>NZ_JAGGQG010000008.1 GCF_018613415.1 Bacillus sp. ISL-18 | reverse complement strand
CCAAAGTTGGTTCGACTTCGGACACAACCTCGCTTTCTTAGCTCCTCCTTGTCCAAACTTGGTTCGACTTCGGACACAACCTTGCTTTCTTAGCTCCTCCTTGTCCAAACTTGGTTCGACTTCGGACACAACCTCACACTCTTGGCTTTGCCTTGTCCAAACTTGGTTCGACTTCGGACACAACCTTGCTTTTTTAGCTCCTCCTTGTCCAAACTTGGTTCGACTTCGGACACAACCTTACTTTTTTGGCTTTGCCTTGTCCAAAGTTGGTTTGACTTCGGACACAACCTTACTCTTTTGGCTTTGCCTTGTCCGAAGTGGATTCGAGAACTTTCTGGAGTCAGGAATAATTAAACTGATTTCGGGGTTTATAACGGACCATAAAAAAAGCCTACTGTTGTCATTCGATAGCATGACTACAGTAGGCTTTTGCTGCTTATAGGTATTAACCTCTAAAAAAGGCGGAACAAAACAACTGCCCTTTTGCAGTCACCTGTTCCAATGGTATATTCATGCAAAAAGAGCATTCCTTTAACGAGTCTATTCATTAATAATTTTTAAAGCCGTATTTAATGCGTCAATAACCCTGTCACACCAATGATCAAATTCCTCATCCGGTGTTTGTAGTTCAGGGTGGGCTACAATGTACTCAACTGTTTGCTTAATCCCTTTGTCAAATCGGGTCGTCGCCACAAAATCAGGAACCAGTCTTTTCAGTTTCGTATTATCGAAAACGACGGAATTGGCCTTATCTCCCAATAATCCACCTCGGTAATCCTCTTTGCTGCATGCATCTAAAAATTCCGATGATACATGAATGGCATGGAGTTTTACTCCGAGTGCATCCGCAATCGCTTCGTAAATTTGATTCCAGGTAAGACTTTCATCTGAAGTGATATGAACAGACTCACCAATTGCATGGATATTGCCCATTAAGCCAATAAAGCCTTTCGCAAAATCACGATTGTGGGTCATCGTCCATAAGGATGTTCCATCACCATGAATAATCACCGGTTTATTTTCGAACATTCGTTTGGCTACCTGCCAAGAACCTTTGCTTCCATGGACACCAAGCGGAATCGAACGTTCATCATAGGTGTGACTTGGTCTGACAATCGTAATTGGAAAGCCTTCGTCTCGATAGAGTTTCAGCAAATACTCTTCGCAGGCAATCTTATTTCTCGAATATTGCCAATACGGATTGGATAATGGCGTTCCTTCCGTAATTCGATAATCTGACAAAGGAGTTTGGTAGGCAGAAGCAGAACTTATAAAGATGAATTGTTTCGTTTTCCCTTTAAATAAGCGATAATCTCTTTCCAGTTGTGCAGGTTCAAACGCTATGAAATCAGCCACAACATCAAACTCTAACTCTTCAATCAGTCTTGAAACTTGGTCTTCATCATTGATATCAGCTTGAAGTAAGTTTACCCCTTCCGGCAAGCGATCCTTTCGATTCCCCCTATTTAGAAGGTAAAGTTCAGCTCCATTTGTGACTAATTGTTTTGTAATCGCAGAACTAATGGTTCCCGTCCCACCGATAAATAACGCCTTCATTTCTCCACCCCCGTTAGGTTAAAAGCAATCCATTCTATTTAGTACGTTAGCAAGTAAGTATTCTATATTGATTTCAAAATTCCTTTTTTTCAATTCTACGCCACAGATTGAACACGCTATCATTTTATGTTATGGTTAATTGGTGGAATATTAATAGTATTCAGATTTTATTTTATTGGAGTTGTATTCAATGACAAAAAAACTATTAAAATCGCATAAAGACTTAATGAATTCACTTTTAAAAATGATGTCACAAAAGGACTATTCCACCATTACGGTTTCACAACTATGCCATGATGCCGGGTATAATCGGGGTACTTTTTATCAAAATTACTCTAGCAAGGATGACCTATTAAATGACGTGATCGATACAAAAATAATCGAAATGTTTACTGTACTTAAACCAAAACTTCGCTTCACACAACCATCCCGCCAACAACCCTCAGAGGACTTGTCCCTGCACAATTTATTTGAATTTATAAAACAAAATTATTTCTTTTTTAAGACGATGATTGAAGACCGGCATATTATCGGTTTCCGCTCCAAAATCTTTTTACATTACCAACAATATTTAGAAGATCTGTTACGTAATCCGATTGATAATCCGGATAAAGATCCAGGCATTGATAAATTTTACTATGTTTATGTAAGTTCTGCATCCCTGGGAATTATGATGTATTGGCTTAATCAAGGTTTGAAACAATCAATTGACTATTTAATTCAACAATTTTTATCCATTGTTTATAAAAGGCCGCATGAGTTAATTTATGGGGACCTTCCATTTAAGCACTTCAAATCAAAAACGCAGAAAGAATCTGATCCTAGAATTCTCCGCACAAAAAAAGCACTATCAAATTCTTTCATCCAATTAATGAAAGTCCTCAAATATAGTGATATAAAGGTTACGGATATTTTGGAACATGCTCAATATAATCGTTCGACCTTTTATTCACATTATAAAAGCAAGGATGATTTATTTTTTGATGCTGTTTCCGATTTTGTAGACGGGATGGTTCAATCCCTTCGCCAAACAAACGATGATCATTCAATGGATCCTACGATGACACAATCTCCTCTGATTCATTTATTTACCTTTATTTATGAAAACTCCACGATATTAGAAGTGATCGGCGAGAATAATAAGGTTCCCGGTTTTTATAACAAAATCTATTCAGGATTGGTCGCTTTTTTTTATGAGGAATTAGATGGTCGCTTTGATTATGATATAGGAATTTATTCGAATTATCTGGCCTCGACCTTATTAGGTGTGATTAGTTTGTGGATTTCCGAGGAATTGAGATACTCCCCACGCTATATGGCAAAATTATTTAAGCTTTCCCTCAACAACCCGCCGACAAGAAGAACCAATAAAACTTTGGTATTTTAAGAGAAGCAAGGCTAACATCCAATCAGATGTTAGCCTTTATTCCTTTAAACTTATAAAAATTTATCTTGTAGGGGAACTAGTTTTTCCTAGCTTTTCCATCACGGTTTCATATTCCTTTACCAACTTATTTAGTACTTCTGCCGCTGGTTTCTCTTCTGTTAACATGCCAACATTCTGCCCAACAAAGTAGTTAACCAGTTCAGTAGCGCCCTTTTTACCTTTTAGTGCGTCTTGTTCAATCCTTAGTTTGGCTTCGCTGATTAACAGACCGTGTATTGGCATCGGTAATGGATCTGGATTTTTAGGGTCTTCCCAAGCATCAGTCCATGCCGACTTAAGCTGTCTTGCATGTTTTCCTGTCGATGAACGGGACCTAAGCGTATCAGCAGAAGTCGCTTGAGCAAATTTTTTCTTCACGACAGGATGGGTTTCTGATTCTTCCGTCATTAACCAAACAGAACCTGTCCAAACACCCTGTGCTCCTAATGCCATGGCCGCGGCAATCTGGCGCCCATCTGCGACTCCTCCAGCCATGATAACGGGGATCGGTGCCACGGCATCCACCACTTGGGGAACAAGAACGGTATTGGCAATATCACCGGTATGCCCGCCTGCTTCATAACCCTGTGCAATCACGATATCCACTCCGGCTTCTTTTTGTTTCAATGCATGTTTCACCTGCCCGACCAGTGCGCCAATTTTAATTCCTTGGGCATGTGCTCTTTCCCTGAACTCAGCGGGGAAGATGCCAAGTGCATTAACCAATAGTTTTATTGGGTAGTTAAAAGCAACATTAGCAAGAGCGCGTGCTCCACTTAAGCTAACGGATGAGCCGGCTTTGGACGTTAACGAATCTGCTTTTTGCCGGTCTTCTATTTCAGATACCTCGTAATCTTCTAAAAGATGATTAAGGAAATCTTTATGTCCTTGCGGGATATGTTTTTGTAATGCTTCGAGTGTGAGTCCCCCCTCTTCCATGCCGACATATTTGTTTGGCAAAATCAGGTCTACGCCAAAAGATTTCCCTGGACAAGCCTCGGTTATTTTTTGCATAGCAAGATCAAACTCTTCCGGCGTCATGCCCGAAGCACCTAAAACCCCCATACCGCCTGCATTACTGACTGCAATAACCACGTCAGGACTGTGTGTAAAGGCAAATACAGGAACTTTCATACCATATTCTTCACAAATTGCGTTTTTTATCATTCTCAATCACCCCATTATTATTTTTTTAAAAAGTTCATTAACCAATCGCTTGATAGTAAACTTTTCCGTTTTGTTGCTTACTGTTTACCTTTCCAATCGACTCTAAATAGAGCAGTCTCGTAATAATGGCCATGAATTGTTCAATCTGGAATCGTTGATTTTGTTTCTTATAAATCATTTCAGAAATTTGTGCAGCAGATAATGCATCATTGCTTAAAATATCCAGCATCTGGTTTAATCGATGCTGATGCCTGGCTTGAATTTCGTCAATTCTTGCTTGTAAGTCATCAATCAAACCGCCGTGGCCTGTCAGTGCTACTTTCACCGGATACGTTTTGATCAAGTCCAGTGAGGTGAAATAGTCTTGTAACGGATTCTCCCCTTCTTCTCCCCTAAGCTCGATCATCGGTGAAATATCCGCCAAAACATGATCACTAACCATCATGATTTGTAATTCCGGGTTGTAGAAACAGAATTGATCTTTGGCATGACCGGGTGTCCAAATCGCTTCAAACGAATCGTTTCCAAATTTGATGGTTTCACCATGTTGATAAATCGAATCAGGTAAGAAATCAAACGGGGATGGGCTTGAAAGAACTGCTTTCGGTAATTTTGGCCCACCGTGTTTTAGAAACAGATCATTCAACGGGCTCCCATCCAGATACCTTTGTTTGATTCGCTCTAATTCGATGATGCTATAGTTCGAAACGATGACAGGAACCTGTAATTCCTCCTGAAACCAGCACGCCAGTCCGCAGTGATCGGGATGCGTATGTGTCAGAATCACCTTTTCAATGACAATCCCTGGTTTACGGAGCTGTTCCCAAACGTTAATCGATTCAATGGTGTCTCCCGTATCGATAACGGTATAACCATTTTCTCCCTCCAGTAGATAGGAGTTAACCGATTGTAAACTATACGGTAAGGGCAACACCACTTGGTAGATGCCTTTAACGATTTTATTTAACATTTCCAACCGGCCGAAATAACGGGATTTTTTGGCTATCTTGTTCTTCAAATAGTACTTCTACTTCTTGGCCGATAAACACTTCTTCCGGATTGTTGACAACGATCCTTGTACCGATTGTTGGCCCTTCCTCCAATTCGACCACGGCTGCTGCATAGGGAACCATGTCTTTAAATCTTGGCATCCCATCCATCCTGACAATTGAATAGGTTAGGATTTTCCCTTTGCCAGAAGCCTTTACAAACGATAAATTCCCCATATCGTTTGGACAAATCGCTCTTGGGTAAAAAACATATTCCCCACAGCGATCACATTTTTGAATGAGCAATTCCGATCGATTGGCCCCTTCGTAAAATTCCTTTGTTTCTTTGTTGATATAGTTTATGGCCATGATTATCCCCTCCTTAAGACGAGTGTACATTCATTGGAGAAGAGTCCGCCATTTGTATTGGTAACCCCAACCTCCAAATTTGGGACTTGCCGAACGCCCGCTTTCCCCATTAACTGACGAACCACTTCGACGACATTCACCATTCCCCCGGCATCTCCCGGCTGTCCTGCCGATAACTGCCCGCCGCTTGTGTTCACAGGGAAATCCCCTTTAAACGTTAAATCATGCTCCTCGATAAAACGGGCCCCTTCTCCTTTTTTACAAAAGCCCATATCCTCAATGGTTAGAAGGACCGCGATGGTATAGCAATCATAAAACCCGCATATATCGATGTTGTCTACCGTAACGCCGGCCATTTCAAAGGCAATAGAAGAAGCTTTCTTAATGGGTGTCACGACGCCATTTCTCAGCAGATCTGCATCGGATAATAAGAAGTGAGTACTATGAAAACCTGCCCCCTCGATATAAACAGGTGTGTTTGAAATCGATTTTGCCTCTTCCCCTTTGCTGACAACAAAAGCAACAGCCCCATCACAAGGAGAAACAATTTCAAAGAGATGCAATGGTGTACTAATGACGGGTGAATTCAGCACCGCTTCAATGGTTAATTCTTTGTGACCGAATAACGCATTATCGTTATGATTGGCATTATACCGTTGGTGAACGGCAATTTTTGCCCTTTGCAATTGGGTATCGCCGTACAGATGTTCATATAAATTGGTTACCATCGCATAATTGGTGGTGGCGCCGCCGCCAAAATAAAGCGAATTAAAATTGTCATTTAAATCATGCGGTTCGGCCGAATGATGTTTCAAGAAATTCAAATCCGCGCCTACGACTAGAACATTTCTTGCTGCTCCGCTTGCCACCGCTTCAGCCGCCTGTTTTAACCCATATCCGCCAGAAGCACCGTAAACAGACACCTCATCACTGTAGGTCGGTTTGATTCCTAAATAATTGGCCAACGTATTATTTAAACGGGCTGCCGTCGATAATGGACTTAATGTCACAATCCCATCGATATCGGTAATGGTTAATTCGGCATCGCGAATCGCAAGAATGGATGCTTCACTGGCTAATTCAAAAATGGTTTTACCGCTATCTTTCGTAAATGGCGTTTCCCCAAAGCCAACAATGGCTGCTTTTCCTCGGATACTCAAGTCAATCCCTCCCTACTGCCTACAAACAATTTGTATTATTCAAGTATCGTTTATCGTCCCGCCCATTCCGGCTTTCTTTTTTCAGCGAAAGCCCGAGGTCCTTCTTTACTATCTTGGGACTCCATCACTCTGCTTGTGTATTCCTGATTGATTTCCCACGCTTTTGATGGGTGATCCAGAGGCACGTCTAACCCGCGATAGACAATATCTTTACTTGCGCTGACCGCAACCGGAGCATTTACAATAATTTCATCCGCAAGTTCAATTGCTTTTTCCAATAGCTGTGCGTGAGGAACTACCCGATTGACCAATCCCCACCCGCTAGCTTCTTGTGGTGACATGGACTTGCCAGTCAAAATCAGTTCCATGGCAACTTTTAACGGTAATTGCCTTGGTAAACGAAGCAGCCCGCCGGCACCGGCGATGATTCCCCGCTTCACTTCCGGGAGGCCGAATGCAGCTTTTTCTGAAGCAACAATCAAATCACAAGCCAAGGCGATTTCCGTTCCTCCACCTAAGGCAAACCCATTTACGGCTGCAATAATCGGTTTATTGATATAGTGCTGTGCGATACCGGCAAATCCCCATTTTTCTCCGCCTTCCGGAAAAATACTTTCGCCTTTCGCTACCGCTTTTAAATCCGCCCCTGCACAAAACGCCCGGTCTCCTGCACCAGTAATAATCGCACACCACAAGTTTGAATCCTCGGCATAATCCTCCAATGCCGTTCTAATTCCTTCCCAGACTTCTGCATCGACTGCATTCATCGCCTCTGGCCGGTTAATCGTAATAATTGCGATTCTCCCTCGTTTTTCATATAAAACCTTTTCCTTCGTCATCTTGTCACACCTCTCTCGTCATTTTTACTTTTATGAGGTACCTTGTAAAAAGCGTACATGCTGAAAGAACTTAGTGTTTTACTGCTTCTTTCGCTGCTTCTGTCACGGTAATTAATCCATCCAGCGCCATTACACCTTTTCCTAGTTCACGAACAATTAATGGATTTATTTCGATTTCTGACCAGCCATCCCCCAGGCTTAAGGCCAGGTGAGAAATATCGGCTAACACGCAGGCAAGGGCCGTAACGTCATAATTTACTCCGTTTCGGAACCCGTTAAAAAGCGGATAACTTTTCAATTCCTTTACCATCTCCAGGGCATCTTTTTCGGTAATGGGCAGTAACCGTTGGGAGACATCTTTCAATACCTCTACATACACTCCGCCTAAGCCACACATGATAATCGGTCCAAAAACGGGATCACGGTTTACCCCCACAATCGTTTCAAGGAATGGTCCTTCCACAAGTTCCTCTATTAAAATGCCTTCCATTCTAGCATTTGGTGCATGATTTTTTACATTTTCTGTAATAGTATGATAGGCCCTTATCAATTCCTCTTCATTTTTAATCGGTAACACCACACCGCCAACATCGCTTTTATGGGTAATTTCCGGTGAAACGACTTTAGCCACTAACGGGAATTGTAAGGCAGCTGCTTTTTCTACGAGTTCTTCTTCGTTTTTAGCAACAGCTCCATTTGGTACTGGTATGTTTGAATCTCTTAGTAGTGATTTCACCTTCGGCTCGGTGACCGTAGTGGCCTGTAGAAGATTGAATTTCGTCTGATGATCGGAGTTTGAAGCGGTGTTGATTCGATTCCGCTCGGCATAGATTTTTTGATAGTTTACTAGATAATCTAGCCCTTTGATCGCACTTATTACATTGCTATAGGCAGGTACGTTATTTCCATTTAAAAAATGTCTAACCGGGCTTACCTCTTCTTCACTTCCTGTTGTTAGAACGAAAATGGGTTTTCCTGTTGTCTTGGAAACGTCTATCACATCCTTGGCAAAATGCAATCCACCGTTTGATTTTCCTAATGGCAGGTGGGCTATAATCGAGTCTACTTCTTCAGCTTCTGCCAAGGTTTGCAGACAATGTTTATAAATAGCAGGATTCATGACTAACGTACTGGCAATATCCACTGGATTATCGACAGGAAGATAATCAGCCACTACTTCTCTTAACCTATTTTTGGTTTGATCTGTTAAAGGAACCAATTCTTGATTGTATTCAGTCAAGTTATCCGCAATCATGATCCCGGTTGCTCCGGAAATGACGACGGTTGCCACGCGATTGCCCTTCGGAAATTTCTTGCCGTTGAAAGCTTTTAGGGCATCAATGATCTCTTCGACCGTATCCACCGAAACCAACCCGTATTTTTCCGCGACAAGTTGAAATGACTTACTTGAACCCGTTAATGAGGCTGTATGGGATAAGGCGGCTTTCTTGCCTGCTTCAGATCGTCCGGATTTATAGACGATAATCGGTTTATGCTGTTGTAATGCCCTTGCTCCAATTTCTTTTAATTGTTCCCCATTTGGTACGGCTTCCATATAAGAGGCAATTACTTCCGTCTTTTCATCCTCAAGTAAAAATTCCATCACATCCAGCGTGGTGGTGTTTAGTTGATTTCCGGTGGTAATCATATAAGCAAAGCCTAATTTTTCGTCTTCCCCTTTTGTTAAAATGGTGTGGCCTGTCGCTCCGCTTTGCGATACCAATCCCACATTCCCTTGAATCCACTTTAGCGAATCTACTTTGGAAAAGGACAAATTAATTTTCTCCGCCACATTGGTGATTCCCATTGTATTTGGCCCAATGACCCTGATGTTATTTTCTTCACAAATTTTCTTAATTTCTTCTTGTTTTTGCTTCCCTTCTTCTCCCATCTCGGCAAATCCGGCGCTAAAGATCACCGCATAGGAAACTTTTTTTTCCGCACATTCCTTTATGGCATTCTCGACAAAAGCTAAAGGAACGGCAATAATGGCAACATCTACCTCTCCAGGAACGTCAGCAACAGTAGGAAAACACGGAAAGCCCTCTAACTCCTCATACCGGGGATTAACACAATACACATTCCCTTGAAACCCCAAATCAATAAAATTACGTACGGTATTATGTCCGATCGATCCCTTTTTTTGTGAAGCCCCCACAATCACGACGGACCTCGGCCGTAATAAATACTCCATTTTATGTTCTGCCATATTCCCATCCCCTTCCCACTAGTCGTTAAATCGAATAGGTTACTTCCATTTTCGTTTTTTGTTTCTTTGCTTGATTGGAAGTTATCCATTTCATTATTTGAGTCAAGTGGTCATCTCTCGTTCCAAAGGATAGTTCGGTTGCCTTTGCACGATTCGACCATAGAAATAAATCCGATTCAGTGGCATAGCCCATGCCTCCCCATAATTGATGGGCCATGACCGTGATTGTTTTATAGGATTCACTTGCATATGCCTTTGCAATGGAAACTTCCCGGTCTGCAGCAAGACCTTCCGCAAGATTGGATACGGCTTGATATGCGGCCAATTCCGATCCATCCCGATAGGTAGCTAAATCTGCCAGGTGATGTTGAACGGCTTGGAAGCTGCCAATCGGTACCCCAAACTGTTTTCGTTGGGAAACATATTCAACTGTTCTTTGAACCACTTTTTTCATTCCGCCAACCATTTCCATCGTTTGTAAGGCAGTAGCTTTTTTAATAGCTGCTTCAAGGCCTTCCAGAGCTTGCTCCGGTTCTCCTAATACCTCATCCTGTTCCAATTCTACTTCCGTAAAAGTGACTAGACTCTGCCTGTCTTTTCCAAAAGTCGAATGTTGTTTTATTTCTACGCCATCCTTTGCTGGATTCACTAAAAAGGCGGTTAATCCTTCATTTGCCTGTTCATCTTCCGTTCGTGCAATTACAATCAAAGGATTGGCAAGATGGGCATTTTGCACAAAACTTTTCGTTCCTGTTAAGTAATAACGATCCTTCACCTTACGGGCGACCGTCTGATAACAATTGGTGTTGTGGATTGCTTGTGGCTCCATATAAGCGATCGTTGAAATGATCTTACCAAATGCAATAGCTGATAAATACTTGGCTTTTTGCTCTTCGGTTCCAATCTCTTCTATTAAAAATGAGGCCAATAAAGTACTATAATAGGTGGTTGGCAACAGGACTTTTCCTGATTCTTCATAGACAATCCCCAAGTCAAAAAGCGTCCCGCCGGCACCATTGTATTTTTCAGGAATGGCAATCGATAACCAGCCGCCATCACTTAGTTTCTTCCATAATTCTTCTGAATGGCCGCTAGAATCCGGAGTTTGTAATTTCCTTACCAAGCCGATCGGAACCTCTTTTTCAAAGAATTTCCGAACTGAACTTTGTAGCATCTGTTGTTCTTCCGTAAACGTCATATTCATCCGTCATACCTCCGTACTTATTTTCTTGGCAGCCCAAGCCCGCGTTGAGCAATGATATTTCTTTGCACCTCATTCGTGCCTCCTCCAAAGCGATGGAATGGGGCTAGTCGATACAAATGCTCTAACTCTCCTGCAAGTGGAGCTGATCCATCCTCTTTGTTTAATTGACCATACATATTGACGATCTGCATGCCATAATCAGCGACTTTTGTGTACAACTCGGTGGCAAATACCTTCATCATAGACGCTTCGGAGGATATTTCCCGTCCTGAATCTAGTAAACTTGCCCCGCGGTAGCCAAATAGTTTCGCGATTTCCAAGTCCACGTGAAGTTCCGCCAATTTATTCTTTACGTCAGGACGAGTAATGAGCAGTTGTCCATCGATAATGGTATGCTTACAAAAATTCACCAAATCATCATAAACCCGCCTTAGTTCAGCAGAGCCACCCATTAGTACCCTTTCACTATCAAGGGCACCCGTTAAAATTCTCCACCCCTGATTAACCTCTCCAATCAAATTGTTTTTTGGAACTCTTACATTTTCAAAGAACACATCATTTGTTGTATGATTTCCCCATGTTCTTTGTTTTACGAGCGTGACTCCCGGTGCATGATTTGGAATAATGATGACTGAAATCCCTTTATGTTTTGGCAGAGCAGGATCCGTTCGTACAGCTGCCCATTGATGGGTTACCTTGTGCCCTAATGTATTCCAGGTTTTTTGCCCATTGATGACCCATTCATCCCCATCTAAGACGGCGATTGTTTGAAGGCCTGCCAGGTCTGTCCCGGCATTCGGTTCTGAGTACCCAAGGGCAAAATCAGCTTCACCAGCCATGATCTTCGGGAGCCATTCCTTTTTATTCTCTTCCGTGCCAAACATAAAAATCGCCGGTGCCACAATGGAAAGTGCTGCTCCTGATGGATGGGGCGCCTTTGCATAGGCAAATTCTTCATTGAAGATAAACCTTTCAATAGCGGTAAGGCCTAATCCCCCCATTTCCTTTGGCCAATTAATGGCGGCCCAGCCTTTTTCAACTAGTCTTCTACGATACTCTCTTTCTAGGGGACCTGTTGGTTTATCTTCGTTTTCTTCGACTTCGTGAAGCAACTCTGGTGTGATGATTTCTCGTAAGAATTCTCTGATTTCCTGTTGCCAGGTTAGTTGTTCCTCTGTTAATTGAAAATGCATCGATTTACCTCCTACCGTTGTAAGCGTTTTCTGTATTCATTATATTTTTAATATTCTATCCTTTCAATGAACATAAAAGGCACTATTACTGTTTAATCAACAAGTGCTACAAAGAACGTACACTATCTTATAAATAATCACGTTTTTGCCTGATTTGTTGCCTCACGCCATGTTCGATCGTTACTAAAACAAGCCGTATCCCATAAGGAAACGGCTTGTTTTTGATAACTCATTTTATTTTTTCATAAATACCTCTACTTGTTTCGGGTGATGTTGCTACGAAATCACCACTTCCGTCCTTAAAAGAACAAAGCCTGACATAAAGTTTTCATAAATCTCGATTTTCTTACTGCGTTCATGTAATTTCCATTGACCTGACTCTCATAATCTCTTACTATTTTACTGTCTTAGATTTTTAAAATTATTACTGTATAAGGAGCATCTTTATGGAAGATAAACAGAAGAAACCTCTATCGTTATCGTCAAATTCCGTGCGTTTAGGTGTGTTATTGGCTTTGGTTGGAGGATTTCTAGATGCTTACACTTTCATTAGCCGAGATGGAGTATTTGCGAATGCTCAAACAGGAAACATGGTATTATTGGCCGTAAAAGCAGCCAACCGCGATTGGATGGGGATGTTACTCTATATTCCGCCCATTATTGCGTTTATATTAGGCGTTTTGATTTCTGAAATATTCAAGACTCCCCGTGTTAGACATTTAGTGTACAGCTATAGACGATCCATCCTCCTATTAGAATGTCTTGTGTTGATTTTTGTAGGGTTGTTACCAAGCAGTGTCTCGAACATGGTCGTAACGGTGTCGATTGCATTTGTGTCTTCCCTGCAAATTTCTACTTTTAATAAATTAGACCGGTGGGCGTATAACTCCACGATGACGACGGGAAATTTAAGGACGGCTACTCAAGCGGCTTATTTAGCGATTAAAGAACATAACCAAGAAGCTAAAAAGCAATTTCAGGAATTCTTTTTCATCATTTCATCCTTTATATTCGGTGCGTTATCCGGGACTTTTTCCACTACGTATATAGGGAATCGAGCCATCTGGATTGCCTCAGGCATTCTGGTTGTCGCGCTTATCCTTTATCATAGAGACCGAGGATTTATCCGAAAACAGGAAGCGTGTCTGAAAGAACAAATGAAACTTGCTCAAGGATAAATAACTTTTTAGGCCTGTCCACTACTTTGGACAGGCTCTTTTAGTGAGGCTTACCCTGCTTTTTCTACAAGACAGGTTTTTTCCCATTTTTCATATTCTTTCGAAGCAGTCCAGCTTAACCATGAGACTAGAATTTTTACTTCATTTGGTCCAATATACCAGTATTCCCAACGCTTCTTTTCTGAATTTTGATAAATGCCAGTTTTGTAGACATACGTCATGTGAAAACACTCCTTGTTTTAACCTTATTTTAAAAATTTTCAGAAAATTAACTATTAAAATAAGTATTCTCCACATAACCTAAAAAATCCTGCTAAAGCGCTATCAATTTAGCTGCAGCCACTTTCACCATTTGTTTAATGCATTTTTTAAGAAGGTAATGAACGTTACGACTTCGTCCGTGTCTACTTTTGTTAAGACATACGTAAAAGATGTGGGGGGAATGATGTTACTTGGTTTAATTTCGATCAATTTATTCCGATCCATTTCATCTTTAACGACAGTTGCAGGTAGATAGGAAACCCCAAGCCCTTCTTCGATAAAACGCTTGGTAACCTCTACTTGGTCAACTCTCATGGTCTTTACGGTCGGATAATGCCTCTTGATCGTATCCAGCAGATGATCCCAATAGTCTGGATGGTTATGAGTTATTAGCCTATATTTATGTAAAATGGTTTGTTCATCAAGGGTAGAAGTTTCTTTGCATTCATTTGGTGCAACTAATAGGACCGATTCTTTATGCACGATATGACTTTTTATATTGGTCTGCATGGGTAAAATTCTCGTAAGCCCTATATCTGCATTTCCAGCACTGACTTCCTCCCCTATTTCATAAGACTTGAGGACTTTAATTAAAACTTCTAAATGAGGATTTTCATCCATAAATCCCCTTAATATGGAAGGCAAGATGGAGGACGCAATTTGCGGGGCAACAGCGATGATTAACTTTCGATTATACCCTTGTTTCCAGGATTCAAATTCTTCCACACCCTGCTCATATTTTGATAGGATCTCCCTTGCATAGGATAGATACTTATGACCTGCTGGTGTAAGAATTACTTTTTTGCCTAGTCTTTCAAACAATTGAATGTTAAGAGTTTCTTCCAGCCTTTTAATATGCTTTGTTACAGCAGGTTGAGTCAGAAAAAGTTCCTCTGACGTTTGACGAAAATTCTCATACTTTGACGCAATGATAAAAGTCTTTAACCATTTAATATCCATCGTATCCCCTACCCTAATAACAATTGGTTATTAATCTCCTTGCTATTTGTTAATATAAATTATTTCACTTTTCCATTATAATCGATTTAAGGAATTCGATACATAGTATTCCACTAGATTTGGAGAGGAGACCTGTTCGGTGATTCAAACTGTTTTTACTACCCTTTTTCAAGTGATTGTTCCACTATCTATTCCCGTAACCGTCGGTGCCCTACTGGGACGTTTCAAGCAGCTTGATACGAAGCCGTTGTTGACTCTGTATTTATATTATTTAAGTCCTGCGATTATTTTGGATACCTTACTGACCGCTCATGTATCCCATCATGATATTTTTCAAACGGTTGCCTTTTCCCTGCTTAATCTTGTCCTGCTTTGGACCATTGCCAATATTTTAGGAAAAGCTTTTAAACTTTCCGCGTCTGAAACGGCTGGGCTGACATTGATTTCATCCTTAACCAACAGTGTTAATTACGGACTGCCTCTTGTCTTACTCGCTTTTGGGAAACTGGGGCTTGATAAGGCATCCGTTTATGTGATTGGTCAAATGGTCATTGTGAACACCTTAGGGGTATACTTTGCGGCCAGATCCCAATTTTCCATCAAGAATGCGATTAAATCAGTGTTTTCACTTCCTGCCATCTACGCCGCCATTCTTGCGTTCGTGCTGCGAACTTTCCATCTTTCCTTACCAGACGACATTGCAAAAGGAGTTTCGATGGTGGCAGATGCTTACTCTCCGGTTGTTCTGGCGATTTTAGGCGTACAGATGGTCAATGTGAAAATATCCAGAGATAAAGAGAAATTTGAAACCGCCTTTTGGACGGGCATGGCTGTCCGATTGTTCGTATCGCCGTTAGTTGGTCTATTTTGCATTTACCTCTTACATATCAGAGGAATCTTACAATCCGTTCTTTTTGTATTGGCTTGTATGCCTGTTGCCGTGAATGCCGTCATTTTGGCAGAAAAATTTAACGCTTCTCCTAAAATTGTCTCGAAATGCATTCTCTGGACAACGCTGATTTCATTTTTCGTTTTGCCCTTCCTTATTGTCGTGGTGAAATCTTAACCAACAGACGGTGGCTGGAGTAGTATAGGATATGGCCTATTTGGTAAACTTTACTAACTATCAAAATAAATAAAGGGGGTATCTTATGATCAATTTAAGAGACATTATTTTACTAGATTTTGCCTACTTAGAGACCTTTACAAAACGAATAGAAACATCTTGGGGTTCCATTTTTTGCAATGAAAGTCAACCAAATTATTATAACGCAAATCACGCTCATATTAGTGATTCTATTAATCATCCAACGTTAATCATCGATGAAGTTAAAAATTTTTATCAATCTAGAAAACTCATTCCCAGATTTTATATTTATAACGTAGATGCTCAACAGGAATTGGTTGACCAACTAAAAATGGATCATTTCGGTTTTGAAGAATTAATCAGTCCTGTTCAACTGTGGGATCAAAAGGTTTTGGTGAAGGAAAAACGCAAGGAAATTGATATTGAAAGGGTGACAAAAGAGAATTATTCCGAAGCATTACATATTGAATGCAGTATTACAGAATTTGGAGGCAAAGCCGTTAGGGAAAAGGCTTTTGAGGTAGAATTTAATCATCCTAGCTTTACCTATTATTTACTACGATATGAGGGAGTTGCCTGTGCTACAGCTTGTATTTTTATCCATGATCATCAGGCACGAATGGAAAGTGTTGCAACGCTGGCGGAATACAGGGGTCGAGGATTAATTGGTGAATTGATTCATTTTATTCAAACAGAAGTTGCTAAAAAAGGGCTTAAAAACCTTTGGGTGTTTCCGATTAACGAAAAAATAGAAAAAGTCTATCAAAAATATGGATTTCAGACTGTTGCAAAGCTAAGGATGGGTCACGCCTTTTTAGCAGGGAAAAGTATCAAAGAAATTCAGGGAGATTAATGATTCCATTAATAGGGAGAGCAATAAAAGAAAATAAACGAGCTTGGAATCCTTTTTCCAAGCTCGAATATATACCCCCTTGTTCTGTAAGAAAAGCAAAATGGCTAATGGCAATGGTAACTTTAGTCTTAGAATTATCATTCCAGCATTACAATATTTCGATATACCCTTCTGTTCCGTGCACACGAATTCGTTGGCCATCTTTGATCCGTTTGGTCGCATATTCTACTCCGACAACTGCCGGTAAGCCATATTCACGTGCGATGACTGCACCATGGGTCATCAGTCCACCCACTTCCGTGACTAGGCCTTTTATGGATACAAACAATGTTGTCCAGCTAGGGTCAGTAAAGCGTGTGACTAATATATCTCCTTTTTCCAAATCAGCTTCTTCCAAATTTGAGATGACTCGCGCTCGTCCCTCGATCACTCCGGAAGAAACAGGCAAACCTACAATCGCATCGGCTGGGAGATTTTCTCGGTTGTACTTACCTGTAATGATTTCACCATCCGATGTAATAACACGCGGAGTCGTCAATTTTTCATATAATGTATAATCATCTTTTCGCTTATTGATGATCTGGTAATCCAGCTTATTGGTACGTACGGCTTCGTGGAGTTCTTCCAAGGTGAGATAGTATATATCTTCTTTTTCATGAATAACACCCGCTTGCACAAGTCGTTTGGCTTCCTTCAGTAATGCCTGCTTATAAACGAAGTAGCGATGAATCATGCCGTATTTCGGATATTCACGATACCCGATGAAATTCCGGATTAGGTCAATCATTCGTTTTGTTTCTTTGGCTTTTTGTTCACCATCCGGTAATTGCTTCAAACCTTCTACTAACTCTTTTTCCTTTTCCAAAGCAACACGCAGCCCTTGCTCGAATTTCCGCTTGCCAGCATTGGGCTCAAAGTTTTTGATGTTACCAATGAGCATAGGGACAAGGATCATCGGTTTTTCGCTCCAACGTGTTCTGGTAATATCGATTTCTCCAGCACATCGCATTCCATATGTGTGGAGAAAAGCCTTAAGAGCGTCTCGGGTTTCCCTTCCACCTTCAAACTTATCCAGTTCATCCAAAAAGTTTTCATCTTTTACTTGTTGTAAATAATCGATTACTTCTGGATATGGACGAATCACATCAGCAACGTCCAAAAGGGCCAGACCCATTTCCGAAGTAATATTGTTTGGGACAGATTGCGACAGCGTGTCTGCCGCGTTTTTTTCACCTAACCACTCGTTCATTTTTTCATTGATCCAGGTTGAAGCATTGATAGCCGCCATAAATACAGCTGTACTTTGTGGATCAAATAAAATCTTCCTTAATTCTTGAATATCTTCAAAAATAAAATCAACTAAATCTGGTCCTGATTTGGTTAGGATGTTTTGTTTTAACTCTTCAATGGATAGTTCGCTACGCTTAATTAGATCAGAAACAATGGATGGATTGTTTTCGATTTGTGCCATACTATCGGTATTTCCTCTTGCAGGCCTCGGTGGTTCAATATCATTTGGTAACGATTTTATGAAATCTCCACGCTCGATGATGTTCATAATGGCATCTTTCGTGAGTGGATCGTGTTGTCCCATCGCATGTAATAAACCGTTTCTGCTGACAGATGAAGCCAGTTGAGGTGTGATATCGACAAACAGCCTGCCGCCAGCTTTACTCATAGGGGCACGTGTCGTTAACAGGAAAAAAGACAATCCCAATGGTTTGATGGGGTCTGTCATCATTTGCTGATGTCCGACAGATATAAAGACGTGGTTTTCTTGATCATTCATTTCAGGGATAGGAAAAAGAGTCGTGATTGGACGGCTCTGGACCATATAAAAGGTATCATCAACCAAACACCAATCGATATCTTGCGGACAGCCAAAATAAGCTTCAATCTGCCTTCCGATACGTGATAGTTGTAAAATTTGTTGGTCAGTAAGTGTTTGCGTCTTTTGCTGGTCAGGGGCGATCTCTTGTGTCACGGTCCCGCCTTCTTTTCGTCCATAGATAGCCAATTTTTTAGCTGCTATCCTCTTATCAACGATGGTATTCTCTTTCACTTTATAGCTATCGGCAGAGACTATGCCAGAAACCAGCGCTTCTCCAAGTCCAAAACTGGCATCGATGGATAGCAGCTTGCGGTTATTGGTAATCGGATCAGCGGTAAATAAAATCCCGGAAGCCTGTGGAAAAACCATCCTTTGCACGATAACGGATATATAAACTTGACTATGGTCAAATCCATTTTGCAATCGGTAGATGACTGCGCGGTCGGTAAAAAGAGAAGACCAACATTTTCTGATATGCTGCAAGATGGCTTCTGTTCCGATGATATTTAAATAGGTGTCTTGTTGTCCAGCAAAAGAAGCATGTGGTAAGTCTTCAGCGGTTGCACTAGAACGCACTGCATATGCATGTTCATCGCCAAACTTGGAGAGATAATCAGCGACTGCCGTGACAACATCGGAGGGAATTTCTATTTCTGTAAGGAGTTGTCGAATCTTCCTGCTGATTTCACCAATTTGATTTCGATCTTCTACTTTTAATCGTACTAGTTGATTCAACAGTGCGTCGAACGGTTCGTTTTGTTCGATGGCTTTTTGATAAGCTTTTGTCGTAATACAAAATCCTTCTGGTACGTGTATGCCGTGAATTTTTGATAATTCACCTAAATTTAACCCTTTTCCGCCAACGAGCAAAAGCTGTGATTGTTCCATTTCCTGAAAACCGAGAACCAAAGAATTCATTCTACACTCTCCTAACCATTAAGGTTCTATTGATTGTAACAGTAGTTTTTGAGAATAAACAGTCTATATTATCCATTTTTTTCATGTTATAATGAAAGTAGGAAGAGTATCATGTAGTAACATTTAAAGGTAACTCATTTACCATTAGGGTCGATAAACATTCTTTGTTCCGTTAAACATTCTTCTTCAGGCTTCATGTTCACCTGTTTCCAATTTTCATTGCTACCTTTCCGCAATTGTGCCATTTCTACGTCCGTTCCATTCGTCAATGTTACAAAAATAAAACAATAATCAGCTCCATCGTTACCACGAAAATAAATATTCTTAAGGTATCCATTCTTCACTGTTGGGTACATCTGTTGAATCAATTTGCACCAACTTCCATATTTCACCTCTACACTATCTTCCCCGTCATGGTCCCAACCATGATACGGTGCGCATAAAAAATCTTCTTCCATCTTGGTCAAATCTGAAATCCGAAAACCATCTTTTTCGTAGACGAGCTCGATCCATCCATATGAATATCCAAAATACTCCGCTCGCTTACCTTTAAACCCTTCAATTGTTTCAATCTCATAAAAAAACTTTAATCTTCTTTTTTTTACATCTGGTACTCGACTAAGCTTTATTAAACTGGTATGCCCTATTCCTGCAAACGATTGAAGGTATTCATCATAGCTTAGTTTATTTTGATACTCTTTAGATAGAAAGTTATAGGCAATTGGAAATGGAGTATGGGCCTGACCAACCGTCCCGCAGCTTCTTCCTCCCATATTTTCAGCTTCACGCAGAATACTAAAATAGTTAATAAGAGTATCTTCAGGGGTTCTTGTCAATTCGGGAGGTAATTTGATTTGGTCATGAGTTTGTTCAGAAAAAAGTGAATAAAACTCCGAACTGGTAAATCTTAAATTTAAGGCTTTCAAGCATGATGGACGAAAATACTTTTGATGATATGAAGTGATGTCCATCTGGTTCCGTTTTTGCATATTCATCACCCACTCTTAGTTTATGGGTGAAAAATGAATGGGTGAAATCGAAACAGGAAAAGCTGCCTATTTGGCAGCTTTTATTTACCACACACGGGACCTGTTACGTAAACAAGCTTTTCCCATCTAGTTCATCTTCTCTTAGTAGAAGAATTTCTCAGTGTTGGCTTTATTAAAAGAAGAATGGAAAAAAGCCAAATCCAACAAATGGAACGATAACAGGCGGTCTAAAAAATGGCCGTCTGACAAACGGTCCCGGACCAAAGAAACCAAATCCATATCCAGTACTAGAACTAGAATAACTTAATTCTTGAATCTCAAGACCCTCTTTTCTTACCTTTACCACTTTTCCAATGGACCATTCGCCTTGATCATTTTTATAATGAATCATTTTCCCCTCTAAATTCTTTGCTTGCTGATAATTTAATTGCATTCAAACTTCTCCTTTCTAAATGAACATACTTTACTATATGGAGGTTGTCCTTTATGTGAAATGGAGATTAACCCAGTCTTGTTCAAATATTTTTTAATTCATTCTTTTCCCTTAATAAATTTACTTTTCGGCTGTGTGTTTATAAACATAAAAAGAGCCCAATTATACAAGTAGTGAATAAAAGCTTGCATAATTAGGCCCTTTTAAGTTTAATCAAAGTTTTAGTAAAGCATCCTTTTATTTAATAAGTCTATTGGCTTTTTGGCTTGCTTATTACAATAAAAATAGCCCCTAAATATAGTCCAATCCCTATTAGATGGATAATAACGTTACCTCTCTTACCAAAGCGATCTACTGTAAATCCAATTAAAAAACTCCCAAGTAAAATAAGTAAAATAGCAAAACCTAATTTCAAATTACTTCCCATCTCCTAACCCAAAAACAAAATCAATTCGACATTCTATTTAACAACCCTGTCTATACTGAAAAGTTTTGAGGATTTTGCGTAAAATACCTTATGTACCGTTTTGTTAATTATGCTGAATTGGAGGCTTTACATGATGCAGGAAAACAAGAATAACACCGTTAATATCGTATCCAACGATGCCGTTGTCGGCAAACCGTACCTGGACATCGATCGTGTCATCCCCGAAGGCAAATCGGGAAACGCCAACCGTAAGAAATAGGCAGGTAGTGTCAGGCACCTTGGTGCCTGACACGATTGAAAATAATTTTTTAACACCCTATTTAACTGCCACCAACTACATTTCAGTCGAACTTGGATCAATACGCTTTAATAAAACTTTTTTATCTAGTAAGCTATTTAATCGTTCTGAACTTAGGAACATGACGGCAATAAAAATAAGAATACAAATTGGGAAGATTCCTATTGTTGAATGTGACGCAATGAAACCGAGAAGAGGCGGCATGAATGTTGTGCCTGTATAAGCAAGCGCCATCTGATAGCCCATAATCGTTTGAGAATGTTTTTTTCCAAACCGTGCTGGTGTTTCATGCAACATACAAGGAAAGATCGGTGCTAATCCTAGCCCAACAATGATAAAACCAATAAGTGCGAAAATAGAAGGTAATGGTAAAAATACAATAACCGCTCCTGTCAACGCGACCATTTGTCCGGACCTAATTAGACTTCGGTTAGTCATTTTAAAAGTAATAAAGCCTGTAAGTAACCGACCGATGGTTATTCCTGCGTAATAGAATGAAACCCATTTTGCAGCAGTTGCCGCATTTAACCCTTTGATTTCTACCAAGAAACTGCTTCCCCAAAGCCCCACGGCAGCTTCGGCGCTACAGTAAAACAAGAAGGATGCAAGAGCTAGTTTTACTCCCTTCATTTGTAAAGGTTTTAAATCATTATTCAAGACATCTTTTGAATCTTCGCTCTCTTCCTTTACAGCCATATTGCTTTTATTTTTCACTCGGTTCCATAAAGGCAAAGTGAAGAGAAGGATCATAACTAACACAAACTGGAGACCAGAAATGACAAAGTATCCACTTCTCCAGGAATTTTCTCCTATCATGAACTGAGCCATAATGACCGGCCCAAGAGTCGCTCCAACTCCCCAAAAGCAATGTAACCAACTCATATGATGTGCTTTATAGTTGATCGCCACATAATCGTTTAATCCTGAATCAACAGCTCCTGCTCCTAATCCGAGAGGGATTGCACATGCCACTAACCAAGCAACCGAAGGAGCAAAATGAAATCCTAATAGAGCAGCTGCTGTCATTAAGACACTGACAAATGTGACTTTACCCGTTCCGAACCGTCTTAGTACCTTCCCACTTAATAAACTTGAGATAATCGTGCTACCTGCAACGGTCATAAAAAGGTATCCAGCCGTCTCAAGCGCAGCACCTAAGTCCGATTGCATGACGGGCCAAGCTGCGCCCAACAATGAGTCAGGTAAACCCAAGCTGATAAAAGCCAAATAAATGATTATTAAAAGGATTGTTGTCATCGTTCATTCTCCCCGAAGTTGTTATTTCACTTAAATAAGACGTTGTAGTTTCTTAACATTCATTAAATCTGGCCATTATATAGGTATTATAGTATTTTCCGTCTGAGAGGATTCTATCTTTTTTCATGAGACCCTCTATTTCAAATCCGAGTTTTTTATACAATTCAATGCCTCTTTCGTTTGTTTCAATGACTCCATATAATACTATTTTTTTAATACCGTTCCTATCGGCCCAGGAAATTGTTTCTTTCATTAGATTTTTTCCAATCCCATAACCCCAGTAATCCTTCCGCACACCTAATCCAAATTCCACTTTATGTATAAATCTTTTTAAATCATTGCCTACACATCTTGAATAACCAATCAATCTACCATCTAGTTCAGCAACTAAAAACAAGCTTTTTGTATGGTTGGTATCGGTTTCAATAATTTCTGCAAATTGTGCCGGGTCAAGATAGTCCTCTCCTTTCTCTCTGTCCATATTTTCGGATTCACCATCAATCTTCAGCCTTAATTCAGATAATTTTGATGCATCGCTTTTATTAGCAGATCTAATTGTATAGATTAAATCTTTACTATAAAAATATTTTTGATTGATCATCATTAAATTCACCCCCCATAAAAAAAGAATAGACATTAATTAAGTAAGATTAAATCCACTTTGCAAACCAAGCTACATAATATGCAGCAGGAATAAACAAGGTTAATAAAATAGTAGCTATACCATTAATATTTCTCAGATGACATTAGTGCAGCCTGTGAATATTTTGGATAATTACCTTCCCAGTAATTAATTCCATAAACGAATCCCCTTTGTTAATTTTATAGGAATAGTATAACTTATCGTTCATAATTTGGAATTAATTAAAGGCGCAATTCCCCAATAATTTTCTTGCTTTCCTCTTCTGCTAACTGCCCCCTTATTTCATAAGAAAAAATGACCGCGCAGCGATCACTCATCCTGAACCAAAGCACCCATTAATTTAAGTGAAATACTTCACAAATCATTTTGACTAACGACCAAAAGGGATTACCCTATCTCTAAATATTATTAATAGTTTATTAAAAGCTGGTCTTTATAATGTGAAAAATGTAATGAATGACAATAATGTAGATGCAATTAACATAGCGATAATTGGACGTAGTGCTTTTGTACGTAATTCTTGCAGGTTTACATTTAACCCTAGCCCGACCATAGCCATTGTTAATAATAAAGTTGTTAAATTGGATGTATCATTCAAGATAGTTGGTGGAACATTTATTGATTTTCCCAGAACATAGCTTCCAATCAGGCTCATAATCAAAAAGCCAATTAAAAACCAAGGAAAATCAATTTTCGTATTCGAATAGACCCTACCTGTTCGTTTCATCCAATATATTAGTATAAAACTTAAGGGAACTAAAAGAAACACTCTTCCTAACTTCGCCAATAGCGCTATTGCCAAAGCATCCTGTCCTGCTGGTGCCACGGCTAAAGCAACGTGAGCAATTTCATGCAAGCTTATTCCAGTCCAAATACCATATTGCTTATCCGTTAAATGCAAAAATGGTTTAAAAAGAATATATCCCATTGAAAATATTGTACCAACAAGGGCGATAATTCCTGCTCCTATTGCGGTATCCTCTTCTTTAGCATTCAATATTGGTGAAACTGCGGCAATAGCTGCTGCACCACATACTCCTGTACCGATTCCCAGTAGTAGGGACAAAGAAAAATCTGCTTTCAGTTTTTTGGCTAACCACATCGTTAGAAAGATGGAAAAGACAATGGTTCCAATATCACGAACAAGTAATCCCATTCCTTGGTGGAAGACGACATCAATATTTAATTTTAAACCGTATAAGATTATTGCATATCGTAATAGTTTTTTTGTTGAAAATTGGATACCCGAACGAATTTTTTTCGGATACCCAAAAATTTGAACATATATAACAGCAATTACGATAGCACTTGCTAATGGACCTAAGTGATTAAATCCCGGTGCTTTTGCTAAACCAAATCCTAGTACCGCGAGGATAAAGGTAAAGGAAATACCAGCAAACCATAATGAAGCACGAGATAAAAATGAGTGTTTAAATTGTATTGGACGAGTTTCTAATTTACTCTCGGTTTGTTTGACTTTTCCATTTTGCATTTTGCTTCACTCCCTTTATTTTTTTACAAGTTCATCATACGATTGTTTTTATCATAAAGAAAATAAATTATAATGATGATTACCATAAGTAAATAGATATAATTCCGAACGCAGTTACGTTAAAAAAAGGAAGTGAAAAAATGGACCAGCACCTACTTGTTTTTGTCACCGTTGTAGAGAAACAAAATTTTTCCAGAGCAGCAGAAGCTTTACACATGACTCAGCCAGCCGTAAGCCAATATATACAAACGCTTGAACGTACTGTTGGGACAAAACTCTTAAATCGGAGCAATAAGTATGTTCGCTTAAATAAAGCTGGGGAAATTGTTTATCATCATGCAAGAGAGATTCTAGGGCTTTACACGAAAATGCAAAATTTAATAGATGATCTAACAAATACAGCAACCGGAGGTCTATCTATTGGGGCGAGTTATACTTTTGGCGAGTATGTACTTCCACACATCATTGCAAGGCTACGCCAACACTTTCCCTTAATCAAACCAACCATAACAATTGGAAATACACATGAGATTGAAGAACTGGTGAATAACAATCAAATCGATTTAGGAATTGTGGAAGGGGAACTAAAAAGTAAAAAGCACCATATTGAGGCAATTTCGGAAGATTTCATGTATATCATTGTCTCTGCAAAACATCCTTTAACTAAGCAGAAGAATTTGGAACTAACAGATTTACAGGAAGAGACATGGATTGTACGGGAACAGGGGTCAGGTACAAGGGAAGCAACTGAGGGTATGTTTAAGGATTTTCAATTTAATCCCAAGGATATAATGGAGTTCGGGAGTACACAGATTATCAAAGAATCAGTCGAGGCGGGACTAGGTGTATCCCTTCTCTCACACTGGGCTATTCACAAAGAATTGAAACTTCAAAAGCTTTATACCTTAAAGATTAAGGGATTTCCGATTATTCGTAAGTTCCTGCTTGTTACTCCATCCACAAAATTTCAAACAAGAGCATCAGAAATCTTTATTAATCTTTTAAGAGATCAAAAAGGATACGATATAATTTAGCAAAATACATTGTATATTTTTGAGGATACAAATAAAAGTACGGAGGAACTCCCCCTTCGTACTTTATTTTTAAAAAAATATGATCTACCTATATTTAGTTTCCTTATTCAATTATTCTGCCCCTTTAGCATAATAACGAATTAACAAAAAAGTTCAAATCACTCCAAAGTTCTACTCATGAATATTTATTAATCGAAACAAATGTGACAAAGATAGCTACTACAAAGTATAAAATCCCCATCATCTTCATTGACTTTTGCTTACTTAATAAATTATCTATTCCTCCAAAAATAAACATACTCACCATAAGCATTTACATAGTTAAAAAACTTTTATCCGAATAATCCTTCCAACTATATACAACATAAGATAACAATGTTAATCCACTCAAAATTGACAACATCTTTAAAATTTTCGTTAACAAAATCAACCCCGCCCTCTCCAGAAAGACAGTTTTATTTTATCTTTATTCGATTGTAATAATGCTGCAAGTTAATTGAAGAAAGGGGCTAAAATTATCATTATTACTGAACAAGAAATTAGAGACATACTAACTTTTTTCGAGAGTTTTACCTTACCTGATCCTTTGTAAAATCCAGAAAATTGGAGTTTGTTTCTATACAATACAAATAGTAAAATCAGGATTGAAAATCCAACTAACCAAGGACCATTGGTATTATCTACTGTTATTCCAAAGCTCGCATATTTTAATTTTACGAAAGCTCCCATTAAACCACCAAGAAAAAGAAGTATTCCGATAATACGAATAAATTCCAAGATTGCTCTGCTCTCAATTGACTCCATTCCCTTCCGAAATACAAAAATGAATTCTCAAGAACAAAATTCATACACTAATCTATTATACTAATTTACCACAAAAATCCATATCCATGTTCCACTAAAATGCCCTATAGTTAAAGTACAACATTTCACAATCATATTTATGAAAAAGAAAAGGAGCGACCTTCATTACGAAGTATCGCATCCATTAAGACTTTATTAAGGTTTTAGTTACTTACAAAAGTATATCTTTAGAATTATTAATCATGCGAACTGATGCAGTGATTTCAATTCGTTCCAATGGATCATGATTCCTTAGGTTACCAAAGTCGAGGCTAGTTAAGTTTTCAATAGTTGAAACTTTTACTTGATAAGTTTTAAATTCTCCATAGGCAAATTCCAAATGATCGAGTAAATTTTTTTGAGTTTGCAAATAGGCAGTCGCAGATAGTTCCCCATTTTCCTTAACCATAACAGCAACTTTCCAAAATTCTACAGGTATTTTAACGTTTCGATAGATTATATCGTCGCCCCGAAATACTGGACCTGTAAACACGGTCACTTTCAAATTCAATTTATCAGCATTTTCTAAGATATAATCTTCTAAATCCAACCATGTTTTCTGATTTAAATCTTTATGTTGTGGAGAAGAATTCGTATAGTGAAAGGTATCCTTATTTGCCTCATCTGCATTTTCTCCCCAAACAGGATCTCTTCGGCGGACGAGATGTCCTCTATCAAAATCATTATTATCGTAAAGTTCTGGCCCGCACTGATATTCTTCATCAATACGTGGGTCAAACGTCCAGTTATTTTCACGACCAATGTTCACTAATCTTTTTCCATCAATGTTAACTACCGTATAGTAGGCTAGACGCCTGGACTTACTCATAACAATTGAAAAATGTGTATAATTTAACACAGTGTCACCGTTCCTCTGTGTTACTATGTCCCCTTTAAGGTCGGAAGGAAATGTTGGATGAGGAACTTCATAGTTATCACCAAGAAATTTAGTATCATAGCCAGTCGAAAATTCATCATGCCATTCTTCCGTTTTTGTATCAATGCCTTCCCTATTAGCTACAATCCCATCAATTAACGCTTTCTTTTCATCACTTAAATTTACACTCTGTTCCATAACAAATTTTAAAATACTACTAATTCTGATAGCCTCATTGGATATGTAAGTAGTAGTATCATTGGGATCTGGAACACCTGCATGGTGCAGACCAACTACTATCCATTGATCGTTAAAAACGGGGGAACCGGAAGATCCCGGCTGCGTATCTGTTGAGTAATGAATATAATGATCAAATACATCCAAAATTTTATTTTCTCTAAAGGCTACAGCTTTTGGGGCACCAGATGGATGCTGAATAATGGATACATATTCACCAAGTAAAACCTTCCCTCTTTGAGGAAGTAATGGTAAGAATCCAAAATCACTGGATTTCGATCCATCTGCTGAGGTCTCTTCAATGGCTACTAAAGTAAAATCTAACTTCTGGTCTGTAATAAAAAGCATATTAGGTTTTAATCGGAAGCTTTTAATCGGACGTTCCTTTTGATCAAAATCCATTTCATAGTTAAATTGTGCAGCGCTAAAAAGAGCAGATTCCTCGTTTTCTATTACATGATTATTTGTTAGTAATAGATTGGAAGAAACAAGAAAACCAGTGCCGTATCCAAGAATTCGGCCTATTCTATCACGTACCTCAATTCTGCAGACAGGCTTAGCTGCTTTAAGCCCTGCTTCAAAATATGAAATAGGAAATAAATCATTCTCCCCAAATATCCTTTCAAAAGCTAGTCCATCACGAGGGTTTAGTATTTTCTTTCGAGCAGAAATTCTCTCTGGTGTATCCATTTCCGATGGATACTTACGATTTTGGTTACCAACTGTTCGTTCTCGCTCGTTTGAACGTTCCATGTAACGCTTTAGTGCTTGTTGTTGCTGACTAGTTACAAGGTCCTGATTAAATCTTTGAAAATCTTTAAACCGTATAATAGACATATTCTCCCTCCTAAAATATTAATCATAATCCCGCTACATCTTTATTTACTCCGACATTACAAAGGGGATCTGTCACTTCATACTGTCTCGAACGCAATAAGCAATCGCTGTCATCCCCCTTTTCTTTATTACCCTTATTATACACGAACAAACGTTCTGGATAAATAAAAAAAAGAAAAACGCTTCTCTTCCTTAGAGCGCTTTGCTTTCTAAATACTTAACATTATCAAAAGGAATTAAAACCGTATGCCCAAAGCTATTTATTCCTACAAAATAAGTAACATGTAAAGAAATAAGTTTAAATTCTACCGCTGTCCCGTCGATAAAATGAGCAGTTACATAAGAACCTGGAGTAAAATCGGACATACCTATTCACCTCACTTTTTTTATCATATTCCTTATACTTGAATATGGTTAATAAAAAAACGTCACCGGTTAGGATGACGTAAAAATTATAGGTGATCTTCTCGGATTGGCAATTTATTTTACCTTTTCAACTGTAACCCCTGCCCACTCTTCATAGCATTTAATGACGGCGCTCATATCTTCTGAACCATATCCTTTTGCTTTAGCCATTTGAAAGATTTCTTTTACTATGGCGAGAACAGGCGTTGAAACTTCTAATTCTTTTGCTACATCCGTTGCTAAACCAAGATCTTTATGTATTAATTTCGTCATAAAGTGTGGTGTAAAATCGCGATTTAAAATCTTGGGTGCCTTATTGTCGACTTGGCCGCTTCTAGCTCCTCCGCCATTGACGACCTTAACAAAGATTTCCGGGTCAATGCCAGCTTTTGTTGCCATCGTGACCGCTTCTGTGAACGATAGTAGATTAATGGCAGACATGATATTATTAGCTAACTTCGTATAGGAGCCCTTCCCATTTTCGCCCATATAATATGCACCTTGTCCTGTCGCTAAAAACAAAGGCATACATTTTTCAAAAATTTCTTTTTTACCGCCTACCATAAAAGTAAGAATTCCCTCAATGGCTTGCGGTTCACTGCCTGTAACCGGAGCATCAAGCATATCCACTTCACGCTTTGAAAGTTCCTTGGCCAATTTTTTGCATGTAGATGGTGAGATGGTACTGGAATCAATCACGATTAAACTTGGGTGGGCACCATAAACAATCCCATTTTCACCAAGTACAACTTCCTCTACAGCCGCATCAGCCGTAAGCATCGTGAAAACCATATCACTTTTTAAGGCAACTTCCTTAGGAGAACCTGCAAGGATGGCTCCCTCTGCCTTGAGAAGATCCATTTTCTCTTTGGTACGATTAAAAACCGTTAGATCATACCCATTTTTCAGCAGATTCTTTGCCATTGGCAGCCCCATCGTTCCTAAACCGATAAAACCAATTTTCATTAATCTAACACTCCTTTAGTAAAAAAATAGGTCCACTTTAAAATTCACCTGACACACCCTACTATCCTTTAGGATAGTTGAATTTCTTTCACTAAAAATAACCAGAAGCCAAATTAGGCTTCCGTTTTATCATCAATCATATTCCGTGAGATTTTATTCCCTGCTCTTTAATTTATAAATCCGTGCTTCATAAGCCCGGAAGGTTATTTCGTGCAAATTCTCTTTCTCCACCTTGTAATTTGAAAGTAACAGCTCCGCTGAAAAACTACTCAATTCTTCGGGCAATGTAAATACAGGCGTTCGATCAAAGAAATTCAAGATTATCAAGAACATTTCTTCTTCAAATGTACGAGTATAGACGTAGAGATCCGGGTCAAGAGGCAACAACAGCTTATATTCTCCATACACTAACACCTCATGCTTTTTCCTCAAAGCAATGAGTTTCCGATAATAATGATAGATTGAATTTTCATCCTTTAGCGCTTCTTGAACATTGACTTCCTGATAATTAGAATTTACCATGATCCAGGGCGTCCCCGTTGTAAATCCTGCGGCATGGGAATCATCCCACTGCATGGGAGTACGCGAATTATCCCGGCTTTTTTTCCAAATCGCCTCCATCATCGTATCGATTGGTGTTCCGGACTCGACAGCCTGTTGATAATAATTAATCGTCTCAATGTCCCGATAGTCCTGAATCGATTGGAATTGAGGATTTGTCATCCCAATTTCCTCCCCTTGATAGATATATGGGGTTCCTTCTAAGGTTAATAGGAAGGTCGCTAACATTTTGGCAGATTCTTTTCGATATTTACCATCATTTCCAAAGCGGGAAACGGAGCGAGGCTGGTCATGATTACAAAGATAATTGGCGTTCCAGCCTTTTTCGTGAAGGACTGTCTGCCATTTACTCATAATGTTTTTTAAATCGAGCAAATTCCAGGGCGTCAGCTCCCATTTACCGGTTCCTCCTGTAGCAGAATCGAGCAGCATATGCTCGAATTGGAACACCATATTCAATTCATGCCGTTCGTTACCAATATAGTTTAACGCCTGCTCAGGACCGAGCCCGGAGGTTTCACCCACTGTCATGATGTCATACTGATACAATACTTTATCATTCAAATCTCGAAGCAGCGTATGTACCTTTTCAAGGTTGGAAAATAATGAGTAGGCCCTCACATAAGGAAGGTTGTTTGGATTGGGAGCATCCGGAAGATTTTCAGCTTTGACTATGTGAGCAATGGCATCCATACGAAATCCGTCAACACCCTTATCTAGCCACCAGCGTACCATCTCCTCCACATCCCTGATGACATTTTCATTTTCCCAATTTAGGTCTGGCTGATTTTTCGTATACAGGTGCAGATAGTACTCATCCGTCGTTTCATCATATTCCCAAACCGATCCGCTAAAATAGGATTCCCAATTATTTGGCGGCCCGCCATTCTTCCCTTTTCTCCAGATATAATAATCCCGTTTAGGATTATCAAGAGAAGAACGAGATTCAATAAACCACGGATGCTCGTCCGATGTATGGTTTATAACCAAGTCCATTATAATTTTAAGCCCCCGTTCATGAGCTTGTGCAAGCAGTTCATCAAAATCCTCCATCGTCCCGAACTGCTTCATAATGGCCCGGTAATCACTGATGTCGTAGCCGTTATCGTGATTGGGTGACTGATAAATAGGGCAAATCCAAATTACATCGATACCTAAGTCCTTTAAATAATCAAGTTTTGAAATAATTCCCTGTAGATCCCCAATACCGTCGCCGTTTGAATCCTTAAAACTCAACGGGTAGATTTGGTACACTACACTTTCCTTCCACCATTTCTTCTCCATCGTTTGAGATTCCCCCTTGCTAAATCTAAGGTTATAACATAACTAACTCAATTCATCCCTCGAGAAACTTTAGCGAGTCAACATTATTGATACTGTATTTTTTACTACCCAATATTTTTATGGCAAAAACATTTGAATAGATGGGTGGTTAAAATCATCGGTCAAAATGTTTTATTAAGAATTCTTTACGAGTTCGCATGCTATCCGCGAATGGATAAATAAAAAAAGTCTCGTAAATAATTTTCGAGACTTTTTTGAACAATTATATATAAGTAAAATTTTAAGGACAGATGCCGCTTTGAAGTTTGCTCCGCACCTATTTTGTGGTATCTAATCTACCATCAAGTACTGATAAATCCACCTTCAAATTGAATATCCCAATCTTCTGTATCATCATCTGTTTCACAATCGTCCACGTCAGTAAAAAGAATGGAATCGACTGCAATTCTTTTTATCTTCATTGTCTCCAATTTCCGATCACCTCTTTAAATTAAGTCCTTTTTCTAGCAGTCTCTGTTTCTCTTTTAATTAGATAATCTAAAAATTCTCCAAGGCTATTTAAAATCCTTCCTGATCTAAACGCCACAAAGAAAAAAAGAGCCAATGCCGCGGTTTCACAAGATTTTTCACCGGAAATTCATTACAATTTTTCAGCTTGACTTGGAGTGTACTCTTCTTATTGAAGTAAACTGCTCTGTTACTTTAATAAAAAGCGGATCCCCCTAGCGTCAATCCTGAGCCCAAGCACCCATTAATTGAACTATGTGTAGCATTTTAATCTTTCAAAGAGAATGTTATTTACCAATAATTTTTATCTCCTTAATAGGATAATAAACCATTTTCGTTGTTCCTAATACCTTATCGATTGGAATAGCCCCTATATGGCGGCTGTCCTTGCTTTTTCTTCTATTATCACCCATCACAAACAAATACCCTTTAGGAACTGTTGCACTGCCGACTGCCGTTTCCTCAAGTTTAAAATTCTCTGTAAGTGGACCTGTAACGATCTCTCGTTTGTATTTGTCCAGATAAGGTTCTTTATAAGCCTTACCATTTACAAATAAAGTATCATCCTTATACTCAATACGGTCTCCAGGCAAACCAATTACACGTTTGATATAATCTGTATTTTCTGAGGCGTGAAAAACAACGATATCAAATCTTTTGGGTTCTCCTATTATTGATACAACCATTCGGTTTTGGTCTTGTAATGTAGGCATCATTGATGCACCCTCTACTACAATTGGTGTAAGGAGGAAGGTTCGGATAATGAAAACAAAAAATAGTGCAATAAGAAGTGCCTTCATCCATTCCCAAAATCCATTTCTATCCTTTGTCATTTATTTCATCCTTTCAATAAGGTAATTTACATCAGCTCATACACGCAGTTATTTAAATAACGTTGCCAATAAAACTGCAACAAATGGTCCAATTACTGAAAATCCAATAAATAATGCGAAAAACTTCATAGATTTAGATAAGCCTTGGGGTTTATTTAATTCATCTAATTTTTGATTCAATTTCTTTAGTTCTAATAAGATTTCTTTATTCAAATCTTCTTGCATCCGTTATTCCTCCAGTACACATTATCTACTCTTTAACTTAAGCATCCTGTAGTTTAAATCCAATACTTAACAATCTTATTACAGGAATGCTTCTGCCTGCAGTTTCATAACTCTGTTGTCTTTTTTGATCTCTTCCCTTACAAATCAAATTTACCATAATAAGCCAATAAAAAGATACAGTTATTCTTCTTAAGCTAACTTAACCCGTAGCACAAAGAAGCCGATAGTATGCAACTTTGTATAAAAAGCTGCAAAATATCGGCTCAAAGGATTTTATAAGTTATTGAAGAATTGCTTTTTATTATATTAACAGAGCCTTTCTAATTAAAAATTAGAGGAAAGGTAAATGTAACGAAAGCTGCCCAAAGTCCGTAGACCGGCAAATACTTAGTAACGGCATCTTGGATCGTTGAAGGTCCGGATTTGTTTTGTAGAAAACGGATATAGGAAAGCATGATCAAAATTAGATTTGCCCAGATAAGTATGTTTACTCCTAAAACAGCAAGTCTATTAGGTGTAATCCCATAGGAAGAAAGTCTAAACAAGATGGCTGACAATGCCACACTGTCAATGATAAGCGCTAAAACAATTAAGGCAAAATTAATATAATCTGAAATGTTCTTTTTCTCGTCTGAGTCGCTTTCAGTAATGGAAAATATGGTAACGGCCAATACACCAAGAAGTATTCCATTGAAGGCGATGAGGAAATTGCGGTCTAAGAATGGATTTTTTCCGACCCATATAACCGTTATAAGATAGACCAACAATGTGACCAGGACAAGCGGACTAAAAATTTTAGCGATATAGGGTGTAATATTCTTAGCCAGTTTAAGATTCATTGATACTAGGTACGCAGCTACAATAGCAAGTGCGGCAGCACCAAATAAAACGACATTACTAAAATAGAAGTCTTCTATATTCAAGCCAACAAATCGAAATAACTGCATGGTTAATGCTGCTAGCACCATTCCGCTAACTGCCATGCTGGCGTAGAGAATACAAAATTCCAAATTAAATTTAATATAAGCTAATCTTGTACTGCCTTTTGAATATTCATTTCCTGTAAATGCAAGCCCTACTAATACCCATAAGATTATGGGAAGGTGTAAATAAACAAGGAGCATCGTGTCTTTATCATTTAATGGCAGCATATTAAGATAAAACCCAGAAATAAGGAACAACGCTGCAAGGGAATAAATAATACTTTTTTTCGGAGTATTGTTGTAAATAAAATAGGCAGCGATAAAGGGAATGATACCAAAAGCCAGATTAATTGGAGCAATTGCTTCCTGTTCGACAAAATGAAAAATGGTCCTGGTGCTTATTCCGGCCAGAATGGCTAAAATACCCATGATTAAGAATCCTTTTTGAAGCAAGAAAATTTTCCCTGTATATGCCGTCTCCTTGAAATACAATCGTTCATACCATACGCTAAGAATTTGAGAATCTGGATTTTGTTCCCAAGCGTGTGAGAATGATTTTTTAAAAGCTTTCGAATCTTTTCTATACATTCTCTCCAGCTCATACGGATTAGCTAAATTTTCAATAATCAAATTGTGAATGTCCATCGTTATACCCCCTCTGATAATGGCTATATAAGTTCCTCCACCATGTTTAACTGTCTTCGTCACTTTTGTATTCTAATATATCTCCAGGCTGACATTCTAAAGCCTTACAAATTGCCTCTAAAGTGGAGAATCGAATCGCTTTAGCCTTTCCATTTTTTAATATAGAAAGGTTCGCCATTGTTATACCAACCTTCTCCGTAAGCTCTGTTACGCTCATTTTCCTTTTTGCTAACATGACATCAATATTGATTATAATCGCCATTGTTATTCACCTCAGACCGTTAGATCATTTTCCGATTTGATATCAATTGCTTCTTGTAAAAGTTTTTGAAGAACAGCTGCAAAGACAGCGATAATTATCGAAGCAAAAGGAACAACCAATCCTACAAAGATAACTCCTGGTGCGTCGTCTACTTCCGCAAAGATATAGAAGAGCGGCCAAACTAGCACATGCAAAATACTGATGATGATTGCACAGTATTTGATTTTATTTAAAGCTTTTACAGATAAATCGGAGAAAGCTTTATTTCTGTCGATCAAGCGTAAGAGTTTGAAAGCCAGATACAAAGCAATGTAAAAAGGGATCGCCGATGCATCAAAAATGATGAAAACGAGATATTTTATAAAAGCGAACTCTGGAAGCAATTTTGCGGCAAGATTCGCCATCTCAGGCACCAAAAAGATGCACAGAGCAAGAACTGGGATTCCTAAAAGAATAACCGCTATCTTTAAAAACAACGTTGTTACTTTTTCCATATAAAGCACCTCACTTATATTTCTGTTTTTGATTTTAATATATTTTTTATCGATTATCAATAAATATTTATTAAATTTAATAATTTATTTATTGTTTTCTTTTTTTACACATAAATAAAAGCATTCCCATTCAAAGAAATGCTCTATAACTTTAAACCATTAAATTTATATCTTGTAATAAGGTTAGAGGTGATTTAATGAAAAGAATAACAAAATATAAATTTAATTTTATTGTTTCATTTATTTTTCTTGTTATAGGTATTCAACTAGTCCACAAAATTTAAATTTGAATAGACTAATGATATACCAAGACAAATTTATATGGAGGTCATCTAATGATGAAAAGAAATAGAAATGTCCCACCAAATATGTTTCCGAATGCCATGCCAAACGCCTTGCCTAATCAGATTGCTCCTATGCAACAAATGCCATCCCAATTCTGCCCGCCACCACCATGTCCACCTCAATACTGTCCACCACAAGTGTTTCCTACACAGTATGATCCGGGACTAGTTGACCCTGCGCAACAATATGTAAAAACAAATTTATTTAATAAAGTAGTTACACATTTACATCCTTCACATACAACAACCGTTAACAAGCTGCATGTTAATCATCAACACTATTTCCCCCACACAGAATCCTGTGTAAATGAATGTTGTGAAACACATACTATGTGCGGTGTTCCAGTCAATCCTTGTTGTCCGATGGGACCTTTTGGATTTTAGCTTCTTTTTAACCCCATTTATGGGGTTTATTTTTTATCATTTTCTGGACATCTGCATAAACTAAAATCATTCCTAGATACAAAATCTCCTTGGTACCCAAACGGTACCTTTTTTTATTTAAAAATAATTAGCTGTTCCTACAACACTATTTGTGGCCAAATACGTCTTAAAAATTAAATCCCTTCTTAAACTATCCTGCCACGCGTGCTCTGTATACAAAATAAAAAGCTGCCACTCTGACAGCTGTAGAAAAGTGATCATAAACGACGATGTCTTCTTAAAGCATCGCCTCATCTAAAGAATTAACTTCAAGCTAGAATTTTATCTCTTTTTTGATCTATTGTTTACAAAATCAACCATCATTTTCATCATAATAAACATTAACAACGTGACCAAAAAAGAGTAGAAGTAGTTCCAATCTTCTAATTTATACAATCCCCAAAAAACAAAAATCGGTATCCCGATAAAACAAATTATTACCGACATAATAACAGTGGAACAAGATAAGGTTTCCACTTTGAAAAGTATTGATAAGTTAAAGCCATCATTACGGGCATCACAGAAAAATCTACTGCATTAAATCGATGCGTAAAAACAAGGAACTGATGAGGATAACTCCAATAATCAAAAAAAGAGCCTATTTCATTTCCTATACCAACAATTACAAAACTAACCATAAAAGCAAAAGAAATCAATAACGTTCTATAGCGGTCGATTAAGAGAATGAACATAATAAGAAATAGTATATTTATAATGACGATGCTTAACCAGCCAAAACTAAATAAGTCGTGATGAAGCCATATATCAGTTTGAAGTGAATGATACTTGCTACCCATTTTATCTGTTTTGCTGTACATAGATTCATCCCTCATTATTGAATGATATTAACTCTCTATATATTGCACCAGTTTTTTCTATCTATACTGCCATTTACTATATGGAATTTCTTAAAGAAACTGGATAATTTGATAAGCAATAGGAAGTGATATTTTTCAGTTTTTCTCCAATTTTCCAACGTCTGTCTTTAAATATAAAGCTTCACAAACACTTTTTGCTCCACAAACAGTCCCGTCAGTAGACAATGGAAAAGGCGATGCCTCCATAATGCATTGCCTCCGATAAGGAGCTGAAACTGAAAGAATTAATATCTATTTGATTATTTTATAAATGCTCCCTTAAGTATCTTCCCGTGATTGACCGCTCTTAATGGATGATGTGTCTAGGTGTTCCCTTAAACACTATATGTCTACCTTTGGTGCGTTGCTTTATTACACCTCTTGCCCCCCTACATTTTATTTGGAAAGGTAACCATAACACTTCACAAACTTATACAGGGATACACCTGTCAGCTTAATAACTCTGTTGTCTTTTTTTTTGAATAGTAATTACCGATAAAATAACTGCAAATTAACCCTATAATAAAAGGAATTAAAGAACCTCCCGCTTCGAATCCCTTTGAAGTTTCTAGGTAAAAATTAAACATTAAAAATTTAATATCCAACCAAAATCCTATCGATAGTAGTAAGCTGCTTACAGCGAAAAATGATATTAAACCTACACATACTGTTTTTTTCAAAATCTTCACCTCTTTCAGTTGTTACACTTATCCATGTTTTAACAAAAAAGGAAATTAAAAGAAGAATATTTTATTGTATTTGAATAATTTAACTTGTAATCTCCTATTTTTTTAACACCTTAACTAACTTAACCACTAGGTATCCAAGAAAAACAAGACCTGCTAATATTGCTATTGGTGTTATTGTATTTAATATCATATACTTACCTCCCAAGGTATCCTAATTATGATTATACAGTAAATACCAATTGTGATGGAAAACTATTGAACAAACTTGCCATTTAGTTTAACAAGAAAAAGGCTTTACTCTCTTTTAAAGTAAAGCACTTTAGAATCCGTTATTTAAATATGAAATAAATTAACCCAGAAATTAATAAAGAAACTATGCCTACGAAACCAGATATTAACGCTATTTTTGTTCTGGAATTTCTGTCTTCTGGGGTTTCTGAATAAAAATTTCCTCTTTGACGGTCTCCATCAACCCAAGCCCCGATAAACACACCTGAAATCATAATACTTACTATTCCTACAATTAGAAAAAACTGAAACAATAAAATTCCCCCTTTTTCACCGCATTACCAATACATACGCATTAAGGATATATTTGTTTCATATTAGTTTTCCTTCTTCAACTTTCTACACGACTCTTTGTTAAACTCAAGCACCCTTTAGTTTAGTGCATTGCTTCATAAATACTTTCTGTTCCACAAACTGCCCGTCAATGAATACTGTCAGAGCCTAGTAAAAAAGAAAAAGCCACCATTTGGCAGCCCGAACTTTAACTATTCAACTATCCTTCCCCATTACTTTAAAAGGAAAAAAACGATCCTTCGCTCTTGAAGAATCGCACTTTATTTTAGTGCAACATTTCGTCATCTTTCTTGTGCGAAAGGAAAAGGCGGCCTCCCTCTTGTAGAGTCGTCGCCCCCTTTATCAATTAGAATCCTTTGATTTTCAATTCCCCTTCATCGCTTAATCAATACGGACAGATCGCCTTCAAAAACTTTTTCATCTCTATCATTAAAGGTAGATAAAGATACAGTAAGGATGCCTGTTTCATCTTTTGTTGCTTTCTTATCAATAACTTCAACATTGATATGCAGTTCATCTTCAGGATACACAGGTTTAATAAATTTAATATTGTTCATCCGTGTTCCAGCGATGACATCCTCACCGTAGAAACCTTCTTCAACCCAAAGCTTAAAAGAAATGGCTAACGTATGTATCCCGGAAGCAATAATTCCATCAAACCTGCCCTGATTTGCTTTCTCCTCATCCAAATGCATATATTGAGGGTCAAATTCACCTGCAAACCTCATAATATCTTCTTTTGTTAATTTTAATGATTTAGTTTGAAACTTCTGTCCAATTGTAAACTCATCTAACTTCATTCTTACACCCTCAATTTTGTTGTTGTAGTCGTTGTTGTCCTTGTTTATTATAACACCAGGTACTCAACTAGTGGAAAGTTCTAAGTCTTCTTAAGCTAACCTGCCATTTAGCACAAAAAGAAATGGAGCAGCTGCCGCCACTCCATCTTCAACTCAAGCACTTGTCAATGTAAGTGAATTACCTTACAACGTTGTATATAAATACTACTTTGCCATTTTTATTCGATTATTTGTTTGAAAGGAATCGTTTATTATAACTAAAATTATTTATGATGTATTGAAAACTGTATAATAGTATTCCCCTTAAAAAGTCGAATGCTAAGTATTGGAATTTGGTTATTCCTTCTGTGGAATCAATTTTATAACGTTTAAAAAACGTCACAAAATTCTCTCTATCAATATCCCCACTTGTTCTGCCATGACGCGTGGCGGATAAGGCATTCCTTCTTTAAGCCACCATTCCACTAGCTCAACGTAAGCAGCTGCAACAAATCGAAGAATGATCTCTTCATTCAATCCTTTATTTTTGCCATCGGTGACATTGACTTCGCCTTTTAACAGCTCAACGGAGAATTCAAGGTATTGAGCTCGAAATTGTGCTGCACCTCCGCCGACCAACATCGTTGAAAAGAATAAATAATTGCTCTTAAAATATTCAAAAAATGGCACACCACCGTCAATAAAGTCCATTTCGGAAAGTGATTTGCACAATTCTCGCAGTTTGTTAATGTGGTCCTCGATCATTTTATCCAATATATCAAATTTATCTAAGTAATGAAGATAAACAGTCCTTCTATTAACGTTTGCCCGGTCGGAAATATCTTGGATCGTGATTTTATCAAAACCTTTTTCATTCATTAGTTCGATAAATGCTTTTTTTATTGCCTCTTGGGATTTAATTATTCTTCTATCTATTTTGGGCATATAAAAGACCTCCAATATCTATAAATTTTTACACAGTTTTTTGTATCCATGAATTAATACACCCATCGCAATGAATTGGTTCTAAACATGCTACCTGAGAAAAAAGATAATATACAATTTAACTTTATTTGTGTATTAAACCATAAAACAAAGAAATTTGGTGATTGTTTCCTACTTTTTTTTAACTTATTATACACATGTGAGTATTAAACCATCAATATGAATTTGAAATAAGGCAAAATAGTGTTAAAGGAGGATTTCCATGCAAAAAGTAATTTTGAACAATGGTGTTGAGATGCCAATACTTGGTTATGGTGTTTTTCAAATTAATGATGCAAAAGAATGCGAACAATGCGTTTACGACGCCCTAATGGAAGGTTATCGCCTGAATGATACCGCTGCTGCTTATCAAAATGAAGAGGCGGTTGGAAGAGCCATAAAGCGTAGCGGCATTCCAAGGGAAGCGCTATTTGTTACGACCAAACTCTGGATTCAGGATGCCGGATATGAGAACACAAAGAAAGCATTTGAAAAATCACTGCAAAGACTTCAACTCGATTATTTGGATTTATATTTAATTCATCAACCTTATGGTGATGTATATGGTTCCTGGCGTGCGATGGAGGAATTAAACGTTCAAGGAAAAATAAAGGCGATTGGAGTCAGTAACTTCCAGCCAGACCGTATACTAGATTTAATGATAAATAATGAAGTTGTTCCTGCCGTCAATCAGGTGGAAGTTCATCCCTTCTTTCAGCAATCGGAAAATGCGAATTTTATGAAAGAAAACAATGTCCAGATCGAGTCTTGGGGACCCCTTGCCGAAGGCAAAAATAACATCTTCGAAAATGAAGTTTTAGTATCGCTTGCTAAACAATACAACAAAACGGTAGCGCAAGTAATCTTGCGATGGTTGACTCAAAGAGGTGTTGTTGCCATTCCAAAATCTGTTCGTAAAGAAAGAATCATTGAAAACTTTAATATCTTTGATTTTGAATTAAGCCAAGAGGATATGATGATGATTGCTACATTGGAAACGAAAAAAAGCTTGTTTCATTCCTTTGGCGATCTAGAAAGAGTAAGGATGCTAAACAACATTAAATTTACTATTTAATTTAGGAGGAAGAAATATGACAAAAACAAATCAAGGATTAGAGAAAAGAATCGGAGAGCTAGAAAACGTGAGAGCATTAAGGGAACTTGTTGACAATTTCTCCATCCTGGCGGACAAGAAAGAAGTTTGGAAGCAAACAGAGCTTTTCACTAAAGACGCAACAGTAGATTCCTATGTAAATGGGCAGTTAACTTCAAGTTTGAAAGGTACCGAACAAATAGGAAATGCGTTTGAACGTTTCCTTGCAAATTTTGAAACAGTTTACCACATTAATGGTCAACATGTTGTTTCAATAAATGGAAATAAAGCCGAAGGAACTCTCTATTGCCGAGTTGACCTTATTAGTTCCGAAAAAGGAAAAAAAGTTAATCATGCTTCTGGAGTTTCATATAAGGATGAATATGTCTTTGAAAAAGGGCAATGGTTGATTGCTAAAAGAACATCGACTTTTGTCTGGCAAGACAGCAAAGAAATGAATTAAGCTGCCCATCGGCAGCTTATTAAATTAAAAAGGAGTTGAAAATGTTGAACACAAGGACAAATAAACATCAGGTTAGATTTGCCCTCCTCTTAGCCGTATTTTGTGCATTAGGCCCGTTTACCGTTGATATGTATCTTTCTTCATTTCCTGAAATCATGAGATTTTTCGAAACAAATGCCTCCATGGTTCAAGCTAGTTTAACATCTGCCCTTATAGGGCTAAGCTTGGGCCAAATCGTAATAGGTCCGTTGAGTGATGTTTATGGCAGACGAAGACCTTTGCTCTTCTCCATGATTTTATTTTTCCTATCTTCTGCCGGTTGTGCCATTTCACCATATGTTGAAATTTTTATTATTTTGCGTTTTATACAAGGATTTTCAGCTTCAGCAGGGCTTGTTATAGCTCGTGCAATTGTTCGTGATACGTATAATGGTACTGAACTTACTAAGTTTTTTGCCCTTCTTACGACGATTACCAGTGTTACTCCATTACTATCACCACTCGCAGGCATTGCTGTTATTTCTTTCACTTCATGGATCGGTGTATTTATCGTTACAGCGATTATAGGAATATATCTAACAATTATCACTTTCTGGAGAATGAAAGAAACCTTGCCTGTAGAGCAACGTGTTTCAAGTAATTTCAACGGGTTATTGAAAAACTATAAAACCTTGCTTCAAGATCGAAAATTTATAGGCTATGGTCTTGCATCTGGCTTTTTATTTGCAGGCTGTTTTGCTTATATTTCAGGAAGCCCTTTTATTTATCAAACTATTTATGGAGTATCTCCTCAAGTATTTTCAATCCTATTCGCTTTGAATGGTGTTAGTTTAATGATCGGTGCTCAGGTAGTAAAACTACAGGCGGGACGAATGACTTCACATACTATTTTTCTAATTGGATTGTCTTCTTCTTTTGTTGCTAGTCTATTCGTTCTTATTGTTGTTATTTCTCACGGACCTTTAGCTGCACTGGTTATCTCACTTTTCTTATTCAATGTATCGTTAGGAAGCGTCGGTCCGATTTCTTTTACTCTCGCAATTGAATCGCAAGGTCACATTGCAGGAAGTGCCTCTGCACTTCTAGGGATCCTGCCATTTTTATTAGGGTCCATTACCTCGCCACTTGTTGGCATAGCTGGTGAATACTCCGCCCTGCCCCTAGGAATCATTATTTTTATTACCAGTTTTTTGGCTGTGTTCTTCAATGTAGTCCTAATTAAAAATGGAAAAACTGTTCCTTCTTCTAAAGAAATCAATGTGGATTAATTAAAAAATCTATGCAATGAGAAGCTTTCGAAGATGAATGCATGAATAAGGATAAACAAACACATCGAGTCAATTGATTCGATGTGTTTGTGAATTTAGTAAAATGGGAAGCGTGTAACACTCCATTAGAAAAAGCTATTTTTGAATTTATGTTTTCAATAGGGGGAAAATAAACGGGGAAAAACCGTTTAAATTGCGAAATACCCATATTTCCTTAAAAATAAAGTAAGTTTTTCCGTTTATATTATCCAAATCTTTGGATTTTGTCTTATTTAGAGCAGTTTATTGGAATATCTCCGCTTATATCTGCTTCTTAAGCTTACCCTTTATACATTAGCCGGTAATTCTCCGCTTATGAATTTTCATACTGAAATCAACAATGAGTTTATCAGGGCCAAGTTAAAAAGTAAAAGAACCCCGATCGTTTAAGAAGAAATCTTTAAAGTTGGAGGTCTAAATCATCTAAAGTCCCCTTCAATATTTAACTGATTTTCTCGGCCAACTCTAAAATAATTCCCTCTGGACCACGAACATAGCATAATTTATAACTTTCTCCATATTGCTCTATCTCACTAAAAATTTCTGTGGATTTCTTTTTCAATTTTGCAACAATAGATTCAAGATCTTCAACAGCCAAGCAAATATGTCGGATCCCCAGCGTATTTGCAAAAGGTTTTTGAATATTTTTTTCATCTGACGGCGTATAAAATTTGACTAGCTCTATCCATGCCTGACCATCTGGCATTCCCAATCCTATACATGCCGTTTTAACATCCTTAAGCCCAACTATTCGGTCCAACTGTTCTCCATCCAATTCCCATTCCGCTTGCACTTCAAGTCCTAAATCAAGAAAAAACGCTTTAGCCTCTGAAAGATCATTTACATTTATACTCACATGATCTATTCTATTGATCCTCATATCCCATACCACCTATATTCCTGTTATTTTTCCATACCTGTATTAAGTGTAAGGTTTGTTTGAAATGATAATTCGCTAAAAACAGAAAATATCCTTCTTCAACAAACCGGCCCCTTTTGTTCAATAAGAAAAAATTTCCGCATCAGTTAGTTGAAGAACAATTTTTTATAAAAATATATTATAATTCCGCAAAATACAGTTACTCCTAGCATTGTTAATAAAATAAAAACTGGAGAAACAATCATACCGAACGCTACTTCATTTTGAAGTGGATAGACATTATCCCACTCATTTGAAATATTTGGTTTATAAAGGCTTGTTTTTATATAACCTACTAAAAAAACAGTAAAAAAATATGCTAGATGAATTATGAATGACCCAATAATTGCTTGTATAATTATCTTCACTTCAACACCTCTATAAAACAAATATTAAACAATAACCATTACTTGTTATTAAACAAACCTGCCAGTAAGCTTAACAAGCGGTAACCATTGTATGGCTATCGCCCACGTTAGATTAAGTACCTTAATTCACATAGTATTTTTATAAGATGAAAAACATTATCACGTTAATGATAGGTCGTTATAATTAAACCCAATATAAACTTCTTAACAGTAAATTTCATCCTTCCGTTTTGTACGTCTCTAAAAACTAAAATTGATAGGAGTAACAAGAGTAATATAATTGGCGTTGGCACTATTTCACCTCTATTTCTTCATCAATAAAAGCACCCAGTTAATTGAACAATGATTTTGCTAATCTGTCATCGAGAAAATTTATTTACCAATAATCTTTATCTCTTTAATAGGATAATAAACTATTTTCGTTTACTTCAGCATCTTCAACATCATATTGTGGCCTTATAACTAGATTCCTCCTGTAATTAGAATACTAAGGAAAGCTGCTTCAAGGAATAGGTAGTACGTTTGCAATACATTTAAGGTTCAGATTAAAACGTTTTTTCCTTCAACTAACCTGCCTGGTAGTTCAACAAGGAAAAGAACGTCGCAGCGATCATTTGTTTAACACTTGCACCCGATAGTTTTAAGTGTAATACTTCACAAATTCCTCCAAAAAAACTTAAAATGTCACAGGAAGGTATATTATTCTTTAACGTCACCATTAGTATTAATCCAGAACGTCTCTCCTTTTTCATCAAATGCATGCTTAAAATCAAATGCAAAAGGAGTCGGACCATGCTTAATATAATGGTTGTATCTTCTGAATGCCTCCTCCCATGAGACATCCCTCATCATTTCTGTCCACCAGACTACATAAGATAGGTGTTTATCTGGATAAGGTTCTATCCATCTGCTTCTATCTCGTAATGCTTGCATATGCTTTCCTGAATAAGTAAAGCGATATAAGGATTGAAGACTTCTCCATACAGTTAGTGTAAGAATAGGAGAACCCTTTCCTTTTACAGTTTCTTCAGGGAAAGGGACTCCTTCGGGTGAAAAGGTCTCTATAAGACCTGATTTAGTTGCTTGACGATATACTTCATTTCCCACTTGAAAAAATTCACGAGAGGCAGGGTGATCATAGGGGTGGTTTAGCCTACCAACAGTATAGATTGAAACTAATGCCATAAAAAGCCCTCCGTCTATAGTCTTTTACTAAGATATATTCAAGTGAAAATGTGGAAATTCCTTCTTCAGCTAACCTGCCCAGTTAGTGCAATAAAAAATGGATCGCCGCAGCCATCCCAATCTTTAACTCTTGCACCAGTTAGTAGAACTAAGTGACAATATTATCTTATTATTAATTTCCGTTCAAACGGTATATTAGTTGAACAACGCCAGAAGAAAACTTTCTTGTATTAACCATTTTTAGATTTGATCTCTGTTTTATGTCAATAAATAAAGGTTTTCCTTCTCCCAAAATAATTGGGTGAACAGATAATCTAAATTCATCAATAAGCCCTAAATTGATAAAAGTTGTAATAAGACTTGCTCCGCCATATAACCAGATGTCTTTGCCAGGCTTATTCTTTAATTTATTTACTCCTTCAATAATATTATCATTTATGAAAATTGTTTTATTTTCAGTCTGTTTTTGCGTTCTAGAAAACACATATTTTTCTTTACTATGAACTAATTCCCACATTTCTTTTTCAGTATCAGTTGCATCATTTTCTGGAGTATATTGTCCCCATAAATCGTAGCTTTTTCTTCCATATAAAATAGTATCAATTTCATTTAAAAAATTGATAAACCCCATCTCAGCGTCCATAATGCACCAATCAACTTCTCCATTTTTACCTTCAATAAAGCCATCTAAAGTAACCGCTAAATCTAAAATTATTCTTCTTGTTCTTATGTTATCGGACATAAATTCTACCTCCTTTTTTGAGGTCTATATTTTTAGCAAAGTTGAACTATCGCACCATTCTCAGTATTATATAAACCATTTTTATTAAAATGCATCCAGGTAATAATGTAAGTAATTGGCTAATATAATCAATAATGTAATAATTTGTACACAATTCCCAAATCCACTAGAATGTTGGTGTTACTATAAATGGATTTTATACGAGTAGTAAAAGGCAAGAATAGCTGGAAGCGGTATTTATGTTCCTTGATTGTCATTATTCTGTTTATCGTTGTCGGGGCGCTGCCTTATGCCATCATTAGTGAATGGATAGTGAATACGGATGGAAACCCTCATACCTATTATGATAGTGTTCTAGAGGATTATGTGGGAATAAACCCGTTACTATATTTTGCCCTGATGAATTCACCATTTTTGTTTTGGATTTTGGGGCTTTATGTCGCGATTCGTTTCATTCATAAACGGAAATTCACATCGCTCATTACACCAAATAGAAAAATAGATTGGAAGAGAATAGGCTTTGGATTTATAACCTACTTTGTCATCTTAGCTCTGACTACCATCATCGACTTGCTGATAAACCCTGGGGATTACTCCTTAAACGATATCAAAGTTTCTGATTTCTTGATTTTATTTGGGCTCGTGCTGGTTTTAACTCCCATTCAAACGACCTGTGAGGAATTATTTTTCAGAGGATATCTCATGCAGTTGCTCGGAAAATGGGTTCGCCTGCCTATTCTAATATCACTTATCGCAGGCTCTATTTTTGGCGCGCTCCATTTCACCAATCCCGAAATGGGGTATTCCCCTATATTGGTTGGAGCGGATTATTTGGTAACTGGATTTATTTGGTGTTATATCACTGCAAAAACGAACAGTGCCGAATTGTCGATCGGAGCCCATGCAGCAAATAATATGCTGTTGGGATGGTTCCTCACGATGAATGATTCTGCCTTAGGTGACCTTCCCTCTTTATTTGTTGTCACCAATATTAATCCGGCTATCTCACTCATGTGGACAATTGTTTCTCTTGGCATTTTCTTATTTATTTCGTTAAAAAAATACAAATTGACGAGACTTAACTAAAGATGCCAGCGCCTTGCTATTTTTGCAAGGTAACTGACATCTTTTTTTAATGAAACGAAATTTTAAAAAATGACAAATGAAGTTACAACACTCGATTGTCAGACTCCATCATGTATCCATTTACAAAATACTCAATCGTTTCCAATTCCTCTTCATTTAACTCCCGGTTTAATTCTCGTACAAATTCCAATTTTATTTGGTCTGCATTCCCATTACATTTTTCTGTGTAATAGGCTGCTGCCTTTAGTAATTGCATTTCAGCGTTAAACTCATCCTTGGATATTGGCTTCGAATGGGAAAGAATATAAGTCTCCGCATCAAACTGTTCAAGAATGGCTGCCAGTTCCTTTGTTCGTTTTGTTGTGTAGTTCTGTTTGGGAGAAAAAATATCTGGATAGATGCTATCGCCTAAAAATAATAATTTTTCTTCTTTAAGATAGATGACCACAGAATCTGCGGCATGGTCCCCGCCAACATGCTTTAACAAGCAAGTTACTCCACCAAGGTCAATCTCGAGTTCAGTTTCAAATACAACTGTAGGGAGAGTGATCTGAATATCCCGATGATCCGGAAACTCCTTTTTTATACAGCTCGCACAAAATTCGATTTCTGTACCTTCTCTTACCCGCTCATCTAAAGCCTTATCCGTCCAAGATAAAGGGATTAGTTTTTCCATTTCTTTCTTTGTTGCTTTTGAAGAAATGGACACTGCTTCCGTTAAGGAAGAAAGTCCAAAAATATGGTCCCAATGCCAATGTGTTAACACAACTATATCCGGTTTGGTGACATTTTGTTCTTCCAGCATTTCTAAAAACAATTGGGCATGGGCTTCTGAATTACCTGCATCAATCATTAATGTTCTTTCTTTTCCCACTGCCATTCCTACTATCGGTCGGTCGGTCTCCGATACTGGTGTCATATACCAAAATGAATTTCCAATTTTGTTTATTGTTTGCATAGTACTCCCCCTTGTTCTTCATTCATCTATGTTTTATAATTCCTTTTTATACAATGATAATATAACAAAATCATAGTAGATAGATTATTTCCTATAAAAATGGAAAGGCATTGAAAATAATCGCCTCAATAAATATCCTATCATGGAATGAAATGTTTTTTACTTGTTACGATTAACTTTCGTGTTTTGGCTTCATATATTTTATAACTAATTTCAAACATATGGTCTTTTGTAACTGTCACCTCACAATAATAGGGGATGGACTTTCCATAAGCATCAAGTTTAGGAATATCTTTAAAGGTAAACATTTCATCTGTATCTAGCATTTTAATGTCCGCTTCAGAAGAACGACCTGATGTATCAATATCAATCACACATTTTCCACCTACGACATCATATTTTTTTAGCACAACATACTTCAGGCTTGGGAGAGTAAACCCTAAAAGTAAAACACCAATAAATAAAATTCCAAGGCATTTCATTACATTTAAGAATCGAAAGTCTGTTGTACCATACATAACCATTAAGGCAATTACTGAACCTATTGCAAATAAGGCTCCAAGTATGAGCATAAAATAATAAACAAACATTTTATCACTTCCTCTAACTATTAAATGGAAAATAATATAACTACTCCTCATTATACTTCCACGTTATTTCAATAAGAAAGAGCTGCCACCAAAACAACTTTTTGTAAAACTTTTATAGATATATCTGCAGCAATCTATTTCTTTTGTGACAGGTGGTCCCGCTTGTTCGTATAATAATTAATGTGAACTTCCATTCAATAGCTAAGAAGGTGTACTGTTTTGAGAATAAATTTATCAGAGCAACAAATCGAGAAAATAAAACGAATCCTTCAAAAAAAACTTTTTATAAAAGTGCTCGAACCAACAGAGGAATCTCTATTTATCCATTGTTATTCGAAAATACATAAGGAAACAGTCTATTATCATCTGTTTAAAAAAAAGGATACGTTGGTTATCCGCTGCTATGCACGCCTGTTTGACAACTTAGGTCTAAGCGAGATAGTCCGAGGCACGGCAAAAGATGTATTTGACTATGTAGTAAACCAAACCGGATTACACAACACACTCTATATCGAAAATGGGAAAGAAATTACATGTTAGGTTACCCTCAGTCGTTCACAAACGAGGCAAACAAACTAGATGGTTACTCTTCATCAGGTTGGTTTGAAAAAAGATGTTTATTTCTCCAATTTGAATTTTTGAAACAAAATTCATTCGGTGCTTTGTGAAGAACTGTACTTTAACTAACCTGCTTAGAAAAGGGGCGCCCCTTGACTTTAGTTACGTATTATTTAATTTGTTGGATTTCGTAAAGTCTTGTTAAGTTTTGTTGATACATATCTATCTATTGGGAGTTTTCCAGTTAAAACAAGCGTAATTGCCTGTTTATGGCGAATATTATCAGAATATTTGTATTACTAATTATTGTTTTTCATATTTTCATAATGTTATTATCTTAAGGAAAGCGCTTCCGAGAATTTTCAATAAACCAAAAAAATTATATTTTAGGAGGAATTAGATGACTCAATTAACAGTAGTTTTAAAAGAAAAGGTTGAAAAGTTCCTAAGTGGGAAGAAAAAATTATTTATTAACGGTGAATTCGTGGAGAGCAAGTCACAAAAAACCTTCGATACATATAACCCGGCAACAGGTGAGGTATTAGCATGTGTTTATGAAGCAGGTGTAGAGGATATTGATTTGGCTGTAAAAGCTGCCCGTAGAGCATTTGATGAAGGCCCATGGTCGAAAATGAGCGCTTCTACTAGGAGCCGGCTGATGTACAAGCTTGCCGATTTGATGGAGGAAAACAGTGAGGAACTAGCCCAGCTAGAGACTTTGGATAACGGCAAGCCGATTCGAGAAACAACCAATGCAGATATTCCTTTGGCAATCGAGCATATGCGATATTATGCAGGCTGGTCTACGAAGATTGTTGGACAGACAATTCCTGTTAATGGACCATTCTTAAATTATACACGTCACGAGGCTGTGGGCGTAGTTGGGCAAATTATCCCTTGGAATTTCCCACTCTTGATGGCAATGTGGAAACTCGGAGCTGCTCTTGCAACTGGCTGTACCATTGTTCTAAAGCCAGCTGAGCAAACCCCACTATCAGCACTCTACTTGGCTGAATTAATTCAGGAAGCCGGGTTCCCAGCAGGTGTTGTCAACATCGTTCCTGGTTTTGGAGAAACGGCGGGTCAACCGCTTGTTGACCATCCTTTAGTTGATAAGATTGCTTTCACTGGTTCCACTGAAGTTGGAAAAATGATCATGGCCAATGCCTCTAAAACATTGAAGCGAGTGACACTTGAGCTTGGAGGAAAATCACCAAACATCATCCTTCCTGATGCTGATTTAACAAAGGCAGTTCCTGGCGCGCTTAACGGTGTTATGTTTAACCAAGGTCAGGTTTGCTGTGCAGGTTCACGCGTGTTCATTCAAAAGAAACACTTTGATAATGTGGTTGCAGATATGGCTACACATGCAAAATCGATTAGACAAGGTGCCGGACTTCATGCTGATACAGAAATAGGACCTCTTGTTTCAGTCGAGCAACAAAACCGTGTATTAGGTTATATTGAGAAAGGACTAAATGAAGGTGCACAGCTTGTGGTGGGCGGAAATAAGCCTCAGGAACAAGGTTACTTTGTTTCCCCTACTATTTTTGCAGATGTACGGGATGAAATGACGATTGCCAAAGAAGAAATCTTTGGACCTGTTATTTCTGCTATGCCATATGATGATTTAGATGAATTAATTAATCGTGCTAACAATAGCGAATATGGGTTGGCAGCAGGTGTGTGGACGCGCGATGTTGCTAATGCCCATTATATTGCAAACAAGCTCCGTGCTGGAACTGTTTGGGTAAACTGCTACAATGCGTTTGATGCTGCTTCACCGTTTGGCGGATATAAGCAATCAGGTATTGGACGTGAAATGGGATCCTATGCCCTCAATAACTATACAGAGGTTAAGAGTGTCTGGATTTCAATGCAATAAAAATATTTATTAGTCACACTAAAAGAAGGTGCTGAATTCAGTAACCTTCTTTTTTATATCCTTATTATTAAAGCAACGCACCTTTATTGAAGCAGGAAAATTTATATTGTGCTAATCACGCTTACAATATTTCAACCTATTTCACTAAAATAGGAACTTTCCCACACCGATTAGACTACTTATAATTCCAATTCCATTCATGGTGCCTTTACCCGCTTTAAGTAAGCTTCCAAGGATGCCCGGCTGGCCATTACCATTGCTATTGTTATTCCCCCATCCCAATGGATTAACATGTCCGCCCCAGCCTGCAGGGTTTCCAAAACCGCCCCACTTCGCCTGCTGCCCACTGGCTTTAAAGCCAAAAGGATTAACGGACGGTGGCAGCAATGCAGCGAGAGGTCCTTGTGCGAACATTCCCGCATGATTGACCGGCTGCGCCCAAGGGAAGAGCTTTTTTGGGAACCCCGCATGGCTGGCTGATGGAGACCAACCTAGAGGGTTTCCTTGTGCGAACATGCCTGCATGGTTAATCGGCTGCGCCCAAGGAGATGACTGCCCTTGAGACATAAAACCTGGATGTTTAGGAATCTGCGGCCAGTTGGCCGGCTGCACTTGTGACTCCCAAACGTTAGGATTGACCTGCTGCAGCCAATTTCCTTTATGTTCTTGAGACATAACACCTGCATGTTTAGGAATCTGCGGCCAATCGTCAGACTGTTCATGTGACTCCCAATCGTCATGATTGACCAGCGGCACCCAATTTCCGGGTTGTTTTTGAGATGTGGAACCCTCATGGTCAGCTGGTTGCGGCCAGTTGGTTGGCTGTATCTCCACCTCCCAACCGTCTACATCCACCAGCGGCACCGATATCCCGTTGTTGCCAAGGGAGGTAAAGCTCTTATTGTCGGCCGGTGTTGTCCAACTGGAAGAAGGCTCTTCTACGTTCAAACTTACCCGGCGGGCGCTGGAAGTCCAATTATCAGCTTGTTCCATATGCTCAAAACCCTTTAAAACCCCAGGCCTCTTCCACCTAGCATGATAGACTTGGCCACTCCAACCCTCGGGAATCAAAGGACCATAAATTCCTCCAAGATTGGGTAATGGGGGCTGAGAATAAAATGGTACTGAAATTTGGTTATGATATAGCTTCCCGCTCCCTTTTGAATTCACATACCAATACTGGTGCATAGCTTAATCTCCTCATTTTTAAAACGTAATGTTAGACTTAACCTATGTAATATTCCTTTTCGTGGCTGGTTTAATAACCAGGTCTACAAGCCCATATTTAATAGAATGGGTGCATGCCTATAAAAAACCAATTTTCTTAAAAGAAAGCTGCTCTATAATCTGGCCCTGTTACTAAAAAAAGGCGCAATTCCTCTTCAAGAATTGTGCCCTCTAATGGAATAACATGACTGCGTTTTTAAACCTCTTTTTGAGTTTCATCCATTTTACCTTATAACTTGTGAACGAAATCAAACATACCTTGCTTCATGGCAGAAAATGAAGCAGTCTTCGCCTCCCTGTTTTTCTCTCGTTTCTTCTTCCCAACTTGCATTCCAGACATATTTTCTTCCAATTCCTTCTTTATCATATTCACGATAAAAATGACAAAGAAAAATCCCAAAACTGGACCAAATACGGACCATGGTATAAGAACAAAATCGTGAAAATTTTGACCGATTAATCCTGCCCACTCATTTGATAACGTTGCATTCTTTTCTGGTCGATCAAATCCCAGTACTCCTCCCCTATTTAGTCCTCCTAAAAAATAGCCAAAAATCCCTAGATGCATAGTAATCTGTAAGGTGCTCAATATCTGCTGAACGAAAAATAATATCCCATAGGATCGAATGTATGGCATTAATTGTTTTCTAACGATATGTAATTTGCTGGCACCCATTAGTAAAGAACTCTTCACAAAGGTTGTTCTCAGTAATTCGTCCATTAAATCTGAGGTAAATATCGTCACCGAAGGAAATCCAATGAACACTAAAATAATAATTTGATAGGTTACAATCGAAGAAATGGCAACATCAGTAAAGCCACCGACAATTGGCAGCATCAAAATAATTCCAATCAAAACAGATGGTATATAACGAAAAATCAAAAAAAAGTCACCGAAATATTTTTTTAGAAATGGTGCCCACAGGGACAAAAAAATCCCAAAAACACCACCAAACAGCACTCTTAACAACGCTACTCCAAAGGCTGTGATTAAAGTAAACTTAGCACCGTAAAGTAATAGTAAAAGGATATCTTTACCGTTTCGGTCCGTTCCTAACCAAAAATGCTTAGAAGGTGGAAAAGGAGCTCTACCAATTACCTTTCCTTTGGAGTCAGTAATAAGTGTTAGTTGATTAAAATCCAAAGGGGCAAATTTAGTGTAAAACAAACTAGCTAATAAAAGCACGAGTAGGATGGCAGAGCCGATTTTTGTTTTTTTGTAATTTCTCATATACTCAAATCTACCTTTCCCCGGATGAGTTTAGTTACGAACCAGCCTGCTACTTCAATCATAAGGAGTGGAAACATAAACATTAGTAAACAGATGATAAGTGAAACAATATCTCCACCTCGGAATAGAATAAGTTCGAAAAATCTCGTAAAACCTGGAAGATTGAACATATATTCTACAAGATAAATAGTTGATAAGATTACCCAAACAATTGTCCTCAGCTGCAAAACAAAAAGTGGGAGAACATTCCAAAAAATATGTACCAGTAAAATTCTCATACGACTTAAACCTTTTGCCGTACCGAACAATGCATACAATTGTGTCTGCTCCTCTGCCAGAATTTTCACGAGAAATTGTGTTAATAAAAAAAGAGGCAGAAAGGATATAGTAACAATTGGAACAAAATATGGTCTAGCTCCGAAAACCCCATAGAGTTGTATTAACTTAACCCCAGTTGTCTTATAGAGCATAATAACGAAAAATTGAATAAAGAAGATAATCAGTAAATCAGGTACTGCCTCAAAAAAATCAATCATCCTTTTTAAACCATTCCTAATTCTACTTGGTGCTATCATAACCAAAATCGATAGGACAATTGAAAGAATCATTACAACCAATAGACATCCTAGTAATATCTTCATTGTGTAACTATAACTTTCAAATAAAGTTAATTCCCTTAAAAGATCGAAAGCCTGTGAATTCTTGATGTCTACCAATCGTTGAAAATCTGTTATTACTGAAGCCCAAAACGGTTCGAAGTTTACTAAAATCGTTGTTTTTCCTATTCCTAATAAAAATGGAAGATTAATAATAAATAGAAAACCTGCTACTATGAGTGCAAGCCTGATCGGCCATTCTAAAAAACGTTTCATTTCTTTTCCCTCGTTTTAAATTATTTGTTAATGATATCGTCTCCTTTTTTACATTTTACCATTATATTCCTCCATTTGCAGTTACTTCTATATTTTTAAATTTACCATATAGTTCATCTATTACAATTCTTGAGTGTTAAACTATCCTCCCAATAGGTAGATTGAGAAAACGAATTGCGGATCGTGAGTAATGATTTTAACCTCATTATCAGATAGGAAGTCAGGATAAAGTTATCATTTAGAATAAAGGAGATTTTTATTTAGTCATTAGGGAGATCCATGAAAAATAATCCTCATCAGGAATAGAATGAGGATTATCTAATCGATCCAGGAACTATAGTTAAAAGCAATGTTGTCATCCATCCGAAAGAGAATAGAATATCCTTTTGCCATATTTCGCTTAATCGAGAATGCGCAACATCAAGTGTTTTATATTGTTCATTTATTAATTTTTGTACATGATCGGAAGGATGTATCATTATTTAGGGGCTCCTTGTTTTTTCCTTATAATTCCCTCTTTTCCTTCTTATTATGATGTTTTAGCATAGGGGGACTATTTATACCGGGAATGGGCATATCATACGTTGTTTTAGGTGGGTTACTATTTCTGATAAGGCTAAAAGTTGCTCTACAAGGAAAAATGACCGCCCGCAGCGATCATTGCCTAAAATCGATCCTTTCACACAAACACCCAATCGTTCTATAAAGCTTAACCCCGTTCACTTTATTTTAAATTTTCAATAGGCGTGTAGTTTCTCTATTTTTTGGAAGAGTGAAACATCTACTATAAAGTGCGTGTAGTTTCCCTGTCAATTAATTTAAAATGAATATCTTCCGATGTTCCTTCTTCAATATGTTTTGGAACATCTGATAATTCGAGTAATTCCTTCAAATGGATAGACTTTTTACGATTAGCTTCTATTGTAATACTTTTCGGACCAGCTAAATTCATAAGTGACTCCATTCGGACTTCGTCATCCATGAAAAAAGAATCGATAAATTCTAGTTCAAACGACACTGCCTTATTACTTCGATTATGTAATACAAGATTGCATTCCCCATTCAATAAGTCTTTGCTCACAGACTCAAATTTGCACTTGCCATTCCCATCGTATGAAATTGCTGCAATGCCACTTGCTAACGTTTCTTGATACATCGTAATTAGAAGACTGGGTAAAAGTCCATATACGATTACAACTATAATGATTGTTCGAAATTGATATTTCTTCATACCAATGACAAGTAAAATCATGGCGATTATAAACAAAACGGACCCAATTATCCCAAGGAAAATATAGCCATCTTGATTGCTAATTGGAAACGACATGAATGTAGAACGTGCTCCTATCATTACATTATTAGGATACGGGAAATATAAATACATACATATACCTAAAATAATCACCGAACTACTACGTGCCAATTTACTTTTTATCATCGTTTATCTCCTCTCTTTATTTTATTTAATCTCCCTATTTAAACTAAGGTAATATGTTTACTTTCATTTTTAAGATTCTTATATTCTTCTCTTTCGTTAACCTAAAGTCCTTCTTCCACTAACATGCCCACTTCGTTCAACAAGAAAAAAGACCGCCGCGGCGATCTTCATCTATCTTTATCTATAGCTACCCGTTACTTTAAGTACATTTCTTCACAAACTTTTATCGTAAAAGTAAAAGCTGCCGTTAAAACGATTTCTCCTCCCACAACTTTCACTTTATTCACCATTTAATTTTTGAATTTTTGGGAAAACGAAAGATGTGTTCGCTTTGGTTAGTCTACTTGCTCCCCAAACTTCTTGCCGACCTCTTCCATCAAATCAATAATAGGAATGAATTCTTTCCCTTTTGAGGTTAATGAATACTCTACACGAGGAGGAACTTCTGGATAAACTTTACGATTAATTAAGCCATCGTCTTCTAGTTCTCGAAGTTGCTTTGTAAGAGAACCTTGTGAAATATCCCATAAAAAAGCTTTGATTTCACTATAACGACGCTCTTTAGACTTTAAAAACCAAAGAATGAGATATTTCCAACGTCCAGAGAGTATGTTTTGGGTATAGGCAATGCCATATACTTCTCTTTGTTCCTTTATACACTCTTTGTCAAATCCATCCTTACATATTCTAGACACTCTTACACCTGCTTTCTACTGTTAAGTACAAAAAAATGTACTACGTCAATTTTTATTGCCTACTTCAAAAATATGAGAAATGATTTTATTCTAGTATATGTAACAGAAATACTCAATAGCAGAATAATTCTTTGATATATACATTCTTTAGGAGGAATAATAATGAGATTTGGAATAATAGGTGCAGGACCAATTGGGTCAATTATTTCTAAAAAATTGGTTAAGAATGGACATGATGTCAAAATTGCGGATGCAAGAGGAATTGAACGTTTAGAAGGAAAAGAGCTTGCTGGAACACCCGTGCATGTAGAAGATGCAATTAAAAATATTGAAGTTCTTATAATATCACTCCCTATAAAAGCACTGCCAAGCATTCGGAACATTATCAATCAAGTCGGGGAGGAAGTAATCATTGTAGATACTTCAAATTATTATCCGTATAGAGACGATAAAATTGAAGAAATTGAGAACGGGATGGTTGAAAGTGTTTGGGTTTCAAATCAATTAGGTAGACCTATCATTAAAGCTTTCAACAATTTATTAGCCTATACTTTAGAAAATGAAGGAACCTCCGAAGGTACCAGTGGACGAATTGCCATAGCGATTGCTGGTAATGAACTATCAAAAAAACAATTAGTCATGGACGTAGTAAACGAGATAGGCTTCGACGCAGTAGATAGTGGTTCTTTAAGTGACTCTTGGAGACAGCAGCCAGGAACTCCTGCTTACTGCACAGAGCTAACAAAAGATGAACTAATGATAGCGTTGAAAAAGGCAAATAAAGAAAAAGCACCATTACTACGGGATAAGGTGATGGAAAGGTTCGGAGAGCTCCTTGCAGAAAAAAAAGAAGTTGAATTTTCACATAAGGATATTGTGAATTTAAACAGAGAAATATACAATTCATAAAACAAGTGGTGCACTCAGTTAGAGTGTACCTTTATGTATATCCATATATATCCTCATAAAGTTTCGAAGGAATATGTTCGCCTCTTTTCTTTTTACCGCCAAACAATCCAGAATATTATTGTTATTCTAGGAGCATACAAAAAGCCTTTCAAGTCCGAACTCCATTACTTTCAAAAACTGAAATCTAAATTTGATTGTGTTTTAAATCCCTCTTCCATTAACCTGCCAGATAGTTTAACAAGAAAAAAGACCGCCGCAGCGATCATTATTAACAAAAGCACCCAGTTCAAGAAATTCTATTTTTAACTGGTACAAATAAATGAACCTTAGATTTCCCTTCTGGGTCTTCAGCAGGGTTATTCATACTAAATTCAAGGTTATGTCTATCGTAATCAGGTTCATAGTCACTATTTGGTAACCATTGTTCATACATATATTTATATCCAATATTCAACATACCAGGAGTACCATAATATTGATACAAAGCGTACTGCCCACCATCTAATTTTCTAAATTGTATATTTTTATGTATTTCTTTTTCAAAACCATCAGGTATAGTAACACAGGCATCGTGACGACAATTATGACTTTCTACTAAATCGGGATTATCTAAAGAAATTCCTATGAAAAATTGTGGAGGTGGAAAGAGTCCATTTTTTATTGCCCAATTCAATAATTTTCCCCAATGTTCCACATTTGGTTCAAAATAACTTCCAATACGTCTGAAAAACGCAACCTCATATTCAGGTAATTCTTTTATTAAAATATTCATTCCTTACAACTCCTAAATGCGTAATAAGTCCTTAATTCTCTATCCATTATTAAAAGTCCTTCTTTAACTAAACTGCCCAGTTAGTGCAAGTGAAAACTTCACAATTTATCATTTTCTTTTTACTTGTTATGCAACATTATGGCCCTAAAATGGAAAAGGCACTTTCCTTGTTACAGGAAAGCGCCCTATTATGGAAGAGATGGTATTCCGTTTAGTTCAAGGAATCCACTATATATTAAATTTCGAATCCTATAATCTATGAAGAAAGCATCATTAATCCATTCATTTGTTCCTGATACACCAAACTGCAAGTTAGCCTTTATATGCGACTGAGTTTATGTTAATGCATGGGCTTTTCCCATGCGCCTTTGACCTCAACGCCGGTTTCCTTTGCCGCTTTTTCAAGTTCGAGGATTTCCTGGGCTGACAAATTTACCTCAGCAGCTTTAATAGCATCCTCAATATGGGAAATTTTCGTAACACCAATAATCGGTACTGTCCCTTTTGCAATGGACCAAGCAGTCGCGATTTGTGCAGTTGATGCATCATGTTTGCTGCCAATTTCTCTCATTACGTGGATTAAGCTTTCGATCTTAGCAAGTACGTCGGGATTAAATGCATCGCCTCTTCTGGTACCACTTGGCATAGGATTTTTCGTATTGTATTTGTCCGTTAATGCACCTTGTTCCAATACCATATAAGAAAAGAAAACGATATTATTGTCATTACAGTAATCAATAATTCCGGCTTCTTCCGATGAACGGTAAAGTAAGCTGTAATGATTTTGGACAGCAGAAATTTTTAGTCCTGCTTCCGCCAAGATGCTGGCTGCTAATTTAATTTCTTCGAGATTATGATTGGAAACCCCTACATGTTTTACTTTTCCGCTTTTCATTAAAGGGATCAATTTTGGTGTCCATCTTTGCACATCTGCCGGGCTGTGGATCCAATAAATATCAGCATGATCCACGCCGAGCCGGTTTAGGCTTCCGTTCAAGTGTTCCTCAACGGCGTTGTCATTGTCTCCTGCCATTTGTGGAGTGAATTTAGTGGAGATTAGCACATCCTCCCTGCCTTTAATGAAACTTCCCAAAATATTTTCTGAAGCGTTCATCCCATAAACAGCCGCTGTGTCCCATAAATTGAAACCTGCATCCATCGCCGCGTCAAATATCGGCTTTAAGTCCGTTTCTGTCATATAATTTCCAAAAACCGCATCCCCACCGTTCGCACCTGTCCCCCAAGACCATGTACCAAGGGCAATCGGAGGGATTTTCTCATTTTGCAATTTGACATATTTCATTACAATTCACTCCTCTTAAAACTCTAGAATACTCTATTTATTTCCTCTTGCTAACGTGTTATTCACCTGATACTTGTTTACCCAACTATTTATATATCAAAATGAAGCTGTTTTCCAATACCTTTGTCTCTATTTTTTCTATATATAGCTCGATGTTTTAGAAAATAACAAAATAGAGAGTGATTTATACAGGGACCGTCAGTGCTTCTTGACTTAAATTCCCCTTAGTATACACATGCCTCATTTAGCTTAATTCCTTAAAATAACCAATCATAAATTCCCGGAAATCCCGAACGACCTTTGACGTATACCGCTCCGTTTTCCATGCCATTCCGATCGTTCGTTTACAAACAGGCTGTTCAATATGCAATGGAACCAGTTTTTCGTAGTGTGAATAGCGAAGGGTATGCTCGGTTAAAAAGGATATCCCCAAACCCTCCTCTACATAGTGATGAATGGATCCTGGTTCTTCGAGTTCAAAGGCGATTTTTGGTGTGAATCCTGCTTTTTCACAAAAACCATCTGTTAGCATTCGGAAGGGATTGGTCGGCTCTCTGTGAATAAATTGTTCATCTGCCACTTCTATTAACTGAATGCTATCTCTCTTAGCCAAATGATGGGTATCCGGGACGACGATGAATACTTCATCTTCCATAAGATCAATCCAGCTGATTCCTTCTTTCTCAATAGGAAAGTAAGTTACACATAAATCAATTTCCCCTTTTTCCAATTGTTCGACAAGTCGCAAAGGAGAATGCAAACTTACTTGAAAACTGACGAATGGATAGGTCTTACGAAATTGACTAATCATATTCGGCAATAAGGGGATATGCATGACCGAAAGGGAAACTTGATTCCTGCTCTCCCCTGCGAGTTCCGCCATCTCTTGCTGGGCAGATTCTAATTCAGAAAAAGCCCGATCTACTCCTTTTAAAAAAATTTTCCCAAATTGATTGAGTTTTATATTCCTTCCCTCCCGATCAAAAAGGGAATAACCTAGCTCTTCCTCTAAACGAGAAATGGTTTGACTTAGTGAAGGTTGTGCAATCGTTAGCTCTTTGGCGGCCCTTGTCATATGTTCAAACTTGGCAACCGTTTGAAAATACCTTAATTGTAAGAAATCCATTTGTTCACCTCTATTGATAGTCCTTAACCTATAAGTAAATAGTAATATATATATTAGTCGTTATCAATAATTTGGAGTATGATTGAGAATATCAATTATTTTGGAAGTCGAAATAAATCTTATTAATAAGAAAGGTGTTTATATGGAGATTTGGAAAAGAAATTTATTTGTTTGCTGGTTCGGTTCATTTGTGACCGCCGCTGGGATGAGTCAAATCTCCCCTATGCTGCCTATCTATATCGATCAGCTAGGGGTACACGCAACTACAGATATTGAAAAATGGTCTGGATTGATTTTTGGTTCAACTTTTTTAATTTCAGCCATTGTTTCACCTATATGGGGGAAACTTGCAGATAAAAAGGGCAGAAAACTCATGTTACTCCGGGCAAGCCTTGGAATGGCCATTGTCGTTTTTATGATGGCATTTGTCCAAAACGTTTATGAATTGCTCGCGTTACGGATGTTAATGGGAGCCGTTTCCGGTTACATTTCTGCAGCTGTTACATTAGTTGCAACACAAACACCGAAGAAAAATTCAGGCTGGGCACTCGGAACACTTTCAACAGGCTCCGTCAGCGGCGGACTTCTAGGTCCTTTAATGGGAGGGTTCATTACAGAATTCTTTGGAATTCGAAGCTGTTTTGTGGTAACAAGCGTGTTATTGTTAATCGGCTTCATTGCCGTTCTATTTTTAGTAAAAGAAGAATTTACACCTGTTCATAAAACACCGTTAGCCTTCAGCCAAGTTTGGAAACGAGTTCCTGATACGAGATTGCTTATTTCATTGTTTGCTAGCACCTTTATTTTGCAAATAGCCAATATGTCCATTCAGCCATTAATTACGGTTTATGTAAAAGAATTATCACCACATGCAGCCCATTTATCGATGATCGCGGGAATGGTGGTGGCTGCTGCCGGCTTAGCCAATATTATTGCTGCTCCACGATTAGGTAAGCTTGCTGACCGGATTGGTTCAAGAAAAATATTGATCGGAGCACTTATTGCTGCCGGAATTATCTTTATTCCTCAAGCCTTTGTGAAAACACCATGGGAACTCATGGGACTGCGCTTCTGTCTTGGACTTGCTACAGCTGGATTATTGCCATCCATTAACAACTTGGTCCGAAAAAGTGCACCAGATGATATTGTTGGTCGTATTTTCGGGTACAATCAATCTGCACAGTATATTGGTACGCTCGGAGGATCTGTATTAGGCGGGCAAATGGCCGCGTTCTTTGGCATTCATTATGTGTTCTTTACTACAAGTGCCTTATTGCTGCTAAATGCATTATGGGTTTACGGTATTAATCATATTGGTATTAGTAGAAGGAACATGTCACATAGTCATTAAGAAGCACACTGAGATTTCAGCGTGTTTCTTTTTTTTCTAAATTTATATGTCGACTTCATAATATCCATCATTGTAATGGCATTCATATGCAGTTTATACTGAATGATAAGATATCTATCAAGACCTGCAACCAAAATAAAAAGGGAGTGATTATTTAATGAAGCTTGATATCTACGTTAACTATCGAGGAGTTTGTGAACAGGCGTTTCGGTTCTATGAACAGCATATCGGAGGCAGAATCACATCGATGATGCCTTTCAACCAACTGCCAGATTCGACGAACATTCCGAAAGGTCGTGAAAATGACATTTTGCATGCTACAATCGAGATTGGGGACACGGTACTAAGAGGAGCAGATATCCCTAACGCTGAACTGATGCGGAGTGTCTATCTGACACTCCGGGTTGACAGTGCAGAAGAGGCGGAGAGGCTTTATACCTTGCTTTCTGAAGGTGGAGAAATCTTTATGCCCATGGAAGAAACCATTTTTGCTTTGCGTTATGCTCAACTGAGAGACAGGTTTGGAACGTCATGGATGCTTCTGTGTGAACATCCGTCCACAGAAGCCTAGTCTATTCGAATGAAGTCCCCCTCCTTCTCTTTTTTAACCTCACCCGTTCCACACCATATCGGCTGCTTTTTTTGAGCAGCCGAATGTACAGTCTACAGAACCCCCTCATAAAAAAGTTGACAGCTAACTAAACCTTTGGTTCTATTAAAAGCAGTTTCTATTAACTACTTCTATCAAAATAAGATATAATGATAAAAAATGTATGAGGTGAAGATAAATTGGATTTTCAATCTGAGTCAGAACAACATAGTGAACTAGGCAATGACCAAGAATATAAAACAAGCGAACATACTACTAGATTGGAAGCCGAACAGGAATTAGATGATAGCGGCTTTCAAAAGTGGTTTAAGAATAGGAAAAATACAGGTAATGAGACTAAAGGGAGAGAAAGCTCACCTAGTAGGTTCCGATCGTCAAAAAAGAAAAAGAAATTGGAGCTGTCTTGGGTAAAACTTCTGTTTAAAATCCTTGTAATTGGCGTTGTCTGTTACAACTTCTACTATATTTTAGACTTTGCGAAAAATCCGGTTAGTGATTTTACTAAGATATTATCTGTCGTTGGAATTCGTGCAGGAATAAACTTTATTGCCGTTTGGATTCTCTTTTATAAGAATCCGATTATTCGATTTTATCTTTCCATAATTGCCATTATCGGATCATTTGCCTATTACGCTTATGTGAACTATACGAATCTAAGCTTTTTGGGGGATAACCTCATCCCTTCGATTCTTGTTCTTCTTTCAGTATTGATAGCGGTAAACCCAAAGGTAAATTACTATTTGAAAAGTATCCTGTTACTGTTGATCCCTATTCCAGGAATCTATTTTAGCGGTAATAAATATGCACTCGTGTGGACTCTCATGTTTAATGCAGGATTGATTCTATTCTTTAGAGTGTCAAAATCAAAAAAATCTAAAGCAAATAAAAGGGAAGAACAAACTAGAAGAAATAAAAAGCAAACTGCTTAAAAGCAGCTAATTGTTACAGAAATCAACCAATGTATTTATTAAAAGTTTGAGGACGGTTCCTTCTTCCTCAAACTTTATTGTCTGATGATAAAACTGGTACAGCCTTAAACCTATTTTTACTATGATTTTTGCCTAACTCTTTATAAAACCTTACTAGCCAAACAGTCCCTCACTTGCTCATTAGTGGTAATAAAATTAAAAAATAAGGTAGCTGATCAATTGTGATAGATTCCCCGTTTGTTAGAAGTGTCATGTTGAACCGAAAAGATGTGCCCTCATTTTCTACCTATCCATTTAATCTCCCAAGTATAAAAACGCTGACTGAGCTTACCTTGCATCCCAAGGTTACCTACCTGGTCGGTGAGAACGGAATGGGAAAATCCACCTTATTAGAAGCCATCGCGGTTTCTTTAGGTTTTAATCCAGAAGGTGGATCTTTTAACTTCAACTTCTCTACCTTTGATTCCCACTCTGAATTAACAAACTATCTTAAACTGATCAAGGGTATTGATAAGCCAAGGGATGGTTTCTTCTTACGTGCTGAAAGCTTTTATAACGTGGCTTCCAATATTGAGGAATTGGACCAGGGTGGCGGGTCTCCAAAAATTATCAACTCTTTTGGCGGGCAATCCCTACATGAGCAATCACATGGAGAGGCCTTTTTCTCAACCTTTATTCATCGGTTTGGAGGAAATGGGATTTATATACTGGATGAACCTGAAGCTGCTCTTTCTCCCTTACGGCAAATGTCAATGGTTACGAGAATACATGACTTAGTGAATGAACACTCCCAACTCATTATTGCTACCCATTCCCCGATCATTATGTCGTATCCAGATTCCGTTATATATGAATTAAGTGACGATGGAATAAAAGAGAAAAAGCTTGAAGAAACCAATCATTTTCAGATCATGAAACAGTTTTTAAATGATCCGAAACGTATGCTTCGTCATCTTCTGGAATAAGAGCTAGAATTCCCCCCCTAGCTCCTCTATACAAGAATTTCTAAATTAACGATCTATTGGGGAGACTTGTATCATAATTTTGGTGACATAATGTTCCTTATGATTCATTACAACCGTATCGTAAATATACTCTTCAAAAACATACTCACTTAATGCTAAATTTAAACGTTCCATTTCTTTAAAAAGCCGCTTATACGTTTCACTAATTGTTTTCTCATCCCCAACATGATAGCCAATCAGAAAATCACCCTTTACAGCCTGAAAATACGGATATCCTACCTTTGGATTCGGTTGCTCAATGTATAAATAGCTATAATTAGAGAATTCTCCTTTTAGTACCTGCTCCCGTTTGGTTATACCACCTATTGGATAGCCTGAATCCAATTGAGAAACGCTCAATTCATTAATAAAATCCGAAATGACCTCTACAAATTCTTCATCCGTTATATTTTCGATGTTTCTACTTAAATAAAGTGTTGCCTCTGGTAATGGTTCAAACGTAATTTGTTGAAAATCAAGGTGTGATGCCTCTTCCATTAAGGTGATTTTTGCCTTGATCATTTTTTCCTTCTGATCAATCTCCTGTCGCATTTTCACAATCTCTTCTTCTTTTTGATACATTAACGATAAAAAACTTTCCGGAGATTTATTTCCCATGTATTTTTGAATATCGTTCAGCGACATACCAAGTTCTTTTAATAAATCAATCACAAAGAAAAGTTCTATTTGATGAATGGAGTAATAGCGGTACCCTTTGTCATTTTTCAATTCCGGGGACAAAAGCCCAATTTGATCATAATAAAAAAGTGTCTGTTTGTTTACTTTGCAAAGTTTAGCAAATTCTCCAGTGGTTAAATATTTTTCATTTTTTTTATTCATTTTTCCAACACCGCCCTTGACTATATAGTAACTATATACACTAGGATAGAAATTGTAAACAACTGATAAATTCCCCAGATTTGTTTTCAATTTTAGTTTTTTAGTAAGGAGCAGTAGAAAAAATGAAGACTCGTAACGTCACTTTAGGATTATTATTAATGAATTTATTCATTGCTTTTTTGGGAATTGGTCTCGTCATCCCAGTCTTACCCACACTGATGGATGAATTAGGGATCACTGGGAAAACAGTAGGTTATTTAACAGCAGCTTTTGCATTCGCTCAATTGCTTGTTTCACCACTTGCAGGGAAAGCAGCAGATCGATTCGGCAGGAAAATCATGATTGTCATTGGCTTATTTATTTTCGGTATGTCAGAATTTTTATTTGGGATCGGAAAAGGAATTGAAATGCTATTTATTTCCCGTATTTTGGGTGGAATTAGTGCTGCGTTCATCATGCCGGCTGTTACTGCCTTTATTGCTGATATTACCGATTTGGATTCGCGCCCAAAGGCACTCGGGTTTATGTCAGCTGCCATTAGTACAGGATTTATTATTGGTCCAGGCATTGGTGGATTTTTAGCGGAGTTTGGAACACGTATACCATTCTTCTTTGCAGGAGCACTTGGAACGATTGCGTCTATACTGTCTATAATTTTATTATCTGAGCCGAATCGTAACGAAGATGAAAATGAACAAGTCTCCAACGGTAAGTTTGGCTTTAAGCGTATTTTTGCCCCTAAATATTTCCTTGCGTTTATTTTAATTTTTATCGCCTCATTTGGCTTAGCCGCTTTTGAATCTTTCTTCAGTCTATTTGTGGACCATAAATTTCAATTTAAACCATCCGATATAGCGATTGTTATCACAGGCGGCGGCATTTTTGGCGCAGTTACACAAGTCCTATTATTTGATCGGCTTACACGAATTTGGGGTGAAATTAAGTTGCTTCGATATTGCTTAATTTTATCAGCCTTACTTGTCTTTTTAATGACGGTTGTTCATTCCTATTTCTCTATTTTACTTGTAACATTTATTGTTTTTGTTGGATTTGATTTATTCCGCCCAGCCATAACATCCTATCTTTCCAATATAGCTGGGAACGAACAAGGATTCGTTGGTGGGATGAACTCCATGTTTACAAGTTTAGCAAACATTAGCGGACCCGTTCTAGGGGGGATATTATTTGATATAGATATTAACTACCCTTTCTATTTTGCAACGGTAATCCTAACACTTGGAATCGCGATTACATTGTTTTGGAAGAAGCAGGCAAGTGATTCTTCTATTAAAGTGAAGGCTAGTGTAGGGTAATCAGTCAAATTACACTTATGAAACTGTTTTTAAATGATCCAAAAACAAAAGGAAGCACACGTTCGATGTGCTTCCTTTTGTGCTATGTTTGAATTTTCTATGTTGCAAGACCGTCCCAACTAAATACAATTCGCGTTCACTACCTGTCCGGATACCGACATCAGTTCATTTATGTTCACCCATCCACCAATATTTTGTGATTGGTCAACATCTTCTATGGTAAAAGACAGGCTAATATGGTTGGGAAGTGTCAAAGTGGCCCTTTTACCTATGCAGTTCTGTACTTTTTGCAGAGAATCCACCCTTACACCTTCACATGAAATCAAATAACTTTGCATCGGTACATAAATTAATACTCCCCTTGCAAGGTCATAGGTCCTAATGAAACCTTCCACAGTTGTTCCATCTCGAAAAGTTAATCGAATCCAACGTTTCTGCTGATAACAAGCAAGAATTTTTTGAAATAGTCCTTGTCTGTAGTCATAGTAATATGGATAGAAAGACTGGTAAGGATCATTTGGGTACAATGCAGCCTCCCCCTTTCTTTCATCATTAAATCTTTTCATGTATATGAGAAAAAAAAGGCTTGGTGCTTGTCATTACCAGGTGTATATAAGAAAAGCGAATAGTGCTTACTATTCGCAAAATAAAGAAAGGCAATTCGTCATTTATTTAAAGGATTCATAATAGATAATCTCTTCTTTAGAAGGAAGCTTCTTAGCTTTAGGCTTATTTTCTGGGTATCCAATCCCGAGTATCGCTAATACGCGCCGGTCGTTAGGGATATGTAGCGCGTTACGGACCCATTCCTCGCGTTTGGCCGATTCTTTCGCATCTTCAAAATGATAAACCGCCCCAAAGCCAACACCCAATTCAAGTTCTGTTGCTCGCAACCACATAAAAGAGGAAGAAATAGACCCATCTTGAACCCAGTATTTACTTACGTCTGGGCGCCCTGTAATGACAATTGCGGCAGAAGCTTCTTTTAACCACTCCATGTAGGGGGTTGTTTTTTCAAGCGTCTCGAGTTTCTGCTTATTTGTCACTAAAATCAATTCTCTTGACGGGAGATTATTGCCAGTAGGAGCTAGGTAGCCTGCCTCCAGAATACTTTCCAGTATGTCATTCGGAACAGGTTTGTCTTGGAAACTAGTAATCTCACGTCGTGTTTGAATGGCTTTTACTACGTCCATAAAGGAACCTCCAGTTTATGTAGTTAATTCTTGAACTTATAAACCTTTATGTTTAAAAATATGACCCCGACAAATGAAAGGCTATAGAATACAATGCCAGAAACCGTGTTCGGTGATAGGTAATCAATCCATTCCATTACAATCCCCCACTTTAAAATTAGTTGTGATATATCGTATTAGGATCTATTTATTGTATTAAAATTATATCGTGTTAAGATATAAATATCAACATGAAAGGTGGACTTTTATGTCAGAAAATTTAAATAAAGAAACCTATGAATTATTGGCTGAATTCAGATATCAATTGAAGAAATTTCTTCATTTTAGTGATTCCGAGGCACGGAAAGTGGGGGTGACACCTCAGCAGCATCAACTCTTATTAGCCATTAAAGGATTCCCTGGGCGTGATACAGTTACACCACGTGAGCTTGCTGATCTCTTATTCATTACGCATAATGCCTGTGTAGGTCTGATTGACCGCTGTTCCCAGCTCGGCCTAGTAGCAAGGACGAGTAACCCTGATGATGGACGGAGTGTATTGATTCAATTGACTTTACATGGAGAAGAGATTTTGCAAAGGTTGTCTGAGATTCATTTGGAAGAAATTATGAAGATTGGATTTTTAATCGGAAAACGGGATGGTTTCTTAGAACAACAGGAAGAGATAAATTGAGGTTACACCGATGGTTCGTTGATTACCTAAATGGCTTAAGATTAAAAAAAGTGCATTAAATCCCCGATTAATGTACTTTTTTTATCCTGTTCACTTTATGGTAACTAGCTGGAAATGTAATTAGCTGATAAAGTGACCTTTACTCCACCCATTGCTATAGCTTGTTACATATTGCAATCAGCGATTGCATCTTTTAAAGGATTATTTGGACGTTTAGTAAAATACTCATGTATTGCTTTAATCACGAAGAAAGTCGTCCTTTTTCCCCACTCTTCTTTAGTTTACATAACAATATTTTAGTTAACTGTAATTTCTGAGTTAACTAAAAAGGTCTGCATTCGAATTATGATGCAGACACGTTTTGTTTTTCATTATGAATTGGTGAAATTATTTCTCTCTGAGCTGTTGCGTGGTCTGAGGAATATCTGCTTAAAGTCCACTTCTAACAGAATAAGTGATAGAATAATCAGCATCCCCCCAACAACTAGCTCTGCCGTAACAGCTTCAAAACCAAACGCTACTGAAAAAATACTTCCAAACACTCCTTCAAGCATCATAATTAATCCCGCAGTTGTTGCAGAAGTATGCTTTTGAGCTAAAACCTGTACTGTCTGACCAACAAACGAACAGATTATTCCCATATATAACAATGGCATGATGGCAACAGACCAATGGATAGTTGTAAGTTGTCCTTTCTCTACGAAGAAGAAAAAAAACATCCCCCCTATTCCTTGCACAACTGCAAGCATAAAAGCTAGAATGCTGCCATCTGTCTCTCTTGCTCCGTAGCTGAGATATACAATAGAAGCTGCATAGAAAAACGCACAAATAAAAGAATATACGTCACCTATATTAATGGTTATTGCGTGGTTAAATATTCCAGCTAAGATCATCATTCCAAGTAAACAAAAGGCAATGGAAACAAAGCTTTTTACAGGGAGTTTCTTTTGATAAATACCCCAAGCCAAGAAAGGTATAATGACCACATATATGGATGAAATAAACGCATTATTGGATGGAGTCGTATACTCAATACCAATTGTTTGCGTGATAAACCCTCCAAAATTAAGCAATCCCGCAATTAGCCCAATTTTGAAGTCCTTAAAGGTCATATTAACTATCTTTTTATAAAAAAACATAAGAATCATCACAACAAAGAGTAAGCCTCGGAAAAAATTGATGAATCCCGCAGATGCGTGTGCATCTAGAGCTATTTTTGTAACAACAAACCCTGATCCCCAAAGTGCCGAAGTAATCAATAGGAGCAGGTTTGCCATGGATTTTGTCATTTTCAAAAGTTGTTTCCCTTTTTCTTTTAAATAAAAAATCCCGCCTCTTAAAAAGTAAAGAGACGGGAACGATTTACTCTATACAGTTTTCATTGATAATCCAACGATAATTAGTAACGGAATTAATTTTCCGACATACCTCATATAGGTTTTGGAAGTTTTTAAGATGCATTGTTCTTTTATAATACCATAAGCTTTCGTCTCTCCCCAATAATTCTTCTTTATAATCTCCACGATTAAAATCATGGGGTTCAGGATTTTTTGGTATTTCTTCGGACATCATCGTACTTTGTGGCTCTTCCTTGTCTGAAGTTGGCTCTACTTTGGACATAACCTCACTCTTTTGGCTCTTCCTTGTCTGAAGTTGGCTCTACTTTGGACACAACCTCACTCCTTTGGCTCTTCCTTGTCTGAAGTTGGCTCTACTTCGGACACAGCCCCGTTCTTTTGGCTCTTCCCTGTCTGAAGTTGGCTCTACTTTGGACACAACCTCACTCTTTTGTCTATTCCTTGTCTGAAGTTGGCTCTACTTTGGACACACCCTCACTCTTTTGGCTCTTCCTTGTCTGAAGTTGGCTCATCTTCGGACACACCCTCGCTTTTTTGGCTCTTCCTTGTCTGAAGTTGGCTCATCTTCGGACACAGCCCCGCTCTTTTGGCTTTGCCTTGTCTGAAGTTGGCTCATCTTCGGACACAACCTCACTCTTTTGGCTCTTCCTTGTCTGAAGTTGGCTCATCTTCGGACATAATCTTGCCTTTTTAGCATTCCCATGTCCAATGTTGAATCGATATTTATCAAGGGAAAAAGCAATGAAATATATAAACGTGAATTACCACTTGCATTAGCAGCTATTCTTACGGAGATAGGTTCTTATTCGACAAGTACCCTAATCTAGAACAATTTTTAATCATAATTAACTTTATGTCCGCCTATCCTCAGTTTGTTAGACAAGAAAGTTGGGGAACCTTCCACCATTTTTCATACTGATAATTATCTAAGATGTATGTCACAACTAACATAGGAACTTTATCCATCTCAAAGGCTTCTCTATTCGAGTTTCAAATTTTTTTACCCATTGATAGATTAATTCCCAACAAAATATTAAAAGCAGTGCGTTTTCGCTTACGAAACCCACTGCTTTTATATTTGTTTTTATAGATATTTATCATAGTAGTAAAGGACATGATGAATAGGATTATTCTCCAAATCCATTCCATTATCCATTCACTTTTTGTTCAATGATAGTAACCAATTCCTCAATAATATCATTCAAGGACATCTTACTCGTATCTTTATTTAGTATTATAGATGTTTTATATAAACATTTCCTCTTGTTCATTCATAACAAAAACCCCCCATATACTTTTCTAACTGTCTTAACCTTATCCTTTTTTAAACTTTCAAATGTATCAAAAAAAGCAGCGTGCCAGTGAAGGTAAAGCTGCTTTTTTTGTGCCATAAACAATATTACTTAACAGGAAGAATTCATCTACTTAAGAATTGTTTTTCTTAAATTAGTACATTATTTATTTCCAGGAATCAGTATACGTAAGCTATCTTCGAATCGTTGTGCAATATTTTGATGAATGTTTCTAGTTTGCTTTAAATAATTGTCTGTGATAGCTTCCCAAGCGTTCCATGCTTCATTTGTAGATTCTATGAATGACTCACTATTTTGTTCAACAAGCTGCTCGGATTGTTCCATTAAGTCAAAGGCAGTGTTAAATGGAGTTAAATACAACTCCTCTAATTTTTTAGCTACCTCGTTTACTTGACCATTAAAAGATTCAGTCACTTCTTGAATTAATTCATTTGTTTTACCCATTGAGTTTTGGACTAAGCCATTCCGCAAATCGTTATTAATTTTTGTCGTTTGCTCATAAAGGCCCTTAAACGTATTTCGGTATACCCCATTGAACTTTGTTGTTTCCTTTATAGCTTTTAGGAAAAGATCTTGGCCTTGTGCTCTAAGTTCTCTATTACGAGATATTGCACCTTCAAATTGATCCCAAAATGTTTCAATAAATGACTCTGAAACATAGCTTGTTTCTCCTTGCGACTCTACTTCTTGGAACTCAACTTTTGGCCCCTCTACTATTGTAACCTCTACTTTTTTTACTTCCTTTTTTTGAACTTCTTCTTTTGGTTCCATTACCTTTTGTGCCATTTTCATTCCTCCTCATGTTCTTTGTTAAATTTCTCTATTTTTTCCCCTCCTATGAAACGAAGGTATGTAGAGTCCAATAATCTTGGTTGTGCTTTCATTTAACGAAATTACTATATATGTATTTTACATATATCAGTTATAATTAGTCAATTAACAAGAAAAATAAAATAAGAAAATTTTAATTATTTTATAAAAGCCTTGTAGACCCGAATGACTTCCAAAAACCACCAGGCTTTTACTTGGGCTATCAATGGCACAAGCCGCAGATAAGACCAATAACCCTTGTCGTACATTAATGATCTTTAAATCTTTTCATATATATGAGAAAAAAAGGTTGGTGCTTGTCTTCAACTAGTATAGAATGGGAAAATCTACTTTATTACGCATAACGCATGTGTAGGGCTGATCAACCGCTGTTCACGGCAGGACCTTATCACAAGAACGAGTAACCCTGATGATGAACGGAGTGTATTAATTCAATTAACCTTACATGGGGAAGAAATTTTGCAAAGATTGTCTGAGAGTCATTTGGAGGAAATCCTGGGGTTCTATTTTTTGCAATGAAAATCAACCAAATTATTATGACGCAAATCACGCTCGTATTAGTGATGCTGTTGATAATCCAAAGTTGATAATTAAAGAAGTATAAAGGGAGCTGACATATTTTATCAACTCCCTATTTAGATATTGCTTGAAGGAAAAACTCTTCCGATTTTAAATTACATTGTCCTGGTATTCCTTTTTAACCGATTTTAACTGAATCGAATCCCAATTTGTTCGATAAAAGCGAATCATCACGCTTACTCCAAATACCGTGAGATAAGAGTATAAGGCGATCCATGCACCCATACTGCCCCAATCGAGCATAAACGTGAAAACATAACTGAGTGGAACAAAAAATAACCATCCCAATAACAAAGAGATTTTTAATAAAAACGATGTGTCCCCAATTCCTCTAAGACCACCGGCATAAAAATTTAATAGTCCGTCAAACAATTGTAAAAATGCCGAAATCATCACTAATTCTGCGGCTACTTTATAGACTTGGACATCATGGGTATAAATTTTCGCAATCGGTACTGCCCAAAAAAATTCAATCATACCTAAAATCAATAGAAAAATACACCCTAAAATGGCGGTGTTTGTCCCTGCTTTTCTTCCTAATTTGGGGTTCTTTCTCCCGATTTCTTGACCAACCAGAATAGTTGCTGTTGATCCAAACGCAAAAGCGGGCATAAATCCAAGACTCATGACACTTAAGGCCACTTCATTGGCTGCTAACGCATTGGTCCCTAATCTTGTCACAAATGCTGTAAAGACAAACATGGCCATAGCCATCGAAAATTCCTGTATTCCTAATTTGGCACTTTCAGCAAAAATTAGTTTTCCTTCTGCTCGATCGAAGGCAATTCTTGTGCGTGTTTCATATTTTTGGTGCAATTTTATGAAATAGAAATAAGCGCAAATAAGAAACGTAACCAATTCTCCCATATAAAAGGCAATCCCTGCCCCAATCAAACCTAATTTAGGAAGAGCAAAATGTCCATAGGTTAGCCCATAAGTAAGAAAAATCATGACGGCTCCACCTAATATGGTACTAATCATCGGAATTTTGGTATCTCCAATCCCGCGAAGAAATCCATGAATAACAAAGGTAAAGATTGAAAATACCATCGCAAAGAAACGAAATTGAAGATAACTTTTCCCTTGTCTAATCATCTCAGGTGAACTTCCCAACAGCTTAAAAATCGCTTCTGGAAATAGTAAACCAACCACTAACACCAGTGTCGCAGCGGCTATACAAAGATAAAAAGCGATATAGGTACGTTCCACGCCTTTTTTCATGGTATTGGATCCGTAATTTTGAGCCACTAAATAATTGGTCGTATGTCCTATGCCTGAAAATAATGCCCAGGCATTATACATAATAATGTTCGAAACCCCCACGATCGCAATCGCCAGAGCACTTAATTGACCCACTAATATCAGATTGATGGTCCCTGTAAGTGTCGAGGAAGCAAAGGAAGCAATCGAAGGTATGGCAAGCAGTAAGATCTTTTTCCATTCTTTCAACATGTTGTAATCCCCTATGTTTTTTTAGATGAACTTTACGATTTAGGGAAACCACCTTGCTCCATCCATTTAAGCGATGATCCACTCCCTATATAATAGATATTCTATAATGTATCCATAATTCCTCCTATACTTGGTACCTATTAACTTGTTCTATTTACTCACTAAAGTATACAAAAGAAAGACTGCTGCCCCCCACATGACTAAGGCAGATAGTTTATTTAACACCAACAAAAAGTTGCCAGATTGATCAAGCTTTCCAGTCAAACGCCCCATCAGTGAAAGTCCAAAAAACCAAAGCCATGAAACCAAAATACAAGCAAAAGCAAAGATTACTTTATCTTCCCCTTGATACCTTATTGAACTTGTGCCAATAACACCCACAGTGTCCATGATTGCATGAGGGTTCAGTAAGGAAACCGAGGCTGCAAACACTACTTGTTTCTTTAAGGAAAATTTATTCCTGCTTTCTTCACTTACATTACTTGGTTTACTATTCCATGTGATCCATCCCATATAGAGTAAAAAAATACAACCTGCTCCAATTAAGATCATTTTTATCCAAAATGAACCTAAAATCAGAAATGAAACACCCAAAACAGATACCAAGATTAATAAAGTGTCACACAAAGAAGCTGTTAGGATGACTGGTAGTGCCTGAACAAATCGCGGCTGCAGGGCCCCTTGATTAAAAACAAACACATTTTGCACGCCAAGGGGTAGGATCAGCCCTAGCGCAAGAATAAATCCATGAAAAAATGGTTCTAACATTCTAATTTACGCCCTTTCTTGTATCGATCAACGAGTCTTATTTTAGTAGGAAATTTTGCTTTTGTCTCCAACCAATTGGATGGAATCCAAACCAACCAAGTTATATAATAAAAACAAAAAGGAGGACCAACTTATGTTTAACACCGATTGGAAACCAAATAAATCATCACCAGTACCATTACATAAACAAATAACAGACTTTATGAAAGAAAAAATAGCCAATGGCGAGTGGACAATCGGCTATAAGCTCCCTCCCCAGCGGACGTTGGCCAAACGTTTAGAAGTCAATCGAAGCACCATTGTAACCGCATATGACGAATTAATAGCCGAAGGACTTATCGAGGGAAAAAGCGGCAGCGGCACAAGAGTCATAAACAACACGTGGAACCTGTTAGCTACTACCCCGCCTCCTGATTGGAATTCGTATGTAAAGTTCGGAACTCACCAGCCAAACTTGCCAACGATTCAAGAAATAAATCATGCTGAATTTACTCCGAACATTATTCGTCTAGGAACTGGAGAATTATCTCCAAATCTAATCCCTAGCCAATCTATGAAAAAAGTTTTTCAGCAATTGTCAAATAAAGAAATTTCTTATGGCTATGAAGAACCAAAGGGATTGCTGCCCTTACGAGAACAAATCGCAACCTATTTGAGGACCATAGGAATTCATGCTTCTCCTTCTTCCATTTTAATCGTGTCAGGTGCATTACAGGCCCTACAGCTTATAAGTGTGGGTTTATTACATAAGGGTTCTACCGTACTAACAGAAAAGCCATCCTATCTTCATTCGTTAAATGTCTTTCAGTCAGCAGGTATGCGTTTAATGGGGATTCCTATGGACAAAGAAGGAATTCAAACCAAGCTAATTCCAGCATATAAAAAACAACAAAATGCTGCTTTACTCTATACCATCCCAACATTTCATAATCCTACTGGGACCTTAATGACTTTCGAAAGACGTAAACATTTACTAGATACTTGCCAACAAGAACAACTGCCCCTAATTGAAGATGATGTGTACCGGGAATTATGGCTGGATGAGATTCCGCCAAAACCCATTAAGGCTTTTGACAAACATGGACTTGTCCTTTATTTGGGAAGTTTATCGAAATCGTTAAGTCCCGGTCTTCGTATCGGTTGGATTGTGGGTCCAGAACCAGTAGTGGAGCACTTAGCCGATATTAAAATGCAAACCGATTATGGATCTAGTTCTTTATCACAATGGGCAGCTGCTGAATGGTTTTCCAGTGGACTTTACCATGAACATCTTCAAGAAGTAAGAAAACAACTGAAAACTCGACGAGATTTTACGTTAGCTACTTTGAACAAGTATTTTTCTGATCTTGCCGTTTGGGATAAACCAACTGGAGGATTTTATATTTGGCTGCGGTTGTTACCGTCCATTTCGATGAGAAAAATATTTGAAATGGCCCTTACAGAAGGAATTTTACTGAATCCAGGAAATGTTTATGATCATCAAGCCGAACAGTTTCTTCGTATTTCCTATTCATTTGCATCTCTTCCAAGTATAGAAGATGGTCTTAAACGCTTATCAAAAATAATCAAATTAATAGCCAAATAAGGGCTTCATTTGAAGCCCTTATTTCAGTAAATCTCCTTAAACCTATATTTTTTTGTTGCATTTACTATAAAAATGATATAAATTAAATTTAATCTAATATTATTGCATTTGCAATAAAAACATTCATTTAAAAGGACTGAAAATAATGTATGCAAAAAGAATAATGATTGAGGAAGATTTAAGGGTAGCATTTGCTATTCGGAAACAAGTATTTGTGAAGGAACAAAGCGTTCCTCTAGAAGATGAATTTGATGAATTTGACACACTTAATGGGCAATGTCAACATATACTAGTCTATTTCAACGACCAACCAGTTGGGACGGGCAGAATAAGGGTTGTTGATCACTCTGGTAAGTTGGAGAGAATTTGTATATTAGAGCCATTCCGTAAATTGGGTATTGGGAAAGTTATTATCAAAGCCTTGGAAGATATTGCCGAAGAAAAAGGAGTATCCGTGGTTAAATTGCACGGTCAAACACAAGCAGAGGGTTTTTATAAAAAACAGGACTATCATACTTCTTCCAACGTGTTTATGGAAGATGGGATTCCACATATTTTAATGGTAAAAAAACTATTCAACAATGATGAACAGACAGTTTAAAACAAAATATATATTTTATGGATTAGGAATTCTTATCTTAACCCTTGGAATTTCATTCACTATACATTCAAACCTTGGAACGTCTCCTTTTGATGCACTCCTGGTAGGGTTATCTAAAAAGGTTGGTCTTACTGTAGGAAGTTGGGAAATCGTAATTGCCTTATTACTGATTTTTTGCAATTCGTTATTAAAAAGAAAAAGACCAGAATTTTTGGGTTTAATCACATCCTTTATAACTGGTTTTGGTATCGATATGTGGCTTTTCTTATTAAATCATTTCATGACACCTGAACAATGGTTCACCAAATTTGTTTTTTTCGGGTTAGGCTTAATCGTTATAGGATTAGGAACTGCAATCTATTTACAAACAAATTTTGCACCAATTCCTGTTGACCATTTAATGTTAATAATTCGAGAAATAACTGGAATGAGCATGATGTTCTCTAAAACATTAATTTATCTGCTATTCCTGACAATGGCTTTCATATTCAATGGACCAATTGGTATTGGTACTATCTTTACTGTTTGTGTGGGCGGTCCGATTCTTAATTACTTTATGCCATTGGTTACAAAAGGATTGAACACGCATACTGCGACTAATACAGCGACTACTAGTGAGAAAGACAAAACTCATTCTGTTTAGAATGGGTTTTAATTTTGTTCTTCATCTAAACTGTTCCGCTAGTTCAATAAGAAATCAACATTGTTCTTTAACAGAGCCATTTTAAATAAAAAAGCTACCGTTTGTGGTAGCTAATCGACAAACAAAAAAATGCTATCATTTGACAATTCCCATCGAATTCAGTGCTTGGCGTAGAGTGGAATAGGTAGAAACACCATTAAATTCGAGTCCTAGCTGTACTGCTGTTTGTGCGATCTCAGGTCTAACTCCTGAAAGAGTAGATGTTACCCCCATTAATTCCAATCCTTTTATCAGTTGAAAAATTTGATGTGCTACCATTGTATCAATCATGGGAACGCCTGATAAATCAATAACAAGAAAATCCACTTCCAGATGAGCACACTGGTTCAATGCTTTTTCAAGCATTACATTTGCCCGTCTTGTATCTATTTCACCCACCAGAGGAAGTAACGCTACCTCGTTAGTAAGAGAAATAACCGGAGAACTTAACTCCTGAATAAGTTCCCGTTGCGCAGATAGTTTTCTTTGCAGATAGTATTGATGCTCTTCGACAAATCCTAACATAACTTTATCAAAAGCTTTTACAATCACTCGATTCCAGCTATCGATCACTTCATTGGAAAACTGATCCATATGTAGAGCGACAAAATCTTTAATATAATCGAGGTACTGTTCCCGAACCCTGAAAAATTCTCTTAACATAAAATGAATGGGTGTCTTTAAATGCTGGGGATCTTGCGCAATCGAATGGATCCATTTTTGAAATTCTTCTACGAACGCTGTTTCCTCTTTAATAAAAACCTCACAAAGATGTAAATGAAAATCAAAGTTTTGTTTTTTTAGAGTATTGATTACGTTAGGGTCATCCGAGGCATATACTCCTGAAGGGTCATTTTTATTTAGAGAATTATACCATTCCTCTGTTAGATCTCTTGCCTTAGCCAATAGAAACGAATGTAATTCTTTATTTCTATGCAACTTCAATACCCCTCCATCAACTCATTCTAATAGTAAGTAAATTTTACCTTATCTTATCATTTAAGTCTTCTGCATGCACCTATTTGTTGTACTTCCTGCCATGTTCATAAAGATTTCTACATACATCCCTTTTCTAGCAATTTATGTTAAAATTTAGTAAAAAGGAGATAGATGATGAAGAAGAATATTTTCCCCCTATTTTTAGTGCTTGTTGGTGTAATAGTCGGTGCACTTGGTTATTATTTCTTTACCAACATATTTATCCCTAATATGATGTAATCTGAAGCTTTTTCTATGAATCAGACAACTTAGATATATTGAATAGTTAGACGGGAAAAACCGTTTCTTTTTTATGTTCTAATGAGAATGGGAACGTTGCTGAATCCTTTGAATACTTCGATGATTGCGGTTGCGCTTTCTCACGAGAAGAAATAACACTTTATAGGTAAAATATCCATTTTATGTTATTGTTTAAATATACAGATAAATTCAAGGGGGAGACAATAACTTATGAAGATAATCATAAACATCTTAATCACTTTAATTGTTTTATTAGGGTTGAGTCTTAGCTTTACTTACCTTACTCATACAAAATTCATCGACTATTCGTTTCTTGTTGGAATGATTGTATCAATCATTATTTGGTTTTCTACCTCTAAAGGTGGTTTTACATCACGGCTTACGGATATGACCGTTCAAGGAACAACGGGAATGAAAATGGAAGGACAGAACTTTGAATTCAAACCTACTATTGCTTTTTTCACATCACTTTCTTATACCATTATCACATTTGTCGTAATGCTATATCATTACCGAAGTTATTTTTGAAAGTAAGATTTTAGCTTAGTTTTCTTCACAACTCTCCCACCATCCCACAAAAAACGCTTTTCTTGTCTGCCTACTATCTTCTTAAGTTAAACTGCACCTATACTTCAATAAAAGTAAGCTATTCTCCTTCTTGAAGAATAGCGCCCGATTGTTGAAACTATGGCTAAAAAAAAGCTACCCAAAATATAGGGTAGCTCTATTAATTAAGATTTATCTAAGGTTACTATTTTATCGACTGACCACATCAATAATAAATTCTGCACCTGTAATAAATCTTGCCTCATCCGAAGCTAGGAATAGCACTGCATAAGCTACATCTTCTGGTTTCCTAAGTACCTTAATGGAATTCCTGATGTAAGTTCATTTTTAACCTCTTCATTAGAAGTATAATTACTTATCATTGGGGTTTCAATAAAACCTGGTTTCTCCATGATTTCTCCATACCAGAAGCAGCACCTAACAATAGCCGTTTTATTTTGTAATCTCATAATATACTTACTCCCCTTATCCGATAAAAAATGATAACATATATGTCCATTTTAAGCTGCTCTTGTTTTTGCTGTCTTTGGAAAGTGGTGTTAACTGGGGTGACATTGGTTTTATTTTCATTTTTTATCAAGGGAACTCCTGCATGATTGCAGGCTCTTTGCTTCTTCTTACTATTCACGGTACATCGACGGCGGCATGGATTTTCCTTTCTTTATCGGTACTTGGCTAAAGCAACGGATTTAACCATCTTGGTTTGCAGACAGCCCTTTATTCGTTTGTTCCACCAGCCGAAACGGTTAAAACAAACAGGAATTGTGCCCAACATGGTGAAGCGTAAGCCGGAAGTAAATTCCAATACAAGATATTACGACTGAAGAAACTATTCGGTCTTTTTGTTAAAAAACTATAATTTGAAATTATAAAAAAACGAGCATTCATCAACTCGATGAAATAAGTTACGTTCTGGAATCGTAAATTTTTAAATATCCGTTTACATTTATCCCTAAATGTTTTATTATCATTATTAATAATGATAATAAATAAAGCAATAAGCGATTATAAGCACGAAAAGGCAAATTTAATCCTGCATCTGATTTGAAAGGACTTGGAGTTGTTTTTCAGAAATACATTATTAAGACACCTGGTAAAGGCCGAAAACGGACGATTCAACAATTATAATCCCGAATGTGGGGAAAAGGAGCGGATTATGAGTTATAAAATCAAAGAAGAGAATGCTGTCATTCAAAGTGAAGTAAAACTTTCAGGTACACTTACCATACCGATTGGAACAAAGGAAGTTTATCCTGCTGTCCTGATTATCCCCGGAAGTGGCGGGAGTGACCGTGATGGCAACGTCCCAAAATTCAAAATGGGGATCTATAAAGATTTAGCTGAATTCCTAACAGGGCTCGGTTTTGTTACCCTGCGCTATGACAAACGCGGCACCCACCAAAGTGAGGGTGACGCCTATACACGTGGATTCCGGGACTTGGCAAACGATGCAACCGCTGCCCTTCGCTTTCTTAAACAGCATCCAAAAGTAAATGAAAACCAAACCATTATCCTTGGCCACAGTGAGGGGGCGCAGCTTTCACCAGCGGTTTATGTCCAGGAACCGTCTGTCGGAGTGATCCTTTTATGTGGTGGGGCGATGCCTATGCAGGAAATCATAAACTGGCAGCGCCAGCAGGCGTATGATGCCTTAAATCAACTTGGCGGATTTAAGGGGTGGCTGATTCGGACATTACATGCAACAGAAAAAGCAAAAAAGACAAATGCTAAATTTGATAGAAAAGTATTGAACAGCACTGCGGAGACCATGAGGGTATTCGGAAAGAAATTTCCCGCTAAATGGCTGCGAGAGTTTTACCAATATGATGTATTTACAGACCTTCGCCAAATCACCTGCCCTGTTCTTGTTATTGCCGGTGAAAAGGATTGCCAGGTACCGCTCGCTGCCTGTGAACAAGTTATTCCTTCTGTGTCAGGTGAGGCGGAATTTCATGTCATCAAAGATATGACTCATATTTTAAAAAGCTGGACCGGCATCATGGACGCCTCTAACCCTTTGAAAATTTATAAGCAGCTGTTAGAAGAGCCCCTTCCAGAGGAATTTAGGAATTGCTTGTCCGCGTGGTTGGGTGACCATATTTTTGGTAAAGATATTGACAGCAAGCAGATTGTTGGCAAATAGAGAGACTATCTGTCATGGTTTTGACAAAAGCCAAAATTACAAATCTGTAAATCTTCCAATTACCTGAATCAATACGATTTATTAACATTGATTTGTGATATCCCTAGGGCTGTTCAGGGGTTATAAACCTTTCTTATCTGTCGGAGCTCCGCCTTCGTGGTGCGTACAGGGGTTATGAATCTTTCTTATCTTTCGGAGCTCCGCCTTCTTGTTGCGTACAGGGGTTATGAACCTTTCTTATCTGTCGGAGCTCGCCTTCTTGTTGCATACAGGGGTTATGAACCTTTCTTATCGATTAAGTCCATATAATTGTGT
>NZ_JAGGQG010000007.1 GCF_018613415.1 Bacillus sp. ISL-18 | reverse complement strand
GACAAGGAGGAGCTAAGAAAGCGAGGTTGTGTCCGAAGTCGAACCAACTTTGGACAAGGCCAAGCCAAAAGAGCGAGGTTGTGTCCGAAGTCGAACCCACTTCGGACAAGGCAAAGCCAATAGAGTAAGGTTGTGTCCGAAGTCGAACCAACTTTGGAAAAGACAAAGCCAAAAGAGTGAGGTTGTGTCCGAAGTCGAACCAACTTCGGACAAGAGGAAACCAAAAAAATGTGATGTTGTCCGAAGAAATACCAAATAAGCACTAATGCTTGTTAAAAGTTGCCCTGTATCATACCGAATTTAATAGAAAAGGAGATGGATTGCTTAAACAATGAAATAAGTGAAAGTAATGAAAAAGGAAAAGCTCACAAATCATTTAAAAATTATTATGTAAACAAACTTCGATTTTCAATAAAGAATAATGTATATTAAAATAAGAATCTATTGAGGGGGAATAGCTCATTGATTATTAAACGTAACACTCACAAACATTGTTTTCTCCATGTTTGTGAGTGTTTTTTTGTTTGGATTAGAGGTTAATAACCCCTTTTTAATTATTATCATAATAATTAAAATAATTTTATTAATCAAACATTTATTGAAGGTATTGTATTTTTTTGTGTATAAAATTACAATAGATTACATAAATAAAACATTTTACTGTGATAAATCAGTAAAGGAATAAAGTGGAATAGGGGAGGAATAACAACATGAAGAAAGTCATCCAGTTCTTAATAATTGCAGCAGTGGCTCTAATGGCAACTGCATGCGGTACTCAGCCTAAATTACCTGCACAATCGAAAAGCGAGCAGAGTCAAAAAGGATCCAAAGGTAATACCTATGAAAATATCAAAAAGCAAGGCGTTATTAAAATTGCGGTAGATGATACATTTCCACCAATGGAATACCGTGATGATCAAAACAAGTTAGTAGGTTTTGACATTGACCTTGCAACTGCAATATCAAAAGAGCTTGGTGTGAAGGTAGAATTTGTACCAACTGCATGGGATGGAATTTTACCAGGATTAGACGCTAAACGATATGACATTATTATGTCATCCATGAATATTACAGATGAAAGAAAGCAAAAGGTTGATTTTGTCGAGTACATGAAATTAGGTCAAGTGGTTGCAGTAAAAACAGGCAATCCACTAAAGATTCAAACGAAAGAAGATCTTTCTGGAAAAACAGTCGGTGTTCAATTAGGTACAACTAGTGAAAGTGCAGCGAAAGAGATTAAGGGAATTAAAGAATTAAAGACATACAACGGTTATACAGATGTATTTAATGACTTAGGTCTTGGACGTTTACAGGGAGTTATTGTTGCAGAAGCGGTTGGTCGTTACTACAAAACGTCCAAACCTGATGCGTTTGATGTGGTAGGTAGTTCATTCCAAAGTCTTCCAGTAGGGATTGCTGTACGTAAAGGTGATAACGACCTTGAAGCAGCATTACAAAAAGCAATTGCAGCTGCAAAGGATAACGGAACCTACGCAGAAGTTAGTAAGAAATGGTTCGGAACAGATAAATCTAAGGAATAAAAAGGATACGGATAAATCGGAATGCTGATTTATCCGTCTTGTTTTTTCAAAAGGAGAGAGGGAAATGAAGGACTTTCTATCATTTGCATTAACGTATCTTCCCTACTTATTACAAGGGGCATTGGTAACAGTTGAAATTGCCGTTATTGGGGTAATAGCAGGAAGTATTATAGGATTACTCTTTGGTCTCGGCCGTGTTTCTAGCAATAAAGTATTTTCACAAATTAGCAGATTTTATATTTGGGTGATTAGAGGAACTCCACTTTTAGTGCAATTATTAATCATCCATTTCGCGATCCCTTCTGTTTTTCCCGTATTAACAATGCCGCCTTTTGTGTCTGCCTGCATCGCATTGTCACTTAATGCAGCTGCCTATATAGCGGAAATTGCCAGGGGCGCCATTCAGTCGATTGATAAGGGACAAATGGAAGCAGCAAGGTCGCTTGGATTAAGTTATGGACAAGCGATGAGACGGGTTATTATACCACAAGCGTTTCGCCGCATGCTTCCGCCTCTGGGAAATGAATTTATTGCCTTAATTAAAGAATCTTCCCTTGTATCAACGATCGCTTTATACGATTTACTCAGGACGGGTCAGCAAATCATTAGTAGTACGTACCGATATATGGAGATCTTTGTATTAGTTGGTTTAATCTATTTAGTGCTTACTACGATCATGTCATTTATCGTTGGAAAAGTGGAGAAAAAGGTAGGTGCTTATGAATGATAACATGCAAAAATGTGAGTAAATCTTTTGGTGAGTTAGTGGTTTTAAAGGGTGTCGATTTACATGTTTCACAAGGTGAAGTAGTGGTAATCATAGGACCTAGTGGTTCAGGGAAAAGTACCTTCCTTCGTTGTATGAATCAATTAGAGTCAATTGATGGTGGGAGTATTTCGATTAATGGGAAAATGGTAGAAGACAAAGAGGCTGCGTTGAATAAACTTCGTCAAGAGATCGGAATGGTTTTTCAGCAGTTTAATCTTTTTCCACATATGACCGTTTTGCAAAACATTATGGAAGCTCCTGTTTTATTGAAAAAAATGACAAAAGCAGAAGCAAAGAAAAAAGGAATCGAGCTTCTAAAAAAAGTGGGGCTTGAAGCAAAAGCGGATGAATATCCAAACCGTTTATCTGGAGGGCAAAAGCAGCGTGTCGCCATTGCACGGGCATTAGCCATGGACCCAACTATCATGCTTTTCGATGAACCTACTTCTGCACTAGATCCTGAACTTGTCGGGGAAGTACTTTCGGTCATGAAGCAGTTGGCAAAGGAAGGGATGACCATGGTCGTCGTTACACATGAAATGGCTTTTGCTAAAGAGGTAGCGGATCGGGTGATCTTTATGGATGGCGGAAATATTATGGAACAAGGAATTCCAAAAGACATTTTTGTAAATCCAAAGCATGATCGGACGAAGGAATTTTTAGGGCATATTAGATAGAGGAGGAGCCCATATGGTGAAAGTTTCAAAAACAGAAATAACCTCAATGATTCATGATAAAGTAGAAGAATGGTTTCCTAAATTAGTGGAAATAAGAAGGAACCTTCATATGTATCCTGAAATTAGTAATCAAGAGTTTAAAACAACCGAAAAAATAAACGGCTGGTTACATGAATATGGGATTCAACAAATACCACTTAGCTTAGCGACTGGCACCGCTGCGGAAGTAAAGGGAATGGGTCAGGGACCAACAGTTGCCATTCGGGCCGATATTGATGCACTTCCCATTCAAGAAGAAGCAGATGTTCCATTTCGTTCAAAAATAGATGGTGTAAGTCATATGTGCGGCCATGATGTTCATACTACGATTGCACTTGGGGCAGCGGTAATTTTAGAAGAATTGAAGGATCTTATCCCTGGAAATGTTCGGATCTTGTTCCAGCCAGCTGAAGAATTTGAAGGCGGAGCGGAATCTATGATCCGGGAAGGACTATTGGAGGGGGTAAGTTCCATTATCGGTCTTCATAATGTTCCCGAACTTCCTGTTGGTCAGATCGGTGTGAAGGAAGGATTTTTAATGGGAAGTGTAGATGATTTTACCCTAACCATTAAAGGGAAAGGCGGACATGCTGCGCTTCCAGAGAAAACCATTGATCCGATCGTTATTGGCAGTGCCGTTGTGAGTCAGCTGCAAACATTGGTCAGCCGTACGATTTCTTCTAAGGAATCGGCAGTTGTCACCATCGGTTCCTTCCAAGCAGGGATGACAAATAATGTCATTCCGGATAAGGCGATTCTCAAAGGAACGGTTAGAACGTCTAACGAACAAGTGAGAAAGAAAATCTATGAGGTATTCACTCAACTGGTTACAAATACCGTGGCAGCCCATGGTGGGGAAGTAGAAATTAAGTATGAGTTTCTACTGCCTGCTGTCTATAATGATGCCCAGGTGGCCGAAATTGTTCAGTCAGCCGCTGAGACAATTGTTGGGAAAGACAATACGGTACGGGCAGAACCAACCATGGGTGGTGAGGACTTTTCTTTTTACCAAAAAGAAGTACCTGGCTGTTATGTGTGGCTTGGTTCAGGAAATGAAGAAAAAGGAATTAAATATGGCTGGCATCACCCGAAATTTATGGTAGACGAAGAGGCCATTAAAATTGGAGTAAAATTAATGGTTCAATCCGTGCTTAAATTATTGGAGAGATAAACCGTTAACTTTATCAGTCGTCACCAATAAAAACATAAGGAATCCTGCTTTTTTCGGAAGGAAACAGCAGGATTTTCTCTATACTAAACATTCAAACGAAGGGAGAATTTAATCATATGGAAGCAAATTTCATGGAGAATTTAACGATAGATGGAAACCGTCTTTGGAACCAAATAATGGCATTTGGAAAGATAGGAGAAGGAGACAATGGCGGGGTCACTCGAACATCCTTTGACCAAAAGGATATCGAAGCACGAAAAATGTTCTTGAAACTACTGGAACAAGCGGATTTATCCCCTTATATGGACGCAGCGGGGAATATTTTTGGGCAAATACTCGGTAAAAATCCCGAATTACCTGCCATTCTGATTGGTTCTCACTTGGATACCGTAAATTCAGGCGGTCGGTTCGATGGCGCCATGGGTGTTCTAATGGGGGTTGAGGTGCTTTGTACGTTGAAAGATAAAGGAATCCAACCTGAAAGAACGATAAAGGTTGTATCTTTAACCGATGAGGAAGGTGCTCGTTTTGATTATGCTTTTGTAGGCAGCACCGCCTTAGTTGGGACAGAAGTCACGGAAAAATTAAAGGAAAATTTATCTTCCGCAAAAGATAAAGATGGAATCACCTACCTGGAGGCCATGAGGCAAGCCAGTCTAGAAGGGGAATATTTTAATCAAATTAATCCAGACCATATAGAACAAGCTCAGGTAAGTAAAAAGGACGTAAAAGCTTATCTTGAAGTACATATTGAGCAGGGAAAAGTGTTAGAAAATGAAGATTTAGCTGTTGGAGTCGTGACGGGGATCTCGGGTGGAGAATGGGCCGAAGTAACCATTACAGGTGAAGCGGGGCATGCAGGTACGACCTGGATGACAGAGAGAAAAGATGCTTTAACAGCAGCAGCAGAATGTATACTAGCGATTGAGAAAATCGCACAGGACAGTAGCGGAAGTGTGGCGACAGTAGGAAAATTGGAAGTAAAGCCTGGAAGCAGTAATGTTATTCCCGGGAGAGTGGATTTTACACTGGATGTTCGGGATATAACGAATGAGCGCCGTATAAATACCGTTACTAAAATCTATGATTCCATCCAATCCCTAGTTGCAAACCGTGGGTTAAAGTGTGAAATTAGGCAGGTTCAATCCCTATCTTCTGTGATGAGTTCACCAAGCGTGATGAAAGCAGTAAAAGATTCGCTGAAAGAATTACAGTATCCTGTTTATGAATTACCAAGCGGAGCTGCGCATGATTCGATGGTGCTGGGGGAACTCACCGATATTGGAATGATTTTTGTCAGGAGTAAGAATGGTATAAGTCATCATCCGAATGAATGGAGTTCATTTGAAGATGTTGCCCTTGGGTGCGAGGTGCTATTCAGGACAACGTTAAAACTTTTATAAATGATTTTGTGTTATTCCGTCTTTTCAGTGGCTAATACCTACAAGCTACAAGTTATCACATACCGTCTGTTTTCAGTCTATAGATTAACAATAGACGGCATGTAATTTTTTTATAAACGTTCCATGATAAACCAAAAATCAGAACCAATCATTCCTGACTCCAGAAAAACCCTTTTGCAGTCCATTTTTGTTGATGACTGTGTGGGAATGATTAGTTCTACTCTTTGACTGCGCAAGTCAACGTTTGAAGCTAAGCTTGCTGCACAGGTCGCCAGGGAGAAAAAGGGAAGCGGCCGGCTTTTTTATATGAAAAAAGGGCTTAGCGTGGGAAATCCGCATTTTGTTGGCGGTAAGACAAAAAAGTAAAAGCATAGTCACGTCCGGCAAGGATGTGCTCCTTCATGGCAATTTCTGCACGTATGGAATCTCTATTGATGATGGCGGTTCCAATTGTCGTATGTGCGGACAGAGAATTCCCAACTTGTTCATAGGAATATTTATCATACGTCTTATAGACAAGAGGAATTACCATGATTCGTTCGAGCATAACAAGGAGTTGGGGGTTTCCGGTGGCATTCCAAATTAGACGATGAAATTTTTCATTGATTGCGACAAATCTATCGACATGTCCTTCCATTATACCTTGGGATTTAACGATACCATAAAAGGTTTCAAACTCTTCATTCAATGAGGCAATTTCCTCACAATGATGCTCCTTGCGGTTTTGAGCTGCCTGCTGAGCAGCATAACCCTCCAGCAATACCCTCAGGTTAAAAATGTGATTAAGTTCTTCCTTTGTATATTTTTTAACGACAGCCCCTTTGTTAGGCGCGAACTGAATAAGTCCCTCGATTTCCAATCGACGTAAAGCCTCACGTACAGGAGTTCGGCTCATGCCTAGTTGTTCTGCCAATTGGGTTTCTAGTAATCGTTGACCTGGTTGCAAGTCGCCCCGAATGATCCAGGTGCGGATGGTTTCATACGAATCAGCCATTTTAATCGACTCCGTTTTCTTATTCAAAAAGGTAATAAGATAAATATAACATAATTGGGAATAAAAAAGGGGAATACCCCGGTGTTAAGCAAAGAGAGGTATTCCCGATATCATAATTTACAGGGAGTGTGAAGCGCTTTCATTAAAGAGAATCTCTTTTTGTTCAATATCTTCAAGGCTGAGCCTTTTCGTCTCACTGCCCAGTACCAAAATGGTGATAGCCATGATTATATATAAAGCAAAGGAAAACCAGAAAACGGCATGTTGACCACCATAGGTAAACAGGTAGGCAATGAGATAAGGAGAAAGAATCGTTCCAGCCCGACTAAAGGCATTGGCCACAGAAGAACCAGTCATCCGAACTGAAGTAGGGAATAATTCAGGGACGTAGCTTGCCAAAACAATGGCTATTAGAATGTTGCCGCCCATTACAAAGATGAACCCAAGACTCATAATTGCGGCAGGGCTGCTCGCCGAGCCATAAAATAGGCCAATGACGCCCAGAAAAACAGAAATAAAAGCTAACGTATATTTGCGTCCCAAGCGGTCGGCTAGCACGGCGGACAATGCATTCCCAGGAATCGCACCAAGCATAATGACCAAGGAAAACGTAAAGGTTTTGACCTCGGAGAAACCTTGTGTAATGAAAAACGTAGGAATCCATGCAGTAAAAGTATACCACGTGGTCATCATAATCGTAGAGATAATAATTGACATAATAGTTATTTTGCGGATGCCAGGAGACCATATCGATTGGATTTGTTTGGGATTCGCCGCTTTTGAAGCAGGTTGCCGGACTGATTCAACGGGAGCCAGATTAGGAACTAATTGCTCAAATTGAACAAGAACTTTTTCCGCTTCCTCGTATTTGCCCTTTTGCTCCAACCAACGCGGGGATTCCGGCAAATATCGGACTTGCAGAGCCCATATAATAATAGGCGGAATTCCAGCAATCCAAAACATAATCCGCCAGCCATATTCAGGAATTAAATATAAGGCCACTAACGCGGCTGCCGGCTGGGAAAGGTTGATCAAAAAAGAGAGGGCACTCGTCCAGAAGCCTCTCGTTCGCCTCGGAGCGAACTCCACCCACATTCCATAACCCACGACAATGACGGACCCTAAACCTAAACCCGCGATGACACGAAAAACAATCAACCATCCAAATGTTGGGGAAACCGCACATAATATGGTTGCGATTCCGTACACCAAGAGCGAGTATTTTAATGTGAATTTTCGTCCAAAACGATCACCGACTACTGCAGCAATAAGTGTCCCAATCAATAAACCGAAGAACGTGCTTGATATAAAAGATGCATTCTCTGCAACTGAAGAAAATTTTAAAGCCACCATGGATGCAAGTACAGACCCTGCAATATAAAGATCAAATCCGTCAAAGAATCCACCGCCCGCTAAAAGATACAAAATGGAACGATGCATTTTGGTCATTGGTAAGCGGTCTAACCTAGGTCCTGCAAGCACTTCTTTACCCATTAATATAACTACCTCCCTTATGATTGGTCCCTCCACGGTAAAATAAGCGTTAGATCACCTCCTCAGATTGCAATGTAAGAAACTCAGACTCTTCCATTCCTAGCCAATCGCAGTAGATTTCTCGGTTGTGTTCCCCAATCCCTGTAGGTCCCGCGTGGTGAATTTGTCCTGGAGTGCGACTTAACTTAGGTACAATCCCTGGCATGGGGAATGTACCCATTTCGGGATGTTCAAACGGGACGATCATTTCCCTAGCGATAAATTGAGGATCACTTACCATGTCTTTGGCATTATAAATCCGGCCTGCAGGAACACCATTAGTCGACAAAAGCTCTAACAGTTCATGGCATGGTTTGGTTTGGGTCCAGGCTTCGATCAGTTCATCTAATTCTTTCTGATTTTCCCCTCTTGCTTGATGGGTTGCATAGCGTTCATCACTAGCAAGATCGGGTTGGCCCATAACGGCGGCTAGTCGCTTAAACACGGTATCCGCATTTCCGCCGATCGCAATCCAAGAATCATCACCGGTTTTATAAATATTCGAAGGAGCAACACCGGGAAGAATGTTTCCAGACCGTTCGCGGAGCTGATCCAACAGCACATATTCAGGAATTGTCGACTCCATGACACCGAATACAGCCTCGTATAACGCCGTATCCACCACTTGTCCGATTCCTGAGCGGCTCCGCTCATGAATTGCAGTTAAACATCCGATCATGGCATACATCGCAGCAAGGGAGTCGCCAATGCTGATGCCAACACGAACGGGCGGCCGGTCTGGTTCACCTGTAACGTAACGTAGTCCTCCCATGGACTCGCCAATCGACCCAAATCCTGCACGGTCTTTATAAGGTCCTGTTTGGCCAAATCCAGACGTACGAACCAAAATTAAACGAGGGTTGATCTCGCGCATGACCTCATATCCTAAATTCCATTTCTCCAATGTCCCTGGGCGGAAATTCTCAATGACTACATCTACATGAGGAAGAATTTTTTTAAGCAACTCTTGCCCTTTCGTCGTTCTAAGGTTTAGACTAATGCACTTTTTATTTCGCGATTGAATCGCCCAGAATAGACCGTTGTCGTCAATCGTAGCTCCCCATTTCCGCAAAGGATCAGGGCGGTCAGGTGGCTCCACCTTGATTACTTCTGCACCAAAATCGGCAAATAAACGTCCCGTGAAAGGTCCCGCAATAAAGGAGCCAAGCTCCAAGACGCGAAGATCGGATAAGGGGAAATCAGTTGTCATTTTTCAACATCTCCTTTAAATTGTATACAAATGTGAAAATAATATGGATTTTTTATAGTTTTAATTATATAATTTTGGTAAATTGTATGCAATACAAAATATTTTGAAAGTTGGTGCAATTTTGATTGAAATCTGCGAAGTCGGACCAAGAGATGGCCTGCAAACAGAAACTACCTATTTATCCGTTCAGCAGCGAGTCGACATGATTACGAAATTATCGAAATTGGGATTTTCAAAAATTGAATGTGTTTCCTTTGTACGGGAGGACCTTGTTCCTCAAATGGCCAATGCCGAAAAGATTATTGAAGCCTTGCCTAAAGCTAATGGAATGAGATATGCGGGTTTGGTATTAAGCGCGGGGGGAGTACAAAGAGCACTTCGTTTGGAAAACTTGACAGATATTCATTTTGCCATTGCCGCCTCTGATACCTTCAACAAAAAAAATGCGGGACGACCCACATGGGATACTCTTGAACGATTGTCCACTCCTATTGAAGAAGCATTGCAATCCGGAAAACAAGTAACAGGCATTATCGCTACTGCTTTCGGTTGTCCGTTTGAGGGAATGATCCCACAAGATCGAGTGCTGAAAATGATAGAATCCTATTTAAATTTCGGAAATTGTCAAATTTGCCTCGCAGATACGACCGGGTTGGCCAATCCAAAACACGTTCAGCACATGATTCAAGAGGTCAATCTCCACTTTCCAGACGAACCCATCTCTCTGCACTTCCATAACACGCGAGGATTGGGGCTTGCCAACGTCTTGGCCGCCATTCAATTGGGGGTTACACGGTTCGATAGCTCCATCGGAGGGCTTGGCGGCTGTCCTTATGCTCCATTAGCCGTTGGCAATGTCTGCACGGAAGATTTAGTGAATATGACTGAGTCCATGGGAATTTCCACAGGGATCGACCTAGATGGTTTAATTGAGACCTCCAAATGGACCGAACAGCAAGTCAAACGCAAACTCGATGGCCTTGTCATGAAAGCAGGACCCATACGATTACCATCTTTGCCTTATGAAAATTCATCTAAATGAAAATGGTAAGATGTAGCAGGTGAAAATTTGTAATGGCTGAGTAAACATTAAGAGAACGGAATTATCAAAACTTCACTCCGCATGTTTGAGGTTCCAGTTTATTCACAGAGTGAAAGTGGACCAGATTGTGAAGGAAAGCTGAAGTTTGAAGGGAGGAGGATCAAATCTAATATCATGTCAAAGTATGAACTGACAGGTGCAGTTGAACTGGAGCTCAAATAAACAAGATAAAACTCTGGCTGTTTCAATTCCATAAACAATAAAAGAAACAGCCATCTTTACTGACTTGAGAACAAAAAATCGCACTCAATTTAGCATAAAATTAGCATCGTACAATGATTTATGTTAATGCCGAAATTGATGCGATTTTGTTATCTAGAGTTTTGATAACCGCAATAATTTTAAATGGTCTTTATTTTGCTGGAAGTTATTTACTTGATAAACTATTCGGAGATATGTGTGCGAACGAGATTGTTCAAAAGCTACAGTCACCGAATGGAGATAAAGTAGCTTATATTTCTCAGCGAGATTGTGGTACTACAATAGGGGCCTTATATCAGTTATCACTTTTGGATTCGGACGAGAAGCTTCCAAATAAATCTGGAAACTCATTTGTTTCGGATGACCAATTTCAAATCAAATGGATTAAAAATGATAAATTACGTGTGAATCATAAGAAGTCCCCAGAGACATATGAAATGGATAAAAATGTGGATTGGACTAAGATTGAATATATAGGGAATTAAATGAGTAACACTTAAAACATTTTCATACTAAAAGAGCATCGAAAATCGATGCTCTTTTTTGCATTTCAAACTATTTGCTGAAACGGGTGTGAAAGGTTGTGTTTTTATTACAAAACTCCCCTTCAAGAGAACCCGTTACCATTAAACTGTTCCTTTTTAAAATGTAATAATTTGTTGATATCATTAGGGCCTGCCTGTATTAGCCCTTGCTGTAGTTACGTAATCCGGGATTGCTGTTGGGCCGGACGAAGATTCTAATAACTTCGGCTGGTCAGAATTCTCTTTTAAGGTTTGGTTGGACAGTGATAGGAATTGGTTCTTTATCTTTTCGATGGTTTCTGGAGAGACAATGCTTTTCAGTTGATTTATGACTTTAGAGCGAGATTCCTTATTCCTCAACAGATAAGCGGCTCCACCGATGGCTATTGTGCTAACAATCTTATTCATAATATCATCCTCCTTGTCGATATATTTATACCCTTTAATCCTATTGTTAAACAATAGGATTAAAGGGTTTATTTCTTTTTTTGGTGATAAAAGGTTAGAGTTTTTACTATCATATTGAATTCACTCACTTCTCTGGCGGATAGCCCCCGGTTACTGGCGGTACACTCATTTCACTGGCGGATAGCCCCCGGTTACTGGCGGATTTATTCGACCTGAAAAACCTTTACCAGTCAAATTTTTTGATTAAGTTGTCTTAAAAGGTAATAAATATAATAGCTAAACCCTTAATTTTATGCGGGAAACAAAAAGAAGAAGTGTTATTAGAGGCAATGTCCCACTATATATTAATGGTTTCATCTAAATATCCCTGGCGTAAAGGAGTGCATATGGTTTATGCAATGTTTTTGCAAACACAAGGAGACTGATGATTTAAAAGTGGAAGGTGATGTGGGGGCAGACCCTATTTGGTGTAATATATGTGGGTATAACTTCGATATTGAGGAAGTTCCGATTTCAGAGGATTTAAAAGAAGAAGTTATGAGATGGGCTATGATGTATGGCGAATGGATTGATTGGAATAAAGATACATTGAGACCCAACGGTATTGAATTGGAGAACAGGCATAATAAACTAGGTGAACAGCTTACAGAAAAAGTGAAGAAAGAACTCGGTGCTAAATTTAAAGTAAGTTTTTCTCCTTCTACATCTGCTAGATTATATTCTGGCTTGGAATTCTGACTTTTACTTAGAGCACTTAATAGGTAAGTTCAGTTTCTTATCTTGTAACTAAAAAACGCTTTGTTAAGGCTAGTATCACTATAAGCTTTGGAATAGGTGTAAGGAGATATATATGAGCTTAAAACATAGGTTTTATCTAATTCCTATCACAACCGATTTAAAGGGTTTTTGGAGCAATAAAGGCAAAGATAACTGCATCATTGACAAAGTTGTGATTCATGATGATATCATCCAATACATATCGGACACATTAGTATGGGTTCCTAGTAAAAATCCAGCTAAGCTAGAAAATCCCATTGGTTTGGGAATTAACTATTACGGTGTAACGTTATTTGATAATGAATCTTCCATTAGGTTAAAGAGTATTTTTACTTCTTGGAAGGATTTATTCAGTAATGCACCTGATCCCCTTTTCCTTACAGTGAATTATGTGGATGGGGACAATGAGCAGGATGGAGGTTATGACAAGATTGTCATCAACCGAGATGAAGTAATTAAGCAATTTAATCAAATTATTGCATTTTCAGAGTGTTTATCTAAAGGTCATTATTATTTATATCACCTTGGGATATAAATAATTGAAATTCTCCAGGTGTTTATCTTGTGTCTTTATTTTATATAAGAAGGACATATTTTAAATTAAGTTCAATCAAGGTATGAAGGCTGTCTAAAGGCAGCTTTTTTTATTAACACTAGGAATATGCGAATGAGCACCCCTGCGATCAGGGAACTACTCCAAGGCCAAAACCACATTATTTATACATAAATAAAAGAGGTGTAGAAATGGACGTTTTGTATGATGATAAAGTTCATCTACATTTAGGTTATTACGATGAAAAATGTGATTATGAGTCCATAGCTTTAAAAAGAAAAACTGAAGATATATGGGATGTATTCTTTGATTTTAGCGTGTTTGGTATTAGAAAAAATTTTACCTCAGAAAAGGAACTAACATTAGATCCATTCGGAACAAGAATATTTTCCATTTACAATAAAGAAATTGACTATGATATTGGAGTACAGCATTTTAAAGAGTGGTTATCCTTAAATAAAATAATTTAAATTATTGGTTGATGATGATGGCCGCAACAGCGTTTAGAAACTCTATACGAATCTTTGATAGATTTGTATTCCAAAGCTCCAAAGCAAGGCTGTGGTACCTTTTATATTGTACTAAAATAAACTAACAGGTTATTCAGATCAGCCAAGAGTTCATGATCTTTTTCATTTTTCATTTCTCTGGGATTCGGAAAATTTAAGAATATAAAATTCTCATAAAAGGTCATTTTTTCCAGTCAGCTATGATAATATGAATTTAATTCTTTTATAGAGGTGAGTTTAGATGAGTAGAGCTGAGCAGAGCACTAAGTTAGATTTAGAGAGAATTATTTTCATTGGAAGATCATTTGAAGAATATTTGGACATGTTTTCTCTTTCGGTAGCAGAACTGAAGGGGAAAAGGATACTTGACTGTCCAGCTGGGGCATGTTCTTTTACTGCCGTTGGCAATGCATCAGGGTTAAATATAACAGCTGCCGATATCGCATATTATCATTCTAATGAAGATCTTTTTAATAAAGGAATACAGGATGTTGAACACGCGATGGAACAGATGGAAATAGCAAAAACTAATTATATTTGGGATTATTTTAATGATATAGAGGGGCTTAGAAAACATCGGCTAAGTGCTTTAAATCATTGTGTAAAGGATATGAAACAATCAATTGAAAGGTACGTTCCGGTCACTTTACCCTCATTACCCTTTAAGGATGGAGAATTTGATGTTCTTCTTTCTGCCCATTTTCTTTTTATGTACGCTGACCGATTAGATTATGAATTTCATCTAAACACTTTCAACGAGCTATTAAGAGTTACCAAAGAAGAAATTCGTATTTTTCCTTTGGTGGATTTGGAAGGAAAGCGATATGAACATTTAGATAAAATAATAAGTTATCTAACTGAAAATGGCTGTTCTGTGGAAGAAGTTAAAGTTCCATATGAATTTCAGGTAAATGCTAACTCAATGTTAAAAATTAATAAAGGGTAATACTTTTTGCTTGTAAGAGTAGGCAGTGGAATTCACTCCATTGCCTTTTTGTTGCTGTGATTTGGGTATTTAAGCTTATTATAAGGGGAAAATACCTACAATTATCGGGGTGCTTTAGTAATTTAGTAAAATAACCCGGAGAAAGCTTGAGGAGTACAATATGGAACAGATTGATTTGTTAAAAGCCAAGGGAATCATTGTTACCAAATTAAAAAACAAGAGAAACGAACTTCGGAAACAATGGGAAGAAACATTCGCTAAGCACCTTAGCAAATCCCAAAAAAGAAAAATTTATTTACATCAGCATTTATGGCATATATTTAGCTATAAAAAACTCTCTTGTTTAGAAGAACAAAAAGCAAGGGATGCCTTTAATAGGACAATGAAAGATACTTGTTATATTTTTTATCAAGACAATGAATATGTATTATTACTTGAAAACATTACAAGTTTAAAGGCCGAAGACATTATCAATGAATTTGATCATTATATAAATGATGTTTATGTGGTTGATAAAAACTTTTCATGGACATATGTCCATACTCATGAATACTTTTGTGGACCCTATTTCTATCAACAAATGGGGGAATAGCAATTTTAGATTATACTAGTATCCAAGATCCCAGCTGCCTTTTCTGGTGGCTTTTATTTGTTCAACTTAGTGGCCAGTTAGAAGAGAAGGTCTGTCACAAAATACCATTGATATTCTAGTCATTATTTCTATAAAATGAAGCCAAAAAACGATCCTATGAGAGTGTGGAATATTTGAAACAAAATCAACTTTTATTCTTGGCATTAGCAAGTAGTATATTGGTTATTTTACTAGAATTTTTTCAATGGTATTTGGTCGATATAATAAAAGAATTTTTGATGGCACCTGTTTGGTTAGTGATATTTGGATTTTTTATTTTCATTACAGTAAAGGCCACCATACATTTATTTAAACATAAGGATTGGAAGCCATTAACCATTCAAATAATAACAATTTTATTATGGTTGTACTTTCCTTTTACTCAAGTCATTTTAGATTTGGACTTCAAATCGCATAGATCGGAAAGAGAAGAAGTAGTGCAAATGGTGAAAAACGGTACTTTGAAACCCAACATTTCTTACGATTCATCAATTATCCAATTACCTAAACAATATCACCGATTATCTAAAGGTGGCGGAGAGGTAGTTATCGAAAAAAACAATAACTTGATTTTGTTTTTCACATATCGTGGGATATTAGATAATTTCTCTGGATTCGTATACTCACCATATGATAAAAAGCTAAGCCATAACGATTTTGGTGGAGATTTTAAACAAATAGAAAAGTTAGATGAACATTGGTATTTTGTTGGTTCTTATTAAGCTAGAGGGTACTTCATGTTTGAATATAGGTCGCCGATGCTATCTTTTTTTATTGGTAAATCCGCCGGTCGGTTCATTAAAAGTTAATAAATTTAATTTAAATTCACATACATAGAATTTCTATGTTACAAACTTAATATTCCTTTTTACATAGTTTGTTCCTAGTGTTATTTAATTTTGCGAATCTTTTTCTTCGGAAACGCTTAACTTATTTGCTCGATTGAAATAATAATGGAAGATCAAATTTATTTCTATTCTCAAAAGTGGGGAGAATTCGAATGAATGTAAAGATGAAAAGGCATTTATTATTTATTTTGATTTGCATATTTATATTTCTTTCTGTTATTGCACAAGTCTCGGACCAATTTATTATGTGGCTAAATCCTAGTACAGTCTCTATTTGGGATGAAAGAATGTGGTTTACGTTAGTTCCTGTATTAGGTAACTTTCTATTTCTTGGTTTATTAATTAATGTGTCCACCAAAGACTTTTTTTACAATTTTTGTATGATGGTTAATTCAATCTTAGTTTTGTATTATGTTTATTGCCAATTTATTTGGGATGTTGGAGATTGGAGGTTATTTTAGAATTCTTTAGTTAACTGTGCAAGGCTTTCACTAGCAGCTGCTTAGGCGGCTTTTTTTAGTGTTTTTACAGAATAAGTTTGTTAAACAAAGCTTGAATGGGAATAATATACAAAACAATGACGCATGGAGTGACATTAATGCTATATGAGTTTGTTTTAACTTTTATTTTTACATTAGTATTAGTTATTACAATCAACTTTATAGTAAATAAATTCCTACCAAGCAAGTTAACAAGAGAGCGAAATATTAATTTTCTAATGGGACAAATTCTTTTTATCACTACACTACTTACCTGGGTTATTTAGCTTTGTTTAACCTACTTTTTGGAGGTGAAATAATAATTAGCGTACAAGTAAAACTAAGAGATATTATTGAGGAAATGGAGTTGCAGTTCGAAGAGTCACATTCATTCCTAAATAATAAAACGGGTGAAATAGTGCTCATATCATGCGAAGACTTGAGTGCAGCCGAGGATGAAGAACCATTTGAAGATTTACCTGAATGGGAACAAGAAAATAGATTGGTTGCAAATGATGTGGTTGAAAACTTTGATAATTATATAGAGTTACCTACTAAATATGAAGTGAATGAGTATGAAATAATGGAGAACTTTTGCTTATCCGTTAGTGATGATCGTAAGCAAGAATCCTTATTAAGGGCCATTAAGGGTAAAGGTGCTTTTAGAAGGTTTAAGGACAAAATAATTGACCTTGACATGGAGGAACAATGGTACTTATTCCGTGACGACTGTTTTAAGCAAATTGCGATTCAATGGTGCCAGGAACATAAGATAAACTTTATTGAATAGATTAAAACAGAAATTCAAAGTGAAGAAAATGCATATGAGTATAACAGGAAGTAAGATATATGTTCGAATGCAAAAAATGTGGTAATTGCTAGATATTTGGAATGGTATCCAAAAAAATGATACTGGGATTTAAATATCAATATTAGCCCTCAACCAGAAATGTAGGTTTTAACTTCAATTAACTGGGGGCAAGATTGGAAGATCAGAGCTGCCAGAAATGGCAGCTCTCTTCTTGAACTAATGGAAGTTTAGTGAAAGAAGGTAATTTATTTTCAGCGGTCATAAAACAACCACCAAATGTTAGATCAATGAGGTAGAAAATTATTAAGAAAAGACCCTTATCGAAAATTAGAAATTAGTGAGAAATGTACTTACGCAAACGGTGTGACGCTTAAAAGAGATGACACAGTTTTTGCGGATAAATTGGGACACTTTTTTTCAGTATAAAACGTACGTTTTCCAATAGAAAGGCATACATGAAGCCTTGGTTAATCAAACAGACCACCGTTTGGCTGTTTTCGGAAATTGTTTAGGAAGCATGAAGTATAAGGAGGTAGTTGAATTGGAACAACGAGTTGATTATTACAATGTGACACCAGAAGCACTTAAAATAATGATGGAAATGGAGAAGTATACGAAAACAACGGGTATAGACCGTAAAGATTCGTGAACTTATAAAAATTCGGGCTTCTCAAATAAATGGGTGTCATATTGTATTAACATGCATACAGCTGATGCTAGAAAAATGGGAGAAACGGAATAACGTCTATATTGTATTAGTGCTTGGAAAGAGTGCGAATTCTATACAGAAGCAGAAAAAGTAGCTTTAGAGTTAACTGATCATGGGACAATGATTCCGACTAAGCGTGTACCTGATGTATTATATAATCGTGTACGTAGACACTACACAGAAAAAGAATACGTGGACCTAGTTATTCTAATAAACCAAATAAATAGTTGGAACAGGATTTCAATTTCTATGGGAAATATTGCAACTTTAGCGAAATGATATTAATGTCTTTTTAATAAAAATACCCTATCTATGAAGATTGGGTATTTTTATTGTACTAATGTGGATTATGTTAACTTAGATTGATTATTGTTTGACAAACAACGTTATGTGAAGGAATGTACTTAAACTAACGGATACTTTACTTAAAGAAACTGAATTTCCGGACCTAAATGTGGTCTTTTTTTGCTGTTTTCTTTTTTCTTAAAGAATTGTATTTTTTCAAACTTCAAGGTTAGAATAATCATTCTATACCAATTTTTCATTTCGCTCTTTTTTTCATTATCTTTTGATTGCTTGATTTTGCATTTTTTTAGGGATACCTAACCCAAATTGTTTTACCGGTATGATTTACTTAATGTTTGCGTCTTCATCTTAGATTTAGGCTATATTAAATCCTGATGTTGATCTTTACGATAAGAAAACCGCCTCGTTAAAGAGGCAGCTTATTGAGCTATCGTATCCGTCGAATCTGCTTTAGGAGAAAAGGTCATCTAGCCGTCTGGTAAACGAGGGCTATGGCTCCAGAATCAAATGTCTTGTTTTCGATCAGTTTAAGATTGATCTTCTCTTTGAGACCTTGGAATAACGGCAACCCGCTGCCGATCAATACAGGAGAAACCGTAATTTTATACTCATCTATTAAATCAAGCTGCATAAGGTAGTGAGCTAACCTAGGACTGCCGAGGATGACCATATCCTTGCCTGGCTGCAGTTTGAGGTTCTTGATTTCTTCCTCGACATCTTCTTTCACTAGTCTGGAATTGTTCCATTCGACTTTCTCCAACGTTGTGGAAAAAACGACTTTGGGTGTCTTTTCGATCCACTCGGCATGATCCCGTTCGTGCTGCGAAGCAGAAGGGTCAGAAGGCACAGATGTCCAGTAACTGTGCATCATCTGATAAGTCTCACGTCCCCATATGACAGTGTCTGCAGAACTCAGAATTTCTTTCGCGTGTTTCTCCAAGTCAGCATCGTATGAAACCCAGCCAATGTCCATTTCGCCGTTCGGACCTTCTACAAAACCGTCAAGCGATGCGTGCAGAAATAGAACGAGTTTTCTCATTTTTAGTCTCCTTTGTCCATGAGGGATATTTTTTCATACTTCTTTACCTCCAATGTAAGTATAACCAATTTTTTATAAATTTTGGTAAGAAAGTTCTATAAGTAACACTAATTAAAATAAAATGGGACAGTGCCAGCATCAGAATAGGTGTTACCTTTAATTGGTAGCACCTTATTTGAATGACCTGTTCAACTAACTGGGTTCTTTTGTTTAGGATGAGGATCGCTGAGGTGGTCATTTTTTTGTTGAATTAACTGTGCAGGTTAGTTACATATTTCAAGAAAAATAATCTTTCATAAATCGGGAAGAATACTTATTAAAAGGAGAAAGAGGGCGGATGGAACATTGAAGAAAAGAATTAACTTTATTAGTTTAATACTCTGTATTGCTTATTTTGTACCAACTAATGATATAGCCTTTGCCCATCCAAACGATACTCCTCCTTCATTTGAGGAAATGTTCACTCAAGGTGGATATAAATCTGCTGATGTAGCAGTTAAGGAATTTGAAGATCACTTTGAACAAAATGTAAAATTGCCAAAAATCAAGCCTTCAATTCCTTTCACCCATCAATTCGGAAGATTTTATGAAGATAAGAACTATGACACAAATGATTTTCTAACAATCCATTTTGTGAATGAAAAGTCACGCGAAAATAATTATAAAGTTGATATCCGCCCCTTAAAAAATAAAATAAATTTTAAGGATAGAGGCAATCAAAAGGTCTATACACTTGAAAATGGTCAAAAAGCTATTTATATGGATGATGCTCCAATTATGAATTTTCTTGTTTTTGAAAAAGATAATTGGCAATATATGCTCGGGATTGACAAAAAGGTATCAAACAAAGTTACACCCGAAATATTAGTAAAGATCGCTAACTCAACTGATTAAATTTAATAAAAAACAACCGAGCAGGGGCGAGGTTGTCTTTTTTTGTTAGTTAATAAAGATTATTCACTTAAACTAACGGGTGCATGATCCGAAGACGGAATTGCTGCGCCGGTCTTTTTTGTTTACGGGGCAGGTTAGTAAAATTTATTAGATGAATTAATCGTGATATATTAAGAGTTATTACTGATTTTTGGAGGCTTTTAATGTGCAATTTAGTTGGTATCGGTATAGGAGTGTTTTTTGTTTTACTAGGTTGTTTATTTCTATATTTGAATACAAAAGAACACCCTAAGCATTTGAAGTTTCTTTCTCTTATTTCTACTGAAGGAGGAATGGTCCTATTAGGGTTGTTAATAATCCTAATATCTTTCCTTTCATTGTTAGGGATTGGAACAGGAAAGTGTGAAAGCATTTTTGATTTAAAATAGGTTTGAATTACGAAGTGATTGTAAAATATTATACTTAAAGTAACTGGTGGTGCGATATTCAATAAGAACAATTGCACCATTCATTCCACTAACAAGCATGTTATACCGAGTTATTGGTTGTTTTGGATAAATTGGTCAGCCAGAAATATCTGGCTGACCTTATAATACGAAGTGGCAGGTTAGTAGACACTCAATCAAACGGGACTTTAGTAAGAATACATTTCATTCTTTGCATTTATTACAATTTTCCTATTCCTTCTTAAAACAAACCTTTAAATCCTCTACATGGTAACAATTACCACACATAACACTACTAGCTCATCATACCTATAAATTGAAGTAATTCAGATTTTAAGGGGGATTTTATGCAAAGAGAATATTTTTGTTGTGGTTGTGGACTTTTTCATTGGCTTGAAATGGACACTATTAAATCTGAAACAGGTAGAATAAAGCCTGCTTCTATAAAAGGTTGTCCAAACCCAAAATGTAAACGTCAATCTCCATTTCAATCAAATTTTCAAGTATTTGCGATAGACACAGTTGATTGGGTTGACTTCAGTGAAAGTAATCAAGATTTCATAGAAAAAATTAAATGGAGTTCTCCAAAATATGCTCCCGAATTTGCTATAAAAATATACGAAAAACAAGGAATTAGAATTGAAACTTAATGCGTAGACCTAATATTATATGTAATTGAAGTAAAGGGCTTCTTCAACTATCGGGTGCATTAGCTAACTTTGATGATCGCTGCAGCGGTCTATTTTTCTTCTTGAAGTAACGGACAGCATTCCTGTAATGAAGAAATATGAGGTTTGAATATAAACATACTAAGATTAGTTGTGCAGACCAAGGCATTGGTAAGCACAACTATTTTTTTTATATAGTTGAAGTGAAGCATAGGTCGGGGGCTTTTTTGGATCTTAGAATTCGTAACATAAACTGACCTACTTCACTTACCTTATTTGAATCAGGTTTGAGTATGTTGGATCCTTGAGATCGTGTATAAGAAATGGGAATCGATAATTGTAAGGTGAAGACTTCCGAAACAAGTTAGGAGGATAGATTTATTTTGAAACATGTTATAGCGCTTGATGTAAGCATGGGAAAGAGTTATCTCGTGATATATAACGCACTAAAAAAGTGTATTTTTGAAGGTGAAATTTATCCCTCTTTTCCCATCCTTTATTGGAGTGTTGTTGTTTCAGCCAATTGAATATAGTCTTTTTCCAAATCTATATATACAAGACCACTTAGGTGTAGGGATTCTTATGTTTATGATTGCTTTCCCACATTAGGCTGCTATGATCCTTTCTTTTTGGTTATCGGATATTTTTAAAAAGCGATAAATAAAAGATTGAATATCCTGTACGATACTTTAAGAAGAAGGTCGCCATTTTTCCTTTTTCACAAGTAAGATTGTGACTTGTTGTACTTAAACTATCAGACAGTTTAGCTCAATAAGAAAATTTATAAATTAAGCTCTGTTCTTCATATATGCAGACTACTTTATGAATATATTGAGAATTGATGGATAAATTAAGAAAGTATAAATTGTGATATATGGAGTGTAAACTTTTGAAATATCCGACTTTTGAAGATGTCAAAAAGGTAAGAGAAACTCTGAGGGATATTTCAATTAATCACTGGTTCCATGATGACCTATTTACTTGGCAGTGGTGGTTACTGCTGATCTCAGCTACAATACCATGGCTTATATGGATAAGATTTCGTGATAAGGAAAGAACTTTTGAAATCCTCAGTTATGGCTTAATTTGGGCAATTTTCGCTTCGATAACCGATGTAATTGGGGGAGACATGATTTTATGGGGTTATCCAGATAAGTTGTTACCGACAGTACCTCCTTTATTGCCTGCTGATATGACAGTAATTCCAACTTCTTTTATGTTTATGTACCAGTACACGAAAACTTTTAAAACCTACTTGGTTTTCTCCTTTTTACTATCTGGATGTTTTTCATATATAATAGAGCCTCTATTTATAAAAGGGCAGATGTTTGCTTTACATAACTGGACACATACTTACTCATTTATTGGGTTTTTTGTACTCTCCCAAATAGTTTATTTTATAATAAAGAAACTTACTCCAATATAGAAAAATTCTTTTTCAAACTGGGTGGTTTAGTAAAAGAAAAAAGTGAAGAATGCCTATGGGAACAAACAAAGTAAAAAGTTTAAACTAAAATAAGTACGGGGGGTTAAAAAAATATGAAACAATTAGGGACGCTATCCTTTTTCAGTGTGAAAAAAGGAGCTGGAAAATCAACTAAATCTAATGAGAGTTTCTTTGTCCTCTCTCCAATCCTCGACGGTGTAATTTAATTGGTGTATAGTTTTCGGGGGTCTTCACAATCCTTCCCATTAACTCTCTGCCAGAAGGCATAAGGATTCTCGCACTTATCGATGAACTCTCCTGCTTTTGCGATTCTGCTGTCGTGTACAAATGTACACAGCCTTTCAGTCCCCATCTCAGAAGGGAAATCAAAGGAATAACGATCAGAATGAAATAGCGGATATTTTCATTCCTTTTCTTTTTTTGCTTTCTCATTCATAAATTCTTGAAGGAAGTCTCGTTCTCTGTACGGTACATCGGTGGTGATATTCTTTTTCTTTTCCTTGAATTTCATTATTCATCCCCCTAATAAAATCCAAAGGACAGTATAGCAGTATAGCATACTCTCAGAATCGGGTGGAACTTTTTGTTATTCGACTGAGGGGGGCTTTTGTGTAAGTGAAGGTGGTGCTGTGGCAGCATCTTTTCCTTACGTAACTAATGAGGCAGGTTAGTTCAACAAAATATCAATTAATAGAGGATTTTTAGCTTTCATAAAGAAAGAATAAGTAATTAAGTAGTGAGGGGATGAAGGAAATTTGTCAACAAGTAACAATATCATTCAGATAATGCCTTGGGAGGATAATAACCTTGATTTACTTTTTCGTTTAAACGCTCCAGAAATGATGCAGCATCTTGGAGGTTCAGAGAGTAAAGAGCAAATTTTGAAACGACATAAACGCTATCTTGAGCTTGGTAATAGAGGACGTATGTTCAGCATTATATTGTCGCCAAAATTAGAACCAGTAGGTTCTGTGGGTTATTGGCAAACTACTTGGAATAATAAAAGTGTTTATGAAACTGGATGGAGCTTTCTACATTAAAATAATAGGAATTAAATACAACATAATTCTCTATCTTATGTAAATAACCTGCTAAGTTTAAGGAGTTGCAACGCCAACTCTTTTTTTAATTTTAAATAAAGGTAGAAATATTTTTTGTATAAAATGTTTGTAAATGTGAGTATACTTAATGATTTAAAATAGAAGCTGATTATCATGCTGACCCGATTTGGTGCAACGGATGTGGCTGGAACTTAGATTTTCCACTAACGTTGCAGAATAGTTTAAGTTCATTACATTACAAACATGCACTACAGTAGGTAAAAAATACTTTAAAATACTTAAATTTCATTAAACATTCATAATTCTTATCTGAAATGATTAATTATACGTCTGATGGCACTAATAAAAGCAGAAGGAAACTAACCCCTCGATTATAACACCTCAATTATTATCAATTCAGCATGGATACAATAAAATAGGATAAAATAAGCCTTCAAGAGAGCGGTTTTTATTCCCTAAAATATTGAATGGTGATAATTATGAGTGTAATTTCTACCCCGTTATTAATTTCTATAGGAGTAACCTTTTTAATAATTTTTTACATTTTCAAAATAATGAAGGATTCATAATGGAGAAATTAATCTCCCCATAATTTAGATATATGAAGTGGAACATGTTCATTACCCTTTATTTGTTTGTGAATTAATGGATTTTTAAAAGGGTCATAATTTTTATTGTCTAGATTTTTATGACGTGCCCGTACATCAACCCCCAAGATACTTTCAACTTTTTTATAAATTGTCATTTTAAGCAACTCCTATTTTAAATTATAAATTTATTATGTAGATTTTTTTGCCAATAATTCAAATTTAAAAAGAAAACTTTTTAGGAAAGGTACCTAATTTCAAAACCTGTGTATTATATAGGGCGAATACCTATTCTTGGAGGTAATCAAATGAAGATAGAAAAATTGATTGCAGACGAGTTACAATGTATGTTTCTTGAAGAGAAACTAATTGATATTAATGAGAGATATATAAATCTTATCACCAAGCAATTAAGGACTGGGGAAATTAAATTAATGGAATTAACAAGGGATGATTTTGATTTGAAGGAAAAAGTGTTAGAGGCTTTACTTCGGATCTTAAACAAAAACTTTAAGCGACACATTTACGATAGTCTGTCATAGCTGTAAGCAGAAATGGCAGGTTGATTGGTTTGATGGTGGGTGTTACACCGCTAAGTATGGCTAAAGAAAAATAAAACTATTCTAGTGTAAGGCTTCCCTAGTGGGGAGTCTTTTTTGTCCTAAAAAAGTTCCCACCAGGCTTTTTTCAAAGTTAAAAAATAACCGATAGCAGATAATTTACCGAGAAAAGGGGAATCTATACTTTAAGAAGGGGTGATGAAACTATGACAATAAAAATTCAACGATTAGTTAATGTTGTTATGGTTTTACTATCATGGTTAACACTACCCTTATTAGGGTCACGCAACATAAAAAAATTTCTACCTGCATCCATCCTTATTTTAATCGTAGAAATGCTTCATGCACGATATGGGAAAAAACAAAGGTGGTGGGTCTTCTTTAATAAACCTAAATCCACTCTCTTTGGGGAATTTCCATTCCAAATTGGTCCATTTTTAGCAGTCTCTATGTGGTCTTTGAAATGGGCAAACGGATATTTTATATGGTTTATTTTAATCAATGGAATTATTAATGCTACCTTTGCTTATCCAATCACATATTTTTCAAGAAAATTTAGGTATTATACATTGGTTCGATTTAATAACTTTCAATTTTTCCTTTATTTCTTTTCTAAGGCATTTTTACTGTATTGGTTTCAATACCTTTTTGAATTAAAGGGTAAAAGAAAATTTTAAACTATTGCATTGGTAAAGGAATCATAATGGTTCCTTTTTTGTTGCACTAACGGGTCAGGTTTGTTAACAAGGAATAGTTTATGAATTGACTTAAAGTGCATTATAATAAATAAAGACCTCCATAGAGGTCAGCTGGTTAACTGCTTATTTTTAAACTCAACTTTTCGGGGTTGCCTTATTCTTACTCCTAAATGAATGGGTGTTGCTTTTTTCAAAATTCTTACGGGTTCATTTGGTTTGATTATTTTTTATAAAGAATGTGTCTTGTTCAAATTACTTTAAAGGTATCTCTTTAAAGTTTCTTGTAATGTGCCTCTAGTTTCAGCATCTTGTTGAAATCTTATTCCAGAATGAACCATTTTCTTCACAAGGTCAGGTCTGATTCCAGTAAGTATAGCTTTACATCCCATCATAGAAATACCAGCTAATATTTTTTCAAAGTAACCTATGACATCCCTTTCCATCATGGCTATTCCTGAAAGGTCGATAACAAGTGTCTGGATTCTAGATTTAGCTATATCATTTAAAATTTTTTCCTCAATTATTTTAATCCTGTACGAGTCAATGGTACCAATCAAAGGCAAAACAGAAAGCATTGAATTTACAGGAATAATCGGAACTGACAAATGTTCTACCATTTCTCTTTGCTGAAGGATCATTTCATCTTTGTAATCTGAATAACTAAGGAAAAAATTGTTTAGGAATTGATCGACTCTGTCATTTATTAGTTTTTCAAGTATTGAATATTCCGTTTTCCCTGTTATTATTGCCTGTTTTTCATCTATTGAATTTATAATCTGCCATACCGTTCTTCTAATTACAGATAACATATACCCTTTTTGTGATATTCTAAACCTAGTAGAATATAAAAGGTTTAATTTTTTGTTGATTAACTGAAGAAAAATATTAGAGAAAGTTCCAATTCGGCTAACGGTGCAGGTTAATAGAAAAACGCTTTAAGACGTACCAACAATATTTCCGAAATTTTGTCCGCTACGCAGAGTTCAACCCAAAAAAGTCGATTCCTCCTCACGATTAAGGAATAGACTTTTTTAAATTTGTAGAATATTTATAAATCAATTGTATTTTTAAATAATAATTGATTATAGATTAGAAACATTGATACAAAGATGTCTTTTTTACTTTAATGATAGGATTTAAACAATAGTGGATTGTATTTCTTTTTTTCACACATATCAGTGATATAAGTTGCTAATTGTTGAATACCGAGATGTATCTTATCTTCATTTACTTGTGAAATGCTTAGTCGAATGGCTTGTTGTTTATTTTCAGGTAAGTACATTCTAGAAGCGTTGTCTACATAAATATGTTTTTCATGTAATAAGTAAATCAATTTATTGACATCTATATGTGAAGGCAAAAAGAGGGTGAGATAAAAACCACATTTTGGTTTTGTAAAATGAACATAGTTCGGTAAATACAATGAACAGGCTTTTAATAATGTTTTCATTTTTTTTAGGTACAATTTCTTTACGCTTTCTAAATGATATTGAAACATACCATTTTTTAAGTAGATTTCTAATGCTCCTTGTGAAAGGGTCGATGAAGTGAAATCTGTGCTAAATTTATAGCTTACGAAGGTGGGAATCATTTTTTCAGGGAGCACAACAGTGGCAATGCGTAGCCCTGGCAAAAATACCTTCGAAAAACTCTTTACATAAATGACCCTTCCGTTCGGTTCATACGCAAACAAAGGGTCTGCTTTTAAATCAGGATCTAACTCTGCTAAGAAATCATCCTCTACAATGTATACATCGTATTTTTCTGCAAGAGCAACGATTTTTTTCTTTTCTTCATTTGTATAATGATGCCCAAGTGGATTATGGCATCTTGGAATGATGTAAAAGAATTTAATATCATTGGTTCGAAATAAGTTCTCAAGCCTTTCAAAATCAATACCCTCCATTGTTAATTCAATTCCCAACGTTGTAATCCTATTTAACTGTAAGGTATCTATCATACCAAAGTAAGTAGGCTGCTCAATTAATACATTCTTTTTCCCATTTGGAAACGGCATGATGGATAGAATGTGAAGCGCTTGTTGTGAGCCAGAAGTAATAACAAGTCGTTCAGGTTTCGTGAATACTTGTAAATGTTGTAAATACGTTGCAAGCTCCTTTCGTAAAGAAAAAAGTCCTTGTTGCTCACTATAAGTAAATAATTGTTCTTTATAATGGTCAATTGCCTGATTCATACAATGCTGAAAATCCTCATAAGGCATGATACGTTTATCCGGACCAGCAGATAAAAAATCAATATCATTTTCTTGTGGACTAGGTGTTTGGTAATAATCAACAACGTAATAGCCACTTTTCGGTTTAGCATAGATAATATGTTGTTGTTCCAATTCAAGTAATGCCTTTACAACAGTATTTTTACTACATTTAAATTGTTCAGCGAGCAGCCGAATAGAAGGTAATTTATCACCTGTTTTTAACTGCTTATCCTTTATTTGTTGCATCATCCATTCTAAAATACCTCTATATTTTGTAGTCATATAGATTCTCCTTCGTATCTGTACCATGACAGATGTGGAATTTTACTGTATTAAAAAGAGTCGATACCCATTACAATCATGTTTAATAAGCTTATTAAACATGATTATGGAATACATTTGAATGTTTGTGAAGGGGGAATTTGAATGGAAAACAATATTAAAAGGGGAATGCTGATCGGCTTTATTGGCATAGTTTGTTTTAGTCTCACATTACCAGCTACACGTATTGCTGTCCCTTATTTCGGTGAGACAATTGTTGGGTTGGGTAGGACAGTTATTGCGGCAATAATCGTATGTTTCATTTTTATTATAAAAAAAGAATCATTACCTAATAAAAAACAATTGAAAAGTTTAGGAATTGTCGCCGCCGGTGCTGTACTTGCCTTTCCGTTATTAACAACATTTGCAATGAAATCACTGCCCGTTTCGCATGGTGCAGTTGAACTGGCTCTACTACCACTTGCGACAGCTGGTTTTGCTATGTGGCGTGGAGGAGAGCGCCCATCGAAACGCTATTGGATTTCGAGTATTATTGGTGCAATAGCAGTGCTTCTTTATGCCGTGTATTTAGGTTTAGGTCAATTACAAAATGGAGATGTTGCACTCATTGTAGCTGTTTTAATACTTGGATTAAGTTATGCAGAAGGCGGAAAACTATCAAAAGAGCTTGGTAGTTGGCAAGTCATCGCTTGGGCTATATTAATTGGAGCCTCGTTTTTTATATTTCCTGTTTGCTTAAGCATATCAGTCGATATGTTACAAGCACCAATCGAAGCTTGGATAAGTTTGTTCTATTTAGCTGTTGTAAGCCAATTTTTAGCATATGTCGCTTGGTACGGTGGAATGTCCTTGGGAGGGATTGCAAGAGTTGGACAGATTCAATATTTACAGCCCTTTTTAATGATTGGATTTTCTGTATTTTTCTTAGGAGAATCGATTAAATGGCTTACGATTGTTTTAGCGATTGTTGTTGTAATATGCGTAATAATTGGAAAAAATGAAGCTGTGATAAAGAAGGAGTCACATGATAATAATAGTGCTTTTCATGATAAAGGTAAAATTTTGTGAATAAATATACTTAAGCTAACGGGTGCTTTTACACAATAAGGAATCCTATTTAAGTGCTTAAAAAATAGGTGACAGGGAAAAGGGCAGTTATTTTTTTCGTACATTCATTGGCTAATAGCACAAGCAGAACATGCCGTCTGTTTTCAGTCTAAAGATGGAAAACAGACGGCATGTGATTTTTTTATAAACGTTCGATGATAAACCCAAAAATCAGATCCAATAATTCCTGACTCCAGAAAGTACCCTCATGCGGTCCATGATCAACCTCAATCATTTGGGCATCTGCTCCACAGTCACACAATTTATGGAACATCATAAGACTCTGCTCATATGGGACCGGCTCATCGTTATTTCCTTGTACCAGCAAAAATGGCGGATACGTCATTCCTTCCTTTACTTTGTAAATGGGACTCATATCCTTAAAAACATCCAAATTTTCTTTTGGATTTCCTCCCGCCAGAGCAATATCGACGGGAGTAGGATTTTCAAGCCGAGCTTCCCGCTTTAGCAAATCTGCAGGACCAAAGCAATCCACGACCAGCTTAACTCCATCCGAATAATCGGCATATTCCTCCGTTCGATAGGCAGGATCATCAGCTGTAAGCCCAGCCAGCAAAGCCATATTTCCCCCGGAGGAAGTACCCCAAATCCCAATTCGCTCAGAATCGATATGATATTCCGCGCTCTTTGCTCTCATGAATCGGATTGCTGTTTTTACATCCTCAAAGCAGGCCGGCCAAGAATTTCCTTCCAAACTGTTCCGGTGAGTAATGGTGGCAATCACATAGCCTTTTGCAGCAAGTTGGGAGAGCTGTGGAATTTGATAATACATATTGGGATAAGTCCAGCCACTGCCTTGCACGAAGACAATACATGGGTACTTTTCCTGTGAGTCTTCGGGAAACTGCGGCGATATAATCGTCATCTTCGTACCTTTTGGTTGGGAGAGTGAATAAATAATATCTGGGAATATGTGTGCCAAGCCTTTCAAAGACGGATTGTAATCAATTTTCTTAATTACTGGATATGTCATATTCAAATCACCTCTATTAATATTTCGTTGCATTTTGTATTTCCTTACAAATCCTTGATTGCCATTTCCAGATTGATCGTTCAGCCATCACTTTTCCGGTGCTAAGAAACCCGCAGAAAGGGGACGGAAGCCTACACTAGTACATCTGTCTGGATTAGATTTAGGATCTGTACATTTTCAGCATCTTTATCTAATTGGAAGTTTACTTTTTTATCTCCACAAACCAGCTCATAATCACCAAGGAATCCTTCAAAGGAAACCATTCCGTTGTCATCTGTCTTGCAGCACACTTTTGTCGACCAGTCTTCTTTGATTAGTTTCTGCAGGACTTTGTAAGACGGTTTTAAACTATTATCTTTTCTGATGAAGCCTGAAGGAGCACCAATCCAGGCCCCATCATCACTGAACTGCCACGATGAAATGGCTTCAACTCGTGGATGTTTAAACAAAATCGAATACATTTCTTCTACTTCTTTTGCCTGGCGTTCTTCGTCTTCTGGGGTAGAGGGCCAATCTGGAATCTGGTAATCATTCAGGTCGCCAATTTCAGACGGCATAAGATGCCCGGATAACAATGAGTTTTCCGTAAAGTGAATCGGAAGACCAAAGCGGGAGAAACGGTCTAGTACATCTTCTAATTTCTCACGTCCCCAATAACCCTGATGTTGATGAGACTGAATTCCAATCGCATCAATTGGAACCCCAGCTTGTAAACATCCATCAATTAAGATTTCATAGTTAATCGATGTATTAAAATCATTTAATAATAGAGTCGAGCCGGGATTAGATTCACGTGTTTTCGCAAACATTTCTTTAATCATGCCAACACGGCCAAGCTCTTTGCAAATCCGGGTAATGCCGTTGTCATATTTATCATAGATGGGCATGATCACTACTTCATTGATGACATCCCACATATCAATTAAGCCTTTGAAGCCGGTTACTTCACGTTCAATTCTCACCAGCAGTGCTTTCAAGATTTCCTCATTGCTCATATCAAGAAGCCATGGAGCCGTTGCGGTGTGCCAGACAAGAGGATGTCCTTTCACGGTTACGTTTCTTTCTTTTAACCATTGTGCAGCAGCCTTTAATTCGTTTGTCCGCGGTTTTCCTTTATCAGGCTCAAACCCACCCCAATAGTCAGGAAAAACTCCCCAATAGAAGGGCAGGGTGGCAAAATTAAAAACATCTAAGAATTTATCCAACTTATCTTCCAAAAAGGCAAGTCTGTCTGCTGTTACACTTTTATTTGCTACTTCGATCGTATCAAAAATACCGCAGCCAAATAAAAACTGATGGTTTACTAGTCTTAGTGAGACATCCTTTCCTTTAACAGGATTTCCTGATTCATCCACAAGTTTAATGGTCTTGCGTGCCATTCGGTGTGCAAATTCATTTGTCTGGCCCATTCTATCCCTCCAATAGTTCATCCATGTTTCGCATAGCCTGCTAGAGAAAACGCTTTCGTATTTCTATTAAATTTTACCAGACTTACTTTATCCAGTAAACTAAGTATCTAGAAATATAGTTAATTTTTTCACTTTTTTGCCTTCCATATGAATAATTGATGAGGATCTAGCTCTTCCATTCAAAAACTCATAAATAAGGCTTTTTTCGCATACATTGTTGATGAATTTGTGATCGTGACTTATTTTCTACATTGATTACCCGAGCCAACCAAAGGGGAGTGTTTAAATGCCTAATTCATCTCAAATTAACTACTTGGATTTGTTTAAAGAACATACTGTCAGTTCCCATGATGGGACCACGATTGGTTACAGAAGTTTGGGGGAGGGGCCTGGAATTCTCATTATACATGGTGCATTTAGCGATTCAGAAGATTATACGGAATTGGCAAAGCATCTGGCCCAAAACTTTTTGGTGCACATCATGGACCGAAGGGGACGGGGAATGAGTGGGGCACAAGGAGAAAATTATGGGATAGGCAAAGAACTTGAGGATATTCAGGCCGTTCGAAATAAAACGAAGGCCAATTTTATCGTGGGGCATAGCTACGGTGGATTGGTCGCACTCGAGGCTGCACGACAAGACCCTGCCATTGAGAAAATAGCTCTCTATGAGCCAGGTGTTTTCATTGACCCACAGCAATGGCAGTGGTTGACCGATTACGAACTGGCCATAAAAAATAAAGATGATCGAGAGGCCTTCGCCCATTTTGTTCGAGGGATTGGACATACACCACCCCTAACAAAGCTGCCGAAATGGTATGTGAAAGGTTTATTAAAACTAATGGTACGCGGACAACGCTGGGAAAGAATAGTATCCTTGCTTCCAGAAAATTTAAATGAACATCGAGAAGTGATGCGGCTTTCGGGCACTTATAGAAATTACCAGGGCGTAGAGGTCGATACACTTTTAATGGTGGGAGGCAAAAGTTCTCCCCGCATAAAACAAATGATTCTAGAACTCGAAAGAACAATTTCAAAATGCCGCACTTTGACCATTCCTAAAACAGATCATTTTGGACCGGATAACCATCATGTGCCTAAGGAGAATAGCAAGCCATCTTCATTCATTTTTTGCCTATAAATAAGAAAAATTCTCTTTATTTCACATTGCGACTCCTTTTATTTTCAAACTTTTTAAAAAATAATGATAATAATTATGTAAGCAATTAGTTGATTTAGTAAACAAACTATCATAAGGAAGAGATTTGATAAAAAAGCTAAAAAACTAATAAACTCTAAGCCAGATCTACTAGGTTGTGAATAGATACTGATTCCACTCTCTGTATATCAATTTAATCAGTAAAAAACATAGTTCCTACATAAAAATTTAAGAATGAAAATCAATGGAATTTCGTATTTAGGGAAGTCGGGTTTAGCTTTGGCGGAAAACGAAGGCTGGGGCGAGTCCTGGAGCAATTATACTAATGAATCTACTTGGCAAGTCTTAGAGACGTTATATGCGGTGGCGAAGGAAGCGGAAAAAACGCCGGCTCAAGCGGCCATTAACTGGCTATTAAATCAACCAGCTGTAACATCTCCAATTATTGGTGCAAGAACGATGGAACAACTGGAAGCAAACCTAGGTGCATCCGGATGGTCCTTAACGAAGGAGCAAATCGTCCGATTGAACAAAGCCAGTGATTTATATGTTACCTACCATTTAATGAGGATGCTATAAACCAACGAAATGAAGGCAGAGAGTAACTTGAAAATAGGATACACTAATTTCTAATTCTACTAATAGCAGGAGAATGATGGGATGGAATATCGTAATCTAGGATGGGTTCTTACCAATCTGGTAAGCATGAATTCTTTATCGGGATCAGAATGAAAATATTCCGATCGAAGTGGAACTTTATTTTCTGAATTAGGAAGCAATTTTATCGGAATAAACTTGCCAATAGCTGTTTGGGTTCATTCATTTTATCCCTTCTGTGTAGAGATTATAAATCCTGCATTGGAGGGATAATTTCACCTTCTCCCAGTACAGGTTCATCTAAATTTTATTTCCTCCAACCAGTGAATAAAAGGTTGAAATATCTCTCCAGGATTTTTCTCATAAAGGAATCTCCGAAAAAAAGAGAACTTCGTCTCCTTAACCACTCTAATCCATTTTCAATAGTGGAAGCCACATGATAAAAGCACTCCTAATGTAAGAAGAAACAGTACCAAGGCTTATTCCCCCATGATTTGTTTATATGGAGAATTGAACAGCTTAGTATCATTGAACCTTGTTGAACCTTGTTGACAAATTGTCAACAAAATAATATAGTTTACTAGCTGAGTATATACTCTAGTATATGAGGCCCCAAGTTATACCCCAAAACGTGATGAGGCGTAACAGGTGTAGTACGTCCCGTCATATAAAGGTCCTCCCCTTACATAACAACTCATTAATGCTTGGTTTAATGTGCTGTACTGATGATTCTTCATAGAAGATATAATGTCAAACTTATTAATATCAGTCTTTTTGTTGTTCATGGCTTTCTATTTTACATCTAAAGAAATAGAAGCGATCAACGCAACTGATTGAGGTGATGAAATGTTTATTGAACGGATTAGAAAGACAGATTATTTATTAGTTTTGACGATTATTTGTATTTGTTTTTTTGGCATGCTTATGGTTTATAGTGCAAGTTATCCATACGCAGCCATGAATTATGATGATCCTAAATATTTTTTCCATAAACAATTCCACTCGTTATGCATCGGATTGGTATTAATGGCCATTACATCCGTTATTCCTTATCGTCTTTATGGAAGACTTAGTCCAATCTTAGTGGTACTTTCCATTTTGGCCTTGCTAATGGTCTTGACTCCAGGGGTGGGGGTTGAAAGAAATAACTCGCAAAGATGGCTCAGCGCAGGTCCGTTGATTGTTCAGCCTACAGAAGCGGTGAAACTTGCCATGATTATTTATTTCGCCTATATCTACTCCAAAAAACAAGACTATTTAGATCACTTTTGGAAAGGTGTCATGCCTCCACTTTTTATACTAGGCTTAGTGTTTTTCCTCATCTTAAAACAGCCTGATTTAGGAACAGCTACTTCGATTCTATTACCCTGTGGTTTCATTTTACTTTGTACAGGAGTAAGAGTGATCCACTTAGTGCTTTTAGGCAGTATCTCAATAGGAGGAATTGGCTATTTAGCGATTTCAGCTCCCTATCGTTTGAGAAGGATTATGACTTTCCTAAATCCTTTTGAGGATCCGGATGGTGAAGGGTTTCAATTAATAAATTCGTATGAAGCAATCGCTTCCGGTGGTGTATGGGGGAGAGGATTTGGACATAGTGTTCAAAAATTGGGGTATCTTCCTGAAGCACATACTGATTTCATTATGGCAATTATTTTAGAGGAATTTGGGGTGTTTGGTTTGTTGTTTATTACCCTATCTTACCTCGTAATTATGTATTGTGGTGTACGCATTGCACTCAAAACCTATCAACCATTTGGCAAGTTATTAGCGATAGGACTAACATTACAAATGATCGTACAAGCGGTATTTAACTTAGGTGCAGTTTCGTGCCTTCTACCCGTTACAGGAATACCGCTCCCTTTTGTAAGCTATGGAGGATCTTCGTTAATATTCATGTTAATTTCTTCAGGGATATTATTAAATTTATCATGGGATGAAAAGACCAATATACATAAGAAGCCCAGCTAAAAATAAGATTTTAATAGTTCTAGTATGAAAGGGTCTAATCAAAAAACTGCATTCAACAAACTAAAATACCATTCAAAACAGGAGATAGGAATATGAATAGAACAGAAAGAATGAAGAAAAAACAAAAAACATGGAGAAACATTCTATTAAGTTGTTTTTTACTATTGGGGTTAATAGTTGGTTATTGCATTTTTCAATATAGGTATGGACTATTGGAAGCAAGTGTTGGTCCCTATACGGAGGATCAAAGTTTAAATGCTGACTTCCAGGGTGCTGAACCTAAATTTGGAGAGATCAATATTTTATTAATTGGGAGTGATTCAAGAGGCGAAGATCATGCCCGTTCTGATTCATTGATGATCGCTCATTATAACCAACACACTCATGATTTTAGAATTGCGTCCATTATGAGAGACACTTATGTGAATGTTCCCGGTCACGGCAAACAAAAAATAAATGCTGCTTTTGCCTATGGCGGACCAGAGCTAATGAGGAAAACGATAAAAGAGAATTTTAATGTAGATGTCAACTACTATGCAATGATTGATTTTGAAGGATTTTCAAAATTGGTTGACATGGTTGCCCCGGAGGGAATTGAGGTTGATATTCCATATGAAATGTCTTATGGAATTGGGATGACCCTAATGCCCGGCAAACAAATGTTACACGGTGATAAGCTGTTAGGATACGTCCGTTTTCGTCACGATCGGTTAAGTGATTTCGGCAGGGTTGATAGACAGCAGGAAGTAGTTTCTAAGCTTAAGGAAGAAGCAGTCAGTGTTCAAAATTTCCTTCAGATTCCAAGAATTCTTGGAATGGCCGACCCTTACATTGTTACAAATGTAGACACACCGACACTGCTCTCCGTCGGCAAAGGTCTGTTTGAGGCGAAATCAAAACCAATCGAAACCATCCGAATACCTATCCAAGGGTCATATAGTAATGAGACGGTTAATGTCGGAGCTGTGTTAAAAATAGACATAGAAAAAAATAAACAGACCTTAATAGATTTCTTATCTGCCAACGGAGAAGAAACAAAATAAATCAAAGAAGTGAGTGGGATCTATGAATTATCAATGGTTTCAATCCATTAACCAATTTGCAGGCAATCATCCTTTTGTAGACCAGCTGATGATGTTTTCTACTGAAAAGGCAGTGTTTATTTATGCTGTAGTGCTTGCTATGATGTGGATTTTTGGAAAGGAAAGGGATAGATTCACCGTGTTTCTAGCAGCTATTACTGGTGCATTTGGTTTATTCATCAACTTTGTTATTGGACATATTTATTTCGAGCCGCGTCCCTTTGTAACACATAACGTTCATCTATTACTCTCTCATGCAGCCAATGCATCTTTTCCTAGTGACCATACAACCGGTGCTTTTGCACTTTCTATTATCATTTTTTTACGTCAACGGAAAATAGGAACTGGGATGATTTTTTTAGCATTTTTAACAGGAATCTCTCGTGTTTATGTTGGGCACCATTATCCACTGGATATATTCGGAAGCATAGGTGTTGCTATCATCGTTACTATACTCATCTATAAAGCAGATAAGTTTTTAAAAATGTTTTTTACATTGATCCTATCTATTTATAATAAAATTCCATTCACTTCCAATAGGGAGGAGAAGAAAGAACACTACGTTATAGGAGAGATTTAGGACCGTTGATACATACTTGTAGAAGATAGACTTAAGGGCGATTCTGTCACAAGGAAGCATTATGTTAACTAGAATACAACTATTTCATAATCATAAAGTAGGGAAAAGCAGGTGTAAACAATGAATGATATAAAACATGATTGGTTGGAACATACCGGTGAATTAAGAAGAAGATTAATTATTTCAGCTATTGCTTTTCTAGTATTTCTCGGTTTAGCCCTTGTTTATGTGAAGGAAATATATTATTTTCTTATGGGAAATCTGCATGATAAATTAATGGTTTTGGGGCCAAGCGATATTATGTCGATTTATTTTCATATTGCAACTATTGCAGCATTAGCTGGAACTATTCTAATTGCTGCATGGCAAATATGGTTATTTGTAAAACCTGCTTTAAAGTCTTCGGAGAGAAAAATAATGCTGGCTTATATCCCTGCCTTATTCTTGCTTTTTGTAGGAGGGATTACATTTGGTTATTTTTTTATATTTCCGAATGTCCTCACCTTTCTTACCAATATAGGTAACAACCTATTAGTCACGTCGTTTACTGCAGATAAATATTTTAGTTTTTTAATTTATATGACTGTCCCCTTTGGGATTGCGTTTGAATTGCCTCTGGTTTCAATGTTTTTAACGACTATAGGGTTAATGAATCCGTATATTATTGAAAGACTTCGAAAATATGCCTATTTCATTCTCGTAATCATTGCTGCAATGATTTCTCCACCAGAATTTATTTCAAATATTTCAGTTGCTATACCACTGATTCTGTTGTATGAAATTAGTGTTTTATTTTCCAAACTGGTTTATAATCGAAATCAAAAACTTCTGGCACCACTTGATGAAAGGAATCCTGAATAGAGAGTGAGCTTTTTACAATATTATTGACATATTGTCAATGAATGTGTATATTTCTATTAACTCTCATCATATTACAAGGAAACACTTAAAAATACTATACTTAATAATCACCTAACAACTACTATTTTTAATGGAACCATAAAACATAAATAGCTCTGTCAGTATAGGAAGGGATGAACAAAAGAGATGCCAGTTAAAGGAACAGAAACTGATCTTGGTTTGTATTTAAAAAGATTATTAAAAGAACGTTCTCTATCTATGAGAAAGCTAAGTGAACTTACTGATATTGATACAGCAACAATCTCAAGGATTATAAACGGTAAACGTAAGGCTACTCCCGACCACTTACAAAAATTTGCTGAACATCTTGGAGTCCCTTTTTCAGAATTATTTGCCCTTGCTGGTTATCCAATGGAAGAAAAGGTGCAGCAGAGTTCCGAGAAGTTTACGACGGTAGAAAGTATTCAATTCTTATTGGAATCCACCAATTTAATAGATGGAGAATTTAATATTGAAAGTGTGGAACAGCATTTAGCTAAATATGAGCAATATGTACAAACTGAAGAGGGGACAGAAAATATTCTCAAGAACTTTGGAGAAAAGATTAAAAAATTAGGCAGTGTGGGTCCATTTATAAATCAGATCAAGGGTATGTATGAGAAATTCATCACAAAAAATGGGACTCCACGAGAACTTGTCTTGATTGGCAGTGCGCTGATCTATTTTATTATCTCAACTGATGTGATTCCTGATTATTTTTTACCACTAGGTTATATTGATGATGCAATCGCCATTCAAATTGTAATGAAATGGCTATCAATAAAGACCCTTTAAACTACAATAAAAGTTTATTGAAAAGCAGCATTTGCCATTGGAGACCCTGAGTTCGTTCAATCGGGGTCTTGTTCCTATTTATTCAAGGTTCCTTCTACGATTAGGTCTAGAGGCAAGCCCTATAACGGAGAGACGTTTGCAGATGAAGGCTATCAGCAGACATTCGAGTCCACACGAGCCCAACAAGGCAAATCAGGAATTCTTGCTAACTTTACAGGAGGGCAAACGGCTGCCAAACTGTTTGCGTTAACAAATGATAAAATAGAAGAAAGGACTAACGAATTTTTGGACAAGTTAACCCAAGTGTTACCAGGATGTAAAAAGAATTGGAATGGACTAGCCACTGTTGATCACTGGCTTAGCAGCCAATGGACCAAAGGCTCCTATTCCTATTTGAAGGTTGGCCAGCATACAAAATTTGGTGGAGTTTTAGGGGAGAGGGAAGGAAATGTTTTCTTTGCGGGCGAGCACACTTCTACTAATTACCCAGGGTATTTAAATGGAGCAGTGGAGTCTGGAGAAAGAGCTGCACGAGAGATTTTTGAGGACTTTTTTAAAAAATAAATAAGCTGCCAAAGATGAAAGATGGTCCATGAAATAACTATAAATTTATTATAAATAAAAGTACCCGATAGGAGTGACCTTTTTATAGTGTCTACTCTATCGGGTACCGGTTAGGGCAGCATGTTTGCCCTTTTTTAGTTAGCTCAAATTTTATAAGCTTTATTTTTAGGCTCGTTTGATTTTGGCACGAGCAGCATCGAGTTTCTTATTGATATCTACCACGTCTTTATCTGAAAGTGGATAAAGAGCCATAACAATCATCGAAACAATCGCGAGTGCTGCTGGAATCCAGATCGCTGTGATATTGATACCGCAAAGAGCACTAGCTGTTTGTTTAGCCGCATTTCCATCGAAACCGAAAGCAGCAAGGAACCAAAGCGGAATGGCACCACCAAGAGTGAAACCAATCTTAAAGAAAAGACCCATGATCGCGTTGATGATCGCAGCGTTACGTTTTCCAGACTTCATTTCACCATAAGAGACAACCTCAGGAACGAGTGCCCACATGAAACCAGTTGCAGAAGTAAGACCCCATTGCTTAATAAAAGTTGAAACATAAGCAAGGAAAAGTGAATCATGCATGCCATCTAACGACCATACCCAAGTAAGGATTTCACCAACAACAAACATACCAAGGAAGAAATGGAAGAATCCCTTTTTACCAAAGACTTTTCTTAATTTTGGCCAGAAGACTGGGAAAGCGATACCAGGGATAGAGGCGATGAGACCTACTGCACCCATCCAGTCTGAGTGATTGACCGTGTACTGATTAAAGAATCCATTTACTGTGTTCATGAAGAACATAAAGGTGAACGCAAGCATAAAGAAGAACCCAAGAATAATGAGTGGCTTGTTGTTCTTCAATTCAACGAACAGGTCTAAAGCTTTTACTTCTGCAGATTGTTCAGCAGTGGCAACAACACGTTCTTTTGTGAGACGGTAGCAGAAGAACAAAGCCAAAGCGCCAAGTATCATATAAACCATGTAAACCCCAAACCAAGCATGACTTGCAGATGCATCGGTATAAGTACCCATGTTGATCTTGAGACCAAAAAAACCTGTGTCTTTCATGGAGCGGTCTTTTGGGGCTGCCATTTGGACAAACATTGGAAACAGTGTGTAAACCAAGAGATTAGCAATGTTAGCCAGCATCATACGAGTGGTTGTGATTTTATCTACGGATTCAGGGTCACGTGTAAGTGAAGCATTTAATGAACCGTAAGGAATGTTTATGACAGAATAAACCAAGTCGAGCAAAAAGTAAGTGATAAAGGCGATGGGTACTGAACCACGAATGGCTGGAATGGGAACAAAGAGCATCGCTGCTAAGATAACAAGTGGAACACCAGCAATCAAAAGCCAAGGACGATATTTACCGTTTTTGAATGTATGTTTATCGACGTAGGTACCAACCATCGGATCCCAGAATACGTTGACGATTCGGACAAACAAGAAGATGAACCCTGCTGCTGCCGTACCAATGGCATTTACGGTAGTAAGATAGAGAGCCAGGAAACCTCCGACAGTACCAAATACGAGGTTTTGGGCAAAGTCCCCAAGACCGTAACCGATCCGTTCAGAAAGGCTGAGCTTATGGTACTCATTTTGTTGAATGTTTTGTGTGTTTTTGTTCATTTGTTTAACGGTTGATTCCATTAAAGCCATGTCATAAATCTCCTTTACGGTTAAATTTTCAATCGGTTTATCCGCTTACATAATAGACATTTAAAAAAAATCTAGTTGAAAAAATGAGCCAATCGATCCTTTATAGATTCAATAGTAGGGTTAACCGCTTTCACCAATGGTAAAAAATTATAAGTAACTCTACTAAAAGTTGAATACTTTATGAAGTGAACGAGACATTCACTAACTAACTAGAAATCTTTCAATATAAGGAATGAAAAAAATTATTTACCCGCTTAGTTTGTTTGTTTAAATAAACAAAGAAGATACTTTATCTAATCATCCTAAACAATACTTAAAATTCTCTAAAAAGTAAATATGTTGTATTTACTTTCCTGTAAAGCCTTTTTTCACCTCTTTAACTAGTAATTTTAACGTGAAACCTTCACTACTTTAGCACAAAAAAAACAAAATTACTTTTAACTTAGTTTGTCCATCGGATAAACTAAATTGTGTGTCTATACTAACACATCTTTTTTAATTGAACAATATACAAACTTATAAATTTTTACGATATAATAAAAAAATAATCAAATACAGGAATCGGCCGTTAGATTGAAAAGATAAACAGCTAAAGAGATGAGGAGAATAGGTGAAACTAGCAGAACAAAATGATAACAAAATGCATAGTCTAAAAGTTATTTTGAGTACGATTATGAAACACTACCCGATCTCCAGGGCAAACCTCTCGGAAATAACCAATCTGAACAAAGCAACCGTTTCTTTGCAAACGAATACATTGATCGAAAAACAGCTTGTTTCCGAAATTGGGGTGGGAGTGTCAAACGGGGGCCGAAAACCTATATTGCTAGTTTTTAATAAAAATGCCGGCTATGCTATCGGAGTTGAACTTGCTGCCAATTATATTCAAACGATTTTAAGTGATTTAGAGGGGAATTTGCTTTTCTCTGACTTATTTGAATTTGCAAACGAGTCATTGGAAGCGCTTAAATCAATTTTAATTGATCGAATTAGGCTGGTGACGAATCATGCACCGGAATCTCCATATGGCATTATTGGGATCGGGGTAGGGGTACATGGATTTGTGAATGAGAATCAAACGGTCTTATATACTCCCCATTCAAATTGGGACAAAGTTGACATAAAAAATTTGCTCGAAGCCCATTTTACCTTTCCTGTTTTCATTGATAATGAAGCAAATGCCGGAGCTATTGCCGAGAAATTGTATGGTGCCATTAAGAATTCCGATAACAGCATTTATATAAGCGTAGGAACTGGTATTGGCCTGGCCATCATGGTAAACAACCAGCTTTACCGCGGATCAGGTGGAGTTTCGGGAGAAATGGGGCATATGACCATTGAATTCAATGGGAAAAAATGCGGCTGCGGAAACCAAGGCTGTTGGGAGCTGTATGCATCTGAACGTGCATTTTTTACGAATCTCTCCAGAATAAAAAATGGAAGGGAACTGACATTTGAAAAGGCCACTAAGATGATTCAGGAAAACGATGGCGATCTATTGATGGAAATAGAAAAATTTGGGTATTACTTTGGAGTTGGTTTAACGAACTTGATTCATACGTTTAACCCTGACTCGATTGTCTTGAGAAGTAACCTGATTGAGGCGAATCCCATCATTTTAAAGTCGATTAAGAAGACGGTTTCAAGTAGGATATCAAGGCATATACCGCTAAAAAGTGAGATTTTCATCTCCCAGCTCAACAAAAATGCCGCCGTCCTCGGAGCGGCTTCGTTTATGATCAAAAAATTCCTTGAAGATTCCATGATGGTTAAGGACTAGGATGACCAGTTGCAAAATCAGCTAACATATTCGGAATGAAAAACATAGTTTGGGAGCGAAATAGTGGGGAAGGGTTAATGAAAAGGGATACCCATTTTTCGGCAGAAATCTTAGTAAAAAAGACCTTGGAGGCTAATAAAGCTTTTCAAGGTCTTTTTATGTATTTATCGACTTTCCTATGCTTTGTCTGAGTAAGGATCGATGGTTTGAATGGTTCCGTCTGCATTGTATTTTAGTTCGGTATATTTTACACAGCGCTTGTGGTCAACCCCGTCAGACAGGGAACAATCATGATAAAATAAATACCATTTATCCTCGAACTGAACAATTGAATGATGGGTGGTCCAGCCGATGACAGGGGTTAAGATTTTCCCTTTGAAAACGTATGGACCCAGAGGATTTTCGCTGATTCCATAAACAATGGTATGGGTCGTACCCGTAGAGTAAGAAAGATAATACTTTCCATTGTATTTATGAACCCATGGGCCCTCAAAATATCTTCTTTCCTCATCTCCGGCAAGAATTGGCTTGCCATTCTCGTCTACAATTGTAATCTCTTGCGGTTTGTCCTTAAAACGAAGCATGTCCTCAGTTAATTCTGCGGCCATTGGTCCTAACGCCGGCTGTGACGGATCAGGCCCCTCGGCATCAGGAATAAATGTACCCGTCTGCCATTTCTCTAATTGTCCACCCCAAAGTCCGCCAAAATACACATAGGATCGGTTGTCGTCATCCACTAAAACGGCAGGATCAATACTGAAGCTTCCTGGAATAAAATTTTCTTCAGCATTGAAAGGACCCGCAGGATTCGTGCCAGTCGCAACACCGAGTCGAAAGATCCCATCCTTATCTCTTGCTGGGAAAAATAAATAATACTGGTTATTTTTAAAAGCAGCATCTGGTGCCCACATCTGTTTACTAGCCCAAGGAACATCTCGAATATGAAGTGCTTCGCCATGGTCTACACAGGGGGAATGGAAATTATCGATCGACAAAACATGATAATCTTCCATCGCATATTGATCACCACTACCATCATCAATCGTTTTTCCACTATGTTCAATATCATGGGAAGGATAAATATAAAGTTTCCCTTCAAATACATGTGCAGAAGGATCTGCCGTATAAATATGTTCAACCAAAGGTTCATTTGGTTTGACGATTTTATCCATGTTTTATTCTCCTCTGAATACGTAGTTTAATTGGCTCATAAAGTTCATCCATGCAACAACACAATCATCAGTACTATCATGTCCGGGGACAAACGTTGGCATGTATCCAAAAAGACGCAAAATAGATCCTCTGATTAGGTAGTTTTATCAAACCAAGTAATATCACTCTATTATGCTAAGTGCTTTCACTCTGCCTCATTAAAGATATAGTTATTCAAAAAGGTATTGCGAAACTTGCCATTTGGATCATACTTCATAAGCAATTGCAAAAAGGCAGGCATCTTTTCATAAAGTGACTGTATGTTTGCAGGGGAGGTAGTAAACAGTTTTCCCCAATGTGGTTTAGCTTGAAAAGGTTCAAGTTGGGCTTCGATGAGTGGCAGCACCTTCTGAACATCCGCCCAGTTATCCTGCCAAGTAAAGTGAATAGCAACAGAATCCTGCATATAGGATGGGCTTAACCACAGCTTGTCCTGTGCAATGGTCCGCACCTCGCATATTAAAAGATGTGGTGCGATTTGTTCACGGATTTCACTAACTGCACAAAGAGCGTCATAGGCATGCTTACGTGCCAAAATATATTCACTTTGCAGCTCTTGACCTTTACTAGGAGTAAAATCCATTCGGAAGTGTGGCATCCGATCAAGCCAGTCCCCTGGGACCCCTAACTGCGCTGTGCAATTCTCTGCTCCAACCCCCGGTACGGGATGGAGATTTTCTTTGGCCGCTTTTGCTCCATAAAATTCCTCTTCAAACGAAACAGTCTGATCATCCGTCAGTTTCCTCTTCAGCCATACCTGGTTGAACCTTTCATCCTGCCAATCGGTAAACAAACTAACGCTATAGGCACTAGAAAAAATAGTGTCAAAATGTTCATCTAATTGTGCTAACGGAAGGTTCTCGTAAACATCCTGCCTCATTTGATGTGCTGGATGGACATCTAGTGTAAGCTTTGTCACTACACCTAATCCACCTAGGCCAACCACGGCGCCATGTAATTCTTCTTCCGATTGTTCTTTTGAAAAAGTGACAATACTTCCATCAGCAGTGACTACCTCCATCGCGCGGACCGCTGCCGCTAAATTTTGATTGCCATTACCTGAACCATGTGTGGCTGTAGCAATTGCCCCAGCAACCGAAATGTGCGGAAGGGAAGCAAGGTTATGCAAGGCATAGCCATGCTGGTGAAGTACAGGACAAAGTTCTCCATACTTGATTCCTGCTTCCACAGTTACAGTTCGCTTCTCTCGATCAATGGATAATACCTTGTTGAGCTTCTTTAATGAAACCATATTCTCATTCGAATCTGCGATACTATTAAAAGAGTGACGCGATCCGACCACACGCAGCTTTTTTAAACTTGAAACCAATTGTTGAACTTCTTCAACCGTTTCCGGTTCATGCCAGTTATTCGTACTATATTGATAATTACCTGCCCAATTTCTCTTAGCCATGAAAATCCTCCATTTTTACTTTTATCACTATTTGCTTATCTCTTACTATACTTAAAATGAAAGAGTTTTCAACTATTATAGCTATCAACATAGCAGCATGAGTCATAAAGGGATGTAGACGTTTGCTTGCCTACTTTTATCCGTGAGTAAACTAACTATCTTACAATATAGTATTTTTTTATTAATTTTTTGCTCTCCAAAAGAAAATTTTACCGCATCCTAATCGTTTATGTGAATGAATTTATAATTTTAATGATTTCAAAAATTAGGATGTTTTTGCTTAGTTAGTTGGCGCTATTCGGGTGCAACTATTTATTTGTTTCTGTGTTTAAATAGTTATCCAATGGAGAAATATGGTAGGTGTGCTGGAACTTATAGAAAGCAAAGGAGGATGGATAATGTTACTTGTACCTCGTGAGATTGACAAGCTAATGATTGTGGTGGCAGCTGATCTGGCAAAAAGAAGAAGAGATAGAGGCTTGAAACTAAATTATCCCGAAGCAGTGGCCCTTATTACTTATGAAGTGCTCGAAGGGGCAAGAGATGGGAGAACGGTCGCAGAATTAATGGAATATGGCGCAACCATTTTAACACGGGAGGATGTAATGGAAGGAATTGCGGATATCATTGATGATGTTCAGGTCGAAGCCACCTTCCCGGATGGAACAAAACTAGTAACGGTGCATGATCCAATTCGGTAACGACAATGGAGGGATTTCAGGTGGAATGGGAACCAGGGCAATTGTTTTTAAAAGAAGAACCCATTATTTGCAATGAGGGAAGAGACGTTTTAAGGATAAAGGTTACGAATACGGGCGATCGGCCGGTTCAAGTGGGTTCACATTTTCATTTCTATGAAGTGAATGAATCGTTGAAATTTATGAGGGAAGAAGCGTATGGTAGAAGGCTAAATATTCCATCAGGCGCTTCTGTCCGCTTTGAACCAGGGGATGAAAAAGCAGTCGATTTGGTCCCATATGCAGGTGAACGAAAAGTATACGGCTTTAACAACAAAACCGACGGCTCGATCGAAGGAGGGCATCGCAAATGAGTTTTGAAATGCCAAGAAAACAGTATGCCCAGATGTTTGGCCCTACGACAGGAGATTCCATTCGCCTGGCGGATACGGGTTTAATCATTCAAATCGAAAAAGACCATACCACCTATGGTGAGGAAGTCGTTTTTGGGGGCGGGAAGGTGATCCGCGACGGAATGGGCCAAAACCCACTCGTCACACGCGGTGATGGAATACCAGATGTAGTCATTACAAATGCCGTCGTTTTGGATTATACAGGCATTTACAAGGCAGATATCGGAATTCGCGACGGGAAAATATCCGCAATCGGTAAAGCCGGAAATCCATTGGTCATGGATGGAGTCGATATAATCATCGGTGCCTCCACGGAAATCATTGCCGGGGAAGGGATGATTGTGACAGCTGGTGGAATTGACACACATGTGCATTTTATTAATCCTGCACAAGTGGAAGTGGCCTTAACTTCCGGGCTGACCACCTTAATTGGTGGTGGTACCGGTCCTACTGCGGGTTCGAGAGCAACGACGGTTACCCCGGGGGAATGGAATATTCACCGAATGCTTGAGGCAGTAGAGGGGCTTCCCATCAATGTGGGATTAACCGGTAAAGGTCAGGCGGCGGCTGAAGAGCCATTAGCGGAACAAGTTAGAGCAGGGGTTATCGGCTTGAAAGTACATGAAGACTGGGGGGCAACACCTTCAGCCATTGATCATGCCTTACGGGTTGCCGACCAATATGACGTGCAGGTGGCTCTTCATGCCGACACCTTAAATGAAGCAGGTTTTGTTGAGAACACGATGGCAGCCATTAAGGATCGGGTTATTCATATGTACCATACGGAAGGGGCAGGGGGAGGCCATGCGCCTGACTTAATCAAATCAGCCAGCTTTATGAATGTACTGCCATCCTCCACCAATCCAACACTGCCCTATACGATTAATACAGTAGATGAACATTTAGATATGCTCATGGTTTGTCACCATTTAAATCCATCGGTTCCGGAAGATATCGCGTTTGCCGATTCACGGATTCGAAAGGAAACCATTGCGGCAGAAGATGTGCTCCAGGATATGGGGATTTTCAGCATGACCAGTTCGGATGCGCAAGCGATGGGCCGGGTTGGCGAGGTTATTCTCAGGACATGGCAAGTAGCCGATAAAATGAAAAAAGAAAGAGGCTCTCTAAAAGGAGATAGCAAGCTATCCGATAATAATCGGGCTAAACGATACATTGCCAAATATACGATTAATCCTGCGATTACACATGGAATTTCTGACTATGTCGGTTCCATTGAGGTTGGAAAAATCGCGGACCTAGTCATTTGGAATCCAGCATTTTTTGGTGTAAAACCAGAATTAGTTTTAAAAAGTGGATTGATTGTTCATGGAATGATGGGAGACGCCAATGCCTCGATTCCAACACCGCAGCCAGTGGTTAGTCGTCCCATGTATGCGGCGTTTGGTAAAGCCTTGTCAAAAACCTCCATTACGTTTATTTCACAGGCAGCATATGAAGGGAAAGTGCATGAGAAACTTGGCTTGGAGAAAATGATCCTGCCTGTACATGGGATCAGGAAATTAACGAAAAAAGACATGAAACTAAACTCGGAAACACCTGAGTTAACCGTTGACCCGCAAACCTATGAGGTCAGGGTAAATGGGGAGCTTATTACAAGTGCTCCAGCAAAAGAATTGCCGATGGCACAGCGTTATTTTCTATTTTGAGGTGAAAGAGCATGTTAATTGAGAGAATTGAAACAAATATTGAAGAGATGGAAAAGGAAGAAATTATCAAAAGGCATATCGAAAAGGTTTACCTGGAGAGTGATCATTTAGTAAAACGGATTCAACGGGTTACCACAGATCACGGCAGGGAAATCGGCATACGGTTAAAGGACCCGCGCGATCTTATTGCTGGAGATGTCCTGTATATGGACGAAAAAAACATGATTGTCATTGATGTCATTGCGGATGATTTATTGGTGATCACCCCTCGCAGTATCAAAGAAATGGGGACAATTGCTCACCAGTTAGGAAACCGGCATCTTCCGGCCCAATTTGTAGAGGATATGATGATGGTTCAATATGATTATCTTGTGGAAGAACTGTTACAAGAGCTGGAAATTCCCTATAAACGAGATAATCGCAAAGTAAAGCAGGCGTTTCGTCATATTGGACATAGTCATGGATGAAAAAATGCTGGCCCTGTTTCAACTCTGTGATTCCAATTTTCCAACTGGTGCTTTTAGTCATTCCTATGGCCTTGAAAGTTATATTCAAGAGAACACCGTACATAACCAGGAAACCTTTTCGCAATGGCTTCGGGTATATATTGCTGAGCAGCTGATTTATTCTGACGGATTGGCATGCCAAATAGTGTACCAAGCCTTGGTAGAGGAAGACTTCCAAAAGGTTTGGAAGATGGATCGATTGTTGATGGTACAAAACCTGCCTCGTGAAACGCGGGAAGGCGCGACGAGGATGGGGGAACGGATGCTTGAGCTTGTCCAATCCTTATATGAGATCCCGATTCTTTCTTTATATAGGGAACGGATTCAATCGAAACAGTCTTTTGGCCACCCGTCCATTGTTTTCACAATGGTCGCCCATCACCTTGGTGTTCCAAAGTCCACGGGGATCTTATTTTACCTTTATTCCGTGGTATCGAGTATTGTTCAAAATGCCGTAAGAGGCATCCCTTTGGGGCAAACAGCTGGTCAGAAAATCATTCGTGAAGTCCAAAGTACCCTAGTGGAGGCTGCCGGGGAGATTGACAAGTTGGACGAAGAAGATTTTGGTATTGTCTCACCCGGTATTGAGCTGGCACAAATGAGACATGAACGTGTTAATATTCGAATTTTTATGTCGTAAAAGAAGAAAGGAAGTGTTTTTAATGGAACCTATTAAAATTGGAGTAGGTGGACCTGTCGGTGCAGGCAAGACGATGTTGGTTGAAAAATTGACGCGCCGTTTAAATGGTGAAGTGAGTATGGCCGTGGTGACGAACGATATTTATACAAAAGAAGATGCAAAATTTTTAATGAACAATGGGATCCTTCCTGCTGACCGGATTGTTGGCGTGGAAACAGGGGGTTGCCCGCATACTGCCATCCGTGAAGATGCATCGATGAATTTTGCAGCCATTAATGAATTAAAGGAAAAACATCCTGACGTCGAATTGATTTTTGTGGAAAGCGGAGGAGATAACCTCGCTGCTACCTTCAGTCCGGAGTTGGTTGATTTTTCAATCTATATTATTGATGTCGCACAAGGAGAAAAGATTCCGCGGAAAGGCGGCCAGGGAATGATTAAATCCGATTTGTTTGTGATCAATAAAACGGATTTAGCACCGCATGTAGGGGCCAGCCTTGATGTGATGGAATCTGACACAAAAGTATTTCGCGGGGATAAGCCGTTTACCTTCACCAATTTAAAAGAGGAAGAGGGACTCGATAACGTCATCGATTGGTTGAGGCAAAATGCGTTATTAAAAGGACTGGCCTAATATGGGAGAGTGGACAGGTGTTTTACATTTAGACGCAGAAAATAGAAAAGGGAAGACTGTGGCGAAGAACGTTTATTTTCAGGGTGCATTGAAAGTGATGCGCCCTATTTACCATGATGATTCCGGGAGGGCCTGCTATTATTTATTAAATCCCGGCGGCGGCTATTTGGACGGGGACCGTTATCAAATGAAGTTCACTTTGGCGGAGAATGCAAAGCTCACCCTGACAACACAAGGGGCAACAAAGGTCTATAAGACACCAAAAACCTTTGCCTATCAAGAAGCGGAGATCATATTGAAAGCTGGAAGTTACCTCGAGTATTTCCCCGACCCGCTCATCGCCTACCAACATGCCCATTACAAACAAAAAAATGTCATCCGGATGGATCGTACGGCTACTTTGATTTATTCGGACATCATTACTCCAGGCTGGTCACCGCAAGGAGAGCGGTTTTCCTATAAAACCGTCCAATTGCTGAATGAGATCTACATGGATGACGAATTGGTGGTATATGATCACTTGAAATTAAACCCTGCATCTCAAAATCTTGGCGGGCTAGGGTTTTTGGAAGGATTTACTCATTTGGGATCAATGATGGTGGTGGATTCTCAGGTGGATAATTCCTTGCTTGACAGGTTATATACGATTATTGAAAAGAATACATTGGATAGTAAAGTCGGATTGTCTTTACTTCCAGTACCAGGTTTTACGATTCGTGTATTATCAAATTCAACACAGGTCATCGAGAAAATCTTTTCGGAAATTAACCTCATGATCAGTCAAGAATGGTATCAATCCAAACCATTTTTTTTAAGAAAATATTAGTTTTAAAGCCCGGCAGGTTCATTGAAGCTGCCGGGAATAGATAAGAATAAAGAGATGTTTGGGGGAGGACGAAAGATGGAGATTACATTGTTTTCAGTTTTAGCACTGGGGTTTATTTTGGGGATCCGGCATGCCATGGAACCCGACCATATGATTGCGGTCTCTACGATTGCAAGCCAGAGTAAAAAATTATGGCAAGCGTCGCTGGCGGGTGTTTTTTGGGGCATTGGGCATACAGCCACCCTTTTTGTCATTGGGACTATTCTTATCTTGTTGAAAGACGAAATACCGGCGCAATGGTCACTAACGTTGGAATTTTTGGTAGGGATTATGCTGGTTTACCTTGGGATCACTGCGATGTTATCCATTCGGAAAAAACAGAGACAACCTTCACATCACCATCATCATGAAAACGAACAGCATACGTATAAGGCAAATAAAGGTACATATTATAAATCTCTTTTTATCGGTTTGTTCATGGGATTGCCGGCAGCGGCGCCATGGTTTTACTGACGATGAGCACCGTTCAATCTGTATGGCAGGGAGCACTGTATATTTTCATCTTTGGTGCGGGAACGGTTGTGGGAATGTTGATTTTTACAACCATTATCGGGATTCCTTTTATTTTAAGCATGAAAAGAAAGGTTACAGGCAAGTCCTTAATCTTAACGACCGGAGCTGTTAGCACTTTATTTGGAGTTTACTATATGTATAATCTTGGTGTAAACGATGGTTTATTTCGGCTGTGGCTGTAGAACTGCATACTCGTTCATTATATAGGAGAAACTCCTTTTATCAGGAAAGGAGGGGATTAAATGTTTGAAAACTTTGAAATAATCCCTCAATTTGAGGGGACAGCTAGAGAACATCCGCATTTTTCTTTAAGCGTCAATGGCAGCGAATATAAAGGAATGATTCAGCATGATACAGTGCACTGGTACCAGCCCCATCCGAAAGAGACGCTAGCAGAGGAACAGCTTGAGAAAATAGAATCAAAGGTAATCGGCATGATGAGTGAATATAAGGAGCAATAACTAGATGGCTGTCTCAATCATTTTGAGGCAGCCATTAAATTTGGGACATCACTTTTCGAGCCGCTAAGAATATCCATGTACAAACCACAAACGGCAAGGTAAGTGCAGGAAGTCCATAGGGCAAAAGCCAAGTATCAATGCTTGCTGTAATAGGAATGGTTAAACATGCGGCAAAAATACCTGTTACCACGCTATATCGATGGTTTTCCTTGAATACTTCAGATACCGCCAGCATCGTTAAAACCGCATTGTAACCATAAAGTCCGTGGGAGATCAAGGTGTGTTCACCTTTAAGAAAATAGGATGTTAACAATGCGGCAATGGTTCCAACTATCGCATAAATCCCCCATCTCCACCCCGCCAAAAATACGGCAAGGAAAAGCAAGATTCCGGACAATGCATAATCAAGGAAGAAAATTTGCCCCATACTATCCAAAGCTCCAGTAAGCAAATTAATTTGTCCTTTAATATCCGGTGTCCAATGAGATAAAGATTGAGGGATAAGGGCAGAACTGATTTTAAAAGTGACCAGTCGGTACGTAGAAAGCAGTAAAAACCAGGTAATAACAATAAACGGAAAGGTAAGAATGGGAATAGTAGTTTGCCGCATAAAATGCATCATCGCTGCCGTCACAATGGCAGCAATCGCGGCACCGACCGCTGCAATCAGCCATCGGTCATTTCCTGTTAAAAACAAGGAAAGGGCCATTCCCGTTAAAACCGAATTATATCCAAATAAGCCTTGATTAATACTTTCATTGTCCGCACCGCCGATTTTAGCTACTAAGGTCCCCACCATGCTCGAAATCAAAGCGATGATGCCTAAGGGATAGGAAGCAAGAGTGATCGCTATCAACATAATAAATCCGGAAGCAGCATTATCAATGAAAATGACTTGGGAGATTCCCTTAAAGGAAGTGATAAATAGCCACCCCCATTTATTGTTAATAATCGTCAATTCCTCCCTGCTTTATGTTCTAATAGAAAGACATTTATTGCGGATAGCCTCCATCCACGTTTTGATCGATAAAAAGATACTCATATAGTTTTTTTAGGAATTTAGTTCAAGAGTGTATTTTCCGTGTAAGGTCTGATGAATAACGTTATGGCTGTAGTATTCACTTAAATAGGTATTCCAAAACGAAATATAGCAAAGAATTTGAAGATCGAATGGCTGCTGGTACAACGTCAAATGTTCATCTATTTTTGTCGAATAATTTTCATGTCCAATAAATTTCTATTAAGCCGATAGTACAAGTTGTTTCCTTTTCAAAACAGCTCGCATAGTAATAATAATACCAGAGGAGGTGTAGAAAGGTGTGGTAAGTAGGATGAGCAAAAAAATGGCAAGTCCATTGTTTCTTAGAAAAGGAGTGAGTTAATTTGTTAGAAAATGTTTCGATCATTATTCCTTTCCAGACAGACTACGGGCCAAGAGCGGATGCATTTGAATTGGTTAAAGGGTTTTACGCTCATTTTATGCCTGAGACGGAAATATGTTTAGGAATCATAAATGGCGAGGAAATTAATAAAGCAAAAGCCATTAACCTCGCTGCAAAAAAAGCAACAGGAAAAGTGTTAGTAATAGCGGACGCAGATGTGATTTATGACCCCAAACTCATTGTTAAATCCATAGAGTTACTAAATAAAGGAGCATCATGGGTAGTTCCGTTTACTGCTGTTTACGATGTGGGGAAAGAAGGGACAAGAAGATTAATCAAAACAGGACCAGATTCTATTACCATAAGACCTAATGAATGTACGAAATCCGACTGGTTATATGAAGGATTTGCAGGAAAGTTATTTGTGATTCCTAGAGAAAATTTCGAAGCAGTAGGAGGTTTTGATGAAAGGTTCATTGGGTGGGGTGGAGAAGATGATGCTTTTTCACATGCAGTCCGTACTCTTTGTGGAGAAATCGTAAATGTAGAAGGGCGAATATTTCATTTATGGCATCCGAGTGCAAACTACGAAACAAATCCCAATGGTAAAGCAAATGGTGATCTTTTAAATCGGTATAAACGAGCAAGCGGGAATAAGACGGCCATGTTGAAACTGATTAAGGAGAGAAATTCTAATCTAAAAAATGATCGGGACAATAAGATAAATTTATTAAAAAGTGAGGAAAATAGAAAAGCAGAAACACCTAAAAGCAAAATATGTTTTGCTATTCTGGTTCACGAAGATAGAGAGTTAGTCAAGCAACTAATTGATAATGTTCGTTACTACTGCCCCAACAGCGCAATCGTATTATACAATGGCGGAGATGATCCCCTGCTCTGTAAGGATTTAGGTGTTCCCGTCTGTCCTTCTAGTCGTAAGTTGGAGCGGGGATGGACAACCATTTATTTTCTAGATGTAATGGAATGGTTAGAAGAATTGGGACTTGAGTACGAATATTTTATTAATATTGATTCGGATGCATTGTTCATAAAAAAAGGTTATGAAGAATTCATCCAAACTGAAATGGAAGATACGGATTACATGGCCGTTTTGCTTAGAATCCCCGAGGATGATTGGTATATTGGTAACGAACTTAAGAAAGACATTGATAGATGGAAGAAATTTTTTAATGTTAAGCCCTTTTATGGAGTTTTCAACGTTGGACAAGTTATTTCCAGGCCCGTAGTAAAATCATTGATTGATCCAGAAATAAGCCAAAGGTTAAAGAAGGCCTTAGTAAAAACGGTTTCCTTCGGCATGGATGAGGTAGTTTTTGTAAACATGGCAAAGGAACTAGGGTTTAGGTTAAAGAAGTATCCCAATGCTTTGGACTCAAAAATGATCCGTTATCGGCCTTATGCCTCGGTGGAAGAAGTAATTTCCTGGCTTAATAATAAGGAAGGCGGCGGCTTAGTTCATCCTGTAATACGAGAGAGAGATGAACCTGTTAGGAATCTAATTCTTAATATTAATGGTGAAATAAATAAAAAACAGTACCATAGTAAGGAGTTCCCATGGTATAAAAAAAATCCAGATGAATATTCCGTTTCATTGCCAATCAAAAGTACATTTGGTAATTTAGAGCTTATTGTCCAGTCAGATTCTACTTTGACTCACTATTGGCAGCAACCGAAAGGCAAGTGGTACAAAGGCGAAACTTTTGCTAAAGGTGTTACGGGAAATCCATTATTTTTTCAAAGTAAAACAGGACAATTTGGAGTAGTCTGTAAAATGGAAAATGGTCAAATGGGTTTTTGGCTGAGAGACAACAAAGAAGATGGCTTTCCTTGGTATGGGCCAACTATTCAAGATCTTGGGAATGCAGAACCAATACTGGTAAGAAACTTAGATGATGACAAGCATATTATGGTGTTTAGGGAGGATGATCACTACTTTTATGGGTTGATCAATAATAAGGAAATGGAATAAGTTTTCCATCCGTAACCTATTTCTATTTTTCGTCCACTGAAATCTATTAAAGCGATCAAAGACTAACTGCCCCCATGCCCCTACTTTGCTTCATTCGAAAAAACTCTTCATAAATGAGATAGTACAAAAGTCCAAAAATAAATGAAAATAAGGCGCCCCTATACCCCGTAATGTTTCATTCCATACTCTGCGTATGAGCTTGCTGAAGTAAAATCTTATGATTGGCAGCCTTCCTAAAAACTCTAAGTGCATTAGATGATTTAACATCAAATCAAACTGTACACTCATATTCCAAGCTACGAAATCAGCACCAATTTTTTTCAAGAAACACGTCCCGATCATCTATTTAAGGACTGCAGCTATTACTGTGAGGTTGTGACAACCGCTCACCAAATGCCCCGCTCCGTACTCGTCGCCATGCAGAATGCTGTTTCGCGTAAAGGGGTGTCCGTTCTTGTTCTACCTGGGGACGTCGCTGGATATGAAGCAGACGATACCCCCGTACCAGAACATGTCCTTCATTGTCCAGTGTTGGTTGATGTCATTGTTAATTGCCAGGAATTGTCGTTTCCACCGAAAATCACATTTGAACAGGCCCATGGATTTAGCCTTTGGATGATGAAAGCCGTTTTGAACGGGCGCGGTAACGAGCTCTTATTAATCTTGCCAAAACGAATTTTATCCGCTAATAAACCAGGGATAATCTTTATAAGAATATCGGTGATGAAGAGCCTGTGTTGGGTGCTTGAATTCAAGAGAGTAAGGCTGTTGCGGCAGCCTTTTTCCTATTCAACTAACGTTTTATAAGATATACTAAAATGGAAATTAAAACCTTTTTAAAGAGTAATTACACGATTTCATTGTTAGGGGCGAAAGATGAGTATTAGTTTTTGGTTATTTGTAATTGGGACTATACTTGAACTTCTAGGGTTGTGGAACTAAATAAAAGTCTTAAAGAAATTAAAAGGTAAGATTATAATACAAAGACCTGATGATAACTTTTTAGATTAAGAAGAAAAACGATTGTTACAACTAAATGTTTTTGGACATCTTTAGTAGGTTTAGGAACGATATTAGTCCTTATTGCTTACATTCTAAAGAGCTAGTATTTCATAAAACTTTTATATTAGTGCAATATTGTGAAGAAATGTACTTAAAATAACGTGTGAATTACTGGAACAACGGTAATGCTTTTTCTTATGGAAGTAACGGAGCAGAATCGTTTAATGAATCAAAGAAATGATGGAAATGCTATGTAAGTAACTATTACATAAGAAATCAGAAAAAGGGTGGATAATATGAATAAAGAGCAATTAGTGGAAAGTGCACGTAAGACGAAGGAAAGAGCCTATGTACCATATTCTAAATTTCCAGTTGGAGCAGCATTACTACTAATAGATGGTACTGTTATAAATGGAGTTAATGTGGAAAATGTTTCATTAGGTGCAACAAATTGTGCGGAAAGAACATCTATATTTACTGCAATAACAAATGGTTACAAAAAAGGTGATTTTCAAGCTATAGCTGTTGCGGGTGATACGGTAGATTTTCTCCCTCCATGCAGTATTTGCAGACAAGTTCTAGCAGAATTCTGTTTACCAGATATGCCTGTTTATTTAACAAATGAGAACAAAGATATATTAGAATTAACATTAAAAGATTTATTACCTTATGCTTTCACTGATTTAGATATGTAGACTAAAATACTTAATCAAATTAATGAAAAAGAGGGGAAAGTTTGGAAAATCATATTTCGATACTTTCCCCTCTTTTTTCATACAATAAAGCTTTTAAAACAAAATTTTTGTGAAATAATTCACTCTAAACTAACGGGTACGATTGTTCAATAAGAGCAGTCGCTTTTCTAGTTTTGCTAACGCCCAGTTTAGTTTAAATATATTTCCTCACAAATTTAAATGAAAAACGATTTTCCAATTACGGAACTCGGCGGGTTAAGAAGTCTTTCCACTATCAAGAAAGGTGGGGTGTACTAAACCTTGTTCTTAAAATAAGGTTATTTCTATCCACTACATTATTGGATCTTGGATACGTTTATAAATTAGATCAGGAACTTCTTGAAGTGAATCTACTGTTATAAAAAGACTACTATGCTCAACGTCAACATCAACCAGGTTATATTTCCATTCACTTTCTGCTGGAATGTATATTGCATGGATACCCGTTTCCAGTGCCGGGACAATATCCGTTCTTAATGAATTTCCAACCATCCATGTTACATTAGGGTCAGCCTTAATGGTTTTTAAAATATCGGAAAGAGCTGTTGTATCCTTATGTTCCGAAATAAAAATGCGATGTTCAAAATAGGTAGTCAATTCTAACTGGGTAATTTTTCTGTGTTGATTAGCCTCATCTCCTCCAGTATGCAAATATAATTCATGTCCCTCTTCTTTTAAACGTTGTAGAGTTTCATTCATATACGGAATAGGTTCAACAGGAATCTCGAATACCGTAAAACCCAACTCTCTTAAATATTGGATTTCATCTTTTTTCTTTTCCCTTCCAGTTAAGTCACAATAGTATTTATAAGTACCAACAAATGACTCAGGAAACCGATCTGACTTTAGTCCGTGCTCACTAATCGCCGCAACATCAAGTTGAAGCTGCTTCTGTTTTATATCTTCCTCGGTAATCGATTCAAACCACGCCATCATTTGGTCAGCGAACTCATCTATTACTAGGTTAAAATATCTATTACAGTATGATAATGTATCATCAAGGTTAAATAAGATGTTTTGTTTTTGCATTTTTAACTCCTTTTCAAGTATATAGCTTTGACTATTGTTCCACTTTTACTAAGTTAATATTACTGAGATAAGTAAGCAACTAATGGGGCAGTTTAGTTCAATAGGCAGTTAGATTTTTTTTCTGAAATTTGGATAAATTAAAAAAGTATTATTAGGTGAGGTGAAATTTACACATGGTTTCAAAGAGACACAAATTTTTTAATTTATTTATAATACTGATACCTTGGTTAACGATGGTATTCATAGGGAAACGCAGTATCAAACGTTATTCTGTCGCAGGTATTTTTATAGTTATTTTTGAAATTCTAAATCATTTATATGGGCGTAAGAAGAAGTGGTGGAAGTTTTACGATATGCCAAAATCATTTATAAGGGATGAACTTCCGTTTGATATTGGACCTTATATGCCTATGTCTTTGTGGATACTTAAGTATTCGTACGGCAACTTTATAAAGTTTGTGTTACTTAATGTTCTTGCTAATGGATTCTTTGCTTTTCTTTTCTTGCCATTTCTAAAAAAAATTAAAATTGTTCGTCTAAATAGGTTAAACTATTTTCAATTCTTTATATATATACACTACAAAGCGTATATATTGTATGCGGTACAGTATTTTTTTGAAAAAGTGAAAGGATATGACGGTGTAATTGATAAAAGAAGAGAAAGTAATTACTTAACTAACTGGGTGCGTTACTTGAAAATCCGGCTGCCATTAAAGCCCACTCTACTGTATATCTTTAGAAAAAGTTAAGCTGAAAATAGTTTAATAATAATTAAGTTAATATTATGATTTTTTGACATTTTTACACATTAACGCTTTAAACTATTGAAATAATATTCAGAAAATGGTAATATACACACATGTTTAAATTCTTCGGAGTTTAGACCTCCTAATTAGGCTTAGACTAGACCACTAAGCCCCCAATTTACCTTTGATCATTTGGTCAAAGGTCTTTTTTGCATTAAAAAAGAGTGACGTTAAATCACTCTTAATTATCCGAATTTTGGATAGTAACTAAGATACCATCTTCAAAATAAAGATTTTTATAACCAGGATAAACCCACTGTATAAATGAATCCCAAGGCTTCTCTAAACCTTTGAAGTTTTTCGCATTATTTATTGGATTTACGGTAATTGGACCATTTGTTGCAATTTTATTGTCAAGGTTATTTGAGTACCTGCGTGTATGATTCTTCAGGGACTAAGAGTCACCTACTTCTTATTCAAGTAACGGAGAAGGTTAGTTCAAGAACAGAACTTGGATGTTGTCTAGCATTCATATCCTAAAAACTTTCTATTTAAAAGGGTGCATCACTATTGTGATTGCACCATTGTAATGGCTAATCCCAGATACGAATTCTTGGAACGCCTGCTGTTCTTAAATAATCCAATAACTGACCAGTATGAACTGATTCATGATAGGCAACACGTAAAAGCATATCACCCAAATCTCTTATGTACCCTGAATCGGAGCGGTCAATCTTTATATTTACCAAGTCTTCTTCAGTAAAGGACTTGATTGTATCTAAGAATTCATTTCGAAATGGTTCTGCAAATTCCAATTCTGCTTTTACAGAAGTGAATGCTCTATTTTCGAAAGGGGAGTTGAAAACAGATAAACTCCCTCTATTTTTAATCGCCAGGTGGTAATAATGTTCGCTTTCCAATACGTGTCTAATCATTTCTATGCAATTCATAGCTTCATCATCTGGCTTCCATTGGAGTTTTTCTTTAGGAATAGATGTCCAAACCTGTATGCTTCTTCTTCTAACTTCATTAAAGTTTAAAATAATTAAATCAATTGAGTTCAAAATAATTCCTCCTTCGATAGGCATATCATAATTATACACGAATGAATGTTCGTTCTAATATAAAAGAGGAAAATTTTACATATATTTTTGAAACTATGTATTTACGTTGGTTATAAGTTTGGGGGCTAGATCCGAATCGAAGATTCTCACCGTACCCGACAATTCGGGTTTTAACAATTCTAATGGATATGGATTGTTAATTTGGAATAATCCCTTTATAAGTGCATCCTTAACTAAGGGTCCAGTTTAAAGAAGAATTGCCATAATTATTCGCTGGTACCTGTACAATTGGCGCTCAGAAACAACTCAGACAATAGTCATTGTTGTTTCTGAGCAGCCTTTCTAATTACTGTCATTAAAAATCTAACCATTAAGAAAGTAGAAGCAATAGAAAAAAAACTATGTACCGAGGTCCAAGACTTTTTATATCTAATTAATTTTGTGTTTTTCTCTAGCCAATGTTCAGCTAATGCCGATGGAAGACTAAATAATAAGCACTTTAATAAAATCCCTTTAGTTGTTGAATTCTTAGTAACTTGATTGAAATAAATACAAGAAATAGGAAAGATTAAGTAACTAAACAAAGCACTTATATCAAGGGTTTTAAATAAGTTAACTGGATACTTAAAATATCCTTTTTTCACAAGTAGATTATCCAAAATGGATGCAATGTAACTTTTTAACAAAAAAATTATTATCCAATCCTTCATTGGAGGCTTTCTTATTAAATTAAAAAAAGCACCGATTCCAAAGATGAATAAAATTCTTAATGTGTTTTTTTCGAACTTATTAACCATTGCTCCTCCTTTTCCTTACCTTTAGTTTGACCAAAGGAGGAGATTAAATATTTATATAATTGTTATGCTTTAACATTTTCTTCTGGGATCATAGCGTCCGTCTTATTTGTAGTTGTGGTAAGGGAAGCATTCCTGTTTTGAAAACAATGTAAAGGACAAGTTTGTGAGAAAATGTACTTAAGCTAACGGTGCTAGAGTTTAAAATTGGGACTGCTGCGGAAGCCTTTTTTCGTTGTTCCACTACCGGGCAGGTTAGTAAGAGCGACATGAAAAGTTAGTAATCAAGAGGGTTCTGAATAAGTTTCAGAACCCTCTAAATAAATTAACCACCTTGTAAATAAATTAGTATCCTCCACCCATGAAGGATGCTCCAACAATGATTAAAAGGATGAATAGTACAACAATTAAAGCAAAACTTGTGCCCATTCCGCCGCCTTGGTAGCTCATGTAAGCTCACCTCCTTTTTAAGAGGTAATACATTTTATGCTAAAGGGGATAACTTGAAAGGGACAAGCATGTAATTATTCTTAAAAAGTTTTTCCTTTACAGCTGCACCCAATTTATCTGAACCAATTAAAGGTGGGGCAAAATTAGTCGCTGTTGATTTAAAAACCAATACAATTAGAAGTGTATATAACTTTACAGAAGATGTTGTCCTTCCAACAACTTATCTGAATGATGTCCGATTTGATTTTCGTGAAGGAAACGCAGGTTATGCCTATATAACGGATTCTTCTTCCAAAGGACTAGGAGCTATTATCGTCGAAGATCTAGAAAATGGAAACACGTTTAGACGGTTAAATGGAGTTAATTCAACTTCACCCGATCCCTATTTTATACCGAAAGTAGAAGGGAAAGTGTTGATGAATCGAAATAAAGATGGAGGGACTTCTCCATGTTGCTTTTTGTGTAAGTATGAGATTTAATTAGCGGAGAATTTCCGGCTAATGGATTTAGAGGCAGCATAAGAAGCAGATATAAACGGAGATATTCCGATTAACTGCTCAAAATAAGGCAAAATCCAGAGATTTGGGTAAAATAAACGGAAAAACTTCTTTTATTTTTAAGGAAATAGGAGTATTTCTCATTTTAAACGGAATTTTACCGCTTATTTTCAAACACAGTAAATCTACAATGAGTATTAATAGAGTAATTTAAAAAAATGCGCTTGTCCACCGTCATGGGACAGGCGTATTTTTCATAACATGAAATACCGGCCCTAGGGTAGGCACTAAATAAGAATTTACTTGTTAGAGGAAGGAGTTACTAGTGATTATCTGGAAAAATTTTCAAAAAATCTACTATTCATGTGTCATATCTTGTTTTATAGATTCAACCAATCCCACGCAATTTTTCTCCATTAACTCCAGAACAACCTAAATGTCCAAACTAATAAACAGAAGGAATTATAATATGGTATAATTATCCAAACGAGAGGGGGTTAGTTATGTCAGAGAATATTCTTTTTTCAGTATTTCCATTTGTGAGTATCCTATTTTATATTGGTCCTGTTGTGTTTATTATATGGTTCTTAATAAAAATCCTAAAAATACAGCAGGAAAAGAACAATATCTTAAAATCTATTTCTGAAAAACTAGATCATCTAAAAAATTAAAAACTAGGTGTTTGTTCAATCTAATTAAATTAAGGGGTTATATGTATATTTTTCTAACAAGATTTGCAAGAATAGGGGAATATTTTGTTAAGAGTTCTACGTAAGGCTTTATCAATAGTAACTTTTTTATTGGCTTCTTATGGATTAATTACGAAAAATTTTGAGTTTAACTATTTCATGATATTTCTCTTAGGTCTAACAATGTTAATTTTTGGGTTAGAGGAATTTCGAAAAGAGCGAAAAATGTATGGTTGGCTAATGGTTGTTGTTTTCCTATTTTCATTATTCGTATCCATTCAAGGCTTTTTATTGAAATAAGGAAGCTTGAGTTCTTAATTGGGGGCTTTTCTTCAATGTTTGGATAGTCTCTTTTATTAGCAAAGTGAAATGTTTTGAAAAATTGTACTAAAGTAACGGGGTACGTTATTTTAGCAATTGGGCGGGGTCGGCAGTTAGTTGATATGGTAAAATTATACTATGTTTATAATTTATAGGAGGTATATTATGGCTGACATCGTTTGGGGTAGTCCTGCTAGTTTGTTTTGTTTAGGGTTTTTCTTAGCTGGTTTGGGAGTTTTTATTAAACTATCAAGAATGCCAAAGAAATGATAACAGTATTTAACCATAATAGAAATGAGCGGATAGGTTTATTGAAAATAATTTCTTTTTCCAATAAACAAAAAAAGGGACAATACCGCAATCATTAGATGTGGTAGAAATCTTAGAAAAGTCGTTGATTTAAATATAAATTAACTTTATTAATCCGATATAAGGGCCATATTAATGGATACTTAAATGGTTGGAGAAATATTAGAATAAAAAGCAGGGCCAATGAGCCTTGCTTTTTACTAGTACGGAAAAGTACTTATATTTTGTGTCACTATTTCCATGTGTGAGTTATCCTATTTATATTGGTCCTGTTGTGTTTATTATATGGTTTTTAATAAAAATCCTAAAAATCCAGCGGGAAAGAAACAATCTCTTAAAATCTATATCTGAAAAACGAGATCATCTAAAAAATTAAACACGAAGTTATTTTACTGGACCTTTAGTGATCGCAGTAAGTTTAGAATTAATGGCAAAAATCTTTGAGTTTACATCTGTTATTCCAAAATCAGATAATCTTTTAGAATGCATATCCATATATTTTTTAGCTGTTTCTTTTGATTCGAAAATATAAATTCCACCAGCTTCGTTTGTTTCCCGGCTTTCTGTCCATATTTTCCAAGCAAAGCCATCTTCTTCATTAATACTTTTCGCTAAATCGGAAAACGCATCTGCCATTTCATCTCCGAATGGTCCATTCATTTTAAAATCTACTTGTAATACGTAGGCCATTTTTATTCTCCCTTTTTATTTTGTCGTTGTATAATATAATTCACCTAGAATTTCCTTCGCTTTATAACTGTTTGGTGATAGCTCTTTTTCAATAAAAGCGTCAAGTTCCGATTTCTCGACATCGTACATCACTTCAATTTCTTTTGAAAACAGAAGTTTCTCTTTTTTAAGTAAATAGGAAAGGGGTGGTTGTGGTTTTGGTTGTACTTCTTCTAGATTTAGGACTTGCTTTAGCCCCACAACATAGTTTTCTAAAGGGCGGCCACCAACGATTTTAACCCCTTTATTTTCTTCATTCAACAAGATAATCGTAGGAAATCCTCTAGCACCAAGTTTTCTAGTTAGTTCGAAGTCTTCATTTAATAAAACGTGACCAGTTGGTTCGTCAGCTTCTTTTACCATTTCTTCACCATCTAGTTCCATTTCATTACAGATACCTACTAGGACAGATTCCTCACCAATGTTTTTATTGAAAGCAAACAAAGCTTCTCTAGAACGACGCAGGAATTCAAATGCTTTTTCATCACCATGATGTTTTTGAATAATTTTAAAAACACGAGATGATGGGAAAGAGGACTGAACCGGATTGTCAATCATTAGTGAACCATCAATAGGCATGCGATAATGATTGCCTACTTCTCTCCAGTGACCAGCAACGTCAGCAGGTTTATAGATACCATTTGCTGGATCAATGGGTCCATCATGCCATTTTTCCAGCAATCCACCCATAACGGTATGGAAGTTAAAATAATGACTATACTGCTCGACAAAACGGAGAAGAACGGGTTCGAGTGCCCAGCAATGTGAGCATATAGGGTCTGTCACATAATATAAATCCACCGTTTTCTTCGGTTGATTCAAATCAACAATCTCCATATCTTCATCGCCAACTACACCACATAGACCTGTTTCTAAATCACAAATCATGTTATTATTTTTATTCACGTAAGAATCCCCCTAGTGTTTGTTACTTTAAAGGGCAGGCAAAAAGAGCTGCCCATTTAGTTTTGATTTATCAGTTGTTGTACAATTGCATTGTAGTACATAATGAAAAACACGAATACCGATAATTAACTGGATTTATCGTATATACAACACTTTTGAAAAATTGTTGAAAAAGTTGGAGGGACTTTTGAATGACTCAAGAAAAAACGGACCCCCGAATTCTTCGGACACGTAAATTAATCATGGATTCTTTTATTGAACTTTCAGGAAAAAAAGAATTCAAGGATATTACCATTAAAGATATTACAACAGAGGCTATGGTCAACCGTGCGACGTTTTATTATCATTTCGAGGATAAATATGACTTATTAGAAAAAGTATTATCAGAAGTCCTGTTGATCAATTTGGATTCCGATCAGGTTGAGCAAAACGAATTAAATGAAGAAGTGATTGTTAGTATCTTTTTAGCCATTACGAATTTTCAAAATTCCTTATCCAATCGCTGCCATAGAGGTTACGAAGACACCATTGCTCGCATTATTAGGGACCAATTGGAAATTATTTTTTACAAAACGTTGTTAAAAAGACGTTTAATAGAAGAAAGTCAAGCACATAAGAGAATAGCTGTCATGTTAAGTTGGGGAATCTACGGAGCATCCGTAGAATGGAGAAGAAGTAATGGGGAACAACCTGAAGAATTTATCAAATCACTAATTCCTTTTATTATGCATGGGATTGATGGTGAATCTATAATCCAATAGGTACCACCAAAAAAGATTGTGAAAAAATTGTCCTTATAGTAACGGGAATTAAGCTAAACAAGGGATTGCGAAAGTAATTCTTTTTCTATTTGAGCTAACCGTAGCAGAAGGCTTGTTGAAGAAGGATATTTTCTGTTTTAAGCGAACTAGAATTTCAAACAAATAACAGGAATATAGGTGGCATGAGATAGGAAGATCAATCGAATAGATCATGTAAGTATAAACGTAAATGATCTTTCGGAGGCTAAAGCGTTTTTTTTGATTTAGGACTTGAAGTTCAAGCGGAATGGAATTGGATGGAGAACAGTTGGGCTTAAGGATGTTAAAACGGGAGGTGTAGGAATGGGAATGCCTGATGATCAGGCATGGATAGAATTAGTTAAATTTTATACGCTGTCGGATGAAAAAGGAGAATGAATTCGATATGAAATCATCCCCTCAACTAGTTTGATCATGCGTAAAGTGATAGTACTCCTCAAAGACTAGCTAAACGTTTTTCAAAATCCGCCTTAAACAACAAAATAGCATCAATATTTACAGCAAAATCATGGTCACTGATATTAAAATTAGTTATAAACTCATCAGACTTCTCACGAACCATAATGGACGGACGGACATTGGCTTCAATAGCGTCCTGAGTAACGCCACTTCCATAAATATACCAGTTAGTTTCAGTAGGCTCATTTGCTGCATTTTTCGAAAAGTCTTTTTTTATGATTTCGCATAAATCATCCATAAAATCTTCTTTAAGATTAATGGTTTTTCCATATTCACCATCAACAGTTAAATCAGCATCTCCATACCAAATATTCCTGCTTGATCGTTTCCCGTCAGTTGAAGTATAAGTTTCATCAAATAAAATCTTCATTTTTATTACCACCCCGTTAAAATACAATTTATTCACACTATTATACACCAATTAAACTAGTTTCCAATAACTGGTCGCTTTTCTTCTTCTACGAAAGGGCCAGGTTACTTCAAGAAGGATTTTCTAAACAGTGTATAGAAGTGATGTAACAGGGAGTGATTTTATGAACTAAGAATATAAAGAGAAAGAAAAGAAAAATGGTCTATATGTTTCAATTAGGGATAAAGGTGAGAATTCATTATTAGAAGTAGAAAGAAAAGGGAATCAGGTAGAAATAGTAACATATGTACGTAACGACAAAACGACCAAATTTACAATCTCTGTGAAATGTCCAAAGGATTAATACAGAATTGACGCAATGTATATTGCTTTATCAGGGTTGTGACCGCTTGAAAGACATGACACAGTTTTTGCTTGAAAAATTGATACACATTTTTCCAGTTAGTGTCTAGCATTTTTTACATGATTTGTAAGTTCTAAGCATTTTAATTATGTAGGTCTTTGCAGTACAATACTCAAGAAAAAAAGTATATATGCTAATATTTATGGGGATTTGGCTTGTTTCACTAACTGACAGCTTAGTTGAAAAGAAAAAATTGAAAGATGACCATTTGATGCAAAGGTTGACAAAAAAAAATAAACCGAGTATCTTTTGGCTTATTTCAAGAAATGTTCTATAAGGTTGTATAACCATCTAATTCTCTTCTTCTCCCAAGACTTCACACGCTTCAATTAATAATTTTATATCACTTTGAATCGTTTCTTTGACTTGCGAAATATCGCATTTTGAATAATCATTTTTTAATCGTTCAAGTTCACGGAGAAAGATAGGAATTAGGTTCATTACAAATAATCATCCTCGGTAAAAAATTAGCCAAGAGCTTCAATCCCCTGACCAATTTTAATTGTAACACGCAAACTCTCCCCATTGTAAATATTACTAATAATATATGGAAAAGAAATAGGAACTAATCATTTAAGTATATATTCAACTAACCAAGAGCTGAAGATTTGGGACGACTGCTGGATCCCCTTTTTTATTGACTTCAGGGGAGAATAATTGAATATCGAAACAGAAAAGGAGAAGCTACAAGTTCCGAAGTTGTAATAGGAATACAATTGAAAAAATTCTTAAGAAATTGATAGAATTGTTTTATTCTTTGGGTATGTATTATTAACAGGATTTAAATATGCTTTTTCTAGGCGGTGATTTTTATACATGGCTGCTCCAACACAAAAATTAATGGAAATAAGCAGTTTTGTTAGTAAATTATTAAGACAAAACTTTGGTAAGGGTCCACTTTCCTGCTATCCTTTCTCTAGAAGTCGTTTTCTTATTTTCTACATACGAGGGTTTCTATCACCAATTGAAAATGTTCTAATTGAGAACCAAGACATAGACAATGCTAAAATTTCACGAAATGTTGTTATGAAAACAATCCTTACAGAGTTGAAGGGAATTCTCGAATTAGAATTTCAACAGGATGTCCAAAGCCTTTATCATGACTGGAACTATCTTAATAATACTGGCATGATCACTGCTGTTTTTGAAAAAGAAATCCCTTCCTTTAAATCAGTTGAACAATTTCCAGAGTATAAGGATTTTATTGGTGAGGTTGAACGTATAAGTATTTTAGTACAAAAAAAACCAGATAAAATCGAAGCTTTTCAAATAACTCCGAAGCTGTATCTGGTAAAACGTTATGGAATATTAGTTCCGATTGAAAAAGCACTGATTGAAAACGGTTATGAACAAGCACTTCTAGTAACAAAGGATAAGTTGGAAAAAAAATATTTCTACCAACATGGACATTTTGATGAAATTTTTAAAAAGCCAGTTACAGATATTTTTGTGGATTGGAATTTAAAAGACGATAGAAGTCTAACTTATTTTTTTCTTCACTAACTGGATGTATTGTTCTATAAGAGCAGGGCTTTTCTTGTTCCGCTAACGTGGCAGGATAGTTTAAGAAGGGATTTATTTTTTTAGGTCGTATTTAACACAAATTGTGTAACAACGGGGTCGTTCAGTATGTGTCACCACGATTTTGAATTACTGGACGAAAAAGAAACAGTTTTAATTTGTATGGTTTCTGAGAAGAACAAAACAGATGGTAAGTCGTAACACAAACAAAGGCAGGCTTCTAGATCCGCGTTGAGGTGAAGAGGGGGAGTTTGGTGAGTGACTTTCGAGGCTGTTACCCAGGTTACAATCCATAAATAATTGTTAGTACAGATTCAAGGTTATGATAATGTTGGATATTTTGAGTCTTGAGATAGGTTATTTCATATTCATTATTTTTAAAGCACACAGACAAGATTGGGGTTTGATCTTCTTTTTTGAAAGTTAAGTAAATCTCAGTATTATAGTATTGTCTCAAGGTCTCTAACAAAAGTTTCGTATGGGCTAAAGTCAAATTCTTACAGCCTCTTTTCCTTAATAGGGAGGAAACTAAGAAAAGTCGAAAAATTCCCAATAATTTTATTGTAATTTAATCATAACATGGAAAATGTTGTATTTATATAGGGAATTAGAAGCGTTTATTTCGAATTTGAAAAAATCACCCGTTACTTGAACAACGTACCTATTAGTTTTTTCTCTTGTTCACCTAAACAATTCGTGGACAATGTGTTGTTCAAAATCTTGTGGCTTATCCAACAACAGTATTCCTCTAGAAGCAGGTTAATTCAATAAAATAAAGGCGGGAGAAAAATGAAACGAGGAATCAGTTTTGAAATTCCCAATGAATACGGAAGGTTTCTTTGGGAGGTATTAACACCCGTTGAACTCACTAAATTCATTTGGCGAAGTGGGGGAGAGGAATCATATTTAATCGAGGATAATGAGTTAGGAAAACCACTTTTCACAGATGAGGTAAACTGGATAGATTGCTTATCCCTTAAAGAACATTTAGAACATAATTTATATTATCTTATTTTTGTGGACTTAAAAGCCTACTCAAAAGGAATAAATCCATCAGTAATTGAGACGTATAGCGATTTTTTGAATAGCGATTGTGAACTCGTATTATTAGTCGTTGATTCTGACTTTGTGACAATTTATTGTAAGGACAGTGAAAAACTTGAAAAATTATATAGTAATGCAAAGACAAAAGGGTTTGAAAATCTCCATTACATTACAGATAAGAATGACACAAGAACAAACTTATCAGCTTGGTAATGGTTGATTTATAACTTTACCTTTTTATTCCACTAACGGGATTTCAAAATGATGATATTGAAAATAAGAAACTCTTACCCATAGCTTATAATTTCGAGAACCTCCTTCAAATGATGAAATCCGATACTGACGAAGATTTGGAAGACTATGAAGTAGAAGAAGTATGGGTTGACCCTGAATTTTTAGCCGAAATGAAAAAGAATAGATTATTGAAGTAACAGGTGCGATGCTTCAACAGTGAAGGATCGCCTTTCCTGTTTAAAAAATATCCAAGATAGGTGGCGTAATCACTGTGATGGATTGGCGGTGGACTGAAGTTGATATACTAGAAAGCCAAGGCAAATGGAATGAAGCAAAAACTATCCTGATAAAAAGTTGGACCCAAAATCGTGATGACTTAAAAACTGTTATTCGCCTTGGGTTCTTTTGCTGGTATGTACTAGCAGAAGAAGGTCCCTTGGATATAAAAGGTGTAGATTTTGATGAATTAGAGACAGTGTTACGTCAGGTTACGGATTTTGGATTGGATAATTTTATGACAAACGAGGATTTTCTTTGGTGTTTTGGTTATATGATTTCACTTTTCCCATATTATTTTGGTGACTACGGACATTGGGAAGAAATAGGTAATTTAATGTTAAAGAGGGCATATGAACTTTGTCCCGATGATCCTGTTTATAAATATTCTTACTTGGGGTCCCTTCCCAATACTTACGGCAAACTTAAAGATGAATATAAGCAGGTTCAAGCTGTTCTTGAGGACAGATTTCAAGGAGAAGGGGTATTATCGGGATATTTCAAAAGTGTTTGGCATCGTTTGAACGGAAATTGAATTGGAAAAACGGGCTGCATCAAAGGTCATTTTCTTCTTCAGCTAACGAAGCAGGATAGTTTAAGAACTGTATGCTAAAATACCAATAATAAACGAAAATTAGGAGTAGTTGTATTGAAGGATGTAATATGTTCCTTATTAGTTTTAATTATAGGTGGTATCTTTCTGTGGGTAGGTTAAGGGAAAACTGAATGAAGACATCTTAGATGATTACGATATAATTTCTGACTTAACGGCTATGGATGTTCGAGATAAGTTTGGTCAAGAATATGATATTTGGGAAATTACTAAAGAAGATTTTGATAGCAAAGTAAAGCCAAAAATTGAATAATGTGTCAATAACCTTATTAATCTTACGGGTGCATTAGGATAACAAGGATAGAAAAGGAGTAGTGAGTTTTTATGACAGAGGGAGAAGAATATTTAAAAATGTATCTCCAACTTAGAAAATGGATTAATCAATGTGTTGCTTGTCAGGATATTGGTTATAAACCTGAATTACCCTTTGAACTATCTACTTATGGTAATGAAACTTCTGCTGCCGCTAAAAATCTAAGAAAGTATTTCAAGCCACTAGCTTTAAACGAAAGTGGTCTTTGTGAAGTTTGTAGAAAATTTATTTAGATTAAACAATGATTGTTCTTCAACTAACGGGTGATTAGCTAACTTTGATGAACGCTGCGGCGATCTTTTTTCTTGTTGAGCTAACGGGGCAGGTTAGTTCAATAACAACAGGAATTTCCTTTGAAGAGAACTATTATTGTATTAACTTAAATATTAATTATGAACCTTATTAATTCCATTATGGAATTAAAATGGTGGTTATTATTTATTAGAACAATAAAATCTTAAATGGTAAGATTAATTTATTGAAAATTGCAATAAGTTCAGGGAAGGGGAATCATGTTTGGATACAAAAATGGCTCGAAATCGTGCTGAATTATCTGGAAAGTTAACAAATGTATTAGATTCCAGAACATTAAAAAACTCACACAAAAGGCTTGCAGAAATTATTACAGAAGGCATGGCAATTCTGGATGTTGGATGTGGAACAGGGGCAATTACTAGAGGTATAGCAGAAGCTGTGGGTCCAAATGGACGTGTAGTGGGAATTGACAGTAATCCAGCCTTAATTGAAAAAGCACGTCAATCATATAGTGAAATACCAGGATTATCATTTGAAACAGGTGACATTTATAATCTTCCTTATGAACAACAGTTTGACATTGTTACCTGTTCACGGGTTTTAATATGGTTATCCGACCCATTAAAAGGATTGAAAATGATGACATCTGCTGCAAAAATTGGCGGTCGCATTTTAATAACGGATTATAACCATGATAAGATTTCATGGAATCCCCTGCCACCTTCAAGTATGCTCAACTTTTACGCTGCCTATTTGAATTGGCGTGCAGAAGCAGGTATGGATAATAAAATTGCAGATAACCTTCCTGGACTTTTTCGAAAAGTTGGTATAGAAGATATTACTATAACGCCCATTCATGAGGTAACTAACAGAAGGGACCCTGATTTTCAAACTCGCATTGGGATATGGGCTGATACTGCTTCAAGTAGAGGTGTACAAATGGCGAGAGACGGTTTTATTTGTGAGCAGGATTATGTGAGAGCTGAAAACGATTATCGAGAATGGATGATTCGTGATGCTGAATCTTTAAGGATGTATATGTTAGCAGTTGAAGGAGTACGGCTCTGTTAACCCCCACTCAAAACTAACAACTATTACATACTTATACTATGTTGTTAATTAATTATTGAGAGCATTACTTGAACAACGGTAATGCTTTTTCTTGTTCCACTAACGGGGCAGGTTAGTTCAACAAGAAAATGGAAATTTTTTATATTAATACCTTGCATTATATAGTATTTATATTTATAATCAGTAACAAGAGGTGGACAAAATTGGAAGTAAATAAAGAGGTTTTAAAAGGTCATATTGATACGTTAATTCTCTCGCTATTGAACAACAGGGATATGTATGGATATGAGTTAGCAAAATATGTTCGAGAAAAAAGTGAACAACAGTTTGAATTAAAAGAAGGTACACTTTATTTGTCATTAAAGCGATTAGAAAAAAATAAATGGATTGAATCTTACTGGGGTGATGAACAAGGTCCTGGGGGAAGAAGAAAATATTATAAACTTACGCCTTTAGGTGAAGAAGGCTTTGAAGAAAAGCGTTCGGAGTGGCAATTTGTTAAAAACATTATTGATTCATTTTTAGAAGGGGGAAAAAGTAGTGAAACAAATAGATGAATTTGTTAATTCGATTTATTCCGATGTTAAAGGAAAAGAAGCGAAAGAGTTAAAACAGGAAATGCGTTCCCATTTATTAGAAGCTGTTTCAGAACTAAAAGCAGAGGGGAAATCAGAAAAAGAAGCGATAGATATTGCCATTAGTCGCTTTGGAGATGAAAAACAAATTACAAAAGGATTATTCACTTTATTTAAAGCCCAAAACAATGTCATTAGAAACTTATTTCGAACATCTATGGCTGCATTCGTTTTAGGTTTAATTGTTTTGATAGGATTGATATCGTTTGAAAATAACAATCAAAACAAACTTCATAAGATTGACCAAACAGTAAATAGCGTTTTTGAAAAATTGGCTGATGGTACATTTTCAGAAGAGAAGAATAAAGAAATACTTTCTCTTGTTAAAGCAACAAAAGAAATTGAATACTTTGTTATATATAAAAATCCTGAACCAGGGAAAGGCGTGCCAAAGCAAGAAATAATGAAAAAGTGGGATGTAGCCGTTGAATCTGGAGATTCATCAATCAAAGGTTCTACTGAATACGTTTGGAGAGACATAAAAGACCCATATGAAAACTATTATATGGTTGCTGGTTATCATCCAATTTCAACTTTGGACAACTTTTATTCGATTCCTATCGGTCTATTTATTGCTTTTGCTGTGCTTGGGTTAACTTCATTTTTCTTAAAAAATAATACAAATAGAAAAATGTTAAATGCTTTTATTAAATGATTAGACTAAAGGGTTCAATCTAAAACAATTATTTAATTTCTTCTTGAACTAACGGGTGCGATTCTTCAATAACGGGAGGATCGCATTTCCATTATTGAAGTAACGGAGCAGGTTACTTCAACAAGACCTCTGCTTAGTTTGCATATTTACTTAGCAGGTTATTTACATAAGATAACGAATAATATTGAATATAAATATTTCTTGGGGGACTCTTATGTTAATCAGAGAGATAAAACCTAATGATGCTGAAAACTTAGTGAATTTAATTAAGCAAGTTGAAAGTGAGTCCCAATATATGCTTTTTGAATCAGGTGAAAGAACCATTGGAACTGAACAACAAGAAAAAAGAATAAAAGCTATGAAAAAAGAGGGTAATTCGACTATTTTTGTAGCCGAAGAAATGAGGAATTAATCGGATACCTAATTGCTATGGGTGGCAATGCCAATAGAAACAAACATTCTGTATATCTTGTTATTGGTATCTTAACTCAATATAGAGGGCTTGGGATAGGAACAAAACTATTTAAACAATTAGAGGAGTGGGCAACTGAACATAGTGTCCATCGATTAGAATTATCTGTAGTAACTCGTAATGAAGCTGGATTTCGGTTATATAAAAAAATGGGATTTGATATTGAAGGAACAAAAAGACATTCGCTTTACATTGACGGCGAATTTGTTGATGAGTACTATATGTCTAAACTTTTATAAAAATATCTTGTGAAGCTAACGGGTGCGATACTTAAAGAAGAAGGTCGCCTTTTTTCTTTTTCAATAAATTAGATTGTAAAATGTTGTACTTAAACTATCGGGCAGCATTCCTGTAATGAAGAAATATGAGGTTGAATATAAAAAGCCCCTTGGTAAGATATGAGTGTCCAAAGCTTGGCGGCAAAAAGGACACAAATATAAAACCAGGAGGCTATTTAAATGAATTATAACCAAAATGAAAAGATTGCTCAAATTACTTCTCAAACATTAATTATAGGTGTTGATATTGCCAAATACAAGCATGTGGCAAGAGCACAG
>NZ_JAGGQG010000006.1 GCF_018613415.1 Bacillus sp. ISL-18 | reverse complement strand
ATAGAAGAAACGTGATAATTTATTGTTTGTTGACGTTTTTGTTTGTTTAGTTTTCAAAGAACAATGTCACCAAAAGCGACAGGAATACTATCTTATCGCATTTCTAACAATCTATCAATCATCAATTATTTCCAATTTCGATTGACTTACCCACTCTTTGGAAGAGCGACTTTCCTATCTTAACACATTGTGTGTTTCAAAACAATAGAAAGTTTTTTTCAATGCTTCGTGAGTGTTAAATACGTTGTCTCACGAGAAAGCTTACTTATAATAACATCTCTATACCCTTGTTTCAATAACAGTTTTTTCCATAAACGGAATCGAAAGCGGTACCACTTTTTTCTAATCATTTAAGTTCAATAAAACGCAAATGATAACTAGGTGTGAAAGGGGTGAAATCAATGGAAACAAAATATATGGGACTTCATGAGACACATGAAATTCATGAGTTATTAATGTTTAAAAACTTATGCTTAACCAAAGCTACAGCAATGGGAGCACTTGTTCAAGACCAGGAATTAGGGAACATCCTGAATGCAGATGTAACAGCAACTAAGCAGCAGGTTCAACGTTTACAAGAATTTATTACGAATAGAGGTGTCCAATAAAATGAATCAGACAATGCAAAATATGGCGGGGATGGGCGGAATGACTGACCAAGTGATTGCGACCGATTTTTTAATCTCAGCAAAATCAGGAATTAAAAATCTTGCTCTTGCCATTACAGAAACATCAACTAAGGAAGTAAGAGATACTTTAACACAATACCTAAATGATGCAATCAAAACTCATGAACAAATTTCTAATTACATGATTTCAAAAGGCTATTATTATCCAGATGACATGTCTAGACAATTAGAGATGGACATCCAAGCTTCACAAACAGCAATAAACTTACAGCAGCAACAGCAACAACAATAAATAAAATCGGCGAAGACCAAGTCAATAAGATTTGGTCTTTTTAATAGAGTCTTTCACTTGATTTGATATAATAGAACTAAAATTGCTTTGATTTTGTGAGGTTACACCATGAAAAAAACAATTGGATTGTTTGCTCATGTCGATGCAGGTAAGACAACATTGGCTGAGCAATTGCTTTACTATACAAATACCATCAGACATAAAGGCCGGGTCGATCATAAAGATACCTTTATGGATACCCATGAAATTGAAAAGCAAAGAGGAATAACTGTTTTTGCTGATCAAGCGATATTCACTTATATGGGTTCGACCTATTACTTAATTGATACACCTGGACATGTCGACTTTTCTCCTGAAATGGAACGGTCTATTCAGGTGATGGATATTGCCATTATTATTGTAAGTGCCGTAGAAGGAATCGAAGGACACACAGAAACCGTTTGGAGGCTTCTCCAACAGCATAAGATCCCAACGTTTTTCTTTATTAATAAAATAGACCGAGTTGGTGCAGATCCACAAAAAATAATAGAAGAAATTCGAACCCAATTAACAAAGGATGTTTGTGATATTACAAATACGTTGATTCAGAATAATATGAGTGAAGAACTGATTGAATGTATCGCAGAACGAGATGAAGACTTATTAAATACATACATGGAAGACGGATATCATCCTGATTTTTGGTTCAGTACCATGAAAACACTCTTTAGAAACAATCAAATTTTCCCTTGTACATACGGTTCGGCCCTTCAGGGAACCGGTATCGAGAATCTTTTGGAAAAAGTCAACCAAGTGACCGAAACTAGTTTTAACAATGAGAAAGCTTTTGCAGGAACTGTCTATAAAATTCGCTATGATGAAAAAGGATCGAGAATTACATTTATTAAAGCTTTAAGCGGAACATTAAAAGTGCGCAACGAAATAACCTATAAATCACAAGACAAAATTGTTCGTGAAAAAATAACCCAAATAAGAGTTTACAACGGTACTAAATTTCAAACTGTTGAGCATGTTGAGGCAGGAGACTTATTTGCTGTAACAGGTCTCACTGAAGCTTCGTCCGGAGATGGATTAGGTGCTTTAATGAAAAAAGCAAATTTTGAAATGATCTCAGCCTTGAAATCCAAAGTAATTCATGACTCCAGCTTCAATGTAAAAGAAGTCTTACGTTTTTTTAATATCCTTAACGCTGAAGATCCAGCACTTAACGTTACATGGGAAGAACGGTCACAGGAAATTCATATTCATGTAATGGGGATCATTCAACTCGAGGTCCTCCAGCAAGTGGTGAAGGAACGGTTTAACCTTAACGTCCATTTCGGAGAACCAGAAATATTATATAAAGAAACAATTGATTCAGTGGTTATGGGGTACGGCCATTTTGAACCATTAGGACATTATGCTGAAGTCCATCTTAAACTTGAGTCTGCTCAAAGAAATAGCGGCACCTTCTTTGAAAGCATCTGCCACACAGATCACCTGACGGTTGGAACCCAAAATACCATTCAATCGCATTTATTTGAAAGAGAACATCATGGGATATTAACTGGTTCCCCTCTCACAGATATTCAAATCACACTTGTTACCGGTAGAGCCCATAACAAACATACTTCTGGCGGCGACTTTCGAGAGGCAGCCTATCGTGCATTGCGGCAAGGTTTAGAAAAAGCGGAAAACGTCTTGCTTGAACCATTTTACTTTTTTAAGATAAAAGTAGATTTAGATCATATGGGTAAGGTTCTGACAGATCTTCAACAAGCTCATGGCAGCTTTCACACGCCAATTACAGAGGGAAACAAAGTTTTTCTAACTGGAAAAGTACCGGTTGCCACCTTTATGAACTATGGCCCTAAGTTTGCTTCCCTTACTCAAGGGAAAGGAAGCCTGAATCTAGTAGTTGGTGGCTATTATCCATGCCATAACCAGAAAGAAGTCATTGAAAGATTTCAATATAATAAGGATGCCGATCCGGAATACACCTCGACATCCATTTTCTGTTCGAAAGGACAAAACTATTCCATTACATGGGATCAAGCGGAAGCTTATATGCATTGTTTGGACGATTAAAAATAAAAGGAAGGCGAGCAGTTTTTTCTGCTGCGCCTTCTTTTTTAATGACGATGTTCTACAAGGTCGATTACACCTAAGACAACGTGTGCTAAACCAAATCCAAATACAGTATTTGCGATCATTTTATTGGTTCCTCGTTTCTGCTTAAGAGCATAACCAGTTGCGGTTACAGCAGTCCCTAATGCAGTAGGAATTAAGCCTTCACGTACGTTCATGTAATCTCCCTCCACATCCTCAATTTGGTGTAAATAACACCAACCTTATTGTTTGCTTCAGTAATAGGATTATACTTTATGCGACGCTGCGCAAGGATTTTTTAACGTACTAATTTTGTCTAAGCCATCTAAGTAGGATGGTTAAGGATTATTGAAAGCCCAAGACAGGATGAGGAACATATGGTTCTTCTAAAAACGAAAGCTCTCCTGGTGTTAGCTGTACGGAAAGTGCCCCGACCGCATCCTCCAAATGAACCATTTTCGTCGCACCAATAATTGGCGCTGTAACAGGCTCTTTCTGCAATACCCAAGCAAGCGCTACTTGGGCTCGAGGTATTCCCCGTTTGGAAGCTAATTCCGCCACTCGGTTGACGACAAGACTGTCTGCTTCAGCAGTTGTGGCATAAAGGGTTTTACCAAATTCATCTGTCTCAGAACGTGAAGTTGTTTCCTCCCAGTCACGTGTTAACTTTCCTCTCGCGAGCGGACTCCACGGGATGACACCAATTTTTTCTTCCTTACAAAGTGGCAGCATTTCTCGCTCCTCTTCTCGATATAAAAGATTTAAATGATTTTGCATCGAGACAAATCTTGTCCAGCCATTTTTTTCAGCAACATGCAATGATTTTAGAAATTGCCATGCATACATCGACGAAGCGCCAATGTATCTAGCCTTTCCAGCCTTTACAACATCATGCAGTGCTTCCATCGTTTCTTCTATTGGGGTGTCATAATCCCAACGGTGAATTTGATAAAGATCCACATAGTCAGTGCCGAGTCTTTTAAGACTATGATCAATTTCACTCATAATCGCCTTACGGGAGAGCCCGCCCCCATTAGGTCCCTCATGCATCCGGCCATGAACCTTGGTTGCGATAACAATTTTATCCCGGTTAGCAAATTCCTTTAAAGCCCGGCCCACAATTTCTTCGCTTGTCCCATCTGAGTATACATTCGCAGTATCGAAGAAATTAATGCCATAATCGAGTGCCTTTCTAATAATCGGACGGCTCTTCTCTTCATCCAGTACCCATTGATGATTTCCTCGCTCCGGAATCCCAAAACTCATACAGCCTAAACAAAGACGGGAAACATCCATACCTGTATTCCCTAGTTTTACATAATCCATCTTTATGTACCTGCCTTTCTGTTTGTAATGAGTTAAATAAGAATTTAACCCCTACTTTTCACATACTTTTTACTATATTCATGCCGTACCTAAAGTATAATGTCTACTTAGATTTTCTTCTAACATTTCTACCTTTTTTTATTAAAAGGTAGAAATTGAAAAAGCAGCATAAAAAAAGAGCCACCACACTCGATGACCCATTTTCCTGCATACGCCTAATTTAATTATTAAGAAACCGCTTTTCTCTTTACTGGACTATTTAAGTCACGTGCATTCAAATAAACGGTAACCATTGCAATCAAAAGCAATACACCCGTGACGATAAAGACACTATAGACAGGAAATATTCCACCTAGAAAACCGCCAATCATAGGACCAACCATTCCGCCTAATTGGTTTGCCGTTTGATTTAAACTAAACGCCCTTCCTCGGAAATCTTCAGCAGTTGATTTTACAACAAGCCCATTTAAGGCAGGATACACGGCACAAAAGAAAATTCCGTACACAAAACGAATCATTGAAAAGCCCCAAATATGTGTAAAAACAATTTGAGCTAAAGTACCAATGCCGCCACCGAGCAGTCCGATAAATAAAACTCGTTGGAACCCCACTTTATCAGCCCATTTTCCCCAATAAGGGGCAAATAAGGCACTGGCAATCCCAGGTAGAGAAAATACAACCCCAGCTAGGAAGGATGCATTTTCTGAAGAACCGCCCAATTTGACAATATATAAAGGGAGTACCGGTTCGATCGTCATGACAGAACAGCTAGTGACCAAAGTTAGGATGAGTACTAATAAAAACGGCCGGTTGTTTATTGCTACTTTAATGTCCTTTTTAACGGAACCCTTCCCTTTACTTGGGGTAAAATTCTCCTCTACTACCCAAAAGATGATTAACAGTGTCGACAAACAAACAATGATACCTGCGCTAGCGAAAGCCCAGCGATTTCCAACTAAGTCAGCAATCCCTCCGCCTAGAAGCGGTCCAATGATACCTCCGGATGCAGAAGCAGTGGAAATCATCGATAATGCATACCCCACTTTGTTTCCGGGTGTATTGGTCCCAATCAACGCAATCGCTCCTGGAATGAAACCACTTAACAATCCTTGAAGGATCCTTAAGCCCAAAATCTGATACGGATTTGTAACGAAGGCCATTAAAGTATAAATAACAAAAAGAGCAAAACCAGCGCGGACAATCATCGGTTTTCTACCATATTTGTCAGCCATCCTGCCCCAGAATGGCGAGGAAAGTGCGCCGGCAAAAAAAGCCGAACTGAACAATAACCCAGACCACATTTCAGTGTGTTGATGAACTCCTAGTTGCAAAAGAAAAATCGGCAAGAAAGGGATGACCATGGAGAAACTTGCTGCTGTAAAAAAGACTCCAATCCAAAGTACCCATAAATTACGTTTCCACAATAGCATGCTTATCCATCTCCAGTGAAGCCTATAATTTCATTTCATATGTGCCATCTTACCATAAAATAAATTTATTTTCACTTCCGAAATATTCGAAAAAAGAAATAAATAAAAACTTAGCTTTCCGATAATTTTTTTCTATCTGTTGCTTTTGGAGGTTGCTCTAACCACTGATTTTTGACCATTAAGTCTGTCCAATCCTCGGCAAATTTAAGGTCCTCTAGAATAAATTGTTCATAATTTAAAACCAAATCAGATCTCATTGTCGTACCCAGCCCCGCACCATAATAGGCAATCGCCGTTCCAAATAGGAATCCTGTCAGGTACATGATTAACTTATCTGAAAAAGTAGGAACAGTAGAATCTGTTACATCAGAATCCCATAATGGCGGAGCCGGGAGCTGATCTTTTGTTAAAATTTGACTAAATAAGTCAATATGTTTTTGCTTAATTCCCAAGGCTTTCTTCAAGATCTTCTGTGCCTCTTTGGAGCTTGCCACCTGACAAAAGCCTGTTATCAGCGCTTTTGTGATGATACTTTTTTTCAAATTAAAGAAAACATTACTTATTTCTTGTCCGTTTAGGGTCCGCCGGTCACTAAAGAAACCATTAAAGAAATTTTCTGTTTTAATAAAATCGATCCCAACCGGTATTGGCAGATAGGGCGGTCTGTGGTATAGACCTTTTTCTAGCAATACATCAATTGTTTAATTGTATAGTTTAATGGTGTCATGGACTTTATCTTCGTAAAACTTCCTCATCTCCCCACAGGTAGAAACGGTCAAAGCGACAGAATAGGCGGAAAGACCATGTATCGTCATTTCATGAAGATATTTTAGGCATAGATGATCGGAAAACAACTTTGGTGTATCAATATTGACATCATGCTCTGTAAACCCTTGAGGGATAGGGTAATGTATTCTATTAAAAAAACTTTCTATCTCCCGAAGGTTGTTTTCCGAACTGGCAATCGCGTCTTGAAAGATCAACTTTATGGCTTCATTCTCTTCTTCCAAGTGATGGTGCATATAGGTATTAACTCGCAGGTTTAATGAATCCGATTGATATTGTGTCCATAAGCTTGTAATTTCAGGGCCCGTCAATTTGATATTATGGTTGATTTCCAATACGTCCTCCTTATAAAGGTCTCGTGTAATTAAGGGAACAGCCGTTTTTTCCCGATAATAATACATTCCGCTATATTATTTACTTCGCTCTTAGTCGATATTCCATTTATTGTAAAACCATCTATTTTAATTAAGCGCATTTGATTAAAGTGATCGATTGGAGATATTATTTTCGGAGAATTAATTAGACAAAAAAAGTCCCACCGCCACTACGAAAGCCGATTGATTCCGAATCGTTTCGATTTGGGTGATGGGACTGGATTATCTTTCATCTCATAGTCATTCTAATGATATTTTTAGCAGGTGTGTATGCGGGGATAACCATTTTTAGTAGCAGTCTTAACTCAAGTTTTTAGTCATATTGTACCAAGTTACTCCACCATGTTCGGAGTTTGAAACTCCCTGATTAACGTATCCATGTTTCTCATAAAAGCAAACCAAATCCTTTTTACAGGTTAGAGTGATGGTTTCACGATGTTTGTTTTTGGCGTCTTTTTCTAACTGAGCAAGTAACGCTCCTGCAATCCCACGATTTTGATAATCAGGAGACACTGCTAAGCCTAATACACTTTGATGTCCACCCGTATTCGGATTGCATTTGGTATCATTGAATAAATCATCTGTGATGTAGGCGGTTTCGATAACAGGTCCATTAATGAGACCTACAATGGCCCCCTCCTCTTCCGCCACAAAAAAACTGTCCGGTATATTTTCGATTCTCTTTTTAAAGGCTTCTTCTGACGCTGCCTCTGCTTTTAAGAAGCAGCTATTTTCTAAGGTAACTATATCAGCTAAATCCTCTTTTTTAACGTTCCGTATATTCACCATGCTGTTTTCCTCCAAGATTAAACATGAATACTAGATTCAATCCATTTTACCGCTAGTTTTTACTCCATGACAAGTGTTCTCCCTTCGTTTTTAACCATCTTCACAAACTTTATAGAGGTCATTAAAAGTCTTTCAAGCTTCTAAACTAGTTTGTCAAGAGCATATCCGTTTCCGTCCAATAAATCCTTTAAGGTTGTTTGATCTAATAGCTTCGCCACAGTATCCCGAACAAGAGCCCATAAAGGTTTTAATTGACACCCCTCCTCAAGGGGGCAGCTCTCATAAGAAGTAATACTAACACACCCCATTGGAGCCAAGGGTCCTTCTAAATTACGAATCACTTCACCAATGATAATTTCACTGGGAGTTTTACTCAGCTTATATCCCCCGTTCACCCCTCGTTTGCTTTGCACATAGCCATTTCTTTTCAACTGAAGCAGAAGCTGTTCTAAATAATTCATCGGAACTAACGTTTGTTCTGATATGTCCCCAATGGATGTAAGGTCATGTTCATTTTTCCCCAAACAAATCAGTGCCCGTAAGGCATATTCTCCCCGACTGGAAATTTTCATCTTACCCCGCTCCTTCTATATATCTAGGCAATTACCCATTTTTACTATTAAAAAGAACCCAAAATTTTGTCCGTTCATATCGTAAGTTAGAAACTTGATTGGATTAGTCGACAATTACAATGAGTTTATTTATTCCTCTTAACTAGTCTATTCAGGAAATATATAAAAAGGAGAGTTTTTTATGAGGAGGTTAGTCGTACTTGCCCTAATTGGGCTAGCAGCGCAGTTAGTAGATGGATCTCTCGGGATGGCCTATGGAGTTACGTCCACTTCATTATTGCTTATGTTTGGAATCGCACCAGCTGTCGCCTCGGCCTCAGTCCACATGGCAGAGGTTGTAACAACTGCAGCATCAGGTGTATCTCACATTCGGTTTGGAAACGTAGATAAAAGCGTGGTTTATAAATTAATCATCCCTGGCTCAATCGGGGCCTTTCTCGGAGCTTGTTTTCTAGGCAGTATCCCAGGGGATATTATAAAACCCTATGTATCCATTTTTCTATTCATGTTAGGTGTTTATGTGATTTATCGGTTTTTGTTTAAATTTAATCCAACTAGTAAATTGTCGGGTAAAAAATTAGGAAAAAAGCAATTGATTCCTCTCGGCTTTATCGCTGGATTTTTCGATGCCACAGGCGGAGGCGGCTGGGGACCAATAGCCACACCGGTCTTGTTAACTAGCAGCGAAATGGAGCCAAGAAAAGTCATTGGATCAGTTGATACAAGTGAATTTGCGATTGCGGTCTCCTCGACATTAGGGTTCTTATTAACATTAGGATGGACTCAAATAAATATTCAATGGGTGATTGCCTTAATGATTGGCGGAATCATCGCTGCTCCAATCGCTGCTTTTTTAGTTAAGATTATTCCAACAAACCTGTTAGGAACGCTAGTGGGCGGAATAATTATCATCACTAATATTAGAACGCTTTTGGGGGCCTTACAAGCCTCTCACACCGTAAGCCTATTCACCTACCTATTCCTAGCCGTCCTATGGCTCGCGGCCGTTATTAATGTAAGTGTAAAAATCAAAAGAAATAGCTATCGTAAACAACTAGCAGATTAAAGAGGAAAAACCCATCAGGAGTCCAAATACTCATGATGGGTTTTTATTTCCCATTTATTTAACCATCAATGCCTTCCTTTTTTCCTTGTGTGAGTGCCCGGCGGTCAGCTGCTTTCGGCGGCTCTTCCAACCAACCGAGCTCAATCATTAAATTCATCCCGTCTTCTGCAAATCTAATTAATTCACTCGAGAGTCCTACATATTTTTCAGCAAGGTCCCTTCGATTCGTTACACTTAAAGCCGATCCATAAAAGGCAACGGCAACTTGGGAAGAGAGGAGGATTTGATACATAATCCATTTATCAGAAAAAGGGGAAACGGTTGAATTCGTCACATAGGATTGCCATGAGATAGGAGAATTCAGTTTATCTTCCCGAAATACTTGTTCAAATGCGGCAATATGCTTATTGGAAATTTCCGCACCTCTTTTAACAAATTGGCGCACCTTTTTGGATTCCACCACTTGACTAAACGCAACCTTAAGGGCTACATGCATATGCATTTTATTCATATTAAAGGTGATATCTCCAATTTCCATGCCAGTCAATGGACGTCGTTGCCCAAACCAGCCTGTTAAAAAACTTTGATGTTTTACAAAATCAACCGATTCCGGTGCAGGAATGATAGGCGGGCGCGAGTAAATTCCTTTTGTCAGCATCGTATCAATTGTTTTTTCAAAAAGATCCATGGTTTCTTTATTACATTCGATATAGTATTTACGCAGGTCCGCTCTGATGGAAGTACCAACAGAAAGGGCATATCCTGTCAGCCCCTGCAAAGACATAATATACATATAATAAAGGTAGAAAGGGTCTTGAAACAAACGCGGGGCTTTAATGTTTACATCTTGATCTGTAAACCCCTGTGGAATCGGGTAATCTTCACCATTAAAAAACTCTGCCGCTTTTTGAACATGCCGTTCAGAAAGCTCAAGCGAAAATTGATAAATCTCAATAATATCTTGGTCCTCGAGATGTTCTAATGCATACTTAATAAAACAAATAGACATCGAATTAAACATATATTGAGTCCAAAGACTTGATATTTCAGAAGCAGTAAGTTGAATACGGGTAGGCTCCATAACATTCTTCCTTTACCAGTTATAAGCCTATTTTTACCAATTTATTACAAAACTATTCCGAAATAATGTTAATAACCTAATTTACACTACTGCTCCATAAATAACATTTCGCAGTCTAGGCTGAGTGTAGGTTTCAAAATTGGGCAATAGCTGATGCATATAAACCGCAGAAAGCTGCTCTTTTGGATCAATCATGACCCAGGTTCCCGCCATTCCCATCCAGCCGAATTCACCAATGGAGCTATTGCTTCCCGCAAGTGGCGGGTTCATCATCACCCTTACCCCTAAACCATAGCCATAACCCTTCAAGTGCTCCCAATTGTATGTTGGTACTTGCTCTGGCAGAAGGTGATTCATGCCCATTAATTCGACCGTTTTTGCTCCGAGAATTCGTTCACCGTCGAATAATCCCCCATTGGCCAGCATGTGAGCGAAGCGGCTATAATCATTCAAAGTCGACAACAGACCTCCACCCCCGCTTTCAAATAGCGTGCCCTGTTGAAATTCTACATCCATTTTACTATTTTTCTGCAGATTGCCTGGTTCCTTCCAATCATATAAACTAGATAAACGTTCCTTTTTATCGTCAGGAATCTTGAAAAATGTATCTTCCATTGAAAGCGGTTGAAAAATTTCGTCCTGTAAAAATCGGCCAAATGTTTTGCCTGACACCACTTCAATGAAGGCTCCCAGCACATCATGACTCAGACCGTATCGCCATTGTGTTCCAGGATCAAAAGCTAACGGGATATTGGCTAAAGTCTTGGAGAGCTCTCTAACGGTAAAGGTACCCTTTTTCCGAAAATCATTCATTGCTTTATTTACTTGACGTTCCGTTTCATTAGCTTCTCCTTCGTACGTTAACCCGGAGGTCATGGTGAACAGGTCTTTTACTCGAATCGATTTTGCTGCAGGTGTTGCATAAACTTCCCTACTTTTTCCTTCACGATATACTTGAGGATTTTTAAATTCTGGAAGATATTCCTCGAGCGGATCCTCCAATAGAAATAATCCCCGTTCATATAACTTTAATGCGGCAACACAAGTAACTACCTTGGTCATCGAATAAATGCGATAAATGGTATCAGGAGTAATTGGTTTCTTTGTTTCAAGATCAGCATAACCGACATAATCTTCAAAGACTTGTTCATTTTGATGATAGACAGAACATGCACATCCCGCTGGTCCTTTTTCTACAAAACTTCTTAGTAATGGCTGTAAATGATGGATTGTTTTCATGCGAATTCTCCTTTGCACACTTTTACTATTATAGTAACTTATTTGTTAGCAGATTTATAGATTCATTAACCGATTTTTCTTAAAATACAAAAAACTCACCAACACCATATTAGGAAAAGGAAGCGAAGATATGACCATCGATTGCTTGAATCTATTAAAAGATACTAAAATAACATATGTAAATTGTTTTGTTTTTACTGTCAACATAAGTTATTTCCAGTGTCTGTTAAATTAACCAAAATTCAAAAAGTATGATTTACATAACAAGAAAGAGGAGAAAATTTTTGATTTCTCCTCTACTCTACTACCTATTACATTGCCATTACTTCTTCACTTGTTACAATATTAGGTACCGAAGCCTTGCACTGTAACGAAAGCAATTTTTCACGAAACCGAACCACTTCACCTACCACAATCATGGCCGGGTTCTGCACGCCTTCTTTTTCAACAACATCGCCAATAGAACTCAAGGTTCCTGTAACCGTTCGCTGCTCTGCCCATGTCCCCTGCTCAATTACCGCCACAGGTGTATGTTCTGTTTTTCCGTGGCTAATCAGCTGCTGACAAATATATGAAAGGTTGCCAATCCCCATATAGATCGCAATCGTATCAACGGCTTTCCCCAAGCTTTTCCAATCAATGTCGGTAGGTTTACCTTTGGCGCAATGGCCTGTTACAACAGCAAATGAATTGCCATATTCCCGGTGTGTAATCGGAATTCCCGCATACGCAGGTGCCGCTATCCCAGACGTAATACCGGGAACCACTTCAAACTGTAACCCATTTTCCGCTAAAGCTGCGGCCTCTTCGCCACCCCGGCCAAATACAAATGGGTCTCCGCCTTTCAAGCGAACAACTGTTTTTCCCTGGCTTGTAAATTGAACTAATAGATCATTAATTATTTCCTGTTTCATTGTATGTTGTGTCGGTTGTTTCCCACAAAAGATAATCTCACAATCTCGTTTTGCTTCCCTTAGCAAATCACGGTTCACCAGACGATCATAAAGAATGACATCTGCCATTTGGATGCATTTTAATGCTTTTACCGTAATTAATTCCGGGTCACCAGGACCTGCTCCAACGATATAGGCCTTCCCCATAAAACCGCCCCCTTACTATTTCCGACTTGCTGCTGTTTTAGTTGTTTTTGGCACTTCCAAAATCATCTTTGACGCTGTTTTTCTATGTGATAAGTATAAGGCTAAACCTGTAAATAGAAATCCTCCAACGAGATTTCCAACTGTTACTGGAAGTTGATTCCATAACAGCCAATCAGCTAATGTCACGTGTGCACCAAGCATCATACCGGCTGGAATAACAAACATATTGACAACCGCGTGTTCAAACCCTTGTGCAAAAAAGATTAAGATTGGCAGCCACATGGCGGCAATTTTTCCACCCACTGACTTAGTGGTCATGGCCATCACTGCCCCCAGAGTAACCATCCAATTACATAACATTGCTTTTACAAAAACTACAATTAATCCGTCTGTGCCGAGGTTCTTGTAACCCAATGTTTTGGTTTCCGCTACAGCAATGATTTTCGCTGCGACTGGGTTGTTATTTACATGCCCGAGTTGAGTAATAGCAATGATATATAAAAGTGCGTAGATAATACTTCCTAAAATATGTCCAACAATCACCCATAACCAATTCTTTATCATCTGACCGACAGTAGCCTTTTTCCCCAAGACAGCCACAGGAAGGAGCGCAAAACTTCCGGTGACCAATTCTAGCCCGAGTAGAATGATAATCACAAAGGCCGCTGGAAATAGCACTGCCCCAACAATCCCCATTCCTGTCTGCACTTCGGCTGTAAAGGCTAATGTGGTACCGAATCCAAGCAGAGCACCAGAAAGTGCTCCTCGGATTAATAAATCACTAACAGGTAATTTTGCTTTGGCTTCCCCAGACTGAATCATACTTTCAATTACTTGATTAGGACTAACTAATGACAACAGCTTCACTCCTTTTACAATACAAAGAGTATTTACTTCTCTTCATCTACTAAAATAAACACTTGATCTTCAATAACCTCTACAGGGAAGAATTTGACACATCCTATATCAGGTGCTTGAACTTTCCCGTCGGTTACGCAAATTTTCCAATCATGCATGGGACAAAATACAAACTCTCCGCTGACGATCCCCTCCGCAAGGACGCCCCCTTTATGAGGGCATCGGTTTTCAATGGCGCGAATGTCTCCATCCTCTAATCGAAAAACAGCAATTTCCATATTTCCAATAACGGTTGTTTTTCCTAATTTTCTCGGCATATCTTCTGTACTTCCTATAAAAACGCGTCTAATTGTCTCTTCCATAAAATGCAACTCCCCTTCTATTTAACACCTGTTGGAATTTTTACCGTCTCATAAAGGTCTCTTAAAAGTGTTTTATTCTCAATGGCTTCTTTCCATGGGTCTTGAACAATCGAAAGTGCCTCATCAATACGGAAGTTCAACATTTTTACCGTTTCAGCATCCGAAAGGACTTCCCTTATATGATCAAGTCCTAGTCGGTCCACCCAGGCAGAAGTTCTTTCTAAATAATTAGCTGTTTCACGATAATACTGGAGGTATGCCCCGATCATTTCGACAAGCTCATCATCCGTTTTGAACTTGAACAACAAATCAGCTGCACGAAGATGGGTACCGCCATTTCCACCTACATACATTTCCCATGCCCCATCCGTACCAACAACGCCAACGTCTTTAATCCCGCTTTCGGCACAGTTCCTTGGACAAGCGGAGACCGCCATTTTCACTTTATGAGGAGTGTTTAAGCCTTCGAATTTCTTTTCCAATCGGATTCCTAAACCAATCGAATCTTGTGTACCAAAGCGGCAGTAACTTTCACCAACACAAGTTTTTACAGTTCGAAGCCCTTTAGCATAAGCCGCTCCAGATGGCATATCAAGTTCTGCCCATATCTTCGGTAAATCCTCTTTTTTCACACCGAGTAAATCAATTCGCTGACCGCCCGTCACCTTGATGGTGCCAACTTGGTATTTATCGGCAACGTCCGCAATTTTTCGTAAGTCTTCAGACGTCGTTACTCCACCATACATTCTCGGTACAACAGAGTAAGTGCCATCCTTTTGGATATTGGCATGCAGTCTTTCATTTACGAACCGGGCTTCTTTCTCATCCTGATACTCTGTTGGATAAATCATTCCCAGATAGTAATTGAGCGCCGGCTTACACTTGGAACATCCATCTGCTTTCCAACCTAAGACATTCATCACTTCACGGATATGTGTCAAGCGCTTCGCACGAATTTCCTCCACAATTTCATCGCGGGATAATGTTGTACAGCTGCAAATCGCTTCTTTTTCATCCGCTTTAAATTGGTCACCTAGTGTACAGGCTAACAAATCGGCCACTAATGATTTACAACCGCCGCATGAACGGGAAGCATTGGTGCAGCCCTTTACTTGGTCAACCGAAGTTAAACCTTGAGTTCGAATCGCTTCCATAATGGTACCTTTGCTGACACCATTACAGCCGCAAATGATTTCTTCATCGGCCATCTCGGCAACAAGACTAACCTCTGACGATTGACTTTTTGAGCTCTCTAAATACTCCTCGATACTTGCACCTTTTTTAATGAGACCTAAGAGTTGATTCCCATCCTTGGTATCGCCAAACAGTACAGCGCCAGCGATTTTCCCATCCTCAATTAGAACTTTTTTATAAACCCCGCTCCAATCATCGTACATTTTATATACCTTTGTATCCTCATCCTCATTGATTTTTCCAGATGAGAATACCTCAACACCGGATACTTTTAGCTGAGTTGAAAGGACGGAACCCTGATAACCTTCCTCCTCTATTCCACAGATCCGCTTTGCTAACACTTGGGCCTGCTGATAAAGAGGTGCTACTAAGCCGTAGGCCGTACCGCGATGCTCTGCACATTCCCCGACTGCATAAATATCAGGAGTATCCGTTTCTAAATAATCATTCACGATTATTCCGCGGTTAACAGATATACCGGCTTTTTGAGCTAATTCAATATTAGGCTTAATTCCAACCGCCATGACAACCAAATCGGCTTTAATCTTACTGCCATCTTTAAATTTTACGCCTGTTACCTGTTTCTTACCGAGAATCTCAGCGGTATGTTTTTCTAGTAGAAAATTCATTCCCTGTTTTTCTAGTTCCTTTTGTAAAAGTTTCCCGGCGGAACGGTCTAATTGTCGTTCCATCAAGTAGTCGAAGATGTGAATGACGTCGACTTCCATCCCTAGATTTAATAATCCACGAGCGGCTTCAAGTCCAAGTAGTCCTCCACCAATAACGGCAGCCTTTTTATATTGTTTTGAATATTCAATCATTTTTTCACAGTCTTTGATATTCCGGAAAGCTGTCACGCCTTCTTTATCTGCCCCTGGTAACGGCAGCATGAACGGATTCGATCCGGTTGCTATGATCAATTTGTCATACGGTTCGACTCTTCCTTTATCAGTCATAACCACTTGTCTTTCCTTATCAATGGAAACAACAGTTTCCCCGATAAAAAGAGTGATTCCGTTGTCCTCATACCACTGATTGTCATTTAAGGTGATATCCTTAACGGAAGTACCTCCTTGTAAAACCGTTGATAACTGAATTCGGTTATAGTTTGGATATGGTTCACTTCCAAAAATCGTAATTTCAAAATCTTCCCGGTTAAGTTTCAGCACTTCTTCAATGGCACGAACCCCTGCCATACCATTTCCTACAAGTATTAGTTTTTGTTTAATCAAGTGTAATTCCCTCCCTAAACTGTTGCATGTGTATTTTATATCATGATGGGAGCTTTAATTACATAAGTTTGGAAGGTTTTCTATCACGCTATTTTATTGCTTTAAAACTCTAATGCTTCAAGAAATCCTGTATCTAATGCATTGATAACGATTTCATCTCTTCAATCAGGAGATGACAAAATGAAAGGAAAAATCTCCACCTTCGAGGCGGAGATTTTTGAGACAAATAATACTATTTGGTTACCTTTCAACCATAAGCCGAAACATTTCAAATAACAAAAAGTTAAAAAACATCCAGACTCCGCCATAGACATATCCCCCAATGATATCACTCGGAAGGACATGGGTCGTTTCAAGATTGGCCCCAGCGGTACCAATTAATAAGATGACTCCGATAATCGAAATACTGATAGGAAAGTAATTCTTTTTTGAATGACGGACCAATAAAAATATAGTAGTACCATACAATACGATTAATAGAGCAGCATTAATATCTGGAAAATTTGCCGAATGGAATTTCCCTACAAACCCTGTTATTTCCAGCTTCGAAAAAATTCGCATGATGGTTTCATGAAAGATCCTCACTCCTAAAATCGAAACAATCAGAAGAAGGTATTCTAGCACCCTATTCTTGTCTCTCTGCCAGATACGGAAAATAGCAGCGGCTATCATGACTCCTACTGCATACGGTGATTGAAAAACTAAAAATCCCTTGAGCCATCCACTATAAACAGAGGTATGAACCAGATATTCAGCCAGTTCATTGAACGGTGTAAACTCATCATATAAATAGTCTTGCGCCATCCCCAGCATGAGGACGACCAACCCAATTAAGGCGATCGTGAGGAAAATGAGAAAAATCTCTGTGTTTCTAATGGTCTTCAGGCGATGCACTAAACTAGTTAAAAAGTGAATAAAGAATTCTTTAATGCTATTTTTATAAAATCGGAAAGCGAGAAACCCTGCCATCACTATTGCAAAAACAATGATAAAAATAATAAAATACTTTCTTGCCGCTTGGTGAAAAACCTCCCAGCGTGGTCCCAACACAGTTCCTAACGTGATAAAACATAATCCCCATAAAAACGAACCCATATAGGCTGGAATAATAAATTTCCGAAAGGGCATTCGCGAAATCCCAGAAATATACCCAGTAAAATGCCTGATGCCTGGAATGAAATAAGCAAAAATCAATAATTTACTTCCTGACCGCTCGAACCAGGCAGCTGTTTTTTGATACCTCTCTGGACCAAGATGAATATACTTGCCGTATTTTTCAATAAGCTTATATCCTCCTGCCCGTCCAATCCAATAAGTAGCAGTAATCCCAACTCCGCCTGAAAACAGGACGGTCAGAAGGGCCAAAAGATAATTCATTTTTCCTTGATAGACAAAATAGCCTGCATAGCTCATTAAAAATTCACCGGATATAGGAAATGCCATCAGCTCTAAAAAAATCCCCAAAAATAAGATCAAATAACTGTGTTGTTCAAATAATGTGATTAAGTATGACATCTAAATGCCTCCAAAGTATCAAAAAGGGCTAATAATAATTTACTTACCCTCCCTTGTTTCTCTTAAACAATGTATCACGGAAAAGGAATATATTTCGGATTTTAACGGATTATTAATCCATTATTAAGAAAAAGGACAAGTTCCTCACCAACTACTACTAGGCTACCCAATTGGGTCATGTAAAAATTAACTTTGATTGAGTAATGATTGCTTCGAAAAGGGAACGAAAACTTATAAAATTCGTCTATAAAGATAAGAGGTGATAAAGTGAGAAAAATGCTAAGTGTTTGTCTACTGTTAATGTTGATCTTAACAGGCTGCCGCTCCTCTCTCTACCAAGATATCGCTATTGACTGGGTGGACTTTGTGAAGTGGAACGGAGTGGAGTATGATGGGATATTTAACGGGGTGTTAGCAGATGAAAGTTTTCTTGACAAGAAAATCGGTGAGGTAAAGTTTCAGGTAGCCGACCATGTTTCCGATCCAGAATATAAAACGAAAGATGGTGATGCTGCTTTTCACGAAAAAGGCACACCTATTTATTCACTTAAAGGAGAATCAGATATTATTGCCCTAAAATCTTCAGATTCCATCAAGGGATACAGTGTTTACTATTCTAGAGAGGGCAAAAAATACCGGTGGCGTTTTCAAGATATGCCAATCGACAAGGTGGTTAAAATTGAAATCTACCAACTCCAACCGTCAAACACCAAGGAACGATTAACTGAACTAAACAATTCCGAGCAAATATCACACTTTATTCAGATCTTTAAGAACAGCAAAGAATCCCCAAACTTCCAGCCGAACACAGAAAAGGGTGATCCCCTATTTTACCAGGTCGTCTTTTATACAGGAGAAGCAATTGCTTACCTGCAAAACCTGCAGTATGATGGCTATACCTATTACTGGTTTCCCAATGAAACCGCGACCCTAGCAAATGAAATTGAAGATTTTTTCCGTAAATAAATTATTTTAAAAAAGAAACGGTGAACTATGAGAAAGAAACTAGCAGTAATGGGCATAATCGTCCTGATTGTAATCTTTTTATTATTTGGAACCTATAAATTAATGAATTCCAGAACCATTCAGTTGTTCGGGGGACTAACCTACCAGGTAAGCACCAAGCAAAAGGTCGTTGCGTTAACGTTTGATGATGGGCCAACAAAAAATGTAGAAGACATTCTACCACTATTAAAGGCATACAACGCAAAAGCAACTTTTTTTCTAATTGGACAGGAAATTGAAAAAAATCTAGCTGAAGCAAAAAGAATCGCTGCAGCAGGACATCAAATTGGCAATCATTCTTATTCTCATCAGCGAATGGTTTTTAAATCCCCATCCTTCATTCAAGAGGAAATTGAAAAAACAGACCAATTAATTCGACAAGCAGGCTTTCAAGGTGAAATTGATTTCCGCCCTCCGAATGGTAAAAAACTTGTGGGATTACCCTACTACTTACACAAACATGATCGGGATACAATCACATGGAGTATCGAACCAGACAGTTACTATTCTTCCTCAACGGATAAAATACATGATGTGGATAAAAAGGTGAAGCCTGGTTCGATTATCTTAATTCACCCGATGTATGATAAATCCGGTGAAGAACAAAAAACCATTAAGGGAATTTTACAAACACTATCAAATAAAGGCTACAAATTTGTTACCGTAAATGAGCTTCAGGAAATGAATTGATCGTAAGGCTTGGAATCTAGTATAAGTTCCAGGCCCTCTTTAATAATAAAATACCTTGTTCAATTTCATGTTCAGATAGCCCGCCAAAACCTAATAAAACCATTGGTCCTTTGTTTGAGTTCAAATCCTGGTAATAAACAGAAGTCGGATAGACTTTTACTTTTTCCTCTCTAGCTTTTTCGATTAATTCTTTTTCTGACATAGGATTTTGAACACTTACTAATACGTGCAGCCCTGAATCATCCCCAATCATTCTGACATGGTCACCTAAATGTTTCTTAATGGAGCTGATTAATGTTTGTTGTTTTTTTCGATAAGCCGTTCGCATTTTATTTAGATGCCTTTCCCAATGTCCTTCTTTCATAAAATTCCATAATGTGTGTTGATGTAAACGGGACACCGTCTGCTTATAAAGGGAAAAGTGATCGTGATACTTTTTAAGTAATGTCATTGGTAACACCATATAGTTAATTCGAATTGAGGGAATCAAAGATTTAGAAAAGGTTCCTAAATAAATCACCTTTCCATACGGGTCTAACCCTTGCAAGGAGGGAATCGGTTTTCCTCTATATCGGAATTCGCCATCATAATCGTCTTCGATGATGTACCTGTCCTTTTCCTCCGCCCATTTTAACAATTCCATTCTTCTTGTAATAGGCATGACCATCCCCATTGGAAATTGATGGGAAGGCGTGACATAGGTTATTTGCGCCTTACTCTCATATAAATGTTTCATGCTTATCCCGTCTTCATCGAGTGGGATAGGTATTAAATTCACCCCTTGATCTTTAAATGCCTCCCTTGTTCGATGATAGCCCGGGTCTTCCATTGAAAAAATGGCATCTCTGCCAATCATCATCGTTACTAATCCCATTAAATATTGCGTTCCTGCCCCCAAAATAATTTGTTCCGGTGAACACTTTACTCCTCTTGAGTGATATACGTATTTCGCTATTTCTTCGCGAAGCGGTAACTCCCCCTGAATATCACCATTTAAGAAAAAAGAACTCTGTTCTTCATAGAGGCTTTGAAGGGTTAACCTTCGCCAACTAGTAAAAGGGAAATGTTCTAGCGCAATTTTCCCATGGCTAAAGTCAATAATATACGGCTCACTTTCCTCATTAAGAACCTTCAAATTTCTTGATGAGTCCTTACTCGGTTTTAGAATCAAATCCGAATTTATTTCATTTGCAAAGATTCCCTTTCGTGGAACGCTGTCCGCATACCCTTCTGCCAATAATTGTTGATACGCGGTTTCGACTGTATTTTGACTAATTCCAAGATGCAGAGAAAGTTTTCGTTTCGATGGCAGCATTTCCCTTGGTTTAATGCTGCCACTTTGAATTTCCTGTTTAAAATAGTTGTAGAGTTGCAGATATAAGGGTTCGCCACTTTTGTTCTCTAAAACGACGGTCACCTCAATCATCTGATTCCTCCTTCCCACAAGAAACTGGCATGGTTAAATATATTATAACTGACACTTCCAGGCATATCAGCTATTAAATATAATCAAAAATATAAACGAGGAAGGGATGGAAGGTAAGATGGCCAATATCGAATTTAAGGTAGATGCAAAAATAACACCGGAGGAATTATCAGTTGTTTTTAAAGGGTCAGGACTGAAAAGACCTTATGAAGATTTAGCACGTTTGGAACGCATGATTGAAAATGCAGATCTCATCATGACCGCTTGGGATCAAGATAAACTGGTTGGAGTCGCTCGAGCGATCACGGATTTTAGCTACTGCTGCTATCTATCTGATTTGGCGGTTGATAAGGTGTATCAAAATCATGGAATTGGCAGGGAATTAGTTAGACTGGTACAAGAACAAATTGGCGAGGAAGTGACCCTATTGTTGTTGGCCTCTCCAACTGCGATGGACTATTATCCGCATATAGGATTTGATAAAGTTACCAATGGGTATATCATTCCACGGAAGGGATAGAATCTGTTTTACAAGAGGAAGTCTCTGAAGATTACTAGTCATGAAAAGGGCCTGCGTAGATCCGCTGTCCGCAGGCTTTTGTTTGAAATTGATAGGAGTCACTCCGTATAAATAAGAAATAGTAACTTTTTCCCTTTTTATAATTTCAAAGGGGGATTTGGTCAAAATGTTCAACGGTTGGAAATGGATCATAGAAATGATGTAATAGTTTTTTCCATTCTTGATATTGATTGGATTCCCTAAATCCAACGGTATGATCTTCTAACGTTTCCCACTTCACTAAAAGTAAATACTTACCCTCTACTTCAATACAACGCTGTAATTCATGAGTTATGTACCCCTTCATGGAAGAAATAATGAGTGATGCTTGTCGAAAAGCTTCCTCAAAATCTTTTTCCATATCATTCTTAACTTGAAGCATAGCAGCTTCTAAGATCATGTTTTTTCCCCCTATCTATTAACCAATATGGTTATCATACGCAGAATATATAATCATAATAAAGCCTCTATCTCAAATACTTCAAGATAAAGGCTTTAATTCATTACTTATCCTCTTATAACCAAATAATCGCCTGACGTCATCTTCACCACATCCGCCTTCAATGCTTTAGCAATATCAGCCGTCATCGTTTTTTGCTCTTCTTCATCGCTCGCCAACAAGGTTAGCTGTTTTCCGCCTATGATTCGATCCTTATTCAACGTTACAAGCGCCAAGACATCATAATTCACTTTTGTACCTGCTTCGCGTCCCACCGTTATTCCCTCCCCATCATATTTGTCTTCATGACAGCAGGACTTTTCTTGCTGCTTTCAAGCAGCGGCGTCTTCTTCACTACTTCAATTAATCCATCAATATCATTTATGATCGGAACTAAAGCAATGACCACCCGTCCGTCGTTGAAATCTCTGCGAGTAAAATGGTACCGCTTAACGCCTAAAGTTTTAGTTGCTTCAAAAAGGGCTGCCTGCCGTTGACCAAAATTCTCTAGTGTGACACGGACATGCTCCTTATTCGGATAAATCACCACAGCTCTTCCTTCCTCTTGAAACAATTTGGAAGCATTTTCTGTCCCAAGGAGGTTGGAGACATATATTCCTTCTACAAATAGCTCATGATTTTTAACTTCGATTTTCCCTTCTTTTACTTCAGCAATATCTCCAATCGTTTTCCCTTTCGAAAAACGTTTTAAGACATTAATAAGAATAAAGCCAACTATGGCACCAGAAATAATATTAATTAAACTTGATTTGCTGTCTACAAGTTGAATGGTAATCCCAGTACCTAAAGCAACCAATAGGGAAAAATAATTTCTCGATTCAAAAGTTTTTGAAATCCCATCAATATAGGCGTCACCACGGTAGGCAAATTCTGTGTTTTCTAAGTCTTTTAAGCTCTCCCGTTCCGATTTCCTGACATCCCTAAATTGTTGGATAGCCAATGTTAAAAACGTTACAGCAATAAAGTTTTTTGTCATTAATGCTGGGATGGCAACCGCTCCTAATGCTGCCGCAACAAACCCTAAGACTAAATGGATTAAGTAGCCATTTGGATAACTCGGATACTGTCTGAAATCTTCTTTGATTGTGATAATACGAGCCAATGTTCCAATAATGATTGATGTTACAATCAGAACGACCTGATCCCTTTCTAACGGACCGCCCATTTCAGCATTCCCCCCATTTTCCCTTTTTTACTATTGTTTGGAGAAGCTTGAAAAAATATTAAGAAATATAAGGAGAATTTTGACTCGCTCTCAAAGTTCGTTTACTATAGTTTATTTTTTAACATGGTAAAGACGTGTTCAAATTTCCGGCAAAACATTTCTAACAAACTGTGAACTTATTACTATAGCCATGTTATTAACTGCGAAAAGGTATATATTATAATCATAAAGAACAAAACAAAAAACGAAGGGCGGAATCATTTATGTTTAACAAATTTTTAAGAGAAAATAAAATTTCAGCAGTTATCCTAACTGTTTTACGCTTATATCTTGGTTACTTTTGGATCACAGCAGGAATTGGAAAATTAACTAGCGGCGGATTTGATGCTTCTGGATTCTTAAAAGGAGCCATTGCTAACCCCGTAAAAGGTCCTGACGGCGCTGTCGTATTTGGCTGGTATGTTGACTTCTTAAAGCACATTGCTTTGCCAAATGTTGACATCTTCAATGTCATTGTACCTATTGGAGAAACGTTAATCGGTTTAGGCTTAATCCTAGGTTGCTTAACAACTACTGCTATGTTTTTCGGTCTTGTGATGAACTTCTCTTTCTTCCTAGCAGGAACCGTTTCTCATAACCCTAGAGACATCTTCTTAGGTTTCATCATCTTAACAGCAGGCTACAACGCTGGTAGAATCGGCTTAGACCGCTGGGTGGTTCCATTCTTCAGAAAGATCGCTAAAAAGGAAACAGGCAACGTAAAACAAAAAGTCAGCGCGTAACTGATTACATTGAAAAAGCAATACAGACCAAAGCCGCATTGCTTTTTCAATTTTCTCTTATCAAAGATTAAAAAAGCGGCCCATGGCAGCCATTCGATTCGGTCGACGAATCCAAACTTAACTTTTCACTAGAACTTGTTCCCTTTTCCTTACTTGTTCAAAAAAAACACCCGTAGCGGTTAGTACAACTAGGAAAACGGGAAAGGAATAGACTAGATGGTACCCTTTCTGAAGGGTAATGATATCCAGCCATGTAAACAGCCACTGAGCACCTACACTAACAAGGGCCCCTCCTACTATGAAATAAATAAAAGTCTTTTTATGAATGTGCAAGCGTTCATAGAAATAAACAAAGAAAAAACCAAAAGGTCCAAAGTCTAGATAATAAAAAATATCGGACACCTCATAATGATTCGAATCATTAATCCTATAAAAATCCAGTAATCCACCGCCGATGGTAAAATCAAATAAGATCCCAATCGTAATACCCCAAAGCAAACCCAGTATTCTAACTTGTCGGTTAACCCTTCTATTCAGTAGAAAATAGGCGGTATAGGCGACTGCCAAAATGATCAATAAGGAAACCTCATTCTTATCAAAATCCTCCCACATTCTCATTTGCTAATCGCCTCACTTTGTTTAAGCTTCTGAAATAGTTTTAAGGAATAAACCGCAAAAACGTGAAGCAGCGTAAAGTAGATAATGTCGTACAAAATATTCCAATTCTCCCGATTAGTAACGTCAAAATTAGTTCCCAATTTCACTAAAATCACCTGTATGATAATGGAACAAATCATAATAAATAAGGATTTTCCGATAGAATCAACACTCTTCATAAGATTAAGCGTTACAACAACACTAAATGGAATTCCGATGCTTCGGTTAATCATAAAAGCAGTATAATCTAATGGATCTGTTGACAGTTTAACTAGTTTTAATTCTGAGGAAATAATCCAGGAGAAATTTATACTAATAATGAGTATTAGTAAAAATACAAAGGCGTTCTCAACAAATGTTAGCCTTTTTTTCATAACTGCAACAATAACCGTGATCAGCCAAGCGACAAAGAAATAAAAGGCAAACCCCATCTAAACCAGCTCCAACAATTTTTACTATTATTGTTTTCTTATGCTGTAAATATATTCTTTATTTGCTTTAATGGTTAAGCACATAATTTTGATACCTAATCCCAAATATAAAAAAGCCTGTACCAAAATAAAACTTGGATACAGGCCACTAACGTTATTTCTTTATGAAATAAGGCAGGGATGCTGTGTTAATTAAAACCACAATCTTTTATGATAATCATAATCTGAAATTTCAATACTTTCTTCCCTATCAATGTTCGGAGTACATTTTTCACATGGTTCTTCTGCCTGGTTATGATCACATTGCTCAATTAAAAGTTCCATTTGCTGTATCCCCTCTCCTCTTATTACTTTCTATTATAGTGGAAGCGGTTACATTTGTCTTGTGGTTTATACTGGAAATCAACTCAGTCTTGCTATTTTCTTTCTTATTAAAAGGTTTGGCATCCCCTGCTCCTTTTGTTAAAATACATATATAAAACGGAAAAAGCAATGAAATATAACATAATTGTTGATAAAGTAAATGACTCCTTCCAGGAATTACTGGTAGGAGTTCGTTTATTATAGGTAAGTTGCTATTGGAGTGAGAAAAATTGAAATATGTAGTAGTGGGAATTGCCGGTATTATTGGGGCTATTTTACGATATTTAATAGGCGTTTATTTTAACCAATGGTGGTTTCATGCCTTTCCATTAGCGACATTTATGACAAACACGCTTGGTAGTTTTATCTTAGGATGGCTGACCAATTTCTTACCGAGATTTAAATCACTTCATCCCCATATCATCACTGCATTAGGAACAGGACTGATTGGTTCTTTTACTACTTTTTCTACCTTCAGTGTTGAAACCGTTCATTTGATTAGTTCAGCTAGGTGGGGAACCGCTATCCTATATGTTCTCGGTAGTCTTTGGGGCGGTCTTTTATTTTCCTGGCTCGGCTTTCGATTAGGAATGGAACGAAAAGCAGAGGTGGAAAATTAATGATGTTGACTATCGTTCTAGTGGCTGTCGGTGGTTTTTTCGGAGCCATGTCGCGTTTTGGTCTCAGTAACCTTATTAAGGGAAGGCACTCAACAATCTTTCCCCTTGCTACTTTGATCATTAATTTACTAGGTTCCTTTTTGCTTGGCCTCCTTTTTGGTACTAATGTTGATCGTTCTTGGAGCTTGCTCTTAGGCACTGGATTTATGGGAGCATTTACCACCTTTTCTACCTTTAAGCTCGAAAATATTCAATTATTCGTTCAGCGAAAATGGAAAGTGCTTGGCCTCTATTTAGCAATTAGTTACACTTTGGGGATTTTCCTTGCATTTATCGGGATGTGGGCAGGACATTTGTACCGATAATTTGAAGATCATTGAAATCTGTTTTTTGTTTTTTAGAATATCTCAAAAGTAAGCGGGATTTTCTTAAATCCCGCGGAACTACCCAGAAATCCCCCGGATTTGACTCATTCCATCACCTTATTTAAAATTAGCTTTTTCTTTTTTTTAAGCTGAAGTACTCTTCCTCTAATTCAGTTAATGTCCATTCATACAAATGCTTGTTATTCTTCTTAAAGATACCCGATTGAATCAATCTTTTAATAAGGTATTGTTTTTTATATTGTCCTACATTATTTAGTAAATTTTCCACTTTAATGTGACCTCCTGCGAAATACTGGTTGGTTTTTTTAGTTAGGAAGACAGTTAATAGGTTAATTTTAATACCCTTTGCCATACCACATACTTTTATTTACCCAAAAAGAATACCTATAACACCTTTAAATGTCGTAATAAAGGATAAATATTAAGAATTTGTCGAATGGCCGAATCCTCACTGACTCTAAAAGGACTTGTAAACTTCCCTCTACAAAAAATAAATGGCTGTTTTTTTGGAAACTGGAAACAATATAGATAAGATAACTCTCTAGTTTTTATGCTCATCAAATAATTAATAGAGATTAAGCGGTTCGAGGTGAAGGATGAATCTTACATTTCTATTGGAAACATTAGGTCTACTCTTTATAAGTACCCTACTTTTGAGGATTGCTGGGAAAAAGTCGATGGCTAAAATGTCTAATCTTGAGGTAGTGATCATCTTAGCAATCGGAACCACTATGGGGCACGCCACCATAAAAGAACATAAATTCTGGCAAATTATTGTCATTTTAATTTTTTTTATTCTTTATTTAATTACTCTTCAATATCTTCAAATAAAATCTAAAACGATTCGACGGTATTTAACGGGTAATGCAACAGTGGTTATACGGAATGGTCAAATTATCGGAGCTAACTTAAAAAAATTACGAATGACAAATCAACAGCTAGAAATGAAACTTCGGCAAAAGGGGATTTCATTTATTTCCAATGTGAATACAGCTACAATTGAGTCGGATGGTGAATTAGGGTATGAACTAATGGAAAATGCGCAACCGATTACCCGTGAGGAGCTATTGAAGTTGATAAAAGAAAATCAAAACGAATACTTGCAGAATGACCAAAATAAGAAACAGGATAATTTATTTAATAAAGTCCCGGGAGTTTAACCTTGTTTGAGGTAGAATAGGGGGCTGCCGTGAAAATTAAATGCAGCTCCGCTAGGAATAATTGGTCATTTTCTTGAGAAAATAGGTGTGAAAATAGAAAAAGGAGGGCTATTATTGTCAAAGTCAAATAAACGACAACAAAACAATCAATCCAACCGCAACGAAGAGGTTCAACCCTCAACAACTAACGAGCTGGTAAAAGAAATGACGGATGCTCAGAGAGATGGGATTCGCTACGATTACACCGATTCCTCTGATTTTTAATAATGATTAACTAGAAAAATGATGTTAGATAATCTGACAAGTTCCTTGGATTTAATCGTATTCAATTCTATAATTAATTTGCCTAATACCTTTCTTGAAGGAAACTCCGGTGCAGTGCACCCTTGGTTTCCTTCTTTTTTTAAGCAAATAAACACAACTAAAAAACCATTCCCTGCTGATGAATGGCTTTTTGAGTTACTTTCCAAACTTAAAAGGAATATCAAAGTAAAAGATTAAGAAAAGGATGACGGGTAACGAGATTATATATGCTCTAAAGGGTTTGTGCTGATGCAGGGCAATAATGGAGAACATCATAATATCAAAATAAAAAGAATACCAAAATTTCCAACCGTTCTGATAGGAGATCCTTCCAAACACGAGTAGAAACCACTCAACCAGAATATAGATTCCAGACCAAACGACTATATAAAGCAGCCGCCTCATCCAGGTTTCCGGGAAATGGGAAAGAAAGAGTAAGATACTAATGGGCATCGTTATAATAGCATAAACCAAGACAACCATTTCATGTCCATATAAGAAATCAGGATGAAACTTCCATAAAGTATTTTCTTGAACAATATATTCGTACATCATACCGCCAGTGGAAATAAAATACATACTAGCATGGTACTCTCTCCAGTTTTTCCAATCAGCCCACTTAAAGGAAGCCAAAATGGTTAGAATCGTAATCGCAATATGCATTACCTTCTATCCTTTCCACTGCTTTTTACATAGTTTCCCTTTTTAACAGGATACCATACGGGAAAATAACAGGTTATTCCTCATACTAAATAATAAAGTGGGAACATTAGTTATAATTACATAGCTATCTGGAGGTAAATGTTTTGGAGAAAAATAACCCTTTAAGTGCCTCGGAAATCGGGACACTTTGGCTCACCTATCAGGAAAAAACGATGATTCTTAGAATTTTAGAATATTTTATGGCGAAGAGTGATGACCAAGAAGCAACAAATATCATGGGTGGTTTGTGGCAGGAATTACACTATTATGTGATTGAAATCAAATCTATATTTGAAAAAGATGGCATGGTCATTCCAGTAGCTTTTCGAAACGAAGATGTGAACATGGAAGCTCCAAAACTTTTCGATAATGGATTTGATATTATGTTTCTTCGGATCCTCAAAGAGTTAAGTATGGGGTTATATACGATTAATATGAATATGGCCTATCGAAAAGATGTGATAGCTATTTATGAAGGACTCACTAGCGTAACCCAAAAGATTTATAAACTATCTACCATTTATTTACTGAATAAAGGAATTTTAACTCTTCCGCCAAATATGACAATGCCTAAAACAGTTGAGTTTGTCAAAAGTGATAGATACATGAAAGGTTTTAAGCCATTTGGCGATAAAAGATCCTTAAGTGCCCTCGAGGTAGGTATCCTACATCACACAATTGAGACTAATAATATTGGCATGCAGTTAATTACTGGATTTGCCCAATGCGCCGATAACAAAAAGGTCAGAAAATATTTTGTAAAAGGATTAGAACTTGCAAAAAAACAAATACAAACAATGGAAGAAATTTTATTAGAAGCAAATATACACTTTTCGGCTACCTCCGGAAGTATTGTAACCACCTCAACCGTTGCACCCTTTTCTGATAAATTGATGATGTATTGCGTAAGCCTTTTTAATGGATTTGGACTGGTTGGTGGCAGCTTTGGAGCTATGTTTACTCTCCGAAACGATATATCCATGAAAATGTCATTGTTATCAAAAGATGTCTTTTTATATGGACATGAAGGACTTGAACTGATGATGAATAATGGGTGGTTTGAAGAGCCGCCTCAAATGGAAGATCGACCACGAATTATAAATAGTAAATGAACTAAGGCTCCATTTTTCGGAAACAACAAAGTACCCGTAACGTTGATAATACGGGTACTATATTTATATCGAAGTCATTTCTGTTTTGGGATGGGAATTTCTAACGTGTTTACTTTTGAACCATCTTTTGCTGAGTAAACAAATAATTCGAGTTTAACATTATTTGATGATACTAACCCTTTTTCAAAGGTGATTTCAAATTCTCCCCAAGCAGGTGCCCCGTCTGTTTGGTAATTATTTTCCAGCACCACTTTTTCTCCATTGTGAAGAGCATATTGAAAGACTCCTTCAAATACCTGAGCTTTTCCAGTGACAATAATTTTGTCCTCTGTCTCTGTTACGATAACCTCTTTAAATACGTTATTTTGATAGACTTTTGTTTCCGGTACAGGTGCGGTTGGTTGAACTGAGTCTTTGGCCCCTTCTTTTTCTGGTGCTGCTGGTGTCTCTGGGTCTGTTGTACCCTCTTCCACAGGTGTGGCTGGCTGTTCTCGGTTTGTTCCCTCTTGTACATGTGAAGCAGGTTTTTCTTGATTGGTCGTTTTATCTTGTTGGTGATTACACGCAGCTAAACAAAAGATAGCAATAAACGCGCCTAATAAATAAGCAAATTTTTTCAAATTTCAACCCCCTTTTCTTATTTTTATTCACAAGATCATGATTGGATCATCGCCTATTGATAAAAATGTTAATAAAACTATTATCCGTGACTTTCCCCTTTAATAAAAGAAAAATCCAATGAAAGATCATTGGATTGCAAGTTAATAATGGTTTTGTTTACTTGTACATTTCATTTTCTAAAGTTATTACCTGTTCATTAAATGACGTCCGCCCTACCTGTTTCGTGTTTTCGACCAATCGATAGATATTATCACAGCATTGCTTGGCACCAAGTACTAACAATGGGACACCAATAAAGTCAATTTTCAAACCTCTCGAAAAAAATCCTCCAAACGACATCGGTAATGGAACGGTTGGAGAGGTATGGGAGAAAATAATTTTCTCATTAAAATGAAATTTGCCTTTCAGCATCAAGGATAGTTCTTTCATTGCAGGGACAGCGAGTTTATCCCGTTTGCAACCAATTGTATATACGGAGTTGCCTTCTTCATCGTCCCCATGATAAAGAAGCTTTCCAAAATCTTTTCTCGTAAGTTTATTAAAATAGTTGACATTTAATATTTCATCTCTGGTTAATTTTCGTTCCGATTGAGGCAATTGTTTTAGATGATAGGCCGCTGCCAAAGAGGTAGTATGTGTCCCAGCATAATCATGATAAATATATATCATAGGAATTCATCCCTTAATCCTTATCTATATATTTATTATAGACATATATGCCAATTCTCATTCGACGTTGTATCTTCTTATCAGTTTCATTCGCAGGTGTAATGAAATAGGTAACTCAAAAAAAAAAGCCCAAAAAGGGCTTTTATTAGTGAAGATTTTTTTAGAAACAGATTACTGCTCCAACAATGATTAATAAAATAAACAATACAACGATTAAAGCAAAACCGCCGCCACAGCCGAATCCTCCACCGTAGCCATAACCGCCACAACAACCACCGTAACCTCCAAAGCCACCATAACCAAACATTTTGAGCCCTCCTTTAGGTATTTTCATTACAATTTATGTTATGAAAATGAAAATGGTAAGGGCGTTTTCACTAGATTCAAATTAAGGACAACTTGAAACTTATATCACCTTATTTTGTTTAGGATTTATTTAATCCAAATTAAGCTGTAACATGGACACTCACACAAGAAAACTGTTCACATACATATATTGATAGTATTCATTAAATCATCGGTAAGGGTATGGAGAGGAAGGATCACATGTCCCCAAAAAATACATTTGATTATATTGTAATAGGTGCAGGAACCGCAGGTGGTGTAATTGCCAAAGAATTAACAGATGATAAATCAACATCTGTACTTGTCCTTGAAGAAGGAACCAATATGACAAAAGCGCTAAGCAGCCCTAGTGGCGGTACTGCCATTAACTTAGCCACTGATAATAAGTATTCCTTTAATATTCTATCAAAATTGGAACCATCTATCGGTCGTCAGCTTTTATTATCTGGCGGGAGAGTAATAGGCGGGAGTTCTGAGCACAACGCAATGCTTGCTGTTCGAGGAAGTCGTCAACTATATGATGAATGGGCAAGTCTTTCAGGTCCTCAATGGAGTTATGAAAATATCCGTCCATTATTTAAAGAAAATGAAACATATATTGGCTGGACACAAAATCCAAAAGAAAGAGGAACCAATGGTCCCATCTCTATACGACAACAAAAGATACCGAAAGCTGGTCTTACGACTATCTTAGCTAAAGCAACATCTGAAGTGTTAGGAATTCCCATTGTGGAGGATTATAATACGGGGATAAGAGATTGTACATTCTTTAAGTCCCAATTTACCCAAAAAGAATTGAATACAGGGAAATTTGTTCGTTCTTCTACTGCCACTGGGTATTTAAACAAACATATTGTTACTCCTGGAGATGAATGGAGCCCTGATGAGTTTGGAGTTGGTCAAAGAAAACTGGCAGTAATTGCAAAGTCTACCGTGAATAAAATTCTCTTTGAACAATACAGACAAATTCAAATTGCTGTCGGGGTTGAATTTGTTAGAAACGGTAAATCACAAAGAGCATTTGCAAGCAAAGGGATAATAGTCTCTGCAGGGAATTTCTCCTCGGTTATTTTACAACGATCAGGAATCGGAAGATCTTCAGATTTATCTAATGCCGGAATATCAACAATAGTCGAAAGCCCAAATGTTGGATACAATTTTCATACACATTATGCTGTTGGCATGGGGGTAGAAGTGGAAACAACCCGCCTATTAATGGTCATGTCGTCTGACCCAGATCAACCAATCCCATTAGGTGCCTTTAAAAAAGATGATAAAGAAGGACGGAAGTCAGGACGTCGCCTTCAATTACTAGGTAATGTATTCCCAAGGTTTATTCCGGTTCAAGATGTCCAGATTAACAATTGGGATTTTAACGAGGATAAACCAAGTAATATCATGAGTATTGGAATTGTTGATCTAAAACCAAAAAGTAAAGGGACCATTTTAGCAGCACATAGCGACCCTGAAGCCTATCCATCTATTGACTTTAATCCTTTAGAGAATCCAGATGATTTAGATTATATGGTTAACCATTATATTGAGACTTACAATGTAATAAAACGAGCACGATTATTAGATCCTGAGGGTATTTATAGGGTGGTTTATCCTTCAGAAAATATATTTAATTTAAAAGATGAACAAGAGAAACGAATCCTACTTGCTAATTTTGCCAAGGCATCCTATAACGTCCTTAATCACTATGGAGGACAATGCAGGATGGGCCGGAATATCGATGAAGGAGTGGTAGATGGTTATTTAAATGTATTTGGGACCCAAAACCTGAAAGTAGCAGATCTTTCCATCTCCCCTATTTTACCAGATGGTAATACAGCCTTAGCTGCACAAATGATTGGTTTAAATGCTGTTAGATTCATTCGAGACCAACAATAAATTGAATTTAAACTGGATTGGGTGTAACAACGGTTAAAAGTCACATGTATATTTTTCTAATGAAAAACGTCGGTTCGAAATGACCAACGTTTTTTTCATTAGAAAATGATTTCTTCGTTTTCTAATTTTCATAAAATGACTTCCTTTAGTAAATTCTATAGGTGATTACTATTAAACAATAAAAGGAGTTTTTCTTATGCAAATGAATCAGCCGCCAATTCCAAATCCACCTCGAGCCATCACAACGAAGGATCTTTTGTATCTAAAGGATGCTATGTCCTGGGAACTGCTAACGTTTAAGAAATTTCATGCGATGGCACAGCAAGTACAAAATCCACAATTTAAAGAAGCACTCGACAAAGCTGGGCAAATGCACCAAAATCACTTTCAAAGAATCCTAACCCATCTACAAGTAGATAATAATACAGCCCTAGCTAGCTTACCTAATACCCAACTACAGTAACCAAAATGGAGGAAACGTGATGCAAAATCAACAATCACAACAAAACCAAAACAAAAATCAAATTGCCAATCCACAAACCGGCGAATTACCAAAAGTAAAAAGTCCTGAAATGAATGATCGTGACTTCATTAATGATGCGCTAAGTACTTGCAAATATTTAACAGACAGCATGAATATCGCTGTCCGCGAAGCAAGCCATGAACAGCTGCATCAAGATTTACTGCAAATGCTTAATGAAACACACCAAAGCTGCCGAGAGCTTTATAACTTAATGTTCCAGCATGGCTGGTATAAGTTGGAAGCTGAAGAGCAGCAAAAAATGGACCAGGCCTATCAGCAATTTAACAATTATGCTTCCCAATTCCCATACTAAGAGGAAAGCCTAGTGTTCTAGGCTTTTTTTATTCCCCGCCCCATTGTTTAAGCTCCTGGTTCAGCTGCAAATAAAATAGCAGAATAATCTTTTCTAGCAAGCGTTCCTTAAATGAGTCGTATTTTCAGAATTTTAATTATATTCATGAAACTAGCTTGACTTTTCTAAATTAAATACGCTATATAATGTGTATACATCATTGGTATAAAACTTTTTTTCTGTATCTTCCCCCTGAATTTCGGTAGATTAATTGTTTCCCTCATGAATCATAGTAAGAAGGAAAGCCAAATCTTAGGTAAAGCGGGGTAATGTTATGTACAAAGCTTATTGCAGAACGTTTCAAGGGGTTATGAAAACGACCTCTTCCCTCCTGCCCTGGCGGGAACCCGAGCTTTTAGAAGGAGAAAATAGTTTACGAAAACTGGCCAATCTCATTAACAAACAAGGAATTGAGAGTGTTTTAATTGTCACAGATCTAGGAATTGTTTCAATCGGACTAATGGATGAATTTCTGGAGGACCTGAGAAACGAAAAGATTAACTACGTGATCTATGACAAAACGGTCCCCAATCCCACAATTGAAAATATTGAAGAAGCATTCCAAATGTACTTGGAGCATAATTGTCAAGGGATAGTCGCGTTTGGCGGCGGTTCCCCAATGGATTGTGCGAAGGGTGTAGGTGCCCGTGTTGCAAAGCCAAATAAGTCCCTTCCACAAATGAAAGGTGTATTAAAGATAGTAAAGAAGCTTCCTCCCCTCTTTGCGATTCCTACCACAGCTGGTACAGGCAGTGAAGCCACACTCGCCGCCGTAGTCTCTAATAGCGAAACCCATGAAAAATATGCCATAATGGATACATCCCTCATCCCGCATTTTGCCGTTTTAGATCCCTTGTTAACTGTAAAGCTCCCGCCTTCCATCACTGCAGCAACGGGGATTGATGCATTAACACATGCGGTTGAAGCCTATATCGGGAGGAGTAATACGAAGAATACAACACAATACAGTATCGAGGCAATAAAATTAATTTTTGAAAATCTCGAGGAAGCCTACTTTAACGGGACCAATCTTACAGCCCGTTCGAATATGCAAAAGGCAGCCTATTTGGCTGGAATGGCTTTTACTAGGGCCTATGTCGGTTATGTACATGCCATTGCCCATACCTTAGGTGGATTCTATTCGGTTCCCCATGGGCTGGCAAATGCCATTATTTTACCCTATGTCCTTGAGTATTACGGTGAATCCGTCCATAAGCCATTAGCCGAACTGGCTGAAATTATCGGTATTGCCGATCCTGCTGTCAGTATCAAACAAAATGCCAATAAATTCATTGAAGAGATCAAACATTTAAATGACAGGCTGAATATCCCTAAAAAGGTCAGTGGAATTGTTGATCGTGATATTCCCCTTATGGTGGAGCGGGCATTTGCCGAAGCAAATCCCCTTTATCCTGTCCCGAAAATTCTCTTTAAGGATGACCTGTTCCAACTCTACCAATTGATAAAGGAATAGCACCGATTCGAGGATAAATTAAAGAAAGGTAGTTGAGAAATGGAGACTTACAGTTCTCTCATATCCAAGCAAAAATCATTTTTCAAAACGGAGAAAACAAAAAGTATTTCCTACCGTCTTGAAGCTCTCCGAAAATTACGAGCTGCCATTAAAAAGAATGAAAAAGTACTAATGGAAGCCTTACGAACGGACTTAAATAAATCAGAATTTGATGCATATACCTCTGAAATCGGATTTATTTTAGAGGAATTGCGCTTTACAATGAAGCATCTTCGTTCATGGGCAGCACCCAAAAAAGTCAAAACACCCGTTACCCATATTGGTTCAACTAGTTATATTTATCCAGAGCCATTCGGAGTATCGTTGATCATCGCTCCCTGGAATTATCCGTTTCAACTGGCGGTTGCCCCGTTAATCGGTGCGATTGCTGCAGGAAATTGTGCGATAATCAAACCATCAGAATTGACGCCAAGAACATCTGAAGTATTAGGAACACTGATTCTGGATCTTTTCCCTGAGGAGTATGTTGCCGTGGTTCAGGGCGGTGTTGAAACAAGCCAGCCCCTGCTCAATCAACAGCTTGATTACATCTTTTTCACAGGAAGTGTCCCTGTAGGAAAAATCATTATGGAGGCGGCTGCGAAACATTTAACCCCAGTAACATTAGAACTGGGTGGAAAAAGCCCTTGTATCGTCCATGAGGATGCCAATCTTAAGCTGGCTGCGAAACGGATTGCCTGGGGAAAGTTTACCAATGCCGGACAAACCTGTATCGCCCCTGATTATCTGTATGTGCACAGACGGGTTAAAGAACCATTCCTGCAGCTATTTAAGGAGTCAATCGTTGAACTGTATGGAAAAGAGCCATTAAACAATCCGGATTTTACCCGGATTGTCAGTGAAAGGCATTTTACAAGACTGACGTCGTTTTTAGATAATGGGCATTTATTTATGGGAGGAAATGTGGATAAAGCTCGGTTAACCATTGAGCCAACAGTATTAACGGAAATTAGTTGGGAAGATTCGATCATGCAGGATGAAATTTTTGGACCCATCCTTCCCATACTGGAATATGACGATTTAAAAGAGGTGGTAGAGGGGATTCATCGTCATCCAAAACCACTTGCCCTCTATATTTTCACGGAAGATCATTACATTCAAGAAGAAGTTTTAAATAAAGTTTCCTTTGGGGGCGGTTGTGTTAATGATACCGTTTATCACTTTGTTTCGCCCTACCTTCCGTTTGGAGGTGTAGGCACCAGTGGAATCGGAGCCTATCATGGCAAAGGGAATTTTAACACGTTCTCTCATCAAAAAAGCGTTCTAAAACAAACGACCAAGTTTGATATCCCATTCCGCTATCCAAATGTTAAGAACGGACTGGAAAAGATCAAGTTATTTATGAAATAAGATAAATAGCCTGACCTTCAGAATTGGAGGCCAGGTTGTTTGTATTAAGCAATTCCAAAAAGCACCTCATTCCATTTACTTTGGTAAATGGATAAAAAAACCCAGCACCTTTTAAAAGTGCTGGGTTTAAAAAACAAAGATTTTACAAACCTTCAAGAATGTTACTATTTTCAGATTCATGATTAAAGGTTAGGACCTCTTCAACAGGTTGATACGATTTTCCATAAAAGTGCTTGTCTTTATAAGTATGAATTAAATTGTATGTTTTTTCCATCGCTTCAAATATCATTTCTTCAGACTCATTGTTTGGAGCCCAATAAAGTATTTCCATTTTGTTAATCTCATTTGTTGCTAGTGATCTTCTTTCATATCCTATGGACTCTGCATGTTGAAATCCTACTCGCTTATAAAAACGAAGCCGCTTTTCAGTATCACTATCTTCATAATTCACTAGTTCTACTTCGAGAATAATCGGCTTTCCCTTACGCTTCATTTTTTCTAGTAGTTTATTACCTAGTCCTTGACCGCGAGCATTTTTTGAAACGAAAAGATAATCGATAAATATAAAATTTTCAAGTTCTACGTACATTAAAACATGATTGGGTCCTTCATCTTTATAATAGATTTCAGAACGCTCTTTAAGTAAAGTCTCCATATGCTCTTTTGATTTCATTTCTTCGATTGGGAAATATTGATTTAATTTCTCATACCAATGCATCGGCTACTCCTTTCCAAAATTGATGATTACATTAGGAAGTATTTGCTCTTCACTGAATCTCATACGGACGATCCACATTCTATCTATTTACCCTTTAAACTCAAAGCTCAAACTCCCATTCATCCTTAAGAATTAAGTAAAGAACTAGAAGATCATTCTCTAATTCAGTATCATTTTTTCCATTCACGTCAATTCCAGACTTAGGAAGCAGCAAGTCAGCAATCTGGTTTGTCAGTTGATTTCGTTCTTCCAGGGGTAACTGATTAAATCGGTTCGCGTAGGTGCTGATTAACTTCCAGTCCTTAGATGAAAAGGATTTTAAGGACCATTCATCGATTTCAAGATCGTTCTCGCTAAGTCCTCTGTGATTAATTTCTTTTTCAATCGGTGTAAGCTTCTTTTTCTTTTTTGCCTTGCGTTCATGAACGACAATCGTACCAGCGACCAGATCGCCAAGCCGTTTATGTTTGGAATGGAAAAAAATCATTACGATACCGAGAAAATAGGCAGTCGGCAGCGAATCAATTAAACGAACCAGATTTCGAATAAAACTAGAAAGTAAGGTAATACTGTGCCCATTCTCCTGAATGACGCGGATTCCGACTATTTTTTTACCAAGGGTGCGACCACCCGAAAAAAACTCAAAGAAAAAGAAGTAGCCCCAATTTAGGACAAACAAGCCAATAACGACAACCGCGATTGGAAAAGAACTACTGGTAAGAAAAAAAGGCAGCTGTTCGATTCCATCCATAACAAAAAAAAGGGCCACAACAATCAAAATATTTACAAGCATTAACAGTACTTGGTCGATAATAAAAGCTGCCGCCCTGCTTCCTAACCCCGCGATCTGAAACTGAATCGCTACATATTCAGGTGTTTTAATATCTAAATGATCTTCTTTCATCAAATTTCCCCCTTGAATCTTGTTGATTTTGTCTGTTATGGTTTCTATTTTCCTACTAATTTTCTATAATAAGGAGAAAAGTATAAAAAATTACATAGCTCGTAAAAGAGGTGTCAAAGTGAATCTCAAGCAATTTGTCAAAATGCACCGTGAAGAATGGAAGCAATTGGAACAATTCGTTAGCCAATTAAGCAAACGAAAAAAGAATTATACAGGTGAAACGATTACGCAGTTTTATCGCTTATATCAAAAAGCAGCGCAAAATCTTTCCTACAGTCAAACCTATTTTCCAAATGATGAGGTAACGCCCTATTTAAACGGCCTTGTGTCGAAAGCACATAACCTCCTATACAAAGACCAGGTGTCGAGCATTAAACAAATTCGGTATTTCTTTAGTACAAAATTTATTGGTTTATTGCTAGAGCAGTGGAAATTTGTCGCTGCGGCGATGATTTTATTTTTAATTGGAGCGATTGGAAGCTTTCTGTCGGTTATGAATGATCCGCTCCATATTTATTCGATCCTTCCTGCGGAGATTTCACAAGGCGTCGATCCTAGCAAACTTGGAAAGGGCACTAATGCCGTGGATTCATCACTCATGTCGGCGAGTATAATGACGAACAATATTAAAGTAGGCATTTTTGCCTTCGCCGGAGGTATAACCTTTGGGCTCGTTACCGTTTATTTAATGGTTTACAACGGAATTATTATTGGAGCACTGGCCGCGCTTTTTTGGCATCACGGCAAATCCTATGATTTTTGGGCTTATATAGTTCCACACGGAATGATCGAGCTTACAGCTATTTTTATCGCCGGCGGTGCGGGGCTTTTAATGGGCTACAAGCTCTTTGTTCCAGGGCAATACACAAGAGGCTGGCAACTAAAGCAGCAGGCCAAACGGTCTGTTCAGCTTCTGCTTGGTACGATCCCATTATTTGTGATTGCTGGTATTATTGAAGGATTTATTACACCAGCGAAGATTTCGCTAGAAGCAAAATATATCGTCGCAGTGCTAACAGTTGCCGGCCTGATCCTCTATGTCTTAATTGGTAAATTAAAGCTAGCCAAAGCCCAGCCTATAAAAGATTTTGATTCATAATCTCAATATAATGGGAGACAGCGGTGACCGCCAATTTTTCCTCACGGGCCTCAATCATTTGGAGGCCTTGTTTTTCCCATTTGTTCTTTTCCCGCTTTTTAATAAGCAATTGCTGCTGGGCAATACTTTTCACCATTGCTTTCTGTACCGTTCCAGGCACATCGTTTACTCTCTTTAGTAAGGTCTGGTCTTCTATCCCAATCATCAAAAACAAATGACGTTGACGAAGCCGTTGTAAATAAGCCAAGGCACTTTCCTCGTGTAAAAAAGTTCGGACATCACTAAATAAAAGCAGCAGACTCCGTTTCTTTTGCACCGTTTCTAAATACCGTAGGACGGAGCTATAATTCGACTCAGCTGCGTCTACCTTTAGATTGTAAATGGCGTGTAATATCGTCTGTAAGTGTGCCATTCCTTTAGCCGGGGGAACAAATACGTGGATTTCTTTTGAAAAAGCTAAAACAGAAACATAATCGCCTTTCTTTAATGCTGCTGCCGTAACAGTCAGGGCTGCTTCTAACGCCTTTTCCAACCGATTTCCCTTTTTTAATTCTGCTCCCATCATCCGACCGCAATCAATTAAAATCGTAACATATTTGCCGTGCTCCGGTTCATAGTCATTGGTCATGATTTCCCGCAATTTCGCTGTTTGGCGCCAGTTTATCTTTCGCGGATCGTCACCAACTACAAACTCACGGATTTTCGAAAAATCACCAACACCACTTCGCTGTCTGCGGATGTGTAATCCCTCATACTTTAAGAAGCTTTGCGCATTTTCTAAGAATTGCTTGGTCTCGGTTAAATCTGGAATCACTTTCACCGATTCCGGTAAGGAAACGGTTGTCTGTTTTTCCCATAAACCCAAGCGGCTGCGATAGCGAAAATACAATTTTTGAACCTGATATTCTCCTCTGACAGCTGCAGTAGAATGATAGGTAACCACAACTGCAGAATTCTTTGGAATAAATCCTTTCAGCGGAAACGGCCTGTCAAAGGACTGCGGCAATCCGTCCTTTAATCGGTACAGTAAAGAATAGGAAGAGAAATTGTTAACCTCTATTTCAATTGGATATGTGAGCCCTCTTTCCATTTCTTTAGGCAGAGCCCGAGTAAAAGCGAGCTGTGTTTTAGAGGGTGAAAAAAGTAAATCCACTAAACTAAGACAAAGAGTCAGGATATTAAAGGTAATGACATAGGACCAGGACAAACCGATGGTCGCACACATCACGAAAACTAGAGATAAAATCAAATAGAGGATCAATAGCCGTTTGGCAGGTAAGATGCCTCTATCTTGGAACAGGAACCGAGCCCACAAGCTCTTCAATGATTTGGTCAACGGTTACTCCCTCCAATTCTATATGTGGAGAGACTTGAATCCGGTGACGTAAGGCCGGTTTAGCAACCTTTTTAATATCATCTGGCGTTACATAGTCCCTCCCTAATAGATACGCCCACGCTTGGGCAGCTTTACCGATCGAGATTCCTGCCCTTGTACTCGCCCCAAAGCGGATCGATTCTGACTCACGTGTTTTTCTCACGATCTGTAATATATAACCAAGCACCGTTTCACTCACCGTTACCTTCTCAATTTCCTTTCTTATCTCCATAAAGGTTTCGATATCAAGGATGGAAGAGAGCGAATTTTCTGCGAAACTGTTTTCAATGACTAGTTTTAGTACATTTTTCTCTTCTTCAAAAGAGGGAAAATCAATATAAAGTTTAAATAAAAAACGGTCCTGCTGTGCCTCTGGAAGTGGATATGTACCCTCAAATTCAATTGGGTTTTGCGTAGCCACCACAAAAAATACATCAGGCAATTGATAAGTTTCTCCCTGGATGGTCACCTGTTTTTCTTCCATCGCCTCTAAAAGGGCCGCTTGTGTCTTAGCAGGTGTTCGGTTGATTTCATCGGCTAACAGGATATTCGTAAAAATCGGGCCCTTTAGAGTTTGAAACGTGCCTTCTTTCATGTTATAAATCATGCTGCCGGTAATATCACTTGGCAGTAAATCCGGTGTAAACTGAATCCGATTAAAACTGCCTCCAAGAAGGTCGGCAAGCGTCCGGACCATTTGCGTTTTACCGGTGCCTGGCACTCCTTCCAACAGGACATGTCCACCAGAAAGGATGGCAGAAAGAAGGAGCCTGATATTAAGGCTCTGACCTAAGATTCGCTCCTCATATTTTTCAATAAAAGCTGTTAATTCTGTTTTCATGATTCAACCTCGTTTCGTAATTCCTCTAGTTTTCTTGACCATAAAAGGTATTCTTGTTTATTGATTTTTTCTTGGTTTAGAATGGCTGCTAAGCCGTTAAGGAATGCTTTCATTTCATGGATAGACATTTTAAGCCACTTTCTTTCAACATAAGGAGCTAGATCCTGCCATTCTTTACTATAAGGAATATTCCAGCGTTCTTGAAGCAGCAGCTTAACATAATCTGCTTGAATTTGAAGTGAATCATGATAACGTCTGCCCTTTACATACCAGGCGGCAATCGCTTGGATCCCTTCATCACTAAAGCGGACCCACTCTTCCCGTTCGCTTAATAAAGGACCAAACCTTTTTCCCCTATACCATAACCAGAGCATTATGAAAAGGATTCCTTGCAAAAGAAGAACCAAGAACCAGATTGGATAAACAGTTAAGAGGTTCGGCTCGTTCTCTCCAACATGTATATACTCATCAAACAACAATGTGTCTGGATTTCCTTCGTTTAAAAGTTCAAAACTAAGGGGTAAATGATCTTTTTTCAATAGTTTAGCATTGGTCAACCACTCTGGAGTGATCGCAACGATGAGATGTCCCTTCCCAATGGTTCTTTTTACTGCGATTGGTCCAGCCTGATCAGACAGTAGCAGTTCATCGCTTTTCATTGGGCGAATTCGAACATCAGATTTCACTTCTGCTTTTTTTAATTGATCGTTCTGATCCTTTACCTTCGTCGATAATTCGTTTTGCGAAAGATCCTTTTCAATAAAATCCGCGTCGATCGTAAACATCCCTTTTGGATTCGTTTGAACTAACAAAATCGTATTTCCAGCCTTCATATAATCGACATATGCCTGCATCAACTCTTTTTCTGGTGTAAAAGCGGGTTCAACCATTATAAGCATTTGGTTTTGGTCCCGATTTGGTAGTAACACGGGCGAATGGTTCCAGCTCTTTACGCCTTTTTCTTTTTCTAAATATGTATATAACGCCTTCACGCCTGTAGGAGATGGTGAGGTGGTTACGTAATCCGGGTATATTTTGGGTTTTGGTGCAAAGGAAAAATAGCTCACTCCTATAAAGAGCAAGAAGAGTACGGCAAACCAAATCAATCCACGTATTTTTGCCTGATTCATTGACTTCTTTCCCCCCCCCTTTCTCCCACTATTTCGTTAATCTTGGTTCGGAATGGCTGATACTCTTCAAGGCTTACCTTTCGTTCCCCATAGGCGACATCCTCAAAAAAGTGAGCAAGATTATTAAATTGGTCAGCATCTTGCTGATTTACTGTTCTAAGTTCCTCGTAGTAATCCCAATTTGTCTTCCAGATCCTAGCTTCGACCCATGAATTTTCATGATAGTAAAGAAGCATGGCTAAAAAAAGGTGTCTGATTGATTCTGTATATTCACCGAGGGATTCGAGTTTCTCCGCTTCTTCCAAATGCTGCACGTATGTCCAATTCCAATTCTTTAATGATTGAAGTGGCTTCTGTTTCCGCAGTAATCGATTTCTGCGCGTATGACGGATGAGAATAAATGCTGCCCAAGCTAACAATAAAATCACGACGGCAATAATAGCGATTAAAATAGCACTTGAGGCATTGCTGGCTGTTTTAATAGAAGGGAACAATTTATCCAGCTGTGCCGCAATCCATTCTTTTGCCTTTTCCCACCAGGTTTCGATTAACCCTTTAGACTGAGCGTAATAAACTTGATACTCCTGTTTTTTGAGAATTTCTTCAATATTGTCTCGTGCTTTGTTTGCATTTAACATAGCCATCACCTTTTAGGTAGTTAGATTGACTGATAATCATCAATCAATTCCTTTAAATCCTCAGCACCATTTCTTGTTTTTAAATCAAAATACATAATCCCATAGCCAACTGAGAAAATCATCGTGGTAAATAATGATACCAAATTTGTAATCAATCCCAATACTACACTGTCCCCTAAAAGTGCGCCAAACGTCAATTGAACAGCAAAGCTTATAATGGAAACAATTAAGTAAAAGACAATATAGAGACCAAACAATACCCATGTTCTTTTCCGTGACAACCTCCAGCTCCTGCCAAAGCCTGGTGAAACCTTATCAAGGACCACTGAACCAAAATAAAAGCTCCAGCGCGTAATCAGAAGTCCCACACCGATCGCAAACCCTATAAACAATAGAAGTCCGACCAAAATTCCTACAGCTGGATGGATAGCGGTTGCTAAGGCAGCGCCTGTAAACGCAACAATCAAGATGGGAATCGCGAGAATTCCTATTACAATCAGTCCAAATAAAATAGAACTGCCAAGGATCGGCCAGAATCGGCGGAATGCTTCCTTTATGACAGAACTCACCGTGTATTCTTCCTTTTTTTGAATATGCCGGATTGCAAATAAAATTGCCGCCTCGGCAACTGGAAAAAGCAGAAAACTTACTAGACCAACGATGATTAAGCCAATATCAGACCCCAAACTGCTAGAATCGAACGAGCCGGAATTGTCCAAATTGGAGAGGATTTGCTCATACCATTGCCCGCCTTTTCCAATCTCCCGAAAAAAGCTGGTCCCAGTGGCCATTTGAATAATGGCTTGAAGTAAATAAACAGGTCCCATAAAAACAATTAAAATCATAAAAAATTCCTTAAAACGGTTCTTACTCAAACTAAAGGTATGATCTAATATTTCTCCAAACCCTTTTGGTTTATTAAATTTAGAATCCAATTTAGAATCCTCCTAAAATTCGTTTATACCATCTATTCTAACAAATCTTCACAGTAAAAAGCTGTAAAAAAAACAAAAAATGGCCGAACCCACAAATTGGGAATAAAGTACATAGAATCATAAAAAAACCCGAGGTGTCTGATTTCCTCGGGTTCTTTTTATAAGATTAAGCATATAGTATGGACCCCTAAAAATTGTCATCCTCAGACCTTTGCGCTTTTTTATTAGATTTGCGCAAACTCTTCGACAAGCTCTCCAAATCGTTTAAGGGCATTTTCAATTGGAGCTGGAGTAGTTAAATCCACCCCAGTCTGCTTTAACAGTTCAAGCGGGTAATCAGAGCTGCCGCTTTTTAGAAATTCTAAATATGAATGAATGGTGTCTTGGTCTCCTTCTAAAATCTTTGTCGCCAAATGGATCGCAGAGGCAAAACCTGTCGCGTACTTATACACATAAAAAGGACGGTAAAAGTGCGGAATTCTTGACCAGCCATATTTGACTTCCTCATCAAAGACAATTTCTTCTCCATTGTATTCCCTAAATAACATTTCATACGTTTGGTTAAATACTTCTACATTCAGCGGAATCCCCTTTTCGGCCATATCATGTGTTTTCATCTCGAACTCAGCAAACATGACTTGTGTAAAAAAGGTTCCTTTGAATTGGTCAATGAAATGATTGAGCAAATGATGACGAACCTTTGGATCTTTTTCATTTTTTAATAAGTAGTTAATTAGGAGGACCTCGTTCACAGTCGAGGCTACTTCTGCTACAAAAATACTGTAACCGGCCGTAATTTGCGGCTGATACTGAGAGCTTAGCTTGCTGTGAACACCATGGCCGCATTCATGGACAAGGGTAAATAAACTATCTAAATCATCCTGGTGGTTTAAGAGAATAAACGGATGGACACCGTACACACCTAAATTATAGGCCCCGGACCGTTTACCTGGTGTTTCACGGACATCAATATAACGGCCGTCTTTAAACTCCTTCAATATCGTTAAATAATCCTCACCTAATGGAGCGAGAGCCTTCAGCATGGTCTCAAACGCCTCTTCATAGGAAATCACTTGTTTTACCCCGCTGACCAGTGGAACGCTCATGTCGTACTGTCGGATTTCATCAATGTTTAATTTCTCCTTGCGAATCCTTGTATACTTGTGCATGGGAGTGATATTGTCTTTTGTTACTTGAATCAGATTCTCATAAACCTCTCGCGGTACTTTATCACCAAACAGTGCTTTTTCAAGAGCGGATGGATATTGACGAATTTTCGCTAAAGTGACGTTATTTTTAATGGCAGCAGAAAGGGTAGCAGCAATCGAATTCTTTAATTGAACATATGGTTGATAATATGCCTTATACGCCTCTCTTCGCTTATCACGGACTTCATCTTCAATTAATTTAGAATACATCCCACGTGTTAATTCAACCCGGTCACCATTTTCGGTCGTTATTTCTCCAAATTTAATATCGGCGTTATTGATCATTCCAAAGGTGTGACCTGGGACTGACAAGGCTTCCCCTAATTGGGATAGAATTTCTTCTTGTTCCTTACTTAAGACATGCTTTTTGTAACGAAACGAGTCAAGCAAGTCTTCTTCAAAGTATTTTAGTTTTTCTTCTTCTTTGATATAACCCTTTAATGTCTCTTCGTCTAAGCTCAGTAAAAAAGGCATAAAAAAGGAAGTGGCCGCACTGATTTTGACACTAAGCTGCTTTGCCTTATCTAAGTGAGACTGCGGGAGTGTCTCGCGAGTATTTTCGTCGACCATTAACATCGCATAGGCATAGACTTTATTGAAATGGAAGGAAAGCTCCTCTCTTTGATTAAGGTATTCATATAAAGAGTGGCCGTCGGTAATTTTTCCATCGAATTGCTTAAGTTTTGCACCGATGTTCTCAATTAATTGGTAATCTTGTTCCCATTTACTGATTGTTGGATAGATATCGGCTAAATTCCATGTTTCTTGGATGGGGACTTCATTTCTATTTTTATATGTCGTCATGGGTAAACTCCCTTCAAGATAATCAGTTATATTTTTTAACTACAAAAGACTTCACAAGTATATTCCATATGTATCAACGATTATCCTTTTTTATGTTAAATTCGGTTCAGTTCCATATAGCAAAAGCAGGCCATGACAATGACCTGCTTCCCTTGTTATTAGTTAAGACTTAACAGCATAAGTCGTTCATTTACTTCTTCTTCACTTAAACCATGTTCAGCAACATAGCGGTTTCTTGGGTGAACACGGCATTCATGAGAACAGCTTCGTAAGTGCTTATGTTCGTTTTCTTCTGAGCAAAGAATTTTTTTATTACATTCAGGGTTTGCGCAGTTTACGTAACGTTCGCAAGGTTCGCCAGAAAAGTAATCCTTGCCGACAACGACATGCTCTTTGTGGTTCACTGGAACGCTAATCCGCTCATCGAACACGTAAAGCTGTCCATCCCATAGGTCCCCTTGAACTTCTGGGTCTTTTCCGTAAGTGACAATTCCGCCTTCAAGCTGTGATACATCTTCGAATCCTTCTTTAAGAAGCCAGCCTGAGAATTTTTCACAGCGAATCCCGCCTGTACAATACGTAAGAATTTTTTTGCCTTCAAATTCTTGTTTATTCTCTCTAATCCACTCTGGGAGATCGCGGAAGTTTAGAATATCCGGACGAACTGCTCCTCTGAAATGGCCAAGATCATACTCGTAATCATTACGGGCATCGATGACAACTGTATCTTCTCTTTGCATGGCCTCGAAGAATTCTACTGGTTTCAAATGCTTACCAGTTACTCGATTCGGGTCAATATCATCTTCCAAACGCAAAGTAACAAGCTCTGAGCGGTAACGAACCTTCATTTTTTTGAAAGCATGTTCTGATGCTTCATCCACTTTGAACCAAGTTCCGTTAAACAAGGGATGCTCGTCCATGTATTTCATATATGCATCTGTTTGTTCAATGGTGCCTGACACCGTACCATTGATTCCTTCAGCGGCAATAATAATCCGGCCTTTTAAGCCTAAGTCGTTACAAAATTGACGGTGCTCATTGGCGCATTCCTCAGGATTCTCAATCGGTACATATTTATAATAAAGTAGTACTCTATATTCTTGATTCATGATTAACCACCTTAAACCTTTAAAAATAATTATATTTACAACATTAACCTTATGATTATATCAGAAATAAAATAAACTTTCAATTCTATTTACCTAGGTAAGTAATGACGGTTGGAAAGGTGGATATTACCAACCATTCTTGTCCCTATATTCTGATACAATTTTATAGTAAAACGAAGGAGGAAGCATTCTTATGAAAAAAGGTAAACTCCTCCTTGTATTGGTAATTGTTCTTACCTTCCTTGGAGGAATCTATACAGGGGTGCAATTCTCATCGAACAAGCAACAGGAGAAACAAATAGTTATCAAGAATGCACCTCAATCGGCACTTAAACCACAGACAAAAGAATTACCTAAAGTTGAAAAAACACATTCAAAAGTACTGATCGGTTATATACAAGATTTTCGGGATCCTAACCAAGTGGACTACAGTCAACTAACACATGTTATCTTCTCTTTTGCCCATCCGACAAAGGATGGCGGCATTTTACTGAATGGTGATTCCGCATTAAAAAACCTGCGTACCACGGTTGCAAATGCAAAGAAATACAATACGAAAGTAATCTTGGCTGTTGGCGGCTGGTTTCATATCAATGGCGGGGAAACATATCCATACTTTAAAGCGGCTATTTCGAATCCCGTATCCCGGACAAAGCTAGTCAATGAACTTACTAGTTTAGCAGACCGAGAGAATCTCGATGGCATTGATATTGACTTTGAACATCCCCACTCAAAAGCGGATGCCGAAAATCTTGCTGCTTTTGCGAAGCAATTAAGCGCACAGCTTCATCCAAAAAAGAAGGAGCTTTCAGTCGCTGTTTATTCAAAAATTCATGCCGTTACCTTAACAGAAATTGGCTTTGTACAGTATGAGCCATCAATGTTTAAAGCTGTTGACCATGTGAATATCATGGCCTATGACGGACAATGGGACGACGGTTATCATGCGGCTAATTTATCACCATATCCATTTACAGAGAAAATCGTCAACTATTGGAGCCAATTGTTTGATGGTCAAAATATTTCAAAAGAAAAATTAGTGCTTGGTGTTCCCTTTTATGCTCAGCCTAAGGATCCTAAAATTAAACAGGTATCCTACGGAGCCATTATTGATCAAAATCCTGCCAATGCCAATAGTGACACTGTTAATATGAATGGTACTACTTACTATTATAATGGTGCCGCAACCATGAAAAAGAAAACTAAACTAGCACTAGATCATGGGTTCGGCGGAATGATGATTTGGGAGCTCGGACTTGATGCAAAGGGCTCTAATAGTTTAACTAGTTCTATTTCTGACACGATCGACAAATCGAGCAATTCTCCGGTTAAATACTATACAGTTGTTAATGCTCAATAAAATGAAGGCTGTACACTCGATATGAGCGTACAGCCTTTTTTAGACTTGAAAAACTTCTTCGGCAATTAATTGATAGGACTTCACTCGATCTTCTGGTGAATGGGTAATCGTTACCAGCATGATTTCATCTGCATGAAATAATGCGGCTCGCTCATTAAGCTTTTTTATTACCTTTTTGGGGTTGCCGATAATCAGATTTTGCTTGATTTTTTCTATAGTTTGCTTGTCTTTTTCATCTAAAGGATATTGCTTTGCTTCTGCTATTGAAGGAACCTCATTCCCCTTTCCTCTGCCTTTTTGTAAGGACCATACTATAGCACTTAAGGCAATTTCTTCTGCCTTTTCATCTGTTTCCGCACATACCGCATTCACGGTTACAATCACTTTAGGCCTCTGCCCCTGTTTCCTTGGTTGAAAAGAATCGATATATTGTCGAACAATCTCTGGTCCATTATTCTCACTCATAAACTGTCCAAAGGCATAGTTCATGCCATTTTCAGCTGCAAGTAAGGCGCTTTTCTTACTTGTGCCAAGCAGCCATGGTACAGGCGGAACGGACGGTACAGGGGAAGCCGAAAGATTTTTAAATTCATGATCGGAAGGAAAGTCATTTTCTAAAAAGTGGAGCAGCTCCTCGACTGACTTCGGCATGTTCCAAACCTGTTGTAAAAAGTTATCGGATAAAGCATTAGAAGCCTCCGCAGACCCGCCAGGCGCCCGGCCAATCCCGATATCAACCCGGCCAGGAAATAAGGTAGCGAGCATGTTGTATACTTCAGCTACTTTGTATGGCTTATAATGCGGCAGTAAAACCGCTCCTGAACCAATGCGAATGGTAGAAGTGTTGGCGCCAATATAACTTAACATCACTTCAGGTGCAGAACACGCAAGCCCCGGCAAATCATGATGTTCCGCAATCCAATAGCGGCTGTACCCAAATTTTTCACCCATTTGAGCTAATTTCATCGATTCATTTAGTGCGTCATGAGCTGTTTGATTGTCTGAAATTGGAGCTTGGTCTAAAATGCTAAGTCTCACAAAAACTGCTCCTCTCTTAATGGCTTGTTTCCATTAAACTAAGCTTAAATTCCCCAACTTGGTCTTTTTCATATAGGTTTGTGACTGATGTGGAATATTGTTGAATGGCTCCCCGAAACGCTAGTTGCCTTTCTGGTATTTTCACATCAAATGTCCCTTTATAAAGTAAGGTGGTGATATCATGATACTCCGCACTGGTTACTTTAAAGGTAATCGTTATTCTATATAAATGGTTGATCTGCTCTTCTTGGTAGTGGTCAAGTTTAATAACTGTGTCATTTAGGATTAGTTCATTCACCAAAAATATCGTCCCCTCATCTCATTGTTACTAAAAGCATAGCACTCGTAAAAATTCCAATCAAATATAGTACCTCATTCTTTGGGTAAAAAGAAATATGTCAACTACTATTGGTAATGACATGTTTTTGTCACAAAATCTGCCATTTGTCGAGTATTTTTCCAAGTTTTTTGAAGGAGATTGTCGAAAGAGAGCGAAAGATTTAAAGGAGAATAATAAAAGGAGGAAGAATATGAAAAAATTACTAACTGTAATTGGTGGATTGGTAGTAGCAGTATCATTGTTTGCGGGATCTGGGAATACGGCTAAAGCCGCAGACTGTGGATGTGATACTTCACCAGTATTAGGAGCAGAGAAGAATAAAATCATTGCTAATTTAATTAGCAGCCAAGAATTTAAGGACTCTAAACTTTTAATTAGAAATGAAAGGTACAACTGGAAAGGCGTTAATAACATCGAAGTAATCGTTAATCATACATACGGTGATGCTCTAATGATCGGTGTACCTTATTACAACCAAAATGGATCTGTTGAGATGGCCGTTTTTATTAATGGACTCTATATGGGTCACAACCCTATGGAATAAGAGTAAATTAAAGATCCCCAACAAAGGAGTTGGGGATCTTTATTCATCAATCAAACTGCCAAACACTATGACTTAAATTACCATATCGATAACTCCGATGCAGCAAGCTTGCCTTTTTCCCATTATCTGCCGCCCCCATCGCATAGAAAAGCGGGATAAAGTGTTCCTTTCCATAAGGAGGAACCGCATATTGTGCATTTGGAGCCGCTGACTCATACTTAAACAATGACTCTAAATCCCAATTGGCTAAATGAACAGCCAGCCAATCATCAAATTCCTGTGCCCACTGATCAATTTCATTATCGGCCCATTTTACCGCTCTCAAGTTATGAACCGTTCCCCCGCTTCCAATCACTAACACATCTTTTTCCCTTAAAGCAGCTAAAGACTTGCCAATCTTATATTGCTCTTCAGGTGAAAGGTTAGGATTTACTGACATCGCAATCACAGGAATATCGGCATTCGGATATAGTAAACGAAGCACCACCCATGCACCATGATCCAACCCGCGTTCAGTTTCAACCTCAAATGATATCCCATTTTCCTTAAATAAATTCTGGATTTCATTGGAAATCTGTTGATCCCCCTGAGCTGGATACTTAATCTGATAAAGTTCAGGAGAAAATCCGCCAAAATCATAGATCGTATCATACGTTTCAACCTTACTTACCTTTTGGGCTAGTGACTCCCAATGGGCCGAAAATAACACAATTGCCTTTGGACGCAGCATATTTTTACCTAACTCATTTAAAAATTGAGTATACTCATTATTTTCAATCGCTAACAATGGTGCACCATGCGCAATAAATAAAGATGGCATCATTTTTATAGACCCCCTATTTCTATTATAGTTTAAAAGGATGTGGTATCCGACTTTTGTTCCTTAAAAATAACTTTATCAAGAGCAAACATCTTACTGCCGTTAATAGCAATAAACACAGCCATCGCGAGTAACGCTAAATCCAATTCATAACCAGCCATTTCACCATTACCCAAAAAGCCAACAGCAAGTTTTACCTTTAAAGTTGCACCGATCATTAATAAGGCAAGCAAGGCTGAAACGACTTTACTCCCTATTCCAAGAATTAATGCTAATCCCCCTGCAACTTCAATTGTCGCGACTATATAAGCTAAAAATCCTGGTAAACCGATTGCATCAAACCAGCCCACAATATTTTCTATTCCCCCTTGGAATTTAACAACTCCATGAACAAAAAACGTAATTCCTAAAATAACACGTAAAATTAATGTACTTGCTTCAAATCTTTTTAACATTTTTCTAGCCCTCTCCTTAAAAATATTATTTTTCTAGTTGTTCTGAAATCCATTTTATAAAGTCTTGATGATTCTCTACTGATACGGTATGTCCTACTGGATAAGTCCGAAAGGTAACCGTTGCTCCTAATTTGCGGAAATACTCATCATTGGCTACTCCCCATTCGAAAGGAAGCACTTGGTCCATCTCCCCGTGTGAAATAAAGATGGATAGATCGTTGACCGGTTTGATGTTGTACTCTTCCTTAACAAAGGCAGGAATATAACCGCTTAATGCCACAATACTCTTAATTCGGTTGCCTAATGTTAATCCTAAAGTCATCGACAGAATCGCACCCTGACTGAAGCCGAATAAGAATAATTGGTGCTCGTCAATTGGATATTGGCCGCAAGCATAGTCAATAAAGCTGGTTAGTTTCTTCACTCCCTCATCGAACACTTTCCGATGTGGTTTCCCATACCCTTCGATTGTAAAAAAGGCATAGCCAGGAGGCTGTGGTAAATGACCGCGGATGCTGAAAATGAAAAAATGGTTTTCTAACCCTTCCACTAATGGCAGCATATTTTGTTCATTGCTGCCAATGCCATGCATGAGAAAAAGTGCTGGATAGGTTTTATCGCTCTCCATTTGTGCAGGCTTGCGAAGTTCATAGATCATTGGTGCCGTCATCGTTCACATTCCTTTCTAAAAGTATTTAATTATTTTTAGTCTAACCTCATTTAAAGATGCTAGACCGTATTCAAATAGAATAATAAGATTCATATAAGTAAACACAAGCACAAAAAATTTTTTGCGCGTTTTTAAATATGAACCTTTGTTGTCTATAGGATAACAACTAGCAAACTAGATTGTCAATTGTTTTTTTGCTAATATATAAATATATTCTATATTAGGAAACTACCGAGGTGGATAATTTGGATATTGGCGCAAAGATCCGAACAATACGAAATAGAAAGAAGATCACGATTGCCCAGATGTGTGAAGGAACAGGTCTTTCCAAAGGATTTATCAGTAATGTTGAAAATAATAACACTTCCCCATCCATTAACACACTGCAAACCATTGCATCTTATTTAGATGTTCCTCTTCCATACCTTCTGTTAGAAAAAAAGGAACATATGCAGGTTGTCAAAAAAGAGGAAAGAACGTATTCAACTATGAATACCCTGAAAATCGAGCATATTTCTTCTAAGGGAGGCTTATGGCTTAGAAGTGTTGAATTTCCACCCGGAGCTTCGATTGGTGACGCCCATGCCCATGAAGGGGTCGAATGTCATTTAGTATTGGAAGGAAAGGTACTTGCTGAACAAGGAGAAGATTCATTTGTTTTAGAAAAAGGGGATTCGTTTAGCTGGAATGCAAGTGTCCCTCATACCGTTAAAAATATCGGTACAGAAAAAGCCGTCGTGCTGATTGCCGTTTATTCCGATACCGAAATGAGTGACTTTTTCTAAAGGTAAAAGGAGGAACCCAATAAAGTTCCTCCCTATTCTTCCTAGATAGTATCCATAAAATCTTTAATAGCTGCAATAAGCTCTCTTGGATGCTCATACATACTCATATGACCAGAATCTTTAATGATGGTTTGTTTAATGTTTGCTTTACTCACTGAAAACGTTTTTTCAGATGGGATAATTTGATCCTGTTCCCCAGCAATTAACAGCACGGGTAAAGATGTTGACTCAAGCACACTATTACGATCCGGTCTATCCCTCATCGCACCTAATGTATGAATAGCTCCTTCTGGAGGTGTACGATAGCCAATCTGTTTTGCTGTTTCTACATACTCTTCATTAAGGTGTTCCGGTGAGAAAAGTTTTGGAACTAAACCATCAATAAGCGTCTTAATGCCCTCATGGTTAACTTTTTCAATATTAGCTGTTCTTCCCTTCTTGGCTTCTTCACTATCTGGATAGGCAGTCGAATGAACGAGCGAGAAGCAGCTTAATGATTGGCTGTACTTCTCGGCAAAGGCAAGTGTAATATAACCGCCTAAAGAGTGACCGAACATCGCCGCCTGACCTATATTCAATTTATCTAAAAATTCTTTGAGAATATCCGCAATATCTTCAATCGAATAGTTCTCTAAATGGGTTTTGGAATCTCCATGCCCGGGCAAATCGGGGGCAATCACCCGATAATATTCCGATAAAACTGGCACTACTTCCGACCAATACGCAGAACTCCCACAAAATCCATGCAGCAGAATAATCGGTTGCCCTTTCCCTTGATCTATGTAGGAAATAGTCGAATTGTTTACTGCTATGTTTTTCGTTTCCATTTCGCAAATCCACTCCTTTTTATCAATCATACAATAGGCCAAACTAAAATCAAAAATAAAAAGCACTACTTCTATAAAGGAAGCAATGCCTTATGTTTACCCTATTTGCTCTTCATTTAACTCATGATTAAATAAAGATCTCTTATGAGGAATCACCGTCAAGTTTGATTTCTTCAATAAGTACTGCATATGCTCCACTGGCATTGAACCATGACCTTTACTGTCACCAAGAATAAATTGAATTGTGACGCCATTATTGCTTTTTACCGTCATGGTTTCGGCAGAGTTGAAAAACCCTTTTGCATTTTGCGAAATTTGAAACTTATTTCCCTCTTCAATTAACATGAACGTTCTCCTTTAATCATATTCTCCATGTTAGTATACCTAATGGAAAATTTTACATACCTGATTTCCTCAAAAAAAAAGAGAGGGCTAATCCCTCTCTTTGACCTAATCATTCTTCTTCTTCTTCGTCCATCATTTCATCGAATGCTGCGGAAACTTTATCAAATTCCTCATCACTTTCAATCGCGGAAAAATCACCCTCTTCATCAACCTTTAAAAAGAAGATATCAATATCTTCTTCTGTTTCTTCTTGTCTAACGTCATCAGCAAAGGCAACTGCAACGTAATCATTTCCCTCAATCGTCATGACTCCTAGTACTTCTACTTCCTGCTCCTCATTACTTTCATCACTAATGGTAAAGATTTCGCCTACTTCAATTTTGCTCACCTAAAACTCCCCTTTCCAATAAATAAGAATATAGACAGTATCTCATAAAAGCATGTCCATACCAAATTTTACCCATGTTTTTATGGTACTATTAGAGATATAATCATTGGTTCCTGAAATTTTTTAAGTGCTATAAAGGAGATATTTAGATGAATTCAAAAGAATTAGAAGAAAAGATTATTCAACACTACCAAGGGGAAGAAAAAATGATGATCCTCGTCTTTGCCCAGTGGTGCGTCAATCATGACCTCGATCCCGAAGAAGTATACTTACGGGCATATCCGAACCAATCTTCCAATCCTGCCCTAAGAGAGGCCATCGAGTTAACCGTCCCCAAAGAAGAAGCGGGAGAAATTGCCGATGAAACATTACTCGGCGTACTCTCTTTATTTGGAAATGATGACCTTGCCTTTGTGATCACAGAGGAAATACAAAAAAAGAAATAGAGTCTAAACAAAGGCCCGCTAATTTCAATTGGCGGGCATTTGTTATAAATCTAGACTAAACCGAACATTCTTACGGTCTGTGTGATGATAAGTGGAATAACGATTGCAATGACGGTTGGAATTAGGAAGGCAAGAAACGTCCATTTTTTACTTTTAGTTTCTTTATAGATATTTAATAACGTGGTACCACATGGATAATGCAAGAGGGAGAATAGCATCATGTTAAGTGCAGTAAGCCACGTCCAGCCATGGTCTAGGAAAATTTGTTTTAAATCAACTAAATTATCCACTTCCGTTAACGATCCTGTTGATAGATAGCCCATTAAAAGAATGGGCAGGACAATTTCATTCGCAGGCAGACCAAGGATAAACGCCATCATGATATAGCCATCAAGACCGAGCAATTTTCCAAACGGGTCTAAGAAATTTACCGCATACATGAGGATACTGGTGTCACCAATATAAATATTAGCAAACACCCACGTAAGAATCGCTGCCGGGGCTGCCACTTTAACAGCACGGACTAATACCGACCATGATTTTGTTAAGGAAGAACGAATCACAGTATCAAGAATTTTCGGTTTACGGTAGGGCGGCAGTTCTAACGTATAATGGGTAGGAATCCCTTTAAGTGCTGTTTTCGATAGCGCCCAAGAGACAAAGAAGGTCACAATTATTCCAAATAAGACAATTCCTACAATTACTCCTGTGGTAATGAGTGATTTTAAGCCGCCGGTAAAATTAGCGGCCATGAATAAGGATGCTAACAAGATTAAGGTCCCCCACCGGCCATTACATGGGACAAAATTATTCGTTAAAATGGCCAGCATTCTTTCTCTTGGTGATTCAATTATTCTGGTCGAAATAACAGCGGCAGCGTTACAGCCAAATCCCATTGCCATTGTTAACGATTGTTTCCCATGAGCCCCGACTCGTTTAAATAAGCGGTCCATATTAAAAGCAACTCGCGGAAGGTATCCATAATTCTCTAATAGGGAAAAGGCTGGAAAAAAGATCGCCATCGGTGGCAGCATAACACTTATGACCCACGTTGTCCCCCTATATAAACCCAACACTAACACTCCATGGAGCCAATCAGGAGCATGAATGGCATGGAAGAGGAAGGTTATTTTCCCTTCTATGAAGCCAAATAATTCAGCGAGTAATGAAGACGGTATATTTGCCCCAGCGATGGTTAAATAAAACAGCACCCCTAACATAGTTATCATAATCGGGAAGCCAAAGATAGGAGAGGTAAAGATGCTATCCAGTTTTTCGGTCCGCGTATCCTGTTTTGATTTCGTATAAGAGATTCCTTCATTGCATAATTGACGGCTTCGATCATAAAGCCGCTGGACAATTTCATCCCGCAGTTTCGATGTCGACAAGGACTGGGCCTCGGTAAATAGCTCTTGAATGCTCATTTCTAGACCTCCTCCGGCACCATTCGTTTAGTAATCTCGTTAAGAAGCGTCTCATCTCCGTCTAGTAGTCTGAGAGAAACCCAGCGAGAGGATATATAATTCCCCACCAGATCACGAACCTTTGGTTCAATGATGTTGATCTTTTCTTCAATTTCTTGAGGATATTTCATTTGGGCGGGATGGCATTCTATTTTTCCCGTTACAATTCGATCAATCGTATCAAGCAGCATAGGAAAGCCTACTTTATTCCGAGCGGAAATTTTTATCACCGGTACACCTAACCGATTTGTTAACAGCCGTTCATTGATATGGATGCCTTGCTGCTCTGCTACATCAATGAGATTGATACAAATCACCACATTTTTTGTCATTTCTAATACCTGTAAGGCAAGATTGAAATTACGCTCCAATGAGGTCGCATCCAAGACAACAAGGGTAACATCCGGCTTTTCGAAAACAATATAATTTCTAGCAACCTCTTCATCTGTTGAATTTGAAAAAAGGGAATAGGTTCCGGGCAGGTCGATTAAATGGAAGGTCTTATCTTTGAACGGAACGCTGCCTTCTGCAAGGGTAACTGTCTTCCCTGCCCAATTTCCAGTATGCTGCCTTAAGCCTGTTAAAGCATTGAACAAGGTGCTCTTCCCTGTGTTCGGGTTACCTGCTAGTGCAATTCGGAATTCATTCCCCATTTAATAACAGCTCCCCTTCAATTTGTGAGCTTTCCTCTTTACGGAGGGCAATCGTAGTTTGACTTACCCGGAAGGCAATCGGGTCTCCTAATGGACTTTTACGGACGACTTCCACTAACGCCCCGGCAACAAATCCCAAATCTAATAATCTTCTTCTCATTACACCCTCTAAATTTAACGACGTAATTTTGATTACATTTCCTTTTTCTCCATTCACCAATTTGATTTTTTTAGTATTAGCCATTTCTCTTTCCCCTTTTCTAAAGTTTTTACCGTGCGCAACTTTTCTTTAATTATATGAAGCAAGTTCCAAACTTGACACGAAAATGTAAAATAAATAAGCCGCCCATTTTTTGGCGGCTTTTAAAAATATGATTTAAATGAGAGTGAATTGTCTCCATTCACTCGGCAGTAACTGTTGATACGGCCTTTGTAAGAAGCGATCGTCGACTAAAACAATCGTCCCATGATCCTGTTCAGAGCGAATCAATCTTCCGCCCGCCTGTAATACTTTGTTAATCCCCGGATACACATAGGCATAGTCATAGCCATTCTTCCCAAGGGAAGCAAAATGGTCTTTAATCAGATTTCTTTCGAAACAAAGCTGTGGTAAGCCTACCCCAATCACCACTACACCATTTAAACGATCGCCAATTAAATCCACCCCCTCTGAAAAAATTCCTCCAAGAACAGCAAATCCAACCAATGTCTCGGTTTGGTCAGGTTTAAATGCAGCTAGAAAGTCTTCTCTTTTTCTCTCCGTCATCCCAGATTCTTGGATGAGTGTTTGGGTGGTATCATCGGCCAGTTTAAACTGCTCGTAAACGTCTAGTAAATATTGATAAGATGGAAAGAAAATCAAGTAATTTCCCGGACGTTTTTTTAGCAGCGATTGAATGACGGTAACGATCGCATTCTTCGTTCGTTCGCGATCGCGGTATCGGGTCGACAATGGTTTAATAAACACTTCTACCTGCTCTTCACTAAACGGTGAGGGGATGTTTAAGGCATAATCCTCTTTACCGCCGCCCAGAATCTCCTGATAATAGGGCAGCGGAGAAAGCGTTGCGGAGAAAAATATCTTTGCGCGGTATCCCTTTCCCATTTGCTGAAGCAGCTGGGATGGATTCAAACAAAACAATTTGATTTTTAGATTATTCCGTTCTTTTTCGCCATAAATGATAAAATGGTCATCTAGTAATTCAGCAATTTTGATAAATTGGTTGACCATAAAATAAGTTTCCAGTAACAATGGTGAAGTGTCGAGTGGCAAAACTTGTTCTGAGATCATGGCAAATTGGCGGATTTCTTCTAAAAAGTCTTCTTCAAGCTGTTCTAAAACAAATTCCTTTTGACTTTCATGGCTCTTTTTTAATTGAATGAACCAGGCATTCATTTTACTGGCAGCGTCGTATATAGTCTGATTGACTCCTTTATATTCCTTTTTCAATTGAAGAAAAGGCTCCTTGCTTAAAGAGGCAGAAAACATCTCCCGGCCGCGGTCGATAAGATTATGCGCTTCATCCACCAATAAAGCGGTGGATTTCTTTTGCTCTTCTAACAAACGTTTTAATGAAACACGCGGGTCAAAGATATAATTATAATCACAAATAATGGCATCAACCGAATAGGCGAGATCAAGGGAATATTCAAACGGGCAGACTGTATACTTCCGTGCATAGCTTTCTATCACTTTACGTGTAAGCTGGTTTTCGTTTGAGAGAATATCGAATATCGCATCATTAATCCGATCATAATAACCATTTGCAAACTCACAAATATCCTTTTGACAATTGGTTTCCTCTTGGAAACAGACCTTGTCCTTTGCCGTAATGGTAACCGTCTTGGTACATAGCCCGCAGGATTCCATCCGCGAAAACGCTTCTTCCGCCGACGTTCGGGTAATCGTTTTGGCAGTAAGATAGAAAATTCGGTTTAGCTCTCCTTCACCGATTGCTTTCATGGCTGGAAAAAGTGTGGAAATGGTTTTTCCAATCCCTGTTGGAGCTTTTGCAAATAAATTCTTTTTGTCGACAATCATCTTATATACGGCACCTGCTAATTTTCTTTGTCCATTGCGGTATGTTTTAAACGGAAATGCTAGCTCTCTACAGCTTTCATTTCGTTTCAAACGATGGTCATTCAGCAATTTGGCATAGGGAGCATAGCTTGCGATAACCTCCATGACAAATCTCGTCAGCTCTAAAAATGTATACGTCTGCCTAAGTGATTTTTTCTCTTCCGTTTCAACGTGAACATAGGTTAACTGGACATCAATTTCTTCCAGTTCCTTGTCCAATGCCACTATATAGGCATACATTTTAGCTTGAGCCCAATGAACCGGATAACCTTCTGCTTCCAGTTGATCAAATGGCTGGGAAAAGGATTTAATTTCGTCAATGGTGATCTTGTCATCGTGGAATATAAGACCGTCACATCTCCCATCAATCGTGAATGTGAGACCATCATACTCAATCTTGGTACTTACCAATACTTCCTTCTGATCACCATCTTGATAGGTCTTTTGAATTTTTTGATGGATCCGTGTTCCATCCAACAGAGCTGTTTGCGAACGGAACCGTGCGTCAATACTGCCGCTCTTAAAAACATGCTCTACAAGTGTTCTTACTGATATATGAATGTCACTTGCCACAAGCTCACCAACTTACCTCATGAGAATACATGTTTGTATTCCATTATATCAAAGCATAAAAAAAATAGCGCATTTCTGCACTATTTCCCAAAAATCACGAACGAATTTGTCCTGTTCCGCGGACAATCGCTTTCGTCGTGGTTAACGCTTTTAGACCCATTGGACCACGGGCATGAAGTTTTTGTGTGCTAATTCCAATTTCAGCGCCATAGCCAAACTGTTCTCCATCTGTAAAACGAGTGGACGCATTATGATAAAGGACGGCAGCATCTATAGCTCGGAAGAATAAATGAACATTTTCCTCATTCTCACCGATGATGGCTTCTGAATGCTTCGTTCCATATTGGTCAATATGGTTAATCGCTTCACTCACATCGCTCACTTGTTTCACTGCCAAAATTGGGGCTAAAAATTCACTGGCCCAATCTTCCTCGGTTGCTGGTTTCACAAACGGATAAGCTGAAACTAACGAATGATCACCGCGCAGTTCAACCTGTTTATCTTGCAAACGGCTTAATAATTCTGAAGTATACTGCCAGTTTTCATGGATTAAAACCGTTTCAGCGGCATTACAAACGGATGGACGATGTAACTTTGCATTGATGGCAATTTCAATCGCCATTTCCTTTTCGGCAGTTTCGTCAATAAAGATATGGCAGTTTCCAACGCCGGTCTCCAATACAGGCACCGTCGCATTCTGAACAACGGTTTGAATCAATCCCGCCCCGCCGCGTGGGATCAGAACATCGAGATAATCATTTAATTTGAACATTTCAGAGGCAGTTTCGCGGCTCGTATCCTCCAGCAATTGTACAGCATCCATAGGGATTGCCGTTCCTTCTAAGGCCTCACGCATGACCTGAACAAGAGCTTTATTGGAATAAATAGCAGAGGAACTACCGCGTAACAGCACTGCATTCCCCGCTTTTAAACAAAGACTTCCGGCATCCACCGTTACGTTTGGACGGGCCTCGTAGACCATACCGACCACTCCAAGCGGGACTCGAATCGTTTCAATTTGTAAACCGTTCGGTCTCTCCCAAGCTTCAATTGTTTCGCCAATTGGATCATCTAACTGAACTAATTGCCTCACACCATCCACAATCTGTTCTATTCTTTCCTCTGTTAAAAGCAAGCGGTCAAGGAGGGATTCAGAAAGTCCTCGTTCTTTTCCTGCTTGTAAATCCTTAGCATTCTCTTCGAGGATGAATTCTTTCTCCGTTAAGAGATGATCCGCTACTTTCAACAATGCCGCATTTTTTTCACCAGTCGAAATGATCCCCAATTGCTTTGACGCCTTTTTTAATTTCTTTGCTTTCTGCAACAGTTCTCCCATTCTCCAATCACTCCTTTGGTAGTTTGACCCAGTTATCACGATGAATCACTTCTGCTTTTTTGTTTATTGAAAAACTTTTCGCTTGTTCACTAGGCAAGCCCTTGACACTTACTAAATCCTTCGCGGAATAAAAAACCTGTCCTTTACCGACTAATTTCCCTTTTTGATTTCTCACTTCCACGACATCCAAGGCATTAAAGTCCCCATCTACTTTTGTGACTCCTACGGGCAATAGACTTTTCCCATGGAACATAATGGCATTTTCTGCCCCATCATCGATTTCAATGACACCGCCGACTTGGGAATGATATGCAATCCATTGCTTTCTCATTTGCATTTGTGTATGAAAGGGACCGCCAATATAGGTTCCATCGCCTTTACCCGCTAGAATATCGGCTAGCTTTTCCTTCCCTTTCCCAGTACCAACAAAAACGCTGACACCAAGAGATAGAGCCTTTTTTGCTGCCTGCAATTTTGATTTCATTCCGCCAGTGCCGACAGATGAACCACTTTCCCCAGCAAAACTAAGCAGCTCATCCGAAACCTCTGGGATAAAATTAAACTTTTTCGCATCCTTTGATACGTTGGGATTGCCATCATAAAGCCCATTAATGTCTGTTAAAATAATCAAGGCATTGGCATGTAAGAAGCCGCTGACGAGAGCCGATAACAAATCGTTGTCACCAAAAGTTAATTCCTCAATCGAAACCGAATCATTTTCATTTATGATAGGGATGACACCCCGCCCGAGCAGCTCATGGATCGTAGAAAAAAGATTTTGAAAGCGTGTCTGGCTGTAAAAATCTTCTCTCGTTAATAACATTTGGGCTGGCACCATATCAAACTCATTAAAAAGATCAATGTAATGCTGCATTAATAGCCCTTGTCCAACTGCGGCGGCGGCCTGTTTCCCAGCTGTCGTTTTGGGTCTTGCCGGATAGCCAAGGGAGCCGAATCCTGCTGCAACAGCACCGGATGAAATCAGGATCACTTCATGTCCTTTTGCTTTTAAGCAGGCAAGTGCCTCCACATGATCACGCATTTTTTCTTCGGAAATGGATCCTGTCGCATTGGTTAATGAACTGCTTCCAATTTTTACGACCACCAGCTGTTTTTTCATTTTTTCGTACGACCTTTCATGTTAAAAAATAAAAAAACGATTCTTCTGTCCTTAAAAAAGGACGGAAAAATCGTTTCCGCGGTACCACCTTTATTGATGCAATGCATCCTCTTCAACCCGTAACGAGGGAAACGGCTTATGTTTGCATAAGCAGCTGTTAAAAGGGCAGGTTCAACCATCTTTCTGTGAGAAACCTTTCAGCCTTTGGGTTTCACTCTCTAACACATTCCAATCGTTTACTAGTCCCATACCATTTACTTTTTTTATTTATTTGATTATCTATAGAAATGGGCAAATTGTCAAGATGGAAAACCAGAAAAAGCAGGATGTTTTCTAATTATTATGAATCTACCTATCCAATCATAATTTATTAGGTCTTAAAACTTCTTTTATCGTCGATGGTTTAAATAGAATGGTTGGTGGACTTACTAGATTGGTCACTTTTACTAAATCTTTATAGATGGCATTATTTTTTGATGACAATAAGAATATCTGTTTAACATACCATTGCAGCACCTTTAAACCAAATGGTTTTTTCCCTTTAACCTCCTCATATCGAAAATCCTCACAAATGACCATTAACCAGACAGGGGCAATGATTTTTGCTAATTTTTTTTGTAATTTTTTCAATTGCCTACTTGGTGATGTGGAAGCGATGAAATCTCCAATTGCCAGGGCTTCCAATGCTGCCATACTCATTCCTTGTCCAAACACGGGATCGATTCGGCACAGCGAATCACCCGCCACTAGTAATCCATCGGGTAAATTCACTCGTTCAAAGTGGCGCCAACTAATTTGTGGAACTTGATAAATCGCCGTTTCCGTTTCAGAGGTTCCTGTTTGTATCTCTTCAAAAATATCAGGAAGGGGTAAACTAGACGTTTTTTGAATAAAGCCTTCAGCATCTTTCACGTCAGCAGGATTTAATGTATGTAAATATCCATTCAGCGTTACGAAACATTGATTGTTTTCGACCAATGACAAGGTTCCGCCAATGGTTTCCTTAGCGGCTGGGTCCGGATATATGATCTTAATTTTAAAATCCTTTGGAGCCTCTGGTAATGTGAATTTTCGAGTGGCATAACAAAGTCCTATGTTAACCTTTTCTTCAAAGACCTTACGCCCTTGCTTCTCGAGCCATTCTTTTGTAAACGAAGCGTTACCACTTGTATCGATCACTAAATCTCCGAAAATCGTTTTCGTTTTGTTTTCCTGAAGAACTTCTACACCACGGACCCCGCTCTGATCATCCCTTAAAATAAATGATCCAACCTTTATTCCGTATCTATAAGTGACATTTTCAATTTTACTTACCCTTTCCTCCACATACGATTCAAGCAAGGGCCTTGTCTGTAATAGAGTCGAATCTTCGCTTGGAAACCGCGGTTTCCAAGCCCCATGATGGAACCACGCCAGATCCTTTAGGGAATCTATTTTAATCGATCCTCGGTCTATCATATCATTTTGAAACCCGGGAAATAGTCTTTCTAATGCCTGATCTCCCGCATGAAGGAGGGCATGAATGTGGTGTGCTTGCGGAGTTCCTTTCCTAACAGTGTGCTTATTTTCAGGCCGTGCATCTTTCTCCAAAATTAACACACTATGAAAATAAGGTGCTATTGCCGCGGCAATTAACTTTCCTGCCATTCCTCCGCCGATTATGATTGCTTGTTTACGCTTCAACTTGCTCCATTCTGCTACTAAAAACATAAACAAATATCATCATTCATTTATGCTAGATTATTTCCTGCTTCTTTGAACCCGATCTCGCCACTTGCTCGCTACTATCGTCTGTTCGGCTCTCCACAGGCGTTAATTCGGATGTAGCCCACCCTATTTTTATACATTACCGTTAAGTGATAATGGTATAGTCCATGGCATATTTCAGATTTAAACTCGCATTACAATCTCTTTCTATCTCGAGTCCACATTGGTCACAAATGAAAATTCTCTCAGATAAGGATAGACGCACTTTCTTGTGGCCACAGCAAGAACAAAGTTTAGAAGAGGGGAAGAATCGACCTACGATTCGCAATTCAATCCCATTCTGCTTGCATTTTTGTTCCAAACATGTGCGAAAATAAAAGAAATTTTGTTTTCTAATGGAATCGGCAAGGTGTTTGTTTTTTAACATGCCTTTGATGTTCAAATCTTCAATCGTAATAAACGAGGGTTTGGCTTTCACCACTCGGGTTACGACATACCGGACATATTCTTTTCGAATATGAGTTAATCTAGCATGTATCTTTTGAATCACCTTTACTTGCTTTTGGATGTTTTTGTAGCAGAATTCACCACCTTTCTTTTTGTTATCATATTTTCGGCTAAGCTTTCGCTGCTGACGTTTTAAGCTTTTTTCTAGCTCTCTAATTCTTTCCGAAAGGTTTATATTCTCATATACATCCGTATTGCTGCAAACCGCAAAATTCTTGATGCCTACATCGATTCCTACTCCATCATGGTTGTTGATCGTCTTTTCTTTATGTGGCACTTCACATAAAACCGATACATAATATCGGCCTGCTTTTTGAGAAACCGTTCCGCTTCTAACTTCGGAATTTATTGGAATATATCCGAATTCCTACAGCTTGATCCACCCCAAGGTAGGAATCTTTATCCGATGGCGCTCCACAGTCCAATCTGTTTTATTGTTTTTTGGGAAATAGGCTTTCACATCTTGATTTTTCTTCTTTTTGTATCGAGGAAACTTGGCTTTCCCGTCAAAAAAGTTTCTAAATGCTTTATCGCCATTCATAATCGCTTGCTTTACCGCTTTACTGGACACTTTCTTGATCCAAAGATCGTTTTCTTTGGTATAAACATTATTAAGCCATTTAGAAAAATTAAATCCACTCATAAATTTCTTTTCTTTTTCGTAAATCTCCAGGTTTGTTTTCAGATATAAGTTGTAAACATAGCGACAGACGCCTATTGTTTGGTTCACTTTCTCTGCTTGATGGGGAGTTAAATCTATTTCCGTTTTATAGGCCTTTTTCATAACTCTTAATCTTCTTTCAATTTTTTTTGGTATTTTCTTAAACCATCGATACGACAAGAAAAAACGTGAATAATTGAAATTAAATCTTGAACGAGTTCATCTTGTGGTGAAAGGGTATCATTATTCACAACGACCAATTCTACTCCACACTTTTTCAAAAAACCTTCAAACCATTCAAATCCAAATCGTTCAAACCGATCCTTATGAGAGAGGAATTGTTTTGATTTCTCGTTTTGAGCCAAGTCTAGCAATTCATTCCAGTTCTTTCGCTTATAATTTAGTCCACTCCCAATATCGTTCAGGATATTTCTACAATCCACCCCTTGGCATTGGCAAAATCCCTTAAAAACTCTAAATCTTTTTTTTGATTGCGGTTGGATACTCTCGCATAAATGATCGTCTTAACTACTTTATTTTCCTTTGGAATCCCCCTGCATTCAAGATACTGCGTTTCGGTATAGTACCTTCTTCCTTTGGGATTTCGATAGGCGACCAATTTACCTTCATTATCCCATCGCTGAAGGGTAATGACACTTACGCCGAACAAGGACGCAAACTCTTTTGACTTGTATATTTTTTTCCATATATTAATTTTATTACTTTTGAAGATATTTGTATGTGTTTTTAGTCACTATTAAATATCTCCTTTTATCCACTGTTTTGCTCCCTAAGTTTATCAAAATTAAAACCTTTGTAAAACAGAAAAATAGCAGGAAGACATCCTGCTAGCTTTACTGTTTCGTTATGTATTGACTTAAAAGATACTCAGAAACCTTTTCCGAATCCAGTCTTGCAGCCACGAACGGCGGCTGGATTTCTTTCGCTCCTTCTACAGGGATTCCCAGCCACAAAACTTGCTGGTCAACCATGATAAATGGAAACGGCAAACATTCAGCAACCCGTTGATCAGGACGCAGCTCGTGCCAGTAATCGTCTGAAACCACGATTAGTTTTAAAGATTTGTTTCGACTCTTTATCTTCTCGATCCATTCTTTGCCCAATCTTGTCTGGACAGGTAACGAGAGGACAATCGACTTTCGAGCAGAATCAAGATCCTGAAATACCTTTTCTAGTTTTCTGGCATGCATCCATTGCAATTTAGAATGATGATGTCTAATCCACGTTCCAATATCCTTTGTCTCCACCATTTGCTGTGTCTTCACCTGATGGTCCACAAGCTGTCTCAAGGTCTTCCCTTGAAAAACATGCCGCCTTATATAGACTTGATTACTGACATGGATAAACTTCCCCTTTGTTCTTGTAATCGCCACATTAATTAACCGTTCACTATCCTTGCCATTGACTAGCATACCAGCGCGAGTTTGCGGACCGCCCTCAACTGTATCAAAGACCATTACGTCCCGCTCGCTGCCCTGAAAACGATGAACCGTGGCAGCAATAATATCAGCTGTGATGCGTTCTTTTTCATATAAATCGTCCAGGATCAACTCCATTAACTGAGCTTGGGCCCGGTAGGGGGTCACATAGCCAATCGACCTCAGCCCACTCAAGTAGGTTTCGTGAATAAGCTGAAACGATAATAACGCCTGCCAGATATTGATCCTCGATTGCGAGGTCCGTTCCGTTATGCAATGAGCTCCTGTAAAACTGGTATCGACAAGGATGGAGGAACGGCCCGGAAATGGAGAACTTTCAACAATTAGATTCCTGCTTTTCCAAACACTCTCATGGTCGCCCACGAGTGAATGATAGATATAATGATTCGTGAAGGCCGAGATATCCGGATGCATCCGCCGTTGTTCTTTTAATAAGAATAGATGGGGGTGCAGTTTGCCCTCATTTATAAGGTCCACCACACCAGCGCGGTGAAAAATATCCTCTTTCAACCATTTCGTCACTAATGGGTCTCTTGAGGCTGCGATTGGCGGCAGCTGCTTGAAATCTCCGCAGACAATCACCCGTTTGCCAAGTGAAGCAGCAAATGCTGCTTGCGGCACATAAGCCATACTCGCTTCATCGACAATCACGAGATCAAAGTTTTTTTCATAAATCGCCGGATCACTGGCTGCTTTAGCGAGCGTTGTCCCGACTACAAAAGCATCCTTAACAAATTGGATCTCCTTTTGACGAATCTTATCCATTACTCTGGCAATCTTCGTTTCAAGCTCTAATAGGTGATTGGTATCCCTTCGACTGAATGAACGGGCAATGTCCTGCTTTAAATGCTTTCGTTCTTCTAGTAAACTCTCCTTTTCTTCTGCGAGGCCAGGGTCCTGCTTTTCGAGTAATTCACTTGTTGTAACAGCTTCTCGATCGGCAAGCTGTTCACGTGAACCAAATCCATAGCGAAGAACGTCACCTTCCCGAAAGCGATTTTTCTTTTTAATAAAATCAGAAAGTTCACCAATCAGAACATCTACTGCCTGATTGCTGTGTGAAAGAATTAGAACGCGCTTTTCATGAAAGTACTTATTGGCTGCCGTTCTCGCGAGTGTATAGGTTTTACCTGTACCAGGCGGCCCCCATACAAAGGTGACCGGATTATATTTGGAACGCAGCACTAGCTCATGGACCGTGCTCTTAATTTTTTCAACAGGATGGGTGGCTGGCATTGACGGATCCATTAATTTCTTGACCCTCAGCCGCTTTTGTTTATCTTTCTTGATTTCATCGAGTCGTTCTATCAACTGCTCCAGCAATTCCCACGGATCATGGTACAAAGTGGCCTCGGAAATTAAGTCGCCAAACGATCGTTCCAGCGCGATGATGACCCCAATTCCTTCTGATGACAGGATTCGTCCACTTTGGGACATCCCGCCCCACTCGAGTCTAATGGTAGAACCAACTGGTATCCGTAAGGATGTCGATGATTCAAAGTAATAAGAAAAAGAATCATCCGAGGATAACAGCCGGCCATTGTTAACCAAGTATTTGTTGCTGCCGAACTTTTTTAAATAATTGATTTCATTTTGGAGGGCTTGCTGCCACTCCTTTAAATAAGAAACTACGGTTGTCATTATTTCTCTTCCTTTAAGGGCAATTCTTTTAGATACTATAGCATGTTCGTTGGAAAAAGAAAAAAGCATCCGAATTCAAAACGAATGCTTTGATAGATTACAAATTAATAGTCTGTCTTCAAATAATAATTTGCAAGAGTAATGATCATCGCACCCATTCGTTCATTTTCTGGTGCTAAAACACGATTAATACCTTCTTCCTTTAGGGCTTCTAAGGTTACTTTTCCAACCGCCACGGCAAGTGTTTGACCCTTAAAGGCTTGACCAATTTCTTGATAACGATTTGTTTTCCTTGCATAATCGAAGAGGGAACGAACTTGAACAGCGGTTGTAAAACAAACGGCATCACACTCATCTGCGATCAGTTCCTTGCATAAGGTCTTAACAGTTTCCTCTTCTGGTTCAATATGTTGATAAGGCATTATCTTCTGAACCACTGCACCTTGGGCTTCAAGGAATTGGGTTAGAACCGGTGCTGTCTCTCCATGTAGCTGAACCATGACTCGTTTTCCACTAAAGTCAATTCCTTCAAAGGCACGAACTAGTCCTTTAGTTGTCCCGTCATCAGCTGCAGCAATCGGTTTGATTGCTAATTTTTTTAGGGCTGCGAGCGTTTTATACCCCCGAGCAGCAACCTTTGCATGACGGATTTTATCGATAAAAGCCTCTTTCAAACCCAGCTTCGCTGCAATAGAAATCAAGGTGTCTATCCCAACTCCTGTTGTGAAAATAACCCAATCGGCACCTTTTTCGATAAATTCAAGCAGACCCGGCTCTACTTCTTTTTCAGCTAAAAATACGGTCCCCTGCAGAGAACGTATCACAGGTATACCACCTTGTTTTTCAATTAATGTACTGATTTCTTCTAACTTGCGTGTACCGCCAACCACAATTCGTTTTCCTGAGAGACCCTTTTCCATTTCTGTACCTCACCATTTTTTATTATAATGTAACATAAAAAATGAAGGAGAAGTGGCTCTCCCTCATTTTTCTTCCCCTAGTAATCAGATTTCTACAACTTGAACTTTCTAGGTTTTAGCCTCATTATGTGCTACCCTCATTTTTACACTTCTTTTAACAAACAGGAAGATAAAGAGTAACATCAGCTGTAAGATAAGACCGATAAGATTCCAAGTATAGAAAGAAAAACGTAAAAGATCCATGGTATTCTTAAACATTAGGATCGATAAATACCCTATAATAAAGGCAATAGGAAATAAGAACTTATTCGTATTTCCCTTATAAAGATAACTAAAGCAGTGATTGATTGCATAAAGAAGAAAAGCAACCTTTGTAAAAATAGTTGGGAGCCACGCGACAGTGATGACTAAATCGAGACGATCGAGAAAATCGGTAATATTAATTTGTTGAATAAGCATAAGACTGGGATAGGTAGATTCGCGGATGATTCTTGTTCCTAATACTGCCAAGGCCGAAAACAGGACTACAAAGAAAAGAAACAATCCAAGCCCTGTTCCAATAATGACAGCTCTTCTTGCTCTTTTAGCTGGATTGATGTTGGAAATAATGATTAAAAAAAATAAAATCTCCCCCATCCAAGAAAAGGTGACATAAGTGGCTCTTATAATCGCCGGAATCGACTCACTTCCGAACAGTGGCTGCAGATTTCCAAAATTCCACTCATTCATTAGTAAAAACGGCAGCATGGCCACAATGATAAATAATATCGAAAAAGTGATCCCGGTGACTCTAGCTACCACCTCAAGCCCTGAAATAGCGATATACACAATGACCAACATGGACAGAACCATTAAGATATCATTTGGAGTCGTTGGTAAAAGGACTGTCGCAACAAAGTCGATCATTCCTCTTAAATCCCTGACGATGGTAAAAATAACAAACAAAAGGAAGAGCATGATAAACGCCTTTTCAATCCATTTACCTTTGTTGCCAATTATAAGAACGTTTTGTAACCATTCTGTATTTTTGTTTTTCCCAAAAACAATAAAAATAAAAGATAGTAAGATAGGATACATGATAATCGGCACAATCCAGGCATTTTGATCACCTTGTTGTAAAATAATTTGTGGCAGGCTGATGACAGGCCCGGCAAAGATTAAATTGGCAACCAAGAGGGCCAATTGAACATCCGATATTTTTTGTTTCATAATTTCACAACCATTCTCGAAATGCCTTCAAATGTTACATTTAAAAATGTAGTGACGGTACTGAGTGAGAGGTGAAATAAATCCAAGATGGACATAGCAAAAGCTATCCCCACCCATAAGAAAACCCATTTTCGTTCTTTTTTACTGATAATTTGTTTTTTAAAGACAAATAAAACATAGACCATGAGACATAACCATATAACAATCATCCCTATTTTCATACTGTCATTCCTTTTCAATGATTCCTATATTCGTTGTTCTTTGGATATCTGCATCTACTTTGACAGTTACTTTTAAGTTTGGCAGGGTTTTTCGCCAGTCATTCTTCCAATTTTGTTCCCACGCCTGATGATTATTTTTATAAAGGTACCATCCAAACCCAAAAACATCTATCCCCTGTGAGTGAGCATGCTTTAATACTGCTTGTATTTGTTCTTTAATCTGGGTTTCCATTTTACTAATGACCAATCGATAGGTTTTGGGATCCTCGATTCGATAGTTTGGCTCATTTTCAAATAATACACCCGCAGCCCTGACTGTCAGGACGAAGGTGGGTTTTCCGTCGACAATCTTTAAAGTGGGCTCCGTCTGATTCTCAAATATCTGCACCGAAATTTCCTCATCCTTTGCGACAGGAAAAGATACTGATTTTTTTTCCATTTTTTCAAATAACCATAATATGCCTTCACTTTCATTGCTATTAGAAGAAAAGGCAAGCTTTTCATCTTTAAAAACAGCAAAGCTCTCCATTTGAACTTCTTTTTTGTTTTTATCGTCCTTTGTCGTACCAGCAGCGCTAACGAGGGGAATGACCATGTCCTTCCCATCCCGATTCAAATCTTGAAGGGCCTCTCGAGCTGTCATATTAATACTGTTTTTAGACATCTCTCTCATTCCTTCACCCGAATATTGTTCCATTCTCGGCTGTGTCTTCAATAGTTTCACGGCATCACCTTTAGAGATGAGCAAAAAGGTGGAAATCCTTGACCGTGGCTGTGTAAAAATGGCATTTAATGATTTCTTTATCCCTTCTTTTGCAAGAGAATCCCCAATAATATGAACTCTTCTATGTCCTAAATAAATCCTCCTGGACAACTTAGTTTGTATATCCTCAATCCCTTGCCGTTCATTTCCACCAATTCCTTGAGCGACTAAGAAGGGTCCTTCACCGCTTGTTCCTCCGCCTCCGCCGCTTGATCCTGCCCCGCCCATAGAGCTTGGGAGCGGAATCTGTACGGAATAAAGGAATTTGTTCTTTTTCCCTTTATCTACACCAGTGGCGACAACAAAAGCAATATCGTTAATCTCTGAGCGGTCCCAACAGCCTGTCAATAAGATGAGGGCGATTAGGCCAGTTAACAGCAGACGGATAAATTTCATGACTCATTCCCTTCTTCACTGCCTTTTCCAGGGCTTGGTTTTAAACCTTCCCCTTCTCGTGTTCTATCCACTTTAACGGTTTGATTCGGACGTTGATTCATTGCCCACCATGGAACCCGTATAAATACATCCTTAAGTCCTTTCATTGACATGGGAGCTACGGGAGATAAATAAGGAATACCAAAGGATCTTAATTTAGATAAATGTGTAATTATGACCAAGATACCCAGGACAATTCCAAATAAACCGAACACACCTGCAAGAACAATAAATGGAAAACGCAGGAGCCTTACAGAAATCGCCATATTAAATCTTGGAATCGTAAAAGAAGCAATACCTGTTAAGGAAACGACAATAACCATAGGAGCAGAAACAATTCCTGCCTCAACAGCGGCCTGCCCAATCACCAGTGCACCGAGGATACTTACAGCTTGACCAACAATTTTAGGCAGCCGTACCCCTGCTTCCCGCAGCGCTTCAAAAGAAATTTCCATAATCATGGCTTCAACAAAGGCTGGAAACGGGATGGCTTCCCTCGCTGATGCAATACTAAACAGCAAATTTGTCGGAATCATCTCTTGGTGATAAGTAGTCACGGCTACATAGATACTGGGTAAGGTAAGAGCAATAAATACAAAGATAATACGAAGCAGACGAAGAAAAATAGATATGTGATAACGATGGTAATAATCCTCGCTTGCCTGAAGGAACTGCCAAAAGGTGGCCGGCATGACGAGAGCAAGCGGTGTACCATCAATAATAACCGCTACCCTTCCCTCTAACAAATTGGCCGCGATCGTATCCGGACGTTCGGTATTTTGGATTTGTGGAAATACACTCCAAGGATTATCTTCAATTAATTCTTCAATATAACCGCTTTCCAAAACACCATCAATTTTAATCCGGTCCAGCCGTGATTGAACTTCTTTTAAAAGATCGGGTTCAACCAAACCATCAATGTACATAATCGCGATGCCGGTTTTGGTTTCTTCACCAACGTCTTTGGCAATCGCCTTAAGCCGGTTAGAACGGATTTTCTGTCTCACAAGGGCTGTATTGACTCTTAGACTTTCAGTAAAACCTTCGCGTGGGCCACGAACAACAGACTCGGTTTCTGGTTCGGAGACACTTCTTCGTTGTCCACCCTTTGCATCAATGACAATTCCTGTATTCACTCGATCAACTAAAAGTACGGTATTTCCTTTTAGAACATTTGATACAGCATCGTCCAGTTTCGTAATTTCTTTAACAGAACTGACTGAAATAATTCTTTCTATTAAATAATCAGCCGTAACACGCTCTTTTTCTACTTCCTTCAGAATTTGGTTGATTCCATGAAGCTGGATGCTGTTCGTATCAATGAGCCCATCGACAAACAATAAATAGGCTTCCACCTCCCCGGCAATAATCTGCCGAAAGACGATATCTGAGCAGTCCTTAAAAAGCTGCTTCAACCGGTCAATGTTAATCGATAAATTCGATTCGATCTGTCTATCCGTTTTTTCAGCAGGCAATGACTTTTTGTCATCCGTAAGTAGTTTTTTGAATTTTTTCATCGAAAAACTCCGATTGTATAATTTTTTTTCTGGCTGTTTTCTTAGACAATCTCCCCTGAGAGTATGCGTCGATTGCCTAAAATTGGCTTTTTATAATTTGCTCTATTGATTGAAAAATATTCCTAAATTTAGCTTGATTTTGTTAGGATTGGACATACTGAAAGAAGTAAATCATTATTCGCGAGTGGGAGTGAACTCAGTTGGAAAGTCAATTCTCTAATTTTATAGATGAGGTATCTATTCAAGGAAAAATGGAAAATGTCTTTAGTTACACATGTGGTTCCTGGCAAAATTGTAATCAAGATACCATTCAGTCGTTCCTGTCTCAATGTATGGAATATAATATCGATCCCCAATACTGTATGAGCTGGGTGGAACAACATAAGGATGAAATACCGAATTGGGGTACTGTGTCAGAAACCTCACTAGGCTGGGTGAACGAGCACACGTCCTCTGGTTCGCCGATTTCTATAACAGAGCAGGGATTAAGTTAATGGGAAACCAAGTGCTTTAATAATAGAAAAATCCTAACCAGCTTGAACGCTGATTAGGATTTTTCACACTTATTGGACTTTTTCAACTGCTTCAATTAATTTAAATAAGAAATGATAGATTAACTGGAAGGCCTCTCCCATTGTCATTTCTTCATGAAAGCCTTCTACATAATTTAGAACAAAGTTTAAATTCCACAACCCATCGTCAAGCGTAAACATTAAATCAAATTTGGCATCCTCACCGTTTAAATGCGCATCTAAATATTCTCTAAGCTGCTTGTCATATTTCTTCTGTACCTTCAGCCCCAGCATGACGTCATAAGTTCCGAAGACATCATCTACTTCAAGAGAAATTGCGTCAACATTCACAAAGTCGAACCATTTCGATTCGAGATAAATAAATTCATTTTTATGCTGTTTAAGATAGTGAAGGGGTTCAGACAAAAACGCAGAGGTTTCATTTTTTAACATATTCTCCGATTCTTTATCACAACGTTCAATATAGGCATCGGTAAAACGGGTATTGGCATCCTTTTCGACCCAATCTCCTTCACCCGTCAGTTGATTTTGCTCTGCGTATTCGATTTCTTCTCTAAAAAGAACAACTCCTTCGACATTTGAATGACGATCGTTTTCCTCTATGTACTGTTTAATTTTTTCTTTTAACATTCTTATCCTCCTATTGACCTACTTGTCCTTATATTAATCCACTTTACTAAAAAAGCAAATGGTGGCCGATTACCTTTATTATTACGCAACAGAAGAAATAAATAAATAAAAAAATCCCCTAACCAAACCGATTAGGGAGATTTAGAATTATGTAGTTAGATTATCGATCGACACTTTTTGAAATATCCCAAATCACAAAGTATTTCGAATACTGTCTCGTCATAACGATTGCTTCTTTTTCGTCTTTAAGAAAAATTAATCCAGACCCTATTTGTTCCTCGAAAGCCCACCCCTTCGCCTTCATCACATCTTTTACCTTATTAATAGGATTATGACCTGTATTGCTGGATAAATATCGGCTCTTTTTTTCTGTATTGAAAAACTGAACGTAGTCAGTATCCGTCATTTTTAATTTCACGATTGAGATCAACAGTGGTACGGGGTTTCCTTCTTGGAATACAGCAGATCCTAAGACCAAGATGATGCAGCCAAAAGCAATTGTTAAACTGATGATGATCGTGAGCATAATATTTTTCAACCAGTTCATCTGTTTCCCCCCTTGTAAATCTTTCATTTAATAGGACGATTCAAGGGTGCTTTTGGTTTCAATTTACAGTATTACAATTAGTTTACAAAAGATCCACTCGATTAATAGAGTGGATCTAAACCTATGATTCTATTACCCTTCTTTTAAAAAACTGCTTGGCATGACAACGGCTATCACTTCACCGCTTGCACAAAGAATATTATCTGCGAACACTTCTGCTGCAACCTTGAATTTTTTAGGATGTATTTCCTCAACTCTTCCGACTGCCTTTAATTGGACACCATGTGGAGTCGGCTTATGAAAGTTTACAATTAAGGAAGCGGTTACAAATCTTGGCGCCCCCTGACTATCCCCTGGTTCAAACCCATTTTTCCTGTGTAAAGCTAGTGCAGCGGAACCTGTTCCATGACAATCAATCAGGGAAGCAATCAAACCTCCATAAACAAATCCAGGTAAGGCGGTATGTTCCGGTTTAGGTGTATATAGGGTTACTGTTTGGTCACCTTGCCAGCCAGTCCGAAAATGGTGGCCTGTTTCATTTAAACGGCCACAGCCATAACACCAGGCAAAATCATCAGGATAATCGTCTTGAATTGCATGTAATACCTTTTCTGCCATTGTCAAACCCCCTTTTCCAGAAAATTATAACATGTTTGATAATATATGTTAAACAGAAACCAATTAAGAAGGGTGTTGCTTACGTTGGTGTTTGGAAGTTCCAATAAATAAGTTAAAAGGATGCAGCAAATCGTTGCTGACATCCTTTTATTTATTTTTTTATGAGACCTTTGTAGGCCGCTGATGTTCTAACCTCAACTGTAAGCTTTCCTTTTGCATAAATGGTTTTAATTAATAATGGAACACCTGTTGTATTTTGAAAGCGAAAATCCGGGCCGCCATAAGAAACTGTCGCATCTCGTCCTTGCTGTACGTAGCCGACAGATAAGGAATGATGGTGTTTTTCGACATAACTTACCCCAACCTGGTCAACCGCATTAAACAATGTCGAGGATGTCTGACAAATTCCACCGCCTATTCCCATCACCATTTTCTTGTTAACAATTTCCTTTGCCGGCTGGTAACCATGAGCAGCATCACTTGGTCCGACCGTGGTATTAAAAGAAAAAATATCCTGTGTGCCCACAATCACATTATTTATGGCAATCGCTGACAGTTCAATGTTTTTCGAACGGCCTGCTACTCCGCTGTTAAAATAAGTCGTGAAAGAACCAACCACCACTTCACTTAAATGGGCAGGGTCTTCCGGCTTATAGCCGCTTTCTGTAATCGTGATCGGCAGTTCAATATCGCCGCCCTCAGCAGATGCTGTCATCACTCGATTTACTAATTCCGCTTCGTCCAATATGATCAATGGCTTTCCTTTAATGATTTGCCCATTTGCATCAATTTTATCAAGGACCATCCGCTGATCATATCCCGCAGTTTTCTCTGTTCCTCTGGCTAGGTCTTTGGCCCACTGTTCTATTTCCTGTTTATATGAATCTGGATTACTCTCATACCCTAATTCTTCCGGTAAAAAAGTTTTAATCATACTTTTGGTATGGGGATCAATGACATTGACGACTATTGGTTTCTTTTCTTCTTCCTTAGGCGGTTGTTCCTGCGGCTTTTGACTCGGCAGCTTTTGTGGTTCGGTTACCTTTTCCTTTTCATGGACCGCTTTAGTTGTGGCCTCTTTCTCATTACACCCTGCTAAAGCTAGTAAACTCCCAATTAATAAAACTGAAATTACCCATCCTTGCTTTACCATTTTCCCCAACTACTCCTCTTAATCGAATCTCATCCAATTCCGTGTTAATTGACAACACGGATTGCCTCCATTCACTGATTTTATTCGCTTGCATTACGCAATATTACTTAGAAAATGGGAGGTTAAAGAAAATAGCGACAAAAAACAGCCTGAACAAACCGTTCAAGGCTGCTAAGACAATCATTTATCTTGTTCCTGTTTTCGCAATTGGCTTAACGACTTTTGCTTCTGTTAAGACAGGCAGGTATTTTTTATAGGTATGCCAGTAGGCCATCCCAATAAATATCGTCCCGCCCACAGCATTCCCTAAAAAGACTGGGATAAAATTTTGAATATAGTCCATCCATGTAAACTGGCCGGCAAAGATCGCGGCAGGGATGACAAACATATTCGCCACAACGTGTTGGAATCCAATCGCAACAAACGCCATCGTTGGGAACCAAATGCCCAAGATTTTTCCAGACATATCATTCGCTCCATATGATAACCAAACAGCAGAGGCAACCAGCCAATTGCAGCCAATCCCAGAAAGAAAGGCTTGGAGAAAGGTTGCTTCAAGCTTGTGGTCTGCGATGCTAATCGTTTTTTCTAAAAAGGGCGCAGCTTCGGTTAGTCTGACAAGATGTCCAAAGAAATAGGCTACAAAAATAGCTCCGAAAAAGTTACTGATGGTAACGAGGAACCAGTTATATAGTACCTTTCCCGTACTGACCCTTTTTGCCATTCTTGCTAGAGGCACCGCCATCATATTCCCTGTTAGTAATTCCCCGCCCGCCAATAACGTGAGAATAAGACCGACCGGGAAGACGCTTGCCCCAATTAAACTGCCTAACCCTTCTAAATTTCCGGTTAGCGTAGCGGTTACACGGATAAATAGCAGGTAACCCAGGGCAATAAACGCTCCTGCTTCAAAACCCAAGAGGAAGGTTTGAAGTGGTGCATATTTGGTTTTTTTAACTCCGTTTTCGACTGTTATGGCCATAATTTGATCCGGTTTACTAAACCCCATAATCATTACACCCTCATTTTCTTTTCTCTCTATTTGTGAAATATTTAACATAGTTTTATTTTATAGCATTTTCTTCCGAAAACCTGTGAATATTTCTTTACTGTTTTTAGAACGCTTTCATTCGACAAATTTTACACGAAGCTAAATTTCGTGTCACATTTTGCGGTAAATTATATGTTATAATATATACATGTGTTAATTTCACTAGTAGAACACTAATCACCATCGCTTAATCCTATTTGCGTTGGTTTCATGATATAGTCATTATTAATTGAATGGATGTGTTAACATGGAAAATACGATTGAGACGGTTTATCGTTTAGAAAATCCTGAGAAAAACATTATTAAATTTGCGACCGGCACGCAGCTTCGTTATGAAGATGTTATTAAAGAAGTATTTGGAGTTGCCTGTATCAATGACTTACACATGATGATTCAATACAACAAAAGCTTTCAAACAAGCATATGTAACAGCTATGGCATCAGCGAAAAGAAAATCACACTAGATAAAATCATCCGCATTGCATCTAAAGCCGATATGCTCACATTCAAACAACATCTAATCGAAAATAAACAAAACTACCAACAGGACCAGGAAACTGATTCAGTAGAAAATACCACCCATGTCAACCGCCCTTTTGACACCATCATCAAACTCCAAGAAGGAATCTACCAATGGGACGACAGCAATTACTCCTACAGCGCTGTTACAAATGGTGCCTGACACCAAAAAATATAGAGCTAGGTTCCATTTCAATTATGAATGGATTCCTAGCTCTATATTTTTTTTGGTGTGTTTATTATTTTTTCTTCTTCTTCTGATTCGATTTAGTTAATCTGCCTAGTAAAAATGCGCCTGCTGCGACACCGATAATTGTGTTCGTTTTCTTATTGAAAACCTGTTTCGCAACTAGATTTAGATTTTGCGGTCTTTCGGCTAATCGTCTCATGAAATATCCGTACCAATCATTTCCAAATGGAACATACGTACAGAAATTATATCCTTCTTTCGCTAAACTTAATTGCAGGTCTTTCCTAAATCCATACAGCATTTGAAACTCAAACTGATCATTCGGAATATGGTTTTCTTTGACAAATTTCTTCACATGATTAATAATTCGATGATCATGTGTGGCAATCGAAGTAAATTTCCCGTTCAAAAGATGCCATTCAATCAATTGAATATAGTTCGCATCGATCTCCTTTTTATCTTGATAAGCAATGTCGGCGGACTCTTTATAGGCGCCCTTTACAATACGGATTCTATGGTTTTTATATCTTTCGAGATAGTCTAATGCTTTATGAAAATAGGCCTGAATCACCGTACCTACATTATCATATTCAAGCGAAAGTTCGTCCAATAAATTAAAGGTCAGCTCTAAATGTTTATAGTCTTCCATATCTATGTTGACAAACATATCATATTGGCTAGCCAAGTGGACAATCTCTCTTATATTAGTTAAGCAAAAGGTATAGTCAATATCCAATCCGACTTGAGTGGGTTTTAATGAAATATGTGCATCCACTTGATTTTCATGGATGGCCTCAATCACCTTAAGAATTTGTTCCTTCGCAGCAACTGCTTCTTCTTCTTTAAAAACAAACTCCCCTAAATTGTCGACTGTGCAAGAAATCCCTTGAGCGTTAAGTTCTTTAATACTTTTGATTACTTCTGGAATATTAGTTCCCGCAACAACACTTTGTGCCCCCATTTTTAAGCCATACTTTTTAGCAGCAGTATTTAAAAATTGATTTTGAGATAAATCCATGAAAAAATCCTTCAACATTGCAATTACCCCTTGCTGTTCGTTTTATTTTCATTATAGCATACGCTTTCATTAAAATTTATTTTGCGAATTTTTCGAAATAAAGCGCAATCATTTCCACCTAGAAGAAAAAAGCTCATCTCTCCGAAAAGAAATGAGCTTAATCAACTTATTTAGATAACAAATGGTGTCAGGCACCTTAATTTTCAGCTAACTTTGAAGGGATTTTCTTCTCGCTAGGTTTTGCTTGGCTTTTTCCTTCTAGATCTTCTGCTTGTTTGGATCGTTTAATAAAGAAGGATAGGACGAGTGCGACTGCTGCAATAAAAGTAGCGATTAAGAATGAGAAATTGATTCCTTCTAGCATGGATTGCATCATGATTTGTTGTTTCATCTCCGCTAGAGCTGCCTTTGTTGGCGGCGCCGTTAAATGCTGCATCGCTGCCTTACCAAGTTCTTTAGCGTGTGATTCCGCACGGTTTGTCATAATCGTAACCATTAAGGCTGTCCCAATCGCACCTGCAACCTGGTTTAAGGTATTATTCATTGCCGTTCCATGTGGGTACAAACGCTTTGGAAGCTGATTCAGCCCATTCGTAGAAACCGGCATCATAACCATCGACATCCCCAACATACGGATCGAATAGATAATGATCAAATGTGTATACGTTGTATGCAGCGTTAATCTACTAAAAGCATAAGTTGTTACCACAATAATGGTTAAACCCGTTACAGCAAGAATTCTTCCGCCAATTTTATCAAACAGTTTCCCGGTAAGTGGCGACATAAAGGCCATCAAGATTGCCCCTGGCATGAGCAATAGTCCTGCATCCATTGGCGAAATTCCCCGAAGGTTTTGCGTATAAATAGGCAGTAGAATCATCCCGGAAAATAACGCCATATTTACGACCATAGCGATGCATGATGATAAGGCAAACATAGGATATCGATAAACCCGGAAATTCAATAGTGGTGCTTCTTGTTTAATTTGACGGTAAATAAATAGGAACAATGAGATAATACCGAGCATAATCGTTCCGTAAACTTCTGGGCTGTCCCATCCTTTACTACCGGCCGAACTAAAGCCGTAAAGGATACCGCCAAATCCAACACTTGACAGAATAACTGATAAGAAATCGAGACGAAGATTAACTTTTTCCTTTTTATCCTTAAGCAAGAATAAACCAATTAAGAGAACAAGGATCGCGATTGGTGTAATAAAGTGGAAAAGCATTCTCCAGTCATAATGCTCTACAATCCATCCTGATAAAGTAGGTCCAATCGCTGGAGCAAACATGAGAATGAGTCCAAATACGCCCATTGCCATTCCCCTTTTTTCAATAGGAAAGCTTACCAGCATAACGTTCATTAGCAAAGGCATTAAGATGGCTGAGCCAGAAGCCTGAAGCATCCGTCCTGCTAGCAGCAGCGGAAATACATGGGCAAATCCAGCAAGAAGAGTACCGGCAGTAAATAACCCGATAGCTGCTAGAAAAATATTCCGAACGGAAAACTTTTGTATTAAGTAAGCACTAATGGGAATTAAAATTCCGTTTACAAGCATAAAACCTGTAGTTAACCACTGTACAGTTGATGCCTCAATATTTAAGTCTTTCATGATAGAAGGCAGTGCAATGTTTAGTAACGTATTATTTAAAAATGAGATAAAGGCACCGACCATTAATACCGCAATAACACCGTAAGGTGGACGATCAGCATGATTTTTGGTTTTTTCCATTTAGTTTCCCCCTTGGAAGCTTTGTTTATATTTTGTACGTTAAATTCGCATAAAGTATATCTTATACCTTTGGTTCAAGTATTGCAATGGAAAAATAATCATTAATAATGAGTTTTTATAAAAGCGAGTACATTCAATCCACTATTTTATACAAGGAGTCCAAAAATTCCATACTCATATCTATTTGATACCCTGATCAAGACGTACCTTAAAACTATTTTTCATCTAAAACCGAATTATTAATCATACTTTTTAAAATGGTGGAAAGACAAAGTTCCGATTTCAAAACAAGAAGGAACCTCTCCCACACATAAAAAGAAACACTCCCATTCAAAAAACAGTGAATAGGGAGTGTTATCAATTATCGTCTTCTGTTCCGATTTCGTAAAAAAGTTGGAATATCCAGTGATTCTTCTTGACCCTGGTAGGAACGATTGTATTCATATATTTGTTCATCCTGCTGCTGCCTTTGTCCTTCGTGCTCATAGACATTATGCTTAAAACTTTCCTCACGTTTTGGCTGAGTAGGAGCTTCCGTCACAGGAGCGGCAGAAGGTCTATGTAATTCATTTTCGCTATTCATAAACCCTGTTGCAATGACCGTGATCATAATTTCGTCTTTTAAATTGTCGTTAATGATAGAGCCAAAAATCATATTTAATTCATGGTCGGAGGCGGACGCGACTAGGTCAGCAGCTTCCTGTACTTCATAAAGACTTAAATTACTGCCGCCAGTAATGTTCATTAACACACCTTGCGCTCCATCAATTGAGGTTTCTAGTAAAGGACTGGAGATCGCTTTTTTCGCTGCTTCAACGGCACGATCTGGACCTTTCGCCACCCCAATGCCCATTAACGCCGTTCCCTGGTTCGTCATAATCGTTTTTACATCGGCAAAATCCAGGTTAATGAGTCCTGGAACCGCAATTAAGTCAGATATACCTTGAACACCCTGGCGAAGGACATTATCTGCCTCACGGAATGCTTCTAACATTGGGGTTTTTTTGTCAACAATCTGAAGGAGACGGTCATTCGGAATAATAATGAGAGTGTCTACCGCTTCTCTCATTAATTCAATTCCGCTGGCAGCATTGACTGCTCGTTTTTTGCCTTCAAAGCCAAACGGACGTGTGACAACCCCAATCGTAAGAGCACCTAGTTCTCGGGCAATTTCTGCAATAGCTGGAGCGGCACCTGTCCCAGTACCTCCGCCCATACCTGCCGTTACGAATACCATATCTGCTCCGTCTAATACTTCTTGCAGCTGCTTTCTGCTCTCTTCTACTGCTCGTCTGCCGACTTCCGGATTGGCACCAGCACCAAGACCTCTTGTTAAGGTGGCGCCAATTTGCATTTTAATTTCCGCTTTAGAAAGATTTAAAGCCTGGGCATCTGTATTCACAGCAATAAATTCTACACCCTGTATTCCATCTTCAATCATTCGATTAACCGCGTTATTTCCTCCGCCGCCAACACCAATTACTTTTATTCTTGCAATTTGATCTATATTCATGTCAAGATCCCACATTCGCTTCTCCTCCTAAACCAATCATTACTTCATTATTCAGAAAACTAACTTTATCATAAAAAGTACTTTTTTCCCAAACTTATTACTTACTATTTTAGCAAAATAATAGGCTAGTTTGTATAGTACCACGTATTCATTTCAATAAAAAAAATCAAAAAAACCCTCATTTATGAGGGCATATTCTAGCTATTTTGACCTTATTTCATCTTGTGGGTTATTTTCTTTCGGTTAAGACCACCTCTATTTACTCAGCGCTCTTCCATTCTTTCCGAACTAAGCGTAGTCCCCCAAGCATAAAGTAGTACCGCATTTCGATTAACCATTTCATGAACGAGCCCAACCTGCCATTAATATGATGATGATAAACAATACCTGAAGCATTCTTACTTCCCAGCGACATGACCATCCCTCTATAGATGTAGTGAAATGGTTTTGCCGGCTGCCCGTATATTTTCATTGCAATATTATAGGCACAATATTGACCTTGTTGAATGGCAATCTGTGCTGTGGGAGGATACGGTTCTCCCTTTTCATTAAAGCTTACAGATGCATCACCTAAGACATACACATCGGGGTAATTAGGGACCTCACAAAACTCATTTAACCTGACACGAGCGTCCATCCGCTCAAATTCCTCGATCTGGAGAATAGGATTCCCTTGAACTCCTCCGGCCCAAACAAACGTTTTCGTTGGGATTACCCTTCCGTCTGCTAATCGGATCTGGTCACATTCCACCTGTGAGACTGAAACTCCTACTAAAAACTCACAGTTGATCTTTTTCAATGATTTAGTTGTATCAGCCACTATCGCCTCAGGGTAGCCTTGGAGAATTTTCTTCCCAGGTTCAATAATTAGGATGTGGACATCCTCCCTTTCGACTCCATACAAATTACAGAGACGAGGAATTCTTTCCTTTAATTCATGAATAAATTCCATTCCCGTGAACCCCGTACCTCCTATGACCAAATTTAATGGCCCGCTTGGATTTTGGCCATATTCTAAAAATTGCTTTTCGATATGCTCCCTAAGCCGGTACGAGCCTTCCCAATCAAATAAGAAAAAACCATGCTCGGTTAATCCATGAATTTCATTGTTTTTTGGTGCACCGCCAATTCCAAAGACTACATAATCATATGGTAACGTATGATCTTTACACTCTACTATTTTTCTTTCAAGATTTAAGTTTATGACTTCATCTTGGATAAACGTGACAAAATGAGGGTCAATAAGGTCTCGGATTGGCAGCCTGATGGACTCGGGATTCACTGTCCCTGCACCCATTTCATGCACCTTTGTCGTGAAATAATGGTAATCATTCTTATTTACCAAATAAACGTCTATTCTAGAAGGATGGACCTTTTTCTGCAGCGAAACAGCTGTCATTAATCCTGCATAGCCTCCACCCAAAATAACTACTTTCTTTTTTTCATAGACCACAGTTTGCTCACTCCTTCACATACTCTATACCTTATTATAGTATAGTAAGCATGTGTTCGGTGTAAGAAATTACCTTCATACACAAAATCTTCATTTTTTGCAAAACGATCAATTTGTTTTCAGAATTGTTGACACCTATCTAGCTTTATGTCACTTTATAGAGGCATATATTAGACTTCCAATTTAGGAGGAGAATGGTACAAGTGAAACGAAAAGTCATTGCTTATAACCTTGAATTAACCGAAGTACTTGAAAAACTAGACGATCATTTTGAAGTGCAAATTTTTGATAGTGTTAATCCAAAAACTGATCCGGCTTTTTTAGAGGCACTTAAGGATGTGGAAGGGATTGTCGGACTGACACTGCCGGTCGATCAGGAACTACTTGATCGAGCACCAAAGTTGAAGATCGTATCAAATAATTCCACCGGCTATAATAATCTTTCCATTGAGGTGATGTCGAAACGCGGCGTGATGGGAACGAATACGCCTGGCGTCCTCGAAGATACGACAGCAGATGCCATTTTCGGAATCCTCCTAGCTTCTGCCCGCCGTATTGCAGAATTGGACCACTTTGTGAAATCTGGAAACTGGCAAGGACATTTAACCACCGCCGAATATGCGATAGATGTTCACCATAAAACCCTTGGAATAATCGGTATGGGTAAAATCGGCTCCGCCATCGCTAAACGGGCACACTTAGGATTTGATATGGATATCTTGTACCATAATCGAACCCGTAATTTAGAGGCAGAAGAAAAATATCATGCCTCCTATTGTAACCTTGATACATTACTAAAAGAATCCGATTTCGTCTGCTTGATGACGCCTTTAACCCCTGAAACGGAGCATTTAATTGGCGAACGAGAATTTAAATTGATGAAGAAGTCTTGTATATTTGTAAATGGTTCCCGTGGTAAAACGGTTGATGAAGCAGCATTAATAGATGCATTAAAGAAGAAAGAAATTCATGGTGCTGCCTTGGACGTTTATCAAATAGAGCCTGTAAAAAAGGACCATCCACTGCTTCAGTTCCGAAATGTTGTCACAACACCACATATCGGCTCGTCAACCTATGAAACAGAACTGAAAATGGCTGAACTTGCCGTCGAAAATTTACGTGCGGGGTTAACAGGCAAGCGCCCTAAAAACTTGATTAATCCTGAAGTGCTAAACTAAGATGAGAAAGAGCTGGCTTAAATTTTTATATGTGAAGGAGTAAAATCATGGCTGCCCCAAAAAGTGTAGTGGATAAATTAAACTTGGAGAAATATGCAAACAAACTTATCCTCCATAAACCTGAACAAATCGATGAATTCCAAGAACTAGAGTATGACTCCTCTATTGAAAAAGATACTTATGATCTTATCTTTAGTTTTATTTTTAGCTTAGAGGAATTCACAAGAGAACTTCAAAATGTAATTGAGAAAAAATTGCTAGAGGACAATGGCTATTTATACTTCGCTTACCCAAAAAAGAACAATAAAGTATATAAAGAATACATAGACCGTGACAGTTTTATTAGTGCCCTCCCTTCCGATGAGGACGGATATGTGCTAAACAGCAACATCAAGTTTGCCAGAATGGTAAGCCTAAATGATGTGTTTACTATTGTTGGTTTAAAGTCCACCCCCAAAAAGCCGAAAAAATCGGCCAGCAGCAAAAGCAGCCAATGTGTGGATGACTACATTGTTCATATTGATGATATTAAACAGTACCTGCAAAAAAATGAGGAACTGTTAAACAAATACAATGAATTAACACCAGGCTATCAAAAGGATTGGGCCCGCTATATCTATAGCGCAAAAAGAAAAGAAACACAGGAAAAACGTCAGCTTGAAATGGAGACGGTTTTAGGCGAAGGCTATAAAACAATCGAATTATATAAACAGGCTAAAAAATAACCGAAAAAAAGATGCCTGGTTTGATTAATCTAAACCAGGCATCTTTTAATATATCCGCTATCAGTTTACATAATATAATTATTGTTACCTTAAATAAACAATCTTCGCTTTTTTATAGTGCTGGTGCTTCCATTCCAATTTGGCTCCATTCTTCTCTTGACGGACCATAGATTCCAGGAACCTGCAACCCTGCTTGACGCATTAAAACAGTCATCTGTCCGCGATGATGAATAATATGTTTAATTAAAAGTGAAAGTGTGGCCGCCTTTGGCATATTCATCCCAAACACATTCTGCATTTCCTGTAATGACTCATCTGTCCATTGTTTTTGTACTTGTTCCACAACATCAGCACTGACCTTTCTAAAAGTGTCAGCAATTTCTTGTGCAGATGCAGGGGTTCTGTCCGCGTTTTCCACATTGGTAATCGTTATTCCAAATTCATTTATCATGCCAGGAGTACTGGTAACAATGTGCCAGGCAATTCTGCCTAATGTTCGATCCTCTGAGGATACTGGTTGTTGAAGCGACTCGTCCGTTAAGGCATCCAAAACCTTTTGGGTAGATGCAGCTTCCTGGTTCCATTCTTGGCTAAATTCATTAATAGAAGTAAACATGATATTCTCCTCCGATTCATCTATCCTATTCATTACTGGCCAAATTTTGGCAACTAAAGTATATCATTCCAATCACTAAAGACAAAGTGAATTTAAATCCTCGTCCGAAAAAAGCTCAGGGCCACCCGACATACAGAATGTCCCCCGAGCTTAATTTTGTCAGTTAACATTTTCATTCATCGTCATAAGTGTTGTTCCAATTGATTCTTTTATAACAAAGGTATTCGGTGCAAAGTCGTATGGAGTATCTCCCTTATTAATAATAATAACCGGGACCCCGGCACTTTTATATTGCGGAAAGGTGGAGAAAGGCGTTACCTTTAAACTGGTTCCTAATACTAATAAACAGTCTCCCTTGCGAATTTGATTAAGAATATGGTTAAACCCTTCCATTGAAAACCATTCACCAGTATCCCCAAACAAAACCACATCCGGTTTAATGAACTGGTCTTCTTTCCGTTTTGTTTTACAATGACTGCACACATAAAAATCCTCGATTGTTTCGAACCGAGTAATCATCTCACTAATAGCATAAGTCTTTCCGCAGTTTTGACAGGTGGCTGTTTTGATTGTTCCATGAAACTCAATTACATTCGTGCTGCCTGCTTTTTGATGAAGACCGTCAATATTTTGGGTAATAATCGAGCTTACCTTACCTTCTCTCTCCCACTTCGCCAGGATTTGATGACCTTTATTTGGAACGGCCTCTGGGTGGTACAAATTTTCAATCGCAAACTGATAAAATTCTTTTGGGTATTTATAAAAATAATCGAGCGAAAGGATGTATTCAGGTGCCAGTTTATAAATCCCTGTTCGCGAACGAAAGTCTTTGATACCTGATTCCGTGCTAATGCCCGCACCAGTCAGAACAATAATGTTCTTGGCATCTTTTAGAATCTTGGTACATGTTTCCATCGTGTTTTTATCCATGTAAAATTCCCCCTTCTACTCTTTCATACCTTTACTTAGTTAATGTCAACCTAAATGTGGTAAATATTATATATCCTTAGGGAATTTTTCAACTGATATCTGGGATATTAAACTTATAATCACACAGCTCGAAAAAAACGAAAAGGATGGCTGACAAAATGATCGAAATCCCAAGAACTCTATATTGTGAGCAATGCCAAAAGGAAACAGAACACATGGTTCGAGAAGACGCCCTTGAAATCGAATATACCTGTACTGAATGTAATAAGCATGAAGATATAGTCAAATCGTTTTTCTAAGGAGTTTTTAAAAACAACAAAAAACTCAAACCAATAGGCTTGAGTTTTTTGTACTTTCATTAAATACCTTTGTACGCTAAGCGATAGATTTCAGCTAATTCTGTTACCAACGGAAGTTTAGGATTTGCTGTTGTACATTGATCTTCGAAAGCTCGATCGGATAGTAAGTCAATCTTACTCTCAAATTCTGCTGAATCTATCCCATTTGCGGCAAGACTCATTGGAACTTCCAATTCCTGAGCTAAGCGGATAATCGCTTGAACCAAGCTTTCTACCCCTTCTTCAATAGTAGCTGCTGGTAAACCTAACGTTCTTGCAATCTCAGCATAGCGCTTGTCGGCCTTGAAGTGATTGTACTTAGGGAACGCCGTAAACTTCTTAGGCTTTGTTGCATTATAACGAATAACATGCGGTAATAGAACAGCATTTGCACGTCCATGTGCAATATGGAAATCCGCCCCCAGCTTATGGGCTAAGCTGTGGTTAATGCCTAAGAATGCGTTCGCAAAGGCCATGCCGGCAATGGTAGATGCGTTATGCACTTTCTCGCGGGCTTCTTCATCTTGGCCATTTCGATAAGCTCTTGGGAGGTATTCAAATACAAGCTGAATAGCTTTCATCGCTAGTCCATCAGTGAAATCATTTGCCATACAAGATACATAGGCTTCAATTGCATGTGTCAAGACGTCGAGACCAGTATCAGCTGTGATATGTTTTGGAACCGTCATAACAAATTGCGGATCGATAATGGCAACATCCGGTGTTAACTCATAGTCAGCTAAAGGATATTTGATATTGGCTTCTTTATCCGTAATAACAGAGAAAGATGTGACTTCAGAACCTGTACCGGATGTTGTTGGAATCGCAACAAACTGTGCTCTTTGACCTAAATGAGGATATTTGACAATCCGTTTACGAATATCAAGAAATTTTTGTTTTAAGCCAAAGAATTCAGCATCTGGATATTCGTAGAACAGCCACATTCCTTTAGCTGCATCCATTGCAGACCCGCCGCCTAGGGCAATAATCACATCAGGCTGGAAGTTTGCCATCATTTCGGCGCCCTTCATAACCGTTTCGATAGATGGATCTGGCTCAACATCAGAGAAAATTTCACAATGTACATAATCCGGACGCTTCCGTAAGTAGTAAAGGACTCTGTCCACATATCCTAATTTCACCATTCCAGGGTCAGTAACAATAAAAGCTTTAGAAATTTTCGGCATTTTTGCTAAATATTGAGTTGAATTTTTCTCAAAATAGATTTTAGATGGCACCTTAAACCACTGCATATTCACGTTCCTCTTAGCTACTTTCTTAATATTTATTAAATGAACTGCACCTACGTTTGTTGAAACAGAGTTGCCGCCATATGTTCCGCAGCCAAGTGTTAAGGATGGCATATAAGCATTATAGATATCTCCGATGGCACCTTGTGAAGATGGAGCATTGACAATGATTCGTCCTGCCTTCATACGTAAACCATACTGTTTAATTACGTTTTGATCATTGGTATGAATAACAGCAGAGTGCCCTAAACCGCCAAATTCAAGCATTTCTTCTGCCCTTTTTAGGCCTTCATCTGTTGAATTCACTTTATAGCAAGCTAAAACTGGACTTAATTTTTCCCTAGACAGCGGATACTTAGGACCCACACCCTTCAATTCCGCTATAAGGATTTTTGTGCCTTCCGGAACCGTCACTCCAGCCTTTTCAGCAATTTTAAATCCAGGCATACCGACAATATCAGGGTTAACTGCACAAGAATGTTCGTTTATGACTAATTTTTCTACCTTTTCTTTTTCTTCTTCACTTAAGAAATAGCAGTTGTTAGCGATCATTTCATTTTTTACATCTTTGTAAATTTCTTTATCAATAATAACGGCTTGTTCAGACGCACAAATCATACCATTATCGAATGTTTTTGAAAGAATTAAGTCATTCACCGCTTGTTTAAGATTAGCTGTTTTTTCAATGTAGCATGGAACATTTCCTGGTCCAACTCCTAGAGCTGGTTTTCCTGAGCTATATGCGGATTTCACCATGCCCGCACCGCCAGTGGCCAGAATCATGGATATTTTATTATGGTTCATAAGTGCTTGTGTTGCTTCTAAAGAAGGTGTTTCAATCCATTGAATACAATTCTCTGGTGCCCCTGCTTTAATGGCTGCATCCCTTAACACTCTGGCCGCTTCACTGCTGCATTTTTGTGCGGATGGATGGAATGCAAAGATGATTGGATTCCGTGTCTTAATGGAAATGAGTGATTTAAACATGGTAGTTGATGTTGGATTGGTCACAGGTGTTACCCCTGCCACAACACCCACTGGCTCGGCAATTTCAATCATGCCTTCGTGTTCATTCTCATTGATAATACCAACTGTCTTGTTATATTTAATATTGTGATAGACATACTCGGTTGCAAACATATTTTTAATGATTTTATCCTCGTAAACGCCTCTTCCAGTTTCTTCGACAGCGAGTTTGGCTAGAGGCATGTGCTGATCAAGACCTGCAAGTGCCATTTGCTTAACAATCTCGTCAATCATCTCTTGATCAAAACCTCTAAATTCCTCTAAAGCTTTTAAACCCTTTTCAACCAAGACATTAATCATGTTTGTTACATCCTGTTTGCCTTTTACTTGCTTTTCTACTACTGACATGATATTCCCTCCAATTATTATCTATGTGAATCATTTCACATATTAGTATAAAAAAATTAGATTTCCGACAAGCAACTTTTCAATATTATAGTTGTGAAGTATTTCACAACTATAAGTAAATAAGAAAGCAAAAATTGGTTTATTCACACACTGGATTGCGTGGGATTTTTTCAAATAAGATTTCGGTTAGCACTTTGGAGTATTTTTTAACAATGACTACATAATTAACTGTCCAAATACAACATGGGATCTCTTCATTTTCTTTCATAAGCATTGCTTCAAATGGGTCACCCACTAATTCTTCGAAGATTTCTTGGGTATAAGTTTCAGAATCTGTTGAGAAGGTTTGCCATTCACAAATCATCATGTCTTATCACTCCTTGTTTCTTTATGGTTACATCATAACACGAAAACACGATAATAGTTTGTGAAATATTGAACAAACTTTGAACAAGTGGATAGTTTTACTAATAGTAGTTCAAAAGCACTAAATAAGCCGTTTTTCAGATAGAATTGTATGGTTCGGATCGATAACTTTGAAAACGTTTTCAATTATAAAATTATATTAAAATACTGTATTCTACCAGTTGCTTCTATAAGCATATTACTTATATATTTAAAGAATATTGGTTAAAATTTTAATAGAATGGAGGGAAATCGATGGTTCGTTTTCTAATGATTATTGTAGCTTTATTTTTAATCCACTCATCTTGGCCTTTCTTAGAAAAACAATTTAATCATACAAGCCTTACAAAAGACATTTCTGAAATGAATACACTGAAGGATAACTCAAACATTACCGAGACCATCCAAGCAATTTATCGCGAAGTCCAGTCTACCGTGAAACAGCTTGGTGTTCTAGTAAATAACCGTCAAGAGAACCAACAACCAATCGAATCAAAAAAAGAGGCGAAGATAGAATTAACTACACCGGCCCAACAGGAATTTTCCATTTTTAATATTGAACTTGGTGATAACCGGGATGATTTAATTGAAAACCTGGGTACTCCGATTCGTTCTACTCTAAATGACTATGGTACCACATGGAATACCTATCATGACCATTACCGCAATTTTTTTATGGTGATGTATGATGATAATCATAAAGTAGCCGGACTATATACGAACCAAGATTTAATAGCCTCTAAAAATGGGATTAAATTAGGGACCGCTAAACAGACAGTTCGCAACATACTGGGTAAACCGCTAACGACGATTCAAAAAGGGCTCGTATTATATAAACTATCCGATCAGGAAGACTATGATGTTTTCCTGCGTGATAATGACTATATCACCATATTTTATGATAAACATCAAGGAGATACAGTTACTGCCGTCCAATTGATTAGCAAGAATCTAGAAAATAAGAAACTCGATATTTACCCGAAAGCAAGTTCGCAATTAAAAGAGGGCTTTGAGTATCAATTGTTTGATTTAACCAACGCCGCCCGGGTCCAGCACAAGCTTCCCGTCCTCACATGGGATCAACATGTCCAAGCGACCGCCCGCAAGCATAGTACAGATATGGCCGTGAATCATTATTTTGACCACACCAATCTTAAGGGCCAATCACCGTTTGACCGGATGGCTGCAGATCATATCGTGTTTCAATTAGCTGGCGAAAACCTGGCATATGGGCAATTTAGCAGTATTTTTGCCCATGAAGGCTTAATGAATTCACTCGGACATCGAGAAAATATTTTACGACAAGGCTACAAGTATCTAGGTGTTGGCGTCGCCTTTAATAATGAATCCCAACCCTACTATACAGAAAATTTCTATGCAAAATAGATGCACGGGGACGGTTCTCTTGCTTCTTTTGAAGCAAGAGAACCGTCCCCCATGATTCCTACCTTTTAAGAAATTGGCAATTTATTTTTCTTGTATTTATCAAAATAATTTGATATATTACTAATAATTACATACTTTCTTACTTCAATACCTTTTGAAGTGAGGATAGAGGCGCAAAGACCATCAGTACGCTATATGAGGATAATGAGGTCCTATGACAATGGTGGAAAGGGGAATTTGCCGAAGCGGATAGGATCTCATTGGTCTTGAAGCTGGTTCTGTGTTGAATAAGCACAGAATTGTCATATAGGAAACTATATGGAGGGCTATCTCACGCATAGGAACTTTATTTTGATGTTTCTACAGCAGCAGCGACCCTCGTTGTTGCTTTTTTGCGTTGACATCAGATTGGCCTTACCCCTCTAATTTATAAAAAAAATTACAAAGGGTGAGAAAAAATGAATTTTGGCCAAGTATTAACCGCAATGGTTACACCATTTGATCAAAATGGTGATGTAGATTTTAACGCCGCAAGATTGTTAGTTAACTATTTAATTGAAAATGGCACAGAAGGCTTAGTCGTATCCGGTACAACTGGTGAGTCTCCTACTCTAACATTGGAAGAAAAAGTAGCATTATTTAAATTAGTGGTGGAGGAAGCAGCCGGACGGGTGCCGGTTATAGCTGGTACTGGCTCCAACAATACACGTGCCTCCATTCAGTTAACGAAACTTGCTGCTGAAGCGGGTGTAGATGGTATTTTACTAGTTGTTCCCTATTACAACAAACCCTCGCAAGAAGGAATCTATCAACATTTTAAAGCGATTGCCGAATCAACAGTTTTACCAGTCATGCTGTATAATATCCCTGGCCGCTGTGGTGTTAACATGTCAGTTGATACTGTTGTTCGCCTCTCAATGATTCATAATATCGTGGCTGTTAAAGAAGCAAGCGGCAACTTAGATGCAATGGCAGACATCATAAGTAAAACGCCTGATCATTTCTCCCTTTATAGTGGCGATGATGGGTTAACCCTTCCAGTTTTAGCCATTGGCGGAACAGGAGTGGTTTCGGTTGCTTCGCACATTATCGGAAACGAAATGCAGGACATGGTGAGAAAATTTAAAAATGGACAACTTGATGAAGCTGCAGCTGCACATCGCACACTCCTCCCACTGATGAAGGGCTTATTTGCTGCACCGAACCCAACACCTGTGAAAGCCGCCCTAAATATGACCGGTATCCATGTTGGTGAAGTACGTTTGCCATTGGTGCCATTAACGGACGAAGAGAAATTAACATTAGAGAAGCTGCTCCCAGCTAACAAACTTGTAAGTGTAAGTTAAAACCAAAGGGCTGCCTTTTAAGGGCAGCCTGTTTTTTTACCTATAATGTTTAATAATTCCCCCCTGCCAAATCTTTCCTCTTTGAAAGGAGAAACAGAATGGATCGAAAAACAGCAATTGTAACGGGGTCTTCAAGCGGATTTGGTTTACTCTGCGCAATTGAATTGGCCTTGAAGGGTTTTACCGTCATTGCAACAATGAGAGATACGAACAAAGCAAAGGCTTTAATCGAGGCCGCCAAAGAAAAACAAATGGAGAAGTATATACAGGTTACCTCGTTGGATGTTACTTCAAGTGACTCGATCCGACAGTTTAAATTATTCCTTGAAAACTATTCTCACATTGATGTGTTGGTAAACAACGCTGGCGTTGCCGTCGGAGGTTTTAGTGAAGAACTGTCTTTAGAAGATTATCGGCGGCAATTTGAAACCAACTTTTTTGGAGTGATTGCTGTGACGAATGCCGTTCTGCCCCTCATGAGAGCTAGAAAACAAGGCCGAATTATTAATATGAGCAGTATCAGCGGAAGAATTGGTTTTCCTGGTTTATCTGCTTATAGCGCATCCAAACATGCACTAGAAGGTTACAGTGAAAGTTTAAGGCTTGAAGTACGTCCCTTTGGGATTGATGTATCCTTAATCGAACCTGGTTCATATCAAACGAACATTTGGACGAGCGTTGATCAACTCGAAAACAACCCGGATTCGCCTTATACCTTTTATATGGAGAGCCTCTTAAAAGAAATTAATAATGGCAAAACTGATTATGGCGACCCAAGGGATGTCGCTAAACTAGCCGCCCAGGTTGCCAGCACGGCTGGAACGCCTGACCTTCGTTATCCGATCGGCAAGGGCGTGAAGACGAATCTATTTCTTAAAATGACACTGCCGTGGAAGCTTCTTGAATCCGCAATATTAAAGCGGCTTAATCCTTAATTTGTTATAGGGAATTCTGTTTGGTTGATTCTTCCATGCTGACGGTACTATACTATGTATTGAATGACTGATAAGGAGGAGAAGAGATTGAATAGCTTACAATCCAGCACCACACTACATAATGGGGTAAAAATGCCATGGTTTGGACTTGGTGTCTACAAGGTACCCGAGGGTGAAGTGGCTCTTGAATCCGTAAAAATGGCTATTAAAGCCGGGTACCGAAGCATTGATACTGCCGCACTTTATGAGAATGAAGAAAGCGTTGGTAAAGCCATTAAAGAATCAGGGGTTTCCCGTGAGGAACTTTTTATTACTACAAAAGTATGGAATAGCGACCAGCGCAATGATTCTGTTGAAGAAGCTTTTGAGACAAGCTTACGGAAGCTTGGCCTTGACTACGTTGATTTGTATTTAATCCACTGGCCAGTAAAGGAAAAATATAAAGACACTTGGAAGGTCCTTGAGAAGTTATATAAAGAAAAGCGTGTTCGTGCGATCGGAGTAAGTAATTTTAACATCCACCATTTAGAAGATCTGATGTCTGTTGCTGAAATTAAGCCAATGGTGAACCAGGTGGAGTTACATCCTCTTCATGCGCAGCCTGAACTGCGCAGCTATTGCAAACAACAACAGATTCAAATAGAGGCCTGGGCACCGCTTGGTCAGGGCAGACTGCTTGACCATCCGGTATTACAGGAAATTGCTTCGGCCCATCACAAATCAATCGCACAAGTTATTTTACGCTGGGATATCCAGAATGAAATCGTAACAATACCTAAATCGATTCGTGAAAGCCGTATTAAAGAGAATGCCAATATCTTTGATTTCACCCTATCAGAGAGCGATATAGAAAAAATTAATGCCCTTAATGAGAACCTGCGATTTGGTGCTGATCCGGATAATTTTAACTTTTAGTATGATGGGACTGTCCTTGCGGGCGGTCTTTTTGTTTTCGATTGATTATGGACGGTCCTTTAAGGGTAAAGTGAATGATAAATAAATGATTGTACGTAGGTGAAGAGTTTGAATCATTCTAGAAGTAGTAAAGATCTTTCCACTCACATCAAGAAAAACCTTTGGTCAGGGGTGCTTTTTGGGATTGGGCTCGTTGCTTTTATTGACGAGACCATCTTTCATCAAATCCTTCATTGGCATCATTTTTACGATAAAGCCACAACAGCTGCTGGTTTGGTTTCGGATGGATTTTTCCATGCGTTTAGTTGGTTTTTTACAGTAGGCGGGTTATTTATGGTTGCAGATATCCGGCGCAGGAAGGTATGGCAGGCAAAAAAATGGGCGGCTGGTGTGCTTCTTGGCGCAGGTAGTTTTCAATTATATGATGGGATCATCCAGCATAAACTGATGCGGCTTCATCAGATCCGTTACCATGTCAACCTCTTACCCTATGACATGGTATGGCATATCACGTCTGTATTGATGCTGTTAATCGGCCTCGTTCTTCTTATTCGTTCTGCTAAAAAAACGGGAGCTGTTTCAGAACATGGTCAATAGTCAGCATATGGTGCCTAGCCATGGGTCCTTGGGTGCTGATTTTATCCTTATGCTTCCCTTCATTTTTGCTCTGGTGATTTATTTGCTTGGAGTGGCTAAGAGTATCCTTTCGGGGAAAAATTGGCCTGTTTACCGAGTATTGATTTGGCTGATTGGTGTATGCTGCGCTCTTGCCGCCGTTACGGGACCCATCGCTGCACATGCCCATCACGATTTTATGGCACATATGCTGGGGCATTTGCTTCTCGGCATGCTGGCACCGCTTCTTATGGTTTTGGCGGCACCAATGACGCTGATTCTAAGAACGGTTGATGTGAAGCTGGCTCGCCGTTTATCCCTGATTTTAAGAAGTGAATTTTTACGTTTTGCGAGCAGCCCTTTGATTGCTTCGATTTTAAATATTGGCGGTCTTTGGCTGCTTTATTGCAGTACTCTATATCAAGAAATGCAAAATAATGCTCCTTTGCACGTGCTGGTTCATATCCATATATTTCTGGCTGGATATTTGTTTACATCGTCGATGATTTATATAGATTCAGCACCACACCGAACGAGCTTCTTGTATCGTGCGATTGTATGTGCGACCGCTTTGTCGGGTCATGGGATTTTAGCCAAATATATTTATGCTCATCCGCCTGTCGGGGTGCCTGCGGAACAGGCGAAAACGGCCGGAATGTTAATGTATTATGGCGGAGATGTTGTTGATCTTGTTTTAATTATTATATTTTGCTATCAGTGGTATAAGTCTGCACGGCCAGTTAGGGCAGTGGATCCATCCTATGGAGGCCAATAAAACGGTTTGGTTTACTTGTCGAGTTGGGTTGGATTGACCGTTTGGATGGGGTCGGCTTATGAAGTAGGTCTCATTGACCGTCGTAATCAAAAAATCTAACTTGCGGGAAATGACAGACCGCTTCATTGACCTTAACAGCCAAAAATACTCACTCTAGGGCAATGATAGACTGCTTCATTGACCTTCCCAACCAAAAAATCTTACTCCCGGTCAATGACAGACCGCTTCATTGACCATCCCAACCAAAAAATCTAACTCTCGGGCAACGACAATTCGGATCATTGACCGTCCAAACCAAATATACCTCTGTCATTGGGTCCATTTTAATTCATCAACACCCGCAGCTGCTCCCTAATCCCCTCAACCAAATCCAAAGGTCCTACACCGTAACTAGACAAAGCCACAGCCTTCTCTTCCCCTGCTTTGGCATGCAAATAACTCGCCGTCAAAAGCGCCTTAACTGGTGTGGCACCCTGCGCTAAAAACGAAGCAATCATCCCCGTCAACACATCCCCACTCCCGCCCTTACCGAGCGCATCATGTCCGTGTGGATTAATAAACACATCTCCATCTGGCGTCGCAATAACCGACCTATGTCCCTTTAACAGCAAATATACGCCGTAATCTTGGGCAAAAGTCTTCGCAATACCTATCCGATCCTCTTCCACCTCTTTAACCGTCTTATTTAACAACCGCGCCATTTCTCCAGGATGTGGTGTAAACAGGACATCCCCTTTATAGTCCCACACCATATCCAACTCATCGCGGAGGAAATACAAAGCATCGGCATCCACGACAATCGGCTGTATTGTCAATAAAGACATCAATGATTTCATCCAAGCCTCACCTCCAGGAAACCGGCTAATCCCCGGACCAATCGCCACACTCGTAAATTGATGTATTACAGTTGAAAGGTGATCAATCGCCCTAGCAGAAAAATGTCCTTCCTCATCCGCCAGCGGCAAAAATAGTGACTCCGGATTTTGGGCAGCTGCCATAGGATAAATACTCTCTGGCAAGGCTAATGTGACCAACCCCGCACCCGCATTGAGCGCCGCCTTTGCCGAAAAAATCGGTGCCCCAACATAGGACTTTGATCCCCCCACAACCAGTACATGACCAAACGTCCCCTTATGGCCATGTTTGGGTCTAAGCGGAACCGAATTATTCACCAACTCTTTTGTTAGGACCCGCGGCATCGCTAGTCCAAGATCCTTAACAATCGAAGGCGGCACCGAGATATCAACAGCCTTCCATTCTCCCACAAACTTTGGACCATCTTGTAAAAAGAACCCTCTTTTAGGAAAAACAAAGCTAATCGTCTTTGTTGCTTTAACCGCCGTTCCCTCCACCTTACCACTATCACTATTCACACCAGAAGGGATATCCACAGAGATAATGATCTTTTTCCCTGCATGTTTATTTACCATTGAAATAACCGACCCAAAAGGTTCTCTGACTGGTCCGCTTACACCCGTTCCTAAAAGCGCATCAACAATGACATCTGCCTGGTTAATTTGAGATTCAACATGTTCGAACGAGCTTTCATGCAGATTAAGAATAGGTAACTGACGATTATGATACACATCAAAATGAACTCTGGCATCCCCCTTAATCCGCTCAGGTGGTACCACCAAACATAACAGGAGGTCAAAGCCTAAATCATATAGCCTCCGTGCAATCACGAACCCATCTCCGCCATTATTCCCGCCCCCCGCAAGGATCAGCACACGAGGATTTACATGAGTAGAACTTGCCACAATCTCTTCGACAACCCTTCCCCCGGCATTTTCCATTAAGACAACACCAGGCAATCCAAGTTTTTCAATCGTATAGTGATCCATTTGCTGCATTTCCTTTTGTCCTGCAACCAACATAAAAACACGCTCCTTTTCCCTTCCCCTATTATAAACCTTTCCCAAGTGAATGGCAGTTTCGCACTATATGTATTCAAAAAACCAAATAGGATAAATTATATACGAGCATCTGTATAGCTGCTCAAAAAAATCGTCGGGAGTGATGTATCATGGGTAGAAACAAACTTTTGGTTCCTGGTTCAGACGATGTCCTTAATCAAATGAAAGAGGAAATTGCCAATGAGTTTGGAGTTCAACTTGGTGCTGATACGACCGCACGAGCAAACGGCTCAGTTGGGGGCGAAATGACCAAACGGTTAGTCGCTTATGCTGAGCAGGCTCTACGAAATCAACAAGGTCAATAGCCTTGGAGATTTTAAAAGGGTGTCCAGCTCTGGACACCCTTTTCATACAACATTTAATTAGCAAACAAAATTTTGATTTCACTCTCCGCTTCCACCATTCGGCCAAATCGATATCCCTCAATCAGCACATGTCGTTCATGATCGGTTAAGCGGCGGTTCCATTTTGTTTCTAAATAAAGAATCACATCATTATAAAAAATTTCCGGATATTCAAAAGGGGTATTCATCAAATACTTTCTCCTCCTTTTCTTAATCGCCTTGTCTTATCCATCATGTCCAAAATCTCGACTATTTAAAAAGGATGTCCGCAACATTTGGCGAAAAATCATAAACGAGATTTGGAATAATCCCTTTTATCATAATTTATGCAGGATATCAAAATTTGTATAGTTCAATTGCCATAGGGAGGAATCATTATTTTTTTAAAATAGGGAATACTAGTTGTGAAAATCGTTTAAAACTATGTAAACTGACAAAAACCGGTTTATATTTATTATATTATAGGAAAGCGGTGAATGTGTTTATGAATCAGGATTTTTCCATTAATCATGAACAGATGCCTCACTTCAAAAGTCACGAGGAAGCACGAACTTATTTTAAAAATCTATACGGCGATCGTTTTTTATTAAGAGGAACTGATATCCAGAATGGTACAAAGGTCACCATGTACCATCTAGTAAAGAAACCTGAAGTGTATCAACCCTACATGGAAAGTTTTTCGCATGACATAAAACACGAAATAACAAACATGGATGTGTTTAAAAGCTATAACACGATTGAAATCGATGAAAATGGAAATGTTCATTTCCAATCCTAAACAGCAAAAAGGAAGGCATAATCACTGCCTTCCCTCTGGATTTACATGGTGGTTTCTTTCCCGGCTATTTTTCGGATGAAATGTATAATGAAGGTACTTAAGAAGATTCCGATTAGGATACTAAAAAACACAAATTCGTCCATATGGAATCCAAAGGCGGAGACGATCATCTTCACACCAATAATCGCCACAAGGATAAAAGCCGTTGTCTCGAATTCAGGCACTTTTTCGATTAAAGCAAGGAAAAGGTGCGCAACCCCCCGCATCATCAAGATTCCGATGACCCCACCAAGCAGCAAAATCCACTCTTGATTCGAAACACCAAACGCGGCAATGACACTATCAAAACTAAAGGCAATATCCATCAGCTCCACCGTTAACACGGTCCTCCAAAAGCCTTTTTTTCGACCTTGAACTTCATCGTCCTGTTCATTTTTATTTAAAAGATTTTGAAAAACAATCCAAAGCAGATAGTGACCCCCAATAATCTTGATCCAAGGAATCGTGGTTAATGTGACCCCAATTCCAATCGCTATTACTCGAAAAAAATAAGCACCGAATATCCCATAAAATAAGGCTTTTTTTTGCTGTTTCTTTGGAAGGTGTTTGACCATCACCGCTAAAACAAGGGCATTATCAGCCGACAGCAGGCCTTCAAGAATAATCAAGGTACCAATGACTCCCCAGCTAGCTGGATTGGTAAATACCTCTTTAAAAGCCTCCAATGAAAAAATCGTACTATAACTATTTAAAATATCTTGTAAGAAGTCCATCTGAATCTATGTCTCCCTTTCCCATTCCAAGTAGTTTGTCCCAAAATCAACAGGTTTGTCTCCCTACTTAAATGTATGAAAGGCAGTTGAATATATGACATCCATTCTTTTTAGCAAAAAAAAGCCTGTACTCTCTATAAAAGAGGGAGTACAGGCTGAATTTCTATTCTTTTATTAAGTCAATAAACCGTTCAACGACCTCATCTACAAATTTAACTGTTGCTTCGTCTGCTAGTCTGCCAGTTTTCTCATCAAATTTAGCCATAGCTTGATTAATAAGAATCTCATTACCAACTGGCGATAAAAGCTTTACTTGTAAGGCCGTTAATATTTGACGCAATTGAAGCTGTGCACGTAACGTTCCCATCAGCCCTGTCGCAGCACCAGCTACCATAACTGGCTTGCCAATTAACACCTTATCTACACGTGATAGCCAATCAAGAGCATTCTTTAATACCCCAGGAATCGACCAGTTGTATTCCGGAGTTATAATAATCACGCCGTCCGCTTCTTTGACTTTACTTTTGAACTCTACAACTGAAGATGCAGGATTTAATTCCTCATCCTGGTTATAATGCGGAAGTACTCCAAGATCTAAGACTTCTAAATCAAATTTAGCTGCGAATCGTTCCTGAATCGTATTTGCCAACTGCTTGTTATAGGAATCTTTTCGTAAACTGCCTACAAGTGCAACAATTTTCATTTTTTATCCACCTTTGTTTATGTAATAAAATAATTATAAAAATAGTTACTTTGATTATCAAATTTCTTGCTTAAAAATTCTATTATAAAAAGCCGATTTCTGATCGAAACCGGCTTTTTTACTTATTTAAAGATAGTCGCTACAACCTGATCGTAGGTCATCTTACTGTCCACCACGAACACACCTGGTTTTAATTTGTTTTCCAGCTTTTTCGCTTCAATGTCCTTTGAAAAATCAAAGGCATTCTTCACGATATTCGCCGCGACAAGGACTCTTCCAATATCAATGCTGGTCATACCATCCGTAACATTGACAACGACCCGTGTTACAGGCTTAGTCGTATCGGCAGCAGCAGGAGCTGCTTTTGCTTGAACAGATGCCTTGGCATCCTGGACTTGCTTATCATTTTCAGCTTTTGTTTGAACAACATAACCTTCCTCTTGAAGCTGCGCTTTCATCTCTGCTGAAGTAGGCTGAACTTTCTTGGTTGCCGTGGTTACAGACGGTTTAACTGACACATTGGCAGAATCACTTTTTCCAGAAAGATACACAGCACCACAAATCGTCGTAGTGATCAGCATTCCGGCTGCAAAGCTGCTAAGTAAGTTAATTTTCATTGGCAACCTTTCTCCCTTCCTTTGTTGTGCGGTAAGGAGCAAGCATTTTTTCAAGTTCATTTACGCTTACCTGTTTCATTTCAGCAATGCTTTCTGTAGAGTAATTACGGTTTGTTAAATCAAGTACTTCACGCATGAAGACTTTGTCTTCCGAAGAAAGTTGAACGCCTGCTTCCTTCATGACTACTTCGAGATCAAGTTCAATATTTCTAATTGAATCTTGAATAGCATTGATTTCCTTCATTGTGGAAATATGAATTAAATCAATTTGATTATGTTCTGCCTTTGATTGTTTAGACGTCTTTGAAATTGATAGTACGAGCAATATAATTGATATCCCAAACAATCCGGCTAAAGTCCACTCCATCATGGTAATTACCCTCCAATAGTTTCTAACAATTTCTTATTATACAACCAATCTAGTATTTTTGCCTATTTTAACTGCAAAATACGGAAAAAGTCGGAGGATTTTGGCAATTTGCGGCGAATTAGGTAAAGTTATCATTCTAATTTTCTTTTATTTTCTATGATTTCAGCTAAAGTTCTCATTAAAAAAGCGATGAGTCTTAATTCTCATCGCTCTTTACTTTATGAATAAAAAATTTGATCAATTTCTTGGATTTCCGATTCTGTTAACTGAATGTCTAATGTTTTAAGATTATGAAGAACCTGTTCTGGCCGTTTTGCACCAGGGATGATGACATCAATGGCTTCACGGGTTAAATACCAGGCGAGGACAATATGGGACACTTCGGTTCCTTTATCATTGGCGATTTTACGAATGCGCTCTATTTTTTCCAAGGTCGCTTCAAAGAGATCTTTTTTAAAATACTTCCCGCGCTTTTCATCTAAATTAGTATGTTTGTCGTATTTACCTGTTAATAAGCCAGAGGCAAGCGGGAAATAGGGAATAAAGGAAATGCCGTTGTTGATCACATAAGGAAACAATTCCTTTTCAGCCTCTCTAGCTAATAAGTTATACTCGCCTTGGTAGACATCGACATAACCATCTTTGTTAGCCTCTTTTAACTGCTCCATCGAAAAATTAGAAACGCCTATCGCCCTAATCTTACCTTCGTCCTTTAGTTGTTGTAAGGCGCCAACAGCTTCATCTTTAGGTGTATCTTTATCAGGAAAGTGGATATAAAAAAGATCTATGTAATCAGTTTGGAGCCGCTGTAAGGCCTCTTCAACGGCTTGTTTTAAAAAGGCAGGCGAATTATCAACCACGATTTCGTTCCCTGCGAATTTATGGGCTGCTTTAGTAGCGATGACAATCTCGGAGCGTTTGCCACTCTCTTTCACGACTTCCCCGATCATTTCTTCGGATCGTTTTGGACCATAGATGAACGCTGTATCCAAAAAATTAATACCGTTAGCAAGTCCCGTTCGGACTAATTCTCTGCCGGCATTCTCGTCAAGATTCGGAAATAAATTGTGACCACCCACCGCATTGGTGCCTAGACCAATCGGATTAACAACTAAATCAGTTTTTCCAATATGAACTTGTTTTGCCATTTACCAATCATCTCCTTTTTCGTTTATGATAGCAGATTCTTTAACCGTAGACGAAGGAATTGGCTTTAAAAAATCAGGCTTCGTAACTCCTCATCCATAAATTCACCCAGTATTCCTTGTTTACTATGAAAATAACGATAAATTTCCTCATTTGAATAGTCCTCTTTTAGTCCTTTAATAATTGTTTTCAAGTAAGGATGTGACGGCTTTTTCCACTCCACATCATTAATGTCCCATGGTGCCGTAAAAGTAAAAATGGGATGCCCCTTTTCTTCTCCCAAATACAAGATATTTCCATACCAAGCATTCCCTCGGAAAATTTTTGAACGGTCTTTCCTGACTTCATCCAAATTCAAATCAATCTCTAGACCATTATTTTCCTGACTAACGATCCCTTTAAACTGTTCCAACGTGATTAGGTATTTTTTACTGTAGGTTTCAACATTAGGTTCCGGGGTTAAACCAATAAAGGCAACCCCTTTTGATTCCCATTTAGCTGCTTCCTTTGCAAAGTAAAGCGGAAAATTCATCGTGAAAGTGGACGAATCTATCGGGAGTGAAGGATCTTTACAACCTGTTTCAACCTTTGAAGACCCTTCTGGTTTGCCGCCTTTTATATAACATAAAAAGCGGTCCGTATTCATATTTGATCCATAGCTTGCATACCAGACATACTTATCTTTCATCCTTATCACCCAGTTTCTACCTGTTTTCTTTATTTTACCACGAAAGATCTGTTAGTAGATCACTGCTTATGATTCCGCAAGTATTAGTTAAGACTATAGTTAATCATTCCTTTTCCAATAGGAGGACATTATGAAACTTACTGATGTAATCGTAGAATGCTTAGAAAACGAAGGGGTTGAATACGTATTTGGAATCGTTGGCACCGAGACACTTGATCTCGTCGATTCCCTATCCAAATCAACGAAAATTAAATATGTAAATGTCAGACACGAGCAAGGTGCAGCATTTATGGCCGATGTGTATGGAAGATTAGCAGCCAAGGCAGGCGTCTGTTTATCAACTCTTGGTCCCGGAGCCGCCAACCTCGTGACGGGAATTGCAAGCGCACAGCTCGACCATTCACCACTAGTAGCATTAATTGGCCAAGCAGGTATCGAACGTCATCATCCCGAATCACACCAGTACATCGATATCATCAAGCTGTTAGAGCCGGTAACAAAATGGGCTACACAAATCCTAGATGGCCAAACCATGCCCACCGTTATCCGAAAAGCTTTTAGATTAGCCTTAATCGAGAAACCAGGTTCCGTCGCCATCACCTTGCCAGAAAACTTTGCGGCCGAACAAATGACAAAAACACCTTTGCCCGTTACGTCTCTACCAGAAATGATTCCTGATATGGAATCGGTCAATGAGGCCATTAATCTTATTCAAGCATGTAAAAAACCCTTCATTCTATTTGGAAACGGAGTCATCAGGCAAAAGGCCTCACAGGAGCTCGAGACCTTCATCCACACCCTTCAATCCCCTGCCACGCATAGCTTCATGGCGAAAGGGGTATTACCGAAAAACGACCCGCTTAATTTTTATACCTTTGGGTTCAAAGAAAACGATGCTGTCCTCCCTGGCATTCAAGAAGCGGACCTGTTAATTGTCATCGGCTTCGATTTCGTCGAACAGCTGCCAAATGCCTGGAACAAAGACAAACACCCAGTATTACATATCGATACCCTGCCTTCGGAAGTGAACGAATATTATCCGGTAAAAGGCGAGCTCGTCGGAAATATAAAGAAAACTCTACATGCTTTAAACCAAGCTGCACTGACTGCAAAATCATGGAGTCCAACGGGCAGCCTCCAAGCAAACATAGAAACAAGCTATCAAATAAATAAACAAGTAGATGAATCACTAACGATCGAAAATGTTCTCAAGCTGATTGAAAAACATTCCACAGAGGACACCATACTTATTTCCGATGTCGGCGCACATAAAGTATCGATAGCCAAAACCTATCAACCTAATAGCCCGAACCGGTTAATTGTCTCTAATGGCCTCGCTACAATGGGGATTGCAATTCCAGGGTCCATCGGGGCTAAACTAGCATGCCCAAACGATCCGGTTATTTGTATAACCGGTGACGGTGGTGCCCTCATGAATTTTGCAGAAATCGAAACCGCCATGCGTCTCGGACTCTCCTTCACCATCATCGTGTTGGATGATTCAATGTTAAAGCTTGAAGTCATGCAAATGAACAAGAAGTTTGGCGAAAGCTCCGGGGTAACCTTTCAAAACCCTGATTTTGTTCAACTGGCCCAGAGTTTTGGAATTAAGGGTGTCCGCCCAACTACGAGCACCGAATTAGAAACGATACTAAAAGAACCACAAAAAGAGATTGTGCTCGTTGACCTTGTCACACACCCCCCCAAATAGCTTGGTATATGACAAAAGAGAAAAGGCAATGCTTCGAACCACTTAAGGTTTGGGGCATTGCTTTTCTATTGTTATACAACAAGTCGAACTGTACTATATCAACATGCAAATAAAAGTGTAACTGATTTTTACAAAATCTAACATACCTTGAATAGGTCGCTATTAAAAGTGATCTCTATTTTTGAAATAAAAATTCTGTTGTAACTAATTATGCATCCTGTTACAATAACATCATAGAATTTATAGAAAATTTATAAAATTCTAATTGTTATCGATCGATCAGATTGGAGGAGTGCTTGTTGTCAAAATTACCAAAAGTGAATGAATTAGGTTTCTTTGAAATCCGTCTCGAATCGATTGGCGGTTTAGGAGCCAACCTGGCCGGAAAGATGCTTTCTGAGGATGGGGTTGTTGGAAACGGACTCAATGGAGTCGGCTTTTCATCCTATGGATCCGAGAAAAAAGGATCGCCCGTAAAAGCACATATTCGTTTTTGTGATCCAGAAACTAATATACGCGACACCACACCAATAGAACGTCCACATGTTGTCGGCATTTTCCATGATGCCCTTTTCAAAACAATCGATTGTACAAGTGGGATCTACCCCGATAGCACCATCTTAGTAAACTCACAAAAAACTCCTGACGAACTCAAACTAGCTATGAAAATTCCTGGCGGGACCATCGCCATCGTAGATGCAACAGGAATAGCCCTCGAAGAACAAACCAAAGCCAATACCGCCATGCTTGGGGCACTTTATCGAATCTTAGATTTCTTAGACCCCGAGTCGATGAGGCAGACGATTCGCCGCACATTCGAAAAGAAATATCCACATCTAGTCGAGCCCAACATCCGTACCTTCAATCGCGGTTTTCATGAGGTCAAATTCCAAACCTACTTAGTAGATGAACAGACACCGATTCTTCCATTTAAACGGGCAGAACCGCTGCTCGGGTATGAAACCCAGACGATCGGCGGGACCATCATAAATCCGGGAAACAGTATTTTAAAGGACTTAAGCATTTCTCGTGCCGGAATGCTGCCGCATTTTCATGATGATAAATGTATTAATTGTGCCGCCTGCGATACCGCCTGCCCAGACTTTTGCTTTGTTTGGGAAGAAAAAGCGGATAAACGCGGTCGCCCGCAAATGTTTCTGCAAGGGATTGACTATCAATATTGTAAAGGCTGTTTAAAATGTGTTCATGCTTGTCCTGTTGAGGCCTTAACGAGTGAGCGGGAATACAACGACGGCTATGCCGATCAAAACCGTGTACCTCATTTATTTGATCTAGCGATTCGAAACTAAGGAAAGGGCGGGGAATTTATGTCTATCGAAATTAACCAAGAAAATATAACTGTTTCAAAAGGAACGATTGAACAGAGTATTGTGTTTGAATCTGGTAATGAAATGGCTGCCTATGCAGCCCATCAAATTAATTATCATGTAATGGGCTATTATCCAATCTCTCCTTCGACTGAGGTCGCACAGTTCCTTGATGGAATGAAAGCAAAGGGAGAACATGATATCGTGTTAATTCCCGCTGACGGAGAGCACGGTTCAGCCGGTATTTGTTATGGTGCGGCCACTGGCGGTGGACGAGTCTTTAATGCGACGAGTGCGAACGGTTTTTTATATATGTTAGAGCAGCTCCCTGTTCAATCCGGAACCCGCTTTCCAATGGTATTGAATTTGGTAAATCGCTCTGTGTCGGGACCTTTAAATATTCATGGTGATCATTCTGACCTCTATTTTGCCTTAAACACTGGCTGGCCGATCTTGATGGCCCGTGATCCGCAAATCGTTTATGATATGAATATTATTGCTATTAAACTAGCAGAAGATCCTGAAGTACGCCTGCCGGTCATCGTCTCGTTTGACGGTTATTTTACCTCTCATCAAAAACGGCGGGTTCAGGTTATGAAGCACCGTGCTGATGTACAAAAATTTATTGGCGAACAGCCGAGGAACTTCCCTCATGCTTTGGACCGGGAAAATCCTGTGACAATTGGACCGTATATGAATGAACCCGACTATATTAATAACTGTTACCAACAATCTGAGGCGATGTATAAAGCTGAGCATGTGTTCGAAAGAATTTCTCATGAATATGCGGAGTTAACAGGCCGGGAATATCCAGTTCTTGATTTGTATCGGATGGATGATGCCGAGGTTGCGGTATTCATGCTGAATTCTGCCGCGGAGGTATGTAAAGATGTCGCCGATAAACTGCGTGCAAATGGAATCAAAGCTGGAGTGATCTCCCCTAACATGATCCGTCCCTTCCCGCAGCAAAAATTAGCGGAAGCATTGAAAAATGTAAAAGCGGTTACCGTTGGTGACCGGGCGGACTCCTATGGGGCTCATGGCGGTAATATGGCCCTTGAGGTTAGAGCAGCACTGCAAACCGTTGGGAATTCTCATACAAAGGTGGTAAACCGGGTCTACGGATTAGGTGGTAAGGATTTCTATGCTGACGAAGCAGAGTTGTTTTTCCAATTGGCTCAAGAAGCGGCAGATAAAGGGTTCGTTGAAAAACCGTTCGACTACTTTGGCCATAATCCTGGTAAAGCCGAATTCGCCCCGAAACGCGTCTTAAATCCAATGAAAAAAGAAGATTTGAATACGGGATTAATCACCGTCACCCCTGATGAGAAAACCGGAGAATTAAAGGTGAAAATCCCGCCATTACGAAGCTTAACGAAAAAGCCAAAACGACTTGCCTCCGGCCACGGCGCGTGCCCTGGATGCGGTATATTCTCAGGCTTAGAGTTATTTTTCAAAGGAATAGAAGGAGATATTGTCGCCTTATTCCATACAGGTTGTGCAATGGTCGTCACAACCGGGTTCCCTTACAGTTCCCATAAAGCAACCTACATCCATAATCTCTTCCAAAATGGTTCGGCTACATTATCCGGTCTTGTCGAAATGTTCCATGAACGAAAACGCCGTGGTGAATTAGATGAACTGGGACTATCCGATGATTTTACCTTTGTGATGGTGACGGGTGACGGCGGGATGGATATCGGAATGGGTCCGGCGATTGGAACGGCACTCCGGAACCATAAAATGATCATCCTTGAGTATGATAATGAAGGCTACATGAATACAGGCAGCCAGCTCTCTTATTCGACACCGATGGGACATATGACTAGTACCTCTAGTGTCGGAGCCTTCCAAAAAGGAAAACCGTTTCATCACAAGGATACCGCGCAAATTATGGCGGCAACCCACATCCCTTATGTCTTTACAGGAACGGAAGCTTTTGACCGGGATCTTTTGAAAAAGGCGGCTAAAGCCCAATGGTATGCTCAAAATGAAGGTTTGGTTTACGGGAAAATTCTGATTACCTGTCCGTTGAACTGGAAATCCAAGGATGAATTGGGCCAGTCGATTGTTGAGGCGGCTGTGAATTCCTGTTTCTTCCCGCTTTACGAGGTCGAACGGGGCATTACCACCCTCACATATGATCCTGAGTCTAAAAACAAGCGATTACCTACTACGGATTGGTTGAAAATGATGGGGAAAACTAAGCATTTGCTAAATGAAGACAGCCAAGAACTATTGAAAATGTTTGATGAGGAAGTGGAACGCCGCTGGATGAGACTGAAGGCGAAGCATGAAAGTCCTTATTTATAAGATCAGGATGATTGGGGAATTTTTTTCGCTGATATAGTTTTAAAAAAAGCGCTGATAAATGCATGGAAATCGCCGATAAATTGATTAAAAGCGTTGATAATTGCTTTAAAAGCGCCGATAACTCCTTTGAAAGCGCCGATATAATATAGAATTTTAAAAAAATCCCGCTGCGAGCACTCTCACAGCGGGATTTTTTTATTCAAACAACGGACTTACTGCTTTTTCATTATGAATACGTTCAATTGCATCCACCATTAATGGAGCAACCGATAAAGTGGTGATTTTATCAATCCGCTTCTCTTCAGGCATTTCAATCGTATTCGTAACGACTAATTCTTTAATTGGAGACGATTCAATGAGGCTAATCGCTTCAGCAGAAAAGACAGGATGGGTGCAGCATGCATAAATTGCTTTTGCTCCCCTCTCCACTAAAGCATTGGCAGCCAAAGTAATCGTTCCGGCTGTATTGATTAAGTCATCCACGATAATAGCATTTTTGCCCTCGATATTTCCGATCACGTGCATGATTTCAGATACACCACATTCTGACTGTCTACGGTCTATTAAGGCAATAGGGGCATTTAATATACTCGCTAATTTCCTCGCTCTAATAACCGCACCATTATGCGGAGCAACGACAACAACATCTTCTAATCCTTTTTTCTCAAAATAGTTTCCGAGGATGGGATTAGCGATTAGGTGATCGACCGGTATGTCAAAAAAACCTTGTAATTGCGGCGCATGGAAGTCCATTGTAAGGACCCTTGAGGCACCCGTTGTTTCTAAGAGTCTTGCCACTAACTTCGCTGTAATCGGCTCACGTGGTTTAGCGGTACGGTCTTGTCGAGCATACCCATAGTAAGGGATAACAACGTTGATCATTTTTGCTGAAGCTCGTTTCAAGGCATCTACCATCACCAAGAGCTCCATAATATTGTCATTGATTGGCTGCGAAGTTGATTGAATCAAAAATACATCACTGCCCCGCACACTTTCTTCAATATTTATTTGTATCTCACCATCGCTAAATTGTTTGACAGAACTCTTTCCTAATTCACAGCCCAAAAGTTTAGCCATTTCTTCAGCAAGTTCACGATTCGAATTTAATGCAAACATCTTAAAACTTTTCTTCAGTTGATATGTCACCTTTGATCCCCCATGATATATTATTGATTCATTATTAGCGCTTGTCCATTATCTTATTCTACATGAAGAGAGGACTTCAGGGTAGGATTTGTACTTAAAAAATTACAAAAAGAAACACAATCCTTTTACAAATCTAAACTCTTTCTAGGTAAAAGTAAGTATATTCTCAAGGAATCCAGCCTGCAATTTGTGAGATCGTTATAACAATTTCAATCAAAATGAGAATGACGACAATCCATTCGACGAATAAACCACGGATGGAATGGCTAATCGTGGAGAAACCATCAATGATGTTATACAAAATTTCCGTTTTACTTTTCAATATTTTATGACGATCATTAAGTTCAAAAAAGTCGATCATTTTGTCATAGAATTCGCTGGCATTACTGCTAGCCCAAGTAATATCAGGCTTATCTAAAATCATGATATAAGCAAGCGTGTTATAGTCATGACGGAGAATCTTCGCTGTGGTTCTGGCTAGTTCTTTATTTCCTATCCTTAGCTTCCCCTTTTCGAGACGGTCAATCATCGTTTCGAGCCTGTCATGGATGACCCCTAATTGTTCCTCTGTTTTCTCTAATGCAACCGATTTTGCGAGGACTGTAGAAATTAATTCGGGGTAAAAGGGCTCAAATTCAGGGACCACTACATATTCATCAGTCAATTCAATGGCTTCCGTTTCACTTATGTGGAGGCTGTAATCGTCTGAATACCTCCCAATGTTTTTTAAATCCATTTCAGGCTCAAAGGATTGGAGGTATTTTAGCAGAACGTTAATCTCTTCATCATTCGAGTGATTAATAAATACAACACTTCCAAACGAAAATAGTAAGACACTTTTCGAATTGTCCACTTCTTTACCAAGAATGGATTGAAGGATGTTTCCTCTCAGTACTAAAGGTTCCTCCCAAGTGAATTTTTTCGGAATTCCGCATTGTAAAGCGATTTTATTTAGATCAATTTCATTGGTGATGGCTATGGCTTTAAAGGAAAAATCCAACATTTTTATCACTCTTTCACAGATTGGTCACCCTTTAATTTAATTCTATTTTTGAAAACAAATCAATACAGTTAGCTAATTTGAATGAATTTGTTATTGTAGTAATACCCTAATTTTATAATTTGGGACACAAAAAACCCAAGGTAGCTGAAAAAGCTGCTCCCTTGGGTTCAACCAATTTTATTTCGTTAATGACTCTGCTAATTCAACTAGGATTTGAACTTGTTTTTCTGTGAATACTTTTTCACTTTTTGCTTTTACCTCATTGATAAACGCTTGCATTTGACCGTCTCTAGCATTTTTATTTCCTTTTTCCTCTGACGCTTTGGCAGCCGCAAGTTTTGCTTTTAAGGAATTAAGGAGCGTTTGCTTGCTATCTGCTTCAGTTGCAATGGTAGTTTTTCCATTTTCTGCTGATAGGAACTGCTCTGTTAAGTTTCCTAAATTATCAAAGTTGACAAACACATGAATAGTAACGGCTTGGCTAGATTGGTTGCCTGCCTGATCAATTGCTTCTGCCTTAAAGGAATGACCGTCCAATCCGAGTTCAAAGGCAGGTGTGGAAATATCCTTACAGGAAGACGAAGCAATTCCCGATAAAGAATCTACCACTTTACAATTGATAGCGATCTGCTGGTCAATACCAAACTCGGCCCCTTCTTTTACCGAGAAGGTAATTTCAGGTGCAGTTTGGTCAAGGCTGATCGTCACCGATTTCTTCGGTTCAATGTTTCCAGACTTATCTACACTCCAATATTGTAAGACATGCTTGCCATCTTTCTCGATCTTTGCAGATGTTCCACTTTGTTCTGCTGCACCATTTAGTGAGTAATAAGTTGCAGCAATTCCCGACCCAAATTCATCATCGTTGGCAGTGAAATTTACAGTAACCGGCTTATTGTACCAGCCGTCCTTTTCTTCGCCCGCCACTTCATGCTCGGTTTCCGGGGCTGTAACATCTTTTCTCTTGACTACCTCAATACTTGGAACGGGCGGTGTCGTCATACCTTCCCCGATAAAGAAACTAGCATGCGGCGGCTGGTTATAACCGATATTTTGCCAAGCAACAGACAATCTGTATTGTGGATCATGCATTAAGGTGTAAATTCTTTGTTCCGTTTTTTCTGTAGTCATATACACACGTAAGGCACTGCTATCCTCTGTCCTCCAGATGACCTCTTCTCTCCAGTCTCCAAATAAGTCTGCCTGAAGTACCGGATTACCTTTGGTGCTATTATTAGATAGTGTTCCATCTGCCGTAAGCAAGTTTACTAGTTTGTTATTTTTATAATCCCACTTGTCAATCGTGCCTATACCCGTACCTTTTGCTGTATCCCATTTATGGTCCACTAATTCACGGAGTAAGTCACCATCCCACCATATCGCAAAATTGCTTGTCGGGATGTTATCGGATATTTTTTCCCCTTCTGCTGAATGAAGTCCGCCCACACGACTGTTCCATTCACCAGAAATGGCCCATGCCTCTTCACCCTTGTACCTAGGGTCAATGTCAGCCACCAGACCTCGGCCTGTATCCTGACCTGTTTTTACTCCCCAAAGAATTTCTCCCGTTTCCGCATCACGCATATCATAGCCATATGGTGAGTCCGTATGTTCTTGGACACCGAAAACTTCAAGTCCTGGACGATTTGGAATAAAATCGCCGACATGAAGGGCGTCTCCGTGACCTAAACCAGTGGTATATAATCCCTTGCCGTCATCGTCGACAACCATTTGACCATAAACAATTTCATCCTTGCCGTCCTTATCGATATCAGCGACACTTAAGGTATGATATCCTTGACCAGCATAGTGACCATTGCCTTCATCATTGGAATCGAAAACCCATTGCTTAGTGAGCTTCCCTTCTTTCCAAGTGTACGCGGCCAATACCGTTCTTGTGTAATATCCACGAGCCATGATGATGCTTGGGTGTTCGCCATCTAAGTAGGCAACTCCTGCTAAGAAGCGGTCAACACGGTTACCATATGAATCTCCCCATGCCGAAACATCACCGCGCGGCGGATCATAGTCGACCGTTGACAACGCCTTTCCTGTCTCTCCTTCAAAAACGGTTAAATACTCTGAACCTTGTAAAATATAACCTGTGCTATTTCGATGGTCGGCATCCGCTCTGCCAATCACTGTTCCTTTTCCATCTATGGTTCCATCGGCTGTTTTAAAAACAACCTCAGCTTTGCCGTCACCATCAAAATCGTACACTAAGAACGGTGAATAATGAGCACCGGCACGAATATTTTTACCTAAGTCAATACGCCACTTTAAAGTACCATCCATCTCATAGGCATCCACATAGACGTTTCCGGTATAACCTGCTTGTGAATTATCCTTGGAATTGGAAGGGTCCCATTTTAAAACTAGTTCATATTTACCATCACCGTCTAAGTCTCCTACACTCGCATCGTTCGCTCGATAGGAATACGGGTCGCCAAGCGGTGTAACACCATCCTTTGGTTTTTGAAGCGGGATGTCCATGTAATTTTTATTTAATACTTTAGCCATATCCTGCGATTTTCTTTCCTTACCGTTGATGATGGCTCGGATTTCATAAACAGAATCTGCTTTTCCGTCCTTATCTACATAGTTGGTGCTGGTTGTAACAGGAGTTTCATTGATCTTTTTACCGTCACGATAGACGTTAAAGCTAATATCAGCTGGATCTGTACCAAGCATTCTCCAGCTTACGTAAACACCATCATCTGTCTTAATTGATACTGGCGCCCGATCAATATCTTCCATTTGCCGCTTTAAAACTGTTACAGCAGGCGTTTCAAGACTTTCAGAAAGTTCTGAAATTCCACCTGCATTCACGGCTGCCACTTTGTAAAAATAAGAAATCGTAGTTAAAACTGTCTTATCCTGATAGGAGGGACTTTTCGATTTGCCAATTAGTTGGTACGGGCCATCCTGTTTTTTGGAGCGGTACACATTGTAAGTGATTGCACCATCCACTTGACCCCAGCTGATGGTAAGATCGTTTTTATTAACATCTCCAACATTTAGGTTATTTGGCTGGGCTGGTACCGGCTGTGATGGATCTATCATCTTCACTTCAAGCGGCAAGGAAGGGACAGTTTCCACGTTGGAATGATCAATGGTTGTGACCACATATTCATACTCTAAACCTACATCGACTGTAGTGTCTTTATAAGAATTGTTATTAGCACTTCCAACTAATACAAAATCCTTTGTTCCAGCAATTTTTCGGTAGACATTATATTTTTCTGCATCATCAACAAGTTTCCATGAAAGGGAGACAAATGGCTTGTTGATATCCAGCGACTGTTCTTCCACTTTTAATTCGGATGGGGCAAGTATGATCGGAGTAATTTCTAAGCCGTTTACAATTCCCGTTGAACCACCGAAGCTAAAATTCATTTGCCCATCCTTTACCGATACTTGTGATACAACCTTCGTAGTGTAGTTTTTACTCGGTGCGGAAATCGTCCCATAATCCTGCCCTTCAATGGCGAGGGTTGTTCTGGCACTGCCTAAGAAATCTCCTACATAAACCTTTACAGCATAAAGACCGTTCGGCAGATCCACATTAAATTTCCAGCCAACATTAAAGTAGCCGAGCCAATCGCGAAGCAAATCTCCTCCTGTGCTTCGGTCCCGTCCAATCATGCCAGTAGGGTCGACAATTCCGTACCCTTTTTCTTTCACATATTTAGTCGATAGATTGACGCCAGTATAACCTTCCGCAATTGGATTACCTGCTAATCCAAAGTCATATTTCAATGTTGCCTTTTTAGTTGTGACTTGGGTAATTTCTGATTTCTCAGACTCCCCTTTTCCGTTAACGGCCGAAACCACAATATCGTAGGTTTTCCCTTCTTCCATTCCAGTAACATTTAGTTGCGGGATAGTCGCGCTGCCAATTAACGAGAATTCCTTATCAGTTGAAAGCTTACGATATACCTTATAGATATCGGCTCCTTCGATCCCTTTCCAGGTTAAGAATGCTCCTGCATTACTAATACTGCTTGCAACTAAATTAGTAGGTTTTACAGGAATATTGGCTGGAGGTTCAATACCGGTTACATAAGAAGATAAAGGAATATCTAGTTTTTTCACTTCTTCCGAGATTAATCGTGCCATTTGAATGGCCCCATATTCTTGGAAATGCGTATTATCTTGAGACCCATTAGGAAAAGCCGTATAGATACCTGGATCTAATTGAAGGAATACGGAAAGCGAGCCTTCCGGACCAATCGTGTTGTAGTACGCTACACTGCGGGCGCTCAAATCAACCACATCAACGTTTAGTTCTTCAGCGACTTCTTTCATCCCCTGTACATATTCAGGGAAACTGACGTTAAACTTACCTGTGTCTGGATTAAAGTCCCGTCTGCCCATTGGCGTAACAAGGATCGGAATCGCACCGCGCTGCCGAGCACCATTAATATAGGTCTTTAAGTAGTTTTTGTAATCTGGTACTGATGCATATCGCTCAGGTACACTTATCGTCGCATCATTATGACCAAATTGAATAAAGAAATAATCATTTGGTTTGATTTCACGCAAAACGGTATCTAATCTGCCTTCATTAATAAACGACTTTGAGCTTCTGCCTCCAATGGCATGGTTTTTAAAAGTAATATCCGAACTGAAAAAGCGGGAAATCATCTGTCCCCATCCAGCTTGCGGTCTCCAATATTCATCATAGGTTTGTACCGTCGAGTCCCCTGCTATGTAAACCGTTGGAAGTTCTCCTGCGACTCGTTCCGGGAGTTTTTCAATGGTCAAGCCGTTTAGTTTAGGATTTGTTCCTGTCAGCTCTATTGTTAATTGACCATCAACGAGGGCGATATCAAAGGTTCGTTCCAGATACTCGCCGGCACCAAGGGTTGTATCTTGAACCTTTTGGATATTCTCCGCCTTCACGCCTACTGCCGTTCCTTCTGTCTCATCTCCTGAAACCACGGTGACTGTATAGTCTCCGTTTGGAAGATCCACGTTAAAGGCTGTTCCCGTAGTGGAAATGAAGTCTGATTTTAACTTATAAGCGGTTTTTCTGTCCGCTGAAGATACCTTAGAGGGATCAGCAAATCCATATCCCTTTTCAGCCGAGTATGCGGTCTCTGAAGAAACTTGAAGATAACCTTCTGTTACTGGACTAGAAGGTGTTCCAAAATCAAACTTTTTAGTTAAGGGGGTTTCTGCAGCCGATACCTGTAGAGCAGCAGCTGGGATTGAAGCCAAAATCAGCAAAAAACTAAGGATCGTGGCCATCATCCTTTTCAGCTTATACCTTTTGATTAACAAATCATTTCCTCCTCTTCTCCCATTACTTGCGATTTAGCATGCATGCGATAATCCTGACACCTCCCTTTGTATTGACAACGCTTTCAACAGATATCTTACCTCTAACGTTTTACTTCTGAATATATAAAAATCAGACAATTCAGTTTAAAAAACAGTGGTCGAATCAAAATGAGTAAATCCTACTATGTTTTAGCGGACCTTTTATCCTATATCCAAAAACAAAAGCCAGGGTAGTTAATTCTACCCTGGCTTCCCTTGTTTTCATCACGACTAAGCTAATAAAATAGACATAAATTCGTCGCCGGTGATGGTTTCTTTTTCTAACAAATATTTCGTTAATTCATGTAATTTATCTTTATTATCCTCTAAAATCCGAATCGCATTTTGGTGACAAGATTTTATAATCTTAAGAATTTCGGCATCTACTTTGGCAGCTGTTTCCGCGGACACCATTAACGAAGTATCCCCGCCTAAATAGGGATTATTTACTGTTTCCAGTGCCATCATATCAAACTCTTCACTCATACCAAATCTAGTAACCATTGCTCGAGCAATCTTCGTAGCTTGTTCGATGTCATTAGATGCACCGGACGTTACCGTTTTAAAGATAATCTCCTCTGCTGCACGTCCTCCCATATAGGTGGTGATTTTATCCAAGGCCTGCTCTTTTGTCATTAACACCGTTTCTTGCTCATCTACCTGCATGGTGTAACCCAACGCACCAGACGTTCTTGGAATAATCGTGATTTTATGAACAGGAGCAGAGTGACTCTGCTTGGCTGCAACCAAGGCATGGCCGATTTCATGATAGGAAATCGTTAGTTTATCCTTCATTGAGATGACGGCGTTTTTACGTTGGTAACCAGCAATGACGACTTCCACGGACTCTTCCAAATCATTTTGAGTTACCTTGGTTCGGCCTAATCTTACGGCCCTTAAAGCAGCTTCATTAATAATATTGGCCAAATCGGCACCGGATGCTCCAGAAGTGGCTCTAGCAATTACATTAAAATCAACATCATCCGCTAGTTTCACTTTTGCAGCATGGACGTTTAAGATCGATTCCCGTCCTTTCAAATCTGGTAATTCAACCGGTACTCTTCGGTCAAAACGGCCCGGTCTTAAAAGCGCCTTATCAAGTGTTTCCGGTCTATTGGTAGCGGCAAGGATCACGACACCTTTATCCGCATCAAACCCGTCCATTTCTGTTAACAGCTGGTTCAAGGTTTGTTCCCGTTCATCATTACCCCCAGCCATTCCAGAATTTCGGCTTTTCCCGATTGCATCGATTTCATCGATAAACACAATACATGGGGCTTTTTCCTGTGCTTGTTTAAATAAATCTCTTACTCTAGCAGCCCCCATTCCAACAAACATCTCGACAAATTCGGAACCTGACATAGAGAAGAATGGAACCTTTGATTCACCAGCAACCGCCTTGGCGAGCATCGTTTTCCCTGTTCCCGGAGGTCCTACTAAGAGAGCGCCCTTTGGAATATTTGCTCCAATTTCTTTATACTTTTTCGGATTATGAAGGAAGTCGACGATTTCTTGAAGTGCCTCTTTTGCCTCATCTTGTCCAGCCACATTTTTAAAGGTAATTCCTGTTTCAGTTTCCACGTATACTTTGGCATTGCTTTTTCCAAATGATAAGGGACCGCCGCCGCCCATCATTTTACCTTGCATTTTTTTCGTTAACCATTGACCAATCGCAATAAAAATAGCAAATGGAAGAATCCAAGAAAGAATAAAATTTAACAAAGGCGACGTTTCTTTTGGAATTACCTTTGTAAATTTAACATCTGCTTTATGCAGACGGTCTACTAATTCAGGATCTTCAATCGTCCCTGTTTTATAAAGGACTGACTTGTTTGATTTAAACGAGATTGTGTTATCATCAATTTCAACTTGTTTAACTTGCCCTTTATCAACCATGGTTAAAAACGTCCCATAATCAACTTCCTTAACGGAATGGTTCGTAATAGCTGGAAAGATAAATGAATTTAATAGCAGTATAATAACGATTATGATTCCATAATAAAATATTAGTGGCTTCTTGGGTGGTTTTACTCGTTTCACGTTTGTTCCTCCATTATGAATCCCTTCGGACTAATCCGCTTTTTAAAAGATTCATTTCAATTTTATAATTGTCCAACGCTTCATCATTCGATAGGTCTTTGGCAAACTTTTCGACAACATTTCTTAAGGTAATCGTAAAGACAATTTGCAAGAGATGAAACAATTCTTTATGGTTTGAAATATTTAAGTTTCTCGTATTAAGAGAAGAGAGAAAATCACTTAAGCTGCCACTATTTTCATGGCCCCTAAAGATTTTTGAAAAAGATAATTCGATTTTATACGTCATATTTAAAAACGCATTTTTTAAAAAATGAACATCCTCTTCCTCCATGATAATGTGCTGGTAAAAGACGACCATGGTATCAAAAAGATCCCCATCATATTTTTTAAGTAAAACAACAAAGTTATTCCGAATAGTAAGAACCAGTTCATTTAAAAGATAGAAAAAGGCATCCTCTTTATCTTCAAAGTATTGATAAAAGCTTCCGCGCGGGATATTTGCTGATTTAATGATATTTGAGATAGACGCATCATATAACGGAACTCTTGAAAACTCTTTTCTCATTGCCGCAATCAATGTCTGTTTTTTTTCTTCAGGTAAATTGGTAAAGGTGACTTTGGGCAACGGCTGCTCCTCCAATCGTAAACCACTATCTAATTAGTAGATATTATTCACATGACAGTCTGTCACTATGAAACTATTGTAAATGACAAAGTGTCATTTGTCAAAGTTTAAACTGACACTTTGTCATTTATTAATGGAAATGAATTTTATATATTTTCTAAAAATTTTGTTGTTTTAATTGGAAATAATTGATACTATTATTTTCGTTGAAAATTTTTCAAACAGGGGGTTATAAAAATGGGCAAAAAGTCCATCATTGTTTTACTATCAATCGTGCCTTTTATCTTTATGCTGGCAGCCATTCCATTTGTTAACCGGATTCATCCAATTATTTTTGGATTACCCTTCCTGGCGTTTTGGTTATTTTTCGGAATGCTAGTCACTCCTTTATGTACCTTTGCGATTTACAGATTACAAAAAACAGAAAGAAGTGCTGAGTAATGCAAGGAAATCTTACAGCTTTGTTAATTACAGGAATCATTGTTTTAGGGGTTGTCTTAATAGGATTCATATCCGGCAGAGATAAAACGAACAGAAGTTCAGTCGAAGAATGGTCTGTCGGCGGCAGGCGTTTTGGGACCTTACTCGTCTGGTTCTTAGTCGGCGCTGACCTATACACAGCTTATACCTTTTTAGGGCTAACAAGTACAGCTTACACAGGTGGAAGTCTAGCATTCTTTGCGATTCCATATACCATTATTGCGTACTTTATCTCCTATTTCTTCCTTCCTAAGCTATGGAAGTTTTCAAAGAATCATAAAATAACTACACTTGCCGATTATGCGAAGGTGCGATTTAATAGTAAATTTTTATCCTTCTTAATTGCCGTGGTCGGTGTGTTAATGCTTATTCCTTACATAGATTTGCAATTAGCGGGGATTCAAGATACATTGACAGTTGCAGGAACAGGATTTATTAATGTAAAAGTTGTCGTCATCATATCTTTCCTTCTAGTAGCACTATTTACATTTTTTAGCGGGATTAAGGGACCAACTTATACCGCAGTTATTAAAGACATTTTAGTGTGGGTGATTATGTTATTCCTAGTGGTGAATCTCCCTATCATTCATTTCGGAAGCTGGGGAGCGATGATTGATAAGGTAGCTGCCGATTCACCTCAGCTCTTAACCATCCCTGCATCAGGTCCTAAAGGAATCCCATGGTTTTTAACAGCTTCGTTGGTATCCGGCTTGGCTTTATTTATGTGGGCCCACGCAGCGACAGGTGTATTTACAGCAAAAAGTGCGGATGCGCTTCGGAAGAATGCTATTTTTCTTCCATTATATAATATCGTTTTAATTCTATTAATTTTCCTTGGCTTTGTGGCCTTTCATGTTCTTCCAGAAGGTACGAACCCAAGATTTGCACTATTAAATTTGGTCCAAGTTTCTTATGGAGGAGTTGTCCAAGGTTTAGCTTATTCAACCATAGCTCTTGCTTCACTAATACCTTGTTCCATCATGGCAATTGGGGCATCCAATTTATTTGCTAATAATATTTACCGTGATTTAATTAATCCAAAGGTTCAACCCGCAAAACTTACTTTGGTTACTCGTTGTATGGTATTTGTTGTTATTGGACTTGCCTTAGTATTCGGTATGGTGTTCCCTTCTGCCCTCGTTTCATTACAATTACTAGGAGTTTCCGGAATGGTACAAATCTTCCCAGCCATTGTGTTTAGCCTTTTTTGGAAAAACCAAACAAAAGAAGCTACTATTGGGGGGTTAATTGTTGGTTTAGTGGTTACCTTCACTGTTTATGCAACTGGAAAATCTTTTGGTATTTATGAAGGTTTCTGGGGATTAATGGCCAATGTGATTGTAACGGTGCTGCTAAATCCATTGTTTGTGTCTAGAATTAAACATAACTCTATTCTTGAACAGTTATTTGGTAAACAACAGAATGTAAAAAAAGGTGCTTAATAATGTAAAAGACCTGCTTTTATCTTGATAGAAAAGCAGGTCTTTTTTTAGGTTGGCTGGAGATTGTAAGTTATTTCATTCATTCAAAAGAATTGGGAACCTATTCAACAAAAATACAATCCAAATGATAGATAACCACCACGCTCAAAGGGGGTTTTTAAACATGAATCCGCCATGTGGACATGATATCCTGATTTCCTTTTTGTTTTTTCCTCATGAACCCAACATATAGCCATATTCCTCAGATACCATTTTGTTGTGTCTCCATCAAAATGGCCGCAGCAATCATTTACTCCCTATTTCCAATTGCCCCTGCTACATCGTAGAGACTAAAATCGATCTCTGTTGGCTTCCCAACAACATGCTTAGCAAGCTCCGCACCAATGTACGGTCCACTCGTAAGCCCCGAGGCACCCAGACCGTTTGCCACATAGATGCTATCATAATCAGGCAAAGCCCCCATTACCGGTAAAAAGCCCGGTGAAAAAGGCCTGAACCCCACACGTGTTTCAAGATACGTGCTATCAGAAAGCCCCGGTGCAACCTCTAGAGCCTTATTCAAAATCTCTTGGATGCCGCCTGCCGTTACACGGTGATCAAAACCGGCTTCATTTTCATGGGTTGAACCAACGACCACTCGTCCATTTTCAAAAGTAAGGATATATTGATTACTAACCGGCATCACCACAGGCCATGAACCAGTATCTGCATTTGGCAATTCAAGATGGATGATTTGCGCCTTTTGCGGCTTAACTAAAAACTCAACCCCTAAGGGCGCCAATAACTCTTTCGACCATGCTCCTCCGGTTACTATGACCTGATCCGCCGGCAGCACAGTCCCCTCCAGGCTAATTCCCATAAACCGTTTGCCCTCTGCAACAATCGATGCATTCCCTCTCAATAACGAAGCTCCATGTTTTTGTGCGGCCCTCATCAGGGCATCACGAATAGCTCTGCCATCCACCCGTGCCCCGCCACTTACGTACACAGCCCCATATTCCTCCGCTAAAGCCGGGAATAAACTCTTTGTTTCAGAAGGACTCAAAATGCTAATTTCTCCGATTTCAGGGGCATCCTCACGGCGTTTTCTTGCCCGCTCTGCCATCTGTTCAAGCTTTTCAGGAACCCTATGCAGACTAATAGCTCCGACACGTTTATACCCTGTATTTGTTTCACCATCTGCTTCCAGCTGCGCAATTAACTTCGGATAATAACGGGCACCGCCTTTCGCCAGTTGATACCAGGCTTTATTCCGCCGCTGCGAAAGCCAAGGACATACAATACCAGCTGCCGCATCAGTGGCTTGACCTGAATCATGCCGATCGATTACCAGAACTTCTGCACCTAACTTGGCTAAATGGTAAGCGGTGGACGCGCCGAGAATTCCCGCTCCTATAACAATAATTTTCATAAGTCACCTTTTTTAGTTTATTGGTTCATTCCATATGTAAATTCAAATCTAATAGTATCAAAATAGTGAACTGAATGAAACATTTGTAGCAGTGTCATCACCCGTATAGAAATAGGTTTTTTGGTAAAACTAACCACGCTGCGGACACGAATAAAGGGGCCGTTACATTGAAATCAAAAAAGCAATTAAAAAAACAAATGGAAAATAAAACAGTTTTGATTTGGAAGATGGGAGCGGCCTCCGCCCTTTCATGGGAGATTGCAAAACTAGCAGGGTCTACCCATCCCTACTTAGCACCCATTTCGGTTATTCTTTGCTTACAAACAACGATCGACCGTTCGATCCGTTTCTCCTATCAAAGAATGGTAGGAACCGTTATTGGTATCGTTATTGTCGTACTATTGGAACCTTTTGTGAAAGTAAATGGCTGGACGTTGGGGAGCTTGATTATCGTTGGATGCTTTATCGCAAAATGGTTAAAACGCGAAGAAACTGCAATCCATCAAGTCGCTTTAACTGTATTGCTTGTCTTTGTATTGGGAAAAAAAGCTGGGGACTATCCAATCGATCGGTTTCGTGATACCCTAATCGGGGCACTCGCAGCGGTGTTGATTCAGATGATGATCCACCCGCCAAATTATTCAAAACAAGCTTTAAACAAGTGCTCGGACTGCTCCAGCCATCTGGCAAGTGTTTTTACGAAACTAGCACTATGGCTAGAAAACGGTTCTGATCTAACACAAGAAAAAGAACTGCAAAACGACTTAAAAAAACTTCAACAAGAGCTGCAACTCTGTAAATTTGTTCTCAAAGATGCAAAAGAAAGTTTGAAATATAACCCGTTCGGACAAAAAAGTAACAATATACTTAAGGAATGTGATCAAAAAATAATGTTATTTTCTGAGGGATATATCTACCTAAAAACAACGGTAGACACGTTTATTGCCTGGGCTAAAGCAGGGTCTCTCACAACAACTGACCAAATGACTTGGGCAAATCAACAATCCACACTAGCTCATTTTTTTACACAGAAAATGGACCAAGAGGAATTAAGGAATCTTTTAACAATATCGCTCCCTGCAGAACAAAAGAACCAACAATACGAGACAGCAATCTATCAAGGGACATCTCTTTTTTTAGAAAAAATTAAAACCAGTAACCGACCCCCATCACTGTAAGTAAGAGGGTCAGATACTGGTTAAACTCCTCGTTTATTTCCCCATAATAACGTATGCAATTGCGGCAGGACTTTTACGTTATTAAGGTCTGGGTCCAGCATTACTCTATCAATAAGACGCTCATATTGATTTAATAACTCAAACAGCAGCTTCTGGTTATCTGCTGTGGTAATATCATGATTACCAACCTGCAAAAAGAAAGGAACGCCCGGATAGCGGTGGTGAATACTTTTTGCATACTCGTAATCTTGATCATCAAAGATGACGACCTTTAAGCTCACATTACTTTCTTTGAGGTTATCAATAATCATATTTAATACTTCGAAATCCGTTACCATGTTGGAACTTGGCGGTTTCGGGGAAATGGTTAATTCATCAATCTTAACAAACCAATCCTGCCACTTACTCCCCTGTGTTTCCAAACCAATTTTGATATGATGATCCTGCAAAATATCGATCAATGAGTCAAGATTTTTTAAGAGAGCAGGATTTCCACCAGAAATGGTCACAAAAGAGAAATTGTCCCCGCCAATTCGTTTTAACTCGGTCCAGATTTCTTCTGCTTCCATCATCCGGATATTGTCTTTCCCTGAACCATCCCATGTAAAGGCAGAATCACACCAGCTGCAGGAATAATCACATCCGGCGGTTCTGACAAACATCGTTTTTTGGCCAATAACCATTCCTTCCCCTTGAATCGTTGGTCCAAAAACTTCCATTACGGGAATTTTACTCATTTTCCATCCACTCCCGTCTTGCTTCCGCATAGCTGGTTGGAGTTTCAAATAAACGGACAAACTCCACCCTTGCTCCTGCATACTTGTCTTGTCTTTCCGATTGCTGTAACGCCTCTGCCATTTTCTCATAAATCCATACCACCATATTCTCTGCGGTTGTATTCATCGGCGGCAGCGTTTCATTCAAATAGCGGTGATCAAGGAAGATTTCAATTTCATTTTTCCAAATGTCTTTAATATCGCCGAAATCCATCATCAGGCCCCGATCATCTACAAAACCGCTTATCCCAAAGATAACTTTATAGGTATGGCCATGGAGGTTTTTACACTTGCCATCATAGCAATGCAAATGATGGGCGGCATCAAAGGTAAATTCCTTGCTGACAAGTACTCGTTTGTGATGGTACTTTAATTGATCGGGCTGGATATCCTCATTTATTTTTTGCAGCTTATCGACAATGCGAAAACCATACATTTTATAACGCCTCTCTTGTTGATAAATATTTTTCAAGGCCCTTTTTTCGTAATAGACAGGAAGGACATTCCCCGCAGCCGTCAGCAATCATTCCGTTGTAACAAGTTAGGGTTTTTTCTCTTACAAATTCCAATCCATCGAGTTCATCGGCCAACTGCCAAGTTTCAGCCTTATCCAGCCACATTAACGGAGTATGGATGACAAATTCCTTATCCATCGACAGGTTTAAGGTCACGTTTAACGATTTTATAAAAATATCACGGCAATCTGGGTAACCACTAAAGTCCGTTTCACACACACCAGTTACAAGGTGTTTGGCTCCAACCTGGCTCGCCAGAACGCCTGCAAAGGAGATAAATAAAAGATTCCGTCCAGGAACAAAGGTCGATGGAAGCTCGCCATCCTCGCCTTCTTTCACCTCAATGTCATTTCGGGTTAGTGCATTGGGTGCCAATTGGTTTAATAATGACATATCTAAAATATGGTGCCTGACACCAAGTTCATTCGCTATATTTTTGGCACACTCAATTTCTAGAGAATGCCTTTGGTTATAATCAAAAGTAACAACTTCTACTTCTTTAAATTGTTTTAATGCCCAAAATAAGCAAGTGGTGCTGTCTTGGCCGCCACTGAATACGACAACTGCTTTTTCATCCTTCAACATACTAAGGAATTCTCCTTTCAAAATAGAAAAAACAGCACCCCAAGATCGAAGTGCTGCTTCATCTTAGTTTTTTTAATGAGGGGGACTAGAACCTCTGCTATAAAATTTCAATACTAGAATAATATCATAAAGAAATAAAAATGGGTACCTACAGATATTGTTTTTTTAATTCGCAATAATCAATATTGGTTGTCAAAGAACCAACCTTAGTAGTTACTGCAGCCCCAACCTGATTAGCAAACTGAAGGTACTTTATTAATTGGGCTTGATGAGTTGGCTTCCCTTTTTCGTGGAAGCAGTATAAGAGTGCCGCTATAAAAGCATCCCCCGCACCAGTAGTATCAACCGCTTCAACCTTCGGAGCTGGTGAGAATACCTTGTTCCCCTTCATCAAAGCGTAAGCACCTTTGGCCCCCATGGTCACAAATAGGAAAGGGATCTCCCAAACGGATAATTTCTCTAATCCTGCCTCAAACGAACTGGTTTCAGTTAAAAAATATAACTCCTCCTCCGCGATTTTTACAACATCGGCTTTTTTTAGAAAAGAAGTAATCGTTTGCCGACATTGCTCCTCGCTCTCCCAGCGCTTTAAGCGAATATTCGTATCAAAAGCGATCAAATTACCGCAGTCCTTAGCATAGTTTAAGGCAGTTTCTGTTGTTTCTTTCGCTTTTTTGTGAAAAAGCGTACCTGAACCGAAATAAAATACCTTTGTCTGCTCAAACACTTCTTTTTTTAGTTCATCCGCTATTAATAGTTCATCTGGCGTATCGTTAAGGTATGAGTGAAAATAACGCTCGCCCTGATTGTTAGTATAAACATAGACACCACAAATTTTCTTACTCGGAGTGTGAACGGCAAATTCGGTATTAATCCCCTCATTCGCTAGTTCTTGTTCAACAAATTGACTGATTTCATCCTCACCCATTTTACACAAATAATATGTAGGAATTCCAAGCCGCTGGGTCCCTACAGCAACATTAACGGTGGCCCCTCCCAACAGCTTTTTGAATGTTGTATTGGCAGCATCGACTGAAATGTAGTCGACAAATGCTTCTCCTAGTGAAATGACGCCTTGCTTTTCCAAAATAGTCCTCCTTATAATTGAATAGCAACTCATGATGTATGGACCAGTGTATTATAGATACTGCCGATTCTCAAATGTAGAATCACGAATAATTAAATCTGGAGGTAAAATGATTCGTTCCCTTGGGCGGTCAATATCTACCATTCTTTTATGAAGAAGGCTTGCCGCATTGGAACCTATCTGACTGGCGAATGAGGATACAGTTGTTAAGGGCGGATTTGTTATACTAGCTTCTGGTATATCATCAAAACCAACTACCGCAACATCCTTCCCAGGTACAATCCCTAACTCCCTTAAACCTACCATAACACCAAGTGCGACTAAATCATTAAAACAAAAAATGGCTGTAGGCTGTGCCCCTTTCTTTATCAGTTCCTTAACCCCTACGGTTCCGCCATCTCTTGTTGGAGCTGTACTAATGAACTTCGACGGGTCCACTTCTAAACCAGCGGACTGAAAGGCCAGCTTAAATCCCTCTATTCTTTGCTGCCAGGCAGTTGATTCTTTTCGGCCGCCAACAAAAGCGACTCGTTGATGCCCATTTTGAATTAAGTGATTTACAGCCATTTTCGCACCTTTAAAATAATCAATCCCAACATAATCACATTCAGCATTAGTAATCTCTCTTACTGCATGGACAATCGGGATATCCAGCTTATGTATCTTATCTATTGGTTCCCTCGAACTTCCTGAAACAGGGCATAATATAATCCCGTCTACTCGATGTTCAAGCATGGTAGACAGAAGCCGGACCTGCTTTTCTTCTGAGTCAAACGTGGTGCCTAAGAGAACCGTATAACCTTCCGCTTCTAATGTTGTTGTGACCCCTTTTAAAAAATCCGAAAAGAATGTATTAGCAATATCTGTAAAGATTACTCCCACTGTGGATGAACGTTTTGAGCGAAGATTTGCCGCCACACGATCATATACATAGCCAAGCTCATCCATCGCTGCCAATACTTTTTTCCTTGTCTGATCGGAAACATTTGGACTATTTCTCACAATAAGTGAAGCCGTTGCACGAGAGACACCCGCATGTTCAGCTACGTCCTTAAGTGTGACTCTTGACCCTTTTTTTCGTTTCATAATATCACCCTATTGATTACTTACTAGACTTTAATTATATAGTAATCCTTAAAAACAAAAAAGATTACCTGCCCCAAATCCTGAGACAGGTAATCTTTATGGCGAATTAAACAAGTAATCCGCCTTGTTTAATATATTTTAAAATACCTTCAGCTGCACGGTACGATAAGGCACCTAATGTACCCGTTGGATTAAAATTACTGTTGTGAGGAAAGGCAGAAGACCCAGCAACAAATACATTTTCCGCATCCCACATTTGTAAATACGTATTAACGGCAGAAGTTTCAGGATTTGCCCCCATGATAACTCCCCCTGTATTATGCGTATTGGTATCTTTATTTACGTTAAAAGGCGCCTGTTCTTCAGATGTTTCCATAATATCAGCGCCAAACTCTTTGGCAATTTTTTTCGTGATTTTCGCCATATATTTAACCATTTCTTTATCTTGTTCTGTATAGTCATATGTCATCCGTAATAAAGGCATACCATATGCGTCCTTATATGTAGGATCTAGATCAAGATAATTGTCTTTGTGCGGCATGCTGGCTGCTTGTACCTTTACAGGGAAGGTGCTGTTTGCATATTTAATCGATTGTTTCTTAAACTCCTCGCCCCATGCAGGTGTACCTTTTGGAACGGTATTGTTCGCAATTGGACGGTTTCCATATTGTGTCACACGAATACAGCCTCCGTGAATGAAGTTTTCATGGGTATGGTCGAAACTATCCCCTGTAAAATCAGGAATCTCCATCCCTAATGCACCTGCACCACCATACAAATTAAATTCTCGACCATTAAAGAATAAGGTGGTGGCTCCTCCGGTTACTTGATAACAATAGTTCTTACCAACAACACCTGTACCTGTTTCTGAATTATATGGCTTACCAAGACCAGAATTCAATAGAAGTCTAACATTATTAAAGACATAGCTTGCGACAACTACAATATCGGCAGGCTGCTCAAACTCTTCACCTGTAATCGTATTTACATATAGCACACCAGTCGCTTTTTTACCATCATTTAAGATCCGAATAACATTAGAATGTGTTCTTAAATCAAGGTTTCCCGTCTGTTTTGCCACTGGAATAACTGTTACAGCTGGATCAGCTTTCGCACCGTATTCACAGCCAAAGTTTTCACAGTAGGCACAATATTGGCAGGCACCACGTTGAATGCCATCTGGATTTTTATATGATTCTGATAAATTAGAAGAAGGAATGACATACGGGCTGTAGCCAAGTTTTTTGGTTACTGTTTCAAATTCCTTCATAATGGGTGTTTTCACCATTGGACCAGTAGGATATGGATTTGTCCGTTTCCCATATTTCTCAACGGTCTCGCCTGAAATCCCTGCCATTTTTTCAAATTTATCATAATAGGGTTCAATCTCGTCGTACGTGATACCCCAGTCTTGAATGAGATACTCAGGCTTCACTTTGCTAGGGCCATATTTCTTTTCCGTTAAGGTCTTAATTTCAAAATCATATGGCAAGAAACGATACGTTTGTCCGTTCCAGTGACTGCCGGCACCGCCAACTCCATCGCCAACAATAAAGGTCCCGTAGCTGCGCATTGGAAGGGCCGTCATGTTTTTATTATTACGGGAAGTAATGGTTTCTTTTGAAAGATCTTGCATTAACTCTGTTCGATGCTGATAACGGAGTTCATCATGTCCCATTAAATAATCACTTGTCGTCCGATCTTTTCCTCGTTCAATTCCGACAACTTTCACTCCTGCTTTTGTTAATTCGGAGGCAATAATTCCGCCTGCCCACCCCATACCAACAATTACTACGGGCACTTTTGGAAGTTTTCTAGCCATTTTATTCATTCCTTTCTATCATCAATGACTCATATGGTCATGTAAACTATGTGGAGTTAATTCTACGAATTTGTCACTTTGAATTTCTTTGGTGTATCCCATTTGAGCCCCTGGATATTTCCGCATTTTCCAGCCCTGCATGTCTTTATTGCCGCCATACATGGGGTCAGCATAGGCCCCTTCAATCGTTAGTGTTCGAAGCATTTTAAAAAATGCCGAAGTCGATACACCTGACAGGTTACCTGCTTTTCCACTCTCAAAATCTACTAATACTTGATCCTGCTCTTTTGCTTCTATTTCTGTGAATTTCTTTTGATATTTTTTATTACTATAATCATTTAAGCCATTCAACCCTAAGACAAATAAATCCTTGCGGAGAATACGTAATTGCCCTCCTTGTTTCTCATCTGGTGTTTTAAATGGTCCCATCATGTAATCTTTGGCGTTTACTCCCCATGGACTTGCTAGTTGATGATCGATATAGATAGCAACATTCAAGTCCTTCGCCCCAGGACCGGTTTCATCTTTCGGAAAAATACGTTCCGCTGCGGCCGCTGTTGTCTGATACTGATCTTGATTAAAGAACATTAGTGCCTCATTTGGGTTAGCAGCCATCTCTTGTACATGCGATGAAGCAGGCACTGTTTTAGACGAGGATTTCATGCCGAATAAGCTTCCCACTGCTCCACCAACAATCAAACCACCGACTGTTAATCCTGAATTTCTCATAAAGGTTCGTCTTGTTTTGTCCTGAACCCCAGTTAATTTTTTCTCGTCATTTGACACAGAAAAGCCCCCATTTCATTAGAAAAATTGAGATTGTTTATTTATTAGATCGATCTATTAGATCGATCTAATATCTGAGCAAAAAAATTATTCCTGCTTCTCCTTCTTACTGTCGACTTCGAAAGGTTCTTTCACATCATCAACCATTTCTCTAGTTGACTTTTTAAACTCACGTAATGTATCCCCAACAGCTTTTCCTAGTTGTGGTAATTTAGATGGACCAAATAGAATCAAGGCCAACACTAAAATGATAATTAAGCCTGGAACACCAATAGAACTTAACAAAACAAATTCCCCCTTTAAATTAATTTTTCGTTATTAGATCGATCTAATAAAGAACCCTTATTAGCTTTTGTTTTTTTTATAAACCCAGTTAGAACATAGAATACTAACCTCATAGAGAATCAATAATGGAATACTAAAGATAAAATCTGATATAAAATCTGGCGGCGTGATCGTGATCGCCAAGACCACTAAAACAAAATAAGCTGCTTTTCTTATTTTTTTTAAAAACTTGGGATTTACCAGACCAATCTTCGTTAGAAACACCATAATTACAGGTAATTCAAACATAAGGCTGACCGGTAAGATAATGCCAAACATCATCTTAAAATACTGATTAATTCCATACGTTTCTGTCGCACCAATGGATTGATTAATGGAAGACAAGAAATGAATCATCATTGGGAATAAAACAAAATAGCTAAACGACACTCCCAAAACAAACAAGAAAAACGTTATCGGGATGAAGATAAATACACCCTTTTTTTCTTCGTCAGTTAACCCGGGTTTCACAAACAGCCACGTTTGATGCATGGCAATTGGTAAGGTTATTAATAAGGCCAAAACAAGCGCACATTTAAAATAAATCGCAATTCCATCTGCAAAACCAAATACATTCCATTCAATTCTAACGGCTGATGGCTGTGATTTAATGTATTGTAAGATCGTCGGCGAAGCAATAAATCCTGCAATTAAGGAAAGGAATAAAAAAACTAGTACGATAATAATTCGCTTCCTTAATTCGGTTAGATGTGCAACAAGGAGCTGTTCCTGATCTTGTTGTAAATTGGCTTGTTCCATAATAAATTGCTGAACACCCCTTTTTTAATAAATTAAAAACTAGTATACTTTACTTCGTTACCCTAAAAAACAATTACTAGTATACGCCTATAATTTAAAAAAGGACAAACATTTTGTCACAAAATGTTCAAAATTAGGATTCTGCAAAATTAAATTACTGTCAATAGAGGTGTAAAATCATGACCACTCATATAAAAACTGAATTATCTTTCTTAAGCGAGCTCGTTTTTTCTTTACTGTTAAGCGCCTGCTTAGGAGTTTACTGCGCTAAATCCTTTGATTCATTTCCTTGGCTTGCCTTTATCGGAGTTTTAGTTGGTTTAGCTCTGATTGTCGCTTGTTGGGAGCAAAAGAAAAATCAATGGACTCTTTTTATCGTAGGCTTATTAATCAACACCCTTGTATGGTCCATTTTTTTTAATTGGCATTCTTTTTTCTGAAAATAATTAATTAGGAGATTCATATGAAAAAAACAATCATGATAACTGGATTCAATATCCTATTAGCAGCAGGCTTGGTATTTTTACTTTTTGTTTACGAGGGCCCTAAAAAGTCTCAACCTGTATCTGCTAATGGAAATGTTACAGCCTCTGCATCTACAGAAAATGCGGAAGATATTGTCGGGAAAAACTGTATTACTTGCCATGGTGACCAATTACAAGGCGGAGCCGGCCCAGCCTTAAGTAAGATTGGTTCTAAATATAACCAAAGCGAAATAGAACATATTATTAAAAATGGTAAAAACGGTATGCCTGCTGGTGTGATTTCAGGCGATGATGTAGCCGTTGTTGCAAAATGGTTATCAGAGAAAAAGTAATCATTATACTTAGAGAATAGAAAAAGCAATGCCACCCCCTTTTCGGGGATATGGCATTGCTTCTTTGAAATTAAAAAACATTTTATGGTGTTTTATTTTACCTCTTCAAATTCCCTGGCAATTCTCTCAAACGCTTCTTTTATCATCGGACGTGGTGAGGGAATACAAATTCTTTGATAGTTTAGTCCTTCTTGACCAAACATTTTTCCGTCTTCAAGGATAACATTTGCCTTATTATAAATCCGATCATGAACCTCTTCGGGAGTTAAGCCATACCCGCTAAAATCCATCCACATAATATAGGTTCCTTCAGGGATTCTCACCTTAACCTTCGGCATGTTTTCAGCTAAAAATCCAACTGCCCATTCCATCGTCCCGTCAATGTATTCCTTCAGCTGCTCAAGCCATTCATCACCATCGTGATATACAGATATCAAGGCTGATACGGTGAACGGCGATGGTAAATGGTTCCCCATTACACGGGTAAAGTTTTTTCGATGTTTCGGATTGGTGATAATGACGTTCGTACAGTGCAGTCCGGCTAGATTAAACGTTTTGTTAATAGCTGTAAACGAGATGATGTGGTCTGCATTCTCCACTACTTTTGCGATTGGCAGGAAAGTTTGATTCTGGCGAATCAAATCCCCATGGATTTCATCTGCAACAATTAGCACATCATTGGCTGCACAAATATCGGATAATTTCTGTAATTCTTCTTGGCTAAAGATCCTACCAGTTGGATTGTGGGGGTTACATAATATAAACATTTTTGTCTTTTCATCTTTTGCTTTTTCCTCAAAATCGGCAAAGTCGATATGATAATAACCGTCCTCATCACATTTTAGAGCATTATTTAAGAGTTCTCGACCGTTTGCTTCAATCGCTGCTGTAAATGGAGGATAAACTGGCCGTTGAATGATTATTCCTTCATCTGGATTCGTGAATGCTCTGACGGCAATATTTAAGGCATGAACGGTACCTGGACTATAAATAATTTCTTCCTTCTGGATTTCCCAATCATGTCTCTTTTTGAACCAATGTTGAATCGCTTCAAAATACTCGTCCGGAAAGATGGAATAACCGAAGATTCGATGGTCAACTGTTTTATGTAAGGCATCAATTAAAGGCTGTGGAACGGGTAGATCCATATCTGCCGTGAACAAAGGAATCGTCTCTTCGTCGTACCTGTCCGTAAGACCCATCTTTTTAATCATTTCACCGCCATCCCACTTGATGGAATAAGTTCCTCTGCGATTAACAATCTCATCAAAATTATATTTCATGCATATCACCCTTCGTCGTCGAATAGATGTGTGAACCAAAGTAAGGAGTCACTTCATATAATTTACATCTTACTCAAATCGTAACCCACAAGAGCGAAACTTTCCATTTAATTCTCTTATTTCAATAGAAACTGCCCGGACATTTCTAATATCCTGGCAGTACAAATGGTGACAGGCACCGTAAAAGTTAAAAATTGAGCTTGGAGATCATGTAGAGTTCGGCTTGAAGTTTGTCTAGTATTTGTGGGAAAGGGGTGTGCATGAATAGTGGGAAAAGGTCCTCAAGTGCGTCTTCGTAGGTCTGCCCCAAAAGTTCTCGGAATTTAACGTATCTTTCATAAAGCATAGCTTTTTCGTAATCAAGTCCCAATTTATAGAGGCCATTAGCGAAATCTCCCCTTGGGATTTTCTTGATTTTTCGAAAGACCTTCTCGTTTTTATCGATCAATTTTTCATTTAAGTAATGTGTTACATAATCAGAATAGATCATTTGGCCAATATGACCTGTATCCTGCTTAGAATAGTTAAATCCGATGACATGGTTGTCCTTACTTTCCTGAAGAATAAACGTTTTATTTCCTCGTAAATGAGCAATGAAACTTTTAACATTTCTATCAAATATCTTATCAAATTGGATAATTTGCTGGAGATTGTACGCAAATTCTTTATGTTCTTCCCCGACAACAAACAAACGGTCGACGATCGGTAAAAGCTTTAATACCCCTTCTGATAATTGGCTTGAGGCATCATAAATGGTAATATCGTGTGCTTTCTTCATTTGTTTGACTTTGCGCTTTTGTTCGGTAACGGACAATTTCGAAAATTCATGGATTAATTCATTCGAAGGATTTTCTCTTTCTAAGGAGCCATAGGAAATGAGAGCTACCGATAAATTAGTGTTTGTTTTTAACCAATGATAAATGGAAACAGACAATTCAGTAACCCCTGATTTTGCTTTTGGAGAATAAAAGCCAACTAAATACAACTCTTTCACCTGCCTTTATAAATCATATTCGCAGATGAATAATTGGAATGGGACAATCCTCTATGATTGTAAATAATCATGAAACAAAAGTAGACATGGTATCAAGCTTCCATGTCCACTTAGGAAAGAGTTTAATGATTAAAATACTGAGTGCCGTTCTGCATATTCGTTTGATTGCCCTTCATTTGACCATACATTGGGTTTTGAACATGTTGCTGCTGCATTGCTCCAGTTAACATTCCGCCAACTTGGCCCATCGGCATCATATTTTGACCTGATCTTGAAACATGTGTTGGCTGGTTCATTTGAGTGCTGCCCATCATGTTGTTAACCATCATTCCTTGATCAACACTTTGAGTTTGACCAGGATTAACCATATACTGAGCTTTTAATGATTCATTGACAGGCTGAAAAGTGTGTAAATAGGTTTTCGCAGTATGATCTCTCATCGTTGGAATTTGGTACTGCCCTTGCTGGTTCATAAATAAAAATACCTCATAGGCTTGATTCACACAGTTCACAGCACCATTTAATAGAACTTGACGAAGATTAGGATCAGCAATTTCTAAAGTAGCTTTTACGCCATTTGCTGCACCATTCTTGTGACAGATCAGCAAGGCACTGGCAATTTCATAGTCATTAAAAGTTGTGTTGCTCTCAGGGGTTACCATGCTTGGATTATCTAACCCATATTGAATTTGATCAGGTTTAACGGAATTAACATGGGTATTTGCCGACATTGGCGCGAAATTTTGATAATCATGTGTATAAGAGACCACAGTATCATAGGATTTAATTTCTTCCTGTAAGTGACGATGAATCATTTCTTTTAACTGAGGGTTTTTCGCCTGTTGTGCATAAAGATTAAAATGGTTAATCATATTAATTTTTTCTGTTAATATTTCATGGACTTCCATTGCTTCATGAGCTCCGAATGGCATCAATAACACTCCCTTTTGTTTTCTTTAACAAAAGTATTATCTTCATGCATCCGCGCTTGTATGTGTTTGATTGATTTTTCCTTAGTGGTAAATTTAGGACGACTTTTCAAATGATGTTCAAGTAATCCGTTCTGCTTTATATACGTCAAGGGACGCCTGCAATGCTTCTCCGCGATTCACCTTAACGCCATGACGAATCAAAACCGCTTCCAATCCACCTAATACAGAAAGGACATTTTCCTTTCGGCAGCTATACCCCATGGTCCCGATCCGCCATATTTTCCCATGCAAGGGTCCAAATGAGGAGGCTATTTCTATACAAAATTCTTCAAGAAGCATTTTCCGAACAGATTCTCCATCCACACCGTTGGGAATTTCTATACAAGTGACACAAGAAATTTTGTTACTTGAATCACCAAAAAGTGTTAACCCCATCGCTTCGAGTCCAGCAATCAAGGCTTTTTCATGTAGCTTATGACGCTCAAATCGCTGTTCAAGCCCTTCTGTCAATACCAGCCGCAATCCTTCGTGCAGAGCATAAATCATCGAAGTTGCTTCTGTATGATGATTAAGTCTTCTTGGGCCCCAATAATCCTGGAGCATACTTAAGTCAAAATAATTGCTGGCAATTGCATGTTTACTGCGGGCGTAACGCAAATCCTCTTCCGTCGCAATCCCGCGTTCCACCTTTTTTCGGGCAAATAAGATGTTTTCAATTCGATCATTGTAGGTGATAGGAGCCATCCCAGAAGGAACGGATAGACATTTTTGTGTTCCGCCAATCAACCCGTCAATGTACCATTCATCTGTATTGACTTCCACTCCCCCAATAGAGGCAACCGCGTCCACAATGAACAAAATATCCAGTTCCCGGCAAGCCTTCCCGATTTCCGCAAGCGGCTGCAACCTCCCTGTTGACGTTTCACCATGTACGATGGCAACAATTTTTGGATTAACTTCCTTCATTTTTGCGATAACTTCATCTGGATCGAATACATCTCCCCATGGGCATTCGATGGTATGAACTTCAGCCCCATACCGTTCACAAATTTCGACTAATAGGTGTCCGAAGCGGCCATAAATTGGGACAAGTACACGGTCACCAGGCTCAATAATACTGCAAAGGATCGCTTCATTACCGGAACGTGATGTCCCATCAATTGGAAAAGCCCACTGATTCTTTGTTCGAAAAACTTGGCGGAGCATTTCCATTACTTCATTCATAATACTTGTAAAAGCCGGATCAAATTGTCCTAAAATTGGTGTACTCATTGCACGTAATACACGCGGATCCACTTCGACCGGGCCTGGCGTCATAATCGTACGCTTTGGTGTATGTAACTCAGAAAAGACCATCTTTTCCACCTCCGGTTAATAGGCTAATTTATATAAAACATCGGTTAATAAATCAATACCTACTTCTAAATCTTCCGGACACGTATATTCAGTTGGTGAATGGCTAACCCCCTTCTGACTGGGAACAAATAAAAGGCAAGTCGGGCAGACATCACCGAAAACCTGGGCATCATGTCCAGCGCCGCTAATCATATCTTGAGAACGAATATTTTTTTTCTTGGCAAGTTCCCGTGCCCATTCTCCCATCTTTTCATCCATTTTAACCGGCTTAACGCTCATCCACTGAGAAATGAAAAGTTCCATTCCTTGGCTAGTTGTGACCCGTTCAAACTCAGCAAAAATCTCGCTGCAATATTGATCGATCACGCTTTCCTTATGATGCCGGATATCCAGGCTGAACTCCACTTCACCGGCGACTACATTTGCTACATTAGGTTTAACCTGCAGGCTGCCAACGGTTGCAACTAATCCTTTGTCCATTTCCTTTGTTTTTTCAGTTAAGTAAGAAATCATGTACGATACCGCGGTAACCGCATCTTTACGATCATCCATCGGCGTGGTACCAGCATGATTACTTTCACCTAGCACCCGAATGGTATAGCGGCACTGACCGACAATATGGCTGACTATCCCCACTTGGTTTTGATTTTTTTCCAAAATCATTCCTTGTTCGATATGAATTTCAACAAAACGGTCGATATCATTTCGTACTGGTGTCTTATATTGTGCTGGATCAAAGCCAGCAGATTTCATGGCATGTAGAAATTCTATTCCATCATCATCCTTTATATCCTTTACATAGTCCAGCGAATAGACACCATTCATATTTCTGGACCCCCAAAAGGTTAAAGGAAAGCGACTTCCTTCCTCCTCACATAAGGAAACTACTTCGATTGTTTTTTTTGGGTATCCGTATGCTTCAAATAACCTTAAAACTGCTATAAAGCTGGCAATGATTCCATAAGCGCCATCGTATTTGCCTCCTTCTATAACAGTATCAATATGTGAACCTGTCAGAATGGTTTTCTCCTCAGAATCTGTACCTGGCAATCGACCGAATAAATTCCCGACACTGTCAAAATACGTTTGTAACTTCATTTGGTCCATTTTCTGTTTTAATGCCTGCTGCGCTTCTTGCCAAGCGGGTGAATACAAAAGCCTTGTTACTCCTCCCATCTCAGTTCGCCCAAATGATGCAAGCCATTCAATCATAGCTCCAACCTGCCCTTTATCTAAAAACTGTTTATCCACTTGAATGGCCATCATCTTCACTCCTAATAGCGTCATATAAAATAACATTCATCGTTATATTTATAGTTTACAATCCTCATAATTGAACTACATTAGCTAATTCGTAAAAATTTTCTAAATCTTTTATGCAAAATAACTAAAGTCTGATACAATGTACAGAGATTAACTAACTTATCATGTTATATTATCTAACATAAGGAGTGTTATTGATGAAAGTATATGAACTAATAACCATCCCTCGATTAGAGGGAATGCAGATAATTGCTGGAGCTTCTGGAAAGAATCGCGAGGTGGAGTCTGTCAATATGATGGATGCACCGGATATCATACAGTTTCTAAACCAGAATGAATTCCTGATCACTACAGCATATCATTTTAAAGACACCCCTCATACGCTAACCGAATTAGTAAAGGCGATGTCTCAACAAGGCTGTGCGGGTCTTGGAATTAAAACAAAACGGTTTTTAGATCATATCCCCCAAGAAGTAATCACCTTAGCCAATGAGTTATCCATACCAATCATAGAACTTCCTTTGGATTTATCTCTAGGACAAATAGTAAACCTAACCTTTCATACCATTCTTAATAAAAGAGCAGCGGAACTTAAATTAGTACTCGAAACACATAAGCAATTTACGAACCTTATCATGCAAGGAAGAGGGATTCAATCTTTACTAGAGGATTTATCCCAGATGATCCAGCACCCCGTTCAATTAATAAATCAGCATTTTAAGCCTATTTCACAGCCAATCAGCAACATGGACTTCACTTCATTATTGGATGGAATTTCGATTCCAGCAACCAAATCATACCCAATTACGTTGTCTCTCTTATCAACAAAACAAGACTGCACCTTATTTCCTGTAAATATCAGCGAAAAGAAAAACGGATTTCTATTGATTATCGGAGAAATCCAGAAAACAGATCAATTAACCTTATCAACAATAGAACAAGCTGCGAATGTTATTTCCTTTTCACTACTAAAAGAAAATACATTAAAACAACATGTTCGAAACATTCGCAATGATTTCTTTCTTCATTTTTTAGATGGTACATTTGCTTCTCAAGAGGAAATTATTGGCCGTGCTGCAGAGTTTTCATTACACTACAACCAAATGTATATTTGTGCTGTCGGTAAAATCGACGGAGATCTTCAGCACCCTACTTACACTCAACGCCACGAGAAGGAGGATGATATTTTTGATTTTATCGAAGGGGAATTATCAGTTAACACGCCAAAAATTCACTTTTACAAAAAAGGCGATTCATGTATCCTGCTTTTTGAAATCCAAGATCTCCCCCTTCCCCCTTCCAGATATGTTGAGACAAATATATTGCAGCTTCAAGAAAAAGTGTCCAACTATTCAGGTAACACTATATCTTTTGGCGTAAGTACTATATGTCAGAATTTCTTACATACAAAAAACGGTTATACAGAAGCAACCGACGCTCTATCCCAAGGCAAACTTTCAAAAAAAACTCAATATATCCAAACCTATCATACGAAAGACATTATGGAGTTATTGCGGCAAATTCCCCTTGAAGACTTAAAAAATTATTATTCCTTTGCCCTTAGCGGTTTTGATCAAACTAAATCAGAGGAAGCACAATCCTTATTAGAAACATTATCTGTTTATTTAGAAACACATTGTCAGATTTCCGAAACGGCAAAAAGATTGTTTGTTCATCGCAATACCGTAGTTTATCGCATCGAAAAATGCGAGGAAATGCTCGGCAAAAGCTTAAAGGATTCCGATACAACTCTGCAAATCAGACTTGCATTAAGAATCAAGTCGTTATTAGCAAACTAAGCAGACACAGCGCTTCTTCTTTTGTTTTTTGTTCAGAATGAATAGTGTAATTCTGAATTTTTAGTTAGTTTACACAATGACAGTTTAAGGCTGATTGATTATTATGTAACTAATCATTACACACCATGTTACGTTTTATAACATTAGTAATGAAACACATTTAAGGGGGATTTACTCATGAACGAAAAAATCGGAAAGCCAAAAATTTTCTCATTAGGTTTACAACATGTACTTGCCATGTATGCAGGAGCCATTCTAGTCCCACTGATTGTAGGCGGTGCATTAAAATTTACCGGTCATCAGCAAGCATTCCTGATTGCGATTGATTTGCTGACATGCGGGCTCGCCACGCTGCTTCAATCCATCCATAATAAATATATTGGTGTCGGCCTTCCGGTTGTTTTAGGTACTTCATTTGTTGCTGTATCCCCAATGATCACGATCGGTACCAATTATGGAATTACAGCCATTTATGGATCAATTATCGCAGCTGGATTATTCATTATCCTTTTTGCCAATGTCTATGGGAAATTATTAAAACTCTTCCCGCCGGTTGTAACGGGAACGGTCGTCATTATTATCGGCTTATCACTCATACCAACTGGGATTAAGAATATGGGCGGCGGTGCAACAAGCCCTGAATTTGGCTCTGCTGAAAACCTGATCCTTTCCTTTGGTGTCTTGGCCTTCATCTTATTAATGAATCGTTTTTTTAACGGTTTTATGCGTGCCATATCAGTATTAATTGGAATTATCGCCGGAACCATTGCAGCTGCATTTTTGGGAAAGGTTAACTTTCAAGCAGTCACAGATGCCGCTTGGTTCCGGATTCCGACTCCTTTCTATTTTGGCCTTCCTACCTTTGAAATTGTCCCGGTATTAACCATGATTATCGTCGGAACAGTTATCCTCGTTGAATCAACAGGCGCCTTCCTCGCTTTAAGTAAAATTACAGGTAAAGATTTGTCTGAAAAAGACATCATCCGCGGCTACCGGACAGAAGGAATCGCTTTTACACTTGGCGGTTTGTTTAATGCCTTTCCATACAGTACTTTTGCTCAAAACGTTGGTCTCGTTCAGCTTTCAGGAATCAAAAATAGAAGTGTTACGATTGCAGCAGGTTTTATCTTAGTCGGCTTAGGACTGGTTCCTAAAATTGCTGCTTTGGCAACGATTATTCCTACTGCTGTCCTCGGTGGAGCAACAGTCATCATGTTTGGGATGGTGGTGTCATCTGGAATTAAAATGCTGAGCCGCGTCGATTTTTCTGACAATAACAATCTATTAATCATTGCCTGCTCGATATCATTAGGTCTTGGGTCCACGGTAGTTCCTGAGTTGTTTAAAGTTCTTCCAGAAACGCTCCAAATTCTCGTTGGTGACGGAATAATTACAGGCAGCATTTGTGCCATCCTGTTAAATCTAGTACTTTCTAAGCAACCTAAGCATTCCTTAACCGTTGTTCCAGATTCACCATTAGCCCCAGATGTTAAAGGCTTGTAAGGAAAGGATATGAACCATGTACACAATCGAAAAAATTAACGAGACAACTTTTCAGCAATTTATGGAAATCCTGAGCGGGATCTTTGAGCATTCACCTTGGATCGCCGAACAAGCAGAAGGATTAAAACCTTTTCATTCGATTTATCACTTACACCAAGAAATGGTTAATATTGTAAAAAACTCCTCCTTAGAACAAAAATTGGCCCTCATTAAAGCCCACCCCAATTTAGGGGAACGGGTGGCAATGACGGCTGATTCCAATCAGGAACAAAAAGGAGCCGGCTTACAAAGCCTTACACCGGCAGAATACAACCAATTGATTACGATGAATCAACGATATATGGATAAATTCGGCTTCCCTTTCATTTTGGCAGTTCGCGGGAAAAACAAACAACAAATTTATCAATCAATAGAGGAAAGACTTCATCATTCAAAAGAGGTAGAGTTTGAAATAGCTCTTACAGAAATCTATAAAATTGCTTTGCTTAGATTAGAAGAGAAAATGACTGATCATACAGTCATGTAACAAAGTGATCTTGGGGATTATATAAAAAAAATTGAAAGAGATGATAGTTTATGAGTCTAGAAGCATTGAACCAACAAGTTAAAAAAGATCTTGCCTATCTTTCATTCGGCGGGACAGATATGGTCCGTCCCCTCCCGCATCCTGCAGGACATGTCTATGATGTGATCATTATCGGCGGTGGTCAAAGCGGTTTAGCCGCCGCTTTTGGACTTAGGCGGGAACGGATCACGAACATCCTTGTTTTGGACGAAAACCCAGAGGGCTTTGAAGGACCCTGGGAAACCTACGCCCGGATGGTGACCTTAAGAACACCAAAACAGATCACTTCCATTGATCTTGGGATCCCGTCTCTGACCTTCCGATCTTGGTGGGAAGCACAATTTGGAGCAAAAAGCTGGGAAGCAATCGAAAGAATTCCACGGGGAGACTGGATGAACTATCTGCGCTGGTATCGGAAGGTCCTCGGTCTTCCAGTTCAAAACAGGGTCATGCTCAATCTAATTGAGCCTATAGAAAAAGATCTGTATCGGCTGCACGTGGCTGGCCAAGGTATGGGTGAAAACACACTATTGACACGAAAAGTCATTTTGGCAACAGGTATTCAAGGCGGCGGCGAGTGGCACGTCCCTGCTATGATTGCAGAACAATTACCGCCCCACCTCTACGCACACACTTCAAAACCGATTGATTTTCAAGCTTTAAAAGGTAAAAAGGTGGCTATCTTAGGCGGAGGAGCATCTGCCTTTGATAATGCCCATTTTGCGCTGACTAACGGTGTCGCTGAAGCACATGTCTTTGTACGCCGCAAAGAAATGCAGCGAATCAACCCCATCCGCCAGATGGAAGGTTCAGGACTGATAGAACGTTTCCAGGTTCTATCCGACGAAAATAAATATAAGGTCATGTCCCATTTCTTTAAACACAGCCAGCCACCGACCAATGATACGTTCGGACGGGCATCTTCATGGCCAGGTTTCAAACTGCACTTAGCTTCACCATGGCTTGATGTAGAGGATACGGGTAAAGGTACGGTCGTGACCACGCCTCAAGGGGCATTTAGATTTGATTTCTTAATAATCAGTACCGGTTTAGTTACCGATCCTGCTTTACGGCCGGAACTTAGGTTAGTAGAAAAACACATCATCCGCTGGAGCGATCGCTACAAGGCTCCAGACGAAATCGCTAATCCGACCATTGATTCACACCCCTATCTCAGCCCAGGTTTTGCTTTCCAAAGCCGCGATGAAGAAGGTAAAAAACTCCTGTACGGTCTATTTGCGTTCAACTATTCGGCATTAATCAGCTGCGGGATCTTAGCTTCTGCTCTTTCCGGAATGAGATTCGGTATTCCGAAACTGGTTTCTGAAGTAGCGAATCAACTTTTTCTTGATAATCAAAAAGAAATTCTCGATGAATATTTTAACTATCAAGAACATGAATTTATCGCTGATTTAACTACCACCGAAGAGTTAGCCTAAGCTTATCTCGGTGGTAGCTTTATTACATAAAGGAGAGGTGCTGCTATGTCTGGTTTAACAACACATATACTTGATTTAACTCATGGTCAGCCTGCGTCAAATGTGACAATCGAGCTTTATTACTATTCAAACGGAGAACGTAACTTGTTAAAGACATCTAAAACCAATTCTGATGGACGCTTAGATCAACCGTTTCTTTCAGAAGAAGAAATAAAGCTTGGCATTTATGAATTGGATTTCCATATCGGAGATTACTTTCGAAGTAAGTACCTTGAGCTTCCTGATCCGTTATTTTTAGACCAAGTGCCTGTCCGGTTTGGTGTTGCCAATTTAGAAAATCATTATCATGTCCCACTGCTTATATCCCCTTTCGGCTATCAAATCTATAGAGGGAGCTAAAAAAACGTCATTCTATCTGTTTTGCTGGATAGAATGACGTTTTTTATTATTCAGCTTAAAAATAGTGCACCATAGGCTAATCCGCCCACGATTACAAAGGCAGGATGCACCTTCCATTTTTCCAATAACAATAAACTCACTATAGCAATTATGATGGTTTGAACCAACCCATTTGAACTATAGGAAGTTTTAAAAAAGTCAAAAGTAAGACCCGCCATTAAAATCGCCACCGTTGGCACAACGATTTTGGATAATCGCTTCACTCGTGGTGAATCTTTATATTTAAAGATTAACTGTAACAGGACAATCATTAAAATGAGAGACGGTGCAATGGTGGCGAATTCAGCGATTACCGCTCCTAATACCCCGCCTACATCAAAACCAATGTAGCCGGCCATCTTGGTGGCGATGGGTCCTGGTAATACATTAGCTAACGCTAAAATCTCACTAAATTCACTCGTTGTGACCCAGCCATAACGACTGACCACCTCATGTTCGATTAAGGGAATGGACGCGGGACCGCCCCCATATCCCACAATACTCGGTATAAAAAATGCGATAAATAGTTTTAAATAAATCATAGGCTCTCACTTTTTTCGTTAATTGGAAATTCCAGTTTTTCTTTTTTATCGGGAATAACTAACGCCGCAACCAGTAATACTCCAACCACAATTCCTGGATGGACATGAAAGATCTCCATCACGATAAAACTACCGGCCAGCAGGAGTAGACCTTTTTTCCAGCCCCAGCCATTCTTTGATTTTTTCAAAAACTCCCATGTTAAGGTACCCATCATTACACCCACAATCGGCACTACAGCACCCGTCATCCCTTGGACTCTAGAATTATCCTTAAACTGATTAAAGGAAGTTAATAAGACCAGCATCATCAGGATGGTTGGTAAAACGGTCGCCAAAATGGCATTGATCATCCCTAGGATTCCGCCGAGCCGGTAGCCGATATAGCCGGCCATCTTGGTGGCGATCGGTCCAGGCAGTGTGTTGGCGAGTGCCAAGATATCACTAAATTCTTGATCATTCATCCATTTAAACGTACCCACTATTTCTTTATGGACGAGTGGGATGGCGGATGGTCCACCTCCAAAGCCTAATAATCCGGATCTGAAAAATGCGATAAATAGATCCCATTGAAGTTTCACTGTTAAATCACCTTTTTTCTTATTTGCTTCACATTCTTTGATGTAATCTAGAAAGATCTTGGACTAGTTAATTCATTATTTTTTAACCTAGAATCCTAGCGCTGCTCCATCTCCTCTTGGATCAGCACCGCCCAATTTTACTTTGCTATCAGGATCAATCTTAATTACCCCAGCATGACCCATGACATCCGTAAAATCTTCGACAATCTCAACTTGATGTCCTCGTTTTTGGAGTGATTCGCTTATTCCATCCGGAACTCTTCCTTCAATTTTAACGGAATTAGAGGCAGCGCCCCATGTCCGGCCATATAACCACCTTGGCGCCTCGATCGCTGCCTGAATGGGATAATGGTAATCAAGAATCCTCGTCACAAGTGCCGCTTGGGTTTGCGGCTGGCCTTCTCCTCCCATTGTACCATAAACTAAAAAAGGCTGATCCCCCTTAAAAATCATTGCGGGATTTAGGGTATGATATGTTCTTTTTTTAGGGTGCAGACAATTCACATGGCTTCTATCAAGCGAAAAAAAGCTGCCCCGGTTTTGTAACAGAATTCCTGTATTTTTAGGAATGAATCCAGATCCAAACTCATGATAAATACTTTGAATGAGCGAAACGGCATTCCCATATTGGTCAACGACACCCAGCCAAACCGTATCACCTTTCGAATCCAATTGTTTTTGAAGATTGATTGGCTTAGTAAAGTCGATTCTGTTCGCCAACTCCCTTCCCCTTTTTGCAGAAAGAAGCTCCTTTATCGGTATAAACGAAAAATCTGGATCCGTTAAATAGTGATCTCGGTCCTCAAATGCTAGTTTAGTAGCTTCGATTAACAAGTGGTAATAATCTGCAGACCCTTCCTCTATTGACGGAACATCAAATTGGTTTAATATATTTAAAATCGATAGGGAAGCAAATCCTTGGGTATTTGGAGGTAAGTTGTAAACGCCATATCCTCTGTAATCGACCGAAAGCGGCTTAACCCAGTCAGATTGGTGAGAAACAAAGTCGTTGTAAGTTAATAGGCCGCCATTAGTTTGGAGATCTTCCACCGCCGCCTTCGCAACATCCCCTTGATAAAAAAGACGGTTCCCTTCTTTCGATATTCCCTCAAGTGTGGAGGCTAAATCCTTCTGTTTTATTATTTCACCACAACGATACGAAAAGCCAGATGTTTTTGTAAAAATCTTTTTAAATTCGGAAAATCGCTGTAAATGTCGAAACTGCTCATTTGTGTCATCTAAGTTGATATTGGTCCAATATTCTTGGCTGGGGGTAACCGGAAAGCCCTCCTTGGCATAATGGATCGCGGATTGAAACAAGTCCTCCCATGAAAAAGTTGCTTTCATTCTTTCAGCCGAATAATTATAAGCCTTTTCCCAGCCGCCCACTGCCCCTGGAACGGTGTTCGCACTAAGTGGGCCGCGGGCAGGAATTTTCTCGTGCCCTTCTCTTTGGTAAAAGTCAATCGTTGCATACTCTCCAGAGCGGCCGCTGCTATTTAACCCCTTTAATTCTTTGTCACAAGCATTATAGATGAGCCAAAAATTATCGCCGCCAATTCCATTCATATGAGGATAAACAACGCCTATCACAGACGCAGCCGCAATCGCAGCTTCTACCGCATTTCCACCCTCCTGCAAAACCTTCATACCAGCTTGGGAGGCCAAATAATGCGGAGTTGTGATCATTGCACTCGGGGCCATTATGGTCGGCCGATGCGACCAATGGGATCGGTTATCCATTACCTTGCCTCACCTTCCATCAATCTATTTCATTATCACTTGCACATTTCCTTTGGTCAGAATCGACGATATTCTTTGAATGAATTTTAATAATTTTATATCTTGGTTTTGATTCGCAATAAACGACAGCCCGATTGGAATTCCATTCTTTTTCATCAACGGAATCGTTACCTGTGGAAAGCCGGTTAATCCAGCAATACACGTTAGCTGCATCGCTCTTGTGCGATACTGCTCCATGTCTTCCACTGGGAGCTTGAGTAATGGTGCTTCCCCGGGAGCAGTTGGGATAACCAATAAACCATTTGTTTTTAATAAACCGGACAATCTTCGCTTTAGTTCTTCTCTTTTATGATTTAAATGCCCCAATTCTTCAACGGTTAACGTACTCGCCCAAGCAAATCGCTCGGCTACCCCAGGTCCAAAAGATGGCCTAACTGTATTAATCCAAGCACCATGTTCTCTCCAAATCTCAATTCCCTGAATGGTCCTAAAAAGCTGCGCACAAGTTGATAGCCCCTCGTCAGAGAAGTTTACCGAAACACAATCAGTATCTAAAACCTCTAACGTTTTAATGGCTTTCAATAAAAATTCCTTTGTGTCTCCCTCCACAAAAGACCAAGCTTCTTTTTCAAAATAAAAAGATTTAAAATCATCTAAATCCTCTTCCTGGTCAATGAGAATTTCACCGACCTCCCGTAATAATTTAGGATTACGGGTCATCCATCCGACTGTATCAAAGGAGGCAGCGAGTGGAATCACTCCTTTAGTACTAATCAGGCCATGTGTCGGTCTAATCCCAAATAGTCCGCAATAAGAAGAAGGAATCCGAACGGAACCTCCTGTATCCGTACCGAGAGCAAAGTCTACTAATCCGGCAGCAACCGCTACAGCGGAACCACTTGAAGAACCACCGGGAATCCGGTCCCGCGCGCGTGGATTCGTTGGTGTCCCATAGTGAAAATTTTCACCATTCAAACTGTACATTAATTCATCTGTATGGGTCGTTCCTTTTAGATGGGCTCCTTGGTCTAATAATTGGACAATGACAGGTGCATGGTGTTTTGCAGGGTGATGGGTTTGCAGCCAGTCAGGATTTCCAGCACCAGAATGATAATTTTTAATTTCAAATACATCCTTAACGGCAAACTTTAGGTCATTTAAACTCCCTGCCCCTGTCGGACTAATAGTTAAATGTTCATTCATAAAGGAATTCCAATTCATACCATCCCCCCACGACGCAATGTTTTATAAATTATTATAATGAGAAAATTCAACCGAGTCATTGGTATTCTATCTAAAGATTAAATCGTTTTTGGTTATTTTCACTAATCTCAGTAACAAAATTTACAGAAATTCATTCTTTATTTATCCGATAAACTATGTTTGGTCGTATTTTTTGAATTATTATCCTTAAACTGAAAGATTAATAGGAAAAGATTCACGGTATAAGGCTTTTTTTCCTTCAATTCCAATACTAAAGAACTGATTTTTAAATATCTTTGTTTGTTGTATGGATAAACTATATAAACCGCATTATAATGAATGTGTCAGGGTAAAAAGACTACATAAGTATTAAACAAAATGAAAACCTTTTCTTTGACTCTTTGACTAGAAAACTATTATAAGGAGGAATCGATAGAGTTTATTCAGAGGGCTTAAAAAATTTTTTTAAAAAAGGAGACCCAAATATGTTAAAAGTTTTGCGTAAACCGATGATTTCTGGATTAGCTTTAGCCTTGATGTTACCTGTTGGTATTTCTAGTGTTGCAGCCTCAACAACCGATAAACCAGCTATAAGTGGATTAACCGCCCCACAGTTGGACCAACGCTATAAAGATTCTTTCACCATTGGTGCGGCTGTTGAGCCATATCAATTATTAAATGAAAATGATGCGAAAATGTTAAAGCGGCATTTTAATAGTATTGTGGCCGAAAATGCCATGAAGCCTCAAAGTATTCATCCATCCGAAAATGAATATAACTTTGGACCAGCAGACCAAATCATTAACTTCGCTAAGGAAAATGGGATGGACGTCCGTGGTCACAACCTTGTTTGGCATCAACAAGTACCAAATTGGTTCTTCGTGGATAAAGACGGAAATTGGATGCCAGATGAAACAGATCCTGTAAAACGTGTAGAAAATAAAAAACTTTTATTACAACGCCTAGAAGATCATATTAAAACGGTCGTAACGCGCTATAAAGATGACGTAAAATCCTGGGATGTTGTGAATGAAGCCATCGATGACGGCAATCCCGGAAATCCTGAGGGTTTACGTGAATCGAACTGGTACAAAATAGCTGGCACAGACTATATTAAAGTTGCCTTCGAGACAGCTAGAAAATATGCTGCACCAGACGCTAAGCTTTATATCAATGATTACAATACAGAGGTAGAACCAAAAAGAACACGCCTTTATAACTTAGTAAAAAGCTTGAAGGCTCAGGGAGTACCAATTGATGGGGTTGGACATCAGTCACACATTCAAGTAGGCTGGCCTTCCACTGCGGATATTGAAAAATCAATTAACATGTTTGCTGAGCTTGGCTTAGATAATCAAATTACCGAGCTAGATGTTAGTCTCTATGGCTGGCCGCCAAAACCTGCGTATGAAACCTATGGTATGATTCCAGCAGATAAATTACAAGCACAAGCCGAACGTTACGACCAATTGTTTAAGCTATATGAAAAATTAGGTGACAAAATCAGCAATGTGACTTTCTGGGGCGTGACAGACAGCCACACGTGGCTAAACGATCGTGCCCAACAATACAATGGCGGTGTTGGTGTTGATGCACCTTTTGTTTTCGATCCAGATGACAATGTAAAACCTGCTTATTGGGCAATCATTGACCATAAATAATTTCCTTTTAAATCAGCTCCGTTTTTTGGAGCTGATTTTTTTTATTACATATTCTAGCTCAATTAATATAGGTGAGAAACGTTCATACACTATTTCTCTTTCGATGTCCGCTATAACATTCATGTATCTCTTTTGTTGTTTCAAGTTTAATTCAAAAACAATAAAACTATTCAATTTTGTAAGTGTTTTCACAAAAAAGTCTAAAGTTTTTAGTAAATCCCTGTTTTTTAAGTTTGATTTTCATGCTAAAATTAAATTCACTATTTTATCTTAATAATTAAAAAATTTTATAAGCCATTTTTAAGGGAAATTTAATGTTATTTAGATATAATGGAAGGTGTACTGAAGAAAAAACAACTAATCAATCTAATAACAATAAAACATAACATTTAGAGGTGACAATCATGCAACTTACTGTAAATAAAAATGAAGAAGATAAAAAAGTCCCGACCACTTATTCAAGAACGAACCCTTTTCCAGCAAAAGCTCTTAAAAACGTCAATTTAAATGGACCAGGCTCTAGTAAAGAAACAAGGCATATTGAGTTATCATTGCAAGGTTCAGGTCTTTCTTATAATCCAGGGGATGCTCTTGGGATTATCCCAAAGAATGATCCGGAACTTGTGGCTTCACTACTTCAAGAAATGAATTGGGATGAAAATACTGTTGTCACCATTAATAAACAAGGTGAAACACTTCCATTAAAAGAAGCGTTAACCGACTTCTTTGAAATTACCTTATTGTCTAAAAAAATTCTCCAAGCGGCAGCTGAATTGACAGAAAACGAAGAGCTTAAATCTCTTGTTTTAATTGAAAATGCACCCCAGCTGAAAGAATATACCAACGGTCGTGATTTGCTTGATTTGTTAAAAGATTTTGGTCCTTGGAAAGCTACTGCTCAAGAGGTTGTTTCTTTATTAAGAAAAATGACTCCGCGTCTCTATTCGATCGCGAGCAGTCTAGCGGCCCACCCTGGTGAAGTACATCTAACCATCGGTGCGGTCCGCTACAACGCTCACGGACGCGATCGCAAAGGGGTTTGTTCTGTACAAGTTGCAGAACGTATTCAAGAAGGAGATACACTACCAGTGTTCGTGCAGCCAAATAAACACTTTCATCTCCCAGACACACAAGAAAAAGACATTATTATGGTGGGTCCAGGGACAGGCATTGCGCCATTCCGCTCGTTTATCGAAGAACGTGCGGTTAATAAAGCACCTGGAAAATCATGGCTGTTTTTTGGAGATCAACATGCAGCATCCGATTTTCTTTATCAAGATGAATTAGAAAAATATCAAAAAAATGGCGTACTAACGAAATTAGATACTGCCTTCTCCCGTGATTCTGCAGAAAAAGTATATGTACAACATAAAATGCTGGAAAACAGTAAGGAACTATTTGAATGGCTGGAAAACGGGGCATACTTTTATGTTTGTGGAGATAAGCAATATATGGCGAAAGATGTCCACAACGCACTCTTAAGTGTGATTGAAAAAGAAGGATCAATGACTCCTGAACAAGCAGAAGCCTATCTAAATGATATGAAGACGCAAGGCCGTTACCAGCGCGATGTCTATTAAAATAATTTAGTTTTAATCAAAAAGAGTGACTCCAGATTAGTGAAGTCACTCTTTTTTCCTATTCTTTTCATTTACTCAATATCATTGTTAATAATTCAATCCAAAATCAAATCCATACTTGTCCCCACTCTTATTTTTATAAACATAAGAAGGGTCTTCTTCATATCCAGGAATATCTCCAACTTCGTTATCGACAGCTGCTTTATTCGCTGGAATGGTGAATGGAAGTTTTCCTGTCGGTTTGAATTTACCGCGAATGATATCCACTATTGCCTCTGCTTTCGTACCAAACGTCGCAACCACCGCTGCTGCATTTGGTTCAATTTGGTCGATTAACCATGGATTCGTGAAATTAATAGCCGTAATGGTCGGTACCGTTTTCTGAATTTCGATAATTCGATCGACATTTGTGATACCTGTCTCAGGACCTACGGAAATCCGTGGGTTATTGTCCCAGTTCGATTGAACAGGTCGAACCCATACGAATGCATGTGTGGCTTCTTCAAGCTTATCTGTTACTGTGATCGAAGGGTCATATTTTTGGATCGTTTCTCTTAATTTCTTCGTGGCCGCCGCGTCATTTCCACCCGGGAACATTTCAACATAAAGTTTAACTTGGCTAATCTTTCCATCACTCAATGGAAGTAGTTTCTCTCCATTGACTTTATCATTACGCAAAAGAACAAGGGACTTGCGATGAGCTGCATCTGCCTTTTTCTGTGACTCCGGATTATTCGCCACATCAAGGGCATGCCGTCCATTTACGTAAGGGTTTTCAAAAAGGTCCAATTTCATCATCTCTGTTAGTAAAAATGAAACAGATTGATCAACTTTTTCTTCTTTAAGTATGCCATGTTTTACTGCATTGATGATGGGAGTAGGATCAGAAGCGCCAGAGATAATATTCGTACCAGCATTAATAGCTTTTGCAAATTTTTCTTCTGACGTTAAGCTTTCAGCTCCCCATGCATTATTACCGACCGCGCCTGTATCAGAGTTAACATAACCCTTGAATCCAAGCTGCCCACGAAGGAGATCCGTAATGATTGCTTTGTTTAATGCAAAACCAACTTCCTCAAATTGCTGAGTAGGGCTAAACCATGGTAACCCTTGGTCAGCACTAGTATTGCTTGGATAAGCATAATAAGGCATTACCGAAGACACACCAGCTGTAATAGCCGCTCTAAAGCTTGGAAGATGATATTTTAACAAGCTTCCAGCAGTTGGATATGGATTGAATTTGCCTTCCGGAAAATGTGGATCTAGGCCATTGTCGCGTGCCCCGCCGCCAGGAAAATGCTTGACAGTAATGGCGACACTGTCTTTACCCAGCTCATCTCCTTGGAAACCCTTGATGACGTTATAAATCATGCCAGAAGCAAGGGCATGCTGTTCGCCGAACGTATCTTCTATTCGAGCCCAAAGTGGATCTGTCGCAATATCTGCTGTGTATCCATATATCTTGCGAATTCCAGCTGCTCTCCATTCTTTCGCAGCGGTTTCAGCAAAATCCTTGACAAGACTGCTGTCACGCGTGGCGGCGAGCCCTAAAGGACCTGGCCAAAATGAATGTAAACCTGCCCCTTCACTGCTATTCGTATAATCAGTAGATGCATGATTCCGGGGATTTGAGGTAATGACAATAGGAATTCCTAATCTCGATCCTTCTGCCGCTTCTTGAAGCTGATTATTATAAGACGCAATGGTATCGACAGTTGGGGTTTGCCGGAAAATGTAATAACGGGTATTTTGATCAATTAATTTATTGGGTAAGACTAACTTGTTATCCTTAAAAGCTGGGAATTCTGTTATCAACATCATGCCGGCTTTTTCCTCAAGTGTCATCTTTTTGACAAGATCCTTGACCCGTACTACAGTCGGCAGCTGCCAGTTTTCATAGGGATCAAGCCGGCCATTGTTATTGAGGTCTTTGAATTTCTTGTCACCTTGGACAAGAATGCTTTTCGCCGTCGCAGCTATCTCAGGAGCATTTTGTTTATTTCCATTTGATTTCCCCTGCTCCGCACTTGCAAAAGGAATGACCGTCGATGACAGCATTAAAGCTGCAAGTGTTAAGGTTGCTGTTCTCTTAGAAAATCGTTTCAAATCTTTTCCTCCCCCTTTACCTGTTTAGTTTTTCCAAAAAAGATTGACCTAAATATTAACAGCCTTCATCACCCCCACAAATGAGAAAATGCTTCCAATCCCATTTCATTTTATAATCTTTCATTTAAAAACTAGTAGAGAGTTTTTTTAGAAGAATTTGTGTTTTTTTAATATTTAGAAAAATATAAAAAAAGGACTGCTAACTAAAGCAGGCCTTGTTACTTACAATATCGTCATCCATGTCTTTACTGCTGTAGCTAAGATTAAAATCCCCATAATGATTTGTAATACTTTTGTATTTACTTTTTTCCCAGCATTTGCTCCTAGCGGTGAAGCAATTAAACTGGCAACAACCATAATGAGCGAAGGAAGAATTGCCACTTGCCCTGTTGTTATTTTTCCAGAAACAGCTCCTATTGATGAAATAAAGGTAATGGCTAAGGACGAGGCAATGGTCATTCTTGTTGGAATCTTTAAAACAACCAACATGATTGGTACTAACAAAAACGCGCCTCCCGCTCCTACAATGCCAGCCCCAATTCCTACAAAGAAAGCAAATAATGCAGCAAGCCATTTGTTAAATATGACGTGTTCTAAAGGAATATCATCAATCCCCTTTTTGGGAACAAATATCATGACTACAGCAATTAGTGCTAAAATTCCATACACGAGATTAATTCCACTCTCCGGCATATGAGTCGAACCGAAACCACCAATAAAACTTCCCAAAAGGATACTAATTCCCATGTAGGCGGTTAGTTTTTTATTTAAAAATCCTCCTTTACGGTAAGCCAAAACGCCGCCAATTGTCGCAAAGAAAACCTGGATAGCCGTAATTCCTGAAACTTCATGAGCTGTAAAATGACCTACACCCAGCATAGCTGGAATATATAACAACATCGGAAAGTTGATAATTGCACCGCCTATTCCTAGCATCCCAGAAATAAATGAGCCTATAAATCCAATTAGGAAGAGCGTGATTATTAAGGTAATATCCATGTTGTCCTCCTTTTGGCTACCATTCTTAGTCATCCATTTACGATTTATCTAACTGCACAACGGTTTGGACCGATTTCCATTTCACGTTGTTTTTCTAAGTCAGGATTTATTTTCCCCATATTCGTTTCACGAATTTCTTGATAAGCATTTGGCTGTGGCGGCAGGTTTTCGGTCACCATTTTTCTGAAATCATTTTCATCTTCAATCGATAGACCATGATTTTTTGCAAATAAGATACTTAATTTTTCTGACACACTTCCATCATCGTTTAATTCTTCAATTATCATAAAATGCGCGGGAAGAACAATAAGATCTTCTGATAATTCTCTATAACGGTTATAAAGTGTTTCTCTTAAATCTCCCACCCAGTCTTCTGCCATACCTGCTAGGTCTGGTCTTCCGATTGAATCAATGAATAAAATATCACCTGAAAGTAAAAAATTTCCATCTACAACAGAGGATGTAGATCCGATTGTGTGACCAGGAGAATATAATGCTTGAATCGTAATGAGTGTATCTCCAACTTTGATTTCATTACCATCTTCTAATGGCTGGTACTCAAAGGTAACTTCTGTAGCATCCTTAGGTGGTAACCAGTAGATTGCACCCGTTTTTTCAGCAATTGTTCGACCTCCTGAAATATGGTCTGCATGAAGATGAGTATCAAATACATTCGTAATTTTTGCACCGATGCTTTCAGCAAATTCAAGATAGGTGTCAGTCATTCGTGTAGCATCAATCAGTGCTGCCTCCCCGTTTGAAACAACCATGTAGGATAAGCAGCCTTTACCAATTCGTATAAACTGATAAATTTCGCCTCCATCATGTAAGTCTCCAACTTTAACCGGTTCTAAATGTTCACTCCATGCTTTCATTCCACCCTTAAAGTATGACACGTTTAACCCCGCTTCTGAAAGCATTTCTGCTACCATTACAGAGGAACCTTCTTTTGCACAAACAACTAATACTTCTTTGTCAGATGGTATTTTTCCGATGATCTCTTCTACACCATCCAGCAATTCAAAATAAGGGATATTTAAATAGTCAAAGTTTTTTCCTTCAATCTTCCAATTCTGAAAATCATTTTCGTTTCGCACGTCTAAAATAAATAGATCTTCCTTATTAAAGACTTTTTTTGATACGTCTTTTGAAGTCATAATAGTTACAGTCATTTTCCCATTACCCCCCAAGGTATTATTTCAATTAAAAAAATATGCTAATTAAAAAGTTAAGTTATTTATTAATGCCTGTTGTTTGACCATTCCACTGACTCATACCCGGTACCACATTCACTACATTTGTAAATCCTTTTTCCGCTAACTTCCATGCTGCTAGATCACTGCGACTCCCTGTACGACAAATGACATAAATTTCTTTATCTTTATTTAGCTCGTCCATTCGAATTTCTAATTCACCTAAAGGAATAGAGACCGCACCTGGGATATGGTTAAAGGCATATTCCGCCGCTTCCCTTACGTCAAGAACGACAATGTCCTCATTGTTTTCGATTTTGTTTTCAAGGATTTTATTATTTGTCACATTTGAGTACTTTTTTTCCTTGGAATCTTCATCCGAAGACTTTCGAAGATAATGCTTCAGTATATCTCCTTCTTCAATTGTTCCGAGGTATTGATGACCCGTACTTTCTGCCCAGGCTTTTAAATCGGCTTTAGATCCTTTATCTGTGGCTTTAACTTCTAAAACATTACCTGCCTCAAGAGTATTCATTGCCTTTTTTGTTTTAACAATCGGCATTGGGCATGCTAATCCTTTTGCATCTAATGTAACGTTTGCTTTCATGTTTTCCATTATAAATCCTCCTGCTTAATACCTATATGGGTATATTTTAATTTAAAAAAATTTATTCTATTTTACCTTCCCATGCAAGCATACCGCCTGACATGTTTATCACGTTAAATCCATAGCTTTCAAGAAATTGTGTTGCACGGCCACTTCTTCCACCTGACCTGCATACCATAATATATTCTTTTGATTTATCTAATTCATGCATGCGAAACTCAACTAAACCTAAAGGAATATTTAGGGCGCCTGGAATTTTCCCGGCTGCTACTTCTTCCACTTCGCGCACATCAATAATGTTTAGTTGCTTTCCTTCGTTTAATAATGCCTCTACTTCTTTTACTGTCATTTTTTTCATGTTAACGCCCTCCTAAGATTGTCTGTAATTAAATAAACAAATTAACATTACCTTCCTCTGCATCTCCTAAATAAGCTGCCACACCTGCATATTCGATTGAATCTAATAACTCCTCTTGTTTGAGACCTAATAAATCCATTGTCATGGTGCAGGCTACGAGTTTTACATCCTGCTCTTGAGCCATCTCGATTAGTTGTGGCAAAGACAGTGCGTTATGTTTTTTCATAATGTCCTTAATCATTTTTGGACCGAACCCGGCAAAATTCATTTTTGAAAGACCCATTTTATCAGCGCCTTTAGGCATCATCTTGCCAAACATTTTTTCCATAAAACTTTTTTTCACCGAAATATTCTCATCCTTACGAAGGGCGTTTAATCCCCAAAATGTATGAAAAATAGTAACTTCATGATCATACGCAGCAGCACCATTCGCAATGATATAAGCTGCCATAGCTTTATCGTAATCTCCGCTAAATAAGACAATTGTCGTTTTTTTCTTATCTGACATGTTGTAACCTCCTGATTGTAATTAAATATAACCTATACCTGTACAGGTATTTAAGGAATTAAAAAATTATCCTTTTTTGATCCAAAACTTTAAAATGTCATTTTCCTCGTCATACTTTACTAATTCATGTCCTCCTGATTTTGCCCATGCAGCAAGATCATTTTTTGCCCCTTTATCAGTTGTGTGGATTTCTAAGACTTCACCAGATTGAAGTTCATTGATCGCCTTTTTTGTTTTAACAATTGGCATAGGACAAGCTAAACCTTTGGCATCTAATACTTTTGCTATATTCATTGTATATTTTCCTCCTGTTTTCTATTTACCTTTACCCCTACGGGTATAATAATATTCAAAATAAAAGAGGGTGTCAACCCTTTTTTATCGGCTTTTCACTAACAAATTAACAGCTTCTTTTACTAATTCTTCCATACTTTCCCCTTGCTGTTCCGCTTTTTGAACACATTCAACTAAATTGGAGCTTACAATTACTCCAATGGTACGATCAATGGCCGTTCTAGCTGCAGATAATTGGGTGATTACTTCTTTACAATCCTTATTATCTTCCATCATTTTTAAAATTCCTCTAAGCTGTCCTTCAATCCGTTTGGCTCTATTTTTAATTTGATCATTGTATTCCATGCTTATTACCTCCTTTAACAATGAGTTTCTATTTTCAAACGATCTTCCTTTAAAAATATCTTCGAGTGATTAATAATTGTATTTCCAACATGATCTATATTATACCCCAATAGGTATATAGTCAATAGAATAACTTTAAAAATTACATAAATGGCTAAAATTAAAATGGACCTCGATTGATGGCGGTCGAAATATTTTTGTTTTATAGAAATACCTTAAATACCATTATCATCTTCCTCTCTGTTTTTCTATCAACTGAAATTGCATACATTGTCACCCTTATTTTTACCAACCATATAATAAAAATGACCGATATCAATTGTAAATTTACGTTAATATTGTATAATTCAAAGTATAACTATAGGGCTTATTTGAATAGGAGGCTGGGTATGCGTTTATTTAAAAACCTTTTTATTGAACATTGTCCAAAATGTAATAAAGTATTAGAGACCAAAAACTCGAATATCCTAAAATCAATTGTCATTAAATCATGTCCGGAACTACATTATCAAAAAGAATTTCACCCAGCTTTTGAAACATATATTGAAAGTAATAAGGTTTCTTAAGATACAATAACAAAGAAGGCAGCTTTCAAAGCTGCCTTCTTTGTTATTGTCCGTTTTCTTATGGAAATCTTCACATTTCCTTCTCATAAAAAAAAGAACCCATTACGAGTTCTTTTCAGAATAAAACATATCCAAGTAAATATTAATCCTAACCGAGTTTCAAGAAAAACGTTAGCAGTAGGAAAGGACTAATAATTAGCTGCCGATATTTTCACCGTTCGTCGAAATAACTTTTTTATACCAGTAGAACGACTTTTTCTTTTTGCGTTCCAATGTCCCGCTGCCGTCATCATGTTTGTCCACATAAATAAAGCCATACCGTTTAGAGAACTCACCTGAAGACATACTGACCATATCGATACAACCCCAAGTGGTATAGCCCATCAGTTCAACACCATCTTCAAGCGCTTCACCCATTGCCTGGACGTGTTCACGCAGATAATCAATCCGGTAGTCATCATTTATCGAACCGTCTTCTTCTACCTTGTCATAAGCACCCAACCCATTTTCCACAATAAAGAGGGGAATTTGATATCGGTCATACAATTTATTTAAAGAAATCCGTAATCCTACAGGGTCAATTTCCCAGCCCCAATCACTTGCTTTTAGGAAAGGATTTTTCACTCCGCCTATGATATTTCCTTGTGAAGCTTCTTCAACTGTTTTCACCTTTTTTTCTGTCCTCGACATGTAATAACTAAAGCCGATATAATCAACCTTACCTTCCTTAATTAAATCTAAGTCGCCATCATGAATCTCTAATTCAATTTGATGTTCCTTAAAATAGCGCTTAATGAAGGCTGGATACTCACCGCGTACTTGCACATCTCCACAAAAATAATTAAATAGTTGTTCTTCCTGAAGGGAATAGAGTACATTTTCAGGATTACTATCAAAAGCATAGACAGGAGCATAAAGGATCATACAGCCGATTTGCGAATTTGGAATGATCTCATGACACGCTTTGACGGCAATCGCGCTAGCAAGAAATTGATGATGATACGCCTGGAAGGTTGGCTGGAATTTATCCTCTTCGTTTTGAATCGAAAAACCAAGACCTTGAATCGGCATCACCAAGCCGCTATTGATTTCATTAAAAGTCATCCAGTACTTTACTTTATTTTTATAACGATGGAGAATGGCCTTTGCGTATCTTTCAAAGAAAGTCACCACTTGACGGTTTCTCCAGCCGCCATATTCCTTTACAAGATGAAGGGGCATTTCATAGTGTGAGATGGTAACCACTGGCTCGATCCCATACTTGTGCAGTTCATCAAACACCCGATCATAGAAGGCTAAACCTTCTTCATTGGCCTCTGCTTCATCACCATTTGGAAAAATTCGTGTCCAGGCGATTGACATTCGGAAGGCCTTAAAACCCATTTCCGCAAACAAGGCTATATCTTCCTTATAGCGATGATAAAAATCAATCGCTTCATGATTTGGATAGCTGTATTTTTCAGGATGGATTTCAAAATCAAATCCTGGATTTAAAAGAACGTTATAACGCTCCTTTCCACCTGGAAGGACGTCCGCAATATTTAGCCCTTTATTTCCTTCTTTATAGCCACCTTCCATTTGGTTGGCTGCTGTGGCGCCACCCCATAAAAAACCGTTTGGGAATTGATAATTTTCCATTTTAGTACCCCCTAATCTTTTTTACATAGTAGTTACTATTTGTTAGTTGCCGAAATTTAATCTCACTCTTCCTAATGAATCGTAACGATATTTTATAAGATAGTAAATATGTTTAAATGATCTAGTTCCAATTCACACTGGAAGACACTTGTGACAAAGATGTAACACTGTGTAACATTTAAATGATTATGTTAAAATGAAATACGAACTAGTTAAAGAAGGGATAACCAACATTCATGTTTTCAAATGAAATAATTGCGTCTTTCAATGAATTAGAAACCTCTTTATACAACTACATCATTCAAAACAGTGACAAAGTGGCCTACATGCGCATCCGTGAGCTTGCAGATGAAACCCATGTCTCAACTGCGACCATTTTACGTTTTTGTCGAAAAGTAAATTGCGAAGGTTTCTCTGAATTTAAAGTAAAACTTAAAATGCATTTAGAAGAGAAGAAAAAGACAATGATTAAAAGTCCACAACATTCGTTAGTTGAATTTTTTGAGCGGACATTAAAAGGGGAATTAGAGGAAACAATCAAGAATGCTGCAAATATCGTTTCCAAAGCGGACAATGTCATTTTTATTGGGATTGGAAGCTCAGGGATTCTGGCGGAATATGGGGCACGATACTTCTCAAGTTTAGGTAAGTTTTCAATGTATATAAAAGACCCTCACTTTCCCATTCACTCTAAGCTCAGGACAAACAGTGTAATCATTGCACTATCCGTCTCAGGAGAAACTGATTTTACGATTACACATCTCCATCAACTGAAACAAGAAGGAAGTAAAATTATCAGTATAACCAACAATAAACTCTCAACTGTTGCAAAAATTTCTGACCTCAATATTTCTTACTATGTAACGGAAGAATTCATTGAAGAATCGAACATTACCACACAAGTGCCCGTTGTTTATATTCTTGAAGCCATGGCTCGTGAAATTTATCAGCTTAATCCATAGCTTCTTTTCAAAAGACAAGCTGCCTGACCGGCAGCTTTAGTTTCCACAATATTCGTTTCACATCGCTGATTTTCGAAATTCCGATGGGGAGCAGCCGGTAATTCTCTTAAAGTTGTTACTAAAATAGGCTAAATCAGAGTAGCCCACTCTATCCGCAATTTCTGACATTCGTAAGGTCGTATTTAGTAACAGCCGTTTGCTTTCCTCGATCCGCAGTTCTGTTAGATAATCAACGAATTTTTTGTTCAATTGCTGCTTAAATAATTGACTGAGGTAACTTGGATTCATATGTACACTTTCTGCTGCATCTTTTAGTGTGATTTGATCTAATGGTGTTTTTTCGATATACTGCAATACTCTTTCAATTGTTGAAGAAGGTAGACTTTCATCTACCGTTTGGATATCGATGCCTTCAGCTAATTTTTCCAGCCATTTTTCTAGGCATGCTTTTAATTCCGTTTCTTCCACTGGTTTAAGCAGATAATCAGTCACGCCTGTTCGCAGTGCCTTTTGAACAAATTGAAACTCGTCGTGCACACTGATCACAATAACATCCTGTTTCTTTTTCAAATGACTTATTTCTTTAACAAATGAAAGTCCGTCCATGATGGGCATCCGTATATCGGATATAATCAGATCCACATCATTTTGCTTGATCCAATCGAGAGCTTCCAGGCCATTTTCACATTCGTGTACAACATGCAATGGAAGATTCAACTTATTTATGGTCCATTTAAGGGCAGTCCGAACCCATCTTTCGTCATCAACCAACAAGATGTTTTTCTTCATGGTCTCTCCCCTTCCATCTCCTGATTCAAAATCGGTAAATGAATCAATACCTTTGTCCCGGAACCAAATTTACTTCTAAGCGTAATACCATACTCCGTACCAAATAAATAATGAATTCTTTGGTGTACATTTAAAATTCCTATATTCTTCCCATCGTGGGATGGTGTTAATAGGTTGATTCTATTCCTGATTTCTTCTAAATTCCCTTCCCATTATCGCAAATACTGATCATATAAGAGGATTGAGTATTTCGGTAAACAGAAATCACAATTTTAATTTTTCTAACTCCGGCATTGTGACCATGTATAAAACAATTTTCTACTAATGGCTGCAGAGAAAATAACGGCCTTAAGTTCCATTGCCCATTCGGGAATATCAAACTGATAATCAAAACGATCCTCAAAGCGAAACTTTTGAATCATAAGATACATTTCGCAAAAATTTAATTCCTCACGCAGACTGACCGTGGAAGATTGATTATTTAAATAGTAGCGGAGCAATTTTCCAAGCGAATAGGACATCGTAGCGATATTTTCCTGACTTTCTTCTAATGCCATTCCCCTAATCGTTTCAAGTGAATTATAGAGAAAGTGAGGATTCATTTGCGATTGAAGCATTTTTAATTCTACTTCTTTTTGTTTGAGCGACATTTCTGCTTCTCTTAATTTAGATACATATACTTCCTCCAGTAAATGAGCCAATTTTTTAACCGTATTATTAAACCCTGCCGTTAATTGACCAATTTCATCATTGGAATCCACAACGACACTGCCTTCAAGATGACCTGTCTCAACTTCCTTCATAAAATGCTGGAGGCGTCGAATCGGCCGAATGATGCTAGTTGCGAATCCGAACCCAATTAAGTAGGCAAAAATTAATGATACTATTATTGTGGTAGAAATCGTTTTCTCAATTTGGATAATCCCCCCAGTTAAATCTCGGTATGGGACTGCAGTCAGAAACCGCCAGCCCAGGTTTTGCGAAAAAGTAAACGTAACAAAATCTTTGCGCTTATTGTCTAATATTTCTGTATCGCTTCCCGCTGTTTTTAAGTTAACAAGCTGCCGGTATTCTACCCTCTTACCAAGTTTTGTATAATCGGGATGGTACACGTAATGCCCATTTGCATCGAGGATGAAGAAATAACCGTTTTTGCAGATCGTTACTTTATTCGATATTTCCTCAATCCGTCTAAAATTAATATCTATAATGAGCATCCCAACCGGCATAATTGTACGCGGATTATATAGCCGCCTGACAAGTGAAATAACAGGCTGCTCATTATTTGCTAATCTCAATTTCCTTGTGACTAGCATACTCATCCCATTTAGTGGAACCGACTGATACCAGTACTCCTCTTTAATTTTGGAGGCGGGGTAAAAATTCCTCGTACCAAGAGTATCAATGACTTGTACGTTATCTAATAGGATGGTGATATTACTTATATCAGCCCTTGAATACTCTGCCGCCTTTAAGGTGCCTCGGGTAGCCTCAATCATGCTTTGTTTAGGATCTAACTCAGTTGATTTTAATAGACTGGATAACTCCGGAGAATTAATTTTAGAAGAATTTGTGATTTTTTTAGGTAGGTGTTGTTCGTTAGTTTATTAAATGAATTAATCAAGTTAAACTTATCATGTTTAGGGTTTTCATTCAACAGCCGATAGATAGATAGATAGATAGATAGATAGATAGATAGATAGATAGATAGATAGATAGATAAATGTTGGCCCTAGTTCGGACACTGACAGCTGGAAACCGAGTTGGCTTGTCCAAAGTTGGCCCTAGTTCGGACACTAACAGCTAAAATTCGAGATCGCTTGTCCGAAGTTGGCCCTAGTTCGGACATTGACAGCTAGAAACCGAGTTGGCTTGTCCGATGTTGGCTCTAGTTCGGACATAAACAACTAGAATTCGAGATCGAATGTCCGAAGTTGGCCCTAGTTCGGACATTGACAGCTGGAAACCGAGTTGGCTTGTCCGATGTTGGCCCTAGTTCGGACATTGACAGCTGGAAACCGAGTTGGCTTGTCCGAAGTTGGCCCTAGTTCAGACACTGACAGCTGGAAATCGAGTTGGCTTGTCCGATGTTGGCCCTAGTTCGGACATAAACAACTAGAATTCGAGATCGAATGTCCGAAGTTGGCCCTAGTTCGGACACTGACAGCTTAAAAACGAGATCGCCTGTCGGAACCCGGTTCTGATTCGGACACTACCAATTGGAAATTTAGCCCCCTAGTCCGAATCCTTAACCACATATCCACTGTTTTTTAAAACTCTCCTGATCTCCTTAATATGATCCTGATTTTTCGTTTCCAACGCGAGCTCTAGCTGGGCATAGCCAGGATAAATATCCTTGCCCATATGATCAAGATGAACTGATTGTATATTAGCATCCAGCTCTGCAATCGAGCTCAACACCTTTTGCAGCTCACCCGGCTTATCTTTTACAATCATAGAAAAATTAGCGTACCTTCCCGATTCCACCATGCCACGTTCAATAATCCGTGAGATAAAATTCACATCTACATTCCCGCCGCTGATAACTGCAACCACATTCTTCTCTTTAAAATTCACCTTCTGATATAATAGTGAAGCTAACGAAACAGCCCCTGATCCTTCCACCAGCAGCTTATTTCGTTCTAACAGAAGCAACATGGTCCTGGCAATTTCCATTTCATCTACACAAATAATATCATCTACATACTTTTCAACCAGTTCAAAATTATGTAAACCTGGTTTTTTGACGGCAATTCCGTCTGCCATTGTTGGCGTAGACTCCACCCTTACAGGCCCATTTTCTACTAGTGATTGTTTCATGCTTGGGCAAGCCATCGCTTGAACACCATAAACACGGACATGGGGATTCTTCTCTTTAACAGCCAATGCAATGCCGCCAATAAGTCCTCCACCGCCAACTGGTACCATAATCGCTTCCACATCTGGAAGCTGTTCGAGTATTTCTAATCCAACCGTCCCCTGTCCAGCAATAACGGCGTCATCATCAAAGGCATGGACAAATGTTGCCCCCATCTGGTCCTTTAGTTCTAAAGCGTATGCAAGTGCATCATCGAATGTTTGTCCCTGAAGTACCACCTTCGCTCCATACTGTCTGGTCGCTGACACTTTACTAAGCGGCGCCCCCTTTGGCATAACGATGGTGCAAGGAATTCCTAACATTTGACTGGAATAGGCAACACCCTGAGCGTGATTTCCGGCGGAGGCGGCCACAACCCCTTTATGTAATTCCTCCTCCGTTAAAGAAATCATTTTATTATAGGATCCTCTCACTTTAAAAGAACCAGTTTTCTGCAAGTTTTCCAGCTTTAGATAAACTTTGTTATTGGCTGAAATACTGCTGAAGGTTTGTGAAAAATCTAATGGAGTTGTGTGGACAATTCCCTTCATTTTTTCACGAGCAAGAATGATATCATCTAAGGTTATCAAATAAACTACCTCCTACATCCCACTTTCTTATTTTTAGGATGTGCTTGGATGAGCGATCTATACTTCTGCAATGATTAACTTCCAGGTAACTGTTGCCTACGGAACAATCCGCGGTGGTTGGGCGGTCTCCTCCTCTAGTACACGAAGACCTCCAATTACTTCATACAGAGAACCAACCGACACAAGGAAATCACCAGAAATGGCAATTTTTTGTTCTTGGATCAGTTTGATTTTATCGGTTTCACCAATTTGGCTTTGTACAGATAAAGCTTCTAATAGCTGTCCGATTGTCCTCAGCCAAGCACCAGATAATATTTGCTGTTCACCCAATCGATTGGCATCTTCTTCTAAATGGAATAAACCGGTTAATCCTTTTAACTCAATAAACTGTCCAATCACTTGAATCCAGAGCCCTAAGGCAACCTCTTTTTCCAATTGTAAAATTTTTTGTTCGTATTCGGTTTCAATATGCTCGCTTTTCTTATCATTCATTTGATTAGGCACCTTGATTACTCCCACCCTCAGAAAACAAATTTGAATTATTTTATGATAAACCACTTTAACCGTGTATGGTTTTCACTAGAAAGAGACCTAGTCAAAATGTCCCCGCTCGCATAGAGTAATAAAAAGTTTAATCACATGAGAAAAATGGGCGGTGAATGAAATTGTTTGAAGTAAAAGCGTGTAAATACGGCAGGGGCATCTTCGCAACAAGGAATATTCGTAAGGGAGATCTGATTCATGAGGCCCCGGTGATTATTTCCCCAAGTGAAGAATACAAACACTTAAAGAAGACAGTATTTATAGAGTATGTATTTTGGTGGGGCGAAAATTTAGAGGAATGTGCACTGGCATTAGGCTATGGTTCACTATTTAACCATTCCTATACACCAAATGCTTTATACAAGCTCAACTTAACTCAAAAAACGATTGACTTTTATGCCCATACCGATATAAATGAAGGTGAAGAAATTCTAATCAATTACAATGGCGACCCTAAAGATGACACTCCAGTATGGTTTGATATCCTTTAAGACTTTTATAAAAGACAAAGGGGACCTGAAATAGGTCCCTTTTTCGCTTGTTCTACTGGTACAAGATGTCATCTCGTAAGGACGCGACCCTCGTTAAAGCCTGATCAATATCAGCTTCACTCACACCATAATGAGCAAGGGCGTCATGCAAATGGTTAACAATTGCATTAAAATGCTCCGGCTGCAAATTCATCCCATGATGTGCTTTTGCCATTGATTGACCAGAATATTGGTTGGGTCCGCCAAGTGCAAAACTGATAAATTTGGTTTGATGTTTCTTTTGCTTTTCCATATCGGTGTGTTCAAAAAATTGATTGACAGTCTGATCCTTTAACACCAATTCATTATAAAAATAATCGACTACTTTTCCGATTGCTTCTTGTCCGCCAAGTTTTTCATAAAGATTTTCTTCCATAAACATTCTCTCCTATTCTGTAACATACAAAGCTATTTTCCTCAAAAACAGCTTAAATATTCGAATCCTAATGGAACGAGTCATTAGAATAAATTTCTTTTGTTAGAAAAAACTAAGAAAAATGAGTTAAGGGGTATTCTAGATGCAGCCTAATAAAGTTATTAAACCGTTAAAATTAAGCCCAAATAAATTAAAAACAAATGCTAAGCTAACTGCAACTGAATTGGGGAAACTTTGGGCAACTTATGTGGGAAATAGTATGTCAAAATGGATATTAAAATACTTCCTTAAACATATTGAGGATGAGGATATTCGACTACTTGTAGAAAACGGCCTGAGTTTGACTGAGGATTTCATGCAGAGGATTGAGCAATTCCTTTTAAAGGAGAACTTTCCGATTCCCGTTGGTTTTACAAAAGACGATGTAAATCTTGGGGCACCTCGTCTATTTCAAGATGAATTTTATGTCCACTATTTAAAGTATGCCGGAAAAGCAGGGTTAAGTTTATATAATGTTGCGATTCCTTTAGTGCTTAGAGAAGATATCAGAGACTTTTTTATTTATTGTAATATCTCTACGATTACGTTTCTTGGCCAGTTGAACGATGTATTAATGACAAAAGGTCTGATCATAAAACCTCCTGTTCTGCCTATACCCGAAAAAGTAGATTTTATAAAAAAACAAAATTACTTAAAAGGATTTTTCGGAGACGTTCGCTCACTCCACGCACTCGAAATCACACATCTTTATGATAACATCGAAAATAACACAACCAGCAAAGCCTTATTAATCGCTTTTAGTCAGGTTGCGAAAGATGAAAAGGTCCGACAATTTCTCATTCGCGGCCGTGAAATAACCGATCGCTCAGTCAAGCAATATAGTGAAAAGTTACAAAAGGATAGTTTACCTTTTCCCACTCAGATCGACCATTTAGTAACGGAATCTACCTTGTCACCTTTTTCCGATAAATTAATGGTCTTTCACAAAGTTGATATGTTCTCGATGAAAATACGCGCGTTTGGGAATTCCATAGCGGTAAATGGAAGAAGAGATATTGGGTCCATGTATATGCGCTCACTGGCAGAAATGTTGGTATATGTCGAAGATGGAGCCAATATATTGATTGACAATGGCTGGATGGAGGAACCTCCGAAAGCAGCCGACCGAGCAGATTTAGCATCCAATAAATCTTAATTATTGGATGCTCTTTTCACTTCAGTAAGTCCTCCAGGGCGGGTTTAAGGGAAGGGTAGGAGAATTCAAAACCTTCGCGTTTCAAAACATTGGGGTCAACATTTTGTCCCTCTAATACAAGGGCACTCTTTTGTCCAAGGACTAATTTCATCGCAAATGAAGGTACCGGAAGCCAGTGCGGACGATGCAAAACGGACCCAATCGTTTGACCAAACTCCTTCATTCTAACTGGAGCGGGTGCTGTAATATTAACAGGTCCACGTAATTGTTGATTTTCGACTGCGAAAAGAATCGCACGGACGACATCCAACACATGAACCCAAGATACCCACTGCTGACCGGAACCAACCGTCCCTCCTGCAAAGAGTTTGTAAGGTAATGCCATTAATGGTAGTGCACCACCATCCCGACCAAGTACTACTCCAAATCTCATAAAGACAGTACGTATTCCTGCTGCCTCTACTTGTTTGGCTTTCTCCTCCCAGTCTTGAACCGTTCTTGCTAAAAAGTCACCGGCAAATTCCTTAGAATCTTCCGTATAGATCGTATATTTGGACGCTGGATAGATGCCAATGGCACTCGCATTGATAAAAACACTGGGCCTGTCTTCCAACCTGTTAATGATCCGGATCAGCTCTTCTGTTGCTTTCATCCGACTGTCATATATTTGCTTTTGATGTCGCTTATTCCATCTGCCCTGGTTGATTGAAACTCCTGCTAAATTAATAAATACATCCGCAGTCTTGATTTCATCTTCAGGTGCAGTCCCTGCCGTCAGCCATTTCACATAGGAAACCTTTTCAGATGGGATAGGTACCGTCCTTGTTAAGATTACTACTTCGTGACCCTTTTCTAGAAGAAAGTTGGTTAATTTTTGGCCGATAAATCCAGAACCACCAGCAATAACAAATTTCATCTTATCCCCCATCATTAATCTATTTTTTTCCAATGGTTATAAATAAATTCCCTAAACAATTCATTAAGTTGTACCTTTTTTTGACTTTTTAACCATTCTACTTGATCAATGGGCAGTTTTAGTTTTAACTTAATATCTTCATCTGGCATCTCTACTTTTCGTATTTCTTCCATTGTGATGCCTTCTTCAAGATTAGAAAACCATGAATCATTCTCATTCACCAGGTCTAAAAAATAATAGTCATCGGGATCATCAAGTTCACAAAATAAATTAAGCTGCGGCAAGCCCCCTGCTAGGACTTTTACATTCATAATCGAATGAACGATTCTGCCATCTTCTAATTCGATCTCAATGATGAGATGATCTTCCTTTTTATATTTTTTTACGACAACCTCACTGACGATAAGGTCCAACTCTAAAGTGAATCCTGAACTTGCTTCAAACACATATATCGCACTTTTAAATATATGAATGTTTTCCCCATCAATTTTCACTGATTTAACTTCTGCCATAATGGTTCCCCCAAAAAGTTGTTAAAAATATGTAATGGATTATTTATCATCATAACACCAAATGGGCTTTTTGAGGATGAAAAATGGCTGGGATAGGTTCTATTTATGGAGTAAATACTATGAACACTAATAAAGGAGTGGTTACAATGGTAAAAGAAAAAAAGAATCTAAGTAATGATAACAGCAATTCCGGACAGCACCAAAAAACGTTAGATGAGATTAAAAGAAAGAGTCCGATGGATTGGGGTGTATTAGATTTAGCGGAAGCTGTCCAGCATCAAACTACTAATGAGGAATAATTTTATACACCCATAGGAGAGTGGTTAAAACCGCTCTCCTGTTTATATAGGTAATCAATCTACTCAATATTAAGTTAAAATAAGAGATTCTTCTTCGTCGACAAGCAGCCTTTTTACTTCCTTCGCTTCGATAGGTTTGCTAATATAGTTTCCTTGAGCAAAGTCGCAAGAACGATTGACAAGGAATTCATACTGTCCCCTATTTTCCACACCCTCGGCAACGACATTCATTTTCAAATTATGGGCCAAGAAAATAACTGCAGACGCAATCTTTGCATCAGTGTCGTCCCTTTCAATGTTAGCCATAAACGAGCGGTCAAGCTTAAGCGTATCAACCGGGAAAAATTTTAAATAGCTTAGGGAAGAAAATCCAGTGCCAAAATCGTCAAGGGATATCTTAATTCCTACTTGTTTTAATTTTTGTAAAACCTTCACGGCTTCATCCGGATTTTTCATGACCATCCCTTCTGTTACCTCCAATTCCAATGAATCAGGTGATAAACCGGTCTCTTCAAGAATGGAAAGAATCATCTCCATCAGGTTTTGTCTTTGAAATTGTTTTGGTGATAAATTTACACTAATCGTGATATCTCCAAAGCCTGATTCCTGCCATTCTTTACATTGCCTGCAGGCTTCCCGCATGACCCACTCACCAATTGGAACAATCAGACCCGTTTCTTCGGCGATAGGGATAAAGGCATTGGGAAGAATTAGCTGATCGAGTTTATTTTTCCACCGTATTAACGCCTCGAACCCTTTGATTTCACCTGTTTGTAAGTTTACTTTAGGCTGATAATGGAGAATAAATTCATTTTCATCCAATGCCCTTCTTAACAGAATTTCTAGGTCCATCCGTTTATTCGCATGATGTTTCATCTCAGGATGGTATAAACTATAGCAGCTTCTTCCCAATTCCTTAGAACCATACATCGCAAGGTCAGCATTTTTAATGAGCGAATTAAGGTCTGTCCCATCTTTAGGATAAAAACTAATCCCCATGCTGGTTGAGATATTGAGCTTTTGTCCCTTTATTAGGAAAGGGACTGCCATCACTTCCATAATCCGCTCGCAAATTCCGGTAATTTCCTTTTCACATGATAGTTGAGGGATCAATGCGATAAATTCATCCCCGCCAAACCGGGCCAATTTAACCTCTCTATGATCTGTTGCTGTTTGCAGCCTTTTTGAAACTTCCTGAAGAAGCAAATCACCCGCTTCGTGTCCCAAGCTATCATTTACAACCTTGAAATAGTCCAAGTCTAGTAAAATAAAGCCCAATAGACTCGAGGGTTCATTCTTTTTGTCGATATGCTCCTCTAAAATGGATTGGATTGCCCAACGATTGGGCAGATCAGTTAAGGCATCATGAAAAGCCATATGTTTGATTTGGGCTTCAGCTCTTTTTTTATCACGAATATCTCTGCAAAGGGCAAAATACATTTGATTTTCCCCAATATGAATGAGGCGAATATTGATATCAACCGGAATTTGGGTATCAAAATTTCCCATCATAATATCCTCAAAATTACTGGAAGCCTGCTCTTTGGAATCAATTTTTAAGTGTTTTATTTTTTCTGGAAGCTTTGAAAAGACCATTTCAGTACTCATTCTGAGCAATTCTTCCTTAGAAAAGTTTAATACTTCGCAAGCAGTCGGATTGACCTCCGTAAACATTCCATCTGTTCCAATTAAGAAAAAACTATCCGCAGCCTGCTCTGTCAAACTTCTGAATTTCTCTTCACTCTCTTTTAACCGATTTTCAGCTCTGACCCGATCGGTTATCTCTAACGCAAAACCAAGTAAAACGTCCTCATCCGATTCATCAATATGGATGATGGTCTTTCCAGAAAACATATGATGTTCCTCGCCTTTGTATCCGCTTGGAAATTCCTTGGTAATTAGCTGACGCTTCTTCCAAACTTCAAGGTCATAAGCTCGATTCAATTCGGCAATTTCACGGGGAAAGTAATCAAAAATCGTCTTTCCTACGATTTTATCTAAACTTACGCCATTTGACAGGCATACTTGTTTATTGGCATAAAGGGTGCGCCCTTCCGGATCTTCCAAGAAGATATTAATGGGTAAAGCGTCCAGTATACTTTGATATAATGATTCATTAACACGAATTTGCTTTGAAAGCTCCTGGTTCTGCCGTTCCAGTTCAGCGACCTGTAAACGCAGATTTTCTAATTCAATTACCTGCTGATTAGACTGAACGTTCATCTACACCCTCCTCAAAATAGATAGTATTGTGTATTTTATTTAAAGTAGTTAGTTTAAGTTTTAAAAAATGAATGATTATTTTTCTATTATATAACATTATATAATAGGAAAATTTACACATATTTTTAATTTAAGAAAGATTTATGAAGATAAAAGAAAAAATGAAGCCCGAGCGTGGGTATTGTATAAAATATCAGATTAGGGGCATTTTATAGATAGGACTTGTAGCTCAATGATAGAGCAACTTGCAGTCATCCTATGAAGACTGTAACGTATCTTGTGGGTTTGAATCCCACCAAGTCCTTTAAAATGAAGCGGCTCCAGACTTCATCGCCAATCGGATGAAGTCTGGAGCTCTATATTTTTATAGGGGCAGCAGATTAGATCCCGCCACCCTCGTCATGAATCGTGCTGTTTTCTTTACGAATGTTAGCATAAAGGCTTAACGTCCCTAGAGCAGCGATTAACGTACTTACGATTACGATAATATTGTAAAAATTAGTTTTGACCAACAAATTAATCAATGTATAAGAAATAACCAAAGAAGCTAATGGTGAAATCAGCCAGACTTTTAATATTTTTCTTATCACCGCTTTTTGCCAAAAGCCAATTCCTTTTTGTGATGCCCCGATTCCTAAAATTCCACAAGTAGTGACTTGAGTTAACGGAATCGGCAGTCCAAAGATAGAGGCAATCGTAACTAATGCTCCACCAGTAAACGAAACCGCACTGCCCTCTAATAAGGACAGTTTTGTAATTTTTTTCCCATTAGTTTCGATTACCCTGCCCCCCAAGAGAATTGCACCTATTGCAACAAATAATCCGCCGATCCAAATCCCTTTGGATGTAGAAAGCATACCTGCTCCGACTAATGGTCCCACGGCATTGGCCACATTGTTCATCCCTGCAGAAAAGGCTTCAAAGCACCCGCCCAAGACAAGGATTCGACCAAGCCATTTTTTCCATTTTCCTTGCTTTGTCAAACCAGACCAGCGCTTTTCAGATTTGGCAATCATCTTTCCAAAAATAAACGTAATGATGAAGGAAACTATTGGGACAATGATCCAAAAAGCAATAATAACGATTAGACTATTAATGAACAAACTTTTATAGGCAATTCCCGCACCGACGATTGCGCCAACGGTAACTTCACTCGTCGATAATGGGATTCCCATTAAGTTTGCAATAAACAAGGTTAGGGCTGCCCCAGCTAAAATAAGAACCACTAGTTCAATCGTAAGGATTTTCGAAGGAATAATCCCACTTCCTATTGTCTTAACGACCTCTCCGCCGCCAAGAACGGCACCTAAAAAAGCGGCGATCGCTACTAACACCATAGCAAGCCATTTATTCCTTATCGCATCAGCACCATAGGCCGATCCCATTGATGCGGCAGTGCCACTTGCTCCAATGTTCATCGCGAAGAAGAATGCTATGATAAAAGCTAAATACGTCCAAAACATATCAATCTCTCCTTATGTATGTCTATCTATCTATCTAGCTAGCAGAATAAATCTCGCAATGTTCCGAAACTTCAATTCGCACTATTCAGGTAGGATTAATTTTATATTATACAAGTCCTTTTCCTAATAATCAACATCCAAATTACTTATGTCACAGAATTTTTTAAAAATTTTTTAAAAGTAAAGTTTGTGTGAAGGTTGTTTTCAGCTTTTCAAAAAAAAGATGCTATAACCGATAAGGCTATAGCATCTTTTATCATTTTAATCATTCTATTGCTGCACTCTCAAAGCCACCCGGCGGATTTTTCCTGAATCGGTCTTAGGCAGTGCTTCCATGTATTCAATCACGCGTGGATACTTGTAAGGAGCAGTTAAGTTTTTCACAAAGCTTTGCAATTCTTTCGTTAACTCAGATGTACCATCAACCCCATCTTTTAATACCACGCACGCTTTTACAACATTCCCTCTAACAGGATCCGGTGATGCAACAACAGCACACTCTTTTACCGCCTTATGTTTCATTAATGCATCTTCCACTTCAAAAGGTCCAATCGTATAGCCGGAGCTGATGATGACATCATCCTTTCTTCCTTGGAACCAATAATAATTGTCCTCGTCTCTAAAAGCACGGTCTCCAGTTAAAAAGTAGTCACCTAGATAAGAGGCAGCAGTGGATTCTTGATTTTTATAATAATGTTGAAAAAGGGCTGGGAAATCCTTTTTGATCGCAATCGTCCCAACTTCCTTTACAGGTGCTGGCTGGCCTTCTTCGTTTACTACCTCAATAAATTCAGGCATTAGAGGCTTGCCCATTGAACCTAATTTACTTTCATCAATATTCAAATTCGCAATCAATAAAGTACTTTCAGTCTGGCCATAACCGTCACGAATGAGGATGTTAAATTCATTTTTAAAGACATCAATCACTTCACGGTTTAGTGCCTCACCTGCTGAAACTGCAGTATGTAATGGGGTTAGATCGAAATTTGAGAGATCATCTAATTTTGCCATCATTCGATACTCTGTAGGTGTACAGCATAAAACATTGACCTTGTTGTCCTGAAGGAGCTGCAAGTATTTATGCGGCTGGAATCTTCCATTATAGACAAAGCCGGTTGCACCGGAACCTAATATTGATAAGAAAGGACTCCAAACCCATTTCTGCCAACCTGGTGCAGCAGTTGCCCATACAAGATCGTCTTCACTAATGTTGAGCCATTTTGAAGCGGCAATTCGTACGTGAGCATAACCCCAGCCATGACTGTGAACGACCCCTTTTGGCTGCCCTGTGGTACCAGATGTATAAGCTAAAAAGGCGACATCCTCTTTTAAGGTATCTGCATCGTTAAACGTTTCAAGCTCTTCTTCCATTAATGCTTCCATTGAGAGCCAATTAGGTACTTCTTGACCGAAGGCAATCTGATATTGAAGGAAAGGTGTTTCGTCTGTGATATTTTCAAATTCTTGAATTAAATTGTAGTAGGAAATAACAGCTTTCGCTTCGGAGTGATTCAAGCGATAAACTAAATCTTTTGCACGAAGCAATTCTGATGATGGACTTATGACAATCCCTGCTTTTAAACAGGCTAAATAAATCACATATGACTCGATTAATCGCGTTGTCATCACAACAATGCGATCCCCCTTACGGAGACCTAGTTTCGTTAAACCATTAGCTAATTTGTTTGCCTTTTTATTTAGCTCATCATAAGTTAATGTCTTAGATTCGCCATTTTCATCTTCCCATTTCAAAGCGATTTTATCGGATACATGCTTTGAAATTTCACTTGCTAAATTAAAGTGTTCTGGTGCTAACAATGATTTCAAATCCACTGTGGTCAATCTCCAATCTAATATTTTAAAAAACACTTTCATAAATAATCCTGTGTCTTTTTTGAAATTCCTAATAATTAGTACCTAGTAATAGTACAAGCCTTTAAAAATTATATACTTACAATAATACCACTTTAAAATGGAATGTAAATTATTTAACTTCGAAGTTCACTTAATCTTAGTATTTATTAACAAGATATTTGGTATTCCCTTTTAGATTTTTGATTTACCAGTCGTAGGCATTTTTTAAAACAGTTAGAATATTGTATTTAACACTTTAATAAGTTAAAATTTTACTGTATTATCGTATTGAATCATCTTAATAGAAAGATATACCACACAATAATTTTAGGAATTTCAAGGGGAATGGTGAATGCGATGGAGGATTTTTTTGCAAAAAAGAAAGTTGCTATTATAGCCAGCAGTGGAGGCAATCTATTTTACTTGGGGGGGAAAGATCCTGCAAAACTATTAGATGAACTTCTACTGCAGATTCATGCTGCAGGCATGGTTTGTACATCGTTACAGTTTATTGCAGCAAAAGCTAGCATGGATAACATAAAGGATGATACACAGGCCGAATTATATAGTTGGGATAAACAAACAAACAGCCCTGTTGTAACAGCAGTTGGAACGATTGCTGAGGTCAACAAGGCGGCCTCTTTAGTTGATAAGGAAATAGCTAAAAAAATTGATAATGGAGAAATCGATGCTCTCATTTTTATGAGTGCGGATCCTAAGGGAGCAAATATACATACTGTGGAAGCAGCTGCCAATAAGAAATTGCCTGCAACCGGAACTGGCGGAACCTCAATGGCCACGATTGCTTCAAAAGGGGTACACGTCATTTCTACTTCTGGAACCACCGGTACAACGAATCGAACACGAGCTGTTACTTTCATTACTTCCTTAAGTAAGCATTTTGGCCTTGCTTACCGCCCAATCATTGGCAAGGCAGCTGCCAATAACCAATTCGAACAATCATCCGCTTCAGTTATTAAACGAATTAACTTACGCGGAATGATGCTGTCTTCTCTTCCTGGTTTTATTGCGATGGCCTTGATTTTAGCTATTAGCAAGATACCAGGATTGTCAGGGCTTAGTGAAGTGTTTGATTTAATGATTAACGCTCTCCCCATTATATTAGCTGTTGTTGCCGCTAAACAAGTCGCTGAACTTGACGAGGTCTCGATTGTGGCGGGAATTGTTGCAGGAGTATTATCTGTTAAAGGCGGAATCATTGGCGGAATTATTGCAGGTATTCTCGCCGGTCTTTTAGTTCAATTCATATTTAGAAAATGCGTAGAATGGAGATTTCCTGCCACAACGGTTAATATTGCAGCAGGAGGAATCGCCGGATTGGCCTCCGGTTTAGCCGTTTACTTCCTTATCGCTCCGGTTGCATTATGGCTTGGCGGAGAAATTCGTGCTTTGATAGATTTTTTAGTTTCTACTAATGGTGTCCTGGCAGGATTAATAGCAGGGCTGTTAATTTGGCCGGCAATTATTGGCGGTGTTTATCATGCAGCTATTTTACCAATTGTCCTATTGGAGATGGAGAAGACTGGAAACAGCTTTTTAGGAGCAGTCGATATGGTTGGATTAGTAATGGTATCAGCTGGGATTACACTGGCCAATATTATTTCACCAAGAGACAAAGGTGAGGCAGCTGTTGCAGCTCCTGGTTTTGCTATTAACATGGGCTTTGGTACCTTTGTTGAGGCGGCATATCCGTTCATGTTTTCCAACAAAATGATCTTTGCCGGTGCAATCATTTCATCAGGTTTAGGCGGTTTGCTTGTTGGCTTTTTTGATGTACGAGGTACGGCTTATGTTCCATCTTTTATGGCCCCGTTTTTATCCAATAATGCCACAGGGTTTATTGTAGCCATGGTTGGAAGTTTAGTTTGTTCCTTTCTTATTACTTTCTTTGCAAATAAAATTTCTAGAAAAAAAGTAAAAAAACAGGAACCTAAAAAGACTACAAACGAATTAGTGATTTAATCGTTTTTAAGTACCTCAGTTTTTTATTACTGGGGTTTTTTTATATGTATTTCATTATATTACCCAATATCAAAGTATATTGGGTCTTGTAATTGCTCAATTTATAGTTGTTCGTAAATTTAAAGGCAGGGATTGATACAATGATTTCACTAAATGGAAAAAACGCTATTATCACTGGAGCAGGAAGAGGTATCGGTAGGGCTGTGGCCATCGCCTTAGCAAAAGAAGGTGTTAACCTAGGATTAATTGGATTAAATATGACGAATCTTGAGAAAGTAACATCTGAACTCGAACAATATGATATACAACTTTCAGCTGCAACAGCCGATGTATCTGACCTAGATTCGGTCACTCATGCTGTTAGTCATATTAAATCTGATTTTGGGAACATTGATATCTTAATTAACAATGCTGGTGTAGCCAAATTTGGCGGCTTTCTCGATTTAGCTCCTGAGGAATGGGAAAATATTATTCGAGTAAACTTGATGGGTGTTTATAATGTTACACGAGTAGTATTACCTGGGATGATAGAGCGGAAAGCAGGAGATATCGTCAATATCTCGTCTACTGCAGGTCAAAAAGGAGCACCTGTCACTAGTGCTTACAGCGCTTCTAAATTTGCGGTTTTGGGACTTACAGAATCACTCGCTCTTGAGGTAAGAAAGCATAATATCCGTGTCACTGCCTTAACACCTAGTACTGTTGCTACAGATTTAGCCATTGAAACCAATCTAATCTCTGGAAATGCTGAAAATGTAATGCAGCCGGAAGACTTGGCAGATTTATTAGTTGCTGGTTTAAAGCTGCATCCACGGGTTTTCCTTAAATCTGCAGGACTATGGTCGACAAATCCTTAGAGTATGGTTTTCGAATTGGAGCCTCTTCGGACTGTTTACTTGTCCGAACTTGGAAGATATTCAGGCAGCTTCTTCATATTCTGAGAAATTTATCTTTATTATTTTTCCAAATACCAAAAGCAGACCTTTTAAAAAAGTCTGCTTTTATCTATTTTCCCTCCAATATTAGATATCAACGAAACTTCAGAAGACTTGAATCATAGATTTAATAATGGGAGGAAACAAAAAAGAATCATATCTTAAAATCAACAATGATACTATCTTCCAATCCAATCTCTTTCAAGTAACTGAAAACCTCTTGGTGTGCTGGATGTGGGCCATAGTTCTCCAAAGAAGTTCTGTCTTCAAAGCGAACGGTCAATCCCATCTCAAATCCTTGACTTCGATTTGAAAAATTATTCCCCTGCTGAATATCCATGATCCCTGGAATCTTGTCTTTTAATAATAATGTCCGGCGTATCAGTTCCAGCTTTTGGTCTTCCGTCGTACTCTTGGAAAACTTTAATAAGACCATATGCTCAATCATGATTGAACACCTATTTTACTGTTCAGCTTTTCTTTGTCAAAACCGGCTATCTGTTTATATTGATTTGCAATTTCCGCAAGTTCCTGATAGGAAATGACATCGTCTAAGGTTGTAAATCCATTTGGGGCACGTTCTTCAACAATTTGCATAACAACTTCAGGACCATTTTTACGATTTGTCAAAACAATATTTGCAGTAGCTCCTAACCTATCATCTTCATAAGCTTTTAACGCCCGTTCGGCATCATGATGTTCTAATATGGCCTCACCTAGTGCATCAGCATCTAATATCGCTTGTGAAGCACCATTGGACCCAATTGGATACATGGGATGTGCAGCATCCCCTAATAAAGTGACGCGCCCAAAAGTCCATTGCGGCAGGGGATCGCGGTCCACCATCGGGAATTCATAAACGGCATCTGTTTCATCAATCAACTTTGGCACATTCAGCCAGTCAAAATCCCATGATGCAAAGGCCGGTGCAAAGATCTCCTTATCAATTTTTCGATTCCAATCTGCCCTCGAAGGCATTTCATCACCAACCGCTAGTTCCGCAATCCAGTTAACAAGCGAACTTCCTTTTGCAGCGGTATCGGGGCAAACGGGATAAGCGACAAATTTTTGATCCTGATAGCCTGACATAATCATGGATCTTCCTGTTAAAAAAGGCGAAGACTCTGTAATACCACGCCATAAAATTCGGCCACTAAATTTAGGTTGACCTTCATCCGGATAATAAAATTTCCTTACAACGGAATGGATCCCATCGGCCGCAATCATGATGTCAGCATAGTAAGACCCAAGACTTTCGCCCGTTTTTCGGTTTTCAAACTGCGCTGTCACTATGTCGCCAAAGGTTTAAAAAGATTTTAAATGATGGCCGGTAAACACCGCTGCCTCCCCAAGTTCCTTTTTAACTGCTTCCAACAACAACATTTGCAGTTTTCCACGGTGGATGGAGTATTGCGGCCAGTGGTACCCCGCCTCCACACCTCGAGGCTCCCGCCATATATTTTGACCAAATTTGTTTACATAAAGGAGTTCGGCTGTAGGTAAGCCAATTTTTTCTAGTTCGCCCTCTAAACCTAGTTCGGTTAAAACTCTTACTGCATGTGGTAAGAGGTTAATCCCAACACCGAGAGCTTTAATTGTTTCTACACTTTCAAATACACGCACTGATACGCCAACGCGGTGAAGTTTTAGGGCAGTCACAAGTCCGCCAATCCCGCCGCCAACCACAATGGCCGTTTTGATATTAGTCATCTAACTCTCCCCTTATTTTTCATAACTTGCTGACTATTCTTAATTATTACACAAACCGAAAATATATCAATATTTTATTTTCTACGTAAGGTACGGTTGTTGTTTTGCTTATTTGGGCAGGGCCCGTAGATTCCACCTTCCCTTGTCCGATTCCTCGTCCCAATCAAATAGCCCCGGTCTCAAATGCTTCGATGTCTAAATCCCTCGATATTTCTAATCGAACGGACAAGTCGCTGCTTAAAATAAAATAGGAGAAAATCCAAACCGGACTCTCCCCTACTCTATGTATCTCTTAATTAATGGAATTTGTTTTCTTATTTGAGATTGTTACCTTAGTTGAAGTCCTATTTAAAAGGTTACTAGCTGCAATAGATCCAAGAACAACCGCTATCACGATCGCAACAAGCGAACCTATGATAGATAGCTTCACAGTCATTAAAAAAACAATCGCTAACGCAAGCATTGTCATAATCAAGACTGAATTCCATAGCACCCGGTCTCTTACCTTTTCCAATAAAACAGCTGATGGCACTGCATTCTTTTCTGCATTTGCGACATTTAATATCGCTTTTAATCGCCGTAAATTAATAATTGGCCCCATAAATGTCATAACAATCAACAAAGCCAATGATAGCTCAATCCAAGGGTTCCCCCATCCCCATCGAGTAAAAACAAGATATAACCCTGGTACTAAAATCAAAATAACACTGAAAGGCAGCAGCCCATCCAGTTTAACTGCCAACGCAGCCCAATTTCTCAAAGTGTCTGTAGTCTTCGAATTCAGCATGGAAATCATCGCTAATAACGTAATTCCTACTGCAACAAACATAACCACAGCGCCTATGATGTGTAAAAATAATACAATACTATAAAGCACTTCCTATACCCCCTTAATTTTCCTTTCCAATTATATATAATTTTTTCATAGGGCGAAAGTCCTTGTTTAAAATATTTCTATATTTCCAATAGTGAATTTAGGTATATTATCTTAGTTTTTTAGTAAAAGCACAGTATTTAGGTTTTCTAATTAATGTTCACAAAACGTTCACTTATGAAGAGGTTACCACTATCGCTATAATACAAAAGATAAAAGGAAGGGATGATTGAGAAATGCCTACAAATAAGAAAGAAAGTATTTTATTTGGAACAATGATGTGTTTTGGAATGGTTTTCTTTATGTCGGTTTATAATTTATTTCTAAATGGATTGATCGGTGAACTGTCGGTAGGAGAAATGTTTATCGAAGGGGCCATTGGATTTATGATTGCATTGCTTTTGGATCTATTTCTTGTTGGTCCAGCGGCAAAAAAAGTGGCATTGATGCTTCCTTATGACAAATCTAAAAAGGTCTATGTCATTTTAGCGATATCTTTTTGTATGGTAGTAGGAATGGTACTGTTTATGTCTTTATACGGACTCGGAACTGCCTTCCTTACTAACGGAGGAATGACAGGATCCATGATTACTAGCTACTTCTCCATTGTCATTAAGAACTTTATCGTTGCTTTTCCACTGCAACTATTAATTATGGGACCAATTGTTCGTTTTTTATTTGTTAAGATTGTTAAAGCAAAGAATTCCATGAGTGTTGCATAAATATCAAAAGAATAAAGCTGCTTTGGCAGCTTTATTCTTTGATACTCTACCTATAATTTTGGATGATCGTCACACCAGCTTATGCGCATACCATTTCTTTCCTTTAAATCGCAAAACAAAGATCAATGTCCGCATTCCCCATTCGATATTCATCGCTACCCAAACACCGATAATGCCAAATCCAAATGTAATTCCCAATAGATATCCTAAAATGACCCGCAAGAGCCACATCGAGAGCAAGGAGGCAATCGATGTAAAGTTGGAATCCCCTGCTGCCCTTAACGCCGATGGCATAATAAAGCTTGCTGGCCATAGCAATGGATGACCTACTGCCGAAATTAAAATCATCATAAAAATGGTTGGGATAATTTCAACCGGCGGGCTGAACAGTTTAATTAGGATCGGAAACAAAGGGAGCAACACGGCATCCGCCACTACAAACAGGATCGTGCCTAGTCCCATCATGGAAATAATAAATTTCCTTGCATCTTGGACGTTCCTTCTTCCGATACATTGTCCTACTACTGTTACAATTGCAATACTTAATGAATTGGGTCCAATTTGAAATAGCAGGGCAATCGAATTTCCAATTGCATAGGACGTCAATGCAAGTGTTCCTAATTGGACTATAAATGTTTGTGTTAACAGCTTTCCGCCATTGAAGAATAACTGTTCTGCCGCAAACGGAAGTCCAATAAACATGACTTTCTTTAAAATAGAAATATCAATATGTAACGCATTGGTCAATTTATATCGGATGGTTTCATTGTATTTAATAATATAAATTATAGCCGCAACGACACCTAGTAATCTTGCAAAAATGGTGGAAATGACAAGCCCTTCCACTCCCATATCAAAAACGGTAATCAGTAAAACATTGAGAATGGTATTAGTTACATTCATTAATAAGGATAAATTCAAGCATGGTTTGGTCTCACCGACACCCCTTAATGCCCCCGTTACGGCTTGAAATATGGCAATAAACGGATAAGAAAGACAGCTGCCAATTAGATAAATTCTGGCGTTTTGAAACACTTCCGCTTCCGCCTTACCGAATAAAAGGTTTAAGGTTGGCGTGTGGAAGGTGATAACTAATGCACTAAGGACTACAGAAAATAAGGTTACCGCTGATATCGCTTGCGTGGCAGTTTTGGACACCATCTCTGTATTGCCGCTGCCTTTATATTGCGCCACCATGACCGTACCACCCGTTGCTACCGCAATAAAAACGTTAACTAAGAATATGTTCAATGAATCTACCATACTTACTGCACTTACAGCAGCAACCCCAGCGGAGCTAACCATGGCGGTGTTTAATAGACTCATGATGATTAAGAAAGCTTGATCGACAAAAATAGGCGTGATAATCGCAAATAATTTCTTATAATCAATGGATTCACCAGTAAAATACTTATCTAACAAAAAGACAGTTCTAGGTTTCATTTTCACTGCAAGTTTGTTCATACCGCTACACTTCTTTTCGTTTTGTTATGAATTTAATAATGATTGTCAAATTAACATGGACTATTATAGCACTATTTTTGGATGTTAAAAGGAACTTTTTTGCAATAAAAACAAGATTAATTTTATGGGATTAATTTTGTGAATCTTACCATTTTTTATTTAAAATAGTCTATATTAATTAAATGAAGGGTAAATAAAAATAACTGGGATTACGGCCTCTACTCTTACTGGAGTTTTAGAGGTGATGATAAAATTTTATTGAAGGATAAGGAGGATTATGTATGTTTTTATCCTGTCCCATTCTGGCTGCCCTTTTGGGGATGCTGATTGCGCAATTTGTAAAAATCCCAATCCATTTTATCTCAACAAGGGAACTAAAATGGAATTTGATGTTCAGCACCGGCGGAATGCCTAGTTCGCATACATCGACCATTATCTCCTTAACGACAGCGATTGGATTGATGTCTGGATTCAAATCAAATGAATTTGCCATTTGTGTGGTCGTTTCGGCAATTGTTATGCATGATGCGACAGGCGTTCGCAGACATGCGGGATATCATGCCGCAATTTTAAATGCTTTATTAATTGATTTCAATTCTTTAATTGAAACATTAAAGAACCCGAAAATTAAGAAACCCGAGTCTCGCGAAAAACTAAAAGAATTATTAGGTCACCAGCCCATTGAAGTTTTTGGCGGGGCGATCACTGGGATCATTATTGGTTTGGCTACATACTATCTTTATCCGTTCTAACCTAAACAATCCACCCAATGAACAAGGGTGGATTGTTTAGGTTAATCATTCTTCAAACATCCTTAGGCAAATCGATAATAAATCAATAAGAATGTAGCTAATACGAAAATGAAATTCAGGAATACAAAGATAAATTGGTCCAGCTTCGTTTTGTGCATTTTAATGGGCGGGTTGTAGAAGGATACACCTTCTATGATAAAGATTACTAATACGATATGAATCATGAAATGGCCAATCACTTCTGTCATGCCAAATAGCATCGTTGTTGAGATAAAAATACCCGTTACAACAAATCCAAGCACTCTGTTTAAAATACCGACTACTAATAAATATCCTACAACAAATTCAATAAACGCGGCCATGACCACAAATAAATCCGGTGCAAAACCAAATGTAGGGACATGGTGGTGGGCAACAATATCTAAGGCCATATCCGGATAAACCCATTTTTCCACGGCTACCCAGCTAAGTGACAATCCAGTTCCTAAATATAAAAACGGGAAGCCTACTTTTTCCAGCTTTGTATTTCCTACCAATAAGACCCCAATAATGGCAACATAAAAGCCGTAGTCTAACATATGGAATACGCCTTGGTGGATCGTTTCATAAATAAATAATCCGAGTAAAATTGTTGCACCAAGTTTAGTGGAGATATGGTGCGGGATTAATAAAAAGCCAATCGTAATCCATGTTAAAACAACTGCCACTGTGTTATGAATATGAAACTCAGGAGCAAATAATGTTCCGTTGACCATTTGGATGATCAGCGCAATCGCTGTTCCATATTTAAGTATATAACGAGAATATTTTCTTAAACCAGATAAACGGTCTTCCCACTTGATCATGAGTCCCCATTCAGCCATTTTCGGAATGATTAACGTCAATGAAGCTAACACAACCGCTGCGACTAGTGCAAAAAATAGGAATGCCGGTGATACTATATGTTCAATTGACTCCTTATGCGGCTTAACAGTAGTGAACCATTTCACATGTGCTTCGGCAAAAACTGGCGTCATAATCAGGCCCATCATAACTAGAATCTGAAATATCTTTTTCATAATAAAAATCCCCCTAGATAACATAAACAATATGAATATAGTGTTAATATACTTGATAAAGGAGTCCTGTTACCGGACTATTCGTGAACGTTTTGTGAAATGTTTCACATTACTTAATATAATGTCCTCCCAGACAGTGAACGATAATAATGAAATCGGTAATCATGTCTTTCTACTTAAGTGGATGGTCTAATTTTGTGTAAATTGGATGGTTAATTTTCCATCCAGTTACGTTATGATTAAATTATTAAAATTTGAGCACAATTAAATCTTTATCAGTTTACGAGGTGTATCATGAATATAATGTTTGGCTTAGTTACGTTAATTTTAATTATTGCAGTTGTAGCTACACTGCTGTTAACTGGAAAGTCTGACGAAAATTACAGTAGTTCAACAAAAAGAAACACCATAAATTTATCTTTAATCTATATTGTCATTATTTTTTTAGCCATAATTTCCTTAGGGATTTACATTTGGTTAACCTAATATATAACCAATATAGTAAGATGTTAAACGGAGATGATCAATATGATATGGACTATTATTTCAATAATCCTTCTTAGTTTAGTTAAAATATTAATTACCTGTCTTCCAACCGGTTCTGTAAATTGGTTAATCAGGAAGTTTGAAACACACTCAAAACTCAATGAAGAGAATCTCACCTTAACGATCGATGGAAAACCGCTTGAAGGTGACAACAAAACGAAAGTGATTAATGAGTTTAACGAAGCAATCTTTTTAAAGAAACACTATATTTTCCCAGGAACAGAGGAATTATTTTTAAATCCAGACACCAGTGAGCCTCCACTCGTTATTGATACCAAAAGAGGCAAAAAAGAGATTAAGTTGGTTTTGTACCGATATCATGATCACATTGATGTAGTGAAACAGGACAAGAAGAAAATAATCGCCTATAGTCTTCTATCTGATAACCTTCAGAAATTTTCATTTTAATAAAATCACTAATTTCAAGTAGTCCATTCAGAAAAAGACCAATAATGCACGATGGCTCAGTTCAATAAACTGGGCCTTTTTTATACCTCAATTTTTTTAGTGATTTTCTCGGGTAAGCCAATATGATTTCAACTTCCATGGTATGGTACACTAGGAGATACAAAGTATGAGCTAACATAAGAGGTGGCAAAAGTGAAAACAATTGTAGTAATCGGTGGCGGAATTACAGGATTAGCTGCCATGTATGAATTACAAAAATGGAAAAAATCGAATAGAACAGATGTGAGGCTGGTTTTAGCAGAAGCGGAAGAGCAGCTTGGCGGGAAAATCAGAACCATAAACCAAAGTGGATATATCATGGAAACAGGAGCGGATTCCATTGTGGCACGTAAAATGGAGACGATGACTCTGATCGAAGAACTTGGTTTAGAAAAAGAAGTAGTCTATAATGCGACAGGCCGTTCCTATATTTATACGGATGAAGAATTGAAGCTCATTCCGGAGGATGCTGTTTTTGGCATTCCTGCAAGTATTGAATCATTGGCTAACAGCACGCTCATTTCTGCAGAAGGAAAAGTGGCAGCACTTAAAGACTTTTATACAAAAAATGAAACCTTTACTAAAAACGACTCGATCGGTTCCTTTCTTGAGTATTTCCTTGGTATTGAAATAGTGGAAAAACAAATATCCCCTGTCCTTTCCGGTGTATACTCGGGAAATCTCAATGACTTGACACTCGCATCTACCCTTCCGTATTTGATTGATTACAAGGAACAATATGGAAGCATTATCAAAGGTTTCGAAGCGAATAAACAGAAATTTAAAGGCGGGGAAAGAAAATTTATTTCTTTTCAAAACGGCTTAAGTTCACTAATTGATGCGTTTGAAAAACAGCTTGATGACGTGGAGGTTTTAAAACAGACAAAAATCAATAAAATTGAAAAAGATCATTCCCATTATCAAGTGCATCTTAACAATCAGGAAATCATCGCAGCCGATTACGTGGTATTAAGTATTCCAAATACAGCTGCTGAGGACTTAATTGATGATCCGGAACTAAAATCAGCGTATTCAAATTTCAAAAACAGTTCACTTATTAGTGTGTATGTTGGCTTTGACGTCCCTGACAGCGCTCTTCCTGCCGACGGAACAGGGTTTATCACCGCAAATTCAGATGAATTGTCATGCAACGCCTGTACATGGACAAGCCGGAAATGGGAGCATACCTCAACACCCGGAAACCTGCTTGTCAGACTCTTTTATAAAAGCAGCCATCCTTCATTTGCTTCTTTAGAAAAAATGGATAAGAAAGAGCTGCTTGAAATTGCGCTTGATGATATTCATCAAAGTCTAAAGCTTAACGCAGAGCCTGTTGCAAGTGTTGTCACCAAGTGGTCTAATCAGATGCCAAACTATTTGATTAGTCATCCTAAAAGTGTAGCAGCGCTTGAAAGCAAACTGGCAGCCGACTACCCAGGAATTTTCCTTGCCGGTTGTTCCTATTATGGAGTGGGCATCCCCGATTGCATTCAAAACGGATTCGATTCAGCTAAGAAGATTATTCAAATGTTTTGATTTAAAAAGGATAGCTCAGCTATCCTTTTTAAATTTTGAAATTTCATTTAGTGCGTCAGCAAACCTTTTGATTCCTTTATGAATATTCTCTTCATTTTCCCTAGAATAAGTAAAACGGACAAATCCTTTTCCAGATCCCATTGTCGAACCCGGCACAAAAATAACTCCTTGCTTAATCGAATCTTCTAGCAATTGAGTTTCATTCAGTTCTTTTTTTATCTTGCACCATATATGAATGCCGCCATTAGGAATAGTATAATCAACTTCTCCTTTTAAAAAGGATTGCAGACTAACCACTATTTGATCTCTCCTGCTTTCTAACTTTTTAACTAGATTCTTGATATGAGCTGTAAAATCCCTTGAGTCTAAAAAGTCATTCGCAACCCATTGGCTGTAACTGGCGTGTCCAAAATCTACTTGCTGCTTCGCATCAGATAATCTCTCGATGACGGCTCTTGGTCCGATAATCCAGCCAATCCTTAATCCCGAAGCCACAATTTTTGTTAGGGAACTAATATATAATACATTGCCATTACGATCCAATGATTTAAGAGTCTTCATCTGTTCACCGCTATAAGAGGTTAAACTGTACGGATCATCTTCTACGATTGGAATCCCATACTCAGAAGATAGTTCAAGCACCCTTTTTCGCTTGTCAAAATCCATTAAAGTACCTGTGGGATTTTGAAAGATGGGACTTGAAAAAATCATTTTAATTCGATGTTTTTTGTATAAAGCGGTAATTTCCTCAGGGTCTATCCCATCCTTATCCACTTTTAAAAAATATGTTTTGATTCCTGCTGATTTAAATACCGGCAGATTATAATGGTAGGAAGGATCTTCAATTGCGACAGCATCCCCGGGCTTTAACAAGCATTGAATGACGAGATGCAAGGCTTGCTGTGCCCCTGATGTAACTAAAATCGAAGCAGGGTCCGTTTCGATTCCACGAAACTGTTTAACATGATTAGATAGTGTTTCCCGGAGAATGGCATTCCCCTGTGGATGGTCATATCCAAGTGAACCAATAAAAGAACGATTAGATGTAATTTCGCGAAGAGCCTTCATTGGAAATAAATCCTGTGACAATTCACCGCTGGCTAAATTGATGAGTTTGTGCTCAGCCATTTCTTTATGTATTCTTTGTGTTACAGGCAGGTTAGGCAAAAACGAACCGGCCTCAATATATCTGTTCCAACTTGGAATCCGTTTCTTGGTAATTCCCCAGATATCTTTACTGATAGTAGTTCCGCTTCCCCTGCTTCGATTAATCAGCCCATTTGATTCCAACTCGTCATAGGCTGCAATAACTGTGCTCCTGTTTATTCCAAGCTCTTTAGCCAAACCTCTTTCCGAAGGCAAAGGTTTATCAGCTGGAAAAGTTCCATCCGCAATTCCATTCTCAATATAGACAGCAAGTTGTTTATAAATGGGTGTTTTTGATTTTCGATCAGGTGTCCAATCCATTTGTCAGATCCTTTAAAAAATTAATTGTCTTTCTGTTATCCTTTAGTATCCATCTTATTATGGATTAAGTTACCTATACAATAAAAAAGCATTGATCCTGACCATTGTGTTGTCGAATACGTAATATAAAAAAACAGGTTCAAAAAGGTTTGAACCTGCTCTTTTGGTTTTATTCCGATTTTGGACCTTTAAAGAAGTGCATCATTCGTTCTTTCTGTGGAAAAAGATTTAACTCCTTTGCCCTATCAGCATGTTTTGTCATAATTTCAGTAAAAAGTTCGTCCGCTGATTTATTTTTTTTGTCTATTCCTAACTTCTCAGCTGCTTGAAAGATCTTTTTATCGCGAACTTCATGAGCTATTTGATGAAAATCCTTATTGGCCGTGGAAATGCCTAATTCTTTGCTTGTTTTTTTATTTGAGTTTCACGAACTTCTCGGGCTACATCACGAAGGTCCTTTCCATCCGTCGAGATTCCCAGTTCTTTTGCTTCTTTTTTTAATTGGGTTTCATGAATTTCTCGGGCTACCTCACGAAGGTCTCTTCCTTCTGTTGAAATCCCCAACTTTTTAGCCTCGTTTTTAATGGTAGTTTCAAAGACCTCTTTCGCTAATGAATCAATCTCTTTCTCTTTTGTACTGATTCCAAGTTCCTCAGCTCTCTTTTTAATCATAACTTCCCTTATTTCTTTTGCGATGGTCTCAGTATCTTTTCCATCTGTTTTAATCCCCAGCGATTCAGCCTGCTTTTTAATAAACCCCGGATTAGGTCGGAAGTGGCCATGACCATGACCTTGTACCTGTTCCGATTGATTTTGATTACTTGGCTGGGTAGCTGCAAAAACCTGGATTGACCCCAAAAGTCCAATCATTAAAGGAATAGCAAAAAAATAATTCATCAGCATCTTTCTCATCTTGTAACTTCCTCCTAAAAAATGATTTTTAGTTTTACAGATGGTAGGATGCCCATGAATTATTACCAAATTATGAACAAATTGTTAAATTAATAGGCGAAATGTGATACATCACTTGAAGCCTTTTAGTTGTTTTTCCTATAAAAGAGAAATAGTGATTAATCGTATAAATGGCTGGGATCAAACGGCTTTTAATTTTGATTATTAGAAAACAATCGTCTTATTCTGATGAACGATAATTCGGTCCTCAACATGCCATTTTACGGCACGAGCTAATACGCTTCGTTCAATTCTCCGGCCAATCTTCTTAAGACTATCCACATTATCATGATGTCCGACACGGCTAATATCCTGTTCGATAATCGGCCCTTCATCAAGGTCATTCGTAACATAATGGGAAGTCGCACCGATTAATTTTACCCCGCGGTCAAATGCCCGTTCATACGGTCTGGCACCCACAAATGCCGGTAAAAACGAATGGTGAATATTAATAATTTTATGGTGATTTTCTTTAATAAAATTTGGTGTTAAGATCTGCATATAGCGAGCGAGGACAACGAAATCAATCCCATATTCTTTTAAAAGCTTAAGCTGTTCTGCCTCTGCTTGCTGACGAATATCCTTATTCGCTGGAATATAATGAAACGGGATATTAAATCCTTCGACAACCTCTCTTGCATTTTCATGGTTACTTATGACGAGGGCAATATCAGCCATTAAATCCCCACTTTGCCATTCCCATAATAATTCAAGCAAGCAATGAAGTTCCTTCGATACAAAAATGGCTGCCTTTTTAATATTGTAAGCATGCGTGAATTTCCATTCCATTGAGAAATGCTCCGCAATATCAACGAATTGTTCTTCCATTTCCTGAGCTTTTTCCTTAAGCCCTAGGCACTCAAACTCAATTCGGATAAAAAAGGTGCCCCCTTCTGGATTGGTAGAATACTGACTAGATTCGATAATATTGGCGTTATGGGAAAATAAAAATTTTGAAACCGCCGAAACAATCCCTGGTTGGTCCGGGCAGCTTACCAATAGCCTCCCACGATTCTTATTCTGCTCTTGGAATAATTCAATTTGATTTTTAATAAATGCATTCATGTCGTAAACCTCTCTATCATTGTTTGATACATTATACCTAAAAAAAACTTAATAGTTAATAATTAATTGAAAATTCTTTACTAAAATAACAATTTAGCTGGTTCCGACTTTTAAGATGATTAAACAATGGGATGGATGGACTTAATGTCCCCATCCTTTCTAACTCGTTTGTTTTTTCGATTACGCCACTCAATAAATAAAAGATTTATCCCAATCCCTAAATAGACTGCCAGTGGAAAAGCCAGCGATTTATCTAGAAAAATCAAGAGTGGAACCATGACAACTCGAAAGGTAACAAAAACCCAGGTTATCGCATAACTACGGAGAATCCATTCCTTATGGGCCAGTATTTTTCGTTGGGCAGCTTTTAGCACACCCATTGATGTCGTCCACAGCCAAAAGAGGTCAAGAATTAGAAAGGCAATCGTTGACCCCTTACCCCCAGTTGCAGATAGCGTGAGGTAAGGAACCATTAGAATATTGATAAAAATAGCCACTGCATATACTTTACCAAGCAGTTTATGAAGATGTCTTTTTTTCTGACTTAACTTCGTTAATTGAAACGGGCCAATTGCCAGCGAGATGGTCCCTAATAAGATATGAGGATAGAAAAACCATTTCCATGTCGACACGGAGAAATTTTGGTCTTCCATCTTCCCTTTGACCATTGGAGCATGCTCAACCCCATTAAGGAGAAACATCCAAAAAATATAAATCATAAACAAACCAATCACACCATACATTGCTCCTATTGTAACCCTTCCATTTTTCATGTTAATTTCCTCCCATTATTTTTTCATAACATTTATACGGTGCAGGACGGAATGGAAAGTGGATCGTTCCTCGCTCTTGATATCCTGCCCGTTCGTACATTTTCACTGCCCCATCATTTACACTAAAGACGTCAAGACGGATACTGGAATATTCATTTAAACGGGCAAATTCTTCAGCAAATTGAAGAAGCCTCTTTCCATATCCCTTGCCTTGATATAACGGATGAACGGCTAAACGGTGGATAACCAAAGGGCTCCCCTCTCCATCCTCCCAGTAAAGTTTACGATATTTTTTGCTTTGGTTCGTATCCACTACAATCGCACCGACTAATTTATTATGATCTGGCAAAATGCCATAGAGATTACCTTCTTTTAAATCCGATTTAACAATAAAGCGATTGGGGTAATATCGGTCCCACTGATTGATTCCCTTTTTATTTAAATCAGAGGAAATCTCCCTGTAAAATTGAAGGACAGTCTTTAACTCCTTGCACCCAATTTTTTGAATTTCCATGAAAGTTCACTCCAGCGATTTTACAAACCGACCGTCGGTTTGTAATGGGTTATAAATTCCCCTCTTAGGGGATTACGTAAGGCTTTTACTGATTACTTGAAAGATATCACTCATGTCCACAAGATCCTCTTCATCCGAAGATAAGATTTGTGTGACCCGAATTCCATAAGAAAATGTCATCATCAAGGTAGACATTTTTTCTGCATCAATACTCGCAGGTATCACTCCATTCTCCTGCCCCATTTTGATCCATCTGGTTCCCGTTTCTTTCGTATAGTTAAAAATATCCTGAAGTATTTTTTTGACCTTCTCATTATCTTGACTTAATAAATAAATAAATATTAAGTTGCCCGTATCATGGGCATTTTTGCGCGATTGAAAAAACTGACTGACTATATTAAAGCTTCCAAAGTCTGAGGATAGTTGTTGTTTGATGGATTGAGCAATACCCTGATGAAAAGTTTCATTCATTTCTTCAATCTTGGATTTTAAAATAAGACCAAATAATTCATCCTTACTCTCGACATAGTGATAAATGGCCCCTTTAGATAATCCTGATCTTTCAATAATATCCTTTAAGGTCGTACTTCGGCAGCCCTTTTCAAGAATGATTTCTTCGGTAATCGCCAGGATGTGTTGGAAGCTTTGATTGTTGTAAAACGTTGAATTCGACATATAACTACCTTCTTTACTATTCTAGGAGTATTTTGGCTAGATCTGTGTCAACTTATCTAACCGCACTTTTGCATAACGGCGATATACAACTGTAAATAAAATAGCTGTACCAATGACACTATAAAAAATAAGTTGTGAGATGGCTAAAAAGGCGGGAATTGAAAGTTCATAGACAAGAATTGTCTTAACAATGGCCTCGCCTAATAAAGCAATTCCCCAAATGGCCGTCATGATTCGCAGTACTGTGCGAAAATAGGGGACTTCCCAGTTCTTCTCAAATTTCCCTTTTTGATGAGAAGCTTCTTCTGAAGTAAATTTAAGGGCAAAGTGATAAATTAATGGTTTGGAAAAGAACAAGGATGCAATAAAAATGAGTCCTAATAAACCAGTGACCAATGATTCTCTTAATAAAATAAGTCGCTCGTTTCCGCCTAATATAAAGGCAAGTAAACTTAAAATAAAGCCGGTTAGCATAAATAGGCCAAAAGCATCCGCTTTTTTATATTTCACGATATGATATAGATTATCCCCCAGTGGAATCAATGTCGCAATCAGTAAAGAGACAAAGCTTGAATAGTGGTCTGAAAGCATTTGATAAACAATGACTGGTATGGCTCCATTGATGATCAGGCTAACCGCTATCAATTGGATTAATTTCCTTTTGGACGAAATATTCATGATCCAAACTCCCCTTTTAAACTTCCATATTTTACAATTTAAATATTACAAACCGCCGGTCGGTTTGTCAATGGATTTTTAACTTAATTTTTAAAGATTTCTTGTTTAAGGATAAAACGTGCTTCCGTAAAAAGGTGACTTAAGATAAAAGTCACCTTCTAATCGTCTGTTTGATGTAGTAGTAAAAAATAATTTTACAAGGTTTACTTTACTACGAGCATTCGTTCCGCACCAGCAACCAAATCTCTGATCAGCTGCTCGGCTGAAATCTCATTTTGTATTAATCTTGTCCCCTGCCCTGCCCATAAGGACATATATTGCGAATTATTTTGGAAAGCGGCTTCCCTTCGAATGTCATTCGTCAGTGTATTTTGAGTTGGAAAGTCAGCTGGGGCAATATTCGCATTCTGATAATCCTGAATAAAAGCATTCTTAATTCCTCTTGCCGGACGGCCTGAAAAAACTTTCGTAATCACCGTGCTTTCTTCCGTACTATTGATCAGCGCCTGTTTATAAACCGGATGTGCTCCCGACTCGAGCGTCGTTAAGAAGGCCGTTCCCATTTGAATCCCTTGTGCCCCTAACGCTAATGCAGCAACTAGGCCGCGGCTATCCATAATTCCCCCTGCAGCCACCACTGGCAAAGTTACGGCATCCACTACCTGTGGAACAAGCGAGAAGGTTCCGATGGCGGCACCATTCGTGTTTTGTTCAATCTCAAATGTTCCCCGATGGCCACCCGCATCACTACCTTGGGCAATTAGAATATCAGCTCCCTCTTTTTCTGACAAGAGCGCCTCCCGAACAGTCGTTACCATGGTCGTTACCAGCATTCCGATATCCTTGACTGCAGCCATTTTCTCACGAGGAAGGACCCCGAAAGCCGTAGAAATGACGGGTACTTTTTCTGTCACTAGAACATCAAATTGGTCTTCAAAGAAATTATTCGTTATGACCCTTTTTTCCAATTCCTTTAAACCTAATTTTACACGAATGGCATTTAGTACTTTTTGAGACTCTTCTACTCCAGCATATTGGTCTTGCCAGTCTGTACAAAACAAGTTAACAGCAAACGGCTTAGAGGTTAGCACCCTAATCCTCCGGATAGCAGCTCTTATTTCTTCTGGTTTCATATAGGCTGCACCCAAGGTCCCTAATCCGCCAGCGTTTGAGACACTAGCAACAAGCTCAACTGTCGTAGGACCTCCAGCCATGCCTGCTTGAATAATAGGATAATCAGTTCCAAGTATTTCGCATAGTTTCGTGTTAAGACGCATTTCCTTCTTCCTTCCCCTTTATCTAAATTGTTATAATAAATCTCTTGAAAACAGTCTATTTGATTTATTTGTCCTGCAGCTATATAATACTAGCATTGAAAGGTTACTTTTTGTTCCCTTGTTCCTTTTTGTTATAAAAAATATTAGAAAAGAGGTAATTATTGTGAACTTAATAGATTCTAAAGTTATTCAAACCGAATTAGAAAAAGAAATATTTATCGATCAAAGTTCAAACATTGAACTTACCAATTTTCGTTATCCTGATAAAAATTTCCCCTTCTATGAAGTGATGATTAGCATCGATATGCTGCGGATAAGAAATAATGAATATTATGGAACTAAAAATGAGGTATTTGGTATTAGAATGTCAGAGGATCAACAATCTATCTTTATCTTTGAGACTGACAAACAAAATATTTTCGCTTTAAAGAACGAAAGGGAAAGACTAGCTGCTATCGAATTAATTGAATATATATTAACAAAATCAACACAATTTAATCAATTAGTAACGACCAGGATCAATCATTTGAAACAGGCAAACGTGATTTCTACAATCGAAATAAAGGAGACAAAAGGAACGCTGGAACTATTAGAGCGATTATTAACGATTCAATCTGAAGATATTACATTTCCTAGACAAAAAAGAATTACAGCTTGAGTTCCTATTACTACTTTTAGAAATGCTATGGGGAAAAGCTTTAAGTGAGAGAACTGCTTTTCCCTATTTTTCTATTCATGTTCGAATTACTTCAGATATTTCCTCTTTCTTTTTCTCTACGTTTTCTTACAATTTTGACGAAATGATTACAAATTCATAAATTAGAGGCTTTTTCTTTCTAAAATTTACTAATTTAGCTTTTTAAGAAATTAATATATGGTTACAATAAGTATATCAGAGACAAATAATATCCAAATTATAAAAAGAAAGTATGTGATTTGATGGAAGAGGAGGCAAAACTTTGTCCAGAGGTTGAAAGATCTTTTGGGCTAATAGGAAAAAGATGGACAGGATTAATTATATTTGTATTGCTTAGCGGACCTAAGCGTTTTAGCGAAATAAATGCCCTAATTCCAGACTTAAGTAAACGTGTTCTGACCGAGAGAATGAAAGAGTTAGAAGAGCATGGAATCGTCCTGCGCCATGTTTTGCCTGACCGACCGGTAAGGACGGAATACTTATTAACAAAAAAAGGAACCGAACTAGGAAAAATACTAGGACCCATTAGTCAGTGGGCAAATAGCTGGATGAAGGATAAATAACACAACTTGATTTTTAAGAGTTAAAAAAATAGCCCCCAATCATTTAATTTTTTAGAACAAATGACCATCCTTATTATGACCTAAGGATGGTCGTTTCGTGTTTATTTAGATATGCGTTTAAAACAATGAAATCACGTCGGCTGATTGTACCTATTAAAGGGCACTTTTCCAATCGGCAGCAAACTTTTCAATTCCTTGATCCGTTAATGGGTGTTTAGATAATTGCTCAATTACTTTAAAAGGAATCGTAGCAATATGTGCACCAGCAAGCGCTACACGAGTGACATGGTCTGGATGACGAACAGATGCCGCAATGATTTGTGAATCTAATTTTTGTACGCGGAATAACTCAGCAATCTTGGCAACAAGTTGTACACCATCTTCACTAATATCGTCTAAGCGGCCCAAGAATGGAGAAACATAAGTTGCTCCAGCACGAGCTGCTAATAAAGCTTGGTTAACTGTAAAAATAAGGGTAACGTTAGTTTTTACACCTTTCTTTGTTAGGTAACGGCATGCCTCTAACCCATCTAAAGTCATCGGAAGTTTAATGGTGATATTTTTATCCCCGTTATTAATTTTGATTAACTCGTTGGCTTCGGCGATCATTTGATCCGCTGTTAAAGCATTAGGAGTTACTTCTGCAGAAACAGACTCAACTTCAGGAACCGCATTTAAAATTTCTGCAATACGGTCTTCAAATTTTACTCCTTCTTTTGCAACTAAGGATGGGTTGGTAGTAACACCGGATAAAACCCCGATTTTATAAGCCTTTTTAATTTCGTCTAAATTAGCAGTATCAATAAAAAATTTCATGATGTTTCTTCCTCCTATTTTTTAATCAATTCTATTGTCTCGCTTTTTCGACTGCATGTCCACCAAATTCATTCCTTAATGCGGCAACCACTTTTCCTGTAAAGGTGTCATTCTCTAAAGAACGATAACGCATCATCAACGACAAGGCGATAACCGGTGTAGCGGTTTGCAGGTCAAGGGCTGTTTCAACTGTCCATTTTCCTTCACCTGATGAATGCATAATCCCTTTAATTTCTTCCAAATTCGGATATTTTGAAAAGGCATTTTCAGTTAATTCCATTAGCCAAGAACGGATCACAGAACCGTTATTCCATACTCTAGCTACTTTTTCATAGTCATAATTGAAATCACTTTTCTCTAGGACTTCAAAACCTTCACCAATCGCCGCCATCATGGCATACTCAATACCATTATGGACCATCTTTAAGAAGTGGCCGCTGCCGGCTTTGCCTGCATATAAATAACCATTTTCCACAGACGTATCTTTAAAAATAGGTTCAACTATTTCCCAAGCCTCAGGGTCACCGCCAACCATATAGCATGCACCCTGGCGTGCACCTTCCATACCGCCAGATGTACCAGCATCCATAAAATGAATCCCGAGTTCTTTCAATTCGTTATAACGTTGGATGGATTCTTTATAATGAGAATTACCCGCTTCAATGACGATATCCCCTTCGTTTAAAAACGGATGAATTTCTCCAATCACGGAATCCACAACGCTATGTGGAACCATAATCCAAACAATTCTCGGCTGCTCAAGGGATTGAACTAGTTCTTTTAAGCTTGAAACGCCTGATGCACCGAATTTTTTCATTTCTTCGACAGCACTCGAATTGACATCGAATGCAACCACTTCATGATTGTGTTCCAATAAATTTTGTCCTAAGTTAAAACCCATTTTTCCTAAACCGACTAATCCTAATTTCATGATCAATTACCCCATTTTTTACTTATTTAAAACATTTTTTGCGATGTGAACGACATTTTCGGTCGTAAATCCAAAATGTTTCATTACAGATGTACCCTCTCCGGAAGCACCGAATGACTCAATCGATAGCACTTCACCTGCAAAACCAACATAGCGTTCCCATCCTAATCGGATACCCATTTCGATCGCCACCCGTTTGGTGACAGAAGAAGGAAGCACTGTCTCCTTATATTCAGACGATTGCTTATTAAACAATTCCCAGCTTGGCATTGCGACAACCCGGACAGAAAGATCTTCCTTTTCCAGTTCTTTTTTTGCATTGACAGCCAATGAGACTTCAGAACCTGTTGCCATTAAGATTACATTTGGGTTCGAATTGGTTTCTGTTAATACATAGGCACCCTTAGAAACCTTATCTAAATTCGCTTTCGTTTCACTAAATACCGGTAAGTTTTGGCGGCTTAGGATTAAAGCGACTGGTCCTTCTGTTTGTTGAAGTGCAAATGCCCAAGCACTAGCTGTTTCATTAGCGTCTGTTGGTCTGATAACCGTTAGACCTGGGATAGCACGAAGAGCAGCCAACTGTTCTACTGGCTCGTGTGTTGGACCATCTTCACCAACTGCGATGGAATCATGAGTAAACACATACGTAACGGGAAGCTTGGATAAAGCAGCCAAGCGGATAGAAGGACGTAAATAATCATTGAAAACAAAGAATGTGCTAACGAACGGCTTTAACCCGCCGTGATAAGCCATCCCGTTCGCCGCTGCACCCATCGCATGCTCACGAACACCAAAATAAACATTGCGGGCCGCGTACGATTCGACAGCAAATATTTGCTCCCCTTTTATCTCAGTCATAGTGGAGTGAGAAAGGTCTGCGCTGCCTCCAAAAATGGCTGGCACTGATTTCACAAAATGGTTAATGGCATCCCCGCTGGCAACACGAGTTGATACCGCTTTGCTGCTATCGAACGTTAAGATATCGTTGGCCTCGATGAGAACTTTTCCGGAAATCGCATTCGCTAACTGTTCTGCCAATTCTGGATTTTCTTTTTGATAAGATTCAAATAATTGGTTCCAGCCTTGTTCTGTTTCGATTCCTTTACGCTTTAACTGTTCAAAATGAACTCTTACTTCATCTGGAACATAGAAATCTTCTTCATAAAGCCAGTTATAGGCTTGTTTGGTTACTTTCCCTTCATCAACTCCAAGCGGTGCACCATGGGCCTTATTGGTACCTGCTACCTTCGGACTTCCGTAACCAATGATCGTTCTGATTTCAATCAAACTTGGCTGTTCCGTATTTTCTTTGGCCGATTGGATTGCTTTTGTAATGGCCTCAATATCGTTGCCATCTTCCACTCTTAGATAGTGCCAGTGGGCAGATTCTGCTCTTTTCTTGATATCTTCAGAGAAGGAAACATTTAATTCACCATCAAGGGAGATATCGTTCGAATCATATAATACAACCAGCTTCCCTAGTTTCATATGACCTGCCATTGACATCGCTTCGTAGGAAACACCTTCCATAAGATCGCCATCACCAACTAAAGCATAGGTATAATGGTCAATCACAGGAAATCCTTCTTTATTAAACTTAGCAGCTAAATGTGCTTCTGCCATCGCCATCCCAACTGAGTTAGCAATTCCTTGTCCTAATGGACCAGTTGTCGCCTCTACTCCAGGGGTATGGCCGAATTCGGGATGCCCGGGGGTTTTGCTATTTAATTTTCGGAAGCCTTTCAGATCATCCATCGAGACTTGATAGCCGAATACATGAAGCAAGCTGTATAATAAGCTTGAACCATGTCCTGCAGATAAAACGAAGCGATCACGGTTAAACCAGTTAGGATTTTCCGGATTGTGATTCAAATGGTTTGCCCATAATGCATAAGCCATCGGTGCTGCCCCCATCGGGAGACCGGGATGACCAGAGTTTGCCGCGTTGACCGCGTCGATCGATAAAGTTCGAATCGTTGTTACAGCTAAGTTCTCAATGTTTTGTGCCACGTCAATTTCCTCCTAGACTATTTTATTTCTGAAGTACGACCTCTTTGTCTTCTTGAATCATTTCATCCAGCCACCATTTAAAGCCATCTTCAGCTAACAAGGAGTCAGCGGCATCAGGGCCATACGAACCGGACGGATATTCATGAAGGGGCAATTGATTTTCCGCAAATGCATTCAAGATTGGCTGTACCCATTCCCAAGATAATTCAACCTCTTTCCAATGAGCAAAAAAGGTAGAATCACCAATAAAGGCATCATAGATCAATCTTTCATACGCCTCCGGCACACCTGATCCATTACGTTCTGAATCCTCACAAGAAAAATTAATTCTTACTGGTTCCATTTTCCCGTTATTCAAATGGTTTTTACTGTTCAACTGCAAGGTAACATTTTCATTTGGGCTGATTTCAATAATTAATAAATTAGGCTCTACTTTTTGATCATTTTGGCTATAGAGAAGTTTTAACGTATTTTTAAATTCAATCACAATACGAGTAGATTTTTCCTTCATTCGCTTTCCTGTCCGTATATAGAACGGCACTCCACTCCAATATGGATTATCAATCCATAAACGTGCGGCAACAAATGTATCGGTCTGTGAAGAAGGATTTACTCCTGGTTCCTCACGATAACCCGCAACAGATTTACCATCCATCACTCCAGCAGCGTATTGTCCTCGAACAATTTCATATTGAGCCTCTTCTTTCCTTACCGGACGAACAGCTTCCATTACCTTTCGTTTTTCATTTCGAATTTCGGCAGCGTTAATCTTGTAAGGCAAGTTCATAGCGGTCATCATTAGCATTTGCAGCATATGATTTTGTACCATGTCACGAATGGCTCCTGCTTGATCGTAATAACCTGCTCTTTGTTCGACACCAACCATCTCACCCGCAGTAATTTGTACATTCGCAATATGATCTTTATTCCAAACAGATTGGAGAACTGGGTTTGCAAACTCAAGCGCTTCGAGGTTTTGAACCATTGGTTTTCCTAGATAATGATCGATTCGATAAATCTCTTCTTCATCAAAGGCACTGCTCAATTTTTCATTAAGTTCCCGTGCCGATTGAAGGTCATGTCCAAATGGTTTTTCGATGATTAATCGTTTCCAGCCCTTCGTTGCGCCTAGGCCGCTGCTATTAATATTTAGGGCAATGGTATCAAAAAACTCTGGTGCTACCGATAGATAAAACATGCGATTTTCTGCTAATTGCAGTTCTTCTTCTCGTTCCTTAACCAGCTTAAGTAATTTTTGATAATCCGCTGATTTACCTACATCCAACGTACTGAATCGAAACGCCTCAAGAAATTCTCCCAATTGACTGGCATCATGGTCTAAGCGGCGTGAAAACTCGATCACTGATTCCTTTACCTTTTCTTGAAAATCAAACTGAGTTACATTCCCTCTGCCAAGTCCAATAATTGAAATGGGACGTGGCAGCTTACCATCTATATATAAATTATAGAGAGCGGGGTATATTTTTCTTTTTGCTAAATCCCCTGTTGCTCCAAATAATACAAACGTCATTGATTCCATGTTTGTTTCTCCTCATAATTGAAAAATTATATCTATTAATCGTATTACTTAATTATTTTCCCACATCCATACCCGATTTATTTTCGCGAATTAATGTCAATTTCCTTATGTAAATCCAAGGTAATGACGATGTCAGCCATTCCAACAAATAATCCATTTTCGACAACACCAGGAATGAGATTCAGATCTATTTCTAAATCCCGCGGATGGGTAATCGTTTGGAACCTACAGTCAAAAATATAATGACCATTATCTGTTTGATAAGCTGATCCATTTTTTTGCCGTAGTTTAGGTGATCCGCCAAGCTCTTCTAAATATTTTCGTGTCATTTCCATCCCAAATGGAATCACCTCTACTGGGAGTGGAAAGGACCCTAATGTATCGACCATTTTGTGTGAGTCTGCGACGACAATAAACGTATCAGCCGCTTTTGCAATGATTTTTTCTCTTAATAGGGCACCCCCGCCTCCTTTAATAAGGTGTAAATCTGGGTTAACTTCATCAGCACCATCAATGGCCAGATCAATTTGGTCTATTTCATTAAAAGTTACCAGTGGTATTCCTAATTCCCTGGCCAATTGCTCTGTTTGTAAAGAAGTTGGGATTCCTTTTATCGAGAGTCCTTGTTGTACTAATTGACCCAGTTTTGCGAGAGTATAAAAAACAGTAGAACCTGTCCCTAGTCCAATAACCATTCCATCTCTAACATATTCAGCAGCTTTTTCTCCGACTTTTTGTTTCTCATTCAAACAAGTTTTTGCTCCCTTCGGAAAGGATCTGGGATACCATATACCTTTTTACTTTACCCATTGTTTCTTAATTTGTTTCCTAGCGATCTGCAGTATTTGTTTTTCTGGTGTGCCCTTCTCCACCATTACATTCGTTAAATAATTTTTACCTCTGTAATGAATCATCAAAGTAACTTCCACCATCTCGATCACTCCTTTTATGTCCAGTATTATTTTATATCATTGGTAACAATTAGTAACCTACACTAATTAACGTAACCATCATACTCCCAGACATTTTTGAGGTCAAGAAATATAACTCGAATTAAAGATATTCGATAATAAAAATAAATCAAACTTTTTACAACACCCTATTGTTCGTAAAAAAAGGCACTATCCTTTTACTTTGGATAGCGCCTTTTCCCACTCGGTTTCAATTACTTATTTCCTGCAAAAAATAGTTTGTCGTCCAACGTGTTCGTTTTCTTCATAATAAAGGATCTGCCAATCACCAAACTCTTTTAATAACTCTTTAGGCCTCAGTTTATAATATGTAGAGATTTCATTATTGCCTGCTTTTGGTGACTGATAATAAGTCTCCATAAAAAAGTAACCATTCTCTTTAAGGATTCTTTTTATAGTAGGAAAAAGCATCCGATCTAAATAATTGGTGATAACAATCATATCAAAGGATTCATTGTCCCAGCTGAAATGGTCGAGTGCCGTGAGATCGGCCAACTTGGCATCAATTGAGAGGTTCTTTTTTGCTGCTAGTTCCTGTATATAATTGATAGCAACATCCGAAATATCGATGGCTTGTACTTGATAGCCCCTTTGGGCAAAAAACAAACTATTTCCTCCAAGCCCGCAGGCAAGATCAAGCACGTTTCCCCCACTTAAATAATCTCCTAGCGTTATTAATCTTGAATTGGGTGCAGGTTCCTCGAGTTGATTAATCCGTTCCTTATGTTTTGTGTTCCATTTTAATTTACTGTTCATTGCTTACACCTTTATTATTTTTATAATGATCATAGTCTGTTTTGACATAATGAAAAACTACTGCATTTCCCCCATGATCAGGGTGGGTCATTTTTAATAATTTTTTATATCTTGTTAAAATTTCCTTTTCACTTGCCGTTTTTGACAACCCTAACTTTTGGCGATAATCAAGTGATTGATTAGGTGTAAACACCTGTGCCTTTTCAGGAACTCTTTTTCCTTGTTTCGAAAGTTTATCTTTTAAGTATAACAATTCACTACGTAATTCAATATTTTCTTTTAGTACTTTTCTAGTTTCCTTTTGTAATTCATTTTTTTCAAGCTCTAAGTTGAGGATCTCTTTTTGTAATTTGTTCCTTTGCTGGATGAAAGTCTTGACAGACGTTTTATGGAGTTCCTCTAACTCTTTTAAATGATCATCCTGTACTTTAACTTTGGCCTTTAATTCTCGAATCAGTTTATCCTGATCTGTAGGAGGGTTTAGTAAAGGCTTTGGATTTTTGACGCTTGCTATGTATTCAGTCAGCTGATTCCCGTCTCCTACTTTTTGAATCTTCCCCTCATACAGCCAGCGTTGAACGACTTGAATTCCCATGCTAGCCGCTACACCGGCATCATTTAACAAGTTGATAGCCTGATTGGTATCATCAAGAATATAGTCCGTTTGATGAAATGCACCCTTTGCCTGGTATTTAATTTTCCGCTCTCGCAGCCATCTTCTTACCGTATCGACACACTCTTCGTCTGAAACTCCGGCTGCTTTTAAAAAGTCAAAAGCTTGGTCAGTGTTCACATTGCTCTCCTTTCTCTCACGAGTTTAAAAGTTACTCAATCGGGTTTAAATTTATAGTTGATTCTAATCATTTTCACACTATTTATCTTATCGGAGTTAATGATTAAAGTGAATGGCTCAAATAGACTAAGAGTAGATACCCATGACCTGTAAAGTAATTCGAGGTTGAATAAGGAATCAGTTTACATAATTAAATTATGGTAACTAACATGGAGTTAATAAGCTGGTTTACATACCAATAAAAGGAATTAATTTTTCCCAAAAAAATGGCTTGCACTTTAACATGCAAGCCATCATTTTTACACTAAATTTAAATCAAAGTTACTATTTAGCGTTTGCATCAGGCTGATGAATCCCTAATAGATTTCCTTCCGGATCAATATAATAGCCTTGCCACGCCATACCAGGAAGGGCGTACTTCGCCATTGCAACCTTCCCTCCATTGTTTAAAATATTCGTTTCCGTAGAATCGTAATCTTCCACACCCATTGTACATGCAAATGCATTTAATCCCTGATTTGTTTCTGGAGGAGCACTTTGGCGCTGCATTAAAGCACCATTAATTCCAGGTTCATCTTCATTTCCAGTTACTGCTCCAAAATAAGGCATCCCTGCATATTCACTCCAATCTTGAAATGACCATCCGAATACCTCTCCATAAAACTTCTTAGCACGATCCATATTACTTACATGAATTTCAAAATGAACTAATCTTCCCATTATTTCCTCCTAAGATTAACTTTACTTTAGTCAATCGTTTGATTTTTGCCAGCTAAGCTATTGTCTATATCTACGCTAGTATACATCAAGGTATGGCAATACCTCCAATTATTACAAATAAGATAAAAATTTTTGATCTTTTCCTACCCTATCAATCCTATAAATTGATATCCTTTTTGGATACGAACAGTCTGCCATTCCATTATTATCCTAATTTAAATAAACCAATCTCTTCTTAAGTTAAAATCTCCCTTTTCTTATTTCCGTTCTATTTTATACTCATCAAGAAGATTTTTTATCGAAATGTTCAGCTCTCCTATATCCACATTTCCCTTGTTCGTATTGTTAATTCCATATTTCCTTTTTAACATGATAATTCTTCTGACACTATCATTAATTCTTTGTTCAGAAATTACCCCATTGTGAACAGCGTTTTTTATAGATGTAATCGTTTCGACTATTTTGTTATAATCATGGGCCACTAAGATAATGTCACTGCCGGCATTGATGGAATCCACTGCCGCCGCGCCCATGTTAAAATGGTCAGCGATCGCCTTCATTGTCATGTCATCTGTTATCACAACACCGTTAAAATTAAGTTGTTTTCTAAGAATATCGGTGATGATTACCTTGGACATAGAAGCTGGATAATGAGCATCCAATTTAGGCAGTAAAATATGTGCTACCATGACCACATCGGCCCCATTATCAATGGCATGTTCAAACGGGATTAATTCGAGTTTTTTTAGTTCTGTCAGATTTTTATAGACGATTGGCAGTTCGAGATGGGAATCAACCGATGTATCACCGTGTCCAGGGAAATGCTTAATTGTAGCGATTATATTTTGCGATTGAATGCCTTTCATGGTTTGGATCCCAAGCTTACTGACAACGTCCGGATTGTTTCCAAATGACCGGTCCCCTATAATTGGGTTGTTCGGATTGCTGTTGACATCAAGGACCGGGGCGAAGTCGAGATTGAACCCAAACCCATTTAACTCTTTGCCTAAAATGGTTCCCACTTTGTAAGAAAACTGAGAATTATTGGTTGCTCCAATCTCTTTATTGGCAGGTAAATTGATAAGTCCCCCGGGCAGCCTGATAACGCGTCCGCCTTCTTGGTCAACACTTAAAAATAACGGCAGACGGTTGTGAACATTTTCAGTCTTTATTTCATTTAGCAGCTGAACGGTTTGCTCCGGATTGACTAAATTGTCCTGGTAAAAAATCATCCCGCCAACTTTATATTTCGTGATTAAACTTATTGTTTGTGGATCCATTTTTGTACCCGAAAAACCAGCGATCATCATCTGCCCTATTTTCTCATCTAAACTCATTTCCGAAACGATTTCCTCTATGCTCTTTTGTTGATCTGCTTGATTTTGAACTTGGGTATAGACAGAAATATGATCCACTTTGGGATTCGGCTCCTTTTCGGTTGGCTTCGGCAATATCCACTTTAAGTCAGTTGTAGAATTAACATGATATAGTAGAATGATTTGGTTATTGAGTCGATCTTGATAATACCGAACCTGATCAGGTTCTCCGCCAGCTTTCTTAATTTCATTTAATGGAATGCTTTGTATGTCCCGATCATAGGACCTAATATCATTTACTACTTCCCCGCTATATCCAAAAACGACATGGTGCGTTGCATATTCATCGTAAATTCCACTTGAAGTTTTTGTGGATTGGTTCGGTTTTCCCCATTGATTCGTTACTTCTATTTTCTGAGTCTTGCCGGAAATGAACGGAGAGTTCCCTACCTTCCCCTCCTTAGACAGTGAAAAGGTGTTATGTACCAATGTTTTTAGACTCGAAAGTTTATCTTCATTTGAATTTGATGGTTTACTACTAGCTGGAGGCGATTGAATGGGAACTGTCTTGTCTGGAGCCTTCTCGCCTTTATCCCCACCAAAATAATAAATGCCAACAACTAAAATAAGAACAAGTGAGAGCGCCAAAAAAATAAGCGGTTTCAAAATAGAGTTACTGCGTTTACGCATAATATACTTCCTTTCTACAGCTTTAAAAAGACATGTGCTGTATCAGTCTGGTATATTCATAGTATCTTATACACTATCTATACGCAATCAGTATTACCGGACAATAATTCAGCTTATTGTTCCGATGGTGGAATTAAATCCCTATAAAAAAATCAATATTGATTGATTTATGAACATCTGTTTATAATTATAAAAAAGCCCTTCCTACTTTCAATGGTTAATTGAATGGGTTTCGTTGATTACTCAACAAATCTATTAATATTGTTGATTATCTTTAGAAAGATTGGTGAAATAGAATGACTAAAGTAGATAGAAGAATAGCAAAAAGCCAAGTAGCTATAAAAAATGCTGTCATTGAACTGATGTCTGAAAAAAGTTTTGATGACATAACCATTCAGGATATTGCTGACAGAGCAGATGTGAATCGAGGAACGATCTATCTTCATTACACGGATAAATACGATCTCTTAGATACGATGATTGAAGAACATATAGAAAATCTCCGAGAACTATGCCAATCGGCAACTGAGATGACTTTTCAAGAAGGAAATTATGTATGGTATGAATACTTTGAGCATCATTATTTATTCTTTTCAACCATGTTAGCGAGTAAAGGTTCTCCATATTTCCGTAGTCGTTTTCTCGATTTAGTCATCGAAGAGTTTAAAGCTGAAGTGGAAACAACCGAAGGAAAAAATCAAGGATTAAATGGAGATGTTATTCTTCAATTTTTTGGTTCAGCAGTCGTTGGCGCAGTGGAATGGTGGTTCAAGAATGGAAAGCCATTGCCAGCTCGTGTTATGGCTGAACAAACGGGGGCATTATTAGATAGAAACCTTGAATAATTAAACAACAAAAGTAAATAACCTGAGTTGCTCGCTCTACAGGGCCTCAGGTTATTCTGTATGATTGACATTATTTATAATCTATTAAACTAAATAAGTATTATTTTTTATCACCTTGAGACCATTTCACCACTGGAATAAGTATTAAGGACAAAATCCCTCCAACAAGTGATAATGTAGAATAACTTGAACCAGCCACAATCAATCCAGACAAGGCTCCGCCAGCAGCTCCTGACAACGCAATCAATACATCCACTTTACCTTGTGTTTTAGCCCGTGTGGAGGTTATAGTTGAATCAACAATAAGTGCTGTCCCGCTTATCAAACCAAAATTCCATCCTATTCCGAGTAAAGAAAGAGCAATTACGATAAGGACCATCGAATCTCCTGGCGCAAATGCAGCGATTAAACCTGCCAGAAGCAACGTAGTTCCAGAAGCAATAGCCATCACAGTACGCCCCAACTTATCAACAAGAACACCTGTAACCAATGAAGGGAGATACATGGCACCTATATGAAACCCAATCACTAGACCCACTGCACCCAAGCCATGTCCATGATGCATCATATGAACTGGCGTCATCGTCATAATAGCTACCATGACAATTTGAGTAAGAACCATAATCGTTGCACCCACAATTATGCCTCTTTTGTTTTCTGTATGTTCATTTGTGGACAATAGTCCTTTATCACTACGTTCTTGGTTGGTCGCTTCTATCGTTTTAGCTATAACTAACGGATCCGGACGAAGCAAGATGAAAAGGACAAGACCTGCCAAGATATAGGCTGCCGCTCCTAAAATGAAAGGACCGGCAAGTGATGGAACATCAATCGAAAGAGCGAAATTCCCCATCACATTCACCAAATTTGGACTTGCAACTGCACCAAAGGTTGTAAAAACCATCGTCATACTAATCGCAGTCGCCCGCTGTTTACCATTCGCTAAGTCCGTACCTGCATAGCGAGCCTGTAAATTTGTTGCAGACCCTGCACCATATACAAGCAGGGAAGTAAATAACAGGAAAACATCATTCATCATTGCTGCCAGTATAACTCCGATTGCTCCAAGTCCACCGGTCATAAAACCAGCTGTCAGACCTGCACGGCGTCCGTATCGTTGAGATAGTCGCCCAACAAATAAAGCTGCACCTGCTGACCCTAAAGTAAGTAAAGCAGAAGGAAGTCCAGCATACGCATCCGTCCCAAGTATTTGCTGAGCAAGTAGTGCTCCCACCGTCACTCCTGCAGCTAACCCTGCACCACCAAAAATTTGTGAAATACTTACAACGAATAACGTACGCTTGTATAAGGCTTTTTGTTTTTCTGAAGAGTGAATGTAACTTTGTAACGAAGCTGATTGCACGTCTAACGTTTTTACACGATCATTGGGTACCATCTTCTAACCTACCTCTCTAGAAAACTATATCTTAACATCCTCCAAATTAGATTTGAATCATCATAACACGCCAAAAAAAACCATACAATATTATAATCGTATGGCAAACAATTTCATTGTTTTTTATAATACTGTACCTTTTCAAATCACACTATTATAATTCAATTTATATTCCATTTTGATTAAAGAGATTAGTAGAAATGAGGTAAATTCTAATTGAATCGGAAAATTATTAATTTAGCTGTCGGAAAACCGAAGGAATTTAATTGGAACAATAAAAAAGAGCTCTCCGCAATAGGAAAATCATGTGTACAAGCGGTTGAGTTGAAAAAGTCTGGCTTTGCCGGTGATGATGTTGCAAACCACCAGTTCCACGGAGGACCAGACCGTGCAGTATGTTTGTATCCATTTGAGCATTACTCTTATTGGGAAGAGATATTTCAAAAGAGGCTTATTCTGCCTGCTTTTGGTGAAAATATTACTGCATCCGGAATGATGGAAGAACAGGTTTGTATTGGTGATATATATAAAATAGGCGATACAATTGTTCAAGTAGCACAAGGAAGGGTACCTTGTGCTACTATCTCCAATTATAATCAGGAAAATCAATTCTTAAAGAAAGTGGTTGAAACGACTTTAACTGGTTACTTTTTTCGGGTATTGGAAGAAGGGACGATTATGTTCGATTCGGAAATAACGCTTGTTCAAAAACACTCAAAAGAAATATCCGTTTCTTTCGCTACACAAATTCTTTTTCATCAACAACAAGATAAAACATCAATTGAAAAAATATTGACAGTTGATGCCCTTGCAGAGGACTGGAAGAATCGATTTTTGAAATTGCTATGATTCCTTTTGTTAAACTTTGACTATTGCTCTAACCTAGCCTGCTAATCCTCAGCATCGAGGTTCATAAAATATGAATTTTAAGTCATCCTAATGACATAGGAGGCGATAATATGGAACAACGTCGAGAATCAGTCATTGCCGTCCGTAAGAACGGAGATGACGATATTATGGAACTAAAGTTGTCCAATGGTCAAGTTGTTGATTACAAAGAAGCACAACAAATGGCAAAAAGCGGGATGATTGTAAACGTCAATGTTTTCAAAGGTCCCGACGGTGAGGAGCATCTTCGGAGCAATCCAGACGGTGATCCAACCAACAACCTTGATAATCTTCCTCAATTCTAACCGGAATATAAAATATGAGCATTTCATTATCTATCGGCAAATGGTTGAAAGGATTGTTAACCAACAAAAAAGGCAGAATGCTTCTGCCTTTTATTGCCCTCCACTTTATTAATTGAAACTGTTATTAACTTGCTCGTGTATCCGGTGATAGACTGCGAATTTTTCCAGGATTTCTTTTATCCTTCGCTTTAGGTGTTTTATTGCCTGGAGCTTTGATCAACATGGCGATGATAACAGATACAATGCTTAAAACAGCAATCAACTTAAAGGTAGGGATAAATCCGCCTAAAGAGGAAGCAATAAAGGATCCTGAAATCGCACCAATACCAAAGCCTTGATAAATGATTCCGTAGTTTTTACTTTGATTTTTCAAACCAAAGAAATCAGCTACAATGGCTGGGAATACCGTAATATTCCCGCCAAAACAAAACGCAATCGCTGCGACACAAGCAAAGAACAATCCATAATTCAGGTGGACAAAACTTAATACGGTAACTGCTGCTGCTGTAACAAGCAATGCACCTGAGACCACTCGTAATCGGCCTACTTTATCTGATAAAGCGCCAAGAATGATACGGCCGCTAGTATTAAAAATGGCCACTAATGCCACTGCATTACTTGCAGTAGCTATATCAAGCCCCGCCATTTTAACACCGATGTCCTTCACAATTCCGATTAAGAATAATCCGCTCATGCATGATGTAAAGAAGATCACAAATAAGAGATAAGCTTCCTTTGTTTTCAACATTTCTTTCACGGTATAATCTTTTTGAACGATGCCATTTTGAACTCTCAATTCGTTACTTATTTTGGCTTCCCGCACTAGAAATGAACCACCGACGATCATAATCATGACAATTAATCCCCAATAAAAGAAGGCGTGGGTAACTCCTGCTGATTGGATGAATGACCCGTTAATGAATTTGAATATCAAACTACCTGTACCGTAGGCTCCAACCGAAATACCAGAAATAAGGCCTTTTCTTTCCGGAAACCATTTTATTAGATTGGATAATGATGTGATATAGGCCGTACCATCGGCTGCTCCAACAATGACACCTGCTAAAATATAAAGCATCCATAATGATGATACTTGGGAGCTAAAGATCAATCCTGCACCGAGGATTATTCCCGCGCAAGCAATTAAGCGGCGGATTCCCCATTTATCTTGCAGCTTCCCGGCAAACAATGTGGATAAGGCCAGGGCTAAGCTGGTAATTGAAAAAGTAAAAGCAACTGAATTTAGCTTCCAGCCAAAATGGTCGACCAAGGGCTGGTTGAAAAGACTCCATGTATAGATAGTTCCTAATCCCATTTGCACGATAATGGTTCCTACGACAATCAACCAACGGCGATCTGTGCTAGTATTCATTACAATCTCCTCTTTTCTTTCTTTAAAAATAATCATGGTTAACATTCGTGTTTTTTATTTGTTATCGTTTACATGATCATAATATCACTGAAAAAAAAGAGAGAAACCGTTTTTAGAATGAAATGCCTATTATCCGGAATGAATGGAGGTTATAGCTTCATAATTTGTCGAAACTCTTTCACCTTGCTTCTACTAACCGGAATTTCTGTTGATAGATCTTTTAAACGCAATTGGTAGGTTTGGTTAAACCATGGGACAATTTCGCGGACTTTCGTTAAGTTAACCGTGTACGATCGGTGACAGCGAAAAAACATGTCCTCTGGCAGAAGCGCTTGAAACTCCGTTATACTCATCTGCATGGTATACTCTTCATTTTGCGTATAGACCAATGTCACCTTTTCACTTGCCTCCGCATAGTAAATGTCACTTACATCTGTCACAATAATCTTATCGTTCTTTTTTAAATTGACTCTGTTTACAGGTTTTGCATGGACCTCCACTTCCTGTACTTTAGCATTCAGTCGACTTTCTTTGACGATTGCTTCTGCCTGATCTCGTTTATAAGCCGCTTCAAGCCTGCTTAATATCGTTCCCATCCGCTTTTCATCATATGGCTTGAGGACATAATCAAAGGCTTCTAGTTCAAATGCTTGTGCGGCATGTTCTTTATAGGCCGTCGTAAAAACAATATACGGTCTTTTCGTAAATTTGCTTATCGTACTTGCCAGCAGCATCCCATCAAGTGAGGGAATATTGATATCCAAAAAGATTACATCTGTTTCCTGCTCCTGCAGAAATTTTAAGACATCTAAGCCATCATCAAAAAAATGAGTGACCTCAATTTCACTATAAGCTTCAATTAAATACTCCAATTCTTCACGAGCTGGAATTTCATCTTCTACAATAATCGCTTTCATATTTTCTCCTTTACCATATCAAAAAAAACCTCTGTACCTGGTGACAAGCGGTGAATCACCAAACCATTTCCATAGATCAGTTTGACTCGCTGATGCACGTTATACAAACCGATTTTGTTTGCTGGTACCGTATCATGCTGCAAATGGCGGATGACCTCTTCACTTATTCCCGCACCTGTATCCTTAACGCTCACTCTTATTCTACTCTCCAAATTCTTGACTGCAATGGTCACCACCCCGGGTCCCTTTTTCTTTAAAATGCCATGGATGATAGCATTCTCCACTAAAGGCTGGATTAGAAGGCTTGGGATGTTTACATTCACTTCGTCTATATCATATTCAACCGTCAAACGGCTGCCGAAACGGGCCTTTTCAATTTCCACGTAATCGCGGACTTGTTCTAGTTCTTTATGTATATCAATCAATTCATCACTTACCTCTAAATTGTAGCGCATATAGCCGGAAAGATTGATGATTAACTCTCGAGCCTTGTCTGGATTCTTGCGTGTCGTGGAGGCAATGGCATTCAAGGCATTAAACAAAAAGTGCGGATTAATCTTTGTTTGAAGTGCCTTCAGCTCCGCCTTGTTGGCTGCTTCCTTCATCTTTTCAATCCGAGAAACTTCCATAAGGGTAGAAATAATCTGGGATAGTCCGATCGCCATTGTCTGAAGAGAGTACGTCATCTTATAGGCTTTGCGATAGTAGATTTTTTATGTTCCCGTCACCTCTCCATGTTCCTCAAAAGGAACTATCAGCAGCGAGTGAATTTGGGGCGTGTGGTGATCCGCGATATGATTCCGAATGATGAACTTGCCCGTTCGGATCGCTTCTTTCGTCAAATCACTGATAATTTCCTGACCAGTCACATATCGCTCTTCCCCGAAACCTACATAGGCAAGCACATTTTCATTATCTGTAATGGCAACCGCATCAGCCTGGATATCATTTTTGATAATACTGCAGATTTGCCTTAAGGATTCAGTATTGATAGAGCGAAAATAAGGCAAGGTTTTATTGGCAATATCTAATGCTAGTTTGGCGTGCCTAGCAGCAATTGTTTCCTTTTCACCTTCCACACTCATGACCAGTAAGACAATGAGACCAATGTTAACCTCTCCCACGATCATCGGAAAGGCAATCTTCGAAACGATATCTAAACCTAGTGAAAATGGTTCTGCCATGGCAAGGATCAACAGCATGGTCAATACTTCACAAACCATCCCAGCTGCGATTCCGTAGATCCATCGTAACGACCTCTTAACTTTACGGTTTATATAACCCGAAACAATCCCCGCCATAATACTTGTAATAAGGCATGGGACCGATGTGACGCCGCCAATGTCAATCAAATAGCGGTGCACACCCGAAACAACGCCAGAAATTATTCCTACCCAAGGTCCAAACAAAATACCTCCAGATACAACGGCAATGATCCTAGTATTGACCAGTGAACCTTCGACATTGATCCCTGAATAGGTCCCAAAAATAGCAAATAAGCAAAATAAGATGGTAATGACAAGCCGCTCTATTTGAGAATGCCGGTCTTTTTGCAGGGATTCCTTAAACCTTGGGATTCGAATCATAAAAAACAGACAAATCAGCAGCAAGGCTGCTCGTTCAAATAAATGGATCAGCATTTCTAATGATGAATTCATCGAAAAATCCTCTCAAGCTAAGCATCGATATTTTGGTTGATGATTGTTTTTCTGTACCACTATTTTGTACATGTACGTTCAATTGTAAAAGTCTGCCCAGTCATTGCAGGCAGACTTTTACAGAGAGATTATTTCCCACAACACTTTTTAAATTTTTTATTACTTCCGCATGGACACGGATCATTACGGCCAACTTTCGGTCTTGTTGTGAAATCGATCATATTCTGTTTAGGATTTGAAAATGTCTGCAATGATTCTTGCTCATTTGCGCTCGATAACTCTCTTGGTGAATAACCTTTGAGAAACCATTGTTTCGTGTTATTCACTAGATTTACAATCTTGTCCATGCAAGCCTTTACCATCTCTATATTTTCAATTTCTATTCTGCTTTCTAAAAATTGAAAAATATGATTCAGACTTTCATCAAGGTTTGCCGCATAGAGGCATTCTTCCACAATTTCATCCGCTTCTTGCCTGCTCATTTCAAAGTTTTGCGTTAAAAAGTGAACAAATTGAAGATAACTATCATTTCGTTCAATATACCCTGGTTCACCTGCCCTTAGTAATTGCTGTTTAGTGAATGGGAAAAATGCCAAGTCTCTTCTCGCTTTGTGTTCTCCTTTTACTTTTTCTGGATCAAACACTCGGAAATGGGAAAAGCCAAACTGGTCCATTTTTATCTGCTCGTAGTAGGAAATCGAATGCTCAATTACAGATAAATAATCAGAAATGTTAACAGGTTGATTCATGTATTTTTCTAGCAATTCATGGAGTTTCGTGAGAGACAATGTCCCATAATAGTAGAGCAATCCTTGTGTAAGCCTAATCCATTCGGTATTTCGACGGGTAATGGTGATTAATTGCTTATTGTTGTCTTGAATAAACTGAGTATTAACTATTTCTTCTGGCATCGCGAGGATCCTTTTGCCTTCAAAAGTTCCTGTGAAGATGATCCCTATGTCTCGAAAAAAGTTTAGTTGATTTGCAGTTATTTTTGGTGCTTCCATATACCCACCATGGTGGATTAACTTTTTTATTAAGTTGTAACGCTCTTGGTCCAGATACAGACAAATCTGTTCAAGCGAGAGTGGTATCTGTATAGCTAATAACTCTATTAGTTCTCCTTTTTTCAGCTGACTGGCGCCTTTTATCTCTAAACGTCGTCTAATGGCACTTAAGTCGTCTTTAGAATATCTTGAAAGTGCATCGTTTAGTGTTAACGAAACTGAAAGATCACTCCACATTTTTAATTCTTGTTTCTGCTGATTCTTCTGCGTCATTTCTCTTAAAGTCTCTAAAGCACCTTGTAATTTCCTGTAAGTTTTTTTATCCATGCTGCTAGTAATCATATTGTTCACCTTCTGAAAATAGTAGTTTAATGTATTATTGAAATTGCTGTATGTAAAAAATGAGCTAGCCTTTTTAGGTTTTTATTATATCAGAAATAGTGCCTCATATGGGATTGTTTACATAATATTATTGCAGTCTATTATTGTTCATTCTTTTTGTTAGTTGAAGGTTTTATCAACAAAGAAGTCATAGATACTCAATCCTCTTTTAAGGAAAATACCATAAGCGAAAAAAAGAGCGCAAAGTAATAACCATTTAAGGTTACTACTTTGCACTCCTAACACCCAACCCCAGAAAATCAAGGAATCCGGTTGACTTTATCTCAATATGACTTAGGACACACTCTTGTGTTTCACCACATATCGTGACCAAATTGTATTTGAGAGGTTACTTTTTTAAAAGGTAGAAATTTGTTTATAAAACCTTACTTAAGAAAGCTTTTGTTCTCTCATGTTGAGGGTTTCCGAATAGCAAATTGGGTTCATTTTCTTCGATAATATAGCCACCATCCATGAAAATAACACGATCGCCAACTTCCCGAGCAAATCCCATTTCATGGGTAACAACGATCATGGTCATCCCTTCTTTAGCAAGCTGCTTCATGACCTCTAATACATCACCGACCATTTCCGGGTCCAGTGCAGAAGTCGGTTCGTCAAAGAGCATGATTTTTGGATTCATAGCCAATGCCCTTGCAATGGCAACCCGCTGTTTCTGTCCACCAGATAGTTCTCCTGGATAGCTGCCAGCTTTTTCTTTCAATCCAACCTTTTCAAGTAACTCTAGGGCCAATTTTTCAGCCGCCTCTTTACTGGTAGAAAGAATTTTAATAGGACCTAGTGTAATATTTTCTAAAACTGTTTTATGAGGAAACAGATTAAATTGTTGAAATACCATTCCAACTTCTTGTCTAACTTTGTTGATATTAATTTTTGGGTCTGTTATGTTATGTCCGTTAATCACTACCTCGCCACCTGAAATGTCTTCCAGGCGATTAAGGCACCGAAGGAACGTACTCTTTCCCGATCCAGAAGGGCCTATAACACAGATTACTTCTTTTTCTTGCACTTCAGCGTTAATATCTTTTAAAACCTCTAGTTTTCCAAACGATTTGCTTAAGTTTTTCACGGTTATAATGCTCATCGAACCTGAATCCTCCTTTCAACAAAATTAGCTAGAAGGGTTAACAAATAAATAATGATAAAATAAATGACACCTACAGCCAGCCAAATCTTAAATGCTTCAAAGGTTGCTGAAGCCTGAATTTGACCCTGCTGTGTTAAGTCTGCAATCCCGATAACAGATAACAGTGAAGTGTCTTTTAAACTGATAATAGATTGGTTCGTAATCGTAGGAAGCATTCTTCTAAAAGCCTGAGGCAGGACTACGTAACGCATGGTTTGTGCTCCAGTAAAACCAATCGATCTAGCAGCTTCTGTTTGTCCCTTATCAATGGATTGAATACCCGCTCTGATAATTTCTGCAAAATAGGCCCCCGCATTAATCGCAACAGTGATAATACCAGCTGTTGTGCTATTTAAAGAAATCAAATGCAGTGAATTTACTCCAAAATAGATAAAAAACAATTGTACAATAAATGGAGTTCCTCGAATCGCATCCACATACACCTTGGCAATCCAATTCAAGATTTTAAGAGGTGCAAGCCGTAACAAGGCCATCAGTAAACCAATTAAAAAACCGAGAATAATAGCAATAACAAATATATAAAGTGTGACTTGTAATCCTTTTAGTAATATTGGTAAAGCTGCAACAATTATATCCACTGTTTCATCCCCTTTCAAAAAGAAAGCGCGCTTTATGCGCGCCCCAATCCGTATTTATTCACCAAGATAAGTTTTTACAATTTTATCATATGTTCCATCTTTTTTGAGTTCAGCAAGACCTTTATTAATTTTTTCAATTAAGTCCTTGTTTTGCCCTTTCAAAACAGCAATTCCATATTGGTCTCCATTTAAGCGGTCACCAACAATTTTCAAACCAAGATCCTTTTGAGCAATAGCGTAGGAAATAACAGGATAGTCTTCAATAAGTGCATCTGCATTTCCATTAGAAACTTCTTGGAACATGGCTGGACTATCGTTAAACTGAACGACATTAATTCCTAGTTTTGATGCATTATCTTGTGCGTATTTAGCACCTGTTGTTCCTTTTTTAACGGCAACCGTTTTTCCTTTAAGATCATTAACTGATTTAATAGTTGAATTATCTTTTTTAACAACAACTGTTAATCCTGCATCAAAATACGGAGTTGAGAAATCGACTACCTTTTTTCTTTCATCTGTAATACTCATCCCTGCAATCGCTACATCAAGCTGATTAGCTTGCATTGCTGGAATAATACCACCGAAGTCCATTGGATTAAGTTCAATTTTAAAGCCCTGGTTTTTCGCGATGGCATTAATCAAATCAATATCAATACCTTTATACTCATTTCCATCCTTATATTCAAATGGAGGGTAAGTCGTGTCCACGCCGACTTTATATACCTTTTCACTACTGGTTTTCTCTCCTGATGTTTCCTTACTTCCGCACGCTGCGATAAAGACAGTCAGAATTAAAAATAAACTAAATAAACCCAATTTCTTCATCAAATACACCCCTACTTTTTAGATTATTTTTAATATAATAAAAACAATACTTTTTTAATATACCACATATATCAAACACGAAAAAGTATTTTTTGTTTATTATTCTATCTATTTAATAAATTACAAAAAAATATTGTAACCTTGGAGTATTTTTATAGTAACCAGATATACGATTAAAACAATTTTTAAACATCCCCATTTTTTTGAGAGTAATTGAGATCATTATCGTAATATTCCAATTATATTATTAAAAAAGAGCAAATCCCCCCACCCTATTTGTCTTGTGGCCATTAACAAAAAATGCCATACACTATTTACATAAATCTAATAAATAGGATATGGCACAATAATTTTATTTAACTAGCAATTCTACAATAAAAATAGAACCGACTTTTTCTTTACTCTTAACAGTAATATTCCCGGAATGAAGCTTGACAATAGTGTCAACAATCGACAGGCCCAAACCTGTTCCCTCAATTGTTCTTGAACGTGGTAGCGATATCTTACAATTTGATTAATCACTTTTTAATTTCTAATGAATGCTTGTAACTTTTCCTTGTTCAAACACTACTTTTCCATCTACAATCGTTAATTGAACCTTTGTTTCTAATATCTCTTCAGTGGGAACATCAAAAAGATTTCGATCTAAAACAATGATATCAGCAAGCTTTCCAGCTTCTAGTGTTCCTAATTCATTCTCTCTAAATGTTCCATATGCTGGCTCAAAAGTATAGGCCTTCAAAGCTTCCGTTAGTGTAATACTTTCTTGCGGATTCCAAACATTTTTAGGAGATCCGGAATAATCGACCCTCGTAACTGCACGATAGATTTCTAACAATGGATTTAATGAAGTAACCGGAAAATCACTTCCAAACGCTATCCTTGTACCAGCCTTTTTAAGAGTATTTACTGCAAAGGTTAATTTATCTCGTTCTTCTCCCAATCTGGAGAGATAAACTTCCTTATGCGTAAGCGCTAAATGCTGAGGCTGCATGGAAGCAATTACTCCTAATTTAGCAAAGCGATTAATATCATCTGGATGAATCGACTCAATATGCTCAATGGTATGCCTAGAATCCCGAACACCATTTATTTTCTGAGCTTCTTCCAATGCGTCCAATGCTAACCGAACCCCACCGTCACCAATCGCATGTATACGGATTCTAAAACCTTCCCTGTCAGCATTGATGACCATGTTTTTGAATAATTCTGGAGATATTGAAGTACTTCCTTTTTTTCCTGGCTTATCACTGTATGGGTCTAACATGTATGCAGTGTATCCAGTTATGACGCCATCGATAAAAAATTTTAATCCAGAAAATTGAAGTTTTTTAGATGTATATGATTCTCTTAATTCATTTGCACGTTCAAGATCGTTAGTTAAAGCCGGTAATAAGTGAATCCGAGTAGGTAAATCCCCTTTGTCCTCCAGTATTCTAAATAACTCAAAATCATCAAGAAAATCACTTGTAGGAGCATACATATCATTAACAGAAGTTATTCCGTATTCAGCAGTTAAATGAAAGAATTTCTTTAGAATCTGTGATTTCTTTTCTCTCGAAAAATCATAAGCTCCTTTGTGAACCAAGTCCATTGCTTTTTCATAAAGAATACCTGTCAATTCGCCATTTTTGTCTTTTTCTATTTCTCCAAAAAGAGGATTCGGAGTTTCACGAGTGATCCCCATTATTTCCAAAGCCTTACTGTTCACCCAGGCATAATGTAATTCTATAAACATTAAAACTACCGGTTTATCAGGCAGTACACGGTCTAGTGAAGCACGGGTTGGCAATCGTTTGTTGTCCCAATTTGAATTGTCCCATGAAAACCCAATAATCCATGGATCTTCTGGCCTTGTTTCAGCAAATTGGCGAACCATGTCTGCAGCCTCTCTTTCTGACTTTGCATCCAATAAATTTATACTATCTAATTCAATACTTCCAGGTAGGATATGAAGATGAAAATCATGAAACCCTGGCATAATCAATTGATTCCCGTAATCGTACACTTGGGTATTGGTTCCGATATAAGGAGCAATATCATCGTATGAACCTACAGCTTCAATTTTATTCCCGATAATAGCCATTGAGCCAGCCTCAGGTTGATGATCTAACCCAGTGAAGATCGCATTTCCTGATATAACGATATCTGCTTTTCTTAAACTGTTCATTAGTTTATTTCTCCTATCTAATAAAAAATATTAATCCATAAAACTAGTATTATCTTCATCAAATTTTAAACTTACAGACTTCATCCTTTTAAATTTAACTAAATACATTAGGTAAATCACCCCAAGTATTGTCCAAGAAATCCCAAGGATTATTGAATGTACATTGAGTCCCGAAAGTAACCAAACAATAAAGCCGGCACCAATGAGAGGGAAGATGAGGTATGTAACAATCCCCCTAACTGAAGAATCCTTCTTTCTAATAAAGTAATGAGCAATTACTGATAGATTAACGAATAAAAAGGCAACGAGTGCTCCGAAATTAATAAAAGAGGTCGCAACGGTAAGTGAAAGCACGAGGGCTAGTAAAGAAACGGCCCCCACTAAAACAATATTTAAAATTGGTGTTTTTAACCGTGGGTGCACATAGCCAAAGAACCTCTTTGGCAGCATTGAGTCACGTCCCATAGCTAATAAAACACGAGATACGCTCGCCTGAGCTGCAAGACCTGAAGCAAATGTCCCAACAAGTGTGGCTCCAAGGAAAAATGAAGTAAATACGTTACCGCCAACCATTGTGGCCATCTCAACTGCCGCAGCATCCGGATTGGTAAAGGCTCTAAAATCAGGTTGGACTAAACTAGCAATATAAGAGACAACGATAAAAATAAGTGCCCCCGTAATTAAGATAATAAAAATTGCTTTTGGAATTGTTTTAGTAGCATCAATTGTTTCTTCGGCTAAAGTTGTGATGGAGTCGAATCCGAGAAATGAAAAACATAGAAGTGAAGCACCAGCAAGAATTAAAGAGAAGGATTGTTTTGATTCAAAAATGGGTGAAGTTGAAAAAAGTGAGCCGGTTCCCGTTCCTTCAAGTACTGATTTAATAGACAGGAAGCAAAATAAGACAATAACAAGAATAGAATAGACCATTAATAATGTGTTTATAACCCCAACGAGCTTAATTCCCCTTATATTAATGATAGTAGTCATTCCTATTAGTAAAAGAATCCATACATACGTTGGTATCGAGGGTAACACAGATGACATAAAGATTCCTGCAATAAGATAGTTGACCATGGGAAGAAGCAGGTAATCTGTAAAAAGAGCCCAGCCAACAAGAAATCCTATGTGTGAATTAAAGGAATGTTGTACATACGTATAGGCTGATCCTGAAGTAGGATAGACCTTTACCATTTGTCCATAACTATATGCTGTAAAGCCTAAAGCAATTGCTGCGACAGCATACGCTGCAGGTACTTTGCCTTCCGTAATTTGAGTGGTAATCCCAAAAGTAGAAAACACGGTACCCGGTGCCATTATGGATAAGCCAATCATTACAACAGAAAATAGGGTAAGTCTTTGATTAAGGTTTGTCTTTTCCATAAATTAATTTCCCCCTTTGAATCTAAATTTTCTGTCTTTTCTGTCATATTATTTCATTTATTAGCAGCATGTACAATCAACCAAATGGGTGAATTAAATCTCATAAAAAAGAAATATAGAAGGAAAATAAAAAGGATGCCCGAAAAATAATCGTGCACCCCCGTATGTAATGAACTTTTTAAATAATCCTTTGTTCATTACTTTTCGAATATTTTTGATTGATCTTATAACATAACTCTGTCCGATTCGATACTTTTAATTTTTTAAAAATATTTAATAAATGTGTTTTTACCGTATTAACGCTGATAAATAATTGGCGGGAAACTTCTTCATTTGAGAGTCCTTTTTGAACAAGTTCTAGTACCTCCTTTTCTCTTTTTGATAAAAAATTTATGATTTGTTTTTCAGAATGGCATTGATACTCAGAAGACTGGTCAGTAAACGGATTATCAAGGGACTTCCATATTTTTGGTGAAAGGAATCTTGAAATAATTTCAAGTTGCATAACATCCATTTGATTAAAAGGGGCTTCTTTTCTTTGTCTTGAAAAAGTAATACAACCAAATCTTCCATTTTCATTAAAAAAGCACATTGATATCAAATCGTAATATCCGTATTTCTCTAAATAATCTTTATAAAATTTAGATTTCTCGTAATCTTCTTTCGAAATAACATCAAAAATTTTTATTACATTATTCCCATTCGTTGGAAGTATACGCCTCGGGTGCCAATTGAAATCAGTTTGATCATGATGAAAATATTCATCAATCGCTTTCTGCTCAATGTTTATAAAGTGAAGAAGTTTCAAGTTATAATTTTGATCAAATAAATACATTTCTGACCGAGAATACCCGAAAAATTTTTCAAATAAATACAAGAGGTGTGCGTAATTCGTTTTCCCCTTTTGATAATTTATATCATCCATAAAGGCTAACATATTATTGACGTTTTGATCAGATAGGAAGTTCATTAATTATCCTCCTTTTATGATGCAATATATTTTGGACACCCTTTCTTAGCTAACTATGATTCCTTGTCTCCCCAAATGAAAGGTATCTATTAGATATTATAAACTAATAATTCAGAAGAATCATAAAATTAATTCTTTTGTATCTAATATATTTATCCTTTCGTTTGTCGAGCAGCTCCTCCTAATATAATCCATAATATAATTATGTAAACATATGTTTGAATGAGTTGACTAATAAAAAAAACGGTAAAAATTTTTACGTAGTAGTAAAAAACTTTTACCTCAAATTGTATTTTTCTAATTTATAATTTAATAATTGTCTGGAAATTCCTAATCGTGCTGCTAGGTCAGTTAATTTCCCATTGGTATTTTTTAATTCACTAATAATGATCGATATCTCAAACTCCTCAATCGCATTTTTTAGATTCCAATCCTTAGTATTCTTTGGATTACTTATTGCTACCTCATTGTTCTTTCTAATTCTCTTGGGTATATCCTCAATAGAAATCTGATTAGAAGTAGCATTAATATAAGCTGTTTCGATTGCATTCTTTAATTCTCTAATATTCCCTGGCCATGAGTACTTTTTAAAACAATCCAACACTTCAGGTTTTACACCGTCAATAGACATATTCATGTGATTATTATAAAAATGAATATAATACTCAAGTAATGTTTCAATATCTTCTTCTCTTTCAGCTAAAGTAGGTAAATCAATTTGAACAACTCCCAATCTGTAAAAAAGATCCTCTCGCAATCTTTTTTCAGATACTAAGATTTCCGGATCTTCATTTGTTGCCGAAATGATCCTAATGTCCAAATAAATATTTTTGTTCCCGCCAATTCTCCTTATCATTTTTTCTTCAATTGCTTTGAGCAGTTTTACCTGTAGATAAAAATCTAAAGAATTAATTTCATCCAAGAATAATGTTCCGCCTTCAGCTTGTTCCAGCAATCCTGACATATCTATGGAGCCTGTAAAACTTCCTCTCACTGTACCAAACAAAGTACTCTCCAGCAGGTTCGGTGGAACCGCACCGCAGTTTAGTGAAAGAAAAGGAGACCCATATCGATCACTTAAATTGTGGATCGACTGGGCAACAACCTCTTTTCCTGTACCTGTTTTACCATTTATTAAAACAGTAGAATTGGTTTTCGCCACTTTTTTTATCTTATTCTTAATGGCAGTCATATTTGGATTGGCAGTAATAATATTTTCAATAGTATAAATGGTATTATTTTTCCGATAAACTTTATGGCTCGCCATTTTATCCAAAGACTGGATATTTTCCTTGGAATAAATGTGTTTTGAGAACTCAATTGCTCCAATCACCTTATTGTTGTCAATAATCGGAAAGGTGGAGTTTATGGATTCGAATTGATTCCCCTTTTTTGTAACTAATAGTTGTCTAACATTACTTTCGGCTTTTCCACTTTGGATAACTCTCATTATGGTGCTGTTTTCATTTGTTAGATTTTTATAAAATGAGGTTATATGTTTTCCCATAAAATCCTCAGGTCTAAGTCCAATTTCTCTTAAAACATTTAAATCCGCTAAATCAAAAAAAATGATTATTCCTTCTTTATCAGCAACTAAAATATTATCATAATCCACTAATTTTTCGATATTTGTGATATCTACTTCCAAAAAATTGACCCCCATTCCTCTATAATTAAAGGAAGAACACATCCTTATTTCAATTAAAGAAAAGTTATACCAAAACACTTTATCATTATTATAGGGTAAATTAAAATTCAAAGAATAGCCTTTTTTAAAGAATAGAAAAAGATACCTTATCACTTTAATTTCTTTAGTAATAAGGTATCATTCATTTAGAAAAAATATAGTTTTAGTTATTACTTATTGGAATAATGGTTTAACCAATTTATCGCTGTCTGAACAACGACTGCTACTCCCAATGGAATCACTCCTTCGTCCAATACAACGTTCGGATTATGAAGCGGATAATTGTCCTCTCCTAAACCGTTGGCACCAGCCCACATAAACATCGTTGGTACCATATTACTGATATAGGAAAAATCTTCTGTCCCCGCCAACGGCTCCTTGTTGACCTCCAAATTGTTCTCTCCAATGACTTCTTTTACATAAGGTGCCATTTGCTCACACAATTCTTCGTTATTAAATAAAGAAGGGGTTGAGACTGTTTCGAGGCTGTAGGTACCACGTAACATTTTAACGGTTGCATCAATAATTTCTGGAACTCTTTTGAATAAATAATCCCTTACTTTCGGATTATATGTACGTAAAGTCGCATCAAGGTGGGCAGAATCAGGAATAATATTTGCGACAGTTCCTCCACCCATCTTCCCGATAACAAGGACGGCCAATTCTCTTGGGTCTATTTCTTTCCCAACTAAACTATTTAATTGCGAGTAGACCGCATTAATAATCATCAATGGATCGATGGCTTTTTGCGGTTCAGAACTGTGACCGCCTTTTCCCTGTACTTTTAGGAAAAAGCCATCCAATGACGATGCTGCAATCCCTGGCTTATATCCGAATTTTCCGACCCCTAAGCTTGGATCAACATGCAGGGCCAGTGCCGCATCTACTTTTGGGTTTTCCAAAAGCCCATTCGCCACCATATCCTTAGCACCAGCGCCAATTTCCTCTGCTGGTTGGAACATGATCTTGACCGTTCCGTTAATCTCATTTTCTTTTTCCTTTAATAACTTTGCCGCACCGAGCATGAATGTCGTATGGATATCATGACCGCAAGCATGCATATAATCATTAGTAGATTTAAACTGCAGATCAGTATTCTCCTTTAGGGGTAAAGCATCCATGTCTCCTCTTAACAAAAGAGTTTTACCCTTTCCCTTACCAATCGTTACAACTAACCCGGAGGTCCCTACCTTTTTAGGTTCAAGATCCATAGTTTTTAAAATTTCTTCCACGTAGGCGACCGTTTTTGGTAAATCAAAGCCGATTTCGGGATTTTGATGAAGATATCTACGGTAATTAATTAGTTCCTCTTTTATTTCCTCTGCACGTGCTAAAATATCATCTTTTTCTAGTATTCTATTCATAGTGATGCTCCTTCACTTTTTGCTTCATTATCATTAAAAGTATTTAACTCAAACTTTGGTTTTATTTTAGCTGCAATGAAAAATAACCCAAATTGGACAATGGAAAGAACCATTAAAACAGTTAGAAGTGAATCATATGAATGGCTTATATGGTAAATAGCACCTGACACGATTGGCGTTATCGCTGCACCTAATGAAATAAAAATGGCTACAACTCCATATTTTGCACCAAATTCCTTCTCACCAAAAAGAGCTCCTGTCATGTAGGCAGGTGTAACGGTAACCGCTGTTGAGCCTATTCCTGAAAAAACAGTATAAAGAATAGCTGGTAAAATTATGTTTGCTTTCATTAAAAATAGAAAACTTACCAGACTTCCTGCAGATATAATCAGTAATGTTGTGACTGATCCCAGCTTATCAAATAACCGACCTACTACCAACTTTCCAACAATCACCATCCCTGAGCCTAATGATAAAAGCAATGCAGCTGTTTTGGCAGTTGTACCAATACTAGCCAGATAGGGGGCAAGATTGATTAGCATTGCGTTAACAACGAGACCGCCAACTAAGATAGCTAAACAAAGAGTCCAAAATGATAGGGACTTTAATGCTTCGCCCTGGGTTGTACCCGTTAATTCTTTCTTTTGTGCACTTATTAAAGTTGTTTCTTCACTAAGTGGTGATAGACCTTTTTCCGCTGGATTTAATCTTATTACAAATATAGCTAACGGAACTAATACAGCAGCTATTAAAACCCCTAAGACTAGATAGGCTGATCTCCATCCGTAGGCTGTAATAAGCCAATTAACTAAAGGGCTAAGGATTACGCCCCCAAATCCGCTTCCTGACAAAGCAATCCCTAAACATAAACCACGTTTTTTATTAAACCAATTGGTGATGAGTACGGATGCAGGAATCATTGCACCTCCTGCCATACCTGCCCCCATTAGGATGGCAAATAGATAAAAATGAATCAGTTTAGTTGAAAATGAAAAACCAACAAATGCAGTAGAAGCAATTAAAATAAATAATGTTAGATATACTCTCACATCCATCTTTCTCATTAATCTACCTGCTATTGGTCCTACAGCCATGGCAGCTAAAGCCATGATGGTAAAATATAGCATAAACTGAGATGGACCAAATCCTAGTTCTTTCGTAACAGGCAGAATAAATAATGAAACCAAGTTGGCAATCGGAGCATAAATTAACGTCATAATCAAAAAGGTCGCTGCAACAATCCACCAACCATAAAAAACCTTTCCCTTTTCTTTCATACATCCCATCCTCTTTTAGTTGAAATTTTATAATTCTACTACTGATTTTTCGATCGAATCTAAGTTATAAACCAAATTACCAGCCATATAGGTTTCCACTACTTGTATCTGATCAATTTGCTCCGGATATACGTCCACTATATCTAAATCCAAGACAATGAAGTCGGCATGGAAGCCTTGTTTCAGCTGGCCAACATTTGGAATTCGGGTGATTTCTTGCGCCGCTCGGGTATACAGCGTTATCGCTGTTTCAACATCTACCCTTTGTGTTTTACCGGTATCTGTTCCGTCATGTGCAAGACGGGTGACGGCCGATTTGATTCCGACGAAAGGATTTACGGGGTCAGCCCATGCGGTGGCGGGGGCATCGGATGAAAATGCTACTTTTATTCCTGCCTCTAACATCGCTTTAAATGGATAGGTTTGCTTAGTTCGTTCCGCACCTAAATTGTGAAGATAGGTTTCAATTTCTGCGAACAGGAAGATGGGCTGCGAAACAAATGCAATTCCCGCTTCTGCTGCCCGCTTCAGTGTACTAGGTGTCGGCATGGCCGCATGTTCCATTCTGATCGATGGTGCGTCTGTCAGCCAGCCTTTTTGCCCATAGAAGGTATCAACGATCAAATCGATTGCCTGTTCACCCATGGCATGGATCACAAGCTGGATGTTATGTTTTTTTGCTGCTTCTGCGGCAGCCAATAATTCTTCCTTGGTAGTCATTTGGATGCCATAATTTTCTCCTTCCCCTAAAAATGGCGGGTTGACCCAGGCTGTTTGGCCGGAGACACTACCATCGGAAAACAATTTAATTCCGCCAATGTGTACTTGATTTTCTCTTACCATTTTTTGCTGTTCAATGATAGGCTGTTCTTTTAAATCTTCCCAAATATAATAAAGAACAGAACGCTGCTTCAGTCCTTTTTGAGTAGCCAATTGATACATTTCTAAGTAATCATTTGGCTTTGTCCGCCCCATTAATTCCGTAATGGCTGTAATCCCGTGTGAAAGTAAAAAAGGGCTGAGTTCTGCAAGTAATGTGGCATCATCTTCCAATGTCGTTTCAGGCATGACTTGATTAACAAGATCTTTGGCATTCTCACGTAAAATACCTGTTGGCTCACCGTTTTCATCACGGTCAATTTTACCGCCCTGCGGGTCGGGAGTATCCTTCGTTATTCCTGCCAATTCCAATGCTTTACTGTTGACTGATATGATATGAGCGCAAGTTCGAGTAATGACAACCGGAACTTCGGGTGCTGCCTGATCCAAATCCCAGCGCGTTGGGGCTCTTCCTTCTAATAACTTACCTTCATCATAACCCCAGCCTTGAATCCAGGAATCTTGACTTTGCGATGCACGCACCAAACGAATTTGTTCTTTTAAATCTGTTATGGAATGAATTAGTGGCTGAGTACAGGCTATTTGCTTGGCAGCTCCAGCCAAATATAACGGATGTAAATGTGCATCAATCAATCCGGGCAGAACTCTTTTACCATTAAGGTCGACACACTTTCCTTCAATATTTTTCAAATCTTCCTCTTCACCGATCCAGGCAATCATGCCATTACGGACGACCATGGCACTGGCATAAGGCTGTTCTGGATTGGATGTAAAAATTTTCCCATTAATAAATGTTAATTCATCGCTGTTTTGGCTCATGTTATCTTTTCCCCTCTCATTTTGTTATTTCCGCTATCGCTTACATGGAAGGATGAATTCATCATTTGCTTCCATGCTTTTAAATATTGCAATAATTGTGCCAACTTTTTAAACTTTATTTGTAGATTTTGTGAATGTTCTTCTACAACCTTAAAATCCTTTATTCTCGATAAAATTAACCCCTTAATGACGGAAAATTTTGTAAATTAAAACAATTAATATACCAAAAATTTTAAGAAATTGTAAAATATTTTTGATTTTTTTGTAAAAATATTTTTACAAACAGATTTACTTTCAGGAAGTCATCATACGAGTAATTCATTTTTTTTACGCATTACTAAAAGCCTGCAAATCTAGTAATTTGCAGGCTATCATAAACGTTATTTTACAACCACGTTCTCAAACGTGTTGTACACCGTGGGTCCTTTTTATCATTTTGATTGGTTGAATATGGTTCCGTACTTAAGACCGAAATCATATTCGTTATAGATTGAAATTGAGTTTACACAAGCACTAGCAGCTTTTCATTTTTATCAACTTTGCCTGCTGATAAAACTTTTATTTCTTGATAATATGAAGTATTTGTAACAAAACAAACAGGCCTTTCACTGAGACCTTTGGCTTTTAAATATTGCGACGCCTCAAAGGTATTAATCCAAAGAACTTCAATAAAATTGCATTTCTTTTGCTCATCAAATCTCATTTCCAGAATTTCCACTCGATCTAAATAACCATGAAACATATGTAATTTAGGGCCAGAAAACACCAAAATCCATCGTCCCATTGCAGCGACATGGCCTTTTCGGCATCGCTCACCCCACAATGCCAGCCATAGCGGATAAAGACACCCCTTGTCCGTTCAATGCCAATGATGTGAATGAGTTCATTTTTCAAATTTGTTCTTGCTTTAATAGGGATGGTAATCATTCGTTCATAAAATTCATTTAGAACTGTTTCTTTGGGCAATTCAAAAGTATTTTTTATGTGCATTTGTTTCAAATCATTGTTTTACTCAACCCCTTAATCTTTACTCAAACAGGACAAATGAACCATTTCACATACCACGATCTATTAACCTAGTGGTTCTTCTCCAAATCTTTCCCATAGAATAGGAAATAAATCTTCTAGATCATCTTCCTCCCAATCAAATTCTATATCAGGGCTAGGCTGCAACCCTTTTTTCTCAAGAGCTTCTAATAGCTCATCATATATATTGTCATCCCATTCCATTTCACCCGTCTTTATCAGGGTATATGCATCTAATCCAACCGAAAGCAATTCTTCATTTTGCGGATATCCTTCATCATCAAGGTTATCCTCACTTATGTACGCTGCTAAGAATTCAGGATCTTCCATAACCTTATTAAATATCTCTTCTCCCTGTCCAATCAGCCATCCCCGAAAATAATCAAAGGCATCGTCAGAACAGCCTCCCATCAAAACAAATGCCGCTCCCCATAAACGAGATTTATAACTGGCGTTCATTAATTGTTGTAATAAAAATTCAAAATCTAAAACTTCTTCTAATCCTTTTTGTGCTAGTACATCGGTTAACCATTCCGCCTGATCTTCACATTCCCTGGACTCTTCTATTAAGCTCCAAAATTCTTTCTGTTCCACTATATCCACCCTTTTCTTAAAGAATTTTTACCATTATATATAAAATTCGACCAAAAATAAGAGCTTCCTTCTTTAAGTTGTCTTCTAGTTAGTTCAAATACAAAAAAGATTGCCGAAGCAATTATTTCTTATACATAAAAAAGCATTTAATCCTGCTATTCTTTTCTAGAAATAAAAAGGCAGTCTTGGTACCACTGACCAAGACTGCCTATATCTCTTTTATTAATATTAAGAGAAATTAAAAACATCAAATAAATATTATTTACATTTCATTCAAGGCTTTTAATTGTGCTCCCGTACCATTTCAATAAAATATTTCATGATCCGGTTATCTTCTGTTAGTTCTGGATGAAAGGAACAACCTAAAAATTGACCATCGCGTGCTAGAACGATGCGATCTTCATGTTTGGCGAGAATTTCAACAGTTTCACCTGTTGCTACGATATGCGGGGCCCGAATAAAAACAGCGGGAATGTCTTCCCCTATTTCTCGGGTGGACAGTTCTACTTCAAAACTATCAACTTGGCGTCCAAAAGAATTCCGTTCAACCACGACATCCATTAATCCCAGATGAGGCGTGTCAGATCCGGCGATTTCTTTTGCCAATAAAATCAGACCCGCACATGTTCCAAACATCGGAATTCCTTTAAGGGCTAAAGCACGAATGGGCTCAAGCATTTCATAACGGTCCAGCAGTTTACGCATTGTTGTACTTTCCCCGCCAGGTAATACAAGTCCATTAAGTTCATTTAAATTTTCAACTGATTTAACCGGAATGGCCACACAACCAAGTTCTTCAATTTGTCTGATGTGCTCTCTGACTGCACCTTGTAATGCAAGTATCCCAATTTTCAGCATATTACCAACCACGTTCCTGCATACGTTCACTTGCATTTAGCGTTGAAATATCAATACCTTTCATCGGTGTCCCCAGCTCTTTTGAAATTTCAGCAATTAGTTTATAGTCCTGATAGTGCGTCGTTGCTTCTACAATGGCACGTGCGAACTTTTCTGGGTTCTCAGATTTGAAAATACCTGATCCAACAAATACACCATCTGCTCCAAGTTCCATCATTAAAGCGGCATCTGCAGGTGTTGCCACCCCACCAGCAGCAAAATTGACAACTGGTAAACGCCCTAATTTTTTGATTTCTAATAATAATTCAAATGGTGCACCTAAAATTTTTGCTTCTGTCATTAATTCATCTGCGCTCATACCAACAACGCGTCTTACCTGTGAATTAACTTTACGAATATGACGAACAGCTTCGACAATATTTCCTGTTCCCGGTTCACCTTTCGTACGTAACATGGAAGCTCCTTCTCCAATACGACGAGCAGCTTCCCCTAAATCGCGGCATCCACAGACAAAAGGTACGGTGTAGTCGCTTTTTAATAAATGGAATTCCTCATCAGCAGGTGTTAATACTTCACTTTCATCTATATAATCAACGCCCATTGATTCTAAAACACGTGCTTCGACAATATGACCAATACGTGCTTTTGCCATTACTGGAATGGTTACAGCATTCAATACTTCCTCTACAATCCGAGGATCTGCCATACGAGCTACACCACCAGCTTTTCGAATATCGGATGGTACCCGCTCTAACGCCATAACAGCAACTGCACCTGCAGCCTCTGCTATTTTTGCCTGCTCGGCATTAATGACGTCCATAATCACGCCGCCTTTTTGCATTTCCGCCATGCCTCGTTTTACTCTTTCCGTTCCTACCTGTTTCATCAAAAAAACCTCCATTCCTTTAATGATTACTAGTATAATAGAAATTGACTTTGTGAAAAGGTTCAATTTTTTAAAAATTTATGTGGTCAGTTGGAGGAATTACAGATGGACATGCTGATGTTTACATTGGATAAAAATACAGCCAAACCATTGTATGAACAGCTTTATATCGGAATCAAAGACGCCATTATCGATAAACAAATTGAAGTCGGGACTAAATTGCCTTCAAAAAAAAAATTAGCCGACTTTTTAAATATCAGCCAAACCACCATTGAGATTGCCTATGCACAGCTGATGGCGGAAGGCTATGTTGGTTCCAAACCCCGGATTGGATTTTTTGTTGAAGAGATTGATGAATTACCTTATCTTGAAAAAGAGTCGCTAACCATACCTGTTGAAACGGCAAAGAATAAAACCTATCAATTTGACTTTCATCCAGGAAAAATCGATACCGATTCATTCCCGTTTTCAATCTGGCGAAAATATGCCAAAAACTTATATGATCAAAGTTCAAAAGAGTTGTTGCAAATTGGGGACGCGCAAGGAGAATTCGCATTAAGAGCGGAAATTTCTAATTATCTCTATCAATCTAGAGGGATTGCCTGCAAGCCAGAACAGATTGTCATCGGCTCAGGAACGGAACAACTGCTGCCTATGATCCTCCGATTACTGGGAGATGATTCAAAATTTGCCCTTGAAAACCCCGGCTATTCAGCCATCCCAAGAATCCAATTGGAAAATAGAGCCCTGCCCATTCCGGTGGATGATGATGGTTTAATGGTGGATGAGCTTGAAAGGACAAATGCCAATATTGTTTACATTACACCCTCCCACCAATTCCCTACGGGTGCGGTTCTATCCGCTACAAGAAGAACGCAGCTATTAAACTGGGCGGCAAAAGGTGAAGATCGTTATATTATTGAAGACGATTACGATAGTGAGTTTCGCTATAAAGGGAAACCCATTCCCGCCCTACAAGGGATGGACCAAAATAATAAAGTGATTTATCTCAGCACGTTTACCAAATCGTTAATGCCTTCACTGCGTGTTGCTTATTTTGTATTGCCACTGCCCTTGCTAGCAAAGTACAAACAGTCGTTCAATTTTTACTCCGCAACCGTACCGAGATTTGATCAACATCTTTTAGCTGACTTTATGAGGGATGGTTATTTTTCCAAACACTTAAACCGGATGCGGAAAATTTATCGAAAAAAACACGAAAAATTAACCGAGGTATTTGAAACGTATTATCCGCTTGTCTCCATCACTGGTGACAAAGCCGGAATGCACATTTTAATTTCTGTTCCCCTGGCAAAGAGTGAAGGTGAGTTAAAAGAGATAGCGGAAAAAAACAAGATTGCTATTTATCCGGCAAGCGATTATCTATTAAATCCAATTGAATGGAAATTTCCAACATTTCTATTGGGCTTTGGCGGGATTCCATTGGATCAGATTGAAGAAGGGGTTCACCAATTAATGAAATGTTGGGGAATTTCAACATCATTAAGGTGATTAATATTTCTTAATTTGCAGGGACTCGAAGGGATTTCGTCCTTTGTACCATTCTTCTAGGTTTATTGCTAAAAGGAAGAAGTAACTTTAGAAAGAAAAATAGTGTAAAATGAATAAGCCGAATCTCTATCCAGATCTTTGGAGTGAGATTCGGCGTTATGATTGAAAAGAATATATACATCTTTTGTGATTAGGATGCTTCTTCAAACTGACTGTTGTACAACTCTACATAGAAATCATTTTGTTTCAACAGTTCTTCATGGGTACCTGTTTCGATGATGTCGCCATCCTTCATGACCAGTATGGGTTTTTTAGTGTAATAGTTGGTTTAAAAACGATGAGCTAACGACTAATTAGAATTCTATTTTTTCACTAAATTACAAAAGATTTTAATGGTAACACAAGCAAAAAGATCTCTTCAGCGATCTCATTTTTTTACTCATGCTCACAATTAGTTTAGGCACAACCTTCACAAACTGAAATATGAACAACAACAGAAAATATTTCTAGATATAGCATTTCACAGGATTTAAACCGATTTTAGAAGACGATTAAAGCTTTAATCCATTTTCATATTATTTTTACAGGTTTGTTTATTAACCACAAATTAAAGAATGTAAGTCACGTGGATAATAAGATAGACTCTCCAACTTTAGGGCACCCTCTTAAATGGTGATTCACAAAGCTATTGCTCAACTCTTGGTCAATGGTACTATCCTTAAACAAATACATCTAATAGTAGAGTTAAAGCAAATGCTACAAAGGAAAGAATTGTCTCCATAACTGTCCATGTTTTGAATGTTTCTTTTACAGTCAAACCTAGATATTCTTTTACTAACCAGAAACCAGCATCATTCACATGGGAAAACATTAATGAACCTGCTCCAGTTGCAATAACTAATAATTCTAAATTAACACCAGACATATGAGCCACTACTGGAGAAACAATACCAGCTGCGGTGGTTAACGCAACGGTTGCTGAACCAGTAGCGATTCGGATTAAGCCTGCTACAAGGAAGGCAAGGACTATTGGGGATAATGACATTTGCTCTGACATTGTTGCAATAGCGTTACCTACACCGCTTTCAATTAGAATCTGCTTAAACCCTCCGCCTGCACCAATAATAAGAATGATCGAAGCTAGTGGCAATAAACATTCTTCTGTTAATTTTTTGATTAAAGTTTTGTCCATTCCCTGGCGGTAGCCTAAGAAAAAATAGGCTGCAAAACAAGAGATTAATAGGGCAATAACCGGACTCCCAATGAGTACTAAGAATTTTCCAATAACATTAGGTAGAGATAGATATGGAGCGATTACCGTTAACAACATTAATAAAACAGGTAGTAAAATAATGAAAAATGAAACCCCAGTGCTTGGTAATCCGCTTGACTTTGTAACCACGCGGATTAATTCTGGTTCACCAACAGGTATCACCCTTTTTTGAACCCATTTTGAAAATATAGGTCCAGCAATAATGGCTGTTGGAAAAGCAATAATTAATGAGTAAAGAAGGACATGTCCTAGGTTTGCATTATAAATGCCGATCGCCGTCATTGCTCCAGGATGAGGTGGAACTAATCCATGTACAATGGATAATCCAGCTAGCACTGGAATACCAATTAATAAGATATTTTGTTTAGTAGACTTACGAATAGAAATAACCAGAGGCAGTAAGATTACTAGACCCACTTCAAAAAATACAGGAATTCCAATTATAAATCCGGAAAGGAGCATTGCCCATGGCAGTTTATTTACACCGAATTTTTTGATAAAGAAATCAGCCACTTGCATCCCTGCACCTGAGTCAGACATCATCTTACCTAATATCGTACCCAAAGCTAAAATCCCTACAAGATGTCCGAGGACAGCACCAACGCCGGTTTCATAGGCACCGACAATCTTGTCCATTGGTACTCCCGAAAAAACAGCTAGAAATAGGCCGGCTACAGTTAAACTGATAAAGGCGTGCCATTTCCACCACGATACTCCTAAAATAACGATAACAATTGCTAAAACGGTAATTCCTATTAAATATAAACTCATTTTTCCCACCCTCTCCTTAGAATCCGCTTACATTTTTTACAAAGAAATGGTATTATTGTTTGGAGTCATTATAGGTCACAATATAGTTTTGTTTAGCTGTATTATAGTAACCTTCGCTATACTCCAGAACATTTCCCTCTTCATCACTGGATCGACGAATTCTTTTTAACACTGTTGTTTCTTTCTCTAAATTTAATCTTTCACTAACATAACTCGGTGCAAGCGAAACAGAGAACTCATCTCGAAATGATTCAAGCCTAATGTTATTTTCTTCTAAAAAACGGTACAAAGATCCAATATGAACATCTTTTACCTCTCCATCACTCATGTTCAATAAAATATAATGAGTGAAATGAATATACGGCTCATTGTTTAATAAGTAGATTCGTTCAATTTGAATACAATTGTCCCCAAACAAGGAATAGAGTTCAGATTCCGGAGACAATTCCGCCTTCCTAATACTTAACACCTTTTTAGTTATGTGGTTACCTTCCTCTACTAATATTTCCGTAAACCGCTTTCCCTTTGAAAGCTTGGTAATCGAAACATTAGCAATAACCTTTGTTCCTTTACCACTTTTCTTTTCAAGATATCCTTCTTGGACAAGTTCTTTAATGGCATTTCTAATTGTAATTTTACTCACATTAAATTCTTCTTCTAACTGAGGCTCAGAGGGAATGTTTGTATGAATCGCATAAACCCCATGTAAAATACGATCCTTTAATATTTCTTTTATTTGTAAATACAAGGGGCCTTTTTTTTGAATCATATTCATTCCGTATCTCCTACCTTTATCTTTATCGCTTTATATCATCAATGCTTCCCGCCATGGCTAATAATATCTCAGCTTCCGTCGACATTGGGGTATCCCCTACAATAGTACAAGCAAGCATTCCCGCTGCGGCGGCAAAACCAACTGTTTTCTCAGGTGAAAATCCAGCCAATTCGCCATGCAAGAGCCCGCTAGTATAGGCATCACCCGCTCCAATTCTATCATAAACGGAAAAAGAAATATTTTCTGAGAAGTGAAACTCCCCATCTTTATACATGTAGCCGCGTAAGGAATGGGTATTATCTCTGTTTATCCCTCGGTGCGTTCCCGCGACCGTTTGAATATCAAAATGTTTTGCAACCTTAGGAATGAGGTCTTTAAGCTGTTCCTCTCGTGTAACTTCCGCTGTCTCCATTTCTAAAATATACATCGCATCTTTTTCATTCATCATGACTATGTTAGCCAGCGCCAGCATGTCTTCATAGTGAGGTTTTGCTTGCACGTAACCTCCCTCCCATAAGGAAGGACGGTAATTACAATCGAAACAAACCAATCCGCCTTTTTCTTTTACCTTTTTGGCAAGTGCCTTCATACTATAGCGGACCTCATCGGTCATTGCAAGAGTAATTCCACAAAAATGAATGATATCTGCTTGTTCAGCAATCAAATCCAGATTATAATCCGTAAATGAAGACGTGTTAAAAGAGCTTTCCAGACGATTAGTATAGGTCACGCGACTTGCCCGTTGTCCAAAACCATTTTCTAAAAAATATAATCCTAGATATTTGCCACCTCTAGTAATGAAACTCCGATTGATTCCCAATCGTTGTAAGAAAGCAACTGCTGCATCACCTAAAGGATTCTCTGGTAATTTAGTAACAAGGTATCCATCGTAGCCAAGCTTGTTCATCGCAGAAACAACATTTACTCCCGTGCCTGAAAAAGAGTATTGTAATGTGTTAGCCTGAGTAAGTAATTCGTAACCCGGCACCTGCATACGCATCATTACTTCCCCGAAAGCAACAATCTGTTTAGGCATGTTTTTCAACCAATTTTTTGGTAATTGCTAATAATGTCCTCACATCATCCGGATTTGTTTTTCCAGTCTCTTTATTAATAATAGAAGAATAAACGTGAGGAATAATTTTAGGCACTTTTGCTTCCAATGCGATTTCTAAAATAGTCTCAAAATTATCTAAATCAATGCCTCCAGTTGGCTCTAATGCAAACCCTTCTTCACCACAGGCTTTGGCAACGGCACGGAACTCTTCTTCATGCTTTAAGCCTTTCATTGGGAAGTATTTCAATGCATTTCCTCCCATATCTCGTACTAACGCAATTGCAGCTTTGATTGGAACAATAGCTGTTTCACTAGCTGCAGCACTTACAGGACCAGTAGAAATATTTACGTAACCCTCTTTTCCTGTGGGTGATACAAGGGAATTGATCCAGCTATCTTTCTCTCCTAAATTGGCACGTGTTGCGCCTACTGCAGGAAACACCTGATTTATATGGCTTCCTGGGTAGTATTTTGCGATTTCTGCTACCACTGCAGCTTGTTTATTATCACCAGCACCGAGACCAATAGAAACCGCTTCATCGATCGCTGCCCCATATTCCTTCATGGCTGTAACAGCATCATCTACAGTTGGATAATCCTTTGAAAGTATCCCAACTAATACATGTCCTTCAGCAGCTTCAAAAACCTCAACTGCATTTTCAATGCTATTAGCTAGAACATTCAATGCGACACGATTTTGATAAAAACGTTTTTCTATGATTGTCATATTTCTCTTCCTCCTAAAATCGCTTTTAATGTAGCTTCAATCACGTAGATGTCATCGCCTTGCAATGGACGTGGATCAATATCGAAAAAGCCCTGTCGAATTCCGTAATCACGGGTATAAATTGCAATTTCACCATTTTTTAGTTTGTCGTTTACTTCCTTCGCTGTTGTCTTCGTAACAGCAGGATCAATCTGAATACGTGCTCTGAAAATAGCGCGTCCAGCTTCATCTTGTACAATCTGTACTTTTACACCGTGAATCGACTCAAGAGATTTGAGAACTTGCAGACTTGCTTTTTCCTTTTCACTATTGTCAGTTTTGACAAAATACTCATCTAACGCCTGCAATAGTCCAAAGGTTGTTTCTTTACCGACTTTCATGCTTCTGCCGATACAGTGCAGTTGAACCTTTACCCATTCGATATATTTTTCTTTCCCGGCTACAATACCAGAAGTAGGACCTTCAATTGCTTTCGAACCGCTGTAAATCGCTAAATCCGAAACTTGTACATATTTTTTTAAATCCTCTTCTGCAGCCGCATCGACTATCAATGGAACATGATTCGCTTTAGCCACTTCCCAGGCTTCTTCAACCGAAATCATATTTTTTTGAACAGCATGATGGGATTTGACGTAAAGGAAAGCCGCTGTATTCTCGGTTATAGCATCAGCAATATGTTCCGCTTTCCCCTCATTTGCATAACCAACCTCCACTAATTTCCCTCCGCCAAGGAAAATCATCGTTTCGACCGGTGCTCCGTATTGTACGTTATGGCCCTTTAGCATAATGATTTCATTTTTTTGAATCAGTTCTTGGTGAAGTCGTTCGCTTTTTCGTCGGTTTCCTTCGGTAACAATCGCCGCTACAGAAAGGGCAATTCCACTTGATGCCGAGTTGACAACCACTGCCGATTCAGATTGAAGCAATCCAGCAATATGTTGTCCTGCTTTATCGACTAAATCAGAGATTTCAACGTAATTTTGCCCGCCAATTTTCATGGCTTCCATAACAGTGTCCGTTGGAGCGGAAACACCTAGTATACTCATCCTGCCACTTGCATTGATGACCCTCTTCAAACCATATTTAGCATTCAATGTATTCTCCATTAATCACCACTCCTTTTACAACAATCTTTTGATCTGTTTTTCGCTCTTCTCCCTCAGAATCCAGTAAAGAAATCGCTTCATCCTCAACAGTGAACAATGTGAGGTTCGCTGTATCCCCTGTCGCGATCCTTCCTAAAGCTGGTTTATTCAACCACTTTGCTGCATTAACTGTAACGGCATCAATGACCTCTTCTAGGGAATAACCTAAATACAAAAATTTTGATAAGACATTGGCCATACTATAAACAGGACCGTTTAAACGATTTTTACGATAGATATCCGTACTAATCGTATCAAAGTGAATACCATACTTTTTCGCTTGTATTGCCGTTTGGAAAGAAAAGCTTGCATTCCCGTGGCCAACATCCAAATGGACTCCCCGTTTAATTGCATTCAGAAATTTAGGAAGAGGTTTTCCATTCTCATTAAATAAATTATTGGCTTTCCCATTTAAGTAATGAGTTATGATGTCCTTTTTCTCAAGCAAATCAAGGACATCGCTAATATCCGGTGGCCCCGAACCGATATGAACCATTAGCGGTAAATCGGTGTCCTTAGAAAATTTGCGAGCTATTTTTAATGGTTCTACTCCATTTGAACCGACCACGCTTTTGCTAATCCTTGCTTTCAGTCCAACGATAAAATCCTTGTGTTCCGCAATGGCCCTTTTCAGTGCATCTTCATCAAGCCAAGAAAGATCGGATAACTCATCAATTCGGCTTAGGCCAATTCGTGCGATATTTACAAAAGCGAACACATTTGTTTTTGACTTTTTACAGCTGCTTACCAAGTCAGGCAAACGATCGGCGCCCGTACTGCCAGCATCAATAATCGTTGTTACCCCGGTCTTATAGCCAATCTCATCCACATCATCCCCATATGGATCAAATTCTGGAAAGGCATGGACATGCATATCAATCCAGCCACTGGAAACAAATACCTTATGCTTATAGTTGACTATTTTGTCACCGCATCCAGTTCCAGCCGAAACAATGTCTACAATTTTTCTATTTTCTACAATAATATCTACAGAATTTCCATCCACCATCTTTACATTCTGTAGTACGAAACGATCTTTCATTTCCCTCATCCTTTTCAGTAGACCTTATAAAATGGGTACTAGTATGCGTTTACATCTACTTCTTTGTTTTTTCTACAAGAATAAGGTTACCACTTATTTTAAGGTCAGTCAATATAACGTTATAATGTTTAATTCTTTTTTTATCCTTCTATCAAAATTTAAATTTATAAATGATTACTCCCCCTAATACTCTCTAAATTTTTCATTCGTCTTTAACAACATTAGTTTCACTATTTAACATCTATGTATTTCTTAGTCTTACCTTGGTTTGTCCCTGGAGCTATGAATAGCTATGCCTTCTTTTTGCCTCTCCAATATCATTTCCCTTTATCATTCTGGCTACTGATAAAAGTATGTTTCTGAATAGTTTTAAGGGGCTGTATAATACTAATGCAATTACGGCTAGAAGGAAATGAAGTGTGTCAAAGTTAATTGGGTCTAACAAACCTGGAGCGCTAACGGAAGTAGAGGAAATAAAAAGCCTTTTCAACATTACAGAAAAACAACTTATATGTTACTATATAATTTAATAATGACATATGAATTGAAATATATTTTAATTCATATTTTAAAACATAGATGAAATTTTTAATTAATTTTTATTTGGTTAATTCACGACTTACCAAATAGCATTGGTAGCAAGTAATACGGCAGGTTTGTATTCAATGATCTTCTATGCATAATGCTGCGAATGGAGCAGGCTAACTCCTCACCCGGGCTATCCTTCAATAATAAATATCTTTCATCATCTTTTAATGCACGTTGAAAATAACCAGTGCTTGCTAAGGTGGGATATAATGATTACTCTGCATCCCCGTCTTTTAGACATATCTATATCCATGAAACAAACTTCCGGTTGTAATTAGTGAACAAGAGTAAGTTCCTCTTCTCCATCCCTCATCTGCTCCACGACATCCTTATCATTTTCCAAATTCAGTAGGGAACTAATTCCTCGAACAACTTTTCCAAATCCTCTGCAATTACAATTCGAATCTTTTAAGGTTCAAGCTCGTTTATCGGGCGGCTACTATTAAACAAAGATTCACCTTATATTTATTATGGATTATTAAGGGGTGTCAACCATAGATGGTGAAGTTATAGTTCAGTGTAACTTGAACGGAATTACTATTTCTAGTTAAAGATTTGAAGTCTTTAAAGCCCATGAAATTCTAGTTTTCCTCATCCCATAGGGTGAAACGGAGTGACCGCTAGCTTGAAGCAAGGGATATTGTTAGACGTTTTTTAAAAGAAGCTTATTATATGTAAAATTAGGTTTACCTAATGATGATATGTTTGTACGGACATTATGCTTTAACCAAACCCTTTAGAAATTCTTAAAAGATTCTCCTGAATTCGTAAATTACAAATTCCACTTTCCTGCTGCTGCCCAAGAAAATTATCGTTGAATACATTTTTTATCCGTTAAACTAGCATTCTTCATAGTACTTGGAGTATATTAACTAAAGATAATAGGTTGTTTTTGTGTTAATGAGTAAAAGGGGTGTATAATTCCGATGTTAAAAATTGAAGTACCAAGAATTGAAAAGGTTATGATTAGTGAGAATGGCAAGTATGGAAAGTTTGTCGTTGAACCACTCATGCGAGGATTTGGAACGACACTGGGCAACTCATTACGTCGCATCCTTTTAACTTCACTCCCCGGTGCCGCTGTCACTTCCATACAAATAGATGGGGTGCAGAATGAATTTTCAACTATTGATGGGATAGAAGAAGATGTAACAACTATCATATTGAACATAAAAAAATTATCTATGAATATTCTCTCTGAAGATGAGAAAGAATTGATGATCGATGTACATAGAACCGGTACAATAACCGCTGATGATATTTCTCATGATAGTGATGTAGAGATCTTAAACCCCGATTTGCATCTTGCTACCCTTAAAGAAGATGTACATTTTAGAATGCGTCTAACTGCAAAACGTGGACATGGTTATGTTCCTGCAGAGCAAAACAAACGTGGTGACCTTCAAGAAGGAGTCATACCAATAGATTCAATCTATACACCGGTTTCACGCGCCAGTTATTTAGTTGAGAACACTCGTGTAGGTCAATTGGATAGTTTTGAAAGGTTATATTTTGAACTTTGGACAGATCGGAGTTTAGGGCCCAGCGAAGCCATTTCTGAAAGTGCAAAAATGTTTAATGAACATCTTTCTATTTTAGTAGGACTTAATCCTGAATTACAAGATAGCCAAATTATGTTGGAAAGAGAAGAAGTTTCAAAAGAAAAAGACATTCTTAACCTGACTATTGAGGATTTAGATCTTTCTGTTCGTTCTTTTAACAGTTTAAAACGCAATGGGATTAATACTATTGATGACTTAGCTAATAAGTCGGAAGAAGATATAAGAAAATTACGCAACTTAGGACAAAAATCTTTAAAAGAGATCATAGATAAATTAGAAAGTTTGGGTATAATCGTACGCAAAGATGATTAAAATCCATTATTACAATAATATATAGAAATTTTATTTAATTGATGTTGAAGTAGACTGATTTCAGCCCTTTCTGAAACACCTGTATGAATATTGTAAAAAAACGAAGACAATTAATTCAACATTTTAGGCAGTAACCCAAGGAAAAATTACTAAAATACAATGGACTCCCGAAAAGTGAAGTGCCACCCGTCAAGTAGACAGCGGAAATAAATAAAAGACACTAAGCGGCGTTAGCCCTGTATTCTAAGGGACTAAGGCCGTTTAGTCTTTTTTGTAATCGTTCATAATTATAAAATTTTATGTACTCCTCAATGTCTTTCTTCAACTCTTCAAAGGTGTTGTACCTGTTCAGATAATACTTTTCACTTTTCAATGTTCCCCAAAAAGCCTCCATTGGTCCATTATCGATACATCTTCCGATCCTTGACATACTTTGAACCATCTCTGCTTTATCAATTTTCTTTTTAAAAGTAGGAGAAGTGTATTGAAACCCTCGATCACTGTGAAGAAGGGGTTTAGCTCCTGGGTTAGCCTCCAACGCTAAATCGAAGGTTTTAAATACCAACGGATTATTATTAGAAGTGCCTAATACATAACTAACAATCGATCCGTCGTACAAATCTAATATTGCACTCAAATAAGCCTTCTGCGAGACCCCATATTTCATTTCAGTCACATCAGTTAACCATTTCTCATTTGGCTTCTCAGCGGTGAATTCTCTATTCAATATATTCTCGGCTACATGTTGTGGCGTGCTCGGCTTATATTTTTTCCTTTTACGTCGGATAACCGATTGAATGCCTGCAGCCCTCATTAGTCTATACACCCGCTTATGGTTAATATCCTTTGATAAGGTACGTCTGAGGTTCAATGTTATTCGACGATAACCATATATGCCGTCTACCTTTTTATATAGAAGCTTTATCTCCTTAAGGATTTCTTCATTAAAACGCTCATTTTCTGAAGGGGAACGGTTAATCCACTTATAATAAGCTGAACGTGAGATTCTCGCAATCTCACATAAGAGTACAATGGATAAATTCTCTGTTTCATGAAGCTCTTGGATAGCTAAATATTTGTCTGTTAACCGAATGTGGCTCATTGATGCCTCTTTAAACGCCTCCTTTCTAGTTCCTGCAACTTTTTTAAGAATGCATTTTCTGCACGAAGACGTTCATTGTCGCGCTCCAATCGCTTCATTTCTCTCTGTATTTAATTAACTCATGTTTTTCTTGTGCAGAATAAGCACTTTTGGCCATAAAAAAACCCCCAATAAAGTAAAACAGATTTTTATTATTTCATCTGTCTACTTTATCGGGAGCATATCATTTAATCAGAGCCATCTTCCTAAAAAAGTTATTTTTTTATCGCTTGCTTTTCTTATTTCATTTTTCAATTCGCTTTAAAAAGGCTAAGAGTTTTTCCATCCAATAAATATTATGTTCTGATTGGCTAAATGCATGTTCACTAATAAATTGAACCGCCCTCATTTGTTTTTCATCAAGTAATTCCATTCGTTCTTTGAATTCTTCTTTATCTTTAGCCCGTTTAAATTCATCCCATTGAATCTTTTCTTTTTTTATCGTTTCCTCAAGGAACAAAGCGGCCTTGACTGGATCAATGAATTTTAATAGGTAGATGGATATATATAAATCTTCTATCTTTGAGACTTTTTTAAAGCTGTTATAAATCTCTTGCTCAAGAAAGCGTCTTCCATCCGGAGTAATCCCGTACAGGGTTTTGTTGGGACGATTGACTATCTGAATGGTTTCAACTGTTTCGATGAGTCCCCTTTTTTGTAATGATTCAAAATTATAGTAAAATTTCCCTTCGCTTATTGTTATGGGAATGACATCTAGCAATGCTTTCTTTAGTTGATAGGGGTTGCTATTTTCATTAGCCAAACTCCCGAGTATAAATAACGAAAGAGACATAAAGAAATCCCCCTTTCTTAATTAGTTCTTAACCTAATTTTAATTTTATCATAATAGCCATTATCCACCATCCCCCCATCCTCTGAATCCTTTTTTATCATACAAGTGCAATAAAGCCCATTTATCTAGTTTTCTCAGAAGATTTAAAATAAACAATTTAGTACCATTTACTCTACAAAAACTACTCTGATTAGAGTAATTTAAATTAAGTAAGATTCATTTATTAAGGAGGAAGAAATTATGAGTCAAGAAGTCATTCCAATGAATGAAATCACAAATTTCCAGTCACGTTCAGAAGAATTTTTTCCTATTAATTGGTACAAAAAAATGCTTTACAATCACCCTGTTTATTATCATGAAAAAACAAATACATGGAATGTGTTTAAATATGAACATGTTAAACAGGTGCTAAGTAACTATGAATATTTTTCAAGTGAAGGACCTAGAACCACCATCTTTGTTGGAGCGAAAGACAAACAAGAAAAATCTTCACCTATAATGAATATTACCCTTCAAGACCCTCCTCAACACCGCAAAGCACGTTCCTTGTTAGCAGCTGCTTTTACTCCGCGCAGTTTAAAGAACTGGGAGCCGCGTATTCAACAGATTGCAACTGAACTTGTGGAGGCCATACAAGAAAACTCGACGGTTAACATTGTTGAAGCCTTGGCTGCGCCGCTGCCTAGTATGGTCATAACCGATTTATTTGGCGTACCGGTACAAGACCAGCATCAATTCAAAAAATGGGTTGATATTCTTTTCCAACCTTACGACAAAGAAAGGCTGGAAGATATTGAACTGGCAAAACAAAAGGCTGCAAAAGAATATTTTCAATACCTTTATCCGATTGTCGTTCAAAAACGTTCGAACCTTTCTGAAGATATTATCTCCGATTTAATCCGTGCCGAGGTAGATGGCGAAAGATTTACGGATGAGCAGATTGTACAAACCACCATGCTGCTTTTAGGGGCCGGGGTTGAAACAACAAGTCATGCGATTGCCAATTCTTTCTATTCCTTACTTTATGATAACCAGTCTTTATATGGGGAACTAAGAGATCATATAGAATTAGTACCAAACGCGGTCGAAGAAATGCTCCGATATCGTTTTCAAATGTCAAGGAGAGATCGCACTGTTAAACAAGACAATAATTTATTAGGCACTGAATTAAAAAAAGGTGATGTAGTCATTGCGTGGATGAGTGCTTGTAATATGGATGAAGATATGTTTGATGACCCATTTTCTTTAAACATTCATCGTTCCAATAATAAAAGGCATTTGACCTTCGGAAATGGTCCACATATCTGTTTGGGTGCCCCTCTTGCACGATTAGAAATGAAGATTGTACTAGAGGCATTCTTACAGAAGTTTTCTCGTATTGAACCTGTAGAAGGGTTTCAATTAGAAGAGAATTTAACTGCTTCTGCTACGGGGCAGTCTTTAACTAACCTACCAATGAAGGTTTATAAGTAAAGATTTGAGTTCGGGAACATCTGATCACTCCGGGTTGTTCCCTTTTTTGTTTGCTTTCTTGCTCTGGGTTGTTCTTAAAGGAAGCCTAACGGACAAAATTCTCTTGGATCTTTTAGAATTGTCATATAGAGAAGCTCTAAAGGACAGTTTAGCCAAGAGATCCGATGATTTTGTACAATAGAAAGGTTCTATTAGACAGTTTAACTATGAAATTCGATGATTTTGTCTATTAGAAAGGTTCTATTAGACAGTTTAACTAGGAGAACCGATGATTTTGTCCTATGGGAAGGTTCTATCGGACAGTTAAACAAAGGCTCTTATTGACAACCGCAAACGGGAAATCATGCGGGGCTGCCCGAAATTAAGCCAAGTTCGGACAGCTCAAGCTAGAAATCTCTTAATTATTTCCGAAGTAAATTATCACATCTGCTTTCGTATAGGCAAGTTTTCGATATTGACCGAGAGTCCATTTTTAGAGACCCCAATCTGAACAACTTCTTGGGAACCGCTGTCTGACTTTAATCATTCTTGGGATATTTATACCTCTTAACAATTTCTCCATTTCAATACCTCTTTTCAAAGGAAAAAGCATTGATTCTCCGCATTACAAAATGTATACATCCTTAAATCAGGTGATTGGGGCTGGATTAAATAGAGTAAAATCATTATAGATTTCAAATTCTTCTGCAAGACTCTGTTTACGTCCGCTGGCAACATCGATAATTTCATGGAATAGCTGGGTTCCAATATCTTGAATGGTTGCATCACCTGTGGCAATTGGCCCTGCATTTACATCAATTAAATCTTGCCACATATCCTTCATATCATTTCTTGAACATACTTTAATGACTGGTGCAGTTGCTAATCCATATGGGGTTCCTCGTCCTGTCATAAACACTTGGAGCGTGATTCCACTAGATAACTGACACGAGCCACATACAAAGTCACTGGCTGGAGTGGCTGCAAAAATCAGCCCCTTTTTCGTTGGTCTTTCGCCTGGTGAAAGAACCTCTACAATCGGAGAAGTACCCGATTTAGCGATCGAACCCATTGCTTTTTCAACAATATTCGATAACCCCCCCTTTTTATTTCCAGGAGTAGGATTTGCTGAACGGTCGACTTGACCATTATTCAAGTATTGATCATACCATCTCATCTCGTCAGCTAATTTTTTTCCAACCTCTTCGTTCACACAACGCTCGGCAATGATATGAACACCATCACGAACCTCGGTTACTTCAGAAAACATAACTGTTGCACCGGCATTGACTAACAGATCGGCAGCATAACCGGCGGAAGGATTGGCTGTTACCCCAGAGAAAGCATCACTTCCTCCGCATTGTAAACCAATCGATAATTGAGAAAGTGGCAGCTCAACACGAACTCTTTCATTCAAAATTTTTAATTTGTTTTCAGCCATTTTCATTATTTCTGCCATAATTGCCTTATGACCCTTTTCGTTTTGAAACGTTACTACATTGTCTGAAGTGTTATATTCCGCATCCAATAGCATTTCTAATGTTAGTTTTTCGCATCCCAGTGAGATAATCATTGTCTCTCCACCGAAATTCGGGTGTTTGACCATGTTTTTCAACATTCGAATCGGGATTTTTGCTTCTGGGGCATTGATGGCGACACCGCATCCATAAGCATGATTGATCACGACCACATCATCTATATTTGGATACTTGGGAAGAAGTTCTTGTTTTATTCTCTTTACTGCGTTATTTAAAACACCTGTTACGCATTGAACAGTTGTAACAATTCCTAATATATTTCTTGTTCCAGCATATCCTCCGTTTTTGTTAGGATAACCCATAAACGTTCTAACTGGTGGTTCTGGCAGATTTGTAATCAAATTGGTTGCAAACTCCATCTCATCCAATGCTGGAGGTATTGGAAGTTTCATCATATGTTCATTGATCCAGTCGCCCTTTTTAATAGAATGTAAGGCATATCCTAAAATAACGCCATATCGGACGATTGGTTCGCCTTCTTCGATATGGCATAAGGCAATTTTATGCCCTTGTGGAATATCCTGGTTTACTAGAATTGCATCCATGATAATGGTACCTGCTGGAATGGCATTTACTGTAATGGCAACGTTATCATTCTCATTGATTTTAATATAACGATTTTCCACTTTGCTTCCTCCTAAACTCTTGTTCTATTCTTAAAGCCATTGTACGCTTAGGTTATATTTAAAGTAAAAGTGATTATTTTTAGAATTCTATTAGAAAAACTAAGAGTACTGGGGAGAATTTCAAATGGATCTAAAACAGTTGGAATATATGATTAAAATCGCTGAGGAAAACAATATTACAAAAGCAGCTGAAAAACTATTTATCACTCAATCAGCCTTAAATCAGCAACTCTTAAAATTAGAAAAAGAACTGGGAACGCAACTTTTTGTTCGTTCAAGAACCAATTGGCATCCCACACAAGCAGGGGAAATTTATATTGAGAATGCCCAAAAAATGCTACGTATTAAAAGAGATACCTACAACCAAATTAATGATTTAATCGATATAAAAAAAGGAAAGCTTAGTATTGGCCTAACTCCTGAACGCGGTCCTGAAATGTTTGCAACAATCTACCCTGCTTTTTACAAAAAGTATCCCAATCTAAAAGTGGAACCAATTGAACTGCCGGTGAAACAACAACAACATGAACTATCAATGGGGAATCTCGATATTGGATTTTTAACATTGCAAAATTCTCAAAAGACAAATGATAAATATATCTATATCTGTTCGGAAGATATTATTTTAGCTGTTCCCAATGCGCATCCCCTTGCCCATTTAGGAGGAAAACTCGGTGATAAATTACCTGAAATAAGCTTAGAGCTTTTTAAAAACGATACTTTTGCTCTTATGCAAAAAGGATCCACTCTTCGAGAAATTTATGATCATCTTACTGCCGACGAAGATTTTAACCCCTATATCTTGTTAGAAACTAGGAGCTGTCATACGTTGTATCAAATGGTGGCGGAAGGAATATGCTGTTCCATCATCCCAATGGCGTATGCTAAACCAAACTCGAACGTCTCATATTTCTTCATCAAGCAAAAACCTGTTTGGGAAGTATGTGCATCATATAAGAAAGGTGCTTATCTAAGTAATCCTGCTAAAGATCTTATAGAGATCGCCAGGTCTTATTGGTCCAAAAAATTAAAGCCATAAAGAAAAAAACAGGTTTTCCTATTAACCTGTGGGAGTTAACGTACAACTCTTTACAAACTGTATGCTATAATTTGGAGGGTAAAATTAAGATAGAGGTGACCAGTTTTGGCAATACATGTTGTACTATATCAACCAGAAATTCCCGCTAACACTGAAAATATTGCACGTACTTGTGCCGCAACCGAAACAGCACTGCATTTAATCCGGCCACTTGGCTTTTCAACAGATGAAAAAATGATAAAACAAGCTGGTTTAGATTTCTGGGAGCTTGTAAACATAACGTACTATGACTCATTAGATGACTTTTTTTCAAAAAATCAAGGTGAGTTTTACTATATTGAAACGTTTGGTGAAAAACCACATTCATCTTTTGATTTCAGTGATGGATCAAAAGAACATTATTTTATGTTCGGAAAAGAAACAACTGGTTTACCAAAGGATTTACTTAGAAATAATAAAGATCATTTTTTAAGAATACCAATGAATGATCATATTCGATCACTGAACCTATCGAATACTGCAGCTATATTGGTGTATGAGGCTTTGCGTCAGCAAGGATTCCCTAATATAAAATAAAAAATCTTCCCTCTGGAAGATTTTTTATTTTGCATAAATATTTTATTTTTCTTGTGAAACTGCATTAACAAGTTGAATCAGTGCTTCTTTGATTGGAGTAACTGGACGACCAAGAACTTTCTCAAAATCATTACTTTCAACATCAAGTGAACCATTCCGAATGCTTTCTTGAATTCCTACTACAATAGGAATTACAAAATCAGGTAAACCTAAACCTTTCATAATCTCTGCATATTTTTCGTCACTAACATGTTGTACAGGTATTTCTTTACCCAATACCGCACCAAGAGCAGATGCCAACTCTTCTTGAGTCAAAAGGGGGCCAGAAAGTTCATACACTGTATTCTCATGACCGTTTCCAAGAAGAACCGCTGCTGCTGCATCAGCATAATCTTGTTGCAGTGCCCAGCCTACTTTACCTTCCCCAGCGGAAGTTACCCACGGAGCTCCTGCGAGCGCACCTTGAATGCTTCCAATTTCGTTCTCCAAATACCAATTGTTCCGTAAGAAAGAATATGGGATCCCCGTCTTAATGATGGCTGCTTCTGTTGCAACATGAGGCGGAGCCATTAAATTTTTACTATCTGTTGCATTTGCCAAGCTTGTGTAAGCGATAAATTTTACCCCTGCACGCTCCGCTGCTTGAACAGCGTCAGTATGTTGACGGATTCTTGTTTCATTGTCACCATCCGCAGAAATAATTAATAAACGGTCAATCCCTGTAAAAGCCTGATCTAATGTCTCTGGTCGGTCAAAGTCTCCTTGCCGAACCTCTACTCCCCGAGCACGAAGTCCTTCCGCTTTCTCTGGATTTCGAACACTCACTGCCAGCTCACTTGCAGGTATAGCTTTCAACAATGAATCGACTACTTTTGTACCTAATTTCCCTGTTGCTCCTGTAACTAATAGTTTCATTTATATTCCCTCCAGATTTTTAGTTGTAACAATATTGATTACATGTTTTCATTTTAATTACCTGTATTCGTTTTGTCAACAGGTAAGGTTATTTATATTTTGTTGTTAATTTGGTATAATAAACTTGTAATCAATTTAATTACATGATAAAAAGATAAATTAAATAATAGAATCGTTAATAGGATGGTGACGAAACATGTCTATCAGCAGCCGATTCGCTGTCGGAATTCATATATTATCTCTTATTGAAATTAATAAAGATGGGGTCAGCTCATCTGAATTTTTAGCAGGAAGTGTAAATACAAATCCAGCAGTGATCAGAAAAATAATGGGAATGCTTAAAAAAGCAGGGTTGATAACCGTGCGGCCAGGTATTGCAGGGGCAGATTTAGCTAAGGATTTATCTGAAATTACATTACTGGACGTATATAAAGCAGTTAATGTTGTACAAGAGAAAGAGTTGTTTAGCATTCATGAAAATCCAAATCCTGATTGTCCTGTTGGAAGAAATATTCAATGCACCATTGAACCTTTGTTTACATTAGCCCAAACCGCTTTGGAAAAGGCGCTTGGGAATGTAACCATTGAGGATGTAGTGAAAGATATTATTGAAAAAGAGGAAATCAAAACTATAAAGTAATTAAAAAAACGACATTCCTCCGTGAGTGTCGTTTTTAACTATCTGTACTATTTTAATAAGAAATACTCACTTTACTCCTAGACTTTGAAGCGGACTCTTTATTCAAAGCCAACAATACAATCATTCCTATGATACAAGCTGTCCCAATCCATTGGAAAATTCCAAACGATTCTTTTAACCAAAAGACTGTTGTTAAAACTGCCGCTAGTGGCTCTATGCTTCCGAGCAGGCTTGATTCTTTAGGTGCTAGACTTTGCAAACTTTCTATATAAAACCAGAAGGCAATCATCGTACCAAAAATGATAACGAAGAACAGATATAAATAAGCTTCTAGTGTTAAGTTACTAGTGTCTAATTGCCAAGGTGGATGAATAAAACTTAAGGCAAGACCACCGATCAACATAGCCCAACCAACAATAACAAGCGAATCGTATTGTTTCAGTAATGGAATGGCATATAACGTATAAAAGGCTAAAGCGAATCCAGATAGAACACCCCAAACGATGGCAGGTGTAGGTACAGATAATTGAGAAATGGAGCCGTTTGTTAATAAGAAAAAACATCCCACTAAAGCTAGTGAAACCGTCAACAAATCATTTCGTGATACAACCGTTTGTTTGCGGATAATTAAGTAAACGATAATGATCACAGGTGCTAAATATTGTAATAGAGTGGCAACCGCTGCATTCCCATGTTTAATGGAAGCCATATACGTGTATTGAACCGCAAGCATACCGAGTAATCCGAAAATTAGTAATGGAATAGCGGTCTTTCTAGTTTTCCAAACACCAAGTATTTGGGAACGGTCTTTTCTGAAAAATTGAACGGTTAAGAGTAAAAAACCAGCTATGAGCAATCGGGTGGTAACCAGCCAATCAACATCGATTTGATACTGTTGAAAAAGCCTTTTTGCAACAGTTCCACCAATCCCCCAAAATACAGCTCCAGTAATAACAAGAACAATTCCCTTCTGTCTATTCATGTTTGATTCTCCACCTTTAAATATAAAAATAGTGATATAATATGTTAAATAATAAGGGGAAAACCGTTGAAATAATACCCAAATTGAATAAAAAAATATAAGTATATTGAGGTGGTAAAATGCAAATGAAAGATTTTAAAGTGGATCAAAGTTTAAAAGAACTAACAGTACATCGAACAGTTGTATTACCGCTTGCATGTTACGAAACCACCATTAATCAAAATATAAATGGATATATACCACTTCACTGGCATGATGAATTTCAGTTTGTTCTCGTTATAAAAGGAGAAGCCTTTTTTCAAATAAATGAAGAAACAATCATGATAAAAACTGGTGAGGGGTTATTTATAAATAGTGGCTGCCTCCACATGGCAAAAGATAAAAATAATTCAGGCTGTGCCTATATTTGTTTAAATGTATCCCCTCATTTCGTTTTATCCCAAGAACTTTATACAACCCATGTAAGCCCTTATATTCAGGCGACTAATATTCCTTATTTGCGCTTGGTTCCAGAGGAGCCTTGGGCACATAACATTTTAAGTTCAATGGAGAGAATCAATCAGCTAATCAAACAAAATCCACCATACTTTGAAATCGACATCAGCCTGCATTTAACCTTAATTTGGAAGAACCTAATTATGAATGGGATTGAATTGGAGTACGAACAGATGGAAGTGGTCAAAAGTCATCGAATGAAACAGATGTTAAATTGGATCCACCTACATTATGCGGAGAAAATCCTTTTAGACGATCTAGCACGAGCTGGTCAATTAAGTCGTTCCGAGTGCTGCCGATATTTCAAACGAGTTTTAAAGAAAACACCCCTGAATTATGTAACAGATTATCGAATTCAAAGAAGTTTAACTTTACTACAACAACCGGAATCAAATGTCACAGATGTTGCTTATCAAGTAGGATTTAACAGTACAAGCTATTTCATAGATAAATTCCGAAAGTCAATGAACATGACCCCATTGGCTTACAAAAAACAGAATTCCAGTTCACTTGTTTAGCAGTGCACTTCCACTTCTGATAAAGCTTATTTAGATCCACAGCTAGAGCATTGACATTAACTGCAGATCCTCTCATTGAAGAGTCTGCAGTTAGTGTCATGTTTTTATTTAAATACGAAGCTTGTCTGTGTAAAGGACCTTAATTTTACATAGGTATTTCGATCTTTTCATTACTATTTTAGGGCAATACATATATTTTTTGCTTCTGTGAAAAATTCCATACTGTGATGGCCACCTTCACGTCCGATGCCACTCTTTTTAAAGCCGCCGAATGGCGCACGGAGATCACGTACAAACCAGCAGTTCACCCAAATCGTACCGGCTCTAACTGAATGAGAAATTCGGTGAGCGCGTTGGAGGTTTTCTGTCCAAACAACACTATTTAATCCATATTCCGTATCATTGGCAATACAAAGGGCTTCCTCTTCGGTATCAAATGGGATAATTGTCACAATTGGACCAAAGATCTCTTCTTGGCATATTCTTGACTTAGGATTTTCTTGAATATAAACCGTAGGCTCTAAGTAGAAGCCAGTTTGTAAATATCCCGGTAAATCCGGTCGTTTTCCACCACAAATTAACGTAGCATTTTCTTCTTTGGCAATTTCAAGATAGCTTGTTACCTTTTTATAATGCTCTTCACTCACAACCGGTCCCATTTTTGTTTCCACATCTTGTGGATCGCCGACTTTTAGTTCCATTGCCGCTTTCTTAAATCGGTCAAGAAATTCATCCAATATCGGCCGATGCACCAAGATTCTTGATCCTGCAAGACAAATTTGCCCGGAATTCATGAACGCCGCCTGAATCGAAACAGGTATCGCTTTATCAAGATTGGCATCTTCGAACACGATATTGGCAGCTTTTCCACCTAATTCAAAAGAAACCTTTTTTAACGTATCAGCGCCGTTTTTCAAAATTCGCTTTCCGGTAGCCGTGGAACCCGTGAAGGAAACAAGATCTACTTCAGGATGGGTGGTCAAAGCCGTCCCAACGACTCCACCTTGACCATGAACAACATTCACAACGCCATCTGGTATTCCTGCTTCTTTGGCAATTTCTCCAAGGAGCGAAACAGAAAGCGGAGTCATTTCAGCTGGTTTAATAACAGCTGTATTGCCTGCAGCAAGACAAGGACCAAGCTTCCAAGTGGTCAACATAAAAGGAACATTCCAAGGGGTAATGAGTAAAGCTACTCCAACTGGTTCGTAACGCGTGTAGTTTAAATACGCTTCTTCCATTGGATACACTTCACCGCCTAGCTGCTCCATAAAATCCGCAAAAAATTTGATGTTATTGGCAGCGCGTGGAACTTCATGCTGTACGGCCGATTGAAACGGCTTCCCTACATCGGTCGCATCTAAACGCGCTATTTCCTCTTTTCGCTCAAGGATAATCTCAGCCATACGGCGAAGCTTTGCACAACGCTCGGCTACTGTCATTGTTCTCCACGGACCATTTTCAAATGCATTACGTGCGACATGGCAGGCACGATCCACATCCTCTTGTGTAGCTTCACTGACTCTCGCAATCACCTCCTGTGTAGCAGGGTTTTTCACCTCAAAACTAGCCCCATCGCTTGCTTTTACATATTCTCCGTTTATATAAAGGCCCACTTCTCTGACTACCGTTTGGACATTTGTCATTTTGAGACCTCCTTTCGCTTTTTCACTGATTCGCCTGCAATCCCCCAATGTTCTGGCTCTAGTTCATTAATCATAATGCGAACATTTTGAACAGGTGCTTCTAGTACCGCCGAAACGACATCTGTAACTTCACGAATCAATCGTTCTTTCTTTTCCGGTGATCTTCCTTTAAGAATATTAATCTGAATAAATGGCATAAACAGGTCACCCCTCGTCTTGAAGTTTATTCTGTGAATACAGCCTCCACCACACCAAGACCATCAAAACCCGCTGAGAAATGGTCACCTGCTTCAATTTTTATCGCCGCGGATAAGGAGCCGCTTAACACGACTTCTTCAGGTTGAATACTTTGACCTGCCTTATACAACCGATTGGCTAACCAAGCAATCGCTCTCGCTGGATGCCCCATTACAGCTGCACCCGCACCAGTCGCCACGACTTCTCCGTTTTGTTTAAAGACCATTCCCATCAATTTCAGATCGAAATCCTTCGGAGAAGAGAATTTTTCACCAATGATAAAACGAGAGGAGGATGAGTTATCCGCTACCGCATCAGGTAAGGTAAAGCTGAACCCATGGAAGCGGCTATCTATAATTTCTACTGCAGGAGCAATATATTCTGTTGCATCGAGCACGTCCGCAACCGAAACATGGGGACCCTTCAATTCTCGATTAAAAATAAAGGCAATCTCTGGTTCCAACTTTGCATGGATGAAAGGGGCAATCGAAATTTTTTCCCCTTCAAACAGCTGCATGCTTTCAAGCAAAACCCCATAAGATGGCTCATGAACGCCCATCATCTCTTGTTTTGCTTTGCTCGTTAAACCTAGTTTTCGGCCAATTCTTTTCGTATTCTCTTCTTTGCATTTCATTGCGATTAAGCGTTCCTGTACTTGATAGGCTAATGCTTCGTCCAGTTCGGGATAGGTGTCAACAAACTTACCAACCGCTTTTTTCTTCTTTTCCGCCTCAAAAAGTTCAACAGAAATTTGATCGATTACATCCGTTTTAATCATGTTATCACCTAGTTTCCTTTAATCTTCCATCAATCACTATTGGGGAATGCCCCAAGCTATTCGAGATTTTACATTATCTTTTAAACTTGGCGGTAACCGTACCAATATGGGCAAACTCCGCCGTAAATGTATCATTTTCTTTCACTTCTACAGCTCTCGTTAAGGCACCTGACAGAATGATTTCTCCTGATTTCAGGGAGACATCGTACTTTCCTAATGAATTAGCCAGCCAAGCCACGGACCGCAGTGGATTGCCAAGGACAGCTGCCCCTGCTCCAGAATCAATCATTTCTCCATTTTGATATGCAACCATACCTATTTGAGTAAGATCCAAGCCAGCTAACTTTGTCGGTTTTCCGCCAATAATCGCACAAGCTGAGGATCCATTGTCTGCAACTGTGTCTTCAAACTTAATCTTCCAGTCTTCAATCCGACTATCAATCACTTCAATGGCCGGAACAATGTAATCTGTCGCATCAATAACATCTAGGATGGAAACATTCGGGCCTTTTAAATCCTTATTTAAAATAAAGGCAATCTCAAATTCTACTTTCGGTTGGATATAGTCTGCTAGTGAAATATCTTCACCTTCAAAATACATCATATCAGCCAATAAATGACCATAATCCGGCTGGTCGACACCGAACATGTTTTGAATCGCTTTGCTTGTCGCGCCAATTTTCTTTCCAACGATGACTCCGCCATTTGCGACTTTTCTGCGGATAATTTCTAACTGCGTGTAATAAGCCTCATCAACGGTTATTCCCGGATAGGCAACCGTTAACGGCTTGATTACAGTCTTGGTTTCCTCTGCTTCCAAAAGATAAGTGGCCGCTTCTTGAATAATTGACACAACTGTTCCCTCCTTACACAAGTACTATACTTTTAACCCTTTTTTCTCCGCTAGTTCAAGCGCGACATCTAAAATCCAGTCCTCCTGGCCAGCAACTGTTTGTCTTTTGCCAAGCTCTTCCATAATTTCAGATACCCCGACACCAAACTTTTCCGCTGCGTGTTTAACATGTAATAAAAAGCTGTTATAGACTCCGGCATAACCGCTTGATAAGTTACCACGATCAATCACGATCGGAGATTGCATAAGCGGAGCTACTTTTTCTTCGGCAGCATCCATTAGGATGGCTAGATTGATTCCGGTTTTAATGTTCATTTTATTAAGAACCGCAACCAGAACTTCCGTTTGCGCATTTCCAGCTCCCGCTCCCAGCCCTCTTAGCGTTCCGTCAATTTGATCCGCACCAGCTTCAAGCGCCGTGATCGTATTTCCAATTGCCAAGCCAAGGTTATTATGAGCGTGGAAACCGACTTGAATAGACAATGCTTTTTTTATGGCCATCACTCTTTCGCGAACACCACTTTGAACAAGAGCCCCTGCAGAATCTACTACATATACACAATCAGCACCATATGATTCCATCAGCTTCGCCTGCTCCGCAAGAACGCTGGCAGGCTGAGTATGAGACATCATCAAGAAACCAACAGCCTCAAGGCCTAATTCTTTTGCTAAACGGAAGTATTGCTCAGTAACATCCGCTTCCGTACAATGAACGGCAATCCGGATTACAGAAATGCCCAGTTCCGCTGCATCTCTTAGCTCTTTACCCGTCCCAATCCCCGGCACGAATAACGAAGCAATTTTAGCGTTTTTTGCGGTTTCCACCGCTACTTTAATCAAATTAAATTCTGAGTGAATGGAGAACCCTTGCTGAATCGTCGAGCCATTTAAACCAGAACCATGACTCACTTCAATAACAGGAACACCGGCTTCATCTAAATCTTGAACAATAGCTCGGACCTGTTCAGGCGTATAACTGTGGCTAACGGCATGATCACCATCTCGTAGTGTTGTATCTGTCAGTCTAGGAATCTTCATCGTGTTACCTCCTTTCCACTTAGAAAATGGGCGGCGTATACATCTCCAACTCGGTAAGCAGAAGCAGTCATGATATCTAAATTCCCGGCATAAGTAGGGAAGAAATCTCCTGCTCCGATTACTTCGTTCATTATGACTACCGTTGGCAAACGGCCCCAAGGAGTTTCACGATAATCGACAAATGGCGTACCTTTTAATCGATAGCCTGGCACATAACTAGTAATTTCAGCTGCAATTGATTGAACCGATTCAATAACAGCTGCTTCATCAAATTCTTCCTTTATCACGGCATAAACGGAATTCGTCATATTAATCGGCGGCACTGCTGGATTAAAAATAGGAATTGCTCTTGCTATTTTCGCTCCGCCAATTTGCTGGACTGCATTTGCTGTTGTGCGAACAAACTCATCGACATTTTGTCTTGTTCCTGGTCCAATCGATAGACTGGCCGCTGTCGCAATGACTTCTGCATAATGAACAGGAACTATTCGATTAACGGCGTGAACAAGTGGGGTTGTCGCTTGTCCGCCGCAAGAAATCAAGTTGACATTCATCGCTTCCAGTTGGTCATGCAAATTTACAGTTGGGACGACAAACGGTCCAATCGCAGCTGGAGTCATATCAACGGCTAATTTCCCTCGTTCTCTTAGTGCTGGGGCGTTCTGCTTATGGGCTTTTGCACTTGTTGCATCAAATACAATCTTAATCTCTGGATCCTCCAAAATTGCATCGATTCCATGATGGCTTGTGGCGATTCCTATCTCCCTTGCTCGCGCTAGTCCTTCGGAATTTGGATCAATTCCCGTCACGATGGCTAAGTCCATATTTCCATCATTTTTTTCTATTTTATACATCAGATCTGTTCCAATATTTCCCGATCCTAGTATCGCTGTTTTTATTTTCGTCAAGACTTTCCACCCCGCTATTCTAGTATTTAACGAATTAAGGTTTTACAACTTCTACTTCAGCAGCCTCAATAACTGTAAGTGGGGTCCCTTGCGTCCACCAAGATACAGGGAATTCGGTTCCTATCCAAGTATCACCATTGCCTGGAACGTCCTTCATTTCCCAAACCACTGGTTTCCAAGCTGGATCTGTAATGATATAGCCTGCATCTCCGAACAATTCAATCCGGTTGCCGCCTGGTTCTATTACATACATACAGAAAGCTTGAGAAACTCCATGTTTATTAGGCGGAACTTCAATCTTGATATCATGATCTTTAAGTAAATCGGCCACATCATAAAGGTTTTGCGGAATGCCATACCAGTAGCAAAGATGATGCAGCTTGCCCTTGACGCCATTTGGCTCTTGCATATAGGCAATCTCATGAACAAGATTGGACACGCTCATCCAGCTTCCAAGTACATGACCATTATCTTGAATTTGCTCTCTTAATCGGAAACCAAGTTTATCTATTAAAAAGTCCGAATCTGCCCCTGGATTGGAGGTCATTAAATTGATATGATCCAATCGGCGAACCGGCACACCGCGGTCTGGGCGTTTGGAGGGACGGTTTAGTAATTTGGAGCGCTGCTTTTCTTGAACTTTGTAATATTCGACGTCCCACAGGATTTCCATTAAATGACCTTCCGGTGTCGTAAATTGATAAGCTTTCCCATGGCCGATATCTCCTTCAATCCAGCCTTTCCCTAATCCTGTTTTTTCGATCTCTGCTGCGCGTCGCTCTAATGCCTGCGGGGACGTTGCCCTCCACGCAACATGCCCTACTCCTGCATGGTTTGCCTCCGTGATTTTTAATGTATTATGGTAAAAGTCCTCATAAGCACGAAGATACACGGAACCTCCGGAACGAGCTGTCACTTCCATTCCTAGGAATCTTGTAAAAAATTCAACCGATTGTTCTAGTTTTGGAGAAAAAAGCTCCACGTGTGCTAATTGTGCTACATCAAAAATGGGTTCTTGGTATGAAGTCATATGAATCCTCCTAATATTTTTGGATTTCCAATAAAGGCTTTATGATTTGATAACCGCTTCTATTTCCGCAGCCTCTGCCCATGTTTTGTTTGTCCAACCCTTAAGGTCATAATCGTTTAATGCAGATTCGACGAATGCTTTTTGCTGATCCGCTGCACCTGTTGCCTCAAAATGGAATAACGCTTCCATATTGATATTTTCATGGTTTCCTGCATAGTTTACTTCATATAATTCATGACGGCCTCCGAACTCTGTGCCAATCGTATCCCAAACCATTTTCAATAATTTCACACGTTCTTCGGCACCAATTCCTGTTCCGCGATAATATGTGTCCAGGTAAGGTTTTAAATCTTCATTGAGAAAATCTTTTGAACTTGAAGGTAATTGAATTAACCCACCAGCCACGACTTGCTCGAAAATATTTTTCACTTTCACCCAAGCCAATGGAGCTAACGCACGATAAGCGGCACTTGAGTAAGAGTTTGGAATCGCTAACCCATTGGGCCCTTTTTCAGGATCCGTTGCCATTGCGGTTGATAGACCCCAGAACATATTTCGTAATGCAATGACCTCTCCAATCTTCGCCTGAACTCCACGGAAATCTTTTGTTCCAGCTCCTTCCGTTGCTTTCAATAACAGCCCAGTCATAAAATCCAATTTTACGGCGAGACGTGTACAGCCATGAAACGTAAAGCGCGGGATGAAACCGCTTACTTTTGCGAAATTATTTGATACTTCAATATTTCGGTAAGCCAGCACATCTTCCCAAGGTATGAACACATTATCAAGGACAATCACTGCATCATTTTCATCAAAGCGGCTCGATAATGGATAATCAAATGGCGTTCCAGTTTTAAATGCGTTTAATTCGTAGGATTGGCGGCTTATCATACGAACTCCTTCAGCATTCATTGGCACGAAGAAGATCAATGCGTGACTATCATCACCCCCACCTAAATCTTTCGGCCCATAGTTAGCAACAAAATTATAATGTGTTAACGCAGAAGCTGTCCCAACCATTTTGGCACCGCTTACAATTATGCCGTCATCGCGTTCTGCAACCGCACGAACAAAAGAATCTTTATTCTCATGTAACGGTTTTGAACGATCCACTTGCGGATTAATAATTGTATGATTAATAAATGGTACTTCCTTTGTTGCTTTTTTGTACCATGCCTTTGCGTTGTCTTCAAACCCCTCATAAAAATGACCAAACGCATTTAGGTGCCCAGTGAAGGATGCTTTATAATCAGGGGTTCTTCCCATAAAACCATAGCTTAGCTTTGCCCACTGAGCAATTGCATCTCTTGCCTCTAACAAATCCTTAGAACTAGTAGGAGTTTTGAAAAATTTATGTGTTCTGTCGCCGAATTCACTTGTTGTCGTTAAAATATCACGTGTAGCTGGATCATGAAGAGCATCATACATTCTCGCATACGAACGAGCAGCATTCCGATAAGCTGGATGGGTTGTAACATCTTTAATTTTTTCTCCGTTTAAATACACTGCCCTGCCGTCATTGAGACTTTCCAAATATTCTTTACCTGTGTACATTCCTTCAACTCCATTCCTAATCTCTTTTAATTGAAGTGTAAATCTATTAGTCCATCACTAGTTTCATCTTAAATTATCTGAAAATTATAAACAATAACACAAGATGATAGAAAACTCTATAAATACAACTACTTTGTGTCAGTTGTTCGAAAAAAAGCCAGACAGCCCACTAACAGAGTGTCTGTGGGCTGTCTGGCAAATTGATCGATGAATAGGTTTCATAATTCATGATATCCTGGATTTCTTGTAGTAGATTAAATTCATCACTATTCTTGAATTTTTTTAATTCTTTCATGCTCAATAATTTTCAATGCTTTTAACGCCATCATCAACTGAAATTGTCTTTGGGGATCACGCAAGTCACAATCAAGGAGGTCGGTAATTTTATTGAGACGATAACGAAGTCCGCTTTTAGATAGAACGAGGGATTCTGCTGTTTGATCCAAGTTCCCCCCTTGCTCTAGAAAATGGTAGAGCGTTTCTATCAATTCTAATTTATGCTTATCTAGATTCTCGTAGAGAACCCCAAGTTGATCTCGGATCATTTTCTTGATCACTTGTTCGTTTTGGTCATTGATTAAGATACCAAGTATGCCTAACTCACTAAAAAGCGTGATCGGTTCACTCCTTGAAGAAAGTCGCACTGCTGAACGTGCTTCTTCCATTGCAACTCCTGCTTCTAGAATGTTACTGTAGTGGGAGCTTATTCCCGCTAAGAACAAAGCATTTTTTATTTTCTTTTTTAAATAGGAGACTAAAGTCCGAATTGTTTTCTCCATGTTTTGCTGACGCACTTGTTTCTCTGTCATCAGGAGAATTAAGCTGTCAGGTTGCTGACCGATTAACACATTGAGGTTTTTTTCTTCTCGAAAGTAAGCAGAGACCCTTTCAAACGTTTTTTTATGAAGCGTCAATTCCTTTTCGTCACATGAATTCAAATACTTGTAGGTCAACACTACAATATGATAGTGATCGGATAGATCTAACTGAATAAAATCCGCTTTCCTCATAATTTCTTGTTGTGTATATTTTCCGCTAATAATTTCTTCAAGAAAATGACCTTTCACTTGTTCCAACGATTCCACTTCCGTTTTTTCCTTTAAAAACAGCAGCGAGCAAATCGACGCTAAGCGATCAAGAATCATCGAGTCGATCTCATAATTAGGGGTTCTTTCTCGTTCATACAGAAAAGAACAATAACCGACAACCTTACCTAATAGAAAAATTGGAGACATCAGTCGAGTCCCATTTTCCATCGAGAAAACACGTACTTTGGAATGGCATTGCTTTTTGTCTGCCATCTCAGAAAACTTTTCTCTAATGAAATCATAGTCTTCAAGAGTGATGCCTTTACAGGCAATGACATTTTGACGACCATCCTCCACGATAATGGGAACATAATGTTGTTTATGTAAAATATCGAGGATGGAATCGATGCTATTTCCCTTAATTAGCTCATTGGTCATCTCATTATACGTTTTTGACACAAGTGCGAGATTATTTCTTTCCAGCATAAGTTTTACGTTTGTTTGTTCCAATTCCTTTAATATCGGCAGTTCTTTACTATAAGAAAAGAATTCCTCCGCCTCTTCCTTCCATTCTGAAACAAGACGCCCTTCCCAGATGCAACACGGTGCCCCTTGTCCCTGGCATTGCAATTCTTTGAAAAAAACGTCCATTCCCAACACACCTGTAATATATCCTGTGGCATACCCAGTTAACGTATAACAAACAGGGCTCTGGCTAATGCCAAAATTTTGAAGATGTTGTTCCGCTTCATATGAATTTTCCCACACTCCTTTAAAGCGAAACGATTTAATTTCATTTCCTTCCAATTCAAAATCTTTCTCGGTGATGCGAGATTTCGCATGTCCTTTTAAAGCATGAATAATCGGACCATATTCAATCATTTCAAGCAAACTCAATGAGTCTTTTTTTGCCACCTCTTTTGCATCTTCTACCCCCAATTGATAGCCATACTTAAAGAAAAAGGTTTTCATCCGATTAATCCCAATATTCTCAATTAAATCACGCTGCATTGTCCCAAAAGCCTGGCTCGAAACAAAAATAGATCTTTCATTGTTGGCAAACCATAATTCATTCTCTTGACGAATATGTAATAATTCATTCAGTTTTAAAGTTTTCATTCCATTGCTCCCTAAATTTCTAATTTACTTAAGAACTAGGTAAATCTTACGTATGAGTGAATGAAAGAATGATTATTGACTTATAATTTTAGATGATTAGTAGTTTCCATTATACTGAAGGTTTTAAAAGATGAAAAGGCTTTCATAATTGAATATAGACTTATTTTAGATAGCCTTTACCAGCAAAAAAAATTTAATATTTTAGAACACAAAAAACGACAATGTTCGATTCTGATATTCTGTAGACTAATAGTATATATTTACCACTTTTTATAAAAGATCGTTTACATAAGACTCGTAATCAATTGTTAAAGCCATTGATATTTTTAGCAGGATGATTAGGTACTGGAGTGGAGGAATTCATAATGGGAAGCACAGCAAATATTCAAGAACTAGAGAACCAACGCGTAAACTTAACTAAGTGGTTTGGAGGATGGAAACTTATTGCATTTAGTATTATCTTTATTATCGCCCTCATCATCGCAGCAGGAAGCTACTACCAGGCAAACCACTTCAATTCAGAAATCAAGATAAATAGCATCGATGTTGGTGGCATGACGACTGAGCAGGCACTAAATAAATTAAAAACAACCACCTTAACAAATATAGTATATATTGGTGATCAACAGATATTAGATGGGAAAGATTCAAAGATGAGGTTTACAGCTAAAGATCTGCCCAGCTTCAAAAAATTGTTAAAAAGCCAGTGGACATTCTTTCCTTCCTCAAAAGCAAAAAATTATTCATTGCTGCCGGTCAGTAAGGATCAGTTTCGATACCAGACATTGAAAAAACAGGTGGAAGAAAAGCTGCTTGCCATGAATCAAAATTTAAAAGCTCCGCAAGATGCGGTGGTTCGTTTGGAACAAGGCAAAATTGTTGTATCTAAAAGCATCAGCGGAGAGCAGTATGATGTCAGCAGTCTTTTGAATGACTACGATAAGCACAAATATATTAGTGAGATTCATTTAAGTCCAATATATATACAGCCCATTAAAGAAGACAGCGAGTTTGTAATAAATGAGAAAAAAAAGCTGGAGGAATTCCTTGCTCAGACCGTTGATTATAAGGTGCAGGATAAAATTTTCTCATTAACCGCACGGGACTTAATTAAAAATGCCTCTATTAATAAAGATTTAAAGATTACGCTAAATGATGATGGTGATATTAAAAATAAGCTTACTGAGATTAACCATTCCCAATCTACATTAAATAAAGATTTTACCTTCAAGACCCATTCGGGTTCGATGATATCGGTTAAAGGGAAAGGCTATGGCTGGGCCATAAATGTTGATAAAGAAGTACCGCGTATTAAGCAAGCACTTGAAAATGGAGAAAAATCGGTTTCCGCCTCTAATATTTATGGAAATGGCTGGAAGGGTGAAGGCTACGGATATGATGCTATTACAAACAATGGGATTGGCAATTCGTATGCTGAAGTTTCCATTGCTGAGCAGCGAATTTGGATCTATAAAAACGGGAAATTAGTGGTCACAACGAATGTCGTTACTGGCACACATAGTACCAATCATGATACATCACCAGGAGTTTGGTATATCCTTTATAAGCAGACACCTGCCGTACTAACCGGCAGAGAAAACGGGAAAATCACTTATCAGGTAGATGTTAATTATTGGGCTCCTTTTACAAATGATGGCCAAGGTTTCCACGATGCCAGCTGGCGAGGCAATTGGGGCAGTAAAGCCTATCTTTCGGCAGGGTCACACGGCTGTGTCAACACTCCGCCAAGCGTTATGAAAACTGTATATAGTAATCTCAGCACCTATGAGCCGGTTGTTATTTATTAAATAGAAGCTATTCGAATTAATTTATTTAAGATATGTATCCGTTAATATTTAATAAATCACATGAACTAATGAGCACATGAAATGGCATGCAAATTGACGCATGCCATTTTTATTTTAATATTAAGGTTTTTTGATGATATTTAATTATTTAAATATTATTTTTTGGTTGAAAAATGGACAAAATCCCCAAACTATCAAAAACCATGATTTAATTTCATGGAAAAATATACCCACCCTCCTGTTTAGAACAGCTACGTTGATAATTAAAATAGAAATGAGAAATCATCAAAATAGTGGGGTAAAAAAATGCATGCACCTTTTCAATTTCATTCTAGCCTTCCTTCGTTTCGTCTTTTTTCAGTGGAACACGTTTTACCTTTTTGTATCATTTTAGTTCTATGCACTTTCCTGTTTATTTACAGAAGCAAGCTAAAAGAAAAGAGGAAAAGAAGATATTTAAGTTTCTTGTTAGCCTTTCTCCTTCTTTTATCTACCGCTTTGGAGCAAATTTGGCTTCTCTATGAACATGCATGGTCATTGAAAGAATCTTTACCGCTTCAGCTAAGTGATCTTTCTGTTATTCTCGCTGTTGTGATGTTATTTACCTGGAGTAAAAAACTTTTTCAATTCCTCTACTTTGCAGGGTTAGGCAGTTCGATTCAAGCTATTTTGACTCCTGACCTTGGAAGATATTCGTTCCCGCACTTTGAATATTTTGAGTTCTTTGTGTCACATGGAGTGGTGGTGCTTGCTTGTCTATTCATGGTTTTGGTCTACAATTACTATCCGACTCACCAAGGAATGTGGGTAACCATTTTGATTGTAAACCTTTATTCCGTCATTGTCTTTTTTCTCAATAAATGGCTGGGAGCGAATTATCTATATATCATGAAGAAACCTAAATCGAGTTCTCTATTAGATTACCTCGGACAGTGGCCCTGGTATCTTCTCTCCATGGAGATGGCGATGATTTTAAGTTTTTATATTTTGTATAGTCCGTTTTGGATAAAAAGAAAATACAACCACTAACCGTTGATTCAAAGAACCAACAAAAAAACAAATCACTTTACATAAAAAAATGAGTGCCAAATTCAAAGACAATTGGCACTCATTTCAAGTTGCATTATTAATGTTTAGATAGGTAAGGAAACCCCTTAATTTTAAGATAAGCTATATTTTTACATAGAGAGCAACCAGATTTCACTAATTTTCAATAAGAAAAAGAATGACCAAATCCAAATATGACTCGATTCCTCCACTTGCACTTTTGCTTACTTTAATATTCACCTTTGATTACAAAATACGAGCCCCGGATTGTTCCAGCTAGTTTAGACTTTTGCCTAGCAAACTTAAACTTTCCTTCTAACTCCTCTGGTACCTCCATCCCCTCAGAAAGCTTAAAACCAACGGCACGCTTCTTAGGGTCATCAACTGTATACAAAACATTGACCTCAAGTCCATCCTCATAAAAGACGTAGGCCCAATTGATATTTTCCACTTGAAAACGCGACGTTTCTAATGGTTTGGCCGCAAACTCAATACCACGTTCTTCTTTCAAAATCGTGTTCACATAATCAAGGGTCTCCTTGCTTTCGATAGCTGGTACAACCGTAAATTCATGCTTGTATTTGTTCATAAAGTAACGAGCTTCATGAGCACGTAAACCAGCTAGCGCTTCTGCTACCGGCGAAGACTCTAAGCCCAGCGTAGACACATCTTTAAAATCAACGTTATAAGACATTTCCATTCTCCTTTTATCTTTATTTTCTAACAATAGGAATCCAGAACTCACCAAAAACTAAGCCGTTTCGCTGCCCCATCTCAACCATTGTATTGGGCCCGCCAACATAGGCAAAATCCTTTGCCTCTGGCAAGACTTGACCAAAGGCAATACCAGCTAGCTTATTATTCAATTCTACGGCCGTCTTCTCTTCCCCTTTTACAACGAGGTATTCACCCTTTGGAAACTGGATCACTCTGGCTTCTTCTGGTGCCGATGCCTCTGTCATGACGCCAGCATAATGCATCAACTTATTATTCACCGCTTCGTTCACAGCAAAAACGTAGTCATTTGTGGCTGTTGCTTTTAAAGTGTCAAGCGTTCCATCCTGGCTGATGGCCTGCCAAAAGTCTGACTTTTCCTTGTTTAAGCCAGCAAAGTCTGTATAATGGCTCTTAAGCTCTGTTCCAATCCCGATAACGGTAAAGCTGTCTTTTTCTTCTAGGGTATAATCTGCCATATTCAATACCTTCCTCTATTTAAAATTAATCAAATGATTTGTTTTCTTCACCTGATGTGTATATGATAACCTTAAATCATGTCAAAAAATGATACTGTTTAGGAGCCCCGATGAAAAAAGTTGAACGGATTAATATCATCATGCGGTATATCAACAATCGCACTCACTTCACCATATCTGAAATCATGCGAGAATTCAACATCTCTCGTTCGACAGCTATTAGAGATATCCGAGAAATTGAGGCCATGGGGATGCCACTTGTCGCTGAAGTTGGAAGGGATGGTGGTTATTTTGTCATGCGCAATTCTGTCCTGCCCGTTGTTCGCTTTACCGATAATGAGGTCAAAGCTCTTTTTATTGCCTTTATGGCAACAAGAAATCAACAACTTCCTTATCTAAGGAGCCGTCAGTCTTTAGCTGAAAAATTACTAGGCCTCATCTCCGAAAGCCAGCAAGAAGAACTTGTTCTTTTAAATCAAATCTTGCTTTTTGAAGGGACCAACCCTCATAATCCCGACCTGCTTGATCTTACAGACCTCCCTGATCCAATGTTAGAGAAACTTATCCAAAACCTTCTTTTGGATCGCTATTTATGGTTAACCATAAATGATGCGAAGGGAATAACTACTTATTCTATCTATCTCTTGCACCTTTACCATGAAAAAGGTCTTTGGCTGATTGAAGGCTTTGACCTAAAAGAAGAAAAGAAGCGGATTTTTCCTGTCGACCTTCTCACCAATATCGAACCCTGCCCGACGGAAAAAAGAGTAGGTAAGAAAAAGATTTTAGAAAAACTAAGTAAGCAGGAAGAAGAAATTAATCTAGTCCTTGAACTTGGTCCAAAAGCGATAGCCCAATTCAAAAAATACCATCCTTTGAAAGTATCGATTTCCTTTACGAATCCTTACCAAACCACCGCCGTATTAAAGACTTTTATCAATGTAAATAACTCCGATGAATTGACCGAATTAACCAATTGGCTGCTTTTCCTGGGTGGGGATATCAAGATTAGGGAAGTACCAGAAGAAGTCTTAGAAGTAGTACAAGAGCGATTATCCCTATACTGCCCATAAGCTGTGGCCAGTTTAAGTCCAAACCTATCAATGTATATTCTAAGTCTCTTCATTTGATTAAAAATACTGCATTCCTTCTATTATATATGGACTACTTTCACCCATTAATATCAATCAAAAAAACGCCACTGATATAAATTCAATCATCAGGGCGTTTCTCATACTTATAGATCATCAATAAAGATTTCTAACATACGCTTTTATATATAATACTTACTATACTGCTTGCTTGATTGTAGACAATCTCTTTTTTTCTCGCCAACGGTAAAACATTTTCATCAAAGGCATAATTATTATAAAGATGAACAATAGCCTAAACGTTTGGAACATTGAAACAAGCGAGACTTCTGCTTTAACTGCATCAGCTAATAATACCATTTGATCTAAGCCACCTGGGGCTGTGCTAAGAAAACTTGTAGCGAATGTTGTGTCCATTGCAAACGACATTAGGATGCTTGAGCCGAATGTTAGCGCGATCAGTGCAAATGCGCTGAAAATGCCGCCTAGAAGTACACGTATTGGAAGCTTAATCATATGTGGCTTGAGCATTAAGCCAATATGGGCGCCGATTAGCAGTTGAGCGATAGCCATGAAAAAGCCAGGTACTTGTGGCATTGTAATTGGTGTTGTGAGATGCAACGTAATTAACAAAATAATGGGTGTGATGAAAAATGCGACAGGCAAATGGATGCGCTGCATTAAATGTGAGCATCCCCATGCAAGTGCAATTAATAATACTAAATTAATCGTTAACTTCGCGTCCGTTGGCTGCTTACTTATTACTTGTCCAGCGACGATAAACGGTACGAATACAACGACTAGTAACAGCCGAATAACTTGAAAATAAGAAATAACGCCAATTTCTTCAACTTTTTCTTCTTCAGCAAATACGACAATTTGACCTAAGCCGCCTGGGATAGCACCTAGTACCGCCGCTTTCATTGGGATTTTTGCCCATTTACTAGTTAAGTAAGCGATAACGATTGAGCCACCAATTAATATCACGTTTAGTGTTATCATATAAAATAAAATTGAGCCCATCATGCCGAATAAATCGATGTTAAATTGTACACCTATCACGGTACCGACCATGACGACACCTAAATCACGCATTTGGCCGGACCATTTGAGCGGTCCTTTATAAACAAATTGGGCTAACATGATGACAACAATTGGGCCGAGCATCCAAGGAATAGGGATGTGCAGCAGGCTAAAAATATAACCGCCAATTAAAGATAAAACGAACACCTTTAACATTGCCTTCAACAGGAACACCCCTTCCTATCATAATTTTAACAACATTTATTACTTAAGAAACCACCAGCGTTCATTGTCATGAATACTGGTGGTCTAGTTATTATGACTTCGCTAATTCTTTTACTTGTGCTTCACGGTCTACGTCATCGCGTCGACGATCACCCCAATAAGCGGAACCATTTTTTAAATATTCTTCATACGTCCATTTCACTGGTTCCCAGTCTGGCTCGAAAATTAAGTAGCCGTTTGTAAAGATTTCAAGACGTAATCCGCTTCCTGGATCTTTTACGTAAATGTACATTGCTTGAGAAATACCATGTTTACCAGGACCAACGAATTGTACATCTGCTTCGCATAAAATATCCGCAGCACGCAGTAAGTCTTGTGAGTTGTCTAACCAGTAAGCGATATGGTGCATTTCGTTTGGCTCTTTTGAACGTGATGTAGACATGATTGCTACGTCATGTACTAGGTTTGTTACAGATAACCAGCTTGCTACTTGTACATCGTCTGGATTTACGAAATATTCGCGTAGCTTGAAGCCTAATGCTTCTTTTAAAAACTTTACAATCTCAGCGTTGTCGTGAGAAGTTTGTAAGTTTACATGATCGATACGGCGTGGAGATACACCTTTCGCCCAAGATTTATAAGTTTGGTTTTTAAGGACTGATTTACGAGATTCTTCAGCGGGTGTTTTTTCCATATCGTAGTAAAGTTCGAAGCGGTGACCACTTGGTAATTCGAAGCGAATCGCTTCTCCTTGCGCTAATTCTTCCCCTGCTTCTATCCAACGAACTTCTGTACCTGCATCTTCTAATAATTTTGCGAAAGTTACGATATCCTCCGGCCGTTTTGTGCGCCAGCCGATGTGATCGATGTAAGAAGTTTCACCAGCTGTAATGGATAAAGTATGGTGTTCGAAGTCACCCCAAGCTCGTAAGTAGTGTACACCCTCTACAACTTCTGTTTCTTCTAAGCCGATTGTATCGTGGAAGAACCATAAAGATTTTTCAAGATCTGCTGACACTAAAGCTACGTGTCCTAATTTTGCAATTTCCGGTGCGTAAAGAAATTTTTCCATTTATATTCACCCCATATTTAGTTACTTTTTTATATAAGAGGACATATGAAATCCACTCTTTTATTGGTAGCATTTTCAAATACCACTATTACCCTTGAATGTTTGTATTAACGCCGAATAAATGTCTACCGTAACCTAAAATGCCATCTTCATATAAAGAAGTAATGTGTGTTGCAATTGCCATTAAGTCACGAGTGAATAACTCTACTGGGTGACCTTTTAATAATGCGTGTCCACCCAAAGTAAGAAGTGATTTTACGCCGATTTGTGTACACTTATCGATAATCATTGCACGGATTGCTTTATATTTTGCCCCTTCGTATGGACCGCCTTTATCTGCTTCCATCATTGCGATATATTCATTTAATAAGCTTTTAGCAGAAAGCATTTCAAGCTTTAACTCCGAAAGCACGCGCTGGCTCGTAGGAGAATCTTTTTCGTTTATACCTGAGAAGCGTACGCGACCTGCTGTATGCTTTTCAAATTCGTCAAGTACACGTTCTGCACCACCAACAGCCATTGCTGCGAATCCTACATAGAAGCCAGGGTAATATGGTGTGTTGTAGTATAAGTAGTCTTGGTCAAACTCTTCATACGGTGGTTGGCTCTTTTCAATAATTTTGTTAAAGCGTAATATGGCATCAGGTTTAACGAAAACTTTATCGACGATTAAGGTATTACTGCCTGATCCACGAAGACCAAGCGAATTCCAAGTTTTCATAACTTCTAAGTCAGATACTTTTAATAAAATACCTACACGCTCAGGTCGGTCGCTGTCTTCGAATTTCATCATTGCGCCAACGCCAACCCAATCGCAGTAATTGATACCGCTTACAAAGTTGTACTTACCTGATACGATATAGCCGTCTTCAACTGCTTCTACTTTGCCGATTGGTGCAAATACGTCAGCTACGAAGCCGCCTTGATTAATGACTTCATCGCGAATGTGCCTTGGATAGTAGCATACCCAAGAATTGTGCACGGAGAAGAAGTATGTTAACCATGAAGCCGATAAATTGTGGTAACCAACTGTACTTACCATATCAACGAACGTGCGCCAATCAAGTTGTGGATAGCCAAACTCTTTCGGTAAAATTAAACGATGAATTCCCTCCTCGCGGATAATATCCGCGATGCGTGGGGAAATGGTCGAGTTTAGATCCGCTTGGATTGCTTCTGATTCTGCAGCTTCACCGATACGCTTTGCTTTTTGGATAATTTCTTCATAAGTCGCTTTATTTTCAAGTACTGTTACCATTTGATCATTCCTTTCAAAAATAGTTTATTGTGCTGTAACGGCTTGATCTTTTTCCACTGCTAAAAAATCGGCGACAAGTTTGTTCACAATTTCTGGTTGGTCAGTTTGTGCTTGGTGACCGCAGTTTTCGATATATTTAAAATGAATATTCGGTAATAACTTCTCAAGCTTATAACCTGTCTCAACTGGTGCAACAGTATCTTGGTTACCCCAAATAAATAAGCCTGGTATTTTTAATTTTGGGAAAGCATTTTTAATGCAGTAACGATCCCAAAGCTTTGGTTCTTCATTCATTCTTGCTAAGTAAGCATCGAAAGCTTGATTGGATTCTTTTATACCTGGGCGAGTTGCTGCTTGATGACGTAGTTGAATTAGTTCTTCAGGAATGACTGTGTCTTCACTTGAATTGCGATACATAAATTTACGTAATGATTCTTCAGTATAGTCGTAACCAATCACTTCTAAGAAAGAACGCATCTTTCTTTCGGGTACTTCTTGCATTGCTTGATATATGGTATTACTGCCGATATAAACCACCTTATTCACTTTTTCAGGATGGTCAATTGCATATTTAGCTGCAATGTATGCACCTTGTGAGTTGCCGACAAGTGATACTTCATCAAGGCATAATGCTTCAATAAAATCATGTACATGATCCACTAAGCTTTGATGACCATTTACTGGCCATGCGTGAGGGCGTGCATCTGTGAAGCCCATTGATAATTGGTCTACTGCGTAAGCGCGGAAACCAGCTTTTGCTAGTGCAGGTAACATAAAACGCCAACCCGCTGCGCCGCATGCTCCAGGTCCTGCACCATGTAGTAAAATCACAGCTGGTCCCTCTGTTCCGGCCCAGGAATAATGTGTACGTACTCCGTTTGCTAATACGTAACTATTATAAAACCCTTCAAAAATTGTCATCGATATGCCCCCTTGTATTGGTTGTTATTTTCTGTTTTGAGTATAACTGTTTAAAATGTTAAACATCATAGCAATTTTTATTGAAAGAATAGTAATATTCTTTAAAATTTATTGAAAAGTTAGTTTTGTTTTTGTAATATGGGAAATAGAAACTCAAAGGGGATGTGACTTTAATGAGTGAAATTGCATTTGATTCTAGTGAAACGAACAATATTTTAATGTCGGCAAATGCCTTCCACACATTAAAAAACAATTTATTTAACAACATTGGCTCTCATAAAACGAAAGGCTTTTTATTCCGATTTGGTAAAGAGTTTGGGATGGAATCAGCAAAAAATTTGCTCCAAAATAAAAACTCAATCAATCCTGTCGGTAAAAGACATTCGCGTTTAGGTCACGTAAAAGATGTAATTTTCATGGGGGAAATTGTACGCCATCCGGACGGTACAATTGAATGTATCGATACGTGGGGACAATGGGTAGAATCATTTGAAGCAGCATTACACCTTAAAAATTACGGTTTAGCAAATGAATGTGTTTGTCATATGTTATGCGGCTTTGCGAGTGGTGCATTGACATATGAGTTTGGCGAGTCTATTATTGCCGTTGAGTATAAGTGTGTTGCGAAAGGTGATCCATGCTGCGAGTTTAGAGTGCGTTTGGAGCGCGATTGGCTCGAAGAAAAGGAGGATCTTATTAACCTCTATCAAAATGATAACATTCTATCCGAGCTTGAAATGACATATGATTCCCTTTTGCGTCATAAGCAAATGCTCGAAAAAATTTCAATATTTCAAGGTCAACTTACGAAAAAAGTAACAGATAAGCATTCGCTGGATGAAATTGTGCAGGCTGCGTATGAGCTGTTGAATATCCCGATTTTGATTGAGGATATTCACGGCAATTCGTTAAGTCAAATTGGTTTATCAGATGAACAGCAGCTAGTCATAACAAAAGATAAGGCAAAATTATCTCATTTTGTTGATAAACACAACGTTTCGCATTATAAAGGCGATAATTATTGGAAGCTGACGGCACCTGCTCTTATTAATAAAAAAAGTTACGCCACTTGTTCGTTTTTTTACTTTGATGAAAAGCATATGGATGAAAACGACCACTTATTTTTAGAGCGTATTTCGACAGTCGTGGCGTTATGTATTTTATACGAGGAGGCACAGTTTGAGGAGCAACAACGTATGCGCAGCTCGCTATTAGAGCGCTTAATTCATAGTCGAAATATTAAAGATATCGAATCTTACTATAAATTTTTACCTTTTAAGTTTCAGCCGCCGTTTTCTACAGGTATTATTAGTGTGAAAAAGAAAAAGAAAAATCACGAAATTATTGACATTCATGACCAGCTAACAGAGCTGTCTAAGTTAGCCAGAGAGTGGGATTTACCTTGTATTTTTGCCGTACTCGGGGAAGAAATTGCTCTCCTCAACTCACTAAATAGTGATAAACAAGGTTGGCAAAAGAAAATTACGAAAATTTTCCAAAAAATGGAGAAGCAAAATAGCCATTATAAATATTCAGTAGGACTTAGCGGGACGTTTAGCAACTTTAAAGATTTCGAACAATCTCTTCAAGAGGCGCGTGTCGCACAGCGCTTCCCTAACCAAAAGCTGCTAACAGATTACGAAGATTTAGGAATGCTTGGGGATATCGTAAAGAACATGAGTAATGAACAGCTGCATGAAATGGCGAAAAAGACGTTAAAAGACTTATACAATTTCAATGATCCGCGTAAAAAGGAATTGTTGCACACTCTTTACGTCTATTTATTAAATAGCCAGCGTTTAAAAGAAACGATGGATGAGTTGACGTTATCAATCGGCGGTATCCAATATCGGATAAAGCAAATTGAGGAGCAGCTGCAAATTTCACTAAAAAACGCATCAACTGCAGCGTACACTCTATTAGTTATACAGGCGCTAATATTGTCAGATAGCTTAAACTTTGAAGATTTTGCGCGATAAAAAACAAAATATAATTAAATGTTTGGTTCTTTCATCCAAACGGAAGCGATTTCTTAGAAGATATTTTTATGAAACAAAAAAGACTGTGGACAAACTCCCTATTCCTGAGTTTGTCTACAGTCGGATCTATTTTGTTATGGACTAAACCCACGTTGAATTTTATTGCTCAATAGCAACCTCTAAGTTCATTTGCTCTTCTTCAGCAGTACGAATCGCATCTTCTTTTTCAGTTCTAGTAATTTTTAATTTACGTGTAGCTAATATCACGATTGCGGTGACAACATATAAACTAACGATAATTAACACCCCTGAGTTAAAGCCAGAGCGAACGTCATCACCCGCAAGTGTAATTAAGTAACCAGTAATCCATGGACCAATTATACCAGCCATACTTGAAACAGATAATGAAATACCTGTTACACTGCCTACAAATTTTTTCGGAATGACGATCGTTGTCATCGCGGCATTTAGCGGTAATAAGCTTGTGTTCATGACCAAGCCTAACCCTAAGAAAATACATGCTAAAACTGGTGAAGATACAATGGTGGTCATTGCGTATGAGGCGGTACCAACAAGTAATACTGTAACTAATACACGGTCATAAGATTTAATAAGGCTTTTATTTTTCTTGAATAAGACGTCTGTAAATTTACCTGCACAAATTGCAAATAGAGTACCTGTGATTCCCATTCCAGCGAATATTAAGCTCATACTTTGTGGTTGAAGACCCACGATTTTTGTTAAGTAAGTTGGTGCCCATGTAAGAACCCAAGTGGTAATCCACATTGATACGAAACCTACCACATAAATGGATAATACATACGGGTTGATTAATATTTTTACAATATTCTTAAACGGTACTTCCTTGTTAGAATCTAATGATTTTACATCTTCGACCAGTGGCTGCTTTGGCTCGTCTCTCATAAAGAAAAAGAAGAGTGCCCATGCAAAGCTTGCTACCCCTAACATAGCGAATGCATGCTGCCAACCTAAGTTTGTAATTCCCATAACGATAAGTGGTGCCGCTAAATACGTACCCACGGTTGTACCAGAAGTCATAATAGCTGTAGCTGTACCACGTTGGGCACTAGTGAACCATCGTGCAAGGTGTACTAGGCAAAAACCGAGCGTCCCACCCTCAAAGAAACCTAAGACAACACGTAGTAAAATTAAGTGTGTAAACGTTTCTACAAAATAAGCGCTTGCTAATGAGAGTGTCCATCCAATCGCAATCATCATTAATAAATATTTTGAGTTGAAGCGATACGTCAATGTACCTAAAATAATACTTCCGACAGCGTATGCGGCGAAGAAGCTGCTTCCCACTAAACCAAACTGATCGTAAGATAAATTTAGTTCAGTCATGATAGGTTCTGCGGCTAATCCTAAAACCGATTTATCCGTATAGTTTAAAACAGATATCAAGAATAGAAATCCTAATACAACCCAACGCATGCAAATCCCCCTTGTATTCCCGTATTTTCCCATCCGATCATTTGACGATTTTACTGTTAATTTCCCCCAAATATTTCCAGGTAATTTCACGTCTCGTTTTTCTCTAATGTGTTGTTAGCGTTTTCAATAAATTGTTAGGGTAATTTCTCACCTCCATTTTCTTTGTAAGAAACGCATGAATCTCACTATTACTTTTCCTTTCATAAAAAAAATAATAGCTTTTGATGGGAAAATTCGGACTACGAATCTTCCATGAAAAGAATTCTATTTGAAAAAAAAGAGATTGACAAGAAAAAAAAGATTGAAAGAAATTTGTGATTGAACAAGGACAAAAGAAAATTCAAATTCCAAAAAGTGAAAGTTTTACATTTTGATATATTGATAAATCTGAATTTTCGTTAAAATTCTGGAAAATAAATTTAATTGTAATTTCAAGTATAATTTATTGTTTTTATCTGAATTTTCAATAAAAAATAACATGATAATTTTACAAAGACTCAATTATGATTAAATCATTCGATTAAGAATTGGAGGAATTGGGATGGATGATCGTTTATTTAGAGATGCAATGGGGAAGTTTACTACAGGCGTGACAGTTCTTTTAACGGAAAACGAAGGAGAAACACATGGAATGACAGCAAACGGTTTCATGTCAGTATCATTGGATCCGAAGCTTGTTTTAATTTCTATAGGACATAAAGCAAAATTTTTAGAGAAAGTTTCACAATCAAAAAAATATACAGTAAATATTCTAGCGGAAGATCAAGAGCATTATTCACGTCATTTCGCTGGGAGGCCTGGTGAATTAGTAGAATTTGAAACGTTAGCTGATCTGCCGGTATTAAAAGGCGCTATTACTCAAATCGCTTGTGAAGTCGTATCAGAACATGTAGAAGGAGACCATACCTTATTCATTGGTAAAGTAGTAGATTTACGTCTTGCGGATAAGGATCCGTTATTGTTCTTCAGTGGTAAATATCGTCAATTGACTGAGGTGGAAGCAGTTAAGTTATAAAAAGAGAAATTGCCTATGGTATTTCTATCAAGCCAGGCATGTTTGTTTTATCAGAAGCACTTTCAAAAGCTGTTACCTTTGAAACAGGAATTTGAACATCACTATTACAAAAAAGATAAACGCTACCGTTGAAGGAAGTAGTGAAGTAGCACAAAATTTAGCAAGATAAAGGAAAAAGGAGAAAATCGCAATGAAGGTAATCTATGTGAATGCTAATAACTTACAAGAGATTAGACAATTATCTCCTAAAGCAGCAATGGCGCTCGGTTATTTTGATGGTGTGCATTTAGGACATCAAAAAGTTATTCAAACAGCTAAAGAAAAAGCAAGGGCACAAAATTTATCACTAGCGGTTCTCTCTTTTTTTCCGCATCCAAAAAGTGTGTTATTTCCAGAAATAGAAATCTTATATCTAGAGCCATTAGAACAAAAAATTGAAAAGTTAGAAAGGCTTGATGTGGATATTTTTTATATCGTAGAATTTACAAAGGAATTAGCTAAAGTAGAAGCGAACGATTTTTTAGATGATTATATTATTGGGTTGAATGCTAAGGAAATTATTTGCGGTTTCGACTACACCTATGGAGCAAAAGCAAGAGGTACTGTTAAAACACTGGCAGTTTATGCGGATACACAGCAAGTAGGCTTAACGGTTGTCGATGAGCTAAAGTGGAATAATCAAAAAATTAGTTCGACTTTGATTCGGAAACACTTATCAGAACGAAAGCTTAGTGAATTCCCCCATTTATTGGGGGGCTTTTATAAAATTAAATATTGTCAAAAGAATGGTATTCTACCGAATTATTCGTTACCGAATATAGGTAGTTATAAAGTGTTGATTGAAGATCAACATTCTTATATTGAGTGTGTTGCGACTGTAAAGTGTAAAAAATATATTCAGATTCATCATGAAATGTCCACCCTGCCCAATTTATTAACAATACAATGGGTTGATCAATTTGAAACAATACCAGCGATCAGCGTTAAGTAATTAATCAAAACGCTCGGTTTAACTCCACCCTTCTTCGCATTAATTCTTTATGATGTGTACTTTTCCTAGCTTTCAGGTTGAACCACGGTATTCATCAGTAATCCTGCCTAGAGGGCATTTTAACGCTGGACGTCAAAAACGCCTTCAAATAGAATATTTTGAAGACGTTTTTTAGCTTTTTTAAAGGTGTTTACCTCTATACTCGTAGCATCACGTTAATTACTAAAAAAGTCCTTGTATATTTATACTCTGTCGCACGCAATTGGCGGTGATTCCAACCAACCTTTTTCAATTAAGAGATTCGTACCGTCGTCAACAAATAAGCCGATGTTCATAAGAGTTCTTGCATAAAGCATGTCTATATCCCTTCTTGCCGTTACCGCTAAAGAGTTTCCAAATGCCCTAATCTTCATTGCGAACATGTCTACTTTATGAAAATAGCATGATTCGATCCGAAAAAGGAGGGTAGGTATTGTTTGTAACCAAATGGTCTAGGTACGATGGTGCTTGCATATGTTCATGGTGAAGTTTCTCCATATACTGTTTCACAGCTTTATCAGTCATGTCCAAACCTCTCTTAAACAAGGTCTTAATCTTCTCATCTTGAACAATTTGATAAAATCCCAATAATAATGCCTTACTAGTTGTGTTATTTTCAATGTTATCATAAAGATGTATGATTTCTAATGCCTGTAAATGCCGGACATCTCCCATAAATCCATTTAAGAAACTTTGTTTTTGTATCTTGATAATTCCTTCTGGTGTAGGAATTATTGGAGGTTTTGCAATTAATTTTTTATCCATTAAAACATTATTAATTTGCCCTAAAAGAACGGTTGTACATTGATTACAATAAACAAAAAACTCCCTTATGTCTTCTCTCATCATTAATGGGACTGCGACTGCATAAAGGCTAATACCAGCTTTTGCAGCATATTTTAAATAGTGAGCGTAAAATTCATCTGCGTATAAGCGGGGAGCCCCCAGGTTCACATCATCTTTCGTAAATCCATTCGGTATAGGGAAATGATCTTTATTAAAAAATTCTTCTATCCTCTCAATGAAATCCTTTGATAATGCTAAACCATTTTCCAACAGCGCCTTAATCGCTTCATCCTCGCAGTGTTGAAGAAAATAACTTAAGATTTGAATGGACATACTGTTTCCCATATAGGTAGCCCAAAGTTTACCCATTTCAAAAGTAGTTAAAGGTTGGGACTCATCTAAATCTTTGGGGCTTATATTTAGTGGCTTTATAACGTTCATTGGATTTAGATCTTTTTCGGTGGTCATCATTTATCTCCCTTTGTATCTTCAGGAAGAAACAATTTAGATTCCTCCTTAAAATTAATTAATCTAATTCACCTTTTAAACCCATTTTATTTATGTAAAATTAATGCAATCTTACGAGTTAATCTCTCCAACTTCACCAAATATATGACAATAAAAAATTTTTAACAAAACAAACTTGAGAAGGAACAAAATTAAAAGGCATGAGTCCATTAGATACCTGGCTCATGCCTCAAAACTGCAAAATGATAGAATCGTTAACAATATGGGGAGATATTTTTGATACCAAGCACTTGTGACTTTACTTGGATTTTACACACTCCATTTAACATTAAAATGAATCATACTTACATTGTACTGATGTCAATCACAAATCGGTACTTCACATCCGAAGCTAATACACGTTCATAGGCTTCGTCAATTTGGTCAGCTGAAATGACTTCAATCTTAGGAACTATGTTATGTTCTGCACAGAAATTTAACATTTCCTGAGTCTCTCGGATGCCTCCAATCATTGAACCTGCAAATGAGCGGCGATGACCGATGAGAGAGAACACATTTAGTGACAGCGGTTCTGCTGGCGCTCCGACGTTGACCAATGCACCATCCAGTGCCAGTAACGAAAGGTAGGCACTAATATCAATCTTAGCGCTTACTGTATTAATGATAAGATCAAACGTACCCGCCAGTTTCTTAAACGTCTCTGGATCGCTTGTTGCATAGTAATGGTCGGCTCCTAATTGTAAGCCATCGTCTTTTTTCTTCAATGATTGTGACAGAACGGTAACCTCGGCACCCATGGCATGTGCAATTTGGACAGCCATATGACCAAGACCGCCTAAACCAACAACCGCTACTTTCTTACCTGGACCAGCTCCCCAATGGTTTAATGGAGAATAGGTCGTAATCCCTGCGCAAAGTAACGGTGCTGCAGCATCAAGCTCAATACTATCAGGAATCCGGACTGCGAAGTCTTCCGTTACCACAATGTGGGTTGAATAGCCACCTTGGGTTGGTTCGCCGTATTTGTCAACTCCAGCGTAGGTAGGAATATTTCCATTTAGACAGTATTGTTCTTCTCCCTTACGGCAATTCTCACATTCACCACAGGAGTCAACCATACATCCGACCCCTGCCCGGTCACCGACCTTGTACTTTGTGACCTCTGCGCCTACAGCTGTGACAATACCCGCAATCTCATGTCCAGGCACGAGTGGATAGTTCACGGGACCCCATTCGCCATGAGCAGTATGGATGTCAGAATGGCATATACCTGCATATTTAATTTCAATCAGAACATCATGCAAATCAAGGTCTCGTCTTTTAATTTCAGCAGCTCGAAACGGTTTGTCTGGGCCGTCTACAGCCCGTGCTTTAGCAGTTATCATAATAAAAAACCTCCGATAATTTATAGTTTCAAGAGAATGGCTTGTCAGTGTATGAATGAAGAATCAGGTTAAAATTCCGATTGATTCCCTACTATTCTTACTTTTTCTCTTGCAAAACCATGTTAATCCTTATAGTTAACTCTAGGTCAAGAGATTTGTTTAGATTTCTTTTAAGATCTCTGACCATAAAACAAAGCCAAGTTATACTCTCCCTGTAAGGTGACTTTGACATTAGGCGAATACCATGATAAAATCTCCAGAAACATAGAGTTAACTCTAAGTCTATCATTGAGAATAGGGGAAAAATAATGAAGACATATTCTATTAGCGAAGTTGCAAAAGAATTAAATCTAACCGTTTATACCTTGCGTTACTATGACAAAGAAGGTCTAATTCCTTTTGTAGAACGGACAACCAGCGGAACACGAGTGTTTAAAGAATCCGATATCGACGCTTTAAAAGTAATTGAATGTCTGAAAGCTACGGGGATGCCTATAAAGGAAATTAAAACGTTCATCGATTGGTGTTCTGATGGGGATTCCACACTGCAACAACGATATGACATGTTTTTAGACCGCAAAGCCCATGTTGAAGCACAAATGGAAGAACTAAAAAAAGCTATGGAAGTCATCGATCATAAATGCTTCTATTACAAGACTGCATTAGATGCTAAAACGGAAGATATTCATAAAAATACTAAAATAGGAATCTCTATTTCTAATTAACTGAAAGATAGGAGAAGAAAATGCAGGCATTATTAATAGGAGCAACGGGAGCCACAGGTAAAGACTTGCTGGATTTACTCTTAAAAGACGATTCTTTTCATCAGGTAGATATTTTTGTTAGGCGTGATCTGGATGTCCAGCATGAAAAATTAAGGATACATGTGATTGACTTTACTAAACCAGATCAATGGAAGCATTTAGTCAAAGGCGATGTTTTGTTTTCGTGTATGGGAACTACCCTTAAAGCGGCAGGAAGTAAAGAAGCTCAATGGGAAGTTGACTACGATTATCAATACCAGTTTGCTAAATTTGCCAAAGAAAACCATGTGAATCATTTTGTATTGGTATCTTCCGGTTTTTCTTCTTCTAATTCTCTCTTCTTTTATACAAGGATGAAAGGTCAGTTAGAAGAAGCCGCAAAGGATTTAGGGTTTCCAAAGTTGTCTATCTTTAACCCGCCTGTGTTGATCCGAAAAAATAGCGATAGAACAATGGAAGTTGCCGGATTGAAAGCCATACAGTTTTTTAATAAAATAGGAATTCTTCGGTCGCAAAAACCTTTGCCGACAGAAATATTGGCTCAAGCTATGATCAATTCCTCCCAATCAAAGGAAAACGGCATTTTCAGGATAAAGGGCAAAGCTATTTGGAAATGTGCCCAAGCAAATAATAAATGAATATTCAATTGAACAAATCTTATGTCAAACAGCCCCCAAATAAAGGCTGGCTTTTGCAAGAGAAGCAGGGATAAAGCTTTAGTTTATTTTTGTTTAAGCTTTGTAACTGAGCAATATACAGTTTGCCATTATACCATATAAAAAATCATAAAGAAAAAAGCTTGCAGTTAACAAATCGTCTGCAAGCTTTATCTACTTTTATCGATTCTTCTATTCTGGTTTAGAGCCAGCGATAATGGATCGGAATTCATAACTTCCGGATTCAAGTTCATAGACCGCTTTACCATCTTTAAACTCGATAAACTTAACTCCCTTTGCCTTAGCAATTAGCTGTCCGCTTTCCTTAACAGTACTCACATTATTTGTAGGAATATAAAGGGTCGCAGTCGTATTAGCCGGTACGGTCGCATAATAGGTCAACGTCCCATTTTTAACTTCCCATTCACTTTTAATCTTCCCATAAACAGAATCGAACGAGCCTTTCGCCCAGGTGATTCGCTTATCATTATCAATGGTAGGCTGAAGAATCGTGTGCTTGAAACCAGGATGGTCCGGATCATTGGAGATACCTGCCATCTCATCATACATCCATTCACCAATAGCACCGTATGAATAGTGATTGAACGAGTTCATGCTTACATCGCCAAATCCATCTTTAACCGAGTAAGAATTCCAGCGTTCCCAAATGGTTGTTGCACCATTCTTTACGGAATAAAGCCAAGATGGCATTTGATCCTGCAATAGCAGCGTATAGGCCAAATCAGATTGTCCGATGTTCGTCAGCACAGGGGCAAGTACATTCACTCCGAGAAATCCTACAGATAATGTATTCTCCGCATACTTTACTCGGGAACTATCAGGATGTGCAGCCTTATATTGATCATTATTACGAATATTATCGACTAGCAGCTTAATCATCTGTTGTTTTTGATTTTCATTGTCATAGAATCCGAGCTTCAAAGCCCATAATAATGAAGTTTGACTATTATCTTCTCTTGGATAAAAGGCAATTCCAAAACCTTCTTCACGCGATGATTGAATTGTTAAGTTCCCATTTTCATCTACATTAATATGGTTTCTAATAAAGGCTTTCTTAATATTGTTAAACAGTGTCTCATATTTCTTTACATCATTGTCCTTGCCAAGGGCGGCAGCCATTTGTGCCATTAACTTGGCATCATAGGCGTAGTAGGCGTCGCTCATTAACATGTTATTTGTTCCCTGGAACGCTAACCAGTCACCGAAAATACTGCCAGGTCCCCGGTAGGTTTCTCCGGTTTGGTTATACATCATATCCATGTATTTCTCCATGCTGTTGTATGCCTTATTAATTAACGTCGTATCTCCCGTCATTTGCCAATGGGTCCACGGAATAATAATCCCAGCATCTGACCACCCCGAGGTAGCGGGAGCCCTTAAACCGAATGAACTAGCCGGTACTGTTACTGGATACGAACCGTTGGCAGATTGGGCGTTAACCATATTATCCGTAAAATTCTCAAAGAAGTTGGAGGAATCCATATTATACATGCCAGTCTTAGCAAATAATTGGGCATCCCCCATCCAGCCAAGACGTTCATCCCTTTGTGGGCAATCCGTTGGAACCCATAAATAGTTACCGCGTTGCCCCCACTTGATGTTGCTAATTAATTGGTTGACATCTTGATTGGAAGTCTCGAGTGTACCTGTCACATCCACTGCCGATGTCGCAACCTTACCAGTCACATTATCTAATTCGACCGTGGCTCCTGGTGTTAAAACAGAAATTTCCACATATCTAAATCCAAAGAAAGTTAAGGAAGGCTGATAAGTTTCTCCTTCTTCACTGCCCTTTAGTGTGTAGAAAAGGGAAGCTTTTGCAGACCGAAGATTTGCTGTATAGATGGACCCTTTTGGACCATCTGCTCCTGCACTGTTGTCGTTAAGGATTTCGCCGAACCGCAATTTAATTTGAGTTCCGGCTTTCCCCTTTACTGTGATGCGTGGGATGCCCACCATGTTTTGTCCAAGGTCATAAATTACTGTATCGCCAGTTGCTGAATTCACCTTATAATCCTTCGCTTCGGAACGAGTATTTACGGATCTAGAAGTATCTATTTTGATTTCACCTTTACCGTTTTTACTTGATTCTTGATTTATGACACCGATAGCGGTAGTTACTGAAATCGGTGTTTGGTCAAAGCTGTCTACGATTTGTGCAGGTGTGCCATTATAAGATGTGATTGTTGCAGCCGGGAATGCTTGTTTGTATTGGTGTTCCTTCACGCCTTTCCACTCTGCGTCATCAAATCCATTGTTATTCCATCCGGTCATTTCCTTGGTTGCATCATAAGTCTGACCGTCATATATATCGTCTGCCAAATATGGACCATTATTGGTAGCTTTCCAGCCGTTCGTATCGGTAACAATCGTTTGGGTGGATCCATCTTTGTAGGTTACTTGCATTTTAGCCAGCAATCCAAGATCATTTCCCTTTGAATTGTAATAGTTAGCCCCATCAGAGATCCTACTGTTGTACCAGCCATTTCCAAGCACTGCTGCTAAAGTGACACTGTTTTTGCCTTGGAGATAATCTGTTACATCATAGGTCATATAATTAATGTTTTTATCATAACTGGTCCAGCCGGGTGCGAGCAGCTCGTAAGCTGTACCTCCATCCCCATTCACGATGCCTAATTTTTTCCCGTTAATAAATGCATCAAAAACGCCCAGTGACGAGATGTACAGACGAGCGCTCTTTACTTCACCCTTAAGAGGAGTTTCTTTCCGTAACATTGGTGCTCCATTCTTCACCGAGTCGTCTAAGGATATCCATTTGGCTCCGTCCCAGCCTGCTACTCCATCTGTACTTAATAGACCGGTTTCAAAATAGGCTGGAGCTGTTTCAAATTTTTTTCCTTCCTTATCCCATACATTAACCGTCCAATAATAACGGGTGGAAGCTTTAAAAGCTTTACCTCCATATTCAACCGCATTAGATTCACTGGAATTTACTTTGCCGCTATTCCAAATATCTACAGAATCCGGTGTCAGCTTATTCGGGCTGGTGGCAACAAGTAATTGATAGGCTGTTTGTTTTTGACCCCGAAGGTTTGAGAGCATTTCCCAACTAAATCGTGGTTTTTGTAAATCAATTCCGATTGGATTATTTCGATACTCCACTCTTAAATCAGCTACTTTGGTCTCATTTATGGCCTGTGCGGCTACACTTGAGCCAGCTGCTTCAGCCTTTTGAATAGGTAGACTAGTACTTATGATAGTTGGAATGAACAGAGTCATCGCCATGGAAACATGAATAGCCAACCGCTTTGTTGATCTTATTTGACTTTTGCCCATATGTACCTCCTCTTAAAAATCTTTTATCTGTTTGATACATTAGAAAAGCTTATAGGTGAAACGAAATCTGACCCTATAAGCTTTTCCTTTCGTGACGAACTGTTTCTATTGATTAGTAAACACTCTTCCATTGAGCGATATTATCCTTATCAAACTTAAATGGATCACCCAGCATCACCTGTGTTCCATCACCATCTTCTACAATGGTCTGGTCACCCTGGTTTCCTGCTGTAAACTTATCGCCCACTTTTCCAGTAATTTTTCCCTCTACTAAAGCATTTGCCGTAAACCCTGCCACATATCCTACATCAATTGGATTCCATAAATACATCCACGGACATACACCGTTTTCAATATAAGTAGCCATTTCACTAGGAAGCCCTAAACCAGTTAATTTTACTTTTCCTACAAGACCCTTGTCAGTCAGAACTTTTCCAGCAGCAGCTATACCTACGGTTGTTGGAGCAATAATCGCTTTCAGATTTGGATAAGACTGTAATAATCCCTCTGTTTCAGATACACTTTTATCCCTTAAATCGTCACCGTATGCTACTTTTACTAGTTTAATATCTTTATATTCTGGTTTTTGAAGTTCTTTTTTCATCACTTCAATCCATGTATTTTGGTTTGTCGCTTGAGATGTTGCACTAAGGATGGCAATTTCCCCTTTGCCGCCAATCATTTGCGAAACGCCCTCGATTAGCGCTCCGCCAATTCTGTCAGGGTTGGCCTGGTTCACATGGACCATTCGGCTTTTTGCATTTACGGCTGAATCCACTGATGAAACTTTAATTCCTGCATTCATTGCTTTCTCAAGCACAGGCTGAAGGGCGTCGTTATCATTACCTGCAATCGTAATGGAATCTATCTTTTGATTAATTAATTGCTCAATGATTTGAATTTGTCCCTCTGCCGTCGGTTGATCTGGTGATCGTAGAATGACTTCACCGCCTGTTTCTTTGATCGCATTTTGAAACCCCTCCTGCATCTTTTCACCATAAGGGTTACCAGTATTTTTAAACACAAAGGCATATTTCTTCGGTCCGCTTTTCTCAGAAGTAGTACCTTTTGAATCTGATTTTGATTCTGGTTTTGAAGTGGTCGCGCTGCATGCAGCCAAAATCGAGAAAATCATGACAACAGAAACACATAATCCCCAAAATTTTTTCATTCCTTTTCTCCCCTTGATTTTTATTTGTTTTATATACACACAGTTTTAATACTGTAATGTAACCTAATGACCGGATTGCTTTTTAACATTTAAAAATTGTTTTATCTTTATTTTTGGAACAGCAACAGCAAAAATGAGTAACAGACCCACTATAATTAGTAAAGTTTGCGACGATAGATTGACCAATCCTAAACCATATTGAAGATATCCAATAATAAAAATGGCGATCATCGTACCGATCATTTTTCCTTTTCCTCCAGCCGTACTGATCCCGCCTAATGCAGCCATGGCAATCACATCTAATTCATAGCCTGTTGCAATATTTGGTCTCGTACTTCCCATCCTGGAAGCCAAAAATAAAGCCGTAACGGCGGCTGTAAACCCCATTAACGTAAACACAATCAGTTTAATTTTATCGTTTTGAACCCCAGAAAATCTGCTGGCCGTTGAGTTGTTTCCGATAGCATAGATTTGTCTGCCAAAAGTGGTTTTATGAAGTAATACAACAAAGAAAACAGCGAAAGTAATAAAAGCGATAAGAATAATTGGTATGCCATTTACATATCCCCATCCAAGCAGTTTATACCAATCCGGGAAATTCCCCGCGGCCTGATCCTGGAGGATAATATAAGCAATTCCCCGGTAGAGAATCATCGTACCCAAAGTAACAATAACAGCGGATAGTTCTTTAAACTTGACGATTAAAAGCCCATTGATAAATCCGCAAAGCGATCCAACAGCCAGACAGACCACAATAGAAAGGCCCATCGGCAGGCCCAAATGATTATAAGAAACAGCCATTATGACGGAAGATAGTGCCACTGTGGACCCCACCGATATATCGATGTCACCCAGGATCATAACCAAGGCCATTGGGAAAACCATGAAGGCCTTATCTAAAAAAGTCATAGTTCCGTCCCTTAAATTAGAATAATCTAAGAAATATGGTGATAAGCTTGTATTGATAAACATTACGATTAATAAAATGAGAACAAGCATCCATTCCCACTGAAGAAAAAAAGTTTTTAATGAGAATGTTTTTTTCGAAACTATTTTTCGGTTGGAATGTTCCTCTTGAATAACCGTTTTCTGCTCCATTGTTTTAGATTTTCCTCCTTAAGAGATTATTTCGATCCACGCCTCTCTTCACTAAGGTGTTAACGACAACAGCTACGAGGATGATTGCACCCTGGATGCTGGATTGCCAAAACGGAGATACATTCAAAAGAGGCAAGGCATTATTTAATACTCCAAGCAGGACCGACCCAAGGATGACACCGGAAATTTTGCCTGCTCCCCCGGCAATGCTTACTCCCCCAAGAATACAGGCAGCAATCACGGTTAGCTCATATCCAGACGCGGTGTCCCCTTGTGCTGAAGCATATTTAGAAACCCACAAAACACCGGATAAGCCTGAAAGCCCTCCCATAATGGTGTATACCAACATTAAGATCTTCCTTTGGTTAATTCCGCTGACCTTTGCCGAATCAGGGTTGCTTCCAACGGCATAAATTTGTCTTCCTGTTCTGGTGTGATTAATAAAGTAATAGAAAACAAGGTAGATGATAATGGCAATAAAGATAAGCGTGTTGATCCCTAAAATTTTCCCAGTTGCAATTCCAACAAAGCTTTTAGGCATTTGATAGGAACTTACCCATTTACCACCGCTAATCGTATACGTTAACCCCCTGAAGATATTCATCATGGCAAGGGAAGCGATAATGGGCATTAGGCCAATCTTTGCGACCAAAAATCCAGTAATAATTCCGCAAATGATTCCAATAACAGTTCCAAGTAAGATCGCCAATAAAGGGCTTAAATTTGGGTGTGAACTAATCGTTTGAGCGGTAATCATTCCTGAAATAGCGATAACAGCTCCGATGGATAAATCAATTCCTCTTGTAATTAGTACCACCATCATACCGAGTGCAAGGATGCTTAGAATGGCCGTATTGGTAACCAAATCATTAATATTTTCTATTGTTAAAAATCTGGGACTTCGGAATTGAATAAGAACCGAAAGCAAGAGTATAAATAGGAGTAGTCCGAGCTCCCTAAATTTAGAGATTTTAGCTGAAAAGGATACTTTCTCTACTTGCTGCCGCGGGTTTCTTGCTTTTTCCAGAACTCCTTCTGGCATGATGCTCACCTCTTTCTTCTAATCTTCCTTTATATGATTATCTGCTTTGACAAATCCATCATGGCTGCTTCAAGAATCGACTCCTGTGTCGCCTGGATTTTAGTTAGGACTCTTGTCACCCTTCCTTCGCGCATCACAACAATATTGTCACTTAGCCCTAAAATTTCAGGCATTTCCGAAGAAATCATAATGATCCCATATCCTTGTGCGGCTAGGTCATTAATAATCTCATAAATCGCTGATTTTGCTCCCACATCTACCCCTTTCGTCGGCTCATCGAGAATAATGACATCCAAATCTGCCGGTAATAATTTGGCAACCGCCACTTTTTGCTGATTGCCGCCTGAAAGAGAGCTAGCTAAATCAAAAATACTATTTGCTTTTACATTTACTTTTTCGGCCAGGTTCTTAGCTATCTCTGCCTCTCTTTTTACGTTTAGCCACCCTTTTTTAGATAATCTTTTAAGTGACGGTAATGAGATATTTCTGCCTATATCCCAATCAAGTATTAATCCCTGTAGTTGACGATCTTCAGGCAAATAGCCGATCCCCATTTCCATCGCTTTTAAAGGATTTTGAAGTTTTACCTGTTTCCCGTTAAAATAGACTTTTCCTTTATCGAATGGGCTAATGCCAAAAATCGCCTGGCAAACCTCACTTCTTCCTGCTCCAACCAGCCCTGTTAAGCCAAGTATCTCTCCTTTATGCAAAGTGAATGAAACATCAGCAAAATATCCAGTTTTCCCCAGTCCCTCAACTCGAAGTACTTCACTTCCAATGGTCGATTTCTTTTCTGGAAACACCTGGGTAATCTTTCGCCCCACCATTGCCACAATCAGGTCTTCATTTGTAATCTCATTTACTCCCCATGAACCGATATATCTGGAATCTCGAAAGACCGTGACCTGGCTTGCTAGTCGATACATATCTTCAAACCGATGAGATATAAAGATAATTGAAGCCCCTTGGTCTCTTAATCCTTCCGTAATCTTATATAACTCCTCACTTTCCCTCGCAGTAAGGGCCGCTGTTGGTTCATCCATAATAATAATTTTTGCATCGGTTGAGATGGCTTTGGCAATTTCCACAATTTGCTGCTGAGCAACACTTAAAGCCCCCATTTCCATCTTTGGATCGATGGTTGAACCCAAACTTCTTAATAATCCTTTCGCTTCCTCATGCATTTGTTTCCAAAGCAATCGCTTTGTCCTTTTTGCAATTTTTTCATGTCCCATGAATATATTTTCCGTCACACTTAAATCCGGATAATTAGTCACATGCTGATAAATAGCGGCAATCCCCTTGTCCTGAGCCTCTTTTGGGTTATTAAATACGACTTTTTCACCATTTAAAAAAATTTCTCCTTCCTCCGGTTTGTGAACTCCCGTTATCACTTTAATGAAGGTGGATTTACCTGCACCATTTTCCCCCATTAATGCATGAATTTGCCCCGGTTTTAACTTAAAATGAACATGTTCCAAGGCTTTCACACCCGGAAATATTTTGGTAATCCCTCTCAATTCGAGTACATATTCGGACATTTTTTCAACTCCTTGTGTGTCTATTTGTACCTTATGGTTCAATGAACCTCTAATTAATACGCTGAAGAAAAACGTCTATTGAATCCGCTTACATATAGGGTACTTTATATGTCATCCTTAGAAAAGGAGACATCTTTCGGTTTAGGGGGATGATTTTCGGCAATATTCCAAAAATTAAAATAACCTCCTGAACGGAGGTTATTTCAAATTCATATTTGCTTTTTCCTTATATTTTGACGGAACTTCCCCAAAATGCTTTCTAAACAATTTACTGAAGTACTTCGTATCCGTGTAACCAACTAGTTGTGAGATATCATATATCTTTAAATCGGTGGATAAAAGCAGATCCTTTGATTTTTCAATTCTAGCTTTCGTCACAAAGTCTAATACCGTCTCACCGGTTTGATTTTTAAAATATTCACAGAAATAAGTGGGGTTCATATGAATAATTTTGGCAATCTTATCAATGGTGATATTATTTCCTAAGTTCTCAGTAATCCATGTTTTTGCCGTATCAATAGGATTAATGGATTCATGTATATTCTTTTCTTCAAAAATTTTAAGTACTTTATGCATCCAGGTCGTAAGATTTATCTTTAATTCGAGAAAGTTCAGAGATTTCCTAGTCAGTTTAAGTGCTTCCTGAATTAAATGAAGCTCGTCTTTTGCTACTGACTTTGTAAGTAGCCGGTTGATTGTTTGGATGGCCAACACTTGGATACTCTTTTCGATATCTCGCGGGGAAGGAAGCTTTTTCAGTTCGGTAAGGTAATGATTTAAATGATGAAAAAGTTCTTCCCTCTTTAAAGGATCAAGTGATTCTACCATTCTCGTAATGGTAATCTCTAACTCCTTAGACTCTTTTATCTTCCCCCTTTCCTTAAGAATATTTTCTACCAATGAAAGGGTATAAATTTGATTTCCGCCATAAATCAGGCGGAATTGTAGCAGCGCTGAAAGGCGATCTCTTAAGGCGGGAATAACAGCCACATCATAAAAACTTCTGCTAAGTGCGATGGTCGAAGTCAGATTGGTTCCTGCTTTTATGGCAGATTGCAGCCTTTCAGCTGCCAGCATTTCTTGGAATTGGTCCGCTTCTTTGTTGTGGATTAAAATCCAAAACGAAGACTCATCGCCTTTCCAAATCCAAGATAAGTTTTTAGTTGCTTCATTAAGACCTTTTAATACATCCTGAAGCCTCTTTTCAAGCTCACCACTTTGGAGTGCGTATAAATCTCTCTTTTGATTAAAGTCAATGGAAATATGTAATAGGTAGAATATCCCCATAGGAAAGTCTTTTGTCCACTCCAATTCAGCAAGATCAATTTCATTTCCTCTTATTAGTTCGCTTAGCATTTGGGTCTGCTTAACATGACGGAGTTGAGTGTCGATTATTTCAACCTTTTTTTCATTTGCCCAATTTTCTAAAATCCTATCTTTTATTTTCCCAAGCTGTTCTCGGAATTCATCTCGAATTAACGGTTTCACCATATAATCGAGCGCTCGTTCGCGAATGGCTGTTTGCACATAATGAAAGTCGTTAAAGCCGCTAATTACTACCGCTTCAAAAGATGCTCTGTTTCTCATTTCTTTTATGAGTTCCAGCCCATTCATCCCCGGCATTTTAATATCTGTAATCAATAAATCGAAACAAATGTTTTCTTTTTCATATTCATTTATCAATTTAGTTCCACTGTTATAGCTCCCAACAATCTCAAATTCTTCCCCGCAAGAGAGGATTAACCTTTCAATTCCCCGTCTGATTCGATTTTCATCGTCTACCACAATGGCTTTGATTTTTCTAGTGTTCACTCTCCCCGCCTCCTTCAACCTTTCCCAGATTGTCCTGCATCATTAATGGAATAGAAATAATTACTTCAGTGCCTTTTTTCATTTGACTATTTATTTGCAACCCATAGCCCTTTCCAAACATCATTATTAGCCGGCCATGAACGTTAATTAATCCAAATTGGGAGTCGCGCCTTGCCATTGGGTCCGATTCAAGGTAGCTTTTGAGATCAGAAACAACTTTTTCAGGAATTCCAGGACCGTTATCGATCACGCGAAAAATCACTTCCTCATTTTTCGTTGAAACGTTACCAACTCTTGAGATAAAAATGTCGATTTTAAAATCCTGTTCTTCATCCAGTCCATGTTTAATGGCATTCTCAACAATCGGCTGCAATATAAACTTTGGCGTGTAATATTTTTTAGGATCCATTTCTTCATGAATCGAAAATTCAATGCGATCTTCAAATCTAAATTTTTGAATCGTTAAATAATCCTTGATATGTTGGACTTCCTGGTCAATTGGAACCATTTTTTCTTTATTACTTATGGAAAAACGAAGCATGCGGCCAAGACGGGAAACCATTTCTACCACCACATCATCTTCCCCTTCTTCTACCGCCATACCAACTGTTTCAAGGGTATTGTACATAAAGTGTGGATTTATTTGCGATTGCAGAGCATATAATTCGGCTTCCTTCTGTTGTAATTTAATTTGAAAATTCTGTTTTATTAAACTATTAATCTCATGAACCATTGAATTAAAGCTTTTCGCAAGAACTCCTACTTCATCGTTGCCATTGATTGGGAGATCGACATTAAAGTTTCCCTTTTCCACTTGTTTCATTAATTTTGTTAATCGGTTAATGGGTCTCGATACACTCCAGGCAAGAATAATAGAGATGACTGTACTTATTAGAATGACTCCCAAAAATGCAATGATGGTAGCTTTTCGGACGAGATCCGTCCTTTCAGTCAAATTCTTCAATAAAACACTATGAGTCAAAATCCATTGATTCGGACCTATCCTGCTGATACTTATCAATTTATTTTCCTTTTCCCTTGTGGTTTTAAAACTTCCATTAATTTTTGGATAATGGTTTAAATCCACATTAGTCTTTCCAATATCGTTGGGATTTGTATCGTAAACAATTTGTCCATTAGTATCCATAAGCGTGATATCTGCTTTGTTAACGGTTTCCAAATTATTTACTATATTTTTAACAAAGGTTAAATCGACTGCTATAAAAATAGTTCCTAATTTCATTCGATTCTCTGTGTCCGTTATTTGCTGCAGAAGCAGAATATAGGGGGGATTATTTTTAAATTTCAATGTGATCTGATTGGGAAAGATGATTTGTTGTTTGCCTTTTAAATCCAGATCTTGTCCAAATGGCAAAGCAATACTTTCAAAACCTGTGTATGGGAGTCTCGAAGCGGCAAACAGCCTGTTTTTTGATAAAATGAAAACCCCAAGGATATCCGAATTTCCACCGTTAATATAAGTGTTTGTCAAGTAGCTGTTAACCTGAAACTTATCTCGTAATAAGGAAGAATTGTTTTGATATGCATCTTTTCTAAGGATTTCAATCACTTGGTCTGAATTATAGAGAAGGTCTGGCAGCTCCCTTAATTCACTGATATGGTCATTGATTCGCTCATTCGCCTGATCCAACACTCTTGGAATATACTCTCCGACCTGCTCTTCGATTGACTTTGTATATTGGTTATATCCAATATAGCCAATCAATGAAACTGGGATTACCGTAATCAATAGATACGTAATAATCAGTTTATTCATTAAACGGTAGTTTCTTAATCTTATCCTGTTAAAAATCATACTGATCTACATTTTCCTTTGTAAAATCTATCGGTTCCCCCATGATAACCATATCATCTATCATGTTAATTTTCCCGACTTGTGGAATTTTTTCACCGTCATAAGGCCGTTGCCCCTTGATCAGGTTGGAAGCTAGGGCCACTGTCAAATAACCCAATTTTTTTGGACTCCATAAAGTCACAATTTGTGCATCATTTTCTTTTAAATATTGGTTCATTGGATTTGGCGGGGATAACCCTGCTACAACGACTTTTCCGGCTTGTCCTGCTTCTTTGACAGCTTGAGCAGCGGCCGGCGGACCAACAGAAGAATTTCCAATAATGCCTTTTAAATGTGGATACTGTGATAGTAATTGCTTTGCGAGTATATATGCTTTATGAGGGTCATCATCTGAAGCGACGATTTTGATTAGATGCATATTGGGATAATTCTCCCTTTGCTGTACTTGTATCCAATTTAACCATTTGTTTAAATTTGCTGCCGATTTTGCTCCTGTGATGATGGCAAAATCACCTTCTTCATTTAGTTTCCAAGCCAGTGTATCCATCAAATGTCTTCCCAATGTCTCCGGATTTACCATGTTGATAAAGAACTCTCTTGAGTTAGGGAGGGTATCTGAATCCCATGTAATGACTTTAATATGCTGACCTTTTGCCTTCTCTAAGACTGGAACTAACTTATCTGGGTCATTAGCGGAAACGGCAATGACATCCACCTTTTGATCAATTAGTTCGTTGATTACTCTTATTTGCTGGTCAGCGTCAGCAACGGAAGGACCTTTATAGATAACCTTTATTCCAAGATCTTTTCCTGCTTCAGCAGCTCCTTCTTCCACTGCATTGAAATAAGGTATATTAACCAGTTTTGGAACTACTGCAATGATAACTGGCTTACTTTCATTACTTTCCAATGGAGGATTCTTTACTTTTCCATTGGAGTATACAATCTTAAACTCTTCTCCTCTACTGCAACCGCTTGCAAAAATAAGAAATACCAATATGAAAAAACAATAGTCTCTTTTCATGATATTCCGTTTCCCCCAAAGTTTTTTTGATTATTTTTATTACACAATCCAACCCATGAAAATATGTAAAAAGAAAATTCCGAATATTATTGTATGCAATTTTTATCATAACACAATTTTTTCACTAGATTAATATAAAAATAGATTGGGTATTGATTATAATATTTCTTTTCGCTGCCCTAGTTATTAAAAAAGGACCTCGCACTAAGAGGAAAAAAATTATAAAAAATTTACTATAGGCTATAAAGTTAGTTGTCTGACCAAACAAAGTTTGGTAGAATTTAGATAAGATACGTGAAAACGTTTTCTGTGTTGAACCAATTCGAAACGGTTATGAAACGGAGGCAATATAATGGGACAAACAAATGAATTTGCACACCGTATGTCAAGGAAGACAATCAAACTTGTGGATACATCAGGAAATCCTGTTGCAGGAAAGGAAGTAGCACTTAAACAGACCAACCATATAAGTTCTTATTTGGCTGCGGCATTTTTGATGCAGTCCAAGTAGCCAATCAAAATGTACCAACAGACAGACTTACTTTTTTGGAAGAAAAACTGGATAAGTTCTTAGACATATTTAACTCTGCAACATTACCTTTCTATTGGGGAACATTCGAGCCAGAAAAAGGAAAACCACTTACGAAAGAATTAAAGGCCGCCGCTCAGTGGTTTAAAGAAAGAAACGTAACCGTGAAAGGACATCCTCTTTGCTGGCACACCGTAACAGCTCCATGGCTTCTTGATATGAGCAATGAAGAAATCCTCAAAGCACAGTTTGCTAGAATTGAACGGGAAGTATCAGATTTTAAAGGATTAATCGATATGTGGGATGTGATCAATGAAGTAGTGATCATGCCTATCTTCGATAAGTATGACAATGGTATTACAAGAATTAGCAAAGAACTTGGCCGAGTTGGGATTATTAAAGAAATGTTTGCCAAAACACGTGAATTCAATCCTGGTGCGACTCTATTATTAAATGACTTTAATACATCTATTAACTATGAGATTCTAATTGATGGATGTTTAAATGCAGGTGTCTCAATTGATGCGATTGGTATTCAATCACATCAGCATCAGGGTTATTGGGGACGTGAGAAATTAGAAGAAGTCTTAGATCGTTTCTCACACTTTGGACTTCCCCTTCACTTTACAGAGAACACATTGACATCTGGTCATCCTATGCCATCTCAAATTGAAGACCTTAATGATTATCAGATTCCCGAATGGCCATCCACACCTGAATTTGAAGAACGCCAGGCAAAAGAAGTAGAAGAAATGTATTCTATTCTGTTTAAACATCCTCTGGTTGAAGCTATTACAGCCTGGTCCTTCAGTGATGATGGGGCATGGTTAGGTGCTCCTGCTGGATTTATCAGAACAGATAATAGCCCAAAACCTTCCTATGAAGTAGTAAAAAAACTGATTAAAAATGACTGGCATACAAATATGTCATGCCAGACTGATGAAAACGGTACGGTTTCATTTGAAGGATATCTTGGTGATTATGATCTTGTTTGTGGAGATAAGAAAGTTGCCTTTAAATTAGATAAAGATTCTGATACATTACAACTGGTAATCTAATCAGGTCTATATAGTTGTAAAGCTTCCGGCTAAATTTTGGCCGGAAGTTTGTACATGGGTAAAATCTTATTTCCTTTAAAATCTAGCCCTCATTTAGCTTAATTACTTTTTCCTTAAAACTTTTTTAAACAATAGATAGGATTAAACAATAGTAGAGAAGAAGGTGCTTTCCAAAAGGAAAACACCTTCTTTCTCTATAACGGTTTAATGGTTTTAACAATCGTTTTAAGCAGTTAACTTTCTACAAGCTTCTGCACACCTTAAGCATGCCTCTGCGCAATTTTGACAATGTTGATGTTGGTGGTTTTGACACTCTTTTCCACATTCTTCACAAATTGTTGCACACACTTGTGCTAATTCGGAAATGAATGGTGTTCCTCTGACAATCGCCTGTTCTAAATAGGAGCAAATATCCGCACACTCCCGGTCTAAGCGGATACATTTCGACATCATTCCAACATTCTCCTCTTCCAAACAAGCATCGAAACAGTGGTTACAAGATACCATACATTCATGGAGAGATTCAATAACAGATTGATATTGTTCGTGTGACATCTCTATACCTCCTTCAAGTTTTCTATATTCATATAACCTTTTCTTCATTGTGTTAAACAAAAGGTTTATTTTTTAAGGCTAATTTCAGATTTCATTGCCCGCGAGGGAGTTTTTTTGCCTAAGACGATAAATGAAACCATCTCTCATTGCCCGCGAGCCAGTTTTATTACCTAAAACGGTAAATCAAACCTGGTTTCATTGCCCGCAAGCCAGCTTTTTATCCTTAGACGGTAAATGGAACCGTCTCTCATTGCCCAAGTGAACCATTTTTTGTAAGAATCGGTCAATGAAACTTACCCTCAAAACACAAGAGAGCAGGTGTTCATCCAAACGGCCAAATGAATCCATATTGGCCTAGATTCGCTCCCTAGTTCCCTTTTCCCAAAAAGTATTTGGGAAGTAATGTGGGTAAATATTAATCGTTTTCTAGTAATTCCGACTTCCTATCATTCTCATCATTTTTTAATGTTTAAAGCTGTTTATTTAGTCTAAATAGAGGTTAGAAGTCAGTATTTAAGGAGGACACATTAAATGCGAAATGAGCATACTGTCAAACAGATGGTAAATAATAGCAAGAAGCATGAACGAGAAAAAGGGAATACAAAGGGGATTCAATGGTGGCAGTTGTCCCTGATTGGTATTGGTTCGATTATCGGGGCCGGCTTTTTATTGGGGACCGGACTATCCATTAAAACTGCAGGGACCTCAATGATATTTGCCTACCTGCTGGGTGGAATCATTGCGTTTTTAGCCTTCAGTGCACTGGCAGAGATGTCAGTACATGACCCTCAGCCAGGGTCGTTCCGAACTTATGCACGCTTAGCCTTCGGGGAACGGATTGGGTTTGTAAGTGGATGGATGTATTGGATATCAGGCGTTCTTATCATGTCAAGCGAAGTGACTGCATTATCCATTTTTACCCAATACTGGTTTCATCATGTGCCATTATGGATATTTGCGATTATTTATTCGGTACTTGGACTTGGGATTAATCTTTTAGGGATGAGAAATTTCGGCAAAATCGAGACATTATTTGCCGTAGTGAAAATATCCACATTGGTGATATTTATCCTTTTTGGGTTATTGCTGCTGTTTGGGGTCATTTCAGCTGGAACCACCAGAATTCATCCGGGAACGGTGTTCCATATGACCAGCTTGTTCCCGCACGGTTTTACTGGCTGGTGGTCTTCCCTAATTTTTGCCCTATTTTCATTCGGGGGGATTGCGGTAATCGGAGTCACTTCAAACGAGCTAAAACATAAAAAGGATGTTAGTAAATCGGGTATCGTCCTAATCATCACCCTTTTGTGCCTGTATGTACTATCTTTGTTTATGGTGGTTTCAATGGTTAGCTGGACAAAAATCGATGAAGGAGAAAGCCCGTTTGTTACAGCCTTGTCAAACTTTCCCATCCCATATCTTGGCACCATTTTTAACATCATAATCATTAGTGCGGCATTTTCTACGATGGTGGGGTCCTTGTTTTCGATCACGAAGGTCATGGTATCCTTATCAAATGATGGAGAAGCACCCAAGACCTTTTCCAAAACCACGAAAAAAGGTGTTCCTTTACATGCCTTGCTGCTAGGATTTTTAGGACTAGCAGCAGCGATTATTGTCTCCTTATTTCTTCCGAGTACCGTATACGAATATTTAACAACGGCAGCAGGTGTAACACTAATATTAAACTGGTGTATCATTCTTGCCTCCCAAATTAAGTATCGGAAAACCTATTTGGATCAGTCAAAGGTGTCTTTTAAAATGTCGGGGTCACCATTTACTTCCTATTCGGGAATTGTTCTGATCGTCTTTGTTTTATGCGGTGGGCTTTTTAGACCGAATGAGCGTTACGGCTTATTTATCAGCCTAGGGATAATCCTCATTATATTTCTGGCATACAGCTTCTTCGGAGGGAAAAGGAAAGGAAATTAATCTAAGATATTCACCTCTCCACCAGGGCTGGTTTCTGGTGGGTGGTGACTTATACGGGCTCCATCTTACTGAAGCCTTCGGTAATAAGATCAGCTTTTTTATGTTTTATTACTCGTCAACCTTTAAGGTTCCATGTCACCCTTTTTACCCCACCTGCTTGTCAGTTGATCAAGTTTTTCCATACAAACCTTCATTCGATTAACCTCCATATGGTGTAAAGAAAGATGGTGTTGTAGACTAGCTTCCCTTTCCACAATGGCCCGCTTCATTTCCTCCGGTGCTGGTCCGCCAGGCAGCGACCGAATTTTAATAAAGTGTTCTGGGTCCATTGCGGTTCGAATGACCTCCTCCGGTAAATTCAACGAAACTCCGACAACTGCTTTTGCCGCCTCATCAACGAGTAGAGATGTGACATGAGTTGCATTCAAGCCTCTGGCCAAGGCAATTTTCAACACCCCGCTGGCAATGGAATGAGCGGTGCGGAACGGGATGTTTGCTTCCCTAAACAGCGTATCGGCTAATTCGGTAATCGTCGCAAAACTCTCTTGGGCCCTTCTTTTTAACAGTGCTTCATTTACTTCAATCGTTCCAACCACCACTTTTGTTAGCCGAAAAACTTGATCAATAAGCTGCAGGCCCTTCCATAAATACTGCTGAAGGTCATCTTCCGTATCGTTTATATCTCCGTATGGTGTGTTATGTAACATTTGAAGTACAGTTTGGGCATTTCCAATTCCGCTTGAGCTTAATGCCCGAATATGCTCAAGTGAAACGGGATTTCTTTTTTGCGGCATAATCGAACTCGTTTGCACATAGGGGTCTGCCACACGGATCGCTGAAAATTCCTGACTGGACCATAAGAGAAGATCTTGCGAAAATCGGCCTAGATTGATAAAGGTTAATTGGATCGCTGTGGCAATTTCTCCTAAATAATCGGCTCCTCCAATTGAATCATAGGCACTCTTGATGATTTTCGGGAATCCTAATAACTCTGCAATCCTTTTTCGGTCAATCGGAAATCCAGTCGTAGTGAAGGCCGCTGCACCGAGAGGACTGGCATTGCATGTATCATAGGCTGCCTTTAATCTTTTTAAGTCACGGTCTAGGACATCGTACATTCCCAGTAAATAATGGGAAAACGTCATCGGCTGGGCCTGCTGCGTATGAGTATGCCCCAGGACAATGGTTTCCTTATAGATATCGATCACACTCAAAAGGGTTTCTTGAAAGGAAAGCAGCGCCTCAATGGCGAGAAGAATCTTGTCCCTAAGAACCATCCTGTACATGGCAACCCCCATATCGTTGCGACTCCTGGCAAGGTGCAAACTTCCACCCATTTCGCCGGCAACGTTCATGATTTGGCTTTCTACCAGGAAAAAGAGATCCTCATATTGTCCATCATAGGTGGACTGAAGAAGTGCCTTCTTATCCAGTGCGTTAATACCATTCAGGATTTGGGATGCTCCACTCACCTCCAACAATCCTTGTTCCACCAGCATAATTAGATGGGCTTTATGGATTTCCAGCATCGGCTCTAGTAAAGTTTGTTTGGCGTGCTCATAAGCAGGTGCCAATACTACCTCTGAGTATGTCGCTCCAGGAAACTTCCGTCCTTCCTTTTTCAAAATGCTCTCTTTGCTATCCAATACAATCCCCCCTAAAAAATCCCTAACATAAATGAAACAAGAGAAAGTGGTTCGCATTCTTTTGTTTATTTTGTTTTACAGCCTTTTACTTTTATAAAAAAAGCATGAACATGTATGTTCATGACAATGGTTGTCCGAAAGACTTCTACTATTCAATTATTCTTATTGGAAATCAATTATAACCATTATTTACTTATCCTTCGGTATTTTCTTAAAACTATAATTCTTTCATTAATCTAACTACTGGAGTCCTGTACCTCAATCGGCAACTAGGATATTTCATACCAATTTCTGAGATAAAAAAAAGCTTGCAGATAACAAATCTTCCGCAAACTTTTTTTCTACTATCCTAATACTACAAACGATTCATCACATTAAATAGTGTATTAATTAAAATACCAACGGCAAATAGCAGCAACATGATATGTATGTAGTTTACGGTATGATTTCGTTTACTTTTGATAAAAAAACAGATCCACAGAATAGCTAATACGAAATGAATAACGCCTAGTACATGTTCATTTTCTGCCAAAAAAACCATCTCCTATCATCTGCCGCTAAACTTATGTAAAAACAATCGTTTTATTGCCATGGACAAGTACTTTATCTTCAACATGCCAGGAAACTGCTTCAGCAAGGACCTTTTTCTCGACATGACGTCCGGCGGTCTTTAAATCCTCAACTGTATAACGATGATTAATCCGTTGGACATCTTGTTCGATGATTGGTCCTTCATCAAGATCATTGGTAACGTAATGAGCCGTTGCTCCGATTAACTTTACACCGCGGTTAAACGCTCTCACATAAGGATTCGCTCCCACAAATGCCGGTAAGAACGAGTGATGGATATTAATGATTTTATTCGGAAAATGAGAAATAAATTTTGGGGAAAGAATCTGCATATACCTGGCCAGGACAATAAAGTCTACTTTCCCTTCCAACAGCTCTAATGCTTTCTGTTCGGCCTCTTCTTTTGTTTCATGTGACATGGGGATATGATAAAAAGGGATGCCATACCCCTCAACAACCGCTTTTAAGTCGGGATGATTACTGATGACCATCGGGATATCTACTTGGATTTCCTTAGACTTCCAGCGCAAGAGAAGCTCATTAAGACAATGGTCTGCTTTGGAAACAAAGATGGCCATTTGCTTTCTTTTGTTGGTACTGCTCAACTGCCATTCTAACTTATAGTCCCGTCCCATTACATGTAAATCCTGTTCTAGCTTCTCAATTGAGGCATCCATGACTTCCATTTCAAACTCAATTCGCATAAAAAATACACCTGAGTGTGGATCTGTCGTATGTTGGTCAAAATGGACAATATTTGCTTTATGTTCTAATAAAAAATTGGTAACTTTTGAAATAATACCAGGCTTTTCTGGACAAGAAATTAATAATTTCGCACGGTTAAGGTTTTCTTTTGTACTCATTCTTCCACCATCCCTTCGCCAATGGTTCATGTAAAATCAATTGATTAGAAGGGCAATCCTTCCAACCTATCAGGAATCCTCTCAGACTGCTAAACTATTTTTGTGAGACGATTATTCTTAATATTTTCGGATTAACCATGAATGGCCTTTCCATCTATAGATAACACTGCTTCACCAATCGCTTCGGATAAGGTCGGATGTGGATGGATCGTATGAGCAATGTCCATAGCAGTTGCATTCAATACACGGGCTAAACCAACCTCTGTGATCATATCCGTTACATGGGGACCGACCATATGGGCTCCTAACAGTTTATCCGTACCTTCTTCAACAACCAGTTTGATGAATCCGTCTGATTCGCCTAATACGAGGGCCTTTCCGATTGCTCGGAATGAGAATTTTCCGGTTTTAACTTGAAATCCGCTCTCCTTCGCTTCCTCTTCTGTGAGGCCAACACTCGCTACTTCTGGACTGCAGTAGACACATTTTGGAACTAGAGTGGGATCAAGCATGTTCGGGTTTTCCCCTGCCATATGTTCAACTGCAATAATGCCTTCATGTGAAGCGACATGAGCAAGCTGTAATCCTCCGATGCAATCGCCAATGGCGTAGATATTGGCTTCTTCCGTTTGATAGAATTCATTTGTTTTGATAAACATGCCTTTCATTTCAACCGCAGTTTTTTCAAGCCCAATTCCTTCTACATTTGGCAGCCTGCCTACTGATACTAAAAGTTTGTCTGCAGAATAGGACACTTCTTTCCCTTTATGCTCCGCCTTAATTGAAACACCCTCGCCTTTTTCAAGCGTTTCTGAAAGAACCCTTGCTCCTGTGACAATTTTTACTCCTTTTTTCTTTAGTAACCGTTGGATTTCCTTTGAAACGTCTTTATCCTCTGTCGGTAAAATACGATCGGCATATTCAAGTACTGTCACCTGTACATCGAAATCTACGAGCATCGATGCCCACTCGATTCCAATTACTCCGCCGCCAACAATGATGATTGATTTTGGCAACGTTTCCATTTCTAAAGCTTCATCTGACGTCATGACATATTTCCCATCCGCCTCCAAGCCTTGAAATGTTCTTGGCCGCGAACCTGTGGCAATTAAAATATTCCGCGGACTTACAATGACATCCCCTTCCTCATTATTTAATTGTATTAAAACATCCTTTGATTCTAGGATACTTCCTTTTCCTTCATATACATCGATTTTTCCTTTTTTCATTAAATGCTGGATCCCTTTAAACAGGCGGTCCTTAATGTCTTCTTTCCTGTCTTGTACCAATGAAAAATCAAGTGCAACTTCTGGAGCGATGATACCAAATGCGCGGGCATTTTTTGTTTGCGCGTATAGTTCTGCACTTCGCAATAAGGCCTTTGATGGGATACATCCGGCATGAAGACATGTTCCGCCGACTTTCCCTTTTTCAACTACCGCCACTTTAAAGCCCAATTGGGAGGCACGAATCGCTGCGACATATCCGCCGGGTCCCCCGCCGATGATCACAATGTCGTATTCTTTTGTCATGTTCATTTCCCCTTTTTCTATTGTCGATGAAATCTAAAGGAAAGCTATAGGTAAAAAAGGTGAATCTCCCAGCCTCCAATTAATCGAGCTCGATGGCACAAGAACTCGAGGTAAAGCTGTCTCCGACTAGGAAACCCTGTTCGTCTTGATAATCAATTTCGGTTTCTTCATCTAAATATCGTTTTGTGAAGCGATCCATTCGAAGTTGGATCCCTTCGATTTCCATACATAAATCGTTTCGACGCGGTTCATCAAACAGAATCGAAAACTTAACGGTTATCCCGCATCCGCCTGCTACTTCGGCATCAATCCGAGGGATTCCCTCGTTAATCTCAGCCAATTCTTTTAATTTGTCTATGGCTGCTTCCGTCATTTTTATTATCATAGGACCTCACTTCTCCTATCGCTTTGTGACCTTCCTTACGCGTTGGCCTTTGCTGCATGCACCTGTTCATCTGCGTGATAGGAGGAGCGAACAAGTGGACCGGCTTCGCAGTGACTAAATCCTTTTGACATCGCAATTGATTTTAGTTCAGCAAACTCTTGTGGACTCCAATATTTTTGGACCTTTAAATGATGTTTAGTAGGCTGTAAATATTGGCCGATTGTCATAATATCGACCTGGTTCTGGCGAAGATCATCCATCGTTTCGATTATTTCCTCTTTTGTTTCGCCAAGACCAATCATAATGCTTGATTTGGTTGGAATCGCGGCATTGAGCTCCTTTGCGCGGCGCAAAAACTCAAGGGACCGTTCGTAAGTAGCCCTTGCTCTAATTTTTGGTGATAACCGTTTTACTGTTTCAATATTGTGATTTAAAATGTCGGGCTTCGCATCCATTAAGGCTTTTAAGTTGTCGTATTCCCCATTCATATCGGATGGTAGAACTTCAATACTGCAAAATGGATTACGACGTCTGACGGCTCTGACGGTTTCCGCAAACACTCCCGCTCCTCCGTCTTTTAAATCATCGCGGGCCACAGCTGTAATTACCACATGCTTTAACCCCATCTGCTCCACAGATTCAGCGACGCGCTCTGGCTCTTCCCAATCCAACTCTGTCGGCAGCCCCGTTTGAACTGCACAGAATCGGCAAGCCCGTGTACATATACTGCCTAAAATCATAAAGGTTGCTGTTTTTCGTGATGCCCAGCATTCATGAATGTTCGGACATTTGGCTTCTTCACAGACTGTGTGGAGCTTTTTTTCACGCATCATCGTTTTTAAGCCTGTATATTGTTCATTCGTATTTAATTTAATCTTGAGCCAATCTGGTTTACGTACATACTCGGTGGCCATCTAATTCACTCCTATGAACGGAACTTATTCTCAATCTTGATTTAATAGAAAATCATCTGTGCAGCGTATCGCTTGCACAGATGGAGTTTCAGTTTATGCGTTTACCGTTTCTTTTTCTTTCACGGCAGATGCCTCTTTTGTATAACGTAAAATCGGTTGTCTGGCTGCCTGTACTTCATCCAATCGGCCAATCACCGTTGTATGTGGTGCCTCTAATACAATGCCTGGGTTTTCCTCTACTTCTTTGGCAATTTGAATCATTACATCAGCAAAGGCATCCATCGTTTCCTTTGACTCTGTTTCCGTCGGTTCGATCATCAAACACTCCTCCACATTCAGTGGGAAGTAAATGGTAGGCGGATGGTAGCCAAAATCGAGCAGACGTTTGGCCATATCCAGTGTTCTTACCCCTAACTTTTTCTGTCTTGATCCGGATAACACAAATTCATGCTTGCAGATTTGTAAATACGGTGCTTCAAAATACGGCTCAAGCTTCTTGCGAAGATAGTTCGCATGAAGAACGGCGCCTTCCGATACTTGACGTAACCCTTCAGGTCCCATGGTGCGAATATAGGTGTACGCGCGTAAGAGAATTCCGAAGTTCCCATAATAGCCTTTCACACGACCAATCGATTGAGGCTGGTTATAATCTAACGCATATTGATCCTCTGCTTTGACTACTCGTGGAACAGGTAGAAACGGAATCAGTTTTTCTTTTACCCCGACAGGACCAGCACCCGGGCCACCGCCGCCGTGTGGTGTCGTAAATGTTTTATGAAGATTTAAATGGACGATGTCAAAGCCCATTGTACCAGGCGTTGTTTTTCCTAAAATCGCATTCGCATTTGCACCGTCATAATATAATAAGCCGCCTGCTTCATGAACAACATGAGCAATTTCCACGATTTCCTTCTCAAACAGACCGAGCGTATTCGGATTTGTCAGCATCAGGGCAGCTGTATTATCATCCAGATGTTTCTTTAATTCTTCCAGGTCGACTAACCCTTGCTCATTGGATGGAATCGTTATCGTTTCATAACCAGCAACCGATGCGCTTGCAGGATTGGTTCCATGAGCGGAGTCCGGAACAAGGACTTTTGTTCGTACTTCCCCTTTTTGCTTATGATAGGCTTTGACCATCATTAATCCTGTCCATTCCCCTTGTGCTCCTGCTGAAGGCTGTAATGTCACTGCATCCATTCCTGTGATAACAGCTAGTTCTTCCTGTAATTCATATAAAACTTCTAATGCGCCCTGTACCGTTTCAGTTGGCTGGTATGGATGAATACGGCTAAACCCTTCCAAACGGGCTACATCTTCATTAATTTTTGGGTTGTACTTCATTGTACAAGAACCAAGCGGATAGAAACCGTTATCGATCCCATGGTTTTTATTCGAAAGGGCTGTATAATGGCGGACAAGCTGCAGTTCTGATACCTCCGGAAGTTCTGCCGGCGTTTCTCGAATTAAGTGTTTCGGAAGTTTTTGCTGAAGCTCGATCTTTTCTACATCACATTCCGGAAGGCTTGAACCAACGCGTCCTTGACGACTAATTTCAAAAATAAGATCATTATATTCAACCATTTACAACAGCCTCCAGTACCTCGATCAATTGGTCAATCTCTTCTTTTGTCCTCTGCTCGGTTACAGCGATCAGCATATGATTTTCAAAGCTATAATCACTCGCTAAATCGAAGCCGCCGATAAATCCCGCCTCAAGCAATTTTGCGTTAACCTCTTTCACCGGAAGAGGAAGTTCGACTACAAATTCATTAAAGAATGGCGCATGATTAGTAATCACAAAGCCTTTATTTTGCAAGCATTTAGCCATATAATCGGCTTTTTCAAAGTTTAGCTGGGCCATTTCACGAATTCCCTGCTTTCCAAGTGCACTCATACAAACAGCAGAGGCAAGTGCATTTAAGGCCTGATTGGAACAAATATTGGATGAAGCCTTATCACGGCGGATATGCTGTTCGCGTGCTTGAAGGGTTAGGACAAAGCCGCGCTGCCCTTTCTCATCTGTCGTTTGTCCAACAATTCTTCCAGGGATTTTTCGCATCAATTTCTTACTTACAGCAAAATAACCACAATGCGGACCGCCAAATGACATTGGGATTCCTAATGGCTGCATATCCCCGATCACGATATCTGCTCCAAGCTTACCAGGAGCTTCAAGGAGTGCGAGTGCCAGTGGATTGGAACTTACGATGAACAATGCACCATTTGCTGCGGCGATTTTCTTCAATTCAGCCAAATCTTCAATCGAACCAAAGAAGTTTGGATATTGAACAATAATAGCAGCTGTCCCCTTATCGATTTGTTCAGCCAAATTTTTTAAGTCAGTCACATCATTAGCAAGATTCAATTCTTCTACTGTATACCCTTGTCCGCTTGCCACCGTATTTAAGATAGCCCGTGATTCAGGATGAACGGCCTTTGAAACAAGTACCTTCGAGCGTCTTGTAGATGAAACAGCGAGTGATGCCGCTTCTGCAAGTGAGGTAAACCCATCGTACATCGAAGAATTGGCGACATCCATTCCTGTCAACTCACAAACCATGGTTTGAAATTCAAAAATCGCTTGTAATTCTCCTTGGCTGATTTCCGGCTGATAGGGTGTATAGGCAGTATAAAATTCGGATCGTGAAATCATGTGGTTCACAACACTAGGAATGTAGTGATCATAAGTTCCAGCACCCAAAAAGGTTGGATATTGGTTTGCATTCTTGTTTTTGGAAGCGAGCCGATTCATTTTTTTCAAAAGAAGTGGTTCAGGGTCAGCTTTTGGTATATGTAACTCCCCTTGGAGTTGAATTTCAGCTGGAATGTCCTCAAACAATTCAGCGATAGATGACATATTTAAAAATGCGAGCATTTCCTCTTGATCTTGTTTCGTATCAGGGAGATATCTGTAAGTGGATGTCATTCTATTCCTCTCCTCCATTGATAAATGCTAGATACTCAGTTTCAGATAAAAGGGATTCCAATTCTTCTGGACTGGACATTTCCACTTCTACTAACCAGCCTTTGCTGAATGGATAGGCATTAATGGTTTCTGGGGCGTCTTCTAACTCATCATTAATCCGAACCACTGTTCCTGAAACTGGTGCGTAAATTTCAGAAACCGCTTTAACCGATTCAATCGTTCCCATGGATTCATCCGCAGTTACGTCATCCTCAACTTGTGGACTTTCCACAAATACGATATCTCCTAACTGTTTTTGGGCATAATCAGAAATTCCAATTCGCACTCGATTTCCATCTAATTGTAAAACCCACTCATGTTCCTTGCTATATAGTAAGCTTGCAGTCGCGTTTGTCATTGATTATACTTCCTCTCATTTTTTAAATTCGTTTGTTAATTCCCAATCAAATCAATCGAGTAGAAAAACACATTCTGATAGTCTATTAACCTCTTTTATAAAATGGTGTTTTCACCACAATCGCATCAATCAGCTTATTTCGGATTTCCACTTTTAACGGTGTTCCTACTGGACTATGTTCTGCAGAAATAAGTGCCAGACCAACGCTTTGCTTTAAAGTAGGTGATTGAGTTCCAGATGTCACAACACCTATCTCTTCCCCACCCTCTGAAAATACCTTATAACCATGACGCGGTATGCCTCGTCCAGTAACTTCAAGCCCAACTAATTTGCGTGTTAATCCTGCTTCTTTCTGGGCTAAAAGGGCGGCTTTTCCGATAAAATCACTTTCTTTTTTCAGTTTCACGGCGAAGCCGATTCCTGCTTCAAGCGGACTAATATCACCTAATAGTTCTTGACCATAGAGTGCTAGACGAGCTTCTAAGCGAAGTGTGTCACGTGCACCAAGTCCACATGGCTTTAAGCCGTCCTCACTGCCTGCTTCTAAAAGTTTTCCCCAAAGAGTTTCCGCTTGATCAGCGGCTAAATATAGCTCAAAACCATCTTCTCCTGTGTAACCCGTCCGGGATAAGAGGACATCCGCTACACCGGCAACAGCCACATGTTGGGCAAAATAAAAGGAGCCTATTTTGGATAGATCTGTACCAGTTAGCTTTTGCAAGATCCCTTCCGCTTTTGGACCTTGAATGGCAAGCTGGGCGGTTTCATTCGAAATATTTTGAAGCGTCATCTCTCCTTTTGCCTGTTTCTGCATCCAGTTGAAATCTTTCTCAATGTTGGCGGCATTAATGACGAGTAAATATTTTTCATTATCTAGTTTGTAGACTAGTAGATCATCGACTGTTCCGCCGTCTGGATAGCACATGGCTGTATACTGTGCTTGATTGATGGCAAGCTTTGTCACATCGTTGGTGACAAGGTAGTTGATGTAACTCTCTGCATCTTTCCCCTCAACAAGCACTTCACCCATATGAGAGACATCAAAGAGTCCTGCTTTGGTTCGGACCGCCTCATGCTCATCTAAAATGCTTGAAAACTGGACTGGAAGTGCCCAGCCGCCAAAATCGATCACCTTCGCTCCATATTTTCCATACGTTTCGAAAAGTGGTGTTTGCCTTAATCCTGTTTCCGTACTCATCCTGTTTCCCCCTATGATTTCCTGCAGAATAGTCGTTCTTTTACTTGTTTACCAGTTTCAGTCGTTGCCAGTCCGCCGAGTGCGGTTTCACGCAGTGTCCGAGGCATTTCTTTTCCAACCCTATACATGGCTTCTATAACTTCATCACAAGGAATACGACTCTCAATCCCAGCAAGGGACATGTCAGCTGCTGAAAAAGCGATGGAGGTTCCGATCACATTCCGCTTAATGCAAGGAACTTCCACAAGTCCTGCTACTGGGTCACAAACCAAACCCAAAAGTGACTTCATCGCTATCGCCGTTGCATTTACAGCTTGCTGTGGTGTGCCCCCTTTTAGCTCAACAATGGTTCCGGCGGCCATGGCCGTTGCCGAACCGACCTCCGCCTGGCACCCCCCGGCTGCTCCGGATATGAAGGAACGGTTCGCGATGACATAACCGAGCATGCTTGCCGTAAACAACCCCATGACTAACTCTTTAAACGGCGTCCCATCATTTTTATGAAGTGAAAACAATACCCCTGGCAAAATGCCGGCTGCCCCTGCAGTTGGCGTTGCTACAATGACACCCATTCGCGCATTGTTTTCTGAGGTAGCCAACGAAAAAGTCATTGCATTGCTAATATAATTTCCTGACAAGGATTTACCTTGATTCATATAATCATTCATCTTTACGGCATCACCGCCGGAAATTCCGCTAGGGGCGGCTGAAGAGTCCTTTATACCGCACTCAACCGCTTCTTTCATTTTGAGCAGCCGTTCTTCCATCATGCCAATAATGGTTTCTCGGTCTTTGCCTGATCTTTTTACTTCCATCATCAACATCATGTCACCAATGGATCTATGTTCCCTTTCACAAGCATCGATCAGCTCTCTCATCGATTGAATTTCCATTATTTTGCCCCCATCAGTTGTTTCCTTTTCGGTTGATAATGACGAGCAAGAGTGGCAAAATCATCGCCGGCACTCAAACGGATATCGACCATTTCGTCGTTAATCATAAAGATTTTCGATAAACCGCCACCTAGTGATACGCCGCCCACTTTTACAACATGTTCCTCCCATTTTGCTGTTACAATTGCTATATTTGGATGGTCATAATACTCACAGTCCTCTGCAAATTCGAACCTGTACTCCATCCCATCCTTTTTAGCCCAATCTAATGAATTTTTTATTCGTGAATCATCCGTATCCATCCCAAGTAATCCGCCAAGAAGTGCTTTATCAGTTCCATGACCTTGATAGGTTTCAGCAAAAGAATCATAAAAGACAATATTTGCTTCCTGCGGACAGTCTTCCAATAATTCGTATATAAATTTTCCGATTGATACGACACCGGCTGTATGAGAACTTGACGGCCCCACCATAATCGGACCGATTATGTCAAAACAACTTTGAAATTCCATTCAAATGCCCCTTTCTTATACGGTGATGGCTTGTTCAAATAACGGGAAAGCGTCACAAATGGTTTTCGTTGTTTCCTTTGCTTTCTCAAGCACGACTTGGTCCCCTTTACTCTTTAGAACAGATGCAATGACTTTTCCGATTCTCACCATTTCGTCCTGCTTCATACCCCGTGTCGTTAAAGCCGCTGTTCCCATCCGGATACCGCTTGTCACAAACGGCTTTTCTGGGTCATAAGGAATCGTATTTTTATTAACGGTGATGCCAGCTTCTTCTAATAATTTTTCGGCTGCTTTTCCTGTTAAGTTCCATGGACGTAAATCTACAAGAACAATATGGTTATCTGTTCCACCTGAGACAAGGGCTGCCCCTTCATTTTTTAATGTCTCGCCAAGTGTGGCTGCATTATCAATAACTTGTTTTGCATATTCCTTAAAGCTTGGCTGCAATGCTTCTTTAAAAGCAACCGCCTTGGCTGCAATAATGTGCATGTGCGGACCGCCTTGGATCCCTGGGAACACTGATTTGTTAATCGCTTTAATGATTTCTTCGTCATTTGTTAAAATAATTCCGCTCCGCGGGCCCCTTAAAGTTTTATGAGTAGTGCTCGTTACAACATCCGCATATGGAACCGGCGACGGATGTTGTCCGGCTGCAACAAGCCCGGCAATATGGGCCATATCGACCATTAGCTTTGCGCCAACTTGATCAGCAATTTCTCTAAAGCGCGCGAAATCAATCTCTCTTGGGTAAGCACTAGCCCCGGCAATAATCAATTTTGGTTTTTCTTTATTTGCAATTGCTTCTAGTTCATCATAGTCAATCAATTGAGTATCCTCTCTAACGCCATAGGAGACAATGTCAAACCATTTTCCTGAAACACTTACAGGGCTTCCATGAGTTAGGTGCCCCCCTTGTGAGAGATTCATTCCCATCACTTTATCACCAGGCTGAAGCAGTGCGAAGAATACAGCAAAATTGGCCTGTGCACCAGAGTGTGGTTGGACATTTGCATATTTGGCGCCAAAAAGTTCCTTTACGCGGTCTATTGCTGTTTGTTCTGCGACATCGACCACTTCGCAGCCGCCATAGTAGCGCTTCCCTGGGTAGCCTTCCGCATATTTATTGGTCATCACACTTCCCATTGCTTCTAACACATCAGGGCTCACGAAGTTTTCAGATGCAATCAACTCCAATGTTTGAAGCTGGCGCTGCTGCTCATTCCTTATTGCTTCAAAAATAGTTGAATCATTTTGTTGTAATCCCATTCCTACTCCTCCTTGAATATCGCTCAAACTACCCTTTCATGTGTCAAAATGGAAAATGGAACTCTTATTTTCATTATCCATACACGATTTTTTTGCACGCAAAAAAGGACAGAAGAAGGGTAGCTTAAAAGCTCTTTGTCCCTTCTCTGTCCTTTTACCTGAGAGTTTAGTTCTGTGAAGAACATCCCCTTTGGTGGCATCTCTTATTATGCGCTCTCCAGAGTTGCGTCCAGCTGTGGTTCCATCTACCTGAGAGATTTATTCCAAGGGTTTTTTTGGAACTTGCTCCTTCGGTGGCGTGTAAATCTTGCACTCTCCCACAACTGTCATCCGCTCTATTTTTTTGTTATTTTCAGAATAGTTGTTAACGTAATCCAAGTCAAGTGTTTTTTTGAAAACGATAACAAAAATTTACGTTACGGTTTAATATCTACTATCGTTTCCTGATTTACTTGATCATCCTGGTTTGCTTTCATACTCCGTATCTTATAAATGCCAATTAGCATAATAAACCAGACTGGAGTAACAAATAAAGCAATACGAGTATCTTCTGCAAGAGCAAGCACAACAAGAACAAAAGCTAGGAAAGCAAGTATTAAGTAATTAGAAAATGGATATAGCGGCAATTTAAACTGGTTGACTTTTGCCAAATCCGGTCTAGTTTTACGGTATTTTAAATGGCTGATGACCGTAATTCCCCAAATAAAGATGAAACATACAGTAGAGATACTGGTGATTAGGGTAAATACTCCCTCTGGCATAACATAGTTCAATATCACAGCAATTAGAATCACTACAGTAGAAAAGAACAATGCATTTGAAGGTACTTTTCGTGAAGTAAGTTTTGCAAATGAGTCAGGAGCATTTTTATCTTTTGCAAGTGAGTATATCATCCGGCTAGTACTGAAGACCGCGCTGTTACAGGCTGAAGCCGCGGATGTTAGGACGACAAAATTGACAATACCAGCAGCAGCAGCGATGCCAACTGCTACGAAAACTTGGACAAATGGGCTCTTCGCTGGATTTATCGCGTTCCAAGGATAAATGCTCATGATGACCACTAGCGCACCAAGATAGAAAAGAAATACTCGAATGGGGATATTATTGATTGCCTTTGGAATCACTTTTTCCGGATTTTCGGTTTCACCTGCAGTAAGTCCCACAAGTTCAATGCCTACAAAGGCAAAAACGACCATCTGGAAGGAGAGTACAAATCCATTGATTCCATTCGGGAACATGCCGCCATGTTTCCACAAATTCGTGAAAGCAGAAGGTCCTGAATTCGTTGAGAAGCCTTTAAAAATCATGAAAATACCAACCACAATCAGGGCGATAATTGCGATGACTTTAATTAAGGCAAACCAGAATTCCATTTCACCAAAAAGTTTAACGGTTGTAAGGTTCATAATTAATAAAATCACAAGAGCAATTAATCCTGGCATCCACTGCGGAACATTGGGAAACCAATATTGGGTATAGAGACCAACTGCTGTTAAGTCTGCCATAGCAATAGAAATCCAGCAGAACCAGTAGGTCCAGCCAGTGATAAAGGCTGCCATATTACCTAAATAGTCTCTTACAAAGTCAACAAAAGAATGATAGTCCAAATTGGATAAGAGAAGTTCGCCAAGGGCGCGCATGATTAAAAAACAAATGGCCCCCGTAATTATATAAGCAAATAAAATCGATGGTCCTGCTAAATGAATAGATTTTCCTGCACCAAGAAATAATCCCGTTCCGATGGCTCCACCAATAGCGATTAGTTGTACATGCCTGTTTTTTAGGCCTCTTTCCAATTTTTGTTCTTTCATTCGATTTCCCCCTTTACTTTTCCCGGGATATTTACAATTTACTAATCAGTTAAATCTTTTAAATTTAAATCCTATTCATTGCAAATTCATATCCCAATCAAAGTTTAATAGAATACTACCCCTTAACCACATTAAAAAAGCGCTTACAATTTAGATGAATCAAACTTAACCTTCCTGTGGTTCCATTGCAGTCCCCCAGAGACTCATTCCTTCCTAAATTTTATAGCACAATCCTCCTTTTTTAGTTTGTGCTATCTTTCCCCAACAAAAAAAGACAGGGGGAAAGATAGATATTCTTCTATCTTTCCTCTGTCCTTTTACCTGAGAGTTTAACTCCTTTGGTGGCACATGGCTCTCTCCAGAGACGCGTCCTATCATGGTCCTTTTACCTGAGAGATTGTTACCCCGTTTTTGGGGACTTGCTCCTTCGGTGCCAAACAATATGTTTGGTCTCTCCCATAATATTCATCCGCTAGTATAGATTTCATTTACATACTACTCTACAGAAGAGATGATGTCAATCAAATATTCTGAATTTAATAATTATTTTGAAAAAATATATCACTATAGGGATGTATGTCATTTACTCCTATTTTAAGCTTTTCGGTGCTTTAGTTATATATTTATAATCATGCTATCGTTTTTCAGAAATAACCTATTTTCATTTGTACAGCCCTCTCGTCCTTGGTGGTTTTCATTATTTAAGGGCTTTACTAACTTTTAACTTCTTTCCTTTTATAGTTGTATTCTCCATCGCTTGTAAAACGAGCGAGCCTTTCCCATTTAGTATATCAACATAGGACATTTGATCTTGGATCGTAATAATTCCAATATCCTCTGTAGAAACTCCAGGAATTTTCGCTATAGTTCCAACAAAATCTACCGCTCGAAGCTTCTTCTTTTTTCCACCGTTAAAATATAGTTTCATGATATCTTGGTTAATTCTTGCCGTTTTATTATTTCTTACGACTCGCCGTCCGCTTATTTTTTCGTCGAAAGCAGCCTGGTTACCAGCAACTTCATGTGGCTTTGGTGCATCCACTATTGGTATTTCAAAGCCAATATAGCGTTCAATGGCTTTAACGAATTTTCCTTCATAAGGTGTCGCAAATGTAATGGCTTTTCCTTCATTACCTGCGCGGCCGGTTCGGCCTGTCCGATGGACATAACTCTCTTTTTCCATTGGAACATCATAATTGATCACAAGTGTCACATTATCAATATCAATTCCTCGTGCAGCTACGTCGGTAGCAACTAAATAACGGAAATTCCCCATTTTGAAACCATCCATTACAGCAAACCGATCTTGTTGTTCTAATCCGCCATGGAGTCTTTCACAGGAATAATTGGCTTCTTCCAATTCGGCGTAGACCGTATCGACGTGTTCTTTCGTGCGGCAAAAAATAAGGCAGCTGTCTGGATTTTCAACGACGGTAACGTCTTTCAAGAGTGGAATTTTTTCATCTTCCTTCACTTCGATTAGACAATGTTCTATCGTATCCGTTGTGATCCCATTAGCCTCAATCTCGACATTAATAGGATTTTTCATATACTTATGGCAGAGATTTTCCACATCTTTCGGTAATGTTGCCGAAAATACCATTGTAATTCTGCTTAAAGGGAGTTGATTAATAATGGCTTCTACTTCATCAATAAACCCCATATTAAGCATTTCATCCGCTTCATCAATTATTAGAAACTTTATTTTATCTAAAACCAGAGTTTCTCTTTCAATATGATCGATAACACGTCCTGGGGTACCAACAACTATATGAGTTTTTTGTTTCAATTCTTCTTTTTGTTTCGTAAACGGTTCTTTTCCGTAAACGGCCATTGCTTTGATCCGTTTAAACCTTCCAATATTCGTCATATCTTCGCGAACTTGAACAGCCAGCTCCCTGGTTGGTGTCAGGATTAAGGCCTGTGGCAATCTTTCTTCCCATTCCATCAATTCGCAAATAGGAATTCCAAAACTCGCTGTCTTACCGCTGCCTGTTTGTGATTTTACGACAAGATCTTGATTTTCCAATGCTAATGGAATGACTTTATGCTGAACCTCTGTCGGAGCTTCATATTTTAATACCTGTAAAGATCTTCTTATTTCATCGCTTAAATGAAAATCTTCAAATTTTGTTTCACTCATGTATTAACCTCGTTTTTTTGTATTTTCCGGCTTATCGATAGGATTTCTCTCAAAGAAATATCATATGCATAATCTGAATATGGTTCATTATACTTGAAACTTTCGCGAATATAAACGTTTCAAACTGGTCTTATAACGATTTGCCCTCTTTTGTGAACTTCCTCTTCTTCAACGAATATCCTGGTTGATACTGTTTTCTACCCTTCTTTTTTTACATGGCTTCCATGATAAAAGTGTTGAAAGTACAGTTAACCCTAGGGACTGAAGAAGTTGTCCGCATCTTAGAAACTATGTATATCATCTAAACTCAAAAACATTATTTTTAATAAAGAATGATCATACACAATTTATTGAATCCCCTAGTATTATAAAAAATATTTTGAATTTTATCCGTAAAAAGAAGATTTTTTTTATTAGTATTTAACATTATTAAAATCTATAATTAGATTAAATTATTGGTTAGTTGTAATTCTTTACATAAAAATGAAAGCGCATTAATACAAGCGTCCGGAATGTTTTTATTGATATCATAATATAAAATATTTTTAAATAAGGAAGTGATGTTATGGATGATGAACAACTTTTAACCTTCATTACTGTATTTGAGTTAAATAATTATTCGCGTACAGCAGACCACTTGAATTTAACACAGCCCGCGGTAACGGCAAGAATTCAAAAATTAGAAAATGAACTAGACTGTAAATTATTTTACCGCGACGGAAAAAAAATCCTATTGACTCAGGAAGGAACTGCCCTGCTTCCATATGCACGTAAAATATTAAACTATGTAAAAGAAGCCAGACAGGTGATTGAAGGTATTAAAACTCCAACGATTACCATTGGATTATCACCTGCCATCTCTGTTTCGATTGTCTTAGAGGTTTTATCACTGCTGCGCAAAACAAGTGAGTTTTCGTTTGAAATAGTGGAAGCAGCGGACTCTGTAGAAGTTTCTAAAATGATTGAAGATGGGTCAATCGATATAGGCCTGGTAAGAGATGTAATCCCATTTACAAATCTGGAATCTGATTATATTTTTCACGAAAAGCTGGTTTTTATTGTTGGAAAAGACCATCCATTAGTTGGAAAAGCTGAAATTTCCAAAGACGATCTTATTGACCAAACGATGATTTGCTATCGTAGGGAAACAGCCTTATGGCGAAAAATTGATGAAAGATTAATCGGAATAAGAAATCTAAAACGAATTGAAGTTGGCGGATTCGAAATGGTAATATCGATGATTAAAAATAACTGGGGTTTTAGTGTCGTACCAGAACTAATTCTAGCTAATCACACAAATAAACACAATAAAGATTTATGTACCGTCCCTTTTGCTGAATTTAAAGATCTCACTTATAATATTGCTGGAATATATAAAAAGGATTCTCCAAAATTAGAAAGGCTTCTTCTGTTCCTTCATACTTTTGAAACTATTTTAAAAAATTTAAAATCTATTTAAATAGGTATATGCTATGGATCAGCAATAACAAAGGGCATTCCATTTAAACAGAAATGTCCTTTGTTATAAATCTATACCGTTTCTTTAATAACACTGTGCCTTTATTTAACCCCAGAAACTCGATAGCATTTTCTCCAAGCATTTTTTCTTTTCCTCATCCAACACGTTTTCTAACATTTCGGCTACAATACCTGGTGGTGCTTCTCGCAGCAAAAATGGCTACTCAGTACCCATGATGATGTGATCAGCCCCCTATTTTTCAATCATAAATTGAAGGTTGTGCTGGTCATAGACTAGTGTATCGTAATAAATTTTCTTCGCATAATTTTCTTGGCGGCAGGTCCGTTGTACGGATATGCGGCTATACTTCCCCAAGCTTGATCGATCCCTGGTAATAAATAGGGCGGGTTCCTCCGCCATATATGGCAAAACAGAATTATATATTTGGATATATCAAAAATTCCGATGAAGATTAAACTTCCTACAGCAAGCGCTGTCTCGAAAGATCCCTATTGAGTACATAAAATTATGTTTAGGAACTTATAAAAAATCAAAAAACCGGCAGATATTTCTCGACGGTCTTAACATTTAAATTATTTGTTTGAGTAAGTTCGTTTTCAATCTTCTTTGTTTTTTCTTTTTCTATAATGACTTGGGACTCTGTACTTTGCTTTTAATTTTATTATTTATCGTTTTGTTCTCTCACTATAATATTATTCTCAATTATTAATGGTTTTTCTACAAAATTAATCTTTTTCATTATTTTTTGTATTACTTTCGGAAAAAAGTAATACAAAAAAAAGCACAAATAAAAGCCTGTGACCAAGTTTATAACCATGCATGTAAAAATGTTCCATCATAACCCCTATTTATTAAGATTAATATTAATGAAATAAAAAAGGACATACTAAAAGCCATTAAAAATGCAAAAATGATATTTTTATATTTAATATTAATATTTATTATTACTCATCTCCTCATCATTTAATTTAACTACATTTTTATCTTACGAATACCTACATATCAAAGTTAGAAAGGCTTCTACTATTTCTATAGTCGTTTAAAACCTCTTTAAAAAAATTAAAATTTTCCTGATCTATAGAACTATAGGTCAAGATAGAAAAGAACATTCCTATCAAAATGGAATGTTCTTTTATTTGGCCTATTCCGATTCTTTAATAAAACTCTCTTTATTTAATCCCAGAAACTTAATCGCATTTTCTCCAAGCATTTGTTTCTTTTCCACATCCGAAACATTTTCCAACATTTCAACTATTTTCCCCGGCGGTGCTTCCCGCAACATGAATGGATAATCTGTACCCATGATAATATGATCAGCACCAAATTTTCCAAGCATAAATTGGAGATTGCACGGATCGTAAACGAGCGTATCGTAATAGAGTTTCTTTGCATAATAGCTTGGCGGCTGTTCCGTTGTGCGGATATGCGGCCAAACTTCCCAGGCTTGGTCGATTCGCGGTAATAAATACGGCAGGGACCCCCCGCCATGGGCGAAGCAGATTTTTAATTTTGGAAATTTATCAAGAATACCGCTGAAGATTAGGCTTCCTGCCGCAAGAGCTGTTTCGGACGGCATTCCGATCGAATACATAAAGTTGTGGTTTGGCATTCTCTCTACTCCGACCGTGGCCCATGGATGAACTAAAATGGGTACATCCATTTTTGCCGCTGCTTCTAGAAATCTTTGAATCTCTGGATCATCGAGGGTTTTTCCATTTGCGTTGCTGCCGATTTCAATCCCGATCAGCCCCAGCTCTTTAACTGCTCTTTCCATTTCTGCAATCGCCAAATCCGAATTCTGCAGTGGTACCGTTCCAAGGCCGACAAAACGATCAGGATATTGGGCTACTACCGAAGCTATGAAATCATTTTGTGCTTTCGACAGCTCTAAACACTTTTCTACATCTGCCCAATATGTAAACGTAACGGGAATCGGAGATAAAACTTGGACATTGACACCTTCTGCATCCATTTCAGCGATGCGCTTTTCAGGATTCCAGGCATTCTCGTCGATTCTTCGGAATGACTTTCCATCCTTGTAAATTTCAGCTCCACAGCTGCACGTATGCTTTAAAATTGGAAAACGATCATCCGCATATTTTTCCGCAAAATCTGGAAAATTCTCGGGAATAATATGGGTGTGAAAGTCAACACGGAAATTCTCACCTTTTGACACGATGCTGCCTCCTTAAAGGATAATTGTTGATTGATTATTGATTAACTTTTTCCAAGTCTTCCTTTATCAATTTACCAACTTTTCCCCATCCTGGTTTAGGTCTTCCTCCCCATTCATCAAGGGTATGCATGGTTGGTTCTAGACGGCGAGGCTCTCTTGGATTTTCCTCCGGAAATTCTTCCATTCCTTGACTATACTCAATCGTTAAACCGTCAGGATCAGCAAAATATAGGAAAATGCTGCCCGATGGGTGATGTTTTCCTGGCCCAAAAAGAATCGGAACATTGTTATCCTTTAATCTATTAACTTGAATCCCTACATCATCTACACGTTGAGCTTGATAAGCAAGGTGATTCAATTTATTTTCTTTTCCTTTTGTCAGGGCAAAATTATGGTGAAATGGAGTTCCAGCTGCCCTTAACCAGGCCCACCCCGTTTCCCTTCCTTGGATATCTGAAATGTTGAAGTTCAAAACAGTCGTAAAGAAATCAAATAATTCGTCAAATTTATTAGTTTCGTAAACGACATGAAGAAGTCTCGTAATTCTGGCTTTCTTAGGAACAAATGGTGTACCCATTTGCATAATTTGCACATAGAATTCATACGTTACCCCTAAATATGGATCTTTAAAACGCAATGTTCTACCTTGGGCCAAATTTTGGCACTCCTCTGTGCTTAATTCGACAGGATTTACACCTTGTTTCGTTAAATGGTCAAATACTGCTTGAAATTGGTCTGCCTTTTCAAGCTCAAATGCTACTCTTTTTAACCCAGGTTCTTCTCCTTGTTCAAGGATTAAATTGTGATGGTCCCAGCTGCATCGAAGGTATGCGGCATCAAGAACCCGTTCAACAAATTCCATACCAACAATATTTTCATAAAAATCTACCGATTTATTAAGGTCAGTCACGCTTAACACAACATATCCCAACTTTTTATAACGAATCATTCAAAAACCTCCTATATTATAGTAGAGTGTCTAACCCTCATAGCTTAACCGCGTTAATGTGTTAATTCGTATAAACCATATTCAAAATCTGACTTCATATTATAAAATGATACTTACTTTTCCGTGCGGGCGAAGACTGTCCAATTTGAGAATGACTTTCTTGGATTGAATCTTTAATTCTCCATTTTCTTTTACCAAGATGTATTCGTTGACCCCGACATAATTGTCCATTACTTCACGTTTCGTACGGTAGGTAGAGAAATTGCATCTAACTTTTACGGCATCCTCTTCATTATTAACGATTCTTACATTCATCACATTGTGAAGAGTAGTGGAGTGCGGGTATTCTACATGGGCTTCTCTTTTCAGTAATCGTAACGCCCGCTGTTCTAAACGGGCACGATCATCATGAACAAAGAAAAGCGATTTTTTAAAATCCGCATCAGGATTTCCGATGGGCGGAATCACATACGTTCCATTGCTTGCGAATAATGCAGCCCACTCCTTTAACTTAAACTCATCAAGAAGCTCAGACTCATGGAATAAAAAATCTTCAATTTCCTGACGTGTTATGTTCATACTTCCACCTTCCCATCTTCTTCTTTTTTGCTTTCCGCTGCTGTCATCCGTTTATCCCATTCACGCCAAAAGGCACGCATTTGTTCTTCATCTGTCGCTTGGGGAATTTCCCTGTTCATTCCTTTGGAAATATCATTCCATCCGACTTCTTTAGTATTTAAAAAGCCTTCCTGGCATAGTTCAAGTGCTTCATTATCATCCGGAGTCGCAAAACCGCCTGGCCCTAAAAACTCTAAGTAGCTGTCATTCCGAACCTCTCTGAAACCGTCTGTTTCATTTATAGGAGATAAACCATATGCGGTTACTTGCATATAACCCGGTTCAATCGGATAAAAGGTTCTGATTGCAATCGCCATGATGTCATTGATGACCAGGTTAGGGAAAATTAAAATATTACGGTTCTTTTTCGAAATGCGGTGGGCTCTTTCTTCGCCAAATTTTTCTACTAAGCGGGCATTGATTTTGTCAATAATTTCTTTCGCCTCTTCACCGTAACCTTCAATCCATTTTCCGATTGGTCTTGGCCACGGGGCATAATATTCCATTACGGCATGTCCATTCCCCAGAGCGCGTGCTTCCCCTGCCAGACTGTCTTTTTCCATTATTCCGCCGCGGGTCGCAACAATATCAAAATAGGTTTTATGGGTTGGTACCCCGTGGTATAAATCAAAACTATTTTCACAAAGTAATTTCCAGTTCGCTCGTACGCTATATTCTTGGGGATCCTGCAAAACTTCCATTCCAACTTCTGTTTGATCTGCCACCAAGTCGAGATACTCTTTGGCACCTGCCAGGTATTCCTCTAATGATATGGCGTTGTCATCAAAGTTAACAAATACGAAACCGCGGTAACTTTCAAGTCGTTTGACAGCCAGCATATTTTTGGAGCCATCGCAGTTATGGTCTTCCAAGAAACCAAATTTATCAGGTAATCCGACTAATTCCCCTTGCGTATTAAAGCTCCATGCATGATAGAAGCAGCGGAATACTTTTGAGTTTCCTTTTTCTTCACGGCAGACGAGCGCACCCCGGTGAGGACAGGAGTTATATAATGCCCTTATTACCCCATCATTGCCGCGGGTGAATAAAAGGTTTCGTCCACCAACTTTTCTTCTATGAAAATCGCCTTTATTCGGTACTTCTGATTCATGCCCGATATATAACCAGCATTTATCAAAAATTTCATTGCGTTCGATTTCTAAAATTTCCGGATCAATAAAAACTTCACGATTTACTTTGAATAAACACTTCTGTTGATCATCCTTAAGATAATTGCTCATTGACTCTCCCCCTAAATAAGTTTTTTTAGTATACCTGCTCATCATCTGTGTCAGTTCTGAAAGAGGTTTTAGAAAACCTTAAAATCATTTTTATTGCATCGTGCTTCCGCCATTTAATAATCCCTCCGTAATTTTGTTTCACCATATTCGGCAACACTCTGTATCATGACCACAGCATGGTCCAGTGGTTACGGTCGATTGTTGTTTTTAAGGATACGGTGTTTGTTCAAGGAACGGGAGAATTACGCCTCAGCCGGCATTATTGACAAGACTTTCGATTTTTTCCCATTTATGTATGGGTTCTTCAACCATCTGGATAACGTTTTCATCTTTTGATAGATCACCAATAAAGTAGTCTGTTTCCCGCCCTGTTAATTGGTCCACATCCTCGGAGACTTCCTGCGAACGTTCGAAATTGGTTCCGGTAACCAATACAGTCGCACCTGCTTGTGATAAACCAATTGCAACCGCTTTCCTAATTCCTTGAAAAGAACCTGTTACAACGGCTACTCTCCCTTCCAAAAGATAGGCTTGTGATTGACTCGACAAGCTAAAATCTCCTCCTTTCCTTGTAAAAATGGTCTGTTTCCTTTTTGTCGTGCAACTTTCAATTGCACAAAAACTAGCATCGATCCGGATACCTCAGCAAATGTAATCGCATCCAAAACTTAACTCAGTGTACTTAGGTAAACAGCGTTTAATGCATTTTCCAGATACTATCTGAACATGTTGACATTAAAAATATCAGAATATTATCTTAATTGATTTAATTTTAAATCTTTTTTTTGTGAAAATCTAATCGAAATATTCTTACTTTTAGTGCCTAAATTCAAGATATTATTTATATAAACATTATTAATACGCTGTCAATTCTCGTGCAAAGAGATGATTTAAGAGGAATAATTAAAAGATTTCGTTTGTCCTGAGTAAATTCTAAAGACATTTAAATGGAATGACATTCTAAAATACTTGAAAACTATTAAAAAACCCCTTAAGTTGGATTATTAGTCCAACTTAAGGGGGTAACTTCATTAAGTTGCCTTTTTCTAATGCTAAAATATTGTTAATTACAGTTATATTTATTGCTAATAAAGTTACCTTCCCTCCGAAAAGAGAACCCGGTTACTTTTCCTCCTGGCTCCTATTTGTTGAAACTGGATGAATTACATAATAGAATCCTAAAATACTTTCAATCTCTCCTATATCTAAATATTCATCTGATGAATCTTTAAGCACTATCTGTGCATCTTGAATATCCATTTTCTCTAGTTTTTCAATAAGTTCAGATACTGTCATTTTATATTTTCCTCCCTATTTATTTACCGATGTCTGCAATTTTTTTATAATGAGTTTGCACCTGGAAGATAGACCTGAAAACAATAGATGAACATGATAAAAAAATTCGTTAATGAAACGATTAAATCAGACAGATATAAAAAATACCAATTCAACAAGATGAATGGGTATGCCTTTAAATCTATTTCTACTATGGCTAATCATAACAATATGAGTGAATAACAAAAAGAGGTGTAGTGAACCTCCCTTAAGGGGATGTCAGTACCTCAGGTTGATCGACAAACCCGATTATTTTCGAATTTGTCGACAGTCTGAACTCCCTTTCAAAAAATATAGGGAGTTTTAATTTTTTATTTCTAAGGTTGTGAAAAATCACCTTTACAAAAACAACTAATAGTTTGTCGATTTTCTAGAATACAGTTACTAGATTCAAGCTTATTCGTTTATTTTCTATCAGAAACCGGCACACCGGCAACTCCCCAATGAGTTTTTGGCATTTCATTTACCAATACTCGAACGCTAGTTTTTGGTACAACTAATGTTTCAACAACTGTATCAGTAATATTTTCAATTAATGCTTTTATTTTTTCTGGTTGTCTGCCTTCCATAATATTTACTTGAATAAGTGGCATGGTAATCCCCCTTTTATAAATTATATTTTCCTATTGTAATATGTTTTAAAATTGCTGATTTATTTACCAACAGAGAAATTTACTTCGCCGAGGCCATCAAATTTACCTGAAACAATGTCGCCAACTTTTAACAATATTGCACTTGTTAAGGCTCCCGATAATATGATTTCGCCTTTTTTAATTTTATCTCCTTTTCTGGCGAGCATGTTTGCCAATACTGCAATGGCATTGGCAGGATGTCCTAAAACGGCAGCTCCAGCGCCCAATTCTTTAATTTGGCCATTAATCGATAAAGTTGCCCCTACTAATTCAAGTTCAAAGTCATTTGGTTTTCGAAGTGTATTACCGAATACGACCCTTGAAGTAGATGCATTATCAGCAATTACATCTGTGTGGGTAAAGTTAAAATTTTCATAACGGCTATCAATAATTTCAAGTGCAGGTAAAACATACTCTGTTTTAGCTAACACTTGTGAGCCGGTAATTCCTGGTCCTTCAATATCTTCGCCAATCAAAAACGCAATTTCTGCTTCCACTTTTGGATGGATCAGATCAGAAAATGGTAGAACACCACCGTTATCAATCAGCATATAATCAAACACATATCCGTAAATTGGCTCAGTAACGCCCATTTGTTCCCACTTCGCCTTGCTTGTTAATCCCATCTTAGGGCCAATGATTCTTCGGCCCTCGTCTAATTTTTTTTGAACAAGCAGTTCCTGTGCCTGATAAGCTTCCTCAACTGTTAAATCAGATTTAAACGTCTTAGTTACCTTAACAACTTCACGTTTTTCTACTTCCGCAGCAACTAAGTAATCAGCAATTTGTTTAATAATATCACTTGCCATTCCTTTTCCTCCTTTGATCCAGATTCAGTATCTATTTAAGCCAATTATTTAAAGTTAACGCTTACTTGACCAAGATAAGCAAATCTTGCTGTAACATTGTCGCCCGCATTAACGACAACCATGCCGGAAAGTGCACCCGAAAGGATTACTTCACCTGCTTTAAGAGTAATATCATAATCTGCTAAACGATTCGCCAGCCATGCAACACAAGTTGCCGGATTTCCAAGTGCAGCGGCTCCAACACCTGTATTGGCCACTTCACCATTTTGCAAAAGTACCATGCCCATTAATTCCAGATTAATATCTTTAATTTTTGTAGGTTTGCCACCCAATACAAATAATCCGGATGAAGCATTATCAGCGACCGTGTCTGGTAGCTTAATTTTCCAATCTTGTATCCGACTATCAACAATTTCTAAAGCAGGAACAACATAATCTGTTGCTTGAAGCACATCAAGAACAGTCACATTCGGTCCTTTTAAATCTTTCTTTAAAATAAATGCAATTTCACCTTCTACTTTTGGCTGAAGCATGGTTTCACAAAAAATAGTACCGCCATTTTCAACGACCATGCTGTCTAATAGATGTCCATAGTCAGGCTCATCAACACCCAACATTTTTTGTACGGCAACAGAGGTTAATCCAATTTTTTTGCCAACAATTTTCTGTCCTTCAGCTACCTTATTTTTAATATTTTCCAATTGAATATAATATGCCTCATCGACAGTAATTTCTGGATCTACCGCAGTTAACGGATTAATTCCGACGTGTTTTTTTTCAGCTTCTAATAATTTAGCAGCAATCTTTTCAATTTTACTAGTCAATTGAATATATCCTTTCTATTATAAATGTATTTTGAGACTGTTTAGTATAAGCTGAGAAACATTCAAAAAAGTTGCACGGTATATCTTATTTAAACCGTGCAACATATCTATGTTAAAAAATAAAAATTAAAGTTTAACACAAATATTAGTTATTTCAGTGTAGAATTCCCAACTGTGACTACCGCCAACACGACCTAGTCCACTGTCTTTCGTACCTCCGAATGGAGTTCTAAGATCACGTACAAACCAGCAGTTGATGTAAGATAAACCTGATACAATTTTTTGGGCTACACGGTGTGCACGACGAATATCGTTAGTCCAGATTGTGTTACTTAAGCCCATCCGAGTATCGTTTGCTGCCGAAATCACTTCTTCTTCTGAGTCAAATGGAATAACTGTAACAACCGGTCCAAAGATTTCTTCACGAACACAACGAGATCTGTCATCTAGACCAGTAATGATGGTTGGTTCAATGAAATATCCTTTATCCAAACCATCAGGGCGCTTACCGCCTGTAACGAAAGTACCGCCTTCTTCTTCAGCAATTTTCAGGTAGCTCATTACTTTATCATAGTGTACTTTGGCGACTAATGCGCCTTGATCATTGCTCATATCAAATGGATCGCCAACTTTTAATTCTCTTGTTTTAGATGCAAATTTTTCTACGAATTCATCAAAAATTTGGCGTTCAACATAGATTCTTGAACCGCAGACACAAACTTCCCCTTGATTTGTAAAACTTGATCTAATGGTTGTTGCCACTACTTCATCAATATCCACATCTGCAAATATAATGTTAGGGTTTTTACCGCCTAATTCGAAAGAAAGCTTTTTTAGTGAAGGTGCAGCTTCTTCCATGATTTTAGCACCTGTAGATACTTGCCCGATAAAACCAATACCTGCAATGTCAGGGTGTTTGTTGATTGCACTTCCAGCACCAGGTCCAAAACCGTGAACCAAGTTTACAACTCCATCCGGAACACCAGCTTCTTTAAGAATTTCCATTAATCTTGTTGCAGTCATTGGGGTTAGTTCAGATGGCTTAATCACTACTGTACATCCTGCAGCCAAAGCTGGAGCTAATTTCCATGTTAATAAGAATAAGGGAAGATTCCATGGCTGGATTAATCCTACTACTCCAATCGGGCGGCGATATCCGTAGTTAAGCGCATTGTGAGTTTCATCTTGGTATGCCTCTGTTCCTATAGAAATCATGTAATCAGCAAAAAAATGGAAGTTTGCTGCTGCACGAGGAGCATCAACATGACGTGAGAATTTAAGGTGCTTACCAGTATCTAATGATTCTAATTGTGCAATTTCTTCTTGTCTTGCTTCAAGAATGTCACCAACTTTGCGGATAATTCTTGAACGTTCATTTACAGTCATTTTTCCCCATGGGCCTTCTTCAAAAGCACGTTTAGCAGCTTTAACAGCTAAATCAATATCTGCCGAGCTTCCTTCTGCAACAGTACCATAAACTTCCTCAGTTACAGGGTTCACGTTATAAAACGTTTTTTCCTCTACAGATTCAACAAATTTACCGTCGATATAATGTAAACAATCAAATGGTTTTACGATAGGTTCAACTACTGTTTTAGTTTCGATTTGCACCATACATAATTCCTCTCCTTGGTTTTGATTTAAATATTTTCTAAATATAGCTTTAAATAGCTGGTCTGATTCCTTCTTGTCGAGACTATCAAATGTACGAAAACTAGCATCGAACCCGGGCACCTCAACCAAATGTAAATGCATCCAAAAGTTAACCCAACGTGCTACGGTAATCAGCGTCTAATGTATTTTTCAGACAATAACAATATTTTAAAACGTAAATATTTAAATATATTGAATATTACCTTTATTAATTTAATTTTAAATCTTTTGACCATGTACTTCTAATCGAAATTATCTTTCTTATAGCGCCCGAATTCAAGATTTTATTTATATATAAACACAATGAATATGCTGTTAATAATATAGTAAACAATTGTTTCTTAGAGTTACATTTCGAAAAAATGGGATTAAACATACCATTCAATTTAAATTTTGTATCAATCCGTTTTGCAGGTGGTTCGGAAAGCGACAAACACGATCAAACCAAATTGGGTGAGAAAGTTTATATACAAGGCTATAGCTTAAATCTTAAATTTCTATGAATGAATCAGATTAAATGATATTTTTTCTCTAACGCTAAGAAGAAGAAATAATTTTAGTTCCGCCTGTTTGCCACAAAAGGAACATTTATTTTTTGTTTGGGCAGACATTTTTTTTACATGTGGAACAGGGAGTAATTCCAATCCTTTTGTGAGATGTTCTTTACAAACCATTACCATAATGAATGCTCCTTTCTAATTAGACTCTACTCGAGCAAAATAAGTAAATAGGTTGGTACTCCCCCCGCCTGATGAAACAGTGTTTTAATCCTACCTGGGAAATTCTTTAATTTGACTTGGTATAGGGTAGGCAAAACCCGTATTTCATCCGGCGAGGCGACAGGATTCACTTTAGATTACAACCTGTCTGTTAATTTGCTAGCACTCTTAAAGAGTTACTTTGACACAGGGATTCAACCTTAGCCACCAGTTACCTATCGGCTACCGAGCACCATCTAGATAACGTTTTCATCTTTGGATAGATCACCAATAAAGTAGTCTGTTTATCGCCCAGTTTATCGGGCCACTTCCTCGGTGACTTTCTTCGTACGTTCCGGATTTGGTTCCTGTAACCAATACAGTCGCACCAGCTTGTTGAAAATAGATGACAACCGCCTTCCCAATTCCTTGTGAAGAACCTGTTACAACGGATACTCTTCCTTCCAAAAAATAGGCTTGTAATTAACTCGACATGCTATAATCTCCTCTTTTCCTTGTAATCTCTTTTTTGGTTTATAATGAAAAAGGTCTGTATCCTTTTTGTCTTACAACTATTAAATGCACAAAAACTAGCATTGATCCCGAATACCTCAGCCAAATGTAATCGTATCCGAAACTTAACACAGTGTGCTATGGTCTAAAATTGCAATTAAAATATATCAGAATATTATATTTATTATTTTAATTTTAAATCTTTACCCCTTGTAATTCTAATCGAAATAATCTTTCTTCTAGAGCTAAAATTCAAGATTTTATTAATATATAAACACAATGAATACTTTAGTAAGGGCAAATTCACAAGAGAAATTTTGTTGCTGTTTGTACCTTCTTGTTTTCTCCTCCTAATATGGCTCTGATTTTCTAAATAAGAATTATTAAACAATACAATAATATTTTCTCCTTCTAGATCCCCTCATTGACTTACAACTATAAAAAATATTTTAAAAAAACCGCCTTTTTACAAATTATTTTCTATTAGATATTTCAATCGCTTTTTATTACACTATAAACATTCAGAAAATTTCAATATATATAAAATATTTATTTTCTAAATGTTTAAGACAAGGGGATCCTATAAGTTAATGGAAGATTTAGGGGTTATATAAAAAGGGGGCAAAATGAAAATGCCATTATTAATGGTGGCACTTGGGATTATTCTATTAATTATTTTGGTCCTTCCAATGTCATATCCTGAGGCAAACTTAGCACTTGTTGCTCTTGCTACTGGAGCGGGAACAGCTTTTGCTTCACACGTAAATGATCCTGGCTTCTAGATGGTAAAAGAATTTTTTGGCTTATCAATGAAAGAAACTTTTGCAACATATACGATTCTTTCATCAGTATCACAATGAAGCTACACTATAAAAATAAATAGCAAGATGCTACCTATTTTTAATAGACTTTCTATTCTAATTATGAAAAATGAAGAAATATAATACGAAATGGGGTTTTTAAATGAAGATCATTACAGTACTTGGAGCAGGTATTATGGGTCATGGCATTGCTCAATTACTTGCACAAGCAGGATATATTGTACGTATTCAAGCTAGACGCGAGACATCATTGGAAACAGCAAAAAAAATGATTACGAACAGCTTGAAAATCATGGTAGATAAAGGAATGCTGTCACAAGAAAAAATGGATCAGACTTTGGATAATATTAAATACACAACAGATTTACTTGAAGCGATCCAGGATACCGATTTTATCCTAGAATCTATTCCAGAAGTGCTTGAGACAAAATTAGATACTTACCAGATTATTGAAAGTATTGTCTCTGAAAAAACGATTATTGCATCTAATACATCTACTTTCCCTTTAAAAGAATTAACACAAAGAGCAAAACATCCGGGGAGATTTATCATTACACACTACTTTAACCCTCCACAACTTGTACCAATTGTAGAAATTGCTAAATTTGAGAAGACAGATGAAAATATCGTAAAAGTAACTTATGACCTAATGAAAGAAATCGGTAAAACTCCAGTAGTACTGAAAAAAGAGATTACCGGCTTTATCGTTAACCGCATACAAGTAGCCTTTCTACGGGAATGCTTCAACTTAATTGAATTGGGAGTATGTACGGCAGAAGATATTGATATCGCTGTAAGAGGAAGCATGGGCTTTAAATGGGCTTTTTGCGGACCAATGGAAAGTCAGGATTTAGCAGGTCTGCAAACAACACAAGCTATGGTATACAACATCGAGCAGGATTTATCAAATACAAGAGAAGTTCCTAAATTCTTAAAAGAAATGGTCGAAAAAGGTGAACATGGTATTCGTTCAAATAAAGGTTTCTATGAATACGATGATAATGGGACAAAAGCAATTTATACACGTGATGATAATTTCCTAGATCTTCTCAAATTAATTCAAGACAAAGAAGCAAAGAAGGAAAAAACAGCATCTGCAGTTAAATAAGCAATGTGACAGTTTAAAAATAGTGAGAAAGAAGTTGGTTTAGCCGGCTTCTTATTTTTGCTCCGTACCCCGTCTCCGATTCTGGATAGAAAAGGCTTTTGTTGATTAACTTAGATTTACGTTCGGACCCAAGAAACACTTATTTTAAGTTCAACTCTCCTGTTACTTGAAGAAGAAAAAGGCTACTGAAGAAATATTTCCTTCAAAGGCGAATTCCCTTCTTAGTTCAAAAGCTATTTATTGTTTAGCGCTTTTCTCTGACCCCCTTTTATATATTGTTTGAGGCCCTCAAGAATTGTTCTTAAGGGCTATTTTTTTCTCCATGTTGTATGCTCACTTAGAATATAATGTATATATAAAAGTAATAATGCAATTTTACAATGTAATCAGAAATAACAACAATCATATAATATATGAAATTAATAACATATACGTCGAAATATATATATAATAAATTCTTTGAGAAGATTAATATTCCAGTCAATCTATTACAAGGAATATTATCTCTTCGCAAAGAAAAAGTCTCGTGAATTCTTTTCGAGACTTTTTTGATCTATTATGAATGGTAATATTTTTATAGACACACTCAGTTTGGAAGACTGTCGAGGACACCAGTGGTCACTTCAGCTTCATAATTTTGTGTAACATCAAGGGATATCGGCAGTCTCTTGATTGTTTTTTAGATCGTTTTCCCTCAACCTTTACTCTCCCCTTCCTGAATAGAAGTTTCTATTTTAAATACCGCCTAAAATAAATCCAGGCCTATAATTAGGTGCGGAGTGAAACGAATAGCGCTTCTCTATTAGGACTACTTCTCTTCAAAAGAACATTCCTTTAGTGGAACGATCTTCGTTTTATGAATTAATTTATACCCGAGCCATACAGCTATAAAGATCGGTAAACCAATATAAGACACGGCTACTCCATACCAATCAATCTCACTAGTTATAAAAGCTTGATAATTTTGGCCTAAAACAACAAAGACACAAATGCCAAAAGCGAGAATCGGACCGAATGGGAACCATTTGGCTCTAAATTTCAAATCATTTATGTCCTTGCCCTGGGCGATATATGCTTTTCTAAAACGATAGTGGCTGACAGCAATTCCAATCCATGCAATAAATCCAGTTAAACCGGACGCATTTAATAACCATGTATACACTTGATCTCCAAAAATGGAACTTAAAAAGGCCAAGCCTCCGATAATGGTGGTTGTGACAAGGGCATTCATCGGAATCCCGCGATTATTTACTCTTTGTAAAAATTTAGGGGCCTGTCCGTCCTTTGCCATCGACCAAAGCATTCGAGTCGATGCATATAAACCAGAAGTCCCTGCCGATAAGACCGATGTCAAAATAACTGTATTCATTACGGATGCCGCAAAGGCAATGCCCACTTTCTCAAATACAAGGGTAAAAGGGCTGACAGCGATATTGTCGACATCTCTGCCCAACAGATTAGGACTTGTATAAGGAATTATAAGGCCAATGACAGCAATGGCGATAATATAGAACAGAAGAATACGCCAAAATACTTGTCGAATCGCCTTTGGTACATTTTTCTCCGGCTCTTCACTTTCTCCTGCAGCAATCCCGACAAGTTCCGTTCCCTGAAAAGAAAAACCTGCGATGAAAAAAATACTTAAAATGGATAAAAGACCGCCATGAACCGGAGCATCGCCTAAAGTAAAGTTTTTGAACCCGATAAACTGCCCGCCTAGAATACCGAAAATGGTAAGCAAACCTACTCCAATGAAAACAATGATTGTTACTACTTTTATCAAGGAGAACCAATACTCGGATTCCCCGTAACTTTTAACCGACAACGCATTCAATAAAAAGATTAATCCTAAAAAAAGTGCACTCCATAGGATGCTCGGTACATCTGGAAACCAAAACTTCATTATAATAGCGGATGCCACTATTTCAACCGCAAGTGTAACGGTCCAGTTAAACCAATAGTTCCATCCAAGCGCAAAACCAAATGCCGGATCAACAAAACGGCTGGCATATGTTGAAAAAGATCCCGAAACCGGTATTAACGTAGCCATTTCTCCGAGACTAGTCATCAAAAAGTAAACCATGATGCCAATAGCACCATACGCAATTAGCGCGCCACCTGGTCCAGCCGTTTGAATGGACGCCCCTGTTGCTAAAAATAACCCTGTCCCGATTGACCCTCCAATAGCAATCATCGTCAGGTGACGTGCCTTTAAATTGCGTTTTATTTGCTTCTCGCCCTCAATATTATTTCGATCTTTCTGATTTTTATCTGTATAACTTTTGATTGCTTCCATGTCTTGTCTCCCTTCCATTTTGAACACTAAGAATCTATCTAACTATAAGAGTCTATTATTGCAGATTGTTTGGACAATTTATCCCTCCTTGGAGATAGCAGGGATAAATTATCCATAAGAAAGTTCAGTACTGGTGTTATCGAAAAACGGGAGACGGCTCGCTATTTATTTGGAAAAATCAAAGTAGTTTCGCTTCAATAAGCGCGGAGCAGCCATTAAGGTTTCATACTTCATACTTTTTTCTAGTAGGGAAGAATCAATCAAATATAGCTGATCCTCGATTTCTTTTACCGTAGTATCTGTTTGATAGTTCATTCCACATTCCAGGCAGAGAATGGACGGTGTACACAGAATTTCAATTACTTTTGTTCCATCGGGAAGTTCCCAATATACTGTGTTGCTCGATTCATGTAATGTTTCGGATTCGCACCATTGACAAATCAACATTATTCCTCCTTTGCTCCCACCGTCTCGTACTTGCTCATTTGCGCCTGGAACTTTTTCTCTTTTAACTCGTCCCGTTTATCCCTTTTATCCTTTAAAGAGCTATGCTCAGGATTTTCCCGGTACGTTTTACGGCGGTCTAAACGTTTTAAACCTTCTGGGGTCAAGTTAAATTTGGTATCATCAATAAGAGACAGAACACCATTGCTTTCAAACTTTTCAAATACTTCAGGATAAACCTTTTTATAATAATCTTCTGCACTGCCTGCCACATAGTTTACTGGTTCAGGGTAAGAGGTAATGACACCTTCAAAGTTACGTAATACGACTTTATTGGAGCTTTGAGAAATAATGTAGTTCGGCTGCAATGGAATTTTACCGCCTCCGCCAGGGGCATCTACGATAAATGTCGGAACGGCATAACCCGATGTATGGCCGCGGAGTCCTTCCATGATTTCCAATCCTTTACTAATTGGAGCACGGAAATGGCCAATCCCCTCCGATAAATCGCATTGGTAAATGTAATATGGGCGAACACGAATTTTAACAAGATCATGCATAAGCTGTTTCATGATTGGAACACTGTCATTGATCCCTGCTAAAATAACCGCCTGGTTACCGACCGGAACACCAGCGTTTGCAAGCATTTCACAAGCGCGCTTCGATTCTTCTGTAATTTCTATGGATGTATTGAAATGTGTATTTAGCCAAACTGGATGATATTTTTTCAAGATATTACAAAGATTTTCGGTAATTCGCTGCGGGAACACGACAGGTGCCCTTGTACCGATGCGAATAATTTCAACATGCGGAACCTCACGTAAATTTTTTAAAATATATTCTAAAATATTGTCATTAATAAGGAGACCGTCTCCTCCGGAAATTAACACATCTCTGATTTGCGGATTGGAGGCAATATAATTTATCGCCGTGTCTAACTGTTTCTTTGGCACGCCCATTCCAATTTGTCCGGAAAAACGTCTTCTGGTACAGTAACGGCAGTACATGGAACATTGATTTGTTACCAAGAATAGCACACGGTCAGGATAACGATGGGTTAACCCTGGTACTGGTGAATCCTCATCTTCGTGAAGGGGATCTTCTAAATCATATTTTGTTTTATGCATTTCCTGAGAAATCGGCACAGACTGCATCCTAACCGGACATCTTGGATCATCCTGATCCATAAGTGATGCATAATATGGCGTAATATTTAACGGAATTGTTTTCGTTGAGATTTTAACGCCTTCTTCTTCCTCTGGTGTTAAGTTAACAACTTTCTTTAAATCTTCTAAATTTTTGATTGTATTGGTCAGCTGCCAAACCCAATCGTTCCATTGCTCATCAGTTACATCCTTCCAAAGCTCGATTTCTTTCCAATGCCTTTTCGGTTTGAATAAAGTGTTTCTCATTAGTAACTCCCCCTAAAATGGTTGATTTTTTATGACCCCGTAATGAACTTTTTGTTTATTAAGAAATGGAGTATTCCATATAGTAGCGATTTTCGCCTTCTCCAAATTCATCGAATCTCGTCTCTTTTATAGCAAATCCCATTTTTTCATAAAGCTTAACAGCTGACTTATTTTCAACGTTGACCGTTAAGCATACTTTTTGAAATCCATCTTGCTTCAAAATCGGATAAGTCTCCTGTAAAAATAATTTCCCTATGCCTTTTCCTTGCTGATCAGAGCGAACATAGAATCCAAAAATATAGGCTTTATGAATATCGTGGTAAGCTCTCATCACTTCGCAAATCGCAATCGGTCTTGGATCACTTTCCTGCCGGTACTGAATGAGTTTCCCATAACGTGTTAGCGGGACAAGTGTTTGTTCATCTACTGCTCCAAATCCCGGAAATGCATCTTTCTCTAGCTCCATCATCATTGTCAGCTGATCCGGCTTTAATGCAGCTGGAACTTCGATATAATAGGTTTTTTTCATGGTTTCCATCGTTCTTCCCCCCTCCGTTCTACTTCATATTCGACAACATCCAGCGGCCAAATTGGCTTGGGAATGTTTTGATACGTAAATGTTAATAAACAATTGGAAGCAACACCGGGCGCATCCACATAAATGATCCGGCCGACAATTGGTTCAAATGCTGCACGAAAATGATTTTTAGCCTTGAGCGCGAGAATTTTCTTGGTCGATGGCTCAAGCCCGATATGACGAAACATCGCCGGATCATTCGCTGACATCGGCCTGCCAATCAGAAGGATATCCATCTGACCAACACGGATGTGTGCCGCTCCCTTTAAATCAACTTTTAAATGCTGGTTGAAGGGGCCTGTATTTTGAAATATTCCGTCTGATAGAGCCATTACCGTTGCTTCCACTTGAACGGGTTCCCCAAATTCAGGAGACACTTTCCCACCAAGGGACAACCATACCTTTTTTTCTACTCCCGCTTTACGACAAAGCTCGATCGATTTGGGATCGTAGAGCCCTCCGAACAATGTGTCCGGAATATCGAGCATCAACATTTCCCGAAGCAGCTCTGTTGTATCGCCGCTCCCGCAGCTTAAAGGATTATCTGATATGTCTGCAAGAACGACCGGACGATCGTCTTCCATGGATAGTGCCAATTCCAGCCCTTCCTTTACACTGGGTAAATCGATTATAAATTCCTCTTTGACACTCCAGAACAAGGAAGCCATCCTTTTGGCTGTCTCTTCTCCTTTTTTCGGATCAAGCGAAATAACTAGTACACTTGCACCGACCATGGGGATGTCCGAATAAGGAAAGCCGCCAAATATGGAAACATTCTCAATTCCTGCTTCCTGTTCGGCAAGTTTTGCCCACTCGATCATTTTGTGCATCGGCCCTTCTGAAGTTCTCATATTGATAGAAGGGGGCATCATTGGCAATTTTTCAAAAGTAGCATAATAATTTACCCCTTCCTTTAATTGCTTCATTAAAGCCTTTGCTGCATGAATGCCTTGGTCATACATATCAACATGGGGATAGGTTTTAAAGCCAAAATGTAGTGGTGTGTAATGAATCATTTTTCCACTTAAATTGGCATGCATATCTAGTGTTGTAGCAATCGGAACCCGCGGTCCAAGAATCTCCCGAATTTTACCCAGTAAATGCTCTTCAGGATCAAAGAGATCTTCCACAACCATTGCTCCATGCAATGCCAGCAATAAACCGTCAAGCCTTCCCGCCTGTTGGATGGACTCGAGCATTTGTTTTTCGATGATCGAGTACGCTTCGTTTGATACGACCCCGGAAGGAATCGCAGCCGCACACACTAGCGGTACAATTTCTACATCCTCTTCTTGTTCCAAAACATTCAAAAATCCGCCCACTTCCGTTTTCGTGCCCGTATATGCATCATAAATTTCATCGCCAATAAAGTAGCCTTCATGGCGAAACTGTTCGATTTCAGTCTTTATTGGGCAGAAACTGTGGGATTCATGGTAAAAGAATGCGATACCGATACGATGTTCTTTCATATTCTCCCCCCTTGGATATATGAAGTTTAATATAGTGCCCCTGACCTTCCCGGTCCGTTTTAAAAATTAATAATTTGTATAAATCGACTTCCACTCTGTCATGACATCAAATACATGATGGGATACTTCACGGTGACCGTTTCCTGACATTTTCATTCCTCCAAATGCCACGCCCATTTCAGCATTGGATGTACCGTTATTAATATAGACAAGTCCGCTGACCACTTCCTTTGCAGCACGGTTTGCAAAGTGGAGACTTTGTGTATAAATAGAAGTCGACAACCCATAAATGGTCCCGTTATTTACCTTTATGGCTTCCTCATATGAATCAACTTCAATGATGGCAAGAACAGGGCCAAAGATTTCTTCCTGTGCAATGGTATCCTCCGGTTTTACATTTTCAATGATGGTGGGTTTATAATAAAAGCCTCCCAATTCATTGACACGCTGGCCGCCCAATACAATTTTCCCGCCTTCTTCAATCGCTTTTTTCACATATTGTTCAACTGTATGAAGCTGGTCTTCATTTACGAGTGGGCCCACTTGTATCCCTTCTTCAAGACCATTTCCTATTTTCATAGACTTTGTTAAATCTACTACTTTTTGTAAAAGCAATTCCTTTACCGGACGCTCCACGATTACTCTGCTTGCCGCTGTACAGCGCTGGCCAGTTGTCGTAAACGCCGATTTTACGATTCCGTCTGCCGCTTTTTCCAAGTCGGCATCCTTCAAGACAATCACGGCGTTTTTTCCCCCAAGCTCCAATGAAATACGTTTTAACGTTTTACTGCTCATTTCACTCAGCTGTTGTCCAACTTCAGTTGAACCCGTAAACGAAATGACTTTCACATCCGGATGCTCTGCAAGTCTTTGTCCCACAATTCTTCCTGAACCTGTAATTAAGTTAACAACCCCGGCAGGAAATCCAGCTTCATCCAAGACTTCCACAAAAATCTTTGCCGATAAGGCAACCTCTGAAGCAGGCTTCCATACGACGGTATTCCCAGCAATCAGGGCTGAAAAGATTTTGTAGGAAGCAAGCGCAACCGGGAAATTCCAAGGCGTAATGCACGCTACAATTCCAAGAGGTTCACGAACCATTGTTACGTTGCGGTCTGGGAAACCTGCCGGGACTATTTCTCCAAAGAGGCGTCGTCCCTCACCGGCCATGTATTGAGCAGTTGCGATGACGACTCCTGCTTCGCCTAAAGATTCCGACAGGACTTTGCCCATCTCCATTGTCATGACACGAGCAAGTTCGTCCTTTCTCTTTTCAAACAATTGAGCTGCTTTCATTAAATATGCCGCTCGTTCTGGAATGGGGGTGTCCTTCCAATTTAAGTAGATTTTATTTGCTATTTCGACAGCATCATCCACTTGTTCTGGTGTAGCAGCCGCACATATGCCAACAAGTTCACCTGTTGCAGGATTTAAACTATTAAAATACGATTGATCGGGCGCAGTTACCCACTCTCCATTTATATAAAGATCTCCCTGAAGAAGATCTGTTTTGATTTGGCTAGACATAAGCTTGACCTCCTTTAGTGTTATTCCGCAGAAATGAAATTAGTCTCCTGAAATGCTTTCAGTGATCACATCTTCTAAAATCGTTAATCCTATGTTCAGCACATCTTCTTCAATATTAAGTGGCAGCATTAGTCGGATGGTTTGTCCGCTTACACCGCAGTTCATAATAAGCAAACCATTTTCCAGTGCTTTTGATTTAATTTTAGGTACATAGTAAGGAGCAGATTGCAAATCGAATTCAATGCCGATCATCATACCGACTCCACGGACTTCAACAATACCTGGTAAATGACCGATCGAGCTTTGAAGCCTGCGTACAATTTTCGCACCTAGTTTTGCACTGCGTTCGACTAACTTTTCTTCCTCAATAACCTCGATGTTTGCCAATGCCGCTGCACAAGAAACCGGATTCCCACCAAATGTCGAACCGTGACCTGCCGTCGGCCATTTTTCATGCAGCTCGCGGCTTGCCACAATGGCACCAAGAGGCATTCCGCCAGAAAGGGCTTTTGCAAGTACCAAGATATCCGGAGTGACATTCGCATGCTCTGCCGCGAACATTTTACCGGTCCGGCCAAATCCTGTTTGTACTTCATCAAAGATAAGCAAAATGCCATGTTCCTCGGTCATCTTTCTTAACGCCTGCAAGAAACTTGGCGGTGCTGGATAATAGCCGCCTTCCCCCATTACCGGTTCAATGATGATTGCAGCTACTCGTGAAGGGTCGACACGTAAATCAAACAATTTCTGAAGCTGATTCAAGCAATATTCTTCCACTTCTTCTTCTCTAATGTTTTTCAACTGGCTGGGATACGGATATGGTACATGGTACACTTCGCCTAAAATCGGTTCATAATAACGGCGGTATTTAGAGCTTGAGGCCGTAATGGCTGTTGCTCCTAATGTGCGGCCATGAAACGATCCTTCAAAAGCAATAATCGCGGGTCTTTCTGTTGCGGCTTTTGCCAGTTTAAGAGCCCCGTCAATTGCTTCCGCTCCAGAATTGGAGAAAAAGACGGTGTCTAAATTTCCAGGAGTGATATGAGCAAGCTTTTCTGCCAAATTTGCCGCCGTTTCATAATAACCATAGTTCAATCCCAGATGTATCAAGGCTTCTGCCTGCTTCTGAATCGCCTCAACCATTTTTTTGTTCGTATGCCCGACAGCGTTGACGGCGACTCCTGAAACGAAATCAATATATTCCTTTCCGTCCATCGTCCAAAATTTGGCGCCATGCGCTTTTTCTATGACAAGCTCGGTCACCCTTGTCATAACCGGTGATAAATGTTTTTTTGCTTTTTCTTGGATTTCTGCTGTTTTATTTTGTAATTTCATAGAGTTCATCCTTTCTTAATTGAAGCTTGAATATGGTGAATGATTCATCTAGAATTCTTACAATCTCATCCATTTCTGTTTTGGTAACATTTAAAGGAGGGCTGATGATAAGGTGTTCCCCCTTTGTGCCGTCAATCGAACCGGAACCGGGGTAAAAAACCGCACCGAGATCCATGGCAATTCCATTCAATCTTTCAGCCGCTTTTTCTGCTGGATCGAACAATAGATCCTGTTCACGATCCTTCACAAGCTCGATCCCCATTAAAAGCCCTCTACCGCGCACATCAGAGACAAAAGCGTGTTTTTGCTTCAACTCCAAAAGCCGGTTGAAAAGGTAAGCACCTTGTTTTTTGACGTTTTCTAGCACCATATCCTGCTTATATACGTCCAATGCAGCTAGGCCGGCTGCAACCGCTACGGGATGCCCGCTATATGTGTAACCGTGAATGAATTTCCCGTCGCTGTTTTCAATGAGCCCTTCGATTACCCGATCATGAACAATCATTCCGGCAAGGGGGGCATATCCCGCTGATACCCCTTTTCCAAAAGTAATCATATCCGGAACGATCCCTATCTGTTCTGTCGCAAAGTTGGTGCCGGTACGACCAAATCCAGTCATCACTTCATCGATAATTAAAAGAATTTGATAACGGTCACACAGCTCCCGAACTTTTTTAAAATACCCGAGCGGCGGCGGTACAGCTCCTTGCTGGCTTCCAACAATTGGTTCGGCTATAAACGCCGAAACGTTCTCTGGCCCAAGCTCTAAAATCGTCCTTTCAATATCCTTTACACACGTCCAGTTTTGTTTCGAAAGACAATCTTCTTTTTGACGATCATAGGGACAACGATGGCAGTAGGGAGAATAGACATGGGCATAGTTTAAAAGATTAGGTGTATAGGCGTGTCTGCGTTTGACATCCCCTCCTGCTGATAAAGAACCAATCGTGTTACCGTGGTACGACTGCCATCTCCCTATGACAATATGTTTTTGATGTCTGCCGGCATCCCGATGATATTGCCTTGCCAGCTTCAGAGCACTTTCATTTGCTTCGGAACCACCGGTTGTAAAATATACTTTATTTAAATCGTCCGGTGCCATTTGGCCGATTGTTTCGGCCAGCTGATGGAGCGCTTTTGTCTCGAAACGGATGGTATGGACGAAAGCTGCTTTTTTTGCTTGTTCCGCCATGGCGTCTCCGATGGATGATATTCCATGGCCCAGGTTGGCTGCTACTGCTCCCGAGCAGGCATCCAAATATTTTTTCCCGCTTTCATCGAAAAGATAGGAGCCTGCACCATGGGTAATGATTGGATAATCCTTTTTTAAATCACGATGAAACACGTAGTCTTTTTTTATTCCATCCATCTTTCCACCACCATAGCCATTCCTAATCCTCCTGCGACACAAATCGTTGCAAGGCCAAATTGCCGCTTTTGTTTTTCAAGCTCATGACACAATGTAGTGACGATCCTTGCACCGGAACATCCAAGTGGATGCCCTAAGGCAATCGCCCCACCATTAACATTGACGTTGTCTCCTTTTATGCCCCATTCTCGTAAACAGGCAAGACTTTGCGCAGCGAATGCCTCATTTAATTCAATTAAATCGATATCTTCCAAACGGAGCCCCGCCTTTTTCAATGCCATTTGGGATGCCGGCACAGGACCGAGTCCCATTTCTTTCGGCGATACACCCGCTGCAGCAAAAGAACGAATCCTTGCCATCGGGACAACTCCTAGTTGTTTCGCCTTTTCTTCCGACATCAACAGCAGCATTGAGCTACCATCATTTCTTCCGGATGAGTTACCGGCTGTTACCGTTCCATCCATTTGAAACACAGGCCTTAATGTTCCAAGTGTTTCAATTTCCGTTAATCTAGGGTGCTCATCTGTCGCAAAATTTCTGATCCCTGTTTTTCCTTCCTTTACCGGAACAGGAATAATTTCTTCTTCAAAACGACCCATTTCAATGGCGCGTTTCGCTTTCTGCTGGCTTATATAAGCAAATTCGTCTTGTTCCTGGCGGCTAATGTTATATTTTTCAGCCAGCCATTCTGCTGTTTGCCCCATCGTTAAACGGCCGTATATCTCCTCCGGCTGGGATTTTGGCTGACTTTCCGTATTGGAATCGTATAATGTGATATCTCCCATCTTTGGTCCAAATCGACTGCCAACCAAATAATGAGGAGATTGTGACATGCTTTCAACTCCCCCTGCTAGCACAACGCTCGCCTGTCCTGCCAAAATCGACATAGCTCCGTTTAAAACTGCCTGCATTCCCGAGCCGCATTGCCGATGGACCGTATAAGCAGGAAGCGATTCTGGAAAATGGGCCAATAGTGCAGCGACCCTTGCGATATTCGGAGCATGGGCACTCTGCTTTGTTTGCCCAACGATGACTTCATCGACAATATTTGCACCGTAACCGGAAGCAGAAAGGTTATTTTTCATAATCAGTGAAACCAGCTCTTCTGGACGAGTATTTACCAGTGACCCGCCAAAGCTTCCGATGGCAGTACGAAAGGCATTTACAATGACAACCACTACACGGTCACCTCTTTGCAGTTTTTAAATGACTCAGGAATGTGGAAAGGTGCATCCGTTTTCTGCTCCACTTCCCTAAGGGAAACCCCAGGGGACAGCTCGATCAAATGAAGACCATCTGCCGTTACAGTAAATACCGCCAAATCAGTAATAATTAAATCTACTATTCGTTCGGATGTTATTGGATAGGTTAATTCCTTGACGATTTTTGGTCCCCCCTCGGTATTTGAATGTTTTGTTGTGACAATCACAGTCTTGGAGCCCTCCAATAAATCCATTGCCCCGCCAACACCAAGAACACTTTTTCCTGGTACGGCCCAATTAGCGATCCGACCATTGGCATCGATTTGCAGTGCCCCAAGAATGGAGACACTTACATGCCCTCCGCGAATCATTGCAAAAGAGGAAGCGCTATCAAAAAACGATGCTCCTTCTAATACCGAAACGGGTAGTTTCCCGGCATTGACCAGATTTGGGTCCGTATGCTCCAGATCTGGAGAAGGACCTACTCCAAGAATTCCGTTTTCCGAATGTAAAAACACTTTGACATCTGATGGAATATAATCAGCTACCATCGTTGGAATCCCAATCCCCAAATTGACGATATCGCCAGGCTTTAATTCCTTCGCAGCCCTTGCAGCAATGTATTGTTTTGCATTCATGCTAGTTCCCTTCCTTTACGACGATATAATCCACGTATAAATGAGGAGTTACAATTTCTTCAGGAGAAATTTCCCCTTCCTCCACTATCTCGTCAACCTCTGCAATCACAACATTTGCAGCTGTTGCCATCATTGGATTAAAGTTTCTTGCTGATTGGTTGTAAATGAGATTTCCTAATTGATCAGCTTTTTTCGCTTTAATGAAGGCAAAATCGGCTTTAATTGGTTCCTGGAACACATATTTTTTACCGTTAAGGGCCCTCACTTCTTTGGTTTCAGCGATTTTTGTTCCAACACTGACTGGTGTATAAAACCCCCCGATACCGGCACCGCCCGCCCGGATAGCCTCAGACATCGTTCCCTGCGGGATAAGCTCTACCTCTAATTCTTGATCCTGATAGGCTTTCACAACTTCAGGATTAGAGGTAAAGTAGGAACCGATCGCCTTTTTCACTTGTTTTTGCCGTACTAAAACTCCCAGACCTCTCCCCGGCTCTCCAAGGTTATTACTAATAATCTCTAAGTCTTTCACGTTTCTTTGAGCCAAAGCTTCGATTAAACTGATCGGACATCCGACAAGTCCAAATCCTCCTACCATAATCCGTGAGCCGCTTTTAACCATTTTTACAGCTTCAGCGCATGTAATTAGCTTGCTCATCCTTTTCCCTACCTCCTCTTGGCTTTTTGTGTGTTTTAACGGTTTGGAAAAATAAAAAACCGGACAAAACATAAATCCTCCATAAAGAATGTGTTCTAAAGAACTTTCTTTACAAAGTGTTCATGTTTGCCCGGTTTTAATAAGACCATGGGAAGAGGTCATCTTCCCACTTTATTATAACCAAACGTTATGTATTCTTTTGCTTTATGTTATCCCAGTAACGTTGAACTGCCGCCTGAAGGGCCACAATGATCGCTTGCTGGGATGGAGCAAAATAAAAGCTTTGAATTCGTTCTATCAGCGGCTCAACACCGTCTCGAAGACAGTAACCAATCAGTAGTTTTTGAAAATAGTTTTTCGTTAGTTCTGTTACGAATGTAAATTCGGCGCCAATAATTTTATGCTCTTTCAGTTCCACTTCGAGTACAATTCCCGCATGCTTATACATTTCATACATGGAAGTTCCCTGTGGAGCCTTTGCATATCCTGTAACAATCACTGTTTCCAGTGTTTGCATGCCCCTAATCCTCCTTTCAAAAACCAACTGATCATATGTCTAACACGAGTATACGTGTCAGAAAAAACTATGTCAATAATAATATTCTAAATTTTCAAATAGATAAGAGCGCTTTCAATAAAAAAACGGCTTAAGACTATTTTTTCTTGCTACTCCACCAACCGCACGGATATCAGAAGGTACGCGCCCCAATGCCATTACAGCTACCGCTCCTGCTGGTTCTGCTATTTTTGCTTGTTCAGCATTCACACATCCATTATGACGCAGCCCTTTTGCATTTCAGCTATGCCGCTTTTTACACGATCCGTTTCAGTTTTCATAGTAATCCCACTTTGATGATTGTGAATTTTTTTAATTCATTTGTTTTGTTTTTTTATAATAGCATTGAATTTCGCCTGTCACCCCTCTCATATATGGATAATCTTGGACACTTATCCAAAATATTTTTTTCACTAAAAATATGCAATTACTGTGCCAATATTAAAAACACCTATTTATAAACAATATTAAAAACAATATGCAAAATTTATTGGCACTACGTTTCTTATTTTTGCGCAAAAACCGCAAAAATTTTATTACTAAAAAAATAGAAGTAAGTAAAAAAAATGAGATTCGCAGCCAGAACTTTGTGGCTTCGTCCCTCTCATACCACTCTTTATACCTTAAAATAAATGGAAATAATAATTCTTCTAGTTTGTCAATGCAAGGTACAGAAAAAAGAGGATGCCCTAAAAGTTATACTTTTTGGACACCCTCTCTATTTCTGATTATATTTGTTAGCATCTATAATTTTAATGGCTGCCCCTCAAATGCTTTAACCTCTAATGGTGCAGCCAAGAAATCTTTTGCTTTAGCTACGAACTTGGTGAAGTGATCGCTTGAATTGTGACTGGCAACAGCTTGCATATCCTGCCAAACCTCCACCATCATATATACATGTTCATTTTCTACATCTTTTTGAAGGCGATAAGAAATATTCCCGTTCTCTTCTCTTGAAGCGGAAATAAGCGGATGAATTTCCTCTAGAAACAGGTTCTCCTTCGCTGGGTTTATTTGGAATGTAGCATGAATGATAATCATTAAACCTCAATCCCCTCTTGTTTATATTTCATTACTTCCATTGTGCGACTTGGTCAATTGGGAGCCGTACAGATGGGTGCCCGTTATCAGCAGCTTTACCAATAGAGATCAACATAACCGGAATATAACGGTCCTTATCCAATCCAAAAGACTCAGCAATTTGGTCTTTTTCATATCCTCCAATTGGATTTGTATCATATCCATAAGCACGGGCAGCAAGCATTAACTGCATTGATACAAGACCGCCATCTACCAAAACAACCTCTTTCATCTCTTCGCGTGAAATGGTTTCAAAGTAGCTAGAAAAGGATGCCTGAATTCGCTCTTTTACCTCTAAAGGCATAAATCCCTTATCTACAGCTGCGCCGTAGATATCTTCGAACTTCTCAAAATTATTCAAATCACCAAATACCGCAATAACAGCTGATGATGTTTCAACCTGGGTCTGATTGAACCGAGCTAGAGGGGCAAGTTTTGCTTTTGCCTCAGAGCTTTCGATCACAAGAAAACGCCATGGCTGCATATTTACGGAAGAAGGAGCACGTGTTGCGAAGGTAAGAATTTCTGCCATCTCTTCGCGGCTAATTTTTACGGAGGGATCGTAATTTTTAATAGAACGGCGTTCTGTTACAATTTTATTAAAATCATTCTTTACTTGTGTTGTTGTCATGGTGGTCATTCTTATATTCTCCTCTTTTCCCATTGAGTATTTATTCTAATGTTAATAAAAAAATATTATCCATTTTAGACAAAAATGATATAAAGTGTCTAAAATGATGTCTACGTATAAACATACTCCACTTTCAGTTAGTTGTAAACTAGGAAGAATTGGATTATCAAAATCTTCATTAACTTAATTGGATTATGATATAATTTCTGGATAAAGGAAGTGGTAGCTTTGAGAAAAATCGCACCTGATGAAAGACAGATGATGAGAAAAATCCATGTAAAAAAATTGATCCCCCTCATTCGTACGCACGGATTTCTTTCCCTTACCATTCAAGATATCGCCGACACGATTAATTTGAGCCGGGCTTCCTTATATAACTATTTTTCTTCAAAGGAAGATATCATCATGGAGATGACGAATCTCTGTATTGATTATATAAATGAAGCGGGTCAAACTATTACGAACGAAGATTTATCGTATCCACTTCGTCTTCAAAAAGTGTTTGAACAGGCTGTTTTTTCAGCTGTATATGCTTCAGATATTTATTTACATGACTTAAAAAAAAGCTGCCCACCTCTTTATGAACAAAAGAGGCAATCAAGAAAAGAACAATTGTCCATTATTCATACTTTTTATCAAAATGGCATGAAATCAGAGGTGTTTAACGAATTAAATGCCTCAATCCTCATAATTCAGGATGAAACGGTACTAGGGAAATTAGTTAATACCTCCTTCTTAATAGAAGAGGATTTGTCCTTGAAACAGGCTCTATTCGATTACTATGTGGCGAAGAAAACCCAGGTCCTTACGCCTGCATACCTGCAAAACACGGGAGATGAGGATGTCCATGCCATGGTAGAGTCCATCCTGAAAAAACTAGCCGCCATTTAACTACAAAAAAAGCTGTCATTTGTAAGACAGCTTTTTTCAGTGCTATATGAATTTAAGTATTTGATGTAATTTTTTATATAAAGATATTACAAGTAAGCAGGGAATTCGGCTCCCTGCTTACTCCATACTATTTTTGTTGCCCCTGCCAAGGAATCTCATTTTAACACATTACATACTAACTTACCATGTCCATACTAACTAGCCATTAAATATAACTACATTAGAAAAAAATTCGATTCTATGAATTGATGTTGTGAAACAGGAGAACCTACCTAGAATTAGGAAGAATCAACTCAACGAAAAAATGAGTTATAATTATTCTCCCGATTGGTCCTAATAATAAGATTGAAAAAAATAATGGAGGAGGTCTTGTAGGAATGCCACAGGATCAACAAGCTAAAGAGAATTTGGGCTCTGGTTCGATTATGAATCCAGAATTTGCTGGAACTGATGCACAAAAAGTAAAACAAGAAATAAAAGAAGATGTAAGCCAAGGACAAGGGGCAATTACTTCCCGAGAGGCAGGATCATTACGCGATTAAAAAACCACGCCAAGTGGTTTTTTATTTTCCTGCTTGCACGCATTATTTGGTATTCTTTGTAATGGTCTGTCCCTCATCCTGCATAAAGATGTACAAAGGGGGATTGTTTCATGAAAATGTATTTATCAGCCAATAACTTAATCAGATATGCGGTGGCCTATGTTTTTATTACCTCTTCCCTTATGAAATTAATGAGTACCGATGTCGCCAATCATTTTCTTGGATTAGGGCTGCCCTATCCTCACCTTATGTTGAAGCTTACCATTTTCCTCGAGATGGGTTTGCGGAATTTTACTATTAGTCAATAAATCTGTAAAAAATGCAGTCGTACCTCTAATTGGAATCATGATTGTCCCTCTCTTAGTTACAAAGGTTCCCTTATTACACACTGGTTTCCTTCCATTTGCCTTTCAAGCCCGTTTAGACATTGTGATGTTACTTTTACTAGTCTATCTATACAAGCAATATCCTAGGTAATCCTTTCATGTGTTAAAATACTACTATCTATTTATAATTTGGTGAGTGAACACACTATGAAACTAAAAGAAAAGGTAAAGTCGCTGCCGTTAACTCCAGGGGTGTATTTGATGAAGGACTCCCATGGTCATATCATTTATGTTGGAAAAGCTAAAAGCCTAAAGAAGAGAGTCCAATCTTATTTTCAACATTCCAAAGCTCATACTCAAAAAATTAAAAAGATGGTGTCTAACATTATTGATTTTGACTATGTGCTGACTGATACAGAATTCGAAGCCTTTTGGCTTGAATGTAAACTAATCAAGGAATTAAAGCCACATTTTAACAAAAAAATGAAAAATCCCCACTCTTACACCTATCTCGTGATAAATATGGAGGAAGGCAAGCGGATTCTTAAAATGTCCAACTCCCTTGTGGAAAATGACGGTAATCTATATTTTGGTCCTTTTTTAAACAAGTACACTGTTGAAAGAGCCATCACCGGATTAAGGGACGCTTTTAAAATAAACTGCAGCAACCCGTCGATGAAACATGGACCATGTTTAAATTATTCTTTAGGATTGTGTATCGGTACGTGTCTTGGAGGTTCCGCTCTTGAACAATATAATCAAATATTGGACAAAGTCATTGCATTTTTAAATAGAACGGACACCAAAATACTGGAGGAAATCGAGCAAAAGATGGTAACTGCATCCGAACAATTTCAATTTGAAGCAGCGGCAAAATATCGGAACATTCTTGAAACAATCAATGCCCTCCTTTATAAGGAGCGGGTAATCGAGTTCACAGAGGCAAATCAAAATATTATCGTCGTTGAAGCCATAACTGAGTCTACGTTTATACTTTTTCTAATTAAGGGGAGCAAACTTTTATATCGAGAGACACTAAATAACGAACAAATATTCGGAACCATCAAGATGAACCTATTAACTTATTTGACACAAAATTCACTCAGCACTCGCATAGTAGTCAGTAAAGAGGAACTTGATGAGGCGCAAATTATCTATAATTATTTAAAAAGCGGCAATTGCTGTTACCGTATTATACCTAATGAGTGGCTTGAGGAAGGGAATGTTTTGCTTATTGAAAATGTACTTGAAGAATTACTAAACGAAGTTTGGAATATTGATTAGAAAAAATTAAAAGCTTGTGGGGAATTATTTTACTACGTTAGGGACTAGGGACGAGCTCCTTATCAACCAATTTAATGGTTTAGCCGGTCCCTACGTCACATGACTTAGCTTTTCTAGTGTTTAAGAATGTTTTTCTTGAAAAAAGTCTTTTTGGTAATCTTCTGCGAATCATTATGAGGAAAATGCGTATTCTTTACTGACAAAAAAATGATAGAGTGCCCCATAAAGGTTGGCATCATTATGAAACTTACAAGCAACAACTTTTGGATTTGCCGTATGCAGCGGGTTAGCCTTTTTAATTTCATCTATTGCCCATTGAATTCTTTCAATTAAAATGGGCTGAATACTAATTCCTCCACCAATCGCGAAAACTTCCGGATCTAAAATATAACTAAGGTTTAAAATTTGCGCTGCTAAGTAAAGGCAATATTCATTAAAAATGGTAGTGGCTTCAACATCGTTGTCCTTTATATACTTAAAAACCTGTATTCCATCTGTTGTATCTTCCATTTTCTTCTTTTCGGCAATCTTTCGTACCATTTCAACAGCAGAACAAACCAAACCAAAATATTCGGCTTCTTTTGTTTGTGGATTCATTCCATTATTGATATAACTTACCTCTCCAGCAGAAAGATGGACTCCACGATGAAGTTTTCCATCAATAATGATTCCTCCTCCTACACCACTTCCCAGTACGAGCACCACTGAATTCTTAGCATCCTTTACACTTCCAAGCCACAATTCCGCTAAAGCCGCACACTTTGCATCATTTTCGATAAACACATCAATATTATATTTCTTTTCAATTTTATTTTTTAGATTGACTTCATGTAAAAATGGGAATGACCCGCCATTATAAATCATCCCTGTATCTACATCAACGGTACCTGGACAACTGATTGCAATCCCCTTTATATCATTTAATAAATACTCATCAATAATCGAAAAGACCACACATTCAAAATCAATTAAGTTTGTTCTTGGAATGGGCCGCTTACCTTTACTTACAATATTCACAGATGAGTCCATTAAGGCATACTTAACAAAAGTGCCCCCTATATCAAGGACTAAATACATACTAGTCACCTCTTTACCGAAAACTTTAGAATGACCCCTTATAGTTGAAATCGGGAATCGCTGTCCAGCGTCTGCGAAGTTCATGCGCGACATACTTTGGTTTACGTTCACGAGTAAAGATCCCTTTTTTATTTCCCTGAACACGGATAATTCCTTGGCTGGTTGCGAAATCTGCAAAGTTCCACACTTGCTCGCCGACAAACTGGTTATATTCATCAAATACTTCATGATTGGCCCGATAGAACTCTACTTGATATTCTTCCGTAAACATAACCGGCTCTACATCGTGCAATCCAGCAACCGTATCGGCACCATATTCAGTCATCATAAACGGTTTGTTCGGGCATCGTTTAAGCCAGCCATTAAATTCTGCACGAAGTTTTTCTTTTGCTGAAGCGAAATCGCCGCCATCAACATACCAGCCGTAATATCGGTTAAAGGTAAGGATATCTAGAAGTTCCGCAACTTGGTCTTTTTCTGGTGATGATTCAATTTGAGTGACAAGAGTAACTGGTCGTTTTTGCGGGTCAAGTTCTTTTGCCAGCTCTACTAGCGGCTTAAAGTATTCATATGCTCCCTCTTCCTCTGAAGCAGGTTCATTTGCAATATTCCACATAACGACGGACGGATGGTTTTTATCACGTTCAATTAATTCCTGGATCACCTGTTGATGATGCTCGAAGGTTTTGAGCTCCTTCCAAGTATTTCGAAGATTTCCTCCGTTATACATAACCATCATATTCAAGTGCAAACCGACGGCTGGTACTTCATCAATGACGACAAAGCCTTCACGGTCAGCAAGACGCATGATTTCTTCGGAATACGGATAATGGGCCGTACGGAACGAGTTAGCCCCGATCCATTTCATTAGGTTGAAGTCCAAAAGGTTTGCGGCTTCATCAAAGCCTCTTCCATGGATGGGTGTATCCTCATGTTTACCAAAGCCTTTAAAATAAAATGGTTTATTATTAATCAGGAACTTCCCTTCCTTTATCTCTACTGTTCTGACACCAAATGGCTGTTCATACACATCAACGGTTTTCCGGCCCATTTCCAACTCGACACGGAGTGTGTACAAGTAGGCATTTAATGGCTCCCACAGCCTAACATTTGGAATGCTGATTTCCCCTTGAGTTCCTGTTGCCTCACCTACGACATCACCAGATTCATTTATCACCTTCACTTTTACATGTGTGGAACCAATCATATCCACACAATAGTGAACCAGTCCATCTATTTCCGTTACGATGGTTACATCCTTCACATACGTTGTCGGTGTTGTATAAATTTTAACGGGTCTGTGTAAACCAGCATAGTTAAAAAAGTCAAAGTTTGGCTGGTTGCGGATAACTTTGCCCATGCCAGGAATCTCCTTTTCCGTTACAAAGCCAACCGGTAAGGTAGTCTCATCAACAATATTATTGACAGCAACCGTTAATCGATTTTTCCCTTTTTGTAAAAAATCATTGATTTCCGCCTCAAAAGGTAAGAAACCACCTTTATGTTCGACTACAAATTCCCCATTTACATATACTTTTGCCAAATGGGTGGCTGAACCAAATCGCAAAACCACCCGTTCAGCGGTAAGAATATGCGGAATGGTGATTTCTCGCTCATACCAAACCCAGCCAACATGATCGCGAATATTTGCATGCACCCCAATATCATTAAACGATGAAGGAACAGCCATGCTTCTAGTATCGGACAATTTGGCATTATGCCATTTTTCTTGAAATCCAATTCCTGGATCAAGTTTAAAATTCCAAATTCCATTCAAATCTATAATACTACGTGTTTCGGAAACAATTGGATATAACATTTTAAAATCTCCTCTTCATCTACTAGATTCTGTAGCTTGATGTGTTGGCAAAGAAAGCATGTTTTCTGTTTTTATTCGTTTAATGAAAGGGAGATAGTGAAAGATATACTAACTATCTCCTTTCTTTCAGGCGGTTTTACCAGAATTCATTTCATTTCTTTTTACTTCTATATCATTTACAAGTTGAGCCGTACGTTTTTTGTTTAAAGGGTATAAGAATGCAAGAAATATAAACACCAACAATAGACCAATCGCAGGTATTAAAGTAGCCAGTGTATGGATTCCATGAAGTGTACTTTGAGATTGTGCCTGTAGGGCTGGATTATAGCCAACCGCTGCAACCGCTACACCACCTATACCTCCGGCAACAGCCTGTCCTACTTTACGGGCAAAAGAGTAGAGGGAATAAATGGTTCCATCCTCTCGTAAGCCAGTTACATATTCATGGTAATCAACTAAGTCCGTAATAAACGCCCAACTAACTAAATTAAATAGGGCATAACCAAACATGCCAATTGATAAAATCGCAATGTATTGTATGGCAGACAAATTTGGCAATAGGTATAAAATGAAGTAGACCATTGTTGCAAGCAAAAACCCTGCCGAAGCAACTTCTTTTTTCCCAAACTTTGATACCAATGGTTTAACAAGCGGCATCCCAATAAAAATCGTTGCAATTTGAACAAGGCTAAGCATACTTAATATTTTTGCATTTCCGAAGTAATCCTTAAACAAATAAGTATTGACAGTTCCTATTAACATTAAACTAATTAAGAATATAAGAGAACCAATAAGATAAACGATTAATGGCTTATTCTTGGAAATACCTTTTAGCGTTTTGGCCAAATTAACATTTGGTTTTGCGCTTTCATTTATGACTACTCGTTCAACACTTAATTTATAGCAAGCCATATAACTTGAGATTGATAGAATTCCGAAAATGATTGCGGCCATTAGAAAGTGATTAGCATCCGCTTTATTATTTACAAACATGAGCAACGGTCCGACAACTCCGACAATTAATTGGGCCAAAGTGGCTCCAAGAGATCTCCAAGTTGATAAGGTGGTTCGTTCTACTGGATCCCCTGTAATCACAGAAGCCATTGAGCCGTATGGGATATTAACCGTACTATACAAGGTTCCCCATAGAATGTAGGTTACATATGCATACGCTGTATAAAATCCATTTGACATCCCAGGAATATGGATAAACATTAATACCCCTGAAATTACAAGCGGGAATGACATTCTATAAATCCAAGGTTTGAATTTCCCGTTTTTGCCTGCTTTTCTTGTATCAATAAAGCGTCCCCATGAAATGTCTGCAACTGCATCCCACAAACGGGCTAACAGGAATAACCCTCCTACACCAGCAGGATTGAGATGAAAAACGTCAGTATAATAGACCATCAAAAAGGATCCGACAAGTCCAAAAAAGAAATCATTACCAAAATCACCAAATAGGTACCCAACCTTATCTTTGAAACCAAAAGGACGCATATTAGTCACCTCGAAAATTTTTTATATTAGATAATTGCTAAACATAAATGACAGCTTTGACGGCCAAAACATGTATAAGATTACAATTTAGTTAAAATTAAGTATTGTGCAATCCCTGACAAAGGTGCTTAATTCAAGCAATCCTACTAGTTACCTATCTAAATATCTGTCCCTATCCTCCCTATTTAGGTTTTTGAAATCGATTTCTTAAACAGATTATAGTTTTTATTTTTAATAAATTATGGTATGTTTTACAGATAAAAAGGATGAATTACAGATAAGTTTTTATTCTTCTTTTATACGAGATTGGAGGATTAGTAGTGGGGATTTTTAAACAAGAGGAGATTAATTATATTTGTACATTAGCTTTTAACATGTATAAAATACCTGTTTACTTTTACAATCATCGTGGTGAGTTAGTCTATGATGCCGCCCCTAATTCTCTGTATAATCCCTTGTATCCCTCTAATTCAGCAATCATCGCTGAGCTTTTTTCGGGAACGGGACTTGATAATTTTCCAATATTAAAGGAAACAAAATACCTGGAGAAATTTTTTTCAATTAGTGTCCATTCTAACCATCAATTGTACGGAAATATAATTGTTGGCCCTGTCCTTAATTTTAGAATGACTGAGGAAACCATCAATGGGACCTTAAGAGACCTGAAAATCAAAGTAAGTAAAGAGGAAATGATTCGTTATTATACTGAACTTCCTGTCATAAGTAATTTTAATTTTATTAATATGAGCATGGTTATTTATTACATGGTTTATCAACAACCATTGTCGTTAGCAGATATCTTGCAAAATAATGAGGGAGTAGAAAAGGCACGGATTGAGGTAGAGACTCCGGATTCTCGAATAACCGAAGGACGTCAAACGAAAATGGTTCATACTGATATATCCATTGAAAAGAAATTCTTAAATTATATAAAGCTGGGAAAAAAAGATAAATTATTAGAAAGTTTCCACGCGGTTCAAAAACAAGGAAAAAAAGGAGTACTATCAAAGACAAGTTATGTGCGGAGTCAAAAAAATCTAGCTATTTCAATCATTACACTCGCAACAAGGGCAGCAGTGGAAGGTGGACTTTTTCAAGAAATAGCCTACAACCTTAGTGATTTGTATATACAGAAGCTGGAAGAACTAACTGAAAGTAAAGCAGTCGATCAAATAGTAGAAACTGCCCTTTTAGAATTCGCAGAACGAGTGGAAAATAGTAAAAAACATAAATATTCCAAACCCATAAATATATGCCAGAATTATATTTTTAACCATCTTTACGAGAATATAACACTTTCCCAACTAGCTGAATTAACTTCCTTGAATCCCAATTATCTATCCAATCTTTTTAAGAAGGAAGTGGGAATTTCATTTCTTCAATTTATCCAACAGACTAGGATAGAGGAAGCAAAAACCTTATTGTCTTATTCCAGCTATACTTTAGCGGAAATTTCCACTCTTCTTAACTTTCATGATCAAAGTCATTTTGCAAAGATTTTTAAAAAATTTGCTGGTGTAACACCAAAACAATTTATAAATGGAAATATGGAAGGATAATTAATCATTTTGAAGGAATAAAGTAGTAAAGAAAAGAAATGAATAAAGGAGAACGAACAGAGGTGATAACATGTTAACAAAAGAAGAATTAGCTTCCATTAAAGAACTTCAAACTATTTGCGAGCAAACTGGCGGTTACCAACTGAAACTTAACTTTGACATGCTTGAAAATAGAGAAGGAAATGAGAAAGAAGACTTCTTTCATTATGAAGACGAGAAGCTTGTCGGTTTTCTCGGCAGCTATGGCTTTGGAAACAAAGTGGAGCTTTGTGGGATGGTCCACCCAGATTACCGCCGTAGAGGTATTTTTACTAAATTGCTAGCTTTGGGACTGGAGGATTCAAAAAGACGGATGTTCCAAACGATTCTATTAAATGCTCCAACAGACTCCCAATCGGCAAAGGAATTTCTAAAAAATATCCCATGTGCCTTTTCGGTTGCCGAATATCAAATGAAATGGCAAAAAACAGGATTAATTGAAGACCCTGCTGTTACCTTAAGACTTTCTACTACAGCGGAGTATTTTGAAACAGAAGTACAGCTTGAAGTCTTGGCCTTTGGATTTGAAGAGAAAGAATCTCGGGAGTTTAATCTGAAGCTCAGAGAAAACCACTTTGATGAAAATTTTATTATTGAAGCTGATGGGAAACCTGCCGGTAAAATGCGCGTGGCTGAATCGGATGGTGAAGCTTGGATTTATGGGTTTGCCGTGTTTCCTGAACTCCAAGGGAAAGGAATTGGCAGAAGAGCTCTTTCCAGGATTGTCAATCAGGAGGATCAAAAAGGCTTATCCGTTTTCCTTGAGGTAGAAGCAAAGAATGCGCATGCCCTAAAACTATATGAATCATGTGGATTTAGAAGCTACCATTCTCAGGATTACTATCTATATCAAAATTAATATAAAGAGCCTTTTTATGATCTCCATAAAAGGCTCTTTAACTTTGTAATTCTTGTAAAAAATACCTCCTCGTTTGTTTCATCAAGGTACACTTTTCGACTTTAATTTATGTTATAATGAAAGAGTTTACATAGGTGTTAATTAACTACTTATCTCTCAACAAGAATGGTCTGGAGTTGATAAAAATGAACAATATTTTAGAACGTTTAAACCCCGTTTTTGAGTGGATTACAAAGCTTGCCGGCATCAATCTGTTATGGGTTTTGTTTAACTTCCCGATCGCTTACCTAGTATTATCTTTATTTACTGTTAAAGAGATGTCGCAAATCTCCATGTTAATTATAACCATTGCCGTATTGGCACCATTTATTTTATTTCCTGCAACCACGGCTATGTTCGGCATTGTCAGGAAATGGGTTATGAAAGAAGAAGTGCCAATTATACGATTCTTTTGGAAATACTATAAGGAAAATTATAAGAGGAGCCTCGTCGGGGGATTGATTCTAACTGTTCTTTGGGCCATTGTTGGCATTGACTATTATTATTTTCATTCCCGTATTTTCCTAGGCAGTTACCTATTTTTATTCCTAATGGTTTGGCTGTTCATTATTACTCTTTTCTTTTTTTCTCATACCGTTCATACCGAAACAAAACTTGGACAAGCATTAAAGAATGTGTTCATTTTATCGATTGCTAATCCCATCCTTTCATTTGGAATTGCCATTTTCAGTATTGTCATTTTGTATATTAGTTTGATGAAATTAACCTTTCTATTGCCATTTTTCAGCGGCGCGGTTATCTCATTTCTCGGATTCTTTGCCTACTATAAGGTATTCACAAGGATTGTTCAAATAGAACAAAATGCTTCAGTAGAAAAAAATATGATAGAAAGCTAAGTTACCTGTGGTTGGCAAGTTCTAATTTGCGGAGAGCTGCATCAATTTGCGGAGAGCCAGTAACCAAATAAAAATTCCTCTCACACTGAGAGGAATTTTTATTTGGTGTGTCCTATTTAATTATGAAGATCCACTCTAGCTTTAATAACCCTAAAGCTATCCTCCGTTTCTTCCACATCATAAATCTTAGCCCGCGATTCAGGTGTACTGAATGGATGATGAAGAATAAGCATCCAATCTCCTTCAAATGTTTTGAACAACATTCCATGTCCACTATCACCAACCACTAACGGATCCAGCTGCTCCCAAGGTCCTGCTAGCTTACCTGACCTAGATCTAGCAATCGTTTGGACATATCCCTCCTTGTTATAGCTGGACCACAGCATCACAAGGTGACCACCTTTGGTCCGATATAATTGACAACCATCCGATACGTAAACAGTCGGCCTCACATCAGGCTTGCGTTCAGTATTTATCCACGGGGCATCTGAAGCCTTAAAAAGATGCTGAGGTTCGCCAGATGCCGCAGATAAATCATCCTTTAGTGGAATGGCCTCAAACGTACCATCGATGACCTGAATCCATTCATGACAATAAACCATCCATGGCTTTTTATCCTCATCCACATACAAGGTCCCGTCTAAAGTCATGAAGTTTTTAGGCGGCATTGGTCCATCCGTTTTTAGTAATTCAAACGGGCCCTCTGGCGAATCAGATACAGCAATGGTTGTGCCACGAAGATGATTGGTGTTCCAAACCTCCGGCGGTTCAGCTAGCTTTGTATTTCTATTATGAAGAGTCACAAATAAATAATATTTTCCTTGATATAGGTGAACCTCTGGTGCCCATGTGCCATGCTGTGGATGAGCCCACGTTCCATCAGGGACCTCGAAAACAACATAAGGTCCATCCCAATCTAGTAAATTCTTACTTTTATAAGCCAAGACACCATTTCTCGATAAATCGGTTAATTCAGGAATTCCTGTTGTAAATAAATAGTAAGTATTTGTTTCTCTATGTGCCAAGACAAATGGGTCATGTGCCGGGATATCAATAAGTCGGTGCCCCTTCCTTGGATTCAAAGTGTCAGAGGCGTTATTATAAGGCATGCTAGCATCTCCCTACTTATTTTAAATTCAACACACTTGTTGTGGCTTTATTCAACTTTTATAACCGCAGTTGAATTTTCCAAACCAACAGAAGAAGTTTTTAATGTAATCGTCCCCGCCTGATCAGTCGACTTCACATAAATTAATAATTTCCCATGATAGGCATTTCTATAATTTGTTTTATAGTCCTGATGGCTGGCAGGGTTACTGCATTCCATTCCGATAATCTGACCAGGTCCTTCAATCTTGCAATCTATTTGATTTTCTGCATCATAAACAAGGATTTCGTCTTGATCGAGGATATTAACTTCTACATGTGCCACATCCTGTTTGTCAGCTTTAAGAACAAGTGTGTCCACATGTACCTGTAACTTTGTTGCCTTACCAGCTGTCTTTAATTCGTGTGAACAACAAATGTCTCCATTTCTTTTACCTACCGCTTTTAACGTACCCTTTTCGTATGGAATGTCCCAATAGATCGTTCCATCTTGGAAGTCCTCACGTTTTTTTAAGCCAACGGAGACACCATTTACTAATAACTCCACTTCAGGACAATTGGAACAACAAGCCACCCGCACTGTTTCTCCCTCAATCCCTTTCCACTGGCAGACAACTTCATGATCCCAATAAATTTGACCTGGATTGTCTTCCTTAATTGAAGTCAATCCTATATGGACCATATCCTTTTCGGACCATTCACTTTGTTTAAAAAAGTATAAAGGCTTTTTGAAACCAGCAAGATCGAGCAATCCTGGTGTAGCGTGACGAAGCGGCCAGCCATGGGCTTCTCCTAAATAGTCAATCCCTGTCCAGATAAATTGTCCTGATATAAAGTCATTCTGTTCTACAGCCAGCCATGCCTTGTGATGCCTTCCGTTTTCACTTCCATAAATCACACGATTAGGGTATTTTTCATGGTCTTCAGAATATAGAAACTCTTGATAGTTATATCCAACCACGTCAAGTGTTTCTGGAAATTCCGTTTCATTTGACATTATCACACTTGCAAGAGCCGCTGTAACAGGCCGCGTCGGATCATATTGTTTTACAACCTTTGCCAGCCTTTTCGCAATCTCCCCCATTCCCTTTGCTTCCGGTTTGTCCGCGTTATAACGTTCTTCGAGGACTGGATGTGAATAAGGATCATTTGGATAATCAATTTCATTCCCAATACTCCAGAAAACAATCGACGGATGGTTTCGGTCTCTTAAAATCATATCCCTCAAATCAATCTCTGCCCATCCCGTAAAGTCGGAAGCATAACCGTCAAGGGATGGCTCGCCTTTATTCCAGCCTTCTACCCACTTGTTTTTAGGATATTCCCATTCATCAAATGCTTCATCTTGTACTAAAAACCCGTAGGAATCACACATATCTAAAACCTCCGGTGCAGGCGGATTATGGCTCATTCTAATCGCATTTACACCAGCGTCTTTTAATAGCTGCAAACGCCGATGCCAGACCTTTTCAGGAACAGCCGCTCCCAGACAGCCTGCGTCATGATGAAGACAAACGCCCTTCATTTTCAAATTTTGTCCATTAAGATAAAAACCTGAGTTCACATCGAAATGAAAATATCGCACACCAAGTGGAGTTGTTTCAACATCAATCACTTCTCCATCTTTTATCACTTTTGTTTCCACACGGTATAAATACGGATTTTCCGTTGACCAGAGAATGGGCTGTTCCAGTAAAATAGAATGAGAAAATTCTTGTTCACCATTTGAACCGATCGTTTCCATCGATGAACAAGCGATGATTTCTTTGCCTGCAGCATCTTTAATTTGATGCTCAATTTGGAATTTAGCCTCGTTTTGATCTTCATTTTTCACACTTGTTTGAATTTGTATTTCTGCTTCTGATGATGAGATATTCGGAGTGGTGACAAAAATACCATACGGCTTAATATACAGCTGATCAGTCAAAATGATAAATATATTCCGGTAAATACCAGAACCTGGATACCAGCGAGAATCAGCAAAATCTGTGTGGTCTACTTTCACCGCAATCACATTTTCTTTTGTTCCGAAGTAAACATAAGGGGTTAAATCATAATGGAATGAGCTGTAACCATAAGGCCTTTTACCGAGAAATTGTCCATTTATCCATACTTCACTATTTTTATAAATTCCATCGAATTGAATAACGATTCTCTTTCCCTTTAGGCTGTCAGGTACAATAAATTTCTTTCGATACCAGCCCATTCCTCCTGGCAGATACCCTGTTGAACTCGCATATTCCTTCTTAAACGGACCTTCAATACTCCAATCATGCGGCAAGTCTAATGTACGCCAATCAGAATCATCAAATTGAATTTCCCATGCATCAGGATGATCACCCTTTAAGAATTTCCAATCAAAATTAAACATTCTACTTTTAACAGACAAATTCCACTCCTGAGATATTACATTTACCATAACAAGCTTACACCCCTAACCTAAATAATAATTATTAAAAAATGGCAGACTGATAGATAAAGGACTATCAAACATGAATGATAGCCCTTTTCCTTTACATACAATCTCTCATTAATTACCTTCTACCTGTTTTTTAAATGCATCCATTTGTTTCTGGATTTCTTTTAACACCTTATCATAACCGGCGTCTTTTAATCTCTTGCGGAAATCTTTTACAGCCTTTTCTGGATCGCCTGCTTTACCAAATGCAATGGCTGGTACCATTTGGGCAGTCACTTGTGATAAAGCAGAAATTTCAGCCTGTACTGGTGTACTATCAAACACAAATCGGCCATATGGGTAAGGCTTCTTAATTTTATCGTACTTCGCATAAATCTCAGAAATTCCATCATATGAGTCAGCACTTGGGATTTCGTACTTGTCCATACGGCCGCCCCAGAAGTTAGTAGAGAATGAATCCTTTGTGTCATCATAACCTTGTGGTTGTACACGTTTTCCGTCTTTAATTTCGTATTGTACACCTTCAATACCATAGCTCCATAATCGATAAAGTTCCTGATCGTTTCGAATTAAATCGTATACCATGAGGGCACGTTCAGGATTTTTACTATGAGCTCCAACCGCCATCGCACCATGTGTAATAGATGTTGAAATTAAGTTGTTCCGTGTATCAGACCAAGCAAACATATCAATAGCTGAACCTGGCTGTTTCACATCCATTTGTGGGCGTAGACCAGAGAATGTTTGGGTATGATGCTGGTCAGCACCAGTTTTTCCTGCTTGGAATTCGGCTCTAGTATCACCTTTATAGTTCAAAACGTCCTTACGCCAATAGCCAGCATCTCCCCACTGTTTCATCATTTTTGCATAGTCGACAAAAGTATCTGTGAAGATAGGACTCATAACATTATATTTCTCATCATAGGATTTGGCCCAGTAAATGGGGAATACTCCTGTTGTAATTGGCAGTTCAATAGCATCTGAATAAGAAGTTACATATCCCCATGCTGTAGTAACGTTTGTTCCTTGTGCATCCCAAGGAATGACACCTGGTTTTTTATCTTTCACACCTTGGAAGTATTTTCCCATTGTTTCAAAATCGCTAATATGTTCATTGATTCCAAATTCTTTTGCCCAATCTGTGCGGTAGAAGAATCCGTGGTTCACCCATTGAGTATATTGGTCCTCAGGAATCATGACAATTTTACCTTTATACTTTGATTCCTCCCAATCAGCTTTAGGAACCTCTGCCCATGTCTTAGGTGCATATGTTGGCAGAAGTTTCGAAATATCCATGAATGCACCTTTTTGTGCATTACCCCAGGCATCTAACCAGTCAGTTGCTGTGATGACTAAATCAACAGGTTCCCCGGAAGCTAGAGTTAGATTATATTTTGTCGTATAATCAGCCCATTCAATCCATTTTAATTGAATCGTAGCGTTTACTTTTTCTTTTAATTTAGCATTCACTTTTTCCAATACTTTTTCTACTTGGCCATTGGTTGGTTTATCCCCCAACACCATCATGGTAACGTTTACAGGCTTAGAAGTATCAATTTTTCCATTTTTGTCTACCTTTGTTCCAGCGTTTCCTGAACTGGTTTTGCTTGAGCCGCTACAGGCTGCAAGGCTGAAGGTCAACACCATAATCAAGACCAGTGCCAAGATTTTTTTCATCTTAGACATTCTATTTCCCCCTTAAAAATTTAAAATGATTACTCTCTATGAAACGAGGAAAGATCCTCAAGTCATATTCCATTACCCTTTTACTGCACCAACTGTAATACCTGTAATAAAGTACTTTTGGACAAACGGATAAAATAGAATAACCGGACCAGTAGCTACAACGGCTGTTGCCATTTTCATAGATTCCAATGGTACGTCTTGCGGAGGCACATTGGAGGATGCGGCTGAATTCCTGATAAAGTCAGCACTCGTAATTACGTTATAAAGAAACAGCTGCAGCGGCCTATATTCCATATTAGGTGAAAGGAAAAGCATGGAATTATACCATTCATTCCAATACCCAAGGGCAATGAATAGTCCGATTGTCGCCAAGGCTGGCGTAGACATCGGCAGGATAATTCTTAAAAAAATGGTGAAATCACCGGCACCATCAATCTTCGCAGATTCCGTAATCTCATGTGGAATCGACTTTGTAAAGGATTTCATCATAATAATGAGAAAAGGACTCAGCAATCCTGGCAACAGTACAGCAAGGTAATTATCTTTTAAATGAAGCACCTGTGTAATTAATAGATAAAACCGGACTAGCCCACCTGAAAATAGGGTTGTAAAGTAGATATAAAATGAAATTTTATTACGATACAAGAAATCTTGGCGCTGTAAGGCATATCCCGTCATTGCAACAATAAACAATCCTACCGCAGTTCCAACAATCGTAATCCCTAGCGTTACCATATACGATCCAATTACAAGTCTTGGATTCTGGAAAACGATCTCATAGGCGAAAGTAGAAAACTCTTTTGGCCATAAAGAAAATCCATGGTCCATAATGGATTTTTCTGTTGAGAGAGAAGACGATATGATTAAGATAAAGGGCAAAAGACATGATAGAGCAAAAACACTGATAAAACCATATCCAATAATACGAACCATGATAGTAGACACATCTATATTTCGTCTGGCTGTATTTTCCATAAATCTCCCTCCTTTAAAATAATGAGTTATCCGGTGAAACCTTTTTAATAATCCAGTTAGCCACAAGGACAATAACAAGGCCAAAGAAAGATTGATATAAACTTACCGCACTTCCTAATGAGAAGTTAAAATTAGTCATCAATGTTCGGAAAACATAGGTTTCAATAATATCTGTGGTAGGATAGAGCATGGTATTATTTGCCCCAACCAAGTTATAAAACAAACCGAAATTTCCTTTTAATACTCCACCTAAAGAGAACAATAGCAAAATGATGAACGTCGGCTTAAGCCAAGGAATAATGATATATCGAATACGTTGGAAAGCATTTGCACCATCGATTTCCGCTGCTTCTAAAATCGATTTATCCAGACCCATAATGGCAGCAAAATAAACGATCGATCCATATCCAGTGGATTGCCATAAGAAGGTAATGACAATAATATAGGGCCAAATATGAGGATTAGAATAAGTCTGTACCGGATTCATGCCAAGCATTTTTAAAAATGAATTTAATAAACCATAATCGTAACTTAGAATGTTATAGGCTAAAAGTCCAACTAGAACAGCGGAAATAAAGTGTGGCAGGAACATAATTGTCTGTGATACTTTTTTGAACCATTTATTTGTCAGTTCGTTCAGCATGATGGCTACACCTATTTGCAGGAAATTACCTAGTACGATGAAAGCTATATTATAAGCAATTGTATTAAAGGTTAATTTCCATAAGTCACCAGTCATGACCAAAAATTTAAAATTATCAAATCCAACGAAGGCGCTTTTAAAAATTCCAAGTGAATAATCATAGTTTACAAATGCAAGATAAAGTCCCGGCATGGGCAGGTAAGCAAAGATAGCAAAGAAAATAATCGCAGGCAAACACATAAGAAGTAGTGTTCGGTTCTTCCATATTCTTTTAAATGCAGACTCTTTTGTTTTTGTTTGTTTTTCAACCATAGGTGACGTTGATTCCACTGTAACAGTTTTCAAATAAATCCCCCCTAAACAACATATTTTGACCAAATAAGCGGCAAACTAGCAGACAAAACAAGCGACAAGGTGAGCTAGCAGATTACTAATCTAGTACCTGAAAAAAACCTCCTTTTAAGGAACAAAAGGATTTAGATAGGATATATGATATATACCAACATCATTTAACTAGGAGATTTGAAATGGGTTTCAAAAGTGCCCCTATAAAAAATTCACATTCGGTTATTCTGTTTTTGCATATTATGTATGGATCTCAGTAGATGTTGAAATGGGTTTCATTAAATCGAGATAAAAGCAATTTCTTATGAGGAATAACATAGAGGTCAGTAGAATTTTCAATTGTAAGCGGTTACCTTTTCTTTATTATATTCCTGCTCCTGTTAAATGTAAATACTGTTATTTTGACAATTTGGACTATTCCTAAAATTTATATTATTGTAATCATAATTAAGTTACACAGACTTTTTTAGGTAATCCGCTTGAAATTACATCAAATAGAAATGGGTTTCAGGATGATATTAATGACCGCTTAGACGATGTTCCCTTGGTAAGGATAAATAGACCCAAGGGAACACACTAACTCTGACACGGTAGGTCGTACCTAGTGATTGGAACGTCCTGATTGTTCAAAATCACAAGACACGGGCTATAAATCCTTTACATTAATTCCCTTAAGTTTGAATGTATAAGAGTAGCATCGATTGGCAAATAGCGTGAATTCAGGATGTGTTTTTTGCCCCCAGCTATCATCTCCGCCTACGCCCATTTGTTTATAATTAATCCGTACCACCGTCTTTACGCTTGGTGGTAACTTATATCCGTGATCATGTTCTTCAAGCTCAAAAGGAGTAAATGGTAAGGCATTCACCTCAACTGTAGGGCTTCCAGTTATTTTTAGCCCTGCCCCCTGTTGATTGGATAGTAAAGCCCATCTTACGCCTGTTTTATTGCCGCATTCCTGAGGTTTTAAGTATGGTACATATTGATCTTTAACTTTCCCCGTATATAATCCAATTTTTGCGCCTTTTTCTTTATCCCAATAATTTTCATATGGGCCTTTTCCATACCAAGTGATGGTGTCGAACTTGCCATCTAATGTTGTCATCATTCCAACCTCAGGCAACTCAGGAAGATCGTTCCCTGGTTGTAATTGATAGTCTACTGTTATTTCTCCATCACCCGTAATGGTGTAAACAATCTTGCATATAGATAATGTTGTTGGCAAACTGTATTCAGTTGTTACTACCGTAGTAGAATGACTTTTCACATCCACTAAAAACGATGTCAGAACGTTATTCATCCCCGCATCTCTCCAAACAGAGCTGCGTTCATTCAATTTACTCCCACGGTCATTATCGGTCATTGCACGCCAAAAATTCAGACTTAATTCATTCTCAAGTAGAGGGATACAATTGAATATATACGACTCTAAAGCCCCATTGTTTTTATTAAAAACAGCAGTAAAGCTAGCACCATTTATCGTAACATAATCTTTTTCTTGTCGTACTTCTGTTTTAGGTAGGTTGATAGATATACTTGCTGCTGTTTTCACTGTAGGAATCACAAATTGTTCAAAAGCAACTTCATGGCCTTTCTGAGCCCAAAGGGTGCTATTTTTTAAATGCAGGCTAACCGTTAAAATGTATTCATCTGACGGTTTACAGACATCTGGAAGAGTGTAAGCTAGTTGAATCGTTTGAGAGGAGCATGGTTCAACCTCTATTTCTGCAGTCCCTTTTTGAATAAACACGCCATTTTCTGCTAGCTGCCAAACTAGTTCGTACTCTCGAAGGTCAGTAAACAGATAGTTATTTACCACATCAACAAGACCCTCTTCCAGATTAGTGGCTGTAAAACGAACATTCTGATAGCACTTTTTAACCTCGATAATCTTTGGTGAAATCGTACCGTCGGCAAAAATCAAACCATTCCCTGAAAAATTACTATCATGAGGTGTTTCTCCAAAGTCACCACCATAGGCTAAGTATGGTACACCATCCTTGGTCTTTGTTAATAAAGCTTGATCCTTCCAGTCCCAAATAAATCCACCCTGAATAATAGGATATTTTTCAAACAAATCAGTATATTTGTAAAGGTTTCCACAAGAATTTCCCATTGCATGGCTATACTCACATAGAATGTACGGTTTCGGATTTTCAGCGTTCTTCGCATATTCAGCATATTTCTGAACACCTTCAGGACTCACATACATCGTGCTTTCAATATCTGAAGCTGCTTCTGATTTACGGTAATGGAAAATTCCTTCATAATGTACAATTCTTGCAGGATCATTTTTCTTAAAAAAATCATGCATTTTAATAAAATTATCCCCTCCGAAGGATTCATTACCAAGCGACCAAATAATAATTGAAGGATGGTTTTTATCTCGTTGAAACATGGAATTACATCGGTCAAGGACGTTTTCCCGCCATTCTGGCTTACTTCCTGGCACCGTATCGCCTTCCTCTTGTTGGCCATACTTCCAGGTCCCGTGAGTTTCAAGGTTTGTTTCATCAATGACATACAATCCATATTGATCACATAATTCATACCACAACGGATTATTTGGATAATGGGATGTACGGACAGCATTAATATTATACTGCTTCATAAGTTTTATATCATTTACCATATCTTCATAACCAATGGCCCGCCCTTTATCGGATGCGAACTCGTGGCGGTTTACACCTTTAAAAACAATTCGTCTGCCGTTGATCTTCATAAGACCGTCTTTTATCTCAAATGTCCGGAATCCCACCTTACAGCTTTCCGCTTCTCGAATAATTCCGCTTTCATCTTTTAAAATCAAAACAAGTGTATAAAGGTACGGACTTTCCGCACTCCATTTAAAAGGATTCTTTACATTAGTTGAAGCGTTAATCGAAAGCAAGGATTGATTATTCATGTCCACGTTTATTTGAAAAGAGTCCTCAAAAACAGGATTGTTTTCTTGGTCATATAGCATTGCTTCGACCTTATAACCATTCACTACCTGCTCAAACACATTTTTGATTTTTGCTTCGATCTTTAATTCGGCATCCTTATAGTCACAATCCAACTCCGTGGTCACAAAGAAATCATTGATATGAACTTCTGGAGTTGAATACAGATAGACATCACGGAAGATCCCACTCATCCTCCAAAAATCCTGGTCCTCTAACCAGCTGGCATCACACCAACGATAAACCTCTACTGCTAACTTATTTTCGCCGTCAATTAAGTAAGGTGTTAAATCAAACTCTGCAGGTGTAAAGGTATCCTCACTGTATCCAACAAGTTCTCCATTTACCCATACATAAAAGGCTGACTCCACTCCTTGAAAGCTGATATAAACCGGCTGGTCCTTCCAATCCTCTGGAATCGTAAAATTCCGGATGTACTGCCCAACAGGATTATATTTTGTTGGAGCAAAAGGTGGCTTTATATCTTCATTTCCTTCCCAAGGATATCGAAGATTTGTATATTGAGGATAATCATAACCTTGTAGCTGCCAGTGTGCCGGCACCTTGATTTCATCCCACTCACTAGCATCATAATCCAATTTAAAAAATGCTTGATTTCTATTTTCAGGATTCTCATTAAATGCGAATTTCCAGCTTCCATTTAACGAACGATAAAATTCAGACGAAGTTCGGTCCCCTTTTAATGCTTCCTCAACTGTTCTATATGGCATTAATGTTGCATGAGCATCCAATCGATTTAATTGAAAAATCTCGGGGTTGTTATTCCACTCGGGATATCCATTTTCAGGTGGACTATACTTATATTTATTCAGCTGTTTAAGCATAAAAATACCTCTCTTCCATCCATTTAAATTCGTAATTCCCCACACAACTTCCAATTCATGAAACCCATTTCAAAAAATTTAAATAAAAAAGGAATATTAATCATCTTTTATAGTAAATTTAAATACTATCAATTAATATTCCACACCTTACGAAACCCATTTCATTTTTATCGTACCCTAAATTATGGATGTGTGCAATGATTTATTTTATAATTCTGAAAATAATTTACAAGAATCCCTCAATACGAGTGATGTCGGAACGACCGTTTCTTTCTCTGCTTCGTTCTCATTAATTAAATCTACTAGAACATTGATAGCCGTCTGACCCAACTGATCATAATTCTGGCTGACTGTCGTAATTCCCGGAGGAAAATGCTCCGCCAAATAAATATCATCGAAGCCAACAATGGAAACATCATCTGGAACTTTTAGCCCAAATTTAGTAAGAACCTTTATGACCCCAATTGCTACTAAATCATTGGCACAGATAACCGCTGTAGGTCTATCTCTCAAATAAAGCAATTGTGCAGCCACTTCTTCACCTGATTCAATATTAAACCCAGTACCAAAAATCCAATCTTTGTTGACGACTAACCCTTTAGATTTCATGGCTTTAACAAACGTATTCTTTTTCACGTCCGTTGAACTAATTCCTTCCAATCCACCTAGAAAACCTATCTTTTTATGTTTTAAATTTACTAATAGTTCAACAAGCTTTTCAATCCCTGACTCTTCATCTGTTCTAACCATATGGGCATCCACCCCAGCCATTTGACCGTTCACAAAAACAACCGGAATTCTTTCCATCACTTTCTTCATTTCTTCCGCGTATTCTTGATCGGTGTCCGAATCATTAATTCTTCCGCCCAAATAGATAATCCCATCCACTTGTTTTTCTACTAAACTTTGTAAGTATTTTGATTCATTTGCTGAGTTGTTCATCGTATTGCACAAAAAAGTTGTATACCCTAATTCCAATGCATGTGCTTCACATTTTTGAACCAGTGTTGAAAAAAATGGATGATTGATGTCTGGCAGGATAAAACCAATCGTTTTCGATTGCTTATGTAATAAGCTTCTTGCTAGACTATTAGGTCTAAAATTATATTTTTCAATTACATCTACTATTTTCCGCATTGTTTGAGGCCGCACTTTTGCATTTCCGGTTAAGACTCTCGAAACAGTAGCTGGAGATACATTAGCTTCTTTGGCAATGTCATATATAGTTATATTTTCCTTTTTCATAACTTTCCTCCATCGCTAATGATTTCATTGCATTCAAGAAGGAAGAATGAAACCGATTTCAACTAAATTGTAATCCTATAATAGCCGCAAGTCAATCGATTGTTTAACCATTCTATGAGCAAATTAATTTTGTAAGCTTTTTGCCACCTCATCGGCCGCTTGCTGTACTTGTTTTATTAATTGGGGAATAGTTCGCTCATTTATTCTAGTAATTGGTCCTGCGATACTCACAGAGGCTATTGGTTTGCTTTTGCTATTCCTAACAGGAACTGCGATTGACACAACCCCTTCATGAAGTTCTTCTTTACTCACCGCATATCCTTTGGATCGGATTGTATGTAATAACTTTTTTAACACCATTGCATCTGTGATTGTTTTGGATGTATAGGATATTAGTCCCCTCTCCAATACCTGATCAATAGTGGATACTTCTTGATACGCTAACAAAACTTGTCCAGTGCTCGTACAATGAAGCGGACTTCTCCTCCCAGCATGCGACAATAAATGGACGGGATTTGTACTATCGATTTTCAGGAGATACATCAGCTGAAATTCTTTAATAATACCAATATGGGCTGTTTCACCCGTCCTCTCCGCTAGTTTCTCTATATGACCGAGTGACAAATGATATATATTTTCCTTATTAATGAGCGTCTGTCCCAAAGCTAATAAGGATGCTGCTAGACGGTAGGATTTAGTGGATGAATCCCTGACAATAAAGCCTTCTACCATCAAAGTATGAACTAAGCGAAACGCCGTACTTTGCCCTATTTCCAAACGGCTTGCAATATCCTCTAAATGTAATTCAGGTTCTTCCAAGGAAAATAGATGGAGAAGACGAAGAGCATTTCTCAAAGACGAGTAATGATAACTATTCACAGAAGGATACCTCAATGTTCTGACCACTCCTTTTCAGGAATATTTCCTAATCTCAGCGATACTTCATTTGCTGCCTTCATGACCCTTCCAGTAAACCTATTAATTTCATGATTTTGAATACGGTCCCTTGTTCCGACAACACTGACGGCCGCTACCACTTCACCCGTGTAGTCCCTAACTGGTGCCGCAATACTTACAACATTTTCGTGCATTTCATCGATACAAATGGAAAATCCCTGTTCTTTAATTTGACGTAATTGATAGATTAGTTGCTCAGGTTCTGTCTGGCTGTTTGGTCCCATTCGTGGAAGACCTTCCCTGATGATGCTGTTAACTATATTCTTTCTCCCAAATGCCAATAAAACTTTACCAGCACTTGTACAAGATACCGGATTCTTTTTTCCAATCGATGATAAAAGAGGTACTGGATTCGAGCATTCGACTTTATGGACGTAGGTAATTTCTATTCCTTCTAAAATAGCAACATGAGCCGATTCCGCTAGATCAGATACTAATTTTTTTAATATGTCTTTCGATTCTCGGTGGATTTCTAAATGAGATGTGATGACGCCGCTAATCGAAAGTAACGAAAATCCAAGGCTGTATTTTTTACCATCTTTTTGTAAAAATTCCTCCTCTAACAAATCGATAATTAACCTACTAACGGTACTTTTACTGATTTGAAGAGCGTGGGCAATTTCTGTCACTCCCCAAACTGGTTTTTTCAACGTAAAGAGTTGTAGTATTTGCAGTCCATTCTGGACCGATTGTAAAACGGACGTCTTTTTATTAGTCGGAATGATACCAATCACCTCAAAAGATTTAATTTGTTCCGTATATAAGAAGTTAACACTACTAATCAGAATATTTTAATTATATTATATCCTTATCCAATTATAAAACGCTTTCAATCAAAGGAGCTGGAAAAATTGAAAACACAAGTTGGGATTATCGGGGCCGGGCCAGCTGGTCTTATTCTTGCACAACTACTACATCTTCAAGGTATTGATTCTGTTATCCTGGAGCGTAAATCCAGAAACAATATCGAGGGAACCGTTAAGGCCGGTATTTTAGAACAAACAACGATTGATCTTTTAAGAGAAATCGGTGTCGGCGACCGAATGGATCGTGAAGGTCATTTTCATAATGGCAACTACTTTCAATTTAATGGGCAAAGACGCCATATTGATTTAAAAAAATATTCTGGCGGCAAGAACGTCGTTGTTTATCCACAGCATGAAGTGATTATCGACCTGGTCAATGCCCGTTATGAAAATGGCAAAGACATTATCTTTGACGTGGAAGAGGTCACTCTACATGATATCTATACAAACCAACCGAAAATAAGGTACCGTAAAAATGGGTTGGACGAAGAACTTGTTTGTGATTTTATCGCAGGCTGTGACGGCTATCATGGACCAAGCCGTCTTGCGATTCCTGAAACAATAAGAAAAGAACATGTTCATTTTTATCAATATGGCTGGTTAGGAATCCTATCCGATTCCGCACCCGCAGCAGATGAATTAATTTATGCCTATCATGATCAAGGATTTGCTTTACTGAGCACGCGTACACCTATTCTCCAACGACACTATCTACAAGTAGATCCGTTCGATGATATTGCCAATTGGTCAGATGATCGGATTTGGACCGAATTAACGGCACGAACCAAAACAAATGATGGCTGGCAGGTGCCAGATGGACCGATTAATTCAAAAGGAATTTTCCAAATGCGAAGTTTCGTTTGTGAGACGATGCAATATGGCCGTCTCTTTATTGCCGGGGATGCTGCTCATACGGTTCCGCCAGCTGGTGCCAAAGGATTAAACCTTGCCGCTACGGATGTAAAAGTAATGTCCCGCGGAATTACCGAATTTTATCAGAATGGCAGTACGGATATACTGGATCGTTATTCGAAAATTTGTCTTCGTCGTGTTTGGAAGGCAGAACGTTTCTCTTATTTCATGACACGACTTCTTCACACCAATCCTAAATTTGATTCCTTTGAACAGGGTGTTCAGCTGGCAGAACTAGATTATTATACTTCGTCTGAAGCTGGATTAAGTACGATCGCTGAAAATTACGTTGGCTTGCCGATTCAGTGGGAAAAGGCTGGAGATTTTAAGACACTTATCAAATAAAATGATGGTTCCTTTTGGTTAATGCTGGTAAAAATGCCAATGTTGTTTAAAAATGAGCCAATGATAGGTGTAAACCGGCCAATGCTGTCCAATATTGAGCAAAACCAGCCTAAAAATGAGCCAAAATCCATAGAATTTCAGCCAATCAACTATTTCGCACTAAAAAAGGAATTTGACTGATGGTCAAAATTCCTTTTTTAGTGTCGTTACAAGGGATGATCTCCCTGAGTCCTCGTTTTTTACTTCAAATCTTCGATAGAATTGATGTCCATATACTTTGGAACCACCAATCCATTCCTTGTTCCATGGAGGTTCGCTCCCAAATCTAGAAAATCGTTTTTATATTGCTCGTAATATTTCTTATGAGTACTTGGCAGCCAACCAGCAACCATAGCGTCGGCGCTTCCATTAGCCACTCCAGCAAACATTGGTCCCACCTCAACTTGACTTAATTGGACCTTAAAGCCATTGTCTTCTAGCACCTTCCCGATCACGTTGGTACTAGCAATTTCAGTGTCCCATGCGACATAGACAAGATTGACGGTTTCCCCATTCCCTTTTTTAGCCCCATTGGTCCATTTTCTCACTTGACTTCCGTTAGCCTTTATCCATTTTTCGGCTGCTTGAGTGGGTTCCATCCCTTTCTTGATGTCCACCATCACTTTTTCCATATCAGCTGGCTCCCACGAAAATTGATCAAGGATAGTGTAAGCACCCGGCACATCTTGTTCAAGACCTTTTCTTACGATGGTATGAATATCTTCTACTGCGCCAAATGATTTGTTCGGGTCTTTTAGAAATTTCAAATCATAAGTAGAAAACATCCAATGCGGTGCCCAGCCGGTGACAATAATCGGTTTCTTCTGACCATAAGACTTATCCAATTCAGCGGCCATCGCGGCTGAAGATCCTTCCACTACCTGCCAATCCTTCAGTTGATATTCTTTTAGTGCGTTACCAGCCTGAGTCATGATGCCGGCTCCAGGCTCAATTCCGATAATTTGATAATCTGTTTCAGCCCCAATGCCGTTCCCTTTCTTATCCTCAGCTGTTTGGTTGGTAATGCCTGTCACAATAGCAGTGAGAATAACCAGCGCGGCAACGATTGAAAACACGATTTTTTTCTTGATGATATGCTCATAAGCTGGCTTGCGTAAGTTTTGGGTAATACGGTCAAGAATGACAGCAATAAAGACGATTGATAATCCTGCTTCAAATCCTCGTCCTACGTCAATTTGACTGACTGCCCGGTAAACATCCGCGCCTAGTCCTGGTGCTCCTACTAAAGAAGCGGTTACCACCATAGAGAGGGCAAGCATAATACTTTGATTCACACCAGCCATAATCGTTGGTGTGGCGATTGGTAATTGAACCTTAAATAATTTTTGGCTGTTATTCGAACCAAAGGCATCCGCTGCCTCGATTAAGTCTTTCGGAACTTCTTGGATTCCCAAATTTGTCATGCGAATCGTTGGTGCAATCGCAAAAATAAAGGAAGCGATAATTCCAGGTACTACACCAATGCCAAAAAATAAAATAGAGGGTATTAAATAAACGAATGCCGGCATCGTCTGCATAAAATCGAGTATCGGTGTCACAATTCTATGTACCGTTTTCCTTTGAGCACACCAAATTCCAACAGGAATTCCAATAATGATCGTAATTAAACCTGATAATAAAACAATCGCGATCGTTTGAATACCGGAATCCCAATAACCGAGATTATCAATTAAAAGCAAGCTCAGAAGCGTAAAAACTCCTAAAGGCCATCTGCTTGTGTAGGTTACCAGCAAGGTTAAGACGATTATTAAAAGAATGGGAGGCCCCGCACTCAAGACATCGACTAAGATATTCAAAAGACCCTCGATAGCGGTTGTTAACACGGTAAATAATCCTGCAAATGCAACGGTGACCCACTTGACGAGAGCGTCTACCCAGTCTCCTAAAGGGATTTTCGGAATGTTCATCTTATTCACCCTCCAAATCGTTCAAGGAATCTTTATTTCCTGCTAAAGCTCCAATGACGGCTCCGCGAATAACAATTCCTACTAGACGGTTGTTTTCGTCAATGACAGAAATGGGCAGACTCGCTGTTGCCATTACATCCATCAGATCAGTCAAAAATGTATCACCAGAAACCGTTGGAATATCCGTTGTCATCACTTCCGCAATCGTTTGATTATGCTCAATTGCCTGACGCGCTTGTTCTGCAGTAATTGCTCCCAATAATTTCCGATTACGATCCACGACAAATATACTGGAATACCCCTGTTTCCGCATGATTTCCAATGCCACCCGCGGACCGCGGTCGACCCCTATTTTTTCTGCCCGCTTCATGACATGGGAGGCAGTTAAAATTTTGGATAAGTTTACATCCTCCACAAACTTCTCGACAAATTCATTAGCCGGATTCATTAAAATTTGTTCAGGTGTTCCCAGCTGTATGACACTGCCATCCTTCATTAAGGCAATCCGGTCTCCAATTCTCAATGCCTCATCTAAATCATGGGTGATAAAAATAATTGTTTTTTTGTATTTTTCTTGGATCTCCAGTAATTCATCCTGCATATCTTTCCGGATTAAGGGATCAAGCGCACTGAAGGCTTCGTCCATCAATATCACAGCGGTGTCACTTGCTAGAGCCCTTGCTAACCCCACCCTTTGCTGCATGCCGCCGCTCAATTGTTTAGGCAGCTGATTTTCATACCCTTTTAACCCGACAACTTCCAGTGCTCGTAGTCCTTTTTCCTTTCGTTGTTCTGGGGGAACCTTCTGAATTTCTAGTCCATACTCCGTATTTTCTAAGATAGTTTTATGAGGAAACAACGCAAAGTTCTGAAACACCATGCTGATTTTTTTCTGTCTTACTTCCCTCAGCCTTGCGTCGTTCATCTTTACGATATCTTCATTTTCAATCAAGATCTCACCGATTGTCGGATCAATCAGCCGATTAAACATGCGTATTAAGGTGGATTTTCCACTTCCAGATAAACCCATAATAACAAAAATCTCACCAGGATAAATTTCAAAGGAAACATTCTTTACCCCTACCGTCTGTCCTGTTGCTTTCAATATTTCTTTTTTGGTCCTCCCTTGTTTTAATAAATCAATGGCTGCTTTTGGATTATTACCAAAAATCTTAGAGACGCTTCTAACCTCTATGTAGGGATTCATGCTGTCACCTCATTTATATAATCGAGCTTATCATATACATTTTTTCCACAATTTGTTGTTCTATGTTCGTATATCTAGAAAAACAACATAAGAAATAAAAAAGGATATACCCAGTGGGCATACCCAAAAAATTTGCAATCCTCCGGATAGTCGGAGAAGGGTCGTATTGTTGCATTTATTAGGAGCAATGCAGTTTTACCTTTTTGGGAGTTTGTAAAAGGTCGTCGAAATTAATTAAATGGATTAACATTTATTGTTAATTTCATTAATCTGAAAAGCATTCACCAATTACGATGAATGCTTTCAAATCAGTTATGCTTTGGTTTAAACGTTTTACAACAAGTCTCCGCTGAATGACCAGCTATATCTTGATGATTCTTTTCACCTAACTCAGCAGACATTTCGGTATCATATCGTGCATGCCTATCTAGTTCAACCATAATCTTATCAGCAGTACAAACATTTCCATCTCCATAAAAAGTACAGTTCGAAATCGCACAAGAAACTTCTACTTTGGGCATTTTAGTACCTCCCTTTTGTTTTCCTGTTGCTATATTATCTTCTGCAAAAAGCCATTTTTCATTCCATATTGTTACTTTTATAAATAATTTTAATTTACTGAAAAATGGTATAATAAAAAGCGCATAAATAGAAAGAGTTTCTATGATAAAGGGGATTTTTATGAATAAAAAAGCTTTTCTTATGGCAATGATAACGGTAATTATCTGGGGATCTGCATTCGCTGCCATCCGTGCCAGTTTGCAAGGTGGTTATTCTTCTTGCCATTTGGTTTTATTTCGCTATTTAATTGCCTCTTTCTCATTTGTCCTATATGCACTCATTCCCGGAGTGAAATTTCGCTTACCAGCCAAGCAAGACTGGATACGGCTTTTACTTTTGGGATGGATTGGTATTAGTACCTATCATATTGGGGTAACCTTTGGTTCGCAAACTATTTCTGCCGGAACAGCTGCTATGCTTATAGCATCTTCGCCCATTTTTACGACCATTATAGCGATATTTGTCCTAAAAGAGCGGCTTGAACGAATGGGTTGGATTGGACTTTTTATTGGTTTTGCAGGTATTGCTATTATTACCATCGGTTCAAATGACACATTGACTTTTTCACCAGGAATTATCTTTGTATTAGTTGCTGCGTTAGCAACTTCTGTTTTCTTTGTTTTACAAAAACCACTTTTTACTCGCTACAAACCGATTGAATTAACCGCTTATGTTACCTGGGCTGGAACGCTGCCATTTTTATTTTTCTCACCAGGTCTGATTGAGGGAATTCAACATGCGACGTTAGAAGCCAATTTGTCAGCGATTTATGTAGGAATTTTCCCAGCAGGTATAGCTTATGTAACTTGGGCCATTGCTCTATCTATGGGAAATGCAAGCTCGGTTTCAACTCTTCTTTACATTGAACCTGTATTCGCGATTATAGTGGCTTGGGTATGGCTTCAAGAGCTTCCAAGTACTCTCTCAATTGTTGGAGGAATTGTTACAGTTTCGGGTGTGTTATTGGTAAATTTTTTAGGTAAAAAGAAAACAGTAGGGATGACAATTGACTATTAACTTAGTTACACGCCTAAATGGTGACTGGTTTGAATAAAAGAATGATCGTATCTTTGTTTTAAAACAATTAACCAATTTTAAAAAATAAAAACGGGACATCTTTTAAAGAGGTCCCATTTTTTGTGGATTAAATTCTCGTAAGTAATAAATAATGTAATTTGGGTAGCCAAGGGGTTATTGATAACTGTCATTGAATTATTTTTCGTGCTTGGGTCGTCAATCAGGGCTATTGTCTACCTTCATTGAATTATTTTTCAAACTTAGGTCGTTAATCAAGGTTATTGTCTACCTTCATTGAATTATTTTTCAAACTTGGGTAGTCAATCAAGGCCATTGACTACCCTCTTTTTATTATTTTTCAAGATAGGGTCGTCAAGCATCTAAATTTCTTACTTCAAAAGGCAGCAAGCCTCTCTCAATTTGACCTCTATATGGTTCATACTGTTCGGGCAGCATTAATTTTTCACCCATCGTTTCGTATGATTCATCAAGTGCGAAACCTGGAGGATCCGTTGCAATTTCAAATAGTATTTCGCCATGTTCCCTAAAATAAACCGCATTAAAATAATTTCTGTCTTTAACAGGAGTGACTCCATATCCATTCGCTGCAACATGCTGTTTCCAATCCAATTGGTCTTGGTTGTCCACTGCCCGCCAGGCAATGTGGTGTACAGTTCCCACACCCATTTGTCCGCGTCCAATCGGCGTTAATTTAAGGTCGATCACATTACCAATATCGGCGGTAGAGCGAAACCGAGTGAAATCCCCCTCATTCCCGATTACTTCAAGACCTAATACCTTTTCTAACAATTCAGCCGTTTTGTTAGGCTGGGTTGATAATAAAGTCGCTCCGCCAAACCCTTTGATAGCGACCTCTGATGTTACTTCACCAAAGCTCCATGGATTGATTTCCCCTTCTTCTCTTTCCACTAATTCTAAGTGAAGACCATGGGGATCATCGAATTCCAGATATTGCTCCCCAAAACGTTCCATTTTCGTAAAAGAAATTTGGAACGTTTCAAGTCGTTGTTCCCAAAATTTAAATGTACCCTTTGGAACGACATAGGAAGTAACGCCTACCTGACCGTCACCAATGATTCCTTGGCGAGCACCAGCCCATGGAAAGAAAGTAATAATAGTTCCTGGTTTTCCACCTTCATTCCCGAAGTACAGGTGATAGGTCTCTGGATCATCAAAATTAACTGTTTGTTTGACTAAACGTAACCCTAAAACTCCAGCGTAAAAATCAACATTCTCTTGAGGATGACCGACAATCGCAGTTATATGGTGAATCCCCATTATTTTTTTAGTCATAGTCGAACACTCCTTTTTAATAGGATAGTTTATTTTGTTCCTAGTTCAGACATTAAAACCTAAGATTTTTATTAAAATTTAAAAATCTCTACTTCAAGATATTTAAAATAAAAATGTGTCTAAAGCATATTTACCAGGACCTATTAGCGCTACACCAATCGTCACCGCAAATAAGGTTAAGTTATATTCATAGCCATTGGACGTTGCCCATAACCCATTAGCACCATGCACCTTCACAATTGCCATTACCATAGTTCCCGCAATGATGATACCAGCTAGGGGCGTTAGAAGACCAACAGCAAACAATATTCCGCCAACAAGTTCAGCTAATCCTGCGAAAAACGCCATGGTTACACCTGGCTTCATTCCAATCGACTCAAACCATCCACCTGTTCCTTTTAAACCGTACCCGCCGAACCAGCCAAACAATTTCTGTGCACCGTGACCTACAAAAAGTAAACCGATTACTAAACGAATAATTAATAAACCAATATTTATCATCTTAAAATCCTCCTAAGTTTTTTATCTCGAATCCGAGATATTTATTTAAAAAAATTAAACTTTATTCCTTACCTTTTTCAACAAGTGAACCATTGTCTCTGCTTCTTCGGAATTTAACGAATCAAACATATCATCCACTAGCTGATGATAGTTAGGCATTATTTTATCCATAAATTCATTTCCTTTATCAGTTAATGAAACATGGATTGCTCTTCGATCATTAGGGCAGTCACTTCGATTTAATAAACCTTTTTGTTCTAACTTATCTATCACATAGGTCATGGAACCACTTGAGATTAAGATGCAATTCCCAATCTGCTGGATGGTTTGTTTCCCTTTTTGGTAAAGGACTTCCAAAACCGAGAATTCCGTAATATTTAACTTGTTTTTTGACATTTCTTCCTTCATTCGATCATGGACTGCTTTTGATGTTTGCATTAATTGTAGAAAGGGTAAATTCGTGCATTTCTTCCCCATTTACCTCACCTCCCATAAATCTTGAATTAATATATCTTGAATATGAGATAATATTAATGCAAATAACTTTATTTGTCAACAACCATTTTGATTGTTGTCCTTAGTTTATTGAAAATTTTATAAGATGATTCTACTATTCAAAGATGCCCCGCACATGAGTTGGAGCAAATTCATACTCGGCTGATTTATCTACTTGTTTTATCTATTATTAACTTATTTTCCCATTACTTCTTGTATAATAGATATAGAAGTAATTTCTTTTTCGACTTATCCAATTGATATGGTTTTTAAAGGAGGTGTTTGTTTGATAAAAAGGAAAATCAAAAGCAGCAAGAAAACCTCATTTGGCGTATTAGGGACAATTGGTGCTATATTATTGGGTAAATTAAAATATGTTCTCGTTGTGTTAAAACTCCTTAAACTTCAAACACTTTTGAGCATGTTTATTACTCTCGGATCCTACGCCCTCATTTTTGGCTGGGAGTTTGCCGTTGCGATCGTCTATTTATTATTCATTCACGAAATGGGTCATGCCTACGCTGCGAAAAGGATTAAACTGCCAGTAAGCCCAGCTATATTTATTCCTTTTATGGGGGCGGTTATTGGGATGAAGGAAATGCCAAAAAGTGCAAAAGATGAGGGCTTTGTAGCCTATATGGGGCCATTATTCGGATTGATATCCTTTTTGCCGGCGATTCCTTTGTATGTTTATACACATGAACCGTTCTGGGCGCTTCTAATTATTTTAGGAGGAATGATCAATTTATTTAATCTAATTCCTATTACTCCATTAGATGGCGGAAGAATTGCCGCTGGAATTAGTACTAAGCTATGGGGATTAGGAATCATTTTGTTATTAGCTTACTCCATTTATAAATTAAGCTTCATAGGTTTTATCATCGTCCTTCTGGGCTCTCGAGAATGGTACAAATTATATAAAAAACAAAAACGGTTAAAGGATGATCAATTAGAGGTGCAAGAACTAGAAATTCTAATTGAGAATATTTCTCTAGAATCTCATTCTCTAGATTCGACTTATGACATGATTAGAAAATCAAAATGGAAAATCGCAAATTTAGAGATTTCTCAACTATTAAATACACTGACTTTGGAAATTGAAAAAATGAAAAAGGATCTTTATTTGCAACAATTGTCTGGTACTTATCATTTGAGTGATGAAGCTATTCATTACAATCAACCCGTTATTTTAGATATTCTTAACCAATTAGAAGAAAAATTATCAGCCTATAAAAAAGATATAATGATAACAAAAAGTTATTATAAAACGGATAAAAAAACGAAACTGCAATTATTTTTGATTTATATCGGTTTAGTCCTTGCCCTAACGATTAGTTATTATTATGGTAATGAAATCCTCATGAATCATCCAGAAATACAAAATGAGTTGAATAAGTAAAAACGTAATCCCAAAAATGTAATGTAAACAACCCAAAAAGGTACATCACAATTTAATCCGTGGTGTACCTTTTTTATGATAAGAGACTTGATTGAATCGTATATAGCAAAAGACCGCAGTACATATTAAATTAATTCATTTTTCTTTTTTAAGATCATAAGATGATACTGCATACCGAACATATAAGAGCAAGAGAAGCAATAAACCCGTATCCTGCCTGTAATCCCACTACCTCGTTCACCGCTCCACTATCACCATTGAACATTTTACTAACAAAATCGATAATAAAACCTATCATCAGATTCCCTATTACACTGGCAATCCCCATGAGTGTAACAGTAAATGTAATCGCTGTACCTGTACCTTTTGGGTAGCGTTTAGCTAAAAGTGCCATGACAGTCGGATATATTAATGCAATCCCAACCCCTGATATGGCAAATAAAATCGCCCCTTTTTCTCCGGTCAAAATCGCAGCAAAGCCAGATATACCTGAAAAGGCCGATGCAATAATGATCGATAAGGTAAAACCAATTTTATCAGTGACAGATCCTAAAAAAAGTCTGGCGAGCATAAAAAATAGGAAAAACATCGATAACATCCTAGATGCATCGTTAATGTTCCACTTATAGGCTTTTACCAAAAACTGTACAAGCCAACTTCCAATCGCAATCTCTGAGACCACGCCGAAAGAAAGAACCGCAACGATTAGCCATGCGACTGGATCTCGGATTAGAGATTGATAGGAGATAGTTTCTTCCACTTCATGCGTTTCTTTTGGGATTTTCCCTAACAGCGAGGGAACAATTGGCAACAGTGACAATAATAACACCAAGAGATACATCCCGCGCCACCCCAATTCTTGACCATGTACATTCCAGCCCATTATCGATGCGGCAATAGTCGGAGCAAAGGTTGAACTAAGCCCATAAAAAAAGTGGGATAGGTTCATCATCGCACCCGTATTTTTAGTGAATATTCGTGCCGCCATTATTCCCAGACCAATTTCCAGTACGCCGTTTCCAATGTACAGTAAAAAGAACGAAGCAGAGAGAGTGGCATAATTGGCTGATAGATAAATAACAAACCCGGCTAGGGCCATAGATAAAAAGGCGATGACTCCCGTCCATTTAATTCCTATTCTATTGCTAAGTGCTGATGTAAATGAACAGGCAAGCAAATAGCCTAAAGAATTCAAGGCTAGTAGAATGCCAATTTGTGACTGACTTAAATGTAGTTCATTTTGGATGATTGGAATGGCTGGACCTTTAATGTTTTCTGATAAACCAAAAATAAGAAAGCCACCAAAAACGATACTAAGTAAGAGAAAATAATTGTATTTTGGATTTACCTTTAGGGCATGGCTATTTTTTTCAGTACTTAAGGAATGTTGTTGTGTTTCCATGAAAGTTCCTTTCTTTTTAAAAATTATGTAATCTATCATGCAGGTCTTCTTATCATTTATTTGCTTGCATATAGTTTGATAAGTGAAGCACCAAAACCATAGTGGTCATCTCGCCTTTATACTTCAGATAAGATAATGCTGTATGTGATTTATTTTCCGGGTTCGAAAAATATACAACATTCATTCAGTAAAGGATGTGGGAATTAAATGGATTTAAATACCTTTATCAGATTATATCAAGAATTTTTAAAAGAATGTGAACAAAATGGATGGATGGTCGAAGTTCTTATTGAAGAATTCGGAAATTATCTTGCTGCCATCACAAATATGGAAGGAGTCGAGGTGCAATTCTATATTGAGTTGGATTTAGAAAATAGTGTACATCTTAGTGAGTCAACCGATCAAAGCAGACTAGATTATGGCGTAATAAGGGATGAAGGAAAGGGTGACCAGTTTGCGAAACAAGTATTGGATGAATTTCACCAATACTGGGTGAAGCATATACCGAAACGGTACTCGAGCTTTATTCTTTATAAACAATAAAATAAATTCATGGAAGAAGGTATACTTGTGTAATATATCTTCTTTATTTTTTGTTTACCAAATTTGTGGTAAACAAAAGGTAGATAAGACAACATAAACTATAAATCAAAATTCAAATCATACGATCTGCACGTTCTTTGGAGGGTAAATCATTGAAATTAAGCGTTCTCGATCAATCAGTTATAAGTAAAGGGGATTCGGCGAGTACCACTTTACAAAAAACTGTAAAATTAGCTCAGCTATCGGAGGATTTAGGTTACACTCGCTTTTGGGTTGCGGAACATCATAATACCAATGGAATGGCTGGTTCCTCTCCAGAAATACTTATTTCACATATAGCATCAATGACTCGGAAAATACGTGTCGGTTCGGGCGGTGTATTACTCCCTCAGTATAGCCCCTATAAGCTTGCCGAGAACTTCAAAGTATTAGAGACCCTGTTTCCGAATCGAATTGATTTAGGAATCGGACGTTCCCCTGGTGGTTCCGCGACCACGCGGCTAGCTTTGACAGATGGATTAAGAAAAAGCCTAAATGAATTCCCTAGGCAGGTAAAGGACCTGCAGGGTTTTTTACAGAATCAATTACCCGAAGATCATCCTTTTCATGGTGTAAAAGCATTCCCAATGACAACAAATTTACCAGAAGTATGGCTTTTGGGAATTACTCATAGAGGTGCAAGATTAGCTGCAGAAAATGGGACCGCTTTTACTTATGGCCATTTTATCACTCCGGTAAACGGACAGCAGGCTATGAACTATTATTATAATCATTTTCAGCCCTCGCCTTTTCTAGAAGAGCCTAAGGCAAATGTTTGTGTATTTGTGGTGTGTGCCGCTACTCAGGAAAGAGCGGAAGAATTGGCTTTAAGCCAAGATATGTGGCTGTTAACAGTTGAAAAAGGAATCGATACCAGGATCCCTTCCATCATAGAAGCAAAGAACATACCGTTAACCTACGACGATCGAATTAAGATTAAGGAAAATCGAAAGCGCATGATTATTGGTACACCTCAAAAAGTTAAAAGCGAACTTCTTCGGTTGAGTGAAAATTACCAAACGGAGGAATTTATGATTATAAGCAATATCCATGACTTTCAGGACAAAATTGAAAGCTATACTTTGTTAACTGAAGCATTTCTTTAACCTAATCCGATCAAATAAATGATTAAATACCATAGAATTCCTTCGTGTTTTCTAATAATCTTTCGGAAACCTCTTCTTCTGAAAGGTTTTTTATTTTAGCAATCATGTAAATCGAATGCTTCATCATGTCAGGGTGAGTCATTTTTCCTAAAAAAGGACCATCAAACGGCCATGGACCGTCTGTTTCAATCATCATTTTCCCTAATGGATAGGTTTGAACTAATTTCTGAATTTTTTCCTTATAAACAATTTCAGGAGTAACAGAGATAAAATAACCTGCTTCGATCATTCTCGAGATTGTTTTTTCATCCCCTTTAAACCAATGGAAATGGGCGTTTGTCACTGAATGCTTTTCCAAAAGATCACAAACAACCGGGGCATCATCATAGACGGCATGCAGAACAATTGGCTTGTCCCACTTCTTTGCCATTTCCACAAATGTTTCGAGATGGTCAATATATTTTCCATACTGCGAGCTAGATACCTTATGGTCCTCCCTTAAATAGTAAGGCAAACCTACCTCTCCAATAGCAATCATTTCTACTTGATGTGAACCCATCCATTCAATCAGTCTGGTAAATTGATCTTCAGTTGGCAGACTCTGCTCTGGATGAAACCCAACCCAAATAGAGGTTTTATTTTTTGATATCTTCTTGATAATTGAAGGTTTCGCTTACAAGATTCAAGATCAAAAGAAACCGAAAGCAAAGCTTCAATCGAATCTGTCCTTTCCAATATCCAGTCTATTTCTTTTTCTGTATATTGATCTAAATGAATATGGGCATCAATCATTTTCATTTGGTTTCACACTTTCTTTGATCTTTGATTATATAACAATCAGTGTAGTTTAACTTGTTAGAAATACAGATTCATATCATATCTAGAATAATGGGCTGTCGGGTTCACTGTTTGGAACAGTTGACACAGCAGCCCACATCTTAGCTCTCAAAACTTATCTATTTGAAAGAGAAAATCCTTTATCCATTGAAGGTTCCACACTAGATACCATGTTATTAACAGCACTAAATAATGCTTTTATGGACGAAGCCATAATATCGGCATCAATCCCACAGCCCCAATAAACAGTCCCATCTAAAGCAGTGAATCCAACATATGATACTGCATTTGATTTCGATCCTCTTTCTAGGGCATGTTCCTTGTAAACTAAATCCTTAAAATCGAGACCCAGTGTGGTGCGAAGACCATTACTGATGGCGTCAAGCTTCCCATTTCCTATACCAGTCAGTTCATGAGCCTCACCGTTTATCTTGACTGATACAGTCGTTTCATATTTTTCATTCTGAGTAAATCGGTAATTGATAAACTCAACAGGGGTATGAATATTGACATATTCGTTTATGAAAATATCATAGATTTCATTTGGCATAAGCTCCTTGTGCATGCGGTCCGATACATTTTTAACACTATATCCAAAGCTTTCACGCATCTCCGCCGGCAGATCAAGTCCAAAATTCTGCATCAGCACATAGCCAATACCGCCCTTACCTGATTGACTATTAATACGGATAATATCGCCTTCATACTGTCTCCCAATATCCTTTGGATCAATCAATAGATAAGGGACTGTCCAATACTCATTTTCTCTTTCCTCACGCCACTTCATTCCTTTTGCGATGGCATCCTGATGGGATCCTGAGAACGCCGTAAAAACAAGTTCTCCCCCATACGGGTGTCTTTCATGAACCTTCATTCTTGTTAATTTTTCATACTTGGCAAGGATATGATAGATATTTTCAAAGTGAAGCTTCGGATTTACTCCGTGCGAATACATGTTAAGTGCAAGTGTGACAATGTCCACGTTTCCTGTTCTTTCTCCATTTCCGAACAGTGTTCCTTCCACCCTCTGGGCTCCTGCAAGCATTCCCAGCTCTGCATCTGCAACCCCTGTTCCTCTGTCATTGTGAGGATGTAGTGAAAGAATGACATTGTCCCGGTAATTTAGATGATCACTCATGAATTCAATCTGACTGGCATAAACGTGTGGCATTGACATGGAAACTGTAGCTGGGAGATTGATAATTACCTTATTTTCGGAATCAGGCTGCCACACATCAAGTACTCGGTTGCAAATTTCAAGCGCAAACTCCATTTCTGTGCCCGTGAAGCTTTCTGGTGAATATTGAAACTTAAAATTCCCCTCCGTTTCTGCGGCATATTTCTTAACCATTTTTGCTCCGGTTACCGCAATGTCGATAATTTCTTCTTCCGTTTTTTGGAACACCTGCTCGCGCTGAGGTACGGATGTTGAATTGTAAAGGTGGACGACTGCCTTATTCACTCCCTGAAGCGATTCAAACGTTTTTTTGATAATATGTTCTCTTGATTGAGTTAATACTTGAATGGTTACATCATCTGGAATTAATTCCTGTTCAATCAAGGTACGTAAAAAAGTATATTCTGTTTCAGAAGCGGCAGGAAAGCCCACTTCTATTTCCTTGAAACCTACTTCCAACAGTAATTGAAAATATTCCAGCTTCTCCTCGAGACTCATTGGCACCACCAAGGCTTGGTTTCCATCTCTTAGGTCCACACTACACCATGTTGGAGCTTCCTCTATATACTCCTTTTCGGTCCATTTCAAGCTTTTTACTGGAGGCATAAAGTAACCTCTTGAATACTTTTCAATATTTTTCATTTTGTTGCCCACCTTTTTATTGATTTAATGATTCATTATTAACACAAAAAAGCCCATCATCTCATAAGAGACGACAGGCTTTGCCTACGTGGTACCACTCTTTTTGATTCGTTAAATAGCAAACGAATCCACTTCATGATTTATTACGGTAATCAACCGTTAAGGCCTACATTTCAGCCTTACCACTCCTGGGTGAGTTGGGGGTGTTATTGACTGTCTCTCACCAACCGACAGCTCTCTAAACAATACCTATCCCTTAATACTCCCAATCATTGCGTTTGACTTTTTCGAATTTTCCCTATTTTATTATTTTTTTTACAATCAGTCAACCCTTAAAACCTAATTTTAATTCATCTTTTTCGTTTTCTAGCTTACAAAGAGGAATTCCCTTTAATGAAGGAAGTTGTTAAACTTCTAATTTGCTGCTAAATTTTTTCTATCCACTGCTTTTGGTGGTTGTTCCATCCATCCCTTTTCGACCATCAGTTTTGCTGCTTCTTCCACAAAGAGGGAGATTCTCATTAACGATTTTGAATAGGTCATCCCTACATCATGCCTTCCATTTACGGCAATTGAATTTCCAAACGCTCTTATTTTCATTGAAAACATATCCATTTTATGAAATAACATTAACTTATCTGAAAAAGGCGAGAATGTAGACGCTGTTACTAAATGGTCAAGAAAGGGCGGCGACGGCAAATTTTCATCAGAAAGTATTTGCATATACGCTTCAACATTTTTAGTTGTTTGTTCCCTGCCTTTTTCAAATAACTTCCTAATCTTTTCATCTTTTGCCACTTGAGCAAATGACATAATAAGAGCTTTACTCGTTACATTATTTTCAATATTATCGTAAAAATGAGCAATTTCTAAAGCATGCAACGGCCGAACATGTCCGAAAAAGCCATTTAAAAAATCCTCATGAACAAATTCTGCTTTTTCCGGAACAGGGATGATAGGTGGTTTAATGATAAAACCTTTGTTCATTAGAATATCTTTTATTTGTTCCATTAAATCCATGGTGGAATGCATACAATAGGTAATAAACTCTGTTACATCCTTCCGATAAACAAGTGGTAAGCCTACGTTATAAATACTCATACCGGCTTTAGCTGCATATTTTAGGTAATGAACATAGAATTGATCTTCAAATAACCGAGGAGCTCCAAGGTTTACATCTTCTTTGCTGAATCCTATTGGAATCGGAAAGTTTTCCTTTTCAAAAATTTCTTTGGATATTTGTATAAACTCTTCGCATAATTTTAAAGCATTCTCTAATAAGGTTTTAATATCATCATCCTCAACGTGTTGAAGATAATAGCTTAAAACGCATTTTGCCATACTGTTTCCCGTATAAGTTGCCCAGAGTTTTCCCATTTCTGCAGATGTTAATTTTTCTGTTATATTCGTTTTATTTGAACTTATTTTGATAGGTTTAATTGTTTTCATAGGAACTCCCTTCACCCTTATTTTTGGTTAGTATTACCTCCATATGAAATCATATACTGATACCAAATCAGAGAATACTGGTTAAAAATCAAAGAAAGATAAATAAAAAAAGAGCATTTAGCTCTTTTATTTATCCTTCAGCATATAAAGTATTTTGCTATAAAAATAAAAAAGAGCCGCCTTTTGTCAAAACCAAGGTTAGATCCTTATCACAGTATTATTACATCAACTTTTTATGATTATAGACTGCTATAGTTTTTGCACGACCTTATACACCACAACTACAGAAATCTTTCCCCCATCCAAATTTGCTACCCTAAGATCGACGAAATTCATTTGGTCAAGTGTATTTAAAAAAACATTGACCTGTTCCTCGATTTCACTTGGTGGACCCGTAAATATTTTTGTTCTTATCTTACGAACCGTATATTCCATATCGCATCCGCTCCCTTGTATGATTGAAATCTATTGCTACAGATTGAATCAGCTGCCCCCAAAATTTCTATCACCCCTGCTTCTTGTTACTTTGTTTCTTCCTTGCCCTTATCTATTCAGCCAACAGCAGAGGCAGAAATTATGAGACCTCTGCTGTTGCCCAGTTAAAATTTGGTTCTAAGAATTATTGTTTTTTTGCGCCGCACCTGACCAAATAGCAAGAATTAAGACAATAATTCCAAAAATGACACTATTCCACATAGCGCCAGCATTGCTGGTGAAGCTATACACCCATGGAGAAATGATGAGCCAGACACCGATCAGTCCAGTAAGCCAAAGTTGCCACATCATAAAAACCTCCTATTTATTAATTGACGTTAACGTTAATGTCAACGTCAATAAAACATATGAAATTTATGAGAATATATTCCAATTCATGCGAGAAGTTATCTTTATTTTTTTGATCAATCGAAAATAGATCGTTACATATGGAGTGAGGTGTGTATGTTGTTTTAAAATTTTGTAGGGTATTGCCAAAGGTAAAACTGTGGAGTGTGCTGTCTTCTGAGGTTGCTGCCAGGTTTATGTAGATACTTAGTTTAATACGCTTAATTTGAAAAAATTCTTTATTATTTGTAGCTAGACCCGATTTACTTTTTTTCCAATTCGTCCATAAAGTGTAAAGAGCGTTCCACTTGCTCTTGGTACAGATTGCGCATGGTTTCTACGTTTTCTATTTTCGTAGTCATTTTTTCAATCAAGTTGTGAAGAACATCGATGTACTGCCTTACCAACACTCTTTGTACATCGGCACTTTCAATATTCTCTTGAAATGTACGGCGTATTTCATTAAGCGACTCCTCTGCGTCCATAACTTCCTGAATCTCTTGCAGTGAGATACCCAAATATTCCTTCAGGCGAAGGATTTGCTTAATTCGGTCCATTGTGCTTTGATCATAAAGACGATGCCCGCCATTCGTGCGCAAGGCAGGGGAAATAAGACCTACCTCCTCATAATACCGGAGCGTTCTTGGGGTAATCCCAAGTTGCCGTGAAACCGCGTCAATGGTCAATACATCGTAAATCTCATTATTCGTCAAGCTGAAACACCTACTTTGTACAGAGTTAATTTGGATAAAAGATATAAATCTATTAAAACACATGGATAACTTCCAGGTAAATCCATTTATTTACCACTCTTTGTACCTTTTTTCTCCAAATAAAAGGAGATGCTGCACGGCATCCCCTTATTATTCAACATTTACTTCTCTTCACTTTTTCTCCAATACTGCAAAGTAATTATTTTCACTATCTGCAAAGTTGAATACTCTGCCAGAAGGCATAGCGACTATTTCACCAACAGTAACGTTTTTGTTTGATAAGTCAGTATATAATTGATCTAGGTCTTTTGAAAAAAACATTAACGAGGGTGTACCAAGATTTAATTCAGGCTGCATTTTAGAAATTAGTTCCTTATTGTGAAGGACAATACTTGTCCCGGATTCATTAGTTGGAGCAATTTCAATCCATCTCAAGCCGTGACCGTTATCTTCGTCTGAAATTACCTTAAACCCCACTTTTTCAGTCCAAAATTTCACAGCCTCATCTTGATTACTTACATATAACATTACTTGCCCTAACGTATTAATCATTCAGTTCACCCTCTATTTCATATTTGAGTTTATTACCTCTATTAATTTATTGATAGGATTTAAAAATACTACTATTCCATTTTACCCAACCAAACCAATTAAAGATACATTTTTTATGGAAAATGATGTTAAAATAGGAGTAAAGTTGATTAACCACTTTTAATAGATCGACTAAAGCATAAAAAAGGGGAGCATGAAAAATGACATCTTCAAATAAAAGTTTACGAACCTGCGCCAAAGGCCACAAATACTATAAAAGCAGCGACTGTCCCACCTGCCCAATTTGTGAAAAAGAACTTAAACCTGCGGCTGGATTTCTTTCCATCCTTTCTGCCCCGGCCAGACGTGCATTAGAAAACAATGGGATCACCTCTTTACAACAGCTGTCTACCTATAGAGAAAAGGAGATCTTGGAATTTCATGGTATGGGACCAGCTTCTTTACCGAAACTCAGAACGGCTTTGAAAGGCGAGGGTTTATCTTTCAAAGCCAAATAGCTAAGTGAATAATTTTTTCAACCCTCTTATTTCCTATAGTTAAAAATGTAATACTACTTTTTCCGTTACCCCCCGGTTCTATCGAAAACAAAAAGGCTGCCATAATGACAGCCAGAATTTTTTGGATAGAATTAAAAAATCCTTTTATTTATTCGTCAAACTTAAATTTTGGTAAGGCTTCTACTGTATCGTTATTTGTTAGTTCTTCCTGCCTTACTTTTGATTTTCTCACACCTAGAAAAATAACAATTCCAACCAATAGGATCGCAAGTAACAGCCAGAGAAAAACCATTATGAATCGCTCCCTTCAAATAAATAATTACCGCATTAGAATATATGAAGAAGAGCTTGTCCTTTTTAATGTCAAAATAATAAAAAATTATTTACATTTTTATAACTAAGTCGTTACCCAAAAAAGTTCCACTATTCTTCAATCCTTCCGCTTTGCACTTAATTAATCCTAAAAGAATAAAGAAATATGGTGAATATATTTTTAACAAATTCCAAACTATATGTTGGTATACCTAAATCAATGGAGGTGATTCCTTTGGATAAAAATGAAAAATTGAATAATAAAAGCAATAATGAAACCTCTACAGATGCTTCTAAAAAGCCCATTGTGTTAGACCAAGTTCCTGAACCGCGCGGCAAGTATGGAGGACAGATCGATACTGATTTAGATAATTACTGACATTTGAACGCCATCATTTGGCGTTTTTTTTATTTCTCTTTTTGATAGGTTAGTAAAAAACAAATGGAAAGTTGGACTTCCAGATGAAATTCCATGCATATCACCTCTTTATATTTACACTTTTATTATAGAACACACGTTCCTGGTTATGCAAAAAAAGCTGGGGATCTCTAAATATAATTATTTAGAATAACACCTCTAATATTAGCTGAACCCAACTACAATCGGTCCCTCGCATTGATAGGCATTTTTATTATTAAGGAGTACTCCTCAAATACCCTCCTTTCTGTTATGTTTAAGGTAACTGATTCCAAATTAAGGATGTGATGGGCAGGTCAGTTCTGCTGTGAGATGAATATTAAACTATTGATTGCGGATGATAATTCATTTATTCGCGAAGGCATGAAGATCATTTTGAGTACCTACGGAGAGTTTGAGGTACTTGCAACCGTAGAGGATGGTAAAGAAGCAGTTGAATATTGTCAACATCATTATGTTGACATAGCTCTTCTGGACGTAAGAATGCCCAATATGAATGGCGTTGAAGCAACAAAACTTCTGACAGAAACAACGAAGACCAAGCCGATGATTCTGACAACGTTTGATGACGATGAGTACATTATCGATGCGATTAAGAATGGAGCAAAAGGCTACTTATTGAAAAATACCGACCCGGAACGGATCCGCGATGCCATTAAGAGTGTCTACTATGGTAACACTGTTTTGCAGGATGTTGTCCTCGATAAGGTTAAATCCAAAATGACTGGCCATTCAAAACCCGAGTCCAAGGTGGATGCCAGCCTCTTCACCGAGCGGGAAATGGACATCATGACTCTTATTGCCAAGGGCTACTCCAACAAGGCGATTTCAAAGGAGCTGTTTATTTCGGAAGGTACTGTTGCTAACTATATTACTTCGATTCTAGGTAAAACGGGCTTGGAGCATCGAACACAAATTGCCATTTATTTTCTTACTGGCTCAGTAGATTAAGAGGACCATGAGATGGAATTATGGATCATTTTCAGCAAGCTAATTATTATCCTATTGCTCAGCTTTTCCTACGTTCAGTCCAAAACAAGCAGTCTGGCTGTGATTGTCCTTGCAATTTTAGTATATTTCAGTATAAATATTACCCTTTACCTTATTCGATCGGGAAGAGTAAAGATTTGCATCCACCTGGTATCGATTGTCCTTATTTTTATTACCTTTCGGGAAGTGAATACGTTATTCATCCTTCTCCTGCCGAATCACTTCTATGAGCTTTCCTGGCCTTTTTTTAAAAAAAAGTGGGTGTTGTTGGTAATGGGATTACTGCCTGTATTTTTTGTCCCTCACTTACAGGCGTCATACGGTCTGGTTGCACTCTTTTGCTTTGTGGTTTATTTCATGACTAGCCATTACTCGCATAGGCTGATTAAATATGAGAATACGCTTGATAAGATGCGGATGGATATGCAGCGGCTCTCCAAAAGCCTTAATGAAAATAAAGAGTACATTAGGCAATCTGAATATACCTCTCGCTTAGAGGAGCGCAACCGGATTTCCCAGCAGATTCATGACAGCATTGGCCACTCCATGACCGGCGCTCTGATTCAAATGGAAGCGGCGAAGACTCTTATCGCCATTGATCAGACTAAAGCTGTGGAACTGCTTCAGAATGCGATAAACATTTCTAAAGAAGGCATCGAAGATATTAGAATTACCTTAAAAAATATGAAGCCCCCAACCGAACAAATCGGCTTACAGCGTCTAAAACTGTTCATTGAGGAGTTTTCCATCCAGCACCAGTTACGAATGCCGTTGGTACACAAAGGAAACATAGATTTGATTACACCGATTCAATGGAAGATTATTGCTGAAAATATCAGCGAAGCCCTCACGAATTCTTTAAAGTACTCAGGTGCGTCGGAAATATCGATTGACATTCAGGTATTGAACAAGCTAGTTCGGGTCGAGGTCCGTGATAACGGTAAAGGGATCGTATCCGGTAAAGTGGTAAAAGGGCTTGGCATCGTAGGTATGGAAGAACGGTCTGCCTCTATAAAAGGCACAGTGATTGTCGATGGAACCAATGGATTCTCCGTTACCACCCTCCTCCCCATAGTCTAATGAAAGCCTTCATATGAAAAACATGAAATTTCTCATGTATAAAGGGTGAACTAATGCACTTATGTTAGTTCACCCTTTTTTCTTATAATCAAATTACAAATAAAGGAAATGGTGTCAGGCACCATCCTATATGAGGTGAGTTTATGAACGTGTTGGAGATTAAGAATTTAACGAAGAAATTTGGCGATTTTATTGCTGTTGATAATATGTCTTTAGCGATTCAGGAAGGGGAAATTTTCGGTTTCCTGGGGTCCAATGGAGCCGGCAAGAGTACAACGATTAATATGATCTCAGGTCTTTTACGAAATAACAGCGGGGAAATCCATATCCTTGGCAAGAACATTGCGTCACACAGTAAGTTTGCCAAGATGAATATCGGGATCGTACCACAGGACTTGGCGATCTATGAAGATATGACAGCCTGCGAGAATGTGAGATTTTTTGCAGGACTATACGGGCTGCGGGGAGCAGAATTAAAAGAACGTGTCGAAGAAGCACTGGAGTTTGTCGGGCTGTTAGATAAACAAAAGAGCTATCCAAAGACCTTTTCCGGCGGGATGAAACGCAGATTAAATATCGCTTGTGCGATTTCCCACCGGCCAAAGCTGATTATTATGGATGAACCAACTGTTGGTATTGATCCACAGTCACGAAACTACATTTTAACCTCTGTCCGCAAATTAAACGAGATGGGCTGTACCGTTATTTACACGAGCCACTACATGGAAGAGGTGGAAGAAATCTGTTCGCGGATTGCGATTGTCGATCATGGAAAGGTGATTGCGGAAGGAACTAAGGAGCAATTAAAAGCAATTATTACGGATACAAAGGATATATTGTTTGAAGTGAAAAACTCAGATAACCTTGATGAAGCTTCATTAAAGGAAATCAAAGGTGTCAATTCCGTTTCCGTCGAGGAAAACCTGGTGAAAATTAACTCCAAATCAGAAATAAACAATTTAAACCAGATTATTCAGTTCTTCATTAACAATGGTAAAGAAATCCGTTCACTCCAAGAGCTGGCTCCAAACCTTGAAACCGTATTTCTTACTCTAACCGGTAGAAACTTAAGAGATTAGGAGGAAGCAAAAGTGAATATCATCAATATAGCTCTAAATGAATGTAAACGCAGCATCCGAGATTTCAGGACGCTGGTGTTTATGCTGGCCTTCCCCATCGTGTTAATGCTGATTCTCGGAACTGCTTTGTCTAATACCTTTGACACAAACATTAAAATTGGAAAAATCAATGTACTATTTACCGAAAATAATGATCGTAACTTTTCAGAACCGTTCCATAATTTTATAATGGAGGCTAAAAAGCAAGACATTCATTTTTCAGAGGCAAAGAATGGTACAAATGGACAGCTGGCTGTTCAACAAAACAAATATGATGCTTATGTAATGATTACCGATAAAGGAATTCAATTTTACGGCAGTGAGCGGAACAGCATCCAGGCAAGTATGGTTGAAGGAATGCTGACTGCTTTTACCGATAAATACAATTTGATTACCGAAATAGCAAAGGAAAAACCTGAGCAGTTACAAGCAGTATTAGCCAGTACCACGACAAGCTATGTAAAAGAAACCTCGTTAAATGCAGATAAAGCTCCAGGCTCGATGGATTATTACGCCATTGCGATGACCACTATGATTGCGTTATACAGTGCCATTTCCGCCAGTTCTTTAATACGCGGGGAAAGAAGGCGGAACACCGCCATTCGGCTCGCCATCGCTCCTATTAACAAAATGGAAATTTTTCTAGGTAAAATTCTTGGGGGTATAGGAATTAACTTTGTTTGCATCTTGCTGGTAATGGCCTTTAGCCGTTTTGTCTTTGGCGCCGACTGGGGCAGCCATCTCGGAATGGTAGTGCTCATTCTGTTCACGCTGGTATTTCTTGCTGTCAGCTTTGGGCTCGGCCTCAGCTATATGATCAAAACGGATTCAGGCATGCAAACCATCGTCATGATTATCCTACAGCTTGCTGCCTTTTTTGGCGGAGCCTATTTCAGAATTGACAAAGCCGACGGAATTCTGGGAATCGTGGTGAATTTGTCCCCTTTGACATGGGCAAGAGATGCGTTAACAAAAATTATTTATAACAATGATCTAGCCGCTGCACTGCCTGCGATCTCATTAAATATTGGCATTGCACTTGTTTTCCTAATGGTTGCGATTGTTGCATTCAGAAAACGGGAGGGTCTTTAGAATGAAAGAAATCATGTGGCTGGTGGCTAATTCGTTACGTGCCATCTTTTTAAACAAACGAAAAATTTTCGCCTATGTACTCGTGCCGTTACTAGGCATCTTTATTGCCTTTTTGGTGTATGGCAATACGGGGCCCTCCTATCTCAATGCCGGGATTGTGGACCAAGACCAAACGACGATTTCGAAAAATACCGCCAGTTTTATTGGCAGTTTAAAAAATGTAAAGACAAGTAAACTAGCAGAATCTGAGGTTAAGAACAAAATCGCTTCTGGCGACATGGATTGCGCCATTATCCTTGAACCAGGTTTTTCACAAGCGATTATGAATGGCGAGAAGCCAGAGGTGCAGATTGTATCGATTAAAGGGGCACAGGTCACGACTTATATTACGGCTTACCTTAACAACTATATTAGTAATCTTGCGTCCCTACGCACTGCTGCCAATGGGGATGAAACGGTGTTTACTACTCTCTATCACAATTATCAAAATTCAGGGTTTAAGGTTTCTACGCATTCTTTAAAAGATACATCTAATAACAACGATATGACGATTCAGACGATTGGCTTTCTGCTAATGATTATGCTCAATTCTGCAGGCGGCCTGTCTGAATTGATTTTAAAAGAGAAAGAAAATCGAACCTATTTCCGGATTATGTCGACACCGATTGACGGTAAAAAGTATGTTCTTGCTAATGTAATTGTCAATATGATCATAATGACCATTCAAGTGGTTGTCACCATGACGGTTATGACGAAAGTCTTTGGTATTTCAGCTGGGGTCCCCTACTGGGAAATGATCGGTGTGATGATGTTTTTCTCGCTTGTTTCTGTAGGTTTATCATTGGTCATTACTGCCTTTGCCACCAACTCCAATTCGGCAAGTGCCTTGCAAACTCTTATTATGACACCAACCTGCCTGTTATCCGGCTGCTTCTGGCCAGTAGAAATCATGCCAAAAGCGGCCCAAAAAATTGCGGACTTCCTCCCGCAAAGATGGCTGCTCGACTCAATCACTGAACTGCAAAAAGGACATACACTCAGCAGTTTGGCATTAAATTTAGCAACCCTATTCGCCTTCGCCCTAGTGTTCTTTATGATAGCCATTTATAAGTTTAACCGGAATAACAATGTTAGGAGTTTTATTTAAGCGAGTATCATTAAAAAACCTCACCAAACTTCGGCGAGGTTTTCAAATTTTGGGCTATTGACTTTATTCCCGCTTATTTATCAAGAATTCGTTTCTGTTTTAATATTAGTATAAGTCTGTTAAGAGTTATAGCAATTTAAGGAATTAACCCAATCTTCCACTGTCATCACATCAGCTTGTCGCGGGAACACCTTCTCGGTAAGAACACGGTGAACCTCAGGGTCACCGTCGAGACAAGCATCCGATAGTACCGTAATTGCATAATCTTTATCCGCTGCTTCCCTTACTGTTGATAGAACTACACCACTTGTCGCAATCCCACTCAATATTAACGTGTCTATCCCCTTCGATCGCAGAATGACTTCGAGGTTACTTCCGGCGAAGGCACTAACTCGATACTTTGTTACGACTGGTTCATTCGGTTTGGGTTGCAGGGATTCGTGAATTTGCGTTCCTGGGTCTACGACCGTCATTCCCCCAGATTTAGACAAAGCTGAGAACATTTTATTCCGCGAATTGCTTTCAGGATAACCTTCGCTAAAAGCCACACGGACAAATATGACTGGAATATTAGATCGGCGTGCAGCTTCCACTGCCTTTTGAAATGGAGAAAGAATTTCCTGACTTTCTGAATAGCGAGACACAATACCATTTTGCAGATCCATCACTAGCAGAGCTGTATTTTCGAAAGACTTCTTCATGTGTATAACTCCTTTGAGGATTACTAATAATTAATTATTCATGTTTCATTAACATTCGGTTCTTTTAAAATTTTACCGATTATATTAACATAAATCAAAAGAAAGCCATAAAGATTCAGTAATTTTTTTAGAAATTGAATCTTTATTGTCTTATTTGAATATGAATCAACCTATCATGTTATAAAATACAAAGAAGTCTGAGCCACTTTGGCTTTTATGTCATAAAAGTATCCAAAATAAAAGAAAAATTCAGCCAGTAATTTAGTAGTTTTTTCAATATCATTTTCAGAATAAAGATTTCTCCAGCGCACATTATATTAAAGGCTTGACCATTCAACTTATAAGGGGGATTTTTATGAGCGACTTCTTAGGTTTATTCAGTGATGACAATTCACAAAATATGGAAAATCAAAACAACCAATCCAACTCAAGTAATCAAGGCAATGCAACCAGTTCAACTAGCCAAAATAGCCAGCAAAATAGCCAAGATGGCCAACAAAATAGCCAAAATGGTCAAAATGATGGCACACTTCAACTTCATAAAGAAGAGCTAGACATTACGAAAAATAGTGTCGATGCTGGTGATGTCGTGATTTCTAAAGATGTTGTCGAAGAACAAAAAACGGTTGATGTTCCTGTCATGCACGAGGAAGTTGTCATCACGAGAACCCCTATGAATAATGAACGAAGCGATTCATCTTCGATCTCCCAGGAGACCATCACTATTCCGGTGTCTCAGGAACAAGTGGAGGTAAACAAGTATGCAGTAACGACTGAGGAGATTTCCGCTTCAAAACGCCAAGTTGAGGAAACGCAGCAAGTCCAGGAGACTCTCAAGCGCGAAGAAGCTCATGTTGATACGACTGGAAATGTGAATGTCGTTTCCGATGCGTCAAGCTTTAGCGATATCAATAACAGCTAAACAAAAATACCTATTCATTGCTGAGCAATGAATAGGTGTTACATCACTTTCCTATGGAGGGAATTTAGTTGACGAAACAGCACAATTCACCATTAGACCCACAAAATGAAATAACGCTCCAATTACATAAAGAAGAAATGGAACTAAATAAAAAATGGGTTGATACCGCCGAAGTTACCATTTATAAGAAAAAGTATACGGAGGCAAAACAATTACTGGTTCCTATCACCCGAGAGGACCTAATTATTGAGAAAAAGCTAGCAAATCCAAAAGATCCAGCGGATACAAAATTGGAAACAATCTGCATTCCTTTGTCTGAAGAGAAGATTGAGGTCAAATTAACCCCAGCAATACTGAATGATGTAGAAATAAATAAGAATCAATATCAAGAACTTATCCAGGTTCATGAAATCTTAAAAGAAGAGAAAGTCCACATAGAAACTGTTGGAAATGTAAAACTAGATGATGAAGAACCTTTACCCTAGGTTATTGTCGACTTGATTAATGATATTAAAAAGCAGCCTTGCTTAAAAACAAGACTGCATTTCAGACTGCTTATCCAGTTATTTTTTATCTTTCCCCATAAACGGAAGACCTGAAATATAACCAACATACCCTGGATTTTGTGAACTATTCATTAAATACGTATGTCCGTCAAGGTTATCGACCATCTGTAAGCCGATTGATTCCCCGCCGCCCGGTACTGATAAGATTCTAGAAAGTTTTTTGGTATCGACATTGTAAGCCCATGTATAGTTGTTTTCATGTTTATCGGAATCTTCAGCGATAAATAAAGTTCTCATATCCTGTGAAAATACGACGTTATCAGGATTCGCAATTTTATCAACGTTGGCGGTATTTCCATCCGCATCCGGTGTTGATAAATCTTCCCCCATTAAAGTTCCTGTCATGCTGACAGGTACATAATGACTACTTATTTTCTTGCCGTCCATTGTTTTTCTGTTAGGTTGAAAAGAAAGTTCATACACTCTATCAGCACTAATCTTTGGAAGTTGGATATCATCTGCAGGTGATGCAGGATCAGCTAACATAGACTTTTCCTGATAGGAAATAGCCACGTAAGCCTTATTGTCTTTTTCATTAAAATCAAGTCCTTCCATTTTATTAAATTCAACAGTTGCACCTAGGTAAGCCGCATATCGATGCGTTTCTAAGAATGCAGCAGCCGTTTCCATTCCTGGTTTCACTTTCACCCATTCCACTTTCCCGCCATTTGCTGCTGTTTTGATCGCTTTGTAGCCCTCAGCTTTTCCCTTTACAGCATCATCTGTTGCCTCAAAAATACCACTGAATTTGGTAGTATCAGCAAGCTTCTCAATTTTCTTATCGCTAGCATGTCCAAGCTTAATCCATTCAAGGTTAGCCGAACCGCCATTCTCCGTGCCGGTTTGGACCCATTTAGCCGCATAAAGTGTACCAGCTGATAATCCTTTTCTTTGTCAGCCACAAACATAAACAGCCCGCCAGGATTGCTGTCGATTCCATAAATAACGGTTCGATTATCAGGCATAACTTTCACACGTTCGAAGGCCATTCTGCCCATACTGAAATGTTTGACCACCTTTGTTCCACCTTTAGCATCCACTGTTACTTCTGGTACGTGGCCGTAGTAGTAGGGATTGCCCGTTATAGTTGGGTCATTATAATAGTTTTTCATAAAAATAGTTATGTAGGAGTTGTGTAAATTTTTAGAATTATCTCATTAACTAAAAAAGTGACCAGATTCAGAACAAGGGAATCTGGTCTGTTTAATTTTAGTGCTTAGGTTTTCCGTCTTAATGACCCGCGACAAAGGCATAGGGATTTCCGTTATACTTAATCAAGCGATCGATTAAATCGAGCTGCTTCTTAGTTGTTCAACTCCGTGTTAGGTTAGGTCTTTTGCCTCTTTTTCTATTTCAAGAAAACAAATTCTCTGGTAACCGCATACACTGTTGGTGAACAACCGATGACAGGGGGTGAAAATAAATGAGTTCTAATCATTTTTGCTGGGGAGCATTTCTTGGATTTTTAACAGGGGTATTCTGGGTACTTGCTGTCGTTTTGGGCTGGATTACCACTTTACTTGGAATTATCGGCCTAGGTGGTTTACTTGTTACTGTTATAAACTTCCTAATTGCTTTAATAGGCATTCTAGCTTTCCTTATCTTCGGATTATGTGTTTTCAAAAAAGCCTGGCATCACTGTAAGTGAATAAGCCAAGGTGAATAATAGACATTCATTCCTGTAACATTCTATTATTTAGCACTCTTAATCAAAACTAATAAAAAAAGCGGGCAACAAAGCCGTAATCGGCCTTATCCCGCTTTTTATTTTAAACTTAAAATTTAGAATGATAGTTTTCGATTTCCCATGTATGAACGGCCGTACGGTAGCTATCCCATTCTGCTTTTTTCATCGATACATATTCATTGTAAACATGTTCCCCGAGTGTTTTAGCAGCAATTTCTCCTGCTTCTAATTCTTTAACCGCATCAGCTAAGCTGCCTGGCAAGTTATCGATTCCCCTGAATGCTCTTTCTTCATCATTCATGTGGAAGATATCTTCATTAATTGGTGCTGGTGCCTCTAAACCTTTTTCAATTCCGTCTAAACCTGCAGATGCAATCACCGCAAATGTTAAGTAAGGGTTAGAAGATGGATCTGGACAACGTAATTCTACGCGTGTTGCGAGTCCTCTTTTTGCAGGAATACGAATTAGCGCTGAACGGTTTGAAGCAGACCACGCAATATAACAAGGCGCTTCGTAACCAGGTACTAAACGCTTATAAGAGTTTACTAACGGGTTGGTTACCGCTGCAATGCCCTTTACGTTTTCTAGTACTCCCGCAATAAATTGGTACGCTTTTTCTGATAATTGCATCTCATCAGTTGGATCAAAAAACGCATTTTCGCTTCCTTCAAAGAATGACATATTTACGTGCATACCAGAACCGTTGATTCCGAATACTGGCTTTGGCATAAAGGTAGCATGCATACCAAATTTCTTCGCCACTGTTTTTACAACCCATTTATAGGTAGTTGCAAGGTCAGCTGCCGTTAATACATCGGCATATTTAAAATTAATTTCATGTTGGCCTTCTGCTACTTCGTGATGAGAAGCTTCAATCGTAAAGCCCATTGCTTTTAATGCACGGTAGATTTCTAATCGAACGCGCTCACCAAGATCATGTGGAGATGGCTCAAAATAGCCTGCTTTATCTGTTAACTCTGTAGTTGCGTATCCATTGTCATCGTTTTTAAATAAGAAAAACTCTAACTCAGGACCTACTGAAATGGTATATCCTTTATCAGCTGCACGGTCTACTGTTTTTTTCAATACATTTCTTGTATCTCCTTCGAAAGGAGTGCCGTCTGGATTGGCTGCTGAGCATAGGAACCGAGCTTCTGAATATCCAGCTTCTTCTGTCCAAGGCAGAACCGCAAATGTTGTTAAATCTGGTTGAAGATAAAGGTCTGATTTATTAATAGGTGAAAAACCTTTGATAGAAGAACCATCAAACATCATTTTACCTTCTACTACGTCTTCTAATTGCGCACTTGTAACCGTGACGTGTTTTAAAATCCCTTCAATATCGACAAATTGCAAATGTAATAGTTCAACACTTTTCGCTTTGATTATTTCTTTGATTTGCTCTAAAGTTGCTTCTGTAGATGCGTTTGATATTAGTGTTCCAGCCACGTCACATTACCTCTCATTTTCATGTTATATTTTGTCACATCATTTAATAACTAGATTATATTTTATAAATACAAGTTTGACAATCCTTTTTTGTATATTTTTTTGAATATTTATTCTAATTTTTTGGGAAGCGTTTTCATTACACCCTAGTAAATAAAGGTATACCTCCACCAACAGTCGGGTGTTGATAAATAAATATGCAAAAACATGCAATATTCATCTAATTCCTTAGCAAAACGTTTCAAGGGCTGCTCCAGATGTGGGGCAGCCCTTTTTAATCAAAATCAGTTTAATACCAGCTTCAAAAGTGGATAGGTCAAATTTTAAAACTTTTTTAGCTGAGCTAACGACTGAGCTAAAAATTAAATTTTCATTTTTCCCGTATCAATTATTTTTTTCAGATAATCATATTCTTTTTGCTGTAAGATGTCGATCTCGTTGTTGGTGGCAAGAAGAATCTGATCCCTGCATTTTGCTATTCTTTGAATCATGGGATGAATGGTGAGACTCGATAAATTCACAAAATCGTATAAGTCGTTTAGACATGCAGGTAATTTATAGCCTCTATTACTGCTTGCAATCAATAACCCGCTGTCCCGAAGTTTAGAAACGATGGAAGAGCGGAAGTTATGCGGATTTAATTTAACATCGCGGATTGCGTTCAGATTATCTAAGATTTCTTCCGTATATACATACTCGTCCGGATTTTCCTTCAAATTAAATAACAGAAACTTTAGGAAATCTAAGCGAAGCCGCTCATCCTCATCGTCACTTTTTCGATGCCTTTCAATATATTTATACGTTAGATTAACGGCTTGCTCTATAATAATTTCATCAGATTTTGAGTGATGATGCTCTGGCTGATAGTCAAAAAGAAAGTTCTTATAGTCTTGGGGCAAAAGGTTTACAGCAGCTATCTTGCTTTTAAAGATTTTAGAAAAAGAACGGTATTGATCCGTATAGATTGTCCTTTCATATCCTGTTGCAAGAATCCTGGTGAATAAGTTCGCTAGCTGAGGAATGTTGTCTGAACGCGTTTGGTTGAATCCGAAGGTAGAATAATTAAATAAATCCGGTATGCTTCTTGTTTTAATATAATCGTTAAATGATCTAATAAAGAGTTTAGATTCTTGTTCATCTGCCGCAAAGTCAAGTTGTTCGAAGGTTCGATTTAAGTCATCATAGATTTGTCTGTTTAAATACTTAAGGAAAGGTACTCTATATAAAATTCCATGGTCTTCTCTTATTTTTCTTTTATCAATGACATAGGCATAAATACTAAATGGTAAGTCCTTTAGGTCATTTAGTAGCTGCATGGTTTGGGTTGGATCCTGGTCAATGATGTTTGGATCCATTGTTCCAGTTTGAAAGTACTTTTGGCTGATCTGTTCAAGTTCTCTTTCTAAAGACACTTTATTTGATTCCTTTAGGAGAATAGACGCAATAATAAAATGGGTTGATCCTATCCCCTTTTCAAAATCAAACCGATCATTACCCAATTCATCTATAAAAGCATATTGGATTTCCTCCATCTTCCCACCACCCTGAAATGAAATTTTGTCGTTATATACAAGTTCAACAAAATTCCATCGAAACCTCCTATCCGATGCTATTTTCAATAAAAAGGGCACTAATAATTAGTGCCCTCCCTAAAAGATTCACCTGTTCTTGTCTTCTTTTTCACCAACCGAAGTGTTCCCGATTTTTGGTTCGGTTGTGGAGTGGGTTTCATTTGGAACCCAATCAAAACTTGGTTCGGTTGTACCTGTTGACATTAATGGCTGGATGACTCCATCTGCCTTGGATGCATTTTTTGTTCTTTTGGAGTTAGAGTTTTCTTGTACCAAACTTTTTCCCCCTTTTCATTTCCCAAATTTCTTGGCTAAAGTCTCCTCCTTAGTATGGACCAAATGGACAAGATAAATAATTAAATTAATTCTTTCTTCAATTCTTCAATTTGTTCAATATGTCTTTTTTCATGCAATCCAATAAGCGGAATCCACTGTTTTAAGCTTAATTCACCAAATACAGGATGCGGATATGCTCTTTGTGCTAATAATAATGGATCAGCAATATCCACCACTTTCGTTAATGCTTCCCGAGATTCAGAGAGTTTTTTTTTCATTTCAACTAAAGTGAGAAATTTATTTTCCGGTTCTACAATAGAAGGTGCTTTAATCTTAGTTGACCGATTAATGGCTAAATGTATTGGTTTATCGCCTATACTTTTAGTTTGTCCATTTGCCAGCTGATCTGATATAGTAAAGGTAATCGCACGCTCTAGTAAATACAGGTGTTGGAGCACCTGCATAATTGTCCAGCATCCGTCCTGCACCTGTGTATTTAACTGTTCATCTGATAAACCACTAACAGACTGCAGTACTTCCTCTCGAATCTGGTTATTTTCCTCCATATCCATACTCCCTTTTTTTATTTTCAAATTGAATTATAAGTCTAACCAGCCCTTGCGAGAAGTTAAGGATGTAATATGTGCTAGATGGTGACGGCCATGCCATGCATACATGCCGATATTCCTGCCCACAGATACTTCGCCTGATTCTGGATGTAAAAATGTCTTCTTCAAATCATTCGGACTTAAACTACGAAGGAGTTGGACCAATCGTTTATGGAGGGCTGTTAGGAGCTCTAATGAAACATTAATAGGTGACTTACTATCAGGAAGTTCCGCCCATTTTTCTTCTTGGTAAGGCTTAATCGTCGGATTTTCTTCGGTGAGGGCCAATTTAATACGGATATATGCATTCATATGACTATCGGCCAGATGATGGATAACCTGACGAACTGTCCATCCCCCAAGTCGATATGGGGTCGCGAGCTGTTCCATATTCATGTTTTTTACAGCTGATCTTAAAAGTTCAGGTAATTCTTCAATCTCTTCTATCCAAGTTTTAACAACATCTTTGGTTATTTCACCTGTAAATTCAAATTTCCCAATTGGATACCTTTCGTCCACGATCATCTCCCCCTTTTCTATCTAATTTTAGCAAATTATCCCTTCATTTTAAATAAGTGTGAACGCCTAAATAGAGGTTATTTTAAAAAAGGCTGCAAAAAAAGCGAAAAGATTAAATTAAGCACTTGTAAACTATAAACGTCACTTACTAAATTAAGTATTTAACATTCAGGAATGGTTTTGTTACACTATCGGACAATTAAAATCCTCTAACACCTCACTACCGCCTAGAAGTAAGGCGGTTTTTCTTTTCCACCGACATAATGTCCACCTCCTTGGCAATAATAAATAAATAGTTTAAAGATAAATGACCGGAGGAAGAGACTTTGGAGCACACTTGGCTTTCTCTGTTACCTTTTATTATTGTCATCTCCATGTCCATATGGCTGAAAAACATCTTGCCTGGCCTTGTCGTTGGCTTACTGGCCGGAGCTTATATTGTTCAAACTGATTTATTAGCTGGTGCCTATCAAACCGTTTCTTATATTGTTACAACCCTATCCAATGGAAACAATATAAAAATTATCGGGTTTCTTTATTTATTTGGCGGGTTGGTTGGGATGATGAATATTTCCGGTGGCATTAAAGGATTCTCAGAATGGATTGGGGCTCGGATTAAGACAGAACGAGGACTCTTAGGACTCATTTGGCTCACCCTCCCCTTCACGTTTATGATGCCGATGTTCCGGATTATGATGATTGGTCCCGTTGTTAAATCGCTTATTAAAAAGATGAATGTCCCTAAACAACGGGTTGGCTTAATGATGGATATTTCCACTGAATCAGTCATTGTCCTTTTGCCCGTTGCGACAGCGTTTGTGGGATTCATGGTTTCATTAGTAGAAGGAAGCTTCCGAAAACTGCAATTAAACATGTCGGCTTATCATGTATTCCTGCAAAGTATCTTGTTTGATTTTTTTGCGATTGTGATGCTGGTGATTGGAATTCTATTTACCTTCTGGAATCCCGATAAGAGAGGTCATGCTAGACAACATGACCATGAGTTATTAGACGCAGAAGGAAATGAGTTTCATCGAATGGGAATACAAAAAGAATTGTCCTTGGTCAAAGCCCAGCCTTGGAATTTAATCTTCCCCGTCTTTTTACTACTCGGATTATCATTATTCCTGTTGTGGAAAGATGGTAAAGATAAAGGGGCTAAAACGGTATTCGAAGCTTTTTCGAGGGCAGATGCGACCTTCGTGATGCTGCTAGCCGTTTTCGTCACACTTGTCTTATCGTTTGTGTTTTACATCATTAGGAGACAAGCCTTGCATGAAATCTTATACCATTTTTATGATGGCGGAAATCAAATGATGGAGGCCATTAGTCTGCTAGTCCTCATCTGGTCTTTGACATTATCGGCGGAGGATCTAGGTTTTTCAAAGTTTATCAGTTCGACATTGGGTTCATTTCTGCCAGCTTTTTTGACCCCTGTCACTATTTTCGTGCTCGGTTCTTTAATTGGCTATTTTATTGGGTCTTCCTGGGGAACTTGGGGGTTGTTTATGCCTTTAGGTATGTCGCTGGCTGTTTCTACCGGTGCATCGATTCCGTTAACAGTCGGAGCCGTGTTTGCGAGCGGTGCGTTTGGTGCGTTAACTTCGCCCTTGGGTGATACGACTATTACGACCGCGTCAATCTTGGATATGCCACTAGTCGAGTATGCTCGCTTTAAATTGAAGATTTCTGTCATTGGTGCGGCAATCGCGATTTGTTTATATTTAGTTAGTGCGTTGTTTTTTATTTAGTCGATACTAAGGACATTTCAGTCATTTTTATATTGTCTTGCCTTCTTTAACAATCATTTAAAATAGATTATACTATAATAACAATACCTATTTTAAAAAGGAGAATTTCCTATGACTGAAAATAATCAAACCGAAGAAAAAAAGAAGGTTAGTCTTCAAGACCTAATGAAGCAGCAGTTAGCAAACAAAAAGAATCAATCTGCTTCAGGCAAAGGGCAGGCAAATAGCAGCCAAGCAACCCAGAAGATGAAAAGCCAGCAAACCAAAAAGCCAAGTAATACCCGCAGAAAAATGGGTGTCTAATGAACGGACGAAATCGGAAAGACTTGCAGCCAGGATTGACGGTTGATATTGTTTTAAAAGCAGATCAACGAACGGGGAAGTTAACCAGAGGGATTGTAAAAGATATACTTACCAACTCCTCTACCCATCCTCATGGCATCAAAGTCCGACTCTCAGATGGGCAGGTTGGACGGGTACAAGTTATCCACACTCAAGAAAAATAATGAAAGCAACGCTCCTTGGCGTTGCTTTCATTTTTCTATTCCAAAGTGTTGTTTTGCCAATTGCTTAAATCTTTCATCCTCAATTAATTCTTTTGAAACCATACCATCCTTCCACTCTGTCCGGGTTGAATTCGTTAAAGTTATATTCCCTTTACTAGTTAGCCGTGTAAGTAATGGCCCTTTATTAAAAGGAGATTCAGGGTGTTCTGCGATAATGGATTGAATTTCATTAAATTCCGTCACATCGTCAATACGATTCCTGCTATCAAAGGCATAGCCTATCTTCCATTCTGTATCTTTATGTCTTAGCTTCATTTCCAGCACGTAGTCCCCATATTTCGTATCGAGTTTGCGAACTCTAAATTCCCCATTATGAGAGGTAACCGACTCACCTGTTAAGGGAACGGGTCTTAACGGTAAATTCCCACCAAAGCCAGTATCGACTACATAGATTACCCCTTCATAATTGACTAGAATGGTTACATGGGTCCTCCCGAGATCCTGAAATTCTTGTTTAGCTTGATTAAACACCACACCGCGTGTTAAGAAGGCGTCAAATCCATTTTCAATTAAATAGAAATAGAGAAGTGAATTTAATTCATAGCAAATTCCCCCTTCCTTCCTAACCAAAATTTTATTTACTAAGTTACTCTTGGTAATTTTATTGGTATTTTTCTCAATGATACACAAATTTTCAAACGGGATTGTTTGGGCAGTTTTTTCCAAAACAGTAGCTAATGTATCAAATGTTATTGGATGTCCTTGAGATAATCCAATTCTTTCATAAAATAATTTATTTAGTTTAGTCATTGCCTTCCTCCCTTATCTTTTGACCTTATTCTACCAAATAACGGATCAAAACTATCCATTAGAAAAATTATAAAACACATAAATTTTAATCAAAGGTCTTTTTTGGGGACAAAAAAAGCGAGCGTAATCAGCTCACTCTGTAAATCTTATCATCGATTTGCCTTATTTTTGGTCACTTAAATTTAGCACAACTTCTGCCACAATCTTGTGCTATCCATAATGGAATTCTGTTCCACAATTTCATAGGCAGCATTCGTAATTGCTTGTGCCAATGATTCTCCTGTTGCACAAAAATCATTAAAACAAACTTTTGACAATCCTTTTATTTCATAGGTAAAGCCTAGCCCTTCTAACCGATCAACGATAAGCATAGCATGGTCTATATTCTGTTCTGGCTGAAACTCAGACTCGTGAATGAATTTCCCATGTTCATAATCATACCAACGATCCCACCTATTTAACTTCCAACCAAGTATTCTCCTTGCAATTGCATCAATTTTCATCATCATTCATCCCCTTCTTTAATAAAAAATCTTTTTTTGTCCACTTTTTGTTATATAACAGTATCTTTAATTATTTTTAATTATATAACAGATATAAACCATTTTCCAGTATCTGTTGAGAAATTTTCTACAAATTTTTTTTGTTGGACATGCATCGAAAAAGAAACAATCCGAAAAAAGATAGGCTCTTTCAATTTGAAAAACAAGAGGATAAACAATAAAAAAAGAACATGCCACAATGGACTCCATGTTTGTTCCTTCCAAGCATTAGTTTGGCCGCAATGTTAACTGTATTTTTCAGAATAATAGTTAATAAAAAAATGTATGAGTACATAAATTTAGTAAGAGGATGAATTAAAAGGGGCAAAGGAATTGACTGAATTAGCTAAAGTTTTTTTCATAACCTTAGTAAGTGACATTGATAATATGTTAATTTTAGGGACTATTTTACGTAGATATACACATTTACGAATCACCTTGCCAGCTATTATTGTGCTAACTTTCTCGCGGGCTATCTATGTTTTTATCATCAAGAGTATTTTAGGTGTCCCCATGCTGCAGCTATCGATGGGTCTCATTTTACTTTTGATTGCTTTTAAACTTGTTCGAAAATCAATCGACGGAGAACCCTTAACAAGGCCATTCAATCACTCTATTTTTTTAAAAATGAAAGTGTTAGCTATCTTAGCCGCAACAGACTTTTTAATTTGTCTTGACAGTGTAGTCATTATTGCTGGGATATCTCAGCATGTTGAAGCAGTAACACTTGGAATCTTTTCAAGTCTTTTAGTATCGCTTCTATTCCTCCCATTCGTTGTAAAGCTCGCTACTAGCTTTTTTTGGATTAATATAATTGCGGGAGCATTTATTGCACAAAATGCTGTCATTGGCATTTTGAAGGATCCCGTGTTAGCAGGTTGGCTAAGTACAATCAATAGACTTTTTCCGCATACGAATGTAATCAATATAACTGCAAATGGGGCAATCATTATTTTTATTATTATCGGGGTCTATTCGTATATAAAGCATCAAAGAATCACTATCCATAAATAGAAATGATTCATATCTCCCCTTTGCAACTTGGAATACCCTACCATTTTGCCTAATTTGATAAATGAACAGCATTTTTTAGAGCTTTGCTTCATACATAAGAGAATGGTGATACAACCAACTCTACAATATCTCCCAAGGAGGACTAGAATGATTCAGCAAACAGTGAAAATTAATAACAAAGCAGGATTATACGCCCAACCAGTCAATCAATTGGTTCAAGCAGCTTCGCAATTTAATTCGGATATTTTTCTTACCCACAAAGGAAGAACAGTTAATGTAAAGTCGGTTCTCGGCGTTTTATCATTAGCCATACCAAAGCAGGCAGAAATTACTTTAGAGGTTTCCGGGGATGACGAAAACGAGGCAATCAATACAGTCATTCAAACCTTGAAGAAGTTTGAACAATAAGACAAAAAAACAGCTAGGTATCAGAACCTAGCTGTTTTCTATATCCAAGTTTCATGGTTAGTTTCTTTAAGCAGAAAAAAGTGTGTAAGTAAATCTAACTAGAAACTTGGGTGATACCTTGTTTTGAAACTATAATAGATATGTGACATTATTCCTTGAATGAAAACCATAGTGAGGGAAGGCACTTTGGTTTTCGTTCTTTCCATCAAATATTTTGTCGTCGTTTTTGTCTATTTCTTTGTAATTCGCTTTGTTTCCATATGTATTTTTGCATATATACTCTAAGTACATCTTTCATTGACTTTCCGTTATTTTCGACAGCATCCCGAAAATTATCTCTTATGTTTTCTGGAATTTCGATACTTAGACGGACAGTTTGCGTCTTTTCCTCATTTCTATTAATTTTCGATTTACATTTGTGTATCTGCTGCATTATTTATCCTCCTGGTATAAGTTCTCATCAATACACACTACGATTGAAATAGTCGTAAGAGAGCAAAAATTGAAAATATTTATGGACCATCTTATCTTAACAACTGAAAACGGATACAGTTTAATTTTTTTATCGACAAATTCCGACATTTAGGGATTGGTGACTGTTCTTTAACAGAACATGGGAAAAACGCCGCTTTTTTATAGCAGCGTCATCGTTATCCAATGGTTTTATGGTTAAACAGTTTGATGGTTTAACCTTTCCAGCTCTTTTTCAATTCTTGCTGTATCAATCCGTTCGAATAATGGTTCAACGTTTGATAAACATTCCGTTTTAACTCCGAAGGATTTCCAATTTGATTCTAGTATGTTTAACATTTTATTTACCTTTTCACTCGAAAAAGGAAGAAATGGAGTCAAGACATGCGCTAGGTTCCCTATTAGATAGACGCAATTTGTTAATGTTTGTTTGCATGACTCAGGATCTTTGTTTACCTGCTTCCATGGCTGCTGTTCGTCAAAATATTTATTTGCGAATCTTACTAATTCAAAAATCTTTTCCAATCCTTGTTTGAAGGATGTCCTTTCAATAGAATTTCCAACTTCTTCGTATAAATGATTCACTTTATCTTGAATGGAAAGTGTAACGTCCTTTTTAGGTATAACACCATCAAATGACTTTTCTATAAACTTCAAGGTGCGATTTACGAAGTTCCCGTAAGCGCCCAATAATTCACTGTTATGACTATAGATGAATTCCTTCCAAGAAAAATCAGCATCACGGCTTTCCGGTGCATTAATTGTTAAAAAGTAACGAATGGAATCAGGTTCATATCTTTCTAAAATATCTGGAACCCAAACGGCCCAATTCTTACTCGTAGATAATTTTTTCTTTTCCAGCGTAAGATATTCGTTTGAAACGATATGTGTCGGTAATGGCTCTTTTTCAAGCCCTGCCAGAATTCCTGGCCATATAATGGAATGAAACGGGATATTATCTTTTCCGTGTACATAATAAGATGTTGAAGAAGATTCCCAAAACCCTGAGTCATTTTGATTCGTTTCTTTTGCCCATAGTTTACTGGCGGTATAATACCCCGAAACGGCCTCAATCCAAACGTAGATTTTCTTATCCTGATAACCTGATACCGGCACACTTACCCCAATAGGCAGATCCCTTGAAACGGCTCGATCGTGCAAGCCTTCTTTTAAATATCTTTTGGTCAACGATAGTGCATTTTCACGCCATAGATGATTTTTTTCAGCTTGCTGAGTAAGGTTCTCCAAAGTAGTTTGAAAGGAACTTAACGAAAAGTAAAAATGCTCTGTTTTTCTTGTCGTGGGCGTATGTCCGCAAATTTTGCATTTTCTATTTAGTAATTCAAGCGGTTCTAACACACTTGAACAAGAATCACATTGATCCCCACGAGCCTGTGCCCCACAAATTGGACAAATCCCTTCCACATAGCGATCGGGTAAAAATTGCTGATCGTATTCACAATAGGTTTGCTCGATTTCTTTTTTGTAGATAAGATTCTTTTCAAGTAAGGCTAAAAATATTTCTTGAACAATTTGATGATGATGTGCTGTATCGGTTCTTGTATACACGTCGTAAGAAAATCCTAATCTTGAAAAACAGTCTGCAAATTCTTGGTGGTAACGATTCGCAATTACTTGCGGAGATACCCCCTCTTGTTTTGCTCTAATGGTTATCGGTGTTCCATTACAATCGCTGCCTGATACATATAAAACCTCTTCTCCTTTTAAACGGTAATATCTCGCTAGAATATCACCAGGTAGCAAACTTGAAATGTGACCAAGATGTAACGAGCCATTCGCATACGCCCACGCACCGCCGATAAAAATATTCATAATGAATCCCTCCCACTATTTACTTAATAAAAACAAAAAAACCCCGCCTTAACTGTTACTAGTTAAGGACGAGGTTTATATACCACGTGATACCACCTTATTTCACAAATAGCTCACACCATTTGACTCAGCAAGTACGGAGCTATGTAACGTGCTCATATACCGTGGCATTGATAACGAGTGCCAAAACTCGCCGTATCCTACTAATACAAATCGTATTTTCAGTACGAAGCTCAGAGACCATTGTTCAAATGATTGCTTTTGCTTCTTTTCAGCTTCCGAAGCTCTCTGTGGAAAAACAAATTCATTCTACTTTTTCTCATCATTGCCTTTATTTGTTAATTAACAATTAGTTTATTGAATTTTATACATGAAGTCAATAAAAATCTTTACTAGTTTATTAAAGATAAGGACATGCCTGGAGGTTGAGAAGCAAAAGAACCGTCCCCATGCTTCTTATTTATTTTTCTCTTTGCCTTTCCCTTTTCCTTTTTCTTTTTGTTTTTTCCATCCTTCTGAATGATTCTTTTTGATTTCACTACCGTTGTTTCCACTGTTTTTTGTTGTGGCTTTTTCTTCCGTGTTTTTAGGTTTTACTGGGACTTCCGCAGAACTGTTCCCTTTTATATAAAATTCATTATTTACTCGATAAACACTGTTTGGCTGCTGGAAACTAGATGGATCTGTTCCAAAGGATTGCATCATTGCTTTGAACATATATTGGGCAATTTTTGTCGTATTTCCTTCCATGTAATTGCCAGATCCGTTTTGTGCATATCCTGTCCAGACTGCCATGGTGTACTGTGGTGTGTATCCTGCAAACCAGCTATCATTTGTCGCTGATTTTGGATAACCGTATTTCTCTCGAGTCTTTGTATCAAAATTGGTTGTTCCTGTTTTTCCGGCAACGTCTAGCCCCGGAACATTTGCTGTCGTTCCTGTCCCTGTATTTACGACTGAACGCAACATGTCGGTTACCATATAGGCAGTGTAGTCTTGCATGACACGCTGTGACTTTTCGGCAAAATTAACAGCCTTACCATTTGGAAAAACCACTTTTTGGACAAAATGCGGTTTATTGTAGACACCATCATTTCCAAAAGCACTGTACGCTCCTGCCATTTCTACAGGACTGACAGTATTACTTCCAATTGAATAAGATTCATAAACTTGGTCATTTTTAAATTTAATGCCGAGTTGTTCTGCAAAGTTCTTGGACCTATCAAGTCCCACTTCTCTAAGGGTGAGAAGCGCAGGAATATTATAAGATTTTTCAAGTGCTGTCCTAATCGTCAGTAATCCGTGATATTGATGATCCCAGTTTGAAATCGGCTGACCGGTTGTATAGAAGGTCTCTTGGTCATTAATCTTATGAGCAGTTGACCATTTTAACTTTTCAATCGCAGGACCATAATCAAAAATCGGTTTAAATGAAGAGCCTGGTTGACGATTTAAATCGACTGCAAAATTGTTGCCAAGGAATTGTGCTTTATAGCCGTTTCGTCCACTTCCAATCGCCCTAACTTCTCCTGTTTTGGTATCTAGAAAGACAAAAGCTCCCTGAAAATTAGAATCTGGATAAGCAATAATTTCATTGGTATTCATCATTTTGTCTGCATAATCCTGTGCCTTTGGATCCAGTGTCGTATAAATAGATAACCCATCCTTGCTTATGTCAACATCCTTCAGTTTTCCTTTTACCTCTTTCACCACTGCATCTAAAAATGCCTCGTAAGGCATACTTTGTTGAGCTGTTTTTCCTACTAGCCCCTCTGTTATGGGAACTTTTGATGCTTCCTTCATTTGTTCTGCTGTTATATACCCATCTCTAAGCATTGAACTTAAAACAATATTTCTGCGTTTCGTTGCATCATCTCTGTTTTCCGGTTTTGTCGGATCGTAATTATTCGGACTCTGCGGCAGTCCAGCTAACATAGCTGCTTGTGCGAGCGATAATTTTTTCAAATCGTTTGCTTCAATGCCATAGTAGTTCTTCGCCGCTGCTGCAACTCCATAGGAGCGGTTACCAAGGTAAATCTTATTTAAATACATCATTAAAATATCATGCTTGGAATATTTTTGTTCTAACTGATACGCCAAGTCCCATTCCTGGACTTTTCGCTTTAATGTTTTCTCGGGAGTCAAAAACGAGTTCTTAATTACCTGCTGTGTAATCGTACTTCCGCCCTGTGATCCGAAGTCTCCCGTTAAATTCACTAAAATAGCCTTGGCAGTCCTTTTTATGTCTATGCCGTGATGTTCATAGAAATGAGAATCTTCCGTAGCAATAAATGCCTCCTCAAGCACTTTTGGTACTTGGTCATACGAAATTTTAGTACGCTTTTCTTTTCCATATTCATATAAAAAATTTCCGTCTTTATCATAAAATTTTGTCGAAAGTGGATCGACCAGTTTAGAAGAATCCAACTTAGGCACATTTTTTATCATAGAAGCAAAAGTAATCGCTCCTGCACTTGTTGACACGAGTCCGAGCACTAAACAGACGATAATTATTTTTTTAAAAATTGAACCTTTTTTTGGTAATCGATTGCTCTTTTGTTGATTTTGTCTCGCTTTTTCCGCTGCTTTTCGTTCTTCACGAGATTGATAGGTTTCTTCTGACATTCTACTACTCTCCCCTATACATAGTTACTCAAAGTTGATTTAAGAGGTATTTTCTAGTTACAACATATGGATGAGGTTATATTTTAGCCGATTTTGTTCATTTACACGAATGTAACGGATTAAAGAACTATTAATCCAGTAATCTCCTTGGCTGTCTCTGGCAAGAAAGTATTTCCGCTGTTCAATTTTTTCTAGTATCTCTTGAACAACCTCTTCCCTTTTAGTATCGGTCTCTTTCAGTATTCTTTCTCGTTTAATATCATTTTCTAAGGTATAACAAACCACAAATTCCTTCAAAAAACTCTCCCCTATTCCCTTGTTTGCTCAGTTGATGATGCAATATATTAATGTAGAAAGTTGACTTTTTTCAAAAAAGGGAATACTCTCCCTTTATTAAGCTATATATAGAAGTTCGAAAGAAATTCACTTTTTATGAGGGAATCTTACTTAAAATTTCATTCTGTTAATAATACAGGTAATCGGATAAAAAAAAAATCGACCAATTGGCCGATTTTTCATCAATCTTAATAAATCTTATCTCCATTGAAAATGGAATTTTTCACAATAACATAATCTACATTTCGAATGGCTGAGAGCTTGTTACCGCCAGCATAGGAAATTGAAGATTGCAGATCCTGCTCCATTTCCACTAGGGTATCCTGTAAAGACCCCTTAAATTTAACATACATCTTTTTGCCTTCAACATTTTTTTTCTCACCTTTTTGGAACTCGGAAGCTGAACCAAAATATTCCTTATAAAGCTCTCCGTCTTTTTCAACTGTTTCTCCTGGAGATTCTTCATGCCCAGCAAACAACGAACCAATCATCACCATAGAAGCCCCAAATCGAATTGATTTGGCAATATCACCATGCGTACGGATGCCTCCATCAGCAATTATAGGTTTGCTTGCTGCCTTTGCACACCATCTAAGTGCAGCTAATTGCCATCCGCCAGTCCCAAATCCAGTTTTTATTTTAGTAATACAAACCTTACCTGGTCCAATTCCGACTTTTGTAGCATCTGCACCTGCATGCTCCAGTTCTCTTACAGCTTCAGGTGTTCCAACATTTCCAGCAATGACAAAACTTCCAGGAAGATGTTTCTTGATATGCTGAATCATATTAATAACAGCATTGGAATGTCCGTGTGCAATATCAATGGTAATGTATTCAGGTGTAAGATTTTCTTCTGCTAATTCTTTAATAAAACGATACTCATCTTCTTTTACGCCCACACTAATCGATGCATACAATCCTCTAGCTTGCATGTCTTTAACAAAATCCAAGCGCTTCTCTGGCTGAAATCGATGCATAATATAGAAGTAATTATTTTCTGCTAAGTAAACGGCAATCCTCTCATCTATAATTGTCTGCATATTTGCAGGCACAACAGGCAGTTTAAATGTACGGCCGCCAAATGTAACCGTTGTATCACATTCAGTACGGCTGTTTACGATTGATTTTGCTGGTACAAGCTGAATATCTTCATAGTCAAATACATTATCCATGTGTGTTTTCACTCCATATTTTAAGTTTTGTACTTTGAATTCATGTTTTAATTAAAAATAACTTAGTTAATAAAAATAGTTTGCCGAAAGTGAACCGTTTCATCCTCTTAATCATAATTGAGTTTGGCTACTTTTTATCTCAAACCCAAAATTGATTGTATAACACGAATATTGGTTTGTCAATTATTAATAATGTTCGTCTTTTAAGTAAAAAGAAACCTTTCATGCTAAAAATAAAACTATTTCTTGATAATCAACATTTATGCTGATAATTCTAATATTTCTTCAATAGTAAGGTTATATAATAGTCATAATGGATTGAGGAGCCTAACATAACAACATAAAAAAGAAGGTACCCTAAAAGTTGAAGTGCCACCCGTCAAGTAG
>NZ_JAGGQG010000005.1 GCF_018613415.1 Bacillus sp. ISL-18 | reverse complement strand
TTTACCGATAGGTAAACAACTATGAGATTCTAAGAAAACATGAGTAAATCGGTGTTTTCGCTTCTTTTATTGAGGGAGGTTAGTTCAATAAAAAATAAACGCCAATTGAACCCTTTGGCGTTTATGTTTATTGAAGAATCACTAATTTCTTTGAGCTAGTGTACCTAAGTTTCCTCGGCACGATATATAAATTTTAAAAGCATATATCTCAAAAAAAATCCAATCAGTATTCCGATGGGTAATGACAACATTGGTAACCAAATAGGTCCGAGTAACATTCCGTTTACTTTAAATGTTGCTGAGTAAATAAGCCCTACTGTAACTAAATAGGCGGAAAACACAAACGGAAGAAACGCTAAGGATGCTTTTTTACCGTTTGCATCACTATAAGCATCCCAAATCGCAAAAAAATAAAGACAAGGATAAAACATCAACCATTGGTAATTCGTTTGTCCAATGGATCTTTCAATTTCCCCATGAAAACTCAGAATAATTACATCATTAAAGTTGGATTGGACATTAATCAATATTTCTAATCCAATTAAAAGTAATCCCTTGAAAAATTTCTTGTTCAGAATTTGAGCAAAACCAGGTAAAGCAATACTCCAAAGGATTTTTTCAAGCTCATCTTTTGTTATCATTGATATTCACTTCTATCACTTTTCTTTTACTAATTCGTATCTATTTGGAGATGGGGTAGTTCTTTCATCCCTCTATTTAAATTTCCTCCAATTTTCTTCATCGAATTTTTCAGACAAATTTATTTTCCTTATTACAGCATTGAAATATTCTAGCTAAAGGTAAAAATTTTATTTTCTATAATTCAATTAACGAGGTAAAGTATGTGAATTTTTTAGGATATTGTATCAATTGTAGAGCAAAATAAAGAGGAAAAAATATAGGAGGAATACAGTATGCCTGAGAAACCCGCAATAACATCATCCGAACTTGGAGTGCTATGGATTACATACCAAGAGAAAACGATGATTTTGCGAATGCTAGAATACTTTATTGAAAAAGCTGACGACGAAAAAGCCAAAAAAATCATGACTGATTTATACAAAGAAATAGACATTTATGTTGGCAAAATAAAAAGTATTTTCAAAAGTGAAGGGGCTGCAATCCCAGTTGGGTTTACTTCTGAAGATGTTAACAAAGATGTGCCTAAGCTATATGAAAATGGTTTTGACATCATGTTTGTACGGTTACTAAAAGAAATTAGTATGGGGTTGCATACGCTAAATATAAACATGGCATATCGTGAAGATATTGTAATTCTTTTCAAAGAACTTACCGCCATTACCCAATCATTTTATAATTCTTGCACACAATATTTACTCGAAAAAGGGATGTTGGCTCGGGCTCCTTATGTTTCTATGCCCAACTCGGTAGAGTTTGTAAAAGATAAAGACTATTTGGCTGGAATGAATCCATTTAGTAAAATTGGTAAAAAGCGAACATTAAATGCAGTTGAAGTTGCTTATATTTTTCATGGTATTGAGTCAAATGTTATTGGGTTACAAATGATTACTGGTTTTGCTCAATGTGCTGATAAAACAGAAGTGAAAAATTTTTTTACAAAAGGAGCAGAACTCTCCAAAAGTATTATTAAAGAGATGAGTGAAACATTTCTCGAAGATGGTATCCAAATACCTGCTCCCTCGGGCGGAAATGCAACGCGTTCAACAGTTCCTCCGTTTTCCGATAAGCTCATGATGTATTGTACCAGCCTTTTTTGTAGTTTTTCTATGGGAGGCAATGCCGTTGGTACTGCATTTAGTTTACGGAACGACTTGGCAGCAAAAAATACTATTTTCACGAAAGATATTTTCGAATATGCCCATGAAGGTGCAAAGATTATGATTAATAACGGATGGATGGAAGAACCGCCTCAAATGATAGAACGAAAAAAATAATTAAAAAATAAAAAGTTATGGAAAAGTCACGAATTGCTCATGACCTTCATGCAAATAGTTATAAGAACAAGCATTAGGTAGTGCGTATTGCAAATAACATCTAAGTTTCTTCTTCAACTAAAGGGTGCGATGCTTTGACAAGGCATCGCCCTATTTTGGTTTGATTAACGAAGCAGATTGTGAAGTGTTGTACTTAAAGTAACGGGTGCGATGCTTCAATAACGAAGGATCGCTTTTCTTATTCAAGTAACTGGCAGGATAGTTAAACAAGGATGGGGAATACTGGGTTATATATTTTTTTTAGGTGGATTAAAAAATGAAACCATTGATTAGAAAAGAAGAAATTATAAGTTCTGATAAGTTTTTTCAAAGAATTCATCAAGTAGAAGTGGATTATGTAAACTATTGGAAAGAACATACGTTATGGCACTGGGAATTTTGGCTTGCAGTAGCATTATCAATCATTCCTTGGCTTGTTTGGATAATACTGCGAAAGCGTGGAAGTGAGGCAAGATTGCTTTTAGCTGGAAGTTTTGGATTAAGTGTAGCTTCTTGGCTTGATTTTTTGGGACTTATTTTTGGGCTCTGGCATTATTCTGGGAGAGTATTGCCTACCATTCCAACGTTTTCACCTTGGGATTTTACTTTAATTCCTGTAACTCTTATGCTTTGGCTACAATTTAAACCAACTCTAAATCCCTTTTTTAAAGCTGTTATTTATTCCGCATTAACTTCCTTTATAGGTGAACCTTTATTTGAATGGATTGGATTTTATACAACTGTAAAATGGAGTGTTTTTTATTCCTTTCCAATTTACATTATTATCTATTTAATAGCTTATCGAATTAGTATGGCAAAATCATTTGAACCTTTGTAATAACTAAACAATATTTCAACAACTCAGTTTGTGAATGATTTCACTTAAAATAACGGGTACCTTTACTTCAATAAGGAGTAGAGCCTTTTTTGTTGTTCCAATAACGGGCAGGTTAGTTAAATAAGTATCGAGTAAAAAATTATGGGGAAAATACCTACAAATATTTAAGGCTAGAGGTGAACTTATTTTTTATGAGAACGTTAATGATAATATCTCTGCTGTTTGTCGGATTGATTTCTTCATATTCAAATGCAAGGGCTAATATAAATCTCGAAGGTGGACCAACCCAAGAAGAACTGCTTGAAGAAACCTTATATACCAGATACTATTCCTACCTTGATAAAACCTACTCAGATTTTATAATGTGTCCACGAATCAATATTGAAAGAATAAATGGGTATAAAAGAAGACATATCGTTCACGCAAGTGCGTTAAATTATGCTGCAAATCATGGTGATATTCCCTATGATAGAATTCATATTACGCTGACCGATACTCCAGAAAGTGGTGTTAAAATAAATAAAATTACAATCCAAAAAGGTATTTCTGAAAATGAAAGCCGTTTACAATGCAGACAAGTGGACTAAACAAATCTTGTTGAACTAAAGGGTGCAAGAGTGAAAAAAGCAACGCATCTCGACTACATTTCTTTTTTATTGCTAAAAATACTTCCTATAACATTCCTGTCTGATGCTTCCGCTTAATTGGGCATAAATCCGGGTAGTTTCACTTTTTTCATGACCTAATAAGCTTTGAATAACATCGAGAGGTGCTCCATTATTCAATAAATGGGTTGCATAGCTGTGCCTGAGTTGGTGTGGATGAATGTCTTTGTTAATGCCAGCACGGTTGGAAATCCGCTTAATTATGTATCTTATCGTGACAATGCTCATTCGATGAGGATCCCGTTCCGTGACAAAGATAGCAGGATCCCTATCTACACGATTTATCCAGGTATCGTTTTAACCAAATTTCACAGCGAATATTAAAATAGACCTCACGTTCCTTATCGCCTTTACCTCTTATAACAGCTGACCGGTTCGACCAATTAATTCTACCCCTATCTAAGGTAACAACTTCTCCTATTCGGCATCCAGTGGAGAACATGAATTCAAACAGAGCCTTTTCCATTGGGGAACAACAGGCTTCCCGTAAATGTTCAATTTCCATTTCAGTCAAAAATTTAGGAATTCGTTTTCCGGTTTTAGGTTCTTTTATTTTAGTTGCTGGATTTTTGGGAATATGCCCTTCTTCATGAGACCATCGAAATAAGGATTTCATAAAACGAATTCGATGAGCCAAACTTGCAGGCTTAAGGCTTTCACTTGATTTTGCTAAATAAGCTTTTAATTGATCCGTAGTAATCGTATCAAGTTGAACATCATTAAAAAAGCGTATAAGTAAGCCGGACTGTAGTTTATATGCTTTTAATGTTTGCGGCGAAAAGCCTTCAATACGTTTATCAGATTCATACGTTTCCCATGCTTGAGATAATAACAAGTTCATCTCTCCCCAAAAAATTTCTTTTTTCAGGAATTATTGACCTGTTTCACGAAATTGAAACAGCGGTTCTAAGCCTAAAATAAAGATACAAGAGAAATCAAGGAAAAACTATAGAGGGAATAGGGGATTTTGGGGGAAAGCGGGAAATGGTAAACGAAAAAAAACTTCAATGTCCTCACAGAAAAAGTAAGGATTGTGAAAATAATGCAAGGAGGATTATAGTAGCTACCGTCCTCATTGTTTGCCTTTTTTTCCTCTGTAATTAACTATGTTTGAAACAATATAGCTTAAGGATTAATCGGCGTTAGAAAAAATATTTAATGTTATCAAAATAAACATCAGACTAAAAAGTGCTGAGGGATCCATTATTAAGCTACCGATTTTAAAAGAAAATTAAAGATAATGTTCTTGCAAATACTTTTCAAAAATGTTAAACTTTAGAAGAATTATTTTTGTTCGGTGTAAAGGATAATATAAGATTAACTATTCGTCTTGATGATCACTGAGTGCAAGGATAGTAACACATTGTGTGCAAAGCACACAGCAGGAGGAAACAAATTGGAACAAGGTAAAGTAAAATGGTTTAACGCAGAAAAAGGTTTCGGTTTCATCGAACATGAAGGTGGAGAAGACGTTTTCGTTCATTTCTCAGCGATCCAAGGCGAAGGTTTTAAATCTTTAGACGAAGGTCAAGCAGTTACTTTTGACGTTGAGCAAGGTCAACGTGGAGCTCAAGCAGCTAACGTGCGTAAAGCTGCTTAATTTTACAAAACAGGGAAGGCAGGCTCTTTTATGGGAGTCTGCTTTTTTTTGTGTGAAACAAAGAACCCCCACTCGTAAAGGAGTAGGGGAATAAAGATGGTTATGAATTGCATTTAAAGTATCGGGTGCTTGAGCGAAACAAAGAGTCTTAACTGCGGCTCTTTTTTTTTTTGTACCACTAACTAGGCAGTTTAATTTGATTAGGGTTAGACTTATCTGTAAAACTTTGCATATCAGGTTATCTACATAGGAATCCTACTAATGAAAGTATTAATAGAAAGGTGTTCGTGTTATGATTAATATTAGTATAAAAAAACTTTACCTTATAGGCAGTGTAGTACAGGCAATTCTTGCTATTGTAGTATCTCAATACCAGTCATATATAATTAAGAAAGAAGCTAAAACAACCAAGAATATTCAATTGAGTGTGGCTATTATTATTTTTATAATAAGTCTTGGACAGACAATGTTGATTATCAAGAAAATTAAATCTAATACTAGAAGTAATTAGTGATTTTTCTTTTTCGGCTAATGGTAAGATTGAGGTGGTTATTTGAATTTTAAGTTCATCAAAAAAGTAAATATAATATAATTTAGTGCAATAGTTGAATTAGTTCTAACAACAATTTATACAGCGATATTAATGTCTTTTGTTACTAAGACTTATAACAAAGTGAAGTGAATTTATCAGATTAAAGAAATTAGGCATAGAAGAGTATTATTTAACTATATAGTGCTTATGAAGAGGTTTGGACCTACAATTTTGAATTAATGTACTTAAAGTAATGGGTGCATTAATGTAACAAACATATTTATTTAAATAAAGCTTAATATACAAGATTCTATGCATAACTTGTATATTAAGCCTTATTTTCCATTCAAAAAACATACTGCCATTGGCGACATTTTTTAATTGCCAAATACACCAAAGCGTAAGGATTCCCGATATGAGGTCGGAAAACGCAGTCAATCATGGGTAAAGGTTATTAATTACCAATTTGATGATGTACTTTTAACGGGCCTCAGAAAAGGTGAATTTGGGCTGCTGCTGAGTTCTTGATGGCAAACCTGCTGGGGTAATGGAGTTTTTTATCCGAGCCTATCAAGTGTTGTGTAAAATATAGGCATTTAACTAAAGCCGGACTCCTTCGGATTCTGTCATTCGTGGAATGGAAATAGAAAATGAAAGAATCGGGTGGGATCGTAATGGTTCCATCCTTTTATTATGATACACATATAGTAAAAATATGTGAAGAATTGCACTTAAACTAAACCAGCTAATAGTTTGTCAACATTTATCAATAAAAACCAAAAAAGTTTCATGATATACTAAAAATAGGCATGCCAAATAACCAGCCAACGAAGCTCATGTTGTGAAAGATTTCGTACTTCATTTTCATCTTTTGGCCAATGGAGTTTGCCGTTATCCAAACGTTTATAAAGCATGGCGAAGCCATCACCGTCGAAATATAAACATTTATTGCGATCCTTACTCCATCCTGAAAATAAGAAAATAGAATCACCATATGGATCAAGTTCGAAAGAATCTTGAATCAGTGTTGCCAGACCATCAATGCCTTTTCGCATATCGGTCTTTCCACAAATGATGTAAATATTTTTCACACTTGTATAGTCGTATTTCACAGATGTTTCAGCTCCCTCATAACCGTTTGGATGATGTGCTCATCCACGCAGTTGGAGAAAGAGATTTCTACGTTAGCCGTTTTGATCGTGCAAACGTTATTAGCTGAGGTTGTTGATGAAGTGGATATATTTGAAACTTTGTTTTCGGAATGTAATGTAACGGGGACAATTGTAAGTTTTTGTAGCGGCATATGAAAAGCACCTCCCTTAAAATTGATACTTTCATAGTGCCAGGAGGCGTGCTTATTTATATGCGTTGTTTGATTGGGGGCTTACAAACAAAGTTAGAAAATAGGCTGTTTTTGTTTCGTTATTTACGAAGAATACGGTCAAAAATCATACTATATAGGGGGAGTACCAGCGTTCGTGCAACAAGAGGCAAAGTAGACATCGCTCAAGTCCCCTGCATCAGCGGACAAAGGAAGGGATTCAGGCTGCAAGGAAACAAGGTAAACATCCTGGAAGACCAAAAACCGATGAGGAAAAGGTTGATTATGCCTTATATCTTCTAGATCAAGGGATGAGTCGTACGGACGCGCGTTTTCTAATTTAAATTGAGGATGGTCACATTACTCAGATAAAGGTTAGACAGTTCTTTACAGACTGAAGGATTATATCAAAGAGTCTAATGATAGAGTAACGTCTTGAAGGGTCTCTTTTAGTCGAATAGCACCTATTTCAGTAAGGATGAAGTGTTATACATATCAGTTAAGATTTGTCATTCAGGCGGTTACACAAAATCATTGACAGAATCCATGAGAATCTGTTTTGATTAATCCGAACATTATTTATGCACGACAAACCATAATTATCCGTGGTTTTTTTATTTTATGCTTAATTTCCAGAAATCCCTGCTTTCGATGCAAGGAGATCGTGCTTGGGGAACAACAAAAATCTTGGCAAGGTTACTGTACGGTGTAAAGTTTGTCCACCGACAATATAGGATAAGGATTGGAGGAGATCACATGTCAACTCTCGAGACCGGGGTAGAAAGATTTAAGAAGTTCTTTTTGAATAACAAATTTGTTTTGTTTCTGTTGATCTTACTGCTGATTGGTTTGAACATTTGGGTCTTTAACTTGATTTCTTTTGTATTCGAGCCTTTTATCGTTCTGGTTCAGACGATATTGCTACCGTTGATTTTAACGGGGGTTATGTATTATTTAACGAATCCGATTGTCAATCTGCTTGAAAAGTGGAGAATTAAGCGTGTCTATTCCATTATCATTCTTTATTTGTTGATCATCGCAATCATTACGCTTCTAATTTTAGCTGTCATTCCGGTTATACGTATTCAAGTCATGGATTTCATCAATAATTTTCCGACCTACAGTGAAGAGGCCAAGCTTCGGTTTAAAAAACTAATCGGAGGCGCTTTTTTTAACCGGTTTCAGTATACGACCGGATATAGCTCCACGGATTGGACAAATACGGTTATAGGCCAACTGACTTCGTTTATTAATCGGTTGGGGAGTAGCTGGAGGAGCGTAGTAGGAGCTATAACGGAAACGGTTCTAGCCATTGTCGTCGTCCCATTCATTTTGTTCTACTTGTTGTTAGATGGCAGAAGGCTGCCACATTACATTCTGAATCTCATTCCGATCAATCTTCGTCCCCAATCCTTCGAGGTGATGGAGGAAATGAATCATCAAATCAGTTCTTATATCCGGGGACAAGTCATCGTTAGTTTTTGCATCGGACTTTTGTTATATATAGGCTATTTGATCATTGGCCTGAAATATTCTTTGGTTCTTGCAATCGCAGCAGCTTTCACAAGCATTGTTCCATATTTGGGGCCGGCGATAGCCATTACTCCGGCATTGATTGTGGCAACCGTTACCTCGCCAGCTATGCTGTTTAAGATGATTATCGTATGGACGATCGTCCAATTGATCGAAGGCAAGTTTATTTCTCCGCAAATTATGGGGAAGTCGCTTCATATTCACCCAATCACGATCATTTTCATTATTTTGACGGCGGGTAATCTGTTTGGATTGGTAGGAATTATCCTGGCGGTTCCAGGCTATGCGGTCCTGAAAGTGATTGTTACTCATTTATTCCAATGGTTTAAAAGACGATCTGGTCTTTATAGACCTTCGGAGCAACAAGAAAAAGAAGTTCGTTAGCACACGAGGTGTGCCTGAACGGCATTCCGTATAATGGACAGTTTCCCCGCGGACCGTGGAAATGTCCCGAAATACAAATAACGCCCTCCCGACTTCCTTTTGGGAGGCGGGAGGGTTGAAGAGATTGCTTTCTTGTTATTTGCTCTTTTGACGAACCGATTTCCGTTTTTGTCATAGCTGCATGCCGGTCAACCCCCAGTGGATCATCTCCGTCATTGGGCTACAAATCGGAAAGTAAAACCCAATTCAGACATTATCATTAGAATCGTCAAGAGATATATCAAGGGCAAGAAACTGTCAGGACTAATCTAGCCAAAGCTTGGACAAAGGCATGCTTGAGCCGTATGTTAGGAAACTAACATGTACGGTTCTTAGGGGGGACGGTGACTGAGAGGTTGCCCTTCTACCCGAAAAAAAGGTAGCGATAACTTCAAAGCCTTACCTATCTGTATGAAGAAGACTGCTTTTTGCGGTCTTTTTTATTTCTTCTTTTAAAACAAGTAGCCCTACTCACGAATTAGTAGGGCACATGTAAACAAGTAAATCAAATGGTAAACACAGTGTATCACATAATCCCGAATTGTCCTAATTACCTTTGAATAAAAATTTTAAAGTGCATTTGTAGAGAGTGGCTAAAATATGCAAGTTTCTATGCATTACTTGTATATTTAGGCTTTTTTAACATTCATGAAACATACTTCCATATACAGCATTATTTAATTGCCAAAAACAGTAGCTTATAAAATCGTGTAAGGGTTATATAAAATTTGCTCACCAAAAAAAGTTCTACAGAGCAGGATGGAGGATCTGAAAGGAAGTTGGGACCTATTCTAAAAGAGTACCCTTACACCAAATACTATTCGTATAATATCAGTTTTAAGGATAAGACTGTTACCTCATCAACTGCGGTTAATCTAATATTGTTATGTTTATTTTTCATTGCTGTCCCCCCAATAGAGTAATTTCTAATTAGTAAATGATTTTAACCAATTAGGGAGGAAGGAAAATGACAAAAGTACAAGATATAATGTCAAAAGATGTAAAGGTATGTACACCGGATGAGCCAGTGACAGCCGCAGCAAAAATTATGCGTGATATTAATTGTGGATCCGTACCGGTTTGTGAAGGGAAAAAAGTTGTGGGTATGATTACAGACCGTGATATTGTCATCAACTGTGTGGCTGATGAAAAAGACTGTAGTTCAATCCATTGCCATGATTGCATGACTTCGGATGTTATTACCTGTTCTCCGGATACAGATGCACATGAATGTGCCCGTATCATGGCTGACAATCGAATCCGTCGTATTCCTGTGGTACAAAATGGTGAAATGGTTGGAATTTGTGCTATCGGTGACCTGGCAATAGTTGATATTCATATCAATGAAGCAGGGGATGCTTTAAGTCAAATATCTCAAAGGCTTCAATAAGAAAATTTCCATATTAATAAAAAAGGAATAATCCGGGAAACGGGTTTATTCCTTTTTTATTAATATTATACGAGTATAGGTATTGTTTCCTTTGTAGTTAATGTACTTACTAAATATTCCACATGATTTTTTGAGCAATTTATTTTAAAACTAAATTGAACCTAAAGAGTAAAATTGGAAAAGGCCTTGTTTTTATTAGAATAAAGATTATGAAAATTTGTATTTATAGTAACGGGTGCGATTATTTAATATGAACAGTCTCTTGTGATCTAATCTGTACATCCTTAAACAATCATTTCTGTACATACTTAGCGTATCATTTATAGACATAAAAAAGATAATAAAAGAGGGGTCTAAATAAGTTTTAGAATCCCTCTAAATGTCACTGATCACCTAGGAATTATTAGTATCCTCCACGCATGAAGGATACTCCCACAATGATTAAAAGGATGAAAAGCACTACGATTAAAGAAAATTGATTCATATTGTATCACCTCCTTTATAAAAGAAGTAATACAGTATATGACAATACTATTTATATCGAAATGGACGAGCATGGAAATATAAAAAATAAATTGCTGTACATTTCGAATATGTTGTCCTTATTTATCCGTATTAATATGGATATTAACGAACCATATTGCGACATAAAAAACTTAGGTATCTATTTCATCAGGGAGATCTGAAACAAAAAGGGCATAACTTAAAAGTTTCATATCATTTTGTATTAGTTTTCTGATTTCAATGTTGTCACATTTATAATAATCGTCTGTTAATCGTTTAAGTTCACTGCAAATTAATTCAATTGGAATCATGTTACGCTCCTTTTCTCAATGATATGTAATAATTATGAATCATTTTAATTACCCTTGAAAGGGTTTGATAAACAAAAAATTTAATTATAAAGGTTAATTCGCAATACGGATAAATTGTGTAGTAAATGCGAAGGGATTGAAAAAAACGGGCAGTTTAGCATTCCTGTAGATCCGTTAAATATCAGCTTTTAAAAAAATAGAGCCCCTCAGTAAGATACGAGTATAGAGTCCAATCTAACTCAGAGTCTTAAGTAGGAAGCCCTTCTTTAAATTTTAAAATGCAAGAAATACAAAATCAACTAATAGAAAGAATTTCCGATACATCTAATTGTTGGTGTGGATATTGCTCAAAAATTTCACTTTGCACGAGCAGTTAACTTTCGTGGAATTGTAGTTGGTGAGACTATTTCATTTGGAAATAATGAAGAGGGATTCGCTAATCTATTAAACTGGATTCAAGATTTAATAATGAAATAAATAGCTATGTAATAAGAGTGAGAAAAAATAGCCATTATCGCACTCTAGAGTTTAATAAACAATATATATTCTTGCACGTTTTGTAAGATATGTTTGCGAATTTAGTACTTGGAGGGAAGGTAACTTATAATATATACTATTCGTATAATATAAATTTTACGAATAGTTGAATAATTACAGGAACATCTGTTATAATAAAAGAAAAATTATGGAGGTTTTTGGACATTGAGTACAAATTTGGAACAAATTATTTTAGATGTATTGAATGAGAACCTCTCCCCCTTCTTAATCGTTTTATTCGGATCAAGGGTCAAAGGAACATTCCATAATGAAAGTGATATTGATATTGCATATCTTAGTGATAATAAGGTCTTAGATAAGTATGAAATATTTATGTTATCTCAAGAACTAGCAGCAAGGCTTGGTCGAGATGTTGATCTAATAGACCTAAATCAAGCAAGTACGGTGTTCCAGGCACAGATTATACATACTGGAAAGGTGATCTACTGTATAGATGATCAAAAAAGACAACAATTTGAACTAAAAACCCTGAAAATGTATACAAAACTGAACGAAGAGCGTTTTCCTGTATTGAAAAGAATTGATGAAAGCGGGTCTGTGTATGAAAAATGATATTATATTGAACAAGGTAAGTATTATTGAACGCTGCATTAAGCGAATTCATGAAGAGTACGATAATAATCCAAGTAATTTACAAAATTACACAAAACAAGATTCTATTATTCTTAACCTTCAGAGAGCATGTGAAGCTAGTATTGATCTTGCAATGCATATTGTAGCAGAGAAAAAATTTGGGCTTCCCCAAAATAGCCGTGATGCCTTTTCATTAATAGAAGAACACGGTATTATACCCCCTTCACTCTCTAAGAAGATGAGGGCCATGATAGGCTTTCGAAATATAGCCGTTCATGATTATCAAGAAATTAACTTAACGATTTTACAAAAGATACTTGAAGTTCACTTAGTTGACTTTATGCAGTTCACTAAAACCATAATTTTATATTAGTGAGTAACCATAATAAAATTATGTAAACTATTATTCGTAAAAATTGTATTATACGAACATTCATTCTATAATGAAAGTATAATATATTTTACAGAGGTGTTTTGCATGGCAATTTCCAAACAACATGAACAATACGAAAACCAATTAGAAATCTTGCTTAAAGAAATGCCTAATTACGTGGTGGAATACGTGGATGCTAAACAAGACATCCGCTCCCCCCTTACGCTCTTTAATTACGTTAGAGATTTTCGTGATTTCTTTCGTTGGTTAATAACCGAAGGGATTGTTAAGTGTGATCAAATTAAGGATATCCCAACAGATACACTAGCAACTCTTTCTTTGGATGAAGCTAGAAATTATTTTAAGTTTTTATCGAGGAAAAAATATAAAGTATCACAAACTGATGATGAAACGAAACAAGTCGATGCTAAGACAGTAAACCGTCATAAGTCCTCCCTCCGCTCCTTGTTTAAATACCTGACAATTGAAGCGGAAGTAGCAAATAATGAACCCTATTTCCACAGGAATGTTATGCAGAAAATTGAAGTAACCAAAGTAAAACAGACGTTTAATGAGCGAGCGAAACAACTATCAGATAAGATTTTTATTGGTGATAAGGATCTAGAATTCCTTGATTATATTAAGGGTGAATATGAGAGTTCCCTCTCCCCTTCTCAACTTAAGTATTTTAAACGTGATCGAGAACGAAATATTAGTATCCTCTCTCTTTTTTTAGGAACTGGAATTCGGGTAAATGAATTATCAAATTTAAGAATTAAAGATATTGATTTTTCTTCCAAAGAGATCAGTGTTATACGGAAAGGAAATAAAAAAGATACGGTATCAGTCACTCCTTCTAGCATTCAGGACCTAAAAAACTATCTTTCCATCAGAAATGGAAGATATAAGGCTAGAAACGGGGAAAATGAGTTTGTATATGTAAAGTTATACAATAATGAACCTAAACCCCTAACTAATCGAGCCATTGAGGACATTGTTTACAAATATACTAAAGCCTTTGACAAAAGGATGTCACCTCATAAACTAAGACATACTTACGCTACCAACCTCGCAGAACAAACCAATGGTGATATTCCTTTGATTATGTCTCAACTTGGGCATACGTCATCGGATATTTCTTTGCTTTACATTAATACCACGAGAGAAAAAGCGAGACTTGCTGCGGAAGCTCTAGATAAACGAAGAGAGAAACAATAACCTAACCCACAGTTTCCTAAACGGTTGGTCGGAGGAGCCCTTTCAAATAAAACAATTATTCACAGAGAGGAGCTAAAATATGCATTTTTATATGAAAGAAGCTACAGAGGTTCTTGAGCGAACACCACAATCAATAGAGTATTTTTTATCAGATTTATCTGAAGGATGGTTGCTCTGTAATGAGGGTGAAGGAACATGGAATGTCACTGAAGTGATTGAGCACCTCATTGAGAGAGAGAAAAATAATTGGATGCCAAGGTTAAAAATTTTTCTTAAGGAAGGCGAAGGTGAACCCTTTCCTCCATTTGATCGTTATTCGGACATTAACGGACAATCTGAAAAGGTATTTTATTATTATTAATTTAGCGAAGAACCCGACAAATCCCAACAAAATAAATTTCAAAAAATCTAATTAATCGTTTGATTAGTTTTGCCATAGAGCCTGCTACGTAAGGATTTTATACGGATAGTGAGCAAATTTTTTGTCATTTAATTAAACGTTTGATTAGATTGGTGAAAAGCCTCTCTTCTTAACATAATACGAAAATTTTAGGTTGATAGCCTATATTAATGTTTACTCGTCTAAGAACCTGATGTTCATTCAATTGGGAACTAATTCTATGCATTATACAAAAAACTGCGATGGTTGTTTAAAAAGACGTTTAATTAAAAGTCTTCCTCTTTTTTATCGTGCTTATTCGACTAAACTAATGGTTTGTGGAATAAGATAAAAAGCCAAAATCAAATACAAATGATTATAAAACAAAAAGTTGCCCATTAGTAGGCAGCTTTATTTTTCTGAAATATAGGAAATGATTCTCTCAAATACATCTAATTGATCAGTAACAATAAAAACAGGGAGAAGCATCATAGCAAGAAATACAACAAAATTAGAACCCACTCCTATTTTAAAAAACCTATTTAACAAATTCATCTTCATCCCTTCTTAGTGTTTGTAATATTACATACTATGCCGATATATCGAAAGGGATTGGACAACCTTTAAATAAAATAATTTTAATTAGAAAAAAGCTCCTATTAATGATTCTTTAAATATCATTTTTGTATCCCGAATGACGTAATAGAGAGATCCCCTGAGAGAATCCACTTAAATGTCCTGACTCACCTAGTTTCCCAGCAAATTCGAGTTGTTTTACAGCGAGGTCAAATTATTCCAATTATTGGTCTAGGTGGGATTTATATGCATTAAAGTGCTTTTCCAGTTTCAATAGATGATTAATTAGAGAATTTAATATCTTCATCATTAAAGTGCCCTGCGGACTTACTAACTCAATATTTAATGAGCAACTAAAAAAGCAACAAATCCATCAATTTTTTTCTTGGACTGTGCGTACTTGGGGCCTTCATGCCATTGATATTACTTCTTTAATAACGATGTAAAAACGTTTCTCTGTTGCCTGTAACTATGACTTCATTTGGACTATTATCGACTTGAGCTTCGATAAGGTATCGTATGGAGGGCCTAATTTTGCGAAAATATGAGTTTATACATAATTATCTCTAACTGCTTTATTTAAAAGGCCTATGCTGCGGTCTAAATCTTCTTTGACTTGCTTCTTATACCGTCTAGCTTCATCCTTATTGGCAATTTCATATACTTTAAGCTCTTGGCGCTTAGAGCCCTCTTTTATAATCCGAGACCTTGTGATGATTCCATCATCCAGCAGTTCGTGCAATCCTTTGTAAACTTCAGAATGGTTGGGCTTATAATCAAAGTGTTTAAATGTTTTATAAAAATCATCCAACATCTCTTGGCCGTATGGTCCCCTCTGCTCGATTATCCACGAGAGTAAATACAGCTTTATAAACGCACGTTGCTTGATTAAAAAGTTATCTCTGTTGCGTGATTTTACCTCTTTTTCTTTCATTACATTATCCTTCAAAATAAACCCTCCTTGCTGACCGTTTGGTGGTGTTGCTTAAATTATAAACCATACGTTGTCCGGGTGCATGTAAAATATTTAATGTGAATTTAGAACATACTGAAATTAGAAAATTGTTTTGAAACCACAGAATGTTCCTTTCACGAAGTTGTTCAACTAGTTGCAGTAACTGAACCGTATTTCGTCCAAGACGATCCATTCGAGTCACAACTAATGTATCGCCAGTATCAATTTTGGAAAGGAGTTCATCCAATTGTTGCTTCTGTTTAGAAACACCACTGATTTTCTCCTTAACAATTTCGTCTACTCCAAATTTTGTAAGTTGTTCAATTTGGGTATCAAGGTTTTGGTCTTGTGTACTTACCCGAGCATATCCATAAATCATTTTTCGGCCTCTTTTAATATGTATTTTTGATAGGTGTTATTGAGAGTCTATCAAGCTAATAATATCAAGGAACCAAAAACTTATCAATAGGGTGTACCCTATTGATACAAGAGTTTCTGGCTTAACGTTGTAAACGCGGATTTACAACGTTAAGAACATAAAAAGAGCCTAATTTCCCATAAAGAATACCTTATATATTTCTAGTTAACATAAAAGTTAATTATCGGAAAAAAAGAACCACAAACGAATTTGATTCGTTTGTGGTTCTTTTTTTATCCTAGATATGCTTTGAACATCCATAAATGCTTACTTACACTTTTTTTAATTCCTAGTAGCATGTCGGCTGTGCCTTCGTCATCTGCCTCTTCAGCAAGAGTAATAGCTGCTTGTAGCTCATCAACAATTTTCGCTAAGTCGCCACTTAGTATTCGTACCATATCTTCTTCATTCTCACCACCTGATGCTTCCTCAATATATGAGAGCTCTAAACACTCTTTCAACGTTCCAACAGGTTTTCCTTCTAACGCAAGAATTCGTTCTGCAAATTCATCAATAACCATTGCAGCTTCATTATACAACTCTTCAAATTTTGCATGCAGAGTAAAGAAATGCGGTCCTTTTATATACCAATGGTAATTATGTAATTTCGTGTAAAGTACTGTCCAGGCTGCCACTTGTTTGTTAACAGATTGAATCAATTCAACAGACATTCTATCTCCTCCTGTAATGGTATATTTCCCAATTGGATCAGAGGTTAGCCCCTCTTTTTTAAGTTCTTTTTTCGTTTTCATATTACCCATCTCCTGAACATCATCTAAATTCGGTCATGGAATCCCTTTTATCTTTCTTTGGCTCTGTACTCTTTTTTAACAATGGATATTCTACTGCTTTTCATCTTTGGTATCATCAATTTTTCCAGCACCTAGTCCTTCATTAATCATCTCATCAATTTGGTGTTTATCTGTAATAAGATCGTACTCCTTTAAAATTTATTTTCCCCTAAATTCCACGTCAAATTAATTTGACCATCTATTCGAGTATAATTTATGAATAATCTAGGAACATTCTTCTATATTGTACCCTTTATATCAACACCTTGCCATAAATTTGATGAATAATTCTATAAAACAGATATTATGTATGATGAATAGACCCTTGGAAATTATAGATCCTTGAAGCAATGTAACGAATATATTAGCAACGGACAAAGGGCACAATGGGCATATCCGGATGACACCAGCTCATAAAATTCCAACCGGCACCCAATTTTTCCTTCCATTTTAGTGTGAACGTTCTTCATAGACACCGATAAGGGATTCGCTGACAAAACATTAATGTTGCGCATGCACCTCTTTGCGGTTGACTACGACACGGCGAATGAAGAACGCTGTGACCAAGCCAATCAGTGCTATGATAATCATGTACAAGAATACGTTTTGTGATCCCGCCGTCATGGCGTTTGCCATTTCGGCCTGTTTGGCCGGAGCGGAGGAGCCGTGCAAATACTTCCCCATCCCTCTCGTAAGGATACTGACAGCTACAGCTACTCAAATCGCACCTGTAACCTGCGGCAGTGTGTTTAAGACTGCCGTACCGTGCGGATATAATTCTGGCGGTAATTGATTTAGTCCGTTCGTTTGAGCAGGCATAAATATCATGCCTATCCCAATAAAGAGCCCTATATGCAAAGCAACCATAAAGGCCACTGAAGAAGCAGGAGATAGGGTAGTAAAGAACCATAACATGACTGAAACGATCACGAATCCGGGAATAACGAGCCATTTTGGCCCATATTTATCGAACAAGTGCCCCATACGCGGGGAGAGAAGACCGTTAAGCGCACTGCCCGGCAAAAGCATGAGTCCCGCAATGAACGGAGACAATCCTGCACCCGTCTGTAGAAACATCGGCAGGATAATCATGATCGACATAAAAATCATCGGGCATAAAGCTACTAGAATCAGCCCTACGACGTACATCGGATACTTGAAAACGCTCAGATTCATCATCGGATTACTCATAACGTTCTGACGCAGTATGAACAGCACCAACGCGACGAGTCCAACAATGATTGAAGTGATCACAACTGGGCTGCCCCAGCCCCCAGATCCTTCGCCCGCCTGACTAAAGCCAAAAACAACTCCTCCGAATCCAATCGTTGACAATAACACAGATAGTAAATCAATCCGTTGCTTTGTGACAGCCGTAACGTTTTCCAAATACCTCAACCCTATCAACAACCCTATAACCAAAAATGGAAGTGATAACCAGAAGATGTACTGCCATGTTAAATATCCGATTACTAGACCACCTATGGTCGGTCCAGTCGCTGGGGCAAACATGGTAACAAGCCCGACTAACCCCATTGCAGCCCCCCGCTTTTCAGGCGGATATATGACGAGAATTGTATTGAACAAGAGTGGGATCAAGGTGCTAATACCTACTGCCTGTAAAACTCGGCCGAACATTAACATTCCGAAATTGAACGCCAGCGCTGCGATCAATGTACCGACGATTAAGCTGATGAGCGAACCTATGAAGAGCTGTCTTGTAGTAAACATCTGCAACAACAACCCACTTATTGGCGTTAAAATGCCTATAGTCAACATGTACCCGGTTGTTAACCACTGTACAGTTGCGGCTGAAATTTGGAATACTTCCATTAAATTAGTCATTGCAATATTGAGGGCAGTTTCGCTTAGATAGCCGAAGAAACTGCAGATAAGCAGCGCTGCCATAATGGCACGCGTATTGTATTTATTTTCCATTTATAAATCTCCTTGTAAATCAATTTAATTAAAAACGTTTATTTTTTAGCAAATCCTTGTCTGTTTAAATATTCAAGCATGAAGGGCAGTATGCAACTCCATCATGGGCTATATCCGGAAATTGTTTCAAAGTGAGTATCTATTTTCAGGATGAGGTAAACCCAAATTACCGCGTAAGGTGTTTGATTCATATTCCGTACGGAAAATCCCCTTTTCCTGTAAAATCGGAACGACTAAATCAAGTCATCAAATCCTGAGGGATGCTCCTGTCTTATCAGCAATACATCCATCGCCCCTGCCTCGTACCAGTGTTGAATTTGATCTGCTACTTTTTCTGCCGAACCAAAAAATTTCGGTTTTGGTATTCGATAAATAGGCATGAGTGACTGCAGCTCTTGAAATTTTTCTTCTGCTTCTTTTTCTGTCCGTCCTACAATTGGATTATGTGAAGGCATAATCATGAAATCATTAGGCGAACGTCCTTCTAACCTTACTCTTCTTCTTAACTCTTCACTGAATGCTTTAGCATCCTCTAACTCTTCAAAACCAATAAATACACCGTCGGCATGCTTCGAGGCAATATTCATGAAATCTGGAGAGGTGCCGGCTTGAAAAATTACCGGTCTTCCTTGTCTGGAACGGCTAATATTTAAAGGGCCATCCACGGAAAAATAGTTTCCTCTATAGTTTAAAGTGTGCATTTTTTGTGGATCAAAGAATACGCCGCTTTTTTTATCCCGTATAAAAGCGTCATCCTCATAGGAGTCCCAAAGACCTTTGACAATCTCTAAAAATTCTTTTTTCATTGGATACAAGTCTGCTTTGGAAAGGTGTGTTCGACTATAATTCGCTAATCCTCCTGGATTAGAAGTGACAGCATTCCATCCTGCTCTACCATTGCTGATTTTATCAAGAGAAGCCATCTGACGGGCAACAGTGAATGGATCCGCATAGGAAGTGGCAATTGTTGCAGTAAGCCCAATAGAATGAGTCACCATGCTTAAGGCAGACAGAATACTTACACCTTCAAACATACTGAGATAATGAGGAATCATCCTCGGCCCAATATGGCTGACGTCAGCTAAAAAAATCATGTCAAACTTTCCTTCTTCTAACCTTTTAGCTTTTTGTACATAGTAATCAATGCTCTCGCTGGCGTTAGCTGGCATATCTGGGTGACGCCACCCCATGTAATTAAAGCCTACTCCATCTATAATACCGCCGATTTTAAGTCGTTTTTTCTCTGCCATTCATACCTTTTTCCTTTCTTTTTGTCTATTTTGGTTAGTTAATTACCCGTAAGGTTAAATTTTCCACCTAGTAATTATTGTTTAACAGTGGAAGGAGGGAATATGATGACCATGTTTCGGCCTTCCACTGTTCCACTTTTTAGTGCGGTTAAGTACATAAAACCTTTAACAGCTCAGCATTTTATAATTCCATATTTCTAAAAATATAGAAATATGACTCAGTTTAAATTATGATTACTTGATTCCATATCGCATACCAAAATATAAAAACAAAATTTTAAACGAATAAATTCAAATTATCGGAATTTAAGGAGACGTCATATTATCAAACCTCCGACCCTTTTAAGATATAACATTTTATATTTCGAAAAAAATAGAAATAACAAACAAAAAAATAATTCCATATAAATACAGAATTATTATATTTATGATTTCGGTTTAATGGAAATATCATATAATTCAGGTACAAATTTTTTTATAATATCCTCATTCAAACTATAAAAAATATAGGTTCCTCGCTTCTCGGGATTTAAAACACCACAATCAGATAATTGCTTTAAATGATGAGATAAGGTGGATAAAGGAATACCATCAAGATGGCCTTCAAGCTGTGCTGGACACAAACTATTTTCCTTACCAATAATTTGGATAATTTTGTATCGGGTACTATCCCCCAAAGCCTTATGTACCTTAACAATTTGATCAATATCCATTTTTGGTGTACTCCTTTCTCTAATATAAAAAGTTTTACCTTAAGTATTTCGATATAAATCGAATTAAATACTATCATGAAATAAATGCGATGTAAAGGATTCGGTTTTCCGGCTAACAGATATCTATTGTTCTATGCGCTTTAACCCAATCAGTATGATCCTTTCAATAAATTTTTCATTTTTATGTACACAAATATCTTTCTTCAACTAACCTCCCTCAATAAAGCAAGCGAAATCTCCCGATTTCTCCGTTTTTCTTAGATTTTCTTAGTAGTTTATTTACAAGTGATTGCTATATTGGTGGGTAGATATTACTCCAAAGGATAAAATTGGACTCTAGGAGAAAAAAGAGCTATAACCCACTAACCAGTCCCTTGCAGAAAATGGTAGATGAGTAAAAATATAACCGCACTGGTGGATGTCCACATTTACTCATGGAGGTCAACCCTCCCATGCCTCACAGAGTCTTCGCTCTCAAATTCCTTCGTCCAACCTTTCCATGAGGTGGATGTCAGCCATGCTGCCCCACAGGGTCCAAGCCCGTAATTTAGTTGCTTTGCCGACTAATCCGTGCTTCATATGTCTCCAAATCTATAAAAACAGAACTACTACTTATCTAAACTAAACCAAAGTTAGGCTGCCATTTCTACCTTCTTTGATACCGACAAATGAGGAATATCCTTTAACATCTTTTCTTCACTAAATTCAAATTTCTTTTTACCTATGCAGAAAATACGGATTAGTTTATTACATAAAGCAATAAGGGATTGCATTTTCTTTAATGGATTATCAGAACGTTGAGTATAGTAGGCATGTAATGCTTTAAACGCTGAATTCTTAGCTACTAGTATCATACATACCCTAAATAACAGGGCCCTTAGTTTCTTACGGCCCCTCTTTGTGATGGTCGTTTTCCCCTTGTGCTTACCGGATGTATTTTCTTTTAAACTTAAGCCAGCCAGCTTAATAATTTGTCTGGGATGGGTATAATCATTCAGGTCACCCACTTCCGCAAAGAAACCGGCAACTGTATCCCTCCCGACACCTTTAATGGCCAACATTTGTGGTACTCCAGGTATTTCATCAAGTAATACATCTATTTTCGCATCCAATTCTTCAAATTTAAGCTGGATGAGTTCATATTTATCTAGTAACATTTTCAGCTCCAGTTTGGCCATGTCAGATCCTTGCCGAAGTCCGATGGACTTACTGGCAGCTTGCTTTAACCCTCGGATTTTACTAAGCCCCACACTCCGGGTAACGGCTTTTCTAAGGTGGGTTAGCAGTTCTTGATCAGAGAATTTTATTATTTCATGAGGTAAAGCATATAGTTTTAAGAATTGTAAGGCTGCCTTCCCTTCCCACTTCTTAAAGACCGATAGAAATTCTGGAAAGTACCGGTCAATCCAGTTGTGAACCTGTCCTTGGACCGTTTGTAGGTCATCCGTTAGAAGATCGCGTATTTTCTTCGCCACCCGGAGCTCGGCATATACTCCTTGCGGTATCGTAGGTTCAGCGTATCTTCCGTCCTTTACCAGCTGGGCAATGACTTTTGCGTCTTTTACATCATTTTTAGTTGGTGAATTATCATCCAGTTCCTTGCTTTTCTTTACGTGCAAGGGATTGACTACTACAAACTTAATCTCATTTTCTTTCAGAATATGTGCCAGGTTAAACCAATAGTGGCCAGTTGGTTCCATTCCAACCATCACTTTTTCCATGGCTTGTTCTCTCTTCAGTTCAGAAATCCAATTAAGAAAATGACCGAACCCCTCTTTTTGAGTTTTCAAAATAGCAAGGTGATCCGAACTCCATTCCTCTAAAGTCCTGGGCACGTGCCACATGCTTGAATTTAGCAATATCCACACCTATAATAAGTGTTTGAGAAGTTATTTGAGCGATATTCTTATTTTGGTTATAATTCATTTTATAAGCCTCCTGGTTTTTGAGTGTTGTCCTTTTTGCTGGCCAGCTTCCGGACACTCTTATTCTACCAAGAGGTTATTTTTTTGTTCAAACCTCATTTTCACTCATTACAGGAATGCTGCCCCGTTAGCATTCCTGTAGAGAGTTAATTATTGACTTTGATAAAAAAAGAGCTCCTCAGTAAGATATGAGTATAGACACCACTCTAACTCAAAACCTTAGGAGGAACCCCTACTATGAAGTTTAAAATGCAAGACAAACAAAATCAACTAATAGAAAGAATTTCCGATAAACACCTCGTGGTTGGTGTAGACATCGCTCAACAATTTCACGTCGCTCGAGCAGTGAATTTCCGTGGAATTGTAGTCGGTGATCCCCTTACATTTGAAAATAACGAAGATGGATTTACTATTTTATTGCACTGGATTAACAAACTAAAAAGGACAAATAACTAGATACAGCTTTAGTCGGAATGGAACCTACGGGACATTACTGGATTAATCTATCAAAATGGCTTTTCGAACAGAATATTGATGTAGTAACAGTAAATCCGTACCATGTAAAAAGAAATAAAGAGAACCGAGATAATACCCAGTCCAAAAGCGATAAAAAAGATGCACTAGTTATCGCTGATATGGTGAAGAATGGTTACTATTCCATCGTTCGTCCAACTTCTGAATCATTTGAAGAACTTCGAGTCCTTATGTCTAACCGTGACGTGATTGTTAAGCGTCTCGTAAGTTCAATCAACCAAATAAATCGTTGGGTAGACGTTGTCTTTCCTGAGCTCCGACAAGTATTTAAAGATGTGACTGGTAAAGGAGCAATCGCAACCCTTCGCTTATTTCCTACCCCGATGGAATTGCGTTCGTTACAACCTCATAACGTTGTTATCGGGTGGAAGTCATTGATGAAGAGACAGCCTGGATTAAAAAAAGCCCAATTACTTATTCATTTAGCTAAACGTTCAATCGGCACTAGGCAAGCACTTGATGCTTATAAATTTCATCTACAACAATTACTAGAGGAATATGATCTCTCAACAACACAACTCGATAGAGTTGAACAACAAGTCACAGAAGCACTTAAACATATTCCATATGCACATCAATTGCTTACTATTAAAGGAATTAGTGAGATTTCATTGGCTGGTATATTAGGAGAAGCTGGAGATTTAAGTGGTTTTTCCCACGGGAATTCTTTACTACGTCATGCAGGATTACACCTAGCTGAAGCAAGCTCGGGTAAGTGGAAAGGTCAAATTGTCATTTCTAAACGTGGAAGGTCTAGACTGCGGCGTTTCCTCTACTTAGCGACGATGAGCCTAGTCATGAACAACCCTGAGTTTAAATCTTTACATGCCACTAATGTTAAGGTGAAAAAAATCAAGAAGATGAATTCAATTATGAAATTGGTTGGTAAACTGGCTCGGGTATTTGTAGGAATAGCTAAACGAAATGAATCTTATCGTCCAGAAAAATTACAACCTATAACTTCTTTAGCAGCATAAAAACTATTAGATTCTTAGAAACACTTTCTAGTTTCCCCGAAAGGGAAACTCCAATAAATAAGATTAAAGAGTGATTATTAATTTATACAATTATTGAATGTTGGCTTATTCGTAGGATTTCAAATATGTACGGAGTACCAGATTACTTAAACAAAAGGGCACTGACCCATCCCGTTAGCATAACTGGCCTCCACCCCTTGGATAGGCATGACGAAGGAATGATAGGGCAAATGACTCGTTGAGACATGGGAGGGAAAGCCTCCAGGGGCGGCGTGGAGAATGTACATCATATGGTAAAATGTGGAGTTGAATATCACTCCTTTATTTAACTATGCCTTCACGGAGCCATAATAACCTAAACTCATTTCATTTAATCGTTAAATCCATATCAAGGGTTATGAAATCCTGCGAATAAGCGAGCATTTGCGAGAAAATCGTATTAAACTGAGGGAGTTTAAGTGAAATTATTCACAATCTACTTTGATAACTTATTCAATTTCCTCCTGATCCCTATTTAATTATATTGCCGTATGACCAAAATGCCTCCCTCCGTTAGACCACACTATTTTAAACTCAAAAAGACTCTAGGGATTATTCCTTAGAGCCACTTCTTTAAGAACTATACAAACTTATTTAACAGCTTCTTTTAATTCCTTGCCTGGTTTAAAAGCTGGAATTTTAGAAGCAGAAATCTGAATTTCTTCACCAGTTTGTGGGTTACGGCCTGTTCGAGCTGCACGCTCACGCACTTCAAATGTGCCAAATCCAATCAACTGGATTTTCTCTTCTTTAGCAAGAGTATTAGAGATGGTTTCAAACAATGCATCGACCGCATATGCAGCATCTTTCTTTGTTAATTCTGTTTGTGCTACAACAGCATTCACTAGTTCTGTTTTATTCATATTCAAACACCTCTTCTTATTATTTTTAAATTATGTAGGGATAAAAACGTAACATACGTTCTACATGTTTGTCACTTAATTAGATTAGATAAATGAAAGGTAAATTCCTGCTTTTTCATGAGAAATAATACTAGGACTGGCTCTTTGACGAAATAAGATGTATTTTTCCATAACCTTATCTATTCTCTAAAAATTGAAAAAGTACTTGCTCTCCAGCAGGTTGCTTTTCTCACGGAAACTCTCTATTACGCCATGTGGGATTACATCTAGTTGAAGCAAGTTCAGGCGAAATGGAAGTCAGATTTTCACTTCAAAGCGTGGAAGGGCAAGACTGCGACTATTTCTCTACCTAGCAATCATGAGCCTTATGACATTAATAAGTTTGGTTTTCTTTTCTTATTAACTATCCACCAATTGTTGATAATAAACATATGCCTGATTTACTTCAATACTGTATTCAAAAAATGGAGTTGATTTTCATGCCGGAATAAATTGATGTATCAAATCAAAACACCAGTTATACTTTTGAATCGTAAAAGGATTTTAAAAACTTTCCCAATTGCGGTTGGAAAAATATTGTCCTCAACACTTAATGGTACATACACGTTTTTCAACAAGAATCCTAATCCTGGCGGACCATTCGGAGTGCTTTGGATGGGATTGTCAAGACCTCATTACAGTTAACATGGAACAAATAATCTATCTTCTAAAAGAAAGAATATCTGCATCTATATGAAGACGACTTGTATATGGCTTTTGTAATAATAGTTCATGAACTGATCAACGGAAATATTCCTTAACGCAAATAGATTATTAGGTAAATAATCAGTGGGTGGCTTCAACTAACGATCCATACCTTTTTGTCGCTTATTCCTCTTGTTTTTATGTTGTTGTTCAAATTCATCTTCCCTCCATTTGCGATCAGCTTCACGAATGGCACTTTCAAGGATAGAAAAGAAATCAGAACCATGAGCTGGAAAGTAACTTTGATCATTATTGAAATATACCGTAAAGGTGGTAGAAGATTTATATCGTGATTCTTCCACATCTTCAATCGATATAACATCGAATACGCTATGAAGTTGATTCATTCTTTCTAATCCAATTTCATCAGAAAACTTCAGACATTCATGATAAAACATATTCATGTAGGATTTGTTATCGAGTTGAAAATCAGGATAGTTATTAATTAAAAGTTCCCTGTATTGATTTTGTATGGTTAATTTCTCTTCTTTATTATTCATGCAATACAAAGAAAAAATAATTCTTTGCTGATCTTCTTTTGAATATTTTCTCGGTATAGTTGAAAAATCTTCTGGCAATATGATTCTTCCATAATACTCTTTGGCCATGACAAAGAATTCTTTTTGTTCAAGAGTCAAATAATGACGGCCGTCCCAATTAGGATACATTTCTTCAAGTTGGTAATCGTAACTGCGACCTATTAATTCCAAGGATTTCTCCATTTTACTTTTTTCACTTAATAACAATTGCATTCTATTTAAAACTTGGTCAGAAACATTTCTGATGGTAGATTCATCCGAAAAGTTAATACCGTTAGTAACTCTTAATTGATTAAACTCAACTTCTGCATTTTTCATTTTCTTTTGAAGAGCAAAAATAAAATAAGATCGATCATTTAATAAACCGTGAAGATCTCTTTCGATTTGTTTTTTCTCTACTGCCCTAATCACATTTTCAATTTCGTTGTGGCTTACCAACTTATTTTGCGAAACTGTTACTTCAACAAGTTCAATTTTTTGATCTTTAGATAATTCTTCTTTATTTAGATTAGGATAATATTGTTCTAAAAATCGATTCGCTTCTTTTTCCAAAATTTCTTCTGCTCGATATAACAGCTCTGTTTCTTTCTCTATTCGATTTAATTTTTTATATTTATTTATGGAATCTTGATGAAATTCAAGTCGGTATTGCCATTTTTCTAACTGTATCTTTCGGTTGTTAATATTTTCAAAGTTTACAAACATTCTTAATGATTTTGCAGATTGACTTAATTGTTTTTTCTCTAAAGGAGTAAATCGACGAACAAACTTTTCTGTTCTTTCTTTACTTTTTAATTCTCTCTTAGCATCTTCAAGGTCAATGACCGTTTGGTTATACTTTCTTCGGTCAGTATTCATTTTAATCCTATCTGATTCTTTGCCTTCACTTTGCATCTGTCTTGCAACAAAACCTTCATGAATCGTTGGCAGTACCTCAATCCCTCTATCTTTATTTGATAAATGAGTGATTCTTTCAGATAATCCATCTTTCTCCAGAAAGCGATTGGCATAATGAGCCCATTGTTCTCTCCAATAAAGCAGTTTTTCTTTTGTATTCCAATCTGTTATATGTACTGCTTTAACTTGTTGTTTTCCATCAATCATTTCTTTTACTTTCATTTGTTTATTCCCCCATGATCCATCTTCATTGAATGGACGGATCGTTAACATCACATGAAAGTGAGGGTTTTCTTCATCATCACGATGGATCGATAAATCGGCAACCATCCCATCATTTACAAAAATGTCAGTGCAAAATTCGATGGCTAATTTCTCTTGTTCCGCATAAGATAACTCTTTTGGTAACGCAACATTGATTTCACGAGCCAGTTGAGCGTTCCATTGTTTTTCTTTCTTCTCCACTTCATTCCATAACTGTTGACGGTCATAGACCCACTGAGGTGCATGACTAGGCGCAAGAATATGAGTAATCGGTTTCACTTTTCTTTTATAATGCTTTTCCTCATTCGTTCTTTCATCTATCAATCTTTCACCAGAACGATAAGCTGCAGCGGCTATTGTATTCTGTTGTTTTTTCCTTGAAATGATCTGATTTGAGAAATGATAGATTGCCATAGTGATAGTCACCTCAATTTTTAATAACATGAGCAAAGCGAATTTTTTAGACGCCTCACGAAATTGTCCCCTTAGAAGGAGGGGACAATGCACAATACTATGAAGTGGTATATAAGTGCGCTCTAATCTCCGATATTGGGACCATTATATCATTTCCCATCATTTGGTTCAAATGCTATAATATAGTAAACTATCTAAAAAGAGGTGCTAAAATGCCAAAGCAAAATATAACGAATAAAATAACTGACATCGAAGAGCAAATCAAAAAATTAAAAGAAAAACAAAAACGAATACTTACCAATACCCAAAGGGAAATTGGTAAGTACTTAATGGATACTTGGAGAATTGAAGATGTTAGTGAAGCAAAAATATTAATTGATTTATTTAAAGACCAAGTAAAGGTTTATTACGAGGTTGCTTCCTCTAACGAAGAGCTAGAAACAGATGAAACGAACAATTAAACCTTTGGGTGATAAAAATGTCAAATGATGAGTTACAAAAACTTGAGAACAAAATAAAAGCTTTGGAGCAAAAAAAGAAAGTCTTAGAATATAAAATCTCTAATGAAGATCGCCGGGAAAGAACAAGAAGGTTGATTCAAAAAGGAGCACTTTTCGAACAATACATGGAAAATGAAAAGGACTCTCTTACAGACACTGAAGATTTGTTAAAGGTTTTAGCTGATTTTAAAAATAGAAATAACGATTATATTTTAAAACAAATTCAAAAAATGAAGGAAATCGAGAAGCGTATTAATTGAATCTCTATAGTTGTTAGTACGCTTTTCTTCTTTTACTACTCCTCTTTATTCATGATTAATTTCATCTATTAAGAGTGATTAATCTGAAAGATTTAATTTTATTAAGCATTTGATTGGTTTATCATTATCTTTTTAAACGTATTTCATTTATTAAATATGAATTACGTCTGGCAAAATATTTTAATCAATAATCTAATTTTTTAAAAAGTGTTTAAATTTATGAATTCACTTAAATTATACCGAGTTTTCCGATGCTTTCTGTAATTCATTGATGATATTTAAATAATCTTCTCCATCAACAGTAATTATAATCATGATGTTAGATGAGCCAATATTAAACATTAACTAATATCGGTTGTCTTTGTTTGATAAGAATCCTACCACTTTTCCCGGTCAATTGCACCTTTATCTCCCTATTTCTAATACTCCACTTTCTTCATTGAGAGTTTAGATGAATTGATGTACTAAAAAGGTTCAAAATTTGATGAAGTTTTTCAATATAATAGTGTTGTTTGGAACAAAAAAAGCACCCCTTAGGATACTTCGAATTACACAAAATTTTCATTCTCCAGGTTGTCCTATATCTCTCCCTCTTTTCTTCATTAACCTCATTTTCCTATCTAATAGAACTTTTAAGGTGAAATGTAATGATGAGCCTCCTTAAAGACAACTCAAGGGTGAAGCCACCAAAACCTAATAAAGAACTATTAAAATTATATAAAAGTATAAATTAACACATAAAAACTCAGAATTTATAAAAGGCAAAAAAAAGAAAAAAGCTGAACTATTCGGAGCAATAGAGAACATACATAACTCAAGTACATGATTTTGAAAAAATTGGTATATCGACTTCCATGTATTTTTAATGGAACATTACCCCTTTTCATTAACCTTTGTTTCCTTCCGCTGTGTCCGAATAATCATAGGACCTGTTTTTTTGCCGTTTTTGATGTTTTGCAGATACCTTACAAGATAACTTTCCGTAATCCTTTCAGGTACATACCCTAAACGGGTCCGAATAATATTTTCTACTACAAATGCTTTTTTTGTGTAATACATATAATCACGGCCTGTTTCTTTTTCCACCTCTATATATTCTGTAATGCCTTCCTTCCCTGCCTGGTGAAAAACGTTCATAAGATGGTACATATTATTTCGTTCTTTTCGGAATCATTTTAAGCAAATTCAACAGCTCAAAGGTAGAGAATTTCATCATTTCAGGTGTGGTCTTATCAATAAAGCCATCTAATGCAAAATCACGAAATCGAACGTATAACCGTTCGTGATTTTCTTTAATAATACTGATATCAATATTCATGCAACAAAAATCACAATAGTAATACTGATGATCTATTCTTTCGATATGACTGCCGCAATATGGACAAGTTTTCATTCCAATCCTCTCCTTGATCCCTGTATTTTGAACTTTCTACTCAATCGGGAATTCCCTTCCCTATTCCTGTTACGAATATGTGTATCAGGGAAAATATTGGTTCCATTTTTCTTTATCTTTAATTCTTTAAATCTCATACTCTTAAAGGTTTTCAGCTCAGCTTATGTCCAACAAAACATCACCTTCTTCCTAGAATAATCTGTGAAGGGTTTTAGGTTGCTGTGGCAACCATCCAGCAAACTCTATGCCTGCTTTCATCAAGAAAAAAACCAATGTTTAATTCCACCATTCGAGAGCATCACCGGCTACAATATAGCCTGTGTTGTTCTCTTTTATTATTAAAATAAAAAAAACTCTAGGTATCTTGATACTTATTATTTGTATCAAACAACTTCAATCACTTCCGTATGGATATTTCGACTAATAGTTCACATTCTTGAAACGATTTAATTTATAATGATCTTCAATATTAAAGTCTATAGAAACATTTTTTCTGCTTTTTCTTCGTTTTTGTCCACGAAAAATGATACTCTTTGGAAGTCTTTTGCAAAAAACAAACTGAAAAACCTTCATATTTTTTCATTCCTTTTGTTAGTGTAATATGATTTTAGATTTATCCTTTCACCGGCTGCAGATCTGCCGGTGAAAGGTGAAATTTTGATTTAATGAGTGAGTATTTCTTTTTAGTTTTCGTCTAGTGACTGTTCCATAGTTTCTCCTAAAATATAATCAGCTGCTTTCTGTGCTTGAGCAGCTGCTTGTAAAACCAATCGGCTTTCTTTTTTTAAAACTCTCAGCCATGAATAGATATAGCTAGCGCTATTCTCTATAGTGCTGTTATCAATTCCGGCCATTCCACATAACATTGCAGCACCGATCTTTATCAAGACCTAATTTGTAAAAAGTCAAAAAAAATAAAGGGTGATACATATTATACATGACTAATATGTATCACCCTTTTAATTCTTGTCCAACAATCGCCCCCGATTGCGGAACATCGTTATTGAAGTAATGCACCCGTTACTTTAAGTACATTTTTTCACAATCTAATATTAATACAATGTTTCATCTATTATTTGGTGTAATATCTTTTTGCTTTCTGCGTCTTTTTGTCTTAGTGTCCGACCAATTTGTTCATATACCTCTTTTTCTTCCAAAAGTTGTGTTGGGTTCAGTACGTGAGTTGATATTCCATTCAAAATAAAAGTTTGTGGAAGCAAAGAGTCTGGTCTCCAAATCCATTCAGGTAATCCATTCATAATAAGGTTTCCATCGTCTGAACGAGATATATAACCAAATGTAATTTCTACACTATCCTTACAGAAATCAGACTGTCTATCACGAAATTCCTCTTTAACGGGTATCTTCTCATATCCAGCTTTTAAAAGTTCACACTCTAACATTTCCCGATTTTGTATCCACGTTATTAAATCAATATCATCATGTTTACGGGTAATCTTGCCAAGTAAAAAATCGATTGCCCATCCTCCACGCAACCAGAATTCAATTCCAATTGTCTTAGAAATTGTACTAATTTCAGTCAATATCTTTAATTGTGACTCAGTTTGTTCGTCAAAGGTTTGGTGTGTCATTTAAAACCTCCTACTCCCATGTTCAGCCCTGTGAGAGTCAGTATATTCCATTTCTTATTCTGCCTTTACTTCAACAAGAAAAAGCCAATCTCCTTCTTAAAGACTAACACCCGTTTGTTGAATAAGGTATTAGTCATAATTCTTTTCAACTTTTATATGAGAAATATTTTTTTTGTTAGAAGTGACAACTTTAAGTATTCCTTCAGGATAAAACGGTCTGTCTCTCAATTGCGGTATAGTACGCCAAACGAGTTTGATTTCTGATTTCTCCTTATGTATTAACTCATTTTCTATTTTATTATTACTTGAACACCAATGAATTAAAGTGCAATCGTGCCTTTTCTTCCCATCATACTGAACAATATTTTCATTTATACAAGCTAAATCACCAATATCTGAGTGTAAATCAAATTCTTCAATTAACTCCCTTTTAATAGCCTCAACTGCTGTTTCACCGAATTCAATACTTCCACCAGGAAGACGATAGAAACTTTCCTCTAAATCACATTGCACAAGAATTTTTGTCTTATCTTCATTTACAATAATCCCTTCAGCCCTTAACAATGGTTTATTCACAAAACCACTCCCAAATAAAGATTTACATAATAATTTCCATCTTTCAAATAATAATTCCTTCTTCAACTCTACTGCCCCGTTAGTTTAAGTACACTCTTTCACGAACTTTACAAAAATGAATTTATGTTAATCTCACCAAAAAAGGACCCGTTAGTTGAGTATTAACGCAAATCAAGGGGATATATGTTTGTACTCTACAATTTCTATATTTAAACCTTGGTTACATTTTAGTTCTTTGCTTTTTTCACTGTCGCAGAATGGAAAAATTCTTAACTTAACCAAATTATATTTGTCATTGGAAGGGATATGCACCCTTACCGCAACATCATAAGAATAATTGTCGTTATAGGTTATTCTGTCTATCCTTTCCCAAACCCAAGTAGAAGCATCCAACCCATACTCTTTTATCAACCTTTTATCAATAATCGGAGATAAAATATCTCTAACAATATCCTCTGTGGTGACATAATGCTCTTGAACAATCGAAATGGATTCTGCATTAACAGTTTGTAAAGGAGTAAAAGCAAATATAATAAATCCTAAGAAGATTAAATATTGTTTAACCACAAAGGTTCACCTCATATTTTCATTTACTCTTTATTTTTTACAACTTTTTATTCTTTATTAAACTAAACTGCCAGTTACTTCAATAAGGAAAAACGGGATCGCCGTAGCCACCCCGTTATTGAACATAAGCACCCGTTAGCGTAAGTACAAAATATCACAAACTATTGTGAACTAAAGCTGTTTATTCATTATTAATCTTCATCTTTATTTCTCTGTTCCGACCAATCCCAATAGGCATCATAAACCTCATCGTGGAGAAACCCCTCGTTCTCTTCTTCTTCTTCTTCTTCACTAGGCTCCCTAAGTGTTAATCCAAGCCAAGTATCATCAAGCTCAACAACTTCTGGGTCTCTTACAGCGTCCAATAAGGAAAAAGCTTCGTGAAATGCCACAAGAATAGTATCTCTAACTGTTTTTTCGATAGCTGATAAGGCTACATCATCAAATTTATATTTTTTTAAAGCAGCTAATTCTTCTTCGCTCAATTTAAACTCATCCCATACAATGTTATCTTCGGATGGGCTCACTAAATGATTTCGTATCTCTTCTGAACTATTTTTAATTATCTCGTGTAGTTCAATTAAAAATATTTTTCTTGGGTCCATTGTCGACTCCAACCTCCGTTTGTTTAGAACTTTTAAAATAATCTATTTCGCCATTGTATAACTATAATCCTTCTTCAAGTAAAATGCCCGTTAGCGAAACAAGAAAAGCCACCTGAAATGGCAGCTGGATCTTGAACTCTTGCACCCAGTTAGCGTAAGTACATTTTTTCACAAACTTCTAATTCTCAAAAGGGGTCTTTTCTTTAATAATTTTCTAATTCATTGTTTAAGTCCCTTAAAATTTCATCTACTTCGACCACTGCTGTATCATTGTCTATAGGGAATATGGATGGTTTAACTCTATCCTCTTTCATTGGAATAAGAAATTCATTAATAAACTCATCCAATTCAATTGGCTCAGCTTTAAAGTTACTCCACTCATAAACTGCACAGCTTTCCGCAAATTCTTTTTTAGGAAAGAAAGGAATCAGCATATTTCCGTCATCATCCTGTGCAGTTGCCCAACCATTATCATATAGCCCCCAAACTTCTTCATAATCTACGACCTTTTTAATAAAATACTCATATCTAACATTTGGTGGTTGTTTTATGACCGATTCAAATTCTTTTTGATTCATTTCTTTTTCCTCCAGCGACTCGATTAAAAAAATCCATTTAGCTATAATTCTTCAGCAGAAAATAAAATACCTTCTTTCGCTAACCTGCCCAGTTACTTCAATAAGAAAGGTAATTAGATTTACTTTTGAAAACATAAAGAGCCTAACAATTATGTTGCTAGAATGTATTCAGAAATCTAATTTTTACGAACGGGCTGTAATTACAGGGATATTAATGGTAAATATATACATTTATTTATTTCTCCTTGTCGAAAACGTTTCCAATATTATACAATAATTTGGGAATAAAAAGGAGACTAATTATGATCGGACTTATTATTGCAATCATTTTATTTAATTTCATCGCATTTAAAACAAATAAGAACCTAACAACCAACCAAATTATTCATATTTGGTTATTTACAATTGCTTTTCAACAAACATTCGATATTTTTGTAGATTTAAAATTTAATGGGTACTGGTATTTTACAAAAAACGAAGATTGGGAAGGATTGCCTGCACATATCGCATTACTTCCACCTATTAATATGATGTTTCTAAATTGGTATCCCTTTAAAAGTACAATAACCCAAAAGATTCTTTATCTTTTCTTTTGGGAAATCGGTACTTTACTATATGAAGTAATCACATTGATTCCTGAACCTTGGGGATTTTTTAATTACGGATGGTGGAATTTGTGGTATTCAGTAGTTCTCAATCCTATTCTGTTTATAATCTTGTTAGGCCTTTATAAATGGATATGTAGTGTAGAAAATAAATTATATAGCAGGGCTAATGTATGAACTTAAGTAAGTAGTATCATTAATAAAAAAGACGATAGAATTAATAACTATGCAAAAATTGACCTTAAAAAAGCGATTTCTTTTACGTTAAGGAATCGCTTTTTTATTTGGATTTCTGACTAACGCAGCCACAATTTTTAATCGTTCTAACCTAATAATCAACCCCTAATATTTTTAATGTTATTTTAATACAAAGCTTGTTCAACTAAACTGCCAGTTACTTCAATAAGGATAAGCAATCCATCAGTATTTCAAGGGATTGCAACCAATATCGAAAAGACGTTAAAATTTTAACTCTTTTCTTTTTTATCTAAGATTGCACCTAGAATCACACTTAATCCTGAAAAGAAAAAAATCCACCAAAACCCTTACAAGTTCTTATTGTAGAATTCAACCCTAATCCAAATGACTAGAGCACTAACAAAATTTAAGAGTAAAGACAATAGCATTGAATAGTATATTACCTTGTATCTTTTGCTCTTGTTCTTCATATTTTGAAAAAGTAAGTCATTTTTTCTCACCCTTTCAAGATTCACTTTCCGCTAACAATGTAATTCTGTATTGGTTCAAGATTTACCTTCTTATTCAACAATTCTGCCCCGTTAGCTCAACAAAAAAAAATGACCGCCGCAGCGACGATCATCCTCAACAAAAGCTACCTGTTAGTTGAATAACTATGTGTTAAAGTTTTAATCCCTTAAGATTATTCTCAAATACAAAGCCTTTTGTCCAAGTACCAACAAGAAAATAAGTATCATCTTTGCTAAATTCTGCAAAACAGGCGTATTCTAATTCTGCAATTTGGATAGGGGTTAAGTCTTCAAATCCTAATATAAAGACCCTATCACTTGAAGTGAGAACAATGTAATTACCATCGTAGGAAGGAGCAATATGAACAAAATATTCATTTTCATTTTCATCAAGAATCTTTTGCAATTCATAAAAATCATCTTCAATTTCTAAAGCGAATTTTTTATTGATTTTTTTTATTCCTTTATCCAACAAGTGTTCTTTTCTTAGGATGTTTTTTAAATTAGCATCCATAATTGTTAATTTATAGTCCTCGTGAACAAATATATATACTTGATGAACGGGCTCATAACAAACCAAATCCCAATTTGTTATTCCTAAATTTTCTACAATAGAATAAGATGGTTTTACTGAAGGGTCTACAACCTTAATTAACTTATATCTTAAATAACCTTTTACCCCTACCAAATAACTTAAGGTAAATAAATAGGAATTATCATATGGGATAAATTGATTAAATTCAATATGCGTCCCTTCAAGTTCAGTTAATATCTGATAATTCCCTGTTTCAATATTAAGTGAACAAACCTGTTTTTGGTTATTGATTTTAAGGACATCTAGAATAGTAAATGGATTTTCAAGCAGTGCAAAGTTCCCTTCTACTATTTGAAAAGATTTCCCAGATTTAAATGTCTTGACGAGTTGAAAGTCCTTAGTGTCATAAACACAAAATGTTCCAACAGTGTTTTTTATGTACAGCACTTCATCCTTTTGGGAAAAGTGAAGATGACTTGGATTATTTGGCTTTTTCAATTCTATAACTTTTTCCCAAGTTTTTGTATCGAATATGACTGTTTTTCCTCCCATAATATGACATAATAACTTCTTGTCATTTGATAGCACTATTCCATAAGAAGTTTTTAAATTCTTTATTAGGTTCATTTGAAACATAAAATCTGCCTCCAAGTTAGTTTCACTTTAAGTCTACTTTCACCGTTATCCTTCTGCAACTAACCTGCCCAGTTTGTGATACAAGAAAAAGAGCCGCAGCTACGACTCTTTGCTAAACTCAAACACCAGTTAGTTCAAGAAGTAACACAACCCTAAATCGCTTATTTAGAGTTTGGTCTGGCATTAAAATTCTTGTTTCTCAAAATGAAATTCTGGTCAACTTCATCTTCTTCAACTGTTTCTGGATAGTAATGAGAAATAACATTCTCCCTAGATATATCTTTAGGAACACGCAAAAATCGAGAATATAATTCTGTACCTGATTGAAGTTTTTCATCAAACATTTTAAAGCAATCTAACGCTTCAACAAATTTCCATTCAACCAGTTCTTCGTATGGATTTAAGTAATCAATTTCAGCTTTTTTTGCTTCTTTTTCAGCTATTACATAAGCCTTCTCAAAAGAAGATGCTTTAACAAGAATAATGCTTTCTTCAAAAGTCTTGTGTGTATTAGAGTAATTTTCATCAATGATTTCTGGAGAAGGGTTTCCTGAGATGTTGCATTCATACAATACTTTTACTGCATACCATTCCCATTCCTTGGACAATTTTTTTCTAAGTCTTTTTTTCATGTTCCCCCTCCTAAGTAAAGTCATTTCTGTCTTATAAAATCTATTATATTTTAATTTTTTAGGAATCCATAAAAACTTAACATCATTTTTTCAAATTGCTTTTTTCTTCCCAGGTTTGTATTAAGTTTTCGTGAAACTCATTTGGACTTTCTATTAATATCCAAGCAATTGAATAGGCAGTTGTTGGCATCCATTTATTACGACGAATTCTTATCTTTTCGTGATTTGTATAATGTGGATAAATAACTGTGGAGGTTCCAGACCTACCTTTAGAATATTTAATGCTTTCTATTTCTTTCCAATAAACCCTATTACCCTTCAAATCAATTACAATTCCTTCATCATCCCAATAAAATCCCTTACCCTCTTTACGTTTCCTCCAAAGGTAAATACCATAGCCAATAAAAGTAAATGGAAAAATTAATGAAATCATATAAGCGAAAGAAATCCCTTCTTTTAAAGCCAAAATGAACAAGAGACACCATAATAATCCAAAGCATATAAAACCTAATATTGGTAGTAGGGAAATTCTATATATTCTAACTTGTTCCAAATATAAGCAACACCTTTTTATACTAATTTATTGTTATTTTATCAGTTGTTCTTGTTAAACTAAACTGCCAGTTACTTCAATAAGAAAAGCGATACCCATGTTTAAGTATCGCACCAGTTAGTTCAAGAAGCTACCGTTTCCGCATAACTTTTGAGGGTTATTATAGAAACCTCACACTATGAAACAAATGATTCTTTTCACTCCATTCGATTATTAATTTTTCAACTCCTAAGATTGCTGTTTCTGGTTTTGCTACTTGTTCTTCGATCCATTTTTTTATTTGAGGTAAAATTGCGTTATTGAATTCTTCGTACGCTTTTTCATCATAGATGTTTTGAGGTATTGGAAAGAACGAAACACCTATTGTTTTATCTCTGTTACAATAAGCAGAAGCAACAACTATTCCTTTAATATTAAGCACATTTGAGCATCTGCTATCAAGTTCAAATACTCTTCTTAAACCAAATACAACAGTTATATTTTCATCATTAGAGAGATAAGATTTAACTTGTTTTTTAGTTGTCACATACTTTTCGTTTTTATTAAGATTTCGATAATAAGTAAATCTCATATCATCACCTCAGTAAAGATAGTAGTATTATAATTTAAATATTCAATTTCCTTCTTGAAGTAACCTGCTGCTTTAGTTTAAGTGTACTTCTTCACAAGATCCATTAGCGTTACTAAAGAATCTGGCCCTTTCGTTGAAGAAAGAAGGGAACGGTGTTCCCTCAGATTTTTTTATATACTTCTGCGTAAGCCACTTTCAATTGTTCTCTTAGTTCTTTGTTTTCACCATCTAGCTTCTTAATGCGACGCTGTAAAGAAGCAATCAGGGCATCTTTATTATTGTCATCCATCTCTCGTTTGATTTGCTTCGATGTAAGTGCTTTCGCTTGTTGTTGTCGCAAGGATTCAATCCGATCACGCAACTCAAGGTTGTTGTATAGCGTAGCTTTCGCTACGCCCGCCTCACTTGCTACGCTGTTGAAATTGATGTTCACGTTAGCTCGTACGAGCCGTTGAATGGCCTCATCGACCTTTTGATAGGTGGCAGACTTCCGTGAGGCATGAATCTTTTTTAACTGTTCTCTGCGGTCATAATCAGCCATTTTTTACACCTTGCTTTCTCTTCATGCGATCTTGTCTACCGAAGACGACATGCCCCTCACGGATATTGTCCAATATACCTTGGTATCGCTGTAAGTTCCGTTCGTGCCTTTCTGCCATGTCATCACGGCCATGCTGTTTTGCGACCTCCACGGCTCTGGACGTTGTTTTTACGTGCATTTCGTATTTCTCTACATCCAATTCTGAAAAGCCGATTGCCAAGTCTTTGCACGGGCTTCCTCCATTGCACGTGAGGCAAGGTGGGGCTTCCATATGAGGGCAATTCCCTTTCAACCTTGAATGACACGTCCCGTATGGGTTGTCCATCGCATTCAATTTATGATCCTGCCAGAGAGCTTGAAGGATGTCTTGCGGGATGTCTTCACCTGCTTTAATTTCTTGTACTTCACCGTTCAAGTCGAAACTGAATACACCCTGATTGATGACAGATTCAAATGCCTTACGCTTTGTATCATCTAACAATTTGGCATACCGTAAGGTCATTTCGGGGGAAGCATGGGCTAATAACTCTTGCACTGTTAGAATGTCTGCACCGCCGTTCAACATTTTTACTGCGTAGGTATGGCGAAATTGATGATTCGTAAAATGAAATAAGTTCCCGTTCTCATCTACAATGTTTTTCTTGTAAGCTAATTTATTTAATTCTAGTCGAACCCAATATTGGGTATAAGGTTTCCCCTTCCTAGAGCCACGATAACGTACAAAAATGAATTCCTCTGGATTATTGTCTTTGTTACTGTTTTCCTTGGACTCCTCAATGAGAACTGCGAGAATGTTTGCTAGCTCATCGTCAATTGGTATTCGATGTCCTTGTACATAGGTCTTCTCAATATCTGTAACTATAGAATATTTACTGTTTAGTCGCTCTAAACAATCAAAGGTTAAGCCTAATACATCCGAAATTCGTAGACCTGTTTTAAAAGCTATCCATATAACTGGAATGACTTCTTTATGTAAATCGTTTATATGCTTGAAGAGTTGTTCTAACACAAAATCAGGAACATAGTCAATTTGGTCCAATGTCTTCTTCCTTAGCTTTGGCCTGTCTTCTGGAAAAAATAATAATCTTATATCAGTTTCAGGGGCAATATCATACTCATACCGCTGTATATCATCAAGAAATTTTCTAATAACACTAAGAGTTTGTAATATATAATACTCAGGGTGTGCATTTTTTATTGAAATCTCTTTCGCGTGCTTATTCAACCATTTGATATATTGTTCTATATGATAACGTTTCAACTCTTTTAAGTCAGTCCATGTCGGCTCTAACGAAAACAGGATTAAAAAAAAATTAGGTAGGGCTTTTAAGTAGTGTGTAGCCCTTGACCAAGAGAAATTGTTCTTTCCAAGTAAGCGTAAACTAATATATCTTTTGACATGTTGGCGCATATTAACTTGTTCAATTTTGGTAAAATCAATGTAATGATTAGTAGAGCTCTTCACATAATTAATCCCATACTTATCATGCAGTATTCTTACATCCCATCGGTCTTTGTCCAATTCTTCCCGTGTATCAGTCAATGCAAATAAATTGGAATAGATTGTACGCAAAATGTAGATTATAGGCGTGTATTTGCCATACGTCCAAACGTTTTTGATTTTTTTTTGTGTTGAAATCCCCTGCTGTTCTAACCAAAACAACCATTCTCGTTCTGTTTTCTCTATGTCTAAATCAAGGATAGAGTGAAGAGAAGGATATTTTTCTTTCAAAAATATTGCCAATTTTCTCAGGTACCGTGAATGAGATATAAAAAGGGTAGTCAACGTCCATTTGTCGTTAAATAGATTTTGATAAAAGACATATTTCGCTTCTAGGTTGACGTTAGGACTGTTAAATTCAAAATGCACATTCCTTTTTGTGTTTTTTTTGACATTAAAGTCCTCAACCATTTTCTTAAATTGTGGAATGTTTTCCAAAAAAGCTATATTCCAAACATCATTAATTAAGAAATAAGGGTCCTTCACATGATGAATGGTAACAGAACCATCACTTTGAATTGTTTTCATAGGATAGATTGATAGCTCTTGCTGCAATCGTTCATGAAACCCTAATTCCCCTGTATTTGTTTGTTGTTTCTGTTTCATTTTCTCCCGCCTTTCAGTGTTTTTTCTGCATCTCAAATGCGCCCTGTGCCTTTTCCCAATCCTTACGGATGTCTTCTTCTGAAAGATGAAGGTACAGGTTCATGGTCGTTTGGATTTGGGAATGTCCCAGACGCTCTTGCACCTGTTTGATATCCTTTGTCTCCTGATAGTACATCGTCGCATGTGTGTGACGGAACAGATGTGGGTGAACATCAATCCCTGTTTTCTGCCGCAACCGTTTGAAAAGAGCCTCGACATCACTGTATGTCATGGGCTTACCCATATTCTTTCCACTCAGCTTCACAAACACGAAGTTGGTATCAATGTCCAGTTCATCAATCACTTCGTACAGGTAATCATCGTATATATCCATCAACGCTTGCGACACAAATATCTCTCGTTCACCTGTTTTGAGCTTCGCGCCGTTCTCCAATTCCCCGCGGTCCGTCAGGCGGATACGATGCCCTTTTCCATGGTCGAATTTGAAATCCTCCATGAACAAGGAGAGAGCCTCTCCAATCCGCAATCCTGTCTCAAATAGGAGTTGAATCAGGAAGGTGTCCCGTATGTTGGTTGTCGCTGCAATCACTTGTAGTACCTGTTCCTTTGTGAGTGTTTGAATCCTCTTGCGAGGTTCTTTTACCTTCAGCACATTCCGTACGGACGGTTTGCCTTTATTGACGTGATGCAAGAAACCCTTATATCGTGTTTTTCCTCCTGTAAAGATTTGTCGCATCAACTTCTCACCCATGTCATGTGGCAGCTCTTCATTACGATATAAGTAATCATAGAAGTTTGTTACCACTGTAACCGTAAGGTTCACTGTCCTCTCTGTTTTCTTTGCCTGTACAGGTCGAAGAGACGTCACCTTCGTGCTCTCATAGGGATTCCGTAACCATCCCACAAACTCCGCCAAGTCTTCTAATCTTATATGCTTGTAATCTTTCTCTTTCTCCTGTAAATAAAGGAAATACTGCTTTAGCGCATAGCAGTAAGTCTTCTGGGTGTTGCTGCTTTTCCCTGTCACATCCAAATATTTGAGGTACTTGACGACAGGAATTACAGGAATGCCCTCCCTATCTACTAATATGTATCTCTTTCCTTCCTCTAGGATTACTTCTTGTACACGCATAGATCCTTCACCCCCTAAACCCTTTTTACACTCGGTCTTACGACCTCACTACGCCTCCCGCTGTGGGCTACGTCCTCCAACTAAAAAGCATATGTTCCTTAATCTTTATATACATATTAGACTATCCTTTCAACATCTGGTTATAGATTCCAATATGTATTAAAAAAGAGGATATATGCCATCAAATTGGACATAGTATCCTCTTTTAAATATAGTCTGTTTAACCATTTCAGCGACTAACTCTTCTTTGGAGTAAACCTCATCCCCGAATGCAACGCCTTGTGTCGTGATGCCTGGACGAGCTAAACGGTTTTGAAGTCCAGTCGAATGGACCATTTCATGAAAAAGGGTGCAATAATATTCCTCCGGAACCTTAAAATCTTTGATAGGGGGACAATTAATTTTATCCCATGTCGGGTAATAGACTGCCTTACCCGAATTAAACGTGTAGTCTGGTGCGTTGATATATCCTTTATAAATCCCCTCGGCTTTTTCGATAGGGTTATGGTCAAAAGTTTCAACCCTTCTTTTACTTTCTAAGCCGTTACACTGTCTATTTATCTCCCAAACTCGGTAATAGAAAGGCTTGGCAAAAGTCTTTTTTTCCTTTGTTTCTTCGTCCTCAGTCTCTTTCCAAAGCCAATAGACAATGATATGGGAATTTTTTAGTTCTTCTTTTTTAATTCGTCCACCCGCTTCTAAAATCTGCTTTTTTGAAGCATATTCCCCCGGCTCCACTAGGAAAATATTGATTCCCCGGTATGGTTTTTGTGTTTTCCAGTTAACCGCATTTGAATTGGTCCATGGCGCCATCCAAGGCACAGTTCCCTGTTCCAGTTTCTCAATAATTTTGTTGGTTACGAGTTCATAAACACTATTTGTCACTTGTTTTTCCTCCTTTGATTTTTCTTTTAAGGATTTTCATTTTTTCTTTTTGCCTTGCGAAGCGAGGAAGTCCCCTAAAGGGGAGTATTTTTCCCCTTTTGCAAGGAGAACGAAAAACACGCATAGGGACCGGTCAAGGGATCAGCACAAAAAGTTTTTTGCTGTTGCGTTTAGCGTTCTTAAGCAAAAAAGTTTTTTGCCCCTTGATTGGCTCCCTAGCCGTCTTAGTTTCCAGCCGGAAAGGTTCGGGTACCTACCGGCTGGAAGGTTAGTCGGCTTGCGCTGTTTTACGCTCGGAAGGCAAAAGGGAAAAATACATAATAAAAAGCAGCCATAAGACTGCTTTCCATTGTTTTTAAGGTTTTGTCTTTTCATCTTTTAAAGATTTTCGGCTCGTTCGGTATGGCGGCGTCAGCCGTAAATGGAACAGTAACCTACGGAATGTTAAGAAAGGCGTTTTTTTCCTTGCTTTACATTCCGTGGTTATCGGGCCATTTAATGCCGAAGCGACACGTACAGAATGACAGAAAGCGTTCTTTGCTTTCTGATCAGTCTGTAGTGCTGCCGGGCAAAGCAATTTTTTTAGATTAATAACCAAAGCTTTTTTATAGTTATTTCTAAAGAATAAAACTAGCCTTAAGGCTAGTTAAACAAACGGGCCAGATTGTTGAGGAAACACAACAGCAGATATACTGATTAAAGATTGTTTGTGAAAAGTCACACTTAAAGTAACTAGCAGTTTAGCTAAATAAAGTTAAAATTTGTAAAGTTATCCCATATATTATTAAAATCCATAAATTAAAAAATATAGGTAATAATACATAGTAAAAATTAAGGAAGAAAATTATTAAAAAGGAAGTTATCACTGTGGAAAGAAGCAAATTGGAACCAGCGGAGATTTCTAATCTTTGGCAATCCTATGTATCAGATACGATGGGAATATGGGTTTCCCGTCATTTTATCGCAACAACTAAGGATAAGGACATCTATAAAATGCTTCAACTTGCTGAAAAGTTTGCAACGGAGGAAGCGGAACAGTCTAAATCTTTCTTGATTGAAGCAGGTGAACCTCTTCCTCAGCCGTTTGATGAAAAAGATGTAAATGTAAATGGAGAGCCCCTTTTTACCGATAATTATGTTTTACTTTTAAAATATAGTTTAGCTCAGGCAGCAACTACTGTGTTTTCTCTATCATTAAATACTTCGACTCGTCCTGACATTCGTCGTTTTTATCAGAAATGCATTCAAAACGCCTCAGAAATACTTAATCGTTGTATGGATATTATGGTAAACAAAAGATTCGTTTTGCCTGAGATACATATTCCAACGCCAAACACGATTGAAAAGGTAAATTCACAAGAGTATTTGGGTGGATGGTTTACGAGTAAAAGACCAATAAATGCTCAAGAAATTGGGCAAATTGTTTATAATTTTCGAGCAACTGAAATTCACAAGGAATTTATTAGAGGAGCTGCACAGGTAACAAAGTCCTCTGATTTGAAAAAACATTATCAAGAAGGGGTTGAAATCTTCCAAAAGCATCTGAATGAATTCCAATCAATTCTTTCCCAAAATGGCTTGCCTAATCTTCCTTCATGGGACAGTGAAATTTTAGAAACGGTTACTTCACCTTTTTCCGATAGACTGATCCATTATAAGCATTCAGCATTAACTTCACAAGCTGCAGCACGTTATGGTGCTGCACTCTCTAGTGTTATGAGAAAAGATATAGGAGTTCATTTCATGCGTTTTATGTCAGAAACCCTTGTTTATGGAGAAGACGCAGCTAACCTTATGATTAAAAACAATTTCCTTGATCAATTACCTATGGCGAAAGAAAAATGAGCCTGAAACAATATAATAGTGCACATATCAATCTTAATCTATCGGTGATTAGATGAAAATCAAGGCTGCCAATATACTGATTGAAGGATGAAGGTCGCCTTTATTAATTCAATAACGAGATTGTGAAATGTTACACTTAAACTTTCTGGGTGCCTTGCTTCAATAAGGGAGCAAGGCATTTTCCTTATCCAAGTAACGGGCAGTTATATGTAGTATGATTTTTGACCGTATTCATCGTAAATAACGAAACAAAAACAGCCTATTTTCTAACTTTGTTTACTTATTATATTGAGTAAGTAATTATAGTTCTCAACGTAAACAACGATAGGACTTTACTTGAAGGGGTGGGTATGTATGATAGGCTCGTTTGCCAGATGAAACAACGGCTTCAGCCTTTCAAGACCAATCATGCCCACAGAGGCTCCAAGTCAAGTCCTTAAACGCTTTTCTATGGTTACATGTAAACAATGATAAAAGGTGTACCATATCAATGATTTGAAACGGATACTATATATAAGCACCCTTTAATGGAATAAGGAGTTTTAGCATAACTAGGTTAATAATATTAGGATTATCATATGGGGAATATAAATTTGTTGGAGTTAAGATTAAAGGGTTTCAGCTTTAGCTTGGAATCCTTTTTAAATTATATAAATTTATTCGTTTTTTGAAGTATTTTAGTAGTATAATAGTATTGGTATTTCTACAGATATTTACAAAAAGGGGACAATTCATGAAGAAATTAACCTACTTATTTATGGCGTTTTTATTAGTTTTCCTTGCAGCTTGTTCATCAAATGAAACAACTAGCAAAGAGGAAAAAATCAAAATAAATAAAACTCAAGAAGTAAGCAAAAAGAAAGAGGCCACTGTTGAAAGCAAAAAAAATACACCTAACGATGAAGTCAAAAAAACGACTAGTGAAAGCGCAGTTAGTCCAAGCGTTCCTGCCACTAGTACACCAACGATAACAAGTGTTAATGGTGACTTTGACTACAGTAAATATACACTAATTGCAATAGATGGCGGAGATATGTCAGGATATAGAAAGCCTAATGTAAGAGTTGATATCGGGTTTGGCGACAGGGAATATTGGGCTTTTACAAATGAATACGGACAGCTAATTCGTGTTGAGGCAAAAAATATAACACTCCAAAATCCGAATACTGATCATGTTTTGTCATCAGGTAGATATTACTCTGATGAAGCAAATGTTCCTGGTACAGAGAGTCCAACCTTGGATAAAGGGCATGTGATTGCTGACTCACTTGGGGGAGTATCAAACGCATATAACATTACACCTCAGGACAGCACTCTCAATAGGCACGGCGATCAAGCTTATATGGAAAAGGTGATTCGAGATGCAGGAGGTTGTACAGATTTCGTAGCAGTGATTCAATATCCAAATACTCAGACACAAATTCCTAATCATTATAAATTCACATACAAAATTCAGGGCAGAAGCATTACAGATGAATTTGACAATGTAAACCCAGATGAAGTGAACAAAAATTTAGGTGAAACGACAGGCACAAACAGTACGCCACCGAAAACAGACAATGTACAAGCAAACGAACCGGTAAGTAGTAATGAAGATGTTAGTAAGGTAGATACCAATCATAATGGAAGTGTTACGATCGCTGAAGCCAAAGCTGCTGGCTTTAAAATGCCAATTACGCGTGATTCATGGCTCTATAAATATATGGATGATCGAGATGGTGATGGCTTAGTAGGTGAATAAATGGGTGGAAAAGCTTAAGAATTGGTTGCATTGGCAGCTTTTTTTTGCTCAAAAAACAAAGTTTGTGAAGGGTTGTACTTACACTAAAGGGTAGCGATTCTTCAATAAAGAAGGATCGCTTTTCTTGTTCAAGGCTAGTTGAATCAGGTGGACGCTTTGACGCTACCTTTCACAATGTGCATAACATTCATTGATTTTAAGGTTAACCAAGTACTGGTTAACCTAGTCTGGGTTGTAACTCTTACCTTATTCCTTTTTCAATCGTTCCTTCTCCTGTTCGCAAAACATTTCGACTGTAGATTTGCTCCAATAGGGGGTACCAGCAAATTCAACATCTGCTTTCGGCAATTTACCTCGACTGTAATACACATTTAATTTTCGTTTATCATAATTCAAGCCATTTTCCGATAAGAAATCAGCAAACTGCTTTTGATTAAAATAATGATCTGGCGTTTCTCGAAGAATGGAAAAGGTAGGTTGTTGAATTAAATACGTATCCTCTCTGAAGAACTGAATCATTAATTCTAACGCAAATTCAAGCCATTCATTATCTAAATGGTGATAAAATAACCCGATATTAAAACTTTCCTGTTCAGGAGCCTCAAAAAACCAAGTTAGTCTTAAGAATACAGCTTCAACTTCTGTTAATCCTTGCATGGCTTCTTCCACTGATAAAATGTTCTCATAAGCCTTTAATTTAGCTTTAAAATTCGGAAACTTTTCAATGATCCGTTTTGTGGAGCGTTTCATTTAATTTCCCTCCTGTTGACTAAGTCAACTTAACAATAATACAAAACGTTGACTAAGTCAACAACGAGACCTATTTTATCATTTCTTTTTGCTGCATCCTTGCGTAGCATGGATGCAGCCGTCTTGTTGGGGCTCGATGCCCCATACAAGACGAAAACACAAAATAATGTAAAAAACAAAGAAGAGGGTTCGCTTATCAAGACCTAAATTATAAAAAGCCATAAAAAATATAGGAGAAAACATATTAAACATGTCTAATATGTTTTCTCCTTTTTATTTAAAACAACAATTATTTTATAATGAAGTTAATAAAACATATGTTGTTTTAAAAGGTGGTCGATATTATGACAATGTATAGTGTTGACGAAGTATTTGAAAGGAAGAGCACCTTTCTCCAATTAATACTAATACTTTTTATATACCTCTGCGTAAGCTACTTTCAATTGGCCCCTAAGTTGCTTTTTATCATCTTCTAATCTCTTAATCTTCCGTTTCAGTGATTCAATAAGGGCATCCTTGTTGCTCTCATTCATTTCTCGCTTAACTTGTTTATGTGTAGGTACTTGTGATTGTTCATGTCTTAATGTTTCGATTCTTTCACGAATATTCACATTATTATACAGCGTTGCTTTCGTCACACTTGATTCATTTGATACGCTGTTAAAATTAATTTTTTCATTGGCTCGTATGAGCCTTTTAATGGCCTGATCTACTTTCTGATAGGTGTTTGCTTTCCGTTGGACATGGATAGTTTTTAAGTGAGCTGAGCGGTCATATTCAGACATTCGTTACACCTGGCTTTCTCTTTACCCGATTTTGTCTGCCAAAGATAATGTTACCTTCTTGAATTTTACTTAAAATATCTTTATAACGTTGCAAATTTCTTTCATGCTTCTCTGCCATATCATCACGACCATGCTGTTTTGCGACTTCTGCGGATCTGGACGTTGTTTTTACATGCATTTCGTATTTCTCTACGTCCAATTCTGAAAAGCCGATCGCCAGGTCTTTACATGGACTGCCGCCGTTGCATGTTAGGCAAGGTGGGGCTTCCATATGTGGGCAATCTCCTTTTAATCTTGCGTGACACGTCCCATAAGGGTTGTCCATTGCATTCAGCTTATGATCCTGCCAGAGAGCTTGTAGAATGTCCTGAGGAATGTCTTCACCTTCTTTTATTTTTTGTACCTCACCGTTCAAATCAAAGCTGAACACACCTTGGTTTATGACTGATTCAAAAGCCTTTCGTTTTGTATCATCTAACAATATGGCATACCGTAAGGTCATCTCTGGAGAAGCGTGTGCCAATAATTCTTTTACCGTCAATATGTCTGCTCCACCATTCAACATTTTTACCGCATAAGTGTGACGAAACTGGTGAGTCTTAAAATGAAAGAGGTTGCCGTTCTCATCTACAATATTTTTCTTTTTTGCCAAGATGTTCAGTTGTTCTTGAATCCATTTTTGAGAATATGGTTTTCCTTTTCGAGAACCACGATAACGTACAAAAATAAACCCTTCGGGATTATTGTCTTGGTTGCTATTTTCCTTGGACCGCTGAATGAGAACTGCGAGAATGTTTGCCAGTTCATCGTCAATTGGAATTCGATGTCCTAGAACATAAGTTTTCTCAATATCTGTCACAATAGAGTATTTACCATTGAGACGTTCCAAGCAATCAGAGGTTAATCCTAATACGTCTGAAATCCTCAGACCCGTCTTAAAAGCCACCCTTATCACTGGAATGACATCCTCATGCAAATCATTGATATTAGTGAAGAGTTGCTCTAATACAAAGTCAGGAATGTAATCAATTTGGTCAATAGACTTTTTCCTACGTTTCGGCTTGTCTTCTGGAAAGAGTAATAATCGCACGTGCGTTTCAGGAGCTATATCGTATTCATATCGTTGAATGTCTTCTAAAAACTTCCCTACAGCGTGTAGTCTTTCTGATATATATCTCGCTGGATTCGCGTCCTTCCGTTTTACATTGCTATTTGCATACGAGTGTAGCCATTCAATGTATTTCTCCAAATGAGACCGTTTGAGTTGTATTAAATCGTTCCATGTAGGTTCTAATGAGAATATAAAAGAAAAAAATTGTGGAAAAAACTTTAAGTATTCCTGTGCTGTACCCCAAGAAAAATTGTTTTTGCTAAGGAGGCGTTGCTTGATGTATTTTTTTACTTGCCAACGCATATTCAGTTGTCCAATTTTGGTGAAGTCTACATAATAATTAGTCATGCTTTTTACATAAGCAATTCCATATGTATCTTGCAATACTCGTACATCCCATCGGTCTTTTTCCCATTCCTCACGGGTATCTGTTAATTCAAAGAGATTAGAATGGATATTCTGAAGGAAGTTTGCACTGTGACTATTAATTGTGTATTCACCATATGTCATATTTTGAGTTGTTCTTTGAGTTGATACCCCTTGTCGTTCTAGCCAATACCACCATTCTCGTTTTGCCCTATCTATATCTAAATCAAGCAGAGAGGGGAGGGCGGGATATTTTTGGTTTAGAAATTCCGCCAACCTTTTCAAATGTGGTGAGTATCCGTTGAAAATACTGCCCAACGCCCATTCCTCACGGAACAGTTTTTGATGCCACACATATTTCACTTCAAGACTCACCGAAGGACTATTGATTTGAAAATGTACATTGCGATTTGTACCTGTATAGTTCTCTACCATTTCCTGAAACTGCGGAATGTCTTTTAAAAAGTTGATACCCCAACTGTCACTTATTAGGAAGTAGGAATTCTGTACGTGTTGAACAATCACCGAACCATCAGCTTGTACCGTCTTTACAGGATAGCTTGATAATTCATGCTGTAATCGTTCATGAAATGTAATTTGCTCTGAATTAACTTGTTGTATTTGTCTCATTCCCTAACCCCGTTCTGTTGTATTTGAAACACACTCTGAACTTTTTCCCAATCGTTACGGATGTCTTCGTCTGAAGGATGAAGGTATAGGTTCATGGTTGTTTGAATCTGCGAATGTCCCAGACGTTCTTGTACCTGTTTAATATCCTTTGTTTGCTGGTAATACATTGTCGCATGTGTGTGTCGGAATAGATGCGGGTGTATATCAATGCCTGTTTTCTGCCGTAACCGCTTGAATAAGGCTTCCACATCGCTGTACGTCATCGGTTTGCCTACCTTCTCGCCACGTAGTTTCACAAAGGCAAAGTTTGTGTCCACATCCAACTCGTCAATGACTTCATACAGATAATCGTCATACAAATCCATGAGAGATTGCGACACAAAAATCTCCCGTTCACCTGTTTTCAATTTTGCACCATTCTCCAATTCGCCCCGATCCGTCAAACGAATCCGATGTCCTTTTCCGTGGTCAAATTTGAAATCCTCTAAGAAAAGGGAAAGAGCTTCTCCAATCCGCCCCCCCGTCTCAAACAGGAGACGAATCAAGAAGTTATCTCGAATATTTGTCGTAGCCCCTAATACTTGCTGCACTTGCTCTTTCGTGAGCGTTTGTATCCTCTTGCGAGGTTCTTTCACTTTCAACATATTCCGTATGGATGGCTTATCTTTGTTGACATGGTGAAGAAAGCTCTTATAATGTGTTCGTCCACCTATGAAAACCTGTCGCAACATTTTCTCACCCATGTCTTGTGGTAGCTCTTCGTTACGGTACAGACAGTCATAGAAGTTCGTTACGACGGTGACCGTCAGGTTCACTGTCTTCTCTGTTTTCATTGCTTTTACAGGGATTAGGGATGTTACTTTCGTGCTTTCATATGGACTACGAAGCCAGCCTACAAACTCCACCAAGTCCTCTAATCGTATCTCTTTGTAATCCTTCCCTGTCTCCTGCAAGTACAGGAAATACTGTTTTAATGCATAACAGTACGTCTTCTGTGTGTTGCTGCTTTTACCTGTAACATCTAGATACTTTAGGTATTTCATTACTGGAATAACTGGAGTGCCATCTTCATTCACTAACATATACCTCTTGCCACTTTCCAGTATCACTTCTTGTACACGCATAATTCATCTCCCCTAGAACCTTTTCAGGCTCGGTCTATTGACCTGACTACGCCTCCCGCTGTGGGCTACGTCCCCAACCCTTTTAAGCAAAAGTATGTTCCCTTAACGTAATATACTTAATAGACTAATTTTTTAACCTCTAGTTATGTAGTATACAATGAAAGAAAAAAGAGGACCCATGCCCTCATATTGGACATAGTATCCTCTTAAAATTATAGTACGGTTAAGCGAACCCTCTCCTTTGAATCTTACATTCTACCTTTTTCTTTCAGGCTGTAGTATTCGGCATCGGCATTCACGATTAGGTGATCAAGAACCTCGATTCCTAGTATCCTACCTGCTTCCACCAACCTTCTCGTGACTTCAATATCTTCATTAGATGGTTGAACATTCTGGGATGGATGCTGGTGGCTGACAATGATCGATGCGCAGTTATTCAGGATGGCGGACTTAAACACCTCTCTTGGCGAAACGATACTTGCATTTAAACTTCCGACATGACAACGATGGACCGCAACTACACGATTTTTCGTATTCAGGCACATCACAAAGAATACTTCACGATCGTCATCTCCAATAAACTGAGCAGCAATCCGCGCGCCATCTTCCGGGGAACGTACGATGTACTGTTCTCCTCCTTCTACCTCCTGAATCACTTGTTTAATGCGTTGAATTTCGTAAACCTTTTCCATATGTAACACTTCCTTTCTTTGTTTGAGGAGGAAGCAATGATGGGCGCAAACCGGGTGAAGGGTTCGCTTACGAAGAAGCGAACTTGCCAGTCAGGCATAGGCAACGGGCCTGCTTTTGCCCGTTGTCGTTCAAAAACGAGTGAAGCCCAATGACTTAGGGGCAGTTGGGGAGCGTTTTTTGCTTCCTTACTGCCCCTTAGCCTACTTGGCTTTGCTGATTTTGTTTGCCTGGCGCCCGCCCTTCACGCGGTCATAAGCCCATTCATTATAATTGAGAGAACAAAGAAGACTCACTACCGTCCGAGCGTGGCAGTCGAACATACCGCAGGTATAAGACGCCTAATGGTAAAGGGCTCGAAGCCCGTTTGCCATTAAAAAACATGGCCTGAGCGTCCCGAGGCGAATAGCTGCCGAAAGGTAGCAGCCTCGGTTGAAAAGCGAGGCTCGATACCGAGCTTTTCAATAAGGAAAAAAGCGATTTTTATTCAAAAGGATTTCGCTAGAAAGACTGAGAATAAAAAGAGCGTACTGTCTCCTTGCGTTAGCATGGTGGCAGTCGGGTTTTTAGGGGTTCGATGCCCCTAAAAACCCGGCTACTCGCTTTCAATCAGTGGGAGCAAAGCGAAGCAAGCGACATGATTCCTGGCGATAGCCGGGAATTTTCCATGCTCTTCAATACACTGTAGAAGATAAGAAAAACAAAAGAGGGGACTTACCCCTCTTTCCTCTCAGCCACCTCTTCCATCATGGCTTCGATCCACTCGATGGCTTCTTGTTTGTTCCTGAAATCATCGGTTAGTCGTACAAACTGTACACTAACTTCGTCTTCCTGAAAATATCTACCTACATAATATCCTGTGTTTAATTTTGCTATCTTCAACCCATGAAAACCTGTTTCCATCCTCTATCACTCCTTTTTTGTTTGACCTCTCCGAATCTTTGCGAAAAGGGCTGTCAACGGGCTTGAAGTTTGTGAAGTTTTTTAAGCGCTCTTCTTAAAAAAGTTCACAAAGTTTGCGAAGCGCTAGCGTAGCACCCTTGACTGCCCTTATGAGCAAACGATTACAATAAAGAGAACAAAGAAGGAGATGACTAGGGTCCGAGCGTATAATGCGATCCAACGGGCTTCCGTTGGCTGGGTTTGGGCGAGGAGCCCAAGGTCTTAACATGTCTATGTCATTTGCCCCTACAAACCTGTACTAAATATCAGGCAGGCAAATGGTTTATCAACACTCTCTTATTTGTTAGAAATATGTTAAATTCAAGTTAAACACTACCTTAACAATTCATTCATACTTTGTTCATTACTTGGTGCTAAGATATCTTTACTCCCATTCTTGGATGATCCGGCATAGCCGGATAATTAAGCTTTGCTAAAACATAAGGGCGACGAATATGTCTTTAATATGTTTACAGTTGTTAGCCAATGGGGAAGATAATCATGAGAACTTGGAAAAGGAGGAATGAAAAATGAATGTTCCATTAACATCAAAGGAAGTCATTACTCACATCCAGAAGTTACAGAGCGAAGGGCAATCTCTAAAGAAAAAAGAGGTAAAACAACTCTATCCTGATTTAATGCGGAGTGCTTTGTATTACTACCCAAGTTGGCAACATGCCTTAGAAGAAAGTAAAACAGCTTAAAATTAAAACATAAAAAAACATCATCTCTGTTAACAAACAGGCCATCCCATGGGATGGTTTTTGTTTTGTGTCTTTTAAACAGCTTGTAAAAGAAAAGGGTGATTGTACTTTAATTATTTCGTTTTAGTTTGTCTTAAGTTGGCTATTGTTTTAATAAAGTAATAGGATTATAGCCTAACAGGGATAAAATCTGTAAAATACAAAGCAATCTCAACGTAAGGGAAAAAGATATAACAGTTTGCTCTTCTTTTAGTCTTTAAGGTCTATTTTTAAGGCTGCTAGGAGCTACTCCCATCTTCCAAACAACCGTCCCTGACTTGCAACTTATTAAGCAAAAAGTATTAGTTACATATGCAACTAATTTGTACACGGGATTGCTGTGGCGATCCTTTTTGTCGCTTAATTAAGATGGATGCATTTTTTTAACATGATTCTAGACTCGTTCCCATTCAAAAATTATAAGAAAAAAGGATACGTAATGAATGTGACAATTGAAATACACTACAAGGCTAGCAGCAAGTTAATGCAGAGAGCCAGTCTTCCACTAAGAGGTAAGCGGCCGGAATTTGTTGCTTATCACTGGTGGAAACAAATACAAAAGGAAATGTCCTATCACGCAGCATTGGAGCAAGTAACCGTTAAACAACTAACCCCCCGAATTACTATACCGAAGGTGAATTAATCCTTGCCATGAAAACGCCGGTCAGGTATTGGACGATAAAGAAATATGTAAGGTCTTAAAATCCGTTTCTGGATTACGTACATATTTAGCAGAATATGAGATAAGAGAATTAAAAGTTAGAGGATTTTCTGTACATAAAAAGAAGAAAATGAACTGCGTGTTCGCTTTTGAAATATAAAATCTGAAATAAATAAAAAGCAACTGTATTTTTGCTCAGTAAGAACTCAAAGAGAGGTTTTGATGGGAGCTTTGGGGGTATATATAGATTAGCAGGGCTTCTAGCCTTGTACAATTTTCCTAACCAAAGGAGATGGTTCAATTGAATGAGCGCAGCCGATGGGATAAAGAAAGTAACGGAGTTCGAGGTCCAGGTGACAAGGACCAGTCATGGGTGGGCTCTGCCGACATAAAGCCCATGACATGAAACTTACGAATCGTGACAGATAGGAAAGGGACTTCCGAAAGGAGACTTGTACTATGAGGGCACGGAACCGTAAGCGTAAGCGTAAAAAAGTTTTTCTAAGGCAGGAGTTACGACCTTTTGTTGAGATTGAAGTTGTACGTCACCCAGAGCTTATGCTCGAAGGTACAGCATTGAATCCTACAATGAAGGAACTCAAACTTTAACAACGGCTTTTTAAGCTAACCGAGGAAAGACTTTGTTACTGTAAGGGTGGGAGCGCTCTTGTAGTAGTAAAGTCTTTTTTCGTTATTTTTGAATTTATATTCGTTCCACTTTAATTAAAACAACAAAAATAAAGCAACCAATTTGGTTGCATCAGACTGTCAACAAATTCGAATTAGTTGACAGTCTTTTTTCTTACGATTAGTCAAAATCAATTTTCAAAAGTAATTAAAGTTTTTAAAAATTGGTATGCGCCAATATACCATGGGTTAAAGAAGCGGTTATCATATACTATACGGGCCCCAAAAATAATTGGACCAAAGAAAATGGACTAGATAAACAAAAAGTAGGGGGAAAACAGAGTGAGTGAAGTTATTGTGAATGTTAATCAGAATTTCGTAGCACAAGGAGAAAGTAAGTCTTACTTTGATGGTGGGTTGCTGCGGACCAACAGGCAGATTTTTTTTAATGGAATATATTGAACAAGTGTAAGCATGAAAAACGGAAGGGAGAGTTAATTCATTCTACAACAAACTATTAGTATAATTAGTATTATACGAATTATATTAATTTGTGCATTTTTCCTCATTTTGAATGATTCTTTAATTTCGGCATGACCGTTCAACTATGGTATATCAAATGATTTTTATCCTTTCATGCAAAACATTTTTTTAAAATTTTATAATATATACTTTTTAACTGCGACTAAATCAATATTATATAAATTGCTTCGAAAAAAAGAAGACATCTGAAAACATCTTCTTTTCCCAAAAGCATATCAAATTGTTACCCTCTTTTTGGAAGTTATTTTCTCCCACCCTTTCCAAAGTCGATCATTCAGTCCAATTAACAGTACTTTTAATGTTTTCATTTAATTTCTTATACTACTACTACACCTCACTGTTAGAAACAGGAGAAAAGTAATATTTAATTGTTAAAGTCATTCTTTAGTACCTTTTACTCAAATATTCTATTTTCCTCTAATTTCTGAAGCAAAGATGGTGAAGGATTACATCATTTGCTCCAATCGTTGCTTAGAACTTCTGCTTGTTTCATTACCAATTCAATGGCTTCAGGGGCCTTGTCTGGTGGATACTTATACTTTTGAAGAGTGCGACGTACCAAAATTTTCAATTTTGCACGTATACTTTCCCGAACCTTCCAATCAACAGTAGTAGACCGGCGAAGTTTATCTGTGATTTCCACAGCGATTTTCTTCAATGTCTCGTCACCGAGCAAACGAACTGCACTTTCATTATTTGCTAGTGCATCATAAAAAGCCACCTCTTCAGGGTTTAATCCTATCTTAGCTCCTCTAGTTATTTCCGATTGGAAGTCTTTTGCCATTTGGATTAGTTCTTCAATAACTTTTCCCGTTTCTATGGCCCGGTTGTTATACTTGCGTAATGTCTCATGCAAACGTTCAGAGAATTTTTTCTCCTGTACAATGTTACTACGTGTTTTTGCTTTTATATCGTCTTTAAGAAGTTTTTCTAACAATTCCACAGCTAGGTGACGATAAGGCATCTGACGAACTTCTTGCAGAAACTCATCGGAAAGAAGGCCAATATTCGGTTTTTCAAGGCCGCAAAGAGTAATTACATCAAATACGCCTTCGGCCACAATAGAATTATCAAGAATTTGTTGCAAAGCAGAGTCTTTCTCTTCATTTTTTCGTTTCTTATCAACTGTGGTAAACTTGCTTATTCCAGCTCTGATTGCCGAATAAAAAGCAATTTCTTTTCGAAACACTTTAGCCTCATCAAGGGTACTACACAAAGAATAGGTTTTAGTACCTGCTAACACCAAATCAAAAAAGCGTTGCTTGCCATCTTTTAGACCTAGCACATAGTTAGCAGCAGGTACTAAAAGTTTATGAGCCTCTGTTTCAAACCTACTCAGATCAATACCATCGGCTTGTGGTGTCTTGGAAAACATGCAACGGATAGCATCCATTTTCTCCACCAATATAGCATAGGCTTCTTCTGCTCGCATCGTAGGCTCGCCTTTTCCCTTAGAGTCTGTGTAAGTTTTTAACGCCTGCTTCAATTCATTAGTGATTCCAATGTAATCGACTACCAAGCCACCCGGTTTATTCTTAAAAACCCGGTTAACTCTTGCAATAGCTTGCATCAGGTTATGTCCCTTCATTGGTTTATCCACATAAATTGTATGGCAACATGGAGCATCAAAACCTGTTAGCCACATATCACGAACTATTACAAGTTTAAAAGGGTCATTTGCATCCTTAAATCGTCTTTCTAGGCGTTTCTTGGTCCGTTTATTGTATATATGAGGCTGTAACAAAGCTTTATCTGAAGCCGCCCCTGTCATAATGATCTTAATGACACCCTTTTCTGGATTTGGATCATGCCACTCTGGTCGAAGGGCAACGATTTCATTATATAAATGAGCACAAATATTACGGCTCATGCCAACAATAATAGCTTTACCTTTTAGGAATGTTGTTCGTTCTTCGAAGTGAGCGACTATATCTGCAGCAACCTGTTTTAACCTTGGAGTAGCACCTACTAACTTCTCAAGGCTACTCCACTTGCCTTTAGTTTTTTCACGAGTAGCCATGTCCTCTTCATCTTCGACAACCTCATCCACTTGTTCAGATAAAGCTGAGATCTCTGAATGGTTAAGATCTAGTTTAGCGAGACGAGATTCATAATAAATAGGTACAGTTGCCCCATCATTCACTGCATCTTGAATATCATAGATGGACACATATTCTCCAAAAACAGAGCGGGTATCTTTATCTTCCTTTGAAATCGGCGTACCGGTAAAACCAATGAATGAGGCATTTTTCAATGCATCACGCATGTGTTTGGCATAACCAAACTTGTACTCTCCTTCTTTGGTTAGAACAGCTTTTAAACCATACTGACTACGGTGAGCTTCATCTGAAATTACCACAATATTATGGCGATCATTTAATAGAGGATGTTCCGTTTCACCTTCAAGCAAAGCAAACTTTTGAACAGTGGTAAAAATAATGCTGCCCGATTCACGCTCAGATAATAACTGACGCAACTCGTCACGATCCTTAGCTTGAATAGGCATTTGTTTCAGGAGCTCCTGTGCATTGCAAAAAGTGCCGTAAAGCTGACCATCAAGGTCATTTCGATCTGTCACAACAACAAGAGTTGGATTATTCATCTCGGCTTGCTGTAGAAGTTTCCCAGCATAACAGCACATTGAAATGCTTTTCCCCGAACCCTGAGTATGCCATACAACACCGGCCTTTTTGGATCCAGGAACAACCTTTCTTCTGTAGGTTTCCCTTGGTTCTGTTTCATATTTTACAGGTTTCTGAGCGGCAATAACCGTTGCTAGAACAGCTTCACGTACGGCATGGAACTGATGATAGCCCGCAATTTTCTTTATAATCTTTTCACTGTCTACTTCAAACAACACAAAGAATCGGATGTAATCAAGAAAGAGTTCACGGTCGAAGAAACCACGCACTAAGGTTTCCAATTGCCATTCAAGTACAGGCTTGTCTTCCTCGTTTTTGATTGTACGCCATGGCTGGAATCGTTCTTGAGTTGCTGTTAATGATCCAACACGGGCCGTGTAGCCATCGCTCACCACCAATGCTTCATTAAAAATAAAGAGTTCAGGAATTTCTTCTTTATAGGTTTGTAGTTGATTAAATGCATCCCAAATATCAGAATTTTCGTCACTTGGGCTTTTCAACTCGAGAACAGCAAACGGTATACCGTTTATAAAACAAACTACATCAGGACGACGTAATTTTTTTGTTCCAGTGATGGACAACTGATTAACCACAACAAATCTATTTTGATCGATCCTTTCAAAATCAACTAAAAAAGCATGATCGTAGACTATTTCGTTATCATGTTTGAACTCAACAGGTATTCCTTCCAATAATAATCGGTGGAAATTACGGTTATTGGTAATTAAATCTAGACTTTCTGGATTCTTAAGTTTTAATAACACTTGTTCATAGCAATCTGCTGGCAAGTGAGGGTTAATGCGAAAAAATGAATCTTCTATATCCGGCTCAAGCAGAATCTGGTGATAATCTTTGCGCAAAGGGTTAGTACCATCATGCGCAATATCCGGCCCATATAATATATCCCAACCATTGTCTCTGAACCATTCAAGGCAGAGATTCTCTAGTCTTTCTTCGTTCATTTTTTACCTCCTAAGCCTTGCTTTTCCAGAAGCACAATCAATAGCAAACTTAAGTAAACTTTCAAGTTGAGAGTGATCCTGATTATCCTGCTCATCAATTTTTACTTGGTACCAAATTGGACGAATTTTTGCTTTTGACAATAGATTTTCTTTTTCCTTTTTCTCCAATTGTTGACTAGGTTCTGGCAAAAAAGCGAAGTGTTCGGGAATATCAAAAGTATTAGAATCAACAATATCCATAAAAAGTTCTAACGTACGATCATGCTGTAGACTACATCCTAAAAACAACAGCGAGTGGCTGATAAAAATCTGTCTTAATACTTTAGCCAAAGGTTTTTTGTAGTCTAAGCACTCAGCACCATAAGCATTATCATATTGAGATTCAGAAAATATATAAGTTTCAGGAGAGTCAAAATGGCCATGCAGCTTTAATATGCATCGTTCACCTTGTATTAATCGTGAAGCAAATTGGTTTTGTGTTTGCGTGCCATGCATATAACCTTGAATTGCCTTGTTTTGCTCTTGAAAAACCTTTTCAATTAAACTATCAAAATTAGTAGTAACAATACACCCATCTGCTAATTGTGGAAGCAACGTTATTGGCCCGGTTATTTTTTTAGATTCAGCCCCATCAAATGTATTTAAAATGAAACTCTCCATTTGATAGGGCTCATTATCATAAATAAGTTGCGCTGCTTCAAGATAATTCCAGCTGTCTACGCACTGTTTTACTTCGTCTAAATAAGTTAATTCTGGAAGCATTGCTTTCTTTTCAGACGTCGATAAAACATCAAGTTTCTTAACGAGCTTTTTGATAGCCTCTCCCCATAATGGATAGTTACAGGGACGAGAGAGACCCGCACCAATGAAGGGGGCTATGCGCTTGCGTTTAAGCGATTCTACTAATCTAGCAAACACATTCATTTGTTCCGACTTTTCTAAATAAAGCATTGTGTCAGAGTGTTGAGTAAAATATTCTTGACCTTCAAAACGGTCCAATTCTTCGATATAAGCTGTTGGATCATTCCAAAATAGAACATCACTTATATCAACATAATAACTGTTGCGTTCATCCAAATTTGGACCAAGTCCTTGAATTGAGAGAGGTTCATCCCCGTTCAATGCGACATGAAACGATTTATTCTTTTCGTCGAGTTCATTTTTTACTGACTCTCTAAACTTTTGTATTGTTGAAATTAACCCTTCCCATTGGTTACTCATTTCATCACTCCTCCCTTATGATCTTGGACGTATGTTAAGTTCTATTTCGCCTGAGAAGAGTTTGGGAAGGAGAGTATCTTTTATTGCTTCCAGGCTCAGAATTTCAAATTGAAAGTTTTCTATCTGTTGGTCAATCCTACTTAATTTTGAAATATATTTATCGATTATTGGCTGATAAGGACTAACAACTTGTAAAGATTTTAAATCATTTTGGTTTATAGACCCAAAAACGGTACCTTCACCGTTAAACCTATCTAACTGATGTTGCAAGTCTTTTAGTTGATAAAAAGAGAACGTAGTGCTTCCACTTTCGTGCCGCAATGCCGATAACCCACGTCCAATACAACAATTCTCCAATGCAATATTAAGATCCCCTACAGGTGCTCTGACGCTCATCAAAACATCACCCTTTTCTGCCATTTTCTTAGGATCAGTTGTATATAATCGTGGTGTGGGGAAACGCCATCCAAATTCAGCACGGCCTTGATAAAAGACAACTCCATTTTTATTTTCATTATACGTGTCACCTTTTGGCGATTGCCCCATCACAACTTTGTAAGAAGATCCTATAGTACTTACCTCCCACCCAATAGGAATATCTCCCAGCTCGGATTCCTGCATCGCTGAAGGAAATAGCGCTGTCGTCTTAGCCAGTTCTGCAAAGATTTCAGGTTGTTGTTGTTGCAGTTCGGTTAGTGCCAATTCATCCTTACCCGAGATTACCCTCATGGCTGCACGTTCGGCTTCGTCGTAAGAGCCACCTGCTTCCAACGCGGCTATTTTAGCTTTAACTGGTTCAAAATCAACAAACCAGCTTTTAAAGATCAATTGTGCAATGGATTCTAGGGTTTGATTGATTTGGGTGTTTACTTTGATTTTATCATCCAAACTTCTTAGCCTTTTAGAGATTTCCTTTTGAATATATAAAGGTGGAACTTTAATTTCTGCCTTTCGGAAGTCTTTTAACACAACTCTTGGAATAGCAGCACCAGAAATAAAGTTTTTCTTCAAATACTCTATGACTTGCTTCGAGCAAAAGTAGTATTTTAGATAATCAGAATCTAATTTATCTTTATTAGGTCTTAATATTGCCACTGAAGATAGCAATACAGCATTAAGCGGTTCATCGACGGTACAAACAGTATCTAATGCACTGTTACCATCTTTGGCGATAAGAACATCACCTACCTCGGGCCGACAACCTTGCTTAACTAACTTTTCGAAGTCTTCTTCCGAAATTAACCTTGCCCCATTTAAATTAACACCAAATCGAGTAAGGTCTTTAACCGAGGCCATAGGTTTTCCGCGACCTACTGACTTTGGACTATTATGAGCACCATCGGTTATTTTTTCACAAACATCGCCCAGCGTTTGAACTGGCCAATCAACACTCATAACCAAACGCCTCCATACTCTTTTTAATTTCTTCTACCAGGCGATCACTTTCCTCAAACTGGTTTTTCAGCTGTTTCGTGAGTTTTGCCATTTTTTCAGCGAAACACTCGTCATCGTCTTCTTGTTTGGCTGCTCCGACATATCGTCCTGGCGTGAGGACGTAGCCACGTTTTCGAATGTCTTTTATCTCTGCTGAGAAGCAGAAACCAAGTTGGTTTTCATAGCCCTCTCCACGCTGCCATGAGTGGAAGGCAGTTGTGACTTTATCAATATCCCTCTCTTTATCAAAATCACGTAATACTCGGTCTTTCATATAGCCGAGGTTACGAGCGTCAACGAATAAGGTTTTACCGGTACGGTTAACTTTTCCATTGCCACCTTTCTTGTTTTTGGTCAGAAACCAGATGCAGGCTGGGATTTGAGTATTTGTAAATAGTTGTCCTGGTAATGCAACCATACATTCGATTAGGTCCGCTTCAATCAATGCTTTGCGTATATCTCCTTCGTTATTCGTATTGGAGCTCATTGATCCATTAGCCAGCAAGAGTGCCATTGATCCATTATCGTTAAGATGGTGTATCATGTGTTGTATCCAGGCAAAATTAGCGTTGTTTTGTGGTGGTGTACCGTATTTCCAACGCACATCATCGTTAAGTTTTTCATGCCACCAATCTTTAACGTTAAACGGTGGGTTAGCCATTACAAAATCGGCTCGCAGATCCGGGTGTTGGTCATCAAGAAACGAGTCAGCGTTCTTATTTCCAAAGTTAAAGTCAATGCCACGGATCGCCATATTCATTGCTGCTAATTTCCAAGTAGTAGGGTTGCTCTCTTGACCGTAGACAGAAATATGTCTTTTTTGCTCTATCGCGCTATAGTGCTTCTCTTTGGCATGTTCCTCAATGAACTTTTCACTAGACACGAAGAAACCACCCGACCCCATAGCAGGGTCGTATACTCGTCCTTTATAAGGTTCTAGCATTTCAACTATTAAAGTAACTATACTTTTTGGAGTATAGTACTGACCTCCTTGCTTACCTTCGGCAAGTGCAAACTGCCCAAGGAAGTATTCGTAAACATGGCCAAGAATATCCCTACTGTGTAGTTCCAGTGGTTGTCCATTGAATTCTGGGTTACTAAAATTGGTATCTGAGAAGCTATTGATTAGACCAATTAACTTATCATTGTCCAATTGATACTGACTAATACGATTAAGAATGCCTTTTAGTTTGTTATTAGTTTTTTCAATCTCATCCAAGGCGTTATCGATTAGCCATGAGATTGAACGCAATTTTACGTCTTGGCCCTGTTCGTTTTTCCAGATTGCTGAACCAATGGGTAAGGTGGCTGTACTTTTTAATGCGCTCCAACGAGCTGTTGTTGGCACCCAGAATATGTTTTTCTCTTGATAGTATTCAATAAGTTCTAATTCTTGTTCGATTGCATGTTGATACTCTTCGTCCGATTCATAATCATCTCTTGGCATAAAATAAATATTGTCATCATCCTCTTGTTGGAACAGCTTTCTTAGCTCATTTTGGCGTTCTTCAAATGCATCTGATACATATTTTAGAAAAATGAGTCCCAGGACAATATGCTTATAATTGGCGGCATCCAAATTATTGCGCAATTTGTCTGCTGCTTTCCATAGTTTGTCATCAAGCTCTTTTAAAAATTGTTGTTCGATGTTGTTATTGTTCATACGTTATACTCCTAACGGTACACCTTAAATTGTTTGAATATCCTTCTAATTAGTATAAATTAATTCTAATCGATTGGTCCATTCTACTAGAAGAAAAAAAACTCAAATCAACCAAAAGTCACATTTTATAGTGTGAGCATATGGAAAATCAAGTAAAGTTTATATTTGTAATTATAAAAAAATATTTTTCGGAGAGAGTAAGAAACATATTTTAATATACTTGGTCTTGTTTTTGTTTCTTCCAAGTAAAAAAGCCAGGAGAATATTTCTCCAAGCTTATGACTACCACACCGTTCCGGCGTAACTGGGATATTAATTTTTCTCCATGGGGGGGAATTTATCCATTTAATCTATACGAAAAGTTTCTAATTTTGCCTATGACCTCTGAAGCATTCTCCAAAAAGAATTAAAAACTAAAAAGTTTCTTAAGTATATTAATAACACGATTCTCTTTTGTTCCTTTTTTAATATGCCTTTTTAATGACTCTTGATCATTTTTTACTACTTTCCGAATGGCTCCTTCAGAAATAGGGCCTGACCAAAGCACCTTGTCATTTGTAATAAAATAATGAGATTTACATGGATGACTCCAGTTGCCAATTGACGGGGAGAGAGATACAGTTTCACCATCATATGTTAATCTCCATCTAGCAGGCGAAAGAGATGTAACAATATCAACACCGCATCCACAGGCACATTTGTGTTTAGCTACATCATACTCAATTGAGATATATAGCACATTTTCTTCGATTTCTGATGGTATAAATTCAACAAACTTATGTTGCATTACTAATTACCTCTTCATCGACTATAAAAGTCGAATTATAAATAGTTTCTTCACTTAAATAAAATCCAATCATCTTTTTCCAAGCCAATATCCCTAGAGTTGCATTTAATGCATTTAACTCTGATATTTGAATATTTTGTGCGTAAACATCGTTATCTGCTGCATATCCTATGGCTATTTTATTTATTGATGAACTATTATCTGGAGTAATTAATGTCTTTCTTATGGTTCCTCTTATTGAATTGCCTACAACGGTTAATCCCATCCCTAAATCAACAAATGGAATCCTTGAAGTCATTAGATAATCTATAATAGCATTTTTGGCTTCTGCTTTATCCAATGCTAAAAACACAAAATCGTGTCCTTCTAATAGATCCACATTTGAACCATCAAGAAAGACTTCGTGTGCTATAATACCGTTCCGCAATTTTTCGTATTTGTTCTTAAGGTAAGATACCTTACTAGGTCTTTGACTTAAGTCTTCTTCACTCATTACACCAGGAATTCTGAAGGCGTTATGATTATACATAATGTCACCATCGAACAGTGAAATTAACTTAACTGGAGTTTTACTAACAAAATCTAACACATATGAACCTGTTCCACCTAATCCAACTATAGCAATTTTTTGATTTTTTAATTTATCCGATATATGTGTTAGACCTGCTCTAGCCGAATTTGTATCAGGGTACTTAAATACACTATCTTCGTGATAACTGACATAATCAAATTTTTGTGCAGTTACACTAGGGTCGATTGACTTTGCTGGTGCAGATAACAAATCAACATATCTTTTAATCTTTGCATAAAAATCAGGGTAACTACCACTTTGGGGTTTTGATGAGAAATAAAAAGACCCCACAATATCCTGTGTAAGTGGAAAATTTTGCTGACTATTAACATAAGAGTTATCCTCTTTCCCAAATTTATCACAAGGATGTTCACCAGCAAACCTAACTGTATGGTCATGTTGTAAAACCGCTTTTTCTCCAGATAAAGTAAAAGGACAAAAGATAGTGCCAAACACTATCTTTTTATTTCTATTAACATAGGGAATCCCTTTTACAACAATGTATTGATTGATAATAGAAATATTGTATCCTTCATCTTTTAACTTTTTTAAATCGTCGTTATGATCTATTAGTTGAATCGACATTAATCCTCATTCCCTCTTTCATCTTAATTACATCTCCGAAGGAATACTCTCTGCTGTGTTTCTCACCTTTGTCATTTTTCAAAGTGGATACCATAGTGTAGGATTTTTGTGAATCATCAAAACTTCCATATGCAAGTATAACTAATTCTTGAAAAGAGTAGTCTCTTTTTTCAACTTGTTTTGGCTCAGCATTAACTATTACAGTGATTACTTTTTGCATATACATGCTCCTTTTTATTTATTTAGAAGAAAGAAGCCCCCTTCTTGAACCAACTTATCCCCCTATCCCGGTCATTTCACCTACTAGAAGATATGAAATTTGATATATACGCGAACATAGTATATAATTTAACCGACTAAAGTTTTTTAAACTACATATCTTTTTTGGGTGGAAACGTTATTTTAGCCTCTTTCCACTTTTTCCTTGTTTTTTAAACAAAATAAATAATGTACTGATAACAACACCGATTAGTTTGGTAAAACTCATATAATTCAACAATAGGAAATTACCCTTTTTCTCTTCGAACACCTTTAAACGGACTTTGTCCACTTGTTTTTTGGTCCATAAATCTACCTGTATCAGCATCTCTCTTTATCCAGTTGCCGTTTGGACCTTTAAATTGAGAACGACCTTTCACTGCCCCAGCTCTCCCTTTTCCTGGTTCACCATTTTTAGCCATGTAAATTCACCTCCTTTCAAAGGTTTATACTTTTTTTGTTTAAACCATTACAGATTCTATCTTATTATTAAAAGGTTATCTTCATATATTTTGAGTTCTACAGTGATAATATCTCATATAAGAAATCCTCTTAATATTTAATTTTGCTGGTTTAAATGTTTTTTGTTTAAACCCTAATAACTTTTAGTATAACCAATAGAATAGTTATACTAAAGACTTATAAACGTACTCCATACCCTCTGATGTCTTGCTTTCAGCTCTTAACAACATCCCTTTTTTATATAAATTTCCCAACTTCATACTGATATTGGTAATTTCATCTTGTAAATCGTTACTTAATTCTCTAGCTGTGATTTGTTGATTTATCAAAACACGATGAAGTATTTTGGTTAGATGATTCGGTAGCTTTCCTATAAGAAATGTTCTATCGTCATTAATTACCCAAATCCCTAATTTCTTTTTTTCCAAAGCTGAATGTATGTTTTCTTTATGACTTTCTGATAAATTAATTAGCACGATTTTTTTACCATTTAACCATGTATTATTTTCTTGAAGCGCAACTACTATTTCATCTGAACAAGAAAAATCAATAACAGTAACGTTCTTGAAATCTAATGCAATAATGTCAGTCGGAGAAGCTATGATTTCATTTATTAATGATTCCCTTATTTGAGAACCATCATCTCTAAAGAATAATAACGAGGTTTGGAGGATTTCATTACTTAACAGTCCAATATCTATGGTTGTAAAGTTATCCAAGTCCTCACCACATTTAAACAAAAAATATTTAAACCTTAAAAACAGTATATATCCACATTTTAATTATGTCATTGTCTTTTGAGGTAAAGTTATTTCAATTTGAGTACCTTTAAAGTAAGGTACCCCTTCTTCAAAAGTAAAGGACTTATTAAAGGCATTAATTCTACAATTTCCCGTTTTGACAAAAAATGCCCCATTCAATTTAGAAACCTTTTCTTTAATTCCTTTATATCCATTTCCTCCACGTTCTCCAGTAAGAGAAAATCTCGAGGATTCTTTAATTATTGCCAACTCCAATGCACCTTTATCTTCTAATTTATTTGGATAACCATTTTCTAAATAACTCTGTTTCATACCTATTCCAGTATCCGATATACAAACAGAAATATATTTATAATTGCTGTTTTGAAATCGATAACTTTGTGCACTTATATAACCATTACTACCACTATGCCTTCTAATATTATCTAATAACTCGGAAAGCAATACCACAAAATCTTCAATATCTTTATTTTCATATTTTAAGTCATTAATTAAAATATTTCTTGTTTGATTATTAACTGCTACTAATGTTGCCAATATATCTTGTTTATTTTCAATTTTTGTTACTGCAATTAGGGTTTTATTATCTTTGCTATATTTAACATTATCATTTATCTTTTTTATATGGTCGTCTAAATTAATGATTTCCTGTGCTTGGTCAAAAAAACCTGCTCTTGCCATATAAGATATAGTATGGTTATCAGGAAATATTATTTCATCAATTTGTTCTAAATAATCAAAGATCTGAAGTAGTAAAACAAGACCAAATGGTTTTACAAACCTTATTTTTGATAAGTCAAATATAGAGACTGATTTTTTACTTCCTATCATTTTTAAAATATTATCAATCATGGTAACATCAAGAGTTCCACTTAATCTAATTTCCACATTCCTACCCCTTTTAAATTCTTGAAAAATAATATCTTTTATATCAAGGAATTTAACATTTCCTTCTTTCAATTATACTAAAAATATTTGAATATGATAACACCCTCAATTTATAACTACTTAAACCAGGTTTTGAATCACGGGTTTCTTCTTTATTAAAACTATATATAAATATCCCAATTCATTAAGTAAATTAACTATAGTCAAAATTGTTCCATAAGGTGGCTTGCTTACTCTTGCTATAATCTAAGAAGCCAGTTCAAAAATACGCTTTTGTGTTTCAAGATAACGCTGCAGATTTATAATTGGATTCTCCGACTGCGAAGGTGTTTCTTTCTCTAGACTGGTTAATTCAATCGCATTATCTGCTGCAAGTTTTTTTGTATACTCAAATATTCGATTCAAAAGCACAGCCAACTCCTGTACAATATTGATTTCTTCAAAATTAGGATGCATTTTCAGTTCACCCAAATGTTCCATCACATATGAAATTATCTCCATTGTAAGAGCACCCTTGCGCACAGCGTTTAGGTAGACCTTTAGAGCCTCTCTAAATTTTACAACAACATCAGGCTCTTGTTTTTTCTTTGATTTAATATAACTTTTTACACCTGCCATACCTAACTTACCCACCATAAAAAGGGGTTTCCTATACTTCCAGCCATAGTATAAAGTAGCCTCCAACTTGCTAACAGGTCTAAGAAGTTTTACAATTTGCCCTTTGTTATTACGAACCTCGCCACCAAATATCTTATAATCTCCCGTAATAACCTTCTTCATTATTTCATCAGGTATGAAAAAGGATTCTTGAAAAATTGCCATTCTAACAACTCCTTTTATCTATCCCGCCGGCTTAACTACCGACTTTTAATCCCCCACTCGCAAATGGAGGCAAAAATATCCAATGAGGCTAGTTATTAAAGTCTTTAAACACCCTACTTGCCCCTAAACTCAAATATCCTTTTTTCTTGGTTCTACATAGAACAATATTATTCCTTCTTATGGAACTATCCTGCCCCGTAAATAGCTTTGCTCCTGATGAGAAAGTGTTATTTTGACGAGTTTCTTCTATTTTATTGTTTCAAGCCAAATTTACTCAGATAGGAAGATTATCATCAATATTTCATCCATTCAAAATCACTTCGAAAACTATTACTATATCAACTCATGACACTGTGGAAAGAACGGTTTCTAATGCTTGGATTCCTCAGCAGGGGTAAGCACCCTTAAGATAGAAATTGCTAATTGTGTGATGTGGAGCTATTGAGAGAATTAAACTGGATGTCTGGCTGCACTTAACACATAATTATCTTCCTAACTATTTCTCAATTTTAAAATTTCATATGCTCTTTCCCATCTGTATAGTCTGCTTTTGTCATTAGATATTCTCTTTTTAACTTCAGTGATGATCTCATCTGCAAATAACGGGTGAAGATCATGTGGTACTAAATGAACCCAAGGATATTCATCTAACAAACGTAATCCATTGTGAAACCCCTCTACAATTAAACTTTTACTTATAAGGTGGTGAGATAGTTCTTCATCTTCTAAGAAATCTACCAGGGCTATCTCATTCGTATGTAAAGAGAAGTACCATTTTCCCTTGTGCTCTTTACCATATAAACTAATTGATCCACCCTCTCCACCTAACCGTAGAATAACCTGATCCTCAATGGTATTATTCGTCACACCTACTGTCCCTTTCAATAAAGATATTGGATTTAAACCTTTTAAAATTCTTTTTTCATAATTTTGTACTAATTGTAGGTAATCCGTTTTTTGTTGCTTCATGCTTCTTAAACCAGTATTTATTACTAAAGGGCTTGGATGATAGAGTGGATATATGAACCTATTATTCCAATGATAGAAAGTGGCAATATGACTTTTTAATGTCAATTGATGTTTTTCAATTTGTTTTAGGGCTTCTAAAGCAACTGACCCTAATGTTACAATTACTTTAGGATTTATTAATTCTATGAGAAATGCTAAATATCCGCTGCAATTTTTTATTTCGTTAGTCTTAGGTTTCCGCACCTTTCCATTAATATCTGTTGGGCAACAAAGTACTGCATTTGTTATAAAGATATCCTTTCTTTTTAATCCAACTGCTTCTAATATTTCATCAAAGTTTTTACCTGTTACGTCACCTGTTAATGGAATTCCCGTTTTATCTGCTCCCCTAGGACCTGGTGCTTCTGCAATAAACAATATATCAGCATTAAGATTGCCATTTTGATAGCCTATAATTGCTTCTTTATCTAACATCGATTCACAGATAGTGCAATCTTTTGCAAGCTTTACTAACTTATCAAAATTAATATAATTATCATTCGGTTCTCCCATTACGTTGATCCTTCCAAATTCCTGATCAGGCATAAAAAAGAAAAATTCAAAAGAACGATCTTTTGATAATGGGTCATAGTTAATAATTTCTATACCCTTTACCCGAATTTCAAATTTAATTGAGTTTTTTTGAATAAGTGATATTTTTGTATAACCATTTTCTCTAGCATCATCTTCGAAAAGGATAGTGGTATCCCCTGTTAGGTTTATACAATCGATTTTATCCCTTTTATGAACCTCTATTTCAATATGATTTGGTAGTATTCCTCTAAATAGATCTTTAACCTCTTCGAGACTTTCTAAGTAACTCATTTTATTCACTCCGATTTTCCGTTGAATTCAAAATACTCAGTTATAATATTCTTCCTAGAATACATTAATTCCTATTTGAAGTAATCATTATTTCTAAACATTAATAGGGTCTCACCAACAAAACGGTTTATCTTGACTATAAAAATCCGGAGTATTTTCAAAGAAAGAAAAATTGAGTAAAGAACTACTTAGAATACCGTGCCCCTGAAGGGGCAAAAGTCTTTATAAATCTAAAAATCTATGTATCTAAAAGTTGTAAGTTTTGTACACTACCAAAATATCGTTTTTTTTCAATTATTTCTTGCTTGCTACTCATCTAAAAGATAGTCTAAATTATATGTACAGGAAGTTAATTAACTTTTAGACAGAAGTTATCAAATATGGGTGAATTTGTTGGATACGCGAGGGTTAGCACCTTGGATCAGGATTAATCCTTACAAGTTGAACAACTAGAAAATTATGGATGCGCTAAAATTTTTACGAAAAGAAAGTGGAAAAAATACTGGAAGACCAGAGCTCCAGAAAGCACTGGAGTTTTTAAGAGCAGGCGATAAGTTAGTCGTTTATAAGATTGACCGCTTGGCGAGATCCACTAGAGATTCACATAACATTGTCCATGAATTACAAGAGGAAAATATCGGTGTTGTTTTCATCAAGGAACAAATCGACTTTTCAACACCGGCTGGAAAGCTCATGTTTACCATGTTGGGAGCTATTGCTGAATTCGAGCGTGATCTCATCACTGAACGGACAAAAGAAGGGAGAGAACGGGCGAAGGCACAAGGAAAACACATAGGAAGGCACGGGCAAGATACTAGGTCAATTAAACGGGCGTTGAAGATGTTTGCAGAACGGGAGAAAAACGGATTAAGTGGTAAATGACATTTCTAAACAAACAGGGGTGCCACGGTCAACCATATATGCTAAAGCAAAGGGAAATACAGAAGAATAGCTATGAAGATGTGTGCCTACTACGCCAAGTGGTTCCCCCAAAAGGAAATGCAGCATCTTCCAGACGGGGAATATGGGAATTGGATTGCTCGAAATGCCACTCCGAAATGTTAGAAGCGCATTGGAAGTTACCTTGGAATCGAAAAAAGATTTAGGAGGGTAGATAATGAAAGTAAAATACAAAGACGGTAGTATATACGGACCAGGCCTAACAGATTTCCCTTATCAGGAAGGTGACTATATAACGGACTATATAACGATTGTTGTCAGGTATTGAACGGTTAAGGAAGATGAAGCAGATATTTATTATCATGGCCATATAACAAAATTAGAAGACGAAAGGGTAGGTTTTTGGGCTGTTTTAGATGATGACCCCAATCAAGAAGAATTTTTCCATTTTGGTGATATTGAGGCTGTTCTTGACGGGGATAGAATCCCCTTCCTTGGAGGTTCCACAAAGACAAAAAAATGAGTGTAGATTTATGACAATTGATGATCATTTAATAGACAGCTTAAGGCGTTATTATAATACAGCTTACGATGAACTGAAAAAAGTATGGAAAAGCGAAGCAAATGGGCGGATTTCTGATTGTCCGTCTTTTAAATCGGCATATACCTATAGGGAAGCAATGGACATTTTAATAAAAGGGCCTAATTATATCGACAATGATAAGACAGAACGATTAAAAAAAGAGTTTGACGAAGAATTGGAACTTGAAAACTTCTGGAAGCAAAACAAATAAAACGGGCTGCGTGCAGTCCGTTTTATTTTGAAAAATCCTTTTAAACATCATTCTCTAAACAATATCTCCTGGCTTGCTGAAGCATTTCGATGCGAAGAGTTGTCATACTGTCGACCATCATACTCACAATTCTACAAACCTCAAACGAAGAGTTTTGTCATCATCTCTCCACTTATCTGCTACTTTGCGGTCTATGACAGCAACCCTGTGACTAGGCCTATTTAAAATAAAAAACGCTGGAATTTGAAGTTATTCTCCAACGTTTTTTTAATTGATTGTTTTGCTAATTAAGCCCTTTGGTCGAGGAATTTACTTGGATCTTCACAAAACTTGTAGGCATCTGAATTTTTTATAATTAAAACTAAATTTTCTAAAGTGGGAGGATAATAAACATTATTTATAAAAATTTTTGCATTATTTATCACTATAAAATCGATAATTCCTTTTAAAATTTTAATAGTTACATTTCTAACATCGATTCTACAAGAAATTTCGGAAAGAACGGTTTCCTCATAGAATAATTCTAGACAGCTTTCTTCTTCATTTCCATAAAGAACAATTTCATCAGACCAACTTTTTTTTCGGTGAAGTAACTTTGAAAGTTTTAAAAGTGAATTACCATCTAGGGGCGTATCGCCCCATATAAGAATATCTTCTGGTTTTCTTTTTTCTGTTGTTAAATTACTTCCCTTGACAATAAAGAATTGTATTTGCCATACGGCCATTTCATCCCTCCTAATAAAAAAAGTCTTCAACTTTTTTATATCCTTTGTAGGGAAGTTTTACCTCCCTGGCTGGTACCTTATTAATTTTAGGTGCTTTGCAGCTGCTAAACGATGATGACCATCTACAACATATTTCTTACCATTATATTTTACATATTTTATAGATTTCTTAATTTTACCATCTGTTTGCACTTGTTTTACAAACTGCTTAAACCTACCTTTACTCATAGTTAACCCATGAGTCGGATGTAAGTGATAGGGGTTAATTTTAACAAATTTACTACTTCTTTTAATCAAGCGGGCTGCTTTTCCGGCATGAGCAACGGTGGAAACTGCCCCTGTTGGATCAGCAAAAGAAGCGACATCTGCTGCAAGCCAGGCAGCACCTCTTAAAGAAGGATTAGCCGCAAAGGCTAAACCATCCGCCACTAACCACATAGCATCCACAGCCCAGTTTCCATCCGGGTCTACATTCATTATTGGATTATTATTCGCATAACTATAACCATTTTGAGTTATTGGATCATCATCATCTCCCGAATCAGGGTCCAGAGAGATAAATACACCATGCTTCGGATTATAATATCTGTCCATTAGATAATACATGTTAGTTTCTATATCATACATGTATCCCGCATAGCCAAATGGGTTATCTGCTGCAATTCCTGTCAAACTTGGTGAAATTACATTGCCCCATGCGTCATACTCATACTTAGCTACCACATTACCGCTTTGGTCGGTCATTGCTATAACGTCTCCATGCTGATTGTAATGATAGTATAAGTTTTGTCCTTGGGTTTTCATTGCTAAACGAGTGCCATCAGCCCCGTAAACGTACTGTCGAAGGACATTCCCGTTTCCATCCGTTTCGTAAAGAACATTGATGCTGTCACCATTGTAGTAATAACGAGTAGTTATTCCGTTTACTGTCTTTTCGATACGTCGGTCATCATCGTCATATTTATACGTCGCAAATGGAGTGCTTTGACCCTTTTTAGTAATGGCTGTTAGTTGATCTGCTTCATTCCAGGTATAAGTAAACTGGCCATCTGACAAGCGATTTCCATTTGTATCATAGGCAATAGATTCGCCGCCGTAAGAAATAAGCTGATTCCCTTCATTATAGGTCGCGGTTGTCGTGGTTGGTCTCTTTCCTGGTTCTGTCACGATTATAGACTTTCGATTACCAAAACCATCATACGTGTAATCCGTAGTCGTACCATCTTTCCGGGTTTCCTTTATTAATTGGTTGATTGAATCGTAATCGTATAGTGTTTTTCCGTTTTCTGATCCATCTGCTAGGTAATGAGTAATGGAAGTCCGATTGCCATTTTTGTCATAGCCATAGGACTCAGACAGAATCATGGTGTTGTCTGCATTACCGATTTGAAGGCTTGTGATCTTCCCGGTCAAATCATAATCAAAGATGGATCCCGATCCATTGCCTGCTGTATAAGTACGAGTATTGCCTTGCTCATCAAAATCAAAATAATACTTTTTATCATCACTGGAATCCGTAGAGGTCCCATTATCATCTGTTACCGTCGTATTTTGATCGAGCTTGTTGTATTGGAAACTGCTTTTATTTGTAACGCCTGCCTGTGAAAGAGTAACATCTTTTAATTTCGACGAATTCGGTTGATATGACCACGAGATAGTCCCTCCACGATCCGTCATTGTCTGAAGACGGTTGGCAGAATCATACCCTTTTGACCGAACAATACTATTGACCGAATCAGTGACTTTGGTCTCGTTGCCATTGGCATCGTACTCATAGGTAAAGGCTACAGCCCCGTCCCGTTTCTCTTCTCTCAGGCGGTCTGCCGTATCATATGTCCATTCTAACACGTGACCATTAGGTGCGGATGTTTTTCTTTTATTGCCGTTGTCATCGTAGGTGTGAGTGGTTCGATTATTAAACGGATCGAGATAGCTGGTCAGTTTGTTATCCTTATCATAATCATATTTCATGACCTGGGACGTTCCGTTGGCTGTGATGGTTTTGGTTGTGTTATTCCCATTCAGGTCATAACTGTATGAAACCGATGTATTGTTTGGAAGGGTCACTTTTTTGAGTTGGTCCTCCGCATTCCATTCATACGTCTTATTATTTCCTTTAGGGTCGGTTTCGGACGTTTTATTTCCAAAGAGGTCATACTGATATTGAGCTTTATTGCCCAGTTCTTCATAGGCCGCAGTAACATAGTTGCTTTTGGCATCATATTCGTTCTTGCTAAGCACATTTCCTTCTACTACACGAATGTCGTCAAAAAAGGCTTTACCCGTGTTTCCATTGCGGAACATAAGAGACACTCTGATTTTCTGAATTGGTTTCCTCGCATCACTCGCTGGGATTTTTACCGCACTGCGATTCCAATCATGCGTACCCGTTGGAAATTTAGCCTGATAGGCTCCAGTCGTACCATCGGTAAACGTTACATCCGCCCATAACGAGTAGTCCGGATTTAATGATTGACTATTGGAATTCACAACATTTTCTGCTTTGGACATGCCGGTTACGGTCAAATCTTTTGGCGTGGTTTGGTTTACCACAATGTCTTGATCATACTGGATATTCGGATCGGTTGTTGTATTGCGTTGTAGATAAACCCCATTTGAACCGCTAAATCCTTCTTGTCCAATTCCGTTATTTGTTGTACTAGTAGACGTTTTTGTCCATCCTGTTGCTGCAGAGGCGCTTTGCTCAAATCCGCTGTTGACCACTGGATTAAAGGACGATGATACTGATCCCTCTTCTAACTGGATTGCATCGAATAAGGCGGATCCTTTTGCCTGACTATCACGATGTTCAAATTCAAGATAAATCTTAACTTTTGCCGTGTTTTCCGTAGTCGTAAATGACAACTGGCGTTCCAGCCACTTGGTTGTGCCTGTCACTTTATTATGGCGGTTTGCTATCCAAAGTAAGGATTGGTTCTGGGCATCCATATACTGCACATTATAGAATGCATGTGCCTTCTCTAAGCCTTCCGCCTTAATGAACCCGCTTAAGGTATAGGTTGTATTAGGTTTTACTGTAATTACTTGAGTAGCTGCCAAAAAACCATGTTGAGTAGTAGTGGAGGCGGCGTTACTACTGTCTAATCGAAGGGCTTTCCCTCCCGACAATCCTCTTGCAGGTGAAGTCACATCCACTACACTAATTGTTCCGCTATTCAATCCTGAATTCTTAGTCCAATTAGAGTCTAAACCATTCTCAAAGCTTGGATTAGAAACCTGGTTCCTGGATGGAGCTAATTCTGTACTAGATTCTGTAACATTCCCATAAGTATCATAATTTGTGACAGAGGCTGTTTTTCCTGCTACATCTGTTTCGGAGACAGCATTGGTATCTTCATAGGCAACAGTTGTGGGGTCACCTTCCTTATCAACGGCCGTAGTAATATCATTGTTGGCATTGTATTCGTATGTCTTGTTCCCACTGCATCTGTTTCTTGTGTAACATTTCCGTTTCCATCAAACGCATAGGTTTCGAAAGTTCTTACCCCTTGATCTTTGGGGTCTGTTTTCTTAATCAAATTATTGTTTTCATATTGATACGTCGTCGTAAGCTTTAGATTGGTTGAGTCCATTACCGTTTTGACTGGATTTCCAGCTTCACTATAGGTATAAACATCTAACGTGCCTTTTGGGTTTGTCACGGTTACTTCCCGTAAAGCCGTATTATACGATAGAGTGGTTTGTTTCAGTAATACATCCTTCACAGCTGTAAGTTTATCAGTAGTATAGACATATTCTGTGACAGAAGGAGTATCTGTCGTGTGCTTCGGATCATAAACAAAACGCAGCTTTCCGTTCTCATATCCATATTTATCAATCCGATTTTCGGGCGTTTTTACTTCTGTTAGATTCCCTGTATTATACGTATAGGAAACCACCCGAGTCTCATAGGTAACGTTCGAAATAAAGCCATCTGTTTGATATTGAAGGGATATGATACGGCCGGATGCATCGGTTATACTTGTTAATTTTCCGGAAGTATATTGATACGTAATCTTATTTCCATTGTCATCTTTTTCAGAGGTTAGTTTACCTGTCGTGTCAAATGAAGTGATACTTTGATCTTTATCCTTCAGATAAAAGCCGTTTCCATCTTTGGTTAGTTCCAGATAAACACCTAGTGGTGCTTCATATTGATTGGTGGCTACTTTTCGAAAACGATGAATGGTCTTATCATCGTCGGTAAACAGAACATCTCCATTTGCCTGTTCTGTCACTTTCTGTTCCAGATTACTGTACCATCCCTTACCGAATAACCCAGTACCTGTATCTTGACTATTGTAAGTTCGATTTATTGTTACGTCTGGTCCCCGACCATCTAACTCAAAATCAGTTTCTGAGAGTGATAGGTTTCCGGTAAACGCATTGACTATTCCACCAACAACAGGGATTGATGCCCAAAATTCTTCTCTCCCAAGATACGAGGTTTCTTGTCCTGGAATATAGACAAAAGCATAGTTAGAAAGTGGGGTTTCTCCTCCATCATTATAACTGTGACACGGAACCAATAATTGGTACTTGTCGGATAAACCCCGCCTGATACTTTATAAACAGGCGATGGATCTCGAGCCAATTCGGTGCCTGCGCCGTCATGATGCAGTGTGTATCGTCCACCCGTAATTTCAGCAGGAGTAGGCCAAATGTTCTTTCCCTGTGTGGTCCAATTATCTGTATCTCCCACATCAAATTATTCATAATCTTTCCCATTATAAATCCACACTTTATACCCTGCCGCAAGAGAATCTTTTGGCCAAGACAGATTGACATAACCTGTAGTCGAATCTGTAGGATTTGCATATGTCTTTGCCTTAGGAGTATCCATCGGCATAAGAGGTGTGTAAGGGCTCGATAATCCTGTTTCTCCGCACTCGAAATAAGCGGAAATACGGATAAAATAGTAACGGGAATTGCCATATGGTCCTCCCGAGTTTTGATAGACCGGCGTCGGAGAATAAGCCAGTTCCGTTCCTTGTGAATCATGATGGAGGGAAAAACGTCCTTCCTCAATTTCAGCAGAAGTAGGCCAGATACCTTTTCCTTTTGAAGTCCAGCTTAATGAAGTCCCTGCGTCAAATGATTCGTAGTCTTTACCATTGTAAATCCAAACTTTATAGCCTGTGGCTCCCCTCACATTGCTCCAACTTAAATTGACATATCCTCCTGTTCCGTTATTGTTGGAAAGTGCCGTCCCTTGTGGAGCATCTAGCGTCGGATAGTGGTAATCTACGGATAAATTAGGCTTTTTTGTACTATTTTCAGACGCGTAAAACTTTTTCCAATAGGTTTGTCCATTTCCGTTTGTATGAAGCTTAAATCCATAATTTGTTTTGTTTCCATATACCCAATCCCTCACCGTATTCAGTACGTTGAATGAGGCGGTTTGTCCTTGATAAACGGATGCTGATGCAATATTTACAGAAGGTGGTACACTATTCCACGTTAAGGTGTTGGAAGCCCAATTCCCATCTAACCGATCTAGCCACACCCCGGTTGCTGTGGAGGGATAATAAGAATGGGCGGTATAAATATTAAATGTTGCCGTATCTATAATGGCTCCCGATAGTTTGGAAATATTGGGTTTTACGAATGAATAGTTGGTTCCGGTTGTCCCATCATAATAACCCGTTTTTAATGAATAATAGCCCCCTGTAGATTCCCAAAATGCTTCATAGTTGGTGGAAGGATAAGCACTTGAGACAAAGGTATCACTACTATCTGATAAAGTTGTAGAGGGATCAATATAAATAGGATAAACCCGGTTGGGATCTGTCAGCCAATCCTTGTCAGCTACCACTACTAATATATAACCATCTTCCACTTTATCCAGTTTAAAAGAGACCCCATTAGAGACTTGAGGTTCACCTGATTGAGCGTTTATATTCGAATCGCTCATAAATGGCTTTGGAATAGTAAATACTACATTTTCTTGTCCATCTTTAAATTCAATGGATCCGTCTTCTTGCAGCTGTGCTTGCAGGGGGGTTTTGACATGAAATTTAAATTGATTCCATCCTTCATTTTTATTTAAAACAATATTGAGTTCTAATGTAATTTGTAATGTGTTTTCCTTAAGGATGCAAATGATTAGAAGAATAGCATTTACTTTTAAGAGTTACATGAATATATAAAGTTTATAAAAACGGAGTATGTCACCAATTTACGCCAAGTGCGACATAACCAAAAAGTGCATTCTAAGAATTCGTATAGGTTAAGATATTATTTGTTACGTCGTATTTTCTTCCATTTACGAACTTTCCTTGCTCATAGCTTCTCTAATGGGCATAAAAAACAGCAATAAAAAATCCTTTCTTCATTACGGAGTCATCTTGCTCCTGTAATGGAAAAATTGACAAAAAACAAAAAAACGATCGTCAGCGACAGGCTAGAAACGATTTCTCAGTACCAACCTGATTTCCACGCCATCGGAACGAATGGCTATCGAGGATATGTTATCTTTGGTTTTACCAACCAAAATCTTTATATCTTCGAATACGGAAATGCCACTTATGTTTTTGAAGGTGATTGGAAGCAACTTTCCCAAATGACTAAAGCCGAAATTCTTACAGCTAATTTGCAGAAGCATCGCTTTGTGCATTTGGAAGGATGGAAGCAACAAATCGAAGGATTATTTCCGCACGAAAGCGATAAAAAAATCTCTTAATCAATCGAGCACGGCTTTTTACAGCCATGCTCTTTTTTTACGTTTGATTTGCTCCAAAAAGGGGTCCCGGTAGCAAAACAGGGAAACATACGCTAAGGAACATTCGACATAACAATTCTTTATTTTCTTTAAAAAAGCGTATGTTACAGATTTCTGAACTTACGCTTTTTGGTAACTTGTTTTTTGTTTGCAAGTAAATCGTTATCGGGTTGGGAAAATGAAGCAAAGAGGTGTAATAATCCAGATAAGACGGTCACCATGCCAATAATCGCATATATTTGACGCGTACTTAAATCTAAAAATGATGAGGAAGCAAACAATATCCCTAACGGCATGGTAACTCGAAGGAAAAGTAATCTAACTGCACTTAGTTGGGTCAAACGATCTCTGGGAGCTTCAGGCTGAAAAATTGCTGCACTTTGGGCATTGAAAAAAGGAAATAACATTTCCCCAAACAATTCAGACACCATGCAATAGGAATTGAATTTACAAAAAACAAGAGTATGAATTTAAAGACCTCCTCCGGTTAAACCGAGGTACATAGTTTGATAGGTTTTCGATAACTTCGTAAGTAGTACCATACCTACAGCATAACCGACTGGGAAAGCCTCAGAAAAGATAGCATATTCCTAAGAATGACCATTAAGGTCTCCATGTATAAAAGGAACACTTAAAGGTTTTCGGCTCGTTTGGTACGGCGGCCTGCCGTAAATGGAACAGGAACCTACGGAATGTAGGCGATAGCCGTACAGACCGTGGTTATCGGTCCATATAGTGCCAAAGCGACACGTACGGAATGACAGAAAGACGCTTTACCTTTCTGATCAGTCCGTAGTGCTGCCGCCAGAAGCAGGTTCTATGTATTTTTGAAGGATTTCTTTTAAAGTCATGATTTCTAAAGAAAGACAGCAGCCTTAAGGCTGGATAAAACAAACTGAATGGTAAAATAGGAAATAACGGTATGGTTTAATTCAATTATTGACTATAGACGGTGCATCTTCAGAGCTTCCTTATGTACAAATCTTATAATTTATTGAAAAGACCATTTGCCTAACAAATGGTTTCCTTTCTTCTCCGAATAATCTTTCAAAAGGTTGCTTCGGCAACCTTCAAGCAGGCTCGATGCCTGCGTCATATAATAAAGAAAAAACGAATGTTTTTTATCCATTCGTGAACCAACATCGGCGCTGATCCGGCCGATGTTTTTTGATTCAATTTTCGACTGATAAGATCATTTGATGTTTTGTTGGTTTATATTTGTCACTCATTGCCTCAATAAATGGAAGGATATAAATTTTCTTTGGCTTGCAACCGTATTCCATTACATGGTATTCAATTTCATCTTTTAGACCTGCCTTTTCAATTGCTTCCGCCTCATCTTGGTAAAAATCAGATACGATAATAATCAAGTCTGATTTCTCCTTTCAAGCAAGGAGGAAAAATCCCCCTTGCATTTTTGGTATTTTTATAGATAACCTTTCTCCTTTAGGCTGACATGCTTCCCGGTATGGGTAACGATGACATGGTCAAGGACTTCAATGCCTAAAATTTTCCCTGCTTCTGCAAGTCGCTTGGTGATGTCGATATCTTCCCGGCTTGGTGTGGGGTCTCCGCTCGGGTGCTGGTGGCTGACAATAATGGATGCAGCATTATTGAGAATAGCGCATTTCATTACCTCTCTAGGATGAACTATACTTGCGTTCAAGCTTCCTACATGAGCTCTATGTAGCCCAACCACCTGATTTTTTGTATTGAGCATCATCACAAGAAGCACTTCCCGGTCTTCATCCGCAATGTAAGAGGCCGCTAATTTTTGGGCATCTTCTGGTGAACGAACAGCATACTGTGCAAATGGTTCAGATGTTTCCTTAATTTCTTGTTTGATACGAACGACTTCAAAGATTGACATGAATTCCATTTTTCAAAACTCCCTTTTGTTTTGATTTTTTCTTTCATTTTTTCTTTTGCCTTGCGAAGCGAACTACTTCCCCAAAAGGGGATGATTTTTCCCCTTTTGCAAGTAGAACGAAAAACACGCATAGGGAATGGGTCAAGGGCGCTCTTTGCACAAAAAGTTTTTTGCTGTTGCGTTAGTCGCTTTTAAGCGAAAAAGTTTTTTGCCCCTTGACTGATTGACTCGCTTTCTTAGCTTCTAGCCGGAAAGGTTCGGGTGTCCTGCCGGCTGGAAGGTTAGAAAGCTTGCGCTTGTTTTACGATTCGGAAGGCAAAAGGGAAAAATCAACAATAAAAGCAGCCGAAAACGGCTGCTCTCCTTTTGTCTTTTATTCTTTTGATCTTTCAATCTTTTGGTTTTTAGGTTTTCGGCTCGTTCGGTATGGCGGTGTAAGCCGTAAATGAAACAGGAACCTACGGAATGTAGGCATAAGCCATACAGACCGTGGTTATCGGTCCATTTAATGCCGAAGCGACACGTACGGAATGACAGAAAGATGCTTTTTCCTTTCTGATCAGTCCGTAGTGCTGCCGTCTAAGTGGTTCGGTATTCTTCACCTAAACCCTTAAGCCCATATTTTTGAAGTAAACACCCAGCCTTAAGTTAAAAACTACGACTATTTATTTTAACAAAGTACGAAAAAAAGAAACCTCATGACTTTTCAAGAGGTCATTTTGGTTTCCGATTCCTTTACTAATTCCTGTATCCTTTTTTCAATCCTCATTATTTCCTCATTTGGACGTTTCCACCAGTTCCTACTCCAAATTCGTTCAATTATCCACCCACGATTCTCCAGAAACCGTTGCCTTGTTACATCCCGTTCCCGAGCAGTTTTCGAACTATGATACATTGCTCCGTCACACTCAATACCGAGTAGATACCGACGAGGATTATTTGGGTCCACTACTGCTAAATCAATGCGATATGTGGAAGCTCCCACTTGGGTACGTATAAGGTATCCCTTTGCCACTAGAGCATCAAAGATCTCTTCCTCAAAAATACTATCAAATTTTGGAGGTCTAAGGCTATCATGTTGTATCTTATAATCGGCATTCATATTGGCTAGTACTGCTTGTGCTCCTTGAAGATTCCGTTCGGCGATTGCAAATGCGTATTCCAAATAACGTTTAAAGAAGTAAACTCCTGGATTTTTTTCATCCCCCGGTAGCTCTAATGGATGAATAGAGGATACAATCCAAATTCCTTCTTTAGCACGTGTAATCGCTACGTTTAAGCGATTTTCTCCTCCAACTTGGTTAAGAGAACCATATCGGGCATAAATCTCTCCACTACTATCCCGAGAATAAGTGATGGAAAATATCATAATATCTCGTTCATCTCCTTGTATGTTCTCGATATTACGAATGATTAAGGTCTTTTCTAGTTCCCGACTCATAATCCGATTAAAGGCCATCGCAAATTCAGGGTCTTCTGCCACGCGTTGTTTAATGAGGGTTTCTATTAATTCTGATTGTTTTTGATTCATCGTTACAACACCTAAGGTCTGGGGATCTTGTCGTTGATAGTGTTCTACAATCAAATTCACTATCTTTTTAGCTTCTTCCATATTCGAATTGTTAACCCAGACCCCACCATCTACTTTAAACCATTGGATTGCGGGCGGATCTTGGGTTGGTAGAACATTGGGCGCAACCTGGATATTTTTATAGAACGCATGGTTCGAGAAGTTTATAAGCTCCTCAAATCTCGACCGGTAATGCCATTGGAGGGGCTTTCGCTTAAAAGTTCGAATGGCTAGGTCAAGTAAGGACTCAGCTGTTTGGATTTCTTCGATGTATTCATCATCATCTTCATCCATAGAAAAACTTTTCTTTCCTACTTTTGTAGGACGAAGCTGTTTGTCGTCTCCAGCAATCACTAACCTTCTTCCACGATATAACGCAGGAATGCCATTTTCAGTTGGACATTGACTTGCTTCATCAAAAATAACAAGGTCGAACAAGTCCTTTTGCAAAGGAAAGACAGAACTAGCTATTTCAGGGGAGACCAACCATATTGGTATAATCTTCGAAAGAACATCTGGGTATGATTGTAGTAATTTCCGAATGGGCCATATTTGTTTTTTTTGACCACAACGATAAACGATCTCTTTAGTGTCTTTTTCCAGGACCTCCGTTAAAGCCTGTTGTAGTTTTAAACGAAGGTAGGCTGCTGCCACGTCTCGTTTTCGATCTAACATCTCTCCGTACTGTTTTCGGTGTAGTTCAAACTCTCCTTCCGAAATATCATAAATGTGGGGATTGGCATCCTCCGCCCAATGAATCCAGTACTCTAAGTATGCATTTTCAACTTGTTCCCACCATTGTGTTCCAATCGGCTGATCTTTCATTGGAGGAATTTCTTGCAAACACTTCTCGTAAATGGAACGGATGACAAGTGTGAGGTTTTCTACTTCACGGTCTGCCTGTTTCATGGAATCCCAATCTGATTGCAAAGTGTGTCGCAGTTGTTGAACCCATTCTTTTAAGGACTCTCCTTTTTTCCATCCCTCTAATTTCTTTTGTAGGACTAAATCAGGAAAGAGAATGGTTAATCCCTTAATCTTCTTTTCGTTTTTCTCCCGAATTTCACTCCATACTCGAATATGAGCGAACTTTTCCAATAGCTTGTCCCATTCGAGTTCGGAGGTCCCTCCTAATTGAATAAAAAATTCTCTATTCTTCCGTGTCCACCGTTTCCAAGACCATTTCGCAAGCATCTTTTGGTCCATTACCCTTTGTAGGAGAGCTTGTCCTTGCTCAATCAAAGTCCTATGGAGTTGTAGGTAACTGACGGGCAGATTCCATGCTTCCAATTGTTGATGTAAATCAGTTTCCTCTTTCATATTGATAAAGAGGTTATCAAAGGATTCGAGCCACTGATTACGTTGATCTAAAGTCATCGATGAAAGGCTTTTTCGTTTACCCCACGGATAATCAGAATGGCGATACCGTATATCATAACGACCTAATCGTTCCAACTTTTCTTTAATTGACTTCAATTCCGGCTCCTTCAAATCATATGCGGTTGATGGAAGGCTAAACTTCATTTTTCTTCCTCGATATGGCAGATAGCGATCATACATCCGGAAGAGAGATAGACCGTTTGGCTGGGCATCCCAAAGAGTGTTAGTGATGTTGTTTAGATAAGATGTTTTTGTTGCAATATCATTCGAGCATTTTACGTATTCCTCTTTAATCTGTTCCAAATCGACTTCGAGGGGATTTCCTAATCTTTGGACAATCTTCTTATACAAGACCTTTCGGTCATCTTTTTCATCATGGACTAATGCTACAAAATCTTCTAACCCAATCTCCTGAAGACGTTGAAGTACAACTGCTAACGCTGTCTTTTTTTCGGCAACTAGCAACACAGGTTTGCCGTGGCGTAGAGTATCCGCCATTAGGTTAACAATCACTTGTGATTTCCCTGACCCTGGCGGTCCATCGATTACTAATCCCCGTTCAAATCGAGCGGTTAATATTACTTCTTCTTGAGAGGAATCGGTAGGAAGTAAAAAGAAATTGTCTTCTTCGGGTCCTTTGTCCACATGAGTTATCCGGTTGTCTTCTATCCCTGTGGGCGCAGGATCTGTTTCATTTAAAAGGATCGATATTAACTCGGCTTTTTCACCGTTCTCGACTTCTTTAATTAAAGCTTGATAGTCTTTTGAAATGCCTTTTTTCCTTGGCTAAATTGACCTAGAATAGCATGCTGTACAATTGTCAACGGAACTTGGATGTCATCCCACGAAAAATGTTTTCTTTTTTCTTTTCCAACGTTAGCCGTTCGAAAGGGGGTCAAATAATCATGCAAGGACACAAGATGCCTACCTTGATTCGGAAGAGGAGAGTTTATTGGAAATCCAAAATCCCAAAGTTTTTCAAGGTATTCCTGTATATTCAAATGGCTAGAAAATAAAAGAGCCTGTCCAAACTTATCCTCCGAGATACGAATTTCATTTGCTTGCTGCACGGTTAACATTAAAGAACGATTCCATATAATCTCACCTTCTTCTTCAAATGCCAAAAACCAATCGCCATCTTGTTTTGTTAACTGTATTGGATAATAAAGTATAGGAGCATGGATAAAGGTTCCATCCTGTAATGTGCCAGAGACAAATGGAAAGCCTAAATATAAATCGCGTTCACCAGTCTATAAATGTCGAGCCGTCCATTCTTTATTTAAGTCTTTGAATTGATTAGTCCACCGTATTTCTTCAGCTATTGGACTTTTTGAATCAGTGACTTGGAACCTTCCTCCCTTCGGCCCATGAAGTAGACATTGAATTATATCAAAAGGCGAGTTAGCTCTCCCCTTAGGCATTGATGTTAAATCAATATATGATTTGTTTAATTGAGTGAAACGAATGTTTTTATTGTCTTTATTTAAATCATTTAATTTATCCTGTAGTTGCTTTAGCTTGTTCACGAGTTGCATGCAGATCACCTGTAATAGAATTTGTATTATCCTAAATATCATTTGTTAATATCTGGTTACATATTCATCCCGTTGGCTGGGTTCGGGCAAAGAGCCCAGCGTCTTAAGTTTTCGACCCGTTTGGTACGCTGGTTCCGTCGTAAATGGAACAGGAACCTACAGAATGTAGGCACCAGACGTACCGACAGTGTTATCGGGCCTATTAGTGCCAAAGTTATACGTACGGAATGACAGAAAGACGTTTTTCCTTTCTGAAAAGTCCGTAGTGCTGTGACCAGAAGCAGGAACTATGTATTTTCAAAGAATTTCTTTTAAATCATGATTTCTAAAGAAAAACAGCAGCCATAAGGCTGCCTGGCTGAAACAAACTGAACAATAAAAGCAGCCCTTTCGGCTGCTCTCCTTTTGTCTTTTATTCTTTTGGTCTTTCAATCTTTTGGTTTTCTGGTTTTCGGCTCGTTCGATATAGCAGTGTAAGCCGTAAATGAACAGGAACCTACGGAATGTAGGCGTGAGCCGTACATTCCGTGGTTATCGGTTCATTTAATGCCGAAGCCACACTTACGGATTGTCAGAAAGGTGCTCTTTCCTTTCTGAACAGTCCGTAGAGCTGCCGCCCAGTGTAACTCTGTATGCCTTAACATGGCACTTTAAAGCCCTAATTTCTGATGTCATGCCTATTCAAGGGGTGGAGGCCAGTAATCCTAACCTGATGGGTCTCAGTGCCCTTTTGTTCATTAAACTTGGTCCTCCGTACATATTTGCTGCTAAAGGGATTGAGTGAAATAGCGGTTATTTTCATTAGCTACCTTCACACCCGCTTCCTTTTGATAATGTTCTTTTACAAGTGCTAGTCCTGCTACCGCATTTGAGGTTTCCTCAATCTTGTATGCCTATATTCTTTCTTTCCTGTATTCTTGATTCCCATCGTCCAATGGATATTCTGAATGGTCCCATCTTTTTGCCGTTTACCCCAGTTGTGGAAGATACTCCACGTTTCACTTTCCGGCTTAACCCAAAAGGTCGCTGCTATTGCAAAATCCTTTTTTTCTCCCATTAACAGTTGAAATTTGTTAAATCTAGCATCAATCAGCCTCGCCCACGGTGATAGATTTCTTTCCTGATAAGGCTTTATAAGCTCGAACCAAAATTTGTAAGCAACTTCCTCTGGCTTAACGTCATTGTTTTCAAATGTTATGGCCATCTGAAGTTTTTTATTAAAATCGACCTTGTAAATTCTCAATAAAAGGCCCCCTCCTACAAATAGGACAGCACTACATACCCCGATTACAATACTAAATGTCCATTTTTTTCACCTGCCATCTTCCGACTCCTTTTTATATATTCTTCATCCCTTTTTTAGCACTTTTTATTCCACTAACCTGCCTAGTTTTTGGTTACACGAATGCTTAATGAGCCAGTTTGGCGGATGCTGTAAACACCTTCAATAAGCCTTTTAAAAAGAATAGTCCATTTGTTTTTAATAATAGAAATAAATTTTTAATAGGGTATTAAATACCAGTTTAATATATTCATGGATTTTCATCGTAAAAAACATAATTAGTAAGAATATATATTTAGTAAGAAAATATATATTTAGTAAAAGAACAAAATTAATAGGCACTTTTACTATTTCGAGTGGATCCGTTATACAACAAGGCTTTCAGCAATTTTGGAGATGATTAATAACATAGTTTCCACTATTTCACAAAGAGTATGTAATAGAATCCAGTTTTTCACAAGCATTTATTAATACTATTTACATATTCACAAGGACATATTTTAGTTATTCACTAATACACAAGTAATCATACGGAACACTATATTCAAAAAAAAATTCCTCCCTTTTTCTTCTATGATTAATCCAGTTATTCACTAATACACAAGTAATCATTCGGAACACCATATTCAATGAAAAAAATTCCTCCCTTTTTCTTCTATGATTGATCCAGTTATTCACTAATACACAAGTAATCATTCGGAATACAATATTCAAAAAAAAAATCCCCCCCTTTTTTCTTCTGTGATAATTCTTAGACAGAAAAAAAGGAAGGAATTTTTTATTAAGCATTTAATTTGCGATTTCTTTTTTTGATAGACCAATAGCCCTGTGATGGTCATTTTTTTTTCACAAGGCTGATTGTCTCTATTAAATTAAATTGTGGAGTACCGGAAATTGGCCCGTTGCAGCATACTCCCTCATCTTAGCTTCATGAATAAGCTCCCTAGGCAGCTCTTTTACAGATCCAATAAAATACCTTCTGAAGGCCATTCTGAAAAAAGCACCGATTGAGTAAAATTGGAAAGATCCTTTTCGTTGTTTTTCCGTATGTATAACCTCTCCAATCGAATCCATTATGTCTAAGAAGTATTTTTTCATGAAACGATCACGCACAGTGAATTTCTCGTTTTCGTCATCCATGAGATAGTTCAGCTTATTCACTACTTCCTGTTTAAAAGAAAGCATGACATCGATTTGGTCTCTTGGTTTATATTTTATTTGGTGACCATCTAAGAAATAGGTTAGCTCTTTCGATAATTTTGCCATGAGCGGATTAACATTGAATTCATCTGTATTCTCTTCCACGCATTCCGGTTTTAAGGAAAAGGAAATCTTCTTAATCCATAATTGTTTCCCACGGATTTCAATCCCAGTAAATTCAATGGAAAATAGAGCCTCTAACACGCTCAATGTTTTACGGACTCCTTTTGCATTTTTGTTAAGTTGTAATTTGAGTGTCTTCATCGTCCGCTCTTGCTTTATTTTCTCTACCTCACCTGTTTTACTAAAAGACATACCAGTTCGAAATTGGTTAAGTAAGGATAAGAGCAGTTCAATCCCTTCCGGATTTGAAGTACGAACGAATTCTGCTAATATATTTGTTTCAAAAAGGCCATGTGGTATGATCAAGTAGTTGAGAACCCCACCATTTTGTTCAGGTGTATTATACTTTTCCACATCTTTTAGCACTAGAACAGGCAATCCTTCGTGTATTTCCTCTCTCACGAAATGATGATCTTCTAAATACTTCTTTCCTCCCCAAAGCGTAGAATACGAGATTCCAAGTTTCTTTGCCCAAGCAGAAAGATTATATTCTTTTAGCACGCCCCGTTGATTCTGTTCTACTTCAAGTTGTTTTAACATGGTCATATAAACGACATAGCATGATGCAGGAGGGCGTTCAAATGACTCATCGCGTAGAAAACGGAATTCTTCCAGTATGGCATGATGCATTCTAAATCCGTCAATTCTCATTTTACTCTTCATTGTAGGCCCTCCTCTCGTCTATTTTCCTAGCTTGAATTATAGCAGAATGGAAATCGAGGAAATGATGCCCTTTATTAAGGGATTTTCAAAGTTGCACAATAGGCGTGAAACCCTTGGGGGACAAGGGTTTGAAAAAAACTTTGAATTTTTTTATGTGAAAGGAAACGTCATTATTTTTTATGATTTGTGCATAATGTGACAGGAAACGTCATGCTTGCTAGATAACTGGATTGAGAGAAATGTTGTTAAATCAGCGTTTCTCTCAAAGGTTTAATCAAAACCCAAAAATAGAACCAAAAACTTGCACAGGAATATTTGCTGATTTGTGTGAGAGGAAACGTCATTATCTTTCATATTCAAACATTAGAAAGAGAAAACTTTGCAATATTTTGTGTTTATATTAGATAGGATTTAATTTTTTCCATTCATTAATAGGTTTTCATCCGACATATAAACATAGTGGTTTCAAGATCTTGTGCACAATGTGAGAGCAACCGTCAGGCAAAAAAAAGTTGCACAGGATTTACTGGTGCACTACAGTGAAAGGAAGCGTCAATCTTTTTATGATGGACAGTTTTGAGTAAGATAGGAGTAACAATGATTCGTGGATTCATTTGTGCACATAGTGAAAGGAAACGTCAAAGTGGAAAATGTAAGTGCACGACCCCCATTCCTCTCTATATAAAAATGTGCACAATGTGAGAGGAAACGTCAAAGTAGAAAATTTAGGTGCATTACCCGTAATTTGGGGAGCATACCTCTCTATTAAAAATGTGCACATTGTGAGAGGAAACGTCAAAGTAGAAAATATATGTGCATTACCGGTAATTTGGAGAGCATACCTCTCTATTAAAAATGTGCACATTGTGAGAGGAAACATCATGGTTGAAAAAATAAGAGCACGACCAAAAATCGAAAGCATATCCCCTCTTATTCAAATGGATGATCTTTAACAAGCTGTGCACATTGTGAAAGGAAACGTCAAAGTAGTAAGTATTAGTGCACGACCAGTCAATAAAAATCAATCTCTGTTCTTCCTGAATGACGGTATTCATGAAGAATTGCTGTGCACATTGTGAAAGGAAGCGTCAAAGAAGAGAATATAAGCACACGATCCGTAGAATGTCAAAAGCTTGAGATTCAGGAATGGATGACTTTTAGGAAAACAAAAGCTGTGCACATTGTGAAAGGAAACATCAAAGAAGAGAATATAAGCACACGCCAGTAGAATGTCAAAAGCTTAAGATTCAGGAATGGATGACTTTTAGGAAAACAAAAGCTGTGCACATTGTGAAAGGAAACGTCAAAGAAGAGAATATAAGCACAAGCCCAGTAGAATGTCAAAAGCTTGGGATTCAGGAATAGATGACTTTTATAGGAAAACAAAAGCTGTGCACATTGTGAAAGGAAACGTCATAGAAGAGAATATAAGCACACGCCCAGTAGATTGTCATAAGCTTGGGATTCAGGAATAGATGACTGTTAGGTTAGCAAAAAGCTGTACACATTGTGAAGGGAAACGTCAAAATAGAGAATATATAAGCATACGTTCACTAGAATGCCATAAGCCTGTAATTCAGGAATGAGTGACCAGTAGGAAAACAAAAAGCTGTGCACATTGTGAAAGGAAACGTCAAAGAAGAGAATGTAAGCACACGATCCGTAGAATGTCATAAGCCTGTGATTCAGGAATGAGTGACTAGGAGGAAAACAAAAAGCTGTGCACATTGTGAAAGGAAACGTCAAAGAAGAGAATTAAGCACACGATCCGTAGAATGTCATAAGCCTGTGATTAGGAATGGATGACTAGGAGGAAAACAAAAAGCTGTGCACATTGTGAAAGGAAACGTCAGAGTTGAGAATATAAGCACACGACCAGTAAAGGTGCTATTCTAAAATGGATGACTTATGAAAAACAAGAGGTTATGCACATTGTGAGAGGACCTCTAAAGTAGAGATTACAAGAGTTCTACCAGTAAAAGTCCACATGTCTGTGATTTTTGGGATGGAGGGCTTTTAAGAACTCAAAGGTTGTGCACATTGTGAGAGAAACCGTCAAAGTGAAGATATTAGTGCGCGACCAGTTAATGGAGAGCATATCTCTATTTTGTTTGAAGAAAGGATCATTAGAAATAAATAGTATGCACATTGTGAGTGGAAACGTCAAGCAAGAAATAGTTGCACATCTAGGGGTACCCTTGATGTAGAAAGTAAACCATGGATTTTATAAGGACAAAGACGTGTTGACAAATGCAACAATCCTCAATCATAATAACCTTATACGGTATATAAGGGGAAATATGGATGGGTTTTTTAGTAGGTGTTAAAGAGGCGGGGGAAATCCTTGGATGGGATCGGAGAAAGGTCTCCACCTATCATTTTCGTGGTGTGCTGCCTAAACCAGTAATCAGCTTATCAAGTGGTCCCATATGGTTTCGAAAACAGATTGAATACTATAAGACTAGTAAAGAATCTGGTCTAACTACATATTATACCGATGGTGAAATAGTATATGAATGTAAACATAATTATCCTATGAGAGAAACCATCTATTCACCTGAAGAAATTAACGAATGTGCGGGGAATTATATTCTTTATCAAGAAAAGGACATCAAACAGTTGATAAATATCATCCTAGAAAAAAATCCGATTGCTCAATTCCTTTCTTTTGAATCCATCAGCTTTTTGCATGATTTGGGTATTATAGAAACAGATATTTTCCATGATTACATTCAAAACAGCTCATTTGAAAACATAGGGCCGATCAGGGAAGGACGGAGTGAAGAATCATGTTAAATACCTTGCAAAATAAATTTTTGAACGTTACGAAGACGGTTTTTCCAGATCAACCTCAACTCTTCGTTGAGTGGAATGAAGATATCCGTCATCTTATGGCAAGTGAAGGAGAATATCAGCCTTGCCAATCCTTAAAGGCTTTTTTCGTGATCATGGATCGTTTAGGGAAAGACCATCAATTGAAATTTGAGAATATGGAACAATGGGTCCAGGAATATAAAGACGAAATTCGTAGTTTTGTCAGTCCATACATACGGATTGTTGGGGAAGAGACTACCCTCAGTTCATTAAAATCTAGTAATAGACAAGTAATAAATTCTTTGTTAAATCAGAATTTTGCAGATTCCGGTTCAGCTTTATTATTTCATAAATTAAGGGAAACCATCAGTAAAAATGAATTTGACATTGCAACGGAAATACCTACTGCAAAGATTGCCGAGAAGGCATTAGAAGCGACTGCCCAGGTTAGATCCGAAGATGCCTATCTAAAAATGAAATCCAATGCAGCGATAGAGCAATGGAAAAATCTCACCTCTCAAGCCATAACCTCGATGGATGACTTAACAGCAGATATATTCGATATCGTTTCCATACTATGGATGCAGCAGGCCACTCATAAAGACCAAATGATTCATTTTCATACTGATGATGCCTTGAATCTAAGGAGGTTGCAAGGACGAAGCGAAGATTCAGATGGATATCATACCTCTTATCGGAAAAAAGAACGGGACGATATTATGAAAAGATTGGCTGCTCTTACGACCATATGGATTCGGATTGAACGAGAAAATTTGAGGTTCATAAACGAGGATCAGGGTAACTTTGAAGAAATTGGTCAAGTGCAATTCAATCCGTTATTTTTGGTGGATAGCGTAACGGTTGCTTACCGGGGGGATAATCCGATTGGTATATATGAATGCAGTATCCGTCCAGGGGAATTACTTTCCAACTTCTTGTTCGGATCCCAAAAGAGCAGTGGTTTATTAGCATTAAAGACACTCGAATACCATCCAACGAAGCAAAAGTATCATAAACGGTTATCACGCTATCTATCCTGGCAGTGGAGGATTCGTCAAAAGAGTGCCGACTATTTAAGAGCCTATCATATCGGTGGAGAAAAAGGCTTGCTAAACGTCATGGATTTAGATGTGAACCCTCGATATGGTTCAAGGATTAAGGAGCAATTTGAAGAAATATTAGATACCTTACAAATGGACGGAATCATTAAAGAGTGGAGCTATAAGGAAAAAGACTTGGAACAGCAAATTGAGCAGGAGAGAAACTGGTTCGCAAACACTTGGTTAAAAGCACGTGTTCAAATTATTCCACCCACTGAAATCACAGGAATTGGGGATGACCGGGATTTATTGATGATTGAAGACCATGATTATGAACCCGTAAACTTTTCGACCATGTTAAAAGGTTTAACGGAAATAGAGGCGGCAGCTTCGATTGAAGCGGTGGAAGAAAAGTTAGTGACCCCTGAAAACGTAAACAAGGAAAGAATTGACCGAGGATTAAGCATTTCACAGGCGGCTAATGAAATGGGCATTTCCCATAGTACCTTATCCAGATATGAAAGGAACTTAATTAAACGCCCATATACTGAGAATATTGAAAAAATGAAGGAATGGTTAAAGGCAAAATAAGCATCGGAATTCGATGCTTATTTTTTTGATAAAAGAGGTGTTGTTAGACTCCCCTCTTCTGGCCAGGCATGAAAGAGGATTTTTTGTAGGAAGGCATATGGGATTAAGAAAAGATACGTTGTACTTGAGCCAGCATACGTGTAAAAAGTATCTAAAAATCAAAAAATTTGAAAAGCTTTTCATCTTCATCTATATAAAGTTACCCTTTCTAAAAGTAAGATCGAGAACTACACAAACTAAAGTTAAGCCAGACCGCCTTAAGGCGGTAGAAAATGCAATAAAATGGTTATTTATATTCAAAACAAAAAACACTTAAAATCATCGGTATAAAAGTATTGCTGGACAGATTTTCGTGTATGGGAATTTCCACTTACTTTTAGATCTATTTCACAGATTAACAGAGATAAACCTGGGCTGGTAATGGAAGTTGGGAATCTTAACTAGTTCCATTACCAATTTTTTTACTTCCAGAACAAAGGCTAAGAAAATCACTCGTAAGGTTCTAGGATGAAGGGTTTTGTCCAATCACATATCCCAAAAGTCACTCATTTTCAAATGAGGATCCACTTTCCGTATTGCTTTCAATAGTTTTTTCATGACGTCCGGGCGTGGAATGTAGTCAGTATCGCTACATGCTTTCGTTACTGTATTTTTACTTACGCTAGCAATCTTGGCTAGATCTTGTTGTTCTAATCCTTTTTGATCCATCCACTTCCCTAATTTACTCCGTGGTTTGCCCATACCCCACATTTTTATTACTCCCTTCTCATTCATCTTATTTCCCCATTCTGGACACTTAATCCCAAAAATATACGATTGATTCTCAAAAAGTTGGGAATAGTAGACAAGCCACGGCTCATACCTTGTACTAAGGACGTCAGGAGACGTCAAAATGGGTATTAATATGGTCACTTATCAACGGAAAATATTTAGCATATGGAAACCGAATGGATTTCGAAGTGGAACCGATGTTCAGTCAATTACATGCATCTCTATATTAAAGTTTTAAAGGAGGCGTCATTTTATGGTATATAGACCTACCGTTCGTTATGATGATGTATTCAAAACCTATGTGGATGCCCTTTTTCATGCTACTCATCTAGATAGAAATCAGATTATAAGGGCAGCTCTGTTTACAGCTGCCCATTCGAAGGAGTTTCACAACTTATTAAAGCAGTATCAAAAAGGTGACGTCCCTCTCCCTTCTCCTCCTTGGTCGCTAGATCAGAACAGTTTATGGCAACAGCAGTCCTCTAAAATAAATACTGGGAGGATGGACGTCACTCGAGAGCAGACAAAAGTAGAAAAAATAATCAAGGATCATGAAAACACTATGAGACTAGTTCCCGAGATCGAAAAAAATCGGAAAATCCGATTCGAACAGGCTAAGAATCCTTCCGCACCAATTAAGGTTACCGGAGGATTGGTTTTTACACTGGATTAGAATGAATAGGAGAGTATGGGTACTGGTTACTCACTTCACAGGGACTTAGGGGATTAATGATGGGCCATTTTAGGGGATCTTGGCAAACGGGTATTTGCATACTTAGCAATCCTAATTAAAAAGAAGACTGATTATAGTTTGATTACCTACAATTACTTATATTGTAAGCAATCCGGCTGTGTTCAATAATATGTATTGTAAAAGTTTTAAGTTGTTCTAAAATTAGAGTTATCGTTTAGGGGTTTCCCACCTGATATCGTTTCTAAAGGGCTGATTTCAGGTGAGAAAGAATACTTTTTTGTATTTTATCTGAATTCCCCTGTTCTTTGATCTGGTTGATGAAGTCCAAATAAAGGATGGTCAACAAGTCCTCAATTGTTACATGCTCGTTGTTCAGATAAGGGGTGAGGTCATGTAAAAAAATCTCTCCCCTTAGTATTTCAGATTCTTTCATTTGAATCGTAATGTAGGCTTTCTTCTCTTTTTCGGACTCCTCCTCGATGACCTCTTCTTCAATGGATTCGAACGTAAAAACTCGTTCTGTCAATGCCTTCAACACTCGTTTTTCTACTTTCTTTTCTCCTAGATATCGTTCTTTTCCTGACAGCAGGAACCCTGCAACCTGCTTATTTATATTCCCTTTTTTGATTTGGGTAAGGAAATCCTTATAAAGCAGATGAATCAGGACAGCTAAATCAAATCCTCGAGGCACATCATCTAATACATCGAACATGTCATCAATAAACACTTCTCCTCTTATATAATCGTAGTAACCGGTGACAATGGTTAGGTACTTTCGATTTCTTCCTAGAATATAGTCAAAAAAGCCTTTTGGGGAAGAGAGGCCTTGTAATTTTTTTTGAAGAAGATTCAATTTACTGTAGGATTTCTTCAAGAGAACCACCCTTTTCAATCCAATGCAAGACGCTTGCCATTATCATGAAGACTACCTTACGTTCTGATAATTGTTTTTGAATGGCCAGTCCATACGGACCACCAATCACTTTGTAACTATTTTCTTGCAGCATGGTATGCATATAGGTTTTGGTATCTTTATAATCCTGGACCCAGTCCACTATATCAATATGATTTAACCCGAAATGTAAGAGGGTAGTATTAAATGCGGTCTGAGTTAAAGGTTGTCCCTCTTTAGTTTGAATAAATCTTTCCATTTGTTTACAGAGGGTGCGCAATTTCATCTGCATGATAGGTGTTACAGGGAACTTGATATTGTGGCATTTATCCGAACGAGGTTGTCGTCTTTTCTTAGGGAAACTTTCTAAATCCTCTTTTTTTGAAATAATTTTTTTTGAATCATTGTTTTGAAACATTGGGTTTAAGCTCTCCACTTTCCTTCTCCCCCTCTTACTTTTTCAATCTAGCTCATGGTCACTTTTCCACTTTTCCATGTTTTATTAGATATATAGTGAGGGAAGGGGGATTATAGAACTCTTTTGTATATTTTTTTAGAATAAGGGAATACTGGATACTACAAAATCCTAGAAAGGAAGGTTGAATATGACAAATAAAAAGAAGGATAAAAGTGTATCAAAGCAGTTAAAAAAAGCAGTCAAAGATGCAAAAAAAGCGGGTGTGAAACTGGTTAAGGTGGAAATTAGATAAAAGAATTCAAAGATGAGCTAAACACAGGGATATCATATTCTAAATTTATTGCCCTAATCTTTATTAATTATAGAGTTGGATTATAAGGTTAGATTCGAAGAGGTTGTTTAATAATTAAATAGATTAGTTTAGAAAACGTTGCCTTTCCTCCCCAGTTTTCCTGATTTATCTTCTTTCCCTTTTTCCACATTTCCGGCTTTATTAGATATACTTTATTAGATATATAAGAAGGAGTTAAACCTTTGGCTCAAAACTGGATGTATCAAGCGTCTATTATCTTGGTGTATGGTTAAAATGACGTCATCATAGTACTTTCCATCATCTTATTAATTTAATGAACAAGAGTTTAGGCCTTTATTGAAAATGTAGAAATACGGAAAAATGTAAGCAGCTATTTTATTATTGTGAATCATTCTGTTGTTTTTTAAAATTAAAAGATCCGAGTACCTTGAATTGGAGATGTAAGCAGGATGTCCTAATCCGACAAACTGACGTCTTTCCATGAAAAGCAATAAAAATTTCTTATACATGATAGATTCACTGGCTCTAACAGTTTTTGGTAAAAACGGATATCTCAAAGATAAACTCAAAAGTCAGTGGATAACAAGAACCAGAAATCATTAGTTATTATTATCACCATGATTTTCACTTGTTGCCCAGGATACTTAGATTTTTATAAAGAAATCCGTTATTCGTAATACATATCTGTAATTCGTTAATTGTCCGAACTATACAAATTGTAAACATAAAAAAAGTCTGTAGAAATTCTGTGCTTAGAAGAAGTGCAAAAGTTAAAGCCAATCAATTAGAGATTGTTATTATTTTTATTGTTAAAAATGTAACTATTTTATATGTTAATATTATTGTTATTATTAATATATGTTTCATTGTCGTTATCGACTATGTTTTATATATTGTTCTTATTTATATAACTTCCTTTAGATTAGTTTGACATCAAATTTCAATAATCCAAACCTCTAATTAAATTAAACGCGGTTAATTATGACGTTTTGCTTTGTTAGTTAAAAAAGAAAAATGCTGCCGCGCCTCTATTTTCTTTAATACAAGTTCCTTAGTTTAATACCATTGGAACAATATTCCAAGTTTTTTCGCGACCTGTATTTCAGCTTAAAGTTTTGACTGTTTGATACTAGTCTAACACTTATGTAGATGTCGTTAAGATGCCAAAGGAATAGTTATTCAATTAAAACTACTTAGTTTATAGAGATAAAAAAACCTATTCATTTTCGCGGAGAGGTCTGGGGTCTGGCTATTTATTTCTAATAAACTGATAGCTCCCCCTGAAAGAGAATTCGCTTGCTGGATACAATGTTCACTTTTGTACAAATATATGTCTTCAAAATCTTTAAGTGATTGCGCAAAGGAATTATGTCTGCCTAATTTTCTCCTAAACGGTAATGTATTGTAATGAAATTAAAAACTCCCCAGCAATGCTGGAGAGTTAACCACTTTACTCTTCTTTTTTGGATGAACAATGATCACAATCCATCAAATAACTTTCTGCTTGCTCTTGCATATGCTGCCCGCATTCAGGGCATTCCTTTTTTGGTAAATTGCGAAAAAATTCAACCGGACTACCTAACATTTAAATCTCCTCCTTTATTAATACAGTTAATATTAATTACCCTTGTTGTAGTACAGTATAAACAAAAAGTAGAAAAATGTACAGACCTTTTTCAATAAAGTCTGACAATTTTTAAAAATAAAACTTCTCAACTTTTATTTTCCGATGATAATTATTTTAGGTTATCCCCTTTTCCCCTTCCACTGATAATTCTCTATCTGGAGAAAATGAGGTAAAACCTTTTTTATTTTCTTGGTATGTTCCTTTCCAGAATATAAATATCAGAGATAATTATCATCACAATTGACAACAACAATATAATTATATTTATTGTCATTAATAACATATCTTTTATTGAATGTGGTAGGTCAATTCAGCAAGCTGAAAATAAATATTTTAATAAAATTAAAGTGTCCATCGTGACTGCTTCATTTAAATTGACAGCTTTTGTTATTCTTAATATTGGAGTAATTGGGTAAGGATGAAGAACAGAATAAGATTGTATTGTTCGAAATTTTAAAGATGAAGATGTATTTAACCTTCAGCTTATTGGCTACATTTATTATTGATAATTTCAAATGTTTTCCGATAAGGATTTTTTTAACATAAAAGATCCTATGGTAAAATGTCAACATCTTATGAACTTATAAGATGTTCTTAACATATAAATCATCTTATAAATTGACATATATATTAATTTTAATTTCAAAGATAGTGGCATTATATGTCTATATGGCACTAAGCATAGTAATCGATTCTTTGTTACGATGAGTAATCCTGGAAAATAAAATTTCCTTTACACAATGAATAGTTGATTGGTGATCCGAATTGGCTCAATACTATTTTCATAGAGGTTGATGACCCACTAGTTTTCGTAATGAAGGTAAGACCAGAGTCAATTGAGTTCTAAGGTGGATAACAGGTTTGTGCAAACTAGTTATTACGGACATCGTAATGAAGCTAACAGTTTCCTAAGTTCAGTGTCTTATTTTTTTTGGATTCATAGTTTATTGCATCAGTGAAATTATAAATGAAAAAACATGAGTTCAAGGAGAAAATAAAATTTATTGATTATTTAGTAGGATTTAGTGGTTGGTGTTGAATCTAATGGATATTAAAGTGGATTCTACACTTGGAATGAATTAGTTAGCATGGAACAGCGTTTCATTTAATTGTTATGTTCGAAGCATCGCTTTTGGGAAAAATAATATATTTTAAAGATGATTTAAACATATATGTTATCATATATGAAATTTGTTAATTAAACATGTGATACAACTGATTAACCTATATAAGCATTTTAATCATTTTCTAAATCATTTGAGAGATGACATAAGTTAATACTTCATACGTTTATAGTAACGATAAGAAGTAAAGTTTTCCTCAAAACTCTCACTCTTCTAACAAATTTTCTATTCCCTTATTAATTAGTTTAAATTCTCCTATTGATACATTTTCCTCCACTTCTACAGATAAGTCTGTATCAAATAGGTAAAATCTTTTAGTTCTCTTCAGAGGTATCTTTCAAAAATGTTTAATCAAGAAATAAATATCATATTCATCATTAACAACAACAATATTGTTATTATTACTGTTAATAATAACATACGTTTTAAAGTTAATATTAATATAAATAATAATAGATGTTTTAACTTTGTTTTTATTATTAAATATATAATTTAATAATAAAAATATATAAATATATATGTTAGATGTGTTGTGTATCAGTTGTGAGATCTTAAATTTATTTCACTGTTTTAGTTAAACTTAATAAAGAAGTGGGAGTAATTAGTTCTAAACTAATTATAGAGTGCTGGAGAACAAAATTTAGGTTGATTTGCTCGGAAATTTGAAAAATGAATATGTAAATCAACTTAGAGATTATTTGCTAAAGTAATATCTATATATGATAATTTCTAATGATTTCGAAACGATTTTTTAACATAAAGATCATGTCATATAAATTCAATGTATCAATGAATGAAAATTGTGAAGAGGAAATTAAAGATAATGTAATCATATATTACAACCTAAAAGATAAAATATATGTTAATTTAAACGTAAAAACGGTGGTGTCATATGTTTAGACCTTTCTAATCATAGTAATAGATTCGTTGTTGCGATTTCTAATGTAGGAAATATTAGTTTGCATGTATACAGATGAAATGGTTGTTGGATGATCCCAATTTGATTTTTATTAATATGAGAGTTGATAAGCTACTAGTTTTAGTAAGGATAGTTAGTACATAGCAAAGGAGTTAATGAAGTTAGTTCAATAGTTGGATAACAGGTTGTTCAAAATGATTAAAATAGAGTTTGTAATAAATATGGTTGGAGAAATTTAGAATCCAGTGGTTGATCTGACATTTTTATATAGATTCAAGTGAAATTTACATATGGAACAAATTGTTTGCGTGAGCAGCGTTCCATTAAAACAAATATTACTTACCGTAGTTCACCCCATTTTCTCTGCTCGGTGCAATTTTATAAACTTATATGTAAGTACCTTTCCATTGAGGCTGATTTAAAAAACTTCCTACTTTTTTCTACGTATTGTTACTTTGCGGAATCTTGATTTTATCATATTTATCATTGATAACAACAATGTTATTATTAATGTTTATAATAACATATGATTTAAAGTTAACAATAAAATTGATAATAAGTAATAGTTCTTCTTTATTTTTATTATTAAAAGATATATCAATTGTCAGAAATAAAAATACATATGTTTTATGAGTCTTGTATCAATCGAGACATCTATATAATTATTTGATTGCTTAATCAATGAAGTAAGAGTCATAAGTTACCAAACTCCTTATTGAGCAATGGGTAAAAAACTAGTGATAAAATTTATGAAAACTTTGAAGAAGAATAAAAACAGTATAAACATATATAACAACATATATGTTTATATTAAATTCAAAGACTATGATGTTATATGTTTAGAACTCTTTAAGCATAGTATCGATTTGTTGTTTCGATTAGTAATAAAGGAATATTAATTTGAATCTGTAAAAAACGAATTGGTAACTGATGATCAGAAATTGTTTTGGTTAATATCGAAGAGGTGGACTTACTAGTTTTACTAAGGAAAGTTAGTATGAGTAAAGGTGTTAATGGAGTTCAATAGGTGGATAAAAGGTTGTGCAAACTGTTTAAATCGGAGCTCGTAATACAAATGAGTAAGTAGGAGATTATCTATAACCCACTCTTGCCCCTCATCAACATCTTGCATAGTGGTGGGTAAACCGTTCGACCTTACAGCCCCAAGCCTTAGAGGCTAATCGAGGGTTTTCATTAATCCACTTCTCTCACAGCCCTGTCCCTAGTTTTTATCCCCCCTGTCAGACAACCGCAAAATAACATTTACAAAATTACCAAATATTAGTGTTATTAATCTATCTCTAAGAAAAGCGAAAAGGGTTCGCAGTCCCACTTGTATTAGAGAATAGGGGACCACGTAGAAATACGGTGAATGTGAAATCCTACCCTTTTCAAAGGGTGAAACAAATAATGAAATCAAGATTAACATCAAGATTTCAAGTGAGGATATAGACTTGTAACAAGTTTAATTAACCTTGCGGTGATCCTGCTTAGCCTGAAATAGGGCTAGGCAGTTTTGCTTTTTATAAAAAAATAATCCATCTAAAATGACGAGTCCAAATTCTACAGGGAGTTTTCCGAATTTTTGGCTATGTATTAGGTGCCGTATATTGTTTGCCATGATTGATATGGTTCAAACATAAAAATGAAAAAAGGGCTACCTCTAAAGGTTAGCCAAAGGTAATACAGCAACAGAAAGCTATTAGGGGCTATGTAGTTGTAGCCAAGTTAGTAAATACCCCGTATTCAAACCAATGAAACCTATAATTTTAAAATAAAAAAACTACCTCCTCTGAGATAGTCCAAGTTATGCTACAGACATGAAAGCTTGGGGGCTAATATGTTAGTAGCTATTAGCTATGTACCTCATGTTTCAGGAGGTTAAACATATTAAAAATAAAAAAATGTGTCTAGCAGCAGGCCGAATAGCCGTTTCAGGTGACTATGAGTAATTAAGGAAAACAGCTATTTGGTTGCAGGGCACTTGGATGAAGTCGTATTTATGGTTACGATCCCACGGGTGAACCACTGTACGGAACATGTCCCGTTTGATTGCAACCATGGTCTATAAATAAACAGAAGTGGCTGATCTATTGGGTAATCTAGCAAAAATTACTAGACTCGCTAGAACCAAAGCATTATAATTCAGATAACTAAATGAACGGAAAAGAAAAAGAACTCCAACGGGTCTAAGTAGTGTCCCCACACTTTTAAACCGTTCCCCCTACTAGCACTAGGGAAAACACCTGTCGAAGTCCTTTGTAACTTACATATATTTACCCTTATTTTAGGGCATTTTAGTGATAGTTTCAAGGAAAAAATGTTGTTTCTTCATAGAACATTTTGAAAGGCACTGTTTCCCTGTATCAATTTTTAGGGATTTCAGTGTCTTTTTGTTTTCCCCTAGAGAGGGAGAATACTATGAGTTTACTTGTAATACCTAATGATCTTTTCAGACAAGCCCAAGCTATTAAACCACTAGAAAGTAATGAAAATGAACGCAGACAAATGAAATACAGCTTTCTTGATAGTGTTAAAAGTAAAGTAAAAAGACGTTGGGACAGGGATTTTAAGTTAACTAGAGTAATAGATGAAATCGTTTTTAAAGCCACTGACAGAGACTACAGCTTTAATGGACGGGAAACCTTAGTAAACTGCAACTGTGGTTTATCGACTGTAGACGAGGTCCTGAGAGTCCTGAGAGAGTCAGGGGAAGTTATCATAGGCTACAGGGAAAATCCTAATAGTAACGGCTATAAAACCCCTGTAGTCTTCCTTAAAAATCACCCTCATTTTAAGTACTGGAATAATATTTTAGGGCTGGATTAATATATTAACCAAGAGGTAGACCAAGAAGTAAAAAATGCTGAAAAGCCTTGTGGCAGTAAGGGGAAAAAGGCAGAAGAAATCCCTACCTATTTCTTACCAGCTTTTTTTAATAATAATCATTTAAATACTAAACGTAAGCCATACATAAAATTTGTTCCTAAGTCTTTACAACATTATCAGACCTTTTTCGTTCTGTTCCTTACTTCCCCGTAGCTGCGTACCATTCTTTTTCACACTCACTACAGTAATGGAAGATAGTTGCCCGTGGGTTAATGAATCTTTCAATAGCTTTAACTGTCCCATATTCCTTACCTAGTACAAGCTGGTAAGCCTCATTTTCCTTCTCATACTTACCTAAGTATAGTTCCATCGGTTTAATATATGGTGTTCCGCTATTACTGGTGTAACTTGTGTAACTTGTGTAACTGGTGTAACCTCTTTAGGTTTTAACTTAACTTCCTTCAACTGTTTGTGCTGTTCTTTAAGTGAACTTACTGTAGTTAGCAATTCATTTATCTGTGATTCTACAAGGGCAATAGATTGGAGTATTTCTTGTTCTGTATTCACTTGTTCCTCTCCCTAAAATAAAAGACGATAGCTTAACAGCTACCGCCTTACTCGTTATCATTTTACCTAAGAAAAATAGGGCTGTAGTTAGCAGCCCCTATAATAAATCTGTTACCTCATATGAAATTTTCCCTGACGGTAAGCCCTTTTCATCAATAATGATATGCTAATAAAGTTTGTTAACTAAACTTTTCATTTCATCCGGAGAGTAAGCTATCACGATAACATGTTCTTGCTGATCAATTCCCTTGATTGTAACATGGTACCTCTGCCTTCTTCTTGCTTGAAGTAATGTCTCCAAAATGGCACCTACCTTAACCAAATTAAGCCACTATTATATACCCAGTTAGCTAGCCCACGAAACAAAAAGTATTAGTTAAATATTGACGGCAATCGCTAAATTTCGTATTGCGGAAAATGTCGTTCGAAAGTTGTTCGATTTCACTATGGCTAAAGGTATAATTTATGCTTGTGAGAGAATTTGTATTATGCTTTAAAGCTTGAAAGGATTGAATCGTTTGTCTAAAGAGGTAGTTTTTTATAAGGATTTCGAATGTAAAGTTTTGTGGAATTATGGTAATGGTTACTACGAGATTCTAATACTTAATGAAAAAATATTATTAGTCCATGAATCAGAGTTAATTCGAAGTGAAACCTTGGAATCGCCGGCCCAGAAATTTTTTCAAGGACTTCATTGATCCAAAAATTGAAATTTCCTTAAGTACCCTTCCCCCTTCTCAGTATCACAGAACCTTAGAATCTCTTTTGACGTTGGTAATTGTCAATGTCAACCGTGTCCCACTGTCACCTAGCCCTGAGAAGGGATGAGTAATAACGCTAACGGTATTACCATCTATTAAACTAAAGTTAATTCGCTTGTAGAGGTCCTCAGCAACACACCTCAGTCCAAGTTTTCAAAACTGGTGTGTATTCCATCAGGCACTAGACCGACGCCTTTGGGACCCCCACCTCCCCCCTGTACCCCTTCCTGAACCAGCGATTAATGGTCCTAACGGTAATACTAAGATTGATTGTCACTGTGTTGACGCTTATTTATCTGTTGAATCTGTTGTCACTTCTAATAGTGAGTTTTTTAAAACAAAGATTTTGTGATATAAATTCAATATTTCAATGAATGAAAAATTAGAAGAGAAATTAAAAATAATATAAACATATATTATAATTTATAAAATAACATATATGTTGAATATAACTTCAAAGAACGTGGCGTCATATAATTTGAACTCTCTAATCATAGTGATTGATTCGTTGATGCAATTAGTAATAAAGGATACATTAGTTTGTATCTGTAGAGTACGAATGGTAGTTGGATGATCTGAGTTTGATTTATGTTGATACAAGGAGGTTGATGATCTACTAGTCTTCGAAAGGAAAGTTAGTACACAGCAAAGGCGTTATTGAAGTTCAATAATTTGATAACAGGTTGTTCAAAATAATAAAACGGAGTTGAAAATAAATATCGTAGGAGAAATTGAGAATCCAGTGGTTAATCTGGCATTTTAATAAAGATTCAAGTGGAATTTACATCTGGAATGAATTGTTTGCCGGGAAGTCCGAAACATAGCACTTGGAGGGAAAACATAATTTAAATAAGTATAATATTTATATGTTAAAATATATGTTAAGTAATATTTTGACACGTGATACATTAAAATACTGAGAAATTTTGGAGATGATTATCGAAATAAAATGGGGCGTTATATTAGTTTGAACTTACTAAGAGCTGTAGAACACTGAATTATTTACGATAATAACAATAATATATAATTCAACATATATATTAAAATACACTTATATATTCTGTCATTCTAGGTTAAATTAGAAGGATTTTTTTAAATCTAGCAAAAAAGCAACTGAATTATTAACATGGAACAGTTAGCTGCTTACATTTACCTTATTTACTTTTATCGGCTTCCTTCTTTTAGTTATTTTGTTATCTGAATGATTGTCAGCTTTTCACTTGAATGGTTACATTGATTAAATAAATAAGTAAGGTATTGGTTTAGCTGAAATCGACTTCATGAAAAAATTTAGATAGTACAGGTTTAAGCTTTAAATACAATTTATTTACCCCTTTTTATATCTTCCTTATCTATATAGTTCCCAATCTATTTAACTTTTAATACATACAAATTAATAAAATATTAATAAATACTACTGTCATGAAATATTTGTATATATTCCAAGACTGGTATTCTGGTATTCGCAAACTAAAAGGTAATCAATGTTTTTGTTAATTTTATAATATATTACTATTGTCATCATCAACATATATGTTATTAATATTATCGATAAACATGTCTCCGTTATATTCAATATATATGTAAATGCATATGATAAATTATTTTTGTGTTGCATAAATTCTTTTTATTCGGGTTTTCTATCATGCATTTCATTTAACTTCATATCATAAGATAACCAATGTTTTACAGTTATTTGTTATATACTGTTTTGTAAATAGGAACAAACATTATATAACGATCTAATGTGAAAAGATAGAAGATAAAGAGCAGCATATTCATAAATTAAATAGATAAACCTATTCAATATTTATATACAATGAATACCTGTTTGATAATTATTAAAATGACAAAATATTTGTTCGCATGGAAGATCTAAAGGAATAACAATAAGAAGAAGAAAAGCACTCACAAGATACAACGATACCTCTTCCATTAGAAATAAAATATAGTGATAAGTATTATAGGTAGCTTGAAAGTGAAGTACAAATATGTAGTAACGGGATAATTTTGATAAGTTTAATAATAATAATGTTATTAATGACATATACAATGACATTATTAATAAGGATAATTAAGACAATGAATTTAAACTATGTATGTGATTTGTTAACATGCAAATGGTTAATGAAAATACAAACGCAACTATTACATAACGTATGGTACTTCAATATTCCTTTTTGGAGAAAGTTTATTTGTGAGGAAGAGATAATATATCATATTATTGATAGAGCTGGATTCATTTAATGGTACCAGCATTATTTTATTTATAGGAGGATAAAGGAAGTAAATAGCATTGATGGTCCTATGCTTTTAGAGTTAAAAAAGCTGGACCTATTATTTTATATGTAGGTATAGCTTGGTTTTCACATCAAAATTAGAGAACTAAAAAGAAAACAATTTACGATTTATTCAAATTTGATCACACATTCTAAAGTATTTTTTATTTTCTTTCCTATAGCTAATTCACGAAGATAGTCATCATGATCATAAATGACAAAACTATTGTTATTGTTATTGTTATTGTTATTGTTGTTGTTATTGTTGTTAATAACATATGTTTAATAATCGTTTTTAAATATAACATATTCTATATAATTAGCATTATTTTTAACCTTATTGTTATCTTTAGATTTTATATTATTGTCATTATTTATATCAACATCGTTTTTAATAACATCTTCATTATTTGTTACATCTTTATTATTAACCTATTTGTTATATTCTAATACGAATAACAACAAGAAGAAGAAAAGCACTCACATGATACTCTGATACCTCCTTCATTAGAAATAAAATATAGAGATAAGTATTATAGGTACCTTGAAAGTGAAATACCAATATGTAGTAACGGGTTAATTTTGATATGAACAATTATAATAATAATGTTATCTATTACATATAAAAAATAATATTAATGTTGTTATAGAAAACGATTTTATACTATATATGTGATTTGTCACACCCATGCAAATGGTTAACGCAAATACAATCGCAACTATTGCATAACGTATGGTACTTCAATGTTCCTCTTTGGAGAAAGTTTATTGATGAGGAAGAGATAATTTTTCTTATTACTGATACAGCTGGATTCTTTTAATGGTACCAGTATTATTATATTTATTGGGGGATAAAGGAGTAAATACCATTGATGGTCCTATGGTTTTAGAGTTGAAAAAGCTGGACCTATTATTTTATAGTTAGGTCTAGCTTGCTTTTCATTTCAAAATTAGAGAATAAAAAAGAAAAAAGTTTACGATCTATTCAAATTGGATCGCACATTCTAAAGTGTTTAATAGTTATTTTCCTTTCCTGTAGCTAATTTACTAAGATATGCATCATCATCAATAATAATAATAATAATGCTGTAGTTGTCATCGTTGTCGTTAATAACATATATGTTAATATTGATTTTATATTTAACATGATATCTATAATTAGCATTATTTATAACCTTATTGTTATTTTTCAATTTGTTTTTTTCGTCATTATATACAAAAACATCTTTTTTAATAACATCTATAGTGTTTGTTCCATCTATTAACATTATTTTAAACCTACTCGTTATTTTCTAATACGAATAACAACAAGAAATGAATATCTCTCACATAATACAATGATACCTCCTACATTAGAAATAAAATAAAGCGATAAGTCCTATAGGTAGCTGGAAAGAAAAAAACTTTATGTAGAAACGGGTTAATTTTGATATATTTAATAAAAATAATGTTATCGATGACATATACAATGATATTATTAGTGATATTATATTTATTGTCGAAATTATTGATAATTAAGAAAATGCTTTTAAACTATGTATTTGCCTTGTTAATATGCATATGGTTAACGCAGATACAATGCAACTATTTCATAACGTATGGTACTACAATGTTCCTTTTTGGAGAAAGTTTATTGTTGAGGAAGAGATAATATTTCTTATTATTGATATAACTGCATTCTTTTAATGGTACCAACATTATTTTATTTATAGGAGGATAATGGAGTGAATGTCATTGATGGTCCTATGTTTTTAGAGTTAAAAAAGCTAGACCTATTATTTTATAGTTAGGTCTAGCTTGCTTTTCATATCAAAAATAAAGAACTAAAAAGTACGAAGTTTACGCTCTATTCAAATTCAAGTTAGATCACACCATCTAAAGTGTTTAATGGTTATTTTCTTTCAATAACTCCGTAATCTTCTAACAATTTTCTTATTCCCATGTTAATTAGTTTGGATTTATCCCCTTTTTCTCCTCTAGAAGCAATTCTATCGACTTCTTGAGCTAAGTCAGGATCCATATAAAATGAGGTAAAAACTTTCTTGTTCTTTTTCTTAGTGGGTTTCTTTCCTGTAGCTAATTCACGAAGATAGTCATCATCTTCATCATCATTAATAAAAATGCTGTTGTTGTTCTCGTCGTTGTTGTTAATAACATATGTGTTAACATCGTTTTTATTTACAACATTGTCTTTAATCTTATTTTTATTTTCTATTTTGTTTTTATCCTCATAATCTACATTAACATCGTTCTTGATAATATCTATAGTGTTAGTTTTATCTTTATTATTAACATTATCTTTAATTTTATTGTTATTTTCTAATATATTTTTATCAACATCATTTACATTCTCTTCGTTTTTAATAACATCAATTGTGTTTGTTTCATTTTCATTATTATCATATGAATTAAAGAATGCTTGAGTCGCATTAGGTTTTTTAATTCTATCTTTGAGGTTGTTTTTGGTTGACACGTATTTTCAGCTCCTTTACAAAAGGGATGTAATATTCTAGGGCATTTTTTAATTCTGCATTACCTTCAAAACCTTCGATAGCTAAACGCCTGGTAGAAGCTTTTCTTTTTATGATTGTATCGAATCTTAAATTAGGGTAATCTTCATCGATAGCTTCTATCATAACCTCGTTTTCTTTGGCTCTAGCATCAATTAAAGAGAATAGTATGCCAGCGGTATGGAGCTGCGGGTTATAGCGCTCTTTTGCTCCTTCAATTATTTCCAGAAATTTTGGGATTGCATAATAAGCGAACATAGAACCATCAAACATTACAACAGCATAGCTACCAGCTTCTGAGTATGTACTTAAAGGCATAACCGTTTGTTCTGATAGTGCCGGAGGAGTATCAATAATGATCCAATCATAATCTTCCATTACTGGTTCTAATGCTTTCTGCAAAGCATCTAATTTAAGCCCTTTTTCAAACATTTTTCTAGGTAAAGTCGCTAGGAAATCATTTGCTGGGATTAAGTCAAGATTTTCTTTGATTTTAATGATATAAGACCTAGCATCGCCTTCTAATATGGCTTCCAAAATGGTTTTCTCTTCAAACACATTGCAAATATCGTATTCTCCAGTTAAGAAACTAGTTAAATTTCCTTGACCGTCCATATCAATGGCCAATACCTTTTCATCATTACTCAATAGAAAAGATGTGATGCCACTGCTTGTTGATTTTGAGCAGCCACCTTTACTTATTCCGAAGGTTATTATTTTCGCTGTCAATATGTACACCTCTATCAATATATTTTTATATATATCAAATCATATAAATTATTTTATCATTATTGTACAAATATACAAGGATTCTATTACCAACATTATATTTTATGTTATTACATTATTTGATAGTATTTTTAAAACATATGTCAATATATATATTAAAATATCATGAAATTTAATTTTTAGCTTCTTGAGCTATCCCTCCAGTTTGCAAGATAACATTGTTGCCCATATACTTCGCCTTGCGGCTCCGCAGAGACCTGGGTTTTTGGTAAACAGTCGCCTGAGCCTATTCACTGCTACAGTCTGACTCCCAAGATATGTCTTTGGCATTCGGAGTTTGACTGAAGTTTTTTGATAAATGATTTAAGTAAACTAAACTGGCAAGAGTTTTGTATTTAAGAAAGGCTTAAAGTTCTTTTATTTAAAATAAAAACATATAGCGGCACGATGAAACACTCCTTGTCAGGGTAATATTTCAATCTGTGTAAATACTTTTTCAAAGGACGTATGCTTTAATAAATGTTATATTATATATTTTCAAATATATGTACAAACATATGTTGATGTATACCATCCTACTAATTTAAATGTTAATTAAATTTAAATATCTAGTAATATAAATTCCAATAAAGAAACGATTTCTTCAAAGTGATTTTATTGAAATTCACGTCATTCACAAGGAATCTATACATATGTCAATAACAATATTAATGCATATATTAATTAAATTGTATACTACATGATCTATTTTGATTTCTGACTATTCAGGTAATATTTTATATAACTGTTGATTCTAACTTTTTATCGATCCTAAATACAACTGTATTAATGACTTAAAGAAAAAAAAGGAAAAACACATATAACTTAACATATAAACTAAAATAACTTTAAATATATATGTTAAGTTATATGTTGATAACACTAAGATACTCTATTTTAATTTCTATCCTTATTACGTTTTTAATAAATAGAGATAAAAATATGTGAAATTTTGAGATATAAAATTAAGTAGCACATTATCGGATTTGAACGGAAGGGGAATGTTCTGGTCCATCTATCTTTAAGGCTAAAACTATTTGTAAATATTTTTACAATATATGTTGAAATGTATGTCATAATATATGTTAATTTATTATTCAATATTATCTTTAACAAAAATTAATTCGTCATGAAACATATATATTTAGAAATTTCAATTTTATCTAATAGATTAACATAAAAGTAATATTCCAAAAACGAGGTCTTAAATGGATAGAGCTGAGTACAAAAAATTAAAATATAAATATGGGTTGATAATAGATTTAACATATATATCAATATATATATTTATATTAAAATTAAAAATATCCTTGTTTTTATTGTTTACTATAAAAGATAATTTGTTAATACATTTTATCTACTTTCTCTTTAGGGGATATCTTAGTAAATAATCATGTTGAACGACCTAATATCCATTAAATACTTACACATCTTTATAATCCATAGAAGGGAAGAGAAAGCGAAGAACTCAAACAAAATATCCGTTAAAGTTCATCGCTTAATACAAAATCGTATTAATTCTATTTAATAGCTTATTGATGATTCCAAGGTAAAGGTTTATAAAAGTCACCTTAAGTTGACAAAAGCTAATAATTTAAAATTGCTTTGAAGGAAAACAATAAAAAGACGGAGGAAGTAAGAAATAAACTGTTAAAAACTATCTCGATTCCATATGACTAAAGTATGTTAAAGCTCATCTGCCACAGTTGGGCTTTTTTACCATTTTCGATTCAAAAGACTCATTTTTAATTAAGTACTAACGGAATCTACCTAAAAAAGGTTATTTTTGGTAAAGTGTTAATAGAACAAATATTCGCAATATATTGCAATATCATATGAGGGGAGTTGAGCTGAAAAATACATATGAATGAATTTCATTCAAACAAATACCACGTGAGTTGCTTGCAATATCATATTACGTTTTTTACAAATAATAATATTCTGCTGGAAAAGGAGGAAATAGATTTTATAAAGTCCTATTTTAAAAACGTCTCCTTACGTCATGAATTTAAAATAGTAGGAATGGACATCAAAGGGTTCAGTGTAACATTAATTATTAATTGTAAAACAACACATTATATACCTAATATTATGAAAGCTCTAAAGGGTGGGTCGGCAAGGTTTTTGTATAAAAATTTTCCGGAAACTAAAGTGAAAAAAGGCGGAAATCTGTGGAATCAAAAATATTATATAGCTACTGACATTCGACAACTAGATACCATGGTCCAGGATTATAAGGAAACTTAGGGGGGGCAGTTGTAGAAATGAGATTACTTGTGAGAAACGATGCTATTGAAAGATCCATTAATAATTCCATGCTCACTATCATCGACTCTATTTTTCAAAAAATAGAACAGGCTAAAAGGCAGCAAGAATTTAATAGTAATAAGCTCACAGTTGACGGTAAGCTTTCATTATCGAATGAAGAGAGGGAAGAAGCCGAGTACAAAATTTATTACGCTTTAATAAAAAAACGTCAGCCAGATCTATTTGAATTAAATGGAGATTGTATAGAAATCTTTTCATGGGATCAGGAAAAAAGATTATTTCAAATATTTCATAATAACGATCAATTTTATGGTGTTTATAAACAGGAGTCCAAAGAAGCTCACAAAGTTACTGAAGTCTTTCATTCTAAAGAGGAAGTACTTCTGAACACGTTCGGAACATCCAAATTTGAAAGATTCAGAGGGCATGTATTTTTTCTTTCGAAAGACGGAAAAGCATTCTCTCTCCAGAATAATCAGCAATTTCGACTAAATTTAGTGAAACCTTTTAAAACCCAAGAATTCTATGAAAATATTGAACAAGCAAGATCCTCTATTGTAAAAGATGAATTAATGAAGGATTTGAAAATTAGAATACAAGTCCTTCGTAGAACGTTAGAGGAATATTATATTCCTTCGGACTTTATAGGAAAGATTATCACATTAAACAGTATATCCAAAGAAAATGAAGGGGTTAGAATCTCTTTTGAAGAGAATAAAAAAGAACAAAACATAAGGATACCTACTCTGGATAAAAGATGGATGGAAAAAATAAGGGACAATCCAATAATGAAAGTAGCCTTTGATGAACTTATCGTAGATAGTTGTTCTATTAGAGAAGGTTTTCTTGCCTTTTACGATCTTGAGATAAAGAAAGTGCTTCAAACAAGGCAGCATGATTTTGAGGTCATCTCAGATGAAGAGGGTTCGTACATTGGGAAATTAAGTGCGACAGGTGGGGTAAAAAAAATATCACCATACTTCTCTGAAAAGAAGGCCAATGAACAATTAGAAAAGTTGAAACATTATATTCAATTGGAAAAACAGAAAGATAAATACAAGGAAACGGAAGTAGAATCAAGCATCGAATTCATGGAACTTGGTGAGAGAAACTAAAAGGAGGCAGAGGAAAGTGAAAACGCTCAAAAAATTACAACCCATACTCTTGGTTACAGCCATAGTGTTATTTCTTTATGCGATTCCAGAGCATGCATTTGCAGCTAGTGAGATTGAGGCAAAAGTGAAGGAAGGGCTTAAACAAATCCAATCATTCTTAACAGGAATTGTGGTGATAGTAGGAATCTGTGTAGGTGTTTGGATCATTATTAAAAAATTACCAGGCGTAGACGATCCTCATACGAAAAATGAAATGTTCCGAGGGGTTGGAATGGCACTTTCAGGTGTAGGGCTCGCATCCGCTCTTGTTTGGATTGTTCCTTGGATATATTCGTTATTCGCTTAAATAGAGGGGATTATTATGATTACAAATGAAGAAGTGAAAACAGCCCTAAAAGAATTACTAGGACAAGAAGATTATCGAAAGGGGAAAACATTCGTTTTCCCTGATAATGTTGATCGATCTTATAACATTGTCAAAGGTTTATCGTTATCGAATTTTTTAAAATTTATTTTGCCGGCGATTATTCTGGCGGCAGTTATCCTGCTTATCCCACCATACTCATTAGGATTTATGATGGTCAAAATGTTCTTTGTGGCATTGTTGCTATTAGTCTCTTTTATTTTTGCCGTTTTACGTCCAATTACATCTAGACCAAATATAACCTACAGTAACTATTTAAAACTAATTTTTAATTACAATAGTAGACAGAAGTTGTTTTTTTTGAAACCGAATAAAAGGGATGAATTCCATGGTTAACAATAAAATCAAAAAAGATAAAACAGAGTTTGACTTTGAAGTGGAAACCCTTGTAAATACGGGCCATAAAACAATTCAAGATCTAAGCTTGATCGAAGGTATATACAAGGATTATGTACTTTTAAAAAATGGGTACCTAGTTTCCATTTTGCAAGTTAGTGGAATCAATATGGATTTATTAGCTGAGTATGAACAGAATCGCTTATTTGAAGATTATGGATCATTTTTAATGAGCCAAGTCCAAGATCAATTACAAACCATCTCCATGACGGTACCCGTTGACTTACGATCGTACAATTTAGGTTGGAAAAAACGATATCTTCAAGAACTTGAAAATAAAGACACCGCTGGGAATGAATATAAGCGAAAATTAATCGCTTCATATATAGATCACTTCCAAGGCATCCGGCTTAAAGATGAAATGTCTACGAAACAGCATTTTATTGTCATTAGGGAGAAAATGAGTAAACGTACTTTTCAGGGGTTAGATCGTTCAGAGAGTATTTTAACAAAAAAGGTGGAAGAAATATCAAACTCTTTACGATCTACTTTTGAGACATACGATTTAGCCATCAAGAAATTATCCGAGAAAGATATTTTAACGCTGTTGTACCGGTACTTTGATTTTGAAATGTCGAAACTATATGTTTAGCCACTCGGGAAGGAGAAAAGCTTATGCCTTTTTCTTTAGCAACACTTTTTCCATCAAGAAAACGTGAATATGAACCAGATGAAAAGCGGGAACAAAACGATCAGGACTTCCTACATGGGATTTTTGATAAAGAAGAACTTAATTCAATCTATCCTTTTGTTTGGAAGGAAAATAAGAGTTTCATAGAAAGTGGTGGCAACTTCATTAAAGTACTGGCTGTTGTTTCTTATCCAAAAGAGCAGAAAGGGAACTGGCTATCTGATTTGAAACGGTTAAAGGGAAACATATCCTTTGTCCAATATCTAGAACCTGCTAACTCTGAAGGAATGATAAGCTATTACAATGACTCTATCAAAAATAAGGATGCTGAACTCTTAAAAACAAGAGATCCAGCTACGCGTATAAGATTACGATCAGAACTTGACAGTGCAAGATACCAACTAAACCAGGTTTTAACAAACCGTTCCAACTTTATGTATCTGTACACATATCTTTTCATTCAAGCGACATCCCTAGAAGATCTTAAGACCTTAGAGGATAATGTACAAAGAATCCTCACGAAATTGCGAATGAAAGCTTTAAATCCTCATTATGCTACTCCCATGGCTTTCTGGTCTGCTCTACCTTTAGGGGATAATCAGTTAAAAGATTATACATATCAGATGTGCAACAGTGATACCGCCTCTTCCTTTTTTCCGTTTGATGATTCAGAAATTTGTTACTTATCGCCGAAGGCTCAGGTTGAAGGGATTAATAAGACAACCAATTCATTAGTAGCGATTGATTATTTAGATACACAGCGTACATTAAATCAGAACATGGTCGTAATCGGGACATCGGGGGTCGGTAAATCGACCTTTATGGTTCAGAAGATTCTTCGCTGCTTTGCAATGGGAATCAAAGTATATATCATAGACCCGGAAAATGAGTACTCCCATATCGTGAAAATTCTCGGTGGAGAGGTGGTACATCTTAGTGGTAATAGTGCAACAAAGATCAATCCTTTAGAGATATTCTCGACAGAAATTACAGACACTGAAGACTTTAATAATGAGGCAGAGTTCGTAAGAGATCTTGTGAAACAAAAGATTCAACGCGTTAAGGCCTTTTTCAAAGTGTTAAAAGCCGATTTAACCCAGGTGGAATCCAGTATATTAGACAAGTCTCTTACCATTCTTTATAATCGCTTTTCAATTAACGAAGAAAGCGAATTTAAAAACCTGAAAGCTACTGACTATCCTACTCTGGAAGACTTTTATAAAGAGTTAGGGGAATTAAAGAAAAAAGATATCGAACGATATGAAAAAATCAAAGATTTTTATTTTATATTAGAGAGTTATGTCTATGGCTCCAACTCATTATTTAATGGCCACACGAATGTGAATATTAATAATTCGTTATTCTCCTTTGATTTAAAATCACTTCAAAATGAAGTAGATGTACAAGCTGCCTGTTACTTTAACATTTTTGGCTTCTTATGGGATGAAGTAACACAAACAAAAGATGAGTTAATATATCTATTTATCGATGAATTTCATTTCTTATCAAAAAACCCGGATTCTATGAGATTTTTCTATCAAGCGTACAAACGATTTAGGAAATACAATGCTGGTGCGATTGCAGGTACACAACAAATTATCGATGTTCTCGATACCGTTGATAATCTGGGTGCTGCGATGATTGAAAATAGCCAAACAAAGGTGTTTTTTGGTTTAGACAATAAAGGTGTAGAAGATGTTGTAAAAAAAATTAATCTATCATTTTCTGATGAGGAAATTTCTTTATTAAGGGCAAAACGACAAGGAGAAGCGTTAATCACATATGGATCTCAACGTGCTTTTATCAGGGTAGAACTTACACAAGAAGAACTTCGTCTTTGGAATAGAAAGCGATATTTTGAAAAATATGGGTTGAATCCTGACGAAATCCCAGACTATGAAGCTAGGAACGAAATGACTCCTATTGAAAAAGAGGAAGTGCGAAATTTCGTTCTGTAAAGGAGGGACATAAAAGTGAAAATCCAATTACTAGAACACGGCACGTTATTCATTCATCAAAATAAGCATTACAGTTTGGAGATACCGGCAAATACGGTGTTGGCAGAACGCCTAGAAGATTTAAAAGATCTTCTGGAAGAATCATCTTATTTCTTTACTCTCCATGATATAAAAAGAGAGAATGACCGATTTATTCTCGACTATGAAATGGAGGAAGATTACCAACCAATTATAACAGCAAAAGAATATTCAAATGTATTACGACTCGCCTTATTAAATGAATTGCTAGAGATAGACCCGTTAAATACAATGAAAGAGAGAGTATTGATCCATCCAAGGAACATTTTCTTTAAAGATATGAAAACATTAAAGTTTCTCTACAGAAGCAACCAATGGTTACCCTATGATGACCATGTAGAAATGCTAGACCAGTATAAGATTTTAATTGTCTCCATGTTTTCACGTTTCTCCTATGAAAAATATAAACGAGAAAAAAATAATCTTTTACAAAAGGAAAATGATGAATTCCTTTTTCGAATTGAAAATGCAGAATCCGTTATAGATTTAAAAGGATTGATTTCCGAGAGACTACGGCAAGAGGAAACCAAACATTTCTTCGGATTGGGAACGGAACAACTAAGAATGAAGAAGCAAAAGAGGTTCTTGGCAGGATTATCAATTGGGATTTGTGCAGCCGCCTTTGTTTTAGCCCTTTTATTTCAACAATCATCAGTAAACAAAATACAAACGGTCTATGCTAGGGAACTTCAAAAAGCTCAACAAGAATCAAGGTTTTATAAACTATTAAATGAAAATAAATATGATGAAGCCGTTTCGTTCTTGAAAAAAAATGGAGGCAATATAAAGCAAATCGCCAATGTGTACCTTGAAAAGGGTGAGTATCAAAAGGCAATTGATACAAATAAACGTTTAATAAAACCGACGATTGAGACCTTATATAAAGCAGGTAAAAAGGATGAAATTCTAGGGTTGAAAGCTGAAAGTAATTATTTGGATATTGAAAAGAAAATAATAAGTTATGATTACAGCACTTTGTTATCCATGCAAGCATTTGTAAAAGATAAAGACCAGCAACTTCGTATGGGGAAGGCCTTTGCTGAACATGGTGATCTTGGAGATGCCAAAAGTTTAAACCAAAGGCTCAAAAATAAAGAATTAGAGTCTACTATAAGAAAAATAGAATTGGAGAATCAAGTGGCTGCGTTAGAAAAACAAATAGAAGATATTAAAGAAAACGAAAAAACAGTAGATAAACAAAAAGAGCTTGATTCTAAAAATAAGGAACTTGAAATCGCGAAAGCGGAGAGAGAGAAAATCGATAAAGAAGTGTGGTGAAAATAAGTGGCAGCAACTGTTGCTGTGAAGGGAACCATTTTTGTTGTTAGGAACTGGAAGCAAATTACGATAGGATTCGTCTTTTCTTTAATTGTAATGGCTGGTTTGCTAGTTGGGATGCAGTCTTCCCAACAAGAGTCATTAGGGAACATTAACTCACCATTAGGGACAGCAAATGTTCCTCCACATATTGCACAATGGAAAGGGCTGGTTCATGAATATACGACCAAGTATGGTATCCCAGAATACACAGATTTTCTCTTAGCCATCATGTATCAAGAACTAGGTAGTTACAATACGTTAGATATTATGCAAAGTTCAGAATCTGCTGGGTTACCACCTAATGCCATTCAAGATCCGGTTATGTCAGTAAATCTGGGGGTTAAACATTTTAAATCGGTGCTAGAACAAGGACAAAAGGCTGGAGTAGATTTTGCTACTATCGTTCAATCTTATAACTTTGGTTCTGGTTACCTTAATTTTGTTGCCTCAAATGGTGGGAAACATTCAGTCGAATTAGCTCAAGCGTTTTCCTTGAGTCAATCTGGCAAACTAGGATGGGGATGTTCGGATTGGAGAGCGCCTTACTGTTACGGAGACTATGTGCGCCCATAAGGGGGCAAGGAGACACAGTGATTGCAAACTGTTAGGTCAACCCTAAACGACCTAGTATCACTTGGCTTACCTCGGAGGGAAACCATAGGGGGACAATAGCATGCCAAGAAAGCCGTAAGTTGGCTAAGTATCAAGCCACGACTGAGCGGCAAGATATAAAGCACGAACGAGGATGAAGGCTATACTGCTTGAACGATAGCATAAGGGAGGCCACCGTAACTAATCTCGGAAGATGCTTACAAACGAGATTCGACAAGTGTCATAAGGATTGTATAGTCATCCTCTATGAATAGGGTCATTTGTCGCCCACTTCCATATGGAAGAAACGTGTGAACGTCGCATCCGACATCGTGCGTGCAAGTTCCTTGCTTACTAAATGGGGATTGCCTAAGTCAGAATGCCTAAATGGCTATTAAGGATAGCTTCAAGACCTGAATGGTCAAGAAGTATGGATTATGAATATCTGATATGGCAACGGAGCCTTCGTAGTAGTCAGAGCTAGGGAAAGCCTAGTACAGGGCGAAGGAAGGCAGTCTGTCGGCTTACTACAAAATTGGGGAGGTGCGAAAGGCACTATGCAATGTCCAAAAGTAGTATTAAGCAATCTGCGAAAGAAGAGTCTAGATGAAAAATATCAGTACACACGACTCTATCGAAATCTTTACAATCCAGATTTCTTTTTACTGGCATACGAAAATCTAAGTAAAAACGATGGCGCATTAACGATGGGAGTAGACCAACAGTCTATTGATGGATTTTCAATGGAAGAAGTCAGTCGACTCATTGAAATTTTAAAGAACAAGAGTTATCAACCCTACCCTTCTAAAAGGGTCTATATACCGAAGAAAAACGGTAAGATAAGACCTCTAGGGATACCTAGCTTCTGTGACAAATTAATTCAGGAAGTTATTCGAATGATTTTAGAAGCAATTTATGAACCGAATTTTTCTAACTCCTCACATGCTTATCGCAAGGAGAAGAGCTGTCATACCGCTCTATTAGAAATAAAGCGTACCTTCACAGGATGCAAATGGTTCTTAGAAGGGGATATTAAGGGCTTCTTTGATAACATTGAACATCATACCTTGGTTAAAATTCTACGGAGAAGAATCGCTGATGAAACCTTTATAGACCTAATTTGGAAATTACTTCGTTCTGGATATCTAGACGACTGGAAGTTCCATAACACATATAGCGGAGCGCCACAAGGTGGCATCATCAGTCCGATACTCTCAAATATTTACCTAAATGAATTGGACACTTACATGGAATCCTTTAAAACCAGCTTCAACAAAGGTACAAAACGAAAGCAAAATCCCGAGTACCAAGGGTTACGCAGTAAGGTGCGTTGGCTTCAGAAGAAAATTGACAAAGCTTATGAACAAGGAAATCTCGAGAATTTAGATAGCCTGAAAGAAAAGCTAAAGGCATTGAAACAAGAACTGACTGATATGCCATATAGTGATCCAATGGACAATGGATATAAACGACTTACCTATGTGAGGTATGCTGACGACTTTCTTATAGGAATTATCGGGGCTAAAGATGACGCACGTTCCATAAGAGACGAAATAGCTACTTTTCTCAAAAAGGAATTAAATCTAGAACTGTCCATGGAAAAAACACTGATAACAAACGCCTCAAGTATATGTGCTCAATTTCTCGGGTATGAAGTCAAAGTATTCAAAAGCCAAACAGTTCGCACTGACAGTCTAGGAAGAAAGAAGAGACTGTTAAATGGTAAAGTCCAATTAAAAATGCCATATAGTGCATGGGTAAATAAACTACAAAAATATCAAGCCATCGATATGGGCGCCATCGGCATCTGGAAGCCTCAACCAAGGAGGTACTTCCAACAAAATGAAGACTTAGAGATTGTTGCTCAGTACAACAGTGAAATACGAGGATTGTATAACTACTACCGACTAGCTGAAAACGTGAGCAATCATATGCATCGCTTCGCTAACTTCATGTTTTACTCTATGATTAAGACTTTCGGAACGAAGTACAGAACGAGCACTAAACAAATTCGGCAGAAATATATGAAAAACGGACACTTTACAGTGGAGTACGAAACAAAGAGAGGAATCAAACAAATCCGCTTTATAGAAAGAAGTTTTCCGAGAGTAAATGGGCTTTCTAAAGAACAGACAGATATTGTGCCAAATACAAGGTACATAATGAGTACAACAAAACTCTCGGATCGAATCAAAGCCGAAAAGTGCGAATTGTGCGGGCGAAGCAATACAACAATACACATGCATCACGTTAAAAGATTGAAAAATCTTCGGGGAAAGTCGAGTAAATCATATCTCGAACAACAGATGATAGCGAGAAATCGAAAGACTATCGCTCTCTGTAAAGAGTGTCATGTAAAAAGGCACAAAGGCGAGATATAAAACGCAGATGACAGATGGAGAGCCGGATACACTGAGAGGTGTAAGTCCGGTTCGGGGAGGAGCATTTGGAAACCTATCACAGTGAAGTGAAAAGGCGCTGGGTGCTTACTCTACACATATGTACAAAAAGTGATGAAAAATCTAATGCCTACCGGTATGGTTGTTGGAGGTGGAAATGTTTCTCCATTGGGGGAACAAGCATTTAATGTAATTATTTCAGAAGCACAAAAATATATAGGCTGGCCTTATGTATGGGGAGGTGCACAACCTAGTACAGGATTTGATTGCTCAGGCTTTACACAATGGACATTTGCTCAGGCTGGCATAAAGCTACCGCGAACAGCTCAGGAACAGTACGATGTATCTTCAAAAATCTCACCTGCTGAAGCAAGGCCGGGCGATTTTGTCTTTTATACTGGTACATATGAGACCGATAATTACATCACACATATAGGAATATACATGGGAAATGGAAAAATGTTTGATTCGAATGGTTCAGGTATAGGAACCCATAACATTAAAACTCCTTACTGGCAATCCCATCTGGTTGGTTTTGGTAGAGTGATCCATTAGGAGGAGGGAAACACCTTGAATAAAGTATTGGCTGTTCTGCTAGGAGTATCTATTTTAGCAAATATGATCCTAGGGTTTATGTACGTTGGACAAAGAACAATGGTCAACCAAGCAGAGGAAGAAAATAAAGAAACAAAAAAACAGATGGTTCAGCTTAAGAATGAATCGCATAAAAAGGAAAAAGCACTGACTACCTTTCAACAGAATGAAGCCTTTTATGAAATTGAAAATAGTGAAGAGATTAAAAGTTTTGTAGGTGAAACTTTTAGAGAGTTATTTAATTACGACAACAAAAATTATGCTGCCCGTTTTGATCAGGTCCGCGATAAACTAACAGAGTCCGTCATTTCAAAACTAAAAGCTTCAGGAGAAATGGGAAGTACACAAATTGAATTCAAAAATGAAGTGCAGGTTTTAAATGTCTATCTAGATGCGGTCGATAAGCACCAAGCAAAAGCTCTTGTAACCATGGAAACACAATATTCAGTGGGCGGAAGCCAATTCCCAAGAAAAAATCAAATGTATGAAGTAACGCTTGCCCAAAGAGGAGATAGATGGTTGGTTGATAAATTAGAGTTAATGGGATCCTTCGAACCCTTTGAGGAGAACTAGATATGCTGTGATTAAAAAGTAATCCAAAAGGAGAGAAACCGATGAAAATGTTTGGACTACGCCTATTGTTAACGGTCTTTTTACTAATCCTTCTTGAACTGATCGTAATTAATATAGCCGGAATTCTTCCGTTTATTGCTGCGCACAAGGATCATGTATCTGATGCTCCATATTTCGAATTTATAACGGATAACCTACTGCATCCGATTGAGAATTCAACCCTCATGATGGAAGATAAAAATCCTCTTTTCTTTTTAGGTAGTGGGGCAGTTGTCCTATTCTCCTTCTATGCTACTTTTTTTATGAAAGGTGCCAAAGGCAAATATCAGTTAGCAGACAAATACGGTGTTCATGGTTCAAGCCGATTCGCTCACAAGCATGAAATATTTAAACAGGGCGAGACAGTTGGAGTTCCGGTAAATCAACTCATGAAAGATTTTGAAGCTAGTTTGCTAGTGTCTAAGGAGGAGAAGTGATTTGGCTGCAGATTACATGAAAAGTAACGGAATCATAGCCGGTATTTTGAATAAGGCAGTTATTGTGCAGCCAACAGATTCAAACCTTCCAAACAGAAACCACTTTGTAGCCGGTGGACCTGGATCTTCCAAAACACAAGGGTATGTCGTAACTAATGTGTTACACGAAAAGGAATGTTCTTTAGTGGTGACAGATCCGAAAGGTGAGGTCTATGAAATGACTTCTGAAGTGAAACGAAGGCAAGGCTATGAAGTTCATGTGGTGAATTTTTCAGAAATGGAGTATTCTGATCGCTATAATCCATTTGATTATGTCAGGGAGGAAATTCAAGCATCTACTGTAGCAAATGCGATAGTTGCTTCTAAAAATGATTCTAAACGAAAAGATTTTTGGTACAATGCACAATTTAGCTTGTTAAAAGCGTTAATCCTGTATGCCGTTCACGAGTTGCCACCCGATCAACGCAACATGAAAGGTGTTTTGGATTTTTTACAAGAATTTGATCCAGAGGAGAGCAATGATGGTGCCAGTGAATTAGATGAACAATTCTTAAGACTAGACAAATCGCATCCAGCAAGAAGAGCATATGAGTTAGGATTTAAAAAATCCCAAGAAAAAACTCGCGCAAACATTATTATTTCTTTACTTACGACAATAGGTGACTTTACTTCCAGTTCGGTTTCACGGTTTACGAGTTTCTCCGATTTCTTTTTAGGGGATGTCGGAAAAAGGAAAATAGCTTTATATGTAATTATTCCAGTTATGGATTCCACATGGGAAGGCCTAATTAATTTGTTTTTTAATCAAATGTTTCAGGAATTGTATAAAGTGGGGGCAACGAACAGGGCAAAGCTCCCTCATCCTGTGGTTTTTATCCTAGACGAATTCCCAAACTTGGGGAAGTTTCCGGACTATGAAAGGTTCTTAGCAACCTGCCGTGGATACGGAATTGGGGTATTAACTATTGTTCAAAACATCACTCAATTGCAAGAAAAATATGGACGGGAACAAGCCGAATCCATTTTAGGAAACTGTGGAACAAAAATTTGCTTAGGGAATGTAAATGAAACAACCGCAAGATACTTTTCACAGTTAATGGGGAAAACAACAGCCAAAGTAGAAACAGGTTCATCCTCAGAATCAAAAGGGAAATCATCGAGTACCTCTTCTTCATCGAGCTACTCATATTCAGCACGGAACTTAATGAATGAAGATGAGATTCTAACCATGGATAAAGATGATTGCATTATTATAATAACTGGAAAACATCCAATAAAGGCTAAAAAAGCTTATCAATATCGCTTGTTTCCCAATGTAACGAATTCATTTTATGTAAGTCAATTAGTCTATCATAATAACCCTTCACAAGAAGTTTTAGACGGGTTTGAAGTAAGAAAAGAAGAATACAAAAGGTACATAAATTCGAATGATCGGAGAGTTGCTTTAAAAAAGACTGAGGTTGAACTGCTAGAAAACCAGGTAAAGAAAGCTGAAAAAGAGGATGAAATGCAGGAAAAACTCGCGATGAGCTTTTTTTCTCAAATGAATTCAACTCCTAGTGAGAATCCACCCAAGGAAGGGAGCACTTTAAATTGAAACAAAAGGCGTTGGTTATGTTTGTATTAATGGTATGTTTTTTTCTTGTTGCATGCAATGGCACTGAAAACCAATTCGATCAAAAGCTGGAACAAGAAAAGGCAACAAAGGTAATGAATAGTGTTCTAACTTCGTTTGACGATGAAGAAAAGTTAGCTGAAGCAAAAACAAGTGACGAAGCGAACCAAATTGCATGGGAGAAAATTAAAGAAAGGAATACTGCTTCATTATCAGATGATTTAAACGAAAAGGATGAAAGTAGGTTACTTTACCTTTTAACTACGAATAAAGCAGAAGATTTATCTAATGGCGGAACAAAAGCAAATCTACTTTTTTCTCAAGATACTAAGAATAAAAATGTTTCCTTTAATGAATCAGCTAAGTCATTTACCTTTGATATAGAACGTAGTGGTTTTGATCATAAGTTAATCACTCTAGAAAAACAAGAGGATAAATGGAAAATCGTAAAAGTTGCCGATCCTGAATAGGAGTGATTCATCTTGTTTAATTTTAAGGAAAAAATAGTTGAGGCTATCCAAGGGATATTGGAGGATTTTATTCAATGGTCACTTCTTATTTGTAATGATTTGTTATTAAAACAAAATCCTGAAATCGAGTTCTTTACATCAGTCAATAATTTCTTGCTTGCGCTAACCTCTACAATAGCAGTAACTATCATTTTATATAAAATTGTCGAAGTCATGTCAAGGAACGCTGCAGGAGATGCCATTTCTTACGGACCCGTTATTGTTAATACCTTAAAAAGTGCCTTGTTGATCCCAGCAATGCCTTTTATTCAGAAGATTTTGTTAGAAAAGGTCGCCTATAACATGGGGAACTGGATGATTGGAGAAGGAAGCAAGGTAAGCAAAGAAAAAATTGAAGAGATGTTAGTTCCTAGAAACTTTGCTGCCCTTCATTTTCAAGGTGCTGCACTACTTATATTACTAGCGGTATTTGCGGTAGCATTTATAGCTTTCTTATTCTCTGTTGCAGTATTCCATGCAGATATCATGTTCTTATATTTATTATCTCCATTGGCTTGTGTATCCGTCATTGCGGATGATAATGAATATTTGGGTGTATGGTGGCGTGAATTATTAAGTCAAATAGTAACTATAATTGCGAAAATCTTTTTATTTGTTGTAGCCTTAAGTATCTTAATCAATGAAAATATTACATTCCTCAATTTTCTTCTACTTATGGGATGTTGTATTCTCCTTATCAAGAGTCCGTCAGTCCTTAGAAATATGTGGTATTCATCGGGTTCTGGAAGAGGAATGATTGGAGCTATAGGAGGAACAACCAAGCTGGTAGCAAGAAGATTTCTATTAAAAAGATAAAACAAAGGCGACTTCAATGTCGTCTTTTGTTGTGTAGTAAATTAGAAACTCAAGGATTTTTAAAATAGACTATTTGTCTACACATTCAACACATGTTGCGTGCTAATCATTACTGGTATTAAATAATAATAATTAGACATATGAAAAAATGAATGAAAGAACAAATTATTTTTAGGTCTTTCATTCATTTTTTTAAAACTGGAAGTTTTTTGAAAACCAAAATTGCCCGGTCCATGCAGTATATAGGAATTCATACTTAATATCACTGTCATACTCCATTTAAATATAGGAGAATAATCATTTATAACTACCGCCCCTTGATACAATTTTCAAGGAATCTGAGAACTTTTGCTTTAGTGGGAATACAAAAAGTAAAATAAAGGTGAATTTTAATCATCTTTGCGTACGATTATACCTAAACTTTCTATTTTATCTATAATCTCTTTTAAAGATTTTTGTCCTAAGTTCCGTAATTTACTTATATCCTCTTCTGACTTATTAGCTAAGTCATGAATAGTATTAATCCCATTGCGTTTTAGACAGTTAAAGGAACGAACAGAAAGGTCTAAATCCTCAATAGTCAGGTTAAGAATTTCTTTTTCTTTTGAAACTTCTTCTTTTTCCAACACAATTTGGCTATCTTGTAATTCAGGATTAAGTCCTACTAAAATAGAAAGATGTTCCTTAAACACTTTTGCACTTTCAGAAATGGCTTCGCTGGGCCCTAAACTCCCATCTGTCCAAAGTTCAATATATAACCTTTCTGAACTAACCAATTGACCTACACGAGTGTTCTCAACTAAATAACTGGCACGTGAAACTGGTGTATAGATGGAATCAATTGGTATGACACCTACTTTACGTCTGTTTTGTTCTGCAGGAACATAACCACGTCCACGTTTTGCAGTTAGACGCATTCTAAAATGTACATTTTCTTTAAGTGTGGCAATATGTAGATCGGGAAATAAGATTTCTACATCACTATCATGAGAAATATCAGCAGCTGTTATTTTACCGGTTCTATGTACATCGATCATCAATTCTTTCTCATCGTCAGAGAGAATATTCATAGATAATTTTTTTATGTTCAAAATGATTGTTGTTACATCTTCTTCTATCCCATCAATAGTTGAAAATTCATTCTCCACACCATCTATTTGTATGGTAGTGACAGAGGCACCTGGGAGTGAAGATAAAAGGATGCGACGTATCGAGTTGCCAAGTGTCGTTCCAATTCCTCGCATAAGTGGTTCAACGACAAACTTTCCATACTTGGCATCCTGGCTAATCATAACCTTTTCAATTCTTGGCACTTCTATTTTTAACATCCGAATCATACACTCCTTTTGCTCATTTACACCAAATATAACCTATTATATCTAGTTAATATACTCCAAGTATCATGAGGAATGCTAGTTTAACGATAAGATCTGTATTCAACGACAGTCTTCTTGGTCTCCAGCAGGAAAGTGGAATTTGGATATTTACGAATTCCGGATAATTTTTTAAGCATTTTCTAAACATATCATTAAGTAAATCTATTTAACACAATAATAAGCTTCTTTTACTAACAGTCTAACGAGAACCCTTGCTTCAAGCTTGCGGTCACTCCGTTTCCGTCTATAGGATGAGGAAAACACTAGAATTTTGTGGGGGTTTAAAGACGGCAATCTTTAGCCGATAATAATATATCCGTTCAAGTTACACCTGAACTATAACTTCACCATCTAAGGTTGGCACCCCTTAATATTTACTATCTCTTCCATGAAGCTATCAAAGGAGGGTTTGTTAACCCAAAATGGAGGGCTGTTTCCGTTCCTGAAGAACCTGTTTTTTTTATATAGCTTAATACATCCAGCTTACATTGAACAGAATAAGCACTTTTTTTTTCTTTCTTCTTAATCTTTTCTCACCGAACTTTTCGTACGCTTTTACCCATTTAAAAATTGGTGTACTGTCTTTCGTACCATTTTCTTAGCTAACTGGTTATATCCCAATTTCCCATCTTGATATTCTTTCACTAGCATTAATTAAAATGCTCATTATATTTGGCCATAAAAATACACCCCAAAGTAAGGTTTTTACTCTAACTTTTGGGGTGCACTTCATTTTGTAATTGCTTTTTTATGTTCTTTGCATACCTTAAAAGTCTTTTGTAATTACATAGGATTTTATTATAATTATTGATTTACACAGTTGAATCCCAATATTTTATAACTCACTTTCCGAGGAAAGCTAAAAAAAACATAATTTATTAATAACATATATGTTAATTTATATTACGATATATGAGTATAAGTTTTTTTATAAATCAATATTATTATTGTTACTAACAATATAATTAACTAGTGCAACCAAGTAATCGTGTAATGGGACTTGTTAAAGACTAATTAAAACATTTAGCATTACTTATCTTTTGCAAAACCTACAGGAGAAATGATAGAGTTCCTTAATTAAAAAAAGGAAATTGAGAAATCAATAAATATTATTGTGCCCTTAATCTAACATGAACATTGTTAAATTATCTACAGAACCTGAATCATGCTACATTAAAGGTAATACGGGATTATTCCAACAGATAATGCTCGTTAACCTCTTTAGAAATGCAATTGAGGCAATGCCTTCAGGGTGAACTCTATCAATTATAGGAACGGTAGAGAAATCTACTGCTAAAGTAACCACGCTGTATTGACTCCAAAGATCCCATCTATTCCTTTTGTGTAATAACCAATTGATGTAAGTTTTCTCTGTAGCTCTGTTACAGAGGGCCCCCTGCTCCCTCTTTTAAGAATGGCCCCACTTCTACTTGTACTTACATAAACAGATGATCCTGATCCCTCGGATTCTGCGGACGCGGGCTCTGGGGGGACAACCATACCAAAACTAAACACCAGCAGAAACGCAATGGCAAAAAGACTAAACCATTCTCTCTACATAATGAATCCCTCCAAATTTCTAATCTGTTATTCTAGCATATCTTCCACACCGTCTTTATTTTGGTGCTTTTTTCCATGGTGATAGTTAATATCTTATCAACAATTTTTGAATTACTTCTATTGCCTCGAAAAAGGTCATTTTAGATTCACCAAATTATTTCTATTTTTCGAACTTTTAATAATATTCATTTGACAAGCCTCCCACATAGGTGTAATTTACATATATAGTTATATATTCATTAGGAGGTTTTTATAATGGAATTAAACAATGAATTCGTTACTAATTTTGGTGAATCCCTATTAAACATTTGGACCAACAGTTTGGACAAGGTGACCGCATCTCAAGAAGAGATAGAAAATCTTTTGTTTCAAGCATTTACAACACAAATAGAATCATTGGAGAAAATTGCTGGCGGCATGGACTTAATACAGGAACAACAGAAAAAATTAATTGAAGAAGCTCGCGATTATGTACAGAACAATGTTGAAAAAGTTTTCGGGGAACAAGCAAGCGAAACTTTCGAAAAGTGGAATGCACAACTAGATGAAATACATAACCGTGTTCAACAGTTAACCTCGACTCCATACAAAGAAAGTTTAAATTTATTAATTCAGTCACAAGAACAGTATCAACAATCATATAAATATCATATCGAACAGCAAAAAAAGTTTCGTGTTGAGGTTTTAAATCAATTTAAAACTGCACAAAAAGGATATACGGATTTATTTGATTCCAACACAAAAATAGCATTTAATTTGTTTAAGTAGAACCTGGATTGTCCAGCTGGGGCCTGTTCTTTTACTGCTGTTGGCAATGCATCAGGGTTAAATATAACAGTTGCCGATATTGCATATTATCATTCTAATGAAGATCTTTATGATAAAGGCATACAGGATGTTGAACATGCGATGGAACATATGGAAACAGCAAAAACTAATTATATTTGGGATTATTTTAATGATATAGAGGGGCTTAGAAAACATCGCCTAAGTGCTTTAAATGATTGTGCAAAGGATATGAAACAATCAAGTCAAAGGTACGTTCCTGTCACATTACCGTCATTACCCTTTAAGGATGGAGAATTTGATGTTCTTCTTTCTGCCCTTTTTCTTTTTATGTACGCTGACCGATTAGATTATGAATTTCATACTGACACTTTAGATGAATTATTAAGAGTTACCAAGGAAGAAATTCGCATTTTTCCTTTAGTGGATTTGGAAGGAAAACGTTATAAACATTTAGAGAAAATAATCAGTTATCTTGATAAAAAAGGATGTTCTGTGGAAGAGGTTAAAGTTCCATATGAATTTCAGGTAAATGCTAACTCCATGTTAAAAATTTAAAAAGGTTAATACGAAAAAGGGGAACTTACAGATGTTTCCCTTTTTTAACTAATTTTCTTCAACTTACCCATTCGTTAACAAAAGAACAGAAGGGTATCCTCTTGTCAGCCTTTGAGCAACACTGTTTCATTTATTAATTCAAAAGTTTTTTTGACCATCAATTTTACTCCCTCTAAGAATAATAAAGTCCTATTATGTAATCTCCCAAAACTCCATGTCATCTAGTACTAGGTCATAAGGTGTTTTTATTTCACTCCAACTAATTTTTCTCCTGTTTGAGATATGCCAATGTTCTTTCCCACTTAAAGAAGTAAAATATTCTAAAACCCCCCTAGCTTGTATTGCATCTTCTAGGTAAGAATGCAGTATTTTTAAACACTTTCTCTCTATAGCAACCCCTCTTTCTCTATGCTTTAAAGGGATGCGTTCAGACATGGCAGCAACTTGATATTCAAATGAAAAGTGTGGACTATAAGAAAATTTTCTTTTAGTTTTACTTTCATAATTATTTTCAAAATACAACTCAGCAAAGTCTATTCATCTTTAAAGACATTTGGTTGTTCTGAAGAAATAGGGGTTGAACCAAAAGACCCTTTAGGTAATCTCAATGGTGATGCAATATAAAGATATTGAGTCATAATTCCATCTCCTTAGAGTTAAATAATCCTTTTTTTATATAGAGATGAGCTTAGGATAAAAATTCTCCATCCTAAATATAGAAATATATTTATTCACCTACCCCTGTAAGGAAGTAACACTGTTTCTACCCAATTTTGAAACATAGAATATGCTTGCTGCTCAGTTTTGATATTTCCTAAAAATACGCCAAAGTAATCATAATAGTAATGCTTAGTATTTTCAAATATTGCCGTATACTCTTGTTTGCTTTCAAAATCATAAAAAAACAAATCCATTGTTTTATCTTGTCTCTCTAAAGCAATTGCCTCTAAATAAGAGGAAAATTCATCTTTAAAATTGTCTATATGTAAATGGTTCCCCGTATAATTTTCAGTGTCAATGTATTCTTTATCTTTCATATCAAAATAACTCCTGATTAAAACCAAAATTTTTTAGAAGTTTTTTAGTATCATTCTCATTTTTTAAAATAACGGAATTAAGGAAATCCTTATTTCTCTCTTTAATTGCTTTTCTGATTTCATAAAAAGGGATTAACCCTTCTTTCAGCATTTTTATATATTCCTCATACTCATCTTTACTGGAGTAGAAGACTTTATTAGTTTCAGCAACATCTAAAGTATTTTTTTCTAAATCATCTATGATTAAATTTACTGTGTCATAATCCCCTAGTTTAAGGTAAGTGTACAATTTATCAACATTCCAAAGCACTTCACCATATTTCTTTAACTCATGATTATTTATTAAGTCCAAATACGTTTTAAGATCTGTTACCTCTTCAAGAACAGGAGCAACATGCTTTTGGAAAACAGATAATACATCAATTACAACAGAAACTGTCTTTGTGTAATTTAGCCTGTCAAATTCCCAGTTATCAGCATTGGCTAAAAAATCATCAAGTCTAAAGTTTCCTTCTCTTAATAAGACCTTGTCATTCTTTATACAAAAAGGAAATATTCCAATGTTTAGTGTGAAATCAATAGGACTGCTTTTAAATAAATAATTGGTTTGTATAATCTCGTAATTACCCACTACTTTGATGAACAGGGAACCCTTCAGTTTGAATCCTAAACTTTCTGAATAATCTTTGAAAACTTCTTTATAAGCTTTAGTTAATAATAAACTCATTTTCATCCCCCACATTAGGAATGTATTTTATTTCCTTTGTTTTAGTTTCCTTACTAATCCAGTAGCAGCTAGATACAATCCCAGAAAAATAGGTAATTTGTGATTAACATTTTCTGACTTGTCTGTAAAAAAAATAAAGCCTATAAGTACAATAAGGCATAAATACACGAGGTTCTTCTTCTTTTCACTAATTTTAAAGATTTTAAAGGGAAGAGTCAGTGATCCTAAAATTAAAATAAATACAAAAATTTCAATAACATCAAGCCACATAAAATACACCTTTTCTTATTAAAGTTTATTTAATTATTTTTTTGCTCTGTATTTTGAATAGAAAGGATAAAGCAGTAAATCTAAAGGAATAGTTATAATCATTAGTGTTAAAATTACAGCTTTTATATTTGGATAAAGGAAAATAGATACTGGAAATACTGTAAATAAAATTCTTGGTAATAGCCAAGTCAACAATGTTAATTGATGTTCTAACCCACAGTTTTTACAAACTAATGGCTTATTGAAAAACTTTAGTGCATCCTTTCGAATTTCTTTTCTACTAAATTCATATCCACATGATTCACACCTTTGTTTGCCCAAAATAATCATCCTCTCTTTGAGCAAATTCTAAACAGAAAGTATCCCTTTTTCCATTGGTAAATATTCACTGCACATAGTAAGCATGGTGGATATTAAAACAACATGGAAAAGTATACTTATAACATTTTTCTTTTTAGTTAAACCGGAAATCAGAAACTAACAAGACGCAGCACAGCTCAAAACTCTTGAGAAGGCACTGGAAGCTGTAGAAAGGTAGGGGTGACAGTGAAGATCTGTAAATATGATAGCCCATTAAAAGAATCGTGAGGATAAGGTCTGCCTAGGAGCACTATGCAACTTTTGCCCCTCCTGCTTTTTTGTTGAGTAAAATGAAACATTTGGCTGTGGTAAGGAAAAAATAATTATTAAATTTAATATTTTAACTAGGGAGAAACTTAATGAAAAAATTAGTTATTGGTGCTATTGGTGTAATTTCAGGTGTTTTTTTGTATGGGATGACATTAATTGCTTCAGCAATTTACTCACTCTATTTAACAGCTCCTGACACAGGCGGTGGATATGACACGGATTTAGGGGTGTTTGGAACAGCCTTAAAGGAGATTGGAACCATACCATTAATAATAAGTATAATTCTTTTTATTGCAGGAATTTATTATTTATATAAAGGAATGAAGAGTAACACTAAAAAGGTTTAGAGTGAGCAGAATATACCAAAATAGAGAAAAAGTAAAGGAGCAAGTCTCAGGATAATAAGAAATGATAGAGGTGGCAAAATTGAAAATGGTGGTAAAGTTTAAAGACGGAACAACTTTAACACAATTTATTGATGTTTCTTCATTCAAAGGGAACTTTTTTAAGTTCATACAAAATAACATAAAAAATAATACCACCATCGAAACTACTGACCACACAACAGAGGAAGTAGTTTCAATGAATTGGGCAGAAGTTTATTCGTTAGAAATAATAATTGGTGAATAAATACGAATAGATAGAAGTTCTACAACTAACGGGGGCATTTGTTGAAGGGCACTCTCAGCCATTGTCGTCTTTTGACCATTTTGTTGACCGAATACACATTCCTGGATGTGTTATATCGGTGTCTAATTAGGATGCCAACTCGTTACACTTTAAAAGGCAATGGAATTCCCTCCATTGCCTTTTTGTTGCTGGGGTATAGGTGTTTAAGTTGAAGGGCTTTCGTATTATTTTAAATTTTTTCGTCCCTGTTCATATTTCTTTTCATGCATATGATCTACATAATCATCTGAAATTTCACCTATATGAAGCAAGTCTTCCCCATCGTATACAGCCTCTAGTGATTCCATATACTCTTTAGGTATATTAAAGTCGAACAAAAGCTCCCCTGATGTGCTGTAGATACTGCCAGAAAGATTACCCTTTGGAGGTGACTCCATTTCTAACAAATCCTTTAACGCTACAGATTGACCGTTAACCTTAAAGTTCATTTTAATTTCATATAATCCAATGGTTTGCTCCAAAATGTTAACCATTTCATCAAAATCTTCATCGCTTAATTGAGAAGGATCTTCTACATTGGAGAACTTTTCCCAAAGAGTGTCGTTGGTTGCTATTTGATCAAGTTGATTTTTTTTTTTTCCTCCACCTCAGCTAAATAGTTAAACAATCTTTCTGTCTCTTCTTCAGTAATGCCAAATTCCGCTAATGCTTTTTCGGTTTCTGCCATATATTCATCATAGTTTTCGTAATATTCAACTGATGCATCCAAATCCTCAATAAATTTATAATCATTCAAGTTATCACCAAAATGATCCATTAAGTCGTTAAATTCTTGCTGTGTTAGATCATACTTGGTTAACAACTCCTGCAAATTGTTTGAGTTGATAGGGGTACCGAGCACGTCTTTTAATTCTTCCACTGTACTAAAATCTTCTAAAGGGATTTCATAGTAGGAAAGATAGTCCAGTAACTCCTGTTTAGTCCATCCTATTCCAGCTAAATATTGGTTCAATTCATTTTCTGGTGGAGCAGCTTTAGCTGAAGGAACATTTAAAAGGAGCTGGAAAGTAAGCAAGCAAACAAGCATGGTTTTTAAATAGCCCATTGGTACCCTCCTTAACATTTGGTGCATTATTAATTTTCCCTTTTTCACACTCGTTAGAAATGCAAATAATTCCTATATCTATTTAGATGAAGCACATATTCATGTTACGTTTCTTCTTCTTGATAAAAACATGAGAAATGACAAATCCTATTCTCAAAGGAAACAAAAGGGGGGTAGGAAACGATGAGAGAAATTGAAAATAAAGGTCTATTTTGGCTTTGGGGAATAAAGATGTACAAATTACGCTGGGCAGTAGCAATTTTTTGGATATTATTATTCATTTTTTCAGCCTCTTTTGCCCAAAAACTTCCTGATACGCTTAAGGACAGCGGATTAAATCCACAGGGTAGCGAGTCGGACATCGGTATATCATTAATGAAAAAGGAATTTGAAGCGTCCCCGTCTGCATTAACCATTGTATATAAGAGTAATCATTTAGACTTAACTAGTGATCAAGCAAAGAAGGACATTTTGCAATCATTAGATAAACTATATAAGAAGGACTATGTTAGAAAAATCCAGATTAACAACACACCACGTATAAAAGAAGATAAGGGTATTCAGTCTGTTGTTGTTCAATTAAAACTAAAGAACCGAGAGGCACTTAACCATTTTTCAGAAATGAAAAGGCTAATTGGTCGCCCCAAAGGAATGGATACGTATATTGATGGAGAAATAGCTACACTACATGAAATACAGCAAGCAACCAAACATGATATGGCACATTCAGAAAAAATTGGACTTCCCATTGCCTTATTTGTACTTTTATTTATTTTTGGTACTGTTTGGGCCGCCATTCTACCTCTGTTGATTGGGATGATCAGTGTATCTCTAACAATGGGGATTACATACTTTCTAACTGGATATTACTCCCTTTCAAATTTTCTTCCAAATATAGTGATGATGCTAGGAATGGCGATAGGAGTGGATTATGCACTTTTTTTGGTAAGCCGTTTTCGAGAGGAATTAAAGAGCCAGCAATCCGTTGAGGAAGCTGTAGGTATGGCCATTCAAACAGCAGGACAATCTGTATTTTTTTCAGGAATTACTGTTTTAATTGGTATGTGTGGGATGTTGTTTATTAAGCTGCCAATTATTTATTCATTATGTCTCGGTGGTGTCCTGGTTGTGTTTTCAGCAATGTTCCTGTCATGTACGCTTTTACCTGCGTTATTGGGTATTTTGGGGCATCGTATCAATTCTTTAAAAGTATTTCCTGGTACTCAAAAGAAATTGGAAAATTCAATCATGTGGGAGCGAATCGCAAATTTTGTAATGAAAAGGCCAGCGATACTAGCCATCTTGATCATTACCTTTTTATTATCGCTTATGATGCCCATTGTTCGTATGAAAGTGGGGGTACCCACCGCGGAAGTACTCCCACCCGCATACAAAACGTGGGTCAAGTAGTCACGGCACGCCTTATATATGGCTGTTCGCTCTGGGATTCGTGATTGTCGCATACAGAAAACAACTGAGCAACAAGAGATTAAGAGCGTTTTTGTTTTTATTTTATATTTAGCGAATAAACTCCAATGTTTAAATAAAAAATATCCCATGTGTTCTATATCTTTTAAAGGAGAAATCCATGAAAGTACAAAAAAAAATAAGGAGTGTAGTCATGGGAATTTTAAGTGGTAACCCTCAGGATGAACCAATGCATTACGGTGAAGTTTTTGGTATTTGGACTCACCTATTAACAAACAATTGCTTAATTGCAGGTTATCAGTCTTACCTTAATCATACTGGCGATCAAGATTTAAGAAAGCTTATTGAAGAAGCTATTCAAGGCATGAAAAGCGAAAACCACCAATTAGAAGAACTGCTTAAAGTTAATGGTATTGGTTTACCTCCAGCACCACCTGATCGCCCTAAAGCAAATTTAGAGGATATCCCAATTGGAGCAAGGATAACTGATCCAGAAATAAGCGCGTCTGTTTCTAAAGACACAGCAGCTGCACTAGTCGCATGCAGCCAATTAATTGGCCAATGTATCCGAGAAGATATCGCTATGATGTACGGACAGTTTCATTTAGCCAAGGCACTATTTGGCGCAAAAATGTTAAAGCTAAATAAGGAAAAAGGATGGTTAATTCCTCCTCCGCTTCACCTAAATAAATCAAAAGAATGTTAGAAAGTAGGTACCTCACTTTGTATGAGGTACTTTTTAGTTGTTACGCAATATTCGTCAAATACGAATTTACGCATTTTTGCTTATTCAACTCCCTCAGTTTGATACGAATATCTCTCGAATGCTCACTTATTTGCAGGATTTCTTAACCCTTGTAATTGGATTTACGGGTAAATGAAATTTGTTCAGATCATTTTGGCTTCGTGAAGGCATACCTGGTACTCCGTACATATTTGAAATCCTACGAATAAGACACTTTCAGACTTACCTAAGTCTTAAAGATGTTGATGGAGACTTTAAAAATGAAAATCAATAAAAGTAGATTAGCTCGTGATATGGGGGTTGATTGGAGGACGATTGATAAGTATTTAAAAGGCTCTGAACCCAAAGCTTCTCTGTATTTGGCAAGCAAAAAATGCATGAAACGGCAGCTAAAAATGTAACCACTCGCCAACATTATTGCTAGGTTTGTAATAATGACTCTTTATAGCGATGACTGTCGCCGTTGAATACCACGAGGTGAGAATGGTGAATCAGTCGGTCAATGACTGCCTCTGTCAAGATTGGATCGCCAAAAACATGGTTCCATTGACCGAACTGTAGGTTGGTAGTAATAATGATACTTTTTGCCTCATAACACATTGAAATGACTTGGAATAAAAGTTCTCCACCCTGTTTATGCAAGGGAATATAACCCAACTCATCTTATGGAAAGTGAATTATTATGTAAAGTTGAGTGTTAAAACCCATGTATAATCAAAGATTTTTAACACCTAACTTTGCATAATAAAATCTAGATAAACTCCTTTAACCAGCTTAATAAATCTTCTTTGTTCTTTTTTGTAAGCTTTTCATCAGGTAAAACATTAGGACTTGCTTGTTCAGGTTCTTTGTGATTTTATAAGCAGGATGGAGGTACACGATATTTTTTATCCAATAAGTAATTTTTTGTCACAAAGAGGAACTAGGGGATTATATAGTTGCATTAGGGCTATCAGTAAGAGAGTATGTGGTAAAGGGCAAGCCAATGGAGAAGATTTTGAGAAGTTGAATTTCCGGGTGTACTCATAATAACAATCAATTAATTTGGAGGTAATTAGATGAATATAAAATTTGATCTAAATAACGTCGTTATTAAACTCTGTATGAGTGGAATGGGATTAGAGGATAGTGGAAATATTGAAGATGCAGTAAAGGTATTTCATAAAGCATGGCACGAAGCAACGGACGACTATGAAAGATTTATTGCAGCGTATCATTTAGCTCGTCAACAAAAGAGTATTACAGACAAATTAAAATGGATGCAAACATCTCTACAGTGTGCACTAAAAATAAATGATGATAATGTGAAGAGTGCATACCCAACGTTATATTTAAACATCGCCAAATGTTATGAGGAGTTGTGTGATACTGAGAATGCAAAAAGAAATTATGAATTGTCAAATTCATTTAAGGGTGCATCTTCTGATGAAGGACCATTTTACCATGGGACAAAGGCAGATTTGAAGGTTGGTGATTTACTAACAGCAGGTGGAAATTCAAATTACAAACCTGGGCTTAAAATGAACCACATTTATTTCACTGCTAATGTCAATGGCGCAGGACTTGCAGTAGCTTTAGCAAAAGGAGAAGGAAGAGAACGAGTTTATATAATAGAACCAACAGGTGAATTTGAAAACGACCCAAATGTTACTGACAAAAAATTTCCTGGTAACTTAACACGTTCTTATCGTTCAAATGAACCTTTAAGAATAATTGGTGAAGTAATAGAATGGGCGAAATTGACAACTATGGAGCGACGAGAATGGCACGAAAATTTAGCTAAAAACAAGGGCGAAATAATTAACTGAACTATTTCAAGATGTTAAAATGTAAATGACTTTTTGAAAATAAAATAACAATGATTAATGACCAACTTAGCATTGAATTTATGTCTGGAATCGAAATAAGATTTCTAAGCTACCTGAATCTTGCTTACAGAGAAGCAGGCGGGTATTACCGGCCCAAGATGAAAGAAAATATTATTGAACTAGTTGCTGCGTATCCAGTTTCAATTGCTGAGTTTGCAATGGTATCCTTTACCAGCACCCCATGAGTTGCCATATACACTCCGCACATGTGGAGTACTGTTCACTACTGGTAAGGAAAGATAATTAATAGATGTAACAGTGAGTATGGAACCTTTCTTTGTAGAAAGGTTTTTTTTCCTTTGTTAAGGAATTTAAAATTGCTGCTGTTTCAATTGGAAACTAATATTAGATATTGATATATATGTTATTAATCACATATAAATTATAATTGTTGTTATTAATGGATATATTGTATATTTTATTTTTATTGTTAATTTATAAGTTATTTTATGAATAAAATAACGCAAAGAAGAGATCAGTTCTACTGGAAGAGAAGCGATTGCCGTAATAGCAAACGTTGCAAAAGAAGATATTCAAAATCTGTTTGATATGACTGTAAACACATATAGTACTTTAGACATCTTGGTTAATAGCGCAGGAATCATGGATAATTTTGAACCGGCTGGTGACATTGAAGATGCCCTTTGGAAAAAAACACTCTTTCTGTGGTTGTAAAATAAATTCTAATTTCAATATGTGCTAAATTCACATTAAGTACTATTTATGCGCCCGGACCACGTATGGTTTATATTTCAAGCAACACCACCAAACGGTCAGCAAGTAGGGGTTATTTGAAGGATAAGATATTAAAAGAAAAAGAGGTAAAATCACGCAATGGGGATAGGGAGGCGTTCCGTTTTGGAACGCCCATTTTAAATTCCAGGAAGGGAAGAAATTAAGAGAGAAATTGGTACTAGGCAACATTCGAAAAAAGCTTTGATGCTAGAGGTCATTCCGGCCTTAATCGATAGGATTGAGACCTCGTCTCTTATTGGTGAACGAAATAAAGCCACCCTTTTATTAGGTTGTGCCCTAGCGAGCCGACGTTCAGAATTGGTATCAATTAGGTATATTCTGGAAGAGTATTGCAATCTTCCGACAAAAATTGTTATAATATATGCCCTTTGCATATAAGAAATCGCCAACAAAAAATGTTAATCTTATATGCCCTTTGCGATGTATATTGGACAAACAAAAAGTTCATTGAATGTAGGGATAAATCAACATAAGTCTGATATGTTGAAATTAAGAGATAATACTGCTTTCCACAAAGCAATTCGCAAGCATTTTTTTGAAGCTTTTACGTAATAGATAGCACCAATAATTTGGAGGAACTAAACGAGAAAGAAAAATACTGGATTAACCACTTTGACTCCAATAAATCCGACTGATAGATGGATTGGAACGATTGCTACTAAAGGTAAGGAGAAAAAAGATTGGCGATACTTGAAAAAGAAGTTTGGGTTGTTTTAGGCGGAACGAATTTAGACTATTACGAAAAATTAGGTTATGTAATCCCTGAAATTAGAGGGAAGCATACAAAGATACTCGTCAAAATTGAAGATTTACCAAAAAGTTCAAAAATAAAATTAACTAAAATTTGCGACGATTGCGAGAAAATAATTCCTAATCAATTTTTCTATAATATATCAAGGGGCAGAGAAAAATTAGATGGAAAAGATAAAAGCAATCGACTCACAATGATGTTTCTTTGCCAGTTCCAAAGAATTTAGATAGGATGCCTTTAATAATTCAGCTTCGTTATTTTCCCCGTACTGCCAGATAGGTCCTGGGGTATGGATGATATATTTTGCTTCTAGGTTAAACCCTTCTGTTATAACGGCTTCTCCTACCTTACATCCGCCAATTTTATCGCAAGTTTCTTGCAGCTGCTTGGCACCGGCGGCACGAAAGATCGACCCACATACACCGCCGCCACTTTTTAATGCCGTATTCGCCGCATTTACTATCGCATCTACTTGCATCTTTGTTATATCATTTCGTACCATTTCTCATGGCATATCCTTTTCCCTCTCTTATAAAAAAGAACCTTTTATAAAACTCAATATATGTTTCAATTTCTATAAAAACAAATTTTTAAAGAAATGTTGCTTTTAAAACATAAAATTTGAAAATGTCGTTACGATTCTATTTCAATATTATACCTCTATTCCTTTGGCAAGAAAAATAGAGTAGTCCGAAAAAGACTACTCTATTTTTCTATTTTAGAATTACAGTTTTATTTATGAAGCCTGAGAGTTTTTTTTCTTAGACAACCCAACAAATGATTTAGAGGCTGTTTTCCGAAGTGAAGTCTTACTTACTAATCCATAATAGGAAAGGAAAGCTAGTAAACTTGTGAACAAGATGAGTATGCCCATAGGAATGCCTGCATTCGTCCCTGCTACCCCCACGAGTGGAGCCGTAAGTGAGCCAAGGACAAATGGCAATAATCCTAATAATGCAGAGGCACTACCAGCAATATGCCCTTGCTTTTCAATGGCTAATGTAAAAGACGTTGTTCTAATAATACTTAATGAAAAGGTAAAAATGAATATTGGGATCACGACGGCGAAAAGAGGCGCTTTTAAAAGCATGGCAATGAGTAATGCGGCACCCGCTAAGTTCGTCATTGCTAAGCCTATCTTTAAGAAAGTCCGCTCTGAAATGGTGTCAGCCAAGCGGCCGACCAACTGACTTCCAATAATAAATGCTAATCCATTTGTCCCAAATAATAGACTAAATTGTTGTGGTGTTACTCCGTAAATATTCTGATAGACAAACGGAACACCAGATACATAGGCAAAGATTCCTGCACCAGTAAAACCCTGAGTTAGAGCGTATCCTAAAAATGAGCGATCTCTGAATAAAGAGCCAAAATTCTTCATGATTTCAGGTAAATTGCTGGGAACACGGTTTTCTTTAGGGAGTGTTTCTTCTAATTTAAAAGTAACAGTGAAAAGCAACACCGCACCTATACAAGCCAATACAATGAACACTCCATCCAATTGGTAAATGCAAGGATTCCCCCTCCAGCAACGGGTGCAACGATTGGTCCAAGGTTACCCACCAATACCATCATCGTAAAGAACTTGGTTAGTTCCTTTCCACTAAAGAGATCTCGAACAATTGCTCGAGAGATCACAAGTCCACCTGCGGCTGCTATGCCCTGGACTAACCGAGCAATAATAAGGAAATAGATATTGGGCGCCAACGCGCATGTTAGAGATGCAAGTAAGTACAAACTAATAAAGATTAGCAAAGGTTGTCGGCGACCATTTACATCACTTAAAGGACCAATGATTAATTGACCCAATCCCAGGCCCAATAAACAGGAAGTTAAACTAATTTGTACCAGTGAAGCGGTAGTATCAAAATCTTTTACTATCGTTGGAAAAGAGGGTAAATACGTATTAGACTGTCCTAGGTATTTGAGACAGAGATAAAACACCCTTATTAGGCTGCCTTACTCCCAAATTCAACAGGGGTTTGGTAGCCTAACTTTTCTTGAATGCGTTCTTCATTATAATGTTTAACATAATCTTTAACATGGCTCCGTACCACATTTAGGCTCACTGAGTTGAACTTTATGTACTGAAACTCTTCTGATTTCAAGTTTGAGTGAAAAGACTCAATAACCGCATTATCCCAACAATTTCCACGTCTTGACATACTACTAATTAGGTTACTCTCTTTTACAAACTTCTGAAATGCATATGATGTATATACACTTTCTTGATCTGAATGAACGATTACACCTTTTGGGTTTCCACGTACAATTAAAGCATCTTTGAGTGTGTCTAAAACAAGTGGAGTCTGTTGATGATCATATATCTTATATGCCACAATTTGGTTGTTATACAAGTCCATAATAGTCGATAAATACAACGTAGAGGGACCATATTGTAGGTAAGTGATATCAGTGACCCACTTTTGATTTGGAGCAGTGGCTATGAAATCCCTTTCTAAAAGATTTGGTGCAACGACAACCGACTCCCCTTGTGATTTCCACTTTCGCTTCGGCTTTACACGGCATTGCAAATAATGTTTTTGCATAATACGTTGAACGGTATTCCGATTCAATTTAATCTGATAGTCACGATATAATAACGCCTTGATCTTACGATGCCCGTACCGATATTTTGTTTCCTGGCATAAAGTTATAATGATTTCTTCTTCTTTAGTCAATATGTCTTTCCCTGCTTTTGCCCATCTATAGTAGGTAGCACGTGGTACGGATAGGGCAGATAAAAATGCCGTAATCGTGTACTTCTTACGGAACTTTTCAACGATTTGTAGAACTACTTGTTTTTCAACTCCTTTACCATTTCCAAATACTTTTTTAAGATTTCATTTTCCTGTTTCAAGTGAGTAAATTGCCGATCCTTCTTTTCCTCCTCACTCACGTTATCTGGTCCAAGCCCGTACGAATATTGTTTGCCAATCGGCTGATCAAAACGATGTATCTCATTCTCACGGTACCATTTCATCCATGTCTTTATCTGGGAAACATTTTTAATTCCGTACTTCTCCATAATCTCTTGATTGGTTAACTCCCCTGACATCTTATCCTTCACCACTGCCCATTTTGTTTCACTAGAATATACGTTTTTGCCCATGCAAAAACACCTCCGATTTTAGTACTTAATTTCAGTGTACCATTTCGAAGGTGTTTTATCGTGTCTCATTTTAATAGGTTAGTCTAGGTTTCACTCTTAACGAAAATGGCTTCATTTCCACCTTAGAAGAAGCCATTCGGTTTTGTGATTTTACTAATGATGTGGATGTAGGTGCAGAACCTATTTTATGGTTACCTTGGGGAATATTTGAATATAAGATTTAAATAGGACTTTATTCTTCAGCTAAAGGAGGGCAAGAGTTGATGATAGAGGGTTGCTGCGGCAATCCCTTTTCTTCCGCTAATCCAGAATAGAGCAATGTTAGCGGAAAATCTAGGCTTATGCCTATTTGCGTCAGTTAGGGAGGGATAACAATGAAATTAGATCGGGACAAATTTGATGAGGTACAGGATTTTGGTGTGTGGGCTACTAACATCGAAAGGTATAAAACTAAGGTCTTAGATTTCATAATGGAGAATGCTGAAGGATTATCCTATAGCAATCAAATTGAAGAATACAACTGCGGATGCTTAGATCAGCTAATGGAAAAAAAACCGGATATCCAAGCTGATGAAGCGGTCTGGGAGGAGTTCTTGGACAAGGTGTCTCGCTTAAATGCGGAGGTATACTGCCTGTATACGCACCATTGGGAAGGTGAGTCACCAAATGATAGCGATGATTGGACGGTATTTCAATACAATGACGAGCTTATTGTCAAAGTATTCCTTCCATTCTTTCTCTATTTCTTAGACGGAGATTTGGCGAAGCTGAGGAAGCTTGCAACAGAATACGTCCACGAGTTCCGTGGATTTGACGTAATCATGTGTCCAGAGTGTAAACGTTGGTTGATTAGATACTGAAATCAGTGGTAGGGGGTGTGTGCCCGATAAATAAATAACTTAGGTTCGGAACGTAATAGTATATGCCGATGAAAAGGCTACCTAAAAAGGTAGTCTTAACTCATAATATCTCTTGATTCCATCCAAAAAAGACTGGTAATCAGATGGAATGTTTTCGATTAATGGCACAACATGTTCCAACCAATAGAGTTTTTTGGTACCATTTTCAGTCCACTCATACATAATTCGTTCAATTTGCCACTGTATGTCTTTCGGGGCTAGTTGAAACGAGGATTCGAGAGGAATTAATAAATTCATCTCTTGTAACTCTTTTAATGATAAAATGCGGAAATGAAACTGAAAAAAATTATCTTCACATATCACACTTTTATGAAAGCCTAATTTCATCTTTTCATCCTTGAAAACAACATATTGAAGATGAGGACTATCATGATGAAATGTTTGTTTTACTCCGGATGGAAGCATCATGGAGAATAATTCATGGATTTCATATTTTAAGACGGAAAATATGGAATCAATCCCTGTAAACCATACAGGTTTATCCAAAGAAAAATCCTGTAGATATTTCCGGCCCCACTGAAAACCTGTCAATTGGAAAAATGAAGGATGTTCAGAAAGAGCATGGATTGCTGTCCGAATTTCCTCCTGAAGTTTCTCGGAAGAAGAGGGGTCTTTGAAGTAGATTTCCATCGAATACTGTTCCAGAATAATGTTTTCGATTGCAACTGGATGGGCTCCGTCAAACGAAACCAATGATTCTAGTACCTTTCTAGCTGATGGTCCTAATCCTATATTTTCGGCATGCATTTCGAAGAAATCCTTTACTTTATCATATTGCGAGGTAACAAGAAGCACCAGTGTATAAGGGACAATTAACACGCTACCCTCCATCCGGCTAATTTCCAATAATTCATAAGCTTTAATATATTCCTTTTTTTGCATATAAGCCGTCGCCATAAGTTCTTTTGTGTCCTGTACTTGTTTTCCAATGGCAAAGAGTTAAGAAAGTATATTATTAAGCATTTAATGATGTGAAATCTCCAGTTTATTTAGGGGATATTAATTGAAATCTTGTTTCATAAACGGCGCCTTTCTTGAGGATTGGCGCTCTTTTTGTAATTTAGTACCATATTGTTAAATTGAATATTTTTTTACAATTTTACTTTATAGATAATTAATGGATGGTATAATAAGGTCATGAACATTTGGACGGGGGAGAAATTTGTGGAAGAAATCTTAAAACAAATTTTGAATGAACTAAAAGAAATGCGCGTAGACATAAATGAATTGAAACAAGGACAGAACAGACTGGAAGTTGGGCAAGAAAAATTACAAAAGAATCTTGTCGATAGTTTAGGATTATATACAGATAAAATTGTTGATCATATCGATGATAAAACTGAAGTATTAAACAAAAGAGTCTACAAAGTAGAAACAGAGATTGAACGATTGAGCAGACAGTAAGGAATCATACAGCCCTTACTGTCTTTTAGTTTATATCTTAAAAACTAACCGGAAATCTAAGTGTTATTCCACAAACGGGCGCTTTAATTGAATAAAAGAGGAGCACTTATTATACATGACTAATATGTGCACCTCTTTATTTTTAAGGATTTATATAATTTGGGTCTTGATAAACAATGATGTGAGGTGTATATAACCATTTAGGTGGCTTAAGGAATTAGTAGAACAATTTTCTTATAAGAGATTAATAACTTACATTCCTTGGAACATGGCCAAGACGGTTTTATGTATGGAGCTGATAGGGGTTCTGTTGATTTGGTGTCGTTCGTGATGGCATTTCCCACACATTTACAAACCCGCTCGTTAACAGTGCCGTGACAACGAATGTTTTAGCCGGCGTTACCGGTTCCGCGTCCGGTGGGATGGGTATTGCACTAAGTGCTATGGATGAAAAGTATGTTCAAGCTGCACAGGCTCATGGGATTCCACTTGAAGTTATGCACAGGATTACGGCAATGGCTTCCGGTGGGATGGATTCTCTGCCGCATAACGGTGCGGTCATCACACTTCTTGCAGTATGCGGATTGACTCATAAACAATCTTACCGTGATATTTTCGCTGTAACGGTTATTAAAACTCTCGCGGTGTTTTTCGTCATTGGATTGTATACGCTTACTGGAATTGCTTAATGTTCAAAGAATCAAAAGATTATTAGCTCGGCTAGATTGCTCCCAGCGCCAGCGCCTAGTGACTTAATGACAAACTAGGCGCTGGTGTTTTGTTTTCTATCATCGATTATGCACTGATACCGGGGAACATGGAAACTTAAAGGACGTAAGAAAAGATGTTGAACATATTTTAGTGAAATTGGCTGGTTAGATACCGTAAAGCAAAAAAACAAAATTAGTATGAGCGAGAAGGTTTCCAAGCGGTTTGTTAAACTGCGGGGAAGCGTTTCAATCTTATTGGCTATCAGATAGTTAGTATGAATTTACAATATGCTTTAATAATATTGTTATTCATTTAATAATTTTTCTGAATTTTTATCTAATAAAAGACTCAACTCTTTCGCGCATCCCCACTCGATTGAGAAGGGCTTTATTTATGTCCTCCGCTGTTCACTACTTATTTTAAAATAATAAAGATGTGGCCGTGGTACAAACAACCTCCTTACGCTTGTAAGGAGGTTGTTTATGGTGCATTTATAAAGAAAAAGAAATTTCAGGGCGGTCTGAAAAATAAAATTGAAATTAGCTTTGTAGAGCCTGGTGCAGGGATGCATACTTTTTTGAAATTACTGCTTTAATTGATGAGAGAAGTACAGGCAGAAGGATTGTATTTCTCTCAATTTTTTTAGCAACTATTATTGTAGCTACATTGTTATATCTAATTAATACTTATATGAAAACGCGCTGTACAATTTTTGGAGTAATTTATCGATTATTAGTATGAAAAACCAATTGTTATTTAGTGGAAGATATGTGAAAATGATAGTGGTTACATACTGCGTCTTTTGAACTACATAAACATTACGCTTTTTACAGTAGGGAGCCCTCTACTGTTTTTTATATAGAGAGAATAATAGAAAAAAGGGGGAGCATTATGAGTAAGAAAATAGCTTTATTAGGATTTTTATTTACTTTTATGTTTGGTTCAATGGCTTATGCACATCCAGGCAGAACTGATTCAAATGGAGGGCATACTTGCAGAACCAATTGCGGTAACTGGGGACTTAGTACTGGGGAGTATCACTATCACAACGGGGGTGGTACAACATCAAGCTCCAGCAGCAGTTCGTCAAGCAGTTCTTCAAGTAATAGTATTAATATAAACGATAAAGATTGCACAGATTTTGCTACGTACGATGACATGATTGCGTATTGGAATGCTAAAGGCTATTCAGCTACATACGATCCGGAAAATCTGGATGGTTGGGGGAATGGCCAAGTAGATGATGGAATACCCTGTGAGGCTCCATATGGTTATGATTTGAGCTTGATTAATAACAGTCCTCAGCAAAAAGCTGCAATCCAAGAAGAAAAAGACAATTCAAATGGTGAAAAAGCTGGTTATCCCGATGGTCTTAATGATGCCTTCCAAGAAAAACCAAGTAATATGTCAAAAGCAAATGGTTCCGAGGCATATAAAGTAGGTTATGCGGTTGGTTACAATAAAGGATATGAAGAGGGCAAGAAAAAAATTGAATCTGCAAAAACAAAGGCAACTAATAACGGTTATGCCTTAGGAAAAAGACAAGATAAAATTGTTATCCCGTCTGCTTACGCAACTCATGCTGGATTAAAAAAATCTTTTGAAGATGGATTTAATAAAGCTGTTGCAGAAAGAGTAGAAGAAAAGAAAAAACAACTTAAAGAACAAGGCTACAGTGATGGGAAAAAAGATATAAATTCTCCTCCTAAAGATGTGGAGGCAATGTATGTCGATGTGTATCAAGAGGGATACGATAAGGGGCAAAGTGAATTAAAGGAAAGCTACATTAAGCAAGGATATGAAGCCGCTTTTACTATGCTGAAATATCAAGATCCAAAATTAAACAATGATAAATTTGTAGATTGGTATAAAGAAGGTTTCGATTCTAATAAAGAAATCATAAACATTAAAAATGAAGCTTACCAATTAGGAAAAGAAGGAGAAGATCTAGTAATACCGTCCAGTTATAAAAAGGCAGAGATACTATTTAAACATCACTACCAGTTAGGATACAAGGAGTACGAAGACAAACAGAATAAATTAAAGGCGACAGGCGGAGTCGGTGCTGTAGTATTGGCATTAGCAGGCGGCGGCTTGTATAGATTTAGAAAAAAGCGGGATGAAAAAAAGAAATTTAACTAATGTAAAGATATATCCTACAAAAATAAGCCCTTTAGGTACCTGAAGGGCTTTAAAGTCAGGAGAATAACATATTTCATAAGATGCGTTTCAAAGGATTTTCTAAATAACTTAGCTTGAATCTACGTTCAATGTAATAGCTTATTAAACTAATGTGTTATAGATTTTCCTTTATCAACATACTAAACTACTAAGGAGTGTAGTGTCTTGAGAGATTAATGAAAGTAATGATCACTTGTGTAATCTTGATTCTTGTAACAGCTTGTTCTAATACATCTAGTGGAAAAGGGAAACACATAGAAAAGAATACCCAAACAACAGAAGTCAACAAGAACGAAGAAAAGGAAGTCCCTTCACCAAAAAATGATAATAAAATAGCAAGTCATGCAACGACTCCCGCTGTGAAAAAGCCAGCAGTATTTATTCAATCCACCGTAGACCAGATCTTCCCTGGGTGGTTATTAAAATTAAATCAGTTGATCAAATACCCTGACCATGAGGTGATCGTTGCAGGATTGCAAAAGGGGAGTGGTGCATGGGAAACACAAGGGAAAGTGGTGGTATTGCAATCGGATTCCGTTAGAAAATGGTCAGTCAATTGGTCTGGTGAAATTCTAACGTGTGAAGAATTCCCTTCTTTGTTACTGATGAATAAAAACATCAACACCATAATGGCTACCGCCCCGCTGAACATAGCGGTGTGTAATGGAGGGCACTGAAAATCCTTCGGATTTTTTAAAAAGATTCTATGTAAGCAGCGAAAAAAAACGACTCTAAAATCCAAAGTGTGATTTTAGAGTCGTTTTTTATGTGTATTAGGTCTTTTTTTCTTTTTATTTTAATTTATTAGTTTCAATATTCTTTTAAGATTTACGGCAAATATAGCCATTGCACCTTGCAATTCCATGCCTAATAGACCCGAGGAAAAAACGAATCCTGATCAGCTAGAGCTCACGCTCTTCAACGAAGCAGAGGCAGAAGCCAATCCCAATCTACCAGAACCCACTCTGGAAACTATCACTTTTCGCCGCCGTAAAAAACGGGGACATCGTGAATTGATGTTAGATAACTTGCGTACGGAAATGGTTGAGTACCGTTTATCCGATGAACAGCAGGTTTGTTCGTGCTGCGGTGGAAATTTACATGAAATGAGTACAGAAGTACGCCAAGAAATCAAATACGTTCCGGCAGAAGTAAAAGTGGTTAAGCACGTTCGTTACGTCTATTCTTGTCGCCATTGTGAACGTGAGGAGCTTGAAACACCAATCGTAACAGCACCAATGCCAAAGCCAGTGTATTCGGGAAGCCTAGCTTCGCCTTCAATCATGGCGCATATCATGAACCAAAAATATGTTGATGGGTTACCTCTATACCGCCAAGAAAAGCAATTTGCTAGACTAGGAGTTGCTTTGTCACGTCAGACTATTGCAAACTGGATGATCTATGGAGCAAATCAGTGGTTAATTTTACTTTATGATCGTATGCATCAGCTTTTACTGAAACAAGATATTCTGCATGCAGACGAGACTACACTGCAGGTACTTCATGAACCTGGTCGACCTGCTACTTCAAATTCTTATCTCTGGTTATATCGTACTGGAAAAGAGGGTCCTCCAACTATCCTCTACGATTATAAAGAAACAAGGTCGGGTCAATATGCCAAAGACTTTTTGACAGGATTTAAAGGCTATCTCCAGGTGGATGGCTACGCCGGGTACCATAAGGTACCTGATGTAGTTCTTGTAGGCTGCTGGGCACATGCACGAAGAAAGTTCACTGAAACGCTTAATGCACTGCCTTCTTCAAAGCGGCTGACACCCGTTACAGCAACGGAAGGTCTCCATTTCTGTAACCAACTTTTTGCCATCGAGCGTGCCCTAAAGGATCTAACACCTGAAGAACGATATGAAGAACGATTAAAACGTAGCAAGCCCGTATTGGATGCTTTTTTGTCATGGCTAAAAATACAGGAACATAAAGCGTTACCTAAGAGTGCTCTTGGGCAAGCAATTAACTACTGCCTTAACCAATGGGAAAAATTAGAGGCCTTTTTAAAGGATGGGCGTTTGGAGTTAGATAATAATAGAAGTGAACGCTCGATCAAGCCCTTTGTAATCGGACGCAAAAACTGGCTTTTTTCAAATACACCAAAAGGTGCAAGGGCAAGCGCAATTATTTACAGTATTGTGGAGACAGCAAAAGCAAATGGATTAAATCCATATTATTACCTTAACTATCTATTTGAGAAGCTTCCCAACATGGATACGACAGATGAAGATGCCCTGGATAAATTTCTTCCTTGGTCAACATCCCTTCCAATAACCTGCATAGTCTTTAACAAGTTAACTAAATAATAATTCAGATCCCCATCTACTTAAAGGTGGGGATTATTTGACGCTTACCAATTCGGGACAATTTCAAATTACAATAGCATTTAATAAAGAATATGTTTATGTGGATCAACAAGAAAACTATATTCAAGTGGATAGGGCGTATTTTGTATATGAAGATGATTATGAACTTGTATTAAATGACGCTGCCAAGATACTTCAGCAATTACAAAAAAATGGTGAGTTTGATGAAAATAAATTAAGTTGCCTGAGAAAGGTATATGTCCCTTCTACGTATATTGAGTTAAAGCCTGAAGAAAAAGGTGCAGCAATGATTGAACGGAACGGTAAGCATTACCTATTACTTAATGAACATACTCGTATTAGGGAGATACCCCCGAAATTAGATTTGTATGAAAATGAAAATAAAGACGTTTAATTTTCTACTGGCAGAAAGGGGAAATGGGATTTGATATGTCCTAAATGCAGTAGAGAAAATAATAACTATATGAAAAAATGTAAATATTGTGATGTTAGACTAAGATACGG
>NZ_JAGGQG010000004.1:157586-216747 GCF_018613415.1 Bacillus sp. ISL-18 | reverse complement strand
CAGTAGAGGAACCGGCGGATGGGATGAGCAATCAACCAGCTACCCCAGTAGAGGAACCGGCAGATGAAACGAGCAATCAACCAGCTACTCCAGTAGAGGAACCGGTAGATAGAACGAGCAGTCAACCAAATACTACAGTTGAAGAACCGGCTTCCGAAACACGCAGTAAATCGGATACTAAAGCAGAAGCACAGGCTTCTGAAACTAGTAGTAATCAGGATCAGCCGGTGATCCTAAGCTCAAATCAGGCGTTACCAAAAACGGCCACTAATATGTATAATGAAATGGCATTAGGTTTGGTCATTTTTGTATTAGGATTATTTGCTTTATTTAGGTCTACAAGAAGCAGAAAACGGGTTTAATCATCATTAATTACTTTTATTTAGAAAGAAGGCAGAGAGCAACGATATGCTCTTTGCTTTTTACTTTGTTGAAGCCTGATACCAATTAATTAGTTTAATAAACTAATTAATTGGTACTGTTTATACAGATCATTACCTATTTAAGAGTAGGTTAATTATTTTTGAGTAAGTTTAATTTTGGGAAATTAGCATCTTAGGAATATATCTTTTTTAATTCTTTAACCACTGTATCTGTAGCAATATCTAATTCTGTTAATAAATGATTGACTCCATTTCTATTTTCTCGATTAACTTCACGAATAATTTCTCTTGAAACCTCATGAACCTTTTTATGTGGTTCAAACAAATTTACCACTAATGTATCATTTGGATTCACTTTTTGTGTACTAGCTATGTGCCGGCCTAGGGTACAACTTGTATGGTCCGGTATACAGTTATCATCTAGCTGCACAAAACCGCATAGAACATTATAAGCTTTCCACTTCCATAATAAATGTTCTGCCGCAACAGGTATTAACATTTGATTCCCTTTAAAATCCTTAAAATAAGGGAGTGCTGTATTTCTGATATTTTCTGCGATCTCACTAATGGTATAAATACCTTGACCTGTTCTCAAACAGACCTCGTTTAGCTCCTGTGTCTGCTTATTAATCGCAATAAGCCGCTCGGAAACATCCTGTGTTACAGCTGACTGTTCTTCGACATTCACAGAAATACGATCAAAGTCTGAGCCAATCCCCTCTAATGAACTTTCCATTTTGTCCATCGTAATAATGGCCTCGTTCATTTGAAATTTACCTTTTGAAAAAACATTTACCGCTTCGGTCATTTCCTTTTCTGACGAACCTATTTCTCTTCTTAGGTTTTTAATCATATCTTTTATATAATTGGCAGATTTTTTTGTATTATCAGCAAGGATTTTGATCTCACTTGCGACAACAGCAAATCCTCTGCCTGCATCCCCTGATCTCGCTGCTTCAATGCTTGCGTTTAAAGCCAAAAGATTCGTTTGTTCAGCCACTTCATTGATAATATTGACGACATTATCAATATCTTTCGTATCTTCGTCTACCTTTTTCATTTTATCCTTCACTTTATTCATTGCTTCAAAAGAATGATTAATAGTTTGGAAGGATTCAGTTAAGGTCCTAATTGAATTTTTTGAAAAAGAAATGGCATTCTTTGTTGTCACTAATGAGGTTTGAACATAATTAGAAATGTTTTCAATTGCCCGGCTCATTTCTTCACTACTGGCAGCAACTTCATCTACAGATGCTTTTTGAAACGAAATATGGTCTACCATTTCTTTTACATAGTCCATTTGGGTAACAAATTCGATTAATTCGCTATTTAATAGAAACATCTCACGTACTTGGCTGTTCTTTAATTCAAGGATCTTGTTGATTATGTTTTCTAGTTCACCATTTCCTTCTAAATAAGCATTTTCTTGCGAAACTCCATAATTTGAATTTAATTCAAAGATTTTCTCTAATTGTTTCACTAGATGTAGTGATGACTCTTCTTGTGTAGGTGCTTCTTTTCTTTGACCAAAAATAAACATAAACTTCCCCCTATGATAATGCTTTCAAAATTAAAAACATTTTTAGTATATAGGACATTTTTCTTACAGACAAGGCATTAATTGGGAACGAAAAATGAAATTTTGACATTTTTGTAAACAAGAGACCTTTGGGCGCAAAAAGAGTGCAATTACATGCACTCGAGGAAGCAAGGGGACGGTTCTCTTGCTTCTTTTTTGTGGAACCTTTGGGATAATTAAAAGATTGAACGGTCGTATATGGAAGCAAACCTAAGGTTGTGTGAGGGGTCTGGGATTAAGGTTCTCTTACAATTGCAATCGTGAAATGAAATATATGACCACAGGGCATAAAAAAATCCAGCGTGATGGGCTGGATCTCCAAGTTGTCTGGGTATAGCTACCCTTCATAATGATCGCTGTACATTTTCTTGTTCGTCCAAGACGACCCACGCCCATTAAAAGGTGTAGATTATCCACCATTTATAGGATCTTTTGGAACAATATTATTCATATGATTTTCTAAAAACAGCATATTTGCTGGCAAAATAATTAGCAATAATGACAATAATATTGGTAATGACTTTTGCAATCGTACTATCAACATGAATGACTTCTACAAGAAAAACCATACCTGCTAAATCTAAAATATAAGATAGTCCTCGGAAAAAGAAGAAACTAATCAACTCTTTGCGAACAGATTGACCACCAGAAGATTTCTGATTAAATACATATTTTTTGTTCGTTATAAATGCAAAGATAACCGATAAAAACCAGGCAAGGGTAGTGGCAATCTTGTAATCAAGATTAAATAAATCGTCTAAAATCCAGAAACTCAAAATATTAATGAACGTAGTTAAAATTCCAAAGAACAGATATAAAACAACTTCCTTATTCATTTTTTGCTCCTACCGTAATCTTTTGTGAAGTTCCGGTGTTCGTTACCTTTTCTCGATTATACTCATCTACAAAATAAAGAGGGCGGTTTTTGGTTTCATTAAATATACGTCCCAAGTACTCACCGATAATTCCGAGTGAAATCAATTGGATTCCACCCAAAAACAACATAACGGTCATTAAAGAAGGATAGCCGGCAACATCTTTTCCGAAAAGTAATGTTTTGGTGACAATCCAAATGATATAGATGAAACTAAAGAAAGAGATAATGAAGCCGAACAGCGAAGAGATCCGTAACGGTGCAATCGTAAACGAAGTAATCCCTTCAATCGCTAGATTGATTAAATTTCGATAATTCCACTTTGTTTCTCCTGCAGCCCTTGGATCACGGTCAAATAATAATTCCTTTTTATTATAGCCAATCCAACTGAACATCCCTTTTGTATAGCGTTGTGTTTCTCGTAATTGTTTCAATGCCTCGATACAGCGGCGATCGAGAAGGCGGAAGTCTCCCGTATTTTCTTGGATATCGATCTTCGTGAATTTCTGAAGTAGTTTATAAAAGAATGAAGAGGTCGACTTTTTCAACCAAGATTCTCCAGCCCGACTTCTCCTTTTTGCATACACATCATCATATCCCAGTTCCCAGTACTTGATCATTTCGGGTACTAATTCTGGTGGATCCTGCAAATCAGCATCCATAATAATCACAGCGTCGCCTGTTGCGTAATCCAGTCCTGCAATCATCGATATTTCTTTTCCAAAGTTTCGTGAAAGATTCACATAGGAAACTCTTTCATCTTTTGCTCGTAGATCCTTAATCATGGATAATGATTGATCCGTGCTTCCATCATTGATAAATAAGATCTCAAAATCATAAGAATCAATTTGGTTAATGACTTCATTTATACGTAAATATAAATGATTTAGCACTTCTTCCTCATTATAAGTAGGTATAAGAATGGTGATCCTAACCAAGTCGTTTTATCTCCCTCAATTTATGAAATGTATTAAAAAGATAACTTATCTTAATGTATAAAACGTATTAAAAAACGATAATATAGCTAAAACTGTAACGGTGTTTATACTAAGAGATTTAAAGATCTTGCTCTTTGAATCCAAAATAATTTGAAATAAAAGTACGGTTAGTATGATAAAGGCAACATACATAAATAAAAAGGTTCTAGGTCCAGAAGCCCAAATGGTTGGAGAAAACGACATAATCATGCGAGAGCCGAATCCCAGTAATAAAATAAATAGTGCAATTAGGGAAGTTTTCTTATTTTTAAATAAGAAATACAAAGAAATTAAAACAGCTAAGGAAATGACCACTAATAAAAGATCAGGAACCCAGCTGGTGACAGAATTCAGCCTAATACCTGTCCCAAATTTTGTCATTGAATTTTTTGCTTTTGTAATCGCATAAAAAGTTCCACCTAGTTCATTATTAAAGATACCAAATACTAAGCTTGACGCAAATGGAATCCCAGCGATGAAGCGAAGGATTTTTTTATGATGGGTAAGCACTACACATAAAAGTAATAAAAAACTAAATAAAGTAAAAATTATATTGGGTTTCATAACAAATTCAAATAAAGAAGAGGAAAATCCCATCTCTACTTTTCTAGGAAAGGAAATCGTATTGAATTCCGGGAACCATCGGGTTACTTCCTTCACATTTCTAGCTGCATTACCAGGACAAGTTATAATGAATAGAAAGCTGATTCCTGAAATAATCGTTTGAACTATCATAAACCAATTTACTTTTTTGATAAGTGCAAAATAAACGGTGAAAACCACGTATACCGATAAAAGAATTACACATAATTGTTCTTGATTGGCAGCGAAGATTAATGCAGGTATATAAAATAAAAATTCGTACCAAAATACTTTTTCACTACAGAGATACTTTTTGATTGGAATCATGGAAAACAGTCCCAAAGCTAACGGCCATATATAATTGAGAGTAGTGGCAATCCATCCAGCGGAGGCCATATGAACAAATGGATACATAAAAAGAAGGCCTGTAATCAGCCAATTTTTCTCTCTACTTTTCGAAGTTGGGATCAATTTTGAAATACTTACAGCGATTAACACCATCATACCGGTATCCAGTAAACGCCAAACTACGGGAAAATGGACGACAAAAATAAGGATGAATTCAATTAAGACTCTTGATGACCAGGTATGGTATCGCGTTGTGAGATATGCCAATGGGTTCAAATGATCATTACTTAAAACTTTCATAAAGGATTTATCGTCACCAGGATGGTCTAAATTTAGAACGAAATGAATCAATAACATTCCTAGTGATAAGATCATAATTGGAAAATAACTCGATTTATAAAAGGTTAGCAGTTTGCTTTCTAGAAATTTCATGTCTGATGTTTATCTCCTCATAGTTTTAATCCTTTAAATTTAACCCAAACCAACTAAAAGGACAAATTAAGAATATCATACTTGCTTCATTTTTAACTTCAATTTAGCAGAAATATTTACAGCAATCCCGTATTCTTACTAATATTTCTCCCTAATTACAATTTATTCCTAATGCATGGAGAAATGGAGGGAATACTGTTGTCCTTCCAAATATATTAATGTAGAATTTATTCGTTTTTAATCTGTTAGTAATAGTTTGATAACATTCTTCCTCTATGCTTATTAAATAGAAATCAGAGGAGGTATGATTCCATATGATTAAATCCAAACTAATGGGACTAATTTGTTATTTCCGTAAACATCATAAATATAGCTACTATACAGACAAGTGCGTAACTTGTGGAAAGAAAAAAGAGAAGCCGGAGCAAGGGGACGGTTCTACTGCTTCGATTCATTGAAAACATCCCAAGAAGGCAACTTTTACTGCAAATAGTTGGTAACATTACAGTTTTGATAAATAAATGAGATGATTGTTGTTAAAAAAATGCTGATTGGATTCATTCCAATCAGCATTTGCTTTTTATTTATTTAATTCTAACTGAGTTTTCAACTCACTTTGAACTCTTTGTTTCTCTGCGTCAGATACTAAACCGTAATAAATACCACCAATTTTGGTTCCTGTTTCTTTAATCTCCATTTGGGTAATATTGGAGCCAGCAGATTTATAATTTTTTTGAATATCGATCATTTGGTCAAAGGTAAGGTTGGTTTTAACGTTTTTACCAAGGGCATTAAAGATATCGGAGTAATTGGCTAAGCTGGATACGCTTGCTCCTTCTTTAATAACACCCTGAATAATTTGACGCTGTCTTGTTTGTCGACCGAAATCGCCGCGCGGATCATCATATCTCATTCTTGAGTAAGCTAATGCTTTTTTACCGTCTAAATTCAATTGACCTTTTGTGAAGTGGTAACCATCATACGTAAAATCTAAATCATTTTGAACGGTAATGCCGCCAACTGCATTTACAATGTCCCTGAATCCTTCCATGTTGACCTTCATGTAATAATCAATGGGTATGTCTAAGAAGTTTTCAACTGTGTTAATCGACATTTGAACGCCACCGAAGGCATAGGCATGATTAATTTTATCCACTTTCCCTTTACCAACAATTTCTGTACGAGTATCACGAGGAATGCTGAGCATCTTCACTGAGTTGTTGTTTGGGTTAATGGTTAAAACGATCATCGTATCGGAGCGGCCTCTGTCGCCTGCTCGCTCATCGACACCAAGCATTAAGACTGAAAAAGGATCTTTATTTGTTAAGGCAACTGGTTCTTGACGTTTCTCTGACTGTTTTACAGCGGTTGGCTCGTGCATCGTTGTGACAGCCGTTTTTAAGGAACTATATACATTATATGCGTAAACTCCTACACCAATAATAAGTATGAGAAGAACAATACCTGTGACTTTCAACCAAGTTCTCTTTTTCTTCGTTTTTTGAGACCTCATTCGAGAAAACCTCCAAAAATTTGACAAATTTTTTACACTCGTTTATAAGAATACCAAAAATATAGGAAAATAGATACAAAAATAAGAGGGGATTTTTATGGGAATTAATTTTTTATTATAGAGGGACAATTGGTTTTGCAGCGGGTTCCATTTTTAGGGACTTAATTACTAATAAATGTAAAATAGGAGGAAATTAACCTAACCCTGTCGAAATTATAGCGATATATTACACTTAAGGGAGAGACCCCGATGAGAAGTAGCCGGCCCTATAAATCCCCTTTAGCTGCCTTGTTTTGGTCACTCGTTCTGCCGGGATTTGGACAATTATACAATAAGGATTATTATATTGGTACTATATTGTTAGTGCTAGAATTCTTGATCAACTTAAAATCACATTTAAATATAGTTCTATTAGATACCTTAACAGGAGACCTCCTTCGTGCGCATGATTCGGTTAATTACAGTTGGGGACTTTTCTATCCTTCTATCTATGGGTTTGCTCTCTGGCAGGCTTTTAATATGGCAATTTCAAATAATAATCGATTAGAGGGAAATGGTGTTGAAAAACGAACCTATTTATCAGGGTTCTTTATCGGTCTTGTGATCGGAATGGACTTCGGCTTATTCTGGCATGATATGGACCTTATTCAAAGATTTCCGTTCCTTGATTATCCCGTTTTTAACGGACTAACCTTTGGACTACTGCTTGGCTTGTTAGCCCATTTGGCTGAAATAAAAATATATCGAAGAAAACTAAAAAAACTGCTTTTTAAAGATTAAATCTAAATATAAAACAAACTACCGCTTACGTGATGAAAGCGGTGGTTTACGTTTTGGGCTAAGTGGGTATATTAATCTTCAAAACAATCAAAATTTCTATCTTTTCCACGAAATTGTCACAATTTTCTGATCGGATGACGTTTACAATTGTCGGAATAAATAGTAAAATGTTGGTTTAATATATAAAGAGGAGGGTGAAGTAGAAAATTGAAGCTTGACGCAAAGTATAATCTCGTTGACTTTTCACAGATTGTCAAAAATGCCTATGAAAAAGGCGAAAATGAAACCGAAATCACACTTGAAAAATTGATAGAAGAATTAAAAGCGGAATTAAAACAACTAGTGATCTGCTAATAAATAAAATAGATATGGAAGCAAGGGGACGGTTCTCTTGCTTCTTTTTTGATTACATTATAAATGTGGGGCGTGGGGACGGTTCTTCCAAGCATGTGCATAAATCTTAGTAATGGATCAAATAACAAGAAGTAGGCTCTGGCCAAACCTAGGGTATAAAGTTTCCAGAGGCTCTAGTGGAAAAAATGAATGACTATTTTTATCCAGCCAAAGAATGATATCCATAATGGTATGCTCAAAGTTGCCCCAATGAAAATGCCTTTAAATATATGGTGTTCTTGATCTAAACCTACTAACCCCAACTGAACACACCCTTTTCAAATATTATAAAGAATTAATAGTTCTCTTACAAAAACGTCCATTTCTTTAAATAGAAAGAATATTGGATTTCCTTTAGAAACCTATTTCCTTAGCTTTAAGTACAGCCTCTATCCTTGAATGAACCCCTAATTTTTGAAACAGATTGGTAAGACGGTATTCTAAAGTCCTCTGGCCGATATACAGTGCTTGAGCGATATCCTTATTCTTCTTACCCTTAATTAACTCTTTTAATATCTCCGTATCATTTTCATTTAGCGACGTATTTTCTAAATGTTTTTCTTGATTGTTACGATATATGGCTTTCAGAAATGATACTGGAATGACAATATTTCCAGCTAATGCACATTGAATGGCCATGATTAATTGTTCCTTCGAATCATTTTTTAAAACAAAGCCAGCAGCACCCGACTCCATGAACGTATTCAAATAAGGCTTCATCTTAAAATCTGAATAGATCAAAATAATAGCCGATGGGTCTATGGCGAGTACCTTTTTCGTCCATTCAAAACCATCCATTTCAGGCATTTGCAAATCGACAAGTATTAAATCAAACGATTGTATTCTTACTAGTTCTAAAGCTTTTAAACAAGAAGTTTCCACTCGAACCTCTATATTCATTTCTTTCTGAATCACTAACTTAGTGGCTTCACCCACCAATAAATGGTCATCAACAATTAGCATTTGATTCACTCATAACACCTCAAATAGCATTTATGAAATTTAAAGTAAACTAACATTTCATTGGTAAGCGGGTATAAAGAGATAGTGGCGCAATGAGGTTTTTAATATAAAAAACCTCTCCTAAGAATAAGAAGAGGCATACTCAATCTTCCTTTAGAAGAGCAACTGGCTGGCTTTGTTAAAAAACTTTAGCCCCTATAGTTTTGCGTCCTATCCTTTAGGATAGTTTGCCGAAATATTTAGTTGTTGAATTAGTAGTTTTTAATAATTATAGTTTTGGTTTGTCAAGCATAGTCCCATGACCGTAAAAGCTTTCTATTGTTTTACGTAACCAGTTTACAATGGTGCTGCCCTTTTGTGTGATTGTATTTTTATAGTTAGTATAGAATAAAACATGACCATTTGTGAAGTGAATTTGTCAGATTTTATCGTTTTTTGTCGTATAAACAAATAGGAATTCTTAATTGCCATAGTACTTCTATAACGGACAAGGCAAAGAATATAAGAAGAGTAAGTAATATAGTGCTTTTAAGCACAACAAAAAAACCACTATTACAAACAAAGTGGTTTTTTTTGTTGTGAGTTTTACAATAGTTTCCAATTAAACTTTTAGGCGATTATTGCCGAAATTTAGTATATAAAGAATTAAAATAGGATGGAACGAAGGAGGACATACGATGAAATCACTCATTGGACCTGATTCAGATATCTATAAATCTTTTTTTGATTTCAATCATAATGCAAGTTACGCATTGGATTCAGAAGGTAATTTTATCTTAGTGAATGATGCTGCCGTTGATGCTACAGGATACGAAAAAGAAGAAATCCTTCAAATGTCTTTTGTCTCCATTATGCAAGAGGATTGTATCGATAGAGCTTTTCATTACTTTAACAGTACACTTAAAGGGAATCGCCATAGCTTTGATATTTCGATTAAACATAAAAGAGGACACAGAGTGGACTTATACATTACCACTATTCCTATTTGGCGGGATGGACATATTAAAGGAATTGGGGGAATCGTGAAAGAAATGACGGAAAGTTATAAACTGGAAACCTTATTTAGCGGACAAAACTTCGTCCTTGAAATGATTGCAAAAGGTTCACCTTTTTCTGATGTATTAGATCGGATTAACTATTTAGTTGAAAGTGTCACAAAGGGTGCATGCTCCATCCTGCTCACTGACGAAACTGGCACATTTTTAAAGCATGGTTCCTCCCCGTCATTGCCCCTAGAATATAGTAACTATATTAAACGGGTGCCGATTGGCCCCAAAGTAGGCTCATGTGGAACATCGGCCTACTTTAAACGGCGGATTATTGTGACAGATATTGCTTCCGACCCTTTGTGGAATGACTACAAGCATAATGCCCTCAAACATGGCTTACGTGCATGCTGGTCTTCCCCTGTCTATGACACCGATCAACAGGTAATCGGAGTTTTTGGGATTTATTTTGATCAAGCAAATGCCCCAAAAGAGGGAGACCTCCAAATTATTGAACGAGCTACATATCTGACAAGTTTGGCCATTCAACATTACCGTGCCGTAGAGAAAATTAATTTTATGGCCTTTCATGATGATTTAACAGGACTGCCCAATCGAAGACTATTTAATCAAAGAGTAAACCAAGCCATTGAACGGGAGGTAAAAGATCCTAAAAAGGGGTTGGCATTATTATTTATAGACTTAGACCGCTTTAAATTGATTAACGACTCTCTTGGTCACGGTGTAGGAGATCAACTGTTACGAGAAGTAGGGGGGACTTTACAAAGCTGCATCCGTAAACAGGATATTGTGGCAAGGCAAGGCGGTGATGAGTTTACTATCTTACTAGATGAAGTCTCAAAACAACAAATTATCTCCACTTCACAAGCTATTCTAGAAAAATTATCTCAGCCATTTTTCATTTGTGGCCATGAGATTTTTATTACACCTAGTATTGGGATTAGCCTTTACCCCCCTGATGGAGTCGATGCAGAGGAATTAATTAGAAAAGCGGACATTGCTATGTATAAAGTAAAACATGAAGGTCGAAATAACTTTAAGTTTTATGAACCTATTTTTGATAACAAAACAAATGACCGTTTAGAACTAGAGAACGAATTGCGAAAGGCATTAGATAAAGAAGAATTTATTCTGCATTACCAACCGATCATCGATCTGTCAACGGATAAATTAGCGGGTGTTGAGGCTCTTATCCGGTGGATACACCCTCAGCATGGTCAAGTTCCACCTGATCACTTTATCCCGATCGCGGAAGATACTGGGATGATCGTCAAAATCGGCGAATGGGTACTAAGAACAGCTTGTGAACATTGGAACAATTTGAAGAAAAGGGGCATCTTGCTCCCAACCATATCGGTGAATATCTCGATTCGACAATTTTACCAGCCCAACCTTATTTCGATGATCGCAAGCATATTGAAGGAAACGAATATGGAACCAAAACATCTCACCATTGAAATAACCGAAAGCATGACGATGGATGTCGAGCGTGCCCTCACGATTTTAAATCATTTAAAATGTCTTGGTGTTAATATCTCGATTGATGATTTTGGAACAGGTTATAGCTCGCTTAGCTACTTAAAGGCGTTTCCGATCGACTTTTTAAAAATTGATAAATCGTTTATCCGTGATATGCCTAAGAGCAAAGGGGATGAGAATATTGCTACTACGATTCTTCTCATGGCCCGTAACCTTGGCTTAAGTGTCATTGCCGAAGGTGTAGAAACCGCTGAACAGCTTGAAGTACTAAGGAGATTTGAGTGCGGCCGCGCTCAAGGCTATTTATTTAGTAGGCCCCTTGCCACTGAGCCATTGGAGAAATTTTTGTTTCAGCAGAAACTAGGATTAATGAAAACAAGTTAAATTCCTCTACTGGGAATGTATTTACAATCGTTGGGATTACTAATAAAATGGGAAACTAGTATAAATAATAGTGGAAAGAGATAGGACTGTTCAGGGAAACCTGGCAGTTTTTTTGTTTCTGTTTTTTGAGTTAATACATAGATGGCCTATTAAACTTTTATTTTATATAGCCGAAAAAATAAGTAGGATAATTGTCATAAAATTGTCACAACAAACTCCGGGGTGAATCTGATTGAAAAAAGTCACGATTAAGCAAAGATTAATCATATTACTAACTATATTTATAGTTAGTTTAGTTAGTATTGGCATTTATATGAATCAAATGGAAAAACTGAATGAACAAAGTGTAAGCCGTTTACAAGCCAATAAGGATATCCAAAAGCTGCTTACTCATGTACAATTCCGATTAGCAGGGATCTCTAATGATGAACGAGCGTTTTTACTTACAGGGGACCGGAAGTATGAAATAGAAACGGAGCAAAAAAGACTGGAAATTGAGAAAGATTTCTCTGATATTGCCAAATTATATTCAGATTCTACCAAGAAACAAGAGGTAACGAAAATCAAGGGAATTCTTAAAGATTATTATTCTTTAAAGGATAAGATGTTTAACTCAACAAGTCATGATCAGGCCATGACGGTTCATTTTAACGATGAGCGTACTTTACGTAAGCAAACAATGGACCCGGAAGTTGAAAAGTTAGTAATGGATATAAAGAAAGAAGTTGAAACACAAACTCTCGATCATCAAAACATAATCAAGCAAAATCAACGGATCTTAATGATTATTATCTTAGTTTTAACAATCCTTACTTTAACTTTAGGATTCTATTTAATCCGTTCTATCTTTCTTCCTTTAAAAACCATCCAGGTTCAACTAGACACCATCTCCAAAGGGGAAGGGGATTTGACAAAAGAAATAATCGTAAATGCTGAGGATGAACTGGGCAGCCTTGCACAATCATTTAATACGTTTATAGGAACACTAAGAAACCTCTTCAAACAAGTAGGGACTAGTGCAACAGAGGTGAATCTATCATCCCAAACCCTTCAGACCGCTTCCTATGATGTTATTACAGCCACGCAAACCATGAATATGCACATTAAAGAAGTCGCTTCTAGCTCTGAGAGTCAAAGTGAAATGATGAATCAAAGTAATCATTCTGTAAAGGAAATGGTAATTGGAATTAGTCAGATTTCTAATTATGCCTCAAATGTCGCTCAATTATCAAGTAGTGCCACATCCAGGGCGGAGATTGGAACGTCAGAACTTAAAAAGTTAGTAGAGGAAATCGATTCCATTCATGAATTGGTAAGACAATCATTGGGGAGTATATTAAGTTTGGAAAGGCAATCAAATGATATCGGAAATATATTGAATATCATAAAGGCTATATCTGATCAAACGAATTTATTAGCCTTAAATGCCGCCATTGAAGCAGCAAGGGCAGGGGAAGCCGGAAAAGGATTCGCCGTTGTGGCCGATGAGGTTCGAAAACTTGCTGAACAATCATTAACCTCAACCAATCAAATTGCCCATATTGTGAGCAGTGTTCAGAAAGAGACCCGCCAGACTGTAAATAGTTTTGACCTGGTAAAAGAAAAAGTAGATAGGGGCCGCAATACTGCTCAATCAACTGAAGCCATGTTTAAAGGGATAATTGAATCATTTGGAGAGATTTCAACGAGTATTCAAGAAATTTCGGCCACTACTGAACAACTTTCGGCAGGATCCACCGAGGTTTCCTCCACCGTTAGCGAAATTAACTCTCTTTCTAATCATGTAGCTGATCTGATTCAAAGAATCGCTGATTATTCCGATGTTCATTTGAAAAATATAGCAACTGTACAGCAGGATGCTGATAAATTATCCAATATGTCTACAGATTTAAATGTAGTAGTCGCCAAATTTAAAGTTTAATAGTTTGCTCAACATCCCCAGCCTTGCTGAGGGATGTTTTTTAGTCCAATAGAAAGAACGTGAGGGAGAGAACTTTTTGACGTTTCTATGAATTTAGTAAAAAGCTGGATTAAATAGGTGACAGACCCCTAATCATTTTTAGACTGGTACCGATAATAAGTGTGAATAGTAAAATGTTAATTGTTCAATAAAAACACCTTTGGAAGGCGGATTAATAATGAGATTTACAATTGGAAAAAAGTTATTTTTTGGTTTTCTTGCCGTTTTAATCATCTTAGCAGTGACGGTGGTCATCAGTTATACGCAATTAACCTCCATTGATAACAATTATAATAATCTAATTAATGATAAGGCTAATAAGGTTATTTTAGTGCAGAAATTAAACGGTATTATCAAAACAGAACAGGTTTCCATCAGAGGTTATTTGATAACCAAGGATCCTGAAGCACTAAGCAATTTTACCAAGGCACACGAAGAGTTTGTGACAGCTAGTGAGAACTTGGATAGCATAATGGTTCGTCCCGAGGCCAAAAAGTTGTTAAAAAGTGTGAAGGAATCAGAAAGTGAATATTTTACTATAGGTAATCAACAGGTTTTACTTAAACAGCAGAATAAAACCGATGAATATATAAAATTATCTAATCTTCAAGGTCACCAGGTGATTACTAGTTTAGATAAAACAATTGCCGAATTAGATATATTCCAGCAGAAATTGTTAGACCAAGGAAATGCGGCTAATACCAAAAAGGTCAATTCTGTAAAAACCTGGGTGTTAATTTTAGGATTGATTGCCATTATATTGGGTGCAATTGTTGCTTTTATCATGGGCAGGATGATTTCTAAACCCATTATAAAACTAGTAAATGTGGCCCATCAAATTGCTAAGGGTGACTTAACTTTAGAAGATATGCATGTTAATAATAATGATGAGATTGGAGATTTATCGAGATCTTTCACTGAGATGGTTAGTAATCTCAGACAATTAATCCAACAAGTTAAAATCAATGCAGAACAGGTTGCCGCTTCCTCTGACCAGTTGTCAGCGAGTGCAGAAGAAACGAGTGCGGCATCCACTCAAATTGGCGAGACCATGCAGCGCGTAGCTCAAGGAGTTAAGCAGCAGGTACATACAGTGGAAGAAACCTCATTATCGATTGGTGAAATGGCCATTGGGATCCAACAAATTGCGGATAATTCGTTAGATGTCTCCTCCAGTTCTCTGAATGCTTCTGAAAAAGCTTCAGAAGGTGAAAAGACAATTGACATGGCCATCCAGCAGATGAATTCTATTAATGAAACCTTTACAGGGCTGTCCAATAAGCTAGAAGGATTAGGAGAACGGTCAAAAGAAGTCGGACAGATCATTGAATTAATTACAAGTATTTCCGCCCAAACAAACCTTCTAGCCTTAAATGCAGCTATTGAAGCAGCCAGAGCTGGAGAACATGGACGTGGTTTTGCGGTTGTAGCTGATGAGGTACGAAAATTAGCTGAACAGTCAGCAGAATCTGCCCAAAAAATATCCACATTAGTATCCACTATGCAAAAGGAAACTGAAGAATCGATTAAGACAATGGATGATGCTACAAAAGAAGTTATAGCAGGAATTGAGGTTGTTAACATTGCAGGAACATCTTTTGGGGAGATTAAGGGAGCCATCAATCAAGTGACCACACAAACCTCAGAAGTTTCGGCAGCGGTCCAAGAAATTGCTGCAAGCACAGAACAAATGGCACAATCTATTACGTTAATTACTCAAATAGCAGAAACGACTTCATCCGGTACAGATGAAGTGGCAGTGGCTAGTCAACAACAAGCTGCTGCGATGAAAGAGGTTACGGATTCGTCCAACTTTTTATCAAATATGGCTGGGGAACTACAGCAGCATATTAGAAAATTTACTGTTTAAACATACTCGATTGTTCTCAGCCAGCTAAAAACCCACAGATTGTGGGTTTTTTATTTTTTTCATCAACTGGACAATCATAGGAAAAATTGAGGGCTTAGAAAGATTACAAGGTTCAATATGAACATACAACTCTAGAAATGTGGGCATTCGGATGCTGAAAATGGAAATACCTACTAGAGGAATGCTCCTTATAGAATGTATACTAGAATTGTAAACGTTTGTAGAAAATTGTAGGAGGGTCCCATGTACATAAAGGTAGATTCCTTGGCGTTGCTAAATAGTTTTAATGAAATCTGGATGGATTGTTGGCTGGAAAAAGGTTTTGTTCTAGAGAATGAAGATATTCAATCTGATCGCTTTATTATCACCGATGCGCAGAATCAAAATGTGGGAACGATTGAGTTTAAACCTTATAGTTTAGATAGCCAAAATAATATTAATACAGTATTTCCTTTTCATTCGGTCGAATACCTTACTAGCAATCCAAGCGCAGTGGTCGAAATTGATAAGGTAGCTATCTTAAAACAGTACAGAGGAAAGAATTTAGAACGCTTATTATCGGTTTTTGTAGAGTATACGGAGCAGCATAACGTAGAGTATTGCGTTGTTTTACTGGAAAGGGTTTTTTACAAAGCATTAAGAAACGTATATAAGATTCCGTTACAGGCGGTTAGTGATAAAATCTATTATAAAGGAGATTACGTGATTCCCTCTATCCTTTTCCCAAAGGAAATTTATCAAAATAAGCACATGTATAGTTGGATCGTAAAAAGCCAACAGGAGAAAAAGAGAAAACTAATTTTCACGTAAATGAAGAATGGAGAGGCATATGTTCAGTCTAAAAACAAAAAAGTTTGCGTATTCTTTTATTTTTATTTTTATTCTAGCTAACGTGCTTTGGAATACGATATTTTATGATAGACAAACTTTATTGGATTGGGGCGGTGTGACGTTCCAAGTTATCGCCTGCCTCACATCTATTATATGGCTGTTGTCCACTTTTTTGAAACATAAAGGAACAGCCAAAAGTTTTTGGTTATTCCTTGGTTTGGGAATTATTTTTTACTTAGTGGGCACTTCCATTTGGGCTTTTCAAGCATTTATCCTTAAGAATAATGGCGATTTGAATAATCTCCCAGGAGTATTTTGGATTGGACAAAATGTTTTCTATTTTTTGGCTCTCCTTGTGTTAATGAATAAAATAAGAAGTAGTTTGTTAACAATCCGCTTTTTTTTGGATATGTTAATCGTTATGTCCGTTGCCACGACATTTAGCTGGATTTATATTATTGATCCGTTGATTCACCATCAATCTTCTCTTGTTAATTTTACACAATTACTCTATCCCATCTTAGACTTAGGTGTACTTTTCGGAGTGTTGAGTTTCTTTATTGCTTCAAATCATATTTTTAAGAAAGGTACGTCCTTTCTGCTAATATCAGGTTTTCTCATCCAAATTGTTGCGGATTCCATCTTTTCCTATTTAAAAGTAATGAATTTGTACTCTGTAGGCAGCTTAAATGAACCATTATGGATATTTTCGATCCTTTTAATAGGCTTAGCAGGAATTTATCACGTTCCAGCTGTCACGAAACCGTCCAGAATGAAACGCCGGAAAAAAGGGATGATTTTTCGATATAGTCTTCCTTATGTAAGTGTGCTCTTTCTTTCTATTTATGTCATATCTTTACTATATAAAACACATCCCATTGTGGTGGGGCTGTTTTTAAGTGTTTTATTAGTCATATTAAGGCAATTATTCACTTTATTAGAGAATAATCAATTAGTAAATGATTTAATACTTTAAACGAAGAGCTTGAATTGAAAGTGAAAGAGCGCACCGACAGATTAGTAGAAACGCTCAATTCGATGGAACAGATGGCTTATCATGATGTGGTCACCGGGCTGCCCAACCGGCGATTTATGGAGAAAAGAGTATTACTTGCCATTAATGATAAGACAGGGCGAAAGAAAATGGGCTTAATGATTCTTGACTTGGACCGGTTTAAACATATTAATGATAGTCTTGGGCACTCGTATGGGGATTTATTATTAAAAGAAGTAGGGAAAAGACTTGTTAACTGTTTAGAACCCCATGAGTTAGTTTGTCGATTTGGCGGTGACGAGTATGCGTTATTAGTGGAAAACACCACGATTCCAGAAATCGAGAAAAAGGCTGCTGACATTTTAAAGGCCTTACGGGAAACCTATTATATTGAAGGGTTTGAACTCCATGTTACTCCAAGTATAGGGGTATCCATTTTTCCTGACCATGGATGTGATTTTGATTCCTTATTAATGAAAGCAGATACGGCTATGTACAAGGTGAAGGAAAAGGGGAAAAATCATTTTAAAATCTACAGTGGTTCAATGAGTATGGAATCAATGGTGGAGTTAGAAAGCTCACTTCGAAAAGGTTTGGAACGGAATGAGTTCTTTCTATATTTTCAACCCCAGATTTCCATACCAACCAATGAAATTGTAGGAGTAGAAGCGTTACTTCGCTGGGAAAGACCTGGCTATGGAATGGTACCACCTTCGCAATTTATTCCTCTATCTGAGGAAACAGGTCTCATCGTACCACTGGGAGAGAAAGTTTTACTAGAGGCATGTAAGCAGTCGGTTGCTTGGGAAAAGAAAGGAATATCTCCTTTACGAATAGCCGTTAATATTTCATCCTTACAATTTCATGACAATGATTTTATCGAGAAAGTATCGCGAATTATAAAAGAAACTGGGGCCAACCCTAATCATATTGAATTGGAAATTACAGAAAGCATTGCCATGGGCCCGATCGAGAATAATCTTGCGAAACTCACTTTCTTAAAGCAAATGGGATTCCAAATTGCGATGGATGACTTTGGTACGGGGTATTCTTCACTTCATTATTTAAGTCAATTCCCAATCGATCGTTTAAAAATTGACCGTTCTTTTATCTCTTCCTTAGAAAAGAGCCAGAAGGATGCCGATATTGTTAAATTAATCGTTTTAATGGCAAAAGGTATGAACTTCCAAGTAATAGCCGAAGGGGTAGAAGAAGAAGTCCAAAAAACCTTCTTGCAAGAAATCGACTGTGACGAATTTCAAGGCTATTTATTCAGCCGCCCCCTAAGCGTAGAAGATTGCGAAAGGCTGCTGGTGTGAAGCAAGGGGACGGTTCTCTTGCTTCTTTTTTGTGTTTAGACGTTAAGATAAAGGGCAAGCGATGGTATAGAATTTATGAACTCCAAGGCATAAAAAAGTCCAGCGCGTGGGGCTGGACCTCCTCCTTCTTCGGGTATTGGTTCGTTTACCCGCTAACTATGTTACTAATTAATTATGAACGGTCTATGAACAATTGATTAATATTTTTCACGAGTGGGGTGCATAGGGACGGTTCTCATGCTTCCGAAGCATAAGAACCGTCCCCTTGTTTCCATTTCATTTTTGATAAGAATACTCCCATTTCGTAGAGTGCGATTAATGGTACCAGTACTATTAGCTGTGAGAAAAAGTCTGGTGGGGTGATGACGGCTGAAACTACTGCTAGTGCGATATAAGCGTATTTTCGTATCGTTCCCAAAGAAGAGGGAGTGATCACTCCGATGGTGGTCAAGAATAAAAGCACCAGAGGCACCTCGAATAGAAATCCGAATGGAATCGTGAACATTAATAGAAACGAAAAGTATTCCTTGGCTGAAATGAACATTTTGAAATGTTCTTGCCCCATATCAATCAAGAAGTGATAGATGGTTGGAAAGATCACGAAATATCCGAATAATAGTCCGCCAATAAAGCTTAAACTAATCGCCGGTAGAAACTTCACAGCTGCATTCCGTTCTTTTTCCGTAAGCGCGGGTCTGACAAACAGCCAGAGTTGATGGGCAATAAAAGGCAGCGACAAACCCAGGCTGACACTAGCAGCGATCCCTGTATAAAGCCGAATCACATCAAGCGGTCCCATCATCACGAGCTCATGATTTTGCGTGATGATCGGAACCAGTTTATTGATGAAAAGCAGGGAGGCTGCGAAACAAAGGACGAAAAACACCAGAGAGCGGAGCAGTGACTTTCTTAGGTCAATCAAATGCTCGACAAGGGGTTGTTCTTCCGCATCCATTTAGCTTCCTCCTCACTCTTTTAATAGGCTTTGCTTGTCTTTATCGGTACTTGAAACGGTTTCCTTATCGTGATCATCCATAATATCTTTGGCTGATTTTTTAAATTCTGATAATGTTTTTCCGAATGCTGAACCAATTTCCGGCAGCTTTTTTGGACCAAATACAATTAGTGTGATAACGAGAATAATAATTAATCCTGGTATACCAATTCCTGAGAATCCCATTATTTATCGCTCCCTTTTTTAATAGTGTTAGAAATTATATCTGCGGAAAGCCGGCCAACTTGTGTATAGTGTAAGCTAATTTGCGGAAAGCAGAAGCTAACTTGCGGATAACGCCCGTCAACTTGTGCAAAGCTGACCCGCGCGCCTCCGCTTTACTTCATTACACTAACATTCCGCCTTGCTTGCTGTATTTTATAATCCCCTCTGAAGCCCGATAGGCAAGAGCACCAACGGTATCGGTTGGATTGTATCCGCTATTGTGTGGAAAGGCCGATGCACCTACTACAAAGACATTCTCCGCATCCCACATTTGCAAATAGTTATTCACTGCAGACGTTCCTGGATCCGCTCCCATAATAACTCCGCCTGTATTGTGCGTTGTCTGATAGGGGACAATATCATAATGTTCGAGTGTCTTACGGTCATTGATTTTGGAAGCGCCCATCTCCTTCATTATTCTGTCCGTTTGTTTTCCGATAAAGCTGTATAAATTTTTGTCCTGCTCCGTAAAATCATATGTTAAGCGTAATAGGGGCTGTCCATACGCGTCCTTATAAGTTGGATCCAAATCAAGATAATTCATCCTGGTTGGCATGGAGGCTCCCTGTGCACCGATATTGATAGAACGAGTAAAATATTTAAGCGAGGCTTGTTTAAATTCTTTTCCCCAGCTTGGCACGTCACTTGGAACCGGGTTATGTTGAATGGCACGATAGCCCGACTGATTCAGGGTAATCGAACCTCCGTGAATAAAATTGAGACTGGAATGGTCAAAGTTATCGCCATTATAATCATCAAGAGTTGCCCCAAGTGCACCGGCACCCATGAAAGTATTAAACTCTTCGTCTTCAAAGAAGCCTTGTGTTCCAGGGTTGATTTGATAACAATAGTTTTTGCCAATCACACCCTCACCTGTATTAGGATTGTAAGGTCTTCCAAGTTTAGAGGTTAATAGAAGGCGGGCATTGTTCATAACATAACTTGTTAAGACCACAATTTCCGCCGGCTGAATGAATTCCTCATTTGTTTGCACATCTATGTAGCGGACACCCGTTGCTTTTTTACCATCATGAAGAATTTGGGTAACGTTGGAGTAAGTCCTGTATTCGAAGTTCCCTGTATTTTTTGCAAAAGGAATCACCGCAACCGTTGGATCTGCTTTTGCCCCATACTCACAGCCAAACCGCTCACAAAAACCGCAGTATTGGCAAGGAGCCATTTTGGCACCATACGGGTTTTCATAGGCTTTTGTCATATTCGCTGATGGCATTTGATAGGGATGAAGCTTCAGATTCTTCGCGGCTTTTTTAAAACGCTCCGTTAAGGGTGTGTCCTTCATCGGTGGATTTGGGTAGGGATTGGAACGTTTACCCGCAAATGGATTTTCTTCCCCGCCGATGCCGGCCGTTTTTTCATATTTGTCATAATAGGGTTCGAGTTCATCATAGGTAATACCCCAATCTTGAATCTGTAAATCTTTTACTTTATCTGCCCCGTATTTGTTGACCGTTTGGGTTTTAATTTCAAAATCATAAGGCAGGAAGCGGAAGGTATGTCCATTCCAGTGAACTCCTGCACCCCCGAGGCCTTCACCGAGCAGGAAGGATCCCAGCTGCCTCATGGGCAATGCCTGTTCTTTTAGAGTGTTGCGGAAGGTGACTGTTTCTTTTGATAAATCCTGCATTAATTCGTAGCGGATTCCATATCTAAGTTCATCGTGGATCATGGTATAGTCTTTGATGCTTCGTTCTCTGCCGCGCTCTAAGCCTATTACTTTTAGCCCTTGTTTTCCAAGCTCGGCCGCAATGATTCCGCCTGCCCAGCCAACACCCACAATAACTACATCTGTTTTTGGTAATTGTTTCGCCATTTTTAATCCTCCGTCATCCAATTCATTATGAGTTAAAATGTTTGTGTAAACTTTGTGGTTTGATGGTTTTGAATTTCTTCGAGTCGATTTGGTTGATATAGGCCATTTGGCTGCCAGGGAACTTTTTCATTTTCCAGCCCTCCATGTTACGGTTTCCGCCATATAATGGGTCCGAATATACCCCTTCTAGGGTAAGTGCCCGGAGAATGCTGAAAAATGTTTTAGATGTTACCCCCTTTAGCGGGACTTTATCTTCTGCGAACGCCTTCAAGATTGTGTCCTTTTGGTTGTCTGTGATGTCTGGGAAGTCCTTTTTGTATTGACTCTGGCTGTAAGTTTGTAAGGCATCGAGGCCAACGTCGAATACTTGGTGACGTTTGAGTGGCGACTGATACCCTTGGAAGTTGGAGCCCGGTGCAAAGGGTCCTTGCATATAGTCCCTTGCATTATGGCCGTAGGTCCCTGCTAGTTGATGGTCAATGAAGAAATGAACGCCAAGCCCGGTTGCACCCGGCCCGTTTTCGTCTTCCGGATAGATTCGGTCGATAGCTGCTTTAAGTACCTCGAATTGGGCCGGATTCGTGAAATACATAAAAGCGTGGTTATAGGATTCGTCTGCAACTCGTTTGGATGGGGTAGCGGTTGTGGTGGCAGTTTCATGTCCAAAGATGTTTCTGCCAACGATTCCTCCTAGGCCCCCTAGGAGACCTCCTCCGATTAGCCCGCCTGCTACATAACTGGAATTTTGAATGAATTTCCGTCGAGACAATGAACTTTTTGTCTTTTGTGACATTTGCGTCCTCCTCGGTAACTGAATTTTTACTCTCCCTTTTGTAGCTTCCACACTATTTATTTACTAAACCTATTTTCTAGAAAAAAATTATTTTTAATGGAATTCTAATGATCCTGCAGCCGTATAAACCTAATGAAAGGCTAAGATTGTCGCTGGATGGGTTCCGAATATTTGTTTCGTTCACACTAAAGGGATGTATTCGGTGTTTGAACACAACTGGGAGATTGAAAGAATAGATTAAATGTTTTTCTGCAATTAAAATGGCTTAATTCTCTTCGTTCTCGACATTTCTTTCAAACCATTAGGGATGAAAATACAGAATTAATGCTGGTTTAACTCACTATTAATCAAACGCTTGTTTAATAGCGAATCAGTAGGAATTGGGAAGAATGATGGAAGGTGAAACGATTTCTATAGAATTTTCCGGGAAATTGTCATTTTATCTATAAATGTTCGAAAATCTATTCGACATTCTTTTTCTGGGTTTAAAGGATAAATTCAGGGAAGGACATATAGTTTTGGTGTTTTTAAACAAACGTTTGAGTAGTATAGCATATAGGGAATGTGGTCGAAATCGTGTCGTTGGATGGGAGATTGATTGATAGAATTTCTTTTTTTAAAAATAAGGAAGCACGAGAACCGTCCCCATGCTTCCTGGCAAGTGGAAGGGGACGTAATCCCTATTGAAATAGAGTGATGTGATTGTTATATAATTAGAATGGAAGATAGTATAACTAGAATGGGGAAGGTAAGTAGATGTTTAAAAAGGGATTGGCAATCTTTGTTGCGATGTTTGTTTTATTTGCAGGGCTACTTATAGTGAAACCGGTTAAAGCTGCAACAACCGTTACAAAATATGTAACAGCGACCACCTTGAATGTCAGAACGGGTCCGGGAACTACCTACGCAATTGTCACAACCGTTAAGCAAAACCAAGCTGTCACTGTTTCACAAACGCAAGGTGCGTGGGATAAGGTAACTGTTGGTGGTAAAACAGGTTGGGCATCCAATCAATACTTAACCACTAAGAATTTGGCCGAAGGTTTGAAGACAGTTGGAGGCAACAAGCAGTTAATTCTTGTAACAGCTAATGGTTACAATACTTCAAGTGCTGAAATTCGTACCTTTGAGAGAAATTCGCTTGGTAAATGGGTACCTGTGTTAACCACAACAGGCTATATTGGTAAGTATGGTTTTGCCACTTACACAAATATGAGTGAAGGCGGTAAACGGTCTCCACTTGGGAAGTATGCAATTGGAACCGCATTTGGACGTTATGCTAATCCAGGAACCAAACTGCCTTACAGAAAAATCACAAGCGATGATGTTTGGGTAGATGATCCAACTTCAAAACTTTACAACACTTGGCAATCAAGAAGTAATACACAAGGTCAATGGAAGAGTGCTGAAAACATGAATATCGCAGCCTATAGCTACGGCTTCGTTATTAGATACAATGCACAACGAACTCCTTATAAAGGCAGTGCAATCTTCTTCCACATTGGCAGCAGCTATACATTGGGTTGTACCGCAACATCACAAACTAATGTTGTCAACATCCTAAAATGGTTGGACCCTACAAAGAGCCCAGTCATCATCCAAACACCGATTCAGGAGCTAAATAAGTACTAGAAGCATGGGGACGGTTCTCATGCTTCTTTTTTTTGGAAGCACAAGAACCGTCCCCATGTTTCTTTTGAGGATCTTACCTATCTAGGCCTCTTTTTTGATTTCCTTTGCTCTCAACATTCTTTTCACTCTCACAAAAGAGACAAAATCGATTAATTCATCGGCTGACAAATGTTCCCCATCTATTGAAAGTTTGTGAGAATGGCTGCTTGAAAAATTTGTAATCTCAATCAAATCGTCCTTATCTGCTCGTAATAAATAATCAACCGTTGTATCAAATAGATCCGCAATTTGTAATAAGGAGAGGAGGGAGGGTTCACGATAGCCTGATTCGTAACCGGCATAAGTACTTTTTGCTATCCCAAGTTTGTCGGCTGTTTCTTGTAGGGACCATTTTCGCTCTTTTCTTAATACAGATAAACGTTCCAGCATGTTCTCAGGCCTCCAGCTTTTTAATATTGGATTTATTATACCATTGGAAATTGACGAATACTAGAAAACACGTGCGCGAAACGAGAACAATATATTGATTTTTCTTAATTTAGTTATATAATAGCTAGTATAAATACGCGTTTCGCGTAAATCTTGACCATTCTTTTCAATGGAGATGTTGCTTGTGAAGAAGATTTTATTGCTTGCTACCGGTGGAACAATTGCCTCAGTGGAGAGGAATGAGGGGCTGGTTCCAGAATTATCTGTTGAAGAAATCTTGGACTTTTTACCAGAAACATCAAGTGATGTACATGTTGACGGTAGAATTTTAATGAATATTGATAGTACCAATTTGCAGCCAGAGCAATGGATAAAAATCGCTGAGGCCGTCTATACCCATTATCATAATTATGACGGATTTGTCATTACACATGGAACAGATACGTTAGCGTATACATCCGCAGCCCTTTCTTATATGCTGCAGGGTCTGGAAAAACCGGTTGTGCTGACCGGATCGCAGGTCCCGATCTGTTTCAAACAAACGGACGCGAAAAAAAATGTTTCCGATGCCCTACGGTTTGCTTGTGAGAATATTGGCGGAGTATTTGTCCTATTTGATGGCCGGGTTATTCTTGGAACAAGAGCAGTTAAAATGAGAACAAAAAGTTATGATGCATTTGAAAGTATTAACCATCCATATGTAGCTTACATAGATAGAAATGAAATTAACTATAAATGGAAACCTGTTCGTACCTCAAAAAGGTTTTCTTTTCATGCTAACTTATGTACCGATGTATTTTTGATGAAATTATATCCTGGTATGAAGCCTGAGACTTTTGATTGTCTAAAAGATTTATATAAAGGAATTATCATTGAAAGCTTTGGAAACGGTGGCTTGCCTTTTGAAGGAAGGAACTTGCTTTCGAAAATCCAAGAGCTTACGGAAAAGGGGATTGCGGTCGTTATCACAACGCAATGCCTGGAAGAAGGGGAAGACCTGCTTCTATATGAAGTGGGCCGTAAGGTAGCTCAGCATCAAGTTATATTATCTAAGGATATGAATACAGAAGCCATTGTTCCCAAATTAATGTGGGCATTGGGACAAGCGCATTCTCTGGAACAGGTCAAGAAAATCATTGAAACACCAATTGCAGAGGACTTAACCTCCAAATCAGATCAAGAAGAAGATATCGAAATAGAACCTCTTATTCGTTTGCTTTAATAGACGGGAGCGTTAATTCTGTCTTTATAAGGACACGTGAAGATAGATCTAAAAGAAGAAGGGGGCCGAGTTCGGCCGCTAAAAAGCACGGGAACTGATCCCGTGCTTTTTATATTGATTGGAACTATTCTAGTAACCCCGAATAGATTCCTTGGCTGCGTTATTGCGGTATTTGGGGCTTTCCACGAAGGTACCATCTTGTTGATTTAGGACAAGATTTCTTTTTAAAAGGAAGTGAGATGACCGATTAATTAATCGTGTGCACACAAAAGAAAGCGTCGCTATCAAAAATGTTTTAGTGTGCTGAAAGATCATGATAGTGTGCAGATGACGTTTCAAAAGATTAAATAACTTATTTATAGAACCAAGCACAACACCTTGCTACAAAAGGAATTAGGCGAAAAATTCAAAAAACGATAAAGCATGCCATAATTTTGGCATGCTTCTTGCGTTATAAAGTGTAAGAAACAAAGGAGGTTATGAAATGAAGCATTTTTTGATTGCTACACACGGAGAGTTATCCAAAGCATTTATTGAAACATTAGAACTAATTGCAGGTAAGACTTCGAATGTTTCATACTTTGGAATGACTAAACTAAAATCCGGTGATTTAGCAAAAGAGGAATTAAAAAAGATTTTAACTGCGAAAAAGAAGGATGAACATTTTATTGTTTTAACGGATGTCTTTGGAGGAAGCGTTACAAATATTTGTACCGAGCTCCTGATGGAACATAAGGATTTTGATATTATTACAGGTTTAAACCTTCCAATGATGCTGACCATGATTTTATCAGGGGATGAACTCAGCATCGAGGACATGATTAACGAAGGAGTCCGCTCTGCCAAAGAAGGAATTATTCATATTAATAAATTAGTAGAAACACAGGAAGGAAGGGATGAAGATGATCTCATTATTACGGATTGACGACCGTTTAATTCACGGACAAGTAGCCTACGGCTGGAGTAAAGCATTGGAGATTAATGTCATCCTCGTGGTAAATGATGAGGCGAAGAATGATCAGATGAAGGCAATGGCCTTAAATTTAGCAAAACCCGATAACGTAAAATTATACATCCGCGGGGTACAGGAGTCAGGTGAAATTGTTCAAAAATTTGCTGAATCCCAAAAAAGTAGAGTGTTGGTACTCGTGAAAAACACAGATGACGCGCTAGAACTTGTCAAAAGTTCTGGGGGCGTATTAAAGGAAATTAATGTAGGCGGGTTGCGTTTTTCTGAAGGAAAGCGAAAACTAACCGACTTAGTTGCGGTAGATGACCGAGACTTAGCAAATTTTAAAGAGATGGAAGAATGTGGAGTTGACCTAGAATTTAGGATGTTACCTCGTGACAAGAAGAAAAATCTAAAAGATTTACTAAAAAATTAGTAGTTAAAAGGGGGATATAAAATGGTTTCACAAGCAATTATGCTGGGAATTATTGCAGGAATTGGCATCTTGGACAGCCGGATTTTCGGTGCCCTCATGCTCGAGCGTCCTCTCGTTACCGGATTATTAGTCGGATTGGTTCTTGGCGATGTCAAGCAGGGTGTCATAATCGGGGCCCAGCTAGAGTTAATCTGGATGGGGATTGCAGGAATTGGTGCATCAACTCCTCCGGATGTTGTAACAGGCGGGGTACTGGGAACTGCATTTGCTATTTTAACCGGGAAAGGGCCGGAGGTAGCGTTGGTTATTGCTGTTCCGATTGCTGTGTTAGCTCAATCTTTAGGGGTTTTAGTACGTATCGTTAATGGTTATTTTATGCATAAAGCAGAAAAGTTTGCTGCCAAGGCCGATTTTCGTGGTGTGACATTGATGATGTGGATACCACCGGTACTATTCTTCCTAAGTGTTTTTATTCCAACCTTTTTAGCGATCATTTTAGGTGCAGACCAAGTAAAAGGTTTAATAAATGCTGTTCCTAAAACGATTCTTGATGGGTTAGGCGTTGCTGGGAATCTGCTTCCTGCCGTCGGATTTGCCTTATTGCTTGATATGCTCTATTCGAAGAAAATGGCCGTATTTTTCTTCCTTGGATTTTTGGCAGCCTCCTACCTCGGATTAAATATTACAGCCATTGCCTTATTCGGAGCTTGTATTGCCATTATTATTCATATTGTTATAAATAATAATAAAACCCAGGTTGGAAATGGCTCTATGGCCATCGATAATTTAACGGAAGGGGAGATTGACTTTGACTGAGATAAAGGTGACGAAAAAAGAACTTCGCCAAGTTTTTTGGAGATCGCTAGCCCTTCAAGGAGCGTTCAACTACGAACGGATGCAAAATATGGGATATGTATACGCAATGATTCCCGTTATCAAAAAACTGTATACGCAACATGACGATCAGGTAAAGGCGTTAAATCGCCATTTGGAGATTTTTAACACGACACCTGCGATTTCAACCACAATAATGGGCATTTCAGCAGCAATGGAAGAACAAAACGCGAACAATGAAGACTTCGATGACAATTCTATCAATGCCGTAAAGGCGTCCTTAATGGGCCCGCTTGCCGGAATTGGAGACTCATTATTCTGGGGCACATTCAGAGTCATCGCAGCAGGAATTGGGATTTCCCTAGCGACAAAAGGAAATATCTTTGGCCCTATTCTATTCTTCCTTTTATATAATATTCCGCACTTATTTGTAAGAATCGCGGGGTTGAGATTAGGGTACCGGGTGGGTGTATCCTCTCTTGAGAAAATTCAAAAAGAAGGCTTGATGGAAAAAATAATGGCGATTGCGACAACTATTGGACTAGTTGTTGTCGGAGGAATGGTAGCCACGATGTTAAATGTAAAAACCCCCCTTCATTTGAATATCAATGGAGCAAAAGTAGTTGTTCAAGACATATTAAATCAAATTTTTCCAAACATGTTGCCATTATTAATAACCTTTGTAGTATTTACCTTAATGAAACGAAAAGTAAGTATCACGAAACTAACACTTGGGATCATTATCGGCGGAATATTGATTCACTGGGCCGGTATTTTATAAAAGAAAGGGAGAAGAAAAAGATGAGAATTGAAGATTATTTACAAGAGACACCAGCAAGAATGAATGAGATTATCGAGCAAGCAGATGAAATATTTGCAGATGTAAGAACAAAGGACATCGACCGGATCATTGTAACCGGCTCTGGTACAAGCTATCATTCCGGACTTCAAGTGCATAAAGCCATGCAGCATTTCTTAGGAATTCGCGTAGATATCTATTATCCATTTGCCATCGATGAGCTGACTTTTATTGGGGATAATTCTAGAACTCTAGTTATAGGTATTTCACAGGGAGGCAGCAGCTATTCCACCTATAATGCGATGAAACTAGCGAAGGAGAAAGGCTGTTTGATTGCTTCCATGGCTGGACAAGAGAATGCGCTGATTGATGAACCCGCAGATTTTATCTTAACAGTTCGTTGTGGAGAAGAATTGGCAGGGGCGAAAACAAAAGGATTTTATTGCACGAAATTAAATCTAATTCTTCTTTCCCTTCAATTAGCTAGAGAAACAGGCAAGTTAACAAAAGAACAATATGCAGATGAAATCGCTGAATTGAAGAAGAGTGCGGATCATTTTTTGAAAATATATGATACATCCCTTCAGTGGGTCGAAACAAATAAGGAAAAACTGGCTCAGGCAAAAGAAATTCGCGTGGTGGGAACAAGCGAAGTGTATGGAGATACACTAGAAAGTGCTCTAAAAATGCTTGAGACTTTAAGGGTGCCTGTCACCGGTTATGAGTTTGAGGAATTTATTCATGGTATTTACAATGCGGTTAATGAAGATTCCACCCTTATTATCTTAGATACAGGTGTTGAAAAAAGGGTAGAGAAATTGATTAATGTTCTATCCGAGTGGACTGAGAATATTTACGTAATTGGTAAGGATGCAGGGGAAGCCACACAAAATATGAAAGCAGACTTTAGTAACCATGCGTATTATAAAACGTTTGAATATATTATTCCAATTCAATTAATTTGTGCCAAGGTGCCTGAATTAAAAGGAGTGAACCCTAGTATTCCAAAAGACCCGCAATTTCATATGAAATTGGAAAGTAAGAAGTTTAATAAGTAGATGTTAAAGTGGATTTAAGAAAGGGAGGTTCATACGTTGATGAAGGCAGTTGTCTTTGATTTTGATGGACTGATCATTGATACCGAAACCGTTTGGTATGATAGTTTTAAAGAGGTATTGGGAAGGTTTAATGTTGAGTTTCCATTAGAAATTTTCCTCCCGTGTGTCGGAACAAAAGGAACCATTATCGATCAATATATAGAAGAAAGCTTGGGCAGCAAGGTTAGTGTCCAAAAGATTAGACAACTTGTGAGGGAATACCATCGTGAAAAAATTGCCGACATTGATATGCGAGAGGGAGTCCATGATTATTTAACACAGGCAAAAGAGTTGGGTCTCAAGATTGGTTTGGCTACCAGTTCGGACAGGGAATGGATTGATCATTTTCTAAAGAAGCTTGATTTACTCCATTTCTTTGACGTCATTAAGACCGGTGATGATGTCAAAAAGGTTAAACCCGATCCCGAGGTTTACCTTCAATGCTTGGATGCATTAAAGGTCAGGTCCAATGAGGTCGTCGCTTTTGAGGATTCAAACAATGGAGCGATAGCGGCAAAAGCAGCTGGTGTAACTTGTGTCATCGTACCGAATCCTATAACGGCAAAACTGACCTTCCATGATTACGATCTGCGGATTGAATCTATGGCTGGCCAATCACTGATAGACGTCATAAACAAAAGTATTACTATAGTGTAAAATGCCTGCGTGACGGTCGGAAAAATCCGAGGCATTACAAGTGAATCATAAATAGCCGGACCCTTTAAGCAGAAAGGGATCCGGCCTTTTTATATAAACATACTACTGGACGATTTAGGTTTTTTTATATAAAAAGTTACCAATACATTCCATTTACTCCACTGTAATACATTATAGAACCTTATAGAATGCCGTATAATTATATAGTAAAATTAATTTTAAAGTAGTTCTTGATAGATGGGAGGCTAACAGGATGTATGATGAACTGATCAATTATATGATTGAAATGACTACCAAGTTTTCCTTTGAGCACGAAGAAGGATTTGAACCCTATCAAACAGAAGCTGTGGCTTTCCGCTTTAATATAGATCGAACAAGAGCAAGTAGAATTTTGAATGAATTGGTTAAAGAAGATATTCTTTTGAAAGTTAATACACGTCCCGTTTGTTTTTTACACAGGGAGACAATCGAAGAAAATTATGGAAGTGTGGAAAATTCCATTTATGATAATTTTGGGGCTTTAAAAAACGAACTGGTAAACGATAGAGAAGAAGCTATTTTTAGTCAGTTGATTGGCTATGAGAAGAGTCTGAAAGAAGCGATTCAGCAAATAAAAACATCTATCTTTTATCCGGACAATGGCTTACCTTTAATGCTGCTAGGACCAACTGGAGTAGGAAAAACCTTTATGGCCAAGCTGATTTATGACTATTCCCGGGTAAAAAAGATCATTGCCGCTGATGCTCCTTTTTATGTATTTAATTGTGCTTTGTATGCGAATAATCCGGAATTGCTGACAAGTTATCTGTTTGGCCACGCAAAGGGATCCTTTACTGGTGCGATCAAAGAGCAAAGGGGACTCATTGAGCAGGCTGATCAAGGTATATTGTTTTTGGATGAAGTTCATAGGCTGGATCGGGAAGGACAGGAGAAATTATTTACGTTTATGGACCAGGGAACTTTTTCCCGAATGGGTGAAACAACCGTGGTCAGAAAATCCAAGGTCCGCTTAATTTTTGCAACCACAGAAAGCTTATCTGTGTTTTTGGAAACATTTTTAAGAAGAATTCCTATTACTGTGAATGTGCCGAGTCTTGAAGAACGGGGGCAGGCTGAAAAAAGTCAGTTTATTCAGCATTTTTTTACCGAGGAATCCAAATTGCTCGGTATTCCAATCCATGTCACCAATAAGGCACTTGATATTTTAAATAAATATTACTATGGAGGTAATATTGGAGAATGCAAGAACATTATTAAATATGCCTGCGGGTTTGCCTATTCCAAGAAAACGAATAACATGGACCAAATTTTTATCACGTTACAGGAATTGCCTGGCCAAATTTATAAGAGCTCCCCACAATTGTTTGATCATTATGCTTTAAAGGAAGGAGGGGTATTATTCCTTCCTGATAAAAAAAAGCAAATCCTACATGTGGACGAAACGAAGATTAAGCATATAGAGCAAACCTACAGAAATTGTTTAGGGTATTTTTCTAAATTGGAAAATAGTGAATGGAAAGAATCCAAATTTCTTGAGAAGTGTACAGAAGAAATTACGGTCATGATGGACAATTTAATTTTTGAAAGACCGAATGAATCAAAGAGCTTCATGATGGAATTTAATCTTTCCGCTATACAGGACATTTTTCGTTATTTAGAAGACCAATATAATATTAAATATGATGGAAATAGCGTATATACGCTGTCCTCCTACTTATTTTTCAAGTCCCATCCGTTTATCCTTAATAAACAGGATGAGATGTTGACAAAACAAATGCTTCAATTTATAAAAAAACAATACAAAGCAGAATATTCAATAGCGGCGAAAGTCATATCCTTCATCGAAAAGAGAATGGAATTAAATTTATATCATGAAGATATTATTTTGATGACATTATTTTTGTGTAAAAAGCAAATACAGCATCATGATAACCGTGTAAAGGCGATGATTATTGCCCATGGTTATGCAACAGCGAGCAGTATTTCCAATGTCTGTAATCGTCTATTAGGTGTTAAGGTATATGACTTCATTGACATGCCTGTTGAGTCATCTATTAAAGATATTACAAAACAAATGCTTCAATATATAGAAGAAAATGATACTTCCAGCGGGTTGGTCGTTTTAGTGGATATGGGGTCGCTAAGCCTCCTTCATGATCAAATCAAAGAGGCAATTAAAGGTCCACTCCTTTGTATAGATCAGGTTTCGACTTCTTTTGCCTTAGAAATCGGGAATTATTTGTCACAAGGCAAATCGATTGAAGAGATGCTGCAGCCTTTGGAGCAACTCGTTCGGCCTACTATTAATCTTTACTATCCATCTAAACGCAAGGAATACGCGATTGTTTCCTCTTGTTTTACAGGTATTGGAACGGCCACGCAGATTCAGCAATTACTTTCTGAAAGTATGGAAGATTTGCTAGATATCAAAGTAGTATCACATGATTTTGAGCGTCTAAAGAAAAATGGAATGAACGAGCCCCCGCTTAGAATTTATGATGTTTTGGCGATTGTGGGAACAGACAATCCTAAAATCGAGGGAATCAATTTTATTTCATTAGAAGATATCATTTCTGGAAAAGGTGAAAATGATGTTTTCAAAATCTTTGAGAAAATTGCGCCTCCGGAAACGATTCGAAAAGTGAATGATAGAATCATCAAGAATTTTTCTCTCCGAAGAGTGATTGATTCCTTGATTATTTTAGATACGGAAAAAGTTATTTCAAAGGTGGAACAAGGAATAAAGCAGTTGGAGAATCAGATGAGACAAACGCTGCCCAATGATAAAAAAATTGCTTTATTTGTTCATGTCAGTTGCATGATTGAACGCTTAATAAGAAAGGCACCGATATCAGAATATCCTAATCAAGAAGAGTTTGAACGTATCCATAAAAAGGAAATAAGCATGATAAGAAACGCATTCAGTGTACTTGAAAAAAGTTATAGTGTTCAAATGAATATACCTGAGATCGGTTATATTTTTAACATTATTAAATCTATAGTTGAGTAGAAGCATTGGGACGGTTCTCATGCTTCTTTTTTGGAAGCACAAGAACCGTCCCCATGCTTCTTTTCTAGCAAAATACTAATCTATAGGATAAAATGTATTATATTGTAAATGCAATGGATGGGAGAAGGAATGGGATGAAATCAATTTTATGGAGAGCGGGAGTACTTGCTAGTTTAATACTTCTGGGTGGTTCTTGGTCTTATAAGGAGGCTTCTGCGGAGGCTTTATGGCCTTCTAAATGTGCGAAAGTGAATGCAAATCAAAATCCATCTTTTCAGCAAATGAACTGCTTATTGACGAATGCTGCCTTAGAGGCAAATATTCCGCCCGAAGTAGTCAAAGCTGTGGCCACAAAAGAAAATGGTGGTTGGAGACAATTTGAAGCAAATGGACAGCCTGTTATTGCACCGGATGGCGGTATTGGCCTTATGCAAATTACCAATCAACCAAACTATGATCAATCGAAGTTGAAAACTGATATTTACTACAATATCCAGGCAGGTGTTGACATCCTAAAGAGCATGTATCAGCGGACTGATTTGCCAAAGATTCAAGGGGCAGGACCTGAGGTCATTGAAAATTGGTACTTCCCAGTCATGGCCTACAATGGGACAAAGCCCGTTAATAGTCCACTGAAACAGGCGGATGGGACTAAAAATACCGAAGCTTATCAAGAAAAGGTTTTTGGATTTCTTCAACAAGAGAGCTTTTTGGGTGATACTAAATTAGCACAGTATCCGTTTAGTACAGCTGACTTTCAATATGATTCTAACAGTGACGCAAATATTGTATTCAAAAAGCGAGTGTATACACTAACTGACCAGGTGCATGCTTCTACTGCCCTGTTTCATACGGGAGACAAAGTAGTTGTAACTGAGGATAAGGCAAAGTTAAGGTCAGTACCTACTAGTAACTCTACTTCCTTGTTGAAGGAGTTAGCATTAAATACGACGCTGATTATTTCAGGGAATTTTGTATTTGATCAAAACGCTTCCAGTGTAAACCAATTTGTATGGTACCCAGTCAAAACGGAAGATCAAAAACTAGCAGGTTATATTTCCTCTGCTTATCTTATAAAAAAGTTAGAAGTCAGCCCGGTGGATGATAATGATTTATCCGTATCTGGAAAAGCACCTGCGTATGGCAGGGTACAAGTAAAGAATGGAACAAGTCAGATTGCCACTGCTGGTGCAAACGGATTTTTCAAAGCAGGGATTGCTCCTCAAAAAGCGGGGACAACAGTAACGGTATCCTACGAGGATAAGCAGAATGCACAAAGCTTATCTTCATCGGTAATAGTAGCCGATAAAACGGCGCCATCAGCCCCGGTAGTAAATGCTGTGACGAATAAGTCTGCAGATGTAACGGGGAAAACAGAACCATATGCCATTTTAACAGCCACGATTGCTGGAAAAGCATATAATATACAAGCGAACCTATATGGAAATTACAAATTAGCTATTCCAATCCAAAACGCAGGAACGAAGATTTCGGTAATAGCGAAAGACCGAGCAGGTAATGTAAGTGCGGCCAGAGCCATTACAGTCGTAAAAGCGGCTCCGAATTTACCAGTTGTGAACACAGTTAATAATAAGGCTTGGAACGTAATCGGGAAAACTGAAGCAAATGCCATCGTGACCGTGGCCGTTTCAGGTAAAGCTTATACCGCAAAAGCCAATGTGTATGGAAACTACAATGTAGCCATTACGCCGCAAAATACAGGAACAAAGCTATCCATCACCGCAAAAGATAGTGCAGGCCGTCTAAGCGCAGCAAGAGACACCGTAGTCATTCGCGTAGCACCGAACATGCCTACAGTGAACACAGTTCGATACACTTCCACATCAGTGACAGGAAACACAGAGAAATATGCAATAGTAATCATCAAAATCGGAGCAAAAACATACACAACCCAAGCCAATCTTTACGGAAACTACAAGGTATACATTCCAAAACAACCCGCAGGTACAAAACTATATGTATACGCAAAAGACGCAAAAGCACAAACTAGCGCAGTAAGAACGGCTACCGTATCAAAATAAAGGAAAGAAGCATGGGGACGGTTCTCATGCTTCTTTTTTTTGATTGCTGATCCACTAAGTATTTGCTATTCCGATAAATACCCATTCAACTTATCGATAAATCGAATTGTTCAGTTGCCTCATAATCGTTACATTAGTATTTGTATAGATTTTTTTAAATGCCTAGAAATTGCTGGGCTTTTTTTGTGTGTATAAACAGTTTAAAACAATTCCATTGGGATATTCTGACGCTGCAGGCCACAAGAATCGTCCCATGAAAGGGAGAGTTAGATTTCATGAATCTTTACCAAAAAATCTTTAAAGAATACTGGAATCCTTACATAGCCATTAGTTTAGCTGGTCTAGCTAGTGCGTTCTACTTCGGGATTACAGGTACGGTTTGGGCCGTTACAGGGGAATTCACCAGATTAGGAGGACACATCTTACAATGGTTTGGTGTCGATGTGTCACAATGGGCGTATTTTCAATTGGTCGGTATCGAAGGAACACCGATCAGCCGGACCGACGGCTGGATTGTCATCGGGATGCTTGTTGGTGCATTGATTACGATTTTGGTAAGTAACAGTTTTAAAATACGTGTACCGAAACAAAAGCGGCGGTTACTCCAAGGATTTATCGGTGGTATCATCGCAGGATTTGGCGCACGCCTTGCCCTTGGCTGTAATTTGGCCGCCTTTTTCACAGGTGTCCCTCAATTCTCATTTCATTCCTGGATTTTTATGTTGACCACTGCGATTGGAACCTATTTTGGCGTTAAAGTCGTGAATACCAAATGGTGGCGTGGAAAACCACTCTTGACTAAAGGCTCAATGAACCCGGTTGTTACTCAGCCTGTCCAAAAAAGGACTATTCAGCCGCTGCTCGGTCTCATTTTTGCGCTTTTGTACCTTGGACTTGTTCTTTACTTTTTCACAACAGGCAAATCAATGCTCGCGGTTGCCTGTATAGCCGGAGCTTTGTTTGGGATTCTAATTGAACGCGGACAAATTTGTTTCACTTCCGCTTTCCGTGATTTATGGATTAGCGGGCGAGCTGTGATGTCCAAAGCGATTGCGGTTGGGATGCTGATCAGTGTTGTTATCACCTTTATTTATATTCAAAATGGTTCTGTCGCTCTTATCAAGATGGCTGCACCTAGCACGGCAATTGGCGGACTTCTTTTCGGGTTTGGTATTGTTCTAGCCGGTGGCTGTGAGACAGGCATGATGTATCGGGCAATGGAAGGTCAATTGTTATATTGGGTAGTTGGCGCAGGTAATATTGTCGGAGCAACGGCTCTTGCTTATGGCTGGGATCATCTCGGCATCTATCATGCCCTTGTGGAAAAGGGAGCAAAAGTAAACTTAATCGAACAATGGGGACCGATGGGGGCCCTGTTTGGAACCATTGCCATGCTTGCTGCTTGGTTCTTACTTTCAAATTGGTGGGAAAAGCGGTTCCGCTACGGAAAAGGAATCAAACCTCAGAAAACGGACCGGATTTCTCATGTTACAAAGGAGGCGTAATGGATGTCACAAGTAATCGATGTTAACTACACGTTAGACATTCGCGGCGAGCCTTGACCGTACCCTGTTATTTATGCGCTGGATGCGCTAAAAACCATGAAAATCGGTGAAGTATTACAAGTCATTGCCGACTGTCCACAATCGTTTCGAAGTGTCCCGGAGGAAGCCGTAAAACATGGCTACCAACTCCTCACAAAGCCGAATAAAGTGGGGCAGGATATCTATTTCTATATTAAGGTTGTTCAGTAAGCGTGGGGACGGTTCTTGTGCTTCCCGCCATCGGAAGCACAGGGACGGTTCTTCTGCTTCGCCATACTTTTTTGGAGAAGTGAAAGAGTGAGGATTTATGGAAGAAGCATATCACTCATTGGGGGGAGAAGGACTCGCCCCTTTTTCACTTTACCGGAATGAATCAATGGTAGACCTAGTGGTTAATCAATCCAAAGTCTGTACGACCAAATGAAGCCGTAATGAATAAAAAGAAGCATGAGAACTGTCCCCATGCTTCTTACTGAAAGTAATCTAGTAATCCGAGGTAGATTCCCTGGGCTACGTTATTACGGAATTGAGGGCTTTCGACGATGGAGTCTTCTTGTTGGTTGGATAGGAAGCCGAGTTCGATTAGGGTGGCTGGTTGTTTGTTGTTTCGGAGAACATCTAGGTTGTTGTATCTTGTTCCTAGGTTTGTTAAGTTTGTTTCTTTGGCCACTTGGTTTAAGATAGCGGTGGCTAGTGGGTTACTGGATTTTTGATAGTAAAAGTCAGTTATGCCATTGACCGATGGATTATTGGACCAATTGTAATGAAAACTTATAAACGCATCTGCTTGGTTTAGGTTGGAGATTTTTGCACGTTGCTCTAAAGGAATATACGTATCATTTGTTCGAGTCAAGATGACTTGGGCGCCTGCACTTTCAAGTTTTTGTTTAACGGCCTCGGCTGTTGGTAAGTTCAATGATTTTTCAGGTGTGCGGGCAACACTGGTTGTTCCCCTATCTTTCCCTCCATGGCCCGGATCAAGCACAATCGTTTTTCCTTTCAGCGGTGCCTGATTATTTGGCAAAGGCACGGAATTCTCGGATGGAGTAGTCATCGGGGCATCTGCTGCCCTAGCTACCTTTAATTCATTTGTATTACCATCCTTCTTTGGTGTTGGAGCTGCAGGTTGTGTGTGATGGCTGCTAGGTGTTTCTTTATCGATGTACTTTTCGTTCACCCACCCGCTCACACCAGAAGAAGAGACAATTTTGGCCCATCCCGCTTGCTCCGTGTGGATGGTTATTTTTGTTCCCGATTTTAAATACCCTACGATACTACTAGAGGCACTAGGACGTTCCCGGACGTTTAAAGAAAAGGTGTTTATGGTTCCAGCGATCTTTTCAGTAGAAGTTATGTAGGCGTCGTACACCCAGCCAGTTTGGTTATTTACTAGTTTAATTTGATCCCAATCATTCCGCTTTTGAATGATATCAAAAGTTTCTCCTTGATGAACGCGGCTAATTACCTTACTTGAAAGATCGGCAGATTCCCGGACATTAAGTGTCGGTACAGTAACCGTGACCTGGGAAGAAGGCTTATCGGCATTCGCTGCCTGCTGATAATTCCATAAGGGCACCGTAATTGCACTAAGAATCGTCAGAAACTTAAATAGGCCGTCGTTCCGAATTTTAGATAGTAGCATGTTAGCAACCTCCCTGTTTTAAAAACTCTAAAACTAGCATGGACAAATTTTCATCAAAACATAATCAATTTTTGAAATAAATTTGGGAAGCATGGGGACGGTTCTTTTGCCTCCAAGAAGTTGCCTACATAAGGGAAGGTTTCGACATTTTATTCAGACCAATGGAATGAGAAAATCTGCAACCACGCGGATAGTGGCGTTTTTAAACAAATGTTTGATTACTTGCGAGATATGGGGAAAGAATGGGAAATGTCTCGGCTGAGTCGATAATTATAAAATTTTCCGGGAAATTGGAGAGATTTCGGTATATTATCCTAACTTGACTCGACAGTATTTTTACTAGTTTTCAAGAGAATGACTTTAAGAACAAAGGATTCCGCTTTTTTAATTAAATGTTTGATTGGTAAAGTATAGCGAGAATATAGTCGAATCAGGTTGTGAGTTAGGTACCCAAATCACCTTTGCATGGGCAGCGAGGGCTGTAAAAATCGGAGTGGGAACTGCTGTTGATTTTGTAAAAGGATTAACACCTGGGGAAATTATTATAGAAGAGAGGAGAATTAAGGGACGGTTCTCATGCTTCCGAAGCATAAGAACCGTCCCTGTGCATACTTATTATCCAAGCTGATTATAGGAAATTAACCTGTGTATATGAACGGCAAGATAGGCTAGTTCGGCATTCGGAATGGTAATTCCGTGAACTTGTTTAATATATTCTTTTACTTTAAACGCACCATCCATAGCCTGTGGATATAAGCTGGCAATTTGCTCGAACAGTGTATTGTCTTTTTCATCAATCATCTTATCTGTATAGAAGCGTTCTACAAAAAATTTAACATGGGTGATAAACCGAGTATAATGGATGTTTTCCAGATTCATGTTGATATTCAACGTATACCGAACTAAGTTGACGATGCTCCCAATCATTTTGGCAAACTTCATGCCATCTTTCGATTCTTTCTTTTCCCCTTGAGCGTTGATTAAATGAAAAGCAATATTGGCTGCTTCCTCGATTGGTAATTCTACATTGAGCTTTTCATTCATTTGCTTTAGGGCATATACGCCAATTTCAAATTCCTCTGAATAGTAATTTTTAATCTCCCAATATACGCGGTTGGTGATATTGATATTTTTTATATATCTTTCTACGGCAAAATGTAAATGATCCATCAACGTAAAATAGATCCCTGTATTAAGCTTGGTGTTCAGTTTTTCTTCAGCAAAATTTACAATTTGCTGAGTCAGCTCGATAAATACAGGTGGAATGGTGTCTAATAAACCAAGAAACTCTTTCACTTTGATATTCTCAACTGGCAGGAAGATTTGATCCGCTTGCTGTTCCTCAATGATACTCCCAGCTTTTTGTCCATAACCAATTCCTTTACCAAATAGAATGTATTCTTTTTTTTGTTCATTTTCTACCAATACTACGCTTGAATTTAGGACTTTTTTAATTTTTATCACCGTGTTCACCTTCCTATGAGAGAAATTGGATTCCTATTCCAAATCTTCTCCGTTGCTTTCAATTACTTTTTTATACCAGTAAAAGGAATCTTTGCGGCTGCGATTTAACGTGCCATTTCCTTCATCATCCTGATCTACGTAAATAAAACCGTATCGTTTAGACATCTGGGATGTACCTGCACTAATCAGGTCGATTGGTCCCCAGCTTGTATAACCAAACAGATCGACACCTTCTTCAATGGCAGCTTTCATTTGTTTAAAGTGTTCTCTAAAGTAATTAATCCGATAGTCATCATGAATGGATCCATCACTTTCGACTTTATCAAATGCACCCATACCATTTTCTACAATAATAAGCGGCTTTTTATAACGATCATACAATTCAATTAAAGATATTTTTAAGCCGACAGGATCGATTTGCCAACCCCAGTCTGTTGAAGGTAAATATGGATTCTTAACGCCCATAATCGTATTTCCAGCTGTCTTTTCCATTCCATCTATTGCTGATTCGGTCAGTGACATATAATAGCTGAACGAGATGAAGTCAACCGTATGTTTGCGAAGAATATCGCGATCATTTGGTTCCATTTTAATCTGGATATTTTTCCGTTCAAACATTTTTTCAATCATCACTGGATATTCCCCAAAAACTTGTACATCGGCGTAAAAATAGTTATGAAGATTTTTCTTAAGTGTAACTTCCACGTCTTCAGGGTTGCAAGTATTTGGGTAACAAGTCAGCTTTGTTAACATACAGCCAACCTGGCTCCCCGGAATGATCCGATGGCAATCTGCTGTAACCATTGCAGATGCAACAAATTGGTGATGCAATGCCTGGTAAACAAGTTCTTCTTCCTTGCCTTCCGGACAGCGGTCTGGAATAATTCCCGCAGTGGTGAAGGGATGGCGGTTGATACTATCAATTTCATTAAATGTCAGCCAGTATTTGACTAGATCCTTATAGCGGTTAAAGCACACATTCGAGAATCTTACGAAATGGTCGATTACTTTTCTTTCCACCCAGCCATTATATTTCACACTTAATGCAAGGGGCATTTCATAATGGGAGAGGGTAACAATTGGTTCGATTCCCAATCTTCTCATTTCAGTAAATAGACGATCATAGAATTGTAATCCAAGCTCATTCGGCTGTTCCTCTTCTCCAGTAGGGAAAATTCGGCTCCAGGCAATCGAAACACGTAAGGTTTTAAATCCCATTTCCGCAAACAGCGCCAAATCCTCTTCATAACGATGATAAAAATCAATCCCTCTTCGCTTAGGATAAATCTTATCACTTTGATCAGCCATTGCTTTTTCAATTACATCAGATGAAATAGACACATGGCCCTCATAATCATCTAATTTTAAGTTAGACTTATAGGTAGCCACATCGGCTACCGATAGTCCTTTTCCATCTACATTCCATGCGCCTTCAACCTGATTGGCAGCTACAGCGCCGCCCCATAAAAAATTCTCTGGAAATCCTTTAGTCATAGCCATTCTCTCCTCATATTTTAGTTTCCTAATGCTGTTACAAACATTAAGGTATCTTTACGATCAACATTCTTTAAATCAGCGACTTTTACAGAGTACTTGTCTTTATTCGTCACGACAGCAATTGTGACTGGATCGTATCCTTCTTCTACAATCTTTTCAATATTAAACGTTAACAACAAATCTCCGGCCTTTACTTCATCTCCAACTTTCACTTTCGGTTCAAAGTGTTTTCCGCCTAATTGGACGGTATCAATACCTACGTGGAACAAAATCTGTGCTCCATTTACTGTCGTCATTCCCAATGCGTGGTTGGTATCAAAAATCATTTCTATTTTTCCGTCAACAGGTGCGTATAGTTCTCCTTTTGATGGAATTACAGCGATACCTTCACCCATAATCTTGGATGAGAATACTTCATCCTTTACTTCTGATAGGGGAATCATTTGTCCGATAACAGGACTCTTAAACTCTTTTTCAGCCGATACATTCGAAATGAAATCTTGCTGCTCTTCTTTTACCTTTTGATCTTTTCCTAGGATAAATGCTGTGATGAATGAAACTGCAAATGAGATCACCAATCCAATGATGGCATTGATAATATTTTTTGGCAGGTCTTCAGAGATAAACATCGATAAGCTCGCTAATCCCGGTCCAACCAGTACGAACGCCTGCAATCCAACGATTCCGATAAATGTACCGCCAATGAAAGAGCCAATCATAACACTTGTTAACACCTTTTTATTTTGGAGTGTAACCCCGTATAATGCTGGTTCAGTAATACCAAATAATGCGGAAATCCCTGCAGAAATGGCTGTGGATCTTACTCTTCTATCCTTTGTTCTTAGAGCAACTGCGAAACAAGCACCACTTTCCGCAATATTGTGTGCGAGGGAAGCAGGTAAGTATAGAACTTCCTTACCAGAACCCATTGCGGTTACTGCATATGGAACCATCGCTTTATGCATACCAGTTGCAACCATAAGGGGTAATACAGTTGCTAGAAGAGCTACAGCAATCCAACCAACTTTTGCAAATACTGCTAAAATCACGGCTGCAAAACCTTGGCCTATTGTAAAACCTAGTGGTCCTAAAATCAGTAATGAAATCGGAACGGTAATTAATAGTGACATCATTGGGACGAAGAAGATCCGAATCGCTTTTGGTGAGATCCGAGTAAACAACTTTTCCACCTGTGCGAATAGAAGAACCGTTAAGATAGCAGGGAATACCTGGTAAGCATAAGCAATATTCTTCACTGTGAAGCCAAATAGATGCGCGCCTTCGGTTAACATGGCTGTCATATTTGGTAATATTAAAGCGCCAACGGAAGCAAGGGCCACTAGTGTATTTACCTTCAATTTATTTGCGGTTGTGACGGCTACTAAGAGTGGGAGAAAATATAAAGGTGCATCTCCAATTTGGTTTAAAATTTTATAGGTTTGTCCGTTTGCATCCAGTAAACCCATTAATGAGAATAGCAGTAGTATGGACTTTAGAACCCCGCCACCGGCAATCGCAGGTACCAGCGGCTGAAATACGCCAACGATAAAATCTAAAATAACGCTTCCAATTTTTTGCTTCTGTTTTGGTTTACTGGTGGATCCAGCGCTTGCTGGAGGGGATCCAATCATGTCCATCACTTCATCATAAACTTCGACTACTTCATTTCCGATAACGACTTGGCATTGGCCCGTCATTTTTACTGCAATCACGCCTGGAACGCTTTTTAACTTTTCAACATTGGCTTTGCTAGTGTCAATTAATGAAAATCTTAATCTTGTTGAGCAATGTTCAAAATGAGAAATATTTTCTTTGCCGCCTACATACTTCAAGACTTCAGCCGCGGTTAGTTTGTAGTTCATCTTGATTCTCTCCTTTTTTAGATTCGTGAAAGGCTGCAGAATTTGGACGAAAAAAAAGCAGGATCTAAAACGACAAATAACAATATTTGCCAATTTTTAGATCCTGCCTGCATTACCAGTCACATGTCTATGTTTGTGTATTTGATTTGTTTTGATTATATAACCTGATTTTGAAAGCGTCAACAACTTTTTAACACTTTAGAAATTCCAATTTTATACAGGGGGGAGGGAGGATCCACCTCCTAAGTTTCCATAAACAAATCATATTTTTTAATTATTATGGAGCAGAGGAACCGTCCCTGTGCATCTTTTGAAAAAAATATTCATTTTTGTTAAATAAATGTTGAAGGAAATTACCACCATATGTTATGATATGTTCATGGAAGAGTTGTTTGAAAATTCTTATAGTAAATGGTGTTTACACTGTTTACAGGGAAAAGAAAGCGCGGTTATTATCTGGTTTAGCGAGGTGATTGATTGAAATTGCAAAATTAAGGCTATTTAATGGTAATTTGAAAAAAAATAACGCTATTAATAATCTTTTTGTGAAGGAAATTACCACCAATATAATATAGTTAATAATAAAAGGAAGGAGTGGAAGGAATGAAAGCAGCAATATTCTATGGACCCAATGACCTTAAGCTTGAAGTAGTAAACAACCCGGAAATCAATGAATATGAGGTACTAGTCAGGGTTAAAGCAAGTGCAGTATGTGGTACCGATGTTCGTATTTATGAAGGAAAAAAGACAAAGGGTGTGAGAACCCCTTCCATCATAGGTCATGAACTTGTTGGGACGATTGAAGAAGTCGGCGAAAAGGTAAATGGGTTTTTTATTGGGGATCGGGTAGGGGTTATGCCGGTTATTCCATGTGGAAAATGCTATTACTGCTTAAATGGCAGAGAAAATGTATGCGCAAACCGGACCGCTATCGGTTATGAATTTGATGGAGGATTTGCTGAGTATGTTCGGATTCCACGTACAGCATTAGAGGCAGGAAACCTAGTGAAAATTCCTGATCATATCTCCTTTGAACAAGCCGTTGTCACTGAGCCGCTCGCATGTTGCCTTAACGGTCAAAGAAAAGCGAATGTGAAAATGGGTGATAGCGTTGTCGTAATTGGCGGAGGCCCAATTGGACTTATGCATGTTCAATTAGCAAAAATTGCTGGAGCAAAATCCATTATATTAAGTGAACCAATTGATCATCGCCGTGAAAAAGGTCTTATTGCTGGTGCTGATTATGCAATCGATCCTACAAAGGATTCTTTAGAGGATTTAGTCCTTAGTGAAACAGAGGGACTTGGTGCAGATGTTGTTATTATGGCTATTGGTGTTCCGTTCCTCGTGAATTCAAGTGCAAATCTATTGAAAAAGGGTGGTAATTTAAATCTATTTGCCGGATTTACAAAAGGGGTACTATCAGAAATCGATCCTAATGTTATCCATTATAACGAGATTACTATAAATGGAACTTCTGCTCTAACTCGCTCTGACTATCATAAGTCACTTTCACTGATTGCTTCCGGTCAGATTAATACGGAGGTCATCACAACAACGGGATATAGCCTAAATGATATTGAACAGGCGATTGAAGATGTAAAAAATGGAAATGGTATGAAAACAATTATTACTCAATAAACCAAAAAAATAAAATTGGAAGAGGAGTTTTTGAAAATGTCATTTTTAGGTAAAGAAATTCGTATGAGCCGTCTATTAAACCAGCAGGATGGAAAACTATTAGCAGTTGCAGTTGATCAAGCAATGGCACGTGGTATATTTGATGAACTTATGCCAATCCAACGAAAGATTGATGAAATTGTCGCAGGTGGTCCTGATGCAATGACCATGCACAAAGGAATTGCTGAAATGTGCTTCCGTCCACATGCTGGTAAAGCAGGTTTGATTTTAAAATGTTCCACATTTTCACCTTGGCAGCCAAACTATGATGCATGGGTTACTCAAGTAGATGAAGTCGTTCGTTTAGGAGCAGATGCTGTCTCAATGGGTTGTATCGTTGGCGGAGATGACCAGCCTGAACAGCTTCGTAATCTTGGAATCATTGCCGGTCAAGCGGCCGCACACGGTCTTCCAATGATTGCTCATATTTATCCAAGAGGAAACCAAATTCCACAAGAAGATAAAGATAATTGGAAACATATTGCTTATGCTGTCCGGGCAGGAGCAGAGCTTGGTGTAGATATTGTAAAAACAAAATATACTGGAAATCCAGATACATTCCGTAAAGTCGTTGAATCTACGCCTGGAAAAGTAGTTGTGGCAGGGGGGGATAACGGCGGCGGTATCGAAGATTATTTCCAAATGGTTTATGACGTCATTGATGCCGGAGGAACAGGAATTACCTTTGGAAGAATTGTATGGAACAACGCTAATCCAACAGCAGTGGTAGAAGCATTTAAAAATATTATTCATAATAAAGGAACTGTCAAAGAAACCATCGAATTATATAACGAGTTAATTCACACTCCAGTAAATATATAATGAAGGTGAAAAGCGATGTCTCATATTATTGGGATCGATATCGGTACGAGCGGAATTAAGGTCGGAGCCATGAATAATGAAGGAGTATTGCGGTACCTCGAGTACCAGCAATACTCCCTGATTTACCCTGAAATGGGTTTGGTAGAGATAGATTTAGAGGACGTTTGGCAAAAAACGAAGGCGCTTTTATTGAAAGTTTGGCAGCAGGTAGAAACAGTTGGCAAAGTTGAGGCGATTTCCCTTTCTACTTTTTGCAATAGTTCCGTATTTTTAACTGAAAATGGAGATTCGTTACATCAAGGGATTACCTATTTAGACCAAAGAAGTAGAGCTGAGTGCGATTGGATTAAGAGCACAATTGGGGAAGACCTGATATTTAAGATAACGAAAAACCGATTAGAACCCGGAATGTATACGCTAACAACTCTTTTGTGGTTTAAGAACCATTATCCAAATGAGTATAAAAAAATGTATAAATGGGGTAACCTTTCCACCTTTATTTTGCATAAGCTTACGGGAAGATTTGTGATGGATTGGACGCAAAGTTCTTACACCGGTATGTATGATATTGAAAATTACGAGTGGTCTCCAGTTATTTATGAAAGCGTTGACATTGAACATGAAAAACTACCGGATGTTGTTGCACCCAGTTCAATTGTTGGTGAGTTGATTCTCGATGAAGCACAATTTACTCCTGTTCCTGTCATCGCCGGTGCAGCAGACACAGCATGTTCAACAATTGCCCTTGGGATCGGCGTTAATGAAATGTTTGAATCCGTCGGAACCTCTAACGTGCTAACCACCTGCATGGATAACCCTGATGTGTTGGATATCCGCTTTATGAATCGATGCCATGTCATTAAAGACCGCTGGTTATCTCATGGGCCGATGTCGTTTCCGGGTGCAGCTGTTCAATGGTTCTATGAACAATTTTTGAAGCCGGAGGGTCATTCCAAAGCGATTTTAAGTGAGCTGGCTCAGGCTTCGATACCGGGTTCCAACGGTGTTTTTTTCCTCCCTTATATGCAAGGGGAGAGGGCGCCTATTTGGGATGGCGATGCACGGGGTGTTTTTGTCGGAATTCATTTGAATACAACGAAAGCGGATATGTATCGAGCCGTTTTGGAAGGGTGCGCATTAGGACTCAGACAAATCAATGAGATTATTGAAACGAAATATCAGCTGCGTTTCGACGGCTTTACCTCGATTGGCGGCGGTGCCAAAAATAGAGAGTGGGCACGAATTAAAGCCAATGTATTAAATAAGAAAATTCATCTAAAGGATATTTGTGAAACAGGTGTTTTAGGTACTTGTTTAATAGCGGGCACAGCAATCGGCCGGTATTCGTCTTTGGAAAATGCAGCAGATGAAATCAGTAACGATACAATCTTTATTGTTGAGCCTGAAGAAGAACTGTTGAGATCGTATGATGAGTTACATCCAGTATTTAATGAGTTATATCCGTCCTTACAATCATTCTTTACGTTAAGTGCTAGATCAAGGGAAAACAAGTTAAAGAATGTAGATAGAGAGGTATTTAGTTAAAAAAAAAGTGAAAACCTTTACAAAAAAATAGCGAACTGGGGGAAATCAAATGTCAGTACCTGAGGCAAAGGTCAGGGTCAATCATGCACTTAAGCAGAAGTCGAATTATCGCTGGTTAGTTCTCGGACTCGTGTTTATTCTATACATGGTTTGTTATGCAGACCGTGCAAATATTGGTATAGTCCTTCCGTTTATTCAAAAAGAATTTACGTTAAATAATTTCCAGATGGGAGCGATTTCAAGTTTCTTCTTCTTAGGATACGCTTGTACCCAAATTCCAGCAGGCTTCTTGCTTCGTAAAAAAGGAACCCGTGAAATCGTTTCGATTGCCGTTATTGGTTTTTCAATTGTTACGTTCTTACTTGGAACAGTTTCAGGTGCTGCTTTCCTTGTTATTTTAAGGTTACTCTTAGGTATAACTGAAGGCCCTGTACCGGTCAGTATGACATCGACGATTAACCAATGGTTCCCGGCTAAAGAAAAGGCAACCGCAACAGGCTTTTATATTGCTTCCACCCAGCTTGCTCCAATCTTTGTACCGATAGTGGCTGCGGCAATTGCTGTATCGTTCGGATGGCGTTCTGTTTTCTTCTATTTTGCCATTCCAGGGATCTTTATCGCCATACTTTGGTATTTATTTGTTCGGTCAAAACCAGAAGACAGCTCAAAGGTTTCACAAGCAGAGTTGGACTACATCCGTCAGGAAGAAGTGGTTACGACTGAAACTACTGTCGATAACCAAAGATCACTAGGCTGGATCGATAAATTGATTCGTTATCAAAAAATACAACCCATTAGCACTCCAAAAAAGGTGTTCAGTTCTTGGAATATTTGGGGAAATACGCTTGCTTATTTCTTGATGAACAGTGTGTTATACGGGATGTTGACATGGGTTCCTATGTATCTAGTAAATGCGAAGCACTTCTCCTTGATCAAGATGGGCTTCCTTGCTTCCACACCGGCAATTGGCGGACTAATCGGCGCACTTTTAGGCGGTTTAATTTCTGATAGAGTTTTCTTAAAGAGACGTAAACCAACGATGTTGATTACCGCGTTAGCAACAGCGGTTATGATGTTGGTTGTTACACAAATCCCTAACAATGGTACACTTGTAGCCCTTTCCTTAGGTTTGGCTGGTTTCTTCCTTAATATTGGCTGGCCGTCCTTTACAGCCTATCCAATGGGCTTAACAACTAGAGAAACTTATCCAATTGCAATTGGCACTGTTAACAGCGGAGGAAACCTTGGTGGATTCTTCTCTCCAATGATTGTTGGTGCGATTCTTGATGCAACCGGCAATTACAACCTGGCATTTGGCTTCTTCGGAATTATGTTAATCATTGGCTTCTGTGTTATTTTAACATTAAAAGAACCTAAACAAGCTTAATTAAAAAACCTAAATGAAACGAAGTTTCCAGCCATGGATGGAAATTCTCGCAGGAAATGATTCGTTTCTAACGATCATTCAGACTACCTGAGGAAAATACGTAGATACCCAATTGAAAAGAGACAAGGCTAGCAATGATAGAAAAAGGGATTTCTCTAAAGCGACGATGAAGGAAATTACCACCTTATTATTGTGGGAAAACACGGAAATTATTACCGATAATTTAAAGTGTTTTTCCACTGTAATTTGCCAAAGTGATAAAACGATAAGAGGAGATGGCTTTTTGATGAATATTTGTGTATTAGATGGATATACCTTGAACCCTGGTGACTTAAGTTGGGATCAATTATCGCAGATAGGGAAGACTGTTGTCTATGATCGAACTCCAGAGGATCTTATCATTGAAAGGGCTGAAAACGCAGAGATTATTTTAACAAATAAAACGCCATTAAGCAGGGGAACACTTGAGCAGCTGCCTAATCTTAAGTATATAGGGGTTTTGGCAACAGGCTTTGATGTGGTGGATACAAAGGCTGCAGAAGAACGAGGAATCGTCGTTAGTAACATTCCGACTTATGGGACGGAATCGGTATCCCAAATGGTATTTGCTCTGCTGTTAGAACATTGTCATCATGTTCAACGCCATAGTGATGCAGTTATGGATGGACAATGGGGAAAGAATCCTGATTGGTGCTTCTGGAACTACCCGCTTGTTGAATTGACTGGTAAAACGATGGGAATCGTCGGTTTCGGGCGTATCGGACTTCAGACGGCAAGGATTGCTTCCGCTTTTGGTATGCACATTCTCGCCTATGACGCTTATCATCGCGATATTGATCTGCCAAATTTCCAATGGGCCGAGCTGTCTGATTTAATGAGGCAATCAGATGTTGTCAGCTTGCACTGTCCGCTGACCCCGGTTACGGAAGGGATGATAAACGCTGAAAATTTATCCCTTATGAAACCTTCAGCCATTATTATCAATACATCAAGGGGGAAACTTGTCAACAACCAGGATTTAGCGGAGGCTCTTAATCAAGGAGTGATTTCCGGTGCCGGATTGGATGTTCTGGCTGTGGAACCTCCAGAAGATACAAACCCACTGCTGCATGCAAAAAATTGTATTATCACGCCTCATATTGCTTGGGCTACCAAGGAGGCACGCAGCCGCTTGTTGGATTTGGCAGTGGACAATATAAAAGCGTTTGTAGTTGGAACATCTAAGAACGTGGTATATTCCAGTTAGAACCTGGATTAAGGGCATTGGGAATTCCATTGCCCTTTTTTTTTCTAAAATAAGGTAGAAAAATGTCGAATAAATATTATAAAATCAAAGGAAAGGAGGAAAACATATGAGTGAATTAAACATAAATACAAATCCTGGATTTTTTACGAGAATAAATGCAGCGATGTCTAAACTGCGGGATTCAGAAAAAAAGATTATTGAGTTTATTGAACAGAATCCGGAAGAAATTATCCACCTTTCCATTACAGAAGTAGCGGAGAGAAGTGAAACAAGTGAATCTTCCATTGTCCGTTTATGCAAGAGGCTTGGCTATAAAGGATTTCAAGATTTAAAAATCAATTTGGCAAAGGAAGTAGTCGCCCCTGAAATGCAGATTCATGAGGCTATTGAAAAAGGCGACAATGCTGTTACCATTAAAAAGAAGGTTTTTCAGTCAAACATTCAAGCTTTATATGATTCCATTGAAGTTTGTAGTGATGATGAAATTCTTAAGGCCGTTGAAGCCATTGCAAATGCCCGTTTAATTGAGTTTTATGGAACAGGAGGATCAGGAACGGTTGCTCTTGATGCACAGCATAAGCTTTTAAAATTAGGGATAAAATCATTTGCCTATAACGATTCGGTTCTTCAGGCGATGTCAGCGAGTGTACTGACAGAGCAGGATGTAGTCATTGGAATCTCACATACCGGTTCAAATACTGACGTATTGGCTGCGATGAAATTGGCTAAGGAAGCAGGTGCCACCCTTATTTGTATTACCAATTCATCTAAATCGCCCATTACAAAAATTTCAAATATCGTTCTGCAAACCGCATCAAAGGAGACATTGTTTCGTACTGATGCAATCTCATCAAGGATTGCTCAATTAACCATTATTGATATTCTTGTCGCTGCGGTTGCAAATCAAAAATATGAATTTAGTCAAGCTAACCTTCAGAAAACACGCCATTCAACAACCGAAAAAAAGCTGTAGCTTATTAAAAAGTTACTCTTTTTTTTAGAAATGCATTGAAGGAAATTACCACCACATGATAAGATAATAATATGAAAAATATTTTCAAAAATTTGAAATATTGTGTGGTGGACTTAGGTGGCGTACCAATTAAAGAAGTGTTTTAAAATGTTTGCTTTAAATTCTAATCAAGAGCTAGCTAGTGAGATGGCCGCACTGTTAGGCTGTGAGTTGGGGAAATGCTCTGTAAAAAGGTTTAGTGATGGTGAAATTCAAATTAATATTGAAGAAAGTGTACGAGGAAGTGAAATATACTTAATCCAATCTACTTCACAGCCCGGTAATGAACATATTATGGAGCTTCTTATTATGATCGATGCTTTAAGAAGAGCCTCTGCTCAAATTGTTAACGTTGTCATACCCTATTATGGCTATGCGCGGCAGGATCGGAAGGCTCGTTCCCGTGAACCGATTACGGCTAAGTTAATTGCAAACCTTTTAGAACGAGCTGGGGCAGATAGGGTCATTACAATGGATCTTCATGCTTCGCAAATACAGGGCTTTTTTGATATACCTGTTGACCAATTAATTGGTGTTCCAATCCTTGCTAAATATTTTGAGAATAAAGGATTAGAAGATATTGTTGTCGTTGCACCAGATAACGGTGGTGTTGTAAGAGCAAGGAAAATGGCAAGCAGTCTAAATGCTCCGATTGCTTTTATCGATAAAAGACGCCCTCGGCCGAATGTTGCTGAAATCATGAATATTGTCGGAAGTATTGAAGGTAAAAATGCCATAATGATCGATGACCTAATTGATACGGCAGGTACTATTACACTAGCAGCAAATGCCTTAGTTGAGAAAGGGGCAAAGGCTGTTTATGCCTGCTGTACCCACCCTGTTCTCTCAGGTCAAGCTATTTGTAGAATCCAATCTTCAGCCATTAAAGAACTTGTTGTCACGAACACAATTGAACTGCCGTATGAGAAAAGAATTCATAAACTTACCTCTTTATCCGTGGCCCCATTGTTGGTAGAGGCAATTGATCGAATTCATAATAATAAGTCAGTAAGTCCGTTATTTGAATAGAAGTAAGTTTCATTTGCATTAACTGGTAGATGCTATAGTAGGACAAGAAATAGTATTAAACCAAAAGAGTTAACGAGGAGGTTTCCATGAAGATTGTAATTGCCCCCGATTCATTTAAAGGATGTATGAGTTCAGTAAAGGCAGCGAATTCCATTAATAAGGGAGTATTACGTGCGTTCCCTGAAGCAGAAACGATTCTGTTGCCTGTTGGGGATGGTGGAGAAGGAACATTAGATACACTAGTTGCAGCTACCGAGGGATATAAGATTTCTGTGGATGTTAAAGGTCCTCTTGGAGACATGACTGAAGCTGAATACGGCATTCTTGGTGATGGAGAAACATGTGTAATTGAAATGGCAAAGGCTTCTGGCCTTGTGCTTGTGCCTCCATCTCAGTTAAATCCTTTAAAAACCACAACCTATGGAACAGGAGAATTAATTAAAAAGGCTTTGGATGAAGGATACAAATCATTTATTCTCGCCTTGGGCGGTTCGGCCACTAATGACGGAGGGGCTGGAATGCTGCAGGCCCTAGGGTTAAAGCTACTTGACGATAACGGAGAAGAGATTGGATTGGGTGGTGCCGAGTTAATACGAGTTACTTCAATAGATAATTCAACGTTTGACTCAAGGATTGCAGGATGTGAATTTTTGATCGCTTCCGATGTACAAAATCCTTACATCGGTCCGGACGGCGCATCAAAAGTTTTTGGCCCCCAAAAGGGTGCTTCTCCTCAGGATGTAGAATTTCTTGATGAATGTTTGAGGAGCTTTGCAGATGTAATTGAAAAGGAAACGGGCGTACATCTTCATGATCTTCCCGGTGCCGGGGCAGCAGGCGGAATTGGTGGTGCTTTTCAAGCCTTTTTCCCTTCTAAAATGAAGCGCGGTATTGATGTAGTGATCGAGTATACCAGGCTGAACCAATTAGTCGAAGGAGCAGACCTTGTGATTACAGGGGAGGGAAAGGTAGATTTTCAAACAGCCTCTGGGAAAACACCAATGGGTGTTGCTCAGGCTGCCTCATCGAAAAATATTCCCACTATCATTCTAGCAGGCTCTATCGGAAAAGGCATCGAAGCGCTTTACCAGTACGGTGTAGTAAGCGTCAACAGTATTATCAACGAGCCCATGATGCTAACAGAAGCAATGGATAAAGCATGCGAATTAACCGAATTCACCTCAGAGCAAATCGTTCGTTCCTTTTTTTATCAAAAAAAATTAATAAATTAAGAAGCATGGGGACGGTTCTCATGCTTCTTTTTATTGAATCCTATTCTCTAGCACATTACGGCTATATTCAGTCGAGCAGATTTTGCTAGATTGGACCACTAGATCTGACCTTGACTTAATCTAGTAAGGCAAAATAAAGGGTCACACGATGGGGAAACTTGCTTCGCCAATGAGTGGTATGATTGTGTACCACAAATCTTTGCACCCTTCTCCTAAAGGGATGATTTGGAAGCAGAAGAACCGTCCCCGTGCTTCTTTTTGAAAAATTATAAAACTAAAACAATTTGGTAGCCCCTTTACAAATCAGGTTACTACCACTATAGTAATCACATAGTTTTTTATTAATCTGTGGCAATAGTAAACAGTAAACCTTGTATTCGCAGAAATGTAAACGCTTATTATCAGGAATGATAGTGAAGGTTCAGAGCAACCAAGAATCTATTACCATTAATTTCAAAAAAGAAAGGGTTTACAACTCTAGTGATAAAGGAGTAAAATCAAGTTGTTCGTTAGACGTCCGACATCTAACATCTAACCTTTATATTCATATACGTAGTTTAAACAAAAATGACTTTTATAAAAAAGAGGTGCGCTTCCATGAGAATGGTTGATGTAATTGAGAAAAAACGTGATGGTTACGAATTAACCAAAGACGAAATCCAATTTTTGATAAACGGGTTTACAAAAGGTGATATTCCTGATTATCAAATGTCGGCTTTTGCCATGGCTGTGTTTTTCCAAGGAATGACAAAGGGAGAACGTGTTTACCTAACAGAGGCAATGGTTCAATCCGGTGATCAAATTGACCTCTCAGGCATTGAAGGGATTAAAGTAGACAAGCACAGTACCGGTGGAGTTGGCGATACCACAACTCTTGTGCTGGCACCGCTTGTTGCGTCTGTTGGCGTACCAGTAGCAAAAATGTCAGGAAGAGGCTTGGGTCACACTGGAGGTACGATTGACAAATTAGAATCCATTAAGGGATTTCATGTAGAGATATCAAACGAAGAATTTATCCAATTAGTAAATGAAAATAAAGTTGCTGTAATTGGTCAGAGCGGGAATTTAACACCTGCGGATAAAAAATTGTATGCACTTAGGGATGTAACGGCAACAGTTGACTCCATTCCGCTTATTGCCAGCTCCATCATGAGCAAGAAAATTGCTGCAGGAGCGGATGCAATTGTTCTCGATGTTAAAACAGGCAGCGGTGCATTCATGAAAAATCTTGACGATGCGAAAGAATTAGCAGAGACGATGGTGGAGATCGGCAATGGCGTCGGCCGTAAAACAAAGGCAATCATTTCCGATATGAGCCAGCCGCTTGGATTTGCAGTTGGGAATGCTCTTGAAGTGAAAGAAGCGATTGACACTCTAAATGGACAAGGGCCTGAAGATTTGCAAGAACTTTGTTTAACCCTTGGAAGCCATATGGTTGTCTTGGCAGAAAAGGCTGCTGATCTAGAGCAGGCACGTGAAATGTTAAACGAATCTATTCAGAGCGGTCAGGCTTTACAAGCCTTTAAAACCTTCCTTGCATCACAAGGAGGAGATGCATCGGTTGTCGACGATCCAGCTAAACTTCCTACAGCCTCCTTTATGATAGAGGTTCCAGCTAAAACTTCAGGTTATGTGGCTGAAATTACAGCGGAAACAGTAGGAACTGCGGCGATGATGCTCGGTGCGGGACGAGCTACTAAAGAATCTGTCATTGATTTGGCCGTAGGTGTTGTCCTTCAAAAGAAAGTAGGAGATCGTGTTGAGGCAGGAGAGTCCTTGGTTACGATTCATAGCAATCAAGAAAATGTTGAGGAAGTCATTGAAAAAATTTACTCCGCTTATAAAGTGACAGATGAAAAAGTAGCCAAGCCTACACTCATTTATACAGAAATTCATTAATCTAGATGGCTGGCCGTTTGGTCAGCCTGTATCCTCCAACATAACTGAAAGGGTGACAAAGTATGGATATGCAAGCATTACTCGATCAAGCGATAGAAGCTAGAAAAAAAGCGTATACTCCTTATTCAAATTTTCAAGTAGGCGCAGCTGTTTTGACAAAAGATCATCATGTCTTCCAAGGATGCAATATTGAAAATGCCTCCTACGGATTGACTAATTGCGCTGAAAGAACAGCCATTTTTAAAGCGGTTTCTGAAGGAAAAAATGAAATTGATACCATCATTGTCGTTGCTAATACAGAGGGCCCTGTTTCACCTTGTGGAGCCTGCCGGCAGGTAATGGCAGAATTCTGTGATAAAGATACGAAAATCATTTTAGCGAATTTAAAAGGCGAAAAGCTAGAGACAACCATTGATCAATTGCTGCCTGGTTACTTTTCTTCTAAAGATTTAACAAAGTAACTATTTTTTGTTCGCAGTGGAAGCGAATACACTAAAGATTTTATACATCTGGAGGTCTGACATGAAATACATCATTGCGATTATTGGACTGCTTGTTGTTTTTGGACTAGCCTACTTGGCAAGCAATAATCGGAAAGACATTAAATTAAAGCCGATTATTCTTATGGTCATTATTCAAGTGATATTATCAGCATTATTATTAAATACCACATTAGGATTAGATTTGATCAAAGTATTTGCCGGGGTCTTTACTAAATTACTAGATTATGCCGGTGCCGGAATATCGTTTGTATTCGGCGGAATGGCCAATAAAGGAGAAATGCCATTCTTCCTAAATGTTTTACTGCCCATCGTGTTTATTTCCGTGTTAATTGGCATATTCCAGCACTTGAAAATTCTTCCGTTTATTATGAAGGCCATTGGGTTATTGCTAAGCAAAGTAAATGGCATGGGGAAATTGGAATCATATAACGCTGTTGCTTCGGCCATGATTGGTCAATCTGAAGTGTTCATTACCGTGAAAAAACAGCTTGGTCTTCTGCCTGCCCATCGTCTATACACCCTTTGTGCATCAGCGATGTCCACGGTTTCTATGTCGATTGTCGGTGCCTATATGACGATGATTGAACCACGATACGTGGTCACGGCCCTAGTTCTTAACTTATTTGGCGGATTTATCATCACTTCGATTGTGAATCCTTATACGGTTGATCCAAACGAGGATATTCTTGAAATTCAAGAGGTAGAAAAACAAAGCTTTTTCGAAATGTTAGGCGAATATATTCTTGATGGTTTTAAAGTAGCAATCATTGTTGGTGCGATGCTTATTGGATTTGTTGCCTTGATGGCTGCGATTAATAATGTTTTTGATTTAATTTTCCATATTACCTTCCAGGAATTATTAGGATATGTCTTCTCACCAATTGCGTTTATCATGGGAATTCCATTCTCAGAGGCTGTCCAAGCAGGAGGTATTATGGCTGAAAAGCTTGTAACGAACGAGTTTGTAGCGATGATGGACCTGGCAAAGGTGGGTAAATCCTTTAGTCCTCGTACATTAGGAATTATCTCGATTTTCCTTGTTTCTTTTGCCAACTTTTCATCGATCGGGATTATTGCCGGAGCGGTCAAAAGTCTGAACGAGAAAAAAGGGAACGTTGTGGCCAAATTTGGCTTAAAGCTTTTATACAGCGCCACTTTAGTAAGTGTATTGTCGGCTGTAGTAGTAAGTATCGTTTTATAATCTGTGAAAAAGCATTTTTTCATCATTCAAAGGATGGAAAACTGCTTTTTCCTTTTTGAAGGAGGGAATGTTGTGAAAAGACTTTTTCACAACAGAGAATATGAGCTTTGTCGGACTATTTCTTTCGGGTGCCGTTTTATTTCTTAATAGCTTGATGTTAACAGGAAAAGCGGAAGCGAAAAGTGTTGGGGTCTTTAATCTGTTTGTAGGTGTTATACAGCTGATTATACCGTTTTATTTGCTAATGGTTTCAGGTCAAGATCATTGGGACATATATAATTACGCCTCTATCTTTTTATTTGGCTTAACTTATTTATATGTTGGAGTCACCGCATTAAAAGGACTGGATGGCAGGGGACTTGGCTGGTTTTGTTTATGGGTGGCGGTCATAGCGGTTGTTTATACGTTGACAGCTATCATCCACTTTCATGATACTGTGGGTGCACTAACATGGGGGATGTGGGCTTTTCTTTGGTTTTTATTCTTTTTATCCAATTCACTGGAAATGAAAATTGACCATTATCTTGGGAAGGTTGCCTTTGTTCAATCCTGGGTCACATTAACCATCCCATCTTTATTGTATTTTTTAGGTATTTGGAATACCCCGGTTGTTAATCAAATAATGCTGATTGTTTTAATCGTATCCATCGCTTATTTTGGTATAAGCTTATTCAAATTTAGGTTATTCGTCCCGTTAACCCATGCAGAAAAACAATGAAATATTTGATGATACTGATTTGGGGAGGATATAAAATAGATTAATGTGAACATGCCTGCTAGGGGACAAGCTTTTTAAAAAATTTGAAAGAAGGCAACGTCTGGAATAGGACTAACTATTTGTATGGAGGTGCGGGGGTTGAAAACAATACTCATTACAGGGGCAGGCACAGGGCTGGGAAAAGAACTGGCCCTGGCCTATGCACAAAAGGGAAACAGGATTATTCTAATTGGAAGAACCGAAACACACCTGGATAAAGTGAGGCAAATGATTGATCAAACAAATGGCAGTGCGAGATCATTGGTTTGTGATATTACGGATTCTATTCAGGTTAAACAAGTGCTCGCCGATTTGAATGAAACCGAAAAAATTGATCAAGTGATTAATAATGCAGGGATCGGTTATTTCGGTCCTTTGCAAAACATCCCGGAGGATCAGATTAGTCACATGATCGATACAAATGTAAAAGGAACCATCTATGTAACAAAAGCGCTATTGCCAGCCTTCCTGGAACGGAATGCCGGGAAGATTATGAACATTATTTCAACCGCAGGATTACGGGGGAAGGTCCATGAAACGGCCTATTGTGCAAGTAAGTTTGCCATTCGTGGGTTCACTGAAGCCTTAGTGAAAGAGTTAGAGCCTACTTCGATTTCGGTTTCTGGTGTTTATATGGGTGGCATGGATACTCCTTTTTGGGATGAAAATCATTATATAACGGATCGCTCAAGATTAAAATCAGCAAAAGAAGTGGCATTGGAAATACTGGAAAGGGAAGATGAAATCGAGTTGATTATTGGTTAGTATTTCATCTTTAGCAGGAAGCATGGGGAAGCATGGGGACGGTTCTCATGCTTCTTTTTTATGGATTGCTGAACTACAAATCAATTATGGCTTCAATCGGTTAGGCAGGTTTTGTATTTTTTGGAAGATGGGATTATAAAGAAAAGAGTTTAAAATTAACTCTGTAGAACCTTACCATAAATAGAGGCAGTCTAAATATCGGTTCAATATCGGACAAGGCAAAGCTAAAATGGCAAGATCGTGTCCGAAGTCGAACCAACTTCAGACAAGGCAAAGTCAAAAGAGCGAGGCTGTGTCCGAAGTCGAACCAACTTCGGACAAGGAAGAGGCAAGAGAGCGGGGATGTGTCCGAAGTCGAACCAACTTCAGACAAGAAAGAGCCAAAAGAGCGAGGAGGTGTCCGAAGTCGAACCAACTTCAGACAAGGCAAAGCAAAAAGAGCGAGGATGTGTCCGA
>NZ_JAGGQG010000004.1:97154-157475 GCF_018613415.1 Bacillus sp. ISL-18 | reverse complement strand
AACTTCAGACAAGGCAAAGCAAAAAGAGCGAGGATGTGTCCGAAGTCAAACCAACATCGGTCAAGACAAAGCAAAAAGAGCGAGGAGGTGTCCGAAGTCGAGCCTACATCGGACAAGACAAAGCCAAAAGAGCGGGGATGTGTCCGAAGTCGAACCAACTTCAGACAAGAAAGAGCCAAAAGAGCGAGGAGGTGTCCGAAGTCGAACAAACTTCAGACAAGGCAAAGCCAAAAGAGCGAGGATGTGTCCGAAGTCGAGCCAACTTCAGACAAGGGTAAATCAAAAAAGTGCGATGATGTCCGAAGAAATACCAAATATGAACAAGACTCCGTTAAAAGTGGCTCCATATTCTTAAATGATTTTTTTATAAAAAAAGGCCGGTTAAATAGGTGCTGTGAACCGTATTCTCATTAATTTTCTACTATCCTAATTTCTAAGAGGAAAAAATATCAATTTAATTGAATTTATAAATATTACCAACAACATTACCTGTAGGAGATGAAGAACGTGGGTATATTTGATAAATTCAAGAAAAAGGAAAGTAAAGATTATATAAATGAGATAATGGCTAGATTGGATTGTGACAGCTCGATTATTGAGGAGAAAACTGTTAAAGGTGTCATGGCCAGGTATCATCAAGCATTTATAGAGGGCAAAAATGAAGGATATACACCACTTGTCATTATCCCTTCTGAAATGATGGTAGAAGTTGTTGGCACCAAATCGAATAAAGAATACTTGAACGATAATCGGGAATCAATCAAAGCTAAAGCGAAGGATATTGATGTAAAAGAATTGTTAAAGAACCTACTTAACGAAGTCGTGGAAGAAGATGAACACTACGATATAACAGGCGAGTTCGTGGTAGAGGAACAGATCAATCATTTTCTATCAATTGAGGAAGCAGTTAATAAAAAAGTCATTCTCGCAAAGATTCCAACGGATAAACCTTGGGAAGTAGCTGCTTGGGTTCCTATGGGCGGGTTTAATGAATGCCCCATGCCAGAAGAGCAAGTTGCAGTATTCAAATATTGGTATGAAAAGTATGGAGCTGCTCCTGCTTTAGTAACCCCAGATGTATGGGAATTCTATGTTTCAAATCCTCCAAAGACTCAAGAAGAATCGGAATTACTCGCTTGGGAACAATTTGGATTTTGTGGTGATATCGTTTGGCAAGGTGCAGGGACAGTAAATGCACTTGCAGGAACACTTATGAATTCATCATTTTGGTATTTTTGGTGGGATTAAAAATTAACTAGTAATTAGACACCTTTGGCCCACCAACAGGTTATTACATAAACGGCATTTTATGATAGGGGCTGTCCAATATCAAAGGGACAGCTCTTTTGTTATTGGACCAATTTTAGATAACAGCTCTATATTCACTCATAATATTGTTGATAATAGTTTTAACTGGAAGTATTTCTTTGATTTCATGGACTCTAGCACCGGCAAAAACAAGACCATTCTCGCAATCACCATTCATGGAAGTTACTAAAGAATCTAGTGTACAAAAGCGATAAGAACAATTTTTGAGGCAATCCAGGCACTTCTTAATTTTTACCCTTTTATCATCAGATATAAGTTTCGTAAACTGGTTCTTAATGGCACGCCCCTGAAGACCAACCGTTGTTTTTAGCAAAATGGTATCTTCTTGTTTAGCCTGTACATATTTTTCTTTAAATGATAATGGTGCATCACACTCTTCACTGGCAACGAATCTAGTTCCCATCTGAACCCCGGAGGCCCCTAAACGTATGGCTCTTGCAAGATCTTCCCCGGTCATGATTCCTCCAGCAGCAATAACAGGTATTTGAACGGCTTCAATTACTTCAGGCAAAATATCAAACAAAGGTCTATCCGTACCAAGGTGCCCGCCTGCCTCATGACCTTCTACGACCACTGCTGCAGCACCAAGGCGTTCTGACAACCTAGCTAGCTTGGCAGAAGACACAATCGAAATGACTGGTATGCCGGCTTCCTTGCCCCAAGCATACATATCTCTTGAAATTCCAGCACCTGATATGATGAAATCCACTTTCTCTTCAATGGCTGCTTTCATTTTTTCAGCAAAGTCATTCATAGCAAATAGAACGTTTACTCCAATATAGCCGGAATCCTTAATACTAGCTTTCGCTTTCCTTATATGAGATCTCATTTCATCAACGGTAATTCCGGTTCCGGAGATGATCCCAATTCCCCCATCATTCGCAACCGCAGAAGCGAGGCCGCTTAAAGAAATTCCTACACCCATACCGCCTTGCATGATTGGAAATTTTGGTATCATATGTCCTATTTTCAATTGTGGATTGTTCAATAAAAAAACCCCATTTCTTCCTTAATATTCACTCATTGTAACGATAGAATTTTTAAGGAATAGTGACGTATGTAATGGTTCATTCAAAAAGTTCAACGTATATATCTTATTGGCACAGAATGTTCAAATTTATCCTCTTTAGGAGACCTCCATCATGTTTCTATCATTTATCATTCGCTTAGGGTTTAAGTTGAAGAATACCAATCAAGGGTGGAAAATATTATTTTTATAGATAGTTAGAGATATAACCAAGGACCGATAACATATCATAAACTGAGTAGAACATTGTATGATCAACTATTCTTGGAAACTGGAACCTAACGAAAATGATGTATGACGATCAACTAAAGGGAGTGAGCGGATGAAACTGAAATTGACACTAGCAATGGCACTCGTTGTTTTTTTCACTGCAGGCTGCAGCGGTATGCAAGAAAAAAAGCCTGTTTCAGAACAACCACAAGGCAATCAACCGGAAAAAAACGGAGGACAGCAGGAGAAGCCTGCCGATGAAACAGAAAAACCTAACGCTCAACCAGGAAGTACGACTGACAAATCAGTAAAACCTAGCAATCAACCGAAAACCACCAACCTACCCATTAAAATTCATGATGAGTCCATTGTGAAAGACTCCCCGATTATCAATATTACCTATCCGCAAATTGAAGGCATCAAAGACAAAAACACTCAAGCACAAATTAATGATATTTTAAAGAAAAAGGCCAACGCGGCCGATGAGAGTCAAATGACGAATGAGGATCCAAGTACGCCGTCATCGTTTGATTCAACCTACAAAATCACCTTTCAGAATGACCACTTGATTAGCTTTGTGTATGACCAATATTTTTATCTAAGCGGGGCTGCACATGGCATGCCGGCGCGCGTTCCAATTTTGGTTGATTTGGATAATGGCAGAATCGTTGAGGCAAAGGAATTATTTAATGGCTCGCCGCAAACCCAACAGATCCTTAGCAACCTCGTCGTGAAACAAGATGTCTTCCATACGCTTGATGCAATGGGGGAGTTTGAACAAATCAGTTCGGATGATTTAGAACAGGTTTATTTAACGAAAGATGGTTTAATGTTGTATTTTCCACCTTATGAATATGCCTCGTTTGCTGAGGGGACGCTTCAATATCATCTGTCTTTTTCGGATATTCAAAACGTATTAAACACTGCCTTTTTCCAGAGTCATGGGATTATGATCTCAAAATCGATTGCTTCCACCATGATTTATGTTTCTGAAGGCTATCATTTTTCGATCCCAAAAGAATGGCTGGATCGTGTGACGTTTGAACGAGCCGATTATTCGGATAATCAGAAATGGCTATCCGAAATCAATGTATATTACAAATCAGCTGATAAACCTTTATTGTTTAGTTTCCATATGTATGAGAAACAAGAGTGGACCTCCTTAAACACTGGAGCCGAAGTCAAACTTGCCGAAGAAAATGATATTGTTTATTCCTATTCAGTTGCACAAATCCCGCAGAATAACCTACAAATAAATAACTTCATAAAGAATGTCTTTCCTGAAATCGTGAAAACATTTCAGGTTGAGTTTTAGGAAGCATGGGGACGGTTCTTTTGCTTCCAGCTTAGCTTTCGACGTTTTTTTCAGACCACTGGAATGAGAAATCCTGAAATCACGGGGATGAGCTCGTTTTTAAACAAATGTTTGATTACTAGCATAATATAGGGAAAGGTGTCAAAAAAAATCACGGGGACGGTTCTACTGCTTCGGAAGCAGGAGAACCGTCCCTATGCGTATTTTTGGTAATTGATAACTAATGGCTAAGATGGATTTTTATAGGATGATTTTATAGTATTATGGAAATAGGGTTGTTAATGGATTTCAAGCTAAATACATTTGGGGAATTAGGAGGTTCTATGAGGTTTCTTTTTCGTCTTATCTGTTTTACGATCGTCATTTTAATGACTGCGTGTGATGGCCGCCAGTTAGAAGCAGTAACAGCCAAGAAAGAGAAGGTCCAACTTGAGTTTTTGTCACCCAAATTTGAAACAGAGAGAGTTTTTAATGAGTTGATCAATGAATTTGAAAAGCAACATCCCTCAATTGTAATCAAACAAGAAGTCGTACCAGGAGGAATGACAGTATTAAAAACAAGGATTGCGAGAGGGGATATCCCGGATATTTTTATTACCTATCCGATTGAACAAGATTATCGGATTAGAGCAGAAAAAGGGTATCTATTAGATCTGACCCAAGATGGATTCATCCAAAATATCAATCCAAACATACAAAATCGCTATCTAGTAAATGGAAAAATGTATGGGGTAGCGTTAACGCAAAATGCAGTAGGAGTATTGTATAATAAGGATCAATTTAGAGAATATCACCTTTCTATCCCTAAAACCTGGGATGAGTTTATTGCGGTGATGGAAAAATTAAGAGCTGCAGGAAAAACCCCTTTGTTAATGCCCAATGAAGATGCCGACAAAACGAGTGTATTTAATTTAAACCTCGTGGCTAATGAAATTAATACTAAATATTGGAGTCAGGACTCATTTTCTTTATTGAAGGATCAAGCATGGAGAGAAATTTCAGAAAAGACTGTCAAGGCCCTTTCTTTTGTACAACCAAATTCGTTTCAAGACGATTATTTTGCCGTGAACCAGAAATTTGCCAAGGGGGAAGGGACCATGTATGTGATGGGGACATGGGTTTTACCGGAAATAGAAAAATACAATCCCCAATTTCAATATGGAATATTCCCATTTCCGGCAACTAATCAGCCTGAACAAAATAAAGTTTTAGGCGGAGTGGATATAGGCCTTGCTATCGCCGCTGACACGAAGCATCCTAAGGAAGCAAAGGAATTTTTAGCGTTTTTGACTAAAAAAGAAACTGCCCAAAGATTATCGGACTATGAGGGCTCCATTAGTACAGTTAAAGGAGTAACCGTGAATAAAGAACAGTTGAGAATGTTAAACGAAAGAATTCTTGAGGGCAAGTCAGTAAATTGGCCCAACCATTATTGGTCAGGAGGAACGGCTGCAGAATCAGATTTCCGAAAATTTTCATCCCAATTCTACTATGATAAGAATATCGAAGACTTTCTTATCAATCTTGAAAACATGTTTAATCATTATAAGGATTTAAAATAGAAGAAAGGTGTCTGCATGTTAAGATTTCAACAAAAAATGATTATCGCCTTTTTGATTTTTATCCTACTGCCTATTATTGTATTAGGCTTTGTATCTTATAAAATATCATCCACCACACTAGAACAAAAGATAAGTAATCAAACCGTTCAAACATTGAAGGCTGTTGATCGGAATGTAATGTCTTCTGTTTCAGAGGTAGATGCCTTTTCTGATTATGTGATTTCATCCGGTGAAATTCAGTCATACTTAAGTACAAATGATACAACCTCTATGATTGATTTTTATAATAAGCAGCAGGCAGTCGCGGGGATGATGCTGGGAAATTCTCAAATTGCTGATTTTATTTTATATAGGGAAGGTGGGGGCGCTACCCATTTAAGGGACACTCAAATCCCGACCTTTCAAAAATTTAGGTCCAGTAATTTTTACCGGCAAATTCTTAAGGAAATGGGAAGGGGGGTGTGGTTGACTCCTTCTGAACATCAGCCGTTTACGCAAGATAATAGATTTTCCTTCACATTAGGCAGAGTAGTTAAGGATATTAATACGCTAAATAACTTAGGATATGTCATTTTAGATGTCAACATCAACCTGTTTGATTCGACTTTTAAAGATGTGCATGAAGGTTCCGCCTATGGGATGTTAGTCAATCAACAGGGCACCATCGTCTATTCATTAAATCGAAATTTAATTGGCAAACCATTTGCCATTGAGCACTTTTCAGATATTCAATCCAAGAAAAGCGGCTACCTGATTGATACGTGGAAGGGGAAGAAAAGCTTAATTACGTATATGCCTTCAAGCTTCCAAAGGGGGACAGGCTCATCTTCCCTCATGATAATTTCAGTTGAACCATGGAAGGATATTTCTAACGATATTACTCATATTCGAAATATGACCCTATTAATTGTGGGCTTAGCATTAATCGTCGCAGGTCTTTTTAATATGTTCTATTTGAAACGTATCGCCCTTTTTATTCAGGAGCTATTAAAATATATGAAACTAGCAGAAAAAGGTACGCTAAGCATTCGGATAAAACGCTATAAAATCAAAGAATTAGAGAATATAGCCATGGGGTTCAATAACATGATTACACGGATTCAACAGTTGTTAAGAGAAGTGGAAACGGAACAGGAACGGAAGCGGGAGGCACAATTCAAGGTGCTGCAACAGCAAATCAATCCTCACTTTTTATATAATACCCTTGAATCCATCAATGCGCTTGCTTCTTTAAATGGTCAAAAGGATATTAGTAAAATGACGATTAATCTAGGCAAATTATTGCGTATCAGTATCAATGGTGGATATGAAGTCACCGTCAAAGATGAAATACGTCACGTGATGAGCTATTTAGAGATTCAAAAAATTCGATATGATAACCGTTTTTCCTATGAAGTAGAGGTTGAAAAAGCATTAGAAAACCAGCCGGTCTTAAAACTGATCCTTCAACCTTTAGTCGAGAATATTTTAATCCATGCTTTTGATCAAAGTCATACAGGCCGCATCCAAATTAGCGGGACGATTGCCAACGGACACGGCCAATTCCTCATTGAGGATAACGGTAAGGGGATGGATCCTCACATGTGGTTGAATTTCGATCGTTCAGAAAAACCGAAAAGTGGTGGACATGGCATCCGTAACGTTCAGGAACGGCTGGAACTCTATTACGGCAAAAATTATGGATTAATGATTTGTTCTAGTGAAAATAGTGGTACGAAGATTAGAATATCATTTTCAATTCAAGGGGATAAACATGGTATATAAAGTACTAATAGCGGATGATGAGCCTTTAATTTTAAAGAATCTAACCCAAATCATTGATTGGCCGGCACTTAACTGCATGGTTGCAGGTACCGCGCAAAATGGGCATGAAGCATTAGCAGTTTTAAAAAAGGAACGGATTGACCTCGTCTTGACGGACATCTCTATGCCCGGGATGACTGGTATTGATTTATTAAAGGAGATTCAGCAGATTCCGTATAAGCCCATCACCCTGTTAATCAGCGGCTATGATGATTTTGAATACGCTAAGGAAGGGATCAAGAACAATGCCCTCGACTATATTCTAAAACCCATCGATTATGATGAATTACAGGAATGTATTGAACGTGCCATTGCCAAATTGGATCAGCAAAAACAAAATGAATCTGAGTATGAAAAGTTCCTAATCTATGAATTAATAACAAAGGAAAAAACAGTCGCCGAGGTCCCAAATAAAGAACAGCCCTATATAGCAATGGCTTTGAAATCCTTTGAAAAAAACGTGGAGGCCATCGTTCAACAAATACATGAGAAGCTTTATGTGTACAGAATGTCAGACGCAGAGGTAATGGTTGTAGTAACACGGCCTGATGATTCAATAAAAGAATATGTTATTGACTTAGCACAGCAAATCCTCCAACTGGTTTCCCAAAAATGCATTATTGCTATTGGAGAACCAGTAAATTGTCTATCGGACGTTAAAAAGTCTGTTAACCATGCGAGGGAACTGCTTAAGTTTGATGCTTTCACCAAAAGTGTCGTTATTACAGACGAACTGATTAAACAGGAGTACAAACCGAAGCAAAACGCGGTGGACTTAATGGATGATGCGATAGCGTATATTAAAAGTCGTTTTGAGCAGGATTTGGGAATTGAGCAAGTGGCCGAGCGAGTCGGTCTAAGTGTCAGTTATTTTAGCAGCCTTTTTAAACAAAGAACTGGGATCACTTTCCTGGAGTATCTGACCAATGTTCGAGTAGATTATGCATGCTTGCTATTAGAAAACCTTGAATTAAAGACCTATGAAATTGCTGAGAAGGTGGGCTATACCGATCAACGGTATTTCTCTCAGGTATTTAAAAAGAAAATGAATCAAACACCAAGTGAATACCGGAAAATGTTCAAATAACCTCTCAAACATTTGAGAGGCTCTTTTTGTTGAGAAAGTAAAAATTTAAACATTGATAAGAAGAATACCGCATTTTGAAAGCGGTTCATTTATTTTATTCTATACACATGGAAGCGCTTTATGACGAAGAACAAGATAAAAGGGGGAAAATTAGGTGAAAAAGTTTTTAGCACTTAGTATGGCTGTTGTTTTATTACTAGGAATTCTAAGCGCTTGTGGCAGTAAGGAAAGCTCTTCAAGCGGTGACGATGGAGTCGTCAAATTAACCTTATGGCATCCAAAGGGAGACACATCTGATGCATATAAAGAAATTATTAATCAATTCAATCAGAAATATAAAGGGAAAATTCAAGCGGAACTAACTCTTATCCCAAGGGGTAATAAATATGCCTACGAAGATAAGGTTTCTGCAGCCGCAACAAGTAACACACTTCCTGATTTAGTGGCAATGGATGGCCCGAATGTCGCCAACTATGCGGACTCTGGTATTATCCAGCCAATTGATGGTCTAGTTGAAAATCAAGATGATTTCGTCAAGTCGATTATTACTCAAGGTACTTATAATGGGAAGTTATACACGGTTGGAGCAACTGAGTCAACTGTGGCCTTGTTTTATAACAAAAAAATGCTAGCCGATGCGGGCATCCAACCCCCTAGCAAGCTGGAAGATGCATGGACATGGGATCAATTCTATGAAGCTGCTAAAAAGTTAACAGATAAAAAGAAAGGCATTTATGGTGTCAACTGGACACTCGATTATGGTGAATGGATCATCTACTTCTCAGGCCCAACGGTTTGGAGTAATGGCGGAAGCTTTATCGCGAAAGATGGTTCAAAAGCGGATGGTTATGTGAATGGACCAAAAACTGTGGAAGCATTGAAGTATCTTCAAAGGTTTACGAAAGAAGGTCTAGTCAACTTACAGCCTAAACCTACTGAATTTGAGGAAGGCAAGGCTGCGATGATGTTAATGGGATCTTGGGAATGGAGAAAACTACAAGATTATCCGAAAACGGAGTGGGGCATCACTTATTATCCTAAGAGCAATAATGGCGAACAAGTATCACCATCAGGTGATTGGAACTGGGGGATTTCAAAGGATACCAAGCATAAGAAAGAAGCGGCAACTCTTCTAAACTTCCTATTGAATAAGGAAAATGTGATTAAACTAGCTAAGGCAGATAATAAGCCGGCGGCACGTATGTCTTCCTTTGAAGAAATGACAGAATGGAACGAAGCGCCTCTTAACATCTTAAAGGATCAAGTATTAAATACGGCCCATCCAAGACCTGTAACAACTGCTTACCCTGTATTATCAACAAAGTACGGTCAGGCAGTCCAAAACATCTTCCTAGGCGGAAATGTAAAAGAAGAGTTAGATAAGGTAGCGAATGAAGTCGACAAGGAAATTGCGCGAAAAAAATAAAAACTAGATAAAAGGCAATCATCTGATTGCCTTTTTTCAAACAAGGTGGTGTGAAAAATGGAAACAATCGTTAGAAAAGGGGAAAGCCCGGTCAAGTACAAACGTGAAAGCCACATGACGTACAAGCGTCAGCAAAAAGTGCTGGGTGTGTTGTTTTCTCTACCAGCCTTAGCCTTATTGTTTACATTTTTGATTTTGCCAGTGATCTTGGCATTTGTGTATAGCTTTATGAACTACAATATGTTAAATCCGGATGAAAAGGTGTTTACAGGCTTAGATAATTATATAAGACTATTTCAAGATAAAATCTTTTTCACAGCATTGAAAAATACATTATACTTTACCGTTCTTGTTGTCCCGCTTCAATGTGGAGTAGCGCTTTTCTTGGCCATTCTGGTAAATAAAAAGGTAAAGGCAGCCTCTCTCGGCCGAGTGTTTTTCTTTAGCCCCGTCGTCACCTCCATGGTCGTTGTGGCGATTTTATGGACTTTCTTATACAACGTGGATAACGGGCTTATCAATCATACTTTGAACTTTTTCGGAATCAAAAACCAGCCGTTTTTGTTAAGCCCAAACCAAGCGATGAATTCGATTATCTTTATGTCGATTTGGCAGGCTGCCGGATTTCAAATGATGATCTTTCTTGCGGGATTGAAGGATGTGCCAGAGGAGTTATACGAAGCAGCTGAAATCGATGGGGCTAATGTATGGCAGAAGTTTCGAAATGTTACTTTGCCGTCTATTCAGCATGTTACTGGATTCGTGCTGATTATCACCACCATCCAGGCGTTTCGTTTATTCATCCAGCCGTATGTCATGACCAACGGAGGGCCTAGTGATTCGACTAAAACGTTAGTTTTCATGCTTTATGAAAATGGTTTCCAGTTCCGTGATGTTGGATATTCTTCAGCAATTGCGGTCATCTTTTTCCTAGTGGTCCTTGTTACATCTATGATTCTTAAAAAAATACTAAAACAATAAAGGGGTGGCTATCTGATGACAAACCGTATGAAAAAGCGATTGGGAAAAACGGGTATTACGATAAGCATTCTTGTACTTGGGTTTTTGTTTATCTCCCCGCTCCTTTGGATGATAATCGCATCGATTAAACCGGAAACGTTAATTTTTAAGGATATGGGATTTGAAGCGTTTATCCCTAAACAAACGACTTTTGATAACTATTCAAAAATCCTATTCTCCGACAATATTAATTTCTTTCACTTTATGGGAAATAGTTTATTCACGGTTGGAATGATTGTCCTGCTTGGCACCATTGTTAATTCTATTTGTGCCTATGCACTCGTCAAATTGAAATTTCCAGGTAGTGATTATGTTTTATTGATTATTATTGCTTTATATGTAGTGCCATTTGAGAGCGTATTGATTCCTCTTTATATTGTTGTTAATAAATTGGGATGGATTAATCAATTTCCAGCACTTATTGTTCCGTTTATCGCTAGCGCCTTTAATATCTTCCTATTTAGACAGTTTTTCATGGGCTTTCCAAAGGAGTTGGAAGAAGCGGCCCAAATCGATGGGGCGACACCTTGGCAGACCTTTATCAAGATTGTGGTTCCAAATTCGAAACCTGTATTTGCTACGGCAGCCATTCTAACCTTTGTTACCCATTGGAGTGACTTTATGTGGCCGCTTATTGTAGCTACCGATCAATCTATTCAAACGGTACAAATTGGGATTCAGTATCTATTCACGGATAATAACATCCAATACGGACAGATCATGGCTGCCCTAACATTAACAACTATTCCAGTCATTCTGATATTCCTATTTTTCCAACGCTATTATGTTCAGGGAATCACTTCTAGTGGGGTGAAAGGATGATGAAGGAGGAAAAACGCATGTACGAAATAGTTTCCTTGGGGGAATTATTAATAGATTTAATCCCCCATAACGATTATACATCTGAAGCCCCTTCCTTGAAGCGAAGGTTGGGGGTGCGCCGGTGAATGTATTGTCGGGTTTAGCCAAGTGGGGCCACACCACTGCTTATATCCCAAAGGTAGGTAACGATGCTTTTGGAGCTTTTCTGAAGAAACAAGTAAAAGGGGCAAATATCCATGCCGATTCTGTATTGACTGATGCCGCTGCCTCCACAACCGTTGCGATTGTATCTTTGGATGAGAATAAGAATCGAACCTTTGATTTTATCCGAAATCCTGGGGCGGACCAGCTGTTAACGAAGGATGAAATAAATGGGAGTTTGATTCGTGAAGCTAAGTTGTTTCACTTCGGTTCGCTTTCTTTGACTCATAATCCGTCCCGAGAAGCAACCTTGGAAGCATTGAGAGTGGCAAAAGAAAACCATAAAATCATCTGCTATGATCCGAATTATCGTCCGTTATTATGGGATAACCAAGATGAGGCAAAAAGGTGGATGGTTGAAGGGTTTAAGTGGGCAGATATCGTGAAGATTTCGGATGAGGAAGTACAGTTCATTACGAATGAAGAAGATACCTTGATGGCTTCCCAAGTACTTACCGAAACCCACCATATTCCTTTGTTATTCATGACAAAAGGAAAAGAAGGTGCGTTGGCCGTTTGTAATGGTCATGTCCTTGAAGAAGAGGGACATGCGGTACAGCCTGTGGATACGACAGGGGCTGGGGATTGCTTCATGGCATCGGTGCTGCATCAGTATCTAGATAAAAATAAGCCAATCCGTGAATTAACAAAGCAGGACTTAACGGATATCCTCCAGTTTGCCAACCGAGTTGCTGCCCATTCTACGACCATAAAGGGCGGATTCAGTGTCGTACCCACTTTGGAGGAATTAGAAAAAATAACTAGAGGTGTCCAACATGTATGATGAGCAATATCGGCCCCAGCATCACTTCAGCCCAAAAGAAAACTGGATGAATGACCCGAATGGCTTGGTGTATTACAAGGGAGAGTACCATCTTTTTTATCAATATCATCCTTACAGTATGGTATGGGGGCCCATGCATTGGGGCCATGCCGTAAGTAAAGATTTATTGCATTGGGAGGAGCTGCCGATCGCCCTTTATCCCGATGAGTTAGGGCAGATTTTTTCAGGTAGTGCTGTCGTTGACGCGCAGAATACAAGCGGCTTAAAGACGTCAGATGAAGATGTGATAGTTGCGATTTTTACGCACCACGGGGAGGATAATGAAAAACAAAGTATCGCTTATTCCAATGATCGAGGCAGAACATGGGTTAAGTATGAAGGCAATCCGGTTATTCCAAATCCAGGGCAAAAGGATTTCCGCGATCCGAAGGTGTTTTGGCATGAGGAGTCAGGAAAATGGGTGATGTCCTTGGCGAGTGGCGATTGCATTCGTTTCTATGGATCGCCTAATCTGATTGACTGGGGGCTTCTCTCTGAATTTGGCCGTGAGTATGGAGCACATGGAGGAGTGTGGGAATGCCCAGACTTAATCCAGCTGCAGGTTGATGGTGAAGATCAAAAGAAATGGGTCTTGATTGTCAGTATAAATCCAGGCGGGCCGAATGAAGGGTCTGCTGTCCAGTATTTTGTTGGCGAATTTGATGGTATGGAGTTTATTTGTGATGTGCGTCCTGAGGTTGTGAAGTGGGCTGATTTTGGCCGTGATTTTTATGCTTCCGTTACATGGAGTAATCATCCTGAACCGATCTGGATTGGCTGGATGAGTAACTGGCAATATGCCAATCAAGTTCCATCTGAGCCGTTTAGGAGTGCTATGTCGATACCTAGGAAGTTGGGCCTGCGTCGGGTTGATGGGGAGTTCACCTTAATTCAATCCCCTATTGATCTTTTTTCATTATTTAAGAAAGTGGCAGTATCAAATGAAACGATCACTCTAAGGTCTAGTGAGACCTATCAAGTTGAATTGGATAACCGCCCATTATTTGCGAAAGCGAATGTGATGAACAGTACGGCTTCCGAGTTTTTAATCACCTTTAGAGGAGAGCAGGAACAGCTGTGCATCGTCTTTGATCCCGAAAGAAAAGAAGTACGGATCGATCGCAAGGAAAGTGGCCAGGTATCTTTTTCTGAGCATTTTGCCAGCGTTGATCGGATGCCGGTGTCAGAGTTCAATGATTTTACATTGATACTCGATAAGACTTCCATTGAGCTGTTTGTCAATCAGGGTAGCAGTGTCATGACAGAGTTATTTTTTCCATTAGATTCCGAATTTACCTTAGAGTTCAAGGTTTTGGATGGGGAAGTTGTTTTAGAAAATGTAGAGCTGCATCATCTTGAATCTACTTGGAAATAAGAAAGGGTGTTTACCATGAATCCTTGGGAAGGAAAGACCTCTGTATTCTTGAAAACTGTGACGAACATCGTCATTTTAAATTTATTATGGGTGATCTGTTCCCTGCCTGTAATGACCATTGGGCCTTCAACTGCTGCCATGTATGGGGTCATTAGAAAGTGGCATTTTTATAAGGATGAAAGTGTCATTCGGAGTTTTATCCATGAATATCGGTTGTTTTTTAAACAAGGGCTTATGGTGGGAACTCCATGGATCTTCCTTGGGCTGCTGCTTTTATTGGATGCTTACTTTTTCTTGCTGGTTCCAAGTAACTTAAAAGTTGTACTTATTGTAATAACAGTCACGGCTTTTATTTTATATCTGATGACTAGTGCTTTATTGTTTTCCATTTTGGTTCATTATCAAACTAAGGGATGGGGCCTCGTTAAACAATCGTTTACGTTTTCTGTTATTGACGGAAAGACTACTTTTGCGATTATCTTGATGTGGATTGGGGTTGTGATGGTGCTTTTTTATGCCCCATTAACAGTTCTCGTCATTGTTGTTCCAGTCTCAATGATATCGTTCCGGTTTTCTATGATATCTCTAGAAAAGGTTGGCAGATTGCCAAAGATTCAATCAAACTATTTTCCTCAAAACGGGAATTGATCCACACTCAGCTAAATTTTAGTGAGGTGGGGAGCATCGGTTTGTAGCTGGAAAAATCACAGGGACGGTTCTCTTGCTTCTGAAGCAGGAGAACCGTCCCTGTGTTTACCCGTGTTTCTAACCAGGATTAATAGAATGATGCACCGACAATAATAAGAAGAATAAACAATACAACGATTAACACGAAAGTGCTGCCGCCGTAACCGTAACCGCCGTAGCCGTAGCCACCGTAGCCGCCAAAGCCGTATCCTCCGAACCAGCCCATTATTTTCACCACCAATCATTTCGGATATCTGATTTCACTTTAGTATATTTTTTGAAGGCAAAGATGGTTTGGACAAATGTCCTTAGGTAGGACAAAATCAGGAATTTGCCTAAATGTTAAAAACGCCTGCTTGGCAGACGTTTTCGGGGGGAAGAAACAATATGTTTGTTTGGTGTAGTAATAGCATATGTTTAAGAAGTAAAGATGAATGGACAAGAGCTGATTTACATTAAAATAAAATAAGGCTTAACCCCTTGGGGATTTAAATCATCTACTGCATACTCTAAAGTGTAGCCAGCCAAAACCATATTCAAGGCGTAGACTTCAACCTATAAAAGGAAAGTCTCCAATGAAAAAAGCCCTTTTTCAAGGGCTTTTTACATAGATCTTAGAAACAGATTACTGCTCCTACGATAATTAACAAGATGAATAATACGACGATCAAAGCGAAACCTCCGCCATATCCAAAACCACCGTAGCCACAGCCACCATATCCACCAAAACCACCATAACCAAACATTGAATAGACCTCCTTTATAAACTTATTCATTAATAACATATGTCTAGAAAATTAAAATGGAAGGGCTCTTTCCCTAATTTGTGAGCATAGGGACGGTTCTTTTGCTTCCTTATACTGGTGAGTCTTTTCCTTGAATATCTTCTTCTCGCACTTACGACGCCAAAATGAGATTATAGAATGAACAGTTAGTGTTAGAATAAGTTGTCGGCCATTTTTTCACATGCACGATAAGCCGTGCATGAGATTGACTTTTAATCAAACCAAGAGTATGCATTTACAGCTTTTATTATTAAGGAAAGGGGATTGGGTTATATGCGATTACAAGGTAAGAAAGTTATCAGTTTAGTCCATCATGAATTTGAAGATTTAGAGCTGTGGTATCCTATTTTACGACTTCGCGAAGAGGGGGCCGTGGTCCATCTTGCCGGAGAGAAAGCAAAGGAAAAATATATAGGGAAATATGGTGTGCCTGCGGAAAGTGATTTCGCCTATGGTGATGTGAAAGCAGCGGATTATGATGCGATCCTAGTTCCAGGTGGCTGGGCACCAGATAAGCTCCGTCGTTTTCCTGAAGTGCTAACGCTGATTCAGGAGATGAATGCGAGCGAGAAAGCAATTGGACAAATTTGTCATGCGGGCTGGGTGTTGATTTCAGCTAAAATCCTGAACGGGAAAAAAGTTACGAGTACACCTGGTATAAGAGATGATATGGAAAATGCAGGGGCCATTTGGTATGACGAACCTGTTGTAACCGATGGACATCTTGTGTCAAGCCGCCGTCCACCAGATCTACCAGACTATCTGCGGGAATTTATTCATGTAATAGAACGAAGATAGTATTGAAAGGAGCCTAACTAATGTTGGGCTCCTTTCGCATATTTCTAGAGGCTAAGAGGGAGCAGAGGGACGGTTCTTTTGCTTCTTTATATCTTGCTTTTTAAAGGTCGAGAACGGTTGAATTTAGGCTGCACTGTCGTTTTATGGGTGAATTTAATGATAAATAGTTAGTAGAATGAAAGATAGAATGGTACTGTGGGAAATAAGAGAATTAACTAGATAGTTATAGGAGTGTCGAAGATTTTATGAAACTTGTACTGATAGTTGGACCGCAGGCAGTTGGTAAGATGACAGTTGGGCATGAGTTGGAGAAAATAACGGACTTGAAACTATTTCATAATCATATGACGATTGAATTAGTTACTCCCTTTTTTGAATACGGCACTAAAGAGGGGAATAGACTAGTTAGTTTATTCCGTCAGGAAATATTTGAGGCAGTTTCTAAGAGTAACTTATATGGACTAATCTTTACCTATGTTTGGGCATTTGACCTTCAAGAAGATTGGGATTACATCGGTCAAGTTTGTGAGATTTTTGAATTAAAGGGCGGGACTGTTTACTTTGTTGAACTTGAGGCAGATTTGAAGGAACGAGTTGAGCGAAATCGAAGCCCGCATCGTCTTGAACATAAGCCAACCAAGAGAAACGTGGAATGGTCTGAAGCCAACTTAAAAGAATCAATGGAAAGGTATCGGTTAAATTCATTGGATGGAGAAATTACCAAAGAAAATTATGTGAAAATAAACAATACCAAGTTAAGTGCGATTGAAGTGGCGAACATGATTAAGGAGAGATTTCGGTTATAGAGATGAAAATCCGAGTTGCTAGTTTACTCGTAGAGTCTGGGAAGCAAGAGAACCGTCCCCGTACTTCCAATTTAATGGCTCGACAATCTTTTTATAGTTTTGGAAGGAAAATTACGATTAGACCAGTACTTGCAGCTTTTTTAATCAAACGATTGAATAGTATAGCACATAACGGAAGTAGGCGGAAATCTGTCGAAACTCCATGCCATTTGTTGTTGAATAATATAAAAGGAATCTAAGAGTCGCTAGAGGAAAGGAAAGAAAATACTGAATTGTGTAAAATATCACAGACGGAATATTCGGCAAGAATTAAAATAAACAACAAATCACATGACTCTTGAAAGGAGTAAACAAATGAAAAGGAATCATTGCCCCTTGTGTATTCATGTTCTGGGTGTTCCTCTGCCGCCCAAACTGCCAATATGATTGCTATAAAAATGGATCGAGAGGATGTTGCTGAAATGTCTTGTATTGTTGGTGTCGGAGGTGATGTGAAACCACTGGTTCGAACTGCAAAATCAGAACGAGATATTATTGCAATAGACGGCTGCCCTTTGTCATGTACTAAGAGTTGCTTAAATAGGCATAATGTTGTGCCGAAATATCACTTTATTTTATCCGGGTTTGATGTTCCGAAATTGAATGGACAGGACCCCGGCCTTACAATTGTTATGAATACTTACACGCATCTGCAATTTGAATTAGGATGCGCAAGTTGGAAAGGCTTATCCGCAAATAAGGTGGCGATATCCGCAATTAAGCGGGGCTTATCCGCAAATAAGGTAGTGCTATCCGCAAATAGGATGGCGATATCCGCAAGTAAGCGGGGCAATCCGCAAATTGAAATAGGATGCGCAAGTTGGTATGGTTTATCCGCAATACTAGGAATAGGTGCCAATATAGGACGGTTCTAATGCTTCGGAAGCAAGAGAACCGTCCCCTTGCTTCATATTGCCGGACTACCTTTTCTAATCGTGAAATTATCCCCCAGCAACGCCCAGTTCGACGGATATGGATACCCTAATGCCCAGTAACTGATCCCTCGAAGATTAAATTCCTTGGCCAAGTCGAACTTCGCTTGTGCACTCCGAGCGTCTTCAAACCAGACCTCATGGCCGCGGCCTTGTTCATCTGTATAACGGAAGAACGGTGATTGGGTAGTGGTATCATATTGAATCGCAGCTCCGTATTTGACGGCACGGGCGATCGCTTCTTGTGTACTAAACGTTTCGGCCTCTTGCCCTTGGACATGCGGAAGGAGCCAATCGCGAGCATAAATTTGGAAACCTAAAAAGATCTTTTCTGCCGGCATGACGCTTCTAGCGTATTCCACGACACGGCTCATTTGGTCAATAGGTGAAATCGCCTGTGGGGGCCCGAGCCGGTACCCCCATTCATATGTCATCAGAACCACAAAATCGGTAATTCTGCCATGTGCTTCATAATCATGTGCTTCGTATAATAAACCTGCTTGGGTCGCACTGACTTTTGGAGCCAAGGCAGTCGAAACAAAATATCCCCTAGGATGCAGGCGGTCCACTGCAAGTTGAAGGAAAGTATTGTAATTCTCACGATCCGCTGGTAATACATTTTCAAAATCGATGTTGGCGCCCTTATATCCCTTTTGGTCCATAATCTGAAGCATATTAGTCAGGACTTTTTCGCGTAAACTAGGGGTGGATAAAAGAGTATGTGCCACATTGGAGCCGGCTGCTGATGAGGTGAAATTTGTAATCGACATCATCGGTACCACATTTTTAGCTAAGGCAGCTTGAATGGTTAACTCATCATGGGCTGGAGTAAGATCCCCACTTTCACTGATCAAGTAAGCAAACGGACTGATATAGGTTAGATAGGGAGCCAGTTCGTTTACCGTATCTGCTGCTGCCTGGTCGGGTTGATACGTATAGGCATTGACTTCAATCGTCGGTTTTCGGGTCGGTATTCTTAAAGGGGTGCCCTGATAAATGACGTTTGGATTTTGAATCTGATTTTCAGTGATCAATGCTTGAACGGTAATCCCATAACGATTGGCAATTTGCCATAGCGTTTCCCCGGCTTGAACGATATGAATCCTTGGAGGGATGATTAGCTTTGTACCTGGATATAAGACAGAGGGATTGGTGAGTTGATTGGCTTGAATGATCGAGTTAATTGACACACCATACTGTTGTGAAATCGCCCATAACGTATCTCCGTACTTTACAATGTGTGATGTACCAGGGACAGGGACGACTAATGACTGGCCAATTACTAGCTGATTGGGGTTTTGAAGCCCATTTAATTGAACAATTTGGTTCATATTGACTTTGTATTGATTGGCGATTTGCCAGAGTGTTTCTCCGCTGCGGACCACATGTATGACCACGAGCATCTCCTCCTGCTTTTTTTCAATAATGTACTATATGCACCAAATTGGGGCTTCGACTCCTATAGGTGAAAGTTTATTGCAGGACCGAGTGTCTTTGTTAATATGAAAAAACACGCTAAGTCCAGCGTGTTTTGCGTCAGTTCTTTATTATGTAAAAATTAATGTTTGACAGTCACATCTTCTAATGGGTGGGGATAACGAAGCTGCAGTGGTTTTCCCGCTGGAATTTTTGGTTTTACCACAACCGAATGGCAATTTTTTTGATTTTCTTGAATTCTTGCTGCTAGTTGGTCTAAATTTCTTCCATCATAATATGCCGGGTGATTTAGATTTAGGTCTGGTCTCATACGTTTTTATCCCCTTATGTAAAATAATAGTCTTGTTCTCCCACAATCGGCCATGGATAAGTTCCTTTATTATTCACTAAACGTTTTGCCGTAATATCGAGATTGCTACAACTATTATACTATTAATACAGTGTAAATGGGAATAAATTTCAATTTAGATAGGTAATAATCACTACTTTTCCTAACTATCCTTATTCTGATGTTCCTTAAAAAATGGCAAATAAAAAAAGAGCTTTATAGCTCTTACCCAAAAAGCAGTAGTATCAGCCCCGCCTACGCTGTATACCATGATGACCACGTTTGCCATCCGACCTATTTACATTATAAATGAAAGCGTTTGCAATTTCAAGTATTTTCTTAAGGGGAAAACACCGGGAAGCAAGAGAACCGTCCCTATGCTCCCAAAATTGTGCCATTTGCACTGATATGCTGGCGAGAGTTCAGGCAGATATCCGCCGTTCTAATGAAGTCTGGAATACTGGGATTGCTCCAGGAGTAGCTTGCGGGATAAATTTTGTCTCGTCACGCGTGTTCTATCGCCCTGATTATACCATTCCTGCAAGTACCGTTGCGGACAATAGCGACCCAAGGGTTGTAAGTCTGCTTAATGATATCAAAACACAAACCAACAATGCGACTGCTATATATGTCGTTTATTTAAGCGAACAAACGTTAAGTTCTGGTGCAATCGGCAACGCAGGTCCAGTTTTTTCATTTTTTAATAGTACTACCGATTTTGGACTTGTTGGACATGCTGTTATAAGTGACGGAGCCTTCGATTCGTATGCCCTTGCCCACGAATCTGGACATGTTCTATTTGGGCGCTTTTTGAATAACAATGACCCTAATAGTTTTACGATTAATGATCCTTCAAACCCTGGCAGTGGTCACAATAATGATCCACAAAATGTCATGTTCCCCATCATTCCTGCCAGTAATCCCTTCATCAATGGCACTCAGTGTTCTGTAGCTAGACAAAGTAGAGTCGTGTTGAATGACCCTGTTTCTGCTAGTGGTTTTGTTTCAACAGTTAACGCAGCCGGGTTTAGTTCTGCATCCGCCAATGAACCATTTGATTCTTTTGAGAGCAATAGTTCGTTTGTTCCTGTAGAGAGTAGTGATTCTGAGGATTGCGGCTGCCATCAAAAGGACATGCGCAGAAGAATGATGGAACCTTTAAGTTCAATGGTTAACTCTGGTGCATTCAGTTCAACGGGAGACGCTGATCAATTCGAGTCTTTTGAGAGTTGTAGTTCAGGGGATTGCCGCAGACACCATAGAAAGCGTAAAGAGAGCAGAGAAGTAAAAATGCTAAATCAACAGGTTTCTCAAATGGTGAAAAGGCTTGGTCCAGACAAGGTTAGAGAAGTACCTTTGAAGTGCCACAAGAAAAGAAAGTGTTGTAAAGATCGAGAGTACTAGATAGTAGAAGGGAACGGTTTTGAACCGTCCCCCTGTTTCTATTAAGGAATATATTGTTCGGTAATCTTCGTGACAACCCCATTTTTTACTTCGATATGAAAAGGAATTTGGTGGTGCGTATCTCGTTGTTTCAAAAAGGTGATAAACTGGTTTCTCGTTACATTTTCATTCCAGGTGATTTTGTATAAACTTCGTGTTTGTAATACATAGCGGGCCGATTTTGAAATGGTAAAGGTCCGTATTTTGGGATTAACGTTTCGAATCCAGTATCCATCAGGGGCATGATCCATGTCCTTCGAGCATTTACAGTCCTTACTAAACTCTCTATCAGCAGCCTTGCCAAAATACCATTGGATATAATCAAATTTCCCCACCCATTTACCATTGACCAGATTGAAGGAAGTAATATAGGTGGCTGCATTCTCCGTAGGTGGGTGCTTAGCCACCTGAGTTCGTGCATATGCGTTTGATAGAGAAGAGGGCAGTAATAACAAAGTAAAAAGCATACATACAGGAACTAAGAGTTTAATAAATTTTGCAAACTTCATACATAATTCCCCCTATTTATATTAGACCTATAGATAGACTATAATTGGTAGTAGTTAAAAACAGTGTCGATATAGGGGTAAAGGGAAAAATTTTTTAGTAAGCGAAGGGACGGTTCTCATGCTTCGGAAGCAAGAGAACCGTCCCCCTGATTCTGGAGGGATATCAATGACAGCTGGGGAACGAGGCCGGGTTCTTATTGTGGATGATGAGGTTTTGATTAGGCAAGGGGTTAAGCATTATCTTAATTGGGAGCAGGAAGGTTTTGAGGTGGTTGGGGAAGCCTCGCATGGTGCTGAAGCGCTTGAAATGATTGAGGTTGTAAACCCGCATATTATCATTACTGATATCGCCATGCCGATCATGGATGGAGAAGAATTAACGAGAATTGTGAAGGAACGGTATCCTTCTATTGAAGTAATTGTCTTAAGCAGTTATGGTGACTTTGACTATGTCCGCTCCACGTTTCAAAGTGGTGTGGTTGATTATATTTTAAAGCCGAAGCTTGACGCAGAAGGCCTCTTAAACGTGCTCAAGAAGGCAGCTAGCAGAATACCATCGCTTAAATCGGTGGACAAGCCAGTTGACGCAAGTCCTTCTATTGAACAAATCATTACGAAACTGATTTCTGGCTATCAAGCAGACTATGATACTGCACAACTATCTACGGCCTTTCCAAATCCAAGATTTTGCTTATTGGGTGTGAACCTTAAAAGCGGACAAGCGGAACTGCCTGATGATGTAAAGAAAAAAATGACCACAGGATTAACGGAGCAAAGCTATTCTTTTTATTTTGAAAAAAATATCGTCGTTGTCAACGGTGATGATTTTTCTAGACTGATTCCGTTTGCTAAAAACTTAGCAGAATCCGAAGCAGGTCTCCGTTTTGCACTCACTGAGGAGTTTGCGGACTTCTCAAAGATTGGTGCTGTCTACAAAGAAGAATTATTACTGCTATTAAACTATCAGTTTTACTTTCCTGAGCAGCTGGTTCTCACAAAACAAGATTTGCCGGTGCTTCCGCCTAAATTAGAGAAGTTTAATTTAGATTGGTTTACGAGTGAATTTAAGCGACAGCACTTTGAATCCGCGTTTGATTATTTACAAGAGCATGTAACCGTATTATCTACCTGCTATACAACGGATGTGTATGAATACAAGTCTTTTTTCGGCAACATTATTTTTAATATCCTAATTCTGCTTAGCAATATGGAATACGATGTAAAGGAATTAGAGCAAGCCAAGTATACCTACTTTAAAGCCTTTGAGGACGCTCAATCTGCGGTAGAAGCAGTGGAACAATTGGCTGAATTTATTGCTGAAGCCAAAAAAGCGATCCATACCTCTGCCTTTCAACCGGAAAATGACCAGATCAAGAAAATACTAGATTATCTGAATGACCATTATACCGAGCCGCTGACACTTACGGGCGTGGCCCAGTATTTTCACTTTAATCCTTCCTATCTGTCCAGCTATTTTTCGACCCATCATGGCGAAGGGTTTATTGAATACCTGAATCGGGTCCGGATTGAAGAAGCAACCAAGCTGCTCATTCAAGGAACGGCCCGCATCTCGGAAATCAGCGGGATGGTTGGTTATTCAGACCACAGTTATTTTTGCAAGGTATTTAAAAAAATAAAAGGACTGTCACCGAGCCAGTTCCGAAGAAAACAATTGATGTGAAAAGTGATGGTAACCTTATGAGATTCATTCCGGAACGTTTTCGACATAACAATTTATTTATCACGATGTTTTTGATTACCGTCTTGATGATTGTCACGGTTTCCATCACGATCACATGGACAACGATTCGCATGGCGGAGCAGTTCTTTTTTGAAAAGTTCAGCATTACCAATGCGAAAGTGATGGACCAAGTACAAGACAGTTTTGAGAAGTATCACTACTCGGTGGTGATGGCCTCTAACAGCTTGCTGCAAAGTGTGGCCATCAAGGACGTGCTAACCACGAAAGAGGAATCGAACGTCGATCGTTTAGCGTCTATTTTTACCCTTAGTCAACTGACAAAACGGATTGAACCGATTTTGGCTTCTTATGATGTTGGCATCATGGTTAGAGGGAATAATGGCGTCAACTATGCGACCAATGATCGTACCTATTGGCCAATCACTGATGAAGCGCTAACGAAAAGCATTTTGACACGGAATACAATGGAAAACCCGAAAAGATTGCTCTACCAATATGATCACCGTACCGATACAGAGGAAGGTAATTACATTATTGCGTCCAAGGCGTTAATGGATCGGTCTGGAATTGTCTATGGGTCAATGTATATTACCATCCGCGAGAGTGAATTTAGAAAATTTTATTCTAGTTACACCACTCCAGGTAATAATGTTTTTTTAATTAATAAGGAAGGCACGATTGTATCGAGTAATCTGTCTAACCTTATCGGTAAAAAATCACCCGAGCTGCGGGATTATGCCGTCGAAATCGGAAAGAACGAAAAGGATAATCAAATCATCGGGGATTTTATGGGTAAGGAACAAATCATTATGATGGAATATCTCCCATCTTTTGATATGTACATGCTTAACATCATTGATAAGGAAACCGCGTTTGGAGATTTAATCGATAAGAAGAAAATCCTGCTTATTTCAATGGGAATCGTTCTTGTTGCTCTATTTTTCGTGCTTTTTGCCTCGAGGCGGTTAACAAACGGCTTGTCAAAGCTGGTCAAGCAAATAAAAAGTGCATCAGAACATGATTTTGACGAATATGTTTCGGTGTCTGGAACGTATGAAACAAGGCAGATCGGCACGGCGTTTAACTCGATGCTGGATGAACTCCACGAGTATGTCGATCAGCTTGTATTATCACAAAAACAGCGCCGTAATGCCGAACTCGCCGCTCTGCAGCAGCAAATTAACCCGCATTTCTTATACAACACATTGGCCTCAATCAAGTTTATGGTGGGGCAGGGAAGTAAGGAAGATACCGAAATGATGATTCAAGCGTTAATTTCCTTATTGCAGAACACGCTTGGTAATGTCAGTGAAACGATTACGGTAAAGCAGGAAGTCGATAATTTAAGGAATTATGTCTTCATTAATCAAAAACGCTACGGAGATCGGATTAAGGTCAACTACTTCGTTTCACCTGATTGTCTGGACCTGCAAATACCAAAACTGCTTCTTCAGCCTTTTATGGAAAACGCCTTTTTTCACGGCTTCAACCATAAGCCTGAGGGGTATATTCATGTCCTCGTCTGGCAGGAGGGCGACCGTTTGATTTGCGAGATTGTCGATAATGGGGATGGGATGGAAATTTCAGAGGAAAGCCATCTGCCTAGTACGAAGCGGAAACAGGCATTCTCCGGGATCGGGGTAAGAAATGTTCATGAGCGTATTCAACTGATCTATGGTGAATCCTACGGGGTAACCATCACAAGTGAGCTAGGGAAAGGAACAAAGGTGCGAGTTTCCCTTCCCATGCAAAAATAATCCTAAAATCTAAAAATAGTACAATTTTTAAAATAGTAAGCGGATTCATTTTGTGAAGATAGTACAAATTTATAAAAATATCGTCCTAACGGATTCCCCTTAGAGGGTGCTAACATAGTACATGTAAGCAGGATAACGCTTACAAAGATACTGAATTATACTTGGGGGGAAATTAGATGAAAAAGATACTTGCACTATTATTAGTCAGTATCCTGATGTTAAGCGCCTGTTCTTCAGGCTCGAAAACAAAGGAAGCTTCAGGAGATTCAAAGGATACCAATAAAGTAACGGTATGGGCTTGGGACCCTAATTTTAATATTAAAGCTATGAATCTAGCGAAAGATGCCTATAATTCGATTAATTCAGACGTTGATATTCAGGTGATTGAAAATGCCCAAGATGACATTATTCAAAAGCTGAATACGAGCTTAAGCTCTGGTACGACTAAGGGGCTGCCAAATATTGTGCTAATTGAAGATTATCGTGCGCAAAGCTTCCTTCAGGCTTATCCTGATATGTTCTATGATTTAACTGGAAAGTTTAATGCAAAAGATTTTGCTCAGTATAAAATTGCTCCAACAAGCGTGGATGGTAAAAACTATGGCCTTCCATTTGATACTGGTGTCGCAGGACTTTACGTTAGAACGGACTATTTAGAAAAAGCTGGCTACACAGTAGCCGATTTACAAAATATTGACTGGAAAAAGTACATTGAAATTGGGAAAAAAGTAAAAGCAGCAACTGGTAAAAACATGCTGACTCAAGACCCGAACGACCTCGGTCTGATTCGTATGATGATCCAATCAGCTGGTTCTTGGTATACAAAAGAAGATGGCAAAACACCTAACTTAGCTGGAAATAAAGCGTTGAAAGTCGCTTTTGAAACGTATAAAGAGCTTTTAGATGCCGATTTAGTGACACCTGTTTCTGACTGGAGCCAATTCTTAGCTGGGTTTAACAATGGTGATGTTGCAACCGTTCCTACAGGAAACTGGATTACACCATCTGTAAAGGCAGAAGCAGCACAATCTGGCAAATGGGCAGTTGTTCCAATGCCGCGTCTTGATATTGAAGGGGCCGTTAACGCTACAAACTTAGGCGGAAGCTCATGGTATGTTCTAAATGTTCCTGGTAAAGAAAAAGCAGCTGAATTCCTTGCCAAAACATTTGGTTCAAACGTTGATTTCTATCAGACATTAAACAAAGAAATGGGTGCCATCGGTACGTATGCCCCTGCAACTAAAGGTGAAGCGTATCAGGCAGCTGACGAATTCTTTGGCGGACAGAAGGTTGTTTCTGATTTTGCGAAATGGACCGAGCAAATTCCACAAATCAACTATGGTTTGCATACGTATGCGATTGAAGATCTTTTAGCGGTGGAAGCTCAGAACTATATTAAAGGTAAAAAGCTTGATAAGGCGTTAGAAGATGCCCAAAAACAAGCTGAGGCGCAAATTAAATAAGCTGAATTTAATAAGAAATTAAGCCTCGGGAACTCACCGGCTTCTCCTAATTGGTTTAATGGAGCGATCAACATGTGTCAGGTGGGTGGTTCCGGGGCTTTTTCTAAAAAAATAGCATTGAGAATTGTCTAGCTACAGCGTCCTAGCGGCTAGTGTCCTTCGCGCTTTTCCCTACGATAAGTCAACATCGAATCGCTATCGCTATTCGTGTTTCCTTTATCTCAGTCAAAGCACTCAGGCCATACGCCGCTGAACAGGACGCTTGCGCTTTTCTAATAAGGAGTTGAGTCAATTGATTACCGCAAAAACGAAGCAGAATATCCAAACAGTTAATTCTACCCGAAGCTTTCGGCTCAAAAATACCGCAATTGGCTGGTCTTTTATTGCCATTGCTGCTGTGATGATTTGTGTATTTTATTTTTATCCGATGGTTCAGGCTTTTATTATGTCGTTGCAATCCGGCACCGGTACAAACCTTACATTTGTCGGCTTTGAAAATTATGCCCGCTTATTGAAGGATCCAACGTTCCTTACAACCGTGAAGAATACGGTCATTTATTTAATTATTCAAGTACCGGTGATGATTCTTCTGGCCTTATTTATTTCCGTTATGCTGAATGACAAAACGATGAAACTGAAAGGCGTTTTCCGTACGGCGATCTTTTTGCCATGTGTCACCTCACTGGTTGCTTACTCGGTTATCTTTAAATATTTGTTTGGTGAGCAAGGGATTATTAACATTTTCCTCGTAAAATTATCACTTATTTCCGAGCCGATTCATTGGCTGACTGATCCCTTCTGGGCTAAAATCGCGATTATTGTGGCGATTACCTGGCGCTGGACCGGCTATAACATGATTTTCTATCTATCTGCCCTGCAAAATATTGACCAATCGATTTATGAAGCGGCCAAGATTGATGGAGCATCAAGCTTTCAAACTTTTTTCAAAATTACTATCCCAATGTTGAAGCCGATCATTTTATTTACGTCAATTACGTCAACGATTGGTACCCTTCAGTTGTTTGATGAGGTCATGAATATTACCCAAGGTGGACCGGGCAATGCGACGATGACGATATCCCAGTACATCTACAACTTGTCCTTTAAATACACTCCTGACTTCGGGTATGCAGCAACGGTATCGTACGCAATTGTGATTATGATTGTGATTTTCTCGATCATCCAGTTCAAAGTGGCAGGTGATAAAAATGATTAAAAAAGTATTTAGTTATGGATTTTTAGCCGTTTGTGCCATCGTTTCCATTTTTCCATTTTTGTGGATGATTGTCAGCGCCACCAATAAATCGGTCGATGTGACAAAGGGCCGTCTATTACCAGGCAGTCATTTTCTGGAGAACTTACACAATCTGTTGGACACGGTCGACCTTGTACCCGCTTTGCTGAATTCAACCAAGATTTCCGTTACAACAACCGTGCTTTCTTTGCTGATTGCTTCTTTGGCGGGCTATGGATTTGAGATTTATCAAAGTAAAGCAAAAGACATGGTGTTTAATTTCTTGCTGCTGTCGATGATGATTCCGTTTGCGGCTCTCATGGTTCCTTTGTTCAGAATGTTTGGGATGATTTCTCAATCTGTCCCGTTTTTAGGAATTGACACGTTTGCTTCGGTTATTTTACCAACCGTGACGACAGCGTTTTTGATCTTCTTCTTTCGCCAGAGTACGAAAATGTTTCCAAAGGATATTTTGGAAGCAGGCCGTATTGATGGTTTGACCGAGCTTGGCTGTTTTTTCCGAATTTATCTGCCAACGATGAAAACGACTTATGCTGCAGGTGCGATTATTACGTTTATGGCCAGCTGGAATAGTTATTTATGGCCGCTTGTTGTGTTGCAGTCTCCGGAACATCAGACGATCCCGTTATTGATTTCTGTTCTTGGGTCGAGTTATTCGCCAGACTTCGGGATGATTATGACGGCGATCGTGATCGCTACACTGCCGGCTGCATTGATCTTCTTTATCATGCAAAAGCACTTTGTTGCAGGGATGATGGGATCGGTGAAATAGTCATTTTTTTGAAAAATTTCCGTTGTTTTTGATATGGTTCATGGACGAAAATTGGGTTATGAGGGCTGCTTCGGTAAATGAAGAGGCAGCTCATTGCCCTAGGGAGGAAAAAGAGGGCAGCGTCGGTAAAAGAAGAGGTGGTTCATTGCCCGAGAGCGGAATATGAGGACTGCTTCGGTAAATGAAAAGACGGTTCATTGCCCTCGAATGAAAGAAAGAGGGCTGCTTCGGTAAATGAAGAGTCGGTTCATTACCCGAGAGCTGAAAAGGAGTTCGACTTCGGTAAATGAAAGGTCGGTTCATTGCCCCAAAAGGGAATGCGAGCGCGACTTTGGTAAATGGACAGCCGTTCGATCAAAAGAGAACCCAAAATTAAAAGGAGTAAAAGATAAAAATGATTCCAACTACTAATTGGCTTACAGATTTAAATGTATTTGCGGTCAACCGTCTTCCCGCACATTCTGACCATCGATACTATGAAACGATGGATGAAGCAAAAAGCGCGGCTCCAATGAAACTGCGCCATTCGTTAAATGGCGACTGGAAATTTCATTATGCGGTCAATCCAGACAACCGTCCGGAGGATTTTTACAAACTAGATTTTAATGTGTCTGGATGGGGGAATATTACCGTTCCTGGCCACATTCAACTCCAGGGTTACGGTCAGCCGCAATATGTGAATACGATGTACCCGTGGGACGGACATAACGAGATCCGCCCGCCGGAAATTCCGACAGACTATAATCCTGTGGGCAGTTATGTAAAAACCTTTACGATTCCAGCCCATATGGAAAAGAAGCCAGTTTATATTTCCTTTCAAGGTGTAGAGTCTGCTTTCTATGTATGGTTGAACGGGGAATTTGTTGGCTATAGTGAAGACTCTTTTACCCCGGCAGAGTTTGAGCTTACCGCTTTTTTAACAGAAGGAGAGAACAAACTGGCGGTGGAAGTATACCAAAGAAGTACGGGAAGCTGGCTTGAAGACCAGGATTTTTGGCGGTTTTCGGGGATCTTCCGTGATGTTTACCTTTATACCGTACCGGAAATTCATGTGGCTGATTTACATGTCCGTCCGGAGTTAGACGCTGCTTTTTCAAAAGGGACGTTAACCGCAGACTTAAAGTTGCGGGGGGCGGCTACTTCAAGTGTTATGGCTGAGTTGTTCGATCAGAATGGTGAGATGGTTGCGTTCGCCAATGTTGAAGAGGCGGACGACCAATGTTCGTTCACCATGAATGTTGATAAACCGGAATTGTGGAGCGCTGAACGTCCTTATCTATACCAATTATATGTGCAGCTGTTTAATGAAGCGGGCCAGCTGGTCGAGGTCGTGCCGCAAAAGCTTGGTTTTAGAAGATTTGAACTGGTGGATAAAGTGATGCGCCTTAATGGGGAGCGGATCGTGTTCAAAGGGGTGAATCGTCATGAATTTAACCCAAGAAGCGGACGGGCGATTACAAAAGAAGATATGTTATGGGATATTAAAACGTTAAAGCGTCATAACATTAATGCCGTTCGTACGTCTCATTATCCAAATCAGAGCTATTGGTACGAGCTGTGTGACGAGTACGGGGTTTATGTGATTGATGAAATGAATCTAGAAACACACGGATCTTGGCAAAAGATGGGGGCGGTCGAACCTTCTTGGAATGTTCCAGGGAATAAGCCGGAGTGGCAAAACATTGTCATGGACCGCGCGATTTCCATGGTGGAGCGGGACAAGAATCATCCTTCCATCTTAATTTGGTCTTGTGGTAACGAATCCTATGCAGGTGAAGTCATTCTAAACGTATCGAATTATTTTAGGAGCACAGACCCAAGCCGCCTGGTGCATTATGAAGGAGTTTTCCATAACCGTGACTATAATGCAACTAGTGATATGGAAAGCCGGATGTATGCAAAGCCAGCTGATATTGAAAAATATTTAACCGAAAATCCGGAGAAGCCGTACATCAGCTGTGAATATATGCATGCGATGGGGAATTCGCTTGGAGGTATGTATAAGTACACGGATTTAGAGCAGAAGTATCCTATGTACCAAGGCGGATTTATTTGGGATTATATCGATCAATCGCTCTATAAAAAAGACCGCTACGGTCGTGAATACCTTGCCTACGGCGGTGATTTCGGCGATCGTCCGACCGATTATGGTTTTTGTACAAATGGAGTTGTGTATGCAAACCGTGAACTTTCACCAAAGATGCAGGAAGTGAAATATTTATATCAAGACTTTAAACTGCTGCCAGATCAGACGGGCGTTACGGTTAAAAATGAGAGCCTTTTCTCCAACACGGATGCCTTTGAATTGGAATATGTGCTATTCCTAGAGGGCAGGGAATTCTATCGAAACAGACTTTCAGCCAGTGTGGCACCGCACAGTGAGGGACGTTTCGAGTTTGCTCTGCCTAAAGACATCGCAGCTGAGTCCGGTGAATATTGTATTCAAGCTTCGCTCAAGCTGAAAGAACGTATGGTTTGGGCAGAAGCAGGATATGAGATTGCATTTGGACAATTTGTCTATTATGTAGGTGCGAAAGAAGAAGCTCCTGTAAAAGGAGAACTACGGGTCGCGCATGGTGATGTGAACATTGGCGTTCACGGCAGCGATTTCACTGTTATGTTTTCAAAATCGGTGGGAAGCCTTGTTTCCTTGAATTATGCAGGAAGAGAAATGATTGCCCTTCCACCGGCTCCATTATTCTGGAGAGCGACGACGGACAATGACCGCGGCTATTCCCAAAGCTTCCATTCCGGTCTTTGGTATGCGGCCAGCCTGGCAAGGAAATGTGTCGATTTTCAAGTGGAAGAAAGCACTAGTCAAGTGCGTGTTACGTTCACGTACCAATTCTCGATTAACAGCGAGATTGAGGTGAAGACGGTTTACACCGTGTATCCAGATGGAAATGTTCAAGTGAAGTCAGCTTATAAAGGTGCTGAGAATCTGCCGCAGCTGCCAATTTTTGCGGTGTCGTTCAAGGTACCGGCTGATTACAACCAACTGGAGTGGTACGCGATGGGTCCGGAAGAGAATTATTGTGACCGTGCGATGGGAGCAAGGCTTGGGATCTTTAAAAATCAAGTAACTGATAATCTATCAGGTTATGTGATGCCGCAGGAGTCTGGAAATCGGACAGGGGTTCGCAGAGTGAGTGTGACGAATGAAAACGGACGTGGTCTGCGAATTTCTTCTGTGGGCAAGCCGTTGGAGTGCAATTTCTCCCCCTATACCGCTTTCGAACTTGAGAATGCGCAGCATATCTATGAGCTTCCGAATGTTCATTATACGGTTGTCACGGTGGCCGGCAGGCAGATGGGGGTCGGCGGTGACGACAGCTGGGGAGCACCGGTACACGAGGAACACCTGATTAAAGCCAATGAAAATATCGAATTTGAGTTTTTGATTCAAAGAGTTTAGTACGATGGAAGAGTCCTGCAATGTGAGGGACTCTTTCACTTGTAGTTATATTATTCTGGAGAAGGTGATGCTTTTTATGTTCATATATACTAATCAAGAAAATAATCAATTTCATTTAACCAACGGGGTGGTCAGCTATATTTTTCATGTGATGAAAAATGGTCAGCTAGGCCATCTTTATTATGGGAAAGCATTAAGGCACCGAAGTGATTTTACCCATTTGCAAACGTATGATGTTCCAACCCCTGCCAGCTGTCATCCGTATGAAGATGATCCTGCGTTTAGTTTAGAAACACTGCGTCAAGAATATCCTGCCTATGGGAACTCTGATTTTCGGGAACCTGCGATCAGTGTCGGGAAAGAAGATGTGCCACATGTCCCGAATTTTATCTATGATTCTTTTAAAATTATAGAGGGGAAACCTAGGATTGAAGGGCTGCCTTCTACCTATGTTAACGAGGATGAGGAAGCGGGCACACTCCAGATTGTCTTGAGAGATGCATTTTTACAGGCGAAATTGACGCTTCATTATACGATTTTTCGAGATCAACCGGTGATCACAAGAAGTGCTTCTCTAAAAAATGAAGGAACCGGGAATTTGGTGATTGATCGGTTAATGGGGGCATCTGTCGACCTGCCTGATAAAGAGTTTATTTTTACCCATTTAGCAGGTACTTGGTCACGGGAACGGCATGTGAAGGAGCGGAACTTGGAAATGGGCATTCAATCGATTTCCAGCCTGCGCGGAGCCAGCTCGCACCACCATAATCCGTTTTTAGCGCTTAAACGGCCAGCGGCTACCGAGGATTCGGGGGAAGTATATGGCTTTAACTTTGTTTATAGCAGCAATTTTCTGATGCAGGTAGAGGTTGACCATTATGATATGGCCCGGCTGACCGTCGGAATTCAACCAATGGGTTTCAAGTGGAATCTGCAGCCGGATGAAAGCCTTCAAACACCGGAAGTGGTTATGGTTTACTCGGATCAAGGTTTGAACGGGATGAGCCAAGCTTTCCATACGCTTTATCGTCAACATCTGATTCCAAAGCAGTGGAAGACGGAAGATCGTCCGATTTTGATTAACAATTGGGAAGCGACTTATTTTGATTTTAATGAGGAAAAACTCGTGGATATTGCCAAGTCAGCGAGTGAATTAGGGATCGAGTTGTTTGTCCTGGATGATGGCTGGTTTGGCAAACGAAATGACGATACTTCCTCATTGGGGGATTGGCACGTCGATTTTGATAAGCTGCCTGAAGGTCTGGAAAGTTTAGCGGAGAAGATTTCGAAAACGGGCATGAAATTTGGGCTTTGGTTTGAGCCGGAGATGATTAGTCCTAATAGTGAGTTGTTTAGAGAGCATCCGGACTGGGCTGTCGGTATGGCGGGTCAGCCTTACACGCTGGGGCGGAACCAGCTTGTGCTAGATTTTTCGAGACCTGAGATTGTCGATTATATTTATGAGAAGATGTCCGATATCATGAAGCGGACGAACCTTTCGTATATTAAGTGGGATATGAATCGAAATATTACCGAGGCTTTTTCGCAAGTCTTATCCTCCAGCCAGCAGGGGGAGTTTTTCCATCGTTATATTTTAGGGGTCTACCGTCTTTATGAACGCCTGACTAGTGAGTTTCCGCACGTGTTATTTGAGTCCTGTGCCGGCGGAGGGGGACGTTTTGACCCTGGGATGATGTATTACGCGCCGCAGGCATGGACGAGTGATGATACGGATGCGGTGGAAAGATTGAAGATTCAATATGGTACATCTTTTGCTTATCCTTTATATAGTATGGGTTCTCATGTTTCTGCTGTTCCGAATCATCAAACCTTACGGGAAACGCCTTTATCGACGAGGGCCAATACTGCTTATTTTGGTACCTTTGGCTATGAATTAAATCCGTTGTTGTTAACGGAAGAAGAACGGGAAGAAATTAAGGAGCAGGTGGCTTTTTATAAACAACACCGCCGCTTAATCCGTGAGGGCCAGTTTTATCGCCTGTTAAGTCCGTTTGAGGGGAATGAGACCGCTTGGATGGTGGTAAGTCCGGATCAATCCGAGGCGATGGTCGGGTACTATAAAGTTTTGGCTACGCCAAATGGACGGAAACATCAGACCTTACGTTTAAGGGGATTAGATGAAGGGAGAGTCTATCACGCAGCAGGAAGAGACTACTATGGAGATGAACTTATTCAAGTGGGACTGCCGCTTCCAACCGAATTTAATGGTGCCAATAGCAAACAAGCCCTACGCGGCGGAGACTTCCAATCAGAGGTTTTTTATGTGAAGAGTAGATAGAAAGAATCACAGGGACGGTTCTCTTGCTTCCGAAGCATGAGAACCGTCCCCGTGATTTCCCGTAATTCTCCTAGATTACATAAATAAAGCCGGCATTAACGTTTTCAATGTTAATGTCGGCTTTTTATTTCATAAAAATCCAATTATATACAGTAAGATTTTACTCATAAAAAGAGCCAAATAACTCTTGCCTTAATTTGTATCAGCCCCACCTACGCTAAATACAGTGATGTACACATTTACCATCCAACCCAGAATAATTATACAAAAAAATGTTTATATATTCAATGTTTTTACATAAACCAATTTTGACCATTTATATTTGAAGGAAGCATGAGAACCGTCCCCATGCTTCTTAATCATATGATTTTATTGTCGGTGCTACATAATGGTAGAATTGGTCGATGAGTGTGGCTGGTTTTTCTTCGATTAAGAGCATGGAGCGGAATTTTTCTTGGAGGAATTTCTGGTTGAACATGTGGTTAAATAAGCTAATGAGCGGGTCATAGTAGTGCTGAATGTTCAGTAAGCCACATGGTTTTTGATGCAGCCCAATTTGGCCCCATGTGAATATTTCAAAGAACTCTTCTAACGTTCCGGTCCCTCCAGGCAGGACCACAAATCCATCGGCTAATTCTGCCATTTTTGCTTTTCGCTCATGCATGGTGCTAACGGTAAATAATTGTGTTAACCCCGTATGTGAAATTTCACGATCACCTAGCACTTTAGGGATAACCCCAATGACTTGCCCGCCTTCCTGCAATACCGTATCCGCAACAGCCCCCATCAAGCCATTACTAGAACCACCATAAACTAAAGTCATATTCCGCTTCGCTAACTCTTTTCCTAATTCCATCGCTCCAACCTTATAATCCTCTGAAGCACCAAAACTTGAACCGCAATAAACTGCTATTCGTTTCATGAACGGACTCCTTTTCGAAGCAAAGGGACGGTTTTTTTGCTTCTTTTTTTATATTAAATAAATAGTGAAAGGTCTGATAATTTAGTATATGATAGATTTGTATAATTATCCTCCCAAAACCCAGAAACAGTGGAAAGTCCTCTTCCAACTTATTCTATCTTCTTCACTCTAATTTTATGTAAACTTCACATTGATTCAAAAAGCGCCATTTATTAACCAATAGTTTGTTTCCCCCGATTCTCACTTTTTAATCCCTTTCTTTTTTTTCAAAAGTTATAAAAAATTTATCTTTGGTAAGTGGTGATCAAGATGCCTCGAGTTGCTCGCGAGAAGAGTCGCAGCGGTGTTTACCATGTCATGTTGAGAGGAGCGAATCGACAGGAAATATTCCATGATGACGAAGACTGCCTAAGATTTCTTAGTATTGTCGAGAAATACAAAATGAAAGCGGAAGTGAACATCTATGCTTGGTGTTTAATGGGTAACCATGTCCATCTGCTTGTGAAAGAAGGTAATGAAACACTTTCAGCTACCATGAAACGGGTTGGCGTAAGCTTTGTTTCTTATTATAACGAGAAATATCAAACAACCGGCCACCTTTTTCAGGATCGATTTAGAAGTATCTGTATAGATAGTTTTCTGGGCTTATTAAATGTGGTTCGATACATTCATCAAAATCCAGTAAAAGCGGGAATGGTGGACAGAGTCGGTGATTGGAGGTGGAGCAGCTGTCCTGGGTATTACGGTAAACAGTCTTTTCCTCACAAGCTGTATGATACCGATTATATCCTCAAGTTGTTTTCGGACGATTCAGCCCTGGCCAAAGCTCGGTTTATAGAATTCAATGAGCAGGATTTCAAAGGTGAATTTCTGAATGAACAAGAGATCTACAGAAGAAGATTTACAGATGAAGAGGCAAGAATAGAAATTAAGAAAATACTTGGTACAATCGAGATCGCCCAGGTAAAGGGCCTGCCTAGGCTGCAAAGAGATGATCTGTTACGAGAAATCAAAAAAATTAAAGGTTTGTCACAGCGGCAGGCAGCTAGAATTTTGGGTGTGTCGGCCAGTTTGATATTTAAGGTGCAAGGGGACGGTTCTCATGCTTCGAAATAAGCATGAGAACCGTCCCTTTGCACATATAGTCTTAAGAGGAGGGGGGAGGCATCATGAGAAACAGCAAATTATTGGTAAGCGGCTTGATTGTAGTGGTGGTGGTTGTGCTTTTTATTTTTTCGGGCACTACGGTGGCATCTGGTAATAGAGGGGTCCTATTGCAATTAGGGGCAGTCAAGTCAACGATCTTAACGGAGGGATTTCATTTTAAAATTCCGTTCATTCAAAATGTGGAACAAGTGGAGGTTCGAGTCCAAAAAGAAGAAAGTTCTCAGACAGCCGCTTCAAAGGATTTACAAATGGTCACAGCTAATGTGGCGGTCAACTTTTCGGTTGATCCAGGTGCCGTCAATAAGCTATACCAAGAAATCGGTCCTGATTATCGTTCTCGCATCGTCGACCCTGCCATCGCTGAATCATTAAAGGCGGTGACAGCTCAATATACCGCAGAGGAGCTAATTTCCAAACGTCCAGAAGTGTCAGCTAAAGTGAAGGAGATGCTGGCCACCAAGTTAACCAAATATTATATGTTTCTAGAAGATATCAATATTAAAGAGTTTGCCTTTAGTGATGAATTCAATAAAGCGATTGAATTGAAACAAACAGCCGAACAAAATGCGCTAAAGGCTCAAAGGGATTTAGAACGAATCAAGATTGAAGCGCAGCAGCAAGTCACCCAAGCTGGTGCAGAAGCAGAGGCCTTGCGGTTGAAAAAGCAGGAAGTCACACCGGAGTTAATCCAATTAAAGCAAATTGAGGTTCAAGAAAAGGCCCTCGAAAAGTGGGATGGACGCCTGCCAAGTGTAACGGGTGGAGCCACTCCGTTTATTGACTTGAGCGGGGTTGAGAAGAAATAAGGGTTAAAAAACCTCTATTCGTGTGTGATAGAGGTTTTTTTAACTTTTATTTAGTTCTTCCCATTGAGAAGTTATTAACGGGAGTGCTATTTTCCAGGAACTCTTTGCTCCTATCCGGCTTGACATCCCTTCATGAATAATCGGAGCACCCTTATTCTGAAAAGGTGAAAGTAGTTACCGGCAAATGGTAAAATAATGAAAATACCTTTTAATGGGGGGCTTTATATGAACGTCGAGGAGATCATGGAGAAGCTGGAAGAGCTGGGTTCAGAACAAACCAAAAACACATTTATTAATCACGGAGCGAGTGGCAGTGTTTTTGGAGTAAAGGTGGGAGATTTAAAAAAGCTCGTCAAGCATGTTAAAAAAGACCAGGAGTTGGCTTTGGCATTATACGATACAGGAAACTCTGACGCTATGTATTTAGCCGGATTGTCTGTTAATCCTAAATTGATGACAAAGGAGACGCTTCAAAAATGGGTTCAAAAAGCGAACTGGTATCTACTTGCAGAATATACGGTTGCTGGAGTAGCTGCTGAAAGCCCGTTTGCCTTGGACCTCGCACGTAAATGGATGGGCTCCGATGAAGAAATGACAGCGGTCGCAGGCTGGAACACCTATGCAAACTATTTATCGATTACCCCTGATGACAAGTTGGACTTAGAAGAAATCCGCGCCCTGCTCAAAAGGGCTGAAACAACCATTCACCAAGAAAAAAACCGAGTTCGCTATTGTATGAACGGCTTTGTGATTAGTGTAGGAGCCTATGTAACTGCCTTACATGATGAAGCCATTAGGGTTGCCGAAACAATTGGCAAGGTCCATGTCAACATGGGCAAGACAGCGTGTAAAGTCCCTCCTGCCGTTCCATATATAAATAAAATAAAAGAGCGTAACAAAATTGGTGTGAAACGAAAAACTTGTATCTGTTAATAGAGAGAGGAGTGAGCAAGGGGACGGTTCTTATGCTTCCGAAGCATAAGAACCGTCCCCTTGCTTCGTCATGCCCACACATTCATATGCCATTCTGAATATACTGGCTCTTGAGATTGCCGTATGGAGGGAATGGATGATATGAAGAAACCCCAATGGATTTCGAGTATTGGTTTAACTGCCATCTTGGTTCTTCCGTTACTTCTTGTATTCTTCCACGATAATACTACTCCAGTTCCAGTAAATTCTCCAAAAGTAGCCGAGGATGTTCCTGCAGCCAAAGTGGTGAAACCCCAAAAGGATCCAGCCAAACAAGGTGAACCAGCCAAAGATGGAGCGAAACAAGGCCAACAGCCCCCAAATGATACAACCCCTAAAGATAATCAAGCCCAAGAAAAACCAGCTCAAGAACAAAAGCCTACGATTGTATGGGGGGTAGACACCGCTTCTCGTGTTGACCAAGCATTCCTGCAGTGTGTAAAGGACAACTATGGCGCACCGACTGTGTTTGGAAGATATTTAGAGACAAAGGGCGACGTGTCAATCGGTTTGTCCAAAGAAGAAGTCAATTTACTTCATCAGCAAGGCATCAAGATCCTTCCGATTTTTAACCACTTTAAAGATGCTGTCGGATATCAAAATGGAGTAGCTGAGGCCAAGGAGGCAATTGCCTACGCGCAAAAAATAGGAATACCTAAGGGAGTCGCAATTTTTGCAGATATAGAACCAACGTATCCCGTCGATGAAGCATTTATAAGAGGATGGGTGGAGACTTTAGCTAACTCACCTTATAAGCCAGGGATTTATGGGGTTTTTACACCAGAAAGTAAACTGTCCGCAGCTTATCAAGCGGCTGTTTCAAAAAATAAAAGCGTTCAAACTCAAACCATCCTTTGGAGCAGTAATCCGGATCCTGGTGTCACTAAGAAAAATAAGGCCCCAGCCTTTCAGCCTGGTGCACCAAAGAATATAAAGATCTCGATCTGGCAGTATGGAATAGATGGAAAAACTTGTAATATCGACACGAACCTTATTCAGTCGACGATACTCGATCATTTATGGTGAAGCAGGGGGACGGTTCTCTTGCTTCTTTACATATAAAAGTAGCGATACGAAAAATGCATGAAACTCCAGTTGGAAAAGCTTTTAGTTGAGGAAAAGTCTTATCGCAAGGGAAGAGCTGGTCATTAATCAAATAAAGCCTTCCAATCGGAGGCCTTATTTTTCCCAAGCGTTTAATTAGCAAATGAAGTATGTTTTGTTTTCCATTTTTCCATTGCAATAAACAACCAAAAACTATAAATTCCTAATGTAATTAAGCAAAGGAACCACCATTTTATCCAGTTTCCAAACAATCCAACTGCAGATCCAGTGAATTGTAATCTTCTCCCATTAATAACCGTGTGGCGTGTTTTCCATCCTAAAATCATCGTAATCGCCCAGGGATAGCAAATTCCCAATGTGCAGACAGTTACAAGTCCTCCTAAGATAGACCATCCTATGTACTGAAAAAGACCACCATCAAAATAAGACTTTTCTTGAGTATGGGTAGCGAAATTATGCTGTACGTTTGCTGTTATTTCACTCACTAAATTTCCCCCTAAAAATAAATAAATATAGGAGAATTGTACCATAAGTGAAACCTGAAAATTCTATTTTTGGATAATATTAATTAAAATGACAATTGTTTTTATAAAGTGTTTGTCTTTTTTTAAAAGGCCTGATTTAGGGGTTAAAACAAATAATGATGTTTAATACTTAACAAATGTTGTAATCCCATAATGACTCAGATAATTTCGGTGGCTCAGTTCTTCTAGCCACTTTTTAGGATGGAATTGATACAATCCATAAATGTCTTTATAAGTGAACCTTCCTACATTCACTTCAATCGGCTCCGGTTGTGCTTCCATTCTTTGTTTGTATTCCTTAAAGGCATGTTGATTTGGCACATGGTAAATTTCTAGCACCTCTCCTATTTCCATATACTTTTCAATGTATGTTAAAAATAAACGGTTTCCAACTCCATTAACTTCATAAATATAGGGCAAAGAAAATAAACCATCCACTATCCTTTCCCAATATTTATCGACTTCCTGCACAGAGAAAAAGAGAATATCCTCCTCACGTTCAAAAAATGTCCGGTTATTGTATTCTTCGATTTCATCGGGGATTTTAAAGGGTTTGGATGAGGCTAGAAATGTAATTTGTGTCATTTTTATTTCCTTCCTTTGCTTACAGTGAATTACATGAAATCGTTACTTTTACTCATAATAAAGGTAGGGAGGTTTCAGTGCATGAACTTTACTTGGTTACTTGGGCTCGTCATGTTATCGCAGCAAGTGAATATGCCAGGCGAATTATTAATCACGAACAATGGGCATCCTATCTCAGTGGTGAACCGTGCTAATTTTTCGACCATTATGCCGGAATTACCCATTATTAATCCGGAAAAGTTAAAAACATATATGGACAAATTGGACAAGCAGGTGTCGTCCGTGCCTAGAAATGCCATTATTGATCAAAACGGAACGATCATCCCCGAGCGGGTCGGTTATCGTTTAAATCGCGAGCTTTTCACGGAAAAGGTTCTTGCTTATTATTTTAATAAGGGAGCATCAGAATTGGAAGTGCCTTTACAAATGATTTCTCCTAAGGTTGATAGTGAATTACTTGGAAATATACGGATTGAAAAAATAGGCCAATACCTAACCTACTTTAATTCCAATAATAAAAAAAGAAATCATAATATTTATCTTGCCGCAAAATCAATTAATAATTTTGTTCTTTTTCCGGGTGAAACCTTTTCCTTTAATCAAGTAGTAGGGGAAAGAACCGCAAGGAAAGGATATGTGCCTGCTACTGTAATTGTTAAAGGGGAATATGCAGAAGACTTTGGCGGCGGCATTTGTCAGGTTTCATCCACCCTTTTTAATGCCATTGATAGTGCAGGGGTGAAAGTGATTCATCGATACTCCCACAGCAAAGAGGTATCATACGTTCCTCCAAAGCGTGATGCCACGGTTAGCTGGAATGGACCTGATCTGATCTTTAAAAATCAATACAACCAACCCATCCTCATTCAAGCCAAAATGTTACGCGGCAAATTAAAAGTAGAAATTTATTCATCCGATGTCATCACCTACAAGCCCAAAAAAGTTCCCTATCTTTCTTACTAAATAAGCGTGGGGACGGTTCTCTTGCTTCCCTTTGGAAGCAAGAGAACCGTCCCCGTGCATCTAACAGGAGGGGTTATCATAATGACTTTGAATGGAATTCCGATTACATCTTCAGAATTAGCGAATTTGTGGATGGCCTATCAAGAAAAGACGATGATCATGAGAATTTTAGAGCATTTTATTGAGCACGCTGAGAATGATGAAAGACCATTGTTGCAAACTCATTATGATGGGGCTTCCAAGACGATAGAGACCATTAAGGAGATTTTTGAACAAGAAGGGGCAGTTATTCCTCTGGGTTTTACAGAAGAGGATGTTCATAAAGGTGTGCCAAAGTTATTTGACTACATGTTCAATATCATGTACTTACATATGATGACGAAGGTGGAAATGAGTCTGTACTCGCTTTTTTGCGGCATGTCTTATCGGAAAGATATTAATGATCTTTTTATCAACTTGACGGCAGAAGCGCAAGCGTTAAATAGGGACTCCACCCAATTCCTTTTAGAAAAAGGGGTTTTGGTTCGTCCAGCTTATGTATCCATGCCGAAAGAAGTGCATTTTGTACAAAATACCGATTATCGGAGTGGTTTTAATTTGCTAAATGAGCCGAGATCTCTTAATACGATTGAGGTTTCCCTGATCCATCATGCAATTGAAACAAACCTTGTCGGAATGCAATTAATGATTGGATTTGCCCAAGTCGCTTCACATGAGGATGTTCAAGACTATCTTGTCAAGGGAATGAAATTGTCCAGAAAAATTGAAATGGACTTAGGCGAGTTTTTGCGACAAAGTTTCATTGAACCACCCGCTACCCATGCGGGAAAAGCAACAACGTCAAAAGTTGCACCATTCTCTGATAAATTAATGTTGTACAATACCAGTTTGTTAACCACCTTTGGACTTGGAAGTAATGCATTAGGCGGTGCCTTTAGCTTACGAAATGACCTGCCGGCCAAAATGGCGGTACTTGCAGCGGATATTTTCAGATTTGCACACCAAGGAGGAAAAATTATGATCCAAAACGGCTGGATGGAAGAACCTCCACAAATTGAGGACAGGAATAAACTCACGGAATAACGGTTGGCCGCAGAGCATAGGGACGGTTCTCTTGCTTCCTGAATGGAAGCAAAAGAACCGTCCCCGTGCTCCTAGATTTTCTTTTTGTTACTATTTAAAATATCAATAATAAAGGTATTTCCTTGTGAAGCTTCAATCGTTTGTATTAACCGAAGTTGGGCTAATTCAGGGTTGTTTTCCAACATCTTAGCGGTGTTGGCTAAGCTTCTTAATGTTGCCGTTTCCCCGCGTGCCCTCTCTAATTACGAAAGGGCCTCTTTTTTTGCTTTAAGCACCTCTGAATAAACTTTCTTTAATTCTGCTGATAACATAATATCCTTCAAATCCACTGAATGAATAGAAACCCCAATTAATGATTTGTCTTCCAACAGTAAGTTTCTGACATCATCGTTTATTTTTTGGCGGCTTTTCAATAGCTCATCCATTTCAATTGAAGATATCACTTCTCGGAGTTTAAACTGTATGCTCATATATAAATAGTCTTGGAAGTTTTGATACTCTGAAATCAGTGCTTGGGGATCTAGAATTTGATATTTGACTGCTAAACTAATTTTTACACTAATATTGTCAGCCGTTAATAATTCTTGACCGTTTAATGGGAGAATGGCAGGTCTCATATCAAAAATCTCCAAATGGGTGGTTGAAGTAAAGTATGTATACTTTCCCGGCCCTACAAATTCCTGAAACTTTCCCTTGTGAAACTTAACTCCACGTTCATATTGAAAAATAGTAATCGTTTTAATAAGTCTTTTGGATAAAATGAATAGCAAGAAAATTAAGATAATTAATAACGCAATGATCATAATATCAAACATTCTACCACCTTCTCTCTAAGATTTTGGAATCCACCCACAGCTTGGATTGGCCAATGGAGGTCCTACCTGCAAAACTGGCCAAAACCCATATCAGCCGTGAGCGGATTCCCTTTAGGGGGTTGAACCCTAGATGCACTGGCTCCAAAAGGACACCAGTATCCACAGAGGAGAATGCGGATCAGCTACACCTTTTAAAGATTTTAAAAGATGGCTTTACACTACTCCAATTATGATTATATCACGGGAAGCATGGGGACGGTTCTTACGCTTCCAAAAAAGGAAGCAAGAGAACCGTCCCTATGCTCCTACAAGATTCTATTGTCCTCTTAAGCAGCTAGGTAGTACTATAGGAGTTATTGATAGAAACGGAGGAAGATGATATAGATGAATAGAAGAAAATGGTGGATTGTGGCGGCGATCCTATGGATGGCAGTTATTTTTATGTTTACACAGGTTCCTTATTCTACGGGGAAAAATACGTCCGATACTCTTCAAAAAATACTGGTGTTCTTACATATAGACGGAGTAAACCATGCAGTTGTAGATCAGCTAAACTTTATTGTGCGGAAACTCACCCACATTACGGTATTCGGCTTCCTTGCCTTTTTATTTTTTAAGTGTCTTGAAGTCTACCGATTCGCCTATATCCTTGCATGGATCCTAACAGTACTTTATGCGATGACGGATGAATATCACCAATCCTTTATGCCAGGCAGAACCGCTTCGATAAAGGATGTCTTTTTATTTGACTCTGTCGGGGCTTTTCTCGTCCTGCTGGTGACGTTTTTGATTGTTAGAAAAATAGGCAAAAGGACCAGGTCAAGGATAGGCTAGCCGGCTTTCTTTATAATTGCGGTGAAACCTACCGGGCATCACTTGTAAAAGTTAATCAAACGTTCAATTAGTTGTAACGGCTTCAGGCGTATCATAGTCTAAAATGGGAAAGAAGAGGATTTCAAAACCCTCCTCTTTACTCTGTTTCCTTGTTCAATTCAATCCATAGAAAGACACTGTTCAAAAAAGGTTGAAACTTAGTATAATATGAAATTGCTAAACTATCTTTTCTCCCAGTTAGAATGGAGGAGTTATGTGAATTTAAAACTGCGCACCTATGTAGCGGTCCTATTTGCAGTTGGAATCTTTGGAATTACCGCTATTTTAAGTATGATGATTGGAACGCAAGCGAGTCAAAAAGTAGAGGACCAGATCGGAAATACGCTTTCTGCCACGGCTTATAATATGGCGGATAAATTAGATCACTTTATGTGGTCGAGGGCTGGGGAAATTAATGTGATCAGTCAGCTGAAAGATATCCAGAACCCGGCTGACCCCCAGCAGGTTCAAGTGCTTCTAAACAAGCTGCAAGAGAGCATTCCTGCCTTTTCATGGGTTGGTGTAACGGATTTCAACGGGAAGGTCTTAGCGGCAACCAATGGAATTTTAACAGGCGGCGACATTTCGAAACGCCCAGTTTATCAAGAAGGAATAAAAGGATCATTTGTCGGAGATGTTCACGATGCGGTCTTACTGGCTAAACTGCTGCCAAATCCCAGTGGTGAACCATTGCAATTTGTTGATATCAGTAGACCGATTGTCACAGCGGACGGCAAGCTTAACGGCGTTATCGCAGCGCACCTCAGCTGGGAATGGTCCCGTGAAGTTCAAAAGGAAATTTTGAAACCGTTAAAAGAGAAGGTAGACGGGGCAGAAATCTTTGTGGTCAGCCAGAAAGATCAAATTGTTCTCTTAGGTCCATCTGCCAATATAGGCAGGCCGTTAAACTTAGAAAGTTTGAAGCTTGCCAAAAAGGGTCAGAATAACTGGCGGATCGAAACATGGCCAAACGGTCAGAAGTATTTAACTGGCTATGCGTTTGGTGATGGTTATCAGAACTATCCTGGTTTGGGCTGGTCCATTTTGGTCCGTGTACCAGAAAAAACAGCCTTTGCTCCTGTCCATGAATTACAGAAGTCCATCTTACTGATCGGAGTCGTCTTATCGATTATTTTTGCCTTATTAGGCTGGTTTGCCTCGGCCTTAATTACCAAGCCGCTTCAACAAATCTCCTACTCTGCCAATCGCTTACGAGCAGGAGAGAAGGTGGAAATACCTTATTATAAGGGAATTAAGGATATTGAGATTCTATCTTTATCGCTTCGTGATCTGGTGGAATCGTTGGTTCGCACGGTTTCAGATCTGGGTAAGATGGAAAATCTAGCGCACCATGATACGCTTACAGGATTGATGAATCGGATTGCTCTCGATCAGTTTCTTGAAGGAGCAGTGCAAACAGCTAAACAAATGGGGAATAGGCTTACCTTCTTGTACCTCGATTTGGATGGATTTAAACAGGTCAATGATACCTTAGGCCATCAGGTCGGTGATCGTTTGCTGCAAGAAACCGCTAAGCGATTGAAACATTGTGTCCGGAGTAATGAGGGAGTGTTCCGCCTGGGTGGAGATGAGTTTTTGGTTATATTGTATACCACGATCGATGACTCTGTCCAGGATGCAACGGTGGTAGCTGAAAAGATTATCAACAGTCTGAATCAGCCCTTTGACCTTCATGATCAAAAAATCAAGGTAGGCTGCAGTATCGGAGCGGCAGTATGGGATGATCAGCAGGTTCCACCTTCGGAAATGATTCGTTCCGCTGACGAAGCACTCTATGTATCCAAACGAACAGGAAAAAATAAGGTTACTTTTTCATAAGTAGCAGGGGAGTTTCCCTATTCTAAAGCCGGTTGCCTGCAATAGCTGGCGTTGGCTTTTTTAGAGAAAGAGTCAATAGTGGTACGGCTTTGCTCATTTTTAATCAACTGTTTGATTAAAGGGGAAGGATTGGGGAATAGGGAGCATGGGGACGGTTCTCTTGCTTCCGAAGCACGAGAACCGTCCCCATGCTCCTCATGCTCCTTCCCCATGCTCCTTCAAAGTGAAAAATAAAGAAAAACGGCGAAAAGGTGAGGAAACACTGTAAAATATACGCTTACAAAGAAAATGTTCCCGCTTTTTTGGTGAATGTTTCCGTTTTCCAAGACTTTGTCAAATGGACCCCTTTTGAACGATAATAAGGATATAAATTTTGGAAGGTGGTAATCAAATGATCAAGAAAATGGAAAACTTTATGAACACTTACGGAAAATACATGGCAGCTACAGCATTAACTTTAAAACCAATGAGTAAAGATGAATTACAGTTTGTGGCTGATTTGTTTAGAAACGACTCTCAAAGATAAAAATTGGGGATCGTTTTTTTTTATGCCTTTTTATCCGTATCAGCCCTTTTAAATCCTATCTCTCATTCCTCATTATAAACTACACCATTTCCACCGTATTTAATAAATAAACCTTACATGTTCCAATGTTACAGGCATTTTACCCAATCACACTTGTCCTGCTTGGCATATTCATAGATGACGGGTTTTTAGGAAGACAGCCTTTTACCTGTAATTTCGGACAGGAGGTTTATTTTAACAGATGAAAAATAATCAAACCGGTAACACAAAATCATCTAATGGGAAAACAACAACGAACACCGCCAATCTTTTCTTTGATACCAGAAAAAGTGTGTTCTTTAAGCGGAATGCTGAGAATATTATCTTCCAAGTTACCTCGTCACAGTTACCTGTGTTGAGAAATATTAGCTTAGATAACATTTTTCTTAGCAGGGGCCACATTTTAGAACCGCACTGGCATCCCAATGCGGCTGAACTGGATTATGTGGTGAGTGGTGAAGCGATCATCTCTGTACTCGATCCGTTCACCCCGCAATTGCTAACTTATCGTGTAAAACCAGGGGATGTTGTTTTTATTCCGATAAACTGGTGGCATTGGATCATCTCCATTACGGAGGAAGCTCATGTTGTGGCCTTATACGACACAAAAAAGCGTCAAAATACCTTTGGCTCCGATGTCCTTCGAAAAACTCCCCCAGAGGTTTTTCAATTGGCTTATGGTGTAAATGCTGAAAAGCTAGCCAAGGTACTGGCGCCGATTACTGAGACTGTCGTAATCGGACCAATAAATGGTGCTCCAATAAGTGATATGATTAGAGAAATGTTTTCACCCATGAATCGACGAAGAGAAGGAATGCGGTGGGGCTCCACGACGTCGCCGGAACTGTTTTTTGATGTCAGCGATAATGTGGGCTTTCAGCGAAATCCGCAAAACGTACTTTACGAAGTTACCTCCGCTCAAATACCAGAGATGCAGGATTTGGCTCTAGGAGACCTATTTCTGAGCCGGGAACATATTCGCGAACCGCACTGGCACCCCAATGCGGATGAGCTTGATTTCGTTATCTCTGGGGAAGTGATCATTTCAATTTTGAATCCGTCAACCTTAGAGCTGCAGACCTATCATGTGAAACCAGGTCAGGTCACCTTCCTGCCAAAGGGCTGGTGGCACTGGATTACTTGTGTTACCAAGGAAGCCCATCTTTTAGTTGCCTTCAATGATGGTCAAATCCAGTCGATTGAGGGCTCTGATGTGCTGCGATTAACACCTCCAGATGTTTTTGAACTCGCTTACGATGTAAATGCTCAGAAACTAGCCAAAGTATTATCCCCCATTGATGAAACAGTCGTCATTGGACCACCTGACCCTGAGTGAAAGCTGGAAGCACGGGGAAGCACGGGGACGGTTCTTATGCTTCCGAAGCATGAGAACCGTCCCCCTGATTATGGAGGTGATCTTATTCGAAATTTAAACGGAGTGGACTGTGCGACAAAACTTAATCGTCCGTTAGCCGCAGGTCTTAAATCAGCTGGTATTCAGTATGTTGGACGTTATCTTGGAGATAGCTGGAAGTCGATGGACAAAGCGGAAGCTGATGCCATCCTCAACGAGGGGTTACAGTTGGTGAGTATTTGGGAAACCAATCCGACTAACGCCGCTTATTTTACCAAGGCCCGAGGGATTTCAGATGCACAGGAAGCCTCACGCTACGCAAAGGCGCTTGTACAGACAGAAGGCAGTGCGATTTACTTTGCTGTTGATTATGATGTCGAGCCAGCAGACATGGACTCGATCTTAACCTATTTTACAAGTGTTCGTAATGGCATTGACCAAAGTTTTAAAGTAGGAGTGTATGGCTCTTATTCTGTGCTTACCATGCTTTATGACCATAAGGCAGTCGATTTTTATTGGCAGACTACTTCTTGGTCCCGCGGCCAAGTAGCAGATTTTCATCATATTCTTCAATATCAACATAATCTACCACTAGCAGGTATCCAAGTAGATTATAATGAATTCGCCAATTATGCAGGCTCATGGAGCAGAGCAGCAGCATCACAGCCTGAAAGTTCTCCTACATCTACTTATACTGTTCAACCAGGCGATACCTTAAGCAAAATTGCGGCGAGATTTGGAGCAACGGTGGAGGATTTAGTGAAATTAAATAACATCGAAAATCCTAATCTTATTTATGTTGGACAAATTTTAAGGTTAACTGATAATCATTCGTCAGGGCCTGTGTATTATCAGGTAAAATCAGGCGATACGTTATCCCAAATCGCCTTAGTTTTTGGAATATCTGTCGCGCAACTGCAAGCTTGGAACGGAATTACTGACCCGAATGTCATTATCGCCGGTCAAAAAATTCGTGTGAAGTAATCCTGTGACTAAGTCATTTGATTGTAGGGTTTCCTTAATTAAGAGACAACTCTCGACAATTTTTTCAAGCATTTTGTGAGAGAAATCCAGTAATGGTGCAGTTTAGTTCGCTTTTAATCAACTGTTTGATTAAAGTTGAATCATCGCGAAAAAATGAGATTGATGGAAGTGCAATCAAAAACAATAGAATTTTCCGGGAAATTGTAATTTTTTCTGCAAAAATTACTAACATTCTTCGACCATATTTTTCGCAAGTTTAGGAGTAAAACTCATTTAAAACGTGAAATCTTACTTTTTTAACCAAACGTTTGATTAAAAAAGTATAAATAAAATAGAGTCGAAGTCATGTCGATTAGACAAAAAGAAATGGCCCATTTTATCTGATAAAATGGGCTATTTCTTATTCTGGATCATCATTTGTTCTAGATATCTCGAATGGCGTTAGTTCCAAATCACATTAAACATTTATTTTCAAAATTATAAAAAGCCAATTTCTACTCCTTGTAGCAATTGGCTTTTTCACTATGAAGAAGTTCTTTTCAATTTCTGGGATTTTTTAAGGTTTAGTTAAGGTTGTCGATTCATAATACAGACATGGACATAAAGAAAGCATTTCAAACTGAAAGGAGTCCTACCAATGAAAAAACAGAAATTTACCTCTTGGGGAGTGAGTTTTGCAAGTCTCGCTCTCGTTGCCGGAATGATGTCATATATGGGAATAAAAAAAGATACAACAACCAACACAGCCGCTGTGGCGACAACCCAAAATACAACACAATCAGCTCAAAGAAGCAGTAACCAAGATTCATCAATCACCTATGATATCCCTAATCCATCTACTGATACCAATACAACTACTGATACAACTAGGTCAACAGACACCAATGGAACTCAAGCGTCAGATCAACAAGTTTCACAAGACAATTCGTTTCCAAGTCAACATGGAGGCTTTGATACTACCACTGGTGGAACCTGATGAAGTTTAAGGATCTCTCATTTGATCATTTAATACTACAACAGGAGGAACCCAACAATGAATAATTATAACTTCAATTCCATGAGTACAACCGTCCAACTATCGATCAATCAAGAACTGTTTGCCAATGACCTCATGCCCGTATACAAATTATTCGCATCTGTCGAAGACACATGCAGCCGGTTTAAAGTAGATAGTGAATTATCCCGGTTAAATCAACAGCTAGAAAAAGAAGTCGAGGTATCGGATCCATTATTTAGCATTTTAAAAGAGACACTTCGATTTTATGAAGAAACAAATGGCGTTTTTAATCCTGGTATTTTATCAGCGATTGAAAACAGCGGCTATACCCAATCAATTGAGTGGATTAAAGGGCGGGAGTTGACGGCTCCCTCCCCAACAGCCCCCGTGTTTACAAAAGTGAGACCATATCAATTAGATGAGGATCGGCAAACGGTGGTGCTTCATACTCGAATTGATTTAGGAGGAATTGCAAAGGGCTGGGTGGTGGACCGCGCAGCGGATGTCTTATCCCAGTATGGATTTGGGTTTGTGAATGTCGGCGGAGATATCCGGATTTTTGGAAGTCTGCCGCGGCCCTTAAATATTGGCATTGAAGATCCTCTTGATTCATCGCAAATGCTCTCTTCCATCCAAGTATTGGATGGAGCCATTGCTACTTCTACTTCAATGAAAAGAAGATGGAAGGTGAATGGGAGAAGTAAGCATCACCTGATTGATGCCACTACAGGCGAACCTTCTGCGAGCACAATTATCTCTTCTACTGTAACAGCGCCAACGGCTGTCGAAGCGGATGTATTAGCAAAAGTGGTCCTTTTATTGGGAGAAGAGCGCGGGAAAGCCTTGCTTTCTGTCAAAAAGAAGCCAGCAGTTCTTATTAATGAAGCAAAAGATATTTGGAGAGGTGGCGAATAAAATGGAGTCTTTAGAATGGTACGCCATTCGGGCAACTGGAATTGTGGCATATCTATTATTATATTTGGCCGCATTAACGGGACTATATTCGGCGGTACAGAAGAAACGGAAAAAGAAAGTGACTAGTCTCCTTCATTTTCATGAGGTAGTCTCGGACTGGTCCTTGATTATGACTGGCGGTCACTTAGGCATTTTATTGATTGATGCTTTCATGAAATTTAGTTGGACGGATATCCTAATTCCGTTTAGCGGCAGCTATGAAACGATTTCGATGGGATTAGGATCGATTGCGACGTATTTCTTAATTTTAACGATTGTCACATCAAAATTCCGGAAGAAAATTGGTTACAAGCGGTGGCAGAAGCTGCATGCTCTTAACCCGATTCTGTATATTTTAGTAACAGCACACGGGTTAATGAGTGGTACGGACTTCCAAGGGACGGTTTTGGCGGTTGTTAATATCGTGCCAGTTGTTCTGATGCTTGGAATGTTTCCTTCAGATAAGAAGAAGAAGCTTACAGAAGGAAATGGGGTCATTTAGAAATGGGTTGGAGCTACCTCCAAGCCATTTTTTTATGTTCCTTTTGGGTTGAGTGATTATTTTTAAGAAGAACCTATTTTATATCAAATACGTTCAAAAAAAATACCGTTCTATTTCTTATTGTTTAAACGCCCACCATATGAATAATACTAATAGGTAGTTGGAACGAGTTGGAAGGGTGGGAAATGTCATGTTACATACCTTAATATCTTACTTAAGAATGGTGCTTCCCTTTATTTATCTGATTTGCGCCTGGCGATTTGCTGATTGGAGAAACTGGAAGAAATACTATCCCACCATCCTTTTCCTTATAGCTGTGGATTTTTTTATTTCTGTCCTTATGTCTGAATACCCATTATGGACTTTTCAAGGTTCGATAATCGTTCCCAACCATACCATGGCGGAATTTCTGTTAACCTTTATTACCTTCCCCAACCTGACCTTACTTTACTTATCATTATACCCGTATCAATCACGTTGGCCTAAGCAAGTCTTCTATATTGGCATCTGGTTTATTGTTGAGGTGATCATGGAGTATTTGTTTAGATGTGCTAAACTTATTTCTTATACTCATGGATGGAACTTTGGCTGGTCATGCGTGGTTTGGCTATTTCTATTCATAGGACTACGCCTCCACCATACCCGGCCGCTTTGGGCATGGGTCCTATGCTTCGTATGTACCGCCTTTCTAATCCTATACTTTCACATTCCAGTTACAAAGTTTCGATAAGAAGCATGGGGACGGTTCTTGTACTTCCAGATCAATCCGGAAGCAAGAAAACAGCCCTCGTGCTACCTTCTTTAAATCCCCGTTTTTTCAAATCTATGAACCTCGTCGGACCACTAAAACGGTTTGTCCCAACTTAATCGTTTAAACGTCCTCATTATGCTTTATAATAATAGTAGGTTGGAAGCATGGGGACGGTTCTTCTGCTTCAAAGAAGCAAGAGAACCGTCCCCATGCTTCTCCAAATAATTTTGATTGGATGACAAGATGAAGAATGATGTTTGTTTTACGGTAAAGGGTAAGTTTGTTAATAAGTATAGAAGCGGTTATCCGCTTATTTCAAGGGAAGCCTTGATTAATTTGGACGAAGGTACGGAAGAAGGAACGCTTGTCCGCCTTGTTGATGAACGGAATAAGTTCATCGCGAGAGGCTATTTTGGCAAACAAAACAAAGGGTATGGGTGGGTTCTTAGCCGTAATGAGCATGAACCAATCGACCAAAGGTTTTTTGTGAATAAATTGAAAGAAGCAATCAACGATCGAAAGTCGTTTTTTAATAACCCGGATACTAATGCTTTCCGAGTCGTAAATGGCGAGGGCGATGGTTTAGGCGGATTAACGATCGAGTATTTTGATGGTTATTATTTAATCACCTGGTATAGCAAAGGAATTTACCGCTTTCGGGAGTATATTATCAATGCTCTAAAAGAATTGACTCCATTTAAAGCCATTTATCAAAAGAAACGATTTGCTGTCAGCGGGAAATACATTGAAGAAGATGATTTCGTCGCGGGAGAAAGAGGAACCTTCCCGATTATCGTAAAAGAAAATGGAGTAAACTTCGCGGTTTACTTAAATGAAAGTGCGATGGTTGGAGTATTTTTAGATCAAAGAGATGTCAGAAAACGAATCCGCGATGTTTACGCGAAAGGAAAGAGCGTACTGAACACGTTTTCCTATACAGGAGCGTTTTCTGTTTTTGCTGCCGTAGGAGGCGCGGTTAAAACGACAAGTGTGGATTTAGCCAATAGAAGCTTACCTAAGACCATTGAGCAGTTTAGAGTGAACGGGCTGGATGATGGCGCACAGGATATCATTGTCGAAGACGTGTTCCATTACTTTAAGTATGCCGTGAAAAAGCAGCTCTTGTTTGATATGGTTATCCTGGATCCTCCAAGCTTTGCGAGGTCAAAGAAAATGGTATTCAGCGCGGAAAAGGATTACAAGAATCTTTTAAAAGAGGCTATTGCCATTACAGAGGATGAGGGGGTAATCGTAGCGTCTACCAATTCTAGTTCGTTTAATATGACGAAGTTTAAAAGTTTTATTGATCAGGCCTTTAAAGAAACCAGCAGGAACTATCAAGTAGTGGAGGAATTTTCCCTTCCGAAAGATTTTAAAACCATCAAGGAATTTCCGGAGGGCAACTATCTAAAGGTTGTGTTTATTAAGAAATTGTCATAATAACAAACCTGTCTTCGCTCCCAACCCATGGCTCGGAAGAATGCCTACCAGACAGATATATAGGATTAGAAGGGAGTTATATCGATCATGAAGTTTATCAAATCTCAAATGAAGCAGCTGATCAAGGACAATAAGGAATTGCAAATACGATTAAAAGTGTTGATGGAAGAACACGAGCTTGAGAAAAACTTTGCCCTCAAGGCTTTGTACCACGCAGAGGTAGCTGAAGGCGGCAAGTATCAGCTAGCCTACCAAGCACTCGACATGCCAAAAGGGTGAGCATGGGGACGGTTCTTTTGCTTCCGAAAAGGAAGCAAGAGAACCGTCCCTATGCTTATTTCCAAACATCATTGGCAATGGAAATAACATGTTTAATCTTGTCCCACTGCTGTTCCTCTGTAAGAAGGTTTCCTTCTTCGGTTGAGGAGAATCCGCACTGCGGGCTTAGGCATAGTTGGTCTAAATCCACATACTTTGCTGCTTCGGCAATTCGTGCTTTAATTTGTTCTGGGTCTTCCAAATCACCAAACTTAGAAGTAATCAATCCTAAAACAATTTGTAAATCCTTGCGATTCACGTGTTGAAGCGGTGCAAAGCCGCCAGAGCGCTCATCGTCAAATTCTAAGAATAAGCCATCCACCTTTAATTCGCCAAAGATATATTCAGAGGCATTGTCGTAGCCGCCGCTTGCTGTATAAGTAGACTTAAAGTTTCCACGGCAGATATGCATCGTGATCACCATGTCTTCCGGCTTGCCCGCAATCGATTCATTGATTGCCCGTGTGAAAATTTTAATCAACTCTTCAGGAGTGTAGCCTTTTGCTGCGATTTGCTCTTGGCCTTTTTCAGAAAAGAAAACAGCCCATGACGTATCATCTAGTTGCAGATACCGGCAGCCTGCCTCATAAAATGCTTGTATCGCTTTTTGGTAGGCCTTAATTAGATCATCGAAGAATTTCTCTTTGTCAGAATAAGCAGCTTCCTCAATAATTCCTCTAAAAAACAGCATATTCGGACTAGGAATCGTGAACTTCGCTGTGTGGTCACCTGCAATGCTGTGCAGGAATTTATAGTCTTCGATAAATGGATGCTGGCCAAAGTCAAGTTTACCCGTTACTTTTACGCCGTGGGCTCTTGTTTGAACACCATTAAATTGAATCCCTGCGTCGGTTTCAAAAAACTCAACGCCTTCGAGTCCCGCTAAGAAGTCAAAGTGCCACCAAGCGCGGCGCAATTCGCCATCGGTTACGGCCTTAAGCCCTACTTCTTTTTGTTTTTCTACTAATTTAATGATTTCTTCATCTTCAATCACACGAAGCTGTTCCGCGGTGATTTCACCGTTTTCTTTTTGAAGACGAGCTTGCTTCAATCGTTCTGGACGAAGGAAGCTTCCGACATGGTCGGCTTTAAAGGGTGCTCTCGTAAGTGTTTTTGGCATTTTGTCTGCTCCTTTTAAAAAATATAATTTTAATTATATAGAAAATTTTCAAAAATGCACAGATGAACGATCTACTAAAATTCTCCTTTTAAGCTGTAAGCCTTTGCATTATGTCCCGTTTTCCAGAAAAATAATTATTGTATAGAAAATATTGATTTTTTTAAATATTTATTCTAATATATAAAAATATTAAATATTTGGAAAAACGAAATAATTTAGGGGGATTCATTTATGGGAGTCATCGAGAAAATCAGCGGCTTTGCTGGAAAAACCTTTACGTTGTGGGTGTTAATCTTTGCCGTAATCGCTTTTAATTTTCCAACACACTTTGTCTGGCTTGGAGGCTATATTGTTCCGCTTTTAGGGATTGTGATGTTTGGAATGGGCCTAACGCTTGAGTTATCGGATTTTAAAGAAGTATTTAAGAGACCAAAAGAAGTGGCACTCGGGGTCGTTGGTCACTTTGTGATCATGCCGCTGCTAGCGTTTTTATTGGCGGTCGGACTTCATTTACCGAAGGAAGTCGCCGTAGGGGTTATTTTAGTAGGATGCTGCCCGAGTGGAACAGCTTCGAATGTAATGGTGTTTTTAGCAAGAGGAAATGTGGCGCTGGCTGTTGGGATTGCCTCTGTTTCTACGATTCTTGCACCAATTGTCACACCATTGTTAATTCTTCTATTTGCGAGCAAATGGGTCGATGTTAGTGTGGCTTCCTTGTTCCTTCAGATTGTACAAGTGGTCATCGTTCCATTGGCAATCGGCTTTATTATTAAAAAGTTTTTTGGCAAACAGGCGAGAGCTGGTGCAAAAGCCTTGCCGCTTGTTTCCGTTATTGCGATTGTGTTGATTGTATCGGCTGTTGTAGCAGGCAGCGCTTCTAAGATTGCCGAAACTGGGTTGCTTATTTTTGGAGTTGTCATCCTTCATAATCTATTAGGATTCTTGATTGGCTTTTTCTTTGCCCGTTTATGCGGAATGGATCTGGCGAAACAGAAGGCTGTGGCAATGGAAGTCGGCATGCAGAATTCCGGATTGGGAGTAGCAATCGCCACGGCTCATTTCTCGCCATTAGCAGCTGTACCTAGTGCGATTTTCAGTGTTTGGCATAATTTATCTGGTTCGGTTTTGGCGAATATCTTTAGCCGGATGAAGGATAAGAATGAAAATGTGGAAAGTGGCAAGCATATAGCATAATTTTGAAACCTCCCAGCTGGGGGGGGTTTTGATGGATTGGAAATTAATTTACAGTTTTTGTAGAATAAGTTCTGGTTTTCGTAGAATTCTGGTTGAATTAAGTAGAATCGGCCTCGATTTTGTAGAATTTCCTTTTTATTTTGTAGAATCCTAGCTGAATTATGTAGAATCATCTCTTTTCTTGGGGATAAAATCCAATTCCCTTAGAAATAGGTATTGGTTTTTAAAGAAGATGTTTAGCAATAAAATAGGACGGGTAGTAATCACATAAGAAGTAATAAAGGAGGCATTAAAATGAATGTTGCTGATGTTATGACAACCGATGTGGATTGCTGTACTCCTGAAAGTACTTGTAAAGAAGTCGCGATAAAAATGAAAGAATTGGATGTAGGTGCCATTCCCATTTGTGAAAATGAGAAGTTAGTGGGAATCATTACCGACCGAGATTTAGTGATAAAAGGATTAGCAAGTGAAGTGTCGGATGCATCACCCGTTTCTGATTTACTATCAAATAATATCGTGGTGACAGGCACCAAAGACATGTCTGTTGAGGAAGCTGCCAAAATCATGTCCCATGAACAAATTCGCCGCCTTCCGATCGTGGAAAATGAAAAATTGGTGGGAATGGTCTCTCTTGGCGATTTGGCGGTAAATCAACAGTCGAGTGATGAGGCAGGAGAAGCCCTTAAAGAAATATCGGTTCCAGCTGAGCCTAAAAAATAAATCAAACGTTTCATTTACTATTTTCATATAGTGAGTAAACTGGCTGCTGTTGATTGGCCATATTGCTCGAAGAGATCCGGCCTAGAATGGGGTCGGATTTTTTCTCTATTATACAAAATTTAGCCATCTAATAAATTACCAGAATTTATAGGAAATTGGTTGTTTACAAGATTCCTATAATTATATATAATCCTATATAAATACTTGGAATTAGAATCAAGATAGGGCGTGCGCTATGAGTATAGGGATTGCGTTGATGGGTTTATTGGTGGGTTTTCTGGTAGGGATGACTGGTGTGGGTGGAGCAGCACTCCTAACACCGGTGTTAATTTTAATAGGGGTTAATCCATCGATTGCCGTTGGAACAGACCTTGTTTATAATTCAATCACGAAACTATTCGGTGTTGTGCAGCATTGGAGACAAAAAACAGTGAATGTTCAAATGGTTAAGTATCTCGCAATGGGAAGTATACCGAGTGCGGTCATCGCCATCGCGGCCCTTCACTTCTTTGAAGCCTCTTACCATAACCAAGAACAGATCATCCGCCATGCCCTTGGATATGTATTGGTATTTGTCTCGATTGCGATTATTATTAAAACGTTTATGGAGAAGCGGTTACGGCCTAATCGCTGGCAGACGAAGCCTTTGAACGAAAAAAAGGGTCTAACCATTTTAATAGGCTGCGTGTTTGGATTTATTGTCGGACTCACTTCATTAGGTTCCGGTTCTTTATTCGCTGTCGCAATGATCTATCTTTATAAAATGAAGACATCCGAGATGGTGGGTACCGATATTACGCATGCGTTTCTACTGGTAACGGCCGCAGGGATGCTTCATATTGGTTATGGAAATGTGAATTATATGCTTGTGGGCAATCTATTAATCGGTTCTATTCCTGGAGTCCTAATCGGAAGTACGATTTCCGCAAAAGTTCCGGCGAGACCGCTGCGGGCGGTTGTGGCGGTATTGATTTTTGTGAGTGGATTAAAGTTAATTTAATCATGTTGTAAAAAGTCAGCATCTAGTATGCTGGCTTTTTTAATGGAAAAATTGTAGAACTTCATCCTCAATATTGTAGAATTTCTCCTCTTTTTAAAAATAAATTTCTCTTTTCACCAAGTTTTCACCATTCCCGTCTAAAATTCATTACATCAGGTAACGAAAGGAGGCAAAAATGAGATGAATACAAAAGTGAAAAAAGGAATCTTCTGGGGAGTAATCGTTGCGTCAACTGTCATGGTGATCAACGTACTTCATTTTCTTCTAGGAGGAAGCAGCGCTTTTGCTAGAGGTCCAGGAGGACATGGTGAAATGGGAGGCCGCGGCGGATTTGCGGGTCACCAGATGATGAATGGTCCGCACCATGGCGGTGGATTTCCTTGGCTTTTCCTTATTATTGGACTAGCTGTCCTTGTCCTACTAGTAAGATGGCTTAGAAAGAAGTCGAAATCGTCTTCGATGCAACAGTTTATTGATCCCTCGCTTGCAGGTTCGCATATACCAGTCACAAACCAAAATGCTGATATTTTGGATCAATGGGAAAAAAGTATTTTAACTAAAAAGGAGAATGAATAAAATGGGTATTTTTAAACGATTAAAAACAATTACAATGGCGGAACTTAATAGATTACTAGACGGGATTGAAGATCCAATTGCGATGTTAAATGAGTATTCCAGAGAAATGGAACAGGAAATTGTTAAAGGTCAGAATGCCTTAGCTCGACAAATTTTTGTAGAGAAAGAGCAGGCTGCACTCATTGCTGAAACGAAATTAGTAGTGGACAAGCGTACACGTCAGGCGAAGCTGGCACTGGAACAAGGGGAAGAGACTATCGCGAAGCTGGCCGTGCAAGAAAAGATGACCAAAGAAAATCAGCTGCAACTATACGTGCAGCAATTAGAGTCGATTAAGGGACAAACGCAAATCCTTGTTGAAAAATTGGACCAGCTCAAGGAAACGTATAACCAAATGCAGCAAAAGAAAATCTTGTTAGCATCCCGTGCGAATGTGGCTCAGTCGATGAAACAAATCCAGAAAGTGACCGTTTCTTTCAATACCGATGATATTGCAAGAGGAGTGGCGCGTGCGGAAGAAAAGATCTTAATGATGGAAGCAGAAGTACAGGCAGGCAATCAATTTGCCACTCCGTTAGCTCCGTTTGATGCCACATTCGATCACTATGTGAGCGAGGAAGAGCTAAATAAGGAACTTGAAAAGTTAAAGAGTGAAAAGGAAAAAGTGGCCGCATTATAATTCAAGGGAGGAGCACCGCCTTATAGGGCTGGTGCTTTTCTTTCTATCTAGCTAAGAGAGGGGGATTTACATTGGATACGACCACGTTGATTTTGATTTATTTAGGTGCAGCGTTGCTGGGAAGCATGCTTCCCTTTTTAAGGACCTATTTTGCCCACTTCCATAACTTAGTTAACCTCGTGATCAGTGCTTGCTTGGAAGGTGGTAAGATTCATCTTTATCGGGATGGTTCTGGACAGACAACGGGGAGTGCTGCTTCACCGTTTAAAAGAGCACTTATTTCGTATGCAGGTTACACGGGGGCCTCGCTGGTCGCGATTGGGTTGTTTTATTTGGTAACGAGAGGAGACTATCATTTCGTTATTTATCTGTATTTAGGACTTAGTGTGGTTGCATTACTGTTGTGGGTCCGCAACGCATTCGGTATGGTTTGGGGACTGTCCGTTATGGCTCTATTGGCCCTGCCCGTCTATTTCCGCTACGTACCGGTTTTACCTGCATATGTTAACGTAGAAATGATTCTCGTTCATCTTAGTATATTTCTGGCATCGGTGCTATCTATGCAGTCGATGATTAGTGCATTTAAAGTGTGCAGACAAGCTTTTATGTCGAGAAGCAATCCGAAAAGGAAGGCAGCATTGGTTCAAACCAAATTTATTCCGGCCGTTATTTTAGGACTAATCCTGTTTGGCCAGACCTTGTTTGCCGGCTACTTTCTCACATTGAATTTTATCAGCCTGCCCTTTCATCTTGATCTTGGATTGACCACTAATCTTCTCACAGTAAAAGATCAGATTTGGTCCGCACTTAGTGGGGTTTTCAGTGGTAAAGGGTAAATGAATTTGGGCCGTGAAACGGGGCATAATATCGTATAATCGGGCTGTTTTCGTAAAGAAAAAGCTCGATTTTTTTTTATTTTATAACATTTTAAGAATGTTATGATGGAAGAATAAGAGGAGCGATACGGGTTGTGAATAGATTTGATTGACGACCTAGTGGCTATGAAAAGAAGTACTTGGGTAGACAAAGGAGGCTATTGACGACCCAGCGAGAGTAAAAACAGCCCCCCAGGTAGACAAAGGAGGCTATTGACGACCGAGTAAGAGAAAAAAGAGCCCCCAGG
>NZ_JAGGQG010000004.1:0-97117 GCF_018613415.1 Bacillus sp. ISL-18 | reverse complement strand
GCCCCCAGGGTAGACAATAGAGCCTATTAACGACCGAGCAAGAGAAAAAGGAGCCCCCAGGGTAGACAATCGCACCATAGTAATTGCAATAGCTGACACATTAACTTACTAAAAAGTAAACCGCTTTTTATTCATAATAGGACCATTGACCAAAGCCTTTCAACGTATAGTTTTCTTTAAGGATTCGACTAATTTGCTTCTTAGACTCAATCACCTTATTCCATTCATAAACTCTATTTGTAGGGATTTTGAAATCAGGAAAAAGCAACGCTAACTCCTACATGGATCGTAAGACGGCTGAATCGACCGTTTCCTCGTGGCCGCATGTAGGACAAACGATCTTCTGCTTCGCCTCCAAAACAGAAAATCCCGTGTGACACACTGAGCAAATTATTCCCTTATTCAATTGATTATAGGTATAAGAGGGGAAACGAGAATAAGGAGAGTCCGTTTGATGCATCGAAATTAACTGATCAGCCAGTATTTTATGGCGATTTGATAGTCTTGACGGAATATCGTTTAATTTTTTCATAAGGCTATTAAGCTGAGTGGGGTGAATAATAGGCTCGTTTATTGGGGCTTGATATAAAGTAAAATTGGGGTTAACGAAGGTTACATACCCTTCAATCGGTAGTTGAAAGCCAAGATTTCTAAGTATTGGACATAGTAGGGAATTACACCGTTTTAATTGATCCAAGGGATTTTTAATTTCTTCTTTTGATAATCTAGGATAGAAATTTCCTGATTCATACCTATAATCACCTTCATAGTTTTTCACTTCAAATAGGTAGATCATTAGCTGAGAAATGATCAAGGTATCAATTTGAAAAAATGATTTATTATGCTCAAGGCATAAATCATTTAAGATGTATAAATCATCTTGCAGCTTTGACGTTAGCTGGTCAAAGAGCAGCTCACCCTGGTATCCTTTTTCTTGGTAATCATAATGTTTCTTGTCTTTTGGTAATAATCCCATTCGTGCGTTTAAAGAGCTCAGGATTCTTAATTCTTTTGACTTTTGACGCGTCTTATAAGGATGCATATCAGACTTCCCTTCTTATTATTAAAATACTCCACTTAATTTTACAAAAAATGACTAAATAAGTGTTTGAATACTTTATTAACATTGATAGAATAATCGGCTAAAAAGTGAAAAATTAAGAATTGGATTATACCTTCAAACTATGAAGTTCATTGCCCTTTTGAATAAATAACCTTATAATTAAACATGTCTAATTACTCACTTAGAATACAACGTACGAATCAAAAATGAGGTGATTATTATGAATTTTAATCCTGTATCCAGCAAGAAATTATATATGCAAATTTATAACCAAATTCTTTCAGAAATCCAGTCGGGTTCATTTAAAATAGGTGATAAACTGCCAGCTGAAAGAGAACTATGTGAAATGTTCGGTGTAAGTCGTGCCCCTATTCGACAGGCCCTAAGCGCTTTGGAGTTAAATGGAATTATTTATTCCCGTCAAGGCGAAGGTGTTTATGTGAAAAGCAATCAACTTGCGACAGATCAATCCTTCTTTAAATCCATCACACCTGAAGAGATTGTTGAGGCTAGAATGAACATCGAGCCACTTATTGTTAAATTTGCAGCCCAAAGAGCAACGGATGAAGACATAGAGGAGCTTCGTTCAACCATAAAACAGATGGAGGACGAAACAAGGGCTGGCATATACGTACCAGAAACAGACGAGAAATTACACAGTGGTATTGCAAAGGCGTCTCATAATGATTTATTTATCAACATCATGGCTGCTATTATCAATGCGATGAAACAACAGGAAATGTGGACATTTATTCGAGATCGGACCGTAACTCGGCCAGACTACCGGGATGTTAATTTCAGAGAACATCAATTGCTTATTAAAGCGATTGAGGATCGCAACGAAAAAGAAGCCGTGGAAATTATGACGAACCATATGCAAAATTTATATGATCGGTATTGGAAGGAATAGATAAACTAACCTTTCGAAACTGTATAGTACCAATATTCCAAATTCCCCATGAAAAAGAATCATGGGGAATTTTTTTATTTTCTAGTAGTCCACTGGTATTTATGAAAATGCTTACTTTTCTTATTGACAAACAAAATCAAGAAAAGTATAGTAAATACATAACATCTTAGTAGACAAGTGGACAAGAGGACAAGTAAGTGGAAAACATTAAAAAAGGAGGATATTATGAGAGCAGCAGTCATCGATAAACCATTTTCAATCGGATTACAAAAGGTAAATTCACCGGTAATAAAGCATGCTAATGAGGTCAAAATTCAAGTGGTGGTAACAGGAATTTGCGGATCAGAAATTCATGCTTACCACGGTACCCATCCTTTTCGAATCCCGCCCGTTATATCAGGACATGAGCTTGCAGGGGTGGTTGTAGAAACAGGGTCAGAAGTCAAGGGGGTCTCAGTAGGGGATCGAGTTACAGTGGAGCCTCAATATGGATGTGGGGTTTGCAGATCTTGCAAAGCTGGAAGTTACCATATTTGTAAAGAAAAAAGAGTGTTAGGTACACAAGAATGGATCGGCTCTTTCGGTGAATATATCGTAGTTCCGGAAAACACCATAGTAAAGTTACCAGATTCCATATCCAATGAACAGGGAGCTATCATCGAACCCCTTGCAGTAGGCGTTCACGCTGTTAGAAAGGCTGGAGTAGGTCCTGGGGATAAAATAGCGATTCTTGGAGCAGGCCCGATCGGTTTGGGTTTACTGATCGCTGCCAAAAACGCAGGTGTATCCAAGATCTACATAACAGATGCGTTGGATTATAATTTGGAAATTGCCAAAAGGATGGGTGCCGCATTTCCAATTAATACAAATCATGAGGATGCAGTTGAAAGAATAATGGAAGAGACAGATGGTGAAGGAGTAGATACCGTATTTATTGCTGTTGGAATTCAATCCGTTCTGAATGATTCTTTCAAGATCGTCAAAAGAGGCGGTAAAGTATCTGAAGTGGCTCTTTTTGGAAAAAAACCAGAAATTGATATTTCGTACATTCAAAATAAAGAGATCGAATTAATAGGCTCCAACATGTATGTGAGAAAGGACTTTGAGATTGCGCTTGAGGCCATTGCAGCTAATTTATTTGATACCTCTTTGTTTATAACAAAAGTTGTACCAATCGATGATATCACGGATGCTATGAATCTAGTTGACCAAAAGTTAGAGAATGTAATAAAGGTTTTATTGAAATTTTAATGTTCATATTATTGTAGCTTCGATCTTTTATAGAGAAAAAAGAGGGAATGAAACGTTTTTTAAAAGTGTTTTATGTAAGGGGTTGCAAGGATACTTGAGGGAATGATAGGAGGAATTATGTTGGATATACTTCAATTAGAACGTTCAACTACTAAAAAGGTTACGTTACGATTAATTCCGTTTTTATTTTTATGTTTTACGATATCGATACTAGATCGGGTAAATATTGGATTTGCAGCACTTCAAATGAACCAGGATTTAGGTTTTTCAAATGCGGTTTTTGGATTTGGGGCAGGGATCTTCTTCCTTGGTTATTTCCTTTTAGAGGTCCCGGGCAGTGCCATAATGACAAGAATTGGACCAAGAAAATGGATTAGTAGAATTATGGTTACATGGGCGATCATTGCCATTTTTATGGCGTTTGTAAAAACACCCATGCAATTTTATACAGCACGATTTCTTTTAGGGGTTGCTGAGGCTAGTTTTTATCCATGCATGGTATTTTATTTAAGCGGTTTTTATCAAACCAAACATCATGCAAAGGCAATTGCAGGATTTATGGTTGCTATCCCAGGTGCAAATGCATTAGGTTCACCACTTTCCACTTACTTACTAGGAGTCAACTGGTTAGGACTGGAGGGATGGCAATGGATGTTTATTATGGAAGCGATTCCGGCTGTGATTTTAGGTATCGTATGCTATTTCTATCTTGATGATAAAATTGAAGATGTCAAATGGTTAAATACAGATGAGAAAAAATGGTTAATTGATATTACAACAAAAGAGAAACTTCAAAAACAGGAAGTTAAGCACTACACTTTCTTACAGGCTTTAAAGGATCGCGACGTTTTAATCTTATCGATCGGATATTTTTGCTGGATGATTGGCTATTACGGTATTGTCATGTTTTTACCAACCATTTCTAAAGGTTTAACAGAAGCAACCTCCCTTAGTACTCAATCAATGGGTTGGGTTTTAGGGCTTATGTATGTTTGTGCGATGGTCACGATGATTCTAGTTGGTAACCACTCCGACAAAAAGAACGAGCGGCGCTGGCATGTGGCCGTATGCTTAACAACCAGTGCGGTTGCAATGGTCATTAGCAGTTTGGTTGCCAATACGAGTATTGTTTTATCATTTGTCTTTTTAACCATCGCCCTTTGTGGAGCATTTGGCGCATACTCTCCATTCTGGTCAATTCCTCCATCTTTCTTAACGGAAGCAGCGGCAGCAGGGGCGATTGCACTTATTAACAGTGTAGGAAATCTTGGTGGATTCTTTGGACCTTACATTGTTGGATATATTAAAGATCTAACAGGATCATTTAATGCTAGTATGGTTTTCTTAGGTGCCAGTTTGATTATAGGCTCTTGTATTGTGGTTTTCTTAGTGAAGCAGTCAGGCAAGGTTTTAAGTACAAATGACGAAAATAAATTAGAAAAGACTAGTTAAAAGTGAAATTCATCTATGTCTTGTAGACGGCTCAGACCTTCGGATAACACTCATTTGTTAACCGGAGGCTTTTTTGTCTATTAAAACAGATTTCTATGAAGAAAAGTTGGATTTTTATCGATTTACCAATGGAATAAATTTATATAAAAACCTTATTGACAAAAATGAAAACGGTGTTATACTGAGTTCATAAGTTAACTTAGTAGACAAGTAGACAAGAGGACAACAAGGTAATAGTAAATCTAAAGAGTTATCAAAATGAATGAGGTGACTGGTATGAAAGATGTTGGTATTGAAGAATTAAAGCAAAAGGCAATAGAGATGAGGAAAACCGCTCTCACGATGATTCACGAGGCACAATCCGGGCATCCAGGAGGCTCCTTATCTGCAGCTGATGTGGTAACGGCACTTTATTTTAGAGAAATGAACATTGATCCAAATAATCCCCAATGGGAAGATCGTGATCGGTTCGTGCTATCAAAAGGGCATGTTTGTCCGATCCAATATTCAGCCTTAGCTTTACGAGGTTATGTACCTTATGACACCATTTACACGTTAAGAAAGTTTGGTTCTCCATTCCAAGGACATCCAGATATGAAAAAGTGTCCAGGGATTGATATTTCGACAGGGTCTTTAGGACAGGGACTTTCTTGTGCAGTTGGAATGGCACTGGGAGGCAAAAGGGATTCAAAGACTTACCGGGTTTTCGCTATGTTAGGAGACGGAGAGTGTCAAGAAGGCCAAATTTGGGAAGCGGCACAAAGTGCAGTTAAGTATCAGTTGGATAATTTAGTAGTTTTTGTGGATGACAATGGGTTGCAAATTGATGGTACAACCGAAGAAATTATGCCAAACCAAGATTTAGAAAAGAAATTCCAGGCCTTTGGTTTTGAAACAAAAAGAATCAATGGACATTCGATGGAAGAGATTGTTGAAACACTAGATGAGATTCGCGACGCTAAAAATGGAAAGCCAAAATGTATCGTACTGAACACGGTAAAAGGTAAGGGAGTATCTTTTATGGAACATTCCGTAGGATGGCATGGTGTTGCTCCAAATGATGTCGAGTTTCTAAATGCAATTGAAGAAGTAGCAGGGGGGTTAAAATAATGAGCTTAATGGAAAAAGATATTGTCGTTAAAAAAGCGACCAGAGAAGCCTTCGGTGATGAAATTGTCCGTTTAGGGGAAAAAAATAAAAATATTTATGTGGTGGATATTGATATCGGTAAATCATGTAAGACTACAGCATTTGCAAATAAATTTCCAAATCAGCATGTAAATGTTGGTATAGCAGAACAAAATGGTGCTGGATTGGCGGCAGGACTTGCGACAACAGGTAAAATCCCTTTTGTAAGCACTTACGCAGTATTTGGTTCACTAAGAATGGCGGAGCAGATCAGACAGGAAATTTGTTACCCCAACCTAAATGTAAAAATTGCTTGTTCTCATGGCGGACTTACTCCAGCGAATGATGGAGCAAGTCATCAAAGTATTGAAGATATGGGGGTACTAAGAACCATTCCAAATATGACGGTCATTATGGGGGCTGACTATCATTCTACTAGAAAATTAATAGAACAAGCAGCTGAAATGTATGGTCCAGTCTATCTTCGTTTTACGAGAGATACCGTTCCGGTTCTATATGATGAAAATGAAGAATTTACGATTGGGAAAGCAAAGCAGATCAAAGATGGGGAAGATATCGCGATTATTGCAAACGGCGACACCGTCTATCTTGCCTTAGAAGCAGCGAAGCAATTAGAAAAAGAAGGTATATCTGTAAAACTATTAGATATGCATACGATAAAGCCTCTTGATCGAGAAGCGGTCGTTGACTGTTTGACTATTGGAAAAATCATTACAGTTGAAGACCATAATATTTTAAATGGTCTAGGAAGTGCGGTATGCGAAGTAGTTGCTGAAGAAGGCAAGGGAATCGTGCGAAGAATTGGGGTTCAAGATCAATTCGGGCAGTCGGCCCCATATGAAAAATTGTTAGAGCTTAATGGTATTACAATCGAAAATATTGTCACTACAGCAAAAGATCTAGTCAAAAACTAATACATTACCGAGGAGAGAGAAACATGTTTGAATTAGAAAATAGAGTAGCGATCGTTACAGGCAGTGGTTCAAAAAAGGGGATTGGACGCACAATTGCTTTAACCCTAGCCAAACAGGGGGCAGCAGTGGTGATTGCCGACCTTAATATGGATGGAGTTCATGAGGTCGTTAATGAGATTAAAGAAGCTGGCGGAAAAGCTTTAGGAGTTGAATTAAATGTAACCAGCAAAGAATCGAATGAGGCCATGGTAGAAAAAGTTCTGCAAACTTTTGGCCGAATTGATATCCTTGTCAATAATGCGGGGATTTCACAAAAGGTAACCGTTGAAGATATGACATATGAGGACATCAACCGAGTATTTAACGTAAATATGTTTGGATTGTTCTTATGCACGCAAGCCGTACTAAAAACAATGAAAGAACAAAAGTATGGCCGAATCGTAAGTCTTTCCTCGGTTTCCGCCAAACGAGGAGGCGGAGTATTTGGCGGGCCGCACTATTCTGCTTCAAAAGCTGCCGTATTAGGTTTTTCTAAGAACCTTGCCCGTGAAGTTGCTCTTGATGGAATCACCGTAAACTGCGTGGCACCAGGTCTTGTTAATACAGACATTTGGAAGTCCCTTCCTGAAGAGGAAGCAAAGAAAGTGATCGACGGAATTCCAATGGGAAGACCAGGTGAGACGGAAGAGATTGCGGCAACGATTGCTTTCTTAGTTTCACAAGAAGCATCCTACATTACAGGAGAAGAAATTGATATTAATGGCGGTTCACACATGGATTAATTTTATCCTTACTGTACAGGCATTCCAGTTAGGAATGCCTGTGTAATTTCTATGAGCACTGAGAAAGGAGTGGTTGTTATTAATTTTAATCCAGTGGCCAGTAAGAAATTATATATGCAAATTTATCATCAAATCCTTTCTGAAATCGAATTGGGTTCATTTAAAAAAGGTGATAAACTGCCTGCCGAAAGAGAGCTGTGCGAACAATTTGGTGTAAGCCGTGTTCCCATTCGCCAGGCCCTAAGTGCATTAGAATTGAATGGAATTATCTATTCCCGTCAAGGTGAAGGAGTTTATGTAAAAAGTAATCAGATTACATTTGATCATTCTGAATCCGCCATTTTTTTTAAATCGATCTCCCCGGAAGATATTGTTGAAGCAAGGATGGCGATAGAGCCTCTCATTATAAAATTTGCAGCTGAAAGAGCAACGGATGAAGACATCGAGGAACTTCATTCGACCATCGAAGAGATGAAGAAAGAAACGATGGCTGGTGTTTATGTACCAGAAACAGACCACAAATTACATTTTAGTATTGCCAAGGCCTCTCATAATGATTTATTTATTAACATTATGGCAGCTATAAGTAATGCAATGAAACAACAAGAAATGTGGGAATTTATTCGAGATCGTACGGTCACTCGGCCGGATTATCGAGACCCTAATTTTAAGGAGCATCAACTACTTATACAAGCCATTGAGGATCACAACGCAGTAGAAGCAGTCGAAGTCATGAATAAGCATATGAAAAACTTATATGACCGATATTGGAAGGATTAGACCTATTAAGTTACCAATCCTAAATCGTATTGACAACCCTTACATGCAAGGATATACTAAATGCAAATAAGGGAACTTAGTATACAAGTAGACAAAATATATAGGGAGCGACCATGCAGAAATTTTCTATTTATATAATAGAAATAGGAGAGTTGCCAGATCTATTTGTGTTGAAGAAGTCATTTTAAAGTTTTTTTAGAAGCGTTTGATGTATGGGTTTACAAAGGTTTATATCTTGCTTAGGGGAACTACTTTTTTTAGGAAAATTTTAATTCCCTGTAACCTTTAATGAGATGATGGCTTGGCATATGGAAGGGACAACAACATAAGGGGGAATTATTTTGGATCAACTTGCACTAGAGCGTTCCACTACTAAAAAAGTTACGTTAAGATTAATTCCATTTCTGTTTCTATGTTTTTCGATATCTGTACTTGATAGGGTAAATATTGGGTATGCTGCCCTGCAAATAAACAAAGATTTAGGTTTTTCAAATGCTATTTTTGGTTTTGGAGCCGGAATTTTTTTCCTTGGCTATTTCCTTTTAGAGGTACCGGGCAGTGCAATGATGGCAAAAATTGGACCGCGAAAATGGATTAGCAGGATCATGATTACATGGGGCATCCTTGCCTTTTTAGAAACTTTCGTCCAGACTCCCATACAGTTTTATACAGTACGATTCCTTTTAGGAGTTGCTGAGGCCAGTTTTTATCCATGTATGGTCTCTTATTTAAGCGGTTTTTATCAAACGAAACATCATGCAAAAGCGATTGCTGGCTTTATGGTGGCCATACCGAGTACAAATGCTATAGGTGCTCTATTATGTACTTTCCTGCTAAGCGTTAACTGGTTTGGTATGGCAGGATGGCAATGGTTGTTTATTTCTGAGGCCATTCCATCTGTAATCTTGGGTGTTATATGTTATTTCTATCTAGATGATCAAATTAAAGAAGTAAATTGGTTGAACAAAGAAGAGAAAAAATGGTTAATTGATGTTACAACTAACGAGAAACTTGAAAAGCAGCAAGTAAAACACTACACTTTCCTTCAAGCTTTAAAGGATCGTGACGTTCTCATTTTAGCAGCCGGATATTTTTGCTGGATGATTGGCTATTACGGAATTAACATGTTTTTACCAACTATTACAAAAGGTTTATCTGAAAAAATATCTATTAGTACTCAAGGTATGGGCTGGATTTTATTCCCTATGTATATTATTGCCATGGTGACGATGGTTCTAGTTGGCAACCGTTCAGATAGAAAGAATGAGAGACGCTGGCATGCTGCTGTTTGTTTAACCATAAGTGCGATTGCGATGATTATTAGCAGCTATATTTCCGAAGTAAGCATTATCTTATCATTTGTATTTCTAACCATTGCATTATGTGGAGCATTTGGAGCATACGCACCGTTTTGGGCCATTCCACCTTCTTTCTTAACTGGGGCTGCAGCTGGAGGCGCTATTGCCCTCATCAATAGTATCGGAAATCTTGGTGGATTCTTTGGTCCTTACATTGTGGGCTATATTAAAGATACAACGGGATCTTTTCATACTAGTATGGTTTTCTTAGGTGTGAGTATGATTATAAGTTCTTGTATTATTGTTTTCTTAGTAAAACAGTCTGGAAAGGTTCAAAGCAAGACTGTTCACGTCCTGAAAAGATCTAGTTAAGAAAATCTATCATTACAGGATTTAAACACTAAATATGATTCTGGATTACACATGAGGTGGATTGGTCATGAAAAAACTAGGGGTCCTAACAAGTGGCGGCGATGCCCCAGGAATGAATGCGGCGATAAGGGCAGTCGTCAAAGCAGCAAATCACTATCAAGTGGAAGTAATGGGGATAGAGGGCGGATTCCAGGGATTAATCGATGGTAAATTTCATCGCTTAACATCTCCAGAGGTAGAAGATATTGCCGATCGTGGCGGCACGATTTTAAAAACGTCGAGATCCTTAGAATTCATGGAGGAAACAGGACGAAAGAAAGCTTATAATCTATTGGAAAATCTGAATATAGATTCCTTGATTGTCATAGGTGGGGAAGGGTCTTTAAAAGGAGCCGAAAAATTACATAAACTAGGTATACATGTGATCGGGATACCTGGAACCATTGACAATGATTTAGCTTATACAGATTATTCAATCGGATTTGATACCACTTTAAATACGGTATTGGAGTGTATCGGTAAAATTAAAGATACGGACTGTTCTCATGATAAAACAACGATTGTTGAAGTAATGGGAAGATATTGCGGCGATTTAGCTTTATATTCTGCTTTAGCAGGTGGAGGAGAAATCATCTCTACTCCAGAAAGGCCACTAGATTTATATTCCATCTGTTCAAAATTACGTTTAAGAATGAATAATGGAAAAAATGATAACCTCGTCATCGTTACCGAAAGAATGTATGATTTGCAGGACTTGCAGGACTACATTGAAAAGAAGTTAAACATTCGTGTAAGAACTACCTCATTAGGGTTCATCCAAAGAGGGGGAAATGCATCAGCATTTGATCGGGTATTAGCAAGTAAGATGGGCGTTAAGGCAGTGGAACTGTTGATGAATGGACATTCGGGTCTAGCTGTTGGAATAAAAGAAAATAAAATGATTCATAAAGAACTGGACTGCGTAAATTCCGAGATAGCGGATAAGCAGGATAAATATAGATTACTAGAAAAGCTTTTAGGTTAGAAAAGTATGCGCTGTATTGTTGCTTGGATCAATAAGTTTTTAATAACAAAAATTTAGGGGGAAGCGAAAATGGGCGAGAAAATAATGGAAAAACAAGGTACGATTATCTGCCAAGTGTGTGAAGAAGTAATTGACGTGGTTGAAAGTACAGAAGGCGTGAAAACGTGGTATGGAATGTGTCAGGAATGTTCCGAGGGGAAGAAAGAAGAGTAACGTTAATGGACAGTTGGAGGGAAGTAAAATGAAAGTAGCGATTGCATCTGATCATGGTGGTATAAATATTCGGAATGAGATCATCTCATTGCTAGAAGAGATGAAAATTGAGTACGTAGATTTAGGGTGTGATTGTGACACCTCTGTTGATTATCCAGATTATGCGATTCCTGTTGCGGAAAAGGTAGCAAGTGGTGAAGTAGAACGAGGTATCTTAATTTGCGGCACAGGGATTGGAATGAGTATCTCGGCAAACAAAGTAAAGGGAATACGCTGTGCACTTGTGCACGATACATTTAGTGCTAATGCAACAAGAGAGCATAACAATTCCAATATCCTAGCTATGGGAGAACGTGTCATCGGTCCAGGCCTAGCCCGCGATATCGCAAAAATATGGTTAACAACCCCCTTTGAAGGCGGCAGGCACGCAAATCGGATTAATAAAATAAAGGAATATGAAGCGGGGGGACGGTTCTCTTGCTTCGTCCAAAGTTAAAACAAAACCCCCTTTCGTTAATTAGGCGAAGGGGGGTTTTGCATTAGAATGTCTTTCAAAACTGGAAGCAGAAGAACCGTCCCCATGCTCCCACCCACTTATGCTGCTTTCCTTGTGACTGCTGCCTTCTGTCTTGTTTCGGGGAAGGTAGCGACCAGGAAGATGTACAGGCTGGAGGCAGCGATGAAGAAGATCATGGCTGGTGTGTATCCGGAAGAGCCTAGAATAAAGCTCCAAATAATGGTTGCAATCGTTTGGCCCGCGTAGGCAATGGCCCAAAATAATCCGAACATAATGGTCAATCTTTGTGGAGTCATCCCTTTTAATTCATGTGGGAGATTCAAAAAGATTGGGTACTGGATATACATCGCAAAGCCGGAAACCGAAATAAGCGTGTAAGATAGGAGCGGAATTTTATTCGCGAAAACAATCGCAAGGGCGAACGTTCCTACCATAACAATTCCTGACAACAGAAGAGTCGGCTTCCGCGGCACCCCTTTATTCCCGATGGTAATCCCGGCAAATGTACCAAGAATCCCGAAGCCTGAGATTAACAGGTTCGTCACGGATCCATTTAACAAGGTATATTGGTCAAAAATCGCTTTAAAGCTCACGAGTGATAAGACATATAGAGTTAAAAAGGAAGCAAACGCCAGGCCATAACGCCAAAGAAATCCATCCTTGAGTGCATCTTTGTAGCCATACTTTTCCGTTTTTTCACCAGCTTCGTTTGTCTCAAAGTTCTCTGCTTTCCAAAGCCAGCCAATAAAGAAAAGAATCGTTAAAGAGGCAAAAAACGTTAACGTTACACGCCAATTGGCGACCATTTGCTTGGAAAAAACGGTGAATAATACAGCGACAATAAAGGCACCAGCATTATAGGCGACCGTATTGGCCGCATTAATACGCAGCTTTGTTTTTGAATTTTTCACATAGTGGGCCACGATTGGGTTCATGTAGACAATCACCATCGAGCCCCCGACGGCCATGACCATCCGAGCGACTGTATAGGCCCAATAATTAGGCAGATAGATCGCAACAAGCCCCATCATTAACAGGCCAATCGCCGTGCCGGCTGCTTTTCTAGGTCCTAATTTCATAAGGACAATCGCTGCTAAAATGTTGGCAAATACACGCGCGGTCGTAATCGAATAGTTCACTAATTGAGAAATAATCGGGTCGACCGGTCCACCGAAAAATGTTTCGGTAATTTGCGGTGTCAAGGAAGAACCCGCCACCCAGTTCATGGCAAAGGTTACATAGGCCAGCCATAAAACTGCCATCATAAAATAACCTTTTTTTGTTTGATTCAACGTTTCCATGCTTTCATCTTCTTTCCTTGATAAGGATTTTATAAAAATTCCTTAAATTACAGGTTTCATAGTTTCTTTTAAGACGGTAACGGAATGATTAAATTGCTGTTTTTCTTTTTCATTTAAGTCGATTTCGATCACCTCGCGGATTCCGCCACGGTTAATGACAGCCGGAACACCGATAAATACATCTTGTTGTCCATATTGGCCATTTAGATAAGAAGATACCGTTAAGATACAGTTTTCATTATTTAAAATTGCTTTGGTAATCCGGACAAGAGACATGCCGATGCCATAGTAGGTAGCACCTTTTCGTTCAATGATATGATAAGCCGCATCACGGACATTAACGAAAATGTTTTCTAAGCATTCATGGTTTAGTTTTTCGGCTGGGAGTTCTTCAAGTCGTTCCACTCCTACTGAAGCACGGCTCCAAACCGGAAGTTCGGTGTCCCCGTGTTCACCGATGATATACGCATGTACATTTCGTGTGTCCATGTTGAAATGCTGGCCAAGCGCAAAGCGAAGTCGCGCAGAATCTAAGACAGTACCAGAACCAATCACCCGCTCTTTTGGCAGACCAGACTCTTTCCAAGTCACATAGGTTAAAATGTCGACTGGGTTGGTTGCGACCAAGAAGATGCCGTCAAAGCCACTCGCCATGATGTTTTTTACAATTTCTTTAAAAATTTTAGTGTTCTTTTCGACTAATTGTAGGCGAGTTTCACCTGGCTTTTGCGCTAATCCCGCTGTAATGACCACTAAGTCTGCTGTTTCACAATCTTGATAAGTACCGCTCCACACGTTGATTGGAGAAGGAGCAAATGGGATTCCGTGATTCAAGTCCATCGCTTCGCCTTCTGATTTTGCCTCATTCACATCGATTAGAACTAATTCTTCAGCTACGCCTTGATTAATCATAGAGTAAGCATAACTGCATCCAACTGCACCTGTTCCTATTAACACTACTCGATTCACTTTCTTATTTCTGTTTTCCATGATGATTTCCCCTCTTTATATGAAATTTACTAAAATGAGATAAGCGATATTCTTGATGTTATGACTAGTTAACAACTTGATGGTGTTAGTATATCACTAGTTTGTGAAGTTTTTCACAATAAATGTGACATAAGTATGAACCTTTGTATGAAACCCTTTACAAGAAGCATAGGGACGGTTCTCGTGCTTCGGAAGCAAAAGAACCGTCCCCATGCTTCCTTTTCACCAAGTTTTCACCAACCTCTATTATTATTCTATCTATCAAGTAAGGAAAGGAGATAAGTATATGAATACAAAGGTTAAAAAGGGTGTTTTCTGGGGAGTGATCGTTGCTGCTACTGTTTTGGTATTTAACGTGCTCCACTTGCTGCTAGGAGGCGATAGAGGGCGAGTAGGAGGACGCGGCCCTGGTGGAATGGCTCAACCAAGTGGTGCAGGACAACAGGGTGGAATACCGCAACAAGGTGGATTGGGGCAGAGAGGCGGCTTTGACCATCATCACATGATGAATGGTGCTCACCATGGCGGCGGATTTCCTTGGCTTTTCCTTATTATTGGACTAGCCGTTCTCGTTCTACTAGTAAGATGGCTTCGAAAGAAAGCAAAAGCATCATCCATGAAGCAGTTTATTGACACCTCTCTTGCCGGTTCACACATACCTGTAACAAACCAAAATGCGAGCATTTTAGATCAATGGGAAAAAAATCTATTAACGAAAAAGGAGAATGAATAACATGGGTATTTTTAAACGATTAAAAACCATTACAATGGCGGAAATGAACGGATTACTAGATGGGATTGAAGATCCAATTACGTTGTTAAATGAGTATTCTAGAGAAATGGAACAGGAAATGGTCAAAGGCCAGAAAGCCCTAGCAAGACAGATTTTTGTAGAGAAAAAACAGGCAGCGCTCATTTCACAGACAAAAATACTAGTGGACAAGCGGACTCGTCAGGTCAAACTGGCGATTGAGCAAGGTGATGAAGCGATGGCAAAACTAGCCGTGCAAGAAAAGCTCAATCAAGAAAAGCAGTTGCACCTATATGTGGAGCAATTAGAGGCGGTTAAGGGACAAACCCAAATCCTTGTGGCAAAGTTGGACGAACTAAAAGAGACGTATAATCAACTACAGCATAAGAAAATTTTGTTAGCATCAAGAGTGAATGTGGTTCAGTCGATGAAACAAATCCAGAAAGCAACCGTTTCTTTTCACACTGATGATATTGCTAGAGGCGTGGCCCGTGCGGAAGATCGGATTCTCTTAATGGAAGCAGAAGTGCAGGCAGGCAATCAATTTGCAGCTCCATTAGCCCAGTTTGACGCGGCATACGATAACTATGTAAGTGAAGAAGAGCTAAATAAGGAAATTGAAAAATTAAAGGCTGAATAAGAGTGGTCCACGGGGACGGTTCTCCTGCTTCCAATAGGAAGCAGGAGAACCGTCCCCACGCTCACTGCAGCCAAAGTTTGTATAGGCCTTCTGTTATGGCTAGGTTGTACATGTAATAGACCCCAAAGGCGACGCTAATGACACCTGTGAGCCGGGTGAGGGTTTGATTCAGTACCTGTTTTTTGGCACTGAAAACGAAAGGAATTCCGATAATGGTTGTAAAGAAAAGCATTCCCAAAATGGTTCCTACTCCGAAAATAAGGATATAAACAGCCGCCTCCCAAACACTTTTCACTGTACTCATCGTTAGTAAGACCATTGCGCCGCTGCCGGCAAGACCATGTACTAAGCCGATAAACAAGGATTTCAAGTAGGAGACATTTTGATGTTGGTGCTGATGCTGCCCGTTATTAACATGTGAATGGACATGTTTATGATGGTCGCCATCATGCCCATGCTGGTGTACATGGATATCTTTAAAAGAGCGTATGGTGGTTAAACCAAGGTAAACAAGCATAATTCCGACTAAAAATTCTAATGACATCGCCCATTTTTCCGGTATTTCACCCTTCATCAAAATCAGAATAACACCAATGATAAATAATGTCGCCGTATGGCCAATTCCCCAGAAAACCCCCGCTAAAGTAGATTTGACTAATTTTTTACTTTGGCTGGCAATGGTAGAAACAGCAATCACATGGTCCGGCTCGATTGCATGCTTGATTCCCAGAACAAATCCTAAAGCTAGAATGGAAAGAAAACTTATCTCCATAATTTCCTCCTCATAAGTGTCCATTTTTTAAAAAGGTATGAATGCTAGTAATAAATAATGCAATTCTGCTTAACTTAAAAAATTATAGCAAAGAATCATATGATTGGGGATACTATTTGTTTATTAAACAAATAAAATTGCACTTTCCTTTTTTCTTCGTATATATAAAGTTTTTTCCTCCTTTTGCACTAGTAAAATACGGTAAAAATAGAGCCAATTACTACGAAAAATGTGATAAACTGACAATATCTTTTTTAAAAAAGCAGTGATGGGGTATAGTATGTGAATGAATCAATAGACAATCATAGTATAAAAATAGAACTAGAAAAAGCCATTGGACAGAACCAATTTTTCCTCCATTATCAGCCGAAGATTGATTTAAGAACGGGTGAATTAGTGGGAGTAGAGGCGTTAATTAGGTGGAATCACCCAAAATGGGGCATGGTACCACCAGATAGGTTCATTGGGATTGCCGAAGATACAGATTTAATTATCCCGATTGGAGAATGGGTATTAACTTCTGCTTGCAGTCAAATTAAACATTGGCAAAAGGAAGGATTATTCACAGTCGTTTCTGTCAATCTATCACAAAAGCAGTTTATTCACTCCAATATCGTTCGAACGATTGAAGAGGTTCTGCAAAAAACAGAGCTGGAACCACACTATTTAGAGATTGAATTAACGGAAAGTATAAAATCTGATATTCATCAGACCATCCTCTCCTTACAGCAGCTGAAGAAGCTGGGCGTTTCCATCAGTATTGATGATTTTGGGACAGGCTATAGTTCTTTAAACTATTTAAAGGAATTCCCGATTGATACATTAAAAATTGACCAGTCTTTTATAAGGGAACTTCATCAAAATCTAAACGATGAAGCGATTGTAAAAACGATTATCTCGATCGCCCACAATTTAAACCTTAAGGTGGTGGCTGAAGGGGTCGAAACAAAGGAACAACTCATCTTTCTCCAACAACATTTATGTGATCAGGGGCAAGGATATTTGTTTAGTAAACCCATGCCGGCAAACGAGTTAAAAGAAAACCTTTTTGAGGTGCAACAAGTTGTCAATCAACAAGGGATTCCAGAGGATACAAGGACGCGTATCTGGTATGAGGAATTATTGAATAAAGCCAAAAAAGAGTTACAAGATACAGTCCGTTTGCAACAAGGCATGATTTTTAAGTATAAACGAATAAACGGACAATTTATTCACACCATTTGTGATGGGGAATTATTATATCAAATGGGATTGATCCCCGCTCAAGTGGTGGGGAAACGGTTAGATGAATTTCTTCCATTGGAAAAAGCCCTTAAAAAAACCGCTTACTATCAGAGGGCGTGGGATGGAGAAGAACTGGTTCAATTTGAAGACCAGATTAATGGAATTGACTATCTGGCTAGTTTACGCCCCGTCAAAAAAGGCGGCGAAATCATCGAGGTGATTGGGTCTTGTGTGAATATTACTGCCCGCAAACAGGCAGAAATTTCTTTACGAGAAAGCGAGTCCAGGTATCGGCTTATCACAGAAAATATGAGTGATATCCTTATGCTGCTGGATCATCGTGGACGGATTTTATATGCCTCTCCTTCACTTGGCAGGGTACTAGGCACACCAACAAAAACCTACGAGGGGAAAAGCTCATTTCTTTTAATCCACCCCGAAGACCGAGATCAAGTAATGGACCAATATAAACAAATCTTAAATAAGTTACCTTCTGCTAGAATGGAAGCACGTTTTCTGCATTCCGATGGCAGCTGGGTATTAATTGAAGGTATTGGTACACCGGTTATAGGGAGTAATGGTAAAATGGAACATTTTATCATTGCGGGACGTGATATAACAGAAAAAAAGCGAACAGAAGAACAATTAGTACAATCAGAGAAATTAGCGATAGTAGGAGAACTGGCGGCCGGAATGGCCCATGAAATCCGAAACCCGATTACCTCTATAAAAGGTTTTATCCAGCTATTTGAGCAAGGGATCCAAAAACCGGAATACTTTAACGTCATCTTTGATGAGTTTCAAAGGCTAGAGGATATTCTTCAAGAATTTTTAAATCTGGCTAAGCCGCAACCATTTAAATTGAAACCGGATGACCTGACTTCTATTATTCAAGATGTAGTCAAATTGCTTCGTCCAGAAGCCAATCTGAAAAATGTTCAAATCGATCAAGAATATGATCACATGCTCCCGAACATTATTTGTGATCGTAATCAAGTGAAACAAGTGTTCATTAATATCATTAGAAACAGTATGGAAGCAATGGTAAATGAAGGCAGGATTACGATCGTTGGAAGTTTGGAAAGTGAGTTTGTTCTGATTAAAATCATCGATAATGGCATCGGGATTAGTGAAGAGCGCCTGAAAAGACTCGGTGAGCCTTTTTATAGCAATAAAGAAAAAGGGACGGGCCTGGGTTTAATGTTATGCTTTCGCATTGTAAAACAGCATAATGGGACGATCACGATAAAAAGTATTGAGAATCAAGGTACCACCGTTGAGGTTCGGTTTCCGATTACTTATGAATAAAAAAAGGGAGAAGAGTGATCTTCTCCCTTTATCTATGAACTTTTAATCATCATTATCCCGTTGTTCAGCTCTTGCTTCTCCGCCTTTGCGGCCGATGTCTTGATAAAATTCTTTATCATGGTTTTCCGATGTGGCTTCTCCGCCTTTGCGGCCGATTTCCTGGTAGAATTCTTTGTCATGGCTTTCGGCTGTGGCTTCCCCGCCTTTACGGCCAATTTCCTGATAAAATTCTCTGTCATGGGTTCTTGAAGTCTCTTCTCCGCCTTTACGACCTGCTTCTTCCACCGTCATACTACCGTTTTTTTCATTACGATCTTTGTTCATCATAGATTCCTCCTTTTTGAGTTTGGAATTGCTATTGACTTACATTCTTTATGTACCCGGCTTCTAGGAGTTCAAACTATTTTTCTTTTTTTTTCAATGTTTTGGGGAAGCCGATCGTCTATAAGCTCTCGGAAAAAGCAGATCCCCTGGGCGCTAAGTGGATGAAAATATAGTCCTCCGGGAGTGTAAAATAACAAAAAAAGCTGCCCTTCTGAAAAGAGATTCAGAAAAACAGCCTTCTATCTTACTCCTCTGGACCGCAAGCCCAAACCGAAACGCTGCCGCCATTCACTGGGAAAGTAGCATATCCATTTTCTTCAATCAGGATTTGCTCATCTCTTGAGTTCATTAGGTCGATCCAGGTTTCCCCAGCTTTGTCTTCACCAACATACATTCTTTTCTCCCCGTCATCGCCATTCGAGATGACGACGGCACATCCGGACTTTTCAACCTCTTCCGTACCAAGTCGAACCCAGCCAATCGTATTGGGATGATCGAAGTAATCATGCTGTTCCCCGTACGCCTTATTGTACCTGGCTAGCAGAAGGCGGTCGAGGATTTCCTGTTTGCCCTCTTCAGGCTCTGGGCCGTTGATTCCATAATAATCGCCATAAAACAGGCATGGATTCCCATCTCTCCTTAGGAGAATTAGCGCATAGGCACTTGGCTTAAACCAGTCCTGTACCCATGATTCCAGGGATTCTTCGGGCTGAGTGTCATGGTTATCCACGAAGGTAACAGCATTTTGAGGATGAGTGTTTACAAGGGTATCCTCGAATATCGTGCTTAAATCAAAATCGCTGCCTTCTTGGGAGGCCTGATGCAGTTTATAATGCAAGGGAACATCAAACAATTCGATTTTATAATCGATATGATCCAAGTATTTTTGGCAGGCAAGTAGGTCCGTTTTCCAAACTTCTCCTACAAAAAAGAAATCATCGCCCCGATGGTTAATCATTTCCATTACAAATTCCCTGATGAATTGGTGATTTATATGTTTGATGGCATCCATGCGGTATCCATCGCAATTAAGGGTATCCGCAAGCCATTTTCCCCATTCGATCACTTCTTTTTTTACTTCCGGATGTTCATAGTCAATATCGGCAAGCATGAGATAATCATAATTGCCGAATTCATCATCGACATGTTTACTCCAATCCTTATGATCGCCAACGATTTTAAAGATTCCTGTTTTTTCTGTCCTGGCATCATAATCTGTTCCGTTAAAATGGGTATGGTCCCATTGAAAGGAAGAATATGTTTCCCCACGCCCTGGAAAGGTGAATTTTGTCCAAGCTTCAATTTCGAAGGGTTCAGATAATTCTTTCGTCCGGTCCTCTGGGTCCACTTCAATGACTTGAATGACCTCCGTTTCGTCTGCCCCCGCTTTATGGTTCATGACGACATCGACATAGACTTTTATGCCGACATTATGACAGGCATCTATTGCTTCTAGCAGTTCCTGCTTGGTCCCAAACTTTGTTCGGACGGAACCTTTCTGGTCAAACTCACCTAGATCATATAAGTCATAGATGGCATAGCCATTATTGTCTGGAGTGGACGCTTTTGTCACTGGTGGTATCCAGACGGAAGTGATTCCTTTTTCTTTTAATTGCGGGGCCATTTCCTTTAGGCGGCTCCAATGGGTGCCATCTGGTTCCAGGTGCCACTCGAAAAATTGCATGATGGTTTTGTTTCTCTCCATATTCTGTTTCCCCCTTGGTTATGTAGATAGTAGAGTATAGGATGTTTACCCTGTTAGGCAGTAAACCAATCCAGTTAGGGGTGACCCCACAAAGAATATTTCTGGAAAATAGACTTTTACATTAACTATTAATATAGTTGGAAACGATAGTATAATAATTCCAATTGTCGTATTCAAAAGTTAACCTTATCTCGAGGACTACTCATGCTGGACCAGGTTCTTGTTTTTAAAAAGATGAAGAGTTTGTCTGAATGGGGATACTAATTTATTAAGCGAAACCTCCATTAAATCAAAGATTTATTGGATGAATTATTTTAAAAAGGAGCGGATAGAGATGAATATTCTTGTAGTCGGTAGTATCAATATGGATATCGTAAATCGAGTAGTCGATCATCCGGTACCGGGGGAAACCATTAAAGGGTTGTCGACCGTATACTCGCCAGGAGGTAAAGGCGCTAATCAGGCAGTGGCAGCTGCTTTAGCGGGCGGCCGGGTAGGCATGTTAGGGGCCATTGGAAAAGATCCGTATGGTTTAGAGCTGCTGGACTCGCTAGCTAAAGCGAATGTCGATACGAAAGCTATTTTGAAAAAAGAGGGAACATCCGGCATGGCGTTTATAACCGTTAGTGAGTCTGGAGAAAATACGATCATTTTATCTGAAGGCGCAAATGGAAGGCTGTCGGTAAAAGATATAGAAGAACAGTTAGATTTATTAGATGAGGCGGAAATTCTATTAGTCCAAAATGAAATCCCATTGGAAACCACTTTTTTTGTGTTAAAGGAAGCACATCAGCGGAAGGTTCAAACCTATTTTAATCCAGCACCAGCATTGGAGATTCCAAGCGAAATTTTTCCATTGATTGATGTTTTGATCGTGAATGAAACAGAGATAGAAGTGATCACGAACATAAGGATTGAGACCGAAGAAGCAAGGGGGCAGGCACTTAACTGGTTGGTGGATCATGGAGTGAGTTCCGTCATTCTGACACTTGGTGAAAAGGGATCGCACTATTATTCCAAAACTGAAACCGGTTTGATTACTCCTGGTTTCAAGGTAAAAGCAGTTGATACAACGGCAGCCGGAGATACCTTTATCGGCGCATTTGCTGCTGCAAAAGCTTCAGGAAACAACACCAAGGAGGCCATTTTATTTGCCACTGCCGCATCTGCGCTAGCAGTTACCAAACACGGAGCCCAACAGTCGATTCCTTCGAAAAATGAGATTGAGGAGTTTTTAATGGTGCACGGGGACGGTTCTCATGCTTCGGAAGCATGAGAACCGTCCCCGTGATTCCTCATGGTTTTAAGACAACTTTGATGCAGTCTTCTGTTCTTGTATCGAAGACTTCATAGCCATGTTTTGCTTGGTCTAATGGGAGGACGTGGGTCACTACATCACTTGGGTCCATTTTTCCGGTTGCAAATAAATCGTATAGGAAAGGCATATAAGGGATGACCGGTGCTTGTCCTGCTTTTATGTCGATATTCCGCTGAAACAAGTCTCCAAGCGGGAAACCGTTATAACGGCCGCCATAGACCCCGGTAATTTGGATGGTGCCGCCTTTTCGGACTGCCTGACTGGCAATGACAATGGCGCCCATGGCTCCACCCTGAAGCTTTAGCCCGCTAGCGAGAAACTCCATTGGTGTCCACTTGCCATCCATCCCAACGGCATCAATCACAATATCAGCTCCGCCTTTGGTGATTTCTTTTAAGTATTGTCCTGTATTTTCATGCTGTTCAAAATTGACAATCTCCACCTTGTTGGTCCGTTTCGCATGCTGCAGGCGGTAGTCAATATAATCAACGGCAATGACCCGTTTAGCCCCTTTATACCAGGCAAATTTTTGGGCAAGTAAGCCAACGGGGCCACAGCCTAAAATAACCACCGTATCTCCATCTTTCACACCCGCATGGTCAACAGACCAATAAGCGGTCCCGGCCGCATCTGACAGCAATACTAGTTTTTCATCTTCCATTTCACAACTTTCAGGGATTTTAAAAGGAGTAAAATTTCCGTACGGAACCCTCATATATTCCGCTTGCCCGCCAGCATAGCCTCCTGTTGTTTCGGAGTATCCAAAAAAACCTCCCTGTTCACCATGTGGATTGGAATTGTCACACTGGCTCGTTAAATCATGCTGACAGTACCAGCAAGTTCCGCAGCTCACATTAAAAGGAATAATCACTCGATCTCCCTTTTTTAGGTTTCGGACATCGGGTCCTACTTCTTCTACCACTCCCATAGGTTCGTGGCCAATGACAAAATCTGTAGGCGTGTTGGGAATCATGCCATGAATTAAATGGAGGTCTGACCCGCAAATGGCAGAGCTTGTAATTTTAACAATAATGTCATCGGAGTTCTTGATTGTGGGATCTTTAACCTCCCTCACCTCAATGTTTTTAATCCCTTGGTAAGTAACAGCTTTCATGTTCGAATATCCCTCCTTTTATTGGTTTGGTGTCGCAAACATTCCGCCTCTGTCCGTGTCATTAGGGAAGAGCCTCATTTGCGCAATTTGGACGGCGGTCTCGGCTCCTTTAAGGTCAATTGGGAACTGATCCTTAAAGTTATAAGGATGGAGCCATTTGTTTTTTATCATGAGATCGGAGATTTCCGCGTGTAAATCAAGGGCAGATTCCAACTGCTTTGTTAGTACTCTTCTTAGTTCAGGGTTGGTCGTCTCGGTAATCGCAAAACCATAATTACGAATTCCATTTTTAACAGTTAGTAAAAAATCCATCGCAAATGTGGAGTCTGCTAAATTGGGCATGCCTTCCGCATTACGAGGGTCAAGGTAATCTTGCATGTTGTGGTCACCTCCGGCTTAATGAAGTATTTGGCTTTGTTTATAAAAGGGAAGTAGTTCGTTTATATCCTGAATCGATTGCTTTACGTCTTTTTCCATGAGCTGTTTTAGCTCATTATTGAAGCAAATCCCCTGCATTAGTTTCGAACGGAGCAAACAGACTGTTTTAAAATTAATGATTTCGTGTGTTTCTAATGTCTCATGCAAAGCTAATTTTTCCTGTTCCATTTCGGCACCTCCATTTCTTAACACAGATATTTTCTCCAAATAAATCAATTTCATAAATTTAAACGAAAGAAATCATGAATACAGAGCACAATTTATTGAAAATATAAGAGGACGAAAATACTGAAAGATGGAGTGAGCAAGAATGGTTCAATACTTAGGGCTTCATGAAACGATCGATTTACACGAATTGTTAACGTTTAAAAGTCTGTGTTTAACAAAATCCACGACAATGAGTGCACTTGTACAAGATGAAGAATTAAAAACCATTTTGGCAAATGACGCGGCAGCCGGACAACAGCATATTGAACAATTACAGAAATTTATTACCAATCGGGAGGCGCAGTAATGAACGGATTTATTCAAAATATGATGGGGATGGGCGGGATGACCGATCAAGTCATCGCAACCGACTTCTTAATAGCAGCGAAAGCAGGGGTTCGAAACTATACAGTGGCTTTAACAGAAACGGCTACTCCAGAATTACGGACGGCCTTACGGGAACAATTAAGAGCCGCCATTCAAACACATGAAGACATTACCAACTATATGATTGCAAAAGGATACTACCATCCGCACGAACTGAGCGAACAGCTGCAAGTTGATTTAACCGTTGCTAATACCGCAACAAACCTTGCAGAAAAAACAAATGGCTAAAAAAACAGAGGGACGGTTCTCATGCTTCCGAAGCAAAAGAACCGTCCCTCCGCTTATTTCATTTTAGGATTTAGAACTAAGTTCTTTCGTAAAGGTTAAATCTTCTCCATTTGTCTCAATGACTTTTTTGTACCAATGATAACTATCTTTCAATATTCGTTTCTTGCTCCCGTTTCCATAATCATCTTGGTCAACATAAATGAATCCATAGCGCTTAGACATTTCCGATGAAGAACAGCTGACAATATCAATCGGTCCCCAAGCATAGTAACCACGAAGGTCAACGCCATCTTTGATTGCTTCTTTCATTTGTTCGATATGTGCCCGTAAGTAGTCAATCCGGTAAGGATCATGAATTTGGCCATTTTCTAATTGGTCGTAATAACCAACGCCGTTTTCTGTGATGTAGATTGGACACTGATAACGGTCGTAGAACAGGTTAAGAAAGGTTCTTAACCCGACTGGATCGATTGACCAGCCCCAAGGGTTTGCATCCAATTGTGGGTTACGGTGATCTTCATTCCCATTTGCATAGCTTTCTGCATCACAAATCTTCGTATAGTAAAAAGAGAATGACATAAAGTCTGCTGTATTTTTAAGCGCTTCTTCATCACCTTCGCCAAATACAATGTTAATACCAATATCGTCAAAATATCGGAAGGCATATCCAGGGTAGTACCCGCGCATCAATACATCTGAATAGAAATATTCCATTTGATTGTGTCGAACGGTTGCCAAAACATCCTCCGGTTTAGAAGTGGCTGCATACGCTGGGCCGCCGCATAACATCATGCCAATCTCTAAATCAGGATAGTTATCATGAGCATATTTTGTCGCATGTCCGCAAGCAACCATTTCATTATGAACTCCCTGATATTTTGCCTCAAGGAGGTTGTCGACTTTGTCTTCGGCGACTCCTAAATGGTTAAAGGATTCATGGACAATTAAGTTAATTTGGTTAATGATAATCCAATACTTCACTTTATCATGGTATCGGTCAAACAATACTTTACAGAAGCGATTAAAAAATTCGATTAGTTCGCGAGAATACCAGCCTTTGTAGGCGGTTGTTAAGTGTATTGGCATCTCATAATGGGATATGGTAATCATCGGCACCATGCCATTTTTAATGATTTCATCAAATAAATCATCGTAAAACTTTAAGCCTGCCTCATTTGGTTCTAATTCATCACCGTTAGGGAAGATGCGTGTCCATGCAACAGATGTACGGAATGTTTTGAGACCCATACCTGCAAGTAATTTCAAGTCTTCTTTGTAAGTGTGATAGAAATCGATTCCCCAGCGTTTTGGAAAAATCCGATCCTTATCTTTTAAAGCCTCTTCAATGTATTGTGTGGTTATTTCAAAGTTTGATTTTTTTTCAATTGGAATATCATCACGGAATTCGTTAATATCTGCTACACTTAACCCTTTTCCATCAACGTCATAGGCTCCTTCCGCCTGGTTAGCAGCAATGGCGCCACCCCATAAAAAGCCCTTAGGAAATCCTGTTGGTACATTTCTCATGGTCATTCTCCTTTTCCATCTTTTCCAACTTTGCCAACCTGGCATCGTATACTTCAAAAATCTTAATCATTCGCTTGGCAATGTTAATCTCACTATAAATCGTCATTAAGGTATCTTGAGCGTGGGCAAAAAGGACGGAATAATCACCGCTTTCCCCTTGTGTTTCGCTGGAAATTGCATTGGTTTGAATATGATGTGCTTTGACAATTACACTATTGGCCAGTTTGATTTCCGCTTTTGCTTGTTCAAAGTCACTATTTTCAATCGCTTTTAACGCATTCATACAATGAACGCGAGCATCTCCAGCATGGAGAATAATTTGCATGGCATTTTCAGCTGTTTTGTCATCAAGCATGATAATATCTCCTCAAAAATGATTATTTTGCTTCTCTAAAAGAGGCAGATGTTTGGGTCTCTTGCGTTTCGTTTCCCAATTCTTGTTTTTCATACACCTTAAAGAATGGATACCAAATAGCAGATGCTGCAGCTGCACAAATTAGCATTAGAATCAGCCCGCTCACAGCCCCTGTTGTAATCCAAGTTGAAAATGGAAACGGAACATACCATAAGTCGAAGACAATCTTTGGAACGGGCGCAAAGTGAATCACCTTTGTTCCGAACCAAATAATCAGTGGCAGAACTAATCCATTTATCCACATTGGGAACATCATAATTGGGTTCCAGGCAATGGCTCCAAATACCACAGGCTCATTGATATTAAAGATTCCAGGAACTAAGGAAGCACGGCCGAGTGCTTTCAGTTTGGCACTTTTTGAGAAAGTTAACATTAATACTAATGGAAGCGTACAGCCGATACCGCCAATCCATAAATAGGCTGAATACATTGTTTCTGCCGTAACTAGGTTAGCGGCTCCGGCCGTGGCATTTGCTGTAATTGCTGCTAAAATAACTGGCTTTGTGATTGGTTGAAGAACCCAAGTGGAAATACCCATTGAATAGATAAAACAGGTAATAAACATAATGAGAGCAAATCCCCAAGGTGATTCGAATATATTTGATAGAGGCTTAAATAAATTTTGAATAAAGTTATAGAGATCAAAATGAGTAATATCTACGACTAACCATGTCGCGATGATGACTACGGCAATTGGGAGCATGGAATCAAACCAGGCTCGAACAAAGTCGGGAATAACGGAGTCTTCTTTAAAAAACGAGAACTTACCAAACAACCCCATGATGTATCCGGTAAAAACACCTGCCACAATCGCCACAAACATACCGCCTGCACCTAATGATTCGTGGCTGAAGCCAATCGCTTTGTCAGCAATCACTTGCGGAGTGATAATCATTAAGAAAGTGATAAGGCCTGTACTTCCAGCGATAAAACGTTGTTTGCGCAGACGTTTCTTTTCCATTAAATTGAATGGAATTAAGAAAGAAATCAATAGTGATAGTACACCCATTGTCCAACCAAATAATGTCCAGAAATTTGGATAGTGTTTAAGGTGGAACACATCACCAGGAATAGTTAGTAAACAAAATAAAGAGCCTAATAGAATAAAAGGAAGCACTTGCATAATGGAGTCTTTTAATGTTATAACCCATACATTATGGTTAATTTTCATCATCTTAGGTGAAAAATCCTTTTCCAGCCATGTAATCATCTTTTGCATGTTCTATCCACCTCGAATCCTTTAATATTAGAATTCCTTTAATAAATCCTCTAACGCAGCTTCACCATCAAGAGTAGAGTAATAGGATGGTTTCATCAGCAGGACCTTTACATCCGCATCTCCGATATATTCTTCGATCTCGTCGAGAATATAGGCTAAGTGAGGTCCCACCATTAATGCATCGATTTCATCAAGATAATTCTCGATTTCCGCTTCACCACGGGCTTTGATGTTGATGTCAAGATTCCGTTTTGATGCAGCTTTTCGTATATTGGATGCCATAAAACCAGAACTTGCTCCAGAACCACAAACTAGTAAAACATTTAATTTTTCCATAAATTATACCCCTCCATTTTTTTTGATAGCGTTTTCTTTTCTACGTTTCTACTATAGAATGAATAGTAGAAACTTTCCAATAACTATTTACACTAGGGTGGTGCAAATTTATATTGTAAGAGTCCAAACCACCTTTGGCGATGAAATGAGGCTAGATTTTATGAATAATAAGTATGAGAAAATCCTTCGTTATCTTAGTACTCAACAAGACTGGAAATCGTCAGCCCAGCTCGCTAGCTTTATAGGAATTTCAAAAAGAAGTGTGAAAACATATATTGCTGAACTGAACTCGATGGAAAAAGGGCTGATATCCTCATCCAAAAAGGGTTACCAGGTTGATCTGGAAAAATTAAATCCATTTATAAAGAAAATGGCTACTACGATTCCACAATCACCAAAAGAGCGTGCGGAATATCTCTTAAAAAGTTTAGTAAATGCAGATGGTCCACTAAATATTTTTGATTTAAGTGATGAATTGTATATCAGTGAGATCACTATAAAAGGTGATTTGCGTAAAGTTAAAAAACGCTTAGCTGATCATAACCTGGAACTTAAAATCTCAGGCGACTTTATTGAAATGGTTGGACAAGAAAAAAGTAAAAGGAAATTAATGAGCTCTATTTTATATAATGAGACAAATGATCATTTTCTTGATATTGATAAGTTAAAGTCATCTTTTGAAGGTTATGATATCGACTTTATCCGGGATGTCGTCGCCGAGGTCTTTTCGACCTACCACTACTTCACGAATGATTATTCGCTTACCAATATTATTGTACACATTGCTATAGCTATTGATCGAATGGAAAATGGCTTTGTTTTTTCGAAACAGGTGGACAAGGAAGCTACACATGAAAAGGAGTACAAAATTGCTATTGAGATTGCCCGGAGACTTGAAGCTCACTTTGCTGTAAGGTATTGCGAGGAAGAAATTCGGGATCTTGCTTTACTTATTTCGAGTAGTGGGACAAGTGTCAATTTCATGCACTTGCAGCTTTCCGATTTGAAGGATGTAGCAGGAGGACACTGCTTAAATCTGGTAGGGAAGATCCTAGAAGACTTGCAAACGTATTATTATATTGTCATTGAGGATCCAGATTTCTTAGTACGATTTACATTACATATTAAAAATCTACTTATGCGTTTGGAGAACCATTTTGTCAGTAAGAATCCGTTGACTTCAACAATAAAACTAAATTGTCCATCCATTTATGATTGTGCCGTCCATGTCTCCTATACGATTAAGGAAGAGACGGGATTCACGATGAATGATGATGAGATCGCCTATATTGCCTTTCATTTGGGCTATGCGTTAGAACTGCAAAAGCAGGCCCATTCGAAAATTACTTGCTCCATTCTTTTCCCGTTTTATTATAATTACAACGTTCAGCTAACTGAAAAGCTGGTCAAGCAATTTGGGGAAGATCTACTGATTCAACATATCGTAACGAATGAAGGAGACTTGAACACTTTAAACTGTGATTTAATTATTTCAGCTGTACAACTTAATTCTGTTCCTAAAATTCCTTATGTTCTCATTAACCCTCTATTTACTAGTATGGACCAGAACAAGGTGGCGTCTAAAATTAATGAAATAAAAGAAACAAGGCGGAAGGATTCTTTTAAGAGGAATCTTGGGACGATTACGGGAGAGCAGCTATTTGATATTATTCATTCGGAGGGAACTAGAGAGGATACACTTACGAGGATATGTGAAATCATGGAACAAAGGGAGTTTGTCGATACAGGTTTTCTTACCAATGTTTTAGAACGTGAGGCTATGTCATCCACGGCTTTTGGTCGTATCGCTATCCCTCATGCAATCAAAATGAATGCCAAAAAGACAGGTATGTTTGTTTTGATCAATGAGAAAGGGATCGAGTGGGGGGATCTTACTGTTTATGTTGTCCTGCTTTTCTCTGTAAGCAAGGACGATCGGAGGTTATTCCATGACGTAGTAGATGCACTCGCTGCCATTTTTAATGAAGATGGCAATATTTCTCGTGTAATGAATGCAGTGGATTACCAGAGTTTTGTTGATTTACTAGTGGCGTGTTACTAAATTGGGCTTCTAGGGCATAGCCCAGCACAATTATATAGAGGAACAGAAATGAAGATGATTCTTGGTTTAGTTTTATTTGAAAATATGAGAAAGCAAAGTACCATCCCTTCAAAAATGAAAGGATGGTTCTATTTTTAGGTAAGAAACTATAAATTTCAACTTCAAGAATTGAGACGCTTTATGCCTATCTTAATTCATAACGACTTTTTTAGTCCCTGCCGGCCAAAAATAACCGATAAATGCGCCAACTGCAGCCGGTAAAATCCAGCCAAGCCCAATATCATTGAACGGTAAGTTATTCATATAGAACGTTTTTATTGATTCGAATACCGGGACCGTTGCGCCAGGTAAGCTGCCGACTAACGTGCTGTATCCGTCGAAGAAACTTACGCAAAAAGTTAAAAACATAGAAACGGCATACACACTTTGTTTATGGCCAAATAGTGGTGAGAAAAGAGCCAATAAGATCAAAACAATCGCTAAAGGATACAGTAACATTAACACCGGTACCGCGAATTGAATGATATTATTTAAGCCGAAGTTCGCGATGATAAACGATAAAAGGCTTAGGACCAGCACAAACATTTTGTAGCTTACTTTTGGAAAAACACCATTAAAAAATTCACTGCACGAGGTAATCAATCCGATACTCGTTTTTATACAAGCAAGTACGATAATAATCGCCAATAATATCGCCCCGAAGGACCCGAAATAATGCTGAGCTACTGCTGCAAAAATCAAACCGCCATTATCGAAGGTTCCGATTGCTGATACGCTTGATGCCCCCATATAGGTGATCAGTCCGTAAATCAACATCATGAGTGCCATTGCAAAAATACCTGATTTCCAAGTGGCCTTCGCAATCGCCTTCGTATCGGTGATGCCTTGTCCCTTAATCGCATTGATGACGACAATACCGAAAGCAAGGGAGGCGAGGGCATCCATGGTGTTATAGCCTTCTTTAAAGCCTGTTATAAATGCTAGCCCGCTATAATCGCCAGTTGGCTTTCCGAAGCTTCCCATCGGCTTAACAATCGCAATAACGATTAAAACAAATAAAAATACTAAAAATGCCGGTGTTAAATATTTGCCGATATAGTCAATGATTTTTGCAGGATTTAATGAGAAATAATAAACAATGGCAAAAAATACGAAGCTAAAGAGTCCTAGATATAAACTTGTGTGCGCTGGATTAATAAATGGTTCAAAACCAACTACGAAAGGTACCGTAGCGGTCCGTGGAATCGCGAAGAATGGTCCAATCGTTAAGTAAAGTGCCATGGCGAAGACGACTCCAAATAGTGGATGGACGCGTCCCGCTAAGTCGCGCAGTCCATTACTCCCAGATAGACCGAACGCTAAAATACCCATAAACGGCAAGCCAATGGCTGTTACGAGGAATCCGATTAATGCTGGCCAAAAGTGTGTCCCAGCAAGCTGTCCCATCTGGATAGGGAAGATTAAATTTCCAGCGCCAAAGAACATTCCGAATAGCATTGTCCCAATGATGGCGTAGGTTGAAAATGATATTTTTTGTTGCATGCATGTGCTCCTTCTCGTTGAATTTGATTTATTTTAACACCTTTTTTAGTAGTAAGCTATAAGAGATGTTGATAAAAATCTTTCCTAAAATAGTATTTAGAAAAAGTATTGACAGAATAATAATTCAAATTCTATAATACAGAACATACTTGAAATTTGGAACTACTTCTTTAAAATTTACATAATTGAGCAATGAAGGGAATATTAGTAGTGCTTATCTCACTGTTTTTAGAGAGCTGATGGAAGGTGCGAATCAGTACAAAGATAAGGATGAACTTCAGTCCCAGAGCATCTTTCTCGAAGTAAAGAGGACCTTTATAAGGGAAAGACGGTCAATGAACCGTTAACAAAGTCGAGAGGCAGACTTCGTCTGCAACTAGGGTGGTACCGCGATAAAAGTCGTCCCTACTGATTTGATCAGTAGGGGCTTTTTGTATTTATTGGGTGTTTGTCATTGCTCGAGGGACTGCCTAGCTACCCATCGCGGTAAATGAGCGGCGCTATTTAATAGGAGGATACTATTTTGGAATTACAAAAAAGATTATTGCCACGGCATATCCGTTTGATGGCCATCGGGGGAGCGATTGGCACAGGTATATTTAAAGGAACTTCTGAAACGGTCTCCATTGCGGGGCCAGCTGTTATATTTTCCTATCTTTTCGCAGGCATATTGCTGCTTGTTGTCATGAGTGCTATTGCCGAGATGGCGATTGCCTATCCTGGGCTGAATATGAAAGGATTTATTCGATTAGCATTTGGAGCTAGAGTTTCCTTTATCATTGGGTGGCTGTATTGTTTCATGTGGCTCACCGTTTGTGTGATTGAGGTAATCGCCGCAGGAAGCTTTCTGCAGTACTGGTTTCCTTCGATGTCATTATGGTCATTAAGTTTTATTAGCGCAATTTTTATTGTAGCGATCAATTTTATGAATGTTAAGAAGTACGGTGAGTTCGAATTTTGGTTCGCTGGTATTAAAATTACGATGATTGTTTTATTTATCATCCTAGGTGCCGGTATTTTATTTGGGGTAATCCCAAGCAATGAAACTCACTACCTGCAAAACTATTCGCAGCACCAGGGGTTCTTTCCGCATGGCTGGTCAGGCGTGTTCTCGGCCCTATTAATAGTGATATTTTCTTATGGTGGTTCAGAACTGATTGGATTGACGTTAACCGAAACAAAGGATGCCGAAAAGGTATTGCCTAAGGTGATTAAAGGAGTGATATGGAGGATTGTGATATTCTATACAGTCCCTATCCTGATCATTTGTGGGTTAATTCCATGGAACGAAGTCGGCAGTCAGGATAGTCCGTTCGTCCAAGTGTTATCTGCGGTTGGATTTCCCGGTTCTGCCCATATTATGAACTTCGTCCTCATTACAGCTGTTTTGTCGGCGGCGAACTCAGGAATCTATGGCTGTACGCGGATGTTATATTCCTTAGCTGCAGAAGGGGAAGCACCGAAACAGTTTTCATATGTAGCGAAGAATGGGGTGCCGTTATACAGTGTGATCCTGAGTGCAATCGTTCTTGTTGGGGGAACGTTTGTGGCGTATTTTTCGCCAGACCGTGTGTTTGGGTATCTGATGGCAATACCAGGCTTTACGGTCTCGGTGGTGTGGATTGCCATCTGTTTGGCGCAGGTCAAGCTTCGTAAAACATATCGGGAACTGCCTCATTTTCGAGTTTGGGGATTTCCTTATGTGACAGCCTTTACGGCAGCGGCATTGATTATTAGCTGTGTGGCATTTGCCTTCAGTGAAGAGAACCGATTAAGTATTTTTGTTTGTTTAGGCATACTAGTAATCTTAGTTAGTGTCTCTTTTTTCATAGACAAGAAATATACAAGTACCATCCGAAAGTAACGAGAGGTTACATGAATGTAAAAAATTCTCCTACTATTTCAAGAAAATACATAATGAATGATAGGCAGAAATGTGCTTCTGTTTTCGTAATTCAGCCAATTGGCTGCCAACGGGGCAATACTACTAACTTGAAAATCCTCTACCATTCCGGAAGAGGATTTGTTTATTTTTCATAAATTAGCTATTGCACCGCGGCCAATTCTTTTTCTAATTCTATTCCCGAATCTTCTAATTGCTTAATCATCTCAATAAACGGCTCAATAAACTGAGGATCAAATTGCTTCCCTGAACACTCGCGTAATTCCACGATGGCTTCTTGGAACGTTTTTGTTTTTTGATAAGGACGCTCAGTGGTCATCGCATCAAAGGAATCAATCAAACAGAGGATCCGTGCTAGTTTTGGGATCGATTTTCCCGCTAATCCATAAGGATAGCCTTTACCGTCGTACCGTTCATGATGAAGTTCAACCAAAGGAATCAAGTCTTCCAACTTCTTATTCGTTGAAATAATCTCTTTTCCGAAAGTCACGTGCTTTTTCATCATTTCCCACTCGTGAGGATCAAGCTTACCCTTTTTCGTTAAAATTTCCCGTGGGATTTCAATTTTTCCAATATCATGAACCAGAGCCCCAAGAATCAAGGTTTTACGTTCGTGAATACTTAGGTTCAGCATCCGTGAAAAATCAACGGCGTATTGGTAGACGCGCTTACTATGCCGATAGGTATAAACATCCTTTGAGAGGAAAATTTTCAGTTGGTATTCTGCTTCTTCTAGCTCTTTTTCAAGGAACAAAGAATGATGGACCGTGTATTCCGAATTCGCATTGTAAATTTGTACTAGGTTTTTTCCTTGGTTTTTCCCTGCATACATGGCTTGGTCTGCTTTGTTTAAAAGTTCTGAAATACTATAGGTTTCTTTTTCGCATTCAGCAATCCCGCAGGAAAAGGAAAAACAGCCGTAGGGGAGACGCTCAACCCCGCTGTAATACGTGTCATTGGCTTTCTTTCTCAACTCATTCATGAATGAATAAGCTTTATTCCGGTCTGTATTTGGCATGGCGATCGCAAATTCCTCACCGCCATATCGGGCCACAATATAATCGGCCTTGTCAGCCTCCGTTTGCAGGAGGGCCCCAAATTCCTGGAGAAGATGGTCTCCTTGGATATGTCCGTACAGGTCATTGTATTTTTTAAAATCATCAATATCGAGGATGGCTACGCTTAGTGACTCATCATTGTCTTGTGCATCCTTTACGAGCTTTGCTAGAATTTCTTTAAAATAACCATGGTTATTCAACCCGGTTAAATAATCTTTATTTGCTTTTTCGGTTACTTCTTTAAATAAATTAAAATGCTGTTTGAATGCTAATGATAATAAGAATGCGATACAGGTAAATAACGATAGGCCGAATAACTCATCAGGTTTCATTAAAATAACTAATACTAACGAAAGGACAAGGGTACTAAAATAAGTAGCAATGGTCTCTTTTACAATTTCCTTAAAATAGTTAATGATGCTTACGGTAGCCGCCATTATAAAATAAATACCAACTAATAAAAGATTCAAGCCGAAATAGGTACAAAAAGAAATTAAATAGGGAAAGATGTTATTAAGACGGATTGAACCAGTAGATCCACTTGTAAATATAAAAGAATAATAGGCACAGATAATCATTAACGAATAGACAGCGAAATTAAACAGGTGTTTCCACCAGGCAATCTTTCTCTGTGAAAGAAAGAAAATGAATGAATAAATGAATAAAACAAGTAGAGTTGTATCTAGTCCATACATAAAAAGACATGCTAAGTAGATGGACGAGTCCATTGAAAGAGAGTTGCCCTTTGGAGGTATTAAAATAGTGTAGTAATTAAGTAGTAGTATTGATCCTGCTAGAGCAAGGATCATAATCAAATCCAAATGGGAGGATTCTGGAAGTTTTATTAAAAAAGCAAAAGACAAAAAGCCTATTGCTGAAATCAGGAAAAGATATGTATTGGCAGGTGTTTTTAAAATGCGCATGTTCATCACTCTCATATAAATAATGTAGGAGAAGTAAATAACTATTTACTTCCCCTTATGGTACTACTTTTATACTAATTTATAGCCAGATGTTAATGCAATAATAACACAACCAATAATGATTGCATTATAAAGAATACCAGTTAATTTAATGCCTTGTTTTTGATTTTTTTTCATCACTTTTCACCCCCTTTCAAGGAAAGGGAGGCAGCAACGACCTTTTTCACCAGTGGATGACCAACCATAAGGTACTGAATAAAAAGGAAGATTCCAATATTCATCACGATATCGCCAATGCTGATGATTTGTGTCCTTGGATAGGGTTTAGAGATAGGGATCACATCTCCCAAAAATCCGAGATGTGTTGAAGATGTTAACATTGCATGTTTAGCATATAAACTTTTTTTTAGTACTTCGGTATAGCTTGGATCCAAAATGGAGGCTGCTTGAACCGATACTGGCATTCGTCCGCCGTTTAGAATCATTACAATAAAATTAAGAAATACCCCAATTAGAATGAGCGTAAATCCTCGATTTTTTCGGTTTATAAATAGAAATAGGAGGCCTAAAACATAGACTATTATGTAGATAGATCCGCTCCATTGTCCTAGAATTTTATTGCTGTTCTGAAGCTTAAAGACAGTCAATTCTACAACTAATAGTAGAGGGAAAATCCATCCCCACTTTAACTTTAATTGTGCAAGTGCTCTTAAGTTCCCTTTGCGAAGAAAACCGACAATAAACGAAATAATGATGCCATCAAATACCATTCATTTAACCTGCCTATGCTAGAATATAAAACTAGTAATAAAAGCGCAAAAATTCCATGAAGGAAAAATATTCTTACAATACCATATCTATCTAACCAAAAAATATTGTCGAATGCAATACTGGAATTGGAAAAATTTATGTCAAAATTGTTGATTTTTTTAATTATAGTTGCTGTAATTTATCGGAAATTGTCGGAAATATAGGAAGGGTTAGGGAGGAGGTGTTGGGGGATTTAGAGGTAGGAGTAGGTCTAATAGAGATCGTCTAATGGACAAAAAATGAAGTCGACCACCTGGTATTGTCTAATAGAGTCCGTCTAATGGACAAAGTATGAGTCGACCACCTGGTATTGTCTAATAGAGTCCGTCTAAAGGACAAAAAATGAAGTCGACCATCTGGTATTGTCTAATAGAGTCCCTCTAATAGACAAAAAGTGAAGTAGAGCGCCGGTATTGTCTAATAGAAGTCGACCACCGGTTTCTGTCTAATAGAGTCCCTCTAATGAACCAATAATCTTACTAGACTCAAACCCTACATCACCGATCATTTATAAATAAGCCTAAAATAATAACTTAATAAGTTCCTCAAGTTGCGGATAGGAATTTATCTCATAAGTGGGCTGAATCGAATCGATCGTCTTTTGCTTGTTCGTGGGATTAATCCAAATAGAGTTCCAACCCGCAAGATCCGCCCCGGCAATGTCATTCTCAAAAGAATCCCCCACCATATACGAATCGGCAGGATGTGTATTCGTTTTTCGATTCACATACTCAAAGAAATCCTTTCGCGGTTTAGCAAAACCGACTTCACTGGAAATAAAGAAATTGGATTCGGGAATCACCTCAGCAAGATTCAATGCAGCTAGCTTTAACCGCTGGTGGCGGGAAGGCCCATTGGTGGTGACATAAATCGGAATGTCCTTCTTGTTTAAATAATGAAGGATATTCTTCATTTCCGGAATAAGCGAAACTTTGTACTGGTGATCTTTGTACTCTTTTTGAAAGGCATTAGCCTCATCGGTCGAGATCGAATAACCGAAGTCTTTAAAAGCATTTATCATTCGGTATTGGTGCATCTTCTCTAAAGACATTTCTCCTGATTCTGTCAGTCCAAACACTTTATCACTGTATTCTCTGCTTTTTTTAAAGAGTGCTAGAATCGAAATATCGGTAATGGTTGAAAACACTCGATGATAAGCTGCTTGAAATGGCTGCAGCTGGTCATATAAAGTATCATCTAGGTCGAAGAAAAAAGCTTTCATGATGTCCACTCCTATTAAATGGATAGATTCTCTTCCTAATAATATCAGAAGTTTGGACCAGAAGTTAAACAATCCTGAATACTACCTCCGTATCATTCAACTCGTACTCGCCCTGCATTTTTTTGTGGAAAAGGTTGCAAAACTTATTGTAAGAGATTCCATAAAAATAGGCGAACGGATTTTGGATGTTGCGGCTGAGCTTCAGCTTATTGATTAGCTGCTTAAAGGATTGAATGGCGACATCTTGAATTAGTTCAGGATCATTCTCCCAGAGGTTTTGGTAGGCAGTGATTTTTGCCATTTTCCAATACTCCTCGATGGTCTTTGCATCATTAAAGAAGCACTTAACGAGTTGGACAAATGGCTGCGGAACACGATCGCTCACATATGTATGGTCTAATTTTGCTGGTTCTTCTATACGTTTTTTTATCTTTTGATCTTTTTCAGTTTTTAAAAGATTACTAGCTTCTTTAGGGTGGTCCATCGTTTTTTCTTTAGGTGGCTCATTTGAAGGAAAACGATTAAATTGGTATAGATTGCTGGTTTGTGAACCATTTTTTCTTTCTGTTTCAAAGACAGTTAGGATTCCTAATTCCTTGGCCTTCAAGATCATCCGCTTAAAGGTTGAACGGGAGATGCCGTTGTTTTGGTATTCCTCGTGGATGGATTTTAAGACGGTGCCGATCTTGGCATTGCAAACCCCAGGGATTTTAGCGGCATATCGTACCAATCTTTTAAAACCGATTAATTCTCCTTTTGAAAAAGCTTGCTTATGTTCTAACAGCCACATCTCGATATGGTGATTAAATTCCTGTAGGGTACGAAATTGAGAATACTGTTCGAATTTCTCGATCTTACCTGATTTTAAATGGAGCATGTGCTAACATCCTTTCAACCGCAGAGATTTGTTATCGAATCGGACTTTTCTGGCATCTCTACGATATCGGGTTTTGCAGGGGAATTCGAATTCCACTTTTTCGAATTTGTAGGCGTTTTTGGGGTGAAAAGCCACTTTTTGGGCCTCAAATGAGAAATTTGGAGCTGATTTTAGCATATTTAAGCTGATTTTATATCAATTTTTTTTTCTAAAACAATTTAAATCTAGCGATAATAATTGTCCAAATTATCAATGTTACGATTGGCAGTGTGACGAGCGTAACTAAGAAGGACCGTTCAAAGATGTTATATCCCTTTTTTACCGCAAACCATTCACACAAAAGGACGAGGATATAAAGTAATGTCAGCTCGACTGAAAGAGATATGAGTTTATATAGTACAAATTGAATGAAACCATGATTGTCCATTTTATTTCCCCTCTCCTTAACTATAATTATTCAGCAGTGAGAGGATGTATTATTAACTGGAATCGAAAAAGGCTCCCACAATAGGAGCCTTTTGTTATATAAGGAGCGAATCTCTTTTTTCAAGATATAGGTCGTACATTTCCAAACTCTCTAAAAGTCCGTGTTTATAAACCAATAATGCTTTCTTGACCACGCTGTTATAATCCGGATTCGTAAGCTCTTGATTGCAATTTTCCAATTCCTTCGTTTTCACGATTGTTAACTCTCTAAAAATACTTTCTAAATCTCTCCCCATTTGTACAGCCTCCAAAAGTGTTTTCTTTTTCTAGTAACAGCATTGACCGTTTCTTCCCGTTTTATTCAAATCTTAATAGGGTACACTTTTAGTGGTGAAGCAACCCAATACAGGAATATAAAACCATGAGCATTATCCTAAAATACTTAACGAAAGCGCGAGTTTTGGGCAATTTACACTAATACAATAGTAATAAACTTAATTTAAATTTAGGAACTGCCATTATTTTCAGTGTTGTGTATGTCGAAAGAAATATCTAGAATTATATTGTAGTATCATGATATGATATTGATTAAATCTAATTTATACTTTTGTGAATATAGTAATGAGTTTTAACTTAAGGAAAAGGAGAGAATTTATGAAAAGAATAAGTCTTGCATGGCAAATTTTCATTGGTCTAGCCCTGGGTATTATTGTAGGTGCGATTTTTTACGGAAATCCCCATGTAGCTGATTTTCTGCAGCCAATTGGGAATATCTTTATTCGCTTAATTAAAATGATCGTTGTCCCAATTGTTATCTCAAGTATTATTGTTGGGGTTGCTGGTACTGGCGATATGAAATCGCTTGGTAAACTTGGCGGCAAAACCATTCTATATTTCGAAATAATTACCACTATTGCCATTATCGTAGGGTTATTATTTGCAAATGTCTTCCATCCTGGAACTGGGGTCGATCGTTCCCATTTAACAAAAACAGATATCAATACGTATGTGGAAACAGCGAAAACAACGGAAACTCATTCCATGGTCGATACCGTCGTTAATATTGTTCCCACGAACATTATTCAGTCATTAGCAAATGGTGATATGTTAGCCATTATTTTCTTCTCGGTTATGTTTGGTCTTGGTCTTGCAGCGATTGGCGAAAAAGGTACGCCAATTATCAACTTCTTTAGAGGTACGGCCGATGCCATGTTCTATGTAACCAACCAGGTTATGAAATTCGCACCACTTGGTGTTTTTGCCCTAATCGGCGTGACGGTTTCTAAATTCGGTCTAACCTCACTAATTCCATTAGGAAAATTAGTAATCGTCGTTTACGCAGCCATGATCTTCTTTATTTTAGTTGTTTTAGGTATCACCGCTAAAATTGCGGGAGTCAATATCTTTAAGTTCATCGCCTATCTAAAAGACGAATTATTGTTAGGCTATTCTACCGCAAGCTCTGAAACAGTTCTTCCGAAGATTATGGAAAAAATGGAGAAGATCGGTTGTCCAAAAGCGATTACTTCTTTCGTTATTCCAACTGGATATTCGTTTAACCTTGACGGGTCTACGCTTTATCAAGCAATTGCGGCCTTGTTCATTGCACAAATGTATGGAATTCACTTGAGTATTACTCACCAAATTACGTTAGTGCTTGTCTTGATGGTAACGTCTAAAGGTATTGCCGGTGTTCCGGGCGTATCATTCGTTGTCCTTCTTGCGACATTAGGAAGTGTTGGGATTCCTGTTGAAGGCCTTGCGTTTATCGCTGGTATTGACCGTATCCTGGATATGGCACGTACTTGTGTTAATATCGTTGGTAATTCCCTGGCAGCCGTTGTGGTGTCAAAATGGGAAGGGCATAAGATTAAAGATGAAAGTAATTTAGCTGCTTAAGATAGGAAGGAGACAGAGATGCAGATTGCACTCTGTCCTTTTTTTTGAAGTGATGTGGGGATTTGACAAGTTTTTTGTGTTATTTTGGATTGAAATTTAACAATATCAAGGCTTCATGCCTTTTCTAATCAAACGTTTGTTTAGTTTTTTATAGACACGAAATTTGTTGATTTAGGAAATTTAATGTTTAGTTTTGTCACTTCATAAAAAAAGCAGAACACGTTGCGTGTCTGCTTTTTAAAAATCATAATACCGCCGAAGTAAAAAGGAGATCCACTTACAATGCGGCTGATTGCGGATATTCTCTAGTAACCCTCGGATAATGACTGGACTATAGGTTGGCTCAACCAGCTGCTGCTTGAGTAAAAGCAGTGACTCCTTTTCCACTGATTCATCCATTTCCCCAATTTTCTGCTCCAATAAATCGATAATCCGTTCTTTGCTGACCTCTTCCTTCAGCGGAGTTTTAACCATCTCCATCAGTTCTTCCGAAATAAACGGAACCGTTGTATGCTGCGCTAACAGGTTCGTCTTCTCCACTAACGACTGGGCTAAAAGCTCCAAATCCAGCGGGACATGATAAAAGAAAAATAACTGGGAATACGTATTCATAAATCCTTTAATGCAATACATTAAATCATATTTCGTCTCACTGACCCGATCCTCATATAATTGGTCGAGCATAACTAAAATCGTGTTCTCGAGAATGCGGTCGTAATGTTGAAATTTTACCAGAAGGTCCTGATTGAAGCTGTGGGACTGTTCCTTCATCAATAATCGCGCGAAATCTGAGTGCTGATAAGAAGTATGGAACGTTGTGTAATAAAAGGTATAGAGCAGCTCGTCCTTGCTTGTATTTCTGACCGCGTAGTCAATATTCGAAATGACTTGATTCATAAAATGTTCAATCAATGCCAAAATTAATTCATCTTTCGATTTGAAGGTTAGATAAAAGGCCCCTTTTGAAATGCCGCAAAGATCGGTTATCTGTTGGACCGAAGTCGCTTCAAACCCTTGCTTTGCAAAAAGCTCAAGCGCTTTTTCCATAATTAGTAGTTTTTTCATTGCATCTGCTCCTAGCGTCATTTATTGACAAATGACTGATTGGTCATTAGTATAAATACTTGAGCTTAGTAAGTCAATCAAGGGTAGGTGTAACCGTGAAAGGTATAGCAAATTTTGTCCTTAGAAATAAACTGGCCGTCTGGCTGCTGACAATTATCGTTACGGTATCTGGGATCTATTCAGGTACGCGAATGAATATGGAAACCATCCCGAATATATCGATTCCATACTTGATGGTCACAGGTGTTTATCCTGGAGCTACTCCTGAAAAAGTAATGGAAGATATTTCGATGCCGATCGAGAAAGCATCCGAAGGTCTCGATCATGTAAAATCAGTCCATTCTAATTCCTATTCAAATATGTCAAGTATTCAGGTCGAATATGAATACGGTATCGACATGGACGAGGCAAAACGTGCCTTGAAATCAGCTTTAGATGACGTGAAGTTACCAGATGGAGCACAAGAACCAAAGGTTACGGCCATCAGTATGAATATGATGCCGGTTGTGGCTCTCAGTGTAAGCAGTTCAAAAGAAAATATTGTGGATTTAACTTCAACTGTAGAAGATATCCTCGTTCCAAAAATTGAAAAAATCGATGGTGTGGCGTCTACCACGATTACAGGTCAGCATATCGATGAAGTGGACCTTACCTATAACCAAGCCAAGTTGAAGGAATTTGGTCTAACGGAAGATAAGGTCAAGCAAATGGTTCAAGCCAGCAATATGGCGGTTTCTTTAGGCCTTTATCAGTTTAAAGAAGGGGAGCAGGCTGTTAGCATTGACGGCAAATATATGACCGCGGATGAATTGAAAAATACAATCATTCCTGTCACACCGACTAAAACGCATCCATCCCCATTTGTGAAGTTAAGTGACATTGCAAAGATTGACACAGTGGGTAAAGTGCAGTCCGTTTCCCGGACAAATGGGAAAGAAGCGATCGCGATTCAAATCGTGAAAGAGCAGCGTGCCAATACGGTGGATGTGGTGAACGCTGTCAAGGATCTTGTAAAAGAGCAAAAGGCAAAAATCGATGGACTTCACATTGATGTGACCCTTGACCAAGGTAAACCAATTCAAGAATCCATCTCAACCATGGTGGAAAAAGCAGTCTTTGGCGGTTTTATTGCCGTATTGATTATTTTATTGTTTTTACGAAGCTTTAAATCAACGATTACGTCGATTATCTCGATTCCAGTGTCTATTTTCATGGCGTTACTGATTCTCCATTGGCTCGATATTACGCTTAATGTTATGACTCTTGGAGCGATTACGGTAGCGATTGGCCGGGTTATCGATGACTCAATCGTTGTCGTGGAAAATATTTATCGCCGTTTGCATTTAAAAGACGAGAAGTTAACTGGCCGTGCGCTTGTACGCGAAGCGACGATTGAGATGTTTAAACCAATCTTATCGTCCACATTAGTAACCGTTGCGGTCTTTGCGCCATTAATTTTTGTCGGCGGAATGGTCGGGGAGTTGTTTGCTCCGTTTGCTCTAACGATGACCTTTGCGCTGGGTGCTTCGTTACTCGTTGCGATCACGGTTGTACCGGTACTGTCACATACCTTATTTAAGAAAAAATTATATGGGGAAAAGACAGGAAAACGTCATAAAGAAGTCGGCGAGCTAGCGAAATGGTATAAGTGGGGGCTGGAAAAGGCTCTTAATCATAAGGTCATCACGTCCGTCATTGCGGTGGTGTTATTGGCTGGAAGTTTGGCGCTGACGCCATTAATCGGCTTCAGTTTTATGGGCAGTGAACAAGACAAGGTCATGTATTTAACCTACACGCCTAAAGCAGGTGAGTTAAAGGATGAGACCTTAGCGAACGTGAAATACGTGGAAGACAAGATGCTAAAACGTGATGATATTGATATCGTTCAATTATCCGTGACGGATAAAGCAGATACATCGACTGCCATGTTTGGCGGCAGCGGCGGCGGAGGATTAATGTACCTGATTTTTGATCCGGATACCAAGAATTTCCCAAAGGTAGAAGATAAAATTGAGAAATATGTGAAAAATTTGGATCAATCGGGTACATGGAAGAGCCAAAATATGGGTGCGTCATCCGTTGGTTCCAATGAAGTCAGCTACACTTTCTACAGTGAAAACTTAGATAAACTCTATGCAGCTGTCGGTCAGGTTGAAAAAGTGATGAAGAAGGATAAGGGTCTTAAGGATGTTACTTCTAGTGCAGAAGATCCTTATGTGGAGTACACCTTTAGAGTAGCTCAGAATGATTTGATTAAATATGGGTTAACCACTGGTCAGCTCGTAATGATGTTGAACCCGACAAAGACACAGGATGTGTTAACGACGATTGAGAAAAACGGTGAATCTCTGGATGTGATCGTTCAGCAAGAACAGTCGAAACAGCCGGCATCAATTGATGAAATGTTAAAAACTCCTGTCCCAACAGCGATGGGTATGACTGTGCCGCTTTCACAGCTTGTAAAAGTGGAAAAAGGAACAACGTTAAATACCCTGGCACGCAGTAAAGGTGAATACTACGCAAGTGTGTCCGGAACGGTTCTTGGTAAGGATGTTAAAAAGGCAACCGATAGTCTCAAGAAAAAAGTCGATAAACTTGATTTGCCAAAAGGTGTTACGGTCGGCACTGCCGGAGTCCAAGCGGATATGACCGATACCTTTACACAGCTTGGTGCTGCGATGTTAGCCGCGATTGCGATCGTCTACTTCATCCTTGTAGTAACCTTCCGTGAAGGGGTCGCGCCGTTTGCGATTCTGTTCTCGTTACCGTTCGCGGTCATCGGTTCGTTTGTCGGTCTATTGATAGCCGGTGAGACGATTTCCGTCTCGGTGATGATGGGTCTATTGATGTTGATTGGTATCGTCGTCACGAATGCAATTGTCCTCGTCGACCGGATTATCCATATGGAACGAGATGGATTGAAAATGCGTGCTGCGGTTCTCGAAGCCGGAGCGACTCGGTTACGTCCGATCCTGATGACTGCGATTGCTACGGTCGGTGCGTTAATTCCGTTAGCACTCGGCTCAGGCGGCGGTGGTTTGATCTCGAAAGGTCTTGGTATTACGGTAATTGGTGGTTTAATCAGTTCGACGTTGTTAACGTTGTTCGTAGTACCGATTGTATATGAGATCTTATCGAAGTTATTTAAGAAAAATCGACGCGAAGAACAAGAAAACTAAGAAATGGCCCTGCAAGATGTGAGTCTTGCGGGGTTTTTTGTATGGAGAGATTGAATATCAGGGTTTTTGGGTAGATATCATCGAAAAGGAAGTCGGTTTATCGGCGGTTTTTAGGTAGATATCAGCGGTTTATGAACTTTTATTAGCGGTTTTTGGGAGGATATCGGCGGTTTTCACCCACTTATCGGCTTTTTTAAAAATAGGTACCTAAGGTTTGTTCCATGTGAGTTAAATTTCATTTCTTACATACATTAAATACAAGAGGTTTCCATTTTTTGAAAAGGGGTGTTGTCAATTACCACCATCCAAGAGATTTCCGAGGTTCTGACTGGTATAAATCATCCGCTTGCCCCCATCTGGAGCCAAAATGATATCATCAAAAAGAATATAGCGATCAGTTTTGATTATTGGTTAGAAGATACCGGAATACCGATCACTTTAATGGATTTTGTGGAGCAGTATTTAGCGCATGCCGAGTATCTGGGGGAGATGTTTTCGTCTGGAATCGAACTTGATAATGGTTGATTTTACAGGGAGAAGTGTTCAGCACTTCTCTTTTATTTTGGCTAAATAAAAACGTTTTCTTAATAAAAAGTCCTACCTTTTTACGTATTTTGCTCTAGTAAACTACCACTTTTGTCGGATGGTTATTTGTCGGAAATTGCATTAATATGTCTATTGAAGTAAATAAAGGAAGGTAGGAAGTATAAAAAGTGAAGAAAAATTTAGTAACAGCAGCTGCAACCGCTGGGCTTGTTCTCACTGCTTTTGGAGCTTCAGCAAGTGCACAAGAACCAGCGTATACGGTCCGTCCAGGAGACAGCCTTTGGAAAATTGCTCATACAAATCATTTGTCTATTAATCAATTAAAAGAGTGGAATGCTCTTTCTAGTGATACAATCTATATTAATCAAAAACTCTCCCTTACTTATACAGTAAAAAAAGGTGATACCCTTTGGGAGATTGCTAGAGATAATGGTACAACGGTAAGTGAACTAAAACGCTTGAATGGTATGACTTCAAGTTTGATTCGGATGGGTCAGCAATTGAAATTAGCCGAAACGAGTCATAGTGATTCTTCTTATACCGTTCAAAAAGGCGACTCTCTTTCCGTTATCGGAGCACGTTTTAATGTAACGGTTCCTCAGCTTAAATCTAACAATCATTTAAACTCTGATATGATTTATGCTGGGCAGACGTTAAACGTTAGTGGTGGTGGTGAGGTTACTAACACAACCACAGTGGCACCGCAAACAACAGTGGAAACTGCTAAGACAACTACACCAACAGTGGAAGCGGCGCAACAACCGGCAACACCAGCAGCGGAAGTAACGCAGCCAGCACCAGCTGCAGAAGCGGAGCAGCCAGCAGCGGCACCGAAAGCGGAGGTAACGCAGTCAGCGCCAGCACCAGCAGCAGAAGCAGAGCAGCCAGCGGCGGCACCAAAAGCGGAGGTAACACAGCCAGCGCCAGCACCAAAAGCGGAAGTAACACAGCCAGCGCCAGCACCAAAAGCGGAGGTAACGCAGCCAGCGGCGGCACCAAAAGCAGAGGTAACACAGCCAGCACCAGCACCGGAAGCACCACAGCAACCAGCTGCCCCAACAGCACAGGCACCACAGCAACCAGCTGCCCCAACAGCGGAAGCAACCCAAAAACCGGCTGTGGCTTCAACTTCTCTTGTAGAAGGAGTGGTTTCGGAAGCGAAAAAATATATCGGCTCTCCGTACAAATGGGCCGGAAACACGCCAGCAGGATTTGATTGCAGTGGCTTTACCGTATATGTATTTAATAAAGTGGGAATCTCCTTACCACGTACAGCTGCCACACAATGGGATGCTGGAGCACCAGTCAGTTCGCCACGAGTAGGGGATCTGGTCTTTTTTGAAACCTATAAAGTCGGACCATCCCATGTTGGCATCTATTTAGGAAACAACAAATTCATCAGCGCAGCATCAACAGGGGTAGTCATCTCTGATATGACCTCTTCTTATTGGAAAACTAGATACCTAGGCGCAAAATCACCATATTAATGGTGCCTGACACCGTTAGCCCTACGAGCATAATGCTTGTAGGGTTTTTGTGTATAAAGGAAACAACCTAGGGTATGTCGGTGAGCATATTGTGCCTGTTCTCCCCAGAAAATCACTCACCTGGTAATAAAAACAGATTATTGTGCCCATTCCAACCAAACCTCACCCTACATGGGCAAAATTCATTTACCTCCAAGCCCAACTTATCAAGTCTGATATCACCTACGTCTTAAGTCTGATACAAAAATCAAGCTCTAGCGCAATTATGGCAACGAACGAAAAAAGGTAAGATGATATCAAGATAAAGAAACAAATAAATGAACAATTCCAAGGAGGAATTAACATGAAAAAATTTGGTTTAATTTTAGCCGGCGGGCTGGCTGCTCTTATATTACTTCACTCGATTGGCCCGATTGTCAGCTTGTTGGTAAGTCTCGTGTTACTTTACTTTATTTTTAGACAGTTTCTTAAAACCGATTCGATTGCTTGGAAGATTGGTCTAGTCATTATTGGCTTAATTGTCCTATCTTCCACCATCCACCACATCCCAGCTCTAATCGGAGTGGCCGCTGCCTATGTCCTGTATCTTGTCTATAAAGAATGGAAAAAGAGCAAAAAAGCACCCAAAAACAAGGATCCATTTGTAAACTTCGAAAATCAATGGAACGAAATGAAAAAGTAATTTTTAAAAAAGGGAGAGAACTGACATGACAAACTTATTAACCAGAATCAAAGACATTATTGTTGCGGATTTAAACGAGGCTCTGACTAAAAAGGAACAGCAGAACCCGATTGCCATGCTCAACCAGTACCTGCGCGAATGCGAGCAGGAAACAGAGAAGGTTGGAAAGCTAGTGGGGCGGCAAGTAAAATTAAGAGAAGAATTTGAAAAAGAATATAATGAGGCCATGAAACTGGCTGAAAAGAGAAAGCATCAAGCGGAGATTGCCTCCATTGCTGGGGAAACCGACCTCTATCAATTTGCGGCCGCCGAGCAGCAGCACTACGATGAGCGGGGGCAGCGTCTGCAAGCTTCACTTACCCAAGTGACCGAGCAGCTTGGTGAATTGGAAAGAAAGTATGAAGAGATGAAGCGAAGAGTGAAGGATATGCAGATTCGCCGGATGGAGTTAATGGGCAGAGAAAATGTGACCCGAGCTAACTTGGAGATGAAGCAGGTGTTAGAAACTGATTCTTCCGCTAGCCCTTCTTTCTCAAAATTTAAGGAGATTGAAGGCTATCTAGATCGTTTAGAGCAGAAGGTAAAGAGTTCTTTCTTCAGCAGTACAATCGATGAAAGAATTGCCCAGCTGGAAAAAGAAAAAAACGTAAACTTAACAAAAGATTGATGGAACAAGCAGTGGTCCTAAAAGGAGGACCACTGCTTATTTAGTTGAAGAATCTTTATGTCAATTTTAGTAACTTCAGAAAATTCCGTTGACTATTCCTAAATTTGATTTATCATTTAATTATAAAACGTTGTTTCGCTAATAAAACATGGAGTTCTGGAGGGAGTATATGCCTTATTTACAAGTAGAGGATTTAAAGATTCATTTTGAAATCGAGGGCGAGGGAGCTCCATTAATTATTTTACATGGAATGGGGAACAACTCTCAATCATGGAAAAAACAATTAAAGGGCTTATCAGAGCATTATACGGTTATCGCTTGGGATGCGCCTGGGTATGGGAAAAGTTCTGATCCAACAGCGGAGTTAAAGGAATTCAAACAATTTGCAGATGTATTAAAAGGATTTATTGATAACTTACAATATGAATCTGTTACACTTCTGGGACATTCTATGGGTTCGGCCATTGCCCTAGATTTTTGTTATCGCTTTCCGGACATGGTAGATGCCTTAATCATTTCTGATGCGACCAGAGGGGCAGCTGCCTTAAGCAAGGAAGTGAATGAACAGAAATTAAAAAATCGATTAACCAACATTGAAACATTAGCGCCAAAAGAACTGGCTGCCCTGCGTGTACCGGAGCTTCTTTCTCCACAGCCGACGCCTGAAGTGAAGAAGGAGGCAGAAAGAATCTATTCACAAATAAGACCGATGGGCTTCCGATCAGTAGCCTATTCACTTTTTCATTTGAATCAAATGGAGATTCTGCCGCTCATTTCTGTACCTACCCTTGTCATTTGTGGAGAATTAGATAAAGTCACGCCGGTATCTGAATCACAGATTTTCCATGATGCCATTAAAAATTCAACCTTTGTTACGATCCCTTTAACAGGTCATTTGTGTTATCAAGAGGATCCCAATCAATTTAATTCCATTGTCCTAGACTTTCTAACCTCTTTAGATAAGGGTAAGGATCAGCACTGTAATGCCCTCTTTGATTAAACTTCATGAAAATAGTAGAATAAGTAAATTAAAGATAATGAGATGGTGAAATCGTTATGGTAAAAGATGAAAAGGAACGTTATAATGCCAATGCTTTAGTAAGAGGATTGGAGATATTAAAGCTATTCAGTGAGGAGCGCCCGACATTATCGTTGGTAGAAATCGCGAAAGAACTAGATGTGAGCCGGACAGTTCCTTTTCGATTATTGTATACACTCCAAACTTTGGGATACCTCCACCAGGATGAACATACGAAACGCTATAGTTTAACCCCAAAGGTTTTAGAATTAGGATTTGCGTATTTAAGCACATTGAAACTCCCGGAAATAGCGCAGCCATATTTAGAAAAATTAAGAGATGAAACAGGGGCATCTTGTCATTTATCGATATTGGATGGTCAAGAAGTCGTTTATGTTGGCAGTGCGCCTGTTAGAGGTGTTTCGGCGGTTAATGTGAATATTGGGTTAAGGCTGCCTGCTCATGCCATTGCAAATGGGAAAGTCCAGCTTGCCTATCAACCTCAGGACCAATTAAATCAAATCTTGTTTGGCTCTAATTTAAAACCATATACGGAAAGAACGCAAACCGATTACATGGAATTTCAGCAGGAATTGGCTGCCATTAGGCAAAAGGGATATGCGATTACAAAGGGAGAGTTTCACCATGGAATTCAATCGGTTGCAGCTCCTGTATTCGAGCGTACCGGGAACGTAATGGCAGCCCTTAACATTGTCGCAACAGAAAAAACGTTCAATAGTGAATTTATTGAAAAAGTGGCTTTACCAAAAGTGCTTGAAGTTTCTAAAATATTATCCGGTTTTATGGGCTATCATACTAAAATGAATTAAAGCTTGCAGCTCGATGCAAGCTTTTTATTATGCATTATTTGTTTTGTATATGAAACGTATTTTAAATAATAAAACAAAACGTATATTTTATGTTGACACAATTTTCTTAAAATTTTAAAATAGACTTAGTGGTAAACGGTGTTTTATATATAAAACACTAGGACTGCTGGCAACAATTAAAAAAGGAGGAGTGAAAGTCAGTTATAGCCTTTGAATTATAGTATACTATGAATAATAATTTGGAAGCGTATTCATTTGAAAAGGGGGCTCTTTCATGCTGAAAGGTAACAAACGATGGATCTATATTGCGATGCCTATTTTCTTCTTTTGGTTTTTTGGACAAATTGATAAATTAGGTATTTCTATTATTCAAACCGATCAAGGCTTCTTACATGATCTTGGATTAACAGGAGCAGATAGGAATGCCAAGATTGGAATGATTACCTTTGTATTTACCATTTCCTATGCATTGTCTAATATCTTTTGGGGATTTATCATTGACAAACTTGGAGCTAGAAAGACAGGCATTTTAGGTCTTTCTGTATGGGCACTGACCATGGTTATTGGCGGGCTATCCACTTCTTATGAAATGTTTATTGTTAGTCGTATTGTTCTTGGAATGGGTGAAGGTATGATGATCCCCATTTGCGGAAAGTTCATTTCCAACTGGTTTAACCAGCGTGAACTAGGCAGGGCGCAATCTTCTTGGCTGGCAGGAAACTATTTAGGACCTGCATGTGGAGCTGTAATATTAACACTAGTTATTGCTACCTTCCATTGGCAGGCTGCCTTTTTCGCTTTAGCTGCGTTTAATGTTTTAATTGTACTTCCAATGTTTATATTCTTAACTCGTGATACCCCTGAAGAACATCCAGGACTAGATAAAAATGAATTGGCCTATATTCGGCATTCAGATTCCAAAGAATCTACTAAAAAACTAAACTTTACGCAAGACTTCCGTTATTGGATTGTTTGGTTTGGAATGTTAGTTTCGTCGTTCTTATTTTTTGGTATTAGCATTTGGCTCCCGACTTATTTAGTCGGAGCAAAGGGTTTCACAAGGGAGGCGATGACTGGAATCACCTCTTTATCGTGGCTATTTGCTTTAGGTTTTGTATTAATTTGCGGATTTTTAGCGGATAAAACGAAACGTCCTGGTTTAATAGCGACTATTTTATTTCTTTTAACGGCTACCTTCTTAACTGCTGCCATATTATCTCCGCAGCCAGTAATGGCCGGGGTTTGTATGGGCTTAGCAATGGGATCGCAAGGCGGTGTTTTCCATATAAGTAATTTATTTATCGTCAAATTCTCTACGCCTGAAACAGCTGGACGTGCTGCCGGGTTGATGGGATTCACCAATATCCTTGGCGGTTTTTCAAGCTATATTATGGGCTGGATGGTTGATGTTTCTGGCGGGGACTTTGGCCCTTCTATCGTGATGCTAATTATTGCGGCTGCGCTAGGTTTCGCTGCGTATCTGTTTACATTAAAAAAAGAGGCATCTGAGCTTAAAATGGAGAATTTGCCGCCTAATCAAGTAACTGTTTAAAAGCATATAAATACGGGTGTTGGTTTCCTATACAAAACACCGTTGTAAGAAATCGAATTTTCTCAATATTTTTAATTGACAATTATAATATTGGGATTTATTATTGGTTTATAAACAAAACAATGTTTTATATATAAAACATAAAAGGAGTGTTATGAATGTCCCAAGAGAAATTTTCATTAGAAGCGTTTGAGAACAAATATGTTGCGAGGTTAAAGGATCGCTCTCTTGATTGGAATGTGTTGAAGTTTCAGGAAGAAATAAACCCGGCTTATCGCAGAGCGCAAATGAGATACATTGGACGTGGTGCCACAGCTAATAACGATGCCAATGTCATTGCGGCAGAACACTTTACACTAAGCACGATGGTTTTACCAGCGGGATGTGAGGGACCGCTTCATTTACACGACGATGTGGAAGAAGTTTTCTTTGTCATTAAGGGAAGTGTGACAGCGCTTATCCAGGAAGAGGGTGAAAACGAAATCCATGAAATCGTCTTAAATGAGAGAGATTGTATTAGCTCCCCACCGGGAGTATATCGTGGGATTCGAAACGATGGTGACGAAGAGGCTTTGATGCTGGTTATGTTAGGAGCAGTGAAGCCGAATTTACCAACCTATCCAAGAGGCAGTGCTTTAGAAGAACTTCGTATCCAGCGGGCAAAAGAAAGAGAAGCCATTATTAAAGGAAACTAATTTAAAAATTAGGCAGATGTCTCAACTAAGCATACTCCCTGATTCCTGAAAAAGTCTTCATTGACAGGGATGGTCCTCCTACTTCAATACGGGATCATCCCTGCCTGAATTTAAAAGTTTATTAAAAGTCGAGGTGGCGAGATGTTAGGAATTACGCATTTACGGCATATTAGCTTAATTACCCCAGTTCTAAAAGAACAAGCTGATTTTTATGAAAAAATTTGGGGTTTAGATAAAGTTTCACAGGATGAACAATCGGTTTACTTTCGGGGAGCAGGTCCAGAAAATCATATCTTAAGCCTGCATGCCGGTGAAAAAAGCGGCCTGCATCATATTGCATTTGGAATGGTGGATAAAAATGCCGTCGACCAGGCAGCCGAAATTCTTGCTTCAAAGGGCGTGAAGATTGTTTCACCTCCGGGGTATCTAGATGAAGAGGGCAAGGGTTATGGTTTACGTTTTGTCGATCCTGAAAATCGATGTATCGAATTATCCGCCTGGGTGGAAATGCATACCACTATTTGGCAAAAGAAAAATGTGGATCCGGTCAAACTTAACCATGTCGTGATGAATACGAAAGACCTTGATATGATTACTGATTTCTATACGAATGTCTTAGGGTTTAAGGTGACCGATTGGAGTGAGCACCAAATGTCCTTCCTTCGCTGTAACAGGAAACACCACTCGATTGCCTTCAATCAGGATCAACACCCCTCTGTTAATCATATCGCGTATGAAGTGGATACAGTGGATGAGGTTATGAGAGGAATTAGTAATGTAAGAAAGGCAGGCTATCAAGAGATTTGGGGCCCTGGGCGCCATGGTCCTGGTGATAATATATTTTGCTACTTTCAAGATCCCGGAAAGTTCGTAATGGAGTATACCTGCTATTTAGAAACGATTGAAGATGAGTCAGAATGGCGTGCGCGTGTCTGGAAACGTGTTCCGCATCTCATGGACCAATGGGGAATTGCCGGACCTCCAAAACCGGAAACACGGGCAGCGATGGCTGGAAAGCCAGACCCGGGTTGGGTGGATGTAATAGAATTGGTTTAGCGGCTGGATGAAAAGGGGTGGTACCGTGGATTTAGGATTAAAAGATAAGGTAGCTGTTATTATGGGCGGCACATCTGGCGTTGGATTAAAAACAGCTGAGATGTTTCTTCAGGAAGGTGCCAGAGTAGCGGTTTGTGGAAGAGATATAGAAAGAAAAGAAAAAGCATACGATCATCTGCTGAAATTTGGAACAGTAGATTCCATTTTTGCAGCGACATGTGACGTAACCAGTAAGGACGATGTGAACACTTTTATAAACGGAGCAGCTGCTAACTTTGGCGGGATAGATATCCTTGTGAATGCTGCAGGACAAAGTGTGATGGGCTACTTTTTTGATGTAACGGAAGAACAATGGGAACAGCAGATTCAGTTAAAATACTTTGCCATTATTTATGCAGTCAAGGCGGTTCATCCTTATTTTATCAAGCGGGGCGGCGGCAGAATCATTAATATTAATGCTACGTTAGCAAAAGAGCCGGAAAGGCATATGATTGCCACTGCTGCAACCAGAGCGGGGCAATTGAATTTAAGTAAGACTCTGTCACAAGAGCTTGCATCAGATAATATATTAGTCAACTCTGTAAGCCTTGGGTTGATTCGAACGGATCAATGGGAGCGGCGCAGGTTAAAAAATGCCCCCGACATGAAAGCGGAAGATTATTATGCCGATTTGGCTAAAAAGAGAAATATCCCGTTAGGCAGAGTAGGGGAAGCAGAAGAAGTAGCTAGTGTGATTTTGTTTTTATCCTCAAGCCAAGCTAGCTATGTCTCGGGATCAACAATAGAAACAGCTGGAGCGCTAGGGAAAGCGCTTTAATTATAGAAGAAGGCAGGAATGAATGATGAGTGAACAAAATCAAAAGGAATTTACGACTGCTGATGCAGTTGTGAATGAACTTGTTCGTGCTGGAGTGGAAGTAGCATTTGGGATTGTTAGTATCCATAATATGCCGATTTATGATGCGATTCTTCGTGAAGGAAGTATTCATTTAGTCTGTTCCCGCGGAGAGAGCGGCGCGGTCAATATGGCAGATGGATATGCCAGAGCCACTGGGAAATTAGGAGTTGTCATTACGAGCACTGGGACAGGAGCAGGAAATGCAGCAGGTTCCTTAATTGAGGCATGGGCAGCAGGAGTTCCTGTTCTTCATCTTACCGGTGAGGTAGCTTCTCCATACTTAGGAACTGGCAGAGGGTATATCCATGAATGCAAAGACCAGCTGTCCATGATGGAAGGTTCGTGTAAAAAAGCAGTCCGCTTAAGAAGACCCGAGCAAGCTTCTGCAGTCGTGAGACAAGCCATACAAGACGCGTTTGCATATCCAGCAGGACCAGTAACACTTGAAATCCCCATTGATTTCCAATCTGCTATTATCCCTAATCATCCGATTGAAGAAATCATAACCACAGCTCCAACTATTAAAACTATTCCATCCTTGCCTGAAGAGGCAATAACTAAAATCAATCATGCCCGCCGGCCAGTGATTTGGGCAGGAGGAGGAGTGATTTCCTCTGGCGCATCCAAAGAAGTCGAGGCATTAGCTGAAATGATTGGGGCAGCTGTGATCACAAGCCAATCTGGAAAAGGAAGTATACCTGAAAATCATCCACAATGCATCGGCCACTTTGCCGCTTCTGAATTAACAAAAAACCTGCTGAAAAACGCTGACCTGTTAATCAGTATCGGTGTTCGATTTAGAGGGAATGAAACATCCAATTGGAAAGTTCCTGTTCCAAAAGAACATATCGCCATCGATGCCGACTGGATGGCCATTAATCGGAACTATGAAGCTACCTGTGGACTGGTCGGCGACGCGAAACAAATTTTACAGGCATTAAATCAAGAACTATCCCATAAATCGATTGTTCCAGATCCTTCCTATCTTGATGAAGTGCACTCTGTCCGGGAAGAGCTGCGGGCTCAGTTACGAGCTACACTTGGTCCCTATGAACAAATCCTTGATGGTATGCGAGAAGTGTTACCTATCAATACGATTTTGGTCCGTGATGTAACCGTTCAAGCAAATGTGTGGGGGAGCCGCCTGTTTGAAATCTATGAACCAAGGACCTCGATCCATGCGTCGGGCGGCGGGATTGGTCAAGGGCTGCCAACCGCCATTGGTGCGCAAATGAGTGATAAGGATCGTACTGTCGTACTGATGGCAGGAGATGGAGGGTTCATGGTCAATGTCGGTGAAATGGCAACCGCAGCGCAGGAAAAACTGCCATTGATTGTTGTGTTGTTTGATGATGCCGGTTATGGTGTGCTCCGAAATATTCAAAGTGCCGCATATGGCCGTCAGGTAGCGGTTGATTTATTAAGCCCTGACTTTGTGTTATTAGCAAAGTCGATGGGATTCGATGCCTCACGTATTGGTTCCCCAACGGATTTTGTTACAGAGCTTGAGAAGGCTGTAGAAAACAAAAAGCCAACGATGATTGTTGTAGACATGGAAGCAGTCGGCCCAATGGCCAAACCATTTGGAGGACCTCCAGGAGCAGCAGATGCCTTTAAACCGAAAAAATTATAAGGAGGAAAGATAGTGATTTCAACGTATCCATTTGTTTCAGGCAAATATCTAATCGGCGGAAAGTGGATTCAAGCAGAACAAACAGCAGCTGTAACGAACCCGGCTAATACGGGTGAAGTTGTTGGTGAGGTGGCTTTATGTTCAAAAAATGATGTAGACCAAGCCGTGTTCACTGCTGCTAAGGCATATGAAGGGTGGTCGCAAAGTGATATTTGTGACCGGGCAACCCGGATGAGGCTTGCAGCCGAGGAAATTAAAGCAATCGTTGAAGAGAATGTCACTTTACTAGTCCGCGAGAATGGTAAGGTACTAGTTGAAGCGAAGAAGGATTTGCTCAGGTGTGTAGATATTATGAAACAAGGGGCGGAAGAATTATTAGAATGGTGGCAGCCTGAAAGTTTACCAGGCAGCCAAAAAGTGCAAATCAGAAAGCGGCCGCGCGGTGTGGCAGCCATTATCTCTCCTTGGAATTCTCCACTGATTCTTACATTTAAGCGGGTTATACCAGCCGTGTTGGCTGGAAACACAGTAGTCGTAAAGCCAGCAACCAGCTGTCCATTAACGATTATGACGTTCTTAAAGGTGGCAGCTTCCTATTTTCCGGATGGAGTCATTAATGTGGTATCAGGTTCCGGTAGTGTGATTGGCGATGCTCTTTGCTCTGACCCAAGGGTTCGTACGATTGCGTTCGTTGGCAGTACGGAAACTGGTAAAGAAATCATGCGTTCAGCGGCCGGTACGGTAAAGAAACTGTACATGGAACTGGGCGGAAATGATGCGGCGATTGTTCTGGCTGATGCCAAATTGGATGAAGAGGCGATCAAACGCCTGCGTTTCGGAATCCTTCGTGCGGCAGGGCAAGTATGCTCAGCGATTAAAAGAATCTATGTTCATGAATCTAGGTATGAGGAAGTCATTGAAAAATTAAAGAAGGAATTCAGTCGAATTCGAGTTGGAAACGGGATTCAGCCTGATGTTGAAATGGGTCCGTTAAATAATAAATCCCAATATGAATATGTTAATGGTCTGATCAAACGGGCAGCAGAGTCAGGGGCAACTGTATGGACTGGAGGAATTCAACTCGATCCTGAATCATGGGATCAAGGCTATTTTATCATGCCGACCATCATTACTGGAGTAGACCAAACAAGTGAAATCGTACGTGCAGAACAATTTGGTCCGGTGATCCCGGTATTGCCGTTTTCAGATATGGATGAAGTACTAAGGCTTGCAAATGATAGTGAATTTGGTTTACGGGCGTCTGTTTGGACAGAGGATGAAACACTTGCGATCAAATTAGCCGACCGCTTGGAAGCCGGGGCCGTTTTTCATAATAACCACACGGTTTTCCAAGATCTTCACCTCGATTTCCCTGGATTAAAAGAAAGCGGCCTGTCCCGTGAAACGAGACATTGCGGTCTAGAATATTTCGCAGATTCATATGGTCTGGCCAACTAAAAAGGGGGATGCCTGATGAGAATAGGGTTGATTGGCGGAGGAAATATTGGAAAGTTCCTTCTTCAAAGCATCAATAGGGATGGTCTTCTTCCAGACGGAAAGATTGTTGGCCTTTATACCCGCAACCAGCAAAGTGCCGAACAGCTTGCCAGGGAATTTGATACAGAAAACTATTTCGATATTCAATCACTAATCGAATCTGCTGCGATTGATTTAGTCATAGAAGCGGCGAATATTCAAGTAGTAAAAGACTACGCTGCTGCTATTTTAAAAAGTGGAAAAGATTTAGTCGTAAGCAGTGTGGGTGCTCTAGCTGATGGCCATTTTTATCAACAGCTAGAAAGAATATGCCAAGAAGCCCGCTCGAAAATTTATTTGCCGGCCGGTGCAATTGGCGGATTGGATATTTTAAAAGCAGCTAAATCCATTGGTGAACTAGAATCTGTTTCGATTATTACGAGGAAACCGCCTATGGCATTGCCTGGTGCTCCTGCCGATAGAGAGCAAGTGATGTTCGAAGGCACTGCAAAAGAAGCTATAGAATTATTCCCTAAAAATATAAATGTATCGATTATTTTGTCCTTGGCAGGACTGGGACCCGATAAAACAGGAGTAAAAATAATTTCCGATCCAGCTGTGAGAAAAAATAGTCACTTGATAGAGGCTGCAGGGTCTTTCGGAGCATTATCTCTTCAAGTAGAAAATGATCCGATGCCTAATAATCCTAAAACAAGCTACTTAGCAGCCTTAAGTGTATTGTCTGTATTGAAAAATAAAGATGCAGTAGTTAAGGTAGGTTAGATGGTAGAATGAAGATATGGATAGCCATTATAGTATTCTAGAAAAGAAAACAGGGGAAACCCAATCTTTTTAGACAATATTCTCCTGTAAATAGGAAACAACATTTAATAGTAAGGGGGAATAGGCATATGATGAAAACGAACATCAAGCTTGAAGAAATGTCGCAAACAGACATGATTGACTATTTAAAAGAATCGGTGCAGCCTGAAAGTGGCGCAATTCCTGCCTTTCTTTTAGGTGATCCAAAGGTTTATGACATCGAACACAAAAAAGTATTTTTAAAAACCTGGCTGTTTATTGGTCATGAATCAGAGATCCCCAACAAAAATGATTTTATTACAAGAGCCATAGCAGGCTATTCCGTCATTATTACCAGAGGTGCAGATGGTGAAATCCGCGGTCTTTATAATATGTGTACCCATCGCGGCATGAAACTGTGCCGGGCAGATGCAGGAAATAAATCATCATTTACATGTCCGTATCATGGCTTTAATTTTAAAAATACCGGGGATTGTATTGGAGTACCGCTTCAAAAGGATCTTTATGGGGAGGGATTCGATAAATCTGGATTAGGGCTCCATAAAATCAGAATCGAATCTTACAAAGGTCTTATGTTTGGCACGTGGAATGACGAAGCCGAGCCTTTAGTAGATTTTTTAGGTGACTTTAAATGGTATCTTGATATTTTAGCAGGCCGGGCGCAAATGGAAGTCATCGGACCGCCGCAAAGATTTATTATCCAATCAAACTGGAAAATTGGTGCGGATAATTTTGTAGGTGACTCCTATCATACCATGGTTACTCATGGTTCAATTGTTAAATTGGGAATGGTCCCAAGTGCAACTTATTCGAAAAAAGGCTATCAAATCTATACAAAAAATGGGCATGGGCTAAATCTTGGCACACCGAATCCTGATTTTGCTTTTCCGGAAGAACTTAAAGAAGAGTACAAGTCTAATTTAACAGAAGAACAGTATGACGTACTATTTAATTTAAAAAATATGATTGGCAATATCTTTCCTAATCTATCTTTCTTAATTTCCCATACGAAAGTAAAAGGCCAGTTGATCTCTAATACCTCTGTCCGCCTTTGGAGACCGGTTGATGTGGATAAAATGGAGGTCATTACTTGGTTTTTAGTAGAGAAAAATGCTTCTGATGATTGGAAACGACGTTCTCGAGAGTCGTTTATTTTAACGTTCAGTCCTTCAGGAATCTTTGAACAGGATGACACCGAGGTATTTACGGATATTACTGCTGCGGCCGCTGGTCCGATGCCACTAGTGAAAGGGCTTACCTATAATTATACGATGGGCTTACACCGGAAACCTGTAGCGGATTTTATTGGACCAGGTGTCGTTTTTGATGATAAATTCACAGAGGCCAATCAACGGAACTTTTATCGATACTGGCTCGATCTCATGACTTCTTGATTTTTTCTGAAGCTGGAGAGATTCTATTAAAAAGATTGGAGGATTACGGATGAGTTTAGAGAAAATGCTGGCAACCTATGAATTTGAACAATGGTTGTATGTAGAAGCAAAGCTGCTAGATGATATTGACTTTGATGGCTGGTTTAGCTTGCTGCACCCTGACATTACCTATCAAATGCCGGTAAGAGTAAATAAGGAAGGGATTGAACGTCCGGATTATTCCTTAGATATGTTTGCATTTCATGATGATATTGAATTGTTGAAGATTCGCGTAGACCGTTTAAAAACGGATTATGCCTGGGCAGAAATTCCTCCTTCTCGGACACGAAGATCCGTTAATAATGTCCGCCTTCTTGAATATGTTCCGAATAAAAAAGCGGTGGTAAACAGTTATTTGACCATTTATCGCAGTCGAAGTACAGATATTCATCACGATTTAATTTCTGGGGAACGGCACGATGAATTTACATATGTGGATGGGGAATGGAAGCTGTCGAAGCGCGTGTTCATTGTAGACCAAACCACATTAAATACAAGAAATCTCGCTATTTTTGTTTAATGGCTGAAGAGAAAGGGGCTTACTTGATGGCTCAGCTTAGCGGCAAATCTATTTATTTGACCGGAGGTGCCTCCGGTATTGGAAGGGCTGTCACAGAAGCATTTATCAAAGAAGGTGCGGCTGTAACGGTCCTTGATAGGTCAGCAGAAGGGTTACATGAATTAAAACAGCAATTTGGTGAAAAGGTTCAATGTATCGATGGTGACGTAACGGTATATGAAGACCATGTTCGTGCAGTTGAAACTGCAGTTGAATCCTTTGGGAAGTTAGATGTCTTTGTTGCCAATGCAGGTGTTTTTGATGGATTTGCCAAGTTTGAACATGTTACATCGGAAGCGATGTCAGCTGCTTATGATCTGCTGATGGATATCAATGTGAAGGGCTATTTTAATGGGGCAAGGGCCTCCGTTGCGGAGCTTAAGAAAACATCCGGGAATATGATTTTTACTGTTTCTGGGGCAGGATTCTATCCAGATGGAGGCGGAGTCTGGTACACCGCGAGCAAACATGCTCAAATTGGTTTAATGCGTCAGCTTGCGTTTGAATTAGCCCCTGAAGTTCGAGTGAATGCGGTGGCCCCAGGAGGTACTTTAACGGCATTACATGTTATTCCGCCGCTCGAGCCCTTCGTAAAGATCGTTGATAATGAAACGAAAGAGAAGAGTATTAAAAAACGGAACCCACTGCAAATTGCGATGAAATCGGAAGACCATGTGGGGGCATATATCCTGCTTGCTTCAGAACAGGCACGTGCGATCACGGGTGAAGTGATTTCCAGCGACGGAGGATTGGCTGTTCGCGGGCTTGGTTGATTAGTGAAAATAACTAACTGAGGTGAATGTTAAATGACTGAATCCTTGACCGGAAAAAAGCCGTTATCTGGAAATAACGTCATTAATCAAATTGCATTTGTTGTTCGGGATATTGAGCAGGCATCAGAAGCATTTGCTCAACTTCTGGGTATACCGAAACCAACTTGGTTCTTAACAGGTGATCGTGAAGTTTCAAAAGTCACTTTTCGCGGCCAGCCAAGTGATTCCCGCAGTAAGCTCGTATTCATGAATACACCCACAGTGCAAATTGAACTGATTGAACCAGATCAAGAACCTGGGACTATGCGTGAATTTTTGGACACAGTAGGTGAAGGGATTCATCATTTCGCCTTTGACGTGGATTCCATTAAAGATAAACTTCCTGTTTTTGAGGAAAATGGTTATGCATTGCTCCAAAGCGGAGAATTTACTTCCAGTGACGGAAGATATGTATATGTCGATACCTTAAAGAGTCATAAGACACTAATGGAGCTCTTAGAAAGTGCTGAACCGAGAGATACCGCTCCTAAAACGGATGTCTTCACCCCGTTATTAGGGACGAATAAAATAGAGCAGCTTGCTATTGTCGTAAAAGATCTTGATGCTGCTGCAGAAGAGTATTGTAAGTTATTAGGTGTAGACAAACCTCTTGTTATTCAGTCCGGTCCAAGTGAGCTTACTCAAGTTGTTTTTGAAGGAAAACCAACTGAGGGTAGATCAAAATATATGTTTATTAATACCCCTTTACTTCAACTTGAATTAATCGAGCCAGGGGATTCACCAAGTACGTGGAAAAAGCATCTGGAAACACGAGGAGAAGGGGTCCACCATATTTCATTTTTGGTAAATGATATGGATGAAAAAGTGAAGTTAATGGAGGATATGGGCTATCCAATGATTCAAAGGGGAAATTTCTGGAATGGCAAAGGAAGATACGCCTATATGGATACCACCTCTACATATAAAGTAATAATTGAACTGCTTGAAAGATTTTGATTGGCAAGAAAAGCGGACTTGTGACAAAAGTCCGTTTTTTCGTTCCTGCACGAAGTATATTCTCCCCCCTCCCGCTAATATGATGGTATGGAAGAGGTGAGGACGATGACTGTACATGTCGTTGGTACGGCTGAAAATCTGTGGTCCATTTCCGAAAAATATAAGGTTTCCATTCCAACCATTGTTCGTTTGAACGGGTTACCTTCTACAACTGAAATTGTTCCAGGTCTTGCCCTGTATCTTCCCGACGATTCTCTGCCAACAAGAGCTTATCAAATAAAAGCAGGTGATTCCCTTTGGGAAATAGCGCAACGATTTAATTCCAATCTTTCCTTGATTCGTAAAGCTAATCCGGGGATCAATATAAATCAACTTCACATCGGGCAGATGATTACCATACCTTCTCCGACCAAATTAGCCGTTCGGACGATTGGGTTTTTTGTTCCTTCAGGGCCTAACCTTTCCCTATTAGATTCCTTATCCAACCAACTCTCTTATGTCGCGGTCGTGAACTATGCGTTTACTAATGAGGGTTACGCTTTCGCTCAAATAGACGATACTGCCATTGTGACAAAGTGCAAGCAATTAAATATGACACCCTTATTAATGATCCGGAATTATATCGCCAGTGGCTTTAGTGCTGAACTGGCAGGTGGGGTCCTTGGGAATCCAACCTATCGACAGAATTTAGTCACGAGCATCGTCAATCTCACTATTAGTAGAGGGTTTGGAGGGGTGAGCCTTGATCTAGAATTTATCCCGCCGGCACGGCGTAATGATTTTACAATGTTCTTAACAGATTTAAAGCAGCAATTAGGGAATTTACTTTTACAAGTTAATGTTCACGCGAAGGCAGCCGATTTACCGGCCAATCGGATTGTCGGGGCGTATGATTATGAGGCAATTGGAAAAGCGGTTGATTTGATGGCAGTTATGACGATGGATTATGGCTATCCTGGTGGACCGCCTGATCCCATTTCACCATACGGTTGGGTAGAACAAGTGATTAAGTATGCCATTACGCAAGTCAGCCCGCCAAAGTTATTCATGGCGCTGCCGTTGTATGGGTATGACAAAGTGGTTACTACTCATGCTAATCAAGGATTGTCTGTGCTCAATGCGCAAAACAAAGCCATTTCAGTTGGAGAATCGATTCAATTTGACGAAACAGCGAAATCACCATGGTTTCGTTATTGGTCCGGCACCGAGGAGCACATTGTTTGGTTTGAGGACATCCGCAGTTATATGGAAAAGTATAAACTGCTTGATAGTTACGGATTAGCCGGAACAACGTATTGGCACATCGGTTTGCCGGCACCTCAGCATTGGGCATTTTTAAATAAGGAAGTAACCATTTTAAAAAATCCGTTGTAGTTTTATGTTTTCATCAAAGTGGTATACAGGTGACGAACGATCGTAAATAATAAGCAAAACATAGGTGCGAAAATTTGTTTCCGCTGTCCGCCTGATTTACCATTTGAAACCAAATAGGTCCGTGTTCGTATATAAATCAACCATTGATAAGAAATAAAGGTGATGAAGCAGTCATGGAAACAAGAGAAGAACTAGTGAATCAACTTTCCGTCATAGAAAAATGGGAAAAGGACCAGAGTGATTTGTGGATTTGGGAGCGGCTGGGCCGGCTTCCGTTTAAGCTTTTGGATAAAATAACTCCATCATTCATTCACAATAAAGTGGGGAGCTTGCTTGAAGAAATCGGTTCTTATATCCAAACGGGCGGCAGCTATCTCATTAAAAAAGAGACGATTTTTAAAAAGGTAGAAAAAGAGATCGGGAAGCCGATCAACGATCTAGCAGATATCAAAGATATTCCTGTAACGACTATGAATAAGTTGAGCCGAGATCTTACCAAGCAGAGGAAGAAATTTGCTGCCATTCAAGGGGCCAGCACAGGGATCGGCGGAATTTTTACTTTGGCTATCGATATCCCAGCTTTAATCGCTATTTCTTTAAAAACACTGCAGGAAATTGCGATTATTCATGGCTATGACCCAAGCGATCAAAATGAACGGGTGTTTATGGTGAAATGCCTGCAGTTTTCTTCAGCTGATATTGTTGGAAAACGAGCCATCCTACATGAACTCTCGAGCTATTCAGGGCGAGGAAGCAGATCGGATGAAACGATTTCTCAGCTCCAAGGCTGGCGAGAGGTTGTCTATACGTACAGAGATCAATTTGGTTGGAAAAAGCTGTTTCAAATGGTTCCAATTGCAGGGATCATTTTCGGGGCGTTTACAAATAGATCGATGATTCATGATTTAGCTGAAACCGGAATGATGCTATATGGAAAAAGAAGAATTCTTGAGCGGTTAGACCAGGTTTTATAATATTATAGATGGTGTCCCATAAAGTTAATACTTTTGGGACACCTTTTTCTATTCTTGATTGTCACGGTCGTTGTTGTTGCCAGTGACACTGTTTACCGCGTTGCTCGTAGCATCAACTGCTTTCATGGCAACATTCTCAGTCGTTTCTAAGGCATTGTGAACCGTTTCAAATGCAGAACCGGCGGTATTCTTTAAGCTGTTCGCAATACTGTTGTTGTTTTGTTGATTTTCTTTATTATTTTGATTCGTCATAATTTGTCACCCCCTAAACAGAAATAGGATATGTAGTATCAGGTTATTTATTCAAATAAACGATGGATGAAGATGCAAAGGGACGGTTCTTCTGCTTCTAAGAAGCAGAAGAACCGTCCCCGTGATTTTAATAAATGACAACCGGTTCATGTGTGCTGAGGTTATTATAAACGGTTTTCATGATACTTGATGGTGTATTGACGCAGCCGCCGGATCCTGCTTTTAGGTAGGCAGTGCTTGACCAGTTTGACCGCCAGCTGGCATCGTGGAACCCTTGGCCGCTGTTGGTGAATGGCGCCCAGTATTGGACTTCCACCTCATAAGAACCACTGCCTACGTGAGAGCCTTTGAGGATAGATGGTGTTCGTTTGTAAAGGATATACCAAACTCCTTTTGATGTATCTTCACCCGTGCTGTGTTTACCGGTTACGACATTCGTTGTAACGACTAATTTTCCGTTTTTGTAAATCCAAATCTTCTGTTCGGCAATTGATACTTCAGCATACGTATCGCCAATGCCATTATTTGAGGTCGTATTGTAACCGTAGCCTTCACCACTCCAGCCATGCCCGATAATATGAGAAGCAGAAAGGGATTTCTCGCCCTTTTCGAAAGCGGCCTGAAGCTGAGCGGCTTCTTTGTCCTCATCTAATGCCCAGCCATAGCCTTCTCCTTTAACCGAAATGACTGAACCTGAATGGGTCTTGAATTGGAAATTTTTATTTAATGTCGATTGAGTTTCATTAATTTCAGAAATCTTGTTTTTTAAATCAGTTGCATCAATGGAAACCTTCAAATCTTTTGTCACCGCGGCGGTTTTAATTAAATCGCTCGCTTTTAAGGAATAAACTTTGTCCTGCACCTTATAATCCACGGTTCGCTTTAGTAGTGCCTCTAGCTTATTTTTTTCATCTTTAATGATTGGACTGTCTTCTTTGATTGGCTCGATATAGACAGGATTCAAATGGATATCACTTTTATATTCCTGTTTTTCATAGTCCTTTAATAGACTGGCAATCTCATATTGATTTCCGCTCACACTTTTAGAGACGACGATTTTACCTTGTTCTAAATGAACTTCGGCATCTTGTGGCGCTTTTAAACTTTTGTTCATGGAAAGAAGCTTTTCTTCGACTTGTTTCTTCATTGTCTGGCTGCGATACTGATCCATTTTGCTGGGCATTAATGAATAGTTTTTCGCCTTTGAAGAAGGAAATAGTGTCTTTTGGTTTGCTAATAATTTTTTAACGGCTGGCAGATCCTTTTCTGTAAATTCCATTTTCGTATCTTGTCCATCTAAAATCTGCCGTTGCCCGACGTATACTTCGTTGGTTAAGACAGCCGTTTTTAATTTCTTTAGTGCCTCGTCAGCAGTTAGTCCACTGACTTTTATGTCATTAATCTTTATATTTGCATTAAAGTGGTTTGCCTGATAATAGTTGATACCGCCCAAAATAATGGCCAAGATCACAATGATACTTGGTGTGATAAACTTCCAGTTTTTGAACCATTTAGACGATTTTACCCGTCGCCTATCAATTTCCACTGTTTCGCTTACTGAACTTTCCATAAAGATTCCCCCTCAACCGGTGACCCAGCAATCAACGTCAACCGACTTTACTTTTCGCCTTCAATCAAACATTACAATTATATTACAACATTCTTAAAATAACCTTAAATATTTATTACTTATTCTACTAAATTTTTTGGTAGACAATTGTCGTAATTTGTAAATGTATGAAATTTTTTATTTTGAAAAAATTAGGCTGGAACCTCCAGGTTATTAGGACTGTTTATCGAATCCAACTTACCAGTATTTATAGTTGAATCCAATCATAAGTCGTGGTATAGTAATACAGTCAATAAAATGACCGAAATACTAAAACGGTCAGTTGGATGTGCCTTTTATGGATACGGACCGCCTGCATAAATTTTTTTAGCGGTCAATCAACATACGTTTCTTTTTTTGCTTAAAAATGACCAAATGGCGAATTCAGTCAAAACGGTTGAAAATGATGAATGAGGTGAATAACATGAAAGCTTTCACATCGGTGAAAAGTGAATTTATGAGGATTCTTCGCACGCGCAAATTGCTAATCGCTATTATCGGTGTGATGACGATTCCGGTGCTTTACAGCGGCACCTATTTATGGGCCTTTTGGGATCCATACGCTCATTTGGACCGAATGCCGGTGGCGATTGTAAATAGCGACCAAGGTGCGGTTTACAATGGAGAGAAGTTAACAATTGGGAAGGATTTAGTTAAGAATTTAAAGGAGAAAAAAAGCTTTAACTGGGAGTTTGTCAGTGCAGCGAAAGCCAAACAAGGCTTGAAGGAGCAGGATTATTATTTAGAGATCGAAATTCCAAAAGATTTTTCAAAAAACGCGACAACCCTGCAAAGTGATCATCCCGAAAAATTAAAGCTGATTTATACCGTTAATGAAGGAAATAATTATTTATCATCGAAAATAGGCGATTCTGCGATTGAAAAAATAAAAGAGGAAGTGTCGAGTTCAGTCACAAAAACGTATGCCGAGTCCGTGTTTAATAGTTTAAAAGATGTCGCTAACGGATTGAACAAGGCAAGTGACGGTGCTGGAGAGCTAAATAATGGTATTTCTGAAGCTAAAGACGGTGCTAAAAGTTTAAGAGATGGAATTACCACTGCCGGCAGCGGCGCTGCAAAATTAGCGGATGGGGCAAAATCCGTTGATGATGGGGCCAAAACCATTAAGGGAAACCTTGAAGTTTTAGCAGAGAAGTCGGTTGCTTTTTCAAATGGAGTGGCTTCAGCTTCGGCGGGCTCTAAACAGGTTCAAACCGGATTAGAGCAATTTAGTACTGGTCTCACACAAATGAAGGATGCCAATACCAAATTGTTGACCGGTGCGACTCAAACAGAAGCAGGCACGCAGCAATTATCGGATGGGTTAGCGTCAGCTGCTGCCAATCTGCCTAGTCTGCAAACTGGTTCAAAGCAACTGCAAGATGGTTCTTCGCAGCTTGCTGCATCTATAGACAAATGGAAGGCAGGGGCAGACCAAACAAAGGCTGGAGCAGATACTGTAAGCCAAGGACTGGAGCAGCTGCTCGGTCAAGTAAGCAGCATGGAAGCTAGTACGACTGACCCAACTGAAAAGGCACAATTGACTGCTTTAAAGGGTAGCTTGACACAACTGTCACAAGGCAGCCAGCAGGTCGCTGCAGGTGTAGGCGGGTTGTCGAGCAGTGCTGAGCAAATTAAGCAAGGCGCAGGTTCCTTAGCAGACGGTGCAGCCCGATTGAATCAAGGTCAGGGACAATTGGCGGAGGGAATTAACCAATTGTCCGGCGGAGCAAAACAGGTACTAGACGGCCAAGGACAGTTAAAGCAAGGTTTGGCTCAGTTTGGTGCTAAGCTTAATGAAGCGCAAACAGGCTTCGGCCAAATTGTGAATGGCTCAAGCAGCCTGACATCTGGTTTAGGGCAATTAGCATCAGGCTCTACACTATTGAAAAATGGAACAAATCAGCTGGCCCAAGGGGCGAATCAATTAGCTGCCGGTACAACATCGCTTTATACCGGTCAAAAAGACTTAAATACCGGAATGACCAAGCTTGCGGATGGTTCATCCGATTTAACGAGCGGAATGGCTAAACTGGCGGATGGTTCAAAAGAATTGAGCGATCAATTGGATAACGGAGCGAAGGATGCCAGTGATGTCAAAGCGAATAACCGTGTATATGATATGTTTGCTAAACCCGTTAGTCTGAAGGATACCAAGATGAATCATGTTCCAAACTATGGCAGCGGCTTGGCACCTTATTTCTTGTCATTAAGTTTATTTGTCGGTGCGCTTATGTTGTCTGTTATTTTCCCAATGTTTGATCCGGCTGTCGAACCCAAGAGTGGAATTGGCTGGTTCATGGGAAAAGCCGGGGTTATTTTAGCAGTGGGGATTGGCCAGGCGCTGTTAGCGGATGCCGTGTTATTGATGGGCTTAGGGCTGGAAGTCAAGAGTGTTCCTTACTTTATTATGTTAAGTATCATTACAAGCTGGACCTTTATGGCAATTATCCAGTTCCTAGTTACAGCACTTGATAATCCTGGACGATTCTTAGCGGTTATTTTCTTAATCTTGCAGTTAACAGGCAGCGCGGGAACGTATCCAATCGAACTTAGTCCGAATTTCTTACAACATATCAACCATTACTTGCCAATGACCTATTCTATTTCTGGGTTTAGGGCAGTCATTTCAACCGGCGACTATGGATTTATGTGGACTAATATCGGGCATCTTGCCATATTCTTTGTATTATTCTTAGCTGCAACATTAACATTCTTTATCACAAAGTTTAAAAGGCAGATTGGGAGAACCGCTGAAGTTTAGAATGATCTAAAGACGGATTGGGGCAGTGATATCACTGCCCTTTTTGGCGGATTGGAAAGTGAATTATGATTTATTTACTTGGGTGTGGTAATATTATACAGAGACCTTTATTAAAGGAATACAGATAACTCGAGTAGTACTCGGTTATCTGCTTTTTTTATACTAGGTTTTATTTTTATAATCAGGAGGATTGCGTCATGAAAAAGTCAATAAAGTTTTGCAAACGGTTTAATCCAAGCTTGGGGGTTATCTACTATGAACCATAGTGTGTACCTAAGTAAGGAATACTTTGTTCAACAGTTGGTTTATATTGATGAAAATATAAAGGAGCTAATCAACCTCTATCTTTCATCAACACCTATGCATGATCGGTTAAAGCACTTTTTTAATATCTACTTATTAGAAGTCGAGGAGCTTCTAAAAAGCAATAAGCGTAAAAGTTCCATTTCTTTTTTTCCGAAAGTGTATATTGGTACAAAGGTAACCGTATTGTACGATGAGGAACATGAAACAGAGGATTATGTTATTTGTTTCCCGGAGCAAATTGATCCGGATTCGGGATATATTTCCTTTTTGTCACCGGTAGGCAGACAACTTCTCCTTAGTAAGATCGGTGAAAGTATATCGTTAAAAGTTCCAACTGGTGAAGTTTTGGTCACAATCAAAGACATTTCATATGTCGGCCACCTTTTAGATGCAGGGCAAGAAATAAAAGAGGCTTAGAAAACAGAAACGAAAGAGACGCGTGAAAGAACCATTTCCAAGTTCTTCACGCTTCTTTTTGTTTTTACAGGGCATTTCTTTTAAAAAAGTAATTTAACGGTCGTTATAATTCTAATTAATCCGACAGGGATATATAACTTTTATATGATAAAATGATAGAGGGAAAACCGAAATAGGGGGGAGACCGTGTTTACTTTCATCAAACAAAAAGCAGTTCATCTATTTCCGGGCTATTTTGCGCTGGTAATGGCCACGGGGGCACTCTCCATCGGAACTTATTATCTTGGAATGGACTTGATTGCGAAGATTTTGCTCTATTTAAATACAGCGGCTTATATTGGTTTATGGATCTTAACGATTATTCGGCTGTTTTGCTATTTTCCTAGAATGGCTGCCGATATAATGAGTCATACCGTCGGTCCCGGATTTTTTACGCTTGTCGCCGGAACCAGTATGTTTGGTTGCCAGCTTTTGATTATGACGAATCTTTATACGGCTGCCATGTATTTATGGGGGCTGGCGATTCTTTTATGGGTCGTAATTATGTATACCTTTTTTTCCGCGGTTACGATTCGCAAGGATAAGCCGGCGCTAGCCGAAGGGATTAATGGAGCATGGTTGATTGCGGCGGTCGCCACGCACTCAATCTCGATCCTTGGCACGCTGCTTGTGTCCCATATGGAGCGGGGGCATGATGTTGTCTTGTTTTTTACGTTATGTATGTATTTTCTTGGGTGTATGTTGTATCTCAACATCATCACGTTGATTTTTTACCGCTTTACCTTTTTAAAGCTTGATCATTCAGCCATGACACCTCCGTACTGGATTAATATGGGGGCGGTTGCGATTACGACGTTGGCAGGTTCTTCGCTCATTTTGAATGCCAAGTATTGGCCGCTGCTGGTTGAAATTACTCCGTTTTTAAAAGGCTTTACGTTGTTTTTCTGGATTATGGGTACCTGGTGGATTCCGCTGATGATTATCCTGATGATTTGGCGTTATCTGTATCATCGTTATCCTTTATCGTATGATCCGCAGTTTTGGGGAATGGCGTTTCCGCTAGCGATGTATACGACAAGCACCTATCAGTTGTCTAAGGCGCTGGGGGTTCCGTTTTTAACAGTGATACCTCGGTTTATGGTGTATGTTGCACTGGCTGCCTGGGTATTTGTGTTTTTGGGCATGGTACACCACTTGTTTATTCATCGTATACATTACACTAAGTCAATGGGGCAGAAAAGCTTGTAGAGCGGTGTTTCTACAAGTTTTTTTTAATCTCGTGTTTTCCATGCAGCAAGACCCGTTTATTCAAAAATTGCTTAAGATACGGTGATGTAAGGGACAATATAAGAATAGAATGTGTTTTCTCAGATTTAGCTGAAGAAGAAACGGGTGTATTTTTAGAGTGGTTATCATTTAATAGTGTAAATGAATATGAACTCATAGTAAGGCTAACCGCAAAGAAATCAAATGATAATTATATAGGAAAAAGAATCGAAAAATCTATTAAAGCTGGCCCATTAAATGCTGATTTTAGTCTAGAGGGAATTCCAAGATAGCTATTAAACAACACAAACTATTGCACAAACCGTGACTAATGTGATGGCTGGCAGCAGCCAATATAGCACCGGCAATACTGCCAAACTAACCAAGACAGTGAAAGACGGCGATGGTAACCCTTTGAGTGGTGCAACGGTAGCATTGACTGTGAAAAATCCAAAAGGCATCGTGACATCGGTTTCTGGTAAGACGGATGCTAATGGTACGTATACCTATAGTTACTTCATAACCAAAAATTTGCGTGGAAAATTTACTGTTACCGCAACTACTACCTTAGCAAATTATAATTCAAGCAGTGCGAGCACAACGTTCAACGTTGTAAAGTAAAGGGTAACAGGATCAGGTAATAAACATAATAAACAAGACGACAGGGCTTGGGTAAACTGGTACCAAATCAAGGATACAGAAAAAAAAGAGTTAAGAAGCACTTAAGAGATGATTCCTATTTTGAATAGGGGTCATCTTTTTTATGTTCCATTGATAACGGTAATTGTTAGAGTAAACTATATATTTTGAAAAAAGACAAAAAAATTTAAATAATACTAGTATACTAGTATGTAAATATGGTAATATCTCTGTGTAGACGTTTTATGTAAGAAAATGAAGGTGCTTACATTTAATAACTTAAGGGAGTGATAAAAAAAATTATTAGAGATCTGACAATCATAATATTTTTTTATACTAATAAGTAAGCGATTTCAATTCACTAACTACAATAATAAGGAGGAAAAACATGTTTACAAAAGGAAGAACGATTGTATTAGTATTACTTTTCTTAGCTGGTGTTGTAAACTATCTGGACCGATCGGCCCTGTCGATTGCGGCCCCTTTTATTACTGAAGATTTACATTTATCCCCTACACAAATGGGTATCGTTTTTAGTAGTTTTTCTGTGGGATATGCTATTTTCAATTTTATTGGCGGAATGGCGTCTGATAAATACGGTGCAAAACTCACTTTGTTCGTTGCCATGGTTGTTTGGTCCTTATTCAGCGGTTCAATTGCATTGGCATTCAGCCTTACCAGCTTGATTGTTATCCGTGTTCTTTTTGGAATGGGGGAAGGGCCGTTATCGGCAACCATCAATAAAATGGTCAATAACTGGTTCCCTTCTGATAAACGAGCAAGTGCGATTGGTCTTGCGAATAGCGGTACACCACTAGGGGGAGCGATTTCCGGCCCTATCGTTGGAATTATTGCCTTGAATTATGGCTGGAAAATCTCTTTCATCCTCATTATGGTGATCGGATTATTGTGGGCAGCTGGCTGGTGGATTTTTATTAAAGATAAGCCTGCTGGGGAAAGCAAGCAAACTAATGGCTCCGCAAAGCCGGGACAAGATCTATCAGGTGAAAAAATACCTTTGACTTTCTATTTAAAACAAAAAACAGTGTTATTTACTGCCTTTGCATTCTTCGCTTATAACTATATTCTATTTTTCTTCTTAACTTGGTTCCCAAGTTACTTAACCGATGCTCGCGGTCTAAGTATTAAAGAAATGAGTGTCGTAACCGTTATTCCTTGGGTGTTGGGTTTCATTGGTCTGGCTTCAGGCGGCTTAGTCTCAGATTTTGTGTATAAAAAAGTAGGGAAAGCATTATTTGCCCGTAAAGTGGTATTGGTGACTTGCTTGTTTTTATCCGCCGTTTGTATCGGTATTGCCGGTCTCGTTACGACAACGGTATCTGCTGTAAGTTTAGTAGCATTATCTGTATTCTTCTTATATTTGACAGGTGCCATTTACTGGGCCATCGTCCAGGACGTTGTTGACCAAAAGAACGTAGGATCTGTCGGTGGGTTTATGCACTTCTTGGCTAATACCGCTGGAATTATTGGACCTACATTAACTGGTTTCCTTGTTGAGAAGTCTGGTACCTATACAGCAGCCTTTTTATTGGCTGGAGGATTAGCCGTTTTTGCTTCATTGGCTGTCATTAAGTTCGTTAAACCTATTACTAAAAAATATGAGTTGACAAAGAGAGCGATGTAAAATCGTAATAAATTGACTTGTATACAAGTATGCAAGTATAATGTAATTGAGTTATACGAATCGAAATTAATTTTATACCCATCTTTGTATACTAGTATCCTATAAAAAGAATTTATGAGAATGGAAGCTAATTTTTCTTCCTTCTTTCTTTTTTTTTACTTGTATACTAGTATTTAAAGGGAGAAGGGTATGGAGGAGTATTAGTGATGAAAGCAATCCAAGTCGTTAAACCCGGGCAGCTTGAAATAATAGAGAAAGAAATGCCACAGATTCAACACGAATATGAGGTTCTGATTCAAGTGAAGATGGCTGGTATCTGTGGTTCAGATGTCCATATCTATCATGGAACCTCACCAGTCGCTACCTATCCGAGAATAATCGGACATGAAGTCACAGGCCAAGTAGTAAAGATTGGTGCAGACGTTACCTCCCTTAAGGTAGATGATCATGTTGTCATCGAACCGATTCTCACATGTGGGAAATGCTATGCGTGCCGATCTGGACGGCAAAATGTCTGTCAGAATTTAAAGGTTTTTGGGGTGCACATTGATGGTGGTTATCAGGAGTATGTCGTTGTCCCTGAAAAAATGGCTCACAAAGTTGACCCAACATTAGCTTGGAAGGAATCAGTCTTAGTGGAGCCCTTTACAATTGGGGCACAAGCAAATTGGCGTGGGGATGTCAGGCAGGGGGATATTGTATTTATCATGGGAGCCGGACCCATTGGGATTTGTGCCTTGCAGATTGCCAAGTATAGAGGGGCGACCTGTATCATTTCAGATTTAAGTGAAGAAAAGCTGACCTATGCCGAAAGCCTTGGTGCAGATTTTATGATCAACCCGTTGAAAGAAGATATTTTTCAAAAAGTAAATGAATTAACCGAGGGAATGGGAGCGAATGTTGTCATTGATGCCGTATGTACAACAAAAACATTCGAACAAGCTGTCCAACTTGCATCGGTTGCTGGAAGAATTGTTGTATTAGGATTTAGTGAAGAAAAGTCAGAGATTCCGCAGCTGGAGATTACGAAAAAAGAACTGACAGTCAGCGGATCCAGATTACAAACGAACCAGTTTCCAGAAGTCATCGATCTTTTTAATCATAGAAAAATAGATACAAATAGCTTTGTTACACATACGTTTCCTTTCGAGCAAGTGAAAGAAGCGATTCAATTAATCGAAACTAATCCAGATGCAGTTAGAAAAGTTCATTTAGATTTTTCACGATAAAATGAGAAGGAGTGGACATCAATGCAAATGACATGGAGATGGTATGGTGAAGGGAACGACTCGATTACACTTGACCATATTCGGCAAATTCCGGGTGTAATGGGAGCGGTTTGGTCTCTTCATGATAAGGCTGCAGGAGAAGAATGGGAAATGGAAAGAATCCAGGAGGTTGCAGACCAAATTCGCAGCAAAGGATTCAGCCCGGCTGTAGTAGAAAGCGTAAACATTCATGATGATATCAAAATCGGATTGCCTACCAGGGATAGGTATATTGATATTTATATTGATACCATTAAGAAGCTTTCAAAAGTCGGTGTGAAAGTGATTTGCTATAATTTTATGCCGGTTTTTGACTGGACAAGAACGGATCTATATAAGGAGTTGCCTGACGGATCCAACGCCCTGTTTTATGAAAAAGCTGCGATTACCGATGATCCAAAAGATATGGTTGAAAAAATCCTGGGCGGCGCCGGTGACTTTACAATGCCTGGCTGGGAACCGGAACGTATGGCTAAGTTGGACGAATTGTTTAAAGCGTATGAGGGAGTGACCGAAGACATTCTTTTCGACAACTTGAAATACTTCCTTGAACGAGTAATCCCTGTATGTGAAGAAGTTGATGTGAAAATGGCGATCCATCCGGATGATCCCGCTTGGCCGATTTTCGGATTGCCGCGAATTATTCGTAATCGGGATTATATCAGAAGATTCCTAGATTTAGTGGACAGCCCTTACAATGGCTTAACATTCTGCACAGGGTCATTAGGAACCAATCCTGAAAACGATTTACCGGCGATGATTCGCGAATTTCATGATCGGATCCATTTTGCACATATCCGAAATGTAAAGGTTTTTGAAAATGGCGACTTTATTGAAGTCTCTCACCGCGGCCAGGATGGAAGCGTCGATGTAGCCGAAGTTATCAAAGCCTACCATGAAAATGGATTTACAGGTTATGTCCGACCGGATCACGGCCGTCACCTTTGGGCCGAGGAGAAACACTGCAGACCTGGTTATGGGCTGTATGACAGAGCGCTTGGAATTATGTACATGCTAGGTGTTTGGGACAGCCTGGAAAAAGAGAAAGGAAGAGAGCTAGGTGCTACAGTTAAACAGAAACAGCATAGTTAATGAAGCTGAGGCATGGAAAGAAATCGGAGTCGAACTTCCGCAATTTGATTTTAACCAGATTGCCAAAAACACAATAGAGAAGCCGCAGTGGGTACACTTTGGTGCCGGAAATATTTTTAGGGCCTTTGTTGCCAATGCCCATCAAAAACTGTTAAACCAGGGACAAGCGGAGACCGGAATTATCGCTGTAAAAACGTATGATTTTGACATGATCGACCGTTTAAATAAGCCGTATGATAACCTTACCCTGCTTGTGTCCATGAAAGCAAACGGCTCTTTTGAGAAGACCGTCATTAACAGCATTGTCGACACGATTGCAGCTGATTATAACAGGAAAGATGAATTCAACCGACTTGTCGGGATATTCGAAAATCCAAGTCTGCAGATGGCCAGCTTTACAATTACGGAAAAAGGCTATACCTTGACGAATCCATCCGGGGAGTTCATAGGCTTGGTTGAGAAAGATTTTGAAACTGGATTGGATCACCCGGTCCATGCCATGAGCATTGTCACATCGCTTGTCTACCGCAGATATTTGAAAGGCCAATATCCAATGACTTTCGTCAGCATGGATAACTGTTCGCATAATGGCGACAAGCTCAAAGCTGCCGTCTTGACGATTGCAAAGGAATGGCTCGAAAGGGGACATGTGGAGGAAGGCTTTATTGCTTATCTCGAAGATGAAGGCAAGATCACCTTCCCTTTCACCATGATTGATAAAATTACACCAAGGCCATCTGAAAAGGTGAAAGAAGCTCTTGTTGACCAAGGGATTTCCGGCATGGACATTATTGTCACACCCAAAAATACGTATACGGCACCTTTCGTCAATGCAGAAGTAAGTGAATATCTTGTCATAGAAGATAAATTCACAAATGACCGTCCGGCTCTGGAGCAGGCGGGAATTATTTTTACAGACAGGGAAACGGTGAACAACATTGAAACGATGAAGGTAACCACTTGCCTGAATCCGCTACATACAGTATTGGCTGTTTCCGGCTGTCTGCTTGGCTATACTTTGATTGCAGATGAAATGAAAGACGAAACACTGAGAAAATTTGTAGAAATGATTGGTTACCAAGAAGGATTGAAGGGAGTGGTGGACCCTGAGATTATCAGCCCGAAGGCATTCCTGGATGAAGTTTTGAACGAACGCTTTTCGAACCCTTATATCCCTGATACGCCTCAGCGCATCGCCTGCGACACATCCCTAAAAGTAGGAATCCGCTTCGGTGAAACGTTGAAGTCTTATGTAAAAAGAGAGGACCTGAATCCAGCCGATTTGAACGCGATCCCGCTTGCCATTGCAACGTGGTGCCGCTATCTACTCGGCATTAATGATGAAGGCAAGCCATTTACTCTAAGTCCGGATCCTCAACTTGAGACACTTCAAGCAGCTCTGGAGGGTGTTGCTTTGGGGAGTCAAACATCTAACATAAGATTGATCCTGTCCAATGAAGCCATCTTCGGAGTCAATTTGTATGAGATTGGGCTGGGTGAGAAGATTGAGTCCATGTTCTATGAAATGCTTGCTAGTACAGGTGCGGTCCGCCGTACTTTGGAAAAGTATATCATAATGGAAAAGGAAAAAGTTAGCGGTAGATAGGAGCAGCTGGGCCATGAAAAGTTCATCATGGCCTCTTTCCTATTAATAATATTGGCCGTTTGAAGAGGAATAAATAAACTAAACAATCACAGGTGGGGAATATAATGAAAAAATTAAATGTATTGAAGAGAATATCCGAATGTGGTGTAGTCGCGGTTGTAAGAGCGGATTCCAAGGAAGAAGCCATTAAAATATCAGAAGCATGTGTAGAAGGCGGCATTCTAGGAATTGAAGTTACCTTCACTGTACAAGGTGCAGATCAAGTCATCAAAGAATTAGCATCAATTTATGGAGAAAATCCAGATGTCGTCATTGGAGCAGGGACAGTTCTTGATGCAACAACAGCAAGGGTCGCGATTCTTGCCGGTGCACAGTTTGTGGTTAGTCCGGCATTTGATGAAGATACGGCAAAACTATGTAATCTTTATCAAATTCCTTTTATGCCAGGATGCATGACTATCACTGAAATGAAGCATGCATTAAAAGCAGGAGTCGATATTGTTAAACTGTTTCCAGGAAATGCATTTGGCCCTGATTTTGTAAAAGCAGTAAAGGCTCCTCTTCCACAAGTGAACATTATGCCAACTGGCGGAGTCAGCCTGGATAATGTGGATCAATGGATAAAAAATGGCTGTGTAGCTGTCGGAGTGGGTGGAAATTTAGTGGCACCGGCCAAGCAAGGGCAGTATGACAAAATTACAGAATATGCAAAGCAGTATGTTCAAAAAGTACAGGAAGCAAGAGGGAACATGGAATATTAGAAAATAAGTCCTCAAAAGATTTGATTACATTTGCAACAGCAGCATCTGTATTAAAGCATACAATTCATGGGGATTGTAACTCGGTAGATGAGGTTGCTGCGTTTGCGAATAATGGACCAGGAAAAATAGTCCGTTAGTTGACTTAAATTATAAGCAGAAGTAGAATTTGGTATACAAGTATACTAAAAAACAAAAAGTAAAGAGGTGTCCATTTTGGGCCTAAATAGTATCTCTTCTCCCAACAGAAATACACTTGGGAAGGCAGCTTATACCAAAATCAGAGAAGAAATTATTACTTTAAACTTCAAGCCGGGACAAATGTTATCAGAAAGCGAACTAGCAGCTGCTTTAGGAGTAAGTCGTACTCCCATTCGTGAGGCTTTTCTAAATCTTCTGCAGGAAGAGTTGCTTGAAATCCTTCCACAACGGGGGGCACGTGTTGCTTTGATATCGGTAAAGAAAGTGGAAGAAGCCAGATTTGTAAGAGAAAGCTTGGAAATAAGTGCTTTTAAATCAGTAGCGAGAAACTGGGATGCTGATGATTTACGTTATAAGGAGATTCAAGCAAAAGCGTTTGAATTAATTGAAAAACAACATAAAGCCGCTTTAAAGGGAGAAAGTATAGAATTCATGCAGCATGATGAGACATTCCATCAACTTTTTCTGGAACTAGTGGAAAACCAAACATTAATTTCTGTTGTTTCACAAATGAGAGGTCATTTGAACCGGATGCGATATTTAGAGTTAAAGACTCCAAACCATATGGAAAATGTGGTAAGTCAGCACCAAACTATTCTTAAGGCCGTTTTTTCTAAAAATGAGGAGAAAACAGAGAAATTATTGCTGCACCATTTTAGCCATAAACAAGACGAATTACCAAAAGTAATAGAAAAGTATTCAGAGTATTTTACCTTTTAACTAGGAGAGAGGTAAAATTCGATCTAATATGTTAAATAGAAAAATCGACAGGCAGATGTGCCTGTCGATTTTTTTATTTAAATTTTAATTTAAACTGTCATTTTTACGGATTTCATCTTCGTGCTTGGATATTTAATAGGACGTACAAAACGGATTACGGATAAGGAAGCAAAGATAGCCAATCCGCCTGCAAGTAAAAAGGCCGATGTGAATGAACCAGATTTATCAACTAGGAACCCGGTTAAAGCTGGTCCGATGATTCCAGCCGTATTTGCTAAGAAGTGCATGAATCCACCAACTGATCCAACACTGCTTTGCTCCACAACGTCTTGGACGATGGCCCAGTAAATGGCTCCAGTCAAATATAGGAAGAATACCGAAAATGCAACCAAAGTTACTGCGCTGACGGTTGTTGTGACAAGGCCAGCACCTCCGATACAAACAGCTGAAATAAATAGACAAGTGACTAGCACAACTTTTCTTGAGAATAATACACCTTTTTTTGTGAATTTTTTGAAAACAATGTCTGAAATAAATCCGCCGGATGCAAGTCCGATGAATCCCACAATCCAAGGTATCATTGTAATGACACTCATATCCTTAACATCCATATGACGGGCATCTACCAAATAACTAGGAAACCAAGTTAAGAAGAAAAACAAAATATAGTTATAGGAAAAAAACGCAAATGCTGTAAATAAAACTGTTTTTTGTTTTAAGTAAAAGGTTAATGGGCGTTTTTCCTGTGGGACCTGCTTGTCTTTTACAACAGTTGTTTTTTCTTCTGAGGCAGCTGGTTTTTCTTTAACAAATTTCCACCATAAAACAGTCCAAAACAGTCCAATCACCATAATCAGAAGAAATGAGGTTTTCCAGCTGTAAGTAATGGCAATAAACCCGACAATCGGACCTGAAATGGCTCCGCCAAGTGGTGTTCCGCTATTGGTTAACCCGACTGCTGACGCACGCTGATCAGCGGGAAACCAGTTATTGACCATTTTACTGATTGTGGCTGAAAGCGGGCCTTCGCCCATTCCAAATAAAATACGAATGACAATTAAACTAGCGAATCCAACCGCTAAAGCAATAGCACCACTAAATAATGACCAAACGACCATGGCAACGAACAAAGTGAGTTTTGCGCCGTATTTATCAGACGCCATTCCGCCAATAAAGTTGAAAATGGCATATCCAACAGAGAAACTGCTAAAAATTAGTCCCATCTGTGTGGCTGATAATGATAGATCTTCTTTTATAAATGGAGCACCAATGGATAATGCAGAACGATCCAAATAGTTAATTACACCTGCAAAGAATAATAGAACTAGCACAGGCAGTTTATCTTTTGTGAACATTTTTGATAGCATTGATTTACCTCCCCAAAATCTGTTAGCGCTTTCTCTCAATTGAAAGAGGAATTCCTCTTCAAACATAAAGGAAACTTCTATTCAAAATCTTAAGTTATTATACTTCGACAACAGCCTTAATTACCTTGGCCTCTGGAGTCAACCATTCCTCAAATAGATTAATCATCTCATCAAAGCTTGTACGATGTGTAATATACGATTCGATATCTACTCCGCCATGATGTACGGCATTCACTACATATTCAAAATCTTCCCGTGTAGCATTCCTGCTTCCCATTAAGGTAAGTTCTTTTTTATGGAAATCAGGATCATCGAATGAAATATTCCCTTTGGTTAACCCAACATAGATTAATTTTCCTCCATGGGCAGGATAGTTGAAAGCATCCGCCATAGATTTACTATTTCCTGTTGCATCAAATACAACAGTAGGCATTTCACCTTTTGTGATTTCTATCAATTTCTCCACCGGGTTATCCAATGCGTTCACAGTGTAATCCACACGGGCCCATTTCCGACAAAACTCCAAACGTTCTTCGTTAACGTCCATTGCGATCACCTTTGCCCCTTCATGCTTAGCAAAAGCCATGACCCCTAAACCAATAGGGCCAGCACCGATGATTAGGACGTACTCCCCTTGCTTGAGTTCAGAACGTCTAATGGCATGTGCCCCTATGCTTAAAGGTTCTATCATCGCAGATTGGTCCAATGTTAGCCCCTCTGTTTTAACTAAATGATTGTAAGGGACTGTAATCCATTCACTCATGCCGCCTTCAATATGGACACCCAATACTTTCATATCTGTGCAGCAATTTGTTTTTCCATTTCTGCAAGCAATACATTCGCCACAATTCATGTAGGGAATGACTGATACTTGATCTCCTGGCTTTAAATCAGCAGGGTTTTCATCAATGGATTCAATTTCACCAGAAAGTTCATGACCGAGTGTACGAGGATAGCTGAAAAAAGGTTGATTCCCTCTGTACGCATGGTAATCAGTTCCGCATATACCAATACGGCGGATACGGACTAAGGCTTCTCCCGTTTTAAGCTCAGGTCGTTCAACTTCAACCATTTTAAATTCATTAGGCTTTTCACAGACAATACTTTTCATTTGGAATTACACTCCTTTATTTTATATGGTAATTTCATCATGAAATATTCAAATTTTGATAATCTTTTATTTTTATAGAATTACAACGTCTTTAAGCAAGCAGTAGAGTCTCATTAATAATTGGTGAGAAAACCCTTTCATTTTGGGGTGTATTTATTTCTACCATTTGCCTCCTTTTATCTTAATCAACAAGAAACGAAATATAAATTACATATTTTGCTTTATTTGTACCATTTTTTGATATACCATAAAGTGAGGGGATGAGCTGAAATGAGAACCGTTCAAAAAGTTTCCAACAACAACTTACTGTTTCCTTTTTCTTTTATTTACCAAGATACGAAAAGCCCTCAAAATGAACTGCCTGATCATATTCACGACTACTATGAAATTGTGTTTGTCTATAGCGGAAAAGGGACATTTTTTATTGATGATCATTTTTATGACATGCAAAAGGGTGATGTATTTCTTATCCCAAACGATACCATTCACCGTGCAATGCCTGATAGGGATGAACCAGTTACATCTACCATCATCTTTTTCAGCCCTACGTTACTTTATAATATTTTAATAGATGATGTTTTTTCTTTTTTAAATTTGTTTGAGATGGCAAAAAAAGTGGGAAATTATAAAATGGCATTGCCATTAGAGAATCAACAAAAGATGGAAGAACAACTTTTAACTATTTATCAAGAAATGCAAAAAAGTGAGCTTGGTCATAAGCATGCTTCTTTGTTGATTGTTCATCAGATCATCTTGGACCTATATCGTGCCCACATGGATAATAAGCAGCACCTAAATGAACCGAATACCTATGGACCGTATTGGGTCAAAGAAATATTAGTGTATATTAATAACAATTTAAGCCACCCCTTAAGCCTGACCGAACTTGCAGGCCAGGCTCTTGTCAGCACCTCTCATTTCAGCAGAGTATTTAAACAAACAACTGGGATGGGATTGACAGTGTATTTGAATTCCAAAAGAGTTATTAAAGCGAAAGAACTTTTAATAGAAACAAATTCTTCAGTTTCATCCATCGCAGAAATATGCGGCTTCGAAAGCATGACCCATTTTCATAGAATCTTTAAAAAATATATTGATATTTCACCAGCTAGTTTTCGAAAAGCCCATAAAAAATGAGACTAGTTACAGCCCAAACTTCTTTTTCTTACGGACAAGGGTAGCCAGGTCGATTTGAAGGATTTCAGCACACCGTTTCATGGGACGATAAGTAGATAAATAGGAAGCTAATAGAGTCTTTTCATATTCATTTACCATCTCTTTTAGAGAAATCTTTGGATCCCTTGCAGCCCTCTTGTCCTGAGGTACTGGAGACGGCTTAACCACTTTGTACTGATCAATAGCAGGCGGAAGCAAGGATTCAGGGATGAAATCTTCATCAGATAAGATGACGAGCCGCTCGACTACATTTTTTAACTCACGAACGTTGCCGGGCCATGGGTAAGCAAGAAGCCGATCGATGAGATGGAGGGGAAGTACTTTTTCCCTGCCATGTTTTTCGTTAAACATCTGAAGAAAATGCATAAGCATGACAAAAATATCCTCCGTCCTCTCCCTTAACGGTGGTACGTGGATGGGCAGAACGTTGATTCGGAAGAAAAGATCCTCGCGGAATTTTTTCGCTTGGATCAGCTCTTCCAGGTTTGCGTTCGTGGCTGCGATAATCCGGACATCGATAGGAATCGACTTCGTTCCACCCACTCTTTGAATCTTCATATCTTGCAAAACCCCCAGCAATTTCACCTGCAAGGAGAGGGGCATCTCTCCAATTTCATCCAAAAAAAGCGTCCCATTATCGGCAACCTCGAACAGTCCTGCTTTCCCCTGTCGTGCCGCACCAGTAAAAGCACCCGGCTCATATCCGAATAGTTCGGACTCGAGGAGATTCTCCGGAATGGCCCCACAGTTGACTTTTACAAAGGTGCCCAAGTCATGCCGGTCACTGTTGAAATGAATATAGTTGGCCAAGACATCTTTTCCTACCCCAGATTCTCCCAAAATGAGGACAGGCGTATCGATAGCAGAAACCTTTTGGGCAAGAGAGACGATTTTTTCCATTGACTGGCTGCGGTAGATGATTTGCGCCCCATCCATACTCGGCACCTGCATTTCCTGCAGTGTTTTCCTGTAACTTTCAGTCAGGCTGTTTGTTTCGTCCAGCTGTCTTTTTAATCGATTCAGCTCGGTTAAATCTCTTATATTACTGATGACAAAAAGTAAATTTCCTTCTTCATCTAGGACAGGAGTAGACGTCACCAAGGCTTCAATCCCTGTGGAATATTGGTTCAGCTTCGTGATCGTCTTATTGTGGATAATCGCTTCCTTCGATACCGACAACTTGACGAAGCCTCTTTCCAAAACTTCATCGACGGTTAAGGTATCCAATAAATGGGGGGCTAAACCTGATATACGCAAATAGGCTTTATTGTACCATATGATTCTTCCAGACGGATCCATTATTGTGATGCCATCATAGGAGCTATCAATTAAATGTGTAAGTAGTAATTGTGACTGGTAAAGCTTCTCGGTAATTCGTGTTTTTTCGAACCTTGTCATGAAATACCCCCTGTTTTAAAATGTTTGAATATATTTTATATTTAGAAAACCATGTAGGCAAGTATGCGCAATTAATTAAAAATAGAAGCATTTTTGCATATGCACTAATGCATATAACACTGAAAGCGCTTAATCCTTAATACAAAAACTTTTGGCATGATAGTTGCATAGTTAATTCATGAAATGGAAAGGAGTTTTACATATGTGGGAAATTAGCCATAACCAAAGCTTGAAAGGTCAAGTGGCCATCATTACAGGAGCGGCACGGGGAATTGGTGCTGCCTGTGCTAGAGCCCTGGCTAAAAACGGATGCCATATTGTGATCATCGATCTTTTATCCAGTGAAGAAACAGTGCAAGCCATCGAATCGGAAAACCCTGATATCAGGGTCCTGGCGATGCAGGTTGATATACGCAAGAAGGAGGAAGTGCAAAAGGCAGTCAATGAAACCGTTGAACGCTTTGGCAGAGTCGATATCCTGGTAAATAATGCCGGGACCGCATCACGTCTAGGATTGGAGGAAATGACTGTGGAGGATTGGCAGCGTGATATCGATACGAACCTCCTCGGGACCTTCTTGTTTACGCAAGCGGTGATTTATCCTCATATGAAGAACCAAGGCTGCGGCAAAATCATCAACATCAGTTCGGTTTCCGGAATTATTGGGGGAGTTACCTCTTCTCTGCCCGGGAGCAATGGAGGAAGATCCGGCCCTGCCTATGCCGCTTCCAAAGGAGGTATCATCGCCCTGACGAAGTGGGTGGCGAAGGAAGTAGGGGAGCTAGGCATCTATTGTAACAGCATTGCCCCAGGGTCGGTCGTCACGGAACTGACCAGAGGATTGGAGTATCCTTTGGACGGGCAGCCAATCAAGCGGATGGGCGACCCGGCAGACATTGCAGAAGCCGTTGTCTATTTGGCTTCACCTGCTTCGAATTATGTGACCGGTCAAGTTCTGAAGGTATGTGGAGGGCTGGCCATTGGATAACTTGCTAGGAAAATTTATTATGATAACCGGTGCTGCCAGAGGCATCGGTCTAGCTCTGGCGCGCACCGCCGCTGAAAAAGGAGCAAACCTGATTTTGGTCGACCGGGATGAAGCGGCCTTGGGAGAGGCGAAGCGGGAATGTCTGAAGCTGACCGACTATGTGAAAAGTGTGGTCATGGATATTACGAATGTTCAGGAAATGAGGGAAACGGTAGACCAGGTCATTGCGGACACGGAGCGAATCGATGTTTTGATTAATAATGCAGGAATCATGCAGACCAAACCTTTTCTGGAAATGGAGGAGGAGGATTGGGACCGTGTGTTGTCCGTCAATTTAAAAGGGCTGTTCTTTCTTTCTCAAGCAGTCGGGAAGCATATGATCACAAGGCGCCAGGGGTCTATCATTCATATTTCTTCGATCGCCGCCCGCTTTCCCCGCCCACTGGCCATGCATTATGGGGCGTCAAAAGCAGCGGTGCTTAGCTTAACAAAGTCGATGGCAGATTTTTTTGGAGAAAATGGAGTGCGGGTCAATGCGGTTTGTCCAGGTCCCATGGAAACGGAAATGCTGCAGGCGATTGGCCGTGACCGGGCTTCCCTCTTTGGCGGTTCCGCGGAAAAAGCCATTCTTGATTATGTGGGCCCGATTCCCCTTCAGCGAGTGGGACAGCCCGAGGAGGTGGCCGAAGCTGCTTTATTCCTCGCTTCCGATCAAGCTGCTTACATTACTGGCCAAGCGCTCAATGTTTGCGGCGGCGTGCAAATGATGTAAGGGGGGAGGAATTATGCCGGTCAAAAGACAATCGGTCTATAACCGTGATCAAGGCGTCATTTGGGGAACTCTGGCAAAAGGCCAGGATTTAATGCAAGGGCTGCTTGAGGAATGTGAATACCATGGAATCGATACCGGCATGGTGACCTGTATCGGATCCCTTCAGCAGTCCCATTACGTATATGGAATTAAAGGCCCTGATGGACAACCTGCCTACAGTGATCCTGTGACCATTCAAGGCGTCATGGAAATCCTTCAAGGCACAGGAATGATCTGCCGCAATCAGGAAGGGGAACTTGACCTGCATTTTCATGGAATGTTTATTGACCAGGACGGCCTGATTCGCGGAGGGCATTTTCTCAAGGGAAACAATATCATCTTGGTTACCTTGGAATATACGATTCTTGTTGGCCAGGAAATAGAAGCTGTACGTGCGTACCGCCCTCAATTGGGCTTTCAAACTATTCAATACCGAAGGAAGTGATGATGGAATGGAAACGATAGCGAGCCTTGCTAGAAAGACCTGCTTTAGATATGCAAATAAGGCGGCACTGACGGATGGGGAGACTACCTATTTATACAAGGAGCTGTCTGAACGGTCCGCCCGCTTAGCCCATGCGCTGCTTGACCGCGGCTTGCAGAAGGGTGATCGGGTCGCGATCCTGATGTCCAACCGATTAGAGCATATCGAATTGGACGTAGCCATCGCTTGGGCGGGGCTGATTAAGGTTCCCCTCAATTACAGAATGCATTCGAAAGAGCATGAATACATTCTCGAGCATTCAGAGGCCAGCCTGTTGATCGCTGAACCCCTTTTGCTGCAGGGAATCGAGACACTGTGTCCAATAGTAACCACAGCAGAATACGAGGAATGGATCTCACCGTATCCGGAAAGCATGCCGGCTATTGAGGTGGCCGAAGACGATACCTACGCCATTATGTATACATCCGGAACAACCGGAAGACCCAAAGGGGTCATGCTTACGCATCGTAATTTCCTTTCAGGTGCGCTTTCTTTGATCATGGGCTGCGGGATTACACAGCAGGATGTAATTGGGCATGTCGCCCCGCTCACGCACGGCAGCAATTTCCTGGCTCAATGCGCACTTTTATTGGGGTGTAAGCAGGTAGTCTTCAATAAGTTTGAACCGAAGGATTTTCTTGAGGCCATTGAAAAGGAGAAAATTACCACCGTCTTTCTGGTGCCGACGATGGTCAATCTGATGATTCATGAAGCGAGCTTCCCTTCAAGGGATCTTTCCTCCCTAAGGACGATCAATATGGCAGGTGCCCCGATGGCCGTGGAAAAAATCAAGGACGCGTTAGAATGGCTCGGTTCTAAAATTTGTGAAACATATGGACAGGTCGAGGCTCCCATGACCATCACGATGATGCCGAGGGAAGAGTTGGCCAATAAGCCTGATTCCTGCGGGGCCATCGGTCCTTTTGTGGACGTAAAAATTGTAGATGATCAAGGGAACCCATTGTCCGCTGGAGAGATCGGTGAGGTCATTTGCCGGGGATCTCTCGTGATGAAGGGATACTGGAATCAGCCCGAGGCCACAGCCGAAACATTAAAGGACGGATGGCTCCATACCGGTGATTTGGGGTGGCTGGATTCGCAAGGGTTTCTGCATCTTGTCGACCGCAAGAAGGATGTGATTATCAGCGGAGGAGCGAATGTGTATCCGCGGGAAGTGGAAGAAGTGCTAAATCTTCATTCGGCTGTTAAGGAAACCTGTGTTTTTGGCATCCCTGATGAGAAATGGGGAGAGGCTGTGTATGCACATGTTGTGCTGAAAGAGGGGCAGCAGGTGACAGAGCAGGAGCTGATCGAGCTATGCAGGAATCACTTGGCCGGATATAAAAAGCCAAAAGCCATACTCATCGTGGATACTTTGCCGAAAAGCTCGTACGGAAAAATCATGCGCAAGGAAATTCGTGCAGCTTATTGGGGGGTATCCCAATGAGAAAGGTTTCCGTAACAGGTATCGGCATGACAAAATTCGGCAAGCATCCTGATAAGAGCATCAAATCTCTGGCCGTGGAAGCGGGCCGGGAAGCGCTGCGAGATGCAGGCAAGCCGAAAATCGATGCAATTTTTGTGGGCAATTTTATGGGAGGAAGCTTGGCCGGACAAGAAATTCTGGGTTCGATGCTTGCAAGCTCGCTTGGATTGGGTGCGATTCCCGCCGCCAAAATGGAGGGAGCCTGCGCTTCTGGGGGGATTGCTTTCCGGCAGGCTTACCAGCTGATTGCGGGAGGAATCTATGACCGGGTCCTGGTTATAGGGGTTGAAAAGATGACACATGCCGGAACGGAGACTGTGACACACTCCATTAACACGGCGATGGACAATGACTCCAATGAGGGACCAGCCGGATTGACGTTCCCTGGATTTTTCGGCATTGTGGCCAATCGCTACTTCTATGAAACAGGTGCACGAAAAGAGCATTTAGCCATGGCAGCCATGAAAAACCGCCAATATGCACTAAATAACCCAAGGGCCCAATTCCAAAAAGGGACTTCCATAGATGAAATCCTGAAGGCACGAATGATTTGTGACCCGCTCGGATTATTTGATTGTTCCCCGATTACAGACGGTGCGGCTGCGGTGGTTCTTTCCGCAAAAGAGCAGGGTGTCCAGGTGCTTGCCTCTGGTCAAGCCTCGGGTCCGCCGCTCATGCAGGAGATTCCGGAGCTGCTGACGATTTCTGCAACGGTGGAAGCGGCACGGCAAACCTATACCCAAGCGGGATTGGGCCCTGATGATATCGATGTGCTCGAGCTTCATGATTGCTTTTCCATGACCGAGCTTTTAGCCATTGAAGATCTTGGCTTTTTCGAAAAGGGAACCGGCTGGCAGGCCGTCCGGCAAGGACTGACACAGCATGGCGGGAAGATTCCGGTTAATACGAGCGGCGGTCTCCTTTCCCGCGGCCATCCGATCGGTGCCACCGGTGTTGCGCAAATTATTCAGATTGTCTCCCAGCTTAGAGGAACAGCAGCCAATCAAGTGCCAGGGGCCAGGATCGGCATGGCGCAAAACTTGGGCGGCACGGGCGCGTATTCCGTCGTCCATCTTTTTGCCGGAAAGGGGGTTTAGCGCATGGATATCATCGTGGTAGTTTGCGAGGAATGCGGCCATCAAGCCCTCCCGCCTATATATACCTGTCCAAAATGCACCTCCAATGATTTCGTTGAAATGAAACACACAGGCACAGGCAGCATCTATTCGTACACCACGATTCGCGTGGCGGCAGGAAAGTATGAACCACAGCTGCCTTATATCGTTGCCTTGGTCGAATTGGAAGGGGGATTAAGAGTCACGGCACGCTTAGAGGGAGAGCAAGCTTCTATCGGGCAGTACGTGAAGATGAACAGGGTAGAGGAATCAATTTATTGGTTTGAATAGGGGATAGGATTATTTTGGTAAAATTGTACCATTTAAAATAATTGGACAATTTGGAATAATTATTTTAATAAACTATCCTTTGGAATGTTTGGAGGCTCCTAAACAATGAAAATCGTAACATTTGTGATCGCCCGCTTAATGCCAATTTGGATACTAGCATTTGCTGCATGGGCTGTCTTTATGCCGGGGTTATTCTCTCCACTTAGTGCTATTAGCAGTCTTGCCCTTGGTTTTGTCCTGTTGATTATGGGGCTGACGCTGGATCTAGCGCGCCTGAAGGTACTAATTCAAAAACCCAAGGCCCCTCTAGTGGGTTCAGCCGGAAAATGGGTGATTGCTCCGCTCGTTTCGCTGCTTGTGGCGTATCTATTTTTTTCATCCACCCAGTTTTTTGCAGGGGTTGTCATGGCGGGGATTGTTCCGAGCGGCACTTCGGCTAATTTGAACTCTTTGATTGCCAAAGGGGATCTTGCTTTGAGCATCACCATGTCTGCGGTGGACACGTTGATCGGCCCGTTGATTACGCCGGCTTTAGCGAAGCTTTTTATTGGTTCAAGTGTGCATTTTGCCTATCTGCCTTTTCTATGGAAGATGACAAAAATTGTTTTTTTACCATTAATTATCGGAATATTTATACAATATAAATTTCCGAAGATCCAGCAGCAGGTGAAACCGGCCGCACCGATTTTTTCTTCGGCTGCTTTGTATATCGTGGTTTTGGGCATTGCCTCCCAGGCCAGTAAGCCGCTGCTGGGTCATCCGGCCATTTTACCTTCCTTATTTTTATGTGTCATTTTGCAAATTATTCTGCAGATGCTGCTGGGCTATGGTTTTGCGAAATTCTTCCGCTTTGACGAAGCGGAGTGCCGGTCGATTGTATTTGAAGTCGGAATTTGCAATGCTGCTTTAGCGACTGTTTTGGCGAATGATACATTTGGGCCTTTGGCAGGGCTGGCTTCGATGGCGAACATGGTTTGCAATTTGACGCTGGGAAGTCTGTTGGCTGCGATTCTAGCATCCATACCTGTCAAGAAAAGCCTGAAAAAAGGAATCATCAAGGAAATACCATACAGTAAATTTTAAAATTGGGAGAGTGAAAATAATGAAAAAGATTCCAAAAGCCCGCTGGTACCGTATTGGACTTTTACTTTTTTTAATTTATCTGACGGCTTTTGTGGACCGTTCCAATATTGGAATGGCCGCCCCTTTAATGGTTAAATCCCTTGGACTTTCCACTGCTAGTGTAGGAGTTTTGCTTTCTGGTTTCTTCTGGGGATATGTGCTTACCCAGATACCGGGAGGATGGGTTGCCGGTAAATTTAGTGCCAAATCAATGATTGTTTTTGCCTTAGTCGTTTGGGGAGCAGCCGCGATGCTCACTGGTGTCGTTCATAGCTTTACTGCCTTAATGGCCGTTCGTTTTCTCATGGGATTGGCTGAAGGTGTCGTGTGGCCAGCGTTTTCCATTTACTTTGTGAACTGGTATCCGGATGAAGAAAGGGCCCGGGCCATCAACTTTTCGGAAATGTCGCTTCCTATCTCTTCCATTATCATGTCTCCTTTGGCGGGCTGGATGATCCATACTTGGAATTATGAGATGATGTTTATTTTACAAGGAATTCCTCCATTGATTTTAGCGGTTGTTTTCTATTTCTTGGGCGCGGATTCTCCTTCCAAAGATCGCTTGCTCTCTAAGGAAGAGCGGGATTATCTGGAGAAAAATAAGTCAACAGCCATTAAAGAGAAGGGTTCTCTTCTGGAGGTTATTACAAATCCGAAAATTTGGGTGTTTTGTATCATTTACTTCCTTTGGATTACTGGATTATATAGCTTCGGCCTGTGGATGCCGAGCTTGATGAAACAGTTAAGCAGTTCTGGAATTCAGGCAATCGGTTTTCTGTCTGCGATTCCATTTATCCTCGCCGCCATCGCTATGTATGTAACTGCTACTTTGTCAGATCGCCGCGGCGGGAAACGGAGCACGTTTGTCGCGGTTGCTTTAGCTATCGGAGGACTTGCTCTCATTGTGGAACATTTTATAGGTTTAAGTCTTGTTGCTAACATGATTGTGTTGATTGTAGCCGGTATCGGCATTTACGCGGCCATGGGGCCATGGTGGGCATGGGCGATGTCATTCGTGCCGCGTGATCAAGCGGGGACGGCCAATGGTCTTATTAATCTGTGCGGGAATTTCGGCGGAATTGTAGGTCCTATCGTTGTTGGTGCGGTCGCACATGATGGTAATTTGATCAATGGTTTTTACGTATTAGGATTTGCGATGGTCTTGGGCTCCCTTCTTGCCGCCTTTGTGGCAGGGCGCTTTAAAGTAACCGATTCAGCAGAACATGAAGCAAGCGGGAAACCAGTTCAAGTGTAATTTAATAAGTCTTAGAAAAAGCGTGTCCTGACATTAGGCGCGCTTTTTTTATTGTTACGGTGAACCTATCATAGGTTATGAGCTTTATAAGCCAAGAGGTGAAATAATACGAAGCATGGTTCTTTATATTGACCATATCGGCATCCGATTTACCGTGGCGGTCACAATTTCAAGTTATTTTGACCATATTGGCATCCGATTTACTGTGGCGGTCACAAATCCAAGTTATTTTGACCATATTGGCATCCGATTTACTGTGGCGGTCACAATTCTAAGTTATTTTGACCATATCGGCATCCGATTTACCGTGGCGGTCACAATTCTAAGTTATATTTTGATCATTGGAACTGAAACCATTTTTAACGTGTTGAACATCTTGTGTAAAACCTAGGATATTAGAAACTGGCTGTTTTTGGAATAAATTAGATCATCTTGTTAATTCCCCGGGAAATGTGAAGGGTTTTAGTGAAGTTTGTCGAATCGAATTTCTTTGAAAAATAAATAGAAAATGCAGTTTTTGAAGGGGATAAAAGAGTAGGAAATACCCATATCGTGTGGCGATACATGATATAATTTTATTAGAAATATATGGAATCATCTGTAAAGGGAGGTTTGATGGAGATGAAATGGTTGAAAAAGTGTAAAGATCGACTTACTGGGTTGAGTGACGCCATTAGCCGTTTCCCTTTAACCACATTATTCTTATTAGCCGCCGTCTTGGTTAATGCCTATTCAATCAGCACGGAAAAGGATGATACGAAGATACTATTAACCTTTATCCTGGGTGCATTCCTTAGCGCCGTCACTCAGGTAGTCTATGAACGATTCTTTTCAAAATTTTCGTCTCGACTGGCGCTGATGGGAGCGGCGATCATTCTAACGGGTGGATATTACTTGATTGTTAGGCCGGCTCCAAATTTAAGTACAGAGATGGAAATTAGAACGGTTGTGGCCATGTTTGCGCTGCTTTGGGCCTTTATCTGGGTGCCTGTAATCAAAAACAGCAACAGTTTTAATAAAAGCTTCATGATAACCTTTAAGTCATTTTTTATTTCCCTCTTTTTCTCTGGAATTATCTTTGTCGGAATCGATATTATCCTAGTTGCTTTTAATGAGTTGATTTTTCAGATTGGATACACGGCTTACCCGCATACAGCAAATGTTATCTTTATTCTTTTTGCACCCCTGTACTTCCTATCGCTTATCCCTCATTATTTACGGGCGAAGGACGACACCATTGATCAAGCTGCACATTGTCCGAAGTTTCTAGAAATACTGTTATCCTATATCATGATTCCGTTACTAGGTGTGTTTACGCTCATCTTAGTAGTTTATATTTTCAAAACCATTGGCGGGGCCTTTTGGGATGATAACCTGCTGGAGCCTATGCTCGTCTCGTATGCTATTACCGTCATCTTGCTTTATATCTTAGTGAGTGAGCTTGAGAATAAGTTTACGGATTTTTTTAGAAAAGTTTTCCCAAAGGTACTCATCCCGATTGTGCTCTTTCAGATAGCTTCATCGGTCATAAGTCTAACGGATACAGGCATTACACATACCCGATATTATGTTATTTTATTTGGACTATTTGCTATTATTTCTGGTGTTTTATTAAGCTTTTTACCTGTATGTAAAAATGGCGTGATTGCCGCCTTGTTAATTATTTTTTCGGCTATTTCGATTATTCCTCCAGTTGATGCGTTTACCATCAGCCGAAACAGTCAGATTTCCACGCTTGAAAATGAGCTTTTAAAGTATGATATGCTTGAAAATAATCAGATTAAGCCTAACGGGACAGTCTCTGAAAAGGATAGAGAGATTATTACCGAAACGGTTCATTACTTAGACCAAATGGGCTATCTAAAGGAAATTAACTGGATACCGAAAAATTTTAATATTTATAATGATTTTGAGGATACGTTTGGCTTTCGTGAGTATCACGCGACGGGGGAGGAAAACCAATCTTTTTACCTGACGGTTGAGCCGCCAATGTCTTTAAATATTGCCGGCTTTGATCGATTTGTTCAAACTGATCTTTATCCCTTCGACCATAATGGTGAGAAGGAAATTAGCCATTTTAAAAAGGAAAGCAAAACTTATTCCTTGTTGAAAGAAACAAAAGATAAACGGAGCGATTTGAAAGTAGCGGACCAAAACGGTAAAGAGCTTATCAGATTCAATACACAGGAGATCTTTGATAAGTTTGATGATTATCAGGCTGATAAAGGGACGATTAAAGCAGAAGAAGCCATATTCACAAAGGAAAATGACCGTGCCAAGATAACGATTGCGGTCCAAAATGTTAGCATTGAGAAGCAAACAAAGCAGAACAATGCGGTTGTGTTTGTTTTTGTTCAAATTAAATAGATTTAGGTCCCTCTTATTGAAGAGGGATTTTTTTTTCAAAAAGTCAGGTAAATAGATGGAGTGAGTATAGGAAAAAAGAATTGTTTCTGCAACCAGCGGTCAAAAAAGGTAGAATCTCCCCGAATGTTGTCATTGAACGTGACAAATGAGGAAAGGGGGTGAGATGTTGCACTTCCGATCGTTTATTATACCTGCTCTTATGGCGGGGGCCGCTCTATTTCTGCCAAACCAAGCGTTTGCCGAGAAACATGAGCCCAGCGGACAAGCGAATGCCCATGTGGCAGAGGCACAGCCTTCTTTAAAACAAGGTAATATAGTTGTGAAACAGGTAAGCGTCCCTTTGAAACCTCAACAGGTTAAGACTGTTGTGGAAAAAAAGGCTGCGGTACCAGCACCTGCTAGTAAAGCAAAAGGTCAGGCTGTCCAGCGTGGACCGAAACAAGCGGTTTCTCCAAAACAAACCGTACGAACCAAAGCCTTGCCGGTTCAGGCTGTCCAACGAGGCGCGAAACAAGCGGTTTCTCAGAAACAAATCCTAGGAACCAAAACATTGCCGTCTCAGGCAAATGGAAATGGATATGGCCATTCTGCCATCAAGAACGAAGAGAAGCCCGCTGTTGTAAACACCGTGCAGGAAGAAAAAAATCAATCCGTAACGGATCAACCTCTTAAACAAGCTAATATTGCTGTTGAAAAAAGAACGGCCGCTCCAAAAGAGCAAGTTCCCGTTTCAGTGGAGATGAAATCTAAGAAAGTCAAGCGTATCGAGCCTGCTGCACCAGTACCCGTAAAGAAAAAGGTGCCGGCAAGTGAAGAAGAACTTCCGACTGTCGATCAGTCCTTGAACCCAGCACCGCGTTCTAACAGCGGCAGCGGCGGCCAGTCGAATGACCGCGTTAGCCAAGGCTTACATACGATTAGCTTTTTGGAAAAATGGTTTGAATGGAACAAGCACTATGAAATAAAGCTTGTTCAGCCGTTTCTTTCCCGCTATAACCTAAAGCACCACCAATGGGTAAATGCGCCGCCATCACCGCCGCCGCAGACAGTTCCTTTTTTAAAAACCGTTACCCGCAGCTAAAGCCTACGGAATACGCAAATTAAAAGGAGCGAATTATAAAATGAAACATTATTTAAACCCTAGTAAAGTGATGAAATCTTTCGTATTAGCTGGAGCATTATCAGTTGGAGTTTTTGCAGGAGGTCATTTTACCTTAGCGGCTGGGCCTGACCATGCTAAAGCAGGACATGCTGTTCAGGTTAAAGCTACTGTAAAGGCAAATGGGCAGGAAAAGCATGTTTCTAAGCCTGTTGTTACTGTTAAGCCAGTGGTAAAAGAAGTGAAGGTCCAGCAGCCGAAAGCTGAAAAAGTGAACAAATCTCAAGCAAGCGTGCATGCAAGTGAAACAGCCAAACAGCATGCAAATCCGAACTCAGCTGTTCTTGGGAAGGTCGGTAAAACGGAAGAGACTGTAACGAAGGAAGTTCCGGCTCAACAACCAGTCGTGGAAGTAAAGGAAGAAGCTAAACCGGTCGTTACAACAGAAACTCAAACGACTAAACCTGTAACGGATGTTGAAAAGGAAACGGAAAAGGTCGAAACTCCAAAAACAGAAGACGAAGCTATTAAAGTTGAAACTCCCAAAGCAGAGGACGAAGCTATTAAAGTCAAAACTCCTAAACAAGAAGATGAAGTGTCTGTGAAAGAGGACGAAAAGTCAACTGAAGTGGAAGCTGATACAGCAGCTAAAACAGAGGAGAAGGAAGACGCTGATAAAGATGATGATGCGGATTCTAAAAAAATCGTTAAAGACCAGGATGCTGTCGTGAAAACGAAAGAGGAAGAAGATGCCGAGTCAGCTTTGGAAGATGTTGAAAAGGAAGATGCCGACTCAACTTTAGAAGAAGTGAAAACAGAAGCTAAGGTAAATCCTTCCGCTGCTAATAAAGCAAAATCTCAAGCAAGTGCGCATGCGAGTGAAACAGCAAAGGCTCATGCCAATGAACATTCTGCTGTACTAGCTGGTGAAGCAGTTACTGAAGATCAAACGGCGGAGGCAACTACACCTGTTGCAGAAGATGAAACTGCAGTAGTAACTGATGAAGTTTCTGAAGATAAAGCTGTAACTGAAGAAAAGACTGAAGCTACTGAAGCTAAGGCAGATGAAGAAGCAGTAGTAGCTCGAGAAGTTCAAGATGAAGATCAAGTCACTACTGAAGAGAAGACAGAAGCAACTGAAGTGGAGGCAGAAGACCAAGTTGTAACTGAAGATGCTGTTAAAGAATAATTTATAAAGTAAAGAACCCCTTTCGCTAGAGTGGAAGGGGTTCTTGTTCTTCATAAAAGCACTTTACATAAAGTAAATATAGAAATATCTAGTTTTATAAAGTAAAAAATAAGAAACGACCCTAATGGCAAGAATAAGCAAATAGAAAGGGGAATGTCTAAGATGGATTTAACAATTAATTGGAATGGGAAAATGGCATTTGCAGGCACAACTCCCTCCGGCCATGAAACCAAATTGGATGCCGCACCTGAGGTCGGTGGAGAAAATACGGGTGCAAGACCAACCGAACTCCTCCTCCAAGCCGTTGCAGGCTGCACCGGAATGGATATTATCTCCATCCTCCATAAAATGCGTCTCGAGCCCAGTTCCTTTCAAATAGATGTGGAAGGCAAACGGGCAGAGGAGCATCCTAAACGATTTACCAACATCAATCTCCATTATGCTTTAGACGGGGAATTACCCGAAGACAAAGTCATCCGTGCCATTCAGCTGTCAAAGGAAAAATATTGCTCCGTTTCTCATACCTTAAATGCTGAAATCACGGTTAGCTACTCCATTAATGGGGTTAAAGGGGAAAAGGCGATATAAGGTTTAAAAGTAACTGCCTTAGTTATGGCAGTTACTTTTATAAATACCTGTTCATAACCCCCGAAGGAGAACCCCAAATTGGTTTTCGACAGATAAGAATGGTTCATAACCCCTGAAGGAGAACCCCAAATTGGTTTTCGACAGATAAGAATGGTTCATAACCCCTGAAGGAGAACCCCAAATTGGTTTTCGACAGATAAAAAGGGTTCATAACCCCTGAAGAAGAACCCCAAACTGGCTTTCGACAGATAAGAAGATTAAGTCCATATAATTGTGTAAAAAGAATAGGTCATCATCATGACCCGTGTTACAATGTTTTCGACCAAGAAAACCATAAAACGGAGGACATGATGATGATCTA
>NZ_JAGGQG010000042.1 GCF_018613415.1 Bacillus sp. ISL-18 | reverse complement strand
TTTATAGTAATATTAATTTGGGTCATCATCATGTCCTCCGTTTTATGGTTTTCTTGGTCGAAAACATTGTAACACGGGTCATGATGATGACCTATTCTTTTTACACAATTATATGGACTTAATCCTTCTTATCTGTCGTAGCAGTTGCTTCCCTTCCTCTTCGGGGGTTATGACCTCTTCTTATCTGTCGTAGCAGTTGCTTCCCTTCCTCTTCGGGGGTTATGACCCCTTCTTATCTGTCGCAGCAGCTGCTTCCCTTCCTCTTCGGGGGTTATGACATCTTCTTATCTGTCGCAGCTCTCGATCCCTTTCGCCTTCGGGGGTTGTGACCCCTTCTTATCTGTCGTAGCAGCTGCTTCCCTTCCCTTTGGGGACTGTAACCCCTTCTTACCTGGTGTAGTACCCGTTTTCCTAAAAAACAAAATTCTCCAAGTACTATTCTTTACTTACTTACACAAAAAATCCCTGTATCATTTTCATGATACAAGGATTTTTTTAAACCCAGCCTCTAAAAAGACATGCTTCTGCCAGCTTTTTGACGCCTACCATATAGGCTGCTAACCGCATATTAATATTGCGGCTTTGTGAAAGCTCATAAATACGATCGAAGGATTGGACGATTTTTTCACGCAGTTTCCATTCAATTTCTTCTTCTTCCCAGTAAAGACCCTGGTTGTTTTGAACCCATTCTAAATAGGATACTGTCACACTTCCGGCTCCTGCTAATACATCAGGTATTAGCAAAATATCCCGCTCTTGGAGAATCATTGTTGCCTCCAGCGTAGTTGGTCCGCTTGCAGCCTCTACTACTATTTTCGCTTTAATATTATAGGCATTTTCAGCCGTTATTTGATTCGCAATGGCTGCCGGCACTAAAATATCACAATCCTTTAAAAGAAGCTCTTCGTTTGGCATCACACGATCAAAGAGCGTTGTGATCGTTCCAAAGCTATCGCGGCGATCGAGAAGATAATTGATATCTAAACCATCGGGGTCATATAGTGCACCATAAACATCAGATATACCGATAATAATTGCACCCGCGTCATGTAAGAACTTGGAGACATATCCACCAGCATTGCCAAAGCCCTGGACAATAACCCGCGCCCCTTTAAGAGAAAGTCCACGCCGCTTGGCTGCTTCCTCAATACAAATGGTTATCCCTTTTGCTCCTGCTTTTTCCGAACCCATAGACCCTCCGAGTACCAAAGGTTTTCCAGTGATAAAGCCAGGAGAGTCGTTTTGCCGGAGACGGCTGTACTCATCATACATCCAAGCGATAATTTGCGAGTTCGTGTAAAGCTCGGGAGAAGGGATATCTTTTGTTGATCCAACCATTTGGCTAATGGCGCGGACATACCCGCGGCTTAACCGCTCTAGCTCTCCAAAGGACATTGTTCGCGGGTTACAAATAATCCCGCCTTTTCCGCCGCCAAATGGCAGATCACATATTCCGCATTTTATGCTCATCCACATCGATAAAGCCTTTACTTCATCTTCTGTTACGTTGGGATGAAAGCGGATGCCTCCCATCGTAGGTCCGACTGCATCACTATGCTGGGCACGGAAGCCTTTAAAGACCTTGGTGGAACCATCATCCATTCGAACAGGAATTCTGACTGTGACTGATTTCAATGGTTCCTCTAAAAGATGAAACATATCCTGATGATATCCGAGCTTTTTTAAGGCATCATGTATTACTATTTTTGTTGAAGTAAGAAGATTTAAATCATCTGCAGCCACTGTATCCTCTTCAATCGTCACCATGTTTGCACCCCTAGTTCATTTGTGATTAGCCAAGTACTTTGTTAATTCGTTCAATAGCCCAATCTAATTCTTCTTTAGTTATGACCAGCGGCGGCGCAAACCGAATGACTGTTTCATGTGTTTCTTTGCATAACAAACCATATTCTTTAAGTTTTTCACAATAATTTCGGGCTGATTCTGTCAATTCAACCCCAATAAATAAACCTCGTCCGCGAACTTCCTTTATTTTTGGATTGTGGATGGCTTTCAATTTATTGATAAAATACTCCCCAAGCTCTAATGATTTTTCGGCAAGCTTTTCATCGACAAGAACATCAAGGGCCGCTATTGAAACAGCGCAGGCCATTGGATTTCCTCCAAAGGTCGAACCGTGTGATCCCGGATTGAATACGCCTAAAATCTCTTTATTGGCAACGACACAAGAGATTGGGAAGACGCCGCCGCCAAGGGCTTTACCGAGGATATACATATCTGGTTCGATCCCCTCCCACTCACAGGCAAACATTTTGCCAGTTCGTGCTAACCCCGCTTGAATTTCATCGGCAATAAAAAGGACATTGTTCTCTTTACAAACATCGAATGCCGTCTTCATAAAGCCTTCAGGCGGAATGATGATTCCAGCTTCTCCTTGAATGGGTTCAATTAAAAAAGCGGCCGTGTTGGGAGTAATGGCTGCTTTAAGCGCATCGATATCTCCATAGGGTATTAACTTAATACCAGGAAGCATGGGCCCGAAACCGCGCTTATATTCAGCATCTGAAGATAGAGAGACCGCTGTCATCGTTCTTCCATGAAAGTTCCCTGTACAAGCGATGATTTCAGCTTGGTCTTCGGCTAAGCCTTTGACATCGTAGCTCCAGCGTCTTGCTGCCTTAACAGCTGTCTCAACCGCCTCAGCACCTGTATTCATCGGCAGTACCATATTTTTGTTCGTCAATTGGCAGACCTTTTCATACCATGGACCCAGCTGGTCGTTATGAAAGGCACGAGAAGTTAATGTAACCTTATCTGCTTGGTCTTTTAATGCTTGGACAATCTTAGGGTGGCGGTGACCCTGATTAAGGGCAGAATAGGCACTTAGCATATCCATGTATTTGTTGCCCTCAGGATCTTCCACCCAAACCCCTTCAGCGCGGGAGATCACGATTGGCAGGGGATGATAATTATGGGCACCATACTTCTCTGTTTGCTCGATCAATTTACTTGAGCTTTTATTAGAATCCATGATATTTCCTCCAGTTAATTTTGGCTTTTATGTATAGATACTTCTATTGTAGCCGAGGTCTTCTGAAGAATGAACAATTTTTAAAGTATTTTTTTATAAAGCGGGTATTCATTCCTATATTTCCCTAAAAAATAAGCCTGGTTCAAACTAGAAATTAGTTTTGAACCAGGCTTATGGTTTCCTTACTTTTTGATTAAATCTTCACGTGAAGATTGGTCAATCCACTCTTGCAGCTTGTCTTTTAAGGTATTAAAACCTTGTTGCCCTTCCGCTTCCGGAATGATAGCTGCAGCAGTACGTTTGCGCGGTTTCTTAGGTTTAGCAGCCTGTTGTACAGGTGCTTCTTCAGTAGCACGGATTGAAAGACCAATTTTACCTGCGGCTTCATCTATTGATAAGACTTTAACCTTAATTTCATCTCCAACTTTTAGGTGCTCATTGATATCTTTTACATAACCGTGCGTGATTTCAGAAATATGAACAAGACCTTGTGTATTTTCGTCTAATGCAACAAACGCTCCGTATGCTTGAATTCCGGTTACCTTACCTGTTAAAACACTTCCAACTTCAATTCTTTCTGTCATGAAAACACTCCTAAATAAATATTTATTTTTCCATTATATACGCATTAAAATATTATACCATAAACAATGAGTTTAATCAAAAACCTTATCAAATTAGATAGAATGTTGCACTGTAGGGAAAACTTAACATAAAGTTCATCGATGTATAAGGAGTGGGGAGGATTTCCATGTTATAATAATAGGGAATAAATAATTTTTAAATGAGGTGAACGGTATGCAATCAGTTGGAGAAATCATTAAAACGGGCCGTGAAATGCTTAATATGACTCAAGAAGAACTGGCTCAAAAGATTAGAGTTGGAACGCAGACAATTGTAAAATATGAATCTGGGGAACAAATTCCAAGTAATCAGACAATCTTAAAATTATCTACTGTTCTCGATATACCTGCATCAGAACTATTACAGCAAAGCACCTCTGTGAACCCTTAATGGAATAAATTTTTTAAAACGGTATATTTTGCCGTTTTTTTATTTTGGTTCCATTTTTTTTGTATAAAATCGGGGGAATTGGAAAAACTTTAATTATAAAGCTTTCTAGTATTCCCCCCTTTTTGAGAGGACAATCCGTCAGGTTGTCCTCTTTTTTTATCCCTTATTAGAACTGATCCTTCAAATCAAAAAGTACTTACAGGGAGCAAGATTGATTGGCTTTAATCATCAATAAATCTATGGCGATTCGACGACATTCCTCTATCGGGATTATTATTTCAAATGAAAACTCATAAATCGCTTGGATCCGCTTTGCTAACTTCAAGGGATCATCCAGTTCATGAACGGCTTGGATGGTATCAGCAATTTCCGGATCATAATCGCCATTTTCTAACTGGAATGGATTCCATTGATTCAAGACATCTACATATTGTAGGTTAATCCGTACCTCTTTCCGCATTTTTCTCCTCCATCCTTTTATATGAGCAAGTCGGGATTAGTTTACAAAGGTTACTAGCTTATCTAGGATTTGCTCCCCCGTCAGGAGAGCCTCTCCCCCACCTTGGGCAAAGGAATCATTCCCGCCGCCTTTACCCTTTATCAATGGCAAAATTTCACCGATCAGCTTTTTCATATTCTCGGTTCTCGCTTTCCCCTTTGCACACACCACTTGCAGCCGAGTCCCATCTATGGAAGCAAAAAATACGAGACTATTTTCATGCTCTGATACAATCATCCGTGCAAGCTTTTGAAGCTCTTGAATCGTCCTATTCTCAAAAACCTTTGTGATAACTGACTGATCCTGTTCTGCCAATTCTTTCGCTTCATATTGAAGCAAGGATTCTTTTGCCTGTTCCAATGCCTGTGTTAGTTGTTTTTCATTTTCTAACAAACGGATGACTGCCTGCTCCATGTCTTTTTCTGGTGCATTCAAGAGATTGGTTAATTGCAGTAATACGTTTTGTTTCTCCCCAAGCTTTCGGATGACACGAGAGCCGCAGGAGAATTGAATCCTGGTATTTTTTCGTTGTTTCTCCCAATCTAAAATTTTAACGGCACTGACATCACCGGTTGCTTTTGGATGTGTTCCGCCGCAGCCATTATAGTCAAAGTCCGGGATAATCACAAGCCGTATATCCTCTTTTACCTTTGTTTCTTTCCTTAATGCATACTGGGACAACTCTTCCTCTGTTACCCATTTTATTTCAATGGGCCGGTTCTCTAAGATTATTTTGTTGGCAAGCTCCTCAGCTTTTCCTGCTTCCTCCTCCGTCAATTCTTCTGTATCTAAGTCAATTGTCAGGTTTTCAGCTCCCATATGGAAGCCCACCGTTTTATAACCAAATAAATGGTCAAAAGCAGCAGACAAGATATGCTGCCCTGCATGCTGCTGCATATGATCGAATCTTCTATCCCAATCAATGGTACAACTCACATCAGAATCTGTTTGCTGTATTGGCGTCTCAAGATAGTGCCGAATTTCGCCGTTCACTTCTTCCACATTATGAACCGCTCTGCCTGCAATTTGACCCGTGTCATGCGGCTGCCCGCCTCCGGTTGGATAAAAAGCCGTTTGGTTGAGGACTACAAAATTTTTGCCCGTTTCATCGCATTCCTGCTTGAGTATACGTGCGGAAAAGGTTTGTATGTACGCATCTTGATAATATAGTTTAGCTTGCATGAGAAACACACCCCGTAACGTTTTTGAATGTAATCATTGTCTTAAAATAAAGGAATGAAATCAAGCAAAAAAGAAGACCTATCCCTTATATCAAAAGAACAGGTACTTCTCTTTATTTAATGTTTATTTATTTTTTTTCCGCTGGCCGAAAGAAGTGGGTGTATGCCCCTGCATGGAGCCGCCCATTCCTTGAGGAAAGCCCATTTGCTGTTGACCGCCCATCATATGCGGAAAGCCTCCCATTTGCGAATGGCTTCCCATTTGCGAATGGCTTCCCATTTGCGAATGGCCTCCCATTTGCGAATGGCCTCCCATTTGCGAATGGCCTCCCATCTGTGGATAGCCTCCCATTTGCGGATAGCCTCCCATCTGTGGGTAACCTCCCATTTGTGGAAATCCTCCCATCTGTGGGTAGCCTCCCATTTGTGGAAATCCTCCCATCATTTGTGGATAACCCATTTGTCCTGAAAATCCGCCAAATTGTCTTTTTTCCATAAGATCGCCTCCTTGCATTCTCCCTTCTAGTGTATGTCCACTTTTTGGATAAGCTTAGATGGATACCTATGGGATTGAAAATAAAAAACTAAACTGCTGCTCGCGGGATCGCTGTACTCTATTTCTTTTCGTCCTGTGCCTTTTTTTGTCCTGTCTGTTTCTTTTTAGAAATTTCGCCGCAAGCAATTCGGTTTCCCGAATCTCCCGCTGGCTGGGTCATCCCATCATCTTTTCCTTCATGAATCACAATGGAAGTTCCTTCTTTGGTAAACAGAGATTGTTTGCCGTTTTTCAAAGTAACATTAGGCGCCATTAAATCGGCCTTTACTGACCCGTCATCCTCGACAATTAAATTTGGCAGATCCCCTGCATGAGCACCTTTCGGATGGAGAAGCCCGTGCTCTTTATTTTCAGGATTAAAATGATTTCCGGCTGATTTAAAATCAGGAGCTTCGCACTTACCGGTATCGTGTATATGTATGGCATGTTCTCCGGCGGGAAGTCCCGTTAAATCAACGGTCATTTTCACACCACTTGACTGCTCAGCGAGTGTTATGGTTCCAAGTGAATCTCCTGATGGATTATACACTTGTACATCTAACTGTTTAACTTCCTTTTCCGTACAACCTGAAAGCAGGAGAAGCGGGATCATCATCCAGCTTTTCTTCATAAGTTTCTCCCCCTTTTTAGACATTTTGGGATTAGTATAGGCAATCGTTGCTTGAGCTATTCCAAAAGGGGGTAAGATAAAGCTTTAAAAAAAGGAACAGTATGGTTAACTGTTCCTTTGTGTCGTTTGATTCTTGTTTACTTGTTCTTCTAATTCCTTTGTTTTTAGTGCTTCCTTGTTGGAAATTTTGATAATAAGGCGCATGGTTACTAATGCACCGATTAAAAAAATAACACACGTAATGGCAGCAGGGATGTATTCTCTTTTATCTTCAGGAAAGTACAAAAATAACGCTAGTACGGATGGCAGAAACATTTCTCTTCTCCCTTTCTTTTAAAACCCCTAATCATTCACTTCATTATAGCAACAAAAAAGTTTCCGTACCACCAGAATGCGCTAGCTCCCATATAGCAAGAGATGGAGCAGCACCTTACACTATTTTAATACCTTAATTCCTTTGATCACGACATCTTGTTCTGGTTTGTCCTTTGCATCTACTTTTGTATCTGCAATTTTATCCACAATATCCATTCCCTCAATCACCTGGCCAAAAACGGTATGGCGATGGTCAAGCCACGGGGTACCACCGTTTTTGTCATAAGCATCAATGATTTCCTTTGGATAGCCCGCCTTGTCCATTTCCTCTTTCATCGCAGGGTCCAATGATGTTTTTTGAACGATAAAAAACTGACTGCCATTTGTATTAGCCCCGGCATTTGCCATGGATAAGGCACCGCGAAGATTGAAAAGATTTTCAGAGAATTCATCCTCAAATGGAGTCTTCCAAATACTCTCACCGCCGGTTCCGTTACCCTTAGGATCGCCGCCTTGAATCATAAAGTCTTTAATGACCCGGTGAAAAATCAATCCATCATAGTAGCCATCCTGACTGTGCTTAACAAAGTTTTCGACAGCTTTTGGAGCATACTTTGGGAATAGTTTAATTTTAATCGTACCCATTGACGTTTCCATTTCCACTAGTTTTTCATTTTCAGCTACCTCTGTTGAAAGCTGCGGATAGGTTGTATCTGCCACTTGCTTTGCTCCTTCCTGTTGTTCTGTTTTTGGCGCTGCAGTCTTTTTGTTTGTTGATACTTCGTCCTCTTTCTTTTGGCTTGTCCCACATGCGGTCAACATGAGAACAATCGTTATAAAAATCGATAGAAATAGCCATTTCTTGCTCATTTTATCATCCCTCCATTTTCTCACTTTAAACTTTTTGCACTATGTTTTTAATTTAGTCATAATGGAGAAGTGGAATCAAGTGAATTTTATAGATAAGGGGTGGTTAATGTGACAGACTTACAGGTTGGCAATGTAGTGACAGGGATTTATAAAACGGGAAAATATATCGGGGAAATAACAGAAATTCGCCCGCAGCATTACTTAGTCAGGGTGCTGGCAGTTTTGAAACATCCGATGCAAGGTGACCTTCACCATCCAAAGGATGCGGATGTCCACATGTTTCATGAAAGAAAAGCCCTTAGCTACAGGGAGCAGACGAATATTCCTAAACAAATGGTGAAATCGTTTGAGGGTGAGGTTCCAGATTACCAAGAGTCTTTAAAAGAAGCTTTAGGGAAAATGAGAAAAGAATTGGCAGAAACGAATTCAGAATGGGCGGACATGAGCCTTCGCGCGTTGGAATCCTTGGAAAGAGATTATAAGATTTGATCACACATATAAAGGCCAAATCAGTTTGAATGATTTGGCCTTTTATGCAAATTCATTTAATAGTTTTGAAAAATCAATTCTGTCGCCAATAGTGGTTGGTTTTGGTTTTTCCAAATAGCGTTTATCCTTCTCGACTAGTTTGAATATATTATAGGTAGTTAAGGCATCATCTAATGCCCGGTGATGTTTGCCTGTCCCTTCTTTCCCATATTCCTGAACGGCTTTCCAAAGACCTGTTTGATTTTGGTCGCCAAAGAAGCGTTTATATTCCATCGATAAATCTAATTCTGCCCCATTAAACGGGAATGGAACTCCCGCCATTAAACAATTTTGCCGAAGTACCTTCATATCCATATTTCCCCAGGTAACGATGGTTGTGTCAACATGCTCCTTATTGAATTCCGCCAATTTCCTAATGAGCTCGTAAATGGTTAAACCCCTGTCCACCTGTTGCTGCGTGATATGTAAGAATGATTTGCAGCGTTCGGATAATCTCGGAAATTTCAACGGGGTTACATAGGAAGAAAATTGTTCGGTTACTTGGTCATCCATCACAGCAACAATTCCTACTTCAATGATTTCCGCGAAAAAATCCTTCATACGAACATTTCTCTCTGGCATTGTAAACTCAAAATCAATAAATAAATATTGTTTCTTCGTTCTCAATTCATTCACCACCTTTTCTTTTCCATCTTACTACCATTATATAAAGATACCTGTACAAAAAATTGTGCTTTTTTTCTATTTTTTTATTATTATAGCACGAATTTCGTGGAAGTTTTTTAAATTTTTGTACAATGGCCAAAAGAAAAGCGCAAGCGTTCTGGTGGAGCAGGATAAAAAAGAATGGCAGCCCCATTCTCTTACAAACGAATTATTTTTTAAGTTTAATGATGGCCATTGTACATCTAGACACACAGATGAGCCGGTCTTGTTCATCGGTGATTTTAATATCCCAAACCATGGTGGTTTTTCCCTGATGTAATATTGTACCTACTGCCGTGACCATTCCGTCTGTTTTTGGGCGGACATGGTTAGCGTTTATTTCTAATCCGGCAACGGCTTCTGTTTCTTTGTCAACAAGTTCATAGGCACCAAGGCTGGCAACTGTTTCCGCTAAGGCCACTGATACTCCTCCATGCAGCAATCCAAACGGCTGTTTTGTGCGGTGATCAACAGGCATGACGGCTACTACTTTCCCTGGTTCCAATTTTGTAATTTCCATTCCGAGCGCTTCAATTAGTGTGTCCTTAATCATCTTACCCCTCCGGTTCATATTCTGATTACATATTAACCTATTCTTCACTTTTGTTGATATTCCTTTAACTTTTATAGAGTAAGAAAAAGAAAAAAACAGCTGCAAGAGCTGTTTTTAATTTAAATTTAATAAAAACCAGGGTAACCGAATCCAGGACCACCAAACCCAGGGTATCCGAATCCAGGATATCCAAATCCAGGGTAACCGCCATAGAATGGCCGAGCCGCAAAAGATGCTCCAAGTCCTCCTCCAAGTAAGCCTCCTAAAAAGCTAAGTCCACCGATCGCTAATGGCCAGCCAAGACCGAAAAATCTCTGATCCTGTACTGGGTATGGGCTTCGATATGGGTACATACCTTATTACCTCCTTTTTCTATACTTGCCTACACTATTTCATATGCGAAAACACTAGGTTTGGAGTGGGCAAATAGAAAAGCGGAAGCGCCCGTTTAGCGGCGTATGACCTGGAGCCCTTTGACTGAGATAAAGGAAACACGAAGAGCGATAGCGATTCGATGTTGACTTATCGTAGGGAGAAGGGCGAAGGGCACTAGCCGCTGGGCGCTGGAGCTAGACAATAAAAGCGAAAGCGCCCGTTTAGCGGCGTATGACCTGGAAGGCGGGCACTATTCCTTTTTTTGACCGTTTTGGCTTCCTCTTTACCATGACGGGCACTATCCCTTTTTATTTTGACCGTTCAGAGCTTCCTTTTTCCCGTGGCAGGCACAATCCCTTTTTATTTTGACCGCTTCGGCTTCCTTTTTGCCACAGCGGGCACTATCCCTTTTTATTTTGACCGTTTTGGCTTCCTCTTTACCATGACGGGCACTATCCTTTTTTATTTTGACTGTTCCGGCTTCCTTTTTACCTCAGCGGGCACAATCCCTATCCCCCCGGAGCCTTCATGCGGACAGTTTCTTTCCACGCAAAAAGAGCTGCCGGATCTTCCTCCGGCAGCATCTCATATTATTTTTCAATTGGTTCAAAGCGTTCCACAAACAATGCAAGGGTACGGGTCATCACACCGGTTGCCCCCGCTGGACCTAGGTCATAATCCTTCGATGTGGTGGCTGTTCCGGCAATATCTAAATGAACCCATGGCGTTCCTTCTGTAAATTCACCAATAAACGCACCCGCTACCAGGGCGTGTCCTTCACTGCCAGGAGAGTTATTTAAATCGGCCACTTTACTATTGCGCACACGTTCTTTTTCCGTCTCAAACAACGGCAATAACCACATCTGCTCTCCGGCTTCAACAGATGCCTCCAACACTTGTTCATACAAACCATCATGATTGGTCATCGCTCCAGTAGTATGCAAACCAAGTGCGGTAATCACTCCGCCTGTTAAGGTAGCCACATCAACTAAATAATTAGCCCCATGGTGTTTAGCATAGGTTATTGCATCTGCTAAAACGAGACGTCCCTCGGCATCGGTGTTTAACACCTCAATAGTTTTACCATTCATAGAGGTAATCACATCATCTGGTTTAAAGGCTCCACCTGAAATCATATTATCGGTGGATGGAATAACCGCGACAACGTTTTGCTCCGGTCTAATTTCCCCTATGATTTCCATTGCACCAAGAACCGCAGCGGCCCCGCCCATATCGGTTTTCATCCCCACAATACCAGCCTTCGTTTTAATCGAATAACCGCCAGTATCAAAGGTAATCCCTTTTCCAACCAGGCCGATGACATCGGTCCAATCCTCTTTTCCTTGATATCTTAAAACAATCATTTTTGGAGGCTCTAATGACCCTTTATTAACAGCAAGGAATGCCCCCATGCCTAACTTCTCAATCTCTGCTTTATCAAGAATTTCGACTTCAAAGTCGTATTTAGCAGCTAGTTCTGAAGCATAGTTCGCTAAATCGGCAGCTGTCAATAAATTACCTGGAGTATTTACAAGCGTGCGGGCTGAGTTTGTTGCCTTTCCGAATGCATATCCAACCGTTAAAGATACCTGCACATCCGCTTCTTCAGCTGTACCACTATAAACCGTTACATTCTCAAGTCTTTTCTCCGGCTCATTGGATTTTTGTTTATATCCTTCAAATTGATACGTTGCAAGCGCCATGGATTCACCCAACGCATGTGCTGCGTCTAGACTATTAAGTTCTTCTGTCACAAAGGTATCTAAATAAACCGCTGTTTCCTCCTGTTTATTTACCTTTAACTGTTTAAAGACCTTACCAAAAGCTTCTCGAAGCTTATCAAAGGATAAATCCTTTTCTTTCCCTAGACCTACAAAATAGATCTTTTTTGCACCAATTTTTCCAAAACTATGTACTTTCGTAATGCTTTTTAGCTTAGCGGAAAGATCCCCCGCCTTTACTAATTCTGTTAACTGCCCCTCAAACTTTTCATCTAAGCCGGCTAATACTCCGGTAAATTTTTCAGGCTTTTCAAACAAGCCCACGACTAAGCCCTCGTGGCTCGCTGATAAGTCTAACTCTTTTTTTACATGATACATACTCCATCACCTCCATAATATACTATTACATTATATCGAAAATTATCATTTACTTCGATAATCTAAGTATTTTTCCAATTATAAAAAGCAGGCACAAGGCCTGCCGATTACAAAAGTATTGTTATCTTTTTTCAGAGCTTGTATACTGCTGGCGGAATACTTGGAGTGTTTTATCATTATTTAAAGTTTGCAATTCCTCTTCCGTTAGATGCCCATTTCCTTTTTGTACGACATAAACCTCCACCTGCTTTTTCCCCCATTGCTTATAGACATCCTCCACTGTTTTATAATAAAGGTCTAATTCATTTCCCTTTATTGCGCCTCCCTTATCCGCCACAACCCCGTATCCATATCCAGGGATAAATAGAATCGTTCCGATGGGAAACACGTTTAAATCAGCGGCTACAGTTGAAAATAAGTCACGTTTCACTTTAACACCTGAGTAGGTAATTCCATATTCAGGATGACCCTGGCTTTTCCCAGTGGATTCATATCCTGCTGTATATCCTGTAGCTGTTACGGCATATTTTGGGTACTTGGACCAATCAAAAGCGTCCTCAAGAGGCGGAGTTGGTGCTCCAGAAACTGCTTTAGTAAACGACAGCGCTGACGCAAATGGCAGGATGAACGATTTTGCACTTACGCCAGAAATGGACTGAAAAGTTGCGGCTAATGCCATAATAAAAAGACAAATCATCGCAAATCGTTTCGTCCAATTTTTAAGTTTATCCATTGAATTTTTCACTCCTCCAAAAATATTCATTCCCAATGCGTTGGGAAATATACAACTAGAGGATGAAAAGTATGATAAAAAAGTAAAAAGACCTTTACGCACTGGTAAAAGTCTTAAAACATTTGGTATCCATTTTTCCGTAATAACTTTATCGTAAAACCAGCAGCAATCGCGCCTGCTAGTCCACTAATCAAAATAAGTATATCGGCAGTTGCTAGTCTGCTGATTCTTGCCCCAAGATCTTCAAAGGCGAATTTACTATTTGTAAAGTAATCTACAAACTCCACTTTATCTACAATAAAAATGGCTACAATCGGGTAAACTATTGCCATTACCCACGACATTCTTAGGAGCATATTCAGGATAAAACCGATTCCAAAAAATAAGACAAAAAATAGCACGATCGAAATAATTAGGACTACAATGCTCATCTGCACCTGACAATTCCCCCTTTTATACATCCATTAGTGTACTTAAAAAGCCCTCGGAGAGTCAAGAAGAAAAGCACAAAAGCCGATTAGCATACGACAGGAGCGGAGATAGATAATTTTTAATAAAAGTAAGCAAAAAAAATAGCCTCTTAGAGTAAGAAGCTGAATGCTTAGTTATCTTTATTCTTACCGGTTCCTTCACAGTTTGGGCATGTCTCCGAACCTCCGAGTACTAATTGAAAATAGCCCTTCCCCTTACAATAATCACACGTTTTCGTTGTATCGATCGTTTCTACTGTCATCTTATTCGCCTCCCTAGTATATTAACTTAATTTTCTGATAATATACCAAGGAATCATGAAAAAGAAAAGAGCTAAATTCACGCAAAATTAACTATGAAAACGGATACATGTCAGATTATCTTCCATTTACGATAGGTTGCTCAATTTATCGAAAAATTAAAAAAATAATTTATAGGAAGTGTAGCCAAACTGGTTTCCTGGGTTAATATCATTTGCTCCAGGTTTAATAACTGATAGACTTTCCTGAATTAAATAATGTAATAGGATGGAGGCATCCTTTTCTAAACTAAGATCCTCTGGTGCCATAAAACATGCCTCAAACAATTCCTTTTCTTGATGAGTAACTGTTAAATCTCCGGTTGGCTCTAGCAAAAACACAAGCAAATTATCACTAATTTCTCCTTTAATAACACCTGTCCTTAGCCCCAGCAGGCCCTTTACTGAACAATCGATACCGGTTTCTTCTTTGACTTCTCTAACTACTGCTTGATCGGCTGTTTCTCCTTCATCCACAAATCCAGCTGGCAGTGACCATTTGCCCTTTAAGCCGCCGTATCTTTTTTTTACAACGAGCCATTCCCCTTTACTGGATTTTACTAAACCGGAAACAGCCAGCCATACCTTTCCGCGTGTTTTATGACTGCTCATGCAACAATACCCCTTTCTAGAAAAAGTACTATTTTGTTCATCCTTGCGTTTCGCATGTGAACGTCTTTGGACGGGACATTACTGTTTTGTCCTTTTCTTATCTAAAGGTGAGCCGACTTTAGACAGGACTACGGGTTTGGGACCTCCCCTTGTCCGAAGGTGAGCCGACTTTAGACAGGACTACGGGTTTCGGACCTTCTCTTGTCCGAAGATGAGCTGACTTTAGACAGGACTACGGGTTTCGGACCTTCCCTTGTCCGAAGATGAGCCGACTTCAGACAGGTCTTTGAGTTTCGGACCTTCCCTTGTCCGAAGATGAGCCGACTTCGGACAGGTCTTTGGGTTTCGGACCTTCCCTTGTCCGAAGATGAGCCGACTTCGGACAGGTTTTTGAGTTTCGGACCTTCCCTTGTCCGAAGATGAGCCGACTTCAGACAGGTCTACGGGTTTTGGACCTTCCCT
>NZ_JAGGQG010000041.1 GCF_018613415.1 Bacillus sp. ISL-18 | reverse complement strand
CGAACGAATAAGCTTCCTGAATAGGCTTCAGCATACTGACCGAGCTGCTGCTTGAATAATCTTTCTGAGGTCAGGATGACGGTAACAAAGACAGCGTGCCTCAAATTAATATATTTCTCTTACTTTAAGCCGGGGTAGCTCAATTGGTAGAGCAACTGACTTGTAATCAGTAGGTTGGGGGTTCAAGTCCTCTCGCCGGCACCTTTTCTTTGTATGAGCCATTAGCTCAGTTGGTAGAGCATCTGACTTTTAATCAGAGGGTCGAAGGTTCGAGTCCTTCATGGCTCACCATGGTATTTGCATCATCAGTATAAAACTCAACAAAATGCGCCCGTAGCTCAATTGGATAGAGCGTCTGACTACGGATCAGAAGGTTATGGGTTCGACTCCTTTCGGGCGCGCTTATTTAACGGGAAGTAGCTCAGCTTGGTAGAGCACTTGGTTTGGGACCAAGGGGTCGCAGGTTCGAATCCTGTCTTCCCGACCATCTCAAGTAGATATTTACATTATGGGGCCTTAGCTCAGCTGGGAGAGCGCCTGCTTTGCACGCAGGAGGTCAGCGGTTCGATCCCGCTAGGCTCCATTTTATTTACATGGAGGAATACCCAAGTCCGGCTGAAGGGATCGGTCTTGAAAACCGACAGGCGGGTCAAACCGCGCGGGGGTTCGAATCCCTCTTCCTCCTCCATATTTACTTAATTTTTTATTATCGCGGGGTGGAGCAACGAGCGTTGCTACATCGAAAAATCTGCGAGTTGTACCCATCGAGCTGCTGCTTGATTAAGCTTTCTGAGATGGGGACAGTCAGTAACAAAACATGGAGCATACTCCAAACTTTATAATTTCTATTATCGCGGGGTGGAGCAACGAGCGTTGCTTCAATGAATAAACTGCGAGTTGTACCCATCGAGCTGCTACTTGAATAAGCTTTCTGAGATGGGGACAGTCAGTAACAAAACATGGAGCATATTCCAAACTTTATAATTTCTATTATCGCGGGGTGGAGCAGTCCGGTAGCTCGTCGGGCTCATAACCCGAAGGTCGCAGGTTCAAATCCTGTCCCCGCAATTTGGTCCGGTAGTTCAGTTGGTTAGAATGCCTGCCTGTCACGCAGGAGGTCGCGGGTTCGAGTCCCGTCCGGACCGCCATTTTTATCCCAGTAGGGCAACTCTACTGTTGATATAGATATTGATTGTGTGTGGCTCAGTAGCTCAGTCGGTAGAGCAAAGGACTGAAAATCCTTGTGTCGGCGGTTCGATTCCGTCCTGAGCCACCATTACATTTAATGCCCCACAATATAAGGGCCTATAGCTCAGCTGGTTAGAGCGCACGCCTGATAAGCGTGAGGTCGATGGTTCGAGTCCATTTAGGCCCATCATAATAATAGATTATTTGTTCCGCAGTATACGAATACATAAGATAAAAAGCGCTTGTATAAGCGCTTTTTTTGTGCTCTTTTAACTAACAGCGAATATTTTTCAGTAGTAGAAACAGAAAATACGGTGCACCAAACAATGCCACCTAATACCAGTTGAAATCCCATTAGGCTCCAAAGATTACGCCTATCTAATTGTTAAAAATCTACAAATTGGAAAATAAAAAACCCTCTATTTATGAAAAAAGAGGGTTTTTGCATACAATTTTTTAATGAGCACTTATTAAATATCCACCAGCTTACTCCGCCGGCACTCCTCCTGAAACGCCCGCAGCCGCTTCGTCCGCTCCATCAGCGTCTCCAAGAAATACTCCCAATCATCCACGCGCTTTAACTTCTTATACAACGTCCGCAGCTTCTTCAAATGCCGGACCGCCATCTTATAGCTCGACCGATTCTTCTGGTCAATCTCCCGCTGCGCAGTCTGATGAAGCATCCCAAGCAGAACCTCAGGCCGCTCCTTCTCAATCACCTTCAAGCGCTCCTTCGGCAAATCATAAAAATCCAGCCCAACAAACGCCTGAAGCTCGCCCCAGCGGTCATACTGCTTGCGCTCAAACAACAAATACTCATACTCCCCAAAACTATAAGGCAGCATCGCGAGCAAGCCGCGCTCATACAATTCAAGCCGATCATTCTCTGCACAATAAGCCGTCACAGACTTCAGCGCATTCCGAGTAAACGTCACACAACTATGGTAGCCGCCTAAAGCGGTCAAATACGCCTTCACCTTTTGAAAAAATAACTCAATCAAGACCCCAACCCGGCGCCAAGCCTTCAAACCGGACAAGTAATCAATCCAATACACCAGATAAGGAACAATCTCTTCATCAGTAAACTGGCCGATCAGCTTCATCGCCGCCTCATCTTCCCCTACGAGCAGATGAAGATGAATCCCAGCTACCATCAGCGGGAGGGGATTCTCCCAATCCTGAAGCCCTTTCAGACCCGCTTGAATCTTTGTTATCTCATCCTCACGCCAAGCCTTCTTTTTGAAAAATTGCACCCACATCAGCCGGTATAAATAAATCCGCTCATACTCCAACCCACTCGCACACCGTAGCAGCTCAAAGGCATCATCCTTCAGCCGCTCAATAAACTCATCGAAGGCAAACGGCAGCGACTGTACGCCGATTTTTATCGCCAAATCCTCCGCATCCTCCATCAAATTCTGGAACAAATGCAGATAGGCCCGCCGTACGGTATCCTCATCATGGCTAAGCTGCTCACTTAGGGCGGCCAGCTTGCGGAATGACACCACGATCGCAATCATTTCATATAACAGGCGCCATTCCTGTTCAACCGGTGCACTGGCATGAATCCGGCGCTCATAAATCCCGTACAATTCCGGAATCACATAGGGGCTTGTGTACTTTTTTGAAGCCAGAAGTGTGTCAAAGCTGACCTCAAACGAATGCACCCAGCGGCTGTAATCTGGCTTCATCACGCCATTGGCCTTAATCAGGTCCTTCGCCGTCTGCATGCCCCAGTCTGTCACTTCCTGTTGCTCCCGTGCAGGCTCGCGCCACGCTGTTACCCAGTCACCAACACTGCCATACTTGGAAAAAGCAGCAAAAAAGGTAGCCACCTGGTGACGGCAAAATCCCTCAGTTGGGCAGGTACACGTACTCATTGAGGCAAACACTAAATCGAGCTTCACATAGACACGCGTCACGTCTTGGACCATAGAGGTGATTTTATTATTAAATACTTGTAATTGCTTCACGACCCCTTGGCGGTACAGCATTAATCCCTTTTGGACAAGCTTCGCATCCTCCGCATCCGTGGGAACGAGCAGTTCGCGAACTTGTTCCTCAAAATACTCCATTTGTTCACTAGCAGGTGTCGACGCCACGGCCGTAACCCCCTTTATAAAAAAATCCATATTCATCTATTATATCCAAAAAATCATGATAAGCGAAGCATGGGGACGGTTCTCCTGCTTCTTTGGAAGCAGAAGAACCGTCCCCATGCTTCCAAAGTAAATGCCCGGCCGCATTTTGCGGCCGGGCATTTTTTATGAGTTTCTTAGTTTAATATTAGGATAGGGGGACAGAGTGAATTGATAAAATAGTTAGTGGTCGGTAAATCGTTGGTATTAAATGGGCTAGTTTTCGCTTCTGTTAAAATTCCAATCTTATTCGGATTCAGCATAAGCTTCGATGGTTGTTTCTCTGCACTCCCAGCACTCCGTCCGATTTCGCTCCATAATCGCTAGTTCCTCACCACATGAAATACAAATCTCCATTAGGCATCCCTCTTTTCATTTTTTTTTAGTAAATAAACCGCCAACCTGATTTAGTATCTAAGTTGTTACAATTATTATAACACATAATATTCTGAAAAAAACATCCTGCATATGAAATTTTAGTGACAAAAATTGCAACCACATCACATGATCATGTCAAAATTAAAGGCAGCAAGAAACGAGGGGGTCTATAAATTACAAACATTACTTTTTTATTTAAAAACGACAAAAACAATGGCAAGGAATCAATGTTTTTATTAGAATGGGAATCAAAATTAAAAGGATCATGGAGGGATTAATTTGCTATTCAAAGCCAAAAAGAAAGCAGACATAGGCGACCGTATCATCTTTAAGAATGGAGTCAAAGGAATCGTTGAGAAAGTTAATGATAATTCAGTCATAACGAAGATAACCGAAAACAAGACAGAGTTGGAGTTTAAAGAAAATATAACAGTCGTCGCACACAAAAATTATAGAGTTTTGGCATAGGAGCATAGGGACGGTTCTCTTGCTTCTTAGGAAGCAGGAGAACCGTCCCTATGCTCCCAAAATGTTACAAAACAATTAAAAAGTTTACAAATTTGTTTATAATTCTGGCATTCTCTCTTTTTCGACTTCGTAGTTGTTATAATGGAAAAAAAGTAAAATGCTGGAGGATACATACATATGAAGAAAGTAATCAGTATGGCAGCTGCTGCATTTATTGGGTTTGGTCTTTTTACGGCGTCAGCCGAAGCGGCTACTGTTGTCAATGCAAGTGTATTGAATGTACGTCAAAGTCCCGCTACTAGCTCACTCATCATTGGAAAAGTAACAAATGGTCAGACATTAAACGTAATGAGCCGCCAGAGTGGCTGGATAAAGATTAACTATAATGGAAAAACAGGTTACGTAAGTTCACAATATACAAAAGAAACAAGCACTACAACCAGCGGAACGTATTACGTTAATGCCACTTCTCTAAATGTACGTTCCGGTGCCGGTACGAACTACGCCTCGATAGGCAAATTAAACAGGGGACAAGCTGTCAGCGTAAAAAAGGATCTTGGAAACAGCTGGTATCAAATTAGTTATAATGGTCGTTTAGGTTATGTAAGTAAGCAATATGTAGTGAAAACCGTTGTAAAAGCCGCAGCAGAGTTCATGGTGGAAGCAACAGCGTATACACCGCAGGAATCTCCTAGTGGAATGACAGCGGCAGGCTACAATATCCGTAAAAATCCAAACATGAAGCTGATTGCGGTCGATCCGAAAGTAATCCCACTCGGTACCAAAGTCTGGGTAGAAGGCTATGGAAACGCGATTGCAGGCGATACGGGCGGAGCAATTAAAGGGAAAAAAATTGATGTTCTTTTACCAACCACCAAACAAACAAGCTATTCAATGGGGCCGCAAAAACGTAAAAGTAAAAATATTAGACTAAGGCGCGAAGCGCGGGGACGGTTCTATTGCTTCTTTGGAAGCAGAAGAACCGTCCCCGCGCTTCCTGTCATGATTAGCATAAGAATTAAAATACCACCGCTTATGTAGTATGGATAATTAGGTTTATAACCAAAACTGTTAAATATAAACAAAGAGAAAATGAACAAAAAAGATAAAAATAGTTCAAAAATGAATGTAAGGATAAGAAATAATCGATAAGGAATAACCACCTCTTTATCAGACACGTGTTGTAAAGTTAGGCCTTCCCAACATAAATCTGCTAATTTATTTATCATCCTCATTTTTACCACCTCTATTAATTGTCATATTTCTCTTCTCAGTTTTGACAATATTATGAGTTTCATAACAATAAATGATTATTTTTTAACGGATGGTTGAGGTTCGCGAAGGCATTATAGAAAACAACTAATATATAATTATGAAAAAACTCATCAAAAAAGAGCATTGCTCACGAAAGCAATGCTCTTATCAATTATGGTATTCATTTATAGCAAGCCTAGATTGTGGCGATATCTATCTTATTTCCACCACTTCCACCATTTCTTCTGACTGGCGGCTGCAATCTGCATTCTTGTTTCTTCCTTCTCCTTCAAATGGTTGAGTAAATCTAAGTTTACTTGCTCTAAATGCTCGATACGGCCTAACAGCTCGTCATGGTTACAATCCTGCTTAATATCGCGGTCATTAGTGGTTTCTAACGGTACGGCTTCCTTACTATCTTTTTCAGGAACAATTGTCATTACAGATATAGCTGCCTGTTCCAAAGGCACACCTTCTTGCTTACTAAGTACGATTAATTGGCGGAGGGTGCTGACATCTTTATCAAAATAGCCTCTGTGTCCTTTAGTATTACGGTGAATGGGATACCCATGTCCTTCTAAAAGAGTGGCATACTTCCGTAAAGTACTGCTATCTATTCGAAGCAAATCTTGTACGTAACTAGGTGTATATATTTCCGTCATGACATTACACCTCCGCTAGAAACTTTTTCAATAGGAATTTTGCGAATATCTTTGCCCTTGAATTTGGCCGTTTATTTGATAAATTGATCAAACGTAATTCTAACCAGCCAGCCAAGAACAAGCGCAGCTGATAGATATGTACCAAGATAAAGCAAAATCTCCGGCAAGATTTCTCCCTCCTCTTATTTTTACTTTGAGTTTCATACCCTCTTATGCAAAGCCATTATAACAAGCGAATTTTAGAAATTTGTCGAACGAACAGATAGTAACGTATTTGTAAGAAGAATGTTAACATGACTTAACAAAAGAATAAGAAGATGGTGAGCGTGAAGTATTCATGAGGGAGCAGCGCCAGATTTCCCTAAGACACTAGTAATGAAACATGTGCTATATTAACTATTTTAATAAGTAGGTAAGACTTAACTAGACAATCATATCAATGTTACTTAGACTGAAACCTAATAACGATAAACATCCTTGCTAGTCTACTAAACATAAAAAAGTATAAAGAGTTCTTCGAGTAACCTTGATTTGTACAAAAACAAATCAGTTTGGATAACGAGGAGGAGTGAACATGTTGGAATTTGAGATGAAAAGGGACCAAATGGCCACGATTAAAGTAATCGGTGTTGGCGGCGGGGGAAACAACGCCGTGAACCGTATGATTGCCGACGGAGTGGAGGGCGTAGAATTTATTGCCGTTAATACAGATGCCCAAGCGATTCATCAATCCAAAGCAGGGACCAAGATGCAAATTGGTCAATCCTTGACGAAAGGTTTAGGGGCAGGTGCCAATCCGGAAATAGGAAAATTAGCGGTGGAGGAAAGCAAAAGGCAGATGGAAGAAGTGTTATCAGGCGCTGACCTAGTTTTCGTTACAGCCGGAATGGGCGGTGGGACTGGTACAGGTGCAGCCCCTGCCATTGCAAAAATTGCTCGAAAACTGGGTGCCCTGACAATCGGTGTGGTAACACGGCCATTCAAATTTGAAGGCCGCAAACGTGCAGCAAACGCGGAAAGTGGAATTGCCGAAATGAGGGAAGCGGTGGACACCCTAATTATTATTCCGAACAATCGCTTATTGGAGATTGTCGATGAAAAAACCCCTATGCTTGAAGCCTTCCATGAAGCAGATAATGTCCTTCGCCAAGGTGTTCAGGGGATATCCGATTTAATTGCTGTCCCTGGTTTAATCAACCTTGATTTTGCTGACGTGAAAACGGTCATGTCCCATAAAGGAACGGCCTTAATGGGAATTGGTATTGCGACCGGTAACAATCGCGCCGTCGAGGCTGCCGAGAAAGCCTTAAATAGTCCATTACTCGAAACTTCTATCAATGGGGCACAGGGTGTCATTATGAACATAACGGGCGGTCAGAATCTAAGTCTTTTTGAAGTACAGGAGGCAGCTGAAATTGTTGCTTCTGCTTCTCATGAGGAATTAAATATGATTTTTGGCTCAGTCATTAACGAAAATCTAAAAGATGAAATGATTGTAACGATTATTGCCACTGGATTTACGGAGCAAGAGCGTGAAGAAGAGAGTACTGTCATACAAAATTCTCCCGTTCCATCAGAGGAACCCGTGGTTACTCCATATCGAAGCGAACGACGTAAACAACCTAATCTGATAAACCATGGCGAAACCGTTCAAGATTATCGCAGGCACTCAGAAAAACCAGCAGAATCGCTGGATATTCCTACCTTCTTGCGCAATCGAAAAAGACGATCTTGATCCATTTAATCAAATGCAAAAATTCCTGCTTACGACTAAAAGGCAGGAATTTTTTTTCGATTGTTTATGAATTCGAAATGACGTTTCAATAGTTTTTTAGCAGCATTTTATCGATTGAACGTACTTTATCATATGATTTTAATAGTTTCTCAGGTACAAAAGTCCTGCCGTATTCCCAGGAATTCTTTTCTATTAAAGCGAGAAGCTGTTCTTTTTCTTCATCCTCGCCATACTTTAGCATCCGTAAATCATGTTTGTTTTTCCTAAAATCTAAATAGTAACCGAGCTGATGAAAAAGAATGAGTTTAACACAGTCTTCATCTGTCTCTTTAATTTTAAAGTTAATATTGGCGATGTATCCGTTTACTTGCAGGTAGTTAAACTTAATCGTATTTGTCGAAACGTTATAACTCATAGGTGCAGGTAGTTTATTGTTCAATTCATAATTAATGTCTAATTTGTGCTCTTGCAATGTATTTTTAATAATCTCCTCAATGTCCCATATGTAAAGCAACTTTTCCATCACTACCTTTCCGAAGAATTTAATACTTTCTTCTCTTTATTTTTAAAAAATAAAGGTAGAAAGTAAATCCTGCTATTTTCCTTTATCCTTTATACCTATGTCAGATTCGAACCAAATTTTCTATTTATGCAATAAAAAGAGGCAAGCACCTTACAAGTGCTTACCTGCTAAAACCTCATCCAGAGAAAGGATTCGATGCGTTAACTCTTCATTGGAATCTAAAATACCAATAACAATTTGATTATCCTCTGTAATGGTCGCATATCGAAAACGTTCATCCTCATTGATGAGATAAGAAGTTCCCTGTTTTGCTTCCATCTTTGCAAAGACACTTTCTGTGTACTCTAGCGGCAGAATGTCATCCAATCCTTCTGGTGGTCTACCAACCCATTTAAATAGGAAATCTTTAATTGAAAATTGCTCAATCATCGATAAATGTTTTTTAAACGCTAGCTTATGTACGGATACTGTTTTCAACTTAATCACTCCTCAAATAGTAAGTAAAGCTTACTCCTTCAAATTCCTAACATCAACGGTATTACCGTGACAGAATATTTACATTTTTATTTCGGGATAATTTTTAAAAGAAGGAGTCCATAAAAAAACAAAAAAAAGGCCAACCCTCTTTCGCTACAGGGTTGGCTCAGTATGTAGGTCTTCATTATTTGATAGACTAGTAACTTGTTCGAATAAATGAGTAAGATAGCTGTTCAATTCAAATCCATCTTCGTTAACAAACTCCGTTAATAGTGATAATTGACTGTTCATTTTTCCCATCTCCCTTGTAAACGTCTTTACTAGTACTATTCCCAATCTAGCACTCTTTTATACATGAAAAATCTCCCAAAATGGGAGATTTTAATAGAAACGCTTAAAGGCCGCGAAATGGGCGGTATAATAAGGACTATGTAAATTAGAAATCATAATGCCGTGCTTTTCATCGGCATGGATGAATTGATTTTCGTTAAGATAGATACCTAAATGGGAGATTCCTTGTTTATATGTATTTTCAAAAAATACTATGTCACCGGCTTTAGGTGAATTCACGTAATAGGTTCGGTCATAATAACCCGCAGCCGAAGTACGGGGCAGTGATTTACCTGCTTTATTGGCGACATAATAAATAAATCCGCTGCAATCAAAACCAGAAGCCGTACTGCCGCCCCAGACGTAAGGGGTCCCGATTAAACTTTTAGCAATCGAAACAATCTGTCCGGCAGCATCTGTCTGTGTTACAGGAGCTGGCGCTTTTACAGTCTCAACAGTGCCTGTCACCTTCAGCGATTGCCCGACATAAATCCGGTCAGATGTTAGGTGGTTGAGTGACTTTAATTCTTGGACAGTCATATCGTAGGTGATCGCAATTTTTCCAAGTGTGTCTCCGCTTTTGACAATATAATTACTAGTGACACCTGTTGGATTGGCCGCCTGAGGCTTAGCAGCAGGAGCGGCCGGCACAGCGAGAGCTGGCGTACTAGTCTGCTTCGCATAAACCTTCAGCGTCTGCCCGACATAAATTAAATCTAATCTCAAGTTATTGAGTGTTTTCAATTGCGCAACCGTCATTCCAAATTGACTGCTAATTTCACTTAGACAATCACCGCTTTTTACCGTATAAATGGCAGTTGGCTGTGTTGCAGAAGGAGCCGGAACTTTGGTCGCTGGCGCAGCCGTTGCCGCGTGTGCAGTGGTAGTCGGTGCGGACACCGTCACTGTTTTCCCAGGAGCAGATACCTTCAGTGTTTGTCCAACATAAATGATTGTTCCCTTCAGACCATTCCACTGCTGGAGCTCGCCGACTGAGACATGGAAACGGTTGGCGACTTTAATCAAAGCATCGCCGCTAACAACTTTATAAGTCGTTTGCTGAACTGCCTGAACGGAGGCAGTTGGTGTATTAGAGGAAAGCTGGAGCGTTTGATTGACGTAAATCCGATCAGAGCTTAAATCATTTAATTTCTTGATATTTTCTACACTCGTATTGTTATCTGAGGCAATTTTTGAAAGACTATCACCTTTTTGAACTTTATATGTAGCCGCCATTGCGGAACCAGCAAAAACGCAAGAAAAGAGAGCTGTTGTCGATAGAGTTCGAACGATTGTTTTCTTCATCTAGGAGAAATCACCTCATATTTACATATTTTTATTAATTTTACCATAGTTTGCTATTATTTTCAGAAAAATTCCCCATATTTCTCATAGAATTTTAATGTAACAGGATTGACTTTTCACTTTACCCAACTTTCAAAAAATTAAACGACATAACATTACAAAAAGATTACAATTTGATAACGTTTTCGACATAATCTGGCATTCTTCCAAAAAAGTTGTAAACTGGAAATAGATTAAATCATTTGGGGGAAAGTATGAAAAAGAAATTGTTAACGTTCATTACTGCTACCGTATTTGGGACATCATTATATAGCACTTCAGCCATGGCTGCGACAATAAAAGTTAAAAGCGGGGATACTTTATCAAAGTATTCTAAACAATATAATCTATCAGTATCAGAAATTAAGGCGGCTAATAAACTATCAAGTGATAGAATTAAAATAGGTCAGAGTATCATCATTCCTGAAAAAGGCAAGGCCGTCGCTGCGGCTAAACCTAGCACCAGCCCGGCTTCAGTAGTCTACACGGTTAAATCAGGCGATAGCTTGTCAGCGATTGCCAAGAAATATAAAACAACAGTGGCCCAACTTAAAGCGTGGAATGGTCTAACATCGGACAAGCTTAAAATAGGACAAAAATTAAAAGTGAATGGGGCTCCTGCAACGGCCGCACCAAAAACCACAACAACAGTGGCGGCTAAACCGGCAGCGTCCACCATCAATAAAGGCAAGTTAATATCAGATGCAAAAGCAGTAATTGGCACTCCCTACAGATGGGGAGGAATTACGCCAAAAGGATTTGACTGCAGTGGATTTATTCACTATTTGATAAATAAACAAAAACCCGCTCCCCGTCTGACGGTTGATGGGTATTGGAAGACAACAAAACCAGTGTTTTCTATCTCGGTTGGTGATTTCGTTTATTACCATACTTATACGAATGGTCCTTCACATATGGGAATCTATATTGGGAATGGTCAGTTCATTCATTCCGCATCCAGCGGTGTCCAAATTACGGCCATGAGTAACTCATATTGGAAAGCTCGTTATCTTGGAGCAAGACAATTATAATAGAATGTGAAAACCCATCTTCGATTTTGAAGATGGGTTTTTTGTTATCCGGTATTCAAAAAATAGGATTTGTAGCATCTTTTCTGATGAGGTGATTCCCACTCTTTAATAACTATGAGAATACTCAATTTTACGTGCAATGGATTCGGTTAAACGAGAGGCTACTTTGGGAACAGCCCATTTAATAATTGGGGTTAACACTGCACCCGATAATCCGCCTGCACGGACTTCCACTGTACAAGTCATGGTGGTTTTACCATTAAGATCTTCTGAAATAAAGTGACCGCTTCCTGTAAAATTATCTGATAAACCTTTTAGATCAAACTTAATAGTTGAAGGTTTATTCCATTCGGTAATATCTACCTGCGCTTGGATTGTTTTTTTTATCCCTTTCAAACTACCTTCAAATGTCCAAATAGACTGCTGGTCATTTATGATTTCATGTTCTTTATAGGCTGGTACGGTTGTTGCCCATTTTTCAAGGTCACTGACATAATCCCAAACTGCTTGTACATCTACTGGAATTTCTACTGTATGTGCTCCTGTCGCCATTATGATTCCCACTTTCACAATGTATGTATTGTAAATATATATATCTACAAAAAATAATTATGACATAAAAGACAGAAACTTACATCCCTCATTACTCCTAGCTTCCTTTCTTCTAATAATCTTATTAACTCTTGAGTTGAGAATCATAAATTTTTCAAAAAAACTAAGATTTTCACCACGAAAAATTGTATGATACGTATATAGCCATTTTGGGTAAATATAGTTAGTATGGAAAAATTATCAATAAGTATAGAAATAAAGGGGATACAAAATGATACGCAAAGTTTTTTTTACGCTCTTATTATCCTTGCTATTGCTCATACCGAACATGGTTGATGCAGCAGGATTTAGAGGAGGGAGTTCTTCTCGTTCTTCCGGCTCTTTTAGTTCTCACGGCAGCAGTTACAGCGGTTCATCACATGGTTCATCCTATAGTGGTTCAAGCACTAGACGTTCCTCATCCAGCAGTTCAAGTACAACGAGTTCTGGTTCCAAAAGTTCTTCCTTTTCAGGAGGAAGCACAAAAAGTTCAACTTCTAAGCCCTCTTCCTTTTCAGGAGGTTCAAGCACAAAAAGTTCAACCTCTAAGCCCTCTTCTTTTTCAGGAGGATCAAGCACAAAGAGTTCAACTTCTAAGTCCTCTTCCTTTTCGGGGGGCTCAAGTACAAAAAGTTCCTCTCATTCTTCAGGAGGAACGAGTACGAAAAGCACCACAAACAGTTATCAAAGGTCAGGTTCTTTCTCAGGCAGAACTTCAACGGTAACAGGCAAAGTCTACTCAGGTAACACGACAAAGGGATATTACCGTGGTAACCCAGTAAGTGTCCATCACTATTATCATGCGGGATATTCTCCGTTTGGCTGGTTTGGTTATTACCACGGATTTACAATGGGGATGTTCATGGGAAGTATGTTCCATCCTTGGGGAGCCACTTATTATACGGGTGGACATTACACAAATTATGGACCTTCACCATTAGCTTGGATCATTGACTTCATAATAGTAATCGCAGTGATTTATTTACTATACGCATTGGTCAGAAGGAGCAAAAGTGGTAGAACAGTCTATACAAGGAGATTTTAAACGATGAAACTGAAATTAAATGAACAAGAAGTCGTAGATGGGATTTGTGTATTTGTGGCAAATCAAAGGAACTGTCGTCCAGAAGATGTGGATGTAAAGGAAATTGACGCCAAGGATAACGGAGATATTATTGCAAAAGCTTCCGCGCATGGTGGTCAGACACATAAGTACGACAACGATGAAATCTTAGAGGGAATTTTTCAATTCCTAGAGGAATATCACAGCTTCAATCGTGAAGCGATGTATGGAAGTGTAGGATTCACAAAAACAGAAGGGTTCTTTGCTGAAATTTTCGTAAATGAACGATAATCTTCCTAATTGAATGATCATAAGTAAAGTAGGACCATCAACATCGTTTGGTGGTCCCTTCGTATGAAATGAAAACTTTTTCGATATAAATACGTCTAAATCATATTTTATTTAAGTGCTGAATTTTCCCTTTGGAGGCGAAATAGAATGAAAAAGAAGGGACCCTTTGATTTAAAGTAAGTGTCGGAAAAAATCAAAAAATTCAGTGAGATTTAAGTTTAATCATGGACAAAAATGGTAAAATATAGTCAGCGGTGGAAATTTGCCTAGATTATTAGACTAGAAGTTTGGGGGGATACTAGTTGCAGAGAAAATGGTTTAATCTTTTTGCCATGGCGTTTCTGCTGGTGTTTAGTTTGGGGATGGGTGTGCCCTTAGATTCTGCGTCCGCAGCAACCGGGGGATCTAGTCCCGTGAGTACTAGTACTAGTGGGGTCATTCTGAAAAAAGGAAGCCGGGGACCTTCTGTAACAGAGCTGCAGAGAAAACTGACATCGCTTGGATATAACACAAAAGGAATAGACGGGATCTTTGGAGTCAATACAGAAAATGCGGTCAGGCAATTCCAAAAAGCTCGTCATTTACAAGTAGATGGAATTGTGGGCCCAGCTACGGCAAAAGCACTTGGGATAAACATTCAAAGTCAAAGCAACAGCATGGTATTGAATGTGCCACTGATTAATCAAATGGCTGCCCCTCGTTTAAAAAATGGATGTGAGATGGCTAGTTTAGCTATGGTTTTAAACTATCACGGTGTGAAAGTGACGAAAAATACATTAGCAAACCAGGTGAATAAAGTTCCTTGGACATATAATAATGGCTTAAGGGGAAACCCAAATGTAGGGTTTGTAGGTGATATGGCAAACGGACCGGGGTTAGCTGTATACAATGGTCCCGTTTTATCGCTTGCGAAAAAATATGTAGGAAATAAAGCGGTTAACTTAACGAAGAAGCCATTTTCTGAAGTATTAAGCTATGTCGGGAAAGGGCTGCCAGTTTGGATTATTACGACAACCACCTTTGCACCGGTATCTAATTTTCAGTCGTGGAATACACCACAAGGACCGATTCGAATTACGTATAGCGAGCATAGTGTTGTAATTACCGGTTATGATCAAAACTATATTTATATAAATAACCCTTATGGCAATAAAAATCAAAAATTAAATAAGTCTAACTTTATTAAAGCTTGGGAACAGATGGGAAGCCAAGCAATCGTAATAATAAAATAAATCTCACATGAAGAAAATGCGGAAGGTATTTCTGTCGTGTGCAATATCTTCATACGAATACCACCGGATGCAGCATCCCTCAAACAGACTTGCCTTTTTACATAATGAAAAGGCATTTCATTTACCGAGTCGGGGATAAATGCATCTCATGGGGCAAAGAAAAGGCATTTCATTTACCGAGTCGGGATAAAATGCATCTCATCGGTCAAAGAAAAGGCATTTCATTTACCGAGTCGAGTCAAGTCCATTTAATTGTGT
>NZ_JAGGQG010000040.1 GCF_018613415.1 Bacillus sp. ISL-18 | reverse complement strand
TATTATGGGTTTATATGATCTACTTTCGATTCCCCTTGGCTCAATCTTAGAATTACTTGATCCATTCTGCCGATAAGATCCTCTTTGCTATCCGAATTATTAGGTGGAGTATTTAGTTCATCTGGTAATCTAATTTTAATTGGCGGAAACCCTCCGATTTTATATAAATGCTCACCAAACTCCGTTTTCCCAAGGGGGTGTTCATCATTTAAAGTAGTGCATTTTTCCATATTATCTAGATACTCATGGGCAACAAGGATTAAATGATCATACATTTGCCCGATGGACCAAACCCCTTCTTCATCAATATATCTTAGCTGTTCCAAAGAGTAATTTAGTAGCTCATTTTTGTAAGTATTAATCAGTTTAAGTTCGCTCAATTTAATTCCTCCTTTGTATTTATTAACTCAAAACTAAAAATTTTACATTTTCTGTTATAACAAATTATTCAATATTAGATGATAAATACCTTCTTCAACAAACCTGCATCGATAGTTTAAGTACAAAGTTTCACAATCTTTCTTGTACAAAAGGAAAAAGGCGACCTTCCTTTTTTGAAGTATCGCCATCCTTTAGTTTCATGCACTAAATTAGTATATTTCTCTTTTTAAAAAAAGAAGACTTGTCCATTTTCAATAAGATTGTTTTCTATTCTATTTTGTCCCTTGTTCCTCTCTTGTTCCTTTCTTGTTACAACTATATATTGGCCCCCATCATCCCTTTGTTTTAGCGTATATGGTTGAGCGTGGCACGCCTGTTTGTTTTGAAATATCATTTACGCTCAATCCATTCCTTTCTCGCTCAGCGAATAGCTTTAATGCTCTTTTTACTTCCTTTGTATCCTGCCCTTTCCTTCCTAAATGCTTACCTTGTTCCCTTGCCCTTTCACGCCCTTCTTTGGTCCGTTCGTTGATTAGATCCCTTTCAAATTCCGCTATAGCACCCAGCATGGTAAACATTAGCTTTCCAGCAGCGCTTGAAAAATCAATTTGCTCTTTTATGAAAACAACACCTATCCCCTTTTCCTGCAAGTCATAAACAATATTATGCAAATCTCTTGTTGATCGTGCCAAGCGGTCAATCTTGTAAACGACAAGTTTGTCACCTTCCCTTAGATATTCCAACGCTTTTTTTAGTTCTGGACGTCCGGTGTTCTTTCCGCTTTTCTTTTCCTGAAAAATCTTAGAGCAGCCATACTTTGCTAGCTGTTCAGCTTGGAGAGAATAATCCTGGTCCAATGTACTTACCCTTGCATATCCAATAAGTTCCCCCATTACCCTCACTCCTGTCTAAAAGATATATAACTTCCTGTACATTAATTATATACTAACTTTTAGACAAATATAACAAATAAAAAAGGTGAAAATACAATTGTTTTTCACACTGAACAGAACTTACAACTTTTAGACACTTATAAAAGTAAAAAATCGCCATTGTACCTTCTATCAAATCAAAATAAAGAATAGCCATCCTATAAAAGTTTCAATGTACCTGGATTAAATTATGGGGTATAAGATAAAAATTTGTTGCCGAACATTCATGCATAAATTTTTAAATCGGGGTAGTATAATTAGTTCTGCAAAAACAAAATTTGGTCAGCTAGTTGAGTGCTACTTTCGTTAATTAATACGAGTTGTTAAATGCAAAAAGGAAAACCCTAGAATCGTTGATATTACTCAACTTCTAGGGTTTTTTATTTTTGTCTGCTTTGTAGAATAATGTATTATCCCCCAATTTGTTGGGGGAGGTTTTGGGGGAAGTTTTAAGTAAAAAAATATATGTGGACAGGTGCATTTTATTTTCTCAGTCAGCTAACCCTACGGAGACTTATTTAATAACGACACACTACGTTTTATTTATTTTTGAGGTCACCTGGGTCATAATGACCTTGATGACCTCAAAATTTACTATATGAGCGCAGAGATCAATAAAGATTTTTATTATTAAAGTTGAATTATTTTTAATGGACGATAATTGGATAAAAATGTTTAGCGCATACAGGCAATAGAAATGATCCCTAAGAGATACCAGTTTATTGCAGAATGTTTACATCATGCCGCTCATTCAATTTCTAATTGAATAAAATTAAATAGTAATTAAACGCCCAATAAAAACACCGTTTTAAAGAAAATCCAAAAATCTTAATAAATTAATATCTAATGTTTTGCGGACAAAAACCAAGGATGACATTATCTGAAAGAGAGTTTTTTAGCTCTTTCAATCAATTCTTGAAAAGCTTTGTCTAATTGCAATCAAGAATAAAAGTTCAACATTATACCCTCCTATTGGTCCGTGGTCAAGCCCATAAATCTATGTTCTTTGTAATTCGCAACTTTAGGAAAAATAAAAACCCTATAAGAAACTGGCGGGGTTTTCATCCTGCTGTAGCACAGTCTCATTCATTTTTATTTTGGGTGTTGCCATTACCTCTAGTGTTATTAAATCAGGAAAGGCAATGCTTGAAATCGTTGCTGTCTTTGCAAAATTGACAAAATTTTTTCTGTTTTTTTGAAAAAACATAAGGAATTTTTCTACATTCATGTTTAATATAAGCTTAGGTAACAAAAAATGCAAAAGGAGATTATCAGTAAAAAAGCAACGACCAGTATTTAGAACTAATGTGTTTCTTTATACGAGAAATAGAATATATGGAGGTATATTATGAAAAAGATTATGGCTGTTTTACTTATCCTTTTATCTTTACTTGGCTGTTCGAATACAAAAGTTGAAGGTGGTATTGAATCAAGTAGATGGTTTGACAGCAAAAAACAAATGATTACTAACCTTTTAAAAGAAGAAGAAATTTCAGCAAATGATATTATTGATAGAATAAAACTTGATAAAGAAGAGATTATTCTCTTTAAGTTCCATGCAAATGAAGGTGACGGAGTAGGTATTGCTACAGTTTTTCAAAAAGACAATAAATATAAATGGGAACGAAATCTTCAAAAAGTAATTCTTAAGTATAGAGATTATAATATAGAGACTCATACTACACTCACAACTACTTCTAATAATAAGTATGAACTATATTTAGGAGTAGCTACGAAGCCAAGTGAAGTTATTTCAACAGAGACTGGCGATATAAAACCGACCGTAGACCCTAAAACAAATTTCTATTATTATATCAAGCAAGTCGAATAGTGTAGATTTTTGTATTAAATTATCAGTACCATTTTCATCCTTTTTTTGTGAAATAATGTAAATATATCACGAAGGGGAGATGGTTTTTTGAAAAATTTTGCAAAAGGAATGGTTTTAACTATAATACTAGCCCTTGGACTTACAACATTTACTACTTTGGGTTATGCCGAGGGAGAGGTACCAACAGATACCACGCAGACAAATACTACGGACTCATTTTATGATCCTGACATGGGTTCTGTCATAACACCTTATAAGAGTACAGAAGAAGGATTGGTTCCAGTTTCCGAAGAGGAATATTTAGCTGATACAGAAGCTACCATGGAAGTTGAAAATTCTACAATAGAGTATGCTGAGCCACCGATCGTAAAAGGCGGACCTCAATACGAAGGGACTCTTACATATTGGACTTATTCTGAAAGTTCAGCAGTTAAATATTATGGAGATCCTATTGCTGTAACAGCTGGGGTTAAATGTACTGCATCGAAAGGATGTAATATTGCAAAGGGGCAAATGATTAGCGTAGCTACAGCATATAGTGTAAGTGCAAACTCAGAAATAAAAGCAATAAAAGCTGGAGCTTCATTTACATTTACAAGTACACTAACTAGCACTAGCACTTATGGTTTTAATATTGCTTATGGTGAAGAAGGCTATTTAGCATTTAAACCATACAAACGTAAAACAACCGGAACGCTCAGACAATATAATCAATATGGTACATTGCTAGCATCAAAATCTGCCTATGGAAGAAGTCCTATTAAACTTTCAAATGGAGAAGCAGATGGATATTATATTTTCATACACAAGGATTATCCTGGTCTATAATCAAAAAGCGAGGCTGACTCAAAAGGTCGTTGATTGACGACTATTTTGAGTCAGTTTTTTATTTGGATGTTTTTTCTTCTATTAAAGCACCGACTTCAATCCAGCAGTTGATATTTGTGCTTGTGATTTTATATGTTACGTTCGACGCCCGCTTTAGAACATGGTTTAGATGCTGAAGAGGCTATCTCTATTTTAGGAGTCAAGCTCCCCAATTTAGGAATTTTATTAATCAGTTTTCATTTAGAAGAGTGGTTACAAATAAGCACCTTCCCAAATGGAAGAGTGCTCTCAATATTATCGGTTTCTCACCGCAAATCTACATGCCGCTTGCATTTCGTACACTGGTAAAGGTTTGTTTCTACTTCACGATGCTTTTTTAATTTCCTGCATGTCTGACAGGAAAGAGTGACATACTTGCCAGATAAATCTTTGATTTGAACTCCCGCTCCATCCTCTACAATGATTTCTTCTTTTTCATCCTCCAAAATTGAACTAAATAATGCATATGTTATTAAAACTGTCAAAACCCCTGAAAAAAAACTCACCCAATTCATTTAACAATCCTCCCTGCCGTTTAATAGGTAAACTAGCTCACCTTCACCATTATTAATGAGGATTACCCTATACGATGTTTGTGTCCAGTACTCTTTCTGCAGTTTGTCCACCAGCCCTGCATTGTTCAAACTTATTTCGATTAACAGCCCAGCCAAAGTCGTTGGCTTCATATTGCAAGCTATTGCAAGTCGATTCAGCTTGTACCCTTGCTTATTCGTTAGCGACACGTTCACCCGATGAATTTTCTTTCCGCCTAGTCCCTTCCCTTCTATCAAGTTATAAGACCCCCTTTCCAATCGTCATGACAATTGACAATGTCAAGCGTGTTACACTGTTACAAAGTGCCTGCAAGAGAAGAGGCTACTCCGTTTTCAGTATTAACGGAGTCCCTTTCGTAACGATTGCGGTATGATCATTTGGTGCTTGAACAGGTGTTCTTTCAGATTTTATCACTTTCCGCTGCCGCATATCCTTCTCGATCAGTCGCTTTACGTAACCGCTAAAATTGACGTTCTCGATTCGTTCTAAATACAGCCTATCATCTTCGTTAGTAACATTGAATGATACTGATTTAATGACCTTGTTTTTGCTCACTTATCTCTCCTCCTTTCGATTATTTACTCTATGGTATGACTGGTATTATCTATATATGAATAATTGAGGTATATTTATATGAATTTATAAGGTGATTTTTTAACCCTAAACATTCATGAAGGAATTGCACCCATTTTGGGGTATTATCTTTATAGGTGATGATAATGTGGAAATGTAACATCGAGGTACTTATTAAAAAAAGCGGATTAAGAAAAGATTACATAGCAGAAAAAATAAAGGTATCTCCACGCCAGTTACGGAAATATGAAAAATTTGAGTTATTCATTCCCACCGAAACCGGTTTATTACTTGCGGAGCTGCTTAACTGTAAATTTGACGACTTTTATGAAAAAATAAAAGATAAGGATTAAGCGGTATGACCGGTATGACCCTACAAATTAGGATTGAAATTTTCAAAGTGAAATAGGAAAATAAAAAACATTAAAATGGTTTTAGAAGACCAACAAAAAAACCGCTAGTGCTTGAAACACTAACGGTTTAATACTTTATCGAAGTCGGAATCCTTTTTACTAATCGTGTTCCTTCAGACTAACTAACGACCTTTACACCTACAACATTCTCGAATGCCACCCGCTCAAACTCTCCGTCTTTAACTTCAATCCGTAGCTCATGTGTTACTGGATCAACAAGGTGTATTCGCCCTGTCATTTCCTTCGTAAAGCCCTCGACCCATATCGTCAGCGTTACGGAGTGGTTATATTCCATTGCGTAAATAATCCGTAAATCGAACTCTTCTGCTTTATGTTCGTCAATGATTGGCTTCCTTTCCCGCTCAGTATCCCGCCAAAAATCGCACTGTGTCTTCACCAATTCTGGCAACTGAAATGCCGCTTGCCATTTAACTATACCGCGATCACGTATCGCCATATAATCTCCTCCTTTTTTAATATTATATACGAACAAGAGTTCTAGTATACACAAATAAAAAACGCCAAAAATGGCGTCCACTTCTTATTCCCGTAGATTACTGTCATTTCAAGCATCTAGAGTGTTTTGTTTTTCTTAAATACCCCGTTTTTAATATTCGATGAAGTTCATCCTTTGTCTTACCTTTTATAACACTTGTTACATATTCTTTGTCTACTGGTTTATCGTCTAGCTGAATGCCACGGCGGTCCAATACACGAACCACTTCGGCTATACTGTTGCTGTAAGCATATTCTTTTATTATTAGCTTATCCAGTGTGTTCGCCTCATACAGTTCCGCTAAATCTATGTAATCTTGAAGCCTTTTTATTTCTTCTTTTGCCATCCTTACAGTAATCATATTTGACATGTAACATCTCCTCTCTCTAGAAAAGGATTCAATATATTTAAATAAATACATTTTAACGATATTGTCAATATTGTTAATTATTACTGGCATTTAAAGAAGTCTTAATGAAAAATGTATAAATGCTAATATTAATACTTAATTATCAAGCACCACTTATTGTATTAACGGGGCAGGATAGTTCAATAAGAGATGCCTGCTTTAAGTGAAATAGGATAATAAAAGAAAATAGAAGCGTGGTTTGACGCTTCTATTAATGATCGTTGCTATATGTGGTTGTTTCAACCTGTATCAGGTTAGTATACTCTATGAAAATGTGTACCAACAATAATTAAAAGGATGAAAAGCACTACGATTAAAGCAAAATGATGCATAATGTAACACCTCCTTTATTAAAGAAGTAATACATCATATGACAAAACGATTTCTATTGAAATGGACAACCATGGAATTATATAAAAAAAGATAGTTGCTGTACATTTCGAACAAAAGGTGTAATAAAACCGAGTTGCTTATTCAAGTAACTGGCAGGTTAGTTTAAGTAGGAATTTGTACTTTCTTCCAGAATATAATTTATTAGACATATATAGGGGGAATACAAATGGGGTTCTATTGGGTGGGCTTTATTTTTTGGTTTTTAATTGTTGCTTCATTTCTATTATTAATATTGGGTTTTATGGAAAAAATCTTGGAAAGCTTTAATATACAGTGGAATCTTCCTCATTTTACCTTTACTATATTTTGGTGGTGCAGAGAATTGGTTGAGACTGCTTATTCTTTTTCCTCTGATTCCTTTTGTGCTTGCACTTTATATAAAAAAAGAGTTTAGCCCCTTTATGAATCCGTTTTGTTCGGGTGCTTTCTTTAGAGAAGCACCCTTTTCATCTTGAACTAAAGATGCAGTTTAGTTGAAGAAGAAAGCCCATTATTATGAAAATATTGTAACCTTTTTACATATGAAACGTAATAGTTCACAGGGGGGAATAAAATGGTCGGAATAGGAACTTGGATACCATTATTGTTATCTATCGGAGTAAGTGCAGTAGTTATTTATTTCATTTTTAAATCAATTAAAAGGTAAAATAAACGGGATTTGCTACGGCAATCCTGTTTTTTATTATTGCACTAACGGGGCAGGTTTGTTGAAGAAGGAATAATAAATTACAATATAGAAAGTAGTTCCAGAAAGTAAAACGAAGTTCCGAAAAAGGGGTTTATAAATGTTTAGGATTAATTTTCAAATAGTAGAATCGCCAACGCTAAGAAGTTGGTTAACTGAACCAGATTTTGACCCATACTTACATTTAAATGGTTTTATAGATATAACTTATAGAGAAAATAGTTTTTTTTTGAATTACTTACAAACACCTTTGAACGGAAGGATTCCATTTGAATCCAAAATGAAGTATCTAATTTTTAATATAGTCAATCACTTGTTAAATTTCTTTGCAGACTCAGATAAACCTGGCTTATATGAATTAGGGGAATCACCAAACATTTATAAAATAGTCGTGGTAAATGAAAATAACCAAATTCAATTATATATGCATACAGATTTTGTGGACGTTGAAGAAGGTATAAAAGTACATTGGTATGACGGTAAGAATATTTTATTTCAAGAAAATATGCCAATAAAAAGTAACTTTATTATAGATAAAGAGGAATTCTTAGATGGAGCGTTAAAATCAATCCAAGATTTTTTCAGTAATATAACTGAAAAATTTCCTGAACTGGAAACTAATGAACTCTTTATCTTATTAAAAAGAAGGTATGATAAAGTGAGAAAAAACTAAAGCTGTTAAAAGCTTTTTGTATGATTGTGAAATAATGTTCTTAAACTAATGGGTGCGTTAGTTCTGCCCCCTTTAGTTAAACAACAAAAAAGCTGCCTAAGCAGCTGAGTGATCTTGATAGTTAAGGAAAGAAACGCAAACAAAGTGAGAACATTCTGAAACCAATTATCTATGATAAACGTAAAGACAGGTGAAGGTCAATAAACTAAGTGAGGTGTGGCCATTGAAAATTGTAAAATCTAAAATGGAAACATCAAAAGGGCAGTTACAATACAATATTAGTGGAAACGGAAAACCAAATATTGTTCTCATAAACGGAGGTTCGGGACCAATAGAAGGCTGGGTGAGAATACTACCAGAAATTTCGGAATCAGCATCAGTTTTTTCCTATAATCGTTTTGGTGTCGATGGTTTTTATGGCCTTCCCTTGAAATTGCTCGAGAGTTAAATCATTCGGATGGCTAGATTCTACAAACACAATACCTGCTACTTCGTTCGGGTAGAGTCGTGCATATAGATTTGCATATAAACCGCCTAGCGAATGTCCGACTAATAAAAACGGTGGGTCAAATCCAACTATGGATAATGCTTCACGTAACGTATTGACAACCGTTACTCCGTGTTGAGGCTCTTTTGGTTTGTCGCAATTGCTAACAAATCTAACGGTAGTGATAAGTGGCACGGTTCAGGAATTAGATGCATCCTTACTAACCCACATTATACTGGCGATATGGTACAAGGCCGCCAAACAAGTAGAAGTGTAACTAGCAAGGTAAGAGAAAACTTATCAAGCGATAAATTTATTGTTGTTGAAAACACGCATGAATCACTTGTCAGTAAAGAAGACTTTAAAGCAGTTCAATCTTTGATAGAAACTCGGAAGCGAAAACGGCCATATGCTGAAGTACATTTATTTACAAATACCTTATTTTGTACAGACTGTGGTAAAGGATTGCATTTCAAAAAAAACCGCCGCGGTTATATTTGCGGGTCTTATAATAAACACGGCAGTAAAGCCTGCTCTGATCATCATGTAAAAGAAAATGAACTTATGAGCGCAATCCTTGAAGATGTACAAAGATTATTAGCTGATGTATCTGAACAGAATGTTTTAACAAAGCTAGAGTCAAAAATTAAAAAACAATTTGCGCAACTTGAAAAAGAGGCAACAGCCATTAATCAAAAGATAACTAATCTAAAAAAACAAAAAACCAAGTTGATTCAGCTCCTCGCTGATGAGGTTATCACTCAACAGGAGTATAGAGAAGCTGTAGAAATGAATGAAGAAACTCTAACTTTCCATCTACAATCTAAGTTAGAAATAGAGAGCAAAATTTCTAATGCCAAGAATCCGGAACAAATCCGACTTGTTCAAAAAGAACTTAAACATTTTGCAAAGGTTGAGGTTTTAACACCCGAATTACTACACAGATTAATTGAAAAGATTGAAATAAAGGCAGACGGAAAAGCGAGAATCTTTTACAGATTCTCGTTACCACCTGCTATTATTTAACGTAATTTTAGCAACACACAGCACTCCACATGCGCGGTATGCGGGAACATATCCACAGGTTGAATATATTTCACCTCAAACTTCGTACTTAAAGTCTGAATATCCTTTGCTAAAGTAGAAGGATTACAAGAAACATAAATAAGCTTCTCTGGCTTCACCTGCAAAATGGTTTGAAGGAGCTGATTGTCTAGTCCGGTTCTTGGTGGATCGACCACGATCACATCCGGTTTCCATCCTTTTTTGACCCATTTCGGCAATACCTCTTCCGCTTTACCCGGGACATATTTTGTATTAGTAAACCCGTGTCGCTTGGCATTTTTCTTAGCATCATCAATCGATTCAGGGATAACGTCCATACCGCGGACCTCTGCTGCTTGGTCAGCAAGCCATAATCCAATTGTCCCGACACCACAGTAAGCATCGACTACCTTTTCTTTACCAGTCAGGGCTGCTGCATTTTTAACCTCATTATAGAGCTTGACCGTTTGAATCGGATTCAATTGAAAAAAAGTTCTCGCCGAAAGCTCAAATTGCAGATCACCCAGTGTCTCCTGAATAAATTCTTCACCTGCAAGAGCAAGGGTTTCTGCCCCAAAAATAAGCGAGGTTTTTTCACCATTTATATTTTGAACGATTGATTTCACTTTAGGGAGTCTTTTTTGTATTTCCTCAATAATAGACTCCTTTTTAGGCAAATCCTTTTGGGTGGTAATCAGGACAACCTGAAGTTCGCCTGTTTCCACACCTACACGTGCAACAATGGTTCTAACGATTCCTTTTCTAGTTTTTTCATTATAAATAGGGATCTGCAAGTCTTGGAGGATCGACTTTACAGTTGTTACCGCCTCATTTGTTTGCGAATGCTGGACCGCACAATGCTCAATATCAATAAGCTGATGTGAATTCATGCCGTATAATCCAGCTAAGACCTTACCATTTTTCTGTGCTACTTGGAAGCTGCTTTTATTCCGGTAACCCCAAGGATTTTCCATCCCGATCGTTTCGCGAATATCAAGTTTAGCGACATTCAGCTTCGTGTGCCGTTCCAGGGATTGAATAATGATATCCCGTTTTTCTTTTAATTGCTGACCGTATTGCAAATGCTGAAGCTGGCAGCCGCCGCATTGCTCGTAAAACGGACAGGGTGGCTGAACACGATGCGGTGATTTTACACGAATTTTTTTAATTTGTGCCTCGGCAAATTTGGGGTTAATTTTGGTTGCCTCTACGACTACTTCTTCACCAGGAAGAGCACCAGGCACAAAAACGACCTGCTTTTTAAAATAACCCACGCCTTCTCCATTGATCCCGAGCCTTTTGATGGTTAACGGAAAGGTTTGTTTTAATTGTATTTTAATACCTTGTTCGGTTTTCATTTTTCTCACTCCAAATTTATAAAAAAGCTTGAGTTGTATTATAGCATGTTTTATATGGAAAAGCCGAATTCTGTTGAATCCGGCTTGGTAAATGGCTACTGAGGTATTGAGGACAAGCAATTCCTTTATAAAAAAACGTAAAAAGGCAACTGCCCAAATGGGTTAGTTGCCTTCTTTTGCAAGATAAAATTTATTCTATCTGCTAATCACTTTATTTAGAAATTGAACCAATCTTGGGTTTTCATTATTGGTGAATATTTCTTCCGGTGTTCCTTTTTCTACAATAACCCCTTGGTCCATAAAAATGACCTGATCCGCGACATTTTTAGCAAATGACATTTCATGTGTTACCACAACCATCGTCATCCCCTCATCTGCCAGATCTTTCATTACTTTTAGGACCTCTCCGACCAATTCCGGATCAAGTGCAGAGGTTGGTTCATCAAATAACAACACAGCTGGATCCAGCCCCATCGCACGAGCAATCCCCACCCGTTGTTGTTGTCCACCCGATAATTGATGCGGATACATATCCGCTTTATCTCGTAAACCCACCCTGTCTAGTAAAGCCAAAGCTTTTTCTCGAGCTGCTGTTTTTTCTCGCTTTAAGACATGAACCTGGCCTTCCATTACGTTCTCTAGTGCTGTTAAATGCGGGAACAGATTATAATTTTGAAATACCATTCCTGATTGCTGTCGAAAGGAAGTTATTGTCGAAGATGACAATTTTGTTTTCCCTGAAAAATCAATGGACTTTTCGCCTAAAGTTATTTTTCCTGCCTCAGGAATTTCTAGTAAATTTAAGCAGCGCAAAAATGTCGTCTTGCCTGAACCGGAAGGACCGATAATAACGGCTGTCTTGCCTTTCTCGATGGATAAATTGATTTCCCGAAGGACCTCCAATTCTCCAAATCGCTTTGCCACTTTTTCAACTGAAATCATATATTTCCCTCCCTCCATTATCTAGCAACGCCTTTTTCATAGCGCCGCTCAAGCTTCGATTGCAGATTAGATAGGAAGGTACAAAAAATCAAATAAATAAATGCCACTTCAATATATAACCATAGGGGTTCATACGTAACTGATGCAATTTGTTGACCTTTTTGAAACATTTCTGTAACCGTAATCGTCGCTGCTAAGGAGGTATCTTTTACCAGACTGATAAAAGAATTCCCAAGCGGCGGCAGGGATACTCTTATTGCTTGCGGCAGGATAATTCTGCGCATCGCCTTCGACTTTGTCATTCCAATTGAAAAGGCAGCCTCCCATTGTCCTTTAGGGATGGATTGGATGGCCGCACGAATGATTTCAGAGCTATACGCACCAACATTTAGGGTAAAGCCGATGACGGCTGCCGGAAATGGATTTAATGTGATTCCCATGCTTGGTAATCCATAAAAGAGGATAAAAAGCTGCACTAATAATGGTGTACCGCGAAAAATCCACAAATAAAATCTCGCAATTGCATTCAATTGCTTTATACTCGACAGGCGTGCTAAAGCAGTCAAGAAAGCAAGAATAATCCCCAGTACAAAAGAAATCAATGTTAAAGGGATTGTAAAATACAATCCTGCTTTTAAAAGTGGAAAAAAGGAATCACTTAGGATTCCCATTATCCGATGTAAACGATCATCTGCCATCAATTTGAATCAATCCTTTACTTAGAAACATCTTCTCCAAAGTATTTCTTGGAAATTTTCAAGTAGGTTCCGTCTTTTTTCATATCTGCTAATGCCTTATTTACAGCCTTAACTAATTCAGGGTTGTCTTTACGGAATAAGAAAGCATTTTGTGTAGCGTTTGGCTCTGTATAAACAACCTTAATTGGTAAATCAGGACGTTGTTTCTTTAGATCTAAATAAGAAAGACTATCATTAATGGTTCCATCAATACGTTTAGATGTAATCAAATCAATTGCTTGGTTAAAACCTTCAACTACTGTATTAGTTGCTCCATGTTTTTCAGCAATGACTCGGTAATTGCTATCTAATGACTGTCCAACTTTTTTACCTTTCAAATCATCAAGCGATTTAATTGTATTATTATCTGATCCTACAATTAATACTGCTTTTGAAGCGATATAAGGATCTGACATATCGTATTTTTCAAGGCGATCAGGGCGAACAGCCACTTCGTTTGCAACCATATCATAACGTTTCGCATCAAGGCCGGCAATCATTCCGTCCCATTTCGTTTCAATAAATTTCGGTTTAATGTTTAGACGCTTAAATACTTCTGACGCAACTTCAATATCAAAACCGGTTAATTTATCGTTATTATCATGAAAGGTAAATGGAGCATAAGTACCTTCTGTACCTATTGTTATTTCACCTTTCGCTTTAATTTGATCATAAAGTGATTTATTAGCAGTTGATGCTGAATCATTCTTTTTCTCTGTATTGTTACATGCAGCTAGTGCAAACAATAAAAGTATGCTTACAATAGATAGTAAATATTTTCTCACAATTAATCCCCCATATTCTTATCGGTATTGTTTATTTTTTTACATTAATCCAGAAATTCTATTATGTCAACAAAATAGTTTCATTATAGTAAAAGACTTTTTTTAAGAGTAGAAAATGTGAAAAGCCGAATTCAATTTGAATTCGGCTTTTCGCGTTTATTTCGGTTTAGGAAAATCATCAAGGCTTTTAAATTTATAGCCCCTCTTTTTCAAATCTTTAATCGCTTGTTCTAATGCATCAGCATTATCCTTTGAAACGGAATGAAGCAGGAGAACACAGCCTGGGTGAATTTGTTTCATAATATTATTATAAGAATACTGCCAGCCTTTTTGCTGATTAATATTCCAGTCCACAAACGCAAGTGACCAGAAGACATGTGTGTAGCCCTCTTCTTTGGCAATTTTCATGGTCCGTTCACTAAATACACCCCGAGGCGGGCGAAGATACTTCATGCCTTTTTGCCCGGTTACTTCTTGTGTTTTAACCTTAACCTTTTGAAGCTCTTCCCGAATTTTTGCATCACCAACAGCTGTAAAGTCTGGATGGCTCCAGGAATGATTCCCGATGATATGCCCTTCTTTTACCATCTGCTTGGCAAGTTCAGGCTGTGAGTTTAAAAAGTGGCCTGTCACAAAAAAAGTTGCTGGGACTTTTTCTTTTTTCAAGACTTCAAGAATTTTCGGAGTGTAGCCATTTTCATAGCCGCTGTCAAAGGTAACATATAAGATCTTTGAGTTAGGGTCGCCTTTATAAAAAGCCCCGTATTTGGCTAAGAGTTGATCATACTGAGCACCCGCTTCCGGCGGAATCTCGTTTTGGGCTTTTTTAAACCCCCAGTTAATCGACTGGTTGGTTACTGCTGCATAAGTACTTGTCGGGATTAATAAGCACATGATGGCAAGAAAGGTGATTAAGCGTTTCATCCATGTTCCCCCTATTATTTTGTTGATTTTAGTGTTTGTTATTAAAGGGAAAAGGATGATTAGTATTTATAGGAAATCTTTAGGGGGGTGGTAGAAGCGGTCTTTGGTTGAACCTGTATAAGGAAAATTTAATAACGATATGGTATAGGTGGTGGCCCGCGAAGATGGAACGTGAAGGAATGACCGTAATTCCATGTTTGTAAACGAGGAATTTCCTAACAAAAAGTAATCTTTTACTGCATTCAGATAGGCATCTTGGGAAACAAATTTGCAGGTAGGACATTGCCAAATCTTCCTATGATAGTCCATTGAAAAAGAAAGACACTTGGGACATTGGACGCCGGTAACTACTTCAGTTTTTGAAATCTTAAATTTCTCATAGAGGTCTGTATTTAATGGTGTATGTTTCTTTAGAAGCAGCTTTTTTATTTTTTCCAAGATTTTGTTATCTAGTAGCTCTCGATTATAACGGTGATAAAGTCCATCTAATTTTTTTAGTAAGTCACTTAACCGGCAAACTTTCTTTGCAGCTTCTGTATATCCAGGACTAATAACTAATTCAGTTGAGGATCTGCAAATCACCACAAGGGATTCTATTGGGACAAATGGTATCTTATATCTATCTAAAAAATAAGTTAACAACAGGTTGTGTCGGTTGCCCTGGGAAATAGGATTTTCATAAATAACTCTTTTTCCATCGTAATCTTGGATCATTTGATTAGGTTCTATAGTTAGCTTTCCTGAGTGATTTTTACCATCTAACATAAATATTCCTCTCGAGCAGAGAAGCAGGGCATCAATTTGGAAGTAGGCATTCTCACCATATTGTAGACGAAGATCGTGGAAAATATAGAACCTTTGCGGCGGTATTTGGTTTAAGTAATAATTTATTTTCCTTTCGCCATTATATCCTGATCGTAAATTTTTGATAAAAGACTTTAAATCGGAAATTCTAGGATGATTTGGGGGGATTCTTTTCTCAAGAGCTTCCGCTTTTTGCAAAATAATTGTTACTTTAAAGTTTTTAACAAACAAAATTCATGCCTCCTTTCATAATGAAGAGTATTTTCGTTTTATTTGAGGAATTATCCTTTAATAATTACATGAACTTTTTGTGAAATTAATAAAATAGGGCATCTCGTTATAGGAATTCTACAAAGTTGATGCTGATTTCTACAAAACGGTGGAGGAATTCTACAATTATTCAATTTATTCTACAAATCAAGGCTTCAATTCTACAAAATCTGGTAATTAATTACCACTTAAAAATATAATGACCTTAATTCTACAAAATCCAAAGATAATTCAACAAAAATTGTATTTTTTTACCAATCTCCTTCAATAAAAAAGAGACAGGCGCCCAACTCACGCCTATCCCCAAACCTCTCTTATTTAAAAACCGGCTCCTTAAACTGAGCTAACTTTTCCAATGAAGACTTATCTACATCGGCATGCAGGCTGTTACCGTGTGAGTCCATCGTGACAACGGCCGTGAAGCCCTCAACACGAAGGTGCCACATTGCTTCAGGAATACCAAACTGCATCAAATCAACGCCTTCAACGCCTTTAATACAGTCCGCATAATACTGAGCAGCGCCGCCAATCGCGTTCAAATACACACCGCCATGATCGTGCAAGGCTGCCAATGTTTTTGGTCCCATTCCGCCCTTACCAATCACGGCACGGATACCAAACTTCTTCATAATATCACCTTGATAAGGCTCCTCACGAATACTAGTTGTCGGACCGGCCGCCTTTACATGCCAATTGCCAGCCTCGTCCTTCAACATAACCGGACCGCAATGATAGATAACCTGTCCATTCAAATCAACCGGTGCCTCATGATCACTTAAATACTTATGAATCGCATCACGACCGGTGTACATTAAACCATTAATTTGAACAACATCGCCAACTTTTAACGAGCGAATCTTTTCTTCTGTTATCGGTGCCTCTAACGTAATCACATCAGAAGACAACGCAGCAGCTGTTTCCTTTTCAGCTTCCGTTTCAGCGAAATCAATAAACTCGCCATCCTGATAAGCCCATTCATTAATCTCACCTGTCGAAGCATCGATACTTACACCTAAGCGGCGGAATGCCCAGCAGTTATAGGCAACTGAAACGTAAAAGCTGGCTGGAATCCGGTTCATAACGCCGATTTTACAACCTAAAAGGGTTGCTTCGCCGCCAAATCCCATCGTTCCAATTCCTAACTTATTGGCATTTTCCATTACATACTCTTCTAGTTTGCGAAGATCCTCATTTGGATTCACATCTTCAACCGAGCGGAATAATTGCTCTTTTGCTAAATCATAACCTGATGAACGGTCACCGCCGATACCTACCCCGATAAACCCGGCGCTGCAGCCTTGGCCCTGTGCCTGGTAAACAGAATGCATGATACATTTGCGGATACCATCAAGATCGCGGCCCGCACGGCCTAGTCCTTCTAATTCACATGGCAGGCTGTATTGAATGTTTTTGTTCTCACAGCCGCCGCCTTTTAAAATTAATCGGACATCAATATAGTCCTTTTCCCATTGATCAAATTTAATGACCGGTACCCCGGCACCCAGGTTATCACCACTGTTTTTACCTGTTAAGGAATCAACGGAGTTCGGGCGCAATTTCCCTTCGTTTGTAGCGAGGACAATGGCATTTCTAATCGCTTCTTTGATTTCTAATTGGTTAACACCCACTGGCGTTTTAATTTTAAAAGTGGGCAGACCAGTATCCTGACAGATTGGTGAAACTTGATCGTCAGCCATTTTAATATTGTTGGTAATCGTTGCAAGACTCATTGCGGCACTTGTTCCTGCATTTTCTTTTTGCTTGGCCGCTAACACAGCACGGCGAACGTCTTTCGGGAGTTTCGTTGATGTTTCAACAATTAGCTCGTACATGCTTTCTTGAAATTTTTCGATATTCAATTCGAGTACCCCTTTCCCCTTGTCTGCAATTTTATCTATTTTTAATTTTACAACTATTTACACGCTTACATTATACTCCTATAACCATTAGAATTAAAGGAAATTTCCCCAGTAAAAAAGAGCCTGTTCTTAAACAGACTCACTTACTTCACGATTAGTAAATTCGCGGCACTTAGACTCCATCTCGTCGAGCATTGAGATTAAACGATCAATATCCTCTAAATCCGTTTCTTCTGGATCAATCGCGTCAAGTACATCAATAAACATGTTTAAACGGTGTTTTAGGAAATCCACTTGTGTATTTTTATTCTGAATTGGGCTGCCCAAATGATCACTCCTTTCATTACCGTTCCATCCTATCGAAATATAACAACTTTGGCAATGGATTAATCATATTTTACCCATTTTCCAAAAAAAAGAACCCCTCGGTTTGAGGAGCCCTAAAAAATCCACACGATTATCTTGGCCGTTCAGAGGCCGCAAAGCCAAAGGAAACATAATCCTGTACAGGGATCCAGGCACCAATACCTTGGGATGTAACGTTTTTGATCACAATAAACTTTTTACTTCCTTTTAGCATCAAATAGACTTCCCCGTAGGTTACCTTTCCTTTTTCATTCACCCCTGGCGCATAAGCATATAAATAACCCAAGCGATTTGGCGGGATATTGTAAATGTGGTCATTCTTGGTCCCTGTACCAATAATGGTTTCAAAGGCTAGCGGAAGACGAGTCTTTTCCATTGCCTTCAACAACATCATCTTTTTAACTTCTTCTGCATCGGGAATCTTAGAAGTCAAACCGCCTCTGATAACCTTTTGTGATTCCTGTACATACTTGATTTGATACGGGGTTTTGCCGCCACGATTATCAAAATAGTTGGTGTTAATTTTTTGATACTCCCAGTTTGGGGAAGTTTCCGATGATTCGTAGTTTAATGGCCACTGACCCAGATAAATAATGGCTCTATACCCAATTGCAAACGGTGAACTGTTAATGCTTGACTCATTAAGCATCCGAATCAGATCAGGGTTTTCAATTTTAACTCTTGAAGAATTAATCAGTTTTTTTGTCATATCACTTGGCTGCAGCAATGGCAAGTCCTGTGTTGAATTCGGATACGTATTTTCTTTTGAAATGTTACGAACCGATGGCGGCACCTGATATTTTACTGCAGATTGCTTTACCGGAGCTTTTTGAGCAAAAGCAGACGGTATAAAGGTTAACATTAAGAGCAGTGTCATAAGTAAAGAAACATTTTTCTTCACGAGTTGGAACTCCTTTCACTAAGAACATTAATCAGTCTGCTAGTAGTTTTTTCGGAGTTCCCTCATATTATCCATTTCCCTCTAAGACTTTTTTAGCCATACTATGAATATTTCATTTGCAAATGCTGCATAAATTTTTCAAAATAGGGAAAAAACAGTTGAATGGCTGGTCCAACTGTGAACGTAATAATAAGAGTACCGTAGGAAATAGGTCCATGTAAGAAAAAAGCCGGAATCAATGCAGTAATTTCACCAATGGTCTTTGCTGCCATCAAGTTAACATGAAACCGTTCCTTAATCGCTAGCATAAAGTTATCAATCGGGCTTTGGGGAAACTTTGCCTGTAAATAGATAGAGGCACCAAAACCGATAATTAAAATTCCGAGCAATAGCATGAGCAGTTTCACTGGCAGGCCATCAACATCAAACAAATTGAAAACAGTATCGAGCCAAAAGTCGACTAACAAGCCAATCACAATGATCGTCATGAGAGAGAAGATATCTGGTCTTCTTTTTACTAAAAGGGCATTAACAAAGACTAAAATAACCCCATCAATCATGACCCACTTCCCTACCGATAGCCCCACTTTTTCTGTCAGGGCAACATTCAATGCATCCCATGCCCCCACTCCAATGTCCGCAACCTTTATGGTCATACATACACCAAAGGTCATGATTGCTAGCCCAATAATGAAAAATAGTAATCGTATCGTAAATTTCATTTCTCGCTCCTTAAGTATTGGTTCAGAAGTAACAAAATTGTAATAATCTGATTATTTACAAAACTTTAAATAGGAATTATAATAAACTTAACCTTAAAAAAAGGAGGGCAGTAATCAATCGGTTTACGATATACTTACTTTTACTTAGCTTAAGGAGGTTGGGATTCCCGTCTTATATGAAATTCAACACTCGTGTTTTTCTATTAGTTTCCACTAAACATGAAGGTTGGTGATTGATGGTACCCACAAAATGAAAACGATTGATTTAGAACCCTTAAAAAATAGTGCTGAATTATTATAGCACATGGATGAGCATTTACTGTACATTGAAAAAGTTTGTAAAAAAGGAGACTCTATACCATTTGGCATAGAGTCTTTTCTATTTCTATAACAAGAAAAATCCAATCCCCATAATGACATAGGCAGCTAGTAATGTTAATCCTTCAAACCAGTTGGACTCGCCGTCATTCGAAATAACCACCATTAATAGGACTGACGAAACCATGGCGATTAATTCCTGCCAGCTGAAAATAAGCGGCATCGACGTTTCAAAGAGAAGTGAAACTAGAACCAGCACTGGCAAAACAAACATCGCCACTTGTAGAGTAGAGCCAATCGCAATTTCAACTGCAACGTCCATCTTATTTTTGTAGGCCATCAAAACGGCAGAGGCATGTTCTGCGGCATTTCCAACGATAGCGACAATAATGACCCCAATAAATAATTCAGACCAGCCGAAAGTGTCTCCAACATATTCAAACGTATGAACAAGGTGTTCTGAAATATAAGCGACGGCAAGCGTTGCGATGAGGAGGACAGCGATTGCTTTCCCTTTCCCCCATTCGGGAACCTCTTCGTCATGGACCTCTTTAGGGGCTCCCGATTGGTAGACTCCACGATGGGTTACCAGCTTAAAGAAAAGAGCAGCTAAGTATAACAGAATCAAAATAACCGATGTTCCAATACTCAGGGTTAGTGTACTGGAATCATCCATATTGATGGAAAATACTTCTGGAATAACAAAGGCAATCATGACAGCAAACATTAACAAGCCGGAATTATGTCTGGCATCATAAACATTAAATTCCTGGCGCTTGAATTTTAAACCGCCAATAAAAAAGGAAAGCCCTGCAACTAGCAGTAAGTTTCCTAGTACTGAACCGGTTAACGAGGCCAAAACCACTCCTACAAGACCTGCCTTTAAGGAGAAGATGGAAATGATTAGCTCAACCGCATTTCCAAAAGTTGCATTTAACAGTCCGCCAATCCGAGGACCAGCGACAATTGCAAGACTCTCCGTTGCCCTCCCCATAAAACTTGATAAGGCGACAATCGTTAAACAGTACAGGATAAATAATATAATGCTCGACCAGTGCATCACGGTTCCAATCACAGACACTGGAACCCCAATGAATGTCATTAGCATAAAAACTTTATTCGTCAATGCATTCCCTCCAGTTACTTCGAACTACTTTTTATATGTTTCCATATGTTCCTTAATTTACCTAAAAATGAGTAAAATGTCTAGGTAACAATTCCCTTGCAAATGACCTACTTTCTAGATACCATCATGGAGGGACGATTAAACTCACTTTACATTACGCGAGGATGTTTTATGAATAAAATAAATGTACGATTCTGGATTCTTGTCAGTATTGTGGCAATTTCAGGATTCTCTCAAGGGATGCTCCTTCCGCTCATTGCGATTATTTTTGAAAAGAACGGTGTATCTCCTTCATTAAATGGGTTTAATGCAACCGCCTTATATATCGGAATACTCTTAGTCTCTCCGTTTATGGAAAGGCCATTAAGAAAGTATGGATACAAGCCTGTCATCGTTTGGGGCGGAGGTCTTGTTGCTATTTCACTTGCTTTATTCCCCCTATGGAAGACATTTTGGTTTTGGTTTGCGTTACGATTACTGATTGGGATTGGTGACCACTCCCTCCATTTTGCAACACAAACGTGGATCACCTCGTCTTCTCCAGCAGAAAAACGCGGCCGCAATATTTCCTTGTACGGGTTGTTTTTTGGAATTGGCTTTGCGGCAGGACCTCTAATGACCCCGCTAGTCACGGTTACTCAATCCTTACCTTTTATTATCTCTTCGATTTTATGTTTAATTGGCTGGGGTTTTGTATTTACGTTGAAAAATGAGTTACCTGAACAAACTGTCAACCTTCATTCTTTTTTAGCAACCATTACACAATTTAAGCAGGCTTTCAAATACGGCTGGGTTGCATTTTTACTTCCATTTACATATGGGTTCTTAGAATCTTGCTTAAACGGGAGCTTTCCCGTTTACGCTCTCCGGACCAACATTAATGTTTCCAATGTTTCTCTTGTTCTCTCTGTATTTGCCGTCGGCAGCATCATAACACAGCTCCCTTTAGGAATGTTAAGTGATCAATATGGGAGGAGAAATGTCTTAATCATCGTGCTGCTACTCGGATTTTTAAGTTTTACGATGGCTAGTTTTGTGGAGCACTCGTTTATTGGACTTTTCATTGCTTTTCTTTTTTCTGGGATGGTTGTCGGATCGACCTTCTCACTCGGTATTAGCTTTATGACAGATTTGGTTCCAAGGTTTCTGCTGCCAACAGGGAATTTATTATGTGGTATCTTTTATAGTCTTGGAAGTTTAAGCGGACCCATCATTGGCGGGCTATTTATCAGGTTTTTTCAACATGTAAGTTTCTTTTACATTATTAGTACGATGCTTCTTATCGTCACCTTCATCATATTTGCCTTTGCAAAAAAAACGGAGGTAAGGCTTGAACAGCAAAATTCCTAAGTGCTTTTTAAAAGCAAATTCATATCCTCAAACATACGATATATGGTAAAATAAATAAAAAGAATATATGTCGAGATTCGTGCTGTCATCACTTGATGACAGCTTTCGTGTTTTTTAAGGGTAATGAAGATGATTATTTTTATCAATTAGACTCAAAAGCGGAAGCGCCCGTTTGCGGCGTATGGCCTGGAGCGCTGAAGCTAGCCGTATCAATGATAAGGGGGGAATACAATGAGTTCAGATGCAAAAGTTTTAACAAAGGGGATTGAAGAAACCAGTTGGATTGAAAAAATAAAACCACATATTGAATTAATAGCTGCCGGGTTAAGCGGCATCTTAATTGCGGCAGGCTGGCTGTTTGATAAGTATGATTATGGGGTTGAAGCGATTATTGCCTATTTATTAGCATTCGTCATTGGGGGCTTTGCCAAGGCAAAAGAAGGGATAGAGGCCACCTATGAAAATAAGGAACTAAACGTAGAAATGCTAATGATATTTGCCGCAGTCGGTTCAGCCATTATCGGTTATTGGACAGAAGGAGCCGTGCTAATTTTTATCTTCGCCGTCAGTGGAGCTTTGGAAACCTACACCATGAATAAAAGCCACAAGGAGATCTCCTCCTTAATGGAGCTGCAGCCACAAGAGGCGTTACTGATTACCAATGGATATGAAAAGCGAGTCGCGGTTTCTGAACTAATAGTAGGAGACCATATCCTAATTAAACCGGGTGAGCGTGTGCCTTCTGATGGGGTGATCATGAAGGGGCAAACCAATATTGACGAAGCGGCCATTACCGGAGAGTCTATGCCTGTTTCAAAGAGCGAGCAAGCCGAAGTGTTTGCTGGTACGGTCAATTTGACTGGATCGATCACAGTCCAAATAACCAAGGCTAGCACCGATACACTTTTTCAAAAAATCATTCAACTGGTTCAATCGGCTCAAAGTGAAAAATCACCTTCTCAGCTTTTTATTGAGCGTTTTGAAGGAACCTATGTAAAAGTGGTCCTGCTTGTCGTTATCAGCATGTTCTTTTTACCCTATTTCTTACTTGGCTGGAGCTGGCATGAGTCTTTTTATCGGGCGATGATTTTACTGGTTGTTGCCTCGCCATGTGCCCTTGTTGCCTCAATTATGCCTGCCACCCTTTCCGCCATCTCAAATGGTGCGAAACATGGGATTTTAGTTAAAGGCGGAGTCCATTTAGAAAATTTAGGGCATTTAGAAGCGATTGCCTTTGATAAGACGGGTACCTTAACAAAAGGAAAACCTGAAGTAACCGAAGTCATTGTAAAAGAAGGACTTAATAAAGAAGAACTTATTTTAAAAGCTGCATCAATTGAAAACCAATCAACACATCCACTTGCACAAGCAATTGTAAAATATACTAAACAAACGTTGAAGCAGGAATTATTACAACCAGACAGCCTTGAAGACATACCTGGCTGGGGTGTAAAAGCATCCATAAACGGCGAGCAGTGGAAAATTGGTAAAGCAGCGTTAATCGGAAACGATGAGGCCGATAAGTTTGCTGAAGGTAAATCGAAAGAACTGGCTGGCTTAGGCAATACCTTAGTTTTTATTGAGATTAATGGTGTGCTTAGTGCGATGATTGCGATGAAAGATGTGGTTCGCGAGGAAACTAAGCATGCGATTGAGGATTTAAAGAGACAAAACATAAAGACGATCATGCTGACCGGTGATAGTGAAAAAACAGCCCATGCCATTGCTGCTGAGAGTCATGTTGATGAATTTTACGCAGAATGTCTTCCTGAAGAAAAGGTGGAGCAGTTAAAACAACTTAAACAGAAATACAAAACGGTCGCCATGGTTGGGGATGGTATTAATGATGCACCGGCACTCGCCACTGCTAGCGTTGGAATTGCAATGGGAGAAGGAACAGATGTGGCCCTCGAAACAGCTGATATAGTTTTAATGAAAAATGATCTGCCCAAAATTGCCGAGGCTGTCCGTCTTTCACAGCGAATGAACAAGATTATTAAACAAAATGTCGTCTTCTCTATCGCTGTAATTATGTTGCTCATATGCTCGAATTTCTTTCAACTGCTGGATTTACCATTCGGAGTCATTGGTCACGAAGGAAGTACAATCCTTGTGATTTTAAATAGCCTTAGGCTGTTAAAATAATAGGTAATCGAAAGGACCAGGTGAATTTTCTCACCTGGTCCTTTTATAGTAGGCTTAGTGATAGCCGTTAGATCCGTTCGCAGAACCTGAAGTTTTATTCCCCTTACTGCCTTTACCTTTTTGCTTTGTGCTGCCATCTTTTTTCGTATGCTTTGTCATCTTGTCATCCTCCCTTGATGTTCGGGTGCTAAGCCCCTAATCATAGTTTGGCCAGATAAGTGATTTTCAGTAAGGTAAGTGTTAGCAGTTTGTCTTGTATTTTTCACTGTAGAAGGCATTTACTTCTCCACCAAGAATAATAATAAAGGCGGATAGGTATAACCAAATCATTAGTACAATAATAGCGCCAATCCCCCCATATGTAAGAGAATAATTACTAAAATTCCCGACGTAGAAGGATAAACCCATTGACGAAATGATCCAGCCTACCGTGGCAAAGATAGCCCCCGGAAAAGCACTTCTGCATTTGATTTTGACATTCGGTGCAATCCAATAAAGACCGGTAAAAATTAGAAATAAAATGATCCCACTGCCCAGCCAGCTTAACGCATTCCAAATCTTTATAAATTCTTCCGTATAGCCTAATTGTGAGAATAAAAAAAGGCCTATTTCCTTACCAAAAACAGGGAGGATAAGGGCAAGTAAAAAAACAAAAATCATACCAAATGTTAATAAAACCGCCATACCCCTTGCGACAATGAAGGAACGGCTTTCCTTCACGTTATATGCCTTATTAAAAGCCCTTACGATGGCATTAATTCCATTCGATGCCGACCAAATGGTCCCGATAATCCCGAACGAAAGCAAGCCGCCATTTCGTTGACTCATAATTTCTTTAACATTTTTTTCAATTAGTGCCATCGCCTCATCAGGTGCGAAATCCTTGATCATCCCGAGTATATTCTGATGTGGAATCGGGACATACGGAAGAAGGGTAAATAATACAATTAAGAGTGGAAATAAGGAAAGAAGAAAAAAGTAGGCCAACTGCGCACTCAAACCGGGAAGATCATCTTCTTCAATCCGATGCCAAAGTAATCTAAATAATGAAGAGCGTACATTTACTTTCTTGTCCATATAGATCCTCCTTCTTATCTGAGATTTATTCGCCCTTTCCTACTGTTACATCGTCTAAAAAATCATCTTCCTCATTAACAGCAAAGGTTTCTTTTGTTTCTTTAATCATTTCTGTTACCTGTGGTGTTAGTTCCCTTAACTCCTCGACTTTTTCAGTAATAAAGGTTATATCCTCACTAACTGTTTCAAAGGTCGATTTAAATTTTGCAGCTGTTTCCTTTACTTTTTCAGATACTTCATCAGGATGACGGATAATATACCCTACCTTACCAGAAGTATTTTTTACATTTTCCTTCATAGCCTCACGTGTATCTTTATCTAATAAGCTAAGTGCACCACCTGCAATTGCCCCTAGCAGGATCCCCTTCCAAAACTGGTTTTTTCTTGTCATCTTAACCTCTCCTTCCCTCTTTATAATTATCATTTGCTCATCTTAAAAGAAAATAATACCATTGTTTATCATACCATTTATTTTGCGATATCAAACCTTACAATGCAAACAGATCGTTATGATTAATGATTTTCTTTGGACAAACTACAAATGAGATTAGTATTGACAGATACTTTTTAACATGAAAAGATGGGATTAAAATTTGTGAAAAGGGTGACGGAAATGAATTTATCAGAAAAGTCTGTTGAGAATGTCGAATTCATGATCGAACAAATAAAAGAAAAATTAAAGGTGCTGAACCTTGGAGCAATTAAACCCTCCCATTTCGATGAAGAAATGTACGAAGAATTAAAAGAAATCTATGAAATGGTCTTGAAGAAGAAATCATTTAGTCCAAATGAAATGCAAGCTTTAGTCGAAGAACTTGGAAGTCTAAGAAAGAAATAATTAAAAAGACCCGTTATTTTTGATGTATCCAAATAACGGGTCTTTCGTTTATTTCTGTTCAGTTAAAATAATGGGACCGTCCTTTGTTATGGCAAGTGTGTGCTCATATTGCGCAGAATATTTGCCATCAATTGTTCGAGCAGTCCAGCCATTGAGATCCATTTTGGTCTGGTATCGACCGATGTTTACCATTGGCTCAATCGTAAATACCATTCCCTCTTTGATCCGTGCCCCCTTGCCTGGAAGCCCATAATGCGGAATATCTGGTTTCTCGTGCATAACTGCGCCGATACCATGGCCAATAAAATCACGAACTACAGAAAACCCTTCCCCTTCTACATACGTTTGGATCGCATGACCGATATCTCCAATTCGATTCCCGACAACCGCCTGCTCAATCCCTTTGTATAAGGCTTCTTTTGTAACCATTAATAAATGGGCCGCTTCCTCCGTAATTTCGCCAACACCGTAAGACCAAGCAGAATCCGCAAGCGCCCCATTATAATTAACAACCATATCAATGGTAACAATATCTCCATTTTTTAATGGGTCCTTTCGAGGAAACCCGTGGCATACCTCGTCATTTATACTAGCACAGGTTGCATATTCGTATCCTTTATACCCTTTTTGTTCAGGTGTTGCTCCATGGTTCCTGAGAAATTCATCCACAAACTCTTCTATTTCCCACGTGGTGATTCCTGGTTTAATAAGCTTAGCAATTTCCTTATGACAGGCTGCAAGTATTTCTCCCGCCTTTTTCATTGCTTCAATTTCACGTTGTGATTTTAATACAATCATCTGATTCCCTGCCTTTTTGATTATATTTATGTACATTCATTGAGATTGTTCGCTGTAGTGTTGTTTAGGACATTATTCTTTCATACTATAATGGCAACAACATAATATTAACGCTATTAAGCCTTTTTTTCAAAACAAACCTTTCAGAGGTCCTAGGTCTAGGAAAATGTTCACATTGTTCATGATATTGTAATAATAGTCTGTTCTTAATATGGTACTTCTTCAACCTTTTTGATAGAATATATGTAAAGAACTCTGACCGATTAAAATGTAATTATACTGTTTATCGGAAAAATTTAAAATGTAGGTGTGTGAGATTCAATGATTGGTGATCGTGTTAAAAAATATCGCTTAGAAAAGAAGATGTCACTATCCGAGCTTGCTGAGCAAGCGGGAGTTGCAAAGTCTTATTTAAGTTCTTTAGAAAGAAATTTACAAAAGAACCCTTCAATTCAATTTCTTGAAAAAATTGCCGGTGTATTAAATCTTCCTGTCGAGCATCTGATTCACGAACAAATCAATAAGGATGATTTAGATACGGATTGGATGAACCTTGTCAAAGAAGCCATGAATTCTGGTGTTTCAAAAGAGCAATTTAAGGATTTTCTCGAATTTAATAAGTGGCGGATTAATCAAAATAATAATGAATAAAAAAAGCATTCTACAAAAGCGATTATTTTTGTAGAATGCTTTTTTTAATATGTAGCTGATGATTTTAAATCATCGTGTGTAAGAAAATTGCGCACATCCTCGATGGAAAGTCCGATTTTTCTTGCCTCTAAAATGAGCTCCATCCATTCTTGATCAACAACATCCATTTCTTTTTCAGTAATCACCATTCTACTCACTCCCAAAATACCTCTGTATTCCAGGTAACCCGGCCATCATAGCAGCTTTATCCCTGCCTTAGATCCTCGGCTTTGCGTCCCTGCTTTTCAACAGGTTTGCCCTTTTCTGCTTTCCCGACTTAAGTAGTGCGATCTTTTTCCCCAACACCTTATATCTAGGTCTTTTTACTTAATCTTTTATGATATGTTCATTATATCGATTACTACAACTGGATTGTGTTGTTTTTTGTCATTTTTTACTAATTTTCTACCACCTTTTTAATTCAATTTCTCCTATAATCCTACAAAAAACAACTTTTTGTTTACAAATTTTCCCTAAATTCTTTATTACAATAAATTTGTCTAAAATGTGACAGCTGACATATAACCATATACAACATATAATTATACTAAAAATTCAAAAAATAAAAGGTAGGTGTGTGAAATGACCTTGATACATGTTTTGAATTTTTCCATCCCTATTTCCTTTATCGTGGTTGCTGGGTTTTTATTAGACAGAATGTGCAAACCGATTGAACAATAAAAAGCTGGTGATGAGTAGCTCCCTATTCACCAACCAGCTCTTCTTATTTATTTATTTATTTATTTATTTATTTATTTATTTTACGTTGTAAGTTTAACTCGTAGTTTTTAAACATGGAAGAATTTGTTTTAACGCCCCTCTTTGCCATTAACTGATTAAACCTTAGCAGCTTTTCATTTAGTTTTCTTTGTAGGTTCTCCCTGTCGTTTTCATCGCACTTTTTGAGCAAATCTTCAATGTTCAGCATATCTTGACGTATACGTCTTTCATCCTCTGTATAACCGGCATTTTTCATTATTTTATAGGCCATACGCAGGTCCTCAGGAATTCCGGATAAATCCTCAAGCTGCATTGGTTTGCCCAAGCCAGGCAGTGAGTCGAATTCACCATCTTGATACGCTTTTTTTATTCGGTCTTCTGACAGAATCTGAAAAAAGTCCATGCCCAATCCCTCCTTTTATACTCGAATGACTCTTATAATTATACCAACTGCTGACCTATTGATAAATTGGAAAAATGATTCCAATTTATTTTTAGGAATGTTTGGGGAAACTACTTGCGAAGACGAAAGGAGTGTTAACGTTGGCTCGTGGAGAACATTTTGAACACAAAAAGAAAAATCACCCAGGGAATTTCCCAAAGGACAGCCTTACAGAAAAGCATGTAAAGGAAGCCATTGGAGATGAAGAATTAATTGTTACCCAAGAAGCTTTTAAGAATAGAATCGAGAATGAGGAGGAACAGCGTGTAGATACTGGCCGCTGGCTCCCAAATCATATGAAGTAAAAGGCGTGAGTTTTTCACGCCTTTTTTGATGAACTTTTTTATAAAAGGAAGAAAGAGGCTGGTTTCCTCAACCTTTTAGATTAGGGAACCTGCCTCTTTACATGTCGTAACACATACAAGTTATTTTAGATTTAGCTTTTTTAAAGCATCTGCCAAAGCTGTATTAATTGGCTCTTCTTCCTTATTTTGGCTTTTCAGATACTTTTGCACTGTACGTTTATCCACTTTACCGGCCGATTCTTTTTTACGGCGCGCTTCGAAAGCAGATAGTTTCTCACGGTGCCCGCATTTACAAGTAAAAATTTGTCCTTCCCCTTCTCCTCGGAGTTCCAGTTTTTTATGGCATTGCGGGCAGCGCGCATTGGTGACTCGCGAAACATTTTTGCGATGTCCACATTCACGATCTTGGCACACAAGCATTTTACCTTTTTTCCCATTTACCTCAAGCATTGGTTTTCCACAATCTGGGCAACTTTTTGTTGAGATATTGTCATGCTTATACTTTTTATTACTCGATTTAATTTCAGCAACAATTTCTTTTGTATATTTTTTCATTTCGCTGATAAACGCATCTTTTTTCAACTTTCCATGGGCAATTTGATCAAGCTTTTGTTCCCATTCAGCTGTTAAGGCAGGAGATTTTAATTCTTCAGGCACTAAATCCAACAATTGACGTCCTTTAGAAGTAAGATGAATGTCTTTGCCGCGCTTCTCGATTAAGAATGAATTGAAAAGCTTATCAATAATATCAGCACGGGTTGCTACAGTTCCTAATCCACCAGTTGATTTTAAAGTTTCTGCCAGTTGCTTACTTTTGGTTTCCATATACTTTGTTGGGTTTTCCATTGCCGATAGTAACGTTGCCTCATTAAAACGGGCAGGTGCACTGGTTTGACCAGATGTTTGAGCGATTAGTTTCACGATAAGGGTATCGCCTTTTTCAATGCGAGGTAAAATCTGTTCCTTTAGGTCTTCCGCTGCATCCTCGTCTTCAAAGCGATTCTCATATACTTCTTTCCACCCGGTTGATAAAATGGTTTTTCCCCTTGCAACAAAGTTCTCCTCCCCGATTTTTGCACGAAGCGTTAGCTGCTCATATTCAAATGCCGGGAATAACACCGCTAAGAATCGTTTTACCACTAAGTCATAAATTTTTCGTTCTTTATCGGTGAAAGCCGAGAAGTTTACATACCCTTCTGTTGGAATAATCGCATGGTGATCGGATACTTTACTATCATCGACGAATGCTTTGGAAGCTTTTATCGGCTTGCTTAAGATCTTATTAGTTAACGGACGATATTCTCCAACTCCACATGCCCTCAAACGTTCAGGAAGTGTTTCGACAATATCAGAAGAAAGGTAACGCGAGTCTGTACGAGGATAGGTTAAGACTTTATGCTGTTCGTATAGTTTTTGCATAATGTTTAACGTTTCCTTTGCAGAGTAGCCAAAGATTTTATTCGCATCGCGCTGCAGTTCAGTTAAATCATAAAGACCCGGAGAAAAAGACTTCTTCGGTTTTTTCTCAATTTCTTTTACAATGGCATTTTGTTTGCCTAGTTTTTTCACAATTGCATCGGTTTTTTCTTTATCAAAGCTGCGGCTATTCCCTTTTGGATCCTGCCAAGTCAATTTTAAATTGTCTGTTGTTTGGGCTTCGATCCCGTAATAGGTTTGCGGTTTGAAGTTTTTGATTTCGTCCTCCCGCGCTGCAATGATTGCAACCGTTGGAGTTTGAACACGTCCGCAGTTTAGCTGGGCATTGAAACGAGTTGTTAATGCACGGGTAGCATTAAGACCGATATACCAATCCGCTTCTGACCGTGCAACAGCAGAATGATATAAATTCTCATAGTCCTTGCCCGGCTTCAATTTCATAAAGCCATCTTTAATTGCTTTATCAGTAACTGAAGATATCCATAGACGTTTTGTAGGTTTATTCACCTTTGCCTTAGCAAGTATCCATCTTGCTACTAATTCCCCTTCACGACCACTATCTGTTGCAATAACAATCTCCCCGACATCAGAGCGTTGTAATTGGCTTTTAACAGTATGAAACTGCTTACTCGTTTGTTTAATGACAACAAGCTTCAGCTCATTTGGAAGCATTGGCAAATCTTCTATTTTCCAGGCTTTATATTTATCGTCATACACTTCGGGGTCTGCAAGGGTAACTAAATGTCCTAATGCCCATGTAACAATATATTTATCTCCTTCAAAAAAACCATTGCCTTTTTTATTACAATGCATTACTCGTGCTATATCTCGAGCGACAGAGGGTTTTTCGGCTATAACTACACTTTTTTTCACTTTTCTAAACATCCTTTCGGTAACCCATTAACCTCTAATATAGCATAAAACATCATAAAATTCAGTTTAGCCGAAGTAGTGGCTTTTTTTCCCTTGAATCCACTTCCAAGGGGATAGTATGATGTAGTGGCACGCATAAAGAGAAACGAGGATTTGTATGAGGATAAGGGATTGGGATGCAAATTTAAGGGTTCGATTATTTGCGGAAGCCTTGGTGAATATCACCTACTGGATGTTTTTTCCGTTCTTATCGATTTATTTTGCTGAAGAGTTTGGCAAAAATAAAGCAGGTTTATTATTAGTGTTTTCACAAGTATTTTCTGTATTAGCTAACCTAATGGGCGGATATTTTGCTGACCGCTTTGGAAGAAAGCGAATGATGGTTCTAGCATCTTTCGGCCAAGGGCTTTCATTCTTATGCTTTGCCTTAGCCAGTTCTCCATGGCTTCAGTCTCCGTGGTTAGGATTTGTGGCGTTTACGGCAGCAGGTGTGTTTGGTTCATTTTACTGGCCCGCAAGTCAGGCCATGGTCGCCGACGTGGTCAAGGAAAAGGATCGGAGTGATGTGTTTGCTATCTTTTATACATCGATTAACATAGCTGTAGTAGTCGGACCCATTTTGGGATCGATTTTTTATGTTCATTATCGCTTTCAGCTATTGCTTTTTGCTGGGGCTGTTTGTATTTTAGTAGGCTTAATCCTGACAAAATGGACTCGGGAAACCGTCCCCTCGCAAACAAGGGCCTCTCTCACCACCGAGGGAAAATGGTATTACTTTTTAAGAAACCAAGTAAGAGACTATGCTTTAATTGTGAAAGACAAAACCTTCCTTCTATTCATAATTGCTGGAGTCTTAGCAGGTCAGACTTTTATGCAATTAGACTTATTAATACCTGTCTATATCAAGGATTTTGTCAAAGATCAAAGTCTGCTTGCCATTGGCGATTGGTCGTTCCTTATTAAAGGAGAGCAGGCATTTGGAATTGTTTTAGCGGAAAATGGTTTTCTCGTTGCCCTGCTGACCGTCTTTGTAACAAGATGGATGAGTAAATATTATGAGAGAAACGTCTTCGCCCTCTCATCTGTTGTATACGCAATATCTATTGTTATTTTTAGCCAGACACACTGGATTTGGGGATTAATTTTCGCGATGGCCATTTTTACTTTTGCAGAGTTAATGGGGGCTGGACTGCAGCAAGGTTTTGTTTCCAAACTGGCACCAGAGCATATGCGAGGCCAATATTTTGCAGCGGCAAGCTTGCGATTTACGATTAGCCGGACAATTGCCCCTCTTGCCATTCCAATGACTGTTTGGGTCGGCTATGGATGGACGTTTTTTATTCTTTGTCTGCTCGCCCTTGCGAGTGCAGGATTATATTGGATCATGTTTTATGTGTTCGAAAAACAAAAAAGCAGAATCACAGCTTAGACTGCTTCATGACTATGGTTTACGGTTTATTTTTCCATTTAAACACGCTACAATATAGGAAGATTCTGATAAAAAGGAGATACATAAGATGAGTGATTTTATTAAAAATCTTGAAAAATATGCCGAGCTAGCTGTTAAGGTTGGTGTGAATATTCAAAAAGGCCAAAGCTTGGTGGTAAATGCCACTTTAGAAGCAGCTGAATTGGTCCGTCTTATTGTCAAAAAGGCTTACGAAACAGGCGCACACAATGTCATTGTGAACTGGAATGATGATTTTATTTCAAGAACAAAATATGATTTAGCCCCAGATGAGGCTTTCATAGAGTACCCGGTATGGCGTGCAAAGGAAATGGAGGATTTGGCAGAAAAAGGGGCAGCCTTTATGTCGGTTATTTCTTCAAGTCCTGACTTGTTAAAAGGTGTCAATCCTGAGCGAATCGCTAACTTCCAGAAGGCAGCCGGAAAGGCACTTTCCCACTATCGGAAAGCCATCCAATCAGACAAAGTCAGTTGGACAGTGATTGCTGCTGCCTCACAGGATTGGGCTGCGAAAGTATTTCCGAACGAACCGAGTAACAATCAAGTAAATAAGCTTTGGGAAGCTATATTCAAATCTGTCCGTGTCGATACAGAAAATCCGGTCGAGGCTTGGAAAAAACATGATGAAACCCTTCACGAGAAGGTCCACTATCTAAATGGGAAAAGATACAAAGAACTTCATTATACTGCGCCAGGAACAGATTTAACCATTGAACTGCCGGAGAAACATCTTTGGGTAGGTGCCGGCAGTGTTAATGAAAGCGGGCATGAGTTTATGGCCAATATGCCAACTGAAGAGGTCTTTACTGTCCCTCTAAAGAACGGTGTGAACGGTACGGTTGCAAGTACGAAGCCTTTAAGCTATGGCGGCAATATCATCGACCGCTTCTCGGTTACATTTGAGAATGGGAAAATTGTTGGAGTGAAAGCAGAGGAAGGCGAAGAAATCTTAAAGCGTCTTGTGGAAACTGACGAGGGTTCACATTATCTCGGGGAAGTAGCGCTTGTACCTTACAATTCTCCTATTTCACAATCTAATGTTCTTTTCTTCAATACTTTATTTGATGAAAATGCCTCAAATCATTTAGCGATTGGCAGTGCCTACGCTTTCTGTATTGAAGGCGGGAAGAAAATGTCTTCAGAGGAATTAGCAGAAAACGGGCTTAACGAAAGTATTACCCATGTTGATTTCATGATTGGTTCTAAGGATATGGACATTGATGGAGTAACCGTTGAAGGAAAAACAGAACCTATCTTCAGAGCTGGTAACTGGGCTTTTTAAAAATAATAGTAGAATGTCGTGATTAAGGGATGGAGCTGGAGTTATCTCACTGTGGCTCTTATCCCTCGTACACGGCAACTTGGTGGGGTTTCCGCAGTTATGAATGGCTCTTATCTCCCGTACGTGGCAACTTGGTGGGGCTTCAGCAGTTATGAATGGCTCTTATCTCCCGTACGTGGCAACTTGGTGGGGCTTCGACAGTTATGAATGGCTCTTATCTCCCGTACGCGGCAACTTGATGGGGCTTCGACAGTTATGAATGGCTCTTATCTCCCGTACGCGGCAACTTGGTGGGGTTTCAGCAGTTATGAATAGTCAAGTCCATTTAATTGT
>NZ_JAGGQG010000039.1 GCF_018613415.1 Bacillus sp. ISL-18 | reverse complement strand
GTAAGATGGAACGCCTAATGCGATGAAAATCGCACGTTGGGTGTGGAGCTGGGGAAAAGATGGAGATTACATCAAAGTCTTACCTATTGCTATTAAAGTAATGGATGCTTTACTGAAACAAGAAATAAACTAAAAAGAGTCTCAATTATACAAGGTTTTTTACATACTTGTATAATTGAGGCTCTTTTTATAAACATAAAGCATACTGCCTTTTATTTTGCCAAAAACTGTTTGACTTCGTTTTAAAAGAGAATCATGTTCGTAGGGGTATTATGTCAAAAGACACTGGTTTTAATCTAATTTCCATTTAAGTTTGTCACTTAAATGAGCAGAAACTGTGTCATTTAACTAGACGGTCACAAATACTTAGTGTAACTGTTTGGTAAATTCACTTTACTGGTTACTTTGTATCATATTTAAACATCGGTCTATTCGTATAGAATAGGGTCTGCGATAGAGCAGCCCTATAATTAAAACTTGAAATAAATTTAATGTAATTGATTTGAAACATCTTTAGAAAATTTTTACCTAAAATCACTTCGTTAAATATGTTATCCATATTATTCGAATTAACTAACTGTGAGAAATTAGCTTTCAAAATCCGTTCTAAATCACCCATTGTGACTGGCCTAGCATGTGGCATCAAACAATAACCTAATTCTCCATTATTTTCGATCGTTCCAATTTGAACATCTTCTATGCGATTAATACCTGCCATTCTTAAACGTTTTTCCAAGTCATCCACAGAAATTCTTAATATTTTTAAGTTGTCTATCAAGAGTTGTCCTTCAGAAATTACAGGAATTGCTTCGCCTTTCAAGACCTTTTCTACCCCGTTCCAGCGTAGAGAAATCCATTCGGTTACTACCAGAAACCCAACAAAAGTAGCAGCAGCTAATATGGAGTTACCAATCCCCTTTCCAGCTACTTCTCCACCAAGTATAGTTCCCAATGAAATGATTATTGCCAATTGTGGGACGGTCATTTGTGAAATGGATTTTCTTCCTCCTAGTCTAAGGATGAATGTTCCAACAGATGCAAATAGAAGAGCTTCCCAAAAATATGTCCACATTTTTAATCCTCCAATTTTGAATTTATCTTATTTTTGTTTTATTTACATATAAAAATACCACAACCACTAAAAAGTAGAAGTTCTTGATTATTAAATATTCTACCTTAGTAGGCCTGAACTAATAAACAAAGAAGCGAAATCCAAGGATTAATCAAAAACACTAACAGTGACCATAATGAGTGGAACTTATTATGTGCAGTAAATAGAAGGGCATTAATCTCAATATTAAGACAAGTTTAATCAATTAAATCCATTCTATAAATTGTCGTTATTTGCTCTACTGTCATGATAATAATATGTTTGGAATATATGATTATAGGGGGATTCAACATGAGCTAAAAACAATTGATTTGGGACTTATGGCAGAACATCTGGATGTACATAAAGGAGTAATTAAAAAGTTAAAATCTTATTATTGTTCAGCAAAAATCCAACATTGAAACAGATATTATATGAACAAATTTTATTTATGAGCAACCACGTATGGGTTATGATAAATTTGATAGATCCATCACAAAATGCAACTGTTACAGTAGCAGCCTTAAATCAGCTGCAAGCGGTAGACATACCTTGTGGGAAAGTGGAACAACATGTAAGTGATAAAACCATTTCGTTTGAGGGAAGTCACATTGCTAAAACGATGTCTCAAGATAATTTTAATTCTGCCTTACGCATGAAGACAAGAAACGTTAAAGACATTCACCTACAAATGGCTCTCCAACAATTTAACCTAAAGGAACGATATGAGGAATTTATAAAAGGAATGGGTTGGAGCCATGAACCAAATGCATCAATACAGGAACAAAATAAAACAGTTAAAATATATAAAGATATGTACCATATTTAAAATCTTGTTATAGAGAATTTTAATAGGTGTTTTGACTAAAACAAAATTATAATTTTACATAAACTGAATTATGGGTATCTCGTTTTAGCAACTGTCTAATGATGGTTGCCTTTTTGTGATTCAAAAAAGGGTAGTGGTTATGCAAATAACTTTTGGGTAATTATAAAACCAAATCCAATTATTATTTAGGTAGGGATACTAATGAGCTCAACCAAAGGCATGCAAGAATCCTTTATTGAATTTCATAAAGCGTTCTGACACAGGGCGGCAGCTTGGAAACAAGAAGTTCTATTTACATGGGAATGGTGGCTAGAGATTGCATTAACCATAATACCATATGGTCTGTGGTTGATTTATAGAAAGAGAAATAGTTCGGATTGTATACTGTACGCAGGTCTTTTTGTAGGTGTAATATCGATAACAATAGATACTATAGGTGTTCAAACATCGCTATGGGACTATAAAAGACCCGTGACACCTGTAAGCCCATCACTCATTCCTTTTGACTTATCTCTATTGCCTATTTGTGTAATGTTCTTGATTAAATATTTTTACTAGTCGAAACCCATGGCTTATTGGTTTAATCTTTGGTTTGGTAGCTGCTTTTTTTGGGGAACCATTATTGAATGGATCGAAATCTACAATCCTATAATTTGGAAATCCATATTTTCGGTACCTTTCTATACCTGTATTTATTATTTGGCTCATAAATTAGCTTTTAGAAAGAAATTCAAATCCTTTGAATAGAAGAATTTAAAATGCATTGGATATTTTGCTAATGCATTTTTTGTTGTTTTTATCAATGTTAATACTCATACTTGCAATGCTTAATAATTTAAACAAAATAGGGAAAGAATATCCCTAAAAGATATTTACAAATGAGGTTAGCGTCATGTTTGGAAAACAAAATCAAGCAACACAAGTGAAAAGAGTGTTAGAAGAGAATTTTAAGGATACCGATGATTGTGTTTTCCGACAGGTTGATAATGGAGAAGAAGAATTTGAAATGATTTTTCTGAAAAGTGTGATTGATAATAATAAAATTCAAGAATTGCTTATCAAACCTTTTTTTGATATTGGAAAAATAGAGACTTTTGAAAAATATATTCAAAGCCTTCCCATTTTTAATCCCTATAAAGACGTAAAAGAAACAGTTAAAAGTTTGCTGCATGGAAGCATTGTTTTACTATTAAAAGATCAAGTTCTCCTGGTTGAGCTAAAAAAATCATCAAATAATAATGTCCTACCTGCAACAGTTGAAGCAACAATCTTAGGTCCACAAAATTCTTTAAGTGAGAACATAGAAGTCAATTTAAATTTATTAAGAAATCGTTACCATCAAAACACTCTTAAATATGAAAAACTTCAATTAATAGGTTCAAGAACTAATTTAGAGATAGCAATTTTATATGATTCTGAAGTTGTCCAATCTGAGACGTTACAGGAAGTTAAAAAAGAAATAAATCATGTTGACGTAAATATTGTCCAATCCACGGGAGAACTTTCTCGTATATTGATGAAACAGAAACATCTTTTGTTTCCCCGAATGATAACTACCGAAAGACCAGATCGAATAGCATACAATTTCTTACAGGGAAAAATTGTGATTTTACTTGAAGGAACGCCGTTTGCCCTATTAGGTCCAGCCTCTTTTTTTGACTTTATGAGTACTATGGAAGATTTTTATCAACCTTTTTGGGTTTCTAAGTTCTTAATTATACTGCGATATTTGGGGCTTTTTACTAGCTTAGTGTTACCAGCTGCTTATGTAGGCATCACTTCATATAACCCTGAAATATTTAGGGTACAATTTGCTTTATCAATAGCTGGAAGTAGAGCGAATGTGCCTTATCCATCCTTTATTGAGGTAGTGTTCATGCTCTTAACAATGGAGATGCTTATTGAAGCATCGATTCGTTTACCGAAAACTATCGGCCCAACAGCTACAACAGTTGGTGGCTTAATCTTAGGCCAAGCAGCTACTGAAGCAGGCTTAGTTTCTAATATAATGATTATCATTGTATCCGCAGTAGCAATAAGTAATTTTGTAATACCAATCAATGAAATGAGCTTAACAATTAGAGTCGCAAAGTATTTTTTACTCTTATTAACGACACTCACTGGGATCATTGGATTAATAGTAGGATGTCTTGGCTTACTTTTTTACGTTATAAGTTTAGATAGTTTAGGTCAGCCATTTTTAAAAGTAGTCTATTCTGAAAAGAAAAGACTTTAGACTAAAATTCATTTATTGAGTAAGAAGGGAGGAAGATGGGAAAGTGAATCGTTATTTTTATTATTTGATTATTGTCAATATGCTAATAAATGTTGTGGCGTATGTACCAAGATATTTAATTGAACAACGATTCAATGGAACGATTATGTCGATTCTTATTGCAGTAATCATTACAATTGTTTTTCTCTATGTTTATTGTAATACCCTGAATCAATTCCCTGGACTAGGACAACCAGAAATTATAAAAAGGTATACGTCAAAATGGTTTTCTGTACCTTTCTTATTTTTCGTGGGAATCCTTTTTTATGTATCTGGATGGTTTGTTTTATTAGCTTTTATCAATATTTCAAAAATGTTTATAAGCCCCGAAATGTCCTCATTTTTAATAAGTATACTGTTTTTAGTACTAGTTGGCACTGGTTCGTGATGAACTCTGAACGACTTTTATATGCTTTGGAAATTGTCATTTTATTCAGTATTCCCTTAATTATGATTATTTTTTTTAAGTCTATTTTTAATCCCTATTTTAAGTGGGATGGTATAAAAATTGTATTTACTCATTTTCAAGAAAAACCATCTTTCACAGGTATTGGCACTGCATCCTATTCTTTGCTTGGATATTATTATTTAGGTATCTTTAATAGGTTATTTAAGAAGAAAGTAAAACCTTTAAAATTATATCAAGCGATTGGAATAGGAATTGTTGGTATAATGAATTTATTTACATCTGTATTCATACCTCTTGGCTTGAATGGGATTGATACCATTGATAATTATACATTTCCTTGGATTGCAACTGCAGACTCTATGCATATGGAATTTGGATTCATTGAACGAGTCCTTTTTTTATTTTTATTATTATATATTGGCATGGCTCTAGTTGGGGTAACCATCTCTTGGCATGTAAGTTTAGAGTATTTTAAAAGTTGTACGCCTCAAATTAATTGGAAAAATATAAATGTGGTCCAATATTTTTATGTTCTTTTATTTATTACAATTATCCTTATCTGTGGTATTTTTTTGGATGAAACAGATGTTTATTATGTAACAAAGTTATATTTTTCTTTATTGGTATTTGTAAATGTTTTTGTAACAGCACTTATGTTTTGGATTAAAAGGAGGGCAAAAGTCAAATGAAGATTATTATTTTGCTATCCGTGATATGTATGAATTGTATTTTATGTGGATTTGAAACGGGTTTTAAAGATATAGATAAACGGGCTTTTGTGGTTGCTGTCGGAGTAGACAAACCCAAAGAAGGAAAAAACGAGTACAGTGTTAGTTTGAAGATTGCTATTCCAAGTTCGGATGCATCAACTCAAGATAAGTCATATGTTATAACTGAAGAGGCAAAATCGATTACCGAAGCTATAAGAGTCTTAAAATCCAAAACAGATAGGGAATTGGATTTTGGACATACCAAAGTTATTATTTTTGGAAGTGACGTTGTAAAAAAAGATCTTCGCAAAGTTATGGATTGGTTTATGAGGAGAAGAGATGTACAAAAAGTCGCTTATGTTGCAATCGGAAAACCATACGCAAAAACAGTTTTACAAGTTAAACCGAAAGATGAAAATATCCCTGCAAATTCTCTGTTCCTTTATTTTGGGGATGCGGGTACAGAAACTCCTTATATCTCTACCAACTATCTTTTCAATTTTTACAGGAGTATCTGTGATCGAGGAATTGATGGGTACCTTCCTATAATAGATGTTCATAATAATAGTTTTTTTATTAATACGGTCTCAGTCTTTAAAGGAAATAAAGAAGCTTTAATCTTATCTCAAGATGAGACAAAGACTTTTAATGCTATTCAAAGTAATAATAAAAAGTTAGATATAAAAGTTAAAAAAGGAAGTTTATCATTTATGGTAACAACACAAATGTTCAAAAGTGATTTTTCAATGAAAGAATCTAAAAAGAATAAGCCAGTGATACAATTAAAAACAAAAATCAAAGGAACAGTGGAAGAGTCAACAGACACTCTTGATGATAAACAGCTTGAAAAATACGGAAAGTTAGCTTCAAAATCCTCTGAAAATAGAATAAGAAATTTATTAACCAAATTTAAGGATAATGGGGTTGATCCATTTGGATTCGGGCTAATGTATAGAGAGCTTCAAGAGTAGGATCTGAGGATCAAAAATGGGAGAATTGGAAAAGAATTTATCCTGACATTCAATTTAATATTGAAGTTGTAACAGACATAAGGGGAACAGGGATTATTAAATAAGAAAAATGAAGAAATCTAGGAAAAATTATTAGATCTGTACTATAGAGTTCTTCCAAACGAAACTCCTATCTGAAAAAAGTTTGATAGGAGTACATTATTTAACAAATAAATCTACAGATTACCCGTTAACATATAAAAGCAAAATTGTACTTAAGAAGTCCAATTCTAAGTATCAAGGTAACAAGCGATCGCACGAATGGATAAAGGTGATTAATTATAAATATGCCGATGTCTATAAAAAAGGGTTAAGGAATGATGATTTTGGCCTTCTATTGAGCATTTATGAAGGGAATAAACTCTTGTCTGTTTCCATCGTGGAAATTGTCTATAAATTCAATTTCTCCATACATGGCTCTATAAAATGCCAACCTCTTAATTTCTTGGCCGTGCAGTTTAGCAGTATAATCTTTTAAACCAACTGTAATGCAATTGAGAATTATGCTGCTCAGTCTTATCACAAAAAATTGGCCCGTTCAACGGGTGAAATACCTGAGAGCATGAAAACCTTATTGCCACGGTTAAGAAATCCTAAAGAAACTAGTGTGGTCATCGTAACTAGCAGAAGCTACGCCAGTTTTAGAAGCTAGTCGATTACAGGAAGATTTAAAAGGTGCAGATATAACCCCTAAATGGTGGGTCATTAACTAGAGCCTTTACGCCACTGAAACTAAAGATCCTGTATTATGGGGAAGAGCAGAAGCTGAAAAAGGTTGGATTAACAAAGTGACCACCGAATTAGCAGAAAAATGTGCAATAGTCCCTTTAATGAGTGAAGAGAACAAAGGATACAAACAGTTAAAAAAATTTATTGATTGATAACAGAGGGGAAACGTATGTAAAATGTCGATATTCGTGATTTCCTATGGAAAACTACTAGTGGATAATTTAAGAACACTTCGAGTTAATGTGGATGAATTGGAAAAACGTTTACGAATGTCAGGTATTAGTACGAAGATGTTCAAATTGGGACAATCGAGAATAATGGCGAATTGGGATATAAATTAATGCCTCATGCTAGGCCAGTTACAATAGGAGACTTAAAAAAGATAATAAACGAAAATTTTCCTCAAATTAATATGCCTCACTCTGTTAAAAATAACATTTTTAAAGAAGTAAATTCAAATTCAAAAGAAGTCCCTAATCGGGTTCATTAAATAATAAACACAAAATAGGGGAATATAAAACAATATTTGTTGGAAATTTAATATTTGGATACTGAATACTTAAATTTAAATTATAGAAGGTATTTAATTATGTTTCATATAACAGAAAGCTTACTTTGGATTGCAGTTGTGGTAGTAATGGGATATTGGAAAAACTTGCGTTTGTATCATAGTACAATCCTTTACGTTCTATGTTGTGACTTATTATATAACTTTCTAACCTATAATTTTCCGTTATGGGAATATACAGATAATAATATATTTTTTCATAATCACACCATACATAATTTATATGTTTTGTTTTTACTTTACCCTAGTATAGTATTAGTATATTTAAGTACATTTCCTAAAAAGATGATTGGCAAGATTATTCATGTAATATCGTTTGCTGTTTATTGGTTTATCATTGAATACATAACCTTAAAATTAGGTGTCATAAGGCATGAAAATGGTTGGACGTTACTGTATGCTTTTCCATACGATATAATAGCCTTTTTCTTTATAGGATTACACTCCAAAAAACCATTGCAAACTTACTTATTATCGATAATTGCTACTGTATTTTTTCTATGGTTTTTCCATGTCCCAGTAATAAATGGAAAGTAATATTGAAAAAGGTTAATTGTAACATTTAAACAGATTATGTGCTTTAATTTCTGAATTAGAAGGGTATGTTATTTGTATGTAAACTATATAACATTATATTTTAAGAGGTTTTACGTATGGGGAGGTAATTTCTTGGATCAACTATCTTATAAACAGTCATGGTTTATGAATGTGAAAGGAGATATACTTTCGGGAATAGTAGTTGCACTTGCATTGATTCCTGAAGCCATTGCTTTTTCCATAATAGCTGGGGTGAATCCGATGGTTGGACTTTATGCATCCTTTACTATTGCAGTGGTTATTTCTTTTGTAGGTGGAAGACCTGGAATGATTTCTGCTGCTACGGGGGCCATGGCCTTGGTTTTTATAGATTTAGTAAAAGATCATGGTCTACAATATCTATTAGCTGCCACCATCTTATGCGGTGTCTTTCAAATTATCTTTGGAATGTTAAAATTGGCAAGATATACGAAATTCATCCCACGATCAGTTATGGTTGGTTTTGTTAACGCCTTAGCTATTTTGATTTTTATGGCTCAATTGCAACACTTTGTGGGAGAAACTTGGATTATTTATGTATTAGTCGGAGCGACTTTAGCCATTATTTATTTGTTTCCATATATCACTAGGGTGATTCCCTCTACCCTTGTAGCGATAGTAGCAATTACAGCTTTATTAATTTTTATGAAGATCGATGTGAGAACAGTAGGGGATATGGGAGCCATTACACAAACATTACCAACATTTTTGATACCTCAAATCCCAATCACATGGGATACTTTAGTGATTATTCTACCTTATTCGCTGGCACTTGCTGTTGTCGGTTTAATAGAATCGCTTTTAACAGCCTCTATTGTCGATGATATGACGGATTCAGGAAGTAATAAAAATGCTGAATGTAGAGGTCAGGGAATTGCCAATATTGTGGCTGGGTTTTTTGGAGGAATGGCTGGGTGTGCAATGATTGGCCAATCTGTCATTAATGTTAAGTCAGGTGGAAGGGGCCGGTTTTCGACTTTTATTGCAGGTGTCTTTTTGATGTTTTTAATTGTGGTTTTGGGGAAAATCGTTGTACAGATTCCGATGGCCGCATTGGCTGGAGTCATGATTATGGTATCCATTAGTACTTTTGATTGGAATTCTATACGAACACTTCACATACTTCCAAGAAGTGATGCGATCGTGATGATTGTTACTGTCCTTTCAGTTGTTTTGACAGATAATCTAGCTATCGGTGTTATTGCAGGTATTTTACTTAGTGCCATCTTCTTTGTGTCTAAGATTTCTAAAATCAGTGTAAAAAGTGAAAAGGAAGGGAATAAAAGAACATATCTTGTTAATGGGGAACTATTTTTTGCATCTGTAACGGAGCTTTTAACAAAATTTGATTACAAGGAAAATATCAGAATTGTTGAGATAAATTTAAGCCGTTCCCATGTATGGGATGACTCAGCAGTGGCAGCAGTCGATAAGATTGTTTCAAAATTTGAAGAAAATAATATTATGGTAAATGTAACAGGATTAAACGAGGACAGTACAGAATTAGTAAATAAACTGGCCAATAAACTGGGAACACATTAAGGGAGGTTATGGGGAGTGTACAAAAAAATTGCCTTAGCGACAGATGGTTCAGAACACTCAGAAAGAGCAGCAGAAAATGCGATCAATATCGCTAAATGCAGTCCAAATTCCAAAATCGAGGTCTTATATGTTGTTGATCCAGATAGAGTGAAATCTGATGTGCTTAGTAATTGGAATTCAGCAGATATTGGTGACAGTCGTAAAGGTCGAATGAGGGAAGTAGAAAGAATGGCAGAAGAATCGGGTGTCTCTTATGAGATTAAGATTTTACATGGCGAGCCTGGTCCTGTTATTGTTGATTATGTTAATAAAAATAAGTTTGAAATTGTTATCATTGGAAGCAGAGGACTTAATGTGCTTCAAGAATTTGTTTTAGGGAGTGTTAGTCATAAAGTGGCTAAACGTGCAAATTGTCCCGTATTGATAGTTAAATAAACAAAGTAAAAACAGAATGGTTACAATACCATTCTGTTTTTAACTTTTTTAACCTAATTGACCTTTGCAGCATTCTTAATAAACAACTTCTGTTTATCAGGTTTCTTTGCGATAGCTGCACTTACGAGCCCGATCATTGGAAAGAACATTAGTAAAAGTAAACTTTCGTTGTAACTTTGGAATTTGTCAAAACCTATTCCTAATGGCAAAGGTCCACATGCAGAACCAATAACCATTACCATCATCGCAACGCCGCTAATACTTCCGAGATATTTTCTGCCAAAATAATTGGACCAAACAATATTAAGCGTAATTCGTTCAATTCCACCGCCGATTCCCCATAAAACCCCGAATAGTATTCCTAAAGTGGCACTATTCACTTTTGTTAACAAAAATAAAGTCAGAACTTCTAAAACAAAAACGAAGATTAACAATCGATTGGTACTTACTCTTTCTAATATAAACCCTGATATAAACGAAATTGGGAAGCCTATAATAGCCATTAAACTTAAAACGGTAGCCGCCAGTTGCGGTGATAATTGATTCTGGCCGAAAATGGACAATAAGTGAAAAGTTATCCCTGTATTAACGAGTGCAGGAATACCGACACAAATTAATATCGCCCAAAAAGTCCTAGTCCTCATGGCTTCTTGTAATGTCCAATCATCATCTTGAACGGTCATGGTTTTATCGCTGTGATTATTATTTTTAGGAACAATGATCGGTTTTCCGTCAGGGTGCAAGCCAATATCTTCTGGACGATTACGTACGACAAAAAAAGCTAGAGGTGCAAATAGAACGATTAATAACACTCCCCATATTTGCCAAGTCGTTTGCCAGCTCGTTATTTTAATTAGCCACGCATTGGCGACTGGGAAAAATGCCGCACTTGCAACACCACCTAATGCCATAAAACTCATGGCACGACCACGCTTTTGAATAAACCATTGGGGAACAAGCGTATTTGGAATAAGTGTCATGCTTCCTTGTCCGAATAATCGAATTAAAAAGAATCCAATTGCCATCATCCATGTATTAACGACAAAGCTATTAAAAAAACATGCCAACCCAAGTAATAGGCTAACAATCACCATCATTTTTCTTTGGCCCAACTTATCCACCAAGCGACCCATGAACATCATAAGTATACCTGAACATAATGTGGCAAAAGAATAAAGACTAGAGATTTCCGAACGAGTCCATCCAAAACTTTTTATGTATTCATCAATAAAAACAGAATTGGAATATGTCTGACCAGGACCAGAAAAAAAACTACCTAGTCCAGCTATACACACGATTACCCATCCATAAAAAAACGTATGCCTCTTATTTCGCTAATCAAATGATAGCCACTCCCTTCCTTACAAAAATCACAATTCCCAACTAATAATATCAAGTTACTCAATTGGATTATACTACAAACCAAAGGTCCCTATATCTTCCAAAAAAATCTTTCAACTTTAGAAGTTATCTCGAAAAAGAAAGAAAAACATCGTATGACAAAGGAAATGACTCTTGTGCCCGCTTTCATGGCATTTCACAAATTGGTCACAATCCTTTATAATTTATTTTGTTAACAACGGACCCGACTTTCATGAGAGTTGAAAGTCAATAAAAAAACAAAAGAAAAGGGAGAGGTGCTAAGTTTGAATTTAAGTACAATTAAATATTCTTGGCTTGGAAACGTCAAGGGAGATGTGTTAGCAGGGATTGTTGTTGCTCTTGCTTTAATTCCAGAAGCAATTGCATTCTCAATCATTGCAGGTGTTGATCCAATGGTGGGATTGTACGCTTCCTTCTGTATTGCCGTTACGATTGCTTTTGTGGGTGGAAGACCTGGGATGATCTCAGCTGCCACGGGTGCAACTGCTTTATTAATGGTGACATTGGTTAAAGACCACGGCTTGCAATATTTACTGGCTGCAACTATCCTAACTGGTGTTTTACAAATAATCATGGGAGCTTTAAAACTAGGTCGTTTGATGAAATTTGTCCCTAGATCCGTAATGACTGGATTTGTTAATGCCCTTGCGATATTAATCTTTTCAGCTCAATTAGTCCAATTTAAAGGGGCATCTTGGCAAATGTATGCCATGGTAGCAGGAGCACTTGCCATTATCTACATCTTACCTCGTTTTACTAAAGCTGTACCTTCACCATTAGTTGCGATTATTGTTATGACAGCAATCTCAATATTTACGGGAAGTGATGTTCGTACAGTTGGGGACATGGGTGAATTGACTTCAAAATTACCTATATTTTTAATTCCTGACATTCCGTTTAACTTTGAGACATTGCAAATCATTTTTCCTTATTCCTTGTCTATTGCTATGGTAGGACTAGTGGAAACACTTTTAACTGCCTCTATTGTAGATGACATGACAGATACAGAAAGTGATAAAAATAAGGAAGCACGTGGTCAGGGTATCGCTAATATCGTCTCAGGATTATTTGGCGGTATGGCTGGATGTGCGATGATTGGTCAGTCTGTCATCAATGTTAAATCTGGTGGTAGAGGACGTTTATCTACATTTGTTGCAGGTGCTTTTTTATTGACACTAATCATGTTGCTTAAAGGGTTCCTGGTACAAATTCCAATGGCAGCCTTAGTCGGAGTTATGTTCATGGTTTCAATTGGAACATTTGATTGGTCCTGCCTTAAATCATTAAAAAAGGTACCAGTTACTGATACGATTGTTATGATTGTGACTGTTATTACAGTGGTTAAAACTGATAACTTATCCATGGGAGTTTTAGTTGGAGTTATTCTAAGTGCCATTTTCTTTGCAGCAAAGATTTCGAAGGTAACTGTAACAAGTCTTTCTTCTAAAGGATCACATAAAAAGATATATCATGTATCTGGACAACTCTTCTTTGCTTCTGTAACAGACTTTGTTAACAGCTTTGATTATAAAGAAGCTGTTAATGAGATTGATATAGATTTGTCCAATGCTCACCTTTGGGATGATTCTGCTGTAGGTGCCATTGATAAAGTGGTCATCAAATATCATCAAAATGGTGTCAAAGTGAATCTAAAAGGTTTAAATACTGAAAGCAATAAACTAATTGACAAAATAGCAGTTCATAACAAGCCAGGTGGGCTTGAGAAAGTTGCTAGTCACTAATATAACTTAAATAATTTTTTATTTTTAAATTGGAGGAGCCTGTCACAAGGGTATTTTATACCCTTGTGACAGGTTTTTTTGTATTTATTTATGTTATATACAAATTCTAGTAAGAGGGAAGGCGGTAGTAAAAGTGTTAATACTTCAATTAGCTATTATTTTAATTGCATCTAAATTAGCTGGGAGTTTAAGTGTAAGGTTGGGGCAACCATCAGTCCTCGGAAAACTCCTTATTGGAATTGTACTCGGACCATCAGTATTAGGCTTGGTAACAGAAACAGAAACCTTAGCAGAATTCAGTCAGATCGGTGTTATACTTTTGATGTTTATAGCTGGGTTAGAAACGGATATTGATGAATTTAAGCGGACTGGAAAAGCATCAACTTTTGTAGGATTCGGGGTATTGTCGTTCCACTTGTTTTAGGGTATTTTGCGGGAATGATGTTAAATCTTACATCCATACAATCCTGGTTTTTAGGATTATTGCTTTCTGCAACAAGTGTAAGTATCTCCGTTCAAGCATTGAAAGAGATGGGGCAATTAAAAACTCCTGAAGGAGCTACAATTTTAGGGGCAGCTGTTATTGATGATGTGGTAGTAGTTATCGGTTTGGCGTTTTTAATGAGTTTTGCAGGTGGGGATGTCAATTTAACGACAGTTATTCTTAAGAAATTTTTATTTTTTGCTGGAGCCATTATTGTTAGTTGGAAAGTTGTGCCCTTGTTTATGAAAAGATTCGCCATTTTGAAGGTAACGGAAACTGTCGTTTCATCTGCTTTAATAATCTGTTTTATTTTTGCATACTTAGCAGAGTATACAGGTGTCGCTGCAATTATTGGAGCGTATATTGCTGGTGTAGCTATAAGCTTAACTGACTTTAAGCACGAGGTATTCGAAAAGATAGAAACGATTAGTTACTCGATATTTGTCCCTGTATTTTTTACATCAATTGGAATTACTGCTCATTTTGAAGGTATTAAAGAAAATCTAATTCTAATTGTTATATTAAGCATTTTGGCTATTTTGACTAAACTTATTGGTGCGTCCATTGGTGCGAAGGCTGCTAGGTTCTCTTGGAAGAGTTCGTTCGGCATTGGGGCAGCTATGGTATCTCGTGGTGAAGTTGCATTAATCATTGCAGCTATTGGTTTAGAATCAAAACTGTTGAGTCAAGAAATGTTTGCAGTAATTGTTGTTGTCGTTCTTGTAACAACGATTGTTACTCCTCCTATGATGAAGTTGTTTTTTAATAAGAATTCACAAAAAGAGCTGTCCAATAACTAATATGACAAAAACACGCTGAATTTTTCAGCGTGCTTTTTTACATTCCAACATTACATGACATTACTAATTGACATCCATAATTACTGGAAGGATCATAGGTCGTCTTCCAGTTTCTTTATAAATTAACGGCTCAACATAATTTAATATTTCCTTTTTTATGTTTCCCCACTGAAGTCTTTCTGCTTCAAGAGATGTTATAGTAGCTGTGTGTGCGGCATCCTTAATTTTTCCTAATAATTCTTCAGATTCTCTCATAAAGACAAATCCTCTTGTAATAATTTCAGGTCCCCTAATAATAGTCTTATTCTTAAAGTCAATGGCTATAACCGCCATTAAAATACCTGATTCTGATAGTTTTTTACGATCCCTAAGTACAATCTCCCCAATATCACCTATTCCTTCACCATCAACGTAAACTGGATCTGCTGGGACACTGCCAGTCAATTTGGCAGTCGTTTCATTGACTTCGAGTATATGCCCATTATCCATTATAAATGAATTGCTAAAAGGTACATCGCATTCCTGTGCTAATTCTACATGTTTTTTTAACATACGGTATTCCCCGTGAATGGGTACAAAAAACTTAGGCTTCATCAAGCGAAGCATAAGTTTTAGTTCTTCTTGTGCACCGTGACCTGATGTATGAATATCAGTGAGCTTGTGATGAATTACATTCGCACCAGCACGACTTAATTGGTCAATAATTTTGTTGATACTAGTTGTGTTACCTGGTATAGGGGAGGATGAAAAAATCACAGTATCTTTTTTCTTTACTGATAGTCTGGGGTGTCTTTTATTTGCAATTCTTGATAAAGCAGCAAAAGGTTCACCCTGGCTTCCCGTGCAGATAACCAGTATTTGATCATCAGGATATTGGTTAATTTTAGTTTCATCAATCAATGTGTTATCTGGAATGGTTAGATAGCCAAGCTCTTGGCCTATCCTAACTGCTTTTACAAGACTTCTTCCAAGGACAGCAATTTTTCGTTTATTAATAATTGCGGCATCAATGGCTTGTTTAAATCGATACATATTAGAGGCAAAGGTAGCAAATATGATCCGCCCAGAAATTTTATTAAAAAGGTCGTGAATCGTTTCGCTAATCTTTCTTTCAGACATTGAAAATCCAGGTATTTCACTGTTTGTACTATCTGAAAGCAGGCAGATAACTCCTTCATTACCGATAGCAGCCATTTTAGAAATGTTTGATGGATGACCTAAAGGAGTTAAATCAAACTTAAAATCTCCTGTATGAACGACATTACCTTTCGGAGTTTTTACAACAATACCGTAAGAATCAGGTATGCTATGGGTTGTTCTAAAAAAATCTACTGCAACAATCATAAAAGCAATAGTTTTATCTTCTTCGATTTCATATAGTCTCGCTTTATCCAATAAGCCATGTTCTTTTAGCTTTTCTTTTATTAATTCAATAGCCAATTTTCCTGCATAGATGGGGATGTTTATTTCCTTTAATAAAAAGGGGATACCACCAATATGATCTTCATGACCATGTGTAACGAATAAACCTTTTATTTTATCCTCATTTTCAATCAAATAAGAATAATCTGGGATGACGTAATCAATGCCAAACAACTCATCTCCAGGGAATTTAAAACCTGCGTCCACCAGAATAATTTCATTTTGGTATTGAATAACATAAGTATTCTTACCGATTTCACCTAAACCACCTAGTGCAAAAATTTCAATGTTATTATTTTTTAAAATCGATTAACCCACTCCGTTCATAATAAACTGTTACTTTAATTCTAACACAGAATTGGGTCTTGCTAAATTTCTTCTATACGTATATTTTTTAATAATAATCCTAATGTGAATAAATTCACTTAAACTAACGGGTGCGATTGTTCAATAAGAGCAATCGCTCTTCTTGTTCCGCTAACGGGGCAGCATTCCTGTAATGAAAGAAAATGGAGTTTGAACAAAAAAATAACCTCTTGGTAGAATGAGAGAGTCCCGACGCTGGCCAGCAAAAAGGACAAATCTCTAAAAAACCAGGAGGCTTTAAAATGAATTATAACCAGAATAAGAAAATAGCTCAAATTACTTCTCAAACTCTTATTGTAGGAGTTGATATTGCGAAGTTCAAGCATGTGGCACG
>NZ_JAGGQG010000003.1 GCF_018613415.1 Bacillus sp. ISL-18 | reverse complement strand
TTATCTAGTTTTGAAAGAATGAACTTCTTTCAATTAAATAGTCTGGTAATTAAGGCGAGAAGGTCACACCCGTTCCCATACCGAACACGGAAGTTAAGCTTCTCAGCGCCGATGGTAGTTGGGACTTTGTCCCTGTGAGAGTAGGACGTTGCCAGGCTAGGCCCCTTTTGGGGCTATTATTTTGTCAATTTTAGATAATGGCCCCTTGGTCAAGCGGTTAAGACACCTCCCTTTCACGGAGGTAACACGGGTTCGAGTCCCGTAGGGGTCACCATCTTATTATGGAGGATTAGCTCAGCTGGGAGAGCATCTGCCTTACAAGCAGAGGGTCGGCGGTTCGATCCCGTCATCCTCCACCATGATTTATTTACGAAAGTGAACATTCACTTTACTATCTTGCGCCCGTAGCTCAATTGGATAGAGCGTCTGACTACGGATCAGAAGGTTATGGGTTCGACTCCTTTCGGGCGCGCTTATTTGCGGGAAGTAGCTCAGCTTGGTAGAGCACTTGGTTTGGGACCAAGGGGTCGCAGGTTGAAATTTGATTATGGCGGTGTAGCTCAGCTGGCTAGAGCGTACGGTTCATACCCGTAAGGTCGGGGGTTCGATCCCCTCCGCCGCTACCATATAGTTTTATACGGAGGAATACCCAAGTCTGGCTGAAGGGATCGGTCTTGAAAACCGACAGGCGGGTCAAACCGCGCGGGGGTTCGAATCCCTCTTCCTCCTCCATATTTACTTAACTTTTTATTTTTTTCCTTTTATTATCGCGGGGTGGAGCAACGAGCGTTGCCTCAATGATTAAACTGCGAGTTGTACCCATCGAGCTGCTGCTTGAATAAGCTTTCTGAGATGGGGACAGTCAGTAACAAAACATGGAGCATACTCCAAACTTTATAATTTCTATTATCGCGGGGTGGAGCAGTCTGGTAGCTCGTCGGGCTCATAACCCGAAGGTCGTAGGTTCAAATCCTGCCCCCGCAATTTGGTCCGGTAGTTCAGTTGGTTAGAATGCCTGCCTGTCACGCAGGAGGTCGCGGGTTCGAGTCCCGTCCGGACCGCCATTTTTATACGAGTAGCTTTAGCTGCTATTGATATATATTTCGGCGATTGTGGCGAAGTGGTTAACGCACCTGATTGTGGTTCAGGCATTCGTGGGTTCGATTCCCATCAGTCGCCCCATTTATATTAAAAAAACTATTGGGCTATAGCCAAGCGGTAAGGCATCGCACTTTGACTGCGACATGCGTTGGTTCAAATCCAGCTAGCCCAGCCATTTTTTTAGGCAGCATAGCCAAGTGGTAAGGCCGAGGTCTGCAAAACCTCTATCCCCGGTTCAAATCCGGGTGTTGCCTCCAAAATGTATATTGCGGGTGTAGTTTACTGGTAAAACCTCAGCCTTCCAAGCTGATGTAGTGGGTTCGATTCCCATCACCCGCTCCAATATGGGCCTATAGCTCAGCTGGTTAGAGCGCACGCCTGATAAGCGTGAGGTCGATGGTTCGAGTCCATTTAGGCCCACTTAAAAAACTGATTTCCATTTGAAAATCAGTTTTTTTTTTGTACGAGAAGGAAATGCTGTTTTGATGAGGACAAAAGAAGAAGAGCAAAGCTATGTACGTCCTCATGAGCGTTCATGGGGACAAAGAGTAAACGAATTAAACCAGAAATGTCCACATGAAGAGCTTAAGAGGACAAAAATGAGATAACCCTCCAATTTTTTTAAAAACCCGCCACACTTTTTCATCTTCAGTTTCTATTTAAATAAAAACGAACAGTGGCCAGCACTGTTCGTTAACTCGCGGGTACTAAAGAGCAAGACTTTTTTCCAACAGTCCCACCTTCATAAGTCCATTGAGGATCCCATGTTGAGTGGAAGAGGTTGTTATGACTTCAGCCGCTGCTTTTGCTTCAGGCACGGCATTGCCCATAGCCACTCCTGTTCCTACCGATGTCAACATCTCAATGTCATTTAATCCATCCCCAAATGCAAAGGAATTTTCTTTTTCAATATCTAATACTTCTAGAAATTTATGAATCCCGATTGCTTTTGAAGCGCCGCGCGGGAGAATATCGAAGGCAACATCATGCCATTTGACGAAACTGAAATCAGCGAAGTAATCGATATATCGTTGGGCATCTTTTTCGCTGCAGTATAAATGACCTTGATAGATCGACAATTGATTAAAATAATCCTTATCTACCTCAGGATAAGGCATCATCAAGGAATCGAAACTAGCTTCAATAAATGGATGGTTTTTCTCATTCACTTTATAATCATTATGACTACAATAGGCTAAGGCATGGCCGTTACGAAGTGCCATAGCAGACATGGATTGAAGGACACGAGGGTCAATTGGGTTGGAGTAGACCTCTTTTCCTTGGTACACCACATATTGTCCGTTCATGGAAACATAAGAATCAATGTTAAGTTCCTTTTGAATCCAATAAAACATCTTAGGGACACGGCCAGTCGCAATGACGGTCTGAATCCCTTTATCTTGAAGGAGCCGAACAGCTTTCTTCGTGGACTCTGGAATTACCTTTTTATCATCTAATAACGTTCCATCAATATCAAAAAATACCAATTGGATTTGTCAATTTAGCCACCTCCGGTAAGATACAACACCGTCGTTACGCTCTAGTGAGTTAGATCACGCCGACGGTTGTTGCAGGTCTTGCAACTACATCATATTTTATGAAACGCGTTTCAGGTCAAGGGGAATAATTAAAAAGACTTGAGCCGCCAGGTCAAGTCTTTACAAAGCTTATACAGTTTCGCGTTCAATTAATGCAGCCGGAATCTCTTGATGAAGAGCCTCATGACTATCGCTAACAACCTGGAGAAATAGTTTCTTGCCAATCTCGATAAGAGGAATTTCAATCGTCGTAATCCGCATCATTTGTGCGATTGGCTGATTGTTAAAACCAATAATCGCGAGATCACTTGGTATGGAAATATTGCGTTTTGGTGCACTGGTAACAAGACCGGCTGCAACCTCATCACTTGTTAGCAGCATAGCAGTTGGCGGATTTGACAATTGTTGAATCCGGTCTAATACTTTATTTCCATCCTCAAAGTGCAGACAATGAGTAATAATATATTCCGGATGATAGGGAAGCTGATATTTTTCCATAAAATGCTGATAGGCCAATGCCCTATTTTGGCTATTTGTACCTGAACTGCGGTAGATGCAATAGCCAATTTTACGATGCCCTTTCTGGTATAGGTACTCAAGAGCTGTCATGAAACCTTGATAATGGTCAACAAATGTAGAAGGAACATTCCTGCCTCTTGTATCTTCACATAAAGTAATGGGCCCATATGTTAAATATTCTTCAATAGTGGCCCAGCTGGAGGTCCTTGAACAAATCACTAGACCATCAATCTGCTTTTGTTTAAGCATTTGCAGGGCTTCAAATTCTTTGTCCTTTTCATAGCTGGTCTGGAATAAGACCAGCTTATAGTTATGTCTTAATGCTTCTGCAGCGATCCCTTTTATTAAGAGAGAAAAATATGGATGGTCAATAAAGGGAACAACCACACCAACAAGAAAGGTCTTGCCCATGCTTAAATGGACAGCATTAATATTCGGCTGGTAATTACTTTGCTTAATGGCTGCTAAGACCTTATTTCTTTTTTCCTCGCTTACATAGGGGTGTTTATTTAACACTCTTGAAACAGTGGTTACAGAAACTCCAGCCATCTTGGCTAAATCTTTAATGTTCGTCATCTCATCACCTACTTATTAAGTGCTTGGTTAATACGATTATAGTACAAACACTGGGCATTCTATATAAACGAAAAGATTTTTAAAAAAATAACAGTTGCAAAAACGCTTACATTGGGTTTATAATACAGATAAATCGATTTACTAAATCGGTTTACTAAAACGTTTTAGAATAATATTCATCTAGAAAGGGTCTTGATTATGAAAAATGTGATTGTCCCGTTAAATGCTTTTGACAGCATCGATGTGACAACTAACGGTCAAGCATCATTTGTCAAACTGATTGCTGAATCCGGTGCTTATGGGATAGAGATTCGTCGTGAATTATTGCCTGCAGTAGTTTTACCGCTTGGTAAAATAAAGCGAGAAATTGATCGATATGGACTATTCACTGTCTATTCAGCTCCAATTGAATGCTGGAAAGAAGATTATCAGTTAAACGAAGATCAGTTGAGTTATATTTTTCAAGAAGCTGTCATCCTTGGTGCAAAGTGGGTAAAGGTTTCATTAGGACATTTTCAGCAAGATAAATCAAATATAGCTGAACTGGGAAGATTCCTGGCAAAGCAAAAGGATCTGCAGCTTTTGGTTGAAAACGATCAGACACCTCATGGAGGAAATGTTCAGCAACTTCAGGCCTTTTTTGAAAGCGTTGTCGACCAAAATGTGCCTGTCAAAATGACCTTTGATACAGGAAACTGGTATTATTCAAACCAGGATGTAGAGGATGCACTGCAAAAACTAGCACCCTATGTAAGCTATCTTCATTTGAAACAGGTAACAGAAACGCTCGAAACCGTGCCGCTTGAGAGAGAGGGTGAACATAGCTGGAAGCAAGTTATCAGTAGTTTCCCGGCAGATATCGTGAAAGCGCTCGAGTTTCCAATCGTACCGAAAGAGAAAACGAAGGATTATATTCAAATGATTATCGATATGTCAAGAGAAAGGGAGGCGTTAGTAAAATGAGACCGCTAGATGTAGTAACATTTGGAGAAGCGATGACAATGTTTATCGCTAATCAGCCGGGTGCGTTACACGAAGTATGTCAGTTTACTAGAGAACTAGCAGGCGCGGAAACGAATGTGGCGATTGGGCTGGCGAGGCTGGGACTTTCCGCCGGCTGGGCTAGTAAGGTCGGAAATGATGCATTTGGCAAATTCATCATTGATCGGCTAAAAAATGAAAACGTCAACATTGATCATGTATGGTTGGTTGACAAGTATCCAACAGGATTCCAATTAAAATCAAAAGTGCTCGAAGGTGATCCTGAGGTTCAATATTTTCGAAAAGGTTCAGCGGCAAGTCATCTTAATGTAGCTGATTTTAAAGAGGATTACTTTTTAGCAGCAAAACACATGCATATGACGGGGATTCCGTTAGCAATATCGAACGAGGCAAGAGAATTTGCCCATCATGCACTTGCGTTTATGAAAAAAAATGGCCGCACGGTTTCCTTTGATACCAATTTACGCCCAAGTCTTTGGACTTCACAAGAGGAAATGGTGAAACATATTAACGGAGTGGCTTTTCAAGCTGATTATGTGCTGCCGGGTATTTCTGAAGGTGAAATGTTAACTGGTTACAAAGATCCTCGTGATATAGCTTCCTTTTACCTTGATAAAGGTGTTAAACTGGTCGTGATTAAGCTTGGCAGCGCGGGGGCTTTTTATAAAACAGCATCTGAAGAAGGAACGGTGCCAGGCTTCAAGGCTGAAAAAATTGTCGATACCGTGGGGGCCGGCGATGGGTTTGCTGTTGGGGTTATCAGCGGATTATTAGCTGGGCTTACCATTAAAGAAGCAGTGATAAGAGGAAATGCGATTGGTTCCCTTGCTGTTCAAACACCTGGAGACAATGATGGTTATCCGACAAAAGAGAAACTTTTAGCTTATATAGAAAAAAATACACAGGGAGTGAAATAGGATGAAACGAACGATTGCAAAACAAAGATGGCTACGCTTAATTCCAATCGCCTTTATTACCTATAGCCTTGCCTATCTTGATCGGGCAAACTATGGATTCGGAGCAGCGGCAGGATTAGCAAAAGATCTCCATATTACACCTGGTACTTCCTCATTACTTGGTTCGCTATTTTTCTTAGGTTATTTCTTTTTCCAAGTACCTGGTGCTAGTTATGCCGAAAAGAAAAGTGCAAAGAAATTGATTTTCTGGTCCTTGATTTTATGGGGCGGATTAGCTTCGGCAACAGGTCTCATTACCAATATTAAACTATTGTTTGTCATCCGGTTTGCACTTGGGGTAGTCGAAAGTGCCGTTATGCCGGCGATGCTTGTATTCTTAAGTCACTGGTTTACAAAAGCAGAACGGTCCCGTGCGAATACCTTCTTAATTTTAGGTAATCCAGCCACTGTATTATGGATGTCGATTGTATCCGGATACTTATTAAACTCCGTTGGCTGGAGATGGATGTTTATCGTTGAAGGAATGCCGGCAATTATTTGGGCATTCATCTGGTGGAAATTAGTGAATGACAAGCCAAGAGATGCCAAATGGTTATCAGAAGATGAGAAACGCGAGTTTGAATTACAGTTAGAAAAAGAACAAGAAGGTTTGAAAGCGGTTAAAAATTACGGTGAGGCTTTTAAATCAAAACCAGTCATCTTATTAAGTGCTCAATACTTTCTTTGGAGCATCGGGGTTTATGGCTTTGTGATGTGGCTTCCTTCTATTATCAAAGCGGCACCAAACATGGATATTGTGACAACCGGCTGGTTATCATCTGTACCGTATATTTTAGCTGTTGTGTTAATGTTAACGGCTTCCTATTTCTCTGATAAAACATTAAATCGCAGTGGTTTCGTTTGGCCATTTCTATTAATCGGTGCAGTAGCATTCTATGCTTCCTATGCACTTGGCACAAGTCATTTCTGGATTTCGTTCATCCTGCTTATAATTGCTGGGGGTGCGATGTATGCACCATACGGACCGTTCTTTGCGATTATTCCTGAAATTCTGCCTCGAAATGTAGCCGGCGGGGCCATGGCGCTTATTAACAGTATGGGTGCGTTAGGTTCATTCGTTGGTTCGTATATTGTTGGTTACTTAAATGGAACTACAGGTGGGTTTGGTGCATCTTATATCTTTATGGCAGGTTCGCTATTCCTTTCTGCCATCTTGACTGTTTGGGCGGTAAAAGCTGCAAAAAAGGATCGCAGCAGTAAGCCTGCCGGTGTAGAAGTAACTGCTTAATTTAGAAATGAAACGGGGGATGACAGCAGGCAGTTTGCCAGCCGCTCATCCTTTTTTCTTTTAAAATTGGAAAATTAACCGCATTGCCGCTAAAATGAAGTCATCGACAGTGAATGAAAGAGGACGAGTAGAATGGAAAAAGTGACGATGGCAGATGTTGCAAAAGCAGCAGGTGTTTCCAAGAGTACAGTTTCACAGTATTTAAATAATCGCTTTGAATATATGGGTGAAAAAACAAAGATGAAGATTGAAGAGGCGATTAAAGCCCTTGGTTATCAACCCAATTATATTGCTAGAAGCTTAAAGCAAAAACGGACTTCGATGGTCGGGATTATTGTTGCAAATATTATGCATTATTTTTCAACTGAGGTTAGCAGGGCCATTGAGGACTTTTTCCAAGGCCATGACCTTCATGCAATAGTGTGTAATGCTGATGATGATCCTGAAAAGGAAAAGAAATACATCGAAATGCTGCGGGCCAAACAAGTAGATGGTCTGATTATCTTTCCAACAGGACAAAATAATTCATTATATGAAAGTTTGATAAGGCAAGGTTATCCGGTTGTCTTCGTGGACCGAAAAGTAGAAAATCTACCGGTGTTTTCGATCGTCACAGATAATCGCGAATCGACCTATCGTGCCATTCAGCAATTCGTGGCAAACGGGCACCAGCGGATTGCTTTTGCTGTTCAGCCGCTGATGGTGAGTACCCGGAAGGAACGTTTTGAGGGCTATCAGCAAGCGATGAAAGATGCCAATCTGGAAATAAATCCAAAATATGTGATTGAATCGGACATTTTAGAGATGAGCAGTAAGCTTGAAAGGCTATTTTCGATGGAGGAAAGGCCAACTGCGATTTTTGCTGGTAATGATCGTGTGTTTTTAGAGGTAGTTAAGTGCCTAAGAGCAAAAGGATTGAAGATTGGCGAGGATATTGAGTTAGTCGTCTTTGATAATATACCATTTGCACAGGTGGTGGAAACCCCGATTACCTTTATCGTTCAACCTGCTACGGAGATGGGAAAAAAGGCTGCAGAACTATTATTTGAACAAATCAATAAAGTAGATAGAGAATCGGAAGAGTTTGTTTTTCCAAGTAAGTTGGTATAGAGGAGAGTGTAGGTGCTCCCCTCTATCCAATTATGCTTAAAGGGTGTATACTTTTAATAAACCGATTTAGTAAACCGTTTTACTTTCGATGAAAAGGAGTCTATATCAATGAAAATACAATTAGCTTTGGACCGAATGGAGATTGATGAGGCCATCGAGCTAACCAGAAAAGTCGCTGATTCGATTGATTGGATTGAGGTGGGTACATCGTTAATCAAAGAATTCGGTATTGTCAGTGTCAAGGAACTGAAGCAGGCCTTTCCAGAGAAAACCGTCGTGGCGGATATTAAAACGATTGATAATGCCAGGTATGAATTTGAGATGTGTTTTAAAGCGGGTGCTGATCTAGCGACTGTCATGGGGGCAGCGCCGCTAGTTACCATCGATGCATGTATGGAAGTGGCCAGTCGATATAAGAAGAAAGTGATGATTGATTTATTGAATACCTCATCAGAACAAAAGAGGGCGTTAATGAAATACAAGGATGCAATTCTTTGTGACCATGTTAGTAAGGATGAACAAGAGGAAGCGGGCTCGCAGAATCATGGAACCATGAGTGGGCAGCCTTTTGTTGACCCGGCCATTCAAATGGCGGCTGCCGGTGGAATTACATTAGAGTCAATTGGTACGTTGAGAGCAACAATGAATCCAGCTGTCGCCATTATTGGATCGGCGATTACGAAAGCGGAGAATCCTGCTGAAGCGGCAGCAAAGTTTAAACAAGTATCCCAACAAGAGGAGGAGTTAGTATGATTGTTTCAACTATTTTAAAGGAAATTGAGACTGTATTACGTCAGGTGCCTGAGGAAAATCTGCAAGACTTGGCTGTTGAATTACAAAAGGCTAAGCGGATTTTTATTATTGGTGAAGGACGGTCAGGGTTAATGGCCAAGTCATTTGCGATGAGATTAATGCATTTAGGCGCAGCCGTATTTGTTGTAGGGGAAACCATCACTCCTGCGATTGGCGAAGGAGACCTCTTGGTCGCAGTATCAGGGTCTGGAACAACAAAAAGTGTTGTCTGGACGGCTGAAAAGACACAATCACTTGGCTGTCAGGTCATCGCGGTAACGACCAATCCCGAATCACCGCTAGCAGCGGCTTCTTCCAGCATCCTGCACGTTCCGGCAGCCACAAAATACCGCCGCGAAAATGAATTAAAAACAATCCAGCCGCTGGGGTCATTATTCGACCAATGCGTACACCTGTTATTCGACACGATCTGCCTGCAGTATAGTCAGCTAAGCAGCGTCAGCAACACCGCCGCCTTCGCCCGCCACAGCAATTTAGAATAGCAGGATGTTGTAAATGGTGTAAATGGTGCCTGACACCATTCGTGTACAGTGTCCATCCCATATGTACAATGATAGTGAACGGCTGCGAAGAGGCTGATTCAAAGGAGACCTTTGAATCAGCCTTTTTCTTTAGCCAAACTCTGAAAGGGAGGTGTCAATAAAAAATTTCTAAAATTTATTATGTAATTTATTCCAATTCCCATTCTAAAAACCGCGTAATATCAACGGTGCCTGACACCGTTTTCAATATATTCACCTTAAATATGACATTTATCATGGTTGTCATATGACACCTGCTACTAACATGTACATCATCCTTCCTCTATACTTTGAAGAAAGACTAAGAAGGAAGGGAATTTAAATAAATGACCTTATATGATACGAAAAATCTAAAGAAACAAGTCGCTCCGTTTGAGAAGTCAACAACTAAAGAAAGTATCTTTCAAATTATCAACACTGTGGTCCCATTTATTGTACTCTGGTACCTGGCCTACGTTAGCCTATCAGTTTCTTATTGGTTAGCTTTGGTTCCAGTTATTATTGCAGCAGGCTTCTTAACAAGGATTTTTATCATTTTTCATGACTGTACCCATTTCTCCTTTTTTAAGAGCCGCCGTGCGAACCGTATCCTCGGAACATGTATGGGAGTTCTAACATTGCATCCTTTTGATCAATGGGGACATGAACACTCGGTTCACCACGCGACAAGCGGCAACTTGGATAAGCGCGGAACAGGGGATATTTGGACACTGACCGTCGATGAATATTTAGCCTCACCACTGAAGACTCGTATAGCTTACCGATTCTACCGCAATCCGTTGGTGATGTTTGGATTAGGTCCCATTTATGTATTCCTTTTAAAAAATAGGTTCAATCGTAAAGGTGCAAGACCAAAAGAACGAAACAACACGTATTTAACGAATATCATTATAGTAGCCTTGGTTGCTTTACTTTGCTGGGCAGTCGGCTGGCAAGCGTTTTTGGTAGTGCAAGGTTCGATCTTCATGATTTCAGGAGCTGCAGGAATTTGGCTGTTCTATGTACAACATACCTTTGAAGACTCATATTTTGAGCATGATAAAGAGTGGGAATATGTATTAGCAGCAGTGGAAGGAAGTTCCTTCTACAAACTGCCAAAAGTATTACAGTGGTTAACAGGCAATATCGGCTTTCACCATGTGCACCACTTGAGCCCAAGGGTTCCTAATTATAAATTAGAAGAGGCGCACGCTAGTACATCGCCATTACAGCATGTTCCAACGATTACACTTGCGACAAGTCTCCGTTCATTGCGTTTCCGTCTTTGGGATGAGAAAGCGAAGAATTTTGTGACCTTTAAAGACATTAAGGCAGCTGCAAAAAAGAGGATTTCTGTTCAGGCAAAGCCAGAACTATAAAAAAGGCTGACTCCACTCTCACAAAGTGGAACAGCTGCCTACTACTTACTGGGCCAGATAAGGAGAGAACAAAGGTGATTCGAATTGTAATAGCGGAAGATCAGGAGATGCTGTTAACGGCAATCGGTTCACTTCTCAATTTGGAAGATGATCTAGAAGTCGTCGGACTTGCTGCAGATGGAGAGGAAGCCATTAGACTCGTTTATCGATTAAAGCCGGATGTATGTCTGATGGATATAGAAATGCCAGTAAAGAGCGGACTTGAGGCAGCCGAAATCTTAAAGCCACACGGCTGCAAAGTGATCATTTTAACCACCTTTGCTAGAAAGGGCTATTGGCAGCGTGCCTTAAAAGCGAATGTAAGAGGATATCTGCTAAAAGATAGTCCCAGTGAGGAGTTAGCTGGTTCTATTCGAAGCATTATGGCTGGAAAGCAGATCTTTTCTCAAGAACTAATCGACGAAGAATTCAATGGCTTCGAGCATGAAGAACAGGTTCAAACTGAAGCCCTCAATGAAAAGCTGAAGTTGGGGACTGTAAGAAAGTATCTTACGGCGTTAAGGGAAAAAATGAAACTCCCGACAGGATAAATAATTAAAAAAAGGAAGCCTTACATCACAACACTGTAAGGCTTCCTTTTTTTGAAGAAAGTTAAACAAACGTTTGATTGAAATGCGTAAAACCTTGATACCCAAGGGATCTAAAATTCAATTAAACGTTTAATTAATAATGGCTAAAAACTAATCAAACGTTTAATTAAACTGGTCTTAACCCTTGTTATAAAAGGAGTTAAGGGCCTATATTGGATTGAACAAACTCAGGTCTCTAGAACGATCTGTTTTTCTTTTTCTACTTCCAATGCAGAGACAATATAGGCAAATCCATTCATTAAAAAAACCATGACATTTGATTGAAGCCGTTCACTTTCTCCTAAATAGGTATTTATCAAAATGATAACAGAATACAAAATAACAAAATATAACGCCAGTTTATTGAAAATGGCCAACTAGAACAACCCCTTTATTTAGGATGCTTATTCTTATCTTATTTCCCTCAAGCAGGTCTTATGCAAGTCATGGACAATAGGCTGGAATCTTAGCTATAAAAATAGAGGCGAAAGCAATTCGCCTCCTACTTACATTATGCTACTTTATTTAAATTTGCTCTAATACCACTTTCCCTTTTGCCATGTAAGAAATAGTAAAGGGCAGTTGATACAAGAACTACTAAGCCAAGAATGACATACAACGATCTATAGCCTGTTGCTGGAATGATGAATCCTAGGATATAAGGTCCAAAACCTAATCCGGCGTCAAGAGCAATAAAGAACGTTGAAGTAGCCAAACCCATTCGGTGTGCCGGCGTTAATTTAACCGCAATCGCCTGTGTGCTTGATTGCATATTACCAAAGCCAAGACCAATCAAGGCACCAGCCACAAGTAAAATCAGCCCCGAGTTGACTGCACTAAGAAGCACCATACCACCCGCCAAAATGATAAAGCCGGGATACATAATATAATTCGCCCCTCTTGTGTCGATCAAGCGGCCAGTGAATGGGCGTGAAAATAAAACAGCAATCGAGTAAACAAGAAAGAAAAAGCTTGCGGCACTTACAAGGTTAATCTCATTTGCATAGAACTTAATAAAGGAAAGAACACTTGAGTAACAAAACGAGATGACAAGAGTAATAATGGCAATCGGCAGTGCCTTTGGCTCGATAAAGTTCGAGATTTTGAAACCCCTCGTTTCGACCGAAGACGGTTGTGTAGTCATGGTGATTGCTGGTATATACACAAACAATGATGTAACAAAACTAATGACCCCTAGAACAACGGAAAAAATAAAGATCATTTGGAAGGTGGTATACTGAGTCATAAATAACCCAATGAACGGACCAATTGCTGTTGCAAGAGTAGTACTCATGCTGAAGTAACCAATGCCCTCCGCTTTACGTGCTGCGGGAATGATTTGAGCGGCTATGGTACCTGTTGCGGTCCCGACGATACCGGCAGCCACACCGTGTAATAAACGGGTTATCAGCATGATGCCGATATTCGAACTAATTAAATAAAGCACGGTGGTTAAGATAAAGAAGACTAGCCCAATAAATAACGTTTTTCTGCGGCCGAGGGACTCAATAAACCGTCCGGTAAAAAGCCGGCCAATAAGAGAACCAATGATAAAAATTCCTGTCACCAGACCTGCCTGACTTGTTGATGCCTGGAACTGATCGACTGCATACTCGCCAATAATAACAATCAACAGGTAAAATACTAGGTTAATCAAAAAATTAACCCCGGATATAATAATAAAATCCTTCGTCCATAATCTTGATGTATTCACGTTAATTACCCCTTACTTTGTAAATATTATGTTGTATTTCCTCCATGATTTGGATGGTCTCTATTTGTTGCTGCTCAGTGATTCCTGCTAAAATTTCTTGCTCGTATTGGTCAATGGTTACACGAACATCTTGATATACTTTTTTGCCAGCATCCGAAAGCTGCATCCTTTTTTCCCGTTTATCTTTCCCTGGAACATGTTCTACATATCCAAGTTCCTCTAAACGGCTAATCGTTCTTGTAATGGTTGGCTTTTCGACACTCATATAATGGGAAAGTTCCACAAGCGTAGCAGTTCCATGTTGGGCTAAATAGTACAAAATCGACCATTGTGCTCTATAGAGCTGATGTTCAGCAAGATGTACATTAAGCCTGTTTTCAAATGGCCGGTACATCATTAGTAATTGATGAAAAAACTTTTGAGAAGTTTTTATGGCAAACACCTCTTATAATAAAAATAGTTACTCTGAGTAATAGTTATCTTGGGTAACTATATTACATTTATGTCTCCCATGTCCAGTCAATTAAAAAAAGGCAAACAGTGCCTGGCACTGTTTGCCTTCGTTGGAAATGATTAATAATCTGTTACTTCGAGATTCCGATCCAAAAAGGATTCAATCAATTCGCTGATTTGATAGGAAACCTGTGGGGAATCATAATTTTCATAAGCATATTCACAACTGTTCTTATAACTCATGGTCTCATCATAATGAGTCATATGCCGCTCGATTACATCATCCGCATCTTGACGGTCGTGCTGTCTTTGAATAACGGTATCACGGTCAGCATAGATAAAGATTCGGACGACTCCTTCTCCATACATCTTTTTCAGCTTTTCTGTTCCCTCAGGATTCAAGGTGAGATAGACATAGTCGTGGTTTTGAAACGCTTCAACAATGTCTTGTTCGCGAATTCCATAATGGAAACCATCAATTTCAACGCTTTCTAAAAATTCTTGTTGGGATTCCATCTGACTGAATGTTTCTTGGCTGACAAAGTGGTAATCTTCACCGTCTTTTTCATAGTGACGTGGGGAGCGGGTAGTATAAGAGATGACAGTTTCCATATCAAATGCTGTAGCGACCATTTTTGCAATTGTCTTACGTCCTGATCCATCGGGACCTGTGTAAACAAATATTTTTTCTTTACCTTTAATTTGATACATAATGGAGCCTCCTTTTAATAAATGAAAACTAGTTTCTAGTGGGTTTATGCAGGAAGTTATGGGGATTACGACCATTATAGCAAAAACATGATGTCAATAGATGGGTTTTTTGGTCGATTTTATTTTAAAACAGTGACTACAAATAGGACACACCCACTCTAACATGTTCTTCTCTATTCTATCATAACCTGAAGGGTTAATAAAAAAAAGTAATTAAATTTTATAAAATACATAAGTTTACCTTATGAGAACGATTACAATATCCCTCTTTCTTTTGAAATCTTCGTCCATTAAGTCACCTTTATTGTACAATAGGAGAGAGTACAGTATAGGGAGACAACAATGGATAAAAAAGAGCAATCATTACTGAAATTTTATTATGAAAAATTACTAGAAAACACGTTTGATGAGAAGGACCTATATGGGTTTTTACTAGCAATCCGGAAGCAAACTAAAGAGATTCGAAGTATACAAGAACTGACCGACTTTGTAATGCTGCGAGATCAGCATCAAGGTTATGTAACACAATACCTTCTTGAAACAAGAAAAAAATTTGAAAGCCTTGGGAAAACAAAATCAGCTTTCCGTATCGACGATGTGTTTTCGTTTAAAGAAATTAAAAATGGACTGAATAAAGCTTTAGCAGCTGTTGACTTAGCGGGATTATCAAACGAACAGGTAAATGATTTTGTGGCCTGCTTGATTTCAATTCTGCAGCAGGTGAAAATTATCGAGGATGACCGCGAGATTGGGAAGTTGTATTTTGCGTTATCTAATAGGCAGATCATTTTAATGGCAGAGGTTGAGGTTACTCAAAATCTATTTAAGAAAACCAATGCTGTATTTCCGGTTCTGACAGCGAACAATAGTTATATTGATATTAAAAAGCAAGACCGCTATGATACCATATTTGTTTGTTGATAAGGTAGTGGAGGTAACAAATCAAACTGGTAAGCTCGAGATTATGATTCCTGAATAATGGTATGGGCGGTGGGATGTGATCCTGCCGCCTTTGTTGTTTAGGAGGACATTAATTGCCCGCCGTTTACATGAAGTGTCTGTCCTGTCACAAATCGGGAATCATCAGAAGCCAGATAGACGTAAGTAGGGGCAAGTTCAAAGGGCTGGCCCTGACGCTGCATAGGGTTACCTGGGATTGGTACCTGGTCTGCAGAGAAGCTTGATGGAATAAGCGGTGTCCAGAATCTTCCGGGAGCAACGGCATTTACCCTGATACCTTGTTTTACCAGATTGCGGGCTAATGCCCTAGTAAAACCAACAATTGCGGCCTTTGTTGCTGAGTAGTCAATTAATTGCTCATTTCCATAATACGCGACAACGGATGCAGTATTGATAATGGAGCTGCCTGCTTTTAAGTGAGGAAGGGCAGAACGGGTTGTGTAAAAATGAGAATAGATGTTGACTTTAAAGGTATCGTCAAACTGCTCATCGCTAATATCAAGAAGGCTTAACTGCTGAAATTGGATGCCCACATGGTTACAAAGGATATCGAGCTGGCCAAAACTTTGGACTGTCTTCTCGACGATTGCTGCGCACTGCTGTTTTTCCCGAAGATCTCCAGGTAATAATAAACACCTTTGCCCGAGTTCTTCAATCCGGGCTTTGGTTCGGTTGGCATCCTCATGTTCGTCTAGATAGGCAATGGCCACATTGGCACCTTCTTTCGCAAAAGCAATCGCCGCCGCTGCCCCGATCCCGCTGTCCCCACCTGTTATTAGTGCCACTTTTCCCGTAAGTTTTCCACTTCCATGGTAGTTTGGATTTTCAATGATGGGACGTGGAACCATGAGTTCTTCCACACCAGGCTGTCGCAGCTGCCGTTGTTCTGGAACCGTCAGCGGAATGTCTTCGTAACGGGTAATTTTTCCGTAATGAGGGTACATAGGATAGTTGTGCGATGGATTTTGATGGTCATCGTGTGCCAATGGGATTCCTCCTAGGAAAACTTTTTTCTGTTAAAGTATGTTAACTGGGCGAACGGAGTGCATGGCTTTGTAGGGTCGAGACCGCGGTCAATGCGTTTTTTTGAAATTCACCAGCAAGGACGGGCTCATTTTGGATTCAGAGCGAATAACGTGGAGGAAAAGGAAGGAGGTTGAAACATTGCTATACTATCAACTAAGCCGGGAAGCCCAATTATTGTTGGTCGATCATTCTGACGAAAAAGTAGCGGTACAATACAACACCAATCAGCAGCCGGTTATAATGCCCAAAATCGGACCGCGGCCACCTTATTATTACAATCCTAGATATGAACCATATTATCCTCTTATCTAGAAGCCTCGCCATTATTGAGGCTTTTTTATGTGGGGTGAAGGAGCATTTACACGGCAAATGCGGGAAACGTGCATTTTTTTTTATAATTTTATAAAAACGTATTGAAACGTTTCCATGGTGATGGTAAGATAGGTTTATCAAATGGATGAAACGTTTCCAAAGGAATAATTGAGTTCATTAAATTGTATAAAATCGGAGGTAATGGTAGTGCCAAGTATTAAGGATGTTGCCAATTTAGCAGGGGTAGGAGTTGGCACTGTCTCTAGAGTCATAAACAATCATTTAAATGTGACACCCGAGACCATAAAGAAAGTAAATGATGCTATTAAGCAATTAAACTACATACCTAACGAAGTGGCAAGAAATTTTAAAATGCAAAAGTCGAAAATGGTTGCGCTTTTGCTTCCGAGTGTATGGCATCCTTTCTTCTCAGAAATGGCCTATTACATCGAAGATCAACTTGACCAAGATGGGTTTAAGCTTATGCTTTGTAATAGCGGGGGAAGGCCTGATAAAGAAGTCTATTACCTTGACATGTTCTACCAAAACAAAGTCGCAGGTATTATCGGACTCACTTACAATGACATTGAAGCAAATGTAAATACGGACATTCCATTTATTAGTATTGATCGTCATTTAGGAACAAAAATTACCTGCGTGACAAGTGATAACTATGAAGGTGGAAGGGTGGCTCTAAGAGAACTTGCAAAGGCTGGGGTAAAGAAAGCCGCATATCTAGGTATAACGAGTGATGCTTATAGTGAAGTTGTCCTGAGAAAAAGCGGATTCATAGATGAAGCAAAATTACACGGTATCGAATATGTCACATTTGAAGAAAACGACAATGGTTACAACGATGAAGCTTTTTTCAACCGTTTCTTTCAAAACCATGGCGATATTGACGGAATCTTTGCGAATACAGATATTCTTGCTGCTAAATACATCAAAAAAGCAAATGAAAAAGGCTTGAAAGTCCCTGAAGATGTAAAGGTCATTGGATATGACGGAATTCAGGACAATGATTTGTTTCATCCAATCCTTTCCACCATCAGACAGCCGGTTGAAGAAATGGCGAGAATGTCTGTCAACCTTTTGCTAAGAAAAATTGAAGGTGAAGAGCTGGAGCAAGAGATTTATCGAATACCAATTCACTATCGAAAAGGGGAAACAACGTAACTAATTTTTTTAGCCAAGATTGGAAACGTTTCAACAGGATAGAAGGGGAGTCATGAAATCAATGAGAATGACCGTCCCCCTTTTCCATGAATAGGTACTAAATTTTTTTACCTCTTGTTGGAAACGTTTCAACAGCTGAAATGGAGTCCATAAGCTAGTCTTGCTGCCCAATAGATTTCCTGCTTGAACATGTATTTATTTTAAAAAAAGTTGAGGGAGAGAATATGAAATTAACCTTAAAAGCTTCCACTAATTCCTTAAAACCATCTACCATTCCATTGGAGCGTTTAAACAAGAAAAGTAGAGTGAAAAGGATCATGGAAAACTATGAGCTCTATCTCTTTTTATTGCCAGCCATCCTCTATTTTATTGTATTTCAATATATTCCTATGTATGGTGTTTTAATCGCCTTTAAAGATTTTACCCCGTCACTTGGAATTTTAGGAAGCCCTTGGGTAGGTTTTGAACACTTCGAACGTTTTTTTCATTCTTATCAGTTTTGGGATTTAATTAAGAATTCTCTAGGGTTGAGTATTTTTCAACTTATCATCGGATTTCCGATGCCGATTATTATTGCCCTTTTGCTAAATCAAATGATTCATGAAAAATATAAGCGATTTGTCCAAACCGTCATTTATGCTCCGCATTTTATTTCCATTGTGGTACTCGCTGGAATGATGTTTGTCTTCTTTTCAGATAAAGGTCTAATTAATAGTGTTGTCACGTTATTCGGAGGAAAAGCGGTCGCTTTTATGTCAGAGCCGGATTGGTTTAAGCCCCTTTATATCGGTTCGGGAGTTTGGCAGGAAACAGGTTGGGCTTGTATTGTCTATCTTGCTGCGCTCGCAGGTGTCAGCCCGGAAATTCATGAAGCTGCAACGATGGATGGGGCAAATAAATGGCAGCGGATCTTACATGTTGATATTCCGGCAATTATGCCAACAGCCATTATTCTTCTCATTTTGTCTGTAGGAAATCTAATGAATATTGGTTTTGAAAAGGCCTACCTAATGCAGACGCCTCTTAATCAACCTGCTGCAGAGATTATTCCAACTTACGTTTATAAAGTAGGATTACAGCAAGCTGAATACAGTTTCGGCGCAGCGGTTGGATTATTTAACAGCATAATCAATTTGATTCTGCTCTTTATTGTCAACAAAACAGCCAAGAAACTTTCTGGCTCAGGGTTATGGTGAGGAGGCTTAAACATGGCAAGTACAGTAAAAAAAATAAAATCAAAAGAAGATAAAATATTTGACGTGGTTAATACCATTTTCTTATCGCTGATTTGCTTGGCGGTATTATATCCATTATATTTCGTCATTATTGCTTCCATCAGCAACCCGAATATGGTCTATAACGGTGAAGTTTGGCTTTTCCCGAAGGAAATCACTTTTGAAGGATACAAGCGTATTTTCAGTGACCCAAAAATTTGGCTCGGGTATAAAAACACGGTGGTATACACTGTTGTTGGAACGATTGTACAGGTTTCACTGACACTGATGGCAGCTTATTCGCTCTCACGCAAGGACTTTTATGGAAAAAGCTTTTTTATGATGGTGATCCTTTTCACGATGTTCTTTAATGGGGGGTTAATCCCAACTTATTTAGTAGTCAAGGATTTAGGAATGCTTAATACAATTTGGGCCATGATTCTTCCTAAGGCAGTCGCAGTTTGGAATCTGATTGTAGCTAGAAGCTTCTTTGAAGAGAATATACCGAATGAACTTCTTGAGGCTGGAAAAATTGACGGGTGCTCTAACACGAAATTTTTCCTAAAAGTGGTACTGCCTCTTTCCAAACCAATCATAGCGGTTATGGTTTTGTTTTATGCAGTTGGACAATGGAACTCATACTTTGATGCCCTCATCTATTTAAATGATGAGAGTCTTTATCCTTTGCAATTAATCTTGAGAAATATTCTGACCCAAAATCAGCTTAGCATCAAAATGTTAAGCGATCTTGATAACCTTGCAGCGCAGCAGCAGGTAGGAGAGATCATTAAATATGGAATTATTATTGTGGGAGCCCTCCCATTGTTAATTGTTTATCCATTTGTTCAAAGACATTTTGTTAAAGGTGTATTAATTGGCGGAGTAAAGGGATGATCTTTTAGATAACCGCAACCATTTCGCCATTATATAAAAATAGGCTGTGTTAATCTTGAATGTTGATTTCCGCTCCAGGCGGCTTCGCTTTCCGCGGGCGTGCCGGGGAGCCTCCTCGGCGCACTTGCGCCTGTGGGGTCTCCCCTGCCCCGTACTCCCGCAGGAGTCTTCGCCGCCTTCCGCTCCAATCAACGTGATAAAAATCAAAATAACCTTTAACACAGCCTGAAAATAAAAAATAATTATAAAGGGAGAGCACGACATGAAAAAGTCATGGGTAAGGAATTCACTGGTTTTATCAATTGGGTTATCTGCTATTCTCGCTGGCTGCTCGAATAGTTCAAATGGCAATGCAAGTGAAAAGAAAGTCAATGTAAAGATGAATGAAACTGGCTTACCGATTGTTGATAAAAACATAACGTTGAATTTTGTATCACCTAAATCTTCTTTAGCTCCAAATTTTAAAGATATGACACTGTTCAAAGAGCTGCAGAAACAAACTAATGTTCAAGTGAAGTGGAACAACATTCCAAGTGAAGGATATCAAGAGAAAAAAAACCTGCTGCTCTCAAGCGGGGATTTACCAGATGCTTTTTATAATTCCGGATTTACAGATTTAGATATTGTGAAGTATGCAAAAGATGGAACGATCATTCCTCTCGATAATTTAATAGATAAGTATATGCCTAACCTAAAAAAGAGATTAGAAGAAAGACCAGCTCTAAAGAGTGTCATCACTGCTCCTGATGGACAAATTTATTCACTGCCGAGAGCAGAGGAAATGGACCTTGTTGGACTGCCGAACACCATGTACATAAACAAAACGTGGCTGGATAAGCTAGGTTTGAAAATGCCAACTACTGTTGAAGAATATCATGATGTCCTAAAAGCGTTCCAAGATAAAGACGCCAACGGAAACGGCAAAAAAGATGAGATCGGGTTAACGTACCTATTTAATGGCTGGTGTGGAAACTTTGGTGATATGATTGCTGCTTTTGGTGTTCCTGATAATAATGACCACCGTATTGTCCGGGATGGAAAAGTCATCTTCAGCGCGGTGCAGCCGGAATATAAGAAGGCGATTGCTTATTACCATAAGTGGGTGAAAGAAGGAATCCTTGATCCCGAAGCAACCACACAGGATCAAGCAAAATTATTCTCAAAAGGAAAAACAAAAGACGAGACACTTGGTTCGTTTATTTGGTGGGAAGATACTGAACTAGTCGGAACGGACCGTCAGGATGACTATGCGGTTCTGCCGCCTCTTAAAGGACCAGATGGAACACCGATTGTAGGACGTTCTAATTACTCTGAATACAGCCGTGATGCTTTTGTAATCACGAAAGCCAATAAATATCCAGAAATTACGGCAAGATGGGTGGACCAGTTATATGATCCAAAAGAATCGGCTCAGGTTGACTGGGGTCCACTTGGTGAAATTTATGAAGAGGATGCAAATGGAATGCTTGTAAATAAAGAATTGCCGGCTGGCGTGGCAATGGGAGAATTCCGTCAAAAAGTAGCTCCTGGAGGACCATTCGTAGTATTAAAAGATGACTTCGGAAAAGTGGTTGACATGGAGCCGCGTGCAAAAGAACGTTTGGCAATATTAGATAAGTATTATCGTCCATATGCTGAAAAAGAAAACTATCCACAAGTTTTCTTTAATGAAGAGGATACCAAACGAGTCAATCAGCTGCAGACCGATATTACTCAGTTTGTTAATCAAAAACAAGCTCACTGGCTGCAAGATGGTGGAATCGAAAAGGAATGGGATAGTTATGTAAAACAATTAGACCAAATGGGACTTCCTGAGCTAATGAAACTATACCAAAAAGGTCTCGATAATTTTAATAAAAACAATAAATAGATCTTGGATTCATTAGAGGGCAGAACATAAAGGGGGCCGCCTTTGTTCTGCCTTGTCTTTTCTAAGGGACACAGAAAAATAAGGAGACAGGTGAACAACATGTACGATATTACAGCACTTGGGGAGGTACTGATTGATTTTACACCTTCCGGGTTTTCGGAAAATGGAGGGATTCTGTTTGAACAGAATCCAGGCGGTGCGCCAGCAAATGTTTTGGCCGTATTATCTAAGTTTCAAAAAAGAACTAGATTTATAGGGAAAGTTGGAAACGATCAGTTTGGAACTTTTTTAAGAAATACATTGAAGCAAATAAATGTGGATACTTCAGGGCTTGTGACCTCGACACATACCAATACAACTTTAGCTTTTGTCCACCTAGATCATACGGGGGATCGAACATTTAGCTTTTACCGTGATCCTGGGGCAGATACAACCTTAGAAGTGGAAGAGGTAAACTTTGACACGATTAAAGATTCACGGATATTTCACTTTGGCTCTGTATCAATGACGAATAACCCTTCTGCTGAAACCACCCTGGCAGCCGTTTCTTTTGCGAAAGAAAACGGTGTTCTTATATCCTTTGATCCAAATTTACGGGAATCGTTATGGGGTAATCTCGACCATGCCAAAGAGATGATGTTCAAAGGGCTTCAATTATCCGATATCGTAAAAATTTCTGAGGAAGAATTAGTGTTTCTTACCGGGATTAGTGATATAGAAAAAGGATCCAAGATGATATGGGAAAAGTATCAAGTTCCATTATTGTTTATCACGTTAGGTGGAAATGGCTGCTTTATCAGGCATGGAGAAAAAACAGGTCTAGTACCGGGATATGAAGTAAATGTCCAAGATACTACAGGAGCAGGAGACGGATTCCTTGGAGGAGTTCTTTACAAGGTTCTTGAGAAAGACGGTAAGATCGATAACTTATCAAAGGAAGAATTAACGGAAATAGCTTCGTTTGCTAACGCTGTAGGCGCATTAGCTACAACCAAAAGAGGTGCGATTCTAAGTATGCCTACTCTCGATGAGACAAATACACTTATTACTTCAAAGGTAACGACAAAGGAGAACATGTAACTATGGTATCTGAGAAATCTAATTTGTTAAGTTCAGAAAAGTACACAGAAAACTATCGGCCGCAGTATCATTTTACACCGGAAGCCAATTGGATGAACGACCCCAACGGGATGGTTTATTTTGAAGGAGAATATCATTTGTTTTATCAATATCATCCGTATAGCACAGTATGGGGGCCCATGCATTGGGGACACGCGGTAAGCACGGATTTGATTCATTGGGAGCATCTGCCGATTGCTTTATATCCTGACGAAAATGGTACAATTTTCTCTGGAAGTGCAGTAGTGGATTGGAAGGATTCCAGTGGATTTTTTAACGGAGGAACAGGCCTTGTGGCCATATTCACTTCAGCGGATGGACCAAAACAAACGCAAAGCATCGCTTACAGTACGGACAAAGGGAGAACTTGGATTACATATGATGGAAACCCCGTTTTAATCGATCATACTATCGCAGATTTCCGCGACCCAAAAGTATTCTGGCACGAAGAGTCACATAAGTGGATCATGATTTTAGCTGTTGGCAGCCATGTAAGAATCTATCTTTCAGATGACTTAAAAACTTGGGACTTTGCAAGTGAATTTGGCAGGGCTGCCGGTTCCCATGACGGAGTATGGGAGTGTCCGGACCTGTTTAAATTGCCAATTGGTGATACGGATAAGAAGAAATGGGTTATGATTGTCAGCATCGGAAACGATGAGGCGTACCCAGAAGGTTCCCGAACGCAGTATTTTGTTGGAGAATTCGATGGAAAAACGTTTATCAATGATAATCCCGATGAAACGGTTTTGTGGGTCGACTACGGCCGTGACAATTATGCAGGAGTAACCTGGTCGGATACATTGGACGAAAGACGGGTATTTATCGGCTGGATGAGTAATTGGAAATACGCCAACATCACACCGACGAAAGAATGGAGAAGTGCTATGACGCTGCCAAGGGAGTTGTCACTTCACAACATGCCTGAAGGCATCCGATTAACACAGACTCCTGTAAAGGAAATAGAAAGTCTTCGGAATGAAAACAGAAAATGGCAAGATATAATCATTCACTCAAATTCCGACAATGTGCTATCCGATTGTAAAGGAAAAGAAATCGAAATAGTGGCTGAGTTTGAACTGAATTCTGCAACTGAATTCGGATTTGAAGTAAGAAACTCAAATGAAGAAAAGACGATTATTGGCTATGATGCAGTAAAAGAGGAACTTTTTATCGACCGCGAGCATTCAGGTGAAACTTCTTTCCATCCGTTATTCGCTTGCAGACACTCTGCAAGAGTAGAACCAGAGGAAAATCGAGTGAAACTTCGTTTATTCCTAGACTGGTGTTCAGTTGAAGTGTTTGCTAATAGTGGTGAAACGATCATGACAGACCTAATTTTTCCGAGCAGCACAAGTGATGGATTAGCATTGTTTGCAAGTGGAGGAGATGTTACACTCGTCTCATTAGAAGTCTATCAGTTAAACTCAATCTGGAAATAAGAAGGGGAAGTCATCCATGAATATCCTAAATAGTCGAATGCTGAGGGGCATTGAAAGAATGGTAGACCTATTTTTATTGAATCTGATCTGGCTTATTGTTTGCATTCCAGTGGTGACCATTTTTCCAGCGACAACTGCGATGTATGGCGTGATTCGAAAATGGGTTATAGGCAAAGAAACAGACGGGGTTTTCCGAACCTTTTTCGGGTTATTCCGGGAAAGTTTTTTCCAGAGCATGGGACTCTCGTTCCTGTGGTTTGGATTAGCCTATCTAATTTTTCTCAATTATCAGCTGGTGCATTCGAACGAGCTAATGATGGGTATTCTTGGGGTGTTAGCTCTATTATTTTTATCGATAACCGTTTATTTATTTCCCGTAATGGCTCATTTTGAGACTAAGTGGAAACATGTTATTCGAAATTCACTTATAATGGCTATTTCTTATCCTTTGACAACAGTCTTGTTAATTGGGATTCTCCTGATTTCGCTTTATCTTATCTATTTAATTCCGGCAATGATTTTTATTGTTGGAAGCATTTCTGTTTATGGATCCTATACCGTCTGCCATAAGCTATTTACGTGATGCTGTTTAACCAATAAAAGGCTTGATGTTTGTTGCTGCAAACACAAGCCTTTTATATTTTTGTTATTAATACACTTTTTTTACCTTTCTTTCAGAGTGAAGCCTCCTTTTTATTACTTGCTTTCTAAAGGACATTTCTAAATAATAGTAGCGTAAACAAAAAATTTGGAACGAATGAGGGTATTTTAGTTGAAAGCATTAGTATTTAATACATTTGGCGGTCCAGAAGTTCTCGAATATACGGAAATTGATCATCCAATGATTGGTCACGAGGAGATTCTCGTAAACATGAAGGCGATAGGCTTGAACTTTGCTGATATATACAGAAGAAAAGGGAACTACCACTTAGCGGGCAAACCTCCTTATATTTTAGGGTATGAAGGGGCTGGTATGGTTGAAAAGGTAGGAGCAAAGGTAGAAGGGATAAAGGTGGGCGACCGAATTGCATTCGCTGATGTACCATATGCGAACGCTGAGTTCGTTGCTGTTCCATTTGAAAAAGCAATCCCAGTTCCGGAATCCATCTCATTGAAAGATGCGGCAGCTGTCTTGCTTCAAGGATTAACTGCACACTATTTATCGCGTGATAGTTATGCTGTGAAAGAGAATGACGTGGTTCTGATACATGCTGCTGCTGGTGGTGTAGGACAGCTGCTCGTTCAAATTGTAAACCTGCTCGGGGGAAAAGTTATTGGTTTAACATCATCTAAGGAAAAAGCGGCTGCCGCAAAGGATGCGGGAGCGAAAACGGTTTTCTTGTATCAGGATGATTGGAAAAAACAAGTGATGGAAGTAACCGGAGGCAAAGGGGTCGATGTGGTTTTTGACTCAGTAGGGTCGACGCTCTCCGACAGTTTTGAAGTTACACGTGTTGGCGGCACAGTTGTATTTTATGGAATGGCCGGAGGAGACCCAGCTCCTGTTGATCCAAGGATGTTAATGGATACATCGAAAACCCTGACAGGCGGAGACCTTTGGAACGTACTTACCTCCCGCGCGGAGCGGGTTGCTCGTTCAAAAGAGCTCTTCCGTTGGATGGGTGAGGGGAAAGTCCGAGTAGCGGAGCCCGCCGTTTTCGCACTGAAGGATGGGCAGGATGCTCACCGGCATCTTGAAAGCCGTAAAAGTACAGGGAAAATATTATTAATTCCTTAGAGGGGGGAGAGCTGCTATGATCCAATTTCAAAATGAATCGATAACGGTGTTTCAAAGTGCATTATTTCAGACGACCTGTACGGTAGCTGTAACAGAAGACCTCGTTATCGTGGTTGACCCGAACTGGGTTCCACATGAGATAGAGGAAATTAAGGAGCATGTTACACGGGTTCAAGGGGATAGAGAAGTGTATCTTCTGTTTACACATGGGGACTTTGACCATATCATCGGGTATCATGCGTTCCCTGGCGCGAAAGTGATCGGCAGCAAAGGACTGCAGGAACATCCGCAAAAAGAGCAAAAGCTAGAGCTGATTGAGCAATTTTATAATGAGTATTACATTGAACCTCCCTATAAGATTGGCTTTCCGGAAGTAGATTACGTGATTTGTGAAGATGGGGAGCAGCTAGTGCTGGGGGAGACGACACTGACCTTTTACCTTGCGCAGGGTCATACGCATGATGGCGTATTTATGTTAGTCGAGCCGCTTGGGCTATGGATTGCGGGTGATTACCTTTCTGATTTTGAGCTCCCGTTTATTTATTACAGTGCTAAAGCATATGAGGAAACACTTCGGAAGGCGGAACAAGTATTGTTGAATCATAGAGTGTCCTTGCTTGTGCCAGGGCATGGGCAAGCAACAGCTCGTCAGGAAGAGATGGAGCGACGGATTCAACTGTCTCAGGATTATTTGAGGCGCATGATAACGGCTGTGAAGGAGGAGGATGCTGTCCAGCTGAGTGGTTTGGAAAAGGAAATGCCATTTCCGTCTAACTTTACGAAGGAGTGTCATAAAGACAATGTAGAGATTGTGCGGAAGGAGTATTTTGGTGGCTGATGAAGGATATCTGTCGGAAGTAGTGATTCTATTAGACAGTTTCTATGAGCTTCAGTGAATTTTGTCTAATAGAATATTTGTAAAAAGACATTTTAAAAAATTAATGGATGAGTTTGTCCGATAGGGCGGGTCTATTAGACAATATAGATGACATTGGTTTGGTTTTGTCCAATAGACAATTGCCTATTGGACATTTTATATGCAGTCTTTTTGTTGTTGTCGAATAGACTTTTAAAATCAACCAAAAATATTCTCAATCAAGACCATGAAGGACAAATCCGAGCTAATCATCTAAAAAGTATTCTTCTAGAAATTTCCCTACTTAGTACGCCAACACTTCTACAAATTCCTATACAAATATAACCCAAACCCCAAAGTATCGCGGCCCCATTGCAAATAGGTCCGTCTCCAAGACCGGATCCGCTCTAGCATTGCCTCAACATCGGGGTCCTCTGGATGCTCCAAACAATAATTCTCGATAGAAGAGGAATAAAGCCACTCATAATCATCCCATTCTTCATCACCTGCCACATATGACCAGAGCGGGATTAACCCTAACTCCTCACCAGCCCTGACCGTATCAGCATGACTTTTACATTCAGATTCATCTGCACCGCCAAGCGCCTCTAAATACTCTGAGCTTGGTGACTGCTTCCAATATCCTTCACCAACTAAAATATAACCATTCTTTTTAACAAGATTTTTAAGTGTCATTAGCGTCTCCTCAAGACCACCCAAAGCGTGAGTCGAACCGATGCATACTCCCAAATCAAAACTCCCAAGTCCTAATCCTTTTACCGCCACACTTGCATCTGCAGCGATATAGTCAATGCTATCCTCTGGTATCCGCGCGGCTGCCCGTCGTTGTGCTTCTACAATTGCACCATCATACAATTCAATAGCCGTCCCCTTTACCTGATAGCCTTCCACTAAACGGATTAACAGTTCACATTTCCCGGCACCAATATCGATCACCTTATCGTTAGGCTTTAGAGCCGTCATTCCTATCATTTTCATGAGCTTAGCTTCACCAATAGGATTAGCAAATGCATGATCACGATGGGCTATTGCTGAAAATTTATTTCGATCCATTTTTTCCTCTCCTTTTATCATCACTAGTGCATAAACTAATTAATATTGTATCAATTTATTATAATCCAGGAATCTGTGCCACTGTTTGCCAATCTTTTAAAAGTTGAAACTTTGTCCAACTTTTTTCGTATATATAAGAAAGAAGAAAAGGAGATGTAGCGATGTTTTTAGCAGAACTCCAGCGAGAGGAAAAGACCGCTTTTCTTGAACTAGCTTTATTAATTGCATCCATTGATGGGAATTTATCGATATTTGAGACCACTATACTTAACAAGTACCAGAAAGAATTGGAACTTGAGAATTATGTACCAACAGGGATGGCTGTTGAGGAAATTCTAAAAACCTTCAAAAGTGAACGATCTAAAAATATCGTTTTAACTGAATTATTACAATTGATTTATTCCGATGGCGCCCTTCAAGACCAGGAGAATGAGATAGTCGGGCTTATAAAAGAACACTTTGGATTTGACCCTGATGAATTTGGGAGTTTCAAGGATTGGATTGATAAAATAAAGGAATTATCCTTAACAAAAGAAAAATTGTAAAGCCCTGGATCCAGTTTAATAAAGTACTGGGTCCTTTTTAATTTGCTAAAAAGTTTATCCATTATAAATCCAAGTCATTTTTTATGTTCTAACGTTTAACCACTCTTCCTCTAACATACTCATTTCCCATAAACTCCAGTATTCGTCCCCATTCTTACTTGAATCCCGAAGTAAACCTTCTTTCATAAAACCTGCCTTCTCGTAGCAGGCAATCGCGGCAATGTTAAAGTCAAATACCCCGAGGCTCACTCGATGTAAATGTAGTTGATCAAAAGCAATCTTAAGAATCGCCTTGATCATTTGCTGACCTATTCCTTTCCCTCTTATACCTTGACTGCCGACTAGCACTTTGCCAATTCTCGCGGAGTTACTTTTTCTGTCAATTCTTCCTAATGAGATATGTCCGATCACATCTCGGGTTTCTTGATCGATTACTTTATATACAAAGGTACTTGAATCTTCCTTATTGGCATTTTTGATGTATTCTTCTAATTGCTCTTCTGTTAAGGGGTAGTCGAAACCAGGACCACTCCATTGAAGCAGAAATGCAGGCGAATCAATCCAGCTAATCAGTTGGTGAAAATCTGCTCGTTCAAAATAGTGTAGTTCAATCATGAATGGGCCCCCTTTTTGGTAAATTTAAAAGATTACCAATCACTTTAACTGATCTTTCTTTAAATCAGTAAGCAATTCCACAATTTTCTCATTTGTCTTATTAAGTTTTTTTAACTGAGTTTCTATCGATAAAATAGTGGCAATGACCAGTAATGTAATTAGTAATCCTACTATTCCTAAGATAATTGTCATCTGCTCTCATCCTTTCAGAACCAGTATACCTTATAAAGTGTATTCTCCACCTTTCTAGGCAACTCCTTCTTTGAAGAAAATTGAGTAAGAATTTGTAATTAAGTATTTTATTGGGAACTATAAATAAAGAATAGTTTACTTTTTAAAAAATAAGGGTAAGACTCTTACGAGAGGGTGAGAGATAGTGACTGAAACAGATGTATCCAAATACGAAAAGAAAATTATTATCCGCAACATACGAATGGAAGATATTGATGAAATTATAGAATTAGGCAAGGTATGCTTTCCGAATATGGAACCTTGGAAGCGGGAACAGCTGAGCAGTCATATCCGCATTTTTCCTGAAGGCCAGTTCTGTGTGGAATATGAAGACAAAATTGTCGGCTCATGTTCAAGTCTTATTATCAATTTTGATGAATACAAAAACCAACACACTTGGAATACGATAACAGACAACGGGTATATCACCAATCATGACCCAGAGGGATTTAACCTGTACGGAATTGAGGTAATGGTCGATCCCGAATACCGCCGCATGAAGCTGGGCCATCGGCTTTATGAAGCACGAAAGGAACTGGCCCGCCAGTTAAACCTGCAAAGCATTATTATTGGCGGACGGATACCCAACTATCACTTATACAAAGAACAAATGACAGCCCGTGAATATGTTGATGCCGTTGAAAGACACAGCATTTATGACCCGGTGTTATCCTTCCAGCTCCTACAGGGTTTTAGGATTAAGCGGATTAATTCCCGATACCTGCCTGATGATAAGGCATCAGAGGCATTTGCGACGCTCATGGAATGGAACAATATCGATTACCATCCAAATTCCCGGCGCGTGTTTCGTGCAGCAGATCCTGTCCGAATCTGTGCGATTCAATATATGATGAAAAAAATTGACTGCTATGACGAGTTTAAGCGGCAGGTTGAATATTATGTCAACGTGGCGGCAGACTTCGGTTCTGATTTTGCGGTATTTCCAGAAATCTTTACCACGCAATTGATGTCCTATTTAGAAGAAAAAAGACCTGACCAGGCGGTAAGACTGCTAGCAACTCATACAGATCAATATATCGAATTGTTTACAGAACTAGCGGTTCGATACAATGTCAATATTGTCGGAGGTTCCCATTTTGTGGAAGATGATGGTGAGATTTATAATGTAGCCTATCTATTCCGGAGGGACGGGACGATTGAGAAGCAGTCTAAGTTACATATTACCCCGAATGAGCGGAAATGGTGGGGAATTTCTGAAGGTAATGAATTCAATGTATTTGAAACGGATTGTGGGAAAATCGCGATCCTCATTTGTTACGATATTGAATTTCCCGAACTTGGCCGAATGGCTGTCGATATGGGGGCCAACATTATCTTTGTTCCATTCTGTACGGATGACCGCCAAGGCTATTTACGGGTAAGGTATTGTGCTCAGGCACGGGCAATTGAGAATCAAATTTATACCTGTATTGCTGGCACGGTGGGGAACTTAACTCATGTGAAAAATATGGATATCCAATACGCACAATCGGGGATTTTCAGCCCTTCGGATTTTGAATTTGCCCGTGATGGAATTGTTGGGGAATGTGATGCTAATATCGATACGGTGGTTGTAGGTGACGTGGATATCGAAAAGTTAAGACGTTCACAAAAATCCGGCTCGGTCCGGCAATTACAGGATCGCCGGCGGGATTTGTATCGAATTGAATGGAAAAATTTAATGCGTGAATCATGAAAACAGGCGGACAGTATCAACTACTGTCTGCTTTTTTATAAGGTAAGAAAGTATAAAAGTTTTCGACTTTGAGAATTGTCCAGCTCCAGCGCCTAGCCCCTCGAGGTCACAAGCCAATCCGTCCAAAAGGTTAAAAAGCAACTTTTCGACCGGCTCGTCTTGTGCTTGTCGGGGCTGAACAAGGCGCTTTCGCTTTTCTTATGTTAAACCTCATAACGATTTACCCTGAAGGGAAAAGTATAATGAGAACCGATAAAGGGGTGGCACTGATGGTTGATGAACCAAGAGATTTTATTACAATTGAAGATAAGAAGGGCAATCGTAAAGAATTCGCTGTAGAGGCATTGTTTGATATGGAGGAAGAATCCTATGCACTTTTAGCGGCGGACGATGAAACAATTGTCATGAAGATTGAAGGAGAAGAGGGAAACCAGTATTTAGTGGGTATTGAAGATCCACTAGAAAGTGAAGCGATTTTAGATGCCTATCAAATAGCAGTCGAAGAGGCACCTGCGGAATAAGAAAAAATAAGAGAAAAGTCCTTATCGTGGTTAATGCCTTCGATGCAGGTAACCATGGATTCATATTTAACCTTTTATGAGCTGGACGATTAATCGTTCAGCTCTTTTTTATTTAAGCTTACTGAATTGAAATTTATCTAATCGGGTGTTTTATATATCTATCAAGATCGGTAATCTGAAGTCCTTTTTTAATAACGGACTTTTTAATCAGCTTAATTTCATAATACATCGCTTTTGATAAGATCTCTTTTTCGATATTTTTATTAATATGGAAATAAAACTGAGCTAATACATCAATTGGTAATTTATCATATAAGTTTGGCAAAAATATATCTCTCCAATTTAGGGATATTTTTCATACAACATCCATATGGCAATTAGTACAAAATAACTAACTTTTGAAAATATTATGTCACTTCTATATTAAAGGAATAGGAAATTTTTTCAACTCCTTTTTCAAAAAGAAGCTCTCCTTAAATAGGGATTCAGCCCCGAGGATCTCGTGAAAAAATGAGAGAGTTGGTACTGCTTAAGTAAAGAGAATACATAATAAAATCTGGGAAATGATAACACTATAAATTTAACGAATCATCTAGGGCTTATTTAGGAGAGAAAAATGTATGTATTTAGATATTGCTTTGGAATTAATAGTTGGCTTTTTTACCCTTCTCCTAGTATTAAAATTTTTAGGGAAAATTCAGTTTTCACAGATTACCCCGTTTGATTTTATCACTGGATTGGTCATGGGGAATTTTGTAGGGGATGCCGTATTTGATGATCGGATTGATATAACGGAAATCGTTTTCACCATTGTCTTTTGGGGACTGCTGATTTATTGTGTAGAAAAATCAACCCAAAAGTTTATGGCATTTAGAGTCATGTTTGAAGGCAAACCTGCATTATTAATTCAAAATGGACAAATCCTTTATCAAAGCTTGAAAAAGAATCATATTGATTTAAATCAACTGCAGCAGCAAATGAGAAAGCAAGGATACTTTTCGATCTTTGAGGCAGAATATGTTATTTTGGAACGGGACGGACAATTAAGCATTGTCCCCAAACATGAATACGGGGCTCCTACAAAAAAAGACCTAAATATTCCTAAAAAGAAAGTGAGTTTGCCCTTTGCTCTGATCATGGATGGAAAATTGGTTGTCGGAAATCTTAAAGAAGCAGGATTGACAGAAGAATGGCTTAAAGAACAGTTAACCAATCGAGATATTAACGATTATAGGGATGTATTATATGCAGAGTGGGAGGAAAACAATGGGTTAAACCTCTCTAAATATAACTAGTTTATAGTTGTGAGAAAATGAAAATGGCTCGGTTCAGTTGAACGGAGCCATTTTTTTATGAAAAATATGCAAGTAGAGTCGGTTTGAACACTACTTACTCTTTTTCTCTGCCATTTGGAGAGCTGCAGCATTGTTTATAATCCCATTCCCAAAGTAAGGACTTCGTGTGTTTTTACCTACCGGCTGCGCACTGCCAGTAATGATTTTGACTACATCGGTATTTTTCAGCTTTGGATCGACTGAACGGATTAGACCCGCTAAAGCGGCAACATGCGGTGCGGCCATGGAGGTGCCTGAAAGGGAGGCATATTCTCCATTGGAAAATGTACTTGGAATATCTACACCCGGTGCAGCGACATCCACATAATCTCCGAAGTTTGAGAACTCCGCACGTTTTCCATCCCAATCCACCGCAGCTACCCCCAAGACACCCGGATAGGCAGCGGGATAGCTTCGCTGGCTGGTATTATCATTACCAGCTGCAGAAATGACAACGACATTTTTTTCTAATGCGTAATCAATCGCACTTTCTAAGATATCACAACTTTGATAATTTCCAAGGCTTAAGTTAATCACATCTGCATCATGGTCGACCGCCCAGCGGATTCCTTTTGCAACGTAAAAAGAACCACCAGTACCATCGGCGCCCATTACCTTAACAGGAATAATCGGGTTATACCACGTAATTCCTGCCATACCCACACCATTATTTGTATCGGCAGCAATAATACCGGCCACATGTGAGCCATGGCCATTATCATCATCTGGCTTGTTGTTGTTATCTATGGCGTTATAGCCGGTTGTTAAACGCCGCGCCAGGTCAGGATGATCAAGGTCCACACCCGTATCAACTACTGCAATTTTCACCTTTTTGGAACCGCGGCTAAGGTTCCAGCCCCGTTCTGTCCCAATTGCCGGCAAATTCCATTGATAACTTTGGTAATAGGTATCGTTGACCTCATTTGGTATAAAAATATAATGAGGCTCTGCATATTCAACCGCTTGATTTTTGATAAAATATTTTTCCAGTTCATTAGTAGATAAAAGGTTTGATTTAAAAATATAAACGGTTTCATGTTGTTCTCTCAGGCTTCCATCAATGTCTTTTAGATATTGATTTATTTTTTCTTGCGGAGGAGTTGTCTTGAAATTGACGACGATTTCTTTTTCATAGTAATGGCTTTTGTCCTGCTTATTATGGTGAATCACCTTGATTGCCGGGCTGTTGTTGAGCCTGTGGACGAGCTGGTGATTGGTTTTAATCATATTAATTCTTTGAATTTGGCCGTTCGGATGTTGAATGTTTTTTACCTGCAAAGGCTTGCTGCCGATATCTGTGCGGGTGATAGTATTGTTTCGCTGTTCTCCTTTATCTAAGAAAAACGGCCGTATCGTAGCAAACAGAATAATGCCTAATCCTAATGTGAAAATACCGAGAATGAACCTATTTCGCATTCCTTCACCTCAAGTGTAAATATTTTATTAATAGCATGTTACAATTAGACACTTTTATGAATGGGTTGGGAAACTAGTTTAGGTATAGGTGGATTTACCAATGATTGTGTCAAACTTGTGAAAAAAGACTTGACGTATGGAAAAAAATTTTGTTATTGTTATAAACAGACCGGTTGGTTTGGGGAGGTGGGCTCTGGGAATTGGATACAAAATCGTTGATAATGAACATCTCGACGGCACTCTTTCAACAACACGGATATTTCGTAAGTAATACTATATCTATTAAAGGAGTTTAAATAAATGAGTGAACAAATCACAACAGGATCGATCACTAATCAACAAGTTCAAACAGGTTCAATGGTAAATAAACAAATTAAAACAGGTCCAATCATGGCAGCCCTTTTTGTGGCGGGATTTGTGGGGCTATTTAGTGAAACAGCATTAAATATTGCCTTGGGGGATTTAGGGAAAATATTTAACACAAATGCAACAACGATTGGATGGTTGGCAACAGGCTATTTCTTAACATTAGGTATTTTAGTACCGGTAACAGGTATCTTGATGCAAAAGTTTACAACCAGACAAATGTTTTTGACTTCTATATCATTATCCCTTATCGGGACCATTTTAGCAGCAGTAGCACCTGCATTTAGCCTTTTATTGACGGCACGTGTGGTTCAAGCAGCAGGCTTAGCCATTGCTTTACCTTTAACGCAAAATGTTATTTTTACGATTTTTCCTCCAAATAAACGAGGCGCTGCAATGGGAGTTATGGGCTTAGTCATGTTAGCTGGCCCAGCACTTGGCCCAACAATTGCAGGACTTATATTAGATACATTATCTTGGCATTGGATTTTCTTGGTTACCTTACCATTCTTACTGTTCTCTCTTATTTTTGGGGTGCTTTATTTGCCGAATGTTAATGAGGTTCGTAAGGTTTCAATTGATACAGTATCGGTTATTCTTTCGACGATTGGATTTGGCGGGGTCGTTTACGGATTCAGTATATCTGGTGAAGCAGGTTGGACGAGTGCAACAGTTCTAGGATCTATCATTATTGGATGTATAGCACTGATTATTTTTGCCATTCGTCAAACGAAAATGGAAACTCCTATGTTGAATTTAATTGCATTTAAGTACCCACTTTTCGTTCTTGGAGTCTTTATGACTTTTATTACGTTCTTTAATATGTTGTCCATGCTGGTCATCTTACCGATGTATATGCAAATGGCTCTATTAATTGCGGCTTTTACAACAGGACTAATCCTGCTGCCAGGAAGCTTACTTAACTGCGTATTAGCTCCAACGATTGGACGTTTATTTGATAAATATGGTCCAAGAGCGGTTATTACGCCTGGTACCATTTTAGTAGCAATTGGTTATGTGTTCTATTCACAATTTGGTGCAGACACGGCGATATGGAGGGTAGTGGTAACACATATTATTATGATGTTAGGTATAGGGGCAGTTCTTGCTTCTGTCCAAACTAACACGTTAAATTCGCTTCCGAAACAGTACTATCCAGATGGAATTGCGCTTACTCAAACACTTCAACAGGTAGCTGGAGCAGTCGGTATTGCTGTACTGGTATCCATTTTTTCTGCCAAAGAAGATAGTTATTTAGCAGTTGCCGGCAATGGCAACGAACTGCCACAGGCAGCAGCAGCGGGTTCTTCCGTTGTATTTTCCATTAGTTTAGTATTAGCGGTGGTCAATGTTGTCTTATCGTTATTTATTAAAAAGCCTCATCATTCTTAAATATAGATATTTCAATTGGTCTACGATTAAGCTCTTTTTTATATCGTATAGCTTCAAATAGAAGTAGATAGGACAGATGGTAAATAAGGAGGAAACGAAAAAGAGCATCTGCTAAGCTAGTAGCAGGTGCTCTTTCAATTTTTGCCTATGGGTTTAAAATTTCATGAATTTGTTCAAGGCTTTCAGTAGATAAGGTCACGCCAGAGGCCTTTACATTTTCTAACAGCTGTTCCGGACGGCTTGCGCCAATAAGGGCACTTGCTACATTTGGCTGTCTTAAAATCCAAGCAAGTGCAAGCTGGCTTAAACTTAGTTCCTCTTCCGCAGCTATATTCTTTAATTGCTCTATTTTATCAAGGTTTTGCTCTGTAAGCACATGAGATAGATTTAAATCTTTTTGCGCCGCACGGCTTCCTGTTGGCGGCATTTCACCTTTTTTATACTTTCCTGTAAGCACACCCTGTGCTAAAGGAGAAAAGACCACCTGGCCGATTCCATGTTTTTCACTTACTGGAATGACTTCCTTTTCAATATATCGGTGAAGCATGCTGTAATTAGGCTGATTGACAACAATCCGATCCAACAGCTTTTTATCAGCAATATGGACGGCTTCAGAGATTTGTTCAGCTGTCCACTCACTAACACCTAGATAAAGAACCTTTCCCTGACGGACAAGATCATCAAGTGCACGCAATGTTTCTTCAAGTGGGGTATCCTGGTGAAAGCGATGGCAATAATAAATATCGATATAATCCATGCCAAGGCGTTTTAGGCTAGCATCACATTGCTCTATGATATGTTTACGAGAAAGACCATGATCATTGGGTCCCTCACCCATATTTCCAAATACTTTTGTTGCTAGAACATAAGAGCTCCTTGGATATTTGCTTAATGATTTTCCAACAACCTTTTCTGCCTCACCTCGTATGTAAACGTTTGCGGTATCGAAAAAATTAATACCTAATTCATAAGCTTGATCAATTGAAGCAACAGCATTTTGTTCTTCCACATATCCGCCATAGGTAAGCCAACTTCCAAGACTGATTTCACTGACCTTTAATCCCGTATTGCCTAAACGTCGATATTGCATTCACCGTTTCCTCCAATACATTTCACTTTTAGGTACAATCTGTAAAAATAGTAGTCTAACAATTCAAACTATACTATAAAATTATGGTTAGGTCTAATGTTAACTATGTAATAATTTTGTGAACTGATGAGATTGAGGGCAGGGCAGCCAATAGAATCTTATTGACGACCGTAGTTCAAAAAAATGAGGCACTGGGGTAGCCAATAAAGCGAATTGACGACTGAAGGTTAAAAAAATGAGGCACGAGGGTAGCCAATAGAGCGAATTGACGACTGAAGGTTAAAAATAACGAGGCACGAAGGTAGTCAATAGAGCGAATTGACGACTGAAGGTTAAAGAAAAGAGGCACGAGGGTAGTCAATAAAGCTTATTGACAACTGAAAGTCATAAAGGCGGGGTCCGAAGGTAGTTAATAGTGCTTAAAAGACTGAATCGGGGTAAGAATCTGGGCGAATACTTTAAAATACATTATTTTAGGGAGGGTCTTGTTTTATGAAGGTTTTATCAATGAAACAGCCTTGGGCTAGCCTTTTTGTACTAAGAGAAGCCACATATGAAACCAGGACGTGGAGAACCACTTACCGGGGCCCATTGGCCATCCATACAAGTAAACAGATAGATAAGAAAGCCTGCTCCCACCCAGCTATTCAAGCTTTGCTCGGAAAGCATGGATATAAGGTCGATACTCTCCCAACCGGACTAATTATCGCGACCTGTGAGCTAATTAATTGCTTAGTGGTAACCGACAACCATTCCACATGGGCCGTCCTAGAAAATGGCACCATAGTATCAGAAAACTCCTACTACTTGGGAGACTTCAACGTGGGAAACTATGCATGGGAAGTAAAACACATGCAGCTGCTACAACAACCGATCTCCGCAAAAGGACACCTAGGCTTATGGGAAAACGATATGTAAGTGTCAGCCACCAGTGGACACTGTCTTTTTGTGGTGCCTGACACCATCGTTAAACTTCACATTTTTCTTTAAAGTTGCAGCGCTGGCATTTGTTGGATGAGTTCTTCTCAAATTGGTCTATGTGTAATGGCTTATTCCTCACAGGATTTTCGAGATAGCCAAGCATATGATAGATGCTTTCATTCATTAATACTTGAGCGGAGTCAATCTCAAACTGGGTTAACTGATATTCCTGGTTTTTGCCTGTTAACAAATACTCATTCCGCAGGACGATGTCTTTAATTGGGATCCCTTGTTTCTGGGTGAGGAACAGGGCATAAAGGGCAAGCTGCTTCCGGTCTTCCTCTGACTCTTTACCAGTTTTCCAATCGACCACAACCCATTTTTCCTGACTTACATCCTTGTATACAAAGTCGAGAACAACAAATACATCCACTCCGTTCACTTCAAAGGTTTGAAAATCCTCTGAGTGGAGAACCTGCATTTCTAACTTGTTCAAAATATCTTTATAGGTTTTACTCCTAAAGAAGTTAGCCGCACATAGCCGCAGCTTCGTCTTGGCAGAGCTAATCTCATCAGGGCTCAGCCCTTTTCCGTAGTAGATTTCATGAAGCATCTGATATCGCTTCGGCTTCCGAATCCAGTGTGTGCGGTTTTTGGTTGAATCGAGATAGGCCTTATTAAGGTGGTGCGTTACCAAATCAACCATTTCCCTCTCAGTAAGGAGTGTTTTCCCATTTAGAAAATTTTTGAGCTGCTGGTCAATCACCTTATGGATGACATCCCCTAGAAGAATCGGGATATTCTTAATATTTTTAAGGCGATAAGCGGTCTTGTTTTCTTCAGGGGCTTCATACTCCCAGCCATTATGAGATTCATAGTATTGATGATAATACTTTCGGGTGCACTCTAAGAAGGTCTTATGTCTGGAATTGGACCAGGAAAATTCGGGATAATCACGGTAAACGTACATACTTGGCTCCTCTTCACTAATTATAAGCATAGATTCATTGTATTGGCAGAAGGCTGTAAAAATCAATTGGCATGTTTTAGGATTCAATATGGTACTATTGAATTAACATCTTCTACAAATAGAAGTGGAGGTATTTATTTGAAAAAGGCACAAGCAACCATTATAGCACTATTAATAGCAGACCTTCCAGAGACCTTCGTAACTAGACGGATTTCCGAAACACTGCTCGAATTCGGCGGAATACGGGGTGACCGCCATTTTGGGATAACAAGTAAGGCTGATTCAAGACAGCCTATGTTTCCAAGAGGGACGGAAATCCTCAACCGCAGGCAAATTACGATTGTCTCCCAAGAGGAATTACAGCAAATTGCTGATGAACTTGGAATCGACCAGATCAAACTGGAGTGGCTGGGAGCTAACCTGCTAGTAAAGGGATTTCCAGATTTAACGAAACTCACGCTTGGCTCACGAATCCTTTTCCCAAGTGGAGCAGGATTAATTTGTATGGGGGAAAATATGCCTTGCACCTTGCCAGGTGAAGAGATCCAACAGCATTATGAGGGCCATGACAAGCTTGCCACTCGTTTTGTCAAAGCAGGCTATAAGCGAAGGGGAATTGTTTGTGCAGTTGAAAGACCGGGGCTGATCCATGAAACGGACGAGGTACAAATTCTACTAAATGACTACGCCAACCCCATGCAGTAGAAGGATCCAACATTTCGAAAAGTGGGACTGTGACTGACTCAAAGTCACTTTGAGTCAGTTTATCACTTATATAAAAAAACTTTTAGATTATCTTTAGAATCAAGGGTTGCGAGCAAAACGTTGTTAACCTCCGTTTGATATATTCGTTCTAACGCGGTATTAACCCAGTTAAGATCCTTATGTATTTGTTTTAGCTCTTCTGAATTAATTCTGCCTTCCTTAATAATAATCCTTGGCAATTCAAATGGTTCTGTGGCCATTTTACAGGCAGCTGGCGTAATGGGTTCATATTTTGGGTCTAAAAAGACAGAGATTTTCCCATCGGCTTCCCAGATTGCTAAAGCCACCTTCTTCAGGTCATTTACTTTTTCTTCCCGTAATTCTTCTAATAAATCATCAATGGTAATCCTTGCTTTCTTTAATCCTTTGAGAAAAATTTCTCCGTCCTGAACGAGGGTGATCGGGGCATGGTTAACAAGCCGTCTAAACCATGGGATTTTTAGACTAAGAAAAATACCGCCAAGATACAGCACAACCAATACAAATGTTGTTGTCAGAGAGCCCTTTAACTCAAGATGGTGGTCTGATAAGGGATGGGCAATAATATTTCCAATCACTAACGCAATCACAAAATCAAGGAGTCTTAACTGGGAGATGGCCCGCTGTCCTAAAACTCTAACCACGATCAGCAAAAAGAAAAAAACCACGACAGCTCGAAGAATCCATTCCACCATAGTCAGTGTATCTTGGGCTTGAGCAAAATTCATAGAGGACACCGCCCTTCGTACCTAAACTCCCGCTTAGTTTAACACTGATGGTGATTTCATAATCCTTTATAGACATTAATTTTTTTAAAAAAATTAGAAGGCCCAGTCCAAACATTAGGGACTGGGCCTTTTTCTACAAGCCAAAGGTCATAACAACATAAGGACTATTTTTCTTCTTCAGTATAGGCTTCTACTGTCGTATCTCTACATTCCCAGCATTCAGTCCTATTTCTCTCCATAATCGATAACTCTTTTCCACAAGAAATGCAAATATCCATAGGTCAAGATTCCCCTTTCCAGTGAAAATGTTTTACAAGTATATGAGTACAAATAATCAAATATGTCACGGTACTTACAGTTTATGTGGGGGATGTGCTTTTGCCCTTGTCTAGTTTAATAATTTTTTGGTTAGGAAAAATGAATTTTAATTATGAGCGAGGTTGGGACGAGTATTTAAGGTTTTTTGAAAATGTTAATTAGTTGGGCAGGATAATAGATGGAATGAATATTTACAGTGGAATGATTCAGTTAAGGACAAAGAAGAGTGCAAAGTGGAACCAAAATGACCAAGCGGGTTAGGAATTCAATCATTTGGTAACTCCTTTATGAGTATTTAATAACCACAGTATAGGCAATTTTTGTAAAAGGAAGATAGGTTAAATGTAAATTTACTGTAAAATCTTTTGGGAGTAAGACATTCCTCCTAAATACTATGTCAACCAGTTGATTTTGGAGACCAAGCAGGGGCACTGCACAAACAAACATAAATTTATCATGAAAAACCGAAGGATTGCAGATAATTTATATATTAGACCCTAAGGAGGAGCCCAATGACCACAAACAATTTTGATCCAAACCTTAATCCAACCGCTAAGAAGAACCAAGAAGAGAAACTTGAAATTAGCTCAACAGGTTATGGACTTGAATCAGTTTCAAAAGAAACTGGAGAAGCGCATAATAAACAACAAACAGCGGAGACCAACCAGTCCTGCGGAGGTTTATAAACTAAAAAAGGATAAAGCCAAAATCCCCCAAACTAACAATTTGGGGGATTTTAGCGTAAGCTGTTAGCTCCTAAACAATAAACTAATCCTGAAGATTTAATCCATGTTGCAGAACTGTCTCTCTAATTTTTTCAGGAGAGACCTGGGTTTCATTATATTCAATTTTCACTTCACCGTCCGCAGTGTCTACCAAGGCTCTCTCAATACCTTCGATCTGCGAAAGGACAGACTCCAGTGATTGAATCGGCTGTTCATTGACAGCTTCTTTTACATAAATAGTTAGATTAGCCACAAGCATCTTCCTTCCAGTTTATTAGCATCTCTCTTATGAAGATTTCCTAATAAGAAAGAAATATTCTCACTATTTTTAAAAAGATAGAGTGAAAATGATGCAGTTCAAAAATTCTAATAACCCTCTGCCTAAATATTTTGCGAAATGATAACAGAAAACTATTTTTGACCAGCATCAACTAAGATTAAACAGGGTCTGGAGATGACATCTTATAGTAATCTCGTATATAATCACATTACTATTTTACATACTTTTCCCGCAAATCGGCAATCCCCTCTTTGCACACTCCATAGGAAAGCCAGGAGCATCCCTTACATAAATAATCCAAATCCTCTGGTTTGACTTTTTCTGCCGTTAATTGAACTAAATAGGACTTATGATAGACAGCCCCTTCGATTAATTCCAGTTGACGGATGACATTAAGGTCCATTGTTAGGACATGTTCATTGGAACCTGCACTTGCCTCACAGGTTGTTTTTCCCTTATGGGGGCACGTACAACAAGTATCATCAAGTGCGGCGACAACCTTTATTGGGAAATCTTGTTGCTCATCCCTGATTTGCTCGACGATTGCGCTCATCTTCCTTACAAACTCAGGACTATATCCCATGCCGCGAAAGCCATGGACGCATAATAAATGGTGACCTCGTAAGTTCAAACTCAACCCTATCACTCCTTTGATCTCATTATACATATTTTCTGAATTTTGATAAAAACAATGGTTGTGTACTAAATATTTACGTTATATGTTACATATATATGGAAATTATACTTCGCTAACTACTTATTTCTAAATTGGAGGTAAAACATGTATTCTATCGTCATCATTATCGCTTTGTTTTGTTTCGTTATCTATAGGAGGGTACGCCGAAATATTGGCTGGCAGGAACTAAATCCAAGAAAATTAGTGGTCAGGACCTGTATTTTCTTTATAATTGGGCTGATTTTTTTCTCCGGAGGACTTACTCATCCAATCAGCTTAATTTCAGATGTGGTGGGGATTATAGCCGGGATTCTGCTCGCTTACTATGGGGCTTCATTAACAACGTTTGAAAAGCGGGAAAAGCATTACTACTACCGCCCCAATACCTTGATTGGAAGTACAGTTACCTTTATCTTTTTAGCTCGATTGATCTACCGATTTTATCGTATGTATACTTCCGGGATTCTAACAACGTCCGTATCAAACCAACAACCGTCTAGTTATCAAAACATCAGTGCAGCAGTTGGAAGTTCTTGGACAGCAGGATTATTGCTGATTATGTTTGCCTATTACATTTTCTATTATTTGATCTTATTAAAGAAGAAGAAGCAATTAACTCATACAGAGAACTAACATGGAGTGATTCTTGCTATGTCAGCTCTAACAAAGCCTCTCTTAAAATTTAAGAGAGGCTAAACAGGATTAACTAATTCTGATTCCCTGTTCATCATGGATGATTTTTTCATTATCACTTAAGTTTGTAAATACTACTGGGGTAATAATGGATGGAACCTTATCTTTAATCAATTCAAAATCAACCTCGAGCAGCTTTTGTCCTTTTTTTACTGTTTGCCCATCTTTAACAAAGGCAGTGAATCCTTCACCTTTTAAGCTGACGGTCTCCATTCCTACATGAATTAAAATCTCCCTTCCATTATGATCGACAAGGGTCACAGCATGTTTAGTTGGGAATACACTAATGACTTTCCCATCAACTGGCGAAACTACCGTTCCCTTTGTTGGCTGGATGGCAAAGCCATCTCCCATCATTTTCTGTGAAAAAACAGGATCTGGAACAGATTCAATTGGGAGCAGTTGTCCTTCTAACGGTTGTAAGATAAATGGATCATTTTCAGACGTCTTCTTTTTAAATAAATTTTTAAACATGTGTAAAACCACCTTAATGATTATTTTTACTGTGCTAAAATAGTTCGCAGAAAGGAACCGGTTCCAAAAATAATTAGCAGATAGAAATAATATTCAATTTTATTTTAAGGAACAGCAGGAAAAAGTTCAACCGTTTTATTCTAATTGACTATCATAATGGAGAAAATGATTTATACTAAAATAAATTACTCTAAATTAAATAACCTGGAAAAATGATTAAAATTTAACCGGTTGAAATAAAATATATAATTTTGCTATATGAAAATGGGGATGAAACGATGAAAACTATTGCAGACATTGCCCGATTATCTGGTGTTGCCAAGAGTACGGTTTCCCGGTACTTAAATGGTGGATCTGTCAGTGAATTAACGAAAAAAAAGATTGAACGAGTGATAAAAGAAACTGGTTATATCCCCAATACATTTGCCCAAAGTTTAAAGGCAAAGAAACCGAATATTATTGGGACCATTGTGCCCAGGCTGGATTCTTATGCTACGTCGCAGACGTTAATAGGAATTGACCAACAGCTTAGGGAACTAAATTACCAAATGTTAATTTCAAATACTAGCCAGGATCTGGACCGTGAAATTGAAAATATATACACAATGGCTAGGCAAAAGGTCGCAGGAATTATTTTATTGGCCACACAAATTACGGATACGCATTTTGAAGCATTTCAACAGCTGCAAATTCCAATATTGCTTGTTGGACAAGAGCATAAAGAGGTATATAGTGTCATTCATAATGATTATGAGGCAGGGTATGATATGGGCAGGTATATCTTGTCTAAAGGCCATCGGAAAATTGCCTATTTAGGTGTCACAGAAAAGGATATAGCGGTAGGAGTGAAGAGAAAGGAAGGCTTTAGAAAAGCCATCCAAGAGGCTCGGGGCTGTGAAGTTAAATACTATGAAACAAGTTTTAGAATGGCTGAATCCATCACCATAGTACCCCAAATTATTGACGAATTTAACCCATCTTTAATCGTTTGTGCTACCGATAACATCGCTCTGGGTGCAATAAAAGCTGCCCATTTAAAAGGGATCAGGATCCCAGAGGATTTGTCGATTACAGGGTTCGGCGGGTATGAAGTAACAGAAATTGTACACCCTAGTTTAACCACTGTTAAGTTTTATTATAGAGACGCTGGGCAAGTGGCAGCTCAAAGCATGGTTCGACTGTTGAGCAGTGAAGATCTGCCCCCAGTTATTTTTTCTAAATATAAAATAATTGAAAGGGAAAGCGTTGACAACTTATATAATCATAAATTATAATACGTATGGAATCGGTTCCAAAAGGAACCTTTTAATTTGAAGTTAATTAGAACCGGTTCCATATTTTATTTTTAAAACAATTTGGAACCGGTTCCGTTGTTTTGGGATTTATTATTTATTTTTTTGCAGCGAATTGGAACCGGTACCAACCAAAAAGCTATGATAAAGGAGAATGAGTGATGAACCACAAGGAAGTTGCAGTGGCCATTTTGGCTGCAATCGGAGGAAAAGAGAACGTATCTGCTGCTGCACATTGTGCCACCAGGCTGCGTTTAGTATTACATGATGAAGACAAGATTGATTCAGCTGATTTGGATGCTATTGAAACGGTTAAAGGAACATTTTCAACAGGGGGACAATTCCAAATTATCCTAGGTGCTGGAATTGTGAATGAAGTGTATAAGCATTTCATTCATCTTGTTGGTATTTCCGAAATGTCTACAAGTCAGGTAAAAACTGCAGGGGTCAAAAAACAAAATCCACTCTTACAGCTCATCAAATTGTTATCTGATATTTTTGTACCGATCATCCCGGCTATCGTTGCAGGCGGTCTTTTAATGGGATTAAATAACCTATTAACCGCAAAAGATTTATTTATAGCTGGAAAGTCGTTAATCGACGCGAACCCAGGTATCGCTGATTTAGCAGCCATGATTAACACCTTTGCAAACGCTGCCTTTGTGTTCTTGCCAGTTTTAATCGGTTTCTCAGCTACGAAGCGATTTGGCGGTAATGCCTTTTTAGGAGCAGCACTTGGAATGATTATGGTTCATCCCGATTTGTTAAATGCTTATGGATACGGAGCTGCTTTAATCGACCATAAAGTCCCTGTATGGAATATACTTGGCTTTGAAATTGAAAAAGTAGGGTATCAAGGAACAGTATTACCAGTACTAGCTTCTTCCTTTATCCTGGCGAAAATTGAAGTAAACTTACGAAAAGTTATTCCATCTGCGTTGGATAACTTATTAACACCCTTACTTTCTATCCTTGTAACAGCGGTACTCACATTCGCATTTGTTGGTCCAATTACAAGATCTGCTGGTAACCTTTTTACAGATGGAATTGTTTGGTTATATAACACGACTGGATTTGTTGGCGGCGGGATCTTTGGATTCTTCTATGGTCCAATTGTTATCACAGGTATGCACCAAAGCTTTATAGCGGTTGAAACCCAATTACTATCTGATATTGCCAAAACAGGCGGTTCGTTCTTATTCCCAATAGCTGCCATGTCAAACGTAGCTCAGGGAGCTGCAACTCTTGCTGTTTTTCTTATAACGAAAGACAAAAAGATGAAAAGTATTGCCTCTGCTTCAGGTATTTCCGCATTGTTAGGTATTACAGAACCTGCCATGTTTGGTGTCAACTTAAAGCTAAAATTTCCGTTTATCGGAGCGATTAGTGGAGCAGCTGTCGGCTCCGCCTTTGTCACTTTCTTTAAAGTAAAAGCTGTGGCAATGGGAGCAGCGGGTCTTCCAGGTATTATTTCGATTAAGCCAAATTCCATCCCTTACTACTGTATGGGTATGGCCATCTCGATTGTTATAGCATTCATGTTAACAATCGTATTAGCCAAAAGGGATGCTAAGAAGAATTCAGTGAACGTGGAAAAACAGGCAGCATAATGAATAAAAGGTGAAGGGGGAATCAATTGATTCTCCTTCATTGCTTAAAAGGAGTTAACAAACATGGTGTGGACAAAAGAGCAGCGTTATCGCCGGATAGAAGAAGCAAGCAGGGAAGAACTCTTGAAATTGCAATCAGAGGTTATGGGCTGTGAGTGGCGTCAAACCTTTCACATCCAGCCAGAAACAGGTCTACTAAATGATCCGAATGGATTTTCATATTATAACGGCGAATATCACCTATTTTATCAATGGTTTCCGCTTGGACCTGTCCATGGTTTGAAATACTGGTACCATACGAAGTCAAAAGATTTGGTTCATTGGGATAATGTCGGGATCGGAATCGAACCGACGAATCATTATGACAGCCATGGGGCCTATTCAGGAAGTGCAGTCGAACATGAAGGTAAATTGCATTTACTTTATACAGGGAATACACGTGATGAGAATTGGATGCGACATCCTTACCAATGCCTTGCAATTATGGATAAAACGGGGGAAATTAAAAAATGGGACAAGCCTGTTATCTATGATGTACCTCGCGGCTATACGGATCATTTTCGTGACCCTAAAGTTTGGAAAAAGGGTATTCACTTCTACGCGGTTATTGGAGCTCAGCGGGAAAATCAAACCGGATGTATCGTGTTATATCGTTCGGAGGATTTGCTGAGTTGGAATTTTGTAGGGGAATTGCAAACCAGTCTCCCCTCGTTTGGCTATATGTGGGAGTGTCCGGATTATTTGGAATTGCAGGGGCAGGGTGTTTTGATTTTTTCCCCTCAGGGACTGACCCCTGATGGAGATGAGTTTCAAAACATTTATCAATCTGGTTATATACTTGGTGAACCATTGGATCTAAAAAATAGAACCCTAACACACGGCTCTTTTCAAGAATTAGATAGAGGTTTCGATTTTTATGCACCACAAACGATGTTAGACCCAGACGGACGGCGGATTTTAGTTGGATGGATGGGGCTTCCGGAAATTGATTACCCGACAGATAAAAGTGGATGGGCCCATTGTTTGACATTACCTAGAGAATTATCCATTCGGGAGGGGAACCTCATTCAACAGCCAGTAAAGGAGCTTAAAAAACTTCGCAAACGGCTCTACGTCATAAGGGATGTAATCTTTGATGAGAAGAAGGTCTACGAACATTTTAATGGCACATCTTATGAAATGGAATGTGAGTTTGAAAGTTTTGATGCGGAGGCTTTCGGTGTTGAATTCAGGGCGGGAGAACAGGAAAAAACGGTTGTTAAATACGATACCGCTCAAAAGAAGGTTATTTTAGATCGCACCTTTTCAGGGGAACCAGTTGGCGAAGCGTATGGGACAGTGAGAAAGTGCCCGATGGAGGGCTCAAAAATAAAGTTTCACCTCTTTGTGGATATCTCTTCTGTTGAGATCTTTATAAACGACGGGGAAGAGGTATTTACAAGCCGAATTTTCCCGAATGCTGACAGCAAGGAGATTCGCTTTTTTGCAGAAGGTGGAAGAGTATTATTTCAAGCGAGTAAATGGGACATTTAGTAAGAGGATGGGGTGAAGAACTTGAGAACTATGTATTCAATTGGTGAGGTATTAATCGATTTCATTCCTCTTCAAAAGGGAAGAGCCTTAAAAGATGTGACTGCATTTGAGCGGGCGCCTGGCGGTGCTCCTGCAAATGTTGCAGCAGCGGTGGCGAAATTTGGGGGAAAGTCTTCGATGATAACTAAGTTAGGTAACGATGCTTTTGGTGACTTTCTTTTAGAGCAGCTTCAGCAGGCTGGTGTAAATACTGATAAAATTTTAAGAACAAGTGAGGCAAATACTGGGCTTGCCTTCGTCTCGTTACGTTCTGACGGGGAGCGGGATTTTTCTTTCTACCGCAATCCTTCTGCTGACCTTTTGCTTCAAGAGAATGAAATAGAGGAAAATTGGTTTAATAACGGGGATATTCTCCATTTCTGTTCTGTCGATTTAGTGGAAAGTCCAATGAAGCAGGCACATGTTAAGGCCATTCATTTAGCAAAGGCTAAAGGAAGTCTGATCAGCTTCGATCCAAATGTACGGCTCCCACTGTGGAGAGATCCTGAAGATTGCAGAAAAACCATTTTGGAATTTATTCCAACCGCACATCTTTTAAAAATATCAGATGAAGAGCTGGAGTTCATTACAGGGATCCAAGACATAGACCAAGCCATCCAATCTTTATTTGTTGGCGACGTAAGGGCTGTCATATTTACAAAAGGTTCTCAAGGTGCAGAACTATATGCAAATGACCAACGCTATCAATCAGGCGGATTTACAGTGGATGTAGAGGATACCACTGGCGCAGGAGATGCTTTTATAGGGGGATTTTTATATCAACTGTTAGAAAAAAATGTTAGACAACAAAGCCTTGAAGAAATCTTACATCACCATTATTTGGAAATTCTTGCCTTTGCGAATGCAAGTGGCGCACTTACAACGGCTGGTAAAGGGGCCATTTCCTCTCTTCCGACAAAGAAAGAAATCAGTCAATTACTTCAAAAATAGATGGAATTGGCGATAACAAGGAATCATCTCAAAACTCGATTAATGATGAATAATTTTTATGAGAAGGAGACAGATGGCAGTGAATTTCTCCACTGCCATTTTTTACAAAATCAAAATAAGTTCGTTGCTTATTTTCTTAAAGGGTACGTCTTCTGCGTTGCTTTTGTTTAAAATGATACATAGCACCGATCATCCCAGCGTCATTTTGATGCTTACAACTTTCGATTGGTATCTTAATTTCTTTCCACCAATAAAGCTGGTCAAGTTGATGATTAATATGATTTATTAAACCTTGTTGAGCGAATACCCCGCCGCCGATTAGTATTTTTTGAGGATTTAAGGTTGCCGCTAAGTTGAAAATTCCATAACTAAGGTTTTTTATCCAATCATCAACTAGTCTTCTCACTGAATAATCATGTTCAGCTTTTTGAAAAATAGTCTCGCCATCCACTTTTTCTGCTTCACTAATTCCCTTTAGATATTTATAGTTACGAATTAAGGCTGTAGTAGAAGCATTGTTATGCATAGCATCCCCTGATGACTGCGTAATCATAAATCCAAATTCGCCACCTCGAAAACTATGCCCCTGCAAAAGTCTTCCATTTATAAAAATTCCGCCGCCAATTCCAGTACCAACCGTCATACAAATAAAATCTGTACATCTTTTTGCATTCCCACTCATTTTTTCTGCAATAGCAGCACAGTTACCATCATTTTCAATTTCAACAGGCAGGGAAATCCTTGCTTCCAGTAACTTTTTAAGATTTTGATTATTTAAGGCTGTTATAGCTCCTGCTTGTTCTGAATATCCTGTATCGGGATTAATAAAACCCGGCAAACTAACAGCAACCCCCAGCACATTATGATTATTTTGATAGGTCCTTATGGTATGAACCATCCTATCAAGAAATTTTTCTAGATTAGAAGAGGGGGTATCATAGCTTCCTTTTGAAAGAATAGATCCATCCTCTACTAATACGCCATGCTTTACCATTGTCCCGCCAATATCAAAAGCAATATACTTCCTCACCTTTTTTCCTCCTAATTATGCCATGGTTATCTTCTATTACTCTTAATCGTTTACCATAATGATTTTTCCCTCATCTGAATCAGGTGTCTGAAATTCCTTGTAAATTTGTTTTAATACCTCTTGAGAAAGTCGTTTCTCCGATTTATTTCGTTCTTTACACGTTTGATAATCCGTATCAACGTAGTAAATCTTTAAAGTAAGCCCGAATTCCTTAGCGACACGTATCCATCTTTTTCGACGGTCTCTCGTCCTGTTTGTAGTATCAACAATCACTTTATGTCCACTTTTTAGTAATGACCTTACCATGAGTTCAGCACTTTCCCACACGAGCGGTTCAGCTTCCGCTTTATAAACTTCACCATGTAAAGCTAACCTGATATCATCCAGAGATACCCGTACCCACCCTTGGCTTTGAAGTATCCTCGCGTAAGTTGATTTTCCGCTTAGCGGCATCCCGCACATAATAGCCAATTTCAAGCTATATCTCTCCCTTATCACATACTTGCCAGCACTCTATTAGACAAACAACCAGATTGTATTTAACACTTTCAAGTGCATTACTTTATGAAATGCAAGTTGGAGCGATTTTGACAGGGACAAATTAACCTGTAACGTCTTACGAAAAGTAGTTATTTTTGATGAATATCCTAATTTTGTGTGAATTTGTGATACAAGCCGCTTCCATTTCGTGACAAGTTACATAAGTATAAAAAGCCAACATAATAATTAATCTAAATTTCTATCAGATTATATTTTTTACAGATGTATATTAAAAGAAGGAGAGGAAAACTTATGGTGAGGAAAGCGATTATCCCTGCAGCCGGATACGGTACAAGGAGCCTTCCTATAACAAAGGCAATACCTAAAGAAATGTTTCCGTTAGGCTTAAAACCGGCCATTCATTATATTGTGGAGGAGGCCGTTCAGTCTGGGATTGAACAACTATTAATTGTAATTTCTAATTCAAAGCACTCTATTTTGGACTACTTTGACCATTCATTGGAGTTAGAGGCTTTTTTAAAAAGCAAAAATAAAGAACATATGCTTAAACATTTAGAACTTCCAAATATCGATATTTTATATATAAAACAGCACCATGCTAACGGACTTGGTGATGCAATCCGACTTGGAAAAGAATTTGTAGGAGACGAACCGTTTGGTGTGTTATTACCAGATGATTTTGTCATTTCTAATCAAACTCCTGCACTTAACCAATTAATTGATGAATATAAGAAAACCAAAAGTAGTGTTTTAGGATTAAAACAAGTAAAGCAAGAGCAATTAAAAAATTATGGGGTCATACAAGGAACACCTAATTCGAGCCTGATTGAAATTGAAAATATAGTGGAAAAGCCTAAACAAAATCCACCTTCAGATTTAGCTGTTATTGGAAGATATATTTTTACTCCAGCCATTTTTCAATGCTTAGAGGAACTAAGGGAAGGTGTTGACGGAGAATTTCAGCTGACAGATGCGATTAAAAGTTTGCTAGAAATGGAACCGGTATATGGAAAAATTGTATCTGGAGATCGGTACGATTTAGGGAAGTTAGGGGATTATATCGAACTAATGAAAATCATGAGCAGAGAACAATCACTTGAATAATTTCCGTATGAGAAGGAGAGAGTTGTTGTGTTAGAAAAAGTTTCAATTATTATTCCTTTCCAATCGGATTATGGCCCAAGAGCAAAGGCGTTCGAATGGATTAAACGATATTATGCCCGTGTCATGCCGGAAGCAGAAATATGTGTAGGATTAATGTATGGCGGGGAGATTAATAAATCTAAGGCTGTTAACCTAGCTGCTAAAAAGGCTACGAGAGATATTTTCGTCATCGCGGATGCGGATGTTGTTTATGACCCTAACCTGATTGTGAATTCAATTAAATTACTGAATGAGGGCGGCTTTGTCGTTCCTTTTACAGAAGTCTATAATGTTGAAATGGAAGGTACGGAGAGACTGCTAAAGTCAAAACCAGATTGGCCAATAGAGGTAACAGCTGAAGAATGTACCAAATCCAATTGGGTTTATGAAGGATTTGCTGGAAAGCTTTTTGTCATATCAAGAGAAAACTTCGAAGCAGTTGGCGGTTTTGATGAACGATTTATTGGCTGGGGTGGAGAAGACGATGCTTTTTCCCATGCAGCTCGGACGATTTGTGGAAATCTAATCAATTTGGAAGGGAAAGTATTTCACTTATGGCATCCGGGTTCAAGCTATCAAACAAATCCACACGGTATAGATAATGCGAAACTTCTTGGACGTTATGAACGTGCCAGCGGCGACAAAGAGAAAATAAAGGAGCTCATTAAGGAACGGAATAGGACTCTAGAAGAACATCAAGATCATACACTAGTTAATTATCAAAATATCTTACCAGAACCACCAAATAGCAAAATTTGTTTTGCCGTCCTTGTTCATGAAGATAGAGAGTTAGTCAAGCAGTTAATTGACAATGTCCGATACTATTGCCCCAACAGTACAATAGTTTTATATAACGGGGGAAATGATCCAACACTCTGTGAGGGATTAGGCGTACCTGTTTGTCCTTATAGCCATAAGTTAGTGCGGGGATGGACGACCATTTATTTTATGGAAGTAATGGAATGGTTAGAAGAATTGGGAATTGAGTATAAATATTTTATTAATATTGATTCTGATGCACTGTTCATTAAAAAAGGATATGAGGAATTTATTCAATCCCAAATGAAGGATGCCGATTATATGGCGGTGAAGCTAAGAATTCCGGAAGAAGATTGGTATATCGGAAATGAAATGAAGAAAGACAAAAACAGGTGGAAACAATTATTTAATCTCAAACCGTACTATGGAGTTTTTAATGTCGGCCAGGTAATTTCCAGACCGGTAGTGAAAGCACTGCTGGATCCAGAAAGAAAACAAAAGTTAAAAAATGCTTTAATCGAAACCATTTCTTTTGGTACAGATGAAATATTTTACGTTAACATGGCAAAGGAACTTGGATTCAAGGTGAAAAAATATCCCAATACAATGGACACAAGGATGATAAGATATCGTCCATACTTTACCATAGATGAAATGATTTACTGCCTAAATCAAACTGAAATTAACGGTCTGGCTCATCCCGTCATTCGCGACCAAGCGGATCCAGTTAGGAAATTAATCCTTAATCTCGACAAGGAATATAATACTAGACAGTACAAAAGCAAGGAATATCCATGGTATGATAACAATAACGAAAATTATTCTGTTTCACTTCCAATTAAAAGTACATTTGGAAATTTAGAACTGGTTGCCCGGTCGAACTCTTCCTTAGTCCACTATTATCAGTTACCGGATGGCAGCTGGAAGAAGAGTGAAAAGTTTGCAAAAGGTGTTACAGGAGATCCGATATTTTTCGAAAATAAATCAGGCCAATTTGGAGTTGTTTGTAAACTAAAAACGGGTGGAATGGGATTTTGGATGAGGGATAACAAAGCGGATGGCTACCCTTGGTATGGACCAACAATTTATAACATAGAGGATGTAGACCCGATTATGGGCTGTAAACTACCGAATGGCAAAAATATCATTGTGTATAAGGATGAGGACAAATATTTTTATTGGGCACTCGACAGTGAACGATGGGATAAGGTCTTTCCTTCTAAATAATATAAATGGTTAGAAAAGTGTTATGGATGGGGAAACCAGAATAGGGTTGCTGTTTTACCGTCTCCATTTGGCGCAGTATCACTATTCTGGTTTTTGATAGACTTCGTATTAATCTTTTGAAAGAGGTCATAAATATCTCAGAAAATATAAAAATGTAAACGTTGACATTTTGGTGTTCCATGCTAGAATAAAAGTATAAATTTAATAAAACATTCCCTTTTAGGATTGTTACTGTCCGGCAGGCAAAACCTAAATTACTCAAAGTATGAGAATGCTATGTTCTTATATTCTGAGTAGTTTAGGTTTTTTGTTTTTCTTGGACTGAAAGCGGATACAAAAATGGCTTTATAAATAATGGAGGTGTTTTTGATGGCTAAAAAAGATTACACAGGATTAACAAAGAACATTTTAGAGCTAGTCGGCGGGAAAGAAAATATTAATAGTGTGTTTCATTGTGTGACAAGACTTCGTTTTAAATTAAAGGACGAGAAAATCGCCAAAACAGAGGAAATCAAAAATCTAGAGGGCATTGTGACCGTTATGCAAAGCGGCGGGCAATATCAGGTTGTTATTGGTAACCACGTACCAGATGTGTATGCAACATTCTTACAAGTAGCGAATATGAGTGCTTCTTCAAATGACGATTCAAGCAAAGATGAGAAAGTTGGAATGGGTGCCAAATTCATCGATATGATTTCAGGCGTGTTCACGCCGATTCTTGGTGTGCTAGCTGCAACGGGTATGATTAAGGGTTTAGCTGCCCTAATCCTTGCTTTAGGCTGGGTGTCAGCAACATCAGGAACGTATAACTTACTGAATATCGCAGGAGACGGTTTATTCAATTTCTTACCGATCTTTTTAGGCTACACAGCAATGAAAAAATTTGGTGGAACGCCTTTTATCGGAATGGCCATTGCTGCGGCTTTGGTGCATCCAACATTGTCAACGTTAACAGCAGGAAATCCACTTTATACACTATTTAAAGGAACGTTATTTCAGTCTGATATTCGCATTACGTTCTTAGGTATCCAGTCATCATGATGAGCTATGCTTCATCCGTTATTCCGATTTTACTATCATCCTTCTTCGCAGCAAAAGTAGAAAAAGGGTTCAAAAAAATTGTTCCCGATGTGGTAAAAACTTTCGTTGTACCATTTTTAACGATACTCATTATGGTTCCATTAACGTTCTTAGTGATTGGACCAATTGCTACATGGGCAGGCAGTCTTCTTGGTGCAGCAACATTATGGATTTATAAGTTAAGCCCTGTTGCCGCTGGTTTAATCATCGGAGGGTTTTGGCAAATATTCGTTATCTTCGGACTTCACTGGGGACTTGTTCCAATCGCCATTAACAACTTAACAACGTTACATTACGATCCAGTTCTAGCAACAACCGTTATGGTATGTTTCGCACAAATTGGTGCCGTTTTAGCGGTTATGTTAAAGACAAAAAACAAAGGATTGAAATCACTCAGTGTTCCAGCGTTCATTTCAGGTATTTTCGGTGTAACCGAACCAGCTATTTACGGTATAACATTACCACTTAAGAAACCGTTTATTATGAGCTGTATTGGTGGTGCAGTTGGCGGTGGTATCATTGCTGCTATTGCAGGGAAATTGTGGATGTTTGGCGGAATGGGGATTTTCGTTTTCCCAGCCTTTATCAAACCAGGTTCATCACTAGATATGTCTTTCTATGGGGCAATCATTGCATTAGTGGCAGGATTTGCCGTAGCGTTTATTTTAACGTATTTATTCGGTTTCAAGGATCCAGCAAATAAAGAAAAAATACCTAATGAACCAAAGGCATCAAAAGTTTTTGATAAGAACCGTACTCAAGTGGTCGCAAGTCCATTAAATGGAAAAGTAATTCCATTAAACCAAGTAGAAGATGCAGCATTTTCAAGTGAGGTAATGGGGAAAGGCGTTGCAATTGAACCTACAGAAGGAAAAGTAGTTTCACCAGTAAATGGTTTGGTAACGACCCTATTCAGAACCAAACATGCCGTTGGCATTACATCCGATAATGGCATGGAAATCCTCATCCATGTTGGCATGGATACTGTTCGATTAGAAGGAGAACACTTTACCGCTCATATAAAACAAGGCGACACCGTAAAAGCAGGAGATTTATTAGTCGAATTTGACATCGCAAAAATTAAAGCAGCAGGCTGTGAAGTAACAACGCCAATTATCATCACCAATAGTGCAGACTATGCAGAAATAAATCCAACAGCAAAAGAAGCAATCGAACAGAAAGAAACATTATTAACCGTTTGTGGTTAATGGATAAGGTGCATAGGGACGGTTCTGCTGCTTCGGAAGCAAGAGAACCGTCCCCGTGCATCTTTTTTTGCGGTGGATTGGACATTTTCTCCATTTTAAAACAAGGCTTTTCCAAGCGGAACAAGCTTTTGTTCCTTATAATACAATGATATTAACAGAGCTAGTACGTTTTCGGAGTAATTACTATTAGGGAGCAGGGGGAAAATGGGAACTATTAATGGAAAGGATTTTATTGAACGTTTAAATAAGCTGGAAAATGAAATTTGGTATGACGGTGCAAAAATCAAAGGGGCCATTTCGGAGCATCCTGCCTTTAAAGGAATTCTGAAAGAAAAGGCTTCTTTGTATGACTTACAGAATGATCCCGAACTAAAAGAGGAAATGACTTTTCAGTTATCAGATAAAGAAGAACCAATAGGATTATCTTATTTGCAGCCAAAAACAGTAGAGGATTTAAAAAGAAGAAGGAAGATGATCGAACACTGGGCCCGATTCACCCATGGAATGATGGGAAGAAGCCCAGACTATATGAACACAGCTGTAATGAGCTTCGCCGCCTCAGCCAGACTGCTAAAAGACAAGGAAAATTGTTTTCCTGAAAATATTCAATCTTTGTATGAACGAGCCATGAAACAAGACCTCTCGTTTACCCACACATTTATTACCCCTCAAGTCAATCGTTCTCAGGGATATTTGGAACTTTCTGATCAGCCCATTTCTGCTAAGGTGATTGATCGAACTGAACAAGGAATCATTATAAAAGGGGCTCGCCTGCTCGCTACTCAAGGGGGGTTAACAGATGAAGTCCTGGTTATTACTGCTCCTAGATTATTTCTAGACCCAGATGAAGCCTTTGCCTTTTCCATCCCTTCCAATACAAAAGGATTAAAATTTATTTGCAGAGAATCATTTGTAGGAGGAGAGTCCACTTTTAATTATCCCCTTAGTTCGAGATATGAGGAGATGGATTCCATCGTAGTCTTTGATAATGTACTAGTTCCATGGGATCGAGTATTTTATTACGATAATGTGGAAGCCGCAAATGATTTCATGAGCAAAAGCTCTTTTCACACCTTTGCCTACCATCAAGTTGTGACCAGACAAATTGTTAAAACAGAATTTATTCTCGGCGTTACGCAACTTCTTGTCAAAACGATAAATGTAAGTGAATATCAACATATCCACGAAAAGGTTTCTGAAATCATCATCGGTCTTGAAACCATGAAGGCATTAGTTGAGAAATCAGAAAATGATGCAGAGCTGGATGAATGGGGCTTTATGCGCCCTAGTATGGTTCCGTTACAGGTCGCATGTAATGTTTTTCCTAAAATATATCCACGTTTCATTGAAATTGTACAAATTATCGGGGCTAGTGGTATGGTCTCATTACCAACTGAGAAATCCTTTGATTCAGAAATAAGAGCAGACCTAGATCAATATTTACAGGCACAATGTATGAATGCGGAGGACCGGGTTAAGGTATTCCGCTTGGCATGGGATCTTACCATGAGTTCATTTGGTACAAGATAGACTCAATATGAGCGTTACTTTTTTGGTGATCCTATCCGCCTGTCCAGTAGCTTGTATAGCACTTATCTAAAAGATAACCATGTTGATAGAATCAGTGAATTCTTAAATCTAACTAGTAAAGAGTGAAAAAAAGAAACAAGTTGTAATAATTGGCATGAACGACTTGTTTCTTTTAATAGATATTTGTTAGGTGATCTTCAAGACTGAGATGGAAATTTACGTTATAAAGCCTTTTTAATCGTTTCAATCATATTCTGATATTCTTCATCTGTTAAATATGTTTTTCCTGGGTTCATTTCAAAAGTGGAACCCCAATTTTCTTTATTTTCGTATTTAGGCACAATATGCATATGTAGGTGATGCAGGGTATCTCCATACGCTCCATAATTAATTTTATTAGGATGGTAAGCCTTATCTACGGCGGCAGCTACCCTCTTTACATCGTTCATGAAAGCAGCTAATTCCTCTGGGTCAAGCTCAAATAATTCTTTGACATGATCCTTATAGACCACATTACACCGGCCCGTATATGTCTGTTCTTTAAAAAGAAAGAGGGTTGAAACATCTAGCTTAGCTATTTCAATCATCAGGTTGTCGCGTCGTTCATCCTCCATGCAATACATACATTGTTCATTTAATTCCATACTTTTTCATCCTCACCATTCTGTCATGTTGTTTCATAGTCACCTAATTATACGCCTAATTATTGCCCAAGGGAAAACAGGGGTAAACATGGGGACGGTTCTCATGCTTACGAAGCAGGAGAACCGTCCCTTTGCTCCCCGCAAAGAATTTTATGTGTTTAAACAAATATTAAATAAACATATATTGTTGGAACATTTAAATTTCTATATAATTGTGAAGTTCAATAATGTGCAACATGCAACAAATGGATAAGTCAGAATGAAATAGACATTTGTTTTCAGGTATTAAAGCAAATTATCAAAAATTTAGAGTAGATTGTCAGCCTAATAAGATTACGCTGTTTCAACCGGGAGGCAAAGGGATGAATCTGAAAACAGAGAATAAATTAGAAGAAAGAATTAGTACTAATAGTGAAAAACAAATTGGGATTGTTATCGTACTAGGTTTTTTATCTGCACTTGCTCCATTTTCCATGGATATGTACCTGCCTGCTTTACCTACTTTGACTTCAGATTTACACACTAGTACGTCTTTAGCACAACTAAGTCTGATGTTCTGTTTGTTGGGACTTGCATTTGGACAATTAATTGCGGGACCAATAAGTGACGCTCGCGGCCGCCGGATCCCGCTTATTATCGGGATGGTCATCTTTATCGTCTCATCACTTCTTTGTGCATTTACGTCCTCCATTGAGGTTCTGATTATTTTACGGTTAATTCAAGGTCTTGCTGGTTCTGTTGGACTTGTTATTTCACGTGCTGTTGTACGGGACTATTACACAGGTAACAAGATGACCAAATTTTTTGCTCTTTTAATGCTAGTGAACGGGATCGCGCCGATTGTTGCTCCTATAATAGGAGGGCAGCTGCTTCGTCTTACATCTTGGCAAGGTATATTCCTCATACTTGCTACTTTAGGGATAGGACTACTGGTGGGCGTAATCTATAAATTGCCTGAAAGTTTACCGCTGGAAAAACGTCAGACGGGAGGAATTAAGCAGACGCTTTCTTCTATGCAAACCCTTATAAGAGACCGAGTATTTATGGGTTATGTATTGTCGCAAGGTTTTATAATGGCCGCTATGTTTGCCTATATTTCTGGGTCGCCATTTGTTTTACAAAAATTCTATGGTATTTCCCCACAGGCTTATAGTGCTATTTTTGCGACTAACAGTATTGGTATCATTTTTGCCTCACAACTTAGTTCTAAGCTATGTCAACGATACGGAGAAAAGAAGGTACTTGTCAGCGGGTTAATACTTGCTGGTCTAGGAAGCTTGCTTTTGCTAATGATGATTCAGGTTGAGGCAGGGTTAATCGGGTTACTTCCTCCGCTTTTCATAGTTGTTTCGTGTGTAGGTCTCATTGGTCCTGCCAGTACATCTTTAGCAATGGAGAGACAGGGCAAACACGCAGGGAGCGCATCTGCCCTAACAGGCTTGGCACAGATGGGGCTTGGCGCAATAGCAACACCGATAGTTGGACTTGGGGGCAGCAACACAGCGACTCCCATGGGACAAGTTATTATATTTTGCACAGTGTGTGCGCTTCTCTGCTACCTAGTGCTGGTTCGAGATTGTAAACGTGGTTACAATAAGGCGTAGTGAAACAAGGGGACGGTTCTCCTACTTCTGCTTCGAGGAGCAAGAGAACCGTCCCTTTGTTTGCTCCTTATTTGTCCAACACCCCTATTTTCGTTAGAATAGAAGGGATGGACGAAGGGAATAAAGGTATTTGTGATACTTTTTAATAAAAACGGGTGGGGGAGAACGTTTAATGAATAGAGTTGTGATTACAGGTATTGGAGCCGTCACTCCTTTGGGGAATGATGCTTTCACTACATGGGATAACATTAAGAATGGAATATCAGGTGTTGGTCCTGCAACATTATTTGATATCGAAAAAGTAGATGTGAAAATTGCCGCTGAAGTAAAAGACTTTTCCCCAGAAGCATTTATGGATCGAAAAGAAGCTAGAAGAATGGGACGTTATAGTCAGTTTGCTGTGGCCGCAAGTAAAATGGCTGTCCAGGATGCGGGCATTCAAATCGGTGAGGATATTCAGCCTGAACGGGTCGGAGTTTGGATTGGCTCTGGAATTGGCGGTTTAGGTGAGTTTGAGGAACAACATAAGAAATTTATTGAAAAAGGCCAAAGAAGAGTTAACCCATTTACGATACCAATGTTTATCCCGGATATGGCGGCAGGTCAAGTTTCCATCGAACTCGGCGCAAAAGGAATCAACAATTGTTCCGTAACCGCTTGTGCATCAGGTGCCAATTCAATCGGCGATGCCTTTCGGGTGATTCAAAAAGGCGACGTGGATATGATGATTGCCGGTGGAACAGAAGCAACGATCACAGAGATGACTGTTGCCGGCTTTTCTAACATGACTGCTCTTTCAAAAAATCCAGATCCTGCTACAGCAAGCCGGCCTTTTGATAAGAATCGTGACGGTTTTGTAATTGGTGAAGGTGCGGGGATTGTCGTGTTAGAGGAATTAGACCATGCTTTAGCCCGTGGTGCTCACATCTATGGAGAACTAATCGGCTATGGGGCTACAGGGGATGCGCATCATATTACAACCCCTGCACCAGACGGCGAAGGGGCCCAGCGCGCAATGAACTTAGCCTTAGCGGATGCAGGAATAGAACCAGAACAAGTGGACTATATCAATGCCCACGGGACATCGACTTATTATAACGATTTGTATGAAACATTAGCGATTAAAGAAGTGTTCAAGGACCATGCTTATAGGCTTTCGGTCAGTTCGACAAAATCAATGACAGGCCACTTATTGGGGGCAACGGGGGCAATTGAGGCGATTTTATCTTTATTAGCCATTAAGGAAGGGATCATTCCCCCAACCATTAACTATGAAACACCGGATGAACAACTAGACTTAGATTATGTCCCTAATGTGGCAAAGACGAAGGATGTACAAGTCGTTCTTTCAAATTCATTAGGTTTCGGCGGACATAATGCCACATTGATTTTTAAAAGATTCACGGCGTGACTAAATTAGTGCCTGATTATCGTTAGGCCAAATTCATTTATACTAAAGTACCTTTGGGGAATTTCCGAGGGTACTTTTTTTATTTAGAAACTTACGACCATCCTAATAAAAATAATTTGCTAGAATGGAGTAAAATGGTAAAATAGTAGTTAGAATATTCAGTTTTAAGTGAACTGAAACATAGATTAGAAGGAGACGAGGAGAGCATGGAAAAGGTTAGTGTAGAGAGCAAAGGGTATTTTGGTGAATTTGGAGGAAGCTTTGTTCCAGAGGATTTGCAAATCGTAATGAACGAGTTGGAACAACAGTTTTTGCGCCATAAGGATGATCCTGAATTTATCGAAGAATATAAATATTATTTAAGAGAGTATATTGGCAGAGAGAATCCTTTAACCTACGCTGAAAATTTAACGGAAAGAATCGGCGGAGCAAAAATTTACTTAAAGCGAGAAGACCTGAACCATACAGGAGCCCATAAGATCAATAATGCGATCGGGCAAATTTTACTAGCCAAGCGAATGGGTGTTAAGCGGATTATTGCAGAAACTGGAGCAGGCCAGCATGGAGTTGCAACAGCAACAGCGTGTGCAATGTTTGGAATGGAATGTGTGATCTATATGGGCAAGTTAGATACCGAACGGCAAGCACTTAATGTTTTCCGGATGGAATTACTAGGTGCCAAGGTTGTTCCCGTTTCAAAGGGGCAAGGCCGTCTGAAGGATGCTGTTGATGAGGCTTTAGGAGATTTAGTCCAAAACTATAACAATACGTTTTATTTATTGGGATCTGCTGTCGGACCGCATCCGTATCCAACGATGGTCAAACATTTTCAGGCGATTATTAGTGAAGAATCCAAACGCCAGATCCTTGAAAAAGAAGGAAAGCTGCCAACTGCAGTCATCGCTTGTGCGGGCGGCGGAAGTAATGCCATTGGGGCATTTGCTCACTACATTGACGAAGAGGATGTCCGGCTGATCGGGGTAGAACCAGCGGAGGCTCCAACCCTAAGTGAAGGGGTACCAGCCGTCATCCATGGGTTTAAATGTTTAACGTTATTAGACGAAAAGGGAGATCCGAAACCAACCTACTCGATTGCCGCTGGGCTTGATTATCCTGGTGTGGGTCCAGAGCATAGCTACTTAAAGACAAGCGGCAGAGGTGAGTATGTAACGGTTACGGGACAGGAAGCCCTAGATGCATTCCTATTACTTAGTAAGACAGAAGGGATTATTCCAGCACTAGAGAGCTCTCATGCAGTAGCCTATGCAGTTAAACTAGCAAAAGAATTAACAGCGGATGATGTGCTGATTGTGAATTTATCTGGACGCGGCGATAAGGATGTAGAGCAGGTTTTTGGTATGTTGAAAAATAAAGAGAATGACTGATGCTCATAGTCAACATTACTAATCTTTAAAAAGTAAAAACATTGTTTTTAATATGTTTATTTTACAATTGAAAAGTATTAGAATATTTGTTAAAATACAAATAAATTAAAAAGACCTTGTGTAACTGGCGAAACACGGATAACCGTGAGGGAGCACATGGTGTCGGAGCCGTTCGCCTGGGCAGAGGTAAGGGAAGAATAGTTTTCCCTTACCTCTTTCTATATACCAGGAGGCGGTCTTCCATAATAATGTAATTGTGAAATTCTGTACAATGTAAAGTTTATTTTGATTTAATATTTTCATAAATTATCCTATCTGAAGAGAGGTATACCAAATGAGCACACTAGTAGCAGACAACGTGAAGACAATTAAAACATTAAATAGCATCGCGGAAAGCGGGCTAAAGGTATTTAGTAAAGGGAATTTTACCATTGATAATGACAGTGAGAACCCTGATGCAATTGTTGTTCGCAGTTTTAATATGCATTCACTGGATTTCGGAGATAACTTAAAAGCAATTGCACGTGCTGGGGCTGGTGTCAATAATATTCCCGTCGACAAATGTACCGAGCAGGGAATCGTTGTTTTTAATACACCTGGTGCCAATGCGAATGCGGTAAAAGAGATGGTATTAACGTCATTGATTTCTTCCTCTCGTAACCTTTTTGCAGGTGTAGCTTGGACAAAGACATTAGAAGGCGAAGGAGACCAAGTGCCAAAGCTTGTGGAAGCAGGCAAGAAGCAATTTGTCGGGAAAGAAATCAAAGGAAAAACACTGGGAATTATTGGGTTAGGTGCAATTGGTGCACTTGTAGCCAATGATGCTCTCGATTTAGATATGGATGTGATCGGGTTTGATCCGTTCATTTCGGTTGACACAGCTTGGAACTTATCTCGTAATGTACAGCGTGCCATGACAATTGAACAACTGTTTGCTGAGTCAGACTATATTACGGTTCACGTGCCTTTAACCAATGATACAAAAGGAATGTTCAATAAAGATTCCTTCGGCATTATGAAGCCTGGTGTTCATATTTTGAATTTCTCACGCGGTGAGTTGGTGAACGAAGTCGATATGGCGGTGGCATTGGAAGAAGGAGTTGTCGGTAAGTATATTACGGACTTCCCGAATGAAAATGTATTAAAAATGAAGAATACAATTTCCATTCCACACCTTGGTGCTTCTACAGCAGAATCTGAGGAAAATTGTGCCATCATGGCAGCTCGTCAGGTGAAGGAATTTTTAGAAACTGGAAACATCAAAAACTCTGTTAATTTTCCAAACGCTGAACTTCCTTACACAGGAAAACGTCGTGTGGCAGCTTTCCACCGAAACATTCCGAACATGGTTGGGCAGATTACTTCAGCTATTTCCAGCTATAATTTAAATATTGCTGACATGGTAAACAGAAGCCGCGGCGAATTTGCCTATACCATGATTGACATTGAAAATAAAGTAAATGGGGAAGTGATTCCTGGGTTGGTGGAAAAAATCAACCAAATCGAGGGAATTGTCACATCCCGAGTGATCTAAGGCTGCTTTTTAGATTAGTTTATTGAATAGGATAGAAGGAGGCATGCAGGGATGAAATTTCCCGGCATGCCTTTTTGGTCGTTCTAGGGCAGCGTTAATCTTTACAGGAATAATATAGTTGACAAATATCTCTTGAGTTTAATAAACGCTTTCCCTTTGGAAGCATGAGAACCGTCCCTTTGCTTACCTTTGCTTACATAGTTTGACAAAAGCACAATTAATCAATAGTATCACTAGTATTCGAACTTCTTTAGGGGAGAGATTCAGATGAAAATTTATGTGGATGCCGATGCTTGTCCGGTTAAAGATGTTGTTATTTTTGAGGGTAGGAAGGCAAATATTCCTGTTATTCTTGTTACAAGTTTTTCTCATTTTTCTAATGCAGAGCAACCTTCTGGGGTGGAAACCGTTTATGTTGATTCTGGAGCAGATGCAGCCGATTATCGGATCATGAAGCTGGCAGAAGCTGGAGATATTATTATTACGCAGGATTATGGTCTTGCTTCGCTAGGTTTAGCAAAAGGTAATATAGTCCTCCATCATAAAGGGTTTCGCTATACAAATGAAAATATTGACCAATTATTACAAACACGCTATTTTAGTGCAATGGCTCGAAAAAGCGGAAAACGAACAAAAGGACCAAAGCCCTTTACAGCAGAGGATCGGGAGCAATTTAGGACTCTTTTTAAAGAGGTTATTTCTAATTAGTCATAACGAAGAAAAAAGTTCAAATTTATTCAAAAATCTTTATATCGATAGATAAATAATTATTATATAATTTAGACCTGAACAAATGATGTTTTTTAGAAAAAATAATTCTGATAAAGGCAAACTTCTCAGAAAGGGAAGGACGCAAAGCCATGAGCCTAACCGCAGTCTTAGCGTACGGTCGTCTGGCTGCCAGGTTCCATTCTGTGAGCCTTGGGTGACAGAATGGAGGGGAATATAGTGAAAAAACTAGTAATCTCAGTAGTTGTCTTTTTCTCGATTTTTGCTGGAGGTTTAGGATGGAATGTCAAAGCATCGGATACAGAAACGCTGGCTACATGGCTTTGGAATCCATGGAAATTGGTGAATGATGAATCAGGTACTCTCTCTTTCCTAGAAGGAAAGCACGTGAACAAAGTTTATTTGCAAATTGACCGTGATATCCCGCTAACCGTTTACCGAAGTTTTATCGAGAAAGCCTCTGCCAAGGGAATGAAGATATACGCTCTAGATGGCGGACCTAACTGGGTGGCGCCGAAGGGCGACAGAAACGTAGACCTTTTAATGAATTGGCTGAAGACTTATCAAACTGGATCCTCTTCTGATCAACAATTTGCTGGTGTTCACTTAGATGTTGAACCTTATTTATACAGCGGCTGGTCAACCAATCAGGCTGCTACAGTAAAATCCTATCAATCATTATTACTAAAAGCGAACAGCAGTGCAGTTTCTTTAACACTTCCTTTAGAAGCAGACATTCCTTTCTGGTTTGATGAGACTTCCTATAAAAACACCTATGGAAAAGGAACACTTGCTGAATGGGTGATAGCCAATACAAATGGTGTCACCATTATGGCTTACCGTGATTCAGCATCCATGATTATTGACTTAGTCAAAAATGAAATAGCCCTTGCGGGAAAATACAATAAACAGCTTGTTATTGGTGTAGAAACAGGACAGACGGATGAAGGTGGAGCAACTTCCTTTTTTGAAGAAGGGGAAGCATACATGAACCAGGAATTGGCCAAAGTAAAAAGCTTCTATACCGGTACGCCTGGGTACAGCGGAGTAGCTGTTCACCATGTTGGCAGCTGGGAGACAATGAAACCATAAAAAATAGCAGCGTCCGTCAATAGTTGATGGGGCTGCTATTTTTTGTTTTTATATAAATTAATCTTAGAATTAGAGTGTTTGTCATACTTCTTTATTGGCCTTTTACTGTTTTCTCAGGTTCTGTTTGAAACGAACCGGTCACGTGATATTGGCTAGAGACCGCATGAGCCCGGTAATAATATTTTGTACCAGGCTTTAATCCGACAAATTCAACGCTTACGATAAAATCGTGCTGATCATCAGCATGGCTGGTTTTAACAAGAAGATTTGTTTTAAAATGGCTGTCAGTTGAAATTTCAAATTGTACTCTTGTATCTCCATTGGTACGAGCCCACAAAATAGCGGATGAGTTGGTAACCTTACCGTTTGCTGCTCCATGTGAGATAAATGGCTTTTCTAGTAAATCCACGAGTTGGTCGGTCGTATTGGTGAACGCACCGTCCACACCAAGCGAAAGCAATGAAACCATTTCATACTGAGAATCGACGGTCCACGGATGGACGAGAAGGTGATTCAGATGAGCGGCCTTCATCAACTTCCGAGACACAAACCCCTTATAGGGACCGATTCCAGCAGCATATTCCGAGATTCGCTTGAATTCTTGGTGCAAATTCTTACCTGCAAGCGTCCTTCCTTTATAAAGCTGAATCACTTTTACTTTAGGAGCGAGGCTAATCAATTTACGAAGACTTTGCTCACTGAATGATTCCAAAAAAAGATTCCGGTCATCGAGAACTTGGGTCTTTTTTAAAGTTTCTATTACTAACTCTTCCATTCCTGGGTACACGCCCGGTGTTTTTGTTTCAATATAAATACCGACTCTTCCATTTTCATGCTGTTTCACAAATTGGATGGCCTCCTCAAGGGTGGGGACATGCTGCCCGATGTATTCCTTTTTTGCCTGAGCGGGATATGCACGATTAAACCAAGAACCTGCATCCAAACGTCTGATTTCTTCGAGTGAAAAATCGCTTACCCGCCATGGGGAACGATTCGGAAAGAGTTTTTTGGCATTGGTCGTCCTTGACAGTGTCTCATCATGCATGGCAATTAACTGGCCATCCTTCGACATTTGTAAATCTAATTCTATATAATCAGCCTTCATTAATATTGCCTGCTTATAGGTTGCCAGTGTATTTTCCGGTCCGTAGGCAGACGCCCCTCTATGAGCAATAACAATAACATCCGTGGAAATAGGGCGCAAGTCCATTTGTCTATAGTTAATCTTTGTGCTTTGAAGTGGCTGTGCTAAAACGAAGTAGGGAGAAGCTGTAATAGAAAGACAAACAAGACCAGCAAGCAAGCTTTTTTTCATCCTCATTCAACTCCTAACAAAACAGCAAAGTACCTGGAATATTAGCCTATCCAAGTAAAGGCTGCATTATTAGGGGGAAGGGATGCGTTCAGAAATGATGAAATGAATTGTACCTTTATAGATAACAAAAGGGAATTGGATTCATCCATTTCCCTTAATGTGTACGTAAATGCAAAAATTAATTTCGGATCAGATAATCGAATGCCCCTAAAGCGGCGGTAGCACCTGATCCCATTGATATAATGATTTGCTTATATGGGCTATTTGTACAGTCTCCTGCCGCAAACACTCCAGGGATACTTGTTGCGCCATGATTATCTACCACAATCTCACCCATGCGTGTACGTTCAAGTGTTCCTTCCAGCCAATCCGTATTTGGAACAAGACCAATCTGAACAAATATACCCTGCAATTCAACATGATGTTCTGCTCCTGTTTCACGGTCAATATAAGAAATGCCATTTACCTTGTCAGTACCGGTAATTTCTTTTGTCTGCGCGTTCTTTATAACCGTAACATTAGGCAGGCTGTAAAGACGGTCCTGCAGGACGGAGTCAGCTTTTAATTCTGGCGCAAATTCAAGAACAGTTACATGGTTGACAATCCCTGCAAGATCGATGGCTGCTTCAATACCGGAATTACCGCCGCCAATAACAGCAACATCTTTTCCTGCAAACAATGGACCATCACAGTGAGGGCAGTAGGCTACCCCTTTGTTTTTAAACTCTTCTTCACCAGGGACACCAACATTACGCCAGCGTGCACCAGTCGAAAGGATGACCGTTTTACTTCTTAGAACAGCACCGTTTTCAAGTTCAATGGCAATAAAGTCTTTCTTCTCTAAACGCTTAGCACGCTGTAGGTTCATGACATCGACATTGTACTCTTTTACATGCTCTTCAAGACTTGCTGCTAGTTTAGGACCTTCTGTATATTTTGTACCGATAAAGTTCTCAATTCCTAGAGTGTCCATAATCTGGCCGCCAAAGCGTTCAGCGACAATACCAGTACGAATCCCTTTACGTGCCGCATAGATCGCTGCACTTGCACCAGCAGGACCGCCCCCAATAACAAGGACATCAAATGGTTCTTTGTCAGAAAGCTCGGATGCATCTGAACCACTGCCCATCTTGGCGATGATTTCCTCAAGTGTCATACGGCCGCTGCCGAATGATTCCCCATTTAGGAATACAGTTGGTACAGCCATGATGTTTTTGCTTTCTACCTCTTCTTTAAACGCTGCGCCATCAATCATCGTATGCGTAATGCCAGGGTTTAGCGTACTCATGATGTTTAAAGCTTGGACAACATCAGGACAGTTGTGGCAGGTAAGACTGATGTAAGATTCGAAATGATATTCGCCTTTAATGTTTTTTATTTGGTCAATAAGCTTCTGATCAACCTTAGGAGCTCTGCCGCTGACTTGCAATAGAGCTAATACTAATGAAGTAAATTCGTGTCCAAGCGGCACACCAGCAAAAGTGACACCAGTATCTTCACCGGCACGATTTACACTAAAGCTTGGTGTTCTTTGTAATTCAGTTTTCTCGACTTTAATATGGGATGACATGTTGGCCAATTCGTCGACCAAATCTAGCATGTCGCGAGAAACGTCATCGGAACCTGCACTTACTTTAAGCAGCACGTCTCCCTCCATCAGTTGAAGATATTGGGCTAATTGAGCTTTTATTTCTTTATCTAGTATCATAATCTCACTCCTTAAATTTTTCCTGCGAGTCAGTTGAGTAGTAAGTAAATAATAATAATTCTAATTCAATAATTATTATCATATAAAAATAATTACCAGTCAAGAGAAAAATCCCAATATCACTAGGTTTTTAAAAGGTAATACTGTAAATCCAAAATAGTAGTTTCAATATGTACTAAAAAGGGAATTGGAAGCTTCCAATTCCCTTAGATTTTTTAAATGTACTGCTTAGATTTTACCTACAAGGTCAAGACTTGGCTTCAGTGTTTCTCCGCCTTCTTGCCATTTAGCTGGGCAAACTTCACCTGGATTGTTGCGAACATATTGTGCTGCTTTAATCTTGTTAACGATAGTGCTAGCGTCACGACCGATGCCATCTGCATTGATTTCCATAGCTTGAACTTTACCGTCGGGATCGATGATGAAAGTACCACGCTGTGCAAGACCTTCTTCTTCATCTAATACATCAAAGATGCGAGAAATCTTTTGATTAGGGTCACCAACCATAATGTATTCAATTTTGCTGATCGCTGGTGAGTGATCATGCCATGCTTTGTGAGTAAAATGAGTATCTGTTGATACAGAGTAAACTTCTACACCAAGATCTTTTAATGTTGCGTATTGATTTTGAAGATCTTCTAACTCAGTAGGGCATACGAATGTGAAATCTGCTGGATAAAAGCAAACAACATTCCATTTACCTTTAAAGTTTTGTTCAGATACAGTGATAAAATCACCATTATGGTAAGCTTGTGCTGTGAATGCTTGTACTTCTTTTCCGATTAATGACATAATCAAAATTCCTCCTAGAAATAATTTGATAGTTTTTGGTAAACTATAATAATTCTAATTCAATAAGTATTATCGTATACAAGCTAACGTATTGTCAAGCGGAATGTATCAACTATACAGATACTTTGTTTAATAATAAGTATAGGGAATAATAATTTCTCTTTTATCCATTATTATTCTCATTTAGGAAGCAGGGGGACGGTTCTTTTGCTTCCTTCACATTCAGTGGTACAACCCACAATATGAACTAGCTAAAAAGTTGAGAAATAAGTTGCCATTTGAAACTTAAAAACTTCCTGACATAGAAAAACGAGCTGATAAATAATATTAGGAATGGTATGATTCATTCTTATTATTAGAAGGGGAGAGGGGAAATGGGGATTAAGGGAAGTGACAGAACAGACGATTGCTATATAAGGTCCACTTTCGAGTCACTTGTTCAGGCAATTATTCCAGCAACTCCTCACACTGCAAGAATACTAGAGCATGTTCAATTACCAGGGGCATTGGAATTGAAGGTTTATGAATATGTAATTTGGATTTTGGACCATTCAATTGCCCCTCCCGTGAAAACAAAACTAAACATAAGATCAATGACGAGGTCAACCGCTGAACTGTTGGACGAGGGAGCGATCCGACTAATTAAGACCCGACAGAATGTCTATCCTCTTATTATAAATAGTTTACATTGTGGAGGTCCGTTCACAAAGTTATCACTGGTTGACCGGTTAAGGTCCCTTACCCTTATTGAACGCCTGGAATTGAATCTTGAAAACTTAAGTCCTCCTTATCAAAATAACCCGACACTTATCCACACTATGATTGATGTACTAAATCAACTCACACTGTTTGGCTTCTATTCAGAATGGACAGGATACGGAACAACAGGTCAGTCTACTCCTGAGTTTAGAAAAGTTGATTACTTTCCACCTGGATGGGTCCAGTCCCATTATCCGGGTCCGTCTTTTGCATACCGTGATTTTCGAGGGTTTTTAGCATTTATGCCACATAAAAAGGGGAAGGTCTAATGGGGAATCAGGATGTGATTGTCATTGGAGCAGGTGGTGGAGGAGCTGTTATCGCAAAAGAATTGGGAGAAAAAGGTTTAAAGGTATTGGTCCTGGAAGCCGGGCCATGGTACGGTAATAAAAAGTGGCCTCATCCAAATAGAGAACCCGGAGATAAATTTAGCTCATCACCGGCTGATTTGGATATAAATCTATATAAACAATTATTAAACAAGTATGAAATGAATATGAATGATCTGGTTTCCGGTAGGTTTCGCTGGGGGCCAGCAGATCGAAGCCGGGCCCAATGGTTTCGGAATGTGAAACAGAAAGGTTTGATTTGGCAATGCGCTGGTGTCGGAGGAACAACTCAAACCTATACGGCCAATTGTCCCCGGGCATATCCAATAGCTATAGATCATGTATGGCCCATATCTTACCGGGAACTTATCCCTTATTATGAAAAGGTTGAGGCGGAATTGCCAGTGAATTTTGCGCCGGTAACGGCCAAAGAAGAATTATTTTATTATGGTGCTAAGAAGGCGGGGTGGCCGATGATCCCTGTACTGGATGTGACAGTCCCTGGATATAGGCCGCAGCCTAATGCCATCTTACCTCCCAATGAAAACATCACCAACCCCAATATTCCTGATGAACAACTAGCCTGGATGGAAGGATGTACACTTGCTGGACACTGTATCAACGGCTGTCCTCATGGTCCGTCTATGGATAAAATTGCAAAACGCTCAACAAATGTCAGCTATGTTCCGCTTGCCTTACAGACTGGAAATGTGAGAATACGTCCCAATACCTTTGTGGTAAAAGTCCTTACAGAAAAGAACGATTCTAATGGAATGCGGGCCATTGGTGTAAACATAAGGGACACATGGACAGGAGAACAGGAAGAGGTAAGAGCGGAAATTGTGGTAATGGCTTCCGGAAGCATCGAAAGTCCACGCCTTTGGTTAAATTCAGGCTTACCGGACAATCCCTGGGTGGGGAGAGGTTTGGTAAACCATTATATGGACTGGGTATCCGGAGTCTTCGATGAAAAAGATTTGCTTTCTATAGTGGGAAGCCCTGAACTTAATCCCTTTGTGGGACATACATGCGGGGCAAGACTGGATGTTCCAGGAGTGGGAGCGTTACAGTCGGTTGGGATGAGCCCAGGATTGACTGCTTCTTTTTATGGGATAAGTGAATCGGGGTATTCTTTTTTACACTCTGCTAAAACAGACGATTTATGGGATATTGAAGGGCGCCTGGTTGGATATGGATTAAAAGAGTGGATGAACTCCTACCGTAAAACTTTAAATATCTTAGTATCTACTGCCGATGATGTGGTTCAGCGAAACGGAGTTACAGTTGATCCTTACGTTAGCGATGAAAATGGGCCTGTCCCTGTTGTTAGCTATAGACCCACCCAACCATCTAGAAAAAAGCGCAAAGAGATGGTAAAGTTGGCAGCTGATTTGTTACGAAAGGCAGGAGCAAAAAAAATTATTTGGTCTAATTGGCCTCCGGGCATGATGATTCATATCGAAAGTACAATGAGAATTGGTTACGTGGTCGATCAAAATTGTGAATCATTCCAAGTAAAACGGTTATATGTTGCTGACAACAGCGTCCATTTTAATAGTTTAGGCGGACCGAATCCAACGCTTACAACACAGGCCTTGGCTCTACGCACGGCAGATAGGCTTTTTCAAAGGTATTTTAATTAGTATGGTTTAGTTTTCATGTGGGAAGAATACCATCAGAACAAATATATCCAAAGTTTGGTGGGATTTTAGAAATATGAATCTATTCGATGTAATTCATGATGCATTCCAACCTTTTATGGACGGGGAGAAAAGACCTTTGAACGTGATGGAGGTTTCCAACCTTTGGTTTTTTCTTTTAGGTACGGAAACGACATTACGTAGTGAAGAAATCCACTACAATCTTTCAGAAGATCCTGAACTAAAACAACTATTAAAGGATATAAGGGAAACTGTGCATATACCAATTAGAAATGAAATTAAAGAGTTTCTAATTAAAGAAGGTATCCCATTGCCGCAAAAAACTTCTGAAAAACCAATCGGTAATTTTTCGAATATACCGGAGGGTGCAAAATTAAATGATGAAGAAAGAGCAAATCTAATGTCCTATAATCTTGCTTCAGGTGTGACGTATGCTGCCAGAGGACTCTCGGAGTCAATTCGTGCGGATGTTGGTTTGATTTTTTCGAAAATTATTTTAAAGAAAACTATGGCTGGCTTAACTGTAAAAGATTATTTAGAGCGTCATAAGTGGCTCAGAGTACCGCCTTATTATAAAGCGTAGGAAGCAAGGGGACGGTTCTCTTGCTTCTTTTTGTAGAAGAAAGAGAACCGTCCCCTTGCTTCCTAAAAGGGAAGTTGAAAATCGGTCAGCTTAATGATTCAAAAAAACAATTATGAAATGAACTCTAATTATGTAAAGTTCAGCAACTATCTTTCCAGTAAAATGATTTGAAGTAATGAGATATTTTCATTAGAATAATATGTGTACGCTTACATCAAAAACTAGCGGCTGAAAGCTTAGTAAGGTAATGTTACAATTACATGCCTTAAATGTTAAATCTATCAAACAGGATGTGTTGGCATGACCGTTAAAATCTCAGAAGAAAGTTATAGCCATGAACATGTTAATGCTGATCGGAAAATAATCACATCTGCTTCCGTTTTCGGTATTCTGAGGGAACAGCTGGTTAAAAATATTGGCATCAAAAGGATAAAGGGATTTTTATTTCATTATGGCTGGGAAATGGGAGTTAAAGTGGCCAATGAATCACTAAGGACTGAATCCTCTTTAGAAAATCTCATCCGGTTTGGACCAATCCTCCACATTCAAAATGGTCATATTAGTGGGATTAAACATGATTGCACGTATGACCTAATGGAAAATAAACAAATTCAAACTTTTTATTCATCTGGTACTTGGTACGATTCCTATGAGGCCGAGGAGCATCTTAAACGCTTAGGACAGTCAAAAGGACCAGTTTGTCATACGTTAATTGGTTTTGCGAGCGGCTTTATGTCTACCGTATTTGAGGAGCCGCTTTTGGCTAAGGAAATTGCTTGTGTTGGCAGGGGTGATTCGGAGTGCCGCTGGGTGATGAAGCCAAAAAAGGAATGGGAAGAGGAACCTCAGGAAGAGGATGGACTTGATTTTTACAATGAAACACCGATTGTAAAGGAACTTGAGCTAACCTACGACCAATTACTTGACCAAAAAAATGTTGTCACCCGCTTGGCCCATTTTCAAAACCAATTAACAGAGGAGATTATCAATGGCAGCGACTTGCAGACAATCGCTGATATGGTTTATGACACGGTGCAGATTCCTATTATCGTAGAAGATACGCTTCATCAAACAATTACCTATTCGGGGCTGGACCAGGAAAAATATATGGTTATCAAGCCAGATATGGAAAGTTATCTTCAAAAATTACAATTAATCACAAAGCCGCCGCATTTACCTTTTAGAAAAAAAATCATCAAAACCTCCATACAAGAACGTCTGATTACTCCAATCCTTTTACAAAAGGAGGTAATCGGTTATTGCTCCTTTCTCTATGAAGATATGAAAAATCATTATCATGAAGAAGATTATTTATTTTTAGATCGATTTGCCAATGCGGCCTCTCTGATTCTCTTAAATGAAAAAACAAGGTTTGAAACATTTGAAAGAATGAAAGGCAGTTTTCTTGAACAAATCCTAGAGGGCAGCCTGCCTGAAAGTGAAGTCATCAAGCGGGGGAAGTATACCGGTGTTAACCTGGAACAGAAATATTATATAGCAGTGATGGAATATCGGAAAACTCAAGGCTCGATAAAAGATGACTTCCTTTTGCAGGAACAAATATTTGAAACGACATTCCGCTATTTTAAGGACAAAAAACATAATATTTTGGCTGGGCACCGTGAAGGCAGCATGGTGTTATTAATGACAATTGAAACATTCCAAAAGAAGACGATTCAAAATGTGATGCAGGAATACTTCGATTATATGAATCATACCTATCCCAAGGGTCTATTTAAACTGGGCATCAGCCGCTTAGGGGAGGATATAGGTCAAGCTTCTCGATGCTATGAGGAAGCAGCCATTGCGTTAAGATTAGCAGTCAAGCAGAAGATGGTTTCATTTCAATCATTAGGGATCGTAGGGGTGTTAATTAATTCAAAGAATATCAGTGGGATCAAAATGATCGCCGCGCAGGAGCTTGGACCATTGAATAACATTCAGGATCCCAAAATGCTGGAACTGTTGAAAACGTTATATAGCTTTTTGTTGAACGGAGGCAAGCTTGAACAAACCATGATCGATCTGGCCTTATCGATGAGCGGGCTCCGGCATCGGATCAGCCGGATTGAAGGCTTGCTTGAAAAAGATCTTCGCGACCCAAAGGAGATGCATCAATTGCTGTTAATCATTAAATCGTTAATTGCTATAGGGGAAATTACGTTCGATTAGACGCCATCCGGCTTAAGCCGGGTGGTTTTTTCTTAGACCTTTTTTCGTAATCTAGGGGAACTAGAATGTGTCGCCGCAACAGTACTTTTGGGGTGATGAACAATAAGTGTCTATTTAATATAAAAACATGAACATTCTCTGTCCTAGATGGAATATTTCGAATTGTATTAAACTTTATTTACAAGTTACAAACAGTCGTTACTTTGCTGAACTGCAATTGTAAGCGATGCCAAATATTATTTACGCAACGGACATGGTCCATAACCTATTAGTTTTAATAAACAAAAAGGGGTGCAGAAAATGACAAATCAAGTATTAAACGAAACACCTGTCACTGTTGAAGATTTACTAGAAGGCGCGGAACGAATCGGTAAATTAGCTGAGCAGGAGGCGGCTGAGGCAGAAAAAAATGCAACCATTTCGCAAAACGTGGTGGATCTCATTAAAGAAACTCAAATTTCTCGGATGATGCTTCCAAAGAAATATGGCGGTCCGCAGGCAGATTTGAAAACGTTTGCTAAGGTTGTTCGCAAGGTAGCTAATTATAATATTTCAGCAGCATGGCTGACCTATCTCTATCCGCTTCACAACATGCTCCCAGCTTTTCTCCCTGAAAAAGGTGCAGACGAAATCATCAATACGGGCGGATTGATTGCCGATATCTTTGCTGCACTAGGCAAAGCAGAACAGGATGGCGATGGTTACCGCATTAGTGGAAAATGGAGCTTTGTCAGTGGCATCAACTATAGTGATTGGGTTGGTGTCGGGGTCATGATTCAATTCCCTAACAGTGAGAAACCTGTATATTGCCTGCCAATGTTGAAAACTTCTGAAGTAGAAATCGTCCGTAATTGGGACACGTTCGGGTTAAGAGGTTCAGGAAGCAATCAGATTATTGCCAATGATGTATATGTGCCAATGGAGCGAATTCTACGATTAGACCAAGCGGAACTAACAAGGAGACCGCCTTTAGATGAATATGATACGAATTATCCCTTCTATCATGTCCCGTTCTTTCCATCTTTCTATATTGGATTTCCTTACATGGCCCTCGGCGGAGCAGAGCGGATGCTGAAGGAATTTAAAGCATTCACGGAAAAAAGAGTACGCTTAATGGATGGTGTAAGGGAAAGTGAGTCACCAAGAAGCCAGCGGGTATTAGCCGAAATGACAACTGATTTTCAAATCGCCGAAGCATTAATGGATAAGTATATTGATCTGCTAGTGGACTATGAAAAGAATGACTGTCAAACACCGCCTTCTGAATTTTTTGCACTGCGCACCAAAGCGATTAAGCTTTGTGTGGATATTGCCGTTAGATCGCTGTTAACGCTGGGCGGTGGTGCGTTGTATAAAGGCGGACCAATGGAATTGTTCTTAAGGGATATCATGGCAGTTGCTACACATAAAACGTCTTTATATGAAGATGCAGTTGCTGCATATGGGCAAGACTTATTTGGTTTTGAGAGCGGCGTCAGAGGATAAAGTGAAAAAATTTTGATAGAGAAATTTTACTAAGGGAGGATTTTTATAATGGACGATCGTCAATTTCGCACGGCAATGGGCAGGTTTGCAACTGGGGTAACTGTTATTGCAACAGAGGTAGAGGGAAACATTCATGGAATGACTGCAAATGCGTTTATGTCGGTATCACTTGATCCAAAGCTGGTCGTCATATCTATCGGCGAAAAAGCAAAAATCTTAAACAAAATCAAAGAAAGCAAGATTTTTACAGTTAATATCTTAGCAACTGAACAGAAAGAGCTTTCGATGATTTTCGCAGGCCAATTGAAAGAACATAAAGAAGTGGAGTTCGCTCGTCTTGATGGGAAACCAGTATTGCCTGGCTCTGTGGTACAGGTTGCCTGCGAAGTATCTGCTGAGCATGTGGAAGGTGACCACACCTTGTTTATTGGCAGGGTAACCGATATTCATCTTGAAGACAAAGAGCCATTGCTATTTTACAGCGGCCAGTACCGTTCATTAGTGGAAGAGCAGCCCGTTATGCTTTAAAAAACTTGAGAGGAGACCAGTATGAAAACCATTCATTTAAACCAGCGTAATTTGGTCTATTGGCAGAAAAAGAAGAGTCCGATTGTAATGGCACTTGGTTGTTTCGATGGTCTCCATCATGGACATTGTGCTGTTATCAGCACTGCCTATCAAAAGGCAAAGGAAAGACAAGTGCCGTTAGCTGTCATGAGTTTTTTTCCTCATCCGAAGACCGTGGTTTCAAAAGGAAAAGTTCGGGTGCATTATTTAATGCCGCTTGCGGAAAAAGAGGAAAGGCTTAGGGATATGGGCGTCGATACTTTCTATATTGTTGAATTTAATCAAGAGATGGCCAGTTTATCGCCGGAGCAGTTTGTATCGGAATACCTGAATGGTCTTGGTGTGGTTCATGCAGTTGCCGGATTTGATTTTTCCTATGGTTCCCGCGGTGCCGGTAATCTGGAGCGTTTGAAGCAAGACTCAGGCGGCCGGATTGATGTAACAAAAGTAGCCAAAGTAGAAATAAGGGGCGAGAAAATCAGTTCTACCGGCATTCGTGAACGGCTGTTAAACGGGAAGGTGGCCGAACTGCCTGAGTTTCTCGGCCAATACTATGAAACGCTCTGCGAATGGAGCGGAGAGGCATTGACACCCTATCCTTATTACACACTTCCCGCCCCCGGATGCTACCAGGTCAGATTGAAAAATAACAATGGTTCCGTTCATCGGGACATCATGATCATGAACGATGGAATCACGATCAAGTGTGCAGATGAAATTCCTTTATTTTTAAAAGGAAAGATTTCGATTGTCTGGCAAAAGGAAATCGTTGATTCTAGGAAATTACGTATTTCTTAAAAACGATTAAATAAGAAAGGTGTGAATTGAATGGCTAAAATTATTGCAGGTGTGGCGATGTCACATAGTCCGATGATCATGACAAATGAAGCCAGTGGCGGAGAAAAAGGGCAGCGGTTCCTCCATACAGCGGATGAAATGAGGAAATATCTCGAAGAGTCAGGCGCGGATGTCATTGTATTAGTGTCTGATGACCATTTTAACAGCTACTTTTATGACCATATGCCTTCTTTTACGATAGGAACAGGCGAATGTGAAGGCTGGGGGGATTGGCAGCTGCCGAAATATAACATTCCCGTACAACAAGAATTAGCAAAACATATTCTTCACACCAGTCTGGAGAATAATATTGATTTTGCTTTTACGCTAAAAATGAAGGTAGACCACGGCCACACACAAGGAATTTACTTTTTAAACCCGGATCTCCAAATTCCTGTGGTTCCGATTGCTGTTAATACCTCGGCACCGCCATTGCCATCGATGGACCGCTGTTTCCAAATTGGTGAAGTGATCCGTAAAGCGATTGAATCTTGGGATCAAGATTTGAAGGTAGCAATTGTTGCTTCAGGTGGATTATCTCACTGGGTGCCGATTCCCAAGATTGAGAGTGAAAAACCGGAAGACCAATTCTTAATAAATGTTTTAAAAAATGGACGTCAGGAAATCGATCAGCTCGATGAATATCTAAAATTACGGGAAACGAATGTAACCCGAATTAAATCAGGTCCTGTTAACGAGCAGATTGACCGGGAATTTTTGCGCTTGGTCACCGAAAAAGATTATACAACATTAAGAAACTGGAGTGCCGCTTATATTGAGGAGCATTTAGGCAACGGAGGTCAGGAGATTCGTAACTGGCTTGTCCTTCTTGGTGCCCTGAAGAACTTTGATGCAAGTGTTGCCTGCTATGAGCCAATACCAGAATGGGTAACAGGTATGGCCATCGTTCAGTTTAGTCTGCCGGTTGGCCCAGAAAATCGTAAAGCCTCATCTGAACAAGAAGTGAGCATTTAATGTTGAGAGCAAGAAATCCAATGGGGGATCAACCTCCATTTCTAACGATGATTTTATAAAAGGGGAGATTTAAATGACAATTTGGACAGACTTAGCTGATTTGGAATATAAACTTTACTATTTAGATGCGGATGGTATTAAAACCCGAGTTCTGGAATCCGGAACAGGGGAGCCATTGATTTTGCTTCATGGTACCGGAGGTCATATTGAGGCGTATGCAAGGAATATCCGAGGTTTGAGCGAGCATTTCCGCGTGATTTGCATCGATATGGTCGGACACGGCTACACAGCAAAGCCAGATCGTCAATATGGTATTGATTATTATAGCGAGCATTTATTAGGCGTGATTCAAGCATTAGGTTTATCAAACGTATATCTTTCAGGGGAGTCGTTAGGCGGCTGGGTGGCTGCATGGTTTGCGGCTGAACATCCGGAATATGTGAAGGCGATGGTGCTGAATACGCCTGGTAACGTTAATAATAAACCTGAAGTCATGCAGCGTTTGAAGGATTCTACGTTAAAAGCGGTACTTGAAGCAAACTATGAAAATGTTAAAACAAGACTTGAGTGGTTAATGTATGATAAAAGCTTGGTAACAGATGAATTGATTGAATCCCGCTACAAAATTTATACTCAAGCCTCTTATCAAGAAGCGGTTCATCATATCGTCTGCCTGCAGGATATTGAAGTACGAAAGCTGTACAGCTGGGATCCGTCATGGTGTGGAAAAATCAATGTTCCAACATTGCTTGCTTGGACAGACCATGATCCAACTTCTACCGTTGAGGAAGCAAAGCCTATTCAGGATATGATTCCAAATAGCGAGCTGGTTGTGATTAAAGATGCAGGACACTGGCCGCAATGGGAAAAGCCGGAGGAGTTTAACACTATTTTAATTGACTTCCTATTGAAAAATGGGAAAGAAACAGCTAAACAAGCGAATCCTGCATTAGCATCTAAATAATAAAAACAACCGTGGAGAGCGCAATTGAATTGATTCATAAGTTTTACCTATTTTTGAATCTATCAATTAGCGCTCTATTTTTTATAAAAGGAGTTATAACTATGAGTAACCAGGTCATTCATCGAGTCCAGCATGTATACGAATTGCTGCAACAGGCAGAAGTCTCGAAAGAATCTATTCCACCACTTACTAAACAATATCCAGATTTGACCATTGATGAAGCTTATCAGGTCCAGCTCCGAATGATTGATCAAAAAGTGCAAAAGGGACAGAAAATTGTCGGGAAAAAGATTGGGTTAACCTCTGTTGCGATGCAGCGGCTGTTAGGTGTTGATCAGCCGGATTACGGGCATCTGTTAGACTCCATGGAAGCAAGTAATATGGGAACCATCCATTTAGATGAGCTTTTTCAGCCAAAGGTAGAAGGCGAGATTGCGTTTGTGCTCAACAAGGATTTGACTGGACCGGATGTCACGGTTGAGGATGTGCTTGATGCAACTGAGTACATCGCACCTGCATTGGAAATCGTTGACAGCCGGATTACCGATTGGAACATAACCTTAGCAGATACAGTAGCCGATAATGCGTCAAGCGGTATGTTTGTGATTGGGGATGAACGGTATTCGGTAACAGATATTGATTTGCCATCCATTGAAATGAATTTGTTTAAAAATGGAGAACGGATAAATACCGGCTATGGTTATGATGTGTTAGGCCATCCTGCCAAATGTGTTGCCTGGCTGGCTAATAAATTAACCGAATACAATGTTGCTTTGAAGGCGGGAGAGGTTATTTTATCAGGTGCCTTATCAGCAGCAATCGCCGCCGAAAAAGGGGATCGGTTTACTGCTGGATTTTCACATATTGGTAAAGTTGAAGTTATGTTTAAGTAAAGAAACTAGGACCTATCCATTGGGGAGTGGACAGGTCCTCAAGTAATCATTCATTATGGGAGAAATTTGAGGAGGTCCTTATATGGAGCAAAAGAAACGTACGGTATCAAAAAAAGCATGGGTTATCATTTTCTTATTATTTTTATTGACCGTTATTAGTAATGCAGATAAGGCCATTATCGGGTTTGCTTCGGTGCCGATTATGAAGGAACTAGGATTAACTCCACAGCAATGGGGCGTTGTCGGAAGTGTTTTCTTCTTGCTATATTCGCTTTCAGCTATTTTAGGGGGAAGCCTGGCAGATAAAATTGGCGCAAAAAAAGTCATTGCCATTATGGTTGCCGTTTGGTCGATCGTTCAATTTTCGACGATCTTTGTCAGCAGTTTTACTTATTTGTTAGTAACCAGAATTATCTTAGGGGCTGGCGAAGGACCTTCTTACTCCTTAGCGATGACCGCTGCCTCAAAGTATCTCCCAAAGGAAAAGCTGGGGATTGGGTTAACACTCGTTTCAATTGGAGGACCGCTCGGTGTCGCTGTTTCAGCACCTGTTTTAATGCATCTTATCATGAATTTTGGCTGGCGCTCAGCGTTTATCACAACAGGGGCAGTTGGGTTTCTTTGGATTATAGCATGGTTATGGGCAGCTAAAGAGAAAGCGGTTACACAAGGAGAACCTGCTCCGGCCAAAAATACATCAAATGAAGCCACTGTTGGAACAGAAACAAAATTCACCTCTGTTTTGTTTTCGAAAAACTTTATCTTCGTTGCTTTATGCGGTTTTGCCACTTATTGGTCGTTTACGATTGGTTTGAACTGGCTGCCAAACTATCTGGAAAATGTCCGTAAACTTAGTGAAGAAACCTTAAGCATTGTCGTAGCATTGCCTTGGATTATGATTACTCTGTCACAGATTACCTTTTCATTCATTTCAGATCGGATTTATCATAAGACAAAGAGCGTGGTAAAGGGACGGATTTTTGTCCTGGGGCCCGTCATGGCAGCAGGAGCCATCTGCTATTTCTTAGGAGCGATTGTCAGCTCAAATATTTTATCGATTGCCTTATTATCACTAGGGTTAACATTCGGATGTATTACCTTAGTGATGGGGCCAGCTATTTTAGTTGACTTGGTTTCCCCTCGACATCAAGGGAAGATTCAAGGCTGGTTTATGGCTTTAACTTCATTGGGCGGTATTGCCGGTCCATATGTAACGGGGTGGTTAATTGGAAACTCAGCCAGCCAGGCAGCAGGCTTCCATCACGCGTTCCAATTATGCGGACTGATTCTGCTTGTATTTGGCGGTTTGGTGTGGTTAGCAGTTCGTCCGAAAAAATTTGAAGATTCTGCACTATCAAATGCGAAATCATCCAATGTCATGTAAAATAAAGTAAACAGGGTGAAAAGTGAACAGCCCTAGGGCTGTTCACTTTTGGTCTTAATCTATTAAAAAGTGAGGGGTTTTGCTGATGGGTATGCAGGTGGTTCGTTTCAATCAGAATGGGAAAGAGCAGTGGGGCGTTGTAACAGAGGAAAGGATTCTCGTGTTACCAAAGGCTTATCAGAGTTTAGCTGAATTCTTAGAACAGGGAATAGAGGAGGCACGAAAAGTAAATGAAACAGGTACTGATAAGACCGTTTCATTGGCGGATGTGGAGCTCTTAAGCCCTGTCACCAAGCCGGCAAGAATTATCTGTCAGGGGACTAACTATGCCACTCACCGTTCAGAGGCAGGACTTGATGCCAAGAGAGCGCCCTTTAATTTGTTTTTTAGCAAAGCGGACAGTGCATTGTGCGGAGCGGACAGTGAAATTGTTCGTCCTGAACATGTGAAATTATTAGATTATGAGATTGAACTGGGATTGATTATTGGCGGAAATATTACCGGACCTGTCGAAGTGACAGATGATAATCTCCATCAATATATTGCAGGCATTGTGATTGTGGATGATGTCTCCGCTCGTGATGTTCAGTTTACGGAAGGCCAGTGGTTAAAAGGAAAAAGCTATCGGACATTTGCTCCCGCAGGTCCTTTCCTTTATTTGCTCGATCCAGAGGAGGTGCCAAAGATACATAACCTGGAGTTAAATCTATGGGTGAACGATGAACTGCGCCAATCAGCCAACTCCTGCCAGTTGTTGTATAAACCTGCTGAAACTTTGACCGAGCTCTCTGAGATCATGGACCTATCAAAAGGTGATTTGATTCTAACCGGGACAACCGGCGGCGTGGCCCTAAATATCACACCAGAGGTCAACAATCGTCTCGCTGACTCCACTTTAACGGCGCAGCAAAGAACGGATATTATTATAGAAAGCCAGCAAAAGAATAACGAAAAATATCTGAAAGAAGGCGATATCATCCGCTGCCAAATCAAAAGCCCAGATGGAACCATTGATTTAGGCGAGCAGAGAAATAAAGTTGTCACAAGATAAAGAAGCAGAGGGACGGTTCTCTTGCTTCCTTTTTGGGAGGAAGAGAATATCTATTTTTCGTTGGTTAATAAATTAGTGGATTTAAAATGGGTAACTAGAGGCTCTCAATTCAAGGTGAGATTATCTTGAATTGAGGGCCTTTTACTTTTTGAATTTAAAACGGAAATTTTTTAAAATGTCAAAATATTTTCGAAGTAGTCAAAAAAATCTATATAAATACTTTCATAATTTTCTTACAATTATTAATATAGTTACTGAACAAAATAAAACCAATAGGAGAGGAAAGATGGAATCTACTAGACTAATTAATAATATAAATGTTGCTTGTGACTGGGTTATAAAATTACTATATCTTAATCTCCTATGGATCCTTTTTACGATAGCAGGGCTGATAATAGCTGGAATCTTTCCGGCAACAGCGGCTATGTACACAGTGATAAAGGGTTATCAAGCGGGTGAAAATGTAAGTGCTTTCAAGTTGTTCAAAAAGGTATATAAGGAGGAATTTAGCAGGGCGAACCAGTTGGGAATGGTGCTTTTAATCATACCGGTTATATTTTATACTGATTGGCTATTCACCAGCTATTTATCCGGAACCATGGAAATGGCGGCCAAAGGAATACTCCTTGGCAGTGCTTGCTTATATGGAATTACGTTACTATACGTGTTTCCAGTTTACCTGTTGAACAGAAAAGTCTTTATTTCGATAAAAATGGCATTCCTAATCGGAATCACTTATCCGTTAAATACATTTATGATGCTTATTTCGATAGCTTCTTTATTATTCTTATTTGTTTTCCTTCCAATGGCAGGTTATCTCTTTTTAGCAAGTGGTTTAGCATGTATTGTAACCTTTTTTTCTTTAAGAGTATTTCAAAAAGTAGAGGTCCAAGCAGGGGACAAACAAAAGCAGAGTAAGTCTAAATGGGTGATGAACAACTAAACAATTAAGTGGGGTGAGAGATTTGAGTGTTGAAGCAAAAACAGTACTAGAGAAAGTTGAGCATCCGGTGAAAGCCAAGAAAAAAGGTAAAAGTGCCATTCAAATGCGAGAGAGCTGGACAGGGGTTTTATTTGTTTCCCCGATGTTAATTGGGGTCAGTATCCTTACGTTGCTGCCAATTTTGGCCACATTTATGTTAAGTTTTGCAGATTGGAATTTTATTGTTGGCTTTAAATCGATCAAATGGGTTGGATTGGACAATTTTAAAGCACTCTTTGAGAATGATGTGTTCCTTAAATCTGTGATGAACAATTTACTTTTCCTTCTGACCGTGCCACTAACAATGATGTTCGCATTGATCATTGCCATCGTCATTGATAAACACGTGTATGCAAAAAGTTATTTTAAAGTTGCCTTTTTCATGCCTTATATTTCAAGTATCGTGGCCATTGCTGTAGTTTGGCAGGTTCTATTTAATCCAACGGAGGGGCCAATCAATCAGGTTTTACTTTCACTTGGCATTGAAAATCCACCAACTTGGATCGCGGACCCTGATTTCGCCCTTATCTCTGTGATGATCATTCAAATTTGGGCATCCATTGGGTTTAGCATGATTATTTATTTAGCTGGATTACAATCGATTCCAAAAGAGTTATATGAAGCAGCCGATATGGATGGGGCAAGGGCATGGGATAAATTTAAACATATTATGCTGCCAGCCTTATCGCCGACAACATTTTTCCTATTAATTACCGGAATTATTGGTACTTTTAAAGTATTTGATTTAATTGCTGTGTTAACAAAAGGTGGTCCGATTAATTCTACTACTATGCTTGTGTGGCATTTATACGAGAGTGCGTTTGTTAATTTAAAGATTGGGTATGCCTCCGCGATTGCGGTTGTGCTATTCGTCTTCGTACTCATCATAACCTTAGTGCAGTGGGTCGGACAGAAAAAATGGGTGAATTATTAAGAAATGCTAACTGAACGAGGAGGGATATCCATGAAGAAAAAAATAAATATCAGAAAGATCATCATTACGATTATTTCCTTTATCGTAAGCATAGCCTTTTTGCTGCCATTTTTTTGGATGCTGTCGACTTCATTTAAGATTGAAGCAGATGTATTTAAATTTCCAATCGAGTGGATTCCAAAGAGGTGGCATGGTATTGAAAACTATCAAGAAGTTTGGTTAGGAAAATATCCTTTTGCCTTATATTATTGGAATTCTATTAAAATTACCGTAATTACAACACTTATTTCCGTAACCGTTTCCGCAATGGCTGCATATGGGTTTTCAAAAGTGAACTTTCCAGCGGGGAAATTTCTTTTCATTATTGTGTTGACAACCTTTATGGTACCGCAACAATCCATCTTAGTACCTCAGTTTATTTTATATCGTTATTTGGGCCTTTTCGATAGCCATTTAGGATTAATCCTTTTGGGAAGCTTTAGCGTTTTAGGAACGTTTATGTTAAGACAATTTTTCATAGGAATTCATTCGGATTATATTGATGCAGCCAAAATTGACGGGGCCGGTCATCTTCGGATTTTTTGGTCAATTGCTTTGCCTATTGTCCGCCCGGCCATCGCGACATATGCAATTTTACGCTTTATTTGGACATGGAATGATTATCAGAATCCATTAATTTTCTTACGGACAGATGGATTATACACCATACAGTTAGCCATGCAAAAGTTTACCTCACTAAATGGAGAATTTTATTCATTAATCATGGCAGCTGCCGTATCATCAATCCTTCCTCTTATTATTGTCTTTATTATTGGTCAGAAGCAGGTAATTGAAGGTATCGCACTTGGCGGTGTTAAAGGTTAATTCGGTTTCACAGTATCAAAATATAAATAATAACTAGTAGGGGGTAAGAGAATGAAAAAAGTTTTATTATTGTTTTTAAGCCTTAGTTTAGTTGTAGGCATTCTGGCAGCCTGCAGCGGTCAGAAGCAATCCTCAAGTTCAGGTGAAAAAGGGGAACAGGATCAAAAATCGAAGGAACCAGTCACGATTAGATTTTATACACATGGTACTGAAGATGGCTATGCGTGGAATAAGACAATCAGTGCTTTCGAAAAAAAATATCCTAATATTAAAGTAGATGTGGTTCAGTTAAGTGAAAAGCAGGATGGACAGGAAGCATTGAAGAAGATTGATTTAGCAGCAGCTTCTGGTGAAGAAATGGATGTCGTCATGTTCACCAATACCCCTGAATATGCACAACGCGTGAATTTAGGCATGCTTGAGCCCCTTGATGATTTTATAAAAAAAGACGGCGGCTATAAAGTAGCAGATGAATATAAACTTAACCCAATAGTCAATGGTAAATACTATGGCCTTCCAGGGAAGTATGTTTCATGGTTTGTCTTATTAAATAAAGATAAGTTGGATGCAGCAGGCCTTGAAGTGCCAAAGAGTTGGACATGGGATGAATATATGGAATATGCTAAAAAGCTAACAAAAGATGGAAAGTACGGAACATATTTTCATGGTCCATGGCAGGGTGCGTGGGCTAACTATATCAATTTAAGAATGCAATCCGAGGAAAAAGATGCTGGTTTCTTGAAAACGGACGGCACTTCAAATATGGATAGCCCTCTTTATAAGGAATCTTTAGCTATGCGCCTAAAAATGGAGAAGGAAGATAAGTCGGCCGTTCCATATTCCTCCATGATTTCTCAAAAAATGAATTACCGTGATCAATTCTTTACACAGCAAGTAAGCATGATTGTAACGGGTACCTATATGATTGCAGAACTTGGAGGATCAGAGCGATTCCCTGCTGAGTTTAATGTTGCCGTTGCTCCATTCCCGCAAAATAAAGTGAATGAAAAAGGGGCATACTCGCCAGCTGACGGGGATATCCTAGGCATTTCGGCTAACTCAAAACATAAAGAGGAAGCCTATAAGTTTATAAGATGGTATACAACAGAAGGACAAGTTGCTCAAGGAATTAATATCTCATCATGGAAAAAGACAACAGAAGATCAAACAATCAAATTAATCGATGATACCATTGCAGGAGCACAAAATCCTGAGAAGGTAGATAAAGATTCTTTAATCCACTCTGTTCAAACAACGATTACAGCAAAAGGTGGAAAACCTGTACCATATCAGAAGGAGATTGATTTGGCACTATCGACAGAGTTTGAAAAATTATTCTTAGGTAAACAAAGTCTTAATGAAACAGTCGCAAGCTCTAAGAAGGCCGTACAAGAGATTATCGATAAAAATAAATAGGTGCAGCTTAACTTACTTATATGAAATACTGGTATTTTCTTACTTTGAAAGTTAAGTATATAATAGAGACAGGGGCGATGCCGCTTTTTCAGCCCCAATCATTCCTTACGAGGAGGTTGGTGGATGAAAACGCATATGAAACGAATGGCATCGTTCCTGTCTTTTCGTGATAAAGTGCTGATTATAGCGATTACATGCTTAATCCTTCCTGCGATTATTACATTTACAATCTATAACTATTTAACAAAAGACGCTGTAAAAGAGCAGGCTAATATCAGTGCTCAAAATGAGTTGGAATTAACAGATGAATACTTTAAAAAAGTATTCGAAGATATGCTGTATACACTTAACTTTATTCAGCTTGATACAGAGCTTAATGCGATCTTAAAAGATCCAATCAATAATAAAATGAATCATGATGTGGCAACAGATTATGAAGAATTCATTAATGATCAAAAAGTTCAACAGACATTGGATACAATTACATTAAAGGATCAAAAAGTATATATAACCATCTTGCTGAATCATGGAAAGTATTACACGAACTACTCCTTCCGTGAATTTAATCCACTAGACATAAAAAAAGAATCATGGTTTATTATTTTAAATAGACTGAAAGGTTATCGTTCCATTTGGATTGCGCCCCAGCCGACTATGATTGCATCGGAGAGGAAAAATAATTCCTTTCAACTATCTGTTGCAAGACCATTAAGGGATAGTAATTCAGGAGTCTATGGATATGCCATGGTAACCATAATGGGAAATAGAATGAACGAAATATTAAGCAGTGAAAATGCAGATCATAATATGCTGCTCCTAAATGAACAAAATCAGCTCATTGCAAAGAATCAGCCATTTCATTTGAATTTGTCTAAGCAATTGAATGAAATAGCGGAGAACTCTTCAAAAGATGTAATGACGATAGAGGGAAAAGAGTATTTAATCAATACTCGTGAACTATCGATTACAGGTTGGAAATTAATCTCGCTTATCCCTTATGATCATGCAATCTCAAAAATTAATTCAATTTTCAAACGAGTATTTCTTTTTCAATCTCTTTTTTTTATTGCATTTCTACTCTTACTTATATACCTTTTAAGCAGATTATTGAATCGGTTGGTTGAATTACGAAATGTAGCGAAAAAAGTCCAGAAAGGTGATTTGTCTATACGTTCAATCGTAAAGGGGCATGATGAAATAGCAACGCTCTCTTCCTCATTTAATCAAATGCTGGATAAGGTAAATGAAGTAATTGAGGAGAATACGCTGACACAGTCAAGAAAGCGGGAAGCAGAATTAGCCATGTTACAGGCACAAATCAATCCACATTTTTTATTTAATGTTTTAAATTCTATTAGAATGAAAGTTTTATTAAAACGTGATTCTGAAAGTGCGGAAATGATTAGTTCCTTATCAAAACTTTTAAGAATGACGTTTGATAAACATAAGGAAATGATTACTTTTCAAGAGGAACTGGAGATTAATAAAGATTATATTCGGATAATGAATATGCGCCAAAGAAACCGAATCGAATTAAGAATGGCTGTTTCGGTTGAAACCCATCCTATCAAAATTCCTCGATTAATCCTCCAGCCTATCATTGAGAATTCTATTATTCATGGATTAAGTGACCGTGAGGGGTTTATTTTAATAAAAGGGAATTATCTAAATGGTGTATTGATGGTTGAGGTTGAGGATAATGGTGCAGGTATGAAGATGGAGCAGCTTTCCGCCATTGGAGAAACTCTCCATAAGTCAGTTCCTGACACATCTGCGTTAAGTGATTCTGGAAAGGGCTTTTCGAGTATTGGGTTAACAAATGTAAATGAACGAATGAAATTAACATTTGGTGAAGCCTTTACCATGCATGTGGAGAGTGAACTGGATAAGGGAACCAAAGTAACCATGTATATCCCAATTAGAGAGGAGCAGAAGCATGTATAAGGTGATGTTAGTCGATGATGATTATCCTGTGCTGGAATTCCTTTCAGAAATGATTAATTGGGCAGAACTTGGGCTGGTATTACAAAGTATCCATGTAAATGGATTGAGTGCTTTACAGGAAGCCGAAGAAAATATGCCGGATATCCTCATAACAGATATTGGTATGCCAAAGTTAAATGGTATTGAACTTACAAAAATATTAAAGGAAAAAAATCCTTCATTACTAGTGACAATTCTTTCGTGCCATAATGAATTTAAATTTGCTCATCAGGCACTTAAATTAAATGTCCAGGAATATATTCTGAAAGATACATTGGATATAGAAGAAATTATAGTTTTGCTGCGCAAGTGTGTTCAGATCCTTGATAAAGAAAATAACAGTAAAAAGAAGCAGTTACAAATGAAAAGGACCATTGAGCAAAATAAAGGATTAATGAAAGAAAGATTTATAAATAAATTAGTTCATCAACCCATCCACAGCGTGGAAGTGTGGCAGGAAGAAGCTCAATTGCTAGGGTGGGGGGCCACTCAAACGTATATGATTATCAAATGTACAATAAATAATTACCAACCTGTCATCCATTATTTTCAATCAGTCGCATTACTTAATTATTTTGTTCATTCTGTTATAACAGAGATAATCGAACAAGAAGCGGAAAATGCAGTTCATGGCCAATTTGAAAAAGAGATGTCCTTTCTATTTGTTCCACTAAGATCTGCTCCAGAAAGGGACATGCTAAAAACAAAGAAGTTGTTGGAAAAGATAAAGATTACCTTTCAAGACACGTTTGATATAGCGCTTTCATTTGTGGTAGGAGGCCCTGCTGCAAATCCCTTAGATATAAAAATCCAAATGAGAAAACTGATTGAGCTAAATGTTTCAAAAATCAGTTCTAATGTTGAAATTGAAAATGCCTGTAAATATATTTTTGAAAATTTGCACCGAAGAATAACGTTAGAGGAAGTAGCAAACTTTCTGCATCTTAATTCCAGTTATTTTAGCAGGTTGTTTAAAAAAGAAGTGGGCGAAAATTTTGTTAAATATGTTGTTAAACAAAAAATGAATCGTGCAAAGGATTTATTAGACCAAACTAACTATTCCATTCTTGAAATTAGCGATATGTTAGGTTATGAGAATCAGAGTTATTTTAATAAAACCTTTAAAGGCAGCGAAGGGATTTCTCCGATTGAATATAGGGGTCTCACCAACAAAACCCGAATTTTCAACGTTAAGGAAGCTGAATACAAAAGGTAGTGGGCGTATTAGATCTTAAAAGATCAAGGCTCTTTTAAGAGATAAAATTTAGAGAAAGATCCTCCATTCATTAAAATAGAGGATCTTTTTATTTACCACCAAATATAGTACAATTTTCACAAGTATCCAATAAATAACAGTACTTAATGGTAAAAGTAGTCAGGAGAATCCCATGGAATCGGTCGAAAAGAAACTAATTGTTAACTCAGCAAAGGGTAATTTATTAAGAGAGTTAGTCAAATCAATGAGAGAGTGTGAGAGGTTTTACTTTAGTGTTGCTTTCATAAATTTCAGCGGCCTCCAACTACTCCTAGATCCTTTAATGGAAGCAGAGAAAAGAGGAATTAAAGGTAGAATTATCACTTCCACCTACCTTAATTTTACCGATGCAAAGGCGCTAGAAAAAATTAGAGAGTTTAATAATGTTGATTTAAAAGTTTTCGTTACTGATAAAGAAATTGGATTTCATACGAAAGCATACATATTTGAGTACAAAGATAGTTATAAAGTGATAATTGGTTCATCCAATATTACTCAAAGTGCACTGAAAAGCAATATTGAATGGAATGTTGAAATTATAACTAAAGAAAATGGCCGTTTTATAAAGGATGTTTTAAAGGAATATGATTTCCTTTGGAATATGAGTGAGAATGCCGACGAGGATTTTATTAAGAGATACGAGGATTTTTTAAAAATTTTCAAGAGTACTCAAATCACTCATCAAATGATTTATGAAAATAAACAGTATATTGTTCCCAATAGAATGCAAAAGCGAGCTACAGAAAATCTCGAAAGACTGAGGAGTTTTGGAGAGACGAAAGCACTCGTCATTGCTGCAACAGGTACGGGCAAAACCTACATGTCTGCCTTTGATGTGAAGAGCTACAAACCTAAGAAACTCCTTTTCATTGTACATCGAGAAGAGATTTTGAAAAAGGCAAAGGATACTTTTGAAATGCTCTTACCGAATGAGGGCCTTTCTTTTGGCTTACTAACAGGTAATCATAAACAAAAGAATGTGGATTATGTTTTTGCAACTATCCAGACTATTTCCAAATGTTATCATGAATTTGAAAGCGAAGAGTTTGAATATCTGATTATTGACGAAGCTCACCATGCAACAAGTCCAACTTACCAATCAGTACTTAATTACTTTGAGCCGAAATTTACCTTAGGGATGACCGCAACCCCGGAACGTAGTGATGGCTATAATGTGTTTGATCTTTTTGATAATAATGTTGCTCTAGAGGTTCGTTTACATGAGGCTTTAGAGGATGAGCTGGTCATTCCGTTTCACTATTTTGGAATAACAGATATCGAAGGCATCGATCTAAGTGATGTAGACATAGATGATATCACTGAGATCACCAAGCGACTTAAGGTCAATGAACGAGTTGATTTTATTATTGATAAGATGGATTTTTATGGGCATGATGGTGAGAAACGAAAAGGGTTAGGTTTCTGTGTAAGTATAGAACATGCTCAGTATATGGCGAGTGAATTTACTAAACGAGGCTATAAAAGTGTATGTCTATATGGTGCCGACTCGCCACAAACTCGAGAAATGTACATTAATCGATTAGAAAATGACCATGATGACTTAGAATTTATTTTTACTGTCGATATTTTTAATGAGGGTGTTGATATTCCCACTATTAATACCGTTTTAATGCTAAGGCCAACCAATTCTCCTATTGTGTTTATTCAACAATTAGGGAGAGGCTTACGAAAGCATGCGAATAAAGAATTCTTAACTGTCCTTGATTTTATCGGAAACCATAATAAGACATTCCTAATTGCTTTGGCGTTAAATGGCAGCCGATACTATGATAAGGAAAGCTTAAAAGTAGCTGTAGCCACTGGGTTCGCAAACATTCCTGGCTGTACTCATATTCAAATGGATAAGATTTCGGAAGAAAGAATTCTAGCTCAAATTGACAAAGAAAACTTTAATTCCATGAAGTATCTAAAGGAAGAGTATTTTGAATTTAAAAAGCTTAATCAGGGCAGGATACCTTATTTACTGTTGGATTATCTGAAGTATGACGGTGCGCCAGATCCCATCAAATTCATTGACCGGGAAAAAACGTATATCTCATTTATTGCGAAGGTAGAGAAGGATGACTACTTAAAGGAACTCTTACAAAATGAGGATTTTGAAGGGACGTTAAAAGAATTATCAAGTAAACTTCCAATAAAAAGAATTTATGAGTTTGTCATCATTAGGTATTTGTTAGAACATGAAGAAATCAACCTAGAAATTGCAAAAAACCAAATTCTAAAGATGATTAGTAATGTAGATGATGATAGTCTATTACATGCGTTTGAATGTTTAAATCAAAATTATTATGACAGTGGCCAGATTAAGAATAAACCGGGATTGGTTCATTATAGCAACGGTAAATTGACTAAAACGCCTCTTTTTAAAAATCTATTAGAAAATGTGGATTACAGAAGGTTTATTGAAGATATCATCACCTATGGAATTTTTCGATACGAGCATGAGTTTAAAGGGAAATACTACGGTGTCCCACATTTTAAACTTTATGAGCAATATCAAATGATAGATGCGGCATTACTTTCTAACTATCGAAAAATTCATAGTTCCTTTAGAGGTTCGGGCTTGCTGGCGAATGGAAATGAGTATTTCCTATTTATTGACCTACATAAAGAAGAGGACGTAAAGGAAAGTATCAATTACAAAGATAAATTTATTAATCCTCATGAATTCCAGTGGCAGTCTGTAAATAGTACCACCCAGCAGTCTGAGAGAGGGAAGAATATTATTTTTAATAAACAACGAGGGGTTAATCTTCATTTATTTATTCGAAAGTATAGAGAAATTGATGGAAAGACGGAGCCTTATATTTATATAGGAAAAGGAAATTCCGTTTATTTTGAAGGGGATAAACCGATTACAGTAAGGATGGAATTAGAAAATGAAGTTCCTGCAAGTCTTTATACAGAGTTTACAAAAAAAGTGTAGTCTTCTCATTTTGAGAAGACTACTTTTCATTGATTAGTTGTTCAACTGCGGGAATATCAGCTGGGGCCCATTTAAGTGAATCGAGATTTTCTCTTTTTAACCAAATGAGTTTTGAATGCTCACTCTTTGTTGGGGTACCTTCAACAACTCTACATTTGATTGAGATTAAATTGATAATAAACGTTTCGTATTCATGGGTATTGTCATTAAATACTTCTTTGTATGTCTCAATTTTACAATCTAACTCTTCAGTAATTTCTCTCTCTAATGCTGAGAAAATGTCTTCATTTGCTTCTACTTTCCCACCAGGGAACTCCCACATATTTGGTATAGACATTTCAGGAGATCTTAGAGCACATAGAATTTCTTGGTTTTCATTTTCAATAATCGCTGCCACTACTTTTACAAGCTTTTTCATGCTGCCTCCTATTGGTAGTTATTTATTAGTAATAATATCATCTTTTATTTAAAAATTCTTGTTGAGAGAGTGCTGAAGCACCGATACTGATTGATACAAAAGTTAATCAAACAATTAATTGCATAGTTAAAACGCCTGGTACATATAAAGTGTCGGAAAACATTTCTAGTTGATAGCTTTTAAACTCAATAATCTTCTGCACATTGCAATCCCCTTCGACTTATGCTATGACTAGACTAGAATTTAAAGGATATAGGTTGTGGTACGAATGAAGATAAAAGCGTTGTTTGTGGCCCCGTATGCCGCTATGGAGAATTTAATAGAAGAGTGTCGGTATGAAGAGACCGAAATAGATCTCCACATTAAAATTGGAAATCTTCAGGAAGGCGTTGCTTTAGCAAAAAAGGCGGAAGCACAAGGATTCGACGTCATCATCAGTCGTGGTGGAACGGCAAAGCTGATTGGTGAAGCGGTTGGCATTCCGGTTATCGATGTCCATATTTCTGGTTACGATATGCTTCGAGTCTTCACGCTTGCGAATGATCTTCCCAGGAAGAAGGCGATCGTTGGTTTCCCAACTATTACTCTTGGAGCAAAAGCGATTATAGACCTTTTGGATATTCCAATAGATATTTTCACGATTAATGATGAAAGTGAAACAGAGCCATTACTATCAAGGTTAAAGCAAGAAGGTTATCAACTCATCATAGGGGATGTCGTAACGTTTGAAACAGCTTCAAGATTGGGGTTGCTAGGAATATTGCTTCAATCGGGAAGGGAAGCCATATTTGATTCATTTAAGGAAGCGAAAATGGTGGCAAGATGGATGCTGAATAATAAGTTGGAAATCGAACGATTAAAGGCTTTATTACATGTTACTGCAAAAGACTTTATGCTTCTTTCTCACAATGGCGATATTGTCTATGAACAATGGACTACTTTCCACTCAAGACCCATAAATGAAATTCCATTGATTATGGATACAAATCAGGATGAAGCTAGTGGGAAGGAAATCTCCTATATCAAAGATAATAATGGGGAAACATTAAAACTAATCAAAACGAAAATAATGACAACAGAATCCTCCTATCTTTTTTGTCAATTTTCTCATTTGAAGATTAATCCTGAATCAGAAGAAATTATGAAGGTCAATGTGCTGGCTCCCCCGCCAATTATTCAACATAGTAAAGCAATGAATTCATGTCTAAATATGATTGATCGCTGTCTTTCTCACACTAGTTTTATCTTAAATGGAAAAAGGGGTACCGAAAAGGAATTGATTGCTCAGTATATTCATTACCATAAAACACATGGGAACGGCTTATTTGCTTCGATAAAAGCATTGGATTTACTAGATATCAGTCTTGAAAAGGTAGATAAGGATATCAAAACCATCTATATTCATTCTATTGATCTTTTAGATGAGGCATTAAGAGATGAGCTTTGGAGAAAAATCGGGTCTATAAAAGTTAGAGGAATAACAATTATTATTGGAATGATCGAACTACAGCACTCTTGGGAAATATATAGTGATGATATTATTCGGATTTATATCCCTTCTTTGGCTGAACGGAAAGAGGATTTAAAGGAGCTTGTGACGTCGTTTATTCTTCATTTTAACCAAACGTTAGGGACATCTGCCATTAAAATGAGAGAAGATGGGTTAGCATTATTGGGGGAGTATGATTGGCCAGGTAATGTAGGAGAATTAAAGGCAATATTAAAAGATGCCGTTCTCATGGAAAAGGGTTATGTTATTGAAAAAGGATTAGTTGAAAGTCTGTTACAACAGAAAGGATCCGCAGTGGAAATTTCCTCTGATTTTTTGACGGGGACCTTAGAAGACATCGAGAAGAAGATTATTGAAAAAGTGTTAGAAGAAGAGGAATTCAACCAAACAAAAGCAGCTAAACGCTTAAATATCAATCGCTCCACACTTTGGCGTAAGTTAAAAGGTTAATTTAATAAACGTTTAAAAATGCAACAGTTTTATTTCATATAAATTTATTTGAAATAAAACTGTTGCATTTTTTGTCGAATGGAATTAGAATAATAAATGTAATCGATTTCAAATATTTTAACTGTTGAAAAATACAACATAAGGGGATATGATTAAAATGAGAATTAAAGCAGCGATTGATAAAGTTCCAGGCGGTATGATGTTAATACCTTTACTTATTGGAGCGTTAATTCGTACATTTTTACCTGGAATTTTTGATTTACCTGAATTTAAAAGTTCTTTTACAGGGGGATTATTAACAGGAACTTCAGCTCTACTAGCAGCATTTTATATTTGTTTAGGTTCAACTATACGATTCCAAGCAACCGGTTACATCTTGAAAAAAGGGGTAAGCTTATGGGTTGGTAAAATTGGAACAACATTTCTTATCGCTTTACTGATTAAAGCCATTTTTCCAGATCAGAACCACTTATTCTTAGGGTTATCTGCTTTAGCAATCATAGCCGCATTTTCTGATACAAACGGTGGACTTTATATGGCACTTATGGGGCAGTTAGGAAAGAAAGCGGAGGATGTTGCAGCTTATTCCATTATGTCTCTTGAATCTGGTCCATTCTTTACGATGTTAATTCTTGGTGTTGCTGGATTAGCAAGTTTCCCACTGTTAGCATTTGTGTTTGCTATTCTTCCTTTATTACTTGGAATGATCCTCGGAAACCTTGATGAAAAAATGCGGGAATTCTTAAGTAAGGGACAAGACGTTATTATTCCATTGTTTTCTTTAGCCATCGGTGCTGGAATTAACTTAACTAATGTCGTGAAAGCTGGATTTTCTGGTGTCATCTTAGGTGTGGCGGTAGTCGTTGTTACAGGAATAATCTTATTTATCATTGATCGTATTACAGGAGGAAACGGTATAGCAGGTATTGCTGCTTCATCAACTGCTGGAAATGCTGCAGCTGTACCAATGGCTGTTGCGGCTGTTTATACCGGATATAGTGAGATTGCAGCTACAGCAACACTTCAAGTTACAGCAGCTGTTATTGTTACTGCCATTTTCACTCCGCTGATTACGACTTGGTTTGCCAAGAGGGTAGAGCAACGAAAAGCAACAGTTTAACTTTTGTGGAAAGAAAGAGTAGTAAAGGAGTCGTAAATTATGCAACGTTTTTACATTATTGCGGATGATCTAACAGGAGCAAATGATGCAGGTGTGCAGTTATCGAAGATTGGGATATCCTCTACCGTGTTCCTTGATTATAAAGATTCTATTTTACAATCAACAGAGGATGTTGCAATAATTGACACCGATAGTCGTGCGATGAGTGAAGAAGTTGCTTATGAAACGATTTATAATGCAAGTTCTATTTTTCGAAAACAAGGATATGAACAAGTGTATAAAAAGATAGATTCAACTTTAAGAGGCAATGTGGCCGCTGAATTAGCGGCTCTTGTTTCTGTTTATCAACCTGAAATTATTGTTCTTGCTCCAGCTTTTCCAAAAATGAATCGTCAAACGATAAATGGATATCAATATGTGAACGGTGAACGTGTCTCTGAAACAGAATTTGGCAGAGATCCGAAAACACCGGTAAAAGATAGCTTTATTCCAAATTTATTAAAAAAATATGTAGACGATCCAATTTGTCTAATCGAACAAGGTTTATTAAACTCCTCAAACGAGAATTTTAAAAATAAAATTGAAGAGAATACAAGGCAGGGCACTACTTGGTTTATTTGTGACGCATCAACAGATGAAGACTTAAAGATGATTGCAGATACATTTGCACGGTTTAATAAAAAAACCGTTTGGGCTGGATCAGCAGGATTGATTGAATATTTACCAAATGCCTTACAGCTAGAGAAGGCGGAATTAAATCAGCAAGAGGAACTAGCCGTCACAAAAACATTAACGGTATCCGCAAGTCTATCCTTGGTTACAAAAAATCAGCTTGAGATGGTAAAGAGGTTGACAGATACTTATTTTGTAGAACTAGATCCTGTTAAACTAATCAAAAAATCCTATAGAATATCAGATATTATTGAAGATTTTACGAAGGAATTCAACAAGCGGCATTTTGTATTATTTGTGGATTCGTCAGATGAAAATCGAGAGGCTACTAAGCAGCTTGGAGCAGAACTTTCTATAGGTAATACACAAATTAGTGAAGCTATTTCCATGGAACTTGGCGTTATTGCTAATGCCATTGTTCAATCAATGCCCGATATTAATGGATTGATCCTTACTGGCGGGGACTCCGCAAAAGCGGTCTGTAACCAACTTAATATGAATCAAATGCAACTGTATACTGAAATAGAAGCGGGACTACCTTTAGGGAAATTAGGTAATGCAGCCAACGCTCGAAGGTTCTGGACGGTTACAAAGGCCGGCGGTTTTGGAAATGAACATTCATTACTAAATGCTTTGAAATATATGACAAGAGAGGATGTTTGAAATGGTTGAAACCAAACCAATTATCGGAATTACAATGGGAGATGGGGCAGGTGTAGGCCCTGAAATTATTTTAAAAAGCCTTCAAAATCAAGAAATATATGATATATGTAATCCAATTGTCATTGGTGATACCAAAATTCTAAATCGCGCAAAAGGATTTGTTAATAGTGATTTAATGGTTGAAACGATCACTGATGATCAAATTGATGGACTTCCGTTTGAACGCGGAATCGTCTACTGTTTAGACCTTAATTTACTTAGCGAAGACTTACCTGTTGGACAAGTGTCCGCCGAAGCAGGACATGCGGCATTTGAATACTTAGCAAAAGCGATTGATTTAGCGAATAACCACAAGATTGATGCCATTTGTACAGCTCCTTTAAACAAAGAAGCCTTGCACAAAGGGGGACATCGATATCCTGGGCACACAGAAATTCTCGCTGATTTAACCAATACAAGTGAGTTTTCGATGATGCTTTCTGCTCCAAATTTAAAGGTTATACATGTGACAACACATGTCGGTATTATTGATGCTGTTAAAATGATTAATCCAGAACGGGTCTACCGTGTGATCAAGTTAGCTCATGAAACACTTACTAAATCCGGAACTGAAAACCCAAGAATTGCCGTTTGTGGAATCAACCCGCATGCAGGTGAAAATGGCTTATTTGGTTACGGTGAAGAAGAAGAGAAGGTCATTCCTGGTGTCAATAAGGCGAAAGAGGAGGGAATCAACGTTGTTGGTCCTTTACCAGCAGATACATTATTTTTCCGAACCGTTCGCGGCGATTTTGACATCGTTGTCGCTATGTACCATGATCAAGGACACGGACCAGTTAAAGTATTAGGCTTAGATGCCGGCGTAAACATTACAGTTGGCTTACCGATTATTCGAACAAGTGTTGACCACGGAACCGCATTTGACATTGCAGGTAAGGGAATTGTCGAAGAAAAGAGCTTAATGGAGGCAATCCGCCAAGGTGTAGAACTTGCACCGAAAAGAAAATAGAATTCTCAGAGGGATGCTGATTTAATAAGTTTAGTTTCTTATTAAATCTCAGCATCCTTTTTTATATGGCATCTCGGTTCAAACAAAATCGTTATGAGACAGGCTGCTCTTCCGATAGGCTTTCGTTGAAATCGCAGCCAGAATAACAATTGCAATCAGTATATACGCAATCCCACCAATTCAATCCTAAGAATCGTGGTGAAAGATAATTTAGAGCAACCCCAGCTAAAAGCATCGACAGACCTAGTATAGTGTTTCCAATCGTTGCGAACAATCCAAACATCATTCCTTGGTGCTCCTCAGGAATTTCTTTCATCAACACGGTATCGAAGCAGGCATTCCCAAACCCCGACACAAAAGCAACAAGACAAAATAGCGGAACGGCAAAGACGACTAAGTGGGTTCTGGTTAATAATAATAGAAATGTTCCTTCAAGCATTAAACAGACTAAACCGGTGACTAAGAAATTTTTTCTAAGTCGATTGGCGGCTGGTTAGCTTAACGTTAAACTTCTGATACTGTTTTTCTTTTCGTAAAATAACCATCACAACCACCTTCTTTTATGGGATCTAATTTTATAGTCATCTAATTAGTTGGATGAAAAATAGAGCGCCGGATGACGCTCGTTTAGCTCAACCACCATAATTCAACAGGGTTTAATTCATATTGATTATTTTCACGGTACATATACTGATACATGATAAGCTCACGCCGTAATGTAGCATAATCCTCATGAAATTGCTTTAAATATTCATTGATTTCTTTTTCAGGATACACTTTTCCAAATTCTAATCCTTTGACCATATGCTCAAGCACAACCAGCTTTTTCTTTCGTTGGGCCGGATAATTTTTTAGTTTTCCATCTTTGGTGAAGAAGTTATTAATAATAGCTGCCCGTTCCTCAGCCGTAACCGACATTTCCATACTTGCTTTTCCCCTTGTGCCAGCTGTTAGAATCGCCTTAGCACTGCTTTCTAATATTTTCGTATTAAGTGAAAAATAGATGGTGTTTTTGTCTCGCTTTTCTTTTATCAGTCCAACTTCTCTAAGCTTTGCCATATGATGGGTAATCGTTGGCGGTTTAAGTCCAAGCTTTCCAGCAATCGCTTGGCCATGCAGAGGACCCTGTTGGAGCAGGGCAATAATACGAATTCGGGTAAGGTCGCCTAATGCTTTATGAAATTCCACAATTTTGTTTAATTGCATTCTTAATACACCTACTTTAATAAATATCTAATTAGATAATAATTGAATTAGATATATTAAGCAATGGGTAATTTGGTTGAATTGACAATTCTTTAATTTTTCTTCCTAATTTTTTATTGATGGATAAAATTGTATGACTTAATTAAAATGTAATTGAATCTTTTGGAAAGTAAACGAACATTTCACTGAAAAAGATATAGGCAATACCATAGAAATTAATTCGAAATAGATCTTATTAAAGAAAGTGATGGTTGATGGATGAGAGTAATAGGCATTGATTTATCAGGGCCGAGTAACCATAAAGATACTGTTCTTACTGTATTTGAAAAACAAGGTAGCCAATTAAAATTTGTGAAATGGATCAGTAACGTTGGTGACCAGGTGATCTTAAATGAAATTTTAGCTCAGAGTCAATCAGGTGAAGTTGTGGTAGGCATAGATGCCCCGTTATCCTACGAGGATGGGGGCGGAGACAGGCAAGGGGACCGTGAACTTAGAAAGTTTATTGTCGGATTAGGGATGAAGCCAGGATCAATTATGCCGCCTACTTTAAATAGAATGGTTTATTTAACGCTAAGAGGAATAAAACTGACAAGAGAAATTGAGAATCTTAACACTCCTTACCCTGTCTCCATTGTCGAAGTACATCCTGGGGCTGTAATGGGTTCACGGCTGTCCAAAAATGATTTTGAGCTAGTGCTGCACTATAAACAAAATCTGTCATCCCGAAGGTTTATTTGGGACTGGCTTAAACAGCAAGAACTAATAGGACTCCCTGTATTAGTCGAGGAACCAAGTCATTGGATTGATGGCTGTGCTGCCGCATTGGGTGCTTGGCATTGGAAAGATCCCTCGTTAAAACCGAGCTGGTTATATAAAGCTTTGCCGCCGCTGCATCCATACGATTATTGTTGCTAATTAATAGAGGATTGTGGCAGGTTGTTGTCTTGGCTGTTAAAGGGAGTAGCTGCTTGGAAGAGCTTCCTGTATCCATAATTGCTGTAAAATATTTCTATTAATCCAACACCTTCCATTTGACATTTTTAACTGTAAATAATAAAATTACAGTATAGAAAGTGGTAAATGAGTTAGAAGGTTGTTTTTTTTTACTGAACTGTAATATTTTTTATTACATTTTAAGGGTATGTAAAGTTAGGATGTATAAAATAAAGCTATGTTTCAGCCAACTCAAATTGGGGTACCTATCTAACTGATACCTCACGTAACCAAAATTATATGTAAGGAGTGTTTAACGCATGGTAACTCTTTATTCGACTCCAAGCTGTGGTTCTTGCCGAAAAGCAAAAGCGTGGCTCGAGGAACATCATATAGACTATATCGAAAGAAACATATTATCTAATCCCCTTACCGTAGATGAGATAAAATCGATTCTTCGCTTGACTGAAGAGGGAACGAGTGAAATTATTTCAACTAATTCAAAGACATTTCAGGAACTAAATATAAATATTGAATCTCTCCCGCTTAATGAATTTTACACATTAATCATGGAGCATCCGAAGATGTTGCGCCGTCCAATTATTCTGGATGAAAAAAGATTGCAGGTTGGATATAACGACGAAGAAATCCGGAGCTTTCTGCCCCGTAAGCTTCGTACATTTTTGAATACCGAATTACAAAGAATAGCCAATTAAAGATTAAATAATAAAGGAGAAATAAGAAATGATTGAAGTATTCGTAACAGTTAATTATAAAGAAAGAAATTATCATACAAATGTCCTTGTGAAAAAGGAAATGGCCTGGGATAAAATTAAAATGATTGCAGAAGAACAAGTTAAAAAACAATGGAATGTTTAAATTTACCCTTGCTCAAAGGAGATATCAAGATTTAATTATCTAGATATTTGACAAGCTAATCTGGAACGGTTTAGTATTAATGATGCTAAAAATAATGGTACTATTGTTTTTATTTCTTAGGAGGGCAGGCCATGAATAGTGATTTTACACTTGCCATTCATAGTTTAACTTTTCTTGCGCTGCAGCCCGACCGGATGTCGACAAGTGATGCTATTTCAGCGAGTGCCTGTGTACACCCTGTGCGGATTCGTAAAGTGCTAAGTTTGTTAAAAAAACATGGAATTATAAAATCAAAAGAGGGACCTGGCGGCGGATTTTTGTTTGCTCTGGAGCTAAATGAAGTTAATCTTTGGGATATTTACAAGATCACCTCTGAAGGAGCTTTGCAGCCAAAGTGTCCTGATTCAAATGAACGATGTATTGTTGGTGCAAATATGCAAAGAGTTTTATTTTCTATATTCTTAGGTGCTGAAGAACATTTGGGTGAATATTTAAAGGACTATACACTGAAAGAAATAATTGACCTTGTTAATCAAGAAGAATAGAAAAACAATGTCAGGTTTCTTTTTACTTGTAATGTAATAAAAAAAGTTACAGTTTAAGCATAAAAAGACAAAAATAACTAAGAAGGTGAAAAGTATGTTGTTAAAAACAGGTGATTGGGTTAAGGGAACATCACGAGCTGGGGAATTAATTATGGGTTATATTGAATCCCTTGATATTCAGGGAGTCGTTAAGGTAACTGTTGTTACAAGTGACAATAATGAGATCATTGGAAAAAAAGTTTCAATGTTAACTGAACGAGTTAAAAGATTGCCTGTTTCTAACGTGTCAAACAAGGCACAGACCCAGTTTTTAATCGATTTGGCTTTATCAACTGGGGATGAAGAGTGGTTTATTGAGCTTTCTTCCAAGTTAAACACAATGAATGAACTTGTGAATCAATAATAAACAGAGATCTTATTTTAAGTAACACAAGAAAACCTTGCCGACTAGGCAAGGTTTTTTATAGGGGGGAATTTTAAAAAAGTATCGGGCCCCGGTAACTATTTCAAACACAAAAATGTGAAATGGTTATTGACGACCCAGCTGCCTCATTTTTTAAATTTACGGTAGTTAATAAGGATCATTGACGACCCAGCTGCCTCATTTTTTAAATTTACGGTAGTTAATAAGGGTTATTGACGACCCAGCTGCCTCATTTTTTAATTTACGGTAGTTAATAAGGGTTATTGAAGACCCTGCAACCTCACTTTTTTGCTTTAGGGTTGTCAATAAGTCTGACTATTTCACCGGACGGATTCTCTTTCTTAATTTTATACATACCGATTCCGACCTGACAACATACCAAAAACCGTAAGAACGACAGAAACGATCGTTAGAGCAATAAGTGGAATGGTCCACACATGGGTCATATCAAACAAATAGCCGATAAGCAACGGGCCTACTGCGGCTAGGATATAGCCGGTTGATTGTGTCATTCCCGATAACTCTACCGCACGACTGGCGTTCCGAGAGCGAAGTCCAATATAACTTAGCGCCAATGGGAAATTCCCGCCTAGTGCAACCCCAATAAAGATAATACTAATAATTAAAATAGGATAGGATGATCCTAATAGTAACCCAGCATAACCAATAATGGACAACAATCCTAGTAGTAATGCAATCCATATCTGGGAACGGTAACGCCCTGCGATGACAGGGATAAAGAAACTAGCAGGCAGTCCTACTAGTTGGGTAATCGATAACATCCAGCCAGCTGTTCCCATACTTAGTCCATGACTTTGGAGAATTTCAGGTAACCAAGAGATCGTTACATAGAATAAAAACGATTGAAAACCCATAAAGATGGCAATTTGCCAGGCAAGAGGCGATTGCCACATTTCCTTTGAACTTGATGGAGCTTTTTTGATTTCTTTATGATTCCCTTGATTAAATCTAACCAGATAGGTCCATAACAAAATCGCTATGACCGCTGGTATTCCCCATACAATGAGTGCTCCCTGCCAGCCAAGATTCAAATCTTTTGCGAGCGGAACACTTAATCCCGATGCTAATGATGCAATCAATCCCATTGAAGTAGAATATACACTTGTCATAAGACCGAATTTCTCTGGGAACTTATCCTTTACTACGGCAGGCAAAAGGACATTTCCTACTGCGATTCCTACTCCGATAAAAAGAGTGCCTGTGAAAAGAAAAAACGTCATGGGAATGGACCGAATCACGATACCAATCACAAGGGAGATTAAGCCAAGTAATAACGTCATTTCATTAGAGAAAAGGTTAGCCAGCCTTGGGACAATGGGTGACATGGCAGCAAAAACAAGTAATGGAAAACTCATTAATAAGCCAGCACTCCAATGGGCAAGGCCAACATCCTCTTGAATCATCCCTACTAAAGGGCCTACTGAGGTAATCGCCGGGCGCAAATTAAAGGCTACTAATACAATCCCAGTAACCAATAAAAATATATATGTCGATTTCATGCGTGCAGATGATTCATGTTGTAACTCCACTTATAAAACTCCTCTCTAAAAACAAACCTAAACTAGTATATCATAATACATTTGAGATGGAGGCAGATGTTCGTTTTTAATCTGTTAAATTCTTCATAAAATCCTGATACTCCGGCCAGTTTACAATCCGAGGCATTGGTACGTGCCGGTTATAGGATTGGTCTTTTAGATAGACTTTTACCGCTTCTTCTGAAAGTGTCTGTAAGATCTCTGGCTTATCATCGAAGTAAAAATCCAAGTGTAATTGCTTAATAATATTCACTTTTTCGTGATCCTTCATTCCCCAGAAAAACCGTTCATCATGGACAGGAAAACCTTTTTCCAATAACCATTTTTTCGTGCGTTCGCCATGCTCTTGGTAACGTGCCGTAATATAATAAATTTCATGACCTTGCTTTTCAAGCTCTTGCAGCAGTTCGACCGCTCCTGGAAAAGCGGGACAATCGGTGTAGTAAATTTCCTCTACTGTATTTTTCCACATCTTTGAGCCTTCTTCGGATGTCATTCCAAATGGCTCATGAATCTGAACTTTTTTTAATGCGTTAAAAATCTCTATTCCTATTTCTTGGCCTAATTTTTTATTATAAATATGGAAGGCATGCTCTCTTAAATTAATCAGCGTATCATCAATATCAAAACCAAATCTCATGCAAATCCCTCTTTCATTTTGCTTATTTTATCTTTTAGAAAATTCCTTGTCCTATTTCCATTGTTAAAGGGTTCTTTCATTGCCCGGTGATGCGGCGATTCCTCCTCTTAGGGGAAATGAAGAAGTCTTTCATTGCCCGGTGAGGTGGTGATTAGCCCTGTTACAGTAAATGAAGGGCTCTTTCATTGCCCGGTGAGGTGGCGTTTCCTCCTGTAACGGTAAATGAAGAGTCCTTTCATTGCCCAGTGAGACGGATTTTTCCCTATTACAGTAAATGAAGAGCATCTTCATAGCCCGGTTAGCTACAACATCCCCGGTTACAGTAAATGAACTGCTCTTTCATCTAAAAAAAATGGATGGTGACCAGCACCGTCCATTTTTAATATATCGGATATCCTGTAAATTTAAAATCTCGCCCAACAGGCGTAACGGTTAAATTAGATAACTCAACAGCATTGCCCATCTCAGCAATTCCTGCTCCTTCTAAAAAGGTAGGAGCGGACTGCCCGCCTACAAGCTTTGGAGCCATGTATAGGACCACTTTATCAATTAACTGTTTTTCAAAAAGAGCCGCATTGATCGTTCCGCCTGCTTCAATTAACACGGAGGATACAAGCTTTTCCCCAAGGGTATTCATCACATCTGCCGGATCCACTTGACTTGAACCGCTTGTGACAAAAACAGAGATGCCGCGTTCCTCTAACTGTTTCCGTTTTTCCTTGTCGTAACTTTCACTAGTAAAAACCCAAGTCTCTGCCTGCTGATCAGTTACCACTTTAGCATCTAAAGGAATTCTGAGCTTTGAATCTAAAATCACCCGGATCGGGTTCCGGCCATTTGGAATTCTTGAGGTTAGTTCCGGATTGTCTTCCACTACAGTATTGACGCCGACAAGGATCGCCATATTTTCACTTCTTAACAGATGGACATCATGCCGTGCATCAGGAGCGGTAATCCATTTGCTGCTGGCCGTATGGGTAGCCGTTTTACCATCAAGAGTGGTGGCTGCTTTTAAGGTGACAAATGGTTTTTTCTCAATGATGAATTTATTAAATACTTCATTCATTTGACGGGATTCTTCCTCACAAACCCCAATCACCACTTCAATGCCGGCATCTTTAAGAATTTTTACACCGTTACCTGCGACAACAGGATTCGGATCCAACGTCGCGATGACGACCTTTTTAACTCCGGCCTCAACAAGTGCAACCGCACAAGGACCTGTCCGCCCATGATGGGAACAAGGCTCTAAGGTTACATAGATGGTCGCACCTTTCGCATGATCTCCTGCCATTCGAAGGGCATGGATTTCGGCATGCGGTTCGCCGGCTTTCATGTGAGCACCGACCCCTAGGATTCGATTGTCATTGACAATCACAGCGCCAACCAGTGGATTCGGGTCGGTCTGGCCTTTCATGGCTTGGGCATTCTGTAATGCCAATTGCATATAAAATTCATCATTCATAAAACCCATATCCTCCTGCCATATCAAGATGATACTCGTATCATCCTGTATCTCAAAGCTTATTCAAGCTACTCTAAATGTCCTGATTTATTAACTTTTGTCTTTAAGTATTTCTCATTGTACTCAGAAACATCGCCCCATAATGGCGTTCTACCGGAGAGCGGGGCACCTGCATTTTTTAAGGCTTTCAGTTTTTTCGGATTGTTTGTAATCAATGTGACTGGCTTTGAGCGCAGTGCCTTTAATACCTCAATTGCGTCATCATAGTTTCTCGTATCATCGGCAAAACCTAAACCTTCATTCGCCTCCACTGTATCATATCCATTTTCTTGAAGAATATAGGCCATCGCCTTGCTAAATAAACCAATTCCTCTGCCTTCGTGATTAGCTAGGTAAAATAACGCGCCTGCCCCATGCTCGACAATCATTTTCATGGATTGTCTTAACTGGAAGCCGCAATCACAGCGTTTGCTGCCAAAAATATCGCCAGTATGACAAATGGAATGCATCCGAATCAAGGCATCATCACCGTATTCAAAATCGCCGTAAACAAGGACACTTGATTGTTGGAATTCCGCTAGTTTAGCAGAAGATAGGTGCTGAATGACTTGTTGGAAATCTTCTGTAACATGCTCCGTCTTCAACCAGCTGTACCATTTAAACTCAATGGTTTCCCCATATAAATTAACAGGCAGCTTAATTGGGCCGACCAGATAAATGGCCTCTTCGCCTTTTTTAATTAATTTTATTTTATCTTCTAATAATGAAAGGACATCTGCCTTTAATTGAACTTGTTCCATGATCATTTCCCCAATCCCATGTTTTTATTATTTTCTAAACACCGTTTGACAGTGCAGGAGTTTTAAAATTATCTTGAAAGGTTTGTTCTTTTATCATTTGCTGACTTTGTAGTTTCTCTGAATCAGCACGCCGGGTGTCTTCTAATTTTCTTAATTGTGCTCCACTTCGATCATTTTTGTCGAGTGCTTCCTCGATGACATCTGCTAAAGCATCCGCATCTAAAAGGGCACAATTGATTCCGAACGCACCGGTGGGACTCATTGTATGAGCAGCATCCCCCATGATCACAACCCCGTCCTTCGCCCATACCGGTGAATGACTGCTTTGCACTTTTAATAAAATAAAGTCGTTCCATGACTGAATGTTCTGATGGACAGTTTCCGTTAGCTCCGGAAATGCCTCGATCACTTGCTCAATAAATGGGTCAAATGATTGCTTTTTCAGGGTTGGATAGGAATCTTCTTCAATGTTCCAGCCAATCTGAATAAATCCGCCCTGCTGGGTAAACAATGCTAGCTGTTTACCGCCGACTAGGGCATTTTTAATGGTTGGCTCCCATCCTTCAGGGCTCGGAATTTTCGCCCAAAGCAAATCATACCCATGTTTAATGGTTGAAAAAGGGATTTCTGCAAGTCTTCTTACGGTCGAGAATCGGCCATCTGCGCCAACGACAATCTTACTTTTTATTGTTACTTCTTGATCGCCTTTTGTTGCTATGAGGCCTGTAACCTCCCCATTATTATTAAAGCTTAAATCAGTCACTTTTGTCCCCATTAAAAGCTTATAATTCTGATAGGGTTCCGATTTACGAATCAATACACTTAACAGATTCTTCTGTGGGACATGGATACCGACATGCTCTTCTCCAGCTGCTGGTGTAACGGTTTTTATGACTTGACCATGCTGCCAGTATTCGATCCGTTCCATTAATAGCAGCCCAGCTTCTTGTACTTCATTATATAGATTATATTTTTTTAAAACACGTTCACCGTCTTGATTGAGATGTTCGCCCCGAAATTCTTTGTCGATCCCTGTGTGACGTTCAAGAACGATGGTTGATATCCCTTTTTTCGCGAGCAAATATCCTAGTAAGGCGCCGCCTGGACCACCACCGACAATACAAACATCTGCTTCATGATTCATGTGTAAGGACCACCTTATTTAGTCTCGTATAATTTCTATATATATTAACGTATCGGTAATGTACTAAAGCAATTGAACAAGAATGTTAATGATAATGATGTTATGTTCGTTCGACTTAATAACTTACTTACTTTATGTAACTTATTATATTTTTGAAATTAAGTTATGTCAAATAAATTCATTACCTATTGTAATTTTATTGTGATTTGTAATATGATAATGATGAATAGGAGGGGAAACCATGAATCAACCTGAAATTTGTCCTCGATTCGAAAAAGCCATGGTGATGATGAGCCAACGCTGGACAGGTCTAGTGATTTATCAGCTGCTAACAGGGTCGAAACGCTTTTGCACACTAGAATCTTCTATGGGAATTAGTGGGAGGGTTCTTTCGGAGCGTCTAAAGGATTTAGAAAATCAAGGAATCGTTAAACGCGAGGTGTTCCCTGAGACACCAGTACGTATTGAATATTCCCTAACCGATAAAGGACTAGCCTTGGAGCCCATCATTAGAGAAATTGAAAAATGGTCACAAGCCTGGCTGCCAATGGAATCGGAACAATAAAACAAAAAGTAGCTTTCGGATGGCGCAAATGCCATCCGTTTTTTTGTTTACATAGAAATCATATGCGATTAGGACAGGAACGGCAAGAGTGGGATTGGCTAGTCGGAATATGGTGCAGGATCGGACAGAAAGCCGTAGGAAGAGGGAGAGGCAAGTACGAATGCGAGAAAGATTCGGACAGGGATAGGAGCTACAGGTGGAGGTAAGTCTAGTCTGGCAGGATGGATTCCAACACTCCCGCAAGAACCCAAAAAACGATCCGAATCATCTATTTCAAAGTGTTATTAAAACCTTTCCCTGCGCATGCCCTTCATCGAAATACCTAAAGGCATCCCTTACTTCACTCAACTTATAACTTTTATCAATAACTGGCTTTACCTTGCCAGCTTCAATAAGCTCTTTCAAATAAATTAAATCCTGCTGGTTCGCCCTTTGTAAAAAGCTGCCCATTTTCTTACTCCCAGTCATAGAAACCCAAGGTCCAAGGGCAAGGGCTTGAAACATTTGAGAACCGGAACCGCCGACATGAACAAATATACCATTGGGCTTCAAAGCACGCTTATAAGCAGAAAGTGGAAGACCTCCGTTAACACCAAGAATCAGGTCATAACGATCTGTTTTTTCAGTAAAGCTCTCTTTGGTATAGTCAAGACAACGATCTGCCCCAATTGACTCCAGAATAGCTAAATTTCTCGGACTGCACACACCCGTTACCTCAGCACCAAGTGCTTTCGCAATCTGTACAGCAAACGTTCCGACACCGCCAGAGGCACCATTAATCAGTACCTTCTGACCGGACTGAAGTTTGCCTTTATTTCGCAGACTCTGCAACGCTGTAACTCCCGCCATTGGGACCGCGGCGGCCTCTTCAAAGGATAAATTACCAGGTTTTAATGCTAAGGCATTTTCAGGAACAGATACATACTCGGCAAATCCAGCCCACCCACATCCGGAAAGGTCACCAAACACCGCATCCCCCGGGTGAAATTGCTTTACCTCTTTGCCAACAGCTTCAACCCGACCCGCAATATCACCTCCAGGAATAGTGTATTTTGGTTTCAATAGACCAAAGGCAAAGCGGGCTAAGAACGGTTCACCTTTTAAAAGAACCAAGTTTCCATAGTTCAAGGATGCTGCCTTAATTTTTACTAGTACTTGATTATCCTTAGGCTCAGGTTTTTCCACTTCTTTTAATTGAAGAACATCTGGCGGACCATATCTGTCATAAACAATAGCTTTCATCGTTTCTCCCCCTAAATTCCTATGAATGTTTAACTACTCTTCAATATCTAATAATTATCGTTAAAGGAACTATAAAAGAACTACTATTAGATTTTTCCTCACTCTGAAGAAGGTTGGAGAAGGAACGCAGCGAATTAAATAAGTGACCAATATTTGAGGGGTCAAGTTATGCGGACACCAAAACATATTGTTAAAGCAGCAAAGAAAGTGCTAAGTATAAATCACTCTTAAAAGTACGAGGATATAAGGATATGAACAGAAAATGAGGGATATGAAGTGAGAAATCTTACAAAATTTACTATAAAAGCGCCAGCAAATGAAGTATTTGAAGCCTTCGTTGATCCATCCAAAATCGGTAACTTTTGGTTTTCATCGAGTTCGGAAAGGTGGGAACAAGGCAAGATCATTACTGTGAAGTATAAGGAATACAATGCCCAATTGGAAATAGCCGTGTTGGAAATTGAAACCAATAAGAAGATTGTGTTCCAGTGGGGGGCCAATGGAGAAGGGCACGTTGTCACTATTACTTTAAAAGAGGTGGAACCCTCAAATACGATCATTGAAATTGTGGAAGAGGGGTTCCATGAAAACGATGACGATTTCGTAGATCAACTATTAGATAATAAAGAAGGCTGGGTCTTTATGTTAAGCTGCTTAAAAGGGTACCTGGAATATGGGGTTACAGCATTACGAGGCGGGTTAGTGAAAGAGTAACCTAAATAAATATACGAAGAATTGGTGAACGATTACTAACTTTTAAATGGTTAAGACTAAAGCAAAAGGGTGAGCTAGGAGCAATAGCCCCCCTTTTGCTTTAGTTATTTTTTTGCGCCAGCAGTACCTCTAGTTCTTTAATAAATAAAGATCGAGAGGGGTTATTATTTACCTTCTTCCAGGAGGCCAAAATATCAACCGTATAATCTTCCCCTTCAATATTAATAAAACGCAGAGAAGGAGAGGCATATAACTGAAAATATTTCGGCAGAATGGCGATTCCGATCCCAGCATCCACCATCATTAACACAGCCTCAATATGTGAAGCCGTATTAACTAGATTTGGAGAAAAACCATGATTGGCACACGCAGCCAGCAATAAATCAAAACCAGGAGGAGATTCTTCCCTTTCGAGCATGACAAAAGATTCATTTGCCAACTCTGCAATGTTAACACTGGCTCTATTAGCAAACGGATGATCTTGATGCATGATAAGACAATGGGGCTGCGTCCATAACGTCTTGTATTCAAGCCCCCCAATACTCTGCAACCCAAGTGAAAGGGTAAAAGCGATATCTAGTTCATCGGCCTTTAATTTTTCAATAATTTTTCCAACATGATAATAGTTCAACCTAATATTTACCCTTGGATATTTTCGCCTGAATTTTCGAATTAGTCGCGGCAAAAAATCCCTCACTGGGACACTTAATAAGCCAATATTAATGGTACCAATTAATCCTTCCTCCGCTTGTTGGGCATTTATAAAAGATTCATCAAGTTTCCTTATGATTTCCCGTGCATCTTTCAAAAAAACAGAACCAGCATGAGTCAGTTGAACAGAATGTTTCGTTCGGTGGAAAAGCTTAACACCTAATTTTTTTTCTAAATAGGCAATTTGTTGACTCACAGCTGGTTGAGCTACATATAGCTGTTTCGATGCTTCCGTGAAGTTTAAATGCTCTGCAACCGAGATGAAATAACGTAATGGACGCATGTCCATTAACATCCCTCCTCATCCGTAAACTAACTAAATTATGAGTTTATTATAATAGGAATCTCTAAATGGAACAAACGTTATAAGGAAAATCTTATTACGGATATGATTTTCTGATATTTCCAAAAATAATAAAAGTTATATATCATTTTATTTAAGAAGACAACATACAAGCAGTTTACTAAAATTACCCTCTCAATGTTGGAGAGTTGGAGAAGGTATCACGTAAACATTACCTTGGATTCTTGGGATTAATAAATAATCATAAAGGAGGTCGTATTTTGAACCAGTTAACTACACAATTAACTCATCAAGAGGCAGTCGAACGTGCTAGAGAGATTGCATCTCAGCTTAGATCACGCTTTAAATTATCGGAAGAACTGTGCCGTCAGCCAGAAGAAACGATTCAGGACTTTATCGATGCTGGGCTTATCCGGGCAATGGTCCCTAAACGTTGGGGTGGCCATGAACTAGATTTTAATACTTTGTATGAAACTGGGGTGGAAATAGCAAAAGCTGATCCTTCAGCAGGATGGTGTTATACGCTCTTGGTCGTTCATTCATGGATGCTTGCCTACTTTCCAGAGGAAGCGCAGCGTGAAGTGTGGGAAAAAGACCTAGATGCAACGATTGCATCTTCATTTGCGCCATTTCCAACCAATGTAATTACGCCAGTTGATGGCGGATATCAAATCAACGGTACGTGGGGTTTTTCATCTGGAATTAATCACAGTGATTATGTCATGATCCAGGGGAATATTGGCGTAAATCCAGAAAATGGATTAGCGAACGAAATCATTTTGATGCTGGTTCCCAAAGAAGATTTTGAAGTTCAAAAAACATGGAAAACCGTTGCGCAAAGAGGAACTGGCAGCAATAATATTTTACTTAAAAATGTATACGTTCCCAAACACCGAACCACCGATATGCTTGCATGGTGTCAAAAGGGTGAGGGCCCTGGAAGAAAATTAAATACAGGTCTCCTTTATAGCCACCCTTTATATGCAGCCATGCCAGTTTGCTTATCCTCAGCGATCCTAGGCGCCAGTATTGGAGCATATGAGCTTTGGAGAGATACGATGAAAAATAAAGTCAGCACCAGAAATACAAAGGTGGCCGATTTTACTCATCAACAAATTCGGGTTGCAGAAGTCTCAGCCATACTCGCTGCTGCCGAAGCACTATTAGAGAGTACGGTTGCTAGACTTGGGACAGGGGAACCAATAGATACCCATGAAAAATTGCGTATTCGTCGAAATTACGGATATGTAGCCAAATTAAGCAACCAAGCAGTCAAAACAATTGTAGACCATAGCGGTGCAGGCATTGTCTATGAAGGTAACCCCTTAAACCGTTATTGGAGAGATGTTCAGGCATCCTCCATGCATATCACGTTTAACTTTGATTGGTTAGGCGAAATGTTTGGGAAGCTGGAGTTAGGTTTGCCACTTAGTCCTAAAGATGCAGCAATATCATAAAAAAACTTAATCTGGAGGTTTAACCATGCGTTTAGCAACAGTAAGTATTGAAGGTGAACAAAGAATTGCAGCAGTGATTAATGAGGAATATATTGATCTGAACAAGGCTTGTGAACTTTTATTGGAAAGCAAGGGGCAGGCCAGAGCAAAGCAAATCGCCGAAGCCTATATTCCACCTAATATGATTGGCTTTTTGCAAGGCGGAGAAGATAGTACGAATTTTGCAAAAGAAAGTATTGAATATGTTCAGAGTAATGATTTTTCAGAAGATATAAAAAGAAAGCTGTATTATGAAGGTAAACAAGTAAAGCTGGAATCACCGATTCAAAAGCCGGAAAAAATCATTTGCGTAGGATTAAATTATCGCGAACATATAGAGGAAATGGGAAGAGAACTTCCTACCATTCCGGTTGTGTTTGCAAAATATAATAATACAATTATTGGACCTGGCGACCCAATCCTAAAACCAAAAGTATCAGATGCTCTTGATCATGAAGCTGAACTGGTTGTTGTAATCGGAAAGAAAGGCAAATATATCTCCGAAGAAGAGGCAATGGATTATGTTGCAGGATATACCATCGGCAATGAAGCAACCATCCGTGATTTCCAGAAGCGAACGAAAGAATGGCTGCAAGGTAAAACGTTTGATACAACACTGCCTTTAGGACCTCATTTGGTAACAAAAGAAAGCCTGCCAAATCCTGATAACTGTAATCTAGTTCTAACTCTAAATGGAGAAGAACGTCAACGCTCTAATACTAAAAATCTAGTATTCACTATCCCTTATCTCGTAAATTTCTTATCCAATATTATGACGCTAGAAGTTGGCGACATTATTTGTACAGGAACACCTGGTGGAGTAGGTCAAGCCAGAAACCCACAGTCATGGATGAAGCATGGAGACATTGTACGTGTTGAAATTGAAGGTATTGGCGCTTTAGAAAATCCGATTGTGAATGAATAAATTGAAAAGGATGATGGAGAATGGCAGGTCCAGTTAAAGTTACCCCTGAAATGGAAGCGTTTCATCAACAAGTATCAAAAGATGGGTTTGAACCATTATGGATGGCAGCTCCTGAGGTGATGCACCGACAGCCAAAGTCTAAACCTATCCCTTATATATGGAAAAGAGAAGTAATTGAGCGTCATATGAAAAAAGCTGCAGAAATCATTTCTTTTGAAAACGGCGGCGACCGAAGGGTTTTGATGTTAATTAATCCAGGAATGCGTGATTTGGAGCCGTACGGTTGGGGTGCAACTACTCAAACGTTGTCGGTATGTGTCCAAATCTTGCTTCCTGGAGAAGAAGCTCCTCCCCACCGCCATACGCAGACAGCAATCCGCTATATTGTTGAAGGTGAAGGCGCTTATAGCGGAGTAGACGGGGAAAAGGTGTATATGTGTGAAGGTGATTATGTCATTACTCCAAAGGGTTTATGGCATGAGCATGAACACGAAGGGACAGAGCCAATGATGTGGATGGACTGTCTGGATACACCGCTAGTCTATTATCTACACGGAACCTTCTTTGAGGGAAGTCCAGTGAAAAAGCAGCCGATTATAAGAAAACCGAGTGTTGATAAATATCAGGGCGGTATGGTGCGGCCGCTTGGCGACCATCAGCCGAGCAAGGCTCCGCTGCCAGTGTACAGATATAATTCGACGCTTGCCGCATTGAAAGGGTTAAGTGATAACTACGAGGCGGATCCGGTTGAAGGATATGTGGTGGAGTACATTAATCCTTCTAATGGACAATCGGCCAATGAAAACATCGGAGCATGGCTGCAGAAGCTGCCTGTCGGGTTTCATGGCAAAGCCCACCGCCATGTAAACAGTGTCGTATACCATATTAAAGAAGGAAAAGGGTTTACCTTGATCGATGGCGTGCGATTTGATTGGGAAAAAGGCGATTATTTGGTCATCCCAACATGGTCTGTACATGAGCACGTAAACACGTCCGAAACAGAAGATGCTATTCTATTCTCCACCAATGATATTCCTATCTTTGTGAGGATGGAGTTACAAAGGGTTGAGGAATATACAGAAAACGGTGGATATCAGAAGGAGACTGGGCAGTATAATTCCGCCCAGGCCGTACCGTTGTTAAAGAAATGAGGGGGATGTCATGAAGCTAGGTTATAGAATATATCCTACAAAACGATATGTAAGTCAAGAAATCGTTAGGGCTTATTCGGAAATTCCGACCTCAATTATTAGTGATGGCATGGAAAAAATGTTTGCCATGGATAGCAAAATTCGCCCCTTTCATCCTAAGCCAATGGTGGCTGGACATGCGATTACGATCCATTGTCCGCCTGGCGATAATTTGGTTCTTCAAAAGGCGATTGAATTAGCAGAACCGGGGGACGTGTTAGTTTTGAATACAGGAGGGGATACATCCCAAGCACCTGTAGGTGAAATTGTGGTCAGCAATTGTATCAGGAGAGGAGCCGTCGGACTTGTCATCGATGGAGCAATCCGTGACAGTGATATTCTGCCAACTCTTACCATCCCCGTATTTGCAAAAGGTGTTACCCATCGAGGCTGCTATAAAGATGGTCCTGGAGAGCTAAACGTCCCGATTGCCTGCGGAGGCATAATTGTTAGGCCTGGAGATTTAGTTGTTGGCGATAGCGATGGGGTCGTCATTGTACCCCATGAAGAAGCCGAGGGGTTATTACCCAAGTTAATCAACATGGTAGAAAAGGAAGGGAAATTGTTGGAACAAATTCGAAATAAGACGGTTGACCGATCATGGGTGGACCAAGAACTGCTTGATAAAGGATATACGTTTTAAGATATTGAAAGAATACAAGAGCTCAGGATTCTCACCTGGGCTGCTTGTAAATTTCAGCAAGAGGGCTTTTCGCCAGTTGTGCCTTCATTAATGAAGGGATGTATTAGAGTAGGTGATGTTTGTGTTTGATTTGGCGATTTTGCTCTGGCTGTTCATCATGCTCGCAGGATTGCTCTCGGGCTTTGGGAAGACAACGGGGCTGAATGTACTCGGAATCTTTACCATGACTTTACTAAGCTTGTTTTTACCAGCTAAGGAAGCAGTGGGGATTTTACTGCCAATTCTTTTAATGGGAGATCTCATTGCAGTTACCTATTATCGGCGGACGGTAGCTTGGAGGCAACTATTCTCCTTAGTTCCTTGGATTTTGGCAGGTATCATCATTGGCTATTTTGTTTTAATGAATATCGACAATGAACAACTCAAGATTCTACTTGGGATCATGATTATAGGGCTTAATCTGTTTCAGGTCATTAGAGATTTGGCAGGTTCACGGATGGACCAGGTATTACCTAGCTCAGTCTGGTTTATTGGATTGATCGGAATTCTGGCAGGTTTTACTACTATGATTGGAAATGTTGCTGGATCAGTAATGGTCGTCTATTTATTAGCGCAGCGACTGCCAAAGAATGTATTTGTCGGAACGGGAGCATGGTTTTTCCTCTTTGTTAATGTGATTAAGTTCCCTTTTTATATTCATTTAGGTATGGTTACCTCACGTTCAATGCTAGTCGATCTCATGGTCATTCCTGCTGTTGCAATCGGAACTTTTGTCGGTATTAAAGTACTGCCCCTCATTCCACAGCAATTATTCAAATGGATTATTCTCGCGCTTGGAACTCTGGGAGCCATAAAATTAATCGTTTCAGGGACGCTCCACTTTTTCCTGTTGGCAGGTGTTGTCCTTTTAGCTGCAGGTATAATCGCGCTGATTTTAAGGAATCGAAATGCTTTTGACGTGAACGAACATCAACAAGGCACCGATATCAATAAGTAATAAATACAATAAAACTAGTAAATATTCTAACAGGAGGTAATTTTAGTATGGATGATCGTCAATTTCGCAATGCAATGGGTAAATTTGCTACAGGTGTAACAGTAATCGCAACAGAAGTGGATGGCGAAGGGGTCCATGGGATGACTGCAAATGCGTTCATGTCAGTGTCATTGGACCCGAAGCTTGTAGTGATTTCAATTGGAGAAAAAGCAAAGATTCTTCCCAAAATTAACCAAAGTAATCTTTTTACAGTGAATATTTTAGCAGCTAATCAACAGGAGCTTTCGATGATTTTTGCCGGGCAGCTAAAGGAACATAAGGAAGTTGTCTTTGACCGACTCGATGGTAAACCCGTTCTTTCAGGATCGGTTGTTCAGATTGCCTGTGAAGTTTCAACTAAGCATGTTGAAGGTGATCACACACTTTTTATTGGAAAAGTAACGGATATCAGAATTGAAGATGCAGAACCACTTGTTTTTTACAGCGGCCGCTACCGCTCTTTAAAAGAAGACACTCCGGTCACAGTGTAGGAGCTTGAAAGGAGACTGTATGAAGACGATTCATTTGAACCGAGATAACTTACGAACCTGGCAGAAGCAAGCAGAACCGAATGTGATGGCACTTGGATGTTTTGACGGTCTCCATCTTGGTCATTGTGAAGTCATTATAATAGCAAAGGAAAAAGCGAAAGAAAAAAATGTCCAGTTAGCCGTGATGAGCTTCTTCCCTCATCCTAAATCTGTCCTCACAAACGGGAAAAAGCAAATTCAGTATTTGATGCCCTTGACTGAAAAAGAGGAGAAGCTTCGAGGGTTAGGTGTTGATCTTTTTTATGTTGTTGAATTTGATAAAGAATTTTCCAGCCTTTCTCCAGACCAATTTGTTATCCAATATTTAACACAGTTCGCCGTTATTCATGCAGTCGCTGGATTTGATTTTTGTTATGGAAGCCGGGGGGCGGGAAATATGGATCGATTAAACCATGATTCAGGTGGGAAGATCGATGTAACAAAAGTGGAAAAGGTTGCGTACCGCGACGAGAAAATTAGCAGCTCCTGTATCCGTGAAAGATTGTTAACAGGCAATGTCGAGGAACTTCCACATTTCATGGGTTCTTTCTACAAAGTGAAATGTGATTGGGATGGAATAGAATTAACTCCGCAACCGTACTATACACTGCCTGCACCCGGACGTTATGCTGTTACGCTGGAAAATGAAGAAAACTCCTTGAAAACAGAAGTAATGGTACTTCAACGACATGATGGACCATTATTAAAATGTTCAATAGAGATGCCTCCCGTATGGAAAGGAATGTTATTCATTGTTTGGCAGAGTAGGGTCATGGAAGAAAATGTTCAAACTTTTGAAAAGAAAACACTGATTTCATAGTTATTAAGTAATAACTCTTCCCTAAACCAGAAGCAAAGGTTTTGACTAATTAGCAGCGAGAAAGGAGAAATCGTATGAAAATAGATGAAGGTATTGGGTTTATTGAATTACATTCGGTGGTAAACAATAGCCCAATGGTTTTTCGACCGACCATTATTTGGGATGATAAGGATGTCATTCTGATCGATACGGGATATCCTGGACAATTGGAGGCAATCTGCGATAACTTGGCGAAGATGCGGATTGGCAAACTAACCAAGATTATCATTACTCATCAAGATTATGACCATATTGGCAGCTTATACGAGGTAATTAGTGGTTTTAATCATAAAATTGAAGTGTATGCCCACGAGCTAACCAAGCCATATATACAAGGAGAAAAAAAATTAATCAAAACTGGGATAACGGTTCCAGTCATTCAGGTAGATTATACAATTGCAGATGGGCAAGAGTTACCATTTTGTGGCGGGATTTCTGTTATTTTTACACCGGGACATACTCCAGATCACATAAGCTTGTACCATTGTGCTACAAAAACCTTGATTACCGGGGATGCTCTGACAGCAGACCAAGGTCAATTACACTATCCCACTAAAAAGTTTACCCTTGATATGGAGCAAGCCCTTCAATCTATTACTAGGTTCCTTGATTATGAGATTGATAAAGTCATTTGTTTCCATGGCGGGGTTTGTAAAAATCAGGTCAAGGAACGTCTCTCAGACTTAGCAGAAAGAAAAGTGGCCTTTTAAAAAATGAATTGGGGATGATTTAACTCATCCCTTATGTCGTTTTTTTATAAATGGAGGAGTTGAAACTATGTTACTGTCTAAATCCATTGAGCTGCATGAACAGATAAAGATCTATCGTGAAAAATTAAATGCATTAGAAGAAAAGAAAGACGCGTTAAATGATTCGGAAATAATCGAAGCTAGCCAAGAATTAGATGAATTAAAGGCATCACTTCAAAAAATGATCGTTTCAATTAGGCTTACTGAATGATTACTTTAGTTTATTTCTTAGTTCTTGCATAAATTCTTTCATGATGATTGGCAGATGGCTGGTTTTCGGCAGGACACTAAGTAAGTAAGTTTTACTATAGTCTGTGTCTGTGTCAACATACGGAATCGGGACGATATCTCCGCTTAATACTAACGGGTCATTTCTGATCCAGAACTCTGAATAGATACCTGCCGCTATGTTATTGGCAATTAGATTTTTTATAACATCATGATTATTCGAATAAAAAACGACGTTTCCTTCCCCGTAATCCATAAATAATTTATTCCAAAATCTCTCCGCGAATATTTCATTTCGGACTACTAATGGTTGGCGTATTAATTCTTCAGGGCCCACTGTCTTGTTATAAGCTAGTGGTGAGTACTTGCTCACACAAACCATGACACTTGACTGCATCAATACTTCAAGGGTTATTCTGGGGTCTTCAATCTTCAACGTTTCGTCAGTACCTAATACCAATCCAATATCAAAAAGATTATTTTTTATGGCTTCAATGATATTATGAGTATCGTTTTCATTAATTTCGAGGCGCACATTAGGAAATTCCCTCCTGAAAGAATAAAGAAGTTCAGGGAGAAAAGTGGAAAAGTAAATGGTCGAGGCTGCTATTTTTAAATCCCCTTTTAGCTTTGTGGCTTCCTGTCCAATATTCTTCAATTCCTTTAGTTTATTCATAATTTCAAGCGATAATTTAATAACTGCTTTGCCTTCCGTCGTAATTTTGCTTCCTGAACGCGAGCGATTGAAAATCGTTAGCCCCAGTTCAGACTCCAAACCGGCAATGGCCTGACTAATAGCAGAATGAGAAACATGAAGTCTCTCCGCTGCCCTAGCAATCGTTCCTTGCTCAGAAACCTCAATAATATACTGAAGTTGATCAATATTCATTTTCATTCACCCACTTTTTTTGAAGGAGCATGGGGACGGTTCTCCTGCTTCCTTGGAAGCGGGAGAACCGTCCCCATGCTCCCATTCTTTTATTGTAAGTTTTAATTACGCAATTGTAAATATTGTTAACTTTATCTTTATTAAAAATTATCATACAATTTATTTAAATAGTTAAAGAAGGGAGGGGAATAGGAAACAATGATAACCAAAAAAGTCCGCATTCAATTTGTTGATACGGATGCGTCTGGGCGTATCCATTACAGTGCGATATTTCGTTATTTTGAGATCATGGATCATGACTTTTTTAGACGTATCGGCTATTCCTATAAAAAGATTTTTCAACTAGGTTTAGATATGCCGCGTGTACATGTGGAATGTAGTTATTTAGGGAATATTGAATATGATGACGAGTTAGAAGCTCAAGTTTCGATTTCAAAAATCGGCAATTCTTCTTACACCTTATCATTTGGTTTTTTTAAAGAAGATAAGCTTGTAGCAAAGGGAAGTCTTACAAATGTGTTTATCGACCGTTCTACTGGAAAACCCGTCCAGATACCGGAGTCCATCAAATCAGAATTGGTAAACCATCTTGAGCCTGTTTCAGTATAGGAACATACTAATAGTAGAGGTTGTCCATAAACGGGCAGCCTCTTTTTTTATGATTCGACCATTATTTATGTAAGTTTTTCTTAATATATATGTAAGTAATGTTAACTTTACTTATTAAAATATTAATTATAAAATTTAAATAAATCAGATAATTGAAAGCGTTAACTGCTAGATTAAATCTCAGTACAAATGGAAAAAGTTTGAGATCACGATATTCATAAATATCTAGATTGTTAGAAGTAGGAGGATGTAAATAATGAGCAAGGTATTTGACTCTCTTCATGATGCCGTTAGTGATATCCAGGACGGTTCAACGTTGGTCGTTGGTGGATTTGGTCTTTGCGGGATCCCTGAAAATTTAATTTTGGCACTTCGAAATCAAGGAAGTAAAGATTTAACGGTTGTTAGTAACAACTGTGGTGTGGATGGCTGGGGGCTGGGTCTACTGCTTGAAAACAAGCAGATTGGCAAAATGGTAGCTTCCTACGTAGGTGAAAACAAAACATTTGAAGCTCAATCTCTCAGCGGCGAAATCGAGGTAGAGCTGGTTCCTCAAGGAACGCTAGCCGAAAGAATCCGTGCTGGCGGTGCCGGTATCCCAGCCTTCTATACAGCAACAGGAGTTGGAACGCCGATTGAAGAAGGGAAAGAATTAAAAGAGTTCGATGGCCGTACATACCTTATGGAAAGAGGGATTGTTGGGGATTATGCCTTAGTAAAAGCTTGGAAAGCGGATCCGTACGGGAATCTAGTTTTCCGTAAAACCTCACGAAACTTCAATCCATTAGCAGCAACTGCCGGTAGGACAACCATTGTTGAAGTTGAAGAATTAGTCGGCATCGGTGAACTTGACCCGGATGAGATTCATACTCCTGGCATTTATGTCCAACGAATTGTGAAAGGAAATGTGTTTGAAAAGCGGATCGAGCGTCTAATGGTTCAAAGTACGTTAGGAGGAGAAGTTCAGTGAGTGACAGCCGTTTAGCTATAGTGAAAAGAGCCGTTCAGGAAATTGAAAACGGAATGAATGTAAACCTTGGCATTGGCATGCCCACGTTGATTGCGAATTACATACCAGAAGAATATAGCGTCATGCTGCAATCCGAAAATGGCCTGCTCGGAATTGGACCCTATCCATTTGCAGGAGAAGAAGATGCTGATTTAATCAACGCTGGTAAAGAAACCGTAAGCGCTGTACCAGGGGCTTCGTTTTTTGACAGTGCAGAATCCTTTTCGATGATTCGTGGGGGTCATATTGACCTAGCCATTTTAGGCGGGATGGAAGTTTCTGAAACTGGTGATCTGGCAAACTGGATGATTCCCGGAAAAATGGTAAAGGGAATGGGCGGCGCCATGGATTTGGTCTCGGGTGCAAAGCGAATTGTTGTCATTATGGAGCACGTCAATAAGCATGGTGAGTCTAAGGTGAAGCGCGCCTGTACATTACCTTTGACAGGAAGAGGAGTCGTACACCGATTGATTACGGATTTAGCAATATTCGATTTTACTTCAAAAGGCATGGAGCTGGTTGGGGTCCAGGAAGGGGTATCCCTTCAGGAAGTCTACGAGAAAACCGAGGCCCACTATATAGTTAATCCTAATGTATTTGCAGCGTTAAAGATGAAAAGTATTTAAAATGAAAAACTCATTCATACATTAACTGCCTTAGCAATTTAGGAGGTGATGGTCGGAACAGGACATAGCGTCGTTTTGGATACGGATGTATGACAATCTTAAAATAAACCATTCAAATAGGAGGCTTTTAATATGGCAAAGAGAAAAATTATTGTAACGGTAGCACCTACTAGTAACTTTCACGGGAAGGAAGCTAATTCTGCGCTTCCGGAGCAGCCAAAGGAAATTGCAGAAGAGGTTTACCGATGTTTAAATGCGGGTGCAGCGATTGCTCATATTCATGCAAGGGATCTTCACGGTGTTCCAACAAATGATGTGAATGTTTTCAAAGAAATTAAATCTGAAGTCACAGCAAAAAGTAATATTATTACACAATTTAGTACGGCTCCTGCAATGGTACCGGAAAGTCATATCGATGATGGCCTGCAGGTATTAGACGCAGAACCAGAAATGGCCTCACTTGATTGCGGATTAATGCAGGCCTATACAGGGAAATTTATAAAACCTACTTTATGGGACCGCGATTGGCTGATCAATGCTGCAAAAAAGATGAAAGAAAAAAATATTAAACCTGAATTAGAAATCTTTAATCATGCACAGCTTGAAGACGTGTTAAATATTTTTATGCCAATGGGTATCATCGATAGTCCGGCTTCGTTTAACTTTGTTTTTGGTATGCAGAAGATCAATCAGGGATCTATTCAATTTAGCATGGAAAACTTAACCCACATGGTCCGTAAATTACCTTCCAATGTATACTTTGGTGCAATGGGTATTGCCGCACAGCAGCATCAAGCAACAATCGCCTCTTTACTTCTGGGCGGGAATGTCCGTGTTGGATTTGAAGATAACATTTACTATAGAAAAGGGGAGCTTGCGACGAGCAATGCGCAGCTTGTCGAGAGAATCGTTGGCATCGCCACTGATTTAGGCTACGAAATCGCAACACCTGATGAAGCAAGAGAAATGTTAGGAATTAAGAAAATAGAAGCTACAAAAAGTATTTAAGCTGAACAATAGGCTGTGTTAAAGGTTATAGCTGATTTTTAGCAGGTTGATTGGAGCGGAAGGCGGCGAAGACTCCTGCGGGAGTACGGGGCTGGGGAGACCCCACAGGCGCTTAAGCGCCGAGGAGGCTCCCCGGCACGCCCGCGGAAAGCGAAGCCGCCTGGAGCGGATATCAACATTCAAGATTAACACAGCTAAACAATAAAGGAGTAACTATGACGAACCAATAAAGAGTTGCCAAACATCCTTGATAAGTTACTCCCGAAATTTTCTAATAAATAACATGGCCTAAGACTTGGGGGTAATCAGAATGAAATTTTACGATTTGAGCGTTTACTGGGAAAGCAACCCTTTTGCCGAACCATGGCCGCCAAAGGTTGAATTCTCAAACAGTACAGAAGAAGCGGTAAAGCTGGCAAAAAAACTGGATATAAATCCAAATGATTTTCAAGACGGTCAGGCATTAGCTGTCGAGAGTGTCAGCGCTGAAGTTTTTACCCATGTCGGCACCCACTGTGACGCGCCGATCCACTTCGGACCAACAACTGCAGGACAGCCCTCTCGTACCATCGACGAACTCCCTCTTGAGGATTTCTATGGTGACGGTGTCATTCTGGATATGCGGCATAAGGACCCAAGAAGCGGCATCACTGTGGAAGATGTACAGAATTCACTTTCCGATATGGAGTATACGATTAAGCCTAAGGACATCGTACTAATCATGACCGGCTATGATAAGCACATCTATAATGAAGCGTACCTCAGGGATCAGCCTGGAATGACTGGAGAGGCAACAGAATGGCTGATTGATCAGGGTGTTAAGCTTATGGGGATTGACGCCTATACCTTTGATCGGCCGTTTGGAGCAATGGTAGAGGACGTAAAAGCTGGAAATAAAAGTGCCTTGTTCCCTGCCCATTTTATTGGACGCAAAAAAGAGTATTACCATATTGAGAAATTAGGCAACCTCGACAAGGTACCGGTAAAACATGGCTTTAAATTTTGCGCATTTCCGATTAAAGTCAAGGGCGGTACCGCCGGTTCTGTACGTGCAGTAGCAATGATTGATTAGATGACTGTATAAAATCTATGCGAGGAGGATTTATGGAAATACGTCAATTGCGTTATTTCGTCTCCGTTGCAGAACATTTGAACTTTACTGAGGCAGCTAAGCAGCTTTTTGTTGCACAGCCGGCAGTAAGCCAGCAAATAGCTAGTTTAGAAAAAGCAATTGGTCTTAAACTCTTTCTGAGAGATAAGCATTCGGTGCAATTGACACCTGCTGGCAGAGTTTTTTTGAATGATGCGATTGAAATGTTAAATAAAGCCGATGAAGCTGTTAAAAGAGCAAGAAAAGCGGCAATGGGGGAAGTTGGACAATTAAGCATTGGTTTTTTAAACGCACCAGTTAAGAACTTCTTACCTGTCTTGGTTAAGGAATTCAGAAGAAAATACTCTCATATACAAATCGGTCTCAATCACTATCAGACTGGACAAATAGCTGAAAAATTAAGAAACGCTGAGGTTGACATTGCCTTTACCATGTCATTTAGACCCCAGGATATTGCCGAATGGCAGCATAAAACTTTGTTTTCGCAGCCTTATTGTGTATTTATCAATCAGGACCATCCGCTTGCCAGCAAAGATTATATTTCCATTTACGATCTTGTCGAGGAGCCCTTTGTAATGCTGGAAAGAAAAGAATCTCCACAAGGATACGACCATTTATTTACATTGCTAGCGAATCATGGTTTTTTACCAAATATCGCTATCCAAGCGGAGCGGATTGAAACGGTCTTAATGTTTGTTGAGGCAGGATTAGGAATTGCAGTTCTGCCGAAGCATCTGCAAGTATACGCCAATCCCACTCTTCGATATTTAGAAATCGAAGAATGGGATCACACGGTTGATATCATTGTTGCTTGGAAACAAGCAAATACAAACCCATCTATCCCTTTGTTTCTGAACGAGCTAGATTCCATCCTAATTGGTAATAAATATTGCTTATAACCGAGATAATTTTAAGATATTTCAAATTACTCTTCACACCTAGTAAGATGTAACTAGGAAAGCATAACTCTTTATGCTTAAAGAGGATTTGCATAAAAATTATCTCGATATTGTTTACAGAAAATTCTTGAAAGTGTCATTTTTGTTTGATATATTAAAACAAACCGGTCGGTTTGGAAGAGAGAGTGTATATTCGCAGCGAATTCAGAGTCGTTGATCATGACCTTTATATTGAAGATTTTAATTTAAAGATGATACTGAAAGCGTTAACAAGAAAATCCTCTTCTATTATCTAATCAGATGTGGATGCGGCAGTTTAAGCATTCAACGAAAAATGGCTTCATCTCGGGTAGAAATAAAAAAAACAGAAGGAGTTGTTTCTATTGGAAAATCAGACTCTTCAAGATGTAAAGCTTAGTGACGGAACAAAGAGATTAACAGTTTAGTTAACGCGGAAGAAGGAATTATTTCACCCAGAATATTTTCAGATGCAGAGATTCATCAGCTTGAGCTTGAAAAAATATTCGCAAAGGTATGGAATTTTGTTGCTCATGAGACTGAAATCCCGAATAAAGGCGATTTTGTCACTCGCTATATCGGTAGTGATCGTGTGATTGTCGTTCGGGAAGAAATGGATAAAATTAATGTCTTACTAAATGTCTGTATGCACAAAGGAATGCACCTTTGCCGAACAGACTCCGGCAATGGAAAGAACTTCCGGTGTATCTATCATGGCTGGACCTATAAAACGGATGGGACGGTAATGGGAGCACCGGCCGCTAAAGAAGCTTATAAAGGTGCGTTTGAAAGAAATAAATTTAAATTGGTAAATGCCCGAGTAGAAACTTACGCAGGTCTTGTTTTTGCAACATTTAACGAGGATGCCCCTTCATTAGATGAATGGCTTGGGGATGCAAAGTTTTACTTGGATTGTTATTTTGACAGAACACCGCAGGGAATGGAAGTCGTTGGACCACCGATGCGCTGGGTTATAAACGCCAACTGGAAATCTGCAGCAGACAATTTTGCATCAGATTCATACCACACTTTGATGACACATTACTCAGGAGTTGAATTAGGACAGCTGCCTCCAAATCCTATGTTTGCCAGTCATGGAGTTCAAGTAGCCTTGGAAAATGGCCATGGTATAGGAATTGTGGGAGCTCCGCCAAACATACCGCTGCCTGAGTATTTAGGTTTACCGGAAGAAGTGGTGACAGAAGTCAAAAAGAAGCTGACAGATCAACAGTTAGAAACGTTAAGAAGATCGAACTTTGTACCAGGAAATATTTTTCCAAATCTTTCAATCTTAAATGTCATGCAGCTTCCTGGATTAGAAGAAAACGAAGCACCTATTCCATTCATGACCATGCGTGTATGGATTCCAAGAGGTCCACAAGAGCTTGAACTTATCAGCTGGTTCCTTGTTGAAAAAGAAGCACCACAATGGTTTAAAGATCAAAGCAGAGATAATTATATTCGTAATTTTGGGGCTAGTGGAATGTTTGAAGCAGATGATGCTGAAATTTGGACTGGTATTGCCAGAGTCACGCAGGGAGTAACGGCCCGTCAAAAGTTAAAGCTCCAATATATTATGGGATTAGATGCAGACCATGATCCAAAAGATTGGCCTGGACCAGGGAAAATCACCCATACAACCTATACGGAAGAAAATTCCCGCAATTTCTTTGGCCAATGGGCGAAATTAATGTCAGAAAAATAACGAAATACCGAGTGATGAAATCATGGGAGGGTTCGATATGAATGGAAAAATCGATTTGAAAAGCAGACCGTTAGGGTTTACTGATCCTCTATATTTAGAAGCCTATGGTTTTTTGGTGACTGAGGCTGCTTTTTTGGATAATAATCAATTCCAAGAATGGAAGTCTATGTTGAGTGAAGATTTACTTTATACCATGCCAGTTAGAACAACTCATGAAAATGTATTCCAAACGCAGTTCTCTAAGGACATGTTTCATTTCTATGAAAACTATAGGTCTATTGGGCTAAGAATTAGACGGATGGAAACAGAATATGCTTGGGCAGAAGATCCTGCATCAAGGGCTCGCAGATTTGTGACCAATGTGCGCGTGTCGGAACTGGAAGATAACAGACTGGACGTGAAAAGTTATCAACTAGTCACACGCAGCCGGCTTGACGCTACTGACTCTCAATTGCTTTCAATGGAACGATGCGACCTATTAGAACAAACAGATAGTGGCCTGAAATTGGTGAAGCGTGAAATATATGCCGATTCAACTATTATTGGAATGAAAAATCTGCAGATTTTCCTATAATACTTACAAGTTCAAATTCTATTTTAACGGGACACTTATGTAACCGTTTTAATAAATGAGGAGTGTTAACCATGAGTCAACAGCCTTTAGTAAAAAATCCTTTATTAGGAACAAACGATATCAATCAAGTCTGTTTTGTCGTCAAAGATATTGAGAAGGCATCCGTATCTTGGGCCAAGCTGCTTGGAACGGTGGTTCCGGAACCTTTTGTCACTGCATCAGAGGAATTTTCACAGGTTAAATATTACGGAGAGCCGACGCCGGCACGAAACAAATTAGCCTTTTTTGACACACCAGGAGTTCAAATTGAATTAGTTGAACCAGATTCCGTACAAAACTTAATGCGTGAGTGCTTAGAAAAAGACGGAGAAGGTTATAACCACTTTGCAGTTGACGTAGATAATATTTCAGAAACATTAGAAACAATGCCGGAAAAATATACAGTTGCTCAAACTGGCGAGTTTTATCCTGATAAAGGCCGCTATGCGTTCCTTGCAACGCGCGAGAAGTATAAAACGTTAATTGAATTGTTAGAGCATGAAGGACAAAAGCCGGACTGCCCTTTGTCCCCGCTGACAGGTGACAGCCAATATGCGGGCAAGCCTCTGTTAGGAACAAACAAGATTGCGCAAATTGCTTTTGTTGTTCGCGATGTGAAAGAAGCTCAAAAGGCTTGGTGTAACATGCTTGGAGTGGAACCTTCGACCGTCTTCCATTCAGGTTATGAAGGTGTCAATAAGGTTTCGATGTATAATGGCCAGCCTACAACAGGAAGAAGCCACTTTACTTTTATTCAAACGCCTCGAGTCCAAGTTGAATTAGTTCAGCCCGACAGTGATTCACCTAGTACATGGTTGGAGCATTTAGAGAAAAACGGTGAAGGGCTTCATCATATTGCATTCTTTGTGGACAGTGTAGATGAGAAACGAGATTTCTTAAATAGCTTAGGTTTCCCAACTATTCAAGAAGGACTCTTCTATGATGGCTCAGGTAAATACGCTTATATGGATACAACTTCTGAATACTCTGTGATCATTGAACTTCTAGAAATGTTCAAATAAGGATGGAGGGTTATAAATGGCAATTGAAAAATTAGCGCATGCGGAGCTTAGGGTTCCCGATATTGGTCAGGCAGTTGAATATAATATCAATGTGTTTGGCCTTAGAGAGATTGATAGAATAGGTGAAACCGTATACTTGGGATGCGGCTTTGATCATAACTATGATTTAGCTTTAACACCAGGTGGAACAGGAATACCCCATTTTGCCTTTCAAGTAAACAATGAAGATGATTTAAAAATGTATAAAAAACGGGTGGAAAACTATGGATTAAAAGTGGAAGAACGCAGCGATGCTGAACCAGGTGAGAAAAAAGCAATATGTTTTGATTTGCCTGCCACAAACGTTCCAATTCGGATGGAATTGATCACCGTAGCGGACCGACCAGCCTATTTTAATCCAGCTTTTAGTCCAATCAGAACATTAATAGGAGCAGGTGCACATGATCTCGATCATCTAGGTTTAAAGGTAGCAAACTCCAATAAAGTGGCGGAGTTTTTAGAAACTGCTTTAGATTTTAAAATGTCGGATATATTCATGCCTGCACCGGGCATTTATGGTGCCGTATGGTCCCGCGTCAAGGATTACCACCATGAATTAGCCTTCATGTCTGGGGTTGGAGGTCCAACAGAATCATTAGATCATATTGCATTCTATTTTGAAAACATTGACCACATGAAAAGAGCATTGGATATGCTCGCTATGCATGATTTAAAACTCGAATTTGGTATAGGCCGGCATGCGCTCGGGGCTAATTTGTACGCTTACTTTTGGGCTTGTGGAAATCGATATGAATTGAGTGCGGAAATGCCAAGGGTAGTAGATGACCATGCAGAAACAGTATTTTGGAACGATATTACCAAATCAATGAGTTCATGGGGCGTGCAGATGCCCGCTTCATTTAAGAACGGATCTTGATTCGTTTTACTTGAGTAGAATTAATTTTTAAGTAACGATTCTAAACATGTTTGCTTAAGAACTTTTAAATTTTTAAACACCTTTGCTCCGTCAATGAAAAAAAGATTCGAAGGTTACTATAGTGGTTTGGGGGTTCTTTAAAAAATTGAGGGGACCTCCTTGAAAAAATTTTTCAATCATGTGTCAAACTTCTGGGTCCATTATTGTTTAAGGAGAAAGGGTGGAACATTTGGAAAAAAGAAGGTTTTGGAGTTATGAGAATAAATTAGTAACTATTTTTTTCTTCTCGATTGGATTTGTATTTTTTGACCGATTAGCCATTAATTATCTTGTTCCCTTTATCCAGAAGGATTTTGCTCTAACCAATACTCAAATTGGTCTAATTGGTTCCGCGTTAGCGATCACTTGGGCCATTTCTGGACCATTGGGAGGTTATTTATCCGACAGGGTTAAAAGCCCCAAAATCATCTTGGCTATATTCATCTTTGCTTTTTCTCTCGTATCGCTATTGCAAGGATTTGCTGCCTCTTTTGCAATGATCCTTATTTTACGCTTGCTTATGGGAGTTCTCGAAGGCCCGATTACACCGATTACCCAATCTATTTTGGCAATAGAATCTTCAGAGAAGCGTCGTGGCTTCAACATGGGATTCACGATGAATACTGGTAATGCTGTATTCGGAAGTTTTCTGGCGCCACTTATCATCGTGGGTCTGGCAAATGCTTTTGATTGGCGGACTGCCTTTTATTTAACGATTATTCCAGGTATCATTTTGGCTATTTTCATTATGAAGTCTGTGAAAAACCCGGATAAGGGCGTAACCCCAGTCAATTCTCCTGCTGCTTCAAGAGAAAAAGTGGGCTTTAAAGAAGTAATGAAACACCGGAACATTTGGTTATCCGTCGTTATATTCAGTTTCTTTATGATCTATGTAATGGCTTTCAACATCTTTGGTCCAACCTTTCTTGTGAATTATAAACACTTGTCTTCGGGCACCATGAGTATCATTATGGCGGCGTTTGGGGCAGGATTTGCCATCTTTGGTATTGTCGTTCCCGCCATTTCAGATCGGATCGGCCGAAAACCAACTACACTCATTTTTGGAGTTCTTTCCATATTTACTCCACTTGCTGTCGTATATTTGGATTCCGTTGGGTTAATTATTGCTTTGGTTTTTCTATTTTCCTCGGGTATGGGTGTAGGAGCATTAGTGATGTCAGTTATACCGGCTGAATCGGTCCCACTTCAATATGCTGGAGTTACAGTAGGATTAACCATTGGGATTGGGGAAATCTTTGGCGGTGTACTTAACCCTGTGTTAAGTGGTATGGCTGCCGATGCTTGGGGGCTTACTGCGCCACTTTTGATTAGCTCCTCTGCAGCGGTTCTTGCCTTTATTTTCTCACTATTTATTCAAGAAACCGCACCAGTTAGGGTTCAGATGAACAACGAAATGGAAACGACAGTAAAAGTCTAATTCTTAGTAATACTGCACAAAAAGACCCACAGCCTGTATAAGGTTGTGGGTTAGATTGGAACCTGGACAAGTTAACGGCAACGTAATGTCAAAGGCAGTTGCTTGTCTGAATGTTCCGGTATGGAAATTTTTTTTACGAATTTCTTGTAATAACGAATCCTTATAACCAACATAATTTTTCGATATTTCATATTATTATTGCAATCTATTACTATTTACCTATAAAGCGTTCCTATTATCTTTAAAGGAGAGAAAAATAAAATGTCACAGTATACAAGATTGGAAGCAAGAGAGTGGGCAAGAGAAAATTTACATGGACTTGCAAACGTTGTCATTCCATCATTTTCCCAAGATCTAACCAAGTTAAACGAAAAAGGGATCAGACATGATGTAAGAAGATGTATGGAGTTAGGATTTACTGGGACATTACTTGTAGCAGAAACCGCTACCACATTAGAAGAATATAACCAATTTACTAAATGGGCAGTGGATGAGGCAAAAGGGAAATTAACAATCATTCACCATGCAGCTTTTAATACGCTGGAAGAGAACATTCAAGCTGTTCAGGCCGCTGAAGAAGCAGGAGCTGCTTTAGTGCTCCTTTCATACCCAGCCAATTTTTATCCGAAGGACAGTCAGGAAATCTATCAATATACAAAAGCGTTTGCTGAATCTACGAATTTAGGTATTGTTCTTTTCCCTGTTCCGCTATGGGGATTTGAACGCTTGCATCCTGCGGCTATTGATCCAAAAATTATTAGACAGCTTCTGGATGATGTTCCGAATATTGTCGCAATTAAAGCAGAGGGTGGAATGCCATTAATTGCCGGTTTTACTGAATGTTATCAATTATTTAATGATGAGGTAATTGTCACTACTCCTTTAGAAAAAGATGCATTTGCATTAGGTAATCTAGTTCCAATTCAATGGATGGGTACAAGTAACTATGAAATGTACGGAGATGTATTGCCAAAACTATTTAATTTAATGAAAGAAGGAAGAGTTGAGGAAGTATATGAACAGTATTGGAAATTGCAGCCCGCTAGATCTACCATTGGCAAGTTTATGGCATCTTCAGATGGCGCAGGTCTAGTTAATCGTATGCTTTGGAAGTATGCATCTTGGCTGACTGGCTTTAATGGCGGACCATTACGCCAGCCAACGATGAAAGTTAACTCGACTCATATGACGGCTATTCGTCAAGCTCTAATTAAATCTGGTATTGAAGTATCGAACGATGATGACTGTCAATTCTTCCTTGGCCGTTATCAAGACTAATAGAAATAAAACTATGATACTGGGGTGATTATATGACGTTAATTTTAAGCTTAAAAGATGTTGAGCAGGCAATAAATATGAAAAATATGATTGAACAAATTGAGGAAGGGCTTATAGAAGAACATAACGGCAATGTGAACATGCCGCCGCGAATGAACATGTCTACGAATAACCAAGGATTTTTTCGATTGATGCCTGCAGTAATGAATGATAGCGGTTATATGGGGTTTAAAGCTTTTTTCAAAAGTGGACCAAAGGTACGATATCTGATTGGGATCATAGACCAAAACGAAAATAATTTGGAGGCTGTGATGGACTCCTCTTATTTAACGGCAGTTAGAACAGGGGCGACAACTGGGTTAGCGACTAAATATTTAGCTAGGGAGACTGCAAAAACGGTTGGGGTAATCGGCTCTGGTCTGGAGGCCCGTACGAATTTAGAGGCAGTTTGTGCGGTTAGAGATATTGAGTACGTAAAGGTGTATAGTCCGAACCCTCAGCGCAGGGAACTTTACGCTGCGGAAATGAGCAAAAAGCTTGGCATTCATGTGGAGGCGGTCGAGTCACCGGCGTTGGCAGTAGAAGCTGTGGACATTGTTAATGTATGTACCAACACATCTACGAAAGGAAATGGCGTTGCTTTTGAAGGTAAATGGATCAGAAGGGGAATGCATGTAAACTCGATTGGATCCACTATGCCAATCATGAGGGAAATTGATACAGATACATTCGAAACAGCTGACTCTATAGTGATTGATACGAAACATCTTGAAGCAGAATCTGGCGATGTTCTCGAAGCGATAAAAAGTGGACAATACGATCGTTCGAAAGTAGTTGAACTAAAAGAACTGGCAGCAGGACAAAAAGTGCGGACAGCTGACGAGCAAATTACCCTTTTCAAATCGGTTGGTACGGCAGTTCAGGATATCATGGCAGCTCGGGCTGTATATGAGGAAGCGAAGAAGCTAAATGTTGGAACCGATGTAGGTGACTTTTTAGAGGCAAAGATGTTTAATTAATATTCCCCAATTTTAAAGGAGGGTGAAACATAATGAGTGGTGTTTCGACGACTCAAAATGGTACTGGTCTTTATATAAACGGTGAATGGTTAGAGACCAATGAAAAGATGAAAGTGTACAACAAGTTTACCCAAGAGGTAATTGGTGAGGCAGCCGTTGCTGGGCAGCAGGATGTGGATGCAGCGATTAAAGCTGCAAATGAAGCAATGGCTAATCGACCAATACCAGCCCATGAAAGATTCGAAATACTGAAACGTACGGCGGAACTCATTTCGAAAAATGCAGCAGAGATCGCTCAATTAATCGCGAAAGAAGGGGGAAAGCCTTTAAAGGATGCGACTGCAGAAGTCAATCGCTCGGTACAAGTTGTAATGACTGCTGCCGAAGAGGCGAAAAGAATTCATGGTGAGACAGTATCTCTTGATGCCGTTCCAGGATCCGAAAATCGAATGGGCGTTTATATTCGCGTACCTGTAGGTGTTGTTGCGGCCATTACACCTTTTAACTTCCCGATGAATTTAGTCGTTCATAAAGTAGCACCTGCTATCGCTGCTGGTTGTGCAGTTGTTCTTAAACCTGCATCAACTACGCCGCTAAGTGCGATCTACTTATGCAATTTGTTAGAAGAAGCTGGTTTGCCGAAAGGATATATTAACTTAGTTATTGGCTCAGGCCGTACCGTAGGCGATTATTTGGTTGGACATCCTGACAAAAAGATGATTACTTTTACAGGCAGTCCTAATGTTGGTTTGCGTATTAAACAAAACAGCGGATTTAATCGGGTTACACTAGAATTAGGCAATAATTCAGGAAATATCGTCCATTCGGATGCTGACCTAGATTTGGCGGCTGAATTGTTAGCAAAAAAAGCATTTGGCTCAGCAGGACAATTTTGCGTATCGGTACAAAGAGTTTATGTCCATGAGGACGTCATCGACGCTTTTACAAAAAAAATGGTAGAAGCTACAAATAACTTAGTTGTGGGAAATCCTTTAGACCCTAATACAGATGTAGGTCCTCTGATTACTTTAGAAGAGGCGAAAAGAATAGAAGACTGGATTAAAGAGGCTGTAAGTGATGGTGCAGAAGTGCTTACAGGTGGTACTCGAGATGGAGTGGTCGTACAGCCAACACTATTAAGAAATGTAAACTCTAGCATGAAAGTGGTCTGCGAAGAGGTTTTTGGACCTGTTGCTTCTATTATTCCATACCAAACATTTGATCAGGCCATTGATCTTGTCAACGATTCAGAATATGGTCTCCAAGCAGGTGTCTTTACCAATAATGTGAACTTGGCGTGGAAGGCTGCCAAAAAGATTCAAACGGGCGGCGTGATTATTAATGATACTTCCTCTTACCGCGCAGATATTATGCCATACGGCGGAATAGACAAGAGTGGGGCTGGCAGAGAAGGTCCAAGGTTCGCAGTAGAAGAAATGACGGATATCAGAATGGTTGTTTTTAATGTCCAGGACGATAAATAGAATGTTCTAACTATAGATTAAAACTTGTTGTAAAGGGGCTATTGATATATGTGCTGGTTAGAAGGAAAGGTCGCATTAATCACCGGAGGGGGTTCCGGCATTGGCCGGGCATTGGTTGAGAGGTTTCTTGATGAAGGTGCTCGTGTTGGTGTATTAGAGCGTTCGGATCAAAAAGTAATAGATTTGCAGGAACAATTTGATGACCGTGTAGTGGTAGTTCAAGGGGATGTAACTCTGCTTGAGGATAATGAAAGAGCAGTAGCTGAAACGGTGCGAGCATTTGGTAAGATTGATACATTTATCGGCAATGCCGGTATCTTTGATTACTTTGTCACATTACCAGATTTGCCAAAGGAAAATCTTGAGAAATCGTTTGAACAGATTTTTGGTGTAAATGTGAAGGGACCTCTTTATGGTGCTAAAGCAGTTCTGCCTGAATTACTAAAGACACGAGGAAACATTGTTTTTACAGTTTCTAACGCAGGATTTTATCCTGCAGGCGGCGGCCCGCTTTACACGGCATCCAAACATGCTGTAGTGGGTTTGATCCGTGAATTAGCATATGAACTATCTCCTAAAATTCGGGTGAATGGAGTTGCACCGGGGGGTACTCTTACAGATTTAAGGGGACCAGAAGCATTAGGACAAGAAAAACAAACACAATCAAGTGTAGATAATATAGAAGAACTAATGAGTTCTATAACTCCTTTACATGTAGTACCTTCCCCTCAAGATCATACAAGTGCCTATGTCATGTTAGCTTCAAACAAGGATTCAATGGCGATTACAGGTGTTATTATTAACAGTGATGGCGGGCTTGGTGTACGAGGATTTCATTCAATTGCAGGCGGAGAGCACCTATAAATGGTTGCTGCTCCAAATCATAAAATTTATAAAAAGCCTATTTAGAATATGATATTCATATCTAAATAGGCTTTTTTCTGCTTTCTTATTTTTTTTCAATTAATTTCAAGGCTTCATTATATATTGGTATCAGGTTGGATCCTGTCTCTTGGGGAAATTAGCAGCTTTTCATTTCATTTGTTTCTAGTATGCATTTACGGAGGTAAAGACATAATTCACAACAAAAGCCTTTGAAATAGAAAGATTTTTTGATAGTGTAATAAACAGGAGTACTCCGAGGAGGTTTACAACGGAAATGGATACAAAATCGATGATCATCGACGTCTCCACAACTCTTTTTCAACAAAAAGGGTATATAGGCGTAGGTTTAAATGAAATATTAAAAACATGTAACATCTCAAAAGGCTCGCTCTATCATCATTTTCCGAACGGAAAAGAAGAATTACTTATTGCCTGCCTGCAGTCCATGAGTGAGTCGATTACGACAGACATTGAGAAGATTTTTAAACGATATCAAACTACCCAAGAAGCCACACAGGTAATGATTGAACAATTAATTGACACCTATAATCGAGAAGGTACCATTGCTGGTTATACCTTTACCAGTATTGTTAGTGAAATGGCATCATTAAGTAATCCTGTCCGAAATGCCTGTTCTTCTTTATACATAAAAATGCAAGCGATTTACTCGGAAAAGTTAGTAGCAGATGGGTTTTCAAAAGAAACAGCTGATTCTATTGCTGTTATGATGACAGCTGCTTTCGAAGGCGGAATTATGCTCTGTCTAACACAAAAATCCAGCCACCCATTAAAAGTTATGTTGCAATTATTACCTAAGCTCATGAGAATAGACTAATAATGGACGATTTATTCGTTATTTTTAATAAACCAATACATACGGGCTATTTTTACGATAACTTGTATGTATTGGTTTATTTCTGTGTCAAATACGCCCTTTGTATTGATTTCCTTATTCTTTATAGCCGACGACTCGAATCCTTTTATAATCACCAATCCAGCTGCCGTCCTTATACAGAGCCTCTTTTAAATTGGTTTCCACCTTTGCGATTAGGCCGGCTTTTCTACTTTCAGGAACACCTGCTAACATGCCGCCACAGAACATATCGATCCAGTTTTTAATGGCAGATTCCCCCTCCAATGGAGTTGGCCGGTCAAAGTGATGGGCAAATGTTACTCTGAATCCGGCTTGTTCCATTAAGGACGAGTATTCAGCAATACTTGGAAAAAACCAAGGAAAACTTTCTAGGTCTAAAGTGAAACCTTCTGCCTCTATCTGATGAATCACTTCATCTGATATAGCCTGAACGTTACCCTTGCCGCCAAATTCAGCCACAAATCTTCCGCCTTTTTTTAAGCTATTATAAATACAAGTTAGTGCTGGCTTTGGCTGTTTGATCCAATGAAGTGCAGCGTTGGAAAATACAGCATCAAATTCATGTTGAAATGCTAACTCAGTTGCATCTTGAACGAGGAACTCTATAGTTGGGTATTTACTTCTAGCTTGCTCAATCATTTTCGCGGATTTATCCACTCCGGTAATCTCTGCACCAAAACCAGCTAACTTTCTTGCTAAGTCACCTGTTCCACAGCCAAGATCAAGGATTCTCCCTTTCGCGGAGCTAATAACTCAATTAAACTTTCTCCATACATCGATACAAATGAATGTTTAGAATCGTATAAATTGGCATTCCATGAGTCCATTATTTTTCCCATCTAAATCGCTCCTTTAAAATGAACTGTATATTCCTTTGATTTGATTATAATGGAGTAGTTAAATAATGGATATTAACAAAAAATAAAGAATTTAATAACGAACCGTTATTAAATAAAGGGATCTACATGGATATAAAGTGGTTTAGAACCTTTATTATTTGTGGAAGCGTCTGAAGAGCTTTTTCTGACTCAGTTTGCAATTACTAAACAAATTTGTTTCTAAAAACACAAAGCACCGCAGAAGCGCGGTGCCATAAGTAACTATTATATTCTTAATCTTTGTCGAGATCTGCTGTTAGCGATGTGCCAGAAGGTCTCTCGCCATTCTGCAAATCAGCAATGGTCAAGCCGAAATTCATTTCTAAATGGGGGTAATCTTTAAAGCCCTTCCAGTCACCGCCCCATTCAAAACCTAAAGCCTTTGCCATTTGAACGACTTCAGCCCAGTCTGCCACTCCATTTTCATTTCGATCATATTCCCTATCCCAAATTACATCACCTGAAGGGGTCTTTAATGCAAAGTCAATCGCAAGCCCAAAGTTGTGATAGGACTCTCCTCCCTTGGCATTTGTAACAATATTCCCCCCGGCTGTACGGCCTTGTTGATAAAGTTTATCCTGATCAGCGGCACTACGAAAACCATCTGTTATCACAACTTCAATACCTTTTTTAGCGGCTTGCTGGATTAATTGATCGCTCCGTTCTTTTACAACTGGATTAAGTTCTGTAGGTAAGGGTACCGACTGATTTTTTTTCAAGTCCGTAGAGGATTTAGAATCCAAATAGAATAGGATGAAGACCAGAACTAGAGTGATAGTAAACAATACACTTCCTATCCGTTTTAGCTTCAAAATGACTAGTCCTTTCATAAAAGTTATTTCATTATAATAAGATGAGAATCATCTAAGTGTTGTTTCGTATATTTCGATTCACTTTAGGATAACGTTGATTCCTTTATTATAGCTTAAAAAATTATAGAAATAAGTAATTTATGGGGAATTATGCGGAAATGTACATAGAGTTCGCGGATAAATGTCGAAATAACGCAGTAACAATTAGAAATCCCACGAAAAAAATCAATTCTTAGTGGAATATTAGATTGATAGGCAAAATTTCTAGAAAGAAAATCGTCGTGAATAAGTTATGCCTGCTTAGGAACTTAGGATATGAAGTCTGGCATCAAAAGGAGTATAATAGAGCCTACAAAATTATCGAATATTAAGAAAAAGGGCGTGGATTTGACTTTGCTTCCATCAGGAGATTCACTTTTTAAACAGCCGAGTTTTAGGAATTATTGGGTATCAAGGATTTTAGCATCAACCTCATTCCAAATGCTGTCCGTTGCGATCGGATGGCAAATGTATGATTTGACTCATGATGCTTTTAGTTTAGGATTAGTCGGGCTTGCTCAATTCATCCCGATGGTACTACTAACATTTGTTGTTGGTCAGATTGCCGACAACTATGACCGTCGAAAAATAGTGTTTATTTGCCTAACGATTGAAGCTGTTATTGCTGGATTGCTTCTATATGGAAATATTGGCGGCTGGCTCGGGCGTGAAGCGATATTGGCGGCAGCTGCCGTTCTTGGGGCTTGTCGAGCGTTTGAAGGTCCCACCTCAGCAGCGTTATTGCCGCAATTGGTACCAAAAAAAATCCTGCAGCAAGCCATTTCATTAAGTACTACGGCTGGACAGACATCCCAAATCTTAGGTCCGATGATAGGGGGGCTGCTTTTTTCATTAGGGGCTTCCTATGTTTATAGTACGGCAACAGTTGCGTTGCTTGTTGGAGCTGTTCTTACATATATGATTCGTGCTGAACATGAATTCATCCGAAAATCTGAACCGGTGTCGTTACGGTCCATTTTCTTAGGATTAGAATTTATCTATCGTCATCCTGTTATCTTAGGGACTATCTCGCTTGACTTGTTTGCCGTCCTGCTTGGAGGAGCTACCGCGCTTTTACCAATTTATGCACAGGACATTTTGCATACAGGTCCATGGGGATTGGGATTAATGCGGACTGCTCCGGCAGTGGGTGCGTTAGTAGTGTCGCTAGTGCTTGCCTATTATCCACTTAAAAACAATATCGGTTTAATGCTGTTTGGAGCACTTGCTGTGTTTGGCTTGGCAACGATGCTTTTCGCTCTTTCAAGCAGCTTAATTGTTTCGTTGGTGGCGTTATTGCTGATTGGTGGTTCGGATGTCATCAGTGTGGTGATAAGATCCTCACTTGTCCAGCTGCAAACACCAGATGAAATGCGCGGCCGCGTGAATGCGGTAAACTCGCTATTTATTGGGACGTCTAATCAACTTGGTGAGTTTGAATCAGGAACCTTAGCGGGTCTGATTGGAACAGTACCTGCGGCTTTTATTGGTGGAGTTGGAACGATCATCGTTGCGGGATTATGGATGTATTTGTTCCCTTCGTTGAGAAAGATTCGCTCATTATCAGAGAGTTAACCCTTTAGGATAGATGTGATTTATAACGGTTTTCGTTTCATATCCACATTAGACAGGCAATAGAAAAGATTAACTAATTGCGTCGCATTTGCGGTGCTTTTTGTTTAAGTGCTAAAATGACGGGCTGTCATTTTCTGATTTTAGGAAGAGGGTCATTAAAGGGGATCTTCATTTACCGTAACAGGTCAACATTCGCCTCACCGAGCAATGAAATATTGGCACAATTTTTCTCAAAATAAAAGACCTATCATCAGTAGCTTCCATATGATAGAGTTACCTAATAATAACTAAGTTAAGGGTGATAGTATGAGTAAAGGGCTTAAAATTGAATCTCCCAAAATAGCAACAAACTTAAGTACGGCTCAATTCAATGATGTTTATAATGAAGAAGACCCGCAATTAATCAACTGCATGGTGACGGGATCTCGAGCAGATGAGGTTGAAATTAATAAACTCATCCTTTCGGGAGTTATCTTTAAAAATGTAACCTTTCTTAATGCTAAACTTAATAGGATTGATATGACAGATGTAGTCTTTGAAAACTGTGATTTGTCCAATGTTAGATTCAGTGAAGGAATCATCCACCGCGTCTCCTTTAAGGACTGTAAATTAATGGGTGTGGATTTTTCTGACGCTAATCTGGGAAATGTAACGTTTGACAATTGTTTGGCTAATTTCAGTGAGTTTGTTGAATCTAGTTTAAAACAGGTGGCCTTTCAACAAAGCTCCTTACAGAGTGCAAACTTTTATGATAGCAAACTTACTAAAGTGAAAGTGACTGAATGCGACCTTAATGATGCCCATTTTGAACAAACGTTATTAAAAGGGGTCGACATTAGTACTTGCCGATTTGAAAAATTAAATGTGTCGATTGAAAGTCTGGCTGGGTGTGAAGTCTCACCGGAGCAGGCAATCGGATTTGCTTCTTTGATGGGGTTAAAGGTGAAACAATAAGCTTTTTAGAACGATGCATCCATAATACGGAGCATCGTTTTTTTGGGCGTTTTTTTGATAGTAATAATAATTTTTTTTTCATTGAGGTTTAAAAAATACGAGTTCAGCCTTGAGATAAAATGTATATTCCTAAACCGGAATAGATGATAACCAGCAAGAAGCTAATCCAATATTTCTTAGTTTCAGATTTAATCGGGTTACGGTAGTGCATGGGGACAAAAAATTCACCGATATGATCAAACAACCTTATGTAAACCCAATAAAGTGAATAGGAGTCCCAATAATCCCAGCCATTTTTAAATCTAATAAACCCTGCAAAGTCCTTAAGAAGAACTTCAATCGAAAAAACCAAGGTAAGTGTCATAAAGAAAAATGGAAAGGTTCTCCGTTTTGGTCTAAACCTTATAATAAATAATGCCAGGAAGCTAAAGCTGATCGCGACCACGGGCAGTACGAGTGGAAGAGGGAGGACGAATCGATAAAAATCCATCTTACAAAATATAAGGCACAAACAAGATGAAATCATTAAACTAATAATCAGTACGAGTCCAAAACGAAAGATGTTTTTTCTTACAGTAAAAAAACAACCTAAACCGTTACATATAAGGGCGAGAAATAAAATTATATAGTTTAAGGTTATTTGTCTCATCTTAATAACGCCTACCTAATAGGGAATATTATATTAGTCTTGTTCATTGATCGATATTAATACATTCGGGTTAAAATAAAAATGTTTAGCTTGAGGACATATGTCCTATCCTGAACACGAAGAAATATCTTTTAATAAAGGTAAATCTAGTTTAGGGAGAGATACAAGATGAAAGGATTCCTATTTGCCGTTTTCGGGGGAGCTTTTATTACACTGCAAGGGGTAGCGAATACACGGATTAGTGAGGGTATTGGGACGTGGCAGGCAGCGACGATTACCCAGTTTACCGGTTTTATAGTGGCACTCGTGATTACTTTATTCGTCCGAGAAAATAAATGGCAGGGATTCAAGCGGGTAAATCCTTTATATTTATCTGGAGGTGCGTTTGCAGCGATTGTTATTTTTGGTAACGTCACATCGATCCAAAAAATTGGGGTGACCATGTCCATTTCGGCCCTATTGATTGCCCAGTTAACGTTAACCTTTATTATTGATAGTAATGGCTGGTTTGGGCTAGTAAAACAACGGATGAGACTGCCGCAATTTATTGGAATTGGCTTGATGATTGCCGGTGTAGTCATACTTCGTTTTTAATGGAGGTCGAAAAGTCGTGCGGGAAATCATAGATGGCGGGAAGTTGGATTCTTATATCCAGATGCATCAAATGGATAGAATATTTACGGAACAGCTCCTTCAGCATATAACTCTGTATTGCTTTGATAAAGGGGAGTTAATTTGCTCTCAAGGTGAACCAGCGCAGTATTTATATATTCTGGTTGAAGGGAAAATCAAAATCTATACTAATTCTGCTGAAGGCAAAACCCTTATCCTTTCGTTTAAAACTCCGCTTGAGGTGATTGGGGACCTGGAATACGTACAGAGTATTGATTTTATCAACACCGTTGAAGCGGTATCGCCGGTTATGATGATCGGTGTTCAGCACCGCTGGCTGAGGCAATTTGGGCATGACCATGCACCATTGCTCAATTTTTTATTAGAGATTATTACGAAAAAATTTCATCTTAAAAATAAATCAATGAGTTTTAATATTATGTACCCTGTGGAAGTCCGGCTGGCGAGTTACCTTTTATCTATTTCGTTTGAAGAATCAGAGCTGGTTACCAGCATAAAAGACGCAGCAAACTTAATTGGAACAAGTTATCGTCACTTAAATCGGGTGATTACTAAGTTTTGCAATCAAGGCCTGATTGAGCGGCATAGAGGCTTTATTCTTGTAAAGGATATAGAGGGATTAAGAAAGCTTGCTGGGGACAATATTTACGAATAAGGTTGAGGGAGTGAAACTTAATGGTAGTAGGTTTTATGTTTGCATTGATAGCGGGTTCATTAGTTAGTTTGCAAAATATATTTAACAGTAAGGTCAATGAACGCGCGGGTTCATGGGCGACAACTACGCTGGTGTTAGGACTTGGATTTTTGGCATCCCTGATAATGGGGTTGATTTTTGAAGGAGGAGAATTGTTTCATTTACATGGGATGAAGCCCTGGTACTGGGTGAGCGGAGTCATTGGGGTAGGAGTGGTTACTTGTATTGTTCAAGGAATAAAACGGCTCGGACCGACAGTTGCTATATCGATCGCCTTAATCTCACAGCTTGCGTTCGCATTATGGTGGGATTCCATGGGCTTTATGGGATTGGAAAAGGTGCCTTTTACTTTTAAGCATTTGCTTGGTGTCCTGGTGATTGTGGCGGGAATAGTCGTATTTAAGTTTGGCGGCAGGCAAGAGAGTCGTAAAGTGTCCAGGATTATTCAAAATGGGTCCGGGCATCTAAGTTAGAAACTAAAGCAACCTTTTACGGCTGCTTTGAGTCCTGTTGATCTGTTAAATTTGTTTGAAGAAGGGAACGCTCTAACGCTTCGGTTATTTTCTCTTTGGTGATTTCGATGTTTTCTTCGGTACGGGTATTCCAAATACTATACTTCATTTGGTTTCCCCCGCCATTGTTTTCGTTTTTCATCAGGAATATTTCACCTCCATACTTATCGTTTCTAGAAGGAGGTGAAAATATTTATGTAGCCTAAGGAAATCTATGTCCATTTCTCGGATAAAGGGTGTTGACTCACGGAAGAAGGGAATTTAAGCTTAGAAAAGGGGTGCTTAGTCTCGGATGAAGGAAATTTACTCCGAGCAGAGAATTTTTTTAATTTAAATAATCGGTACCTTGTTAAGATTTTCTTGATAAATCCATGCAGCCTAAAGAGAAGTTAGAAATCTATCAAGAGCGCGCCATCAAAAATAAATTGAAATCAATTGGCCAAAAAAACTACTGGGATCTTGAACTGCAGTAAGTAACTCGTCATCCCGTCCCCTCTAGTACCGGCTCCACCTACGCCAAATACCATGATAGCCACACATGCTATCCCCACTAATATAAAGTATACCCATTTATTATTAACAAACTGTGTCTTATTTGTTATAAGCATATTAATTCTCTATTAAAGTATTATTAAATCTAAAATAGTTTATCGGTTGATTTAATAAGCATTAAAATAAAAAAGACGGTTCGGAATCCTGAACCGTCTTTTCATTATGTTGTCTTTACACTGTGGCTTTAGGTTTTTCAGCACCAGTATTTTTGTTAGTCATTTTTCTAACGAACGGAACAACCCAGCGGTCTAAACCGATTCTACCAGCGTTATAGCCAGCAGTTAGGATGATGAAGCCTAAGAAAATGTCTCTAGGGTTATGAGATACTGTTCCTGCTAAGAAGAAAGAGAAGTTCATCACTAGACCAAAGAACATTGCCGTTGTTGTTAAGCAGCCTAGGATTAAGCCTAAACCGATTAATGTTTCACCCCAAGGGACGATTACATTAAAAATATCAACGTTTGGTAATGCAAAGTGTTTTAGGCAGTCTACATACCAGCCAAATACGACAGCGCCGTCTGGACCTTTTACGGGGTTGGCGATCGCTCCTTTTAAAAATCCAGAAGCATCGAATCCGCCGCTCGTTAATTTTCCAATTCCTGCGCTAATCCAAGAGTAGCCAAGATATATACGCAAAACTGTTAGAATATAAGAAGCTATTTTATTTTCTCTTAAAAATTTGTTAAACATAAATGATTCTACCCTTCAAATTTTGTTTTCTCTTTATGGTTCTACTATATTCTTTTTTCACTTAAAAAACATGGCAATAGGGATTAGTTCAAAGTTTGTTCGAAATGTTATGGCAGAAATTTGACAATTAGAAGGGCTTCATAATAGTGAGAATACAAAATCAAAACTCCCACTACGGGGTGGTAGTGGGAGTCTTGATTTTGTATTCTAGTTTTTCACTTAATAAGGTCGAGCCGAGGATAAGGATTCCGCCTATGATTTGAATGACTGTCATGCTTTCACCTATGAAAATGGCAGCGATTATAACAGCGGAAATGGGATCGATATAACTTAGAACTGCAATGGTGGAACCCTTTAGTTCTTGAATCGAGGTAAAATATAAAAAATAAGCCAATCCTGTATGGACAATACCTAGGATCAGAATAAAGATAAATGAAGCAGCGTTTAGCCCTGTAAAAGTAAGATCCCCATGCCACCATACATATGGCAATAGTACAATGGCTGCAGCCATTAATTGAACTAAAGTAATTTCAAAACCTGATAGATTTTGAATAAATTTATTCATTAAGATGACACTGGCATATAGGGCTGCTGCCAGCAGACCATATAAGATGCCAAGGGTCTGATTTTGCCCTTCTCCCCCTGGATTAACAATTAAAAACAGGCCGATCATTGCGGCGATAATGCAGCCAATCTTTACGCTGGTCAGTTTTTCCTTCAGAACCCATGGCGCCAGAATCATCACAAAGATGGGCGCAAAGTAATAGCTAATCGTAGCGTTAGAAATGGTTGTGTACCGATAAGATTCAAATAAGAAAATCCAATTCAGGCCGAGAGCTCCTCCTGATAGTAAGAGGAGGAGTGCATTTGCTTTTAATGCTTTGAATGATGGCTTATGTTTGACTAAAAAACTAGCTGCAAGCAGGAACAGGCTTCCGATTACCCCTCTTAAAAACGCGATTTCACTGGATGACATCTCAATATTTTTTACAAAGACCCCAATGCTTCCAAAGATGAGCATGGTTGTGATCAGTCTCATTTTTCCTTTCATGTATAGCCCCCCTAGTATATTAATCGAATCATAAAATAAGTGTTTTCACAACCGTTTTTTGGAGAGCTTCCTTAAAAAAACAGCAGTTCAACTTTATGTTGATAGCTGCTGTTTGTCTTGATAGAAATCTATATACAAATTTCCTTTTGTTGTAACGACTGCATAGGAGACTTTAGAAACTTCAGTATTTCTGTTTTGAAGTTCTGCTTTAAGCCATTCTTCAGTGTAGGGGGAGTTAGAGAGGTTATCCGATAATACTTTACCATCCATGATTAATTCTACTGGAATCTTGTACGGCGTCGGATTTAAATTAAGATCTTTTCGGGTGATACTTTGATATTCTGCTTTTTTCAAAACGGACAGGGAGCCATTTACCTCTAAAATGGCCCACTCGACTTCATCAATCGTAAAGATATCTTTACCTCGTAATGCTTGTTTTAGATTATCAATAGAAAACCCAACTTTTTGTAATGCTTCTTCTAGGATCTTCCCTTTATGTATGAGCGTGACAGGTCTTCCGGCAATTCGTTCTCGAAAGCGCTGGCTTTTGACAGAGAGGGTATTTAAGATGAAAATAATGGATCCCATCATGACAAACGAAAGGATAAAGTACAGAAAGCTGATTTTATAATTAAAGGTTAAATTTCCTGCTATGGTACCCATGGTAATGGTGGCAATAAACAAATGATAAGTTTTTTGAAAAATGGTCCGTTTTCCGAGAATATGTACAAAAATCCACAATATGACAAAAGCGGTAATCGTTCTCATGATAATAACTAAAAACACTGACATACGTTTCTCCCAAACGATGATTTGTTTGGGATAGTTTGTTCTTTTGAGATGAGATTTATTCTATACCCTTCTATAACTGAAAAAGAACTTTAGAAATAAACTCTGAATAATTTTCAATATGAAAATCAGCAGTGATATTGGGATGCTGAAACGCAACTGTTTTAATGTTTAATCGACGGGCTGGGATTAAATCTAAATCTCGATCACCGACAACCAAATCAATATGATTATTTTTTAAGACGTACTCATAGGAAGCCGTATGCGGCTTTCTAGTAAACCCTTGTTCTTCAACTGAGACAATCTCTTCAAAGTATTTTAATAAATTGAATTTTTTAAGCAGCATCAAGGTAGATTCCTTTTCACGATGTGTGACAATAAAATTACGATCAACTGAAGCCAAAACCTCCTCAATATGATCAAAAGGCAGGCTGTTTACAGAGTGCATATTGTATAACCGCTGATATTCACTCCTCAGGTCTTCCGAAATACCATAATGCTTAAAAGCTGTTTTTGAATCCTTTTTCAACCACCGCAATACCTCGGTTCGATCCAGATCCTGCTTGCTAAGACTGACGAATCCCTCCACTAGTGCCGGATAGGTATCAAAAAGGGTACCATCAAAATCCCAGAGTAAATTCATTTTTATCCCTCAATTCTTAAAAGTTTTCACTTTCCTTATCCTATAGAAAAATCAGACTATATTCAATTATTCCAAACCTTTCCTTACATACATAATGACCCCTAAAGTTGGAAAACTATTTAAAAATGGGGGTGGTTCATAATGAAAAAGACAATTTTGAAAATGCTTCTGAAAAAATTAAATTCTGAACCACAGTTTGACGAACAATCCAATCAAAAGGTAATGGATTTAAAAAAAAGGGATATAAGCAAGAATTATGAACATAATTTGGATACTTTTAAAACCCTCTTCAGCTATCCGAAAAATACAGATGTTAAGGTACGCGAATTAAGGGTCAGAGCCCTTGACCGTCGTGCCTTTATTATCTATATAAGTACAATGGTTGATGTCGAAAATATTCAGGAAGGCATTATCGAGAAATTACTCAAAAGCGATCAGCCTACAAGAAATCTCGAGGATATAGTCTCCTATCCTATACTAAAATCCTCGACCATCATCGGAGAAATTACAGAGTATATAACAGGCGGAATAGCTGCACTGTTTATTGATGGTGATCAGGACTGCTATTTGTTTGAAACAACCAAAACGCGCGGACGTGGAATAGAGACATCGCAAAATGAGGTTATTGTCAAAGGGGCAAAGGAAGCCTTTAATGAAAAGGTAATTGATAATATAGCGCTAATCCGAAAAAAGATTAAGAATGAGAATTTGATTATAGAGTCTCAGGTTGTATCGAAACGGTCAAGGAATGATGTCTTTCTTGTTTATCAGAAGGATTTAGTGAATGAAGATCTACTCAAGAACATAAAGGGAAAATTTGCCGCACTGGATACGGATAAAATTCTAGATTTAAGTATATTAGAACAATATCTTGAAGAGCGACCCAGATCGCTATTTCCAACGCTATTGTATACAGAACGTCCTGACCGGGCAACCGCCTTCATTGAAGAGGGGCATATTATCCTATTGATGTCGAATTCGCCCAGCTGTTTGGTGCTGCCGGCTACTTTTTGGGGAATCATCCATTCCCCGGAGGATCATTACCTAAGGACTCCTTATGGTAATTTTATTCGTATTTTGAGGTTAATGGCGATGTTTGTAGCTTTATTCGCCTCTTCCTTTTATATTGCGATTACCAATTACCATGTTGGGATGATTCCGCCAGATTTATTAATGGCGATTGCTGGGACAAGAGAACGCGTTCCCTTTCCATCAATTATCGAAATTTTGATGATGGAAATTGCCTTTGAGCTTATACGAGAGGCTGGGCTGCGTGTCCCGTCTCCAATTGGTCCTACAATAGGTATTGTTGGTGCTTTAGTTTTGGGACAAGCGGCGGTTCAGGCAAATGTGATTAGTCCGATCGTTATCATTGTCATTGCTTTGAGCGGCCTAAGTTCATTTATCATCAGTGATGTCAGTCTTAACTTTGCCATCCGAATCAGCCGCTTTTTATTTATTTTTACTGCCGGAGCATTGGGGATATACGGGGCAACATCATTATTTATTTTAGGATTGTTTTATCTAGTTTCGTTAAAATCCTTTGGTACCCCATACTTTGCACCGATGACACCACACTTCTTTTCATCTAAGGATTTAATTATCCGGCATGTTCCGTTTAAAGAAAGGCTTCGTCCTGGTTATTTAAAACCAAAGGATATGGTTAGACAAAGAAAGGGATAAACATTATGAATCAGCAGCAGATTAAACTTGGTATTCGAGATTACGTTTCTATCGCTATATTGATGGTGGGGGCGAAGGCAACCGAGGATACTCCGAGCATTCTGTACAAGATAGTCCAAAATGCTTCATGGATGATTCCCATTCTTGCGGCAGGAATTTCTATTATTCCATTACTTTTATTATTAAAAACTCTTTCATTGTACCCTGACAAAGATTTGTTTTCAGTGATTCAAAAATTATTCGGCAAGTACATTGGTTTTTTGATTTGCCTGGTTATTTTCCTTATTAGCTCATGTGGGATATCGTTCGATTCACGGTCCTATTCTAATATCATTCGGACATTTTATTACCCAACCACCCCTGTACTAGTGATTTATGCCTTGTTATTTTCAATATGTGCATATGGTGCTAAAAAAGGAATTCAACATATTGGGTCGGTAGCGTATTTAATTATTTTCTATGCGGTTATCTCTTTATATATTGCCTTTTTGTTAAGTACAAAAACCAGTACGATTCGAGCGATGTTTCCCATTTTAGGATCAGGCCCTGTAAAAATCGTTCAAGGTAGTTTTATTGGAGTATCACTGTTCACTGATTTTTTTCTATTTACGACCCTCATCCCTTTTATAAGTTCTGGAAAGGACTTCCGTAAAGGAACCTGGATTTCTTTTCTATTTATCTCATTTAGCCTAAGTGTGATGATACTGGCCTATATCTGTTTGTTTGATACTTCGTTAGGAACGATTGGCTATCCTTTTCATACACTTATCCGCTATATATCACTGGGAAGCTATCTTCCTAATGTAGAAATCATCTTTTTTGTCATTTGGTTAATGTCAGCCTTTATTCGCTTTACGGCGTTTTTGTATATTAATGGAATGATGTTCGGATTTCTTTTTAAAATCAAAGATTTCGAATACTTAATTCCATCTTTAGCCACACTTTACTTATTAATTGGAAGCTTTCCCGAATCAGCCATCACGGTCAGTCAATTTAAAATGTTTACTTCTAGTGCTGCAGGGCTTGTATTTACTTCTATGTCGGTCTTGCTTTGGTTAGCTGCAATGTTAAGAGGAGAATTTAAACATGCGAAAAACAGGAATAGTATGTAAAGGAATGATACTTCTAAGTGTGGTATACCTTTTAACGGGCTGTTGGGATCGAGAGGAAATCGAAGATCGTTCCTATGTAATTGGGTTAGGACTTGATAAATCTGAACATAAAGGGAAAATCAAAGTAACCATGCTGCTTGCAAATCCTGAAGTGGGCAGTATGCAGGGCGGCGGCGGGTCAAACGAAAAGCCGCGGGAGATTATTACCTTTGATGTGAATGATATGATTGCCGCCAAAGGGACCGCCAATTCCATCATTTCTCGAACCATTAGTTACGAATTTTTAAGAATTATTATTGTATCTGAGAAATATGCGAAGGATAAAAATTTTCCGGTGACCATTATTGATACACAAAAAGATAAAGAAATCCGAATGAATACCTATTTAGCTGTTTCTAGAGAAAATGCCAGTGACTATTTTGTGAAAAATAAGCCTATGATGGAAACAAGGCCGCATAAATATTTTCAATACATGGTCGATCACGGGATTGAAAATGGAATGATTCCAGATTCAACCCTATTCCGTTATTTTAAAACGCTAGATAGAGGAACAGACCTCTATTTGGCAATGTATACAACAGCTATCAAGTCTAAGAATACCAAGGTAAAAAGTGAAGATGAATATATTGCGGGCCAGGTAGATGCAACTGGTGAACTGGATGATACGCAATTTATTGGCTCTGCTGTTTTTAAAAATGGGATAATGACTAAAAAACTCACTGGCCAAGAAACCAGGATTGTCAATGTTCTAGATGATACAACGGACATCAAAGATATCTTGATCGATATTCCGGATCCTTTTTCTAACAAAAGGAGGCAATTTGCTGCCAGAATAATGAAAAGGGAAAATAATAAAGTGAAAATGAAAAATTTAAAAGGGACGAAGCCCCAAGTGATTATCACCATCCCTTTAAAAGTAGAAATTATGACAAATCCATCGATGGTTTCCTACACTTCTAAAAAAAATAGGCAAATCCTAAAAAAACAAGTGATTAGCTTTTTCAAAGAAATGAATGAAAGTTTATTTAAGAAATCACAAACAAAATTGAAGGGTGTACCCTATCCATTACCGCTTTATGCACGTCCCTATTTTTTAACAAATAAGGAATTTGAAAAATTTGATTGGGAGAAATCGTTTTTAAGAGCCGATATTATTGTAAAACCGGAAGTAGAGATTATTGATTATGGAAAGCAAACAAAAAAAACGGTCAAGAAGGGAGGATAGTATGAAATTAGTAACTTACATCGTATTGTTTGGCATTACAGCCTATACCTTTGGTTTTGGCGTTACCTTGTGGAAGGGAGAACAAAAGTTAAGTGCAGCTGCTGTATTTTTCCTTTGTCTTACCATAGTTGTCCTTCCGTTCTTTACGATTATTTAAAAGAGGGGAAGCTAGTTGATCACTGATACCACCCATTTAGTTCCTACCTCTATAAGTAAGGTTGAGTAACGGAGTTCACCTTTTTAAGAAAGTGAAGACTTTATCGATGCGAATGTAGATACTTTCGTTAAACTATAAAATAGGTTTATACTATGTAAGTAGATTATTTGCGAAAAAGTAGACTAGGAGAGGTGATCATCGTGCTGAAAAAATTCAATATTTTAACCAAAATTGCAGATTGCGGTGTCGTTGCAGTTGTTCGTGCGGATTCAAAGGAAGAGGCCGTAAACATTTCTGAAGCCTGTGTAAAGGGAGGTATTCAGGGGATTGAGGTGACCTTTACAGTCCAAGGTGCGGTTGAAGTGATTGAAGAATTGGCAGCGCTTTATCAAAATCACCCAGATGTGGTGATTGGCGCAGGAACTGTGCTCGATGCGGCAACAGCTAGAATAGCGATTTTAGCCGGAGCTCAGTTTGTGGTCAGCCCGGCGTTTGATGAAGCAACGGCAACACTATGTAATCTTTATCAAATTCCTTATATGCCAGGCTGTATGACGCTTACTGAGATGAAGCGGGCGTTAGAAGCAGGAGCGGATATTGTGAAATTATTCCCTGGCAGTGCCTACGGTCCAGATTTTGTTAAGGCTGTCAAAGCGCCTCTTCCACAAATTAATATTATGCCTACCGGCGGTGTTAATTTGGAGAATGTTGATAAATGGATCAAAAACGGCTGTATCGCTGTCGGTGTAGGCGGAAATTTAATCGCACCAGCCAAAACGGGGGAATATGAAAAAATCACTGAATATGCTAAGCAGTATATCGAAAAAGTTCAAGCGGCAAGAGGATAATAACCGATAGGGGGATAAGCTGATGGCAGTCAATTTAAAAGATACGACCACTTTACATAACGGTGTGAAAATGCCTTGGATGGGATTAGGCGTGTTTAAGGTAAAAGAAGGCGAAGAAGTTGTTGAGTCTGTTAAGGCCGCACTCAAAAACGGTTATATTAGTATCGACACTGCTGCAATTTATGGCAATGAAGAAGGTGTGGGTCAAGCCATTAAAGAGTCGGGCATTCCCCGGGAAGAGTTGTTTATTACGACAAAGCTTTGGAATTCTGAACAGGGATATGAATCCACGCTAAATGCTTTTGAAGCCAGTCTTAACAAGCTTGGACTCGATTATCTGGACCTTTATTTAATTCACTGGCCAGGAAAAGATAAATTTAAAGATACGTGGAGAGCATTTGAAAAGCTCTATAAAGATGGCCGTGTGCGTGCTATTGGTGTAAGTAATTTTCAAATCCACCATTTAGAAGAGTTGATTAGTTCGGCTGAAATTAAGCCAATGGTGAACCAGGTGGAGTATCATCCGCATTTAACACAGAAGGAGCTTCACGCTTTCTGTAAAAAGGAAGGTATTCAACTTGAAGCATGGTCACCTTTAAAACAAGGACAGCTGCTTAGCGAACCGGTTCTTGTCGATATTGCCCAAAAGTACAATAAATCGGTAGCTCAAGTCATCCTGCGCTGGGATTTGCAGAATGAAGTGGTGACGATTCCAAAATCTATTAAAGAGCATCGCATTATTGAGAATGCCGAGGTCTTTGATTTTGAGTTGTCCCAGGAGGATATGGATAAAATTGATGGATTAAACCAGGATAGTCGTGCAGGATCTCATCCGGATAAGATGACGGTTGGGTTTTAATAAACGGAAGCACAAGCAGATAAGCTTTATCTTGCTTGTGCTTTTTATTTTACAGAAAGTAGACTTGTATCATTTGATGATGTAACAAATATATACACATGTACAAGTCTAATTGATTTAAAGAAATTAATTGTATATTATGGAATAAGTTGGATGCGTTTTTCGCTAGACGAATAGAAATACAGAAATATGGGTGCTTAATACGAATCTAGCAAAGTAGGATACACCTTTAGAACAATTGATCAACATGTCAATCTACTTTTACCAACAAGGGAGGCTGATTAAGTGATTGGTGGAATCGTCATTACAGGCCTTATATTAATTGGGCTTACAGCAGGTGTTTCTAAAATCGTAAAGAGTAGTAAGCCAACTTTATCAAAGGAAAATATTCCGCCACGGCTAGGCATCCTGGATCATGCCCTTTTCGAACCTCTGGTTGATAAACTAAACGCCGCCCTCCCGGATGACTATATCCAACAAGTGAGGCAGCGCTTCCTTCAGGAAAATCCTAAACTATCTGAGGATGAATTTGAATGGCGGTTGTTTGAGTAAAGCGCTACTTCTTGCTATCAAATATTTTAAAGACAACTCCCATGTTCAGCCAAGAGGTTGATGAAGTCTGGCATACGATGATCCTTTTTACTCAAAAGTATCAAACCTTTTCCGATCGGTTCCTCGGACAGATGCTTCATCATACACCAAACACCAATCCCAAGCCAGCACCACACGAACGAGCATTTTATGATTGGACTTTTTCACAGTTGTTTAAAATAACCAAGTATAGCTGGAAAACATGGGGGAGTTTTTTCACTCATCCTATTGAGATTCAGCTCTTAAAAGAATTTAGAGAGAGTCCTAGCGAAACGTTAAAGGAAAAGTATTTTAGAGTGAATCAGGATAACAAGGAATTAATTGAGTACTTGATTTCACAGATGAAAAAACAATTAAGTGAAGCGGAAGCGATGTATCAGATTCATAAAAAAGGTAAGTTTACCAGACTTCAAACATATGGTGAAATGACCTCTCTGTCCCTTGTAATGATCTTTTTTTCTTTCTATTATTTTGATGAGTATTGGAACCATGTTAAGCTTTATGCTTTTGCGAACCCTGGAAACTACACAAGTGGATGTACAACCGCTGTTTTTTGCGGCACGGCCTCAACAGATCATCATCATTCAGGAGATGGAGGGCGGCCATCACTCAGGCTGCTCAGGCTCTAATTGCTCTGGTTCAAGCTGTTCGAGCTGCGGCAGCGGTTGTTCATCGTAAGGTTAACGTTTGATTTTTAGCAGAAGAAAGCGGTGCGCAGGCGGCACCGCTTTCTTCATTCCTATTATTTTAGCGGTATCCATATCTCAGAGTAATAATCTGGGCTCCAAGGGTCACCTGGAGAATAGACTTCTAACTCAGGACCCGCTGCATGCTCGAAATGACTTGATGGGAACCATTCAGAAGAGATCTGTTTCCAGGCATTCTGCATGGAATTTGGCATTGCCCCGTGTACTTCAAATACTCCCCACTTGGCTGCAGGAATATCTAGAATCTCTAGACCCTCTGGCTGAGGACCTTCATATTCAGCAGCAATCCAGTAATCCATTAATCCGGGCTGCTGGGAACGTTTGTCTACACAGACACCCACAACACCTTTGATTTCACCATTATTGAGCTCAACTAACAAATCATTTGTGCCATCGGCATGAACGTCATCCCACATTTTTGGAATTTCTCTGAAATTTTCTCCGTTCACACAGGAAAACTCTCGCTTAATTCCAACCACTTGAAAATGTTCTCGTTCAATAATTTTATAAATCATCCGTTTTGCTCCCTTTCGATTCACCAATATCAATGAAGGTGATAAAGGCATTTAATGATTTAATCTTTTTTTCCTAACCCGTGCATGATAAATTGGACCGTGCGTTCGGTTTCCAGTTCATCATCCCACGGAGCATCTGGGAACAGGATATACCGTGAAAATAAGTAACCCATAACACTAGTAATCACGAGACGAGCTACACTTACGGCAGGCATCTCAATAATTTGCCCCTTTTGCTGATAGCCTTCAATGATATTTGAAACACGGCCAAACAAATTTTTCACAATCAATTCAATAAATTGTTCTCGCAGCTCTGGGTGAAAGGGGATCTCTTGAAGCATGATTTTAACTACAGGGAGAAGTTTTTTTAAGACATCTCTGCGGTTTTCAATCGTCGCCTTGAGAAAATCCTCGACGCGGTCGTATTGCTGATTTAAGACCTTATCAAAGTCATTTACAATATAGGGGCCAACCACCTTTGCCATGATGGGAACAACGATTGCCATTAATAGGTCCTTTTTAGTTTTATAATGACGGAAAATCGTTCCTTCCGCTACCCCAGCTTTTTTAGCAATTTCACTTGTGGACGTGGAAGCATACCCTTTTTCGGAAAATGATTCAATCGCCGAAAGGAGTATTTTCCTTTGCTTTTCGGTTAATTTTTCCTCATCAAACAACTGCTGTATTAACAATTCTTCTTCTTCGAACATAGTTTACTCCTTTAAATTTTTCGATACTTTTTCAAAACTACTATATTTAGGAGGATAAAAACAAGGGCAAATCCTAATAAGACAAGTAGATCGTTAATAATATCATTAAGGCCGAGCCCTTTATACATAACAGAAACCAATGCATCTCCGCCGTAATACAGGGGCATAATTTTTGCGATCACTTGCATCCAGTCTGCCATACCTTCAAACGGAAAAATTCCCGCGAAAAAGACCTGAGGAACAATTGCGATTGGAATAAACTGCATCATTTGGAATTCGGAATTGGCAAAAGCCGATAAAAGGATCCCTAGCGACAATGCAACAAGTGCAAGGCACAGATTAATAATGACCACATTCCAAAATGAGCCCACAAGCATAATGTCTAATACTTTGACTGCATAAACGACGACAATCAGGGTTTGAATGATCGCAAATAAACCGTATCCTGACAAGTAACCAAGTACAATGTCTCTTCGTTGAATCGGTGTAGCTAATAAACGGTCCAACGTTCCAGTTGTCCGTTCCCGAAGCAAGGCGATACCTGAAATCAGAAATACAAAGAAGAAGACAAAGAAACCAACTAAGATAGGGCTTAACTGATCAAAAAAGGTTGTATCCTTATTACCGTATATATAAGTGGTTTCAATTTTTGGAGTCGCAGACTGCTCGAGTTTTAATGGCACCCCTTGCAGCTTATTCTGAATCTCTTGCATGAATTGGGTCATTTTTACAGATTGCTTTTTGGCATTTTCCGCCGCAATCGCTTGTTGAACCTTGATTAGCAGGGCCTTAGTAGCGGAAGGCTGATCATTTTGAAGTGTAAGTTTTATATCATTTTCATTGACTTGAAGAATCGCATCTAAATTATCTTGTTCCATGACTTTGTTCCAGTTAGAACGGTCGGTATATTGTTTAACAGTGATTTCTTTTCTTTTTAATTGGTTAACAAGGGAAGCATCCGCTCCGATCACACCCATTCTCGGATCAACTGTATTACCTCCCAGCAGGTAATGGAGCAGAGTAAGAATTAATAATGGAGCAACCATCATCATTGCAAGTGCACGTTTATCGCGGAGCATTTGATGGATAATTCGTTTAACTAGAGCAAGAATCCTCATTTTTTAACACCGCCAGCCTTTAAAAATACCTCTTCTAATGTCGTGATCCCGTACTGTTTCTTTAATTCTTGAGGTGAACCGCTTGTTAGGATTTCACCATCTCGAACCATGGCAAGATAATCACATTTTTCTGCTTCGTCCATTACATGGGTGGTGACTAGGATCGTTTTGCCCTCTTGCTTTAAACGGTTGATTTCAGACCAAATTGATAGGCGCAGTTCGGGATCGATTCCGACTGTTGGTTCATCTAATACAAGAACTTGCGGGTCTTGAATGAGGGCAACAGCTAATGATAACCTGCGTTTCATGCCGCCGGAGTAGTCTTGAACCTTCTTTTTTAAATGGGCTGTGAGATTGACTAAATTGGCCGCATAGGCAATGCGTTCTTTTTGTACTTCTTTTTTAAGTTTAAAAAGAGAAGCGAAGAAGGCCAAATTTTCCTCACCTGTTAAATCGGTGTAGAGCGCATCGGCTTGGGCCATATAACCAATTTTTTGCAGCAGGTGTAAGTTAGGAACCGTTGTATTTAGAACCTGTACATCACCTTTGGAGGGACGGTCCATACCGACAATTATTTTTACTAAGGTGGTTTTGCCTGAGCCAGAGGGTCCAATTAGACCGTAGATTTGTCCGGGTTCAACCGATAAGTTAACATGGTGCAAAACTTCTTTTTTTCCAAAACTTTTACTGACATCCTTCAAAAGAATCGATGCTGACATAGAGAAACCCCCTTCGGGAATAAAATGAGTGATTACTCACTTTTATTATAAAGCGGTTAAAAGTAAAAGGTCAATTGTGTTTGAAAAAAGTTCAATAATTTGATGATAGTTATGAAAAAAGCACGATCCCCCGAATGGAAATCGTGCTTTGAATAATTTATTCTGTTACAGGCTTTTTCAAAAATCCAAGAAGGACTGCGGAAACAACTGCACCAATCACAACTGATAACAAGTAAAGCAACCAGTTACCGCTAACAAGCGGCATGACGAATACTCCGCCGTGAGGGGCACGAAGGCCAATATGGAACATCATGGATAATGCACCGGCTACCGCTGAACCTGCCATAACAGAAGGAATGACACGAAGCGGATCTGCTGCGGCAAACGGAATTGCACCTTCGGTAATAAAAGATAATCCCATAATGTAGTTCACTTTACCAGCTTCACGATCCTGCTGGCTGAATTTCTTTTTAAATACAGTTGTTGCAATGGCGATACCTAGTGGAGGAACCATACCTGCCGCCATAATGGCTGCCATTGGCTCATACACACCATTAGCTAATAATCCAGTACCAAATACATATGCTGCCTTGTTGATTGGTCCGCCCATATCAAACGACATCATTGCACCAAGGATAATTCCAAGTAAAACGGCATTTCCAGTTCCAAGATTGGATAACCAATGAGAAATGGCTTGATTAAGAGCACCGACAGGCTTATTAACAACAAATAGCATAATAAATCCAGTTAAGGCAATCCCTAATAGAGGGTATAAGAGAATCGTTTTAATCCCCTCAAGTGATGCTGGCATAAAAGTTAATACTTTCTTTAAACCTACCACTAAATAACCAGCAAGGAAACCTGCGATCAGTCCGCCAAGGAAACCAGCGCCGCCGGCATTTGCCAGCATACCGCCAACCATACCTGCAGCGAATCCAGGACGGTCTGCAATACTCATCGCGATGAAACCAGCAAGAACAGGAACCATTAGAGCAAATGCATTACCGCCGCCGATTGTCATTAGGGCTTCAGCAATCGGATTATAAGTTGGATCATCCGGTTTGAATGCATTAAAGCCAAACATGAAACAGATGGCGATTAAGATACCTCCGCCGACAACGAATGGAAGCATGTTGGATACACCGTTCATTAGGTGCTTGTAAATTGTTGCTCCAACGCCTCTGCCTTGCTTTCCGCTATCATTACTAGCAGTAGAGCCATTTCCTTGGTAAATTGGGGCATCCTGCTTTAACGCACGGTCAATTAATTCCTTTGGCTTGCGAATTCCATTCGCTACCGCTGTTTCAATCACGTGCTTGCCGTTGAAGCGGGCCATTTCTACTGTTTTATCAGCCGCCACAATAACTGCCACAGCGTTTTCAATCTCTTCCGCTGTCAGCACGTTTTTCGCCCCACCAGATCCATTGGTTTCAACTTTGATGTCGACACCCATTTCCTTCGCTTTTGCCTTTAAGGAATCAGCTGCCATATACGTATGGGCAATTCCTGTTGGGCATGCGGTAACGGCAACTATAAATTGATTTTTCCCAGCCATTGACTGTGTTTCTTCTTTGTCTTCTTGATCATATTTGTTGATGATTGCTAACACTTCATCTTCGGACTTTACTTCTAACAGCTGTTGACGAGCCTCTGGGTTCATTAAGATAGTTGAAAGACGTGCAAGTGCTTCTAAGTGAGTATTGTTTGCACCTTCTGTTGCTGCGATCATAAAGAAAAGGTGGGCAGGCTGGCCATCAAGAGATTCATAGTTTACACCTTCTTTTGATCGGCCAAACGCAATTGCTGCTTGTTTAACTGCCTTTGTTTTGGCATGTGGAATGGCAATTCCATCACCGATACCGGTTGTACTTTGTGCTTCTCTTGCTAAAATAGCTTTTTTATATTCCGCCTTGTCAGTTAATTTGCCGGCACGATCTAAGACTGAAACTAACTCTTCAACTGCATCTAATTTTTGTGTGCCTTTTATGTTTAAGTTAATCGTATTTTTGGTTAAAAGCTCTGTAATTTTCATACACAGTCTCCTTTAGAATAATTTCGTTTCGAGCTTTACTTGCGGAAGTAAACTTTCAATCTTTTCAGGGGTACATAGACCAATCGAAAAAGCTGTAGCACTTCCTGACGCAACACTAAAGCGGAAGGCTTCTTCAATCGATTTTGTTTTTTCATAGGTTGCTAGAAAACCAGCTACCATTGAATCCCCAGCGCCAACGGAGCTTTTGACTTCTCCCTTTGGAACTGTGGCGATGATGGCTTTGTCTTTGTTAATAAGGACGGCACCTTCACCTGCAAGTGAGACAATCACATTTTGTGCACCTTGTTTAATCAGTTCTCTTCCGTATGGAATGACTTCTTCACAAGTGGAAAGGGTGGTGTCAAATAAATCACCAAGTTCATGATGGTTAGGCTTGATTAAGAAAGGCTGCAATGGAATCACCTTTTTTAACAAGTCTCCTTCTGCATCAACCACAAATTTAATCCCTTTTTCTTTACAAATCTCAGCGAGCTGTTCATATGTGTTCGTTGGCATTTTGGAAGGAATGCTTCCTGCCAAAACAAGAGTATCTTCGCTCGTTAACGCATGAATTTTTTTCTTCAATGCTTCGAAGTTTTCTTTCGTAAGGTTGGGACCGGATGCATTGATTTCTGTTTCTGAGTCAGACTTTACTTTTACATTGATTCTGGTATCGCCATCAACCCTGACAAAATCCGTGTTAATTTCAAGTGACTTTAGATAGTTTTCAATATAATCACCTGTAAAACCGCCGATAAAACCTAGGGCTTTGTTCGTCATGTCTAATCTTTTTAAGACTTGTGAGACGTTAATCCCTTTCCCGCCAGGCAATTTAGTTTCCTTTTTCGTTCTGTTTAATCCGCCTAAAGTGACTTGTTCTAACTCTACGATATAATCAAGTGATGGATTTAGCGTTATTGTATAAATCATGAAGTAACCACCTTTATTTTTGTCTTACTGGAATACTGTTCCTTCGTATCGAGGTCCAACTCATTTGTAAGAATTGTTGCTTCGTGAAGGTCGGTTATTTTTGCAAAAGCAATCTCAGAGAATTTGGACTCATCTGCTAAAATATAGGCCTCACGAGAGAGGTTAATAGCTTGTTGTTTAATCATGGCCTCTTCTTGGTCAGGAGTTGTATACCCTAATTGTGGGTGTATACCATTTACACCCATAAAGCATTTATCAAAACGATACTGTTCGAGGCTCTCAAGTGCACCGCGGCCAACCATAGCTTTGGTGGTAGACTTGATGTGACCCCCTAGTAAATAGGTCTTTATATTTCTGTCGAGAAGCTCGTTTGCATGCATAAGTCCATTTGTTACAACGACTATCTGACTGGGAAGGAAAGGAATCATTTCGAAAATAGTCGATCCTGCATCTAAATAGATACAATCACCTTCTTCAACTAAGCCTCCAGCATATTGAGCGATTTCCCGCTTAGCTTGAAGGTTTTTGGATGATTTCTCGGTCATGCTGGGTTCTTGCAGCTTTCCCTGAAGTCTGGCTGCACCACCATGAACCCTTTTAAGAAATTTGCCTTCTTCTAGTTGGGTGAGATCCCTGCGAATCGTTGATTCCGATGAATTCGTAAGCTCAACTAGTTCATGCAGCTTAACTGAATTCTTTTTCTTTAATATTTCTAGAATAATTTGATGGCGTTCAGGCTCTAACATCCGATTTGCCTCCTATAAAACGCTTTCATACCTTACTTGTAGTTCTATCATACTGATTTTTTCGGAAAAAATCAACCAAAAACTTTCATAAACAATCTATAACATCCAAAAACATTCACCGTTTTGACGTAATTTAAAAAAAGGTTTAAAACCCTATAAAAAGGCAATAAATTAAGTCCCAATGTGATTTATTTGGTATAATAATGTTGATATTGGTAAATTTTACTTGGAAGTTGATGACCGTTTCTTTATTAGTTTTGCCTGTTTTTTAGTTAAAAATATAGGTATTTTGGAAGGGAGTCATTGGAGTGTTATCTTTTGAGGAAAAAAAGGCTATTTTTCATTCATTTAAATTGAAGGAAAAGATGAACGGTAATGGAAAGGTGAGCTTTGTTTATCCTGAAAGTGTTCAAAAGGGCCAGACTTTGGCCACGCAATTACACCCAAGTGGAAATGGCTACGTGATCGGAAAGTATATGTCGGAGGACACCATCAAGAAACACGGTTTTAAAGTGGATCCACGCGGGTGGATCTCTATTAAGGTTTTGTCAAAGGAAGAAATCACGAAAGTTATAACGGAGGCCATCAACTCGATGTCTGGCGGTCCTTTGGAAGTACTGCTTCCAGAGAATGAGGGGGCAGAACAGGAAGTTGAAGAAAGGGACATTTCTTTTGAAGCGGAAGTTCCTGAAAAGACTCCGGATCCTGTGTATGCTTCTGTTTCGGCAGAGGATTTTGCAGAAATAAGAGAAGCGAGGACTGCTGAGGATCCTGAAAAGGTGGCAGCTAAATCTTTGAAAGTGGTAGAAGATCCTGCTGTTGAAAAAATTCCTGCTGGCCGGGCTGAGAGGGAGAATGAAGGGGAGCCTGTCCAACAAGGTACATATGATTTTTATCCGGGTTCGTGTCTGTTTGCCTGGATGGGGCTGACGTTGTCCACTATGGAGTACGGGTATTTGGTGTGGAAGAAGACATTTCAAAATATAGTTGGTGCCGGTTCAACGGGAGAAAAAGATTAAGAGGATTATTTTGGCAGGCACAAGCGATCTGAGATTGCTTGTGCTTTTTTGATGGAAGCTAATGGTCTTAGATAGGAACTAGTCCATCAAATCTCATCTATCAGTCAATTCCCGATTTCTATTGGACAGTATGACTAAGATATTCGAGGCTTTGACCAATAGGAAGGTTCTAAAGGACAGTTGACAAAGGAATCCGTTGAATTTGTCTAATAGAAAGGTTCTATTGGACAGTTTCACTAAGGAATCCGATGAAATTGACCAATAGGAAGGTTCTAAAGGACTGTTTAACTAAGGGATCCGATGAAATTGACCAATAGGAAGGTTCTAAAGGACAGTTTGACTAATAGATTCGATGAAATTGTCCAATAGGAAGGTTCTAAAGGACAGTTTGACTAAGAGATCCGATGATTTTGTCTAATAGAAAGGTTCTAAAGGACAGTTTGACTATGAGATCCGATAACTCTGTCCAATAGATCACCTCGATCGGACAATTTTTATATAGCCGCTACAATTTTCTCGAATAGTATTTAACTATTGATATTTTACAAAGAGACACATTCCATTTTGTCAAATAGACTTCAGCTATAAGTCACATGAGAGAGTCCTCTAGAGACTTTCTACATCGGAATAATCAATCCCAGCTAATCAACTAAAAACTACTCCCGATTCCAGCCATTTTGTTTTATAGTAAAAGGTAACAGAAAGGAAGTGGACCTTTTGTCAAATCATACCGTATTATCACATGAGGACCGCAGTCATGAGCCGCTTCGTGCCAAGTGTGAGGACTGCTTCGGGTTGTGCTGTGTCGCCTTGCCGTTCGCTGCTTCAGCGGACTTTGCTTTAGACAAAGAGGGAGGATCACCCTGCACGAATCTACAATCAGACTTTCGCTGCGGTATCCATCAGCACTTAAGGGAAAAGGGATTCAAAGGCTGTGCAGTTTATGAATGTTTTGGAGCCGGACAAAAAGTCTCTCAAGTTACCTACCAAGGCAAGAACTGGCGCGACAATGAAACATCCAAGGAAATGTTTGAGGTTTTCCCTATCGTTCAGCAGCTCCAGGAGATGCTCTGGTATTTAACTGAAGCCCTATCATTAGAAGCCACCGCCGCCATCCATAGACAACTCCGTCAAGCCATCGATCAAACAGAAAAACTTACATTTCTCAGCCCCAACCAACTTAAGGAACTCTCTGTACCAGGACACAGAGCGGAGATAAATAACTTACTTGTAAAAACAAGCGAGCTAGTCCGTGCCGGTTCGAAACCAAAACGAAAGATAAGTCATGGTGCTGACCTCATCGGAGCTAACTTAAGAAAAGCGGATTTGAGAGGAGCTAACTTACGTGGGGCCTATCTGATTGCGGCGGACCTAAGGGAAGCGGACCTGCGAACCTTAGATTTTATTGGAGCCGACCTGCGCGATGCTAACCTTAGTGGAGCCGATCTGACTGGAAGTATCTTTCTTACTCAAGCACAAGTAAATGCTGCCAAAGGCGATGCCAAGACAAAGCTGCCTCGATTACTCTCGCATCCATCCCACTGGTCAGCCTAATCTTCCTATCATGCTCTATATTAATAAAGCTTGCTGACGAGTAAAGGGGAATAGTAATGAGACAAATCACGTTATCTAACGGAACCACTGTTGAAGTGGAATGTTTAAGCTGTGCATTAACAAGCGGCCTGGTGGAGCCTGATGGTGGAGTTGTCATCGAGACAGAGTATTTTCATGCGCATCAGGATGTCGCTTACCCCATCAAAGGATTAATCATCTTAGCATCAAAGCACATTTTTATTGCTTTGATGAGTTAACGGATGAAGAGAAGCTTGATTACACTAACCCTTTAACAAAAATCAGAAAAGCGCAAAGAGAAGTTCTAGAAATCGACCATGTTTATTACTTTTATAATGAGGATACAACCCGCCATTTTCACACTTGGATGGTCCCCCGCTATAAATGGATGAACGAGTTTGGCCGCTCGGTCGAATCCCTAAGGCCCGTCTTACGCCATGCTAGAATGACCAAGAGAATGTAAACGGGGTAATCGAAGCGATCCTGTTGACAAAGGCATTATGTGAGGAGAGGTAATTGTCTGATCCAAAGGGAGGGAAATACACCCTCCTTCATTTACCGCGTAGTTTCTTTAAAAGTAGTCCTAATCACCTGACTGGTTGCAGGGTTGAACTCAATATCGACAAACACGCCAAATTCCTTTTTGTCATCTTTTAACCAGAGTTTAAATTTTTCAGTGCTGGACCGCGGGCCTGTTACTCTCCCGATATGAAGATAATCAATAATTTTTGCATGAGGATATCGTTCTTGCGTTTTCTTCATTGCGTAGGTACCCCATTTGGCATATGGCGGGATGGGTTTTTGTTGGGCGGCAGCCTCGTGGGGGAACAACTGCCATAATCCCATATCTATAAAAACAAACGTAATCATCAAGCTGATCAGAAGTTTTTTCATATGATTACCCCTTTTTTATTAGGATTACATATCGGGTTATAACTTATGTTGGAAATAATTGAAAGAGGTGAACAAGGTGTATCAAATACAGGAAGGCAATGTTAAGAGAAACGCATTTTCGCTGATTCCCTATACATGGTTTCGAAACCAAGATCCAAATGAGAACCTCTGCATTATGCTGCCTGGACTCGGCTACAATAACCAGCGGCCGCTGTTCCATTATGCAACTGGTTTATGCGTGGAGCAAAATATAGATGTTCTTCATGTGAATTATAGGTTTGCAAAAAATGACCAGTTTAAAAAACTTCCCGAGTCTGAACAAACTCAGTGGATGTACAAAGACGTAAAGGCAACAGTTGAGGAAGTATTAAAGGGTACCGATTATAAGCGCTGTTTCTTATTAAGTAAATCAATAGGAAGCATTCCTATGGCAATTGAATGGTCGAAACGGAACTTTATTCGTAACGCTTTTGGCATCTGGTTGACTCCTCTGCTAAAACAAGATCTTGTTTATGAGGCACTATTACATACTGAACTGCCTTCTTTATGTGTAATTGGTGATCAAGATCATCATTACATCGAAGAGCGTGTTACAATACTTAAAAAGAATGAGCTCCTCAGCACCGTTACCGTTCCAAATGGCGATCATAGTTTGGAAATCAAAGGGGATATCACGGCTTCAATAGATGCATTAAAAATGGTGATGGAATGTGTTCAGACGTTTATAGTCGAAAATAAACAAAGGAGAGCGCGCTAATGGAAATTCGGTTATTAACCCCAGCTGATGCCACAAACTACTGGGTATTACGGCTTGAAGCATTAAAGAACCATCCAGAGGCCTTCTTAACTAGCTATGAGGAATCAGTCACAAGGGAAAACGCTGTGGAACAAACGGCTCGTAACTTTACAGCGGAAGGAAACTATACATTTGGAGCATTCGATAAGGATCAACTAATTGGCGTTGTGACACTTCTTCAAGAAGAACGGATGAAAATTCGCCACCGGGCAAACATTTTTGCCATGTATGTCACCCCTACCAGTCGGAGATTAGGGGCAGGAAAGGCATTAATGACCGCGGCTATTCAGAAAGCAAAGGACATCGGGGGAATAGAACAAATCAATTTAAACGTAACTGCCAGTAATCATAGTGCGAAACAGCTTTATATCCAATTAGGTTTTCAGGAGTTTGGACTTGAAAAGAACGCTTTAAAAATAAATGGAGTATATTTTGATGATGCCTATATGGTGTTGCATTTAAATAGATAGGAATTCGTTGCTTAAGGAACGGGGTATGGGCAAATTATGGAATAACGTTCATACTCCAAAATGGAGGTTATTTTCTTTTATTAGAATTTAATGAAAGCGCTATCAAAGGCGCTGTTCAAGTGATATAATGGAATAGAGGAGCAAGTGTGTCACTTCTTAACAGGAAAGGGGTCGCTTGAGTATGACGGAAAGCATTTATTCTCATTTGAAAAAAAGAGGGGTTGTTGTTCCCGAGCATTACATTCAACCTTTAAAGGCCCAGTGGGATGCGCACCAGATTTTAAATAATAGTCCGAATCTTAATAATTATAAAGAATTTAATCTTAACTCGAACCATTTGAACGAGGAATTTAATCACGAGTAGAGAGAAATTCCACAAAATGACAAAAACCTCTTGATTCTAAAACGGAATTCCAGTAAGATAAACATACGTTATAACGAAAAGGGTGACTTAAAAGTCCAATGATTAACTAGTCCTATTTTTGGAAAAAATTCGGATAACGAACATATTCTGGATAGGATTCGTGCGGACTTTTTAATAAATTTGGCGAAGTAAACGAGTACTTGGCCGTTTTATGTCCTATAGTGCCTCCTGTCCGGTTTGTTGGATAAGGAGGTTTTTTTATGGAACAAGCAAGTGCAAATGTTTCAATGGGGTTATTGTTTAGAAATAGGGTAATTCAGACGTTATTACTCTCGACGTTTTTTCTACAAATTGGGGTTTGGGTAAGGAATTATTCCATTTTGTTATATGTAGTAGAAAAAACAAATGAAGACCCTGTCGCTGTATCACTGATATCGGTAGCGGAGTTTGCCCCAATCTTTCTGTTTTCTTTTATCGGCGGGACCTTTGCTGACCGCTGGAGACCGAAAATGACGATGATATGGTGTGATTTTCTGAGTGCCATTTCCATTTTTGTGGTCTTGCTGGCCCTTTTCTTTGGCGGATGGAAGGTCATCTTTTTTGCAACATTGGTATCATCGATTTTATCCCAGTTTTCACAACCTGCTGGAATGAAGCTTTTTAAGCTTCATGTTAAAGAAGAACTGATTCAAATGGGAATGTCCATTTACCAAACCATCTTTGCTTTGTTTATGATTGTCGGCCCGGTACTTGGTACGTTTGTTTACCAGCATTTTGGAATCAATGCAGCGATTGCCATTATGGGAGTAGCCTTTTTACTTTCAGCAGGGATTTTATTCTTACTGCCGTCCGACTATGATGCAGAAGAAATGTCAGAAGCTACGACCTTACTCCAAGAGATGAAGGCGGGATTCAAATATGTATGGCAGAGCCGTGCCCTTACCATGCTGGGGGGATGTTTTGCGGCGGCGGGCTTGGCGTTGGGGCTTACTCAGCCATTAGCTGTATTTCTCGTAACGGAACAGCTTGGTCTGCCGAAAGAGCAGCTGCAATGGTTGATGGCTGCATTTGGGATCGGAATGATTTTGGGCGGAGGTCTTACAGTCGGGTTTTCGAAAAAGACCCCACCGCAAATTTTGCTTGCGATTGGTATGGGTGTCAGTGCCCTTGGCTTTTTGGTAATGGGGCTTTCCGACATGTTTTGGTTGACCTTGACCGCTCAATTTATCAGCGGTTTGTTTATGCCATGTGTCCATATCGGAATCAATACCATGATTTTAAAGAATACCGATTCAGCCTTTATAGGGCGGGTTAATGGGATATTAAATCCGATTTTTATGGGATGCATGGTGATTACAATGACATCAAGCGGCTGGTTGAAGAAGACTTTTTCCCTAGTTTCAATGTATGAAACGACCGCTTTGCTTTTTGTGATCGGAGTTCTTTTTCTAGTGCCTCTATTCAAGGGTTCTACGATATTGGAAAAAAGTAAAGAAGCTTAATGAACAAAGAGAGGAGCTTGAAGATCCAAGCTCCTTTTAAGTGTATTTTTGTTTAATAAAATTAGGATGTAAAGAAGGAGGTTGACATATGGATGTCATTGAAAAAGCGCTGCAAATTGCAGCCAAAGCCCATGTTAATCAACGCCGAAAAGGAAGCGATATCCCCTATTTTGTGCATCCTGTTGCAGTTGGGATGATTTTAATGAAGGCAGGATACGATGAAACGCTGATTGCAGCCGGTATCCTCCATGATACGGTAGAAGACACCGACATTTCATTGCAAGATATTGAACAGGAATTCGGATTCAAGATTGCCGAAATTGTTCGTGGGTGCTCGGAACCAGATAAATCTTTAACGTGGGATCTACGAAAAAAACATACAATCGAATACCTAAAAAATGCTCCAAGTGATATCAGGGCAGTCGCTTGTGCCGATAAATTACATAACATCCGTTCCATTACGAACGATTATATGCAAGTCGGGAATGAAATCTGGAGTAAATTTAATGCCGGTAAGGAAAAACAAGAATGGTACTATACCCAGATTGTAGAAAGTCTGAGATACCAAAATTCCTTTCCTCTAGTCGAAGAATTGGAAGAAGCGGTCCATTACTTATTTAACAGATGTTCGTAAAAAATTTGCAGGTCAGACTTTACTAGAAAATATGATAGAATGGGAACATTGGAACTGGTGATGGAGGTTTACAAGTGATTACATTCTACAAAATTGTTGTGTTCATTCATATCTTTTCTGCAATCATCGGAATGGGTCCAGGGTTTATTTTAACAACAGTCGTTAAATCAGGAAATACGATGACTGAATTAAAACATTCCTATCGGATTCGACACAAGCTTCATATTTTTGTGATGGCAGGCGGCACATTGCTGCTGATTACTGGCCTAACGATGGGTTTTCTAAATCCCAGCTTGTTTCGGATGGGATGGTATGTGACAAGTTTGGTCTTATTTTTAGCGGCACTTGCAATCGGTCCGCTTGTCTTATCCCCAAGGTCAAAACCTGTAAAAGCATTATTGGCCGCCCATCAAGGTGAGGAGATTCCTGAGGAGTACTGGCGTTTAGCGAAAATTTTATTTCGCTGTGAATACCTAGAAAATTTCATTTTCATCATTATTATCGCTCTTATGATATTAAAACCATACTAATTAAGGAAGGTATCGCATATAAAGGTGCATACCTTTTTTTGTTTTCTAGGATAATGGACAGCTTTTTGACTATACAAAAAATAAAATTCAAGTTAAACTAAAATAAACATATAATTCCAATAAGAAAGGTGGGTATTTTGATGACCGACGATATACGATCAATACCTCGTCCACTTGTAAGAACTAATCAATGGATCATCGTTCTAAGTGTGGTCTTCACATGGGTCTCTGGTATAGAGTGGCTTTTATTAATACCGCTTCTTGCTGGGTTAAGCGGACTTTTATTCGGATTCAATCCGATTATGCAGTTTGCAAAATTATTTTTAAAGAAAGAACCTAAGGCATACATTCCTGAAGATTGGGAGCAGCAACAGTTTAATCAGAAGTTGGCTGTTTCGTGTCTGACTGTAGGTTTTATTAGCTTCTTAGCGGGATGGAATGTGTTAGGCTTTATCTTTACTATTCTAGTTGCAGTGGCAGCTTTTGTCGCCATTCTTGGCTTTTGTATCGGGTGCTTTATCCATTATCAATGGAGACAATATAAATATCGGCGTTCCTCTTTATAGCTGCTCAAAAGCTCTTGCCAGCCGTGCAAGGGCTTTTTTTGAATAAAATTAATTATTTTTAAATATTGGCTATAGTCAGATATTTGTGTTGACTGATAAAAGTTAGAACTACTAAAATTAAATGATCAATAGGAGAGGGTGTTACTAGTGCAGGATAGTGGAAGTGTCGGATCAGTGAAAGAAATAAAAACTGATGGTTCGTTTAATCGCCAAAAGAATACATTTACGACTCCGTTTGGAAATCAGGAGGGAGAATTTGCTGTCGAGGCAGGAAGATACCGCCTATTATGGTCAGCGGTTTGCCCCTGGGCACATCGTTCTGTCATTGCCCGCAGTCTACTTGGGCTGGAAGAGGTGATCAGTTTAGGGACTGCGAGCCCGATGAGGCCCAAATTGCCCCATGTGGATTGGGAATTTTCGTTAGACAAGGATGGTGTCGATCCTGTCTTAGGGATTCGCTATATGAGTGAAATTTATTTAAAAACAGCTCCTGATTATACGGGCAGACCTACCGTACCCGTTATCGTCGATATGAAAGAGCAGAAGGTTGTTAATAACGATTATTTTAAACTAACAAACTATCTCGAAACCGAATGGGCTCCGTTTCATAAAAAGAATGCCCCAGATTTATATCCTGAACACTTACGGGACGAGATTGACCGATTAAATGATGTCATTTTCCATGATGTGAATAACGGGGTTTATAAGTGCGGATTTGCCCAGTCCCAAGAGGCATATGAATTGGCCTACGATACCCTATTTTCAAGATTAGATGAATTAGAAGAGCGCCTTTCAAAACAGCGCTTCTTATTTGGTGATTATATTACCGATGCAGATATCCGGCTTTATGCCACACTTGTCCGCTTTGATGCCGCCTATTACTCTGCTTTTAAGGCTAATCGTAATCGAATCGTTGACTTTCCGAATTTATGGGGATATTTACGAGATCTTTATCAGACTCCTGGTTTTGGCGACACGACTGATTTTGATGCGATTAAAAGGCATTATCATCTATCGAACCATATCTCAAGCAATGACCAAAAAAGTTTTCATATTTTGCCGAAAGGACCTGACCTTTCAGGACTAACTTCCCAGCATAATCGTCAAAATTCAAGTAATAAGCCTGAGAAATTTTTAATAAAATGAGGGAAAGCAGAATAGGAGTATAAAGGATAATGATCATACGTGATGCTGTAGTAAAGGAATTACCGCTGATTCGAGAACAACGAATTCATGCTTATGAAATACATGCAAATAGCATTCCAGAAGGACATTGGGGAGCGTTGAAACAAGCGATTTCATCCGATGCGGATGCCAATCCTGATATTGAACGAATCGTGGCAGAATTAGACGGAAAGATCGTCGGCAGTGTGGTTTTATACCCGGCTAAAATAGATGCCTATGGAGGCAATGTCGAGAACCTAGATTATCCTGAAATCCGCATGCTCGCGGTTGCCCCCGAGGCCCAAGGAAAAGGGATTGCCACGGCGCTTATTTCTGAATGCATCGCCAGGGCAAAAGCCAAAAGCTTTCAGTCAATCGGTTTGCATACCGGAGAATTTATGATCGGTGCAATGAGATTATACGAACGGCTGGGATTTGAGCGTATTCCACAACATGATTTTCAGCCTGCCAATGACGGTATCATTGTAAAGGCCTATCGCCTCAGCTTAGATAAAGAAAACCTATTATATTAATAAAAATATTTTAATAATTTAATAAGATTATCTTAAAACCCACTTGACACCTCGGAAAAGTCAGAATAAAATGGAAATAATTAAAGCCCAAATAATAAATAAAAAAGGTTAAGCTGATTGGTCAACCAAAGGCTTATACTCCCAGACGAGAGTATAAGCCTTTTTGTGTCTAAAGAGAGGAGAGATCAGCCAATGTCGTATCCAATAAGTAAGTGCAGTCCACATTGTAGTCAATCAGATGGAACCTTAAAATTTTTTATTCATAAAACCAAGTATTCTGATGTGATATTAATAAATTAAATTTAAAGGGAGAGGGTCTGATGGCAGCAATAGATCAAGAGAGAACAAAAGTCATTTTAGAGGCATTAAAAAATATTGAGTATGGTTCTGTTACGATTACGATTCACGACGGCTCGATTACACAAATAGATAAAACAGAAAAGACTCGTTTCGAATCAAGACGTTCTACTGCAAAAAATCAAAGAGTATAAGATTAGCCGATCAGACGACTGAAGGCTGCTTAATTTTACCTATGCTTATGGTATGCCTGGAGATAGGCACATCGATTCTTAGGCAGGGGTAAAAATTAGGCAGCTTTTTTTAAATCAGAGGGGGAATCATGATGAAGAAACATTTATACAAATTTACACTGGTATTTGCGTTAATCGCACTTATTTTAGCAGGCTGCAGCAGTAACGAGAAATCTAGTACTGAAACATCCACGAAAAAAGAGAAAACGGCCGCTCAAGAAACAACAAAAAAGAAAGATCCGGTCCAGTTATTAAACGTATCGTACGATCCTACGAGAGAGCTTTATGAACAGTACAATAAGGAATTTACTCAATACTGGGAAAAGAAAACCGGTCAGCAGGTGACCATTCAACAGTCACATGGCGGTTCTGGTAAACAAGGGCGGGCTGTTATTGATGGACTGGAAGCTGATGTGGTAACACTGGCATTGGCCTATGACATTGATGAGATTGCTAACAATGGTTTGCTTGCTAAGGACTGGCAAAAGAATTTAAAGGATAATTCTACACCATATACTTCAACGATTGTTTTCTTAGTTAGAAAAGGGAATCCAAAAGGGATTAAGGATTGGGATGACTTAACAAAGAAAGGAGTATCTGTTATTACTCCGAATCCAAAAACGTCTGGCGGCGCTAGATGGAACTATTTAGCTGCTTGGGCGTATGCACAAGAGAAATTTGGCGGAGATGAAGCCAAAACCAAGAAGTTTATGAGTCAATTATATAAAAATGTCGAAGTATTAGATTCAGGAGCGCGCGGTGCAACGACTACGTTTGTTGAACGCGGAATTGGTGATGTATTAATTGCCTGGGAGAATGAAGCGTATCTCACTTTAAATGAGTTAGGAAAAGATAAGTTTGAGGTTGTGAATCCGTCACTCAGCATTCTTGCGGAACCGCCGGTGGCTGTCGTTGATAAAGTAGCAGATAAAAAGGGGACAAAAGAAGTAGCAAAGGCCTATCTCGAATATTTATACTCCGATAAAGGACAGGAAATTATCGCGAAGAATTACTATCGTCCTCGGAACGAAGAAATTCTGAAGAAATATGCAGATGTCTTCCCACAAATTAAGATGGTCACGATTGATGATTATTTTGGCGGCTGGAAAAAGGCGCAGGAAAAACATTTTAATGATGGCGGGACCTTCGACCAAATTTATCAACCTAAATAAGAAGAATAATAGGGAGCATTCGTGCTCCCTATGTATCTAAATCGGAAGGGGTCAACCTCATGGGTCTTTTTAAAAAGAGAACAGGAGTATTGCCGGGTTTCGGATTATCGCTAGGGTTTACGATGACCTATATTAGTATTCTAGTTATCTTACCTTTATCGATGATTTTTATAAACTCGGCGAAAGCTCCTTGGTCAAAAATTTGGCATACCATCTCGGAGCCAAGGGTTGTGGCGTCCTATCAGTTAAGCATCGGTGCCTCTCTAATGGCGGCAGCGATTAATGTTATTTTTGGAGTTTTAATTGCTTGGGTCTTAGTTCGATACCGTTTTCCCGGTAAGCGTATTATTGATGGGCTCGTAGACTTACCCTTTGCATTGCCAACTGCAATTGCTGGGATAGCCTTAACGACCTTGTATACAGAAAATGGCTGGGTCGGCCAATTTTTAGGCTTTAAAGTGGCGTTCACTTCGCTCGGAATTACAGTGGCCTTAATGTTTATCGGCTTACCATTTGTTGTTCGAACGGTACAGCCCGTGTTGCAGAACGTGGATAAAGAAGTGGAAGAGGCCTCTGCAAGCTTAGGGGCAAACAGGCTCCAAACCTTTGTAAAAGTGGTTATGCCGGAGCTGTTCCCTGCTGCGCTGACAGGCTTTGCTTTAGCATTTGCCAGGTCGCTGGGTGAATATGGATCTGTTGTTTTTATTGCAGGAAATATGCCGATGAAAACAGAAATTACCCCGTTGTTAATCATGACAAAGTTAGAACAATATGACTATGCGGGGGCAACTGCGATTGCCGCTGTCATGCTTGTATTTTCCTTTTGCATGCTGTTGGTTATTAACCTATTACAATGGTGGACCAATCGAAAATTTATTTAATAATGGGGTGTAAAAAATGTCCGGACATGTTCCATTAACATACTCAAATCCACAGATACAGAATTCCAATAAAGAAGCTGAACCGCGTTGGGTTCGTTATTTATTGATTACATTAGCAGTCGGATTTTTAGGGCTGTTTCTGGTTTTACCACTTATTGCTATTTTTATAAAGGCCTTTGATAAAGGCAGTGCTGTATTTTTAGAGGCGATCAGCAATCCAGACGCCATAGCGGCAATCAAATTAACGCTGTTGGTTGCTTTGATTGCTGTACCACTTAATGCCATTTTTGGAGTTGCCTCTGCATGGGCGATAACTAAGTTTAATTTTAAAGGGAAAAGTTTGCTGATTACGATTATTGACCTGCCGTTTGCGATTTCACCGGTTATCGCCGGGCTGGTGTTTGTTTTGTTATTCAGCAGTCACGGATTATTTGGTCCATGGCTCCAGGCGCATGATATAAAAATTATCTTTGCCGTTCCCGGCATTGTCCTGGCAACCTTGCTAATCACACTGCCTTTCGTAGCGCGAGAATTAATTCCATTAATGCAAACACAGGGGACAGCCGATGAAGAGGCCTCGATGACGCTTGGGGCAAGCGGTTGGAAAACGTTTTGGCTGGTAACCCTTCCGAATATAAAATGGGGCTTATTATATGGAGTGATTCTCTGTACGGCCCGTACGATCGGAGAATTCGGTGCGGTATCGGTTGTCTCAGGACATATTCGCGGAATGACGAATACCATGCCGCTTCATATTGAAATTTTATATAATGAATATCAATTTTCAGCAGCCTTTGCTGTCGCATCATTAATGTCACTGTTCGCGATCATCACTTTAGTAGTGAAAAATATCATTGAGTGGAAAGCAAATAAAACCATGAAACCAGAAGAGGGGGAAGCATAAAATGAGCATTCAAATTAATAACATCTCAAAATCGTTCGGAAGCTTTCAAGCCCTCGAACATATTAATCTAGACATACAAACTGGGGAACTGGTTGCACTCCTCGGACCATCTGGTTCTGGGAAAACCTCGCTGTTAAGAATTATTGCTGGACTTGAAGATGCCAGCGATGGTGTGATCTTGTTCGGCGATGAAGATATTACTTTATTGAGTGCAAAAGAACGCAAGGTGGGCTTTGTTTTTCAACATTATGCCTTATTCCGCCACATGACCGTTTTTGATAATATTGCGTATGGTTTAAAGGTCCGTCCGCGTAAAAATAGACCCTCAAAAAGTGAAATAAAGGAAAAAGTCACTGAATTATTGAAACTGGTAAAACTTGAAGCTTTTGCAAATCGATATCCGTCCCATTTATCAGGCGGACAACGGCAGCGTGTCGCTCTTGCCCGGGCATTAGCCGTCGAGCCTAAGGTGCTCTTGTTAGATGAACCGTTTGGCGCTTTGGATGCCAAGGTCCGAAAAGACCTCCGCCGCTGGTTAAGAAGGCTTCATGATGATTACCAGATTACGAGTATATTTGTGACGCATGATCAGGAGGAGGCCCTTGATGTGGCCGACCGGATTGTTGTCATGAATGAGGGGAAAATTGAACAGATTGGCACGCCGGAGGAAGTCTACGAACACCCGAATAGTCCGTTTGTTTATCACTTTTTAGGGAATGTGAATCTCTTTAAAGGCCGTTTGCATAATGGGAAATTGCAGCATGGGGAGTTTGAAGTGGACGCTCCCGAATTTGCAGAGACGCTTAATACTGAAGCGGTTGGGTATGCGAGGCCGCATGATATCAGTATCAAACGGGAATATAGGCAGGATTATGCAGCAGCTAAAGTCAATTATATTCATCAAATTGGTGCAATTGTCCAGGTCGAACTAATAAGAAACGATACTGGCGATTATTTAGAAGCTGAATTAACGAAGGAATATTTTCGAAACCTTGACCTTAAAAATGGGGAAGAGGTATATATAAAACCAAAGCAGTTAAAAGTGTTTATCCCAGAGGATTATTCCATATAGATTTCTGGTGGGCTTTACTTCAAAAATGAGGTAGGCCCCTTTATTTTTTAATTCCCCTAACTGTTAGTAGTTGTTTGATTTAGTACGTCCTTTTCAAACTTATGATATACTTTAAGAAAGAACCAGTTGTCATGTGAGGAAGGGGACGAGTGCAATGGGTAATGAAATGTTGATTAAAGATAAAAAACAAACGGTAAAAGGGACGCTTGCTCGCGGGGCAGTTTTTGCTAGAAGTAAGGTATTCGAGGTTATAACCGAGAATAACGAAAAATGGTATTTAGTCTATTATAAAAACACCTTAGTTTATGGAGCTAAGCTTGACCATATGGAAGAAGGTACATTTATTCAAAAGGTCTTTACCGAGGGAATCGTTCTTGATTCTTCCCATCCAGTTTTAGCAGCACTAATACCCCAATTATCCGTTACCATTCCTACGAAGAGTAAACTTTTCTCCCATCTGCAACTCCATTTCCCGCTTCAGGAAGTTGCCTTTATTGCCACAACACTTGACGCCTTTTATGAAAAAGAACAGGTAATCAGTGTTTTAGATAAAATCTATTTTAACTTTAGACGAAACGGCAAGTTTTTAAAATCCTTTCAAGTTATCCAACTCTTATATAATTTCTCTCCTTCATTAAAATCTGCAAAGGAACGTATGGATTCACATGAATTCCATCCGTATCATCAAATTTATCATTCCAACGATTTATCCACTCTCTATGAAAAAGATCCGTTATTTGTGGAAATACACTGTTTCAGACATCGTTCCCAGCAAAAAGAAAGAGAATTCCTTCTAAACAAACTAGATGGTTTAGCTGCGCTTTTGCTGTGGTTAGAACTCCCGGATGCCGGCAAGATAGAAACATATACAGAAATAGCTCTACAATTTATCACGAAGGAAGACTGGCTACTCCTTTTAAGTCAGGTCCAAATTAATCCATTTAGGTACTTGCTTGAGGCAAAACCCACACTAGAAAAAATGATGCAGGCTGGTAGGGTGGAGAAAGCTGCTACTTGCTTATTCCCATTTATTCAAGACCTGCCAGCGGCTTATGATGACATGCTAGAACAGATTTGGGAAAAATCTGACCCAGACTTTGTCTTAGCACATATTAATGAATGGATTCTTGCTTTGAATCATCTGCCTGATCATCATCCCCATCTGCAATGGGAGGAGAAATTATTTCAATTAACGGTTAAACTGCTAGATTTGTACGATCTTCCTTCGGTTGAGGAAAAACTTCTATCGTTTCAGACTGTCTTCCCAACATCAGAGGTGATTCAAAAAATAAAGGAAATGACCACTTTAGAAGAAAATCCTGATCGGATGATGGATTTGGGTGACTATTATGCTGAATTTAAACAATATGACAAAGCAATTGACTGTTTCGCATGGGAGATGGAGCTGCAGCCACAGAACCCTTCGCCTGTCCGGAAGATTAGTAAAATGTACCAAGCTAAAGGCTTAGTAAAGGAAGCGTCGGCCTATCAGCAAATCTTGAATCAATTATCTTCGAATAAACATATAGGATAAAAAAGGCGTCTAACACCAGTTTTGGTGTGGACGCCTTTTTTATAGGTTGGAGTATAAGTAATACAGCATATTAGGGGTGATTGTCCGAAAAGTAGATAACATACAGCCTTTTACCTTACTTAATTTTACGGGCAGCCATTGGGGGTTGTTCCAGCCATTTATATTCAATCATTAGGTTCAATCCATCATCTAGAAAGGTGCCGGTTTCAATTATTAGGAATCCAAATAAACTGCTTAAATCTCTTCTGACGACAAAACTTAAAGCATTTCCATATCGAGCAATGGCAATTTGAGTAAGTGAAAGCGCCTCAAACATAATCAGGCGGTCGGAAAAAGGGGAAATCGTCGACTCTGTTATCTCAGATTCATACGTAGCTTGAAACGGAAGGTTTTCCGCTGTATTAAAGGACTGAAATTTTTCTACCCTTTTTCCAGCTATATTTTTGCCTCTCCGGCAAATTTTTTGAACCTTTGGATCTTTAGCAATTTGTGAAAATATCATAAACATTGTTTTGGCGAGGACTACACCGCGCAGGCTAAAAATAAGATTATCAATTTCAATCCCGGTAAGCTGTCGTTGGTCACCCCACCAGCCTGACACGAAAGAATGATGCTCAATCATTTCGGGTTGTTTTAGTTCGGGTAGATAAACAGGCTGATGTCCATATCCTTTTTTATGAACTGTTTCCGTAATCATCCGATAAAGCTCCGTTGAATTTTTAAGACATGTTTCAAAAAAAGGTAAAACCTCTGGATGATCTGTTTTTCCCAAGGTTAACCCGTAACCATATATGCCATATTCGGAAAGTACATGGAGGATAAAAAGGATTAGTTTATCAGACATAAGCCGAGGGACCTCTGGACTTACGTCACTTTTTAGACTAAACCCAATGGGCGGAGTAAACCCGGCTTTTGTATATAAAGCAAGACCATCATCCACAATTTTCGTGGCTATTTTTTTAGATTTCTCTAAGATTTTTTTTAAATCTTCGTCTTCCGCGTGAAAATCCCAATAGGCTAATAAACAAAGGTGGGCTTGATTGGCGATAATAAACTGCCATAAATTCGAAATCTCTCCCGCTGTTGGTTTGAGTTCCATAGTACCTCCTAAAAATTCCAATCAAATATAATATAGATTCTGCTATAAATTCGACTGTTATACATGGACTGAGGAAACCGAAAATATCTAAAAGCAGGAAAGTGTGGCACCGAGTTAGAAAAGATAAAGGATTAAAAATTATCATGAATTGGACAAAATACTCCAGTATAAATGAGATAAATGCTATACCAATACTGTGGTAATTCATATAAAATAAGGATGTACAGAATGTAAATATAAGGAATAAAGACAAGCAGATATCCGTTTTTAAGAACTCTTTGGCTGGACTAATCATGATTGATTAGTTAGGGAGATGATTATTTGATGAAAAAACAGTATGATTCACTTGCCGATCTGAAAAGAGGGATCTATCTTTGGATTGTGCCGTTAATTGTAACCGCTCTACTACTAAATACTGTTATGCAAAATAGTCCTATTGTAAATAATATGAGTTTTATCATTAACAATGCGCTGACGATTTGGCTGGTTTTTTGCTGGATTTTAGTAATCAAAAGGCGATGGATTAAGTTTGCTGAGTATTCTTGTTTAGCTTTAATTACGATTTACCATATCGCTACTTTTTTTGATACAGTCTCGCATTATTTGCTCCCAAGTGGAGGAGCTTTAGGAGATTTTATTGTTTGGATGCCTATTTATCTTGCGTTTATTTTCTTAACATTAGGAGTTAAGAAGGGTCTCCCTTTCTCCATACTGATCTTTCTTTTGACACTAGTGGATGGTCTTATTTATTTTGACAGGCTCTCAACCGACTCGCTTGATTCGTTATTACAGTATTATTTTGCGAATTTTGTGTATGTTATTGTTCTTTATTGTGCGCAGCATATTTTTAAAGTATATGCGGAAGCACAACTGATTAAAAAGCATGTCTATTTAGATTCCTTAACAGGGATTGCTAACCGTCATCGAATTGACAGCTGGTTTGAACAAAAACTAAAAGATTCAAAAGAGATGAATATAAGTTTTTCTGTGATTTTCTTCGATATTGATCATTTTAAAATGATTAATGATCAGTTTGGCCATAAAGTTGGAGATGCTATTTTAATAGAGTTAGCGGATTTAATTCAAAAGAATCTTGTTGTCAGAGAATTGTTTGGACGATGGGGCGGCGAGGAGTTTATTATCATTCCCGCTGTTACAGGGAAGGGGGCTATTAATCTTGCAGAATTATTACGAGAAACGGTTGCCCAGCATAATTTTAACAGTGTAGGAAAATTAACAGCAAGCTTTGGCGTTACAGAATCTTTGCCGGATGACACCATTGATTCGTTATTAAGCCGTGTTGATGAGGGGTTATACCAGTCAAAACATCGCGGCCGAAATAAAGTAAGTAGTGTAAGTTAAGAATAGGTGTACCTAGCTGCCATTAGGTGGCTTTTTTTGTATTAATTAAATTTGAAAATGCATTTAATTTGGGGAATACTGTTTTAATAAGTTACATTTGATTTAACTAGCCCATTCTGCAAGGAGAGGATTTCATTATGATCTCGATAGACCCATCCCAAAATACCGAGAGAGAAAATTATAAATTTCTAATCGGCAGTATTATACCAAGACCAATTGCTTTCGTGACATCCATGTCAAACGAGGGTGTTTTAAACGGTGCACCATTTAGTTATTTTAATATTGTTTCAGCCAATCCTCCAATGATATCCGTAGCTATTCAACGCTCTGCCGGGAAGCAAAAGGATACAGCGAGAAATATTATCTGCGCTAAAGAATTTGTTGTGCATATTGTAGATGAACAAAATGTTGAACTAATCAATAAAACGGCCGCCAGCCTCCCGCCCGACCAAAGTGAAATTGACTTAGCCCAATTAACTCCTGTAAAAAGCAATAAGATTTCTACACCGGGTGTTATGGAAGCTAAAGTTAGAATGGAGTGCACATTAGAGCAGGCTTTAGAATTAGGCGGTGAAGATTCTCCGGGATGTGACTTTATCATTGGTAGAATTGTTCAATTTCATATAGAAAGTAGCCTTTATCAAAGTGGGAGAATCGATCCTAAAGGTTTAGCTGCAGTAAGCCGATTGGCAGGTAACAATTATGCGAAAATCGGGGAGATTTTTGAAATCGAAAGACCACAGTAGTTCCAATAGTGAATATCATTAAAAATAACAACGCTCATTTTCTGCTTTGAGCGTTATTTTTATAGGGTAAAAAGCAGTCGTTTGTAAAGGATAAGTTGATTGAATTCTTAGTTGTTTCCAGAGAATATATATAGATAGTTGATTTAAGAGAAAGGGTGAATTCATGTACTTCCTCTATTGGATTTTTAAATGTGGATGGCTGCTGTTCATTATTTTTATTGGGAATATTTATTTAAGCCTTATGGGCTTTTGGTCTGTCATCATTTGCATTGCTGTCTTTTTGGCTGGGAATCATTTGATTAATAAAAGCATGGAAAGGGTCATTTTATCGAGGAAGAAATAGAGTTTAGCGTGTTTTTCAAGAAGGAGAAACGAAGAAAATCAGAAGGATTGATGATGGAATCTTTGAATTATATTAATTTTCCCAACGTTAGAAAATACCAGTGTAAGGATTTTTAATAGAATTTCAAGAATCGACAGTTGACGAGCCCTTTTCTCATCACTTTTTTCCCAATTATGCAGTCGAAGTTACCATGATATGATGTTTTTGCACCCCAAAAAACAATATATTATTAGGAGGCTGGGAAACGATGAAGAAGAGAACATCTATCATGCTAGCATTAGGTTTAACGGTTGGGTCAGTATTGCCGATAACGGCTGCAGCCAATACTACTCCGTATAATGTTACTGCTGCTAAGGATGCAAGTCAGTTTGGCAAGGATGCAAAGGTAACGTGGAAAAAAGGGCAAACCGTTCCCTCCTTCGTCCATGGTAAATTATCTACTAAGGTCTATAAAGATCAAGCATCCGTAAAGCAATTTTTAAAAGATAATAAGTCGCTATATCAATTGGATGCCGATAAAGATTTAACATTGTTAGATGCTCAGACCGACGAGCTTGGCAGCAAGCATTATAATTTTGTTCAATCGGTGCAAGGAATTCCGGTGGATGGGGCCAAATTCAAAGTGCATACCGATAAAAACGGCATCATTACAGCGATTAATGGCGATGTTTTTCCAGCCGCATCCAACTATTTCAAGGGGAACTTGAAAGCTCAGCTAACTAAGGAAGCTGCACTAGAAAAAGCTTGGAAATCTATTCATTTAACAAAAGAGGAAACATTAACAAATGCTGAGGCAGGACCAACTGGTATAAAATTTGAAGATACCGTGGAAAAGGCGGAATTGGTAGTTTATAAAAAAGAAAATGACTTCTATCTGGCCTATAAAACTAACCTGCAATTTATCCAGCCATATGGGGCTAACTGGGTAGTATATGTTGATGCTGTGAATGGGAATGTGCTAGATTCATATAATGCCGTCGCGGACGGTGCCACAACAGGATCTGGATATGGCGTATTAGGGGATTATAAAACTCTAAATACCTATTATTCAAACAGCACTTATTATTTATATGATGTAACAAAGCCGATGTCAGGAGTAATTGAAACGAGAACTGCACAAAGCCGAACCGTGTTACCAGGTAATTACTCAGTTGATGCTGATAATCAATTCAATGCTGTTTCCCAAGGCGCGGATGTCGACGCCAACTACTATGCCGGTAAAGTCTATGATTATTACAAAAATACGTTTAATCGTAATAGCTTTGATAACAATGGTGCAACGATTCGTTCTTCGGTGCACTACAGCCGCAATTACAATAATGCTTTCTGGAATGGTTCACAAATGGTATATGGGGATGGTGACGGTGTAACCTTTAGACCTTTGTCTGGTGCTCTAGATGTCGTCGCCCATGAATTAACACATGCAGTAACAGAAAGAACGGCAGGCTTGGATTATGTGAATCAATCCGGGGCCTTAAATGAGTCAATCTCCGATACGTTTGGGGTATTCCTAGACAAGGGAGATTATTTAATCGGTGAAGACGTGTACACGCCAAGTAAATCAGGCGATGCGCTCCGCAGTTTATCCAATCCAGCTCTTTATGGCCAGCCTGACAACATGAGCAAATATGTCAACACTACTTCTGATAACGGCGGAGTGCATACGAATAGTGGAATCCCTAACAAGGCCGCCTATTTAACGATTTCCAGCTTAGGAACATCCGTTGCTGAAAAAATCTACTATCGTGCGCTTACCGTATACCTAAATCCGCAAAGTAACTTCAGCGATGCACGCGCCTCACTGCTTGCTGCCGCTGCAGACCTATACGGAACAGGCAGCACCCAATACAATGCAGTTGCCTCCGCTTGGAACCAAGTAGGAGTATACTGATGAAAAAATAAGAACAAAAGGTCAGCCATCACACATTGTGGTGGCTGACTTTTTTGTGTGTGAATAGTGAAAATGGTGACAGGCACCAGGCGTTAGGACAAAAAAATAGATTGGTGCCGGCACCAATCCAAAATGGGAAGTTTTAAGAAATGAGCTCCTTCGAACTTATTTCCTAATTAAGTTACTCTTATAATAGTGAAAACTTGTGTAGAAAATAGGGGGAAGTTGTGTGGAAGTTGTGAAGATTTCTAATATGTCTAGGATGTTTTTTACCATTTAATACAACCCCCGCCATAAACGGAGAATCATGGTAGTGTGGATCGCTGACCCAATTGGATATCAATCATCTTCCCTCCTTACTAGGTTTCATTAACTTAACTTTAATAGGTCTAGCGTAGCAATGGGCATCAATCTAGTCCGATTTCGAAGTATAGACATACACTGTTTACAGTTAGATATTAGGAGGGAATTAGAATGGAAGAAAGACAATTTGGGGTTCCTGGTCAAACATATCAACATGGCCAAGGCGGCTATTATCCAGGTCAGGGTTATCATCATGGTCATGGAGGGTATTATCCATATCCAGGTCATGGATATCATCATGGTCATGGAGGTTATTATCCGGGTCATGGTTATCATCATGGTCATGGAGGTTATTATCCAGGTTACGGCTATCACCATGGTCATGGAACCTATTATCCAGGCCAGGGATATCACCATGGCCATGGCACTTATCAACCAGGCCAAAGGTAAAAAGCCTTTATAAACAAACACAGTTAACAAGGTAAAAAAAGTGCCTGACACCCGAAGGGTGTCAGGCACCTTTTTTACCTTTGGGTAGTTGTGTTTATTAAAAAATCCCATATAATAGAATTATCAGTGTTCACAAAATTGTAAAAATAGAATATTGCTAGCGTATAAATAGGAATAAGCATAAAGGACAGAAAATTTGGAGGGATTGTTCAATGGTAAAAGCAGCAGTTGCAGGTGTCATTGGTTTTGTACTTATTTTTATCGAATCGATGATCGTCATGAAATTAAAAGGCTATGAAACGATTGAATATGGAGGCATTGCTCCTTTTATTAATGTCTGGGCAATGAATTTCTTTTTTGTTTATGCTATTCTTACGCAGGTTACAAATTGGTATGTAAACAATCAAGAACTTAATGAGGATAATAGCTTCTAGAAGCCTGCACCATTTCAGGTGAAATAAGATAAGCAGATCTTCTCAATTTGAGAAGGGCTGCTTATTTTTTTTTTTTTTCCAAAAAGTGAATTACCACTTGATTTAACTAATAGCATTAGTTAAAATAAAACTAACGATATTAGTTTTAAGGGGATGAGCAAAAATGAGGCTATTAAAAAAAGGATATGTTTATCAAGTAACATTTATGGCACGTGTTTTTCCGGTTAACTGCTATCTAGTGGAGGAAGAGGATGGGTTAACGTTAATTGATGCTGCCCTAGGTTTTTGTGCAAAGGGAATATTGCAGGCTGCAGAACAAATCGGAAAACCGATTACTAAGATTGTACTAACACACGCTCACGAAGATCATGTGGGTGCACTTGATGCCATCAAATTGGCAAATCCAGAAGTACCTGTTTATATCTCATCCCGTGACTATAGACTAATGAATAATGATCGTTCACTTGATCTGCATGAAGATCAAGCCCCGATAAAAGGGGGAGTTCCGAAAGACCTAAAAACTCGGGCTACTATTTTACTTAAAGAAGGCGATTTAGTTGGCTCATTAACAGCAATTGAAACACCGGGCCATACACCTGGATCGATGTCATTCCTCGATTTGCGGACTAAAGCCTTAATTGCTGGCGATGCCTTTCAAACAAGAGGCGGCATCGCGGTTGCCGGAGATATAAAACCATGGTTTCCATTCCCTGCTTTCGGAACTTGGAGTAAGAAAACGGCTTTAGCAAGCGCCAAAAAATTGCTTAGTTATCAACCAAAGCTGCTGGCGGTTGGCCACGGGGAAATGGTGGAGAATCCAATTACTGTGATGGAAAAAGCAGTGGGAGAGTTTCAGCTGAAAATCGGATAAAGGAGAAGAATGATGTCACCAAGACCGAAAGTCGGACTTGAAATGTCCGCCATACTAGAGACAGCGGGGGAAATAGCCGACCACCAGGGAATGTCTGAGGTTACACTCGCAAACCTTGCAAAGAATTTAGGGATTCGCCCCCCTTCATTGTATAACCATTTTGATGGATTGCCCGGATTACGAAAAAAACTTGCTATTCATAGTATCGACCAATTATATGAAGTAATGGCGGATGCGGCTAAAGGGGCAGCAGGAACGGAAGCGGTCCTTGCCATGAGTAAGGCTTATGTGAATTTTGCCAGAAAGCATCCAGGGATGTATGATGCAACTTTACTTGCTCCAAACCCGGAAGACGAAGAGGTACAACAGGCCGGAGGGAAAATTGTAGACCTTTCAGTCCGTGTCCTGCAAAGTTATCATTTAAAGGGAGAGCAGGCCTTACACACTGTTAGAGGATTACGCAGTATTTTGCATGGTTTCGCTGCATTAGAGCAAAAGGGTGGTTTTAAGATGAATTTGGATTTGGATAATAGTCTGAAAATCATTATTCAAGCATTTCTTAAGGGAATGGTGAGCAGCAGTTAGTTTCATAATTACATCCAAACAATGGTAATGTTCTAATCATTAGAGCTTTGATATAATGGGAATAACTTTACTTTAAGGAATGATCAGTATGCAAAGATCAGAACAATTTGGGTTAATATTAGATGTTGAAACAACCGGCTTGGGACCAACAAAAGACGAAGTGATTGAACTTGCCCTAAAGTTATTTACTTACCGGAGGGAAACGGGAGAAATCATCGAAATCATCGAGGAAGATTCTTTTTTACGTGAGCCCCTTTCAAGGACAGCCCGTAACAATTATGATACTGCCTTTCGGGTCCATGGAATTCCTTATGAGTTAGTAAAAGGGAAAAGCTTCTATGATGTGAAAATTAAAACTTATTTTCATCGTGCTGATACGGTGTTTGCCCATAACGCCTCTTTTGATCGCAGCTTTTTGTACCATATGTATCCTGAAGTTAATGAACTACAGTGGTATTGCACGATGAGAAATATCCCTTGGAAAAACTATGGATTCCCAAATGGAAAACTCCTGACTTTATTACAGGCTCATGATATCACAGATTATCAAACACATAGAGCGCTCGATGACATTACATATCTATTGGATCTGCTCAAGAAAACGAGTCCGAAAGGTAACCTCTATCTCCAAGAAGTCCTTGAAAAAGGATCAATGCGAAAATACCAGCCAACCGCAGCCCGTACAAAACTTGGCTAATAATTGGTGCCTGTCACCATTACTGATATTATCACTATACCAATGTTGAAGACTCATTAATTTATAACATGAAGCTTGTATGTTAAAATATTCACTATGTTAAAATACATCGGGGTATGGTGATTATGAAACTCTTAACATTAAACTGCCATTCGTGGCATGAGGAACATCAGCTTGATAAAATCGCACATTTAGTAGATACAATAATTGAAAACTCTTATGATGTTATTGCCTTGCAGGAGGTAAGCCAGTCAAAAGGTGAAGAGTATGTGGATGGGAAAGTAAAGAAGAATAATTACGTCTACGTTTTGTTACAAGAACTTAAAAAGCGTGGCAATGACGACTATTCGATGGTATGGGATTTGACTCACTATATCAAAAATGGTACCTATGAAGAAGGGGTAGCGATCCTAACCAAGCATCCAATCATTCGGCACCACTCCTTTTATGTATCACAAAGTGAGGATTATGCGGTAAACTGGAAAACCAGAAGAATTGTCGGAGCAACGATAAAGTACAAGGACAAACCTTATACCTTTTATTCTTGCCATATGGGCTGGTGGCATGATGAAGCTGAACCTTTTAAGGCACAGGCTGACAAGATGTTTAAGAAGTTGAATTGGGATGAGCATTTCTTTCTACTTGGGGATTTCAACAACGATGCTTCTCTTAAGGGCGAGGGGTATGAGTATTTGTTGAGTCGTGGTCTTTATGACACATACAATCTTGCTGAAGAAAAAGATGAAGGAATTACCGTTAAGGGGAAAATTGCTGGATGGAGCAATAATAAGCAAGACCTGCGAATTGATTTAATCTTAACCAATCAACCTGTACAAGTAGATTTTTCAAGAGTAATCTTTAACAATCACAATAAAATGGTGGTATCTGACCATTATGGTGTGGAGGCAAAGGTTAACTTATAAACGTAATCAATAGTCACTTGATTTATGAGTGAGCAATGGATAAAAACGAAAAAACAGCTTCGCTGCATAGAAAGCATGCAAAGCCGTTTTTTTTGTTGCTTTCCCGTTATGTATAGTAACTTCATGCTGGATAACTCGTATAGGGAAGTGATTAAAGGATTATCTGCCCTCTGTGAAAACTTGAAAGTTTACACCAAACTTATCCGTAACACTGCCGTATGCCGGACTAAAGAAGGTTTCTTGCAGTGGCATACTCACTTGTCCGCCTTCCTTTAGCGCATCAAAGAATCTATGCGCCTGATCAGCGTCATTTGTGGAAATACATATTGTTACCTGAGTTCCGCTCTGATGTGGCTGGCCAGGGAAAGTATCAGAAAGCATTAGGTCCGTTTCACCAATTTTAATGGTTGCATGACTGACACGGTCCTTTGCCTCAGCTGGCAATGGAAATTCAGGGTTCTCTGGCATCTCACCGAATGATTGGCTGAATATAACCTGAGCTTCTAAAGCCTTTTGATAGAATTCAATTGCTTCTTTTGCATTTCCATTCATTACTAAATAGGGAATTAAACGTAATGTCATTATAAATCAGCTCCTTGCTTAATTGGTAAACTTCACTTTTCATTTAGAACAGAAACAACATTGGTATGAATAAAGATAAGTGAAACAACACAATTCCTATTCTTACCAATAATTTAATTATAAAACAAGGAACTAATGTTCGCAATAGTAATAATGGTGCCTGACACCAATAGTACTATAAGTATCGTTCATTTATTATATTAAGGTGGTGGAGCGCGTGGCCTGCGATGATGTAGGCGAGGGCACGTGTTGAGATATCGGAATTGTTGGCAACTCCAGTTCTCTCCCAAGCTTCTTCTGCCATATTGTTGACGAGTGTAATGGTAGCTTTACGTACAGCTGTGAAGTCTTCAATGATTTGTTTAACAGACAACGTATCAAAGTTAGCTGCGGCTATGTAATCGTTCTCGTTGAAACCAGCAAGTGGTGTGTGATCGCCACGGCCAACTCGCAGCAGACGATAGCTCATAATCCGTTCTGTGTCAGCCATGTGGCCAAGAACTTCTTTGATACTCCACTTCCCTGGAGCATAACGAGATTGTCCAGCTTCCTCGGATAAACCTTCAGCCAAGGAAATCGTTTTCTCCAAATTCTCTTTCAATGTTTCCAATAAGTCCCCATCTGGAACCAAATGTACATACGGCAGGTAATACTCCGGAAATTCACTTACACTTGGACGTTGAATCATCGCAATTTTCCCCCTCATGGCTAAAATTAAAGTAACTATTTACTAATCCCTTTATCAACTAATTGTATAGCCGACTTGCACATTTTATTATAATTTTTCAAAAATTAAATCGCCATCTATCTGCCTAATTTAGTGAAAATTACTTCCCCATATAATCGTAATCAAAAAAAAGAGCTGCCGCAAAAAGCAGCAACTCTCCGTTTAAAATTAAACCATTTTCTCAAAATGGACACGTTTATTTAAAATATACATTACCGGCATACCTACGGCCATAACAACCAATTCACCAATAGCGGTGGTCAGCCATGTGAATAGGAAGGGCAGATCAAAAGCTAAATGCAGTTCAAGCGCAATCAAGAACATCGTGACCGTGAAAACAAGGGTGTTGACGATCATTCTAGCCCAAATTCCTTTAATAAACCGTGAGCAAAGAATGGTAATGACTAAAGCAATCACCGATTGTCCCACTCCAAAAATTAAATCGTAAGCCTTCATTGGCGAAAAAAATAAATTCGTCAAAAATACCCCTAAAACAATCCCGTAAATGTACTTTTTATTAAAAACGACTAAATGATTAAACATCTCCGATACACGGAACTGTACTTGAGTAAACCCAAACGGTTGAATCAATGCAGAAACTGCAATATACAACGCTGCAATAATCCCATTTACGACAATCCCTTGCACATTACTGTGCCCTTTGTCTGTTCTGGCATTTGTACTCGCCGACTGAGCAAATTTCTCCATATTCATTTCTCCTTAGTTTTTTTACGTGGGAGGTTCTCGAACCACGTTAAATTAGAATACTTGCAAACTAATATATTATTATAAAAATAAACATGAGTCAATGACATTATTTTGAAATAATAATATAGAATTATTTTCCAAAATAGTAAATAATACCACTGAATACTGCGCATATTAAAAATAAAAAAGGAATGGCTATAGATGAAGCATAATAAAATGTTTTTATTCGTGTTAATGTTAGTACCCTGGCTGTCGGTGCCAATGCTCGGAAAAAGAAACTTTAAACGCTTTTTACCAGCGGCCTTTTTTATGATGGTCTGGATAGCTGTAGAAAGCATAATGGCCAAAAAAAGAGTCTGGTGGAAATTTTATGAAAAATTAATTCCTAATACAATGGGGGAATTGCCGTTCCTTTTAGGACCGTTTATAATTGGTTCGATATGGATTTTAAAATTTACATTTGGCAACTTCTTTCGCTATCTAATTGTGAACGTAGTCACGGACTTTTTGTTTGTCTATCCCGGCATGTTTGTACTAAAGAGAATGGGTATTGTCACTCTCGTTCGCATGAAGAATTATCAAATGGGAATCTTATTTATGGCCAAATCTGTCCTTATGTACGGATTTCAATACATGGTTGAAAAAGTACGTAAGAAACCCAAATCATTAATCCAACGGCTCCTCCCCAAAAAGTAACAAGGGCTGATTTTCCTATTTATCGTTCTTTTAATTATTGCTTGTCTTCGTAATTGATGTTAAGATTTTATTAATTTAATTTTTATATTATAGGATTGTTACTGTTAAATCAGGCAAAACCTAAGACTAATGCCATTATGGTTAGTTTTAGGTTTTTATTTTTTTAGAGGTGATTGACTTGAAAATTGCGAAAGTAATTAATAATAATGTCATCAGTGTGATCGATGCCCATATGAAAGAACTTGTTGTTATGGGCAGAGGGATTGCGTTCCAAAAAAGACCCGGTGACCTTGTGGACGAATCCAAGATCGAGAAAACGTTTAAGTTAGATAATAAGGATGTCACGGAAAAGTTTAAAACCCTATTGTATGATGTTCCGATGGAATACATGGATGTTTCTGAACGGATTATTTCCTACGCGAAAGAGAGACTGGGCAAAAAATTAAATGACAGTATCTATGTTTCGTTAACGGATCATATCACCTTTGCGATTGAGAGAAGTCAAAAAGGATTAATTATTTCAAATCCATTACTTTGGGAAATCAAACGAATTTATGCTGACGAATATGCGATCGGTTTAAAGGCTATAGCAAAGATTCAAGAAATGCTAGGAATTACTCTTCCGCAGGATGAGGCGGGCTTTATTGCCATGCATATTGTCAATGCAGAGTTAAATGAAGAAATGCCGAATGTCGTGAATATGACGAAATTAATTCAGGATATTCTAAATATTGTTAAGTACCATTTCAAGATAGAGCTTGATGAGGAATCATTGAACTATTTCCGATTTCTGACTCATCTCAAATTTTTTGCACAGCGATTATATACTGATTCTCCGTACAACAACGAAGATGATTTTCTCTATGAAATGGTCAAAGAGAAGCAAAAAGAAGCCTTTGCTTGCGTGCAGAAAATTCGCGATTTTATTGAAAAAACGCATAACCATCAGCTGACAAAAGAGGAAATGGCTTACCTTACTATTCATATTGAACGTGTAGTAAATAGATCCTAAAAAGTTTTTTAGGAGAAAGCGTTGACAGGAAATGAAAGCGTGTGCTACTATGAATTTACAAATTAATATTAATTTTTTAGGATTGTTACTGATCAAGCAGGCAAAACCTAAATTGTATGTTTATCACCTTATGGTGTATAGCGTGCAATTTAGGTTTTTTTTATTTCCTAAGTCGAAGTACAGTTGCAGGAACTGGCCAGAACTTACAGCTGCTTCGGCAGAATAAATTTAATACGTTTATCACAGGATTGTTACTGGTAATGCAGGCAAAACCTAAGAAGCAAGGCTGGGATCATTTGGTCGATTTCATCACTTGTTACTTAGGTTATTTTTTTACAAAAAATCAGGAGGAATCACCATGGACTACAAAAAAACAGCAATAAGCATCCTTGAATTAGTCGGTGGAGAAGGCAATGTTCAAAATGTTATTCATTGCATGACTAGACTACGTTTTAATTTACAAGATCAAACAAAGGTGGACCGTAAACGATTAGAAAAAGTTCCTGGAATTATGGGCACAAATATAAGTGGAGACCAGTTCCAAATCATTATCGGAAATGATGTACCAAAAGTATATAATGCTATTTTAGAAAATAGCGCGATTAAAATTGATAGTAAAAGTAAGAAATCTGAAAAAGGGAAAAATCCAATCAATGCGATCTTTGATGTAATCTCAGGTACGTTCACACCCATCCTGCCTGCGATTGCCGGCGCAGGTATGATCAAAGGGATTCTAGCTATTTTATTAACATTCCATTGGATATCTGATAAGAGTCAAGTATACACAATCTTAAATGCGATTGGTGATGGAGCGTTTTATTTCTTACCGATCTTGCTGGGAGTCAGTGCAGCTAGAAAGTTTGGCAGCAACATTTATGTCGCAGCAGCCATAGGAGCGGCGCTGTTACATCCAACGATAACAGCATTATTAAGTGCAGGTAAGCCGGTTCACTTCCTTGGTCTTCCTGTAACGGCGGTCACTTATTCATCAACTGTTATCCCGATTTTACTGGCCGTCTGGATTGCAGCCTATGTAGAAAAATGGGTTGACCGAATTATTCCTAGCATGTTCAAACTGATCTTTGTCCCAACATTAACATTATTGATTGTTGTCCCAGTTACTTTAATTGCCGTAGGCCCATTAGGTTCGATTATCGGGAACTGGCTTTCAGCAGGTGTAGGAGCATTATTTGATCACGCAGGACTATTTGCAGGAGCACTATTAGGTGGAACATGGTCATTAATCATTATGACAGGTATGCACTATGCGTTTTTGCCGATTGCCATGAACAATATTGCAACTAAAGGGTATGATGTGATTATGCCTTCCATGTTTATGGCTAACATGGGACAAGCTGGAGCAACATTTGCTGTATCTCTACGTTCTAAAAACAAATCGTTTAAATCTTTGGCTATGACTACTAGCTTAACTGCTATTATGGGTGTTACTGAGCCCGCTATGTATGGTGTAAACATGCGCCTTAAGAAACCATTTATCGGTGGCCTTATCGGTGGAGCCGTTGGTGGAGCATATTACAGCGCTCTTGGTGTAAAATACTTTATCCTTGGTGGTAATGCAGGTTTACCAGGATTAGCTTCATTTGTAGGTGACACATTTATCTGGGCAGCTTTAGGATTCCCAATCGCTTTCGCGGCTGGTGCAGTTGCATCATTCTTTATGGGATTTGAGGATGTAGAAAGTGAAGAAGAGCAAGATGCAACAACTGTAGAAGAATCTAACACAGTAGACACTAAAACTGAATTAGTTGTAGCAGCAGAAAAAGTATTCAGCCCTTTAAAGGGTGAAATAAAAACATTAAGTGAAGTAAATGACCCAACGTTCTCGACTGGAATTATGGGTAAAGGTTTAGCGATCCAGCCGCAGGAAGGAAAAGTAGTTTCTCCTGTTACTGGTAGAGTAACAACTATTTTTAAAACAAAGCATGCCATCGGGATTACAAGTGATAATGGCGCAGAAATCTTAATCCATGTTGGTTTGGAAACAGTAAGACTAGAAGGAAAACATTTCACTGCACATGTGAAAGATGGCGACTTTGTTGAAGTGGGCCAAACACTTGTAACCTTTGATATGGATGCTATTAAGGCAGAAGGATATGACTTAATTACACCAGTCATTATAACAAATCCTGATCGCTATCAAACCATTGAACCTGTAAAAAAAGGAAACATTAATGCTCGTGAGGCATTCCTAGCATTGCAGTAAGTTTAGGACAGGGGAATTCCAATTTCCCTTGCTTCCTTCATATATTATTCAACAATTTATAACTAATAAAAAAATTATGAGGTGACTAATGATGATGAATCGTAAATTTCCAGAAGGCTTTTTATGGGGCGGAGCAACTGCAGCCAACCAATTAGAAGGAGCATATCAAGAAGGCGGTAAAGGTTTAAACCTTGCTGACGTGCTTCCTGGCGGGAAAGTTCGTTTAGAACTTCTTATGAAACCTGGTTTTAATTATGAAATTGAGCAAGATAAATACCACTATCCAAACCACGAAGGAATTGATTTTTACCATCGCTATAAAGAAGATATTGCTCTTTTTGCGGAAATGGGTTTTAAGGTATTTCGTATGTCCATTGCTTGGTCACGTATTTTTCCAAGAGGAGACGAAGAAACTCCGAATGAAGAAGGCTTAGCTTTTTATGACCGGGTATTTGATGAGTTACACAAACATGGTATTGAACCAGTGGTGACGATCTCTCACTATGAAACACCTCTACACCTGATTAAAGAATACGGTGCTTGGAAAAACAGAAAGCTCATTGGTTTCTTTGAGCGCTATGTAAGAACCATTTTTAACCGATATAAAAATAAAGTAAAGTATTGGATGACATTTAACGAGATTAATGGAGCAACACATTTCCCACTTTTCGGCTTAGGTTTCTCTGCTTCAAGCGAGGAAGCGCGGTTACAAGAAAGTTTCCAAGGACTGCATCATCAATTTGTGGCTAGTGCCTTAGCTGTAAAAATTGGACATGAAATCATTCCTGGTTCGCAAATTGGCTGTATGCTTGTTTATGCTCCAGTGTATGCTTTCGATAGCAACCCTGAAAATGTCATGTATGCGTTAAAAGAAGAACAAATTTTTAACTACTATTGTGGGGATGTTCAAGTTCGTGGGGAATATCCTGCATTTGCGGATCGTTACTTTAAAGAAAATGGTATTACATTAGATATTCAAGATGGTGATCTGGAAATCATTAAAGAAGGTACGGTTGACTATATTGGATTTAGTTATTACATGTCCCGCACTGAAAGAAAAGAAAAAACGAACGAGGAAGGTGCATCGGGTAACATTATCGGCGGTGTGAAAAATCCGTTCCTTAAAGCAAGTGATTGGGGCTGGGAGATTGACCCAGAAGGTCTGCGAATCTCATTAAACAAACTCTATGACCGCTATCAAGTACCTTTATTTATTGTAGAAAATGGTCTAGGAGCAAAGGATGAAGTAGAAGCAGATGGTTCAATTAATGACGATTATCGCATTGACTATCTAAGAGGACATATTCAAGCGATGGGTGAAGCGATTGAAGATGGTGTTAACCTAATGGGATATACTCCTTGGGGCTGTATCGACCTTGTGAGTGCATCTACTGGTGAAATGTCCAAACGTTACGGATTTATTTATGTTGATCGGCACGACGACGGCAGCGGAACATTAGAACGAAGCAAGAAAAAATCCTTCTTCTGGTATAAAGATGTGATTGCCACTAATGGCGAACAGCTTTAAACCTAAAGCATGCCGGTAAGCCTTAGTTGCTTCCGGCTTTTCTTATTTTGAAGTGGAATTGAGCTTTTGGAATGAATGTTGTGAGATTAAATTCTCCTTAACCTCTGAAGGACATGGCGCGACTGAGTTTCGACAGATAAGAGGGGTTCATAACCCCTGAAGGACAGGTCGCGATTGGATTTCGACAGATAAGAAGGGTTCATAACCGCTGAAGGACACGTCGCAATTTAGTTTCGACAGATAAGAGAGGTTCATAACCCCTGAAGAACATGTCGTGATTGAATTTCGACTGATAAGAAAGGTTCATAACCCTTGAAGGACATGTCGCGATTGGATTTCGACAGATAAGAGGGTTTCTTAACCCCTGAAGGACATGTCGCGATTGAATTTCGACAGATAAGAGGGGTTCATAACCACTGAAGAACATGGCACGATTTGATTTTCGACAGATAAGAGAGGTTCATAACCCCCCTAAGAAATTACACAAGTAAGTTTCTGAAGATAACGGGTTACATAGCCTTAGATAAACATTAATAGGAGGAGAATAAAAATGAAACACACTAAACTTAAACCATTCCCAGCGGACTTTTTCTGGGGAGGCTCCACATCAGCTTACCAAATCGAAGGAGCTTGGAATGAGGATGGAAAAGGCCCTTCAGTCATCGATATGGCCAAATATCCTGAAGGCACAACTGATTTTAAAGTAGCCAGCGATCACTATCATCATTATAAAGAAGATATTGCTCTCCTAGCCGAAATGGGCTTTAAGGCATACCGCTTCTCAATTGCCTGGACACGAATCTATCCTAATGGTTCAGGTGAACTAAACCAAAAGGGAATCGAATTTTACAATAATTTAATCAATGAAATCGTCTCACATGGTATCGAACCAATTGTTACGATGTACCACTTTGACCTGCCATACGCTCTGCAGCAAAAAGGCGGCTGGTCAAACCGGGAAACAATTGATGCTTTTGAAGTCTATGCTCAAACCCTATTTGAAAACTTCGGTGACCGCGTGAACTATTGGTTAACGATTAACGAACAAAATATGATGATCCTCCACGGAGACGCAATTGGAACAGTAGACCCTAACTTAGAAAATCCTAAAAAGGAACTGTATCAGCAGAACCATCACATGCTTGTAGCGCAGGCAAAAGCAATGAATTTATGTCATCAAATGCTGCCAAAAGCAAAAATCGGTCCAGCACCGAACATTGTGTCCATTTATCCAGCTAGCTCGAAGCCTGAGGATATTATGGCGGCTCAAAATTATTCAGCAATTCGTAACTGGCTTTACTTAGATATGGCTGTTTTTGGCCGTTATAATACAACTGCGTGGAATTACTTTGAAGAAAAAGGCTATGTTCCTACCATTTTAGATGGAGATATGGAAGTTTTAGCTAGTGCGAGCCCTGACTTTATTGCCTTTAACTACTATACTTCTCAAACGGTAGCGGCCAGTGAAGATGACGGTTCCGATGTAGGTCATACAGGAGACCAGCATATCACGATAGGAGAGTCAGGCGTATATAAAGGAGCAACCAATCCAAACCTTAAAAAGAATGAGTTTGGCTGGGAGATAGACCCAGTTGGCTTTAGAAACACATTAAGAGAAATTTATGACCGCTATAACCTTCCGCTAATCATAACAGAAAATGGTTTAGGAGCATTCGATAAGCTAGAAGAGGGTGATGTGGTTAATGACCCTTATCGTATTGACTTCTTACAAAAGCATATCGAGCAAATACAGCTAGCAATCACTGACGGTGTTGAGGTATTTGGCTTCTGCCCATGGTCAGCGATTGACCTGATCAGTACCCATCAAGGGTGCAGCAAGCGTTATGGCTTTATCTTTGTGAACCGTGATGAGTTTGATTTAAAAGATTTACGCCGAATTCGCAAGCAAAGTTTTTACTGGTACAAAGAGCTTATTTCTGCAAACGGTGAAAAATGAAATTAATTTAAGAAGAGCTTGTCCTGAGATAGGACAAGCCCTTTTTTTTTAGAGAAAGCTGAAAAATGGTAGAATAATAAATAATTATTCTTAGGGGTGAGTGTATGAAACTAACTAATTTCGAGCAGTGGATTGAAGATAAAGTGCTTGAACGCGGCCAAGGTTATTTTAAAAAAGGAAAGATTCTAAATCTTACTACCTCAGATGACATTCAATATAAGGCCCTAGTAGATGGTTCGGAAGTTTATCACGTTAATATATATCTAAATGGTGATGTCGTAGTCAATGCGTATTGTGATTGTCCATACGACTTGAACGAATATTGTAAGCATAAGGCAGCTGTTCTGTATGCATTAAGAGACAACAGGCCTCAAATACATGATTCAGCGAAAATTGAGGAACAAGAGAAAAGAAGTATCAATTCAATCCTAGTCAGCCAAAACAAAGAGGATTTAATTGACATGATTCTTAAATTAACTGAGGAATTTCCAGAGTTAGAAAAAAGATTGCTCTTTAAGTTTAGTCCTGATAAAGAAGAAATATCCTCTGCCAAAAAGTTAATTCAGGAATATATTAGTGGGGCAAAAAGAAAAGGATTTATTGATTGGCGTCATATAGGCGAGGCACTAAAAGGGGCAGATTTAACACTGCAGAAGGCACAGGAGAAACTAAATACGGGGGACGTACAGAATGCAGTGTTATTGTCCCTTACAGTCTTATCTTCTGTTGTAAAAATGCTTCAGCATGCGGATGATTCCGATGGCTCTGCCGGAAGCACAATAAATTGGGCGCTAGCCATTACGGGAAAGGCAGTTTCAGCAAGTGTTAAACTCTTACCCGAAAAAGAACAAAGGAAACTTTTTGAATCCATCTTAAAAGAATCGCAGAAAGCCATTTACGACGACTGGAGTGACTGGCGGTACGACCTCTTGAGGATTTGTACCTATTATTCGCTTCATAGTGAATTGAGAAAGAAGTTAGAAAAGCAATTAGAAATCCTTTTTGAGCAAGCCGGGACTTCTTGGAATGCTAGGTATGACCTAAAAGAAGTGAAGTTGCTGCAGCTTGAAATAATTGAAAGATGTGAGGGGATGGGTGCAGCTAAGAAGTTTATTTATGAAAATATCCGTTTTAGTGAATTCAGAAAAAAGGCTATTGCTTTGGAGCTGGAATCAGAAGACTATAAAAAAGTGATTCAGCTATGCTTAGATGGGGAGGAAGCGGATAAAGAATATCGTGGGCTTGTTCATGATTGGAAAGAATACCGCTATCAAGCATATGAGTTGATTGGTGATATTGAGGGGCAGAAAAGCCTAGCAAGGGAGCTTTTATTTAAAAATGAATTTAAATACTATCAAAAGTTAAAAGAGTTATATCCCGCAAGTGAATGGGAGGCGATTTTGCGAGGAATTGTTGATGAATTTGGCAAGCAAGAATACCCGCCTTCTTCGTATGTATCGATTTTAATACAGGAGGATTTGAAAGCGGAGCTTTTGCGCTATTGTCAGCACAATAAATTGGTAATTACGGAATATTATCCATATCTAATTAATGAATATCCTAAAGAGGTCAATGATGTGTTTTCTTACTATATAACTCAATCAGCGGATGAAGCGACTGATCGAAAAAAATACCGGAAAGTCTGTGCATTGATTAAAACGTATAAAAAGGCTTGCGGGACAATCGCTTCTCACCATCTTATTACAGAGTTAAGGGAAAAACACAAAAGAAGACCAGCATTTTTAGAGGAATTAGCTAGGATAAGGTAGGGGAGAAAATAGATTTAGTTGCCAAGCAACATTCCTTTAGAAATAAACCCAAGTCGATTATAATAGTGGAAGGGTTTACATAAGGAAAGTGAGGGATTACTATGGTTTACCAAGCAGCAGAAAATCGTTACGAAACCATGAAATACAATCGAACTGGCCGCTCTGGGTTATTGCTACCGGCTATATCTTTAGGACTTTGGCATAATTTTGGCGGCGTCGATACATACGAAAATGGCAGGGACATGTTGAGAAGAGCCTTTGATTTAGGGATTACCCACTTCGATTTAGCCAATAATTATGGCCCGCCGGCAGGTTCTGCGGAAGAAATGTTTGGCCGTATGTTAAAAACAGATTTTGCTCCTTATCGTGATGAAATGGTCATTTCAACAAAAGCAGGCTATTATATGTGGCCTGGTCCATATGGAGATTGGGGTTCCAGAAAATATCTAATCTCTAGCTTAGATCAAAGTCTCAAACGAATGGGCCTTGATTATGTAGACATTTTTTACTCACATCGTCCAGACCCAAATACACCAATCGAAGAAACCATGACCGCTTTAGACTCGATTGTCCGTCAAGGAAAAGCGCTCTATGTTGGAATTTCTAATTACAGTGCCGAGCAGACCACTGAAGCCATTCAAATCTTGAATCAGTTAGGTACACCGCTGCTAATCCATCAGCCTAAATATTCAATGTTTAACAGATGGATTGAGGATGGATTGCAAGATGTATTACAAGAAAATGGAGTTGGCTCAATTGCCTTTAGTCCATTAGCACAAGGTTTGTTAACGAACAAATACTTAACAGGAATTCCAGCAGACTCCCGTGCAGCGAGTCCAACAGGATTCTTGCAAAAAGAACATGTCACACCGGAAGTACTTGAACAAGTCCGGAAATTAAACGAAATGGCTGTTGAACGTGGTCAAAGCTTATCGCAGATGGCGCTTTCATGGGTATTACGAGGCGGCAAAGTGACAACCGTTTTAATTGGTGCGAGCCGTGTCAGTCAAATTGAGGAAAATGTTGCGGCTTTGAACAACCTCGACTTTACAGACGAAGAATTAGCACGAATTGAAGATATCTTAAATAGCTAAAAAAAAATCTGTCAGCGGCCTGCTGACAGATTTTTTAAGATAGGGCATTTAACCCTATAACCCCGATAATAATCAATATAACACTAAATATACGTCCAGCACTTTTAGATTCTCCTAACAGAAACATATTAATGAAAACAGCCCCAGCCGTTCCAATTCCAACCCAAACGGCATAGGCGATACTCAGTTGGAGAAACTGAAACGATCCATATAAAAAGGCAAGCGAAGCTCCGAATCCACCAATATAAATGATTCCATTACGGACATTCTTTTGCTGACTATACAATTTTAGTCCTACAGCACCGGTAACCTCACTCGCAGCAGCTAACAAAACGAATAACCAGCCCATAGTTATGCGGCACCTTTCATGGCGACTTTTTCATCCTTATTATCGGAAAGATTCAAACCAATTACACCAATAATAATGACGGCGATAAAGAGAATTTCCCCCAGGCTGATATTGCCGCCAAAAAGGAATACATCCATTAATACCGTACCAACCGTACCAATCCCCGCAAAAATAGCATAAACCGTACCTGTTGGGAGGGTTTCACAAGCCTTTGGAAGGATATGATAATCCCATAAAATGACAGCTATAACCAATGCCCACTGCCACCACGTATGGGCTGTGTTAAACCCGTAAACCCAGATCCATTCAAACACACATGTTAAAACAACATAGAACCATGCTTTATTCATCATTTGCACCTCTTAGGAGAATAACCATTATATTTTAAGAATACCATAACAAAAATTAGGGTGGACTTAATAACTACTTTCTATAACAGTGATTTACATCACTAAACTCTAGTTAGTTTGCCTTTATTATTATGTAAATAGGGGAAAATTAATAGTGGATGGTGAGAAAATGGAGTATGATTTTAAATCCTTATATAATGAAATTGGCGGACAGGAAACGATTGATAAGCTAGTGAACGCATTTTATCCACGGGTTTATGCCGATCCAGTCCTAGCTCCGCTTTTTCAAGGAAATATGGAAGAAATTAAACGAAAACAGCGAATGTTCTTACCACAATTTTTAGGGGGTCCCGCTCTTTATAGTCAAGAATTTGGTCCTCCGGCGATGAGAGCGCGGCATCTGCCTTTTGAGGTAACACCAACCAGGGCTCAGCATTGGCTGAAATGTATGAAGGAAGCCTTCCAGGAAATTGGTCTTGATCAGAACCCTGCAGGAACAGCCTTTTATGAGCGATTAACGCAAGTAGCTGGAATCATGGTAAACACACCAGATAGGGATAGGAATAAAATAAAGGCTCTTCTCACAGCGAGAGGAGCCTTTACAAATTTATTATCTTACTTTTTTAATTTAGCCCATGTTTCGTCAAGAGCCTTCATAGCTTCTTCTTTTGTTTTTTGACCGCCAACATATGCTTGTAGTGTTGCACCAAATTCTTGTCCAGCACCATCAGGATATTTCATGAACTGCCAAGAATACGTTTTTCCATCCTTAGAATACTTTTGAAGGTCAGCACCTAGAGGTCCAATATCTTCTGCTTTTGCTTCAATTGTTTTAAAAGCAGGAACATATTTGAAATCTTTAACTAAAGCTGTCTTACCTTCTTCAGAAGTTACCATCCAATTTAAGAAATCTTTTGCAGCCTTTTTGTCTGCATTAGGTGCTTTGTTATAAACAACCCAGTTAGTTGGTACGTCAACCATTAATTTATCAGCTTGTGCGGCATCGTCTGTAAGTGCTAAAGGAATAAAGCCGACTTCCATATTTGGACTAATTTTATCCAGCATTGGCTGAATCCAGTTACCTTGTTGTATCATGGCCGTTTCGCCATTAGCAAATTGAGTAACTTCTGTATTGTAGTCAGTCGTTAATGGATTTTTGTTTCCATACTTAACTGTTAAATCAACAAGCTTAAAGTAGTCTTCAAAGTATTTGTTTCCTGCAATCTTTGATTTCCCTTCATTTAAACCAGGGATAAAGTTTTCGTCATCTGCTTGTTGGTAAGCAAATGGTACGTTAAGACCATGGTTTGCTAATACCCACCATTCCGCGTAGCCAACGGAGAAAGGAGTGATTCCTGCAGCTTTAAGCTTCTTCGCTGCTGCTTCTAATTCTGAGTAGGTTTTTGGAAGTTCGGTAATACCCGCTTTTTTAAATAACTTCTTATTGTAAGCAAAACCGTAACCTTCCATGTTCACTGGCTGGCCATAGAGTTTTCCATCCATTGTCATCGGTTTTAACGCATCCTCATAAGCATCCTTTACCCAAGGCTGGTCAGATAGATCTTCCAATTTATCCTTCCAAGTAATCGCTTCTTGGTATCCGCCGTTTCCAAAGATGTCGGGTGCTTTATTTGAAGCGAATTTTGCTTTAAGGGCTGCTGCACCATCAGCACCGCCTCCGACTGATTCGACATTAAAAGTAACGTTTGGATGTTCTTTTGTATATTTATCTGTTAACGCTTTCAACTGATCTGCGATTTCAACCTTACCGTTAAAGATATCAACGACGACTTTCCCATCTTTGCTGCCGCTGTCTTTTTTCGTTCCAGATGCGCTGTCACTGTTGCCGCAAGCTCCTAGAAGAAGTGAAGCCGATAAAATCCCCGCTGCGATTGAATATTTTTTAAAAGCCATTTGTTTTCCCTCCTGAAATTATATATCTATTTTATATATCCCTGCTGTCAGTGCATGCCGACAGCAGAGGTTGACCCCAGTATGAATGTTACTTGATAGAACCGCTTGTAATTCCTTTGATAATGTGTTTCTGCATTGAAAAGAAGAAAATTAACAATGGTATGATACCAAGAACAAGTCCTGCCAAAGCTAAATCCCATTGCTTGGTGTACTGACCAAAGAAGGAGAAGGTCGCTAATGGAATAGTTTTAAATTCTGGATCCTGAAGAACCAGTGATGGTAATAAGTAGTCATTCCATATCCACAAGCTGTTTAAGATGACAATGGTAACGGTGATGGGTTTTAGTAATGGAAAAACAATTCTCCAAAACACTCCAAACCTTGTACATCCATCGATAATGGCTGCCTCTTCAAGTTCTACCGGGATCCCTTTGATGAACCCGTGATATAAGAAGATTGTCATTCCAGAGCCAAAACCTAAGTACATGATAACCAGACCCCAGATACTGTTAAGTAATCCAAAATTACCGGCTGTTTTTATGAGCGGGATCATTATGGATTGAAACGGAATAATCATGGCTGCAACGAAGGTCATGAAAATCACATTACTGATTTTCCTTTTCGTTCTAACCAGCATATACGCTGCCATCGAACAAAAAACAACCAGAACAACGTTACTAATCGCAGTGATAATGACAGAATTCGTAAATACCTTTAGATAGTTTAATTTTTCAAAGGCATTCACATAGTTGTCGAGCATAAGTGTTTTTGGTAAAGCAGACGTGTTCGTTAGAATCTCTGCAAAGGGTTTTAAAGAGTTTGATATCAGATAATAAAATGGGACTAAAAAGACAAGTCCAAGTAGGATGGCAAAGATTTCACCAATAAATGTTTTTCCTGTATACCTGTTTCCCATTATGATTCAACCTCCCTCTTCTTAGAAATTGTTACTTGAAGGATGGTAATTGCAGCAACCACAATGAAGAAAATTAATGCCTTTGCTTCACCGATACCATATCGGTTGTTAACAAATGCTTCCTTATAAATGTTAAGTGCTAACATTTCTGTCGATTTAAACGGTCCGCCGCCAGTTAGGGACAGGTTTGCATCGAAAATCTTAAATGATGAGGCAGTTGTTAAAAATAAACAGACGGTCACGGCCGGAGCTACTAATGGCATTGTTATATGGCGAAGAATCTGCCATCTGTTTGCACCATCGATCTTAGCTGCTTCAATTAATTCTTGCGGAACATTTTGCAAGGCGGCAATATAGATAATCATAATATAGCCTGCTCCTTGCCATACACTGACAATGACAATTCCCCAGAATGCAGTACTAGCATCCCCCAGCCATGGTAATTCGAAAAAAGGAATATGCGTTAACTGTCCAAGTGAGGCAAAGCCTTTAACAAAAATGAATTGCCAGATAAAGCCTAGTAACAGACCTCCAACCATGTTTGGCATGAAGAAAACGGTTCGCAATATATTCCTTGTTTTCAACTTCTGTGTAACTAGAATGGCTAATCCAAAACCAATCATGTTTGTTAAAACGATCGCTACAACGGTATATTTAGTTGTAAGAATAAACGAATCTTGAAATTGCTTGTCCTGTGTAAATAGGTATTTAAAGTTATCGAGACCAACCCATTTGATATCTCCTGTTATTCCGTTCCAATCGGTGAAGGCGTAATAGATACCCGTAAAGAAGGGGATTAGGACAATAATGGTAAATGCTAAAAATACTGGTCCAACAAATAGGGCGAACAACCCTGCATCTTTTAGCTTCTTCTTTTTATTTAAAGAAGATGACTCTGAAATTTTTATTCTAGCTTTACCGGGTAATGCTGAACTTTCTAACTCACTGTGATTATTCACTGACTGCACCTCCTATATCTTCATTTTAGGGATTTTGAAAAATTATGAAACGGCTTACATTGACCAGTAGGGTGGAAAATATTGAACTGTCCATTTTTCCATATTAAAATAGACACCATGTATTACGTTGTTTTCTTGTGCTAAAATGGTGGGGAATTTAGTATTACATAGAAAAGGGGGGAGGCTAGTTCAAGTTTAAGGACTAGCCCAAGAGCTAATGCAATGGGGGATCCGAACTAAACTAATTATCACTTTAATGGCTGTCATCATACTCCCTTTTGGAATTGCGATTACGATCACGTATTATCAAACGACAAAGTCAATAAATGACCGTTTTGTCTCTACGAATCATGATTTAATCGTTAAAGGGGAAGCGGAGCTAAGTACTTATTTAGAAGACGTCGCACAAATGTCGACTGTTTTATATCGATATACTCCATTTATGTCGGTAATGAGGGTTGGGATATCAGACAACCTAAGCAGTAATCAAGAAGAAGTTCGGAGAATGCTCGCCTATACCTTTAATTCCCGGCCAGAAGTCGAACAAATGCTTCTTTATATAGATAAGGGGAAAGATTCCTTTACCAACTATCATTCTAGGATTAGCGGCAGGGGGAAATACGAGAGTATCTTGTCCAATCCCTTCTATGCCCGCTTAAGCCGGTCTCATGACTTTTCCGTTATTGAACCCCCTCATGAGATTTATAGTTACAATAACTTGTCGGTGATTCCTAATTCCGAGAAAAACCAGGTTTTAAGTTTCCATACGATTATAAGAGATGTACCATTAGATACTATTTTAGGTTTTGTATCGATCGATATTAATCTTTCCAAGATAAGAGATATTTCTGGAAGGTTATATACGGATGGGATTGAAGACTTATACATAATGAATGAAGATGGAGTTGTCGTGTATTCTTCAAATAACAACGTAATTGGCAAGGCTAATAAAGATGCGTGGTTTAAGCAACTAAAGAAGGAACCGGAGGCTAATAAAAGTCTTGAGTGGAAAGACGAAAAATTTTCAGGCGTTATTGTCTACCAAAAGTTCTCTGATTCGTTTAAAAATTGGTACATTGTTAAAAGAATTCCTTATGATGTACTTTATCAAGGTGCGAGGCAGACGGTATTTACCAATATAATTATTGTTATTATTACGCTTATTATCGTTTTATTTGCTACTATGTTCATCTCTTTCAGACTTACTGCTCCAATCAAAGTATTAATTGCTAATATGAAAAAAGTAGAAAAAGGTGTGTTTGAAGCAGATTTTGAATCATTAGGAAATGACGAAATTGGGATGCTGGGCAGGCATTTCAAATTAATGATTTCGAAAATAAATGAGTTAATTGAACGTGAATATAAACTGGAGATTGAAAATAAATCTTCCCAGTTAAGGGTTCTCCAGTCCCAAATAAATCCGCATTTTTTATATAATGCGTTTCAGTCGATTGGAACGCTAGCATTAAAATTGAAGGCAGTTCAGGTGTATTCGTTATTAAACTCATTATCGAATATCATGCGTTACAGCATGAATATGAAGGATGATATTGTCCCGTTTTTAGCAGAGGTGAACCATGTTAAATCCTATCTTAATTTACAAAAGCAACGATTTGACGAGCAGTTTGAGTTTGAATTAAATATTGAAAAAGGTATAGAAGAGGTTCTAGTACCAAAAATGATCCTACAGCCGATTGTCGAAAATTGTTTTAAGCACGGCTTTGATCAAAAGCTAGAGAAAGCAACAATTGTCATTACAGCAAGAGGGGAGCATGACGAGTATTTATGCATTTCTGTCCAAGATAACGGAGTGGGTGTTAGGGAGGACGCTCTTGAACAACTTCGCCGGGAATTGGCTGATAACGAGAGTGACGGAAAGTCCAAAAGCACTGGTATTGGTTTAAAAAATATTTATGACCGGTTAAAGATTTATTATAGCAGTCAGGTGGAAATGGAAGTTGACGGCAGCGAAGACGGCGGATTTACGGTTACGATCATCATTCCAAGAGATATAAAAAATGAGGTGGTACATCCATGAAAGTTTTAATCGTCGATGATGAAAAACACGTTCGTGAGGGAATTAATCTGCTCGGGGAATGGGAACAGAATGGGATTACGGAGATTTATGAGGCCAGTAGTGGCGAAGAAGCGATCCGGCTTATCCAAACTCTTCGCCCGGAAATCATTTTTTCTGATATGAAAATGCCCAAGATGGATGGTACACAGTTGTTAGAGTGGATTAAAGAAAATCAGCCAACTAGTAAAACGATTGTGGTAACGGGTTATGATGATTATCACTATATGCGTAAAGCCATTCATTTTGGCAGTTCAGACTATTTATTAAAGCCGGTTGACCCGGAAATATTAAACCAAACGTTGGCAAAAGTGGTGAAGGAATGGATAAAGGAGGAAGAGGAACGAAATAGTAAAACGACCAGCTATCAATTAATAAATGAAATGAAGCCAGTTTACCGGGATCGGAAACTTACTCAATTATTGAATAGTGATAATCTTAAAGAAGAATGGTATGAGGAATTCGGTTTTACTAAAGCACAAAAATACCTTGTCGCGCTGGTCCGGATTAATCGGAAAGCGATAGAGGCTTTTCAAGGAGACAGGGATTTAACGTATTTTACACTTTTGAATGTCATAAATGAGATTTTACAAGAAAAAGAATGTGGTATAGCCTTTCGCTACCTGGCAAATAAAGGTGAAATTGTCATTGTGTTTTGGAATCAATTTGCCCAAATAGAGGAACTGCTGGGACGCATCTATAAAGCGATTCTGAATGTCATAAATGTTTCATGTCATATTGCAGTTGGAATAGAGGTAAATAAAAGGAACAAATTATTGAATTCTTATCAACATGCCAAGCAGGTCCTATTAAACAGCAATGTATTAGATAGTATGGAGAACAAGGTTTACCGGCAAGATGTTCTTCATACGCCTGAATTAAAAAATCTTTATGCCTATTCATCGGAAATTGAATTAGCTGTGCAAGCAAGTGAGATCAGAGCTTTTGAAGATTTGATTAAGAAAATTTCTAAAGATTATACGGAAGGCCATTATTTAGCCTGGAGCCAGCTGCTCCTGCTTGAGAATGAGTATCTCAATATTAGTAATCGCTGGTTTAAACATTTTGATTTAGCCGTGAAAGTGTCGAATCATATTGAATATCGGGTCGATTCATTTTTTAACCAGTATGGTACATTCGAGCTCGAAGCCTATATTGAGCGCACGTTACGGGAAGTTTCCATCTTTTTAAAGAGAGTGAAGCGAAAGACAGTTCAGAAAGGCAACAATGTCATATATGAGATAGAGAAATATTTACAGGCGAACTTTGATCGGGATGTAAAGCTCCAAGAGATATCAGACCAATTTTATATTAGCAGAGAATATATTTCGAGAAAATTCAAGCAAGAGTTTAATGTTAATATTTCCGAGTATGTGATCAAGATCCGCATGGAGCGGGCAAAATCATTATTAAGAAATAGTGAGCTGAAAATCTATGAAATTGCCAATATGATCGGTTACCAGGACGACAAGTATTTTCGAAAGGTATTTAAAAAGGTTGAAGGCGTAACGCCCAATGAGTATCGGGAATTACATATTAATCAGAAATAAGCAGGGCCGAAATCGGATCCTGCTTATTTTTTATCCTTATATAAGTAAACGTTTTTCATTCATGAAGTTATAATTTAGGAAAAGTATTAAACCTTTAAATATATTTTTGAAATCTATCACTTTTCTGTAAATATTTATTGAATTTGGAATAGAAATCCATTAAAGTAAAAATGTAATCGCTTTCTTTATTGTTGAAATCGATTACATAGAAAAAGAATATCTATTTAAAGGAGGGAAAAGGGGGGGATTTTGTTTGGCAACCATTGCTGATGTAGCAAAAAGAGCAGGGCTATCAAGAGCTACCGTTTCTAGGGTGCTTAACAATCACCCGAATGTTACAGAAGGTAAAAAAAGGTTAGTTCATGAAGCAATGGAGTCGTTAAATTATGTTCCAAACACAACAGCTCAGCGGCTTCGAAATCAAAGAACGGACACCATCGCCATAATAGTTCCAGTCCTTACAAATCCATTTTTTGCTTACTTACTGGAATCGATGGATATGGTAGCAACTAAGAACCATCTTCAGTTACTTATTTGCCAAACGAGATATAGCAAACAGAAAGAACTTGATTTTCTGGAGCTATTAAGAACAAAACAAGTAGATGGTTTAATCTTAACTTCCTATGAAAATGAATGGAAAAAAATTGAACCATTTGCATCGTTTGGCCCCATGGTTTTATGCAATGAATATGAAAGAAATACAAAAGTGCCCATCATTCGAATGGATCAATTTGAGGCCGGCTACATAGGAACACGGCACTTGATCGAACAAGGGCATGAGCGAATCGCATGCACCTGTGGCGATAAAAGTAACTTAGCTAAGGATAGACAGGCCGGGTTCAGGAAAGCACTGGCGGAAAAAGGACTATTGGTTCAAGACGAATGGATATTTTCAAATGTATTCGACCTTGAAGACGGTAAAAGGGTTTTTAGAACAATGATGTATTTGAAAGAAGCACCTACGGCAGTTTTTACGGGAAGTGACCAAGTGGCGGCTGGAATGATTATTGCCGCTAAGGCGATGGGTAAAAGTGTGCCGGGTGATATTGCAATCATTGGCTTTGATGACCAGCCAATTTGCAAAGTGGTAGAACCCGCTCTCACAACCATTAGACAACCCATTGAAGAACTTGGAACAACAGCAATGGAAGTAATGATTGATCTTATTGCTTTTAAGAAAGAACTCAACCACCAAGAGATTCTATTACCCTATGATTTGGTAATTAGAGATTCAACAATGTCAAAATTGAAATCGTTTTCAATATAGGGGGAAGAACATGAAAAAGTCTAATAAAGCCAAACTTTTAGCCGTATTTGCCACTTTATCCTTGGCACTTGCTGCCTGTAGTTCCGATCAAACAAGCACAAAGGAAAAGCCAGCTGGTGACAAGACAAAGACTTCGGCCGAGCAAAAAGTAAAACTCGTTTATGCACGCGGAAAGGATGTTACAAAGGGAACAGAAAAAATGGTCGAAGCGTTTGAAGCGACACATCCGAATATTGATATTGAGTTCCGGGAAATGCCCTCCGATACTGGAAAGCAGCATGATGCATATATAACCGCTTTTAATGCAAAATCCTCCGAAATTGATGTTATTGATATGGATGTAATTTGGCCTGCTGAATTTGCTCAAGCTGGCTATGTGCTTCCACTTGACCGCTTTATCCAACAAGATGGAATTGACTTAAATGAATATAACCAGGGAGCATTAGGTGCAGCCCAGTTTAACGGCAAACAATGGGCCCTTCCTAAATTTGTTGATGCAGGACTTCTTTTCTATCGAAAAGATTTAGTAAAAGCAGACGAAGTACCGAAGACGTGGGATGAGCTATTGGCAAAGGCAAAGGAAAAAAAGGGACAGGGCAACACCAAATTTGGTTATGTTTTTCAATCAAAACAGTATGAAGGACTTGTGTGTAACGCTGTAGAATTTGTTGCTTCTTATGGAGGAGCGTTTATCGATAAGAGTGGTAACGTAGCCGTGAATAGTCCTGAAGCAATCAAAGGTTTAAAGAAATTAGTAGAAGTGGCCAAGTCCGATGTAGTACCTGGTAACGTTACTACTTTTACTGAAATTGAATCAGACCAAGCCTTTATTGAAGGCCAAACCGTGTTCTTACGTAACTGGCCATATGAATATGCAAGTGCTAACGACAAAGAAAAATCCAAAATCGTAGACCAGGTAGGTGTAGCACCTCTTCCAGCAGGTGACAAAGGATCTGCGGCGGCATTAGGCGGCTGGATGGCTGGTATCAATAAGTATTCTAAACATCCAAAAGAAGCCTGGGAATTCTTAAAGTTCATGGCTGGTGCTGAAGGTCAAAAGATTGATGCAATTTATGGCGGACATGCCCCAACGATTACAAAGCTTTACCAAGATCAAGAGATTCTAAAAGCTAATCCAACTTTTGCTGATAAAGGCTTCGTAGATGGCTTAAGTGCAGCAGTTTCTCGACCAGTAGCTCCAAATTATCCAGAAATTTCTGAGATTATTCAAATTAATATATCAAAAGCCATTGCAGGGGAACAAACCGTTGAACAAGCGGCTCAAACAATGGAAAAAGAAATGAAGGCGGCCCTAAATCAATAACATTAGAAGCTAGGGGATTAGCATTCACCTTGAAGGCTAATCCTCTTTATTCCCTAAAAAGGAGGGGTTAACATGAAAAATAATGACCTTAATATAAAAACAGATGATTATCAAACATCAGTTACAAATACTTCTATTACCCCGAAAAAGAAAAGAAAGAGGATTTTTACAGAGAAAACAGCAGGGTATTATCTTGTCGCCCCTGCTATGATATTAATTTTCCTCATTGCGATATGGCCTGTTCTGCAATCCTTTTATTTCAGTTTATTTGATTTAAAATTAAACAACCCCACTAAATCGGAAGTCCACTTAAGTTATAATCTCGACTTAGAACGATATCTGAATAACTATCCGTTTTTAATTGGTACGATTGACAATGAAATCAAGAGTGGGAACGGAGCTGAAGAGCTTCAAGCTATTAAAAATCAACTGCAATCATTGGATAAAAAGATTCAAAGCAAATCTGAAATCAGCTCGAAATATACTACTGTAAATGATAAGCTAATGAATTTTGAACAGGTCAACTCCGAAATTAGCATTGCAAAGATTGATCGAACAATGCCAAATGAATATGAAAAAACCTCATTAAAGATTAATAAAAAAATAAAGGCATTGTCCCTTAAAGTTAAGTTTACACAAGAGAAGAAACTTTTAGGTTTAGCTGCTGGATATGGCGATGCTCTCATTCAACCTAACTTTATTGGTTTGCAGCATTACAAAGATAATTTAAGCTCAAGCAGAATGTGGAAAGCGATTGGAAATACTACTACATTTACCATCATTTCTGTTTTGGCGGAACTAGTTTTAGGACTGGCTATTGCCCTATTAATCAATAAGGCATTCATTGGTAGAGGGCTGATTAGGGCGAGTATTCTGATCCCCTGGGCTATTCCGACCGCTGTTTCTGCCCTTATGTGGAAGTTTTTATATGATGGGCAGAATGGGATTATCGCCAAACTGTTTGCCGATTTCGGTTTGGTTGATAAGATGGAAAAACTTCTAGTAACAGATACAGGTGCCATGTTTTCAGTTATCTTTTCTGATGTATGGAAAACCACTCCCTATATGTCATTACTGTTATTGGCAGGACTTCAAACGATTCCAGATTCACTATACGAGGCAGCTTCCATTGATGGAGCAGGAAAGTGGAAGCAATTCACAAAAATTACTTTACCACTATTAAAGTCAAGCATACTTGTTGCACTTCTTTTTAGAACGCTTGATGCATTCCGTGTTTTTGACTTAATTTACGTTCTAACCGGTGGCGGGCCTGCCAATTCTACCGAAACTATTTCTATCCTCGCTTATAAAGTGATGTTTTCTCAAACGAATTTTGGTGATGGTTCTGCCCTCTCTGTCATTGTATTTATTTGTGTCGCCATCATTTCCATGATTTATATCAAATTTCTGGGTAGAGACTTGCTAAATGACAGATAAGGTAGTTTGGGAAGAACGCCATTTTTGAGGGAGGAATTTTAACATGCAGAAAAAAGCGAGTCCATTCTTTTATGTGTTTCTGATCGTCTTTGTCTTTGTTGTCATGTTCCCATTTTTATGGATGCTGATTAGTTCGATAAAACCAGCAACTGAACTTTTCGGGGACAAGGCTTTTACTCCTTATACTTCACATCCGACAATGGAGAATTATAAATCCGTCTTCTTTGAACATCCGTTTTTAAAATATTTATGGAACAGTATTGTGGTTTCAACTGTTACAACTGTGTATGCCGTGACCGTTGCTTCGTTTGCTGCCTATGCGATTGCGAGGCTTCAATTTAAAGGAAAAACATTTATTCTTGGGATTGTCCTATCTGTTTCGATGTTTCCACAAATTGCAACCATTACACCAATTTATATCTTTTTAAAGAACCTTGGATTAACGAACTCCTATTTAGGATTGATTATTCCTTATTCAACCTTTACGCTGCCGCTGTCCATTTGGATTCTAGTCACTTTCTTTCGTAAGATACCACTGGATCTTGAAGAAGCAGCAAAAATTGACGGAGCAACTTTAATGCAAACTTATTGGAAGGTCATCATGCCGCTGGCGTTACCGGGAATATTTACAACTGCGATCCTTGTTTTCATTGCCGCCTGGAATGAGTTCTTTTTTGCCCTTACCATTAATACGGATGATAAGTATAAGACCGTACCGATTGGAATTGCCATGTTCCAAGGGCAATTTACCATTCCATGGGGTGAGATTGCAGCCGCTACAGTTGTAGTAAGTGTTCCACTGGTTATTATGGTTCTAATCTTTCAACGAAGGATTGTATCCGGTTTAACCTCGGGCTCAGTTAAAGAATAATAGCAAAATAGTTCATCTTTTAACTATATAATCTATGTTTTAATTCGCATGTTCATAATAAGATGGAATCAATTATGAAATGTTTTTATAAGTTTATGAGAATACCAAAATGCCTGTAGGAGAATAGGTGTAAAAAAAGGAGAAAATAAGATGACGAATAAACACTATCATTTAGTTATTGTTGGTTACGGCGGTATGGGAAGCTATCATGCAAAGCTATTAAAAGAAAACCAAAACATTGAGGTTGTTGGAACCTATGACATATCTGAGGATAGAAGAACAGCTTCTTTGGCAGACGGCTACAAGGTCTATGAAAGTTTATCTGCCGTTTTGTCTGACGATGTTGTTGATTTTGTTCTAATTGCTACCCCTAATGATGTACATAAAGAAATTGCTATCGCAGCTTTGAACGCAGGTAAGGATGTAATTTGTGAAAAGCCGGTTACTATTTACAGTGAAGAGTTGCTTGAGATTATGGAAGCCGCAAAAATTAATGACCGTGCCTTTATTGTCCACCAGAACCGCAGGTGGGATGAAGACTTCCTAACGATGAAAAAGATTTACGATGAACAGATAATCGGAGATGTTTTTCATATCGAATCACGGGTTCAAGGAGCAAATGGAATTCCTGGAGACTGGCGTCACTTGAAAGAATTTGGCGGCGGGATGCTGCTTGACTGGGGTGTCCATCTATTAGATCAGCTCTTATTTATGGTTGATAGCAAGATTACAAGTGTCTTTGCTAATTTAAGTTACATTCTGGGGGACGAGGTAGATGATGGATTTCAAGTGTTTATTACATTTGAAAACGGTATCACTTCATTGATAGAGGTTGGAACCACCAATTTTATTCAACTGCCGCGTTGGTATACAAAAGGAACCAAAGGTACAGCAGTCATTAACGATTGGGATATTAATGGTAAAGTTGTCACTCAGAATCTGGGCGAAGTAGAAGCCCCTAAACCGATTAAGGCTGGACAGGGCTTAACGAAGACAATGGCACCTCCGTCTGAAAAGTCTGTGACTACATCTGATTTACCTAAAGTAGAAAAAACAATGGAAAGCTTTTATGAAAATGTTGTTTCAGTAGTGGCAGGGAATGCTGAACCAATCGTGAAAAACGAGGAAGTCTTACGTGTCCTGCGATTAATGGAAACAATTTTTAAATCAGCCGAAACTAACCAAGTCATTAAAGACTTTGATCTTGTACCTTCAAAATTGAATTAAGTTAGTTAATAAGAAATCGAAAAGGCTAGAAAACTGATGTTTTCTAACCTTTTCCATCTATTATTCAAGCCGGCGGTACATACCAGGGGCAATACCATACTTCTTTTTAAACACACGATGAAAATAGGGATAGGTGCCAAAACCACAGTCTTCAGCGATTTGTTCAAGTGTTAGCGCAGTGTACTTCATCCGTTCAAGGGCAGCGGATAAGCGAATTTCCTGCGTGTATTCCATGATCGTTTTTCCCACACTGCTTTTAAAAAGATGAACCGACCGGGAGACACTCAATCCTGAATGGCGTGCTACATCCTCGACTTTAAACTGGATTGTCGCATGCTCCTCAATGTATCTCATCATCCGTGTTACTGGATATGGATAATGGTAGGAAGGGACTGTTTCACTAACAGCACGTTCAAGCGTTAAACAAAGGGCTCGGACTAGATAGTCAGCAAGTTCCTCATTCTGATTGGAACCAGGACGTCTCTTTTCAATTAATATCTGACGCCATAGGAGCAGCAGCTTTTCATCTAATTCAATACGGGAAATGGGAGGCTTAGCGGAACGGTTCCACCATTCGTCGAGCCATGCTCCCTCACATCCGATGTGATAGTCTCCGCTAATTTGCCCTTCATTAACAAGTAGTTCGTAATGATCGCCTGGTTTAATTAGAAGGAGATCGCCCTTCTTAAGTTCCATTTTGGTTCCTTTTACGACTACCTCGCATAGCCCTTCTGTTTGCAGTCGAAAAAGATAGGAAGGGTATCCGGATTTATGTTGGGAGTGATATCCCTTTGTATGATAGGAGTAGCCGCAAAAAAGTATGTTTGTGGTCATAATTTTCCTCTTCGCAAAAGATAGCAGAATAGTAGATGTTTTAATTATATCATCTATGTTTAGTAGTAGAAATAAAATATAAGATGTAATCAAATGAGCTAGGTTTCTAGAAATGGAGGACTAAGGATGAGAAATATTCCAGTAGCGGTACAAATGTTCACATTAAGGGAAGAAAGTGCAAAAGATTTTACAGGTACCCTAAAAAAAGTGTCAGAGCTTGGCTTTGATGGTGTTGAGCTTGCTGGTTACCATGGATTAACTCCGATGGAAATAAGAGAGTTATTAGATGAGCTTGGACTTAAAACAGCTGCCTGCCATGTGCCGCTTGAGCAGTTAGAAAACAACCTGGCACAGGTCATTGAAGATCAAAAGATATTAGGAAGTAAGTATGTTGTATGTCCCTATCTAATGCCAGATCGCCGCAGTGAAAGTGACTACAAAGCCCTTATTTCATTTTTAGAACATGCAGGTGAGATTTGTCGTCAGGAGGGGATTTCCCTTTGCTATCATAATCACGATTTTGAACTTGAGCGCTTATCTGATGGAAGAATGGCGCTTGAAGCGATTTTTGAAGAATCAAACCCTGACATGGTAAAGGCAGAGCTTGATATTTACTGGCTGACTAAAGCGGGCCAAAAGCCGGCAGAGTGGATAGAACGATATCAAAATCGAACACCATTAATTCACTTGAAAGACATGACAATCGATGACGAACAATTCTTCGCAGAACTTGGCACAGGCGGCGTTGACCTAGAAGCTGTGCTTAAGAAGGGCGAACAAGTTGATATTCAATGGTGGGTGGTCGAGCAGGATGTAAGCCGGCGGACACCTCTAGAAAGTATCGAAATTAGTATCAATTATTTGAAAACAAAACTGCCGCGTCGCTAGTAAATCATTTTGTTCAATATTTTTCACCCTATTTGTCAATGTAAGCAGTTTCAATTATTCTGGTATTCTCTAAAATAATAGATAAAGTGAACAACGAGAAGGAGTGTTCAAACATGTTGAATGTAACCGTGTGGAATGAAAACCGTCATGAACAAAAAGATCCTGTCGTAAGGGATATTTATCCTAAGGGAATCCATGGAGCCATCGCTGAATTCCTTCAGTCGGAAGGCTTTGATACAAGAACAGCTACCCTTGATGAGCCTGAACATGGTTTGACGGATGATGTCCTCAATACCACAGATGTATTAGTTTGGTGGGGGCATGTCGCTCATAGTGAAGTAAACGATGAAATCGTGGAGAAGGTGCGCCAGCGCGTCCTTGATGGAATGGGGCTAATCGTCCTTCACTCCGGGCATTTTTCAAAAATTTTTAAGACCTTAATGGGAACAAGCTGTGATTTAAAATGGCGCGAAGCGGGCGAAAAGGAACGACTTTGGGTCGTGAGTCCGAGTCATCCAATTACAGAAGGAATCCCTGAATATATCGAATTAGAGCATGAGGAAATGTATGGCGAGCATTTTGATATCCCGCAGCCAGATGAACTAATTTTCACTAGCTGGTTTGAGGGCGGCGAAGTATTCCGCAGCGGCTGTACATACAAGCGCGGAAACGGAAAAGTATTTTATTTCAGACCAGGTCATGAAACCTATCCTACCTATCATAATCAACAAATTCAGCGAGTAATTATTAACGCGGTTAAATGGGCGCAGCCAGTTAAACGAGAACGGCCGGTATACGGAAATTCTAAACCACTTGAGGAAATTAAGGGAGGAAACTAATATGAAAAAGATCAGAGTAGGCGTAATCGGCTGCGGCAGTATTGCCCAGCATCGTCATTTACCAGAGTACCAAGTAAATCCAAATGTAGAGCTTACGGCCGTTTGTGATATTAATCAAGAGCGGGCAATCGAAACAGCCGAAAAATACGGTGTTCTTTCCTATACGGATTTTAACGAGTTGCTAAAAAGTGGTGAGGTGGACGCAGTAAGTGTTTGTACACCAAACTATCTCCATGCCCCTATCACCATTGCTGCTTTAGAAGCAGGTCTTCATGTCCTTTGCGAGAAGCCGATGGCAACCTCTAAAGAAGAAGCTGAAGCGATGATTGCAGCAGCTGAGAAAAACGGAAAAAAATTAATGATTGGTCATAATCAGCGTTTTGTTCCGTCCCATCAAAAAGCCCGCAAGCTGATTGCAAACGGAGAAGCTGGCAGAATTTACAGCTTCCGTACAGCGTTTGGTCACGGCGGTCCGGAAGGCTGGAGTGTTGACGGAAAAGAAAGCTGGTTTTTCGAAAAAGAAAAAGCGTTTGTCGGTGCTATGGGTGACTTAGGTGTCCATAAAACAGATTTATTGCGCTATGTATTAGGAGAAGAAATTGTTGAAGTAGGCGCCTTTGTTGAAACGAATGCAAAGGATTTTGCTGACGTGGATGACAATGCCGTTTGTGTATTGAAAACAGAAAGCGGCATTATCGGTACACTCGCCGCCAGTTGGGCTTACACCGGCAAGGAAGATAACTCTACCATTATTTACGGCGAGAAGGCTATCCTGCGATTAGAAGATGATCCAATCAATTCTCTTGTTGTTCAATATAGCAATGGCGAAGTAGTGAAATATGAGCTAGGGAAAATTCAATCAAATGAAGCGGGGGGGCAAAACAATACCCATGTCATCGAGCATTTTGTAAATGCTATTCTGCTAGATGAAGAGCCTGCAGTACCTGGCGAAGAAGGAATGAAATCACTAGAGGTGATTCTAGGAGCACTGAAGTCAAACGAAACGAAGCAAATTGTCAAAGTAAGATAACGATTAAAAACATAGAGTTGACAGCAAACATAGCGGTCAACTCTGTACTATTTATTGTAATCAAAAAATGTTAATAAAAGTGAGGAGATTATAATATGAAACTAGGCGTCTTTACTGTATTGTTTGCTGAAAAAACTTTCGAGGAAATGTTAGATACTGTTCAAAAGGCCGGATTACATGCGGTTGAAATTGGAACCGGCTGCTACCCAGGAAACAGCCACTGTGATGTAGATTTACTACTAGAAGACGAAAAGGCAAGAAGTGAATATTTTCAAAAAGTAGAGGAACGCGGATTAACGATCAGTGCGTTCAGCTGCCATGGCAATCCGATTTCTCCTGAAAAAGAATTTGCTCAAAGCTCACATGAAACACTTATAAAAACAATTAAATTGGCATCGTTACTGAATGTACCGGTTGTTAACTGTTTTTCAGGTACAGCTGGAGACCATGAAGGAGCAAAGTATCCGAACTGGCCTGTTACCCCTTGGCCAAATGAATATGGCGACGTTAAAAAATGGCAATGGGAAGAAAAGCTGATTCCCTATTGGAAAGAAGTTGGCCAATATGCTAAAGATAACAATGTCAAAATCGGTCTTGAACTACATGGCGGCTTTTTAGTCCATACCCCATATACGTTATTAAAATTACGTGAAGAAACCTGTGATGCAATTGGGGCTAACTTAGACCCAAGTCACTTATGGTGGCAAGGAATTGACCCTGTAGCGGCCATTAAGATTTTAGCAAAAGAAAATGCCATCCATCATTTCCATGCAAAGGACACATACATTGATCAAGAAAATGTGAATATGTATGGATTAACAGATATGCAGCCATACGGAGAAGTACGTTCGCGGGCATGGACGTTCCGTTCGGTTGGCTGTGGACATGGTTTAAAAGAATGGTCTGACATGATGAGCGCCCTTCGCACATATGGTTATGATTATGTGGTTAGTATCGAGCATGAAGATCCAATCATGTCGATAGAGGAAGGATTTACGCGAGCTGTAAACAATTTAAAATCTGTCTTAATTGAGCAGCCTGTTTCACAAATGTGGTGGGTATAACTCCTAAGAAAAACATCTAAGAATTAGAGGTGCCAAATGAATAAAAAGTGGTGGAAAGAAAGCGTGGCCTATCAGGTTTATCCTAGAAGCTTCGTGGACAGCAATGGTGACGGAATTGGCGATCTAAAGGGGGTAACTTCCAAGTTAGATTACTTAAAAGAGCTTGGCATTGATGTGATTTGGTTATCGCCAATGTTCAAATCCCCCAATGATGATAATGGCTATGACATTTCCGATTATCAAGATATTATGGATGAGTTTGGAACAATGGCTGATTTTGATGAGCTCCTTGAGGGAGTTCATCAGCGCGGGATGAAATTAATACTTGATTTGGTTATTAACCATACAAGTGACGAGCATCCATGGTTTATTGAGTCACGATCTTCCAAGGATAATCCAAAGCGTGATTGGTACATTTGGAGAGACGGTATTGATGGTAAGGCACCAAATAACTGGGAATCTATTTTTAGCGGACCGGCCTGGAGATATGATAAAGAAACTGAACAATATTTCATGCACATCTTTTCACCACGCCAGCCGGATTTAAATTGGGAAAACCCTGAGGTCAGAAATGCCTTATATGACATGGTCAATTGGTGGCTTGATAAGGGCATAGATGGATTCCGTGTCGATGCGATTTCTCACATAAAAAAAGAACCCGGATTCCCCGATATGCCAAATCCTGAGAATCTAGACTTTGTCCCATGCTTTCCGAAAATGATGAACGTGGATGGGATTGATGAATTCCTAACTGAATTCTCACAAAAAACGATTAAAAACTACGATATTATGACGGTTGGGGAAGCTAATGGTGTTGGGCTGGACGATGCGGATAAATGGGTCGGTGAAGACAACGGCTACTTTAATATGATTTTCCAATTTGAATTCCTAGGTCTCTGGGATAAGGATGCAGATGACCGTGTGGATGTACGTGCCTTGAAGAAGAATCTGACCAAATGGCAGAAAGGGTTGGAGGGCAGAGGGTGGAACGCTTTATTCATTGAAAACCATGACCAGCCGCGCCGCGTTTCAAGTTGGGGGAATGACCGCAAGCTTTGGAAAGAAAGCGCCAAAATGCTGGGCGCCCTTTACTTTCTCATGAAAGGAACGCCATTTATCTATCAAGGTCAGGAAATCGGAATGACCAATGTCCAGTTCCCTTCCATAGAGGATTATAATGATGTTGGAATGCTTAACTATTACAAGGTTGAAACAGCAAACGGCCGTTCCCATGATGAGATTATGGAGATTATTTGGAAACAGTGCCGTGACAACGCTCGGACTCCGATGCAATGGAATGCTTCCAATATGGGAGGATTTACTTCCGCAAATCAAACCTGGCTGGGAATTAATCCAAACTATAAAGAGATTAATGTTGAGTCTCAACTAAATGATCCTGACTCTATTTTATCTTTTTATAAAAAGTTAATTCGACTACGGAAAGATAACCCGCTGTTTGTATATGGAACTTACGACTTGTTATTACCAAACCATAAACATTTATTTGTTTACACCCGTCGCCATGGAAGCCGTAAGGCGATTGTGATTAATAACTTTAGTGAAAAATCAACTAGATTTAAAGTTCCAACGAGTGTCTCCTATACGGGTTCTGAATTGGTTTTAAACAATTATGACACAGCAGACAAAAAATTAAGTAGAGAATTCAACCTAAAGCCTTATGAAACAAGGGTATATCTGTTGAAGTAAGTTCGGGTTTATTCAAAATAAAAGACGATTCGAAAATCCGAATCGTCTTTTATATATATCTATCTTTACACGGTTGCTTTTGCTTTATCAGGATTTGCATTTCTGTTACTCATCTTTCTAATAAAAGGAACAACCCAGCGGTCTAAACCAATTTTACCAGCGTTATAGCCTGCAGTTAAGATGATAAAGCCTAAGAAAATGTCTCTAGGGTTATGAGATACGGTTCCTGCTAGGAAGAAAGTAAAGTTCATGACTAGACCAAAGAACATTGCTGCAGTTGTTAAGCAGCCAAGGATTAAACCTAAACCTATTAAAGTTTCCCCAACCGGTACGACTATATTAAAGATATCAACGTTTGGCAATGCAAAGTGTTTTAAGAAATCAACATACCAGCCAAAAACGACTACACCGTCTGGACCTTTAACTGGATTTGCAATCGCTCCTTTTATAAAACCAGAAGCATCGAATCCTCCGCTCGTTAATTTTCCTATACCGGCTGTAACCCAAGAGTAACCAAGATATACACGTAAAACAGTTAAGATCACTGCTGCAATTTTATTCTCTCTTAAAAATTTGTTAAACATAAATGATTCCGCCCTTCTATTTTTGTTTGTTCTTTATGGTTCTACTATATTCCTTTTTATTGTTAAAAACATGGTTATAGTGATAAGTTCAAAGTTTGTTCGAAATGTTATGGCAAACTATTGAACATCACAATCCATTAAATAAAAAAGTGGCAGCCAGTTCTTTTGAACTGATTGCCACTTTTTGTTTTATATCGAAAGTTCCGCTTTTGCAGCCTTGCGCCGCTCCCATGGTTTCATAGACCAGCGTTTTAAGGCGAAACAACCGCGCAGCCATTCATCTGCACCCTGGGCAAGCCAAACACCTAATAATCCAAGTCCATAGTGCACTCCAAGCAGATAGCTGAGGGAGACGGCTATTCCCCACATCGACAGTACGCCCATCACCACTGGGAAACGAACATCACCCGCCGATTTAAGGGAATTCATTAAAACAATATTCATCGCTCTGCCTGGTTCCACAAAGACAATGGCCCATAAGACAGGCAGGCCGACAGCGATAATTTCCGGGTTTTTTGTAAACGTTTCTAGTAAAGGCGACCCAATCAAAGCGATTATTAACGAGGTTAAGGTGGAGGCGGCCATGGCAATTTTCAAGGTCTTAATGCCTCGCTTTAAAGCCCGGTCATACTGCCTGCCGCCAATGTACCGGGCCACTAACAACTGCGTCCCTTGGGCGATTGCCACAGTAAATAGAAAACAAATATAGTTTATATTTAAAACATAGACACGTGCCGCAAGTGATGCTGTACCCATGGATACAACAAAACTGGTAATAATCAGCTGTGAGAATTGATAAGAAAGATTCTCACCCGCTGAGGGAATCCCAATACCGAGCAGCCCCTTAATATCTTCTTTTTTAGCAGTCATAACATCTTTTAATTCCAGTCTTAGTGCCATCCGGTTATATACAAAATATAGTAAAGCACAAACGGCAAAGGCACGTGCCACAACAATCGCCCAGGCCACACCTGTGACACCGGTAATCGGTAAACCGAAAATCCCTGTTATAGCAAGGATATTTCCGCCTATACTGATAAAATCCATCATCATTGTTACGAACATTGATTCTTTTGTATACCCATGGCTTCGTAAGATAGCACTTAATGCAAGAGAAATAGATTCAAAGAAAAGCGAAATTCCGCATATACGAAGAAAGGTCAATCCGTAGTCATATACTTTTCCATGGATATCAAATAGTTGTAAAAGCTGTTCGCCGAAGAAGAAAACGATGAAGGCTACAATGAGGCCGAACCAAACGTTCAGTCCAAATACTGTGCGTCCTAACTGTCTAGCATCTTTCAAACGGCCGGCACCGAGTTTTTGGCTTATTAAAACTGTTCCCCCGATCGAAGTCACATTAAAGACGAGAATAAATATATTTAAAAGCTGATTGGCAACCCCAACACCGGCAGCCGCTGAATCCGAGAAATGCCCCAACATGAAGGTCGCGATAATACCGATTCCCATATGCAGGGAAAGTTCAATAAAAAGCGGCCAAGAAATACTGAATAGAGATTGTTCTTGATATTTATATGATTTTTCCTCCAAACTTTTATACCCCTTTGCTCTAGTAACTTATTAAAACATAACTTCCATTGTACACCCAACTGACTGATAAAAATAGTGGAAATCTCACTCGGTCTCTCTTACCATATTCGATAGAGGCTTGTATAAGACATGATAAAAAAATAGACTGACTCCTTAATCTGCGAGTCAGCTAGTCTTGAAAAAATGGAGAAGGGATTATCTCCCCCATTTCATCGCAATGGTTAAGGTGCAGCAGTTGACTGATTGCAGCTGGCTAGGGTGGGTGGCAAGGGTAAAATTCACGCCAGTAGGTGTGAATCTAGACTGAACAGGTACTCTTAAACCAATTGATTTTATCAATTGATCAACTTCAGTCTGTTTTCCTTGCTGGGCCGCACTCATAACCTTTCGTGAAAATTGAGCATCACCGAGGCGGTCTAAAAGTATACTTCCCTGCGCCATTAACAGACGAAAGGTTTTGACGGACGTTTCAAATATATTGATATCGACAGGTGGATACATGCGTGGGATGGGAGCGTTTAGTGTATAGGTCGGATAAACCTGATTGGGAGGAATAGCCGGATAATAAAAAGGGTTGTAGTACATGCTTTCTCTCCTTCCATAAATAAAAACACAAGGCAATATACGGTATGACAGAAGGTGGACTTTTGTGCCGATAGAAGGAAGCAGGGGGATCAATATAGGGGATATCTAAGACTTTAACTATATCTTAAAATCCTCTTGATTTTATTAAAGTGGAGGAGTGAGCTAAAATTAAAGGATAAGGATATAGAAAGGAGAGTGATTTCTGTTATTCAGACCATTATTTTATTTATTCTAGCTGGACTTGCAGAGATTGGCGGAGGGTACTTGATTTGGCTGTGGCTTCGTGAGGATAAGCCATGGTGGTTTGGAATTTCGGGCGCAATTGTCTTAGTCGCATACGGCGTAATCCCAACGTTTCAAAAATTCCCTTCGTTTGGAAGGGTATACGCTGCATATGGGGGAGTCTTTATTCTTCTAGCTGTACTCTGGGGGTGGGGAATCGATAAAAAGACCCCTGATATGTATGATTGGATTGGTACGTTGATTTGTTTGATTGGCGTGACGGTGATCCTTTGGGCACCGAGACACTAAGGGAAAATTTTTTCGGTTTACGAAGTTTTTTTCATTCCCTCTAAAGAAATTATGGTATCCTTTGGTAGGGAGGAGATTTACATGCTGCAAAGTTTAAATAAACGACTTGTCAAAATTATGCCGTTGATCACTCCAGTTAGCGTGATTTTAGGCGTTCTTTTAAGCACTTATATAAAAGAGTTTTCTTATTTAATTCCTTGGATTTTTGCCTTTATGACTTTTGAAGGCAGTTTAAGTTCAAACTTCCGATCATTAAAGGATGTTATTACACATCCATTTCCTATATTCCTAGCCCTGATGATTTTACACGTCATTATGCCGCTTTGGGCTTGGGGGATTGGTCATGCTGCTTTTTCAGGAGATGCCTATACCATCACTGGTCTTGTTCTCGGCATGGTTATTCCAACGGGTGTCACGAGTTTCATTTGGGTATCGATTTATAAAGGAAATATTCCTTTGGTTTTATCGGTTATCTTAATTGATACTTTATTATCACCGATTATTGTTCCATTAACTTTGACATTATTTATCGGTCAAAAGGTCGATATGGATACAATGAGTATTATGAAAGGTATGTTGGGAATGGTGGTGATCCCATCATTGGTTGGGATGACTTTAAACCAGCTTACAAAGGGGAAAGTGAAAGAACAAATCGGACCAAATCTTGCCCCTTTTTCAAAACTTTGTTTAGGTATTGTTGTGATGCTGAATGGGTCTGTTGTGGCGCCTTATTTGAAAAATTTTAGCTTTAAGCTGGTTAGTATAATAGTAGTTGTCTTTTTCATTGCCTTAACGGGCTACTTGTTTTCCTTCTTTATTGGACGCTTGATGAAGAGAGGACAAGGAACTGTTATCACTTTGACGTTTACAGGCGGGATGAGAAATATTAGTGCCGGTGCTGTTTTAGCGGTCTCGTTTTTTCCTGCAGCAGTAGCAGTTCCGGTTGTAGTTGCTATGCTATTCCAGCAAGTGCTGGCGTCGTTAAATGGTCATTTTGTAGAACGTTATTATAGTAAAAAAGCCATCGACAGTCAGGAATCGATTGCGTTATAAATGGGAAAGTCAGTTGTGAAAAAACTGGCTTTTTATTATGAATTAATCCCAATATGCTTGAATGTTGACACCTGGAATAGCCCTTGATCAGTTAGCTTTAGCTCTGGAATAACCGGTAGAGATAAAAAAGATAGTGTTAAGAATGGATTAAGGTGGTCGTTAGCTCCAATCTTCTTAAGAGCAAGATTGATTTCATTTAGCTTGCTGTACACCTCCTTGTATGGCCGATCAGACATTAATCCTGCAATAGAAAGCTCTAAAGAGGCGACTACTTCTCCTTGATTAACGACAACCATACCACCCTGCATATCTTTGATTGCATTTGCGGCCACAACCATATCCTTATTATTGGTGCCTGCGATGATAAGGTTATGTGAATCATGGGCGATAGTGGTCGCGATGGCTCCTGATTTTAGTCCCAAGCCTTTCACAATCCCCAAACCTATTTCCCCTGTCAGCTGATGGCGTTCAATGACAGCCAGCTTTAATTGATCAGCAATAATGGATGGTCGAAATAATCCAAGTTCACACGTATCCACCTGTTCTATTTGATGGATCGTTACGAGACTGTTAGGGATAATTTCAATAATATTGGCCTTCGTGCCCTTAATAAGGAACTGAAAACTATCCTCTTCAAGCTCGTGAAAGCGAACCGATTCTCTTATGGATGCAGGGATGGGGAAAGTCAGACTTTTTGGTTCATTGATTAGCAAGCCATCCTTGACAACCGCAAGTCCATCTTTGTATACATTCGTTATTTGGATGGTTTCGAGGTGATCGAAAAGGATGAAATCCGCTTTGTAACCGGGGGCAATAGCTCCTTTTTCTTCAAGGCCATAACATTCGGCCGCATTAATAGAGGCCATTTGAATTGCAGTGACTGGGGAAATCCCAGAGGCAATCGCCAGCCGGACATTATGGTCAATACTGCCTTCCTGAACAAGGTCGTCTAGGTGCTTATCATCTGTTACAAACAGACAGCGCCTGGTATTATGTTCATTCACAACAGCAATTAACTGATGTAAGTCCTTGGCAACAGTCCCTTGACGAATCATCAAGTACATTCCTCTACGAAGACGCTCTTTTGCTTCATCAGCCGTTGTACTTTCGTGGTCAGTTCGAATGCCCGCAGACATATATACGTTTAAATCATCGGCTTTTAGTCCAGCAGCATGACCATCGATTTTTTTTCCTAAGTTCTTTGCATCTGATAGTTTATCGATCATATCTTGGTCTGCATTTACCACGGCAGGGTAATTCATTACTTCTGCTAACCCGAGGACGCGCGGATGCTTATAAAAAGGCTTTAAATCCTCGGCCATAAGAATAGCGCCAGAATGTTCAAAGGCTGTTGCGGGTACGCAGGAGGGAAGCATAAAGTAAAAGTCAAATGCAAGGCCTTCCGTAGAATCCAGCATATATTGAAGACCTGCCGCTCCTGAGACATTCGCAATTTCATGGGGATCCGCAATGACGGTCGTAACCCCATGAAGGAGAAGGACTTTGGAGAATTCCCCGGCTGTTACCGTAGAGGATTCAATATGGACATGGCCATCAATGAAAGCAGGAGAAACATAACTGCCATTTGCATCAATGATATTTTTTCCGCTATATTCTCCTATTCCTGCAAAATATCCGTCTACAATGGCAATGTCAGCTTCGATTATTTCACCGTTAAAGACATCGATTATTTTTCCATTCTTAATAACAGTATCTGCAAGTTCGTTTCCAGATGCCACAGAGATTCTTCTTTCTAATTGATTTCTCTCCATCTTCAACATCCTCTTTTTATCAGATTAATATTCAACCTTAGTGTGTGATTTCTCCCAGGTTCTAAACGGCAGGTCGCCATTTACAGGGAAAATTTGTTTCATTGGGATTTTTCGCGCTTCGTAAGGTAATGCGAGTTGTTCATAAATAAATTGATCATCAAAGCCAATTTTTGCTGCGTCTTCTTTGGTACAGGCATAATAAACAGCCTTTGGACGAGCCCAATAGATGGCGCCAATGCACATTGGGCAGGGTTCGCAGCTCGTATAGATGTCACAGTCCTCAAGCTGATAGCTTTTAAGAGCTTGGCAGGCTTCGCGAATTGCCTGAACTTCGGCATGGGCTGTCGGGTCGTTTGAGGAAGTAACTTCATTCCGGCCTCTGCCGATAATTTTCCCGTCTTTGACAACGATTGCTCCAAACGGTCCACCATGACTAGTCATCACATTGGTGAGAGCTTCATCAATTGCTTCTTCCATAAATTTGTCAGCCGACATTACAATCTCTCCAATCTACTTTATATATTAAACGTTAGTCATTATGGGTTTATACCTACCTTGTGAAAGGGGAAAGCAAAATTTCCCCTTTAAACTTGAGATTTATTATTCTATAACACCCGGATATTTTCTCTTTTGTTGTAAGGCTATCTGACATTCTTTTTCAAATTGATTCTCGTTAGAAAAAATTCCAAACATGTAATCCTAAGGCTGTTTTTATCTTGAATGTTGATTTTCGCTTCAGGCGGCTTCGCTTTTTGAATCCAGCAAAAAATTTCCATGTTAGATTATATAACGCCATTGTAGAAGCAATTTCCCCTTTTGGATATCATAAGTGAAAGGCTGATGATAGAAACATTAACATTATCCTTAGTTACATAATCTCACCTATCCACTTGAGCCCATATTTAGAGATAGAACATGGATGGTTTTTTAGGAGGTCTATAAATAAATGAAATAGAGGGGGTCTTGTATGGACGGGATACACGAGATTTTAGACGCTATGGATGGGTCGATTAATGATAATGTCCTTGCTACCATTATTCGGGTAGAAGGATCAGCTTACCGAAAAGAGGGAACTTCCATGCTGTTCCGGGGAGACGGGAAGCAAATAGGTCTTTTAAGTGCTGGCTGTCTAGAGACAGATTTGTCTTATCAAGTTCAAGATGTTCTTAATCAGCGAACGACAAAAACCGTTGTATATGACTTAAGGGATGAGGATGATCTGTCATGGGGACAGGGAGCAGGCTGCAATGGGGTGATTAGTGTCCTTTTGGAACCGATTGATGCCTGTCTTCGTGAGCACCTTAGTAAATTAAAGTTTCACCTTAATAATGGGAACCGAGTTACGGTCATAAAAAGATTAGCAGCAGACGATTCGGTTTCCGATTATTTGTTTATGACAGATGATCAGCAGCTGTTTGGAAAGTGGCATGGAAGAGTACCCTCGCAAATTAAAAAACTATTAAATGATATCCAGCAAACATCTCCCAATAGTGGAGTTACCTTTTTTTCGAGATTATCAGCTGAATTTTATATCCATTGCTTTGAGCCTAAGCCGCGGTTAATTGTCTTTGGCGCTGGCAGGGATGCAGTGCCATTAGTCAAGATGGCCTCACAAGCTGGCTTTTCCGTACTTGTATCTGATTGGCGCTCGTCCCTGTGTAAAGAGGAATTTTTTCCAGACGCTGATCAATTAATCGAAGGATTTCCAGGCGAAGTGGTGCCGATGCTGGCTTTGTCTAAGCTAGACTCCATCATCATTCTTACCCATCATTTTCATTGGGACAGGGAATTACTAAATCTTTTAAAAGGACAGAAATTAAGGTATTTAGGGGTACTTGGATCAAAAGCGAGGACTCAACGCTTATTGGATGGCAGGGAAATTCCACCGGAAATTAACAGTCCTGTGGGTCTTCGAATCGGAGCGGAGGGTCCAGAGGAGATTGCGGTTAGTATTGTAGCAGAATTAATTCAGAGGCAGCGCTTAAAGAGGCAAAGGCCTGAACAGGTAAGGCAACTGAAAGGAGCTGGTCCGATATATGATTAGGCAGGGAGCAGCGATGTTGAACTCACCAGAAGTTTGGCTTCCGGATGATCTTTCGGCAGCCTGGAAATTAAAACAGCAATTTCGTGGAGAGTCTTGTTTTATTGCAGGTGGGACTCTCATGCAGACCCAGTGGCAAAAAGGTGCGGATTGTCCACGTCATTTAATCAGTTTGGAAAAAATAAAAGAAATGCAAGTCTGTGAAAACGCTAAGTATTCCGGAGAAGCTGGTATCCGGATTGGTGCATTAACCACACTAGCTGCATGTAAGGAACACCCTTCACTTTTGAAACAATTTCCCCTATTAGAAGAGGCAGTAAGAAATGTCGCTGCTCCCGCTATTCGTAACAGGGCAACGATTGGGGGGAATATTGCGGGCAGATTTGGCGATTTAACTCCTGCCCTCTTGGCGCTGGACACCACGTTATCCCTTTATGATGGCAGCAAACTTCTATTTAAGCCATTATCTGATTGGATAAGAGAGGGGACTGCCTCCAACGATTTCATTCTTACTGCTATTTATGTCCATGACAATCTGAAATTGGATAAGAAGAGCTTTTTTTACAAAAAGCTGGGGTTTAGGGAAGCTTTTACACCTAGTATTGTCACAATCTCCGGCTGTTGCCAGCTGGGTGAACAAAATGAGGTGAAATACATTCGTCTAGCGGCAGGTGGAGGCACAACGCCGTATCAAAGATTAACAGAGTGTGAAAGATTAGCAGCGGGCTTAACCTTAACCAATGACCTTTTAAAAAAACTTTTTCAGGGGATAAAAGAGGAATTTAATGCTGCTACTGATGTGTTTACAACATCAGCTTATAAAAAGACAGTTGCGGCCAATATGATGGTTTCAAAGATTGCTAGTTTTGCTGGTTAGAAAAGGAGGGATCTTATGTCATCAAAAACGAACCTATCAGCGATGAAAAAGAGGATACGTCCTGATGGTCCCGAAAAAGTGACCGGCAGAATGAAATACCTCACTGATTTAACGTTTCCTAACATGCTGTATGGAAAAGTTTTAAGAAGCAAGGAGCCGCATGCTGAGATTTTAACTATTTCGGTCGAGGAAGCAAAGAAGCTTCCTGGTGTAAGGGCTGTATTGACCCACAAGGACGTTCCCGGATTAAACGGTTTTGGACTTATTTTTCCAGACCAGCCTGTACTTTGTGGAAATCGCGTACGATATGTCGGGGATGCTCTTGCGGCGGTCGCGGCGGATACAGAGGAAATTGCCGAACAGGCCTTGCGCTTAATAAAGGTTGAATATAAGAAGCTTCCAGTGCTTGACACTCCCGAAAAGGCCCTTCAGCCCGATGCTCCGCTGCTACATCCTGGTGGAAATATTCTTCATCATCCTCAGTTTATAAAGGGGGATGTGGAAACGGGTTTTTTTGATTCTGCTTTTGTGGTTGAGGAAACCTACGAATTGCCAAGGCAAATGCATGCCTATATGGAAACAGAGGGCGGTGTGATTGTCCCGGAACCCGATGGGAAATTAACGATATACGTGGGGACGCAGCATGGCTTCAAGGATCGGTTTCAATTAGCAAGAATTCTTGATATGCCGGAATCGGATATCCGGGTGGTTTCGAGTCCCATGGGCGGATCGTTTGGAGGGAAGGATGAATTAAACATTCAGCCTTACGGAGCATTACTTGCACTCGCCACAAACTGCCCTGTCAAAATCCATAACAGCAGACAAGAATCGGTGAGGGCGGGCCTTAAGCGCCACCCTATGAAAATAACGATGAAAACAGGGGTGGATCAAGAGGGAAATATTCTTGCTCACAAGGTAAAAATTATTGCGGATACCGGAGCATATGCCACTTTAGGTCCTGCTGTGTTAGATTTTGCAGTTGAGCATGCTCCTGGCCCCTATATCATCCCTCATCTAGAAATAGAGGGATTATCTGTTTTTACTAATAACGGCGTAGCGGGTGAGTTTCGGGGCTTTGGCGGAAACCAGATCACCTTTGCGTTAGAGGGACAAATCGACAGGCTTGCCGATAAGCTGAACATGGATCCTCTTGTATTCCGTTTAAAGAATTTAAGGAAGCCAGAAGATCCTGGACCATTAGGTCAAAAAATTGCTCCGACTAATGGAGCATTGGACGTTCTTCAGGCCATTGAACACTCACATGCTGAAAAAGCCAAGCGCTGGCAGCAGGAAACCTCAGATAAATGGAAAGTGAGAGGGACTGGAATTGCCATTACGATGCACGGAGGGGGACTTGGGATAGACCGAATGGATCCCGCAGGCGGACGACTTTCTTTTACAAAGGCAGGGAAAATCGAAGCCGCCTTTGGTTTTGAAGAATGTGGTCAAGGTCTTTTGGGAGTGATTGAAACCCTGCTTATCGAGGAATTCTCGTGTGCAGAAACAGATATTAAGATTGTGATCGGAGATACCGCCTTGGTACCCGTGAGCGGTTCCTCAACTGCTTCCCGATCGACAAGTATGGTATGGCAGGCACTGCAAAGAATGAGGGGCTCGTTTCGAAAGGAAGTTTTAGAACTAGCCCAGCTTCTTACGGGTATCACTGCTGATCACCTTCAGATGGGGCCAAGCGGGATATGGCTAAAGGAAGATATGGCTGCCGCGGGTCCTTGTATTACTTTTAAGGAACTGGCAGAACGTATGCCAAGCGGTCGTTCGATTAATGTCCATACTTCGTTTAACTTTCCAACGAGTCCGGATGCAACAGTGGGAGGAAGCCATTATCTCTATGCCTTTGCAGCTGTTATGGCACGAGTCGAAGTGGATTTGCTAACAGGCAAAGTGAAAGTGAACGCCATTGATCAATCGGTCGCAGCAGGTCCCGTTGTCAGCTCGCTGGGGTATTTAGGGCAAATTGAGGGTGGCGGTGTAATGGCCTTAGGCTATACCTTGATGGAGGAAGCCATCATGGAGAATGGCATCTATATGACTGATAACTTTGATACCTATTTGATTCCGACCATATGTGATGTTCCCTACAAAACAAGTGTTGAAGCAATCGAAAAACTAGTGGATGGCGACCCATTTGGTCCAAGAGGGGTAGGAGAAATCGGAACGGTTGCGGTTTCTCCTGCAATTGTTCGGGCTATTTTTGATGCGACTGGCTGTTGGGTGAACAAGTTGCCGGTTTCTCCTGAATTCTTATTAAAATCTGATCGTTTAGGAGAGGTGAGACCATGGATATGAAAGATGTCATCCAACGTGCAGAACTACCAGCAATGACCCCTAAAATAGAGCTTATGCTGACTGTAAATGGAAACCCCCAACAGTTAGAGGCGGCACCAGCTGCAAGGTTAGTCGATATTTTGCGAGAAGACTTAGGATTGACAGGTACAAAAATGTCTTGTGAAATTGGCCGCTGCGGTGCGTGTGCCGTTCATATGAATGGTCATTTGGTTAACTCCTGTTTGGTTATGGCCTACCAAGCAAATGAGGCTTCTATCTATACGATTGAGAGTTTGGAGGACGATCCGATTCAAAAAGCCTTCTTAGAAGAGGGAGGATTTCAATGCGGGTATTGCACCCCGGGGATGATTATGGCCGTTAAGGCATTGCTGGATACAAACCCAAACCCGGCGAAACAACAAATCGTTGAAGCACTATCCGGAAATTTATGCCGTTGTACGGGATATGGCGGCATTATTCGTGCTGTTGAAAAGGCGATTACAAGCTTACAAGAAAAACAGGTTACTAACATCAAGGAGTGATTTACTGAATGGCTAAAGTATTAACCGAAGTAGTCAAGAAGGAGAAGGAGACAACAGAGCTATTGGTGAAAAATGGCCTGGTCTATACGGAAGAAGGCTTTCGTGAGGTAACCATTAAAATTATCGCTGAAAAGATTGTCTCGCTTGTGGAGGAGGATGCAGGTCCAATCTTAGAGACAGAGGAAAACATCATAGATGCAAGCGGTTGTCTTGTGGTTCCAGGGTTTATTGATGCCCATGTTCATTTTAATGACCCAGGCAGGACGGATTGGGAAGGGATTGAGACAGGGAGCCGGGCTGCCGCAATGGGAGGGACGACCACCATTTTTGATATGCCTTTGAATTGTTCCCCATCGACAATTAACCTACAAAATTTAACTGAAAAGAGAGAGTATTTATCCTCCTTATCCCATATTGACTATGCCCTCTGGGGCGGGATGACTGGTACCAATCTATCTAATAGGCAGGAATTAGTGCAAATGAGTGAGGGCGTAATTGCCTGGAAGTCGTTTATGAGTGAAAGTGGGATTGATGATTTTCAACACTTATCTCCAGATGATTTGAAACAAGCGATGCAAGCGGCAATGGACCATGATAAAATCCTCGCCCTCCATGCGGAATGGGAAGAGGATATTGCTAGACTGACAGCTTTATATAAACAGGATCCGCGGTTGGATGAACGAAGTGCTTTTTTAGCAAGCAGGCCGATTTCTGCCGAAGAAAAGGCAGTTAGCTATGCATTAGAGCTTGCTGCTAAATACGGAACCGCTCTTCATTTTGTTCATATCAGTTCACCGAAAGTAGTCAGGCTGATTGACCAGGCGAAAAAAAGCGGTGTAAACGTAACAGTCGAGACCTGCCCGCATTATTTACTATTTGATGAAGAGGATTTTCACCGGGAGGGGGCCATCTTAAAATGTGCACCGCCGTTAAGACTACGGGAAGAGGTAGAAGGATTATGGGACTGTCTTGCAAACGGGATGATTGATACGATTGGGTCCGATCATTCTCCATGTCTTTATTCGATGAAAACAACCAATAGCATTTGGGATTCCTGGGGCGGTATTCAGGGGGTTCAATTCACATGGCTGGCCATGCTTGATGAGGCGCTAAAACGGAAAATATCTTTAAAACGGGTCTTACCTTTAGGTACCTCTAATGTGGCAGACCGGTTTGGAATCAGGCACAAAAAGGGAAGAATTAGTCCGGGACTCGACGCAGACTTAGTCCTCATTTGTTTAGATGAAACAACGGTTGCGAATAAGGAGTCCTTTGGCTTTCGCAATGCTTATTCTCCCTATGAGGGCCGAGTATTTTCTACCAAGGTTAAAAAGACGATGCTGCGTGGCAAGGTGATTTATGATGATCAAAAGGGTGTAACAGAAGAAAAATGGGGAGTCTGCCTTTAAGGAGGAAGCGAGAGAGGTGACCGAAATGAACTGTTAAGAAGCCATCCGCCGGAAGATATTGAAAACAGATCCTGTATTTCTAAGAAAATATTAATCGGCAGGTGGCTTGGACCATCTCCGATTTTTTCTTATAATAGAGATAACCAATACCAGCTTTGGAGGGTCATATGACTAAATTATTCGTGGACAAGACGATTGCAATTAATGCTCCTGCTTCAAATGTTTGGGATGTCTTAACTAAAAGTGAATTAAATTGCCAGTGGGCAATCGAGTTTTCAAGCGGCGGTCCGGAGTTTCACCTGGAATCAACCTGGGAGTTAGCAAGTCCGGTTTATTGGAAAGGTCAGGATGGGACCGTCATTGTTGAAGGGAATGTAACTGCTGTTAAGCAGGATAAACTTCTTCGTTTTACTGTTTTTGATGTCCGAATGGAAGAAAGACCCGAGGTTACAGAGGAAGATGGAATCACCTTTCATTTAGCTGAAGTTGAAGGAAAGACGACCCTTCATATTTTACAAGGTGATTTTTATGCGATGACGAATGGTCAGTTCTATCGAGATGCTAGCGCAGAAATCTGGGATAAGGTCCTGCCAAAGATTAAAAGGATAGCGGAAGAGTTTTAGTGGCTGAGTATTTTTTATACTTGGCCTTTTTTTATTATGGTACACTTTTTATAAAAAGGAGTTTTGGAAACCATGAATATTATTGATCTGCATTGTGATGCCTTGATGAAACTCCAGGAAGCAAAGGGAGCTTTGCGATTTGCCGATGCAAAAGAACTCGAAACCAATAAGAATCGGTTGCAAGCGGGCAAAGTTAAAGTGCAATGCTATGCGATATTTATCGAGCCGGACATTAAAGGTGATCAGAAGTTTCAGGTTGCACTTGAGCAAATTGATTATTTTTATAAGGAAGTTCTCGGTCGTAATCCTGATATAGTTCATATTAAAGCCTGGTCGGACTTTGACCGTTTGAAGCTTGGGCAGATAGGAGCAATGTTAACGCTTGAGGGTGTTGATGCCATCGGGAATGATTTAGCGAAGCTTCATATCCTTCACCAGCTGGGGGTCCGGTCGGTGGGATTGACTTGGAACCAGGCCAATCTTGCTGCCGATGGTGCAGGGGAACCGCGCGGCGGAGGGCTGACCGTCTTTGGCAAGGAGATTGTAGAGTTTAATAATCAGCATCAAATCCTTACGGATGTATCTCATTTGAGTGACAAAGGAATTTGGGATGTGATCGAATTAGCAAAATATCCGATTGCCAGCCATTCCAATGCCCGGGCTCTTTGCGAGCATCCCCGGAACCTTACCGATGAACAGGCGAAGGCGATGTTTGCAAGGGGGGGATTGGTCCACGTGGTTTATAATCCTCCGTTTATTAAGGAAAGAGGAGAGGTAATCATTTCAGACTTGGTCAAACATATTGATCATTTTTGTGGTTTAGGCGGCGTGAAACAAATCGGTTTTGGATCTGACTTTGATGGCATCACTACTTTTGTAAGAGAGCTGGATGATGCCTCTAAGAGTCAAAATCTGATCAATGAGTTGTTAAAGCATTTTAAAGAGGAAGAGGTAAGAGGCTTTGCCTGTGAAAACTTTCTTAATCACCGGCCGGGAATTGAGCGGTAATCTAGATTAAAAGGGGATATTATTATAGTGTATCTGACAATAGAAGAAACAGCGGAATATTTAGCGGTACCAGAGGCAACCGTCAAGAGCCTGATCCAAAAAAAGAAAATCCGAGCGCTATTTGACGGCGAACAATACCTCATTTACAAAGAACAATTTGCCACCCATTTAAAACAAGTAGAAAAATACAAACAGCTCGTCGAAGAATACCTGAACGAACCTATACCAGAAAGCATTGACGTAAAGGACGAAGATTAATGGTGCCTGACACCATTCGTGGACACTGTCCATTTGGAAAGGACAGTGAGGGGTGTTTATAGCTTAGTGAGGTGATTACTTTTGGCTACTATTTTTATTAAAAGGGTATATGAACCATATGATGAGTTGGATGGCTGCCGGATTTTGGTTGACCGGTTGTGGCCGCGGGGGATTTCGAAGGATGCTGCGCGTCTGTCGTATTGGTTTAAAGAGGTCGCACCTAGTAATGAGCTGCGGAAGTCGTTTTGTCATGTGCCGGAGCTTTTTGAAGAGTTTCGTAAAAACTATCTTAAAGAGCTTCGGACGGATGAGGAAAAGCATGGGTTGGTCAGGGAAATACTTGAGCTCGCTGAGAAGGATCGGGTGACTCTTTTATATGGGGCTAAGGAACCTATCTTTAATCATGCTCAAGTGTTGCTGGAGGAGCTTAAAAGACAAACATTAGAGACTAAAGAGTAAATGGGTCCTCATTGAGTGTTCATGAGGACAAAGCTAGCAAAAAAAAAGACGTATCTGTCTTCAAGAAGCAGAAGGCCAAAATCCCAACGGCCCTCTGCTTTTAATTTTTCCGGAATCGTCCCATGACTTCCATCGTTTGCATGATATTCACAAATGCATGTGGATCGACATTTTTTATCGTGTGCTTGGTTTCATTCAGCTCAAATTTAGTAATAACCGTCGTTAACATCTTCCGTTGCTTATGAGTGTAAGCCCCCTCGACATCTGTTACCGTTACCCCTCTAGCATGGAGCTTAAATAAGGAATCGGTCAGTTCGTGATACTTATCCGTAATAATCGTGATCGTTAACTTATTTTGATTCGTATAAACCATATCAACAGCACGGCCAGCCACATAGATCGCAATAATCGTATAAAGAGTAATATTCCATCCGAAAATCAATCCCGAACTCCCCACGACAAAAAGATTCATAGTCGTATTTAAAAAGCCAACCTGAATATTCTTCTTTTTAGCCAGTGTTAAGCTGATAATATCAGTCCCGCCCGTCGATCCGCCTTGGCGGATAATAAGCCCAACAGCGATTCCATAGAGGGCACCACCGATAATCGAAGATAAAAGAATATCAGGACTAATCGCCCGAATGGGAATGAATCGCATACTAAGCGATAAAACCAATACCGCATAACCAGTAAACAGGACAAATCTTTTCCCTAAATATTTGATCCCAACAAAAAATAATGGAATATTAATGGCTAAAATAATTAATCCCGTATTGATATGGGTAAAGTGCTGAATTAAGAAGGAGATCCCTGTTACGCCTCCTGAAGTCAGCTTATGTGGAATGAGGAAGGAATTAAAGGAAAAGCCGAAAAGGATGGCTGATAGCCCGATGACGATGATTTGAAAAAGTAATCGAAACAAAGAAAACACCTCAGTCATATTTAAGCCATTTGTCCACGGTCACTTGATAGTTCTTATGTCCAGAATCGAAGTGGGCAAAACCCATAAGAAGCAGAAAAAATTCACCTTATAAAAAACTTTATTTTAGTTTGAGCCTTAAAAAAAATTTAATGTTATAAATTTGTATAAAAGAATTCTAAATAAAAAACGCCTAGGATCAAAGGCGTCTAAACTTAAATCACATATAAGTATACCGATAAGAAATGGGACAGGGTTCCGAACAAAATAAAGATATGGAAAATCTCGTGAAAGCCTAAATACTTTGTTTCAAGAAATTTCGGTTTTGCCCCGTAAATCACGCCGCCTATCGTATAGAAAATTCCTCCGAGGATCAGTAAGAACAGTCCAACTGGGTTTAAACTTCCAGTCAGTGGTGAGAAGACAAACACAATCATCCAACCCATCGCGATATACAAAGTTGTCGAAATCCAGCGCGGACATGCAAACCAGACCATTTTAAAAACAACCCCGCTAATCGCAACCGCCGAGATAATCGAAAATAACATAGCCCCTGTCTTTCCGTTCAGACTAATAAAACAAAAAGGCGTGTACGTTCCCGCAATCAGCACAAAAATCATTGAATGATCGAGTCTTCGTAAAAAGGCAATCACCTTATCACGGGCCATCACCATGTGATAAGTTGCTGAAGCAGAGTAGAGAAGGATCATACTGACACCAAAAATAATTACGGCGGTAATCTCAAGCGGGGTTGGGTTTGTCATCGAGGCTTTTATGACCATCATGAGCAAACCGACAAATGATAAAACAGCTCCCGCTAAATGGGTTAATCCATTAATGGGTTCTCGGATATAATTATGCATTTTATTGCCTCCCTGACGCAACATGTAGTTTTAATAACTACTTATAATAATACTGATAAAACGGAATCTAGTCAATCTTTATCTCATTATGTATAATAAGAATATCGATTAAGTTAGCGGGGGCTATTTACATGGAAAACATCAAACAAATCCTTGATTCATTAAGTCTTGAGACAAATTTAACACTGGATGATATTCCAAACATTGATTTATATATGGACCAGGTTATTCAGTTATTCGAAAATAAATTCAATGAATCAAAGCGGAATCAAGAAGATAAGATTCTTACGAAAACGATGATCAATAACTATGCAAAGGGAAAATTGATTTTTCCGATACAAAATAAAAAGTATTCAAAAGAGCATTTGATCCTAATGAGCTTGATCTACCAGCTAAAGGGGGCACTGTCGATCAATGATATTAAAATCACCCTTAGTGGAATGAACAAAAAAATAATAAATGATGAAATGGATTTAGCTTCTTTTTATATGAGTTACTTAGATTTAACCGGCCAAAACGTTGCTGATTTTAAGGAAGATATCGAAGAACGGGTAACGGCTGTTATGGAGGAAATTACGGATGACCACCAGGAAGACGCAGCTTATTTAGAGAGGGTGCTGATGATTTCGTCATTAGTCCATATGAGTAATTTATACAGAAAAGCAGCTGAAAAACTAGTAGATGAAATAGTTGGTGAAAAAGAAGGAAAGCGTCAAAAGTAAGGCTTGACGCTTTCTTAATACTTTTAGCGCAGCTGCAACTGTGTCAATGAAAGGAAGATTCTGCTTCAATCCTAACATCTTGTACAGCTTTTCCAACCTCAATTTCTTCCGGATCGCAAGCTTGAATTTTTAGCGAATCAGCTCGATTATCGCCGCCGTAAACCTTTATACACGCTCCTCGATTCGTAAAATTCTTAACTGTGATCCTGTTCAGAATTACATTTCGCGCGCGATATTGAATAGCAATAACCGGATTACCTTTAAAATCGTACTCAGGGTTGCCAATGACTGTCAGTTGATTAACGACCACATTTTTATAAGCGGAAATTACCATTCCACGCGGTGCTGAATCTTTATATAAATCCGAATATACCGGTGCAATTGCTGCGAGATTGGCAGCAATAATATTGTAGGCAGTCCTTGATTCTTCATCGTTTAGTTTATGATGACCAATATGCCGGAAGTTAAAAGCTCGATTGTCATTCATCGATAGATGTCCAATAATTATTACGTTTGAGGCTGCTGAGGAATTCTCGTGGGCCTTTATTTCAACTCCGCCAAAGCACCTGGCACTTGAATTATTCACTAATAAAACATTTCTAGAACCATCATCGATTTCAAATCCGTTCGAATTAGAGAATCCTTGTTGATGGGCCCGGCCGCTTGGGTCACACATATGCGAATTAGAGATAAAAATATAATCACTGTGGTGTGTGGTAAGGCCATCATCACCGAAACCATACCCAGTTACATGATCGAGCCAGACATACTTACTGCCTCTAAGGCCCCGATATCCGTCACCCGCATAATTGTAAAGGGTTGAAGAAATATCAAAACAATGAAGCCCAGGATTTATTCCTTCTACCTCTTTCACCCATCCGTAGGTAACATTAGCGTAGGTTAAACAGCTTGAATGGTTGCCCCATGTACTTGTTTTTGGAATATTACCGAGCCTTTCGACATTCCAATCCAAACTTAAACCTTGGACGAGAAGGTGATGATTGCCTTTCCAATGGTTAGCGTTTGTGAGAAGTCTTGTACCCTTTGGGGCATTATCATGTAATTTAATCGTGGTGATGCCGGGGCCTGAGCCAACCAGCCATGTCCAAGACGGCAGTGTGATTCCCTTTGTGATATAAATCCCAGGAGGAACCATTACCTTTACCTGCCCACTACCGAGTGCTTTTTTAAAAGCAGCAGTGCAATCCGTTTTTCCATCCCCAACCGCACCACAATCTACTACATTTATTTCCTTTGTGATCGTTGATAGTAATCGCTTGTACTCCACATCAAGTTTGTCTTTCCAATCGGGAACGACATTTCCATCATCCTGGTCCAGCAAAATGCGGGTAGGTTCTAAAATCTGAGACTGCTCAGCAGTAAGACGAAAAATCCCGCCTTCCAGTTTTTTTGAAGTAGAAGGCGATGAACTTGCTTCTGGTGGGGGGGCACTTGCAAGGTTTCGTGATTGCTGAAACAGGGTCTCGGTTTCTTGGATTAGTTCTTTTAAAGGTAGCTTGTTTTCGGTGATTTGGTCAATCAGCATCTTATTCTGACGCGGATCATGTGTTTTATCAAAATTCAGCATATTTTTCACTCCGTAAAATCTTATGAAACTAGTATACCCTGTTCAGCCTTTGTCAAAAAGTGTGGGTCATTCAAATGTAAGTCAATTTCTGAATCTTTTGTGAACAGAGATAATCTTTGTAGGTCAGAGGAATTATTTGGTTTACGATAAAGAGGAATTGAAACTCACCATTCAAAGGAGGGATAAGAAATGAAAAATCAAAAATCGATCAGCTTTTTAGCCGTACTTATTTCGTTATTGTCTTTTGCTGCCACAACATACGCGCTTGTTTCACACCAAGGTAAAGGTCCATACAAATATAAATCAATATTTAGTGAAAATGTGGACATTTATGGAAGGGGACTCTATCAGCATGATTCCGTATCAATGGCCACACAAGCACTTGCACAAGATTATGTGACCTTATTTTTAGCTATACCATTGCTCATTATTTCACTTGTTCTAACTACAAAAGGATTGGTAAAGGGGAAGCTGCTTCTTACAGGAACGCTTGGCTACTTCTTATACACCTACTCCTCATATTCGTTTCTTTCCATGTACAACTCCATGTTCCTAGTTTATATCATCATCATGTCAGCTAGTTTCTTTGGGTTTATACTTGCGATGATGTCCTTTGATATTCCTAAGTTACCACAAATATTTAACGAGACACTACCTGTTACTTTTATCAGCGGCTTCTTATTCGTTGTCTCATCTGTATTTTGCTTGATGTGGCTTGGAAAAGTAGTACCAGGGGTGATCCACGGTTCTCAACCGGTCGGCTTGGAACATTACACAACCCTTATTATACAGGCACTAGACCTAGGCTTTGTTATTCCAGTTGGATTCATAGCTGCCATATTACTCATGAAACGAAGACCATTTGGCTACCTCCTTGCAGCAGTGATTACCTTTAAAGATGTTACACTAGTAACAGCCCTCTCCGCCATGGTCATTCGACTAGTCGCAATAGGTGTCCAAATTAGCCTAGTGTTTATCTGTATCGTCCTCCTCATCAACATCGTTTTCCTCTATACCATGGTACTCATCTTGAAAAACGTAAAAGAGGTGTCAGGCACCGACTTTTTTACAAAAGGATAAATTAAGGAAAATGAAAAATACTAACAAATGTTCGGAGGTGGAATGAATGGAACAAAAGGATTATCAAAAAATTTATGAAGAGTATAAGGCACAAAGTGAGCAGCAGGCACAAATCGAAGCACAACAAGGCAATAGCTCCGGAAAAGAGGAATTTGTTGCAGTTAGGAAAAATAATGATGGCGACATCATCGCGTTCAGAACGAGTTCTGGGCGGGAATTAGATTATCTAACGGCTTTAAATGAAGCGAAGGCAGGGAAACTCGCCCATGTAGATGTATTTCATAAATATGGCCGAGACATTATTCGGAGTGAGCCTGACGGTATTAAGGAAAATAACCTTGATCAGCTCCCTGAATTTTAATTGTAAGTAAAAATGCGCTTGGGCAACGCCCAGCGCATTATTCTAATTATTTATTGTTTCATATTGCTTAATTTTATCCTCGTAAGTTAAAGTAACGCCAATTTCATCCCAGCCATTAAGCAGCATTTGCTTAGGGTATGGAGCGATATCGAAGGATAGCTCAAAGCCTTCATTGTCGTATACTTTCTGTTCTTCAAGGTCTACTGTTAATGTATATTCAGTGGACTCTGCCTTTTTAATAATTGTCTGAACCTGATCCTCACTAGCTACAATCGCGAGTATGCCGTTTTTTACACAATTGTTCTTAAAAATATCGGCATAACTTGGGGCAATGATGACCTTGAAGCCGAAATCCTGAACTGCCCATGGGGCATGCTCACGAGAAGAGCCACAGCCAAAATTCTCGCCGGCAACAATGATCGATGCGCCTTTATATTTCGGCGCATTCAATGAAAAATCAGGGCGAGGATTGCCGTTGTCATCAAAACGCCAGTTATAAAATAGAAATTGGCCGAAACCACTGCGTTCTATCCGTTTTAAAAATTGCTTAGGGATAATCTGGTCAGTATCAATATTAGAACGGTTTATTGGATAAACAAGGCCTTGATGGACGCGTAACGGTTCCATTTTAAATTACCTCCTGTGCAGTAAATTGACGGACATCTACAAAATGACCGGCTACCGCTGCGGCAGCTGCCATTTCTGGACTTACAAGGTGGGTGCGGGCACCATTTCCTTGGCGTCCTTCAAAGTTACGGTTAGAGGTAGAAGCACAGCGACCACCTGGAGGTACAATATCATCATTCATCGCAAGACACATACTGCAGCCAGCTTCACGCCATTCAAAACCGGCTTCGATAAACACCTGATCAATACCTTCTTTTTCAGCGGCAAGTTTAATACTAAATGATCCTGGAACAACAATCGCTGTAACACCAGGATTTACTTTGCGGCCACGAATAACTTCAGCAGCTTTACGTAAATCGCTTAATCTTGAATTTGTACAAGAACCAATAAAGACGTGATCGATGACCACACTTGATAGAGGCTGTCCAGCTTCAAGACCCATATATTCAAGGGCGCGGCTAATTTCGTCTTTTTCACTTGGCTTATCGCTGTCATCAGGGCTTGGTACGTTTGCTGTAACCGGGATACACATACCAGGGTTGGTTCCCCATGTAACCTGCGGTTCAACTTCAGCTGCATCTATTTCCACAACAGTATCATAGACTGCACCTTCATCGGTTGCTAGGGCACGCCATTTTTCGACAGCTTTCTCAAACTCTTCGCCTTGAGGCGCATGTCTGCGTCCGCGTAAGTATTCAAAAGTAGTTTCATCCGGCGTAATTAATCCTGCTCTAGCACCAGCTTCAATCGACATGTTGCAGACTGTCATGCGCTCATCCATGGAAAGAGAGCGGATGGCCTCACCAGTGTATTCAATTACATAGCCAGTACCAAATTGAACACCAAATTTACCAATAATCGCTAGAATTAGATCTTTCGCGGTAACACCTGTCCCAAGTTTTCCATTTACCTTTACATTAAGGGTTTTTGGTTTTGCCTGCCATAGCGTTTGAGTAGCAAGCACATGTTCCACTTCGCTGGTTCCAATACCAAAGGCAAGAGCACCAAATGCACCGTGGGTAGAAGTATGACTATCGCCACAGACAATCGTCTTACCAGGCTGTGTAAGACCAAGCTCAGGTCCGATAACGTGGACAATACCGTTGTCTGGATGATGAATGTCGGCAAGGGTTACTCCGAATTCCTGACAATTTTTTTGTAAGGTATCGATCTGATTTTTTGAAACAGGATCATTAATAGTCAGTCTCTGACGGGTTGGTACATTATGATCCATTGTTGCAAAAGTAAGGTCAGGGCGGCGAACCTTGCGCCCGTTCATCCGTAAGCCCTCGAACGCTTGAGGGGAAGTTACTTCATGAACTAGATGTAAATCAATATAAAGTAAATCTGGTTTTCCTTCTTCTTGATGAACGACATGTTGTTCCCAAATTTTTTGGATAATCGTTTTTGGTGTTTGCATAGCCACACTTCCTCACGATAATAGATTTATAGAAAAATTGTGGGTAAACCATTAAGACAATGGTTTACCCTGTAATTGAATTAATAATAACAGCTGGCGATACACTTGGATGCATGCTGTGATTTAATGTAGTCGACAATTAATTTCGTCATTTCAGCGGTTCCGACTTGGCGTCCTTCTTCGATTTGAAGGTCCCCTGTATGGAAACCAGAATCGAGAACCGACTGCACGGCATCTTCAATCACTTTGGCTTCATTATTTAAATCAAACGAATATCTCAGCATCATGGCAGCTGATAAAATCATCGCAGATGGATTGGCAATTCCTTTGCCGGCGATGTCAGGTGCGGAACCGTGAACGGGTTCATACAGACCAACACCATCTTCACGCAAGCTTGCAGAAGGGAGCATACCAATCGAGCCAGTTAAAACAGAAGCTTCATCACTTAAAATATCGCCGAAAAGATTTTCTGTCACAATAACATCAAACTGTGTTGGATTCGTGATTAATTTCATTGCGGCAGCATCAACTAACAAATGTTCTACCACAACATCAGGATATTGTGCTTTCTTTTCCTCTACGACTTCACGCCACATCTTACTGGACTCAAGGACATTGGCTTTATCAACCGAAGTAAGATGCCCCGAGCGCTGCTGAGCAGCCAGAAAGCCTTTATCGACAATTCGTTCAATTTCCTTACGTGTATAAGAAAGTGTGTCTACTACAGCATTTCCATTATCACGCCGTTCACTTGGTGTACCAAAATAAAGCCCGCCCGTTAATTCACGTACAATGAGGAGATCGCTTCCTGCCACCACTTCTTCTTTTAGAGGGGAGGCATGGAGCAGGTTCTTAAATCCCTTAATTGGCCTTAAATTTGCATATAAGTCCAGCGCTTTTCGGATACCAAGCAAACCGCGTTCGGGGCGAAGATGAGAAGGATTTTGATCCCACTTAGGTCCGCCTACCGCTCCTAGTAAAACAGCATCTGCCTGTTTACAGGCATCTACTGTTGAATCCGGAAGGGGAGTGCCATATTGGTCAATGGCTGCTCCTCCGATTTCATGGGTTTCAAAGCTAAAACTGTGGTTAAATTCTTCAGCAATCGCATGTAACACATCTTTTGCTGAATTAATAACTTCCTTGCCAATCCCATCCCCGGGAAGTAAGACAATATGTTTTTTCATTAGAAGCAACCTCCTCATTTTTTTGTTTTACGAGAGGGCGTCTATGTAGACGCCTTAATTTTTGCTAATACTTTTTTATATGGTTGCAGGTTCTTGAACTACGGATGATTGGTTAAAAAATACGCGATTGACTGCATTTAAGAAAGACTTTGCTGATGCTTCCAAAACGTCCTGTGCAGAGCCGCGGCCCGAGAAAGAAGTTCCGTTAACAGTCATTTTTACATGGACTTCAGCAAGTGCATCACGTCCCTGACCGACAGAGCTTAGTCTGAAATCAGTCAAATGAATTTCTTCTGCAATTAGTGCTTCCAGTGTGTTCATCAGTGCCTCAACACTTCCAGACCCCGTACGTGCTGTTTCAACTCGATTTCCATCTGGAGTTGTCAGCGCAACGGTTGCAGTAGGAAGGTTTGCGGAACCATACTGTACTTGGAAGGCAACCAATTCATATTTTTTCACATCGATCGTGGTAGTTTGAATATCAGTCAGAATCGTGAATAGATCCTCATCCGTCACTTCTTTTTTACGATCAGTCAATTGTTTAAAGGCAGTAAATGCTTCAGCCAGTTTTTCAGGTGATAAGGTATAGCCCATTTGCTCAATCTTATCTTTAAAAGCATGGCGGCCTGAATGTTTTCCAAGGACTAAATCATTGGATTTAACACCGACTAATTCAGGGGTAATAATCTCATAGGTTAACGTATTTTTTAATACGCCGTCCTGATGGATTCCTGATTCATGAGCAAAGGCATTTCTGCCTACGACTGCTTTATTGGGTGGAACAATCATGCCTGTTAATCGGCTGACCAGATCGCTTGTACGTTTGATTTCTTTTAATACTAGATTCGTAGTAAATGGATACTTATCTTTACGGATATTCAAGGCAACGGCAACTTCTTCTAAAGAGGCATTGCCGGCACGTTCACCAATACCGTTAATAGTACCTTCAATTTGCGTTACTCCGTTTTCAATTGCTGCCAACGAATTGGCAACAGCCATACCTAAGTCATCATGACAATGACAGGAGAGGGCGGCTTTATGAATATTAGGTACATTTTCTCTGATGTAGCGGAACATCCGGCCATATTCTTCAGGTGTGGTATATCCTACCGTGTCCGGAAGATTAATAACGGTTGCCCCGGCATCAATGACCTTGGTAATAATTTTGACTAGAAAATCCAGATCAGAGCGGGAGGCATCTTCTGCAGACCATTCAATATGCGGGAATCTCTGTTTCGCATATCTAACCATGTCTACTGCTGTGCTAACGACTTCCTCTGGAGTCTTCATCAGCTTATATTGCATATGGATAGGAGAGGTAGCAAGAAATACATGCAATCTTGGTTCGGCTGCATCTTTTAACGCATCCCACGCAATGTCAATGTCCGATTTTGTTGCACGTGCCAAGCCTGTAACAGATGAATTTTTAATCGTCTGGGCAATGGCTCTTACTGCGTCGAAATCGCCTTGAGAGGAAGCCGGAAAGCCGGCCTCCATAATGTCAACCCCAAACCGCTCTAGCTGTCTGGCGATTTCCAATTTCTCAAGCTGGTTTAAATTTACACCAGGAGACTGTTCTCCATCACGTAAGGTTGTATCGAAGATGTTAACGTGAACCATTTACCACCACTTCTTTCTTTGCATTTACAGGCTTTTTAATAAATGGCATTAATGCACGAAGCTCGCGGCCAACAACCTCGATTTGGTGATTGTTTTCAGCACGGTTAATCGCATTGAATTGTGGACGGTTTGTTTGGTTCTCTAAGATCCAGCCCTGAGCAAATTTACCAGTTTGGATATCTTTTAATACTTCTTTCATGCGTGCTTTTGTCTCTTCGTTCACTACACGTGGTCCAGAAACGAAATCTCCCCATTGAGCAGTGTCAGAGATTGAATAACGCATGTTTTCTAATCCACCTTCATATAAAAGGTCAACGATTAATTTTAATTCATGTAAACACTCGAAATAAGCAACTTCAGGCTGATAACCAGCTTCTACAAGAGTTTCGAAGCCTGCTTTGATTAGGGCAGTTGCACCACCGCAAAGAACTGCTTGTTCTCCGAATAAATCTGTTTCTGTTTCTTCTTGGAAAGTCGTTTCTAATACTCCGGCACGAGCAGCACCGATTCCTTTTGCATAAGCAAGAGCGATATCACGTGCTTGACCAGTGTAGTCTTGGTAAACCGCATATAGAGCAGGAACTCCAGCACCTTCTGTATAAGTACGGCGTACTAAATGTCCTGGACCTTTTGGAGCTACTAAGAATACGTCAACATCAGCAGGAGGTACGATTTGGCTGAAATGAATGTTGAAGCCATGAGCGAAAACAAGAGCATTTCCTGCTTCAAGGTTTTGTTTGATACTTTCTTCATATACTTTTGGCTGCATTTCGTCTGGAAGGAGAACCATAACTACATCTGCAGCTGCAGTTGCTTCTGCAACAGGGCGTACATCTAAACCATCTTCAACTGCTTTATCCCAAGATTTCCCTTCACGTAAACCGACTACAACATCAAAGCCGCTTTCTTTTAAGTTTAGTGCGTGAGCATGACCTTGAGAGCCATATCCGATTACTGCGATTTTCTTTCCTTGTAAAACTGCCTCTTGAATATCTCCGTTATAAAGTACTTTTACCATTATGAATCATCCTCTCAAATATATTGTTATTTTAATAGTGAATGTGTTGCTAGATCGTTTACTTGCGGCTGGTGCCCGCGTTGGAGGGCAGTCAGTCCGGTTCTGGCAATTTCTTTAATACCGTAAGGGCGGAGCATCTCAATCAGGGCATCGATTTTATCAGGACGACCTGTAATTTGAACAGCGAGACTGTCCTTACTTACATCAATAATTAAGGCACGGAACGGATCAATAATTCCGTTGATTTCACTGCGTAAATGGCTGCTTGAGGCTACTTTAATTAAGGCCAGCTCACGAGCGACAATTGCCTTATCAGTAATATCGGAAACTTTTAAAACATCAATTTGCTTGTTTAATTGTTTCGTCACCTGTTCAAGGCGTTGTTCGTCTTCCACTTCAACCACCAAGGTCATTTTTGAAATACCTTCAGTTTCGGATGGACCAACTGAAATGCTTTCAATATTGAACTGGCGTCTTTGCAAAAGGCCGGTGACCCGGTTTAAGACACCGCTTCGGTCTTGAACGGTTGCTGTTATGATCCGTTTCATGGTTTCACCCCTAACATTTCATGAATTCCTTTACCAGGGGCAATCATCGGGAATACCTTTTCTTGCTGAAGAACACGGCAATCAACTAATACCGGACCATTATGAGCAAATACTTCTGGTAAAACGGTAATTAATTCTTCCTGATTGTTCACCCGAAAACCCTTAATCGAATAACTGTCAGCAAGTTTGACAAAATCAGGCTGTGTATGAAGAATCGATTCAGAAATCCTGTTTCCGTGTAATAGTTCCTGCCACTGGCGAACCATTCCAAGTGCGCCGTTGTTGACAATAATAATTTTTACCGGAAGATTTCTTTCATATATTATCGATAATTCCTGAAGTGTCATTTGGAAGCCGCCATCACCAACAATCGCAACGACTGTACTATCCGGCTCGGCGATTTGTGCGCCAATTGCGGCAGGGAAGCCAAAGCCCATTGTTCCAAGTCCACCTGAAGTAATCCAGCGGTGCGGCTGCTTAAAGGTGTAATATTGTGCGGCCCACATTTGGTGCTGTCCGACATCCGTCGCGACAATGGCATCACCATTCGTTACTTTATGGACTGCTTCAATCACCCATTGCGGACACATTCCGTTTGGATCATGTTTATACCAAAGCGGATACTCCTGTTTGTTCTGGCTTAGTTTTTCCAGCCATTCACTAGCATTAGGTGATTCAATTTCCTGATTAAGCAGTTCACTAAGTGCCTCTTTCGTATCAGAAACGATTGGAAGATGTGTTGGAACATTTTTACCAATTTCAGCCGGATCGATGTCAATATGAGCAACCTTCGCAAATGGGGCGAAGTGTTTAAGATTGCCTGTCAGCCTATCATCGAATCGGGCCCCAAAGTTGATAAGCAGGTCACACTCGTAAATGGCCATGTTAGCTGCATAGGTTCCGTGCATTCCTCCCATTCCTAACGAAAGGGGATTATCTGCAGGAAAGGTACCAAGTCCAAGTAAAGTAGTGATGACTGGGATTTGGTGTTTTTCCGCAAAAGCCGTTAATTCAGCTGATGCTCTTCCATGGAGAACACCGGCACCAGAAAGAATGACAGGCTTGATTGCCTTTGAAATGGATTCGGCAAGTTTTTTAATTTGAAATGGATTTGGCTTTGTTGTTGGCTGGTATCCAGGCAAATTAATGCTCGCTTCTTCAGGTTCTTCTGTTAAAAATCCGGCGGAAATATCTTTAGGGACATCGACTAAGACAGGCCCTGGCCGTCCGGTAGAAGCAATATGAAAGGCTTCCTTGACAATGCGTGGTAAGTCTTCGATCGATTGTACCTGATAGTTATGTTTCGTAATCGGTGTGGTGATCGCCATAATATCCGCTTCTTGGAAGGCGTCTGTTCCGATGATGTTTCTTGCAACCTGCCCCGTGAAGATAACAAGTGGCAGAGAATCCATCATTGCATCGGTTATGCCTGTTACAAGGTTGGTTGCTCCTGGTCCGGATGTGGCAATGACGACTCCAGGTTTGCCGGTTACCCGGGCATACCCTTCAGCTGCATGGATCATTCCTTGTTCATGTCGGAAGAGAACATGCTTGATTCTATCCTGTGCGCGGTAAATGGCATCATATATTGGAAGCACTGCACCACCGGGATATCCAAACAGAGTTTCTACACCTTCTTCTTTTAGTAAGTCGATGAGAAGGTCTGCACCGGTTCTGGGCTCTGTAGTTGTTTGGATGTCAAGCTTTTTTGCTTCTACTTTCACGTCATAATCCCTCCTTAAGGGTATTTGAAAATTTGAAAAATTTACGGTAGATCGTTGTCTTTTATTTTATTGGTGCTTTGTTCTTATTTTTGGAATAATCTCTATTTTGTAGAATCATATCTTATTTTTGTAGAATAATCTACAGATTTTGTAGAATCTTTTCATAATTCGTAGAATTTTGTAGATTCACAATCTAGCCTTCCAATTGTTCTGCTTCATCATAGTAAAAAAGACCTATTCCCCTCGAATTAACTGCAATCAAGACAACGGTGCAGAATAATCGGGGAGAAAAGGCCTTTCATTTCTCGGTACCACCCGGTTTTTACAGTATCCTTACGAATACTGTCTTAGGAAGCGACAACTAAAAAGATTCGCTTCTTTTGGTAACAGGTGCTTAAAAACTACACCTGATTGAGCCTACTTATAACCCATTTCAGCCCAACACTCAGGGATGATGTCAGAATAAGTTGTATTACTGGGCTTCCAGCAACCCCAGCTCTCTGAAAATACAAGTTCTTATTCCTTTATTCCCGTCATCGATTTAACTATTATTTTGTCAAATGGTCTTCATTTAACACTTCTAGTACCTTAGCTTCCTTAGGGAAGGGGAGGGGTACTAACTTTTCCCGTATTTAGCTTGGTACCTCAACGGATGGACCGCAGAACCAGTACGAATGCTAAACTTTATATTTTCATAATTCCGCCAGTATTGGCAGATGTAACAAGCTTTGCATATTTCGCTAGATAACCAGTTTTAATTTTCGGCTCAGGTTTTACCCATGCCGTACGTCTTTGGGCAAGTACTTCATCATCAACCACAAGTTCAATTGAACGAGCTTCAAGGTCGATTAAAATTTTGTCACCATTTTCAACGAGACCGATTGGTCCACCCTCTGCTGCTTCTGGTGAAATATGACCGATCGAGATTCCACGGCTTGCACCTGAGAAGCGGCCGTCTGTGATTAGGGCAACTTCTTTTCCTAAACCCCGGCCCATAATAGCGGAAGTAGGAGCAAGCATTTCCGGCATTCCTGGTCCGCCTTTAGGACCTTCGTAGCGGATAACCACTACGTGGCCTGCCTTTACAGTACCGTTATTAATGTTTTCTTGAGCCTCATCTTGGGAATCAAACACGATTGCCTCTCCCAAGAATGTCTTAATGGAAGGATCTACAGCGCCAACCTTGATGACGGCACCATCTGGAGCAATGTTTCCATATAGGATGGATAGTCCACCAACTGGGCTATATGGATTATCTTTTGTCCGGATGACCGCTTCATTTGTGATTGTTGCTTCCTTCACATTTTCACGAAGAGTTTTTCCTGTAATCGTTAGGCAGTTATCATGCAAAGCACCTTCAACTTTATAAAGTTCATTGATGATGGCACTTACACCACCGGCACGATGAACATCGTCCATTGAATAATCAGATGCTGGCATAATCTTGGAAAGGTATGGAACCCTCTCAGCAATTTTATTAATTTCGCTAAGATCATAATCGATCCCGGCTTCATGGGCGATGGCTAAAGTGTGTAACACGGTATTAGTGGAGCCGCCCATGGCCATATCTAGTGCAAAGGCATTATCAATGGCTTCTCTAGTAATGATGTCACGTGGTTTAATATCATTTTTAACTAATTCAATAAGATGTCTAGCAGCTTGCCTAATGAGTTCATGTCTTTCTTCGGATGTAGCAACCATCGTACCGTTACCAGGAACCGTCATTCCTAAAACTTCCATTAAACAGTTCATGGAGTTCGCGGTAAACATTCCGGAACAGGAACCGCATGTAGGACAGGCATTGGTTTCAATTTCAAGCAGTTGCTGTTGGCTGATTGTACCGTTGTGGTAAGCACCTACGCCTTCAAAAACTGAAGTAAGGGAAAGATTTTTACCTGTCGATGGTGAAACGCCAGCTTCCATTGGACCGCCAGATACAAAAACAGATGGCACGTTAGTTCTTGCGGCAGCCATTAACATCCCTGGAGTGATTTTGTCACAGTTTGGGATATAAAAAACACCATCGAACCAGTGTGCGTTAATGACTGTTTCAGCACTGTCGGCGATAATTTCACGGCTTGGAAGGGAGTAGCGCATCCCTATATGACCCATCGCAATTCCGTCATCGACGCCGATTGTATTAAACTCAAATGGAATACCACCGGCTTCCCGGATTGCCTCTTTCACAATTTCCCCGAAATGATTAAGATGTTTATGTCCTGGGATAATGTCAATATACGAGTTACAAACTCCGATAAATGGTTTTTCCAAATCACTCGTTTTTACCCCTGTTGCATATAATAAACTTCGGTGGGGAGCACGATCAATTCCCTTTTTAATCATATCGCTTCGCATATTCTTAGCTCCTAACTGACAATAGCATGGTTTGCCCCTTCTGGGTAACAAGTCATTCCGTCGATTGTTACAAATCGTCTGTAAATGATTGATGATTTATTTTCAGTAATCATACAACCAATTGAAAACATGGTCAATATAGAAATCTGACAATTCTAACAAATTAATTTATCTGATAGCGTTTTCATTATTGGTATGATAAGGAATTTGTAAATAAAAAATTTTTAAAAAATTTTTTATTCGTTACTAGTGAGTAGAAGAAATTCGGAGAAATTTCAGTAGTAAGTAAGGGAGAGGGGAATAAATGACCAGATGGAAACTACTATGCTAATAGGTGAAAATATTAGACTAGAATAGTAGTTTATCATCCGATTTTTGCTAAATATTCATAAACCTGACGTAAATAGCGGAAGCCTTTTTCTTCTGCTAGCTGTAAATAATATCTCCATACTTTTGCTGTCATGATGGCATCACTGAGAGCGTGGTGTCGATTCTCCACCTCAATACCGCAAATCTCGCAAACCTCTTCTAGTGGAGCGGATTTCATATAGGGGTTTGAAAGGCGGATGAGAAAAGAAGTATCGACAATTCGATGGTCGAATCTTGTTCGTAATACCTCGCTTGTGATTTTTTTCATAAAGGCCTGCTCGTGACTGGAATGGTGTGCAACGAGAAGATCACTTTTGATAAATTGAAAGAATTGCAGTAGTGCTTCTTGAGCAATCGGGGCAGTGCTTAGGTCCTCTTCATAAATATTGGTTAAAGCAGATAGTTCATTTGATAGTGGAAGATCCGATTTTACTAATGTATAAAAGGTTTCCTGTTCCTTTAGTTGGTCGCCTGTCATTTTGACCGCACCAATGGAAATGATTTGGTCACCTTTCTCGGGATAAAAACCGGTCGTTTCTAGATCAAAGACGACCACCCTTAATTCTTTCAGCGGAACGTCTAAGCTGTTCTTTTCTTTCATTTCTCTTTGTATTTCTCTAAGGAAAGCCTTCTGCTGCAGTGAGGATTGATCTGATAAACTTGCGAAAAGGTTTGAGTTTGCTTTTCCAGATATTTGACGAAAAAATTGGATCATATTATTTATTCTCATCTGAATCCTCCTTTTCTAGTAACCTTTTCATATGATGAAAGAGAGCAGCGCCATTTTTGATGATTTCCTTTACCTCTCTAGCCTGTTCTTTTGTCAGTTGGGTGACAGTTAAATAATGACCTGAATCATAATCTTTATGGTCAGAAAATAATAATCGGTAGGATAGCAGTTTTAAGAATTGCTTTTTGAAAAAAGCTTTGTCACTTGCAGGGAAATACATCTCTGGTATTTTGTCGAGACGTAAAAGGGATGAGGATTCGTGCAATCTTTCTTTCATCGAAAGGAGACGAATCGCATTTACATATGGAAAAAGACCAATTTCTTTGATATTTAGTTTACCGGCATGATTTCCGTGTGTTTCTGTTAAGAACTGACCTAAAACGTTGATTCCTTTTTTGAGATGGAGAGTATTGCTTAGTGATTTATGCAGTAAATGATGTTGCTTCATGTTTTGATAAATATGGTTCTTTAGCTTTTCAACATAGGTGTTCTCTCCATAGATTGATCTTCCGTCTAGAAATATGAGAAGATAACGGATCGATTCCCAAGTGGATTCAATCATCCAGTTTGATAATTGCTGCTCCCATTCACTAATCGATTTACACCAGAATGGGTTGCTGGCCATCACGCCCCCGTCACAATATCTGTATCCTGCTTGATAAAGTCCTTTCGAAATTTCTTTTCCTAATGTTAAAAAGTATGATTTGGCATCGTCCGATGAATCAAGATAAATCATTCCGTGGTCTTGGTCGCTCCATACCGATTGTTCCATCCTGCCAGCGCTGCCCATGACAAAGAATGTAAATGGTGATGGAGGAGGTCCGTGTTGACTCGAAACCTGGTTTATCGCGATGGCTGCTACCCGGTGAATCAAATTATCATGTAGCTCGTTCAGTTTAAAATGGTTATGGCAAACATTTTTCAGTTTTTCGTCTCTAATCTGAATTAATACTGAATATGGGTCATGCTGCAACATGTACACCCCCTAAATCAACTAGCAGTCATGCCCTGTAAAAAGGAATGACCGCTGTTGATTCCTTCAATTATTGAACTTTAATTTGCTGTTCTGCTTTTACCAATTCAGGGTAACCGTAGCTGCCGTGCTCGCTCATATCTAGACCGATAATTTCCTCTTCTTCAGTGACACGTAATCCGTTCATTACTTTCTTCATTACTGCTAGAAGAATGAAGGAAACGATAAAGGCGAAGGCGGCACAGGTGAATACCCCTAATGCTTGAACACCAAGCTGATGTAATCCGCCGCCGTAAAATAAACCTGGCTTACCAACAGTGGCTAATTCTTTTGTTGCGAAGAATCCGTTCGATAAGGTTCCCCAAACTCCGGCGGTCCCGTGAACAGATAGAGCTGCAATCGGGTCATCAATTTTAACTTTCTCAAAAAATCTGATACTATAAAACACTAATATTCCAGCGATAAAGCCAATAAGGACGGCGGCCCAGGTTTCTACGAAAGCACAGGATGCTGTGATTGCTACAAGGCCGGCTAAAGCACCGTTTAACATCATGGGGACATCTGCTTTCCCTAATACGATCCAAGAAACGATCATGGCTGCAATTGTTCCAGCTGCAGCAGCAAGATTGGTATTCATGGCAACAAACCCGAAGAATCCTTTGTCAACCGATAACGTACTGCCTGCATTGAATCCGAACCAGCCAACCCATAATAGTAAGACGCTTAAGGCTGTAAATACTTGGTTGTGTCCGGCAAGATTATTAGCGGAACCGTCTTTGTTATATTTTCCAATCCGCGGCTTTAATAGAATGGTAGCAGCAAGTGCCGCCATTGCGCCGGTTAAGTGAACAACCGTTGAACCAGCGAAGTCTTGTTTACCATGCTCAGCTAACCAGCCGCCGCCCCAAATCCAATGAGCGATTGGAGGATACACAATGACTGAGAAAAGAACAGCAAAGACAAGGTAAGCACTTAGTTTAGCCCGCTCTGCAAACCCGCCAAACGCAATCGTTAAAGAAATACCTGCAAAAGCTAATTGGAATAAAAAGAAAACTGAACCAGAGAGTGATAAACTATCCATATCATAGCCTGAATACAAGAAATTCGAGAAACCAATCAGTGCATTTCCCTTACCAAAAATTAAACCAAAACCCACTGCCCAAAAGATAATGGAACTGATACTAAATGTTAAGATGGTTTTACCAGCGATATGTCCAGCATTTTTCATACGGGTTGATCCTGTTTCTAATAAGATAAAACCACCGATCATTAAAATAACGAGGACTGCTCCTAACATTACCCATAGACTGTTCATTAAGTATGTCGTATCCATTTATACTCCCCCTTTTTAATGATGTTAATTTTTATAACATCCTCTGTAGTTGTAACTTTACATCAATCAGGGTATTGTATCTATAATTGTGGGAGATTTTCTAACAGGGTTTTTAGGAGGGGGGGATTCCCCTAAGCAGTCATAGAAAAAGCCTCGTTTCTACTAAAAGAATCGAGGCCTTTTCTAATCTGTGTTACCTTTTTCGTATACCAAACTGGGCATTAAGCTGTCCTTGAATCATTTTCCTGCGAATATCCTCCTGATTCTGTTTCTTCTGTTCCCGCAGCATTTCCTTTCTAATTTCATGTGTTTGAATTCCATCCTCGATTTTGTTGGCAATATCCATTAGTAGTTCGACATCGGTAAAGGAAAATTTACGGCTCCCGCCTGGAGACCGTTCAGGGAAAATCAGTTTTCTTTCTTCATAATAACGGATTTGTCTTTCGGACAGCCCGGTCAGATCTCTGACAATACCAATGGTAATAACTTTTTTATCTTTATAAGACATATCTTTTCCCATTTTAGTCGCTCACCACACCCCGTTGTTACCATAGTTAGAATATTTTTAATATTATACGTTACATTTTCTCACATGAAAATGGATAATTGTACTGATATGCATTATTTAATGAAATAAATTTTTAAAGGAGTAGAGGACGTTATTTTTTAGAGGGGTTCGACTTTTTATAAAGAATCTCCAGTTCACTGATGGTAAGGGATTGAAGCTCGGCAGATGAATAAAAGATATCTGAATCAGCTAGCTTTTTAATGTAAAACTGCTTTAGTCGTTCAAGGCCTCTTCGTAAGTGGGTTGTCAACGTCTTTCCCTCCTTTAGATATTAGGCGTTTTGCAGCTTTCGTAAAAGTTCATGTCCTTTAGAGCCCATCGTTTTCATGAGTTCCTCATATAATTCATCACGTAATTTATCTAATTGTAAGATTTGCATCGCTAATTTGATTTCATGCCGTTGATTCATGTGAATTCTCCCCTTCGATAAGTTTATATTCAAAAATTACCTGATTTTTTAGCTCTTGTCAGGGAAGATGTTAGAAAGGTTAACAGGATTTTTTCTTGGGCATGGATTGATTTGAAAGGATTTCTAACTAATGAAAAAGAACCGGAAAAAGACCGGTTCTTCGTGAGACTTTAAAATTCTCCTTCAAAAGGTGTAAAGGGAATGTGGAGACGATTTTCAATTGCTCTTACTCGCTGATTGACGCGTACAAGACGTCTTTGGAGCTGAGTTACATCCCGTTGGAGTTGAGTAATTTCTCTGATTTGACGTTCATTTTGTCTTTCAAGCTGACTCACTCGGCGTTCAAGCTGCTGTGGCTGACGATTTGGGTCATATGGGTCAAGCGGCGCATAATGATTCACTTGATCAATTGGCGCGTAGGTATGAATAGGTTCTGTTGGAACGTAGGATGAATATTGTTCTGCAGGAACATAGCTATGATACTCAATTGGCATTTGTGGAACTTGATAATATTCGTAGGGATTCATTTAGGCATCTCTCCTTATGTGATATTCCCCTATAGATTATGTAACGGTAGGTTTGGAGAAACGGCGAATGCCTATAAAGGATAATTTATTCTGAAGATAGACCTGTTCATCTACTATCTATAAATTATTTATATTTTTCATAATAATGGAAGGTGATTGGGTGGAAAAATTAAAGAGTTTTATTGGATTTATTTCAGATGGATTTTACTATTTCACGAGCCCATAACCTTATTGTAATTAGGTTAAAACTTCTATGTAATAATTGATTTTATCCTATTAACTTATTAGTATAGTAAGAAAATAGAATATTGAATAAAAACACGAAAGATATTATAATCATTATAGTCTAAAAATTTTCAATGTTTAAAAAATAGTATTCATAAAAAATAATTAGGAGGCTTAAACATGAAAAAATTAAAGGTAGTAACAACTCTTATGGTAGTAGGTTTGCTCCTGCTGCTATCCGCTTGTGGAACTAGTAAAACAGGGGGAAGCGAGAAGAAAACACTAAGAGTTGTAACCGATGCGGCCTATGCACCATTTGAATACCAAGAAAAAGGAAAAGTCGTTGGTTTCGATGTTGATTTTGTTAACGCAGTTGCCAAGGAAGCTGGATACAAGGTGAATATTGAGCATGTTGGCTGGGATCCAATTTTCGTTGAGATTGAAAAGAAAACAGCAGATTTCGCTGTATCTGCGATTACCATTACGCCAGAACGTCAGCAGAGCTATGACTTTACCGTTCCATATTTCCTATCCAGAAATGAAATCTTAGTGCCAAAAGAAAGTTCTATAAAGAGAGCGAAGGATTTAGAAGGCAAAAAGATTGCCGTTCAAAATGGAACAACTGGACAGGAAGTCGTCGAAAAATTATTTGGGGAGAATAACCAAAATCTTAAGAAGTTTAAAAATAACAATCTTGCCATTCTTGAATTGAAAAATGGCGGAGCAGATGCCGTTGTAGCTGATAACTCGGTTATTGAAACCTATGTTAAAAACAATCCAAAAGACAACTTTAAATTCATAGAAGATGATGCTGCTTTTTCAAATGAATTTTATGGTCTATTGTTACCAAAGGGCAGTAAGCTGAAGGGTGAATTAGACAAAGCAGTAAAGACTGTTATTGATAACGGAACATATACAAAAATCTATAAAAAGTGGTTTGGTGTGGAACCTGATACACAAACATTGAAAGACCAACAATAGTACTCTACTGAAATTGCGTAACTTCTATATAATAGGCAGTTACGCAATTTTTGCTTAATAAACGAATTAGCCTACTCAATTGTGTCGGGGGGATCGTAATGGATTTTAGGTGGGATATCATAGTAGATTATGCGCCCTTACTTTTAAAGGGAACATTATTAACAATTGGTTTTTCAATCGCAAGTATTATAATTGGTACCATTCTTGGTTTATTTGTTGGTTTAGGGAAAATGACGAAAAAAAGGTTATATTCCTTGCCATTTAGATGGTACATAAACTTTTTCCGCGGCACACCGTTAATGGTCCAAATTCTATTAATTCATTTTGCCGTTGTACCAGCATTTCTTCATTCCACCAATGCCATCGTTGCTGCCATTTTAGCACTATCCTTAAACTCGGCAGCCTATGTGGCAGAAATCTTCCGGGCCGGAATTCAATCGATTGATAAGGGCCAAATGGAGGCAGCCCGTTCACTTGGGATGACACATGTACAAGCTATGCGATATGTAATTTTGCCTCAAGCCTTTAAACGAATGATTCCTCCGCTTGGGAATGAATTTATCGTTTTAATCAAGGATTCTTCATTGGCGGCACTGATAGCGGCTCCTGAATTAATGTACTGGGGACAGGCAATGCAAGGGGAGTATATGCGTCCGTGGGAACCATACCTATCATCAGCGGCTATTTATCTAGTGTTAACCTTATCTCTTAACTTCCTGTTAGGTAAACTTGAAAGGAGGTTTGCAACAGAATGATTCAGGTGAAAAATTTAAAAAAGTCGTTTGGGACGAATGAGGTTCTTAAAGACATTAACGTAACGGTCAAACCACAAGAGGTGGTGGTTGTTATTGGGCCGTCTGGTTCTGGTAAATCAACTTTTCTTCGTTGTATTAATATGCTAGAAACCATTACTGGCGGACATGTTCTAATAGAAGGCGTTGATATTACGGATAAAAAAACAGATATTAATAAAATTCGCACGGAAGTCGGAATGGTGTTTCAGCAATTTAATCTTTTCCCTCATAAAAAGGTGATTGATAATATTATGCTGGCTCCGATGAAGGTAAGAAACATTCCTGCTGAAAAGGCGAGAGCAAAAGCAATCGAACTGTTACGAAAAGTTGGTCTTGAGGATAAAGCTGATGCCTACCCGGATTCATTATCAGGTGGGCAGAAGCAACGGGTAGCGATTGCCAGGGCACTAGCGATGGAGCCGAAAATCATGCTGTTTGATGAACCAACCTCTGCGCTAGACCCAGAGATGGTTGGTGAGGTTTTAGAAGTAATGAAGGATCTTGCGAAAGAGGGAATGACGATGGTGGTCGTTACCCACGAGATGGGGTTTGCAAAAGAGGTTGGAGACCGGGTTATCTTCATGGACGGCGGCTTGATCGTGGAAGAAAAGGTTCCGGCTGAGTTGTTTGACAATCCACAAGAAGAGCGGACGAAGGCGTTTTTAAGTAAGGTATTATAGTTGGTTTATTGGGAGCCTGACACAGGGGCTCCCTAATTGTTTGTCTTGTATCTGGTGGAATGTGCCTGAGAAGCTCCAATTTTGGGTGGAACGGTCAATTTAGGGATATTTGTGCCCACAGCAGCGCGAATTTGGGTGGAACGGTCAAAATAAAAGATATTGTGCCCACAGCAGCGCGAATTTGGGTGGAACGGTCAAAATAAAAGATATTTGTGCCCGCAGGATCCCGGAATTTGGGTGGAACGGTCAAAATATAGGATAATTGTGCCCACAGGAGCCCCGAATTGGGTGGAACGGTCAAAATAAAAAATAATTTTTTATATGGGGTGCTAACCTAGAGTAAATTCGCCATTCATAAAGCAGTGGCTGCAATATTTAATGCTTGTGATTCCATTTTTCTCCGTTCCGCCTCCTAACTCATCTTTTGCTAAAGGCATCCCACACCTTTAACAGTTTTTGTAAACTCCCATTTTCCACACCCATTTCAATTTTCAAAATCAAACACTTCGGTAATTTTATCCGCTTTAATCCGGTTTTGGCAAAGCTTGAACAGCTGTGTCAAGAAATCTTCCACATTAGCAGGTGAGGATGGCAATTTAATATAAACGGTTGTCGACCCAAACATCTGTTTAAAATATGCCTTTCTCTGGTCGTTTTTCCCGTCGCGTTTAAACGGTTTATAGGACCAAACCAGATGAGGTCTATCCTCCAATTCTTGTATCTGCCGTATCTCAGCACAGGTAGTGGATTTATCATGTGCATAGATCACTAAATAATAGTTGTCATTGCGATGCCAGTCTATGAATAAAAGATAATAGCCGAGTTCACTTTCTGGCCGGAATACTTCATATGCGGCCAATACTTGCTTGCCATTCGTCCATTGATGGAACTTTGGCAGCATCCCGCTCACGGTTTCTAGCTTCTTAATTTCATATCTTATTGGATTTGAGCGTTCGATTTGTCCGCTTAAATTAATTGCCTGACTTTTTTCCAAATGAATATCCCCTTTAGGTATTTGTCTACATTATACGTTGAAAATTGGAATAAAAGGAAGAAAAGACCGAAGCTAATTTTCATGCCTTTAACCATAGAATGAGAGTTTGTCTTCAAAATGAAATACAACTGACATCATTTTAAAAAATTCCTTTGTTAGAATCGATATAATTGGGACTTAAAATCCATACATACTGCGAATAGTATATGGAATAAATATGACTCTTTTCCATATGAATGACATAGAGTGTTTTGCAATTGGAGGGAAAGAAAATGACGTTAGAAGAGCAGCTAAAACAAAAAACGTATTATAAAATGTTCATCGATGAGCATGAAGACATTCACCCGATTCTTGTTCTAGGCGAGGCATTTCAGGATGAGGCAGCAAAGGATCTTCCAAACCTATCGTCGATACGCTTTGCCCAAGGAGAAGTGTATTTTCACCATAAAGACTATGAAACGGCGATTTTTAAATGGGAAAACATCACCGATGAACTCGTTCCATGGGCAAAGAAAAATACAGGTGATGCCTATTATGAACTAGGGTTGCTTTCGACTGCCGAGGATATTTATACGGCAATCTCAAGCGATAATGCAACACTAAATACTGAAGTAGCATTACAGCTTTTCTCGCTTTATATCGAACGTGGGAAGCTGGAGTCAGCGGTTGCCACGATTAAAAGGACAATTGCTGCAAACCCGGAGTATCCGAATGTTACCGAAATCGCCAGAACTTTTTTCGAAGAACAGCAGGATTGGGAGCATGCGGTTGAATTAGCCGTCTCCGAAGCCATGCGTTCGGAGGATCCAAGTTGGTTTCATATCCTAAATAGCTATGTAGACAAGGGTGTTACAAAAAGACATGCACCGAGCTATTTCACCCCAACTTTAATTCGCTTGTTTCAACTCGATAAGAAAAAATTTGAACAGCTCGTCTCTTCACTATGGAAAAGTTACGAACACGAAGAATCTTATTTCTCTTGGATCAGAGAAATCAACCAGCTATTATTACAACTTGACCTCGAAAGAGAAAGTAACTGGTATGAACTTTCAAAGCTTCATAAAGATGCTTATTTCGATTTAATAGAAGGCAGATATTTTATTAAAATGCTCCAAGAATTTATTCCAGACATGTTGACCAACTGGCTTCGATTAGCGGATGAGAGAAATGTCGTGTTAGCATCTGCTGCGGTGCTTTCTTGGAACGAATTGTTCCCTGCCACGATCAGCTTATCCATCGTTTCTGAAGCGGAACAGCTGATTAGCATAACAGAGACGGACATCAATGAACTCGAGGAGAGCCTGGCGTTATTTGATACCATCGTCGATTGGGCAACGGCACATGAGATGGGCGAGAATAACCGGTATAAATGGCTTGTCGAGCAACTGGTGGATTTTGATAGACACCATCTCCTTATTACTGGGTTAACCGGGAGTGGAAAGTCGACCTTTGTTAATACCGTTCTTGGAGAAGACCTTCAAGACAGCCCAACGTCATCACTCGTCATGTTTAGAGATAGTGACGAAGAAGAAATAATCGAAATAACTGATTGGCAGATTGCTAGCTTAGAAGGATTTACTGAATTCCAAGAGCGAATGGACCGCCGCCGTAATGCCTTAGAATCCATTATCGAATTCAAGCTTCCTAACGGATTTATGAAGGAAAACAAAGTGACCTTTATTGATACACCCGGGTTAAAGGGAAATCACAATGATCGCTATGAAGTATTAAAAAACTTGCAAGTAGCTGACACTGTCTTGTTTGTGCTGGATGGAAACTCTCCGTTTACCGACAAAGAACGAGGAGCGCTCGTACAAATACAAGAATTAGCACCTGATATTCCTGTCCACTTTCTATTAAGCAAAATGGATACGATTGTTGGTGAGCAGGAAGCGGTAAGAATATATGAGGAAACCAAGTCGAGGATTCACGCTATTATGCCGGATGCCAGCGTGTTTGCCTTTTCTTCGCAATATGAACGCGGCCAGCAGATGAGGGACATTAAAGAGTTTATTCAATCGATCAAGGTTACTAGAAATCTAGAGGATAAACGACTGGCTAAGCTATTGTTTTTTATTCGGACCACTATCGCAAGTTTATTGCAAAAACGAATTGATGTTGAAAACCAACTAGTAGAAGCGATTCGCTGGAATGAAGATATGCACATCAAATTAAATGGCGCCGTTAATCAGTTAAAGGATACGGAAGTACAAAAAACAAGGGCCATTACGAAATCGTACCGAACGATTAGGGAAAACATTCATAAGGATATGGCCAGCACGATTCCTGCTATGTTAAAAGAGTGCTCCGCCCTTATTAAGGAAGACAGCAATTTTAGTAATATTCATTTAGAACTGAACGAAGAAATGAATAAGAGACTACAAGAATACTTGGAACAAACCGTGATGCCTAAATTCTATCGTTCCTTACAGGATTGGATTGGCTATAGTAAAGAGGAGTTTGACCAGGCACAGGAATTTTTAAATGAGATGGCTGATGGCTTTAACCAGATGTACGGGGAAGAACATCTGGCACTTGCTTGTGATTTCAAGGTGCTCGATGATTGGCTTCGCGACACAGACCGGATGACAAGCAGATTCCAGCTGGAATCTGTCAATATTCTCCTTCGCCGGACGCCTTCGCAATTTTTATTAAAGAGTGCCGGAAAATTATTCGGGGCACTATCGCAAAACAAGGCAATGCTTTATAACAAATACAAAGCATTTGTAGAGAATGAGGATTACACAGAAACGATTGAAGAAGTTAGTAAGCAATTTTTCCAGCCGTTTGAGCTGTTTGAAAAATCTCTAGAGCGTGACGTAACCTTATTCTTCAAGAGCCCGTTAAGGAATTTAACCACGGCAGTAGATGAGGCAAAGCTAGGAATTGAATCAAACCAGGAGCAGCTTAATAAGATGAATACCAATCCGGAAATGTTCCGCGATCCATTAACTTTATTCGGCGTAAGGCTTCGACAGTTCGAATGGATGACAGTGGCCGGAAAAGGAATACAAACAGTATACTAATAGTTAAAAGGAGAACCTTTGGGGTTCTCCTTTTTTGGACTAACGATGAGTATTCAAATCTTTTATCTATTTTAAGGGTTTTTTTACATCTATATTATTTTTTCTCAGATAACCATTTGGCGATTTTCTCAGAGTCTTGGTCAGAAAGCAAGTTACTTGGCATCATCCCTCTGCCATCTTTCACAATGCTGAGGATTTCTTGCTCGCTGTATTTACTGCCCACTTTAGAAATATCTGGACCGGCTCCGCCTTTTAAATCATTTCCATGACAGCTAAGGCACGTTTTCTTAAAAATCTCTTCTGCCGCGGATACTGTGTCATGATTTCCATGAGAAGACTCTTTTGCAGCTTCTGTTTTCGGTGTAAACACACCGTAAGGAACAAATTGGATTTCATGAGGTACGCCATCTGCGACAATTTCTGTAATTAATTTGCCTGTCTCAGTATCCCAAACCTGGACCCCGCTTACTGCGGCACCGCCAAGCGTATAAGGATAACGCTTATCCATTCCATGGTTTAGTGTCCAAAGCTCTTTACCGTCAGGAGTTACGCCAACATGGGCGGGAACTGTTGTCCCTGTTGAGCTCCACTCAATTTTATGAGTTTTTACATTAATTTTATAAATTTGGTTTCCGCCTGTTGTCACATACCCGTATTTGCTGTCGGGACTAAAGGCAATGTGAATCGGGCCCTCTTTTAACTTAATTTCGCCATTAACTTCAAGTGTTTTTGGATTAATGATGGCTACCTTTTTTGCGCCCATAACAGCTGCCCAAACGTATTTGCCATCTGGAGTTAGGTTTGTACCATGAACCATTCCGCCAACCGGAATGTTTTTCACGATTTCATTCGTCTCCATATCAATCGCAACAACTTTATTTTCGCTCTCAACACTTAAGAACATGTACTGTGTATCAATGGCCTTTCCATCCCAATACATTGTTGGACTTAAATAGCAGGTTCCTTTACCTGTCTGCAGATCTTTGATCTTTTTCCTTGCGGCTAAATCAAGTACGGAAAGGGTGCCTTCATGCTGGTTTGCTACATATAGATACTTGTCATCAGGAGATAAGGCAATATGGTGTGCGCCTTTACCGGTTGGACGTCTCCACTTTTCTCTCATCGTAATTGGGTCAATCGCAATAACATCGGATGGTTCGTCGTAGTTATACCAATCTCCTGTGAATAGAGTTTTAAAGTCTTTCGTAAAAGCAATCGCGTGGGTGTCATTTAAATTAGGATAAAAATCCTTATTGGTTCTTTCATTATATGGGCCGCCTGCATCGATGGTTGAGACTAGTTTATGATACTTACCATCAATGACCCATAATTTATTGGCTGTTCCGGCGCCTACAAAAGCGATCGTTTCACTGCCAAGCTGACCTCCAGCGAGTTTCTCATCAAAGCTTGCTGTCTTTGTTACTTTTTCAGCTTTTGTAGTTATCTGTTGCTGCGCATTATTTGAACCGCATCCACTCGTAATTAAAGCCGTTAGCAGAAAAGCTGTCCATAATTTCTTCATGGGTGTTCCTCCTTTTGATAAGAGATAAGTTAACTATAATCAAAAACTCATCTCTAAAAAGAAGGGCATGTGAAAGATTGATGAACAGGACTTATAGTTTCAAAGATTGGACACATGTTAATTGTTCTTCGCTTTTTAACAGAAATCAGGTTGGTTTAAACAATAGCCTTTTTTTAATATCCTTTTCTAAAATTCACTAGATTAGTACTTGGTGTCTGTCCGGTTAGATACGTCTTTAAATTGGGAATAAGGATGTTTTCAACGACCCGTTTATTATAATGCTCGGTTGCCCCGGATGTGTGCGGCGTTATAATAACGTTTTCCATTTCCCATAAGGGGCTTTCAGTACTTAGCGGTTCTGTTTCAAATACATCCAGACCGGCACCCGCAATGGTGCCTTCTTGTAAAGCTGAAATTAAATCCTCTTCAATCACGATTTCACCTCGGCCAATATTGATAAAAAAGGCAGATCTTTTCATTTGGGTAAACTGCTGTTCCCCAAATAAGTGATGAGTTTCTTGTGTATGCGGCAATGTTACGACCACATAATCACATTTTGGCAGTACCTGGTCTAACTGGTCTGGTGTATACATTTCATCAACAAAATCCGCTGGTTTCCCAGAGTGCCTGACACCAAGTACAGTCATTCCAAATGCTTTGGCAATTTTAGCAGTTTCTCTTCCAATTTCCCCGACACCAATTACTCCAATTGTTTTTTCATGAATCTCGAGGCTTAAGTGAGCATGGTCCCAAGTCTTCGTTTGTTGATTTTTTACATAGGTATGAATTTTTCTTGTTAATCCGAGCATTAAGGCAAAGATCGTTTCAGAGATTGGATAAGCATGTACACCGTTGGCGCTGGTTACATTAATATGTTTTGATTGCAGCTTCTCAAGAGGCAACGAATCAACCCCGGCACTCCAGGTTTGCAGCCATTGCAGTTTTGATTCAGAGGTAAGGCAATAATCAGCTAACTCTTTTCTCCAGCCGGCAATGACTTCTGCATCTTTCGCATGTTCTTTCCAGACAGATGGGTCTTTGCCTGCGATTACGTCCCAATCAGGGATGATGTTTTTAATTTTCGCTATGTATTCTGGCTTTAAGTTTTGTGTAATAACTATTTTCCGTTTACTCATTTAACTCCCACCTTTATGTTGATATAGACTAATCATATCGTATATATAATTAAATATTAATAGTTTCTTTGAATGGGTGGTGTACAAAATTTAGACACTATTGCTTGGCGGCTGCCCAAATGTTACGGAGGAATTTTTGTTCATAAGGACAAGAATAGCTGGTGGTAACCGTTTTTTGTCCACATGAGAGCTCCATGAGGACAGGAATAACTGAGGCAAGAGTTTTTTGTACGCATGGGAGCTCCATGAGGACAGGAATAGCTGGTGGTAATCGTTTTTTGTCCGCATGAGAGCTCCATGGGGACAGGAATAACTGGAGGCAAGAGTTTTTTGTACGCATGGGAGCTCCATGAGGACAGGAATAGCTGGTGGTAATCGTTTTTGTCCGCATGAGAGCTCCATGGGGACAGGAATGGCTTACGGTTACAGCCTTTTGTCTGCAAGAACAATCAAAAAAGTGTACCGTATCGCACTTCCATGTAGCTCGTGCAAAAACCCGATCTAGCATAAAACTTGCAAACTAAGAATATGAAATTGAATATGAGGGGGTATGAATAAATGCAAAGTCAATCATGCAGGGCCATTGTAACAGGGGGCGCTTCCGGACTTGGAGAGGCTACTGTTCGCAACATCATTGGAAAAGGAGGAAAAACTGTTATCCTTGACCAATCAGAGGAAAATGGTTTTCGCCTTCAGAATGAATTAGGTGAAGCTGCTTTATTTTTAAAAGCAGATGTGACCAAGGAAAAGGAGATTCAAGAGGCAATCAATCAAGCGGCTCATTTCTTGGGTGAAATCAATACAGTAGTGAACTGTGCAGGAATCGGGATTGCCGATAAAGTATTGGGGAAGAAGGGGGTACATAATCTTGAGCTCTTCTCCAAGGTCATCCAAGTAAATTTAATCGGTACCTTTAATGTTATCCGTTTGGCAGCAGCGAAAATGTCTGGAAATAATGTGAATGAACAAAACGAGCGCGGTGTTATGATCAACACGGCCTCTGTGGCCGCTTTTGACGGACAAATCGGTCAAGCTGCCTATAGTGCCTCTAAAGGCGGGATTGTTGGCATGACCTTGCCAATTGCGAGAGAGTTAGCCCGGTACGGAATCCGCGTAATGACCATTGCTCCGGGATTGTTCCACACACCGATGTTTGATACTCTTCCAGACGAAGCAAGAAGTTCACTTGGGAAAATGGTGCCGTTTCCTCCACGCCTAGGGTATCCAAGCGAATACGCACAGCTTGTCCAGAGTATAATTGAAAACCCCATGCTAAATGGTGAAACCATCAGGCTTGATGGCGCAATCAGGATGCAGCCTAAGTAATATATGAATCTATTTTAATCGTGTCATATTGGAGGGATTCCCACTTAGGAGAATCCCTTACAGAAATAATTATCCTCCAAAGAACAAATCAAGAATGTTTGAAGCGGTCGATGTTTTTTTATTATAAAACTCTGAATATCCACATTTCTTACAAAAAACAACGGTGAATGTGTTGTGCTGAAGGTCAAACATCTTAGATAGTCCTGTTCCAGTCATTGCTACATCTTTTGTTCCAGCTTCCCTGCTTCCGCATTTCATACATCCTTTTTCACTCATCGCAATCAACTCCAAGTTTAGATATCTCAGATTATTTACGAATGAGGTTAGAAAAAGTTGCAAATTTGAATGTAAAAATATTCTAAATTATCTTTCTTATCTGCTACAATAGGGGGAGATAAGCTTTATTTGGAAAATATTTTCCAATTAATGTAGAATTACTTTTTATTTTGTTGAATTACTGTCTTTTTCGTAGAATTATTCTTTATTCTTGTAGAAAAAGTCTTAGATTTGTAGAATAACCTTAGAAATTTGTAGAATCCATACAAAATCATTTAAGTCTGAAACTCACATCGACAAAGTAAGCGTTTACAAATATTGAAAGCGAGGTTACTAGAATGAAGCATCCCTATTTAAACAAAGATCACGAAATTTTTCGTCAGTCATTAAGAAAGTTTTTAGAAAAAGAAGCATATCCCTTCTATGAACAGTGGGAAGAAAAGCGTATGATTCCGCGGTCATTCTGGAAAAAGATGGGGGAGCAAGGCTTTCTGTGTCCGGATATTGATGAAAAGTATGGCGGCAGCGAGGTTGACTGGGGATTTGCCGTAATCATCAATGAGGAGCTTGAACGAGTCGGATCAGGCTTAGTGGGTATTGGGCTCCACAGTGATATTGTCATTCCGTATATAACCTCTTACGGAACCGATGAACAAAAACAGCGCTGGCTGCCAAAGTGTGTAACAGGTGACATTATTACTGCAATAGCAATGACCGAGCCCGGAACCGGCTCAGATTTAGCCAACATTAAAACTACTGCCAAACTGGACGGTGACTGTTATATCGTCAATGGCCAAAAGACCTTCATCACGAACGGAATCCAAGCTGATTTGATCCTTGTTGCGGTCAAAACCGACCCACAAGCAGTTCCGAAACACAAAGGAGTAAGTCTTCTCATGATTGAGCGGGATACACCGGGATTTTCTCGAGGAAGGAAACTGAACAAGGTGGGGCTGCATTCTCAAGATACAGCTGAACTAATTTTCGAAGACTGCCGCGTCCCGAAAGATAACCTGCTGGGGGAGGAAGGCAAAGGCTTTCTTTATTTAATGGAAAAACTTCAACAAGAACGTCTTCTTGTCGCAATTGGAGCACAAACAGCTGCTGAGGTGATGCTTAAGACGACGATTGACTATGTGAAAAGCAGGGAAGCCTTTGGAAAACGAGTTAGCCAGTTTCAAAATTCCCAGTTTAAGATTGTTGAAATGGCAACAGAAATTGAAATGGGCAGAGCCTTTTTAAATCAGTTAATCGCCGAACACATCGAAGGGAAAAACGTGGTAACAAAGGTGTCGATGGCCAAATGGAAACTAACGGACATAGCAAAACGGACCGCTTCTGAATGCATGCAGCTCCACGGCGGCTATGGCTATATGGAAGAATACGAGATTGCGAGGCGGTTCCGCGACATCCAGGTTTCTAGTATTTACGCTGGAACAAACGAAATCATGAAAACAATTATTGCAAAAAATCTAGGATTATAGGGGGAAATAATCATGCGTGAAGTTGTCATTGTAGAAGGCGTTCGTACACCGGTTGGGAGAAAAAATGGGGTTTTAAAAGATATCAGGTCGGATGACCTGGCAGGTTTAACCCTAAAAGAGCTTATTAACAGGACCGGAATCAATCCAGCAATCATTGATGACGTTATTTTAGGATGTGTGACCCAAGCGGGAGAGCAGGCAGGAGATATAGCAAGGGTTGCCGCATTAATTGCCGGATTCCCAATCGAAGTTCCAGGAACAACGATTGACCGCCAATGCGGCTCCAGCCAGCAGGCCGTTCATTTCGCGGCACAAGCCATCCTTGCTGGAGACATGGATGTGGTCATCGCTGGCGGTGTTGAAAGTATGTCCCGAGTGCCAATGGGATCCAACTACAAGGGGGTGGAAGAGCCATTTAGCCCGGTGTTACGGTCAAAGTATGAAATGATTCACCAGGGGCTGTCGGCCGAGAGGATTGCTGAAAAATATGGGTTTACCCGCGCTGAACTTGACCAATTCGCACTGGAGAGCCACCAGAAGGCCCTTAAGGCGCAAGAAAAAGGATATTTTTCGAGAGAGATTTTTCCAATTGATGTGACCCTTCCTGACGGAACAACGGCTGTTATTAAGGAGGATTCGGGTCCAAGAAAAGGAACTTCTCTTGAAGCATTAGCCGGTCTCCGTCCAGCGTTTAAAGAAGATGGGGTCATTCATGCCGGGAATTCCAGCCAAATTAGTGATGGTGCTGCCGCCTTATTACTGATGTCTCGGGAAAAAGCAGAAGAACTTGGTTTGAAACCTCGTTTTCGAGTCCACACACGTGTGGTTGTTGGATCAGACCCCACCTTAATGCTGACAGGACCAATCCCGGCCACACAAAAGGCGCTTGAAAAATCAGGCTTATCGATTGATGATATCGATGTATTTGAAGTCAATGAAGCCTTTGCTCCAGTACCTTTGGCGTGGTTGAAGGAGACCGGTGCCAATCAAGAAAAGTTAAATCCGAACGGAGGTGCGATTGCCTTAGGACACCCTCTAGGCGGCAGTGGTGCACGGTTAATGGTTACGATGATGCATGAGCTTGAGCGGACAGGTGGGAGATATGGATTACAAACCATGTGTGAAGGTCATGGAATGGCAAATGCCACAATTATTGAGAGGCTGTAATCGCGTTAATATTTGGATTCGCTGATAGTACTGGGAAATCGCTGATAACCATGAAAAATCACTGATAACCATGAAAAAATCGCTGAAAAACAAAATTTCAGTTCCAAATCCTCAAAAAGTAAATTATTGGAGGCGGCCTAATGAGTACAACGATTGGCAAAATCTTTGATTTAACCGTGAAAAAGTTTCCGAACAAACCGGCCATTTACGATGTGAGAAAAAATATCCGTTATACCTATCAAGAGTGGAGCGAACAAGTGACTCGGCTAGCCAATGCCCTTTTAAAAGAAGGGGTCCAAAAAGGAGACCGCGTATCCACCTTCATGTTTAATACCGAAGAACTAGGAACAGCCCTTTTTGCCTGCGCCAAAATCGGGGCGGTATTTAATCCAATTAATTTCCGTTTAACGCCGGAAGAGGTTGCGTTTATTCTTTCAGATGCCACTCCAAAGGTAGTTCTTTTTGAAAAAGCATTGGAGCCAGTAATTGAGACGATTGCAGGCCGATTTGATCACACAGCCTTTTGGTTTATCGAAGAAGAAAAGCCGGACTTTGCCGCATCCTATCAAGAAAAACTGGCAGATGCTTCGACTGAGGACATTAAATTAGAGGTAGCTGAATCTGACATCTATGCGTTTATCTATACAAGCGGAACTACTGGAAGGCCCAAAGGTGTAATGCATACACACCGTAATATGGTAGACCAAAGCGTATTGTGTATTGCTGCCGAAAAGCTTGAAGCGAACGATGTCGGTCTTGTTACGGCACCCATGTTCCATTGTGCCGAACTCCATTGTGCTTTTATTCCAAGGGTGCATGTCGGGGCAAGTAATGTCATTTTGCATCAGTTTAATCCGGAGGCCATCCTTCCATTAATTGAAAGAGAAAAAATCACGAAACTATTTGCCGCTCCAACGATGTGGAATATGCTCCTTCAAGAAGATTTAACTCGATATAATCTCTCCAGTTTGAAGCTAGGACTTTATGGTGCGGCTCCCATGGCCCCATCGCTTGTTCACGCGCTGCATGACCGCTTAGGTATCTCGCTGATTCAGGCTTACGGGATGACAGAAATGGGACCAGCTATTACCTTTTTGTCAGAGAATGATCAGCTCCGGAAAGCAGGATCTGCCGGACAAGCCGCTTTAAGTCATGATATTCGAATCGTCCGCACAAGAGAAGATGGTCCTTCCGATCCGGAAGATATCGTTCCAGTGGGAGAAACAGGCGAGATTATTGTACAGGGGCCATGTATGATGAATGGTTATTTTAATCTGGAAGATGCGACTGAAAATGCCCTGTACAAAGGCTGGTACCACTCTGGGGATATCGGTTATCTGGATGAAGAAGGATACCTATATGTCAATGACCGTGTCGATGACATGATTATAAGCGGTGGAGAAAATATTTATCCACGGGAAGTAGAAGACTTGTTGCATGGGCATCCTGATGTCTTGGACGTGGCCGTCGTGGGTCAGCCAGATGACCGCTGGGGAGAAACCGTTACTGCCTTTATTGTAAAAAAGAATCCAGCGGTTACGGAACAGGAACTGGATGAGTATTGTAAAAACAGCGGCAAACTGGCTAATTATAAACGCCCTCGTAATTACGTTTTTTGTGAGACACTTCCGCGGAATGCTAGTGGTAAAATTCAAAAATTTATTTTGCGAAAACAATTAGAGCAGCTTCTAGCCCCAGATTCCAGCAAATAGGAAAGGGTTTTGCCAATGCTAAAAGGGATAAAGGTGATTGATTTTACCAATTATCTGCCAGGACCATTTGCGACTCTCAGATTAGCGGAATTAGGTGCAGAAATCATCAAAGTAGAGTCGCCTGAGGGAGACCCGGCCAGGAATACAGGTGTATTGAAGGACAATACGGGTCTTGTTTTTCTCGCTAATAACAGGCAAAAGAAGAGTATTACTCTTAATCTGAAAGAGCAGGAGGACTTGGAGATAGCACTAAGATTGATTTCCCAAGCCGATGTAGTAATAGAAAGTTTCAGACCAGGGGTAATGGCAAAACTCGGTTTGGGATATGAAGCGGTTAAACAGGTGAAGCATGATATCATTTATTGTTCTATCTCTGGCTATGGTCAAAATGGTCCGTTCAGTAAACTTGGCAACCATGACATTAATTATATGGCACTAAGTGGAGTTCTTTCCCAGCTTAAAGATCAACAGGGCAGACCAATTCATCCTTCGATTACTCTTGCAGATTACTTGGGCGGATTTGCCGCCAATGAGCGGATTCTTGCAGGGCTTGTTTCAAGATTTAAAATAGGAGAAGGAAGCTATCATTCTATTTCAATCACCGACCAGCTGGTATCCTTGCTTGGAAATCATGTCATGGTTGAAAAAGAAACAGGTGAGAGTACCGGAATTAACGTCCTGAACGGCAGCATTATATCCTATGCTATATATGAAACCAAGGATCAGCGGTATATGAGCTTAGGGGCCTTGGAACCAAAGTTTTGGAAGAATTTTTGTTTAGCTCATGGTCATGAAGATTGGTTGAGTGCTCACACTTCTAAAACGGAAGCTTCCAACCAGGTTTTCCAGGAGATCACTGATCTTTTTAAAAGTAAGACGTTTTATGAATGGATTGAATTTGCCCAAGTAGTGGATTGCTGTATGGCACCTGTGCTCGAGGTGGGGGAACTGAGCGAGAACCCCTACTTTAAGGAGAAGGAACTCATCTTTGTATCGTCTTGGGGAGATTATCAGGTTAAAATGCACAGTGACTTAGTGCTTTCTGCCATTGCCGCACCACCAAATAAAGGCGAGCATAGAACAGAAATTTTAAATAGTATTTTCATATAAAACAAGGTAAAAGCTATCGGAGAGCCCGATAGCCTTCTTTTTTTAGAAAGGTCTTTTGCCGGGCAGCAGGCGTAATAATTAGGCGGTCAATTAAAAAGGGTTACATTACCAGGGGATCGGAAAAAATAGTAATGCTTCAATGATGCCTCCGCTACTCTCAACATAAAAATTTACCACATAGATTTAATTTAATAGAGCAGTACCTAATTCTAAAAAGCAGTATAATAGAGACAGTTCGTAAAATTGAAAGGAGATACAACCTTGTTTGATCAAGCACTTTCCCTACTAAAAACTCACTTCGGTTACAGCTCTTTCCGAAACGGTCAGGAGCAGGCGATTCGGTCAGTCCTAACAGGCCAGAATACCATTTGTGTCATGCCGACAGGCGGTGGTAAATCGATTTGTTATCAAGTTCCAGCCCTCGTCCTTCCAGGTACTACAATCGTCATATCCCCATTAATTTCCTTAATGAAGGATCAAGTCGATACCCTCATCCAAGCAGGAATCCCAGCCACATTTATTAATAGCTCGTTAAGTTATTCCGAAGCCAATTCGAGAATTAACGAGGCCAAACAGGGGAAGTACAAGCTTTTGTACATAGCGCCGGAAAGATTGGAATCCTATGAATTTAGCGAGGAACTAAGGCAGATGGACATCCCATTAGTGGCAGTGGATGAAGCCCACTGTATCTCTCAATGGGGACACGACTTTCGACCAAGCTATCGTCATATTCAGCAGATGGTTGCTAACCTGCCTCAAAAACCGGTTGTACTCGCCCTTACAGCAACCGCAACACCAAGGGTTCGGGAAGATATTTGTGATTCTCTCGAAATAGATCAAGCGAATACAATCATCACCGGATTTGAGCGAATTAACTTATCTTTTTCTGTTATTAAGGGTCAGGACCGTCTTAAGTATCTTCTTGATTACTTAAAAAAGAATCAACAAGAAGCCGGGATTATTTATGCGGCTACACGGAAAAATGTTGATCAGCTATATGAAAGGCTGCGCAAGGAACAAATCAATGTTGCCCGCTATCATGCCGGGATGGGGGATGCAGACCGAGCACGGGAACAGGAAAGATTTTTAGAAGACAAAGCATCCGTGATGGTAGCTACCTCAGCGTTTGGCATGGGGATTGATAAATCCAATATCCGCTATGTAGTTCACTATCAGATGCCGAAGAATATGGAGAGCTATTATCAAGAAGCAGGCCGTGCCGGCCGGGATGGGTTAGACAGCCAATGTATTTTGCTGTATTCTCCACAGGATGTCCAAGTTCAGCGTTTCTTAATTGATCAATCAAGTGATCGAAACAGGATGACCCAAGAACTAGAAAAACTGCAGCAAATGGCGGATTATTGTCATACCGAGAACTGTCTGCAGGAATTTATTTTAAAATATTTTGGTGAAACAGAAACGGAAAGCTGCGGAAGATGCGGGAACTGTTTGGATTCAAGGTCCAGAATTGATGTTACCAAAGAGGCACAAATGGTGCTGTCGTGCGTGATTCGAATGGGGCAGCGTTTTGGGAAAAACTTAACTGCCCAAGTTCTAACGGGCTCTAAAAATAAAAAAGTTACTGAGCTGGGCTTTGATAGGCTAAGTACGTATGGAATCATGAAGAATCAGGGTGCTAAAGAAGTGGGGGATTTTATCGAATTCCTGATTTCACAAGAATTAATCGCGATTGAGCAAGGACAATTTCCAACCATCTTTGTCGCTCCAAAAGGTAAGGAGGTCCTCTTAGGAGGCCAGCAGGTCTACCGAAGAGAAGCTGTTCAGGTCAAAGAAGTTTCGAAAAACGATCCGCTATTTGAATACTTAAGAGAAGTCCGTAAGCGAATTGCTGAAACGGAAAATGTGCCGCCTTTTGTGATCTTTTCGGATGCTGCACTGAAAGATATGTGCGCCAAACAGCCAAAAACCAACGAGGAATTTTTGCAGGTGAGCGGAGTAGGGGAGCACAAGCTGCAAAAGTATGGTCTGGAATTTATTCAAGCTATTCGTAAGTTTCTTGAGGAGAATCCAGAGTATCAAAGTGAAGAAGTACCAGCATCGAATCCACCGAAAAAATCGGCCAAAAGGGCGGTTCGTGATTCTCATTTAGAAACGTATAGCTTATATAAAGAGAATCTGTCTTTAAATGAAATTGCTGAAAAGAGGGACTTATCTCTCAAAACGGTTGAAGAACATATCATCCAATGTGGACAGCAGGGAATGGAAGTTGAATTTAAGGAACTCATTCCGGGGGAATATCTGCCATTACTAGAGCAGGCTGTGGAAACAGCAGGAAGAAGCCGTTTAAAACCGATTAAGGAACTACTGCCTGAAGAAGTCAGCTACTTTATGATTAAAGCATATCTTTATTTTTTAAGTAAATAATCTTGTTTATACTATGATCGGTGTGCTACAGGTTATGAGTGGTTTATAACCGCTGAAGAGCAAGTGAGCGGAGTGTTACGACAGATAAGAGAGGTTTATAACTGCTGAAGAGCAAGAGTTGAAGGTGCTACGACAGATAAGAGAGGTTTATAACCGCTGAAGAACAAGAGTAGAAGGTGCTACGACAGATAAGAGAGGTTCATAACCGCTGAAGAACAAGTGAGCGGAGTGTTACGACAGATAAGAGAGGTTTATAACCGCTGAAGAACAAGAGCTGAGGGTGATACGACAGATAAGAGAGGTTCATAACTGCTGAAGAGCAAGAGATGGAGATCCTACAGCAGTTATGGAGAAACCTCGCCATCTCTTTGAACCCCGGCGAGGTTGTTATCAATAATAATTGTCGAAATCTCAAAGTTCTTGTTGATATTTCCCTGGAAATCTGTCGATAAACAAGGAGATTTTCTTAGTGCGCCTGCTCTTTATCGTATTCTTCTAAAAATGGCTTATTTGCGTAGTAATACATCATCGCCATGAAAACAGCACCGCCAATTAAGTTACCAATCGTTACTGGAACCAAATTATGGACGACACCTGCCCAAGAGATCGTTCCTGGATGATTTAAAACCAATGCAATTGCGAATGTACACATATTAGCAATACTGTGTTCATATCCAGAAAGAAAGAAGCAAAATACAAACAACATCATTGCAAACATTTTTGGGCCATCCCCTTTTAACCCCATTGGAAGGAAAAAGGCCATACAAACAAGCCAGTTACAAAGAATAGCCCGGAAAAATAATTGAGTTGTTGGAACCTGCATTTTGATTTCCACAACATGAAGTAAAAAACTGTTCACGGACGAATCAGCAAAAAGTCCAGTAGTAAAGATAATAAAGGCGAACACCAATGCTCCTAAAATATTTCCGATATAACTGCAAATCCATAATTTTATGACATCTAGCCACGCCATTTTTTTCCTAAGGGCTGCATAGGTGTAGTAAAATGTATTACCGGTAAACAAATCACCACCGCCATAGGCGATTAAAATGATTGCTGCCCCAAAAGTAAGTGCTGCCATAGGATAGGCGAATGGAGAATGTTCAAGATAGAAAAAATTCCCCGTTTTAAAGGCGACAATGACACCAAAACCAATAAACATACTCGCAAGCATGGCTCTTAATAGATAACGAAGGATACTTTGCTTAAAAATCTTAATCTTTTTTAAAGCGAGCTTTTCCGCCTCGCTTAAAGGTTGCATTTCCAAGTTGAATTCCCACCATTCTAACGTTTAATATTATTTATATATTGTAAACTAAAACAGGTATGGTATGTATCTTTTTGGAGAGTTTTCCTAGAATATCCACAATTTCCATAACATAAACTTCTGTAATAGTTATAACAACCCATTTTTCTAGTAATAAGCTATAATAAAAAGGTTTTGAAGACTGATTTTTAAGGAGTATTTATGTTAACTAGAAAAAAAATAACCCCAAAATATGATCCATGGGAAGCTTACTTAGATATTGAGGAGTATGGAAAGCCCCTGCTTTCAAATATTGAATTCACCACAACAACACTATGCAATATGCGCTGTGAACACTGTGCGGTCGGTTATACACTGCAGACAAAGGATCCGCAGGCATTGCCGCTTGAACTGCTATTAAAGAGATTAGACGAAATTCCAACATTGCGGTCTTTAAGTATTACAGGCGGAGAACCGATGCTATCGTTATCCTCTGTAAAAAATTATGTTGTTCCGCTTTTAAAGTACGCCCATGAGCGTGGTGTAAGAACGCAAATCAATTCGAATTTAACTCTTGATTTAGGTCGCTATGAGCTAATTGTTCCTTATTTAGATGTCTTACATATTTCACATAACTGGGGTACAGTCGAAGATTTCGCTCAGGGCGGTTTTGCGAGAATGGAAAAAAAGCCTGATAGTAAACAACGAGAAGCCTATTTTACAAGAATGATAGAAAACAGCCGTGAACTGGTAAAGTCAGGAATAATGGTTTCTGCTGAGACCATGTTAAACAAGCGGACACTTCCCCATTTAGAAAAGATTCACCGTCAAATAGTCGACGAGATGTTATGTCAAAGGCATGAGGTCCATCCTATGTACCCGAGCGATTTTGCCAGCGGCCTTGAAACCCTATCACTTAAAGAGTTAAGAGAGGCTATCCATCATTTATTGGATATTCGTGATGAGAAGATCTGGATGTTGTTTGGAACACTGCCGTTTTATGCTTGCAGTACTAATGAAGAAGATTTACTCCTTTTAAAAAGATTATATAATAGTAAAAATGTTACCGTCAGAAACGATCCTGATGGCCGTTCACGTTTGAATGTGAACATCTTTAATGGTGATATCATCGTAACGGATTTTGGTGATACACCAGCACTAGGAAACATTCAAACAACCAATTTGTTAGATGCATACCACAATTGGCAATCCTCTAAACTAGCAAAAGAATTAAGTTGTCATTGCCCAGCCGCAGCTTGCTTAGGTCCTAATATTTTAGTGAAAAATAGTTATTATCAAGATACGGATTTTTCAACTCTAAAGGCAAAAGTGGTAAAATCCTAATAAATTTATAAGGTTAACCAGTTTCTTGGTTGACCTTTTCTTTATGATATAGGATAAAAATCCCTCATTCTCTTTTGTAAAGGATGATAAAATCAAGATTAAGAAAGTGATTTAGGATGGAGAGTGCCATTGACTTGAAGATATTAACAGTTGAAGATTTAGTTCAAAAATTTTCCTTGGAAGTATTGGCTGGGGAAAATCAATTACAAAAAACCATTACACAAGCTCGATCTCATCGTCCGGGTTTAGAATTCGTTGGCCACTTTGATTTTTTTCCGACTGAACGTGTTCAAATCCTTGGAAGAAAGGAAATTACCTATTTGCATAAGTTAAGCATTGAGGAGCGTCAGATACGAATAGGGAATATCGTTAAATACCACCCTCCATGCTTTATTGTTACAGCGGGACAAGAAGGTCTAACGTATTTAACTCAATATTGTCATGAAGAGGGGATCCCTCTGTTATGTAAGTTAGAGCCACAAACGACTTCTGAATTTATTATGAAGCTTGATGCTTATATGGTAAAAAAATTAGCTCCAGAAGTCGCCGTCCACGGGGTTTGTATCAATGTATATGGAATGGGCATTTTACTTCGAGGTAAATCAGGTATCGGCAAAAGTGAAATTGCCCATACAATGATTGGTAGAGGTCATAGGCTGGTGGCTGATGATATCGTTGTATTAAAAAAGCTTAGTCCACGAACCATTCTCGCCACACATGACGGAAAAACGAAGGAATTTCTTGCTCTCAGAAGTGTAGGCCTATTGAATGTCGTCCGCTTATATGGAAGGAAAGCTTTTCAGGATGAGACGAGAATCGCGCTCGATATTGAGCTAACCAAATGGCAAAAAAATTCCCTTCATAATGAATTGGATCACGAATCTAGATTTACGGAATATATGGGCGTTCGAATCCCTCATATTGAGATTCAGCTCCAACCTGGCCGTGATGTTGCGGGCTTGATTGAAGCCGCAGCCAATAACTGGCTTCTAAAGCAGGAAGGATACAGTGCTGCAGAGGAGTTTATGAGACGACTGGAATCTGATTTGAGCTTATAATAAAGGAAGGCAAAATCCTTAATTCCTTTTTTTCAGAAATCTGTATTCTTAGTTGTTATCTCTTTTATAGTCTGGTGTCTAGCAGCGTGAAGGCCGTAACAAATTATTATGGTCCAACAGAAGTTAAAAAGGCTAATCCATTCTTAATTATGCATGGGATGATGACCCTTTAGTGCCTTATAATCAAGCTGCATTTCAAGAAAAGGGCCAAGCCGCCATCATCTATAAACTTAGTGGTGCAGGACATGGGACTGAGCATTTTTGGAAAAAAAATGTCCTCGATATTGTAAGAGACTTTTTCGATAAATATTTAAAATAACAAAAGTTTGCTTGAAGAGACATTAATTTGTCTCTTTTTTTCGTGGTTTGGAACAATAAAAGGAAGAGGAGGGAAATGAATGGATCATATTCAAGTATTTTTACGAAGCAAGAATTGGTTGGATACCGATTTAGACTCAAGGTATATCAATGTTCATCACCCCTATGCGATCCTTGTTTCCGAGGATGAGGGGCAAATTACTTTAAGAGGTAATGCTGGAATGGACAATGGCCAGAATGGCGAGGAAATCTTTACTTTTACCTCTTTGGAGGAGCTCCAGGAATGGTTTGAAAACAATATTGGAGAGTAGAGACGGGGCATCTGCACCCGTCTTTTTACTCAATTTGGAGAGTTTTTAAATTTTTTAGATAAAGGAAAAAAATATTTTGTTTACCTGCTAAACAAAATATTTTTTCAAAATAGATGTTGAAATAAAAAAAATTTTTTCGTATAATCAATTTTGTTGGAAGTGCTTTCATCGTATTTCTGCAAAAATAGAATAAAACCTAGAGGGGTGGCAGTTTAATGAATGCCTATTTATTACTAGTTACACTGGTCTCAATTGTTATAGTTATTTTAGGAGTTTCATTGTTTAAGTGGCATGCGTTTATTAGTTTAACAGTAGCAGGATTATTCTTGGCAATTATGTCGGGATTAGGTTTAGATAAGATTGTAGCCGCTTACGAAACAGGAGTTGGCGGTACGTTAGGGCACTTAGTCGGTATCTTGGCTTTGGGAACTATTTTAGGAAAGATGTTGTCTGAATCAGGCGCAGGTTTGCAGATTGCAAATTTCTTTATTAAAGTGTTTGGTGAGAAGAAGCTGCCTTGGGCCATGTTTTTATCAGGGTTTGTCATTGGGATCCCTGTTTTCTTTGAAGTTGGAATTTTAATTTTATTACCGCTTGTGATCTCCATTCAAAAAGCATCAAAGCAAAATATCTTATTAATTGGTTTACCAGCAATTGCAGGTTTGTCAATCGTTCACGGACTCGTTCCTCCACATCCTGGTGCAATTGCTGCGATTGGACTTTATGGGGCTAATCTCGGTAAAGTATTACTTTATTCTTTAGTTATTGCAATTCCGGCCGGCATTATTGGCGGACCACTATTTGCGAAATTTATCAATAAACGTGTAGTTCCGGTTGGGGAACCTGAATTAGTTCGTATTGATGACCATATGGATAAAAAGTCATTGCCAAGTGTAGGGATTTCTTTTCTAACAATCTTAATGCCTGTTATTTTAATGGTCTTAGGAACAGCAGCACCCTACTTACCAGTACCAGCGGGATTTGAAAAGTTTTTAGTGTTTATTGGAAGTCCAATTATTGCTTTACTAATCTCTTGTTTCCTTGCTTTTTATTTCCTAGGGTTTCGTCAGGGAATCGATAAAAATAAGATACAGAAATTCACGGAAGAATGTATTCTCCCAGTAGGATCGATTGTGTTAATTATCGGTGCCGGTGGTGGATTTAAGCAGATTCTGATTGAAAGTGGAGTAGCAAAGGTAATTGCCTCTATGTCTGAAGGAATGTCATTATCTCCTCTTGTATTAGCATTTTTAATTGCGGGATTAATTCGAATTGCAACTGGCTCAGCTACCGTTTCTTTAACAACGGCAGCGGGAATTGTTGCCCCAATTGTAGCTAACATGTCAGGTGTTAACTTAGAATTACTTGTTATCGCTACAGGAGCAGGTTCGTTAATGTTCTCTCACGTTAACGATGCCGGTTTCTGGATGGTGAAAGAGTATTTGGGTCTTTCCATTCAAGAAACATTTAAAACATGGACTGTCCTGGAAACGTTATTATCCTTCATTGCGTTCGCAGGTGCACTTATTCTTAATATTTTCGTATAAAATAAAGAGGATGGCCTTAGGTCATCCTCTTTCAATATGAATGAAAAAACTAAATTCTTGTATCGGATATCGCTTCTCTTACTTTTCCTAATGAATGTTTTGCTTTTTCTTTATTAAGGATCATTATATTTACATAGAGCGCGTCAATAAGGCTTAATTGGGCAATTCTGGATGAGAGTGCTTCGGAACGGTATTCTGTTTCTTCTGAACTAGTAAAAAGTGCTACATCTGAATACTGGCAAATTGGCGATTTTGGATAACTTGTGATGCCAATTGTTTTTGCCCCATTTTTTTTAGCCGTCTTTAATACATTGAGAGTGTCTTTATTTGTGCCAGAGTGGGAGATCACCACAGCAACGTCATTTTCTCCTAATTGTGAAGCAGACATCAGTTGGAAATGCGTATCAATAAATGCAAACGCTTTAATTCCGGTCCGTACAAATTTATGAAAAGCGTCCATTGCTACCACATTTGATCCACCAGTACCGTAAAATTCAACCCGTTTGGCCTTCATCAGCAGACCAACTGCTTTTTGAATAGAAGTTTCATCAAGGATTTGTAAGGTGTTTTCTAACGTTCTGATATTTGAATGGAAAATCTTATCGGCCACCGTTTTTTCATTATCGTTTTCATTTATTTCCTCATGAATCTGCTGAATGGGTTCAATGATTTCAGAAGCAAGAGCAATTTTCATGGCTTGATAACCCTTAAAGCCAATTCGCTTGCAAAAGCGGAATACAGTAGCATCAGCCACTTGCAAATCCTCGGCAACTTCATTGATGGTATTATGAATAATTTTATCAGGATTTTCCAAGATATAATCTGCAACTTTTTTTTCTTTTTCACTAAGCCGAGCATAATAAGATCGTATTTTTCCCAGACAGTTTTGAACCATAACTTGTTTTCCTCTCTATAAAAAAAATCGTATCTTTAGTATAGCATGAAATTTTCTGAAAAAATATTTTTTCAGGTAATATTTGATTTAAGAAATAAATTTTCATATAATGTAATTATCAAGAAAAATTTATTTCGGAGGTTTTACTCATGGAAATCGGATTAATAGGATTAGGAAAAATGGGTTTTAATCTTGCACTTAATATAATGGAAAATAATCATCGAGTAGTCGCGTTTGACGTAAATAAGGAAGCTGTAAAAAAACTAAGCGGAGATGGAGCGATTGGTGTGGAGTCTATTTCTGCACTTGTTAATCAGCTTTCCTCGCCAAGAATCATATGGATAATGGTTCCTTCTGGGCCCATCACTGAACAAGTGGTTGAGGAGCTTAAGGGCGTGCTGGCAGAAGGTGATATAGTTATTGATGGTGGAAATTCACACTATAAGGACTCTATCCGAAGGGGAACAGAACTTGGTGATAAGGGCATCCATTTCTTCGACGCTGGTACGAGCGGCGGTATGGCAGGTGCTAGGGAAGGTGCCTGTATGATGATAGGCGGGAATAAAGAGATATTTAGCACAATTGAGCCGGTTATTCGTGATATTAATGTAGAAAATGGCTATTTGTATGCGGGAAAGAGCGGCAGCGGCCATTTCTTAAAAATGATTCATAATGGAATAGAGTATGGAATGATGCAGGCAATAGCAGAAGGGTTTGAAGTTTTGGAAAAAAGTGATTTTGACTTTGATTATGAAAAGGTTGCGCGCGTTTGGAATAATGGTTCCGTCATCCGCTCTTGGCTGATGGAACTAACAGAAAACGCCTTTTCAAAAGATCCGAAACTCGATTCTATTAAAGGGGTTATGCATTCTTCAGGAGAAGGAAAATGGACAATTGAAACTGCTCTTGAACTTCAAGCTGCAATGCCTGTAACAGCCTTGTCACTAATGATGCGATATCGCTCATTAGAGGAAGATACGTTTACTGGTAAAGTTGTCGCCGCTTTACGAAATGAATTTGGCGGCCATGCAGTAGAAACGAAATAACAGGCAAGTAAAAAAGCATCCGGCACTAGCCGGATGCTTCTTTTTTTAGAAAGTATAAACTTTGAAAATTGTCCAGCTCCAGCGCCCTAGCGGCTAGTGTCCTTCGCGCTCCGCCCTACGATAAGTCAACATCGAATCGCTGTCGCTCTTCGTGTTGTCTAGCTCCAGCGCCTAGGGGCTCGGGGTCATAAGCCAATCCGTCAAGAAGGCTAAAGAGCAGCCTTCTCGCCGGCTCGTCTTATGCCTGTCGCCCCTGATCAAGGCGCCTCCGCTTTTCGACTTTCCTTTATCTCAGTTGGAGCACTCCAGGCCATACGCCGCTGACCAGGGCGCCTACGCTTTTCTAATTTATCCATTTCTCTTGAAAACTTGTAATTGGACCATATTCATTTTCTAAAACACGGGAGACACGGATATAGATTGGGGTTAGGTCATTATAAATTTCTACATTACTTTCAATTGGCTGATGGGTATGGGTTGAGCCCACTAATTCAGACATAATCGAAAAGTCCTCAATTTCCCCCAATGCATACATACCGAGAACGATAGCACCAAGACATGAACTTTCAAAGCTTTCTGGGACAACAACCTCTTGATTGAAAATATCAGCCATCATCTGCCGCCATAATTCCGATCGGGCAAAGCCTCCAGTTGCTTGAATCTTGGTGGGAACGCCAATAATCTCCTGAAGTGCAAGTAAGACAGAATATAAATTTAAAATGACACCTTCTAATACCGCGCGAATCATATGTTCCTTTTTGTGATGAAGTCCAAGGCCGAAAAAGGACCCTCTTGCATGGGCATTCCAAAGCGGTGCACGTTCCCCTGCCAAATAAGGATGGAAAATAAGACCATCAGCACCCGGAGTAACTCTGGAGGCAATTTTGGTTAATACTTCATAGGGGTCAATGCCCAACCGCTTCGCAGTTTCTACTTCGCTTGAGGCAAGCTGGTCGCGCACCCACCGGAAGGTCATGCCGCCGTTGTTAACCGGACCGCCAACAACCCAATGATTCTCTGTCAGTGCATAGCAAAAAATTCTTCCTTTTGGATCTGTAACCGGTCGATCCGTTACCGTCCGGATGGCCCCGCTTGTTCCAATCGTAACAGCAACGACACCAGGGTCAATCGCATTAACGCCTAAATTGGAAAGAACTCCATCACTTGCGCCAACTACAAAAGGTGTTTCAGTAGGCAGGCCCAGCTCTGCCGCAAATGGCTGTTTTAAGCCTGTTAAATAATAGGTAGTCGGGACAGGCTCAGCTAGTTTATCGCGGCTAATTCCTGCTACTTCTAAGGCCTCCGCATCCCAAGCAAGCTGTTCAAGATTAAACATTCCAGTTGCCGATGCAATTGAATAGTCGATGACATATTTGCCAAATAGCTTGTAGAATACATACTCCTTTATCCCGATAAATTTACTGGTCTGCTTAAAGAGTTCAGGCTTGTCGTGGCGCAGCCAAGTAATTTTACAAAGTGGTGACATCGGGTGAACCGGAGTCCCAGTCCTTCGATAGATTGCAAGTCCATTAAGATCGTTTTTAATCGTTTCAGCCCAGGCAGTTGCCCGGCTGTCTGCCCATGTTATACAGCGGGTAAGCGGTTTATTTTCATCACTCATGGCAATGACACTATGCATGGCAGAGCTAAAAGAGACAAGTTTAATTTTCTTTGAATCAATTTCACCCTTGCTAATCGCGACTTTGATTGTTTCCACTACTGCGCGGAAAATTTCATCTGGGTCTTGCTCGGCAACCGAGGGGGTTGGGCTAAAGAGTGGATATTCCACATGGTGCATACTTAAGACTGTTCCTTTATCTTTATAAAGTACTGCCTTTGTACTAGTTGTTCCAATATCAACGCCAAGATAGTAAGATAGGTTATCCATTAGACAATCTCCTTCATTATTAAATAGAAATTTTTTCGACTAAAAAAATGCCTAATAATAAAAATATGAAAAAATTTTTCCTATAACGTAATTGTACATGAAAAAATTATTGAGTTAAAACCTTTTTTCTTATAAAGATGTTTTTATACCTGTGGAAATAGTATAGGTAAATGCTTTAAAGACCAGCCATATCTCATTTTTTGTCAAAAAGGAACTTTATATGTAGCGATATGGAAGAACAAGTATAACCGGGGGAATTTATACCTTTAAGGGCTGGTTGTTTTTTTTGAGTTATTGCTTCCAATCCTTCTTTTGTTTTAAACTAGATATTAAATGTTGAAATATGTGGTGAATGAATAGATGGAGAAAATGGTGGTTGAACAAACTTATGAAATTATGGAAGTATGCCTGCTTGCAGGGAAAATTATGCTACAAAGCGGTGGGGAAACCTATAGGGTTGAAGACACCATGATGCGGATAGCCGCTTCCTTTGGCATTGAAAAGTCTCACAGTTATGTTACTCCAACGGGGATTATTTTCTCAGCGGAGGGGTCAGAGCCCACAAAAACAAAACTGATCCGAATATCAGAGCGGTCAACAGATTTAAAAAAGGTTGCCATGGTGAATAGTATTTCGCGTAGTATTAGCAGCGGAGAATTGGATTTAGAGGCAGCCTTGCGCAAATTAAAGGACATCGAAGAGTTAAATGTCACTTTTCCTTTTGCCTACCAGGCAGCCGCTGCATCGCTTGCCAGTGGTTGTTTTATGATTATGTTTAACGGGGGATGGAATGATTTTATCCCCGCAATGATTTCTGGCGGGGCAGGGTATATAAGTTTTATTGCCTTTCATCGTTTTGTGCCAATTAAGTTCTTTTCAGAGTTTTTAGCTTCATTCGTAATCGGATTACTTTCATTATTATTTGTAAGAACCGGTGTGGGGCATAAATTAGACACGATTATCATTGGTTCCGTCATGACGCTGGTGCCTGGGCTGTTAGTTACCAATGCCATTCGGGATCTAATGGCGGGACATTTGGTATCTGGTCTGTCAAAAGGGGCTGAAGCTTTTTTGACGGCGTTTGCGATTGGGGCCGGAATTGCGTTTGTATTATCATTTTTATAGCCTGGAGGTAAACGAGGATGACCATCTTTTCACAAGTTATAACCAGTTTTCTTGCTACAGCAGCGTTTGGGATCCTGTTTAATGCACCAAAGGAATCCTTACTAAAATGCGGTCTAATCGGAATGGGCGGATGGTTAATTTATTTTCTTCTTGTGGAATATTCACAGGATCCGATCGTGGCAACTTTGGCTGCAACGATTTTTATTGCGCTCCTCAGCCAAGAGATGGCGAAAATTTATAAGATGCCCGTGATCATTTTTAGTGTTGCCGGTATTATTCCATTAGTTCCTGGCGGGCTAGCGTATGACGCGATGAGAAATATTGTTGAAAATAATTATAATGATGCGATTGCACTCGCCGCAAAAGTCCTGATGTTGTCAGGTTCAATTGCTTTTGGTTTAGTCTTTTCAGAAGTCATTAATCAGATTGCAAAAAAAATAAAACAAGATAGAATAAAATCAAAAAATCTCCTTTAAGAAAGGGGGTTTTTTTTAAGGTTAAATTAAGAAAAGGCAAATATAATAATAGCTGGTAATAATTTTCCTTTATCCAAAAAGTAAAATTTGGTATGGTTATATAGTAGTAACTTACTAGTTTATCAAGATCAGCAAAGAATTCAACAAGGAATGGTTTATCTGCATATGAAAAAATTTCTAATTCTCATTGGAATTCTCTTACTGTCCGCTGTTGGTGTAAGGACGATTTATGCGGTCGTATCTGAGAGGCAAGCAGCTGCAAAGGTTTGGGAAGCAGTTCCTCTAAAAGTACGGGAAGTGGAACTTCAGGCGAAGGAAGCTCCCAAATTACCAGATAGTATCATATTGGATGTACCATTAATTAAGCAAATGGATGCACCATTGCTTTATAACGGCTGTGAGGTGACCAGCCTTGCGATGATTCTAAATTATGCTAGTATAAAGGTAACAAAGAATGAGTTAGCTGAACAAATTAAAACAGTCCCGTTCACCTATAGTAATGGCAAAAAAGGAAATCCTAATATCGGATTTGTCGGAGATATGGCTCATGGACCGGGACTTGGAGTTTATAATGGACCTGTATTCGAATTAACGAAGAAATATGCCGGAGACAGAGCTGTAAATCTAACAGGTAAACCATTTTCTGACATTTTAAAAGAGGTAGGACAAGGGCATCCTGTCTGGATTATTACCACGTCAAGCTTTGCACCAATCTCTGTTTTTCAAACCTGGGATACACCTCAGGGGAAAGTTAAAATTACTTTTAGAGAACATAGTGTGGCTGTAACTGGATATGATGAAAATTCTATTTATATAAATAATCCATACGGTGGAAAGAATATGAAATTAAATCGTGAGAACTTCATAAAGGCTTGGGAACAGATGGGCAAGCAAGCGATCTTTATAAAAAATTAATAAAGAGTCCTGTATTTTATGTACAGGACTCTTTATTTTATCGATGAAATTGGACGAAGGCAGAGGAAATATCCCTCTGCCTTCTTTTTTAAAAAAAGATTCATTTAGTTAGAACCTATTGTAACTTGTGAATGGGTGTGTTAATTACTATCAGCCATTGCAAGGTAAAAATTCAATTTATTGTAATTGTTAATAAAAACAAGTTTGCCGCGGTTATTCTTCCACCTGATGGTTTTATACCTAAACGATGTAAGCCCTACCTCTCTTACATCCTAACGGCTCCGAAGCCGATCCAGTGTGAATAAGTTTTTATCTTAAAACATAAGCAGAATGCCAGAAAAAAAATTCTTACATTGCATTATCTTCTCTATTACAAGTTACTGTTTATTTGTGAGGCACAAAAATTAATATTACACTATATTTTCTCGTATGTCAATGTTTTTCAAGCTTCAATTAAGAATGTCGTAAATATCTTACATGGGACAGAGATTTGTTCGTTCGGAAAAGCACTGAAAAAAAATAAAAAGTTCATTCTTTTTATTTTTTAATATATATATAATGATTTTCTGAAATAACGTATTAAGTGTGTAAAACAGTTGATGATAGTAAAAAACAAGTGAAATTAGTGTGTGTTTTTGGGAATTAATGTCTTGGAACTATTTTGAAATAGTTTATTTTTTAAAAATTTATTGCTTTTTCTGAAAAATGATATTATTATATCCAATATAAGTTTTAAATATTTTTTCAGAAATTTCCGAAATCAGCCCGAGGGGGGTTATAGAATGAATTTATTTAGAAAGAAATCTATACAAGAGCTTATTCAAGAAGTTGGTCGAAGGGATGTAACCTTAAAGAAAGAGTTAGGAGCATTTGATTTATCAATGCTTGGAATTGGTGCCATTATTGGAACGGGTATATTTGTCCTAACAGGAGTAGCTGCTGCTGAACATGCAGGTCCTGCCTTAATCCTTTCCTTTATCATATCAGGGTTAGCCTGTGTATTTGCAGCTTTATGTTATGCGGAGTTTGCTTCGACGGTTCCAGTTTCCGGAAGTGCTTATACTTACAGCTATGCTACATTTGGTGAGATCATCGCATGGATTTTAGGCTGGGATTTAATTCTTGAATATGGACTTGCATCATCAGCAGTAGCCAGCGGGTGGTCAGGATATTTCCAAGGATTGTTAGCAGGGTTTGGAATTCATTTTCCTAAAGCTATCACTAGTGCTTATAATCCTGCGAATGGAACGTTTATTGATGTTCCAGCTATCTTAATTGTATTCATTATCACAATGCTACTAACACAAGGCGTAAAAAAATCTACCCGATTAAATACGATTATGGTTCTTATCAAACTGGCAGTTGTCGTATTATTTATTGTTGTGGGAGTATGGTATGTTAAACCAGGTAATTGGACTCCGTTTATGCCGTTTGGATTCTCTGGTGTGACAACGGGTGCAGCTACAGTCTTTTTTGCTTACATTGGTTTTGACGCTGTTGCTACAGCCGCCGAAGAAGTGAAAAATCCACAAAAAAATATGCCGATTGGTATTATTGCATCACTGTTAGTATGTACGGTTTTATATATCCTTGTATCTGGTATATTAACTGGGATTGTTCCTTATCAACTGCTAGATGTTAAAAACCCTGTAGCGTTTGCTCTTAACTACATTCACCAGGATTGGGTGGCAGGTTTCATTTCGTTAGGAGCTATTGCCGGTATCACGACAGTATTATTAGTTATGATTTATGGACAAACACGTTTATTCTATGCAATCAGCCGGGATGGCTTACTTCCTAAGGTATTTTCTAAGGTAGATAAAAAGAAGCAAACACCAATGGCGAACTCTTGGATCACTTGTATATTGGTATCAATCTTTGCAGGATTAGTTCCATTAGGAAAGCTTGCGGAATTGGTGAATATCGGTACATTATTTGCCTTTATGACTGTATCAGTTGGAATCTTATACCTTCGTAAAAACAAACAGTCTCCTAAAACGGGCTTCCGTGTACCGTTTGTACCCTATATCCCGATTCTCGCTTTCTTATTCTGTGGCTATTTAGCTCTTCAGCTTCCAGCTATATCATGGATTAGTTTCGCTATTTGGCTAGTGCTCGGATTGTTTGTTTACTTTGGTTATGGACGCAGGCATTCAACGCTAAATTATAAAGCCGACCGAATCAAGAACGTCAGCTAAACAACTGGTAAAAAGAACTTGCTTTTAGTAAGTTCTTTTTTTTTGTGAAGGAAAAATCGAAAAATGTCGAAATTAATCGATTGGACAAAAATATTGTCATTTTAATGTAGAAAAGATGGTAGAATAGGAGCAGAGAGTAGTTAGATTATTTATATATTAAGGAGTAAGCATTATGAAAATTGGTGCCAATAATCATAGATTATTTGCCGAGGAAAGGAAAGCGGTGATACTTTTTTTATGGTTATTCAATCTGCTTTTCTACATCTGGGATATATATTATTACTATATTAGGTCATTTATCGGTGGAAGAGGTGGGGGTTCAAGAGATGGCTTAGGCCCATCAATATACATTTTAATGTTAATACCACTTGTTGTTGCAATTTACCAATTGAAAAAAGGCAATGTATACGTAATTAAATATCTATACTTAGCTGCATTTTTAATCATTGATTTTATAGATAACTTAGTTAGATATATTGGAACTAATCATCATTTTGCCACAGGGAATATCGTAGAGGTCCTTTGTATTATTTTTGCACCTATTTTTGTTAATAAGAAGTACTTTTGGTCTACTTCTATTGGTATCATTGGGAAATATATATTATTTATTTTAATCCTTCAGGATATGTATGTTGTTTTTCCAATATTACTTTACTTATTAATTTCTGCAATTGCTTTGATTGTTTTGACAAGGTTTTATTCCTACATCCATTCTTTAACTTATGCTTACGAGGAGCTAAAGAAAAAGGAGAAACTAGCGGTGATTGGACAAATGGCAGCTGCTATTGGTCATGAAATTCGAAACCCATTAGCGGCTTTAAAGGGATTTACTCAATTCCAGCAGGAAAACTATCCGTCTGCAAATAACTATTATCCAATTATGATTGATGAAATTGATCGTATAAACTCAATTGTTAATGATTTGATGTATATTGGTAAACCTAAAAAAATTAAATTTGAAAAGGCGAGCATTGAGGAAATTATAGCCTATACCTTATCAATTGCCCAGCAGCAGGCAGAGAGACAGGGGGTAACAGTTGAAACAATCATGGCCGGACCCTTACCTCCACTTGATTGTGATGAAAAACAACTAAAACAAGTTTTTATTAATTTGATAAAAAATGCCATTGAATCAATGCCAGAAGGCGGGCGGGTTCAAATTCATGTAAAAGTGATAGAAAAGCAACAAAAATTATCAATTTCTATACAGGATGAAGGAATTGGTATTGCAGATGAGGATATTCTTAATCTTGGAGAACCTTTCTTTACTACCAAAAAGGATGGAACTGGCTTAGGCTTAATGGTTACTAACCAAATAATACAAGACCATTTAGGAGAAATAAAAATACAAAGTCTTTTAAATGAGGGGACTAAGGTGGAAGTGATATTACCCATTTTAAATATAAGAAGCAATTGATATCACAGAAAATCCCAATTCATTAAAAATGAGCATTTTCTACATTTTGTTTTAAATATTTCTATTTTTATACATAAATCCCTCGGATTTAATGTACTTATATTAATCTAAATGTTTTATAATGTAGGAAAGTGTCAACAATACACTGTGTTAGTCTTAGCAGATGTAATACTTTTTACCTAAAAGGGGAATAATTCATGATCCTTTATGAAAGGTTCAAAAACAAAAAAAACTATGATTCCAATATTAGAGATGCAGAAACTCGGACTTTAAAATGGTTTTTAGTATTATTTTATATAATATCGATTGCTTTTGATATCATTTATTCCTTCATCTCTAGAAGTAATACCAAATTAGAGGATGGCCCCAATATATATTGGCTATATTTATTAATGGTAGTGTTACTGCCGGTAGCAATTTATATAAATAAAAAACAAAAAACACATTATATTAAATATATCTATTTTTTAACATATACTGTTATTTCGTTAATAAATGATTTAGTGACTTACGCTGGAGATCCAACTAAATATCCTGGTGGTAGTGCAGTAGAAATTTTTTGGCTGTTACTATCAGCAATTTTTGTTAGTAAACCTTTTGTTATAGTCGTTTCTTTTGGAATTATTTTCAAGTATTTGATAGTGGGACTATTTATTAATCCACCTAACGTAGTCATTGGCGTCATTTTAGCCATCACGCTTTCCGTTTTTTCCTTTATTCTATTATCAAGATTTCAATCATATGTGGATGCAATAAAAACTTCATATGATCAACAATTAACGGGTCTTGTAAAGGGAGTAATCGCAACACTTGAACTGAAGGATCCATATACTAGGGGTCATAGCGAACGTGTGGCGAGTTATGCTTTTGAACTTGCAAAAGCAACGGGAAAATATAAAGAAGAACAACTAAAAGATTTTGAATTTGCGTGTTTACTTCATGATATTGGAAAAATTCATATTCCAGATCAAATCTTGATGAAACCATCAAGACTTACTAATGAGGAATACGAAATAATTAAATCACACACAACTGTCGGTGCAGATGCCGTTTCAAAGGTGGTAGGGTTAAATAGTAGTATTGAAGTTATTCGCTCCCATCATGAAAGGTGGGATGGTAAAGGCTACCCTGATCAATTAAAAGGGGAGGACATCCCGTTTCTTGCACGGGTTGCGGCAGTAGCCGATGCCTTTGACGCAATGACCTCTAATAGATCTTATAGAAATGCCTTGTCCGTTGATGAAGCTTACAAACGGATATTAGAGGGGAAAAATACCCAATTTGATCCAGAATTAGTTGACTTGTTTAAACAGGTTTATCCAAAATGGAAGGAACTTCATGATAGGTCAGTTAATATTATTGATGAAAATTATATTACTAAATCTAGTAATATACTAATTTAAGGAGGTGAAAACCTTGAAAATCCGTAAATTAAAAAAGATTAAGGCTACAAGTTTATGTTGGGTTTGTTGGTTTGGATGATTAGTAATAATGGGGGTGCTAGCAAACTGCTTGCATCCTTCTTTATTAGAGCCTATTTAGGAAGGGTGTTTAAATGGATATAACCCTTTTTTCGAAACTTACATTAGTCCCAATCAAAATTAGGGAAGAAAAAAAACACTTTATTGTTGAGGATATAAATTCCAGTGAATTCTATGAATTGCCAAAAATTTGTATTGATGCAATTGATTTAATAAACAATGGTCATTTATTAGGTGATATCGAGCAGTGTTTGAAAGAAAAGTACCCAGAAGAAGAAGTTGACCTGATAGACTTTGCTAAACAGCTTTTAGATCTTCAGTTAATTGCGACAATCGATGGAGAGTCAATTAATACAAAACAAGTGCAAAAGAAAAAGGAACATTTGGGATTCTTGTGGATTTCACCTAAGGTAGGGAAATTCTTTTTTAATAAGTTTGCATTAATTTTATATGTGGTATTGTTTCTCATAGATGTATTCCTATTTGTCTCCCACCCAAATCTTTTTCCTCACTACAAGGACTTATTTATTTCAGATTATATGGTTTTAAACATTATTGCATGGATTGTTATTGCGTTTTGTTCTGTGTTAATCCATGAATTCGGTCATATTTTGGCGATGAGGTCGCAAAACCTTGCGACTAAACTAGAAGTTGGTCACCGACTGGTTCTAGTCGTCCTTGAGACAGATTTATCCACTGTTTGGAAGCTTCCTTCTAAAGATAGGAATGTACTATATATAGCGGGCCTTTGTTTTGATATGGTTATTCTGTTCCTCGCCCTACTTGGTCAACTGATTTTTTCAGATGGATTGGGGATATTTCTGAATTTATTGTCTGTAATTGTTTTAGATACATTTCTTCGGATTGTTTACCAATTCTGTATATATATGAAAACAGATCTGTATTATGTATTTGAAAATCTCTCTGGTTGTTATAATTTAATGGAAAATGCCCAACAAATGATTGGAAAATGGTTTCCATTTATAAAAACACATGCAATCGAAGAGGTAGTTTTTGATGATGAGAAAAAGACGGTTTTTACGTATTCTCTATTTTATTTTGTTGGTGTAGTTTTGACGATCAGCTTATATATAATCTTTTATATCCCTCAATTATTGTTTGCAGTGAAAAAAACTATCCCTGGATTTCTAGGAGGACCAACCTCTATCCCATTTTGGGATGCGACTGCTTTCTCTTTACAAATAATAATTGGTATAGTCCTTCTCCTATACTCATGGCGGAAAAAATACATTCAAAGATAAACCTGTATTCGGACAACGGCAAAAAAATGCCAGTGTACTCTTGTCGGAATCTCTCCTTCTTCAAAACTTCCACCATTCGTTTGTGACAAGAATTTGTCTAAAATAACTTTTTTAGGGGTTTTTCACCCGCATAATAGGGGATTTCCCTGATATAGATAACACTTCTATTTTTCTTACAATAAGGGTAAGAAAAAACGGAAGTGTTATTTTTTTTGAGGAGGATCAAGAAAATGCAATCAACCACTGTTGCAACGACCAAAAAAGCGGGACACACGGTAAATGATGCTTTTGCATCACACTTTGCTAAATCCATGTTTTTAACCATCGTCGGGCTTATCATTTTAACCTTTATCGGAACCAGAATGTTTACACATATTGACTTAAACCTATACGGCTATATGGTCGGAACACTTGTCTTCATAGGAGGTTTCTTCTATCGCTTCATCGCATGGGGTGAAAGACCGCCAACCAAAATTATTATTAAAAAAGGCTTAAAGCTTTTATTCAGAAAAAGTACCCCAAAAACAGCAGTAAGTCATCTAGCCATTTTTGACTTCATCCGGAACCGTGGCGTGTACCGCTGGGTGCAGCATATTCTAATCGGCTGGGGTTGTGTCCTTGCCTGTATGGTTACGTTCCCGCTCGTATTCAGCTGGATGTATTTTACAATGGAAGACAATGGATACTATACGATTGTACTTTTCGGGATGAACCTTATGCATGTCAAAGCAGATGGAATCATTGCCTGGATGTCCTATAATGCCCTTAATATTGCCGCCATCATGGTAACAGCTGGTGTATGTATGGCTTTATATCGTCGTTTAAAAAACATGCAAGCTCGAGCAGAACAAAAAATCATGTATGATTTTTTACCGCTTTACTTACTATTATTTATTTCAGTTACTGGCTTACTGCTAACCTTTCAAAACGTAGTCCTGCACGGCTGGATGCAGCCGCAAATGTCACTAATCCATCAATTTTCAGTAATAGTAACGTTAATTTATTTACCATTTGGAAAGCTTGCACATATCCCATTCCGGCCAATGAGTGTATTCGCAAGAAACTACCGTGAACATTACGCTGAACAAGAAATGAAAAAATGTAAAGTGTGCGGAGACCATTTCGTATCTGTTGAACAATCAAAGGATGTCATAAATGTATTAGGTGTAAATGAGATGGAATTTAACATGGAAGACGGGTTTAATCTTGCTGAATTGTGTTTACCATGCCGCCGAAAATATCGGATTGCAAGATTTTCAGGATTCGTAACGCACCAAGTGAAGGTTAAGGAGGCAAATCAAAATGCAAAAGGCTAATTTTAAGAACGAAAGAGATAAATTCTTTAAAGACATAGATAACCTAAATCATCCCAATGAGACTTTAGTCAAAACCCATTGCAGCTATTGTGCCATGCAATGTGGGATGAACCTAAGGGTTAACACTAAGACCAATAAAATAATCGGAGTTGAACCTCGTTATGATTGGCCAGTTACACTTGGTAAGATGTGTCCTAAAGGAGTGACTGCTTACCAACAGGTCAACCATCCAGACCGGATTCTAAAACCATTAATTCGTGATAATAAATCATTAAAAGGAACAAAACAAGGATTTCGTGAAGCCAGCTGGGAAGAAGCATATGATTTGATAGTTAAAAAATTCACCGAGCTTCAAGCACAGTATGGAAAAGATAGCGTCTCTGTCTACAGCGGTGTTTCAATGACAAACGAAAAATGTTACCTAACGGGAAAGTTTGCGCGCGTTGGACTTCAAACCCGTTATATTGATTATAATGGCAGGTTCTGTATGGCTAGTGCAGCCGGGGGATTAAATCGTTCACTTGGAATTGACAGAGGTTCAACTATTCCTTGGACAGACGTCCATGAAACCGACTGTATTTTCCTTGCCGGAAGCAATACGGCGGAGTGCCACCCGACATCCATGTTCCGGATTTGGGCTGTTCAAGAGCGGGGCGGATATGTCATTATTGCGGATCCAAGGGAAACTCCGATCGCAAGAAGAGCCGATCTTCATCTTGATTTAAGACCTGGAACAGACTTAGCACTTGCGAATGGAATCCTCAACTTACTAATCCAAAATGGCCATGCTGATGAGGATTTTGTCAAAAATCATACAAATGGATATGAAGAAACAAAAGAACTTGTAAAAGAATTTACCCCTGAATATACTAGCCAACTTACGGGTGTTGCACCTGAAAAAATTATTCGCGCTGCAGAACTATACGGAAAGGCGCCGAATGCCATTGTGATGTTTGCAAGAGGAATTGAGCAGCAAACCAAAGGGGTAGACAATGTTTCTGCTTATACGAATATGGCCCTAGTTACGGGGAAAATCGGTCGTCCGAAGTCTGGAGTTGCTACAATCACTGGACAAGGAAATGGTCAAGGCGGCCGTGAGCATGGTCAAAAAGCAGATGCTCTTCCAGGCTATCGAAAACTGGCTTATCCGGAACATGTTGAATATATCTCGAAGGTTTGGGGAATCCAGCCGGAAGAGATGCCAAAAGAAGGCGTATCCGCATACGAAATGTTTGGCTTAATGGAGCAAAAAACGATTCGTGCTCTTTACCTTTTATGTTCAAATCCTGCCGTATCTGCGCCAAATTTAAATTATGTACGGGAACAAATGAAAAACTTAGATTTCATGGTATGTGTAGACTTTTACCTTTCTGAGTCTGCTGAATTTGCAGATGTCGTTCTTCCAACCACATCTTGGGCAGAAGATGAAGGAACAACAACCAATGTCGAAGGCCGTATTATCAAGATTAACCAAGCACAAAAACCGCTGGGTGAATCAAAACCAGACTGGCAGATTCAAATTGAAATTGCCGAACGGATGGGCCGTGGAAAATACTTTTCTCATTTAAAATCCTCCAGAGATATTTTTGATGAACTTCGTGTCGCTTCTAAAGGCGGCACAGCGGATTACTACGGTGTTACATGGGAAAAGATTGAAAAACAAGATGGAGTGTTTTGGCCTTGTAGGGATGAAAGTGATCCTGGAACACCGCATTTATTTTTAGATAAAAAATTCTATCTCCCAGATGGGAAGGCGAAAATTTTCGCATTACCTTACCGGCCGCCAGCAGAAGAGCCGGACCAAGAGTTCCCGCTTCGTTTAACATCTGGCCGTGTTGTTTATCACTATCTATCTGGTAATCAAACTAGAAGGATTCAATTCTTGCGGGATATGTGCCCAGAGCCGTTTGTCGAGGTACATCCGGAAACTGCATTAAAATACAATATCAACCATGAAGAAAGAGTGCGGCTTTTTACAAGAAGAGGAGAAGCGGTTTATAAAGTAAAAATTACAGAAGCAATTCGTAAAGATACCGTCTTTGTTCCATATCATTGGGGACATGAACAATCTATTAATCTATTAACCATTGGTGCCCTTGATCCAATTTCAAGAATGCCGGAATTTAAAGCGTGTGCTGCCCAGATTGTAAAATTAGAAATGAAAAAGAAGGTGCAATAAATGAAAAAGAGGCTTTATATTGAACTAGAAAACTGTATAGGCTGCCGCTCTTGTTTAGCGGCATGTACACAGTGTGGCGGTCATGAGGAACGGAACCGTAACTATGTTTATGACGTAAATCCGCTTGTTAACCGTCAAACGATGCCTCTGATGTGCCTTCACTGTGTCAATCCAGCGTGTGCGAGAAGCTGTCCGGCTCAGGCTATTCAGATTCACGAAACAGGAGCGGTACTTTCCGCACTTGTGGAAAAGTGTATTGGCTGCCAAAACTGTACGATTGCCTGCCCATATGGTATACCGAAGTTTGATACCGAGCAAAATCTTATGTATAAGTGTGATTTATGTATTGATCGTTCTAAGGACGGGATTCCACCGATGTGTGCAAGTGTTTGTCCGACCAATACATTACAATGGTTGACTGACGAAGAAATTGAAGCTAAGCAAAAGCAATTTAACCTTGATAATGGCAAATGGGTAACAAGCATGCCTTACTTAGAAGGCGAAACAAATGTAAAAGTGAATCTTCCTGGAATCCTTCAGGGCGTCACTAAATTGTTTTAGGAGGGATTAAATATGACAGAGAAAAATAATAAAATCCCGTTCAATGAAGATAACTATACACACAATATCAATCGAAATAATGAACGAAAGCTGGACCGCCGCGGTTTCATGAAAACATTGGTCGGAGCAGCAGGTGTATTCGCGGTTTCCTCTCTTCCTTGGGGGGCCTTAGCAGCGAAAGAGCTATCAGGTCTAAGTGATAAAAAATACCCGAAGCACAAAATTACAGATGTTAGTGCAATCCCAGTGGGAGATGCCGTTGATTTTGTTTTCCCTGGTGAACATGATAGTGCCATTTTAATCAGACTATTTGAAAATAAATATGTAGCCTATCAAAATGCCTGTACACACCTCCGCTGTCCCGTGTTTTGGAAAAAGGACGAAGGTGAGATGTTATGCCCATGCCACCACGGAAAATTTGATGTAAAAACGGGAGAACCAATTGCCGGGCCGCCGAGACGTCCGCTTCCTGAAGTTTATGTAAAAGTAGAAAACGGCTCTGTTTATGCCGTGGGGGTGAAGCGTTATGAAGCGTAGTTACGTACCCGTTGGCCTACTTTTAGCTGTACTCATGTTAAACATAATTTTTTCACAATATATGGTCCATCAATATTTCTATCAAAATTATACGAACACCATCATTGCAGCTGTTATCAACGTCATTTTATTTCCGATTGCCTTGATTATTTATAAAAAAGGTGTGAATGTCCATGACTAGTGAGACTTATATTGATTTTTGTTTCGTTAGACCAGAAACAGGTGGATTTGCCTCGGAGATTGATGAGTTATTGAAAAAAACCTTTGCGAAAAAACGATTAAATTGGTTTTTAGAAGAAAAAACAAGTGAAGGTATTGAAATCGTTGTGGCAGAAATTAAGGGTATGAGCAATTGGCAGTCTGAAGAAGAGACGATTCAATTTATCGAAGAACATGCTGACGAGACGTTTTGGGAGTATTTGCAGGGGTACAAAATGTTTATCTATCCGGTATTGAGAGGATGTAATAGCTGTGGAACACATTAAATTGGCAGATGTGGAACAGTTTACTGGAGCTGAAGTCGACATCACCATTGGGGATGAACCAAACAGCGACCAAGCATCTACAGTAAGGAAAATCATAAAAAAAGTTCGGTATTGCCCTGATCAGACACATATTCGTCTTTATTTTGATCATTTTTATTTTCTTGCGGTTCCGCTCACCAGCCATGTCAAAAAGTCAGAAGAAGTATGGTCTGCGTATGACGCGGAAAGTGGGTTAACCTATACAATGAAAAAGGTTTAGGTCTTATAATAAGAGCCTGCCTTTTTTAATACTATCAAACAAATGGTAAAGGGGGGGACATGAATGGATGGACTACAGATAAATCAAAAAATTAATTCTTATATAATTGATTCACAGGAAGCGGAAATAAAACGAATTGCCTTAGAGCTGCATGAAGGTGTTAGCCAAAATTTATATAGTATTTTAACAGGATTGCAGTTTGTGGAATCAGGATTATCTGAACAGAATATGAAAAGCTATGTACATGAAATGTCAGAGCTCATTGAAAAAACAATCCAGGAGATCAGATTGTTATCTGTAGAACTGCATCCTCCAACCTTGACCACCTTTGGATTACTCCCGGCGATGAAAAGCTATCTAAAATTATATACATCTACGTTTGGCATTTTGGTGGACTTAGAATCATCTGGTGAAGAAGCCATTCTGCCAGAACGCCCCAAAATTGCGGTTTTTCGTGTATGCCAAGAAGCACTAACCAATATTGCAAAATATGCCGATACATCGAAAGTGAAAATGACAATCCAATGGTCAGAAGCAGAATTAAAGATCACCATTGACGATTTTGGTAAAGGATTTCAACTTGAAGATCATGACGGTACGCGTGAATCACATTCATTAGGAATTGCCATGATGAAAGAAAGAATGCATCTCACTGGCGGCAAGTGTGAGATATCTTCTAAAATAGGGGAAGGGACATCAATTAAATTGTCATTACCCTTATAGTTGCAAAGGAGAATTTATCATTGATAAAAATTCTGTTAGTAGATGATCATGCAGTAGTCAGAAGCGGTTTAAAGATGTTGTTGAATACCAATCCTGAAATGGAAGTAATTGGAGAAGCGTCAGAAGGAAAGGAAGGAATTAAAAAGGCCTTAAAATTAAAACCTGATGTTGTTGTTATGGATTTAAGCATGCCGCATGGAAAAGACGGATTATCAGCCACAACAGAACTAAAAAAGCTTATGCCTGAGATCAATATTCTAATTTTAACCATGCATGACGACGAGGAGTACCTCTTCCGTGCCATCGAAGGCGGGGCATCTGGCTGTATTTTAAAAAGTGCGCCTCATGCTGAGTTAATGTCTGCGATAGAATCAGTGGCCAGAGGGGATGCCTATCTCCATCCTGCCGCACAGAAACGATTAATGGAAGAATACTTAGCTGGGGCAAAACAAGATAGTAATGATTTGTACCATCTTTTGTCTGATCGTGAACAAGAAGTGCTCACTCTTATCGCAAAAGGGTATTCCAACAAGGAAATTGCAGAGCAGCTCGTCATTAGTGTTAAAACGGTTGAAACCCATAAAGGAAAAGTGATGGAGAAGCTGCAAATGAAAACCCGGCCAGAGCTGGTAGAGTATGCCGTGAAAAAAGGGCTCTTAGGTTATGGGATATAAGGGGGCGGAATGACAGAGATACAAGAAATACAAGCGGTTATTGACGTATGCGACCAATTAAAGAAACAGGTTGGCAGTGATTTTGTCGGCCTTGCCATCCAAAATAGAGTCGGTCCGGACGTAAAGTGGCATTATGCTGTTGGCAATTTAAATGATAAATATAAACGGATTACTGTACGCTTTGGTAAAGGCATAGCTGGAAAAATCATATCGACTGGGACCCCGATGATGATGGAGAATTTTCCTCATCAAGTAACAGGGAAGGTCACCGACTATCCAATTGCTCTTGCTGAAAAGCTGAACACATGCTATGCCGTTCCGTTATTTTTTAATGGAATACCAAAAGGAGTCCTGCTGGTTGGTAATCGCGAATGTCGTTCGTTTAGCGATACGGACCAAGAATGGGTAAATGATTCAGGTCAGGCTTTAGAAGAGATTTTAAGGGATTATATTGGATTTAATCAGGGGGATAGCTAGAAATGGATATGAAGCAGACAATAAACGAACTGATGGATTATAAATTTGCCCTTGATGAATCTTCAATAGTCGCCATTACCGATTCGCGAGGGACGATTACATATGTGAATGATCAGTTTTGTCATATCTCCAAATACACTCGGGATGAGCTCATCGGATATGATCATCGGATTGTCAATTCAGGCTATCATTCCAAAGAATTTTTTAAAGAGATGTGGAGAACAATCGGAGCGGGCAAGGTTTGGAAGGGTGAAATTTTAAACAAAGCTAAAGATGGGACTCATTATTGGGTAGATACTACAATTGTTCCGTTTTTAAACCAACAAGGAAGGCCCTATCAGTATGTTGCCATTCGGTATGAGATTACCGAAAGAAAGCGTGTGGAACAAGAACTTCAAAAAATGATGAGCTCCATTATTGATGTTCAGGAAGAAGAACGGAAGCGTCTGTCACGTAATTTACATGATGGAATTGGACAAAATCTGTATAGTCATTTAATTACCATTAATCGCTTAATGTCAGAAGTCGATCATCCACTGTTGCAGCAAATGCAGGAAGAAGCAGCGCAATTAATTGAAGAAATTCGAGAAATCTCGTGGGAATTGCGTCCTTCCGTTTTAGATGACCTTGGGTTAGTCCCGGCGATCCGGTCTTTTTTATCTCGTTATTCCGACCATTATAATATCGATGTCTACTTTGATTGTGTGTTAAACCAACGTCTTTCGATTAGTATTGAACTGACCATTTACAGGATTATTCAAGAGGCCTTAACCAATATCCGGAAATATGCGGAAGTTACAGAAGCATCAGTTACGATAAGGGAAATGGATGATATTGTCCGGGTTATGGTAGAGGATAAGGGGAAAGGGTTTGATGTAGATAAACAGACCCTTGGAGTCGGTTTGTTCAGTATGGATGAACGGGCACGCTCTGTCGGTGGTGAGTTATCGATTGTCGCTTCACTAGGGAAAGGAACGAAAGTGATTTTAGATATACCAATAGCAAACGACAAAGAACCAGGCTTTCAATAAGCCTGGTTCTTTGTCGTATAATAAGGAGTTTATAAGTTTCACTTTGTGATGATGCAGCTAATTTCTAATGTTTGCTAAACGGGTATTTCCGCTGTTATAGCTTAAATGAACTTTTTAGAGAGACGATTCTGTTAAAAACAAGCTTATCAACGGTCGTATCCTTAGGGTCGACGTTGAAATAGCCATGGCGGAAGAATTGGAATTTATCCTGCGGTCTGCTTTCTCGCATGTTTGGCTCGACAAAGCCTTGCAATACTTCTAATGAATTTGGATTTACATGATCAAGGAACGACGTTTTAACATCCTCTTCCTTTTCCTCTTTAGTATCCAAAATAAGCGGCTCATATAGACGGAATTCAGCTGGAACAGCATGCGTAGCTTCTACCCAGTGAATCGTTCCTTTCACCTTTCTGCCTGTAAAGCCAGTTCCACTTTTAGTCTCCGGGTCATAAGTACAACGAAGCTCGATAACCTCACCATTTGCATCCTTAATCACTTCTTCGCATTTAATGAAATAGGCATGTTTTAAACGAACTTCATTACCAGGGAAAAGGCGGAAATATTTCTTTGGAGGATTCTCCATGAAATCATCTTTTTCAATATATATTTCACGAGAGAACGGGATTTTCCGCATCCCCATGTCCGGATTTTCTGGATTGATCTCCGCATCAAGTAATTCTATTTGGCCTTCTGGGTAATTAGTAATCACCACTTTTAATGGGTTAATAATCCCCATTGTCCTTGGAACCTTTAATTTTAGATCTTCCCGGACATAGTGTTCAAGCATTTGTGAATCTACCGCTCCAGAACCTTTGTGCACACCAGTTTCCTTTACGAAGGCACGAATGGACTCTGGCGTAAAGCCTTTTCTTCTCATTCCGGAAATAGTCGGCATACGCGGGTCATCCCAGCCATCGACAAAGCCTTCTTCTACTAACTGCTTAAGCTTCCGCTTACTCATCACGGTATTGGTCACATTCAAACGGCCAAATTCAATTTGCTGTGGTGTGTTTTCCATTTCACATTGTTCGACCACCCAATTGTATAAAGGGCGCTGATCTTCGAATTCAATCGTGCAAATAGAATGGGTTACCCCTTCAATCGCATCTTCAAGCGGATGAGCAAAAGCATACATAGGGTATATGCACCATTTATCGCCAGTATTATGGTGTGTCACATGAGAAATGCGGTAAATAACAGGGTCACGTAAATTGATATTCGGTGAACTCATATCAATTTTTGCCCGGAGTACCTTTTGACCATTATCGAACTCACCAGCACGCATCTTTTTAAATAGCTCTAGGTTTTCTTCAATCGAACGGTCACGATAAGGACTATTCTTTCCTGGCTCTGTTAATGTACCGCGATATTCACGGATTTCTTCTGCGGACAAGTCATCCACATACGCAAGGCCTTTTTCAATTAATAGTACAGCCCGGTTGTACATTTCCTCAAAATAATCGGAAGCAAAGAATAAGTTATCCCATTCAAATCCAAGCCATTTCACATCTTCTTTAATGGAGTTTACAAACTCGATATCTTCCTTTAACGGATTGGTATCATCAAAACGTAAGTTTGTTAGTCCATTAAATTCATCAGCTAAACCGAAGTTAATAATGATGGATTTAGCGTGTCCGATATGTAAATAGCCGTTTGGCTCTGGTGGGAATCGTGTCACGATTTTTTGGTGTTTACCTGATTCCAAATCTTTTATCATCGTATCTTTTATGAAATTGGATGTTTGATTTTCCACCTTTTCAACCTCTTTTCATCAGTGTCTGCTATGTCCTTCGAGTCTAGGCCCTGCACTTTTCTTCATATCTATTACATATAACATAAAATCTGATATTTTTCCATTGTTCCCAACAATTGATGCTCGAAACAGATAGAATATGGAAAATTACTTGTTTATATTGGTAAGCAGAGCTTAAAAAGGATAAAATGGAAGCTAAAAGTAATCGATAGGAAGAGGGAATAAAATGATTAAGTTTGCTACAGTAGGGACTGGATGGATTACGGAAGCTTTTATTGAAGCAGCAAGACTTAGTGAAAAATATGAATTAACTGGAGTGTATTCACGAAACGAGGAAAAAGCGAAACAGTTTGCAAATCAATATAATGCTTCTCACTATTTTACTGATTTAGAAGAAATGGCAAAAAATGAAGAGATCGAGGCCGTGTATATTGCATCGCCAAATTCACTTCATTTCGAGCAGGCACTTATTTTTTTGAAAAATAAAAAGCATGTAATCTGCGAAAAACCAATCTTCTCTAATACGGCTGAATTAGAAAAGGCCTACCAAACAGCGGAAGAGCATGGTGTCTATTTATTTGAGGCAATCCGAAATATACATACTCCCAATTTTAAAATCCTCAAGGAGAGACTGCATAGGGCGGGCGAACTTAGAAGTGCGATTCTTCCATATATGAAATACTCCTCCCGATACGATCAATTTCTTGAGGGGCAGGAACCTAATATTTTCTCAAGCGTCTATTCCGGCGGGGCATTGGTTGATTTAGGGGTGTATCCTTTGTATTTAGCAGTCTGCCTGTTCGGCGAACCTAAAAAGGTTTCGTATCATCCTGTTGTATTGCGAAGCGGTGTCGATGGCAGTGGAACATTAGTATTGGATTATGAGGGATTCGTCTGTACCATTCTTTGTTCTAAAATTGTCGATTCCATTATTCCATGTGAAATCCATGGTGAGAAGGGAACGTTTGTGCTTGAAGATGCCGCCCCGATTTCAGAAATTAAGTTCCATGATACACGTACAAAGGAAAGCGAAATCCTGAGTGTGGACCAGGAAGAACAAAACATGGTTTATGAATGTATGAATATCGCCAATATAATGGAAACAAATCATCATGAAGAATATGAGCAATTAAGGGAATGGAGTAAAATCGTCCTGCGGATTACCGATGAGGCAAGAAAGCATAATCATATTGTGTTTAAGGCAGACTAATTTATTTTTTGACAAATTTAAGAATGGCAATGTGACATTTTTTCGACATAAAGGAATCAGATGATTTATATCACTTACCTCCAAAAAAGCGTTCATTATAGTTAGGTTAATAATGAATGGAGGAACCTTTATGAAGTCAAAAGCTTGGTATAGGAAGCAATTGAAACGTAAGCCCGTGCAAATCACCAGATATGCCATTCAGGCTGTGTTCTTGTTGTTTTCACTCTATATAGGACTGCAATTTTATCAATTTTATGATCATTTTGTAACAAATGGGAAAACACCTTTCGTGGAGCGTCCAGCTGCTGTCGAGGGATTTTTGCCAATAAGTGCCCTTGTTGCCCTAAAGGTTTGGCTGACAAGCGGGGATTTTGATGTGATTCATCCGGCTGGACTAGTTTTGCTTTCATTTTTTGTCGGAGCAGGAATTCTTCTTCGAAAATCCTTTTGCAGCTGGATTTGTCCAGTGGGTACAGCCAATGAACTAATTGCCTGGTTCGGCAGAAAGATATTTAAACGAAACTTTGATATGCCAAAATGGCTTGTCTGGCTGTTAACCCCGATTAAGTATGTGCTGTTGTTATTTTTTATCGGTATGGTCCTTCAAATGGATATTTTTAGTGCCAAAAGTTTTCTTGTTGATAACTATAATAAAGTTTCAGATGTGAAAATGCTGCTCTTATTCTTAAACATTAGTGGATTTACCTTGAAGTTTATTATTGTTATTTTTATTTTATCTTTATTCTTTCGGAACTTCTGGTGCCGCTTTTTATGCCCTTATGGTGCATTCATTGGCCTAGGTTCCATTCTTAGATTGACAAGAATTGAACGGAATGTTGATACCTGTACCAACTGTGAGATGTGTACAAAGGTATGCCCGCAGCGATTAAAGGTTCATGAGGTGGAAAAGGTTACTTCGCTAAATTGCTCTGCCTGCATGTCATGTGTGGAGGCATGTCCGATTAAAGATACGTTAAACATGACAGTTGCAAAGAAAAAGGTAAATAAATGGTTTGTTCCGGTTACTTTCTTTGTTTTATTCTTCATCGTAATCGGTGCAGCGAAAATGACCGGCCACTGGAATACCATTATTACTTACAGTGAATGGAAGCAATTAATCCCGGAAGCCCGGTATATTGGACACTAAAAAGGTTATATACATTTAGGTAATTAACCTTATTTTTTTGGTGGAAAGTTCAGAAAACTTTCACTGTAAAATACCAATATGTATTAGTATCATGGAGTTATAGAAAAGCCTGATTTTGATACTATGGGGGAATCTGGATGGCTAAAGCGATTAGAGAGTATTCGTTACCTGAATTAATGGAGCGGATTGAAGAAATTTTTAATGCAAATCCTGAACCAATTAAAGATTTTAACGGAGTAGTTCAATATGATGTTCACGGTGAAGAGACAGGAACTTACCAGCATTTTTTTAAAGATGGGACATTGACCATTAAAGAAGGGGTTGAAACACACCGGATGTCTCCATGGCCTTATCATACGATAATTTTAAGAAATTTTTATTAGGTAAACAAAGTGGAGCCGTTGCTCTATTAACGGGAAAGGTAAAAGCCAAGGGTGATATAGCAAAGGGCATGAAAATAGAAACGATTCTTCGAAGATACCATATTAAAGAACCTTTTTAATCATCGAAAGAGATAAATCGGCATTTGCCGAATTTGTCTCTTTTTTGCGAAAAAAAAGGAAAAGATGTGATTGCTTGATAAGAATGCGTACTAGTATCATAAAATTAAAGGAAAACAGGTGATTTAAAAAGAGGAGTGTTGTCTTTGTCAAAAACAATAGAAGAGTATTCTCTCCAGGATTTAATGAAGCTGATCGAAGAAATTTTAAATAAGCACCCAGAGCCAATCCGAGGGGTTACGGCCCTTTATCAATTTGATATTCATGGAGAGGAAGAGGAATCCTGCCAGCTTCATTTTCAGGATGGCGGTGCTACGGTAAGGAAAGGCAAAGATGCACCTCCCGATTGTACGTTAAAAATGTCATTAGCCAATTTCCGCCTGTTTTTGTTAGGAAAACTGAACGGAACGATGGCATTTATGACAGGTAAATTGAAAATTCAAGGGGATATCGGTAAAGCACTTAAAATCGAAAGCATTCTCCGACAGTACAATGTGAAGGACCATTTATAAGTGAACCTTAAATAGTACACATTCAAAGTGTGCTTTTTAATTTGTAAAGAATCATTATCACACACACCGCCTAACTCATTCATATATATAGTAAAAAAATGGGTGAGAAACAATGGTGGGATCTAATCGAGAAGTACGTCTTGTGATGCCTTACCTCCCAACAGGAGCAGAAATCGAATATCTAAACAATCAGGCCATTCTTAGTTGGGGAGATTTAGATGGGGACGGAATAACTGAAGTCTTTGGGCTTTATCGGTATCATCAACAGTCCTATTTATTTGTTTTAAAGAATAGGTATACAACCTTATCCTATTTTCCAGTTTCAAAATTAGTCGAGGAACGGGCCATTCGAATCCTTAATGAATTTTATGAAACAAGAGCTGTTTATTTATATCCTGCATCAATAAGGGAAATAGGCGGAAACAAGTGGGGATATCTCAATGCGAGAGGCAAATTTATTCTCCCTCCAATCTATGACCATGCTGCAGATTTTCAAGACAATGGTTTAGCGGTCGTCGGGCTTATAGATAAATCAGGCATTATCGACGAAAAAGGATATTTTATTGTGAAGCCCAAATATGATACGATTCAGCTGTTTTCGGAAGGTCGTTCGGTGGTTAATGACCGTCAAGGTTTCAAGGTTATCGACGAAAGTGGTAAAGAGGTTACTGAAAAAGCATACTCTTTTATCTATCCCGAATATAAGGAAGGCCGCGTAGAAGCTGTAGAAATAGAGGAGGACGGAAATTATCTATATGGGTATTTAAATAAACAGGGGAAAGTGGTAATCCCCGCAGCCTATGAATCGGCCAGTGAATTTACAGAGGGCAGAGCAGTTGTAAAACCAAAGGGAGAACAGTACCAATTAATTGACCTTACTGGAAACGTATTGCATACCTACCCCTATGAATGGGTGGGTAATTATGGTCAAGGCCTTCTTTCGTTTAAGAAAAATTACGATGGATTATATGGCTATATCGATGTTGAGGGTAACATGATTATTAAGCCAAACTATACAACTGCCGGACGATTTATAGACGGGCGTGCCATTGTCAGTCTGGAAAGTAATCAAAAGGAGCTCTATGGATTAATTAATCAAAACGGACAATTTGTCATGAAAGCCCATTACAATCAAATTTTATCTATTGGAGAAAAACGGTTTGCCATTGGGAGGGAGATCGACCCGAAACAAGCCTGCGTGCGATCTATTTTCGCCTTGGCTGACCATGCCGGACATGTTATGACTGGATTTATTTTTCATGAAATGGGGAACTTTCAGGACGGACTAGCGTCTGTCTCGGATGATCAGCATACTTATTTTATAGATAAGCAAGGAAATCGAATGGATCACTTGCCCTACGTAAGTGGAAACGGGAGACTTAGCATTGAAAAGACCCTTATAAAAGGTGAGATTGATCAGCGCCTCATTTACTTTAATCAAAAAAATGAGTTGGTTTGGAAACAAGCATCCATCTACCCATTAACTAACCAATATGCTGTTGTGGAACATAAATATAAGCCTAATTTTGATTATCTCGTTTATTATCCCGAGATAAAGGGAATGGAAAATGCAGGCCAAGTAAACGATGCTTTAAAGGCAATGGCAGGGGTAAAACAAGTACCTGTTACACCATTGGAGTCCCATTACACAGGCGATTTTACGATAAGTTTTTTTAAGAAAAATCTACTCGTGATTGAGATAACTGGTTATGATTATCCATTTTGTGCGGCTCACGGAATGCCGCTGAAAAAATATGCTCATTTAAACCTTAAAACGGGGCGGTTGTACCAGCTGGCAGATCTATTTAAACCAGAAAGCCCTTATGTTAAGGTGATTAGTGATTTAATTGAAGATCAAATCAAAAGTAATGACGAATACTCATACCTCTTTCCAGATCAATACCATGGGATTCAAGAGGATCAGCCGTTTTTTATAAGTGAAGCAGGATTAAATATCTACTTTCTGCCTTATGAAATTGCTCCTTATGCGGCTGGCTTCCCAACTTTTTCAATACCGTTTTCTGAACTGAAAGAATTGATTGATTATAATGGTGAATTTTGGCTGGCCCTTCATTAAGAATAGAAATAAACAAAAAAGCGTAAACCATGTGGTTAAACGCTTTTTGTTTCATGAATAACTTCTAAACATACTTCCTTCTAAAACCAAACCAGTAGCCGCCAAGGACGATGATGAGGAAAAGACACACAGCTGCAGGAACAACGTAGTCTTTAAAGGAAGGCTGAATACTCTGGTTTTTTTTCATAAGCAAAACAGCATTTTCTGTCTGATTCTTTGTGCCTTTTGTGTCTGTTGCCTGTATATTTGGATTTTTATTTGAGCTGGTCACCACAGTTAATGTTGAATTATTATGAAATGAATCTGCCGGTACAGAATCGGATGATGGAGTAGATTTTTCTAAATGTGTATAGGCAAAACTAGTTGTTCCAAATAAAAAGAACAATAACGATGCGAAAAGTGCAATTCTGCTAAACATCATATTCAACTCCGATATATTGTTTTCCGAATGTTCATTTTATCATCAATTGCACTGTTTAAATCCAATTAGCGACAATGTTCACAAACCTTTCAATTTTCATATCTTTGAAGATAAGTAAGATTTCTTAATAATAGCATGAAGGAAGGCTAGATGTACTATATATAATTATTCTTTATTAGAAACAGAAATGTTTGTTATAATGTAACTATCGTGTTCATGTAGAATCAAACATAAAATTACTTACTGAGTTACATAATATTCAAAAAGGGGGTGTTTGCTTGGATCAGACTCAGGATAGTAAATTTGAGGATTCATTTCTTCCAATGTCTTCGATTGGGAGCGGGATTGGCGTTGCTGTTTTGCCGGATATATATTGCTACACGGACCAAATTGTTAATCTAGTTTTGATAGGAAGCCCTGGAGAGACAACTGAATTTGTACTGATTGACACTGGGATGCCAAAGTCGGCTGGGCAAATTAAGGACATGATTCAGGAGCGGTTTGGCGAAAACGCCATTCCGAAAGCGATCGTCCTAACACATGGACATTTTGATCATGTTGGGTCTATTGCTGAACTTTTAGAGGATTGGAAAATACCTGTATATGCACATGAAAAAGAGCTTCCTTATTTAACGGGAAAAGAGAATTATCCACCTGGAGATCCAAATGTGGACAGCGGTCTTGTTGCGAAGATGTCAACGATGTTCCCCAACCATGGGATTGATATTAGTGCGCATGTTCAGCCGCTTCCAAGTGATGGGACGGTTCCATGTATGCCAGAGGGGTGGAAATGGATCCATACACCTGGACATACTCCAGGTCATATTTCATTATTCCGTGAACAAGATAGAACCCTAATTGCCGGAGATGCCTTTGTAACTGTAAAGCAGGAATCGCTTTATAAGGTGATTACACAAACGCAGGAAATCAGCGGTCCGCCGCGTTATTTTACGACTGATTGGGATGCGGCCTATCAGTCAGTGCAGAAATTGGCGGCTTTGAAACCGCAAGTTGCTGTGACGGGACATGGGATTCCGATGAGCGGGGAAGCGCTATCCATGAACCTTATGTATTTAGTAGAGCATTTTAATGAAGTGGCTAAACCTGCAAGCGGGAAATACGATAATTAAGGGGATTACATGGGTTGCTTTAACCAGCAGCCTTTTATTTTGGTTGTTATGTTCTTAATAAAGAATGTATTGTTGGATCAATAATTAGAAAGAATGGTTTTGAAACAGGGGATTTTAAGGAGGAAATATGAAACCTTGTATCTTTTTATTCGCAGCAGGCTTGTTAGATGCAATCTTGACAAATGTCGGAATCTCATTGGGGTTTATTGAAGAAGGAAACCCGATGATGAGAGAAATTATTGATGAGGGCTGGTCCTATTTTTACTTAATTAAAATAGTACTACCGCTGGTGCTGATTGTTTTATTTTATTTCAAACCCTTTCAAGGAATCATTCGGACGCTGCTTATGTCAACATGTGTCCTTTATTTATCTGTCTTAGTCTACCATATGGTCTGGGTGATCCTCTACCTTAATAATCCGGCTTAATCCAAACTAGACACCTTATGAATTATAAGATAGTATCAATACGATATCGATTAACAAATAATAAACGTAAAATGATATAGATAGAAGGAGTACAAAATGTTAAACACCTTACAACCCTTTTTACAGGAAGCATGGCAAAAGTCAGGATTTCAAGCACCAACCTCGATTCAGGAGTCAGCGGTTCCGCTCATCCTTGAAGGGAAAGATGTGATTGCGGAGTCACCCACAGGGACGGGGAAGACATTGGCTTATTTACTTCCATTGTTACATAAAATCGACATGAAGTCCTCTTCCTTACAGGCAGTAGTTTTAGCCTCTTCTCAAGAGCTTGTCATGCAGGTTTATCAAGAATTTCAAAAGTGGTCAGAGGGAAGCGGAATAAGAGGTACTTCCATTATTGGCGGCGCCAACCCAAAACGTCAGTTAGAAAAATTAAAGAAGCGCCCGCAGATTATTTTTGCTACGCCAGGAAGGTTACTGGAGTTAATCAAGCAAAAAAAGGTAAAAATGCACGAAGTTAAGATGGTCGTCCTTGATGAGGGTGACCAGCTGCTCATTCCGGAGCATTTGCAGACGGTACAGCAGATTGTCAAATCGACTATGGGTGACCGGCAAGTCGTATTATTTTCGGCCACAATGAAACAAGTGACAGAAAAGTTAGCTAAAGAATTGACCAATGAACCTGAAGTATTGCGGATTGAAAAAGATGAAATGGCTTCTTCGGGTGAAGTGGAACATATCTATTTTTTGTGTGAGCAAAGGGATAAAATTAAACTCCTTGAAAAAATAGCTCGCCTAGAGAAAAGTAAATCGTTAGCCTTTATTAATGATATTGGAGAAATTCAAGTTGTTAAAGAAAAATTGTTATTTAAAGAGTTATCAATTGGTATCCTTCATAGTGACATGAAAAAGCTCGAGCGCCAGGCCGCATTAAAGGATTTCCGTGATGGAAAAATGAAAATGCTGATTGCTACAGATATTGCGGCACGAGGTCTGGACATTCAAGGGGTCAGCCATGTTGTACAAATTGATTTCCCTAAGGATATTACTCAGTATGTCCACAGAGCTGGAAGAACGGGAAGAATGGGAGCAAACGGAACGGTTATTTCACTTGTAACAGAGCGTGAAGAACGCGAGTTGAAACGTTTTTGCCGGGAATTACAAATTCCGCTCCATAAAAGAGTTTTTTATCAAGGAAAAATCGTGGCGGAAGAACAAAGACAGCAAAAGCTTAAACGGTAAGAGGAAAGCAGTGGTGTATTCCACTGCTTATTTTTATAAAAAAAGGATTCTTTATGGGTTCACTTGAATTATTTATGTGATATGAGGAGGGAAACGATGCAAAAACCAAAATGGAATAAACGAGTTGAAGAGTGGCTTGAGGAGGCCTCCATCCGTACGATGCAAGAAAAATTAACAGCTGGTGAGATTACCTCTAAAGAGCTTACCCTGCTGTATTTAAAGAGAATTTCTATTTTTGATAAAACGATTCATTCTATCCTGGAAGTAAATCCAGATGCTTTACATATTGCTGAAGCTCTTGATGCGGAAAGGAAGAAGTCTGGACCACGCAGCCAACTGCACGGTATACCGATTTTAATTAAAGATAATATTGATACACATGACAAAATGCATACAAGTGCAGGTTCATTAGCCTTGAAGAATTCGATTGCTTTGGAGGATTCGGCAGTAGCGGATCAATTGCGTCAGGCGGGGGCTATTATTTTAGGAAAAACCAATATGACAGAATGGGCCAACTTTATGGCTTACGGTATGAAAAGCGGTTATAGCTCCAGAGGCGGGCAGGTCTTAAATCCGTATGGACCTGGAAAATTTGACGTTGGTGGTTCAAGTTCAGGATCGGGAGCAGCAATCGCTGCTAATTTTGCCGCTGCGGCAGTCGGAACGGAAACATCCGGTTCGATTTTAAACCCGGCCTGCCAGAATTCATTAGTGGGGATTAAACCAACGTTGGGTTTGATCAGTAGAAGAGGGATTATCCCAATAGCACATACCCAGGATACGGCAGGACCAATGGCGAGGACTGTTGAAGATGCTGCTATTTTATTGACATCTTTATGTGGAATGGATGACCGCGACCCCATCACGAAAACAAACCCCTTAATAGGGACGGACTTCACGAAGTTTTTGCGAAAGGATGGTCTGAAAGGGAAAAGAATCGGTATCGCAACAGAAGGTTTTATCGAGCTTCTAGATAAAAATAAGGCTGACGTCGTTAGAACAGCATTGGGTGTATTAAGAAAATCAGAGGCTGAGGTAGTTGAGAATATTTCCATTCCTTCAGTCAAAGCCGAGTGGAAGTATGATGTGTTAACCTATGAATTTAAGCCGGACCTAAATGCGTATTTAAGTAAGCTTCATCCGTCGATTCCAATCAGAACGCTGGCGGATTTAATTGCTTTTAATAATCAAAATGACGAACAAACGCTCAAGTATGGGCAAGAGGTACTCGTTGAATCAGAAGAAACAAGCGGGTCACTGACCGAACAAGCGTACATTGACGCATTAGAGTTTGATCTTTATCATTCCACCGAGCAAGGGATCGATTATGCTTTTAAAAATAATCACTTAGATGTGCTAATTATTCCAAGTGACGAAGGGTCGCATATTAGTGCGAAGGCGGGCTATCCAACCATAACAGTACCAATTGGTTACACTCATGAAGGGGAACCTGTTGGTATTTCGTTTGCAGGGACGGCTTTTAGTGAACCGGTATTGATTGAAATTGCTTATGCTTTTGAACAAATTACCGGCCATCGAAAACCACCAGTTTTAGGTAAGGAATAGGGGCAATCTGATTCAACCATACTATAAATGATTTTCTTACAAAAGGAGATGGTAGTGTGGGAAGACAGAAACTTGGTAACGCCAATGCCCAGCGAAATAATAATCGTAAAAAGGGTATGAAGGATAGTGCAGAGTTAGTGGAATTTACAACCGGAGAAGAATTAAAACGGAACCGTCCGAATAGCAAATAAATGAGAAAAAACGCCTCCTCCGTACGGAAGGAGGCGTTTTTGGATGTTGAGTGATGACCCTAATGAATATTTATTCTCCTTGAAGCAGTTCTAACGGCTTTTTAGTTGGACCCTCAATCACATCGCCCGCGTACGAATAGCGGGAGCCGTGACATGGGCAGTCCCAAGACTTTTCGGCACGATTCCATTCACATTCACAGCCGAGATGGGTACAAGTGGTGTCGACAATATAGAGTTTTCCCTGGTCGTCCTTATAGGCACCCGCTCTTTTTCCACGGTACGTAACAACCGAACCCTCACCTGCCTGTAAATCTTCCGGCACCTTTTCAACGACTTCAAGCTTACCCTTAAGTAAGTGTTTGGCCACATCGACATTCGTTGAAATTACTTCCTTTAAATCGGGATCGGCATGAAAACGTGATGGACTATATAACACTGCATATCGGCTCGTACTGCCAACAATATAATCTTTTAAAATATGCCCTGCCAGAATCCCAGTGGTCATTCCCCATTTTTTATAACCGGTTGCTATTAAAACATTTTTTCGGTCCTCCGTATAAGGGCCAATGTAAGGCATTTTATCCAAGGTCACATTATCTTGAGCAGACCATCGGTATTGGTATTCCTTTATGCCAAAAACTTCTTCTGTAAAGGCCTGCAGCTCGTCAAAGTGCTTTAATGTGTCAACGCCCTGACCCGTTTTGTGGTTTTCACCGCCAATAATTAACAAGTTCTCTCCATTATCCAAGGGGGTATACCGAATCGAACGGGTGGGGCTGTCAGCGCTTATATACATGCCGCCAGGATATTCCTGCTTCGTTTTGACCCCGATAGCGTAAGAACGATCAGCGTACATCCTTGCAAAGTAAAGTCCTGGTTTATCATAAAACGGAAAATGCGAAGCAATAATTACCTGCTTAGCCGTCACTTTTTGGCCATTCTTTGTGATCACCTTTGGCTCTGTAAAATCGTCCTCTATATTATCAGCAACAGTATTTTCATAAACAGAACAGCCTGCTTGCACTGCTTCATCCAAAAGGGCCTTTAAAAATTTTAAGGGATGATATTGAGCCTGATTACTCATCATAAGTGCCATTTTAACAGGAATATTAAATGGAATGGAATCTTTTAAGGCTCCAGCAATATCAAGATCCTTGTAAGCCTCCCATTCGGTTTTAAGCTTGTCCGCATACTCATCCGTTGTGGCATATACATAAGCATCCTGCTTACTAAAGTCGCATTTAATGCCTTTCTCGTTCACGGTATTTTCCACAAATTGAACCGCCATCATCATTGATTCATAATATAATCTAGCCTTTTCTTTTCCAAAATGATTAATAAACTCATCATAAATAAGGCCATGCTGAGCCGTTAATTTGGCTGTTGTGTGCCCAGTCGTTCCGTTTAAAATGCCGCCTGCTTCAAGAAGGGCTACCTTTTTTCCTTCCTTTGTCAGGAGGTAGGCGGCGGTAATACCTGTAATCCCAGCACCCACTATCGCTACATCCACATTAATATCTTGATCTAAAGACTTAAATGTAGGCATTTCGATTTCACGCCAATATGTCCGAGGAAACTTTTGGGTGTTTTCAGATGAATTCATATGTATTCCTCCACTTTTAAAGTAATCACATGTTTAATTTTTCCTAAAAAGAAAAAATCATGTGAAAAAGGATTTTATTTTATTTATTGGCTGTGTTAAGGGTTATTGGTGATTTTTTAGCATGTTGATTGGAGCGGAAGGCGGCGAAGACTCCTCGAAAATGCTATCGCATTTCCTTCGTGCGTGGGCGGATTCGAGGATGCAAATTCAAAGTCCTGCGGGAGTACGGGGCAGGGGAGACCCCACAGGCGCAAGTGCGCCGAGGAGGCTCCCCGGCACGCCCGCGGAAAGCGAAGCCGCCTGGAGCGGAAATCAACATTCAAGATTAACACAGCCTATTTATTTCTAAAAAAGAAAACTCGCCTATTTGGCGAGCCCAAAGTTCGTTATTTTAATGAGGGAGGTTACATAGATTCTTGATCAGAATTAATTTTATCAATCCGGTTGGGGTCGTCTGTATCCAGCCCTTGCCGTAAGAAATAAATAAAGGTTCCACCTGCAATGCCAAGACAAAGGACAAAAGCGATGGTCGTAATCCACCAAATTGCCATAGGAAATCCCCCCTTTAGATATGCCTAGCGTAGAAGCTAATCTAAATATATGCGCAGGGGCTCGTAATTTTTCCACTTGTCTTAGGTTTTGTTTCTGTCCTTTTTCTGAAGCTCGGAGTAGTAGTCGACCTTTTTTATGTTCACTCCGACAAACGTTTCAATAATCGATTGGCCGCCTGCTATGGAGAGAATTAAAATAATGACATAGGTGACCTTGGGGAATAGCAAGTAGGCACCGCCTAATAAAAAAGCGCTCCATACGCCGGCACACCAATAACATTTTAATAAGTAACCAAACAGTGAGGTAGGAACTTCCTTTGTTGTGGTTCCCTCACTCGTTTCTACCTTGACCTTTTTTACAAATGGTCTGCGGATAAATTCGGTAATTTTATCAAAAACGATTAAATGGGTTAATCGATAGCTTGCTAAAATTAACATGATATAAGTCATCCCAGAAATGTCTTCCACTTTTTTAGTCCTCCAAAGACGGTTTGTTGGTGTGTTATTTTCAGAAAGTTTTTTTCGCCGCCTGTATATTTTGAGCTTGAAATCAAAATTATATATCGAGGAGGCGAATAAAATGAAAAAATCTTTTTGGTTTAGTTTTCTGTTCTTACTATCCCTTTTCTGCATTCCAAGTGTTTCGTTTGCCCAACAAATCTATACGGTTCAGTCAGGTGACTCACTTTGGAAGATTGCTGTCAGGTATCAAGTTGGAATTAGTGAGATTATTTCAGCAAACCCGCAATTTAAGAATCCTAACTTGATTTATCCTGGTCAAAAGGTAAACATTCCTGATTTAGGCGGAGTAAAATCAATTGAAAACCAAGTGATTCAGCTTACGAATCAGGAGCGTGCAAAGAATGGGTTACCTGCCATGACGGCCGATTGGGAACTGTCACGGGTTGCACGCTACAAAGCGATGGACATGAGAGACAAAAATTATTTTAGTCATACAAGCCCAACGTATGGAAGTCCTTTTACGATGATGAAGAATTTTGGTATTACGTATCGCTCTGCAGCGGAAAATATTGCTGCCGGACAAACGACACCACAATCAGTTGTACAGTCATGGATGAATAGCTCAGGTCACCGTGCCAATATTCTTAGCTCCAACACTAGAATTGGAGTTGGTTACGCTAAGGGCGGTTCCTATGGTTATTATTGGGTTCAGATGTTTATATCTAAATAATCTAAAGATAAGGGTCAGTTTCTTTAAGCTTATGCTTAAGAGGCTGACCTTTTCTACGTCTTAAGACCGATACAAAAATCAAGCTTAGGCGCAATTTTAGGAGCAGTGAAAAATAGGTAAGATGAAAATAAGAAAAGAAAGGAGTGAAACAAAGATGAAAAAATTTGGTTTACTTTTAGCCGGAGGGATTGCCGGAGTCATCCTGCTGTCAACGATTGGTCCAATGGTAGGATTACTTGTAAGTGTGGTTCTTTTGTATTTCATCTTTAAGCAATTCTTAAAGACAAAATCGATTGGCGGTCGAATCGGGCTTGGAATACTTGGCTTTATCGTCCTGATGGCATCTCTTCACAATGCCCCAGCGATTATTGGTGTAGCGGCGGCTTACGTTTTATATCTAGTTTATAAAAACTGGAACAAAAGGAAGGTCAACAAAATAAACGCAGCTGATGATCCATTTATTAATTTTGAAAAACAGTGGAACGAATTGAAGAATTACTAAAAATTTTAAATTAAGGCTGTGTTAAAGGTTATTGTTGATTTTTTAGCAAGTTGATTGGAGCGGAAGGCGGCGAAGACTCCTCGAAAATGCTATCGCATTTCCTTCGTGCGTGGGCGGATTCGAGGATGCAAATTCAAAGTCCTGCGGGAGTACGGGGCCGGGGAGACCCCACAGGCGCAAGTGCGCCGAGGAGGCTCCCCGGCACGCCCGCGGAAAGCGAAGCCGCCTGGAGCGGAAATCAACATTCAAGATAACACAGCCTAAATTAAAAGGAGCGAATGAACAATGACAAACTTATTTACAAGGATTAAAAATACAATTACTGCAGATTTACATGAGGCGCTCGACCAGAAGGAAAATAAAAACCCAATTGCGATGCTGAACCAATATCTTCGCGAATGTGAGCAGGAAACAGAAAAGGTAAGGAAACTGTTAGAGCGTCAATCTACTTTAAAGGATGAATTTACGAGAGAATACCATCAGGCGGAGGAGTTAGCCAATAAAAGAAAGCACCAAGCAGACATTGCTTCAAAAGCGGGGGAAACAGAGCTAGCTGACTTTGCCTCGGCAGAGTATCAGCAATATCAAGACAGGTCAAACCGCATTAAGGCATCACTTGACCAAGTCACTGGACAGCTCGGAAATTTAGAAAGAAAATATGAAGAAATGAAGCATAAATTAAAAGACATGCATTTGCGCCGGATGGAATTAATGGGCCGTGAGAATGTAACCCGGGCAAACCTAAGAATGAACCAAGTGCTGGATGCCCATACTTATTCCGATCAATCTTACTCAAAATTTAAGGAAATAGAAAACTATCTCGACCGTCTCGAACATCAAGTCAACAGCTCTTATTACCACAATACGATTGATGCAAAAATTGCCCAAATAGAAAAAGAAATGAAATTAGAAGAAAGTAAGTCCATATAATCAAAAGAATGGTATTCTATTAGTAAAGCACAAGTGGGTTGGTAAAAGGCGTAGTCTAACTGCGCCTTTTACCTGTAAAAATCCTGCATAAAAAGGGAGGGTGGCCAATGTTTAAAAATACAAAAAGTGATTATCTTAGCTGGCTTGTTATCATCGGGATTGTCATTCTGCTCTTAGAGATTCTATTTTTTAACAGAGGGCTGATATTCTCTCTTTTTATTGCAGGCGGAATGATGTATTTAGGCCGCAGAAAAGCTGGAAAAAAGCTAGGGAAAATACTCTTTATTATGGGGATCATTTTCTTTGTTTTAAGCATCGTCAATATGATGACGTTTAAGTTTTTATTATTAGCCATACTACTGCACTTTTTCATTCAATTTATCAATACAAAGAAGCATGCTAGAAAAATAGTACCTGATATCGGTCCCGCAGCACCAGCACAATCCGAAGAGACGTTGATTAGTTCGGAACCATTGTTTAGTAATATTCTCGTTGGACAGCAAAAAACGCCTCAAGGTGTTTACGAGTGGGATGATGTGAACATTCAAACAGGGATTGGCGATACCGTTATTGACCTTAGTTATACGATGCTGCCAAAGGGAGAAGCTGTTATTTTTATCCGCAATATCATTGGAAATATCCATATCCTTGTTCCATACGAAATGGAAGTAAGTATACACCATTCTGGTGTCGTGGGTTCGGCTAAAGTATTTGGCAATGACAGAGATAAAATATTCAATCAAGTTTTTCACTTGAAAACTTCTGGCTATGAAACTTCTGAGACCAAGGTGAAAATCGTTACCTCACTTGTGGTCGGGAATCTAGAGGTGAGCCGGATATGAGTTCAACCCAGCGGCAAATGATCTGGCATATATCGTTTTGCTTTCTTATCGCGTTAGTCATTGGAGCGGTTTTAATTTATGTATTTCCACTTGGAAACTGGTCGGAGTTATGGTCGAGACAATTCATGAATATACCGATTGTCATTTTTGTTCCTGTCTTTAGTATTGCAATCGGAATAATTTTAGGCGGGTTTTCTGGCCTTTTTTGGCGTAAACAATTACTAGCAGTTGAACATTCATTGCATCAACTGGAAGAAGGAAGACAAATCGAAGTGCCAGAGAAGGCCTCTGTTTCAGAAATCCAAGCCATTGCTAAAAGAATTGAGAACGTTGGCAGGCAAATGTCTGAGCAGGCAAAGCTGTCCCAGCGGCTGGCTACTGAAAAGGTAGAGGGTCAAGAAGAAAGAATTCAGCAAATTATTGAACAGGAGCGGAATCGCCTGGCTCGAGAATTACATGACTCTGTAAGCCAGCAATTATTTGCTGCCTCGATGATGATGTCAGCCATCAACGAAACAAAAGACCAATCTGAAGATGACCGGGAAGCGAAGCAATTAAAGCTCGTTGAGGAAATGATTCATCAATCACAATTAGAGATGCGGGCTCTTTTATTACATTTACGCCCGGCTGCGTTAAAGAATAAATCGCTTCAAGAAGGAATTGAGGAGCTGCTAATCGAACTATCTCAAAAGGTGACAATGGATATTAACTGGAAGGTCGAAAATTTCCCATTAGATAAAGGGGTAGAAGATCATCTGTTTCGAATCCTGCAGGAGTCTGTTTCCAATACCCTTAGGCACTCAAAAGCCAGTAAATTTGAGGTTTTATTAGTAAAACGGGATGACCTTGTTATTCTTAGGATTGTAGATGATGGAATCGGCTTCGAAGTCAATGAAATGAAAGCTGGATCCTATGGAATGCAGAATATGCACGAACGGGCAGTCGAAATAGGCGGTACACTGAAAGTGGTTAGTGTTAAAAATAAAGGAACAAGGCTGGAAGTGAAGGTTCCGGTGATTATTAATGGAGATGGTGTGAATGATTAGAGTAGTGTTTGTCGACGACCATGAGATGGTAAGAATCGGAGTTTCTTCTTACCTTTCAGCTCAGCCGGACATTGAAGTGGTAGGGGAAGCTGATAATGGCAAAAAAGGGGTAGAACTTGCATTATCACTTCGCCCAGATATTATTTTAATGGACCTTGTTATGAAGGAAATGGATGGAATTGAAGCAACCCGGCAAATCATTGAACAATGGCCCGAGGCTAAGGTTATTATCGTGACAAGCTTTTTGGATGATGAAAAGGTTTATCCTGCGCTTGAAGCCGGGGCGACCAGCTATATGCTGAAGACCTCCAAGGCCAGCGAAATTGCTAACGCTGTCCGTGCTACCTATCATGGACAATCGGTTCTTGAGCCTGAAGTGACAGGGAAAATGATGGTCAAAATGCGTCAAAAAACTACTCATCTTCCACATGAAGAACTAACGACCCGGGAACTGGAAATCCTCCTGTTAATGGCTGAGGGGAAGACAAATCAGGATATTGCAGATGAATTATACATTGCCCTGAAAACCGTAAAAACCCATGTCAGCAATATCTTAAGCAAACTAAATGTCCAGGATCGTACCCAAGCGGTTATCTATGCTTTTAAGCATTCCTTAATTAAATAAACGAACAGACCTCCTAGATATGATGGGAGGTTTTTTAATTTTTAAAAAAATGATTGAAAATAGTTCTCATTTACTGTTATTATAATAGTAATGAAAATCATTCTCATTACTATTCTATTTGGAGGAAATTCATATATGAAAATACATACATTATCTGGACTTGTTTTATTATCTAGCAGTCTATTATTTGGCTGTTCCAATTCGGACCAAACCTCAAGCACAGAAAAAGCAAAGAAAACGCAAAACACATCAACGGAATCGCTTAAAGGTGTATCGGCTGAATATCGGCAATATGCCATTTCCGAGATTGAAGAATTTGTTAAGGCCACAGACGCTTTTACTGCAGCTGTTAAAAATGGAGAAATTGATAAAGCAAAGGAGCTTTATGGACCAGCACGAATGCACTATGAGCGTGCTGAACCAATCGCCGAAAGTTTTGGTGACCTCGATCCTAAAATTGATGCACGAGAAGGAGATGTTCCCGCTGCCGAATGGGGCGGATATCACCGGATTGAAAAAGGATTATGGATGGAAAATACAACCAAAGGTTATGAACAAATGGCTGATCAGTTAATGAAAGATGTAAACCTGTTACGTGCTAAAGCAGATACAGTAGAAGTGACGCCCGATTTATTAATTACCGGAGCTGTTGACCTCTTAAATGAAGTTTCCACTTCAAAAGTAACCGGAGAAGAGGATCGCTATTCCCATACAGATCTTTACGACTTTGCAGCAAACGTTGAAGGAGCGGAGAAAATCTATCAGCTTCTTAAACCAGCACTAGAGAAAAAGGACAAGGAAGTTTCAACAGAGATACAGGCTCGTTTTGATGATGTTTATCGTCTATTAAACCAGCATAAAAACGGTGATGGCTACAAGCTTTATACAGAATTGACAGAAGCACAAGTCAAAGAACTTAGCCAGGCTATTGATGCACTAGCTGAGCCACTATCACAAATAGGTATCATTACGGAGGCGTCTTAATTGACTAACAATCCAGCCAACTTAGAGGGATTAGCAGAAAAAAAGGTATCAAGACGGGATATTTTGAAAACTGCCGGCATTGGCGGGGTCGGAGTCATTCTAGGAGCATCCGGCCTCGGCAGTGTTCTTACACTAAAGGAGAGTAAGGCATCAGGCCCAGAGCCAAGTCAAGAGATTGTTCCTTTTTATGGCGATTACCAGAGCGGTATTACGACAAAACCACAAAATCATGTTTATTTTGTTTCCTTAGATGTCACGACGTCTAAGCGAGAAGACTTATCCAAACTATTTAAGGAATGGACCAAGGCTTCTGCTTTAATGACAAAGGGGAAGTCAGTCGGCAAGCTTTCTAGCAATGAATTTTTACCTCCAGATGATACTGGGGAGGCGGCAGGACTATCGCCATCCAATTTGACGATTACATTTGGGGTCGGACCTAGTCTTTTTGTAAAAGACAATCAAGACCGCTTTGGCTTAAAACACAAGCAGCCGAAGGAACTGGTTGATCTTCCCGCCTTCCCGCTTGATGCATTAGAAGAGGAATGGACCGGTGGTGATCTTTGTATCCAAGCTTGCGCAGATGATTTGCAGGTAGCCTTTCATGCGGTCAGAAATCTGATTCGAATCGCCAGAGGGAAAGCCACATTGCGCTGGGCACAAACTGGTTTCCAGCGGACGAAGCAGGCCGATCCTAAAAAGGAAACACCGAGAAACCTATTTGGATTCAAAGATGGTACAGTGAACCCCGATGTTGATAGTAAAAAGCAAGTGAATGAACATATCTGGGTTCAACAGGGCGATGGACCGGATTGGCTTATTAATGGCAGTTACCTTGTAGTCCGGCGGATTCAAATGTTTATTGAGGTATGGGACCGAACCAATCTAAGGGAGCAAGAAAACACTTTTGGACGCTACCGGGACAGTGGTGCACCGTTAGGGCAAAAGAATGAGTTTGATAAACCTGATTTCACTCTAAAGAAAGAAACTGGTCAGGACGTGATCCCGGCCAATTCTCATGTTCGCTTGTCTCATGGAGATGGCTCGCAGCAGATTCTCCGTCGTGCCTATTCCTATGCAGACGGGATGGATTTGAAAACAGGCAGCTTTGATGCAGGTCTATTGTTTCTATGCTTCCAGCGGACACCAAGTAAACAATTTATCCCCATTCAGAACAGGTTAGCTAAAATGGATAAATTAAACGAATATACCTCCCACCGTGGAAGTGCCATTTTTGCTTGTTTACCAGGTACTAAAGAGGGCGGTTTTATCGGAGAGACACTATTTAACTAGTGGTTGAGGAGAGAAGATTATGCAGCGTTTAAATTGGAAGCCTTTATTAGTAATGATTATGTTAATAAGTTTTTTTCAAATGAGCCTTCCCGTAAAGGCAGCAGAAAATAGTGATGAACTTTTTGTCCTAATTGGTGATAGTTTAATGAAGGCCAAGGATGGAGAGCAGACTGTTGTAGCCAAAAACATGGAGCAGTTTGCAAACGAGTGGCAGTCCATTAAAAAAGCTGGCAGCAAACGAGCCCACGCTGTTGACCAAGAGTTAAAAGAGGTTCAAAGTTTACTAGCTAAGACCAGCGTCGATCAAGAGGCACTCTCGAAAGGTCTCTCGGCCCTTTCAAGTGCAGTCGTCCAATATGAAGAGGAACAAAATCCCAAAGATAAAGAAAAAGGCAAAGAGCAGGTAAAGCAGTTGCTTCCGCTTATTTCTGTTATGGAGGGCTCGGTAGAAAAAGGAGATACCGGTTCATTAAAGCTTCAATACCAAAAATTAATGAATGGGTGGACGCTTTCAGAGAAGGCTGTTCACGATGAGAGTATTGCTGCATATGGAAACATTGAAAAATACACAGCTCTGATAAGAATTGCGATTACACAGGAACCAGCCGATTTAGATAAGGCCGGGCAAAACTTAGATCAACTTAAAGTAGAAGTACAAAATTTTCTTGCTGGTAAGGTATCGAAACAGGTAGAAGGAGATTATTCCTTGAATGACTTAGCTGCATTGTTAAGTGATTCTGAAAAAGCAACTTCTCAAAGGGACTACAAAGGGGCCAGTGAACATTTAAATAAAATTTTGACCATCTGGCCAATGGTGGAAGGCGATGTCCAAACGAGGGACAGCAGTTTGTACAGCGATATCGAAACGAAGGTACCAACTGCCATCAGTCTCTTAGATTCTGAAAAAGTAAATGCCGATAAAGCCACCGATATTGTTAAGGACCTAGAAGATCGGCTTGCCCCGTTATTAAGTAAAACAAGTTACTCCTACTGGGATGCAGCCCTAATTTTATTGCGTGAAGGATTAGAAGGATTATTAGTTGTCGCAACCCTGATTGCCTTTTTAAAAAAGATGGGGCAATCCGCCCAGCAAAAGTGGATTTGGACTGGAGTGGTTGCCGGAATCTTGGCCAGCGCCGTCCTAGCCGTCATTATTAATATTGTCTTTTCAAAATTTGTGGCAGCTTCAAGCCGGGAGTATATTGAAGGGATTACCGGTATCGTTGCTGTCATCATGATGCTGACGGTCGGGGCTTGGCTTCATAATAAGTCAAGTATTGGAAATTGGAATAAATACATTAATCAGCAAATGCAGCAGGCGATTGCCAAAGGAAGTCTCCTTTCCTTTGCCTTTATTAGCTTTCTTTCGGTCTTTCGTGAAGGTGCAGAGACAATTATCTTCTATACAGGCATTACTCCGTATATAGGTTTAGCGGAGCTCGTATTAGGGATTTGTCTGGCGCTTGTGGTGTTAGTCATCGCTGGCTTTGCCATTATTCATTACAGTGTAAGAATTCCAATTCGCTTGTTTTTTCGAACAGCAACCATCTTAATTTACTTCTTAGCGTTCAAAATTTTAGGAATCAGTATCCATGCACTGCAGATTTCAAATGTGCTATCGACCACTACCGTGGAACGCTTACCATTTATTGATTGGCTTGGACTTTATCCAACATATGAAACCACTTTACCCCAATTACTATTACTGTGCATTATCTTCTTCACTACTTATTTAGTGAAAAAAAGTGATGGGAAACAGGTAATCTCAACCAATGTTTAAAAGGGCTGACTTGATCAGTCCTTTTTCTTTTTAAAAAATTTCTCCTACTATTCAAGGGACTTGTCTCATAAGTTAGTAAAAGAGATGAGAGTAAGGGAGATTTGCAAATTGGGTATTTATTATAAAGGAATCTTTTTTCTAGCTGCTTCTGCTTTCTTGGGTGAAATGATTGAGGTTCTAATCAATATGATTTTGGCGAGAGAATTGGGATCACATGGGCTTGGACTTTATATGACAATCCTTCCATCCATTTTTTTACTGGTGTTATTGTCTAGCTTTGAATTACAAGTTTCCATTTCAAAGTTCATTGCTGAAAGGGAGCAGCGGTATCACCGTACGATTCTTTACCATGCTATGACCATTACCATCACTTTTACTTGTATTCTATTTTTAGCAGCCGCTGCGCTCCTTCCATTTATCTCCGTATTTGATAATTACCATCCATATGTTAGATGGCTGGTTCTGATTTTAATCCCAGTTATTTCGTTCACATCTGTGGCAAGAGGCTACTTTATGGGTGTTCAGGAAATGGGGAAAATAGCGGTTTCCAACTTCCTTCGTAAGGCAGTCCAGCTAGTCGGCTTGTTTATCCTCTTTCGCTTTTTCGAATATGATGCGGAGGCCTCGTTATTAATTGCTATTTGCGCCCTGATCGGCAGCGAGGTTGTGATGTTTTTATATTTGTTCTATTTGTTTATCATTCAATTTCAACAGTTAAAGCGGAAGCCTTTCTCTAATATGAACCGGAAAGGGGTACGGAAAAACTTAATCGCTGTGTCGATTCCAACGACAGGTCTGCGGCTATTCTCAGCGGTCATGAATGCCGTTCAACCGTTTGTGATCAAGGGAGCCTTGGTTTACTCTGGGGTATCAAGCACCCTGGCAACCCAACAATTCGGCATGCTGATGGGGGTGGCTGCTTCGATTGGATTTTTCCCAGCATTTATTGCACACTCATTAATGATTGTGCTGATTCCGGCCGTTTCTAAGACCAATTCACAAAAGGACTACGCAACCTTGCAAAAAATGCTCCAGCAGGTGATGACGATTACGTTTCTATATGGTGTTCCTGCTGTGGCGATTTTTTACTTTTTCGCTCCAGAACTAACTTCTTTATTTTTTAAATCGGATACATCTGCTGTTTATTTGCAGCTGCTCTGGCCATTTTTTCTTTTTCATTTCTTTATCATGCCAATGCAGGCTTTTTTAATCGGTCTTGATATGTTAAAAGAGTTATTTTTCCATATAATTTGGTCAACGATCATCTCCTTTGCTTTAGTCTTGTGGCTTGGCTCCTCGCATGACTGGCAGATGAATGGGGTAATTATCGGGATGAATACAGGGGCCGTTCTCTTAGCTCTCATGCACTATTTAACGATCTGTAAGAAGATTGGTGTTTCTATTTTTATGAAAGGGATGGTTACGAACGCAGCGGAACGATGAACTTTTCATAGAGTAGGGGGCAGCAGGGATCAAACAGAACAAAAAAACAGGAGCCTGGCAATTTGCCAAACTCCTGTTTTTTTAGTCTTTACTTGAAACAATTCCAAGGATACGAAGAATGCTGATAAATAAGTTAATAAAATCAAGGTATAAATTTAAGGCCATCAACGGCACATCTTCTGCTCTTACTCCGTAGTGCTTCATACGGCTGATATCGAAAAGAACATATCCGCTAAAAACTAAAACACCGACAAAGGAGTAAGCTAGCATTCCAGTCGAGCTTAAAGGGAAGAAGATATTATAAAGCGAAATGGCTACTAATGCTAAGATAGCTGCCAGTAAGAACCCGCCCAAGAAAGAAAAATCACGTTTGGACTTTGCTGCGTAAATGGAGATTCCTGAAAAGACTACGGTTGTGCTCGCAAATGCCATCCCGACTACATTAGCTCCTGAAGTCGACAGGTAGTAAGCTACGATCGGATACAAGGTAATCCCTGAGATAAAAGTAAAGATATACAAAAAGCCATATGAAACTGCTTTTCTCCTTCTAAAGAAAAAGGCGGTTATCAACATAATAAATTCTAAAATCATTAACGGCATAAACAATCCAGGCGGTACAACAAATGCCCCCGCCATCGTCCCTAAGAAGGCAATTGCTAATGAAAGGGCAAACGTCCTTAAAACGGAAGGCATAAATTCAGTCGATGTTTGTGTATACAAAATCTTCACCTCAAAATGAATTTGATAGAAAGTCTTTAGTCCCTGACTTCCTTATTAAGATATACGTATAAGTGGTCAAGATGTTTCATTTTTTCTTAAAAATTCTTGGTTTTCCTTTAGAAGGTCACGAATCTCCGCTAATAGCTCTTCCTGACGTTCTACTTTTACCACAACTTCCGTTGGTTCCTTCTTTTTAAAACGGTTAATGAACTTTACAAATAGGAAAACAGAAAATGCTATGATAAAGAAATCAACCACCGACTGGATGAATTTCCCGTAGTTCAAGCCAAGAAACGAAAGTTCTGCAAAGGAGTCCACTCTCCCAAGTAACAGCGCAACAATTGGCATAATAATATCGGCGACAAGCGAAGAGACGATTTTTCCGAATGCCCCGCCAATGATTACCCCAACGGCTAAATCAATCACATTGCCTTTAATGGCAAACTGTCTAAATTCTTTCCACATTTAAGCAGCCCCCTTGCTTTTTTTCTTAATTGTTCATTTTATCTTTAACTGGCAAGAAAGGCAATTAGATTTTTTTGGTACATATGGCACGTTTAGGATATTAAGTTCATTTTTATCGCCTTTACGGCTGCATCGGTCCGGTTCTTTGCGGCTAACTTTTGAATAATCGCTGATACATAGTCCCGTACGGTATAACTGCTAAGATGTAACTTAGCCGCTGCTTCATTAATGGAGGCCCCATCTGCAATTAACTGCAGGACTTCTTTTTCCCGAAGGGTTAAAATGGTCTGCGGACCGCCGAATTGCTGTAGTGCCTCATCCCATATTGAATACAAAAGCTCTCCAGCGTATTGACCAAATTTAATTAATGTCGTCATCGTCTCAGGCAATACCTCAAATGATGTATCTGCCCCTTGATCTAACAGGGCAATCCCAAGCAACTTGCTATTAGTTGGTACGAAAATAGGCAGGACAACGAGTGATTTAAGCTGGTACTCCCGCACATATCTTTTCGGCAAAATATCGAGCGCCTGCGGAAAATAGAGCGGCTGGGAATGACTTAGGGAATAAAAGTATTTGTCTATTAAGGGAAGAGTAAAGATCTCCTCTTTTATTTGTTGAACGGTGGAATCGCTTACGTTATAACCAGAAACACCTATCCCTTTGTCGACGTAGTGATTATATAAAAATAAAGCACAGCGCTTGAAGGGCATATAATTCACTAGTCCTCTCGTGATTGCATTAACGGCATCGTCAACGCTCTTCGTTCGGAGTAAATGTTGTAGAAATAGCAGGGAAGCATCCTTCCATTCCAATTTACTTTCAAGCTGTTGAAGCTTTAACTGGCGTAAGTACATCCCCTTGATAAAAGAAATCTGCTCTTCGGTCAGCAAATCCTCCGTACTAAAAAGGAGATAATCATTCATACATGGTATTTGGACTAGTTTCTCTTTACCAGTACTGACACCAATTAACTTTTGAATCGCTAGGGAAAGGTGGTGTATTTCTCCCGCTTTTAAACTTGTGCAGATATCGAGTAAATGGTTGTCCACTGGATTCGAATCCGTACAGACTACGGTTTCGACTTGATAATCGGACTGCTCTTTTTTCACCACTGCTACCCACTTCAGCGGGACCATATTGGTTGAGATGATTGATTTTAACCATTTATGATTTTGCCTTTCAACATGCTGGGTAATAAAGGTTTGATCAAGGACTCTTGAAAAGAAGGACTGTACGGCTTGATGGTCTAAAAAGGTCGTGGCAGGTTTTTCCGCTAACAGTTGGTGAAAGAGATTTTCTATCGTAGTAAGTAGGAAAATAGACTGATATTCCTCTTCTTTTTTTAAAAACTGCGCCTGCCACTCTGAAAATAGTGAAAAGATAAAGGAGTCAACATTAAGGTTTTTATGGTCGGCAGCCTTGTGGAAGGACATCTCTATAATCGTTTCAAATTTTCTAGCCAAGCTGTCATTTTGAAAGTTTAATTTTGTCAGCTGTTGTTTCCAACGTTTTAAAAACGGTTCTTTATATTCAAACAGAAGAGAAAGCCCTTTTAATAAAAGCTGATCTATTTTATGCTTCATCACCATTCACCCTCATTCTTTTCTTTTTAAATAGTACGTATTGGTTTTTTCTAATATGTCCGTAGTGAAATAACGACCCCGACATTTGACGGGGGGATAAAATTTACACGATATTTTCCGTAATTGCTGGGATGAAACAAGGGTTGTAAGCTTGGTATAAGAGTTATTATTTGAACATTTCGAAAACAGGAGGGGTTTGATGGAAAGTTCAATTCAGCTTGTAGAGGGGACCACTAGCAAAAAGGTATTTTGGTCAGCGCTATCGGCAGGGCTATTGACGTTAGCATTACTACTAGTTTCTTTTGGAATATCAGGTGTGGCTTATGCTGTTCCAATTGCAGGTGTGGGGGATTTTTATGTAGAGTTTGATAAATTAGTAGGGAATAATTATACCTTCTATCCTAAAATGGGCGAAACAAGTTCTTCTGATTCAGCACCGCAAGGAACAAACTTAATTGAAACACTGACCATTGATAATCTTCAATTATACAAAGATTTTAAGGTGGGGGGAGAATGGATTCGTGTCAAAATAACTGCCTCCAAGCCTGTCCAAATAACTGGTCTGCAGCATGATGCAGCATTGATTGAAGCAAACGCTAAATTTCAAAACTTAGTTTTACAAGAAAAGCATAGTGATGACTGGCAGAAACAATTTAAGCAGACGTCCTCCACGATTATATTAGAGCATGCAAAATTAAAAACTCACTATCTATTTCAAAAAACAATTAATATGAACGGAATGCGCTTAACCGTTGAAAAAATTAATAAGAATTAGCGAGGGGGTCTAATAATAATGGAAGTTCAAAAGTGGCGCAAAAGCCGGCCTCTGTGGGGATCCATCCTTACAATTGTAAGTGGGTTAATGATCTTATGGGTGCCGTTAAATCTATATCTAAGCACTTTTTTACCGGGATCCATTGCGATAATCGGGTTATTATTCGGAGGTGTCATCACCTTAATTGGTATAGTCGCGTTATTTTTTCCGAATGCTTCCAAGATCCTTGGTATTTTTACGATTTTCCTTTCGATTCTCTCTGTTATTGGTGCGCTGGGAGGGTTCTTATTTGGAACATTATTCGGAATTATTGGCGGGGCTTTACTAATGGCCTGGCGGCTTGAACCTGCAAACGTGAAGACAGCACCTCCAAGCGGATTGGAGAAAACACACTCTGTTTAAAGGGGAGAAACTATGTGGTGGAAACGAAAGCCTATTCTTTTATGCTTTTGTATTCTGTTGCTGATGCTGACCTTACGTTCTCTCGGTAATCCTGTTTACGCTGCTGACAAATCGACCGATGAGGGATTTATTATCGAGGCGGACCGGGTGGTTGGTTCCGGTATGAATGCAACAATTGTCAAACAAGAGACGACTCAGAAAAACGGGCAGCTAATGCTCAGAATTCAGTATCAATCTGCAACGATTTATGGAATGCGTTTAACGAAGCAAATCGACACACCCACTGGGTCTGTCACCATTAGCTTAAAAGCAAACGGACCGGTGACCGTAAAAAATATGACAGTTGACACAACGGCTATTTCATTTACTGGTGCTTGCATTAACGCGGCAGAGGTGATACCTGAAGTTGGCATGGAAAATGTCGTTATGGCTGCTCATTATATGAAATCGGTGGATAGTTTAATCGAACAATTGACACTGACTACGTTATCAGGAAAAACAAACTCACAAAAGCCAGGTACAATAAAGGTACTGCAAGACTTGAGCTTACTGCCTCTGAAGGAAGTGGATAAGGAAATTGAAAAAATCACAACTGGTCATCTGCCCTTAATGTGTGAGGATTCTTCCAAAATAGGAGAGGGGACAAATTCTGATGGTAGCCAGCTCGAGCCGATAAAAGATACGACGGCGCTGGTAACAAAACCGTTAGAGCCAGTGACGGGATCGCTGGAGCCAGTGTTGGATCCACTAGAGCCAGTAACGAAGGCGGTGGAGCCAGTGTTGAAACCGTTAGAGCCAGTAACGAAGGCGGTGGAGCCAGTGTTGAAACCGTTAGAGCCAGTGACCAAGGCGGTGGAGCCAGTGTTGAAACCGTTAGAGCCGGTAACCAAGGCGGTGGAGCCAGTGTTGAAACCGTTAGAGCCAGTAACCAAGGCGGTGGAGCCAGTAGTAAAAGGGGATATCGCGATTCAATCGGTGTGTGAACGCTTAAGACAAAGTAAAGGTGTCATTAATAAGCAGCTCGCCCTGGAGTTATTTAATGAAGGACTAAATAAGAAATTGCCTTTAAGTAAAGTATGTCAAAATGATCCCACGCTAGCGAATCAGCTTCAAAAAATGGAGACAGGTTTATTAAAATCGCTCGGACTCTTTGATCTATTGGGAAGAATCAAACTAGAAGACCCAGTTCAGCAACTAACTAAAATGCGTGAAAAAATCGATAGGGAAAAGGACGGAGAGATAATTTTTAAACCATAGAAAAAAGAGCAGATATTCTGCTCTTTTCCTATGATAAGGACTGAACTTCTTCATCAATTTTAGTAGGGCGTTCTGGGATTAAAAACTCATACCTGTCAAGGCTCCACCAAGGTACTGCGCATGGGTGATAAGGGCCATTCATAACTGTCGAAGCCCCACCAAGTTGCCGCGTACGGGAGATAAGAGCCATTCATAGGATTAAGTCCATATAATTGTGTAAAAAGAATAGGTCATCATCATGACCCGTGTTACAATGTTTTCGACCAAGAAAACCATAAAACGGAGGACATGATGATGACCCAAATTAATATTACTATAAATTTAGAAGATCTTAAAGCCAAAGTTGAGAATAGCTCATTAGAATCACCGGTAAAAGCCTCATTAGCA
>NZ_JAGGQG010000038.1 GCF_018613415.1 Bacillus sp. ISL-18 | reverse complement strand
GTCCAAAAATATCCTTTCAAGTGAAGATCCTCCAACTATAAAGGCATTTACCGATAGGTAAACAACTATGAGATTCTAAGAAAACATGAGTAAATCGGTGTTTTCGCTTCTTTTATTGAGGGAGTTTAGTGAAGGAAGGAAAATTTAGGATATTTGTGGAATAAGAATAAAAAGGTTAATATTTTCTCATTTATTATGCAATCTGGGTATGGAGGAACTAAATATGAAATATTCGAAAAGTACAAATCTCGCTATAATTTCATTTATTATCGTTTCTACTCTTGTACTATCTTTAAATAAGGTTGGTCCATTACAAGGGCAATTACGTATGCTAGGTTTCTCTTTATTTACTTTGCTATGTATATGTATCGGTATTATGGTTAGAAAATCCCCCTGGAGGCTAGTTGGGACAATCGCTTATTGGTTAATTTTTGGACTCACGCAGATGATTAAATGATTTTAGACCTCACTGTTAATTCAATAAAAACTTATATGTGAAGTATTGTACTTACGCTAACGGGTCGATAGTGCAAAAAAACAGCGGACCTCCGCTGCTTTTTGTTTTTCTAAAAATATTTTATATAAAATTCTCTTCTAATACTCCCACTTAATTGAGCATAAATCCTAGTGGTCTCGCTTTTTTCGTGCCCTAGTAAACTTTGAATAACATCAATGGGAGCTCCATTGTTCAATAGGTGTGTGGCATAACTGTGGCGTAGTTGGTGTGGATGAATTTCCTTGTTAATCCCAGCCCGACTTGAAATTCGCTTTATAATGTATCTCTTTTGAGCAATACTCATTTTATGTGGGTACCGTTCAGTGACAAATATAGCTGGATCTTTATCCTGCCGTTGGTCTAGGTATCGTTTCAGCCATATTTCACAACATATATTGAAATAAACCTCCCTTTCTTTATCTCCTTTCCCAATCACTATTGCTGAGCGATTCGACCAATTAATACAATTCTTTTCAAGGGAAACAATTTCACCTATTCTACACCCTGTTGAAAACATAAATTCAAATAACGCCTTCTCCGCTGGAGTAAAGCACGCTTCCCTCAAAAGTTCGATTTCCTTATCTGTTGAAAATTTTGGAATTCGTTTACCTTGTTTAGGTTCTTTGATTTTTGTAGCTGGATTCTTTGAAATATACCCTTCCTCGTGTGACCAACGAAATATTGATTTAATGAACCGAATTCTATGAGCTAAACTTGATGGTTTTAAGTGCTCGCTGGATTTGGCTAAGTATCCTTTCAAATGATCCGTAGTCACAGATTCAATACTCACATCGTTAAAATATTGAATGAGTAGCTTTGATTGAAGTCTATATGCTTTTAGTTTTTGTGGAGAAAACCCTTCAATCTTTTTATCCGATTCGTAAAGTTCCCAAGATTTTGATAACAGCAAATTAAATCCCTCCTAAAATGGCTTTATTTAGAGGAATTATTGACTTCATTATAGAAATGAAAACATTTGTTATTGAACTATCGGACAGTTTACTTGAAGAAGGAATTGGGGTTTTATGGTAAAATGTTATCATTACTTTTTCTTTGTTACAGGGGTTGTTTAGATTGAAAACAGTAAGGGGCTGAGCTATTGTGAAAAAAATTAAAAATATGACATTAACGGTTTTTCTGTCTCTTTTCTTGCTTATATTTCTCTCTGTGTTTATTTACATAATGTATAGTTCGGGAGCCAGTCCTTTAATAATTTTAGGGGTTATAATTTTGGCTATATTTCTTTTTTATCTTGGACTTATGTAGATTTCAGTAAGCTAAAATTTTCGACTTGCCAATCCGATTATTGTTATTTTATCTAATTCTCAATTTTCTTCTTGAATTAATGCCTATTTCATTAAGTTTGTGAATCAATCTACTTAAGCTAACGGGGGTTAATGTTAAAGGTGGGACTGCTGCGGCGATCCCATTTCTTATTGAGTTAACGTGGCAGATTAGCTTCAAAATGGAATTTTTGCTGACAGGGTTATATTTCCTATGTCCATGTATAGAACCATTCGATTAATATAATAATGACGATATTATTTGGAGTGGAGGGAAATGTCTTTAAATGATCAACTTCAAAATACCTAAAGGATACTTATTAAAATTTTTGTATTTTGGTTTGCTCTATTTGCTATATATATTAGTGGGTGAGATTTGGTTCACAACGTTATACGCCCACGATAATTGGATAAACCTAAGCGGAATATTGGAGCGTTGTTGTTTCATCCAATTGAATCCAGCCTTTTCCCAAATCTATATACACAAGACGACGTAGGAGAGCAGGGATTCTTATGTTTATGATTGCTATTCCACATTGGGCTGCTATGATCCTCTCTTTTTTCTTATCCGATAAATTAAAAATGCGATGATTAAAAGGTTGAATATCCTGTGCGATTCTTCAAAAAGAAGGTCGCCTTTTTTCCTTTTGCATAAGAAAGATTGTAAAATGTTGTACTTAAACTATCGGGGCAGAATAGTTGAATAAAAGATTGATCGTTATGTCATCCTTGAACGAAATTGCGAAGTAAATAAAAAAAATAACCTCATAGAGGTCATGATGATTTTTTTAGAAATTCTTTAATTTCATCAATAGAAATTCCTAAATTTCGAGCCTCCAAAATGAGGTCAAGCCATTCTTTGTCTATTTCTTTTTCACTCGCAGTTACTGTCACTTTGTTTCCCCCTAAAATATGACTGTTTTAGGCAACTCAGCCGTCATAGTTTTGAACCTTAGACCTGTAGCTTTGCGTCCCAATCTTTCGAAAGGTTTGCCCTTTTCTAATAAATGTAAAATCACTCCTGCAATAGACTATATTTCTTTAGTGTAACGAAGTAATGAAATACCAAAAATTTCGACACGAGAAGAAAATGGTGGTTTCTTGTTATTGAGTTCGAATTTGTTTACCACAAGTAAGACATTTACCAGTGTAATAGTCAATTTTATGTACCTTTTTAATCAAACAAATTAAGGATTTTAAATTCATTTAATACATCTCCTTTGTATTTTGTTCCTAATAAGGTATTATATGGTACTTTATAAAGAATTAATTGAAAAATTTGTCGAAAAAATACGTGAAAAAATCGACAAAGTTAGCGAAATTGATAAGTTCGTATTTCGAATAAATTGTGCATTAGTAGGAAATTCCTTGTTAACTAAAGGAATAAGTAAGAAAGAAATGTGAAGAAATGCACTTAAAGTAACGGATGCATTACTGAAACAGCAGTAATGCTTTTTCTAATTGAAGTAGCTGGCGTTTGTTCCAGAAGGATTGATCATTTTATGGTAATATTTAGGTAGCTGGAATATTGTTAGGGGGACAGTTATGGATGCTTCGCTTGTTTCGGAGATTTTATTAATACTGATTGTTTTAATTGGTCTTATTATTACATTGAAATACATTAGACCAATGATACCACTACCTGGGGTTACTGTGTATAAATCCACTGGACTAAAAGTGGACTATCCTTTGGTTGATTTGGAGAAAAAAGAAGTTACTGGTATCGTATCATTTAAAAATAAGAAATGTATGTCGGTAATTGTAAATTTCCAATCCGATACTGTTAAGGTTAAAGGTAGTATAGAGAATATTCGAAAAGAACAGTATGATAGTGACTATATAAATATGATTAAAGACCATGCTAAATTTTTCGTTGAAAACAAAATTAGTAACCCTAAAAAATATTATGAACAATTAATTTAAGCTAATCCTTCTTGAACAAACTGGGATTGAGTGAAAGGTCAATTTCAACAATGATCGCTGCGGCGGTCGTTTTTTGTTATTGAAGTAACGGGGCAGGTTAGTAAAAGAAGGAATTGTTACTAAAATTATAGAATATCAATGAACATATAACCACCCACATTATAATATGTTTCTTGGGAGGGCGAACAGTAAAAAAAGCAATCAACAAAATGTATGATTATCTATGTTGGGATAACGATTGACTAAAAATAGGGGTTAGAAGTGTAGTGGAAATTTTGTGGAAAGATTTTAATACTCAATTGAATTGTGAAGTGTTGTACTTAAGCTAACGGGTACAAGAGTCGAAGAACAGTGCTGTCATTACGGCAGGTTTTTATTCTTGTGCTAAAGAAAAAGTTTAGTTGAAGATCGATGTACAATTTGTGTTCCAAATCGGGCCAGATTGTGGAACACAATGGGACACATTATGAATCAAAAAGTTTAATATAACACCCAGTGAATTTTATTTAGGTAAGTGGGATATTTTTCTGTTAAATACAGTCTAATAGATATTATTTATACTTTGGAATTAACTTGGTATTAAACCAAATAAAAGTTAAAATAAAATATATAAATAAGGAAATGGTGATTAAATGATTCTGGGTGTTTTTATTAATGGTTTTAAATCGTATGCACAAACCGCATATATACATCTATGTAAAAATGATAAATATAAATTTACAACTATCGTTGGTAAAAATGGAACTGGTAAGAGTGCAATTTTAGAGGCATTAAATTGCTACTTTAAACAGGGGGCGTGGAATACCAATAGAAATAGTAAAAATAAGGCTGTTTTCGTAAATATTGTTGCTATACCATAAGGCTATAACAAAGAAAACTCGCATTCGAAAACTGCGAGTTTTTGTTATTTAAGGATTTTCTTATTAAACTAAAGCACCCGTTACTTTAAGTGCAATTCATCACAATCTTTATTCCCCCTACCCCTTTATGAGTGGGGGTTCTTTGTTTCACAGAAAAAAGAAAAGCAGACTCCCATAAAAGAGCCTGCCTTCCCTGTTTTGTAAAATTAAGCAGCTTTACGTACGTTTGAAGCTTGAGGTCCACGTTGACCTTGCTCCACATCAAAAGTAACTGCTTGACCTTCTTCTAAAGTTTTGTAACCTTCTCCTTGAATCGCTGAGAAATGAACGAATACATCGACTCCATCTTCACGTTCGATGAATCCGAAGCCTTTTTCGCCATTAAACCATTTTACATTACCTTTTTCCATTTGTATTGCCTCCTAGTGTGTAAACACACACAATGTAATACTATCCCTGCTCTCAGTGATCATCAAGATGAAAAGTTACAAATCCTTTACACCGAACAAAAATAATTCTCTTTAATCATAACATTTTTTGTAAAAAATGTAAAGATACAGAAAAATCCATTGAGCTCACTATTTCTTTATGATAATAATTGCCGTATATTTTGTATCAGGATTCACTCCATATTCTGTGTGCATGCTTACAGCTTACAGCAAGAGGAACAGAATTTAACATCTATCAGCTTTCCTTCCTCTAGTTGCTAGGGATAGAGTATTGGACAAGTAGTCTCAGGGACAAGGGACCTGTCCCCTTGTCCCATTATTCGGGAAAACATTGAAGTAAAAGGAAATGACAAAAGTATACTCAAGTACAAAGCGGTGATTATGCTTGGTCCCCCCTATGATCAGAGTTCATATTTACAAAGGGGTAGGAGATCAA
>NZ_JAGGQG010000037.1 GCF_018613415.1 Bacillus sp. ISL-18 | reverse complement strand
AGGTGGAAGCGTGGCGACATGTGGAGCTGACTGATACTAATCGATCGAGGACTTAACCACGTTTTAAAGCGAAGTAACTCGTTTTTACAAAGTTTCTTCTACATTATCTAGTTTTGAGAGAACGAACTTCTTTCAATTAAATAGTCTGGTAATTAAGGCGAGAAGGTCACACCCGTTCCCATACCGAACACGGAAGTTAAGCTTCTCAGCGCCGATGGTAGTTGGGACTTTGTCCCTGTGAGAGTAGGACGTTGCCAGGCACGAAAAAAGACAATCATAATGATTGTCTTTTTTTGTTTTCTAAGTAATAAACAAAGAAAATGGGTATATAACCCTTCAACTTGCCGCAAAATACCATTAATGATTGTTATAGGAGTTGGCATGGTTGGGAAAAAAGGGGATTCAAATTCCGGTTAAGGAATCTTATGAAGAAAATATTGAATACTTGAAACAAGAGCTTCGTGTAGGGAAAAGCTTTGATATTATCCACCGTAAGATCGATTATGCTGGACATAAGATGAGCATGTTTTTAGTGGATGGATTTGCCCAGGCAAATATCTTGCTTTTAATCATGAAGGAGATTGAGAAACGGAAACCTGAAGAATTTAAAGACGATCCAATAAACGTATTAGTTAAAACATTTATACCACATGTAGAAGTGGTTGCTACACCCGACTTAGAGGAAGTAATTGCCCAAGTTCTTGCGGGACAGACGGCTATAGTTGTTGAACAAGGCAGTAAAGTAGTCCTAATTGATTCACGGGAATATCCAATTCGTTCGCCTCAAGAACCTGATATCGAACGAGTGGTTCGAGGGCCCCGTGATGGATTTGTGGAAACAATTGTATTTAACCTTGCCTTAATTCGCCGGCGTGTCCGAGATCGCTCGTTGGTCATGGAATATGTACAAGTTGGAAATCGTTCCAAGACAGATGTAGCATTAGTATACATAGATAGTATCGTTGATATGGAAAACGTAAAAATGCTAAGAGAAAAACTTGAGGATATTTCAATAGATGGGGTATCCATGGGTGAGAAGACAGTAGAAGAATTTGTATTTGGCAGGAACTATAATCCGTATCCATTAGTTAGATATACGGAAAGAGCGGATACCAGTGCTGTTCATTTAATGGAGGGGCATGTCCTTATTGTTGTAGATGGTTCACCTAGCGTCATGATTTGTCCAGCAACCTATTGGCATCATTTGCAGCATGCGGAGGAATATCGTCAAAAGCCCTTAGTAGGAGCATTTTTACGATTCGCAAGGTTCATTGCCGTTGCTGCCTCTTTATTTCTCTTACCAATATGGTATACCTACGCAACAAATGAGCAGCTCCTGTCAGAACGATGGAAATTTATTGGCGTTAAAGATCATGGAGAAATCGCCCTCATTTGGCAGTTTCTTATAGCTGAAATAGGGATTGAGATTTTGCGAATGGCGGCCATCCATACCCCGAATGCTCTTGCTACCGCTCTTGGTATCGTCTCTGCCATCATTATCGGGGATGTAGCGGTTCAAGTCGGGATATTCACCCATGAGGTAGTATTGTACGTTGCGGTTGCGGCTATAGGGACGTTTGCAACACCTAGTTATGAATTAAGCTTAGCGAATCGCATATTCCGTGTTTTCTTTTTAATTATGGTAGCAATCCTACAAGTCCCTGGTTTAATAATAGGAATAACTTTATGGATTCTACTTTTAGTCGTAACAAAAACAATGAATATTCCTTATCTATATCCATTTATCCCATTTAACCCTCTAGATTTTAAATTAGTTCTTCTCCGTTCTCCTGTGCCGTATAGCAATATGCGAGGAAACATGCTAAACCCACAAGACCGATCTCGACAAGACAATGACTAAGCCTATCAGACCTATCGAATCTGATAGGCTTTTTTCCTTTAATAGGCAAAAAAGGGTCCCTAATTAAGATTTTACGCCAATTAAAATAAAGGCAACCCCGAGTAAAATCCAGACGATTTTCATGACTGATATATCACCAACAATCCCTACTAAGCCTATTGTAGTTGTTAAAATTAAGATAATAGGACCGACAAGGGCGAGTGAGGAATTAATCATTAATGCTTTTTCAACTGAATTAAACCTTAGCATTAAAATGGCGGCAAATATCTCGATACTGCCTGATAATAATCGTAAAAAGGCCATCCCCAACACTGCTTTTTCTAAGATAATAAACATAGCTACCTCCCGAAAATCCGTTTCAACATATTATATGTTGATATTTTCTAGAGAAGGACATGTTTTTTTCTAAAATGAATTCATTTTAAGAGAGAAAATTAAATTAGTTTAAACCCGCTAATTAAAATCATGATGGCCATAATCGTTCTTAATGGTTTTTCGGGGAATTTTGAAGATAAGGTGCTACCTATCATGACTCCTGGAATAGATCCAGTTAGAAGATTAAGCATTAAGAGGTAATCAACATTACCAAAACCGGCATGCATAATTCCAGCTGCAGTAACGAGGAAGAAGGCATGGGCTATATCTGTTCCAACGAGTTCTGATGGACTTAACCGATATAGAAAGATCATTGCTAAAGCAAATAATGAGCCAGAGCCAATCGAAGTTAATCCAACAATAAAGCCTAATAACGCTCCTAACCCAATCGTTAATGCCCGTTTCTCCTCAAGAGGCCTTATTTGCAGGTGATTCCACTTATTTTTATTTTTCATAAACGTTTTAAACAGGGTAGACAATGCCACCAGTATTAAAACATAGCCAAGTGCATGTTTAATCACCAATTCTTGATTGTGAAAATAAGAATCAAAAAAGTGTAGGACACCAACAGCCATAACCGCACTGGGAATACTTCCGATCGCTAAATATTTGACGAGTTTAAGGTTGATGGTCTTTTGTCTCCAATGCTGAATTGATCCAAAGAGTTTTGTAATGGAGTTGTAGAAAAGATCCGTCCCCACAGCAATAGATGGATTTATACCCAATAATATCAGAATCGGAGTTAACAAGGCTGCACCACCAACGCCTGTCAACCCGACCATAAAACCAATCACTAATCCCATGAAAATAATTCCAAAGCTCATTAGGCAGCACTCCATAGAAAAAATACTTATAAAACTACATTATGAAGTAGTTATCCGCCTTGTGACATCACTTCTTGTATTCCAAAAAAACGGTTGACCCAGTTCAAAATTTCTGAGCCAACCGTTTATGGAATAATGGAATCCTTATTCTTTTTCTTCTTCATTTAATTTAATCTTTTTGCATCCAACATACACACAAGAAAAGATATCGAGTCCAGGCTTTGCTTTTGCAAGTCCTTTAATGTAGGGGGTAAGTAAATCTTTAAAATCAGCTCCCACTTCATCCTCTTCCAATATGCCATATACATAAAGTTTTTTGTCAGCAAATAAGAAGGCCACATTCCCGACTCCCTTGTTTTTTCCATCAACCACATTTAAAACTTGATATTCCGGGGTAATGACCTCGGGTGAAAAATATATTTGCAATGAAATCTTCTCCTTTTCAATCAATGGTTAGGATGGGCATTTTACGTAAATTGCAGCTTTTCAAACAGTGAATCGTTTTCTTCCGTTGGCTTCTTTTTAGCGACATGGATCAGCATCATGCAAAGAATTCCACATAATAAGGTTAATCCTGCGGTAGAAAGAAACATTCCAGATCTGGACCATTCCATTAAGGTACTAAAGATTGGCGGGCCTATTGCTACTCCTAAAAAACGAACGGAACCGTATAATGAGGTAACAAATCCTCTTCTGTCGGATGGGACAGAGCCAGTAATAAAGCTATTAATACAAGGCAGTACAAGGCCCGTGCCGACACTGCTGACCACCAGCACTGCAAAAAAAGGTAATAATTTGGTAAAGAACATTAGAGATGCAAAGGAAGCCGTCATTAATAGACAACCAATGATAATTAATTTTTTCATAAGGCTCATTTTTTTGCCGATATTACTTCCGGTGATATAGGAAGTAGTCGTCATAAATAAAAGCGGTATGGCTAAAATAGCCCCTTTCAATAAACCATCAATATGATGGTCCTTCTCAAGGATGTCAGAGATATAAAACAAAATCCCAAACAGGGTAAATAAACAGGAAGCCCCGGTTAAATAGGCGGCAAACAACCAGCGTCCCTCTGTTTTAAACACAGATACAAGGCCTCTAACATATTTTTTAACAGGAGGAGGCTCTTTTTCGGCCTTTTTTTCTTTAATGAAAAAGATGGTGAATAAAACGGATATGAAACAAAAGATCGGAAAGGCAAAAAAGGCTGCATACCAAAAGAGTAAGGCTAATAACGACCCAATAATGGGGCTGATTACTTTACCAAACCCATTGGATGCTTCTACTAAACCTAATACCTTACTTTGCTCGGCGCCCTTGAATAAATCGCCTGCTAAGGCCATTGCAATTGGGGCCGTTCCTGCTGCACCAATTCCCTGCATAATCCGTCCGGCTAATATCCATGTATAGGAACTAGAAAACCAAGCCGCCGCCGCTCCAGCTAAAAGCCCGCCCAAGCCGTACAGTATAAGGGCAGGAATGATGACGGCCTTTCGAGAAAATCGGTCGGATAAATAACCTAAGACTGGTATAGAGATTGCAGCCGCAATTGAAAACACGGTGATAATCAAACTAGTTTGAAATTGGGTTACATTCAGTTCTGTTTTCATGCTTGGGAGGATAGGGATCAGCATCGAGTTTCCCAGAACCAAAATGAGCGGGATCGAACCGATTGCTGCTATCGTTAAGCCTTTATGTTTTTGCTTTGGCAAGGACGTACACCCCTAACTATAAAATTAAGCCTTTATATTGTTTGTTCTAGATGAATGTTTATACATGACAAATGCCTAATTACAAGGTGTAATAGCCCATTGTTTACACAATAACCCAGTTTTTGAATAATCTATCCTAGAAAAATAGAGGAGGCGCATTGCCTATGAATTTTTTAACATTGCCGGAAAGAACTTCTGGAAATCGAACGTATGGTTTGACTTCTGTTATTGATTTCGGGACCCCGCTTGGGGAGTTAAAAAATATTTTAGCTGATTATGGCGACATGGTTGATATTGCCAAAATTGGTATTGGATCTGCCTATGTTACGCCCAATTTAAAGGAAAAAGTGAATCTTTATAAGGAACACCAAATTAAACCGTATTGTGGTGGAACCTTATTTGAGAAATGCTATTACCAAAATAGGATTCCCGAATATTTAGCTTACTTGAACAGTGTAGGAATCGAATGGCTTGAAATTTCCAATGGAACTTTGGATATTCCACTACAGGCGAGACTTCAGCTTATTTCACAAATAAAAAATGATTTTCATGTCATTGCCGAAGTCGGTTCAAAGGATTCTAATAATGAAATGCCGATCACGGAATGGAAAAAGGAAATAGAAGTGCTGCTCGACGCTGGATGTGATTATGTTATAACGGAAGGCCGGGATTCCGGTACATCTGGAATTTATGATAAATGCGGCACTGTTAAATCTAACTTAGTCCAGGAATTATTGAAGGATTTAGATGCGCGTAAAATTATTTTTGAAGCTCCATCCGCAAAGCACCAAATGTATTTTATAAAAGAAATTGGCCCTAATGTCAATTTAGGTAATGTCAAACTACACGATGTACTGGTATTGGAATCACAGCGCCGCGGACTTAGAAGTGAAACCTTTTTTTTGGAGGCATAAGATGTACCTTACCCTAATACGGCACCTTCCAACAGAATGGAATAAAAAAACATGGCTTCAAGGAAGGCGAGACATAGACCTCGCACCTGTTACAGTGGAGTTTGCGAAAAAGATAAAACAGAATAAGGAACTTCTTAAAGACGAGGCGTTTGACTTGGTATTGGCCAGTACGCTGAAACGAACCCACCAAACCGCTCATCTTTATGGGTATTACCCTGAAACTGAGGGATTATTAGATGAGTTGGATTTTGGTCCATTTGAGGGGGGCCCAAAAAGTAAGCTCATCAATGAGTATGGTGATAAATGGATTGAAAACCCTAAGGAACTGGTACTAGGTGAGAGTTTAAAGAACCTTGAAGCTCGAATTGCTCTATTTTTAAAAAAATACAAGGACTACCACCATGTATTAGTTTTCGGACACGGATCATGGATACGGGGGCTAGTCTCTTATGTGAATGATGGCGACATTAATAACATGAATAAAATCATTGTTGAAAACAATCAATGTTTGACTTTAGAAGTGTAAATGAGTGAATGAATGGAGGGCTAAGGAGTGTCAGAACTGTTAACGTATGAAAATTGGGATGAAGAGAAAATAGCCTCCTTTATGAACAAAAAACCAGATTTCTTAGATGCTTTAAAATGGGCCTATCAGGAATATAAAGATGATATTGTTTATTCCTGCAGTTTCGGCGCCGAAGGGATTGTACTAATTGATTTAATTTATAAAGTTAACAAACAAGCAAAGATTATTTTTCTTGATACAGGGCTGCATTTCCCCGAAACCTATGAATTAATCGATAAGGTTAAAGAACGTTACCCAACACTCGAGATCACGATGCTAAAGCCAAAGGCCAGCCTAGAGGACCAAGCCAAATGGTATGGGGACGAACTGTGGAAACATAATCCCAATTTATGCTGCCATATGAGAAAAGTAGTTCCCCTAAAAGAAGCCTTAGCCAATGTTTCGGCCTGGATATCGGGTTTAAGAAGAGACCAATCCCTTACAAGGCAAAATACCCAATATATCAATAAGGATGACAAATTTCATAAAGTAAAAATTTGCCCTCTTATTCATTGGTCATGGGAAGATATCATGACCTATATTACATTAAATAATCTTCCGTATAACCCTTTGCATGACCAAGGGTATCCGAGTATCGGCTGTGCCCCGTGTACCCAGCCTGTTACCGATACGGCAGATCTTCGTGCAGGGCGCTGGGCCGGAAATACAAAAACAGAATGCGGCCTTCACGAGGGATAAAGATAAATCAATAACATGGTGACCGAGTTTTGGGAGGTCTAGGGAGGAAAAGGGTATGGGTGAGAGTATGCCGCATGGCGGCAAATTAATTAATCGAATCGACGAATATTTTTCAAAAGAAAATATTCGTCACTCTGTCGAACTAAGTAAATTGGAAGTAAGCGATCTTGAATTAATAGCAAACGGGGCGTATAGCCCGCTAGAAGGTTTTATGGAAAAGAAGGATTATGATTCTGTGGTTGAGAAAATGAGACTATCTAACGGACTTCCATGGTCCATCCCGATTACGTTAGCTGTGGAGCCTCAGAAAGCAAAACTACTTAAAATTGGAGAAACCATCAACTTAATACACGATAATACCATTTATGGAGTAATGACCATAAAGGAAATGTTTAAGCCGGATAAAAAGGTAGAAGCTGACAGAGTATATAGAACCATTGATCCTCACCATCCTGGTGTTAAAAAGCTTTTTGAACGTCCGGATATTTATCTTGCAGGCCCGATAACTCTTATCAAAAGGCTGGAGAAAGCTAAATTTGAAAGCTTTCATTTAGATCCTATACAGACGAGAGAGAAATTTAAGGAGCTAGGGTGGGAAACAGTTGTTGGTTTTCAAACGAGAAATCCTGTTCATCGAGCGCATGAATATATTCAAAAATCAGCTTTAGAAATTGTTGATGGGTTATTCTTGAATCCGTTGGTTGGTGAGACAAAAGCTGACGATATTCCAAGTGAGATTAGAATGAAAAGCTATCAAGTATTACTCGAAAATTATTATCCGCAAGACCGGGTCTTCTTGTCTGTTTTTCCAGCTGCCATGCGTTATGCTGGACCCAGGGAAGCGATTTTTCATGCCATTGTCCGGAAAAATTATGGATGTACACATTTTATTGTGGGAAGAGATCATGCAGGAGTAGGAAATTATTATGGGACCTATGATGCTCAAAAAATCTTCAGTCACTTTACAGAAGAAGAATTAGGGATAAAGCCGCTATTTTTCGAACATAGTTTCTACTGCAAAAAATGTGAAAACATGGCGTCTGCAAAAACATGTCCTCATGACCGGGGTTACCATGTGATTTTATCGGGGACAGCGGTTCGAGGGATGCTGAGTAATGGCGTTCATCCTCCAAAGGAATTCAGCCGGCCAGAGGTAGTGGAGACGCTTATTCAAGGCATGAAAGAGACAAATATAAATGAAAACTCAAGAATAGGCTAGCTGCCAAAACAACTAAAGGGTGTAGGAGAATGAATAAGAGAGGTAATATCACCTGGCATCACACAACCATTTCAAAAAAAGATCGTCATCTTTTAAATGGACATAAAAGCTGCGTTCTTTGGTTTACCGGTTTGTCCGGATCAGGAAAATCTACACTGGCAAATGCAGTGGATCAGATGTTGTTTCAAGAAAGCTATCGAAGCTTTGTATTGGATGGGGACAATATCCGTCATGGCTTAAATCGTGATTTAAGCTTTCTTCCAGAGGACAGAAAAGAGAATATCCGCAGAATTGGGGAAGTAGCAAAACTGTTTGTCGACAGTGGGCAAATAGTATGTACTGCTTTTATTTCCCCCTTCCTAGAAGACAGAGAACTTGTCCGCAATCTGTTTGAGCCAGGTGAGTTTATTGAAATCTATTTAAGTTGTCCGATCGTTGTTTGTGAAGACCGCGACCCAAAGGGACTATATAAAAAGGCACGAAAAGGTGAAATCGCAGAATTCACAGGAATCTCCTCTCCTTATGAAGCACCGATTAAGCCAGAAATTATCATCGATTCTGCTAAAATGTCGATTGAACAATCTGTAGATAAAGTCATGGGGTATTTAAAAGATAAGAAGATCCTATAGAGGGTCTTCTTATCTTTTACGCCAATTAGCCGTTAGGAAGCTAATCTTATGAATTTTTAGTTCATATATATAATCAATGATATTGGTTGAAAAAAATTGGCAGATAATCGCGAAAATCACAATTTTATAATCGATAACCAAGGCAGTTAATAAGAAAATTAAAAGGTTGATGCCCATCATTACTTTCCCAGGGCTCCAATTCTTGTAAGTAGCAATCATTAAAGCAGGAATGACCATACCACCGCTGGATCCGCCCGCTCGAATGAGGATTCCTACGCCAATTCCAAAAAAAACACTTCCGGCTAGCATGTCCAATAATAGATGGACATGGATATGCGGGACATACAGTGTTAAATAATTTACAGTTGAAGAGGTAGTGGCAACTGAAATGATGGTTTTAAATGTCCAAGTAAAACCAAAATAACGAATCGCAAAAAATAAAAAGACGATATTAGCAATCCATAAGGAAAAGCCTAATGAGAGGTGAAACCAGTGATTCATTAAAATCGCAATTCCAGCTGCCCCGCCAGATGGAATAGAGTGAGGAAATAAAAACAAGGACATTGACATTCCTTGCATACTGGCCCCGATTATTAAGCAGCAATACGTTAACAATGTCTTTCTCATACTTTTATAAATACTAGCGCCAATTGTTTATCAGTCTTTGTCAAGCTCATAACCCCCTAGGACAATCCTTACCTGTCCATTTTATGTGAGGATTATCCGGATTATGAAGAATCCTCTACGGAAAATTAAACAAATGAAAAAGCGTGATTGGATAATTTTACATGTGGATGTTTACGAATAGAAATGATATATTAATAAAGCTCCTTCGAGAAAAGGTAATTGTCAAAAAGAATTAAGAAATTTTGTTGACATACTTTTGAAGGATATGTTACTATATATCTTGTCGCTTCTGATGACATTGTTCTTTGAAAACTAAACAAACAAAAACGTCAACAAACAATACTATTCATTTTTTATGAAATGAAGCCAACGTAA
>NZ_JAGGQG010000036.1 GCF_018613415.1 Bacillus sp. ISL-18 | reverse complement strand
TCATTACAGGAATGCTGCCCCGTTAGCACAACAACAAAACGCCGTAGCGATTATCTTCATTAACCAACGATTTAGATTATTTTATTAATGGATAACCATTGCTTAAACTGTTTTACTCCAATATCATAATCAATTTCTTTATTGTAAATGGAAAAAATTCTTGTTCCAAATGGTTCTAATGTTAATTCGTTTTCTGGGGTAATATTATTAATTCCATACCCTTTAAAATCAAAGAATATATCCCATATATCCTCAGATTCCCTTTTAAATGCTATCGACTCATAATCATAATTATCCTCGTAAAAACCTAAATGCAGATGATATTTATCATCATACAAAATCTCCATTAAGCACCTCTATTTTATCATTTAAATTAATCAATTCGGCAGATAAACTCAACAATCCTTCTTCAAGTAAACTGCTTCTTTAGCATTCCTGTAGATCGTTATTTTTCGACTTTGAAAAAAATAGGGCTCCTCAGTAAGATATGAGTATAGACACCACTCTAACTCACAACCTTAGGAGGAACCCTACTATGAAGTTTAAAATGCAAAACAAACAAAATCAACTAATAGAAAGAATTTCCGTTAAACATCTCGTTGTTGGTGTGGACATTGCTCAACAATTACATGTAGCACGAGCTGTTAATTTCCGTGGAATTGTTGTCGGAGATCCACTTACATTCAAAAATAATGAAGAGGGATTTGCAAGTTTAATAAAATGGATTAAAAATCTTCAAAGATTAAATAACCTAGATGAAACTATAGTTAGGATGGAACCAACTGGACACTACTGGATCAATCTTTCAAAATGGCTTTCTAAACAAGCTATTGAAGTAGTAACGGTAAATCCACATTTAGTAAAAAAGAATAAAGAAAATCGTGTACACATCAGAACCGTTCGAAAAACTAAGGGTTCTTATGTCTAACCGTGATGTAGTCGTTAAACGACTTGTTAGCTCTATTAATCAATTAAATCGGTGGGTAGATATTGTATTTCCAGAACTCCGACAGATGTTTAAAGATATTAAGGCTAAAGGGGCAATCGCAACCCTTCGTCTATTTCCATCTCCCCTAGAATTGGTTAATTTACAGCCTCATGAGGTTATAGCAGGTTGGAAATCAATAATGAAGAGACAACCTGGGTTAAAAAAGGCCCTTTTACTTCTTCAAGTAGCCAAGAAATCTGTTGGCACAAGACAAGCACTTGATGCTTATAAATTTCATTTGGAACAGTTATTAGAAGAATATGATTTAGTTGTAACACAACTCGAAAGAGTTGAGGAACAAGTTACTGATGCATTAAATAAAATCCCTTTCGCTAAGAAATTACTTACCATTAAGGGAATTAGTGAAATTTCCTTAGCTGGCATATTAGGTGAAGCTGGTGATTTAAGCGGTTTTTCTCACGGAAATTCTTTACTTCGCCATGCAGGATTGCACCTAGCTGAAGCAAGTTCAGGGAAGTGGAAAGGTCAAATCGTCATTTCTAAACGTGGAAGATCGAGATTACGGCGGTTCCTCTACCTAGCGACAATGAGCCTTGTGATGAACAACCCAGAATTCAAAGCATTACATTCCCATACTGTTAAAGTGAAAAAAATGAAGAAAATGAAATCGATTATGAAGTTACTTGGTAAGCTAGCTAGGATTTTTGTAGGTATATCTCGACGAAATGAAACCTATTGTCCTGATAAACTTCAACCATTATCACCTTTGGCAGCCTAATCACTTACAGAATCGAATATAATTCATCCCCTTTTATGATAGAAATATATAATATAGCAGACTTATATAAACCGAATGTTGGCTTATTCGTAGGATTTCAAATATGTACGGAGTACCAGATTCCTTCAACATAAGGGCACAGACCCATCAGTTTAGCAAAACTGGCCTCCACCCCTTGGATAGGCATGACGAAGGAATGATAGGGCGATTGACCCGTTGAGACATGGGAGGGAAAGCCTCCAGGGGCGGCGTGGAGATGTACATCATATGGTAAAATATGGAGTATGAATTCGCTCCTTTATTTCGCTATGCCTTCACGAAGCCATAATGATCTGAACTCATTTCGAGTAACCGTTAACCTTAATTAAAGGGGTGTGAAATCCTGCGAATAAGCGAGCATTCGGGAGAAAATCGTATTAAACTGAGGGAGTTGAAGAAGAACCCATCTTAGTTTTCAAAATATATCCTTCTATTCACATAAAATTTTTTAAAAAAGCAAAGATAAAAGAAAATAAAAAAGAGGAATGTTAATTGAAAAAGCTGCTTATTTGTTTATTCATAACAGTAATTGTCGGCTTTAATAATTTATTTTTACATTATTTTATCACTACAACAAATGCACAACAAAAACCTATTCCCCCGTATGCTAAATGGGGTAAAATCACTATGCAAAAGACAAAGGAAAAGTATCCTCAAGCAAAAATTATTGATTATCTTCATATTGGAAGGGACAAAGGAGAAAATACCTCCGTAGAAAAATTCAAATTATGGTTAAAAGAAAACAACTAAGAATTCGGTGTATTTGTCAATATAATATTCGATAATAAAACAGAACAGATAATTGACGTTAAATTCAGAGAAACAACTAGGAAAAAAAACGAATTCTTGTTCCACTCCTGACCTATAACTCAATAGGAAAAAAAACGCTGCCACAGCAACGCTTGTTGAACTCTTGCATCCGTTTGTTTCTGTAATACTTTAACTGATTTATAACCTCATTTAATACACTACATACTGGGAACCCTAAGTGCTATAATTTTAATTGTGTAAAATTTATTTGAAAGATTTCTTTAATTAATTATAATTGTGTTAACAATGTACCTTTGACTTAAACGTGGGATCACTTATTTAGTGGAACTCTACCGTTTGTTTGGGGACATTGTTTTTTTATTGCCAAAAGTGCTGTAAAATATACTTGTGCAGTGACCTTTAAATGATTCTATCATTAGAGTTGGGGCTATAATTCTAGACCTCTTATATTGATGTGAGGCACTCCACAATTTTTTATGGCACTGCACATTATTTTCATTTTTTAATTTATAAAAATCCTGTCATTTTTTGCAGGATTTTTTGTTTCTATAGGAGGAATTCTTGGATTTTTGTCGTATATAAAATTTTGTTTAAAGACTATATTGAGCAAATTACAAAAACAATATCATTTTAAGCAGTTGAAACTCTGCCGTTGGTTGGAGCTAGGAAACTAGACTCTTGTGTTAAATATGAGATTTAATATCTGGCGATATAATCCTGACATACTACATTGGGCATAAAGCTCTAACAGAAACTTGGATAGTCAGATATGTCATACTGCATCTAGGAGGAGAAATGATGAATGATAGCATTACTCCATTTAGTTATGGAAATGACACGCACAACGACAACCAAGCAAAGCGTAAATTTTATCAGTTTTATGTTGGTATTGATATAGGAGCGAGTTTTCACGTCGCATCCTGTATTCCATTTGATGCGTTCTTAGATCCAAAAGGGGTTGCTTGGAAACGAACTAAGACAATGAAATTCAACTCTGACAGTGCTGGAATTGCCGAATTTTTAAAGGCTCTGGAAAAGATTGAAAAACAATTTCCGCTTACTAAAAGGGACTTTTTAATTCTATTAGAACCAACTGGAGGACACTATTCTTACCTCGTACAACAGGTCTTATTAAACGAAGGGTATGATCTGTTTCAATTCGAGAATAGAGCTGTTGCTGAATTTCGAAAAAACAATCTAGGTATCTCCGAAAAGACTGATTCAATGGATGCCAAAGTAATGTCATATATGGGGTGGCATAAGCAGTTACACCCTCATATGCAAGGTGTTTCACTTATTAGACCGCAATCTGTTCTTCAATCGTTGTTTCGAACAGTAATGCGTGATCGTTGGTATTTGAATGTGCAACTAACCCGGAGAAAAAACCAGGTGCAACAACTTTTAAAAATAACTCACCCCGATTTAAATAAGGCGTTTAAAAGTCTATCAAGCCCATCTGTGATGAAATTAGTATTAAAGTATCCTACTGGGCTTCATATGAAAGAAGCTACGGCTGAAGAAATATATCAGACTTTAATTAAGGCTGGAGCAAAGGGAGTAGCAAAAAAAGCAGCAAATACCTTAGCAAAAGTTATACCTAATACGATTGCGGTACCAGCTGAACACCTTGTGGAAAGGCAAAAATGGGTTATAGAAGAAGCCTTACGGCTTGAAGAGGGCTTAAAACGCATCGATCAAGAGATTCATACACTACTATGGGGAAATCCTAATAAGGGTGTCGATCCGCATCCTTACACTGAAATTCTTATGTCTCTCCCCTTCATCAGTGAAAATATCGCTTGTACATTAATTGGGGTAATTGGTGATATCGAACGATTCAGTACATATAAAGAGTTTAAAAAATATCTTGGAGTTTCAGCAGAAAATAAGCAATCAGGAACATCTGTAACTGGTACTAGGCAAACGTACAGCGGTGTACGAGATGCTAGAAGAGTTCTTTATCAAATAGCTTTAATTGTTTTAGCAAACGGTGAAAAGCACCCTACTGTCTTCAAAGTATATTATGACCGTAAGGTTAAAGAGGGAATGAACAAGAAAAAGGCGATTGGACATCTTTGTGGCAAAATAGCAGCTCTTATTTATACAGTTCTAAAAAACAAAAAGGTATACGACCCTGTAATTCACGCTAAGGCTTGTGGTATTAAACTGGATGAACTTTATTTAAAAAATCCAGATCCCAAGCTTTTAATGGTAAATAAATAAACTCCTAAGTCTATTAAAAATACAAAATCACCTGTTTTTTAGTGAAAAATCAGGTGATTTTGTATATAGTAGTACCATCATAAATTTAATAAGGCACTACACTACATTTAAGTACAATCCTTCACATTTTCTTCTTTGTGTTCTTTCGATTTTCTTTCGGTTTTCTCATTAGCGCCAATAATGCTATAACAAAACAAATCAATAGAATTATATTTAAAACCCAACCGAAACTATCAATATACTGCACTACCCTTCCTCCTCAGATATGTTTTGTTCACTTTAGCATGATTAATGTATTAGTTGTTTGTTTTCTACAAAAGAAGATAAAACGTTACAATTTTTTCAAGATCCGTTTGCTGTAATTCACATAATAAAACACCACCCTTTCCTGATTACAAAATGTAGAGAAAGGACGGTGCTTAGCTTTCATTATTTATTTTCGTCAAGGTAAGTTAATGTAGCAACACCAATGTTTTAGCTACAATCAGCATCCCTTATTGAAGGAATGCCCCCGTTACTTTAAGTACATTGCTTCACAATCTTCGCAAGAATGTGGTTAAATTTGCTTATATTGTGCTCAAAAATGTAGTGCCTTGACTACGGGTGCATCATATTAAAAACCTAAAAGAGATGAAATATAGATAGCCTGAGCTCACTATTTGCTCCTCTGTTATTAGCTATTAATTAAAAATCTTTTCCATGATCATTACATCAACAAAGCGACCATCTAATTTCCCTTGGTTTTTGAATATCCCCACTTCTCTATAACCATTTTTTCTGTAAAGACTTTGCCCCAGATTATTAAAAGGGAATGTAAAAAGAATAATTTTATTAAATTCATTCTTAATTGCAGTACGTTCAATTTCATTTAGTAATAACGTACCAGCTCCTTTACCTCTGTAATCCCTCCTTATATAAATTGATAAATCAGCTACCCCAGCATAGGCGCACCGGTTGGAATATGAATTTAATGATGCCCATCCGACAATTTTATCGTTATTTTCGATTACTATAACTGCAAAACGCCGGTTATGGTTGCTAAACCATTCTGTCATGTATCCAATATCTTTCTGATCTTCCTCCAATGTTGCAATCCTATCTTCAATCCCTTGGTTGTAAATGCTTAATATGGATTCCAGATCATTTATTGAAGCCAACCTTGTTTTAAAGACTGCTTTCATATAAATCCCCCTAAACTTCATCTGTTTAAATTGATTATATAAAAATTTTTTTCATTTTCAAAGAAAATAAGTTGCAATTTGCAAATAAATAGAATATAAATAAATCAGAGGTGAATATAATGGAAAACGTTCGAGAGTTGTTCCAGGTTATGACAAGACAATTCGGTCTTTTGAATAAAAACTGCTGCCAAATTGGGGGAGATGAAATATCCCTGGTTCAAAGCCATATCCTATATGAGATCCTTCGTAAAGACCGACCTTCCATGCAACAGGTCGCTGATACTCTCGGGATGGATATCACAACTTTTAGCCGGCAGATACAAACATTGATTAAGATGGAACTGGTGAAAAAAACTCCCCTTCCAGAAGACAAACGTGTGTATCAATTATCCCTAACTGCGCAAGGCAATTATGTTGCTGCAAAGATTGATGCGGATATGAACCAATATCTAAACGAAGTATTTTCAAATATGAGTGAGTTTGAACGAGATATGGTGATTAAATCGATCAAACTTCTAAATGATGCCATGTCAAAATCAACCGTTTGTTGTAAACCGTTACTTTGAGCAAGAAACACTTGCTCATTTATTTAAAATAAATACTTGCAAATTGCAAATAATTTAAAAGGAGGGATTCGTGATGTTTAATGAGTTTGAGGTGTATCAAATGATTAAGATCCGCCAAGAAGAAATAGAGAAAAAGGCCAGAAATGCTTGGAAATATGGGGATTTACAAACGGAAACATTCATTCAAAAAGTAGCTGAAAAATCAAGTATCATGCAAACTAATCGCTGTTGCGCTTGTGGCTGCTAAGGAGGTGTTGCCCAGAGACACCAATGATCAAATTGGAAAGTTGAAACAGCCACAAGATACGCTCGTAAGCGGTTAAATTAAAAAATTTTTTAAAAATTAGGAGGAAATCAAAATGAAATATGCACATGTTGGTCTTAACGTAACAAACCTGGAGAAATCGATCGAGTTTTATAGCAAATTATTTGGAGCTGAACCAGTAAAAATAAAGCCAGGTTACGCAAAGTTCCTGCTTAAATCACCGGGATTAAACTTTACGCTTAATCTTCAAGATGAAGTAAGTGGAAATCAGGTTGGACATTTTGGTATTCAAGTAGAAAGTACAGAAGAGGTTATGTCTCATAAAAATAGACTTTCAGAAGTCGGAATTGAGCCTCAGCTCGAAGAAATTAACACAACGTGTTGTTACGCTCTCCAAGATAAGTTTTGGGTTAACGACCCCGATGGTAACGAATGGGAGTTTTTCTATACCAAGGCAAATGTTGAAGGAACCAGTGCACATGATTCTACTTGTTGCACAACAGAGCCGAAGACAGATAAGGTGGAGTGTTGTTCTACGGATTCTCAAGGCAAGAATACAGCAAGCTGCTGTTAATGAACGAAGGGTCTCAGCTTTATGAGACCCTTTTATTAAGGAGGTGGTTTTATGACAGTAAATCATGCAGGTGTATTAAAGAAGGAATATTTCTTATCATATTTAAACCTAATTAAGATTTCTAGAAATTGTACAATTGAGCAATCAAAAGAGATTGCCATTGAGTTATTTTTTCATCACAACACTAATGAATACGGCTTACAAACCTATCAGCATTTTTTGGATGCCTACTGCGAACTGGACAAAAGTTGCCTTACGAATATATAAAACAAAAAAAGACCTGCTAAGGTCTTTTTTTAACAACAGTTGCTTTCATTTCCCAATAACACAAGCCCATTAGCCTCTTGATTAAAATCAAGAGTGAGGTCACTCGTATAAGGCTCAATATCAGGATCGATTGCAACTTGTATTTCATTAATGGTTACTACTTTATCATTATCATCTGGCTTGTCCAAAGCCAGCCCAACTTTTGGAGCCCCTCAAGACATTCCTCCAAAATAAACACGAATGTTTTTGGCATCATGTTCTTCAAGCAGTTGCTTTAGTACATCACGTGCTTGATCTGTGATATTCAATTTGTCCATCACCTTTCAAAAAAATTTACTCTTACTTATCTTACTTGCTTTTTAACATTCAGGAAATTAAAAAGTCTTATCCATGAATCATATTAAGCATCAGGATAAATGCGTTGTAGCGCTTCTTTCATTTGAGGCTTTACATTAACTTTTGGACGAGCTGCCTTAGCCATTTCTTCAGCTTCATCGATTGTCTTTGCTTTACCTAATGACAATAAGGTTCCAACTGCAACAGTACCCGCACGAGTACTACCACCACCACAATGGAAATAAACCTTTTTCCCTTCGTTATAGGCGTTTACAACATGTTCAATCGATTTTTTAATTGATTCGTCTTGATGTTCGGCATCATCTACGATTGGGCTATGAAGACGATCGTAGCCTGACTTGTTCTCATGTGACTCTGCCCGCAAATCGAAAATAACATCGGCTTTTTCATTTTCCATTATATCTTTCACATCATCTGCTCCACCGAAATAAATCCGATCTTTAATCAATTCATTAAAGTTCTTTGTAGCCATGGTTTACTCCACCTTTATAAGGATTTCCCTCCAATCATGAGTAGCATTGCTTTCTAAATATCGTTCTGCATCTAACGCAGCCATACAACCCGTTCCTGCTGCTGTAATGGCTTGGCGATATTTCCTATCTTGAACGTCCCCACAAGCGAATACACCAGGAATATTGGTCTCTGTTGTTCCAGGTATGACATTAATGTACCCTGTTTCATCGGTATCGATTTGACCATTCAGGAAAGCAGTATTTGGTGTATGTCCAATTGCGACAAAAATCCCGTCTGTTTGAATTACTTCTTCTTTCCCTGTTTCGTTGTCACGAACCTTTAAACCTGTCACTTTCACGCCATCCGAAAGAACTTCTATAGGAGTTTTGTTAAGTGCCCAAGAAATTTTGTTATTTCCTTTGGCACGGTCCTGCATAATTTTTGAGGCTCTTAGCTCGTCTCTACGGTGAACAGTGATCACTTCTGATGCGAATTTGGTTAAGAAGTTTGCCTCTTCCATAGCAGAATCTCCACCACCAACAATAATGACTTTTTTTCCACGAAAAAAGAAACCGTCACAAGTTGCACAAGTGCTAACCCCTCGACCAATATTCTCTTTTTCACCAGGAATATTAAGCAGTCTAGCTGATGCACCTGTCGAAAGGATAAGAGAATCCGTTTGTATTTCTCCTAATTCGTTTACTTGTAAGGTGAATGGCTTTTTAGATAGGTCAACATTGGTAACCCAACCTTTTTTAAATTCTGCACCAAAACGTTCTGCTTGTTTTCTCATATTATCCATTAATTCTGGGCCCATAATGCCATCTACAAATCCTGGGAAGTTCTCGACCTCTGTGGTTAACGTTAATTGTCCACCTGGCTGATTGCCCTCAATAACCAGTGGCTTCATGTTTGCTCTTGCTAAATAAATCGCTGCTGTTAAACCAGCAGGGCCTGTTCCAAGAATAACGACCTTTTCCATACGGTTCCCCTCCGTTATCAGTCAATAAACTTTTTTAACTGTTTGTATCCTTTGTTTTCTTCGCTCATTAAAGGAACTATTGCACATTTTTCTGTTAATTCGGTGCTCACTTTGTTAATCCAACCTTTTTCAGCTTCTGCTCTTCCCTTTAATATAGGATCTTTTGTTTCAGTGGCGTAAAGGCTCTGGTTAATTAACCACCATTTAGGGGTTATATCTGCACGGTTTAAATCTTCCTGTAATCGACTTGCTTCTAAAACAGGAGTTGCTTCTGCTAACGTTACAATGACTACGCTGGTTTCTTTTGGATTCCTTAAACGAGGCAGCAGCGTTTTTACGCTCTCAGGTATTTCCCCTGTTGAACGGGCTAGTTCTTTATGATAAGACTGGGCTGCGTCTAAAAGGAGTAAGGTGTGCCCAGTAGGGGCTGTATCGATCACAACGATTTCATCCTTTGAACGAGCCACCACTTCTGCAAAAGCACGAAATACGGCAATCTCCTCCGTACAAGGAGAGTTTAAGTCTTCTTCAATATAGGCAAGTGCTTCTTCATCAAGATCATTACTTACCTTCGACAACACTTCTGCCTTGTAAGCCTTAACCTCTTCAGTCGGATTAATACGACTAATGGTTAATTGTTCATTTAGCTCACTTTTTTGAAAAACAAACTCTAAATGGGCAGCTGGGTCTGTTGTGGTTAGATGTACTTTATGACCCTTTTCTACTAATCCAACGGCGATTGCAGATGCCATGGTGGTCTTTCCAACACCACCCTTCCCCATTGTAAAAATCACTCTAGTATTATTTAAGGAGAAGTCTTCAATCACTTTATTTAAGGTAGGCAGAGATATAGTATTGCCTTCAACCTCTGATTGTGTAGCTTGCATTGTATACTGTTTAAATAAGAAACGTAAGTTTTGAACACCTGTTAATGAATATGAAACAAAAGGTAAGGAATAGGTCACAACTTGTTTTAAATCGTTTTGCATTTGCTTTATGGCATTACGTTGTCGTTCATAAAACGCAGATGAAACTTTATCGTCTGGCAGATAAGATTGCATTAAACCGTTAATAATGAGAGCTCGATTTGAAATGCCAATTTCTTTTAATTCCTTTGAAGCACGGTTTGCCTCAAGTAATGAAGACTCATCGGGTCTTGCAACAAGTATGAGCGTTGTTTTAGTTGAGTCCGATAGTGCGTCCATTGTAATGGAATAGATTTGCTTCTTTTCTGACAACCCAGATAAAGGGCCTAAACAAGAGGAACCATGTGTGTTCTCTTCTAAAAAACCACTCCAGGCAGTTGGCAACTGAAGAAGCCGAAGAGTATGACCCGTAGGTGCCGTATCAAAGATGATATGCTCGTAAGCACTAACCACGTTAGGGTCAGCCAATAAATTTGTAAACTCATCGAATGCTGCAATTTCAACTGTACAAGCCCCTGATAACTGTTCCTCCATAGTAGCCACTACTGCGTCAGGAAGTTTCCCACGATAAGGCCCAATAATTCTGTCTCGATAGGCTTTTGCAGCTTCTTCAGGGTCAAGATTACAAGCATATAAGTTTGGAACACTCTGGATTGGCATTGGAGTATTCGTTAGTCCAACTTCCAACACATCCTGTAAGTTTGAGGCAGGGTCCGTACTTACAAGCAAGACCTTTTTCCCTTCATCAGCTAGGGCTACAGCTGTTGCACACGCAGTGGATGTTTTCCCTACTCCACCTTTTCCTGTCAAAAATAAAAACTTGGTGTTCACAATCATTTTCGGATTGAAAGATTGAAACATGATTTTCACTTCTTTCTTATTTCGATGGTTTTAAATCAATTGTAAGACGTGGTTTTGGTTTTTCGCTAAGTTCCTCAGCTTGTACTCCAAACCATTCCGCAAATTCATCGTTTGTTGGATAGGCTCCAATTTTAGCAATTTCACCTTCAATTAAGGTTACTGGGAGTGCATCTGGACCCTTTTCATGAAGGATTTTGTTTACCTCTTTGTTCTCAACAAAAACAGCTGGTTCAAATCCAAGGTTATATCGTTTGATGTCATATCCTTTTTTCTCCAATAGAAAGATAGCAGTTGCCACTCTAGTTAACTCAGGATCAACGCTTGGACCACAAACACCTGTAGCACAGCACAATGCTGGGTCAAAAATCTCAACTTTACTCATTTAAAAAACCTCCTATTTTCACGGAATATAAGTATTCACTTATATGGATATTAAAATTTAAGCCAAGAGTATTTTTACCCTTGGCTATTAAACTCTCTTTTACTCACCAGTTTCTGAAAAACGCTTAATGCGATCTCCGATTTCGTCACGGACACGTTGGAAGAATGCCCATTTTTCTTCGTCAGTTCCTTGAGCTTTTGCAGGGTCATCAAAGCCCCAGTGAACTCGTTTTACTTTAGGTGGAGTAACTGGACATTTATCAGCCGCATCACCACATAAAGTGACAACTAAATCAGCATTGTTTAAGATTTCAGGGTCGATTATATCGGATGTTTGATTTGAAATATCAATTCCAGCTTCATTCATCGCTTTAACTGCACTTGGGTTTAGGCCATGTGCTTCAATACCAGCACTACGCACTTCCCATTCATCACCTAAATGTTTTTTAGCCCATCCTTCTGCCATTTGGCTTCGGCAAGAGTTACCTGTACATAGAAAATAGATTGTTTTTTTAGACATAGTAGTTTTTCTCCTTTTTCTGTTGGTTTGATTTTTTAGTTAGACTATTAACAACCATAGGTATAAACCTAATAGTGTGATAAACAATACTGGGATTGTTAAGACAATACCTGTTTTAAAATAGGTACCCCAAGAGATTTTAACTCCTTTTGTTTTCAAAACATGTAGCCATAATAAGGTGGCAAGTGACCCAATAGGAGTTATTTTTGGACCTAAATCAGAACCAATGACATTCGCAAATACGAGCCCTTCTTTGATAACACCTACTGTATGTGTATCTGCTATTGCAAGAGCGTCAATCATCACCGTTGGCATGTTATTCATAATGGAAGAAAGTATAGCTGCGATGAAGCCCATAGAAATGGTTCCTATAAATAATCCATGATTGGCACATGCTTGAATTACATCTGCAAGTACGCCAGTTAAGCCTGCATTTCGTAAGCCATAAACCACTACATACATTCCAATCGAGAAAAATACGATCGCCCAAGGTGCTCCTTTTATGACTTTTTTGGTTTCGATTGCATGGCTTCTTCTTCCCATAAATAAGAAGAAGATTGCAACCACACCTGCAATGATCGAAACAGGAACGTGAAGTGTTTGGCTAATAAAGTAACCAGCTAATAAAACAGCTAATACAACCCAAGACAAACGAAACATTTTTTCATCACGAATCGCATCAACTGGTTTTTTTAATTTTGATAAATCATATTGTTTCGGAATGCTTCTCCTGAAGTAAAGAAATAGCACCAAGATACTTGCCACTAAAGAAAATAAATTTGGAATAATCATTCTTGATGCAAAATGAACAAATCCAATTCCAAAAAAGTCAGCAGATACGATATTCACAAGATTACTTACCACTAGAGGCAATGAGGTCGTATCGGCAATAAACCCACTGGCAATAATGAACGGGAAAATCATTTTGTCTTCCAACTTTAAATTACGAACCATCGCTAAAACAATTGGCGTAAGTATAAGAGCTGCACCATCATTGGCGAAAAATGCTGCGACAAGAGCACCCAGGATGCTCACATATACGAACATTTTTATTCCGTTTCCTTTCGCCGCTCGTGCCATGTGCAAGGCAGCCCATTCAAAGAAACCAATTTCATCTAATATTAACGAAATAATAATGATAGCAATGAAAGAAAAAGTAGCGTTCCAAACAATTTTGGTTACTTCTATTACATCGTGGATGTCGACTACTCCAATCAATAGTGCGAGAATCGCTCCCCCACAAGCTGACCAACCAATTGATAAATTTTTAGGTTGCCATATAACCAAAATAAGAGTAATTATAAAAATCAATGATGCAAGTATGGTTGATACCAATGTTGAAACCTCCAATTATTCACATGAAATTCTCAGTCCTTGTTCTTCCAATTCCTTCAATCTAAAATCTTGATTTGGAAGATGTAGAAGTAGATCTTGGACCAATGGATAATAAGGACTGTCTTTACTCAAAGAGTAAATGATCCATTGCCCTCTTCTTGTTTCCCTCACTAACTCAGCATCTTTTAACTTACGAATGTGCTGGCTAATGGCAGGCTGACTTGTTTTAAATATTTCAACGAATTCGCATACACAAGCATCGTGAGTATCAAGAATTTTGATCATAGTTAAACGGGTTTTATCGCCTAATAATTTTAAGATGTTAGCTACGTTCTCTAATTGAACGGTTGATTCTGACATGATATACACCTCCTGACAACTCAATTAATAAGTAAATAATTATATACTTATTGGAATTTCAAACCGAATTTAATTTGTTCTAGTTTCTGTTAAATCAGACACTTTATACATGGCTCACTGATTTTTGCCATATCTACTTTTGCATTTAAATATAATCATTTGCTTATATAATAAATCACTTATAGATAAAATTCAAGAAATTGAATGTAAAGTTAATGTAAAGAAAAAAGATTGATAACCGCAATTAACTTATGGCTATCAATCAAATAATTAAGATTATAATAATTTCTCCATTGCCATTACATCAACGAATTTCCCGTCTAAAATCCCATGGTTTTTAAATATCCCTACCTCACGAAATCCCATTTTTGAGTATAATCCTTGACCTAATTGATTAAATGGGAAAGTAAACAGGACAATTTTATGAAAGTTATCTGCCTTCGCCAAGTATTCAATCAGCCAGCAGCTCTTTCCCCAATCCTTTCCCTCTATGTCCCCTTGAAATGTATATGGATAGATCCGCAACCCCATCATAGGCACACCGGTTACTATATGGATTTAAGGAAGCCCATCCCATAACGGTCCTGTCTTGTTCAACTACCACCACTTTATAACGGTCCTGATGTTTTTGAAACCATTCTCTCATGTATAAATAGTCTTTGGTTTCTTCTTCTAAAGTTGCAATACGATCTTCAATTCCTTGATTGTATATTTCTAGAATAGACAGGATATCTGATTCCGTAGCCTGCCTAATAATGTGTTCGCTTTTCACTAGTACTCCCTCTCTTTACTTTTCATTGAATTTATAACTGGTTATCGTAAAATATTCTGTTAAAAATCCCAAAATCCTTGTTAAACTATTCTGCCAGTTAGTTTAAGTGAAAAAATTCACAATATATTCACGTTTACCAAATTACTTTAAATGTGTTGTTCCACAATCTGAACCTTAACATAAAAAAGAACACAATCCTTACTACAGAATTGTGCCCGATTGTTGAAGATCGTTATTGAAGAAAAGCACCCGTTACCAGGTACGCCGTTTCGAACAGGGACAGTCTTTGAGCCTAAACTAATAGTGTAAGCTACACTATACGTTCTTGGAAGTCAATTAAAAGCCTTAAAGTAAGTTGATTAAAGGTGGCAGCTCTTTTAAATCATCAATTACATGTTCATCTTTAAACGGATTTCCCCAAAATATATCTTTCTTCCATACTGCATTCATTCCCACATTCCGAGCTGCTATTACATCGTTCTCCGGATGATCCCCTACATACACACTCTCTTTAGGATCGACACCCAATCTCTCTAACGCTCTCAGAAAGATTTCAGCTTGAGGTTTTTTAATCCCTTCTTGCTCTGACACTAATATGATATCCATGTATTTATCAATCCCTAAGGTACGAATATTTAGGAGTTGAAATTCAGTGAATCCATTTGTAATCATACCCAATAAGATCCCTCTATTTCTAAGCTCTTTTAATACGTGTTCCATGTTAGGAAAGGGAATACAGCTATGTTGAAAATGCTTTATGTAATCCTCTAATAGGGGTAGTACCAGCGAAGCTGTCACTACCCGCAATAAGGAATAAAGTTAAATATGCGAAGTGTTTTCTATTTCTGATTGCCTTTCTTCGATTGGAATTCTCTCCATCATATCCAATTTAAAGATACCATAAGGATTTACATGGCTATATATAAGTGGACTTAACGCTCTTAAGTCTTCAGGTGTCATCATATCCTGCCACTGCTTTTCTGATAATACAGATTGAATCATGAGTGTATTAATATACACGAGACAATTTTGTAGTAAATGCAGAGAAAGAATGGCAACCTCTTGGTCTTCCAATCTATTTGTAGAAATTTCTCCACCTTTTCCGTAAAAAATAAAGCCATTTGCGGAATTCCAATTCTCTACAACATTAAGGCCTTCATTAATTTCTCTCCGAATATCTTCAGAATCCAAATAATCACACAAGAAAATGGTTTTAATAACTTTTCCCAACTCAGACAGTGCTTGATAAGTCGGGTGTTTTAAGTTACTTCTTGTAAATCGTTTTAAGATAGCCTCTGTTTCGGCTGTTCCAAGACGCAGGGCTGTAGCATATTTAATCATCTGATCATATTGCTGACGAATTAATTCCCAGTTGATAGGTCTTGTAAGAATCGGTTGTAAATTAGGGAAAGCATCACTCATGCCACTATCTGGCCTATAAAGTTTTTGTGAATTGATAGCTTTTAATCTTGGCACAAGCTGAAAACCCAAGAGATGGCAAAAGGCAAAAGCTACTTCGCTTTGGCCGTGACTGTCTACATAATTTTTTTCAACCTCCATGTTTGTACAATGCTTTAAAACTCCTTCAATCATAGACGCTACCTCAGAAGAAGAGCATGATTTTAATTGAGAATAGATACAGGTTGAGTGTTTAGCCACATGCCAGTAAATCATTACACCTCTGCCCCTATACCGAATATGCCATTCAGTCATTAGATTTTGGTCCCACGCACCAAATTTCTTTGAATCGGAAGCACAGGAAGTTGTTCCTTCTCCCCATATATCTGTCATTTTATTTCACAAAATGGCATTAACAATCTCAGCAATAGCGTTACGTAGATTGTCTTTATCAATGTATTTTCGCCGTATATATAATAAATCTTTATACTTTTCGCCATGTTCCCCATTTGAAACTCGCTTTAGCCCTGCATTTGTCCCCAAACCGTATAAACACAAGATAAGCCTCTTCTGTAGCAAATCTTTACTAATGACCTCTCTTGATGCAGTTGTTTTAAAAAGGCAAAAGGAAAGGGAAACGGTCGAATATCTATTTCTCCTTTTGATCCGGTGCCGGAGCCAGTTAACCTATCACGCCTAAAAGCTGAAATTATGAAACAATGGCCAATGACGAGTTTACTAGATATCCTCAAGGAAGCTGATTTGCGTGTAAACTTTACGTTCTAATTTATTTAATGCCTTTGTCATTTCTTCCTTTAAATTTGCGATAAACTCATCGGGATTAATAGGTTTTTTCAATGCTTTATAGTTCTCTTCACGGTGCAGTTCAAAGTCCTGTGGCAGATCTTCATCTGGATTACGATATCGTTCCGAACCAGGTACCCATATTTCTTTGCAACGCAGCTTATCACGTAAGACTTGCAAGGTGCTAATCTCATAATTAATACGATTGATCCTCTCTTCGCCTGAAGTCTCCTGTTCCACGACTAGGTATCTCCAGCTGGGACGGATCACACCATCTAATGGAACCTGGTCAGACTCTGGGAAAAAGTGAGCATTTGAATTTATATATTTTTTTATAAGTTCTAACGCTTTGATTACTGGATGATGAGCCTCATTATTTGAACAAAACTCTAACATATCCAAAATACGAGGAACCATCCTGCGGTAATGGGAACTGTACGATGAACGAATAATCGTATATACCTTCTGTTTGTAGGCAGGCCCTGTATGTTTAAATTCCTTTACTAAATCTTTAAGTGTTTCCTCGCTGATAACAGGATAAAGGACATCCCGAATAATTCCATCTGGATTATCTAACGCTTTTTCAGCCATTTGGAACAATAGATTGTTTTTCCCATTTACCTTCCTTAAATTATGTATTAATTCTTTATCCACTTTACGTTCGGCCCTAACATTAATACGATGAATAATTTGTATAAGCAGTTCAATCAGACCGTCTGTAATTTCTGCTCTTCGAAGCCAAAAGAAGGAAGATAAAAGTGTGTAGCGAATCTGGGGTGGATGCCGGCGCAATTCACGGATATCCTCTGTTGCTGTACGCTTTCTGTATTTCTTTAAAACTTTTGGTGAAATATCGTTAAACAAATCATAGGGTAATTGCAGCTCTTTTATGGTTTGAAGTTTCCGAAGTTCTTTGAAGACTGTTTCTAATCCAATGCGTCCAGGATCGGACTTTAATTCATGAAATGTTAATAATTCTTTTGCTTCTGAGGTGTCTTCGACTTTTTCTAAAAGGTTAATTAATTTATCCAACCCTTCACATGTCTGGCTAGAAAGTCTTTGATAAATAGAGGTGAAAAATTGATCTTCATAGGAGTAGGTAGCAGAGCGAATAAGACGCTCTACACGATCTGGGGTGGGAGGCACAATTTTTAATTCTCTATATTGTTGGTATAACTTATCCTCAACATAGTTGAATTCATGGCTATGAAATAACACGTTCTTACATAGCCAGTCTGCCAATAAGTCTACATCCTGCAGAGTAGTTTCGCGAAATCCAAAATAGGTACGGATTTCCGAACGTTGATAAGTAATGGTACGTCCGGTCCAATGATATTCAGAAAAGACATCGGGATTCATCTCTAGCTGCTTAGCGATGTACTCTATAACTGTCTTTGGTATCTCACTCTTGGTATGAGGGAACCTAGCTTCGTATTGAAAAAACTTAAACATGACAGCAAACCCAAGTTTCGTATTTCCTCTTTTTAGTTGAATCTGCTCTTGTTCATCAGGCATAAGGATAAAGTGATCAATTAGCTCATCTAATTCCCAATTCCTTTTCAATGTTTTTCACCCCTTTGTAGCTTACGATATAGAGTCATACGGGAAATACCGGCCTTTTCGGCAGCATCTGTCCGGCTCATCCCTTGGTCTATAAGATATAGGGCATAGTTGATCTTTTCTTCATCAGCTTTTGGTCTTCCAGGATATTTTCCCCGTTTTTTTGCAGCTAAAATGCCTTCCTTTGTCCGTTCAGAAGTGAGATCTCGCTCAAATTGGGCAATGCCCGCAAAAATAGTAAACAACATTTTCCCATGTGCCGTTGTTGTATCCAGCCAAGACTCCTTTAAACTTTTTAAATGCGCTCCTTTTTGGGCGATGAGTTCCGTAATCTCAATAAGATCCTTCGTGGAACGGGATAAGCGAGTTAAATCCGACACAACAACGGTGTCTTCTGGACGAAGAAACTCCAGCATACGGTTTAGTTCCGGACGTTCCCGTTTCGTTCCCGTTACTTTCTCAAAAAAGATGCGTTCACATCCAAATTTTTCAAGCTGTCTTTTTTGGCGATCCAAATTTTGATCAATAGTCGAAACACGCATGTAACCAAATTTCATTTATATCCTCACCTTTCAGCATAATTGTACAAAAACTATGAAATAATTAATATTGTTACAAAATATTTTGTTACGTTGTTTATGCTAGATTGGCAGACAAAATATATTTTTCACACCATGTAACAGAAATGGTCGTTTTTGTTACGTCCAGGTAAGGTAAATATCTAATTAAATCAAGGGTTTAATTATGCCAATTTCTTATTGCGGTTCATAGCAGCGTCGCTAGTATTACGCCAATTTGGACACCTCTTCTCAAAATACATCCCGTATATTATCAATCCAGTATGTTATACTGTAAACAAACCTTTGAAGCTTTAAATCTTTTTCCATTACCTGTACCATCTCCCTACTCGAACGTTGAGTAGGGTTTTTTATTGAGTATTATACAGAGAACATAAAAAAACAGGCCCTATATAAAGAGCCTGTTTGTATAAACGATTTAAGATTAAGCAGCTTTTTGAACGTTAGCAGCTTGAGTTCCACGAGCACCTTGCTCAACGTCAAACGTTACTTTTTGACCTTCGTCTAAAGATTTGAAGCCTTCACTTTGGATTGCAGAGAAGTGTACGAATACATCGTCTCCATTTTCACGTTCGATAAAGCCAAAACCTTTTTCTGCATTAAACCATTTAACTGTACCTTGTTCTAAGAATTCTGCCTGCGAGCCTTTGCAGTATTCATAATCGAATAACTGATAATTAAAACTAGAATGGCGCAGGCGTGCAAAAATGTATCAAATGAGTTGTCATGTTCTACAATAACTAGACGTATCAAAGCTGTAATACCAATATAAAGAAAATAACGTAAAGGGAAATGATAGTCCTCCAAAAAATATTTAACAATCATTGCGATAAACTCAAAGTACAAAAAGAAAATTAAAATGCTTTCTAGAAGGGTGTAGTCGTTGTGAATTCCTTGGTTGAAAATAGAAATATTAATGAAATATAGGATTTCCTTACCAAGCAAAACGCATAACGTGATACCCAGTAAAACCAATGCTATATTTAAGGCAATCTGAAAAATTAAGGGAATTTTGAAATTCGGCCTTTTATTTTTAATTTGTAGTCTCATGTTTCTTCCCTACTCCATATATTTATTTTTTATAATTAAGGAAATAAAAAACAGATTCTAATTAAAGAATCTGTTTGTAGATGTTTGATTATTGTTAAGCTTTTTGAACGTTAGCAGCTTGAGCGCCACGAGCACCTTGCTCAACGGCAAAAGTTACTTTTTGACCTTCGTCTAATGATTTGAAGCCTTCACTTTGGATAGCAGAGAAGTGTACGAATACGTCGTCTCCATTTTCACGCTCGATAAATCCGAAACCTTTTTCTGCATTAAACCATTTAACTGTACCTTGTTCCATTTTTGTTGCCTCCTAGCTTTAAACACAATGTATTACTATCCTTGCCCAAAGTGATCATCAAGGCGAAAAGTCAAACTTATACTATCCTTTACACCGAACAAAAATAATTCTTTTTTATCATAACAGAAACTGGAAAGGGATGCAAACTATTTTGAATGGTATTCAATTGATAATGAAGATCAAGTTTGAGGATATTGTGAGGGGCGAAGTGGGGAAGAATAAAAAGCAGTTTGGCAGATTTATTAATATTACAAAAATGATTAACCCCTGATTTTGTGGCAGAGGCTTGTTACACTTATAACAGGTTTTTTAACGGTGAAAAAGTATTTGTCTTATACGTATATGAAACGCATTAAACAATCTATAAAATAACACACAATCGATCAATGACCTCTTTAGGGGTTTGATTGATTTCTGGGATAAAGGCTTGAACATTTTTACGAATATCCTGTACGGACTTGTAAAACACATTGTACACCACAGACATTTTCAACTTCCATAGACTGGATTTAGATTCGGGCTATAAAGGGGTAAAAAAAGAAGGTATAGGCGTTCTTTTTTGTATTATCCGACTTATGTATAGGATTCTCTCAAAGAAATATCATATGCATAATTTGAATATGGTTCATTATACTTGAAATGCCAGACAGATCAACTTGTATATGACATTTATCATACCCTACACATGACACCTGCTACTAATAATTTCCATTCCCTTCCTTTATAATTTAAAATAACGATGCAACAAGGAAGGAAATTAAAATAAAATGACCTTACAAAATACGAATACTTTAAAAAAACAAGTGGCTGAATATGAAAAATCAACGACAAAGGAAAGTGTATGGCAGATCATCAACACTGTAGTACCGTTTATTGCATTATGGTACCTTGCCTATATAAGCCTTTCCGTGTCTTATTGGTTAGCATTAGTTCCCATTGTGATTGCGGCGGGATTTTTGGTAAGAATATTCATTATTTTTCATGACTGCACCCACCATTCCTTTTTTAAGAACCGCCGTATCAATCGAATGGTTGGAACAGCCATGGGAGTTTTAACATTATTCCCTTTTGATCGCTGGGGAAATGAGCATGCGATTCATCATGCTACAAGTGGGAACTTAGACAAACGCGGTACTGGGGATATTTGGACACTGACTGTAGACGAATATTTAGAAGCGCCTTTAAGCTTACGTTTAGCCTACCGTTTTTACCGGAATCCATTGGTAATGTTCGGACTAGGTCCGATTTTTGAATTCGTTTTAAAAAATAGATTAAACCGTAAAGGTGCTAAAAAGAAGGAAAAGATGAATACGTATTTGACGAATGTTTTAATCCTAGCTTTGTGCGGAATGCTTTCTTGGTTAGTCGGATGGCAGGCATTTCTTCTCATCCAAGGTTCGATTTTCTTTCTATCAGGTTCCGTTGGTATTTGGTTGTTTTATGTCCAACATACTTTTGAAGATTCTTATTTTGAAGAAAATAAAGACTGGGAATATGTGAAAGCGGCTGTGGAAGGAAGTTCCTTCTATAAGCTACCGAAATTCTTTCAATTCTTAACTGGTAATATTGGTTTCCACCATGTTCACCATTTAAGCCCAAGGGTTCCTAACTATAAATTAGAAGAGGTACACAAAAATACGCCTCCACTGCAAAACGTACCATCGATTTCCCTTGCGACAAGTTTGAAGTCCCTTCGTTTTCGTCTATGGGATGAGAAAAACAAGAATTTCGTGAGTTTTAAAGAGGTTAAAGCTCTAGCTAAAAAAAGAGTCCCCGTTCAATTAAAACCTGAACTGTAATGACACCGTATATGACTGGCTCCCCTATATTGGGGAGTTTCTGTTTAGTAGTAGCTTCCAGAAAAGGAGACAACATAAATGATTCGAATTGTCATTGCCGAGGATCAGGAGATGCTGTTAGGGGTAATAGGTTCCCTTCTAAATTTAGAAGAGGATATGGAAGTGGTCGGTCAGGCAAGGAATGGAGAAGAGGCCCTTGCTTTTGTGCACCTATTACAGCCCGATGTTTGTATCATGGATATAGAGATGCCCAAAATGAGCGGACTTGAGGCAGCAGATTCTTTAATGCCAGCAGGATGCAAGGTAATCATTTTAACAACCTTTGCAAGGACTGGTTATTTTGAACGTGCACTAAAAGCGGGTGTAAGAGGTTATTTATTGAAGGACAACCCAAGCAAGGAGTTAGTCTGCTCGATTCGCAGCATTATGGACGGAAAACAAATTTACTCTCCCGAACTAATCGACGATGATTCCAGCGATAACGAACGAGGAATAGAAGTGTTAGAACTGTTGGCCGATGGTCAAATCACAAATGAAACCTCTAATCAGCCTAGTAACAAAATTGGAACTGTCAGAAATTATTTTTCAACAATCATGGATAAAATGAAGTTACCAGCCGGATAAAAATTGTTTAAAAAGCAAAACTAAAAGGATTGAGCCCTGTTCAATACAGAGTTCAATCCTCAAGAGCTGCATAAAGATATTTGTCTAACTTTTTGGGTTCACTTCACGATTGTGGTTCTTTTTTTATCCTAGATATGCTTTGAACATCCATAAATGCTTTCTTACACTTTTTTTAATTCCTAGTAGCATGTCGGCTGTGCCTTCGTCATCTGCCTTTTCAGCAAGAGTAATAGTTGCTTGTAGCTCATCAACGATTTTCGCTAAGTCGCCACTTAGCATTCGTACCATATCTTCTTCATTCTCACTACCTGATGCTTCCTCAATATATGAGAGCTCTAAACACTCTTTCAAAGTTCCAACAGGTTTTCCTTCTAACGCAAGAATTCGTTCTGCAAATTCATCAATAACCATTGCCGCTTCATTATACAACTCTTCAAATTTTGCATGCAGAGTAAAGAACTGCGGTCCTTTTATATACCAATGGTAATTATGCAATTTCGTGTAAAGTACTGTCCAGGCTGCCACTTGTTTGTTAACAGATTGAATCAATTCAACAGACATTCTATCTCCTCCTGTAATGGTATATTTCCCTAGTTAGGACATGTTAAAAAATTTTTCACCCGTTTATGTAGGTTAGATAAAAAATAGACTTCTACTAAAGATCGCAGAAGTTCATTTTATGATGTAAATGTAACTGTTAGGAATTGTCAACGTTTACAAGATAATTATTCCCCGAAAACACGGATGTTTATATAGGTTATTCTTGAATTGAGAGGTTAACCCCTCTTTTTTAAGCTCTTTTTTCGTTTTCATGTTTTCCATTTCTTTACCCAGCTTCTGAACATCTTCTAAATTCTCGGTCATGGAATTTTTGGCTTACTCTTTTTTGACAATGGATTTTCTAACTGCTTTTCATCTTTGGTATTATCAATTTTTCCAGCACCTAGTCCTTCATTAATCATCTCATCAATTTGGTGTTTATCTGTAATAAGCTCGTACTCCTTTAAAATTTACTTTTCCCTAAATTCCACGTCAAATTAATTTGACCTTCTATTCGAGTATAATTTATGAATAATCTAGGAACATTCTTCTATATTGTACCCTTTATATCACCACCTTGCCATAAATTTGATGAATAATTCTATAAAACAGAATATTATGTATGATGAATAGACCATTGGAAATTACAGATCTTTCTTGAGAAAATGTTGTTATTTCTTATGAAGCGTGGCACCTGTGAGAACTATTTATGCTCGAATTATTCATTAGTTTGCCCCCCATTATATTTAGGAACTCAAGGTTTTCTGAACAAAACCTTAGCGTATGTTTTCCACAATTAACTGTACTATGGAAATCAGGAGGAGTATTTATAGTATTCTAAGAAGAAAAATTGAGTGAAAAGTTACTATAAATACTTGATATCTTAATTCAGTAAACAACGTATTTATAGTAATCAAAGTATGTAATGGTGTCTTGTCATTTAGAAAGCATCTAATGATCTTGCTTGGATAAATTTTGCCATTCTAGCACTGTTCTAGGAAAGAACAATGCTATTTTACGTGCGCCCAGCATGGGTGC
>NZ_JAGGQG010000035.1 GCF_018613415.1 Bacillus sp. ISL-18 | reverse complement strand
CTACTTGACGGGTGGCACTTCATAACTGAGGAGCCATTTTTGTAGTTTTTTCACATTTTCCATATTCAGCAATCGGGCGCTATTGTTGAAGAAGGATTAAAAAAAGCCGATTCCTTATTGTCTTAGGGAATCGGCTTTTTGCGCTATAGAAGTCCTTTTCTGTTTAAAGATACCTCCTAAAGGTATCCAGAATTATTACTACTTCATAAACTATGTAGAATTTATTTTTTATATTTAACTTGTAAACTATGTTGATTTATATAACTAAGTCATATGATCGACACCAAGGAAATTCATCATAGTTTACATTATGTTGAAAACTGAGTGCGAAATTTAGAAGATACAATGCAGGAGTCTAATGCATAGAAGTGGTTTGAAAGTTGCCGAGCTTTTTAGGAGACCGAAATACTATTATTGAAGAATTTAATCTGACTATCAATGACGAAGGGAATTTTAGGAGAGATGACAGTGAGAAAAGAATATGATTATTAAAAATGGATCAAATTATAAAATCATTTATGACCTAATACAGTTAGGAACGATTTTGTTATTTTTAGGAACTATTAGAAATTCCTTTTTCAATTTATGGAAGAAAAATAGGCTTTACTAAATATATTATGATAAAATTTTAATTATTAATAGTTAAAATGGAACAGGGACATTATAGAAAAATTCACTAGTTTTACTTAGAATAAATATTAAAATTTATCTACAAAATAGGAGTTATAAAATGGAACATTTACTTAATTCTAAAGGGTCATGTTGGAAAAAATGGGATTTACATATTCATACACCTGAATCGATTTTAAATAGTAATTTTTCAGGAGACTGGAATAGATATATAGAGACTTTAGAAAAACTTGAAGATATTAGTGTTATTGGAATTACTGATTATTTTTCTTTAAAGGGATATTGGAAGGTAAAACAATTCAAAGAAGAGGGAAAATTAAAAAATATTGATTTAATTTTACCAAATATTGAGCTTAGACTAAATACTACTACTTATAAAAATAGAGCAATTAACATACATATTATTTTTTCTCCAGAAGTGGATCATTTAATAGAAAGGTATTTTTTAAATGAGTTAGAGTTTGAATATAATTAAAATCACTACAAATGTACAGAAGACGATTTAATCACTTTAGGGGAGATTTTCTGTAGCGGGGATTATTCAAGAGAAAAAGCGTTATATGAAGGTATGAAACAATTTAAAGTATCTCTAGATAATTTAAAAAAAGTATTACGAAAATACCAGCAAAAATTCAAAGATAAGTATTATTGGCTAGAGCAATTGACATTGCGCTATATTTAGTTCCAGCCACAAAAGCATTTAGAGCTACTACAGCAGGATTTAAATTATTAAGCTATACAACACAGAAATCGATGGTGAGAGCGATTGCTGGAGCGGTGGCAAAAACTAGTTTTCATTATATTAAAATTAGTGAAAGTAAGATTTTTAACATCTTAAATCTTGCTGCGGGTGGTATAGGATCAATTGTGACAACGTATTTAATCGATCCATTGGATGGTAAACGTGATGGAAAAGTTATGTTGTGGTAATTTCTGTTAGATGTGAAATAGAACGTGTATGCTTGATATTGATATTAAGCACGCACTTAAACTCATTTGTAAAAAATTTTGGGATAGGAGAGCACATTGACCCCTTTGCACCAGGATATAAATCATCTATTTCAGTCGAGTAAATAACAAGGACCAACTTGTTAATTATTGATCCTTGTAACCTATTTACGGTTGTGCTAACTTATTTGTGGTGGCTTCTCCAGCCAACCATGTTTTATCATTATTTTAGTACCTTCATTTGCGTAGTCCGCCACATCTTTAGCAGTAAGAGCTGATTTTATTTTTAAATCATTACGTAAAGTGAAGCCAAAAGCAAAGGCATTAGCCCCAAGCATAAGGTTTGTTAACATATAATTAAAGTACATCATTAATTTATCGGAAAAAGGGCTTTCTTTTGAATTAGTAGCATTACCAATAGAAGTTATAATTGGCGATATATTATCATCTAACAGCATTTTACTACTTTCTTTTAATATCTTACTCGATAACTCCATTCCTTTATGGAAATAATCTTTCACTTCCTGTTCTTTTGCAACTTGCGAAAATGCATACATTAAAGTCATCCCTATATTGTTGTTTTCCAAATTATGATGAATTGTTGCTAGCTCATATGAATCCATTTGTCTCGTCTTTTCAAAAAAATTAAATCCGCTTAAATAATGTAAGTCGTTTATGTACTCGTTAGAATTTGGCATTGGTATGTATGGAGGGCGTGCAAGAATCCCCTTTTCCAATAAATATTGCGTACAATCATGATAACAAGCCTGAGTGATGGCTGTTAAATCTTTATATATGTTTATAACATCTGTACGATAGGACATTCCAATATTGAGGGTATATAAACCCATACTCATTTCTTTTACTGCCCTTAGTAGCATTACATCAAATCCATTATCAAATAATTTTGGTACTTTTATATTAACGTCACTAGAGGAAAATCCTTGTGGACATACAGAGCCTTCATTTTTAAAAATGGTTTTAATTTTTTCAACATATATTTCTAAGTTTTTATGCAAATCATTCATAATTTTTTCTGCATGTTTATCATTTGCATTGGGAATTAGATGTTCTAAAAAACGTAAAATAAAGGTTTTTTCCTTGCAAGTCTCCCACAACGTTGCTATTTCTGTAGAGGAAAGGGTTGATTTTGGCAAAAGATTCACCTCAGTTGATAATAATGTCACTTGTATGATTTACAATAAATCCTATAAGTATGTATTCTTTTTATAGTTTTAAACTTATAAAGCATACATTCAATTTAATAAAGAAAAATAATAATGGTGAGTATTCCTCACTATTAACTTCGATGCGGAGGGAAAAGCAATGGAAATTCTAAAACACATGATACAACGTCTAGCTTATTTAATTATGAACTTTCAAAATACTTCGTATAAATTGCTGGACATTGTTCGTGAATTTCAAAAAATACTCCTTCGTCTTACTGAATTGCTCAGGGTTCAACCTGTTGTTTTAGGGTAATGCAGAGAAGTTATTAAAAGAAGAGCAAGGCTATCTTGCTCCTCTTTTATGGGGGCAAATTGATAATTTATTGGAATAGAAAAAGCCGAGAGCTTCAAATCCCCCGACCGACAATATTATAACATCATGAACATCGAACTTTGAATTTTGTATTAAGCGCTAAAAAATTTGTGAATAAATATACTTAAGCTCACTGGTGCATTACTGGAACAACGGTAATGGTTTTTCTTATTGAAGTAACGGGGCAGGATAGCATTCCTGTAGATCGTTATTTTTCGACTTTGAAAAAAATAGGGCTCCTCAGTATGATATGAGTATAGACACCACTCTAACTCACAACTTTAGGAGGAACCCTACTATGAAGTTTAAAATGCAGAACAAACAAAATCAACTAATAGAAAGAATTTCCGTTAAACATCTCGTTGTTGGTGTGGACATTGCTCAACAGTTACATGTAGCTGTTAATTTCCGTGGAATTGTTGACGGAGATCCACTTACATTCAAAAATAATGAAGAGGGATTTGCTAGTTTATTAAAATGGATTAAAAATCTTCAAAGATTAAATAACCTAGATGAAACTATAGTTGGGATGGAACCTACTGGACACTACTGGATAAATCTTTCAAAATGGCTTTCTAGACAAGATCTTGAAGTAGTAACGGTAAATCCACATTTAGTAAAAAAGAATAAAGAAAATCGTGATAATACTCAATCAAAAAGTGATAAAAAAGATGCCTTAGTCATCGCAGATATGGTGAAGAACGGTTACTACTCTGAGGTTAGGTACACACCAGAACCGTTCGAAAAACTAAGGGTTCTGATGTCTAACCGTGATGTAGTCGTTAAACGACTTGTTAGTTCTATTAATCAATTAAATCGGTGGGTAGATATTGTGTTTCCAGAACTCCGACAGGTGTTTAAAGATATTAAGGCAAAAGGGGCAATCGCAACCCTTCGTCTATTTCCATCTCCCCAAGAATTGGTGGATTTGCAGCCTCATGAGGTTATAGCAGGTTGGAAATCAATAATGAAGAGACAGCCTGGGTTAAAAAAGGCCCTATTACTTCTTCAGGTAGCCAGGAAATCTGTTGGCACAAGACAAGCACTTGATGCTTATAAATTTCATTTGGAACAGTTATTAGAAGAATATGATTTAGCTGTAACACAACTCGAAAGAGTTGGAGGAACAAGTTACTGATGCATTAAATAAAATCCCTTTCACTAAGAAATTGCTTACTATTAAAGGAATTAGTGAAATTTCCCTAGCTGGCATTTTAGGTGAGGCAGGAGATTTAAGTGGTTTTTCTCACGGTAATTCGCTACTTCGCCATGCTGGATTGCATCTAGCTGAAGCAAGTTCAGGGAAGTGGAAAGGTCAAATTATCATTTCTAAACGTGGAAGGTCAAGACTACGGCGATTCCTCTACTTAGCGACAATGAGCCTTGTGATGAACAACCCAGAATTCAAAGCATTACATTCCCATAATGTTAAAGTGAAAAAAATGAAGAAAATGAAATCGATTATGAAGTTAATAGGTAAGTTAGCCAGGATTTTTGTAGGTATAGCGCGACGAAATGAAACCTATTGTCCTGATAAATTTCAACCATTATCACCTTTGGCAGCCTAATCACTTACAGAATCGAAGATTACTCATCCCCTTTTATGATAGAAATGTATAATATAGCAGACTTGTATTACCGAATGTTGGCTTATTCGTAGGATTTCAAATATGTACGGAGTACCAGATTTCTTCAACATAAGGGCACGGACCCATTAGGATAGCATAACTGGCCTCCACCCCTTGGATAGGCATGACGAAGGAATGATAGGGCATTTGACCCGTTGAGACATGGGAGGGAAAGCCTCCAGGGGCGGCGTGGAGCATGTACATCATATGGTAAAATATGGAGTATCAATACACTCCTTTATTTCACTATGCCTTCACGTAGCATAATGTTCTGAAATCATTTCGAGTAACCGTTAACCCTAATTAAAGGGGTGTGAAATCCTGCGAATAAGCGAGCATTCGTGAGAAAATCGTATTAAACTGAGGGAGTTGAAGAAGAAGTTGGAAACCTTATTGGAAAATGTTTAACAAATAGGGTACAAAAGAGGTAATAGTATGGGGCAATTAAGGTTAATGATTTCAGCAATTTTATCTTTGATTGTATCAATATTGAATTTTACAGATCACAGATATGTATACGGTACATTTGGAGCAATTATATTTGTTTTTGTGGTAATTGAACTGATAAAACAATTAAGAAACAAAACTAAAAGATAAGCTCTTAAGATAACGGGTGCTTGTGCGGCCGAGCATAGGTCGTATCATATAGCGGGTGGGATTCCCGTCGAGTAAGAACTAGCCATTCGCTCGTAGCGAGTCTTGAAGGGCTAAAGGTAACTTTAGTCTTTAAGCGTAGACAGTTAGGTGGCGGGCCGAAAGCCAAATGGTTGAAGGGATTGAGCTCCATAATGTTAGTAAATCGAGAGGGCTGATGCCTTAAGCACAGCAGAAAGCTACATTTTATCTTTCGTTAAAGGCAAGAAGGATAAAACCTCTCTGGAGTCAGAGACCTTGGCACGTTATACATTGATTTGATACGGCAACTCGGGAGACCCTACCGGTCTTTTCTTTTTTTTTAGAAGAGTATGGTGTACAAGCGATAACAAGCAAGGAAACCAAATGCCGATGTAGGGAGTCGGATAGCAGCGTAGTACCAATGAAGTTGGGTAATGCCGACGGAGGGAAGGCTAGCTACCAGTTATCAACCTTACTAGGGACACATTTACTACACACAGAGGTAGGGATAATAAATGGAAACAAAACTACTAAGGATAGCAGAATTAGCAAAATCTGATTCTAAAATGAAATTTACATCTCTTGCACATTTATTAAATGAACAATCACTAGCTCAATGTCACCAGGAGCTACCTACCAAAAAGGCAACTGGGGTTAATGGTACAACTAAAGAGCAATACAGTGAAAATCTAAAAGAAAACATAGAGGATTTAGTAAATAGGCTTAAAAGCAAAAGTTATCATCCTGTTCCAGTAAGAAGAATGTATATTCCAAAGCTCAATTCAAACAAGAAAAGACCATTGGGAATTCCGGAACATGAAGATAAGATTGTTCAAAGAGGCATTACGAAAATACTAAATACCATCTATGAAAATGATTTTCTAGACTGTTCATTTGGATTCCGTCCAAATCGTAACTGCCACGATGCTTTGAAAATATTGAACCATTATATTGAAAAGAGATCAGTAAATTATGTAGTAGATGTAGATATTAAAGGATTCTTTGACAACGTTGACCACACATGGATGATGGAGTTCTTAAAGCTGCGAATAGCTGACCCTAACTTACTTAGAATCATTGGTAGGTTTCTTAAAGGTGGATATATGGAGGAAGGTAAGAAATATAAAACAGACAAAGGCACACCGCAAGGTGGAGTAATATCTCCGATATTAGCCAATGTATACCTTCATTATGTCCTTGACCTATGGTTCGAGAAAAGGGTTAGGAAACAGTGCGAGGGACAAGCATACATAGTGAGATATGCAGACGATTTTGTTTGTTGTTTTCAATATAAATGTGAAGCCGAGCAATTCTTCCATTCATTAAAGTTGAGATTAAAGAAATTTAATCTAGAAATAGCTGAGGATAAAACCAAAATCATACCCTTCGGTCGGTTTGCGGAGCAAAATGCAAATCAACAGGGAAGAAGTAAACCGGAAACTTTTGATTTCCTTGGATTTACACACTATTGCGGTAGGAGTAAACAAGGAAAATTTCGAGTAAAACGGAGAACAAGCAAGAAGAAAGTCCAAGCTAAACTAAAAGAAACTAAAGAATGGTTGAAAATTAACAGAAATAAAGACATTCATATGATTATGGATAGATTTAAACGCTCACTAGTAGGTTATTACAACTATTATTGCATCACAGATAATACACAAAGTGTAAACAAATTCAGAGACAAAATCGGGTACTTACTGTTTAAATGGCTCAATAGAAGAAGTCAAAGGAAATCATTTACTTGGGATAAATTCAGACTCTTTCTTAATAAATATCCATTACCTTACGCAAGAGTTAAGGTTAATATATACGACTTAAGAAAAGAAATTAGCTATATTTTGTAAATGATAACTAGGAGGAGCCGTGTGCGTAAATAGCGCAAGCACGGTTCTGTGAGGGGGGAGGAGTACAATTTACCGCAAGGTAGAAAGGCTCCCTTCTACTCGACTAGTGAAAAATTGGGGGTTGCGGCTGCGATCCCTTTGATTGTGCTAACCGGCAGGTTAGTTTAAAAAGGATGGCATAAAATGTTAGGTAATTAGGTGGTCAAAAAAGGGATTTCTTCTTTAATTGTTGAAGTTATATTTATTCGATAAAAAGGTGTGATTTATATGAGTTTAGTAAATAAGAACAATGTTTTACAATTTTTATTTTGGTTACTTCTCATATTTTCCGTAATTGCACAAATATCGGACCAACTCATAGTGTGGTTAGTCCCGAATACTGTTTCCATATGGGATGAAAGATTGTGGTTTACATTAGTACCAGTGTTGGTTAACTCATTACTAATAATTTTCATTTATAAAAAATCTATAGTTAAGCCTTTCATTTCTCATTTATCTCTTACCCTTAATACCTTTTTGGTTCTATATTATTTTTATTATCAATTTATTTGGGATGTTGGAGGATGGAAGTTATTTTAGAAATTTTATAGTTTTGAAATTATGACAATGAATCAGCTAAATGGGTGCTTTTGTTAAGGATGATGGTCACTGCGGGCGGTCATTTTTTCTTTTTGTGCTAACGGGCAGTTTAGTTCAATAAGGATTAAGGCTTTTTTGTTGAAGAACTTGTTGTATCAATGGGGAGTATAAAAGATAGAATACATAATGCAAAATTTAACCTTTTGATTAAGGAGAATTTTAGAATGAGAATGAAAAAATTTCGAGGGTTAAAAAGAAGTATCAGAAAATTTTACAAAGATTTTGAAGAAGAGACCAGAGTTTTTCCAACAGACTTTGAGGGATATTATGAGTACCATCTCCCTGATAATGGAGCGTACTGGTTAAATTCCTCGAAAGTTTCTTACAAATTAAAATCTGAATGTTTTCAGTTTTTGATTGACAGAACAAAACACTTAATTGATTTAAAACCAGCTAAATTAGAAGCAGCGAAAGTTGTTTTAATGATTGATTTTCACTATTGGTATAGCACAAAAATCTATATTTATAATGAACCCGAAGAAGTCGAATTTGAACAGAACGATGGAAATGTTTCGATAGTAAAACCAGAGAATTTTCGGGATTTTGCAAAAGAGTGGAATGTAAAAATCCCCCCTGGACTTGATGTTATCGGGACTAAATCTAAAGTGATAAATAAGGACTATTTTTTTGCTGATATATACGGTGGTGAAACTTGGTATATTGGACACCTGTAATAATGAGCTAACTGGGGCATTACTGCATCAACGGTAATGCTTTTTTCTTCTTCAAGTAACGAGGCAGCATTCCTGTAATGAAAGAAAATGGAGTTTGAACAAAAAAATAACCTCTTGGTAGAATGAGAGAGTCCCGACGCTGGCCAGCAAAAAGGACAAAT
>NZ_JAGGQG010000034.1 GCF_018613415.1 Bacillus sp. ISL-18 | reverse complement strand
TCTCGAAAGCTATAATTAACTCCTGTTTTTCTTGTGCAGAATAAGCACTTTTGGCCATAAAAAAACCCCCAATAAAGTAAAACAGATTTTTATTATTTCATCTGTCTACTTTATCGGGAGCATATCAAGTATTGGGACACCTTCTTTTTTATTAATTTAAACTATTTCTATAAACATAAGGGTCATTCGGCTTTGGAATGATTTTGTAGCTTGTCACTTTTAAAACAGGTATTTTGGTTTTCATTTGTGGATAATAGACTGTATCCATGGTTCCTGTCGCCTGATACCACTGGTCATTTGGGATATGAATATTGTTCGGGAATTGAATCATCAAACCAAAAGCTCCAGAGTCTGCGACACAGTGAATCATCCCGAATCGAAGTAAAAATAGTTGGTTGGATTGTAATCCAGGGCCATTGTAAGTAAATCCTTTCATCGTAAGAGTTTTCCCTACAAAATCCCCTGAAAAATTATATAACACTTCTAAACCGACTAAATAGTCTTTATCTGTTAAAGTAATATTATTTTTTGGAATATAAGACTTCGACTCTTTCCTGACTAAATCCGTAAAATCAGATTGGTTCATGAATTTACTCATATCAGGATTCAGAACTTGATGGGTTCCGTACTGATCACTTCCGTCTTCTAATGTTGGAAATGAAAATCCCTTGGCATTTACTAGCTGTGAATCAAGAGTTGCCACCGGCAAAACTACGCCAGAAATAGCAGGAATTAACACAAGTGAGTATGCCAAGAATTTTTTTATTTTTTTTCCAGCAGATGGTTTCTTTTTTTCGTGATCATGCTCATGATGGTGTTCATGGTCTTTATGATCGTGGCTACAATCACAATCATGTTCTTTTTCTTTCTTCTCTCCAGATGACCATAATTTAATTCCTTCGACAACTGTAAGTATGAACAAAATCACGATCATACTCTCCGATAGGAAGCTATATTTCATATTTATATATTTTGAAATATTTCCTGTGGTATGCAGCATAAAAAACAAGTTTGTAGTAAGTATTAAAATAAGGACTTTAAACATCATCACACATCCTTTACAACAGAAGTGAACCAATGAATACAAATGACGAAATTAATGAAACTAAAAGAAGAGCAAATTTTGCTTTAAAAGACCCGAACATCATCAGTAAATTTTTAATATCTACCATATTGCCAAACACTAAGAAAGAAACGATTGACGTTTGAGGGAAAAAATTACGAAAAGATGCTGCTACAAAAGCATCTGCTTCCGAACAAACAGATAAGATAAAAGCTAAAACCATCATAACCAATATAGCAGTTGCATGCGTACCGCCCAGTGTTGTTAATATCCGTGTAGGTACATAAACTTGCATAGTAGATGCAAGTAGTGCACCCAGCACTACGTATTTTCCCATATTAAAAAATTCGTCAATCGTATGGTTAAGAACACTCCATAATTTTTGTCTAGTATTCTGGTGGGAATGGTCGTGAACATGTATTTCATTATTTTCTTTTAGTGGGTTGTCCTTTATGACAAAAGATAAAACAAGTCCAACTAAAATAGAAACACCGATTGCTAACCCTGCTCGGTACCCTACCATCGTCCAGCTATCTCCGAATGCAATAAATGTTGCAAATAAAACAATCGGATTGATAATTGGACCAGAAAGCATAAAGGAAATTGCTGCATGAGGGGCAAGCCCTTTTTTTATTAACCGTGAAACGATGGGAACAATCCCACATTCACATCCAGGAAATAATACTCCCATAAAACTAGCAGCCACAACAGATAAATATCTATTTTTTGGCAGAATTCTAAGCAGTGTATTTTCAGAAACAAAAACTTCTATCAGGGCAGAAATAAAAGCGCCAACGACAATAAATGGGAATGCTTCAATGATAATACTTATAAAAATCGTATTCAATTGTAATAATCGATCCATACATATTCCTCCTGTGATATCACACAATTGGTCTCACTTAAAAAAACAACTACTATCATATCAAAATGATCATGAATTTGATATGTTTTGATTTTCCATATGAGTAAATAGTTTTCCCATCACAATATATTAAACTATCTTTGTGACGAAAATGTTAACAATTCAAAAGTATTTTCAATAACCAGTAATAATTAGAAATAAAAAATCCAGACAATTACGACTGGATTTCTCTTTATAAGCTATTTTTAGTTGTATCTTCACTTTTGTGATAGGAGACGGAACCCGTTACCTTCGTGCGTCCTCACTTTTTCGAATTACACCCGATTCTTTAAATTTTAACTGATTCCACTGTTTCTTTTATTCATCAGCTTTATTACCTGCTCCTTTGGGTTCCAGCAATCAAATTTATAGTTCGTTTTTGTTTCATAACCTAATCGGCTGCAAAAATTAGTGATTCCTTCTGATTTTTTCTCTATTTTAAAATGACGGCATGTTGCACAGCAATGGAAATCTTTCATGGACACCAGCACCTTTGCATCTTCAAAATAACAGGGAAAAAACTTACGATTTTTTCTCTGTTATTTATAGTTTATACTTTTCAGACCGGAGTGATAAGCTTTTGGGCCAGCCTTTTTCATGATTGAATCAACAAACATTTGACTGCGATGAAAATCCTGTATTTGCGGAAGCAGTTCCACTTTTAACGTTGCGGCAAGGGTGGTGTGAACGTATAACATGTCCCGAAACAAATCGACTGCTCCACAATAATTCGGGTAAAAGCTATCTCCCGTACCGAATACGGCTGTGACCAAGTCTTTATTGCCAAGCTCCTCTAATCCTTGATAGAGTTTCCACATCTCTTTAGGGATTTCACCATCTCCCCACGAATAGGTGCCAATCGCGATCGCATCAAAAATACTTAGAAGCTCAAGGGGGAAATCTTCAATCCTATAAATATACACGTCCACTGAACGGCCAATCAAGTTTCGATAAATCAGCTCGGCTAATTCCTTGGTGTTACCTGTAACAGACGAATAAACAACGGCAATCTTCATCTTATAATTCGTCAAACCCGTTGGACTGTGAGACTTTTGAGTAGGTTCTTGATTTTTGCTCAAAGAAATCCGACTTCGTCTCATTCACCATATCATCTCCAAACACTTGAATCCATGGCATAGGGTTTATTTTTTCAGGATATAAATTGTTCAATCCCAGCTGTCTCAATCTCTTATTTGCCAGATATTCGACATACCCCTCAAACTCCTGTAAATCAATACCTTTTATTTCAGCTAAAATGTAATGAGCCCACTCCTTCTCCAGCTTGACTGCCTCGTTTATGGTTTGATATACATAGTTGATATTTTCATCTGTATGAAGAGCAGGATTTTCCGTTAAAAGAATGCGGATAAACTGAGCTATAAAATAGGCATGCTGCATTTCATCCCGTTGAATATAACTAATCATCGTACTGGTTTTCAGCATTTTTTGCTGACGAGCTAAATGATAGAAAAAGGCAAACCCTGCGTAAAAGTAAATTCCTTCAAGATTGATAGAATTCACACCTAATTGGAATAAAGTTTGCGGTGTAGGATTCTCTCTAAACTGCTCGTATGCATCTAAAATTAATTGATTTCTCTTCCTCACAATTGGATCCTGTTTGGCCTGATTAAACCGGTCATTTTGTTCGCCTCTCGGGACCAAGGAGCTTAGGATATAGGAATAAGATTCATTATGGACCGCTTCTTGCTGTGAAATCACAGCAAAGATTGCTTTGAAGCTAGAGTCTGTTACATAATCCATGACCTGACTCATCGTCGGTGTTTGCAAGCTGTCAAGTGAAGCAAGTTGTGTGTTTATTCGCAGAAAAACATCTTTTTCTGTATCACTTAGGGAATCCCACTGTTTAATATCATCCTGCATATTAATTTCTTGCGCCTTCCAAAAATTTGCAAGCAGAGTTTGATACAAATCATACATTTTGGGATAGGCAATATCATTCCAATTCAACAAACCTGATGACTTGCCATTGATAATTCCGGTTGACTTATTAGGATAATCCGGGTTTAATAGTTTAATTTTGGTTAATGGTGTCTGAATCATTTTGTAAATACCTCCCTTTATTCACTAACTATGGCATGCTTCACATTCGTTGATTTCTGTTTGAGATGTACTTCTGACGTAATAAGTTGTTTTTAAACCTTGCTTCCAGGCTTCCATATGAAGATTCAATAAGTCCTTCGCTTTAATGTCATGACGAACATAAAGATTAAAGCTAATCGATTGATCAATGTGCCGCTGGCGGGCAGCATTTTGTCGAATGCTCCAAGTCTGATCCAAGACATGTCTCGACCGGCGATAATAGTTATACGTGTTATGATCTAAATCTGGTGCCGTGACTTTAAATTTGAAATTCTTCTTTTCTTCCGCGTATTCGACCGCATACAATGGATCAATTCCATCTGTCGAACCACCGATTTTTGCTGTAGATGAATTAGGAGCAATCGCCATCATCCAGCCATTTCTCACTCCGAATTTGGAAACATCCTCTTTTAGCTGATTCCACCGTATACTTTTATAACCTTTTCTCTCAAAATAACGGCCCGTTTGCCATTCTGACCCAGCGAACTTACTATAAAAGCCTTTTTCTTTTGCTAACAACATGGAGGAACGAATGGTATAATAGGCAATTTCCTCATAAAGTCGGTCGGCAAAGGAAACGGCCTCATCTGATTCCCAGAAGATCCCCTCTAAGGCAAGGAGGTGATGCCAGCCAAATGTGCCCAAACCAATGGCGCGATATTTTTTATTGGTCACTTCGGCTTGTCCGACTGAAATGGTATTAAGATCAATGACGTTATCTAACATTCTTACCTGAATGGAAATTAACCGTTCTAAAACATGCACTGATTTAGGCAGATTAATAGAAGATAAATTACAAACTACAAAATCCCCGGGTTTGCGAACAATCACGATATTTCCATCTTCATCCTTATATTCTTTGACAATGGTTGTAGCAGACATATTTTGAGCGATTTCCGTACACAAATTGCTGCAAAAAATAGACGTTCGTCCCGTTCCTGCTATATGTTTGTTAGGATTTTGCCGGTTGACTTCATCTCGATAAAACATATATGGTGTTCCTGTTTCTAATTGAGATATCATTATTCGCGCCATAATATCCATTGCCCGATACGTTTTCCTTGGCAGTAATGGATGCCTTACCGCTTCTTCGTATTTTTCAGTAAAGAACTTTTCATCCAGCTCGTCATAAAAATCTTCTAAACCCAGAGGCGTTCCCTCTTCATCCTTCCAGCCCATGATTTGTTTGACTTGATGGGGGCAAAAGGTATGCCATTCTCCAATGCTTCGGCCATTTTCATCGACTTCTTCCAGTTTCTTCATAAATAAATCAGGGATGGAAACGCCCGTAAAAATATCATGTGCCTTTCGTCTTTCGTCTCCATTGTTTGTTTTTAGATCTAAAAAGCCATTCATCATGTCTTTATGAAAAATATCTAAGTAAACGGCGATGGCTCCTTGTCTTTGTCCTAGCTGATCCACACTGACAGCTGTATCATTGATGAGTCTAATCCAAGGAACCACACCAGATGAATTTCCTTTAAATTTTTTAATATCAGACCCCAACGCACGTACTTTTCCAAGATAAATACCAATACCGCCGCCATCTTTACTTAGGCGGGCAATGTCCCAATTGTTTAAATAAATTCCGTCTAACGAATCGTCTACCGTATCAATAAAACAGGACGAAAGCTGCCCAAAACTCTTCCCAGCATTAGAGAGTGTTGGGGTCGCAACGGTCATATATAAGTTGCTTAATGCCCAGTATGCTTCTTTCACATAGAGTAATCGCTTTTCCTTAGACTCGTTTTTCATTAAGGTCATCGCGATGATCATAAAGCGTTCTTGAGGCAGTTCGTAGATTCTTCCCTCGTAGTCTTTCGCAAGGTATCTGTCTGCTAACAAAAATAAACCTATATAATTAAACAAAAGGTCCTTGTCTGAGTCTATTACCGCCCCCAGGTTTTCAATTTCTTCCTTGGTATAATCATTTAATACATTTTCAGAGTAGATACCTATGTTCGTCAGATATGTAAGTAGTTTATAGAAATCACCGTATTTTTCATTTTGCTGATATCCTCTATGTTTGGCTGCTTTCTCATATAACTCATTTAAAAATAAGTTTGCCGCCAGAAAGGTCCAGTTTGGGTCCTCCATGGAGATTTGATTTAAGGCATAGAGCAGTGATTGTTCGTAACGTGATGATTTTTCTAGCTCAGATATCTTTTTATAAAGCAGAGTGGTATCTAGTTTGTATTTTTCATTTGCTGTTTTGATGGCTTCTAAAACGGCATCCATCTCTGGATGATTTTTTACAGTCATTTATATTACCCCTTTTTTATGACCGTGGCTCCAGTATTTTGGGGAGTTCGGGCATAAATATTCTTATTTGTGACCGTCACACCTATTTTTTCTGGAACTCGGGCATAATTTACTTTTTTTGTTACCATTGCTTCTCATTCTCCGAACTCTCGGGCACAATTAACGTTTTTTGTTACCGTATTCCCTCTTCTTCATACACACTCGGGCACAAACATCAAAAAACCCATCTTCAGAGGAGATGGGTTTAATAAAACGTGGATTGATCTAGTAAAACAGCAGGATCACTGTATTAGTCAGAATACCCCTCGTTCTATCTTCCCACCACCCGAAGAAGATAACACGCTATAAAAATGGCAGGTCTCCTGACTTATGCTTTGAACCTACTCTAATCCCTTCCCGTCCTATGACAGTGGATATGATTATTTCGTCAGCATATACAGTTGCGGGTACAGTTCTGGATTTTCACCAGATTCCCTATTAAGTCTCTATGGACACCATTTTCATTGGTTATTATCTATATTTAGTATCTTTTTAAATAATAAACACTAAATATTGTATATCAACTAATATAGTATACTACTCTCACTTTGACAAGTAATTTATTTATTCACAACAAGATTAGCTCTCACCTGGTGTGCTGCTGCTACCATTACCTCTAGGGCAGCAACAGACTCCTTCAACCCGCGGGTTTTCAAACCACAGTCAGGATTTATCCAAAACAGCTTCGAATCAAGGACTTGAAGGGCCCTCTCAATGTTTCTCGTCAACTCTGCAAGTGCTGGTACACGAGGACTATGAATATCGTAAACTCCGAGACCAATCCCTTTATCATACGTATTTTCTTCAAAAGCAGACAGTAATTCACCATGACTGCGGGATGTCTCAATTGAAATCACATCCGCATCGAGAGCCTTTATTGCATCAATAATATCTTCAAAATTGGCATAACACATATGCGTATGAATTTGGGTCTCATTTTGAACTGATGCGGTGGCAAGCTTGAAGGCATATACGGCAGCATTCAAATAATTCTCCCAGTTCTCACGCTTTAGCGGCAGTCCTTCACGGAGTGCAGGCTCATCCACTTGAATCATTCGGATTCCACTTTCCTCAAGTATTTCAACTTCTTTGCGAAGTGCAAGGGCAATTTGATTGGCCACCTCATTACGTGGAATATCATCGCGGACAAACGACCAATTTAGAATCGTAATTGGACCTGTCAACATCCCTTTTACAGGCTTCGACGTTAACGACTGTGCAAAAATTGTTTCCTTGACGGTCATTGGGACCTGGAAGGAAACATCTCCATAAATGAGCGGCGGCTTTACACAGCGGGAGCCGTAGGATTGTACCCAACCGAATTTAGTGAATTGAAACCCAGCTAATTTTTCTCCAAAATATTCAACCATATCGGTCCGCTCAAATTCTCCATGGACCAATACATCTAGGCCTAGTTCTTCTTGAATTTCTATCCATTTTTTAATTTCTGTATTGATATAATTCTCATATTCCGCATCTGTTAACTCGCCTTTACGCCATAGTTGACGCTGTTTTCGGACCTCCTGTGTTTGCGGGAAGCTCCCAATAGTGGTGGTGGGCAATAGTGGTAATTGAAATGTGCCTTCCTGTATGACTTGTCGATTCTTAAATGGCACTTCCCGTTCAGCCCTAAATGAAGCCAAGTTTTCAATGTCCTTTTGCACTTGTTGATTGTTTCGGAAGGATGATTCATTCAATGCTTTAATTGCTTTTTTACTAGCTTCCAGCTCTTCTTGAATCGAGTCTTTCCCTTGACGAAGTCCTTTTGTTAGAATAACAACCTCGGATAATTTTTCATCCGCAAAGGATAGCGCATTTTTCAGTACCCCTTCCAGTGCTTCTTCACTTTTCACTGTTACAGGCACATGTAATATGCTTGATGAGGGCTGGATAATCAAGCGGTCCTTCGACACACTCTCGGCAATTTCTGCAAGTAACGATGTTTTTTCATCAAGATTGGCGCGCCAGATATTCCGACCATCGATAACTCCAGCGGCAAGTACTTTATTTTTCGGGAATCCCCACTTCTTCAAAGAGGCAAGATTCTCACCGTGATCATGGACGAAATCCAAGCCAATTCCCTGAACAGGAAGGGAAATAATCTCGCTGTAATAATCGGTGCTATCAAAGTACGTTTGTAACAGAAGCTTTACGTTTGGTGCTGCCTCATTCAATTGCTGGTAGACATCAGAAAATAGCTCTACCTCTTCTTTAGAAAGACTTGTCACAAGCATAGGCTCGTCGATCTGTACCCATTCTACACCTTCGGCCTCAAGCTCACTAAGTATTTCAGCATATAGCGGCACAAACTGTTGAACCACTGTTTTAAAATCACTATACCCTTTTGAGAGTTTGACAAAGGTAACCGGCCCTAAAATAACTGGCTTTCCTTCAATCCCCAGTTTTTGTTTTGCCTCTTGATAAAACTGAAGTGGACGGTTATCAACAAGCGTCGGAACAGCTCCCTCCAGCTCAGGAACAATATAGTGATAGTTCGTGTTAAACCATTTTGTCATTTCAGCTGCCACGGCATCTTTTCTTCCTCGTGCAATTTCAAAATAGGTTTCTAGTGACACTTTTCCACCATTATGATTAAACCGCTTAGGCACCAGACCGAACATTACAGCTGTATCTAGCACATGGTCATATAGGCTAAAATCACCGACTGGAATCAGATCAATCCCCTGGTCCTTTTGCTTCTGAAGATGCTGCAGGCGAATCTCTTCCATTTGTGTTAAAAATAGCTCTTTTTCTATTTTCCCTGCCCAAAACTGTTCAAGGACCTTTTTCCACTCGCGTTTTTCTCCAATTCTTGGATAACCCAAATTCGAACTCTTCATCTTGTTTTACATCCCCTTATATGTTTCTTTTTTGTCCCAATAAAAAATCTCCCTTTTCTTATAGAAAAGAGAGATTGATACGCACAGTTAACTAGAATTGAGACCATCAGGATTTCTCAACACGTATTTCTCACTCCCCCCTATACACCCGTAGAGTCCAAGCGCATACAACAGGCAGGTCTCCTGGCTTAGGTTCATCGCTCCTTATCCCTTCCCATTTCAATTGAAACAGTGGTTCTTTGATAAGTCGCTCACCATTACAGTGGCGGGACCGCTCCGGATTTTCACCGGTCTTCCCTTTTAAGCTGTGTAAGGTTCACACAGCACCTGATGCATTTATTATGTAATTTTTACAAACATTTTGAATTTAATAGCCATGTTAGCATGGATAACGAAGACTGTCAAAATATTATTTTCTAACAAGCGTAATATTTTGTTATAATGATCCTATGACAAATTCTCCTAGGAGTAAAATGATGGAATTAACATATGAAGTGATCTCGGATGAAAATATTGATTGCTGCAGAGATTTATGTAATGAACTTATGGTATTCCAAAAATCAAAAGCAACCATCAAACCTGAATTGTTTGACAGCATGAATTTTGAAACAAGGATGATTCCGTCCATCAAAAGTGCCCTGCACAATTATACGGTAGTATCAAAAGACGGCGATAAACCAGTTGGTTATGTCTACTCCAACATTTCTGCTAAAGAAGCCTATTCCAATGACTTTGCCACTTTTTTTGATCTATCTTCTGTTAGAAAAAGTAATATAGGATGTTTATCCAATTTTTATATAAAAGAGGAATACAGGCAATTTGGGATTGGTTCTACACTTTTTAATATCTCAATGGATTGGTTAAAACAATTTGAGGATGTCGAAGATTACTTTATCTTTGTCTCAAATGGCAATACAAATGCTTTGGAATTCTACAAACAAAAAGGTTTTTCGGTCAGTCATGATATATTGGATGGTTTTATCACTGTTTTACGAAAACATAAGAAAAATATGATGTAAACCTAACAGGTAAAACAAATGTTTTACCTGTTTAATTGTTAGAGTACAGTGACGGAAGCTCGATCTCGAATTTCTAACGGGTCTTGTGGTTCTGTTGATTGATTGACTTCAACCATTGGTACTCTTGTTTGTGAATCATTTCCGGGACTCATCTCAGCAGGTTCTCCGATATCATTCATGGCTGATGGAAAGTTATTTTGTTTATCCACATCTCTCACCTCCCTATTTTATTATTTCAAACAGATGAAAAAATAATTGTTTCTTTAAAAATTGGAAATAGTAATGAAGTAGAAATTAATGAGTAGGTGGGGTAATCATGGAAGAAAACAAACCGAATTTCCATAAAGAAACAATCAAAAGTTCTCACGAGAATGAACCAGCCTTTAATGTATATTTAAATGAAATGCTAGTTGCCGAAGTACGGGGGAGTGATCCTACTCAACTAACCGTCATTCCGATGAGAGAACTGAATGATTATGAGGAAGACAAACTTCACGAGTATATAGAATCCATGGTTTCGGATCAAGAATATTAATGTGAAAAGGACTAACCATCATTTGTTAGTCCTTACTTGTCATATTATTTTTTTAAAACAAAGAATGACTTGATCGATTTCGTCTTTTGTCGTGTACCTGCCTAAACTAAAGCGAATTGCCCCCATCCCCACTTCTTCAGGCACACTCATCGCCTTTAGCACCGGAGATAATTCAATACTTCCGGCATGACAGGCAGATCCTGTTGATGCAGCAAGATTAGGGATTGCTGGAAGCAAGTCTTGACCTACTTTTCTGACAAAACTTACATTCAAGGTATTTGGCAGTCTTAGTTCAGGATGCCCATTTAAGACAACCTGTTCTCCAAATTCATCCTGTAGTTGACGCCAGAAATAATGGGTCAACTCCTTTATTTGCTGATTTGTATCCTGTTGCTTCGCTATTTCACAGGCCTTTCCTAATCCCACAGCCAATAAGGTATTTTCCGTTCCTGCACGAATCCCAAACTCATGCCCCGCTCCGTGAATGAGTGGTTCAAGCTCCATTCCGTTTCTAATAAATAATGCGCCAATTCCCTTTGGTGCATACAGTTTATGCCCGGCAATCGTGAGAAGATCAACTTTTAGTTCATTCACGTCAATAGAAACTTTTCCTGCTGATTGAGAAGCATCTGTATGAAAAGCAATCCCATACCTTTCGGCGATCTTCCCAATCTCTTTGATTGGCTGCAACGTGCCGGTTTCATTGTTAGAGTGCATAATGGAAATCATGATGGTTTCTTTTGTTACTGCCTTCTCGATTTCTTCCGGTAAAATTCTCCCGAACCGATCGACACCTATGTAAGTCACTTTTGCTCCTACTTGTTCCAGGAACTTACAAGGGTTCATAATCGCAGGATGCTCAATTTTAGATGTAATGATATGATTGCCTTTATGTCGATTTTTAAAATAAAATCCTTTTAATGCCAAGTTATTGGCTTCGCTGCCGCCGCTAGTAAAAATGACTTCTCCTGCTGTGCTCCCGATTAAATTGGCCACCTGTTCTCTAGCATTCTGTAAGACCTCTTTTACTGGGCCACCTGCCCAATGCAAGGCCGAGGGATTTCCATAAAAATCGGTTAGCAAAGGCTGCATGGCGTCTACCACTTCAGGTGCCAAAGGGGTGCTCGCATTATAATCAAGATAAATTTTTTCCATAGCCATCTTATTTCCCCTTTACTTAGGTTTATAAAACAGGGACTTTCATGCTGCTTTTAATAAATTCAGCAAATAAGTTGTTCATTCCAGTATTTGTACTTGCCATTGATTCGGGATGCCATTGAACTCCGACTGTAAAAGTACATGGATGAACATATTCTACTGCCTCAACAACTCCGTCGGATGACCGAGCGACTACTCGTAACTCACTGGCTATCCTATCTATCGATTGATGATGCAGACTATTTACTCTTACATGCTCAGAGCCAAGTAATTGAAATAATTTACTATCATTCTCAATGTTCACCCAATGAGTATCACGACTTCTCTTTACTATTTGCGAATGCTGGATCGGTTCTTTAACTTGGCAAGGGATATCTTGTATTAGGGTTCCGCCTAGAGCCACATTTAAGATTTGTATCCCTCTGCAAATTGCCAGAAGTGGAATGTTGTTCTCCAGTGCATATTTAACAATGGCAATTTCTACTTTGTCGCGCTCAGGAATGGTTGGCCCTAATTGTGGATGAGGGTCCCGGCCATAAAATTGCGGGTCCACATCTTCTCCGCCGCTTAAGATGATTCCGTCACATAAAGGAAGCGTTTCTAGCGCTATTTCTGCATTAATAAAGGGAACAATGATGGGTATCCCACCATTGTTCGCAACGGATTTATGATAATCATGGTGCACATAGACACCTTCCATATAATGATTATGGTTAACATAGGCACCGGTGATGCCAATAACAGGTTTTTTCATAATATCCCCCTTTAAATCTAAAGCCAGCCTTCATCAATCGAGCTATTATCTGCAATCGAGTAGGCTGCATTTGTGATCGCCTGTGCTAAAGTTTCCCCCGTTTCACAAACATCACCAAAGCAAGCCCCCGATGTTCCATTCGTTTTATAGCCAAATCCCAGCTCTTTTAACCTTTCGACGATTAGTATTGCATGCTCTATATTTTCTTCGGGCTGAAACTCCGAAACTAGAATAAACTGTTCCTTTTCATAATCGTATCAGCGATCCCATCTGTTTAACTTCCAGCCTAGGATTCTGCGCGCAATGATTTCTATTTTGTTCATAGCCGTTAACTCCTTTTTTTTACGTTTTATTATTTTACCATTTTCAAAGATTCCATCCTATCAAAATAGCATACTCTTAAGGCGAATCGAAAATTTTCACAAATTCTCCACAATAGACTATACTTGTACTTACTACCGTTAGTTGGTTTTATTTGCTTAAGGATAGGGAAATATGTATATTGAGGTGAGAAAATAAAATGAAAGTGAACATAACAAAGGACGCAAATCAACAGCTTATAACCCTGCTTGGTGAGGGACCATTGGTTAGAATAAACGAAATCCGTACCACTGGTTGAGGGGCTACCTATATGTATGAACTTGCTCAGGTTGAGCAGGCAGAAAATGAAGAAATTTTTAATGTAGATGGGATTACCATCCTTATTGACCCACTGGTGATTCTTCATCTTGATGGGGATATCGTGATTGACCATAACAAAAATTATGGATTTATTCTTAAAAATAGTTATGAAATTTTAACTTTTGGGATGAATTTAAAAAAGAACTCCTAGCCTAAAGGAAGTTAAACAGCCACTGTATCGTAATGAAACAGTGGCTGTTTTGTGTAATTCAATTGTTAAAGTTGACATTCTTTATTGAAGTATTCGTGCAGTTAGGAACTGGGCTTTGACGAATTTTATAGGAAAAGCTGTTTGAATATAAACCATTCAAATACATATGCATTAGGTAGTAGATTGATTTTTAAGGAGGTAGTCTCTTGAAACATTCTTACCAACCCGGAGTAAAGCCCTACCTTAATACAAAGTCCTTAAGTCCTGAAAATCAAGAAACACCTATCCAATTTTTACATGGTGAAATTGTCCATAGTAAATTATTTTATAGAAGAAATCATTTTTCCTACCCTCATTTTACTTCATCCTTCTATTTTCTCCCGATTGAGGGATTGGTGCATACTCCAAAAACATTTTCATTACAGGAAATATATTCATTGCCATCGAAAACGATAAAAGTTGTTTTAGAATGTTCTGGAGATAAGCGTGAGTTATTCCAACCAAAGGTATTTGGAGAGCAATGGGAAAAAGGGGCAATCAGTCAAGGTATCTGGAAAGGTGTTTCTTTAAGAACGTTATTGAAGTCCACGGGCTTGCTTACTACTGCGAAAGAAATCGTTTTTGAAGGCTATGATTATGGAGAAAGACCTGATTCCAGCCAAATATTTAGCTTTGCAAGAAGTTTACCCATTGAAAAAGCTCTAGAACCAGAAACCATTATTGCATATGAGTATAATGATCACCCTATCCCCTTCAAGCATGGATTTCCCTTAAGATTGATTGTCCCTGGATGGTATGCAATGGCTTCTGTAAAATGGATTAAAAAAATCACTGTGATTGATAAAGATTTTACCGGGCCCTTTCAAGCAGTTGACTACGTTTACTATCCAAACAAAGAAAACGATCATGGAAAGTTTCCTGTCACTACAATCCATGTAAACTCCACCATCCAATATCCATTAAATAGGCAATTATTGCCTACAGGGATTTATCAAATAAAAGGAATCGCATGGACCGGAAAAGGGATGATAACAAAGGTCGAACTTAGTTTAGATGGTGGTCAAACATGGAATATCTGTCAACTAACTTCTAAATCTGAAAAATATTCATGGGTTCCTTGGAATTTTGAATGGGAGGCACTAAAAAAAGGAGAATATACCATAAAATCAAAAGCCACTGATTTCGAAGGCAATGTTCAACTTTCAGAACCATTTTGGAACAGGAAGGGCTACGGTTATAATGCCATTGACTCTGTAGAAGTCAAAGTGGAATAACGCTACGCTCAACTAAGAGGTTCCTTTTAAATATAAGGCTGTGTTAATCTTGAATGTTGATTTCCGCTCAAGGCGGCTTCGTTCCAATCAACATGCTAATAATTAACAAGAACCTTTAACACAGCCAAATATAAAAAAGAGAAAGTTTTTAATGATAAGACAGAGGAATCCTCTGCCATTTTTCGTATTATAGATTTTAGAATTTTACCTTAAACCACTAGTTATATGTATACATCATCCAGAAACCTATGTCTTCAAAACCAATTCGCTTGTAAATAGCACCAGCTTCGGGATTATCGTAGAACAAACATAGTTCTTTTCCTTCATCTAAAAGTTCGGTACACAACCTAAGCATGCACTTAGTAGCATATCCTTTTTTCTTATAGTTTTCTAGCGTAGCTACACCAACAACCATCGCTGACAATGAATTTTCTGCCGCCGTTGAGGCAGTTGATACTATTTCGCCATCCTCCATAATAAAAAAGGAACGCGAACTCCGATCTTTCAATTCCCGGAGTTTCCTTTCTACTGTCATAGTGGACCCGCTAAATTCAGGAACGGAATTTAGTAATTCAACAAGTGCTTCAGCATCGTAAGCATGGGCCTGTTGGACAGTCGATAATTCCACGCTGTTCCCATTTGTATTTAACTTTGTACACTTAGCATAGTAAAGTTGTCTCTTCCTTTTGTATGGTTGATTTAAGTAAGGTTCTATCCGCTCGGTAATTTCCTTAAGTCCAGACATCATCTTAAATGAAGGGTCATTAGACATAATCTCAGCAAAGGCTCTAGCATTGTATGATTCTATTGCAAATGGAATATAGTTTTGTTCGAATTTTAATAAGACAGCAATTAGTTCTCCTCTACCGTTAAACTCACCCCAGAGCTTTTGAAAGTTTTGTTCATACCCGTATACCTCTATGTCACCAATGATAAATAAGTTTTCTGCTGGTTTAGTTCTTAACAACCTTAGGCATACCTCATGATCAAGTTGAGTTAGTCTTCTTAACAACGTTACTCCCCCCCTATTTCCTCATTCCTAGTCCTCTTAATTTTAACATTAAAAACCAATTTGAGATGGATATTCTTAAGCTGAAATTTTAAAAAATAAGATATCCGAACAGTAAGGTGTTCCAAAAATGCCCACTTTTCCAAGTACATATTACTTGATATTTTTCTAAATTATGGTATTCTTATAGTAAATTTTCAGTATATTTTGAATTATTAATTAAAAATTATCTTGTTCTTTATCTATCACTTTCACCACAAGATGAAATCCTAACTTTCTAATGGTTCGGTAAATTTATAATGAATGGAATGGAGTGGATGGTATGAACGATTTCCAAGGAGGATCTCTTGAGGCTATAAACACACATGTCTGTCAGGATTGTGGAAGATTAACGTTAAAACATGGAGAAGCTGAATCAAATAAAAAACAAGGAATTCTCTTTCCTATATTAGGTTGGACGTTCTTTGTTCTTTCACTTATTTTTATTCCCATTTTGTTTGGAGCAGCCGCGTTTTTGATGGGTTTCTTTACTTTCCATGATCGAAGTAAAGCACACGGCGCTGTCCTCATGATGTTTGCCTCAGTTGGATTAATCTTGGGCTCACTGTTCAGTATTATGGTTCCTGGAACGATGTTTTTTTAGTTTTTTCAATGGTTGGTAGATATTCTATCAACCATTTTTTATTTTTAAGGAATAGCTTGAGTAACAGTCGAAGTATAATAAAATACTCTCCATCACACCACGCAGACAACTGATTATTTGACTAAAGGGCAAGTCATGTATTGTAGTAAGTTCTCTAGACTTACCAATAATTTGTTTACACTTTTGGATGGTCCTTTTTATCATATTAATTAGTCGTGATATACTGAGTAATACAACTATTTGTTATGTAAGCTAGAAAGCATCATAGGAGTGTGTACGATGAATTATAAGGTTGTCATTTTAGATATAGACGGAACTATTGTTCCACATGGAAAAAACATTAGTCCTGCAACGAAGGATGCGATTCAACGGTTAAAAGATCGAAATATGGAAGTCGTCATTGCTACAGGAAGGGCTCCATATTTCTCAATGTCTGTTATCGAAGATACTGGTGTAAATTCAATGGTCTTCTTTAATGGCTCGTATGTTTTTCATGAAGGGATAGAAATTTTTCAAAATCCAATCGATAAAAACATCTTGAAAAAGGTTCAACTGTTATCTGGTGATTTTCAGCATCCGCTTACGTTCTTAAGCAGTTCTAGCTTTAAAGCGACCGACCTAAGTCATCCTTATGTGGTTGAAGCCTACAGCCGTGATCCATGGAAGCCTGAACTGGCACCCCCGCAGTTTTGGATGGATCAGGATATTTTTCAAATGTTTCTCCATTGTAATTTAGAGGAAGAGGTTCATTATAAGGCAAACATTCCTGAGTTGGACTTCCGAAGGTGGAGTTCTGGGGCAAGAACCTGCGATGTCAATCTAACGAATTCTAATAAGGCTGTCGGTATCACCAAATTATTGGAGAAGCTGGGAATTGCACCAGATGAAGCTGTTGCCTTCGGGGATGGCTTAAATGATATTGAGATGCTTTCATTAGTTGGCATGGGTGTAGCCATGGGGGCTTCGTCTAATGAATTAAAGCAAGCAGCCAATATGGTGACACTGTCTGCAGAAGAAGATGGAGTAGCCTACGGGTTGGAACAACTAGGTTTAATTTAACTGAAAAAAGCTTGTAGAATTGTCCTGACAGGACCTATTTTACAAGCTTTTCATATTAAATCTTATGAATTTATTGTTCTGCTTCCCATTTAGCCACTTCTTCACGAACACGTGGAGCAACTTCTTTACCCAACAACTCAATTGCTCTTAAGACATCCTCATGAGGCATGCTTCCAACCGGCACATGGAGCATGAACCTTGTCACTCCTACATTCTTACGAAGGTGAATGATTTTTTGTGCCACTGTATCAGGGTCCCCCACATAAAGCGCTCCTTCAAAGCTCCGTGCAGCATCAAAACTGGACCGATCGTAATATCCCCAGCCGCGTTCTCGTCCGAGTACGTTCATCGCTTGCTGAGTAGAAGGGAAAAATTTATCCGCAGCCGTATCAATGTCATCAGCAATAAAACCATGGGAATGCGACGCTACCGTTAACTTCGACCCATCATGCCCTGCCTGTTCCGCCGCTCTTTTATAGAGTTTAACAAGCGATGCAAACTGGACAGGACGACCGCCAATAATCGCTAGAACAAGCGGCAATCCCAAAAGACCCGCACGAATAACGGAATCAGGCGTTCCCCCGCTGCCAATCCACACAGGCAATGGATCCTGCACTGGACGAGGATATACCCCTAGATTTTGAATCGAAGCCCGATGCTTTCCACTCCAAGTGACTTTCTCGGACTCCCGTAATTTTAATAATAGCTCTAACTTCTCCTCGAACAATTCATCGTAGTCTTGCAGGTCATATCCAAACAATGGGAACGATTCAATAAACGAACCTCGGCCTACCATAATCTCCGCTCGCCCGTTTGAAAGGCCATCTAAAGTGGCAAAATCTTCAAAAACTCGGACTGGATCATCTGATGAAAGGACTGTTACAGCACTCGTCAGCCTGATCCGTTTTGTTTGCGAAGCGGCTGCAGCTAGGACAAGTGTGGGAGAAGACGCCGCATAGTCTTTTCGATGGTGCTCTCCCACTCCAAATACATCCAATCCAACCTGATCAGCAAGGACAATTTCTTCGACGACTTCGCGGAGTCGATCTGCATGACTTATCACTTTTCCGGTCTGTGTATCCGGAGTTGTTTCTACAAATGTACTAATCCCTATTTCCACCTAAATTCCTCCTATATCTTTCTGTTTATGTAAGTTATTAAGACAGACCCATTTTAACATAGTTTGCTCAAGTCCATTGCCTAACCCAACTCGGTCAAAATAATTTTGTGAAGTTTACACATAATACAGGAAAAAAGGTGTGTTCTTGTTTGGATTTCCCTACCATCGAAATGAATTTTTGGGACGCCGTCTTTGCAATCCCAATTATTATCGTCTTCACCCAATTTATAAAAGTTTATTTTAACATTCCGAGATGGTTTGTTCCTACGATTGCCCTTTTATTCGGACTTGGGATCTCTATCTTTATTAGCCACAAACACAGCTTCATTTCTGGTGTGTTTATGGGCTGGTTTTATGGATATGCAGCGATTGGCTCTTATGCTTCATTAAAAACCAACGTAACCTCTTTTCGTAATAAAAAAAGTAATAAGAAATAAAAAGGAAGGAATCTTTCGTCATATTTACGATTGATTTCCTTCTTTTTTATCTAAATCTATTAGGAAACTGTTTCACAATTCCATCTGTTAAAAAGTCACCCATATGAATAAGATGGGTCTCATTGGTATCGGCGGTTTTGATATCAGCCGCCCATTCCCCTTTCAATCGGTATTCCACTTCAGCTATTGTTAATTTTAAATGGGTATAAAACATATCTGATAGAACCTGTTTGTTCCAATTCGGGTTGGCATTCGAAAGGAATGTAACAATTTCATCAGCATTGCGGATCCAGTCTTTATTGAATTGGTTAACCTTCGCTTGATCACCGGCTTTTGCCGACTCAATAATTTTCCCGGCAATCAGAATATGTTCCTTAAGTAAATTGTTCAGCTTGTTCCCAGCTTGTTCTCCGTAATAAGGTTTAATTATATTTCCAAGATCCACTTGATTTTGTAATAACCTTGCCAGTACATCATTTTGGTCTTTAAGTCCAGCCAAACTGCTAACGATAAAGCTTCTGGTCCACCAGGCATGTTCGATCCACAGCTTTTGCATTGGGTACTTTAGTTCAATCACTGATTGATTAATACAAACCCGCTGAGGTGCTGGCCGCCCTTCTGCCCCTGCGAGTGAATGAGAGGCTGTAAAAGCAAAGGTGAAGACAGCCAAACATGCGGCTAGTTGTTTTTTCATTGATGATTCTCCTTTTCGGATGTTTCTCTTTTAGTTTTAGTATCGGGACATTTTCCTTCCTTATGCAACCATGTCCAGAGTCCCGAATCAAAAATTTACATTTTTCCGGGATGAGTTTGACTTACTAAGGATTCATTATAGAAAACCATCCCAGGCATATTAATCCGGTGTTCATGAAATACCCTTAATAATTCAAACCTTACCTGCCTCGATACCTCAAAATAATCATCCGGCCAAACCAGACCTACCATACATAGCTCGTACCCAACATATTTATGATTAGGGTTAAGATCAGTTATGCCGATAAACTGAAATTTCTGTTCTGGGCTGCCGTCCTCCATTTTTAATAGGCATTGGGAGTATTTTTCATTACAGATACTGCAAACTTGTTCCATTAACTGTTTCATTTCTTGAGGATCTTCCTGGTAACTGACCGTCATTCGTTCGATTACACGCATTTTCCCTTTATTAAAATTTTGAATTGTCCTAACTTCCCCATGTGGTATGGTCAAAAGTTTGCCAGACCATTCACGAATTTGCATAAAACGGATGCCAATCTCCTCAATCGTTCCAGAGTTATTACCATTAAAAGTAACATAGTTTCCGACTCGAAACTCTCGATCTGACAGCCTGACCAATCCCAATAATATATCTTTTAAAACCTCTTGGGCTGCAAGACCAACAATAACACCAACAATTCCTGCACCCGCTAATAAGCCCTTTAAGTTCATAAATTGGCCGATGAGATACACAATCACAATGGTCACGGAAGAGTATTTTAAGGCAGATCGGATAACCCCTTGAATGGTCTGCTCGACTTCATCCTCTAATAAATGTGATTTACGAAAAAACCAATCGACACTCCGGTTAATCACAAAAGAAGAAACCGAGAGGAGAAGGATCATAAACACAACTCTTAAGATTAAATAATCATTTATATATTTTAAGAATGTCTCTGTATAGGTTAAAAGTTCCATCGATTCACTTCCTTTTTAAAAATAGAATCACCTCTTAGCATGACCTATATTTTCCAGATTATTTTTCATAGTAATTTGATATCTAGCAAATGATTCTTCCAATACTAACAACTCTTTTATTATGTAATGTAATTGTAAAACTCTGTAATACTAATCTAGCGAATCCATTCATAGAAATAGACATAAATAAGAGAGTTCGACTGGAGGAAAATACAATGAAAAAATTAATGACTGTTATAACCGTTCTGTTATCCCTACTATTTACCTCGCCAGCATTTGCTTATACCGTAAATAGCGGGGACACAATGTCAGGAATTGCTAGAAGTCACAATCTTTCATTACAAGAATTAGCAAGTCTAAATCCGCAAATACAAAATCTTGATTTAATTTATGTTGGACAAACGATCCATACAGAATTGCAGGAAGTAAATGCAATTGGACAAGCTGTACATACTGCTTCAAAACCTGAAATAACAGTAGGTTATTCTGAAAATGAACTCGATTTGCTGGCAAGATTGGTCCGTGCCGAGGCCGAAAGTGAACCATACCAAGGCAAAGTCGCTGTCGCCTGTGTGGTCCTAAATAGAGTTGCCAGTCCAGCGTTCCCTAACTCCATTAAAGAGGTGATCTATCAAAAAGGGCAATTTCAACCTGTCCGCAATGGGGCCATTAATCAGCCGGCTGATGGAGACTCCATCAAAGCGGTACAGGAAGCCTTAGATGAAAAACGTAATACAGCCGCAGGCTCGTTATTCTTCTATAATCCGTCCACTGCCACCAATCGCTGGCTAGATTCCAAAACCACAACCCTTGTTATTGGCCACCACGTATTTAAAAAGTAACTAAATAAACCAAGCGCCAGATGCCTTTCAATTAAATGGATAGCACCTGGCGCTTTTCTACGGTAAAATAAAAATCAATGAATCTTATAGAAACAAAGGGGAATTAGCTTGAAACAATATAAAACAATATTGTTCGATGTTGATGATACATTATTAGATTTTGCTGCTGCTGAAGCGTTAGCCTTAAAACTCTTGTTTGAAAGTCAAAATATCCCACTGACAACAGAAATAGAAGCAAACTATAAAAAATTAAATCAGGGGCTGTGGAAATCATTTGAAGAAGGAAAAATGGCTCGAGATGAAGTCGTAAATACCCGGTTTTCCCTCTTATTTAAGGAATACGGTCAAATCGTTGATGGTGTTTTATTAGAAAAGAACTACCGGGGCTATTTAGAAGAAGGCCATCAATTAATCAGTGGTGCACTTGAACTAATTTCCAAGTTGCGGAATCACTTTGATTTATACATTGTTACAAATGGGGTTTCCAAGACACAGGACAAACGATTGCGTGATGCAGGCCTTCACCCGCTTTTTAAGGAGATTTTTGTCTCAGAAGATACTGGTTTTCAAAAACCAATGAAGGAATTTTTTGATTATGTCTTTGCACGAATTCCAAATGTTTCTCCAGAACAAGCTTTAATCGTCGGGGACTCCTTAAGCTCTGATATTAAAGGCGGACAGCTTGCTGGTCTTGATACTTGCTGGTTTAACCCAATGGGTAAACCAAATGATACTGGAATAATACCCACCTATGAAATCCGGAATCTTCAGGAGCTATATCCCATTTTAAATCTGAATCATTAATCCTGACCACGTTGAATAGCCGCCATGTGTTATGCATGGCGGTTTTATTATTTATTTTGAACCGTTGTTGGAAGGATGATTTAGGCTTTCCGATTGTTCATTCGTTGTTTCTTCAGGTTCATCAATCTTTTCTTCATCCCCGTTACTTTTCTTACGATTCGTCTGAAAAATATCTTTTGATACTGTGTTTAGCTTTTTTACAAAGCGGTTAAAACCAAATCCTACAAAGAAAGCTATACTTATTGGGGCATAAGGGGTATCTTGATAATCCGTAAATTGAATTAATAATATCCCACTTTGGATAATGGTAACCGCTACAACCGCCGTGCCGGTTGCAAAAATAGGATAAAAAATGTACATGATCCACTTTCGGTAATCTTGTAACTCGTCGTCCATATAGTGGGTGCAGAACATATAAAGGTGTCTTAGTGAACCCCCAATGGCCCCAGCAAAAAAATAATACAAAAAAATTTTAATATCCGAAATGAATGGCAAAGATTTTTCCAGTGTACCTGTCCCCAACATGCCTACCGCAATAAAACTTCCGAAAAATAGCAGCGAAAGATATGTCAAAATGACTACTTTTAACCATCTCTTCATTTGTGACACCTCCGCTACTATCCTATGTTTCTCTGGAACTGAAGTGTCACTGTCTTTAGAACCAAATACATTTAGAATAAAAAAACGAAGAAATTTTCACCTTTTTTATTAATTGATCATGCTTTGATAACATCATCCGTCTGTAATAAGGTTACATTATTGGTTTCAACGGTTTCCGGATATTTAATGCCTTGCCCCGTGTTTAAGCAAACCACTGTTTCATCTTCCTTAATCCAATTTTGTTCGCGTAAAATACGTGCTGCTGCAAATGTCGCCGCACCTTCCGGACAAATGAAGTTTCCTTCAAGTTCTGCCACTTGCTTTTGCGCTTCCGAAAGTTCATTTTCCGATATCGCAATCGCACAGCCGTTTGTTTCATAGATGGCTTCTAAGACGAGAAAATCTCCAAGTGCTTTAGGTACATTGATGCCAAAGGCATTTGTCTTAGAGTTTTCCCAAAATACCGATTCCTTCTTCCCTTCTTGCCATGCCTTTACAATTGGAGCACATCCCTCCGCTTGGACAGCTACCAATCTAGGAAACTTGTCAGTTGTAATCCAGCCCAGTTCTCTTAATTCGACTAGTGCTTTATAAATGCCGATAATCCCCACACCGCCGCCAGTCGGATATAAAATGACATCCGGAACCTGCCAATTGAATTGTTCAAAAATTTCATAGCCCATTGTCTTTTTACCTTCAATACGATACGGCTCCTTTAATGTTGATGCATCATAAATACCCTGTTCAGCAATTAACTTGGCGACAATTTTACCAGCATCACTGATTAATCCATTTACTAAATATAGATTGGCCCCTGAGACGGCAACCTCTTTTCTAGTGATATTCGGTGCATCCTGTGGCATAACTATGGTCGCTTTGATCCCTGCTTTTGCAGAATATAATGCCCAGGCAGCACCGGCGTTACCGTTCGTCGGCATTGCCAGCTGTTCTACACCTAGTTCTTTTGCTTTTGAGATTCCAACACTTGCGCCGCGAGTTTTAAAGGAACCCGTTGGAATGATTCCCTCATCCTTAATATATAAATTGGTTAAAGCGTATTTTTCGCCAAGTTTCTTTAGTTGTGTTAAAGGAGTCATACCTTCATCTAACGAAACGATATTTTCCTCGCTTTTAACTGGAAGCAGTTCATGATATCTCCATAAACTATTTTTCCGAGCGTTTAAATCTGCTTTTTTAAAGACAGATTTTGCCCCACTTAAATCGTATTTTACTAAAAGTGGTGCTCCACAACGACATAATTGATTTACTTCATCTACAGAATAAATCTCATGACATTTTGGGCACTCAAGATGAGAAACATAGCTGAACTTCATAGCTTAAACCCTCCAATAATGTATTTATGTAAACTAAATAATGATTTCATTTTCTTTCGAAAAACGAAATATAAAGTTTGTAGTCTGCACAAGCCCATTATATCCGATAATCCCGACCATATAAATAAGTATTATGGAATAGATTAAACGAAAAAAAGGGAGCTTACTAAACTCCCTTTTCCCTCCTATTATTTTCATCCAGAAAATGGCTCTCCCCCTAACTCAGGTTGGTTATGTGCAAACCGTTGTTTTTTGGACTTTTTAAAATGGAATAATTCATAGATAACCGGCACCACCACTAATGTTAACAAGGTTGAAATAGCGAGACCCCCGATTACTACGATAGCGAGACTCTGAGAAACAAGACTTCCCATTTCTGCTTTTTTATATAATAGCGGCAGCATAGCACAGATTGTCGCAATAGCCGTCATTAAAATTGGTCGGATCCGTGTACTAGCCGCATCTAAAATAGCCTCACGCATAATCATCTTCACTTCATTCTGCTTAACCCGATCAATTAATACTATGGCATTGGTCACAACAATTCCAATTAACATTAATGCGCCGAGTAGTGCCGTAATATCAACAGGAATCCGGCTTACCAACAGTCCAATGATTGCCCCAATTGCAGCTAATGGGAGCGAGAATAGAATCGCTAGTGGGGCACGCAAGGTTTTGAATGTAATGACCATGATTAAATAAACAATCCCAATTGATAGCGCCATTGTTATAAATAGATCCGTAAAATCATTGGCTTGATTGACAGCCGCACCTCCGACATATACCTTCACATCATCAGGAAATTTTAAACCAGTTCCAGGTTTGGTGCCATTAATCTTTGTATTGATTTTTCCTGAAACCACGGAAAGTTGTTTGGGGTCAACGGTTGCCGTAACTCGGAGATAGGTTTCCCCTCCCTTATGAAGAATCTCGGTTGCTTTATTTTCTATATCAAGCTTGGCAATAGAGGTTATTGGGACTAATTTTTGCTGATTTGTAACCATAATTCCTTCCAAATCCTTTTTATCGGACGGATTTAAAATGGGTTCTAAATATACAGGTGTATGATTTCCATCTAGATTAACACTTCCAATTGGTATACGATTTAGCATCATACCAAGTTGTTGGATCACTTCACTTGGCTTTGCAGCTTCTGGGTTGACTGAGAACGTATAGACTGGCTTCTTCTCTTCTTGGTTTGTTTCTACTTTTTCTACCCCTTTAATATCCTTAATCACATTTTTAATCTTCACAGCACTGGACTCTATATCGGCCATTTTTTCGCCTACTACATCTATGGTAATCGATGTGGAACTTCCGCCTGTTAATGAACCAGCGCCTGAAAGTAATTCAGCACCAGGATAATTTTCCTTTTGTTTATTCACTTGATCAATAAATCGTTCTGCATTGGCATTCTTTTTCATCACAATGGTAAAAGCAGCCGATGTCGGGGACCCAACCTCCCCATACTGAGCGGCATCGGGACTATTACCCAATTGTGTATAAATGGCTTTAGCGCCGTTTTGGTCTAATAAATATTTCTCTAATTTTAAAGTATTATCGTGGACTATTTTGATCGGTGTTTCATTCGGGTAATCTAATGAAACCGTGACTAGTTCTGCATCAGAACTATCAACTGCCCCTTTCGGCATCACAAAATAGGCACCGATGGAACCAAAAAACAGTAAGGCTGATGAGAGTAAAATAACCCACTTATGATTTAATGACCAGCGCAGCATTGAAACATACCGTTTAGATGGTCGATGTTTCGGAAGATTGGCCTTTTTCAATAATCTTGCACTCATCAGTGGAACAACGGTTAAAGCGACAAGTAACGATGATAATAATGAATAGGTTACCGTTAACGCAAATGGCAGTAAGAAATCTTTTAACCCCGCCCCCACTAAGCCAAGTGGAAGGAATACAGCCACCGTTGTGAGTGTGGAAGATGTGATGGCAGAAGCCACTTCCTTGGTAGCTGCGATTACAAGCTCAATTGAAAATTTCTCGTCCTGCATTTTACGGAAAATATTTTCAATCACCACGATACTATCATCAACTAAACGCCCGACAGCAACTGCTACTCCACCAATTGTCAGGATATTTAGGGTGATTCCTGACCGCCCTAGTAAAAAGAGCGTTAAGCACAACGATAATGGGATTGAAACAATGGTAATAAAGGTTGATCGAATGTTCCGCAAAAAGAGCATAATAACAATGGTTGCAAATAAAGCCCCTAATAGTACCTCTTTTATCATGCTTGTGACCGAGTTGACGACCATATCGGCCGTTGAATAGAAAACACGAACATTAGCATTCTCATATTTTTTCGTGAGCGCTTTTGCTTCTTTTCTTACCTCTTTGATAATGGAGACCGCACTTGAATTACTGTCCTTAGTGATGACAGCAAGCAGGGCATCTTCCCCATTCACACGAGTAATATGATCTTCTTGACTGGCTTTTTGAACATGGGCAATTTCCCCGAGCTTTACTCCTTGAATAACAGGAACATCCTTTAAGTCTTCAAGACTATCAAGTGTTCCAACTACCTTAATGTTACTCGTTTTTCCATCAATCGTTTTTTGACCGACAGCAGCTGCCAGGTTTTGTCCCTGTAACGCCGCTGCAACAACTTGAGCTGGCAATTTATATTGCGACAGTTTTGCTTGATCCAATACAACGGAAACCTCATTTACTCCTCTTCCATACATGGCTACACTTCCGACACCTTTAATTTGCTTTAGTGCAGGAAAAATTTTATCATCTGCTAGTTTACTATTTTCTTTTGTAATGCCATCCTTAAATGTAACTGCAATGTCAGCTATTGGTATCATATCTGTATTAAGTTGGACAACAATCGGTTTATTCGTACCTTCCGGAAGCTTGACCGTATCAATAGCTTTTTGAACATCCGCAGCAGCCTGCTTCATATCTGTCCCTGCCGCAAACATAAGGTCTATCTTACTGAATCCATCACCAGTTGTGGAATACATCTCACTTTTTCCTTTTACGGCTGCAACTGAATGTTCAATTGGTGCGGTTACTGTATCTGTCATTGTAGCAACATCTGTTCCCTGACCAAGAACTACTACTGTTACCTGCGGATTATCAGCCGTTGGCAAAAATTCCATTGGTAAAGTAAAGTAACTGACAATCCCCATTATTAGGATTAGAACAGTCGTTAGTGACACAGCAGCTTTGTTACGAAAAGACCACTTTGTAAACCAAGTCATTTTTAATTTCCCCCTTATAAATTTATTGATGAGTGTACGTATGTAGGTATGGAATAAGGCCTTATTAGGACTAGGTATTGGACAATCAGTATAATAGACCTATCTCGACTAGGATTTTTGAATCACTTAATCCAAAATGATTATACTTGTTCTTTATTAAGAAGTAAATTATTTTTGGAAAATTTACCAAACTTTTACAACTTTGATTTTTAAAATTAAATAAAAAAGCAGTATGAATAAATTCACACTGCCTCTCAATAAACTATTATTTTTTTATTTTATAATTTTTATGATTCACGATGGTTGTTAGCGGTTCATCCTTTTCTTTTGAATAACCGTATTGGACGATAACAGAATTTTCCCGGACCCCGGTAACACTGCCTTCGTGGCTTTCTCCATCACGTTTAAAAGTAATTATTTCTCCGACTTTTGCATTAGCCATTCTATTCACCTCGTCTTTATCTTTTCCAAAACAACTAACTGCCATTCGATTACCGCTTCTCTTCCTACATAAATTTTTAGATATTGACGAAAAATAACATGAAAAATTTCAAAATTCATTGGGAGATACTGAATGGAAAAAAGGCAGGACTCTGATCACAAACATATTGCACGGTTATATTTACGAAGATATTTCTATAAAGGCAGGACTGTTCTGCCAAAATTAACGGCGGAATCTGTTGGGCTCGGAATATTACTTGCCTTAGTGGGGGGATTCTTGGATGCCTATACCTACGTTAGCCGAGACGGAGTGTTTGCTACTTCCCAAACGGGTAATCTTGTTTTGTTAGGTGTTGAGATGGCACATGGCCAATGGAACCAAGGATTAAGACATATTCCACCTATTGTCGCATTTGTTTTAGGAGTAGCCGTGGCCGAAGGATTAAAACACCCACATATTATCAGGACTTTTCCCTATCCGGCCCGTACTGTCCTTTTATTAGAAAGTATTGTTCTTTTATTGGTCGGAACTTGGCCAGTTGAGGTACCAAATATGATTGTTACCATCACGATTGCTTTTGTAGCCTCAGTACAAATTTCCTCATTTCGGACCTTAGTAAAATGGCCCTATAATTCTGCAATGGTAACTGGAAATTTACGTACTGCTGCAGAAGCGGCCTATACTGCAATCGTGATGCATGACCGAAAAGGCTTCCACCAATTACTTGACTTTACGCTCATTATTGCCTCTTTTCTAATCAGTGCCTTACTTGGCACACTATCAACATTACATTGGGGTGCAAAAGCCATTTGGATTGCTTCAGGAATTCTTCTATGTGCCATGCTCGTCTTACATTCAAACCCAAAAACATTACTTAATAAATCATAAAGCAGAAAAGAGGCGGATGACTCCCGTATTTGGGAATGATCTATCGCCTCTTGAGATTAAATTCTCTTTTTAATATTATTTCGGATCAATTCAATGATTTCTTCGGGTATATTAACCGGTAGTGACGTGCCATCCTCGAAAACCCAGCTGTTGATAATTTCTAAATCTGCTTTTTTAAATGTAACACTATATTCTTTATTTTCATGAATGAATTCGGCTGTCACATATTCCTCAACAGCAAAATCATCATCTATAATCATATTGGTAATTTCAAATGACTTCACAAATATGTCTCCTTTATCATTCCGATATTACTTATAGCGTTAACTTAATAAAGGGATTTATTCAAAAGGTTATTCCAAACCAGCTTCCTCATTTGTCAGTTTCGTTAAAGCAGACCAATCCAGATTTCCCCGGCCTTTTGCAGTGGAGGAAAGGAGACGATTATGGACTAAATTAGCCAGTGGCATAGGAGTCTTTGTATTGTTCGCTTCATCTAGGACAAGATTACAGTCTTTTAGACCTAGTGCCAACTGAAAACCGGCTGGTTCAAACATTTTCTTCGCAATCATTGATCCGTAACCGTTATAAACAGTACAGTTAAATAAGGTTGACGAATAAACTTCAGCAACCATCTCACGATCCATTCCATTCTTTTCAGCCAAATTGAAGGCCTCTGCCATCGCTTCCATTGCTGCCATTATCATAAAATTCCCGCCTAATTTTACCACATTAGCATTGCCAGGTTCTTCACCTAAATCAAACACACGCTGACCGAGTGCCTCTAGGACAGGCTTCACCTTTTCTTTTGCTACATGGTTCCCTGATGACAAGATCCACAATTTTTGGGCAGCGGCAGCCTCTGGACGTCCAAATACCGGAGACGCGATATAAGAACTCCCCTTATCTTGATGGTACTGCGCTAGTTTCCTTGATGTCTCGGGTGAGACCGTACTCATCGAGAGATGGATACCATCTGTCCCTAATCGATCCCCGATTCCATCCTGACTGTAGACTAATTCCTCTAATACTTGGTCGTTGGCAACCATTGTTACAACAATTCCACCACGGGTAGTCACATCACAAGGACGACTAACCTGCTCCGCACCTGCCGCAACAACCTCTGATGCTTTACTTGCTGTCCGATTGTAAACTTTTACTTTAAAACCTGCCTTTAATAAGTTCAATACCATTGGTTGTCCCATATTGCCAATACCTATAAAACCGACTTCTTTCATTTTATTTCCTCCTCATTACTCTCTTATTAACGACTATTCCTGTCTAAGATACCCATTTCCATATTAAATCAGATTCAATATTTTCGCTTTATTGTTTCTACCGAAAGAAATAGCCCATTATAATAGCTTTTGATATCATTGATTATTAGATCCTTATTCTTTATTAAAATAAGAGTATCTCGGTTCAAGCAGCATCCATCACAAATTCTTTTCCAAGCAGGTGTTAGCCACTCTTGTAATCCACCTAGAAACCGATTTTCCATTTTAACATGTTCAAAAAACAGTAATTTTCCTTCGGGCTTACATACTCGCAGCATTTCCTTCATTGCTTGATTCGGATTTGGGATTGTGCAGAATACGAGTGTAGCTACAACTGTATCAAAACTATTGTCAGCAAAAGGGAGCTTTTCAGCATCTGCTTTCACCAGCTCAATATTTACAGAGGATTGTTTAAGCTTATCTTGTGACTTGTAAATCATATAAGTACTTGGTTCGGCAGCGACTACCTTTTCAACCGATTTATATAGAGGAAAATTAATACCAGTCCCGGAACCGATTTCCAATACATGTCCTTTAGCCTTAGACAAAAGGTCCTCACGAATTCTTTTAAACTTCCTTTTTTCTAGAGGACGCATAAAAAAATCATACCATTCAGCAAACCTGCGGCTCAATCTAGTCAACTCCAATATGTATGTTCTCGTTTTACACTATCACTATTGCATAAAAAGGGAAAGACCCCTTAACCCTGGAAGTGGTCCATTTCTAATATTTGAGACGAAAAAAGCAGTGAATTCACAAAGTGAATCCACTGCTTTTTTGAAGAACTAATGACGCGCCCGAAAGGAGTCGAACCCATAACCTTCTGATCCGTAGTCAGACGCTCTATCCAATTGAGCTACGGGCGCATGTAAGTGATATTTTTGTATTGAGAGTTCGTTCTCTCAAAACTAGATAATGTAGAAGAAGTTGTAAAAACGAGTTCGCTTAAAACTATGGTTAAGTCCTCGATCGATTAGTATCAGTCAGCTCCACATGTCGCCACGCTTCCACCTCTGACCTATCAACCTGATCATCTTTCAGGGATCTTACTAGCTTGACGCTATGGGAAATCTCATCTTGAGGGGGGCTTC
>NZ_JAGGQG010000033.1 GCF_018613415.1 Bacillus sp. ISL-18 | reverse complement strand
GAGTAGGACGTTGCCAGGCTTTTTATGGAGGATTAGCTCAGCTGGGAGAGCATCTGCCTTACAAGCAGAGGGTCGGCGGTTCGATCCCGTCATCCTCCACCATATACCTTGCCGGGGTAGCTCAATTGGTAGAGCACGACCGAATAAGCTTCCTGAATAAACTTCAGCATACTGACCGAGCTGCTGCTTGAATAATCTTTCTGAGGTCAGGATGACGGTAACAAGGACAATGTGCCTCAAATTAATATATTTCTCTTACTTTACGCCGGGGTAGCTCAATTGGTAGAGCAACTGACTTGTAATCAGTAGGTTGGGGGTTCAAGTCCTCTCGCCGGCACCTTTTCTATTAGGTTATTTTAATTATGCGGGTGTGGCGGAATTGGCAGACGCACCAGACTTAGGATCTGGCGCCGCAAGGCGTGGGGGTTCGACTCCCTTCACCCGCACCAATGTTTTTTTGAAACCATAAAAATTATTTATCATAATGCGGAAGTAGTTCAGTGGTAGAACACCACCTTGCCAAGGTGGGGGTCGCGGGTTCGAATCCCGTCTTCCGCTCCATATATGCCGGGGTGGCGGAACTGGCAGACGCACAGGACTTAAAATCCTGCGGTAGGTGACTACCGTACCGGTTCGATTCCGGTCCTCGGCACCATATTAAATTTTACGATAAGTAGAACTAAAAGTTTCGGGAAGTAGCTCAGCTTGGTAGAGCACTTGGTTTGGGACCAAGGGGTCGCAGGTTCGAATCCTGTCTTCCCGACCATGAAACATCTTAAACAAATTGGGGTCTTAGCTCAGCTGGGAGAGCGCCTGCTTTGCACGCAGGAGGTCAGGGGTTCGATCCCCCTAGACTCCACCAATGTTTTTTAAAAAAATGATAATATGGCGGTGTAGCTCAGCTGGCTAGAGCGTACGGTTCATACCCGTAAGGTCGGGGGTTCGATCCCCTCCGCCGCTACCATAATTATAAATATGGTTTTTTAAATGGAGGAATACCCAAGTCCGGCTGAAGGGATCGGTCTTGAAAACCGACAGGCGGGTTAAACCGCGCGGGGGTTCGAATCCCTCTTCCTCCGCCATTTTTATATTCTTTGGAGGGGTAGCGAAGTGGCTAAACGCGGCGGACTGTAAATCCGCTCCCTCAGGGTTCGGCGGTTCGAATCCGTCCCCCTCCACCATTTTAGGGGCATAGTTTAAAGGTAGAACTAAGGTCTCCAAAACCTTCAGTGTGGGTTCGATTCCTACTGCCCCTGCCAGATATTTTCTTTGATTTTAATACATGCCGATGTGGCGGAATTGGCAGACGCGCACGACTCAAAATCGTGTTCCGTGAGGAGTGTCGGTTCGACCCCGACCATCGGTACCATCTAGTATTTTAAACTTTTGCGGGTGTAGTTTACTGGTAAAACCTCAGCCTTCCAAGCTGATGTAGTGGGTTCGATTCCCATCACCCGCTCCAATAACGGGCCTATAGCTCAGCTGGTTAGAGCGCACGCCTGATAAGCGTGAGGTCGATGGTTCGAGTCCATTTAGGCCCATTAAAATATGAATGAATCAACCCGAACAGAGTGCTGTTCGGGTTTTTTTGTATCGATAAAGAAATAAATTTTATTTTCTGCTGTGTAATGGGAACGATAGTAGAAAATGAAATAAGGGAGGATTCCAACATGCCCGAGCTCCCGGAAATGGAAAACTATAAAAACCTGTTAACAGGCAAAATTGTAAATCAGCTCATAACAGATGTACAAATAAACCGTGAGAAATCCATCAATATCAATCCTGATCTCTTCAAAAAGACAGTTCAGCAACAAAGAATCATGGATATCAAACGTCGAGGAAAACATCTTCTTTTTCAGCTGGAAAATGAGCAAACACTATTATTACACTTAATGTTGGGAGGATGGATGTTTTTCGGGACAGAATCAGAAAAACCAAAACGAACGATTCAGGTTCGACTATCATTTGGACAAAACCATCTTTATTTTATCGGTCTCCGGTTAGGATACTTACACCTATATAATCAAACTCAAACAGAGGAAAAGCTATCGGACTTGGGTCCAGAGCCATTAGATTCGGAATTTACTGTAAATGACTTTTTAAAAAGAATAGGTACTAAACACGGTCGTTTAAAAACCACTTTACTCGATCAATCATTTATTGCCGGTATCGGGAATTGCTACTCTGCGGAGATTTGCTTTCAGGCTGGGATCAAACCGACCAAGGATATTGATGACATAAATAATGGAGATCGAAACAAACTCTACGATTCCATGAAAAGTGTTCTTCAAGATGGTATCAAGCACGGCGGCTATATGGATAACCCTCTCTTTAAAGGAGACACATTAACTGGTGGGGTTAATAACCAATGCCAGGTTTATGACCGCGAAGGACAACCATGCAATCGGTGTGGCACAACTATTGTCATTGAGGTTATCTCCTCTAGAAAAACTTTCTTTTGTCCGAGTTGTCAGAATTAAAAGATACCTAGTAGGGTTATAACATGCATACTCTTATAAAAAGACACTAACGATGTTTTAAGATCGCTGGTGTCTTTTTTATGTTGCTTTATCAAGTTTTTTTGCAAATAACTATTTCACTTTATATTTAAATGTTATATACTAAATGAAATTAAGTATAACACATTTAAATCGATTACACATATTATAACATGATAATAGAATAAAGGGGGTGGTAAAGATAAAACTTTCAAAGCGTCAGGACGAAATTCTCGAGATTGTAAAACAAAACGGGCCAATCACAGGAAAAGAGATTGCTGAAAAGTTGTCATTATCGAGGGCAGCGTTAAGACCTGACCTAGCCATCTTAACCATGTCAGGAAATATCGATGCAAGACCGCGTGTCGGTTATTTTTATAATGACAAATTTAGGGTTAAGCGCCAAGCCGAACGAGTCCTGCATCAAAGTGTCAATAATTATAAAGCCCACCCTATAGTCGTTGGTAAATCAGCCTCCGTATACGATGCCATTGTCCAATTATTTTTAGAGGATGTTGGTACACTTTACGCGGTAGATTCCGAAGGGCTTCTAGCTGGGGTCATTTCTAGAAAGGATTTGCTCAGAGCATCACTTGGTAACCAAAATCTCTCAGAGTTACCAGTCAGCGTCATTATGACAAGAATGCCAAATATTATCACCATAAATCCGGAAGAAACCTTACTTGAGGCAGCTAAAAAAATGATCCAAAATCACATTGATTCGCTTCCAGTTGTGCGGAAATCTGACGAACAGACGAATACATATTTGCTGGTGGGGCGTATTACAAAAACAACCATTACAAGGGCCTATTTAGAAGTGATGGATGAAAAAATAGACTAAGGGAGGAGTGGCTGTCATTTTGGCACAAAAAGAAGTAGTCTATGTGGTTTCCGACTCAGTTGGGGAAACGGCCGGATTTGTTGTAAAGGCAGTGGCTACACAATTTAACGGGGGACAGGTGGACATTCGTCGTAATTCTTACGTGGAAGATTTTGAAGATATTGAAGACGTCCTATTATTAGCCGTAAAATCAAACTCGATTATTGCTTATACGATTGTCATACCAGCTTTAAAAGGGTATTTAGATCGTCGTGCTGCCGAAGAAGGAATTATGGCAGTGGATCTGCTAAGTCCATTGATGAATGCATTCGAAACCAAATTTAATAAAGAACCGCATCACCGTCCAGGATTAATGAGGAAGCTTGATGAGGAATACTTTCGAAAAATAGAAGCGATTGAGTTTGCCGTAAAGTACGATGATGGACGTGACCCAAGGGGGCTACTAAAAGCCGATATTGTCCTGATTGGGGTATCACGTACTTCGAAAACACCACTATCGATGTACTTGGCGCACAAGCGGTTTAAGGTGGCCAATGTGCCTCTCGTCCCGGAAGTGCAGCCGCCTGATGAACTATTTCAAATTCCGAGAAAGAATTGCATTGGACTTATTATTTCACCCGATAAGCTAAACGAAATCCGTAAAGAACGGCTAAGAGCGTTAGGATTAGCCTCAAGGGCCAACTATGCTAGTTTCGAAAGAATACTAAAGGAACTTGATCATGCAGAAAAGATCATGAAGCGGGTAGGATGTCCGATTATTGATGTATCCAACAAAGCTGTGGAAGAAACTGCTGGGTTAATACTAGATGTTCTAAAAAAAGAGAGGAGCTTTTAAAGATGGAGAAATTTGTTTACTTATTTCATGAGGGACAAGGTAATATGAGAGACTTACTTGGGGGTAAAGGGGCAAATCTTGCCGAAATGACTAGAATTGGCCTTCCAGTGCCATTTGGTTTTACACTAACGACCCAGGCCTGTAATGCTTACTATGAAGCTAGTAAAACCATTCCAGCTGAAGTGGAAAAACAAACACTGGAAGCACTTAGTCGCTTAGAAGAAAAAATGGGGAAAAAATTGGGCGACCCTAAAAACCCATTGCTAGTGTCAGTACGGTCTGGCTCCGTTTTTTCAATGCCAGGGATGATGGATACGATCTTAAACCTTGGAATGAATGATGAAACCGTAGCAGGTTTAGCAGCATTAACAAATAATCCTCGGTTTGCTTATGATTCCTACCGCCGCTTTATTCAGATGTTTAGTAATGTAGTCCTAGAAATTGATACATTTTACTTCGAGCAATTCTTAGAAGAAACACGTGAACAGAAAGGATACAGTACTGATCCAGAAATGTCTGCTGAAGATTGGCAGGAAGTGATTAGTGGCTATAAAGATATTGTCAAAAAGCATACGAGAAGAAATTTTCCTCAAGACCCAAAACAACAGCTTTTTCTAGCGATTAACGCTGTCTTTAATTCTTGGAACAATCAGCGCGCCATCGTCTACCGCCGCTTGAATAAAATCCCAGATCACCTTGGAACAGCAGTTAATATTCAAAGTATGGTGTTTGGCAATATGGGTAATGATTCAGGGACTGGAGTTGCTTTTACACGAAATCCTTCAACAGGCGAACATGTTTTATACGGTGAATACTTAATAAACGCCCAAGGAGAGGATGTGGTTGCGGGTATTCGGACACCACAGCCAATCGTTACATTAAAGGACGAAATGCCTGGGGTATATAAGCAATTTACAGATACATGTAAAATTCTTGAACAGCATTATCAGGAAATGCAAGATATCGAATTCACGGTAGAACGCGGCAAGCTTTTCATCCTGCAAACCCGGAATGGGAAACGGACGGCACAAGCAGCGATTCGAATTGCCGTAGAGATGGTTCAAGAAGGCATTATTGATAAAAAGACGGCCCTGCTGCGCGTAGACCCTGATCAGTTGAACCAACTGCTCCACCGCCGGATTGATGACAAATTCCAAAAAAATATTTTAGCTAAAGGATTGCCAGCATCACCGGGTGCTGCAACAGGTCAGGTAGTTTTTGATGCTGATGAAGCGGAAAGTTTAGGGAATGATGGGAAAAGAGTCATCCTCGTTAGGCCGGAAACAACTCCTGACGATATTCATGGCATTGTCGCTGCGCAAGCAATTTTAACAAGCCGTGGAGGAATGACCAGCCATGCAGCTGTTGTAGCACGGGGGATGGGAAAAGCTTGTATTTGTGGATGTGAGGCGTTAAAAATCGATGTAAGAGCAAAACAATTTACTGTTGGTGAAACAGTGGTAAATTATGGTGATATAATAACAATTGATGGTTCCACCGGAGAAATTATGCTTGGGGAAATTCCCATGATTGACCCGGAACTTTCTGATGAATTTCAACTTCTTTTAGCTTGGGCTGACCAAGAGCGGAAAATGGGTGTACGTGCGAATGCAGATACTCCGGAAGATGCGAAGAAATCTTTTGAATTTGGCGCTGGCGGCATTGGATTATGCCGTACGGAGCATATGTTCATGGATTTGAAGCGGATTCCAATTGTCCAAAAAATGATTTTGGCTGATAATTACGCTGAAAGAATGGAAGCCCTAAGCGAACTGCTGCCAATGCAGCAAGGCGATTTTGAAGGGATTTTTGAAGCTATGCAAGGCTTCCCGGTTACCATTCGTTTACTAGATCCGCCGCTCCATGAGTTTTTACCAGATAAAGAGGAACTGTTAGTAGAAGTGACTAAGCTTCAAATTACGGATCCACGATCAGCTGAATTAAAGAAGAAAGAGCAATTGCTTAAAAAGGTTCGTCAATTAGATGAATTTAACCCAATGCTGGGACACCGCGGCTGCAGATTAGGGATGATTTATCCAGAAATTTATGACATGCAGGCAAAAGCGATCTTTTATGCTGCTGCACAACTTGCTGAAAAAGGCTTGGAAGTTCAGCCTGAAATCATGATCCCATTAGTCGGTCATGTGAACGAGTTGAAACAAATGCGCCAATTAGTGATGGAAGCAGCAGAGCTAGTTCAGCAAGAAACCGGGAAGAATTTCCATTATACAATCGGTACGATGATAGAAATTCCTCGTGCCGCCTTAACGGCAGACCAAATTGCCGAGGAAGCTGATTTCTTTTCTTTTGGAACCAACGATTTAACGCAGACCACATTTGGTTATAGCCGGGATGATGCAGAAGGCAAATTCCTGCAGGCGTATATTGAAAATAAAGTACTGCCAGAAAATCCATTTGCTGTACTTGATCAGGATGGGGTTGGCAAATTAGTTGAAACAGGTGTGAAGCTTGGCCGTGCGACAAAGCCGTCGTTAAAAACAGGGATTTGCGGCGAACATGGCGGAGAGAAAAGTTCGATTGACTTCTGTTTCAAAATTGGTCTAGACTATGTCAGCTGCTCGCCATACCGTGTACCGCTTGCCCGCTTGGCTGCAGCACAGGCAACTATTCGCCATGAATTAAACAAAGAAGAGGTTTATACAACTGCCTAAATAAACTTGGGAAAAGGATGTGAGCATCCTTTTCTTTTTTTATTTATTTGAATTTGGAGTAATATGTAAAAATAGCCAAAACTATCGAAAAATGAGCCAATAATACATGAAAATGAGCCAAAGTCGTTAAAGAATCGGCCATAAAACGAATAAAAGAGCCAATCCTCTTCTAAAATGAGCCAATCACAAAACGGAACTTTTTCTAAACATGATAATCTCCACATTTTCCGATTATACTATAATAAAAAATGAAAAAGGGGTCTATTAATGGGGGCAATTGAACGAGGCGGATACCGATTTGTACCAGAGTATAGTATCATCCAACAAAATGGGGCTATTCATGTGTATAATCGCGAGAGTTTTATTGAGGAAATTCAATTTAAATTTACGGGGAAATATCCAGAACTGGACAAAATTGAGGAATTAGTTGATGATTATTGTAATAAACATAATATTTAAAGAACACTTGTTCGATATTTTGATTAATGCTATAATGAACATGCAATAGCATAGTTATTCTCAAGGGTGGACGGCACATCTCCTAACAGAAAGGGGGTGATGCTTTTTGACAGTTTTTCAGGCATTGATGTTTAGCTTATCGTTTGCTAGTCTCATTGTCACGGTTCTGTCCTTCCACAAAAAAAAATAATCCACCCTTGAGCCGGCAAGCAGAAGCGGTGGATTATGGTCCGTAACGCCGATCCCCGGAAAAGGGAAGCAGCTATTGCATGACCGAGCCATTTTATCGTCATGCTCGGTCTTTTTTACTATACGATAATCTATACTCACATTATACATAACTTCGAGAAAAAAGGAAAATCAAATTTTCCCTGGAGGGATGAGATTTGAATAAATTAACCAATATATACCCTCAAGCGATTGAACAGACAAAAGTGAAAATTTATGAGGATATCAATCGCTATCTAGAAACTCAAGAATTCTTGCCGACATTTGAACAATATTTAGCTGACCGTGGCCACTATAGTGAGCAAATATGGGTAAATGTCTGGTTGAACAAAGTAACAAACGATGTACCAAAGAATGAAAAGAAGCAATTTTTAGCTGAAAAAGGGTTTGAAGTTCAGGGTGTTGATCGTAAGCTTATAAATAAGCTTTTTCGTGATGAAATGAGGACCTATTTGCCCTTTGATGCCATGGAATGGCTTCGAGAACAGTTTGAAGGCCAAAAGGAACAGTGGACTAACCGGTATTATGTTGCCAAGAAGAACTTCGTGAAGCGGGAGGAACAGAAAAAACTCGAAGAACAGAAGCGCTTAATACAAACGGAAATAGAGGATGTTGCAGTAGGTATTTTGGAGGATCAATACGAACTGTTTTATTTATACGTTCGATACTTTACAGCCAAACAGCTGGATGCAGATATAAAAAATAATGTAAAGTTCCAATCGGTTGATACTTTTGCCCTTGAAGAAAAACTGGTTGATCAGGGGGCATTCAATCCGTCTGCCTATACAACCGTGGCCACCTTTTTTGAAGAGCTAACCGGCGATATTCATAAAACCTTGCATTGGGGGAGGAGCTTTTATGAATACCAAACCTATTTTTTCATTTATGAAAGCTTAATTTCTGACTACCTGTCCGATTTAATTCCCCAGAAAGTACTCGAACAGCTGCCGAATGATCTTAAGAAAGATTTTTATGAAACCTTTCATGAAGAAATTTCAGCATCCTTTGTCAAGGGAAGCATCACACAGCCTTTATATGATGTAGAGAGCTATTTTATTGAAGATATTCAGCAAGAATACCTGGCAGATTTACTAAAATTATCAGAAGTCCCTTTTGACGAGGATGTTCATAGTGAAATTTTTGAAAAGGATTATCAGGAGCGGGAAATAAAGAAAAAAGCTGAAGAGGAGGAACTCAGGCGCAAAAAAGAAGCGGAAGATCGGATGATGCAGGATATCTTTGGGGAAGAGTACGACCCTTCGTTAAGACGAAATGTCCGCTATGTACTGCATATAGGTGAAACCAACACCGGTAAAACCCATCATGCCCTTGAAAAAATGAAAGAGGCAGCCAGCGGTTTATATTTAGCCCCGCTTCGCTTATTAGCACTTGAGGTTTACGACAAATTAAATGCTGAAGGAATAGCTTGTTCGTTAAAAACAGGTGAAGAAGAAAAAATTGTTGCTGGTGCGGAGCATATCTCAAGTACTGTCGAGATGTTCCACGAAAAAGCATATTACGAGGTTGTAGTTATTGACGAAGCACAAATGTTAACTGACAAGGATCGAGGTTTTGCTTGGTATAAAGCGATTACCAAAGCCAATGCAGAGGAGGTCCATATCATTGGCAGCCGCAATGCCAGGACGATGGTTTTGCAGCTATTAGGAGATGCTAATATTGAAATTCACGAATATAGCCGCGATACCCCTTTAGAAGTGGAAAAGAAAGAGTTTAATATCAAACACGTTAAAAAGGGCGATGCCTTAATCTGTTTTTCAAGAAGACGCGTGCTGGAAACGGCCTCTAGGCTGCAAAATGACGGCCATTCTGTCAGCATGATTTACGGCAGCATGCCTCCGGAAACGAGAAAAAAACAAATTGAGCAGTTTAATACAGGAATGACCAAGGTAATTGTTGCAACCGATGCAATTGGAATGGGTCTAAACTTGCCAATTCGGCGTATTGTTTTTTTGGAAAATGACAAGTTTGATGGAACTAGAAGAAGGCTGTTAACCTCACAAGAAGTGAAGCAAATTGCCGGTCGTGCTGGTCGAAAAGGAATTTATGATGTCGGAAAAGTCGCTTTCACGAGTGATATTAAGAAAATGCGCAATTTACTGGAACAGGAGGATAAACCGGTTCATACCTTTGCCATTGCCCCAACTAACTCAGTCTTTGAACGCTTTCAGCGCTATTATCACGACTTAGGAACATTTTTTGATCTTTGGGATAAATTTGAAAGCCCTAATGGGACGAAAAAAGCTTCTTTATCTGAAGAAAAGTCACTATATCAACTCATTGCAGGGACTGAGGTGGAAGCGCGTCTCTCATTAATGGATCTTTATGGATTTTTACACCTCCCTTTTTCAAAGAATGAACAGGTGTTAACGAGACAATGGGAAGATACCATGTATGCCCTCATCCAAGGCAGGGAGCTGCCGGAACCGACTGTAAAGGATCGAAGCCTAGAGGACTTAGAATTAAGTTACAAAGCGATTGGGTTGCACCTTTTATTCTTGTACCGGTTAGGGGAGCGGACGGAAGCCATTTATTGGGAACGATTGCGGGAAGAAGTGAGTGATCGGGTGCAAGACCGTTTGAAAACGGATATTAGAAAATTTGTTAAAAAGTGCAAAACGTGTGGAAAAAAACTGCCGTGGGATCATAGCTTTCCAACTTGTGATGCTTGTCATGCTGCTAAGTATAAACGATATCGATATGGTGAGGACTATTAATATTGAAAGTGAAAAAAAGGCCTAAATTAGGTCTTTTTTTATTACAAGGTGGAAAATGGCACTAAGAGGTGGGATTAAGTATAAGGACCTACATTTCGGGTATCTAAATAATGATAATATAGTAACTTTTTATTTATAAACTATTCTGATAAATTTGAATTCTACAACAAAAAGGGGTGTTGAATATGTTAAAGGTTCTGTCTCAATCTGCGTTCGCTTTAGCGTTAGCAGGGTGTGTTGCTTTTAGCGGGGTACCAACAAGTGGTTCTTCAACAAAGGCAGCAGCACTAAAAAATACATACGAATTAAGCCTCGCTCACTATGTAAGCGCATCACCTTAGCTTCAAGCTAAGGCAAAGGAATTAGGCAAAGATTTATCAAAAGTTGACCCTGCTGAAAAAATAGCGAACCAGCAAGGGGAAAAGTTTCAACAGGCTGGAGACAATCATGTGGCGAATCAGCCTACAACAGGAGATGTCCCAGTATTAGTTATTTTAGCCAAATTTAAAGAGGGAGATGAGCCAAAGGGGGATGTACCTGGACAAATCCCGGCGAAGTATTTTGAAGATTTAATTTTTGGTGATCATTATAATCCATATGAATTAGATGAATTTAAGAAGTATGCAGAATTCAATGGTGAAAAAGCTCCAACCGATAGAACGATGCAAAATATTTACAAGGAATCCAGTTATGGAAAAGTGAAACTAGTAAAAAAGGATAATACTGATCTAGTTTGGGTTGAACTTCCTAAAGGTGCATCCTACTACTTAGACCAAGATGGGACATATGCGGAAGGCGGAAAGTATGTTAACGGTAACGTTAATGGTGATGCCCATAATGGCGAGCTTGTGACCGATCTTTTTAAAGCAGCTGATAGTGTAGTAGATTACTCGAAATATGCTGTAAATGGACAAGTACCAAATGTATTTATTGTTCATGAAGGTACAGGTGCCGAATTCAGTGGGGACCCTGCGCAAATTTGGTCACACAAGTGGAACGCGTTAAGTGCCCAATATTATGGAAAGTATTATGAGACAGGTTACTTTACACCGGATGTAAACAAAGACGGTAAAGTTTCTTCAGCGGAAATGAGTACTTGGCAGGCTCAATTTATTAAAGACCATACATTAGATGGCGTTCTAGTTAACAATTATAATATCCAGCCGGAAATCGGCGGAAACGTAGCAGGTTATAATGAAACAACGGGTGGCTATGATGAAGCTTCGAAAACAGGTCCATTCCCTGGACAAGCTGGTGTGTTTGCCCATGAATTTGGACATGCCCTAGGCCTTCCGGATTTCTATGATACGGTCTATACATCAGAGGGGGTTGGAAACTACTCCATGATGGCAGGCGGTTCTTGGATGAGGTATCCTGATGCTGCAGCATACTCTGGTAACTCGCCAACCCATTTCGATCCATATTCAAAAATTTTCCTTGGCTGGGCTACTCCTAAAGAGGTTAAGCCAACAGATGGTATCCAAACCATAACATTACCACCAGTGAATGCAGCCGAATCAACGAATGGAATTGTTAAAATGGAGGTACCTGGTTCAAACGGTACTGAGTATTTCTTATTTGAAAATATTCAACAAAAAGGCTTTAATAAAGGTTTAATTCGTGAAGGAGCCGATGCTCATGGGCTGATTGCATGGCACGTAGATGAAAATGTGCTTCCACTCTATCAAACTGCCGGCTTCCGTCCAAATAATGTAGAGAATTGGATGAACAAACGTTTCCAATTTAATCAATCACAAACAGCCAGCAATGGAACGGTTGTTACACATTACGGTTTATCAGTTCTTCAGGCAGATGGTAAGTATGATTTAGAAAAGAATGTTAACCGCGGAGATGCGGCAGACTTTTTAAAACAGGCAGCAAACTTACTCCTGTTTCCGGAAACGTGCATACTGGATCTTATTACTTCTGGAAAGGCTACAGTGCAACTCCAGCTGATTCTGGCATTCATGTAACTGACATTAAAGAAAACAATGATGGGTCAATTACAGCAAAATTTTATTATAACTTTAACGAATCAAATTAAAAAGTAATGAACCTGGGTCTTTATGATCCGGGTTTTTTATCATAATTTGTAAAGGATGGGAAACACTGATAAGAAAAGGGAAGGCTGGAAAATAGTTTGATTAAGATAGATAAAAGAATTGTCATTATTTTCATAACGATGACTATTTCTTTAATACCCTATACACAGGTAAGAGCAATGACCGGTATACAGAGTATGACTATTCAACTGAACGAGGTCATCATGAAAGATCCGGCCTTACAAGGGGCGATTGCTGGAATAAGTGTTAGATCTGCAGCAAACGGCGCAATCCTATATGATTACCAAGGAGATGTCCGCCTGCGGCCTGCTTCTAACATGAAACTATTGACAGCCGCAGCCGCTCTCAAGGTTCTGGGTGAAAACTATACTTTTTCCACAGAAGTACAAACAGATGCAAAGAAAATCGAGAAAACCATTCAAGGGAATCTCTATTTAAAAGGAAATGGTGACCCCACCCTGCTTAAGGATGATATTGGGAATTTGGCAATGGCGATTGAAAAAATCGGTGTAAAAAAAATTAAAGGAAATTTGGTCGCGGATGATTCTCGTTACGATCATGTTCGCTATTCACTCGATATGCCTTGGAGTGATGAAACCGCCTACTATGGTGCCCAAATTTCTGCCCTAACTGTCTCGCCAACAAAAGATTATGATTCAGGTTCCATTAAGATAAAGGTGAAACCTGGAACGAAGATAGGAGAGAAGACAAAAATAACGGTTACACCAAAAAGTAATTATGTGAAAATAATTAACCATGCTGTAACAGTTGCTAAAGATGACAAAAAAAAGATTAAGATTGAACGGAAGCATTCAAAAAACACAGTAACCATTGAAGGGACATTCCCACTTAATGCCAAAGAAACTAAAGAATGGATCGGTGTTTGGGAGCCAACCCGTTTTGCGGCAACCCTTTTTAGACAAGCGTTAGCAGAACATGGGATTACGGTAACAGGAAAAATAAAAGCAGGTACAGTCCCTGAACAGGCAAAACTGTTAACCAAACATCAATCGATGCCGTTGTCGGAATTGCTTGTCCCATTTATGAAACTTAGCAATAATGTTCATGCTGAAATATTGGTCAAGGAAATGGGAAAATTAAAAAAAGGTGAAGGTAGTTGGGATAAGGGATTAACTGTGATGAAATCGGAAGTGGCTAAGTTAGGAGTAAATCCTAATATAATGGTTATAAGAGATGGATCAGGGATCTCCCATGTGGATAGTATTCCGGCCAATCAACTTTCTAAGCTATTATTTTCGGTCCAGAAGGAAAAGTGGTTTCCTGTCTACTTGAATTCGCTTCCTGTCGCTGGAAATCCAGAAAAAATGGTCGGTGGTACGTTAAGGAAACGCTTAACAGACCCTAGTATGGCAGGAAGAGTAAAAGCAAAGACAGGAACGATTTCAACTGTGACTTCTTTATCTGGATATGTGAACACGAAAAGTGGGCAAGTCCTAATTTTCTCTATCCTGTTAAATAATATGCTGGATGAAACAAAGGGAAAAAAAATTGAGGATACCTTCGTAACCATTTTAGCAAATCAATAATTCAAGATAGGCCTGTTAAATAGCAGCCTATCTTAGGATTTTCTACTTATTTTAATTCTTTCTTCTACATTTTCGATCTTCTTTTTACCTAATTCTACCACAGGAAATATTTTTATCATATAGATAGGAGAAAAGGTGTGAATAAAAATCCTTACTTTCTCCGTGAAGTAAAACCAGCATGCTGTATAGAAATAGCTGCGACTACAAAAAATAACCTCTATCACTTTGGTGGAGAAGGGATGATTCCATGATAATCGGTAGTCATGTCAGCATTAGAGATGGATATACAGGTGCAGCCGAAAGAGCAGTTGCAAATCAGGCATCCGCTTTTCAATATTTTCCGAAAAACCCAAGGAGTTTGTCTATCAAGGAGTTCGATCGAGAAGATGCGAAAAACTGCAGCAGTTTTTGTCTTGAACATCAGCTTTATTCCGTGGCCCACACACCCTATTCTACTAGCTTAACTCCAGTAATAGACAAACAAGAGCTAACGATTGCCTCTCTTCTTAATGATTTAGAAATTGCAGATGCCTGCGGCTCGATTGGGGTAGTTGTTCATTATGGCAGTCAAATTAGTAAAACAGATCCCCTCGCCAGTTATCATTTGATGTTAGATATACTCAACAGTGTACTTAGTCAGTGGAACGGAAGCTCTCTAATTCTCTTAGAAAATAATGCTGGTACAAAGGGTGCACTCGGAACAACCCTTGAAGAACTCGTTCAGATTCGAAACTTATGTGGCTATCCTGAAAAAATTGGTTTTTGCCTGGACACTTGTCATGCCTTTGCAAGTGGTCTTTGGAATGGGGAAAACACAGAAGAGTTGATTGCGAAAGGCGAGAGCTTAGGTTATTGGGAGCAATTAAAGGTCATTCACTTGAATAATTCTAAGTATCCAACCGGTTCCAAAAAGGACCGTCATGCCAATATATTTAACAGCAGTATTGGCTATATTAATGCGGATCAGTTGAAAGAACTTGTTGGGGCATCTGTACTGGCAGGAATCCCGTTGATTTTAGAGACTCCTGATGATGAGGGGATCAGTCATAAAGAAGAGATTGAAATGATAAAGCAAAAATGGAATCAGAAGTTTCTTGAAAATTTCGAGTGTTGAATTTACTATAAAATTAAAAGGTATATGAATCAAAGAAGCTTTAGTATATGGGAGAATGGGATTATGAATAAAAAGCAGGGACAACTTTTGTCGGAGCGTTTTGAGGTAGCCTTCAATCAGGTTCATGAGGCCTTAAGGGATATTGTTCAGATAAATGATGAGAGATTCGTAGTGTTAGTGAAAGTCGGGGCCAAAAAATATCAAATTATCGATACGTTTAAAAAAGATTTAGAGCAATATGCGAGGCTGAGAAATGCATTGTCCATGAAAAAATGGAGGTTGGCTTTTATATCGCGGAGCCCAATGCCAAGGTTGTACACCACATTGAAAAAATAGCCAATGTTTTAAGCCAGCCGAATTATGCCATGAGTATTGCCACAAATAGGGTGATTTACTTTGATTATCAGGACAGCATTTTAAAGGTGACTGATGCTAGTAAGGAGTAAGGTTATTCAAAATTTCCAATCTATCATAATAAAAAATGTATCGGTCTGTTGACTGCTGGCACCATCATGAAATGGATGGCGCAAAATATGGAAAATGGTATGGTGAACCTATCAACTATTAAGGTTTCAGATGTCATGGATTTCGAAAAGGAGCATTCTATTGAGATTGTCGCCAAAGATATAAATATCTTCGAAATAGAAAACATTTTTGAAAAGGCCCATAAAAAGAAACGCAAAATCGAAGGCGTGATTATTACTGAAAATGGGAAAATAGAGGAAGTTCCCTTAGGAATCATCACTGCCTGGGAACTGATTCAAATTGACTATACAATTGATTAAACTCAAGAAGGTGGAAGGCCATTATTCAGACTCGGCCACCTCAAGCCCTTTCTATATTGTTAATCAATTAAAAGAACGCATGGTAAAATACCATGCGTTTTAGGTTATTTAATTAAAAGTCAAACTCGCTTAATTGGTCCATGTGGCTGGCAATCATGGCGATAATCGTGGCCGCTTCTTCTTTGCTAAAAATAAAGTGGGATTCGTCTCTGATCAATTCATCTTCAGTGGTCCATATTCGGTTAATCCGTTTTAGCACACCATCACCTGTTTCCTGAACAACCCCAAACTGATAGGTTACTTCCACTTCGTCCTCGTGCTTGAAAGCCGTCACTTCAGGCGTGGACCAGTCAACTTCAATTTCCTCAAAAATATCATCTTCATTAACTTGTTCTGCTTGATAATATTCTTCGTCCATGTCGTCTTCAGCAGCCTCGCAGTCTTCTTCATCAGATTCTTCCTCTGACTGAAGGTAGACCCCATCATCTGTATAATGGTCATCTCCATTTATGTAGTCATGAAGACTAGCATGCACTTCATCGATAATCTCCTCAATATCTGAAAGGATGATTTTCGCCGTGTGTCCACTGTCAACATCGAAGCTATCGACGTAAAACTCTTCATTCTGCGGATCAAAGAAAAGGGTGCAGAAATATTCACGGTCAAGTTCTTCTGTGTCTACATCTGCTGTCTCCACAAAGAACTCAATCCTTGGATGTTTGGCAGCTCTTTCAATTGTCATTTGACCAACTTGATCATATTCTTCACAAATAGACTCTAGGTGATCCTGCAATTCAGCACTTACTCTGTCAAACCATTCTAACGACATCAAACATCCCATCCTCTCAAGGTTATCGAGGTTATTATTGCCAACTATTCACTATTTATGTTTGATTTTTCCCTTATCCCTGAGATTTTACGACCTGTATTGCCGGCTAGTCAAAGAAACTAAAGGAAATATCCATGGGAACGATTCATAATATACACAGGATGAGCACTTTGTATCGGTTTTTACATTCTTTATGATACGATGTACATAACCAATGAAAATCGAGGTGTAGACATGAAAATTGAAGTTTGGTCAGATTATGTATGTCCGTTTTGTTATATTGGAAAACGCCGTTTAGAGCTGGCGTTAGAACAATTTCCACATAAAGATGAGGTAGAAGTAGAATTTAAAGCATTTGAACTTGACCCAAATTCCCCACCGTACAAGGGGGAAAGCATTCATGACGTACTTGCCAAAAAGTATCGGATGAGTGTGGAACAGGCAAAACAAGCTAACCAGAATGTTGGACAACAGGCCGCAACGGTAGGTTTATCGTATCAATTTGATGAAATGAAGCCTACTAATACATTTGATGCCCATCGTCTAGCAAAGTTTGCTGAAACTAAAGGAAAAGCGGCTGAAGTATCTGAAAAATTGTTACAGGCTTACTTCACAGAGGGAAAGAATATCGGGGATCTTGATACATTAGCAGACCTTGCGGAAACCTCAGGGTTGGACCGCAAAGAAGTGTTAAATGTTCTTCAGGATAAAACTGTATTTGCCAATGAAGTTCGTGCAGATGAGGCAGTAGCCCAGCAATACCAGATTGGCGGGGTACCGTATTTTGTTATTAACTCAAAGTATGCAATATCTGGTGCACAGCCGCTTGAGACATTTAAGGGTGCCTTACAAAAGGTTTGGGAGGAAGAAGCACCTAAACCAGTGTTTCAGGATCTCTCAACTGAACAGGATGTCAGCTGTGCAGATGGGAACTGTTTGATTCCTGAAAAAGAATAAATGAATTAAGTCATAATAAAAACGGGAAAGGTTTATTATATCTTTTCCCGTTTTTATTCGTTACAGCTCATCTAGGTCTTCTTCTCTTTCGGAACTCCCACATGTTTCCATCCGCCCAACAAATTTTCGTTTGGGTATTGCCGTGATCTGAGTTCTGCCATTTTGATTTTCCACAGTTTCTTGGATGTTCTCTAGATGGACTCATTTGGATATCCGAAGGTGATTCGGAAGATCTGTGATCGCTTGAACTGCTATCACTGGATGAGGATTCATGATGATCAAAGAGGGGCCTAAACATAAAGTCACCAAAGCCGCCCCGTCTTACATCTGCTGACTTACTTTCGCTTTCTTCAGATGAAAAATCACTCATTATATTGCCCTCCTTACAAGCTAGAAAAGAGAGTACGATAATTTACAATAGAACATTTTCTCGCCTGACCCACTCTTCTTTTACCAATTTACGTACCAAAGACTGTCCATGTTTGGGACAAAAGCCTAAACGCAGAAAAAAAGGTGACTATAGTGAAAATGGTGCCTGACACCATCACCTTCTAGAGAAATCTTCCAAGAATGCCAATGGGGCAGTAGTTAAACACTATGCTAAAAAGGAGTGCTTAAATTTGAAGCAAACACTCGATGCTAAAGTAATTTCTGTTTTGGAAGACAAAATTCAGTTAATTAAAACAGATAAAGGGGCTATTTATTTAGTTGGTCCTATCCGTCTGCCCGTGAATTTGTATGGTGAAACGGTTGTGTTTAAATGGTATTGCTGGCTAAATTGTGATGAAGTAACAGAAGATTTTCAACGAATTATTGATAAATTATCATCGGTAAACTTAGCGGAATTCCAGCAATCAAGTGTTTTAGCCTATGGGGATTTTGAATATGGAGACGATGCCATTATCCGGTTTCATTCCATTTGCCATACAGGAGATATTTTTGGAAGTAAGCGATGTGATTGTGGTTTCCAATTAAAGCAATCCATGAAAATGATCTCTGACCACGGAACGGGGGCATTATTTTACTTAGCGAACCATGAAGGAAGAGGAATCGGTCTTTTTAGCAAAGCCATGGCTTATATTTTGCAGGAGAATGGCTATGATACAGTTGAGGCCAATGAGGCCCTTGGCTTTGTCGATGATTCTAGAAATTATGGAGATGCTATTCTCGTCCTTAAAGCATTGCGCGCTAAACCAGTTTCATTAATCACGAACAATCCTAAAAAGCTAAAAGCATTAAAGAATGCTGGTTTAGAGGTTTCGGGCAGGGAATCGTTATGGGGAGATATTTCAGAATACAACGAGAAGTATTTGAAGACCAAAATCAATAAGTCTGGTCATTTAAACGAAGAAGGCACGTGTTGTAATGACTAAAGGTCTACCAGTGAAATAACTTAGAATACGACGATTACAGAGCTAATCTTTGAATTGAGATTAGTTCTTTTTTGTAGAGGAAATAAAAATGAAAGCGATTGCTAAGTACAGAAGGATATTTAAACTTAATAGCGAAGTAATAAATGTAAGATTATTCCACGTGAAAGAGGGCGAACTGATGTCTCTTGATCCACAAACGAAAATGTTACTAGATTACTTAGCTTCTTTAGGTACACCGCCATTAGAAACGTTAACACCTGAGTTGGCTAGGAAAGCTTTTCAGCTTCCCCAGGGGGAGATCGAGCCGGTAGGAAAAGTGGAAGACCGGAAAATCCCAGGTCCCGAAGGTGAAATTCCTGTCCGAATCTATTATCCACAAGAGGCTCAAACAAGATATCCTGCACTTATTTATTACCACGGCGGTGGATGGGTGGTCGGCAATATTGACTCACATGATAATATCTGCAGGGCATTAACAAATCTTGCAAATTGTGTAACGATTTCTGTTGATTATCGATTAGCACCTGAACATAAATTTCCAGCTGCCGTTTATGATTGCTACGCGGCAGTAGAATATGTGTCTGAACATGCGGATGAGTTTCAAGTGGACCCAGAGCGAATTGCTGTGGGCGGGGATAGTGCGGGGGGTAATCTTGCAGCTGTTATCTCAAATTTGGCTCAGGACAAACAGACCCCGGCAATTTGTTTCCAACTACTACTTTATCCTGCAACAAACATTTGGGGTGAACCAACTCCGTCTATGCTCGAAAATGCAGAAGGTTATTTTTTAACTAGAGGAACAATGGAATGGTTCCTTGACTGTTATTCGAACGGGGAAGAAGAGGACAAGGGTAATCCACTTTTAGCACCAATTTTATATAAAAATGTCAGCGGACTTCCACCAGCTCTTGTTATTACAGCCGAATGCGATCCGCTCCGAGACGAAGGGGAACTTTATGCGAAAAAGCTGGAGGATGCTGGCGTAAAGGTAGAGTTAGTGCGTTATGATGGAACAATTCATGGTTTCATGAGCATGGCTTCCGTCATAGGACTTGGAAAGGCTGCCCTTGAAAAATCAGGCTTGGCCTTAAAAGAAGTATTTTATCCAGTCAAAAGCTCTATTAAATAACATCGTCCCAACTTAAAACATATGCTTTACAGGCATATGTTTTTTTGAAATATTTTTGAGGAATACAATGAATTATTAAATGAATATCCAAATTATAAAAAGGAGTGGATAAGATGTTTTCACCACTAACGCCACTTGATTGGAAACGGAGAGCAATCAAGTATTATCCGAAAAAGACAGCAGTTATTGATGGTGAGAAAGAATTTACATACACAGAATTTGGACAACGAGTCGATCAGCTTTCAACTGCTCTGCACCATGCAGGTATACGGGAAGGAGAGCACGTAGCTGTTATGCTGCCTAACACCCATTACATGTTGGAATGTTTTTATGGGATTTGTCAGCTTGGTGCGGTAATGGTCCCCTTGAATTACCGGTTATCAGCAAAAGATTTAGAGTATATTATCAAGCATAGTGATGCGAAGATGTTAATCGTCGATGAGGAGTTTACTAAACCAATTGAGGAAATAGTTGAAAAACTAGCTTTGGATCAAATAATTATTGTGCGTGTACCTGGACAAGAATCGACTTTAAATGGAATAGACTATGAGGATATTCTTCAGCATGCCGTGGAAAAAGCCGATTTTCCTGTGGTTGAGGTTGATGAAAATCAGTTGCTTACATTAAATTACACTAGTGGGACCACTTCTCATCCGAAGGGTGTCATGCTTACCCACCGTAGTAATTATTTGAATGCTGCTAATTTCATGTACCACCTGGGCGTAAACCATGATGATGTTTATCTTCACACATTGCCAATGTTTCATGCAAATGGCTGGGGAGGAGTCTGGGCGATTACTGCTGCAGGTGGGACCCATGTTTGCTTGCGCAAGGTAGATCCACCATTAATCCTGAATCTGTTTGAAACCAAAAAGATTTCATTACTTTGCGGTGCTCCAACTGTGATTAATATGTTAGTAAACGAACCAAAAGCGAAGGATATAAAAGTGAAAACCCATCCGCGGATGGCGACAGCCGGTGCACCACCAGCAGCAGCTCTTATTCAAAAGGCACAGGAGATACTAGGACTGAAGATGATTCATGTTTACGGTCTGACAGAAACTTCCCCATTTATTCTTTACTGTGAATGGAAACAAGAGTTTGATACAAAATCTGCTGATGATCAGGCGACGATTAAAGCAAGACAAGGGATTGAACTTGCCTTTAATGGCGAAACAAAGGTCGTTCGTCAGGACGGTGAAGAAGTGGCCTGGAATGGAAGAGAGTTAGGTGAAATTGTCACCCGCGGCAATGTCGTCATGTCGGGGTATTACAAAGACCCTCAAAATACAGCTGCAGCGATAAGAGATGGCTGGTTTCATACCGGGGATTTGGCAGTCACGCATCCAGATGGATACATTGAAATCCAAGACCGTGCGAAGGATTTGATTATTTCTGGTGGAGAGAATATTTCTTCCACAGAAGTAGAAGGTGTGTTGTATAAGCATCCATCAGTTTTAGAAACGGCAGTAATTGCGATACCAGATGAAAAATGGGGCGAGGTACCAAAGGCCATTATTGTTTTAAAACCTGATGCAGCCGTAACAGAAGAAGGAATTATTGAGTTCTGCCGTGCCAACATGGCCCACTTTAAAGCACCTAAAACAGTTGAATTTGTGGAAGCGTTACCAAAAACAGCGACAGGTAAACTGCAAAAATATCGTCTCCGTGAAATGTACTGGAAGGGCCCTAAGAAGGTAAATTAAATTTTAAAGGCAGTGATTTTTTAAATAATCACTGCCTTTTACTATCTATTCTTTAATGAATTCTATCGTGCTTCTTACTGTATTAATAGGGCGGACATAACTTTCAATTTGTTCACGTTTTGGTTCAAGGAATGGCGGCAAAGAAAGCTTTTCACCAAGAGTTTCATAAGGTTCATCACCCATAAATCCTGGACCGTCAGTGGCAAACTCGAATAGAATTTGCGAAGCAACACGTACATACAAGGAAGCAAAGAAGAAACGGTCGACGAAACCAGAAGTTTGGAAACCGAAACCTTCCATTCGGTTAATCCATTCATCTAATACAGACCGGTCTTCTACACGGAAAGCTGCATGATGAACAGTTCCGAATCCTTGCTGTGCGGGTGGAAGAATTGCATTATATTCGACCACAACCTGCGCTCCATTTCCGCCTTCACCAACTTCAAATAGATGAAATGAGCCTTCATGGGCTATTTCTTTGAACATAAGGACTTTTTCCATCATTTCTTTAAAATAATCAAAGTTAGCTACCCGCACAAAAATAGGTCCTAGTCCTGTAATCGCAAATTCCAATGGGATAGGTCCTTTTTGCCATGGAGTCCCGGGAGCAACTCCTTCATTCATCTCATCAGAAATCAATTGATAGTGTTGATCATCGAAATCAACGAATGACAATGTCTTTACCCCAAATTGTTCTTTAATGCCAGTATGATTGACTTCTAAGCGGTCAAATCGCTTGACCCAATATTCTAGTGCAGCATCACTTGGTACCCGGAAGGATGTTTTATAAATCTCATTCGTGCCATGTTTACCTTTTGGAATACCAGGAAAATCGAAAAAGGTCATATCAGTTCCAGGGCTTCCCTGATCATCCGCAAAAAATAGGTGGTAGGTTTGGATATCATCTTGGTTGACCGTTTTCTTTACAAGGCGCATCCCTAAAATATGAGTAAAAAATTGATAATTTTTTTCGGCACTGCTCGTAATCGCTGTTACATGGTGAATACCTTTTAAATGGTTCATCTATAAACGCTCCTTTTCTATTTATGATTCTCTCCTAGTGATAATCCACTCTAATAAGTTTTAGGATTATCATGAATATTTATCTCAAAACTATTTATCTTTAATTCAAGATAAATATATCATTGAAAAAAGAGTTTGTCAAATAAATGATTTTATAAATGACATGTCCTTTACTTATATCTGAAAATCTGACAATACTAGTCAGTTTCTTGTGGTACCGCTTTTTTTCTGTCGATAAAAAAGCCTGACTTCTTCACAAAGCTGTAACAGCTTCAACGGAAAAATGGAAAAAATCGGAGATAATAAAAGTATAAGTAGAACGAAAATTACCTTACACGAACTAAAGTTTGAAAAAATGAAGAGCAGGAGGTAGACGATGAAAAAACAAAAGTGGATTGCATTACTGCTGGCTGGTGGAAAAGGAACAAGACTAAATCTGCTTACCAAAACATTAGTTAAACCTGCTGTGCCTTTTGGCGGGAAGTACCGGATCATTGACTTTGCTCTAAGTAATTGCTGGAATTCCGGGGTAGAAACGGTTGGGATTTTGACACAATATAGACCATTCGAGCTGCATGCTCATCTTGGCCGTTGTCATTATGGGAATCATTACAACCCTTATGGAGGGTTGACCATTCTTCCACCCTACCAGCGAAGTGACTCCGGTGTAGAATGGTATGAGGGAACTGCACATGCTGTCTTTCAAAATATTGAGTTTATTGAACAATCCAATCCAGAGCATGTTCTCGTTTTGTCTGGCGATCAAATCTACAAAATGGATTATTCTATTATGCTGGAGCAGCATATGGAGACAAACGCAGATTGTACGATAGCCGTAGTGGAGGTTCCCTGGGCGGAAGCTAATCGTTTTGGGCTGATGAAGACGGATCCGTTGACTTATAAAATAACCAGCTTTGAAGAAAAGCCTAAAAACCCGACATCTAATCTAGCATCTATGGGCGTCTATATTTTTAAATGGCCGATATTAAAAGAATATTTGCTGCGTGAAGAACTAAAGGAATTTAGTAATCGAGATTTTGGTAAGGATATTATTCCTTCCATGTTAAGTGATCACTTACAGCTGTATGCATATTATTATCATTATTATTGGAAGGATGTAGGCACCGTTCATAGTTATTGGGAAGCAAACTTGGATTTATTATCAGGTGAAAAAAATATTTTTTTGCAAAACCCTGATTGGAGAATTCAGACTGCCCATTATGATGAACCCCCGTTATACTTTGATGTGCGTGCCAAGATGCATCAAAGCATTGTAAGCGACGGCTGTGAAATATATGGAACCATTGAAAATTCAGTTTTGTTTAGTGGTGTAAAAGTAGGAAAAGGAGCGCGAATCAAAAATGCCGTTATCTTGCCTCAGACCATTATTGGAGAGAATGTTTGGATTGAAAATGCCGTGGTGGGAAGCCAAACACAAATTATGGATGGGGTCATTATCGTTTCTAAAAATGCTGATGCCCATTTATTGGTCGTGGGTCATAATGAAATCATTAACCCTGCCTTGCAAGATTTTTCTAGTAAAAACAAGGTGATCTCAGTAGTTTCTTAAACGAGAAAACGGTATGTGAAGCCGTGCTTCACATACCGTTTTCTTTTACCCGGAATTGAAGAAATATTTTGTTTTTAACTCGTAAAATGGTAAACTATAAAAAAATCTACTAGAGGAGTTTCAAAATGATAAAAGCAATATTTTTTGATTTAGATGACACACTTCTTTGGGATCAAAAGAGTGTGAAGGAAGCTTTTGCATCTACATGTAAGGTGGCAGAAGAACGTTATGGAATCAATGCCGAACAACTAGAACAATCGGTTCGTGAAGCTGCAAAAGAACTGTATTCTTCCTATGATTTTTACCCATTTACACAAATGATAGGGATCAATCCATTTGAAGGATTATGGGGCAATTTTTCGGATGAAAATCTAGAGGATTTCAAAAAAATGAAGGTAACCGTTCCAGGCTACAGAAAGGATGCTTGGACAGGTGGTTTGAAGAAAATGGGAATTGATAACCCTGATTTTGGTTCTGTGTTAGCAGAGCGATTTCCTGAGGAGCGGAGAAAGAGCCCGTTTGTATACGAAGAAACGTTTGAAATACTCGATTCTTTAAAAGGTAACTACCAGCTTCTACTTTTAACAAACGGATCACCGGAACTGCAAAATACGAAATTAGAGATTACACCGGAGCTTGTTCCATATTTTGACCAGATTGTCATTTCAGGTGATTTTGGGAGAGGAAAGCCTGATCCATCGATATTTGAGCATGCTCTTTCTCTAATGGAATTACAAAAAGATGAAGTTCTAATGGTAGGGGATAATCTAATGACCGACGTATTAGGAGCCAATCGCGCCGGGATCAAAACAGTTTGGATTAACCGTCATGACAAAGAGCGCAATGAAGTAATTCCAACTTACGAAATTATGCATTTGGAAGAGCTCTACCCAATCTTAGATGAACTAAAGGAAAAATAAACGAATCTTAAAGTAACAAAGAAAAACGAACAAATTATAACCTGTTTAAATTAAGACTAAGTTAAAGAACCTGTTGGTTGGAGTGGAAGGCGGCGAAGACTCCTCGAAAATGCTATCGCATTTCCTTCGTGCGTGNNAGCGAAGCCGCCTGGAGCGGAAATCAACAGCCAAGTTACATACACAACATACATTTAAGGGACTATTCAAATGCCCTCCACTTGGGTGGGGTTATTTTTTTATGTGAACAGAAACATTTATTTAGGACAATAATAATAGTTATTAGTTTGTTTATATGGGGTGTTAGCTGTTGGAATTAAGACAACTGAAATTATTTTCTGAAGTGGCGAAGCATAAAAGTATTACAAAAGCAGCAGAGGCCATGCATTTATCACAGCCGGCTTTAAGTAAGTCGATTATGGCGTTAGAAGAAGAGCTCGGCATGACGTTAATCCTTCGGACCAATAAAACGAGCGATTTAACCGATGCAGGCAGGGTAGTGCTCGACTATGCACAAAAGATGAATGGTCTAGTGGATGAAATGAAAACTACCCTTAACGATATGACTAATTTAACAAGAGGGCAGATTGACATCGGTCTTCCTCCATTTATTGGAAGCTTATTTTTCCCGAGAGTGATGGCAAAGTTTCATCATTCATACCCTAATATTGAACTCAATATTACAGAGTATGGCGGTGCAAGGGTCGTAAAAAGCGTTGAGGAAGGGGAGTTCGAACTTGGTGTGGCCGTGCTGCCAATTGATGAGCAGCTGTTTGATATTTACCCCATCGTCGAAGAGGAAATGAAGCTGTTAGTATATAAAGACCACCGGTTGGCGAGGCGGAAAGTGGTCGATATAGGGGAATTGAAGGATGAGGAGTTTATCTTTTATCACGAAGAGTTTGCGCTCAATCAAATTATGAGGAACCGGTGTATTGCTGCAGGGTTTGAACCGAAAATTTTGTTTAAAAGTTCTCAATGGGACCTCATGACAGAGATGGTAGCGGCTAATCTCGGTATTACAATCCTTCCGCATTCCATCTGTAATCGTGTCTTTACCAGTGATATTGAGGTAATTGACCTTAAACAAAAAATTCTGTGGCGCTTGGCAGTGCTTACAAAAAAAGATCGATATATCTCGAATGCAGGCAGGACCTTTATTGACTTTATCCTAAAGGATCCATTATAACTTTAAGTTATGAAAATGATTCGTAATATGTATTTTACGAATGGCAATAATGAGCGTAGGATTACTCTATAGTTAATTTCGTGTAGCAAAAAGGAGAGTATTACTTCTTTTTTGTATATAGAAAGGGTCATGAAGATGAAACTTGGAGTAATCGTGTTACAAGTACTATGTTTGCATGTGTTTCTATTTTTAGGTGCTGTGCTTAAGGAAGTGATTCCACTTCCGATTCCAGCTTCGATGTTTGGCTTATTCCTTTTGTTTCTGGCACTCTGCTTTAAAATCATTAAGCTGGAGTGGGTTGAAAAAGGGGCCAATTGGTTATTGGCAGAACTATTGCTATTTTTTATCCCATCAGCAGTGGGGATTGTAAATTATGATGAAATTATCAGCTTACAAGGCGCCGAGATTGTTGGTTTAATTGGGATTAGTACGATTATTGTAATGGGTATGACGGCCTTAACGGCGGAAAAAATAAGTGGTCGAAAAAGGAGTGAGCAGCATTGATGATGATTGTATTTACAATAGCGACGTATCTTATTTATCGTTTGTCGAAAATGGCATATGGAAAATGGAGCATGCCATTTTTTCACCCATTGCTGCTTTCGCCAATTATGTTAATTGTGCTTATATCCGTGACACATGTATCTGCCAATCAGTACCTTCATGCTTCCAAATGGCTGACTCATTTGCTTGGCCCTGCGACCGTTGCGTTCGCGGTGCCAATTTATAAAAACTTAGCTGTGATAAAAAAGTATATTGGGACCATTCTTATTAGTATTACGTGTGGCTCTCTAGTGGCCATTTTTTCCACCTTTGCACTTTCAAAATTGTTCCATTTAAAACCTGATTTTATTATCTCCATTTTGCCGAGGTCGATTACGACGCCGATTGCGATCGAGGTTTCTAAGGAAATTGGCGGTCTGCCAACGTTAACAACAGTGTTTGTCATTATTACGGGAATTGTTGGCGGTATTGTTGGACCTTCGGTTATTAAGGGATTGTCGATTAAAACACCTATTGCTAGAGGGCTTGCTTTAGGCATGGGAGCACATGGTGTTGGTACTAATAAAGCGATGGAATACGGTAAGCAAGAAGCTACTTTTTCATCATTAGCAATGATTTTTGCAGCCTTGATTACCTTAGTTTGGGGAGCATTATTGATCCCTTCTTTAATGAATATCCATCATCTATTATAAAAAAGCATATGGCTGCCATTTTTGACAAATGGCGGCCATATTTTTTTTATGTTTAGCGTTATTATTAACTGAAAAAAATGGTAGTTTTAAAGGGCTAAACGAAAAGGTATACACATAAAATGAAGGGGTTGTTCCAAATTGAATTAGGTAGTAATGCATTTCTATTAGGGAGGAAAATAAATGCTCCGAAATGTGATAGTTGTGAGGGATAATGAGGAAAGTGTCAAAAATGCCATTAGAGAAATATTACGTTCTAAGCATAAAGGCCATGAAGTAGCACTTGATTTGACGAGGATCTCGGATAAAGAGAGAAAAAGAGAGATTATGAAACAACTGACCAGATTTTAACACGAATGCAGACCGTACTTTTTAAGCCGAATTTGTATGAGCATTCACCCCTAATAGGTAATAAAAAATGGGGGAAAGATAGTGTCCGTTCCCCCTAAAGTAGTAGTTAGTCTAATAAGCCCAGTTGATGGCGGACTGCATAAGCAAATCCATCTTCATCATTGGTCTTCGTAATCAAATCTGCCGCCTGTTGAACCTCCATTGGGGCATTTCCCATTGCTACAGCGGTTGTCGCTACCTCAAATTGAGCGATATCATTGCCGCCGTCGCCAAAAGCAATAATCTCTTCAAAAGTAAGGTTCATCATATCTTGGTAGCGTAATAATGCCTTTCCCTTATGTGCTTCATTTGAAGTAATCTCCACATTATTTGGATGTGATGACGCAATCGAGATTGGAAATTTCCCAGCTAATGCTTGTTTAACTTCGTCAATCTTTGCTAACTGATCTGGGTGAACAAGTGCAATGAGTTTGTAAATCTTTAAATCTTTAAGTTCAAGGATCTGGCTATAATCAAATTCAGTAAAAATCTGGTCAAGCTCTTGTTTACTTTTATCATGCAATGGGGGGAGCGTTGAAGGAAGGCCGCCGTGATTTGTGTAAACGAGGATTCCTACACCCATCTCATTTAATATGGAAAAAACATCCTTATAGACATCAATAGATAAGGTTGCTTCAAAGAGAACCTCTCTGTCTGCTGAGAATAATACTGAACCGTTAACGCAGAAAATAGGCATTTTTATCTTTTGGACAGCCTCTAATTTGATGACGTCCGCATAAGCCCGTCCTGTGTTTAAAATCAGGCAGTGACCTTGTGCCTGCAGTTCGTTTAAGACTTTCACATTCTCTTCGGTAATTTCATGCTTAGAGTTTAATAACGTACCGTCTAAATCAATTGAAATACATTTCATGGGTGTCCTTTAATTCCTTTCCATTTTACATATAGCTACTATATCAGATATAGAATAATGCTGCCAAACGGAATATTATTCATTTCGGTAAGCTAATAGGCTTTTAAGAAAATTCTATAAATAGTATGATGAGTGAGAAAATTATTGAAGGAGAGCTAACATTGACCGAGAAAAATAGTTTATTAGAAGCTTTTAAACAAACAGAGTTTCGACTAGGCGGGCATGGCCCGAGGGATCTTCATATGCTAAAAAAAGCAGTGATGAACCTAGATGACCATATTGAGAGTGATATGTATGGAAAAGGGGATGTCATTGAAAAGTTCGAAGAAAAAATGGCACGATATCTTGGGAAAGAGTCAGCCGTCTTTTTTCCGAGTGGAACAATGGCTCAGCAAATCGCGCTGCGTATTTGGTGTGATCAAAAAGGAATCAAAAAAGTAGCCTATCATCCATTATCCCATTTAGAAATTCATGAAGAAGACGGGTTAAAAGAATTGCACTCGATTGAACCTATTTTACTTGCTGAAAAAGACCGTGTCATTCAGCTTGATGATGTGGTTGAATTGAAGGAAGATATCTCATGTTTATTACTGGAATTACCACAAAGGGAAATTGGTGGACAGATGCCAGATTATCATACCCTTGAAGCTATTTCAGCTTATTGCCGCGAAAAGGGGATAAAACTGCATTTAGATGGTGCACGCCTGTTTGAGATACTGCCTTATTATCAAAAATCGGCTTCCGAAATTTCCGCCTTGTTTGATAGTGTTTATGTTTCTGTTTATAAAGGGTTAGGTGGTATTGCTGGCGCAATTCTTGCAGGGGATAAGGATTTTACAGAAATATCTAAAGTGTGGAAACGTCGTCATGGCGGAGATTTAATCAGCCTTTATCCATATGTCCTAAGTGCGGATTATTATTTTGAGCAGCGAGTTGGAAAAATGGAAAAGTATTATAAAGAAGCACAAGAACTAGCAATTTTCTTTAATCAATGTCAGTCTGTTTCTACATTGCCTAAGGAGCCGGTTTCGAATATGTTCCACGTCCATATCGACGTACCAAAAGAAACACTGGAACCTATCTTTATCAAACTTACCCAAAATACAGGTATCGGTTTTAGCAGTTACCTAAAAGAATTAAACAGCGGAGCTAGTTACTTTGAATTAGGAATTGGCGATATGTATGAGCTAATCCCAAAAGACAAACTAAAGGCAGCTTTTACATTACTGAATGAAATGGTGACAGGCACCATTTCTAATCTAACGAAGTGAAAAAAGCCCTAGAGCAAAAAGCAGCTTAGATAAATAGAAAGGCAAGCCTTGGGATAGGCTTGCCTTTTGATCTATATAGAGATTTATTAGCAGGTGGGCATTTTAACCGCGTCTGCCGCCTCGGCCACCGCGTTTTGTTTCGGTGTTGCGTTTGAGGCTTGATAAATTCTCTTCACTCGACTTTAGGAACTTCGCCATTTTATCTTCAAAACTTTCCTTAGGTTTAAAGTTTCCTTTAGACCGGAAATCTTTTGAACGGCTATCCCCTCTACCCTGACGCTGTGGGCGCTGTGAATAAGAAGATGTTTGTCCTTCAGGTCGATCAATTGCTTTTTTAATGGATAGGGCAGTTTTTCCGTCTTTCTCGCTAATTACCTTAACTTCAACTACATCGCCAATTTTGAGATGATCGTTAACATCCTTTACATAGCTATCTGCAACCTCACTAATATGCACTAGGCCGGTTGTGCCGCCTGGCAATTCTACAAATGCTCCAAAATTAGTGATTCCGGTTACTTTACCTTGTACTTTACTGCCTACTTCAACTGACATAAAAATATGTTTCCCCCTCATAAATGTTAAAGACACTTTATTATAACAAAAACTTTAGAAAAATAACATAAAGTCTATTTCATCAATTTTGCCAATTCATACCTAGTCGAAAAACGTCTTTTTACTAATAAACTAAAATCTCAATCATAATCGATGCTCCCAGCCTGAATGGTATTCTAAAAGGTTCACAGGAATGTAACATCTATATAGAAATACTTAGAGAAGCAAGGAAATAATAGTAGTGTAATGAAATGCAATGAACCAAACGAATTCCGATTGGAGAATACAACTGCCAAGGAGGTGGATCTGGTTCATTAAGAAAATGAGAATTTCTTGTGCCAGTAGAAAGGAGGAACCATTTTCTATTGAAAACTGCGATAAGTCTAAAGTGAATCGGAATTTGCTTGGAAAGACCTGATTGTTTTGCATTTCATTTTCATTATGGCGGGGGTTGGGATATTGCTGTATATAAATAAAAAGCTTTCGTCATAATCGCAAAACTTTATGTCTTAAGGTAGTTACGTTGCTTGCCATGGTAACTTTGAAGTAAATCGCAGTATAGACTTTGCGGTCAATCCAATCAATTGCCTCTTCTAACACAACATTTTGCTGATGTGAAAAACTGGGGGATTGCTAATGAAATAAATAGCTATGCAGTCGAGTCAGCCCACGTGCTGACTCGCTTTTTATATTAGTAAGGTTATGATTTTAACTGGTGCTCCATATAAGTATATAAATGCGAAATGATCTTTCTGTGAAAGGAGAAATGATGATGACGAACCAATCTGGACCCTATAATATATATAGCTACTTTATTGGCGCCAATCCGTCGACCTCCTTCAATCCCAATCCAATCTTTCCAAAAATTAAAAGAACGGTTTTTCTTAGTCCGTTCACCTCTGTTATAGGGGATGTAACCATCCGCGATCATACCTACGTTGCTCCTTTCGTAAGTATCCGTGCGGATGAAGGTAGTCCATTTTATATAGACAGAGATTGTAACCTCCAGGACGGCGTCATCCTGCATGGCTTAAAAAATAAACAAGTGGACGTTAATGGGAAAAAATATTCAATTTACATAGGACCAAGAGTTTCTTGTGCTCATGGTTCACTGATTCATGGTCCCTGTGAGATTCAGCAAGAGGTTTTTGTGGGGTTTAAGGCAATCGTTTATAACGCACAGATAGGTGAAGGATCCTTTATTTCGACAAATGCCCTTGTAACGGGTGGTGTCACCCTAAAACCACACAGCTTTGTACCGCCTGGAGCCCATATTGATACGCAAGAAAAAGCAAATAGTTTATCTGAGGTCCCAATAAGCGAAGTAGAATTCGCAAAAGAGGTGCAAAGAGTAAACAAGGAGTTCCCGTCCTCCTATTCCTTCCTATTCGGGAAAACTAAGTGTTCTTGTGGCTTGGCGTACTGATTCTAAATAAAAAAGGAATAAGATAGTTTTTCCGCGGTGAAACTACCTTTTGTTGACTATTTGAAGAAATGGGGATTAGAAAATGAAGGAAGTCCTACAGCAAGTAAAAGAAGAATTAGAAAAAGCATATGACCATCCACAATCTTCTAACTTAGATCGTTGTATTGACCAGCTGCAGCAAGCACTGGAGCAAAATGGTGATAAAGGCACCATGATTGAGGATTGTATCCGCGCATTAACCCAAGCCAGGAATGCCGTGGGGGCCTTGGAAAATGCAGGAGATGTATCGTCTGCAGCTGCCTTTGGTGAAGCATACAATGCTCTAGATCAGGCTATCGAGTCTTATACCTGATACTGTTAAGCCTCTAGAATTAGCTAGAGGTTTTTTTTCAAATGGATATAGCAGAATGAACCAGTGGATTCAGTCCATAATAAATAACGTAAAGGGGGTATGAACGATGGACGGAAAATATAATACAAATGATGACGCAAATATTGAATTAAAGAACGCTCTACAAAACAGTCCACCTAAAAAAAATCCAAACATGAGTGAAGCAGAGTATAAATTAAAAATTCTAGGATTAGGAAAAAAAAGCTAAAGAAAAAAGCAGGTGAAATAATGCCAAAAAATAATCCGATTGAGTATACAGGAAGAGTATTGGACCAAAGAAATGACCTTACTGGTCCAAATGCCGGGAAAGCCACTTATCCGGAACGGCCAAAAAATGTGCCGATCCAGGATTCCAAAAAGCAGGGTGAATAACTTCTTGAAGGCTGCCTAGAGGCAGTCTTTTATTTTTAATTACAAGCGGGTGCTTGGATTCTTTTTAGTACAACCTAAGCATATAAGTTTGTTTCGGTTATCTCAATTGTTACTATAGTAGTAAATCTTGAAAATGAAAGGAAATTTACTATGGGAACCATTCATATACCTGTTTCAGTGCTGAATCTTGCCCCAATTCGCGAGGGACAGAACTCCAAACAAGCGATTGAGGCAATGGTTGACCTTGCCCAAGCTGTAGAAGAAATGGGCTATCAACGCTATTGGATTGCAGAGCATCATAATACTTCCACACTAGTCAGTTCAGCGACATCTATTTTAATCCAACATACTTTAGAACATACTAATCATATCCGAGTAGGATCTGGTGGAATCATGCTTCCAAACCATGCACCGCTTGTAGTGGCCGAACAGTTCGGCACAATGGCGACGATGTTTCCAAACCGCGTCGATCTGGGTCTTGGCCGAGCTCCTGGAACCGATATGATGACAGCAAGTGCTTTAAGGCGTTCGAAAAATGATTCTGTTTACACCTTTCCTGAGGATGTACAATCATTGCTTACCTATTTCGGACCACTTGAGCAACAAAGTTACGTCAAAGCATATCCTGGGGTCGGGACCAATATTCCTATTTATATTCTCGGGTCCTCAACGGATTCTGCTTATTTGGCAGCAAGTTTGGGTTTACCTTATGTATTTGCCTCCCATTTTGCTCCAAGATTCATGGAAGAGGCAATATCGATTTATCGGGAACAATTCCAGCCGTCCGAGTATTTGGAGAAACCATATATGATGGTTTGCTTAAATGTGATTGCAGCTGAAACAGATGAGGAAGCGAAATGGCTGTCAACAACCAAGGAGCAATTCTTTCTAAATGTAGTCCGCGGGACACAAAATCCGTTACGTCCTCCTGTCGAAAATATAGATGAGCTATGGAGTCCGATGGAAAAAGAAATGGCTTCTTCTATGTCGAGTGTCACGTTGTTGGGAAGCAAGGAAACCATCCGTCAACAATTAACGAATTTTCAAGATAGATACCACGTCGATGAAATTATGGCTGTATCTTATATCTTTGATGAAGAAAAACAAAAACGTTCTTATGAGATTTTTAAGGAAATCGTGGATGGCAAATAAAACTTCCTAAAAAAATCACCCTCTAAACATGAAGAGGGTGAATTTTTTTAGTTATTTTCTTTTTGAAATTTAGTCATAAATTCACTAAAAGCTTGGCAAGCTTCAACCGGAACCGCATTGTAGGCAGAAACGCGGCATCCACCAATAGAACGATGACCATTCACACCAACAAAGCCTTCTTGTTTGGCCAGTTCTAAGAATTCCTTCTCTAATTCAGGTGTTTTAAGATTAAAGGTAAGGTTCATGAGTGAACGGCTGTTTTGTTCAGCGTGGCCAATATAAAAACCATTACTTTCATCAATAACGGAATAGATGAAGTTTGCTTTTTCCTCATTTCGTTGGGCGATAGTTTCCAAACCGCCCAATTCACGTGCCCAGTTAAGAACTTCTCCAAGCATGTAAATACCAAAGGTTGGCGGTGTATTATACAAGGAATTATTTTTCGCATGAGTACTGTACTTTAACATTGTTGGGATGTTCGTATTCGCACGCTCCAGCAAATCTTTGCGAATAATCACAACGGTTACACCTGAAGGACCAAGGTTCTTTTGCGCACCCGCATAAATTAGGGCAAACTTGCTGACATCAATCGGCTTAGAAAGGATATCGCTCGACATGTCCGCAATCAAAGGTACATTTCCAGTATCAGGGAAGTCCTTCCATTGTGTCCCGTAAATCGTATTATTGGAGGTAATATGCACATAAGCATCTTCCTGATCGTACTGTAATTCATTAAGTTTTGGGATGGTGCGGTATTTTCCGTCTTTTGTTGAAGCTGCTTGGTAAACATCACCAAATAATTTAGCTTCGGTGAAGGCCTTTTCTGACCAAGAACCCGTCATAACATAACTTGCTTTTTTCCCAGGCTGTAAAAAATTCATCGGAATCATTGAAAATTGAAGGCTGGCTCCGCCTTGAAGAAATAGAACTTCATGGGTATCAGGGATCGCCAATAGGTCGCGTAAGCTGCTTATCGCCTGATTATGTACCTCTTCATACGGGCGGCTTCGGTGGCTGAGTTCCATTACTGACATTCCTGTACCACGGAAATCGATTAATTCTGCTTGAGCTTTCTCTAGTACTGAAAGAGGTAATGCGGAAGGGCCGGCATTAAAATTGTAGGCACGTTGTACTTGTACTTTCACTTTTCTCACTCCATCTTTTTGGTTTATTTGACTATACCATAGATTCAATTTTCGGAAAATAAGTTTTATTCCAATAAGGAAAGATATTTTAAAAAAATTAATTTTAGGATAAATGGAAGCGTTTTATAAGGCTGGTTATGTAAGTAATGTAAAAAGTTAGTATCATATTTAGCACTTCATAGTCTAAATCCAGCCATTATGGAAAGTATACATAAGGAGTTAATGCTATTTCATTTTAACCTTAGAAAGGAGAAGTTTGCATGCAAGGATTTTTGAAAGTTGGAGAAATGGCTCCGGACTTTTCACTGCCGGCTACAACAAAGGAGCATATTTCTTTATCGGACTACCGCGGTCAGAAGAATATTGTAGTTGCCTTTTATGGAATGGATTTTACTCCAGGCTGAATTAAAGAAATAGCCTCTTGGAAAGAGGATTATAAACGATTTGAACAAACGGAGTCTGAGGTTCTACCAATCAGTGTCGATCATATTCATTCACACCGGGTCTTTGCCGCAAGCATGGGCACACTTCCATATCCACTGCTTTCAGATTGGCATAAACAAACCGTAAAAAACTACCAAGTGTTTAACGAAAAAGGGGAGACTGCAATCCGTTCCGTATTTGTTGTAAATAAAGCAGGAGTCATAACCTATTTAAACACTTCATTTAAAGCAGATAAAAAAGAAGACTATGAAGCCGTTTTTAATGAACTTGAGAGGTTAAATTCGTAATTTAATAAAAATATAATAGGTAAACACACATAATTAAGGACCATAAAAAACATGGTCTTTTTTTTTAGCTCTCCCTAGAAATTCACGTCTCTAAAAATAAACAGAAACAAAAGGAATATTAAAAAAAATTTGGCAAAAGTTATTAATTAGGCGGTGGTGTACGTGTCTTTATTTCGAAAAATGAAGAATGCCAAAAGCGGTCTGAAAAAAAGGCCTTTTACAATACCTGATAAAATTTTAGAAGGCCAAAGTAAAATATCTGTGTCCCTAAAAGATACTGAAGTTTTAATAAAAGAAGTACTAGGGGAAAATGATGATTTTCAGGTGAAGCACTTTAAAATTTTTGGACAGTATTATGCGGCCATTTTCTATTTTTCTAATTTAGTGAATCAGGACAATCTTAATAAGGATATTTTAAGACCGCTTATGTACGTACCTGAACATTTACTATCTAAAGAGAAGCCGCTAAATAAATTAATTGACATAATCATGAATGAAACCCTTTACCATGGTCAGGCCAAGGTAGAGGAAAGTTTAGACAAACTAATAGCGGTTCTTCTAAGAGGAGAAACGGTTATATTAATTGATGGTATTACGGAAGCCATCCACATTTCAACAAGAGAAGTGGAACATCGTTCTGTCACCCAGCCGGAAACAGAACAGGTTATTTTGGGTCCACGCGAAGGGTTTATTGAAAATATTGATACCAATATAGCCATGCTGAGGTACCGTCTTCCAAGTTCAGATTTTCAAGTGAGGACAATGAAAATTGGTCGCTTAACGAAATCAACGGTATGTTTTTGTTATATAAAAGGAGTGGCAAACGAGACCGTTATTTCAGAGGTAGAACAAAGACTTTCGGCAATTGATATTGATGCGATATTGGATGCTGGATATTTAGAACAATTTATTGAAGATAACCACTTTACACCGTTTCCCCAAGTCCAAGCAACAGAGAGGCCTGACAAAACAGTCGCCAATTTAGCGGAAGGCCGAGTAGCCATCCTTGTAGATGGGTCTCCTTTTGCTTTATTAGTTCCAGTGGTCTTTAATCAATTCTATCAAACAGCTGAGGATTATTCTTCAAGGTTTTTGATGGGGACTTTTGCAAGGTTTGCTCGGATGTTGGCACTTGTCTTTTCCCTGGTTTTCCCCTCACTTTATGTTTCGTTAATTGCTTTTAATCCTGAACTGCTGCCGACAGAATTTGCTGTCGCCGTTGCAGGGGGCAGGGCAGGTGTGCCGTATCCTGCTGTGGTTGAGGTCCTCATTATCGAAATAGCTATGGAGATATTAAGAGAAGCGACTGTACGGCTGCCAAGGCAAGTTGGGGGTGCCCTATCCATTGTAGGGGTGTTAGTAGTCGGGCAGGCGGCGGTGGAAGCTGGGTTAGCGAGCCCAATCACAGTGGTGGTTATTGCTTTAACGACGATTGGTTCATTTGCAACCCCGGCCTATACAGCTGCTTTTGCCTTAAGGATGTTAAGGTTCCCGATCATGATATTAGCTGGTATATTCGGTCTTTACGGTGTCATGATTGGTATCATTCTAACTTTCAATCATTTACTCAATCTTAAATCCTTCGGGGTACCGTATATGGCACCTGTTTCTCCAGGGGATTCACAGGGTATGAAAGATGTTGTCACACGGAGCCCGCTTTGGTCGATGTCTAAAAGACCCAGCTTTCTTCAACCAGCTAATCGTAAAAGACAGGAACAAAATAATAATGAAGAATAGGAACAAATCAGTGGGAGGTACGAATAATGGAATACCCTAGGGAAATCACAACCGTACAAGCCTCGATGATCCTAATAAGTACCATTATTGGTGTAGGAGTACTTCCATTGCCGTTGTTTGCTGTTCGGGGTGGAGGAACGGGGGCGCCGCTTGTCACTCTTGCGGGAATCATCTTAGCAACAGTAGGGTTATTTATTCTGACAATCTTAGGAATTCGTCATCCAGAAAAAACGATTATAACTTATGGAGAGGATATTGTCGGAAAATGGATTGGGAGAATGTGCAGTATGATTGTAATTTTCTTCTTTGTCATATTATCTGCATTGGCTGCTCGTGAATTTGGAGAGGTTGTTGTTTCGGCTGTATTAAGAGAAACCCCATTGGAAGTTACCGTGATTGTCATGCTGCTGATTGCATGCATAAGTGTAAGGTACAATATAAATACTTTTGCTTATATACACAATTTCTATGTACCTGCAATTTTGGGGCCTGTCTTAATTATTGTTGCATTTTCTTTGAAAAATGCTAATCCCATCTACCTGCGTCCTCTTATCGAAAAAGATTTTATTTCAATGGTTAAAGGTATGTTAACTATTTCTGGTTTGTTTCAAGGCTCATTTATCGTCACGATGATTATTCCTTTTATGAAAAATCCAAAAAAAGCAAAAAAGGCAAGCTTTTGGGGCATTTTTATAACAGGAGGGGTTTACCTATTAATAGTTATCGCTACCATTGCCGTATTTGGAACGGAAGAGATTAAACAGATCTTCTGGCCAACCCTTGAATTAGCTCGGACCACTGCACTGCCGGGAAATATACTTCAGCGATTAGATGTAATCTTTTTAGCTGTTTGGGTGACCGCTGTATTTACAACCTTATTTTCAAGCTATTATTTTACAATTTATTCAATAAAACAAATCGCCAAACTAAAGGACCACCGGATGTTGTCGTTTTTTATTATGCCGTTTGTATTTTTTTTAGCTATGCTGCCCCAAAATATTTTGCAATTGTATGATGTGATTCAAATCGCTGGAAGAGTAGGATTATTAATAACCATTCTTTACCCCGCCATGCTATTAGTCATTGATCTCTTTAGGAGTAGAAGAAGGAGGGAAAAAAGTGTGGTACAAGAATCCTAGCTTACGGTTAATTATCATTTTTTTTCTCCTTTTTCCTCTCCTTTCAGGGTGTTGGGATGCACAAGAAATTGAACAGCGTGCTACTGTATTAGCGATTGGTATTGACCAGGCTTCGAATAAAGAGGAAGATCAACAATCTGAAGGCGGTATTACCCATTTAGACAAGAATTCCTCCGAACCAAAGGAGGAGCTGATTAAAGTGACGGCTCAAATAGCGGTTCCAGGGCGTATCCCTTTAGGACCAACTCAGGGTCAGAGTTCGCAAAACTCGGTGTTAATTGTCCAAGTTGTAGGTCACACCATTCAGGATGCAATGCTCAATCTTCAACAGCAGGTTGCTTACGAAACCTTCCTCGGACATTTACGCATTATTGTCCTTAATGAAAAAGTGGCGAAAAAGGGGACGCAACGATTTAATGATTTTTTGAGGCGTAATCCAGAGATCCGCAGAACAGCATCACTTGCGGTATCAAAGGAGCCGGCAGCAGATTATATGAAGCTTGTTCCAGAATTGCAACGGGTACCATCATTATATCTAGCGGATATGGTTGATAATTTATCGGCATTAGGAAGATTTCCACCTAGTTTTATTGGTTTGTTTTGGACGATCCTGTCTAGTAAAGGGCAAGATCCTTATCTTCCCTTTCTTACCATTAAAGACAAGAGGTCTATTCAATTAAGTGGATTGGCTTATTTTAGTGGAGATCGGATGGCAGGAAAGACCTCTCCCCTTGAAATTGGATTTTTTATGGCTATAAGGGGGATAGGCAGGGGTGGATACAGCGCTTTTATTAAAGTTCCTGGTAAAGATGAATTTGTCCTAGTTAAGGCGATTTCTCGAAAAACAAAAACCAAAGTTAGCTTAAAGGATGGGAAACCTCATGTCGATATAAAGGTTCGTTACGAGAGCGAAATAGAAGAAAAGACAAGTCAAAATATTTATATTAACAATTCAAGGGTTGTTGGGAAAATACAAAATCAAGCGTCAAAAGAAATTGCAAAATCTCTAAAGAAGCTTATTGCCAAAACCCAAAAAGCCGAGAGTGATATTTTTGGTTTTGGTGAACAATTCAGGGCAAAATACCCGAAATATTGGCAAAAGGAAATAGGAACGAAAGAAAAATGGAACCAAGTATATAAGGATATTACTTATGATGTTCATGTTGATTCCCGTATTCATCGAGTCGGCATGAAAGCGAAGTAAATTACGGAGGATTCAGAGCATGTTTCTTGGTTTTTTGCCATATGTCATCGGGATTTTTATTGGATCAGGGCTTTTCGTTCTTCTGGTCGATGCCAAAATGTATAAAAAGGAAAAACAGAAAAAGGAACAAAAAGCATCATTAATTTTCGGCTGGATGAATTTAGCCATTGGTCTTGGCATATTTTTGGCTAATTGGATATACAATAATTTTATTTGGTAAGCAGTCAATTCTATTATTGGAGGGGTCAACATATGGAACAAAAAGAAAAAATGGAAAAATTACTTCGTGATTATGGGTATCCTGAACAGTCCATCCCACGGCTAATGGAGGAAATTAGTTCCATGAGCTTTGAAAAGGTAAAAAAACTGATTCTCCCATATAACGATATTACAGCAGAAAAATCGTAAAAAGTAAAGAAAGGCAAAATGTGATATTGAATAGTTTCGATAGAGGATCAATTAATCATGAGGGGTTAGAACAAATGAAGATTTTTGTAGTTGGAGCCAACGGTAAAATCGGAAAACACCTCGTTCAATTATTATCAGATTCGAATAAATATACCGTTAAAGCAATGGTTCGAAAAGAGGAGCAAGCACGTGTATTGCAAACTTTAGGAGTGGAAACAGCAATCGTTGATTTGGAAGATAGTGTTGAAGAAATTGCGAATCGTGCTAATGGGTGTGATGCGATTGTCTTTACGGCGGGTTCTGGCGGTCATACCGGTGCAGATAAGACGCTTTTAGTCGACTTAGATGGTGCAGTTAAAACGATCGAAGCTGCAGAAAAAGCAAAAATTAAACGATTTATCATGGTCAGTGCTCTTCAAGCACATCGGAGAGAAAACTGGAATCAAGCGATCAAGCCGTATTATGTGGCAAAGTATTATGCCGACAAAATGCTTGAACAAAGTAATTTAACCTATACAATCATCCGCCCTGGAAGTCTATTGGATACCTCAGGTACTGGAACTATATCAGTGGCAGAAAATATTAGCAGCGGGACCATTTCTCGTGAGGATGTAGCGAAAACCATTATTGCCTCATTAGAAGAAGGAAATACCTTTTATAAAGCGTTTGATCTCGTTTCGGGTGAGATTCAGATAGACGATGCGTTAAAGCTAATCAATTAATGCAAAAGAACAGATTCCAATTTTGATGGGTCTGTTCTTTTATTTATTAGTTAACAATGAATATCACCAACTTAAAAAAGTATCTGCATAATAATTTTTTGATTTAAAATTATCCCTGGATTACTTTAATTGACTATTGAATGAAAGAACTCGAATGATTATCGATCAAAATCAATAAAAGTAATATTTAGAATATTTTTATAATATATTGACATCAATTAGTCATGCATTTATATTAATAGAATATTACTAATAAATATACAGTGATTTAGAGGGTGATGGATGTGTTTGTTACGGTGGGTCCCGGACAATATCACAGAAATGCAGGTTTATTATCAGATGCTGGTTTATACATAAAAAGGTTTGGAACAACCGCTGTTCTAGTCGGAGGCAATCTAAGCCGCAAGGTTATCGATGGGCCGCTCCGGCAAAGCTTTTCCGAGAACGGGTTGACATTGAAACATTCATTATGGTTTGGGGGAGAATCTTCACAAACCAATATTGATAGATTGGTAGAGCAATTAGAGAATGAAACCTTTGACGTGATCATTGCTGCTGGTGGAGGAAAGGCACTAGATACCGCTAAAGCCACAGCCTTCCAACTGAACAAGCCGTTAGTGGCTATCCCTACAATTGCCGCTACCTGCGCCGCAGCAACACCAATTTGTATTCTCTATAGTGACGAAGGAGAATTTTTGGAAATTGGCAGGAATTCAAAAGTGCCGGAACTGGTCCTGGTCGATACAAATATCATTCTGGCAGCACCTGTCCGTTATTTAGTTGCAGGAATTGGGGATACATTAGCAAAATGGTTCGAAACCAAGTGTTCGATTAAAAAAGCAGTGCCTAACGCCATTAATCAAACAGCAATTGCAATAGCCGGCCAGTTATATGAAAGCTTAATCCAAAAAGGTGAAAAAGCCGTCAGTTCCATGAATGCACAAAAAGCAACGATTGAACTTAATGACATCATTGATGCGATTATATTAGTCAGCGGAAGTGTAAGCGGCTATGGAGGGGATGATTGCCGGACAGCCGCAGCTCATGCGATTTACTCGGGATTAACAATCTTCCCGGAAATTCACCATACCTATCATGGTGAGATTGTCGCTTTTGGGATTTTAGCGCAGTTATGTATGGAAGGTACCGATGAGGAAGAAATAAAAACGTTAATTCACTATTACCAACAAGTTGGTTTGCCTTACACCTTACAGCAAATGGGGATCAACGGATTAACAGATGATCAATGGATAGCGCTGGGTGAAATTACAGTGACGATTGAAGATATGGCAAATATGCCGTTTGAGGTGACACCCGATATGGTCATAAAGGCTGTCCGTCAGGCTGACAAAATAGGAACAGAAATGTTAGTCGTTTCAAACTAATATAGAATTAATAGGGGGAAATTTAGATGAAAAAGTGGTTAGGGTTAATTTGTACACTAATGTTGTTATTTGCGCTAGCAGCTTGCGGGAAAGACGCAGCATCCAGCAGTGCGGATGGAAAGAAATCATCCGAACCTTTAAAGGTAACACTGCCGACTTGGACGGGCTATGGTCCGTTATTTTTGGCAAAAGAAAAGGGCTTCTTTAAGAAAAATGGGATTGATGTAGACCTTTCAATCGTAGAGGGGTTAGCAGAGCGTAAACAAGCTTTAGCAAGTGGAAAAATTGATGGAATGGCAACAGCATTAGATGTTCAGGTTACACTGGCTGCATCAAAGATACCTGTTCAAGTGGTGTGGGTATTAGATGATTCCCACGGCGGTGACGGAATTCTTGTCAAGAAGAACATCAACAGCGTGAAAGATTTAAAAGGAAAGAAAGTAGCATTTGAAGTAGGTTCAACAAGCCATATGCTTGCACTTACCGCATTAAAACAAGGCGGTTTAACTGAGAAAGACGTAGAAGTTGTTCAAATGTCAGCAGGTGACGCCGGAGCAGCATTTGCCGCAGGTAAAGTAGATGCAGCGGTCACATGGGAGCCTTGGTTGTCTAAAGGGTCACAAGCAAATGGCAAGGTTTTATTATCGACAAAAGATCTTCCAGGAATCATTGTTGACACCATTAGCTTTAAAGAAGACGTGATTAAAAACCGTCCAGATGATGTCAAGGCGTTCGTAAAAGCAATGGGTGAAGCTATGGCCTATTGGAAAGAGCATAAAGATGAAGCGGATGAAATTATGGCTAAGGGTCTAAAAATTGATACTAAAGAATTTGTCGGAACGGAATCTGGCCTGCAGTTCTTTACAAAAGAAGAAAACAAAGACCTATTCGGGACGGAAAGCAGTAAAGGGTCTATTTATAAATCAACCGAAAATGCAATTCAGTTTTATAAAGAGCAAGGAATTATTAAAACTGAACCGAAAGCAGAAGAGGTTATTAACCCAAGCTTTCAGTAATAAGAAATGTACCGAGGCCTAATATATGAGATTCTCATATGTTAGGCTTTTTAACAGATTGATAGAATGGGTGATTAAAATGTTGGCAAAATTGTTTACGCCTAATAGAGAGATTCCGAAAGGTTTTTATTCCACCGCAGGGTTTGTTACATTTATGGTATTTTTAGCCGTTTGGTGTGTCCTAACGTATGGAGGAATTGTTAATCCGCTGTTTTTGCCGACACCAACGGCAGTACTAACCACCGGTATTGATTTATTTGTAAATGGAGATCTCCTTTCTGATATTGGCATCAGTTTTACAAGGGTATTAGTAGGATTTCTTGCAGCCGCGATTATTGGTATACCTCTTGGGATATTGATGGGTTCGTTAAAAATCATGGAAGGCGCCTTTGAACCTATTATTGGATTTATCCGTTACATGCCGGCCTCTGCTTTTATTCCCTTATTAATCTTATGGATTGGCCTTGGAGAGCCGGAAAAAATGAGCGTTATATTCATAGGGACCTTTTTTCAATTAACGCTGATGATCATGGATGTAACAAAAAATGTTCAAAATGACTTGATTGAAGTTTCCTATACCTTAGGAGCAAAAAAAGGTCAGGTGTTTACCAAGGTCATTTTACCTGCTGCACTTCCAGGGATTGTCGATACCCTTAGAATTACATTTGGATGGGCATGGACATATTTAGTCGTAGCGGAAATTGTCGGGGCCTCTAGCGGATTAGGCTATATGATTATGCAGGCTTCACGTTTCCTTCAGCCAGATAAAATTATAGTGGGTATTTTAATCATTGGTATCCTCGGGCTGTTAACAGATATGGTCTTTAAAGCCATTTATCGCGCTTCATTTTCATGGATGAGAAAGGATGGTTTGTAAGATGGTCACAACAGCTGCAAAAAATGTAGAATTTGATAAATCTCAACCAAAACTGGTAACGCCAAAGTTAGAAATTAAAGAAGTTGGTAAAGTATTTAAAACCAAAAGCGGTGAAACGACGGCATTGGAGAAAACATCCTTTACCATAAGTGAAGGAGAGTTTGTTACAATCTTAGGCCCATCAGGCTGCGGTAAATCAACGGTTTTACGAATCGTTGCCGGCTTGGAAGAAGCTACATCCGGAGAGGTATTACTTGATGGGCAGAAGATAAATGGTCCGGGACCTGACAGTGGGATGGTGTTTCAGTCTTATACCTTATATCCGTGGCTATCAGTAAAGGAAAACATTACATTTGGCTTAAAATTACAAGGCATTTCTCAAAGGGAACGAGATGACGTTGCTCGCCATTATCTACAATTAATTGGGTTAGAAGGATTCGAGAAACATTATCCCATTCAATTGTCTGGCGGTATGAAACAGCGGGTGGCGATTGCGCGTGCGTTGGCGAATGATCCTAAAATCCTTTTAATGGATGAACCGTTTGGTGCGCTAGATGCGCAAACAAGAAATATCATGCAGGAAGTCCTTTTAAAAGCGTGGGAGGAGTCAAAGAAAACGATTTTGTTTATCACCCATGATGTAGAAGAATCGATTTTTCTGGCTGATTCGGTGTATGTCATGACGGCAAGACCTGGGCGTCTAAAGAAAAAGGTTCCAATCGCATTGGCAAGGCCAAGGGATTTTAGTATAAAAGGATCAGTGGAATTTGCAGAATATAAGGAAGAATTGTTGTCGTTGATTAGGGAAGAAAGCTTAAAGGCAATTAATTAAAATATGAGTACAATTCTTGTATGATGGATCGTATTCTGAAAAATCGAGTATTTTTAAATTATATAATTTCCTTTAGTGAAAGGTGTTTAGTAAGGTGAAAATAGAGTCTTTTATTTCTGTAAACGTAAAAGCGGCTCTTAAGAATGATCCGCCGGGTGAATGGATGCCTATGCTTCCGGAGGAGTGTATCCGCTTGAGCTCGGGCTATCCGGATCCATCTCTTGTTCCTTCCCATCAAATAAAGGAAGCTGTAGCAAAACTTATCGAGGAAGAACAGGATTTGCCTTTGCATTATCTTGGGAGTCCAAGGATTGACGTCCTTAAGAAGCAAATCCAAAAGAGATTATCGGAGCGTGGAATCAAGGCAGAAGCAGAGGAACTGTTAATCACTTCAGGAGCGTGCCAAGCCCTTGATTTAATTGCGCGTGTTCTTGTTGACGAAGAAACAATTGTCGCAGTGGAAGCACCAACTTATATGGAAGCATTAGAAATATTCCGGAACTATACGACAAGGATTATTAATATCCCTATAGATGAGAATGGACTTCAAACGAATCTATTAGAAAAAGAACTAAGGGAAAGAAAACAAAAAAATCTTCCCCTTCCTCGAATTTTATATACCATTCCGACTGCGCAAAATCCAACAGGGACAACAATGGGACTGGAACGTCGACATCATTTATTAAAATTGGCCGATGAATATAACTTCCTCATTTTAGAAGACGATGCCTATGGAGAACTTTCATTTGAAGATAGCCCGCTTCCTGTGAAATCAATGGATACGGAAGGAAGAGTTTTACATGTTGGCTCACTATCTAAGGTAGTTGCACCGGGAATGCGAGTAGGATGGATAGCTGGCAAACAGGCGTTTATTTCAGCTTTTGCTTGGTTTAAGAAAGATTTAGATCATCCATTTTCACAGGCATCCATGGCTTCCTTTCTAGAAGACATGGATTTTCAAGATCGGCTAAAAAGGATAAAAGAAGTGTATCGGGAAAAAAGTGAAACCTTAATCAAATCATTGGAGTTATATTTTCCTGAATGTGTTACTTGGTATATGCCAAGCGGAGGTTACTTTGTATGGCTTCATATACCTGGAATGGATACATCCGAATTATTAGACCTGTCCCTGAACAAGGGTGTGTCATTTATTCCAGGAAAATACTTCTTCTTAAACCCGCAGGATGGAACGGAGTTTCTTCGTCTTTCATTTTGTTATGAGGGTCAACCTGAAATAGTCGAAGGTATTCAAAGGCTAGGAAAGTTGATTACGGAATACTTAAATCTTTCTTTATTAAAATAAACAAAGGGGAATGTTCCTTATAATAAGGAATGTTCCTTTTTTGTTTTTAATTTAGTTAAACTAGTTTTGATTTTGGGGAAAATTGTCAGTTGTTTACACCTGGTATTGGTGGTATTATAAAAAAGTCGCCTCTGAGCGAACAAGTAAATAGTCTGGCAATAATGGCGAGAAGGTCACACCCGTTCCCATACCGAACACGGAAGTTAAGCTTCTCAGCGCCGATGGTAGTTGGGACTTTGTCCCTGTGAGAGTAGGACGTTGCCAGGCACGGAAAAAGACAATCTTTATTGATTGTCTTTTTTTGTGTATCTGCTTCTTTTTCAGAAGGAAGCTTAAGAGGATATCTGAGTGAAGAGCATGCTTTTCTTTGAAGAGTTTAGAATCCCGGACCTATTAGGAAGCAC
>NZ_JAGGQG010000032.1 GCF_018613415.1 Bacillus sp. ISL-18 | reverse complement strand
TTACAAAGGGGTAGGAGATCAATTATATTTTAGAAACGTTTTCTGCTTGAGAGCCACGTTGTCCTTTTAGAATATCAAATTGTACGCGTTGCCCTTCATCAAAGGATTAAAACCATCATCAGTAATCTTTTCTATTGTTATGTAAATAAAATAAAAAATGGTTTCCTGGTCTGGAAACCATTTTTGTATTTGACCATATGGTGTTTACCAATTCGTATATCTCTTTTACGTAAAGAAGAAACAATTACTATTCACTGTCTCAGTAGATGTACAAAATTCTTAAAGATAGAGGTGAGATTGATTGTTTTTTTCTTCTAGAAATAATGACTTAGATAATATATTGTATACCTAAAACAATGAAAGCCCTACCTCTCTTTCATCCTTACGGCTCCTTGTCCGTGCCTGTGTGAATCAGGATTGCAAAAATCAAGCGACTATTTTATCGAGTTATTTGATGAAACTTCAAACGTTCGTAAAAGAAATTTAAATAATAAAAATGGATTAGATTGTAGAAATAACAAAAGAGGTTAATGCTCTAATAGTGAGCTGAAGAAGTTGACTGTCTTTGTAAAGATTTACTTTTAATAATAATCATATTCCCAAAAAATTCAGGATATTTTCGGGAGATGTAATACATTATCTATAATTAACATTAACCTTAAGAGAAACTATTTATTTGATTTTCAGTGATCCCTTTAATCAATCCCAGTTCACTAATCAAAAATTCATGTGCGTTATCCAACATTTTTTTTTCGCTTGTATTAAGTGCTTTTTCTTTCTTCATACGCATTAAATCACGCACAACTTCAGCACCTTCTTGTATTTTACCAGTTTTTATTTTGTCCATGTTCACTTTATACCTTTGTTTCCACGGAAGTAATCTATCTGATTCTCCATGCTGAAAAATGTGTATGATGTGTTTTAATGCTATTATGTCAGTAACTGGGCGTATACTTGAACTCAATATTTTACCCATAGGAATCATGACTTGCATATTACCGATTAACATTTTTATGACATAATACTGTTGTTTTTCCCCTGAGATTTCCTTTTCTTCTATGGCTTTAATTATACCTACTCCGTGCATTGGATAAACAATGTTATCGCCAATTTGAAACAAATAATCCACCTCCATATATGGTAACCTACTTAACCTTAACATATATATTATTTTTTATCAAATTTTTAATTTTATCATAAAATTATTTTCTGTGTCAACCACTTTTTCTTTAAAGATCAGAAAAAGCAAAAACAATAGGAATCGTGTCGGATTACCAATAAAGGGAAGGTAGATTTTCCCGAGTATATTCTGAAACCTCTACTAACCTTAATATTATTATTCTTTATAAAACCTTCCTGCGCAAATAACACAAAAAGCGACTGCCTTGTTCAGCAATCGCACCCAGCTTGTTTAAGTACATCATTTCACAAATTAAAAAAGAAATTGTTTCAATTCTCAGTTGAAAATTAAAGTTAATTCTATTCCACTAAATCCAAAGCCTTTTTAATTAAAGGATTCATTTTATTATATATGTCTTCTCTAGATAGGTTTACTCCAATGTTAGGTTCAATACCGATTCCTTCAAATTCATTACCATTTGGAAAGTATACTCGAATAGAACCAATTCCTAGATTTATATTGTTTCCTAAGTTGATATATACTGGTTGACCAGTTGACCCATAGGTACGTATTTAACAAACATAATTTGCTTTTAATAATCTCCACATTTATTAAGTACATTATTTCTATTTCACAATATTACTCATTATCTGTCCTATAAGCTTCTCTATTTATATCTGGGCTGTTATAACCAGTGAATAATCCTTCTTATATTCATTTCTTATTGCTTTCTTTTTTTCAAGAGGTCATGGAAGTTTTTTTACCGTTTACCCTTGCTCGCTTTCTTTCCTAATTCTCTATTCCCTTTATAGTTTCTCCTAGATTTCTCTTGTACCTTTATTTTAGACTTTTTGGCATATCGCGGTGTCTCTGAAGTTAACTGAACAGGAACATCACTCTTTTCCTTAGACAACAATTTCAAGGCAACTGAAACTAATGCGGTTGAATCGTACTGATCTAGCAATTCGCCTGCTGCATGTTTAAACTGTGTGTACTGCTCCTCTTCAAGCAATTCAATCATCTTTTCTACTGCTGCTCGCTGCATAGACTCCCTTGCCTCTGCTACCGTCGGTAATGATTTGCGCTGGATATTTCCTTTAGAGGCTTTTTCAATACTGCGGATCTGTCCAGTTTCCCTCGGTGTAGCAAATGTGATAGCTAACCCCGTCTTACCTGCCCTCCCCGTTCTGCCGATTCGGTGAACATAACTTTCCGGGTCTTGAGGAATGTCAAAATTGTAGACGTGGGTAACCCCTGAAACATCAATTCCCCTCGCAGCCACATCGGTCGCAACTAAAATATCAATGTTTCCCTCGCGAAATTTATTCATCACATCATCTCGCTGCCGTTGATTTAAATCTCCGTGTAATCCATCAGCAAGATACCCTCTTTTATTCAATGCATCACTTAATTCATCCACGCGTCTTTTTGTCCTTCCAAAAATCACGGCTAATTCTGGGTTATCCACGTCCAGCAGACGGCAAAGCACTTCAAATTTATCCCGTTCATTAACCTCATAATAAATTTGCTTTACGGTCGGAGAGGTAACTTCCTTCGCTTTCATTTTTACTAACTCTGGATCGTTCATAAACCTTTCCGCAAGAATTTGAATCGGTTTTGGCATAGTTGCGGAGAAAAGCAAGGTTTGTTTTTCTTCAGGGGTCTCTTTTAGGATTCGTTCGATATCCTCCAGAAAGCCCATATCTAACATTTCATCAGCTTCATCCAAAACCACTACTGAAACCCGGTCTAACTTCAACGTTCTACGTTTAATGTGGTCTAAAAGTCTTCCGGGTGTTCCCGTTATAATGTGAGGTCCCTTTTTTAATGCCTTAATTTGGCGATCTATCGACTGTCCTCCATAGATAGGGAGAGAGGTTATGCCCATGTATTTAGACAATCGATTGATCTCTTCTGAAACCTGAATAGCCAATTCTCTTGTCGGTGCAATGGCAATCGCCTGAACATATTTTTTGCTCATATCCACTTTCTCCAAGATAGGTATGGCGAACGCAGCCGTCTTCCCGGTCCCTGTTTGTGCTTGACCAATAATGTCCTTCCCCATCAATGCTATAGGAATGGCTTTCTCTTGGATAGGAGATGCTTCTTCAAATCCCATATCCGTAATTGCCCTTATTATAGGTTCACTAATTCTCATTTCTTGAAATGTTGTCATACTCAATAACCCCTTCTTTGTGCTTACTATTTTTTATATTGGACTAATCTCCTTGATTGAATGCACATCTATATGCAATATTTACAACTTTTCAGCCTCCCTCATTCAAATAAGACTTTTCGTTAGTATGCTTACCATTTGTTTTACCGTTATATGTACCCTTTTTATTAGTGATTTTGCAGTGATTTTGGGTTTTGTGGGTTTAAAAAATAAAAAAACAGAATTTGTGTTGAAATTCAAATTTAGGCTTTTTCAAAAAAACTTTGTGAAGGATTGTACTTAAACTAATCTGCCAGTTACTTCAATAAGAAAAAGCATTACCGTTGTTCCAGTAATGCTCCCGTTTTAAGAAGTTTAGTTACTAAATTTATTAATTAATTTCTCTGTTGTAATTACCGTAGCAAATTCATTATGTAATGTAGCTAAAGATACATTATGGATAGTTTCAGCATTATAATAAGTGTTATTTTCGTCCTTTATACCAAAGGATGCAGTTGCATCTGAAATCAGGTAAGTTTTGAAACCTAAATTTCCACTCATACGAGTAGTTGTAGATACACAATGAGGTGTAGTTAACCCAGTTATAACTACTGTTGATATTTGATTTTCTCTTAAATACTCTTCTAAATTAGTACCAATAAAACTACTATTTACTTTCTTATTTATAATTACTTCTCCATTAATAGGTTTAACTATTTCTTTAATTTCAAATCCCTCATTCTTAGGATAAAAAACCGAAGAAGTATTATCGGACATATGTTGAATGTAAATAACCCGCCAATTTTTTCCTCTCCAAAACTTTAAAATATTGCTTATATTTTTTTCCGCGTTTAGGTTATTTCGTTCTCCCCATTTTTTATCATCAAATGCTTTTTGTACATCTATAATAATTAAAGCAATTTCATCCATTTTTTCCCCTCCAAGATTTAATGCATCACATTCTAATATACAATTAACACTTTGTAAATAAAATTCCTTATTGAACAAACCTGCCAGTCAATGGAACAAGAAAAAGGGGTTGCCGTAGCAACCTGTCCTATTTCATAAGAATCCGTTGATCAACGATAGCAAGTCTATATTATGTTGTCTCAGCCTCTAATTTCGTAATGGCTCCAAAATACTGTGAAGCAGTAGTAAAAGTGATAAACGCAGAAAGCTCACTAATTTCCGCATCAGATAGATACTCTTTCAACACATTAAATTGAGCATCTGATATATTTCCTTTTTGTTTTAAAAAAGCCTCTGCAAAACCTACTGCAATAGACGTTTTTTCATCGAACAAATGGGGTTCAGGTTTTCCTTTTGCCTTGCAATACTCACAACCATTACTTTGTGCTAAAGTTCTTCTTACTTGTTCTTTTAGGTGGGAAGATAGATTCATATCTTTTTCCAACACTTCTCCTAATTGATTCCATCCATTTAAGACATCTGTATTATGTCCTAAAAGTCTTTGAAAAGGTGTCTCCCCAAATTCAGATTCATTAATTCTTGCCATAATTACTACCTCCTTGTAGAATTAACTATACCGAACATTTTTAAATAATCGCATTAAAAATATAACTTTTTTTACATATATACTTTTGAAAATTAACAAAAAACGGAGGTTTTTATTAAAAATGAAAATAGATTCAATTGATAAGAATATAATAGATGAATTAAACGAAAATAGTCGATTATCGATGAGTGAACTTGGAAGAAGAATTAATTTATCTTCACCATCTGTAACAGAACGGGTAAGGCAAATGGAGTCATTTGGAGTAATAAAGAAGTATACATTAGAAGTTGATTACAGTAAACTAGGACTTCCTATTCAATGCATTATAGAAGCAACAGTCAAAAATGGAGATTATAATTCTTTTAAGAGATATATTGAAAGTCTGCCCAATGTAGAGTTTTGTTACCGAATTGCGGGAAATGCCTGCTATATGCTTAAAATGCAATTCGATACATTTGCCAAAGCAGAAGAATTTATTGAAGATGTAAATCCTTATGCTCATACGGTAACACATTTCATTTTTTCTAAGGTTGAGACGAATTTAAGAATTGGTTCGGACTGATTTTATCCTTGTTGAACTAACCTGCCAATTAGCTTAAAAACAAAAAAAGAATCGCCGCAGCAACCACATCTCTAACATAAGTACCCGTATAGTTGAACTAATCCGTTTTATAAAACAATAAATATTCCCAGCACTATGAAGGCAACACCAGTTAAAAGCACCAAACTTATATATATTCTTAGTGGAAGTTTACTTAATAACTAAAAAAATAAATCCCATTCTATAAATCCACTTATACCAATGTCTTTGTAATCCTTACTTTTCATTCTGAATAAGGAAGAAAAGAGTATAAATCCCCCCCACAAAATAAGCATTGCCCCTATGAATAATGCCAATATATTTCACCTAACCTTTTCGCATTTATCTCTATGGTTAGTTTTGTCTTGAATAGCTAAAATCCTTCTAGTTCCACAAACCTGTCCGTTTGTTCAATAAGAAAAAATGACCGACGCAGCGATCATCATCCTCAACAAAAGCACCCGTTAGTGATAGCAAAAAAATTAATACCTTACTCTGGAAATCCTTGGCGTAATGCTTCTAAGAATATTTCAGCTATTCCATTAGGGTTTCCATTTTTCGTTGCTTCTTCTGAAAACCAAGAATATTCCAAATCGTGAATAATGATGGGTATTTCTCTTTTAAATGTATTACTAATAACTTTATTATCGTGCAATCTTTTTGCTACATTAGAAACTATTTGCAATAGCTCATAATATCCGTTTGGTCCTTTTCCTATATAATTATAATCATCATCATCATTAATGTTTCGTCCTCGTACCCAATATCTTTTATGCCATTTTCCTTATACCATTGTAATAAAATGGTTGTTGATTCTTCATCACCAATAATTTCAATTTCATCTTGTCTCCAAAAGGCATAATTCCATCTCTGCCCACTAAGCTGTGAACTATGTTCACAATCTTCTTCGGTATTATAACTTATTGCAAAAGTAGGAATATTTTCTAAAGCTTCATTTGTATGTACAAAAAAAGATAATGCATATATTCCTTCATCATCCCAACTCTCAATAATGGGTTCTATCTTATTGTACAGATAATCTGTTAAATCTATCATCTTATTCCTCCTACTAATGTAGATAAGTTCTTTTCATAGTATTATCATATTTATATTTACTCCTTAACCTTCCCACATTGCTCTTCTTCATTAAATTAAACTGATCCTTTAGCATTCCTGTAGATCGTTATTTTTCGACTTTGAAAAAAATAAGGTCCCTCAGTAAGATATGAGTATAGACACCACTCTAACTCACAACTTTAGGAGGAACCCTACTATGAAGTTTAAAATGCAAAACAAACAAAATCAACTAATAGAAAGAATTTCCGTCAAACATCTCGTCGTCGGTGTGGATATTGCTCAACAATTTCACGTGGCAAGAGCCGTAAATTTCCGTGGAATTGTAGTCGGAGATACACTTACCTTCAAAAATAACGAAGAAGGATTTACTAGTTTCTTAAACTGGATTAATGATCTTCAAAGACTAAACAATCTAGATGAAGCCATTGTTGGGATGGAACCAACAGGACACTATTGGATCAATCTTTCAAAATGGCTTTCTAAACAGAATATTGAGGTAGTAACGGTAAACCCACATTTAGTAAAAAAGAATAAAGAAAATCGTGATAATACTCAATCAAAAAGTGATAAAAAGGATGCTTTAGTTATAGCTGATATGGTGAAGAACGGTTACTATTCAGAGGTTAGGTACACATCAGAATCTTTTGAAATACTTAGGGTTCTTATGTCTAACCGTGATGTAGCAGTTAAACGCCTTGTGAGCTCTATCAATCAATTAAATCGATGGGTAGATATTGTTTTCCCAGAACTACGACAAGTATTCAAAGATATTAAAGGTAAAGGCGCAATCGCAACCCTTCGATTATTCCCAACCCCAATGGAATTAGAAACTATGCAGCCTCATGATGTCATCACAGGTTGGAAATCAATAATGAAGAGGCAGCCTGGATTAAAAAAGGCCCTATTACTCCTCCAGTTAGCTAAGAAATCTGTTGGTAATAGACAAGCACTTGATGCTTATAAATTCCATTTAGAGCAGTTATTAGAGGAATATGATTTAGCTTTAGAACAACTCGAAAGAGTAGAACAACAAGTTACTGAAGCATTAAATAAAATTCCTTTCGCTAAGAAGCTCCTTACCATAAAAGGAATTAGTGAAATTTCTTTAGCTGGCATATTAGGTGAGGCGGGAGATTTAAGTGGTTTTTCTCACGGTAATTCTCTTCTTCGCCATGCAGGATTGCATTTAGCTGAAGCAAGTTCAGGCAAGTGGAAAGGCCAAATTGTCATTTCTAAACGTGGACGATCAAGACTAAGACGATTCCTCTACTTAGCAACAATGAGCCTAGTGATGAACAACCCAGAATTTCAAGCAATACATTCTCAAAATGTAAAAGTTAAAAAAATGAAGAAAATGAAATCAATTATGAAATTAATCGGCAAGCTGGCAAGGATTTTTGTAGGGATAGCACGTAGAAACGAGACCTATTGTCCTGAGAAAGTACAACCTTTAACAGAACTAGCAGCGTAACAACTAGCACCCGCTTCAAATATGAAAGTAAACAAGTATTAACCGAATGTTGGCTTATTCGTAGGATTTCAAATATGTACGGAATACCAGATTTATTGTACACAAGGGCACAGACCCATTCCGTTAGCATAACTGGCCTCCACCCCTTGGATAGGCATGACGAAGGAATGATAGGGCAATTGACCCGTTGAGACATGGGAGGGAAAGCCTCCAGGGGCGGCGTGGAGCATGTACATTATATGGTAAAATGTGGAGTTTATATCCACTCCTCTATTTCACTATGCCTTACGAAGCCAAAATGATCTGAAATCATTTCATCTAATTGTTAACTCCAAATCAAGGGATATGAAATCCTGCGAATAAGCGAGTATTTCGGGAGAAAATCGTATTATACTGAGGGAGTTCAATAAGAAAAAGCCGCCTAAAGTAGCAGCTGGGCTATAAAAATCAGTATTAGTTAACTTAATAATTTAGAATAATCATTAAAAGAATGGATAATGATATGAAACCAATCATAAAGTACCAAAGTATCTTAATGGTTTTGGCAACCTATTTAATTTCGCATTTTTTGGATTTCCTGCATTTCCTTCTATCCTGTTAAAATGGTCGTTTACATCATTAAACGGTTTATCTTCCTCTTTCATCCAACCACCCCTTCCCTAAATTTTAACATATTCAATCCTCGATATTTTGCATTTTTTGTGTTTTTTTTTGAACTATCCTGTCACGTTACTTGAATAAGCAACTCGCTTTTATTACACCTTTTGTTCGTATTTCGAAATTCAACCTATTGTTGCATTATTAAACTAATTGTATGATTTCGCTGAAAACACTTGTTTGTTCCTCCTATTTTCTGTTACTATTTTCTAGTATTTAGTAAAAAGGAGTCATACTTACAATGCCATCCTCAAAATGTGTTGAAAAAAGCAACCTTATTCAGATGATTGAATTGTTACGACAAGAGTTAACAGAGACTGGACTCAAAGAAGGATTTACAAGTAAAAAGACAATTGAACTTAGTCAAAAACTAGATAGCTTTATTACAAGATATCAGGGCTTAATGAACTAATTCTCAATTTATGTCAAAAGTGACTTAAAGCAGGCATCTCTTATAGAACTATCCTTGCCAGTTAGTTTCAACAAAAAAATGATCGCTGAGCGATCATCATCATAAACAAAAGCCTCTAGTAGTTGAGTAACTTTAACATCATTTATCGAGTACAGAGTTATATCCTTTCACTTTTTCATATAAATACTGTACGGCATACAATATATACGCTTTGTAATGTATATATATAAAGAATGGAATAAATTAACTCATTTAGACGAACAATTTTAATTTTATTTAAGAAAGGGATTAAGAGAAAAGCAAAGAGTCCATTAGCTATGGCATTAATAAATACAAATTTTTTAAAGTTTCCATATGAAAATTTAAGAAACTACAAAGACATAGGAAAATATGGACCAATATCAAAAGGAAGTTCATCTCTTATAAGGGATTTTGGCTTATCGTAAAATTCTCACCACTTCTTCTTACGTCCATACAAATGATTTATAATTTCAAAAATAGTTATAAAAACACCGGCCAAAGAATAACGTTTGATACTACGCTTACCTATAAATAACAATGTAACCAGGGTATGGTATTAAAAATAAATTTAATACTTTGTGCCTTTTTGAAGCCATATGTACCATTTCACCTCTCCCTGAATTTGTTCCATTATGTTTTAATATCTCCAAATATTAAAAAATCCACTATAAATTTTTTTATTTCACTTTATTAATTGGTCTTTATTTCCTTATCGTTAGAGTCTAAATCCCTCTTTAATTTAAGTCAAATTCTCTAAACTCCCCTTGATTTATTGATTGGTAAGAATATATCTATTGCAAAATTTTATGGCTATGGGCGTAAAACCCATTTATCCTAAGTTAATTACCAAGAACATTCAACTATCCACCACAACTTAGCTGCTGGTATACTTTAAAAGTATAAACTTAGGACATAAAACATCACAACCGTCAAGTAATTAGCTCCACTTCCAAGAACATTTCTTTAGGAAAGCAAATCACCATTACTTTAAAAAAAGAGGTAGTTATGAATAGTAGATATAATCATTTATTTAATAATCCTATTTATTTTAAATGTGGTTTTATTATACTTATGCTTTTGAGCTTTATACTTAACGGCTTGATTATAAACGAAACAAACACTTATATTCTTTATATTTTCAGTTCCATTTTGTTAGGTATCGGTTTCTATAACTTGTCTAATTTGTCTATAGCCTTCCTTACTACTTTTGTTGTCAGTTGCAGATTTTTTCTGATACCAGAAAAACAAAATAATGTAGAAACGTTTCTAACGTATTTATTTACCTATCTTTTAATAACATTTATTTCAGTTAGTTTAATGAAAAATGCCCAAAAAGTTAGAGAAGATAATATTGAATTAACAAAAGCACTATCCAATGCTTTAGATTCCAGAGATACTTATACCCAACATCACTCTGAAAATGTTGCAAGATACGCTGTAGAAATAGCAAAAAAGATGAATCTATCAAGTGACTTTTGCAGTGCCATTCGTATTGGAGGTTTACTACACGATATTGGCAAAATTGGTATCCCTGAATATATCTTGAACAAGCCTGACAAGTTAACAGATGATGAATACAGTATTTTAAAGTGCCATCCAATTATTGGCTACGAAATGATTAAGCATATCTCAACTTTTAAAAATAATGGAGTATTAGATATTATTTTATATCATCACGAAAGATACGATGGTACTGGTTATCCCACAGGATTAAAAGGAAATAAAATACCATTAGGTGCGAGAATAGTTGCTGTTGTAGATGCCTTTGATGCAATGTCTTCCAGACGTGTGTATAGAAATGAACTAGATATTGAACATATTCTAAAAGAAATACTTAATAATAAAGGTACACAATTCGACCCAGAAATAGTCGATATTTTTCTTAGCCTGTTTGAACATCAGTATCAATTATGCGAGAAAAGATAATAAACAATTAATTATGTTATTAAATATTCATTATTTTAGTTCGTCATCATTAAATTTACCTGACCCCTAATTTATATTGATAAAATAATGGATGTTAAGAATTGTTAAAATTTAAATATATTGATTATCTCCGATTATATGCAACAAAATAACCCTTCTCTGAAAGAGGTAAGATATGAAAAAAAGTAAAATTAAAAATAAAGGATTAGTTGTTAAGTTAGAGGAATTAATTCGATTAACAAACCAAAGTGTAACAGACATAATGGAGAATAACCTTACTATAATCTTTTGGTCTTATGATGTAATTAATGAAAAGTTAATATGTACGGAAGGCTTAGAAAAGCTATATGGTATTACTCTGGAAGAAATTATGGAACAAAAAATATGGAAAAGGATTTTAGGAAAAAATAATGAGAATATAGCTAATGAATTGAAACTTTTATTTTGCAAAAAAGAATCATTTAATATTGAATATAAAGTTATTCTGAAGGATGGTTCAGAACGATGGCTGGTAACAAAAGGGACTCCTGTTTTAAACTCCATTAATGAGATTATTAGACTTGATGGCTCTACTTATGATATTACAGACAAAAAGTTAAATGAATTGGTGTTAGAGGAATCTGAAAAACACTATAGGAACCTCGTAGAAAACTATGCACTTGGAGTTTATATTTCACAAGATGGAAGATATAAATTTGTAAATAATACACTGACATCACTTACAGGTTACAGTAAAGAGGAATTAATGGAAATGGAGTGGTCTGTCCTAATAGATGAAAAAAGTCAAGCGTTAGTAATAGAAAGAGTCTCGAATTTTATAGCAGGTAAAAACAATGGAATACACGAGATAGACTTAAAACATAAGAATGGTACAAAAATACCTGTAGAGTTACACTCAACAATTACTTCCTTTAAAGGCGAACCGGCTTTAATGGGGACACTCCTTGATATCTCCGAGAGAAATAAAAATAGAGAATTAGTAAATAAGCTTGCGTATTATGATAGGACAACGGGAATCCCGAATCGAAATTTGTTTTACAATACTGCTAATGAATTATTTGAATTGGCACACGAGAAAAAGTTTAGCTTTGCATTAATGTTTTTGGACCTGAATAATTTTAAAATGATTAACGACACTTTTGGTCATCAAATGGGAGATGAAATAATTAAGCAAATCTCTCACAAATTAAGCGAATTAGTCCCAAAGACAGGATTCCTTGCCAGAATTGGTGGCGATGAATTCGTAATATTACTGAAATATCTTAAAGTTTCGGAAGTCGAGGAATTTGCTAGATTATTAATTAAAGACATACCAAGTTCACAATTAGAAGAAATAAAAACCTCTCCTTCCATTGGAATAAGCATCTATCCAAAAGATGGAGATAATTTAATTACATTATTAAGATGTGCCGATATCGCGATGTATAAAGCGAAAAAAGATAAAATTAGAAGGGGAAAATTATGAATTTTATGACAGCTCAATAGGCAAAACTCGTCTTAGGGAAAATATGTTAATTTCTGATATTCACAAAGCTATAGATAAAAGACAATTTTATCTAGTTTATCAACCAAAAGTGGAGTTAGCCTCAAATAATATAATGGGTTTTGAAGCATTAATTCGTTGGAATCATCCCAAGTTTGGAGAAGTATCACCGGTGGAGTTTATACCTTTACTTGAAACAACCGAGGATATTGTCAAGGTTGAAAATTGGGTTTTAGAACAAGCTATAGATGCAAATTTAAAATTAAATCAAGGATTAATGCTAAACGTAAATATTACTGCAATTCACCTCCTTAAAGAAGGCTTTATCGAGGATTTAAAGACTATTTTAATAAAAGCAAATTATCCTGCCCAATTATTAAATATTGAAATAACTGAGGGGGTTGCCCTTTATGATATTGAAAAGACAGTCTGTGTATTAAAGAAGTTAAAAGAATTGGGAGTTCGGATCTCTTTAGACGACTTTGGTACAGGGTATTCTTCTCTAAGTTACCTTAGCCGGTTACCTGTAGATTATATTAAAATAGATCAGTCTTTTGTGAGGGATATGGAGACAGATGAATCAAAAATAGCAATTATTCAAGCTATCATAAAGGTTGCCCAAAGTTTAAAATTAAAAGTGATTGCAGAAGGAGTCGAAACAAATACCCAAAGGGATTTGCTGCTAACTTATCAATGTGATAAAGGTCAGGGATACTTTTTCAGTAAACCTTTAGAGTTTGAAGATTTAAAAAATTTCATTAATAATTACAATATTACGGGTTAAGGCTCTTTACAACCTTGCTTAATATCAATTTGTAGAGTCCATCCATATTTCCAGTGGATGGACGTTTTTATACATACTAAGTTTCGCTATAATAAAAAACAGTACAGTCAAAAAATAGGGTACCGCAGGTTGCCAATTACATACACATATACAAGGAATAACGTTTATTAAAGATCTCAATCCGTCCTTCAATACGTGATTCGAACAGTATGAATGAAGATGGTATTTAAACGTCCAATTAAATGGTTAAAAATAACCTGGTCCTACAGCTTTTAAAGTCACTGTTCCTAATTTAAATTAGTTTTTTATACTCGGCATCGAAAAAGAGTCGCTGCTAGCAATCATTTGTTTCAACAAAAGTCTCCGTTAGTTAATTAAGAATAATTTATTAAAATTGTTAAGCCAGAAGCTAAGTAAAACACTTCCCAAATTATAAACATTTGTGGGTGCCGTTCAGTAACAAAAATAGCTGGATTTTTATCCTGGGTAAGGTCTAAATACCTTTTTGGCCAGATCCTATCCTTATCTCTCTTAGCAGGAATATGGAAAACTATTTGGCTATTAATAAAATTCTTTTTAAGCGAATCAATTTCTCCGTTCTACCATAAGTTGATAAATTGGTGGGCATAAATATGGAGACAAAACTCATCTTAAAGAGAGAGAGTATTGATTATATAAACCGAAACGGCGAAACATTTGATAATATGCTATTGTCTGAAGCAACAAACGTTTCAGTAAAGATAAAAGAAATATTAGAAAAGGGAAATATATATTTATTAAAAAATGCAAGAAAATTAATTTTTTATGTAGTTGAACAGAATGATTCAGAACTAGTCGCATTTGCTAACCAGGAGGGAATTGCCTGGGCGACTCACTCTTTAACACTTTCATTAAAATTAGAATGGGTTCAAGCTATTAGAAGAACCTTATGGCAGATTATAAATTCGATAGATGAAAAACAGACTATAATATCAGGAAAAAAGGAATATTCTGAACTTAAAAAACTAATTAATGACAGAATCGACCAATTCCTAAACAGTTTTTTCCTTAGTTATTCACATTACAAAGATGAAATGATTAACCAACAAAGAGAAATGGTAGAACATTTGTCGGTTCCTATTATTCCTGTAAGTTCAATTCTTTCTGTTTTGCCTTTAATTGGGGTCATTGACTCGTACAGGATTAAGATAATTGAAGAAAAAGTTCTATTCGATATAGCTAAATCTAGAATCCAGACACTTGTTATCGACCTTTCAGGAATAGCAATGATGGAAATGGATGTCATAAGTTACTTTGAAAAAATATTAGCTGGAATTTCTATGATGGGATGTAAAGCTATACTTACTGGGATGAGACCTGACCTAGTGAAGAAAATGGTTCATTCTGGAATAAATTTTCAACAAGATGCTGAAACTAGAGGCACATTACAAGAAACTTTAAAGAGATACCTTTAATTTAAGTATTTGCAAAAAACAACACTCATTCTTTAGGGAGCTTGAATAAGCTGACCCCGAAAAGTTAGAGTTTTGTATTAAGCAGCTAATCAACTTGACCTCTATGGAGGTATTTTTTTATTACAACGCACTTTAAGTCAAATCCCATTCATAAACTTTTCCTTGTTCAACTACCTGCCACGTTAAACAAGAAAAATGACCGTCTCAGCGACCATCATCTCGAACAAAAGTACTCGTTAGTTTAGGTGAAATCTCTTCACAAGATCTGTTACATTTTTCACATAACTATATTTTCTACTATGTTATCCGTAACAGACCTTAACTTTTTTAAATTAAAGAACCGCCAATTGAAAAGGACTCTCAGAGAGTCCTTTTAATTAGGATATTGATCTATGATGGTCAAGTTTCTCATCAAATACGTTGTTATTAAGATACCTGTGGAAGAACCATTCCCCAATGCCAACCACAATAGCAGATAGCAGGGCTGCATTAAATATGTCATTGTCACCCACAAAAATATCTTTTCCCATTAAATAAACAACAGCAAAGGTTAAAACCGCATCGGCTAGAGTTGCGATTATGTTTCTTTTTGTGAGGTCGGAATCGTCACCTGCTTTTCGGAATATAAACAAATCACCAAGAACATAAGCAAGAACAGTTAGGACAACGCTTATCCAAAGAGAATCACTAAATTCTCCATCAAAAATACCAGTAAGAATAATTCCTAATACAACTGTAATCATCACCAGTTTAATAATGATTGCTTTAATGTGGTCCATTATATTCCCTCCTTTAAATGATATCTAATACATACCCAGTTGGCTAAGTTTTAAGCATAAATATCTAGGTAGGAATTTGTATTGAAGAAATAAAAATTTTTTTTACAAGATCAGCTTGACCTCTATGGAGGTTATTTTATTGAAACTCACTTTAAGTCAAGTCGCAATTTTAACTAGTATTCCTTCTTCCACTCCCTCAGTTAAATACGATTTTCTCTCGATTGCTCGCTTATTCGCAGGATTTCATACCCCTTCATAATAGGGTTAACATTAAATGAATGAGTTCAGATTAATAAGGCTTCGTGAAGGCATAGTTAAATAGAGGAGTATAGTGTATCTCCACAATTTACCATATAGTGTACATGCTCCACGCCGCCCCTGGAGGCTTTCCCTCCCATGTCTCAACGGGTCATTTGCCCTATCATTCCTTCGTCATGCCTATCCAAGGGGTGGAGGCCAGTTATGCTAACCTGATGGGTCGATGCCCTTTTGTGGAACAAATCTGGTACTCCGTACATATTTGAAATCCTACGAATAAGCCAACATTCGGAGAATATTGTGCTATATTATTTATTTCAAGGGGACGAATGATTTTCAATTCTGTAAATTGTTAGGCTGCCAACGGTGAAAATGGTTTTACCTTATCAGAACAATAGGATTCATTTCGTCTAGATATACCTACAAAAATCCTTGCCAACTTGCCAATTAGCGGAAGATCGAGACTGCGACGATTCCTTTACTTAGCAACGATGAGCCTTGTGATGAATAACCCAGAATTTCAAGCATTACATTCTCATAATGTTAAGGTAAAAAAGATGAAGAAAATGAAATTATGTAAGGCTGTTTTTTACAGAGATTGTTGCTATATAGTTATAAATAAATTGACATTTTTTACCTTTTAATATTAAAATGAATGAAGGAGGTGCTATCCGTGAAAAAGAAGTTATTTTGGTTCCCTCTGTTAGCAGCATTATTATCAATAGGAATCTTATATACAATCGGAAACGTATTTGAAATTTCATTTCTAAGTTGGAATAAAGAAAATCCATCCGAAGGGGTAATATTTGAAGCAGAAGGTTCGGCTATTCCTGTTATCGTTGGTTTTATCGTTGGATTTATTACAAAACTAATACTGAAAAGTAAACATAAAGGCAACTCTAACTTGGTATAATGCCAAGTTTTTTTATGCACTTCTCAACATCTTCACAGTAGAGTAATATAACAACAATCTATACGAAAACAGCGTTATGTAAAGAAGGCAGTTGCTTGGTATTAATACACATCAGACTGCCAGTTCTCCCACTTCTCTTTAATTTTTTTTATGAATGATTTACCGCCAAAAGTAATAGAACCTTCGTGAGAAGCGTAAATTACCCAATTCATCTTCTCGCTAAACCAAATTTTCTCCCCGTTTCCGTCCGCTGAGTAAAAGGGTTCAAAAGATGCGGTATAATTTCATAAATAGATTTTTCAAATTCGTTCATATCAAAAACTTTCAAATCTCCTAGCTCTAAAATACTGTCTATAATAATTTGTACTTTCATTTCATCCTTCTTATCTTCAAAATCTAACTCATTAAAAGCGACTACATCTTCACGCTTACATTTGTATAGTGGATACCAATAATGTTTTCCCATCTCTATATCCCACTTTTGTTCAAGCTTTTTAATAAGAATTGCTTGTTCTTCTTCAGAAACTTTTCTTTTGTTCATATTACCTCCGTAATATTTAAAGGACTAACTGTTAATTTTCTATAACTAATGTAGAATATCCTTTTTGGTGGAAGGATTTTTCTTCAAGTAACCTGCCCCGTTACTTCAATAAGAAAGCTGCCTGAAATGGCAGCTACATCTTCAATACAATTTGAACATGAACATTTACGGTGTAGTCGGAAAATCCTCATCATACTCAATACCGTTTTCATCAAACAATGGGGTTAACCTTTTAATTTCATCGCTAAGAAATGTGTTGAGATTATCCCAGCTATTTAATTCATTACTAGTATACCTCTTACAGTGATGAATTTGATTGGTCTCTAAATCATAAACAATGTGTGAACCGTCCCAATTATAACTTCCTATTACTAAGTATTTGTCAGGAAAATAACGTTTTACCTCGCTATGGTGCATTGTTAAGTCATAAGGCTGAATTGCATCGTCTCCTTTTCTCACATAGGAATCCCTTTTGCCATAAATTCTTAAACTGTCTGAAAATATATTTATTCCATTTGTAGTTAACAATAATCCCTTGAAATCATCAGGTAAGGGAATAGAGAGTTCTTTTTCTATTTCAATTAATGATGTAATTTCGATTTTAGGATAAATAATGTGGAACCACGCTTCAGGTGCAATATGTGGAACCCTGCATATTAATTTTGTACCGTTCTCGATAAGTCGTTCTCCACCTTGTTTCCATTGAAATAGAGGTTTTATTATTTCTTTAAAGTAAATTGTCATTTTGTTTCCTCGCCAATTCTTGTAAAAAATAGGTTGATTATCTTAATTATATCAGCGTTCCTTGTTCAACTAAACTGCTTCGTTAGCTGAATAAGGAAAAATTCTAACTTTCCATGTTCTGTCCCTCTCCTCTTGATCGGCACGTCTATTCATTGAATATCCATGGGATTTTTGACTGTATATGTCTAATGGCTCACGGTGGATATCTTGGGCATAATACAGTTTATATACATTAGAGGTGGGATATTATGAGGCTAAGAAATGGAGATTTTTATACAAATGTTTTTACCAATAAGTTATATAGGCTAAATGAAGATGGCGATAGCAACTGGTACTTGAGTTTGCGTGATGAAGAAGGTTATCATGAAACAGAAAAGATCTCAGGGCGTGATATGATTAGATTTGTAGAAGGTGGGTATAAAAAAAGCAAATAAAAAAAGCTACCCATTTCTGTCAGGATACCTGTAATCAGATGCTTTTAGTGGAAAGTCGGTAAAACTTGAAACAATATAAGATATTCCCTCTCTCTACAAAAGCACTTTAAAATTTTTATTCAAAGATAATTAGGACATTTCGTTATTATGTGATACACTTTGTTTACCATTTGATTTACTTGTTTACATGTGCCCTACTCATTCGTGAGTGGGGCTCCTTGTTTTAAAAGAAGAAATAAAAAAAACAGACTCTATAAAGAGCCTGCTTTAGTTTGTTCTTATTATTAAGCTTTACGCACGTTAGCCGCTTGAGCTCCACGTTGACCTTGCTCAACGTCAAAAGTAACTGCTTGACCTTCGTCTAAAGATTTGAAACCTTCGCCTTGGATCGCTGAGAAATGAACGAATACGTCTTCTCCGCCTTCACGCTCGATAAATCCGAAACCTTTTTCTGCGTTAAACCATTTTACTTTACCTTGTTCCATTTTGTTTCCTCCTGCTGTGTGCTTTACACACAATGTGTTACTATCCTTGCACTCAGTGATCATCAAGACGAAAAGTTAATCTTATACTATCCTTTACACCGAACAAAAATAATTCTTCTAAAGTTTAACATTTTTTAAAAGTATTTGCAAGAAGACGTAAACAAAACCATTTTTGCCATTCATGAATTATCACACCTAGTTTTGGATTCTTATGTTGCACTTATTCAAGTAAAGCACCCAGTTAGCTTAATAAGAATATCTTTAATTGTTCATTCTAAGAGAAACTAGGAATGGAGGATTTTAATGAAGAAAAGCCTTTTAATAATGATTGCCTGCTTCACTCTTTTTTCTTATTCACCCGTCAAAGCTGAGACCGTAACTAAAAATGAGATACAGTTGCGTGATGACTTAATCCTCAACTTGTTATTTCCTTTGATTAGCAAAGAAATCGAGAAACAATACGGTCAACCGAAACAGTATTACAACCAACAAATTCTTCAAATCAAAAAGCTAAGAGAAGGCAGCTTCTTCTTTGATGTGACGGTTCAGGTAACGACATTTGAGGGTGCCCATAATCCACCTTATGATTTAGTGACCATCACTTTTAGTAATTATCGCCCAAGCCCAAGTTGGAGGGCGATTGATTTCAAAAGCAAAAGGTTAAAACCAAACGAAGATTAATGAAGGCATCCTTTGTTAAAGGGAGGTGCTTTTTCTTCGGTTATATTCTTCAACTAACCTGCCCCGTTAGCATAATAAAGAATTTAACAAAAAAGGCGGTTAATCCTTCCTGGATCAACTCACCCGTTTGTTTAATAACCACATACCCTTATTCAGAAAAGGTAATAATACAACTAAATAATCTTAAAGAGGTGTGCATAAAAGAATGAAAAAGGTGCTAACCGCTCTTATACTATCTCTTCTTATTACTTCTATTCAAACAAAAACAGCTTCAGCAGATAAACCAGCTCAAGATTCCGAAGGACTTCGGTTACAGGATATGCTTATGATTATGCTAACGCCTTATATCAGAGAAGATTTGAATAAATATTATTATCCAAAGATTTTAAAGGACTTTTATCCGCAAGTAACTCCACAAAACATTGATGTGGTTGAAACAAAAAGAAATCACCCCTTTGGCAATGTATTGGAGATTACATTTGAAATCGAACCAGACGATGGTGGTCATCACGTTCTAGTTGGCAAGGACAAAATGACTTATCAGATTTCTTATGGACCTGATGTGAAGCTAATAAATCATACGCACTTAAAGACATATAAATACCCTCCTACTGATTTGCACTTGCAGGGAACGTTTGATTTTAATAAGCTGCCACATTTGTTTAAGTATGTTCTTAAGAAACCTTTTTAGGTTAATATATCTATTAGTTACATTCGCTGTTAAAAATCCGTTTCACCCTAATCTAATGCAATCTTAACTGTTTCTTCATCAACTAAACTGCTTCGTTAGCACAATAAGAATAGCCACACAAATAATGGCAGCTCTGATCTTTAACTCTTGCACCCCATTAGCTTAACAAGAGTTACGTAATGTTTGCCGAATGTAAAGCACGTATTGCATCAACAGCGTGACTTCCCCAATGTATATCAAAGCTGAATTTCCATTCCCAGGTAGCCTCTATATGCTCGTTCCTCTCGTATAACAATATGCTTTTTTAACATCTTTATAAATGTCTAATATGTCATCTGACAAGCTCGCTCCTACAGGTTCTTCCAATTGATATGGGTTAAAAACTTCCCAATAATGTTCGTATTGACCAAAATTGATTTGTGGTGAAGAAATAGCAATGTCTGTCACGTTGTCCTGACCTAGTTCACCATCAGGCAAGTGAAGAGCATTTGAATATAAATCTAAAAGTGCAAGAAGGAGTCTCTTTAAGTTTTTATTGTCGATGTTCTCAATTATTTTGCAATAGTGGACAGCTGATTGATAAAACTCATTTATTCCTTTATGAGTCATTGTATCTCCTCACCTATTTTCGTTTCCTATTTTATTCTACAAATTTGAAACCAAAACCTCTTATGTGAATAAAGAAAAAAGAGCTGCTGCCGCAACTCCTTGTAAAACTCTTGCACCCGATAGTTTAAGTGCTATTTTTCACAATCCCTTTTACACTTAATATAACTCCTAATATAGGGTTAACTCTTGAATATAAATTTTTTTAGCAACAATCCTAATGTAATACCAAAAATGATGGTGCTGAAAATATGAGAATAATAATCATTGATGGGTCTAATATCGATATATTTACCTTCTATTAATGTTGTGAATAATAGTTCACATACTAACCAGGCAAATAAACTTCCCACGGTCGTTTTTATAACTAAATGGCATGATCCAAACTTTTTAAATAGTAAGTAAAGTAAGATTGCAAAAACACTACCAACTAAAAAATCTACAATTAATCCTATGGTAAATACAGGCCTGTTAAATGTAATGGCAAGACTTGATAATTCATAAATACCAAACTTTCCGAAGCCAAAATGTACAAATATCCTCGAAGCAATCTCTCCTGGTATTGTTGAAAGGACACCTAATAGACCTATTCTTAACATCCTATCTTGGATCATATCATCATTCCTTAATCTTAATGTGTCAAATTTAGTATTTAAATTATATAATTTTATACGTAATATAAAACGACACTTTTATATTTGAAATAAGGCACTAGTCAACCTAATGAACTTATAGTACCCACTCCTTATTAAACTATTCTGCACCGTTAGTTCAATAAGTAAATGGAATCGGCCCATCTATCCCATCTTTAACCTACACTACCCGTTAGTCCATACATGGAACGACCATAAAAAAAGAAGTATCACTAGGACACTTCTGTGGAATGGAGGTAAGGGTAGTCAACCCTAACACCATTTTATGGAAATTGACATATGATTGCTTGAACGATTATAGGGGAACAGTGCTTAAAAAGTCGTAGCAGCGATCATCTCCTCTATAACTCAGAGTCGACTTTCACCAATTAGCTTAACAAGAATAATTAAGAACATCACACCAACTTTGACTTTATTTGATTTCTTGGAGTTTCATAATGTATTTCAAACCTTCATGCGCATTACTATATGTAGAAATATTTTTTAATTCTTGAATACTAATTGCCAAGTCAGGCTTAATGCCAACAATGATACATTCAACATCTAACAACTTTAAACAATCGTGTAGCTTTTGTATTATTTGCCTTAAACTGTCATCAAAACGATTTATACCACTAAAGCTAACCAATACGAATTCTATACCTCCTCTTACACATTCCTCCATTATATTAGATATGACAGTTTCTCCCCGCTCCACATCAAATTCACCCACAAGTGTTATGACAATGGTATGGTCCCAAATTTTTACAGTCGGAGCAGACAGCTCCCTAATTTTTTTCTCCATCCTATTTTGTTCTTCCGCTTGGGTTGTAACATCCATAAGCATGACCATATAACCCTCAACGACTTGAATGTTGTCTTGATTTCTTCTAATGGGAGTTATTACAATATCCGCAATAAAAGCTCCCTTTATATTAATCCTTGCCCTATGCCCGTCATTAAACTGCTCCATCACTTTACGTTGGTGTGAGGGTTGCTTGTGGAAAAAATCCATGTTCAATCCAATAAATTCTTCAACATTGGCTAACCCGTATAAGGGTGCTACTAATGCAAGTGTTTGTTTTGCCTTCGTATTAAGCCAGATAATTTGATATTTGTTATCTGCAATAATTATATTTTCCCCAATACTATTTAGAGCATCTGTACTTGTTATATTAATGGCCAATTCACTGTTCATTTTTATCACCCTTTTTGTAAGCAATTTTTATATCCAAGTGAAACTTTCACTCTTGAGATTAATACTAGGATTTGCTGATTTCTTTCTCCATTAAACTTTACTAAACACTTAATTATTTCAACACCTAATTGTTTAAGAGCAGTTTTTAAAGTCGCGTTTAATTGTACTTCAGAAAGATTCAAACCTTCATCAGATATTTCGAATATAATTTTATCTAATATCTCATTTTTCCAAAATAACTTAATAGAGCCATTAGAGAGAAGTTGTCTCCATAATTCTATTCCAGCACCTCATTAATTGGAAAGGTTTCCTTACTATCAAATTTTATCACACTTCTTATTGAACAATCCTGCCCCGTTAGCACAACATGAAAAAAAGACCGCCGCAGCGATCATCAACCTTTTGCTAAAGCAACCCGTTACTTTAAGTACATTTATTCACAAAGTAATCTTTTTTACAGGTCATTTAGTGGTAGCCCCAGGAAAATGCGAATTTACAACGTTAATCAAATTCAAACATAAAAAAGTCGAATTCCCTGTCCTTTAAGGAAAGCGACTTTTTATACGACTTCTTAAAGTAAATCCCCATTAACCTTTTTTGGGGACTATTTGTAATCTCTGCGCAGTGAAATTATACCTGTGCTAGCCCGCCATCTACGAACAATTCAACACCCGTCAAGTAACTGCTTTCGTCTGAAGCAAGGAAAGATACAGCGTTTGCTACTTCTTCAGGTGTCCCAACTTTTCCAGCTGGAACAGTATTTCTGGTATTTTCCATTGCTCCTTCAAGTGCATCACCAAAAAGCTCATCGTATGCAGGTGTAAGAATAACTCCTGGACTAACCACATTTACACGGATTTCAGTACCTTTTAGGTCAAGAATCCAGTTGCGAACTAGTGCTCTTAATGCTGCTTTAGATGCTCCATATACACTAAACGCTGGGTTGCCAATTGATCCAGCAGTAGAGGCCGTTACAATAATAGAACCTACTTTGTCCGGGAATAGTGATAACGCTTTTTGAACAGTAAAGATGGTTCCTTTAACGTTAATGTCGAACGTTCTATCAACCTGCTCTTCAGTAATTTCACCTAATGGAAGGAAGTTGCCGGTGCCTGCATTAGCAAAAAGAATGTCCAACTTACCTTTTTCCTGCTTTATAATGTCATATAGTTTGTCTAAGTCTTCAAGCTTAGAAATATCACCTTGAACACCGGTTACGTTCTTGCCAATTTGGTTAACAGCTTTATCAAGTTCGTTTTGTCTACGTCCCGTGATATAAACATATGCACCTTCGTTTACAAATTTTTGTGCTGTAGCAAGACCAATCCCACTTGTTCCACCCGTTACAAGCGCTATTTTACCTTCAAATTTACCCATACTTAACACTCCTTTAGAATTAATTTTATTTTATGTCTAGTACCTTTAAGTACTTGAAGAACAACTTACAAGATATAGTATCCTTCAATAAGCACATTATCGGAAGTACCCACTTTTTTGTGATATAGTAACTAAAAAGTAATAAATGTGGAATGGAGAGCTTTAGACATGAAAAAATTTAGCTGTGGGTTTGAAGTGACAAAGGAAGTTATTGGCGGAAAATGGAAAGGCCTTGTATTATACTTTTTAATGAATGGACCAAAGAGAACGAGTGAATTAAAGCGCATTATCCCAAATATAACTCAGAAAATGCTGATTCAAACACTTAGAGAGCTTGAAGCCAGTGGACTTGTGAGCAGAAAGATGTATAATCAAGTACCGCCGAAGGTTGAATATTCATCCACTGAACTTGGAGAATCTCTTAAACCTATCTTGCAGGAGCTCTGTCAATGGGGAGGCCATTATGCGGAGCAAGAGTATGCAGAAGGTGAATATGAAATTGTACAACCAGAACAAGTTTCATATTAAAGATAATATAATTTCATAGTAATCCGGGAGCCGAGAGGGATTCCGTGACCTCCTCATATTTTTATTATCGATTAAAATGTAATCACTTGTTGAACCATATGAAAAAACTAGAATTATTACCTAGAAATCTATAATATAACTATTGCGATAATTGAAATAATTAAAAAAAGGGGAGTTATCTGTGACACAGGATTTAAATCAGAACTATTATAAAGAATTAATTGATTTACAAGATGTAGATGGGGTCGAAGCTCAAATTCAAAGTTTACTTGATGTTCAAATTGAATCCGTTTCTGACCTAAAAAAATGGTTACAAGCTGAAAAGGATTTAATGATGAAAATCGCGGAGGCAATGACGGGTCACCAAGTCGATTTCTACCGGAACACAGAGGATGCGGATATCAAGTCTACGTATCTACATGACCAGCAAGTCATCCAGCCGCTTTTAATGAAATATGAAGCAAAACTGAATGAGAAAGTCTGTGAGTCTCCTTATTTCAATAAATTAGATGAAAACCGTTATGGCTTAATGCGACGCTTTCGCGAATCCAAGGTGAAACTGTTCAGAGAAGAAAACATTCCATTAATGGTAAAAGAACAAGAGCTTAATACAAAGTATAGTGAAATTATGGGATGATTAACTGTTGAATGGGATGGCGAAGAAAAGCCTTATCCATTTATCCAATCCCAACTCGATCATCTAGACAGAGCCGTGCGTGAAAAAGCTTATCGCGCAATGATGTCAGCCCACCGTCAAATTAAGCCTGATATGGATACCATCATGGATGAGCTGGTTCAACTTCGCCATCAAATTGCATTAAATGCAGGCTTTGAAAATTATCGTGATTATATGTTTGTAGTCAAAAATCGTGAATATAGCGTCCAAGATTGTTACGACTTTCATGAAAATGTAGAGAAACATATTATCCCAGCTTGGAACAGACTGGCAAATGTCTTTAAGTCTGAGCTTGGTGTCGATACCTTTCGTCCTTGGGATAACACCGCTAAGTTAATGAAAAACCCGCCATACTCCGATGTGTCAGATCTTATGGATGGCGTTTCTGAGATGTTAGGGAAAACTGATCCATACTTTGCAGACCGTTTTGATTACATGAGAGAGCATGGGTTAATAGATCTTGGAGATCGGAAAGGAAAAAGCCCCGGCGGTTTCTGTACCTCCTTACCTGTTTCAGGGGACACCTTTGTCTTCGCGAACTTTAGTCCATCCTTTTTCTCTCTTATCGCACTAATTCATGAAATGGGCCATGCCGTGAATGGGTACCTCGAGTTTTCCGAGCAAGGTCCTTCTGAAGAATATCACCTCCGAATGGAAATTGGTGAACTGTATTCTCATGGAATGGAATTGCTCTTATTAGACAAGCTGGATCGTTTTTATCCAGAAAAAGAAGATTTTAAGAGTGCACAGCGAGAAGAGCTGAGACGGGCATTTAACATGTTATTTGGTCCATTATCAGGCGACCTCTTTCAGCATTGGATGTATACGAATCCTCAACACACGGCCAAAGAGCGTGATGAAAAATTCTTTGAAATCTCAAAACGGTATGGCTTAAACCCTGTCGATACGTCTGGGCTAGAGGAAGAAATTGGGATGAGCTGGGCAGACACCCTTCACTATTTCCAAGTTCCTTTCTATAATATTGAATACTCCATGTCGATGCTTGGTGCATTGCAAATTCTTGAAAATTACCGAAACAACCCAGAGCAAGCCGTCGTATCCTTTAAAAAAGGTGCCAGTGCGGACTACAATCAATCCATCGCAGCGGCTTATAAAGAAACTGGGGTCAGCTTTGATTTTTCAGAGCCAGCCGTTAAGCGAATGGGCGAATTCCTGGAGAAAGTCATTCAAGATATTCATTAATGATGTGGGAGCACCCAGACAGTGCTTAGTATTGTGAGGCTGATAGGCTAATTGGTCCTAATGATGATAAATTAGATGTCCTCTTTTTGACGGCAACAATTGTTGTAAATGCAGGAAAAGCCAAAAAAGTAGTGTATAAATACTTGCATATTTTTGGCTCTTTTAATTTTATTTCTTAGTGTTAAAGCACCCCGTTAGCCACCCATGAGTCACTAAAAAACAGCTCTTCACCACAAAGAATGAAAATGTTTGAGTTCGTGCTTACTTTATACTATCCCTTGTTCTTATTGTTTCCTTTCAAACAACAGCTGTTTTATCAATTAAACCAACTCAAGACTCTGAAGAACTTAGATTACAGGACATGCTTATGAACATGCTTGCTCCTTATATTAGTGAAGTTTTGGATAACTATTATTATCCGAAGATTTTAAAGGACTTTTCACCTGCAGTAGATCCATGGAAAATTGAAGTGATTGAAACAAGAAGAGTAAATGGCTTCCGTGGCTTTATATTAGAAATTACATTTGATATTGAGCCTACCGATGGTGGACACCACGTTCCAGTAGGGAAGGATCGAATGACTTATAGAATTTCTTATGGACCAGAGGTGAAATTGATAAATCAAACCCACTTAGCTACTTATAAATACCCTCAAGAATAATTACATAATTATAACTGGCTTATTGAACTATTCTGCTTCGTTAGTGGAACAAGAAAAAGAGCCGCAGCTACGACTCTTTGTTAAACTCAAGCACCCGTTAGCCATCCATGCAGCAGAGCTGCACCAGAGAAAATGGAATTTAAATCGTTCTTCCATGGTAGTTGAAGAAGGAAGTTATTTTATAGTTTCTCTTTGACAGATTTTGTTCCAATAACAACTGTTGCATCCAATTCTTGATCTCTGGCTATTTTGGTAGTTAGTCCAGCATTAGCAAAGATTTCAAAGGTTTTAGCCGCCTGCATTTCGCTCGTTTCTACCAATAGATACCCTCCAGAAGCAAGCCATTGAGGAGCCTCTTCCGCTACCTTTCGTTGAACGTCTAGTCCGTCCTTTCCTCCGTCGAGTGCGACTTTTGGTTCATATAAACGTGCCTCCTGGGGAAGCAGCTTTATTGCATCAGTAGGAACGTAAGGTACGTTGGCAATTATTATGTTCACACGACCTCTTAATGAATGGGGCAATGCATTATACAAGTCACCTTCATAAACTTGACCACCAATGTGAGTTATGTTGCGTGAAGCACATTGTACTGCAATGGGGTCAATGTCAACGGAGTGTAATAAAATCTTATTCAAGTCGGTTGCTATTGCAGCACCAACAGCACCAGACCCGCAACATAAATCAACAACAATATCACAAACGCAGGTCAATGCTTCTGCCTGCTGAACCAGAAACTCCGTACGACGACGTGGTACAAAAACTCCTTGTTCTACTTCTATCCGTAGCCCACAAAACTTTGTAAATCCAAGTACATATTCTAGTGGTAAGCCACTGGCTCGTATTTCTACCATTTTCATTAAATCCTCGATACTGGCAGCCTCTGAGATGAGTAACTGTGTTTCTTCTTCAGCAAAAACACAACCCTCGCTTCGTAGTCTTTCGATTATACTTATTACCATTTTATTTTCTAAAGAGAAAGTAATTTTCTGTCCTATTTATCTCACCACTCCTAAAAATTTAAAGGCTTTTTATTATCTTTATTCTAGAACTAAAAGAAATATCCTTCTTGAACTAAACTGCTCCGTTAGTCGAATAAAGAATTTCTTTACTAACCTACGTAATTAATTTTAAAAAAGGCGGTTAATCCTTCCTGGATCAACGCACCCGTTACTTAGCAAGCCTTTGTTCTAACTCATCCTTTTGGCGTAAATGATGACGAAAATGCATTCCAACCAAATCATACCATTCCCTTGCATTAAGCCAGCCGAACCCTCCATGCTCAACTTTATAATATGGGTTTATATGATCTACTTTCGATTCCCCTTGGCTCAATCTTAGAATTACTTGATCCATTCTGCCGATAAGATCCTCTTTGCTATCCGAATTATTAGGTGGAGTATTTAGTTCATCTGGTAATCTAATTTTAATTGGCGGAAACCCTCCGATTTTATATAAATGCTCACCAAACTCCGTTTTCCCAAGGGGGTGTTCATCATTTAAAGTAGTGC
>NZ_JAGGQG010000031.1 GCF_018613415.1 Bacillus sp. ISL-18 | reverse complement strand
ATGAACTTCTTTCAACTAAATAGTCTGGTAATTAAGGCGAGAAGGTCACACCCGTTCCCATACCGAACACGGAAGTTAAGCTTCTCAGCGCCGATGGTAGTTGGGACTTTGTCCCTGTGAGAGTAGGACGTTGCCAGGCTGTTATCTTATTGTTCCGCAGTAGCTCAGTGGTAGAGCTATCGGCTGTTAACCGATCGGTCGTAGGTTCGAGTCCTACCTGCGGAGCCATTTTTATGTCAACACAATGTATAGCTGTGCTTCCATAGCTCAGTAGGTAGAGCACTTCCATGGTAAGGAAGAGGTCAGCGGTTCGAGCCCGCTTGGAAGCTTACCTTTAATTTAATTTTCTAGGCCCCTTGGTCAAGCGGTTAAGACACCTCCCTTTCACGGAGGTAACACGGGTTCGAGTCCCGTAGGGGTCACCATCTTAATATGGAGGATTAGCTCAGCTGGGAGAGCATCTGCCTTACAAGCAGAGGGTCGGCGGTTCGATCCCGTCATCCTCCACCATAAATTTTCCTTATTTTACGCCGGGGTAGCTCAATTGGTAGAGCAACTGACTTGTAATCAGTAGGTTGGGGGTTCAAGTCCTCTCGCCGGCACCATCTTTTTTTCTGAATATGGAGGGGTAGCGAAGTGGCTAAACGCGGCGGACTGTAAATCCGCTCCCTCCGGGTTCGGCGGTTCGAATCCGTCCCCCTCCACCATTCATATTTTTTAAAAAGTTGGACATACTAGAAGTAATTACATCTTTGGGCTATAGCCAAGCGGTAAGGCATCGCACTTTGACTGCGACATGCGTTGGTTCAAATCCAGCTAGCCCAGCCAAGAGCCATTAGCTCAGTTGGTAGAGCATCTGACTTTTAATCAGAGGGTCGAAGGTTCGAGTCCTTCATGGCTCATTTTATTTTCTAATATTTATCCGCATAGTTGCGGAAGTAGTTCAGTGGTAGAACATCACCTTGCCAAGGTGGGGGTCGCGGGTTCGAATCCCGTCTTCCGCTCCAATGGGGTCTTAGCTCAGCTGGGAGAGCGCCTGCTTTGCACGCAGGAGGTCAGGGGTTCGATCCCCCTAGACTCCACCATCACACTACATATTTGGTCTTAAATCATGTTCATGATTTAAGGCTTTTTTTATTTTTAGGACTTGGTGATTTTTATTTTTGGGGTAAGGAAGTCCTATATTAATGTATTTATTTAAATTGGTTTGAACTTTTTTTAGTCTAGTCTTTTAAAGGCAGCGGTGGCCTTTAAGACAATTTACATAGGGAGTTTTCTATTTTGTCCAATAGCCTTCGTCTATAGGACATTTTTTTGAAATTCGGAGGAAGTTTGTCTAATAGGGAGGATCTATAAGACAAAATTTAAGAGAAGCCAAGAGAGTTGTCCAATAGCTCTTGTCTATAAGACAATTTTAAGAAGCCTTAAGAGAGTTTTGTCGAAAAGTCCCAGTCTATTAGGGCAAATCAAAGAAGATCCCAGCGAGTGTTGTCAAATACAACACCCCATCATAAATTCGGAAGCAACTCAACTCCCTCTCCCTCTCCCTCTCCAAAACCAGAAACAGTTACCATCCTAAAAACGTAACCGCTTAACTACAGAATATTTTAAAAATAACGTATATATATACAGAATTTTGTCGAGTTGAGTCATCGATATGAAAACGGTTAAAATAGGTAGTATAACAGGCAAAGGGGAGAAAAGAGATGACAAAGAAACTATCAATTATTGGAATGCCGATGGACTTAGGACAAATGAGACGGGGAGTAGATATGGGGCCTAGTGCCATCCGTTACGCGGGAATTAATGAACGCCTAAAGCCTTTATTTGAAGAAATACATGACTGGGGTGATATCCCAGTTGGCAGACCAGAAGTAGTCATCGATAAAGAATCCAATCTAAGAAACTTAGATCTTGTAGCAGAAAAAAGCGCGTTGCTTGCAGATAAGGTAGATGAAGCAATTCAATCTGGTTCCTTCCCACTTGTACTAGGAGGAGACCATAGCATCGCTATTGGAACATTAGCCGGTGTTTCTAAACATTATAAAAACCTGGGTGTCATCTGGTATGATGCTCATGGAGATTTAAATACAGCTGAAACAAGCCCATCAGGAAATATCCATGGTATGCCCCTTGCCGTAAGCATAGGTTTAGGTCATCCGTTATTAACCGAAATCGGCGGATATAATCCAAAAGTAAAACCTGAGAACATTGTCATTATTGGTGCAAGATCACTAGATGATGGAGAGAAGGAATTAATTAAGGAAAAGGGCATTAAAGTTTACACCATGCATGAAATAGATCGATTAGGCATGACAAAAGTGATGGAAGAAACGATTGCTTACCTAAAAGAAAAAACAGATGGTGTTCATCTATCACTAGATTTAGATGGCTTAGACCCAAATGATGCTCCAGGAGTAGGGACCCCGGTTATTGGAGGCATCAGCTACCGTGAGAGCCATCTGGCCATGGAAATGCTTGAAGAGGCAGGCGTGATTACTTCTGCAGAATTTGTGGAAGTAAATCCAATCCTGGATGAGAAAAATAAAACAGCTATCTGCGCTGTGGAGCTAATGGGATCACTATTTGGTGAAAAATTATTATAAAAAAAGAAAGCTGCATACTAAACTATGCAGCTTTAACTATCCTACTGGGCCAATAATAGATAATATTGGTTAAGTAAGGAGTCAAGCTTCTTGCTTGCCTCAATTACTTTTTGATTGGACAGAGAAGTTTCAGATGCCAATCGAATCATATTATTTCGTTGAATTTCTATTTCTTCTACTAATCCTCGGTATGAAGAAGACATCATCTTCCACCTCTTTCTATGTACATACTATCTTTTTCCCCCGCAAAAAAAACTTTAAACATATTTTGTCCCATATTAGTAAATTTTTGTTAATATTAAGGATATTGAGAAGTTTTTTGTTTTAAAACGAAACCTTTTTTGCTGAAGTTCGTATATCGTATAGCGACAATGGAGCTGAGGAAACTTAATGGATACAATTGTGAAAAAAAGGATAAAGCAGGTCATTAAAGGAGATCAAGATGCCTTTGGTGAGATCGTAGAAATATATAAAAACAGTGTCTACCAGTTATGTTACAGGATGATTGGCAATCGTCATGAAGCAGAAGATCTTGCACAGGAAGCATTTATTCGTGCTTATGTGAACATTCAGTCGTTTAATCAAGATTTAAAGTTTTCAACATGGCTTTTTAGGATTGCCACCAATCTTTGTATTGACCGTCTGCGCAAAAAGAAACCAGATTATTATTTAGACGCGGAAGTCGCTGGAACAGAAGGCTTAACGATGTATTCGCAAATTTCCTCGGATTCTCCTTTGCCAGAGACCGAAGTAGAAAGTCTAGAGCTGCAGGAGAACGTTCAAAAGGAAATATTAAAATTGCCGGAAAAATATCGTTCCGCAATCGTCTTAAAGTATATGGAGGACATGTCTTTAAATGAAATAAGTGAGATCCTTGACCTCCCACTTGGAACAGTTAAAACAAGAATTCATCGCGGCCGGGAAGCATTAAGGCAGCAATTACGATATGTATAATGAGGTGAAACATAAATGTGTCCAGAACAGATCATCGAACTCATGCATGATTACTTAGATGAAGAACTTGACCTAGATGAAGAAAAAATCCTAAGAGACCACCTCAAAAGCTGTAAAGAGTGTGAAATGATCTTTAATGAATTAAAAAAGACGGATGCGCTTGTTAGAGGCATTTCCCATATGCAGGCGCCGCCTGACTTCACAGCAAATGTATTGGCCAAATTGCCGAAGGAAAAGAAAAAGGTGTGGATGCAGCGGTGGTTTACCAACCATCCGATGCTTACAGCAGCGTCTGTTTTTATTATTTTAATGATGGGAAGCTTGTTCTCTAGCTGGAGCCAGGATCAAGAATTCTCTGTCTCCAAGCAAAAGAATTTAGTGGTTAAAAATCATACGGTCATTGTTCCTAAAGGTGAAACCGTCAAAGGAGATGTCGTTGTTCACAATGGGAACGTGCGGATTGAAGGAGAAGTTAAAGGTGATGTCACCGTCATTAACGGAGAAAAATACTTAGCTTCTGCCGGTCATGTAACAGGACAAATAGAAGAAATAAATGAAGTTTTTGACTGGATTTGGTATCATATGAAAAAAACAGCTCAAGATGTAATGGATATTTTTGGCCAGCCTGAAACTAAATAAAAACAAATCACTCCACGGGGGTGATTTGTTTTTTTAACTACAGACATATAATAAAGTTGTATGGTGAATTTATGTTATAATAATTAAGTTGTATGAATTATATGTTGTTAGAAAGTTACGGAGGAACAAACAATGCAGTTTGCGGATCTCAGTATATGGAAGTATCTAGCTAGTATTGTTGATATTGCCCTCGTATGGTACGTCATTTACAAACTGATTAATGTGATAAGAGGTACAAAGGCAGTTCAATTATTAAAAGGAATCCTTGTTATTCTTCTTGTCAGGGTGGTCAGTGAGTGGCTTGGCTTAATTACGTTAAGCTGGATGATGCAACAGGCCATAAATTGGGGATTTCTTGCGGTTATCATTATCTTTCAGCCTGAGCTCAGGAGGGCCCTTGAACAATTAGGAAGAGGGCGATTCTTTTCGCGAAGCAGTACACAAGACGATGATAATCAGGAAAAAACAGTCGAAGCGATTGTTAAGGCGACAGATTATATGGCAAAACGCCGTATTGGTGCCTTAATTTCAATTGAAAGAGAAACGGGCATGAGTGATTACATAGAAACAGGTATACGATTAAATTCCAATATCTCTTCGGAATTGCTCATTAATATTTTTATTCCCAATACCCCGCTTCACGATGGTGCGGTCATTATCCAAAAAAATAATGTGTCAGCGGCAGCATGCTATCTTCCCCTATCTGAAAGCCCATTTATCTCAAAGGAACTGGGTACCAGGCATCGGGCAGCATTAGGAATAAGTGAGGTCACCGATAGCTTAACCGTTATAGTTTCCGAGGAGACGGGAGGGATTTCACTGACAAGGAATGGAGAGCTTCATCGTGATTTAAAAGTGGAGGAACTAAAAGAACTGCTTACCAGTGAAATGATGATTCATAATAAATCGAAACAGGCTTCTTCAGCTCGTTGGAACTGGAGGGGAAAACAAAATGGATAAATTGTTTGATAATCCTTGGTTTATAAAAATACTGGCCTTGTTATTGGCAGTCCTATTATATTCCTCTATACCACATACTGGTCAAAAGTTAACGGATGTGAATGTTCCTGGAGAACAAACAACAGAGACCATAAAGGATATTCCTGTAAAAGTCTATTATGATACGGAGAATTTAGTGGTTACAGGGATACCGAACACGGTCGATGTAACGATAAAGGGGCCGATTACCCATGTCCAATCGGCAAAGGCATTAAAAAACTTTGAGGTATATGTTGATTTAACAAATGCTAAGATTGGAAAGCAGAATGTAAAGCTCAAGATACGAAACTTATCTGATAAATTAAAGGCAACCATGAAGCCTGCAAGTGTAAAAGTGTCTGTGCAGGAAAAGATTACGAAGGAATTCAGGGTTGAAGCAGAATTCGATGGCGGCCAAATAGAGGATGGATACTCAGCTGGTCTTCCTGAAGTTGAGCCTAGAAAAGTAAAAATTACCGGTGCTAAAAGTGACATTGATAGAATTACTTACGTAAAAGCCACTCTTGATGGTACTGGAAAACTAAAAGCAACCATTTCAAAACAAGCTCAAATTCAAGTACTGGATAAAAAGTTAAATAAGTTGGATGTAACGGTTGATCCTGAAACGGTTCAAGTGACGATTCCAATAAAATCGAACAGCAAAACGGTTCCGATCAATATTGTAAAAAAAGGAACTGCTCCGGAAGGGATTACGGTTGAATCGATTGAGTTAGATGAAACAGAAGCCAAAATTACTGGAAGTGAAGAGGTCTTAAAAGATACAGACAGTGTAAGGGTGGAAGTCGACTTAAGTAAGATTACGGAAAACACAACACTGACCCTGCCAGTGATTATTTCAAATGGAGTTACCAAGGTCACCCCTCAGTTAGTAAAAGCAACTGTAGTGGTGAAGAAAGTGGAACAACAAAAACCAGCTGTAGAACAAACAACGGCCACGGATCAAGAAAAAACGGTCTTGGGCATACCTTTAAAACTTCAAGGCTTAGCTGATAATTTTAAAGCCGAAGTAACTGATCCCACAAGTCAGACTGTTAATTTACAAGTGAATGGACCGGCTGATTCTGTAACAGGGCTGGGACCCAGTGATTTCACGGTTTTTATCGACTTGACTGGCTTGAGTGAAGGGACCCATGATGTCAAAATCCAAGTAAAAGGGCCAACGGATGTCCAATGGACGCCTGACAAATCCACCGCAAAAATAACTATTACTAATAATGCCTAATTTATAGCATTACACATGTTGAAGGAGAGATTTTTTAAGATGGGTAAATATTTCGGTACCGATGGGGTACGTGGAGTAGCAAACAGCGAATTAACACCGGAAATGGCCTTTAAATTAGGCCGATACGGCGGTTATGTTTTAACAAAGGATAAGGATCGCCCTAAAGTACTGATTGGCCGTGATACCCGTATCTCAGGTCATATGTTAGAAGGAGCACTAGTAGCTGGGTTACTATCAATTGGAGCAGAGGTCATGCGTTTAGGTGTCATCTCAACCCCTGGGGTATCCTATTTAACCAAGGCATTAGGGGCTCAAGCGGGAGTAATGATTTCTGCTTCACATAATCCTGTTGCCGATAATGGAATTAAATTCTTTGGTCCAGATGGTTTTAAGCTGTCTGATGAGCAGGAATTAGAAATCGAGAACTATATTGACTTACCGGAAGACCAGCTGCCACGACCAACAGGGGCAGAACTTGGTCAGGTAATGGATTATTTTGAAGGCGGTCAAAAGTACCTGCAATACCTAAAGAATACAGTAGATGAAGACTTCTCAGGCATCCATATTGCCTTGGATTGTGCGCACGGAGCAACAAGTGCGTTAGCAAGTCATTTATTTGCAGACCTTGACGCTGATTTATCGACAATGGGGGCATCACCAAATGGATTAAACATTAATGCTGGAGTCGGATCAACCCACCCAGAAGCACTTGCAGCTCTTGTGAAGGAAAAAGGGGCTGATGTAGGTCTTTCTTTTGACGGTGATGGGGATCGTTTAATTGCAATTGATGAAAAAGGTAACATTGTCGATGGCGACCAAATCATGTACATCTGCGGAAAGTATATGAAAGAACAAGGCCGTTTAAAACATGGGACCATTGTTTCAACGGTTATGAGTAACCTTGGTTTTTACAAAGCCCTTGAAATTCATGGAATCCACAGTGTCCCTACAGCAGTAGGGGATCGTTATGTGGTAGAAGAAATGAAGAAAAGTGGTTTTAACCTTGGCGGTGAGCAATCAGGACACATCATTTTCTTAGACTACAACACAACAGGCGATGGATTATTATCAGGATTGCAGTTAGTGAATATCATGAAGGTAACAGGGAAGCCATTATCAGAATTAGCGGGTGAAATGAAAAAGTATCCGCAAAAACTTGTTAACGTACGAGTAACGGATAAAAACCATGTCACCGATAATCTAAAGGTAAAGGCTGTAATCGAGCAGGTTGAAGCGGAGATGGAAGGAAACGGAAGAATTCTTGTTCGTCCAAGTGGAACAGAACCGCTCGTTCGAGTTATGGCAGAAGCAGCAACAGAGGAACTTTGTGAATCTTTTGTAAACCGGATTGTTGATGTTGTTAAAGAAGAAATGGAATTAAAGGAATAAACGATACAACGAATATCGTACTACCTAAAAACTTTTAGCGGTATGGTATCATGTCTTCTTTTATGCATAAGGGAACAGATTCGTTCTCTTATGCATATTTTATAAGGAAAGTTCTGAATCATGTTTTTCCGTTTAAGTTTTTAGTTGACGGACGATTGACAAATCATGTAAGATTAGTGTGCTTGTTTCTTAAAGCGAAACTTTGGAAGGAGGATAGAGGTAGGAGCTTGGAAAAACTAAAAGCGCCTGGACTAATCAGAAGAGAGTTGATTAGTTGACGAGGAGGAGGATTATCGAATGTTCGGCGGATACCTCCCGGTTGCCTGCACACAACCGAAAAGTTCTTCTTTAAAACCTAGAGGCAACTCTATGCACAAAGAGAAGAATATGCGCATACTAACTGTAATGTTTAGAAAGGTATAGACAGATACCTTAATCAAAAGCAGAGATAAGGGGGCAAGCACTGCCTCCAAAAGCATTCTTGCCCCCTGATTCCAGGGAGGAAAAAGAAAATGTGTGGAATTGTTGGATATATTGGTCAAAACGACTCGAAAGAAATTCTTTTAAAAGGCTTAGAAAAGCTTGAGTATAGAGGGTATGATTCTGCAGGAATCGCTGTAAAGAATGAATATGGTGTTCATGTTTTTAAAGAAAAGGGCCGCATTGCGGATTTACGTGAAATTGTCAATGAAGATGTAAAAGGAAATATGGGAATTGGTCATACTAGATGGGCCACACATGGTGTTCCTAGTAAGACAAACTCCCATCCACATCAAAGTGTGTCAAGCCGTTTTACACTTGTTCACAACGGTGTAATCGAAAACTATGAGCTCTTAAAGCGTGAGTACTTAACAGGTGTACCATTCAGAAGTGAAACAGACACTGAAGTTGTCGTTCAACTGATTGAGCTATTTGTTCAAGAGGGCTTAGAGGTGATTGAGGCATTTCGTAAAACGTTAACCCTTTTACATGGATCATATGCCATTGCACTTTTAGATGAAGAAGACAGTGAGACTATTTATGTTGCGAAAAACAAGAGCCCGCTATTAGTAGGCCTTGGCAGTGACTTTAATGTTGTGGCAAGTGATGCCATGGCAATGCTTCAAGTGACCAATCAGTATCTTGAATTGATGGATAAGGAAATTGTCCTTGTTACGAAGAATGGAGTGACCATTCAAAACCTAAATGGGGATATTATTAGCCGTCAGCCCTATACAGCGGAACTTGATGCAAGTGACATTGAAAAGGGAACTTACCCGTACTATATGTTAAAAGAAATTGATGAACAGCCATTGGTTTTGCGTAAGATCATTCAAACCTATCAAAATGAGCAAGGGACTTTGATAGTTGACCCTAACATCATTCATGCTATGAATGAATCCGATCGTGTCTACATTATTGCAGCTGGAACATCCTATCATGCTGGTTTGGTTGGAAAGCAGTTTATTGAAAGCATTGCAAAACTGCCAGTTGAAGTCCATATTGCAAGTGAATTTGTTTATAATATGCCGCTTCTAACCAAGAAGCCGTTATTTATCTTCATTTCACAAAGCGGTGAAACTGCTGACAGCCGTGCTGTCCTTGTAAAAGTGAAAGAGTTGGGTTACCGTACCTTAACCATCACGAATGTACCAGGGTCAACTTTGTCACGTGAAGCAGATTATACACTGTTATTGCATGCAGGTCCTGAGATTGCTGTTGCTTCTTCGAAAGCCTATACAGCACAGTTGGCTGTGTTAGCTATTTTAGCGGAGGTAACTGCCAAGAGCCAAGGAATTTCAGTTGATTTTGACTTGATCCATGAGCTGGGAATTATTGCAAATGCAATGGAAGTACTTTGTGACTCAAAAGAGCTAATTGAACAAATCTCAAGAGAGTTTTTATCTGTTACACGCAATGCCTTCTTCATTGGCCGCGGGGTTGATTATTACGTAGGACTTGAAGGTGCCTTGAAACTGAAGGAAATTTCCTATATTCAAGCAGAAGGTTTTGCTGGCGGAGAGTTAAAGCACGGTACGATTGCATTAATTGAAGAGGGCACACCTGTTATTGCCCTTGCTACGCAAGCGAGCGTCAACTTAAGTATTCGTGGAAATGTGAAGGAAGTTGTAGCCCGCGGAGCAAACCCATGTATTATTTCAATGGATGGTTTAAATATGGATGAAGATAGTTTTGTCATCCCAGAAGTACATGAAGTATTAACACCGCTTATCTCTGTTATACCATTGCAATTACTTGCCTATTACGCTGCCTTACACCGTGGTTGTGATGTCGACAAACCACGAAATCTTGCAAAATCAGTAACGGTAGAGTAAAAGGATTATGATAAGGCTGGAGACGAATCATACTTGATTCGGCTCCAGCCTTTTTTGTTTTTTTTTGAAAAAGTAAATGTTGTCAACAACGACAGTGACAAAATGAAATTTAGTATCAATTGATGAATGTGTGAAAGCGTTTTAATATTAAGTTAGATAGATAAAAAAATATCAAGCGGGGGGAAACCTGATGAGTGAAACAGTTAAAGTGAAGTCAGAAGTAAACGTGACTGCTCAAGAAAAATCAGATGTAAAAGTTAAAATACAGAAGTTCGGTAGTTATTTAAGCGGAATGGTTATGCCAAATATCGGCGCCATTATTGCTTGGGGTCTAATTACCGCATTATTTATTCCGACCGGATGGCTTCCCAACAAGGATCTCGCTGCACTAGTAGGCCCAATGATTACCTACTTATTGCCATTATTAATCGGTTTTACCGGTGGTCGTATGGTGGGCGATATCCGTGGCGGGGTTGTCGGTGCGACAGCAACCATGGGTGTGATTGTCGGATCAGATATCCCGATGTTCTTAGGTGCGATGATTATGGGACCGCTTGGCGGATTTGTCATTAAGAAGTTCGACAAACTGATTGAGGGGAAAATAAAGTCAGGATTTGAAATGTTAGTCAATAACTTTTCAGCGGGTATTCTTGGAGGCGCTTTAACACTGCTAGCCTATAAAGGCGTAGGCCCTGTCGTTGAAGCATTAAGCAAATTCTTAGCATCTGGAGTTCAGTTCATCGTCGATCATAACATGCTGCCACTTGCTAACATATTTATTGAACCAGCAAAAGTCCTATTCCTAAATAACGCCATTAACCATGGTATTTTAAGTCCAATGGCCATTGAGCAAGCATCAAAAGCAGGAAAATCCATTCTATTCTTACTAGAAACAAACCCTGGCCCTGGACTAGGTATCTTACTTGCTTTCTGGTTATTTGGTAAAGGGACAGCGAAACAAACGGCACCAGGTGCTGTGATTATTCACTTCTTAGGTGGTATTCACGAAATTTACTTCCCATACATCCTAATGAAGCCAATGTTAATTTTTGCTGCAATGGCCGGTGGTGTAAGTGGAGTATTCACATTTAGTGTGCTTCACGCTGGACTTGTCGCTGCTCCATCACCAGGCAGTATCTTCGCATTACTTGCGATGACACCAAAAGGTGGATATTTTGCAACTCTTGCCGGTGTTATTGTAGCAACAGGCGTTTCATTTGCGGTAGCTTCATTGATTTTAAAAACAAGTAAGGCAACAGCTGAGGAGGATTTATCTTCTGCAGCGGTGAAGATGGAAGCAATGAAAGGGAAGAAAAGTTCAGTATCTTCCGTTTTAACCACACAAGAAGAAATCAAGCCTGAAAATGTAAACAAAATTGTCTTTGCATGTGATGCCGGTATGGGATCTAGTGCAATGGGAGCCTCCATTTTAAGAAATAAGGTGCAAAAAGCAGGTTTAGGTGTAACGGTTACGAACACGGCTATTAATAATTTACCTGCTGATGCGGATGTGGTGGTGACTCATAGGGATTTAACCGACCGAGCAAAAGCTAAATTACCGAATGCTAAGCATATCTCTGTAGAAAACTTTTTAAACAGCCCTAAGTATGATGAGTTAGTAAATAGCCTTAAAAAATAATTACAAAAGGGCCTGCACCTAATTATGTGCTAGGCTCTTTATTTTAATCATGTCAACAATACAAGCCACTAAATCATAAATAGCTTTTATTGTGTAGGGGTTTTATTGATTTAAAATAAAAGTATCAAATTTTAATTTTGGCAACAACATCCGATTTTAGGAACACGGTCGACCCATAAGGAAGGTGAGAAATGTATATTTCGGCAAGAGAAAGACAAATTCTTGAAGTCCTATTAAAGACCACGGATGAAACAACCGTGAAAGACCTGGCAGAGTTCATTGGGGTGAGCGGCAGAACGATTCATAGAGATTTAAAAAACATAGAAGATATTCTTGACGAATACAACATAAAGCTGCAAAAAAAATCAGGGGTTGGTGTCCAAATAACGGGCGAACAAAATAAGATTAGAGAACTGGAACTTTATTTGTTTAACCTCTCACATAAAGAATATACGCCAGATGAACGGCAAAGCATTATGCTGTGTGAACTATTAGAAACAAGTGAACCTGTAAAACTTCATGCACTTGCCTCAGACTTAAATGTAACGATTGCAACGGTTAGCTCTGACCTAACTAAGCTAGAAGAAAGGTTAAAAACGTTTGGATTAGCCCTGATTCGCAGGAGAGGCTACGGTGTTGAAATCGAGGGGGAAGAAAGTGCAAAAAGAAGGGCAATGAGTCAGTTAATTTCAGAATACCTGGATGAATCTGAGCTCCTCTCTTTAACACGGGATAATATCCAAATGAGGTCGACTCAGCAAATTCATAGCATTTCTGAAAGATTAATGGGACTGGTGGAAAAAAAGAAATTGGTGATTGTTGAAAACATCGTTAATTCGATTGTTCAAGAGCTGCCATTCTCAATGGCAGATAGTGCTTATATTGGTCTTGTGGTTCATTTAGCACTGGCTGTAGAAAGAATCCAAAAAGGAGAAGGAATTAATATCAATTTTTCTTATTTGGAGGACCAGAAGGTTACAAAGGAATACAAATTTGCTGAGAGAATAGTATCACAATTAGAACGGGTATTTACTATTAGTATACCGGAAGCGGAGATTGCTTATATTACCATGCACTTAAAGGGTGCAAAATTAAGGCATGAAAATGAACATTCAATCGAGGATACAAGTTTACAGGCCGCTATAAAAACGAAAAAGCTGATCGAAATAGTTGGGAAGCTAGCCGGGATGGATTTATCGACAAATCGTTCACTTTTTGAAGGATTAAGTGTTCATTTAAAGCCAGCTATCTATCGTATTAAGCAAAAGATGGGCATCAGTAACCCTTTGTTAGATAAGATTAAAAAGGATTATGCCGATTTATTTGAACTTGTGAAACAAGCGGTAAACCAGGTATTCCCTGAGTTTTATGTTCCCGATGAGGAAACGGCTATCTAGTCCTGCATTTTGGGGCAGCATTAATGGGCAGCAAAGACCTTGGCAATTTTAAAACACTTGTGGTCTGTTCGAGTGGAATAGGTACCTCTAAAATGCTGGCAACTAGATTACAAAAAGAGTTTCCTGAGTTGAGGTTCATCCAAAACGTTTCGGTAATGGAATTTCAGAAAATGGATAAGACCGATTATCAACTTGTTATCTCTACCATCCCTATACCTGATTATAACGGGGACTATATAGTGGTCAATCCATTCTTAAATAAGGATGAAATAGAAAAAATCCGCTCCTTTATCAATGAATATAAATTTGTAAATAGTTCAGAAACGCAACTTCCGGTGACGTTCCATCCGAATAAGAGTCAAAAGTCTACTTCCAAATTAATTGAAGAGATGAAAACAATCAAAGAGTATACAGGAACGATTGCAACCATTCTAGAGGGATTTGATTTAACCGAATTAGGTAATGAAACTGTAAAAGAGCTTTTAACCGTGACCTGTCAAAAGGAATTTCAGCTACAAAGAATCATTGACGTTGAAAAGGTTGTGGACGCCATCCTCGAAAGAGAAGGACTTGGAGGGAATGGTATTCCCGAAACAGCCATGGCGTTATTTCATGCACGATCCCCATATGTCATTCAGCCGATTTTTACTATCACGACACTAAATAAGCCGATAAGAGTTTTCGGTATGGATGGTGTAGAAATGAACATGGAATGTCTCATCCTGCTTTTATCACCTGCCAATGCATCAGAACAGATGTTAGAGGTATTAAGCTTTTTAAGTTCATTGTTAATTGAAAGCGAAGAGAATAGTAATGTTTTTCAATCTATTATCAAGGAAAAAATAGCTGGATTGTTAACAGATAGACTGGGACAATTTTTTAATCATAAATTAACGGAATTAAGGAGTGTATAAGGATGACAAAATCAATCTTAGCAAAAGAAAATATTCGATTAAACACAATCGTAAATTCTAAGGAGGAAGCGATTCGATTAACTGGGGGAATTCTTGTAGAAAAAGGCTATGTGGATGCTGACTATATTGAAAAAATGCTTGAAAGAGAACAATTAACGTCTACTTATATGGGCAATTTCGTCGCGATTCCACATGGTACCGAGGATTCCAAGCCATTTGTAAAGGAATCTGGCATATCATTTGTTCAAGTTCCACAAGGTGTGGACTTTGGGGCAGGAAATATGGTTAAGCTTCTGATTGGAATTGCTGGAAAAGATAATGAACACCTCGATATACTATCTAATATTGCCATTGTTTGTTCTGAAGAAGAAAACATCGAGAGACTTGTCTCTGCCCAATCAGCGGATGAGATCTTGGCCATCTTTGAAGATGTCAATTAATTCAATCGAGCCGTCATACCCAAATATAGTAGTTAGTTATTAAGAATAAGCCGTGGGCCTTTCCATGTATAACCTTTTGTTAGAAATGCTGTATATTCAATTTTCTTTGAGAAACAATAGGTTTGTCCCACTATGTGTGACAAATCTCACTTTACTCTTTATTGAATGCAGTGGTTCAGTGCCTTACTATAGATAGGGTACTATAACAAAGAAGGGATGAGAGCAAATGGCTCAATCTAATATAAAGGTAGCTGTACAAAAATTCGGCAACTTCCTAAGTTCGATGGTTATGCCGAATATATCAGCTTTCATAGCATGGGGGTTAATCACGGCCTTATTTATTCCAACTGGTTTCTTTCCGAATGAAAGCCTTGCCAAAATGGTCGGCCCAATGGTTACATACTTACTTCCTCTTTTGATAGGTTACACGGGTGGTAAGCTTGTACATGATCAACGCGGAGGAGTAGTTGGGGCAATTGCAACAATGGGGGTTATTGTCGGAACAGATATTCCAATGTTCTTAGGCGCCATGATCATGGGACCGTTCGGCGGTTGGGTCATTAAGAAATTTGACCAATCTGTTGAAGGAAAAATTAAAGCGGGCTTTGAAATGCTTGTCAATAACTTTTCAGCAGGTATCCTAGGTGGATTACTGGCGATCTTATCTTTCTTAGCAATTGGTCCAGCGGTGGATGTATTTACCGGGTGGCTTGTTGCGGGTGTTGATTGGCTGGTAAGCACAGGTTTATTGCCATTAACAAGTATCATTATTGAACCTGCTAAAATTCTGTTCTTAAATAATGCGATTAACCATGGTGTATTATCACCAATCGGTGTTGAGCAAGCAAAAACAACAGGAAAATCATTATTATTTCTTCTTGAAGCAAATCCAGGACCTGGTATCGGAGTACTTTTGGCATACTGTATTTTTGGAAAAGGTACAGCGAAACGAACTGCACCAGGAGCTGCCATTATTCAATTCTTTGGTGGGATTCATGAAATCTACTTCCCTTATATCTTAATGCGCCCAATGCTGTTCCTAGCAGTTATTCTTGGTGGAATGAGCGGCGTATTTACATTAGTCCTTTTAGGCGGTGGATTACTTGCTCCTGCATCACCGGGTAGTATCCTTGCTATTATGGCAGTCACTCCGCATCATGCAGGCACGTATCTTGCCAACCTGGCAGGGGTGCTGGTAGCAGGAATTGTTTCGTTTGTTGTTTCATCGTTTATTCTTAAAACAGGTAAACAACAAGAGGAAGATATCGAAGAAGCTGCCAAAAAAATGCAGGAAATGAAAGGAAAGAAGAGTTCAGTATCGAATGTCTTTTCTGCCACTTCCGCTACAATGCCTGAAACAGTAAATAAGATTGTGTTCGCTTGTGATGCAGGAATGGGTTCAAGTGCAATGGGTGCATCCTTGCTGCGTAAAAAAGTAAAAGAAGCCGGATTAAATATTTCCGTTACCAATACAGCGATCAGTAATTTGCCAGCAGATGCTCAAATTGTTGTTACACAAGAAGAGTTAACACCTAGAGCACAGAATAAGCTGCCAAATGCTTACCATATTTCAGTGGATAATTTCTTATCAAGTCCTGAATATGATAAATTAATTAACCAGCTTAAAAATCCGGAAACGGCTGGACTTCAAGAATTGGTAGACGATGCGGAAGCAAATGTTCCTGATGGAAAAAATCAGACGGATGATGCGTTACTTCTTGAGGAGAATATCTTCTTAAATCAATCATTCACGACAAAAGAAGAGGCGATTCGTTTTGCAGGAAGAGCGTTGGTGAAGGCTGGATACGTTAAAGAAAGCTATATCGATGCTATGATCGCAAGAGATGAAATGACGTCAACTTATATGGGGAATGATGTAGCAATCCCGCACGGAACAGAAGATGCGAAAAAGGATGTCTTAAATTCCGGGTTTACCGTATTACAAGTACCAGATGGTGTCGACTTTGATGGCCAAAAGGTTCGATTAATTTTTGGTATTGCTGGGAAAGATGGCACACATCTTGAAATCTTATCGGGAATTGCCGTTACATGCTCAGATATGGCTAATATAGAAAAATTAGTAGAAGCAAAATCAGCAAGAGAAATTATCGACATTTTAAATGATAAGTAAACATCAGATCGTTTGTGAATAGAAAAGCTGTTCTGCTGCTTTTCTATTCACTTTTTTAGAAAATGCCTCTATCCTCATTCATCATCCTTACCAAATTGTAAGTTCTCATATTGTTACGATCACAGAAACGAGCTGGTAGCATGTATATAACAAATAGGGAAAAGGCAATTATTGAATTACTCGTTAAAACATCTGGAAAACAAACAGCAGCATCTCTGGCGAACCACTTAAATGTAAGCGGCCGTACAGTTCACCGTGATTTAAACGGGGTAGAAAAGATCCTTCAGACGTTTGATCTTCACTTAATTCGTCATTTGGAAACAGGGCTTAGGATTGAGGGAAAGAACGAAAATATCTTTCGGTTAGTACAGAAGGTAATGAGTATGGTTCCAATCGATCAAACTCCGGAAGAGAAGAAATTGCAGCTGCTGATTGTCTTGATGCAAGAGGATGCCTTTAAAATTCAAGCTTTAGCAATGGAACTCGGTGTTAGTAACGCAACGATAACCAACTATATTGAGGAATTGACGGAATGGTTACGCCCTTTTAATGTGACGATTACTAGGAAAAGAGGAGTAGGCGTTGATCTTACGGGATCAGAGTCAGCTAAACGAAAAGCACTGGCGAGCTACTTTTTGTTGTATTTTTATGAAGAGTTAATTGAGAGTTTATTTTTAGTAGAAAACGGAAAATATACTCAAGAATTAATAGTGAACTACTTTGTTCCTGAATACATCGTTGTGATTGATCGACTAGTAAATACGATATTTAATCGTACACAGCAGCGGTTAGCCGATAATGATTATATCGGACTGATTGTACATATAGGTATAACCATGCAACGGACCTATGCTCTCTTCCTGCTTGAAGAAGAGGCTGGATCTATGAATAACCTGCTGACCGAATATAACTTGATTAAGGAAATATGCGGGCAGCTTGAAGAAGCCTTCTCAGTAACATTTAGGGAACAAGATCTGATTTATTTGGCTGGGATCTTGAAGGGATCTAAGCTTCAGTCTGTAGATGTTGTGCCTTATGACAGCCTTGTTCTAAGTAAAATGGTAAAGACCCTAATACAGGATGTTTCATCACAGTTACATATTGATCTCACGAATGATTTTTCCTTGTATCAGGGGCTCTTAGCTCATATGGAACCATCCCTGTATCGAATTAAACAACAAATGGGATTGTTTAATCCTTTAAAAGAGGAAATAAAACAGAAGTATCCCTTTCTGTTTTTAGCGGTTAAAACTAGTGTTGAAAAGCTGTTTACCGATATTGATTCTATCCCAGATGATGAAATTGCCTTTATTGTCCTTCATTTTGGGTCTGCCTTAGTGATGCGGGAAGAGAAATTATCAGTAAATGCATTAATTGTCTGTCCAACAGGTATTGGGACATCCAAAATGTTAGCTAGCAGGATCAAAAAAGAGATTATGGGTATTGACCATATTGAAATAAAATCATTAAAAGAAATCCAAAATCAAACAAATCTGAAAAGGTTTGATCTCATCATTTCGACCGTAAAGCTCCCTTTTTTAGACATTGATTATCTTTTGGTTTCTCCACTTTTAACAGAGGAGAACATTCTCGCCATTAGGAACTTTTTGAAAAACAACCTAAAAAAGGTAATGGAAAAAAGAAATTATCTACCCTCGTCAGATACCAATGCCTCATCAACGGGTGTTAAACCAATTGGAACCATTTATGAAAAGTTAAACCTGCTGAAGGATGTACAAAAAAGTATAGAGGCTATATTAACTAATTTCAAAGTGTATCAACTGCAACAGGTAAAGGAGCATGAAAAAGTGCTGGCAGAAATGGTCCTTACGATCCAAAAGCAAAAGCTTTTAAGCTCAAGCATAGATGTTCTAGCCTCGTTAAGGGAGCGGGAAAGAAAGGGCGGCCTGGGTATACCGGGTACGGGAATGGGCCTTTTCCATTGCAGAGATAAGAATATTCATGAACTTATTTTTCAAATCTCGCCTTTACAGGAACCGATTATGGTTAAAGGCATGGACGGAAAGGATATGTCCATGAAAACCTTGCTATTACTGCTCGCTCCTGAGGAATTAAGTGTGAGAGAGCAGGAAATAGTAAGCTTGATTAGCACTAGTTTGATTGAAAACCAAGAAGCCATTATGATTTTTTCATCAGCAAATGAGCAAGTGATTCGTGCAAAATTAGAGGCGATTTTTTTACATTATCTCCAAACAAAAATAATAAAGGAATGATAAGAATGGAACTAGCAGTTCATTTTGGAGCAGGGAACATAGGAAGAGGATTTATCGGGGCGCTTTTTTCACAGTCTGGCTATCATGTTACCTTTGTGGATATTGCCGATCAAATCATTAATCAATTAAATGAGGAAAAACAATACCAAGTAAAATTAGCCACGGCTGAACAAGAAAGTATGACGATCAAGAATGTTTCCGGATTAAATAATATGACGCAAGAAAGTGATGTAATCGAAGCCATCAAGCAAGCTGTCTATCTAACCACTGCGATTGGACCGAATATTCTTCCCCATATTGCACCGTTAATTGCTAAGGGATTGGCGGAAAGAGTAAAGGATAATGATGAAAAACTGTATGTAATAGCATGCGAGAATCAAATTTCGGCTACCGACTTACTAAAAGGATATATCTTTGAACATTTAGATAGTGAAACCAAGGAGAAATTAGAGGGTAAAGTATACTTCTTTAATTCGGCAGTTGACCGAATCGTGCCCCTTCAAAACAATCAAGGATCACTTGATGTATTGGTAGAACCTTATTATGAATGGGTAGTAGAAACCAGCGATAACATTCCACCAGTTGAAGGGATGAAAATGGTTGCTGATCTTGCTCCTTTTATTGAACGAAAATTATTTACCGTAAACACAGGTCATGCCGTGATTGCGTATTTGGGATATCTAGCGAAGAAGTCCACGATTGATCAGACATTAGCAGATGAGGAAATCGTAAAACAGGTACAAGCAACGCTAGGCGAAACAGGTGCCTACCTCATTCATGAATATGGTTTAGATCCTGAAGAACATGGCCAATACATTGATAAGATTATTCATCGTTTCCAAAACGCTTATTTAAATGATGATGTGACTAGAGTAGGACGCTCGCCTCTCCGTAAGCTTGGTCCTAATGATCGTCTCGTACGTCCTGCTGTTGAAGCAAATAAATCCGGTCTTTCCTACACGAACCTTGCAAAGGCAATTGCTTCCGCCCTGCTGTTTGATTATCAAGATGACCCAGAGGCTGTAAAGCTGCAAGCCATGATAAAGGAAAACGGACTCCCATCTGTCTTAAAAGAAGTGAGCGGGTTGGCTGAAAATAGTGAAATTACAGTAGAAGTAATCAGGTATTATGATTTGTTAAAGAAATAAAAGAAAGGGGTCAGTCCCTCGCTGCTTGTAAAGGAGCGGGAGGCCGACCCTTTTTTTGCTATTGAATAATAAAGATTTTCTCTTTAAGATAGTAGAAAAGTTGGTACAAAGGGGATTGAGTCATTTGGAACAAAAGATATTACCTGCTTCAGGGAATATGAAGGAATTTGAGAAATTCCTAAAAAGCCCATTTGAAATCGGTGTTTATTTAGATATGCACATAGCGCAGCTAAAAAATATTAACTTAATGGCAAAGCAGCACAATAAACAAATGATTTATCATGTTGATTTAATCCATGGAATTAAAAATGATGAATATGCAACCGAATATATCTGCCAAGAATTCAAGCCTTATGGATTAATTTCAACCAAGTCAAGTGTCATCCAAAAGGCAAAGCAAAAAGGTGTAGTTGCAGTGCAAAGGATTTTTTTAATTGATAGTCATGCACTTGAAAAAAGCTACAAGCTGATTGAAAAGACACAGCCAGATTATATTGAAGTACTTCCTGGAGCAATGCCTAAAATGATAACAGAAGTAAAAGAACGAGTGAAAACACCTATATTAGCTGGAGGACTCATTCGAACATCTGAAGACGTTTATGCTGCATTAGAAGCCGGTGCCTCTGGAATTACCACATCTAAAAAAGAGCTATGGAACCTATTTGCCAATTAGTTTTTAACTTTAATACTATTTTAATCATAAAAAGGTATTGACACCGCTTTCAACTTTGTACTATACTCGTCTTAAGTTAATATTTTGTGACGGAGATAAGGAGATTCACACAGAGACCCATTAATGGGTTCATTCTGTTGTGAATCTCTTTTTTTTCGTTTACAGCCTAGACATAACAGGAAAAATAATATAAAAGAGAGAGGGAAAGAAAAATGACACCATTCGTTGGGGAAATGATTGGAACAATGATTCTCATTGTGTTTGGCGCAGGAATTGGGGCTGGCTCTTCTTTAAAGAAGTCATATTCCAATAATGCGGGATGGATCGTAATTACAGTTGCTTGGGGACTTGCAGTAACAATGGGGGTTTTTGCGGTAGGTTCGGTCAGTGGAGCTCACTTAAACCCGGCTGTCACAATAGCCTTAGCACTAAATGGAGATTTTCCTTGGTCTGATGTGCCGTCCTATATTTTGGCACAAATGCTTGGCGCTATTTTAGGATCGGTGTTAATTTATTTACATTACCTGCCTCACTGGAAGGAGACGGACGATCCTGCAACAAAGCTTGGGGTATTTGCGACAAGTCCTGCTATATCGCATACTTTTTCAAATCTATTAAGTGAAATGATTGGTACCTTTATCCTTGTTCTTGGTCTATTATTTATTGGAGCTAATAAATTTACAGAAGGATTAAATCCACTTGCAGTCGGTTTATTAATTGTGGTCATCGGTATGTCTTTAGGTGGGACAACTGGTTATGCAATCAATCCAGCTCGTGACCTTGGTCCGCGAATTGCTCACTTCTTATTGCCAATCAGTGGAAAGGGAAGTTCTAATTGGGGCTATTCATGGATTCCGGTTGTCGGACCGCTTTTAGGCGGCAGCCTTGGTGCGGTTTTTTATAAAACAGTCTTTTTAGGAAAAGCAACAGGGTCTCTTTGGATTGTATTAGGAATCAGTGTTGTGGTCCTATTACTTTCATTTGTAACTAGTAAAAAGCAGAGTTCTCTTAGAAGTCAGGCTAACCAAGTAGCTTAATAGTAAGATATTTTATAAATGGGGGAATTTATCATGGAAAAGTATATTTTAGCTTTAGATCAAGGTACAACAAGCTCAAGGGCTATTCTCTTTAATAAAAATGGAGAAATTGTTCATACTGCTCAAAAGGAATTTACACAGCACTTTCCGAAGCCAGGATGGGTGGAACATAACGCAAATGAAATTTGGGGTTCCATTCTTTCTGTCATAGCAGGTGTGCTCTCTGAGTCAGGCATCAAACCTGAACAGATATCTGGAATTGGCATCACCAATCAGCGTGAAACAACGGTTGTATGGGATAAGGAAACGGGAGAGCCTGTATACAATGCACTTGTTTGGCAGTCTCGCCAGACAAGTGAAATTTGTGAACAGCTGAAAGAGAAGGGATATAATGATCTTTTCCGTGAAAAGACAGGGCTTCTTATCGATGCCTATTTTTCCGGAACCAAAGTGAAATGGATTCTTGACAATATAGAAGGTGCGCGCGACAAAGCAGAGCAGGGCAAGCTTTTGTTTGGCACAATCGATACATGGCTGATTTGGAAGCTCTCCGGAGGCCGTGCCCATGTAACCGATTATTCTAATGCATCTCGTACACTCATGTTTAATATTTATGACCTTAAATGGGACGATGAATTATTAGAAATACTAGGGGTTCCAAAAACAATGCTTCCAGATGTACGCCCTTCATCAGAAGTTTATGCAAACACCATTGATTACCATTTCTTTGGTAAAGAAATCCCGATCGCAGGAGTGGCAGGGGATCAGCAGGCAGCATTGTTTGGGCAGGCTTGTTTTGAAGACGGAATGGCTAAAAACACTTATGGCACAGGCTGCTTTATGTTAATGAATACGGGAGAAAAAGCAGTTCGGTCTGAACATGGCTTATTAACTACCCTTGCCTGGGGATTAAATGGCAAAGTGGAATATGCACTGGAAGGCAGTATTTTCGTAGCAGGTTCAGCCATCCAATGGCTGCGTGACGGCTTACGAATGTTCAAGGACGCCAAAGATAGTGAGGAATATGCGAAAAAGGTTGAATCTACTGAAGGTGTGTATGTCGTTCCTGCTTTTGTTGGATTAGGAACACCTTATTGGGATAGCGATGTCCGCGGAGCTGTGTTTGGTTTAACAAGGGGAACAACGAAGGAACACTTTATCCGGGCAACGCTTGAGTCGTTAGCCTATCAAACAAAGGATGTATTATCCGCAATGGAAGCAGATTCTGGAATAGAACTGAAAGCACTTCGTGTTGATGGCGGTGCTGTAAAAAATAACTTTTTAATGGAGTTCCAAAGTGATCTATTAAACGTCCCGGTTGAACGTCCGGTTGTAAACGAAACAACTGCATTGGGAGCCGCTTATTTAGCGGGACTGGCAGTCGGTTTCTGGGAAAGTCAAGAGGAAATCGCAAAGCAATGGGCGGTAGACTGTAAGTTTGATCCAAAAATGACAGACGACAATCGAAACAATCTATATGATGGCTGGAAAAAGGCAGTTAAAGCTGCAATGGCCTTCAAATAATATTAGTTGTATCATGATGATTCAATATGTTAAGATAAACCTAAGTTAATATTTGTCAGGAGAAGTCGGAGAGACCACAAAAACATTATCGCAATTGGATAATGTATTTTGTGGTCTTTTTCTATTTCCATCCTATATTTCAATGCATATGTAAATAATAAGACACGTAATCGGGAGGAAGAGACGATGAAATTTTCAACCTTACATCGAGAAGAGATAGTCAATAAATTAAAAGGTGAAACATTTGATGTATTAGTTATTGGAGGCGGTATAACCGGCGCAGGGATAGCCTTGGATGCCGAATCACGTGGATTGAAAGCGGCTCTTGTTGACATGCAGGATTTTGCAGCTGGTACATCAAGCAGATCAACAAAGCTCGTTCATGGCGGCTTACGATATTTAAAACAATTTGAAATAAAGATGGTAGCGGAGGTTGGAAAAGAACGGGCCATCGTTTATGAGAATGGTCCCCATGTAACGACACCAGAATGGATGTTATTACCGATCCACCAAGGGGGAACGTTTGGTAAGTTTAGTACATCCATCGGCCTGCGGGTTTATGATTTTTTAGCGGGAGTGAAAAAGCAAGAACGCAGAAAAATGCTTTCAGTTGAAGAGACACTTGCCAAAGAACCATTGGTGAAGAAATTAGGATTAAAGGGAGGCGGTTATTATGTAGAATATCGTACGGACGATGCCCGTCTGACGATTGAAGTAATGAAGGCTGCCGTTGAAAAAGGTGCCACTGCCAGCAATTATACAAAAGTAATGAAGTTGCTTTACAACAATGGAAAAGTGATTGGAGCACTTGTACAAGATCTGTTAACCGGTTATAAATACGAAATCCATGCAAAAAAGGTCGTCAATGCTGCCGGACCATGGGTTGATAAGATCCGCGAAATGGACCAGTCAAAAAAAGGAAAAGTGCTGCAGCTGTCTAAAGGGGTCCACCTTGTGATTGATCAGTCACGATTCCCTTTAAAACAAGCTATATACTTTGATACACCTGATGGCAGAATGGTATTTGCGATTCCTCGTGATGGTAAGGCGTATGTTGGAACAACTGATACTTTCTATAATGAGGATGCAGTAAATCCTAACCTGACGGTTGCTGATCGGAATTATATTATCGATGCTATCAATTATATGTTCCCAGAAGTAAAGATAAGCGAGAATGATATTGAATCAAGCTGGGCAGGTGTTCGCCCGCTGATTTATGAAGAAGGAAAAAGTGCGTCTGAGATCTCTCGAAAAGATGAGATTTGGGAATCTGAATCAGGATTACTTACAATTGCTGGAGGGAAATTAACGGGTTATCGTAAAATGGCTGAAATTGTGGTTGATCGATTAGTAGCTATATTTCAATTAGAAGAATCAAGAAGTTTCTTACCTTGTCAAACAAAGCATCTGCCGATTTCTGGTGGAGATGTGGGAGGTTCAAGTAATTTTAATAGTTATGTTGCTAAGATGCTTAAAAAAGGAGAGGAAGCTGGACTAACAAAAGCAGAAGCGGAACATTTATCGAGAATCTATGGCTCGAACGCAGCTGCTGTTTTTAACATTCTTAAGGAGAATGCAGCTGATGCAGTGAAATATAACTTGCCGCTGCCTCTTTTTGCAAAATTAATTTATGGAATTGAACATGAAATGGTTGTAACACCAATTGATTTCTTTAACCGCCGTACTGGAGCTATTTTGTTTGATATTCAAACAGTGCAAAGGTGGAAAAATCAGGTGATTGCCTGCATGGCTGAGAAACTAAACTGGACGGAACAAGTTAAAAATAATTATTTACTATTACTCGAAAAAAATTTAACAGATGCTATGATCCCTTTAGATGAACAAGATGTACCACTTCGTGTGGTTAACGGGGACTAAATATTCCCTTTTCAATATGGCACAAAAAAAACAATCCAGCTTCATAAAACTGGATTGTTTTTTTTGATCAAACTAGATTGCCCAATCCCCATTACGGAAGATAGGAACGATCGTACCATCTTGTTTAATGCCGTCAATATCCATCTTGTCAGAACCGATCATGAAGTCGACATGAACAGTCGAAGTATTCATGCCATTTTTGATTAATTCCTCTTCACTCATCTTTGTACCACCTTGAATCGTAGTAGGATAAGCTGCCCCTATGGCTAAGTGGTTGGATGCATTCTCATCATATAGAGTAGTAAAGAAGGTGATCCCAGATTGAGAAATAGGGGATGGGTCTGGAACGAGGGCAACTTCACCCAAGCCGGTTCCGCCTTCGTTATCAAAAACCAATTTCTTAATGGTCTCATCACCTTTTTCAGCGGAAATATCAACGATCTTTCCGTCTTTAAAGTGTACCTCGATGCCTTCAATTAATGTTCCAGCATAGCTAAGCGGCTTTGTACTGCGTACGACTCCATCCATACGGTGGGTATCAGGTGCGGTATAAACCTCTTCAGTTGGCATATTAGCGATAAACTCTTCCCCTTTTGGATTATGGCTTTCTGCGCTCATCCAAATATGATTTTTAGGCAGGCCTAAAGTCAAATCTGTACCAGGGGCTTTGTAATGCAAAGCATCAAACTGAATTTCATTTAATTTTGCTGCTTTATCATTCAATCTCTGCTTATGTTCATCCCAGGCTGTTACTGGGTCATCCGCATAAACACGGCAGGTTTTGAATATTTGGTCCCAAAGGGCATCGACTTGCTCTTCCGAGGTGGCTAAGTCAGGGAAGACCTTAGCTGCCCAGCCAGCTCCGGCAGCCGAAGCAACCGTCCATTTTAAATCGTCATTTTGTGTCGCTGTACGTTGAGCTTTGAAGGCCTTTCCGGCTTTATTTTGGTAGGCAGCAATTTTAGCGGGATCCACTTCATTTAATAAACCAGGATCACTTGAAACAATCGAAAGCCTGCTTACACGATGATTTAAAACATGGTCTTCAGATTCCTGAATTTCGTAGTCAGGGATGTTGGTTAATACTTCTACAGGTTGATGTAAGTAATTAAGTTTACTAATTTCATCATCAGACCATTTTATAATTACTTTTTCAGCACCTAGTGCATAGGCTTCTTTGGTGATATAACGTGCTAAAGGAGCTTGGTCAACAGTAATCGTCATTTTAACCCAATCGCCAGGCTGAACATTGATTCCTTTTGCAACAAGTAATCTTGCATATTTATGTAGATTTTCTTCAAAGTTAGGCAGCACTTTGTTTCCCTCCATTCATTTACCATCAATGACTATACTAGCATAGTATGCGAAATTTTCCAGAAACTAAGCCGTTCTTTCCCATCATGAATTTGATTTAAAAAAAGGTCAGTCTTTCAGAGGTGAGGGACTGACCTGTAATGGTCGAGATTTACCTGCTCTCGCTTGGTTTTTTATCTTTTTCCAGTAATACAATTAAACCGGGCAGTAAGATCCCTCTAATGAAGAAGGTATCAAGTAGAATTCCGACAGCAACAATGAAACCGAACACAAATAATAATTGAATCGGCTGGGTCATCAAGACGGCAAAAGTGGCAGCCAGGATGATTCCTGCCGATGAAATGACTCCGCCTGTGCTGGCAACAGCAATTTCCACTGCTTCCTTTACGGTATGTTTCTTTTGTTCCTCTTGGAATCTTGAGATTAGCATAATATTATAGTCAATTCCGAGAGCTACCAGGAAAACGAACGCATAAAGGGGAACGCGGTCACTGACGGTGCTGATATCAAAAAACAGACTGCTTAAAAACGTACCTAAACCCAGTGCAGCAAGGAAGGAAATTAAGATGGTCCCCATCATATAAATAGGCATCTTAAACGACTTGGTTAAGATAATTAACATGGCAAAAATTAAGATTGTCTCAAGCAGGACAATAACCAGTACATCGCGATTATTGGTCGCGCGATCATCTACTTTGGTAGCTGTTTCGCCTGCAAAATAAAGCTTTCCAACCAAACCACTGTTGTCGATTATTTTCCCGGATTTGTTAATGACTTTTTCCATCGCATCGATGGTCGAAGTGAAATATGGATTTCCCTTAAAGGTCAGGCTGTAGTTAATCACCTTTTGGTTTTCTGTTATCCTATTTACGCGGACACTGCTAACATGCGGCTGATTCGAGAGAACCTTTTTTAATTTCTCTTGTTGTTCGACAGTAACGGGCTTTGGTGATTCCAAAATAACGGTTGTTGGAGCCAGCTCCCCTTTTTCAAACTTTTTCTCTAATATCATAGCCTAATCATGATGGCATATCTTTAGGGAAAGACTTCATGGTGTCAAATTCATATTTAAGATTAAATATATTACTTGCAGCTAACAGAAGCAATATACCGATTGCAGCAACGGATAGACCGGGTTTATTGGCAACAAAACGACCTGCTTTGCTCCAAAGGGAATGGTGGTTAATAGCGGAATCCCCTACCTTTGGAACTTTAGGCCAGAAGGACTTCCTGCCAAAAAGGGTAAACAAGGCCGGAACAAGTGTAATCGAAGCCAGCATAATAATTAGCATCGTAGTGGCGAAAGCAGGAGCAAAATTATGATAGTCGCCGGACTTTGCAAAAAATAACACAAGCATTGCCGCGAGTACAGTTCCCCCTGAGAAGAATACAGGGGTACCCGTTTTCCTCATAGCTTCTTTCATGGCATCATATTTATTTTCATATGCTTTCAGCTCCTCACGGAAACGTAAGAAAACAAATAGTGAATAGTCTATAACCGCCGCAAAGAGAAGAATCGACATTATCGAAACGGTTTGGCTGGTCATCACGAGTCCTGCTTTTCCCATCAAACCGAGTGTTTGAGTCACAACCTCATAGACAAAGACTGCCGCAAGGAGTGGAATGAGTGCCAGCAATGGCGAGCGATAGATAATGATTAATAATAGAAGGATTAAACCAACTGTAGAGAAGATAAGGACTAAATCAGCACGTGAGAAAAGATCAAGTGTATCAGTTGCAATCCCTGCCGGTCCGGTCACATACAATTTTAATTTTGTTGTGTCGTTGGTAATCTTAGTAATTTCCTCAATTGACTTTTTCACTTCTTTTGTTTCTAGAGATGAATCAAAGGTTAAAGGAATGATGGCTGTCGTCTTGTCAGAAGAGAAGAATCCAGCTGCAGCCTGAGGAGGCAATGCTGATAAGGAGACTACTTGTTGTACTCCTTTGATTTTTTCATCTTTAACCTGGTCTAAAAGCTTCGTTAGATCACTAAGGCTGATCTCGCCATTTTTCATTTGGAAGACTAATATGGCCGGAAGCCCATCATTATCTTTAAAATATTGGTCAACTTTCTTTTGGGCAATGACGGATTTTGCGTCATCGGGAAGAGAAGCAATATTGGAAACCTCATAATCTCTTACACTTGGAGCAAAGACAGCTAAAAGCATAGTGAGAATTAGCCAGGCAGAAAGGGTAATCCACATTCCTTTTCTGGTTGTTACGCGGTCCGTAATAGCTTGGAGAAGATTTTTCATACATTTACTCCTTTTTTAATTAGTCCCCCTAAAGTGACAAATGTGTCACTTTAGGGGGAGAAAGAATAAACACCTGTGTTACTTTAATTATCAGTTAAAGTGACACTAGTGTCAATTATTCATTTCTTAACATTCCATGACGAATCATTTCTTTAATGGAACTAATCCATATGGAATGAGGAATTCCAAAGTGATTAGGAATCATAATCGTTTGAAAAATGAATCCAAGTATTAACGGATCGGGCAGTGTCTCTCTCAACTTTAATTCCTGCCTGCCAAGAGAGATGAAGCCTTGTAAATGTTGATACATATTTAAATGTTGTTTATCGAGCTTTTCGTGGTTTTCTTTGACCTTTTGGTTACCGTTGATGGGTATGCGGCGTCCTAATTCAATCATATGCGGAATGGTCGAATTCTTGAAAATAAGATTTATTAAAAAGTCAAACTGTGCATCAAAACCATCTACGGATTCAATGTCCTTTAATTCTGCCAGAAAATGCTCCATTTCATAGAGCATATAATCTGTGATGAGTTCTTCTTTATTATCGTAATACTTGTAAATGGCTCCTCTGGAGATTTCCAACTGGTCAGCTAAAAGACTAAATGAAAATCCTTCATAGCCATGTGCTAAAAGCATTTGTTTGGTAATTAGAAATAAACTATCTGTTGAAAATTTGCGTTCACGTGCCATGTGCTCACCCCAATCCTATTATAGACGATTGAGAGAGCAATGAAAATTCTCTCTAGTGATAGACTTGTGAACATTCATTTTTAAACAGCTAAGCCACAATATAGTTTCCTGTCCAACAAAGGAGGATTGTTCAAACTAACTAAACGTTTGATTAACTTTTTGAGGTGGTGAAAACTAATTAAACGTTTGATTGATTTTTTTAAGGTAGCGCTGGAAAACTAATTAAACGTTTGATTAGATGGAAATATGCCTATAGGGAAGGGATTTTGAGAACTAATCAAACGTTTAGTTAAAGAATAACAGTAAGGAAAAAAACTAAACGAACGTTTAATTAAATTTTTAAATGAAGTTGAAAACCGGAAAATACCGCTAGAGTAAAAGACAAGCCGGCCTCCATTTTGAGGCTGGCCTGTTTTACTTTTGAATATAATGCTCCTCACTCTTAAATTCCGGCTCACTTGTGTTCGGTAAATACCAGAGTGTTTTTAAGGTAATACCGTTTTCGGTAAACATCGCTCTCAGTTCTTCCATGAAAATTCCTCTTATCGGGTCACAAGATGGGCTGCTTTGTATTCCTAGTAAGCCCATAATCTCGTACCCGTTATTAACATAATCTTGTGCCTGAAGAAGGATCGAGAGTAAGATTTCCCTGCAATGTTTCCTGTATTCCGGGGTATTGTATTCTTCATAGGTCATTGATGGCCGGTCTAAACCAAGGAAGGTAAATTCCGGACAGGGAAGCTGAAGAAATCCGAATCCTTGTTTTAGGGCCCACTCAACTGCTGAAAGGACGGCGCCTTCTGCCCGGGCTTCACCTTCAATAACCGTATTCTGATTTAAAATGCAATGAGAGACGATTAAAATCTTTTTGCTACGCTGCATTACTTTTCCCCTTATTTATCATTTTTGAGAAATTTGGCAGACGGGAAACCATAAACGCAACCAGCAGGCAGGTAATAATTTTATCCATAAAGTTCCCAGTAATCCTTGAAATAAATGTCGAGGCAAACACGCTTTCTCCAGCAGAACGCAGCCATAAGACGACTAGGTCCATACCGCTTCGATTTAATCCTCCATAGACCGCCACGGCAATTGGCGTTCCGATAAGCGGAGCAATAATGGATAATACAATTCCGGTGAGTAAGGCAATGTACCATTTTCTAAAATCAAACCTTTTCCCCATGTATCCTGCAACCGATGCAATGGCAACATTGACAAGCCCAAAGAAGATCGCAGATGGTTCGGTTGTAACGCCAAGAACCATATTAGTTAAAGCGCCGGCCAATGCTCCCCACCATGGACCGAACAACACAGCAATAAGGACGGTTCCAATGGTATCGAGGAACAATAGCGGGATTTTCAGTGAAGAGACGACAGTGCCTAAGATAACGTTCAGTGCTATCGCCAATGCTGAGTAGGTTAAGATCAGTGTCTTGCTTGTTTTCATTCTATACTCCTCCTTGTTTAGGATCCTATTATTTCGGAAAATTCTTTGATAATCGGACGATCTTTCGCATCACTAAGAGTGGTAAAATAAAAATTTCGTTGGAAGGGCTCGAATTTTTCAATAATTTGAATCCGCTTTGCTTTGGCAGCTGGCACGGCTGCTAGTTTCGAAACAAAACTAATCCCAAGTCCTGCTTCTACCGCAGCAATGACGGCTTCAGTACTTCCGATGGATACAACAGGGTTTAAATCAGAAAGTGAAGGGGAATGGGAATGGATTGATAGGTAATCTTCCATAACCTTTCGGGTACCAGAACCCTCCTCTCTAATCACAAAATCAAACTGTTTAATTTGCTCAAAAGTCGGCTCATTAGAAAGCCCCAATGGATGGTGATAGGGGGCAATTAATACTAAGGCATCAGAGGAAACCTGTTTATAGCTAAGTGCTTTCGATTCAGAAGGCAGTCCGGTAATACAGACATCCACGAGCTGATTCTGAAGTTTTCTAAGAGCCTCTTTGGAATCGCTAATCTCAATGGTCACCGCTACGTTCGGATAGAGACTTCGGAATTTTTTAACCCAGCTTGGGACCAGGTAAGTTCCAGGGATGGTGCTGGCTCCGATGGTTAGGGTTCCTGTCAAGGTATCTTCAAAGGCACGGAGGTCATCTTCAAGCCTCCGCCAGCGCTGTACCATCTCTTTGGAGGCTTGGTAAACAAGCATACCTGCTGCCGTCGGCTGGATGCCCGAACTTCCTCGGTCTAAGAGGTCTAGCCCCAGTTCTTCTTCTAAACTCTTAATTTTTAAACTGGTCGCCGGTTGAGAACTTTTAAGAGCGATGGCTGCTTCGGAAAAACTTTTCTTTTCAATAACTAAAATAAATGCTTCAAGTTTCGTTAAATTCATAAATTCTCCATGAATGTATAAGATTTTTTAATACTTTGTATAAATTAATTTTAATGGGGGTAATTGGATTTTATAACCGAAAGATAAAAGAATATTTGTCTGCTTTGGAAAGACTTGATTAGGAACTATAGGTATCCTGTTCAAATAAGAAACGTGCATGATTTAGCGAATTGACGGGCTTTGTTTTTTTGAAAAAGGGTATTATTTAGACAAGTTATGTGGAGTTAAGGCAGTTATTGTCCAATAGCAGCGGTTCTAAAGGACAAAATTTCAGATTTGAAGAAAAAAATGTCCAATAGCAGAGTTCTATTGGACAAAAAAGTACCCCTGATTAAGAAATTGTCCAATAGAGCTGTTCTAAAGGACAAAACTTCTGATTTGAAGAAAAAAATGTCCAATAGCAGAGTCCTATTGGACAAAAAAGTTTCCCCGCTTAAGAAATTGTCCAATAGAGGGGTTCTAAAGGACAAAACTTCTAATTTGAGAGAAAAAATGTCCAATAGCGGAACACCTATTGAACAAAATAATCAAATTTTCTTGAAGTACTCCCAGCCAATCAATCAAACTAAAGTATCACTCATAATAAACCCATGACGCTCCCCAATCAAATTAAAGTTTCTCTCAAGAATCCGGTTTAATCTCCGCTTACACTCCACAACCTGACACCAATCATGGATTGTACTGGTTGTGATCTTTCGGTCTGGAAAAAGAAGCCGTAACTGTGCCACTTGCCGTAATACAGCTGATTCCACCTCCTCTTCATGACCGCATTCCCCACAGACACAGTATTTGCCGCGTAGAAAAACCATAAAAGAATGGCATACTTGAAAAACGATTCCCTTTTTTAATTGATCATGAGTATAAGCTGGCAAATTAGAATAGGGCGACTTAACAATATGAAGGGAGAGTAGTTGATCGGCAAGCCGTTCGTGCTTACTAGTTAATTTCGATGGGGTAGTGTTTATTTTATTTAAATAGCGTTTAACTTGTGTTGGGAGAACAAGTTGCTCATTCCGTGGGGCTTGATATAAGGAAAATTCAGGATTGATATGAACAACCCAAGGTTCAATTGGTATAGGATATCCAAGATATTGGAGCAATTGGCGGAGGAGAGAAGAACAGCGGTCCAATTGGAGTAGGGGGTCTTTCCGTTCTTTTTCAGTTATAGAATAGAACTTCTTATTTTCATAGAAGTAGTCACCTTCAAAGTTTTTCACTTCGTTTAGGTAAATAAGCTGTTGCATGATGATCAATGAATCAATTTGGAATTTTGTATGGTTGATCTCAAGTAGTAACCCATTTAAAATAAGACAATCACATTCAAGTTTTTCCGTCATCCCATTGAAAATCACCTCACCCTCATAGCCTCTTTTTAAGTTTTCGAAATTTTGCTTGTCATCCTTGGATAAATTCATTCGTGTAATTAATTAATCAAGGATAAGTAAGTCAGTCGATTTAGTTAAAGCCTTCTTAATCATCACTTCCACTTCCTTTCTAATATCAAATCTATTCTACTAAAAAATCTCTCCTTGATAAGTGAAAACTTTGAAAACATTTCCAAATATCTCTTACCTATGTTTGAAAGGAAGCAAAGGCTATGTTATAGTAAAATATGACCAGAGAACTAAATTAGTCAAATAGGAGGGTTGTGAAATGGCTTCCGACAGAAGAACCATGATTGTAGAAGCGGCAACAAAGTCCTTTTCTTTATTCGGCTATAAGGCCACCACCATGGACCAGGTAGCAAGGCTCGCTAATGTTGGAAAAGGAACCATTTATACCTTTTTTAAAAATAAAGAAGAACTATTTGAAGAAATCATATCTAAATTAGTAAAAGAAATGATTGCCGAGGCAGAAGCTGTTATCGAACCTGGATTACTATTCACGGAAAATGTTCACCGGGCTCTGACTCGATTATTAGCTTTTCGTTCGCAGCATCAGCTGATGATCAAGCTAGTCCAAGAGGAAAAAGAAATGGGGACATTAGCCGTATCAGATATGTTACGGCATGTTGAGGATGAAATCATTGCTTATTTAAGAAAAAAGATTAAAATAGCGATTGAAAAAGGAGCTATCCCACCTGGAAATACAGAGGTTATTAGTTTCCTCTTGTTAAAAATGTACATAGCCCTTGTTTCCGATTGGGAAAGAGATCATGAACCATTAAGTTCGGAGCAAATTGCCGAGCTCATGAAAATCTTCCTAGTAGGAGGAAAGACAAAATAAAAAGACTTGTGAGCACTCACAAGTCTTTTTTTCTAGCTCCAGCGTCTGGAAGCCCTAAGGTCAAAGCCGCTCTTCAGGGCGCTTTCGTTTCTTTTTGTATAATCATAATAAAACTGCCCTGAGGATCGTGCCATCGATGTTTTTCCTTTATTTGAATGCGTGTATTCTTCCATTAAAGATAAAAAGGTTCCACATAGGAATAGGACGATAGAGGCGGCGGTTATGCCGATGCCAAGTCCAAGTATAAGATTGTAACCGCTTGCAAAAATTCCGAATAAAAGAAAGATGATTCCAATTCCGCCACCGTAGGCTGCTGCCATTTTAAAAGCCCGTAAATTCTTTACCTGTTTTTCATGCATCTCAACCATTCCCCCTTATACTGAATATTCTACCAATTGTCACAGAATTGTCAAACTTTTTTTGAAATAGTGTTAGAGCCATTGACAAATGGCTCCTTTAAATTATTGCTTTTTACTCAAATTTTCCTGTGCCATTTTGACCAGTTCACGGACCATGCTGCCGCCTAGCCTGCCGCCGACCTTCCCAGCCTGTTCAGATGTCAGTTGGCCATTATACCCTTTTTTCAGGGGAACACCAACCTCTTCGGCTGCTTCAAATTTAGCATTCTCAGGACTACCCGATTGGACCACTCTTGCTTTTAAAGCGTCTAATCCATTACGGGCTTCTGGAACAAGTATTTTATTTCGTCTTGACATGAAAATCCCTCCTTACAGTAAGGATTCCCAATGAAAAAAATAATCAACGCCTATGGATAAATCCTAATCTTTCCAGTATAATAACTGTTAATCAACCTGTAAAATCTATGAAAAAGAGAGTAGTTATCTGGGAAGTCCTAGCGAGTCAGGGACGGTGGAAGCCTGATATTGAGCAGATAATGAAGCGCACTTTGGAGATGCCAGCCTGAACGAAATAGGGTGTGGCCGGAGATTCCTCCGTTACAAAAGAAAGCTGGTTCATGTGAACAATTAGAGTGGTACCGCGGGAAATACAAACTCTCGTCTCTTTTATAGAGGCGGGGGTTTTTTTATTTATTTTTATCAAAAAAGGAGGTTTTTAAAATGAACTATAAAAAGGAGCTGGCATCCATACTCAATGGGCTGCTTGACCAAGAAATTTCAACTGCACAATTGGAAATATTAATTGAAAAACCAAAAAATTCCGACCATGGAGACTTAGCATTCCCCTGTTTTACACTTGCTAAAATAAAACGAAAATCACCTAACGTTATTGCCAACGAACTAAGTGTGCAAATTAAATCACCAGCTTTCGTTAAGGTAGAGGTCGCAGGCGGGTATATCAATATCTTTTTAAATAAAAAGCTTGTGTCCGAAAAACTCATTAACCAAGTGATCACAGAAAAGGGACAATTTGGCGCACTTGATTTCGGGAAGGGCGGCACGGTCACGATTGATATGTCATCGCCGAATATTGCCAAGCCGTTCTCAATGGGGCATTTGCGTTCGACCGTGATAGGGAATGCCTTAGCCCATATAGCAGCAAAATGCGGCTATAAGCCGTTCAAGATTAACCACCTTGGCGATTGGGGTACACAGTTTGGAAAACTAATAACAGCCTATAAACTTTGGGGCGAAGAAGAAAACGTTAAACAAAATCCAATCAAAGAACTCTTATCCCTGTATATTAAATTCCATGAAGAGGCAGAAGAGGACAAATCATTAGAAGATGAAGGCCGCAGCTGGTTTAAAAAGCTGGAGGATGGAAATGAGGAGGCCCAGAAACTTTGGCAGTGGTTCCGCGATGAGTCACTAAAAGAGTTCTCGCGAATATATGACCTGATGAATGTAGAATTTGATTCGTTTGCCGGTGAAGCTTTTTACAATGACAAAATGGATCGAATCGTTAACCTGCTTGAGGAAAAACAGCTGTTAGTAGAATCTGATCAGGCGATGGTCGTGGATTTAACAGAGGAACAGCTCCCGCCATGTCTAATCAAAAAGTCGGATGGGGCTACCCTTTATGCCACCCGCGATTTGGCAGCGGCGCTGTATCGTAAAGAAAACTATGATTTTGTTCAGTCGTTATATGTAGTCGGCCATGAACAAAGTCTGCATTTCAAGCAGCTTATCGCAGTTCTAGGGAAAATGGGCTATGAATGGGCTGAGAAAATGGTTCATGTCCCATTCGGAATGATGTTAAAAGACGGCAAAAAGATGTCCACACGTAAGGGTAAGGTCGTTTTATTAGAGGAAGTATTAAACGAGTCGATTGCCATGGCCCGCCATAATATTAAAGAAAAGAATCCGAATTTGCTCAACAAGGATCAGGTAGCGAAACAGGTCGGCGTAGGAGCGGTCATTTTCCATGATTTAAAAAATAACCGCATGAATGATATTGAATTCTCCCTGGAGGAAATGCTCCGTTTTGAAGGAGAGACAGGACCATATGTGCAGTACACCTTTGCACGTGCATGCTCGATTTTACGAAAAGGAGAGTATCACGCAGAAGCCCTTGCCGAAAACGAGCCAAATACGTGGGAAAAGGAATGGAAGGTCGCGAGTCTCTTGCTTGACTTTGCACCGGCTATTAAGCGGGCATGTGAGAATCATGATCCATCGCTTGTCGCGAAGTACATTATTGATGTAGCGCAAAGCTTTAACAAGTACTATGCAGAAGTGAAAATCCTAGAGGAAAATGAAAATCTAGCGTCACGCCTAGCACTTGTCTATTCGGTTACCATTGTACTTAAGGAGGGCTTGCGCCTGTTAGGTATTGAAGCACCCGAAGAAATGTAAAGTCATTTCATTTAATATTAGTTCACTATTGAGTATAGAATAGAAAGCGAGAAGGTATGAGAGGAGAAGATAGAATGAGTGAACTTCTAATTAAAAGCTTTGAGCTGACAAGAAGTAAATTAGTAAAAAGTGTAGAGATGCTTGATGGGGCAAATGTGGATGTACAACCAGTGGGATTTAACAATACCATCCATTGGCATGTGGGACATGTCCTAACGGTTGCAGAACAATTTATGTTTGGTTTTCCTATAAAGTCAACCAGTCTTCCTGCTAATTATATGGAGTTTTTTGCCACTGGTACAAAACCTGCTGATTGGCAAGGTGAGGTTCCATCCATAAAAGTATTAGCGGAGCAGTTAAAAGACCAAATGAACAGAATCAAGGTAATTCCGGCCGAGAGCTTTAGTGAAAAGTTAAAAACACCGTTTCTTGGTCAAGAAACCTTTGGAGAATTGGCTAATTTTGCTATCTTCCATGAGGCGATCCATCTAGGGCAAATTCAGGCGATGAACCGAGTAATTGAGACAGCAAACACCAAATAATTTTCGCGGAAAGTCGTTTCTATTGATCAACAGAAACGGCTTTTCATACATATAAGGGAAGGAGAATCTTTGCTTTATGGAAAAACAGCTTCAGAAAGAAAGAATTTGGACAAAAGACTTTATACTGATTTGTCTGGCTAATTTCTTTATCTTTCTTGGGTTTCAAATGACACTTCCGACGATTCCACTGTTTGTGGAAGATTTAGGCGGCAATGATCAACTAATTGGCTTTGTTGTCGGAATATTTACATTTTCTGCGTTATTGCTTCGACCTTATGCAGGTAAGGCTCTTGAAACAAAAGGCAGAAGATTTGTGTATATATTCGGCCTGGCCATCTTTGTGGTTTCAGTTGGTTCTTTTGGTTTCTTAACTAGCATCGTCTTGTTATTTATGATGCGGGTCGTACAAGGTGGCGGCTGGGGCTTTTCTACAACCGCATCAGGAACGATCGCCTCAGATTTAATTCCTGTCTCGAGGCGGGGGGAGGGGATGGGGTTTTACGGACTTTCAGGTAATTTGGCGCTGGCGTTTGGCCCGTCACTAGGTCTGATTTTAACAGGGATGATCCCGTTTAAACCATTTTTTCTTCTTTGTGCTGGTTTAGGTTTGGCCGCACTGATTCTCTCATCGAGAATAACCTATAAACAAGTCGACCCCAAACCAGTGCAAGGAAAAACCAAACTTGATTTGTATGAAAAAGGTGCCTTAAAGCCATCAGCTCTAATGTTTTTTATTACGTTTACCTTTGGCGGGATTGCAGCTTTTCTTCCGTTATATACAGCCGAAAAGCATATCTCGGGGATTCAATTATACTTCTTATTCTACGCATTGGCTTTAATGATTACGAGAACGTTTGCGGGTCAGTTATATGACCGAAAAGGACTTCGGGCCGTTTTTATTCCGGGAACCTTACTCATTTTAGCTGCTATGGTACTGCTGGCCTGGCTGCCTAATAGCCTAATCTTATATCTTGCGGCGATTCTTTATGGGTTGGGATTTGGGATGGTCCAGCCTGCTCTTCAGGCCTGGTCTATTGAAAAGGTGCCTGTCAACCGAAGGGGAATGGCGACAGCCACCTTCTATTCCTTTTTTGACTTGGGAATCGGCCTTGGTGCCATGATATTCGGCCAAATAAGCCACCTCCTTGGCTACAGCAGTATTTATCGAACATCGGCTGTCTCGATTGCGGTTTCGATGCTGCTCTACTTCTATTTCTTACATAGGGATCGCTTGAGGTCCCAAAGAATGGGTAATTAAAAGGTATGGATTAGATCCATACCTTTTTCGATCCTTTGGGGATAAAGCTGGATGATTTCATTGGAAATGGAAACAGTAAAGGTAGCTATCCCTTTTTTTAAAATGACAGACGCTTACATCAAAAGCGTTCATCAAAATGTTAAATATTGCGCTCTTTTTTAAAGAAATACTTCATATTAACAACGCTGTTGTGATAAAATCAATCGGTAATTCTACTTCAAAAAGTGGTGGGTGAAAATCACGTGCTTTCTTCTTTTAAGCGTTTTTTAATCGGCCGTCCGTTAAAATCGACGGAATTAGGCGAGCAAAAGTTAGGAATTTTAAAGGCGTTAGCCATTTTATCTTCAGATGCCTTATCATCAGTAGCTTACGGAACTGAACAAATCCTGATTGTACTAGCAACAATTAGCGTTTTGGCTTTCTGGTATTCCGTACCTATTGCTGTTGGGGTACTATTTCTCTTAGCTGCACTCATATTATCTTATCGGCAAATTATTTATTCTTATCCTCATGGCGGAGGGGCTTACGTCGTTTCGAAAGAAAATATCGGAGAGAAGGCAGGTTTGATTGCCGGTGGCTCCTTATTAGTTGATTACATCTTAACGGTGGCGGTTAGTGTTACAGCCGGTACGGATGCGATTACCTCTGCATTTCCGTCTTTACATGCACATACCGTTTCTATAGCCTGTGTATTAGTTATCTTGATTACAATTTTAAATCTGCGCGGATTAACCGAATCTGCCACTATTTTGGCTTATCCGGTCTATTTATTTGTCATCGCGCTGTTTTTACTAATTGGTGTTGGGATTTTTAAAGTTTTAACGGGGGATATTTCCCCAACTGCCCAGCATGCTCCAATTGGGGCGCCTGTTCAGGGAATTACCCTATTCTTGCTTCTTCGTGCCTTTGCGTCAGGATGTTCAGCCTTAACAGGAGTAGAAGCCATTTCTAATGCAATCCCGACCTTTAAAGATCCGGCACCTAGAAATGCCGCGAAAACATTAGTATTAATGGGTTCTCTTTTGGCTTTGTTATTTTCGGGAATCACCTTTTTGGCTTATTATTACGGAATTGCACCAAAAGCGGACGAAACCGTTGTTTCACAAATTGCAAAAGAAACTTTTGGGCGTAATTATCTTTACTTCTTTGTCCAAGGAACAACAGCCTTGATTTTGGTACTAGCTGCCAATACCGGCTATTCAGCATTTCCACTATTAGCGTTTGCGCTCGCAAAAGATAAATACATGCCGAGGATGTTTACGATTCGAGGAGACCGTCTTGGTTATTCCAATGGGATAGTATCTTTAGGAGTTGCTTCCATCATTTTAATCATCGTGTCAAAGGGCCAAACGGAGCACTTAATCCCACTTTATGCGGTTGGGGTGTTTATTCCGTTTACCTTATCGCAAACAGGGATGATTATTAAATGGCTGCGTTCAAAACCAGCGGGCTGGGTAGCCAAATTAACCGCCAATCTCATTGGGGCCCTAATTACTTTAACCGTATTAATCATTTTCTTTGTCACGAAATTTAGTCAAGTATGGTTTGTCGTTATATTCTTGCCGTTAATTGTTCTCATGTTTAAACGAATTAACTCGCATTATGAAGCTGTTGGGGAACAGTTACGAATTCATCCGGAAGATGAAGCAATGGCGATTCAAGGAAACGTGATTATTGTTCCGGTTGCTGGGATTACCAAAGTGGTAGAAAATTCTATTAATTATGCCAAATCTCTAACGGATCAAATTTTTGCTGTTTATGTCTCCTTTGATCGTGAAGATGAGAAACGATTCGAGGAAAAATGGCAGAAATGGCAGCCTGATGTCCGGTTGGTCACCTTGCACTCGCACTATCGCAGCATCTTAAATCCATTGTCAAAGTTTATTGATACGGTTGAGCACAAAGCGAGTGAAAATAATTATCGAGTTACCGTGCTGATTCCGCAGTTTATTACGAAAAAAAGCTGGCACAATATCCTGCATAACCAATCAAGTTTGTTAATTCGTGCCTACCTGATTTTTAAGAAGAAGGTTATTGTGGCGACACTTCCATTTCATTTTAAAAAATAGGAATGGCTGCTTTTAAGGAAAATATACTTATAAAAAATGGTTTTCTAGGGTTCCGTGGTCTAAAACCAGTCTGGTCCGAGAGAAAACGTACAGAAGCATCTGCTTCTGTATCCACGGAAGGAGAAAAGCCTGGGAGAAATGGTCGTGCTGCGATCTTTCTTTCAGGTTTTTTATTTTGAATAGGAAGGGGTTGTTGATGTTGGATTTTTTGCTTGAAAATAAATGGGTGATATTAGTCAGTCTTGAGGTTCTGGCATGGACTTCCACTTTTTTTCTTTTATATGCACGGTATCGGCTTAAATCTAGCTTTTGGTTTAAGGTGGCGACGGTTTTATTCGCCCTAACAGGTGTGATTCCGCAAGTGCTCATGGGGATCATCAATTTTATTTCTTCGAAACGAATCGATCTGTTTACGCTGATTATTGTCCTGCTCCTTGTATATGGCTTTACGATTGGGAAACAACATGTAAAAAGGCTTGATGCCTGGGCCCAAACAAAATTTTCGAAGCAATCAAAATGAAAAAAACCACCGAGTATCCATTATTCGGTGGTTTTCTTCATTTTTTTAACTAAATAATAAATAGCACCCAACACAATAGCTGCAATAATAAGCGGAAGGACATAAGGCTGTGCGACCTCTTTTACATGTGACCAATTGCTGCCTAACGCCTTACCTAAATACAAAAATAGGATCGACCAAGGCAATATGGCTGCGACACTGTAGAGAATAAATTTACTGACAGGCATTTTGGCAATCCCTGCAGGAATAGAGATAGCGTGTCTTACCACGGGAATAAACCGAGCAGAAAAGATAACTCCGGCTCCATATTTTTCAAACCAGTGTTCTGCGACATCGATATGTTTCTTTTTAATGAGGATATATTTCCCGTATTTCTCCAAAAAGGGTCTCCCGCCATAATAACCGGCCCAATATAAAAATAGCTGGGCAATCGTTCCGCCGATTGTCCCGGCAATCACAGCGCCGATAAAATTCAAGTGCCCCTGTGAAACCATATAGCCGCCATAGCCTAAAACAATTTCACTTGGGATGATCTCGATCATCAGTCCCAAAGCAACACCAAAATAGCCTAACTGTGATAAGAATTCCAAAATAGAGCTAATATAGTCTGTCATAATTCACCTTCGCTTATTTCTTGTTAACAAATTATGTTTCTTATTTTAAACCAGTTTGTCTCATATTGAAATAAATATGGTGGTACTTTCGAAATCATGCCTGATTCAGGAATGTGACTTCTAGTATTAACGAATTGTTAAGCGAAAGGTTTCATATTTTTTGTGAATTTAAAAAGTATAAAAAATGACTTTGAAAATTGTCCAGCTCCAGCGCCCTAGCGGCTAGTGTCCTTCGCGCTCCGCCCTACGATAAGTCAACATCGAATCGCTGCCGCTCTTCGTGTTTCCTTTATCTCAGTTGGAGCACTCCAGGCCATACGCCGCTGACCAGGGCGCTTGCGCTTTTCTTACATCAAATGTTTCAAAAACATCGTTGCGATCCCAAAGTAAGTCATGAGCGAGAAGATATCATTTAACGTTGTAATTAACGGACCTGACGCTACAGCTGGATCAATCTTCAAACGATATAAGATCAACGGAATAATCGTCCCGGCAAGGGTCCCAATAATGAGCGTGAAAAAAAGCGAGGAACCTACGACAGCACCTAAAATTAAATTTCCTTGCCAGATGTATGCGATAATGGCGATAATTAGCGCACAGATTACCCCAATTGTAATCCCAACACCAAGCTCCCGTGCAACTAATCGAGTAATCACCTTTTTATTGACCTCTTGTGTAATCAAGCCTCTGACCACCACTGCGAGCGACTGGGTACCGGTATTTCCCGTCATCCCAGCAATCATCGGCATAAAGAAGGCCAGTGCGACAACTTTCTGCAGGGTCTCCTCAAAACTGCTAATGATCCTTCCAGAAATAACACCTATAAATAATAATAAAATCAGCCATGGTAACCGCCTCGCTGCAGCTACTAGCGTTTTTGTTTCGAAGTCAATCGATTTCCCTGAAGCTGATAATTTTTCAATATCCTCATTCGCCTCTTGGATGAAAATATCAATAATGTCATCGACGGTCACAATCCCGACTAAGACAGAGTTTTCATCCACAACAGGTATGGCTAGAAAATCATATCGTTCAGCCGTTTGGGCAACGACTTCCTGGTCGGTTGTAACGGAAACGGCAATCACTCGTTCGTACATAATGTCACGGATTTTTTCCGCCGGTTCGGCCAGTAATAAATCGCGGTACGAGACAACGCCAACCAGCTTCCGGTCCTCATCAATGACATACAAGTAGTTAATCGATTCAGCAAACTCGGCAAATATTTTAAACTTGTCTACGGCTTCCCTGACTGTAAAATAGTCCCGAATCCAAACAAAGCGATTGGTCATCACTCGCCCCGCCGTTTCCGGCGGATAATTCATAATGCCTTGAACGGCATGAGACTCCTCTTTCTTCATTCCAGATAAAAGGGAATCCTTTTTCTCTGGGGATAATTCATTTAACAACAGGGCTAAATCATCATTGTCCATCAAGTCTAAAACTTTACTGGATTTTTCAATTCCAAGAATATTTAATAACCCAAGCTGTTCCTCCTTATCAAGCTCCTCCATTAAGTCTGCTAATACATCAGTGTTTAGAAATAGTAAAAATCTGCCCTTATGCTTTTCCGGCAGGTCCTTATAGATTTTAGCGATATCATAAGGCTGGAGTTCCTCAAGGATGGTTTCAAATTCAGCTTTTTTATTTTCCTTTAGTGTTTTAATAATATAAAGGCTTATTTCATCTGCCGTCATATTTTTTATCATCTTAAATTGCCCCTTTCTATGGGTGCTTTTAAAAATTAGCTATTAAAAATGGTAGATGAACAAATAATAACAAGTAGGATATATAAAGTAGTATGTGTAATTGCTGAAAATTTTTTGTAAAAGAAATGAAATATGCTATTAGGCCTATAATTTGATAAAATAAGGAAGGACTTACAAAAGGAAAATTGGAAGTTTCACGGAAACTGTCCATTAACATATTACATATGGTTGAACGGAGGAGTTTGGCTTTGAAAAAGCATCATCAAGACATACGGGATCTTATCTATGTTCATCTTAATCAATCCGACCAGTATGTCATGTCCTACGGTATCGAATTCAGCGAATTTGCTGCTGCTTTTTCAGGTTCATTAAATCATCTGCTTTTACTCAAGCACCGTTTTGATGATGCTGATTTTAATATGCATACCCTGCTCGATTATTGTCCGGATGACCGAATTGATAAGTTAGCAGCAGAGGATGTTTACAGTTACGGAAACTTTTGCTGGATTGATTTCACAGAGGAAGAAGTATTGAATGAACTTTCTGGTCAGGAATTAGCTGAATTATTATACCTAGGACATCAGAAGCAGCATTTAAAGCTGCCCTTTTACAATAAACTAGGCAATCGCTTTGTTTATTTAGCGCATGATGATGGGTGGTATAACAAAATTTATTATCGAAGCTTTAAGGACTTTTTTCACTTACTAAGTGAAGTGATTGCCGTTAAGCTTGGGGAACTAAAGCTTGAAAAAACGATCCTTGGAATCAGAAAGAAACGGAGTTATCCGCAGGTCAATAAAGAATTTCTTCTCTCGTTAACACCGTTTATGAAAGAGGGTATTTGTATATCCTTACGAGATGCGGAACACCAGCGGACAAGAATTGATATTCCGATTTGGGTCATGGGCGATTTTGATAATATGGATGATATGTATGAGGAGTATCAAGACATTTCCAATAAGCCATACCATGCCAAACTCATCTTTGATAAGAGAACAAAAGAGTGGAAGCTCAATGTCGTATAAGATAGAAAAACAGTCCTAGTGGCAGGACTGTTTTTCTTATAAATGGAAGTTTATTCTTCCCTAGCTTTCGTCTTGATCGTGCTTCATAAGAAGTGCTCGCGCTTTCTTTGTTAACCCCTATTATGCAGGAAAAACAGGCCTTATGGATAGACATCGTGACAAAATGCTGATAGACGGTATTGAAGCAAGCACTTGGCATCATAAAATAATACATAAGGGAAAAAAACATGTAAAAACAGGTCTGCGACATTTCCTTTCTTAATTAGTAAAATGGTAAAATAAAATGTGAGAGAGAATTTGGAGGAATAGAAATGAAAACAAAATTAGGTTTGTTATATGGAGGGAAATCTGCTGAGCATAAGGTTTCCTTACAGACAGCTCTAGCTGTCATGCGAGCATTAGACCTTGAAAAATTTGAAATTTACCCCATTTATATAAATGTTGAAGGACAGTGGATTAAAGGACCGCAGCTGCTTGAGCCGGTTGAAAATGTTCAAGCACTTGAATTCACCAATGCGCCTCAGTTATCCCCTTTAACCTTGGCGCCTGCCCTTTTTCAGGCCAATCAGCAGGAAGCTGCAGCGCTTGATGTTATTTTTCCATTACTACATGGGCCAAATGGTGAAGACGGGACGGTCCAAGGCTTATTAGAGCTGCTTAATTTGCCGTATGTGGGAAATGGAGTTCTTGCGTCAGCCGCTGGTATGGATAAAGTGTTGATGAAAAATATTTTTGAGCAAGCAGGGCTGGCTCAGGTTGACTATGTTTCTTTCATCAAAAGTGAATGGGCGAAGGCGAAGGAAGAGGCCTATACTCGTGTAGAAGAACAGCTTGGTTATCCGTGCTTTGTTAAACCAGCTAATCTTGGCTCTAGTGTGGGAATCAGCAAATGTACCAATCGTGCTGAATTAGATGCTGCATTTGTTGAGGCCTTCCAATTTGACCGGAAAGTCATTATTGAACAAGGAGTCGTTGCCCGTGAGGTTGAAATCGCAGTTCTTGGCAATGATGATCCGGAATGCTCGGTAGCCGGTGAAATCGTTCCGAAGAAAGATTTTTATGATTACAAAGCGAAGTATGAGGATGGGGAAACAGCGTTAATTATCCCTGCTGAGGTAACCAAAGAAGAGTATGAACAAATGAAGGAGATGGCTGTTCGTGCTTTTAAAGCACTCGACTGTTCTGGACTTGTTCGTGCTGATTTCTTCTTAACAAAGGATGGCAAAGCCTTCATTAATGAGGTAAATACGATGCCGGGCTTCACCCCTTTCAGTATGTTCCCGCTTTTATGGAAGCATACAGGCATAGAGTATCCGCAGTTGATTGAACGACTTGTTCAGCTTGCCAAAGAGCGCCATGCGGAGAAACAGCAGATTAAGTATACCTTTTAATTAAAATAATGGAGGCACGGCTCAGCTGCCGTGTCCGTTTCTATTTAGCAAATAAAAAAAGGAGGGAAACCAATTGATCAAACGTTCTTTAAAACAGATTTCAGACATGGCCTCCGCCATAAATGATATTACCCCATTCGCTGATATTGTCATTGAGGGGGTTACCATCGACACGCGAAAAGTTCAAGCAGGAAATTTATTTGTCCCTTTTAAAGGCGAACATGCCGACGGTCACAAGTATGTAGAAGAGGCAATCAAAAAAGGGGCAGCAGCATCTCTATGGCAAAAGGATGTACCCAATCCGCCACAAGGGCTGCCGATCTTACTTGTTGACGACTGCCTTGTTGCTTTGCAGGAGATGGCACGAAAATATCGACAGGAATTATCAGTAAAAGTAGTAGGGATTACGGGCAGTAATGGTAAAACCACTACAAAGGATATGACAGCTAGTTTATTAGCTACCCAGTATAAGGTTCAAAAGACGGAAGGGAACTACAACAACCATCTTGGACTTCCATTAACGGTTTTAGGGTTAAGTGAGGAAACTGAAATTGCGGTATTGGAGATGGGAATGAGCGGCCGAGGGGAAATTGCTTTCCTGACCAAACTTGCCTGTCCAGATGCTGTAGTGATTACCAACATTGGGGAATCTCACTTACTTGACTTAGGTTCAAGAGAAGCGATTGCCGAAGCAAAGCTTGAAATTCTTCAAGGACTCCGTGATGGTGGACTTGCCGTGATTCACGGTGATGAGCCCTTATTAATGGAGCGGATTTTCGAATATAAAGGGAATATTAATATCCAAACCTTTGGAAGAAATGTAACGAATGATCTTTATCCTAAGGATATAACCCAAATCGAGCAAGGCAACTCCTTTAAAATTAACGTATCCGAGACGACCTTTGAACTTCCTGTTCTCGGCACGCATAATATTTTAAATGCACTAGCCGCCATGCTGATTGCCCGTTATTTTTCAATTCCATTTGAAAAAATGAATCCAGGATTGGCTAATATTAAGCTGACAAACATGCGAATGGAGTTAGTCGAAGGAAAACAAGGTGAAAAGATTATCAACGATGCTTATAATGCCAGCCCGACATCCATGATAGCAGCGATCGAATTGGTATCCAATCTTCAAGGTTATAAACGAAAAATCCTCGTTCTCGGAGATATGCTCGAGCTGGGACCGCAGGAAGAACAGTACCATCTGCAAGTAGGCTCACAACTAAACCCAGAAAAAATTGATTATCTGTTCACCTATGGGGAGTTAGGCGGACATATTGCCAAAGGGGCAAGTCAAGCTTTAGGCGAGAATCAGGTATTTGCCTTTACAGATAAGTCAAAACTAATTGAAAAGCTAAAAACATTTGTAGATGAAACCACGCTTGTTCTTGTAAAAGCTTCACGCGGAATGAGATTAGAGGAGATTGTTCAATCCTTACAAAAGAAGTAAAGGGACGGGCAGGTGAGAAGATGATTGGCTGCTTACTGATTCATGGCTTTACGGGTGCTCCTTACGAAGTCGAGCCCCTGGCAGAGTTTTTAAAAGAACGAACGGATTGGAAGATTAGTGTTCCCACACTGCCGGGGCATGGTGTTCCCGGCTCCCTAAAGGGGGTGCACTATCAAGAGTGGATCAATCATGCTGAAGCCGAATTGACAAAACTAATTGATACCTGTGACACGGTATATGTGGTAGGTTTTTCAATGGGTGGAATGATAGCCAGCTATCTTGCCGCCCAATACCCTGTGGACAGGCTTATTCTTTTGAGTGCTGCTGCCTACTATGTGAACCCCAAGCAATTAGCAGTTGACATTAAAGAGATCATAAAAGATTACCTGCGCGGAAAATTACAGGAAAATGAATTATTTCTCCGTTATAAACGAAAAATAACAGAAACACCCTTTGCGGCTACCTTGCAATTCCGCAGGCTTGTTTCTTTTATTAAACCTCTACTGCATCAGGTAAACGTGCCAACCTTCATTGCACAAGGGGAGTGTGACGGGATTGTGCCGCCTAAAAGCGCTGAATATTTATTCCATACGATAAGTGCCAAACAGAAAAAACTCGCCCTTTTCAAGCATTCCAAGCATCTTATTTGCCACTGTGAGGAACGGGATACCCTGTTTTCTCAAGTGCTGGAGTTTTTAATGGAGAAAAGGACTATTTAAGATAAAGACTGGTTTAAAACATGTCTTTATTGCAAAATACTAGTAATAGTGGTATGATATTCATCAACGTGTCTAAAGGACGATGATTGAAGGGCATACTCTTTTGGAGAATGTCTTTTTTTTGGTAAAATAAAGAAGTAATATTACCGCATTTTGATGCGTATGTTTGTATATTCAGCACTTATATACCAAATATTTCCATATAGATGAAGGAGAATGAACACATTGACAAAGTTTGAAGAATTAGGCATAAGTCAGGCCACCTTAAAAGCTGTTCTCAAAATGGGTTTTGAGGAAGCTACACCAATCCAATCCGAAACTATTCCGTTGGGGCTAAAAGGTATTGATTTGATCGGGCAAGCTCAGACAGGAACTGGTAAAACAGCTGCTTTTGGTATTCCGTTGGTGGAGAAAGTTGATACAAAAAGGGATGCCATTCAAGGGATCATTATTGCGCCAACTCGTGAATTAGCGATCCAGGTTTCCGAAGAGCTCTATAAAATTGGGTCAGGAAAAAGAGTCCGCGTACTGCCGATTTATGGTGGTCAGGATATTAGCCGGCAAATCCGCTCATTAAAGAAAGCTCCACATATTATTGTTGGTACCCCTGGACGGGTTCTAGACCATATTAATCGGAAAACAATGCGCTTAGATACCGTCAATACGGTTATTCTGGATGAAGCAGATGAAATGTTAAACATGGGATTCATCGAGGATATTGAATCGATTCTTGCTGCAACACCAGCTGAGCGTCAAACACTATTGTTCTCTGCGACAATGCCAGCTCCAATTCAAAGAATGGCAGAAAAATTCATGAAGGAGCCGCAAATTGTTCGTGTAAAAACGAAAGAGATGACCGTTCCTTTAATTGAACAATATTATATTGAAGTGCAAGAAAGAAATAAATTTGATGTATTAACAAGACTTCTTGATATTCAGTCACCTGAACTTGCGATTGTTTTTGGACGGACAAAGCGCCGTGTGGATGAATTATCAGAAGCATTGACTTTAAGAGGATATACAGCAGAGGGTATTCATGGCGATTTAACTCAAGCAAAGCGTATGTCGGTCCTTCGAAAGTTTAAAGAAGGAACAGTGGATGTGCTTGTTGCAACAGACGTAGCAGCAAGGGGTCTGGATATTTCCGGCGTTACACATGTATATAACTTTGATATTCCGCAGGATCCAGAGAGCTACGTTCACCGTATTGGACGTACTGGCCGTGCCGGAAAGACTGGTGTTGCGATGACTTTCATCACACCACGTGAGAAATCTTACCTTGCCGTTGTGGAAAAAACAACGAAGAGGAAGATGGAAAGAATGCAGGCTCCAACCCTTGATGAGGCTTTGGAAGGTCAACAGCGTGCAGTTGTAGATAAAATTGTACAAACAATTGAATCCAACAACCTTCATTATTACAAAGCAGCAGCACAAGAATTATTAGATGGCAATGATGCTCAAACAGTTGTGGCTGCAGTCTTAAAGATGTTAACAAAAGAGCCGGATACGACTCCTGTTAAATTAACTGAAGAATCTCCACTTCCACAAAAAAGAGATAGAAAACAGTTTGATCGTGGAGACCGTCGTAGAAGGGACGACTCTAGAGGTTCATACAACTCTGATCGTAACCGAAAAAAAGCACCGGTAAAACCAAGAAGCGGTGAAAAGCGGACTGGCGGTAAGACATCAAAGCCAAGAAGTTATAACCATCAATAAACATTAGAAGAGCAAGGACAATGTCCTTGCTCTTTTATGGTTTTTTCTCGATTTGGTTCATCGACTTCTTATTTACATAATTCTTAATGGTATCCATTAGAAGGTATAATAATGGGATGGACTCTACACAGAGGGCGAAGGTAGGCCATGCGTGTTCATAAACATCAATAAGACTGGCATAGTTCTCCGCCATCGTTACCGACATTGAAACCACAACTGCGGCTAAGGAAAAGGTTAAGGGTCTGTAATCTTTTAGTTTTAATAACTGAGCAAGGATTTGAACGGCCAGATAAAAGAAAAAGCTAATTTTGATATAAACCATTGTAGACCACACGGCAATTAATAGCGGATCTAAGTTCTCAATAAATTCAGCGATTTTAATGAATCGAACCATTTCTAATATTGGGTAGGCTAAATGTACCGTTAAATTTGGGCCGAAAAGTAGTATTAAAATACCAATATAGATGATAATCAAACTAATTGAAAAGAATATCGCCCAGAAAAGCGATCTTCTTGTTCTTTTCTTATCCATAATATAAGGAAAGATAAAAATTAAGAGGACTATCTCGCAGAAAAAGGGCGAAATAAAATAACCTCCTTGTAGAATTCCTTGGAAATCATGATTGGTTATAAAAGCGATTGAACGCTCCCATCTTAGCTCTTTTCCAACAAAGAGAGTGTTTAAAAGGATGGCGAAAATGGTGATAAAAAATAAACCTTGAGCTGATCGAAATAATGTAACGATACCTAATCGAGCCATTATGGCGACAGTTGCACCAAAGAGAATCCCAATGGCCCAGTTTGGTGTTTCCGGCAGATAGACTTGGATAATGAAGTCCTCATACTCTCTTAACATAAAGGCGCTGCCATGAAAGCAAAAAAAGAACATTGCCCCCATAAGGAAAAGATGAATCCAGTAAGGAAAAATTTCTTTTCCATAAATCACAATAAATTGATCTGGTCTTCGATTGGCAAGTTTTATTCCTATTAAGGCTTGAACAACAGCACTTAGACCCCCGATAAAAATGACAATTAAAGAATCATATTGTGCCATTTTAATGAGTTGAACCGAAGAAAATCCAACAAATGTTGAGTAAAAAAAGAGAATTAAAAATTGGATGATTTGTTGTTGAGAGATTCCCTCTGTTTTCAACGATGCCCCACCTAACTTATAATCTTTTTTTGCAGCGGTTTAAAAAGGATTTCAATTAAATCATTGGGATCCAGACTATACTTGAAAAGGTGAGTAGATAGACAATAACAGAACGAAACGCCCATGATACATAAGACAATGAAGAAGGTTCTTTTCTTTCGATTTCGATTCTTAAGGTAATTCCATTCGTATAAAAAGATAATGAGGAAAAATAGAATAATGATCATCATGAGCTTAATTCCTTTGTCCAAAATGGATTATTCTCGGTACCTCTGCGTTTAATTTTTAAATCAACAGTGATATTAAGTTTTACTTTGTCTTGATAAATTGATGTCCAATTCCTTTGTGCTTTTTTCCATATTTTTGGTTTGTACCATGATAAATATTCACCAAATTGAAAGGCATCAGCACCTGCTTTTTTAGAGGTGGTAAAGGCTGCCTCAATCCTTTTTCTAATATCTTTTTCTGCAATTAATTCTAACTTTTTAATGTTTGCTTCCCTACTTAAATCGATCGTTGAGTCTGATTCAGCAAGGTCATCCTCAACATTGAAGTGTACATCAAATGCATATGGTTCGTTTTTTGATGGATGTATTTTTGCTTTTGCCTGCAATACGGTTAAGTTAATTTCTTTGTGATCCGTTGGGGAATGAATGGTGACTAACGCCTGTTTGATTGTGTTTCGCAGCCAAAGGGCACCCCGTCCTTCATAAGCTGTAAGTTTACCGACCATTTTGTAATTTTTAAATAAGGCGACCCCATCAGTACCAACCCAAACGACCTTTTTGCCATTTTCACTAACCATTTTGCGTTTTCCTACTTTTAAAATACTGACAGCCATATCACCATTTACTGTTTCAAGGAAGTCCTTAGGTGTAGTTAATAGGGCAATTTCATTTTTACTAAAACCTAACAGGATTCGTGTTTGCGACTTTTCAAAGGTTGGAGCCATGTAAATAACTTCCTTTGCCTTTCCGGGTGCTACAAACATAGCTAGATTGATGTTGAGGCTGGGTTCACGAATAATAAATTCCAATATTTTTTTAATTCCTTCCTTTGCCATTTCTTGCCCAATAATCACAAGTTTCGCTTGTCCAAAACTAATTTTCCGCGGCAGGTCCACCTGCATTTTATGAAAGGCTTGCGAGATATTTGTGCCTGAGTAAGTTAAGGTGGCATAAGGTTTCCCCAATGACAGCGATCCGCCTGATTGGCCTGTTGCAAGCCGGTTGGGGAGTGGGAAGGTCAAGGTTACATCAATATTGCCGTTTTTCCCCTTATCCACTAGGATGGATGATACAAACGACCGTTCATTTATTTCCACGCGTGACCAGCATCCTGTTAAAAATAATATGCAAGATACCATTGTTAAAAATAGAGCTTTGATCAATCCTCATCTTCCTCTTCAAATCGATATTTGACATTAGACCTTTGTGAATCCTTTGTTCCGACGAATGAAGGACGACGTTTCATCAACCACCATGGGACTCGTAAAATCGAATCCTTTAAATCATTGACACGTAAGGGTGCAATAGGGGCCATGTACGGCATTCCAAATGAACGCAGGTGTACCAAATGAATATAAGTAAGGAGACAGCCAATCATCAATCCAAAAATTCCAAAAGAACCCGATAATATCATGATGGGAAAGCGGAGCACACGAATCGAAAAACCTAAATCAAAATAGGGTACGATAAACGAGGCAATCCCTGTTAATGAAACAATGATGACCATTGGAGCAGAAATAATTCCTGCTTGAACCGCTGCTTGCCCAATGACTAATGCACCTAATATGCTTATAGCTTGCCCAATTGCTTTTGGAATCCGAAGTCCAGCTTCTCGTAAGGCTTCAAATGTTAATTCCATAATAAGGGCCTCTATTAATGCTGGAAAGGGAACTAAATCCCTAGCCGCAGCTACACTTAATAATAGATCAGATGGAATCATCACAGGATGAAAAGTGGTTAACGCAATATAAAAGGATGGAAATAGCAGTGATAGGATTAAAAAACCCGTCCTCAGCCAGCGGACAAAACTAGCGAAAACATAGCGTTGATAATAGTCCTCCGGAGATTGAAGAAACATCGAAAAGGTAACGGGTACAATAAGCGGGATCGGTGTTCCATCCACCAAAATAACCGCTCTTCCTTCGAGCAGGGCAGCAGCAACCACATCAGGCCGCTCTGTTTTTTGCGATTGCGGAAAAGGGGATAATGGGAAATCATCAATATTTTCTTCAATATAGCTGCTTCCCAATACACCATCCATTTGAATACGGCCAATCCGCTGTTTGACTTCCTCGACGATTTCCGGCTTGCATATTCCTTCTAGATATCCAATCACTACTTTTGTTTTTGTGAATTTACCAAGTAGTTGCTGGTCCATTTTCAATGCGGGGGTTTTAATTCTTCTGCGGATCATGGTGATGTTCGTATGAATATCCTCAACAAATGCTTCCCTAGGTCCCCGGATTACATTTTCGTTTGCAGGCTCACTGATGGCTCGTTTTTCAAATTTTTGTAATGGAAAGGCAAGCATCCGCGGATCGCCCTCGAAAAAAATTAAGATATTTCCATCAAGGACAAGTTCTACAGCCTTCTGCATATCTGTTAGTACAATGCTTGACATAGAGCTGACTAATTTTAATTCAAGTAATTTATGAATAAATTCCTGATGGGAAGAGGCAAAATCCTCATTCGTAATGTAGGCTAGCACTTGCTCATCAAATAACGCATCATCAACCATGTTCTGTAAGTAAACAATTCCGCAGCGAGTGCGATTAGCGGTTAATTCGTAGATGGTGATATCCGAGCATTGCTGGAATGACTGCTTCAGCCAGTTAAACCGGTCTTCAAAATCCTTTCCTAAAAAAACTTGTTCAGGTGTATTGCTGTTTGGGGTTTGTTTTTTTTCTTTTGAAAAGAAGGGCATAGTGTTCACTCTCTCCGCAAACTTTTTTATAGATTTCCCCTTTTTTAGGAAAATAATTTGTAGTTAAAAAGTTCCAATTAGGTGAGAATAATGATAACGATAAAGCAGAGGGTGGAAAGAAATGATTGTGAAACTAGGGTATGTAGCGATGAGTGTGGAATTGCAGCATGCATCGCCCTCTCAAACCATGACGTTTGCCCAATTCTCAAAAATTAAAGACCGGGAGGCTGCGATTCGGAAATTAGAAAGAATTGCTGAATCCAATTTGGAGAATTGCCTGCGTCTCCTTAAGCATAATGTGGGGAATGATATTCAGTTTTTCCGATTTAGCTCACGCTTGATTCCACTTGCCAATCATGAGGAGTTAGGGGACTGGAACTAGATTAGACCGCTGAAGGAGTCTCTTGGGAAGATTGCGGATTTTTTAAAGGATCACTCGATGAGAGTCGATTTTCATCCGGACCACTTTGTTGTGTTGAATACTTTAGATAAAGATATACTAAAAAATTCTTTGAAGACATTATCGATGCATGAGGCTCTATTGAAGGGGATGGAGATCAATCCCGAGCACCGGTGTGTACTTCATGTTGGCGGCGGGTACGATGATAAGGAAAAAGCGCTGGAACAGTTTATTCATAATTGGGGCTACATTAAGCCTGGGATTCAAAGAATGATTATGTTAGAAAATGATGACACGACGTTTACGGTCAAGGAGACGTTATATCTTTGTGAGAAGTTAGGGATTCCGATGGTGTTTGATTACCATCACCACCTGGCGAACCATGAAGAGAGGGAGTGGATCTCAGATTGGGATCGGATTGTTTCGAGCTGGGATCATTCGGATTTGCCGATTAAGATGCATATTTCGAGTCCCCGGTCGGAGAAAGAGTTTCGAGCGCATGCTGATTATGTGGACCCGGAGATGTTTTTGACGTTTTTAAATGAAGTAAAGGGGAGCGTACCGGAGATTCATTGTATGATTGAAGCGAAGCAAAAGGATGCAGCCTTGTTTCAGCTGGTTCGGGATTTGAAGGAGCGCGGCGGATTGAAATGGCTGGATCAGACGAATTTTGTGGTGGAGTAGGGGAAGTGTTGTCTATTGGACGGATTTTTGAATTTTTCCTTGGTAGTGACCGATAGACCAGTTCTATTGGACACTTTTGAGGTTTCTTTTTGAGATTTTGTCTTATAGAGGAGTTCTATTAGACACTTTTGAGGTAGCAGCTCGGAATATTGTCTAATAGAACCACTCTACCTGATAATTCCCTAAACAAAAAAATAGCCCTCCTAACAAACAAGAGGGCCATCTCCTTTAAACAAAACTTACGCACGATAAGTCCGGCTGTATACGGTATACTTATTAACCTTTTCCAAACTAGTCTCAAAACCAATCCCAGGTGCAGTGGGAAGGGTAATCTCCCCATTTTCAACCGTTACCTCAGGCTCAATGATATCCTCAGCCCAATAAAGAGAAGAAGCTGCCGTATCACCGGGGAGAGTAAAATTCGGAAGAGAGGTAATCGCGATATTATGAGCCCGGCCGACCCCAGACTCAAGCATGCCGCCGCACCATACCGGGATATCGTTAGCTTGGCAAAAATCATGAAGCTTGCGTGATTCCGTTAACCCGCCAACACGTCCAATTTTAATATTAATAATTTTACAGCTGCCAAGCTTTAGCGCTTTTCGGGCATCCTCAACAGAATGAATACTCTCATCTAAACAAATAGGTGTTTTTAGCTTAGCCTGTAAGTCAGCGTGATCAATTATATCATCATGGGCCAAAGGCTGTTCAATCATCATTAACTGATAATCATCCAATGCTGCCAATCGATCTAGATCATGAAGGGTATAAGCAGAATTGGCATCAGCCATTAACGGAATATCAGGATATTCCTGACGAACCCGGTCAATTAAAGCTACATCCCAGCCTGGCCTAATTTTTAATTTTACCCGCTTATAACCTTCCTCGAGGCGTTCGCCAATCGTTTCAATCGTTTCTTCAATCGAATCTTTAATTCCGATGCTGACACCAACATCAATCTTGGAACGATTACCACCCAGAGCTTGGGCAAGCGGCATATTTTGCTCTTTTGCATACAAATCCCAAACGGCACCCTCAATGGCTGCTTTCGCCATATTGTTGCCGCGCAGGTGAGCAAACCATTTTTCTGATAGTTCATCGGGATGCTTGATGTCATTTTTTAAAACGATAGGGATCAAATAATCCGCTAGGATATGCCAATTAGTTTTGACGGTTTCTTCATTATAGAGCGGATCGAGCATCGCTACCGATTCGGCCCAGCCTGAAAGCCCGTCCTCGTTTTTGACTTCTACCAAAATAAAATCCTTATCATACTCGGTCCCAAAGCTAGTGGTAAAAGGGTAGAGTAAATCAAGTTTTAAATGTCTTAAAATGACTTGCTTAATTTTCATGCCAAACGTCTCCTTTAACGCTAAGGGTTACTGTTTAGTGAGAATATAAAAATTCACCGGAATCCCGGGATTGCTTATTTTTTTAAAACCGCTGACCTGCCAGCCTTGGGCGAACAGCCCAGAAAAAGCGTCTCTAGTTCTCATCCGCCAATCGCTTGCTAGTTCGATGTCTGTCTCCCGAATCGTACGATAGTTTTTTGGGACAGGAACAAACTGAACTTCATGATTATGTAAGTCCTCATTCCTAAAAGGCAATACAACAGGCAATCCTTTATCATTACCATTCCACTGAACAAGCGAGTTTGCCAAGACAAAGTCTTGGTCGAAGGCATTCCCGAAAGTATCCGCAGATTTTTCATCATCAATATGCCACTCCACAAGAAAGCGGTCTGATGGGAGCCCACTATTTAACAGATCCTCCATCTCGCCGTAGCAGTTGGGAAGATAAGTGGAGACCATCCCGCCAAGCTTGGCGATATTTAAATAGCCATTAATGCTTTCAAGTGGATCATACGTCCAGGTGATGAGAGAGTAGCCAAGCTTTAAGGCCTCATCGCGCTGAGCAAGTTTTAGTTTTTCACCAATCCCTTTATTACGAAACAGTTCATCCGTCCCTAAAATATGCGAGCAAAGATAGACAGATTGGCCGTTAAACCCTGGGAAGCTGTATTGAAATCCAATAAGCTCATCACCACTATAGGCACCAAGCACTAAACCGCCGTTTTTGACGGCGGTAATGGTTTGGTGTGTGGGGACGGAGTCAGACTCACCCCAAATTTTACTTTCAAGTCTGCGGACAGCTTCTAACTCTGCTGTGCTAGATAGGGAGCGGATTTTGATCTCTTCTTTCATCATCGTTATATCCCTCCAGTAAAAACTATTCGCGGCTGAAATCCGCATCTTGCAATGGAACCAATTTGGTCTTTTTCACAACCTTAAAGCCGAAATAAGCAAGTAGGAATAAAGGCAGACCAATATAAGAAACTAATGCACCGTACCAATCAATTTTTGGACCAAAGAAGGCGCCATAGTTTTGTCCGAAGACGGCCACTAAACATAATACAGTAGCTAAGATTGGCCCAAGTGGGAACCATTTCGCCACGTATGGTAAATCTGACAGACTTCTTCCTTGGGCAACATAGGCCTTACGGAAACGGTAATGCGAAATTGAGATTCCTAACCATGATAAAAAGCCTGCTAAACCAGAAGCATTTAATAACCAGCCATATACCGTTCCATCACCGAACAGGGAGGTTAAGAAGCAAAGCATACCAATTACGGTTGAGACTAATAATGCATTAGTCGGAAGACCTTTTTTGCTTACCCTTTTTAAGAAGGCTGGAGCTTTTCCTTCCTTCGCCAGCACCCATAATACACGGGATGCAGCATAGAGGGCCGAGTTACCAGCAGAGAGTACTGCTGTAAGGATAACAGTATTCATTAGGGCAGCTGCAAAAGCAAGACCGGCATTTTTAAATACAAGTGTAAATGGACTTACGGCCACATCTTTTACATCTGTGCTTAGTAATAATGGATCTTTATAGCTGACCAAACAGCCGATAACAAAAATCGCTAAAACGTAGAATAACAGTATTCTCCAGAAGATCTGTTTAATCGCTTTTGGCATGTTCTTTTCAGGGTTTTCACTTTCACCGGCAGCAACTCCGACAAGCTCTGTTCCTTGGAACGAGAAACCTACAATCATAAACACACCTAAGATGGAAAGGAATCCGCCTTTAAATGGAGCTTCACCTTTTGTAAAGTTGTCAAATCCGCCAGTATGACCTTTCATGATTCCAAAAATCATTAATAATCCCAGTACGATAAAAATAATAATCGTAGCCACTTTGATAATGGCAAACCAGAATTCAGATTCACCATATCCTTTTACAGATAAAATGTTTAATCCAAATATCAATACGAGGAAGATAGCACTCCAAATGAAACCAGGAACATCTGGAAACCAATATTTCATAATCAGCGAAGAAGCCGATAATTCGAGCGCAACAATAATGGCATTGTTATACCAGTAATTCCAGCCAACCGCAAATCCTAATGCAGGGTCGACAAATCGATCTGAATACGTACTGAACGAGCCTGTAATGGGAATAAATGCTGACATTTCTCCTAAGCTTGTCATAATAAAAAAGACCATGATTCCAGCAATTAAATAGGCAGTAAGCGCTCCGCCAGGACCGGCATCCGCAATGGTTGCTCCACTTGCTAAAAATAATCCTGTACCAATCGTTCCACCAATGGCAATCATTGATAAGTGTCTTGTTTTTAACTTTCTTTCTAATGGTTCATTTGATTTGTTTTGTTCAATAGTTGTATCTATTTTACGTGCGGAATTTTCCATATTAGACCTCTCCTAATTTTTTAAGTTTCTTGTAAAGCTGTTAACAGGGTTTGTGTTAAGATCTTCGTTCCATATATGAGTGCATCTAAATTAAATTTCATCTCGGGATGATGTAACCCGGGTGTTAACCCGCAGCCTAAACCAATCATCGTGGCCGCAAGACCGGGATTTTTAGCCGTGTAAAAATGAAAGTCTTCAGCGCCTTGGGAGATACAAACCGGAGCGACACTTTCTTTGCCAAGAATCTCGCCAATCGCCTTTTCTGCCAATTTGATTGCTTTTTCATTTATCGCTGCGGCGGGAACCAATTCCTCCGTTGCTGACGTAATGACCGCACCTGTTCGTTCAGCTGCAATTTCCATTCCCTGGTAAGTCTGCTTTTCTAGTTCGGACATAACGTCGTTGGCTTGTGCTCTTATATCGAGAGCAAAATGTGCCGTCTCGGGGATTACATTGGTTGCATCACTTTCCGTCGTCAGCTGTGTCATTTTAACCGAGTACGAAACTTCTGTTCGTAAGTCGATTTCTTTCAGCTTTTGGACCAAAAGCGAAGCAGTCTCAATCACATTGATTCCTTCATTCGGCCGGCCTGCATGGGCTTGCCGCCCCTTTATCGTTCCCCGAATCGTTCCAGCTGAGCCATGAATGATGACGGGAGAGGCCTTCCGATATGGGAGCTCACTAACCGGCCGGACATGGGTGCCAAACAACAAACTGACCTTCTCTAGTGCACCATCCTCCATCATTTTTAGTGCGCCTCCTCCTTTTTCTTCGGCAGGCTGAAAAATAAACCTGATTGTATGTTTTGGTTTGAGACCGCTGGCGGCCAGTGCCAGTGCCGTATAGAGAACCATCGTGCTGTGTCCGTCATGTCCGCAAGAATGATTTGGTCTTACGACACCATTCACTTCTTGAACAAGGGCATCCATATCAGCCCGCAGTGCTACGACTTGATCGGATGTGCCAGGTATTTCTGCCAGCAATCCGTAATGATCCGAGAATTTTTTCACCTGAAAGCCGGCAACTTGCAGTTTTTCTGCAATGTAGGCGGAGGTTTTCTCTTCTTTCCAGCTTGGTTCCGCCAGGCCATGTAACTCTTGATAGGTGGTGAGTAAATCGTCTTTATGCTGCTCAATAAAGTCTAGCGGATTCAAATTTTTTCACCTCTTTATTCATTAAATACATCAAAGGTTGTATAAAGCTGTTCTAGTTTTTGCTGGTATGCCAGTATGCGTGTCTTGTCTTTCTGCTGAATTCCTTCCATCACTAAATCTAATAAACTAATAACGGAAGCGATTGAGTTTGTGCCGGTTTCCGCATTTTCTTCAGTAGTTAAGACGATATTGGAAAGCCTGCCCACAGGAGATAGAAGCCGGTCGGTTATGGAAATCAGGGTAATGCCATGCTCAACTGCACACTCAGCCATTTTTATCGTTTCATTGGAATAACGCGGAAATGAAAACACGACGACAACGGAGTCTTCTGTCAGATTGCAAAACTTTTCGAAAAAGCCGTCTGAAGTGGAACATAAATTCACCTGACCTCGAATGGTACTTAACATATAGGAAAACCAATAGGCGGCCGCATGAGAAATGCGCTGGCCTGCTATTAAGATTTGATCGGCCTTGATTAACACCTCGACGGCTTTCCAAATCTCCTCGATGTTTGCTGAATCCAGCAGGTTCCTTAATATATCAACCTGGTTTTCTATCACTTTAGTAAAAACATGCTTATCGGCAGATTGAGAGGTGTCGGCAGCTGCGGCGGTTTGGTTCTGCGCTAGCATTTGTTGCTGAATATGTTCCTGCATTTGGCTGAACCCTTGAAAACCTAACGCATATGAAAGACGGATGACGGTGGTTTCGCTCACCGAAGCTTGCTGACCAATTTGGAAAGCTGTTTTAAAGACAGCTGTCTCTATATTTTCAATCAGGTAATTGGCTACCTTCTTTTGTCCTGCCGATAAATTGTTAAATCGGGTTTTAACCAATTGTTTAAAAGGAAGTGGCTCCATCTAATCCACCTTTCCATAAGAAGGAAATCCTTCAATTTATCTAAATGTTGCAGTTAATACTTTTTATTTTTATACATTAACATAAATAAATATTAATTAAAAGATTATTTGTTGAAATTTTGTGGTCTAATTTGATGGGATATATTGTAGGTAGAGAAATCTTTTTCCTACTTTTGTGGAGGGGGAGGAAGATACTGTCCAAAGGCCGCTTTTAAAAACTTAAATTAGCCTCTGTCACGAGAACAAGAAAAAGGGAGCAGACCAGAGAAAATCGGGTACTCCCTGTTGTGTTGACTATTCATCTCCAAAATCCTAGAATTGCCAGGATGATAATAACTGACCAAATTAGAACCTTAACGGGGGATTGAAAGGAGACATTTCTCCTTTGGCTGCTGGCCCAAGATGTAGTGGTCTGGAATGATTCTGCTAAAGCTTTTTTATTAAAGTGGGGGATTGCCCCTATAAGAAATCCTCCTAGTAATCCAAACAGATGGGCAACCACATTTATATCTGGCTGTAAGAAGGTCATAATTAAACTAACTGCACATAATACGAGGATAATTTGACTGTTTTGCTTGGGCAGAATAGACTTTCTAAAGATAATGATGGCAATATAATAGCCAAATAAGCCGAATATAGCCCCGCTTGACCCAACGTGGGTGTAGGTCAATGGCTCAAATATGAATGTGGCCACATTGGCAGTTAAACCTGAGAAAAGGTAAATGAATAGAAACCTGCCGCTCCCCAGCATCCGTTCCAAAGCCGGTCCAAATAAGATTAAGGAAAAACTATTAAACAGCATATGTGAAAAACCGCTATGCATAAACGTGGGGGTAATCAGTCTCCAAACTTCCCCCTCCTTAATATAAAGATTGACTCCTGAAAAATTTTCAAAGAACCAGTTGTTTGGGAAGATAGGAAGAATGGTTAACAGATATAATACTAAGTGAATTGTTACAATAAGGGAGACCATCGGAAATAAGCGGATAAATTCACGAAAGCTTTCGGTTCTGGTAAAAATGGCTAAAACCTCCTTTCTATTACATCTTTAACCGTTTTTTGGTCTTGTACACTAATATGCTGACAATAAGTTAAATAGAAGGAGGATAAACCGTGATTAAAGGAATTGGCATTGATATTATTGAACTGCATAGAATTCGCGAACTGATCAGCAGGCAAAGTAAGCTGGTCGACCGGATCTTAACAGTAAACGAAAAGAAAACGTATGAAGGCTTATCTGAGGCTAGAAAAGTGGAGTTTTTAGCAGGAAGGTTTGCGGCAAAAGAGGCTTTTTCCAAAGCATTTGGTACTGGAATTGGAAAGGAGCTATCCTTTTTAGATATAGAAATAGACACAGATTGGTCAGGAAAACCGCTTTTTCGAAAACCAGAGGTTCAGTCGCATCTGTCAATCTCCCATAGTAAAGAATATGCCGTTGCTCAAGTTGTAATAGAAGAATAGACCGAATAATGTGATTGGCTCTCCACCTGGGGGGCCTTATTTTTTAAATAGCTTGCCTCTTTGCAAGAATAATCCCCATGGTTGTCTCATATATTCATAGGGAAATAGGAGAGACAAGGTCAGCTATGGTTTATAAGCCTGATTCCTGCCTTTCTCTTCTTTGATAATCATATGAAAATGAGACAAGAAGGGGCTGAAGGAATGAGGAAAAGGTTTTTACTGCTTATTACAGGGCTAATGGTCATGTTCGTGCTAGCTGCCTGTGGAACAAAATCACAAGACGATGTGGTAAAGGAGCTAAAGGGTAAGCAGAGTGATTTAACCAGCTATAAAGTCAATGCGAAGATGACGTTGAAAATGGGCTCAGATTCGCAAGTTTATAATGTAGAAATCTGGCATAAAGATCCTACATTCTACCGCGTTAATTTAAAAAATGCAGAGAAAGACCAAAGTCAAATGATCCTAAGAAATAAAGAAGGTGTCTTTGTTCTTACACCGGCATTGAATAAAAGCTTCCGTTTTCAAAGTGATTGGCCGCAAAATAGCAGTCAAGCGTATTTGTATGAATCCTTAATAAAGGATATTGTGGCGGATAGAGAGGCTAAGTTCTCTTCCACAAAGAACTATTATATCTTTGAAACGAAGACCCGTTATCAAAACAATAGTATGCTTCCATTCCAGGAAATTAAGCTGAATAAAAGCGACTTATCACCTGCTGTCGTCAAAGTAATGGATCCTGATCGGAATGCCCTTGTAACCGTTGAGTTTTCGAAGGTTAAATTTAATGCGAATTTTGACAAGGACGATTTCGATATGAAAAAGAATATGACGCGGGCACAGTTAAATTTACCAGCGATGGCAAGCGGCAAAGAAAAGGATCAAGCATTCTCTGTTAAATATCCAACCTTTGAACTAAAAGGAACCAAGTTAATCGAAGAAAAGACGGTTAAAATGGACGATGGCAAACGGGTTGTCCTTACCTATGACGGCAAAAAATCTTTTACACTTGTTCAAGAAAAGGCAGCCACAAAGGTTGTATCTGCTGTTCCGACTCGTATGGACGGGGATATCGTTGATTTAGGTGCAACCATTGGGGCGTTGTCGGATCATTCGCTTTCATGGTCACAAGGCGGTGTCGATTATATGATCGCATCGAAAAACCTGAAGCGGGATGAGATGGTTGAAATCGCAAAATCAGTTCAAGGTGATGCGGTAAAATAAGCTCTTTCCAAAACAGGCCTTGTGCCTGTTTTTTTTTGGTATGTAAACGAAAAAAGTAGTATGATACTTTTATATGGATGAGCGGGGATCAACGCTCGAAATAAATGTTCACATCCCATTCGGCAGTAAAAAAACTGGAATTTAATTAGGAAGTGGAAAGATGGAAGAGCAAGCTTTTTTTTATCGAGATACATGGGCAGAAGTTGACCTGGAGTGTATCGCTGAAAATGTTTCCTCTGTAAGAAAACACTTACCAGAAAAAGTGGAAATCATGGCAGTGGTAAAAGCGAATGCCTATGGCCATGGTGATGTTCAAGTGGCGAAAACAGCACTTTCAGCGGGGGCGGGCCTTCTTGCGGTAGCTTTTATGGATGAAGCAGTGGCGTTAAGGCATAAAGGGATTCAGGCTCCGATCTTAGTATTAGGCGCATCTCGGCCTGAAGATGTTCAAGTGGCAGCCAAGTATGATATTTCGCTGACTGTTTTTCAGAAAGATTGGCTGCAGAAAGCGCAGCAGCATTTGGCTATTTGCGACAGAGTTTCCTTGCACATTAAAGTGGATACGGGAATGGGCAGAATTGGAGTACGAAGCCGGGATGAATTAGCAAGCGTCGAGCAATTCATTTTAAAAGATGAACGATTTCATTTTGAAGGAATCTTCACTCATTTTGCCACAGCAGATGAACTGGATACTCGTTACTTTCAGCAGCAACTAGCGCTTTTTGAGGAAATGCTAAAGGGATTAACAAAACAGCCAAAGTATATTCATACCAGCAATAGTGCAGCAGCCATAAGATTTCCTAAAGCCTACTTTAATGCAGTCCGGCTTGGAATTACGATGTATGGACTGACACCATCTCTTGAAATGGAAAAGGAAATTCCATTCCCATTGAAGGAGGCCTTTTCACTGCAAACACGGCTTGTCCATGTGAAGCAGGTGAAACAAGGAGCTAAAGTCAGCTATGGGGCGACTTATGAAAGCAGCAAAGATGAGTGGATTGGCACAATCCCGATTGGTTATGCCGATGGATGGATCCGCAGGCTGCAAGGACAAGAAGTATTAGTCGACGGAAAGCGTTCGCCCATTGTCGGGAGAATATGTATGGACCAGTGTATGGTACGTCTTCCTGCTCATGTGCCTGTGGGTACACCTGTCACACTTATTGGCCGGCAGGGACAGGAATTCATTTCGATCAATGAAATTGCGGCGAAGCTTGACACCATCAATTATGAGGTCCCCTGTATCATTACCAATCGTGTTCCCCGTCTTTATAAAAAGGGCGGTAAAATTGTCGATATAAAAAATGACCTTCTTGGTAAATTTACAGGCGTAAAGGAAGAAATTTAAACATATTTATGATATTGCGGTAAATTGTGCATAAAAGCATCTTTGATTGGCTTATAATACAGTAGAATTATATTTAGTCTATGAATTGGGCTTGATTAGTGTTATTATAAAATATGGTACAGATATTAAATTTAAAACTCGCTGATGGAAACCCTTGAAGGGCCAGACAGAAGTGCGGTTAAATTTAAGCATCAGAATGAATTTCTGGTTAGATAAAAATGGTGTGTAGTGATGGTGGAGGTGTATGTTTGTGTCTGAAACTGGCGCAACTACGGAAATCTTAGTAAAGTTACCGCAACATCTTTTAACTGAGTTAGATGGTTTCGTTAAGCAAGAAAATGTGAACCGCAGTGAGTTTATTTACCAAGCAACCAAAATGTATTTACGCGAACGGAAAAAGAGACAAATTCGCGAGTCGATGAGACGTGGATACATGGAAATGGCTAAGATCAATCTTAGAATTGCATCAGAAGCATTTTTGGCGGAATATGAGGCAGAACACACAGTTGAACGTCTTGTAAGCGGAGGATAATCCTTTGATTGTCAAGCGTGGTGACGTTTATTTTGCGGACCTATCCCCAGTTGTTGGTTCTGAACAAGGCGGCGTCCGACCTGTACTTGTCATCCAAAACGACATCGGGAATCGGTTTAGTCCCACAGTGATTGTTGCAGCGATTACAGCTCAAATTCAAAAAGCAAAGCTTCCTACTCATGTCGAGATTGATGCGAAGCGCTACGGATTTGAACGTGACTCGGTCATTCTGCTAGAGCAAATTCGTACAATTGATAAGCAGCGGTTAACCGATAAAATCACCCATCTCGATGACGAAATGATGGAGAAAGTGGATGAAGCCCTACAGGTAAGTTTAGGTCTCATCGAATTTTAGTTTTAAAGTACGCTCTTTTAAAAGAGCGTTTTTTCATACATAACCTGTCTCTTAAATTTTCTGCCTGCGAGCAAGCTAATCCTAGCTTGCTTTTCTTTTTGCAAAGGAATAGAGGCCTTTAATGAAACCATTCCTCGAATTTGATACAATAAAATGAATAACGGATGGAGGATTATTTCAATGAACGATACGGTTGTAAAAGATGAGCAACTCTTAGGAAAAATAGCTGCAGAGCTGACGATCTCCTTTAAACAAGTAAAAAGTGTTATTTCACTGCTTAACGAAGGAAACACGGTTCCTTTTATTGCTCGTTACAGAAAAGAAATGACTGGCGCCCTTGATGAGGTGCAAATCCGGTCAATCTTAGAACGCTGGCAGTACATTCAAAACCTGGAGCAAAGAAAAGAGGAAGTCCTCCGAATTATTGAAGAACAAGGGAAGTTAACTGTTGAATTAAGTAAAGCCATCACAAAGGCTGAAAAGCTGCAAGAGGTAGAAGATTTATATCGGCCATATAAACAAAAAAGAAGAACGAAAGCAACGGTGGCGAAAGAAAAAGGACTTGAACCATTTGCGGTGTGGCTAATGACTTTCCCAAAAGACCCCGTTGAGCAAAAAGCAAAAGAGTTTCTATCAGAGGAAAAACAAGTGGCTACGATTGAAGAAGCCATTACAGGTGCGAAGGATATTATCGCAGAAATGGTATCTGATGATGCCGAAGGGCGTAAATGGATTCGTAAAGAAACGTTTAAATCGGGTACAGTTGGATCCGTGGTGAAAGATGCAGAAAAAGACGAAAAAAATGTCTATGAAATGTATTATGAATATGAGGAACCTGTCAATAAGATTGTTCCCCACCGGATTCTTGCCTTAAATCGCGGTGAAAAAGAAGACATCTTACGTGTTTCAATTAAGATGAATGCAGACCTGATTATGACCTATTTATCAAGAAAATGGGTGGGGGTTCAGTATTCGCCAGCCGCTCCGCTTGTGCAAGAAGCGCTGGAAGATGGATATAAAAGGTTGATCCAGCCGTCAATCGAACGGGAAATCCGTGCGGAGTTAACGGAAAAGGCGGAAGAGCAAGCCATACATATATTTTCAGAAAACCTTCGAAATTTGCTGCTGCAGCCGCCTCTAAAAGGCAAAGTGGTCATCGGTGTAGATCCAGCCTATCGGACAGGATGTAAATTAGCGGTAGTCGATGAAACAGGAAAGGTCTTAAAAATTGATGTCATTTATCCACATCCCCCTGTTTCAAAAACAAAAGAAGCGAGTGAAAAGTTTATAACTATTCTCCGCGAATATAAAGTAGAGATGGCCGCCATTGGCAACGGAACGGCTTCCAGGGAGACAGAACAGTTTGTCGCTGATATTTTAAAAGAGATGGAGGAAGAAATCTTTTATCTCATCGTAAACGAGGCCGGTGCCAGTGTTTATTCGGCTTCAGACGTTGCCAGAGAAGAGTTTCCGAATTTCCAGGTGGAAGAAAGAAGTGCTGTTTCGATTGCACGCCGCCTGCAGGACCCTTTAGCTGAATTGGTGAAAATTGATCCAAAATCGGTTGGAGTTGGCCAATACCAGCATGACGTTTCCCAAAAACGTCTATCCGAATCCCTGCACTTTGTGGTAGAAACCGCCGTTAACCAGGTTGGGGTGAATGTGAATACTGCTTCTTCTTCGCTGCTTCAATATGTGGCGGGGTTAAACAAAACTGCTGCCAATAATATTGTCAAAAAGCGCGAAGAAGAAGGTAAGTTTACAAGTAGAGTGCAATTAAAAAAGGTACCGCGATTAGGGGCGAAAACCTACGAGCAGGCCATTGGCTTCTTGCGTGTAATAGACGGTAAACAACCACTTGATCGTACTGGAATCCATCCTGAAAACTATGATGAGGTAAAAAAATTGTTAACTAGTCTAGGTTTCTCAGCAAAGGACTTAGGTACAGAAGCGTTAAAGACGGCTCTCGGCGGACTTGATTTAAAATCCGTTTCTGAAGAATTATCCATTGGTGAATTAACCTTAAAGGATATAATTGATGCATTGGTCAAGCCGGAACGAGATCCGCGTGATGATTTACCTCGCCCGCTGCTGAAAAAGGATGTCTTAAAACTAGAAGACCTAAAAGCGGGAATGGAGCTCCAAGGTACAGTACGGAATGTTGTAGACTTTGGCGCGTTTGTGGATATCGGTGTCAAACAGGATGGGCTTGTTCATATTTCTAAGCTCAGCAATCGTTTTGTCAAACATCCTTTGGACATTGTTTCAGTAGGTGATGTGGTAACGGTTTGGGTGGACTCTGTTGATATGAAAAAGGGCCGTGTTGCCTTAACTATGCTGCCGCCATCTTAAGATAGGGAAAGCGCCTTTGGTACCGCAGGCTTGGGGACTAGAGGCGCTGTAACTAGTAAACACTGCTTCTAGGAGCAGTGTTTTTTTCTGTAAAAAAACCAGCACTGGTTTAGCAGCTTAATCTGATAGCGGTCCTTCTCATAGAAAGCCCTTTTCATTTGGTTTTGCAACCAAGTTGGCATAGTGTAAAACCTCCCGAAAAGTACATCATTCATTAAAGGTATATACAATATATGCTATAATAGGTTGTCATGTTCGCTTGAAAGTGGGGAACTGTAAAAATGGAGCAGCGGGAACTACAACTATTAGTAGAAAAGATATCTCTTGAATTCTTTGGTAAGCCGTTTAAACATACGGCCCTGTTTAATCCAAGGTTACGATCTACTGGGGGAAGGTATCTTTTAGGGACGCATCATATCGAAATTAATAAAAAGTATCTAGAACAGCTGGGAGAAAGAGAGTTAATTGGCATCATTAAGCATGAGTTATGCCATTATCACCTTCATCTTGAGGGTAGAGGCTATCAGCACAAAGACCCTGAATTTAAGTCCTTATTAAAGAAGGTAGGCGCCCCTCGTTTCTGCAATCAGCTGCCTGAAAGTAGTGTGAGACGTACTGCGAAAAAAGTTCTTATTTATCAATGCACAAACTGTAAGACAACCTATCAGAGAAAAAGAAGTATTAACACTTCTAGGTATGTGTGCGGGAAATGTCGAGGAAAATTATCAAAAGTTGAGGAAATCCAATTATAATTCTTCGGAAAACTGGTTATAATTTTTATGTAAAAATAATGTTGACTTTATTACAGCAGGTCATTATAATGTAAAGAGTCGATAGGGCAAACGCCTTATTGAGAAGATAACTATTGATTATTCCGCAGTAGCTCAGTGGTAGAGCTATCGGCTGTTAACCGATCGGTCGTAGGTTCGAGTCCTACCTGCGGAGCCATTTTATGGGGAAGTACTCAAGAGGCTGAAGAGGCGCCCCTGCTAAGGGTGTAGGTCGGGTGACCGGCGCGAGGGTTCAAATCCCTCCTTCTCCGCCATAGAATAATCTGGCCCCTTGGTCAAGCGGTTAAGACACCTCCCTTTCACGGAGGTAACACGGGTTCGAGTCCCGTAGGGGTCATCAGGGGACGGGGAGTGACTCTGTTTCATTTCCTGTTTCTTAAAATTTTAAAACCTTATTGGGCTATAGCCAAGCGGTAAGGCATCGCACTTTGACTGCGACATGCGTTGGTTCGAATCCAGCTAGCCCAGCCATTTGTGATTTTTATCAATGATGAGCCGATAGTTCAGTCGGTAGAAACGAGCGAAGCTCCTTTGATTTAGCTTTGGGTCTGCGAGAAAGAATGCAAGTTCTTTTGGTATCTGATCTACTACGAGTCAGTTGTAGGGAATCATCCTTGAATGAGCCATTAGCTCAGTTGGTAGAGCATCTGACTTTTAATCAGAGGGTCGAAGGTTCGAGTCCTTCATGGCTCACCATTCGATTATCATATGCGGGTGTGGCGGAATTGGCAGACGCACCAGACTTAGGATCTGGCGCCGCAAGGCGTGGGGGTTCGACTCCCTTCACCCGCACCATAAATTTCCTCTTGAAACAGATGAAGATAGATGGTATGATTGATTCTGTCGCTAAATTATATGCGGTCGTGGCGGAATGGCAGACGCGCTAGGTTGAGGGCCTAGTGGGGGCAACCCCGTGGAGGTTCAAGTCCTCTCGGCCGCACCAAAAAAGAAGTTGTTGACAAACCTTAACGGTTTTGATATACTTTAAAAGTTGCATTACCAAATGCGCCCGTAGCTCAATTGGATAGAGCGTCTGACTACGGATCAGAAGGTTATGGGTTCGACTCCTTTCGGGCGCGCCATATATACGGGAAGTAGCTCAGCTTGGTAGAGCACTTGGTTTGGGACCAAGGGGTCGCAGGTTCGAATCCTGTCTTCCCGACCATTTAACATTTATATTTGCGGGTGTAGTTTACTGGTAAAACCTCAGCCTTCCAAGCTGATGTAGTGGGTTCGATTCCCATCACCCGCTCCAAATTGTTCTTTGAAAACTAAACAAACAAAAACGTCAACAAACAATAATATTCATTTCTTATGAAATGAAGCCAACGTTTTAAATTATGAGCTAAATCAACTTTCTTGGAGAGTTTGATCCTGGCTCAGGACGAACGCTGGCGGCGTGCCTAATACATGCAAGTCGAGCGAACCAATAGG
>NZ_JAGGQG010000030.1 GCF_018613415.1 Bacillus sp. ISL-18 | reverse complement strand
AATAGATTTTTTTACCTAAAATATTTCCTATTCCCACTTTACTTATGGGATTAATTAGGTTAAGATTTAGAGAATTCAAAAAGTTAAGCTGATTGGTCAACCAAAGGCTCCTAAACGCATTTTGCGTAGAGGAGCCTTTTTTATTTCTTTGGCTGTGTTAAACTAGAATGTTGATTTCCGCTCCAGGCGGCTTCGCTTTCCGCGGGCGTGCCGGGGAGCCTCCGCGGCGCACTTGCGCCTGTGGGGTCTCCCCTGACCCGCACTCCCGCAGGACTGTGCATTTACATCGTTGAATCCGCCCACGCACGAAGGAAATGCGACAGCATTTTCGAGGAGTCTTCGTTGCCTTCTGCTTCAATCAACAATAACCTTTTACACAGCCTATTTTTAGATTATCTTTTACGTAAGCTAATGTTGTCAACTTCATGCTGGCGCTTAGACAAACAGGTCTTCTTTAAAATGTCCGATCGTTTCCCCAAGTAAAAGGACCTTCAATTGTTCTTTAGGCAGCTGCTGATTTTCCCATGCTCGGTATAAACGTGCTAACGCTTCCGGTCCAGTATCGTCCGCTAAGCGATAGGCGCCGTAATGCATGGGAACAAAGGTTTTTGCTCGCAATTCTAGGAAGGCCTTGATGCTATCCTCTGGATTAATGTGCGATACGGCCATAAACCATTCCGGTTCGTAGGCACCAATCGGCATAAACACCGTATCAATTTCAAATCGATCAGCAATTTGTTTAAAGCCGCTAAAATAGCCGGTATCGCCAACAAAATAAAGAGTTTCTTTCTCATTTTGAAATATCCATCCGCCCCAATGGGAGGTATTCATATCATTCAAGGACCTTCTTGTCCAGTGCTGAGCAGGGACGAAGTGAATGGAAATCCCTTGATTTTCAGCACTATCCCACCAGTTGAGTTCCGTTACATTTTGATAACCTTTTTTTAAAAAGAGTGATTTTAAACCAGCTGGTACATAATAATGAGGGTTGCCTTTTACTTTTTTTAACGTTGGGAAATCTAAGTGATCATAGTGGCCATGCGAAATCACCACAACATCAATTTCTGGTATATCCTCTAAGGCTATGCCGGGTGCTGTTAATCTCTTCTGAAAACCCATCCGCTTGGCCCAAACGGGGTCAGTTAAAATATTCATCCCATTTAGCTGGATTAAAAAGGTGGAATGGCCGATCCAGGTATAAGTAGTTTTGCTCCTGTTTTCGTTGATTTCTGTTATCTTTTTTACTGGTGACTGTTCAATTTGACTCGTTAAATCTTTTACCTTGGCTTTTCTTTCTTTTTGCCATTTTCGCATGTCTTTAAATGTTTTTTTATTTTCAACACCATCTAAATTTGCGTATCTCATCATCATTCTTCACCTTGGTCTCTCGAGAGTTTGTACTTAAAATGAGTATAGCAATTATTCATTCAACCATCAAAAATTAACAAGGAACCATCACGTTAAATATAGTAGTAAAACATTATGTTCATATTGGAAAATTGTTGCGTTCATTAAAATAAGGTTAAAGTTTCCGTTTATGTGCCGATTCGACAATATTCTAAAATAGGACTATTTATAATTAAGGGCAGAAGGTCAAAAATAACAGTCTATGAATGGAGGTTTTCTCAGGTGAGCGAATTACTTCAGGAAGCTGTCCACGATAGAAGACAAAGTTTGATGGATCAATTAATCCAATCAGGGGTGTATAAGATTAAAAATAAGCATTTGTACGAAATGACCCTGAGCGAATTAGAGAAAGAATATGTAAACATTGGCATGGCTAATGAGCCCAGCCAACATACTTATAGGTAATATTCAGCTAATTCAAACATAAGCACGAAAAGAAACCGCTCAAGGAGAGACCTGAGCGGTTTCTTTTCGTTGGCTTTAATGGAATAAAAGTGTTGGTTATCATTCGCCGTCTCACCACAAAGGTCCAAATTGTTTCCAGAATCAAATGGTTAACCGGAGCAAATAATATCCTTATCTGTTGTTGACAAAATTTAGAGTATGGGAGAGCGTTTAATGGAGACAAAAAGCAAAGGACTGTCCGCGTGGCAGTTAACGATGATGGCCTTAGGAAGTGTCATTGGAGGTTCCTTCTTTTTAGGATCATCCGTTGCCATCCATGCAGCTGGGCCGTCTATTTTATTGTCCTATATTTTAGCAGGCGTCCTTGTTTATTTAATCTTATATGCTTTGTCCGAAATGACGGTTGCCGATCCTACTGTCGGATCGTTTAGTAATTTCGCGGCCCGAGAACTTGGTTCAGGATTTGGCTTTGTCGTTGGCTGGCTTTACTGGACAGGTACGATTTTATCGATGTCGAGTGAAGCTACAGCCATTACTATCCTCCTTCGTGAATGGTTTCCCCATTTATCGATTGCTATTTTCGGAAGCATACTCATCGTTGTGGTGACACTCGTCAACTTATTAGGAGCAGACAAATTTGGCAAGATCGTCAGCGGACTTTCAGGAGTGAAAATCTTTGCCATTGTGTTCTTTATCCTTACCGCAATTGTGTTAATCGCCGGTCTGCTACCTGGCGCAAGAGCGATTGGGGCAGGGGAGTTAGCAAGAGAGTCAATCATGCCTGGCGGGATTAAGGGCATTGCCGGTAGTATGTTACTCGTGGTTTTTGCTTATGCTGGTTTTGAAATCATTGGTCTAGCCGCTTCAGAAGCAAGAGATCCTAGCAATACCATACCTAAGGCAATTCGCTATACCGTGTTTTCTTTAGTTGGATTGTATATCGTTTATGCGGCAGTGCTTCTGCCACTGATTCCGACCGCTGCTCTAAATGAGACCGTTAGTCCGATGGTGGCATCACTAGATCGGTGGGGGATTGGCTGGGCAGGTTCGGCCCTCAATTTGGTTTTGATTTCTGCCAGTTTGTCTGCGATGCTGGCTGCCATCTTTGGGCTTGGCAGAATGATTCGTTCTTTAGTTGATGAGGGACATGCACCGCAATTGCTAAAAGATTTAAGGGATGTACCCTATCGAGGCATTCTTTTTTCAGGTCTAGCAATGCTTTTAGGATTGGGTTTCGGTCTGTTGTTCCCTAGAGTCTATTTAGTTTTGATAAGCACAAGTGGTTTTACACTGATTTTTACGTATGCCGTGATTATGGCCAGCCATATCCGGTTTCGCAAAAGGGCGGGCTGTCCGCCTAAAGGGAACTGTCAAGTAAAGGGCTTTCCTTATACCTCGTATATAGCTTTAATTAGCTTAATCATTGTTCTTTTGAGTATGCCGTTAATACCGGGTCAAGGGGTAGGGCTCGTGTCAGGAATCATCATGGTGGTTTTGTTTTCAGCTATTTATTTTGTCATGAGATTTCGGACTAATCCCCAGAATAAACAGGCAACTAGGAAAGGAATACAACCAAAACCAGGCTTATTAACAGAATTCTCGGAGGAAATTACTCCAAACCAAGAAGAAGATAAAGAAAAATAAGTTGTACCAAAAAAGCTGACTCGACCAAGTCGTATCTGACGACAATGCGAGTCAGCTTAACGAACGGTTACAATCCCAACGAGTTTCTTTTAACATCATTGCCTATCCATGAATAAGATTAAGGGAAAAGGACCACAAGAATCTGCTGTTATTGGAGGAGAAACAGTGGAAGTTGAATACCAATATCGTTTCGGATTACCTAGGCCGATTGTTTGGAAGTATATTAAGAATGAAAAGGTTCTAAAGTATTCACTACCGGGATGCAAGTCATTTTCAGAAACATCACCTGGCGTTTACATGGGTGAAATGGAAATCAATATGGGACCAATCCAAGATCTATTTAAACTAGAAATTCACCTTGCTGAAGAAAAATCACCAACCTTATTACGACTAAAGATCAATGGGGATGGCAGTCTGGGTCAAATGAATGGCACGGCTCTCCTCCTATTTAAAGAGAACCAAGGGGTAACCCACTTAACCTGTAAAGCAAAAGGCGAGGTATCGGGGGCACTGGGGTTAGCAGGGAAGAGGATTCTAGATTCTGGCGCCACCAAGGGAGTAGAAAGCTTTTTCCTGCAGCTTGAAAAAGAAATCAAACGAAAACTGTATGAAGTAAAAAAAAGAAACAGATGATCGAGCGATTGGGAAATCGCTCTTTTTGTTTTTGGAATGATTGTACAACCATTCATATTTCTCTCTCTGCTTGGAAAACCTAACATCAGAAGAATGAATTGGAGGCACTTATAAGTGAAACAATCCAAGTTATTTTTACTTATCATGTTAATTCTTCCTTGGTTTTCCATTCTGTTATTAGGAAAGAAAACAGTCAAGAGATTCTGGCCGGCATGCCTTTTTATTGCCATCGTTGTACGATTGGAAAGTATCATTGCGAAGAAAAGGCACTGGTGGTATTTTTATGAAAAAATAAGCCCGAACGCAATCGGAGAATTCCCGTTAATTTGGGGCCCTTTCTTTATTGGTTCCATGTGGATCTTAAAATTCACATATGGTAAATTTTGGATTTACATCTTAACCAATCTTGTCATCGATACAGCTTTTACCTTTCCATTCGTGAGCTTCTTAGAAAAATTTAGAATCGCATCATTGATCCACTTGAAGAAATATCAGCTTTCCATGCTCTTTTTTATTAAGTCAATGCTGCTTTATGGTTTTCAATTTTTTAAAGAAAAAAGGTAAATCCTAGCGTAAGGAGGGTTCTAAATGGTAGGTCAATCAGAAATCCGTTTGACGGCCGCGGAAATGTCGACATTATGGTCTCAATACATAAATGATACCTCTGCTATTTGTGTAAACAGCCACTTTTTGGAAAAAGCTACTGATCCAGAAGTACGAACCATTATTGAATTTACGTTAACTGAAGCGAAAATTCATGTTGAGTTTCTACAGGCTTTTTTCAAAAAAGAAAACTTTCCTATTCCATTTGGCTTTACGGACAAGGATGTTTTGCCTGAAGCACCAAAACTGTTTTCCGATACGTTCGTACTGATGTTTTTAAGACAAATGTCGATACTTGCCATGGCAGCCAGCAGCGCGGCCTTGGGATTAACTACTCGAGAAGATGTGGTATCTTTTCATAAACGAGTTTTACAAGCAGCAGTTAAATTACAGGACCTATCGCGGCAATTGATGTTAAAACAAGGGACATATATTAGACCACCGTTTATTTCAATACCTGATAAAGTAGACTTTGTCGAGAAACAGCAATTTATAAACGGAATTCTTGGCAAAAAAAGAGCGTTGACATCGATTGAGATTACTCATCTGTTTATGAATGTACAAACAAATGCGATTGGAAAAGCTTTAATCACCGGGTTTGGTCAGATTGCTAAAAGTGAAGAGGTCAAGCAGTTCCTGAAAAGAGGCAAACAAATTGCTCATAAACACATGAATATCTTCAGCGATTTCCTCTTGAAAGAAGATCTCCCCGCACCAATGAGCTGGGATGCAGCTGTCATGGATTCCACAGCATCGGTATTTTCAGATAAGTTAATGATGTTTATGACATCAGCGATGATTGCTGCTGGAGTTGGGAACTATGGAATGGCAATAGCTGCAAGTCCTAGGAAAGATCTGGCCCTTCGGTACGCCTCTTTAGTTCCAGAAATTTCCTTATATGCGGAAGATGGGGCCAATATTTTAATTAAGAATGGCTGGATGGAGGAACCTCCGCAAGCAGATGATAAGGATCAATTAATGAATTAGTCAACAAAAGAAGCATTGCCATTTCCCAATGAGGAAAAGCAATGCTTCCTTTTACCGCTTAACGGAAGATATTCTTAACGGTATTGTTAAAGTCATTCCAAAGGCTGTTGTTGTTTTTGTTACGGCCTTTTGTGTTTAAATCAGTTGAATAGTTGGTCATTTGACGGAAGAAGTCACGATCATATGAAATATAGACACGGTGGACGCCCTTATCTGCTGTACGGACTTGATCGGCAATTCGTTGATCAAGAGGTGATGACACACTACGGTAGTTCGTACCAGTAGTGCCATCATTTGTTCCAGCAGTACCGTCATTTGTACCTGTAAAAGTATTATTGTTGTTCATGGTACCAGTAGTACCGTTGCCATTATTGTTCATGGTACCAGTAGTGCCATTGTTATTATTGGTGCCGCGAATACCAATTGTACCACGAGTGTTAGAAGCTCCTCCAGCACCAGGGGTTAAGCCAGTCCCTGTATTATCAAGCGCATTGACACCGGTTGTACTAGGATAGTTTCCGTTCAGACCAGTTCCTGCTCCACGTGCTGTTAGGTGGTTGTCACGTCCATTTGTTCCAGTAGTACCTAAATTATTATTGGTACCAGTGATGCCAGTGGTTCCTCTAGTACCTGTTGCCCCTGTGTTGGTACGATTGTTTGTGGTACCCGTTCCCGTTTGGAATCGATTGTTTTTTAAGCGGACGGCAACATAGGCGTCATTGTTTCGGATAATAACATGCGCTAAATCTACTTCTTGCAGCTTTTCAACAGCACGACCCGCACGGTTTGAATAGCGTAGGTTGTGAGTATTCGCATTTTGAACACTTAAGCGGTTGTTATTATTATCGTTCCTTACATTGCGAACATCCAGTCTATTGTTGGCATCATTTCTTAGGTTGTTCTTAGTAGCATTATCAGCACAGCCAGTTAAACCAACGAGGGTAGAAGCTAATACGAAAGTGACTAAACCTTTTTTCAAGAACTTCACTCCCTAAAAATAATGTGGTACATATATATCGTCACCTAGATAAGGGGAACTATTCGAGGCAGGACAAAGGTAAATATTGATATGACCGTTCTCCCTTAGGGGAGTAGGGATTCACTTGAATTGTCGGATTATGGTAGGATAAAGGGTGTAATGAAAATGGTAAATTAAAAACGGAGGAACTAAAAAATGTACAGCTTTAAGAATGACTACAGTGAGGGAGCGCATCCGCAAATCCTAAAGGCCATAATGGAGACCAATTTAGTTCAAGAAGAAGGATATGGGGAAGACCGCTATTCTTTACAGGCAATCGAGCTGATAAAGAAAAAACTGGGACGCTCTAACGTGGATATACATTTCTTAACAGGAGGGACGCAAACAAATCTGACAGCTATTTCGGCATTTTTAAGACCGCATGAGGCAGCGATTTCTGTTAGTAGTGGTCATATTCTTGGCCACGAGACAGGGGCGATCGAGGCAACAGGGCATAAGGTTTTGTCGGTTGAGAGTAAGGATGGGAAACTAACACCAGCAGGTGTGCAAGCGGTGCTAGAGGGTCATCCAGATGAACATATGGTTAAACCGAAGCTTGTATACATATCCAATTCGACGGAAATCGGCTCGATTTATAAAAAAGAAGAGCTGCAGGCGTTAAGTGATTTTTGTCGGAAAAAAAATCTTATTTTATATATGGACGGGGCAAGACTTGGGTCTGCGCTTTGTTCAAAGGAAAATGATCTTCAATTAAGTGATTTGCCTAACCTTGTTGACGCTTTCTATATCGGCGGAACAAAGAATGGGGCGTTGTTGGGTGAGGCTTTGGTGATTTACCGCGAGTCTCTTAAGGAGGATTTTCGTTATCATATCAAGCAAAAAGGGGCGCTCTTAGCGAAGGGAAGAGTAGTCGGGATCCAATTTCTTGAATTGTTCCGGGATCATTTGTTTTTTGATCTGGCCGATCATGCCAATCGGATGGCTGGGATGCTTCATGATGCTCTCAAACAAGCGGATGTGACGTTTTTGACGAATTCTCCGTCGAATCAAATTTTTCCGATTTTACCTGATAGGGTGATTGCTGAGTTGGAGAAGAAGTATTCGTTTCATGTTTGGGAGAAAGTCGATGAAGATCAATCGGCGATTCGATTAGTGACTTCGTGGGCAACGAAAGAGGAAGAGGTGGTTGGCTTTATTGAGGAACTGAAAAAATGGGTGTAGGGCGGTAGAACAAGTGGGAACTGGATGGGTTTTAGGATAAACTGTGAGGCGACGCACGGGGATTTGTCTCGATGAAACGGTTATGAGGACAGACAGAAGGACGGCCGAATTGAATTTGTCCACATGAAGGGGTTATGAGGACAGACAGAGGGACTCGGGCTTGAATTTGTCCGCAAGAAACCATATTGAATTCATAATCCAGAAAGTAAATTAAGATTTTGTTCTCAAGAACGAGTTTTAAGGCCAAAAGAAGCTTAAGTCACAAAATTTTTGTCCTTAAGAAGTACGCTTGATTACAAAAACAATTCACAAAATTTAATAGGAAACTATAAGGACTAGAAATACCTTCGTACTCAGACAATGTGCTATCTCCGTTTTTAAAAGCTAACTTTATAACCAAATAAAATCAAAACCAGAGCATTCCTTAGAAGGCTCTGGTTTTCCTAATTTAAAATCCTTCCACATGAAATCAATTGAAAGAACAACAGAAAAAAACCATCATTATAAAAATGAATGGTCATCATTGGTCTTTTTTGAGTATTTCTCCAGTTTGTTCATTAATTCATTTAATTTTTGCTCGAGAGTATCCAGTTTTTCCTTCTCTTTCTGGATAATTTTTTCGAGGCGGTCTTCCATCGAATCATCGTTCAAAGGGGTTTTGTCATGACTCATAAGGAATCAGTCCTTTTTAAAGGGTATTTTTTTATAAATAGAGGGGCTGGACTGAAGGCCGCATTATATTACCGTTTTTTCTTCTTGGACAGGTCAGCAACTGCATTTTTGCCTTTCGTGACTTTTTCTAAGACCACTTGGACATGAAATTTATTTTCTTCCACATTGGTAACACTTGAAATCGTTCCTTTTTTGCCTTTTATTTTTAATTCTTCCCCGACGGAAGGGACCCGTTGAAGGAGCTGGCTTAACAATAGGTTTTTGTTTTCAAAAAAATGAACGGCAAACATATGGTCTCACCTTTTTCATATAGAATGGGTTAGAAATAAATCCTCATCTAAATATATGATTATTGTAAAATTAGAGACCATGTTCCTTAAAAATTGTACAAAAAAGATCGAAGAACATCTAAGATTAGAACAAGAAAATACCCATTTTCTTGCCCTTCTTGATGAGGAATCGCAATAATCTTTAACCAGTAAGGGTTTGACAAGGCTTACAGAATCCTTAGGAGATCATCACCATGTTTTATGTCTTTCATATGTAATAATTTTTATTATAGGTGAAAAGATAACGCAACACTAAAAAGGAAATTTTTTCGTTTTATTCTCTTTTTATAGGAAATTTTGTATATAGTGAAATAAGGTAACCGAAAAAAGGGGGAAGTAGGATGAACAGAGCACCACAGCCGCCCTATTATGCTGTCATTTTTACTTCAGAGCGCACAGAAGGAGATAAGGGCTATGGAAAAATGGCAGAAACAATGGAGGAACTGGCGTTGATACAGCCAGGTTTCTTAGGAATGGTAAGCGCGAGGGATTCACAATTAGGTATTACGGTTTCTTATTGGGAGTCAGTAGAAGCGATAGAGGCATGGAAAAACCATGCAGTGCACCGACTTGCACAGCAAAAAGGCAAAGAGGAATGGTATCAGAACTATACCGTGAGAATTTCTAAAGTGGAGCGGGCTTACTCTTTTGAGAAATAAAGAGGTTAAAAAAAGGTAACAAGGAATCCCTTGTTACCTTTTCGTATTAGTGTATCAATCTGGGGGCTCAGGTTGGGCATCGAACCATTTATTTAATATTAGAAAAGATAGTAGGATAATAATACAAACTATCCAAAAAATTTCCCATACATTATTCTATGCTTCATTTTGTAATGGACAGGCAGTGTTCTTTGTAGACAAGCTAAGATACAAGGTTCAACTAAATGAGTGCTGGCCTTTAATAACGGAGGTGGTGTTTCGATATATGACACCCCCTCATTGGATAGCACAAAAAACAATGGAAGAAGGGAATAGAATGAGTGATCCAAACCAAGAATGGATGGAACAACTCCAGAAATTAAACCAGCAGCAATTCAAGAGTATGCTTGATGAGCAGGCCAAAAAACGTCGAAAAAATAAAGTTAGAGAAAATCTAAAGAAAAGCCAGGAAGAAACGTTACAATCACTAAAAGATAAATATGCAACACCTGCCAATCAGCCACCATCCTCTTTGGCAGACATGCTAAAAAACCTGTTTAATCAGAAATAATAAAATAGACAAGCCCAACAGGATTTACAAAGGACAAGCTGTTTAGATAAAAAGTTGTTCCAATTATGGGAGCAACTTTTTTGGGCAGGAAGAGTCATTTTATTGATAAAGTAATCAATCCTCTGCTTGTATAAACAAGTGCATCCGCACAAGTAAAGAACGTAAACTTAACAAGGACTATTTACAATTATGAAAATCTTAGCTACTATTTCTATAGTTATAGTTATATAAGAAAGTGTGATTAGATGCCATTTGATTTAGATCCATCCTTATTCGTTATTTTAATTGTATTTGGCTTTTTAGCCGCATTTATCGATTCAGTTGTCGGAGGCGGCGGACTGATTGCCCTTCCAGCTTTGTTATTTACAGGATTGTCACCCGCGGCAGCGGTGGCCACCAATAAATTAGCGGGAACCATCGGCTCGTTAACCAGTACGATTATCTTCTACCGCTCGGGAAAGCTTGATATCAAGTCCGTATATAAGCTATTTCCGTTAACGTTTATTGGCTCGATGATTGGCGCATGGACCGTTCATTTGATGAACCCTGAAATTTTGAAACCTTTGATGCTGGTTATGCTCGCGGCCGTGGCGATCTATACCATTTTTAAAAAGGACTGGGGAAGTGTAACTACCAATAAGAAGTTATCCATTCGTCATTTAACCATTTTTCTGATCCTTATTTTTGCGATTGGATTCTATGATGGGTTTATTGGCCCGGGAACTGGTTCATTTTTAATATTTGCCTTTTTAATGGTTGGGTTTGACTTTTTAAAAGCAGCAGGGAATGCCAAGTTTTTAAATTTTGGCAGTAATGTTGCGGCACTGCTCATGTTTATGTATTTAGGACACATCAATTATGCTTATGGGTTATTGATGGGGATTGCCCAATTTGCTGGGGCCATCTGCGGCTCGCAATTTGCGATCAAACGGGGAAGTGGTTATGTCCGCGCTTTGTTCATCGTCGTGACCTTTTTATTGCTTGCGAAAAATACATATGATTATCTTCATTAACTAGAAGCAGGAGGGATCAAGATGGAGACAGAACAAATAAAAATATTCGACCATGCGCGAAATGAAGTGGGTGTGGCTAGTCGCAAAGAGGTACATAAAAAGGGATATTGGCATGAAGTGTTCCATTGTTGGTTTGTTAGCCATAATGATCTTCTCTTACAGCTTCGCAGTGAACAAAAAAAAGAGAATCCGTCCTTGTTGGATATAACTGCTGCCGGTCACCTATTAGCCAATGAAACGGTAGCAGATGGTGTCCGTGAAGTGAAAGAAGAACTAGGTGTCGATGTTACCTTTGAAGAGCTCCTGCCACTAGGAATCATTGAGTATTGCTCGATTCAGGGAACTTATATCGATAATGAAATAGCGAACGTATTTTTATATAAATGCCATGTGGAGATCGAGGACTTTCATCTTCAAACAGAAGAAGTGGCAGGGATCGTAAAAGTTGATTTTAACGACTTCAGCCATCTGTGGGCTGGATCCAAAGATGTGATTCGAGTGACGGGGTATGAAATAAAGGCTGATGGAAGTAAGCACAAAATTGATCAGCTCGTTGGACGAGATCAATTTGTTCCACACCCAGCTGGATATTATCAAACCATTATTGAAAAAATAGACGAGCATATAAAATAAATACGAGTAATTGGGAGTGTTCATAGGAAACACTCTCATTTTCTTGAAATTAAATAATATACCTTTAATCGAATTGGCCAATCCATTTGGTTTAGGGATGCAAAAAGGAGGTATATAGGTAACGGATTAAGAGTGGATCAATTTAATGGTAGAAATATAGGCTAATCCGTCTAGGACAAATGAAAAATTGACAAATTAGCCACAAATCAGTATATTTTAAAACTAGGAAATCTAAGTTGTCCTTTTATGAAAATAGATCATTACTAGTTTACTAGTTTCCTACCTATGAAATTTTTTCGGTATAATATACTATAATAATGATAGAAGGTGTACCATGGAGAGAATGCGTCGAAGAAGAAGAGTTAAATGGAAAAGAGTTTTTATGTTTTTATTCCTTTTAATGATTATTGGGGTTGGTGCGTATAGTGCTTATGAGTATACTCAAGGAGTTATGCTCGGTAAGGAAGGCAACAATAATGCAAAAAAAGCGTACGCTTTTAATGGCGAAGAAGTGAAGTTTGGAAAAATCAATGTCCTTCTGTTAGGAAGTGACTCACGGGGAGAAGAGCATTCTAGAACGGATTCCATCATGATTGCCCATTACGATCAAAACAGCCATAAAGCGAAATTAATTTCCATCATGAGAGATACGTATGTCGATATCCCCGGTCATGGAAAGCAAAAACTCAATGCTGCGTATGCATTTGGCGGTCCAGAATTACTAAGAAAAACGATTAAAGAAAATTTTAATATTGATGTAAACTATTATGCAGTAGTTGATTTTAAAGGATTCTCTAAAATTGTAGATATCGTAGCACCTGATGGAATTAAGGTAGATGTACCACATGAAATGTCTTCTGGGATTGGCATGGTCATAGAGCCAGGAGAGCAGGTTTTACATGGGGATAAGTTATTAGGATATGTCCGCTTTAGACATGATAATCTTAGTGACTTTGGTCGTGTGCAACGACAGCAGGAAGTCATTGGGAAACTAAAGGATGAAGCTTTAAGTGTTGGGACCTTAGTAAAACTTCCAAAAATAATGGGTGTTGTTGGTTCATATGTTGATACCAATTTAGATAAATCCACGATGTTTTCGTTGGGGAAAGATGTGCTAACCAAGCAATCCGGTGACATCAAAACCATACGTATTCCAGTGGATGGTTCTTTTAGAAATGAAACATTTGATGGAATTGGAGCAGTCCTCCGCGTCAACCTGGATGAAAACCAGTCGGCTATCGATAAATTTTTAGCATCGTAAATGGAACAAATATTTAAAAAAACACTTACCAAGAGTAAGTGTTTTTTTTTTGATTCAGTTATTCCGAATCGGTCAAGAATTCATTAACAAGTCGAGATGTTCGTTTACCTGTGGATAAATGTCAGGATAAAGGAAATGTCCAATTCTCGCCAACCCGTTTAATAGGCGGGGGGATGGCCTGCAAAAAAGAGGTTCATCGAGAATATAGAGTTGTCTGTTTTTAATAGCGTTCATTTGCCGCCAACCTGGACGTTTGAGGATGACCTTTGGGTTTACTTTCTTTTTCTGAACACCTACCCATACAATGCAGATAACGTCTGGATTTCTGCTTTTTACATCTTCCCAGTCTGTTTGGACACTTGCTTCAGAATGATCTTCAAAAATATTTCGTCCACCGGCAAGGCGGCTCATTTCGGTCAACCAGTTACCAGCACCTGGAGTGAATATGGGCTTTGCCCACCATTCCCAATAAAGTGTTTTTGGTGTTTTTACTTGCAGGCTTAAAGAGTCGTAGGTTTGAAGAATACGCGTAAATCTTTCATAAAGGTGATGAGCTTTGTCATCGGTATTGGTTGCTTTTCCGACAAACAAAAGACAGTTTGCTACATCTTGCAAGGTTTGTGGATTCGGAACAACGACATATGGGATCTGACGTTTTTCCATTTCTGAAATATTGCGTTCCATCCCTGGAACGGAAAGGGAGGCTAAAACCAAATCAGGCTGTAACTTTTCTAATTTATCCATATCTATGTACAAATCTGGTCCCAGCCTCGGTAATCCATTGATTGCTTCGGGCCAGTCAGAAAAATTATCTATCCCGATTAAGGAAGATGTTAACCCTAAATAAGCTACTAATTCGGTATTGCTTGGACAAATCGAAATCAATTTCATATGCGATCCCCCATCTATACGATCTTTGTTACTATTATAATAAAACCTTTTTCGCTTTGGACATAATCAAAATTAATTTTCCATAAATCCCATCTAAAGGGTGAGGTGGCAATATAAAATGCTAAGGAAAGGAGGACCATCTATGAATCAAAAAGCAGGGGCTTTTCAAAAATAGATATTAAATACTAACCCATACAAATAAAGGTTTTAGAAATAAAGTAGAGAATAAACGACATAGGGGAAAGAATGGCTGTCTAGAAAAAGTGTCAATATTTTGCCCTTGCAATCAACCCTATAATATGATTTTATTATGTAGTAAAAAACGCAGATAAAATGAAGGAGCAGGAAAAAAATGAAGTTTCCAAAAAATATTTTACTAGATTCTGTTGCCGAACGAAAAAACCATCAAAGTTATGGACTAGAATTTGTCCAAGAGCTTGGACATGATGATGCAGGGTATTCTGAGATGGTCGTGATTATTTTTAAATACCAAGATAAATATTACACTGTTGATATCCAACATGTGAATGGAGAGAACAATTACGACCACTGGGAAGAGGAAGTGGAATGCCCAGAGGTAGTTAGGAAAGAAGCTATTCAATATTATTGGGAAGAAGTTAAATAAACATAAAATACCAATTCTAAAGTTTATAGGGGTCATGACTAGAAGAGGGGAACGTCTTAACTGATGTTCCCCTCTTCTAGTTTTTAGGAGCCATTTCTGAACTACAAAGCACGAACTATCTAATAAATTTAAGCTAGAATTAGTACTTAATATCCAAATACAAGAATATCTTTTTACGTATAACTTGGTGATAAGCTATATGGAGGAGAGATATCGGGTGGGAAAATATGATGTGATTATAGTTGGAAGCGGCCATAATGCGTTAATAGCAGCGGCCTATTTAACCCGCGCAGGCCGTAGTGTGCTAGTGTTAGAAAAAAATGATCGTCCAGGCGGTTTTCTGCGCACTGAAGAGTTGACATTACCTGGATTCAAGCACGATGTTTTTGCTGCAGCACATCCGCTTTTTACCACTGGTCCCGCGTATGCTGAACTTAGAGAGGAACTAGAAAAGAGGGGACTAAACTATTTAAATACGGATTTGCCTACTGGGGTATCGATGGAAGACGGACAGACAGCGGTTCTGCCGACTTCATTTGCGGCCCTCATGGAAGAAGCAGAAAGGCTTGCACCTGGTGATGGTTCGGCGTTGGCGGCCATGTTTGAACAGTTAAATCCTTATGTGAACGATATTTTCGGCTTATTTAACATGGATTTATCAAGCCCTGAAGCCGCTCCGATTATTAAGCGCTTGTTACATGATGAGGGAGGAAGTGGTTATTCACCTTTTGCTGCCTCTTTTGTCACAACAGCTCGTCATACCGTGAATTCTCTTAAGTCACCGGTAACAAGGGCAATGCTCGCATCGTGGGTCACTCATCTGGGGCGAACGCCAGATGAAGTCGGGAGCGGTATTTGGGTGCCGCTTACGACGATGGCACTGATGGGCGGCGGAATGCCGACACCAGAGGGTGGCAGTGAAAAACTGATCCACGCTTTGATCCAACTAATAAAGGATCAGGGTGGGGAGATTATAACGCAATCTTTAGTTGAGCGAATTTTAGTGGAAAATGGGAAAGCAGTGGGTGTTCGGACAGCTAGGGGAAGAAAATACTTTGCTAGACAGGCTGTGGTTGCCACGACTACGCCTGATCAACTTTATCTCTCCCTCCTAAAGGATACGGAAATTTCATCACCACTTCGTACCCAAGCAGAAAAGTTCCGATATGGCCGCGGCTGTGTGCAGATCCATTTAGCCCTTAGCGAACCGCCGCAGTGGCCGGATGAGCGATTTCATCGTGTTGGCCAGCCGCATTTAACGGACGGGTTGGACGGATTTACACTGGCGATTGCCCAAGGGATGGCTGATTTGCTGCCGGCTAAACCAACATTCACGGTTGACTGTTCGACAAATCTTGACCCAACTCGTGCCCCGGAAGGTAAAGCCATTATGCGGCTGCAGGTGTTGGAAGTGCCCATTCGTCCACGCGGGGATGCGGCTAATCAAATTGAGGTGGGGGACGGATCCTGGACCCATGATTTAACAGAGCGGTTTACTGAACGGGTACTAGATGTAGTGAGCAGACATATTCCGAACATTCCAGGTGCGGTTATTGGTAAATATGTGGTTACACCTGATACGATCGCTAGATTTAACCCGAATGCAGGCCCAGGGGATCCATATGGCGGCGCACACGATTTGGCGCAGAGCTACTTGTTTAGACCCCTTCCTGGGCAGCCTGGTCATCAGACCGCCATTCCAAATGTCTATATGCTCGGTGCCGCAACTTGGCCGGGACATGGAGTGAATGGCGGTTCCGGGTATATTGTCGCTCAGAAGCTGCTGTCACAGTAATTCTTCCTGGATTAAGAGACTCTATTTCCGATTATGGAAATAGGGTTTTTTCATTTTCCAAAATTTTCTTTTGAAGAAAAAAGTGTCAAAAGACGTAAAATACTTTGTCGAGTGAATCTTACTAAAGTACCGAAACTAAAACAGTCCTCCTAAGGTCTAAATAAATGTTGATCAACAAAATGACATTAATTGGGGGCTATGAAAATGATTCAAAGTTTACGGTTGCCAAAATGGGTATTAGCAGGATTCACATCTTTGGCATTAGCAATGGCGTTTTTGTTCACTCCTTTTTTACACAAGGCGCAAGCATCAACTTCTTGGGGGCAGGAAGTAACAGCTGTGGCAAAACGGTATGTTGGAACACCCTTTAAATGGGCTGGTGCAACTCCAAAAGGATTCGATGCTTCTGGGTATACACAATATATCTTTTATAAGTCTGCTGCTAAACTAAAACTTCCTCATTCTTCGAAGGATCAATACAAACTTGGAAAGCCTGTTGTAAAGAGCAACCTAAAAGAAGGGGATTTGGTCTTCTTTAATACCAATGGAAAAGATATTTCCTTTGTCGGAATTTATCTAGGAAATAATAAATTTATCGCAGCTACCTCAAAGGGTGTTTCGATTCAATCATTAACGTTAAAGTATTGGAAAGATCGATATGTTGGTGCGAAAAGAGTTTTAAAGGAATAGCTGCAACACGAAAGAGCTGCACGTGTGGCAGCTCTTTCGTTATGTAGTAGTGAGTAGAATTGAATTATCATAAAAATGGGAGTCACATTTTCTAATATCCATCATAAAGTAACTTCTGTGCTAGAAAGTTAGGAAGGAAGTATGACAATGAATAACAACCTAGTAATAACACCACAGAAAAACGAAAACAAAAATGGAGGGAATGGATATAAAATCATCGAATTTAATGTCTCCGATCCAACCGAAAACCTATTTGCCGTCGTTACGCCCATTAAAAAGCAATAGAGGAAGCACGGGGACGGTTCTCATGCTTCTTAAGTAATAAGCACAAGAACCGTCCCCATAATTTCATAATTTTGTTCTTTACGCTCGATTCTTCGTCCTGCCGGTAATAAATTTGAAGATAATGACCACGGCAGCCACTACTAATAGAAGGTGTATAAGTCCTCCGGCTATATGGAATACAAGCCCAAGTACCCAGAATAATAGTAATAACCCGACAATTGTCCAAATCATTATAATCCCTTCTTTCTAAAGAAATGGTTTGATATGTATCTTACCCATATTTTCATAAAGTAAATCTCCAGTTAGTCGATCTATCTTTTCACTTCAATCTATTTCAATGAAATCTAATAATCATTATGGTAATTTAAAGATAGACTTGAAAGGAGAGATGAGAGATGGGGAAATCAATTCCAGAGATTACACTAAATGATGGGCTGACACTGCCAGTTATTGGTTTAGGTACGTATAAGCTTAAGGGGAACGAAGGAGTCAAATCGATCTTAAGTGCGATTGATACCGGCTATCGATTGATCGATTCAGCTTATAATTATGAAAATGAGGGAACAATAGGTGAAGCCGTTCGACGAAGTTCTGTTCCAAGAGAGGAGTTAAAGATCACCTCCAAACTGCCAGGCCGCTATCAAACCTATGATATGGCCGTTACAACCATTCAAGAATCGTTATATCGAGCAAATCTAGATTATTATGATGTCTACTTAATACATTGGCCAAATCCTAAGCAAGATACCTATGTTGAAGCTTGGCAAGCTTTAATTGACGCCAAAAAATCGGGTCTAATTCGTTCGATTGGTGTTTGCAATTTCTTGCCTGAACATCTAGAGCGTTTAGAAAAGGAAACAGGCGTAAAACCAAGCATGAACCAAATAGAATTACATCCATTTTTTAATCAATCCTCACAAAGAAACTGGCACAAAGAAAACAATATTGTAACAGAATCCTGGAGTCCGTTAGCACGTGCCAATGAAGTGTTACAAAATAATACGCTTCAACAAATTGCCGAACACCATCAAAAATCGATTTCACAGATTATTTTGCGCTGGCATTATCAACTTGGAGCCATTTCAATCCCTAAATCTGCATCACCGCAACGGCAGCTTGAAAATATTTCTATTTTTGATTTTACCTTAAATGATACAGAAATGAACTTAATCTCTGGATTAACTCGCCAAGATGGCAGAATCAACAACCAAGACCCAGCTACATACGAAGAATTCTAGAAGAATGGAAGCATGGGGACGGTTCTCATGCTTCTAAGGAAGCAAAAGAACCGTCCCCATGCTTCGAATGTTTCTTTTTCCTTGTATACACATGCTATCCGGTAATATACTAACTAAGGGTCATTTTAGAAATAGTTATACAGGAGGAATTATTCACTTGGGTATTACGGAAACAACAAACAAGGTTATTCGAACAACACCGATATTTGCGGTTTTATTAGCTGGGGCTTTTGTAGCATTTTTGAATCAAACCGTCATTAATGTAGCATTGCCCAAAATTATGGAGACTTTTGATATCTCCGCTTCTACCGCAAACTGGTTAAGTACTATTTTTATGTTAACTAATGGAATCGTAATCCCTGTTACGGCGTTTTTAATGGAAAGATATACAACAAGGCAATTATTTTTATTTTCCATGGGTGTATTTGCAATTGGTACGTTTATTTGTGCGATTGCACCTGCTTTTAATATCATTTTAATTGGTCGTGTTGTCCAGGCAATCGGGGCAGGCATTCTATTTCCATTAATAACAAATGTTATTTTTACGATCTTCCCAATTGAACGGCGCGGGTTTGCGATGGGGATTTTTGGTGTGGCCATGAACTTTGCTCCAGCGATCGGTCCAACTTGGGCAGGGTGGGTCATTGAAACTTACTCGTGGCATACGATGTTTTATATCATTGCACCGGTTGCAGTGATCGACTTTTTATTAGCTATCTTCTTTGTAAAAAATGTGACAGAAACAAGCCGTCCAAAATTAGATGTCCTTGGTGTGATTTTATCGACGATTGGATTTGGCGGTTTACTTTATGGTTTTTCAACAGGAGGAACCAAAGGGTGGACCGATCCGGAGGTCGTTACTTTGTTTGTCATCGGAGGAATTAGCCTAGTTCTGTTCGTTTGGCGTCAATTATCGGTGGGTCATCCTATACTTGAATTTCGGATTTTCAAGTATCGAATGTTTACGTTAACCACGATTATTAACGTGATTGTCACGATGGCCATGTTCTCAGGAATGATTTTAATGCCGATTTATATGCAAAATATCCATGGCTTCACACCACTTGAAGCAGGGTTTATGCTCCTCCCAGGCGGCATCGTAATGGGAGTCATGTCACCGATCACAGGGAAGCTGTTTGATCGATATGGTGCAAGATGGTTAGCAATCATCGGCTTAGCGATCACAATAGTGACTACTTATGCACTAACAAAGCTTCATACGAATACATCATATACTTATGTTTTATGGATATATACGGCACGGATGTTTGGAATGTCAATCCTTATGATGCCGATCTTTACTGCGGGTCTGAATGATTTGGCCCTTAGTTTAAATCGTTATGGAACGGCGATGGTGAACACGTTAAGGATGGTGGCAGGGGCAGTTGGCATGGCCTTTTTTGTCTCTATCATGACCAATCAAGGGAAAGAACATGTGGAATCTATTATGAGTCAGGAACAGATTTCTCCAACGGATAAGGTTCATATGGCGATGGTTATTAAACAGGGAACAGTAATGGGGATCGATGATGCCTTTATGATTGCCACCTATTTATCGATTGCTGCCTTTATTTTAGCTTTCTTTATCCGCCGGCCTGGTAAAAAGGAAGAAGTCCCAATCCAAAAGAAGGCCATAAAAAAAGTACCACACCTTCAGTAATATAAATAAACCCGACAGGCGAATTGACGTATGATTTGGCATGCGTCAATTTCCTTTTAATATATAGAGAGATAAATCAATTGAGGAAAGAATAGTTCACAATGAAAGGCAGCAAAACCTTACCTCGACAAGTAACTAAGGTAAGGTTTTTATTAAGTCACATATAATTATTCCGATTTCTAAAAAATTTACTGATAGATGTTACCACCAGATTGTTTAAACTCTTCTGCTTTTTCCTGCATTCCTTTTTCAATTATTTCTTCTGAATCTAGTTTGTTTTCTTTTACAGAGTTCCGAATATCATGCGAGATTCTCATGCTGCAAAATTTGGGTCCGCACATGGAGCAGAAATGGGCTGTTTTGGCCCCTTCGGCAGGCAGTGTTTCATCATGGTACTCCAGTGCACGTTCAGGATCCAAAGATAAATTAAATTGATCTCTCCAGCGAAACTCAAAACGAGCCTTTGACAATGCATCATCTCTTTTTTGAGCTCCGGGATGGCCCTTGGCCAAGTCAGCTGCATGCGCAGCAATTTTGTAGGTTATCACACCTGTGCGGACGTCCTCTTTATTAGGTAGTCCCAAATGTTCTTTTGGAGTTACATAACATAACATAGCGGTACCAAACCAGCCAATCATCGCCGCTCCAATTGCAGAGGTTATATGATCATATCCGGGAGCAATATCCGTTGTAAGAGGTCCCAGTGTATAGAAGGGCGCTTCCTTACAAATTTCTAGTTGTTTATCCATGTTCTCTTTAATCAGGTGCATCGGTACATGTCCTGGCCCTTCGACCATTACCTGTACGTCATGTTCCCAAGCAATCTTTGTTAATTCTCCTAGAGTTTCTAATTCCGCGAATTGTGCTTCGTCATTTGCATCGGCAATCGACCCTGGACGCAGCCCGTCTCCTAATGAAAAGGACACATCATATGACTTCATAATTTCACAGATCTCTTCAAAGTGAGTGTATAAAAAGTTTTCTTTATGATGGTGTAAACACCATTGGGCCATAATCGAACCGCCACGTGAGACAATTCCGGTTAACCTTTTCGCTGTTAACGGAACATAGCGTAAGAGGACCCCGGCATGGATGGTAAAGTAATCGACACCTTGTTCAGCTTGCTCAATTAAGGTATCGCGGAAAACTTCCCAGGTCAGGTCTTCGGCAATTCCGTTCACTTTTTCAAGTGCTTGATAAATCGGAACCGTACCAACAGGAACGGCTGAGTTTCGAATAATCCACTCACGAGTCGTGTGGATGTTTTTCCCTGTAGAAAGATCCATGATTGTGTCGGCGCCCCAGCGAGTGGCCCACGTCATTTTTTCCACTTCTTCTTCAATTGAAGAGGACACAGCTGAGTTCCCAATATTTGCATTAATTTTGACATGAAAATTCCGTCCGATGATCATCGGTTCTGTCTCTGGGTGGTTGATATTAGAAGGAATAATCGCCCGGCCTCTTGCGACTTCATCACGAACATATTCAGGTTTCATATTTTCCCTGATGGCTATAAATTCCATTTCATGGGTAATGATTCCTTGTTTTGCATAATGGAGCTGTGTCACGTTTTTCCCTTTTTTTCCTCGTAATGGCTTACGCTTTAATCCAGGGAATATTTTATGACTAGCCCTAGGGTCATGTAGATCTTGATAACCATTATCTTCTGGTTTGATTTCACGGCCTTCATATTCTTCAACGTTAGAACGTTCATTTATCCAAGTACTTCGAAGAGCAGGAAGGCCCTTTGTGATGTCTACGGAATAATTTGAATCTGTATATGGGCCGCTTGTATCATACACCCGTACCGGGGGATTCGCTTCCTCTCCAAAGGTACTTGTTGTCGCGCTTAGTTCAATTTCCCGCATAGGAACTTTAATATCGGATCTTGAACCCTCTACATAAACTTTTTTACTGCCTGAAAAGCTTGACATGATGGAAATGTTCTTTTCACTTAATGAGGTGGATACCATTGATAAATCTCTCCCTTTTTTTTAATAAAAGGACGAGTTCTAGAACATAACAAGTGGATGGGAATAATTGAAGTACATAAAAAGCCGGGTCCACTTAAGGATGGACCCGGCTTTTTATGTAGAAGTTTATCTCAGGTTAAGAGATGCTTGTTCAACTTCCCCACGCTGGTATGATCCAGATCAGGTCCAAAGGGTCAAGAAACTTAAGCGTGTTTCTCTCTCAGCCCAAACTATTGGACTCCCCTAGTTATGTTTATTTAACTTTTTTCAGTATACAAGAGAAGTTGCTAGAATCAAATCAAAATTTATAAAATTTAATAATTTGAGCCTTTTTTACTAGTAGTTAACAGTTAATGTATATTTTTCAAAATAAAATAGAAAATAAGAAGTGAATTTAACTATGGAGGAATAGATGATGAACGAAAGTATTCCAAATCAGAACGATCCAGAAAATAAAATGAAGATATTTAAAAACATTAATCAGTCAGCACTAAACTACGTTCAGCCGGCGATTGAAAATACTGCGCCATCGTCACAAGATGCAACTCAAAACTTAGTAAACCAAATCATGAAAAGTCAAGAACCGTAATAGAAAAGACCTCATTTAGGAGGTCACTCTCTTTCGGGGCTATCAATTCAACCTTAATTCGATCAGGGTCCTCAAAATAAACTGCGTAATGTGGATTTCCTCCTGCAAATGGATGCTTATTTTTATAGAGAATGTGCATCCCTCTTTCTTTAACGCCCTTGCCTAACTTTTCTAAAAACCAACCCCAAAATTCAATCGCTCTGCTTTAAATTAGAAACATAGATTTCAATATGATGAATAAGTCTCTGTGACAATGAATTCCCTCGTTTCTTTATTTCAATTACTGAATTATTTTAATAGAATAACACAAACAATGATTGAAAACTGTTTAATCAATAAAAGGATATTTTAGTAGAATAGTAATGTTTTTTGATGAATAGAAAATGGTTCTAAGGTGCCGGTCTGATAAGACTACTAACATTACCTCCCGAAAAAGATGGGGGAAGAGGCGGCAATGCCGTTATTTCTACTAAGCGCTTTTCTGTGTCAGAAAACCTTTCATATTTTAGGACGAATGAAAATAAAGTTGATATATTCATAGAATCTTAATTTAAGGGGGAGTCACAATGGGAAAATGGGGGAGGAAATCAAAACCTTTCGTAACGAGTTTAGTATTAGCAGGAAGTTTACTAGCTATGCCTGCAGGTGCCACGGTACATGCAGCCGCAAATACCGCTAGTCCTGTCGCAAAAAGTGCTTTAGCAGCTGAGATTGAGGAAGCGACGATACTGGATTTAGAGCACGATATGCAAAAGGGGGCGTTGACGTCTGAACAATTAGTTGAATTCTACTTAAATCGAATCGGGAAGTATGATGATAGTATTCACTCTATAATTACGATTAACAAAGATGCGATTGTTGAGGCAAAGAAGCTCGATCAAGAACGAAAAGCTGGCAAAGTCCGTGGTCCATTACACGGGATCCCAGTGATTTTAAAAGACAACTTTGATACATACGATATGCAGACGACAGCCGGTTCCCTGTCGCTAAAAGGGTCGTTTCCATTGGATGACGCTTACCAAACGAAGAGATTAAGAGAAGAAGGGGCGATTATTCTAGGAAAAGCAAACCTTCATGAATTTGCGTTTGGATTTGAAACCATTAGTTCTTTGGGCGGACAAACCTATAATCCATATGATACTACAAGATATCCTGGCGGTTCGAGCGGAGGTACGGCAGCGGCTGTTACTTCAAACTTTGTAACGGTCGGATTAGGGACAGATACGGGTGGTTCCATTCGAATTCCCTCATCTTTTAATGATCTTGTTGGAATTCGGCCAACCATGGGACTAGCTAGCAGGGATGGTATTATACCTCTTGCGCTTTCACAGGATGTCGGCGGACCGATTGCTCGTACAGTGGAAGATGCAGCCGTTGTACTTGATGCAATTGCCGGGTATGACCCAGCTGATCCAGTGACGGAAGCAAGTGTCGGTAAAGTGCCGAAAACATATACACATTACCTTAAGAAAAATGGATTGAAACAAGCTCGCATTGGAATCGTACGAGCTTTATTTGGAAAAGATCAACAAATAAATAAGGTCATGGACGAAGCGGTTGCTGATATGAAAGAGCAAGGGGCCGAAGTATATGAGGTCACTATACCGAATCTTGATCAAATTCTAGCATATCCAAGTTTGAGCGGATATGAATTTAAGTTTCAGTTAAATGATTATCTCGCATCTCTCGGACCAAATGCACCTGTTCACACACTGACAGATATCATTAATAGCGGATTATATCATCCGAGCTTAAAAAGCGGCTTAATCTCTAGAAATAATATGGGATCTCTAGAAACTAATGTGGATTACCAGAGGATTATTACCGAACGTCCAAAACTAGCCAAGGAAAGCTTAATGAGCACTTTTAATGAATTTGAGCTCGATGCGCTTGTTTATCCAACTTCTAGTGCATTACCAGCCGTGGTAGGAAGTGGCCAGGGAGCAGGAAATGCCAATCGGTTAAGTCCGTTTTCAGGCTTCCCGGCCATTTCAGTTCCAGCCGGTTTCAGCGATAATGGTCTCCCAATCGGGATGGAAATGCTAGGAAAAGCATTTGATGAGCCAACATTGATCAAATTGGCATATTCTTATCAAGAAGCAACCCATAATCGAAAAGCACCTGTTTTAAAATAGTGTTTTTGCTGTTTAATAAAATTTAGGAGACCTTGTAGACGTTACACAAAGAAACTTTCTAGACATTAGGAAAGGAATCTTCGTTAGGTAGAGAAAGATGTCCTCATGCCGATGCTGTTAGGACTGAGATTGCCTCCCTATATGAAAAATGGTCCTCATGAAAGTTCATGAGGACCATTTTTTTTAATGTTCAATTCTAGGCCTATTCCTCAATAAAAACAGTAAATAAACCTTAAGCATGTAATCGAATAACTTGCGATGGTGCTTTCTTTTTAGTAAGTGTAAAAAAGAAAATGCACCCGATAGAGGAGGTAATAAACAAGATCGCACCCATTGGTACTGCTGTTGACTCATTAATCCCAACGAGTGGAGATACAATCGAACCAATTAGTAATGGGAGCATGCCTAAAACCGCACTTGCACTCCCTGCACGATGACCTTGTTTTTCCATCGCTAGTGTAAATGAACTTGTTAATATCATTCCAATTGTAGTCATGTAGATAAAGATAGCTATAACAATAGCAGATAATGGTCCTTCAATCACCGTCATCACAAGCAAGACAAATGTTGCACAAACAGCGGTAATAACAGCGATCCGAAGCAGATTTCTTTCAGGAACAATCCCAGCAAAGCGCCCAATAAGAAAACTGCCGGTGATAATGGCAAGACCGTTAATACCAAATAAAATACTAAAAACTTGTGGCGATACGTCATAAATTCCCTGGTAGACGAAGGGCGTCCCCGATACATAAGCAAAGCTGCCGCCATGAACAAAACCGACGATCAAGGCATAGCCAATAAACGAACGATCCTTAAACAAACTCCCCATTGATCGTAAAGAATGTCCAACTGAGCTTGGAACTCTTTTTTCGAGCGGTAATGTTTCCTTTAAACGCAGGGCCACTACTAAGACGATAAAAACCCCGAGAAAAAATAAGAAATAGAATATCGTATGCCAGCTTGCAAAGGGTATAAGCAGTATTGCTCCGCCTGTCATGGGTGCAATCATTGGGGCTGTTGAATTGATGACCATTAAAAGGGCAAAGAATTTCGTCAGTTCTTTACTGCTAAACACATCACGTACCACAGCCCGTGAAAGGACGATTCCCGCTGAGGCAGTAAAGCCTTGTATAAATCGGGCTGTTATCAATATGATAATATTGGGAGCAAGCGCACAGAAAAGGGACGCTAATGCAAATAAAGAAATGGAAACGATTAATGGTTTCCTTCTCCCCTGGGCATCACTGATAGGTCCAACAATCACCTGACCAACAGCCAGTCCAATTAAACACGCCGTTAAACTCAGCTGCACAAGCGAGGCACGTGCCCCAAAGTCATGTCCAATACTAGGGAAGCTTGGTAAATACATATCAATATTAAATGGCCCAAGCATTCCAAGCAAACTAAGCAGGAAGGCTAACCCCAATCGCTGTTTCCCTGTTGGATTATGAACCATAAACCTCACACCTTCCAATCTCGTTTTCTTGTTGCGTGTATCGAAATTTTCGAAAGACTAAAAATGAACTTTTCACAGTATACCATAAGAAATAGTTTTATAAGTTGAAAAACAAAAAAATTCAATTCTTAAAATGAAGAATTCAACAGGTACAATTGACTATCAATTTACTTACTTGGTAGTATAAAGGGTAATTAAAGAATAAATCGATAAAATCTACAAGGCATAATAGCCTTTTGGAAAAACCAGAATAGGTGGTACATATGGAATCCATTCGCCAACTAATACCTAATTGGTTATCATTCTCCAATTTGCATATAAAAATCACAAATGAGTTAGAAAGCAGCCTTCAACTGAATCATAAATTATCACTGAACGAGTTTTACGTTCTCTTATTTTTGTATGAAGCACCTGATAAAAAGTTAAAGTTACAGCAACTACAGAACTTAGTCGGATTAAGTCAAAGCGCCATGTCTAGGTTAGTAAGCCGATTTGAAGCGAGGGACTGTGGTGTATTAAAAAGAAATATCTGCATAGACGACCGAAGGGCGATTTACACTTCCTTAACACCCGAAGGCGAAGAAAAGCTTAAAGGGGCAATCATTACATTTAATCAAACACTTGAAAGGACTTTTTCAAAAGATAAGGTCCAAGAAGAATTAGAAAAACTAATGGATCAATTAAAAGCAGATGGGACGAAGTGAAAACTGGATGCGCAACTCAATTCGGGTAACTTTGTTCCCATTTTTTTGTTAAGGAAACATCTTACTTGACGTGTGGTTTTGGCGTATGTTAATTTGTATGCATGCACATACATTTTATTTATGTGACTCATAACTTAGCATTTTTTAGATGAGAAAAACCGGTTAAAATGGAGAAAAAAGTAGACGCTAAATGTTGTTATATGTCTTTTTAGCACAGCCTAATTCTTGCAAATGCTAATCGATCGAAGGAGTGTTCACATGGAACATTTATTTACACCTTACCAGTTAAAAGGACTGCAATTGAAAAATCGAATTGTAATGCCACCGATGTGTCAATACTCGGTTACCAATAAAGATGGAATAGCGACAGATTGGCATTATGTGCATTACGTTAGCCGGGCAATTGGCGGTGCCGGCTTAATTATTATTGAAATGACGGATGTGGAACCAGACGGCCGAATTTCTGATTATGATTTAGGTTTATGGTCAGACGAACATATCGCTCCATTAAAACGGATTGTAGACGCCTGCCATCAATATGGAGCTAAAGTTGGGATTCAGATAGCTCATGCGGGAAGAAAAGCGGAAGATGCAGAAGTACCCGTTGCTCCATCAGCCATTCCATTCGACGAAAATTCGAAAACACCAAGAGCCCTGTCTACAGAAGATATAAAAGATATGGTAGAAAAATTCCGCCTGGCTGTACAACGAGCTATAAAAGCAGGATTTGATGTAATCGAACTCCATGGTGCCCACGGATACCTGATTCATCAATTTACATCAGCTTACACAAATAAACGAACAGATGAGTACGGACAGGAATTAACCAAATTTGGCAAAGAAGTCATTCAGGCTGCAAAAAGTGAAATGCCTGAAAATATGCCATTAATCATGCGCATTTCTGGAAGAGAATACGTAGAAGGCGGTTATGGAATCGACGAAGCGATTGAATTTTCCAGAGTTTATCAGCAGGCAGGCGTAGATATGTTCCATGTAAGCGCAGGGGGAGAAGGGCCAATCGCTGCGGCCGGAAGACCTGGAACGCATGTTGCGTACCAAGTCCCATTAGCTAGAGCCATTAAGGAAGCACTAAATGTCCCTGTAATCGCTGTAGGAAGACTAGATGAACCAGGGTTAGCAAACGCTGTGATCGGCAACGAAGACGCGGACCTTGTGGCAGTCGGAAGAGGAATGTTAAGAAATCCATATTGGACCTTAGAAGCCGCATCCGCCCTTCGGAAAGAAACAGAAGTCCCAAGACAGTATATACCAGGATTCCCAAATCGCTAGAACGATATCGTGAAAAGGAGCAAATATCATGAATTTTGTTACGTTAAACAACGGATTAAAAATGCCTCAGCTTGGTTTTGGTGTGTGGCAGGTTGAAGATGATCAAGCCACTGCTGCAGTTAAAACGGCAATCCAAGTAGGTTACCGCTCCATCGATACGGCGATGATCTATCAAAATGAAAAAGGCGTGGGAAAAGCAATTAAAGAATCATCTCTTCCCCGTAAAGAATTATTTATTACGACAAAAGTCTGGAATAGTGACCAAGGGTATGAAAATACACTCCGTGCGTTTGAAGAAAGCTTAGAAAGATTAGGACTGGACTATGTCGATCTTTACTTGATTCATTGGCCCACTCCTCAATTTGACCAGTATGTGGATACCTATAAAGCATTAGAAAAGCTTTACCGCGATGGCCGCGTAAAAGCTATCGGTGTTTGTAATTTTGAAATACAACACTTAAAGCGCCTTTTAAAAGAATGTGAAGTAGTACCGGTGCTAAACCAAGTGGAATGCCATCCTTACCTTGCCCAAAATGATCTAAAAGAGTTTTGTGCAAAGCATAACATCTTTATAGAAGCGTGGAGCCCGCTGGATCAAGGTGGAGAAGTGCTCCAAGATGTAGTGGTTCAACGAATTGCTAAATCCCATGATAAGTCACCAGCTCAAACCGTTTTACGGTGGCATTTACAAAACAATACGATTGTCATTCCAAAGTCGGTTACAACATCTAGAATCGAAGAAAACTTTCAAGTTTTTGATTTCGAACTGACTTCTGCTGAAATGAATGAAATCAATCAGATCAATCGCAATCGGCGTAAAGGTCCAAATCCGAACGAGATGAATGTTCGATAGGGGAGAGTGGGGAAAAAACCGCAATCCTGCCGAAATCCATTCCACCCCAGCTTTAATACCAATTGAAAGGTAAGATATACAAAAGACGTGTGAACCTCACACGTCTTTTTCTTATGTCATCAAAGATAATCGAATAGCTTAGCCATTAGAAAGCAAACTAAAATAGTGGGTGCCATTCAAGAATAGAAAAAGCATCCTTGACGAAACAAAACTAACAAATATGAGGTGCAAAATGACTAAAAACAAAAAAAGCAGATTTTCAAAAAATAAAAAAGGCGCGCCAGTTGCTGATGTAGAATTTGACAGAGAAAATGGACTCGAAAAAATGGCGATAAAATCTCAACAAAATCATAACCAGTAAATCTAGTTAACCAAAAAAACTCATCCAAATGGATGAGTTTTCGATTATATATGTAACCGTGCACCTTCTGTCGATTAATCTCCATAAGCGTTGCAAAAAAAAGATAACTCAGCACAGGCAACCCTTCGGCACATGAGAGCTTCCACTTAATGCTGCTTCCTTCCGGACCTGACATAGTTCATGGATTCCCATTGCGAAGGACCAAGACGTCAACATCACTTTTTTAAGACTGACCCTACAGCGAATTAACCTAGAAAAGGAATTCAACCCCGCTGGAGCGGATTGCGAGTACAGGGCACCGCTACCTCCCCGTCTAGCACGATACATTCATTATACATCCAGTGTGAAAAAATAACATTATACTTTCTCTGGAAAAACGACCTAATTTTTCTAAGTTTAAAATCAATTGTTTGATTCTTATCCTTAAATGTTTCTATAAAAATTGGGTAATCTAAAAAAGGAGGGTTTGCTTATGATCGTTTATCATGGTTCCTTAAAAAAATTTGACCACTTTACACAAACAACCACCATTCCACGATTACCAAACGATATTGATACGATTGGATTTTGGTTTGTGTCAGAAATGAAGGCAGCGAAACCTTTTGCATTTGGAACCGAGACGGTTATTGAAAAATCAAAAACTGAGTTTTGGGACGATGGGGAACCGAAAGTCGTGCAATATGAAAAACCTGTCCGCGGCTTTATCTACAGAGTGTTTATTGATGAACCAAACCTAAAGGAATATGAATCATATGAATCGTTTATGAGTGATCGCGACCCCTTTTGTGATTATTTTGCAACCAAGAGGGGAAACCTTACTTGGAAGGACCAAGCTACTCTCTTAAATAAAGAGGAAGCCAATGATAAATTTCGAAAACAACTTTTAAAACAGCAATATGAGGGTTTTACAGTACGAAACACACAGCTGCAAGGTGATTCGGCCGACCTGTTTTGTATTTTTTTACAAGAAAATCTTTTCATTGCCGATGTAATATCTGTGGATGATGTATAGAAAAAATATGTTCAATTCTCTTGTACATCCAAAATTCTAATTATGGAGAAAATAACAAAGCTAAAGAAGGATGGTGATGATCATGTCTTTTACATATAATCTGTACAGCTCAAAAGAAATTGGGTTTACAAAATCCTATCATATTAAATGCGATATTCCGCCCCATAAATTCCGGTCCATCATGATGGAATTCCGTAGAAATGGTGAAGAAAATATGGAGGCTTTTGTTCAGTATATGAGGAATACCTTTCCAGATACGTTCCAACTTTTTGAATATGACGATGTGTTACAATATGATGCAGATCAGGAAAACTCTGCTATTCTGGCAAATCTCTTATCAAATGGACAGGATGACTTTCATCATCTGCTATAATTTTATTTATCAGACAGATTTTTCGTACTGTAAACGAATCCGAGCATAATTGGAATGAGACAGCTTAAAAAGGTAAAGTTATTTTTTTAGATTTCCAGCCAATTCAAAAGAAAGAATCATCCCTCTATCAGAATTTTAGCAGATTATGTTAAAATAAATAGAAAAAGAAAAGGTAGGTAGAGGGAAATATGAAATTGATAGTATCCAAGAAAGATATTGCGTATTTTCTAAATAACTTCTTAGACCTCGCTGAATTTGATCAACAGGGGAATAAACATTATTTTATATTCCAAGATCATATCCGAAATGGGGATTGGACATTAATGTTTTATCCAGACGAAGAGAAATGGACCATTCATGGTAAAGGGTTAGATTATTGTGATGAAAGTGAAAAGGAATTAACTGGGACAGAATTAACTTCATTTTTGTATAAGAGTAGAAAGTATGTGAACAACGAGTTGAGAAATAAAAAGGCAGTAGAACCATCTTACCAATAATTCCTATATTTTATTAAAGGAGATACTTCGGTATCTCCTTTCTTATGTTTAACGAAGATTAATATTTATGAATGAGATTTGAGAATGGTTGTGTCCTTTATTGCTAAAAATAAATGGGAGGTTTATTAAAGAGGGTATTATTCCAAAAACTCAACCGTAAAACTACGAGCAAGGAGAACACAACATGAACGCGATTAATACGAGTGATGGTACAGTAGAAAAAAAAGAAACCGTGATGAATAAAATTTTAGGAACAGTCAGTGGAAGTTTTGCACCTATTTTAGGCGTGCTTGCTGGATCTGGACTTATTACGGCTCTATTATCGATTTTGATCTCATTAGGATGGTTATCTCATGAGAGTGGTACCTATGCGATCTTTTCTGCAGCTGGGCATGCTATTTTTTACTTTTTTCCGGTTTTTTTAGGGATTACATTAGCGACAAAGCTAGGAGCGAATGGCTTTGTCGGCGGTGCGATTGGCGGCGCACTTTTAGAGCCGCATTATACAGATTTGGTAGCAGCAAAGGCCCAAAACGTGGAGTTCTTAGGAGTTCCAGTGATATTGGCGAACTACGCCTCCACCGTTTTTCCGATTTTGATTGCTGTTTCTATTTATTCCTTATTAAATCAGCTTCTTAAAAGGGTTATCTATAAAGACTTACAAATGTTCGTTAATCCACTTGTTTCCTTAATTGTAATTGTTCCCTTGACTGTTCTTATTTTTGGTCCATTTGGTACATATGTTGGTGAGGCATTGGCAATTCTAATTCAATTTTTAAGTGCAAGAAGCGGTCTTTTAACAGGTGCGGTGATGGGTGCTGCATGGTCCTTTCTGACGATATTAGGCCTTCACTGGGCGGTTATTCCGATATTTCTTGCCAACCTTGCATCGAAAGGTTTAGATCCACTTAGCCCAATGGTTGCTGCAGCTCCATTCGCTCAAATGGGGATGGCTCTTGGGGTTTTCTTCAAGACTCGAGATAAAGACTTGAAAACACTTGCTGGATCGGGGCTTATTCCAGGTGCCTTAGCAGGTACAACAGAAATCATCACCTACGGTCTTTTAGTACGCTACAAACGAACCATGTTGATTGTTGCCATAGCAGGGGCAATTGGCGGAGCGATAAACGGGACATTTGGGGTAAAAGGGACTGGATTTGCGCTCCCAAGCTTCTTGTCCATTCCAGTCTTTACACCGATCGGATTATATTTGATTGGTACGTTAGGAGCTTTAGTGATTGCACTAGTTTTGACACTTGTCTTGGGGTATGAAGGAAAGAACGACACCGTCGCTGCTAAAACGGTTAAAGAATTTGGTATCTCGAATGTGCAGCGGGAAATCATTGGAAGTCCATTAAGCGGAGAAATAGTTCCATTAAGTAAAATTTCAGATCCTCTTTTTTCTACGGAGACGGTTGGAAAAGGGATTGCGATTGAACCAACAAAGGGTGAAGTGGTCGCACCTGTTGATGGAGTTGTTACGACTTTATTTCCAACCGAGCATGCCATTGGGATTACCTCAGAAGGCGGAGCAGAAATCTTAATTATTGTGGGAGTGAATACCATTAACTTAAAGGGTAAATTTTTTACTTCACATGTAAAACAATGGGATGTGGTAAAACGTGGTGACTTGCTAATTGAATTTGATATAGAAAACATTAAGGCGGCAGGCTATGATGTAAAAACACCTGTTGTCATCACCAATACCAATCAATATTTAGATGTGTTGCCTGCCAATGAAGGAAAAGTTACCGCAAAAGATGAATTAATCAAGCTGTTTGTATAATCTTACCCTTGAGGAAAATTCTTTTTAATGTTTTCCTAGTAATAAAAAAAAGGGAAGTCTCTCATTGCACTAGTGCGATAGGAGACTTCCCTTTTTGTTAAAAGAATATATTTTTACCTATTTTATCTACGGATTTTTGAACGTGTTATAAAGTTTTGGAAGCCGTAAATAACAATAGCATAAATAATAGCTGTGTAAAAAATGTGTTTGGGCTTAAAGTTGACTAATTTAAAAACGTTTAGCTTCTGAGACAGCCAACTTACAGGAAAAGCAAGAAATAAATCCATTAATAAATTAGTGATTGCATAAAGCCAAAATTTTCTGAAGGTAAAACGAAAGAACAAAATAGTTCCAACAAAGAATGGTCCAAAAATAAAACTAAAATCATTAAAAAATTTATGTAGTAGTCCTCCCTTTACTGTCCACCATTTAAATGGAACGGCTAAAATACTTTCGATTACTAATAGTATTGAAGCAAATATTGCTACCGGGGTATAGGTTTTCAATGTTTTTTTTGGAATAAAGAAAAGAGTTGACCAAGAAATTAACAAAAGTCCAATTCTAATTAGGTTGGGTAACATGTTAACACGCCTTTCCCTTTTATCGTGCTAAAAACAAAGAAGAAATATGTATTTTAGTTTCTTCATTAATAGAAATAAAAAAGAGCATCCATTCGATGCTCTTTTTGTGTTAACGGTTTTGAATATAGTTTACAACATCACCGACCGTTTGAAGCTTTGCGGCGACTTTGTCACTAATTTCAATCGCAAATTCATCTTCAATTTCCATCGTCAAGTTCACCATATCAAGTGAATCAGCTTCGAAATCATCCTTGAATGATGCTTCTGGTCTGATATTCTCCAATTTGACACCCAGTTGGTCTGCAATAATTGGCTTTAACTTTTCAAATGTAGTCATGGCGGAATCCTCCTAAATAGATCATAAGCTCAATTATAACAGTCAAATTAGGAAGGGGAAACCGCTTTTTGACTGTTTTTTTATCGATCAAAGAGCTACTTTAAATGATTCATTTACTTGTATTCGGGTATATACTTTAACAAAATGAACTACCTTTAAGCAAATTCTCTTAAGTCATGGGTAGAACGGAGTAACGGCACATTTAAAAAAGGTACAAACGACATGAAGTTAAAATGAACAGGAGGAAGTTTAATGGAGATTCTAGATTTCGGTGTTTGGTTTCAGTATTTCTTGTTAATTATTAGCGGATGTTTAGGTATGATGCTTATATTATTGGTCTATTCCAATCGATACATTCGTGAAAAAATTAATCAAATAGAGCAAAATGATGAAGGCATAGATACTTTTACGGAATTTCACTAACGTGTTTGTTAAAAAAGAAGGTTTCCCGAAAGTTTAACTTTTAGGGAACCTTCTTTTTTATACATTCGTTAAACAAACACAAAAAAGGCATCACTTGGATGCCCCTAATTGACTGAAATTCTTACTCATGGCGGTTTTATAAGCTACATAATAGATAGATGCATAAAAGGGAACAGAGTACCCAACTTTCCAATTTATAGGATCATACAAGCCAAGCCATTTAAAAATAGGTTCACCGATAAAAGCGGTAATGCTTCCAAAAATGAAACCAATAATCCATGGATTTTTATTATAAAACTTTTGTATTAGAAACATTATGGTTATTGGCATTAACGAAAAATCAAAAGGAATATAGGATGGAATAATCGGTGTAACAGGTTTTGGGTAATTCCATGCAGATAACTGAATTCCTGCATTGTCCAATGTTAAAGAAATAAGAGCTACAATGGAACCCGCGTAAAGTAATCGACTGGTGCTTTTCTTTTCTCTTAAAACAATCCATACAATCCACGGAATGAATGTAAGTATAATACCCAGCCACCATTCCCAAGTAAATAGTACTTCATGCTTCCATGCAAACATTCTGTGATCATAAGCTTTATGGTATTCCCAAAAAGATTTATGCATCCCTTGAAATGAGTGAATGAGAGGTTCCTCCTGTCATGTATAAGCTAATACTATACTATTGCCATTTAAATAGTAGAATAAACAAATAAATGTTGCGCTACGAGGAAAAATAAAATATGAATCCAAAACGATTCTAAGGATAAATAATACAAATAATGGTAAATTGAAGAATTGTCGGTAAAAAGACACAGACCTTTGAGTTAATTTACACTATGATAGATGTAGAAACTCGAAGGATGTGAATTCTTTGGATAAGATAAGAGTAATTTATAAGGGCAAAGAATACATGATAATCCACCAATATGCCTCTGGTTATTGTGAAATTGCTGAGCCAACAAAAGGTCAACATGAAATAGAACTTGTTCATTTCTCTGAATTAACATTAACATTAAATAAATAACTTTTTTGATCTTCTAACAGGATCGCCGCGGCGGTCTTTTTTATTTCTTAATTGGTGAGCAGTAAAGAGGGGAGGCACCGTTGAGAATAATACATAATTTGAACTTCATTTTTGGTAACAAAAGCGATTGAATTAAACTTTTACTCAAAATAATCATGTGTTACTTGTTTAAATCGAAAAATTATCCTAATGTATATTTGTTGACGTAAATTTAATAAAGAACAGGAGTTTGATATGCGGCCATTTCAAAAAGAGGGAAGTAATAGGGTGAAACAGCTTAAATACAGCAGCTTGATTATGACGGTATTATACCTTTTTATCTTTTTTTATCCTTCACTTGTTTCAGCACATGCGTACATACTTAAATCTACCCCATACGAAAACGAAATCATACAAGAAGCACCAAAAAAGGTATCTATTGAATTTGATGAGAGAATTCAGACGTCTTTTAATTCTATAGAAGTGTTTGATTCATCAGGTAAGCGAGTGGACCAGAAAAATGGAGGGGTTAATGCTGAAAATCCATCCATTATTGAATGTAATTTAGATGAAAGTCTCCCTAATGGCACCTACAGCATCCAATGGCGAGTGGTTTCTAGTGATGGTCATCCAGTACAGGGGGTGATTCCATTCCAAATTGGAAATGGAAACGCCCAAGACAGTTCAAATGATCATGAATCCAAGGGCTATAGCCCAAAAATTGATCTTATCATTATTCGCTGGCTCCAATATATGAGTAATGCGTGTTTCCTTGGAATCCTCTTCTTTAGCCTTTTTGTTCTTCGTAAAGAATTAATAAATGATACATGGGTGTTAACTATTATAAGTAAAATAGCAAAGCTTTCCATCATGATATTAGCTCTAAGTATGATTTTGAGTTTACCATTGCAGGCAACGATTGAATCGGGTTTGAGCTGGGGGAAGGTTTTAAGCGTTGAAGTATTTAGTGATATCCTAGAGAACACGTTTTTTGGAGAAATATGGATTCTTCAAATCTGTTGCTTGTTTTTCGTTTTTATTGCTGCATACTTCATACAAAAAACAAACTTCAAACCGTTATGGATGTGGGTTTCCTTTATTCTTGGCACCGGCTTGATCCTATCAAAAACATTTACGAGTCATGCTGCCTCGTCTACAAATGTTTATCTAACCATTCCGTTAGATTTTATTCATTTACTTTCTGCTTCGATTTGGATAGGGAGTATCGTTACTCTAGTAGCTTTGATCCCTCTGAGTAGAAAGACGGATACAAAGACACTGTATTTTGACACAATCCATAGATTTTCTAAATGGGGAGTCTTATTCGTCCTCCTGTTAACCACTAGCGGGTTTTTTAGTAGTATTTCCTTTATTCCTAATCTTCGGAGTCTTTTATTTACTGATTACGGACGTGTGTTGTTAGGCAAGGTTTTTCTCTTGATGATCATGATGGTTTTTGCTGCGGTTAATTTTGTTAAAGGGAAACGAAACAGAGAAAAAGGCTTGACCTCATCCTTATGGGGAGAATTGATAACAGGATTATCGGTGTTAATTCTTTCAGTCTTATTAACCAATTTGCCCACTGCTATGGCGTCTCCAGGTCCGTTTAAGGAAACGAATAAAGATAATCAGGGAAGTAGCATTACTTTTGAAGCGACTCCTAATGTTATAGGGGAAAATGATTTCGTCTTATCATTGAAAAACAAAAAAGGTCAGCCTATGAAGGGGATTGAGCAAGTAACCCTTACGTTTACATCGTTAGAAATGGATATGGGTGACGATACTAAGACCTTAATAAAAGTCCAAAATGGCAAATATGAAGGACAGGGAATGAATTTCAATATGGCAGGTCGTTGGAACGTACATGTCCATGTTCTGACCAAAGATTTAGAAACGATTGATACTGACTTCAAAGTGAGAGTAGGCAGTCAATAAAATAAAGAACCATACAAGGAGAAAAGAAGATGGAAAAAACCTGTTCATAGCTTGAACAGGTTTTTTCATGTCTATTCAACATTAAGTACAAATGGAACAGTCAATATATGTCCATTGACATTAAATTGCCCCCAGACTTTGTAAACGCCCTTTGTGGGGAAATAGGTCATAAAAACAACTTTAGGACCTGTTCCTTTCGGGTACAATGGGTGAATATGCATGAACAGATTAACATCCTTATCAATAGCGACCGCATGACCAACCGTACCTAGGTAGGGCTGTAAGTTTTTAATAGGTTTATTCGTAGCAGTATCAGATAAAGTGAAGTTCATATCGATATTTTTCTTTGCTGCTAGTTTCTCATCAAAAGTAAGGGTTACTTTTGTTCCATCAATCACTTTTGATCTTTCTGTTTCAGGTTCAATCGGTTTTGGCAGGGGGGGAGAACCCTGTACCGTTAACCATTGATTTTCAATACTGTAATCACTGGCCCCAACAGGTGTCATCTCAGCAATGAGTTTATAGTCACCGCTTGCAGGAAATTTAGTTGTTATCTCGAAACGGCCATTGCCCTTGAAGGTGGGGTGGATGTGGTCAAAGTAAGAAAGGTCCTTGCTGACTACTACTAAGTGCATTTTTTTAGTGCTAACCGTTTCAAATTCCTTTATTGGCTTATTGTGTTTATCCTTAATAAGAATAGAGATTGTCACTGACTGATTAGCGCTAATGTGATCAGGTGCGGTCCATTCTGAACGTGTTTCTTCTCCAGTAAGGGGCTTCATGTTCATCATTTGTTTTTGATCTGTGTGCATAGGGACTCTGGCTGAATTACAAGCAGTTAATAATAAAAAAGTAAACAATAGGAGAACAATAAATATCTTCTTCAACGTTAGCCCCCTTTTCACTGCAAAAATTGTTTTAAAAGTATAGATATAACTTACCATAATAAACCATGTTGTAAAAATAATATAGATTTTTTTATAGTACAGCGGATTAATAAAAAAGGAGCCCGAAGGCTCCTTGATTCATGTTAAAACCATTAGCGTTAATAGAATCGGCTTTTTCCCTATCGAACTCAAATTGTTTCTGTACAAATTAATAACCTCTCATAAAAGAAGATCCTACAATGATAAGGAGAATAAACAATACGACAATTAAAGCAAAACCATTTCTTAATCCATCCATGTGCAACACCTCCATTCCTTGCTAAAATAGGAAATGACATAGACCAAAACAAACGGCTTTAAATTAAACCCAAGCGCTCAGAACAATGATTAATAGAATGAACAAAACAACGATTAATACAAAGCTGCTGCCGCCATAGCCACCGCCATAGCCACCACCGTAGCCATAAGATCCCCACATATTATTTCACCACCTATTTGACTTTTTTGAAGTATTAACTTCTATATATATATATTTCTTAACATAAAGGATGATTGGACAAGCGTCACAATGTTATTTAGAAATCAGCGATTTTCTTATACCATTTTTTAAAAAATAAAAAAAGCGTCTGCAATCAATGCAAACGCTTCATTTGGAGGTATTTAATGCTTGGTGGTATTGATAATATATGCATTTAGAATCAAATGGAATGGACAAGTGCCATCTAAAAGTAAATTAGTAAAGGGATATTTTTAACAATTCTGCACATGCGAACAAGTTTTTAACAAATTAAATAATCAATTTGATATAATGAATTTTTAATGATTATGATAAGAATAATAGAAAGCAGAGAAACCTGTCTAAAAATGTTTCTTTGCAAGCATATTACTGATTTATCGTCAAACGGAGGAGAAATTATGAGCAAAATAGAGGAATTAAAACAGGAATTACAGGTCTTGACCAGCCGGCGGGATCGGATGCAGAAGAACCTTTATGAGGTAGAAAAACGCATTAATGAGATAACAATTGAATTGAAAAAAAACAATAAAAAGTAGTCGTTTCATTGTCCAGGGTTTTAATGAATCACGAATCAAAAATCAATTAGCCTTTAAAACAAAATTTACTTATTTTTTGTTTGTAAAGGCTTAATTTTATCTATAGTGAAACAATTCTAGTTTAAACAGTATATCGGTTTGTTTATTTTAATAAGTCAAACCTTTGTTTTGCCTTTTGTCTTTCTCTTTTATTAAAAACTTTTTAAAGTCTTCTTTTTTTATGCCTGATTTCATGGCTTCTTTTACCAGTTCAACCCATTCTTTAGGATAATCAAGCTCGTTTGTTTTCATGGGAAACCTCCTTCTAATTTATTTACTACAGGAAATGATTCAGTGAGGCTATCTTTTATAATATTCGAAACAATTGGATTGTTTTTGTGGGCAGAAGCATGGATTACTGAAGAGATCATGTTACTTAAGGACTTAATAATTTTAATAACAGAGTCAAATGATGACTAAAACTAGATAGGTAACTCAACCAAATGATTAGGAGATGATGATATGAGTAAAGCTAAAGGAAAAGGTGGAACAGGCAGAGGAACAGGCAAGAAGGGTTGGAATCGTTGGCAAGCCAGCGCAAACAAAGCAAAGAGTGCAAAACCTTATAGTAGTAAAGGTACCAAAAAAGCGGTGGTTGACCAGGAGCCAACTTTAAAAGGACAAAAGATTGATTAATTTCCTCGTTATGGTCTAAAATGATCAAAATAAAACAGACCTTCACTGTCCGTGAAACTCTGTTTTATTTTGCTATCTATTCTCAATTTTTCTCAGTTTATAAAAACGAATGACATTTTTAAGGGTTACTTTAACAACAGAATAGAGTGGGATGGCAATTATGATTCCTACAAATCCATAAATAGCCCCTGAAATTAACAAAATGAAAATGACTGTTAATGGATGGAGATTCAGTTTTTTTCCCATAACTCTTGGTGTAACAAAATTTCCATCTATTTGCTGTGCAACAATGACAACGAATACGACTTTCAAGACCATAAACGGACCTTGTAAAAGTGCGACAATGATGGCCGGGACCATTCCAATCACAGGGCCAATAAAGGGTACAATCGTCATACACATCGCGAAAATGGCAAGCACTAGACTATTGTTCAGACCAATCATGCAAAAACCAATATACATCATGATTCCATCCGATAACGCTATGAGGCATTGTCCGATGATATAAGCGGATAAAGTCTTATCGATATCAGCCAGAATTAAATTTCCCTCTTCCACGTGTTCAACGGGAAGATTCTTTAAGAGAGCAGGCTTTAGTTTCTCGCCATCTCGTAAAAAATAAAAAACGATAAAGGGAACCACTGCAAGCACCGTTGCAATACTAGTGACAATGGATAGGATATTCGTGATATTTTGTTCGATATGCTGTAATAAGGAGTTTGAGAGGGAACTTGCTTTTTTCTCAATCATTCTTAATGAACTATTACCCAAGCTATTATGCTTAACTATATCATGGGAAACATCTGAGATCTTATCAAACTTATTTGGAAATTGCTCCGAAAGCTGCTGGACTTGTTGTGCAATAGGAGTACCAGTAAAATGAACAAAAAGATAGCCCGCCCCGATGAATAGTAGATAAACAATCAATATACTCATATTTTTGCTGATATATTTGGAAAAAAAGGTTACAAATGGCCTCATAATATAATATATGATTCCGGAAATGAGGATGGGAAAAAATATCGTCGCAATTAATTTTTGAAACGGCCATACAAAGTAATCGATTTTGCCAAATAAGAAAATGATTAATAAAATTAACAAGGTTCCTGTTGCATATTTAAAAAAAGGTCTCGTAATCCACATACCAACCCCCCTAGAAGTTTTTAATTAGGTCTCTATTTAACTAGCCTCTTTTCGTTCATCATAAACCTATTAAGAAAAATCTCCTCACGAATGATTGATGAGTTAAAAACAGAGGTAACTAACACGGCATTATACTGTATAGCCGTAACCGCATCCTAAGAAAATAAACGGCTATCATCCTTTTTTTGGGATTTCAATTCGGGACAATTCAGCAAAGAATAGATGACGGATTGAATTATTCTGTTGGGAAATCTATAATTAAAGGAAATTCAACTAGGATTGCCCACTATTGATCCTATTAAAAGGGCAGAAGACTATAAAGGATCTGATTAACTAGTTAAAGGAGTCGAATACAATGGGAAAGGTTACACCATTTCTAATGTTTCAAGAGGGAAATGCAGAAGAAGCAATGAATTTTTATACGTCAATAATTGAAGATTCACATATTACAAGCATCGATCGATATGGAGCAAATGAGAGTGGGGATGAAGGAACTGTGATGATGGCTTCTTTTTCCTTAAAAGGGCAGGAATTTATGTGCATTGACAGTAATGTGAAACATCAATTTTCCTTTACTCCTTCATTCTCTATCTATGTCACTTGCGATTCGGAAGAGGAAATCAATAACCTTTATCAAACACTTATAGATGGTGGACAAGCTTTAATGCCAATTGGGGATTATGGTTTTAGCAAGAGGTTTGGCTGGTTAAATGATCGGTTCGGAATATCGTGGCAATTAAATCTTTCCTAGTGAAGTTAAACCAAATTTCTTAGTGAAACAGCAGGTAAAAACATGAAGGTATATAAACTCAAGAAAAATTTTAATGGTCTAAAAAAAGGAACACAATTTTATCTAATTGCTGAATCTGAATTTATCGGTGTGAAAGATTATGTATTACGTACAATGGATTTATCGTTTAGAATATCAATAAATGAAACAGATTTTCATAAAAATTTTCGTTTGTTGAAAGATAAAAGAAGCGTGAATTTAGTAGAAAAAGGACCGTAGGAACGATCCTTCTTCTACTATTGTACCAGTTTACTTGGTTTTGTCATTTACAGTTTTCATCACTCCATATGTCTCTTTTGGAGTAAAATGGCCAATGCCCTTTAATTCATAGTCAAAAAATTTAAGGATGAGTTCATTTTCAATTTCAATACAGTAATAGGGATCAATGGCTTAATACGGTGAACTCGATCATGTTGATATCCTAGTAAAATGAGGTTCTCCGTTTTCAGCTTGTTAACGATTTCGTATATTTCATCATCTACCTCATGACATCTAATGAGGATTTCTTCCCCCAGTTCTTTGCTGATTTCTTCTATTGATATTTTCATATAATCACCTACGAACATGTTATTTATTTCAGGCCAACAGAGATTCTGTATACCGCTGTTTTCAAAAGGTTCCATTTTATAAAAATTATAACATATCCATATGGAATCCTTTTTTAGATTTTTCGATGTATCGTGAATATAGGTATAATAAACGAGAGCTTTATTGATCAGGTGCTGGTTTTGGGTAATTTAAAAGGAGTGGTTATAATGGCACGTGTTTTATTTATAAATGGTGGATCAGAAGGGCATATCAATCCAACCATTGGAGTGGTGGAAGAACTTATATCGCGAGGAGAAGAGGTAGTGTACTTTGCAATCGAAGATTTTCGAGAGCGCCTAGAAAAAACTGGGGCGACTGTACGAACATTTGATGGACAAAAATTTATAAAAGCCTTTATTTCAGGTGGAAGAAATTACTTACTCGAAAGAATCAACGGTCTTTTACGGACGGCAGATATCGTGATCCCTAGTGTTCTAGAGCAAATCGAAGGAGAACATTTTGATTATATCATTCACGATTCCATGTTTGGATGTGGTTATATACTTGCCCAGATCCTTAAACTTCCGGCCATTAATTCTTGTACTTCATTTGCCCAGTCAAAGGCTTCATTCGATAAAATGATGGAACCACATTCTAATACCATTCCCACTGAAATCGTTCACGAATTTCATAGCCTGACAGAAAAGGTGAAGGAAAAATATAATGTGGAAATCGATTCTCCTTACGAAGTTTTTTGTAATCCTGCTCCAATGACAATCGTTTATACAACTAGGGAGTTTCAACCTTTTAGTGAGGCATTTGACCAAACATACAAATTTGTCGGTCCATCCATCTCCTCGCGATTGACGAAAGAAAACATCGACACTGCTAAAATTAAAGGGAAAAGCCTATTATACATTTCACTAGGTACGGTCTTTAACCAAGCCATTGATTTCTATAAGCTCTGTTTTCAGGCATTCGGAAACACTGATCATACTGTTGTCATGTCTATTGGCGAAAATATTCAACCGGCTGATTTGGGGGAAATTCCTGCAAACTTCATTGTAAACAATTATGTTCCACAAACGGAGGTACTGAAATACACAAAATTATTTATTACACATGGTGGAATGAACAGTACCCATGAAGGTCTCTATTTTGGCGTTCCGCTAATTGTGATTCCACAAAGTGCGGATCAGCCGATCATTGCCGAACAAGTAGCCCGGATTGGAGCTGGTATCCAATTAAAAATGGAAAGCTTGTCTGCAAATCAACTAAGTGAAGCCGTTGATTATGTGTTAAATCAGAATTCTGTTCATAAAGCGGTTGAATCTATTAAGGAATCTTTTCAAAAATCAGGTGGGTATCACCAAGCTGTTGATGAGATTTTTGAATTTCAACGTCAATATAATCTCTAGCCATAACAACTGACATCTAAAGTGAAGCAGGAACAACCGTTTAATCACAAAGAAGCACACCCAGCTGAGTAAGTTGGGTGTTTCAATAAGCCTGTATTATATGATTTTGTTTCGTATTTCTAACAAATTACTAAGAATGGATGATTTTTAGAAAATTAGAATCCGAATGGACCCGGAGGGCAACAAGGATTGACTGGTACGCCGCACATAGTATGTGTCTCACAGCATTCATTTACACAGGATTCTGTGTGTGGGAAATAGTGTTGGTGGTTAACATGTAATTTGTTAACTGTTGTAGTATGCGAAGGATGAATGTGTTGTACAACCTTGTTGAATAAGTTGGTTTTCACATATTGTTGTCCGGGTGAAACGAGTGGCGGATCATACTGAGTCGGGAACACTTGAGGCGGACAGAACTGTGGGCATGGTGGTGGCGGACAATATTGGGCTGGTAATGATTGAATCGGTGCTACTTGATTTGGCATTGCATTTGGCAACATATTTGGCATCGCGTTAGGCATCATATTTGGCATATTTGGCGGGAAACCACCAAAACCACTTTGTCTTTTCATCATTAAATGACCTCCATCTACATTTGTCTTGTTATATCATCAGTCTATGTGAAAATTTGTTCGTTCGGACTAGTTCGAATACCTAATTTTTTAAGTTATGAAGGAAATCTATTATGAATAAGTTACACCTTTTCTTATCAACTTAAGGAATATACAAAGTAGAAGAAGGTGTATTATGGCAAAAAATCGTTATCGGTCATTCACCATTATTTCTTTAAGTATGGCCTTATTACTCATGTCATCGTGTAGTCAGTCACAATCACAAAAAAAAGAGCAATACAAGAACCCTAAAACTCCTCGTGAAGTGATAGGTTTCTACACAGAAAGGGAAGGGACGTATCCAGGCTCTCAACCTACAGTAAATGCGCATTTCAAGAGCTTAAGCATCATTGCACCTTTTTGGTATAAGCTGGATGATAAACGTCCAGGCAGTCTTATCGATTCCGTTACAGCAGATCATAAGAAAAAGGTTATTCAGAGTGCTCATAAGAAAGAACTAAAGGTATATATGGTTGTACATAATCTCTTATATGACACCGTGGAGAAAGGCAAGCAGGCAGCAAGTCATGTACTCGATAATGATAAAAATCGCAATCTTTTCATTCAGAACTTACGTAATGAAATGAACCAGTTTCATTATGACGGTATTAATATTGACATGGAAAATTTGTATTTATCTGATCGAGATTCCTTTAGTCTGCTGATAAAGAAATTGTCAGATACTTTGCATCGCGATGGGAAAGTAGTTACGGTTTCAGTTCCGGCAAACACGGGTGATTCCCGTGCAAATCCCTGGTCACCATGGTTTGATTACGAAAAGCTAGGTTTATACTCAGATGGGCTAATGATAATGACTTACGATGAGCACAACCCAAGAACATCACCCGGGGCGTCAGCATCAGTCAATTGGACAGAAGCCACAATTCGCTATGCATTGAAACATCGAGTAGCACCATCAAAAATGATACTTGGCATCGCTGGTTATGGATGGGACTGGGACACTACAGCAGACAAAGCCTTGTATAGCTCTTATGCACTGTTAATGGATCAGAAAAAAAAATATAAAGCTAAAGTCCAATGGGACTCCCGTTCGCAAACACCTCATTTTCGTTATGTAGATAAAAACCATCATAGCCACGAAGTTTGGTTTGAGAATAGCAATAGTCTAAGGTTTAAGCTAAACCTTGTAGAAAAGTATAACTTACGAGGAATTGGAATTTGGCGGCTCGGCTTAGAAGACCCAAAGTACTGGACGACAATCCCCGAGAAAATAAAAGTAAAAAGGTGAATTTTAAACTTGCTGCCTACTCCGGCGGCTTTTCTTATTGTTCGATCAGTTTCGTGAAAGAAGGATTAAATTTGAATAGTAGAGAATAAACGTTTAATAGGAATCATTTGGGGGTGGATTTGTGAGTAAAGCAGACGAACAAGATAAAAAACAAATAGAGGAGAATAAAATAAATCCAACGGGTAACTTAGGAGAATCGATAAACCGTTCAATAGTTGGTGACTTGGGAGCTTTATCACAAGGAGGCTGTCTTACCAAGATTATCACCGTGGTTATTATTATTGGAGGAATACTAATCCTTTCGAGATGTACGAATTAAGATAGTCTTCAAATGTATTCTAATTTGAGTATCAAATTTATTGTTTCTATAGTTTAAAAGTCTTGCGAACTGGGAATATAATATTGATTAGTTCATCAAGGAGAGGTCGATTTTTAAATGGAATCAATACAACAAGTTAGAAGAAGAAAGAGATACCATGTAACAATGAAAGGGAATAATCAGGAAGAACAGGTTGTCATAATAGCTTATTCTCCTGAAGAGATGAAAAGTTTAATTCGAAAACTGTATAAGCATATTATTTTTGATGATAAAGGTTTACCATCAGGGGAAATTTCATTTAAGGCAACAGATCTATTATAAATAGGGCTGTGGCTTTTTTTTTGCCCTAATTCATATTCCTATTTGGTTTGATTGATATAGGGATAATGGACAGTTACTGAAGTGTTCGCTTTTTTAAGGTATAATCTTACTATAGGGAAAAGGAGGGTTATTGTTATAAATGAGACTAGAAAGTAAAATAGCTACCTATTTCACAAAAAATGCATCTTTACTAGCAGTGCAAATTGTTGAAGGTGTCATTCAAAGAATGAATTTAATCATTTCCAAAGATGAAAAGCAGCAGGCGATCGAAATGTATATAAAATTTTTTGAGTTTTTAGGACAGTCGATTTTGGAGGGAACAGAGGATGTAGCGGAGGACATTTTATCATGGAGTAAAAAGAACGCAGAGCATCAAGTTACTTCAGGAGGAAAAATATCTGAGATTACAGTTAGGTATCCACCCACAAGAGAAGTCTTTACTGACCTTATAACCAAACTCAGCAACGACTTTGGGATTTCATTAAATGAAAGTAAATCGATTATTAAAAAGGTTAACTCCATGCTCGACGTCAGCTTAAACGAGACCATTTTAGCATTTGAAATGCTAACGGAAAGATACGAGGAAAAGACAAAGAGAGAATTGGCAGAGTTGTCAGCACCCGTTGTTTTGATTCAGGAGGGGGTTGCTGTTCTACCATTAGTGGGTAAAATAGATTCTTATCGAGTTAGCTATATTTTAGATAGGGGGGTTCCTAAAATCGCAGAGTTGCAATTGCAATTTCTGATCATTGACTATTCAGGTATCATAGATCTCAATCAGGAACTGGTAAGCAGCTTGAAATCGATCGGAGATATACTAGGCTTGTTAGGTATAGATGTGATTGTTACGGGGATGCGACCTGAGCTAGCCCTGACAGTTGTAAGAAGTGGAATGGACATGTTGTCCTTTAAAACATTTGCCCATGTCAAGCATGCGTTAGAATGGATCAATCAAAAAGTTGACATCACATAATGAACTTGCTTTTTTCTGTACCATCGAGCTGCCACTTTAGGCGGCCTTTTTTATTAGATTATTTAGGGTCTAGTCTTATTATTCGGCCGAACTGCGGCTTGTAATGGGACACTGAATTGTTGAGGACCTGATAGTCCAACTAAGGTAGTTCCTACTGTGGTATATCCAGCCGGAGGAGCTTGGTGAACTATACCTCCACCACAACCAATTTGCAAAACTCCGCCATTGACCATCGAACCAATTTTTAAATAACGGACATCAAATATTTGTTCTAGATGTCTATCCATTCCTATCACCTCAGATTAATATATGATCAAGAGTTAGGTTTCATTCTGAAAATAAAATAACGTCAAAAGTAAACAAGAAATGACATTCCTGCTATCTCATAACCTATCTCACATTACTCGACTACTTAATTATTTTTTATTGCAAATACAACAAAGTTAAGTTAAATTTAATATATAGCATTTTTTATTGCGTTTGCAACAAAATCAAGAACTAAGGAGTTTATTATGAAGGAAATTCTTCGAGAAATTGGAATGATTGCCAGGGCCTTAGATTCGATAAGCAATATAGAATTTAAAGAATATGACCTGACAAAGGGACAGTATTTGTACCTTGTGCGAATATGTGAAAACCCTGGTATCATTCAAGAAAAGGTAGCTGAGATGATTAAAGTTGATCGGACAACAGCAGCTCGTGCGATTAAAAAGCTTGAAATGAATGGCTTTATTGAAAAGAAAGATGATCAGTATAACAAAAAAATAAAAAAGCTCTTTCCAACGGAGAAAGGGGAAAATGTGTATCCGTTTATAAGACGAGAAAATGATTACTCTAATCATATTGCATTAGCTGGATTATCGGAAACGGAAGTAGAAACCATCTTCAATCTTCTTCAAAGAGTTAGAAAAAATATTGAAATAGACTGGGAATGGGTGAAAAAAGGAAACAAGAGAAATTATTAAGTATACAAAAGGAGTAATGACAAAAGTGACTTTAACGATAAAAAAATGTACCCATGATGATTTAGCCATGCTTCAAGAAATTAGTTATGAAACATTTAATGAAACATTTAAGCATCAAAATTCACCCGAAAATATGAATGCCTATTTGGAAAAGGCATTTAACTTAAACCAATTGGAAAAGGAATTAGCGAATAGTTCGTCACAATTCTATTTTGTTTATGTTAATAGTGAAGTCGCTGGGTATCTAAAGGTCAATACCAATGAAGCTCAGTCTGAAGAGATGGGTGATGAATCACTTGAAATTGAGAGGATTTATATAAGGAATAAATTTCAAAAACATGGGCTTGGTAAATTTCTCTTTAATAAAGCGATGGAAATTGCAATGGAGAGAAATAAAAAGAAAATTTGGCTAGGCGTATGGGAAAAAAATGAAAATGCGATTGCTTTTTATAAGAAAATGGGGTTTGTTCAATCGGGAGCCCACTCTTTTTATATGGGGGATGAAGAACAAATTGACTTTATCATGATCAAAACTCTCTTATAACTTTTTTGGAAGGTGGGATTATTATGTATATTCCAAACTATTTTAAGGTCACGAATAGGGATGAAATTTGGGATTTTGTTCAAAAAAATGCCTTTGGCACGATTGTCACAACGGAACAAGGGAGGCCAATTGCCACCCATGTGCCTTTAGGGTTAAATAAACAAGGTGATGATTACTATATTACAGGGCATATGGCTTATGGAAATCCTCAGTGGCGAACATTTGAAACTTGTGAAGATGTGCTTGTAATGTTTCAGGGACCGCATGCTTATGTTTCTTCTTCGTGGTATTTGCACGAAAATGTGCCGACTTGGAATTATCAGGCTGTCCATCTTTACGGAAAAGCCACTATTTTAACGAGAGATGAGTTAATAGAAGAATTGGCAGGAATGTTAGAAAAATATGAGCATAATCGTGAAAATCCAGTTTTATGGGATAAACTTTCTCCTGAACTAGTAGAAAATCAACTAAAAGGTATTGTTGGTTTTAAGATTAAAGTGGAAGATGTCCAGGCTGCTTATAAATTAAGCCAGAACCGAAATGAAACGGATTATACCGCCATCATTGAAAGATTACAAAACGAAGGAAATGTAAATTCGAAACAAATTGCCGAGCAAATGGAAAAGAGAGTAAAAAATCACCAATAAGCCCCTAATTTAAATACACATTAATGCAAGAATTAATAATCGGAACAGGGTTGTCCTATTGATGCTTCTCTTCATATTGTGAAAGATTGTACTTATCATAAAGACTTTACATTTGGGTTGCTGCGCAGCCCTTTTTTTTATTTGTAACAAGTTAGTTGAAGGATAAACGGATTAGAGCAGTATATGGTTTGTAGTTTTTTTATTTACAGAGGGTATAATACCTTTGATAAGGTGGTGCAGTTCATTTTTATGTGGTTCTTAATCATTTCCGCTATTATATTTAGTATTTATTCTATTTTTATGCCCAAAAAATTAACCCGTATAGAAATCTTTTCCACGATTTTCTTTGCGATGACCTTACAAGATAATGTAGATATTTATCTTGATGGTAAATATGATCTGTATGGATATTTTACTAAAGGTATTCAATGGAGGACCTTAATCGCAATCATTGGAATATACCCAGCCGTAACCACCATTTTTCTAAATTATTATCCATTTCAAAGACAATGGCGAAATAAATTAGTATACATTCTCGTTTGGAGTGGATTTGCTGTTCTGTACGAGTACATAGCGGTCAAATCGGGGTATTTTTATCATAACGGTTGGACTTATTTGTACTCAGCCTTTTCCTATCCAGTTCTGTTCTGTATCCTTGTGATTGTTTTAAAAATTGTTCAAAAGCTAGTTAGAGAATCCATTTAAAAATTGTCACTTAAAATAACGGGGAAGATTTAAAAATGTAAAAAAAAGTTAATTTTATAATATAATATTAATAATAATGTGTCTATTTACTTGGAGGTGTTATTTTGATTTGGTTAATTATACTGTCACCAGTTATTATTGTTAGTGCTATAGCGATTTATTTTGGATTTAAATCAGGGACGACTCCGCCAGATGAGAGTCAACTAGCTGGGAAGCCAGAAGAGATAATAAACCCGATGAAAAATATGAATACGTTTGGACCATAATCAGCAATATTCAAAACAATTTCACCTTTCGAATTGCCCCCCTTAAGTTGGATAATAAATCCGTTTAGGGGTTTTTTTATAGAAAAATATATAGATATCAATAAAAATAAAATATAAATTAATAATTAATTATTGGGTTGGAATAACAATGACTAACCTTCCGATATTGAAAAATGGAAAGGCAAAGGCGATTCGATTTTCAACGTTAGAGGCTATTTGTAAAGCTTTAGAGTGTCAACCTGGAGATATTTTAGAATATAAAAGTGACTTAGACATTCAAGCATAATAGGCAATAAATTTATTCAATTGGCGGGTACAAGGTTTACAGATTTAGTTGTCATTTTGGGGTATTGTTAAACTTAGCGTGTGGTTGAGTCCAATAAAATTCTGCAATAAAACTCTACTTACCTCATATATATGGGCTAAGGGGGGTTACGATGAAATCCATCAAATTCATCACACTAAACGTTACGTTCCGGTCGATTCTAATGGTCATATTTACGTTTTTAATGATTTCTCTGATTGTTATTTCCAATCTGAATATCTCCTCTCTAAAAATGAATAATTCCATTGGAATAGTAAATGGTGAAAAACTTTTTTTGCAATTTTTCAAATCTGAGAATCATACCTTTTTCCCTAAAATGAATAATCCTGATTTCACTTTTACCAAACTGACAAATTTAGCTTTTCAAATAGGAACCACGATTAAACCTACAGATACACGAACGTTTTTAGGCAATGAAATTCCTGGATTAAGAATGTATGACACTGAGATCGTCGTAGCTGGTGAAGGAACCAATATTACTAATCTTCCATACGAATCTGCACCTCCAACCGAGGTTTTATTAAATGAGAGAAAAGCATCAGAGGAATTAATCAATCAAACCACAGACGACAATAAACCTATAACGAATCCTGAACATAAAACGGTAATGATTTATCATACTCATAGCTGGGAGTCCTATCTTCCAGTTTTGAAGGATGCTAAGAACCCTGACGACGCAATAAGCTCTGACGAAAGAGCAAATGTAATTGGGTTAGGAGACCGTTTAGCCAGGAATTTAATGAGGAAAGGCATTGGCGTTGACCATGATAAAACAAATATGACGCAGGAGTTACTAAAGAAACAATGGAAGCCAACACAAGCCTATACAGAATCGCGGGAAATCGTTGAAGCAGCAGCAGCCAAAAATAAGGAACTACAATATTTTATTGATATTCATAGGGACTCGGCACGAAAACAAATTACGACAAAAACCATTAATGGTGTTACCTATGCAAAGCTTTTATTTATAATAGGAAGAGAAAATAAAAATTATTTGGAAAATCTAGAATTTGCGAAAGCACTGAACGCAGAGCTGGAAAAAAAGTATCCTGGACTTAGTCGAGGGGTCTTTCTTAAATCTTATAGGGATGGAAACGGAGTCTATAATCAAGATATATCAAATAAAGCCATGTTGTTAGAAATTGGTGGTGTAGATAATAATATGGCCGAACTCCATCATACCGTCGATGTCTTTTCAGATATACTGGCCGATTATTATTGGAAATCAAATGAAGCAAAAGCGGTAAATGGAAATGGAAAATAAGAGCGTTCTTTACTAGCGCAGGATCGTTTTTTTCAAAAACAGGTATGCAGGTAACGTTAAAATCAGAAAAAAGCCAGTTTTTCATATGAAAGACTGGCTTTTTTCTGATTGCTCCCTCAGGCGATTTAGATCTTCTCTTGGTGGATAACCAAACATACGGGAATATTCTCGACTGAATTGTGATTGACTTTCGTAGCCGACCCGAAAGGCAACATCAGCGATATCTGTTGAATCATTTAATAACATGCGTCTTGCTTCCTGGAGTCTCAATTGTTTCTGGAACTGGATAGGGCTCATAGCTGTAACCTCTTTAAAGTGTCGATGAAGAGAAGCAACACTCATCCTCGCTATTTCTGCAAGCTGCTCAATTTTGAAAGAGCGATCATAACTATTGATGATCTGTTCAATAACATCTCTGATTCGATCCCCGTTGCTGCCCTTTATAGCCATTTGTTTGAGAGATTCACCATGAGGACCTTGTAGAATCCAATAGAGAATTTCTTTTATGAATAATGGAGCTAGTACCGGAATATGTTTCGGATTTTCCACCAACCGTGCTAACCTAATTACTGCATCCAACAGAGATGGTCCTGCTTTACTGACAAACATAGCACGCTTGGCATTTTTTTTCTGTCCTACTCGAATGTCGGAATCAGTTAAAACCTCTAAAATTTGATTCGGTGTATATTCAAGTTTGAGAGCTAAATACGGAGTGTCAGAAGAGGCGTTTACTACTTGCCCGGTAACCGGCAAGTCAACGGATGCAACAATGTAATCACCAGGACCGTACCTAAAGCGCTCCTCAGCTAATAATACTTCCTTTTCCCCTTGGACGATCATACAGAAGGATGTTTCGTTTATTCTAGCAATTGGTTCGGTAACGATAGATTCATGGATTAAAAATAAAGATGGGATAGCAGTCGGATGAACCCCGTCCTGTTTTGAATAACGTTTAATGAGTTTGGCAAGTTCCTGCTGCTGGCTGTAGATTTCTTCAGACATATAGTTTCTCCCGCATCAATGATAGTCACATTCTATCTCATAGTTGTCGATTATGTAAATACGTTTGATAGGATTAGGCAAAAACTTGATAGGAATGAGATAACGATTGTTCTTTAAATTGTTGCATACTATAGATAGTCTTAAGTGAAAATTTGTACCTATATAAGATTAATATTTCTAGAAAATGAGGGTGATATAACATGGAATATGTAAAACTTGGTAAGACAGGCTTAGATGTATCTCGATTATGTCTGGGCTGTATGAGTTTTGGGGATGCAGATAAATGGATCCATCAATGGGTACTTAATGAAAAGCAAAGCCGCTCTATTATCAAAAAAGCATTGGATCTTGGTATAAATTTTTTTGATACGGCTAATGTTTATTCGATGGGAACAAGTGAGGAATTTCTTGGACGAGCTTTAAAGGATTATGCGAATCGTGATGAAGTTGTAATCGCAACTAAAGTACACGGGCAAATGCATGAGGGTCCTAACGGATCTGGTCTTTCCCGAAAAGCAATTATGAGTGAAATCGATAAAAGTCTCAAGAGGTTGGAAACAGATTATGTAGACCTTTATATCATCCACCGCTGGGATTCCCATACACCTATTGAAGAAACAATGGAAGCCTTGCATGATGTTGTCAAGGCTGGAAAGGCAAGATACATTGGTGCTTCTGCCATGTATGCTTGGCAATTCCAAAAGGCATTACACGTTGCTGACAAAAATGGATGGACTAAGTTTGTATCAATGCAGAATCATTTAAACCTCATTTACCGTGAAGAGGAGCGAGAAATGCTGCCACTTTGTAAAGAGGAAGGAATTGGTGTAACCCCGTATAGCCCGCTTGCATCGGGTAGATTGACGCGTGATTGGTCGGAAATAACGTATCGTTCAGAAACGGATCAGATTCAAAAATCTAAATATGATGCGACCGCTGATGCTGATCGATTGGTTGTAGAACGAGTTGCTGCCATCGCGGAAAAATATGGTGTTCCACGTATCTATATCGCACTTGCCTGGTTGTTACAGAAAGAGGCGGTATCAGCTCCTATTATCGGAGCGACAAAAATATCTCATCTCGAAGATGCCGTAGGTGCCCTAAGCATTAAGTTAACAAATGAGGAAGTTGTATATTTAGAAGAGCCATATGTACCACACCCAATCGTTGGACATAATTAATTTCTTCTTTCAACCGAAATTGCCGTGAAACAGGATGACTTGGGCTTATATGTCGCAAAAACTTACCGTATCCCTACGAATCTGTTATGTTCCTTAATAACAAGCTGAATAAATTTTTCACGATCGTCTGCACTACTTTTGAGGACTTTAATATTTTCTGTCCTTCGTAAGTAGTGCTTAACCTTTTTGTTATGCCAAATGATGTAAGAATATCGAACATCTTGATACAGGTTGGAGAACCATTCCTCTTCCGTTAATTCATCTATGTTTTTTTCTAGTTTTGACTTCGAAGTAGGGAAAATTGCCTCCACTAGACCACCAAACAAATCACCAAGCAAATCAGCTAAAAAATCACTAATGATTATCATAACTTCTCCTTGCCCTTAAAAGAGATTTTACCTATCAATTTTAATAGAAAACGTTTGAATCTATTTTCCATCTAATGTAATTATATAATAATTTAAAATGTCCAGCCTCATGAGGATGGACATTTTAGTTTTTATTCTTCTTTTGCTAGTTCATTTCTATTAGGAGCAAGTGGTGGCTGTTCTAACCACTTATTTGCCACCATTATATCGAACCAGTTTTTTGTCATTACTAATGTTTTTAAGATTGTTTTTTCGTAAACTACAGCTAGGTCTGTTCGCATGGCTCCTGCTAGCCCTGTACCATAATAAACTTGTGCAGTTTGAGCCAGGAAACCCATATGATACAACATTAATTTATCTGAAAAAGGAGAGTCTGTTGACGTTGTAACCTCTGATTCCCACGACATTGGAACTGGCAAATTATCTTTGTGCAAAACACTTGAAAGGGCTAGTATGTTTTCATCTGCCTTTTTTCCAATGTTTCGAAAAAACGATCTTATTTCTTTCGATTTAGCGACTTGACTGAACCCGATTGAAAGCGTTTTTGCCATAATGCTCTTTTTAATGTTTAGAGAAATACTGATTATTTCTGTAGCAGATAAGAGTCTCCCTTTTCCGAAGAATCCATCGGTAAAATCTTGAGTTGAAATAAATTCAGGTCTCTCTTTAGGATAGAAATAGGGATCTTTTTGGAATTTTCCTTTTTCTAGCAATAACTCTATGGTTAAATCGTACATATTTTTTGCATCATTATCACATAAATTGTAAAATTCACGTAAGTCCTTTCTGACAGAAACACTTAAAGAAGTTGTATGACCCAGCAGACCATGTATAGTCATAATATGTAAATAATTTAAGCAGAATGTATCAGAAAACAATCTCTCTGCACCCTTATTTAAGTCTGACTCAGTAAATCCAATTGGAACGGGAAACCCCTCATTTTCAATGAAGGATATAATCTCCTTCTTTTGCTTTTCCCATGTCTCAATGGCTATTTCAAAAACCTTTCTTATTGATTCGTCTTCCAAAATAGAAATCATATACCTATTAACGATCTCGGTCATTGTTCCGTTAACATATTCTCCCCATAGTGTACCTATTTCGGAAGATGTAAGTTTTAAATGATTTTTTTCCATTTTTTCACCTCTTCCATATTTTTTGCTAACTCAGAAATAGCTATGCATCTCTTTGGACGTTGTGGACATCTTCCGCCAAATATGGCTTATCTGTCATTAAAATGGTTAGAGGAATCGATTGGAGGAACTGCCAAAGGACCAAACGATTTATGTCAGTTGTCAAGTTGGTTTAAGGGGATATATTGCAAGCCAGCTTTTCTCTACTTTTTAAAAAATTCAACAAGAGAGGAGCTCTAAATGGAAACAAAAAATATCCTTGCTAAGAAAATCCTTACGGAGGCAAAAGGGTATTTGGATGTGGGATTTACCCATTCATTGAATCCCTTTAGCGGCTGTGCATTTTCATGCCGGTATTGTTATGTGAGAGAAATGCCGATTCAACGGTTTAAAGACATCCCTTGGGGAGAATGGCTGGACATAAAAACAAACGCAGCAGAAAATTACGAAAATGAAATCTTGAAATTGCGGAAGAAAAATAAGCCTGTTAATATTTTTATGTCTTCGGCCACAGACCCCTATCAACCGATGGAACGCACAACAAAGATTACACGCGGAATAGTTGAAGCGATGATTAAAAATCCGCCAGATTTTCTTCAGATTCAAACCCGAAGCCCACTGATCACTAGGGATCTTGATTTGATTGTGAAATTGAAGGAAAAATGTAAAGTCTTAGTCTCGATGACCATTGAAACAGACAGGGAAGACATAAAAAGAATTTTTTCTCCATTTGCTCCCGGGATAAAATTGCGGTTAAAAGCTTTGCAAGCAATCCATGATGCTGGAATCGCCACCCAAGCTTCGATTTCACCTGTTTTGCCCTTTACCCCTGATTTCCCTAAACAATTAGCAGGAAGGGTCGACCACATTTGGATTGATACGTTAAGGATCGGCGATGGTTTAATGGGGAAACGGTCTGAAAAGCTTGGAATGCCTGGATTATTTGAGAAGCATGGTTTAGCGGAATGGTATCGTCAAGATATACATGAAAGAGTGGAGAAATATTTTAAAAAATATTTTCCTCATGACAGAATACGTGTTTCTAAACAAGACGCTTTCCTAAAATAAGAAGTATGTTTCTCATAGAAAATTCTGTATTATAATACAAAATATTTGAAAGAAGTAGTCCAATTCACAAATGAATTAGTCTGCTTCTTCTTTTTTATAATCCTTAACGGGGTCATGACACATCCTGTTGAAAGATACAAAAGTCATGTCAGAGGAATCACTTGAATATACATTTGAAAAGGTATTTCGTTTGACTCATAAAAAGAAATAAAAACCTTCATATTATTTTAAAATATCTTTGTTAGATAATCTGCCGATAAACTTGATATGAAGATTTTTTAGTTTACTATTTACTTAAAGAGAATTTAAGACTGACTAATTATCCTCGTGTTCCCAACCAACTAACAAACATAAATGACCATCATATCTGAAATACTTCCATTTAGTTTGCTGCTCTGCTTGTATAGCTCCAACTAAGATCATTCCCGTTTTTCTTCAGCTATATGATTGTTTGAAAACTTATAGAAAAGGGAAGTTAAAACTATAGAGAAAAATTTTTGGAAGGAGAACCATTATGAATAAAAAACAATGTATAGCGATGCTCTTAGCAGGGGGAAGAGGGACACGTTTAAAAGACCTGACCAAATCGATGGCAAAACCAGCCGTACCATTTGGTGGTAAATACCGGATCATTGATTTTACCTTAAGCAATTGCAGCAATTCTGGGATTGATACTGTCGGTGTTTTAACCCAGTATCAGCCTCATACATTGCAAAATTATCTTGGAGACGGCAAGCATTGGGATTTAGACCGGAAAAATGGCGGTCTCACGATCCTTCCACCGTATCAAAGTGAGGAGGGGGATCGGTGGTATGAAGGGACGGCCCATGCCGTTTACCAAAACATCGACTATGTTGAAAGTCATAATCCTGAGTATGTTCTTGTTATATCAGGTGACCACATTTATAAAATGGATTATCGGAAAATGCTCGAACAACACATAAAAACAAAAGCAGAAGCGACTATTTCTGTGATTAATGTTCCATGGAGAGACGCTCATCGGTTTGGGATTATGAATATGGATTCCAGCTCCAAAAAAATCATAGATTTTGAAGAAAAGCCTAAACAACCGAAATCAAATCTCGCTTCAATGGGGATTTATATTTTTAATTGGAGCGTGTTAAAAAAATATGTGGAAAAAGAGGAGAAAAAACGATTCTCATCTAAGGATTTTGGTAAGGATATTATCCCAGCCATGATTCATGATCATCGTCAAGTGTACGCTTATCGTTTTAATGGTTACTGGAAAGATGTCGGAACCGTTCAAAGCCTGTGGGAAGCGAATATGGATCTACTTTCCTATGAAACGAATCCTATTATCCAGCATGAAGAGTGGGGGATTTATACCCGTGAAACGTCTCAGCGGCCTTTCTATTTGGACGGAAAAGCGGCCTTAAGTCAATCATTAGTTTCTGAGGGCTGTAAAGTGTTTGGTAAAGTTGAAAATTCGCTTCTATATCATGGCGTGACGGTGAGTAAAGGGGCCGTCATAAAGGATTCGGTGATTATGCCAGGCACATTTATTGGGGAAAATGCGGTGATTAATCGAGCAATCGTTGGTAGTGAATCGTTTATTTACTCGAATGTACATGTGGGAGATCCTAATCCTTTTAGTGAGATTAGTTTAATAGGAAACAATCAAATTATTAAGAAAAGCAAATCTGAAAAAATAAAAGGTAATGCAGTTTGAGGTAACAGTAAAATTATTATGTAAACTAAAACCCACCCAACAATTGGATGGGTTTTTTCAACTTATGAACAGAATAAAAATGCTTGTACATATTGAAAGAGTCATTTATGACCATAAGAATAGCAAAAAATCGATGTTTTATCGGACAGTCGGCTAAATTAAGCATCTTGGTCGTAATTATGATCACTCATCTCATCGTCAGGTTCTTCACCAATATTTAGTTCTGCTTCAAACATCTCATTTTTTATCTTATCAACAATTTGTTCATTTTCTGATTGGGCTAATGCATCATAATGAAATGTATCCGTTATCGCTTCTTCCTCAATCGTCGCTAAAATATCATGGATATCATTATTGTCACCGGAGATGGAACCAAACCCTTGGTTCTGTTTTTTATAATTGACAAAACCACTTGGGAGATTGTTTCCAAGATTGACACATGAAGCACCTTCAACCGTTCCAATCGAAATCGAACCAATAAAAAAAGAGGGGGAAAAACGTTTCAATTCCAACATCCTTTCCCTATTTGATGGTGTAAGGCACTTGTTTTCCATTTATGTTAACTTCAATATCTTGCGTTTTGCCTTTTTGTTTATCTTCCTTTTTCGTTTGATTCTCTTCAGCAGCACGCTTTTTCGGCATGGGTTTGCGGTGGACGACGGGAGAGAAAGTATTTCCAAGGTTTAACATTCCACTTAATTCTTTAATATCCAGTTTATCTAGGTGAAAGACAAGTTCCTCAAGTTTTAATTCCTGTAAATGAAGGTCCTTGACGTCCATTTTTACAATAATAGGTGGAGTGCTTTTCTCTTGGAGGGATTTCTCAAGATGGTTAATTTTTTCGAACAATTCATCGATTTTTCCTAGAATATTTGTTTGATCCATCAAACCCCATTCCTTTTTAAGAGCGTTTCTCTACCATTCCAGTATTAGATTTGACTCTATTTTTTCCTTGGATAGTGCCAAATCCTTGATTGACCACCATTTCGTTTTTCCGTCCCTTTTGAAGGTTTGTTCCCACAAATAAGCCAGAAGAATTACTTATGTTAGCAATTGTTAACGAACCATATTTAATCGATGTCATGATTGTTCTCCTTACTATTTTTAAATGGGATGGTTATCAATAAAATTCCTTTTTCAAAAACAGCCTGAAGTTGTTCGAGATCACATTTTTCAGGAATGGAAATCTCCCTTATAAAAGTACCGTAAAAACGTTCCCGCCTAATTACTTGAATACTTTCCCCAGGATGAGGATGGTTAATGGTTCCTTCAATCATTATGGTATGATTCTGCCATTTTACAGAGAGATCCTGCTTATTGGCTCCTGCTAAATCAACGGAAAGCACATAGTTCCGATTTGCTTCGTATATGTCGATCCTTGGTTCAACAAAGGGGGAGAGTTCCTGCAATAATTCCGAGAAGTCTGCTCCTAACATCTGCTTGACTTGGGAGTGAAAAAGAGGTTTTACCACATGCAAAATCTCCTTACCGAACTACTAATCTATAGTTAACCATATGTACTTTTGTTAAAGGTAATGCTAAAAAGGTGAAAATAACTTGGTATGAATAAATAAAAAAAGGCTCTTAAAGTATAAACTTAAAGAGCCTGAGTCTGAACTCCAGGAATAATATCTGGATCGAGCATTTGCGCATCAGCTAGGTCATTGTCAAGGATAATCGTGTAATTTAAAGAATTTGCAAAGATTCCTACTTGAATACCAACTCCATTGTTCGTCTTCCGATGGGAAGACCAGCCAGACAGTTGATTTTCTCCTACGGATACGGTAGCGTTTGTATTTAATGAATTTACGTTGATTGCCCCGACGGCTACAGGCATGGCCAAAGAAATCACCCCTATTATAGTGAAATATTTTAAACTTTTAGGTTATCGTAAATTTGACAGTCCATTAAATCATTGTCAATCACGATACTGGTGTTAGATTTATTCTGACTAATACCAGTCGATCTGCCTGTTCCATCATTCCGTTTTCCATGTGAACTCCATCCATTTAACAGATTTTCGCCAACGGAAACGGCTGCGTTAGAATCTAATGAGTTGACATTTATTTCAGTCACTTCAATGTTGTTGATATCCTGTCTGCCATCGATGTAAGTCACAGCATTATTTTCGATTGGGGTGTCAATGACATCATTATCAATAACTAAGCTAAAATTTGTAGAGACCAAGGAATTAGAAACAGAGCCAAAACCATGATTATTTTTTCGACAGGAAGACCAGTTATTTACATTATTGATACCCACAAAAATCCCCGAAGATGTATCAATCGAATTTACAGCAATTCCATTGATCACCAAATTATTAATAATTCTTTTTTGCATCATTAGCCTCCAACAAGTAATGAATAAAAATCATGGAAAATGAAAAAGAGTAACCGCTACTAACAAAGTATGTTTTGTTAGTAGTTCTTGTGCCTTTTACCCTTGGGAAGCATGGGGACGGTTCTGTTGCTTAGAAATTTGAGTCCATGATCCCTTTTCCCACCTTTGTATGGGTAAGTACTTGAATTTAATTAATCCTTTACGATCGAAACTGATTTAATCTTTCATACGTTTCAAGCAGAAAATCATAAAACAATTTCTCCGTCGGGAGCAGTTTTCGTTGGGTTGGATAGATCACACCAACAGTCCGGGTCAGATTTGCGTCAGATAGGGGGACAATGACAGTAGACCTAGGCGTGTTATCGATCAATGTCATCTCGGGCATTAATGCCACACCTAAACCTGCTGAGACGAGCCCTTTTAAGGCATCGATATCTTTGCCTTCAAAGGTGATTTGTGGATTGAAACCAGCATCATGACATGCCTGGACCACTTGCTCGCGAAAGACAAAACCCTCAGGAAGGACACAAAACGGGTCCTCGCGTAAGTCCCGTAACCTAATCGATTTCCGATCAGCAAATCGATGATGGAGAGGGATGAGGGCAACAATATTTTCAGTGAACAGTGTCGCTCCTTTAATTTTTGGTTCCTTTTCCTGATTGGGCATCGGGGCCATCATGGCCAAATTAAATTCACCATTGATCACACCATCAATTAAATCATAATATAGAGCATTGCTCATTTGAAATTTAGCTTCGGGGTATCGAGTCCGGAAAGCATAAATAATTGAAGGCAAGGTATGAGCGGCCATACTAATCGGGAAAGCAATTCGAACGGTCCCTTTCTCAGGGTCTAAGTATTCTTCTACTTCTCGCTTGGCATCCTCCATCATGTTCCACACTTGTTTCATCCGTTCATAGAAAATTCTCCCTAATGGGGTTAACTTAACCCTTCTTCCCTCACGTATAAAAAGTTCGACCCCTAATTCGTCTTCTAAATTGAAAATTTGCCGGCTAACAGAAGACTGGGCAACATGCAGGGCATCCGCGGCCTCGGTTACATGCTCTCGTTTTGCGACTTCTAGGAAATAGTGAATTTGCCGCGTCTCCAATTGTAATCCCTCCCATTCATGCGTTTTACGCATTGGTTTCATCGGAAATTCATATTGAAACTATCAATTATAAAATTATAAAATGAAAACACATTTAAGAAAAGGGAATTTTCTCATTTTAACTACATTAGGGGCTGAACAAAATGAAAATGTTGGAAAAGGTGGAAGAGAATCAAACAGAAATTGTGAAAGAGTATGTAAATCGTTTATATAAAAGTGTTCAACAGCGTAATCCAAATGAAGGGGAGTTCCAGCAGGCGGTTAAAGAAGTACTTGATTCTTTAGTACCTGCCCTTGTTAAAAAACCAATTTATATGAAACAAGCCGTTCTAGAAAGGCTAATTGAACCAGAGAGATTGATTTCCTTTCGGGTTCCTTGGGTGGATGATCAAGGGAAGGTACACGTGAATCGTGGCTATCGTGTTCAATTTAGTAATGCAATTGGACCCTACAAGGGCGGACTAAGATTTCACCCTTCCGTTAACGCAAGCATTATTAAATTTCTCGGGTTTGAACAAATTCTTAAAAACTCTTTAACAGGTCAGCCAATAGGCGGTGGCAAAGGCGGATCGGATTTTGATCCAAAAGGGAAATCGGATTTTGAAATCATGCGTTTTTGTCAAAGCTTTATGACCGAACTCAGCCGTCATATCGGACCAGATATCGATGTTCCTGCAGGAGATATTGGAGTAGGAGCTAGAGAGATTGGTTATATGTTTGGCCAATATAAAAAATTAAAAGGCGCCTATGAGGCGGGTGTACTGACTGGAAAGGGCATTGGGTATGGAGGAAGCTTGGGCCGGAAAGAAGCAACAGGATATGGAACGGTTTACTTTGTAGAAGAAATGCTAAAAAGTCAGGGATTAAGCTTTAACGGAAGCACAGTAGTCGTTTCTGGTTCAGGCAATGTGTCGATTTATGCGATCGAAAAAGCTAGTCAGTTTGGTGCAAAAGTGGTTGCCTGCAGTGATTCCAGCGGCTATGTGTTTGATCCAAACGGAATAAACCTAGAGACCGTCAAACGATTAAAAGAAGTGGAGAATAAAAGAATTTCTGAATATGTGGCCCACCATCCGGAAGCTATTTACCAAGAAGGATGTTCAGGAATCTGGGCCATCCCATGCGATATTGCTTTGCCATGTGCAACACAAAATGAGTTAAACAAGGAAGCAGCAGAAATGTTAGTTTCGAATGGAGTAAAGGCCGTCGGCGAAGGGGCAAACATGCCTTCCACTCAAGAAGCTGTCGATATTTTTATGGAGCATCATGTTTTATTTGCGCCTGGCAAAGCTGCTAATGCCGGCGGGGTGGCAGTCTCCGCGTTAGAAATGGCACAAAATAGTGCAAGGCTTGCTTGGACACTAGAAGAAGTGGATGCTAAATTACAAGACATTATGAAAGAAATCTATTATAAGAGTTTGAAAGCATCAAAAGATTATGATGCGCCAGGAAATCTTGTGGTTGGTGCCAATATAGCTGGTTTTGTAAAAGTAGCGGATGCCATGATTGAGCAGGGTGTTATCTAAGATCTAGTAATGAGTTGATGGAAAGTACAAATCAACAACGAAAGGTCACTGTGTGGTGGCCTTTTTGTAATTGGAAGAGTAAATAAATATATATTATTTAACCACTTGTCCATTTCATACGCAGCCTTTTTGCATCCGATAATTCTATAACATTAGAATGCAAAGAACGTGTTTTCTTGAGCGAAAAAAAACCATTCAGAGTCATCATCAAATAACCATTCAGACTGCTGTTTTAAACCATTTATCAGCTCCAATCCGATTACCTCTTTTAATCCTGTTCCACGCTTTCCTACTATTGATAAAACAGCTTTTATTAGTCAATTTTCCAGTGTAATTGGGGACGTTACGATTAAAAATAATGTGTATGTTGCCCCAAACATTAGTATACGTGCTGATGAAGGAACCCCATTTTATATAGGGTCCAATACCAATCTCCAAGATGGAGTCATTTTACATGGTTTATTGAATCGAAAAATTTCGGTCGGACCGAAAAGCTTTTCGATTTACATTGGAAATCAAGTGAGCATTGCCCATCGAGCTCTTGTTCATGGTCCTTGTTTTATTGGGGACAAGGTATTTGTTGGCTTTAATGCCATTGTTTATAATGCCATTGTCGGAAAAGGCTCGTTTATTTCCTATAATGCGGTCGTAACAAATGGCGTACGCATTCCACCGAATCGTTTCGTTCCACCTGGATCTAATATTGACACCCAAGCAAAAGCGGATGCCCTTTCCCCAGTACCAGAGGATAGCAGGGAATTCGCGATGGAAGTCCAAAGAGTCAATCAGGAATTTCCGGCATCTTATCACGTTTTACTTGGGAAAAATCGTTGTTCTTGTGGACTTGCCTATCACTAACAGGAAAGAAGCTGCTAAGCAAGGTCAGCTTCTTTTTTGTTCGGAGTATATTAAAGATGGTGGTTAAAGAAAAAAAGCAAAGTCAATTTATTTAATAATTGACTTTGCTAATTTACTTACTTATATTTGGTTTCACACTTCCGAAAACGGGTATTCCATCAGAGAACCACTGTTTCTATTTCTGTCCAGCTTGTTTCTGTAAGCGTCCTATAAGAGGAACGACAATGATACCAGCGAGGGCGACTTGCAAAAAGTTGCCAGGGATGGAGCCGAGTGGCTGAATCCAATTTCCATAAAGGATTACCTCAGCAAAATAGTAGCCGACGATTTTGATAATCAGGGCAACAAAAACTGCAAGTGAAAAGACAATCGCTCTTTTCCCCGGTACCTTTTCAGCAATAAGGCCGGCGACAAAGCCCATTGCCCCTACGATGATAAAGGTAAACGGTGCCCAAGCTCCCCAACCAGAGATGAGATCGAATAAGCCCATTCCAAAAGCACCTGCGATGGCTCCTGTTTTTTTACCATAAACCAAAGCGGCTATAAAAAGAGGTACGTTACCTAGATGGATTAGGCCTCCGTTACTCATGATTGGGAGCTTTACGTTGATAAACATGGTCGCAACTAGGGTTAATGCGATGAAAAGTGCATTGATGACTAGCGCTCTTGTTTTCGTTGATGCTGTTGGCGAATATGTTGTATTCATTTGATAACCCCTTTCTTTTTTTAAATAATATCATAATTTACTATAAGCTCAATACTATTAATTTGCACAAATAAAAATTCTGATTACAAACATGGAAAGTATTTCCTTTTTGAACCGGTGTCCTTGACCTTTCGAATCTTCCGCAATGTCGAAATTTGTGTTATTTTATTTTGTAACCTTTGAAATAAATGTAATATAATTTACTTTAATTAGTTAAAACATTTAATAGATAAAGGCAAACCACTCGAAAGATTGGGACGCAAAGCTACAGGTCTAAGGTTTCACACTATGATGGCTGAGCTGCCTAAAATAGAATTTATTTTAGGAGGCTTATATTTTGATTGCTCTTACTTGGGAAAAGGAACTGGAGATAGAATGGGAGGAAGCTAGCGACGAAAATATAGTAGAGGCATATGTAGTAAGTATATTGAATAAATGGGACCAAAACCTAAGAAGTTTAGAACAGGAATTAATGAAAAGAAAATTATTTTTAGTTGCTTTAGAACGTTATGATCGAAAAAAACGCAGGACTCTATTAAACCTGTAATCAATAGAGAATAAAACTAGATAAATGACCATTAACGCAGGAGTTCCTAGTTCTTTAGGACTCCTCCTTTTTTATTTTGGGTTTTATGAAGAAATAATAGGAAACATACCTATAAAATAAGACAGAAAAGAGGGGTTTTAATATGACAACAGGAACCGATAATGAATTATCTGAACGTTTTGAAGTGGCTTTTAATAAAATCCATACTTGGCTGCAAAAAAATATTAAACATGCAAAAACGACTAAATACACGGAATTACTTAGAATCGGTTTTCCGATCCATGCCATCATTAGAAAACATTATGATGATTTAAAAATATACGGCCGACTTAGAAACTCCATCGTTCATGACAAAGTGGAACCAGGGTTTTATATCGCGGAACCACATATGAGCGTTGTCGAACAAATTGAAATGATCGCTTCCAAGATTAATGAACCAAGGACAGCCCTTTCGATTGCTACGAAACCCGTATTTTATTATCTAGAAGATGCAAAATTAAAGGATATTCTTACGGTCATTAACCGTAAAAGGTATTCTGTTTATCCAATATACAATCAAAGTGGATATAAATGGCTGTTAACAGCTGAAGGAATCATTCAATGGTTTTCTCAAAATTTGGTCGAAAATACGGTTTATTTAGATGAAGTAAGGGTAAAAGACCTATATTCGTTCAATCCGCCTCTTTCGGTTGAATTTGTAGGTCAGGAAACAGATATGTTTGTAGTGGAAGAGATCTTTGAAGAGTATCATCAGAAAAATAAAAAATTAGAAGCGGTCATCCTAACGGAAACAGGGGACCAGAGCGAAAAGCCCCTAGGGATTATTACCTCTTGGGATTTAGTTGAAATTAATGCGCTTGAATAAGGAAACAAAGGGTAGTCAATCATCTAGATAAGGATAGTTGGGAAAATTTTAAAAGTTTATCTTTTCTTAACATTCACCTAACATGAGTATGGTATTTTATGGAGGACAACCTATACGAGGAGTGATGGAATGAAACGTCAAAGCTTTCCCATTTTCGCATTGGTCCTTCTGCTCTTGTCTTCATCTCTTTATCTGCCAACGATTGCTTCAGCAGAAAATGCGCTCGATCCTGCCCCACAACTACAGCCCGTCGGGACAGCAAATGGCAAGAAAATTTTATTTGATAATACCCATGGACAAACAGCCGGTGCAGCAGACTGGGTGTTGGATGGAGGTTTCTCGGATTTTGCTAATGCTTTAGCCAATAAAGGCTATTACGCAAAAGAGCTGCGAAAAACCACGCCGATTACCTATCAAGATTTACAAGGCTACAATGTGTTGGTCATCGGGGAAGCGAACATCCCCTATAAAACTTCAGAGCAAGCAGCATTGATCCAATATGTACAAAATGGCGGGAGCATCTTTTTCATTGGCGATCATTATAATGCGGATCGCAACAAAAACCGCTGGGATGCTTCGGAGGTCTTTAATGGCTATCGTCGCGGTGCCTATGACAATCCGACCAAAGGGATGACATCAGAAGAGGCTTCGTCTGCCGCCATGCAGGGGGTCACCGGCTCTGACTGGCTGTCAGCCAACTTCGGAATCCGCTTCCGCTACAATGCGATTGGGGATGTAACAGCCAATGATATCGTCACACCGAGTCAAGCCTTCGGAATAACAACCGGGGTCTCTACGGTTGCCATGCATGCCGGATCCACCTTAGCAATTACAGATCCTGCCAAGGCGAAAGGGATTGTCTATCTTCCAAAAACAACACTAGCTTGGGGTAATGCAGTCGATCAGGGCGTCTATAATGGCGGAGGCAGAGCAGAGGGGCCTTATGCGGCTGTTTCCAAACTCGGATTAGGAAAAGCAGCGTTTATCGGTGATTCCTCGGCTGTTGAAGATGCGACCCCCAAATATTTGCGTGAGGAAACAGGCGCAAAGAAGACAACCTATGACGGTTTTAAAGAACAAAATGATGGTACATTACTTGTAAATATCATCGATTGGTTAGCAAAACAGGAAGGTTATACCGCCTTAAACCAGGTTAGCGGGTTGCAGCTAGATCAGCCAACCACCTTGCTATCGACGGAAAATCCTCAAACATCGACTGAGCCGCAAGTAGAACCATGGGCTGCACCAGATCCAGGCTATAAATGGTATGATTCTAGCACGTTTAAATCCGGTTCCTATGGATACGGTTCTAGCGGTTCTAGTGGAACAACAACAACCTTGAACGAAAAGTTTGAATCTGGTTCTAAAACAGCGTACACTTCAGGAAACGTGACTCTTACGAGCGGTTCTTGGTACTTTGATAATGCGCTGATCGGCAATCTATCTACCGATAAAAAAACCGGCTTGCAGTCGGCACGTGTACGAGCAGGTGGAGCGATTACGATGAATTTCAATGTCAGCGGGGCCAAGAGTATTCAGATTTCTCATGCCAATTTCGGAACTGACAGCGGAGCTAATTGGCAGCTGCAACTGTCGACGAATAGCGGTTCGACCTGGACGAACGTGGGGAGTACGAATGCTAGTTCATCCACTTTAACGGTTAAAACGTTTACCCTTACCCAAACGGCTCCAGTCCGCTTCCGAATTGTCGTTTCTGGTATATCTGGGAGTAGAATTAATTTTGATGATATTGTGATAAATAATTAACTACAAGACGAGCTATCCCAAATTAGTGGGATAGTTTTTTTGCAAAGATTTAAAACAAGTCAAACCTTTTTGCCTCTTTTTCTATATTTAAACGATGAAAGGCGGATGACCGTTAGGAAGGGAATCTTGGCCAATCAAAAGGCGAGAACGTAAAAATTGCGAAGGAAATTTTTAAATTCCTCGGGAGGGATTTTTATGCGAAAAAGAGTAGCAGGATGCGCCTTGATCGCTGCCACGTCGATTCTAGCTTTTCATCCACTTGGTACACAGGACAAAGAGGATACAGGAAATGAAAGGATCATTCAGGAGGAGGCTCGAATAGGCGATTCAATCGTAGAAGAGGCAAGCAGTACGGTTAACTCAATGGGGCTTTAGTGGCTGTGGTACGATTAAGTAGATAGCGATTTTTTGATAAAAAGTGAATAAATGTTAATACACATCGCTATACGGAAATAGTGATGTGTTTTTGTGTAGAGAAAGGTCTTTTCAGTTTTTAAGGTCATTAGAATGACAACAATTGTGCCGGTTGGGTTAGGAAATACAGTAGACCGGTCACAAAAGCAGATATTGTGCCCGTTGGGTTAGGAAAAACAGTTGATTGGTCACAAAAAAAGATAATTGTGCCCGTTGGGACGTGAGATACAGTCGAACGGTCATAAAAAGATAATCGCGCCCGTTGGGTCGGAAACTTTGCCGAATGTCACCCGCCTCGACAAATGCTTAATGTACCTTTCGTTTACGACAAAATATGAAGCCCTTCATAGGACTTTTTGATTAAAATTCGTGAAAGATGTGGATTTTTGTAAGAAATAGCAGGATTTTTACCCTTATTAAAGGAATAGTTAGAATATAAAAAACGAAAGCCATTTTTTTCATTCATTCTATCAAAGTATGAAAGAAGGTATACGATGTGATGGAAGATTTCTTTGCGGACTATAAAAGGTTTATTGTTGTACCAAAAGATGAAAAGAAAGTGGAAAATGAAGTATTTGATCCCCAACATTTTGCTGCCTATTATATCCTAACCTTGTCCATTTTTGATTCACGTTTAGTGACATGGAACGATGCAAGTAAATTTGGCATAGATGTTGAAAAAAGCATCAAAACCATATTAGGGGATTTCAATCAAAAACAAAGTGAAAAGTACCATCTGCAATTACTTGAATTAGATCCGTTAAAAAACTATTTTATCTTAGCTCTTTCTTCTAAAACCAAATTTAATCCAGGGGAAGAGAAGGACGGTATCGCTTATATCATTGATAGATTTTTGACTAATCCTTTTTATGTTGGACAAGGCTGGTTCAACTTAATTGGAGAAAAAGGAAGAGTGGCCCGGAAACTCTTTTGCTGCTCTTTTAAGGAATATGTTTGGGAAGGCCCAAATCAAAGGGAAGAAAAATTTGAAAATATCAGTGAACTAATCCCTAAAAATGGAGAGATTAAGCTGGTTAAAAGCTCTCCGAAGCGGGATATTCGCTAATCTCTATCATCATCATTAATGAATGATAGAAAAAAATATCCCCAACCTACTAGTGAACTAGTTATTGGGGATATTTTTTTCCTCATTTTTAGTCTGTATTATTTCCTAGTTTCTTTTCGGATAACGGGTGCCACTTCAGTTGCCAATCGTTCAATGTTCTCGGCGACTTTGTTAAAGGGCATACCACCTATATCAATTTGGGCTAAAAATCGTTGGTGCCCAAACAACTCGTAGTGGCGCAGGATTTTTTCGATAATTTCCTGTGAACTTCCGACAAATAGGGCTTTTTCCTTGCTACACATCTGCTCAAATTCTACTCTTGGCCAAGTCTTATTGACCCCATGATGACGATTGAGCTGGTGCCAATAATTGGAATGATACGGGTAATATTCCTCGAAGGCCTGCTGATTCGTTTTGGAAATATAGGCATGCCCGGTAACGGCAACCTTCATGTCTTCCAAAGCATGGCCGGCTAAAGCAGCCGATTCTCGGTACCGGTCGACGAACGGCTGAAAGAAGCTGGGATCCCCGCCAAGAATCACTAACGCTAATCCAGTCCCTAATCTGCCAGCTCGTTCCGCACTTTTCACTGTCCCTCCAACACCTACCCATATGGGAATCTGATGTTGAATAGGACGGGGAGAGATGGCCGCATCCTTTAAGGAGGAACGATAACGGCCATTCCATGTGACTATTTCCTGTTCATTTAGCTTTAGAAAAAGCTCCAGGTGTTCTTCAAACAATTCATCGTAATTCGTTAGATCGAATCCGAAAAGGGGGAAGGAGTCTAAAAAAGCCCCGCGTCCCGCAATAATTTCAGCACGACCATTGGATAATAGATCCAATGTGGCAAAATCCTCGAATAATCGAACAGGATCTACCGTATTTAGCACGGTTGTAGAACTTGTAAGTTTAATTCGCTTTGTGACTTGGGAGATCGCAGACAAGACCACTGACGGGGAGGACACGGCATAATCTAAACGGTGATGTTCTCCCACGCCAAATACATCGAGCCCTGCTTCATCCGCTAACTTGGCCGCCTTGATAATTTCCTCGATCCGCTGCTTTGCACTGATGGTTTTCCCTGTTAGCGGGTCTGGGTATAAATCCGCTAATGAATAAATTCCAATCTCCATACCGATTTGATTTGCAGCCTTCAAATTCCTCTCCTCCACAATGGTGTAAAATCGCTTTTACTTAATACTATTCAGTTTTTTAAAAAAGGAATTAACTAAATAACATCGGAAGTTAAGCGAGTATGTAAGGCAAATAAGCTACCGGAAAGATGAGGGCTGGCCACATAAGTGGTCACTATTCAATATTGTTAGCGTTAAATTTCCTTGTGTGACAAAGGTAAAAATGGCTTAATCCCACGTTTATTAAACGGCAGGATCTTTAAATCAGCGATCAGGTGACTGATGTAAGCCCACAAACAGGTATAGAACACACCAGGGATCCCCAGTGAGGCCTCTAAATTGGAAGAGATTATCCCAAAGAAAACAATCCCTATGATGGAATGGGTATAGCTGCGGTGAGAAGAAAAGGACGCAATGATAAGGTAGATTCCGAGCAGAATCAACCATCGTTCGTCTATCGAGAATCCGCCCGTAATGACCGCCAATCCGGTAATCGTTAACATATGTTTTTGTTTAATTAAGGAGGCAACGACCATAATTAGCAATCCGATGCCAACCCCCAGCCAGCGCTCTAAAACTGCTTTCTCTACGAAACTATAGACAATCATCATCAATCCAATGATCAGAGCAGATAGCCGAATTACTTCATGAGGCAGAGTAATTTTTCCGCGGAGCTTCCCGTCAATATCTAAATCTGGCATTAATCCTGAGACGCCTCCTAGTCCGACAAACAAGAGTGTCTCAGCTGGAGAGGCATGATATGTATGAGCTACAATAAATCCTGTTGCTGATCCAATGACTGCATGTGAGGTACCATTCAATGTATTTCCACCTTTCATCCTATTAATCTCATAAAACAAAAACAGACAATCACTATTGTACAACAAAACATCTGTTCTGTTTAGCAGTTTGATATACTTTAGGGTTGGAAGAGTGAAAGGCCTATTATTATTTTAAATTTATAATTGGGTATTGACAGTTAATGGTAACTATTTTATTATCATTATTAATAATGATAATAAAAAGTGGTTTTAATAGGGGGAGCTTAGCATGGTCAGTACAGCAACGATTATATCAATGTTTGTTCCGATTGTGTTTTCATTTGCATTATTTATTGGGTTGATTTTATTTTTTCATAAGAAGTCAGGGATTGCTGTAAAGCCAGTCATCGTAGGGGCGCTTGGATTTGTGGTGATGTCACAGGTTTTGGAAAAAGCGCTCCATCTTGCGGTCATCACGGCTTTTCCCCATTATGCAGACCACCCTTGGGCTTTTGGGGTGTATGGAGGTATGGCAGCGGGCTTATTTGAAGAGCTGGGCCGCTTTGTTTTATTTACTTGGCTGCTAAAAAAATTCCATGATTACAAAGGCGGAATTTCTTTTGGCGTTGGTTGGGGCGGCATTGAGGCAGTGGTCCTAATGTTAACGATAATCGTGCCAAACATTATCTTTGCTTTTATGATTAATGCAGGAACACTAGAAAAATCGTTGGGGGGGACAAATCCCAACGGACCAGCTCGCCATTATTAAAGATTCCGTATTAAACAATGGTATCTCCTATTATATATTAGCCTCTGTCGAACGGTTTTTCGCCGTCTTCATGCAGATTGCTTTTAGTTTATGGGTATTGATAGCGGTTGTAAAAAAGAAATTTGTTTACGTAATTTATGCCATTCTGATTCATTCAGCGATTGATTTCCCGCTCATATTCGTACAGACGGGTCGTTTTACAAATTTATGGGCGGTGGAATTATATTTAGCGATTGTCGCGATGATTTCGTTTTGGATGATAAAAAAGGCTAGAGTATTTTTATCCTAACCATTAAGAGACCTTTACGCATTCGTAAGGGTTTTTTAATTTTACAAAAATTACGGGGATGGAAGGATGGTCAGGCTATGAGGAATGTTTGAACTTTCTCGTTCCCGTGTAAGGTGGGAACGTTCTAATTTAGGCATTTTTCATATGGCCACGTATCCCTCCTAGATAGTTATGAATAATTCTCATCAGATTCTAATGTTTTTTTACAGCCCATTTACACTCTCGTTCCTATTCCTTTACATTCTTTTGGTTAAATTTTAGTTGAAAGAAATAATATTTAGAGAGTAGTGGAGGAGATTCTAGGTGAGAAAAGGAATACGTACAGTAACATTATCATTAAGCGCATTATCGATTATGGCATCACCCTTTGTTGGGAAGGTATACGCTGAAGTTCCAAAACCCGCCTCAGTAGAACAACAAATGGCATCTGAATTAAAAACAGCTTCGCCAATCAAACATACTGTGGTCATTTTTCAGGAGAACCGTACGTTTGATAACTATTTTGGTACATATCCATATGCTCCCGGGTTTAAATCACTTCCCGGAACACCTAATGATGTTAGAAACTTTAAATATGTAACAGGTAGTGTACCTAAAGATGTGAACGGGAATGTCTATAACCCTGATTCAAATGGAATTCCTGTATATCCTTGGCATGATGCGGGTAAAGGCGACATCCAAGAAACAGATGTAAATCATGGCTATACAGCTATGATCTCCATGGCCGATGGAGGAAAAATGGACAAGTTCTATCAGGTGAATCATGATAGTGGCAAACCTACTGATACAAATGACAAGGGTTTACTAGCTATGTCTCATTTTGATTACAATGAAATTCCTGCTTATTGGCAATATGCTCAGCATTTCGCGATGGCAGATAACTATTTTCAGCCTGTTTATGGACCATCAACGCCAGGAGCATTATATTTAGTGGGAGCGCAATCTGGAAATGGGAATGAAACGACAAATACAAACACAAATCCTTTAGCTCAAATTACGGGTGACCCATCTCCTAAAAATGGCCCATTTGGCGGGGATAGCACCAATGGACTTAAATATAATCTCACTTACAAAAATATTGGCGATGAGTTAAGCGCATCAAAGCAATCCTGGGCATGGTATGCTGGGGGATGGGATGCAGCTAAAGGAGATCCAGCTTCAGCTGAAGCAAGGACGTATTCACCTCACCATAACCCATTCCAGTATTTTCAAAACTATGAGGATGGGAAATATGATGATAATCTAAAAGATTACAATAACTTTTTGAAGGATATCGATAAGGGCAATCTTCCTGCGGTTAGTTTTATCAAAGCTGGTTATGGAGATGATGAACATCCTGGTACTGGAAACCAGAGTACTCCATCAGCAGAAGAATTCACAGTCAATACGATTAACAAGATTATGAACAGCCCATATTGGAAAGATACAGCCATTATTGTTACGTATGATGAAGGAGGCGGATTCTTTGAACATATTGCCCCTCCAACTGTAACGCCAAACGCCGATGGATTACAAGGAGATGGACCACGTATTCCGGCAATGGTTATCTCACCATATGCAAAAGAGAACTATGTAAGCCACGTGCAATATGACCATTCTTCGGTTTTGAAATTCCTAGAATGGAACTATGGTTTATCCGCCTTAAACAGCAAGGATGCAAATGCCAATAATATGTTAGATATGTTTGATTTTGAACATCCTAATTTCTTGCCTTACTTGTTTAACGATGGTGAATTAACTGTCAAGTCTTCTAATGGGCCAGTTGCTAACGTACAGCTAAATAATGCCTTATTAGGTGTAAGTCATGCTGGGGAAGCGCCATATTTAGACAAAAAAGGTAATGTAATGGTCCCATTAGACGATTTTGCTCGCAGCATCAATGGTTTAGTGAAACAAACAAAGGAAAACCGTCTAGTCCTTTCAACAAATGACAAAGATATTGAATGGAAGGTACAAGGGAATACAGCATCTGTAGACAATAAACCAATACATCTTATAACACCTGCGATCAAGAGTGACACAGGTATCACCTATATTCCACTTCAGTCTGCAGTTGATATACTTGGTTGGTCAATGGAACAACAAGGCAACACTTTTGTTGTGAACAGTAAATAATATAAATCATATTTTTGTGGGTGACTCCGAAGTCGAAATTGTTCGACTGAGTCACCCTGTTTTTTGGGTATCTCAATCAAAAGGAACATTTGTTCTGTTATAATGGTATTGAGGTGATGAAGATGTCTTATCATATCATGCTAACATGGAAAATTTCTGACATAAAAGTGCACACACAGATTCAAGTCCAAGTCATGGATCCAGCTGCTGCACAGATTATTTACTTTACACTTGATGAACTTGAAAAGGATGAATTGCCGGAGAACCTAAAGGAATACATAAGAGGAATCCTACCCGAGATTGAGGAGGGAAGATGGCATTATAGTGGGAAAAATAAATAAAGTGTATACTAACTAAATGAATTCTTTTTGCATGCAAAGGGGGAAATTTAGGTGGAGGTAACACCAAAAGCGATATTTTTAGACATGGATGGAACGATATTAAACCATCAAAACCAGGTGAGTATTCATACAAAAGAAATCATTGATGAACTTAGAAACCGTGGGATCAACGTTTTCATCGCTACAGGCAGAGCATTTGAAGAAATTAAAGGCATCGTTCCGCCTGGTTTTCAAGTAGATGGGATTGTAGCCTCGAATGGGATGGTTGGTTATGCAGGCCATGAAGTAATTTTTAAACATTCACTTTCACGTGAGCTAGTGGAAACCGTTATTAAAATGGCAAGGGAAAACAAGGTGTATTATGAACTGTTTCCATATGGCTCTCCCCGAATCACATTAAAACAGGACAGGGCCTACGTAGAAAATGAAATAAGAGATCCCAAGCCGGAGGGTGTAGGAATAAATGAGTGGTGTTCTCGTAAGGATGCGATTAATGAAAAAATTAACTGGGCCAATGAAATTATGGGGAATGAATTCTCTAAATTCTATTTCTTTGCCAGAACAAAGGAACAGATCAATCACTGGAAAGAAGAACTGGAGCTATTAAAGAAAGAAATAAATTTTACCACTTCCATTTCAACGGAGTATAACGTCGAATTGATGGTGGCGAACGTCAACAAAGCAACCGGAATCCAACAAATGTTAAAGCACTTTAAGTTGTCCGAGACGGAAACAATGGCCATCGGTGATAGCGACAATGATGTACCGATGCTGCGGCTCGTGAATTATGCAGTGGCAATGAAAAATGCTCCTGATCGTATTAAAGAAATGGCAGATGACGTAACAGATTTCACTTGTGATGAAGATGGGGTATTCTATTATTTAAAGTCTTTATATATGTTGTAAATAAAAAAACTCCAAATCTATAGATATTTGGAGTTTTTTCATCTTGTTGTGTGGTTAACTATAAAAAAAGTACTGATAAAGCCAATCCCTATAACAAAAGAAATAAACGATAAATCACGGTCAGATGACTTTTTAAATAGAATGACCGATAAAACAAACCAAAAAACGGTACCAATAAGTAAAATCCTATTTACCCACAAAAGTAAAATACTATCTAACCACAGCAAAAACATTACTCCCTCTATAATTACGCCTAATAATTCCATTTTAAAGGAAAGTATTTAAGTTCTAATGAATTTTATGTAAACATTATTTAAAGTTTTACCCCTATCGTAAAAGTCGATAGGTAAAAAATAATTTAAGAAAACTTTACTGCTTCTTAATAAAAACTAAAAAATTAAAGGTTAAAATAATCATAAGTAACCAGATGTAATTGCCGGAAACTATGAAGAAAAGTCGAATATTTTTCATAAAGGAAGGATCATATTTATGTATATTTCTTATAGAAACCATCATGGCGGAATTAATAATTTGGTAGTTGTAGAAAGCAGTGGAGTGGTTACCAAAAGTTTAAAAGATAAGGAAACGGCTATAAGAACACATAAAAGAAAATTAAAACGAATACAGGCTAAACAAAAGTGTATAAAACAAGCATAATTTGCAACTAATTAATTTAATGAGTACAATCCCTAAAGAAACGGCTACTAGTTGTTGGTACCTTTTTCTTTTTCTGCTACCATGCCTTTTATAACTCCGCAAAAAGACAACAGTTAAAACGAAGAAAGTATAGTCCTCAAATACCGTTAGAAAGTTCCAATTTTAAAAATAAGTTTGACACTTTTAATCGAATCATGATATAAGCATTAATAATACCAAATAATATGGCGAAAGAGTAAATAACAGGGGGAGTTACTATTATGGCACATAGCAGCAAAATATTAGACTGTACGATTCGTGATGGGGGATTAGTAAACAATTGGGATTTCAGTGTCGAATTTGTTCAGGACTTATATAATGGATTAAGTGCAGCAGGTGTGGAATATATGGAAATCGGCTACAAAAATTCCGCAAAGCTTCTGAACGCGACGGAGCATAATCCATGGAGATTTCTGGATGATGAGTTCCTAAAAGAAGTCATTCCTGAGAAAAAGTTCACGAAGCTATCAGCTCTAGTAGATATTGGCCGTGTCGATCCAAATGACATTCTGCCCCGTGAACAAAGCGTATTGGATATGATCCGGGTGGCATGCTATGTCCGTGAAGTGGATAAAGGTTTAGAACTTGTTCAAATGTTCCATGATTTAGGGTACGAGACATCCCTTAACATTATGGCGTTATCCAGCGTGCCAGAGCATCAGCTGATTGAAGCAATGGAAATGGTAAAAGAAAGCCCTGTAGATGTGGTGTATGTCGTAGATTCCTTTGGAAGCTTAGATCCTGCCGGAATCGCGCATCAAGTGAAAAAGTTCCAGTCGATGCTCCCTAACAAACAGCTTGGGATTCATACCCACAATAATATGCAGCTAGCATTCGCTAACACCTTAACGGCCTACCAAAATGGAGCAGTCTTCCTAGATTCGTCTGTTTATGGCATGGGACGTGCGGCAGGTAACTGTAACACAGAACTTCTCGTTAGCTATATTCAAAAATCAAGCTATGAGCTGAGACCGTTACTGGGTGTAATCGAAAAGCACATGGTAGAAATGAGAAATAAGTGGGAGTGGGGCTATATCATTCCTTATATGATTTCTGGTGTGCTTAATGAACATCCTCGGGTCGCCATGGCGTACCGTAATAGCAACGAACGTGACCAGTTCGTGAATTTTTATGATCAGGTAACCACTCCGGAAGCAACGTTAGCAACCGTTTCGAAGTAGAGATGATTCAAAAAAAAAGGTGTTTTCCGTTAAGGAAAGCACCTTTTTCTCAGTTGTCACGAAAAGTGATCCATGACCAGGGATACCAATAGACCGAGGGCAGCAATCAAACCCGTAACGGTTCCGCTTTCTTCGTACGCTTCGGGCATCATGGTTGAGGTAATCATAGCAATGATTCCGCCCCCTGCGAAAGCGGCGATTCCTGCCAAAAGATAGTCAGGTGCGTTTGATAGGAAAAAGTATCCTCCCCAGGCACTGACAGTAGCAATCACCAAAACGGATACCCACAAAAGAAAAATCTTGCTTTTAGGATACCCGCTGTTTTTTAAACCAACGGTACTGGAGAGTCCTTCAGGAATATTACTGAGGAAAATCGCTGCAACTAACAACCAGCTGACAGACTGCTTTTCCAAAAGACTGGCTCCTACCATGATGGATTCGGGGATAGCATCCATCACTGTGCCGATAAAAATGGCAAGCCCTGCACCTTTTGCCTGCTGATTTGATCTTTTTCGTTGATGCGCCCCATTTTTTGAAATGAAATAATTTAGGATGGTAAAAATAAGAGCACCCAAAGTAAATCCGATCGCTGTTGCTTTTAAACCTCCATCGTGGATGGAATCTTCAAGCAATTCATAGGAAGCTGCTCCAATCAATATCCCTGTACCAAAAGCCATAATGTCTCCAATGATCCTTTGCTTTACAGGTAGAAACATCGCAGCTAGGGCACCTAGGAAAACCGCCGATCCGGAAATGGCTCCCCACATGGCAGCATACCACATAAGTTACTCCTCCCTCCAAAATAGGTATCACTTATGTATAAACGTAATCACTATTGGTTAAACCTTGTAACTATTTATGCTATGGATTCAGTTGTTTAAGAAAGAGGGATCTAGTCACTACTATAGGTGCGGTAAATCCAGGAAAGTATGGAAACATAAAATACCGATTCAAATAATAAATCCCTTCTCGGAGGAAGGGATTTGATATTTTTAAAAAGATAACTGAACGAATATTAAATATCCATGTTATTAGAGTTATTAGAAAATAAATCAAAAAAAGCATGGATAATTTCTAATGATTGAAAAGTCAATAATGATAAGGCTGTTACACTAAAAAATATAATGGGAATGAGCCGAATCCACATTTACTTCGCCTCCCTTATTTTTCGGTTTGCTAAATATAAGTGCGCTAACTATCATAAGGGAAAGTCATTTAAAAGTAAATAATTTTGCATTCGTTTATAAACAAACTGGTTTAGGTTTAATGTCACCATATTAAAAACAGAGACTTTACTTAGTCTCTGTTTTCTTCTCATCTAATTTATCCTCTAGATAACTATCTTTCCATTTATACTGAATATCTCCAAGTTTGGAGTCAATCCCTTTACGTTCTAGCAGTTCCTCGTACTCTTCCATCTTTTTGGAAGGCAGAACGGTTTTTTGCTGACCCGTTAGGTCTGTCGCAGCATAAGTTTCGTAATCCTCCGCATAGGAATCTTCGTTTTTTCCACGGTTATAAAGTTCATTATAGTTCGTATAATCCCCAACGAGATCGGCAGGAGTTTCCGAGGTTCCAAACTTGGCCACTTCCTGAAAACTATCTTGCGTATCGATTACACCGTCTTTTGGGTCATGCCTGAAGGAATTAATCTTAGGTGGTTCTATAATGTCTTCCTCGACTGGACGATAATCTCCTCCAGATGTTTCCGGAGTGTGATTGACACAATACAAGGTGGAGGGAAGAACTTCCAGCCGCTCGAAAGGAATATCGTTTTCGCAAACCAGGCACTTTCCATAGGTTCCGTTCTCAATGGCCTCCAGTGCCAAATTGATCTTTCTAAGCTCTTCATCCTGGTGTTGCTTTAAGGCAAGATCTCGTTCACGATCAAATAATTCTGTCCCGAGATCAGCAGGGTGATTGTCATAGGTCGATAATTCATCGACTGTTTCCCGCAAGCTTGTATCCAATTGACGATTTACACCAATTTGACCTTCAATGGTCTGTTTATCCTCTTCAAGACTATTTTTTAAATGATCAAGCTGGTTTGTAGATAGCATTTTCATTCACATCCCTTTTAATAGTTGCTAGTAATCTCTTAACATATACCCTTTTTGTGTTATTAAAAACCTAACAATCGGATGAATAGCGGGTGCCGGATTGTTTAGCGTAAGGTTTAGTTTCCGTTTTTATTTAATTAATAAATGTCTGTTTCTTCTATTCAAAAAACGGGTATTTTACTAGAAAGACAACGTGACAAGGGCTGAAGCGAAGGTGATCTATTCAAAGGATGAAATTCCTTTTACCAGAGCGGTTTCCACATTGTCACGTTGCCAATGCTTATGTCTTAACCAAAGGTACCTCTAACCATTTCGAATGGGAATAAAACCAGGAAGGAAATCTTTCTATCTTGAACTCATAAGGAGGAGATCACTATGTTCAATTTTTTTATTGGGTTTATCCGAGGAATCACGATGATGGCACCGTTTTGGTTTATGATTTATGTTGGTTTATCAGGGAAAAATGGGAGTGCATAATCAAGATTCCACATGGAGCTTTTAAAGAATAATGATGTTTTATCAGTAAGGACATAAAAAATCAGGAGGATATCCTGATTTTTTTCTTATGTTGTCCACACCTTGTTACAAATCCAATCATATTTTATCTAAAAGAGGTTGAAGGGAAGAAGAGTGAGATCGTTGGGGGAAGAGAAAAGAGTTAGAAAGGAACCTAATGGAGATCGGTTTTCGAAATTAATGTTTGGAGCCAATCGGCAAAGAGAGGGAAACAAAAAGGACGAAACTAGTTCACAAGAAGTTCCATACCGAGGATTTATGTTTGGAGGCCATCAGCACAGAGAAGGACGTAAAAAGAATGAAAGCAGTTCACAAGAAATACCGGACCGTAAATTAATGTTTGCAGCCCATCAACACAGAGAAGAAAGTAAAAAGAATGAAAGTAGTTCACAAGAAATACCGGATCGAAAATTAATATTTGGGGCCCATCAACACAGAGAAGAACATACAAAGTATGAAAGCAGTTCACAAGAATTTGCGGGCCAAAAAGAGGTACCGCCTTCTAATCGCAAATCCAATCATTTTGATAATTGGTTTTTTGCCTCTAGGAGAAATGAAGAGGAGGACAGTCCGCCCACTCCTCAAAGTCAACTAGAACAACAAATTGGTAATCTTCTTAATAAAGTGGATGTCGGATTGCTGATGGAGACGGTTGATATGCTGGTCGAAACAACTAAACAATATAAACCATTGCTGAAAGAAATCTCTCCCATGTTTAATAAAATTATAAAAAAATTCAAATCCAAATAAACAATCGAGCTTCATTGAGGAATGTGGAGGCCGTATGGAGGATTATTTTTCCAAGGAAAAGGGGGCATCAAGGATGTGCTCTTTTTTGCTTTTACCAATTTTTATATAAGGCCAAAGGTAGATTGATTAATAGTTGGTTGCGTTTTCAAAAAAATACGAATAAAAAAATAAAACAAACAAATATCGTTCGTGTTTAAAGTAAAAATATCACTTGAACGAAGTAAAATTATGGGTTATTATATTCAAAAGACAAACAATAAGGGGTTGTGTTGAATGTTTGGAACCCAAACAAAAAAAGTGTTGCTGCTCGGTTCCGGTGAGCTTGGTAAAGAGACGATCATCGAGGCACAGCGGTTAGGACTTGAGACCATAGCTGTAGACAGATATGAAAACGCACCGGCAATGCAGGTGGCCCACCGTTCCTATGTGGTCGATATGCTGGATGGAAAAGAACTTCGCAGAGTGATAGAACAAGAGAAGCCGGATTTCGTGATTCCTGAAATTGAGGCGATCGCAACAGAAACCTTACTCGACCTTGAAAACGAAGGATTCCTTATTGTACCGACGGCTAAGGCAGTCAACTTAACTATGGATCGGGAAGGAATCCGGCGCTTGGCAAGTGAGGAACTAGGGATTCCTACAGCAAAATATGCTTTTGCAAACACACTAGAGGAATTAAGGGATTCTGTAAAAGAAATTGGGATTCCCTGCGTGATTAAACCAATCATGAGCTCATCTGGAAAAGGGCAAACCGTTTGCCGTTCAATCGAGGATGTAGAATGGTCTTGGCAAGAAGCTATTTCAGGTGGAAGAGGCAAAAAAACTCGGGTAATTGTAGAGGAATTTATCCATTTTGAATCAGAAATTACCCTGCTAACCGTCCGTTCCACCTCAGGAACAACCTACTGTGCTCCAATCGGACATGTCCAAAAAGATGGTGACTATATTGAATCCTGGCAGCCGCATGACATGTCAATCGATCAAATCGCCGAAGCGCAGAATATTGCAAAAAAAATCACCGATGCTCTTGGCGGATACGGCTTGTTTGGAGTGGAATTATTTCTTTCTCCACAAGGTGTTTATTTTAGTGAAGTATCGCCACGGCCACATGATACCGGGATGGTGACAATGGTAACCCAGGACCTGTCCGAATTCGCCTTACATATACGAGCGATTTTAGGCTACCCGATTCCATCCGTTCAGCTACTGAGACCTGGTGCAAGTCATACGATAAAAGCAACGATGGAGAGCAAGACCTACCAAATAACTGGAATTTCTGATAGCTTATCCATTCCTGACACACAGGTTAGGGTGTTTGGAAAACCTGATACAAAAGTGGGAAGACGGATGGCCGTCGTGTTGAGTAACGGAGAATCAGTCGAAGAGGCAAGGCAGCGTGCCGCATTAGCAGCTTCTAAGATGATGGTTACTCACGACTAATTACTAATTAAATTAACTAAGCAGCAAGAAAAGACATTTTGAAAAAAGGGGACTTAAAGGATGCAAACAAAAAATCGTTGGCTGATCGCTCTCTCAGCCGTTGGAATTCATATTTCCATTGGATCAGTTTACGCCTGGAGTGTTTTTACGAAACCGCTGCAGGAACAGATGGGGTGGGGATTAAAGCAAATATCGTTTACGTTTAGCCTAGCGATTTTATTTTTAGGTTTATCCGCCGCTTTTTTAGGGCACTTTGTTGAGAAGTTTGGACCGAGAGCGGCAGGTACACTTAGCGCTCTGTTTTTTGGAGTGGGAATTGCTGGAGCAGGATTAGCCATTCATCTAGAATCATTGCTATTACTCTATTTATTTTACGGAATGATTGCAGGAATTGGCTTGGGGGTTGGATACATCACACCTGTTTCCACGCTGGTAAAATGGTTCCCTGACAGAAGGGGTCTCGCAACGGGTTTAGCCATCATGGGATTTGGCTTTGCTTCATTGGTAAGCAGTCCAATTATGAATCATTTAATCGAAACATATGGGATTTCAAACACTTTCTATATTCTTGGTTCTGCCTACTTTATTATCATCTTTTGTTCTGCACAGTATCTGGCCCCGCCAAAAGAGGGATGGGTCCCTAAGGGTCTAGAAGCAGCAGCCAAAAAATCTGGAACGATGAAAATAAAGCAGGACTTACGTCAGTTAACCGCCAACGAGGCAGTCAGAACAAGACAGTTTTGGGCCTTATGGGTAATGCTGTTTATCAATATTACCTGTGGAATCGCGATTCTTTCTGTTGCGTCCCCCATGGCTCAAGAGTTAGTAGGGATGTCGGCTGCGGGAGCCGCGGCAATGGTCGGAATCATGGGATTATTTAACGGCTCAGGAAGGATTGCTTGGGCAACGATTTCCGATTATATCGGAAGACCAAATGTGTACACGCTATTTTTTGCTTTTCAAATCGTTGCTTTTTTTATGCTGCCAAATATAACAGTTGGAATTCTTTTTTCAATCATTGTTTATATGATTATGACTTGTTATGGAGGAGGATTCGCCTCTATCCCTGCCTATATCGGCGATTTATTTGGAACGAAGCAGCTCGGGGCCATTCATGGTTACATATTGACTGCATGGGCTGCAGCTGGTCTAGTGGGGCCAATCTTTGTCGCCTGGGTCAGGGAGACCACAGGAAGCTATCAAGGGACTTTGGTCATTTTTTCAGGGATATTTATCATCGCTCTAGCCGTTTCACTCCTCATCCGTCTAGATATTAAAAAATTAAAGGCGAACAGCGAAAATCACATTGTCAAAAATGTAGGAAATTTTTAACCTTCCACTAAAGAATGGCGCATTAAAACAAGGGACCACACCAGTATATGTACAACTGGTGTGGTCCCTTTTATTTTTCAATTGCACTACATATGGTACTAATCGAGAACAGAGAAAATCCTGCTCTCTAACCGCGATAAACCGTATCGCATGTTCCAGCTTTCGGTTCATAATAACAATGATTTTTAAATTGACCAGATTGTGGTTGACCGTACCAGGTGGGGGGACATGGAGCATGTGGATTAAAATACCAAAGGGCATATTTCCCTGGGTGTTGTCGCCAATATTCCAAATTCTGTCTTGCTAATCTTCTCTCAGACGTTCTGGCTCTTTGATAAAATACATTTCCTTTTTGAACAGCTTCAAAGGAAAAATTTCCACCTTGTACTTGAAAAATTACTTGGTTTATAGATCGTAAACCTTTAAAGTCTAAACAATTAGCTACAAGGCGATTTACAATTACATTTCCAACATATAACATCCCTAATTTCCCTTCACCTTCGGCTTCTGCTCTCATCATCCTTGCCATTAAGGCAACGTCCGAACTTCGATAGCTTACTCTTGGCATTTTTTTCACCTCCAAAATATAAGTATGAAAAAAAGCCTATTTAGATGTAGATTTTAAAAAAAATAAATTACAATTACCTTTCATGCTACGCTCAAAAGAGCAAAAAACAAGATGAACTCGGATAGAGATCATCTTGTTTTTTGTTCTTATTTTGCAGGTAATTGAGTGATATCTAAATCGTGATGTAATTTTTCAGAGGGGATACTTGGGCTAGGTACTTGTCCTTTGGCGATTGGCTCTTCAATAAACACAAAGTCTCCCGACCCATCGGGTGCACTTCCTGTTGCCCAAAGACCCTCAGAGGATTCACTGCCTTCGGAGAGATTCCAAAATTCATAGGCCTGGGGTTGAGATTCCTGTTCAGCTTCAGCAGGGAAGGAAGCGGGTACGACCACACCGTTTTTCTCTTCAAGCTCTGCGATGGCCGCCATCCATTGGTATTGGTGATAACGGTCTCGGGCAAGCATTTTGCGGAAGGTTGCACGGACACCTTCATCGGTTGTCATATGGTACAGACGAGCTACTTGAAGTCTACCCTGGCTTTCAGCGTGTAAATTAGAACGCATATCTGCTAATAAATTACCGCTTGCTACAATATAGGCACCGTTCCAAGGGACTCCATTGGCATTAGTGGGCAGACCGCCAAGACCACTGACAAGTAAATGTTGAGGATTAATTCCGCCCATGATGGCAGCAATAGCAGGGTCTTTTGCCGCTTCAGCCTGATCTTCTGGGGAAGCTCCATCCAGTAATTGACTGATTAGGGAACATAGCATTTCAACATGTCCTATTTCCTCTGTGCCAATATCCATCAACATGTCTTTATACTTTTCTTCACCACGACAATTAAAACCTTGAAAGAGATACTGCATCATGACGGTCATTTCTCCAAATTGACCACCAAGTACTTCCTGTACTTGTCGGGCGAGCATTGGGTCTGGTCGGTCTACTTTTACCTCAAACTGTAATTGCTTTTGGTGTCGAAACATAAAATCCTCCTTTATTCATTAAAATTCTATACTTTATTACCCGTTAATCTTTAGGGTTAATCATTTTTTAAAAAGGGAAGCGGTGAAATTTCCTATGGTATTATTTCATTAACAAATGAAATGTCGTCGCATATTACCTCCTTATGTATAAAGGTATGGGGCTTGGTTAGTTTATTAAAGTAGGCAGTTAAGCTGCGACGAATTGTTAAGCAATAGTAGGAATGTTTTAATAGAAGCTGCCTGTTATATGGATATAGGTGGCTTTTCACTGTATAGGCAGGAGGCGTTAACATGTCAGGGAAACAGTACTGGAATGAAATAAACAGGGCGAGTGAGAAGGTTACATCGTTAATGCATTCTTATTGGCATAAGTATTCAGACTGGGGAAACTGGCAGTTTTGGGTCATACTGCTCTTCTTGCTTGCTCCATTGATTGTGCTTTTGATGAAGCTTGACCGAAGGAGAACTTTTGAAATTCTTTTCTTTGGCTACACAGTACATATGTTATGGAGCTATACTGATCTCTCGCTCATAAGACAAGGTTTTATAGACCATAACTACTTCCTTTTGCCATTCTTGCCACAAGGTTTAGGAATAACAGCATCCCTTATACCTGTTTCATTCATGCTTGTATATCAATATTGCATCAAACCTGATAAGAATTTTTTTGTATGGGTTGCGGGCTTAAGTGCTATAATAGCTTTTGGTTTTGCACCCATTGAGAAGGGGATGGGACTCGTTTCCATAGGAAATGGACTTACCATTGTTCATATTTTTTTTATCGATTTAGCCATCTCGGTGGTTGCTTATGGGTTTACGAAGTTTTTTACAAAATTTTATACGGTAAGACAATAAGCTTGGGGAACTCTTCAAGCGTTTTTATTAACATTCGTTTTTTTTACCTCTAACAGGAAGCTCACCAAGAAAAAGCCATCAAAATGGCAGCACAAACTCGCAATCAAATTGATAGCCATATTTTAATACATTTTTATTGGTTGTGTTAGGGAACGTACCCGTATGACTTTGGTTTTGACCTATAGGACGGGTCTATTAGACAATATGGATGACTTTGGTTTGGTTTTGTCCTATAGGGCGGGTCTAAATGAAAAGTAACGGTATTTTTGTAATAGAAAGTCATAATAAACAACTCTAAATAGCATAAGATTCAAATGATTTAAGCAGATAACGTTCGATAAACTCGGCTAATCCATCATTTTCGTGGTGTCCTGTAACAAAATGAGCTGCTGCTTTAACCTTTTCGCTAGCGTTCCCCATTGCCACACCTGTACCGACATGACGAAGCATCTCGATATCATTTGGTCCATCTCCAATAGCGACGACTTCATTTGGGCTAATTCCATATTCGGTAAGTAGGCTTTTTATAGCAGACCATTTGGAAACATTAGGAGCAACCAACTCAAACCCGTCTTCCCAATCGATGACTTCTGCTTCTTTCTTAAACAAAGTAGATAATTCAGGACTTGGTGCACCAGTGCGAACACTATATTTAAGAACATCTTGATAATTAGCCAGTCTTAAATCTCCAAAATATCGTGGCGGAATTTGCCCGACTTTTGTCCAATATTCGATTTCCTCATTTGTTTCCTTACAATATAGCCCGCTTGCTGTATGGATCATAACATTACAAGGCTTTTCAGCGGTCAGATGGTGGAATCGTTCTTCATTCAGTTGGACCGTTTTCATTTGTATAGCTCTGCCAGTCTCTGCATCGTGAATAGCAGCACCATTCAAACAGATCATGGGAGTGGATAATCTAAGTTCTTTGTGGTAGGGAACGGTTACTTCATAGTGTCGACCAGTAGCTAGAAAAACCTTAATCCCCTGATTCACGAGACTATTTATAGCTTCCCGATTACGATCGGAAATGATGTTTGAGGCTTTTAACAGGGTACCATCCATATCAATAAATATTGCACGCACATTCATTTAATCTGCCTCCTCATTTGTGGGTAAACCCATCGTATCATGTAAATATTAAGTCCGTGTAAACTCTGTGTACAGACAAAATAAAGTTTATTATTGGAGTTCATGCGGCGGATCTATGCAAATCAACAACAGAGATAGGGTCCGTGTCCTCAATTGGTTCCGCTACCCTTTTTCATATTTTGTAGAGTGTCTATGAATTTGGTTTGGCTGGCATTATTTGGTATCATCTATATGAAAAACTGTAATTTAATAAACGTTAAGAGGAAGAAGGGGTGGTGTAGGATGGAAAAACGGCTTCCGCCAGGCCAATTTGAAACAGAAAAATGGCCAATACTTCATAAAGGGGACGTTCCCGAGTTCAATAAAACCACTTGGAATTTCAGACTTTTTGGTGAGGTAAAAGAAGAAAAAATTTTATCCTATAAGGAATTTATGGAGCTTCCGAAGACCATTTCTACCGTTAATATGCATTGTGTAACCACCTGGTCTAAATTTGATACAACCTTTGAAGGAATTGCACTCAGAGAGTTAGTAAAGCTTGTTGAATTAAAGGAAGAGGTAAAATACATTAAAATTTATGGGTACTATAATCGGGAGAGATTTGGATATTCTGCCAACCTGCCGCTCGAGCCTTTATTAGGGGACGATTCTTTGTTTGTTTACCGGTGGAAGGATCAAAATCATGATTGGCAGGACATAGATCGAAAACATGGTTATCCACTAAGGTTTATTCCACCAGAAGTATTTTACCTATGGAAAGGCACCAAGTGGGTGTCAGGGATTGAGTTTATGACAGAAGATCAAGCAGGATTTTGGGAAGAGTTCGGCTATTCGATGACTGCAAATCCATTTAAAGAAGAACGGTACCGTTAGTACCGTTCCTCTAAATCGAGTTACTCGTCTTTCTTAAATAACATGCAAGCTGCAATTTCAGAATGTCTTCTGTATCCGTTAGAGAAATATCAAGGATTTCTTCAATTTTTTTAAGCCTTTTATATAAAGTATTAACGTGAACGTGTAAAAATTGTGCAGTCTTTCCCGGTGCTCGGTCATGTTCCATATAGACAAGCAGTGTTTGTTCGAGCATTAAGCTTTTATCCTTTTCTGATTGAAGTGGAAGGAAGACCTCATTGATAAATGCGTTTAATTCTTCGTTCGGATGATTAATAAAAAGCCGATTAATTCCAATTTCGTCATAGTTCATGATACCCGTCAGTCTTTTGGAAACCAGATACGTTATGGCCTTTTCAGCTTCTGTATAGCTTTTTTGTATAGATTCAAGCTCTTGATAAGTGGAACCTACACCGATTTTTAAGTCTCCTTTATATAAGTACTTCCAGCTCGTTTGAATCGTTTTAAGATTATTTAATAAATACTTTTTCTCGCTTTGACTGGAAAATTGACAAAGCATCGTGATTTTGTTCCGATATCCGAAAACAATAGGGGTATATGAATGAAAATGTTGTTTGATTAGTGAGATAAGTTTATGAATTTGGATATTGGTCACTTGGATATCCAAGTGAGAAGGAATATTAATCAGTATAACTAGATTGTTAGATGTGACATCAATTCCTAGTTCAACAGCTTTTTGTATTAGTAAATAATTATCTTTACATTCAAGGAAATCATGAAATAAATCATGATTTTTTTGATAAAACGATTCAGTGAGTGTGTGTTTTCTTATCATTTCTAATGCAATGATTGAGCAAGCTTGTTCTAAAATCATTTTATCTAAGGGCAACAGAATACCATCATTCATTTCTACTATGATTAGACCAAATGGTACATCGATAGCTAGAATGGGATAAATGAATAAAAGCTTTTCCTCTTGTCCCAGAACTTGTATAGAATGAAAAGATGGTTCTTGACAGTAGGTAATGAGTTTCTTTAACTCGTTAGGAAACTCCGATAACCATTCACCAGGACTTGAAAATACGTGGTCCTCGGAAAAATCAAAGATGATTAATGGCTTTTGGATTAGTTTATTTAATTCGTTTACGATGAATTTCAACCCTTTACTTTGGAGGGATATTTTAATAAAGGTGTCGTGAATTTCATCACGTTGTATCAGTAAATGATTATGTAACTTGAGATCGAGAAATAATTTTGAATTTTTTAGAGCAATGGAAACTTGGTCAGAGAAACTTGTTAGCAATCGCTGGTCCTCCTTTGTTAAAAGGGACGTGTGACCATTCTGATAAACAATTAATACACATAAGGTATTTTCTTCTACCTTTATTGGCACCGAAATAATCGATTGCAGTGTTTCAAATTGAAAGGAATTAAGTAGGTGCTGGGTATTTTCAGATGACATCGTTGCTGATTCTCTAAGAATATCATCCATCGAAGTCAATCTGATCGATTGATTAGTCTGAAATGTTTTACCGATGATGCCTTCCCCAATGTTCATTTTCATATTTTTAATTTCTTCACTAGGTCCTCCTGTCCATGCCTTAGGAATTAGTTTTCCTATGTCATCGTCATACATCCAAAGGACCCCCATATCCGCACTAGGAATAACAGATAGAGCATTTTCAAGGATTTTTGTTAGCAGGAAGTCTAAATCTTCTAAAACAGATATATCACGAATACTCTCTATTAGTTTGTTCCGAATATGTTTCTCTCTATCTAACATTAATTGTAAATAATGAAGATCCACAAGTAAGGTAAGGTGTTCCTGATCATAGATTTCCAACCTTTTCGATCCTAGTGTTCTTAGGACAATGGTCGAGTGACTAGGGTAATAGAAATGGAACTCAGTATATTCCGAATATGCCAAGACGATACTTTTTCCCAGAGTCTTTGGAGGAGGGGTCTTATCATGAAATTGATGAGAGGAAACAAGAGAAAAATCCATTCCATTGATACTCTCCCATAACTGATAACTAGGAAGGCGACATTGCTCTGTCAAATAGTGATCGATTTTTATTAGTGTGTTCATAAGGATCCCTCCTATTTAGAGTGTATATAACTACACTAATTTTACATGAATGGTGTACATTTGAACATTGTATAAATAGTCAGAATTTTTTATATTTAGGATAACATCACATTACTAAATTTGATAGGGGGTAGGTATATGGTAACGAGAGTACAGCAAAATTGGAAGTATATTATTATCACCATGCTTTTTCTAGGATGGTCATTAGGGAATTTTGATCGCTTTATTATGAATTATGCTATTTTAGGTATTTCAAATGATTTACACTTTAGTGCATCCGAGACAGGAATTGTATTAAGTAGTTTCTTTGCTGGGTATGCCATCATGCAGATTCCAGGTGGATGGCTCGCCGATCGATTCGGTTTCCGGAAAATCATTATTACCGCCTTACTGGCTTGGTCCATCTTTACCGTCTTTACAGGCTTTGCATGGTCCTTATTATCGATGATTTTCATCCGCTTTCTGTTTGGAATTGGGGAAGGAAGTTTCTTTCCATCTGCGTCAAAAGGAATAGCTGGTTGGTTTCCAATCAATGAGCGGAGTCGCGCCATGTCTATTATGCTCTCTTCTGGAACCATAATGGGGGTTTTGACCCCAATTGTAGGAACACATCTCATACAAGGCATTGGGTGGAGAAGTATATTTCACTCAGTTGGTGTAATCGGAATCGTCATTACCCTATTGTTTGTTTTCTTTCTTAAGGAACAAACAAAGACTAGTGTAGGAGGAGAGAAAACCTCTAGTAAAAAGAAACAGCCTTTAAAAGATGTATTGAAGACACCGATGATCTGGAATTTGTTTATTGCTTATTTTAGTATTTACGCAGTGAACTGGGGATTAACTGCATGGATGCCAACATACTTAGTGAAGGTAAAAGGGCTCGATTTAACATCGGTTGGTTACGTATCTGCTATTCCTCCGCTCGCAGGTGTTTTAGCGATGTTTTTAAGTGGATATGTCTTAGATAAATTACCCGAGGGGAAGGATAAGCTATTGGCAGCGGTTTTTGCGATAATATCGGCGGGTTCACTCCTCCTCATGGCTTTTGCGCCTACCATTACGATGTTTGTAATCTACCAAAGTATCATTACAGTTTTATTCTCATTTAATATTATTTTGATTACCACTGTCCCTTTGAAGATTCTTCCAGAAGAAGTGGTGGGGACGGCAAATGGTTTTATTAATACAGGTGCGCAGTTTGCAGGTGTCCTAACACCGATGTTAATTGGGTTTTTAGTGGATGCCTTTAATGGTTCATACAATGCAGCATTTATTATGCTAGTTATCTTTGCTCTTTTATGTGCAGGTTCATTATTTACAATTCGGCCAAAAAAACAAATTGAGTTAACTAGTCAACATGTAGGATAGGAGATGGACAAGTTGAATTTAACAGAAAAAATAGCAAAAATCATTGAGAGTAAACGTTCTCTGTTTACAAATGTCAGTGATCAAATCTGGGAATTTGCAGAAACACGGTTTGAAGAATTTCACTCGGCTGATATACTTTGTCAAACATTAACAAATGAAGGATTCTCTGTAATTAGGGGAGTGGCGGGGTTGGAAACCGGCTTTATTGGTTCATTTGGCAAGGGGCACCCAATCATTGCGGTACTTGGTGAATTTGATGCCTTAGCGGGGCTGAGTCAGCAAGCAGGCAGTACAAATTTTAACCCTGTATCGGTGAATGGAAATGGACATGGATGTGGGCATAATCTATTGGGGGTTGGTGCACTTTCCGCAGCAATCGCCATTAAAGAATATATGGATGAGAATCAAATGGAAGGAACTGTAAGATATTATGGGTGTCCAGCAGAAGAAAGCGGCTATGGCAAAACGTTTATGGCAAGGGACGGGCTGTTTAAGGACGTTGATGTGGCTTTCTCTTGGCATCCGGCAACAATGAACGCTGTCATGCATTCCACCTCAAACGCCGTCATTCATGTGGATTTTAATTTTTCGGGCAGAAGTGCCCATGCTGGTGCGGCTCCACACCTGGGCAGAAGTGCCCTCGATGCCGTTGAACTGATGAATGTGGGCGTCAATTATATGAGAGAACATATGGTTGACGAGGCCCGCATCCATTATGCCGTAACCAATACAGGCGGGTTAGCACCGAATGTGGTGCAATCTGAGGCAGAGGTGACCTATTTAATTCGAGCACCCAAGCCCAATCAGGTAAGAGATTTATTTGATCGAGTGGTAGATTGCGCACGTGGTGCAGCACTGATGACACAAACAGCAATGGAGCACAGTATACAGGGATCCTGCCATAATTTAATTCCAAACCTGACACTTGAAAAAGTAATGCATCAGCATATGCAAGAATTAGGTTTTCCAAGTGTAACAGATTCGAGTATCGATTTTGCACACGAGATGTATGCCACTTTGACAGAGGAAGAGAAACAAAGTGCTGCAGCCACTGTCGGTAAAGACATGGCAAGAAGGTTCGCTGAACGACCTATTGCCGATTTTGTTGTTCCTTTTTCCGAAAAGGTCAGTTTTATGAGTGGTTCGACGGATGTAGCTGACGTCAGCTGGAATGTTCCCACTGCACAATGTGTCACGTCAACTTGGGCGTTTGGTACCCCGTTTCATACGTGGCAAGTTGTCGCACAAGGCAAAGAAGAGTATGCACACGATGCCATGCTACTCGCAGGAAAAGCGATCGCTTGTACAGCTATTTCTGCACTCAAGAATCCCGAATTAATTGAAAACGCCAAAAGAGAATTAAATGAAACGCTTGATGGTCAAACGTATGAATCACTGATTCCTTCAGGTTTGATGCCTCCGAAATTGATGGTAGCAAGCAAATAATAATTTCGTATAAAAGATGAATTCCATTACTTTTGCCCTTCTACTATAAGGTGGAAGGGCAAAAGTATTTATAAGGAATAATATGAGTGACTACTAGGAAAGGAGTACGTTATATGTCCTTTACTTCTTTAAAAGAATTAATCGAACTGGCAGAAAAGGGGAACACAACCATCGCTCAGATCATGTTAAAAACAGAAGAAGAACAAAAGGGGATTCCTACGCATCAATTATTGGAGAAAATGTTGGAGCAATTAGGTGTAATGGAGGAAGCGGTACGAAAAGGGACAGAAAGTCCTGTGAAGTCTTGGACCGGTTTGACAGGCGGGGATGGATATCGTATGAAACTCTATGCTCGAAAAGGGATGTCGTTTATCGCCCCCAAAACATTAGATACCCTTTCCTACGCGCTGAGCGTGTCTGAAGTCAATGCAGCCATGGGGCGGATTGTTGCCACACCTACAGCAGGTTCAGCTGGCATATTACCGGCTGTTCTTATTCATGCTCTGGAAAGTGGAAGATTTAAACGTGAAGAGATTGTTCTTTCTATGTTCACAGCTTCTGCCCTTGGATTAGTTATTGCGAATAAAGCATCCATTTCTGGAGCCGCGGGCGGATGTCAGGCAGAAGTGGGATCGGCAACAGCGATGGCAGCAGGTACGTTGGTTGAATTAGCAGGGGGAACACCATCCCAAGTCGGAAATGCGGTGGGGATCGCATTAAAGAATTCCCTAGGGCTGGTTTGCGATCCAGTGGCCGGACTAGTAGAAATTCCTTGCATTATCAGAAATGGGCTGCATGCCATCACGGCGCAAGCGGCAGCGGATATGGCGTTAGCAGGCGTCAATAGTGTGATCCCACCCGATGAAGTGATTTATGTGATGCACGAAGTAGGACAACAAATGCCGGAATCATTAAGGGAAACGGGAATAGGAGGTCTGGCAGGAACTCCAACTGGCAAGAAACTAATGGGAAAAGTGTTTAATAGGAAAACAGTAAGTCAGCCGGCAAAATATCAGAGTGCGTATGAAATTATTGGCCCGATTATGGTCGGTCCCTCTAGTTCCCATACCGCAGGCGCCGTTCGCATCGGCAGTATTGCCAATCAGTTATTAAATGAAAAACCTGTTCATGTGAAGTTCTCCTTAATGGGCTCATTTGCGGAAACTTATGAAGGCCATGGGACAGATGTAGCTTTATTAGCAGGGGTACTCGGGTTGGCAACGAGTGATGAAAAAGTACCCCATGCAAAACAGTTGGCAGAGCAAAATGATTTATCTTACGAATTTACCAAAAGAATATTAGGAAGTTACCATCCTAATACGGTTCTCATTGAATTGGAAGGAGAAACAAGAAGGATCAAAATATTGGCAAGTTCATTAGGTGGTGGAAAAGTGGAGGTTCAAGAATTGGATGATTACCCGTTAAAATTCTCGGGTGAGCGGCCGACACTTGTGATCCGTCATATTGACAAACGAGGATTTCTTGCGGACTTATCGAATATTCTTAATAAGCATGGGTATAATATCGCCCGTTTGGGACTAGAACGGGCTAAAAAAGGCGGATCAGCTGTTACCATTTGTGAGGTGGATGAAAGATCCGTTACCACTATCATTCCAATTTTGAAAAAAGAACTTGCAATCTTAGAAGATATTCTAATAGTGCATTTACCATAAGAAGAAAAAGGTACATTCACCTGAGGTTCAAGCTGCCATTGGCAGCTTTTTGTTTTGAATAAAGGATATTTTCGCTTAAATTGTTGTTTTTCGTAAAAGTTTATCAGTCCGTGATATTAAATGCTTCGTGGCATCTCTTTGTAAGATAAAAACGTTTGCGAAAATTGCCTTGGAACATAGTAGATGGTCCTTAATAAGGTCCAAAAGCAACAAGCTTAAATTGTTTCAGAGCTAATTGTAGGTATTCTTTCTAATTTTTGTATAAAATAACAATAGTAAATAAAAAGAAAAGGTGAGAACATGAGTCACTTATCCGAGTTATTATCCGAAAACCATCAGCAAAATGTCGAGGAATTAAAAGAACTGCTCAGGATTCCCAGCATAAGTTCCTTATCTGAGCATAAAGAGGACATCCAAAAAGCAGCTTCATGGATTGCCAATAAATTAGAAAGCATTGGAATCGAACATGTTGAAATCATTCATACAAAAGGCCATCCGATTATCTATGGGGACTGGCTTCATCAGGAAGATGCTCCGACAGTCTTAGTGTACGGCCATTATGACGTACAGCCCGTTGACCCTGTTCATTTATGGGAAACTCCTCCATTTGAACCAACGATCCGTGATGAGAAGATCTATGCGAGAGGGGCAACCGACGACAAAGGGCAGACATTTTTACATATTAAAGCAGTCGAAACGCTATTGAAGGTAGAAGGTAAATTACCAGTAAACGTTAAATTTTGCATTGAAGGAGAAGAAGAAATCGGAAGTCCACATCTTCCGCCATTTTTAGCCGAGAATAAAGAAAAGTTATCCTGTGATGTAGTGATTATTTCTGATTCGGATATGTGGGATAGAGGCGTCCCAGCCATCACCTATTCTTTAAGAGGTCTATGTGCCTTGGAATTTTCTCTTAAAACCGCTAATTCTGATTTGCATTCGGGTATGTTTGGCGGGGGAGTTCAGAACGCTAACCATCTACTGGTCCAGCTTCTTTCGACCCTTCATGATGAAAACGGCAAAGTAAGAGTTGACCATTTTTATGATGATGTCGTCGAACTGACAGAATATGAAAAAGAACAAATTAAAGCACTGGGTTTTGATGAAGAAAAGCTTAAAAAATCGTTAGGGTTAACCGACTTAACCGGAGGAGAAAACAATTTTCCTTATCCTGAAAGAATTAGTTCCCGGCCAACCTTAGAAATCAACGGCTTGTGGGGCGGATTTCGGGGAGAAGGGACAAAAACGGTTATCCCGAATGAGGCGCATGCCAAAATCACCTGCCGTCTCGTCCACAATCAAAACCCTGAAAAGATTCAGCAATTGATCAAAAAGCATTTGGAAGAACACGCACCAAACGGATGTACGGTGGAAGTTTCCTTACAAGATACGGGTAATCCATTTTTAACGCCGATTGACAGCCCGATGATCCAAAAAGCGGCCGAAGCATATGAAAACGTCTATGGAAAAGCACCCGTTTATAAAAGAGAAGGCGGTTCGATTCCGATTGTATCTGACTTTAACCAATCTCTAAATGTGCCTGTGGTCTTAATGGGATTCGGTTTACCGGATGAAAATCTTCATGCCCCGAATGAACATTTTAACTTGGAAAACTTTGATAAAGGAATCTTAACCATTTGTTCCTTTTTCGAACTTCTTAATAAGTAAAATGGTGCCTGTCACCACCTGCAGTGGTGACAGGCACTTTTATATGCACTATGCTCAAAGATTCCTTCTTACAAAGAGTGGGGTCTTTTTTAGCGTAATTATTGATTGAGTGTCTTCCGTATAAATAAAGTCACGCTACAAATGGTAAAATACTTGAACCAAATTGACATTTTAATATGCAGACTAACTGTTAAAATAGAAATCGAGTTGGACAAACTATTCTGAAAAAAAGGGGGCTTTTAAGATGGCTATAACAGTTGGTTGCTTTGCTTTAGTAGATCCTTTTTCAGTATTGGAGCATCAATTAAAGCGCATTCGAGAAATGGGGTTCCGTTATGCCGATGTAACAGATAATCGCGATGGGGCACAGCTCGGAGTCGAGTTTGGTTTTGCTGCGACAGCAAGTTTAGATGGAAACCCCTACGATTTGAAACGAATGTTCGAAAGGGAAGGACTTACTATCACCACTTTTTGTGCACATGCTAATTTACTTGATCCAACTGCCCCTTGGCGTTACGGTACTTCTCAGATAATTAAAGCGATTCGTTCAGCAGCTGCAGCTGGTGTAGAGCATGTCATCACGACTGAAGGGGAGCCAACAACCGAGTTTGGGCATCGGTTGACAGAAGATCAGAAGATTTTTACTGTTATCGAGAAGTTGCATGAACCTCTCCGAATAGCTAAAGACTACGGTGTGACTCTCCTTTTAGAACCACATGGCGAATTAACCGATTCTATTTCCAGTCTTGAAAAATTAATCCACGGACTTGGCAACCCTGATCACCTTGGAATCAACCTAGATACAGGAAATTGTTGGCTGGGAGGGACTGATCCGGTAGAGTTTACTCAAAAATTTGCAAGTAAAATTAAACATGTTCATTGGAAGGACCTGCCTGCTGAGATGGAAACTGTGCGAGGTACACAGTTTGGATGTGGCATGAGTACGATCGCACTTGGGACAGGGGTAATCGATATTAAAGGGGTTTTTGACTCGCTTGTCGCTAATGGATTCAATGGACATACTACTTTGGAAATTGCTGGAGATGAAGCAGTTATGCAAAGTTATGAATTTCTGAAAGATTTAGGGGCAGAGTAGAATTTCATTCATTTGACCTAGTAGATGGCAAACGAAAAGCTTTTTAAGCAGTTGCCACTAGTTCGAGAAAACGAAAAAAATAATGGAGGCATCTTAATGGAAACATTAAGGTGCCTCTTCACGTTCGTAGGTCATCGGTGAGCTTTCCATGATTTGAAGTTTTTTTATCTTGTCGGATTCATTCTATATTCAGAAGGGGATTTGGAAGTCCAGCGTTTAAATTGTCTACTAAAATGAAATAAAGATGAAAAACCTAAATCAGAGGAAATTTCATCAATCCCTTTATTCGTTAACAACAACAATTCTTTCGCTTTTTTAATTTTTAAATTGGTATAGTACTGTCTTGGAGAACTTCCATAGACTTGTGTGAAAATACGAGTACAGTGGCTGCGACTGTATCCTAAGGTCTCGGATATATCATTTATATTTAAGGAGCCAATAACGTTGTTTTCTAATAAAGCTTTCATTTCATCAGCAATCTCGAACTGTTGTTTGGTAAAGTTGGTTTCTTGGGCAGTCTGGTTATTCTTTTCAATCAGTTTTATGTATTCAGATATTACAGCCATGACATTTGCTTGAAATAGTAATTTATCCACCTCTGTCACGGTTAAAATGATATCTTGATCAGTTAGGATGTAGTTTTTGTTAAATAATATTTTTTGGATGAGAAGGTCAATTTCTGATGTATATTTTGCTAACTGGGTTTCCATTGCTGTTTGATGTGTAATATGGTTAAGAATCGAATTTTTTAACAATTTTCTTAGTGGAAGATCATCAATATCGAAATGAACGGCCAAATAAGAAAAAGGACTTTCACCAATATTTATCGTTTTATGTCTAACCCCTGGCCTAAGGAAAATCCAATCACCTTTATTAAACTCGATACATTCCTCATTAAACCATTGTAGGGCGGATCCCTCCGTACACAGAGTTAATTCAAAAATATCATGATGATGGTCCTCTAATTTCCAGCCCGGTTTTTCCACTCCAAACATAAAGCCTTGTATTACAATGGTGCTATTTGTATCAGGTATTTTAATATATTTGTCCATTTCTATTTTTCCTCCAACACATATAGTCCATAAATTATTAGAAAAATAATTGGTAGATTAAGAATACAAATGGTTAAAAACATGTGCGATAAGTTCATTCTATCTACTTTCTCAATCAATTATAGTATATACCATACAACGGATTTGCACTCTTTGCAATATTCTGTAAATAGTTGCGAAGAGTGTAAATCATACTGAACTAAAAGGGGGAATCAAATTTTTTCAAATCTTTATAAACAACTATAGGAGGGGTTCATTTGTTCAAGAGGTTATGGAAATCGATATCTCTGGTACTCACTTTAGCTCTAGTTCTAGCAGGGTGCTCTTCATCTAGTTCAACCAATTCTAAAAAAGAAATGATCACGTTCATGTCCTGGGCTGGAGGGGGTGAAAAAGCTTCCTTAGAGCGTGCGGTAAAAAAGTTTAATGAAACTCATCCTGACATACAGGTAAAGCTCCAAACAGTAACAAACGATGAATACGATACAAAACTTAACGCGTTAATCGCCGCAGGGAATCCGCCAGATGCAGGTTATGTACATGAAACCAATGCGATTGAATGGGGAGAAAAAGGGATTTTGGAAGATCTTGAACCGTATTTTGCGAAAGATTCTAGTATCAAACCAGATGACTATATTGGCTTATATAGAAATTTAGGTAAAACATACGGAATCGCTTTGGGTCAAGAAATTATTCTTCTTTATTACAATAAAGAACTTTTCAAAGAAGCGGGAATTACCCCGCCATCAGCAGATCCAAATCACCCTTGGACATGGGATCAATTTGTAGATGCTGCAAAGAAGTTAACCGTAGATGTGAAGGGGAATCATCCTTCAGATTCTGATTTTAATCCGGATCAAATTAAAACATATGGCACCATGATTGGTACCAATTGGATTACCCTTGAACCACTGTTGTTAAGTAATGGCGGCGGTTACTTATCCAGAGATGGTAAGGACATTTTATTTAATAAGCCAGAATCCCTTGAAGTTTTTCAGAAAGTGGCTGATTTAAGTTATAAATACCATGTAGCCCCTTCTCCACAAAAGGCTTCTACCTTACCTAGTGCGACAGTGATGGTACAAAACAAGCAGCTGGCTATGTATATGAACGGGAACTGGGATAATGCAACCTTTGGTGAAAACGGTTACCAACCAGGTTATGCAGCTGTTCCGATTTTTAAGAAGCCGGCCAATATTATTTTCGGTGCTTCGACCTCCCTATTTAGTAAGAGTAAACATAAAGAAGCCGCATGGGAATTCTTACGTTATTTAGCCAATCCGAACTCCATGAATTCCATGTATGCGGATTCCGTTTGGATTCCTCCAATGAAATCATGGTATTCCGAACAGGATAAATTGAAAATCTGGACTGATAACAAAAGGCATTCCGGCAATTATAACCAGGTTGTCCTACCATCAGTGTTGAATAATATTTCAAGTTTACCAAACTCCCTAACGATTAAAAACTATGGAGATATGGCCAAGTATTTTGATGATGTTACCGAAAAAATCTATGGCGGCGACGGTAAAGTCACTGCTGAAGATGCGATGAAAGATTTTAAGAGTGATAAGGTAAGTGAATTACTAAACGGCGCCTACGATTTTAAATAGCATCGTAAGGGTAAGGAAGTGTGGTGACATCCTTCCTTACCTGCTTTAGATAAGGAGGAAACGTTTGTGACCAGGATTCAAAAGCAAAACATGGCTTGGGGCTATCTTTTTATATTGCCAGCTATTATCGGACTGTCCGTCTTTATTGTTGCACCCATGATCTTTAGTTTAATCGTAAGTTTTACGGATTGGGATATGGTTTCATCTTTTCATTGGATTAGCTTTCAAAATTATAGCAATATCCTGACTGAGGATATCAACTTTTGGAATTCGATCAAAGTAACATTTTTTTATGCGATCCTCCAAGTTCCATGTGTACAAATTTTTGCCTTTCTATTAGCCAATTTATTGAACAGTAAAATTAAAGGGCTATCATTCTTTCGAACAGTGTTTTATATCCCATCGATTTTTCCTTTTATCGCGGTAGCCATTCTATGGATGTTTATTTATAATCCCGATTTTGGTCTGCTAAATCAGCTGTTAGGGGTATTTCATATTCCCCCACAAGATTGGCTTGTCAGTAAATCTCTTGTTTTACCTTCCTTGGTTTTCATGTCCATGTGGATGTGTGGGGGAGCCATGGTAATCTACCTTGCAGCGTTACAGGGAGTTCCTAATCACCTTTATGAGGCGGTCGAAATGGACGGGGGAGGAAGAATTCGTAAATTCTGGCATGTGACGGTTCCGATGTTGAGCCCGATCATCTTTTTTAATAGTTTAATGGGATTAATCGGTGTGATGCAAACCTTTAATGAAGCGTATGTCATGACAAATGGCGGGCCGGATAAACAAACGTATTTCTATTTATTTATGATCTATCGAGAAGCTTTTACCGAAGGAAATATGGGGTACGCCAGTGCACTAGCTTGGATTTTGTTTATCATCCTCGCGGGTTTGTCCATTACTATTTTTAAGTTTTCAAGAAGCTTTGTACATTATGAAGCGGGGGGGAAATAATGAGAAGCACATTAACGACCAGTACTCCAACTAAACTGAAAACAAAAAAGCTGCCGCTCAAAATGGAAAAAAGGTCAGTAAAGGAGTTGACCTTCAAAGTTTTTCTTTACTTGGTCTTAATCATCCTTTCTATTGCTATGATTTTTCCTTTCTTTTGGTTAGTCAGAAGCGCATTGATGAATCAGGTGGAACTTTTTACGATGCCCGTTAAATGGCTGCCATCCGAGCTCCTATGGTCCAACTTTAAAGAAGCCCTCACAGCAGCACCATTTGGATTGTATTTCTTAAACACGATCATTTTGGTTGTTTTAAATGTCGTTGGGGCGGTTATAAGTAACAGTTTTATTGCGTTTGGATTCTCTAGAATTCAGTTTAAAACAAGGAATTTTTGGTTTGGTTTTGTTTTAATGACCTTGATGCTTCCTGGTGCAGTCATGCTGATTCCTCAATTTATCGGCTGGAAAGCAGTTGGAGCTTATAATACGTATATTCCTTTGGTTCTTCCGGCCTTCTTTGGCAATGCCTTTTTCATCTTTTTATTAAGACAATTTTACGCTTCGATTCCGTTTGAATATGACGAAGCTGCGAGAGTTGAGGGAGCGAATTACTTTCAGATCTGGTTAAAAATTATCGTTCCATTATCCAAACCGGCTTTGGTCACGATTGCGGTATTTACATTTATGCATGTTTGGAATGACTTTATGGGTCCCTTGCTTTATTTAAGTGATGAATCAAAGTGGACGTTAGCCTTAGGCTTGCAAGGTTTTAAAGGGCAATACTCGTCTCAGTGGAATTATTTAATGGCTGCTGCCACCGTCATGTTTGCTCCTTTAGTTATTTTGTTCTTCTTTGCACAAAAGCATATTATGTCGGGCGCCAATATCAATGGCGGGATAAAAGGATAAGATGGAGGTTCTTTCATGTCAGAGTATGAGAAATTGAAAAACCGGCTCGCAAGTGGCTGGAATACATGGAATACAAGGAGTGTACTTTCCCATGTGCAATTACCAAGCGGTTTTTCTATTAATCTAGGAATAAAGGAATATAAGAATGGTGATTATCTAAAAGAAGCGTTAGTAGGAAGGATAGACAGTGAAAGTGAACAGGTTCATCCGGGATTAAGATCTTTTGATGGGAGTTACACGGAATTGCATTTGGAATGGAAAGGAATCAAGCTATTCATCCAAAGTGCAAAGGACCTTGACGACCTTCTTATCTTAGTCACACCACTGGAAGATCAGCGCTTTCCGGCAACCCTTATTGTTGAATCAGCGATACTCTGGAACAGAGAAGGCTATGTGCTCCGAAATAGGGAGTTTCTTGCTGCCGTTCTTCCTGAACAAAAAATCGAAGTATATGTCACAAATGCGGTAATAGAAGAACTGAATGTCCACACACAGTCACCTTTTTTAGCGATTCGTCTTGACCAGCAGGTGGGTATCTCAACTGGCAGAAAAAGAAGTGTGGAAGAAATAAAGACTAGAATTGAAAATAGTAGAAAAAAGGAACGAAAAAGGATTCAAAAATACGGGGAATTAGCGGATGTTTACGAAGCGGTGGAAACCTGTTTGGCGTGGGACACCATTTATGATCCGATGAATGATAGAGTTGTTTCCCCTGTCAGCCGAATTTGGAACTGTACCCATGGAGGATATGCATTGTTCTGTTGGGATAACTATTTTGCTGCCTATATGGCATCTTTGGAAAATAAAGATTTAGCTTACGCCAATGCGATTGAGATAACTAGGGAAAAAGTGGACCGTGGGTTTGTTCCGAATTGTTCCTGGGGGAATGGGTTTAAGTCACACGATCGATCTCAGCCGCCCGTTGGCTCTTTAGTGGTAAAGGAAATGTATCGAAAGTTTGAAGAGAAGTGGCTGCTTGAGGAGGTGTTTGATGACCTTTATGAGTGGAATAGCTGGTGGTTTACAAATAGGAAAAATGGAAATCTACTATCCTGGGGTTCTACCCCTTATGAGCCAGTAATGGATAATTATTGGGAAATAACCGGAGTAAATGAAATCTTTGGGGGAGCCTTGGAATCCGGATTGGATAACTCGCCTATGTATGATGGGATCCCTTTTAATGCTGAAAATCATTTGATGCAATTACATGATGCGGGTTTAAATGGATTGTATATGATGGATTGCTATGCGCTCGCGGATATTGCAAACGTGTTAAAGGATGATAAACGAGTGAGTGAATTACTTGAGCGGGCTGAATTGATTTCAACTAACATGCAAGAGCTGTGGGGGGAGAAGGAAGGGATCTATTTCAACCGCCTAGTGGGTGATCAACAGGAGTTTAGTAAACGATTGTCACCGACTAATTTTTATCCATTATTGGGTAAAGTACCAACGCAGGAACAAGCAGAACGAATGATAAATGAACACTTTTTTAATCCTGAAGAATTTTTTGGAGAATGGATCATCCCATCTATTTCCAGAAATGATCCCTCCTACCCTGACCAGGACTATTGGAGAGGCCGTATTTGGGCTCCTATGAACTTCTTAGTCTATCTTGGTCTCAGAAATTATCAACTGCCGGAAGCTCAAAAAATCTTAGCAGAAAAGTCTAAGGATTTACTTTTAAAAGAATGGCTGAAACACGGTCATGTACATGAGAATTATAATGCCGATACGGGTGAAGGCTGTGATAAAAACAACAGTGACAGGTTCTACCACTGGGGTGCTTTGTTAGGGATCATTCCCCTCATTGAGGAAGGGTACTTGGCTGGCCCGGAAAGAGAGTTATCAATAGAAATAAAAAGCGGAATGTAAATTCTATTTATTCGAGGAGGAAACAGGATGAAATTCGGAATTGTAGGGCTAGGCTGGCCAGGACAGCAGCATGTCAGAGCCATTAAGGCATATGCGAAAGAAGCTGAATTAACTGCAGTATGTGATCTAGATCCCTTAAAAATAAAAGAATTTGAAGGACTCTGTGATACCTATAGCGATATTGACCTTTTCTTTGCAGAAGCAGATGTGGAGGCCGTTGTTCTCGCTGTTCCCCACCAATTGCATGCGGAGCTCGCCATCCGTGCGTTGCAGTTAGGGAAGCATGTTCTGATTGAAAAGCCGATGGCCCGTACAGTTGAGGAATGCAATCAGATGATTCAAGCGGCTGAGGAACATAACCGTACCCTTATGGTTGCCCAGAATTGGCGGTATACGCCATGGTGTATTGTAGCAAAAAGGATTGTAGAGAGCGGAGAGCTGGGGCAAATTCGGGCAGTTCGGACCGAGTGGCTGCTTAATTTCCGTCCATCTTTTCCAAAAGGAAGCTGGATTTACAACGGTGAATTGGCAGGAGGAGGTGCAATTGTCAGCTTGGCGATACATAATGTCGACGCCCTTCGTTTTATTGTCGGGGAAATCGAGGAAGTCTATACCAATGCCTTATATACAGATGATTGGTCCACAAATGAGGCTGAGAACTGGGCCATGTCACAGTTGAAATTTGATAATGGAGCGATCGGACACCTTTTCACCGGTTATACGCCATTTTTCCCGCCAGATAACGGAATGCTCCATATATATGGAGAAGAGGGAACGATGTTCTTTGGTCCCTACCAAGGGGAAAACGGATTGTGGATTCGATCAAGTAAACGATCATTAGACCCGGATGCGGGATATGAACGTGTGGAGATTGACAGTTTGGCTCCTCAACTGGATGGCCATCCTCAGACGAATCAGTTAAAACATTTCCTTGATAGTGTGAAAAACGGGACACGTCCTGAAACAGATGGCAGAGAAACCATCAAGACGATTGAACTAGTCACTAGTATGTATGCTTCAAGAAGAGATGGACTGCCAGTAAGGAATGGAGGAAAGATCAATGTTGGAAGCTAAAGGGGCGGAGAAGGCTTTGGGGCTTCAGACCAATTTTAGTGAAGAAGAGGGACTCTGGGAACTTAGCTTAAACGGGTTAAAGGTACTCGAGTACGTCTATCGTGTGCCTGAAGACCCGAACCCATCCTTCCGCTTAGTCAAAACAGCCGGAGGTCAGAGTATTACCCTCTATCATCCTTGGGATCATCCGTGGCATACGGGAATATTTTTTTCCTGGAAATATATCAATGGTCTAAATTTTTGGGAATCTATGTACCACGGGAAGAAAAATGTCGCCGTAACGGATTCCTTCCAACCGCTGGAAAATGATGCGGGCTTCCGTCAAACACTCTCCTACCTATCATTCGAAGGCGAAACACTCGTAAAGGAAAGCAGAGTGGTCCGTATCGAACAGGAATCAGAAGGTTATTTGATTCATTGGAATGGATCATTTACCACAGCGGGAAATAGCAGCATTACATTAGACAGGACAGAATATACGGAAAACACCCCATGGGGAGGATATGCCGGATTATCCTGCAGGTTCGACCGTAATTTCCTCGGCCCGGTGATCACTACCGACCTTGGAAACTATACAGCAGAGGAGGCTTATGCTAAACCGTTTAAGTGGTGTGACTATTCAGGTAAACTAGATGGATATGTAGAAGAGAAATGGGCTGGAGTCTGTTTGATGGATCACTTTTCCAATTTAAGGCACCCATCCCCGATGCTGACCTATGACTACAAAGATTTGCAGTTTTTACATGCCGCGTTTCTCCTTGAAAAGCCCTATGTGCTACAAAAGGGAGAGACTTTGGAATTAAACTATACGTTTTACGTTCATGACGGGAAAGCAGACTCAAACCTGTTGAATTCGATTTGGGAGAAGGTCTGTAATTAATAGTAAATATTATTTGGAATGGCTTAAAGGCTGGATATTAGAGTTATCTTTTCTAAACTCTAATATTCGGCTTATTTGTATGTTAATGATAGAGATACTGGTGACAGGAACATATTCAATTCGGACGTTTGAATTTGAAGTTGTGTGTGTAGTATCGTATAGACAAGGAGTGATTATATGAACGAAACAATTCAAATATTAAAAAACCATCGTTCCGTCAGGGAGTTCGACACTGAAAAAGAGGTAAGTGAAGCCCAGATTGAAACGATTATTGAGGCGGCTTTGGCTGCGCCCAATTGGATTAATGGTCAGCAAGTAACTGTGATTGAAGTAAGGGAGCCTGATAGAAAAGCAGGATTGGCGAAAGCGGCTGGCAACCAGCGATGGATCGAGGAAGCTCCCGTGTTTCTCGTGTTTTGCATGGATTTTTATCGGGCGAAGCTGGCAGCGGAAAAAAATGGGACTGATTTTAAAATCGTCGAGGACTTAGAAGCAATTTTGGTTGGATCCACAGATGTCGGGATTGCACTTGGAAGCACGGTAATCGCAGCGGAATCGATGGGACTTGGAATTGTTCCAATCGGAGGATTAAGGAGAAATCCTCAAGTCTTTGTGGATCTTTTGAATCTTCCGGAATATGTTTTTCCGATTTCAGGTCTGGTGGTTGGACATCCACGAAACGTACCTGGTCAAAAACCAAGGCTGCCACTGAAGGCTACCCTTCAAAAAGAACAGTACGATACTAAGATTCAAAGGGAAATCATTGACCAATATGATCAGACCATCTCATCCTATCTGTACGAACGGACAAATGGACAAGATTCTAGTGACTGGTCGAGTAAAATAGCTCAGTTTTATGATAACGGATTTGAACAATACAGAAAAAACTCCAGTCCTACGGTTAAAAATCAACGTTTTCAATACAAGTAGAAAAAGTGTTTGACCGATCAAATTGGGGGTTTCTATCAATTCGTTTTGGCGGATTTCAATGAATCAAACGAAACATCCCACGCTCAGAGTGTTCGATCTCTGAGCCTTTTTTGTGAGTAAACCCAGTTTTAGAAATGTAAAAAGTTCGCCAAACTTGTCCTCAATAGGCAGGTAACCTATTTGGAAGAACGATAGTGCCGGATCAATAGTAAATCCAAAAAAGCCGCTATGAGGATCCCAACGGTATAGCGAATAAGATCTGCAGTTAAAAAACCCTTGCCTAACACTAGGGCACCGAGCCATGTACTGCGGATTTGATTGATCCAATCTGCTTGATAAAGTTGCGAGAATTCAATCACAAAGCTAAACAACAAACTGAAAAAGATGCTGTTTTGCACGTTCTTTCTTGCCAGCAAGAAGCGAAAGCCAAAATAGACCATCATGGCCCACAGCGCATCGCCGGCATTCTCGGCTAGAAATAAAGGCAGATATTGACCGTATTTTCGAGAAGCAAGCCCCCAAAAAATCACAGCCACTGCAGAAATGAGATAGGTTTTCCTCAAGGTACGGGAAGTTTTGTTAGTAGATAATCGTTCACTTGCCAACTGAATCACTCTTTTAAAAAAATTATTTTAACAATCATTATATCAGATCCAAATCATACCTCACACTTCTCATTATTCCTGATAGGTAAAGGCCCATGTGTGCGTAGGACTTATGGACATAACGAAGTTTTCTCTATTAAAATAAATAAAACGATAAAAATATGGAGTAAGAAATTAAATATATTCTATTTTTCCAGTATAATAGGAAGTAAGAAATTTAGTAAAAGGAGAATACATAGTCGATTTTGAAAGGGGATACATATTCGTGAATGCAAAATATCTGGATTTATTAGCTCAAAAATATGATAGTGCTGAAAAAGTAGTAACAGAAATTATTAATCTCGAATCCATCCTAAATCTGCCAAAAGGGACTGAACATTTTGTCAGTGATTTACATGGCGAGTACCAAGCCTTCCAACACGTATTAAGAAATGGTTCTGGTAAGGTAAAAGAGAAAATCAATGACTTGTTTCAATATATTTTATCGGAAAATCAAAGGAATGAATTTGCAACTTTAATTTATTACCCTGAAGAAAAACTACAGCTCATAAAAAATCATTTTTATAATGAACTAGAGTTAAATAAATGGTATACAGAAATTATTGAGCGAATGATTAAGCTTATTTCGTATGCATCCTCTAAATACACACGCTCTAAGTTACGTAAAGCTTTGCCGAATCAGTTTGTCTACATCATTGAAGAGTTGCTTTACAAAAAAAATGATTCCACCAATAAGGATGATTATTATTCGAAAATTGTCCAGCAGATCGTCTCTTTAGGCCAGGCTGAAAAGCTGATTATAGGTCTTGCCTATACGACACAAAGATTAGTGGTTGACCATCTACATGTAGTGGGGGATATCTACGACCGTGGACCCGAGCCCGATAAAATTATCGAAACGCTGATCGGTTACCATTCGGTCGATATTCAGTGGGGAAACCATGATGTCCTATGGCTGGGGGCTTTTTCAGGGTCAAAGGTATGCCTCGCGAATATTATTCGTATTTGTGCTAGATACGACAATTTGGACATTATTGAGGACGTATATGGAATCAATCTAAGACCATTACTTAATTTAGCGGAAAAGTATTATGAAGATAATCCAGCCTTTAGACCTAAAGTCCATTCCGAAAAAAAATTAGCTGATTATGAACAATTGCAAATTACAAAGATTCATCAAGCCATCGCCATGATTCAATTCAAGCTGGAAATCCCAATTATCAAGCGGCGCCCGAATTTTAATATGTCAGAAAGGCAATTACTTGAGAAAATTGATTATGAAAAGAACGAAATAACGATCAATGGGAAAACGTACCCTTTAGAAAATAGCTGTTTTGCAACGGTTAATCCAGATCAGCCGGATCAACTATTAGATGAAGAAAAACAAGTGATCGACAAATTGCTATTTTCCGTTCAGCATTCTGAAAAGCTGGCAAGACATATGAATTTCCTCATGAAAAAAGGCAGCCTTTATTTGAAATATAACGGTAACTTGTTAATTCATGGTTGTATTCCTTTAGATGATGAAGGAAATATGGAAAAAATGACGATCGAAAATAAAACATATGCAGGCCGTGAATTACTTGATACGTTTGAATATTATTTACGATATGCTTTTAAACACCCGGAAATGACAGATGACCTGGCAACAGATATGGTTTGGTATTTATGGACTGGAGAATACTCTTCTCTGTTTGGAAAAAGAGCAATGACCACCTTTGAAAGATATTTTATTAAGGAAAAGGAAACACATAAGGAAATAAAGAACCCTTATTATTACTTACGTGAAAACGAAGATATTTGTAAAAAATTACTGGCTGAATTTGATCTCGACCCTGAGCAGGGGCATATTATCAACGGCCATACGCCCGTAAAAGAAATTGAGGGAGAAAATCCGATCAAAGCGAATGGAAGAATGATTGTCATCGATGGCGGTTTCTCCAAACCCTATCAATCTGTAACAGGTATTGCAGGATATACACTACTTTATAATTCCTACGGTATGCAATTGGTTGCCCATAAACAGTTTCATTCCAAAGAAGATGTCTTATGTGACGGCACGGATGTATTATCAGTAAAAAGAGTAGTCGATAAAGAACTGGTACGGAAAAAGGTAAGAGAAACGAATACAGGTAAAGAACTATTACAGGAGATTTCTATTTTGAATAGTTTGCGGGAATATCGATATATGAATTAACGAAAAAATAATACTAATGCACATGGTTAAATCCATCCTTACGATTTAAAAGGATGGATTTAACCATGTGGAAAACTTGACGGTAGAAAAGACTTCGTTTACTCTTATTATCCCAAGATTTCAAAATGGTATGGAGAGGTGAGGTGTAAAAAGGATGAGTGCCAAAGATCAAGTGTCGGCCCGAGACCATAAAGACTACCAAGCAGAAGTAGAGCGCTTAGAGTTTACGAAGGAATATATACGAACCGTTTTAGACATATCGAAAGAGAATAAGGAGTTTGCTGTTGAAAGTATGAAACAATCATTTGCCGAGCTGAATTCTAACGATAGCAGTACCAGTTACACCGATCTCCTAGCGAATGCAAATTTTCTTGAATTGGCTGAAAGTGAACTGAAAAGGTTAGAAAGCGTCATCGGTAAACCTTATTTTTCAAGGATTGACTTTACGAGTACTAGCACGAATACAGAAGAAGTTTTGTACATAGGAAAAGTGTCATTGTTTGACCGTGTCTCGCAGCAGCCGATTATCGTCGATTGGAGATCACCGATTGCCAATGTCTATTACGACGGCCGGCTGGGAGAGGTTTCCTATGAAGCATACGGGGAAACACAAACGGGTTACTTAGCCTTAAAAAGGCAGTATGAGATTATCGATGGATTATTAAAAGAAATCAGAGACATTGATTTAACCACCCACGATGAACTGTTGCAGAAGTCGTTGTCAGGAAAAGCTGACAATCGCTTAACAGAAATCGTTGCGACGATTCAAAATGAACAAAATGAAGTAATCCGGGCTTCTTTAACGCACCCGATTATCGTCCAAGGGGCGGCCGGAAGCGGGAAAACAACGATTGCACTCCATAGAATCTCCTACTTTCTCTATTCCTTTGGGTTTCGATTTCCTCCAGAAAAATTAATGATACTGGCACCTAACCGACTATTTATTGAGTATATCTCGGCCGTCTTACCGGAATTAGGGGTCAACAAGATTAATCAAACCACCTATATTGACTTTATGAGAAGCTGCTTGGACCCAAAACTCAAACTATTTTCGCCTAATTCCAAGCTGATCAAGCTCTTAGAAGCGAACCGAACTACCAAATCGATGCAATGGATTTCAAGCTTCAAGGGCTCACTCGAATTTAAGGAACTAATCCAGCGATATATCAATGAATTGGAAGAGAGTCTTGCCCCACATGAAGATTTTGTTGTTGAAAAATCCGTTCTGATGAAGGGCCTAAAACTAAAAAAGCTATTTTTAAAAGAATACACGTACCTGCCAATCTACAAAAGGCTTGGAAAAATAAAAAACCTGTTAGAAGAGGATCTAAAAAAGAAAAAGTCGATTATGTTAACGAATCTGAACAAAAAATATGAGGAGGCACTTGAGAAAGCCCTTTATAACACGAAAATGAAATCAGAAAAAAGGAAGCAAATAGTCGTTTCTTTAATGGAACGAAAGGAAGAGAGAAAGAAGCGGGTAGAACAAGAGGCAAAGACCGCTGTAAAAAAATATATGGATGCCTTTGTCATGAAGGATATTTTCACCCTTTACAAAGAACTTATGTCTTCTCCTGAATTACTAAAAAAGCATTCCTCTACTCTTTCAAATCAAGAATGTAAGGTACTTAGTAAGTACTGTTTGAAGATCTTTGAACGAGGTGCTTATGAATTGGAGGATTTAGCGCCGATCTTTTTCATGAAATCAAAGCTGGAAGGCATCGATGATAAATATAAAATGCGCAGTATTTTCATCGATGAAGCGCAGGATTACAGCTATTTTCAATTTGCGGCTTTAAAGGAAGGCTTTGAGACTGACTTGTTTACAATCGTCGGAGATTTGGCACAAGGAATCCATTCCTATCGCGGTTTAAATAGCTGGGCACCAGTATTGAAAGAGATCTTCCCGAATGCGACTTATCAAGCCTTACAAAAAAGCTATCGAACGACTGTTGAAGTTATGAATTTAGCGAACGACATCCAGATGTTAATGGAGCAAGAATTGCCTAAGGTCGAACCTGTTATTCGTCATGGGCAAAAACCACTTTTTAAAAAGATTGACCCTGCGATTCCGGAACAGGTCAGGGTGCTACTCGAACAAGATATTGCTTCACTCAAAGAGGAAGAACTGCACTCGATTGCTATTATTGGACGGACAGATAAAGAAAGCCAACGAATTTACCAGCTCTTCGAAAATAGTCATCTGCCGATTCAGTTGTTAGAGGAAAAAGAAGAAATGAAGAAGGGGCATGTCGTGATTTTACCTTCTTATTTATCAAAAGGGCTGGAGTTTGATTCTGTTTTGCTCGTATGCTTGGAGGAGTCGTATTCACGAGCAGACCTGGACATCAAATTGTTGTATGTAGCGATGACAAGGCCGATGCATCGTTTGTATTTATACGGGAAAGAGCCGGCCGACTTTTTATTAAATCGGACCGACGATACTAAATTTGATATATAAATAGAGGAAAGTAACTTCATGAAAAAGTAGGCTTTTTCTGTATCTAGCATTGATTAGCCGAGATGGTGTGATTGCTAATGCCCAAACCGGAAGAAATGGTATTAAAGGCATCATCTTCAAAGTAGATGATGCCTTTTTATATGAAAAGTATTAGATTTTTGATATAAAGTGGAACTGGGATTCAACAAGCATTTTGAACAGTTTGTGGACTTGGAAGCATAATTTCAAAATAATTTTTTGAAGAATGCGACTTTTTCTATAGCGAAAATCTCTATTTGTATGTTATATCTAGAATACAATGAAAAATAGGTAGGTGGTCTGGAATGAAAGTTACGGCAAAAATGATCGCGAAAGAATTAGGAATATCTACGGCCACCGTAGATCGAGTATTGAATAACAGAAGCGGAGTAAGTGAAAAGACAATCAGAAGAGTGAAAGAAAAAGCAGCCGAATTAGGCTACAGACCAAATGCAGCAGCCAAATTTTTGGCTACACAAAAAAGTATGAATGTCGCCTTCATTTTGCCTGTCATTCCACGCTATTTTTGGGACGAATTAGAACGAGAAATTATCAACTCAGCAAAGTTATATGAAGATTTTGGATTGAACGTACAAATTTTTCGAGTAGATACAATCCCAAAAGAGATTCAAATCGGATTTATCAAAGACTTGCTCGAACAGAATGTTTTTGATGCATTCGTCATTTCTCCTCACGATGCTGATCCTTATGTCGGAATAATAAATGATGGTGTCCGAAAGGGTATCCCAATATTCACATTAAATAACGATGTACCCAATAGCAACAGAATCTCGTTTGTAGGAACAGATTATTATTCCGCTGGATATTTGGCTGCGGAGCTAATTCAATCATTTACAAAGGAATTGCAAAATGTTGTCATCATTAGAGAAGATGAAAATACCTATCAAATGATTAATAAGGAAAAAGGATTTAGGGATTATTTTGCGAAGCAAAAGGGGCAAATGAATATACAGACAATTCCAGTCATGAGCGATAATATCCAACTTTCAGAGGAATGGAAAAGCAATATGCTGCTTTCAAGTGATGCGATTTATGTAGCGAATGGCGTGCTGGGTGAAATTGCCGATTATATTGATCATAAAAACTATAAGAATAACAAAATCGTGATTGGTCATGATATGAGTGAAAAAATTCATCTTTACCTTCAAAATAATGTGATTAAATCAGTTATTTGTCAAGATCCCTCAAGTCAAGCAAGGTGGATGGTACAAAAGGTATTTGAGTATGTGGTTCTAGAAGATAGAAGGGATCAAAGTGATACCATTATAAAGTTAGAAATTGTGACAAAGGCAAATGCAAAGTACTATATTAACTATTAATTTATAAAAAAATGATTGACGTACATCATGAAAGCCATTAAGATAGGATTATAAATCACTTAATTTTCAGAATTTATTGATTTATATGGTGTATTAATCTTCTCGAAATGAGTTGGGGGTGAATTCAATGCGCTAATTTAAGAATCATAAGTTTTTCCTTCGAGTAAATTTCTCCTATGATACCAATAATAGAGAACTCAATTCTCATCATTTCATCTAGGTTTACATAATTGGAAGAGAACTTTTATTTGTTTTTAAATGAAAGCGTTTCATTATGGTGATCTTTCCCTACTTTTCCTTCTAGAAATACATAAGTTAGTACATGAATTATTCCCCCTAAGATTGCACGCAGAAGACCCTTTTATTTTTGAATAAAATGATGAACGTACATCATTTGACTGCAACAAATTTAACTATTTGGGTTACTTGAAAGTAAATCATTAAGCATCATTTAATTAGATTTTCATCCTTTGGCATAAAATGATGTACGTTACTCAAATGCCAGAAAATTATAACAAAGGAGACGGAGAATGGATAAATTAAAGGTGATACAAGTTGGAACAGGGGGATTCGGATCCTCTTGGCTTGAAATATTGGATAGGTTTCAAGAAATCGAATTAGTTGCAGTAGTTGATGTCAATCCAGAAAATCTTGAAAATGCGAAGCAGTTTATTCAAAATAATTCCCCTCAATACTACACGGACCACATAGAAGCTTTTGCTAAAAGTAAGGCGGACATCGCTGTGATTGTCACCCCGCCACAGACGCATAAGAAGCTGGCGCTTGATGCATTAGCCTATGACTTATATGTCTTTATGGAAAAACCAATCGCGCAAAAATTTGAAGACGCTAAAGAACTGCTAGAAAAGTCCGACACATACGAGAAATTCATTATGATTAGCCAAAATTATCGCTGGAGACCAGAAATACAAGCTGTAAAAAAAGCCCTAGATGAAAATGTTATTGGAAAAGTAGAATATGTGGAATGGAACTTTCGCCGGGCAACCAAGTTCGGAGGCTGGCGAGATCAGTATTCCGAAATTTTAATAGAGGATATGAGCATTCATCACTTTGACTTAATGAGATACCTGCTCGGTGTAAATCCTTCCACTGTATTTGCTAAAAGCTTAAAACCATCCTGGAGTTGGTTTAATGGCAATAGTGCCGCAAGTCTAATCATGAGCTTTGAGGATATTCTGATCAATTACTTCGGAAGTTGGGTGACAAGAGGGAAAGAGACACCTTGGAATGGAGATTTTAAATTGGTTGGAGAAAAAGGTGTGATTGAATTGAATGATAATTGTCCCACGATTACGCTTGAAAACGGCGAAACCAAACAACTAGAGCAAGAGGAAATGGAATTTGAGGACCGAGCGTACTCCATTTTCGAGATGGTACAAGCCATTAAACAAGGCAGAATCCCATCAACGGTTCTTTCAGATAATATTCAAAGCTTCGCTTTAGTGGGCGCAGCCTTACAATCCATCCAACAAAATAAAGAAATCGATATTCAAGAGATGCTAGGGATAAGGAGTGTGATTTCCTAGATGAAAAATAAGATTCTGATTTTCGCTAGTATTCTGTTGCTTATTTTATTAGCGGCTTGCAGCAATTCTTCCAGTTCTTCCACGGAAGCCACAACGAAAGATGGGAAAGTAACCATCAAAATCTGGGATTATCTAGCACCCGATTCCTCATCAGCGCGTGAGCAGGTAGCATTGATTAAAAAATATGAAAAAGAAAATCCAACTATCAAGTTAGAGAGAACGTATATACCTTTTGCCGATTTGAAGACAAAGTTACTTCAAGGTGTAGCAGGCAATGAACTGCCTGATATCGTGGTCATTGATAACCCGGATCATCAGGCCTTTGCTGAAGCGGGTGTGTTTGCCGATATAACGAAGGAAGTCGAAGCATGGGGCCAGGCGGATAAATATTTTCAAGGACCTATGGATTCGGCCAAACTGAATGGCAAATATTATGGGATTCCAAATAACAGCAACGCCTTGGCTATCTATTACAACAAGGACTTATTTAAGCAAGCCGGTATAACGGAGTTACCTAAAACATGGGATCAGTTTGCAGAAACGGCTAAGCAGTTAACAAAAGGGGATGTCAAAGGGTTTGCGATGGCTGGAAAGAAAAGCGAAGAAGGGACATTCCAGTTCTTGCCTTGGTTATGGTCAGCCGGCGCTGATATCAACACCTTTGAGAGTCCAGAAGCCCAAAAGTCAATGGGCTATATTCAAAGCCTTGTGAAGGATGGTTCATTATCAAAGAATATGATCAACTGGGATCAGTCGGATGTATTGGTGCAGTTCCAAACCAAAAAGGCGGCAATGATGGAAAATGGACCTTGGCAGATTCCTATATTAAAGGAAAAATCAAAGGACATTAATTGGGGTGTGTTCCTGATGCCAAGCGATAAGCAATCCGCTTCCGTCCTTGGAGGGGAAAACTGGGCCATCACTGCCAATTCTCAGCACAAAAAAGAAGCATGGGATTTCCTCATGTGGACGCAGAAGCCGGAGGTCCTAGGACCAATGCATGAACTTGGTGGAAGATTACCAAGCAGGGAAGATGTCGCGTCTGATACTCAATATGAATGGGCGAAGGACGAGAACGTGAAGAGTTATATGGAACAATTGAAAACCGCCAAACCACGTGCGTACGGAACAAAGTATCCTGAAATTTCTACCTCCATCCAAGAAGCCATCCAACGTTCCATCACAGGGGAAAATGTGAAGAAAGTTATGGGTTCTACGGCAGATAAAATTAAGCCACTATTACCTAAGTAATAAATGGGAGAGTTTTTTCTCTCCCGTTTAAGGGGGTTCAGTATGTACAGTTCAACTAAAACCAATACCATCAACAGAACAGAGGCCGGCAATAGCGTGGTAAAGTTTTCTGTGTTGAAGCAAAGCTTGCCACTCTATCTCTTTATCCTCCCTGCAGTATTATTCATCATCTGCTTTATGGTGTACCCAATCATCTATAACATTATTGTCAGCTTTCAAAATCTAACCATACTTAATTTAAAAACTGGCGGTACTTTTATAGGTTTGGAAAATTACCTCGAAGTAATCAAATCAGAAAAGTTTGGGATTGCGTTAAAAAATACATTTATTTACACAGGTGTGTGTATCGTTTTCCAAGTAGTGTTTGGATACTTATTAGCTGTCTTTTTCAATCAGCAATTTCCATTCCGAAATTTCTTTCGTTCTATTTTTCTACTAGCTTGGATGACTCCATTAGTTATCACTGGAACTCTATTTAAATGGTTATTCGATGTTGACTATGGTGTCATCAATGAACTTCTCCTAAATTTTCATTTCATTGATAAGCCGGTCAATTGGCTGGGACAAGAAAGTACAGCGTTAGCTGCAGTGATCGTGACAAACATTTGGATTGGGATTCCTTTTAATATGATCCTGATATTATCTGCGCTACAAGCGCTTCCACTCGATGTATATGAAGCAGCAAAAATAGATGGAGCAAATAGATTCCAGACATTCCGCAAAATCACATTGCCACTTTTAAAGCCAACACTTTTCGTCATCCTAGTATTAGGTATTATTTATACTTTTAAAGTGTTTGACATTATTTTAGTCATGACGGGTGGTGGACCTGTGAACGCAACCCAGGTGCTGCCATTCTTTGGCTATGAGCAGGCGTTTGTGAACTTTAACTTTGGTGCAAGCGGTGCCGTTGCGACAATTATTCTCGTTATATTGATGTGTTTTTCACTCGTTTACTTATATTTGGTTAAGAAGGAGGAGTCAGCGTGAAGAAGTATACGGTCAAGCAGTATTTATTACTTCTTGCTGCCATCCTGATAACCATCATCTTCTTATTTCCGATTTACTGGATGGTGACAACATCGGTCAAGCCCATTCAAGATGTTTTTGCCACACCACCGATGATCATTCCGGAAACGATTCGATTCGATGCCTATGTAAAGAATTTAATCGAAGACCAAAGTCTTCTGCCTTACCTAAGGAACTCCTTTATTGTCGCGATTGGTACGGCAGCTTTGACGTTACTTATTAGCTTGCCATGTGCCTATGCCATCGCACGTTTCCGGTTAAAGGGAGCATCGATTTTACTATTAATTTTACTAGTTACACAGATGATCCCAGGCATCATGACCGCCATGCCTCTATTCATCTTGTTTACGAAGCTTGGTCTATTAAATAGTTATATGGCCTTGATTATCGGAAACACAACCACCGCACTTCCATTTGCCATTGTGGTCATGAGGCCCTTCTTTTTATCGATTCCAAAGGGGTTGGAGGATGCTGCGGTAGTGGATGGCTGTAATCGATATACGGCGTTTTTGCGGATTATTTTGCCTTTAACGAAACCTTCTGTTCTAACTGTAGGGACATTTAGCTTTTTGTTTGCTTGGGGTGACCTCATATTCGCGTTAACTCTAGCAACAGATGAAAAAATCAGACCACTGACCATGGGGTTAACGAAGTTTATCGGTCAGTATGGAACGCAATGGGATAATTTGATGGCGGTTTCTACTATAGCAGCAGCACCAATCATTCTCTTATTCTTGCTGTTGCAAAAGTATATTGTAAGTGGAATCACAGCAGGTTCCGAAAAATAATTGATAGGAGTGGAGAAGTATGAAACTAGGAGTATTTGCAGTATTATTTTCTAAAATGTCTTTGGGAGAAATGTTGGATCACGTAAAGGAAAGCGGGTTGGACACAGTCGAAATTGGCACAGGAGGCTATGTCGGAAATGCTCATTGTAACCCGAAGGAATTACTTGAAGATCGAACCAAATTGGCGCAATTTAAACAAGCATTCGAATCAAGAGGGATCAAAATCAGTGCATTAAGCTGTCATGGAAATCCGCTGCATCCAAATACAGAAATCGCCTATGAACACCATGACGTATTTGTTGATACCGTTAAGCTTGCATCTGTTTTGGGTGTAGAAAGTGTGGTTACTTTCGCGGGATGTCCAGGTGAATCGGACTTTTCACAACACCCAGTATGGAACACAAATCCTTGGCCGGATGACTTTTCCCAGGTGGTTCAGTGGCAGTGGGAAAAGAAAGTCATCCCATATTGGAAGAGACAGGTGGAACTGTTAGAGGAGTGTAATGTTCGCGTGGCGATCGAACCACACCCAGGATTCGTGGTCTATAATACGGAAACGGCCCTGCGCTTACGCAAGGAGTGCGGCGATCAAATCGGCATCAACTTTGATCCAAGCCACTACTTCTGGCAAGGAATGGATCCGGTCGCCAGTATAAGGGCATTAGGAGAGGCAATCGTCCATTTCCACGCGAAAGACACGAAGCTCGATAACCAAAACTGTCTTTTGAATGGGGTTCTTGATACCAAATCCTACCGCGATATCGCAAACCGATCCTGGGTATTTAGAACCGTCGGATATGGTCATGGAGAAGAGGTATGGAGGGAGATCATTAGTGCTCTTCAAGTTGTCGGATACCAAGGGGCTATTAGCATTGAACATGAAGACGGGCTTATGAGTGTTGAAGAAGGGTTTAGTAAAGCGGTGACATTCCTCAAGGATATGGTGATTCAAGAGGGGGCTAAGGAATTATGGTGGGCATAAGGAAAGAAGTCAGAATCGGGCTGGTCGGCTATAAATTCATGGGAAAGGCTCATTCACATGCCTATCAAGGTCTGTCCACCTTCTTTCAATTGGGAGTCAAACCAATAAAACAAGCCATTTGTGGAAGAAATGAAGCGGGAGTCCGGGAAGCGGCAGAGCAATACGGCTGGAATAGTTATGAAACCGATTGGAGGGAATTGATCACCAGGGATGATATCGACTTGATTGATATTGTGACTCCGAATAACAGTCATGCAGAAATCGCGATTGCTGCGGCCGAAGCGGGAAAGCATGTCTTTTGCGAAAAACCGCTTTCGCTGACGCTCGACGAATCGAAGAGAATGCTAGAAGCGGTAAGGAAAAATAAGGTCGTTCATATGGTGAATTATAATTATCGGTTTGCTCCTGCAGTTCAGTTTGCGAAAAAACTGATTGACGAAGGGAAACTAGGCAAGATTTATCATATCCGGGCTAATTATCTTCAAGAGTGGATCATGGACCCGAACTTCCCTTTAGTTTGGCGATTGGAGAAATCGGTTTGTGGTTCCGGGTCACACGGTGATTTAGCCGCCCATTTAATCGATCTGGCGCGTTTCCTAGTGGGAGAGTTCGAGGAGGTTTCTGGTGTGCTGGAAACTTTCATTAAAGAACGTCCGGCAGTGGCGGACAGTTCAGGTTTAAGTGGTATTGCTTCTACTACCGAATTCAAAAAAGTGGAAGTGGATGATGCCAGTATTTTTGTGGCCAGATTCAAGAATGGGGCCCTGGGCACATTCGAAGCCACTCGATTTGCAGCAGGCAATAAAAATGCCAATAAATTTGAGATCAATGGGGAGAAGGGCTCAATTAAATGGAATGCCGAAAATTTAAACGAGTTGGAAGTTTATCTCACCTCTGATGAACCCGGATTACAAGGGTTCCGGAAAATCAATTGTACCGAGGAGCAGCATCCATTTGCGGGATTCTATTGGCCTGCTGGGCATATTATTGGATACGAGCATACCTTCATTAATTTGATCGCTACTTTGATGAATGGAATTGAAAAAGGGGAAACGCCTTCTCCAAATTTTATGGATGGCTACATTACTCAAGCTATTATGGAGGCTGTTGAGAAGTCATCCAAACATAGGAGTTGGGAACAAATCGATCAATACATCAAACAGGAAGTATTGGAAAAAGAGAAGGAAACGCTTGTTTAGAGCAATTGCAGATAGTATAAAAAATAAATGGATAAAGTAATGATAACGGAAAAAGTCGTTTGGGAGAGAACTCAATCTATAAAAGGCTTGGAAAAATAAAAAACCGATTTTAAAAGCAAAAAAAATTCGTAAAATGTTCACAAATGTACTTTTCCATGATAATATTAGATAGATTTATAGAGTATGGCAAGTTCATAGATGCCAGTTAATAAAAAATTGACTGCAGCATCCTGTTCTTGACTTAGTGTCTATGGCGGGAAAGATTGCTAGTATGATAAAATGCTCAGCTATCAGCCCACTATAAAACGGTACATGCATTAGCATGAAAACCGGTTTATGGTGGGCTTTTTTGCGTTTTTGAAACAAGGGGAAGCACGGGGACGGTTCTCTTGCTTCTAAAGGAGCAAGAGAACCGTCCCCATGCTTCTAGAATTAACTAACGGGAGGAAAAGAATATGGCGTTTCATAGTTCCAAGCGGATTGTAGAATTAGCAGTTGAGGCTGGTGACAAAAAGGCATCAATGAGGCTTGGACATACACTTTTATTAGGATTTTTAGGTGGAGCCTTTATTGCATTTGGATTCCTCTTAGATATTCGAGTAACGGCAAATTTACCAGAGGAATGGGGTTCCTTCAGTTCACTAATAGGTGCTGCGGTTTTCCCAATAGGACTAATATTAATCGTAATCGCAGGGGGAGAATTGGTAACAGGAAATATGATGGTACTTCCGATTGCCGTTCTAGCGAAGCGTACGACGATCGTACAGTTAATGAAAAATTGGCTCTTACTATTAATAAGTAATTTTATTGGAGCAATCTTTGTTGCCTACTTCTTTGGTCACATAGTAGGGTTAACGGAAACAGGTCCTTTCCTAAACAAAACCGTTGCAATCGCAGAAGAGAAAATACACCAAACCTTTATTCAAAGCTTCATTTCCGCCGTTGGATGTAACTGGCTCGTTTGCTTAGCTGTTTGGATGGCTTTTGGTTCAAATGATATTGTTGGAAAAATGTGTGCCATTTGGTTGCCGATTATGGGGTTTGTAGCAATCGGCTTTCAGCAAGTTGTAGCTAACATGTTCGTAATCCCGGCAGCTATCTTCTCAGGGCACTTTACATGGGAAAATTATTTTATTAATTTTGTCCCAGTATTAATGGGAAATGCTATTGGCGGTGCGGTTTTTGTTGCTTTCATCTATTGGATCATACATAAAGAATCTTTTCAAACACTAGCAATAGCAAAGACAAGTATCAAAAAAGCTAGTTAACGACTAGTATTTGTACATTATGCATATTAATAGTTTTATAGAAAAAGAAGGACTAGTTTTAGGTAAGAGAGAATACCTGATACATTGTCATTAAATGTGATCTTATTGGTTATTAAATAGATATTCTCTGCATGCTTTGAACGTAGGAGGACTAACAGTGAAAGAAAAAGTAAATGTGTTTATTAATGGAACAGAACATGAGGTAGAAAAAGGAACGCGTATTTTAAATTATTTACTACAAAAGGAAATGGAGCATCCACACATCTGCTATTCGGATGTCTTGGGTCCGGTTCAGAGCTGCGATACATGTATGTGTGAAGTAAATGGCAGTATTATGCGCGCATGTTCAACGGTACTGGAAGATGGCATGGACATTCTGACCTCGTCTGAGATTGCAAAGCAAGCGCAGGCGGAAGCAATGGACCGTATTTTAGAAAACCATCTATTATATTGCACCGTTTGTGACAATAACAATGGCAATTGTCGTGTACATAATACAGCAGAAATGATGGGAATAGAACACCAAACACGACCTCATCGCTCAAAGGGCTATGAAGTAGATATGTCTCACCCGTTTTATCGCTACGATCCTGATCAATGTATTTTGTGTGGCCGCTGTGTGGAAACCTGTCAAGATCTTCAAGTGAATGAAACGCTAACCATCAACTGGGAAACCGGGCAGCCGCGTGTCTTATGGGACGGAGGAAAAAGCATTAATGAATCCTCTTGCGTATCCTGTGGTCAATGTGTGTCCGTTTGTCCTTGTAACGCATTAATGGAAAAATCAATGCTTGGAAATGCTGGATTTATGACCGGAATTTCTGACGACTTACTTACACCCATGATCGACATTGTCAAAGCGGTAGAGCCTGATTATCAAACTATCATGGCAATTTCAGAGGTAGAAGCAGCCATGCGTGAAACTCGTATTGAGAAAACAAAAACCGTTTGTACGTTCTGCGGGGTTGGCTGCTCTTTTGAAGTTTGGACAAAAGACCGTGAAATTCTCAAAATTGAACCATCTGAAAATGCCCCTGTAAACAGTGTTTCCACCTGTGTAAAAGGTAAATTTGGATGGGATTTTGTCAATTCACAAGAACGGATCACCACACCTTTAATCCGCAAAGGTGATGTATTTGTGGAAGCTAGTTGGGATGAGGCTCTTTCTCTCGTTGCGAATAAGCTTAGCGGTATTAAAGAAACGTATGGCAGCGATGCGATTGGTTTTATTTCGTCATCTAAAATTACGAACGAGGAAAACTACCTCATCCAAAAGCTGTCTCGTCAAGTGTTTGGAACCAATAATGTGGACAATTGCTCACGTTATTGCCAATCACCTGCTTCATGGGGATTACAGCAAACCGGAGGCATCGGCGGCGACTCTGGAACGATTCAGGATATCGCGGGTGCAGGGCTTGTCATTCTTGTGGGATGCGCACCTGCAGAAGGACATCCTGTACTTGCCACACGTATTAAGCGGGCGCAAAAACTTCACGGACAAAAATTAATTACCGTTGACGTGCGCAGACATGAAATGGGAGACCGTGCGGATTTGTTCGTTCGTCCAAAACAAGGAACGGACTATGTCTGGCTTTCCGCTATTACAAAGTATATCATTGACCAAGGTTGGCATGATGTGAAATTTATCACAGAACACGTCAATTACTATGACGAGTTTTTGAAAATGATGGAGCCATATAGTCTTGAAGAGGCAGAAAGGATTACAGGTATTGCAAAAGAAACATTAATTCAAATGGCAGAAATGGTCCGTGATGCGGATGGAACAGCGATTTGCTGGGGAATGGGTGTTACGCAAAATATCGCAGGTTCACACACATCCGTTGCGATTGCCAACCTGCTTCTTGCAACAGGTAACATGATGCGTCCAAACGCTGGTGCTTACCCATTACGCGGACATAATAATGTGCAAGGCGCAGCTGATATGGGAACAATGCCAAATATCTTCCCAGGATATCAATCAGTAACAAATGTCGAAATTCGCGAAAAATTTGAAAAGGCATATGGGGTTAAAATCCCCGTAAATCCTGGTCTAGACAATATTGAAATGCTCGGGGCTGTTGATAAAGGCGAGATGAAAGCGATGTTTATTGCTGGAGAGGATATGGCATGGGTTGATGCTGACTCGAATCATACACAGGCTATGCTTGCGAAGTTAGATTTCCTTGTCGTCCAAGAGATCTTCTTAACAACAACCGCCCAATTTGCAGATGTGATTTTACCAGGTGCTCCTTCTCTTGAAAAAGATGGAACCTTTACAAATACCGAGCGTCGCGTGCAGCGCTTGTACGAAGCATTAAAGCCTCTAGGCGATAGTAAACCGGACTGGTGGATTCTTACACAGCTCGCTAAAAAGATGGGCTTTGATTGGAATTATATGCATCCAAGTGAGATTTTTGCCGAAATGGCAAGCTTAACCCCATTCTTCAGCCAGTGTAACTATGATGTTCTCGAAGGGTGGAACAGTTTCCACTGGGGATCTCTTGATGGATCGAACACGCCGCTGCTTTTCCAAGACGGCTTTGCTTTCCCAGATAAAAAAGCACGGTTCGGCTTGTTCGATTATGTACCGCCTATGGAGTTCCCGAAAGAATTCGATCTTTCATTAGATAATGGACGTCTGTTGGAGCACTTCCATGAAGGAAACTTAACACAGAAATCAGAGGGACTTAACTACAAATTCCCGAAAGTTTTCGTGGAGGTATCACCGGAACTTGCGAAAGAACGCGGCGTAAAGGACGGTTCACTTGTACGTCTTGTATCAACGTACGGAACTATTAAACTACCAGTTCTTGTAACAGATCGTGTGACAGGAAAAACCGTTTATGTACCAATGCATTCCTCAAGCCACGAGAGTGCGGTTAACCTTCTTACTGGTGGGGCAGTTGATGTCGTGACACATACACCAGCATACAAACAAGTGAAAGTGCGGATGGAAGTCCTTGAAATGGACGGAGAAAATCCGCTTCCAAGGTACAATCCACGTAATGGGACTCGTATACCGCAAATGGGCCTTGAAATCTATCGCAAATGGGAACGCGGTGATTACGTTCCACTCGCCAGTGTCAATGAACATATTAAGCCTGGATTCTATGACAGGAGGAATGCGTAATGGCAAAACCGATTAAAGTGATTCAAAAGACAGAACTGACTGAAGAACAAAAGAAAATGCATTCCCTGGAGAATCTTCTCTCTGGGGTTGCACAAAATGAGGATTCACTGCTCGAGACATTGAATCTGATGCAGGAATTACACGATAGCGGTATTATGGACGCTTTAGGAAGTCTTCTAAAAGCGAAAGAGAAAGCAGCAAAAATTGCGGTCAGTCAACTTACACGCCAACCTGTCACAAACATGATTAATAATGCGATGGCTGCAGGCGGAATTCTGACTGAGCTGGACCCGGAAACAACAAGTAAGCTCGCCAAAAGCTTAACGGCTGGATTGAAAAAGGCGGAACAAGGATTAAAAGCCGATTCCAAGCTTGGACTCTTTGATGTAATGAAGGCGTTAAAGGATCCTGATATTAATCGGGCGTTAGGATTTGGATTTAATCTGTTAAAAGGGATGGGTGAAGGATTAAAAGAGTAACATGAAATACAAAAATGGAAACCCACTCGTTTTATTAAAGAATGGATTTCCTCTCTTGAATCAAACTAATTTGTATGGAAAAGGAGGGACAGTGAATGGCAAAGAATCTGGAGCATCAATTTAGTATGCTTGTTCGCGAAATTAGAAAAGAGTATGTAGGAAATGGTCCGAAGGAAATCACCACAAAATTTATCGGTTCTTGGGCGATCAGTGAAATGAAAGGGAACCTGACAAATATAGAGAAGTTTATGCTTCATTCAGAACATGGTGAAAAGATGGTCCATCAAACGAGAACAACATTTGTGAAGGATATATATAAAAAGCCAGAGGTCCTTTTAAGATTTGAAAACCTGATGGGGGCAAAAGTAACACGGTTATTTTCAGATATTAATGTTGATGAAGATATTGCTATGACTGTATTCGTATTTGACCAGACGATTGAGGGGAAGTAATTAGGAGTGAAAAGTATGGATCAGCCAATGAAAACGGAAAGCAATATATGGCGGTATGAGGATGGGGCCATACAGAGAGTAACGGATACGATCGTCACTGAATATCCGATCACCATTGTTCTAAATGATCAAGAATTTGCTACACTTGTTTGTAGCCCTGAGCACATAGAAGAATTAGTAATTGGCTTTTTGGCGTCAGAAGGGATCATCAGAAGTTATAAAGAAATTAAAGAACTTACGATTATAGAAGCAACTGGCCGTGCAATTGTAAAAACGTATAGGGCCAACAAACTAAATGAATTGTTCCATTCTAAACGAGTAGTAACATCTTGCTGTGGGAAAAGCCGTCAAAGCTTTTATTTTTATAATGATGCCAGAACCGTTAAACCACTGGATAATGTTGATGTGACGGTTTCTATTGACCAATGCTTTCATTTGATGCGACTTATGCAGGAGTCGTCTGTTATCTTTAAGGATACAGGCGGGGTCCACAATGCAGCCCTTTGTGACCGTAACGGTATCATTGTAGATAGAACGGACATAGGACGACACAACGCCCTAGATAAAATTTATGGTCATTGCTTACAGCATTCAATAACCCTTTCAGACAAGATCATGGTATTTAGTGGTCGTCTATCTTCGGAAGTACTACTAAAAGTAGCCAAAATAGGATGCGGCATTGTTCTGTCAAAATCAGCTCCAACCGAATTGGCTGTCAGGCTGGCGGAAGAGCTTCAAATTACGACAGTTGGTTTTCTCCGCAATCATTCTTTAAACATTTATACAAGACCCGATCGGATTGAGATACATCCATCTATATAGCTGGGGAATTTTAGTCATTGCCATTATTTTGTATGATAGAGATAGAGATTACCAGTAATTCGAAGCCGTATTTTGCGATTTTCATCATTTTTATATTAATTTTATTGGTTAAAAACGATATGTTAATGGAGGTTGGTTCATTATTTATAGATCTTAGTAAAAGACAGCCTATACTATTTTACTAGCCTGCCTTTGTCCTTTATTATTTACCAATAAAATCCTGTGCCCAATAATTTCCTTGAGCCACATATCCAACGCCGATGTAGTTGAAGTTCGAGCTGAGAATGTTTTTGCGGTGACCCTCACTATTCATCCATGCATTGACAACTTCCTGCGGAGTTTGCTGCCCCATGGCGATATTCTCACCAGCATAGTTATAGGTAATGCCAAATTTCTTCATCAAGTCAAAAGGGGATCCGTAAGTCGGACTCGTGTGGCTAAAATAGTTGTTTGCCGACATGTCACGTGCTTTTTCGTGTGCCATTTTGCTGAGCGTTGTATCCACTTTAAGGGCTGGTAAGCCATTTTTAGCTCGCTCTTGATTTGTTAGATCAACCACTTTTTGTTCAAAAGCACTTAATGTGCCGGTTGTTTGAGTTGTAGTGGTTGTTCCCGCTGTTGACGGCTGTATTGGCTTCGTGGTTTCGGTTTGCACTGGCTGAGCTTGTGCTGACTGTTGGACTGTTTGAGCAGGCTGAGACTGGGCCTGAGGCTTTTGGGCAACAGAAGTTTGTGAGTTGCTTTCCATTTTACTTAGATACGCTTCAATCATTCTATTAATCTCATCAGAATTTACATTGGTTCCTTGGATTGAATAGATTTTCTCCTGTTTAGAAGATAAATGATCTTGATTTAATGTAGGATTTGCCCCAAATAAGGCACCCGAGGCGGCTAAGGTAAGAATTGTTTTACCCAATAACATGTTAAGATCCTCCTGTTTGAAAGTTTACTAGTTAACACATAATTATCCTAACATATGTTTTTTGTCATATTTATGGGATGATTTTACAGTCAAAGCAATTCAGGAATATTTTATTTAAATAAAACGTCTTTAAAACCCTTATCGTTTACCACTTCCGGGAGACTTTTTAAGAAAGTCCTAATTAGGTCTAATAGTTTGATAAAATAGTAAAATTTTCTCTAGAATTGAGGGTTGACAACCTTAAGCAATCCGGAGTTTTTTTACATATATTTCAGTTGAGTATCAAAGCTTACAGGAAAATATAGATGTAAAAGGAGAAGGGGGAACATTAGCTCCAAACTGACCTAGGTGCCTCTTATTGTCAAATATAAGTACGGGTAGATCGGACTTGGAATGCTCCTGTGAATTCTTACATAAATCTATATGGAGAATAATAAGACAGGTGGGTTGAAAATGGACACCAAAGATTTCCATAAAGAGCTCCATCACTATTACACAAAAATTCGTGAAACGAATCATCCTTATTATTGGTACTGTTTGGCTAATACGCAGGCAAGAGCCGGATTAACCAATGAAGCACTGCAAACGATAGACATGGCTTTGTCTTTTCCCAATCCTTATCCGTCAAAGCACAAACTTTTAGAAATACGGGCGGGATTGCAATCAGCTGATGCAAGACAAGTACAAACCAAGAGTCCATCCGTTGTAACGGTAAAGAGGGGTGATTTAGACGGAGACGGGATTATGGATAATGTCTTTCTAACTGCGAATAAATCCTCGGATAGTCCATTCTGGAAAGATATAACTTTGGTTGTCCAAAATGGGCGCACACATCATTATGATTACATCCACTTTAAAAATAATTCTGGATACAATCCCACCCTTTTTCTTGGTGACTTTACAGGGAAAAAGGGTGATGATATTCTAGTGGTCATTGATACCGGAGGAAGCGGCGGTGCTATTTATGCGTATATCTTTTCTTATATGAACGGTCAAATATCGCAGATTTTTGATTCGGATACATTCAATGATTCCTATACGTACAATGTGACATTTAAAAATCAATACAAAGCAAAGGTCCTCAGTTATCATCTCAAAGAAAAGTATATTCTGGACCTTACTTATAAGGGGAAGGAATACCTATCCGAAGTATATAACGACAATGGGATTTTAAAGGCTCCAATTAATGGATGGGTTAACCCTTTGTCGGGTTTATACCCGATTGACTTTAACAGGGATCAAATATATGAACTAGAAGCGTATCAACGGATAGCCGGCAGGTATAATGCTGACAGTCTGGGATTGGTCCAAACGGTATTGAAATGGAACGGTCAGGTGTTTGGCCCTGATAGGCAGACAGTGGCCATCACTGGAGGTCAAATGTAACAACGTTAATGATGGGGACGGATGGGACGGTACGGCTGGAGGAATTGGTTCTGGAGATTATACCTTCTTCTACTTGCAGTTGCAAAATAAAAGCCGCCAAATTGGCGGCTTAATAACTAATGTTGAACTTGTTTTTGCTGCTCCATGACCTTCTTATGTGAAGGTAGGAAGAAAGTAGCAACGAGGTTCGCGATTCCAATAAAAAACACGAGAATAAACACTAAGTGCATTCCATGGGCGAGCCCTTCATGGATCATCGTAATGACGTTTGCAGGCAGCTTATTAATCGATTCAGAGCTTAAGACATTACTAATATTGCCTCCGCCTGCATGTTCTTTCCCATAAGTAATCAGGGAGTTGTTAAAAATAGTTCCAAAGACAGCCACTCCAACTGTTTGGCCAATCGACCTAGTAAACGTGTTGGATGCGGTTGCCGCACCACGCATTTGCCAGCCTACCGCTGATTGAACGAGAACCGTGGTAGGAGTGGTAGCGTAGCCCATTCCAAGACCAATCACAATCATAATTCCTACAAAATACCAATACGGGGAGTCCAGCTCCACGGCAAGCAGCCATGTTCCACCGAGGGCAATCAATACAGCACCAAGGATGGCCGTTAACTTAGAGCCAATTTTATACATATATCGGCCAGCAAAAGTGGCACCCAACGGCCAGGCGATCGACATTGGCATAAGCGTAAGTCCGGAGCTCGTCGCACTGTGTCCAAGAATCGTTTGGATCCACATTGGCAAATAAACATTAACCCCAATCAGGACAGAACTTGCTAGAAATCCGATAAGATTGGAAACAAGGATCACTGGAATCTTGAATAAGGATGGAGGAAGCATCGGTTCCTTGACTTTGGTTTCAATATAACCAAACAGCACAATAAAGATCACCGCAACAGCAAACAGGATATAAATTGCTGTTGAATTCCATGCATATTTCTGACCAGGACCGGCATTGAGTAATGCATATAATAGAGTCGAAATTCCAATCGTAAACGTAATCGCTCCAAGATAGTCGATTTTGCGATCTTTTTTCAATTCAACGGTTTCGTGGAAGAAGACAGTGATTAATACAAGTGAAACTAACCCAACCGGCAAATTAATATAGAAAATCCAACGCCAGCTGATTTGGTCTACAAAGAATCCACCTACTAATGGACCAAGAAGACCGGCAATTCCCCAGACTGAACTAAATACTCCCTGCATTTTGGCGCGTTGTTCACCAGGGTAGAGGTCACCAATAATCGTAAAAGTTAGCGGCATAACCGCACCCGCACCAATTCCTTGAAAAGCGCGGAACCAAATTAATTGAGTCATCGTATGAGCAGCACCTGATAACATCGAGCCTGCTACAAACAAAATAACACCAGTGATAAAAACCTTTTTTCGGCCGAATAAATCAGATAACTTCCCGTAAATAGGGGTCGTTACCGAAGTGGTAAGCGTATAGATGGCAAATACCCAGCTAATTAATTTTAAACCACTCAGGTCACTGACAATCCGCGGCATCGCGGTACTGACAACCGTGACATCAATCGCGACTAATAAAATCGCAACCAGCATCGCAACGGTTACCATTTTACGATTCGTTGTTGTTTTTGGCATGTTTTTTCTCCTTTATTTTTTAAAAATTAGATAAAAGTTCTTTGATTGCCATGTTATTGACTAAATTAGTTTAAGTTATCCTTTCAACTTAGTCAACTACTTGACTAAGTTTTTTCCCTGCATTAAGATAGTGATAATTTAAAGATGCGGAGGTTTGTATGGAAGAAGTAAAAACAAACATAACGTTAGATTTTTTTAGGATATCCAATCTCTTAAATAGATATGGTGCAAAAATGGTTTCCGAGGTTGGACTGACTAGTATACAACAATGGGTGATTCTTAGAACCATCATAAATAGAGAAGACATATCTATCGGGGAACTAAAAGAAGAAATGCTTGTCACGAAACAAAATATGACAGGGATGATCAATCGCCTGCAGCAGTTAAATTTGGTTACCCTATTTCAAGACCCTGAAGATAAAAGACGCACGCGGGTGAAAATAACTGAGGAAGGAATCCATGTTTATGAGCAACTGAAATCGTTACGCAATGATTTTAATGCCCAGACTTATCATATTTACAATGATCAAGAAATAATGGTTTTAAGTGATTTACTTGGCCGGCTCGTGGAGCATTTGAAAGTGGAGTAGTCTATCAAATTACTGAAAAACATTCAAAAACTAAGGCAACAGATAGCCATTAGAGCTCATTGACGACCGACCATCCAAAAAATAGGGGAACAGGGTAGTCAATAGAGCCAATTGACGACCGACCATCCAAAAAATAAGGCAACAGAGTAGTCAATAGAGCTTATTGGCGACCGACCACCCCAAAAATAAAGCAACAGAGTAGTCAATAGAGCTCATTGACGGCCGACCAACCTAAAAGCTCGTAAAAAGTAAAATTAAGTAAAAATCATAGTTAAAACCTTGATACTACAGTAAATAATAAATTTCGATATATAATAAATTACGAGGAGGTTGATAACATGAAAGCCATTCAAGTTACAGAATTTGGTGGACCTGAGAAATTAGTCTTTACTGATGTTGAGGAAGTAGAAGCAGGAAAGGGAGAGGTATGTGTTCGTGTACATGCCGCGGGCGTCAATCCGAGTGATACCTACACCTTAACAGGTACATATGCGTTTAGTGTACCCCAGCTGCCCTATACCCCAGGCTTAGACGGCGCTGGGATTGTCGAGGCGATTGGGGAAGGGGTTACAAATGTTCGTGTTGGTGATCGTGTCTTTATTGCATCCTTAATGGGAGGGAATAGTACAGGTACATTTGCTCAAAAAGTAGTATGTGATGCAGCTTCGGTTCATCCACTACCGGAACAGGTATCCTTTGAACAAGGTGCAGCACTAGGAGTCCCTGCATTAACCGCCTATCGTGCACTATTTCAACGTGCTTATCTGAAGCCAGGGCAACAAACCGTTCTGATTCATGGGGCCAGTGGCGGGGTTGGATTACAGGCTGTGCAAATGGCGAAATCTCACGGTGCTAAAGTGATTGGAACGGCAAGCAGAGATGTAGGTAAAAAAATGGTCCAGCAAGCTGGTGCCGATTTTGTCATTAATCATGTGACAGAAGCAACGATTGAAGAGGTGCTAGCCTTAACAGGTGGGAATGGACCAGATGTTATTATTGAGTTTTTAGCCAACAAGAATTTAGAAACCGATTTAAAGCTGATTGCACCATTTGGTAAAATTGTCATTATTGGAAATCGTGGTTCCATCGAAATCAATCCACGTCTTGCCATGCAAAAGGAGTGTGATATTTTAGCAACCGCTCTTTGGAATGCTCCAAAAAATGAATATGAACAAAGCATTCATGGTGTCATTGGAATGCTAACGAGTGGTGCACTTCGTCCAATGATTGGGACAACTTTATCGCTCCAGCAAGCGGCACAGGGCTTTGAACAGCTGGAAAAAGGGATAGGAAATGGTAAACTTGTTTTGACAATTGACTGATTAATATAGATAAAGGGAGAGTCACTGACTCTCCCTTTATCCTTCATCCCAGGTGGGACCCTAGTCTATTATTAAACTATTGTACTTTCTTGAACTTCAATCGAGCTGTTCATAAACATTTCCAAGTCGGCTTTTGTATTGGTAATGCCGCCTCACCAAAATTCTCAACCAAGAAGTTGTAACGTTTGGTGACAAGAAAGCTGGTAAGGTTGGTCCAACGTGAATATTTTTCACACCTAGGTAAAGTAGTGATAAGAAAACGATCACTGCTTTTTGCTCATACCATGCGATATTGTAAGATAACGGTAATTCATTCACACTTTCTAATCCGAAAGCTTCTTTTAGCTTCATTGCCGTCATGAAAAGAGAGTAGGAATTGTTACATTGACCAGCATCAAGGACCCTTGGAATTCCGTTGATATCACCTAAATCTAGCTTATTGTATCGATATTTTGTACAACCGACTGTTAAAATGATCGTATCTTTAGGAAGCTCTTCGGCAAATTCTTTGTAATATGTTCTGCTCTTATGACGGCCATCACAGCCAGCCATGACAAAGAATCGTTTAATATCACCGTTTTTCACGGCTTCTACCACTTGATCAGCGACTTGAGCAGTTGCTTCACCATTTGCGGTTGATCCAGGAGCAATTAGGTTGTGCCAGTTCCGTAATACTTTTATTTGGCTAAACAATGGTGAAGCGTTTTGGTTTTATCCTGTTTTCGTAGGTCCAAGATCTGTTACTGGTTTTAGATGGAATGGGTGGTCATGGATGATTTTTGGTATTGATACAAGGAGAATTATGTCGTTTACGTGTTTTTAACTCCATTCATTTTCGAAGGCGATTCCAGCATAACGGAATCGCCTTTTGCTTTTAAAAAAAATGTTTACTAAGGGTTTCTACTCTTTTCTTTACAATTTGATGTAAATCTGATGTCCAAAAAGTATACTTGCTGATTAAATTTCAGAAGATAAATAAATCAGTATTTCACAAGCGTATGGTTTGAATGTTACTCAATTATAAATTAAACTTAAATTAAGTAACATTGAAGGAGTAATGGATAAGTTGGAAACAGTCGATGCACTTAGAGACCTAGAACAAATAAATTCCATGAAAGAACAACTAAAAAAACAATCCTACCGGGATTATTTATTGTTTGTGGTTGGAATTAATACAGGTCTAAAAATATCTGAACTGCTTTTGATTAAGGTAAAGGAACTTTTTAATAGCGAAGGAGAAATCAAGGATTTTTATCATTATTCAGAAATGGAGAGTGAAAGGAGGAAGACGGTATTTTTAAATAACAAAGTGAAGGAAGCTGTACTCTCATACTTAAATCAAGTCAACAGAGAAGAACAGATGTATTTATTCCAATCTCGTAAGTTTAAACAACCGATTACGCGGCAACAGGCCTATCGAATTATTCATGAAGCTGCAGTAAAGGTAGGCATAGAAGGGAAGATTGGGACGAATTCACTGGCAAAGACGTTTGGATTTCATGCGTTCAAACAAGGTGTCTCGATTGCCCTTTTACAAAAACACTTTAATCATTCAACACCAGCAGAGACTCTGAAATTTTTAGGAATCACGAAAGAAGACGTGATTACCACTCAAATTGATGTAAATTTATAAGTTCTAAAATCACAGTGGAAGAGAGGAATTCGATGGAGACAAACAAAATACATAAACCGAATAAACTAAAATTGATCCTGCGAGGATTAATGGTCATTATCGGAGGATTTATCGCTGCCTATGGACTAGAAACGGTCCTGATTCCAAACAACGTATCGGATGGGGGCGTGACGGGTCTTAGTATCGTTGGTTCAGAACTATTTGATTTACCATTAGGCGTTCTAATTGCCATTATAAACGTTCCTTTTATCTGGTTAGGGTATCAACAAATTGGAAAAAGCTTTGCCCTTTTTTCGATTATCGGCATTGCTTCTCTAGCGGTGGGTACACTCCTTTTTCACCATACTCCAGCCATTATTGATGGAGATACACTATTAATTACCGTTGTTGGCGGGATTATCCTTGGAGTTGGGATGGGCTTAGCTTTGCGGAATGGCGGTGCATTAGATGGTATTGATATGCTTGCCGTACTTTTAGCTCGAAAATTACCATTTGGTACCAGTGATTTGATTCTTTTCTTAAATATATTTGTGTTTATATTTGTTGCGATTGTATTTGGTCTGCAAGGAGCGATTCTTTCGGCCATAGCATACTATATTGCTTCGAAAGTCATTCACATTGTCGAAGAAGGTCTTAGTGGTTCGAAAGGCTTTCAAATTATCACCACTCAACCCGAAATCCTGGTAGAGACCATCCGGGATCGTTTAGGTCGAAGTGCAACGTATAAAGAAGCTTATGGCGGTTTCTCCCATGAAAAATTTAAAGAAATTACCTGTGTGATTAACCGCTTAGAGGAAACTAAACTAAAGGAAATCATCAATGAGATAGACCCAAGAGCCTTTGTTACCGTATATGATGTAGCAGAAGTGAAGGGCGGTAATTTTAGAAAGCATAATATTCATTGAACGAACTGCCATAAATTTGGCGGTTTTTTTTATTCAACAAACGGTTGAACGTGGCCGATACCCTGATTTTAACTTTCCTACAATCATAAATTTAAACCATGATTTATTTCCGCTTATTGCCTGTGTATTTATCACACACCTGCATGAGGGGACAAATCATATGATACATTAGGCTTTGAATTCATAGTGATTCAATTATTGCATTTGGGAGAGATGCTTTTTTCATAAAAGGAACTTCAGGAGGGAGATTTTGAAGACATTATTATTGGAGAACATTTTAACTGCCATGAACATTCAGCCTAGTGTAAAGCAAAAAGGGATACGGATTAAGACGGTCACGGATGACAGATCTGAAATTAGTAATCATACGGTGTATTTTCGCTATAACAACAAAGAAGTGCCTGTTGAAAAGATAAAAAGGTACAAGAATGTATTTATCGTTACAGATAAACCATTTTCTGATATGGATCGATTACATTCAGAGCAAATCATTATGGTAAAGGATCTGAAAGACAGTTTCTATAAATTCACCTCGTATTACAGACATCTGTTTAACATTCCTGTAGTTGCCATTACAGGTACATGCGGAAAGTCTACTACGAAGGAAATGTTAAAACATATTTTAGAAGATAAACACAATGTCCAAGCAACAATATCGAGCAAAAATGCTGATTATTACAATCTTTCTTATTTACTGGGAATTGACGAAGATACGGATGTGGCCGTGTTTGAGACAGCTGTATCTAAAATAGGGGATATGACACAATCCTGTAAGTATTTTTACCCAACGATTGGGATTTTGACAATGATTGATGTGGATCATACGGATCAAATTCGATCATTCGATGATTATGTAGCAGAAAAAGTAAAAATTATGGAAGGAATGAACAATGAGGGAACGCTTATTCTAAATAAGGACGACCCATTTCTCTCCACCATAGATACTTCAAAGTTTAAAGGGAAGATTATAACATTCGGAAAAAACAAGAATGCTATTTTTAGAATAAAGAGGATTCAATATAATACATCCGGCATGACTTATTGGGTTGAATATAAGCAAAATGAATACAAAGGATATATACCAGGTCTAGGTGAGCATAATGTCTATAATGCAGCCGCTTCATTAGCTGCAGCTGCGAGCTTAGGTGTGGACCTTAACTATGCGTTAAAAAGATTATCCACTTACCATCACATGGGATCCCATTTTCAAATTTTTAAACTGCGAAATCAAATTACATTGGTAGATGATACTTGGAAGTCCAATCCTGCTTCCTTAAGAACAGGCTTAGAAACATTATGTAAGATCGCATCGGCAGCTCAAAGAAAAATTGTTGTTTTGGGAAGAATGCAAGCACTTGGAAAATATGCAGATGAAGAATACGAAAAAGCAGGTCATCTAGTAGGTGACTTAGGGATTGATGTTCTTATTACGAAAGGATCGATTGCAAAAGATTTTGCTAAGCCAGCAATAGAGGCGGGAGTAAAATCGCATTATCATTTTACAGAAGTAGATGAAATAAAGAATTTTTTTGATTTGTTTTTACTCCCAAATGATATTGTTTATTTCAAAACGGCCGGTAATGGCTATGACTTCGATGAGATCATCGATTATTTAAGGGGAGAAAATTAGGAAGATTAGAACAGCTCTCATTATGGAATGTTCTTTATACTATTACTGCCGTTAACCCACAACACGGTTCCATTTATCTTACTTTTGAAGAGCGATTTGCACCTATTGCAGCCGCTCTTTTTATTTTTATCTTTATTAAATTTCGGTCTTAAGAATTAGTATGATTGTCCAAACCAAACTTGTCATAAGACAATATATTAAAAAGGAAAGCTGTTTGTACTTTACTCTTCAACATGGCTGTTAAAGCTAAATCTTCTTACATAAAACCAAAAAGGCAGGATGATGAACGTATGCAAACTATTGTATTTATTGAAACGAACAAATCTGGGTCAAGCAGGGAAGCAATCAAAGCCGCAGAACGACTCGGCTATTATACGGTGTTATTTACGAATAGACAAAAATATATTCTACAAAGAACAGAATTCCCCGATGTCCATCAAATGATTTTAGTGGATCTATCTAATTATGATGAATTAAAAAATAACCTTAGCAAACTACAAAAACAGGGTAAACAAATAAAAGGGATACTTAGTTTTGTAGATCCTTTTGTCCATGTAGCAGCAACTTTATCAGAAGAATATTGTTCAAGTATAGTCTCTACTGAAGCCATATTAAAAATGGAAAATAAAGTTTTAACCCGTGAACTTCTCAAAGACCTTCCACTATCTTCCCTCTATGAAATTTATACGCCAGATTATCCCTTAGAGAATTTTATTGAACAAGCTAAAGACCATTTACCACTTATTGTAAAGTCTCCCACATCTGCCGGCTCAAGAGATGTTCTTTTGGCCAATAACGTGAACCAGTTAAAGCAGGCAATGCAAAAATTACTTGAAAATAATAAACAGATTTTACTGGAGGAATATCTAGAAGGACCTCAATATTTAATTGAAGTTCTTGTCCACAATGGAAAAGTTCATATTGTGGCAATAATCGAACAACAGATTGCCTTTTCACAGCGATTTATCGTAAACGGATACTGTTTACTACCAACTATCAATCAACGTTTATACACTAGTATCTATGAGACCGTAAGTTCCATTTTAAAGGCTTTTCAAATGAAAAATGGTGCCTGTCACTTAGAAATGCGCATGGTAAATGGGTTGTGGAAATTAATCGAAATTAACCCGCGAATCTCAGGCGGAGCGATGAATCGAATCATTGAAGTGGGATATGGAATTAATTTAGTAGAGGAAACCATTCAATTAATGCTAGGAAATGAGCCTTGCCTTACTAAAAAACACAGTAAGTATGTATACGCACATTATTTTACCGTTGGTTCTAGGGGGAAATTAATAAAGGTAACGGGGAAAGAACTCAGTTCTCAATATCCAGGTGTCGAAGAGGTGTATATAAAGCCCCGAAAAGGCCAGATTGTACGACCGCCTTTATCAATGGGAGATCGCTTGGGATATATTTTGGCATCCTCAGATAATAAAATAGAAGCGAAAAAAATTGCCATGCAAGCAGCCAGTAATATCCGTTTCTACCTTGAACTTCTTTAACATTTCCGAGTGATAAATAATGTGTATGATGTTCATCGTGAGCTTTAAGCTTTAATGAATGAACAATGATTATCGTCTTTTTATAAGAAACAGAACTTGGAGAGGTGGAGAAGAAGCAAAATGACGTTAATAGGCATGCTTCATCATCGTAAAGATCCAAGTAAAGTAAAGAAAGCATATGCATATGCCGCTGTAGCTAAAGCAGAAGGTGTAACCTTTTTTTACTTTACCCCAGGGAAGGTGAATATAAAACAGCATAAAATCTTGGGAAAATCCTATGAAAATGGACAATGGATTGAAAAGGAATTTCCTTTCCCTGATGTCATTTATAATGCAAGTTATAAAGAAACTGAGAAAACTAGACCGATCTTTGATTATTTGTATGAGCGGATTCCGTTTACAAGTCATTCGATTGGGGACAAATTATCTGTATATAACAGAATAAAAAGAGCAAAAAAATATAAACAATATCTTATTCCTTTTTATGAATTAACAAACATTCAGATTTTTACAGACATGATCAATCGTTATCAAAAGGTGATTATCAAGCCATTATCTGGCCATCAAGGCGGCGGCGTTGTTTTTATTGAAAAAGATGGATCCAATCATTATAAAATCAATGAAGCCGGAGAGGAATCATCTATTAATGAAAAACAAATGCTAGACTGGTTATCGCCAAAAATAAGAGAACAAGATTACGTCGTTCAACAGTTTATTACGAGTCAAACAAAATCTGGACATGTTTTTGATTTCCGGTTACATGTACAAAAAAATGGAGAAGGAAAATGGGTGATTACTTCTATTTATCCAAGGATCGGGCGTTTAGGGACGATAACTTCCAATATGGGGAGTGGTGGTTATAGTACTTACCCGGATATTTTTTTAAAACAAGAGTTTGGTGACTCCTGGTATGATATGAAAAAGTATCTTGAACAGTTTGCAATCAGTTTTTCAAATCATTTTGATTCTTTATATGACAGTGAATTGGATGAATTGGGGATTGACGTCGGAATAGATGCAAATCAAAAACTATGGCTTTTTGAAGTGAATTGGAGACCAGGCCCGCCTAATATATATAGTCTTGAATTAGATGTAGCCAAAAATACAATTTTGTATGCTAAATATTTAGCTGATAGAAAAAAACTCTAAGTGGGAGGACGCGAATTGCATTTAGTAGGAATGATGATAAGCAAAAAAAGAGCGATGACAGACAGTGGTGTCATTTGCTCTTTTACCATCCGTATCGTCACAAGAGAGAGAAGGAGAAAACGGCTGAATTTGGAAAATCCGAGAAAAGCTTGATGTTTAAAAGAGACCCTCTGCTGTTTACTGCCTAGCCAAGTTTTAAGTGATTTTCCAGGAATCGGAGTACACGGTGTGTATATTCTTTTTTATTTAAAAGATAGGAATTAATGTGCTGACAATCTTTCGTCAGCCACAATTCTTTATGGTTATCGGATGAGATCGTTTGCACGATTTTTTCACTCTCTGCATAAGGAATCGCTTCATCCGTTTTACTATGAATAAGGAAAAACGATTTTCCTTTCGTATTTCTTACATGTTCAATGGGTGATACTTCAGTGGGGTCAATTTTGAGGAGTATTCGCATCGAGTGATAAATTATCGATGTAAAAGGTCTTTTGGGCAGCTTAGTCCAGTGAGAAAGATTTTCTTTTAAAAAAGGTCCTAATTCACTAAAGGGACTATCGGCAATGATAGCGGAAACAGCAGGATGTTCACATCCGGCAATAAGAGCAGCAGCAGCTCCCATACTCCAGCCGAGGAGAGCAATCTTTTCCTGATTTTTTTCTTGAATGGCATAGTCAATCGCTGAATACAAATCGTGTCTTTCGAAATATCCAATCCCTGTGGTTCTTCCCTTCGACTTGCCTGCATTACGAAAGTCAAACATCAGGACATTATATCCATGTTCCGCGAGAACTTTGGCGAGTTGTAGTCCTTCAATTCCTTCCATGGCTCGTTCGTTCATATATCCGTGAGCCGTGATGACCGTTTTCTTGCTTTGGTTGGAAGCCGCTGGAATCCACCAGCCAGACAGCTTAACTTGATCTTTTCGGCTGAAAAATTCAATCTCTTCGAATTCAAGACCGTATTCCTTTGGTGTTTTCATGGTTTTTGCCGGGAAGGGATGTGTTAGATACAATCCGATGGAAACAGGCGCAAGAAAAAATAAAGCGGGTGCTGCCAATAATGGGCGCCAAATTGATTTACCTTTTTTCTCCTTGCTCAACATCCACTCCTCCTTTCCGTTTAAGCAACCGATACTTTATCGTATGCGGGTGAACATAAAAACGGAAAAGTTCTAGAGTCCCATTTTACGTCCTTTTTTAAAATGGTCAACGGTAGAAGTATGGAAGAAATGCATTTAAATAAAAATGCAATTTAAACTCGAGCAAACAAAGGATGACTGGCTTGGTCAAGATAAGTCCCACTTTTGCCGATATTGTCAAATCATGCGCTTGCCTAGGAAATGAGGGCCTTGTATCCCAAAAAAACCTCTATTTCGAAATAGAGGTTTTTCAGTCGTTATTTATGAAGGTCAACTGACGCTGGTAAGGCTGCGTGATTATTTCGTAATAATGGTTCTGCAAGCTGTTTCCGGAAGTATTGGACAAGAGGGCCGGTACCAAAAGCCATAATGACGGTGGCAATCCCCACAATGGCCCCGAAGGAAAAACCAATCACTACACTTATTACATCTGCCATCATCCGAGCGAGGACAAATGGCAGTTTGTTACGCGATAATTTTTGAATGACTAGCGGCATAGCATCCCATGGTGAAATGCCCAAATCGGAGGTCATATAAAGGGCAACTCCGATTCCAATCAAGACTACAGCAATAAGGAGGAATAAAATTTTTGTAATAAAGAGTAAAGAAGATCCGAATAGTACATGGTAACCATTTACAAAAAGATCGGAAATGAAACCAATTCCAACCATGTTGACAATAGTACCAAACCCAATGGCATTCCGAACAAAAATAAATTGAATAATAAGGAGGAATAAATTAAAGATTAATTGATAAACACCAAACGAAACATGTAAAAATCCACTTACCCCTAAATTCATCGTGCTAAAAGGGTCAGTTCCAAAATGACTTAAACGTAATAGGGAAACGGCAATTCCGATACATAAGTTTCCAATCACCGTCATAAAAATTCTTCTTATAGTAAATAAGTGCATGACTATTCCTCGCCTTCAGCGCATTGTAAAAATTTTACCTACCTTGTAATAATAGTATTTTCATAGAGGAGCTTTCAATATATTTATTTTTCCTAAAGAACTTGACGATACGTTGAAATACCGGAATAAGTAATGAGTATTGGGTCAAGAGCCAATAAACCTATTTGGGGAATACTTCCATTTATTTATTATATACTAAATAGGAACATTTGTTCTATAATAAACAAGGAAGAGGTGTTTGATATGGAGTTTAACTTGGAATTACATTTAAAAATTGAAGGGACAGGGCTATCTGTTAGAGGAAGATTTTCAGCACGGAACAAACAAGACATCCCAACCGTTGCCCATCAATACATACAAAGCATAAAACATGAAACGGGGTATCGGAGAACAATAATTGAAGAGGTAGTGGCGAACGGATCAATTGACATAACAGAGGAAGTAAAAGAAATCGAAAATCAACCGATTCCACCGATGGACGATATCTTTTGGTAAGAATTTGGCTGATGCCCGAGCATAATCAGTTTCAGATACCTGTTGCTGCTAGTTTTTATTGAGAACCCAAACTTATCTAATAATATTTTATAAATAGGAAAAAAATAGTCTTAGGAAAGGAGGGATAGAAATGTTTTTAAAAAAATGGGTAACTGGCTTGGTCGTTTTGTTTGCGATGATGGTGGGTATGACAACTCCAAGTTCACTGCGTGTATTTGCCGAATCCAACGCCGAAACACAGCCTGCTCAACCAGTAACAGCGCTTCAGGTCGAGTTGAACGATGATTACTTTAATCCAAAATCGATCACCATTCCGAATGGAAAAACGACAACGTTGATATTGAAGAACAATGGTAGGAAAGAGCACACCTTCACTGTGGAAAAGCTCCGAATTGACGAAGAAATCCAGCCTGGAAAAGAAAAAACCATTACCGTGAACCCGACTAATCCCGGTACATATGATTTGATATGTCGGTACCATTTCCAAGAGGGAATGGTTGGAAAAGTAATTGTCAAATAAAAACAGGGATAATGGGACTTGCTTATAGTTTGTTAATTTTAAAAACCTCAATAGCGACTCTGAATTTTTATTAGATTTTGATCATTTTTTGAACGGAAAAAGCAGATGGCTCAGTCCGATACTGAGCCATTTCCTGTGAACTTTTCAAATTTCCTTTTTTATTAACACTTCCTAAAGATCAAGCGTGTTGTTTCGGCAGCATTGCTTTCATCGGATAAAATTCAGTTGTCATTAGGCCGGCAATTTCGGCAGGGTCTTCTTCTATGAGCGTTGGGACCTGTGCTTCATTTTCAACTTCAATGATGGCAATTCCATGTGGAGAGGTGGGATGTAAAACAGGACCGAAGACAAGTGCAATCCCCTGGTTTTGCTTAACCGTCCAATAGTCGATATGTTTTAACATAATGTCCCGTTCTTCTACTGTCATATCCTGATGAAAAGTTGTTCTTGGTGGAGTAGATTTAAGCATAAAGTGCATTTTAGTAGTAGCTTTACTAACGGTATTGTCCGACATTTCTTATTAGCCTCCATCAATCTGAATGTTCCGTTTTCTTGATTACGACATTCAACAATTATTCCATAAATCCCTTTCGGATACAATCAAACCTCTTTTGGATGAATAGAAAGATAATAGATATTTTGGATACTCCCAGAGAAGAAGAGTGCTGTTATGGTTTTTTCGTCTAGTATTCCCGTTTGGGGGACATATTTGAAACCAATCCTAGCTTGAATTTGGTTTGGGGTGGTATAAATCCCAACTATCTTTAATAGAGTCTAGTAAAGACTACTTAAGGAGATGGTAGGATGTATCCGGATAAGGTAGTAAGGGAAATGACAGGTGTCAGCAAATCATTATTAGCGGATCTTAGAGAGGAATACATAAAATATGGTTTAATAAAGGAATTTGAACATTTAAATGATACTCATATTGCCGATTTAGAAAGAGTCCAGCAGACGAGACAAGATGGGAAAACAGTTAGTCAAGCCATAAGAAAAGTAGTAAGGGAAAGGGCATTGAAAACTCTACTACAGGAATGTAAGCATGGGTTTGAGGAATTACATGAAATGATTAATAGATTTGAAGTGAAGTTGGAAAGATTGGAAAAATTCGCTGATAGAGAGTAGATAAGAGAGTTCATAACCCCTGTAAGCAACAAGAAGGAAGAGCTCTGACAGATAAGAAAGGATCATAACCCCTGTACGCAACAAGAAGGAGGGGCTTCGACAGATAAGAAAGGATCATAACCCCTGTATGCAACAAGAAGGAGGGGCTTCGACAGATAAGAAAGTCAAGTCCATTTAATTGTGT
>NZ_JAGGQG010000029.1 GCF_018613415.1 Bacillus sp. ISL-18 | reverse complement strand
CATGAGAGGAAAAGGATTATCCGGTATTAGCACCGGTTTCCCGGTGTTATCCCAGTCTTACAGGCAGGTTGCCCACGTGTTACTCACCCGTCCGCCGCTAACCAACCGGAGCAAGCTCTTATTGATTCGCTCGACTTGCATGTATTAGGCACGCCGCCAGCGTTCGTCCTGAGCCAGGATCAAACTCTCCATGAAAGTTGATTTAGCTCATAATTTAAAACGTTGGCTTCATTTCATAAGAAATGAATATTATTGTTTGTTGACGTTTTTGTTTGTTTAGTTTTCAAAGAACAATTATTGTCACTCACAAGCGACTTTATTAATTTAACACATCTGCACTTGTGATGTCAACGTTTTTTTAAAAATAATTACCGTCACTCACGAAAGCTTTTCAGGAACGTTTCGCAGCGACGGTTATTAATATACCAAGTATTTTTATTTAGGTCAATACCTTTTATTATTTTTTTAAAATAATTATGAGACACGATAGCATCTATGAAAGACGCCATTACCTTTGGTTTCTACATTGACCACTTCAATTAAATGTTTTTCGATTAAATATTCAATCAGTACAGCTAAATCTACTGAATAAGGAATTAGTTCTTCTTCGTTCATAATTTCATTAAACAGCCAGTATTCCTTGCCCCGTAATACATCCAATAAATGAGCAGTTCCGATATTTGTTCTGGAGTGAATCAGGAACTCACTAGCCAAGAACAATAACTCAAGTCTTTTTTCTAATGTCTCTTCGCTATTGACTAGTTCTACATACAATTTATAAATTTCCGGCTCTATTTGTTTTACTTGGTGCCAAACAGTAAGTTCCGGATGCAGGCCATTTTCTATTACAGCTAATCGAGCTAAATGGTGTAAGGAATGGACTACATAGTTATATGCATCAAGAAATTGTCCACTCTCAAACAACGCTTTACCATCTACATATCGGCGAATTAATTTAGCAAATTCTAAGCCCATTTTTATTTTTCTTCCGTTAAAAGGAAAGTCTCGGAGCTCTGTTTTTAAATTCAAAACATACTCATTTCGGTCAAATAAAATTTTTGCTTCATGGATCCATTCAAATATCTTTCTGTTCGTCCCCAAAAGAAGCCATTCCTGAAGCTGTGATTCTGACACGATATGCATAGCGGCCTTTTTGTCATCATAGGTATAATGTTTAATAAATAATGACTGGTCTGCCTCTTTTACGATTATCAACAAAATAACATCAAACGAATCAGTAATATGACTTGATTTATGCTTTTTTTCGACTAACAAAACTCCTAGTGTATTGGATTGACTCGCCCTTTCTTGATAAATAGGCCGAAGGATGTCTTCCATTCATCATTCCTCCATTTTATTCAGGTAGCATTATATGTTCGACAGCGGAATCTAATTTCCTTCTTTCTTAAAAGACAATTTTCGACATTCTTTGTATTTTTTCTTCGAAAATAATTATGGTATAGTTTGTCTAGGAGGGAGAATCATGGCAAAATATTCGAGTAAAATAAATAAAATACGTACTTTTGCATTATCTTTAATCTTTATTGGGTTCATTGTGATGTATATTGGAATTTATTTTCGGACTTCACCCATTATTATGACCATCTTTATGCTTTTAGGGCTACTTTTTATTATCGCAAGTACGGTCGTCTATTTTTGGATTGGAATGCTTTCAACCAAAACCATTCAAGTTAAGTGCCCAAGCTGCGGCAAACCTACCAAAATGCTTGGCCGGGTGGATATGTGTATGCACTGCCGTGAACCATTAACATTGGATCAAAGTCTCGAAGGTAAACAATTTGATGAATCCTATAACCATAAAAAAGAAAATCAATAAAAAGAGGATGACGAAAGCCTATTGGTTTAACCAAAGGTTTAAGTCATCCTCTTTTTTTAGATAAAAGAACCATTCATTAATAATCAATGCACTTCTTTACTAGCACAATCAGGACAAGACCCGTAAATCTCCATACGATGAGTATCTACTTTAAAGCCTGTTACATGCGAAGCTAGATGCTCGACCTCGTCGAGACCTGGATAATGAAAATCAACGATTTTACCACAGTTTTGACAAATTACATGGTAATGATGAGAAGTGACAAAATCAAAACGAGCCGATGCATCCCCATAGGTTAATTCTTTAACAAGTCCAACTTCACGAAATACCCGTAAATTATTGTAAACTGTTGCCACGCTCATATTAGGGAATTTCCCTTCAAGGGCTTTATAAATTTCATCTGCTGTAGGATGTGACATTGAGTTTATTAAATATTCAAGTATCGCATGACGTTGCGGAGTAATTCGCACACCTGTATCCTTCAGGGTATCCAACGCTTCTTTTAACTGATTCATCGCCATGCACCTTCTTTCTAAAAGATATTATTAGATTATAATTGTTATAATTAATTTTACTAGGTCTTTTGTACGTTTGTCAATATTGTAATCTAATAAACACTACATGTTGCTAACTATTACCATGTAAGGTTTGTTCACTCTGTCCTAATTGATAATTAACATATCTAGCTGTTACAAACAAGAGGTCTGAAAGCCGGTTTAAATAAGCTAAGACCAATGGATTTACTTCTTCACCTAACGAAACTGCACACCGTTCAGCTCTCCGTACGATTGTTCGGGCTACATGGAAGGCAGCACCTGCGGGATGTCCCCCAGGAAGAATAAAATTGGTCAGCCCTGGCAGTGTTATATCCCAATCATCAATTTGTTCTTCTAATTGTGAAATTTCAGAAGCTGCAAGCTTCCATTTTACTTCTTTACCCTGGGGTGTAGCCAATTCAGCTCCGACATGGAAAAGGTTTGTTTGTATTTTATGATATACATTTTCAATTATTTCTTTCCCTTGAAAATTTTCATTTTTTAAGTAGCTTAAGGCAAGACCAATCATCGAGTTTGTTTCATCACAAGTTCCATATGCTTCGACCCGGATATCATTTTTTGCTACTCTTTGACCATAAATCAAGGAAGTGGTGCCTTTATCACCTGTTTTGGTATAGATTTTCATTTGCTTACCTCCATTATCAATAGTTAATTACTGTTTACTTATTTAAATTACAGTAGTGCCATTTTCTTCATCTTAGCACCTATACTTATATTTGGAAAAATTGTAATCATGATATCCATTCACAAAAAAAAGAAGGGTCACAATGGACCCCGAATAATTTTTATCTGAGGAGGTATGCCCTAATAGAATGATATTCAATTACGCTTTTATTGCATTGGACAAATGCCTTTTCTTGAGAAAATAGGCTTTCTTTCGAGTATGTAAATGATTATCCCCAAAGAGCATCGATTCCTTGATATCCGAAATAAATTCCAAAAATAACTAGCGATGCACCGGAAATAATGGATATGGCTATTAAGCTTTTAGAACTGAGAAGTTTTCGGAACCCTGTTGTTAGTGCCGCCACAAATAGATCCCAAAAGGTCAAGCCGAGAAAGATCATACTGCTATAGATTAAAAGTGACTCCGTACCGTTTGTTTGGGCTGTTTTCGCAAGAACAGATCCATAAATCCCAAGCCAAAATAGGATCGATAAGGGACTTGTAATCGATAACATAAACCCAGTCAAGAAACATTTGTATAGAGGCTCTTTATTCCGGCTATATGACAGTGTGATCGTATTGGCGTTTTTTATACTTTCAAATCCCGAGTAAATGAGAACAAAACCACCAAACAGCCATAGGAAAATTTGTACGATAGGGATGCCGAGAAACTGAACCATCCCAAGGTATACCAAAAGCATGAAAATTCCATCTGCCATCATGGAGCCCAACCCAACAATCCAAGCATGCCAAAATCCATTTTTTATTCCTTTATCCAGACGCGCTGAGTTAACCGGACCAATCGGAGCTGCTAAGGTAAATCCTAGAATGATATAACTGATTAGTATGTTAGCGCTCAATAAAACCACTCCACCCACTTTTTAATCAACTTGTACATATTATGTAAGAAGTTGCTAAGTCATGTCCAAAATAGATGTGCATAGGGTAAGAAATTACATACTCCTGCTCCTGCATCAAAATGATACAGAAAGGAATAATAAAAATATTTAGTTAGGATTGGAGGAAAAAAGATGGTATCCACTGAAAACGCGTTATCCATTTTTGCTCTTGGCGGAATTAATGAAATTGGAAAAAACATGTATGTTGTTCAGTATGAAGACGATATTTTTATTATTGATTGTGGTGGTAAATTCCCTGATGAAAGCTTACTGGGGATTGATTTAATTATTCCTGACATTACCTATTTAGAGGAGAATCAGGACAAAATTAGAGCCTTAATTGTAACTCATGGACACGAAGACCATATTGGCGGCATTCCCTACTTTTTAAGGAAATTAAAAGTTCCTATTTATGCAACTCAGTTTACACTTGGATTAATTGAGTTAAAAATTGATGAACATAGACTAAGAGGGGATTCCAAACTAATTACGATCGACTCCAATTCAAAACTGGAATTCGGAAAGGTTGAGATTTCCTTCTTTAAAGTAAGCCATAGCATACCCGACTGCCTCGGAATTGTCTTTCATACACCTGAAGGGAATGTGGTACACACAGGTGATTTCAAATTCGATTTAACACCTGCCAATAATCAATATTCCGATATACATAAAATGGCAGATATCGGTCAAAAAGGTGTTTTAGCTTTAATATCGGAAAGTACCAATGCAGAGAGGAAAGGATTAACCCCTTCTGAACAAATGGTTGGTTCCCATATGGATGAAGCCTTTATCAAGGCAAGAGGAAAAATTTTCATTTCAACTTTTGCATCGAATGTCAATCGGGTTCAGCAAGTAGTGGAATCAGCATTAAAAGTAAATCGGAAGCTGGCATTATTAGGCCGAAGTATGGTGAATGTTGTTAATGTAGCGATAGAACGGGGTTATTTAACTGTGCCCGAAGGAATGTTAATTGACGCAGGTGAGGTTGATAAACTTCCTGCCGAGAAGGTTGCCATTCTTTGTACTGGCAGTCAAGGCGAACCAATGGCCGCACTTTCTAGACTTGCAAGTGGAAATTACCGCGATGTTGCCATATATCCTGGCGATACGGTGGTTTTAGCAGCTTCCCCGATTCCAGGAAACGAAAAGGATGTTTCAAAAATTATCGATAATTTATTTCAGCTGGGTGCTAAGGTCATCTACGGTTCTGGCAGCACGACCGGAATGCATGTTTCAGGACATGGATATCAGGAAGACCTCAAGCTGATGCTCACATTAATGAAACCGACCTATTTCATTCCAATTCATGGTGAATATCGCATGCTTCATCATCACCGTATGTTAGCTGAATCGGTTGGAGTGGAAAAAGGCAATACCTTTATTATTAAAAATGGTGAGGTTGTCGATATTAAAAATGGTGTTGCCCGGCAGACACGATCCGTTCCAGCTGGAGATACTTACGTGGATGGAATTGGAGTAGGGGATGTTGGGGATATAGTTTTACGGGACAGAAAACAGTTATCTGAAGATGGAATGCTCGTTATTGTCATCACTATTAGCAAGGGAGACCGGAAAATTATTTCTGGACCAGATACGATTACTCGCGGGTTTGTTTATGCAAGAGACTCGGATGAACTGCTAAAAGAGGTAAACCGCCTTGTTAAAAAGACAGTAAATGATATGCAAGCCGGAAATATACGCCAATGGAATGTGATGAAACAAAACATTAAAAAGTCGGTTGGACAATATTTATTTACTCAGACCAAACGAAAGCCAATGATTCTTCCGATTATTATTGAAATCTAATGAGGGCACAAAAAAAGGATGATCACAGCTGTGACGCATCCTTTTTTCATTTAATTATTTAAATCATATAATCCCGGGCTATGTTCATTTGGCATTTCAGGCAGGACTGGAACTGGATACCCATTTGGAGGCGGTACAACTTGAAGGGTGCCATCATTCCTGCTTGGAGACTCACCTTGGAAGATTTGACCAATTTGTGTCTCATCCAATCTGAAATTGAATTGAGCATTATGGAAGCCCATTTCAACATATTTACGGCATTCTGGATACTTATTAATATCGTAATTAGGTACTGGAAAGACTTTTGCCCAATCAACACCTAATGTTTCTAATGCTTTCGCAAATGCATTTTGGTGTGCGTTATCTCTGACAATCAAGAAAGCTAAAGTTTCTCTAAATGTCTTATTAGAACTCATTTCATAAATGCGGGACTTTTGCAGAACCCCTGTAGACTCCAAGACTAGATTGTCCAATAAATCGCTAATTAAGTTTCCGTGACTATAAACATAATTTCCGTTCCACGGATTACCAGCAGCATCTACTGGCAAAGAGCTTTGTGCCCCCATAATAAAGTGATGTGGGTTCGCATGCTTAATAGCTTCCTCAAGTGGAGCGCCAGTACTTCCCCCTGCCCCTACAGCTTCTTCACCAGAACCGTTTAAGAGTTGATTGATGGTCGTTTGAACAAGCTCGACGTGGCTGATTTCCTCTAGGAAAACACCTCTAATTAGATCACGATATTGCTTTTGGTTTCCACGGAAATTCGAACTTTGGAAAAAGAATTGCATCATCGTCCGCATTTCCCCGAATCTTCCGCCCAAAGTTTCTTGAAGTACCTTTGCTGCGGATGGATCTGGTTTATCCGGGACGATCATGTTTATTAAATCTTCTTTATAAAAGTACAAAATAATACCCCCTAAATAGTTCATTCGAATACCTATTTAGCATTTCCTATCCATTACCACTTAACCAAACATTAAGGTGTTTTTTGTGTAAAATGCTGAAACGAATAAACTTTTAGGGGGAAGAATTAAATTAAATTTTCTTTTACATACTGCAAGGCTTCCTCTACATGTCCCTTAACCTTTACCTTGCGCCACTCTTTAACTAGCTTACCTTCCTTATCAATAACAAATGTCGACCGTTCAATTCCCATATATTCTTTTCCAAAGTTTTTCTTTAGCTTCCAAACTTCATACATTTCTGCTGCTTTATGTTCTTCATCAACTAAAAGCAGGAACGGCAGATTATATTTTTCAATAAATTTCTCATGCTTTTCTTGAGGGTCTGGGCTAATTCCAATAATCACGCAATCTAACTCGGAAAAGCTTTGATGGTAATCGCGAAAATCACATGCCTGTGTAGTGCAACCCGGCGTCATATCTTTCGGATAGAAATACAAGACTATGTTTTTCCCTCTAAAATCTGCTAAGCTCACTTTTTCTCCATTTGGATCTTTTAATTCAAAGTCTGGTGCTAGGTTGCCTATTTCAATCGTCATTTTTACCTCTTCCTTTGCTTAGTTATCGATTGTACTTTTGCGGTTTGGTACTATTGCTTATCCATAGCGTAACCAAACTCAACCAATAACACAATTACTACTAACAGAGCGGTTACTTTTCACTATTTAACACAACTCTAGCAACAAATGCCGCCGGTAAGGTATAGCCAATTAATGCCTCGATCACAGCAATCATTCTACCTAAACCTTGTGGAAGCACATCACCGTTTCCAACTGAAAAAAGCGTCATCGCACTAAAATAAAAGCTTGTTTCAAAAATATTATGATCAGGGTGATTCACCTCACGAAGCAGAGTAATACCAATTAAATTAAACAGGATGTAGATCATACCAAAACCTAGGATAATTGTTAAATAGACAGCTCCTAAATATAAAAAATTCTCAACCGAAGCAAATTTCCCTCGAAGCGTGTTCGGAATAAATAGGGTACGCAGACTCATGAAAATGCAAAATATGACAATCGGGAGCAAGAAATAGAACACAGAAACCACCCCTAATAGAAATACGCGTTATTCTATTCCTATGCAGGCTTGGACCATAAAATATCAAAAACCGGGCATAGGCCCGGTTAATAGAAAAACGGAAGCGCCTTGACCAGGGGCTTATGACCCCGAGCCCCTAGGCGCTGGAGCTGGACAATTATCAGTGTTGGATGCTTATTTTAATTCCCCGCACCCCGATATTTTTTTACTCCTTGATTCCAAAGGATAATTGAAAGAATAAAGAAAATAACTCCAATGACTGGGGTGAAAAATGAATACCAGTACCATTCTTGTTTTCCTAGAAAAAAAGCCGCAGGGTACACACCCACAAACGCAAACGGTAATATCCACGTTAAAACAAAGCGGATTAATTGATTATAAATATTTACCGGATATCTGCCGTAACTGCTGATATTATACATCATAGGCATCAGGGACGTCCTTGCATCAGCCCAAAAGCTAATACAGGCAAGCAAGATAAAGATGCCCCCATATACAAGTGCACCACCTATGACAAAAATAATAAACAAGATCGGGTCATACCAATCTATATCTAAATGAAGCCTGCTGCCGGCATAAAACATGATGACAAGTCCTGTTATTGCCCCTAACAGTGCTTCAAGTTCAAGCCGTTCCAATATAATTTGAAAGAGGCTGTGGATAGGCCTTGTTAAAATTCGGTCCAATTCTCCCTTTACAATGTAGCGCTCGTTAAAATCCCAAATATTAAAAAAGGCTGAAAAAACCGCATATGGGACTAAGAAAAAACCATAGATAAAAATAATTTCATCTCTTGTCCATCCATGCAGTAATTGAGTATGACCAAAGACAACTAAGATGAAGACAAGATTAATGGCTTGCGAAAGTAAATCGGAGAAAAATTCTACCAACACATCTGCACGGTATTGGAACCTTGTTTTTAGATATTGTGATAGGTATTGAAAAAACATAGATAGATAAAACACAGATTAACCCCCTTGAATAATCAACTGTTTTTTCGCTAGATGCCAAAGTAAATAAATTGGCAGCAGTAAGATGATTACCCAAATAAATTGCTGGCCGATAGCTGATATCGCCTGATCATGAGAAAAACCTTTAGTAAAAATCATACTCGGCGTATAACTAATTCCCTGAAATGGCAAAAAGCCCATTATGGTTTGTGCCCATCCCGGAAAAAAACTAATCGGCAGAAGAAGTCCTGAAAACAAATCAATCACAACTCGTTTTGCACGAATTAGACCGGCGTTATTATATAAGAAGAAAGTGGTTATTCCCGTTAATAAATTAAGTTCCGTATTTATAAAAAAACTCAATATAATAGAAATCGCGAATAATCCCCAAACACTTAAATCCCAAGTGAAATGAATCGGGAAAATAAAATAAACGATAATAAGCCCCGGAGCTGAAAAGAAGAACAGCCTAAAAATTCCTTCTCCCAAGCCCTGCATCGTTTTCATCCCTAAATAGTTGTAGGGTCTGATTAGTTCAATCGCTACTTTCCCTTCCATGATTTCCTGAGCCATTTCACGGTCAAGATTATTAAAATAAAAGGCCCTTGCCATCCAAGAAACAGCTACATACGTAGTCATTTGGATAACAGAAAGTCCTTGGATCTGTTCTTTCCCGCCATAAATAGCCGTCCATAGAAAATAATAAACCCCAATATTAATACTATAAATCAGAATACCCGTGTAATAATCTGACCGGTAGGCCATCATCATTAAAAAACGGATTCTAATCATCTCTAAGTATTTATCCAATTTCCACAGCACCCTTTTCATAGATTTTTCGAATGATTTCTTCTGTTGAAGTTTCGTTTATTTTTACATCTTTAATTTGAAATGAAGCCACGATTCGGGCGATTACCTGTGAAATTAATTCTTCTCGATCCTCTACTGTAGCAGTAAAAATTTGGTCTTTCTGATTTAGCTCCCATACCACCGGCAAGCCGCTGGTAATTTTTTGTACAGCAGGCATGTCGACTGCCTCAAGAAATTGGAATTGCAATTCTTTCTGATCGCCCCATTTTTCCTTCAGTTCCCTCAAGGCCCCATCATATATTACTTTTCCTTCATCAAGCATGACAACGCGCTCACACAATGCCTCAATATCAGATAGGTCATGAGTTGTCAGTAGAATGGTAGTATTATACTTTTCATTTATTTCCTTTAAGAATTCTCTGATTTTTAACTTTACCAGCACATCTAACCCGATGGTCGGTTCATCTAGAAATAGCAAGGGCGGATTATGAATTAAAGCAGCTGCAAGCTCACAGCGCATTCTTTGACCCAATGACAACTTTCGAACAGGCTTGTCCAAAAGTGGTTCAATATCCAAAGTTTTAATGACATGATTCATATGCTGATCATATTGTTCGTCAGATACTTTATAAACTTTTTTCAACAAGCGGAATGACTCTTGCACAGCAATATCCCACCATAATTGCGAGCGCTGCCCAAAAACAACGCCAATCGTTTGTACAAATCGTTCCCGCTCCTTATGAGGATTCATCCCATTCACTACGATTTCTCCGGATGTTGGCGTTAGTATTCCGGTCAGCATTTTAATTGTGGTCGATTTCCCTGCACCATTTTCGCCAATGTATCCCACCATCTCTCCTTTTTTAACTGAAAAATTAATATCATTTACAGCGGGGACCACTTTATAATTACGAGTAAATAAATCCCGGAACGCACCTTTCAAACCAGAACGGCTGGAATAGGCTTTAAACTCTTTTCGTAAATTTTTAACTTGTATGACATTTTCCATTATTCTTCCTCCTGAAACATTGCCCTAAATAATAAGTTTAGCCAAATATACTCATTTAAACAACTATCCTTAATTACAGCAAATTTCCGAAAATATAAAACAGATAGAAGTCACCTTAAAAAGTGTTAAAATAAAGAGATACGTAAATAAGGAGGAAAGATTGTGCGATTTATTAATTCAGAAAGATTACATAACGAAGCATTAGAACACATCGTAGGCGGAGTTAACAGCCCCTCAAGGTCTTACAAGGCAGTTGGCGGCGGTTCTCCTGTGGTAATGGAACGTGGACAGGGAGCTTATTTCTGGGACGTCGACGGAAACCAATATATCGATTTTCTCGCTGCTTATGGTCCAATTATCGCAGGACATGCCCATCCACATATTACCGAAGCGATTAAACGTGCCGCTGAGACCGGAGTCCTCTACGGAACTCCAACCCCTCATGAGGTAAAATTCGCCAAAATGCTAAAGGAAGCCATTCCATCCTTAGATAAGGTTCGATTTGTTAACTCCGGGACAGAAGCCGTAATGTCCACCATTCGTGTTGCCCGTGCCCATACCGGTCGTGATAAAATTATTAAATTTGCCGGCTGTTATCACGGACATTCAGACCTTGTTCTAGTTGCCGCAGGTTCAGGCCCATCAACGCTTGGGACTCCAGATTCAGCAGGTGTGCCAAAGAGCATTGCCCAAGAAGTCATCACTGTTCCATTCAATGATATCGAACCATTTAAACAGGCATTAGAAAAATGGGGCGATCAGGTTGCAGCTGTATTAGTAGAACCAATTGTTGGAAACTTCGGGATTGTTGAACCGAAACCAGGATTCTTACAGCAGGTGAATGACCTCACCCATGAAGCCGGTGCACTGGTTATCTATGATGAAGTCATAACAGCCTTTCGTTTTATGTATGGCGGTGCTCAGGATTTATTAGGGGTACAGCCGGATTTAACCGCGTTAGGTAAAATTATTGGCGGCGGACTCCCAATCGGGGCATATGGCGGCCGCAAAGAAATTATGGAAAAGGTTGCACCATTAGGAACTGCCTACCAGGCTGGTACAATGGCTGGGAACCCTGCCTCCATGCTTTCTGGAATTGCCTGCCTTGAAGTATTAAAGCAAGACGGAGTTTATGAGTACTTGGACCAGTTAGGAGCTATGCTTGAAGAAGGTATCATCGATGCTGCTAAGGAGAATGGAATTGAGATTACCATTAACCGTTTAAAAGGAGCTCTAACGGTTTATTTTACAAATGAAATAATTGAAAACTATGAGCAAGCAGAAAAAACGGATGGAGAAATGTTCGGGAAATTTTTCAAGCTTATGCTTCATCAAGGTATTAATCTTGCTCCATCAAAATATGAAGCTTGGTTTTTAACCATTGCTCATACAAAAGAAGACATTGAAGCTACACTACACGCGGTTAGAAATGCATTTTCTTCACTAAAATCCGAATAATTATGCATTTTTTATGCACCTAAGGGAGTGGGAAACACTCCCTTATATTTTTTAAATGTTGATGAAAACGGTTACATAAACATCTTTCTTCCTAAATTTGCATAATTTTTTGTACACTTTTTTATCCAAAATAATGTATATTTATTTGATTTCTGAAAATTCTTGTGATAATATAAGCTTATTATTTCTTTCTTGAATCTTTAACTTTCACCTAAATAAAAAGTTAATAAATTCATTCTGCAAGTAGACTCATAATCCAAAAGTTTCATAGGAGGTGAAACGGCTTTAACGGTGACCCGATGAAGCCAAGAATAATGTCACAAAACTGGACCCCTTCCCTATTTAAAGATTTCCATAAGCAAGAACATGATGCCTGTGGAATTGTTGCTTGTCTTGAAAAAAGCAAAATCCCAACAAGAAAAAATATTTTTGACTGTATAGAAGCCCTTGTTACAATGAACCATCGTGCTGGTTTTATTAACGGCGAAGGTGATGGTGTTGGGATCCATATGGATATTCCAACGAAGCTTTGGAAACAAAAACTCTCCGCAGCAGACATTGAGGCAAACCTTGTAGACCAAAAGAATTTTGCTGTTGGTCATGTTTTCATCAGCCAACAAGTTAACTGGGAGTCTACCAAACAAGAACTACAAAAAAAGCTAGAAAAATACGAGCTTACCTTAGTTTTTGAAACTGATAAAGTTACTGACTCTTCAGCACTTGGTCCAATTGCCATCCAAGAAAACCCTGTGTTCTGGCAATTCGCCTGTGTTTCTACAAAAGAAGGCCAAGAACTGACCAAGAACCTTTTTGATGCCCTTATTGACTTTGAGACAAACGAGAATGTTCATGTCGCATCACTTAGTCAAAATCATGTCGTTTATAAAGTAATGGGTGCAGGAGATATTTTGCCTCGTTACTATCATGACTTAGCGAATCCACTTGTCGCTTCAACTATGACACTAGGACATAATCGTTATTCAACTAATACGCTATCAAGCTTTTTCCGGGTGCAGCCATTTAGTGTACTAGGTCACAATGGCGAGATTAATACTATTGCCAAGCTTCGTGACGAAGCACGAATGATCGGAGTACCTTTAGTAAAAGACGGAAGTGACTCCCAAGATTTAAGCCGTACAATGGAAACCTTAATCTCTCGTCACGGATATTCTTTATTTGAAACAATGGATCTTTTGTTCCCGCCAATCATAAATGAAATTAAGGCATACCCTGAACATCTTCAGGATTTATATACGTATCTTCGTGAAGCATGGGGACATTTTGCTCAAGGACCTGCAGGCATTATCTCACGTTATGGCGATGAAGCAGTATTTAGTGTAGATGCTTTAGGATTACGGCCACTATGGATGCTGGAAACTGAAAGCTCTTATCTCTTCTCTTCTGAACCTGGGATTATTCCTTCAAGTGAATATGTGAATGACCCAAAACCGTTAGCCCCTGGTGAGAAGGTTGGATTTAAATGGAATGGTGATACATTAGACGTTTACGAGCAAAACCGTTACCAAAACGAAGTATACAACCGTTTCAATAACCGCTTAAGCTTAAGTGAATCAAGAGTAAGACTTCAGGCTCCAACATTAAATAAAACTGTTACAATGAGTTATCCAGATAAAATTCACAATGGACAATATAAAGCATTTGGCTGGGAACGTGATCATATTCAACTCATTGAACAAATGGCCGAAAAAGGTATAGAGCCTATTCGTTCACTTGGTCATGACGCACCGCTTGCAGCACTAAACCCTGAACGTGTTAATATCGCTGACTATATTAAAGAAAGTGTTGCCGTGGTAACGAACCCTGCTATTGACCGTGACCGTGAAACAGAGCACTTCTCTACCCGTGTTATCATTGGGAAACGGCCAGTTTTGTTTTCTGATGAGAAAGCAAATGCAGTTATTGAGCTTACGACTCCTTTATTATTGGAAGGAAAAGCTGGTTTCACCTGTGCAGAAGACCTAGGACAGCCTAGCTTTGATCAGTTAGTCCACTATTTCCAAGAACAGAAATTAGCTGCCTTTATTTCTACTACCTTTGCATCAAACGAAAAATTAGATGAGGCATTAGAAAGACTGGCAAATGAAGCGGTTCAAGCGGTTCAAGCTGGTAAAACACTGCTGATCCTTGATGATGCGAAAGCACACCAAGAAGATTCCTTCTGGATTGATTCACATTTAGTAACATCTGCAATTGATCAAGCATTAGTAAAAGCAGAGTTAAGAAGAGACTGTTCTTTACTACTACGTTCAGCATCGATTCGTTCGCTTCATGATGTTATTACAGTATTCGGTTTAGGAGCAGATTTGATTAGCCCATATTACATGTTCTTAACGGTTCAAGATGAAACAACTAAGCCGTTAATAAACCTTTATAGTGCTTTAACAAAAGGATTAGAAAAGGTTATTTCTACGATTGGGATTCACGAGCTGCGCGGATACGGCAGACTATACTCAAGTATTGGGTTACATGATGAAGTTGCCAAAGTATTAAACATCGTAAACTTCTTTGGATCAAATGAAATCAAAATGGATTTTGAAGCAATGAAGCAGGATGCTATCAAAAGAGCAGCAGATTACCAGAATGATAAAGAAAGAGTCGGCAAAACGTTCCACCTCTTCCCTCGTATTTGGAAAGCCATTGGGGAAGTTGCTTCTACCGGTGACTATAACGCATATCGCGATAAAATTACTGAGCAGGAAGAGCAAAACCCGACGACAATTCGTCATTTGGTGTCACTTAAAAAGAGTAACAAACAAGTATCACCAGAAGAAGTGGATCTTCGTGTTGGAGAACATGATTTACCATTCTTAATTTCTTCCATGTCATTTGGCTCACAAAACGAAATTGCCTTTAGAGCATATGCCGAAGGTGCTGATCGTTTGAATATGGTGAGTTTGAATGGTGAAGGCGGCGAAATTAAGGATATGCTGGGTAAATATCCTAAAACAAGAGGACAGCAAATTGCTTCCGGCCGTTTTGGAGTAAATGCGGAACTGTTAAATTCTTCAAATCTATTAGAAATTAAAATTGGTCAGGGTGCAAAGCCTGGTGAAGGCGGACACTTACCTGGATCTAAGGTTACAGCAAAGGTTGCAGCCGCACGTAACGCAACGCTTGGATCTGATTTAATCTCACCATCTAATAACCATGATATCTATTCGATTGAAGATTTGGCACAAATGATTTTAGAATTAAAAACAGCCAACGACCAAGCTAAAATTGCGGTTAAAGTACCTGTCGTACCTAATATCGGTACTATTGCAGTCGGTATTGCCAAAGCTGGTGCAGATATCATCACACTAAGCGGCTTTGATGGCGGTACAGGTGCAGCTAGAATCCATGCCCTTCAATATGTTGGTTTACCTGTTGAAATCGGGGTTAAAGCAGCTCACAATGCCCTATTAGAAAGCGGACTTCGCCAAAAAGTAGAAATTTGGGCAGATGGCGGTATGAAGAGTGCAAATGATGTTATCAAAATTATGCTTTTAGGCGCTAACCGTGTTGGATTCGGTACATTAGCGATGCTTTCAATTGGTTGTACAACTTGCCGCGGCTGTCATTTGGATACTTGCCATGTTGGTATTGCTACCCAGATTGAAACAGAAGCTCAGGCAAAAGACCATGGACTACGTCGTTTTGTTCCTAGACAATTCGATTTAGCTGTTCAAGGAATTATGAATCTCTTTACTGCATTTGGTTCCGAATTAAAAGCCCTTGCTGCTTCATTGGGAATTAAAAATTTACAAGATGCAGTTGGCCATTCAGAACTACTAGAACAGATTAAGGGAGATAATCAACTTGACCTTTCTTACCTGTTAAAATCACTTGAAATTGGTCAATTTGCAAAAGTTGAAGCTTCGAAATCAATGGAAGAAGTTCAAATGCAGGTGGCTGCAGGTGCGGAATATCTTGATGCAAGTGTAGATCAACTTCATTCATCACGTGAGTTCTTAAGTGTAACATCTGAACAAAGAGTATTAGGCAGCCGGGTATCCTGCCACCGCGTCCGCGGCAGATTAGATGGTTCCTATAAGCAGCTGGCACCTGTTCAGCTCAAGTATAAGGAAGGCTCTATCCCTGGTAACGGACTAGGTGCTTATAATAGTGAAGGAATTGAAATTACTGTCAATGGCGGAGGTCAAGATGGTGTCGGAAAAACTTCCTTCGGCGGTAATATTCATGTTCTTAAGTCTAAAGGTAAAAATGGCCGTTATCTCAATGGTTCAGTTGGTAAAGGGTTCGGTTACGGTGCTCAAAAAGGTCTTCTTGTTGCTCAAGGAAATGCTGATGCCCGAGCAGGAATCCGTCTCTCTGGAGCTGATTTAATTATTGGTGGTGCTCTAAAGAAGCCTCTTCCAGAGAAAGAAGCTGGAAATATTGGAGCAAATGCAAATATCAAAGGTTTTGCCTTTGAATATATGACAAATGGCCGCGGCCTTGTTCTCGGTGACCCAGGACCATGGATTTGCGCAGGTATGACTGGTGGAGTGGTATATGTCCGTCAACAGCCTGAAATGGGTCTAACCAAAGAGGCAATTCAACGCCGTGTTGCAAAAGGTGCCAAAGTTTCTGTAGTTAATTTAGACGGAAATGGCAAAAAAGATATTAATGAACTATTAGGTCAATATACTGCTCTACTGGCTCAAAATGGTCAAACTGAAGAGGCAGAACAGCTTAGAAACCTTCTAGTAAATCCAGAAAATCACTTTGTACAAATTCTTCCTGTAAAAGAGCAGGCCGATCCATCTGTTTCTACAGAATGATTTCTAATTAAGCAAAAAACGTCCGCTGATTCCCAGCGGACGTTTTTTTACGTTTTTTTACATTTTTTTAATATAAACTGAATATATAAATTGATATAATATCTCTTGATAATATGGGATAAACATTGTATAGTACATATTTGTTATCAATTGAACAGACAAACGAACATTTGAAAGGAACTAATTAAATGAAGTTAGGTGCCCGCATCTTAAAAACGGGAATAGCCATTGCATTATCCCTTTTCATCGGCCAGCTGCTGCATTCACCATCACCTGTCTTAGCCGGGATTTCTGCAATCTTTGCGATTCAACCAACTATATATCGCTCCTATTTGACGATTATTGAACAGATTCAAGGAAATATTATCGGGGCTTTGTGTGCTGTCATTTTTGTTCTACTATTAGGAAATCACTTTATTGTGGTTGGATTAGCCGCTATTATAGTCATCTTATTAATTCTTAAACTTAAATTAGAGAATACAATTGGCTTGTCACTGGTTACCTTAATTTCTATCATGGAATTGCAAAGCGGTAATTTTATTCAGTTTGCCGGTATCCGTTTCTCTACGATTATGATTGGGGTATTTTCAGCATTTTTGGTCAATTTAATCTTTATGCCGCCCAAGTATGAAAATAAACTTTATTCTAAAATTGTCAATACAACTGAGGAAATTATTAAATGGATTCGCTTAAGCACCAGACATGACTATGATCACCAATTACTTAAAGCAGATATTAAGACTTTTAAGGACAGCATCCAGTCCATGGAGCAGCTGTATACGATGTATAAAGAGGAGCGCAGTTATTTTAAAAAGGTGAAGCTTGAAAGGTCTCGAAAGCTGGTTATTTATCGACAATTAAATTTGACGGCAAAAAAAGCCTTGGATACTTTAAAAAGGCTGCATCGCTTTGAAAATGAACTTTTACAGCTTCCTGAGAACTTTAAACAGAGCATTCAAGATCAGTTAGACAGTTTAATCTATCATCATGAACAAGTTTTACTTCGCTTTATTGGTAAAGTCCCTATTCCTTCCTCATGTGACAAAGAAATAAATTACATCAATAAAAAAGAGTTATTCGATTTCTATATAAAGCATGTGAGAGAAAATGAAGATAATGATAGTCCGCACTTATATCATTCCATGCAAATAATCTCCACCATAATCGATTACGGAGAACATGTCGAGCATCTTGACACCTTAATAACGAGCTTTCATTCCTACCATCAAAACGAAGTGTCCGTTGAAGAGACACACGATTAAATCGAAAGAACCCAAGCATTTTCTGCTTGGGTTCTTTTTTAATTAGCTTGTCCTTGAAGCTCTTCACTCAGCGAGTTTTCTTTATTTTCAAGCTGTTGGACCTGAAATAACTTATAATAATTTCCTTGTTTAGTCATTAATTCTTCATGAGTACCAATCTCAACAATTTGACCATGCTCAATTAGGACGATCCGATTAGCATGGGTTATCGTCGATAAGCGGTGGGCGACAATAAAGGTGGTCCTATCCTTTGCAAGCTCCTCTAGGGCTCCCTGAATGAGATGTTCACTTTCTAGGTCTAAGGCTGATGTAGCTTCATCTAAAATTAAGATAGGAGGATTTTTTAAGAACACCCTTGCTATTGCAACACGCTGTTTTTGACCGCCTGAAAGCTTTACTCCCCGTTCCCCGACTTTAGTGTTATATCCTTCTGATAAGTTTAAGATAAACTCATGAGCGTTTGCGGCTATAGCAGCTTGATACACTTCTTCATCCGAAGCACCAGGCTTCCCTAATAAAATATTATCTTTAACGGATTCACTAAATAAGATATTATCTTGAAACACAACGCCTATGATGTCTCTAAGAGTTTGAACTTTAAATTCGCCGATATCCACTCCATCTAGAGTGATTCTCCCTTTTGTTACATCATAGAAACGAGGAATGAGACTAACAAGTGTTGACTTTCCTCCTCCGCTCATCCCAACTAGTGCAATGGTCTCCCCTTTTTTAACATGTAAGTGAATGTCCTTTAATACCATCTCATCCTCTTTATCGTAAGAAAAGAAAACATGTTCGAAAGATATATCACCTTTTACGTTAGCGCAGTCTCGTGCTCCAGGCTTATCGACTATGTCATATTTCTCGTCCAGAAATTCAAATACCCGGTCCATTGAGGCAAATGATTGAGTGATTGTAGTCGATGAATTCACAAGTCTTCTTAAGGGACTATATAATTTATCAATATAGGCAAAAAAAGCGACCATTGTTCCGAGTGACAATTGATGCTCAATTACTAGATAGGCCGAGTATCCAATTACAAGTAATGGTGCGATATCAGTAATTGTATTAACTACTGCAAATGACTTGGCGTTCCAGCTTGTGTGCTGTAAGGCTTTTTCTAAAAAGTTTTTATTCCGCTTATCAAACTGAGTTTGTTCAAACTTTTCGATTGCAAAGCTCTTAATCACTGGCATTCCCTGGACTCTTTCATGTAAATAACTCTGTACTTCGGCTAAGGCTTGCGAGCGATTCCTTGTTAATTTCCGAAGGTTTCCAAAAAAATACCTTACTGAAAAGGCATAAAACGGAAATAACAGAATGGATGCCAAGGTTAATTTAACGTTCATATAAAACATAAAAATAATGGCAATAACAATCGTGGCAATATCAAGCCATAGATTCATTAATCCTGAAATAACGAAAGTCTTCGTCTGTTCAACATCATTAATCACGCGGGAGATGATTTCTCCAGCACGGTTATTTGAAAAATACCGAAAACTAAGCTTTTGAATATGGGTGTACATCTGATCACGAATATCATATAAAATTTTACTTGAGGTCCATTGAGCAAAGTACTGACGGTAATATTCAATCGGTGGTCTTAGTATGACAAAAACCACAACCATAACGCCCAAAATGAGCATTAGTTTATTAAGCTTTTCGTCATGGGACAGCCTGTGATTCCCAATAATATCATCAACTACATATTTGATTAGCATAGGAATAATCAGCGGGATGGAAAATTTCACAAGACCGATAATGATCGTCCATAAGATTTGTAACCGATACGGCTTAACAAATTGCAGGTATCTGCGTATACTGCTCAAACAATTCCCCTCCATTTCAGCTAAAATATTTAAACAGATAAGAACCTGTTGCTCTCGGAACAACAGGCTCTTTTACAGTTGTGTCATTTACCGTCTGTAAGTTAAATAACGTTCATACCAAATATCAATAAAATCCGGTGCAAAAGGGCCATTACGCTGCCGAATCCATTGAATTAGTTTATCCACATTTCTTTTCAGAATTTTATCAATGACATCAGGATAGTTCATTTCACGACGATGCCGTTCATACTCATCTTCGTCTAGTAAGTTAAAGGTCATATCAGGATACACTTTGATATCGAGGTCATAATCAATATACTTTAGTGCTTCACCATCGAAAATAAAAGGTGAACTAATATTACAATAATAGTAAATACCGTCTTCACGGATCATTCCAATTACGTTAAACCAGTATTGTGAATGGAAATAACAGATTGCTGGCTCTCTGGTAATCCATGTTCTCCCGTCCGACTCTGTTACAAGTGTCCGGTCATTTCCACCAATAACCAAATTTTGTGACCCTTTTAAAACGGTTGTTTCTTCCCAGACGCGATGGATGTGCCCATTGTGTTTATAGCTATGTATTTGCATTGGTTCACCTTCGATGGGTACGACCATTTTCTCCCCTACCTTCATTTCTGAACGCTTTGAAACCTACTCTTAACATTTACATACGACAAAAGGTTACAAAGTAAAATTCCTATTTTCTATTATTATAACGGTTAAGACAAGAATTTAAAACAAAAGAGCCAGAATTCACTGGCTCTTTGTAAAAAATGTGTAATTTTTCCTTGTTTTTGGTTCAAAAACTACAGGGATGGAGTTAAATTCATTTCCCGATAGGAATTGATAACTTCTTCTGTTTGCTTTTCAAAAATAATTTGTATCTCTTTCAGCTCTTTTTTCATGGCCTGAATATCGTTTTGAACGCTCTCCAGATTGGTTGCATTTTGTAATGTCTGCAGCTCTTCCTCTATTTCCTGACATCGCTCAAGTTCTGCTTGCAGATATAACAATTTTTCCATGGTCGCCATTTGTTCGGAAACTAATCGGTTAAAATGATCCATTTCCCTCACCGCCTTATTTTTTAGCTATTATATGTATTCTGGAAAAACTCCTTTTTCCCTTTGACTACTTCTGTAAACATACAGGAAGTTTTGTCGAAAAAAAGAAAAGCGTAAGCGCCTTGAACAGGAAAGAAGACACTCTTACGAATGAAGAGTGCCTTCTTATTAAGTATGCCTATTAGCTTTGGCCGAATTGACCGCTATTTTGGTTCTTACGAGATTCAGCTTGCTGATTTTGTTGTCTTACTTCTTGAGCATTCGTTTCGCTAGCGAATTCAGTTCCGAAAGAACCTTGGGATCCTTGTGAACCGCCTTGTGCAGATTGAGCATTTTGCTGTCTTACTTCTTGAGCATTAGTCTCGCTTGCAAATTCAGTTCCAAAAGAACCTTGGGATCCTTGTGAACCGCCTTGTGCAGATTGAGCATTTTGCTGTCTTACTTCCTGGATGTTAGTTCCAGCAGATGTTTTGTTTGGCTGTTGATTGAAGTTTGCCATTGATATCACCTCCACGAAATTAATATGTCCAGGCTTCGTGGAGAATATCCAAAAAAATTATTGAAAAATAATTTTTTTAATTTTAAACCAGTAAAGAAATTCCTCCATCCACAATAATCGTTTGCCCCCTGATCATGCTGGCATCATCTGATAAAAGAAACATTACACTGTTAACGATGTCATCAATTTCCACCATTTTTCCTGCGGGCGTTTTTTCCCTAGCCTCTTGAAGAAGCTCCTCTCGATTAGGAAAGTGTTTTAATGCTTCGGTATCCACTGCACCGCCGGACACGGCATTAACAATGATATTTTTTTGCGCTAATTCTACTGCTAAATAGCGGGTTAACGCTTCTAGGGCTGCCTTCGACACACCTACTACTGTATAATTTTCTAAATAACGAATGGATCCAAGTGAGCTAATGCTGACAATTTTTCCGCCGCCGTTTCTTTCCATTAATTTTGCTGCTTCCTGGGCACAAAATAAGAGAGCTTTACTATTGATATTTAACGTCCAATCCCAGTGGGATTCTTCCAATTCCATTACTGGACGCTGAACACCCGAAGCTGCATTATTTACAAAGATATCTAAACGGCCAAATTCTTGGTCGATTTGAGCAAACATATCTTTTATTTTAGCCACGTCACCTACATTGGCCTTAACCACTAATACTTTCCTGCCCAATGCTTCAATCTTTTCCGCGACCTCTAAGGCAGACTTTTTACTACGTGCATAGTTAATTACAATATCGTAGCCCGCTTCTGCTAAGCGGAGGGCTGTGGCCTTTCCAATCCCTCTACTGCTACCTGTAATAAGTGCAACTTTTTGTGTCATATAAAAAAACTCCTTCTATGTAATTTTTTTAGAAAGCTTGAGACGCTTCACTTTTCTATTCATTTTATCTTTTCCATGAATAGAAGACAATTAATATAAAACACTAAAATGAAAGACAAGTTAGGGGGAATCTTAAGGATATGTATGTAGGACGAGATATGACAGAACTTTCAATGATGGCAAAAACGGATTGGAAGGATAGCGAATTAGCCTTTTATCATCATTCATTTCAACAAATTGCTCCATATCTTAATAGTGAGGGGCAGACGATTCATCGAGAAATTATTGAGGAAATTGAAAATCGCGGCGGGATGAAACGGCAAGAAGCTGATTATACCCATGGAACAAAAACCGTATACGATTAATATACTTAAAAGAGGAATAAACGCATGCAACAGCGTTTATTCCTCTTTGGAATTTAGATACATTTGGAAGATCTTCTGATAGGACACAGGAAAGGCGTATTCTTCCATTTGTTTAATGGAAACAAGCCTCCAATCCTCACTTTCCTGAAAATCTGTAGAAAGTGTTCCTGTATAAACCATAATGTTCCAAACCAAATGGGAAAAAACATGATCGATTTGACCAATAATCTTTTCGAGATATGGTTCTAACTGCAGCTCTGAGTTAAAAAGCTTAACGATCTGATCCCGTTCATTTTGCAGGCTATGATGCAGCTCAACACTTGGAAATTCCCACAAATTTGCAAGCAAGCCGCTAGTTGGACGCTTATGGATAAGGATTTTTCCTTCTGTGTTGGATAGAACTGCAGAGGCAAGTTGAACATTCCGGGATTTTGTTTTCTTGGTTTTAACAGGAAGCTCCTCATGTACTCCTTCGGAAAAAGCTTGGCAATGCTCTCGGACGGGGCATAAAAGACATGAGGGTGATGTAGGGGTGCAAATTAATGCACCAAGCTCCATCAAGGCTTGATTAAATGCTGATGGGTCATCATGTGAAATTAATGTACGGACTGCCTGTTCAAAAATTTTCCTCGATGATGGTTTTGCAATATCATCCCAAATTGAAAGGATCCGAGACAATACCCTCATCACATTTCCATCGACAGCAGGCTCAGGAATACCATAAGCAATACTTAAAATGGCACCAGCTGTGTAAGGTCCTACTCCCTTTAGTTCAGCGATTTCCTTTGGACTACTTGGCACTTCGCCATTATATCTTTCTCTTACTTCTTTTACCGCGGATTGAAGATTTCGCACACGAGAATAATAGCCAAGACCTTCCCATGCTTTCAGCACTTTGTCTTCATCCGCATCTGCCAATGCATCAATTGTCGGAAACCATTCGATAAATCGATTGAAATAAGGGATTACCGTATCAACTCTTGTTTGCTGAAGCATTATTTCTGAAACCCAAACTTTATAAGGATCCTGATCCTTTCGCCACGGAAGATCACGTTGTTCCCTTTTAAACCAGGTAATTAAATCAGTTTGAAATGCATTTATATTGATTTTTTCAGAATTTTCATGTTCAATAATCATAACTTTTGTTCCTCCAGATTGTTAAACACCTCGAAAAAAGGGAAAATAAAAAGAAAAGCGGAAGCGCCTTGACCAGGGGCGACAGGCATAAGACGGGCCGGCGAGAAGGTTGTTCTTTAACCTTCTTGACGGATCGGCTTATGACCCCGAGCCCCTAGGCGCTGCAGCTGGACATTTCTAACGTACAATTATTAACGATAAGCTAAATTACCTTTTTTGACAAGATTATTTTAAAGGGGGAATTTTCATTTGGATACTGGAACTCATGTAGTCATGGGTATTGCTTTAGGTGGTCTTGCAACGCTTGACCCAGTGGTTGCCGGCAGTCATGCTACGGCAGTAAGTGTATTAATTGGGACAATTGCAGGCTCGCAAATACCAGATATTGACACTGTATTAAAACTTAGAAACAATGCAATCTATATCCGAAATCATCGCGGAGTGACCCACTCCATTCCCGCAGTTATTTTATGGCCGCTCCTTATTACAATGGTTATCTATCCATTTTTCTCAGGTGCAAATTTATTGCATTTATGGGCTTGGACTTTTGCTGCAGTGTTTATCCATGTTTTTGTTGATATATTTAATGCCTATGGGACCCAAGCCCTTAGACCCTTCTCTTCTAAATGGGTAGCGCTCGGAGTTATTAATACATTTGATCCAATTATTTTTGCTATTCATGTGATCGGCATATTTATTTGGATATTAGGGGCAAAACCAGGAGTTACCTTTTTAATTATGTATGCTGTCGTCTTCGCATACTACATTCGGAGATATTTAGCGAAGATGAAAGTCTTAACGGATGTAAAAAGTCTAATTCCAGACGCCACAGAAGTGATTATTGCACCAACGATGCGATTTCATCAATGGAGAATTGCAGCAATGAATGAGAAGGAGTTTTTTGTAGGGAGATCTGTTAATCAACATGTCGAGATCCTTGACCGGTTTATCCGAGTCCCTGTTCCTAATACCCCTGTAATTGAAGCAGCGAAGAAGGATAAAAACCTATCAGCCTTCTTATCATTCTCCCCTGTCTATCGCTGGGAGGTTGATGAGTATAGCGATTTTTATGAAGTCCGGTTTATTGATTTGCGTTATCGAAGCAATGGTCACTACCCGTTTGTAGCGGTTGTTCAATTAGACTTTGATTTACAACCAATTAGCTCTTATACGGGCTGGGTGTTTAGTGAGAAGAAATTACGAAAGAAGTTGAGTATCATTCCCAGTTAAGAAGGGCTAACTTTATGCCCTTCTTTTTTATTGTGTAAGAAATTTTTTATACTTAGGATTTGTTGCGACAAACTCATGTAGTTTGTCACCATAATTTTGAATCCATTGGGTAACAATCCGCTCCGCCATTTCACTGCCCTTGTATTCCCGGCCAGCCTTCGCGTAAGTGGTTTCAAAATCATCCCATAATAACTCCACCCATGTCCGGGCCTGATCATAACTTAACTGTCCGTTTTTATCCATTAACAACTTAATAAGTCTTTCATGGTATTCATTCATCAACAACACCCCATTACCATTTTCTTATAACATATCCTTCAAGCAATAAGCCATACTAACGTTACGTGGTTAGCACGTAGAATATGATGCTTTTCACGTTTTTCTCATTCCCTAATTGGAGGTAAATCATGAGAAATAAGGCAACGAATTTCCCAAATCAAAGTAATAACAAACTTGAGGGAGAACCGCGCGCTAAAGCGGAATATGCTTCCACAAGAGCTGACGGCAGCATTAATACTCACCCGCAAGAACGTATGCGTGCTTCCGGGGAACGCGATGACGAATCACCGCAAGCAGTCTGGAAATAAACTGAAGAGCGGAAGCGCCTTGACCAGGGGTGACAGGCATAAGACGAGCCGGCGAGAAGGCTGTTCTTTAGTCTTCTTGACGGATTGGCTTATGCCCCCGAACCCCTAGGCGCTGAAACTTGCCAATTCTCAAAGTATAAGAGGACAAACCAGAAGTATACTCTGGTTTGTTGTTTTACTTTAAGGGCGTTAACACTGAGATGGGCAATGCTTCTTCTTTACCATTACCCTTTAAACGGTAGCCCCATGCAAAAACACCGTTCATATAATCAATTTTAAAATACTGTCCAGGGTCCCCCTCAATTTGATAAATTTCTCCAGGTAAAAACGCTGCGGGGTCCATCATATAAGCGCGCGCCATTTGTACCTTTCTTTCAAGAACAGCAAATTCATTAACCATACCCATTTGCTCCGCTTTTCTCGCTTTTTCCTTAAGATCGGCAATTTCTTGTCTTAGTTCAAACTCATTCATTTCACTATAGCGTTGCTCTTGCTGCATGTAAGACCCACTCTCCATTTCTCTTTATTCTAGTATATAAAAATCTGTACAATTCGTCTTGACTAGGTCCATTCGGACAACAAACACCGGAATTCGCCTTAAGCTGTCTGAACTATGACTTCCTTCGGACAACAAGCACCGGAATTCGCCCTTAAGCTGTCTGAACCTTGGCCTTCTTCGGACAGCAAGCACCAGAATTCGCCTTAAGCTGTCTGAACCTTAGCCTTCTTCGGACAGCAAGCACCCAATACCGACTTGGGCTGTCCGAACCTTGGCCTCCTTCGGACAGCAAGCACCAGAATTCGCCTTAAGCTGTCCGAACCTTGGCCTTCTTCGGACAGCAAGCACCCAATACCGACTTGGGCTGTCCGAACCTTGGCCTCCTTCGGACAGCAAGCACCAGAATTTGCCTTAAGCTGTCCGAACCTGGATCCACTTGGGACAGCAAGCACCGGATATTGACTTGGGATGTCCGAACCTTGACCTCTTTCGGACAGCATGCACCGAATACTGACTTGGGCTGTCCGAACCTTGGCCTCCTTCGGACAGCAAGCACCAGAATTCGCCTTAAGCTGTCCGAACCTGGATCCACTTGGGACAGCAAGCACCGGATATTGACTTCGGCTGTCCGAACCTTGACCTCTTTCGGACAGCAAGCACCGAATACTGACTTGGGCTGTCCGAACCTTGGCCTCCTTCGGACAGCAAGCACTAGAATTCGCCTTAAGCTGTCCGAACCTTGGCCTTCTTCGGACAACAAGCACCGGATATTGACTTGGGCTGTCCAAACCTGGACCTCCTTCGGACACGAAACACCAGAACTTGTTCTCCTCTATCTAAATTCTGCTCTAATCCAGACACGGACAGCAAGACTTGCTTTACTCTGTCTCGATTCTATCCTCTTCAAACATTTAATCCCTTCTTAGCTTACGTTATAAGTTTTCATCTTTCTCTGCTAAAAAACGCTCAATTAAATCCATCGTGAAACCTTTACGATACAATGCTTGCTTTATCTTCTGCTGATACTCAAATCCTTCAAGATGAGAATACTTTCTGTGAACCTTCTCGCCTTGAAATCGAACAGCTTCCATTTCCTCATCCACTTCTTTTGGTACCTCTACTTCATTAAACGCAATATTTATAACATCATAAGAATAACCTTTTCTCAGTAGTAACTGCTCAAGCTTTTGTTTTTGAACTTTAAATGAAAGCTTTGCATTTTTTTGATAAAACTTCACTGAAATTTTCATTACCTTTTCAACCTGCTGCTCCAAAGGAAATTCTTCAAGCGCCTTAAAGAGGAAAGCCTCTGCTATACCTTTCTCCCTCAAATCCATTTTAATCACATTTGGACCTTTATCGGTGGTATTTGCTTGGGTCCTTACGAAGGCTACAGCATATTCCTGATCATTAATATAATGTTGTGCAGTTAATCGATGAATAACCTCGTTAATCACCGGCTCGTCCACTTCTTTTTGACCCAGGTAGTCTACAATTTCTTTTTCCGATCTCATTCTTCTAGCCAAATAATTTATAGCCAGATTATAAGCCTTGCGGATGTCATCTTGGTATTGAATTTCTAAAAAGGAAAAATCATCAAGCTCCATTCCCTTTTTAAGTTGAAATTTAATTAATACATCACTGTCGACACTAAAAGCAAATTCCTCGCCTTTGCCTTTTCCATAATCCATAAACACGTTAAAGCGATCTTGGTTCTTCTGTTGTGTGGTGATTTTTGTAATAACGGCCATATCCTTCACCTCAAAATTACTTTACCATACGGAAGGACCCTTTTTTAAAAATATCTTGCAAAAAACAGTATCTTTTTTTTCGAACAGGTAAAAATGGAAATAAGTACATATTTAGTTATATGCATTTGCACTTAGGCTTTAAAATTTCAACTTAATTTCGAAAGGAATGAGCACAATGGGTGAAAAGAAAAAGAAGGACAGCAGAGGCGGAGGAAAGTATTCTTTAACAAGCATGCAAGAGGTACGCTATCAGCGTGATTTTAAGATGGCCGACCGTGCAGCTGGTTTCACGGATAAAAAGACTCGTATTTAAAAAAACATACAGAGAGTGAAAATTAAATTTTTCCATTAATGGACTCCTTTCAGACAGTAAAAACTATCCTTGAGAGCAATAATTGCTGCTCACTTTAGTTTAATTTGAAAGGGGTTTTTTCATGGGCCGCGCACAAGGACAAAAGCACAATAAAGGATCACTTCCACAAGTGCCTAAAAATTTAAAAACAGATGGAAAAGATGTTGAGTATTCTTCAGAGTTTGCAGATCATGCTGATCTAGAAGCACAGGCACGTGCTAATGCTGCTAACCAACGTGTGAAAAATAGAAACAGTAAATAACTTTCAGTTAAAATAATAATGAAGCAGGGCTGTCCTTGCCCTGCTTCTTATCTAAAAGATATTATGCTATCTTGCCAAGACATGCTCCCTTTCGTATTCCCCTATAATAGGGAAATACACTAGTTCTTCATTTAGTCTAGAGAGCGCGTCTATTTCTTCCCTTTTAGCCTTGGCAATCCATATTCCATCTGTAACCTGATCCATCAGTTTAACAAAATGATTCGTTACATTATAATACCCGGCTATGAGCCAAGTTTCTTCTTTCTCTCCTTGTTCCTGTCGTGCAGTATTAGTTTCACTTGTTGTTAGGAATCCTTGTCTTTCAGGTCGGTTCTGACAAACGTAGACTAAATCTTCGATGACTGCACTTGCAGTTGGCAGCATCCCGGCCCCTGGTCCTTGAAGGGTTATTTGACCCACAATATCCGAAGAAATATTTACTGCATTCTGGACCCCTTCTACATGATATAGTGGATGCTCATTTCCAACAAGAACTGGTCCAACCGATACCTTAAGTTGATTAACTGATTTCTTTATACTGGCAATATGTTTAAATCTTAATCCAAGCCTCTCCGCAGTGTCGATTAATTCACTTGTAATTGAAGTTATCCCAGTCCGCTCAACAGCATGCCAATTTGGTTCTTCACCGAAGGCAAGCCTGCTTAGTATCATCGCTTTGTAAAAGGCATCGAAACCTTCCACATCATTTGTCGGGTCGGCCTCAGCGAAGCCGTTTTCCTGGGCTGCACGTAAAGCGTGGGCAAAGGAGAGCTTTTTCTCCCTCATCTCCGTTAAGATGAAATTCGATGTTCCATTTAAAATCCCCTGAACTTGCTGAACACGATTTACATTTAATAATTGTCTTAAGGTTTGAATCACTGGTATTCCTCCAGCTACCGTTGCTTCATATCCAACCGAGACATGGTGCACTTGGGCAAGTTCAAGCAGCTCTGTTCCATAGTGGGCAAACATCTCCTTATTTGCTGTAATAATATGACAGCCCCGCTCAATGGCCTTCTTTAGATATATGTAGGTTGGATCCTTATCAACTATAGCCTCAACAACTACATCAAGCTGTGGAAGATGTAGGATTTCTGCAAATTCTGTTGTTACAAGGACATCCTTATTAATTTCCCTTTTCTTCTCCTTGTTTTTAATTAGAATGGCAGCCACCTCTACCTTCTTACCTAAAACGGCTGTTAGTTCTTCTGCATGAGATTGAATCGTCCGATAGAATCCTTCACCAACCGTGCCAAAACCAAGGATTGCCACTTTAATTACAGACATGCTGATATCCACCCTTCTACTTTTATTTGCATGATTCTTTTTTCTAATAAATAAAGAAAAGCCCTCTTAATAAGAAGAGGGCGAATTCCTCCTCTTATCTGTCAGGTTATATATAACCTGCAGGAATTAGCACCTTTTCAAGGAATACCTTGAAGGTTGCCGGGCTTCATCGGGCCTAGTCCCTCCGCCTCTCTGGATAAGAGTAATATTTTATTTTTATTAATTGCTGAGTTAAGTTATAAAAAGTATTCTAGTTTAATTATTTACAAATGTCAATATTTTCTTTCTATTCATACGAAAAGCGCAAGCGCCCTGGTCAGCGGCGTATGGCCTCCTCGGAAAAGCTATCGCTTTTCCTTCGTGCGATGCTTATGCTATCGAAGCGTTCCTTATGGAGGGCTCAAACTGAGATAAAGGAAACACGAAGAGCGGCAGCGATTCGATGTTGACTTATCGTAGGGCGGAGCGCGAAGGACACTAGCCGCTAGGGCGCTTGCGCTGGACAATTTTCAAAGTCTTAATTTTTATACTTACTTAATATTAAACAAGACCCGCCGTTAAGCGAGCCATGAAATTACTATTATCGATGGAGTTTTCCCTCTGCAAGCGCGATTTGATGCTCTACCTGTGATGGAGCGGTACCTCCAAAGCTGTTTCTGACTGCGACGACTTGTTCAGGAGCTAATACCCCATAAATATCCTCTTCAAATAAAGGACTGAAGCCCTGATATTCTTCAAAACTTAAATCCAATAAAAACTTATTTGATTGAATGGCATAGAGAACGATTTTTCCGATCACTTCATGGGCCTCACGGAATGGCAGACCTTTTCTAACCAAGTAATCAGCAATGTCGGTTGCATTGGAAAAATCATGATTAATTGCCTTTCGCATTACATCTTTATTGACTGTCATGGTTTCAACCATTGGGGCTAACAGCTTTAATGATCCTTCAAGCGTCTCTACGGTATCAAACATACCTTCTTTATCTTCTTGTAAATCTTTATTATAAGCAAGCGGCAGACCCTTTAATACGGTCAACAAGCCCATTAAGTTACCATAGGTACGTCCAGTCTTACCCCTCAGCAGTTCCGGTACATCCGGGTTTTTCTTTTGTGGCATGATACTTGAACCGGTACAGAAAGAATCGTCAAGTTCAACAAACTGAAACTCCTGACTTGACCAAATGACCAACTCCTCAGAAAATCTAGAGATATGTGTCATAATAATCGACCCGATTGATAAAAATTCTAATATAAAATCGCGATCACTCACGGCATCCATACTATTAGGATAAATCGTTTCAAAACCTAATAATTCTGCGACTCGTTCACGATTGATGGGAAATGTTGTCCCTGCTAATGCACCGGAACCAAGCGGAAGCCAATTAATCCGTTTGAGTGAATCCATCAGTCTCTCTTTATCACGTTCAAACATCCAAAAATAGGCCATAAGGTGATGGGCAAAAGAAACGGGCTGTGCTCGCTGCAAATGAGTGTAACCGGGAATCAAAGTATGAATATTCGCTTTTGCCTGCTCAATTAATGCCTGCTGGACATCTTCAATTAACTTAATCAGCTCGGTTGTTTTAGTTCGTAAGTATAAATGCATATCGGTAGCGACTTGGTCATTACGGCTTCGGCCAGTATGAAGTTTGCCGCCAACTGGTCCGATTTTTTCAATCAAGAGCTTTTCAATATTCATATGAATATCTTCATCTTCAACTAAAAACTCAACCTCGCCGGCATCCACCAATTTCCTTATTGCTAACAGGCCGTCCTTAATTTTAATGGCATCCTCGATCGGAATAATGCCGCATTCTCCCAGCATTTGGACATGGGCCATACTTCCGGCAATATCCTCTTTTGCTAACTTTTGATCAAAAGAAATCGATGCTGTAAACTCCTCTACCAGCTTGTTGGTTTCCTTTGTAAAACGACCGCCCCATAACTTCGACATTACTGGTTCCTCCCTAATTATAAAAAAGACAGCCCCCGAGTGGATTCGAGGGCAATCCGGATTATTTCTTCTTTTCACTTTAAGAATTGTCCAGCTGCAGCTCCCAGCGGCTAGTGGGCTTCGCTCTTCTCCCTACGATAAGTCAACATCGGATCGCTATCGCTCGCCGTGTTTCCTTTATCTCAGTCGAAGGGCTCCAGCCCATACTCCGCTAAACGGTCGCTTCGCTTTTCTTATTCACTTCAGAATAAACCTTTGTTGGAAGTCCCCAAAGTTTAATAAAGCCAACCGCTGCGTTATGATCAAAGGCATCACCTTTAGCATAGGTAGCTAGTTCTTCATTGTAAAGGCTGTGTGGTGATTTTCGGCCTACAACCGTGTGATTTCCTTTAAAAAGCTTAACACGAATTGTTCCAGAAACTACCTTTTGGGTCTCATTGATAAATGCATCAAGAGCAGGTTTAATTGGAGAATACCAAAGACCTTCATAAATAATCTTCGCCATTTGCTGTTCAACCTGTGTCTTAAATTGGGTAACCTCACGGGTTAGCGTTAAAAATTCTAGTTCTCTATGAGCATTAATCAAGATTAACGCAGCTGGGTTTTCATACACTTCTCTCGATTTGATTCCTACTAATCTATTTTCAATATGGTCGATGCGGCCAACCCCATGCTTGCCGCCAAGTGTATTAAGTGTCTCAATCAATTGAACAAGAGGCAGTTTTTCACCATTAAGGGCAACAGGAACCCCTTGTTCGAATTCAATTTCAAGATATTCAGGAACATCCGGTGTCAATTCAATCGGATTCGTCCAGTCAAACGCTGCCTCTGGTGCTTCTGCCCATGGATCCTCAAGAACTCCTGCTTCACAAGCACGTCCCCAGATATTAGCATCAATTGAAAATGGATTATCTAAATCAACCGGTATAGGAATCCCGTTTTCTTCCGCATATTTAATTTCTTCATCGCGAGTCATTCCCCACTCACGAACTGGTGCAACAACCTTTAAACTAGGATTCAATGCTTGGATTGATACCTCAAAGCGAACTTGGTCGTTTCCTTTACCTGTACAGCCATGTGCAACAGCGGTTGCTCCCTCTTTTTCCGCAACCTCCACCAATAATTTAGAAATAAGCGGTCTTGACAGGGCAGAAGATAATGGATACTTACCTTCATATAAACAATTAGCCTTTAAAGCTGGTAAAATATATTCTTTTGCCAACAATTCTTTTGCATCTATCATATAGGCCTTGATGGCGCCAACTTTTAATGCTTTATTTTTAATAGCCTCTAGGTCTTTCCCTTCTCCAACATCCAGCCCCAAGGCAATTACATCATAACCGTACTTTTCTTGGATCCATTTCACTGATACCGATGTATCTAAACCACCTGAGTATGCTAAAACAATTTTTTCCTTTGTCATTTTTATTCTCCTTGAACTTCATTGTGGATTTTTATTCATCTGATAGAATTATTATACAACATGTCTCATAGAAAATGAAACTATTTTTATAGTAAAAGTTTCAAAATTGCTTTTTGCGCATGCAGACGGTTTTCCGCTTCATCAAATACAACTGAATGAGGACCGTCAATAATCTCACTGGTTACTTCTTCGCCGCGGTGAGCAGGTAAACAGTGTAAGAAGATAAAGTCTTTATTCGCATGACTGCATAATTCCTCATTAACTTGGAAAGCTTGAAATGCTTTTAAGCGGATCGCAGTTTCTTCTTCCTGCCCCATACTGGTCCATACATCCGTAACCACAACATCAGCATCTTTTATGGCTTCATAAGGATTATTCGTAATCATAACGGAAGCGCCTGTTTGTTTTCCTGCTTGGATAGCCCTTTCGGTAATCTCCCCATTGGGCAGATATCCTGGAGGACTGGCAATACTGATATTCATTCCGACCTTCACGGCACCTTCCATTAAGGAATGGGCCATATTATTGTAACCATCACCAATATAGCAAAGCTTTAATCCGGCCAGCTTTCCTTTATGTTCTAGGATGGTTAATAAATCAGCCAGTACCTGGGTCGGGTGCTGTAGGTCTGTTAACCCATTAATGACCGGTACTGTTGCATGTGCGGCTAACACCTCAACCGATTCATGTGAAAATGTCCGTATCATCATTCCATCAACATAGCGCGACAAAACCTTCGCGGTGTCCGAAATGCTCTCGCCACGGCCGAGCTGAATATCCCTTGAGCTTAAAAAGATTGCATGTCCCCCTAGCTGCAGCATCCCCACTTCAAAGGAAACCCTTGTACGAGTCGAAGATTTTTCAAAGATCATTCCTAATACCTTTCCGTTTAAGTAAGGATAAGGTTTACCTTCTTTTTGCTGTTTTTTTAATTCGACGGCCTCATTAAGTAAATATAAGATTTGGTCGGAACTAAAATCATCCAGCTGTAAAAAATCCAGACCCTTAAATTGCAGGTTCTCCCCGATGCTTTTATCGTCCGTATTAATTGCTTCTAACATGAGTAGCACCTTCTTTCTCAAGTTTGTAATACTCGCTAACCGTCCGTACCTCAGAATTAGCTCCTAGCATCTTTTCCACTCTTAATGTGGTCTCAATTGTATCAAGATGTGTGAATACCGGTACCTTATAGCGGACTGCATACTCCCGCATCTGGAAACCAAACTTGTTTTTGTTCCGACCTTGGTTCGGTATATTTATAACAGCCTGAATCGGCTTGTTCCGGAAGATATCATTTAAATCCTCTTCATCCTTAACGACTAGGTCTACGGTAAAGCCATTGGATGTTAAGAACAAAGCGGTTCCTTCTGTTGCAGCCAGTTTGTAATTTTCTTTTACAATTTCCTGTAAAATGGCAAGACTTTCTGTTTTTTCCCTGTCAGAAATCGAACAAAGAATATAATTTTCTTCCTTGTTTCCATTAATTAAAGGAATGGATTTTTGCAGTGCTTGCTGAAAATTAGTTCCAATCCCAAGTACTTCCCCAGTTGACTTCATTTCCGGCCCAAGTACATGATCGACTCCCTTAAGCTTACTGGATGAAAATACAGGTGCTTTAACGGCAAAGTAGCCTGGTTCTCTTAGTAATCCTAAATCTTGGCTTAGCTCCGTTAGTGAATCACCTAATTGAACATTGGTTGCCCACTCGATCATTGGAACTCCAGTGACTTTACTAATAATCGGCACTGTTCGTGATGAGCGAGGATTTACTTCAAGCACATAAACCGTCTCATCATAAATGACAAATTGGATATTCATGATTCCTACAACAGGTGCTGACTTAGCAATTCTACCTGCATAATCAATTAATGTTTCTTTTATTTTGTCAGTTAGTGAAATAGGTGGAAACACCGTGATACTATCGCCAGAATGCACACCAGCTTTTTCGATATGTTCAAAAATCCCAGGAACAACAATCTGTTTTCCGTCACTAATGACATCCACTTCACATTCTTGACCAGGTAAAAATTTATCTACTAATAACGGCCACATCTCTGTATTTGAATTTTCTTCAAGCTGGGTAACATATTGTGCTAATTCTTGTTCTGAAAAAATTGTAAACATCGATTGACCGCCAATAACATAGGATGGACGGACAAGCACCGGGTAGCCCAAGCTCTGAGCTGCTTCCTTTAGTTCTTCTGGGTGAGAGACAGTTTTCCCTTCAATATGTGGAATAGCTAATTCATCTAGGAGTTGATAAAATTCCTTTCGATCCTCTAAACGATCCACATTCTTAACTGTAGTCCCTAAAATGGTAATTCCTTCTTCTTCTAAATCATGAGCAAGATTAATCGCGGTTTGACCACCAAACTGAATTAACACGCCGTCGACTTTTTCTTTTTCAATAACATGTAAAACATCTTCAGCAGCCAGTGGTTCAAAGTACAAACTGTCTGCAACCGAATAGTCCGTACTTACAGTTTCTGGGTTGTTATTAATTACAACAGCTTCATAACCTTTTTTCTTGAGAGCTTTAGCCGCGTGAACAGAGCAGTAATCAAATTCAATTCCTTGCCCGATACGGATCGGACCAGATCCAATAACAAGAATTTTTTTCTTGTCAGTGATTTCTACCTCATCACTGCCATGCCAAGTGGAATAATAGTAAGGCGTGACCGCATCAAATTCAGCTGAACATGTATCTACCATTTTGTAACCAGGCTTCCAACCGAGCTCTTTCCATTTGTTTCGAACTTGTTTTTCCGGAATTTGATAGATTTGCGCTAATAATTTGTCAGCCACATTATTTCGTTTGGCTCTTTTAAGCAGGTCGGTTGGAACTGTAGTCCACTGATAGGAAGCTAGTTCCTTTTCTAACGCAACGATTGAGCTAATTTTGTGTAAAAACCATAGGTCAATTTCAGTCAGTTGTTGTACTTTTTGGAGAGTAATGCCTCTTCTAAATGCTTCAGCAATGACAAATAGGCGCTTGTCATTTGCTACTTTAAGCAAATCAAACAAGGAAGACTCTTCTAATGACTCATAAGCTGTCTGACAGAGACCATAAACATTCATTTCCATGGAACGAACCGCTTTGTTAAGAGCTCCTTCAAAAGTTCGGTCAATTGCCATAACTTCCCCAGTTGCTTTCATTTGTGTCCCTAGTGTTCGATCGGCTTCAGGGAATTTATCAAATGGAAAACGAGGCAGTTTCACCACAATATAATCAATCGCTGGCTCAAAAGAAGCAAAGGTATTACCTGTTATCGGGTTCACAATCTCATCAAGATGGTAACCAATCGCACACTTTGCCGCCATCCTTGCGATCGGATATCCGGTTGCTTTTGAAGCCAGTGCCGATGAACGGCTTACCCTTGGATTTACCTCGATAATATAGTATTGATTTGATTCAGGATGCAAAGCTAACTGAATATTACATCCGCCAATAATCTCTAATTCTCTTATTACTTTTATCGAAACGTTACGAAGCATTTGATATTGAACATCTGATAATGTTTGTGATGGGGCCACAACAATCGAATCGCCAGTATGAACTCCTACTGGGTCCATATTTTCCATATTACAAACAATAATGCACGTATCATTTGCATCTCTCATTACTTCATATTCAATTTCCTTCCAGCCTTTAATGCTCTTTTCCACTAAGACTTGATGGATAGGACTCGCTGCTAGCCCTTTCTTTAGCACAATTTCAAGTTCTTCATCATTATAGGCAAAACCTCCACCCTCTCCTCCTAATGTATAGGCAGGGCGGATGATGACAGGGAACCCGATTTTTTGAACAAACTGGATTCCTTCTTCGTAACTATGAATAATTTCAGATTCAGGGATTGGTTCACCAATTTTTATCATTAAGTTACGGAACTTCTCGCGGTCCTCACCATTTTTAATGGATGCTACCGAAGTACCTAAAAGTTCAACATTGTATTTCTCTAAAATTTTCTGTTCAAATAGCTGAACAGTTAAATTTAATCCAGTTTGACCGCCAAGTGTACCGATTACCCCATCAGGTCGTTCCTTCTGGATAATCTTCTCAATCGTTTCTACATTTAATGGTTCTATATATACCTTATCCGCCACCGCTTCATCAGTCATAATCGTGGCTGGGTTGTTATTAATGAGAACAACTTCAATTCCCTCTTCTTTTAAGGCGATACACGCCTGTGTGCCGGCATAATCAAATTCTGCTGCCTGCCCGATCACAATTGGTCCTGAACCAATAACAAGTACTTTTTTTAGATTTTTATTTAACGGCATAAATGTTCTCTCCCAATGATGCAATCTGACTCACAAAATCTTTAAAAATATATTCCGTGTCGCTTGGTCCGGGATGTGCTTCCGGATGAAATTGAACGGTTTGAATTGGGTACAATTTATGTTGCAGCCCTTCAATTGATTTGTCATTTATATTTCGGTAGGTAACATTAAATACCTTTTGATCAATACTCTCATCTAACACAACATAGCTATGATTTTGTGCAGTTATTTTAACCTTTCCAGTCGTCAATTCTTTAACTGGATGGTTTCCGCCTCTATGTCCGTAGGCAAGTTTAGTCGTTTTTGCTCCATAAGACAGGGCAATTAACTGATGACCCAGGCAAATTCCGAGCGTTGGATAGGCCTGTGTTATTTTTTTTATTTCTGGAAACCATGCTTTTAACTGCATCGGATCTCCAGGCCCATTACTCAATAAAATCCCATCTGGATTTAAAGATTTTATTTTTTCGAATGTGGTGGTATAAGGAACGATCGTTACTGAACAGTTCTCTTCTAAAAGAGCATGAAGAATCGACTTTTTATAGCCAAAATCCATTAGGACTACGTGTGGACCATTATTTTTGAAATATTGAATTTTTTTGGTAGATACTTTATCCACCCACATAGTCGCTTTTGGATCGTTCGGAACAATATTTTTCTTTTCTTTTCCTAAATACCCTTTTACCGTACCACGGCTTCGAATGGTTTTGACAAGTCGTCTTGTGTCCACCCCGGCAAGCCCGGAAACTCCTGCAGACTTTAGCTTTTCTGAAAATTTATTAATAGATTGATAATGACTTGGCTCTTCACATAAATCACTAATTATAACACCTGCTAATGCTGGAGAAATGCTTTCATCATCCAATGCATTGATTCCATAGTTTCCAATAATCGGATAGCAGAAGGTAATAATTTGCCCGGCGTAAGATGGGTCTGTGATAATTTCCTGATACCCAGTCATACTTGTATTAAAAACCACTTCGCCAAGAGAGTCCTTATCTGCCCCAATTAGGACGCCTTCAAATATTTCTCCTGTTTCCAAAGTAAGATAACCCTTTTCCAAAATAGTCACTCGCCTTTCTCGATACTTTGGAATGTTTTTTCCAATGCTTTTGTAAATTCATTTATTTCTTCTTTCGTTACGGTTAATGGAGGTAAAATACGGACGACATTAGGTCCGGCAGTTAAAATAAGGAGTTGATTGGAAATTGCTTTTTGAACAATTTCTAATGCATTCATTTCGACGACTAATCCTTTTAGCAGCCCTTTACCGCGAATTTCTTTTATAAAAGAGTACTTCTGCTTTAAAAGGGTCAGCTGCTGATCTAGATAATCGGTCGCTTCCTTTGTCTGTTCAAGCAAATTACTTTCAATAATATGGGTCACAGTCGCAAGCCCTGCTGCTGTTGCCAGTGGGTTTCCGCCAAAGGTACTGCCATGGCTGCCCGGTTCAAACCCTTTTGCTGCCTCTTCTTTGGCAATGATTGCTCCAATTGGAAATCCTGATCCTAACCCTTTTGCAATACTTATGACATCTGGTTCGATCGAATATTGTTCATAGGCAAAGAATGTTCCTGTTCGGCCGATTCCTGTTTGAATTTCATCCACCATCAGCAGGATATCGTTTTCCTTACAAATTTGTGCTAATTTTGTTACCCATTGCTGATTGGCTGGAATAACCCCGCCTTCACCTTGGACAAGCTCGAGTAATACAGCTGCAGGCTTATTGGTAACAAGTTGTTCTAATGCCGCCTCGTCATTATATGGAAGGTAACTGAATCCTGGCATAAGCGGTGCAAAGCCCTGTTGGATTTTCTCTTGTCCTGTTGCTGTCAAGGTAGCTAATGTTCTCCCATGGAAGGACTGCCCAAAGGTGACAACCTCAGAAGAACTGCTTCCTTTTACTTTATTTGCATATCTTCTTGCCAGTTTAATAGCGGCTTCATTCGCTTCAGCGCCACTATTGCAGAAAAAAACCTGATCACCGCAGCTATTAGCGGTTAGCACTGCAGCAAGCTGCTGCTGATTCGGAATGTTATATAGATTGGAGCAATGCCACAAGTTTTGTAATTGTTCCTCCAGCTTTTCTTTAACTGGGTCAGGAACATGCCCTAAGTTACAAGTAGCAATACCTGAAGTGAAATCTAAAAATTGATTCCCTTGATCGTCCCACACGTAACTTCCTTTCCCCTTAACTAATGTGACAGGGAATCGGCTGTATGTGGCCATTACTGGTGTGGTCAGGGTGATGGAAGTATCGTTTACCATTACGCAATCTCCTCTTCTAGGACTATTTTTGTCCCAACGCATTTGCCGTTTGAATAATCTAGCAGACTATTTTTTTCAAAACCGTTAATGATTCCAACCTCTGGTATGTTATGAACAAGGCCGTCAATTGCAGCTTGAACCTTTGGAATCATTCCTCCATAAATGGTTTCGTCTTCGATCATCTGTTCAATAATGGCCTTTGAGACCTTATCAAGCTTAGTTTTTACTCCATCATGATTTACCAAGATACCAGGAATATCACTGATGAAACACAGGTTGGCTTCTAATGATTTTGCAACGGCAGAGGCAGCAATATCACCATTAATGTTATAACGCTGCCCACTTGCATCAATACCAACCGGAGAAATAACCGGGATAAACCCTTGATCGATGATACCCTCGATGATGCTGTGATTAACTTCGACTACTTCCCCAACAAAACCTAAAGTTTTCGCATTAGTTGTCGGAGCTGCCTTTAGCAGGCCGCCATCTACACCGCTAATACCGACCGCTTTCCCTCCAACTTCGACAAGGTTTCTAACTACTTGTTTATTAACCGATCCACTTAAAACCATTTCCACTACGTCTAACACTTGATGGTCGGTTACTCTAAGTCCATTTACGAATTTGGTTTCTACATTTAAGCTTTTTAATAATGAAGTAATCAGCGGGCCTCCGCCATGAACGATAATCGGTGTCCACTCACTGGAGGCATGCATTTTTACAATATCTTCATAAAAGGATCTTGGCAGATTTTCTAACACACTTCCGCCACACTTAATGACTAAATATTTCATTGTTGTCCTCCCTTAAGTGCGGTAGGATGCATTGATTTTTACATAGTCGTAAGTAAGATCGCATCCCCAGGCCGTTGCACTGTATTCACCTTGATTTAAATCGACATAGATCACAACATTCTCTTGTTCTAAGTAGCTTTTTACTTCCTCTTCAATGATTGGACACGGTAATCCTTTTTCAAACACTTTATATTGACCGATTGAGACCTCTAATAATTGGGGTTCAATGGGTACCCCGCTGTATCCCGCTGCTGTGACAATACGTCCCCAGTTAGGATCGGTTCCATATATTGCCGTTTTGACAAGATTTGAAGAAATGATGGATTTACCGACCGTTTTAGCATCATTTGTGCTGAAGGCTCCACTTACTTGGACTTCAACAAGCTTGGTTGCTCCTTCACCGTCTCTAGCAATTTTTTTGGCAAGTTCTTTACAAACAATCCCTAATGCAGTGACGAAGCTTCCCCAGTCAGGATGTTCTTTTGTAAGCTGTTCATTGCCCGCTAATCCATTCGCCATTACCAGTACCATGTCATTGGTACTTGTATCCCCATCGACAGTGATCATGTTAAAGGTTTGGTTTGTTACATCCTTAAGAGCTGCTAACAGGTCCTCTTGGGCTATGTTCGCATCGGTTGTCACAAAGCCGAGCATGGTTGCCATATTCGGATGGATCATCCCTGAACCTTTCGCAGCACCGCCGATTGAAATGGTATGCCCATCTATTTTTATTTGAACACCGATTTGTTTGATACATGTATCAGTTGTTAAAATGGATTGTTTAAAATTTTCCTCTTGTTCAAATTCGGATTGCAATATTTGTTTAATTCCAGTATTAATACATTCCATTGGAAGCAGTTCACCTATTACTCCAGTTGAGGTAACAGCAACAAGATGTGGCTGGATCCCTAACTCGTTTGCGAATCTTTTTTGCATCTCCGCTGCATCAAGTAACCCCTGCTCGCCTGTACAGGCATTGGCATTCCCAGAGTTAACAAGGATCGCTTGTATTTTATTTTCCTTTGCGATACTTTCTTGCGTTAGGATTAGTGGTGCTGCCTGGAAAACATTGGTCGTATATACACCCGCTACAGCCGCGGGTACGTCCGAGACGATATATCCCAAATCCAATCGCTTCTTCTTAATTCCGCAATGCATACCGCCTGCTTTATATCCTTCTGGTAAGGTTACACTTGCATTTTCAAGTACAACAATTTTGTTGGTTGATGTGGCTTGAGTCAATTTGTTCTTCCCCCTTAGTGATCCCTTGCAATTAACAGGGCTATTTAACTAGTAAATTATTAGTTTTAAATTATGGATACATTGGTATATCGGTGAGCCCAGTTTCTTCTTCCCAGCCATTCATTAGATTGGCGTTCTGAATCGCCTGGCCAGCTGCCCCTTTTACTAGATTGTCGATGACTGAGATGACTGTTAACAGATTGGTCCGTTCATCCACATGCAAACCAATATCACAAAAATTTGATCCCATTACTTCTTTTGTTGCAGGTATATTCCCTTCCGGCCGTACTCTTATAAAATGATTTTCTTGGTAAAATTGTTTATATAAATCAATAACTTTTTGGGTTGAAATTTTTTCTTTTAGTTTCACGTACATTGTGCACATAATTCCCCTAGTCATTGGAACAAGATGTGTTGTGAAGGTAACTGTTGTCCGTTTTCCACTCTCATCCGTAAGAACTTGCTCTATTTCAGGGATATGTTGATGTTTACCTAGTTTGTAAGCTTTAAAGTTTTCATTCATTTCCGAGTAATGGGATGTCAGTGAGACCCCTCTTCCGGCACCTGATACGCCTGATTTAGCATCGATGATAATTGAATTTTCATCAGCTAATTTGGACTTCATGATTGGTAAAAGTCCAAGAGTGGTTGCGGTGGGATAGCACCCCGGATTAGCAATTAAGGTTGACCCCTTTATTTCCTCTTTATAAATCTCACTCAAACCGTAGACTGCCTGTTTTAAGTACTTCTCCTCTGGTGAGGAGTGCTGATACCAGGTTTCATATTCTTCAGCAGACCGCAGCCGGAAATCTCCGGAAAGGTCAATACACTTTATTCCCTTATCCAGCAGCTGTGGTACAAGTTTGCTGCTTACACCTGAAGGGGTAGCTAGGAAAACAATGTCATTTTCTTCACTTAATCGATTTGCATTAAATGTTTCTAGAGGTTGAACAACCACATCGGAAAGATGTGGATACACATCGCTAAAATTAACCCCAGCTTGGGAGTTAGATACCACTGAACCTATCTCCAAGTTTGGGTGTTTATTAATTAACCGGACTAATTCAATTGATCCATAACCAGTTCCACCGATAATCGCAGCTTTCATTTCTTCAACTCCCAAGTTACTTTCATAATGAATTATTATACATATAGATATATAATTATTCAACAAGTAAATAGCCTTATTTTTTATTTTCACTGAAAATTACCACATTTTATTTTGGAAACGCTTTCATCCTAACTTGTAAGATTATACATTTTATATGCAAAAAAATAAGCTCCAGCTTATGCTGGAACTTCAAAATAGTTCACACAACGAGAATTTTTTAAAGACTTGTATGGAGCAAATTCAGTACGTTTCGCAGTTCCTTAACAGATACCTGTCCCGGAGCAGAAGCCTTCTTAGCAGCTCCAAAAGTAATCGCCGAGCCAAATAATTCCCCAGCTAAGCGGCTAATAACTCCCTTTCCGGCCATGGACATAGTAATAATCGGTCTGTCAGCGTACTGTTCATTCATTGTAGTTGTCGCATCAAGCAATGTTACTACATCAGCTGTACTAGCAGGCATAACAGCAATCTTTGGCAAATCCCCGCCTAATTCCTGTGCTTTACGCAATCGCGAAATAATCTCTTCCTTTGCTGGGGTCGCATGAAAATCATGGTTAGAAATAATGATATAAACATTTTGAGAATGAGCAGCTTCTATTAATACTTTAATATCGTTTTCATTATTAAATAACTCCACATCGACAATATCGACCAGGCCGGTTTCAGCAATAGCTTTATTCAACTCAAAGTAGAAAGAGGTACTAACCTCTTTTTCCCCGCCTTCCTTAGCGCTTCGGAATGTGAAAACAAGTGGAGTCTGCGGAAGAATCGTTCTAATCTCTCTTAAAACCTCTTTTACCTTTTCAATTTCTTCGACATGTTCAAAGAAATCAACACGCCACTCTACTAAGTCCAAATCAAGTGTTTTTAAATAGTTTGCTTCCTCTATTAAATGTGCAAAACTAGACCCTACCAATGGAACACAAATTTTTGGAGTACCTTCACCGATGATAACGTTTTTTACTGTAATCGTTTTTATATTTTTTTTAATCATTGCCTAACACCAAATTCCATTGATAACGTGTTGATGATTTGTTCTGCAATGTTATCAGCGCTCTGGTTGTCCGTACTGATTTTCAAATGATGCAGTGCATAGATTTCTTGCCGATTATTGTAGAGCTCCTCCATTTCATCAATTGACTTTCCATGTAAGACCGGTCTGCTGTCAAATATTAAACTGAGCCGTTCTTTCCAGCTTTCCAGGGATAAATCTAGATGAATGACAATACAGGAGGATAAACAAATCCTTCTTATTTCTTCCTGCAAAAAAGCACCGCCCCCGAGAGAAATGACTTTTCGCTCTTGTTCCGCTAATTCGGTAATAATCTGTTTTTCACGGTCTCTAAATGCTTTTTCACCAATCTCCTTAAAAATTTGCGAGACCGGCATTCCGAACTCTTTTTCAATTTCTTCGTCAATGTCAACAAATGGACGAAGAAGTTTTTGTGCAACAAGCTTTCCAATTGTCGTCTTTCCTACTCCCATAAAGCCAATAAAAATTATACTTTTTTCACTATTATTCAAAACCTTTCATCCCCCTAAAGGCTATGAGCTCTTTTATTTACATCATTATAATGCTTAATTGAAAATTTAGAAACCTTTGGTTATGAATGAATAGAAAAAAGACCCCTATTGGAGTCTAACTAGCATAAGGGATAATGGACCCTTTATATCTGTCGAATTTCTCTTTCACCTTGAGCTTCCGGGGTTATGAGCCACTCTTATCCATAGAACTACTCTTCCACTTGCCTTCGTTTCTAGTTTTTCATCTTTGGGTCAAGGACATCCCTTAGTCCATCACCCATTAAATTGAAACCCAATACCGTCAGCATGATGGCAGCCCCTGGAAAAAACAGTGTCCAAGGTGCCTGAGTAATATAATTCTTTGAATCTGCCAGCATTTTTCCCCACTCCGGTGTCGGCGCCTGTGCACCCATACCAAGAAAGCCAAGGGCCGCGGCTTCAATAATAGATGTGGCAATCGCTAATGTCGCTTGGACAATGACAGGTGAAACACTGTTAGGTAAGATATGATGGAAGAGAATCCGGGTATCCTTCATCCCCACCGCGCGGGCTGCCATAATATATTCTTCCTGTTTAACACTTAGCACCTTTGAACGGATAAGCCGGCCAAAGTTCGGAATATTAATAACAGCAATAGCTATTAAGGCGTTTTGTAAAGAGGGTCCAAGGATGGCTACAACCGCTATCGCTAATAGAATACTAGGGAAGGCAAGCATGATATCAAAAATTCTCGAGATAACAGAATCAATCCAGCGGCCATAATATCCTGCAACAATTCCTAAAATGGTGCCAAATACCACTGACCCTAGTACGGAGAAAAATCCAACCCACAAGGATATTCTCGCCCCATAAACAATCCGCGAGAAAATGTCACGGCCAAAATCATCCGTACCAAACCAATGATCACCTGAAGGCGGAAGCATTCGATCTGTTAGCACTTGCTCTTTATAACTGTAGGGTACTATAACCGGTGCTAGAATGGCAATAATGATAAAAAAAGCTACAATCCCCAGGCCAGCTAGGGCTAATCGGTTTTTATAAAAGGATATCCATGCTTCCTTCCAAGGAGGAGTCAGCTTTTCTTCAACAAATACAGGCTCCATATTAGCAGTTTTTTTTACAAGTTCCGCCACCTAAATTCTCCTCCTTTATTTCGTGTATTTAATTCTTGGATCAACAAAGACATACAATATATCCACAATTAAATTAATAAAAACAAAGATGGCAGCAATTAATAAAATACCTGATTGAATCACTGGATAATCCCGATACCCGATTGCATCATATAAATATCGGCCAATTCCCGGCCAGCCAAAGATGGTTTCTGTTAGGATGGCTCCCCCCAATAGCAGGCCTGTTTGTAATCCGATAATGGTCAGAACTGGAATAATCGCATTTTTTAAAGAATGCTTATACACGACCCAAAACATGCTCAGACCTTTTGCCCTTGCTGTACGGATGTAATCTGACTTCATTACCTCAAGCATGGTGGCACGAGTCATTCTGGCGATTATGGCCATAGGTATGGTAGCAAGTGCTACACTTGGTAATATCAAATGCTTTATGACCACAATAAATTGATCAAATCTTCCTTGTAAAAGCGTATCGATTAAATATAGATTGGTAATGGCGGATACGGGATCTCTAACATTCTCTCTTCCTGTGGTCGGAAGCCAGCCTAAATGGATAGAGAACACCCATTGTTCCATTAAACCAAGCCAAAATATTGGCAGTGATACCCCAATTAAGGCAAGGACCATCGCGGCATAATCAAACCATGATCTCGAGAACCAGGCACTGACTATCCCTGCATTTACACCAATAATAACTGCGATAAACATAGCCACAAGCGTTAATTCCGCTGTTGCCGCCAAGTACGACCAAATTTCCTCATTAATAGGGCCTCTAGTCCTTAGTGAGATCCCTAAATCTCCATGAAGTAATGCTTTAATATAATCTACATATTGTATGTACCATGGGCGGTCCAATCCTAATTCCTTTGTTAAGGTCGCAATGGATTCTGCAGTTGCTCTTTGACCAAGAATGACTTGAGCTGGATTACCAGGAATAGCATGGATAATAGCAAAAACCACCACTGTCATCCCAAATAAAACCGGTATGAGAGAGAACACGCGGCGGACTGTGTAAGTAAACAAATTTTTCACCTCTTTTGAAAATGAACTTTAAGTTACCAAAAGGGAGGAAAGTCCCTCCCCCTTGTACAGATATTATTTAAATTCTACTTTTGTCAAAGCCTCTGAGCCTGTTGGGTGCGGCAAATAGTTAACCACGTCTTTCCCTGCTGCTAATAATGGTGTGGAATGTACAAGTGGAACCCAAGGAGCATCATCATGGACGATAACTTGCGCCTGCTCATACAGCGCATTACGCTTAGCTTGATCTGTTTCTGTTTGAGCCTTAATTAGAATGTTGTGTAATTGGTCATTGCTATAATAAGAATAGTTATTGCTTCCAATGCTGTCTTTATCAAGCAGAGTGTATAAGAAGTTATCAGGGTCTCCATTGTCGCCTGTCCAGCCAAGCATAAACATATCAAACTCGCCTTTGGCCGCTTTGTCTAAATAAGTTGCCCAGTCAACAGACTGGATCTTGGCTTTAACTCCAATTTTACTTAAACTTTCTTGGATCACTTCTGCAACCTTTTGTGCTTCCGGCATATATGGTCTTGCTACAGGCATTGCCCATAGGTCAATCGTAAATCCTTTTTCGTAACCAGCTTCTTTTAATAATTGTTTTGCTTTGTTTAAATCATATGGGTATGGCTCAATCGACTTGTTGTAGCCTTCAATGGAAGGCGGCATTGGATTGACAGCCTCAAGTGCCTTTCCGCCATAAAACGCGTCGATGATTGACTTTTTATCAATAGCATAATTGATGGCTTGCCGGACGAGTTTGTTATCAAATGGTTTGCGAGTAGTTGTTAAACCAATATAGCCAACATTCATGGATGGACGTTCGATTACTTGGAGATTAGCATTTGCTTTAACAGTCGCTTCATCTGAATTGTTTAGGCCATCCATGACGTCAATTTCACCATTGGCAAGTGCGTTAAGACGTGCAGTATTTTCAGGAATGACACGGAAAATAACTTTGTTTAACTTAGGGTAGCCCTTTTTCCAGTAGTCAGGGTTTTTCTCAATCGTAATCCTATCGTTTTCTTTCCACTCGACGAATTTAAATGGACCCGTACCTACAGGATGCTGCCTAAATTTATCACCGTATTTCTTAACGGCTTCAGGGCTGGCAATTCCAAATGGAGACATCGCTAAGTTTTTCAGGAATGGTGCTTGTGGTCTTGTTAAGACAAATTGCACTGTATGGTCATCAATCGCTTTTACCTCTTTAATGACGTGCCCTTTTTCCCCTTTATAACCGCCAAACATTGTATAATAAGGGAAACTGTCGGCATTGCCATTCATCCAGCGGTCAAAGTTAAACACAACTGCTTCCGCATTAAAATCGGTCCCATCATGGAATTTAACTCCTTGTCGAAGTTTAAAGGTATACGTTAAACCATCGGGAGTAACTTCCCACGATTCAGCAAGTCCAGGATGTATGGTTGTATCTTGGTCGCCATATTCAAGTAATGTTTCAAATATGTTTTCGGTTACTTTAAATGTTTCTCCTTCAGTTGAGGTGATTGGGTCTAGTGAAGTAGAATCTCCTCCACGGCCATAGACTAGTGTGTCCTTTTTCGATGTGCTTCCAGAGGCCGGATCTTTCTTGCCCTCAGTAGTCTCATTTGTTTTACTGTTGCAGCCAGCCAAAAACATGCTGATGGCTAGTAGAGAAATCAGCAACAGTATAAAAGGTTTTTTCTTCATAAAAGTTTGTTACCCCCTGTAAATTTTTTATCATAAATGCAGCACATCACTTGTTAAATAAATGACACGCAACAAAATGACCGTTCACCTCTTGTTCTCGAGGTCTTGTTGTTTTGCAAATATCGAGCACCTGTGAACATCTAGTATGGAATGCACAGCCAGAAGGAGGATTGGCGGGACTTTGAATTTCTCCCTCTATTAAAATAGTTTCCTTCTTACTGTCCGGGTCTGGGATGGGTACCGCTGAGAGGAGTGCCTTGGTGTATGGATGGAAGGGACTTTGATATAGACTTTCACTTTCAGCTAACTCTATTAATCTTCCTAAATACATCACGCCAACACGATCGCTAATATGACGAACCACACCTAAATCATGTGCGATAAATATGTAGGTAAGCTGAAATTCTTTTTGAATATCCTTCATTAAGTTAAGTACTTGGGCTTGGATTGAAACGTCCAATGCTGACACTGGTTCATCCGCTATAATCAGCTTCGGCTTTGTCATCAATGCTTTAGCAATTCCAATTCGTTGACGCTGGCCGCCGCTGAATTGGTGCGGATATCGCTTGGCATAATTGCTGCTTAAACCGACTACCTCAAGCATTTCTCTCACTTGCTTTTTGCGCTCCGCTTTGGTTCCAATTTCGTGGACGATCAGCGGTTCTTCAAGAATTTGTTCAATCGAATGTCTGGGGTTTAAGGATGCATAGGGGTCTTGAAATACCATCTGTATATCGCGGCGGGTTTTTCTTAATTCTGATTTTGACATACTCGTAATCTCTTTATCTTCAAATACAATCTTTCCTTCACTTGCTTCAATCAAACGCATTAGCAGACGGCCAGTAGTCGATTTCCCACATCCGCTTTCCCCTACAATGCCCAATGTTTCTCCTTTTCTAACATAAAAAGAAATATTGTCTACTGCTCTCACTTCACCTTGTTTCCTTCCAAAAAGTCCTCCGGTAATCGGAAAGTACTTTTTTAACCCATTTACCTCAAGAAGTAACTCCGACATGCTTGTCTCTCCCCTCCTTTACTGTATAGAGAAAACAGCGAACTTCATGTTCGTCATTTTCCATTTTCCGTAGTTTTGGTTCCTCCTCTGGGCACCTGCTAAAAGCTTCAGAACAGCGTGGTGCGAATCGGCACCCATGTTGAATGGTACCCGGCATAGGAACGGTTCCTGGTATGCTATAGAGACGCTCCTTTTTCCCGCTTAATTCAGGGACCGATTTTAATAGACCTTTTGTATACGGATGCCGTGGATTTTTAAGGATGGTTCTCACATCACCTTGTTCCACAATTTGTCCAGCATACATAACGATTACTCGTTCACAAATTTCCGCTACCACGCCTAAATCGTGCGTAATCAAAATAATCGATGTATTTGTTTTTTTATTTAAATCCTTCATTAAGGCAAGAATTTGTGCCTGAATCGTTACGTCAAGTGCGGTTGTGGGTTCGTCCGCAATCAGTACCTTTGGATTGCACGCCATTGCCATGGCAATCATGATCCGTTGTCTCATACCACCCGATAACTGGTGCGGATACTCCTTAAGAATTCCCTCGGCTCTTGGGATTCCAACCAGTCTTAATAATTCAAGTCCTCGAACGAGTGCCTCTCTCTTTGAAAAATCAGTATGTAATCTTATCGCCTCTATCACCTGATTGCCGATGGTGAATAACGGATTTAAGGATGTCATTGGTTCCTGGAAGATCATCGATATCTGATTTCCACGAACTTTACGCCACTCTTTTTCGGTGTTGTTTCTTAAATCTTTTCCTTCAAATATAATTTGACCATTTTCCATTTTTCCAGGTGGTGAAGGAATTAATCCCATTGCAGCTAAGGAAGTTACACTTTTACCACTCCCTGATTCACCTACAATTCCAAGAATTTCTCCTTCTTTTAAATCAAAACTAATCCCATCAATTGCAGGTAAGAGCTTTTTCCCAGATTGAAACGATACTTTTAAGTCCTTAATCTGTAAAATATGACTCACATTACCACCTACCTCATAATCTATGATTTACAATTAATCTTTTCAAAATATTATAATATAGCAAATATTAAAATAATTATGGCATATACCACATGCCCGTTTTTATCGAAACTTGTCAATAACATAAAAAATAATAAAAAAGGCCTTACACCACACTGCATTAAAGCGTTACTGCAGGGTAGTTTAGGCACTAAACATCCAGATCCATTTTGATATTACTATATCACTATTACTTTTTTATACCTGTGTAAATGTTTATAGCATCTCGTAAAAACTTGGCCGTACCTGGCTGCACTTTATCATAATAGGCAGTAAATCTCTCATCATCTACATACATTTTCGCAAGCCCGGCATGGGCCTCCTTGCTGTATTTGGTCCAATAATAGCTTAGCCATTGTTTGTGCAGTTCTGCCGCCTTTTGGGCTAACTCCCCTCCGGGATCGCCTGTTTTAAACGCTTCTGCTAAGGTGACAGCAATAGTTTCAGCCAATGCAGTAACTTCATTGTGCTGTTCCTGCGTCATACCCATTACCTTTTCATTTGATTGGTCCACTCGATCATCGCCATATTTTTGGCGGATTTCTTCTCCAAACTTTTTCTCGTTTTCTTCAATCATTTTTTTCTTAAAGCCTTCGAACTTTTCTTTATTAGACATTTTCATTCTCCCCTCCGCTGATGCAATGGTTTTATCAAGATTAGCAATTAACACTTCTAATTGTTTCTTTTTCTCAAGGAGTTTTTCGCGGTGTTCTTTAAGTGCAGCCGCACCATCAAAGGCTGGATCAGTAACAATTTCTTTAATTCGTTCTAAACTGACCTCTAATTCCCTGTAAAAGAGAATTTGCTGCAGCCGATCAACTTCCGCTTGGCCATAGATCCGATATCCAGACGAATTGATTCTCGCCGGCTTAAGAATGCCAATCTCATCATAATATCTAAGCGTCCTCGTACTAATCCCCGTCAAACTCGCCAACTTTTGCACAGTATACTCCATTCGCTCACCTCCCCTTAAAATCAACGATACACCTTAACGCAACGTCAAAGTCAACAAAAAAAAATTGGTGCCTGACACCACTAAAAGACAATGTCCATTTGGGGTGTACAGGCACCGATTAGCCTTTGTATATCTGGTAGTTGCTTCTGCCTTTTTCTTTTGCTTTATAAAGGGCATGGTCTGCATGTTGTAGTAAGGTTTTTTCGTCATGGCTATGATGGGAGTAAAATGCAATACCGATACTTGTAGTTATTTTAATTTTTGTTTCATTTATTTTCCATTCGTTTTTACTTGAGGCTATTATTCGCTTGGCGATTTGAATGAAGTTTTCTTCTGACAATCCTGACAGTAGAATGACAAATTCGTCTCCTCCCAGCCTTGCAAGCATATCCTCATCCCGAATACAGGCTTTTACCCGCCGTGAGAAATCCTTTAATAGTTTATCGCCCATATCATGCCCCATCGTATCATTAATCTTTTTAAAATGATCGACATCAAGATAAAATACAGCTAATGTTGTTTGCGTCTGTTTTGATAATTCCATTTCCTCCTTTAGCCTTATAAAAAAGTAAGTCCGATTTGGCAGTCCTGTTAAGTTGTCATGGTGGGCCAAATGATTTAATTGCTTCTCATACTTTTTCCGCTCTGTTACATCACGAACCACAGCCAGTAAATGTGTACATCGACCTTCCTGATTAACCACTGGTGTAACCGTTGATTCCCAATAAACCACATAGTTCTTTGAATGGTTCATTGGTGTGGAAAGAACGATTTTATCTTCATATTTGACTGGTTTCTTAGTAGCCAAGACTTGTAAGTATTTATCTTCAATGACAGTATAAACCTCTGGTTGAAGCACCTCTTTAATCGGCTTTCCATAGCAGTCTGATGTTAGTCCTGAGAAATTTTTGGCCGGCTCATTAGCTAGAACATACCTAAATTGACCATCCTCTTCTACACTCGTCAAATAGACCAAATCAGACATATTATTAAATAACTTAAAAAATAAATCTTTATTTAAAAAGTCAAGATTATCTTTACTCACCATATATAAGTCACCTGTATTCATTAATTTTAATAAGCCTCTGTGTTTACCCACTAGCGGATAGATATAAAATGCCCTTTGAGTTTAAATTAAAACCTAATTGAGTTTCTATCAATCCATTTGTGCGAAAAATCATTTTAATCTGAAAAAAATTATTATTTTAAAAAAACTTTCTTTTTAAAACCAACAACTCAAATATATTGAATTATCAAGGTTTTCAATAACCATTCTCTCTATTACCAAAAAAAGTTTTTGACAATTCAATCTTAGAAAAAGTATCATAGAATAATGTAAAAGGAGGTAATGTAATGTCAAATCTAAATAAACAGAAAATTGTGGATAGTGTACCTCAGAAAGGATTCTTTGGACATCCTAAAGGTTTATTTACACTTTTCTTTACAGAATTCTGGGAGAGATTCTCTTATTACGGAATGAGAGCTATTCTTGTTTACTATATGTATTATAGTGTAACCAAGGGCGGTTTAGGAATGGACCAAACCTTGGCATTATCGATTATGTCGATATACGGATCCCTCGTTTATATGTCAGGGATTATTGGGGGCTGGTTCGCTGACCGGATCTTCGGAACCTCAAAAGCAGTATTTATTGGGGGCATCCTCATTATGCTCGGTCATATTGCCCTTGCCATCCCAGGAAGCATCGCCTTTTTCTTTGTTTCCATGGTACTGATTGTCTTGGGTACAGGTTTATTAAAACCAAACGTTTCAACCGTTGTTGGTGAAATGTATGCTGAAAATGATAATCGCCGTGATGCTGGATTTAGTATTTTTTATATGGGGATTAACGCCGGCGCCTTCCTATCACCGTTAATCGTTGGATCCAAGACCATCATGAATACTAGCTTCCACTTAGGTTTCGGTATTGCCGCTGTGGGGATGTTCCTAGGATTAGTTGTCTTTTTAATGACAAAGAAGAAAAATCTTGGTCTTGCAGGAACTACCGTATCAAACCCGCTTACAGGTTCTGAGAAGAAAAAAGTTTACACATATTTTGCAATTGCGATCATTGTCATTGCTATTATTTGTTTTATGACAATTCCAAATGGAGTTTTAACATTCGAAGGGTTTATTAACATTGTAAGTATTCTTGGTATTTTAATTCCTACTATCTACTTTATTCGCATGTATGCAAGCCCTAAAACGACATCAGATGAGAAATCACGTGTTATTGCTTATATTCCATTGTTTATTGCATCCGTCATGTTTTGGGCCATTCAGGAGCAGGGTTCAACCATCCTAGCCAACTATGCGGACAAGCGTACACAATTAGATTTTGCTGGAATAACTATTTCTCCAGCATGGTTCCAATCACTAAACCCATTATTCATTATTGTATTAGCTCCTGTATTCGCTGCAATATGGATGAAATTAGGAAAGCGCGAGCCTTCCATTCCACAGAAATTTTCTCTAGGTCTATTGTTTGCTGGTCTATCATTTATGGTTATCCTTGTTCCTGCCTATTTCGGTGGAACAAATTCATTGGTAAATCCATTATGGCTAGTTCTTAGTTACTTAATTGTTGTATTAGGTGAGTTATGTTTATCACCTGTAGGACTTTCAGCAACTACTAAATTAGCTCCGGCAGCTTTCTCTGCACAAACGATGAGTTTATGGTTCTTATCCAGTGCAGCTGCTCAGGCATTAAATGCGCAGGTAGTTAAATTCTATACACCGGAAACAGAAATGACCTACTTCGGTGTAATCGGCGGTGTTTCGATCGTCCTTGGTTTTATTCTGCTAGCACTTGCACCAAAAATTCAAGGATTAATGAAAGGCATACGCTAATGATAAAAAGGTGAAGGAACTCTTTTTTAAAGAGAACTTTCACCTTTTTCTTTTACTCATTTTTTACTTATCTGTAAGATCATTTAATTCATCGATTAATTGTTTTGTCCGTTTTGCGTTTCCTTCGGCAAAATTTTCGAGGCGTTCTTTTAATTCATCATTATCATGAATCCGCTCTGCTGTAATCAAATAAGTTCGCATTAAATCTTCTTCTATTTCTTTTGAGTTTTCCAGAATCACTTCAAGGTTTTCCTCTTCTTCTTTGTCCTTTCGGTTGAACAGATGGTAATCCATGAGCGGGACCTCCTTTTACTTTTTATCCTTCTCTAACCTAACGATATTTATGTTACCTCTTTTGTTCGTTATCACTCTTCGTCTTCCAACTCAGGTTTGATGTCCTAATTTTCTCAAAAACGAACGATAAACTGTTATATTTATTACAATCTATTTAAAATAGAAGGTGAAGAGTAAAATGATTAAAATTATAACCGATAGTTCAGCAGACCTCCCACAGGAATTAATAGAAAAATATGATATTACGCTGGTTCCATTAACCGTATCGATTGGAGGGCAGGACTTTTTAGAAAAGGTCAATCTTACGCCTCAAGAGTTCTTCAATAAAATGTTCTCTAGCGATATCCTGCCGAAGACTTCTCAACCTTTGCCGGCTGCTTTTGCTGAGGCCTTTTCCAATTATAGTAATGAGACTGAGATTCTTTGTCTTACTATATCATCTGGATTAAGCGGTACGTACCAATCAGCTTGTATAGGAAAAGAATTGTCTAATGCCAATTTTACGGTCTTTGATACATTGGCAGGTTCACTTGGTCATGATCTGCAAATTATTCGGGCCGCAGAACTTGCCGAGCAGGGGCATTCGCTCGAAACGATTATAAAAAACTTAACTGATTATAGGGATAAGATGAATATACTTGTTCTCTTAGACACATTAGAAAACATTGTAAAAGGTGGACGTTTAAGTAAATTTCAGGGTTCATTAGCCAAAATTTTAAATATCAAGGTCATTTTAGAGAGAGTAGACGGGGGTAAGGTTGAGATTTTAGAAAAAATACGCGGGAAAAAGAAATTTCGAAAAAGAGTTCTTGAGATTATCCAAGAACGGGCGGATGATTTTTCTAATTTAACATTTGGAATCACACATACAGGTAATATAGAAGACGCGGAAACGATAAAAAGTGAATTAATAGAGCTATTCCATCCAAAAGAAGTCCTTGTCAGTTATATGGGTGCAACAATGGGCACATATGCCGGCAAAGACGGAATGATTATCTCCTTTTAAAAAATTAAAAAGCTCATCTTATTGAAAAAGGAAGATGAGCTTTTTAACTTTCTTCTATTTAATCAGAGACTCCGGTTTAAAAAGGCCTTTGTTCGATCAAACTGCGGTCTAGTAAGAACCTCTGACGGGTTACCGGATTCAATGATCTCACCATTGTCCATAAAAATTACCCGGTTTGCCACTTCTTTCGCAAATCCCATTTCATGTGTAACCACAATCATGGTCATTTTCTCTTCTGCCAGCTCCTTCATTACTTGAAGAACCTCCCCAGTTAGTTCCGGGTCGAGGGCAGATGTAGGCTCATCAAACAACAAGATTTCGGGGTTCATCATAAGAGCCCGCGCAATGGCAACCCGTTGTTTTTGACCGCCAGATAAATTAGCGGGATAGGCTTTTGCACGATTAGATAAGCCTATTTTATCAAGGAGTTCTGAGCTTCGCTGATGCAGTTCTGCCGCTGATTCCTTTTTCACCAATTTAGGAGCAATGATCAAATTTTCCTGAACGGTAAGATGGGGAAACAAATTAAAATGCTGGAAGACCATTCCCATTCTAGCTGTAATCTGCTTAATCTCGGACAGTTTTGGATAGATTCCATCCTTGACCAAATATTCACCGGAAACACTGATACTTCCAGCGTCGACTTGTTCAAGATGGACAAGACTGCGGAGCATTGTACTCTTTCCAGAACCAGATGGACCGATTACTGCTACTACATCATTTTTATTTACATCAAACGTAATCCTTTTTAATACATCTAATTTTCCATAAGACTTTTTGAGGTTTGAAACTTCAATGATCGCCATATTCACCCATACCTTCTATTCAAATCTAAATCTATTTTCAACCCATTTAAACACTACTGTTAATACAAGTGTCATCAAGAGATAAATAATCCCGGCAACCAAAAAAGGCACAATAGTAAAGTCACGATTAACGGCTGTTTCGGCAAAATGTAATAATTCAGGCACTGCAACAGCATAAAGCAGAGCAGTATCCTTAATCAATGTAACCGATTCATTTGCTACAGCAGGAAGAGCAATTCGAAACATTTGCGGCATGATAATTCTAGTTGTCATATGCCACCTATTTAACCCCAATACCTGTGACGCCTCGTATTGTCCCTTATCAATCGCAAGGATCCCTCCACGAAAAATTTCTGCAAAGTATGCTGCGTAATTCAAAATAAACCCTAAACAGGCCGCAACAAAGCGATCCAAAACTAAATATTCTCCAATGACAGGAATCATTGGCAGCCCAAAGCAGATGAATAATAACTGCAATAACAGCGGAGTGCCGCGCATCACATAGATATAGGCTTGAGCAAGCCATGATAATGGTTTAATTTGGCTTCTTACCGCCAATGTTAATAAAAAGCCCAATGGAATAGAGACTATAATGGCAATGATGAATAATAGCACAGTCATCTGAGCCCCTTCAAGCATTGGCTTCAGAATCGAAATAATGTAATTTATAGACATTCTTAATTTTCCTCCAATTAGAAAAGCGTTAGCACCAATACCAATTAACACAACAAAACAGGCTTCCCTATGGAAATCCTGTTTTGTCAACTATTATTTTACTTCAATACTTTATCTTCGCCAAACCACTTAGTTGAAATTTTTGATGCTGTTCCATCTGTATTCATGTCATCAAGGGCTTTTTGAAGATTTTTAAGTAATTCTTCATTCCCCTTTTTCACGCCGACTCCATATTCCTCAGGAGCAAGTGATTCATCCAATATTTTAAAAGTATCTTTCTCTTTGGTCATATAATAATTAATAACAACCTCATCAATTACTACTGCATCCAAACGGCCGCTCTTTAGGTCATTTAAAGCTAATACATTGTCCTTAAATTCTGTGACGGTTTTAATTTTAGATTTAATTGGATTTGCATCTAAGGCATCTGATGCAGAGGAAAGAGATTGAAGTCCAACATTCTTACCCTCTAAATCCGATAGTTTAGTAAGTTTTGAATCAGTTCGCGTTACAACTACTTGTGCATTTTTTAAGTAAGGTTTTGTGAAGAGTACTTTTTTCTTTCTGTCATCGGTAATAGTATATCCATTCCAAATGAGGTCAATCCGTCCGCTGCTAAGTTCAGACTCTTTTGTCTTCCAATCGATGGGCTGGAACGTAACCTTTTTCCCCATTTTATCAGCCGCAGCTTTTGCCAGGTCAATATCAAAGCCCACAATTTTATTGTTTTCATCCCTGAATCCCATTGGAGCAAATTTATCGTCGATCCCAATAATTAGTGTATCTTTATTAGTACTAGATGTTTTGCTTGAGCAGGCTGTTAGCAATGAAAAAACAGCCGCAATTGCCAGGACCACAGTTGCTATACGTTTCATCCTATTTTACCACCTTTTACAAGATAATTTTATAAGTCCTTTAGTACGTTACCATATTATCATACTAGCACATTATAACATTATAACATTTTAAAATACAATCACTTTTCTACTAAAACGAAAAAAGTCTCTCTTTATGTAGAAAAATAGACTTTTTTTCATTTATGAATGTTTCTAATATAAATAATTTTGTTATTTATTAAACTAATTTAATCGAATTAGCCTAAATTTGTAATCCATAAAAACAAAGGCAACTACCTAAAACGGGCAGTTGCCTTAAGTCTTTCTTTATGCCATTGTGTACTTGTTCTCAGCCGACTTTATCCGTTGATACAACTCTTCATTAACCGGTGTTGGCACATCATACCTTTTCCCCAATTTTACTACGGTACCGGAGAATAACTCAACTTCACTAAATCGTCTTGCCTCAACATCCTGGGCCATGGAGGGTTTTCCATCTGGACTTAATGTACCTAACACTCTTAACCAATAATCTAAATCCTCTTCCGATAAACGAACCCCTACCTTTTTCGAGAGCGCTATTACCTCTCTCATAGCCGAAATCATCATCGTTCTGGCTGGGCCATCAAGCTGAACAACGCCATAATTACCTTTAAAAACAGCAACAGTTTGATTTACCCCCACATTAAGCATGAATTTCCCCCACAGCCTTTTTAACATACCGGGGTCAACTTCATATGGAACTTCCGCTTGTTCAAAAAACTCAGATAGGCTATTTACCTTTTCTGTATCATTTCCTCCAAAGCAAATCATCCCCATATGGTCGTATGTCAGTTGGTTCTCGACCTTAACCGCATCCATGCCTTGGGCCACACTATATAGTATTTTATCCCTCCCATATGCCTCACCAATGATTTCCTCACTAGTGATCCCATTCAGGAGTGATAGTATAATCGTTTTCTCACCAACATGCTGTTTTACCGCTTGAATGGCATCATCTAAGCCATTATATTTCACCGCAATAATCAGTAAATCGGCAGGCTCGCAAGCTTCTTGAGGCATTACATAGTTGAAATCGCAGCGCTCACCATTACAAAATACCCCGGCCTCTTTATAGCGATGAATACGGCCAGGATCCGCAATTATTCTTAAATCAGTACGGGGCAATTTCTTGGCTAATTGGTTCCCAAATAAAATCCCTAAAGCCCCCAGACCGATAATAGAGACCTTTTTTATGACCATCACTATTCACCTAAACCCTTAATGACCATCCAAAAGGATCTTCTTTTGTACCATTTTGGATACCGGTTAATGTATCGTATAATTGCTTCGATAATGAACCAATCTCTCCATTATTAACAACCATTTTCTCATTCTTCCATAGGAGCTCCCCAATTGGCGAGATAACCGCGGCGGTTCCTGTTCCGAATGCCTCTTCTAATAGCCCATCCTGATAGGCCTGCTGAATTTCACGAATAGAAATTCTTCTTTCTACCAGTGGAACATTCATATAATTTAATAGTTCAATAATAGATTTACGGGTTATCCCTTCGAGAATACTTCCATTTAACTCTGGAGTAATAACCTCGCCATTTATTTTAAAGAAGACGTTCATACTGCCAACCTCTTCAATATATTGATTTTCTCTGCCATCAAGCCATAACACCTGAGAATAACCATTTTGCTCGGCAATCTCGGACGCCTTTAAACTTGCTGCATAGTTCCCTGCCGTTTTGGCATTCCCTGTTCCGCCAGTAACAGCACGAACATACTCGCTTTCAACGGCAATTTTAACAGGATTGATTCCTTCTTTGTAATAAGCACCTACAGGTGAAAGAATGATCATAAACTGATAGGTTTTTGCAGGATGAACCCCCAAAAAGGCTTCAGTCGCAATCATAAACGGACGAATATAGAGGGAAGTTCCTTCACCAGATGGGATCCAATCACGGTCTATTTGAATTAATTGCTTCAAGGCACTTAATGCCCCTTCTTCATCCAGCTTCGGCATACATAACCGGTCATTTGAACGGTTAAATCTTTTCATATTTTCTTCAGGTCTAAATAATAATACCTGTTCATCTTTTGTTAAATAAGCTTTCAGTCCTTCAAAAACCGTTTGCCCGTAATGAAATACGGTAGCTGCAGGGTCTAGCATAATAGGCTGATACGGAATAATTCGTGCGTCATGCCATCCTTTGCCTTCAGTGTAATTCCAAATAAACATGTGGTCAGTAAAGTGCTTTCCAAACTCCAAGTGATCAAACGATGGCTTTTGTTTTTTTTCTGTGCTTAAAGTTACGTCAATTTTTAACTCCTTCATGATTGTGGCTCCCATCCTAAATTTCTATATACTTTCCTTAAAAGATATAGTTGCATAATTTTAATACTATTTTGACTATTTTAACATATTTTCTGAAGAATAGGGTTATTTTTGCTAGAATCTAATAAAAATAGGAAAGAACTTTTTGGCAAAGAAAAAGCAAGTAAACTTGTCTGATTAAAGACATCGTTTACTCGCCTAGTCTACTCCCATTACTTCTATTAAACTAGTCCTGTTACTAAATAAACACCAATTTCATTTAATACTTCAGTGATTCAAAAAAAATATATTCTTGCGTCAGTATGCTGGCGAAAAGGGTAATGTTCCCCTTTTCGCCCATTCTTAGAAGTTATGAATCTTTAACTATTTAGCTTAACGCCACTTTACTATTATTTTTAGCAATCTCAGCCGCCACTTCGACAATCATATCCTCTTGGCCGCCAACGACTTTACGCTTACCTAATTCTATTAGAATATCTCGTGAATCAACACCAAATTTCGCAGCAGCACGTTTGGCATGAAGGGCAAAGCTTGAGTATACGCCCGCATATCCTAATGTTAAACTATCTTTTGTAATTTCCTGTGGAACTTGTAAGATCGGAGCAACAATGTCCTCTGCTAAGTCCATCATTTTATATAAATCTACCCCGGTTTTAATTCCCATCCGTTCACAAACGGCAACCAATACCTCTGTTTGTGTATTTCCTGCACCCGCACCCAGGCAGCGTACACTTCCGTCAATTCGCGTTGCCCCTTCTTCAATTGCTGCAAGAGTATTGGCCATTGCTAGTGATAAGTTGTTATGACCATGGAAACCGACATTGATGCCAACTGATTCTTTCAAGGCATGAATTCTTTCACGTACTTGGTTTGGCAGTAAATACCCTGCAGAATCGACAACATAAACTGTATCAGCACCATAGCTTTCCATTAATTTAGCTTGTTCAACTAATTTATTAACTGGAGCCATATGATTCATCATAAGGAATCCAACTGTTTCCATCCCTAGTTCTTTGGCATAAGCAATATGCTGTGGAGCTACGTCTGCCTCTGTCACATGTGTAGCAATTCGGGCCATTTTAGCACCTAAATTTGCAGCTTCTTTTAATTCATGCAAAGTACCGATTCCTGGTAAAAGAAGCACAGCAATTTTTGATTTATCAACAACGGATACAGCCGCTTCAATTAATTCCATCTCATTCGTACGGGAAAGGCCGTACTGCAGGGAAGAGCCCGCTAGCCCGTCTCCATGGGATACTTCTATAAAGGGTACGTTAGCATCGTTTAATGCTTTGGTGATTTTAAGTACTTGTTCAACTGTATATTGATGGTTAATCGCATGACTTCCATCCCGTAAGGCTACCTCGGTAATTACGATATCTCTCTCATTTGTCATTTTTCTTTACCCCTTTCTAACAGCTTAAACTGTTTCTTTCGTTAATAGTTTTTTCGCAAATGCTTCAGCAATTCTTACACCAGCAGAAGTCATGATATCAAGGTTACCTGCATAAACCGGCAAGTAATCACCAGCACCTTCTACTTGAAGGAAGATCGTCACTTTATTACCGTCAAAAATTGCTTCAGTCCGGAGACGGTATCCAGGCACATAGGATTGAACTACTTTCTCCATTTCAGCGATGGATTGTCTGATCGCTTCTTCATCCATTTTTCCTTCTTCAACAAGTGTATAAACTGTATCACGCATCATGATTGGCGGTTCAGCAGGGTTTAATATCATAATGGCTTTCCCTTTTTTCGCTCCTCCGACTACTTCAATTGCTCTGGAAGTGGTTTCCGTAAATTCATCAATATTGGCACGTGTTCCAGGCCCGGCACTCTTACTTGCAATGGTAGCAACGATTTCTGCATATTCAACGGGTGCAACACGGTTTACAGCATGTACCATTGGAATGGTTGCTTGGCCGCCGCAAGTAATCAGATTGATATTATCTTTATCTAAATGGTCCTCAATATTAACAGCTGCACATACATATGGTCCTACAGCAGCTGGAGTCATATCAATTACTTTGATGCCCGCTTCTTTTAAAACTTTTGCATTATATAAATGCGCTTTTGCAGACGTGGCATCAAAGACGATATCTGCTTCTAAGGTTGGATCAGCAAGGAATCCATCAATTCCTGTATCAACCCCGGCGTAACCTAATTCCCTCGCACGACGGAGTCCATCTGATTGTGGGTCAATCCCAATCACAGCAGTTAACTCTAATAGTTCAGAACGGCCTAGTTTAATCATTAAATCTGTACCAATGTTCCCCGATCCAAGAACGGCAACTTTTACTTTTGACAAAATAATTCTCCTCCAATACCAACATTTTTTTTAATATAGGCTCTATTAAATTGGACTGTTGACTTCCGCTCCAATCAACAGAGTTAATAAACATCGAACGTTTAACAGAGCAAAAATTTATTCTCTATACTTGCTCTATTTAGAGTGCATTTTCCCCTTTGTAACCTAACTGTCTTGAAATCTCAGCTGCAGCATGTTTAATTCCCTCAATTACTTTAGGCAGACGTTCTTCATCTAACCTCATTTTAGGGGCGGCACAGCTTATCGAAGCAATTGCCTTCCCTTGATAATTAAAGATTGGTGCAGCTACACATTTAAGTCCTAGCTCAATCTCTTCATCATCGAAGGCATAACCTTGTTCTCGGATTGAGGGCAAAATGCTTTTGATTTCCTCGATATCGGTGGTCGTAAACTCCGTGAATGCTTCCAAGCTGACGGATGATAAAATACGATCTACCTCTTCTTCACTTAATTGGGACAGGATCGCTTTGCCAACACCTGTACAATGAAATGGGGCTCTTTTACCAATATGGGAATAAATCGTTAAGGCACTTGGACCCTCTACCTTTTCAATGTAAATTAGTTCATCTCGCTGCAGCGTAACTAGGTGAACGGTTTCATTTAGTTCTTCAACAAGATCTTTAATGATAGGTCTGGCAATTCTACCAATATCAAGATTCTTCCCTACATAATTACCTAGTTCAAAAAGTTTAATTCCGAGTCGATATTTCAGATTGTCTAAATTTTGCTCCAGGTAACCTCGATGTTCCAAGGTTTTAATAATGCCGTGGACAGTACTCTTTGATAAGTTCAATCTGTCGCTAATTTCTTTAATACTTTGTTCTGGATGTGAAGTCAAAAAAACTTCGAGGATATCTGCAGCTCTTTCAATTGATTGAATCAGGCGTTCCGTCACTTCGTCCCCTCTTTCTGTTCGACATTACCGAATGACGTTCGTAAATATTAAGTACACTTTTATAGTACTCTTAGGTCATCATTCTGTCAACGTTTTCATTTGTACTATTTTGATAAAAAAAGCCGAATTCTCCCATGGGAAAATACGGCTTCTTTAAAAATAATCCGACTAAATAATCTCAAATTGTTTAAAACCAGTTGCATCCGGAAGATAATCTAACGTTTTATGATTGAAATAATGACATTCTCCTGCGTCAATAATGAAGTGCAAACCATCTCTTGTGACTTCTGTATCATTAGCTTGAATGTTTTCTTCTAATGTTACCTTCACTTTCATAAAACAACTTTTCCGCATTTGCATCCGAATAAACTGTTTAGGACCATATTGTTTTAACCTTGTTTTTAGCTCTTGATTTGCCGCTTCAGTAACAATAAACATAAAATCACCCCGTTTCTACTCGTACCTAGGATGATTATGGCAGATTATTGGAGGCCTGTCATGGACAAAAATTTAACCATCGTAGCTTAAAACCTGCCAAGTGCCGTTGTTCTCATAATACTTTTACTTATTATCCTTTAAAACAAAGCACATGATGCTTCTATCTTCGCTTAAGTCCCAATCCACAAAAATGTCCGCAACAGGATTTTGAAAGATTTCTTCAAAGCGGCCATCTCGATGTAAATATGATTTTTCCAGTTCATCCTTAGTGACCAAGAGTGTATGTTCATATCCCTTAGAAACTAATGCCTTTTCAATCTGAACTAAAATCCCATCGCGTTTTATTAAATAAATACTTGGTGAAATAAAATAGGCTTCTGTTCTTTCAGGTCTTTTTTGTACCAATATGCTTATCCTCTCTACCTCTTCAATCAAAGGTTTAAGGTCCACAGAGCCCCCCTGATTTCGAGCCATAGGCTGTGTAATCTCACCTTCAAATTCGACTACAATCATCCCTGTATTTTGCGGATAGTTCCAATCATGGTAAAAGGATTCAATATCCTGTTCAAATTCCAGTTCAAGAATTCCTTTTAACTGGTTACTTACCGACTTCATAACAATATGTCGCGAGATATCAATATTATCAGGATTTCCATTCTCCAATAAAGTCGATTCTAATGGAGACATGAAACCGCGTATGTAAAACACTAAAAACCGCTCATTTGCATAAGCATAGCAGGATTCCGGTCCACGCCCAAAACTTTTTCTTAGCAATTTGCTAGTTAGGCTGCTAATATCCATTAGCTTTTGTTGCAGTGGCAATACCATTTAGGTTTCGACCTCACTTTCGGGTAAAGGCAAAAAAATACTGCCTTACATTAACATTCCCAGGCAGTAAAAATTTTATAGTCGATCATTTTATGTATAGGTCTTATTGAAACTAAAGATTAAGAACCCTTTATTAGCAGGGATATCCCATATCATAAATAAATCCTCAATCGACCGATTAAATAAGTCTTCAAATAGCAGTTTATGCTGATAATACCCTTTTTTAATTTCTCTTGTATAAGTTAATAATAAGTCGGAATCGCCATTTTCTGCTAACAAATGGTCTAACGGCAGCATAACCCCTTTTAATTCAATTGCACAGATATTCTGCGTATCCTTCACTACCTTTAATTGCCTGGGAACCTTGTGAAGCTGTGAGCCCACCATTCGGATTAGATGAAATAGCTTCTTCTCAAGACGATCATCTATTTTCACAACTGGATTACTGCGATTATTTACTAAAAGTAAAATTCCCGAATTGCTATTAAAGTTCCAATCTTGGTACAAGGATTCAAACGAAATCCCTAAAAGTTGCGATGCCTCTTGCATTACTTCTTTTGACAAAACGGTTATGACCGATGAACGGAATTTTGTTGCCAAATCATATTCTTGTTTTTCTGATAAAATTTCTTCTGCTGGTATCATAAAATTACGGATATGAACGTATAATATATTTCCTTTTAAATATGTATAACAGCTTTCAGGACCTTTACCAAATCCCCGCTTTATTATTTTACTAAATGAACTGCTTAGAGAAAGCAAATCCTCTTGAGTTGCAACCATTCAAATCCCCCTAATAAAATATAAAAAGGCCTAACTTCACTAAAAGGAAGTTAGGCCACGGAAAAGACGACTATATAAAAATAGTTTCCACCATTTACCATCACAAAGAAAGTATTATATATAATGTTCTTAAAATAAGGCACCAAAACTAATGACTGCAAGACATTAGACAAATATCATAATAACATTAATTCTTCAAGATAACAACACCATTAGAAAAAAAATAAAAAGGCCCAACGTTTATGCTTGTGACGATAAGGGTAATTTCACATGGATAGAGGTCCCATTTGAATCACTCTCAATGCATAGATCCCCTTTATGTTCTTTTACAATTTGCCGGCTGACCAGCATGCCAAGCCCCGTTCCGTTTTCTTTTGTTGTAAAAAAAGGCTGGCCAATTTGAGAAAGAATGCTAGGGGGAATCCCACGACCCTGATCGATAATACTAATTTTGACCTGCCCGCCTACAAGGGGACTTCCATTTATTATCAGGACTCCTCCATCGGACATTGCTTCAATTGCATTTTTTATATAATTAATTAAAACCTGTTTTAACTGGTTAGGATCACCGACGATCCACATGTTAGTGAAATCAAACTGTTTGTCGATTTGGATATTATTAAGGAGGGCCTGTGAGGCCATTAAGGTAACAACTTGATCTAATAAGACTTGAAGATTTACTCTTTCATTTTTTTGTTTGGATGGTTTAGCAAGTACCATTAATTCCTTTAGAATGCCTTCAATCCGATCGATCTCTGAATTAATGATTTCGAAGTAGATTTTATTACCAATGTTTTCTCCCATTAGTAATTGTAAAAAGCCTTTAATGGCTGTAATGGGGTTGCGTATCTCATGGGCAATACCGGCAGCTAGTTGTCCGGCAGTGGCTTGTTTTTCTGATAAGCGGGATAAATGATGGATTAGGGTATGATACTCTTGTTCACGTTCCAACGATAACCTATTTTGTTTAATGAACGTTATATCCTTTAAAACTAAATACGAGCCAAGAAACTCGTGTTCAAAAAAAATAGGAATCGCGGTAACGTTAACATCTAATGTACTTCCCTCAATTACGTTTACCTTAGCATCAAAATTATCAATTTTCTCCTGTTCTCTGCCTTTAAAGAAGGTTTGCTCTTGATCTAAAAAGTCGGTTACAAACAGTTTATTTAACTTTTTCTGTTGCAAAGTATCCCTTGAAAAACCTAGTAGTGGTTCACAAGCATGGCTGGCATATTCAATATTTCCTTGCAAATCGATCAGTATAAACGCATCACGAGTTTTTGACAGGATCGAAAAATCCTTATCCATATTCGTATCTCGGTACACTTTTAACAGAACACTTTTTCGATCGGTTCCATGCATAACCATAAGGCAGATCCTCCTTTCATCATTTAAAAAAATAAAAAAGCCACAATAAGAGCAGGTAATTACCTACTTCTTACTGTGGCTTTAAAATCTAGCATACATTTTCTAGAATTCATTACCTTTATAAATTTCCCTATTTACACAAATTGCCAAGTTTATAACATAAGAACAGAGCATCGACTCTATATCCATACTAAATATATTATATTCTTCCATATTTAGCAATAAGTTATCAGTATTTTCTCAAAATAAAATAGTCACTTAGCCCTGCAACTCTTATCTCAGGTTCCACAAAAGGTTTGGTAAGGAATTTTTGAAGGTTCAGGCAGTTTACCATATTCCACCTGTTCCGCAGTATGAGCATACGGGTTTGAGAGCACAGCTAAGAGCCTGTTCATGACGCCGTAATCTTCATAATTTACTGCCGCTTCAAGCGCTTCCTCTACCCGATGGTTTCGAGGGATTACCGCAGGGTTACTGCTCCTCATTAACTGGCGGGATTGCTCTTTTGTTTCTTCCTGCCTTTCAAGTCTACCCAGCCACCGCTCCTTCCATTTTGTAAATCCAACGGACCCAAATAACTCGTTCTCTTCGTATTTATCAAAGGTTAAGGCTAGGAATGTATTAGTATAGTCGGCCTTATACTTATGCATCAAATTGAGCAGTTCTTCAAATAATGATTCATCCTGTTCCTCTTCGTTAAATATGCCTAGTTTCGCTCTCATCCCTGTGAGCCAATTTTTTTGAAACAACTTTGTAAATCCTGAAATATTCTCCTGTGCTAATTGAAGAGCTTGCTCTTGACTTTTATCGAGAAGCGGCAGTAAAGTTTCCGCAAATCGTGCCAGATTCCATCCGCCAATGTACGGCTGATTAGCATAGGCGTACCGCCCTTCTCTGTCAATTGAACTAAAAACCGTGGCCGGATCATATTGATCCATAAAGGCGCAAGGTCCATAATCAATGGTTTCACCACTTATTGCCATATTATCAGTGTTCATGACTCCATGGATAAAACCTATTAGCTGCCATTTGGCAATCAAAGCAGCCTGGCGTTTAATAACTTCCTGTAGCAGCGATAAATATTTGTTCTGAGCATCTTTAATATGTGGATAATGGCGCTTTATAGTATAGTCAGCCAATTCTCGCAGATCATCCACTTCTCCTCTTCCTGCTGCATATTGGAATGTTCCGACACGGATATGGCTGGCAGCCACTCGTGTAAGAACGGCACCAGGTAACATGGTTTCGCGGATAATTGTCTCCCCGGTTGTAACTACTGCTAGGCTGCGGGTAGTTGGAATTCCAAGTGCATGCATGGCTTCGCTGATAATGTATTCGCGCAACATTGGTCCGAGTGCTGCTCTGCCATCACCGCCGCGCGAGTAAGGTGTTCGACCTGAACCTTTTAACTGAATATCGAACCGTTCATCTTTAGGGGTAATTTGCTCCCCAAGCAGTACTGCCCGGCCGTCTCCCAGCATGGTAAAATGCCCAAATTGGTGCCCGGCATAGGCTTGAGCAAGCGGAGCGGCACCGTCAGGGATTTCGTTGCCTGCAAACACCGCTGTACCGTCTTCACTTTGAAGCCCTAACACGTCCAATCCTAATTCTTCTGCCAATAGTTCATTCAGAACCACTAGCTTTGGGGAATTTACAGGGCTTGGATTCTGACTGGTGAAAAATGAATTAGGAAGTCGGGAGTAACTGTTATCAAAATTCCATCCTATTTTTGTCATGGCAGCTCCTTTTCTACATAAAATTATCATTTTTTGTTATTCTTCGTAAAAAGGTGATCCCTTTTTACTTTTTGCCTTCGCATAGTTATTATACCTTTTCTCCTTCTAGGTAATGTGGAGTATGCGTTGATCAGTTATTAAAAAAGCAGCTCCCTGGAGAGAGCAGCTTCATATAGAATGGTTAACTAGTTTTTGATAATCATGTTTCGTATCCACATCCAAAATCGTCCATTCATCATCTATCGGTACGTAAATATGTTGATCAGCAAATTTAAAAATCGGTTTCGCCCCCTGGTCACCGGTGATTGTTTTTAAATAAGGGATCATTGAGGCAGAAATAAAAACAGGATGCCCCGGTGCTCCATTGTAGGTTGGTTGAACAATAAATTTGGATTGAGCTAGTCCCTTTTCTATAATAACTTTGAGAATTTGGTCGATTGTCGATATCCTTAAAAAGGGCTGGTCACCCAAGAAAACTAAAACACCACTTGTTTCATTATTACCAAAACCGATTGCTGCTTTTATAGAACTACTTAACCCTTCTAAGAATTGTTCATTTGTGATCCAATTGAATCGATCATCTTCAAGATTTATAGCTTCTTTTAGTTCCTGTCCTTTATACCCAACAACTGCCATGACTTCTTGAAATGGAAACGATAAAACCTTTGTTAAAACAATCTCAAGCATAGGTTTTCCATCAATCGGAAGCAAAGGCTTAAATTTCCCCATTCTAGAGGAAACACCAGCAGCTAAAACTACTGCTCTTATCTGTATCAAATTTATTGGTAGCCCCATGAATTTTTTCCTCCTCTTTTATAAAGCGTGAGGTTTAAAAATACACACATGTTGGTGTTTAATAGAATAGCTCAACTTAAACCATATTCTTTTATTTTGTTATAAAGAGTCCCCCGTGAAATACCGAGTAAACTAGCCGCGGCGCTCTTATTTCCATATGTTTTTCTTAATGCCTCTTCTATTTGCAACGCTTCCGCATTCTTTGAGGAAACTTCGGAAGAGGTGTTTTCCGCACCTTTTCCCTCGTTATGATTGATTATAATTTTGCTCTTTATGTTCTCAGGCAATTGTTCACTTGTAATAATTGGCTTGTCATTCAATAGAACGATTCTTTCAATGGTATTCCTGATTTCACGCACATTCCCAGGCCAATCATAGTTCACTATGTGGAGCATCGTTTCGGGATGAACCTCTGGAACCATTTTTTTATATTTAGCACTAAACTCATTGATAAATTTATCAACCAATGTGACAATATCCTCTTTTCTGGCCCGAAGCGGAGGGATATCGATTGTAATTACTGATAGATGGAAGTAGAGCTTCTCATTTAAACTCCCTTCCCTTAGCAGCAAATCAATGGGTTCCGAGGTGGACGTTATGATCCGGGTACTAGATGCAATCTTCTTTACCCCTCCAACCCTGTTGAAACTATGGTCGACTAGGTATTCCAGCAGCTTTCCTTGGATGGATAGCGGCATTTTATCAACATCTTCAATAAATAACGTACCATTAGACGCCTGTTCAATCCTTCCAATTTGCAAAGTTTGCTGTTCGGAGGTGTCGGTAACCTTTTGAAAACCAAAAAGTTCAATTTCTAATATGGCCGCAGGAATAACCGCACAATTTAAAGTGATAAAAGCTCCATCTGCTTTTGCTCCACCATAGTGAATCGCTTGTGCTAACATTTCCTTGCCTGAACCAGGTTCCCCTGTTATATGGATCGGTATGTCGGCATGCGCTACCTTTTGCGCAATTTTCAATGACTCTTGAAATCTCGCACTTCCCGTTACCATTGTGGAAAACGGATTTGTTTTAGGGACGAGTAAAGATGAGTTTGAGTCCAACTCTTCATTAAGCCGAATAATATTGGTAATATTATGTTCTGTAGCGACACCGCCGATAATTTTATTTTCAATTATAATCGGTAAGGCATTTATTAGAACATGCGTATCTTTATTTGGACGATGGTACTCTCCCCTTACAAACCGCCCTTCATTCAGAATTCGATGAAGAATAACCGAGTCATCATTAAAGTGCTCACCAATTTTCTTACCCAGGATAAATTCCTTTTTAATCTTGTATGTCTCTTCTGCTGTTGTATTCCAGTAAACAACATTTCCTGATTCATCCACTGCCGTAACAGAATCACTTATAGTCTCAGCCAAGGTTTCAAAATAAGCTGCAATCTTGTTATTCTCTTCATTAAGTTTTTTAATTTCCTTTCCTGATGTTAGGATTCCAATGTATCCCCCTTCATTTTTAAAAAGGACTGGCCTTCTCCAGTCCACTTCCGACGGGAGACCTTTATCAGCTAAAACTACTGTTGAAGGCAGCCATTTGAGATGCCGAAGCCAGTCAATAATAGGCTTAGAATCGTTCCCTAAAGCCATCAGGTTATATTCATAGTTATTAATGATAAAGTATGCTCCATCTGCAACAACGACAAAATTATACTCGTTCAGTTTCTTTTTAATTTCAGTTAACGGTGTACGATCATTTACAATTGTAAAGGAGTAATCTAATTGATATTGTGCACTTTTGAACATACTATAATCCTTTCTCGCTTTTCTTTCACTTTAACACAAAATAAAACGCTTTATCCACTTAATCGCATCAAGAATGCTTCAACACCTATAAAGCAAAAACATTATTATAATAACTGATTTTATCTGAATTTTTAACAACGAGTTTATCTTTGTTAGATATAATAAGGCGCCTGATTATCAATCACCAAAGCTTAGATTAAGTACAAAAAAGCTGAACCCGTATGGTACGGGCTTCAGCTTTTTTAAATGGAATTACTGAATACTTCCCCGCCAACTTAATCAAGAATTTTGACTAAACAATCAAAATCAGAAATATCTCTTGCAACTTAACAATTATGCTGATTGTTTGTATTGATCAAATTCTTTCTTTAACTGGTCACTCGGTTCCGGTGTAACTAAACTGACTAACCAGATAGCGGCCAACCCAACAATGAACCCTGGAATAATCTCATAAAGACTTTTTGCCAATACGGGAACATTCGCCCAAACAATTACAGTAACCGCTCCTGCAACCATACCGGCAAGAGCCCCCCACCGATTCATCCGTTTCCAGTAAAGGCTCAACAGAATAACAGGCCCAAAAGCTGCTCCAAAGCCTGCCCATGCATAAGCAACAAGGGAGAGAATAGTGCCATTTTTATTAAAGGCCAGTAATACAGCTATAAAGGAAACAACAAGGACGGAAAGTCTGCTTACAAGCAACAGCTCTTTGTCTGTTGCTGACCTGCGGAAAAAAGTCTTATAGACATCTTCTGTCAGCGAGCTTGCCGTAACCAAAAGTTGCGAAGAAATCGTACTCATGACGGCAGCTAATAATGCCGCTAACAAAAAACCAGTAATGAGTGGATGGAAAAGAATACCGCTTAATTTAATAAAAATTGTTTCTGGATCTGATAGATTAAGTCCTTGCTTTGAATAATAAGCTAAGCCAATAAACCCAGTAAACATCGCGCCACCGACAGAGAAAATCATCCATCCCATACCTATTTTCCGAGCTTTCTTAATCTCTTTTACGGATGAGATTGCCATAAAACGAACAATGATATGAGGTTGTCCAAAGTAACCTAACCCCCATGCCATTAAAGAAATAATCCCGAGCAATGAAGTCCCTTTAAAAATATCAAATAATTTAGGATCGATCCCTTTGATCTCACCAAATGCCGAGTCAAATCCGCCTACTTGAATTATAGTGACAGCGGGAACAAGAATAAGAGCAATCACCATGATTATTCCTTGGACAAAGTCGGTCCAACTAACCGCTAAAAATCCGCCGAATAAAGTATAGCCAATGACAACAGCAGCTATTATCCAAAGACCTGCCTGATAGTTAAGATTGAAAGTTGACTCAAAAAGAACCCCGCCTGATACCATTCCAGAAGAAACATAGAAGGTAAAGAATACAATAATAACAAGTCCGGAAGTTAACCGCAGTATTGACGAGTTATCCCCAAAACGATTTTCCAAATAGGCTGGTATCGTCATTGAATTATTAGCGGTTTCCGTATAAATTCGCAGTCTTGGAGCCACGTACAGCCAGTTTAAATATGCGCCTATTGTCAGACCGATGGCAATCCAGGATGCACTCAAACCTTGGGTAAACATCGCACCAGGCAATCCCATTAGCAGCCATCCGCTCATATCAGATGCACCGGCACTTAATGCCGTAACTGCCGCTCCCAGGCCTCTTCCACCAATCATATAATCTGATAGATTAGAAGTTCGTTTGTAGGCGAAATAACCAATTAACAGCATTCCCACCATATAAATACCAATTGAAATAAGTATCTGAGTATTCAATCTTCATCCCCCATTTTCCGTATTACCCCATAATAACACGATTACATCCATAGAAGATACACTTGGTTCAATTTCCCGGGAGAGCCCCCTCAAGAGGGGGCTCTCCGATCCTTTTGGTTATGATAGTTTTTTAGATTTTAACTTAGCTTGAGTAAATAACAGTAAGTAATCGTATCCGCCTGCTTTTGAATCCGTTCCTGACATATTAAAACCGCCAAACGGGTGTGCTCCCACTAATGCACCCGTACACTTTTTATTGATATACAAGTTGCCACAATGCATATTTTCAAGAGCAAAGTTAATTCTTTCCTCATCCTTTGAATGGTAGGCACCTGTTAAACCATACTCTGTATCATTATAAATCTCAATGGCTTCCTTCCAATCAGCAGCTTTCGAAATCGCTAGAACCGGTCCAAAGATTTCCTCCTGCATGATACGGGCTTTTGGATTAACATCAGCAAAAATTGTTGGTTCAATATAAAATCCGTTCCCTTCCGCTCTTGAACCGCCAGTAAGCAGTCTGCCTTCCGTTTTACCAATTTCAATATAGTCCATAATTTTATCGACCGATTTCTGATCGATTACTGGACCAATTGAACAGTTCTCTTCCGGCAAACCAATGGATAGGTTCTTCGTCAATTCTACTACTTTTTCTACCACTTGGTCATAAACCGATTCTACGATAATCGCCCTAGATCCAGCCGAGCATTTTTGTCCCTGAAAACCATAAGCTGAAGCCACGATTGCTGCCGCGGCTGCATCCAAGTCAGCTGTTTCATCAACGACAACGCCGTCTTTCCCACCCATCTCGGCGATGACACGCTTTAACCACAACTGGCCTGGCTGAACCTTTGATGCCCGCTCATAAATACGGCAACCTACAGCACGTGAGCCTGTAAACGAGATGAATCGTGTTTTTGGATGTTCAACCAAATATTCACCCACGTCGATTCCATCCCCAGGCATAAAGTTAAGTACACCTGAAGGTAGTCCAACCTCTTCCATTAATTCTACAAATTTAGCTGCAATCACAGGAGTTGCATCTGCAGGCTTTAAAATAACGGTATTACCAGATACAATCGCGGCTACGGTAGTACCCGCCATGATGGCCAATGGGAAGTTAAATGGAGATATGACAATTCCCACGCCCAGCGGGATGTAAGATATTTGGTTGTCTTCTCCTTCAATTTTAGTAAGAGGTTGATGAATGCTTGTTTCACTCAAGCGAATCATTTCCCTCGCATAAAACTCCATAAAATCAATGGCTTCAGCTGTGTCCGCATCAGCCTCAGCCCAATTTTTCCCTGATTCATATACTAAGTAGGAGGAAAACTCATGCTTTCGTTGTCTCATTAAGTCAGCTGCTTTGAATAAATACTCTGCCCGTTCGACAGGGGCAACTTTTTTCCACGTTTCAAATGTTTTCAAAGCTTCCTGCATAGCCTTTTCAGCCAGCTCCTGATTCCCTTTACTAACAGTTCCAATAATTTCATCGAAATTCCCAGGATTTATAGAAACGGTTTGCTCTTCGGTAAACACTTTTTCATTTCCTATTACTATCGGATACTTTTTGCCAAGCTCCTTTTTAACTTTTGCAAGAGCTGCATACATGGATTGTTTATTTTCCTCGATTGAAAAATCAGTGAAAGGCTCGTTTTTAAATGGTGATACCTGAATTGTTGTTGTCATAATTTTTCGACTCCTCTGTATACAAAATTGTTATTTTAATAGATTTTTCAGTACAAACCAAACATTAGCAGGTCTTTCTGCCAAACGTCTCATAAAATAGCCAAACCAATCGACCCCGTATGGTACATACACTCGAACTTTAAAGCCTTCTTTTACTAGTTTTGTTTGAATATCTTCACAAATTCCATAAAGCATTTGGAATTCGAATTGCTCTTTCGGTATTTGATGCTCTTTAACAACTGACTTGGTATATTCAATCATTGTTTCATCATGGGTTGCGATGGCAGTATAGTTGCCATTCAGTAGATGCTGCTTAATGATTTTTTTGTAGTTTTCATCCACATCTGTTTTCTCTGGAAAGGCTACAGTCGGTGATTCTTTGTAAGCTCCTTTTACAAGGCGTAAGTTTGCATTCAGCATATTTAACTCGGCTATATCCTGCTCGGTCCTGTAGAGATAAGCTTGGATGACCAGGCCGACAATGTCATATTCCTTGCGAAGCTCTTTGTAAATATCGATTGATAGTTGGCAATGTGCATAATCCTCCATATCAATTCGTACAAAATTATTATAGAGTTTAGCACGATCGAGAATTTTACGCATATTTTTCATACACAGCTCTTTGCTAATATCAAGGCCAAGAGAAGTCATCTTAAGGGAAAGATTTGAATTAACGCCTGCTTCATTAATAGCATCCAAAGTTTGAATACACATGGCTGCTGATTCGAGTGCCTCTTCTTCGGTATAAACAAATTCACCCAAATGGTCTAAGGTCACAACCTTCTCCTCGCTATTAAGCCTTTTAACAGCCTCTATAGCAGATTTAATAGATTCACCTGCTACAAAACGGTTTGCCCCAAAACGCAATCCATATTTCTTTGCAAGTTTATTGGCGGAAGAGTTTTTCCCAAGTGATTGAAACATGTTTCTCATTATTAATTCCAAATCCTTCAATCCTCCTTAAAATATTATGTAAGCTCTTACACAATTTTAATATTGTTTACACACATTTGTCTATATATTTTTAATTTAAACAATATTGTTAACTTAACAAATTGATAATAAACTATATTCGGCACTTTTTGAACATTATCGTCACATTATCTCACACCCTATTTACAACAGTGTTTAATCTATTTATTCACGAGTAAATATAAAATTTACTGTTTTACAAAAAAAACATCCTATTCTCGTAAATAGGATGTTTTTAGATTATAGCTATATATTTAAACCTAACGTAAAACTCTAGCTGCACTAGTAAATTTAGACGGGTTATAAGCTGCGATTTTTACGACGTCACCTGTTTGTGGCGCGTGGATATATTGTCCGCCTCCAATGTAAATACCAACATGGTAAGCTGGATTTCCTCTGAATACCAAATCTCCCGGCTGTACTTGACTAGGAGAAATTCTGGTACCAACATCTTGCTGGTCTCGTGCTACCCTTGGAAGATTAATGCCAGCTGCATTTCTAAACACATATGAGGTGAAACCCGAGCAATCAAATCCACTTGGTGTTGTCCCGCCCCAAACATACGGAGTGCCCAAAAATTGTTTTGCATAGGCAATAACTGCACTTGCCGAACCAGAGTTAACTGGAGGGGCTGCGACTGCCGTTGGTGCAGGTTTAACAGGCGTGCTGCTTACTGGCGCTTGCGTTACAGGTGCTTGCTGTTCAGGTGCTTGCTCGGTTTGTCGAGCAGGCTTCTGGGAATGTTGTTGGGCTTGTTGGGCATGCTGTTGCGCTTGTTGAGCACGTTGTTGGGCTTGCTGTTGGGCTAACTGACGAGCTGCTTCCTCAGCCTTTTGTTGTGCAATCTGGCGGGCTTCTTCAGCCTTTTGTTCTGCCAATTGTGCCTGTTGATTTTGTAATGTATTTTTCGCATCTGCTAATTCTTGCTCAATTTCTTTTTTATCTTCTGCAATTTTTTGTTGTTCAGAAGCTAATTCAGTTTGGCTCTCTTTTAATTGATCGAATTCATTATGTAATTTTTCCTCAGCATTTTTTAACGCTTGTTCTTTTTCATTCAAACCATTCAGCAAATCTGTATCACTTTGCATAATACTAGAAATCGCAGTAAACCTAGTTAAAAACTCAGAAATGTTATCAGATGACAGCAAAAGTTCTGCGTAAGTTGCTACAGACTGTTTACCTTCTAATTGAATAGTTTTTAGTCTTTCAGCGTAGACCTCTTTGTGAGCATCCAGAGACTTTTGGGCTGCTGTGATTTCACCCTTTGTTTCTTCGATTTTCCCTTGTTGTGTTTTAATTTGATTGTTAAGTTCTTGACTTTTCTCAATTGCAATAGAAATTCGATCGTCTAATTGTTGAACTTTTGTTTCAAAGTCATCAATTTGATTTTGTGTTTGATTGATTTGACCTTGGGTGACTGGATTCGCAAAAGCAGGTGTAGCAGAAATCATTGTCGCAATTATGGAAGCGGATACGGTATATTTTATTAATTTTTTTATCATAATTAGTTCTCCTCTAGTAACCTATAATTCATTCATACATTCTTAATCTATTCTTAATATAATCCTAGTTTATATTCCGAAAGGACTAAAAACAATGAATTAGTCGATAATGTAATATAATTGTAATTTAATGTAGAATAATTTAGTTAGAATGTCGACTTCTGTTATTACATGCTAGAGGAGGTATAGCCGGCAAAAAAAAGAAACAGGATCTATGATCCCATTTCATTATTTTACTTGTGCCTAAGACCCATTTGCTTTGCTAACTAGTTCTAATTTGTATTTTCCCTATTAGAAAGTTACTCCACATGTTCGTATAAAGTCACACTTTCAATGTAGTTTATGAATTTTCGAAGTTCTTTTGTTTGATCTCTGCCAATTTCACCAAACTCGTACATCCTATGTATTTCTGCACGTTCGATATCCATGACCCTCAGCCGCAGCTCTTCTTTTTGCTCTTCGCTTTTTTCATTATAACGGGCAGCCCGTTGTTTTAATTGATCAATGATTCGTTTGTAATCGAGGATCACCAGATTCACAGCATCTGTTATTTTATCTGATTTGTTTGAATATTCTTCTAGAAATTTTAGTGCGGCATGCAAGGATTTTAATTGAATTCCTCTGCTTACACGTAATCTAGCGACTCTTACTTCTTTATCTTTTCGATATTTTAGCCAAAAGCGGCCCCATGTTCTTTTTATTACCCGTAAAAGATACAAGGACCTCGAGCGAACATTGTTAGATAACGCTTCTTCACGATGATCCAGCGCTTTTTCAAACGTAGCAAATACTTCCTCATCCAGCCCTTTTTTTCTCATAAGCTCATGTAAATAGATTCTTTCCACTTTTAGTGCCAGTAATCGAGTTTCGGTTACCTGTTGTTGAAAGACATGGGAATATTTTGAGCTCGCATTCTTACTAGGTTGGATTTGATGAAATTTTCGTTTATATTCAGTCATTAACTCATATCCTGCGGCTTCATTTTCTTCGTTTATTTCTTCTCTAATCTTCTTTATCGCTGCCAGCAAAATCTTTCGCTTTGCCTCTTGAATGCTTATGTAATGCTTGTCCGTTCCTTCAATCTTTTCGCGTTCACTTAAAAATGGCAAAAACACTGTAGCAGCAAGCAGGGTAAACAGTATCACCCCTGCTGCCAAAAAGAGAAGCAAGGAACGTTCCGGAAATGCCGCGCCGTTTATCTTGGTAAAAGGAATCGAAAGTATGCCTGCCATTGTCACAGCTCCGCGAACACCTGTTAAACTAGTGATTAGTGCTGTTTTTATATCGGGCTTCGGTGTATTCTTTGTTCCTGCCTCATGATATTCATAATATGAAATAAAGTACGACCAGATAGCACGGATCCCAAGAATCACAAATCCAAGCGCGATCACATAACTAATGATTAACCCATTTCCTATATTGGGATTTCTGACAGCCTCCTCCATCGATGTTGGTATGTTTAATCCTAATAAAAGGAAGACAACACCGTTAAGTACAAATAACACAATTGACCAGATCCCCTCTGTCAATACTTGCTCTTCGGCTACGAAGGTTTCTGTTTTTTCTTTAACAAGTGAATGAAAAATTCCAGCAACAACAACTGCAATCACTCCAGAAGCATGCAGCAGTTCTTCTGCAATGATAAAAATAACAAACGGTGTCAGGAGATGTAATAAGGAATGAAATGTCACATCAATGATTCCTTGTTTTCTTAATAGATAGCGGACCCAAGTAATCAGGATTCCTAGGAATAGACCGGCGGCTGCCCCAACAATGAACATATAGGAGAAATCAAATATCGCCTCTTTTAAGGAAAAATAACCCGTTACAACAGCTGCAACTGCATAATTAAATGCCACCAAACCAGAGGCATCATTAATGAGGGATTCTCCTCTAACCAGATTTAACACCTTTTCTGGTATATGGATTCGTTTTGCAATTCCATTTACTGCAACAGGGTCCGTTGGAGACAGAATCGCTGCCAGTGCAAAAGCTGCTGGAAGGGGAATATTGGGAATCATCCAATGAATGAAATAGCCACCGCCAATAGTGGTGACCAAAACAAGGACAATGGCATTAGCAAGGATGGGTCTTCTCATTTTCCACAGTTCATCCCGCGGAAAATGCCGCCCATCGTTATATAACAATGGTGCTACAAATAGCAGCAAAAACCACTCTGCTTCCAGTTCAAGTGTTAATTTGCTTGATAGTAGGGCAATCATTATACCGAAGGCAATTTGTGTTAATGCTGTCGGAATAAACGGTATATAATGGCTGATAACATTTGATATTAATAAACATAGCAGCAAGATTAAAATAGTCATTAATAGATTCATCCTGTTACTCTCCTATTGTGATCAGTGTTTTTATTATCCCCATAAGTAAAAATATCGAAACTCATCTTCAAGTATTTTCCATCATTATTCAATGCAACACAAAACATAAAGTGTCTCACCCCCGCAAACCAGAAGTATCTTTAATTTCTTAAGTATTATCTTTAGTTTTTGGTGGTTAAAAGTTTTGAGTGCCAAGCTAGAATAAAAGAATAAGAGAATGAGAGGAGGGCAGTCCTTCATTTATAAGCGCTTCATTTGTTATGAAAAAAACTTTTGTGGGGGTAGAAAATGATAGGAAAGTTGAAAAGATTTATTTCATTACTTCTTGTAGCTTTTTTAGTAATTCCGACAGGCTGGATTGGACATGTTGCAAAGGCAGCGACAAATGGAGATATACCCGTTCTTTTGTATCACCGAATTGTTCAAACTCCTACCAACCAATGGACTGATACAAGCATTGATCATTTTAACCAGGCCATGAAGTACCTTCATGACAATGGTTACACCACGCTATCAGCGGATGAATATGTGAGCATCATGCAAGGAACTGCAACGGCTCCTGCGAAGGCTGTTTTATTAACCTTTGATGATGCTACTCCTGACTTCGTTACCACTGCTCTTCCCGTACTGAAGCAATATAACATGAAATCCGTTCTGTTTGTTGTCAGCAGCTGGATTGGCGGCGGTTACAGCATGTCATTAGACCAGTTGAAAAGTTTGTTGAATGAACCAAGTGTGAGCATTGAGAATCATTCCAAAACTCACGATCAAAACATCTGGGGAAATGGTGCTGCGGGTACTAGTCCAATGACGACTGCGCAAGCTTCAGATGAAATTGTAACAGCGGAAAATTATTTAAAAGATTTAACAGGCAAAGCTCCTGTCCTTTTAGCCTATCCATATGGTTCTTTTAATGCGACTGTAAAGGATGTTGCTAAAACCAACGGCATCAAGTATGCATTTAAGGTTGGTACCCCTAGTACTGGGGATTACGAAAAGGGTCGTTACTATGTATTAGATGCAGATTTAGCAACAATTGCAGGCTGGGTTGGCGGACCGGCACCTGAGCCAACAACTCCTCCAACAACCGGAGACCAAACGCAAACGGTTTTTCACGAAACCTTTGAAAATGGTTTAGGTGTTGCAACAAAAGCAGGCAACCCGCAAATAGAAGCAGTTTCCGGAAAGGTTTTTGACGGCAATGCTGATGGAAAAGCGATCTCTGTAAGCGGTAGAGTGAACAACTGGGATAGCGTAGATATCCCTTTCAGCAAAGTCGGCATGGTAAACGGCAAAAAATATACGATCACAGTCAAAGGGTACGTTGACGGTAGTGAAAGTGTTCTTGCAGGTGCACAAGCTTTGCTTCAGAATGTAAACAGCTATAATGGCTTGTATGTAGCAGCGGATTATAAAGCAGGACAAGCTTTTACGTTAACTGGAGATTACACCGTTGATACAAGCAAAGATAGCGCACTGCGTATTCAATCTAACGACGCAGGAAAAACTGTTCCGTTCTACATTGGAGATATCCTGATCACGGAAAAGGTAACTAGCCCTACTCCTGTGGTCACAAGACCAGCAGCGCAAACCTTCAATCCAATTACGTTTGAAAATCAAACAACAGGTGGCTTCGTGGGCAGAGCTGGTACTGAAACGCTAACTGTAACCAATGAAGATAACCATACTTCTGGCGGTTCTAATGCTCTTAAGGTTGAGGGCAGAACACAAGCCTGGAATGGTCCATCTTTAAATGTTGCGAAATACATTGATCTTGGACAAGAATATAAGATTTCTGCTTGGGTCAAGCTGATTTCACCAGAAAGCTCACAGCTTCAGCTTTCCACACAGGTTGGAACTGGCGGAGCTGCCAGCTACAATAACCTTCAAGGGAAAACAATCAATAAAGCAGACGGCTGGGTTAAGCTAGAAGGAACGTATCGTTATACCACTGCAGGCGACGAAAATTTGACAATTTATGTAGAAAGTTCAAATAACGCTACCGCATCTTTCTATATTGACGACATCACCTTTGAACCTACTGGTTCAGCTCCGGTTACAGTCCAAGATTTAACCCCGATAAAAGATGTCTATAAGAATGATTTCTTGATCGGAAATGCTGTATCATCAGCAGACTTGGATGGTGTTAGAGGCGACCTTCTCAAAAAGCATTTCAATATTGTCACAGCAGAAAACGCAATGAAACCAGATGGAGTGTATGATGCGAATAGACAATTTGACTTTACCGATGAGGACGCGCTCGTTAACAAAATTGCAGCAGCAGGCCTGAAATTACATGGTCACGTCCTTGTTTGGCACCAACAGACACCAACATGGTTGTATTCTGATGACAATGGACAGCCATTAAGTCGTGATGTAGCATTAGCCAATTTAAGAAGACATATTGACACAGTCGTTGAGCATTACGGTAACAAGGTCGTTTCTTGGGACGTGGTCAACGAAGCGATCAATGATGGCATAACAAATCCAGCAGATTGGCAAGCAAACCTGCGTCAATCCGGTTGGTATAAAGCGATTGGACCGGACTTCGTTGAACAGGCCTTCTTAGAAGCAAGAAAAGTAGTTGACGCACATGGTTGGAATATTAAGCTTTATTACAACGATTACAATGAAGATAATCAGAACAAAGCTCAAGCCATTTATAACATGGTCAAAGATATCAACAACAAATATGCACAAACTCACCCGGGAAAACTTCTTATTGACGGTATCGGAATGCAATCGCACTATAACTTAAACACCAATCCTGCAAACGTTCAAGCGTCCATGGAAAAATTTATTTCTTTAGGTGTTCAGGTTAGCATTTCAGAGCTTGATGTTACCGCTGGAAGCAACAGCCAACTGACCGACAAGCAAGCGAATGATCAAGCTTATCTATACGCGCAATTGTTCAAGATTTACAAAGATCACGCATCTCACATCGGTCGCGTTACCTTCTGGGGATTAAATGATGCGACAAGCTGGAGAGCTGCCCAAAATCCGCTTATTTTCGATAAAAACTTGCAAGCGAAACCTGCCTACTATGCTGTCACAGATCCGGATAAATTTATCGCAGAACATTCACCTGAAGTGAAAGTCGCTAAACAATCTACCGCTTTATTCGGTACTCCTGCCATTGATGGAACTGTAGATGATATTTGGAAGAACGCACCCGAACTTCCAGTTAACCACTATCTACAGGCATGGCAAGGGGCAAATGGTGTATCCAAGGTCCTTTGGGATAAGGAAAACCTGTATATTTTAACGCAGGTGAGCGATTCCTCGCTCGACAAATCAAGCCCTAATCCATGGGAGCAGGATTCAGTCGAAGTCTTCGTGGATGAAAACAATGCAAAGACATCGTCTTATGAAAACGGAGACGGACAATACCGAGTAAACTTTAACAATGAGACTTCCTTTAACCCTGGAAGCATTGCCAATGGTTTCAAATCGGCAACCCATTTATCGGGTAATAGCTACGTCGTTGAAATGAAGATTCCGTTCAAAACGGTTACTCCACAACACAACTCAAAAATTGGTTTTGACGTACAGATCAATGACGGTAAAGATGGTACACGTCAAAGTTCTGCTACATGGAACGACACAACTGGTAATGGATATCAAGATACTTCAGTGTTTGGCGTTCTAACACTTGTTGACACCGTCGCACCCGTCACTGCTGATAATGCACCTACAGATTGGGTTAATAAAGATGTTAAGGTTGATCTTTCAGCGACTGATAATAGTTCTGGTGTTAAAGCTACGTACTACAAAGTTGATAACGGTGACCAACAAACTGGAAATTCAATCACTATTTCTGATGAGGGTGTCCATAAGATCACTTATTGGAGTGTAGACAACGCTGGAAATAACGAAGCGCAACATACAGCGACGGTCAAAATTGACAAGACAGCACCAAGGTTAACTATTACTCTAGATAAAACGACAATTTGGTCACCGAATCATAAAATGGTGCCTGTCACCGCAACTATTCGTTCGTCTGATACCGCATCAGGAGTTGACTCAGTTGTGTTAACTTCCATTACTAGTAATGAGAAGCTTCAAGCTGATGATATTCAGAACGCTAAATTGAATACAGCCATTACTGGTTCTACTGCTACCTTCGATCTTCGTGCAGATCGTTTAGGAAACGGTAACGGACGTGTTTACACGATTACTTTTTCGGCTACAGATAAAGCTGGTAATGTAACAACTAAGAGTGTTACTGTCACTGTTCCACACGATCAATCTAAATAATATTTAAAATGTTGAAATACCCTGAATGTACACCATTCAGGGTATTTCTTTGATTAGATTTGTTATAGATAGCCTAAACGTTTGTGGCGTATCTGCATAGAAACAAACACCATTAGACTTTTTACCTAAATGTTTGAGATTGTCCAGTCAATCTCCTTTTGCCCTGTTTGGCGTAAGAACTCATTAGTCCGGGAAAAAGGCTTGCTGCCAAAAAAACCACTGTTGGCAGAAAACGGACTAGGATGCGGTGATTTTATAATAAAATGTCTTGGTGAGGTAATCAGCTGTTGCTTTTGCTGGGCAAATCTTCCCCACAAGATAAAGACTACAGGTGTCGTTCGTTCATTCAGAATTTCTATGATTCTATCAGTAAACTTTTCCCAGCCTATCCCTTTATGCGAGTTGGGCTTTCCTGCCTGTACAGTGAGCACTGCATTAAGCAGCAGCACTCCCTGCCCCGTCCAATCCGTTAGAGATCCATGATTTGGTACCTCGCAGCCTATATCATCATGCAATTCTTTATAAATATTTTTCAATGAAGGCGGTATGCCCACCCCTGGCTTGACGGAAAAACTAAGTCCATGAGCCTGTCCCTCTCCATGATACGGATCCTGTCCGATAATCACCACTTTTGTATCCTCAAAGGAAGTAAAATGAAGTGCATTGTATATATCATTTCTATCAGGATAAATTACTTTATTTTGGTATTCTTCCTTTAGTTTTTGCCGCAAACGCAGATAATAGCTTTCTGTGAATTCCCGTTCTAGTAAAGGAGCCCAGTCATTTTTTAAAATAGTCATTACATAAACACTCGTTTCATTTTGGGTTGTCTATTTATTATAAATACCTGTAGAAGATGTTATCAATGTCAAAAACATTATTTCCTTGATTGATTGAATAAAAGAATAGAAATAGGCAGGCATTTTAGTGGATCTGCCTTTTCTACATCATCAAATACCCTATCAGGAAATGAGGTAAACATTAGGAGGTCACCTGTAGTGGCGATGATTTGAATTATGTGGCAGTTTAACTATGCTTCTTGGGAATCTAACAGTCATGGTAAATTTTATCCAAGATTTCTTAATTGAAATATTTTATCAAGGGGCGTATTCTATGAAAGTTATTGTTTTTTTTAGTGATAGGACATTGGCTCCAAAGTTTATGAGCCAGTTAGTTAGTTTAATAAGGGAGAAGGGCTTTGATGAATGGAAAATGGTTTTTAATGATGGCAGGCTTAATCATAATTTGGAGTGTTTCTTGGCCCATTTATAAACTTGCATTGGTATTTACACCTCCATTGCTTTTTGCAGGGATGCGGTGTTTGTTTGGCGGAGTGCTGTTAGGTGCAGTCATTTGGAAAACACGTGCCCGCATTCAATGGCGAAAGAATTGGAAAATATATGTTGTTACCGGCACTTTAAATATTGCGTTGTTCTATGGGCTGCAAACAGAGGGGCTTAAATTAGTACCATCGGGTTTATTCTCTGTAATTGTCTATTTTCAACCTATTTTAGTAGGTCTTCTTGCTTGGCTATGGTTAGGCGAATCGATGACACTAACTAAAGTATTGGGGCTGCTTCTAGGGTTTCTTGGAGTCATTTCTGTCAGCGCAGAGGGATTTTCCGGCCATGTCTCAATTTTAGGTATTATATTCGGTTTATTATCAGCCCTTTCCTGGGCGTTAGGGACGGTTTACACCAAAAAAAATGCTCACTCGGTTGATACTCTTTGGATGGTTGCTTTCCAGTGTTTAATTGGGGGATGTATTCTTATGATAGCCGGACTTTCGTCTGAAAAATGGACTAGCATTGTCTGGAATGATACTTTTTTGTGGGGGCTTTCATTTGGTACAATTCTCGGAATCGCGATATCATGGATTTTGTACGTCATACTTGTGAAAACAGGGGACGCAAGTGTTGTGGCAACATTTACATTTTTAGTTCCAATGCTCGCAGTTGTCATAGGAACTGTATTTTTGAACGAACCCTTTACGAAACTCTTATTTTTAGGAATTGTACTAATTGTGGCTAGTATTTATCTCGTAAATAGGAAGCAGACCACGAAACAGGTTGTCATTAAAGGGAAAATTGGAGCTTAATATTTCAGAAGGAAAACGAAAGCAGACCCTCGTTTTATTGTTATAAGTTTGACAAGCACTGAGCCCCAAAATCACAAAAGATTTTGGGGCTCAAATTTATGGCTTTTTTTAAATAATCTGTTCCAAGACATTTTGTTCAAATGGCAGGCTTAAATCAGTTATTTCTAGGAAATTCTTAATTGCCAGGGTACAGGCGCCCAATACACACGCTTTTCTCCCAAGCCTTGATAATAAGAATTCTTTATAATTACTAATGGAGGATTTTAAGTTTGTTTTAATTTTACTCTCAACATCAGGAAATAATTGCAATAATTCACTATTAAACACTACTGTATCAGGATTTAATATATTTATTATATTATTTAAACCGATAGAGATATACTTAATAAACACGTCTATCTGAGTCATAACTACTGGGTCTCGTAAAGCAATTAGACTTTCAAGCTCTTTATAAGTCAATTTGGCTTTATTTAGTTTTTTAGATAATTGTTTAAAAAAGCTGACTTCTGAAGTGTAAAGCTCCCAGCAGCCGGAATTACCACAATTACATAATTCCCCATTAGGATTAATGATCATGTGGCCCATTTCACCTGCATGTCCCTGATATCCTTTTACCAATTCACCATTAATCAAAAATCCTAGGCCTATTCCAGAATACATACTGATATTGATTAAGTTCTCACTTCGATGGCAATTAAAGACCTTTTCCGCAAATGTACATAAATTTGCATTATTTTCAATATAAACCATCATATCTAAATTTTTCTCTAAGTCGCCCTTTAAATCCTTGTTATGCCATTGATGCTGTGGAACAAAGCCGATGGTTTGGTCACTCTTCACAGTTCCATGAATTCCAATGACTACGCCAACAATCCCAAATCGACTTTTAGAATATTTTTCTTTATATTCGCTTATATGGTCGATTAATATTTGAAGAATCTCTTTATAGTTCGAGTTTTCTACATTTAAATTTTCAGAATGAACTGGATTCCCCAGAATATCGGATACAGCAAAAGTTATATTTTGATAGTCTAAATCAACTCCTAAAGCATAACCAGCATCCGCATTTAAAGATAGCATGATTGGCTTTCTTCCAACATGGTTATACTCCTGCTGCGATTCAACTATTATCTCTTCTTTTAGTAGATTTGCTACCTGTACAGAAATAGTAGCTTTAGTTAAGTTAGTAATATTAGATAAATCAGCCCTCGAAATCTTTCCATGTTCTATAATTTTACTAATAATCAAGCTTCTATTTATCTTCTTAAGATAAGTACCTACGCCTATTTCCATGAAGATCACCCTTCTACTCATAAAAACATCTATCTAACTCCTTGACATGCTACATTAATAGGTTAGTCCATGACCAAGTTTATAGATTTCCTAACAAACAGAATGTTTTCCAGTGCAAAATCATTATTTATTTTTCGATACCCTAAATATTATATAGATTTATAGTAGCAATATTGAATACGTTTTCACATCCAATATTGCTATCTTTTATATAAAATTGCGTATTGGTTTTAAATATTTTTATAATCATTTACAATCTGACCATCGTCAGATAAAATACTTTTTATATTTGAAAGTATATATCATTTTGAGGTGATTCTTATGTCTGACCAAATCGATTCAGCTACAAAAGTAAAAGTAAGCTTATGGACCCGCTCTTTCCTCTTTATTATGGCAGCAAACGGCTTGCTGTTTATGGCGTTTGAAATGTTGCTTCCCACCTTGCCCTTGTTTGTATCAAGCATTGGAGGTGAAGCTTCCCAAATTGGCCTGATCACAGGGATTTTTACAGTTTCAGCTATTCTTGTCCGCCCATTTTCTGGGATACTCACAACCAGATTCAATAAAAAATATCTACTGATTTTCGGGATGGCAATTTGTGCACTTTCAACAGGGTTTTACTACCTGGCGTCAGATTTTTGGACACTTCTTGCTATTCGTTTAATTCATGGGATTGGATTTGGATTAGCAACCATCTATATTACAACCATTGCGGCTGAAAATATGCCTAAGGAGCGAATGGGTGAAGCTATGGGTTATTTTGGTGTTGGGGAGACCATCGCTATCTCTCTAGGGCCGGTAATAGGGGTTAGTCTGTTACAATCCTTTGATTTTAATGGCATGTTTTGGAGTGCTATGGCGATTTCTCTCTTAGCAATATTATTCGCCTGTTTTACTTCTAGAAAATCTGAGTTTAGTAATGAAAACGGGACTGAAAACCATACTCCTTCAAAATTCAAATGGGTCGAAAAACGAGTATTGCTCCCTTCTATTCTTATCTTTATGACAGGAATAGCTGCTGGTGGTGTCATGTCCTTTACGGCTTTATACGCAGTAGAAAAAGGATTTCACCTTGTTGCATGGTTTTTCTTTCTTTCCGCAGCGAGTGGTCTAGTGGTGCGGGTGATTTCCGGAAAAATGTTTGACCGTTATGGACCCGGAGCAGTTTTAATACCCTCAGGAATGATTACGATAGCGGGGGTTATTGTGTTATTATTAGCACATAATGAACTCCAGTTTCTTATAGCCGGATTCCTATATGGCTCAGGATTTGGGGCTATTTTTCCAGCACTTCAAACATGGTGCTTAAGCATGGTAGAAATATATGAACGCGAAAATTCTATTGCCTCCTTTTTTAATTTCTTCGATTTTGGTTTAGGAGGAGGTTCACTTATTCTTGGTCTCGTTGCAGAAGCATTTTCATACCAGTCAGTATATTTCGTAGCTATAATCGCTTATTTATTGTTTCTACTTATCTATATAATTTATACTGCCAGTAAAAATAGACAGATAGCCGCTGCAAAAAATCAGAAGGATTCACTTTTTCGCTAATGGAGGTAATATGAGCAAAGAACAGATTAAAAAAATCGCCATAAAACATTTTAACCAGTTTGGTTATGATGGAACTAAAATGGCTCAAATCGCTGAAGAGGCTGGAATTCGCAAACAATCCCTTTCTTACCACTATCCAACAAAAAAAGTGTTACTTATGGAAGTGTATAAAGAGGTAATCGAAGAAGAATGTACCTTTGTTCGTCACTATTTTGAAGAACATAAAGAGGAACCATTAGAAAAACAGTTGTATGATTTTATTACTGAACATAAGAATCGTTTTTTGACAGAACCTAATGTTACCTTAATGTACTCATTATCATTCATTACACCACTAGAGGTACATGATTTTGTACTTTCACAGTTCCGGATGTACTTAACAGCGTTAAAAGAGGTACTAAGATTATGCTTTACCCGGCATAAGAGTAGATTAAGTCCTGAAGAATGTACGATTGCTTTTGTTACGATGCTGGATGGTCTAGATATTCAATTAGTATATGAAACACGCCTAGCTTACGAAAGAGCCCAAAAGATCACATGGGATATTTATTGGAAAGGTATCCAATAGATGCCTGCTTAACATTCAAAAAGAGGCCATGAGTTAATCATGTGCCTCTTTTCTTACTGCCTTTATATTCTGTTGCTGTCATTCCTGTAACTTCTTTGAATACCTTACAAAAATAATTATAGCTGCTAAAGCCTACTTGGATACCAATATCTGTAATCGATAACCGCCCTTGTTCAATGAGAAAAATGGCCTCATCGATCCGCTTTTTATGAATATAATCAATCACACTTATTTGCACTTCCTGTTTAAATTTCTTTGCAAGATAAGTTCGATTAAATCCAATTTCATCAGCTATAGTTTGCACATTAATAGGTTCATTAAAGTAGAGATTTATATGCACTAAGGCTTTCCTTACGACAGGACTATATCCTTTAACTGCAAAGTTCTTTACCGCCTCACAATATTCTTCTATCATACTGAATTCCACTGTATCTAATTCCGACATAGACACAGCCTCCTCAATCCTCAACGCGAATTTATCGGAAATTGCATGTAAATATTGTGGTTCAACTCCTCCTTTAGCCGCAGCGATCCTATACAGGGTATTACTCGAAAAGGTAATATTTTTTTTTGCCCTTAATGGATTCCCTGGGACTCTATATAAAAAATCACCTGTATATTCAGGCAATGCTTTCATGGCACTCTCTTTATCCCCAGTTTCAATAAAATGTAAAAACTTCTTTTCTGCCTCATACCTTAGTTTAATGTCCAAGCCCTTCCGGTCATAATCCTCTAGCTGTACCAACGGCTGATCGCGCTTATCTCTGTTATTCATCATAATAAATTGAGAGTCAATATGCGGGTTAACTATTAGATTTACTAACATATCACCGACTGCTAGGTATGATTGTCCTAAATAGACTAATGATTTATAAAACTTTTCTAAAGGGTTGAACCAGGTATTTTCAAGACGATTGTTCCTAATTATATTCCATAGAAATGAGTCATTAACCCGCTCATTTAAGAAAGGGCCAACTAAAATAATTTCAGTAAACTGTGCTTCTTTCTGGTTACCAACCGCGAAATACGAGAGTTGAAAAGAATCTGTATGAAAACAAAAACTATTTTTATTTGCCTTTTCTAGCGCTTGTTGAAGATCAGAGTAGATTCTTTTTCGTGCTTCAACCAAAATGAGCGGCTCATTATCACTAGATAGGTGAAAAATCGTTTGAAACTGATGATCAAACACCTGAACATCTATATTAAAAGCATTTTTAATAAGCAAACATTTACTTAGAAGTTCATCCATTTTAATCACCTTTCGAATCATTTACCACATTATTATCTAGATCATAGTAAGAATGGAAAAATTATTTTTTTTACAAAGTCTCAATTTTATAAAAAAAACAACAAAATTGGATGTGAAAACGCTTTATTATCCTTATTATTTGAATATGTTAATGATACCAATTAACGGTTAAGCCAACAACAAGTTTAAGTTTAAGTAAGGTTGGGTAATTTGGGTTATTTTGGTCATTTCACCTTAGAAAAAGACTCGAATAAAGGAGGTAATGGATGATAATTTGAATCTTCAATTGGTTTGTTTAATAAATTAACTAATTAATTGAAATCTCTCTAGAAAGGTCTGTTAATGTACTTTTTTCAATAGGATTTGAAAGAGATTTTACAGTAAATACTTTAACGCTTTTTGGAACACCAGCAAACAGGACTAATTCTAAATTCAACCAACTTTATATTACTAAAACTGAAAGCGTTTTACGAATTCTTATCATATTTAAGAATAATGGGGGTAACACTGATGCAACAATTTGGATTAAAAGACAAAATCGGCTACATGTTTGGAGATTTTGGCAATGATTTTTTCTTTGCAATCGTAACTTATTATTTAATGGTTTTTTATACGGATATTCTTCATATCAGCCCTGCAACTGTTGGTGTCCTCTTTCTAACGGCCCGATTATGGGATGCGGTGGCTGATGTTACTTGGGGACGTTTTATTGATTCTAGAAAAGCTGGGATAAATGGTAAATTTAGACCGTGGATTTTAAGAATGTCGATCCCGCTAGTGATTTCAGGTGTATTGATGTTTGTGAAAATACCAGGTGTATCAGATGGTTTTCATTTAGCATGGGCATTCGTTACGTATATTTTATGGGGAACTCTTTATAGCACAGTCAATATTCCATACGGCTCCATGGCATCTGTGGTGACAGATAATCCGAATGAACGTACAAGTTTAGCCACTTGGAGAACAGCAGGTGCAAACTTTGCCTGGTTAATCATTGGGGCTGCATCTCCATTTATCTTTTTTGTTAATAATCAGGCAAATGCAAATCGTTTTCTAATGGGGGCAGTTATTTTTGCTATCCTTTCTCTTGCTTGCTACATGGCATGTTATAAATTATCAACTGAACGAATTGAAATGAACACTAAAACTCAGGAAAAAGTTAACCTTGGAAAAACCTTAAAAGGTGTTTTGAAAAATAAAGCATTGTTGGTGCTTCTGCTTGCTGCATTGGTTTTACTTGTAGTTACCATGCTCCAAGGAACTGTTCAAACGTACTTACTGAAAGATTACTTTGGTAGTGCCACAACCTTAAGTATCATGACCACTGTCCAAACTGTTCTAGCATTCGTAGCTATACCCTTAATCACTCCATTAGCGAAAAAGTTTGGAAAAAAAGAAATGTCCGGAATATCGATGGTGATTTCTGGTGTTGTGTACACTGCAATGTACTTCATGCCAAATATGAGTCTAACAACATTTATTGTTCTTTCATCTCTTGCTTACTTTGCACTTTGTTTCTTCAATACAGCAATTTGGGCATTTGTAACAGACTGTATTGATTACCAGGAACTATTAACAGGCATAAGAGAAGATGGAACGATCTATTCGATTTATTCCTTTTCACGCAAAGTAGGCCAAGCTGTAGCTGGCGGTCTTGGTGGTTTTGCCCTTTCCGCTGTTGGATACGATGCTACGCTTAAAGCACAAACAGCAGGTACACTTCATGGGATTTTCTCACTTAATACAATTATAATGGGAGTCGGCTATGCTGTAGTAGGATTAATCATCCTATTCTTGTATCCATTAAACAAAAAACGCACACTACAACTAACCGTTGATTTAGCAGAAAAAAGAAAAGCTCCGCTTGAATCAAGCGGCAAACCAGCTTAACGTTTGGAAAATCAAGGGGCACCTATTAATGGGTTCGAGCTAATCTGAAAAACAAATATGATATTAAAAAGACGTGCGAACCAACCATTGTTCGATACGTCTTTTTTCTTTTTTAAGAAATGGTCATCAGAAAAAAATGTTGTCTCCAAACTATGAAGGTTTCCGTTAATTATTGAACCTCTGCATAATAAGCTCTGCTAAGTAACTTGGGCTATAAGGGGTCCCTTCTTGTATCCACCATGTAATGATGCCAAGTGACGAGGCAACAAGAATCTCTTTGGGCAATTGGAACGACTGCCCTTTTGCTCTGCGATTTACTTCCGAATAAGTGACGATATCTAACAAGATACCAAACACTCTTTTGCGGAAGTCCTTGTTTTCGAGCATTACATTGTAGAGTCTTGCATTTCGATAAAAATGCTCAAGAAAGGAGACCAGCTTTCCCGGAGGTGTTTGAACTTTCATGGTCCGTTGCCCCTCTGGTGAAGATTTCATTGTATCATTTAGCTCTTCGAATACTTCCTCAATCATTTGCTCCATTAGATCGTGAATATCGTGATAGTGTAAGTAGAACGTCGCCCGGTTTAATTCGGCTCGGTCCGCAATCATTTGTACTGTCAATTTACTTGCGTCTTCATGTTCCTGAATCAATGAGATGAGTGCCTCTTTAAACATTTTCTTTGTCCGTTTGATTCGTGGATCGGTCTTTAACTTCTCTTGATTAGACATCTTATCAGTCCTTCGTCTATAATTTCCAACTTTATCGACAAACACATTATAGAATGTTGATTAGTTTACATTTAATCAAAAAGTGTTTATGGTTTTACCACTATTCTCATGGTAGTATTTAATTTATTGATACACTATCAATTAAACGACAACATGTCAATTAAATAACAAATGGGAAAGGAATTTAATCATTCATGAATAAACCAATAAAAAAAGGGCCTCTAATTTTCGTCTTATTGTTAGGCTCATTTTTATCCGTGTTAAATCATACGATTTTAAATGTGGTATTGCCTGATTTGATGAAGGAATTTGAGGTCTCAGCCACTACCATTCAATGGCTGTCAACTGGTTTTATGCTCGTAAATGGAATCTTAATCCCGGTAACAGCCTTTTTAATGCAGCGTTTTACCACTCGGCAGCTTTTTATTAGCTCAATGGTTTTATTGCTTGTGGGGACCTTCATCAACGCCATCGCCCCGAACTTTGCTCTTTTATTAACTGGAAGGCTAATTCAGGCTGCCGGAGCAGGTATCATTATGCCTCTATTAATGACCGTTACTCTTACAGTGTTTCCCGAAGAAAAACGGGGCACGGCAATGGGAATGCTCGGACTTGTAATGATTTTTGCACCAGCAATTGGTCCGACTTTAGCTGGATTCATTATTGAACACTTTTCATGGCGGTGGTTATTTATTGGCATGTTCCCTCTGGTCGCCATCGTGATTGCTTTATCCTTAAAATATCTAGTAAATGTATCGGAAACCTCTAAACCAAATCTCGATATCACCAGTATTATTATGTCTACTGCAGGGTTTGGTGCATTGCTTTATGGATTCAGCATTGCAGGCGACAAAGGCTGGGGAAGTGTTTTGGTTTTGGGCTGCATAACAGCAGGTATATTATTTTTAATACTCTTTTGCTGGCGGCAGCTGGCTTCGAAGAATCCATTGTTAAATATCCGAGTCTTCAGAATCAGAATGTTCACCATGACCACCATTGTTAATATTTTGGTGACGATGGTCATGTATGCGGATATGATCTTATTGCCTATCTACTTGCAAACAAGTAGAGGATATACCGTTCTTGAAACGGGACTGCTATTACTGCCTGGTGCTCTCATTAATGCAATCATGTCTCCGATCACCGGCAGGTTATTCGATAAATTCGGGGTAAAACCGCTAGCAATAATCGGGTTACTCTTTATTATCGCGGCCTCATGGGGAGTTACCGATTTAAGTGAAACGACTAGTTATAGTTATTTGCTAATTCGAACTATCATCTTGCGAATTGGTATGTCTTTCATTACGATGCCGATTACAACCGCAGGACTAAATGCTCTTCCGAAACACCTGCATTCCCACGGTTCAGCTGTTTCTAACACCGTCCGCCAGGTAGCGGGTTCGATTGGAATTGCACTGGTGATCACCATTATGACAACCAGAGCGAAAAGTCATGCTACTGAGCTCATTCTTTCTGGTAAAGGGCTGTCTAAATCTCAGCTAATGATGGAATCTTCTATACTTGGCACAAGTGATGCCTACATTTTCACGGTCATTTTGGTCATCATCGCCTTCCTTTTGACTTTATTAATGCCTAGAAAGGGAGCTCCTAAGCAAGAGAAGACCATAATAGAACAGCACCACAATACGCAGCCTGCTGAAGAAAGTTGAATTTTCGAAGTGAGTAAAATAAAGTATATGTAGAAAATTTAATGGTTATAGTAACCGACGCTGGCTGGGCCTCAGCTTTTTAATTAAAGAAAGAAAAAACTGACTCTACCATCAAAAAATGGGTGGAGTCAGTTTTTTTTTTACAGATTACTAAAAACCATTTGTATTAAACCTTTTTCCTCAAATGACACTTAGCGAGCCACGGAAGCCCCTGGCAGCATAGTAGGATTCTGCTCCATTGTGGTACTTAAAGACAGTGTCGTAGCGGCGGTCACAAAAGATGGCCCCGCCAAGTTTTCTAATATTAGCAGGTGTTTTCACCCAGCTCGATGTTTTAGTATCGAAATTTCCAAGTTTCTGCAGTTCTCGGTATTGTTCTTCCGTTAAAATCTCAATACCCATGTCAGCAGCCATATCAATAGCGCTGTTTTTTGGTTTGTGTTCTTTCCTCGACTCGAGCGCTTCACGATCGTAACACAGACTCCTGCGTCCTTTAGGACTTTCTGCTGCACAATCATAAAAAATGTATTCGTCTGCCTTTATATCATATGCAACAACATCCGGTTCACCGCCAGTTCTTTCCATTTCATTAAGCGACCACAGTTTTTCAGTATTCGTTTCTAGCTTTGTTTGTACTTTAGCCCATTCGAGTCCATTATGGCGATTCATGTTTTTCTCAAAACGGACTTTTAATGTTTTGAGTATTTCTTCATGTTGTTCTGGTGACAACTTCCTTTTATCATTTTCCATACTAAAACCCTCTTTGTATAATAGGATTAGAACTACCTTTTTTAGATTACTTCATTTGCCCCGAGAGAATTCGCCTACTTTTCAGAAATGGTTCTTTTTGGATTACCTCATCTACTATTTTCTTATACCTCCTTCAGTTTGTCGATAAATAATAAATGTTTAAATTTAATAGGGGGTTTTTTTAAGGATAAAAGGAAATTCTTAAGATGATCTGGAAATGGAAGGCAAATGGTTATAATAGGAAGGTAATTGCTTCTATAGAGGTGTATGGATACGCAGTGAAATGGAAGGATTTACAGAAAACGTCTTAAAACATTAGCCAAAATACACTCTTACACTCCCTTCTATTTTTGCTGTTGCTAAACAATTTTGGATAAAATCCTGGATTTGTTTTTGGTCCCAAGGAAAGAACTCCCTTCTTGCCAGAGAAAAATCACCTTTTTTACAGAATTGCTTGTAGGCATTCATAGCCTTTTCAATTTGTTGTATGGAGAAAGTAGTACTGCCGCCTGATCCACTAACTCCTGCATAGTAATTATTTGCATCAAGCACATTATACAGTATGGTAGCATTATAATTCCCCATGCTAAAACGAGCATAAGCAATTTCTTCTCCTGCTTTATTGAATCCTGATATATCGTGGCCCATTATTAATTTTCCTCCTTCAGATCTAATTGAACTTATCAGAAATAACTAGTCTTAAGAAACTTATATTATTTGGTTTACCTATCCTTTCAAGTCTATTTTTTTATTAAACAATTTTCTTGGAATAACACGGAAGAAATGGATGTTAAAAGAGAAATACGTGAAAGTTCAATAAGAGGGTTAAACGTTTACATCATTAAATGTTGTATATATTCTTCGAGGGCTTCATGAAATCATGGTTTTAATGGGGAAAATGTTGAAGAAAAGAAACTCCATAATTTAAAAATTAATAATTTTTATTGTCATGCTTCCATTTTGTTACCTCCTCCCGATAAAATAATATCACATTAGATTTCATATAAATTTAGTCTTTTCAAAAGCTTTTCTACAATTATGTGAACATAGTGGTAAATCATTAAAATAAACGTTAATACAAATGGCCTGTATCGCCGACGATTTCTTGGTAATCTACGATACAGGCTCTTTTACTTATTGAACTTTTTTATCAGGAGTAGTCACTAGTAATAATAGGAGACCTTCCATTAAATTGTGCTATTATTCGCCGATTCCCTCAAGATTATTTGAAAAGTTATCAAGCAATGCACGCACTTCATCTGTTGACTTTGTGTTCATTAATTGATTTCTTAATTCACTTGCCCCTCGAAACCCTTTGACATATATCTTAAAAAAGCGATGAAGAGCAGTGTACGGACGCAGCCCTAAACTTGAATATTGATCATGGAGATCTAAATGCAATCTTAAGAGATCAAGTAATTCCTTACTGCTATGATCTTTCGGTTCTTTTTCAAAGGCAAAAGGATTATGGAAAATACCACGTCCAATCATAACCCCATCAATACCGTATTGATGCGCAAGCTTCAAGCCAGTTTGACGGTCAGGAATATCCCCATTGATTGTCAAGAGTGTATCCGGTGCCACCTGGTCTCGAAGTTTCTTAATTTCCGGGATTAGTTCCCAATGAGCATCTACTTTGCTCATTTCCTTTCTTGTCCGCAGATGAATGGAAAGATTAGCAATATCCTGTTTCAATATGTGTGTAAGCCAGTCGCGCCATTCGTCTACCTCTGTGAAACCAAGCCTTGTCTTTACACTTACGGGCAATCCTCCTGCTTTTGCTGCTTGAATTAATTCTGCTGCAACTTCTGGACGAAGGATAAGGCCGCTTCCCTTTCCGTGTTGTGTCACATTAGGTACGGGACAACCCATATTGATATCTATACCTCGAAACCCAAGTTCCGCCATACCAATACTCATTTGCCGAAAATATTCAGGCTTATCTCCCCATATATGGGCTACTATCGGTTGTTCATCTTCCGTAAAAGTCAAACGTCCCTTCACACTTTGTTTTCCCTCTGGGTGACAATAACTCTCCGTATTTGTAAACTCTGTAAAAAACACATCAGGTCTGGCTGCCTCGCTTACTACGTGTCGAAAAACAACATCTGTCACTTCTTCCATTGGTGCCAGTATAAAAAATGGTCGTGGTAGATCACGCCAAAAATTATCTATCATTTCGAATTCAAATCCTCTCATTATGGGATATCTGTGCAAGCCTTGTTCCCCAAAATAAAAAGCAAGGATTCCCCTGCTTCTTCTACCCTGATACGTGCTTAAGCACTTTTATCAAGCTATAGTAAATATACATTTTAATATTATCAAATAAAAAGTGCAAAGGAAAATAGGGAAGTTGAGGTAATTTAGGAAAAAGGTATAGACAAATCGTTCAGGTTTCAGCTTGTTAATTTTTTTCCTAATCAAAAAAATAGTGCCTGTCACCACCGAAAATAGTTGATAAGAATTCAACTATTTTCGGGGAGTGACAGGCACTGGCCATTATATATTATGAGAGACGGACTTGGTACCTTGTTTTGCTAATTCTTGAGGATTTCTAACTACTTTCCCTTCAGAGCCCTCATATTCACGGCCCCATCCCGTTATGACCGAGGATAATAGCACCAAAAACAGTACCATGCAATAAATCATACCGCTTGAGACCTGTGTTAGTAAAAGCGGTTTAACAAAATCATATCCTTTCGACAGCAACGCACCTAGGAATACAAAAACACTTAAAAAAGGTATAACCAGTACAATAGCATTAGCGAAACCATCCAATAGATAGGCACGTCGGTATGGATGCAATCCTACACGTTTTCCAATCTCATTCTGTACTTTTCCAAATGTCGTCATTGATGCACTAGTCACACCACCGAAGAGCAAAGTTGTAAACGAAATACCAAGCATCATAGCAATTTCTGCACCGCGGACTGTCTTACCCATTTTGCTGTTAAGTATGCCATTTGTCACTTTTTCAAGCACTCCGGCACCGTTAAGCACACCCATTATTCCATAGACAGAAATAACCAGCGTAACCGTTGCCATCATGCTGCTGATGCCGCCCGTTAGGAAACCTTTCGGTGCACCATCCTTAACGGAGATAACATTGTCGAACGTTAGAAGGTGAAACGCCAGGCCTGTTATTGTTCCTAAAATAATCCCTATAGTTATAGCTTTATAGATATTCCGGGTTTTGATAGCGATAATTAACATGACGAAGACTGGAACCAGCATAACTAGTGAGTTTGGATTCATGTTCTTGGCAAGGATTTCCGAAGCGCCATCACCTACCGTGCCGCCGCCGCCGAGCATCCAGAACAGAACAAAAGAGATAGTACCTGCGACCAAGGAGTATTTCAACCGGCTGGCAACACAGCCGCCCACTTCAGCAAAGCCTTCTTTTTTTGTATATTCTTGAGTTCCTGCAGAGATGATGGTGGTATCCGATATCGGTGCTAAGTTATCACCAAAAATAGAAGCACTGACGAGTGCACCTGCAAGAACGGCAGGATCGCTTCCCAACAATACCCCAGCCGGGTAGAAAATAGGGAAGCAGGTAAACATTGTTCCAATCGATGACCCGGTGGCAGTCGAAATCATACAAACTGCCAGGAATGTAAACGCCGTGAATAATCCTCCATCCACGCCCAAGAGGTTTGCAAGCCATACGAAACCTGACGAAATGTTTGTAGATTTTATCAATTCCGAGAACATCCCGATGACGAACAGAAGGATTAAAATCGGGACGGCCTCCTTTACACCTGCATAGACTGAATCCCAGTATCGATCGTAGTTGCCCTTTTTGGCAAAAATGGCACCGACCATCAGTGCTACGAAAGCGCCCATTGCAAGAGCATACATTTCAAATGCTTTAAAAACGATAAAATACAATATGCAGAAGAACAGAAAAATCACAACTGGAATAAACGCAACTCCCCAGCCACCTCTAAATTCAAGTTTTTTATCCATATAAAACCCCCCCTTTTAATAGTAAACTTTTACTCTGGTGATTTTGGAAATCTGAGATATTTATTCTTCGTTTAAATTCATTTTCATAATATTACGATATTTGGAACCAATTGTCCGCTCTAACTCAAAAGGTTCACCCTCTACTATTGGATACTTATCTAAGAATTGTTTTATCTCATCCATATCAGACTTGTCGAGTTCGAATGTAAATATTTGCGCATTTGACTCAACGTGCCTGCTATTTCTAACTCCAATAATGGAAGCTCCGACACCTTGCTGATTTAATATATACTTTGTTGCAATTTGTGAAACCTTGACAGAATGTTTAGTAGCGATTCCTTGCAGCAATAACAATAATTCTTGATAGTCATCCCAACCTAAGGTATCCTCAATTACCTGAAAATATTTTACATGTGAGCGCGTTTCTGGTTGAATAGAAGTTTGTCCAATCCATTTTTCCGCTATCATACCTCCTGATAATGTACCATAGCACAGCAGAGAAATCCCCTTGCTTTTACAGTAATCTAGTAACTCTTTTTCTGGACGTCTATCAAAAACCGAGTATTGACTTTGACAGGACACAATAGGGATACCGGCATCAACAAGTTCGGCCAAATGCTTCGTATCAAAGTTTGTAACGCCGATATTACGGATCTTTCCTTTTTCTTTAAGTTTCAATAGATCTCCCGCTGTCTCAACATAGCCGGGCACATTGTAATCCCACCAATGAAACTGAACAAGATCCAATACATCACGTTTTTGACGTTTGAGACTTCTATCTATTATTTTTTCGGTGTAACTGTAATCGACCTCACGAAGCAAGTTGATATCCGGTACATACTTGGTATGAACTTGGATATCATGTGGTGAATGGGTACTCCCTGTTTTTAACTCCGTTAAAAATTCACCTAGAAATTCTTCAGTACCTGTATAGATATCTGCACAATCAAATGTCGTAAATCCTTTGTCAGCAAGCATATTGAAGGCCTTCAAGACATCTTTCATATCCAATTTCGTTTCTAAACTATGACCTTCTGATAATTGCCAACAGCCGTTGATCACTCTATTAATTGTATAATCTTTTGCTAATTCGAATCGTTCTGCCATTATTATTGATCTCCTTTATGTATGGGTTCTATTGTGCATACAGCATGACTAAATTCATGAGTTCCGATACGAGTTATTTTAAATTTGGCACCACAGTTTGGGTCCGGGCAGGCAATGAGACTATCAGACAACATCCAGTCATTAGCGTGTAATGCCCGCTGCTTTGCAGGCAGTAGTGGCAAAATAGCGCTTAATGCATACATGGAAAATGAATTAGTTTCCGGAAAAATCAAGTTTTCCCCTATAACCAAGAAATAGTCACCTTCCTTATGACTGCAGACCATTTGTTTATTAGTAGCCACAACCTCTACTTTTAAGTTAAATAGCGTGAATCTATCATCCATTTCACCTTCTCCTTTACAGTTATTTGGATCCATAAATAAATAAAAAACACCTGTCCTTAAATAAAATTCAAGGACAAGTGTTAACTTGCGGTACCACCTTGTTTGATATGTATCATACATACCCACTCTGCAGGGTGTTTTCACACCCTTAGCCCCATAACGCTGGCTTTGCGTCTAAGCTACTAAAAAAATTCTTTCACTTCGCCCTCTGAGGCCCACTTGCTGTGACTGCATCTGTCCGGCTTACACCATCCCGGATTCGCTAAGAGATCGTTTAACAGTTTTACTCCCTCGTCTTTGGTTTATAAGAATGTTAGCACCCTATTTTTCTATTGTCAACAATAATTTCCAATATTAAGATAATTTAAAATATTACTCTTCAGGTTAGTTTCCCCACACACTCAAGGTGACTAGAGTGTCTGGGACAACGTGACCAGAACTTTACGACTCTAACAAAAATTTCTTTAGGATGTAAAGCCCTTTCTCCAATTCAACGGAGTCCTTAGGAGATGTTAGTGAAATACGAATAAATTGAGCTGATTCATCTTTTTTGACCAAGAAACGATGAGAATGATAAACATGGATTCCCCGGTTTAAAGCAATATCCTCAAACTGATTTAGCTGCCATTCTTTATGCAATGGTAACCAGCGAAAAAAACTAATAGGGTTTTCGCTCGGATGATTGATTTGAAAGTATTTCTGGTAAAGCAGGTTCCGTTCTTGCGAAATTTCCCGCTTTTTCCTAATGATTTGTTCTGCAACCCCTGTATTAATTAATTCTGTGATAATTTCTGCATTTAAGGCAGATGTTTTTACGTTGAGATTGAAAATTCCATAGGTTATTTTTTCAACAAACGGATTAGCGTAAGCGATAAATGCAACGCGGATACCAGAGCTAAGTGATTTGGCAATACTCAGAATATAAACAAATCTTTCCGGTACAAAATGTGAAATAGGGAAATAGCCTGTTGGTGCCAGGAAAGAGTATACGTCATCCTCTATTAAAATAAGCCCGTGTTTATTAATGACCTCTGCTATTTCCTTTCTGCGGTTCATATTCATTGATACAGCAGTCGGATTATTGCAGGAGGGACTTAAATAAATTCCCTGCAATGCATTTGTTCTGCAGACAGCATCTAATCTCTCCGGCTTCATGCCTAACTCATCTCCCTCAATAGGGATTAATTGGATATTCAATATTTTAGCCAATTCAATAAAATTAGGATAAGTATAGATAGCGACCGCTATTTTATCTCCCGGATGAAACAAGGCCATTAGAATAAGTGAAAATGAATTTTGCCCTCCTGAAGTGATGGCTATATTTTCAATCGGTACATCCATGTTAAAGCGCTGCATCCACTTTTTAGCTGCCATTCGATGATAAGGCATCCCCAACGGATGTCTGTAATCTAATAAATTTTCCAGATAATCTTTGGTGGCAATGCTTTTAATCGCCTGTGCGACAAATGCGTTTGTACTATCAAGGGGCTTGATGATCCCCATCTCTATATAATTCTTATTCTCATCACTGTCCGCCATAAAAATAGCATTTTTTATATTGGGAGTAACAAAGGTTCCCCTTCCGGTAACGGCATAGATGAATCCTTTCACTTCGCATATTTTAAATGCCCTTGTGACAGTGCTTAGATTAATATCAAGATAATCTGCTATTTCTCGCTGAGGAGGAAGTTTCGTATTGGGTGCTAGAAAGCCGTTGAGAATATCATATTCCAGTAAACTGGCAATCGATCGATACAATGGAGGAGCAAGCTGTTTTTTATCCGGCTTCCACGACATAGGATAATTTTCAAATGAATTAACTGGCATCTAACACCCTCCTCGGAAAAATTGTATTGCATACAATTATATCATTGAAGCCATACAATAGGGATGATAAAGTAAATTTACATACAATTTCTTATAAGTGGGTGAAAGATTTGAACATCAGTGATAACACGTTTTTGCGGGAAGAAAGCAGCTTCCTTGCCGGTGTACGGGATTGTCTGCCCACTGTACTTGGTTACTTAAGCATTGGATTTGCGGCCGGTGTTGTGGAAAAAACAGCAGGACTATCGATAGTTGAAATTGGACTCATTTCCTTACTTTTATACGCTGGTTCTGGTCAATTTATTGCAGCCGCGATGATTGGAGCTAATAGTCCGACTCTAGCGATTATTTTTACTATTTTCTTTATTAACCTCCGCCATCTTTTAATGAGCGCGGCTATATCGCCTTATTTCCGTCATCTTACACCCTTCAAGAATATATTTATCGGTTCTTTACTTACCGATGAAACATTTGGTGTAGCAATGAATGAAGCAGCAAGTAAAGAATGGCTTAGCGAAAAATGGATGCATGGACTCAATATAACTGCTTATTTGAATTGGTTTATTGCTAATATTGCAGGAGCATTTTTTGGAGAATGGATTTCCAATCCGGAAAAGTTCGGTCTTGATTTTGCATTACCGGGAATGTTTATTGGCCTTCTTGTCCTGCAAATGGTCAGCCGAAAAAAATGGATGAAAGATGTTCTTGTTGCACTAAGTGCTGTTGCTATTGTTGTAGGGGTAAGTTTAGTGGCATCTGGAAGTGTCGGTGTTATTGTGGCGACTATCATTGCCTCTAGCGTAGGAATGGTGGTGGAAAAATGGAAGTAAGATGGTCCATCTTTTTAATTATTTTAGGCTCAGCCCTTGTAACATTCATCCCAAGAGTACTTCCAATTGCGATCTTAAGTCGTGTTGAACTGCCAGAATGGGCCATGCGGTGGTTGAACTACGTTCCTATTGCCGTTATGGCAGCCTTAGTGGGGCAAGAATTACTAATGCCAAACGGAAAATTGGAACCTTTGCAAAAAAACCTTGAACTAATCGCAGCGTTGCCTGCTTTTATGATTGCGATTGTCACACGCAGTTTGTTAGGAACTGTTGTCGCTGGAATCCTCTCTATAATGGTCTTACGTTTTGTGTTTTAACTTGGTAAAGTACTGCTGTAATAAGGGAAGAGGGGCTGTTCACAAAGTAATTTTTCATCACTTCGTGAACAGCCCCTCTTCGTTATTCTCCAAACATCTTGAGTATTAACAATTAATCATTTTGATTAATCCAATCATCGTTATTGGAGCTTTTGCTATGTTATTTTAACATGGTAGCTTGGAGGAATTCTTTTGTACGTTCCTCTTTTGGATGATCAAAGAATTCATTTGGCCGATCTCTTTCGATAATTCTCCCATCGTCCATAAAGACAATCCAATCAGCAACCTCACGAGCAAAGCCCATTTCATGCGTAACCACTACCATAGTCATTCCTTCATCGGCTAACTCTTTCATGGTTGTCAATACCTCACCAACAAGCTGCGGATCAAGGGCAGATGTCGGTTCATCAAAAAGCATGATATCGGGCTTCATCGCCAGCGACCTGGCAATTGCCACACGCTGCTTTTGACCGCCTGACAATTTGCTAGGATAAACATCTGCCTTATCCTCAAGACCCACCTTTTGGAGCAGCTCCTTTGCTTCAGCAATGGCCTGATCTTTAGGGATTTTTTTAACCATGATGGGTGCTTCAATCACATTTTCAAGAACAGTTTTATGCGGGAATAGATTAAAGTGCTGGAAAACCATTCCCACCGTTTGGCGGACATTGTTAATATTGTGGGTTTCCGGGCTAATCTCTTCCCCGCGGATTGAAATTCTTCCACCATCCCTTTTTTCTAAAAAGTTCAGGCATCGCAGCAGCGTACTTTTACCAGAACCAGATGCTCCGACCAAGCAGACAACTTCACTTTCATATACGGACATGTTTATATCTTTTAATACATGTAAACTGCCATAAGATTTATGTAAGTTTTCTATTTTTATCATTTCTCGTTCATTCACGTTATCGTCCTCCTATCGATCACTAACGGCCAATCTCTTTTCGAACAGGCTCACCAGCATCGTTAATACTGCAACAAGTATGAGATAATAAACGGCTACTATTAGCAAGTAGGTCATTTCATCGAAATTATTGGAACCCAATGTCGTCGAAACATTGAACAGTTCATTCATGGAAATAAAGGCGGCCAGAGATGAATCCTTAAGTCCAATAATAAATTGGTTTCCAAGGGGAGGCAGTGCCCTCTTGAAAGCCTGGGGAAGAATGATACGGCGCATGGCTAGTATTCTGGTCATACCGAGAGATCGTGCCGCTTCCATTTGCCCCTTATCAATGGACTGAATTGTTCCCCTGAAAATTTCAGCAATATAGGCACCGTTATGGAAGGCGAGCGCCAGAGCCGCTGCCCAAAAGTCAGGAATGAGGAAAATTCCGCTAAAGCCAAAATACAGAATGAAAATCTGAACAATGAGCGGAGTTCCCCTTACAAGGAATACATACGCATTTGAAATATAGCCCAATACTTTAATCCTTGAAATTTTTAAAAGAGCAAAAAATAATCCGAATAAAATCCCAATTAAAATAGAGACAACCGTAAGTTTTAATGTCAACAGCGCAGCATCTACGAAAAGGTTTTTGCTGCTGAACAACGTATGTAAAAAATGAGAAAAACTAGGCAAAATAACAACATCCTTTCTTTCTAATGATCAATCTATTATTCTGGTTTTTTCGTAATATCCTCACCAAAATACTTTTGACTGATCCGTGATAGTGTTCCATCGTTACGAAGTCTTTGAAGTGCATCATTAATTCGCTTAAGCAGCTTTGGATTATCCTTCGGAACAACAATCGCCTGCTCACTTCGCTCGATTAACTGCTGCCCCTGAATCTTGAACCCCTCTTTTTTTGCACTTTTACCAGTGACAAAATCGGTAATAACGGCGTCATGCCGGCCAATACTTAGCGCTTTTAATGCCGTAATATCACTGTCATACATTTTAATATTGCTGGTATACTTTTTGGCTGTATCCGCATAAGTGGAGCCCTTTGCCACGGCAACTTCTTTTCCTTTTAAGTCATCTACTGTTTTAATCTTGCTGTCAGGTCTTGTGAAAATCTGTGGACCTGAGTAATAGTAGGGTGTGGAAAAGTTAACTTGTTTGGCGCGCTCTGGGTTAATGGTGTGGCTGGCAACGGCTGCGTCTGCCCGTCCAGTTTTAATACCCTCGATAAGTCCTTTGAATTTCATCCTTTTTTGGACTGGTTCAAGGCCCAGTTCTTTTCCGACTGCGTTTCCTACCTCAATATCGAAACCGGTCATCGATAAATCATCATTTTTAACATAGCTAAAAGGCTTAAATTCTCCTGAAGCTGCAAAAATAAATTTCTGCTTATCTATCAGCTTTGTTCCATCTGCCAACTGGTCCTTTTGGATACAGCCAGTCAGTATCCCCATTAGAAACAAGCACGATAGAATCATTATGTATCGTTTTTTCATGCTTGATTTTCTCCTCTCTCGTTCAAGCTATACCGTTTTTTTTCCGGCATTTAAGAAAAGGACTGCCCTTCTGCTTGTGAAGCAGAAGAGCAGTCCCCTGATTTTCATTCACGAAGCTCGAAAGTTTTGCAAGCTGTTTCTTCCACACTATCAGCCTCTCTGCTGCCGTGTGAACCAATAACATAAATGGAGTCAGCCACACATTGGTCGCCATCAGCCCAATACTTGCAGTTTTTAACATTACATTTCACATCCAATTTCATATTGTGCCACCCCCTCTAAACGATTTTCTATTTAGATACCCCCTTCAAAGTTGGTTGAAACAAGATGTTTCCAGCAATGCTTTGCCACTGACAATTCAGCCCCGTCATTTAGAATCTTTTATTCTCTTTAAAGATTATGTACACTTTCATTCTCTGTGGTGCAGCTTCATTTTGTGATGTAAGTATTCAGACATAAATAAAAAAGGCTCTCACCATATATGAGAACCGGGACTTAATAACTATCATTAGGTTAATTATTTCTCCTTTACAAGACTTTGTTTTCCCTTTAAACTAAGTATGCAAAAGCATTAATTCACTAGAAAAGAGATGTCCTAATGAATTCAGACCTGAAAAAGCTGTTCCTTCTTCAATCGGTTTTTTTGAGCATAACCGGTTACAGCACCATTTTTATCAGTTATTATTTCTGGAAAAACAGCACCACACTCGGACCACTGATTGCCTTTAATGGCTTAAGTTATTTTTTGTCGTGCTTTGCATATACAATCGGAACGTATTATCTATTTAAAAACAAGTTAAAAACAAGCTATTATTTAAGCGCTTTGTCAGCCATCATCCTTTTTATTGTTCTGCTTTTAAGTTCTTACTTAAATCATATAGTTCTTCTTGTCATTTCATCAGCTTGTTTTGGCTGCGTTTTTGGTTTCTTTTATTCTTCTTCCAATTACGCGCTAAGTGTTCTATCCACTCGATCAGAACTCGATATCTTTAATTCGCGAATTGGTTATGTAAAGAATATCTTAATGATTATACTTCCACTCATTAACTCTTTTTTCATTTATTTTTTTAATTTCACTGTTTCCTTTTGTTTTATGCTTTTGATTTCAATTTTTTATTTTGTTGCGGTCACAAAAATGCCTTCCATTGAAGCTGAATTTAAATCCAACTTCGTCCACGATTATAGGACTGTTAAAGTATCTAAACAAATGGTGCCCTTTGGGATCATTACAGCAGGCGTTTTAGAATGTATGGCGTGCCTTCAAGTCATTTTGATGGTGGTTTTATCCAAAAATGCACTTTATGTATCGTATTTGAATGTGTTAAATATTGTGGTTTTAACCATTGGCATTGTATATATAACGAGATTGAAAGAATTGAAAATGGAAAAGCAATTTGTGATTTATACCTTAATCAGTATCGCGTTCATTCTGCTCACCGGCTTCGCACAATTAAAACCACTTTATTTTGTGGCAATGGTCGGACTTGTGATTTCAGTTTACGTGTACGGTTACACAATGGACAATACATTTTTCCGATATTTAAACGGTATGAAAAAAGAAGATCAAATCGTGATTCTTTTGAAACGTGAATTTTTAATTACACTTGGCCGTTCGATAATATATCTGCTGTTGTATCTGTTTGTTCAGTCTATTCACTCTCCTTACCTCCCTTATTTGGCGCTTGGAGTAATGCTTGTACTTGTTTACTCACTTATTAGATTTCGAAGATTTGATCATGAAAATGAACAACAGCTAGCGGGGTAAAAAGATTACGTTTATAGGAAATTAACGAAAGTACTCTTCAGAAAATACTTCTGATTATCAGCAAAAAAATGGTCTATTGTCAGGAAACTGAAAAAGGCAACTGCCAAAGTTGGTTAGTTGCCTTTTTCACGAAATCATTATTTAGTCTGGATTATTAATATTTCATCAATGATTGGAATTTCGTTTTTTAATGTGGTTAAAAGTTCTTCCCCAATCTGATTGTCGATTTCGCAAATTGTAATCGCTGGACCATTGATTTTTGATCGTTCATTCGCCATACGTGCAATATTAAGCCCTTTTTGATAAAGAATGCCTGATAGCTCGGAAATGACCCCTTTTCGGTCCGTATGGTGAATCACAAGTGTCGTCCGTTCACCAGAAAACTTTAAAGGATAATCATTCAATTCCTGAACCTCTACTTTGCCGCCGCCTAAAGAACTGGCCAGTACCTTTACAGTCTGCGTTTCCCCAGATAATTCTACTAGCACCGTATTCGGATGGTAGCTTCCAAGCACCCGTTTCGTGAACTCGTATTGTAAGCCATTTTCCTCAGCAATGGATTTAGCTTGTGGAATGCCTCCATCCTTGGTTGTCATTCCCATTACACCTGCTATTAGTGCCAGGTCTGTTCCATGTCCTTGATAAGTTTCGGCGAAGGAGCCCATTAACGAAAACCTCACAAATAATGGTTGTTCGTTTAACAACTGGCGTGCAATATTGCCGATGCGGACAGCCCCAGCTGTATGAGAGCTGGATGGCCCCACCATGACAGGCCCGATAATCTCATAGGCACTTTGGTATTGCGCCGGTCCACTTTTACTGCTTTTTCCCCCGAAAACCTGCTCTTTTAATTTTTTTCCTGTCGGAGTCCCGGCAAGTCCGCCAATCCCTGTTTCTCGCAACGACTCTGGCATTTGCTGCCCGACTTCATGCATCACATGGATCACCTCATCCGGTGGAATGATGCTGACCATCCCTGCTAACGCCATATCTGCCGCAGCCTGGGCGGTAATTGCGTGTAACCCGTTCCGAATGATACACGGAATTTCCACCAGCCCGGCGACCGGATCACAAACTAGTCCCAGTGAATTTTTTAAAGCAATTCCAATGGCATTTCCAACCTGCTTTGGAGTGCCGCCGGCAAGCTCAACTAAAGTGCCAGCGGCCATCGCAGTTGCTGAGCCGATTTCCGCTTGGCATCCGCCGGCAGCCCCTGATATGGAAGCTTTATTAGCAATCACCAAACCAAGGGCAGAGGCGGTAAACATCGACAGTACGATCCGCTCCCGTGGGAATTTCCCGCTGTCCAGAGCGTGAACAAGTACTGCCGGCAATATTCCTGCTGAGCCTGCAGTCGGTGTCGCCACAATCCGCCCCATTGCCGCATTAACCTCTGATACTGCTAGTGCATTGGCTGCGGCATTTAAAGTTACGGGATTGATAAAGGATTTTCCATTTTGGGCATATTGGTGAAGTCGGTACCCATCGCCGCCGGTCAAGCCGGTACGGGACATGACAGCACTTGTTGTCCCCGTATGGACAGCCTCTTCCATTACTTTAAATTGCTCGGCCATTTTTTCGATAATCGCTTCCCGTGGAATGCTCTTTTGCTGTATTTCAGTTTGGATCATTAATTCCGCAATCGTTATATTTTGCTGCTCTGCCAGTTCAATTACTTCTCTTAAACTCGTGAAAGACATACTATCACTCCCTCAAAGAAAACGGTCCCCATGCAAGAAGCATTAGAACCGTCCCCCTGTTTTTATTTATTATACTGCTTTCGTTTTCGTGCCTTTTTCGTTTTCGGCCTCGTCTAACGGTACGCGTTTTTCCATTTTTAACAGATAGAAAAGGGCTGTCATAATGGCAAGGAATCCAATTCCCGCGATTAACGGGATGCGCGTGCTTGGATTGATCGCCATACCGACAAGAACAACTAGTAAAAATACAATTGTAGCATAGTTGCTGTACGGTGTTAGAGGCATTTTAAATGGATGTTTTTCCATTGCATCAGCGTTTACTTTTCTAAATTTGATTTCACTGATGAGCAGTACAAACCATGGAATCATTCCTGGAAGTACACTCGCACTGTAAACATACACAAAGATGGATGGCGGTGCAACATAGCTTAACACAACACCAAAAGCCAAACCTATTAAAACCGTTATAGTTGAATAAACAGGAACTTTATTTTCCGATAATTTGGCAAAAACCTTTGGTGCCTGACCATTTTTTGCCAATGCGTAAAGCATTCGTGTTGCGCTGAAGATGCCGCTGTTACAGCCGCTCATTGCTGCCGTAATGACGACAAAGTTGATAATACCGGCTGCTGCGGTTATTCCAATTTTAGCAAAAACCGATACGAATGGGCTGCCAACTTGATTGAGCTCGTTCCAAGGATAGACAGTTACAATGACAAAGATAGCACCAATATAGAAAATTAAAATACGCCAAACGGTGGTTTTCACAGCATGTGTAATTGTTTTTTGCGGATTCTCTGCTTCTCCAGCTGTCATCCCTATTAGTTCCACCCCTTGATATGCACCGATAACGATGGAAAGAGCAAAGAAGAAACCTTTAAATCCCCCAGTAAAAAAGCCGCCGTTTTTCCAAATGTTTGAAAATCCAATGGCATGGCCGCCATTTCCGAACCCAAAGAGAATAATACCAATACCAGCTATAATCATGAAGACAATCGTTAACACTTTAATTAATGAGAACCAGAATTCAAATTCACCAAAGTTTTTAACCGAAATCATATTAGCAACGCCCAGAATCACCATCGCGACCACCCCAGGGACCCATGTTGGCAAATGTGGGAACCAATAATGCATATACGCACCAACCGCGATGATTTCCGACATGCCGACAGTGATCCATTGGAACCAATAGCTCCAAGCTGTCAAATAACCAGCCAAAGGATGGATATATTTATTGCCGAGGTCAGCAAATGAACCGGTGGTTGGTTCCAAATAAAGCATTTCCCCCATCGAGCGCATGATGAAAAATAAGAAAAGGCCGGCAATTGCATAGGCAATCATAACCGATGGACCCGTCCATTTAATGGTACTGGTCGAACCCATAAATAAACCAACCCCGATTGTACCACCCAAAGCAATCATTTGAATATGACGCGCTTTAAGTCCACGCTTTAATTCCTGGTTTTTTGACATAAACTTCCCTCTTTCCCCTTGTTGTTTTAAACCGTTTCTTCTTGATGTTATTCTTTCCTTTAAACCAATATAAGTTCTCCAATTGGAACGTCCCATTTTTTCGCTAAGTTTTCGAGCATTGATTTTGTCATACGGTCTAAATCGTACTGTGGATTAAAATCCCATTCCTCTTTGGCAGCGGTCGCATCAATGGAGTTTGGCCAAGAGTCGGCAATCTGCTGCCGGACCGGATCCACTTGATAATCCATGGTAAATTCCGGTATAAATTTCCTGATGGAAGCAGCAATTTCTTCAGGTTCAAAGCTCATCGCTGTAATATTAAAGGCATTTCGATGTTTTAATCTTGATGAATCCGCTTCCATTAGTTTGATAATCGAATCAATCGCATCTGGAATATACATCATATCCATGTAAGTGCCTTGCGCAATATAGGACGTATATTTTTTGTTCCTTAATGCTTCATAGTAGATATCAACCGCATAGTCTGTCGTTCCTCCGCCAGGTAGTGTTTTGTAGGAAATCAATCCGGGGAAGCGGACGCCTCGGGTATCGACGCCAAATTTTGAAAAATAATAGTCACATAGCAATTCGGCGCTGACTTTGGTGACACCGTACATCGTGTTTGGCCGTTGGATTGTATCCTGGGGCGTATTGTCTTTTGGCGTAGATAGACCAAATGCGCCAATCGAGCTTGGTGTAAAGAACTGTGCATTGGAATTCCGCGCCACCTCAAGTGCATTTACCAATCCACCCATATTTAAATTCCAAGCTAGCAGCGGTTTTTTCTCAGCTGTGGCCGATAACAGCGCTGCCAAATGGATAATCGTATCAATGTGATAGTCATTAACCAGCTTCTGCATTTTCTCTCCATCCAGCACATCCAATGTATCAAATAAGCCATTTTCCACCACTGGGTTGCCATCTACATGGCGGATATCAGTGGCAAGGACATTTGTCTCTCCGTAGAGTTCCCTAAGCCTCAACGTTAACTCTGAACCGATTTGACCCAAGCTTCCAGTCACAAGTATTTTTTTCACCGTAAACAACCTCCTGAGTATTTCCCTTATCTAATGAACACATGGTATCAAGTTGTAACAGAGAGGGACCTGTCCCGAAAAACGAGACCCTCCCCTGTTTATCTTCTAAACTTAGATGACGCCCAGCTCTTTTCCAACCTTTCCGTATACAGCTAGCACTTGGTCCAGCATTTCTTTTGTATGGACTGCCGTCGGCATATTGCGCACCCTGCCTGTTCCCTTCGGCACTGTCGGGAAAGTGATGGCTTTGGCGTAAACTCCCTCTTCCATTAGACGGCGGGAAAATTGCTGCGTTAATGTTTCTTCTCCGATAATACATGGCGTAATCGGTGTTTCTGAATGGCCAATATCAAACCCTAAGTTTTTCAAGCCTTCTTTTAAATAGCGGCCATTTTCCCATAGCTGATCAACTCTCTCCGTTGATTCCGTCATAATGTTAATAGCTTCAATGCAGGCAGCAGCAGCTCCTGGTGTAAGCGATGTTGAAAATAAGAATGGACGGGCGCGCACTTTTAACCAATCAATCAATTGCTGGGTACCGGCCACATAACCGCCCACGACACCAATGGCCTTGGAAAGCGTTCCAATTTGAAAATCAATTTGATCGGAAAGGCCAAAATGTTTAACCGTACCGGCCCCATTGCCCATAACGCCTGATCCATGTGCGTCATCAACATATGTAAGCAAGCCATATTCTTCGGCAATTTCCACGATTTCCGGAAGCTTTCCCACATCCCCATCCATTGAAAAAACACCATCGGTAATATACATAATTTTTTCATAAGCGCCGCTTTCGACTGCTTCTTTTGCAACCCGCCTTAAATCATCCATGTCCTGATGCTTGACCCGTAGGATTTTTGCTCCGGACAAACGGCAGCCATCAATAATCGAGGCGTGATTCAATTCATCAGAAATAATCGCGTCCTTCTTTGTCATGACTGCCGAGATTGCGCCCATATTGCAATTAAATCCTGACTGGAACGCAATCGCTGCTTCCGTATGCTTAAATTCGGCAATCCTTTTTTCCAATTCATTATGAATGGTCATCGTTCCGTTAATTGTACGAACGGCACCAGCACCCACACCATACTGTTTTGTGGCTTCGTTCGCCTTTTGAATTAATCTTTCATGGTTTGCTAATCCAAGGTAATTGTTGGACGACATATTGATGACTTCTTTGCCCTTGATTGTCACGATTGGGCCATTAGGTCCCTCTACTGTATCAATGACGTTATATAGCCCTTTCTCATGCAGCTCTTGCAGCTGGGGGGTTAATATCTCTTCTAAAACTTTTCTTGACATCGTATAAACCTCCATCGATTAACTTTTCAGTGAGAATTTCTTTTTATTCTCGATTAGGAAGAGTTAGGTTGAAAACGTTTTCATATACCTAGTTTATATCGTTTTTTGTCGATTTACATTCCCATCTTTGTTGTATGTATCACCCATATTTGCCCTCCTTCACATTTTCGTCACATTCAACGACAAAAAAAGACCATTAAGTTTTAACTTAATGGCTTAATTTCAAAGAGATGAAAAGCGTTAAAGGTCAGGGTGGATTGTAAATAAAGCTCTGCCTCCACTTTTTCCTCATAAATTTGCAGATCAGGGCGGGTTCCCTGCTTGATAAAAGAAATGACCTCTTGGTCGTAAATATCCTGATGCTGCAAATTAATCCAGTTAATATAAAATTCACCGTTATTTTGGTCAAGAATGTGCTTGCGAATTTGGTAACGTCCAGGCGGCAGACCCGAAATCACGACTTTCTTTTCCTTTGTGATGGATTGCAAAAAGAAGCTCTCGACCGAATAAGAAGGATTGATATAGGAGGGGTTATAAACGGCCAATTGATAGCCGCTTTCCCCCATTGTCATAACAAAATCCTCACCTTCAGCTAAGATGTTCAAATCCATTTTTTTCATTAGTTGAAAATTAAAATAAGCAGGGCGTTTAATTTGATAATAATAAAGGAGGGCAATTCCATTCATGGCAATATGGTCTTGGTCCAGATTATTTTTTTCCAGTGAGTGGGTGTCAATCCAAAACCCCAAACCGGTTATTTCCTTCATCGCATCCAGCATTTCTTTAAAAATAAGGGCTGATCGGAAAAAAGTGCCGCTTAAATCCATCGTATTTCCATATAGCGTATTCCAATCCGTTAGAAAAATCGGAATCTCTTCCAAACCCGCAGACGATAAGCTTTCCTTTAATCTGCTGCAAGCTTTCTTTACATAATTTTTTACTCCTTCAAAAGTAAGATTATCCATATCGGCAAAATCCACTTCTTCATTCGGGTTGCAGGTGAAGCAGACCAGTTCACAACGATCGGAAACTTGGTTTAAAAAGTCTTCAGCAGGACCGGGTATAGCCTTTCCTAAAGAAAACGGTACATGAAGACCCACTTTTGCGGCTGAAGCCCATTTTTTAACAGTTTGATAAAAATCTTGATAAAAGCTCTTTGCTGTCTCATCCCAAGCCGAGAAAACCAATTCAAACCGCCATTTGCCTACAAAGACACTGCCAAAATAACTAAGACTGTGCTGTAAGAATTCATCAAGCTTTTTAAGATATTCAGAGCTGCTTTCTACTTCCTTTTCAACTTCTACGCGAATGAAAGGAACCAACCCTAATTGCTGAAAGCGGGTGAACAAGGCATCCATCTGATAAAATTGCCCACCGATTTGATAGAGGGGCGTTGTCATCGCAAAGCTGTCCGAAAAAAGGTTCGTAAAATAGATATAGTCAAATCCAAGTTCCTCTTGAATTAGCTTTAAGTCTGCCTGCACCTCTTCATGCAAAGCATATTCCAGCTGCCCAATCACCAGGACCTTTAAGGCTTTTTCTTTTATAAAAATGGGCTCCTGGGGCAGGTCCACATATACGGCTGAAGCAGCCGGTTCCATCAGCGTAGTGCTTTTCTCATTTCCTGAAATATATTTGCTGATTTCCATTAAAAAATTAGGCGATTGCAGTAAAGTATATTGTTCCGTTTCATAGTTCATTTCCTCGACATCCATCGGTTCCACTTTATGAATGCTGCGATATTCAGTAGGCGTTTGCTGGTACATTTCTTTAAAAGCCTTATTAAACGCCTTTACATTGGGAAAACCATTATTCAGCGAGATTCGAAGAATGTTATGGTCGGTATACAGGAGCTCATGAACCGCTGATTTCAAACGGACATTTTTGACATATTGGGAGAAACTAACCCCAACTTCCTGCTTGAAATAACGCGATAAATAATAAAGAGACAAATACTGCTGCTTGGCGATTTCCTCCAATGATATCGGTTTGCGATAGTTTCTTTCGATAAAAGCCAGAAGCTCTCTAATTCTTTCATCCTTCATTTCGGTGAATTGATGACTCCCGAGGTGTGTTGTTTTAAAATTTCGAATCAACAGTGTAACTAACTGAAAAATCAGTCCGTTAATCTCGATCTCACTTCCATCCTGCTTTTGATAATAGGCAATCAAAATTTTCGCCATTAGTTGGCGAATTTGATCAAAAAGCAGATACAGCCCGTTACCCTCTTTGGAAGAATTGCAGTTAAAATAGCACTCATGGATAGTCGGATAATGCTGCTCGATTAGATCCAAGGGGACTTGTAACGATAAGACCACATTCTCCTTATTCCCCTTAATAGAGCGAATATCATTGGCATTTATAAGCAAAAGATCATTTTCGGCTAATTGGAAGGAATTTTGATTGACCGTAACCTCAATTTCTCCCCTTATAACAAGAAGAATCTCAATTCCTAAACGGATATGGTGTGAGTAATATTCAATGTTTTGTATACTTATTTGATAAGAATCATCTTTTATTGGCCGGTTCATGAACATTCACCTCAAGATTAGATTAAACACATGCTATGCACATAAAGAATAGACTAGAGTCTTTAACTCTAGCCTTTTTACTTCGTTATTCAGAGGGAGACGTTTAATGACGTACAAACTATGAAGCAATGTCGGACAAGAACAAAGAACTTTTTTAATGATGTTCTAATGAAGAAACTAAATATTTATAAACGTTAATCGTTACAAGAAACATCAAAAGGAAAATACCCAATGTGGGTTAGCTTCTTAAAATGAGTTGCGAAACACACTCCACATGTGTGGACTGTAATTGACAACACAATGGATGTTGGTGGGCTTATCAACATTCTTGAGACCTTTTTCTTCCAGAAAACATACTTGTTACACTTAAGCACCCGTTAGCTTAAGTGTAATGCTTCACAAACTCAAAAAAAACGCATATACAGCTTGATTACTGCTCAATTCATACTACTTAATTACATTCCTAAAACGGATATGACTTTAGTTGAAGAGCTTTTATCTTCAATCCACTTTTGGAATTCCATAATCATAGTTATAAGTTGCTTTATATTCTTATCATAGTTTTCCATAAATTCTTCCTCTGAATAGATGAAAGGAAACCCAATAACAGCTTTTAGCGAATTTGGTTCAGGATTATTAGAGAGATAATCCTTCATTTTTTGCAATTCCTTTATAATCGATTTCCAGGTTTCAATATCTATTTCATTGAAGGCATAATAATTAAATTTTTTATAGCACTTTTCAAAGACAGGCATTATATAGCCAAAATTATCTTCTGAAAAGAAAATAGAAGAACTACTCCAACATTCTCCTTTATACTTTTCAGGGAGAATCTCTATATAACAAGAACCTTCAAGCGTACCAGCATCGCATATTATTTCAATCATTATTACTCCCCTTAAAAAGAAAACCTTATAAGCTAAGAATATCATAATTTGGACTTGATGGTATAGGAAGTTTCTAATACTACCCTGTCAGTTAGCTCAATAAAAAACAGGATCGCCGTAGCCATCCCATCTTTGACATACGAAGAAGAAACCTCTAACGTAAATCGTCAATATCACCAATATTAACTGAATTTACTGCCCGCATTGCATCCACAGCGTGACTTCCCCAATGTGATTCAAAACTAAACTTCCATCCCCAAACCGCTTCATTATAATAATTTTTTTGGTATAAGATTATCCCTTCCTTAACGTCCTTGTATATATCTAAAGTGTCATCACTTAAACTGCCGCATACAGGTTCACCATCTTCTTGTAGGGGTTAAATACTTCCCAGTAATATTCGTACTTGTCGAAATTAATTTGGGGAAGAGATACATTAACTTTCCGTGATTTGCCTGGTTCAACATCGGGGAGATTCAGAGCTTTTGAATATAAATCTAAAAGCGAAACGAGAAGAGTTTTAAATTTGTTTTCGTCCTGATTGTAGTCAAAACTTTCAATTACGCTACAATATCGAACAGCTGAATGAAAAAAGTCATCTACCTCTTTACCATTCATTTATCTCACTCCTTTCGGTTAAACTGCTTATTGGTTCACTAAGAAAAAAGCTGCCGTAATATCTTTACCATACAAAACTCAAGCACCCGTTAGCTGAAGAAGGCTTACGACTGATTGTAGGAATTTAAATCTTTCCAACCTTGAAAAGTGTTTCGGAAATTTTTAGAGAGGGTATTATCTTTGCTAAGAAGTAGAATCAATGAGGAGTCCCAAAAAACTAATTCAACGAACAAAAAAAGTTTTTCTATATGTATTTAATACAATGTCGGACTGGGAATGTGGATATTTAATTGCTGAACTAAACTCAGGAAGATATTTCAAAAAAGATTTAGCACCTTTAAAAGTAATTACAGTAGGAGCTAATAAAGAAATAATTACTACTATGGGAGGACTGAGCATAAAACCAGATATATCCCTTGATGAATGTACTCTTGAGAGTAAAGATCTTTTAATTTTACCAGGAGGGACTACTTGGAGTGAAGAAATTCATCAACCTATCTTGGAAAGAATTGGCCAAGCTTTAAAGCTTGGCACTATTGTTGTTGCAATTTGTGGTGCAACTGAGGCCCTTGCTAATATGGGATACTTAGATACTAGAAAGCATACAAGTAATAATTTAGAATACACTAAAATGGTATGTCCTAACTATAAAGGGGAAAAGTTCTATGAGTTGGGATCTGCGGTATCTGATGCGAATTTAGTTACTGCATCAGGAATAGCTCCTCTGGAATTTGCGATGGAAGTACTGAAAAAATTAGATGTATTTGCACCAGATACATTACATTCCTGGTATAACCTAAATAAGACACATAATTCCGAATACTACTTCCAGTTAATGAATTCAATAAATAGCTAAAAAATCAACCCTTTATATTAGTTCACATAAAAATAATAAAGTAACTGAAAAGCTCACTTTCTCTATTCTGTTTTTTCAGAGAAGTTGGGCTTTTTAATTTGGAATTTCCTTATCGTTGTAAATCCGCATTTTCCTGACGCTACCCCTTATTGAAGATACGTGCAACATTCCTGATAGAAGTTTGTGAACAAATGTACTTAAACTATAGGGTGCGTTAGTGAAATAAAGGGTCGTCAATAAGATAACGGGTTCTCTTTTGGGTGACAAAAGGCAATAAAAATATTTAAAAACGCAAATAAAAATCACGATTTCTAAAAAAAAATCGTGGTTTTTTTA
>NZ_JAGGQG010000002.1:1087907-1243204 GCF_018613415.1 Bacillus sp. ISL-18 | reverse complement strand
CCGTATCTTAGTCTAACATCACCTTCGGACAGCTTTGATGAATTCCATGGTCTTCTTGTCCGAACTTAGGACGCCTTTGGACACCTTGGATGAATTCCATGGTCTTCTTGTCCGAAATTGGAACTCCTTCGGACACCTTGGATAATTTCCATGGTCTTCTTGTCCGAACTTAGGGCTTCTTTGGACACCTTGGATGAATTCCATGGTCTCCTTGTCCGAACTCGGAACTCCTTCGGACACCTAGGATAATTTCCATGGTCTTCTTGCCCGAACTTGGAACTCCTTGGGACACCTTTGATGAATTTCACAGACTATTTGTCCAAATAGGTGCCTTTAATAACAGGGGAAATTATTAATTCCTTAAAAAACAACATTGTTCATTTCAATTTTATTCAATATTAAATTCTTTTACATAAGGATGATTTAACGTACATGGAGTCCATTCTTGGCTAAGATCACCATTTTTCATAAAATTTGTCCAAGCGGTCACCATCTGCTCTGATAATTCATAATCTGCTGCTAAGTTGGGACGCCAATTCCTCTTTAAAGTCCCGAACATGTACCAAAGCTCTCCAGAATGGAAGGCACCACTTTCATCACCAGGAAGATCCCTGGTAAAATAATAAACATATGCAGGTTTTCTTCCGATTTCTTCTAACTTACGAGAAAATCCGATACACCCTTGATAAAGTGGTGAATTTTCACCACCACCAGATGTAACAGAAATATCGTCCTTACAACATCCCAGCATGTATGGTATGTCCTTTATTTCTCCTTTTTCTATTAACTTATCATATTCATTTTCAAGCACATAACCATCAATAATAGGGAAAAAGAGATGCGCTTCTTTTCCAGTCTCCCTTCTATGACTGTAGTAACTTTCGACCTTGGCAAGTAATTCTTCCGCTGATATTTCTCTTAACTCATTCAAACTTTTAATATTAGCAAAATTTAAGAATTCTTTTCCAATTTTCTTGGCGTCCTCTAAGTTTGTATTTCGTGTGATAGGTGATTGATAGCCTCCGCCGCTCTGCATAATGGCTTTTTTAATCATGTTGCCTGTAAGCTTGGATGAAATCAAAGTTTGAACACTAACTGCCCCAGCTGATTGCCCAAAAACTGTAATATTTTCAGGGTCACCGCCGAAGGCCTCGATATTTTTATACACCCATTTTAAGGCCATGATTTGGTCCAAGATTCCATAGTTACCGGATACACCCTTTTCATTTTCCTGGCATAACCATTCATGCGCGAGGAAACCAAACAAACCGAGCCGATAATTGAACGTAACTAAAATAACACCTTGTTTACAAAAGGATTCTCCATCAAATTCTATTTCCGACCCAAATCCACCTAGAAAGCCACCACCATGGATCCAAAATGCCACTGGTAACTTTTCTGACGTCTCCTTCGCCGGAGTCCAGATATTTAAGAATAGTCCATCTTCACTACCTTCTACCATAAATTCAGGATTAGAATAAAACTCTTTAATATATAAAGAAATTTCCTTCGGCAATTCACTTTGAATAAATTTGTTTTGAAAAGTATCTGCTTCATATACTCCGTCCCATGGGGCGGTCTCCTCAGGTGCACAAAATCGAAGTTCTCCTATAGGTGTTTTTGCATAAGGGATTCCTTTAAAAACCGTATACCCATTTTGTTTAATACCAGATATCGATCCGTATTTTGTATTAGCTAAATCCATATTTCTTCAACCCCTCACTTAACCAGACAAATTTCATTCATGAAGCCAACCTACCCTTAAATAAAAACAGAAAATGTTCTAGAAGACGATATCGTCTTCTAGAACATTTATTCTAAAGGTTACACTAGAATTAGCTTCCTCTTGTGGGGGATTGCACCAAGAACCGTATCAGCAACTGGTGGAAAATAGGAGCAGCTATACGTATAGCTTACTTCAATATCATGGCTGCCGGATTTTAGTCCGCCTTCTTTTGCCACTGTAAGAGTTGCTGGTTCTAAGATACCCCAGTGAACATCTCCGAGTGCAATCATTTCAGTTTGTGTGTAGGTCACACCATTAATCGTCCATGTAATCTGATCTCCTGAAAATGTTTCACCATCGACTGAAACGGTAGCCGGACGTAATTGTGAAAGCCAGAGGCCTCGATAATACAAAGATCTAATATTAACCTGGAAGCCGATAATTTTTCCATCTTTCTCGACATTCCTAAATCCTCTCGATTGGATACAAGGTTTTTCTAACATCGTCATGGTTATTCTCCTTCTCTCTTATTCTCCTAAAATTCTTTTCATCATTACATGTTGTTTCCGAATTTGTTCAGAGGCATAGCCGGTCACGTATTTGTTTGGGCCTTCATACTCACTCACCATATAGCCATCCCAATTATGCTCCATCAATGTTTTAATGACTTTTTCGTAAGGAATAGTCATCTCTTGAAAATCATCAGTCATTTTTACAAATTTAGCATGGCAGCAATAGACATAAGGTAATAATGGGATAATATCCTCTACAGGACTATGTTCAGATGGAGGCATAATAAAATCATCGGGCCCCCATTCACTTGCGGGTAAGGCTTGAGTCTCAAATACACCGAAGTCGATGTTTAATCCAAAATACTTGGTTCCTGTCTCTTTAATAAACTCAACATAATCATCAACCATCTTAGATTTCAAAAGTGTTGGAGCATGAATTTCCGGGCACATGCGGACATTGTATTCTTCCGCTAACGGAAGGGCCATTTTAATAAATTCTCGCCAGTTTTCTACAGGAGTAAGATAATCATCGATTACACCCAATTTTGTACGAAGAACCTTAAATCCGAGACGGTTAGCGAGTTTGAAATCACGCTCTAACATTTGTAGTGATTCTTCTGAAGTAAGATGTCTCCCCTCATACAAGCGGGAATCGACCCAATGACCGTATTCTGCCGGTACAATATTATATTTTTCTATTAATCGATCCCAATTTTCCAGCCATTCTTCACTAGGATTTGGATAACCCTCAATATGTGAGTTTGCTAATATTTCTAACCCTCGTGCGCCGATATCGTTCATTTCCGCAAACATGTCTTCTAACGTCATGGTTACACCATATTCGCCCGCATAACTATAAAGAGAAACTCCTCGTTTTGGTTTTCTACGATTTCCAGCTTCATAATTCATTCCAGTGTACTCTCCTTTTCTGCATCGTTGTTACCGCTTCCAATTTAACTATAAAGTTTATTTCTATTAAATACCTTTACTTATTTAACTTTATAGATATAGATTTTATTTCATTTTGCTTCTTTTTTTAGGAGTAAATATAATAGGTTAAAAATTTTATTGTGATTTTTATCCTTACTTGAAAAAGAAATATTTTTAAAACATCTGATATAAAGGTTTATATCTTCCCGTAACCTTTTTACAAAAAATTTAAAAAAATATTTTATTGACTAGGAGAATTTTGACCTGTATTGTATCAAATACGGACCGAATACAGGGGAACGTATATAGAAATTTTCCAGGAGAGAGAAGGGGTATGGTTAATGAAGCAATACAATACACGTGCTATTATGGCGTCGCTGCTCATCTGCGGTTTTGTTGGAATGTTCAGCGAGACGGCTCTTAATATTGCAATTAGTAATTTAATGGATGTATTTCGAATTTCGGCCGCGACCGCACAGTGGTTGACGACGGGATTTTTGCTTACTCTCGGCATTCTGATGCCGATGACGGGGCTGCTGCTACAATGGTTTACGACGAGGCAATTGTTTATCGGGTCGCTCGTGTGCTCTATCGTCGGCACATTGATTGCGGCGCTCGCGTTCAACTTTGAAATGCTTATGGTCGCTCGCGTTCTACAGGCGGCAGGCATGGGTCTTTTGATTCCGCTCATGTTCAATACGATCCTCGTCGTGTATCCACCTGAGAAACGTGGAGCCGCGATGGGCTTCGTTGGACTTGTCATCATGTTCGCGCCGGCAACCGGACCAACGGTTGCAGGTCTCCTAATCGAATATTTTACATGGCACTATATCTTCTGGCTCTCGCTGCCGTTTTTGGTCATTGGGCTATTAGTAGGTCTGAAATATTTGGAAAACGTCACCGATGTAACCAAACCTCGGATTGACCTCATTTCCGTTGTATTATCAACCATCGGCTTTGGAGGGGTTGTCTTCGGATTCAGCAAGGCAGGAGAAGGAGAGGAAGGCTGGACTAGCACGGTCGTGATTACTTCCATTGCAATCGGGTTGATCGCGCTCATTTTGTTCACACTAAGGCAGAAATTTATGCGCGAACCAATGATGGACCTGCGCGTCTTCAAGTATCCAATGTACAACGTGGGACTACTGATGGTGCTGTCATGTATGATGATCATTTTATCGAGCATGATTATCCTTCCGATGTTTCTTCAAAATGGTATGAAACTGACTCCGTTCACTGCCGGGCTCATGCTGTTGCCGGGCAGCGCACTAAACGGAATCTTATCGCCGCGGATGGGGCGTTTATTCGACAAGTATGGGCCGAAGTGGCTTGTTATTCCTGGACTTATTGTCGTCGCGGTAACGTTATGGTTTTTCTCTAGCATATCGACGACATCATCGGTCGCTTTTATCGTCGTCCTCCATATCGGACTAATGATCGGCATTTCCATGGTGTGGATGCCAGCACAGACCAACGGCCTGAACCAGTTGCCATCAGAGCTATACCCGCACGGGACGGCTGTCATGAACACGTTGCAGCAGGTCGCAGGTGCGATTGGTACAGCGATCGCAATCATCATCCTTACTTCTGGAATGAAGAAGTATTTGCATGACTCATCGGCACCAACTCAGCAGACCGAGGTGGCTAACGCTATGACGGCGGGCTCACAGCATGTGTTCTTGTTTGCGATGATCGTGACGCTGTTCGGTCTCGCCCTGGCCTTCTTCATCCGCCGGGTTGTCGTTAACCATTCAGCGATGAATCCAATGCATTAATTTAAAGTCTAATTTTTTCGGAGGACTTCCTAGCTACAGAGGTTGTCCTCTTTTTAGTTCCAGACTTCTAATGTAGTTCTCTAAATTTCGCAGGCGTCATCCCTTCTTTTTTCTTAAATACCATCCCAAAATAACTAACATCTTCATATCCGCACATTTTACTAATATTCTTGATTTTCTCGTTCCTCTCTTTAATGAGTAAGGTTTTCGCATTGACTAATCGAACATCCGTAATATAGTCAAAAATAGAAAATCCATTTATCTTTTTAAATAACTGGCAAAGGTACTCTTTTGACAATTGGACCTTTTCTGCTAAATCAGATAACACAATGGGCTCATTATAATGTTGGTTTATATAATCCATTACGAGATGTACTTTGTTATTCTGATTTTTAATCATCCTCTCATTTGGAAGCGTTGTCGATTTTGGGAACTCCAGTAGGATTTCATAAAGTACTCTTGAAAAATCATACATTTCCATTCTGCTATCCTGAGTATGAATTAAATATAGTTCTTCCAAATATTTCTTTACTTTTTCAATATCGTTTAGTTTATAAATACCTGATTGCTCAATCCCTATGTTTTCAAAAAATTCCTTTGACCCATAACCTGTAAAACACATGAAATGAACAATCCATTCTTTGCTCACGCCATAATATTTATGACCAACATTTGGGAAGAATAACATCCCGCTCCCTTCCTCTACCAAATACTGCTTTTTATCTATTTCTAGCACTCCGCTTCCCTTGACAGCTTGAATCCACTGAAAAAATGGCATACCTGAGGGTCTGTTTATGTATTCCTGCCTATGATTTAAACCTAGAGAATATAAAACATAAGGAAGTTTTAAATTTTGTTCAGTATGTTTTGTAAAAAAAACCTTTTTCATACTTGAAAATCCCCTCTCTCTTCTTAATATTTTCATACACACTATAATATTTTAAGATTTATTCTGACAATAAGATTTATTAAGATATTAATATAATCTTATTATGAAAGGGTGCTTTTATCATGTCAACAATGCCTCATATTAAAAAGTACAATGATATTCCAACCTTATTCGTTCGAGACGAACCCTTTATTGCCTTAGCTGGAGAAATCCATAATTCTAGTTCCTCGGACTTGGAATATATGGAAAAACAGGTTTGGCCAAATTTAAAAACATTAAATATGAATTCCGTGATTGTTCCAGTTTACTGGGAATTAATTGAACCAGAAGAAAATCAATTTGACTTTACCCTCGTTGAAGGACTGATTACCCAAGCCCGTGAAAATAACATGCATCTTATTTTCCTATGGTTTGGATTGTGGAAAAATTCAGAATCTATGTATGTACCCCACTGGATGAAAAAAGATTCTAGAACTTATTTCCGTGCTTGTAAACCAAGCGGTGAAGCAATAAATACCATTTCGCCTTTATGTGCAGCCGCAATTGAAAAAGATGCTAATGCATTCTATCACTTAATGAAATTTATCAAATCGATTGATTCAGAAGAAAATACGGTTATTGTTATGCAGGTTGAAAATGAAATCGGACTTTTAGGGACGGATCGAGATTATTCATTTACAGCAAATAAAGCTTTCTCACAAGAAGTTCCGCAATCCGTTGCGGAAGAATTCCAAGTTTCTGGAACATGGGAGGAAGCATTTGGCTATGATGCTGGCGAATACTTTATGGCTTATTATTTTTCATCTGCAGTAGAACGAATTACGAACGCAGGTCAACAGGCTTATCCTCTTCCATGCTACGCCAATGCATGGTTAGAACAGTTCCCATGGCGTGCGGGAACCTATCCAAGCGGCGGCCCTGTCATGAAGATGGATAAAATGTGGAAGTTAATGGCTCCTTCTCTATTTTGTCTGGCACCGGATATTTATGTTCCATATGTAGCTGATGTAATGGATGAATATAGTCAGGATGGCAATCCATTATTCATTCCAGAGGTCCGAAAAGATGCTGTCTCAGCTACATATGCCCTATACGCTGTTGGTGGTTGTAACGCTATTTGTTATGCCCCATTTGGCATTGAAGAACTATTAATGAATCCGGAAAGCATTGACAAACCACCAGTAGAAATAATGTTGTCATTAAATATTGATCCCTCTGCATTTGAAATTGAAGGCAGCGCAGCTTATCTAGCCAAGAGCTATTCCATAATCGAAAATATCAAACCACTCTATTTTAAATATAGAGGCACCAGTCATTTACAGAGCTATGTTAAGAGAAATGAACATGACTTTGGTAAGTTCCTTCATTTTGGTGCTTATGATATTCTCGTATCTTATTCGCCCAAAGCCCCAAATAAGCCAACTTCAGGAGGATTGATTATTGAACTTTCGGAAAATGAATTCGTCGTTATCGGAACAATGACGAAGGTTCAATTCTTTTCAAAACCAGGAAAAAAAACACACGTGGAATTGTTACGATTCGAAGAAGGCGAATTTGTTAACGGAGAATGGAACGCAGGAAGAGTTTTAAACGGTGATGAAAAGATGATGATACAGTTGAAAGATATGCCTTCAGCTTATAGAATTCAAGTATATGAATATTAAAAATTAATTTTAAAAGCCCATACATACAAGATATTATAAATTACTTGTATGTATGGGCTCATTTATTAACTATTCTTAGTTTGTTTCACTAACGATGCCGCTCCAATGACCCCAGCATCGTTCCCTAACTGAGCAAGCTTCAGTTTCGTACTAGTTCTTACTGTCGGGAAAGCAAACTTTTGAAAATATTCTTCTACCCCATTTAACAGCATTTCTCCTGCTGCTGACACTCCTCCGCCAATTACAATGGTTTCAGGATTTAAGATGTTTCCAATGTTTCCGCTAGCTAGTCCCAAATAATAATAAAATTTATCGACAACGATTAAAGCCAATTTGTCTCCTTTTTTAGCTTGATCAAAAATGGTCTTAGCCGTAACTTCTTGTCCATCATCAATTAACCACTTCAATTCAGATTCTCCAGCATATCTTTCTGAAAAATCTCTCGCTAATCGAACAACACCTGTTGCACTAGCGACGGTTTCCAAACAGCCTTGATTTCCACATGTACAATGATAACCATTAGGCTCTACAATTACATGGCCAATTTCTCCACCTGCACCAACCTTACCGTGAATAAGATTGCCATCAGCGATAATACCGCCCCCTACACCTGTTCCAAGTGTAACAAAGACAACATCAGCACCATCTTCTCCGGCACCCTTCCAACGCTCGCCTAGTGCTGCCACATTGGCATCATTATCAATACAAAAAGCAATGCCAGTTCCTTCTTCAATCTGCTGTTTTACTGGCTGCAAGGTACTCCAGTTTAAATTATAAGCTCCAATGACTGTCCCTTGGGCGCGGTCAACTGTCCCAGGAGAGCCCATTCCGATGCCTAAAATGTCATCTGCTGAAAGCCCATACAAGTCAAGACGATGATTAATCGATTCAATAATGCTTGGAACGATATTCTTTCCTTCATTTTGAATATCTGTCTCTATACTCCACTTTTGTTGAATTTCGCCCTCTTCAGTCAAGATTGCAAATTTCACCGTTGTTCCGCCTAAATCTATACCGATTAGTTTTTTCATTCTTTCCCCGCCTTATGAAATAAATACAGGTGTCAAATACCCACCTGTATTATTATAAACTATTTACCTAATAATTTCCGCTCCATTTGTAAATGACGTTTGGTCATTTCTACGGCTCTTCCAGATATGTGGTCTTCATATTCTGATACAATATAACCATCAAAATCAGAGTTTTGAATAATCGGCAAGATCTTATAATATGGAATGCTTGCTTCTTCCAAACTCTCATCAATATAATGAAATTTTCCATGGAAGTGAATGATGTGTGGCATGATTTGCTTTAACCCTTCATAATCCGGTTCGTTGTAGAAAGTAACGAAGCCATACATTCCTTGGAAAGCACCCATGACAGCACCATTGGCACCAGCATCAAGCATTCTTTGTCTTGCCTCCATCATTGGTACACCATCATAACGTAATTGAGCAGCCATTTCTAATAATTCTAACGGTGCTCCATTCGCTAATGCTTCATCCCAATGCGGTTTATTTGATTTAGTTGCAAAAGTACCAAAATCAACTACATATCCCAGGTATGGAGATCCTGTTTTTTCAATTACCTCGGTGAATTTCTGGATGTTTGGTGATGTTGGCGTTTCAGGATTATGAATTTCAATTCCTACCTTGATTCCATAAGCCTCTGCATATGGCGCTAATTTGGCAAATACCGATGGTCCAATAAGATATTGAGCACGCATAATTTTACATCCCAATTTATTTGCTGTTTTCAAATCAATAATAGACGACTGAAGCAATTCGTCTTCTGTTAAATCACGATCTGATCTTACCCCGCGGTCTGCATTCGCACCATAAGAGATAAAATCGATTCCATAGTGATTCGTCATGGCCTTAAATTCTTTTAAAACTTTGTCATTTACATATGGGTAAGATGGCAGCATTTGCGTACCTACCAACTCAAACCCTTCCGCTCCAAATTCAGCAGCAGTACGAATACAATCCTCTAATGTAAATGTGCCTTTCACATATTCATCCGTAAAGCTATATAAAGACACACCTAATTTAATATTACTCAATTGATCTGACCTCCTTTCACCTAATCTCTCACTCGTAATGTTTTGCTTCCGCAAGAATCTAACTGCGCATAATCATGTTCTTTTTTACTTCCAGGAACGGCCATATAAGGGATTCTTAACATCATTTTCACATCAATATAATGTTCTCCTTCAGCTAAGCCTCCGGGAGCAAACACATGAATCGTAGCTGAATCTATCAAATTCCAAAACTCCGAAATTAGACTTGGCAGCTGTCTTATGGTAAACTCTTTCTCATTAAGTTCAAAGGTGATATCATCAGAATTCACTTCTTTACCATCAACGGAAACCACAAATTCCTCAATACAGGATAAGTAATGCCCCCGATAGTTACTTAAGCGAATTTGGAATTCATATCCCAACTTTTTCCCATTCACATAGGTGTTTTTTAAACTTTCATCGCAAACAACATCGACGAAAGGTAATTTCATACTAAATGCCACACTGTCCACCTCCTATTTGCTTGCAACTGTTTCCTGTTCAAAAACAACTTCTTTTCCAGTTTCAGCAGAACGATAAACAGCATCTAAAATTTTCGTTACAACAAATGCCTGCTCTGGTTTTACTAGTGGTTCTTTATCATACTTAACCGCTTCTAACCATTGTTTTGCTTCAAGTACTTCAGGTTTATTGGATCCGCCTTCAAAGAAAGCAATCGCGCCGCCTGCAGAGTTTTTCTCTTCTGTTAACATCCCATTGCGTGCAGAGTTATATATTAACTCATTGTTACGGAAACTCATGCCGGAGTTGATTTGAGCTCCTGCCTTTGTACCACATAGAGTTGTAGCCGCTTCTCTTGATTCTAGTACATTAAGTGCCCAAGAAGATTCAAGGAAAACTGTTGCTCCATTTTCCATTTTAATGTAACCAAATGCTGAATCTTCCACTTCAAATGTTTCTGGATCCCAAGGACCAAACATGTTACCTTCTACTGCTTCTGGTAGATTACCTAATTTATTGAAAACCGAACCTGATACGGAAACCGGTTTGTAATTATCCATCATCCATAAAGTGATATCAAGAGCATGTGTACCGATATCGATTAGTGGGCCGCCGCCTTGTTGGGATTTATCAGGAAATACTCCCCATGTTGGAACTGCACGGCGGCGAAGGGCATGTGCTTTTGCAAAATAAACATCACCAAGCTCATCTTTTTCACAAGCTTTATAAAGAGATTGAACCTCTGGACGGAAACGGTTTTGATAACCAATGGTGAATTTCTTGCCGGATTTCTTCCAAGCATCCATCATTTTTTGAGCCGCTTCTGTATTGTGGGCCATTGGTTTTTCACACATTACGTGTTTACCTGCTTCAAATGCAGCAACTGTAATTGGGCTATGGCTAACGTTTGGAGTTAATACATGCACAAGATCAATGGATTCATCTTTTAATAGTTCTTTATAATCAACATAAATTTTTGCATCTTCCGTTCCATATTCTTTTGCCGCTTGTTCAGCGCGTTCAATTTGAATATCACAGAATGCCACCATTTCAGCGATTTCTTTAAATTGTGCTAATGCTGGAAAATGCTTTTGATTTGCAATACCACCGCAGCCAATAATACCAATTTTTAATTTACCCATAATTTTCATTCTCCTTTTTTGTTTAAACTATTTTATTAGATCTATAAATTGATAATCTATTTAAGCAAAAAACTGACTCAAATAGTTTTTACTAATGTTAATAGAATCTTTTTTGGATTTAAGTGAATCTTCAAATGCCTTGTCCTCTACTTCAATGACAGCGAATCCGCGATAACCAATATCGGTTAAAGCTGATACATATTGGCCCCAATTGACATCTCCTAGACCTGGTAGTTTAGGCGAGATATATTCCAGTGGTGTTGCCATAATTCCAACATCGTTTAAGCGGTCCCTATAAACCTTAATATCTTTGAAATGGATATGTAAGATTCGCTCCTTGAATTCATATAGCGGCTTGATATAATCCATTTGCTGCCAAACGAAATGAGATGGGTCAAAATTAAGTCCAAAGTTTTGATTTGGGATCAATTCAAACACACGGCGGAAGATAGCTGGTGTCGTCATTAGATTTTGTCCGCCTGGCCACTCATCAGTTGTGAATAGCATCGGACAGTTTTCAATGGCAATCTTTACACCTAGTTCTTCTGCAAATTCAACGATTGGCTTCCAAACGGTTGTCATCGCTTCCAAATTTTCGTTGACAGTTTTCTTTTGATTCCTGCCAATAAAGGTAGTGACCATGTTAACATCCAATTTACGTGCTGCCTCAACACATTTTTTGATGTGGGCAACGAAGTATTCGCTTTTCTCTGGATCTTCATCTAAAGCATTTGGATAATATGCTATAGCAGAAATCTTGATTCCCTTTGCTTCGGTATAATTCTTGACATAATCCACATCTAAGTGATCGACATCAAGATGGGTAACACCTGCATATTTACGGGCCGCTTTCCCTTTCGGCCATGCACAAAGCTCCACACATGAAAAACCGTTTTCAGCTGCATAGTCAATTACTTCTTCAAAGGTGCATTCATTTAATATGGCGCTGTTAAATCCAAGTTTCATTGTGTCTGGTCCTCCTATGTTTCTATTAAATATTTACTGATTCCGCTTACATATATATCATAACCTCTTTATAGAAAGGTTCCCTTACTTTAATTAACCATCTCCGGTATAGATTTTCGTCCTTTTTCCTAGATTCTTTATTTTTTTATGATTAACAGATTAAAAATGATAGTGTAATTTTTAACCTTATCCAAATATCCAAAAAAAACCTAAAAGGCGCATGTTAAACTGCGCCTTTTAGGTTTGAAATACAAGCTTATTTTTGGTTTTTTGCCCATTCATCTAATTGTTTCTGTTTTTCTGCAATAATCTTATCAATACCAGCGTCCTTTAAACCTTTAATGAACTCAGGCAGACTCTTATTAGGATCTAAAACACCTGATTCAAGTCCTAGTGCGTATTTTGCAACGACATTGGTAACGGCTGTAACTTCCGTTTTAACGGATGAACTATCAAAATTAAATCCAAGTGCTTTCGATTTAATCGCGCTTTTATTAAACTCCTTCGTTTCGTTCCATATGTCTGGATTATTCCCTTCGAATACATATGATAGAAAAGAATTCCCCATTGCAAAACTCATATTTAAATTGTAACCATTGTTTCCTGCATTTACCCCATCTGGATACTTGATCACATTATCCGATACTTTTACATAATGCTTTCCTTCAATCCCCCAGTCTAGCAAATTCACGATATCTTTGTTTCCATACATTAAATTAAGAAATTTCATTGCTGCTTCCGGAACCTGAGAGCTATGTGGAATTCCCCACATCATTGTGGTTACTGCAGATGTGGTTGTAACTGGTTTTAAAAGTGAAGTAGTCACCATTGGCTTAGCAGTTATTTGTGATTCTTGTAAAGCAATTCCAGGTTTTTGAGGACTGAAATAACTAAAAGCTGCATTTGACTTAACTAGCGATGTACCAGGATCTGGATTCGTTGTTGCATTTTTTAATGTAAGTCCTTCCTGATTCCATCTCCTCATTGTCTTAACAAACTGCGCATATTCATCTGTTTCATATAAGTCTACTACTTTCATATTATTGTCGTAGTTTGGTAGAACCCCCATTGTATCACCTAGCGGATCGAACCAGTTATAAACGACAGTTGCCTGTGCTCCAGGCTGAAAAGGAACAAATGGAGTGATCCCTTTCTCATTTTCCTTGATCGTTTTCAGAGCGGCCTCTACTTCATCCAGTGTTTTAATTTTATTAATGTCAATGTTATATTTATCTGCCAAGTCCTTGCGCATATTTATACCAGGTGCTCCTGCCATATCTCGAAGAGTTGGAACAGCGAATAATTTCCCAGAAACTTTGGAAGCATTCAAATAATCCGGATCCATTGTCTTTTTAATATCCGGGCCATACTTATCTACCAAATTGTCCAATGGTAATAATTGTCCTTTCGCTACTTGTGATGTATAGCCAAAAAAGGAGGTAACAAGCATTAAATCTGCTTTTTCATTACTAGATAACATCAAATTCATCTGTTGAACGTAATTACCTATATTTATGGGTGTTAATTTTACCCTTACCTTGATCTTTTCTTCGGATATCTTGTTAATTTGATCCTGTACTAGTTTGAGATCTTTGGGTACCTCAGTTGTAAAAAAGACCATATTCACTTCAGATATTTTTTCCCCTGAAACTGAACTTTCAGTTGTAGCACTCTCTTTATTCGAACTGCATGCTGAAAGAATTAGTAAAAAAAACGTAAGCATTATACTTATTAACTTTTTATTTTTTTGCATTAAAGAACCCCCATTTTTTTCTTCTTTTTGAAACCGCTGTTATTTTTAAATAAGACCATAACTAAAATCAATATAAACTCTGTAGGTATACCCCCTCTTTCCAAATGGTTATTATTTTAACCATCTGTTCATATACCGCTTATTATAAGGAGGAAAGTACTAGAAATCGTTCAATTAATTAAGAAAAATCATATCAATTTTTAATATTTTCTGAATATATATAATTTTCAAAAATAAAACCGCAAAGTTTCAACATCTTTGCGAATCTCCTTTATTCAATTCTTTTAATTATTACCTCTTGGTCTACTGTCATATCTACTCTCTGAATACTTTTCCAATTCATTCAGATCGACTTCTTCGGTATATTCATAACTTTCGATTCCTTTTGCTTCATTTTTAAGAGAGTTACCCAAGGTTTTCTGCTGATTTTTTCTGAACTGATAGGGGGTTGTATGGAAGGTATCTTTAAACAATTTGTGAAATGTATTTAAACTCGAAAAACCCGACTCCATGGCAATCTGAATAACTGGCCAATTGGTCTCCAATAAATACATTACTGCCTGTTCCAGTCGAATCCCGTTCAAATATTTTACAAAAGACTGTCCCATATGCTGCTGAAAATATCGTGATAAATATGGAACCGTCAACTCTTCATTTTCAGCAATTTCATTTAAGGTAATCGGATGCATATAATTTTTTTGGATATAGCTGGTAATTCTTGTTAGACGTTCTATATCTTTGCTGCTATTTCGGTTGATTAGCTTATGATTTGTCACTCTAAATTGACTTATAAGATTGTAAACGATGTCTAAAAGTAATGAATGAATTTTAATCTCAAACCCTAGCTCTCTTTTTCTTAATGTAAACATCAGCTGAATCATCGACAAACGAATATGATCAAACCTTTCTTGATCCTCAGTATGAAAGGATTGACATTCAAAGGATTCCTTTTCAATATTTTCGTACCACTTTTCAATAAAAGTCAGCGGTATTTGAAGTAGTAAAACCCGGTTATCTTCGCTTGCTTCCACACCGTGAACTTCATTGCTGTTAATCAGGAGCAAATCATTTTCTTGTAGAGAATACTCCTCTCTCCCCACAAAAACATGAATTTGTCCTCTCAAAACAAACAAAAATTCAATCCGGTCATGCCAATGCATCGCGACATATCTCACACTTGTCATTAACATTAACATCGGAATCTCTTCGTTTATGACCGCACTTTCATATGGATATTTCATGAGCGCCTCCCCTGGAGTTTATCTATAGAACTGTTTTAAAAAAGGTGTGCTTCTTAAGGTTACACACCTTTTTTAGCATCATCATTAAAAAGACAACGTAATCTTTCCAAACATACCGGTTGGGTCTATAGGATCATGCCATACAATAAATGGAGGTTCTGGATGATTAAAACGATCCCTGTCCAATGTAGTTGCTACTTCTACACGGATGGTATTGGTGCCTTCCCTTAAATAGTCCGCAATATCGTAAATATAAGGTGGACAAACTTTCATCCCAACATATTCATCGTTAATAAATAATTCCACGGCTTCATAAACTGATTCAAAAGCTAAAATCCCTTGTCTTGGAACTTCTGCAAGCTCAAATGTCTTTTCGTACTTAATAATTCCTGTGAAAGCTGGGTCTATAGCAGAGATTGGGACCAATTCATTCATTTGCGTTACTTCGCCAAAATTCGGATAATCCATGTTTTTTACCAAAGAATAATTCCAGCCTTTGGATAATTCGATCGTTTCCTTGCATTCATTAAGCTTTATTGAGTAAGGACGATATTTTTCAAACTCTCCGTTTAGGGATCCGTCACTCACAAATAGAACACAAGAGTCATAAGGTCTTAGCTCCAGATTAATAATACTTTTTCCGTTTACTTTCCTAACTTCTATCTTCTCAAATTTATTCTCAAGTCCGTTATAGATTATAGCAAATTCTCCACCAGAAAGTTCTATTTCTCCACTGAAAGTCTCATGTGCTGATTCATTCTGAAACATGTAAATACTAATCCCTTTTTCATAATGATAATAGGTTAAATCCTTGAATGGTTTCTTTAATTGAAGATCAAATATTCCTTCCTTTTTAAGCTCTTTAGCTAACTCACTCAGAGGTACAACCTTAAATTTGTCCACCGCTCTTAATAGTTCAGACACTTCCTGTTCATCTACAACATTAGAAATCCCTTCAGGTTTTCCATCAACAAAAATAATTTCTAAACCAGCTGTAGCTTTAATAAAGGCGGCCAACTCTTTTGTTATATATTGGCTATAGGGAATAACTAAACATTTAAATTCTTCGCCATTAATAGTTAAATGGTTATTCTCTAACTTTCCATTATAGGTTTCTAAGTTATTCAGCATATCAATCGAAACAAAATCAAAATCAATTTGATTTTCAGTAAGGGCTCTAGCAGGCTTTTGCATTTTCATATATTCACCTGTCCATTCACTCTCCCCGTGATACAAAACCGCTACAGGGGCTATATGCCTGCCGCCATTAAAAATATGGCATAAGCGGTTGGCATAGTGCATGAGATGGGCAAAATGTTTAAACTGCGGATTATGTCCACGTGCATAAAAGTGCGGTGGACAATCGAAGTCAGGGTATTCACGCATTGAAAATGCATGCGGTACCAAGTGATTGATGCCACGGACAACTAGATGGTCAAGGATATACTTCATATCTCTAACACCAAGCTTCCATCCATAAGCACCAAATAATTCGCACATCGTTCTTCCTTTTTTCTTTGGATCGAGATGACCATAGGAAGAACCTAATTTTCCAAGTGTATAATGATAGAATTCTCCATCTCCCTTAAAAATTCCACGGCGTTCTAATCCGGCACCGCCAAAAATCACTTGCCCGCCAATCACATCAATTCCAGACATATGCTGCCCTGACAATGCTCTAAAGAAATGACCCGCTCCACTGCCTAATCTGCTATGCTGATCATTATCTTCAATCACATGCCCGATATACTCAACATTATGCGCTTCACACCAATTGCCCAATTGTTTGCTAAAATTCTTTTCATATAAACGGGTAACAACATCCATGTAGATATAACGAGTATGGACACAAATGTTCATTTCTTCAGTGCTATTCCATAAATAGGGTAAGAACACTCTCCAGTTATCCCCTAGAGCTTCAGAAAGCAAAGTTTTAGCTTCTTCACTCCAAGGTAATGGCATGTCTTTCCTTCCAATTGATTCATTAAATTCAAACCCATTAACATTTCCGAAAGCGGGCTCATCTGAGAAAAATCCGGCAAATGTCTTCCCAAACTCGTCTTTGTAATGTTGAAAATGTGGTTCATATACCGCTTCAAGCTGAGTGCTGACAGAATCTTCATCAATCATATTAATATATTTCGGGTTGCCGCCATCGGTTTTCGTCTCATAAACCACATAAATCCGCCATGATCCTTCTGGTAAGGTGCAGGTTAAAAAATCACCCTCAACATGGTCAGTTAAATCGATTAATTCTTCAGTAATTATTCCATCTATTACTAGTTTTCCAGCCACAACACTCATTAATTTATTATTTTTTTGTTCCTCTTTGTCTATTGGTTTCCTAATATCTAACCATGAGGTCTTTGGTTTTAACATCGGGCTGATATGTATCGTTACTTCATTTTGTGCACCTAATACATCAACTGTATTATAGTTGATATATGTTTTCCTTCGGTTCGGATATTTTTTCTCAATTAATCCATTGGCATATCCTGTTGGAAAATGGGCATCGTCTAATACCCAAACACGCATTCCCCGCTGCTTAGCTTCTTCCATAACAATATCAAGGTCATGCCACCAGCCAGGACCTGCAAAATCTGGATGAGGCCTTGCTTCAACACAGATTCCTCTAATTCCGCATTCAAAGATTCTAGCAATTTCTTCTCTGATAACTTGTTCTTCTTCCCCTCTCATCCATAAAAAAGGCAGGATATAATTTTCTGTTTGATGATTCACTAGATCTTGTACAGTCTTATCCATGATGAAAACCTCCTATTAAAATAGCTTATAAGTTACACTTCTAGTGCAACTTATAAGCTCATCACATACTATTTTACAAAGTCAGCTCCGGTTCGTCTTTTTAAAAGTTCATCTGTATTCTCCATCGCTTTTGCTTTGGAGATTTTATAAAAATACAATGGAATGGTGGCTAAGAGATAAACAACACCTGGTCCTAAATTTACTAACATATTTATACCATGAACTACTTCAGGTGTTTGTTGTTTATTGGCCACATAACCAATTGCTCCCAGGATGGTTGCACTGACTGCTCCTACTAAAGCGCTTGCAATCTTGGTTGAAAGACTTGTAAAGGAATAAATCGCACCGTCAGCCCGTATACCTGTTTTTACTTGATAATCGTCGATACTATCCGCCACCATACTAAAGACCATTGGACTGGCAAAACCTGTTGGTAAACTTGATATGATCGTCCATACAATAATCATATTAATATTCGTTGCCGGTGTAAAATACATGGCAATAAAGGCAATCCCCGTTATCGTCGATCCAACGATTAAGAGTGTTTTCTTTTCAAAAAACTTTGCAATAAACGGTAGGATGAAAGAACCGATTGCGCCACATACTGAAAGAATTGTAAAAGAAACCGCAATTAAATCCGGACGATTTAATACATAAATGCAGTAATAAGTTACAGTCCCAATTCTTCCAAACACACCCAATAATACTACGAATAGACTTACTATGATTAATAATAATGGTTTATTGGCACCTACAGCAACTAACGATTCTTTTATTGATGGTCTTTCATTTATTGCTGGCTCAATTACTTCTTTACAATTCTTATAGGTTAAGAATAATAGTGGAGCAGACACGACTGACAGTACAATGGCTGCATAGAAGAATCCATGTTGCTGGTTACCATGTCCTAATAGAGTAATTAAAGGCATTACCGCGGCACCTGTAAGAATACCAGCAACTTGTCCAAAAACTCCTCTATACGCATTTAAATTGGTTCTTTCGTGAGTATCCCGCGTCATGACTGTTGCAAGGGCACCATATGGTACGTTTACTAGAGAGTGGACCGTTCCTAATAATAGATAGGTTACACCAGCGTATATAACCTTACCGGTTCCTGAAAGATCTGGAGTGAAAAAGGTTAATATATTTAGAGCAGCAAGTGCTAATGCACCGTATAGAATATAAGGTCTAAAACGTCCATGTTTGCTCTTTGTCCGTTCCATGGTTAAACCGAGAATCGGGTCGACAAAGCAATCCCATACCCTTGCTACAAGCAAGATTACAGCTGCTGCACCGCCAGCAATGCCAAACACATCTGTATAAAAAAACAATAAATAGGAAGACGCTAAACTCCAAACGACACTGGCAGAGAACTCACCAAAACCATAACTTAACTTTGTAAGAAAACTAAGATTACCATTAATTTGAGGCACTACCAAACTTTCTTTTGTTTGTGGAACTGCTCCATTTGCCATCTCTTATCCTCCTAGTTCAAAATACCTCAAGTACAAATCGTAAAACATTCAGTAGCTACTGTTACAATTATCGTACCGCAGACCATATGTAACCGCCTTCAATTAATTAAACACATTAGTACAATTTTTTATCCTTTATCGTGAGCTTTTATGAGTTCCTGCGATAAGATTAAATAAGTAGATATAATTCTTAACCTTTTTTCATTAAATTCCGACATTTATTTTATCATCCGACATTAGTTTGATTTTTTTAGCCATTTTATCACACTTTTATTAAAAATAGATTAATAATTACCTAGGACAGGATACCCATAGTTATCTTTTTTGAGAGGATAAAAAAACAACCTATAACATGTGATAGGTTGTTGATCTATTCTATTTATTTCTCTAAAACTCTAAATTCACTTTCTAGCCCTTCCTGAGAGTTTGACCCGATGAATACTTTAAACAAACCAGGTTCAACTATATACTCCATCTCCTCATTATAAAAACCAAGACTATTAATATCTAGTTCAAATGTAACAGTTTGCCGTTCTCCTGGCTGCAGATTGATCTTTTTAAAGCCTTTCAATTCCTTAACCGGTCTTACCCTGCTAGCAACGACATCAGAACAATAAAGCTGGACAACTTCTTCACCGGCACGTTTCCCTGTATTCGTTACCTCTATATTAATCGTTACGATACTATCCTTGGTAACCTCTGGAGAATTTACAACAAGGTTTTCATAATTAAATGTCGTGTAACTTAAACCGAAGCCAAAAGGATACAAGGGTTCGTGTGGTCCATCTATATATTTTGAAGTGAATTTTATCTTACTTGCAGGTCTGCCTGTATGCGGATGATTATAGTAAATAGGAACTTGTCCAACTGAATAAGGGAAAGTCGCCACTAATTTACCACTTGGATTGTAATCGCCAAACAACACATCTGCGACTGCATTGCCAGTCTGAATTCCCAGCTGCCATGCTTCAACAATAGCTGATACATTTTCTTGAGCCCATGGAATGGATAATGGTCTTCCGTTAATTAGGACCACTATGACTGGTTTACCTGTCTGGTGTAATGCTTTTAATAATTCTTCTTGTTGTCCAGGGAGATTCAAATCCATTCGGCTGGAGGCCTCACCACTCATGTCGGCATTTTCACCAACAACTGCAATAATGACGTCCGATTCGTTGGCAATCTCTACAGCTGCATTAATGTCTGCCCCTTTAATTCCAATGACTTCACAGCCCATAGCATGGACTATCTCTGTGTCCTTTTCAACCGCAGAATTTATTCCAGAAAGAATGGTAACCACATCTTCTTCATTACCAGTGATCGCCCAAGTACCGAGCATCTCCTTTTTATTATCAGCCAATGGGCCGATTACGGCAATTTTGTTCAGGTTCTTCTTTAATGGTAAAATATGATCCTCGTTTTTTAATAAAACAATTGAACGTTTTGCCATTTCTCTCGCTATTTCTACATGTTCAGGTGCCAATAAAGTCTTTTCTTCAATCTCGTTGTTGGTTCTATATGGTTTCTCAAAAAGTCCCATCTGAAATTTCACGCGTAAAATCCGTCTAACGGCTTCGTCTAAAACCTCTTGAGGTATTGTTCCATTCTTCATTTGTTCCGGTAAATCTTCCTTATACGTCCCCTGACTCATATCCATTTCTAAGCCCGCCAATAATGCCTTTTTACTGGCTTCTTTCCTATTTTCTGAATCTCCATGAACAACTACTTCAGCTATCGAGTTGGCGTCACTTACAACAAACCCATTGAATCCTATCTGCTCTCTTAAAACATCCGTTAATAGATATTTGTTTACCGTACATGGCACACCATTCAAGTCGTTAAACGCACTCATGAATGTACCGACACCCGCTTTTTCCGCAGCCTCAAACGGTGGCAGGTACACCTCGTGAAGAGTTTGCAGAGACATGTCCACGGTATTATAGTCACGACCGCCAACTGCTCCACCATAAGCAGCAAAATGTTTTGCACATGCTAGTATTCTCTCAGATTTAGTTAAATCCTCTCCTTGAAATCCTCTGACTCTAGCAGCAGCAATCATACTTCCTAGATATGTATCTTCGCCTGCCCCTTCAGCAATCCTTCCCCAACGCGGGTCCCTTGTAATATCTACCATTGGTGCATAGGTCCAATGAATGCCTGCAGCTGAGGCCTCTTTTGCGGCAATTTCTGCTGTTTTTTCAATTAATTCCAGATCCCAGCTGCAGGCTTCTGCGAGAGGAATAGGAAAGATTGTCCTATAGCCATGGACTACATCTAAGCCAAAGAGAAGCGGTATTCCTAATCTGGACTCCTCGACGGCAATTTTTTGTAATTCATTTGAAAGATCTGCACCGGTAACTCCTCCCATGGAACCAAGGAGACCTTCTCTAATTTCATCTTTATGATAGTTTCTCTCCATTGCTTGAAATTCCTCATATGAAATTTCACCTTCGACCAATTTGGCAATAATTTCGTCTTTTGTCATTCCAAATGCGCCAAATATAGATGGAAGAAATTGTGTAAGCTGGCCCACCTTTTCTTCTAGTGTCATATTGCTAATCAATTCATTTATTTTTTTCTCATGATCTGTATTAATGCTTGTTTTTTGATTATTAACCATTACCATTACCATTCTCCTTGTTTAACTTTTTATTGGTTCTATTATAAAAAGTACCTTATAGGTAGATGATTTCTACACTATAAGGTACTTTGCACCATCTTTTTAAAATGAGGATAGTAAGCGAACCTTATTTTTGATTTTTTCGAAAAAAACAGGCTCTTTTTTGCTAGCTGCTGTATAAAAATGGTCGATGATATTCATCATGTAAACGCCATGTTCTGCAGGTGCAATTAATTCTTCACCAGTTAAAATACTATTTACAAAATGTTCAAACTCATTCTTTAGTTTAATATTGGGATTCAGAATTGGCGAAACATCCACGCAAGTATCCAATAATTCAGAGTGTAACTTTAACTCACCATTAATAAGGCTCACACCACCTTTTGTCCCTACTATTTCCACAAACGTTTTGTCTTGTGCAATATTAGAAGCCCAGCTGAATTCAAAATTGACCGTTGCCCCATTTTGAAGTCCGATGAAACCTATAGCTGTATCTTCAACATTAAAGATACCATTTGGGTTTCCTTTATAACCGTTGCGGTTACGTGTGGTGGTATGACTGAAATTTTGGTGAATCGCTCCAGTGACATACGATGGTTCCGGCATCCCAATAAGATAGAGGGCTAAATCAAGATAATGAACACCTAAATCAATCATCACTCCGCCGCCAGCACAATCCTTATTTGTAAACCATGTCCCTCGCCCTGGAATCCCGCTCCGTCGAATCCAGCCAGCTTTTACTTGATAGATATCTCCTAAGTAACTCGCATCAATATATCTTTTTAAATAAACCGCCTCATTAGTAAAACGATTATTTAAGCCAACCATTACCTGTTTACCCGATTTAATCTTTGCTTCGACTATTTTTTGTGCTTCTTTTGCATTAATGGCCAGCGGTTTTTCACAATGCACATTGATCCCTTTTTCTAGTGCATAAATCGTTATCTCCGCATGCAGGTAATTGGGGGTACAAACACTCACTAAATCTAACTCTTCCTGGTTCAGCATATCCTCATAATTACTATAGACATTTGGGATATTATATTTTTGGGCTAGTCTTTGTGCATTTTCGATATTCACATCACAAATGGCGGCTAATTCGATATTAGCTAGTGTCATATAATTATTTAGATGCTTTCTTTCCGCATTACTTCCCGCTCCGATTAATCCATAACGTAGTTTCTTGTCGTTCATTTGACCACTTCTCCCCTCTTTAAAATGCTAGATCCCTCATATACTCAATCGTGTAATCAATTCCCTTTTCCCCTAGTTCTCCAGTCCATACAGGAGAATGTGGTTCAATACTTAATCCGCCTGTATACCCTTTTACTCGTAATAATGAAATGAATGTTTTCCAGTCTGTTTGGTCCAACCCTGCCGGCGGGTCATCTACTCTCACACCATTGATGATCATGGACCCCTTTAAATGGACATGGTTGAAACGCTCACCCCAATCAAGTGTTTCTTGGAGGTAATCACCGCCAAAATATCGACTATGTGAAGGATCAAATTTGATTCCTAATTCCTTCAAATGACCATGAACAACTTTCCATACATCAGGAGTATTAACAAAATTCACCTTTCGACAGTTGTAGGAAGAGACCTTTACTCCTTTTGGTTTCGCATAATCAATCAAGTGTGTGAAAAACTGAATGGCAGCTGTACAATTTTCATAGAAAGATAACTCTTCCACATAGTTACAGCCACTTACAAAGTTAGTACATCCTAATTCACTGGCCACTTCAATCAATCTGAAGCATCTTTCTAATTCTTCTTCAATAACACTGCCTTTTTCATCAATACGCAGTGATTTCCATCTTCCAATCGAGCCAATGCTAATACCATATTGTTTTTTCCAATTTAGTAAATTCTCACGATTACGATAAAATGCATCCACATCTTGACCTTCATTGACACAAACTTCGATAAAGTCTAATCCTTTTTGCTTTGCTTTTTGAAAACTTTCCTCCGTTGGTGCTGCAATAATTCCAAGCTGCATCATAATAAAACCTTCTTCCTATATTGTTAGAACATCATCTATTTAACTTTTTAAGTTTTGATTACCGCTTACATTTTTATTTTAATCAAAGAACACGTTGATATCTTTCTTACAATTAACCAATTAAATAGTGATTTTCATTCTTTTTTTTTAGAATGATGAATGATTGAAAAAAAGAGATTAAAAATCTACACTAGATTTTTAATCTCTTTATTTTTATAACACTTATAGATCACTAATTAACAAATTAAATTCAAATAACCTTACCTCGTGCGGTTGTAGTTCTCCTGTTAGAACAATCGATTCATTTTCCACAACATGATGTTCTACCTTCATATCCGGAACACAAACCTGCTTTAAATAGTCTACTTCATCTGGTTTCATATCATCCACGGCACCAAATTTTAACCATTCATCAAGTACACTGCCATGGTCGCGGTTCAACTTTAGCTCCTTGACACGGTACTTCCCATTGGCGAGACCTTGTATTTCTAATGATAGGTTTAACGTTTCATTGTTCTCAAATATTTCGTATTGCTCATGAATTCCCATGCTTCCTTCAGGATGTAAATAATAAGAGTAGTTAAAATGTTTGTAGTTATAACAGATTACTTGATAGCGATGACCAGACCTTTTCGTCACAATATAATGGTCACCTTTGGCCACAAGAATTTCACCTAATTGTTTTAACAGCATATAGGCATGGTAGCTTGGTTTCTTGATTCCACTCTTCGTCACCAATCCAGCCCCGCCATGCAAAAGTGTTTTAGAATCCCAAAAATCACTAAAAATATCTGAACACAACCAATAGCCTAGCATATTCACTTGATTTTGGTTTAAATTTCCAATGATATTCTTGACCAGGTAAGAAGCTTTAAAACAGCTATCATTAAGAAAGTTTCGGTTAGATATAGAAATATTCCATTCTGTCACATTCAATTCTAAACCATCAAATCCAGCCTTTTTTAACGCTTTTCTTACCTCATTCAGTTTATTAATGACATAATTAGGATTGTTAGAGTGAAGATTTTTAATCGGTACCCGATACTTATCACGATGAATTTCAATCGGATAAAGGGATATGGATAGAAAATCAGGCTGGATTTCCTCTTGTTTCCATTGTTCTAGTAACAAATCAAGTTTGTCGCCTTCCAAATCTATACTTAACCCACATCCACCAACCTTCGCTGAAGGAATTAGGTCCTTTGTCTGCTTTTTAAATTCGCTAAATATTTTAAAATACTCTTTAAAATCGCTTAGACCAACATGTTGATTATTCTTGACTTGATCTAAGAAATCTTTTTCACTTTGTACACTCGTATTAAATACATCTGTGTGCGGTTTCCACATCTCAAAATACCAAGTCTCCACTTCATCAATTCCATAGCGCTGAATACATTGCAATAAAAACGCCCTGAAAAGGTTTGTCCATTCTTCCATTGTCCTTCTACTTATTGTTTGGACAACAATGGTATCTCCTATAGCTTTTTGAATAATTTTAGGTTTTGGACCAATTTCAATAAAAGGTTTTAATTTATTTTTGACCAGGAAATCCAATAGCTTGTTTGTATTAGAAAAATTGTAGGTGATTTTTCCACCAGAACGATCTTCCACTAGCATATCATCACCAAACAATCCCCAAAATCTGGCATAGGTAAAGCCGATTTCGCCTTGTAAGAGAGTGATTTGCTCTTGCATATCCGAATTTAAAATATCTTTTGCATACCCAATATTCAAAAGCTTATTCCAATACTTCGTAAAGGCATCCAATTTCCCTATTTTTATTGTCTCTGTTTCGATTGCTCCTGTCGATTGAGAATAGGTTTGGACCCTTTGCTCTACTGAACTTTTTAGATATTGCTGCAGCTCAGTAAATGCTTCATCACGATCATGATCACTAATTTCTTCAGTACTATTTTCCTCTTTATTAGTTGTATCTGACATCTGTTTTCGGAATTCCACAGGCTTTAACTGATAACCTTCATTAAAGACTCTGTTAAATGCCGCCAAGTTTGGAAATCCATTATCTAATGCAATACGAGTAATGGGCTTATCCGTGTTAACTAATTCGTTAACAGCATGGGCGAGACGAATTTCATTTATATATTGAGAAAAGGTTTTTCCTGTTTGTTTTTTAAAAAATTTAGACAAATAAGGAACAGAGATGAAATGGAGACCGGCAACTTCCTCTAATGTTAAGGGCTCCCGATAATTATTTTGTATATACTCCATGATTTCAGATAATCTTTCATTTTGACCTTTGTTCGTTGTGTGGTTTTGTAATTCGAGCTGATTCGTACTCTTTAAATAATGTAATTTTAATAACGAGAGTAATTTAAACGTTTTCTCTAATGATTCCACCTCTGCATCATTTCTCTGCTGCATATATACCGATAATAATTCTTCCATGACATTTCTTAATTCCTGATCGGAAGAAGGGTTCTGCAAGTTTGAATTACAAGTGAATAATAAACTTTTTTGACCAAATAATGAACTTAATTCTAAATAATTAAAATGAAAAACAACAAATAAATTATCCTTTTCAGATTGAAAAGAGTGAAATTCATTGGAATTGACCAAGATAAAGTCGGATTTGTTCAAGTGATAGATATTATTGGTTATTTTCACTTGAAGCTGGCCCTTTATCATGTAGATCAATTCAATGTCTCGATGAGCATGCTCTAGATTACTTTTACGGTTCATTACTGAAACCGTTATTAACTTGGAATCTATTGAAGATTGGAAAATGTGTGTAGCACTCATTTCAATCACCTCTTTAAACGCAAAAACTTTTTAAAAAGTTTTTTATTTCTAAATATAGCACAAAAAGAAGACACTTCGACATTTATTTTATATCAAGTAAGCGCAAATAATCAGGAGTATAAACATTAAATAGGAACCTTTTCAAGGTCCCTGACACCACTCTATTTATTTAGCAGGTTGTTTAATAAGACTTGATGACGTCTAACTTGTTCCACACTGTCCACTTCCATAAAGTCTTGGATGTGACGGTTTCCTTCGTATTCGCTGTCAATATAGCCTTCATATCCAGCTTCTGTTAAAACCTCGATAATCTCTTTATATGGAATACTAGGTTCCTCGTTGTTTTCCGTAATTTCATAAAATTTCCCATGGACATGCATAATATAAGGAATATAGTCTTTTAGTATTTTAGGATCCGTATAGACAAAGTGCTTTGCTAGTTCTGCATATTCGACATCTTTCTTATTGGCATTCTTCATCCTTTTTACAATGTCAAAGGTCTCTTGTTTATCAAGACCATTGGCATAATTTTCACTGACCAATTGAACGATCTCTGGGGTAGCCCCATCACGGATATATCTTTGCTCCATAACAGGTAACATTCTCTTCACAAAGATGCCTAAGTCAGGCATAATCCCAAACCACTTGGTTCCACTCTGCATGATATATTCTAGTCTTTCTTCAAACCATGGTGTCCCAAAGGTGAAAGGAGCATGAACTTCAAGTGCAATTTTAACCCCATACTCTTCTGCATAAGGCAGACTCGCTTTTACGACTTCCAACGGTGTAGAAACCAATGTTCTTAATACCTTAAACCCTAGCTTATTAGCCAGCTTTAGATCTCTCACCATCATTTCCACATTTTCTTCTAGTGTTAACAAGCGATTAGGGAATAATTTGTTATCTAAGAACGCATCATAGGCAATCGGTTCGACTCCATACTGATCCATCCAGCCAAACCATTGGTCAACAAATTGATCCGTTACCTTAGGAAACCCTGTAAGCATTTGTTCTGGAAGTAATTCAATCCCTGTAGCACCAGCTTTGGCCGCTTCAGCGATACATTGTTCTAGTGTTAACTTTCTTGTAAAGTATTCTTCCTGGTAACTATATAATAAAACTCCAAGCTTAATGTTTGCTTGTTTACTCATTTTCTATCAACCTCCTAATCTCTAAACTAAAACTCTTTCTGATTCTAGTGTAATTTGTTTGGTATCATTACCGATATTTGGCCATGGCAGATAGGAAATTCGCAAATTAACGACAGCATGTACTTTATGCGTGCCTGCTGCTAATCCACTTGGTGTCTTTACAAACAATGTTGCCTTTTCTCCAAATTCCCAACGATTATTAATAACGGTAGATAATTCATGGTAAGGAAAGCTGCCGGTTTCTACTGAAAAAATCATATCATCATGTGAATAGGATTGTTCATCTACCTCTAAATCAATGCTATTAATCAATGACAAGGCAATTCCTCGATAATAAGGAATTCGCAATTTGACTTCAAAGCCAACAACTATTCCATCCTCTACAACATTTCGAAAACCATCTTCGCAGACTAAGTATTGTTCAAACATGTACTCCACTCCTTATGAATCAAATCTCTTTCTAGAAAACGCTTACTATTGGTCCCATTTAAAATATATCTCTTTATTTTAAGCAAAACTATTTTGTTTTCTCCCCATTTCCCTAACTTTTATATCCATTTTCCTTTTTAAAAGAATCTATGTCATCATTACAGTTTAAAAATGTAATGCATTTTTTTAACCTATCCCCAAATGTCACTTAAAATAAATTTACTTTAAAAATAACAAAAGGAAGGATTTTACACCTTCCTTCTCCCAATTATACTTGAGCTGATATCTCGTTATTACTCGAATGGTTTAGTTTAATAGGTGCGGTTTCTCTTATACCAAAAGTGAACAAGAACCCAACAAATGCGGCAGCTGCCGTCACCCATAATGGAGCCATAAGTCCAAAACGGTCAGCCAGGATTCCTGACACAGTTGGACCAAAGCTGCCGCCGATAATTTCACTAGTTAAAATAACAAAACTGATCGATGTTGCCGAAAATGTCCTTGAAACAGATTCTGCAGGAATAATATTCATAATTAATGGCTGGTAGCCATTTCCTAATGAGAAAACAAGAATGGAGATGAGTAGCACTCCGAAGTTGTGGTAAGAAAAAGCTATTGAGATAGGAAGGAATATAGCTAATAAAGAGAATACTTTAATTGCGGGTAACCGACCAATACGGTCGGAAATAGCTGCACCCCCGAACTGCCCAATAAACATCATCAGACCCATGAGGCCTAATAACATGCCAATTTGTGCTTCCCCATAATTAGTAGCTTCTGCATAAATGGTGGGTAAAAAAGCAGTAAGTGATAAAATATAAATCATATTGCAAATACCAACAATTGTACTTAACCAAACATTTCTTGTCATAAAAACACGAATGTAATCAGCTTTAGTTGGTTTTGACTTTATTGATACCACATGAGAGGACATATTTGGTTTTGGCTCTTTTAAAAACTTCCAAATGATAAGACCCATGAGGATTCCTGGGATCGCAATGATATAAAAGGAAGATCTCCATCCAAAAGAAGCAGCAAGAGCCACAGTGAGAACAGGTGCTAACGTTCCTCCAATTAAGGAAGAAGAACTTTGCACGATTCCCATATTTAGGCCTCTTCTTTTTTCCGAGGACTCCTGAATCACAATCGATTGAACCAGCGGCATTACCGGGCCTTCGGCTAATCCCATGATCCCTCTTACTAATAGTAAGGTAGCAAATGAACCGATAAGCCCTGATAATAAGGTAGCAATGGAAAATAGAAACACAAAAATGACAAGCATGGGTTTCTTTTTACCTAAGAAGTCGGAAAGACTGGCAAAAATCAAAGTAGAAAGACCAAAAAATAGTCCAGTGACAGATACAGTTATTCCTAGTTGTGTATGGGACAATCCCAGCTCAGGAGCAATTTTCGGAAAAATAAATCCTAAACTTAACCGATCTAAGAATACAAGACCAACAACTAAAAACATGGTAAGGACCAGGAAATTTTCATAGCGAAAAAAACCTCTTTGTTTCTCCATCCAGCTGCCCCCTTCAATCTTTTTACTAGATTGATATCAAAAATGGTACCGCAAACAATTTTGTATACGTCTTTACAGTGTGTTTACCTCTGATAAAAAAGGTTCATTCATTTTTGCAAGTGTTTCATAGACATACTTACCAACATTAACATTCTCATTCATCTGACCGCTCCAAGTAAGTAATTCCCATTCAACTAACTGGTCTGAATTCTCAACAATCAGTCTGCAGCGTTCATACCGTTTCTCCATAAAAATCTTAAACGTCTCTTCAACCCCAAGGTTAGATTTCAAAATATCTGCCAAAACAATGACATCTTCAATGGCGATGGAGGCACCTTGTCCAAGATGTGGAGCTGTACCATGGGCAGCATCACCGACAAGCAAAATATTCCCTTTATACCATGGGCTTGGCAGCATATGCGTAAAGATTGGCCGATAAACTACCTGATCAGAATCTGTTATTTGATTGGCCGCTTCTGCAATTGCACCGCCGAATTCTGTCAGTCTTTCTTTTAGTAATACATGAAGCTGATCATTTGGAAAACGAGGATTTCCTGGTTCATGCGTTGTGACAAGCAAATACATTTCATCCTCTGACATCGGAACCAAACCAGCTTTTGCTTTTTGCCCGTAATAGAACAGACCCCGGTCCACTTCTTTCGGACGTGGCAGGGTGTAACGCCATACCCCTTGACCGCTATAATTTTGAACAATATCCCCGAATAATAATTTTCGAACCTTTGAGTTTGCTCCGTCCGCCCCAATGACCAAGTCAAAAACATCCGAAATCCCGTTACTTAACTCAACCTTTACACCATTTGAGATATTTTCCATTCTTTCAACCGTTGAACCCATATAAATCTTGGTGCCAATTTTTTCAACAGCATCTAAAAGAAATTCATGTAGTTTCCTTCTTGATATTCCGTTAACGCCCGGATATCCTTCAATAGTTGGCGAGTCTCCCTTAAACATAAAATGGCCTTGCCCTGTGTAATAATCGAAACCAGGATAGGAATACCCCTCCTTCATACATGCATCAGCCAAGCCAATTTCATTTAGCGCTCTAAGAGCATTAGGCGGCTGAATGATTCCAACACCGTAGACATTCCATTCCAGTTCCTTCTCAACGATCTCTGCGTCAATCCCAATTTTATGAAGAGCAGCAGCTGCTGCTAATCCACTAATTCCACCGCCAACTATGAGTACCTTTTTAATAAATTGATTTGTCATTATAAACACCCCTCATTCCCTTTTAATCAATAATCGCAACAGCCCGAGTCCAGCCTGCACTGCCGCCTCTTATTTTCACAGGAAAAACAGATACTTTAAATCCAAACGCTGGTAACTGGTCTAAATTAGCTAATTTTTCAATTTGGCAGTATTCTTTTTCTTTTCCGGCAAAATGGGCCGCCCAAAGGATACCAGAACGCGGATTTTGTTTATAATCTTCAGCTTGAATGGATAACGGAGTGTCCCAGCCCCAACCATCCGTGCCCATGACTTTTATACCTTGCTCAATCAGCCAAAGAGTGGCTTCTGCGGAAACTCCTACATGGATTTCACTATAATTCGGCTGATATCTTTTCTTATCAGCATCACATCGGATCATAACAATATCAAACGGCTTTAACTCGTAATCTATCTGTCTAAGTTTTGCTTGAATATCTTCTATTGTCAAAGCATATCCTGGCGGTTTGTCTGTAAAATCCAGAACAACCCCATTGTTAAAAAACCATTCAAGCGGTAATTCATCAATCGTCCGGGCAGGTTTTCCTTCAGATGTCGGCCAATAATGCCATGGTGCATCGACATGTGTACCGGCATGACTCGTAAGCGTAAGAAATTCTCCGGCAAGACCTTTTCGCTCAGGAAAATCCTCCGGCGTGACACCGACAAGCTTCGCTCCAAATTCTGCCCCTTCCTCATGTGTTTCAAAACGAATCGAAAACGGAAGAGGATCTTTTAAATCCTCTTCAATGGAAACACTTAAATCCACAATTCTCGCCATAAAAGTTCCTCTCCGTTCATACAACTTAAATAATTCTATTTCTCAATGAGCCAAGATTGGTAATCTTTAATTCTACTTCATCCCCAGGCTCAAGCCATCGATGTACTTCTGGACCGAGCTCCATAATACAGCCAAAACCGACTGTACCTGAACCAACAATATCTCCTGGATATAAGGTAACTTCCTCAGATGCCCTCTCAATCATATCGCCAAATGTGTAATAAATATCCTTAAAGTTTCCCTGGGAAAGAATCTCGCCGTTTACCGCTGCTGTCATTTCTAAATCAAATCGTCCATTTGTTTTATATGGTTCTAATTGATCTTTCGTTAGAATATATGGGCCCATGCTAGTTGCGAAGTCCTTTCCTTTTGCCGGACCCAAGAGCACTTTCATTTCCTTCATTTGGATATCCCGTGCAGACCAATCGTTTAAAATTGTATAGCCGAAAATGTAGTCCTCTGCTTCTTCCGCTTTTATATTGGTTCCTTTTTTTCCAATAATGCAAGCAAGCTCGAGTTCATAATCTAAGCGTATACATTTAGCTGGTCGTTTTACTTCTTCCCCCGTTCCCTTCATAGCATGAGGGTTAGAAAAATAAAAGATCGGCATTTCATACCACTCTGGTGCCACCGTATCCCCTGATCGCTTTGTTGCATTTTTGACATGGGTTTCAAAGGCAACAAAGTCTCGAAAAGTGATCGGATTCGGCAAGGGAGCGGTTAATTGAATTTCCTCAAGCGAATAGCATGGAAGATTCGCTGATTCACTTAATCCCTCTATTATGGACAAATACTTTTCGTTATTTTTGATAAATTCTAACATATTATCGGGTAATTCACCTTGGGAGGCAATCTTCATATCGATCACTCTATCTCCATCCAGCCACCCTGAACGGATTTGTCCATCCGGATTTAAAAAGGTAACGAACTTCATGACTCCACCTCCGCTACTTCGCTAACTGTTCTTTTAACCAATCATACATCTCATAGGTTTCTGTGATATTATCGACCTGACAATGAGATGAACCGGGGCTGCTAGTCGGAATGACCTTTAACCAACGAGGGCAAGTAAGATCGTTGTATACATTGTAGGCATTTTCAACGGTATTCTGCCGATCGTCCTCACCATGGACAATATAAGTTGGCATTTGGATTTTTTCCGCCACCCCACGTAAATTATAATGCTGCAGTTTTGCCCTTGCAGCTGGCATATCTTCCACACCAAAAATATGCTGAAGGATTTTTGATAATGGATGATGATCCGGACGTTTGGACCAGACATCATTGTAATCATAAACAGCTCCCCAAATCGCACAGGCTTTAAACCTTGGCTCGAACGCGGCACATCTTGCTGCCATATAACCGCCCATCGAAACAGCCATCACGCCAATTCGCTCTGGATCTACATCTAGATTTTCAACTGCCCATTCATATGCCGCTGTACCAGCTGTATTGTAATCATGTCGTGAATGAATATGATGGATTCGTAAAGCGCCGCCTTGGCCAGGACCATCAAGGGCTAAAAGTGAAATACCCCGTTCATTTAATAACTGTGCAGGTCCATAATATAATTCCTCTGCGGTTGAATCCAATCCGCCAAACATCACCATCAATGGTCCGTTACTTTGACCAGGTGCTTCAAAGTAATAACCAGGCAATACTGCATGCTCAAACGGAATCGCAACAGCCTTCGGCGGTGAAGCAAGCAATTCCCCGCCTTTTCTGAATGATTCTACACCTTTTAAATAGGTTGGAAGCTTACGTTCATCATCCGGCTGCAAGAAAAATTCTGCCGTTCGAAAATAGTTTGCTGCCCGTAAATAGCCGGACCGGGCCGTTTCTTTATATCCCTTGTCCATTGCATCATTTGCTTTAGTCAATGATTTATTCCCAAGTCTCATCCATTCGTGATGGAAACTCTCATAATCTCCTAATTTCATTCGGCTGGCTGCATCCAAAATTTCATTTACCTCGCCGCCGCCAAAATAAGATTGGCTAATCATTCTCACAATTTGATAAGACCACATGTAATTATCCGGAAAGAAATGCCACATTTCGATTGATCCTCCTGCCTGAGCTTATTTAATTACTTTACCAGATGCATCCCAAGGCATTTCCCGGCCCCATGCATCGTTTGGATTTTCTGAAAGACTCCATCTGTAAGGACCAAAATCCGGGGCAAACACAAGATGTGCTCCTGCATATAATTCAAAGCGATTGCCGCCTGGCTCATCTACATAAAAGAAAAATCCTTCTGCAAGTGCATGGCGTGTCGGCCCGCCCATAGCCAATTCATAGCCGTTTTCTAAGATATGATCTGCTGCCAATAGGACTTCCTCCCTGCTTTCAACCGCATAACACACATGGTTGAATCCTCCTGGTTGGCCGCTATGACCTTTCAAAAAGGCAATATCATGGGAGAGATTGGTGACAGATAACCAAGCACCAATTTCAGGGCTTCCTGGTTCATCCGCATTTAAGAAAATCCCTTCATTATAGCGAAAGCCGATATTTTGATAGAATTCGCGGTCTTTTGTTACATCATTACTAAAAAGGGTAATGTGATCGATTCGACGTGGTGAAATGCCGCGTCCAGTATTTTTTTGCGGGCGATTTTTCCATTTACTGCGCAGCTGATCGGGTGCTTCATATAGTTCTACATCCCAAAAAATCTCTTCCAAGTGTCCATCTGGTGAAGTAAATTGATAGGCCCGTCCATGACCAAGGTCCCCTTCTATCCAGCCAATCCCTTGTCCAAGTTTTTCAATATGGGCAGCTGCCTCTTCCAGTGCTGCCGGACTGTCGGCGCGCCAGCCAATATGGCCTAGACCTGGTTCGCTTCCTTCTGTTATTTTCAAACTGTGATGGTAATGCTCTCCCCATGCACGAAAATAAACGGAATTACCTGTTCGTCCCGACTCTTCTAACCCAATAATATTTTTAAAGAAATTGGCCGATTCTTCTAGTTTCGGACTGATGATTTCAACGTGAGCCAAATGAGAAAAAAAGTGTGGATTTTTATACATTTTCAATTCCTCCAAATAAAATAATCATGAACAAACCATGTGCATGAAAGCGGTTTATCTATGATTATTATAAAGAGGTTTTGGTTTAGAAACGTTCAATTTTTTATTAAAATTAATATCAATTTTTATCTTTTTCTGAAAATACTAAATATAATTGCCCTACTTTTTTGTCATCTCCCCCGCTTAAATCGTTCCCTTCTATTCCTTTTTCCTATACTTTTTTTAGTAAAAAAATAAAAGGTGCGAATAATGATTCCGCACCTCAAACTCGACTATTTTTAATGAAATTATACAGGAATCGAAATGGTAAAAGACGTCCCTTTGCCAATTTCACTATCTACCCTTATTTTTCCATTTATTTTATTTATTGTACTATAGACCATAAGCATCCCAAGACCAGTTCCTTCTTTTTTGGTAGAATAATAAGGATTTCCTAATTGTAAAACCTGCTCTCTAGTCATACCAATCCCGTTATCGATTATCTTAATCACGATATCTTTTTTTTGCTCGAAGACATCTATTGTAAGAACCCCGCCTTTTTCTTTCATTGCTTCTATGCCGTTTTTATATAAGTTGATTAAACACTGCTGAATTTGGTTTTTATCATATTTAAAAGATAACGAGTTAGTAAACGTATAGTGAAGGTCGACTTGGTGCATGTTGGCGTACGGAGTAATAATGTTTTTTACATACTCTGTTTCTTCCTTAAGATTCGAGTAAATCATATTCTCCGACTGCGGCTTCGCAAATGCCAAAAAGTCACTCACAATATTTTCTGCTCTTTTTAACTCTAATAATGCGTACTCAATATAGGTTTTTTCATCTGCTGTTAGCGTTTTGGATTGATTTAACAGTTGTAAAAAACCATTTGTAACGGTAAGCGGATTTCTGATTTCATGTGAGACACTGGCTGATAAATCACTTAAAACATTAAAACGCTCGGATTGTATCGAAGATTTAAGGGTATTTATATTATCAATAATTTTCTCTATTAGTATCATAATAATAACCATAACTAATGTGTAAGTAGGTAAAGCATTAAATGTTAAGATCCAAAATTCATTATCCAAAACTGGTAATTGGGCAGCAAGAGTAGTTAAATAGAACACCATTGTAAAAATAGATACCGATACCAAAACGGCCCACAAGATTCGTTTCCTTGCATTTTGGCGCAAAAACCATTTACTTAATAGAGGTACTAACATAAAAATAATAGTCGAAAAAAGAAAGGATTGCAGTGTGCCCGCTCCACCAATCATGGTTCGGTAAATGTTTAATACCATATACAAAGGAATCGTATATTTATAACCGCCAAATAGGGCAACGATAATAAAAGGAATGAAACGTAAATCAAAAATAAATCCAATTTCCAATTTAATTGGAAAGGCCATGCACAACAGCATTGAAATAGATGAGAGAAGGATAAGAATATTTTTATTATATGTATGCAGCTTATTTTCAAAAAAAATCAAGAATAGTAAAACCGGGAAAAGTAAAAACAGAAAATTTAACAGTAAAGATTCAATCAAGATGAAACCCCTTCCATACGCTTGAAAACACAAATATAAAAGACTACTTTATTTTACTACATTTATTGATCCTCGTTCTATATCAATTATCACCTTTTTGATTGATTCTTTTTTTTCATTAACAAAAAAGGCAATCCCTTCGCAGAGATCACCTTTAATCTGTCGCTAATTTCATCGCATATTGGTAAATAAGTTGAAAGGGAACCGCATGATTCCTTGCTGCCTTTGCTACATCCTCATATTCAGGTGCTTGGTGAAGCATTTTGTTATCTCTGAATGCCTGCTTTACCTTGATGTGTCCATATGGAGTTTCCACCTCAATAAATCTTCGATCAAGAATATCACGGCTCCACATACTTCTTCGTACCCCAAGAGTGGTCGTTTCCTCTAACAAAACCTTTTCACAATCATCGGCTAGTTCCAAGGAAACTAAAACTGTAACTAGGGTGCCAGGACGATTTTTTTTCATGAAGACGGGCGTATAAAATACATCGAGCGCGCCTGCTGCTAAGAGTCGTTCCAATGTATAACCAAGCCCTTCCCCCGTCATGTCATCAAGTTGGGCTTCAATCACATAGATAGATTCCCGATGTTGATTGGACCCATCTTTACTGTGCATAAAATCGGAAGGGGTAAGGAGTAAGGCCCTGAGTACATTCGGATGATTAAAGTCTTTTTCTCCAGCTCCATAGCCAATCTCTTCGACCGTATGTCCGCCGATTGGCATAAATTTTTTTACGAGTGCCCTTAATATCCCTGCCCCTGTCGGTGTAGTCAGTTCCCCTTTAACGTTTAATTGTGCGAGGGGTATCCCTTTTAGCAATTCCATTGTAGCGGGAGCGGGGATTGGATAAAGTCCATGAGCCATCATCTTTTTCCCATAACCAGTTGGTACTGGAGAAGCATAAATATCTGCAATTTCGAGGTTTTCTAGCGCCAAGCAGACCCCGATTGTATAAATAATGGAGTCCATTGCCCCCGCCTCATGGAAATGAACCTCCTTAGGATCAATTCCATGTATCTTTCCTTCAGCTCTAGCAACTGCTTGAAAGATCGCCAGGCTGCGTTCTTTTACTCTTTTGGGGAGATTACTTTCCTCAATCAACGACAAAATCTCTTTCGCACTCCGATGTTCATGAAGATGTGCGTGGCCATGGTGGTGTTCATGATCATAGTCATTCTGTTGATGGTGGTGTTCATGATCTCCTGATGGAAAATGCATTTTCAATTTCTTTGCTGCTATACCGCATTTATCGACAGTATGTACTTCGATTTCAAAACGATCAATCGGTAATTTTCTCAACTGTTCTACTATATAGGAGGGATCTGCTCCCAGATCAATCAGAGCAGCCAATGTCATGTCCCCTGCAATACCAGAGATACAATCAAGATAAAGGTTTTTCAATTTTCGGTTCCTCCAAAGTATTTTTTAAAGCCAATTATTAGGATTTCATTAGTTGCATGCCTATTAACATAAAAAAAGAAATCCCGACTAAACACATTACCCATAACCAGGCTAAATTCATATCTCCTGCATCCATTGCCACATAGATCGCGGTTGAAACAGTTTGGGTTTTCCCTGGGATGTTACCGGCAAACATTAAAGTTGCCCCAAACTCGCCTAATGCTCTGGCAAAACTTAGAATCGTACCTGAAATGATTCCTTTTAGTGCAAGAGGAATGGAAATCGCCAGAAATAATTGTAGTTCATTCGCCCCATCCACTCGGGCTGCATTCTCGATATCTTCATCTATGCCTTCAAATCCTGCTTTGGCAGATTGATACATTAAGGGAAACGCAACAACTGTCGATGCAATCACAGCAGCCGACCAAGTAAACATAACAGGCTGCCTAAAGATTCCTTCAATCACTTGTCCAATAACACTATTTCTTCCAAACAATACAATTAACAGGAATCCTACAACAGAAGGCGGTAAGACTAATGGTAAAAGGAAGACCGTCTCAACTACAGCTTTCCCTTTGAATTTCGTCTTAGCCATCAGCTTTGCAAAAAATAACCCAAAGATTAATACCCAAACGCCAGAGACAGCGGCTACTTCAATGGACAGTTTGACTGGTGACCAAAAATCCGTTGCCATCGTAGGATTAATCTAATCCTTTAAAGTCATAGTTTATAAACGTCTTCAAAGACTTTTCCGTTTGCAGATCATCATAGAATAATTGCGCCTCTGTTGGATGGGTACTGTCTTTCATCACACCAACAGAATAAACAATCGATGCATGGGTCTTTTCATTTGCCGTTACTACAATCTTAACTTTTTTTGAACTCAAGGCGTCACTTTTATAAACAACACCTGTGTCAACATTTTGGTTTTCTACATAGGTAAGCACTTGCTTTTCCATACCTCTCTTCCTTTAAACAACTTATCATCAATTATATCTCATTATAATTAGTAATAAATACAATGGATAGCATAATACTCTATTGTTCTTATTTTATACCATTTGGTTAACTGCAGCTATATGATGGGAAACCAAGTTAATTATTTTACAAAAACAAAAACACACGATTTTCTGTTTAGGTTAAAATCGTGTGCCACTAGAATTTATTTCCTTAATTAAAGGACAAGTAAATATTGAATTTGGCCAGGCGATAGTGGTGTTATAGCGATAATGTGGTAGCCAATACTTAGCAGCTGTGATAAAGTTTCTGCACAATTTTGACGCGGTGGTTCAATTGGGGCATGAAAACTTTTATAAAGATGAATAAACTGATTATCGATTGTACAGTGAAGCAAAACAACATGTTTCCCCGTCCACGCTTGACCAATTATTGTTTGAGGTGGTATTTCCCTAAAATATCTCATCTTACTACATCCTCACTCGTTGATATTCTTAGATTATGTGAAAAATAGGTCCATTGTTCGCGTAGGAATGTATATTTGACCAATATATTGGAACATATTGTTTATTAAAATAAACAGCTTTCTATATTAGTATAGATATATATACTTTATCTATAAAGAGGAGGTTTTTATGCTTAAGAAACTATTTTCCACTATGGTCTCCTTCTCCCTTATTCTTTCAGGAATTCTTACAGTTTCAATCATAGATCCAGAGGAAACGAAAGCATCTGAATACAATAATTTGGCTGATCGGCCATTTATGGGATGGAGCAGCTGGAGCTCCATCCGTAAAGAGCCAACAGAAAAAAACATAAAAGCGGCAGCAGATATTATGGCAGCAAAATTTAAGGCACACGGTTATGAATATGTAAACCTTGATGATTATTATCAGCTTGATTGGACTTCTAACGTGGACAAATATGGCAGGTGGGTAGTTGACCCGAAGAAATTCCCTAATGGTATGAAGACGCTTGGGGATTATATACACGAAAAAGGATTGAAGTTTGGGTTGTACGTCACGCTTGGCATTCCCAAAGGGGCGTTGGATCAGAACACGCCGATCGAAGGAACACCCTACCATGCAAAAGATATTGTCGACTTTAGCAAAGGTCAGAAGGTAAGTTTTAATTTCGATAATATGTATGCGATTGATTATTCGAAGCCAGGGGCACAGGAGTATATCGATTCGTGGGCTAAACTATTTGCGTCTTATGGGGTGGATTACCTTAAAATTGATGGTGTCCGAAACGAGGATATCCCAGATATCGAGGCATGGGCTAAAGCATTGAACAAGACAGGAAGACCCATTCATCTTGAGTTATCCAATAACCTTGATATTGACCAAGTTTCAACCTGGCAGCAATTATCTAATGGCTGGCGGACGGACCATGATGTCGAAAGTTATGGAAAACCAACACTTACCGATTGGGAACATGTTTTTAGAAGATTTAATCATGCGGCAAAGTGGCAGCCTCATGCTGAACCAGGCGGCTGGAATGACTTTGACTCACTCAACGTAGCAAACGGCAGTAAGGATGGTCTAACAGCTGATGAAAAACGTTCTTATGTATCACTTTGGGCCATTGCTGCCTCCCATTTTGTGATTGGCAGTGATCTAACGAAACTGGATAACTATGGAATTAGCCTTCTTACAAATGACGAAGTGATTGGAGTCAACCAAAGTGGAGTTGCTGGGAAACGGTTATCCAAAACACCTTCCTCTCAAGTTTTTTATCAAGAATTGCCGGATGGTTCTTACAACATCAGTCTTTTTAATACTGGTTTATCGCCACTAAAAGTTTCCGTTAGATGGAAAGATTTAGGGTTCACTGGTTCAGCAATGGTACATGATCTGTGGAGCCATGAGGATCTAGGTAATAAGGAATCTGGGTTCACGGCTGCTCTTTCTAGCCATGCTTCTCAATTGATTCATGTGGTCCCTGCTTCTACCCTTACAGTCTCTCCAAAAAGTGGTGAAACCGAGGTTACCCCATCAAACGTAACATTAAGTTGGGGTGCAGAATCCGGAGTTGACAGCTATCATGTCCAGGTAGCACAAGATCCTGGCATGAAACATATTATTTTCGATCAAACAGTTTCTTCTGCTTTTTTAACGATTAAGAACCTTGCAAATGATACACGATACTACTGGAAAGTTTCATCTTTTACGAGTGAAAGCGAAAAACTGAAAGGAATTTATTCCTTCCATACCAAAAGGACAACAGCTCCCACTGCACCAGATTGGGTAATGGCAAACAAGAATAACAGTGAAACAGTTACACTTTCCTGGAATCCAACTGCTGGAGCAACATCCTACACAGTCTACCGTAAAAAGGTAAACATCCTAGGATTCAGCCGCTTCAAACTGATTGCAACAAATCTAACCACTCCAAACTTTAAAGATAAATCCGCTGTACATGATGGCAACTATTCATATGTCGTAACGGCAAAGAATGACATAGGTGAAAGTGAACAGTCGGTCGAGGTTCAAACGGATAACCACCAAGCAACCATTCAGTTGATCATTCTTTTAAGCGGATTTTTGGTGATGGTGTCTGGTGTTATCTTTATAAGGGTTATAAGAGACAAATCCAAAGCGAACTCAGTTGAAGTTCCGTTTAATAAAATCGCCTAATAAAATTAAAAAAGAGGGTCTACCAAAGTAACGTATCCGTTTTGGTATACCCTCTTTTTGGATGCAATTCTTTTAAAGACCCATCTAATCCTGTAGTCTTGGTTTGGCAGGATCACAGATTGGCGGATCTAGGCTAGCCGATTCCGCTAATTTCATCAAATAATAACATTCTTCACGAAACATATGATCTGCCATTAACGGTGCGAAGGTCCCTAATGCCTGCTTGGTTAATTCAAGTTCCTCTAGTTCAGCTAAAAAATTTTGAAATAACTTTATTTCTAACTGGCTGTCTACATTCATCTTTGATAAGGCAGGAAACGTAGTCAATCCTGTCCTTAGGTATCCAGCTAGTTCAACCGCTTTAAGATAAAAACCTTCAAAATCCTTCATAAATAAATGACTTTTTTCTTTTAATTTCTTTTCAACACCATCTAAATTGGAGGAAATTGCCTCAGAATGCCCTGCCGCATCCAATAACCATAATAGATGATGGTGCAGCTCGTGGTAGACAGGCGGTATTTGACCAGCCTGAAGGTGATTTAATATTCTTACATACTCCTCTAATTCATTAACCATATGATTGATAAAGGTCGGGGTAAGGTGAATTTTAATTTTACCAACCAGATGCTGGCTGATTAATTCTAATTTAAATTCCCGCAGATTTAAAACCGCTGACTCAGCATCAGTAGTTAATGACATCAAATCAGCAGATCTTGCACGATCTAGAAGTGTATCAAAGACTTGAATAAAAGTGGAAGCTTTTATAATTTCCTCTTCTTGGACTGGTGCCAGGGCCTCATAAATAAACCGAGAATGATCACCTAAAATTTGCAGCCAAAAACGGTGTTCAAATCGTGCTGTCCTTTCAAAGACCTCATTCATATTTATTCCTCCTCCATATTGCTACCCCCACTAATGTAAGATTTTATTCTCCTTATTAACATTTTATTAAGAAAATAGGAAGGAACGGCCAGTCCTTTTTTTAGTGCAGAACAATAAGAAACTACTTAATATAACGGTACAACAAAATACCCCAGTTAATTTAGTGTTTATCTGTAGAAAAAAAATAAGAGCCCTTCATAAGGGCCCTAAACAAATGATTTATAAGAAGCTTTTTGTTTTAGTAGTCTTAATTTCTGGTTCTTTGTTAAGATTCTCCATAATCTTGCTTTGAATACCATAATATACCTCTCCTCTCAGGGATCATGTATTTTCATGTCATTTTATAACCTAAAGCATAGATATAAGTGGCTGTGTATCTATTGTAGCAAACAAATTTTGTAAAAGAAATTTCAAAAAGTCGACTATTTATACCTGAAAGTTACAAAATCCACGTTAGATTTCCTATTCGAAAAGGAAGTTTAGGAGGTTATTCGTAGAACTTTCACTACTCTTGTCGAAATATGAATTAAAAATTTTGAATAAATATGTCAATACTGTGAACTATTAAAAGAACAATTACTTGAAGAATTTATACAATTTCTTTTGCAAGAATATTGATTTTTTTTAAAATAAATTATATTATAAGACTCGTTGATTTTCTTTCGACAAATTTTGCACTACTTTCATTGTTTATATTTTCACAATATTTTAACAAGGGAACGAAAAGAAGGGAAGTTTTTATGGAGATTTTCAGGAAAAAGTCCATAGAGGATTTAATAAACCAAGCTGAAAAAAAAGAAGGGTCCTTAAAAAAGGAGCTTGGCGCCTTTGATTTATCCATGCTTGGAATAGGAGCGATTGTCGGAACTGGGATTTTTGTTCTCACAGGAGTGGCCGCAGCCGAACATGCTGGCCCAGCCTTAATTCTATCTTTTATTTTATCAGGGCTAGTCTGTATATTCGCTGCACTATGTTATGCAGAATTCGCATCAACCGTTCCCGTATCTGGGAGTGCTTACACATACAGTTACGCAACATTCGGAGAATTCATAGCATGGATTTTAGGATGGGATTTAATTCTCGAATACGGATTTGCCAGTGCGTCGGTGGCAAGTGGCTGGTCCGGTTATTTCCAAGGGTTGATTGCAGGATTTGGGATTCACATTCCAAAAGCGATCTCTAGTGCATTTAATCCGGCGAATGGTACCTATGTGGATGTGCCGGCCATTCTAATTACGTTTGTGATAACTTTCTTATTAACAAGAGGCGTGAAACATTCTGCACGTTTTAATGCCACCATGGTCATCATTAAATTAGCAGTGGTTGTCATTTTTCTAGCTGTTGGAGCATGGTATGTGAAACCAGACAATTGGACACCTTTCATGCCATTTGGCTTTTCAGGAGTCGCATCTGGTGCTGCAACAGCGTTCTATGCCTATATCGGGTTCGATGCTGTTTCAACCGCCGCTGAGGAAGTAAAAAACCCGCAACGGAACATGCCCATTGGGATCATCGCCTCACTAATAGTTTGTACCATTTTATACGTAGCCGTTTCCGCTGTATTAACCGGGATTGTTCCATATCAATTGCTTGATGTAAAAAATCCCGTTTCATTTGCCTTAAACTATATTCACCAAGATTGGGCTGCAGGACTTATTTCCCTTGGGGCTATCGCTGGGATTACGACTGTTTTAACCGTGATGGTTTTTGGACAAACTCGGTTATTTTATGCCATCAGCCGTGATGGCTTGCTTCCTAAAATATTTTCCAAAGTTGATCAGAAAAAACAAATTCCAGTGGTGAATTCATGGATCATCTGCCTGCTTGTTTCTATTTTTTCCGGTTTGATTCCACTTGGAAAGCTGGCAGAATTAACAAATATTGGCACCTTATTTGCGTTTATGTCTGTTTCAATTGGAATTTTATATTTGCGCAAGACACAAGGAGCACCTAAACGAGGCTTCCGAGTACCGCTTGTTCCGTGGATTCCGTTAATTGCTTTTTTATCATGTGGATACCTAGTTCTTCAGCTCCCAGGCATAACCTGGATTAGCTTTTTAGTTTGGCTTGTCATAGGTTTAGTCATTTATTTCAGTTATGGAAGAAAGCATTCCAAGTTAAATAATCGAACAGCCTAACAGGAACATAAAAAGACCTTCTGTAAATATTTTCTTACAGAAGGTCTTTTTATGTAAGAACCTTGCGTTTTCCATTGTATTATAAGATATAATGCTTATATAAAGTAATTCTAACTTAATTGAGCCGCTATACTAAATGAGGTGTTTAGAAGTGATAACTGCTGATCAGATGCTAGTCAAAAAAATAAATCAAAAGCTTATATTAAATGAAATCGTGTCCAACTCCCCTATTTCAAGAGCAAAATTATCTGAAACCATTGGTTTAAATAAATCGACTGTTTCTTCCCAGGTAACCACCTTAATTGAAAAAAATCTTATTTTCGAAATTGGACAAGGGCAATCAAGCGGAGGAAGAAAACCTGTGATGTTGGTATTCAATAAAAATGCAGGTTATTCTATCGGGATTGATATTGGTGTCGATTATCTCAATTGTATATTAACGGACTTAAAAGGAAATATTGTTCTGGAAGATTATCAGAAATTAGTTAACCAGTCCTCTGAAGATTTGAAGGATGTCTTATTCTTAAAAATTAATAACTTAAAAGCAAAAATGCCTGAATCTCCGTACGGGCTAATAGGGATCGGGTTATGTATCCCTGGACTTGTCAATACTGAGCAAAAAGTCATCTTCACTCCTAACTTGGAATGGAATTATGAATTAGACTTAAAACCTCTAATCGAACAGGAATTTAACGTACCTGTCTTTTTAGAGAATGAGGCCAATGCCGGAGCTTACGGTGAAAAAGAGTATGGAGCTGCGAAAAACTACGAAAACCTAGTTTACGTAAGCGTTCATACAGGTATTGGAGTCGGCATTATCATTAATAATGAACTTTATCATGGAGTCCGAGGTTTTGCTGGAGAAATGGGCCATTTAACGATTGACCTGAATGGGCTCAAATGCAGTTGTGGAAATCGGGGCTGCTGGGAGTTATATGCTTCCGAGAAAGCTTTAATGAAATCATTATCGAAAAATCTACAAGGCAAACTATCTAATCGGGAGATCATTTCTCTCGCTGACCAAAATAACCCAGACATTCTAACGGCACTTCAAAAATTTGGTTTTTACTTAGGGATTGGATTAACAAGCATATTAAATACCTTTAATCCCCAAGCCGTTATCATCCGAAACAATATTGTTGAGGCTTTACCAATGGTATTAAACTCAATCAAAAATTCGGTGGCATCAAGAACCTACCAACAACTTGAAAATAGTTACGAACTAGTAACCTCATCCTTAGGTAAAAACGCCCCCGCCTTAGGGGCAAGCTCCATTGCAATTGGGAATTTTTTAGAAATGTTTACTGCCTAATAGTTCGCATAAAAATCAAATTAAAACTGGGAAGATGGTGTCATTATGTCATGGTTGATATTTGCGATTCTATCTGCAGTTTCAGCAGCGTTAGTTTCTATTTTTGGAAAAATCGGCTTACAAAATATTGACGCGAATACGGCCACCGCCATTCGTTCTGTCATAATGGCGCTCTTTTTAATTGGGGTTGTTAGTGTACAGGGGAATTTGGGCAAAATCCCGGAGATTATCGGACAAAGAAAAGCCTTGCTGTTTATTGTTCTTAGTGGTTTAGCCGGTGCCACTTCTTGGTTGTTTTACTTTTTAGCCTTAAAAACTGGAAAAGTATCACAGGTGGGTCCAATTGATAAACTAAGTGTCGTTATTGCGACCGTTTTAGCGATTATCTTTTTTGGAGAGAAACTTAGCCTCGTTAACGGAGTCGGGGTAGCATTAATTGCCATTGGGGTTATTTTAACTGCGCTTCAATAAAGTTAAATCTAAATAAATAATCACAAAGTTGAAAAAGAGCATGAATAAAAAAGCTTGTCTACATAAAACCACTAGTGAACGCTCACTTTGTGGTTTTATTTTTTTTCTCCGGTTTTATATGGGCATTTGCCGTCTCTTTTGACATGTTAGGTAAATATCATGTCAGAAAGGTCAGTTAATCTTGACTATTTGAATCAACATTCAGAAGAATTTGAGGAGGATTTATACATGGAGCTGCTCGCTTGTATTCATCAACAATTAGGTAAGTTAACAAGTCCTACACTTAAGGAGTTAGAAACTTCCTTAAAAAGGATTTCAAATATTTATGAATTAGTCCAACCCTTTATTACCGATCCAGACCAGTTTTCATATGGGAGGAATGTAATTTATTTAAACGAAAATTTAGAAGTGATCGTAATAAATCTCCCTCCACATGTAGAAACGGCCATCCATGATCATGGTAATTCGATTGGTTGCGCAATGGTTGTCGAAGGAAAACTGCTTAATTCCATTTACCGTAACAACGAGAATCAAACTGAACGAGCTGCTGCCTATTTTGTTCAAAAAGGAGATTGTCTTTTCGCACCTCAGGGGTTGATCCATAAAATGAGTAATCTTCAAGATGAACGGATGATTTCACTCCATGTCTACTCCCCTCCACTTCTTAATATGTCTAGTTATCAAGAACAAGCAGCAAGCGATATCTTACCTGACGTTGTATAAAAGTTGTCAGATCTAAAAGAGGCAAATTCTCACTTGCCTCTTTTGGGTCTAAATTAATAACTTCATACAGTTAATAAGGATGGTTTAATACTAGTTAATAAAGAACTTAAGCGACTTTTGGCCACAGAGTCTAATTCGTAACGATTATTTTCTAATTTTTTGATTTGACTATCTAATATAAAGGCTCCTTTTAAAATATGAGTTGCTCCTAAAGCTGTCAGAACCGGTTTTAAGGAATAATCAATCATTAATAAGTGCCCAAACGTGCCACCGACAGCAATGGGTAAAATGGTTTTCCCATCTAGACCACTTTGCGGGAGAAGATCTAGGTAAGTTTTCAAAACACCAGAGAATGAAGCTTTATAGACCGGAGTTAATATGACGATAATGTTCGCATCCTCCACTTTTTTATTTGCCTCGATAATTTCTTTCGAATCAAACTTCGCTTGAATTAAATCCTCTGATGGAAGATGGCGGACATTTATAATTTCAGGTACAATCCCATTCCCATTAAAATGATTGAATACCTCGTGTTGAACTCCATTTAGTCTTGTTACCTCTGTAGGACTTCCAGAAATTATTGTTACTTTGCTCATTGTTAATCGTCCTTTCTTCTATTATATATGGATGAATTTCGATTTCTTATTGATTATTTTTAGGGAACCTAAATTACAATGTGGATGTTGAATCGCTTTGAATGCTTTATACTCATTTTCTAGTTCGGTTAGTGATAATTCAAATAGGTGTTTATCTTCTTTCTTATATACATTAAAGGCAATTAGTTTATCGATTAACTTTTTACGCTTATTTTCAACAGCGTCTCGAAGAATATTCCCCACCCGAATCACTCCAATTTATGAAATTAGGTATAAATGAAACGTTTTTCGTTTGGATCATAGACTTTTATAAATATAAGCTAGCAAAATCAGCGCTCTAGTAATTCTTGCGCACTTCCATATAAGAAATATGCTGCTTTTTTATAAATCATATCGATAGCATTTTACCAAAATATCATGATTATAAAATTCTTTGGTATGATCACGCTTGAAGCCAAACCATTCATACAAGCGGATCGCCTTATGCATTTTATCACCTGTGTGCAAATACAACTGGTTTGCTCCTTGCGACTTTGCAAACTGAAGACTAACATTTATTAATGCTTGTGCTATGCCCTGTCCCCGTGCTTCCGGATGAACAGCCAATAATCGGATCACGGGTGAGGAAATCTGTAATTCAGGCTTTTGATAGGCCTTATCTGATGAAAGAAATAACTGTAAGGTCCCAAGAATTTGATCCTCACTTTTGGCAATTAGGATTTTTTCGACGTCTGGATTATCAACCGATGCCTTGATATTTCTTAAATACTCCTCCCAAACTTGAGCGGATTGATATTCATGCTCATACTGTTGATAACTCTCCACTAATAATTGCCGAACGGTTTCTTTTTCTTCTTCTTTTAATTCATCTATCATAATTTGATTAATCGCCATCGTCATTATCACCCTTCCAAAAAATAAATTTGGCTTTTAATTAATCTGCTGTTTTAACGGTGTAAACAAGGATTCACCTGAAATTCGTTGTAAAAATCGACGTGTCCGTTCTTCCTTTGGTGCATGGAATATCTCTACCGGAGTTCCTTCCTCTACTATTACTCCCCCATCCATAAACAAAACACGGTCAGACACTTCTCTCGCAAAACTCATTTCATGTGTAACGACTACCATCGTAATGCCTTCTTGAGCTATTTCTTTAATGACGGAAAGCACTTCTCCAACTAATTCAGGATCTAAGGCCGATGTCGGTTCATCAAATAAAATGACTTCTGGATTTAATGCTAATGCTCTAGCAATCCCTACCCTCTGCTGCTGACCACCTGATAATTGCGACGGATAAAAATGTAATTTATCACTGAGACCCACTTTTTCCAATACTTGTTCACTTAGAATTCTGGCATCCTTTTTCTTTACTTTTTTTGCAACAATTAGTCCTTCCATTACGTTTTCTACCACTGATTTATGAGCAAATAAATTATAATGTTGAAAGACCATAGCAGATTGCTTTCTGATCGACAACATTTCCTTTTTCGTTGCCTTAATTGTATTGACCTGAGTATTTCCAATTTGCACAATACCGGCTTCGGGTCTTTCTAAGAAATTTAAGCAGCGAAGTAACGTTGTTTTCCCTGAACCACTTGGGCCAAGAATCGTCACCACCTCACCACGATTTATTTTGAGATTAATCCCTTTTAACACGGGTAGGTTGTTAAATGATTTTTTTATTTCTTTTAAAATAATCATGCGACGCCTCCTCGATTATACGATGTCACCCTTTTTTCAAGTAATAACGAAATTCCCTCAACTATAATCGTTAGTCCCCAATAGATAATTCCTGCCGCGATAAAGGCCTCTAAAAATTTCAAGTTAGTGGAAGCCACAATATTAGCAGCACCTGTCAATTCTTTTTCTGATACAAGAAAGGCTATCGACGAAGTGTGCAAAAATCCCACAAAAATATTGGTGAAATTTGGGATAGACTGTGCCAACGCCTGTGGCAGGATGATTCGAAACATCGCTTGAAGTTTCGTCATCCCCACCGAATAAGCAGCTTCCAATTGACCAGCCGAAACACTAATAATCCCAGAGCGGATAATTTCTGATAAATAGGCACCTGCTGCTAATGACAGAGCAGTTAAAACAAACAAAATAATCGGGATTTTGCTAGATTGTATATTGAATGAAAACTTTAACGATACTTGGTCTATTAATAAGGGAATTCCATAATAAATGACCATGATATGCATAATAATGGGAGTTCCTCTAAAGAAGGAAACATAGCCATTTGCTGCCCGGTATAGAAACCTCGTTTGATAAATCCTGACGAATGCAACCACCATTCCGATTAAAAAGCCTACTAATAAGGGAACAATCGTTAAGATAAGTGTAATGGGAAGAGATTTAATAATTTCTTTAAGAGCAGTCCATATAAAAGGAAGATCGAATGTCATGTATACCCCTCCTTACTAAGCGGCAGCTGATAAATCAGCTTTCTGATAACGATTGAAATATTTTTCTAGTTTACTAAATATCTTTTCAAACAATAAAACCACTGCATAATAGATAATAGACAAGGATATGTACACTTCCAAAGCATGAGCGGTTGCTGAAATCAGCGTATCTCCTCTGCCGACTATATCCATCACCCCAAGTGTAAAAGCAAGCGAAGTGTCCTTTAAAGATCCAATCACTGAGTTTGCCAGATTTGGAAACGCAATCCGCATGGCCTGTGGTATAACGATTCGAAAGAAGTTTTGAGTGCTGGTCATTCCTACTGAGTAGGCGGCTTCCGTCTGCCCTTTATCTACAGCGCGAATGGCACTTCTAAAAATTTCTGAAAATCCTGCTCCATTACTAATTGCATACGTAATAATCACAAAGTAAATGGCCTCTAGTTTAGAGATATCAATAGTAACCATCATCAGAACGGCGGGTAAGCCATAAAAAACCAGAAATAATTGGATTAAAATCGGGGTCCCGCGAATAAACGAAACATATAAAATGACCAGTTGATTTAAGACAGGAATTTTAAACAGCCTCGGTATAGCGGCTGCTACACCGAGGATCAATCCTAGAAAAATAGATGCTGCTAAAATCTCAAGAGTTACCCCTAGATAATGCAGTAGTGTTGGTAAAAACTCAATAATTAATAAAGGATCAAACGCTTTGCCCATTGGTAACCAACCTCCAAACAATAACAATCTATGATTTAAAAGTTGACGGTATAGTCAGCTCCTAACCATTTTTTACTTAATTCGCCAACAACCCCTTCTTTTTTCAACTCAACCAGTGCTTCGTCAATTCTCTTTTGTAGTGGTGTTTCATCTTTTCTAAGCAGGAAATAAACTTTTGAATTTAAGAGTGGTTCACCGACTACTTTTTCTTGAGCATCCACTTGCTTATTAAGGAAATCCACTGAAAATGGTGTCGTAATGGTGGCATCTGCTCTGCCGGTTTTGATTTGATTAATCGTAGAATCTGGCCCATTTCCTGCATAAACAATTTGTATACCTGCGTTATGTTCCTTATTATACTTTTCAATAAATACAGCTGAGTTACTTGTCGGACTTACGATAACCTTTTTCCCTTTTAAATCTTTAATGGAATTAATTTCATTGTTATCTTGTTTTACTGTTACATGAAGAGGAAAAATATTATACGGTTCGCTATTAAAAAGAAACTTCTTTTGTCGTTCTTCATTGACTTCCATCTGGTGGGCAATAAAATCGATCTTATTGGTTTCTAAGCTGATTAACAGGTTGGAAAACTCCATTGTTTTAAACTCAAATTTGTACTCTGGCAGTTTTTTATCTATTTTTCTAACTAGTTCCACATCATAACCGGTTAACTTTCCATCTTTATCGATAAAGCAGACATTTGGAAACTGTGTACCTGTTCCCACAATTATTTTTTGTACTTTAGTTTCTCCTTTAGCTATATTCGAGCTTGCTTTGGAGGTTTTGCTTGTTTCTTGTGACGAGCATGCCCCCGCCACTAGTGCAGTTGCTAGCGTTAACGTTAATAGAAATAGTTTTTTAACTTTCATTATGATCCACCCTTTATTCTCATTTTTCCCCAACTATTTTCAAAGTTACTAGCGTTGCTGTACTATGTAGTGCATCCTAATACCCCTTAAACTAGTAAACATATGAATTTAGTTGGAATTAGGTTAGACTATTTTGCTTTTGAAATTTTTCAAGTACTTCTTCAAGATGTTCGATTCCCACTTTCGTTACCCCTTCATACACTTCACCTTGACCAATTTCAACGACAGGCACATGACGAACACCATACTTAATTTCCAGAATATCTCTACTCTCATCATGATGTGTGACATCAATGGTTTTATACTTTATTTCTTTATCATCTAAATATTGTTTTACTTCTCTGCAATAATGACATCCTTCTTTAGCCCAAACCACAACTGATAATTCTTTACTCATCTTAAATTTCTCCATTCATGTTTTATTTTTAACAAATAGGCTCCCCACTTAAGATTTATCATCTTAATATAGAGAGCCTCTAGTTGACTAGCCGGCATATAGACTGATTGTATTTACTATTCAATGCGTTACCACCGTATTCGTATAACGGTTTTCTGGAAAAGGAATTCCAAGATTACCTCGTAAGGTTTCAGCCTCGTATTCCGTTCTAAATAGCCCTCGTTTTTGCAGAATCGGCACGACAAAGTCTACAAAATCATTCAATCCATTTGGAACAGCTGAACCAATAATAAATCCATCAGCTCCACCTGCTTCAAACCATTCCTGGATAAGATCCGCTACTTTTTCCGGTGTTCCAAGAAAAGCAGGTTTTGGCGTTGTCTCTCTTAAAGCAACTTGGCGAAGCGTTAAATTTTCTTCTTTCGATTGCCGTTTAATTCGATCAGTATGACTTTGGAAACTATTCTTTCCTAAGTCCCCTAGGTCTGGAAATGGTTCATCCAGCGGATATTGTGAGAAATCATGATGCTCGAAATATCGGCCCAGATAGTCAAGTGCTTTATCAATTGATACCAGATTTGCGATTTCTTGATATTTTCTTTCTGCTTCTTCTTCTGTAGCAGCAATAATGGGTGAGACCCCTGGAAGGATGACGAGCTCATCTGGATTACGTCCGTTATCTTTTGCTCTCGCTTTAACATCCCGATAAAATGCTGTAGCGGCTTCTAATGTTGGATGTCCTGTAAAGATCGCATCAGCTTCTTTAGCTGCAAGGTCTTTTCCTGCCTCTGAAGAACCTGCTTGAAATACGACCGGTCTGCCTTGCTTCGATCTGCCGATATTAAGTGGTCCTTGTACGGAGAAAAACTCCCCTCTGTGATTTAATGGATGCAATTTATCTGGATCAAAAAACACGCCTGTTTCTTTATCCCGAACAAATGCATCGTCTTCCCAAGAATCCCAAAGCCCTTTCGCGACCTGCAAATATTCAGCTGCAATACGGTACCTTTTTCCATGGTCGGGATGTTCTTCAATCGTTTTACTAAAATTTAAAGCCGTTTTTTCCAGTGGTGAAGTAACAACATTCCAGCCGGCCCGGCCATGACTGATATGATCAAGGGACGAAAACTGCCTTGCCACATTGAACGGTTCGCTATAGGAAGTGGATAGTGTCCCTACGAGACCAATTCTTGAGGTGACAGCAGCAAGAGCTGATAAAATCGTTAGTGGTTCAAACCGATTTAAAAAGTGTGGAATGGATTTCTCATTAATGTGCAAGCCATCTGCGATAAAGACTAAGTCGAATTTTCCTTCTTCAGCCTTCTGCGCCTGATTGGAGTAAAAATCAAAACTTACACTTGCATCTGCTTGAATAGCAGGATGCCTCCATCCAGCAATATTTCCGCCAGCTCCATGAATAATTGCCCCAAATTTCAATTTTTTTGGATTTGACATTGAAGTTCCTCCTTTTTTACATTTAATTCTTAGTTATTTGATAGGAATACTTTTGTTGTGGATTATCCTATCACGGATAGAGGTGCGTTTCTATACTTTCACTGATAGAAAAACATATAGTTTATATAGATAAATTCTATCGAAATACAGTTAAATTCATTGAAATTAATTAAACTTATCGAATTAGTAGGATTTAAAGGGAACGATGGCTGTATTTTTAAAAAAATAAGCAATCTTTGAATCCTTATCTGTTTAGCGGCTGAACAGTTGTTATACCTAGTGGGCTTAACAACTGAAAGGATTGAAACCTCTCTGCTTCTCGTTCAATAGGTGTATGTATGATGAATTCATCGACCTGGTAGGTTTTTTGAAGTTGACTTAAAACTTCCGTTACATAACCCGGTGTTCCCGCAATAATGTCTGCTTCTTGTTCCGTGATTTCATATGGCTCCCCTGATTGCTTTCCAAAAACCTCTGCTTGTTCAATGGATTGTACCGTAACCGAACGTCCACTCTGGAGATGAACTTTGACTATTTTCCTGTCCCCCACCAATTGTTCTGCTTCTGTTTGAGTAGGCGCCGCAATAACAGCTAGTGAAACAATAAATCTTCCATTAGGGAATCCTGCCCGATACTGATTGGCTGCACTCTCAAGGACCCGGTCATCACTATTGATAAATTTAGCAAAAACAAATGATATTCCCAATTCAGCAGCAAGCCGAGCACTGGTTGCACTAGCCCCAAGCAGAAATATTTCAGGTTTTTCCTGAGGAATTGGGGTTGCTTGGATTCCCGCAAGCGGATCTGCGCTATCAACCGAGTTTTCAATTAAGTCTACTAAAAAGGAGAGCCGATCTGAAATGTCTTTCCCATCATTGACTGTTCCATACTGTAAGGCTTTTGTTGACAGTGGAAGACCGCCTGGTGCTTTCCCAATCCCCAGGTCAACTCTTCCAGGTGCAAGGTTTGATAAGACATGGAAGTTTTCAGCCACCTTATATGGACTGTAGTGCTGAAGCATCACCCCACCTGAGCCAACTTGGATGGTCTTGGTTTGTGCCAATAAATAGGATATTAATACTTCTGGCGATGATCCTGCTAATTGTTCTGCATTATGATGTTCTGATACCCAGAAACGTGTATAGCCCCATTCTTCTGCTTTTTGAGCTAGTAATACGGTTTGTTGCAATGCATGTGAAGCAGTAGTACCTGGGAATATTGGACTCTGATCCAGTATACTTAACTTATAACTCATTTACGTTCCCTCCGTTTTATTCCGACTTTACCAACCAGATAAGTTGGTTTTTGATTTATTGTTGTTTATCCTATCATCGGAAATAAGGAACTGGCAATAGTTTCACTGATAGGAAATTATCAATTTTTGATTAAAAAAATCTATCAATAATGTTAATTAAATCTAACCGTTATCCATGATAAAATCATTTAGCTTTTTGGTAAGACCTCCATGACCAAATCGAATAAATTTAGATGAATATGGTTCATTTAACTGATCTTTAACAGAATCTAAGAATGCTAATAACTGAATTCTGCGGGAATAGATATTAACGACCCCATATTCGTAAAACCATTGATCAATCGTATTGTATATCCCTCGATTCACCCTGAATTGCTGATTACACCAATTAAAAAACTGTAAATCAGGCATATTAAGATAGTTATATGCTGCAAAGGAGTTTTGCTTTTTGGATTTTAACAATGGGCTTACATCATATATATTTTGTGTTTTCATACTTTCTTGCCTCCCTTAATAACCAATAACCAAGAATACACACTTGAATAGTCGGAATTTAAATACTATTTTGCCACTATTCATCTAGAATACTGATTTGTTCTTTCATGAGATTAATCCTATCAGGGAAAAGATGGATCCCGCAATACGTTAGATGATAGAAAAAATTTATCAATTCATCGGGAAATTTAATTTATAGCGAGATAACGGTAATTTTCAAATTCTTTAACGGACTCAAGGATATCTTCCCAGACCAGCGAATGTGTGAATCCATTGTGTAAATGGGCTACAAAAATAGGCAGATTAATTTCTAGAATATGTGACACATCGATTTCAATAAGGTCTCCCCGCTGCAGTTCCTCTTTAATACTTAAGGATGGTAAAAATCCAATGCCATTTTTACTTAGAATAATAGATTTAGCTACCTCAAGATGGTCCACAAGAAATTCTATCTTTGGTTCAATATTGGCCACTTCAAATAAATGATACACACGATTCCAGTCAAAAGATCCACATTCAAAAAATACCATTGGTTCATTTGCAATTTGCTGAAAAGAGATTTTCTCTTGAAATTGCAAAGAGTGCCCGGGATAAACAACTAATTTAAGTGAATTATCGAGAAACTCTTGCTTTTGTATCCCCCGATGCGAAACATCCTTCATGAAGGCGATATCCACTTGCTTCTGCAGCAATTTTTCAAGCAGTACCTCATTTGGAGCTGAGATAAATTTAAACCGCAACTCTGGATGCGCTTTTTTTAAAAGAGGAAGGGCAAACGGCATAAAATACTGTGAGGTAATGAGATTCGCCCCAATAACTAGCTCCTCGGGATGGTCTTCCTTTTTTAGCAGCTTCTTCCCTTGTTGATACGTATGAATAATTTGTTCTGCATATGGGATAAACGTTTTTCCCTCCCCCGATAAGGTCAAGCTTCTTCCCTTCCGTAAAAATAAATCGATGCCCAAGTCCTGTTCTAATGTTTTAATCCTAGCTGTAACAGTTGGCTGTGATAAATAAAGTGCTTCCGCTGCTTTATGAATACTTTCCAAATGAACGACATACATAAACGCTTCAAGGTGATCAATATTCACAACAATTCCCCCTTTTTGACTTCCTATAGGTAATAAAAAGGTCTTTGGCTTTTAAAGAAAATCCTGTGTTAAAGGTTATTGTGGGTTTTTATCATGTTGATTGGAGCGGAAGGCGGCGAAGACTCCTGCGGGAGTACGGGGCAGGGGAGACCCCACAGGCGCAAGTGCGCCGCGGAGGCTCCCCGGCACGCCCGCGGAAAGCGAAGCCGCCTGGAGCGGAAATCAACATTCTAGTTTAACACAGCCAAAGAAATAAAAAAGGCTCCTCTACGCAAAATGCGTTTAGGAGCCTTTGGTTGACCAATCAGCTTAACTTTTTGAATTCTCTAAATCTTAACCTAATTAATCCCATAAGTAAAGTGGGAATAGGAAATATTTTAGGTAAAAAAATCTATTTCTTGTGTATTATTTGATAATTTAATATAATAATTGTTACCTATATAAAAAGTGAGTGTGTTTAAACCACTCACTTTAGGGTAAATATTTCTTAAAGCAGGACGTTAACTAGAACGTTCAGCAAGCCATTCTCCAATGGTTGGGTAGGTAATTTTGGAAGCTTGCGAGCCAAATGTAATCGAGGTATGACCTACTGGCAAGTTTTTGTATTGTTTATCTTTACTAGAAATCGCGTCCATCAAAGCTTCTACCATATGCGGCTGAGCAATTAGATCGTTTTGACCTGATAAATTCAATACATTAGCAGTGATATTTTTTAAATCAACCTTGCGACCGCGAACGACCAGTTCCCCTTTAATCAGCTTGTTTTTCTGATAAAAGTCCCGAATCCATTGACGATAAGATTCCCCTGGGAATGGTATTCCGTCGTTTAACCATTTTTGTAGAAGTTTAAAGCTTTTTACAAAATTGTCATTTTCAACACGGTCAACTAGACTGACAAATGGTCCATAGAAGTTACCCATCGGCTTACTTAACTTGTTTCCAAAGTCAATCATTTCAGGAGGAATCACACCAAGGGTATCTACTACTTTATCAATGTTAAAATATTTTTCATTTAGCATAGCGCCATATGATCCTGTATCCGCAAAATCAAACGGACTTGTCATAAAGATCAAATTGCGGATTGGTAATTCTGGATAAAGAGCTGCAAAAATGGATGTCATCGTACCGCCCATGCAATAACCAAGAATGGAAATTTCATCAACATTCGAAGTCTTTAAGACCTTTTTTACCGCCCGAGGGATATAGTCAATAATAAAATCATCTAGTTTCATATTTCGATCTTCATAACCAGGAGTACCCCAATCAAGAAGATAAACATCAAACCCATTATTTACTAGATATTCTATTAAACTTCCACCCTTAGTCAGATCTAAAACGTATGGTTTATTGATTAATGCATACACCAACAATAATGGAATTTTATGCTTTTTTGGTTGTTCCGAAATATAACGATATAGTTTCGTTTTATTTTTAGTCCAAACCACCTCTTTTGGAGTTGGTCCGACCTCTGGCTGAGGATCAACAGTTAACACTTGGGTTGCCTTCATCACTCGTTTCATTTGCTTACCATACTCTTCAGGGAGTGCGTCAAGAAACATGTCCCAATCTTTTTCCGCAAGTACGCTCACGAAAGTTCACTCCTTCCATTTCTTAATTATTATTTACTATATACATAGATTTCTGCCTTCATGACAATTACATGTAAAGTCCGCCATTAATATTAAGCTGCTGACCAGTAATATAAGCTCCATCACTACATAGGAAAGCAACGCCACGAGCTACTTCTTCCGGTTTTCCTAAACGTTTTTGCGGAACCTTTTCTACAATTCCAGCAAGAACTTTCTCAGGGATTGCTTGAACCATTTCCGTTCCGATAAATCCTGGGCAAATCGCATTAACAGTTACATTTGTTTTCGCAAGCTCAAGGGCAAGAGATTTTGTGTATCCAATAAGTCCGGCTTTTGCTGCTGCATAGTTAGTTTGACCAAAGCCGCCAGCTTGTCCAATGATGGAAGAAATATTGATAATACGGCCTGCATCCGATTCAAGCAGATAAGGAAGTGCAGCAGATGTTGTGTTATAAACACTGTTTAGGTTAACATCAATTACTTTTCTCCAATCCTCTGAGCTTAGCTTTTTAAATGTGCTATCTCTTGTAATTCCTGCGTTATTAACCAAGATATCTACTTTTCCGAAATGCTCGATGGCCTCTTGAACAAGATGGGCAGCTTCATCAGTATTGGAAACATCTGCACGAACTGCATAAGCTTCTGCACCGATTTCATTTATATCGGCAACCATTTTTTCTGCTAATTCTTCACGAGAAACATAATTTAGAACAATTTTTACACCCTGTCTTGCAAGTTCCATAGAAATCGCTGCACCAATGCCTCTGCTGCCGCCTGTTACAATAGCTACTTTACCAGTTAAATTTGTCATGTTATTATCCCCCATTAGTTGTTAGTATGTAGTTATTCTTAAGCTTTTAAAGCGGATAGAATTTGATTAAGTTTCTTATCTAAATTCTTCATTTCGGATTTCAATTCAGCTATTTCACTTTTTAATGGCACTTGATTATCTGTGCTCTCGAGTTTATCCTCAAGCAATTCTTCTATGCTATCAACCTTAGCATCGACATTAACAATTTGAGCAGATAAGTTAGCAAGATCCTTACGGGATGGCAGGTTGCTCAGTTCTAGATACTTTTCTGTTGACTCATCAATAAATTTTTTAAATTGTAGATTCATGTCCAAAAGTTGGCCAATCCCCTGGGAAGGAAAGGATTCCATGATTTTTTCATCGTATAAATTACTAGTTTGGTTATATAGATCCTTCCAAGCTTCAAAAACATTAAAATTTGTCGTCAATTTTATTCCTCCTTAAACTTTTTATCGACATTTTAATCATACTAACATCCTTCAAACAATTAAAGAACAAACATTGAAAATAATCAAAAAATATTATTGCATTTTACGACAAATTTCTAACCTCTATGTAGATTACATATATAGAATTTTTTCTAACCTAAACAAACCCAATAACGGCAATGGTTTAAGCGTTTTCAAAACGGAGGATATTTTTTCCTTAGTTCTATTTTTGTTATGAATTGAATAATATTTTTAGCAAATCGCAATTGCTTTTAAGAGGATAATTCCTTGTTTGAAGCTGCTGGATCCAGCCTTCTTTCAACACGAATCGACAAATTTATTTTCTTTGCTGTTATTTTGTTCACAATTTAGACAAATTTCAGACTGATTGGTTTCTCTTCGTGAATTCTGGTGTATGGATGAATTTAAAAAAAGAGGTGGTAAGTTTGAAGTTTAATGAAAGCGTTGTTTTGATTACCGGCGGAGCACAAGGAATTGGAAAAGAAACAGCAAAAAAATTTCTACAAGAAGGAGCGTTTGTTGTTATATGTGATTATGATGAAGCAGCTGGAAGAAAAGCATTGGAAGATTTGAATGATGAAAAAGCTGAATTCTTCCAAGTCAATGTAACGGACAGCTCCCAAATCGAAGGAATGGTTCAATCAATTATCCAAAAGCATGGTAAAATTGATGTCCTGATCAACAATGCAGGGATTACCCTTGATGGCTTTCTTACTAAGATGGACGAATCAGATTGGGAGAAAGTGATTTCTGTTAACTTGTCAGGTGTATTTAAATGTACCAAGGCAGTCGCTCCTATTATGCTAAAACAAGGTTCGGGCGTGATCCTGAATGCTTCTTCCGTTGTTGGAGTATATGGAAATATTGGCCAAACTAATTATGCTGCAACAAAGGCTGGGGTAATCGGGTTAACCAAAAGCTGGGGGAAGGAATTTGGACCGAAAGGAATTAGAGTGAATGCCGTTGCACCTGGCTTCATTGAAACAGGAATGACTGCAGCTGTTCCAGAAAAGGTTCTTAATTATATGAAAGATAAAACACCACTTAAAAAACTTGGTCAACCAGAAGATATTGCAGCTGCGTACCTGTTCTTAGCTTCAGATGACGCCAAGTATATTAATGGAACGGTTTTAAGTGTAGATGGCGGTTTAGTTATTTAGATTGAGTCCGATAACTTAGCTGAGATTTGTATAGAAAAGAAATAAGATACAAGGGAAAAACCTCCATGTTTTTCCCTTCTTTTTTTAGCAACAAACAAGGAAAAACACTTTTACTATTGTAACAAACTGTTTTGGCTGATTTACTAGAATTTTGTCTTGTAAACCGGACAGTTGACTACTCATCCAAAAATTTATTTCTACAACAACCGCTAAATTATATGAAATTCCAACAAAATTCGCTCTATTTATTTTGTTCGATTTATCTCTTCTTATTTTGGTTCTTTTTTGAGTAGAGAATTATCCTTTTCTCCCACTCCCAACTGAAATTACCTCCCAAAAGACATTCCTCTCAATCGAGTAAATTTACTGCCATCCAATTAATCATATAAAAAATCAAGCTACTAAATTTGTCGAAGAATTACTTAGAAAACTAACTACTAGATGTAGTATCATATGGGAGAAATTATACATAGGAGTATAATAAATTCGCTATGGGAGTGATTCAGATGGCAGTAAATGAAGTTGTTATTGTAAGTGCTGTTAGAACACCAATTGGAAGTTTTCTAGGAAGTTTACAAAATGTTTCGGTTAAAGAACTTGGGACCACAGTGATAAAAGCGGCTATTGAAAGAGCAGGAATATCTCCTACTAATGTTGATCAAGTTATTATGGGTAACGTGTTACAATCCGGCGCGGGCCAAAACCCTGCTAGACAAGCTTCTCTTGCAGCGGGAGTACCACAGGAATCACCTGCCATGACGATTAACATGGTTTGTGGTTCTGGCTTAAGAGCGGTTCACTTGGCAACACAAGCCATTCTTTCCGGCGAAGCTGAAGTGGTCGTAGCTGGAGGTATGGAAAATATGAGTCAAGCCCCCTATTTATTAAAAGGCGGCCGGAACGGATTTAAAATGGGAGACCAAAAAATTCTCGACAGCATGATTTCTGACGGATTATGGTGCGCCGAAAATGATTATCACATGGGTGTAACAGCTGAGAATCTCGCTGAAAAATATGAAATTACCCGCGTGGAGCAAGATGAATTTTCTGCCTGGAGTCAACAAAAGGCCCAAGCTGCAATTGAATCCAATCGATTCGCAGATGAAATTGTTCCTGTTGAAATCCCAGGTCGCAAAGGCCAAGTAAGCGTCTTTAGCCAGGATGAGTTCCCTAAGTTTGGAACAACTGCAGCCGGGCTAGAAAAACTTCGCCCAGCCTTTAAAAAGGATGGAACGGTTACAGCCGCAAGTGCTTCAGGAATTAATGATGGTGCTGCTGCATTAGTGGTTATGAGCCGGAAAAAGGCCGAGGAACTGCAGCTTAAACCATTAGTCGTTATTAAAGCGAATGCGGTTGCTGGGGTTGATCCAAGTATTATGGGAATTGGTCCAGTCCCAGCAGTAAATAAAGCTCTCCAAACAGCTTCTTTATCATTAGAAGAGGTGGATTTAATTGAGGCAAATGAAGCATTTGCTGCCCAAGCAATCGCAGTAGATCGGGAATTGCATTTTAATAAGGAAAAATTAAACGTAAATGGCGGTGCGATTGCCCTAGGTCACCCAATTGGGGCCAGCGGAGCAAGAATTTTGGTTTCTTTAATTCATGAGATGAAGAAACGTGAGAATCGTTTTGGTTTAGCTACCTTGTGCGTCGGTGGAGGCCAAGGTGTCGCAACAATTGTGGAGAACATTTAAACTCCATAAAATTTTAAGAAGGACGACTGGAAGAGAAACAGTCCTTATCTAGCTATTCTTTGAGAATAACAGGTAAATGGAAGTCAGCATTTTATTCAAGTTAATTAGGCATCCCTTGATGATTCTCTTATAAAGAATACAAGGGATGTTCATTTATCCGTCCTAATTTTACTTATTAACCTACGATCTCTTGAAAACAAATAGGTTCTCCTATAAAAAAACCAATCTCTAGTGGTTTAATTTTCTTTACTTGCGGCAACATTTCCATTTTAACAAGAAGTATTAGGAGGGATTAATTTGAAATTTAATGAATCTACCATTAATAATGACTTTAATAAAATGCTCAATACTGATCAAATTCGGTCAGAAAACATTACTCCAGAGGATCTCTTTAAAGAATACAAACGATTCTATGAAACTGAAAGCTTCCTGGAAGCATTCAATCTTCTTTCTCAAATTATCAATAAAGGTTTTCCAGCTGCAGAGTTTGAAATGGGGAAACATCATTATTTTGGAAGTGACCAGTTAGGAATTACCAAGGACTACCTAAGGGCATTTGAGTATTTTTCTGATGCTGTTGTTTTAGGGCATACAGGTGCTCTTTATTATCAAGGGATGATGTATCTTAAAGGTTTAGGGGTTGCCTTGGATCTTAATCAGGCATTACATTCCCTAAATACGGCTGCAACCCAGGGGGAAATTGAGGCATTAAATGCATTAGGTAAAATCTATCAGTTCGGCTATTCTGATATTTTACCAGATGATAAAAAAGCAGAAAGCTACTATAAGCATGCCATTCGTTTAGGGTATCCACCATCTATGTTAAACCTTGCCGTTTTGCTTGAAAATCAGTTAAGGTTTGAAGAAGCTTATGAATTAATCATTGAATCAGCGAAGCAAGGGTATATGGGGGCCATACAGTATGGCTTGAGTACATACAAATAATGTATTCTCTCCGTATTATTTTTATATTTTAGAATACTTTTGTTCGATTCCAAATATGTTGAAGAAACTATCGTACTATTGTTTTAATACACATGAAAAATGCCCCCAAGCTGGGGGCATTTCCATTTAGTTTGAATTACTCGGTATCTGGCACCTACTAGCGGCAATCATTTTGATCATGCCTTCAACAAGGAGTGGGACCTCTTCAAAGGCATTTTTCATGTGTAGTCGTTCCGTGCGTTTATGGGCATCTTTTCCAAACGGACCGACATTTAAAACAGGTGCTTGGAGTTGGACCATAGCATCGAAAGGAATGGTATAGCTGCTCCCCCATACAGGCGTATTTGCTTTAAAGGCAGTCCAGCCTTTTCCATCATCTTGATAGTTTAGATAACTTAAGTCGCTAATTCCATTGAAATAATGTACTTGTTTGACAGGTAAAGCAAATTTCTTCCATCCTTCTTCCCTCACATATTGAACACACTTTTTCACAAGATGGTCGTGAGAAGAATTGACTGCTGGATAATATGGCGGTGCATAAATTAATACAATCGCTGGAGCAAGTTCTTGGCACTCAATCATTAGACTGTCTGCAATTCTTAAGGATTTTTCACGGTCATCCCAATTGGAATTAGCTTGAACCCCATCCTTCACTTTCTCGACTAGTTCCAGACCAAATTTTCGAATCGCATGCATTTGTAAATCTTCAAAACGCAAAACCCGGACTTCACCAATCGGTGTGGCGGATTGCTTAAGACAAACCTCTTTATAGGATTGGTTGCATGCTATCGCTGCATCTTGAGCGATTTTTTCAAATATCTCCATAATTTCTTCTGCAGTCCGTTTCATTAAGAAAACATTATACAAGGCTGCAGATCGATATGGAGTTTGAACGGAATATTCCAATCGTAAATCCTTTTGCTGAAGTGTTACGGGAAGCGGTGTGGTTTCTCCCATCACATTTTCCTGCAGGTTCATATTCCACTCCATCCGCTGCGTTAAAAAGGAAGCAATATAGGGTGCCGTAATACCGCTAAGCGGTTCACCTACATGGGTTTCTTTCCCATAAAAAAGTGCGGAAGGCATAATTTTTCCGATGGAACCAGAATAAACATAATAACTTCTGTCCCCAGGTTCTTGTGTAAAGACGGGCTCTCCATTTAAGAATAACTTATAGTCGAGTTGATGTTCTTCTTTTAGCTCTAATAGTTTGGTCACGGCCGCTCGCATACCTGATGAATTAACCTCCTCATCAGGAACGGTAAGCAACAAGAGATTAATCGGCCATTTTTCAACCGCTGCTTTTTCCAGTAACCCCATGTGCATCGCGAGTCCCATTTTCATGTCCATTGTCCCTCGGCCAAATAAATATTGACCCGATAAAAGATCAACCTGTGCATCTCCGTTTAATTCATCCATTCTATCAAAAAGTAATTTAGTCAAAGCTTCAGGTTGATAGGCAAATGGCTCAAGGTCTCCATATTCTTCCGTGTTTACTGTATCAAAATGGCTGATTAAAACAATTGTGTCCTTTACTTCCTTATGACTATATAATGCGGTTAAAAAACGACGATCCAAATCGGCTTCATTCAGTTTCAGGTTAATTGGATTGTCGCGAAAATATTGGAGTTCTTTCAACTTCGCCATAACCTTTAAGGGAAATTCACGTTCACCCTCCGTTAAGGTCATACTATGCCAACTCACTAGCTCACACAACAATCCTCTTAATGCTTCCGGTGTTCCCCACCTAAGCTGCTCCATGTTCATTTACTCCTTTGAAATCAATTCGTAAAATAATAATTACTCTCTTAATAGTTAAACTTAATGTTTTTGTGAAAGATCATTGTCCACCTGTGATGGACTCTGTATATTTGTGGTGCCTGACACCCTATTTTTGAAATAGAAGGATAGGTAGCAAATTAGCAGGAATCCTAATCCAATGAGGAGTCCTATTAATTGGGTTGGGTCAAATGCTAAAAATATTAAGATTGAAACACAACATACAATGCAAACGAGGGGTATTAATGGATAGAAGGGAACTCTATACTGTAAATCTTCTAATTTCCCACCCTGCCGCAGGTATTTACGGCGAAACATGAATTGGGAAAGGGCAATTCCGATCCATGAGATGGTTACTGATATTCCTGCAATCGACATCAATAATACAAAAACTGTATCAGCAGCAAGCACACTCGTTAACAAAGATAGTAATGAAAAAATCATGGTAAAGACTAGGGCTGTAAACGGGACCTTCCGTTTGGATAATTTACCAAACACTTTCGGCGCCATCCCATCATGAGACATTGCCCACAGAAGTCTAGTGGATGCATAGATACATGAATTTCCGACTGATAAAATGGCGGTCAGGATCACAAAGTTCATGATATCAGGTGCAAAAGGAATTCCAGCCAGGTCCATTAAGGTCACGAATGGACTTTCCAGTAATCCAAGCTCCTTTGTTGGAAAAATGGCTGATAAGATAATAATAGAGGCAAGATAAAAGATAATAATCCTAAATAACACGTTGCGAATGGCACGAGGTATGTTCTTTTGAGGTTCTTCGCTCTCACCCGCTGCAATGCCAATCAATTCAGATCCTTGATACGAAAAGATCACATTCATCATCGTTACAAACAGAATGGCAATCCCAGCAGGGAATAAACTAGTTGGGGCCAGGTTTTGCAATAAAGGAGCCGGCCGATCTTCTAACGGAATAATGCCAATTATTGCTCCTACACCAATGATAATAAAAAAGATCACGGCTACCACTTTAATTCCCGAAAACCAATATTCAGCTTCAGCGAATCCTCTTGTTGTTAAGGCATTCAATAAAAATAACAGGAGAATAAATACAGCACACCAAACCCATACAGATACATCCGGAAACCATCGCTTCATAATGATTCCAGCTGCGGTGAATTCTACTCCTGCCGTAGTCGCAGAGCCAATAAAATACATCCAACCCAGCGAAAAGCCGGCAGATGGGTTAATAAATTTACTTGCATACGTTTGAAAGGAACCGGTAACAGGCATATAGACAGCAAGCTCCCCTAAACAGACCATAACAAGATACAAAATGATGCCGCCGAAAATATACCCAATTAAGGCACCGCCTGCTCCTGCTTGATTAATCGTATAACCAGCATTCAAAAACAACCCCGTTCCGATGACTCCCCCTAATGAAAGCATAAACAAATGACGGCGTTTCATTGACCGATTTAATAGTTCCTGATGAACCCCTTGATTACCCATTCGCTCTCCCACCCCTCTTGAAAATGCAGTTTACTAAAAACGCAGTGACAAACAGCTTAATCCGCCATCCAACTTTCGAAACTCAGACATGTCGAGTTCAATGGTTGGATAGCCGGCTTCATTAATTCTTTGTTTCGTTACCGGGTTGCCAGCAGGAATAATGACATAGTCATTGACCCGGATACAATTGGCCGCATATTCCTCATCAGGTGGAACAATAATTTTTTTAAAAGAGCTGAAGTCAGGGTGATCTATAAATTCTCCAGCAACAACAATGGTTTGGTTACCTAAATAGGCGATCCCTGTCTTTAGATGGAAAAATTTCTCCAAATAAATAATCGTCGCTTTATAACCCTCTGATTCAAAAATTTGTTTTAATTGTCTGGCCCCTTCAACATTGGTTCTCACAGAGACACCAATATAGAAATGATCGTCTATCTGTAAAATATCTCCTCCATCAAGAGTTCCCGGAGCTTTAATATAATAAATAGTTTCATAGAAAGACTTTATGACAGGTTCCATTTCATGGATTTCTCCGTTCCGTGAAAGAGCTCCTGGGTTGGAAATAACAGCAAAACTTGGAGTCAGTACTGCTGTATCCTCGACAAAAGTGGAATCTGGAAATTCAATCGTACTCGGTAAAACCGTTACCTCCGTTCCACATTTTTCTAAAGCACGAATGTAGGCTTTATGCTGTTCTAATGCTTTTGCTAATTCTGGTCTTCCCAGATTGGCAGTAGTCAAACCATTCACATAACTTTCACCTGGTATCTTTACAATCGTATGTTTAAACATGTTTCATCCTCCTCTATTTTTATTCACGAACAACTGGACAGGTAAGACAAGTTGGTCCGCCCGTTCCTAAATACGAGATTTCATTTCCGTCATATTCATAAACAACTGCCCCTGCCTCAATTAATTGTTGTTTTGTATATGGATTTCCACTGACGATTACACACACTCTTGGAGCTAAAGCAAGTACATTGCAGCCAAGCCGCTCGTATTCTTCATCGGGTACCTCTATTAATTCAAAGCATCGTTTGATAAGTAACTGTCTTAGGAAGACAGGCATTAACCTGGAATAGACCACTGCTAGATTTTCATCTACGATACTGATGAACGACATAAGATGAAGACATTCCTCTTCTCCTTGATGATGCGGCAACTGAACAATGATGCATTCATCCACTATATCTTTTGTGATTTCTTGAATTTGGCGGATGGCTTCATCATTGGTACGATACCCTCGGCCAATTAACAACGTACGATCGTCGAACCATACTAGGTCTCCTCCATCAGCCACCGCATCACCGGTAAGTTCTCCTAGGATCGGAATATTCTTGTCATGTAAAAAACGTTTATAAGCTTGTGCTTCCGGCTGACGGAGTCTTTTCCCTGATTTTAAAATGATGGCTCCCTTTTTGGTGAATTTAACAGGGTCATGGGCATAAAGAGAATCTAATCCTACTGTTTCTGTTGCAGGTAAAAACTCTATTTCACCTACATGTTCTTTCATAATGGCAAGAAACTGCTCAAATTCTTGATGTGCCTTTATGTAATCTGGTTCTTGGATGTAATTGAAATTTTTCCAGGCATTATTCAAATGTTCTTGACTGATAAAAGCATCCTTGGGATGTTTCAGAATAACTTTTGTTAACTTTTTATACATGGAAGAAACCAAATCAACCTCTCCTTTCGTTTTCCGCATAGTGGAAAACATTTTCTTAGAATGGAATTTCATAATATGATATTATAGTAGGTGGAGTTACATGTCAATATATTTTGAATTTACAGATTTCTTTATAAAAAGAATAAAGATAGTGGATAGGAGTGGCCTCATGCAAACAATCGACCGAGCCATGCACGTAATTAAAGTACTAAATGATAGCGAGATAAAAAGATGGTATTCTATAACAGATTTAGCTAAGGAATGTGAACTGCCGGTCAGTACCATGCATCGTCTATTACAATCCATGATTAAACATGGATTAGTTCAGCAAGATCCAGATTTAAAACTTTATTCAATGGGCAATACCTGGTTAGAGTATGGCTTAAAGATGTATGACACTTATGATTTTGTCGGGCTGATTCGTCCCGAAATGGAGAAATTAATGTATGAGGTAGAAGAGTGTGTTTATTTTAGCAAACCTATAGGCATAGAGTCCTTAGTGATGGAGCGGATTGACTGTCCTACTAACCCCATTAGAATCTATGACCAGCTGGGAATTCGTATCCCGCTGAATATCGGTGCTGCCAATAAGGTAATGTTAGCGAATATGCCAAAAAACGAAGCCTTAACTATTGTAAATCAACTAGTTCCGAAAGAAGATACAGAATCATTCATTCAGCTGTTAGAGTCCATTCGTAAGCAAGGATATGGGGAAAGCCATGAGGAAAGAACCAAAGGCACCTCCTCGGTTGCAGCCCCCATCTTTAATCACTCAAATGAACTAATCGGAGCGGTCAGCATCGGTTATGTTAATTTCAATTTAACAGATGAAAGGCAACGTTATCTAATTGAACAAGTAATACAATATGGTATACGTATTTCAGCGAAGCTTGGAAGTAAGCGATAACCCTATTTACAAATTAAAAAAAGGTAAATGCATTTGCTGCATTTACCTTTTTTAGGATAATAAATCTTATTTATTTGATTGATTTCCCTTAGCGTCACGTTCTACTTCCATTTTTGTTACAGGAAGGTATCCTTGATCTTGTAATAGTTTGTTTTGGATATCATCTGACATCATATAATCTAGGAATGCTTTAGCAAGATCAGTAGCTTCACCCTTTGTATAGGAGTGCTCATAAGCCCATACAGGGAATTTACCAGATTGTACATTTTCTGCAGTTGGTTCAACACCATCAATGGAAAGAGGTGTTACAGATTTATCAGTAAAGTATGAGAATGCAAGGTAACCAATGGCGCCATCTGTTTCATTAATAATCTTTTTAACTGTGTTAGATGAATCTTCTGTAATTCCTTCAGCAGGTGTTGCACCATCAAGAGCAAATTTATTGAATACGGCACGTGTACCTGAAGAGTCAGGACGGTTTACAAGAACGATTTTTTGGTCTTTTCCGCCAAGTTCTTTCCAGTTAGTGATTTTACCAGTGAATACTTTGATTAAATCGTCTTTTTTAATATCTTTAATCCCTACTTTAGGGTTAATAGCTGCTGTCATACCTACTACTGCTACTTTATGATCCACTAGTTGATCCGCAGGGATGCCTTCTTTTTCTTCAGCAAATACGTCAGAGTTACCAATTTGAACTGATCCTTCAGCAACTTGTGATAAGCCTGTACCAGATCCGCCAGCTTGTACTTGTATATCAACTTTTGGATTTGCCGCCATGAATTCTTCAGCCGCCGCTGCTACTAAAGGCTGCATTGCAGATGAACCTGAGATAGATAATGAACCTGAAAGTTCTTTCTTTTCCTCAGTTTTAGTTGTTGATTTTTCTGTGCTACTTGTTGATTTGTCAGTAGATGTTCCGCCACCACATGCAGCCATGAAAACCATTACTGCTGCGAAAAGTGTAAGTAGACTTAGATTTTTCAAACGTTTCATTTGCTTTATTTCCCCCTAGTGATTCATATCAATTTATGAATCTATTTTGTTTTCCTTACAAGACTAAATATAGACCATAAGTATTAATTCAGTTTTAATTGCATGTAAAGGTTTTGTAAAGTTCTCTTTTTGTTGTTTTGATAGATTTGGCAAATACTATCTTTTATGTCTTGAATCAAAGAAGGGCGAAAGAGCGGAACTCCTACACTTTGGCGCCTGAGTTCCGCTCATTTTATGCTTAGAATGAAGTTAATTATGCTGATAACCCTTGCTGCTGTTTTATAGTTGAATTTTCTACCTTTCCACTCAACCATTTATAAACAATTGGAATGATCAACAGGCAAATAAGCGTAGAACTGATCATACCTCCAACAACCACAATACCAAGTGTTTGAGAAATGATCGTGTCCCCTTTCCCTGACACAGCTAACGGGAGGACTGTTAAAATAGTCGTTACCGCAGTCATTAACACAGGTCTAACTCTTGTTGCCGTGCCGCTCAGAATGGCTAAATTTAGTTCTAATCCTTCCGAAAGGTTTCTTTCAATCTTATCGACTAGGACAATCCCGTTTGTGACCACAATTCCCGTTAACATCATCAGTCCTACTAGTGCGGCGAGATTCCATTCAAGTCTAAAAAAAATCATTGCTATAACAGAGCCAATAAACGCTAATGGAATGCACACTAAAACGGCTAAAGGTGCTCTCCACCCCCGGAATACAGCACTAATAATTAGCAGAACAAGCAAAATGGAAAAGAACAAAGCGATCGCCATCTCATAGATCATTTCATATACTTGCTGAGGTGCACCTGCAAAGGAATACTCGATCCCCTCTGGCAGCGGAATTTTCCCTAGGGTACTTTTGACTTGTTTCGTAACTTTTCCTATATCACGGGAAATGATGTTTGCTGTAACCACCGCATACGGTTTTCCGTCCTTCTCTTGAATCACCGAGGAACCTACTGGTTTTAATGAAGCAAGTTGATCTAATGTCACTTTTTGTCCTTGATTAGTTAAAAAGGTCTCGCCGCCCATTAAAGTAAAAATATCCTTTGTACTGCCATTTTGTTTATCCGTATGAATGACAATTGGAAATGTATATCGATTAATAGAGAGGAACCCTTGTGTTCCCTCTGCAGTAAATTGCTGAATTCGATTTAAAACATCATCTAGCTTAATGTTATAATGTTCGATCGCCTTGCGGTTTAATGTAATCTGATACTGGGGTATATGATCTTCATCATCGGCAATCCCCTGTACGGATAGTCCCGGTACGAGCTTAAGCTTGGTTCGCAAGGTTTGGGCCATTGTTTCCAATGTCTGACTATCCGCCCCGGTAAGATTGATCTTTAACTGGGAATCGTCTCCTGCGATGCTTTGATTGGAAACAGTGTATACAGCTTTGCTTGATAATGTATTTAATTGTTTCTGAAGACTCAGGATAAAGCTATCAACGTCGTTATCCTTCTTTACCGTTATGGACAAATTGGCAATGTTCGGTTTCTGAAGCCACCCTCCTCCCGCATCAAATACATCATCCGATTGGGGGGTAAAAGAGGAACCGAGTCCTGATGAAAACGAGTCGACTTTGGAGTTTGTTTCCAATAATCCTTCCAACCTTCTTACTTTAGCGTCTACTTCTGTTAATGAAGTATTTTGTGGCAATTCCACCTGTACCGCGATTTGTCCTTTGTTATTAGACATTGGTAAAAAATTCACAGGAAGAAAGGCGGCACCCACTGATGATAATAAAAATAAAGCTGTAAATGTCAAAAACACTTTTTTCTTGTGAGCAAACACCCATGTGATTATTTTATAGGCAACCGGTTCTAAATTATCATCGTTTGAGATTGGTTTTCCTTTCCAAAAAAGGTTGTAGAGCGCTGGAACAACCAAAATAGAAACAAATAGTGAGATGATCAAAGCAATCACCACAGACCATGCAAAACCTGAAAAAGCCGAACTAACTAAACCACCTATAAGTGCAATTGGAATATAGACAGCTACAGTAGTGGCCGTAGATGAAACAATCGCAGGGATCATTTCACACACGGCACCTGTCAGCAATGATAGACTGTTTTTCCCCTGTGCTTTATTCACTTTCCGATTAATATTATCAAGAATGACGATTGAGTCATCGACTACCCTGCCCATTGCAACAATAAGACCAGAAACGGTAAGAATATTGAGACTGATTCCCATTGTTTTTAATAAACCAGTCGTAGCTAATAAACAGATTGGCAAGGAAATAACAATTAGTAAGGTGGAACGGACTTTACGGAAAAACAGAAAAACACAAATCATCGAAAACAAGCAGCCTAATAGACCCTCTTTGATTAAACCTTTTAAAGACGCATTGACCTGATCTCCTTGATCAAAGAGAATAGACGCATTTATATCCTTATTTTTCAATGCAGGAATATCCTTCATTTTCTCCTTGACCCGATTAGAAACATCGGTAATATTGGAGGATGGAGTCTTTAAAACATCGATTAGAACACTCGGTTTCCCGTTGGTTCTTGATATAGTCTCTAGGTTGACAATAGAAGTTGAAATGTCGGCCACTTTAGAAAGTGGAACTGTTATACCTTCTCTGTTTTGAATAGGCAACTGCAACAAATCTTGTTGATTTAATACCCAGCCGGAGACCTGGACAGGAATGGATACTTGGTTGTTAGAAACTTTTCCCTCTATTCCAGTCGTATAGTTTTCTTCGAGTGATTGTTTTACATCATTTATTGTTAAGCCCGCCTTATTTAAATCTGCCATCCGCAAGTTAACTGCATAACCGGCTGTTCCCCCACCGGATACGTGTACATCTTTAACCCCTGGCACTGTTTTCAATCGATTGACGAAATCTTCTTGAATAGAGGTTCTGAGCATATTTTCTGTTATATTTTGAGACGAACTGATCAGACTCATTCTTATAATCGGCATGGAATGAGTACTAAGACGGGTTACAAGCGGCTTTTCAATACCGTCCGGCAATTTGATATCCGTTAATGCTTTTGTCACCTGTTCCTCTGCTTGCTTCATATCATAATTCATGGGAAAGTTCAGACTGATCAACGACCCGCCATTGAATGAGTTGGTTTCGACATCTTGAAGACCGTCCACGATCCGGAGAGCCTGCCCAATCGGTTCTGTAATTTTCGCCTTTATTTGATCGGCCTGATATTGATCGGCACGAACAGTTAGAGAGAGAGTTGAATTATTAATTTCCGGCAGATAATCACGCTGTATTTGTCGAGCCGACATTCCACCCCATATAAGGATAAGAACTATTAAAGTGACAATGAGAATCGAACGTTTCATCGTTTCATTTATCAATCGTTTCATATGATTTATTTGGACAATGGAAGCCCAAATTCCCCCCTCTTTTATGTAATTGGTACTTGGTTTAACAACAATAGCTACCCTTATGGATAGCTATTGTTGTTTATTGACTGTTTCAACACCATTGACGATTAGTCATTTTCAGCAGGATTTGGAGCAAAGCTTTCCGGCTGCTTTTCTACCTCATCTGGTGTATGAACCTTTTTATCACCTGGATATGGTTTATCAAAACCTTCTGTTGAATACCAAACAGCATGATTCAGCATATTGGCGTTAACTTCATCTGGTGAAGCATGTTTACCGGTAAACTTGTCCTTATTCTTGTTAGACCATTCCGTCCACTTTTTAGAAAGTTCCTTTGTCTCTGGTGTCACTTGCTCTGTGTTGGCAAGGGCAGCAGTATTAGACCCAGGCTGACCGTTTAGAGTGTCAAGCGGGATTTGGTTTGGTTCAAAATTGTACGGAGTAAAGTCAGGCTTATTTGTAAAAAGTTCGCTCATTGGCTCTGCCGCTGCATCGTTTTGGTTCATGGCAGGAAGACCAAGAATTTGCTCAATACTGCGAACCATGTTGATGACAGTCCAGTAGTGACTGTCTGTAATACCTTTCTTCACCCAAGGACTGATGACATGTGCCGGCTCACGATGGCCGTCCACGTGATCTAACCCATTCTGTGAATCATCTTGAGTAATAAAAATGACAGAATCTTTCCAATATGGGCTATGTGAAATCAGGTCAACGATTTTACCAATAGCCAAATCATTATCTGCCACCATTGCCTGTGGTGTTGGAGAACCTGTAGCATTTCCTGCCGTGTGGTCATCCATCACCCACATCGTGTTTAATGCTGGTAGATCATTATTTTTAACATGTTCTTCAAAGCGCTGTTTAAAAATTTCGAATCGGTATTGATCTGGAATATTCGTATCAAACGTCGGGAACGGTTTATACGTGATAGGTCCAAGTGACGGAATATCATAAGTAGCCGAATAGTTTCCGATTGGTACATGAAGAGTACCTTGCTTTTGTCCAGAAAGGATTAAGTAATCGTTATACCAATCAGTCCAAGTACCAAATGGTGCTGAGCCTATGAACCCGGTTGTATCTTCTCCGAAGTTCTCGACGGATACATTATATTTAGCTGCTTGATCCCATAAATGTCCTGTAGGAGCATATGCCATTGGATCCCCGGCGCCGCCAGGATAGCTTTTAACATTAGCTGTATCGGTTTCTTTATCCTCATAGTCAGTGTTCGTTCCTTGCATGACCCATTGGTGTCCGCTCGCTGATTGGATACCTGAGGTATACACATTATCAAGAAGCGGGAAGGTAGTCGCAAGTTTATGAATGTTAGGAGTTACTGCTTTAGGGAACTGTGTTAATCCTACTTCTCCATTACCTTTCCCTAGATCACCTAGTACTTGGTCATAGGTCCGGTTTTCTTTGATAATATAGAATACATGTTTAATAGTTGATGGCTCGCCAACACGCTCAGGCATTGCGACAGGTTTCTTATTAGTACGCGGTTTTGCGTTCAGATCCTTTAAGCCAAACCAGTTGTTGTCAGCGTAAACCTGTTTTGTTCCCTTAGCTAGATCCTCAGCCGAAGGGAATGGGATTAAGGAAAGAGATCCCATTTGCGCATAGGAAGAGTGGCCAGAAACCTTAATTCCTTGAATCGTTAAATCCCGTGCTGGTCCTTGTGAACCAATACCATCCGCATTAGCAACTACTAGATTTTTATTTTCCGCATCTACTGCAATATCGACTGGGAACCAAGCAGTCGGTAAGAGGCCTTGTAATTCTGGAGACTTATCAGGGCCTTGCCAGTCATACACCGCAATGGCGTTATCACGGCCAAGGCTGACCATTAACTTGTTATCTACTACCTTAACAGCGTTTGGTGCAGAACCTTTATGCGCATTCGGATACGGTTTAATATCAATTGTTTGTACGACATTATTTGTCTTTGAGTCAATAACGGAAACCGTGTCACTGTTTGTATTTGTAACGAATATGTACTGACCGGATTGTGTCATACGTTCAGGCTGTACACCAACTTCAATGGTCTTTGTAACTTTGTTTGTTGTCAGATCAATAACTGATACTGTTCCTGTTGACGTCGCTCCTGTCTTAGGGTCGACGACTACTTGAGTTCCTGAAGAATCAACTGTTGTATCCCCAGCCTTCGCTACCCGTCCGCCTTGGTTTGTAACATACGCCGTATTACCATCAACTAAAACACTTGTTGGGGCATTTTCCACTGCAATTTTAGCTGTTAATACGCCTGTTTGCGGATCGAACACACCAAGGCTGTTATCACGGTTAAGAGCTACTAATAGCTGGCCTTGTGGTCCAACTGTTAGATCAAGCGGGTTGATATTTCCACCTACAGCTGCGTTTGGAAGAGTATAAGTCTTTTGAATAGCAGGAATTCCGTCTGTACCAACAGACATAACCACCAATTTCCCTTTTCCTCCCTTAGAACCTGTTGCAAATAGCTGATTACCGTCTTTCGAATAGGTTAATCCCCACATTGTAGAAAGGCCTAAATTGAAATCTTTTAATGTCAATTTTCCTGTTGCAAGATCGACGACGTTGATTCCCTTGCCGCCATAATTGTTACGGCCAACAATGGTTACTGCCGTTTTTCCCTTTGGATTAACAGCAACAGAAATTGGGTTTCCGCCAAATTCAATTTGCTTTCCTGCCGGTGTAATCAATTGATTAACAGGTGTTTGCACGGAACCATCCGCTTGTGTCCCAACTAAATTACTTCCAAATGCTCCATCATTTGCAGCGTAAACCCCTGCTGACCCCATCAACACAGTGCATAAAGTAAGTCCAGCAAGCAGCTTTTTCTTTTTTCTAAGCTTCTTTAACATCCTTACCATCCCCTTTCTTTAATACTTTAATAGAATACAATTCTTTTATTAAGGAATAGTTGAAGCAATGTTAAAGATAAATAAATAAAATTCTGACTATTTATCCATAACTATATAACTAGTTCTTTTACGCGAATCTACTATTATAGTAGTTAAGTCATCTTTACATAGTTATAATTAATAATTCTTTAACACTTGCTTCATCTTCTCTTAAAATACTTACCGTATAATTTGATTATGTAATGAATTACGACAAAAAAGGAGGCAATAGAATGTTCTTGAAAAAGTTAGCTCAAGGTGGACTGATTACGGTTGAATATTATAAAAATGGAGTTTTAAGGACCCTTAAAGGACGGGTTCGCCGCTTAAATCTCAAAGACCAACTGGTTTCATTAATAGATGAAAAAAAAGTGCTCCATTCCATCCATTTATCTGGTATTAAACAAATTCATTAATGCTTTAAATTGTAAGAAACTAACCTTTCAGTGTTAAGGTTATTTTTTTTGTCCTTAAACTCTAGTTAATGAACTCCGAATAAAACAAAAGAACCTGAGTATATCACTCAGATTCTTTTCGATACCTATAATTTTCAGTAAATGATTAGCTTGGATCTCCAGCTTGTAGCGCTTGATCCATGGTATTAATCTTTTGTTCAAGATCATTAATTGAATTCTTTAAAGCTTCAGGATTTGGTGAGCTATTTAATTGCTTACTTACAGTGGCAGCTGCGTTGTCAAGGGCTGTCCACTCTTCAAAGTGATCATCGGATGAAACACTATAAAATCCTTGTATACCTTGGATAATATCCTTTATCTCTGGTTTCATTGCCTCATAGTTCTTTTCAAATTGATATTGTTTCAACAATGCAAAATGGTGTCTTACATCGCTGACTGGATTCATATTTCCATGGTTCATTTTATCATGGTATTGTTCATAAACCATCATCATGTGCATGCCATGTGTATCATGCGGCCCCATATGGCAATGAATCGGCCAAATTCCAGGATTGTCCGCTTTCAGCAATAGGTCATACTTTTCGCCTGGTCCGATTGTAATCGAATCCTTTGTCATTGGGTTTGCGATATCTCTACCATCAGAAGCTACCACTTTAAAATGATGCCCATGGGTATGAAAGGTATGAACTTCTGAACCAGCATTTATTAACCTGATTAAATAGGTTCCTCCTTCTTTAACATGAAGAGGCGGTATTTCAGGATCTACTTTCCCATTAATCATATAGTACTTAGCTTTTCGTTCGGTTGTATCATATTCACCCTCTAGGTGAAGATGCTCTGCAGCTGTACCAACATATTGATGTGCTTCTGTACCTTCCGCTAAGCTTAAAAGCGGATCTCTTTCGGATAGGAGCAATGTAAACTCACCATCTGTCTTATATTTGGCTGGTTTTGGCTCCACGATAAAAGCCCCATATAAACCCATTTCTGGATGCCTGTCCGGTTCAACATGACAATGATAATAATATGTTCCTGCTTTTTTAGCATCGAATTCGTAAGTGAAGGAATCACCTTTCATGGTGGGGTGTTGACTCATATCAGGTGTCCCATCCCCAGCAAAACTATTGTCGACTCCATGAAAATGAATAGTATGTAATTCTTTTTGTTGATTATGGAACACGACTTTTACGTGATCGCCCTCTTTGGCACGAATTTCTGGACCCGGCACACTTGGCGGAGAAGCAGGTGCATTTTTTTTAGGATCCCATAAGCCAAAGCCCCAAGAATATAGGGTATTTCCTTGAGACACTTCTTGTTCCATATCTGCTGCATATAAATGAAATATCATTGTTTCACCTTTTTTAATTTGAACAGAGGCTGATTCCCGCTTTGCATTCAAGCCTAAAACAGCCAGGACTACTAAAAAGCAAAAAATGGATATAAATAAAATCGTTGTTCGTTTCTTCATGTAAACACCCCTAGTTGGATTAAAAATGAAAGTTTAGCCCACAAAAGAGCCCTCTTAAAAATTAACTCCGGTAACGTTAGATTACCGGAGTTAATCAGAGAAAACTATTTATTTCCAAGTGAGTAATAATTTATTTGTTATTTAAATCGCTTTTTACATCTCTATTGGTATTTTGCAAGTCTTCTAGAGAAGGTAACCCGGAAATATAACCTACTCCACCAGTTCGATCAATTCCGATTTCTTTCTCCATCGCTTGTTCTAATTCGGTTTTATCGACTGCTGTAATCTTCTTACCTTCTAATTCATCCCCTGGATGCTGGAAATTACTCATAATGTAAGAGAATCCATTTCGGTTATCCACAGCAAACAAACCAGTTGATTCAGCTCCAGCTGGAACAGATAAAATTCTTGTTAATTCTTTTGTATCCACATTATATGCCCATACAAAGTTATTTGTATGCATTCCGCTATCCTCGCCAATAAATAAGGTCCTTAATGCTTCTGAATAGCTTAAATTATCTGTATTGGCTACTTTATTGACATTCGCTGTATTTCCGTATGTGTCCGCAGATGGCATGTCTTCACCTGCGATTAGTCCAGACATACTGGCTGCCACATATTTGCTATTAATCTTTTGACCTGTGCTATCTTTTTGACCCTCAGTTAAATCTAATTGATACGTAACACCTGATTTTATTTTTGACAGCTTCATATCATCGACTGGATCGGCAGAATTTTCGACCATACCATTACTTTGATCGGAAATCGCAATGTAAACTTTTTTATCCTTTTCGTTTAGGGTCACACCTTCCATTTTGTTAAACTCAGATGTTGCCCCAAGCATGGCTGCATAGCGGCGAGACTCTAAAAATGCTGCTGCCTTTTCCATGCCAGGCTTAAGCTTTAAGTATTCTGTTTTTCCATATGAGTATTGCTTGATCGCTTTGAAGCCTTCCTTTGGTACATCAGAAGTTTCGAAAATATCACTAAACTTAGCGCCACTGTCAATGATTTTTTTCACTTCTTTATCTGTAGCATGACCAATCTTTATCCATTCTAGATTCCCAGATCCGCCATTTTCTGTGCCGGTTTGATGGAATTTCGCTGCATATAGGGTACCCGCTGTAAGATCTTTTGCTTTATCCGCTACATACATAAACATAGTTGTATAGGAACCATCATCTCCAAAGAATGCTGTACGCTGATCAGGCATCATCTTCATTAATTCATGAGAGAAACGGCCAATACTATAGTGTTTTGCAACAGAAGCTTCTCCTTGTTTATCTACTTTAATTTCAGGAATGAATCCATAAAAATACGGATTTGCCTTTGACTTGTCCCCAAAATAAAGCTTTGCAAAACTTTCTACCCCAGTTCTTTCAGAGGAATTTGGATCAAGTTCAAAACTGCGTGCATCTGGCTCATATTCTTCAGAACCTAAATGTGTATTCCATGGTGAAAGAGAACCGTTACATGGTATCCACAATCCATTTACACTTGAAAAATCAATTTTCTTAACCTCTTTAGGGGTTAATTCCCCAGTTTTTTTATTTTGTTCCAATGTAGATAATGACATGGAAGCAGGAACAATACCATATGCTGATTTACCAGCAGCATCAATTGTTTGGTATTCATAATGGGTAACCATATATTGTTGTCCATGGATTGGGTTCAATAGACTATTGGAATCAGGTGCATCTGATACATAATAGGTAGGTTTTCCTTCCACGCTTGTATCCATGATGGGGTCACCATTCACATCGATTGGTGTGCCTGCAGGAATCAATTTTCCTTTGTTCATTGCTACTTTATCTTCAGATTTAAATAGCCTCTTATAAGATAGTGGGAAATTCTTTACTTCACCATTACTATACTTTACATCCATTGAAGCGTTCGTATAGGTTTGAACCATTTTTTCGATTGTTTTCGGTGCTTCCATCCCATTAAACTTAACGGAATCAATCGTAACATGACCATTGCCTGCGGCAGCAGCAGGTGTTAATGCCGGAATCGTTAAAGCTAATCCTAGTGCGATAGTAGTCGCTTTTTTACTAATAGTATGTATTCCCATTGTTCTCCCCCTAGTTTCTATAAACTTTTTGATTACGTAATCTATTAAATAAAAAATATATTAACCTAGGGTTTCCAGATTGTTAAGGGTTCGTAAAGTTAGGTTAATTCCTTGTAAAGTTTCTTTAGATTAAATTGTAAAAAACAACAGCTAAAATTATCATTAAAGAGACCAAGCCTAACAAAGGGTAAAATTAACAAGAACTGAAGATTGTCATCCTATTAGAATAACGGGGGATTTTATGAAACGTAAAATACTAGTAATCGATGATGAACCATCCATAATAACGTTGCTGCAATTCAACTTGAGCCGTGCAGGATTTGAAATTATAACAGCTATGGATGGTGAAGAGGGGAAAAGACTAGCTGAAACAGAGGCACCAGATGTTATTCTATTAGATTTAATGCTTCCAAAGTTAGATGGTATGGAGGTTTGTAAGCAACTTCGACAGAAAAAGATTATGACCCCCATTTTAATGCTCTCTGCAAAAAACGACGAACTTGATAAAATAATCGGTCTTGAGTTAGGTGCGGATGATTATATGGTTAAACCATTCAGCCCGCGAGAGGTGATTGCGAGAGTTAAAGCGATACTAAGAAGAGCTCAGATTCAATTAGAGACAGCGATTGACACTACCACAGAAGAATCACAAATAGAAATTGGTGAATTAGTGATGTTTCCTCAGAAATTTGAAGCCCATTTCAAAGGGAAGCCAATAGAACTAACTTTGAAGGAATTTGAATTACTACTATATTTAGCGAGAAATAGGGGTAGAGTTCAAAGTCGTGATGAATTGCTCAACACTGTGTGGAAAAATGATTTTTCGAGCGACACGCGAATTGTGGATGTCCATATTTCAAGATTAAGAGAAAAGTTAAAAGAGGAGACAAAAAAGCCAGTTTATATTAAAACATATCGAGGAATTGGTTATAAATTGGAAGAGCCAAAGAGTTAATGACAAAAAAGGCTTCCTTCCTCATAGTTTATTATGACAAACGAACAAGTTATAGTTTTGCTATTTTCGCATATAATTAACCTAAATTAGCAATCTATCAGTAAAGGATGATTTCTATTTTATGGAATTAGGCTGCCTAGTATCAAAACTAAATGAGATGACTTTTTCGTTATTGTTAGCAGGTTATAAAACGTGTCCGCCTAATTGGTCTAAAACAGGGAAAAAACCTCTCTATCATTCCCTTTGGTTTATTACAAAAGGAACTGGGGAAATTGTGATTAACGGGAAAAATAGTTCACTCTCAACAGGAAAACTCGTCGTTTTTACGCCAGGGATGATTTGTGATAAAAAAACTTCCCCTTCTGATCCACTCGAATTTTATTTTATTCGTTTTACTCCTGCCGTGGCATTTGAAAGGAAAGAACAATGGCATTTTAAACTCCCACAGGAAATCACCTTTCCATTACACGGAGTTTATACCATTAAAAATAGTGCAGGAGTTGTCCTTTTATTAGAACAAATCAATTCGCTATCAAAACGAAGAGGTGCAACCATTGCCTTTAAACAAAAAATCCTTTTCCAGGAATTATTACTCTCCTTTATCCATGACTTTCATTCTCAAACTATACCTGGGGATACAAATCGAGTGATTGAGGAAACGATCGATTACATCGGCAATCATTATAATCAGGTAATAACCTTAACAGACTTAGCAAAGTTAGCTGGCTTAAGTAAGAGTCACTACTCTAGACTGTTTAAAAAGAATGTGGGTTATAGCCCGATTGAATATTTGACCCATCTGCGTATTGATCGAGCAAAAGAGCTGCTCGCCCATTCAGATATACGGATTAAAGAAGTCAGTCAAAGTGTCGGATATGAGGATGAACTATACTTCAGCCGGATTTTCAAAAAAATAGTAGGGCTATCCCCTACTCAGTTTAGTGATGACCAAAAAACATCCCTTTCCGCATTAGTGAAAAAGGGTGGCTTAATGAATAGTTAAACCATCCTTATATTGTTTCCTCAGTTGAAAGAACCGTTCAACCGATTATAAAAAGAACTATAAACCTAATGGCAATGAGTTCAGTCAAACTCTTTCCTTCATTCGAATTCCTTTACTCTGATTAAGACATAATTGATAGTAAACCGATTGGTTTTTTAATAGTTGTTGATGATTTCCCATTTCTACAATTCTACCTTTATCTAAGACGATTATTTTATCCGCATGCTGAATCGTAGAGAGTCGATGTGCAATAATCATCGTTGTTCGATTTTTTGATATTTCTTTTAAGGTATCTTGAACGGCCTGTTCTGTTTCTGTATCAATATTAGCCGTAGCTTCATCCAGTATTAGGACATCATTGTTGGCAATCATTGCTCTTAAAAAAGCAAGCAGCTGCTTTTGACCAGCCGATAATACGGTCCCTTCCTCTCCGAGCAATGTTTCATATCCTTGCGGCAGTCTACTAAAAAACAAATCAATATTTACCGCTTTAGCCGCTTTTATAATAGCTTCATCACTGACTTCCCGATGATTTAAGCGAATATTTTCAAAAACAGTACCTGAAAAAACAAAAGGATCTTGTTGTATAATTCCAATGTGCATTCTAAGCTCATTTAAGGGAACTTCTTTAATATTGATCCCGTCTAGGGTGACGATCCCCTTTTGGTTATCATAAAATCGGTTGATGAGTTGAATAATCGAGCTCTTGCCTGCCCCGGTTGCCCCGACAATCCCAACTGTTTCTCCTTTATTCACCCTAAATTCAATATCCTTTAAAACCCACTCTTCGTTCTCATAGGCAAACCATACATTTTGAAAAGAGATCCTGCCCTGAACCTTTTCCGAAAGTTTCTTAGGCTGAACAGGGTTTAGGATGGTTGGTTTCGTTTCAAGCGTATCAAATATCCGTTCAGCTGATGCAAGCGCGGCTTGTATCTGGTTAAACCGGTCTGCTAGACTTCTAAGCGGTTCAAAAAACTGCCTGACATAATGGGTAAACGCATAGACAGTTCCAAACGTAATACTCCCGTCTAAAACACTCCTTCCGCCATACCAAACCAGCAGCGAAAGTGAGATATTTCCGAAAAGACCTATCGAAGGGTTAAAAATGGAATTAATGATCGTTTGACGCATACCAGCCCGGTAATGCTTCTCGTTTAATTCATTAAACATCTCCAATTGTCTTCCTTCCCGAATAAAAAGTTGAATTACACTCATCCCTGAGAGATTTTCGGCAAGAAAAGATAAAAGCCTTGAAAGAATCGTTCGCAAGTTCCTTTGTGAGGTACGCAACACCCGTTTAAAATAAAAGGTGACCACTCCAATAACAGGAATGACAATGAAGCAGATGAGCGTTAGTTTAACACTCAGATAAAGCATCAAAAATAGAATTCCTATCAAAATAAGGACATCTTTTACTAAGTTAACAATTACTTGTGAGTAAAGTTGATTGAGGGATTCGACATCATGAGTCACCCTTGTTACTAATCTGCCAATCGGATTTCGGCGATAAAATGACATTGACATCTGGGAAAAATGATGGAAAATGGCTTGCCGAAAGTCAAAGATGACATACTGTCCAGTAAATTGCAGAGTGTTATTTTGAAAATACGTACATACTGAAGAAGCGATAATTAATAAAAAATACAGGATTCCTAAATAAATGAGTCCTTGGTAATCATTAGTTCGGAATTGGTCAACGTCCTTTGTCGTTAAAATAGAAACAGGATAGGTATGATTACTTATCTTAATTTCTTGGTTATTCCGAAGGAGTTGATATCCTTTTACTTGGTTGAGTCCTTCATTCCACCCATGAACAAGATAATAGTTATTTTTTATCAAAACAATGGCCGTTTTCTCTGCTCTTAAACCTGGCTGGAAGTGGGGATTAGAGGATTCCAATCGAAAATAAACGATATGGTCGATTGTCGCTATCTCCTTATATAGAATATTCTTATTCTCTAATTGTTCTTTCACTTCAGCAGCTTTGAACTGCTGGGCGGAAATCATTGGATCATATAATCCATTTATATGATTGTCAATTGCCACTTTTAAGATGAAAGGCTGAGCTAAGCTTGCGATAACAATAAAGCCAGTTAACAGAATCGAGAATAAAAGGAGTTTCCAATATGGTTTTGCGAAAGATAGCATTCCCTTTGCTAATTGACGATCACCCATTTTAGGATTATTTCCCTCTTTTTTATTTCGAATGATCCCTCCTCCTTCTTTTAATCACAATTTTTTTTCATAAATAACTGAGCTTTTTGACTGAACGGAGGTAAGTCCCGTTATTTGCTGTGTATACATTTTTTTATAAATACCATCTCCCTTTAATAGAGACTGGTGCGTTCCCCTTTCGACTATTTCCCCTTTATCTAATACAATTATTTGATCAGCTTCTTGAATGGTAGAAATACGATGACTAATGATAATGGATGTTCGACCTTTCATCTCAGTACGGAGTGTTTTTAAAATATTTGCTTCGGTTTTAGAGTCTACTGCTGAAAGGCTGTCATCAAAGATGATAATAGGTGAATGTTTAATTAACGCTCGAGCAATACTGACACGCTGCCTTTGTCCCCCAGATAACGAAAGACCCCGCTCACCTAATTCGGTTTCAAACTTGTTAGGTAACCCAATAATATCAGCATAAACTTGGGCTTGCCTTGCTGCTTGGTATACTTCCTCATCCTGATAAGGGCTCGGATCGAAGGAAATATTATCTTTAATCGTCGAGGAAAATAAAAAATTGTCTTGCGGGACATAAGCAATGGAAGATCGCAGTGTTTTTAATGGAACATCGTGAATATCATGATGATCGATAAAGATGGTATTTTTGGGGGGATTGTATAAACGTAAAAGTAAATGGACTAGAGTGGATTTTCCGCTGCCTACCCTTCCAACAATGGCCAAACTTGTTCCTCTGGGGATGGTAACGTTAATATTGCGCAAGGCATAACGAGTGTTCCTTTGATACTTAAAAGATAAATTTTTTATTTTCAGATCCCCCTTTATTGAAGTTAAAGGAAGCAGCTCTTCTGTATCACGAATATCCGGATCAGTTGATAGAACCTGACGAATCCTGTGATCTGCAGCTTTTCCTTGTTGGAGAAGATTAATGACCTTACCTATGTTTTCAATGGGACCGATCAACATAGATAAATAGGTATTAAAAGCAACAAAGTCACCAAGTGAGATGATGCTTTTCATAACCAAGATAGAACCCACTACAATAGAAAGTAAATAGCTAAATCCAATGATACCTTGACTTAATGAAGTAAAAAGTGAGTTCGAGCGAATTAGTTGTTTATTTACCTCGACATTGGACTCATTTTCTTTTGTAAACTTGTTTATTTCTTCTTTTTCCTGTACATAGGTTTTTATTACACTAATTCCCGAACAAAATTCTTGAACACGACTCGTCAATATACCGATTGCCTCTTGTACATTTAGAGAATGCATTTGAATTTTGGTTCGAAAACGGTAAGCAATGAAGGTTAACCCCGGTAATGGTAATAAGACAAGAAATGTGAGGTAAAGATTAATGGTACCCGCCATCATAATAACCGCTATAGATATTAATACTACGGCTTCTACCATTTGAAAATATCCTTGCATCCCGATTTGCCTGAGGATATTCACATCATTTACGGCATGGGCCATTAAATTCCCAGTTCGTTGATTCTGAAAATAATCGGCCTCAAGCTTCTCCCAATGTGAAAATAGCTGCGTCCGCAAGTCCCGTTCCAGCATTCTGGACATGCGGAATATATAAATACGGCCACTTGACCGAAATAAAAAGGTTCCAATTCCAGCAATCGTAAACCAAAACGACAATTTAAGTAAATCTGAAACATGAATGGACTCGTTTTGAAGCCCGTCGGTAAACGCCTTTAATAAACTTGGAACTGATAATTGCATAACAAGTGATATGGATAACAAAACTGTTCCAAGCAAATAACTCCATTTATGTAAGACAAAATGTTCTCTAAAAATTGGACCATTTTTCATTAAACCACTCCTTCATAAAGGATTATGCTTAGAATATCCTACCTAACCTCCAATCACAATGGATTTCCCCGCCATGTTTCATGGATTATCTTGCTTTTAGATAGTAGGAAAACCCCTTCCTTAAAAATAAGAAAGAGGTTAAACAGATCATATTAATTTAAAACTCGAACTCCCATGAATAAATTACCTAATTGTCCTTTACGGGCTCGTCTTCCTTACATACACTAATAGGAATTCATCTCTAGGAGTGAAGACCATGTCCTCTAACATTATTTCAACTGTAAGATTTGCCTTGGCTTACACAGTACAAGCGATTCGATATACTGAAAGTGCGTTAATTTTTTTCCGAGAATTGAATGCCTTCCCTTTCCCGCCAAATCCGATTAAAGAACAATTCTACCAAGATGCCATTGATAGTCTCACAGAGGTTTATCTTGCAATTAAAGGTTTACCTTTTGATACTTATTTTCCGAGCGACCCAATATTCCAAAATATACCGATTGCCCCCGAAATTCAAGATAACCAACTACTCATTAATCTGTCTGACAATCGAATTACTTTGGCATTTAACAAGATGAACGACACCATTGCGTTCATTAACGAAGCTATTTTACAAAGCGGTAAAAATGATAAACTCCAAGGGCAGCTTATCTTTATTAAAATTGAGTTAGAAGCAGCACGAGATTCACTGGTTTCTGGTATCAATTCGTCTGATTTTATGGTGAATTAGAAAACGAGTACTGTTCTTTTTTGGACAGTTCTTTTTTTTGCGAATACTAGTTAATCTAGTAATTCTTCAAGGATAAATTTTATTTTTTGCAGGTCTTTATTGTTTGCTTTTTTCATCATCGGACCCATGAAGGGAGTAAACAATTTTGAAAAACCAGTTGGGTTCCCTTTGTTCCGCAGCGTCATTCTAGTTAGATTATTTTCAATCGGTTCCCAAGTGTAGATTGTTTCCATTGGAAAAGGACCGTCTGCCGTTTTCATAACAAGCTTTTGTCCCGATATAAATTCGGCTACTTCGTAAACATAGGCAAGTTCTCTGCCTAAGAATTGAGCTTTGAAGGCAATTTTTGAACCCATTGTTAGTGGTTTAGGGGTCAACCATTCAACAAATTTAATATTTACATACCAATCCGGAGCATGATCAGGATCTGCTGCATACTCCGCAACTTGTTGTAGCGGGCATCGGATGGTTATTTCTGTTAACACGTCTACCATATATTCGATTTAATCTCCTAACAACTATTATTTTGATGAATGATTTTGTTCTAGATAATTTTTCAGCAGAGTACCAAGCAGATATTTCCAGCCCTCTGAATGTTCTTGTTCCCAGTTTTCCTGAATGATACCAGATGCATGATGGGAAAGCTGCAGCACTGTCGCCCCATCCTTCTCAATGAGACGATACGTGTAGGAACTGTTTACCGCCCCTTGCATTCCGAGATGACCATGCAGGCGGATTTCTTCAGGTGCATTCACATAGTAAACATTACCCCAGACAGCACCTTGATTTTCACCCCACTTTTCAATAAATTGTCCCCCCGGAACAGGATGAAAGGTAAACTCAGATGGGACCCCTTTTGGCGCCAAACGGAACTCCCACCAATCGCCGGCCCGTTCTGTTAAGGCTTTGAAAACTTGTTCACGTGGAGCATGAATGAATACCTCTTGCTCAATTTTAAAAACTTGGCTTTGATCTTGGTTTGTTACGTTCATATCTAATTCTCCTCCTGTTTTTTCAACTACTGATTGTAAATTTAACAATGAACTGGCTGCTGCCTGCATGTATTTTCCAATCCAGCGATTATGCATCTTCTGAAGTGGAACAGCATTGAGAAAATTGCGCCGATATTTTCCTTCACGCCTGACGACCACTAAGTTTCCTTCCTCAAGTAATGACAAATGCTTCATAATCGCATATCTAGTGACCTCCGGAAAATAGTCGTTCAGTTCTCCTGTTGTTTTAGGTGATTCCTTCAGAATATCAAGAATTCGTCTGCGAATTGGATGTCCTAATGCTTTAAAAACTGTGGAAAGTTCGTCTTCCATTCCAACGATCCTTTCAAAGAAATATAGCAAATTACATGTGACCTAATGGTCACATATAATAAGTGACTTTATGGTAACATGTAGAATAACAAAGGTCAAGTTACCAAATCTATCCTTATCTTTCCAACGTTCGGTATAAACAATCATCTTCTCTCAGGACAAGCATAAAATGGAATAACACCTTTTTTTATTGAGAGGAATGTTTAGTCCATGGCCCTTACTGGTTCTAAGTTAACTGCCTCGCTTTATGCTTTCATCTCAATTAGTTTCTGGGGAATTTCCTTTGTATCAACGAAGGCTGTTTTAGCAGAACTTGATCCGTTTTCGATCGTTGTCTTTCGCTTTGGAATAGGTGCTTTATTTTTACTGCTGCTATTACTAATCCAGCGTACCCGGCTGCTTGTCTCTATTAAATATCTTCCCCATTTAATGGTACTGGGTATTCTTGGTGTCTTTGTTTCCGGGATTGCTTATTGATATTGGGGAAAGGCGCTCGATGTTTTAGAAGCCTCTAAGGTATCCATGTTTCTATATTTAGAGCCTGTCTCAACCTTGGTTGCGTCAGTCTTACTATTACAAGAAAAAGTTTTATTCATAAGTATTGCCGGAGGAATCATAATTATAATGGGAGTGATTATGGTTAACGGTCAGCTAGTGCCTCTTTTGTTCAGCCTCTTCAAGAAAAAACGTCCATAGGAGGATAGCTTTATGACTTTGAAAAGTAGGATAAAGAATGTATTAGATCCCTTAAAAAGTCCCTCAAAAGTACAGTTAAAAGAAGCATTAATAGAACTAAATATACAACTTAGAGATTTTGACGACCTGCCAGAACCAACCATAGGTAAACCGTATAACCGAAAACTATTATTTAAAAATGAAGATGTCGAGATGCTCGTGATGAATTGGTCTCAGTTGGAATGCGCCCCACATGACCATGGCCATTCACACGGCTGGATACAAGTCCTCTCCGGCACCTCTCTTAATACGGTTTATGAAATGAGGGGAACTAGCTTACCCGCTGAATTTTTTAAGGAGTACCACCATCAAGGGAAATATCTATATGCACCGAAAAAAACGATCCATAAAATGCAAGCCTCCAATCAAACAGATTTGATTACCCTTCATCTTTATTCACCTCCTATTACCGGAATGATTGTGTATGACCTGAAAAAATGCGCTGCTTGTATCGTTTCAGATGACTGCGGCGCATGGTGGCCGGACGAACAAAAACAGAGAGTAAGAGAGATCCAACTTAAAAAGGAAAGATAAAATTGTTATAGACAAAAAGAGGGTGTGCCGAAACGTTTCCTTTCGGCACACCCTCTTTTGATTTCCTAAAAATTATGCGTTAACGGACTTGCTACGAGATATAGGTTCTGATTTGCTTTTGGCCAATGTCCAATTCAAAGACTTAAATCGCCAGGCATTTGCTGCAAATTGGAGCACAATTAAACTGCAAAAAGCGGTCCAGGCACCAGTTTGTCCTAAATGATAAACTTGAGTTAACAAAATCGTACATGGGATAAAGTAAATCCAATTCAATAATAAGGAAGCCCGAGACAAGAAGGTTGTATCTCCTACTCCCCTCAGCCCGCCGGCAAGGATAATGCCAGCTCCACTAAATAATAGGGTAAACGAAGCAAGATGAATCAGGGAAACAGAAGTTAAGTACACCGCAGAATCAGAGGTATACAATTTAGCCACCGGTAAGGAAAAAATAAACAATAAGATCGAAATTAATAACATAAACCCTAAGCCAAGGTAGACCGTTACCAACCCAAACCGCTTTGCTTCCATCGGCCGCCCTTTACCAATTTCTTGACCAATCCCAACAGTGGAAGCCGCTCCAAATCCATTTGCCGGCATAAACCCAAAAGATAGAAGATTGAGAGCAATTTCATTGGCGGCAATCGCCACTGTCCCAAGCCGAGTAATACAAGCAGTAAATATCAGCATCCCCATACTATTGGACAATTCTGTTATCCCTAGCTTTGAACTTTCAAACAGCAGTAATCGAACCTGCTGCCGCTCAATCCGAACCCATGAACGGGTAAAATATTTTTCATTTAAAAAGCGGTAATAAACAAGTACATTTAGCAAGAATGTAATTCCTTCCGCTGCCACCATACTCCAGCCCGCACCTTGCAATCCTAAATTTGGAAAGCCAAACTTTCCATAAGCTAACACATAAGTTAAAAAAACCACAAGTACACTATTAATTAAGGAGATGTTCATGGGGGTTCGGGTATCACCTGTTGCCCTCATATAGGCATAAAAAATAATATTAAAAACAGTGAACATCATCCCAAACATCCGGACTTGAACATATGGTACACCAAGCTTTAAAATTGCTGTGTTTGATCCCATGACATCTAAAATGAAATGAGGAATCATAAAGCTGGCACAGAATAAAAGGAACGCCTGCAAGGCTGCTAAAATAATTGCAATTTGCATACGCTGATTGCCCTGCTTCATGTTTTCAGATCCATAGTTTTGGGCAACTAAATAGTTAATGGCTCCCTGATTGCCGGAAAACAAGGCCCATAAATTGTACATTAAAACATTGGTGATTCCGACCACTGCAATCGCAGTTGCCCCAAGCTTTCCAATAATCATCAAGATAAGCAGACCTGTAACCGTCATGGAGGAGAAGGTTGCAATCGATGGAATCGCCAAACGAAGAATTTCCTTTATTAATTTCATGATCATCCCACCGTCATTTTTAAATTATTCATGAAAAACTAAATATGCAATAGATCCTAGGTAGATGGAACCTCCCCTCCAATTAGAAAGCGCTTTAATCTGTTAAATTCTAAATTATTTTGAAGATTTGGTATATGGGCAAATTGCACAAAAGTTGGAGGAGTTGTAAAAAGAATGACAGAGGAAATATTTTGGGGTTTAGGTAGTAGGCAACTACCACTAGTAATGAGGCAGTTGCCTATTTCTTATTGAGTTAATAATCAATCCTTTTTGATTAATCATCTTAATACAAAGGTATTAAAAGAATCAGGTTCTAATGTAACACGATAACTTTTATGATCTAGTTCCATACATAGTTCACGTGCATCATTAAATGGATTGGCAATAACGACCACCTTAGAACCATCAGGATTTTGAAATGCTACTGTATTACCAGTCCAACGCCCTTTTGTATCCACCCTAACAGCGCCAGGTTTAATAAAATGGGAAAAATGTTTCATGACATAAAACTCTGGATTAAATATTACTTCCTTCGTGTCTGGATCTATCGTAATCATAGAGTTTTGTTCCCAGCCCCATGTACTCCGGCCAAACGGCTCCAGTACCATATTCCAATAAACATAGGAATTAGCTCCATTTACAAAGTAATGCCGGAACAAATTATAGACATAGTGTGCATATTCCCAAGAGTTCTTTCCATCTCCACATTCATTTTCGGTCTGCATATAACGTAATTCTGGATAACTTTGTACCGTTTGTTGAATTGTATATTTACCTGCCCACTGAAAACCTACACCTTTAATATATTGATAAGCCTTGGGGTCAATTAGAACTGTATTTACCATTTGATCATAGTCGGAAGCCGACTTTTGAAATAGTTTTTCTACTATTCCATTAATAGTACCCAGCCAAATTTCAGTATGAAGTCCGTGTTTTTCAAAAGCTGGACCTAAATAATCGCTGATAAATTCCCGAAGCTGCTGACCTGTCCAGACACAGGATGGAAATTTCTGATCAGCAACGACTTCATTTTGCACATGTATTTGATCAATCGTAATCCCTTCCTGCTTGTATGCCTCCACAAATTTTACAAAGTATAAGGCATATGCTTCTAATACTTCTTTTTCCCAGCGCAGCTTTCCATAATTATAAGCTTTAGGAAATTTCATCCATGTTGGCGGGCTCCAAGGAGAGGCAAATAATTTCATTTCCGGATTTCGTTTTAGCGCTTCTTTTATGTATGGGATTAAATAGTTTCGATCCCTGTCAATATTGAAATGCTCCATGTGATAATCATTTTCTACTTCATTATGACTATACCATTCTAATGCATAGTCACTTGCGCCAATTGGAAGTCTGCAAATAGTAAATTTACACTCACCTTCTGGATCAAATAATGCATCAAATACAGTCTTTTGATCTTCTTCACTTAAATGTTGCATGGCTGTTAATCCCAGTTCATTAAAGCAGCCTCCAAAACCTTCGATCCTTCGTTGAGTCACATCCGTTAAAGATAAATTAGGAGAACTTGTTTCTGTATCATAGATTTCTCGTGTGTTCCAACTTCCTTGTTTTGTGCTAGATACCCATTGAATACTCATTCGTGGATTCCTCCATTCCTCATGTATTGCAATTTGATCATTAAATAAAATTGGTTCTGTTGTATATCACTTACGACAGAACCAAACATATATTTACTCTTCTTCTATAATAAGAACTCCCCAAGGTTCAATATTGATTGTTTGCTCGATTGATACAGGGCGATCGGTTAACAATTCGACGCCATCTTTATGGAAATACTTGATACCATTTGGAAGATCAGAGTAATTAAAGTAAAAGTGAACATTGTTACCCTTTTCATTTATACCTGACTTGACAATTAACGGAAACGCTAGTTCTTGGTCCGCTCCCCATAAATTTGCTTTTTTAGCGGCTTGCTTGAGTACCTTCTGCATAACGGCTTTACTTGGAATACAACCAATATAAGTTGCCATTCCTTTACCATAACGATTTTCCGTTATAGCCGCATATTTCCCCCAATGAGGATGATCATAATAAGCTAATACCTCAGCCGTGGTTGGGGTTAATAGTTCCATCCAAGTTTCCACTGTATTATTTTCAGGCCCCACCTCAAAAGGATCATCTTTCAATGAAACATTCTTCGGTTCTACGAACATACTGTAATAAACACCACATGCCTCATTAATAATCCCCGGCTGATGAGTTGTTCTTACCTTAATATTTTCATCTGTAAACCCACTCTTGAATGTATAAAAGACGTGGCCGCCATTGATAACAAACTCGTTTAATCGTTCTAGCAAACTATCAGGGGCCGTATATAATGCTGGAACGATGATCATCTCATAGTCTTCAAAATTATCACTTGCTGGATTGACAAAATCACAGCCAATATTCATTTTGTAAAGCTCATCATACATCATACGAACAATATCATTGTAATTTTTCGGACTGGAAGCATTAAATTTAAACCAATCGATAGCTGTTAATGATTCGTTACTAACCAAAATTGCTACTTTATTGTTTTTCTTCAGGTTTACGAGATTTGGAGAAAGTCTTGCAAAATCCCTGCCGATTGTTTTTGCTTCATTGTAAACAGGATTTGGCTCAAAATCATGGCTTAACAGCCCTTTCCAATAGGTTTCAAACGAGTTGTGGATGGAATGCCAATGCCAATAGGCGACCATGTTAGCACCTGACGCTAAATGCGAAAACGCCTGCAGCCTTAGCTGCCCTGGGTACGGAACCCAATTGGTAAATGCCTGTGCTTCCGTTTCGACAACTAGATAATTGGTGCCCTTTGTAGAACGAGCAACATCGCCGCCAAACGAAATTTCAATTCCGGTTAAATCGTCCTGCGAAGGATGATAGATATCCACTCCAGTTACATCAAATGCTTTAGCTGATTCGAAATGATCTACTCTTGGCTGAATCCCATAGGAATAGCCTCGCCATTCAAAATCAAAGTTTTGCATCACAAACTGGTCTGGTCGTTTATACTCATTCACAATAGAGACCTGCCAAGAGAGAAAATCTGTTACTAGCTGCCGTTGAAATCTTGCAAACTCCGCTCCTAAACTTCCATTTATGGTTCCAACTACAGAAGGGAAATCCTCCCAACTATTAATGCGATTGCTCCAGTAATCTAATCCGAATACGCTGTTAATTGTATCCAGTGTTTTAAACTTTTCTTTCATGTATTTTACGAATAACACCTGCACATTCGGACCTGCAGTGTCATAATGTTTTGTTTCATTATCCGTTTGGTAGCCAATTATGGCTGGATGGTCCTTTACATGTCCAATTAATTTCCTGATAATCCGTTCAGCATAAAACAGATAGGTAGGATTGGTGATATCCATAATCTGACGAGCCCCATACTTTCCTGGTCCTTTTTGGGTAATCGCCAATACATCTGGATGTTCCTTTACCATCCAAGTTGGGATTGCGTAGGTGGGAGTTCCAACAATTACTTTAATTCCGGCCTTATGCATAGCATTCAGTACTCGGTCCACTGACGTAAAATCGAAAACACCATTTTGCGGTTCATGGGTGCTCCACGTCGATTCTGCGATTCGAACTACATTAATGCCCGCATCCTTCATCATCTCGATATCTTTTTCTAATCGTTCATAGGGCATGTATTCATCATAGTACGCTACACCGTATAACAACTGTTTCATTACATTTTCACCTTCCTAATCTGTTAAGCAGCTTGCTTATTTAATCGCGCCATCTGCAATTCCCTTAAGAATGTATTTTTGGAAAATTGCATAAAACACAACCACAGGCAGCGCTGTAATGATAAGTCCCGAGAGGATCTTTGGCCAATCACTGTTATATTCCCCGAATAACATGTTAACGGATAACATTAAGGTATAATTATTCACATCCGTCAACATGATCAACGGCAATAAGAAGTCATTCCACAACCATAAAATATCTAAAATTAGAATTGTGGCAGTGATTGGTTTTAGAAGAGGAAAAATGATTTTCGTAAAGATTTGAAGGTCATTACATCCATCAATTCTTGCCGCTTCCTCGAGCTCTTTAGGGATGGTTTTCACAAAACCATGATATAGAAAGATGGCCATGTTTACCCCAAGTCCAATATAAATGAGTCCTAACCCATAAATCGACCCCTGTACATGTAACCCTTTGGCTACCTTGGTCAAGGTAATCATGATGGAATGAAAAGGTACCAGCATTGAGGCTAGGAATAGCGTAAAGATGAAATTGCTTAATTTCCCTGGAGTCCTTGCTAATTTATAACCGGCCAGTGAACCGCAAATAACAATTCCTGCTAATCCTATTACCGTGACAAGGACCGTGTTCCAGGCGCTATGAAATAAATTTAACTGTTCAAACACACCTGTATAATTTTCAAAATGTAATTTTGTCGGCAGTTTTAAAACAGATTTAAAGATTTCTCCTTGTGTTTTAAAGGAATTAATAAAAGCCATGTAAATGGGGAAAAACGATATGGCCGCAAAGATTGCTAGAATAAGAGTAGCTGCTGCCCCGTATAGTTTTTTCATTATGCTTCCACCTCTTTCTTTTTCAACACTTTCACTTGAATCAAGGTAATCACTAGAACAATGAGAAAGAGTATCATTGCTTTTGCATTGGCATAACCATATCTAAAATTATTTGAAAATGCCTCTTCATAAATATTTAGGGCCATTACCTGTGTGGATCTTCCAGGGCCGCCTGCAGTGAGTGCATACACTACGTCAAACACTTTAAAGGCACCATTCAATGTCAAAAAGGCACAAATGGTTATGGCATGCATAATCATTGGAATCGTTATATGAATAAGTCGTTGAAACGGATTTGCTCCATCAATCATGGCTGCCTCTTTAAGATGTGACGGAACACCTTGCAGTGCTGCCATATAAATGACCATCATATAGCCAATTCCATGCCACAAAGACACGATAAGAATGGAATAGAAAGAAACTTTTGCATCACCGATCCATGGCTGGTCTAGCAGATGAAAAATCGCTTTTTTCGAAAGTTCAGGAAGTACATTCGAAAAAATAAACGAAAACATCAATGCACTAATAATTAAACTTAACATATTTGGCATAAAGAATAGGGTTCGAAAAAAGCCTTTCGTCCTAACCCTGGTTTCAATAAAAAGTGCAAGAAGCAACGCGATTACATTTTGAAAAACAAACATGAAAGCCGTATATTTTAAAGTGAAGAAAAAGGAATGACGGAAATCAGGGTCATCTTTAAATGCTTCAATATAGTTACTAAAACCAACAAAATGAAAAGTTTGCGCTAAGGCGTTCCAATCGGTAAAGCTATAAAAACCTGCGCCGATCGTTGGAATCAATAAAAACACAAAATAAAAGATAAAGGCCGGAAGAACAAATAATAGTAAACTAAGATTACCTTTTTGTTTTTTCAAACTTAATGTGCTTTTAGAGCTTAGTTTCGGTTGAACTTGGTTAATAGCGATTTGATTGCTTTGTTTTCCTAACTGTGGCATTGCACCCACCCCACTGACAGTTAATTTTTGATAATGATAAAGACAGCTGTGTAGAGCTGCCTTTATCGTTGTCTGATTAAAATCAAATTACTTATTGTTTTTATTGAATTGATCCCAGGCACGATCCAACCCCTTGATGACCTCAGCTTTGGATGCATCCCCTGCAAGATAACTCTGGAATAATTTTTGTGATTCGTCTTTAACAGCAGATGGAATGGCAGGATCCTGATAAGCTCTTCCTTGTGAAACATACTCAGATGATTCTTTTAACCATGGAAATGGTGCAAACGTATGAACTTTTGAGATAGGATTAAATCCAAGGCTTTTATAGAAATCGCTAGAATCTTTATCATCAAGAATATAATTGATGAGATCTTTTGCCACTGCTTTGTTTTTACTCATTTTGGAAACAGCAAGCGATGTTGATGTACTCAAATTCAATAAAGTTGCTTTTGGATCATCATTAATAGGCAGTGGTGCAACCCCAAATTCAAAGTCTTTATTCGCGCTTACGATGGAATCTGCCATCCAAGGTCCTTGTACCCACATCGCAGCTTTGCCATTTGCAAAATCAGAAGCCCCTTGATCTTGTCCGTTTTCAAAGGCACGTGTTGTTCCATTGGAGTTAACTAAATCCATAATATTAAACAAGTCTTTAACCTCTTTAAACGAACCTTTACCTTCATTCATGCTTTTAATAAAGTCAGGAGTCGTTGTACTGACGTCCCCACCTACAGTAAGTGGCAAAAATAATTGCGGGATGTATGCATCTTTATAAGTTAGCAAAAATGGTGTGATCTTATGTTGTTTTAATACCTTTATCGTTTCTTTCATTTCAGACATCGTCTGTGGTAATTTTAAACCCAAGTCACTAAAGATTTTCTTATTGTATAAGTATCCCCATTGAAGAGTCTCTAATGGAACTGCTACGACTTTACCATCGGTTGTGGTGACAGCTGGTTTAACCGTGTCATACAACTTATCAGCAAACGGTTCCTTTGATAAATCTTCTAGATAACCAGCCTTGTTAAAAAGAGGGATATCATTTATCGCATGAAGACTGAAAATATCGGGGCTATCACCTGAAGCTAATCTTGTTTTTAGTAGCTGGGATGCCTGATTTACATTTGGTAATTCCAATTTGATTTTGACATCAATGTTTTTATCCTGTTTCTCTTTTTTGACAAACTGATCAAAATACGTTTCATATTGTGTCTTAAATCGTGGTTGTCCAATAAAAACTTTAAGTTCAACTTGTTTTGTCGCCTTTGTGTCATTTTGACCTGAAGCAGTATCATTTGAACTACAACCTGCTAACAAACCAATCCCAAGAATCAAGCTAAGTGCTGTTGAAATCGCCTTCTTCATCTTTTATGGCCCCCTGATAAAGTTTTAACTTACACTCTTATCATAAACACTCCATTAGGTTTCGAATATTGAAAATATTAGCGCTTACATTTGGATTTTTTTAACCTTGCCTCATTTCTCCCGGGGAAATTTTGAAATATTTTTTAAAAACACGATAAAAATAGGACAAGTCTTCATAGCCCACCATTTGGGCAATGCTTTTGATTTGAAGTTCATTTGCTTCAATTAATTTTTTCGCGTATTCCATTCGTCTGCTGACAATATACTCTGTGATATTACATTCATACATAGCTTTAAATGCTTTGCTTAAGTATTCTTTACTAACAAAAAACTTGTTGGCTAATACATCCAAAGAAAGATGGGATTCTGTAAAATTCCGTTCTATGTATTCTTTTATTTCTTGGAGATCTACTCGGCCTTTTCGTTTCTTAACCTGGAGCATAAATTCCACATAACGTTTTCCTAGATTTTGATGTTTCTTCATGATTAACTCAAGGGACAAGCCGCTATCATAGCTTAATTCTTCATTTTTATACACTTCTTGGACATTGCAATCATTTTTAATCATTTGTGCTTCTAAAATCAGAATAAACTCGTGTTCAATTTTAGCCAGAACATGGTTGTCAATCGCATCGACTTTCTTTAATTCATAAAAAAAACGCTCCATGATATTTTTAAAGCCCTCTGCATTTAATTCATCCAAAAAAGAGATAATGGGTTTTCTATAGTCCATCATTAATACTGAGATATCTTTATTTAAAAATGATAAAGGCGTTAACTGCTGCCTGGATTGATGGTGTATCTCTTTCACACATTTTTCTAAAGTTTGATTTAATTCATCTGGATTGATTGGCTTAAGCAGATATTCATTGGCTTTCGAGCGAATCGCCTGGCGCATATAATGAAAGTCATCATAGCCGCTGGCTACGATCAACTTAATTTGAGGGAAACGTTCAGCTACAATCCGTAGTAATTCCATGCCGTCCACACCAGGCATTTTCATATCGGTAATCACAATGTCCGGGGACCATTGTTCGATTAATTTCAGCCCCTCTTGTCCATCAGCAGCCTCCTCAATGGCCTCAATCCCATATTCCTGCCATTTTCCAAACTGCTTAATCGTCTCTCTTGTCCATTTTTCATCGTCAACAAGTAATGTTTTTATCATGTTATACCTCCAATAGCATCCTTGCAGGGATTGTAATTACGATTTGCGTTCCATGGCCCACTCCGCTTGAGATATCAAGACCGTATTCTTTACCAAAATACAATCCAATTCTAGCTGCAACATTTTTAATTCCAATACTTCCTTTAGTATTCAAGGGCTGGGATATATCGTTAATTTGACTTATCAGTGTTCTTAATTTCTCCTCAGGTATTCCTACACCATTGTCTTTAATGGTTATTTCAATATCATCAAAAACTTGTTGCACTTCAACAGTGAGCTTCCATAGACCAACTTTTGGTTCAAACCCATGATTAAATGCATTTTCCACCAAAGGCTGTATCGTTAACATAGGAATTTCGTACCTTTCAGTACCTTCTTCTATATAAATATCCGTTTCTATTTTTCCATCAAAACGTTGATTTTGAATATAGAGGTAATTTTTTATATGTTCGATTTCATCTTCAATTAGCACCATGTCTCCTTGCTTCCCTGTAATGTAGCGGAACATATCACTTAGGGCACTGATCACCCTGTATATCCGCTCAGCATTATGAGCGACTGCCATTCCCCCGACTAACTGAAGTGTGTTATATAAAAAGTGAGGATTGATTTGTGCTTGCAGCGCCTTAAATTGAGCCTCTTTTGTAGCAATTTCACTTTTGTACTCTTTTTCTATCAATTCATTTATTTGATAAACCATAGATGTAAATCTTTTTTCAAGCAGGCCAATTTCATCAGATCGTTCGGTTTCAATTCTTATATCAAAGTTGTTTTCTTCCACTTTTTGCATCGCATCAACTAAATGAATAATGGGTTTTGTCGTTCTTAAAGAGATAAAAATAGATAAAAATATGGTTAGAATGATAGAAAATACACCGATGATAATGGCATAAATCAATGTCTTCGTTACACCATTCATGATGAGGGTTTTAGGGATAACTTTCACAATTATCACTTTTTGGTTAAATGCCTTTTGAAAGAAAATATATCCACTTTTATCATTAAGATAGTAAACATCTTTCTTACTATTGTTGATTTGCTTTATTATTTTTTGGAAATCAACGGATGGGGTTTTAGTATGGTTTGGATTGTATATGATTTGCCCTTGGTTATTTAGTAGATAAACAGAGCTTTCTTTTTCTGATTCCAGCATCTCAATGACATTGTCGACCACATTCCAATTCACATCAATGGATACCCCGCCAACTATTTTTCGATCCTCAAACCGAATAATACTTCTTGTTAGTGAAAAACTTTGTTTTGAATCTTTACTCTCAAAAATATAATGGGGATTGACACCTAATTTAGCCCAGTTTGTTTCCGAAAGATTGACTATCTTTGAAACTTTGAAATCTTCTGCTGTTAGAGAATAAACGGTACTTTTTTCTTTGGAATAGATGGAAAAACGATCTAGATTTTCATTTCGATAATAAATGGAATATAATTTGTCTTTTATGTAGTTTAGTGTACTAAAATTCAAAGGGGTATTTTCATCATTAGTTTGACTAATACTTGGTATTAATTTTTCATCAAGTAAACTAGAAAATAGGATTTTGTCACTTTCTTTTAATTTTTCATCTACATACTTTCCTGCTAAAACGATCCTTGACTCATTTGAACTGATGATTTCTTTTTCATAATTACGTTGTGATACATTGATTGAAAAAATAATGAGGATGAGTAACGGGAAAATCATGACAGATAACAATAGGAACATTAATTTATAGCGGATATTTCCTGCAAGTTTACGAAGAATTTTTTGCTGGAAATTCCGTATCCTTATGGGGAGCTCTGTAATTTTCAACATCGCGCTCTTTCCTTTTCTGAGAGGATAGTAAGTACAAAATTAATTATATCAAAACAAAAAGGAGTAAAACTCTTACTCCTTTTCATCACTTTTATATAAAATTTAGTTAGCAGAAAAACTAAAAAGCTTTTCTAAATTACGAACCACTTCATTATTATCCGCTTCAACCACTTCTAAATACTGTGGTTTATTAAACAATTGATTGATTTCCTCAGGGTATGTCTGCTTAATATCACAAAGCTCAATCGATTCATTAAACTTTGCCGGATGAGCTGTTGCCAGTGTTACACACACCTCATTTGAATGATTACATTTTTCGTAAGCCGCGACACCGCAGGAAGTGTGTGGATCTAATAAATAACTCGTTTCATTATAATACTTACTGATCGTCTGTAAGCATTCTTCCCCTTCCACTCCATGTGCTGCAAAATCTTTTTGAACCTGTTGGAGCAGCTCTCCGTTCACAACAATTTTTCCTTCTGCCTTAAATTTGGCCATTAAGTCGGACACTGCTTGTGGATCTTCGCCAAGCAAGTAGTACAGGTAACGCTCAAAATTGCTGGCTACTTGGATATCCATCGAAGGACTGTAGGTGCTTCGGAATTCACCAGGCATGTACACGCCATCCTGAATGAAACTTTCTAATATATTATTCTCATTGGTTGCAACAATCAGTTTACCTACAGGAAGACCCATTTTCTTGGCAAGATAACCAGCAAAGATATCACCAAAGTTTCCTGTCGGTACGCTAAAGTTAACACTGGTTAGGTCGTTGTCTTTTTTCACTTGGAAATACGCATAAAAATAATAAACGGTTTGCGCTAGGATACGTACAAAGTTAATAGAATTAATCGCGCGAAGATGATACTTGTTTTTAAGGTCTACATCTGCGAACAATTCCTTAATGATTCTCTGACCATCATCAAATGTTCCTTTTATAGCTAAATTCAACACACTTTTATCCGCAACAGTCGTCATCTGCAATTCTTGTACCTTACTTACTTTGCCATGCGGGTGCAAGATACAAATGCGAATGCCTTCTTTTCCTCTAACACCTTCAATGGCAGATGCACCCGTATCACCAGAAGTTGCTCCGAGGATATGAATCGTCTCACCTGTCTTCTTTGACACATAGGAATATAAATTTCCTAAAAATTGCAGTGCAATATCTTTAAAAGCAAAGGTTGGACCATGGAACAGTTCCAGCACATACAGATTATCTTTTACTTTTTGTACAGGCGTTACTTCCGGGTGGCGGAAGGTAGCATAGCTTTTCTCGATTAATGCCTTTAGCTCATTGTCAGGAATTTCCCCATCCACATAATAGGAAAAAATTTCGTAGGCCAATTCTTGATACGTTAACTTTGACATGGCTTCTAACTTTTCGGCAGGAATTTGCGGGATGTTCTCCGGTACTAATAGTCCCCCATCATTTGCCAGTCCCATTAAGACTGTCTCAATAAATCCAATTTTATTTACTTTTCCTCGTGTACTAACAAAGTTCATAGCGCCCTCCAGGTTTATATTAAAGTAGTAGGTCTTGGTGATCATACTTGTTCCATTTTTATCTCATAAGATTACTATATTCTTTTTTTGATTTAAAATATATAAAGTTTATTTTAATACATAATTTAGCGAATAGTCTATAAATTTCGTTTTAGATAGAAAAATTTTTGACGATTTACATTTTTCGATAGTAGATTTCCTCATAATTACTCAACAAATAGGAGGAACCCTCACATTTCATAAGAAAGTGACGATGAAAACTCTTCATACCCATACAGGAAGAAAAGATTTTATATGGAATTATACTTTTACAAGGAAAATACCCTTGAAACAATTCAGAAAGGTTGTGAGTTTATGAGACTTTCAGATGTACAGCCTAAGAAAAACTTCAGCTACATCTTCGTTCAATTTCCAGGAATGAAAATGAATGTCCCAGTGCTCTCGAACGGTGAGGGAAAGGCGGTGAAAGAGGATGTTGCTTTATGTGTCCAATTAGACAGTAAAGAAAAGCTGAATCAACTATACTTTGTCCGTACTCAAAGTATAAAACCGTTCGACTTCACAGCTGAAGGAATTGGATCAAAAGCATCTTACCGAGTAATCAAGCTAAAAGAGAATTCTCAAGACTCTCACTCAAAAGAACCTGATGAATTTGTCACGGTTATTACGGATGAAGTAGAAATTGTCCAAAAGAAAACGGACACAGGGTATAACTTCGTCCTAGTATTAAATAAACGTGAAATTGGTTTAGTTGCTTCAGTTGAAGCAGAAGGATTACAGCCAGTGAAAGAATCAATGCATCATAAAGAGAAAGCGATCGAAACGGTCAACTTTATCATGGAACGTAAAATAAATAAGGTTGGCTTAGCTAGGAGAGCCAAACAGATAATGATCTTAGGAGGCCATCTCTTTCAGGATCATCTAGTTATAGAGCCAATCCGAATTCTCTTAGAGGGCGTTAAAAGAAAAGTTGCCGTATTTTCTCCTGCCGCATTAGATTTTATCGGTCCGGGTGATCAGATCCAAACAATCTTAATCAAGAGGGGGTGGTGAATAGGTTTGTCCATGATGGATTCCACAACTTCATATTAGTATCTATCGAAACAAACGGATTAAAAGGATAATCCGTTTCGATGGAAAAAATATTAAGGAAAGGATATATCGCTGACGTTTAATAGAATAACGTTACTATACGCAAAAGACTTAACCACGGGGGTTAAGTCTTTTCATATTTAAGATTATTTCATTCTAATTCCAATAAAAGAAGTTCAGGGTCCTCTACTAATTTTTTTATGTGGTTTAATGCATTTTGGGCGATGACCCCATCAATGACGCGATGGTCATAGCTGAGGGAAAGAGGGAGTGTCTTTCCAATTGTAATTTCACCATTTTTAACGACCGGTTTTTCAATAATTTCACCAAATCCCAGGATGGAGGTTTCAGGATGGTTTATAATCGGTGTAAACCATTGTCCACCAGCCGAGCCTATGTTTGAAATCGTACAAGTACCATCTTTTATTTGCTCCATCGTTAATTTGTTTTCTCTAGCAGTATTTGTCAGTAATTCGATTTCTTTTGCGAGTCCCGAGATATTTTTCTGGTCTGCATTCTTAATAACAGGGACAATTAGACCATTAGTTGTTTGAACAGCGATTCCAATATTATAATACTTTTTATAATAGATTTTCTCTTCCGCTTCATCTATGAATGCATTTAATTCTTTAAAACCTTTTAAAGCACTTATCAGGGCCTTTATGACATATGGAAGGAATGTTAGTTTAATTTGCTTTGACTTCGCGATTTCTTTTAGCCTGTCTCTATGAAGCACCAACGCTGTTACATCCGCCTCCGCAAAATGGGTGACATGAGGAATCGTTTGTTGTGCATGTGTCATTGCTTTAGCAATTGCTTTACGAATCCCCCCAAGTTTTACTATTTCAACTTCATGTAGGGTCTCTGATGCCATTTCCTCAGCAGGGGCATTTTCTTCCTTCACCACCTCCTGTTCTCCGGCTAAACTTAAAATATCTTCACGATGAATTTTCCGATTTACCTTTCCATGTAATTCTTCAAGATCTATCCCTTTCTCCCTGGCTAGCTTTCTAACAGAAGGGGATGCAATTACCCTTGGTTTTTCACTTAAAGGATTTACGTGAGGCCTTTCATTACAAAGCTGTTCGTTTGCCGCTTTTTGTACATCTTCAACCGATACTTCTCCCTTTTTACCTGATCCAGAAATAGCAGCTAAATCAACACCTAAATCTTTTGCCATTTTACGTACTCTTGGGGATGCTTTTACAAATGATTTCTGAGTTTGCTGGTTTTCATTATTAATTTCTATAGAAGTGGAGCTGGATTGTTTTTTTAAAGAATTAGATGTATCTCCATCTTCTTCCGCTATGCTAACGAGGGCATCACCGACTGATATCACTTCCCCTCTTTTTTTATGGATGGTAACAATGACACCATCCGTATCGGATTCAATTTCCGAAACAGCCTTTTCGGTCTGAACCTCAACCAGAACCTCCCCTTTTTTTACAAATTCCCCTTCTGATTTATGCCAAAAGGTAATAAGACTTTCTTCATCAGCATCAGACAGACGAGGTAATTTAATCTCACGTAAGCTTTTTGTGTCTTGCATTTCAATTCCTCCTAATAAAATCATAAGAAAGCGGCTATTCTGATCCCGAACAGCCGCCTGCTAAAATCAAACTTCTATTCTTCCATTAATTGAATGACTGCCTCGGCAATACTTTGTGCGTTTGGTACCACATATTTTTCGAGATCACGGCTATATGGGATTGGTACATTGGGAATTGCAAGCCTCTTGATGGGAGCTTCCAATTCATAGAGCGCTTCTTCAGCAACGATTGCAGCAATTTCAGAAGTAAACCCAAACGACAGATAATCTTCGTCCACTACCACTAAGCGATGTGTTTTGCGAACAGAATTTAAAATGGTTTCTTTATCAAGCGGGACAAGCGAACGGATATCAATTACCTCCGCGCTGATCCCCTGACTTTCCAGCATTTTTGCAGCGGCAACTGCTTGGTGGGTCATCATCTGTATACCTACAATCGTTACATCCGCTCCTTCCCGTACCACTTTTGCTTTTCCAAGCGGAACGGTATAAGACTCTTCCGGTACTTCCCCCACCGACTCATCAATCTGATCCATCCAGCCTAACCCTTGCAATGTTTTATGGAACATAAACACGACTGGGTTATCGTCTCGAATCGCTGACGTCATCATTCCTTTGAGGTCATATGGAGTAGATGGTGCAACTACTTTCATTCCAGGTAAATGGGCAAAGGTTCCATAAAGGGTTTGTGAATGCTGTGCAGCATCACTGTACCCACCGCCAACGCCCGTCATTAAGACCATTGGCAATTTGACCGCCCCGCCTGACATATAAGGAATTTTTGCCATATGGTTATAAATTTGATCCATGCACACACCAAAGAAATCAACAAACATAAGTTCAACAACTGGTCTCATACCTTCTGCCGCAGCGCCAATGGCTGCACCGATAAAGGCAGTCTCGGAAATTGGTGTATCCAGCACTCGTTTATCGCCAAATTTCTCAATCAATCCTTGGGTAGCTCCAAATATACCGCCATATTTTCCAACATCCTCACCCAGGACAAATACACCTGAATCTCTTTCCATCTCTTGAGCAATCGCTTCTGCTAACGCTTTGTTCCCTGTGAGCATACGTTTAGTTGTTTGCATCTCATTCATCTCCCATCTAGTAAATTAACAAAATACATCTTCAAGTGCGGCTTCTGGACGAGGATACTCACTTTCCCTAGCAAATTGGAAAGCTGAATCCACCTCACTTTTTGCCTTGTTCTCTAGCAGATTTATATCATTTTCGGAGGCGATTCCTTTAGAAAAGATGTGACTTCTTAATCTATCAATTGGATCTCTTTCACGTAAAGATGGAACTTCTTCTTTTTCACGGTACAATTCAGGATCTCCTTGGAAGTGGCCTAAAAACCGATATGTTTCGATTTCAATAATAGAAGGTCCTTCTCCACGCCGTGCTCTTTCCACTGCTTGTTGGGAAACGCGGTACATTTCAAGAGGATCATTATCTTTTACATGGTAACCCACTGTATTGTCGTAGCCTGCTGCTCTCTTATCATTCGAAGCAATGGCCGTTGAAGCTGTCTTTGGAACAGAAATACCCCAAGAATTATTTTCTACAACAACTATTAGTGGAAGTTTCCAGAGCGCTGCCATATTAAGTGTTTCATGAAAGGCACCCGCATTCGCTGCTCCTTCACCGATAAAAGCAACAGCTACCCAGTCTTCCCCTTTTTGCTTTGCCGCAAGTGCTGCTCCTGCCGCTTGGGGTATTCCGGCAGCAACTATACCGCCACATGAAAATTTCACTTCTGGGTCAAATAAATGCATATGACCGCCTTTCCCTTTTCCAAGACCTGTCTCTTTCCCAAAGATCTCAGCAGTCATACGGTTTAAATTCACACCTTTAGCAATTGCATGATGGTGAGGACGGTGCGGTGAAGCAACGGTATCATCTTTTGTCAAATGGGCACAGATTCCGACAGCTGCTGGTTCCTGACCATTAGAAAGGTGCATTTCTCCAGGAACAGGGCCCGCCCCGATATTAAAAACCGGTTTTTTCCCATCAGCATAAGCCTCGACAAGCATCTCCTCGTAATAGCGGCTTTTCACCATTGTTTCATACATCCAAAGCAACTTTTCCTTAGGGATTGACATGATAGATCCTCCTTTTGTTAAATAAATGCTCACTTTCCTTTAGTTGCAAGAACCATGCCAATTTTGGCAGCGTTTTCATTAGTAGAAAAAAAATTAATAGGAAATGCCTTAAGCACTTGTAAAATATAGTTAAAACTACTTTTTTTATAATGCCCCTAACCGTAAAATAAACTTTTGAATGGTAATGATTAAATAAAAGTGTCCCATTTTGTATCAAAGTGTATCATTTAATTTGATACACTGACACAAAACGAGACACTTCTATCTCAGGCTGAAACGTTCTAGCCTTCTGTATAAGGTGCTTCTTGATATGTTTAATTTCTTCGCAGCTTTACTATAGTTATAGTCACAATTCATTAACACTTCAAGTAAAGCCTGTTTTTGCAGAACGTCTTTTTTACTTTCAAGATTTTGGTCAGATGGTGTGTCAATATTAACGGTCTTGATTTCATCAGGCAGACACTCTATAGAGAGAACCTCTGTAGTACACCGATTCAGGGATCTTTCAATTACATTTTGTAGTTCGCGGACATTTCCAGGCCAGTTATATTTTTCAATTGCCTTCATGTAGGACGGTGAAATGGTTTCGATCTGTTTAGGGATTTTTTGATTATAATGTTTGACAAAATGAGAGGCTAGTAGCGAGATATCCTCTTCCCGAAAACGTAAACCTGGGATATGAATAGGGAGGACATTAAGGCGAAAATAAAGATCTTCTCGAAAATTCCCTTTCCGAACCTCTTCTTTCAAATTTTTATTAGTAGCAGCAATAATTCTTACATCTACAGGAATTACCTTATGGTCCCCAATTCTATTAATTTCCCGGTTTTGAAGAACTCTTAAAAGCAAGACTTGCATATCTAACGACATTTCTCCGATTTCATCAAGAAAAATGGTTCCACCATCGGCCAGCTCGAACTTTCCTGAACTACCACCTTTTCTTGCACCAGTAAAGGCCCCATCTACGTAACCAAATAATTCGCTTCCTAGTAAATCCCTGGGAATAGCTCCGCAATTTATGGCAATGAAAGGCATATTACGACGATCACTTTCATTGTGGATTGCCTGGGCAAACAAGTCTTTCCCCGTCCCGCTTTCACCTAAAAGCAAAACATTTGATGGTGAATTAGAAGCGGACTTGGCTTCTCTTAGACTAGTTAAAAATAACTCACTTTCACCAATTATTTCCTTAAAAGTAATATTGGCTCGGTTTCCAGTAAAACGGTTAACCATTTGCCGAACTTTTTGAATTTCCTGTAAAGTTAGCAGAGATCCTATCTGTTTCTCTCCTTGATAGACAGATTGACTATTTAACACTACATGCTTTGAATTACCTCTTTTTAATTTTAAGTGGATATCTTTATCTTTTATTTTTATCGCATAGTTACCATCCTGGAAAATTTGGTTCATAAACAGCTCATAAATTTTTTTATCGATTATATCCTCTTCTAGCTGAAGCATATCGAGCAAGGTTTTATTAGCCTGTATGATTTCTCCCTGATGGTTTACGAGGATAATGCCTGAGGTAAGTGTATTCATGGTTGCTTCTAGGTAACTCTTCATTAATTCATTTCTTTTAATCTTATCTTGCAATTTCATCAAATTTTCTACGGCCCTTGCAGTGGAAACCACCATTCCCAGCGTATGTTGATGTACTTTCTCATACGGACCTGAAACGTTTAAGACACCCAATAATTTTCCATCATTACCGAAAATCGGTGAAGCTGAACAAGTCCATTCCTGGCAAATTTTCATGTAATGCTCATCATGGAATACTTGAAGGGGGATTTGTTCTTTAATACATGTACCGATTGCATTAGTGCCAACGGATTCTTCACTCCAATCAGCACCTTCAATAAAAGAGATTTCTCGAGCCTTTTGCAGAGTGTCTTCATCCCCAATTGTTTTCAGTAATAATCCATTTTTATCACAAATTACCACCATGAACCCTGTACCTGCAACTAATTGAAATATATCCTTCATTAATGGCAGTGTGGTATGAATTAACTCCTTATTATGTAGTACACTTCTTTGCCACAGTTCTTTATTAACCTTACCTTTTTTTCGATTGGGATCGATTTTGTTTTCTCTTGATCGTATTAATGATTGGTGAATAATGTTTGAAAAAGTGGAATCTGACCTTTGTGCATTAAGAATGAAGGTATCTGATAGTATTAACTCATTAATGTTCGTCATAATGACCACTCCTTATACTTTTTTGTTAATAAGAAACAAAAAGATTTAAATTAATAAATAAATTCACCCAAAAATAAACCCGTATAGAATTAATTCTATACAGGTAGTGGAAAATCCTATTTAATTGAACCATTCTGAGCAAGCAGCTGTTTTCGTTTTTTACTTATAGGATTTTCCTGAAAACTTCTTTTAACGTTATTACAATAAACGCCAAATCTTGATCTGTTGAGGATAATGGTGGAGATAGCGTAAGTATATTATTAAACCCCGCAACTGTAGCCCCATTCTTACCAATAATCAATCCCTTGCTTTTACATTCAGCAATGATTTGATCAATTTTCGCAGGCGAGACGGGTTCCTTCGTTTGTTTATTTTCAACCAGTTCTATTCCAAGCAGGAAACCAAAACTACGGATATCACCAACAAGTGGATGATCCATGAGTTCATTCAGTTCTTGTCTCAACTGTTTACCTAATTGTTGAGCACGCTCCACTAAGTTTTCTTTTTCGTAGATTTCGATATTCTTTAAAGCGACTGCGCATGCTGCCGGGTTTCCACCAAAGGTATTTACATGTCTGAAAAAACCATATTCATCGGAACTCTTGAATTTGTCGTATAACTCACGACGAACGGCAGTAGCCGATAAAGGAAGATACCCGCTGGTTAGCCCCTTCGCCATGGTGACTATATCAGGTTTGATGTCAAAATGCATGTGACCAAATTTTTTCCCAGTTCGTCCAAAGCCGCAAATGACCTCATCAATAATGAAGAGGATGCCATACTTTTGGCAGATTTCCTTTACCTTTTCCATATAAATTGGCTCCGGAACTAGAATACCTCCACCAGTAATAGCTGGTTCCATAATGACCGCAGCAATCGATTCCTTGCCTTCCCAAATGATGGTTTTTTCTATTTCTAGTGCGCATTGCAGATTAAATTGTTCTATCGTTTGCCCGTCTGGACGGCGATAATGATCCGGCGGGCTGACATGAATAAAGCCTGGAGCCAGTGGTTCATAATTAAATTTTCGAACAGCCTGGCCTGTTGCAGCTAAAGCCCCCATTGAATTCCCATGATACGCTCGATAACGTGAAATAAATTTATAACGAGTCGGTTCTCCATTTTGCTGATGATACTGACGCGCCATTTTAAAGGCGGTTTCATTTGCCTCCGACCCACTATTCGAGAAAAAAATTACATAATCTCCTTCTAGCCACTCGTTCAATTTCTCTGCAAGCTTGATGGCCGGAATATGACTTTGTGAAAGTGGAAAATAGGGCATGCTTTTTAGTTGTTCATATGCGGCCTGTGCTAACTCTTCTCTTCCGTATCCAACGTTCACACACCATAACCCTGACATGGCATCTAGATATTTATTGCCATGGATATCCGTAATCCACGATCCTTTTCCTTCAACAGCAACAGTTGGTGAGGCATTTTCTTTATAGGGGGTCATATGATGCCATAAATATTGCCGGTCTTTTTCGAGCATTACCTCTGCTTTATTTTTGGTCATGGACATTGTCCTTCCTGTTTAGAAATTTCAGGCTTTTGTTTAAGATTATAATGAAAACGGGAACGTTTTTTCCGTTAAATATATAGGGTGTACCAGTCATTCATTAACCCTGGGTTGGCCATTTTTCGTATCGTTCTATGAACTGCTCTTTCATTTACCGAGAAGGATTCCTTTTCCTTTTCTGGGTAATGAACCGCTCTCTCATTGACCGAGAAGGGCTCTATTTCCTTTTTTCGGACAATGAACCACTCTCTCATTGACCGAGAAGGGTTCTATCTCCTTTTTCTGGGCAATGAACCTCTCACTCATTAACCCAGAATGGCTCTACTACCTTTTTTCGGGCAATGAACCGCTCTCTCATTTACCCAGAATGGCTCTACTACCTTTTTTCGGGCAATGAACTGCTCTCTCATTGACCTAGAAGGGCTCTTTTTCCTTTCTTCGGGCAATGAACCGCTCTCTAATTGACCTAGAAAGCAATCAGCATTAAGTAGAAGGTACATAAAAACCAACACTGTCTCTCATCCTATTGAAATCGAGCTGTCACCATTTTCTTTCTTGTATAAAATTCAAATCCGTCTGTGCCATTTGCATGTAAATCCCCATAGAACGAATCCTTGTACCCGGAAAATGGGAAGAAAGCCATTGGAGCTGGCACCCCAACATTAACTCCGAGCATTCCTGCATCAATCGTTTCTCGGAATTGACGCACGGCGGAAGCACGATCAGTAAATAAGCAGGCACCGTTCGCAAATGGTGAGGCATTTGCCACATCAATTGCTTCCGCTAAATCTTTGACTCTAACAATCGAGAGAACCGGTGCAAAAAGTTCATCCTGCCAGATTTTCATTTCTTTCGTCACATGATCGAAAATCGTTGGTCCCACGAAAAAGCCGGGACCGTTAACCGCTTCATCCCTTCGTCCATCCCGGACCAGTGTAGCACCTTGAGTAATACCTGACTCGATATACTCGATCGTACGGGTCTTATTCCCCTCACGAATGACTGGTCCAAGGAAAACCCCCTCGGTTAATCCATTCCCTATTTTGATTTCATCAGCTATCATAGATAAACGCTGGACCAATTCATCAGCAATACTTTCTTCAACAGCAACTACGGCCGCTGCCATACAGCGTTCGCCTGCGGAACCAAAGGCAGCGTTCGTAATTTCCCTTGCCGCAAGCTCTAGGTTTGCATCTTTTAAGACGATCGAATGATTTTTGGCACCAGAAAGTGCTTGGACACGCTTCAAATTGGCTGTTCCTTTTTTATAGACATATTCGGCAACAGGCTGTGAACCGACAAATGAGATGGCTTTAACGTCTTTATGTTCGAGCAGCCCATTGACCACATCATGAGCACCATTGACAATATTGAGGACTCCCTTTGGTAATCCAGCTTCCGTCATTAATTCCACGAGGCGAGCTGCAAGAAGTGGTGTCCGTTCGGATGGCTTTAATACAAAAGTATTTCCACAGGCAATCGCGATCGGGAACATCCAGCACGGAACCATCATCGGAAAATTAAAGGGAGTAATCCCGCCTACCACTCCGAGAGGATAGCGATACATCCCAGATTCAAGATTGGTGGCAATATCGGGCAGCTGTTTACCCATCATGAAGGAAGGGGCACCAGCAGCAAATTCAACACACTCAATTCCACGCTGTACCTCACCCGCTGCTTCCGATAGAGCCTTCCCATTTTCTATTGTGACCAGCCTCGCCAATTCATCTGAATTTTCCACAAGCAGCTGCTGATACTTAAATAAAATTCGGGCCCGCCTAGGAACAGGTGTCTGTGACCAAGTTTTAAAGGCCACCCCTGCAACGGCAACGGCATAATCAACGTCTTCTTTTGTAGATAGCGGTATTTCAGCAATTGCTTGCCCTGTTGCTGGATTGACAACAAGTTCCGTTTTAGCAGATTTTGAGCCAACCCATTCTCCGCCAATGTAGTTTTTTAAATGCTTGATTCCTTGTGTAAAAATTGTCATTCAAACGGTCTCCTTTTGATATATAAGGTTGTATGTTCGATTATCCGATTAAACTGATAAACTATCATTATTAATCATTTGATCGATCTTGGTATAACTAAATCCATGGGCATCTGCTACTGCTTTAAAGGTAACTTTTCCACCGATCACATTGATTCCTTTCATTAGAGCAGGTTTGGAACATGCGGCAAGATCTATCCCTTTATTGGCAATCTCAATACCGTATGGAACAGTTACATTTGTTAAGGCGATGGTTGCCGTACGAGGGACAGCACCTGGCATGTTGGCAACGGCATAATGGACCACGCCATGCTTTTCATAGGTTGGGTTTGTGTGAGTAGTAATCCGATCAATTGTTTCAATGGAGCCGCCTTGATCAATTGCCACATCGACCACAACAGAACCGGGCTGCATCGTTTTTATCATGTCTTCCGTGACAAGTCTGGGTGCCCGTGCCCCAGGAATAAGAACTGCACCAACCACTAGATCTGCTTTTTTAACAACTTCAGTAAGGTTATAAGGATTGGACATAAGTGTCGTTAACCGTCCTTGAAATAGGTCATCTATTTCCCTTAAACGGTTTGCATTAATATCCAAGATGGTTACTTTAGCACCTAGTCCAAGAGCCATTTTAGCTGCATTCGTTCCGACTATCCCGCCGCCGATAATGACAACCTCAGCCGGGGCAACACCAGGAACACCTCCAAGTAGAATTCCTTTACCACCTTTCGGCTTTTCTAAAAATTGGGCACCGATTTGGATCGACATCCTGCCCGCAACTTCACTCATCGGCATTAACAATGGGAGTAATCCATTTTCGAGTTGAATGGTTTCGTAAGCAATCGCGATTACTTTCTTTTCCATAAGAGCTTTCGTCAGATCATATTCTGGGGCCAGATGGAGATAAGTAAATAAGATTAATCCTTCTCGAAAAAATTCAAATTCTTCTGGCAGCGGCTCTTTTACTTTCATGACCATATCTGCTGACCAGGCTTCTTTCGCAGTCTGAACGATTTTGGCACCGGCTGCCATGTATTCCTCGTTCGGGAAACCACTGCCCATTCCCGCATGGTTTTCAATCCAAATTTCATGCCCATTGGCAATAAATTCAAATACTCCTCCAGGTGTTATTCCCACTCGATTTTCATTGTTTTTAATCTCTTTGGGTATGCCGATAATCATGCTCCTACATCCCTTTCTGGTTGGTCGTTTTGTTGCTGAATCACTCTCACGGAAAAATACTTCCGAGCCGCAGGAGTTAATAGGTGGACCGTTTCCCTTTCCATTTCGCCATTGCTGTTTTTTTTCTCAAAAAGTACAAAGGCTCCGCTTAAATTTTCGGTACTATTTTTAATTTGATACCCCTTTTGAAGGTAAAAATCAACAAGATCCCGTTCTTTTAAATACTGTTGATAATCAGACATTTTTCTCCTCCCTTAACTTTCCTTTGCTCCCACTCGTCAGAGGGTTAAGAATCTTAATCCTTAACCCTTTTTCCCCATACAGTCTCTTACAATGTTACCGTTCTTTCCGATGCTGCTTTTTGATTTGAACCGTATTTCTCTCGTTTTAAAAACTGCCCTGCACCTGGTTTCCCAACAAACTGTTTATCACGGATCACAAAATCACCACGCGATAGAACAGATACAGGCTCACCAGTTACCTTGAACCCTTCGAATGCATTATAATCAACAGCCATATGGTGCGTTTCAGCTGAAATGACGCGTTCCACATTTGGATCAAAAATGACGATATCAGCATCAGCGCCTATGGCAATCGTTCCTTTTTTTGGATACAAACCAAATAGTTTAGCCGCCTTAGTTGAGGTAAGATCAACAAACTGGTTAATGGAAATTCTTCCTTTCTTAACCCCTTCGGAGAACAGAATACTTACACGGTCCTCGATGATCGGTCCACCGTTTGGAATTTTTGAAAAATCACCTTTCCCAAGGTCCTTTTGACCGACAAAGTCAAAGGAGCATTGATCAGAACCCAAGGTCTGCAGCTGTCCTGTTTTTAAAGCATTCCATAACTCGGCTTGATTCCATTTTTCACGTAATGGAGGCGACCAAACGTATTTTGCTCCTTCAAAATTTGGCTTTTCTAAGTAAGATTGGTCCAATACCAAATACTGCGGGCACGTTTCTCCCCAGATATCGGCGCCTTTGCTCCTCGCTTCAGCAATCTTACGGGCAGCTTCGGCACAAGAAACATGGACAACATATAGTTGAGATTTTGCTAATTCGGTTAATGTTGCTGCTCGGCCTGTTGCTTCCGCTTCTACTTCCGGCGGCCTTGTCAGCGCATGGTAAATGGGGTCGGTATTTCCTTCTTCTAAGGCTTTTTTCACTAAATAATCAATTACATCGCCATTTTCCGCATGAACCATGACGAGGGCGCCAAGGTCCCTTGCAGCAATCAAAGTTTTAAAAAGGGTTTCATCATCAGCTTGAAACTGATTTTTATAGGCCATAAATACTTTAAGGGAGGTGATGCCCTCTTCTTCAATCATTTTAGGCAACTCGGCTAGCTTTTCATTGTTCATCTCAACAATTTGCAGGTGGAATCCATAATCAATGACCGCTTTATCTTTTGATTTGGCATGCCAGGTATCAACGGCACTTTTCAATGTTGCCCCTTTGGTCGTTAAGCAGAAATCAATGATGGTGGTCGTTCCCCCAAAAGCGGCTGCCATCGTACCGGTTTCAAAGTCATCTTTTGTAACAGTTCCGCCAAATGGCATGTCTAGATGGGTATGGGGATCAATTCCGCCAGGGAACAGGTAACAGCCTTTTGCATCAATAACCTCTGCCTCTAAAGCAGGTAAATTCTCGCCAATCTGCGTGACGACTCCATTTTCAATACAGACATCGGCTCGATAGGTATCGGCTGCTGTTACGACGGTTCCATTTTTAATTACTTTTTTCATACTGAATGACCCTCCCTGTTTTGTTAGAATATGAGTCTATTATTTTTTAACAATATCGGTTTCATAAGAAAGCGCCCCGAGCGCTGCCTGGCGTTCATTCCAGGTCATTGGCGGCAGTTCACTTGGTACTTCAATCATGTCAATCGCACCTTCTACCGGGCAGACGATGGAACATAAATTACAGCCGACACAGTCTTCTTCCCTTACTTTGAGGATGCTGTTTCCGTGTTCATCCTTCAGCATATCGATACATTGATGGGAAGTGTCCTCACAGGCAATATGGCATTTATTGCAATGAATGCAAACATCATTATTGATTTTGGCAACCGCACTATAGTTCAAATCAAGATTGCCCCAGTCAGAATATTTCGGTACCGCTTTACCAATTAAATCCATGACAGAGGCGATGCCCTTATCATCTAAATAATTATTTAATCCTTCAATCATATCCTCAACGATTCTAAAGCCATGATGCATAGCTGCGGTACAAACTTGGACCCCGCTTGCACCCATCAACATGAATTCGACAGCGTTTTGCCAGTTTGAGATTCCACCAATCCCAGAGATCGGGATATTAATCCTAGGATTTCGGGCACACTCCCCCACCATATGTAACGCAATCGGTTTAACGGCCGGCCCGCAGTAACCTCCATGTGCACCTTTACCGGCAACATGTGGAATCGTATTCCAGGTATTAAGATCTACCCCTGCTAAACTATTAATCGTATTAATCATACTAACGGCATCTGCACGACCCTTGACCGCAGCCTCAGCCGTTGCCGTAATATCGGTTATATTCGGTGTGAGTTTTACAATGACCGGAGTCTTCGCTACTTCTTTTACCCAATAGGTTTGTTGTTCAACTAGGCTTGGTACTTGGCCTGAGGCCGATCCCATCCCTCGTTCTGCCATTCCGTGTGGGCACCCAAAGTTTAATTCAAGACCATCGACACCAACTGCTTCTACTTTTTTTACGATCTCATGCCATTTTTCTTGCTTCGGCTCGACCATTAACGAGGCGATGATGGCGTGATTGGGGAAACGCTTCTTCGTTTCGGCTATTTCTTTCAGGTTCACTTCTAAAGGACGATCCGTAATCAGTTCGATATTATTAAAGCCGGCTACTCTTTGGCCATTAAAGCTCACAGCTGCAAATCGGGACGATGTATTGATAATAGGCTCACCCAATGTCTTCCAAACGGCACCGCCCCAGCCGGCCTCAAAGGCACGTTGGACTTGATATCCTGAGTTTGTCGGGGGTGCTGAGGCAAGCCAAAATGGATTAGGTGATGTTATTCCAGCTAAATTAATCCTTAAATCTGCCATAAACCTACCTCCTTTTATTCTTTATCCGTAAGCCTATTCTGTTTCAACAACTGAAGATTTCAGTAATTGATGGATGGCATAAGCACTTTCTTTCCCTTGTTGAACAGCCGTTACGACCATCGCATCCCCCTGTAGTCCCTTTCCATAAATAACATCGCCACAAGCAAACACCTTCTGATTGGAGGTTTGATAGGTAGTGGGATGAATCTTGACTACGCCTCCGTTATGTTCTAAATGAAACTGATCGATTAGTTCCACATATCTGGATTGGCCATTTGCTTTAATGACTGTATCGACATCAAGGATAAATTCAGTTCCTTTGATTGGAACAGGCCGGCGGCGGCCATCCTCTCCTGGTTCTGTCAGCTCCATGCGGATACATTCAATCCCGGTAACATTTCCTTGCTCATCACCTAAAATTCTAACAGGTGCCGTAAGCCAACGAAATTCGACGCCATCTTGTTTAGCAAATTCATATTCGAATTGATAAGCAGTCATTTCCTCTCTTGTTCGTCTATAGAGGATTTTGACATTGTCAGCACCGAGGCGAATGGAATTGGTTGCTGCATCAATGGCGGTGTTTCCTGCGCCAATTACGGCAACCTTTTTTCCTAGAAGCTGTGTAGTTAGTGGTTTAGTTTTCGTTTCTTTAACAAATTCAATCGCGTCAAACACTCCTGTTAAATCCTCACCATTTATCTCCAATTCCGGAACTTTGGACATACCAATCGCGAGGATAATAGCATCATAGTTATTCATTATTTCTTCAACTGCTATATCTTGCCCAACTCTTGTGCCGGTGCGGATTTCAACATTTAAGCTCTCAATCTGCTTTACCTCCCAGAAGGAGATGGTAAGCGGCAGTCGGAATGGTACGATTCCATAGGTGTTTATTCCACCTGCCATTTCTTCTGCTTCAAAAATAGTAACCTTAAACCCAAGCAGTGCTAGTTCCCTTGCAGCAGACAATCCTGCTGGTCCCCCGCCAACAATGGCCACGGTTTTTCCATTTTCCTTTCCAGCTGTAAACAGGGATTGTTCATTCCGGATCGCCCAATCGGTCGCATAACGCTGCAGGTTCCCAATCATAATGGGCTTAGTAGAATGGTTCAGGACACAGGCGCCCTCGCATAATTCCTCTGTTGGACAAACGCGTGAACAACTAGCACCAATCGGATTTGCCGTTAGAATCGTTTTGGCAGATCCTTTTAAATTCCCAGAAGTGATTTTCTTAATAAACGACGGGATATCAATTCCTGTTGGACATGCTTTTATACAAGGTGCATCGTAGCAGTAGAGACATCGATTCGCCTCTTCAACTGCTTCCTGCTTGGTTAATTCAGGGACTATTTCTCGAAAATTCAGACTTAAATCTTCAGTTGAGATGTTCAAATGATTGATAACAGCCAATTGCCAAAACCTCCTTTAAAGATTGTTGGTTAAAACGACAAAACCGTTTCCAACAGGACATTTACTCCCTTGGCACAATCTTCCCAAGTAGTAAGCTCTTCTTCACAATGACTCTTTCCATTGATACTTGGAACAAAAATCATCGCTGTTGGAATATAACTTGCTAGAAATTGAGCGTCATGACCGGCGCCGCTATCCATTCGTTTATACGAGTAGTTTAATGACTTAGCAGCATTCTCTAATAAATCGCATAGATCATTATCAAATAATACAGTAGAACGATCCCATAATTTCTCGGTTCGAATATCACAGCCTTCATTTCCCGAGGATTGTGTAAGACCAACAATAATCTCTTCTACTCGCTTGATTACCGCTGGATCTTTGTGTCTAGCCTCTAGTGAAAAAACTACTTTATTAGGGATAACGGTGTGAATGTTTGGCAGGACATTCATCCGTCCTATCGTGAAAACTAAATCCTTATCTAGAGCCCTAAGCTTTTGGCGGGCTTCGGTAATTAAGTTATTTGCCGCAAAGAGTGCATCCTTTCTCATATCCATTGGAGTGGTTCCGGCATGGTCCGATTCCCCTGTTACGGTGATTTCATAACAAACCATTCCCAGCACACATTCCACTACCCCGATTGATAAAGATTCCCGTTCAAGGATCGGTCCTTGTTCGATATGTAATTCTAAAAAGGCCGCAGCTTTCTTTAAACGAGATTCCTCCTTACCAACATAGCCAATCGACTGTAATGCGTCTTTAAACGTGATACCATCGACATCCTTTTTCTGGAGCATAGCGGCTTTATCGAATTTTCCCGACAATACTCCAGATGACATCATCGATGGTTCAAATCTGGCTCCTTCTTCGTTTGTGATATCGGCAATGACAAGCGGAATCCGGGGCTTAACATTATTTTCAACCAACGCGCGGGCCACTTCTAAACCTGCGACTACCCCTAATACGCCATCAAACCGTCCGCCTTTTTTGACTGAATCTAAATGCGAGCCAATTACAAGCGGCGGCATATTTTCAATCCCTGCTAATGTCGCATAAATATTCCCCATATCGTCAATTTCAACCATCATCCCTAACTTTTTACAGCATGAAATAAAGTAATCTCTCGCTAAACGATCCTCCTCCGATAGGGCTAAACGAGTTACGCCATTGTTTTCGGTACGGCCGAAATTAGCAAATTGCTCAAGCGTGGATTGTAATCGTTCGGCGCTGATTAAAATTTTTTGTTGTTCCATCATCTTATTTCCGCCCCTTTCCTCTCACTAGCTGTCTGCAAAGGCTTTTTTCTCCTATTTTCCTAATCTGAGATTTCCTCCTATTTGCTATGCGCTAACCTAATGTCTTTTATATGTCTTTAATTTACGTTCTAGATTGATTATCTTCCTTATAGGAAGTGCATTCCATTATCTGGTAAGGTAATCTAACATAATAATTTACGATAACGCCTGCAATGATGGCACCCTTTATTTGGCTCATCCCAGTAAATGTTAGGGTGTTAACAAGTATGGATCAAGATTTGGATTTCCTTCTTCATTCACTAGTTTTGCTAATTCTGTAAAATCAATTTCGTACACAATCCGTGGCCGTCCTTTTTGATGTAACGACTCTTTCCCTATGATGTTAGCAATCTTCTTTTCACATAAATTTTTTAAAATTCTTGCTGCATGGCGTTCACTTGTATTCATCCCGATACTTAATTCCCTTGTGGTAACTTCTTTTTTTTGCATCATTGACAACCATGCATAAAATTTACGAAGTGTTAATGAATTTTGCTGATTATCGTTAGATTTTTGTAAGGGATAATTCACCGTTTTTTCCGTTCCAAGTGGTCCGTAAATTCTTTTGTCTGCATCAATTAAAAAACTGCTCCCTCTCTTCTCTCTGAGTGAAAATTCAAGGGCATTTCTTGCATTGTAAGCAGCACTTTCAGCCGTATTTCCATAGCCAATTCCAAGATTAACCGTAACGGTAAAAAGTTCATTTAATTCTTTTAAAAAGGAGAAATCGCTCCATTTCTTCGTTACTTTTTCAAAAACACCGCGGGTTGTATAAAGGGTAATGATCTCGTTATCCGATAAATTCGTGCTTGAAAACAGCAGGTTACCAAATTCTACGATTCTTTCTTTTATAAAAAGACATTCTTGTTGTAATCGGTCATTTCGTTCACTCCCGTCTTGGAACATCTGAAATTGAAGGACCGTAATTTGAGCCTCTTCCTGTTTCTGATTCAGCCCACTTAGCACCGCTTTGCGTAATGTATCTCGGATATTGGCATTTGTGTGTTTGATTAAAAAAACGGGTATATTTAGGAATGTTAATCTTTCATAGACAGAATTTAGCGTGGTAGCAATCACCTGTACTTTTCCCTCTTTCCATAAGTTCAAGTGATAGTTTGCTAATCCATCACTATCCACTGGATCTTCGTTAAAGGTGATTAATTGATAGGGGATGCTAGAGATCCCCATTTCCTCATAGATTTCTTCTAAGTAATGGGGTTCGACAATATCATAACTAATGATCGGATAGTGATGGTACATCTCAAAAACCTCTAATAAAAGGCGATAGATATCCGAGCCTTCAAACGGAATATAATAGGAGATTACATCCAAGGGGATCGTCTCTTTTGCAATAAAAAAAGGTGTTGGACCAGCAAAAATATAAATCTCCTTCGGTTCTTGGAGTTCCCTAACTAATTTTACTGATTCCTCTACCTTTTCATAGAAAAGTGATGTTGTTTTAAGTTCTTTAAATTCTGAGGCAATCTTGCTTATTTTATGGACTAACGGTTCTGGTCCGACAATGACTACTGTCAGTTTGATCATTATCACCTTCTGTTCAATAGTAGTGAAAGCATCTTCACTTGTGCCTTAACTAGCTCGTTAGCCTGATTATCCTTAGACTGTTTAAACTAATCCATCACTTTGAAATAAAAGCTCACATTGAAATTTATGTAAACGGATACATTTTAGAACAAAAAAACCTAATCACTATTCGATGTACCGAAAGGATAAGGTTTTTTGATGTCTTGAAACATATTTATTATTCGTCACCCAGAAACGCCATGGATAGTCCTTTGCTTCACCAGAATTGTTAATTCCAATCCTTTTTCCAGCTGATATACTTTCCGGACAGATGCCCTTAGCAATAAATAAAGGGGAAGAAGTCAGGGTGTGGCCATAGTCCTCGATTGTAATACCCATTGATTTAGTCAATTTTCCGGGGCCATTTGTCAGATTGGTCAGGACCTCAATTCCTCTTCTTCTTTTCATAAGCTCGATACCAGCCACAGGTTCAAGTGCCCGGACCAAGACTGCTTCAGGTTTTTCTTCCCCGCCGCTAACCACGTTGAAAAGGCAGTGGGTATGCATTAAATACGTATAGGCAAGTCCCGAACGCTGGAACATGACTTCGGTTCTTTTCGTGCGCCTGTTTTGATAGCTGTGGGCAGCCCTGTCTCCAGGTCCTATGTAAGCCTCTGTCTCGACAATATAACCTGCCGTCATTCCTTCTGCCGTTTCTTTTACAAGCAGGCAGCCGAGTAATGCCCTTGCTAGTTCAAGCGTTGGCTGGTTATAAAACTCCGCAGGTAACGGATTATTTTCCATTAACGTATCTTCCACGCCTTCATCACTCCTTAAAAAGGCTTATCTTTCTCTGTTATAAACCATCCATCAGGTTTTCTTTCAATATGAAACAAATTTTCATCAAACTTTTTTCTAAGTAATTTATACTCCTCATTTTCAAATTTCACCTGTGTTACTTTAATTTTCTTTAAGGTTATTTCTGGTTTCTCGACTTCAAAAATCAGGTCGTCGATTACAAAAAAAGTTTTCTGATGTTTCATTCTTTCCACTCCTTCCCCTTATAAATACATACGTATATAATTTGTTAAAAATGAAAAATATCCTTGTTAAATTTCTGTAAAATAAGCGGAACTCATATAAGTGGCTATCATGGTAATAGCGAAGATGGAGCCTTTACCTATTCATTATACGCTAATTCAGATAAAAAGCTTAACCGATGACAGCAAAAGATACAGACTTTTTACTAAATAAAATTATTTGACATTTTAAACAATGTTGATAATATTATACATGCAGGAAATGATTACAAATTTATATGGAAAATAAATCCGCTAGAGGTGCCTTTTTAAAGGGCTGAGATTGAAGTACTACTTCGGGACTCTATGAACCTGATCTGGGTTATACCAGCGTAGGGAAGTGGAAAACAGGATATTTGAATGCGTTCTTATCTCTTTCAAATGACCAAACCACTTTCTAAACATCGGAAAGTGGTTTTTTTGTTTTTCACTAGGTCAATTAGCGGAATCTTCTAAAGAGGTGACGCGAATTTTAACAAATGTTAAAGAGTTACATATCATTTCAAACGGTAAGATGCCAATCGAGCAGTTACGGGAAATCTTAATCGATATTCACCCTGATGTGACATCTATTCACTTAAGGGAAAAGCAAAAAACAGCACGGGAACTTTTTCAAGCGGTTGATTTGCTTTCTAAGGACATCCCCCTTTCAAAAATCATGATAAATGACAGGGTGGATGTTGCTATCGCTGCAAAAGTCGCAGGGGTCCAATTAGCCTATCATAGTTTGGATCAAGCGATTGTAAAAAAAGAGTTTTCAAGTTTAAGAGTTGGAAGTTCCATTCACTCTTTTCAGGATGGGGAAAATGCCCTGCGGGATGGTGCAGATTACGTTCTGTTCGGTCACGTCTACCCTTCCCTCTCTAAACTAGGCAAGACACCAAAAGGTATAGAGGAATTATCAAGGGTAGCTAAACTGCCTATTCCGGTCATTGCCATTGGCGGGATCACACCTGAAAATACTAAACCAGTCATTCAAGCCGGCGCAAATGGTATTGCGGTTATGTCCGGTGTTTTAGATTCAAGCGATCCTATTATGGCAGTAAAAGCATATGTACGTGCATTAAAGGATGGAGATGGTAAAAGGTGAAAAATTCATTTGATGTTGCCATTATTGGCGGCGGAATAAACGGGAGTTCTATTGCCTATCAACTTTCAAAGCTTGGGAAAAAAGTGGTTATGATTGAGAAGAACCATTTGGCTTGTGAAGCATCCAGTGCCGCTGCCGGAATGCTGGCAGCACAAGCAGAGATTGAAGAAGATGGTCCCTTTTTTCAATTAGCTTTAAAAAGCCAGGCAATGTTTTCTTCCCTCTCAAACGAGTTATTTGAGATTACCGGAATTGATATTGAGTTTGTTCGTAAAGGCATGATTAAAATTGCCGAAACAGAAGAAATAGCAAAAGAAGTTAAACAACAGGCAGCGTTTCAACGACTTTGGGATTCAGAAATAGAATGGCTTGATTCTCATAGTATACGAGAATTGGAACCCTTCCTCTCCCCTGACGTTGCTGGCGGGATGTTCATCCCTAACGATGGTCATGTCCAGCCAGCTAAATTATCAAAGGCTTTTGCAAAGGCCGCTGAACAATTCGGGGCGACCATTCTGGAAAACACAGAGGTATACTCATTCAACTATGAAAATGACCGAGTCAACGGGGTTAAAACCACTTTAGGAAATATCGATTGTAACCAGGTTGTCCTTGCCACCGGGGCATGGGCTTCAAAGCTAATGCGTGAAACTGGGCGGGATCTATCAATTTATCCTGTCAAGGGGGAGTGCTTTTCTGTTAAGACAGATTTACCGATTATAAACAGAACTATTTTTTCGGATAAGCGATGTTACTTGGTCCCAAAACGCAATGGTGAAATCTTAATAGGTGCTACCCAAATTGATCACACATTTGATAAAAGAGTGACACCAAGCGGAATTGCTACATTAGTGGAAAGAGCCAGTCAATTGGTTCCACAAATCAAGGATGCCCCTTGGGAGCGGGTTTGGGCTGGTCTTAGACCCCAAACTGGAGATGGCCTCCCTTATTTAGGTGAACATCCATTATGGAAAGGATTGTTCATTGCAGCCGGACATTACCGGAACGGAATTTTACTAAGCCCGGTTACAGGTACGCTGGTGGCTGATTTATTGGATGGCAGACCAGATGAAAACCTGCTCTCGTCTTTCCGAATTGACCGACATAAAACATTGGTACATTAGGAGGGTAAACATGAACGTTTTATTAAATGGAGAGTTTATTACATTACCAGATGACATTGTCTCCGTTTCTGATTTGCTTACACATTATCAAGTCCATGATAAAGTCGTTGTCGTCGAAGTGAACGGGGAAATTTTAACTAGTGAAAATCACCAATGTACTAGATTATCAGATAAAGATCGAATCGAAATTGTCCATTTTGTAGGAGGCGGTTGAAATGTTAAAAATAGGTCCATTATCATTTAATTCTCGTTTATTACTAGGAACTGGGAAGTACCCGAGCTTTGAAATCCAAAAGGAAGCGGTAGAAGTTTCTAAAGCTGAGATTCTAACGTTTGCTGTGCGGCGAATGAATATCTTTGAATCAAGCCAGCCTAATTTTTTAGAGCAGCTGGACACCAATAAATATACTTTGCTGCCGAATACAGCTGGGGCAAAGACTGCCGCAGAAGCCGTGCGAATTGCTAAACTAGCAAAAGCTTCCGGTCTCTGTGACATGATTAAAGTCGAGGTTATTGGCTGTGATAAAACATTGCTTCCTGATCCGATCGAAACTCTTAAAGCAACGGAAGAGTTAGTAAAAGAAGGATTTATTGTCCTCCCTTATACTTCTGATGATGTCGTCTTAGCAAGGAAACTACAAGAAGCTGGTTGTCATGCGGTTATGCCAGGAGCCTCACCAATTGGTTCTGGTCAGGGAATCATCAATCCAGTAAACCTTAATTTTATTATCGAACAAGCAGTGGTGCCGGTTATTGTTGATGCTGGTGTTGGTTCCCCTGCCGATGCTGCATTTGCCATGGAATTAGGAGCCGATGGTGTCTTATTAAATACAGCTGTTTCAGCCGCAAAAGACCCGGTAAAAATGGCCAAAGCGATGCGTTTAGCGATTGAAGCTGGACGCTTAGGCTATGAAGCTGGACGAATTGAGAAAAAGCGGTACGCTGCTGCCAGCAGTCCAAAAGAAGGAATGAGTATCGGGTGAATAATCGGTACTCACGCCAAGAACTTTTCCCTCCAATCGGAAAAAGCGGACAGGAAAAAATTTCATCGAAACATGTTCTCGTCATCGGAGCTGGGGCTCTTGGATCCGCATGTGCCGAAGCACTTGTCCGTTCCGGAATTGGTCAGCTAACCATCGTTGACCGTGACTATGTTGAATGGTCGAATCTACAACGGCAGCAATTGTATACAGAAGAAGAGGCAAAAAATAGATTACCCAAAGTCATTGCTGCTAAAAATCGATTAACAGCGATTAACTCTTCTGTGGCCATTGAGGCCGTTATCGCCGATGCCTCTGTGGTAGAACTTGAAGAATGGGCTAAACAAGTCGATCTTATTATTGATGCAACGGATAATTTTGAAACAAGAATGATGATTAATGATGTTTCGCAAAAGCTTGGAGTTCCATGGATTTACGGTGCTTGCGTGGGAAGCTATGGAATCTCCTACACCATTATTCCTAAAAAAACTCCTTGCCTAACTTGTTTATTAGAAACAGTTCCACTAGGAGGATTAACCTGTGATACGGCTGGAATTATCAGTCCAGCTGTGAGCATGGTTGTTTCATATCAAATCAGTGAAGCTTTAAAAATTTTGGTTGGCGACCTGGAGTCCTTGCGGAACAAACTGGTTTCTTTTGATTTGTGGAAAAACCAACATAGTGCCATAAAAGTAGATAAATTAAAAAAAGAGGACTGTCCTTCTTGTGGGCAACACCGCTCCTATCCCTACTTGTCGTTTGAGAATCAAACAAAAACAGCGGTATTGTGCGGCAGAGATTCCGTTCAGATACGCCCTGCCCTTCCCATTGCCCGGGATTTAGAGGCATTAGAAAAAGTATTAGTGAATCAAGGGGGGATCGTCCAGCGAAATCCCTACCTCCTATCGTTTAATGTAGATCCTCACAGATTGGTCGTTTTTAAAGATGGTAGAGTTTTAATACATGGAACGAAGGATATATCGGAAGCAAAGGCGCTATATCATAGATATTTAGGATAAAAAAACAAAAAAAATTAGAGGTTCCTTCTAAACCCGTGACTATAACGGTGTGTTGGATGGAAACCTCTATTTCTTAATTATTTGAAATATTGAGTGGGCTGCATGATGAACGTTCTACCAATTTATGTGCAACAATAATGCGTTTAGTAGGTTCTGAACTATGTTCTATTTTTTGGATTAAGCTCTTTGCTGCTTCAATTCCAAGCTTTAAAATATTGATATCCATGGAAGTTAAAGGCGGCTTTGCCATTTCTGACAGCAGGATATTATTAAAGCTAACAACAGAGATATCATCTGGAACTTTGATTCCTAATTCATCCAATTTATTAAGGACTCCCAGTGCCATGAAATCATCAACCACTAAAAGCGAGGTAGGCCGTTGTGGAAGTGCCATTAACTCACTAACAGCTTCTTGGCCCCCTTCCCTTAAGAATTCCTCATGTTTGATATATTCCTCATTTAAAGGAACGTTTGCTTCATTTAAAGCTTGTTTATAGCCAGTTAAACGATCTACAGTGACCATTAGTTCCGTACTGCCGCCAATAAAAGCAATTTGCTGGTGTCCCAGTTTAATCAGGTAATCGGTCGCCTCTTTCATTGCACCAACATTATCATTATCAACATGTGCAATTTCTTCTGTATATTTAGCTGGTTTTCCTATCACAACAAACGGAAAATCCATTTTTCTTAAGTACATGATGACCTGATCCTCTACTTTAGAATGTAAGAGAATCATCCCATCTACGCGTTTTCCTTGAACCATTTCAATAACTGCTTCAAAAGTTTCTTGTTCTGATCTTCCTGTTGTCATTTGCAAGGCATACTTTTTTTCGTGTGCCCCTTCGCTAATCCCCTGTAACACCGTCGAAAAAAAAGGGTTTTGGAAAACAACATCTCCAGAGCTTGGCATTACAAGCCCAATGGTTTGGGTTGTTTTACTAGATAGACTTCTTGCATTCAGGTTAGGATGGTACCCCAGCTCTTCCATTACTTGTTTAACTTTTCGTTTCGTTGCTTCACTAATTCTCGGATTATTAGCAATAACTCTTGAAACCGTTGAAGGGGCAACCTTTGCAAGCTTTGCGACATCTTTTATTGTTACCGTCATATTTTTCACCCTTCTTACTAGGGATTTTATTTAATTTTATCATAACAGAAATAGTACTTTGGTAGCACTATAAAAAGGCCAAGCACATTGGGCTTCATATGAATCTCTTTTTTTAATTACAAACCTCTAACATTTCACAGAAATTTTCGACTATTATACTAATTTTCTATTGAATTAACCTTCCAAAAATAGTATTATTTGAATGTGAAAACGATTGCACTACTTATAAAGATCCTCCTTTATTCATCTCAGGAGGATCTTTCTATCACATTTTTGTGCAAACGATTTCGCAAAACAATCGAACAAGGGGAAAGGGGTTTTTTTATGAAAAAGAAGAAGCGCACACTACTGTCGCTTGTCACCATTACCGGATTAATACTCCAGCTGTTAACAGGTCTCTCAAGTGGAACTGTAAAGGCAGCAGAAACGTCAGCTAAGCAGGTTGTACTTGTTGGAAACCTGCAAACCGCTTTAGGAAATTCAGGGGATTGGGATCCATCCTCCGCCATTACAAAAATGACTGACAAAGGAAATGGTCTCTATACCTTAACTGGGACATTACCAGCCGGTACATATGAGTATAAGATCGCCATCGGCGGCAGCTGGAATGAAAATTACGGAGAAGGCGGTACTCCAGGAGGGAACAATATTAAACTATCACTCACTGAACAAAAAGAGGTAACCTTCTACTACAATGATAACACCCACTCCATTGCCGACAGCAGCCATTACACTCCATTAACAGGAGACAAACAGCCTCGTATTGCTGGAACCATACAGCCTGCCATTCAAGCCGGTTCAGCATGGAGCCCTGCCGAATCAACTGCATTGCTATCAGATGATCATTTTAACAATGTCTACTCTTTCACCACAAAAGTACCCCGAGGCAGCTATGAATACAAGATTGTTCTGGGCAAGGACTGGACGGAGTCTTACCCATCTTCCAATGAAAAACTAAATGTACTAGCAGATACTACGATCACCTTTTTTTATAACCAGCAAACAAATGAAGTGTATACAGATTATAGACCAGCTGGGTCTGATGGTTTAATTGATATGTCTGCACTATCTCATGATTCATGGGACAAACTCTACCGGACTCCTTTCGGGGCAGTACCTGCACAACAGCCTGTAACCATGCGTGTATCCGCTAAGAAGGGTGACCTGACAAGGGCGAGTCTGTATGTAAAAAACTATAATACAGGAACATCCAATGTCATTTCTATGAAGAATGCCGGCTGGACCGATACAACCGACAAAGGTCCTCTTGAGTTTTGGAAAGCCTCATTCACCCCTTCTGAAAAAGGGATCTATGGGTATAAATTCATTGTTGGGGATCAAGATGCTACAGCCGAATACGGTGAAGATACACAGGAAGGCCACACTGGAAAAGCAGAAGATAAAAATGCAGGACTATTCCAATTGACCGTTTACGACCCTGCCTACAAAACACCGGATTGGATGAAAGAAGCTGTCGTTTATCAGATCTTTCCAGACCGTTTTTATAATGGAAACAAGGCGAACGATCATGCGAAGGACAAAATTGGCGCACGTGGCAGCCAGCCAATCGAACATCCAGCTTCTTGGAGTTCATTACCGGATAATCCATATGAACAAGGTACTGGATCCTATACGGGGGATGGAGAGTTTACTAATGACTTTTTTGGCGGCGATCTTGCTGGTATTAAAGCGAAGCTTGATTATCTGCAGTCTCTTGGCGTTAATACTCTGTATTTAAATCCAATCGCACTTGCACCATCCAACCATAAATACGATGCTACTGATTATAAACAAGTCGATCCGATGTTTGGGACGCAGAAAGAATTCGCGGATTTTGCAAAGGAATTATCAAAACGTCATATGCATCTTATTTTAGACGGGGTCTTTAACCATGTTTCCGACGATTCCATCTATTTTGACCGCTACAATAAATATAAAACCGTTGGTGCATATGAATATTGGTCCCGTATTTATGACTTGATGAATCAAGAAAAGATGACCGAAACAGCAGCCAAGGATAAGGCTAAGAAGCAATTTCTAGCCGAAGGCCAAACCTTTAGTCCCTACGGCTTTGAAAACTGGTTCGATATCAAAAACGAAAAGGTAGACAACGAAAAAGTTAACGGCGTTTCAACAGGTCAGCATTATAAATATGATGACTGGTGGGGATATGACAGTCTACCAGTGTTTAAATCAGTGGACGGTGCGAAGGTCGACCACCCAAGTGAGCTAAACAATACACAATTAGCGAATTATATTTTTTATGACAAAGATTCCGTTGCAAAATCGTGGATTGATCAAGGTTCCTCTGGCTGGCGTCTCGATGTAGCCAATGAAGTGGACAGCTCCTTCTGGCAGGAATTCCGCAAGCAAATGAAATCCAAGGCGATGACCGGTGCGGGAAAAACACTTCAAAAAGAGGAAGAACCCCTTATTTTAGGTGAAATTTGGGATGATGCATCCAAGTATTTCTTGGGAGATCAATATGATTCAGTTATGAACTATCGGTTCCGCGGGGCCATTTTGGATTACTTAAAAAACGGTAACGCTGCTAATGCGGAGAACACCCTTCTCGCTGTACAAGAGGACTATCCAAAAGAAGCGTTTTATGCCCTTATGAACCTAATGGGATCACATGATACAGCTCGGGCCATTTTTCTGTTAGGCAATGGAACAGATACGTATTACCGGGCAGAACAAGACCCGAACTATAATTATGATGAAGGTGTTAAGCGACTGAAGCTGGCTTCCATCCTTCAAATGGGCTATCCAGGAGCACCGACCATTTATTATGGAGATGAAGCAGGCCAGACAGGATCGAAGGATCCAGATGACCGCAGGACCTATCCTTGGGGCAAGGAAGATAAGTCCCTTATTGCCCATTATCAAAAAATTGGTCAAATCCGGAAAGAAAATGCCGACCTATTTGCTTATGGGGATTTACACCACATTTATGCTAAAGGCGATGTATTAGCCTATGTCCGGACAAAAGAAGCAAAGTCCGGCCTTGTCATCATTAATAGAGGGAAAAACGCTCAAACGGTCGAGATCGATACAAAAGAACTGCTAGGGAATGGTCTTCGTTTTGTTGATCAATTAAATAAGAAATATGAAGCTGCTACAAAGGATGGAAAATTGAGCTTAACTGTACCGGCTGAATCAGGCCGTATGCTAGTATCAGTTAATGAAGTCAAGAAGCCAGTTTCCGTAAAAGCTCTAACCGGAACAGCAGGTTCAAAAAAGGTGATGTTAAACTGGTCAGGAACCAGTGCCCACTACACTGTTTATCAATCGACAGTCTCTGGCGGCTTATGGACAAAAGTACAAGAAACAACTGATCCATCTGTCACCATATCTAACTTAGATAATGGCCGAACCTATTATTTTGCTGTTACATCTGTGGATGGAAATGGGAATGAATCTGTCCCTGTTACCACTTCTGGGTTAGTCCCTCATTTCGATGTGTCGAAGGCCAGCATCAAAGATCTAACTGGATTAGAAAAAAGTGAACTGAATCTTGCTCAATCCTCAACTGTAAAAGCAACTTTTTACTTGTCTGGCGCGACAGAAACAGGAGCAGCTGAAGGAGTGACAGCTCAGCTTCAAGTAAGGCTAAAAGGACAAACAGAATGGCAATCCTCCCCTGCCCTATATAATGGCCAGACACAAGATGGCGTGGCAAATGAATTTCAAGGAAACTTCACGGCATTTGAAGCGGGCACGTATGAATACCGGATGGCCTTTACGCCGGACCTAGGAACAACCTGGGTTTACTCCACTACAAGAGAAGTGACCTATACTCAAAGTACGTCTGATACCACTCCACCTGCTAAACAAGTTGTATTGGATACACCAGTAAAAGAGTCTGGTCAGGTTAACTTAACCTGGAAACTATCGGATCCAGATCAGCCATTTAAAACGCTCATCTACCGAGACGGCCAAGTTCTAACCACATTAAATGGGGATGTTACCTCTTTCCGTGATTATCAGGTAGCAAATGGCACGGACTATAAGTACCAAATCCGTGTCTTTGACCAGGCTGGTAATTATGTAGATTCAAACACCGTTAGCGTGACACCGGAAATTGTCATGGTTCAAGTGACCTTTAAGGTGCATGCACCGGATTACACTCCATTGTCCGCTCAAGTCAATATACCTGGCAGCCTAAATGGATGGAATACAGGCGCTTGGTCGATGAGCCGCAATGGTGCGGTTACACCGGATTGGGAATATACGATGGAGTTAGAAGAAGGAACCGAACTCACCTATAAATATGTAAAAAACAATTCTTGGGATCAGGAAGGTTTAACAGACCATACTCCAAACGATCCTTCGGATGACGATATTAGTTACTATGGGTATGGTGCCCAAGGAACGGATATGAAGATTGTCATTACCAATCAAGGCAACAATAAAATGGTTGTCCAAGACACCATCCTGCGCTGGATTGATATGCCATTAGTCTTAAGTCAAATCAATGTGAATGGTTCAACGATGACGGTAACTGGAAATGCGATTAAAGGCTCAGACTTGACTATCAATGGAGAAAAAGTGGCAGTGGGCAAGGATATGAATTTCACACAATCCTTCACACTCCAAGCAGGTCAAACTTCTGTACCTGTTCACATCGAGCCTTCTACCGAAACAAAGTCAACAATTTTTAAAGGTGATGGCGGATCCATTAATAAAAATACGAAGAACTATTTGATTGATGTCTCAGGACAAACCATAAGTGAAGTGAAAAATTAGGATAGAAAGAGGTCTGCCAGGTGCGGCAGATCTTTTTTCATGTATTTAATTGGGAAAAGATGAGGTCTTTTTACTCTAGTCTTTTGGTTGATTAAATAGTAATCTAACAACTAGACTAGAATAAGAATTGGATTAATTAGCCAAAATAAGATATCCATTTCTTTTCGACACTTTTTTTGAAATTACATAAGGCGGAAGAAGGTATAATATGACTGAAAATATGGCACTGGTTAATATCGGGCTGTTACTTATTCGGCTCGTGATCGGGCTAACCTTTTTTGGGCATGGTGCACAAAAGTTATTTGGCTGGTTTGGCGGCCCTGGTATAGCGGGTATGGGAAACTGGCTTGAAACACTTGGTCTCGAAAAGGGAGCCAAGGTTTGGGCGACTTTGGCGGGCCTATTTGAGTTGATAGGCGGATTACTTTTTGCCGCTGGTTTTCGTACTTGGCTTGGTGCAATCATGATTGTGATTGTGATGATTGATGCTATTTTTACTGTTCATGGAAAAAATGGCTACTGGATGACCAACAATGGATTTGAATATAATCTTGTGTTAATTGCTGCTGTTATTGGCGTTGCTCTAATCGGTCCTGGTGACTATGTTTTGTTTTTTAACCTTAAATGATGAAGAAAAATTAGAGTCGTCAATAGAACTTATTGACGACTGTCTGGCTCTAAAAGAATTCAGCAGGGTCGTCAAGTGAGTCTATTGACTACCGTCAGGATCAAAAAGAATTCATCCGAGTCGTCAAGAGTGCTTATTGTCGACCTTCTACCTCAAAAATAATCTATCAGAGTCGTCAAGAGTGCCAATTGTCGACCGTCTTCCTCAAAAATAAATCATCTGGGTCGTCAAGAGCTCCTATTGTCGACCTTCTACCTCAAAAATAATTCATCTGAGTGGTCAAGAGCTCCTATTGTCGACCTTCTACCTCAAAAATAATCTATCAGAGTCGTCAAGAGTTTCCTATTGTCGACCGTCTTCCTCAAAAATAATCCATAAGAGTCATCAATAGAGTAAGTAACTAGTAAGCAATCTCACCCATCACCCAATTGGTTCTTGCACCGGTCACTCCCGTACTTGGGCACTGGCTGCTCTCTACTGTTAATTCAGCCACAATGGTTTCTACAAGGTATTGATGGACATGCATCGGCGGGTCAAAACTCCATTGCTCTGTTCCACTAGATGTCGTTAACATAATGGGCTCATTTCCAAAAGTGGAAAAAGTAATTTTCCCTTTACTGCCGACGATTTCATTCACATCCACATCTTCAAACGCAGAAAAACACCAGTTTCCAACACCGTGGACCCCAGATTCAAATCGATACGTCCCTGTGACGATATCTTCCGCACGATAATAACCTGCTTGATTGGAAGAAAAACCTTGCGCCTCCTTAATTGGCCCCAGTAAGAAATCTAATAAGTCGAGTGTATGACTAGCCAAATCGAAAAATAGTCCTCCTCCTGACAATTCAGGCTGAACCCTCCATGGGAGAGTTTGTGAATCCTTTACATTTTCAGATACTTTTTGATACTGCGTCGTCGAGACGAAACGAACATCTCCGATTGCTTTCGTCTCCAACAACTCTTTTATTTTTACAAAACGAGGCAGCGCTCTACGGTAGTAAGCTACATATAAAGGAACACCAGCTGCCTTGCAAGCAGCAATCATTTCATTACACTCAGCAAAATTAAGTGCCATTGGCTTTTCTACATAAACTGGTTTGCCAGCCTTTGCGACTTTTATTGCATAATCTTTATGTGAACTCGGTGGTGTCGCAATATAGACTGCATCCACATCTGGATCGTTAATAAGCGCATCAGCATCTTCGTACCATTTTGGAACATGGTGTCTTTCCGCATAGTCTTTTGCAAGTTTACTAGTTCTTCTCATCACGGCGACCAACTCTGAATGCCTGATTTTTTGGAATGCTGGTCCACTTTTCACTTCCGTTACATCACCGCATCCAATAATACCCCAACGTACTTTTTCAAATTTCATAGATATCTTCCCCTTCTCTACGTAAAATTCTATATCTTTCATCTTAATGCGTCCCACTGACATCTAATATCGTATTTGTCACATGCTTTTTCTTAAAAGAGGAAGAATGGATTTTCTTCTGTAATTTTTCATAATAAAGGTCTGCGTCTACGGGCAAATCAACCGTTTCGTTTAACCATGAAGATAAGTAGATACCATTTGAAATTTCTAGCGCCTTGACACCATCTTCCCCAGGTGAAAGTAAAGGTGTACCCTTAAGGATGGCCTCAATCCAGTTTTGAACAATGATAGCATGATTACCATTATCACATTTGACGGGAATCTCAATTTTTTCACATGGAGGCTGACCAAATCCGCCTGTGTACGAAGAATTAAATTCACGTTCTGATTCGCTTAATTGGTAAAAGATAAGTTCTTCATTTTCAATGACGATTTTCCCACGATCTCCGACAATCTCAAAACGATTTGTACCAGGAGCCTCTCCAGTAGATGCAATAAACACACCTGTTGCCCCATTTTCATATTCCACAAAGGCGGTTACATCATCTTCCACTTCAATATCATGATATTTTCCAAGACTGGTTATGGCACGAATGCGCTTTGGCATATAACCTGTCGTCCACTGCCAAAGATCTAATTGGTGAAGGGCCTGATTTAAGAGGACCCCGCCACCTTCACCTTTCCAGGTAGCTCTCCATTTACTTGAATCATAATAGCTTTGTGGACGGTACGAATCGGTAACGATCCAATTGGTCCGCTTAATTTCACCCAGTTGATCTGATTGAATAAGTTCGCGTACTTTTTGATAAAGTGGATTAGCCCTTTGGTTATACATGATACTGAATACTTTTCCACTTTTTAATGCTGCAGCATTCATTTCCAGCACATTTTTGGTATAAACCCCAGCTGGTTTTTCAATCATCACATGTTTTCCTTTTGCAAAGGCTTTTATAGCTAGCTCCGGATGACTGTAATGCGGGGTTGCAATGAGGACAGCATCAATTGCTGATTCATTTAAAAAAGACTCGACATTTTTAAAAACCCTTACCTCTCCCTTTGTATGGTTCTTTACCCAGTCAATTCGGCTATCGTTGCTGCTGCAAACGGCAGTTAACTGTGCTCCTTTAATTTGTCCTTCGCTCAACATTTGCACATGTGAGCTGCCCATATTTCCAATTCCAATCACACCAATTTTAACAATACTCATCTAAATTCCCTCTTTTTAAGAATTATTATTGCCACAATATATCAATCTAGGAAATTACCCCAAAAACAAATAATCTTAAATGGAGACAGTAATTGAAAAATTTTTATTTTTAACCACATAGTGGTACACTTGTATCACATAATGGTTATACTCATTATAATGAAAGATTAAAATACTAGTCAATAACTATGTACTATTCTTCCCTTATACAGGTATTAGTATAAAATGGAATTGATAGAAAAAAAAGGATATATCAGTGAAAGGAAAACATACATATGACAAATGATAACCAGGATCAATCTAAGGCAGCTAATGTACAAGTAATTTCTCGTGCTGCTAAAATCTTGAGGACTCTTAGAGCTCATCCAAAAGGATTAAGCTTATCGCAAATTGCGAAAGAAGTGGGCATGGCCAGATCAACAGTTCAAAGAATTGTTACAACACTCGAACAAGAAAGGTTTATTGCTTCCGCGTCTGTAAAAGGCGGTTTCCGCCTTGGACCTGAGATTGCGATGCTTGCAGGTGCTGTTCATAGTGATTTACGAGAAGAAATCAGGCCATTTTTAATAGAATTATCCAATCAAATTAATGAAACAGTAGACCTTTCCGTACTAGACAATGGGAAGGTGCTTTTTGTTGATCAAATTATTGCGCCACATCCATTGCAAGCAACTTCACAGCCTGGGGCGTCTTTTCCACTTCATTGTACAGCAAACGGGAAGGCCATCCTCGCCTCTCTGCCTTTAGCTAAGGTAGAAAATTTGTTGCCTGAACACCTGCAACAGTATACGGAACATACCATCACAAGCCGGACTGAGCTGTTAAGGGAGTTAGAACAAGTTCGGATAAAAGGAGTCAGTTTTGTAAGGGAAGAGCATATTCTAGGGATTTGTGCAGTGGGCGCAGCGGTTGTTGATCGCATGGGGAATATAAGCGCTGTCTCGATTCCGCTCCCATCCACTCGTTTTTATGGCCATGAAGAAAGACTAGCGGCGGCCCTGATTCATACTTGTCAAGCGATCAGCCGGCACTTTGAACTCCAATAATGTCTGGTAGTCTTGATTAATTAAGGTTTGAGGATTTTGATATTTTCCCTTAAAAAAAACACCCGAACTAAATCGATTCCTCCACTCAGTGAAGGAATCGATGTTTCACCAACTTAAAAAGCACGCTGTATAAACCATACAAGACCGAAGGCTAAGATTGCTGCCGAAGTTCCAGGGATAACCCATTTTATCGGTCTCAAGGTTAATTTCCTAATCCACAAAATTAATGGGAAAGCTAGACAGACAATTAAAAGTTGGCCCATTTCAATCCCGATATTAAAAGAAAGTAATGACGCTGCCAGATGACCCGTATCTAATCTCATTTCTGAAAGAATCCCCGCAAAACCAAAGCCATGGATTAAACCAAAGGCAAACGCAAGCCATGGCTGGTGATTCGAGTCCTGATTAAAAATATTTATGAGTGCCACATAAATAATGCTTAGAGCGATAGCCGATTCTACAAATCTACTAGGAAGCTGGACAATATCAAAAGTTGCCAAAGCCAAAGTGATACTATGTGCTACTGTAAAAGCTGTAATTAAAGAGAGGATATGACGGATCGTTTTTGCCCCAAATAGCAAACTAATGACAAACAGAATATGATCATAACCTGTGAAAATATGTTTTAATCCAAGAATTAAAAACTGTTTAACATTTTGCAAGAAGCTTATTTCACCAATTTCCATTTCTCTTGATTCGAAGGTTAAAACCTTTTCTTGTTGTTCCCCATCCATTTTAATGGTTGCATAGTTCGCGTGGCTTGGGTCGGAATCATCCATAAACATATTATACTCAACCACAAGTTTTTCAGGTTTATGCCCGATCTTATACGCCAAATTAATTCCCGCAAACGGACGCTCATTAATCGTTTCTATATTCGTTTCTAACAGGCTGCCCTCTACCAGCTCGCTGTCCGCATAAAGCTTTATATGAGAATTTATATATTTTTGCAGAACCTTGTGATTAATTAATTCCTTTTCATCCGTTGCCTTATTTAAGGCATGCCCAAGCTCTTCTAAATCCAGTTTCAATTCATAATCCAGTGTTTTATCCTTGACATTTATAGTGGAAAAACCCTCACTGTTATTTGTATGTGCGCAAGCGGTATTGGACCAAAGTGAATTTAATGCAAGAAGAATGAGCAATAAAGGAACTAGTATTTTTTTCATAGTATCAACGTCCATTTCTTTGTTAATTTAGATAATGGAAAGACGAGGAGTATTAAGACCCCCCGTCTTTATTCTGTTCGTATAAATAATTATTTACTAGATTTGAGGAAAATTGGGTTTGAGTAGAACCAAAGATCATTCCAAGGATTTTCACCTTTTGGATCTGCTACTGGTTCTAATTGGTCAGTGTTAGTACCACGTAAACGAATATAGCTATCTTTGTCGACATTTTTTAAAGTATAAGTAATTGAGATGTATTCACCGTCTTTTTTCCAGTCACTTTCTGTGAAACGCTTTACGACTTTTGTTGTCGGATTAGATGCCGTTGAGCGGTCTTCCACTTTTCCCTTAACTTCTCCCATGATTAAGTCAACACGTTGAACATTTGGCTTATCACCATGAGAATTCGCAGCGTTTGGATCTTTGATACGAACTGTAACAGTTACATCAGATTGCTTACTTGGAAGTGTAAGTGTTTCACCGATTGATGCTGAATTTCCTTTTGCCACTGCATGTAATGGTGATTTGCCTCCTGCTTGTACTTTTACATCTAGTTCTGAGATAAGGTCACCCGTTGTAACAAATACATTACCTTTACGAAGGTTTTCCATTACATCTTCATAGTTTTTCTCAGCTTTTACATATGTTTTAGAATATTCACCTGGCCAGAAGTCACTTCCTCCATCACGCCAGTTAACATGTGAGTCAGACGTAGCCGTAATCCACCAATGTCTTCCTTCCCCTAACATCGAATCCCATAAACCACCAACGATAGCTGACATTTGATCAAATCCACCCATGGTTTGTGCGTTTGCGTTTGAGTAACTACCACGAGATCCTTTAGGGTCAAGAGAGCCATCTGGATTAATAGCACCTGCTTGGTGACCAGGAGCACCTTCCATACCGATAGATATATTTGGTGCAGTATCATTCCAATTACGGAACTCTTGCGGAGTATCTTGTCCCCATACACCAACACCTGTCGCAGAACGAGATGGATGATGTGCGATAGAAATCGGAAGTTCGTCCATTTGTTTCATATAATTAAGAGCGTCAATCATTTTTGATTCAGTGTTACGACTTGGGTCATTTGGATAAGCTTCACGAGAATTAAACTTGCTTTCAAGGTCATAAAGCACTTCTGATTCATTTTCACCTTTTGGAATCATTAGCGTGCTGTGATCAGCTCCCGGTGTGTCTAACTCCATTCCGTAAAATTGAAGAACTTCAGGAACAGCTTCACGGGATTTTAATAATTCAGGATAAGCCTGTTCTAAGTTAACTTTGGAATGGTTAGGACCCCCATGATCGGTTGTCATCATCCAATCAAGGCCATACTTCTTACCATTTTCTGCATTTTTCACTATTGGATAAATGGCATCGCCACCTCTTATGGCAGTTGGAGGGTTTGTAGAATTGTCCCAGCCTACACTCCATTCACTATGTACATGGTGGTCACCTGCGAGCCATGATGCACCATTCTTTTTCACTTCTTCTTTTGATAACGATTGTGCCTTAGCATTTTGGTTACCACTGTCATTAAATATGGTTTGTGTGGTAAGTGCAGTTGTTGCAAGAACCGTTGTTGCGATTAAAGGTATAGCCTTCTTAAAACGAGATTTCATTTTCCCCTAACCTCCCAAGTATGTTTGCAGTATCTTCCATTGTTTACATTTTCATTAGATTGCCAGATTCATAAACAACAATGGCAACTTTAAATATCCCTAGTAGTAACCTCTTCTATCCCCCTCTGGTTAATTATTAAAAGTAGATTAAATATTTTAATCAAATTTTAATCTTTCTCATTCCCTAATATAAATCAAGATTGTTAATCTATTGTTAAGGCCCGGTAAAGATTTACTTAAAAAGAATAAAAATGAATAGCTTAGTAATCTATTAACAGTTACTCTGCTGAAAGTACCTCTTTTACCAATCAAGTGTTTATTTGAATTTGTATATTCTTACTTAAAGGTAGGGAGCAAAAGTGGAATACAAAATATTTACAATTATTTAACGATATCTTAGGAAGAAATCTCTTAGTTATCCAGTATGATAAAGGGAATTAGTTTTCTAGGAATCATGGGATTAGAAATTTGACAGGTTGTTAAATTAAGATTAAGTCTAAGGAGTGATAGTGTGGATACTTTTTCGCATGTTGTGATTGGCTTAGGCATAGGTGCTCTTTCTCAAATTGATCCGTCCGTCTCTGCAAATGATACCTTATCACAAGCTGTCATTTTAGGTACTGTTATTGGTTCAAATGCTCCCGATTTTGATTTTCTCTATCGTTTGAAGGGAAAAGGAAATTATTTTCGGAATCACAGAGGCCTATCCCATTCACTTCCTGCTCTTCCCTTATGGGGGATTCTTGTATCCGGTATGCTATACCCATTCTTCACTAGCACATCATTTTCACATCTATTTTTATGGACATTTTTAGCTGTTATCCTTCATGTAGTTTTTGATTTATTTAATGTACACGGAACACAAATACTGCGGCCCTTTTCTCGAAAATGGATTGCATTGGATGCTGTTCCTTTAGTAGATCCCTACATTTTACTTCTCCATTTTCTCGGTTTCGCGCTAATCTTATTCTATCAAGCAGGAATCACCTTTCTTATCATTTATCTATTCCTATTTTTCTACCTTGTTATCCGCACTCTTTCTGCCATATTCGCAAAAAGACACCTACAAAGTCATTTTATCCATGCAGAACGAATCAAACTAATCCCCCGTATTTCGTTGTTTAAATGGGATGTCATCATCGAGACCGAAGAAGATTTCTTATTTGGTACTTATTCTGTTAAAAATTTAACCATTGAGCATAGCTTTACCAAAAAAATCAACTTCCCTAGTTTGGTCTCAACTAGTCGGAATGATCAAATCGTTTCAGATTTTCTATCATGTACTAATTATGCCTATCCATTTGTAGATGTCAGAAAAAATGGCTATTTCGTGTATTGGAAGGATCTTCGTTTCCGTACAAAAAGATTTTTCCCTACACAAGCAATACAATTTTTCACGTCTGACTTTGAGAAAAAGAATTGTTATATTGGCAGAGTTAATTCGTTGAAACAGTATAAGAAAGTCGTAAAAAATCTAACCAACAGCCCTTCTTCCTTCAATTAAAAGTGGATGGTCCCACTTAGTAAGTTAAAGTTAAGTTAAGGTAAGTAATTTAGAATGAAACGATTCAATAAAAAGCTTTGGATGCATGAGAGTGACCGTTCCAAATCATATTCTTAAAAAGGGATGATAGGATGAAAAAAACATTATTAATCATTTCTTCCAACCATACAGGGCATGGACATAAGAGTATTACAGAATCTCTGTGTGAGAGAGTCAAAGCTCATCATAACGTCAACATTCATGTAGTAGATGGTTTTTTGCTTGGTAAACAGCTACTCTTAAAGATTGGAAAATCCTATGGTCCCATCACAAGAAATTCAGAACAGTTATGGAAGATGATTTGGAAAATCACAGCATTGAAACCCTCTATAATAGACAATTTTATTGAAACACATATAAAGGATAATTTTCTCAGATTGCTGTCCGAAGTTAAACCAGATCTAATTTTATCCGTTCATCCTAATTTTAATGGCTCCATACTGAATATATTAGAAAAGCAAAATATAGATATTCCTTTCATCACTCTCATTGCCGATCTTGTAAACATTTATCCTCTTTGGGCTGATAAAAGGGCAAATTACATTATTAGCCCAACGTTTGAAGCCCAAAACAAGTGTATTGAATTTGGAATTCCTAATGAGAAAATTAAGGTATCGGGATTTCCAGTCCGATCACGATTTTTTCCGAAGAACTACAATCAGCGCACCTTCTATAGAAATGGCCAATCTTTAAACTGTTTGATCATGAGTGGTGGTGAAGGTGTAGGAAATATGAAGAAAATAGCAGAAAACCTGCTTGATCATTTTGACTGTACCGTAACACTTGTAGCCGGGAAAAATGAAAAACTAAAAACCAAGCTGGAAAAATCCCTTAAAGCCCAATATGGCAATCGAGTAGAGATTTATGGTTTCACGCAAAATATACAAGATTTAATGATCACTTCTGATATCGCTATTACTCGTGGAAGTCCGAATGTCATGTTTGAAGCAATAGCTTCCAATACACCGCTAATTATTACGGGTGCATTGCCAGGCCAGGAAGAGGATAATCCAGCATTTGCTGAGAATTTCGGTTTGGGAGTGGTATGTAAAAACCCAAAGGACATAAAGCAGACTATAACCAAATTACTTGAAAATGATGGTGATAAATTAACTAAAATTATCAACTGCCAGAGAAATTTTATAAATGAAAATGCAGCTGATGACATTCTACAATTTATTCTGAAAGTCGGAGAGCCTTATTATGAAGAGGCAAAAGTTAAACTATCCTAATTTCCATAACTTTTTTAAAAGAAATAAGCTGGCTCATAAAATCGTTAACTAACAACTTTTTTGAGTCAGCTTCCTTTTTCACTAGAATGTTGGAATTTTGTTTTAATCATTAGTTTGTATGCATCAATATATTTCTGAAAACAAACTCTGGTCTTTCCTCCGTAATTAAATGTCCTGTTTCTTCATAAGTAATTAACCTGGCATCTGGTAAATCCTGAACTAATTGTTTGCCAACCTCCACTGGTACCACTCGATCTTCTTCTCCCCATAATAATAATGTTGGAACTTGAATATCCTTTAGTTGTTGTGGCAACAAATCACCCTCACGGTGACGAATTAGTCGGATTAAAGCTTTATAAAATCCTTTTTCCGCCAGGGGCCTGCCAAATTCACGAATCAATTCATCATTGATTAAGGATTGATTAAAAAAAACATTGCCCAAGTGATATTTGACATCCTTTCTTCCAATATAATAATGAATGATTTTATCAAAGAATGGTAAATAGGAACTGCAAATGAGAAGTTTTTTTGCACGCTTTAAATAGCCTGAACTACTTAATAAAATTAGTTTATTAATTTTCTCAGGAGCGATGCGCGCCATATTTAAAGCAATTTGACCGCCCATCGAATGGGCAACTATACAGGTGCTAGCAAATCCAAAATGGTGGATACATTCAATCATTAACTTTGCATAGTTTTCAAAACTATAAACAAACGAGGTAGATTTCTCACTTTTCCCAAAACCTGGGAGGTCAATCGCCAGTATTGAAAACTTCTCTTGTAATAAAGGGATGATACGACGAAACGTATAAGTAGAAGAAGCGAAGCCGTGGATCAGAAGAATGGGTGGTTTATCAGTTAGTAGGTATTCACAGTACAAATTAATATTATCTACTTTCATGTAGGTTTGTTTCAATCCATCGACACACAATATGTTCCACTCCTCAGGAATTTATCAACTAGTATTTAGTATTGATCAATTCGTTCATGAGGATGCAAAAAAATTTCTCTCCTAGTTAACTGAAAGAGCTTTCCAAATATACTATAGGTATATTCCTTTTTTATTTTCTTCGTTTGAAATCTATATTATTTTCCCATAATGAATATGTGTAGAATCCACCTTTGAAAAATATAGCATTCTATGTGCTGTCCGGTGGTTCTCATCAAACTATCTATTTTTTTCGAGGTGATCGTATGAGTTTACAACGCACGTTTATCATGGTTAAACCTGATGGGGTGAAACGCGGGTTAATCGGAGAAGTTATCCGCCGCTTTGAACAAAAGGGCTTTATCCTATTGAATGCCGAGCTAATGACAGTGGACCGCAGTAAAGCTGAATATCATTATATGGAACATCAGGAAAAGCCGTTTTTTGGAGAATTAGTGGATTTCATTACCTCAGGTCCTGTTTTTGCCATGGTCTGGGAAGGAGAAAATATTATCGAAGTTTCTCGTCTCATGATTGGAAAGACAAGTCCGACGGAAGCAGTGCCAGGCACCATTCGTGGTGACTTTGCCTTTTCAAAAGAAGAAAATGTGATCCATGGCTCTGATTCTCTCTTAAGTGCCGAACGAGAAATTGAAAATTTCTTTGGACTGCTGAAAAAACGAATCTCAAGAGATGATTTCCCATTCGAAGATCGACAATCTATGTAATTACATAAAGGCCACTTCCCTACTCGGAGGTGGCCTTTTTCATTAGGTAAAAAGAAAATCCTCCATTGAAAGAGCAAAAGGGTATTTGGAGGAGTACTAAATAGAAATTTTGACCTCGGCATTCATGCCTGGAAGTACCTTACTTGAAGGATTTTCAACTGAAATTTTCACAGGTACTTTTTGAGTTACCTTTGTATAGGTACCGTTCGAGTTTTGAGACGGAAGAGCAGAAAATACGGAATTGGTCGCATAACCAATTTCCTCGATCTGACCATTAAAGGTTGCTTCAGCATCTCCGTCGACTGTAATATCGACAGTATCTCCTACTACAATATTGTTTAATTGGTCTTCATCAATGTTGGCTGTAATATATAAATGATCCATATCCGCTGTTTGCGCCAAAACCTGACCAGCCTGTACCATTTGATTTGTTTTTGCTTCATTTTTGATGATGGTTCCTTTAGCCATGCTATCGACAGGAAGAGCTTGTTGTCCCGTTGCAATTTTTCCAATTTCTTGATTTCCAGTGACAACTTCCCCCTCTTTCGCAGTCCAATTAGTCAGTATGCCGGAATTAGTTGCGACGATTTGGTTAATTTCTGCTGATACAACGGCATCATCGGTTTTTACAAAGTTCTGATTTTCATAGTAGAAGTATCCACCTGCTGCAATTAAAGCCAAAACAACGATCATCCCAACAACATTAATCAGTAATAAACGACCTTTACTCATGTTTGAAATCTCTCCTCACATTTTTTAAAAATTTCCTTGTAAATTTAAACAGATGTCTCCATTCCAGCTTTCACTTTTTTATCTGATAAGAGTACTTTCTTCTGTTTCTGAACCAATGACCGTCCTTTGCCAGTTAAAGTTTTTCCTATCGAGCCAATCAGCATGATAATGCTGAGAACAAGTAAGAACGTAAACAAATCATGATAGGCACCCAAAATAGCCGATTTTTTAGAATTGGCGACTAGTTCATATGCCGCTGTACTTTTTGCATCCGATAAAGACACGTGTTTACCCATTAAGGAATGAATTAATTTTGTCATTTCCCATTTAAATTCTGAACTATTTGGGTCAACTTGTCCGCGTATATCTTCATAGTTTTGAGCATTTTGTCTTGTTAAAAACCAGCCAATCACTGGTGAAATAACTGCACCAATAAAATTTCGAATAGAGTGCAAGGTGACGGACCTCATCGATGCCTGATGAATATCTCCGGCTAGCGCAGTTCCAAGTGCACCTGAAACGAGAGTCATACTGATCCCGGCGCCCAAACAGGCAACTTGAAAATATAATGAAGATAAAGTTGTTTCTGGACCAATCACTCTCCACTTAATGCTTATATATAAAACGATAAGTGAGCCCATTATTCCAAGTACGCCGGCCCCCCATTTATCATAAAATAGGGTTTTGAATATGGCAGTAAACACAATGCCTACAAAAAACCAAAAGTAAAAATGGCTTAGATATAAAAATGGCAGGTTCAAATTATTTCTTAAAAATCCGTTTATCCCTGCAATGGCTACGATAAGGGAAACATGGGATGCGACAGCCATAATGGTACCAGAAATAGGTTTTGGTGCCTTTAATGTCCTAAACGGAACGATTGGTGTTTCGGCTTTTACGTCCACATAAACAAACAAAAGCAGCAAGATTAGCCCTACAAGAAGAAAGGGCCAAACATATAAGGAAGTAAACCCTTTTTCTAATAGGTTACAGAGTGGAAAAGCGAGTACAATCATAAGAAGACTCAACAAAAATACGCCTGTTTTATCCACAGGACTATGATCATGAACAGGCTCTTCATGCTTAGGTAAACCAAAAAAACCAATTATTAAGCAGCATACTGATGCAATTACATTTAAAACAAATAACCAACGCCATGCATCAGCTCTTAAAGAAATCGAACCAAATAAAGCTCCAATGGCACTTGATCCAAATAATCCGGTAATGACCATAAACAAAAAGGTATTTCGGATGGCATTTGGGAAAGATCTCAGACTCACTGGCAAAATGGTTAAAAAAAGCATACCCGCACTCAACCCTTGAATGATTCTACCTACAATTAAAATAATCAATCCAGGTGAGAGTACAGAAATAATGGAGCCACATAAAAAAATAAACACAAATGTTAAATAATTTTTTCTTAATCCAAACTTTCTCGTAAGTACTGGACCCAGTGGAACACCAAGTGCAAATGCCAAATTCGATAAGGTAGATGGGATTAGCAAATGATTTGAACCTAGCCCCAGCCCATTTTGAATAATACCTTGGTTTAAGATGTAAGACAGATTAGAAAAATACTGTGAACCAATCGCAAGGATTGTCAAGATGGATATAACCAAATATTGTGGGACAGCAACTTTTTCAGTCTCTGAAGCTGCCGTATTGATTTGTCGACTCATTGATTTTCCTCCTTTCAATATTTGAAAATTTTCGTAATAGTTTTGTTTCATAATGCTTATCAACATAATCACTATATCTATATTGTATATAGCAACTTGTATTATACAACTTATAGAAAAAAAATCAATGATAACTTTACTTTTTAAGTACTAGTGAAAATAAAAAAGATCGTGACAACGGGCCACAATCCTTCTCTATGTAAAGTTCTTCTTATTTTTTTGGAAATATAAAAAAAATAGGATTATTTCCTCTTTTTAAAATCCATATTTAAACGAACTAAATTATCCTCCAATTGTTTTAATTCCGAATTAGACCAATGTTGAAGTACTTCGGAATAAAACTTATAGCGAGCACTTTGAACAATGTTTAGGATCTCTTGTCCCTTATTGGTAATTTCGATTAGACTAATCCTGCCATTGTCTGGGTCTGGAAAACGTTTAATATATTCTTTGGATTCTAATGTACCAACCTGCCTGCTCGCTGTTGATATGTTTAACATTAGTTTTTCAGCAATAACATTAATGGCCAGCGGGCCATTTTCATTAATTTCACTCAATATAAGATACTCCGAACGGTCCAATTCACCTAATTTAGGACTATAAGCTGTTGTAAGCCGAACCAACAAGGCAATTTCATATTCAATAGATTGGAGTGAGTCGCGATTCAAAAGTCCTTCCCCCTTATAAAGCAAACGGTTCTACTTATGGTAAACAAACTGACTTTAGTATAATACTTGGGTTCAGGACAAGCAAATGCAAGCACCTAGATAAATGTAAAGAACAGAAACAAAGGCCCGTCTATATTGATGGGCCTTTGTTTTTGAATGAGAAATTAGATCGTAGTCTCTACGTTTTCAAGATTTGCTTTCGACCATTTTTCTGATTTCATTAAGAGAAGGTAGGAAATGAAACCGAGACCAATCCCAAAGAACCATGAATACGTGTAAAGCTCCTTCAAAGCAGGGATTATTAATCCAATAAAGGATGCAATCAGCCCGATCACCAAGGCAATAAGTGCCTTAACGTTCCAGCCATTTGTATACTCGTATATTCCATCTTTTTTATAAAAACTAGCTAAATCATATTTTCTACGTGCAATCAAATAATAATCGGCAATCATAATACCACCGACTGGTCCAAGTGCGCCGCCGATTGCCCCTAGTACATTAAAAATGGTACCTGAGTTGTTATACCAAAGCCATGGTGCAAAAAATAAAGCAACCACAATCGAAATAAGTCCAGCTTTAACAAAATTAAGTTTTCTAGGAAATAAATTTACTAGATCATAGGCAGGAGAAACTACATTTGCAGCCACATTGACAGACAAAGTAGCTATAAGCAGGGCAAAAGCACCTAGGAATAAAACAATTGGATTTCCGAATTGCTGAAGTAATTCGACTGGATCCCAAATCGGTCTGCCAAAAGCAATAATCGTTCCCGAAGTGGTAATAATACTCATAATGGCAAAAATAATCGCTGTTCCTGGCAAACCAATTGCCTGACCTATGACTTGATCTTTTTGACTTCGGGCAAACCTCGTAAAATCTGGAATATTCAATATTAAAGTCGCCCACGTTCCAATCAGTCCGGTAATCGATATCCCAAATGCACTCCAAAAGGCTCCACCTGTTAATTTTGCTGGTTCATCAAATAGTGGTCCCAATCCATTTGATACAGAAATCGCCCAAATGACTAAAGCTAAACCTAGAACAATTACAAGGGGGCCTGCCCAAAGTTCAAAGAATTTAACTCTATCCATCCCATGAGAGATGACCCACGCATGTAGGATCCAGAAAAGCGCCACTGCAAGGGCATCATTTAATCCCATACCTAAAACATGAATAGAAGACAAACTGTTCCAGCTTGGAATTAATGCCCCTAGAACGGCACCAACAGCTTTACTGCCCAAATAGGCTTGAACGGCAAACCAGAAGATCGCCACAAACGCCCTGATAATGATGGGAAGCTGTGCCCCTTTATAGCCAAAAGAAGCGCGAATGAGAACCGGAAATGGAATACCGTATTTAGCTCCAGCTGCACTATTCAGCCACATCGCGATAATGAGGATGATATTTGCGGCTATTACTGTCGCTAGCGCCTGCCACACACTCATTCCTAAACCAAGCAAACTACCTGCTGTTTCATAGGCGACAATATTATGAACCATCCCCATCCAAACGGTCGTATAGTTCAGCCAATTCCAATTCCTCTTTCCCTTTTCAAGTGGTGCAAGATCCTCATTGTATAAAGAGGGGTCCTTTTCTATCAAGGTTTCTTGTTCTTCCATAGATATGGTACTCATTGCATTCACTCCTTTTTCTTTTCATCATTGAAGGATAGATTAAAATCTTCGTATTCTTCCTGAGTGTTCTGAATTTCATCTGTGCAATATAGCCCCCCTTCCCTTTTTTGCCTTTCGTGATATAAGTACAACTATTGATTGTATTCTACTGAAAGAATCGTAAGTTGTATCAAAACTGGTAAGAAAAGCTAACAGAAAATTCCATAATAAAGAGAAACAAAGGCCTATCTCGTTGATAGGCCTTTGTTTCTCTTTATTTTTTTAGCATACTAGTCGCTTGTTTGAAGTCCTTTTTGTAAATTTACAATCTCATTTTGGATGCCTGGAAATGCTTCTATTTCAGGAACTCTTCTCATTGTTGGCGACCTTTTCAGCTCTGCCGCGATGGCCATTGTTTCACAAACATAAAGCAATTGGGCTAGTATCTCATCCGAAAGGGCCCGTCGTGCACCTGTTTTAGCGCAATCTTCCAATAAATAGCCTAAATGTTCAATGGAGAATACCACAGTCCAGTAATAATCTAACGCACTTCGATCAGCAGGAATTTCACCTAAAGCTGTATTATAAAGGGTTTTTAAATTATTGATATTCGTTTTTATCTTGTTTAACCCTCTGTTTTCTCTTGCCTTGACCCCTTTTCCTTGGTCAGAGAACAGAATAATTAACAATTGTGCTTGACTCCGAATCGTTTTCGATATCAGGTGAGGAATACGACTAGAGGCCGATCTCCTCCCTACTAACCATACTCCCAAGAGACCAATGAAACTGCCGATTATAACATCCATTATTCTTGCAGAAGCAAAATAGGTAAAGTTAAAATTCCCCAAACTGGTACTTTCAGCCATAAGTAAAGCGTTCGGTGTAAAAAACAGTGCGGCTAATCCATAATTTTTCACGATAAACAGCTCTGTTATAAACGTTAATAATAAAACAAGCAAAGCGATTAAATAACCACTCGGATGAAAGGAGAGTATGACACTTGCGATTAAGATCCCTAGCAATGTACCAATTCCTCTTTGGATAGCGCGATGAAAAGTGGCCACAATCGAGACTCCTGACATAACAGCCACACAGGATAACGGTACCCAATAAGACCGCACCAGTCCAAATTGAAAAGCGATAATGGCAGCTATCGTTGTGACAATACCAAACCTTAAAGCTGAAATAAAAATGATCGAATTTTTGTCAAATGCCCCCCCAAGCACAGTCTTTGTGGAGGACTTCGCAAATTCAACTTCTTTATTAATTTTAGAAGCGGGTTCGTTAAAGATTGCATCTGCATCATAGATGAGTTTAAACAAGTAAGCAATTTGATCATCCATTAGATCCGGCTGTAAAATTTTCTGTTCGGAATAATGACCTTTCCTTTTAGTGTCTAACGATAAAGTCATTTTCCGAAGCGAATGCCCTAATTCAGGCGGCAACTTGACAGGATGTTCGGAGTAATTTTCAAGAATGTATGTGAATAACGTACGAGCCGAATTATTTAATACATATAATCTTTTAAAAAAGTCTGTTTGATTCCAGGAGATATAACCCGAAGCAAGTGTTTCTTCGGCCTCATTCAAGACTGACATGACACGATGTCTCGACTCGTTAAAACGCTCAGTTCCGACAGAATCAAGAAAGGCTACTAGCTCGATTAAGGTCCTTTTCATTACACTCTTTTCTGGACCATGCGGGTCAAAAAAATAACCTAGCATCGCAATAATCCACGACAGGCTTCCGCCAAGGAAAACAAGTCCTGCTCGAACAAGGGCTTGTTCTGGTTGAACAGGCATACCTGTTGTCATTGAAAAAACTAGAACAAAAAAGATGGCCGAAGGACCTGTAATTCTTAATGCTCCAAAAGTGAATATGGCTGCTGCTCCAATCATCCCCATTAAAATGGCAATTGCCATTGGATATGGAGCAACAAGTGTCCCTAACGCAGTTAGTATTGACAAAGCAACTAAGACAAAAAATATTTTTTTAGCCCTTTGAGCATATGGAATATTAAATACGTAAAGATAGGTAAAACCACCCATTCCAGCGATCAACCCATATTTAAAATTGCCTAATAATAAGCCAATTAAAATAGGCAAAGACGCAGCTACTCCTGCAGAAAATGCCTTTAACCATGGAAACGGCTTTTTATTAACCGATAAAGCCTGTTTAATAATCGATGAAGAGATCGAGGGGATTTCTTTCATTCTTTTCACTTCTTTCTAAATACCTAATTCACTTTTATACGCATTTTTATTATATAAATAAGTTAAAATGCCCTCTTATATTATTATCATCCAACTAGACAAAAAACCCAAGTGAAGTACATTCACTTGGGTTTTTTTCTTAAAAGGACTCCACTTTAGAAAATACAGGGAGCTGTTTTTTGGAACCTTTTCCTTTTTTCAAACTAATCATAGCGATAAAGGAGATGCAGTAAAGTACGGCAAGATAGCCCATTGCGACCTTAACATTCGTATGCTGCAGGATGTAACCCACTAAAATGGGAGATAATCCGCCCAATGCTCTGCCAAAGTTAAAGATGGTATTGGTTGCTGTACTGCGAACTTCAACTGGATAATAATTACTGATTAAGGCACCATATCCGGCAAACATTCCATTTGAGAAGAATCCGACAAGCGCCCCGCCGATTAAAAGACCCGCACTTCCTGATGCATAGGAATATAAGAACACCGCTAAAGCAGAAGCAGCAAGGAAAATTCCATATGACCGCTTCATTCCAAATCGATCGATAAATTGGCCAAAGGTTAACATTCCGGCAATCATCCCTACAGCCGTACTAATTGTCCAAAGAGCCGAATTGGATACGGATAATCCTTGAGATTGTTGAAGCATCGATGGCAGCCAAATCATCAAACCATTATAACCAGCGATTTGGACAGTTGCCATGATGGCTAACGCAATCGTTGTGACTGAAGTTCTAGGATCAGCAAACAATTGCTTTAATTTCCCCTGCCGAGGCAGAAGTTGTTTTTGCTTTTGAGTTTCTACCCAAACAGGAGATTCGTCTAATTTCCTTCTTACGATAAAAGCGAAGATAACCGGAACCAAACCAACGAAAAACAATCCTCTCCATCCCCAGGCAGGAAGAATCATGGCACTAAGAAGTGCTGCAAGGATCACACCGTATTGAGCACCGATACTAACGTAGGAAGAAGCGCGACCCTGTTTATTCTTTGGCCATGCTTCCGCGACAAGCGCCATACCAATCCCATATTCTCCACCTGCACCTAAACCGGCTATAAATCGAAAAACGTAAACCTGTTCAATATTTTGAGCCAGCCCTGTTAACGCTGTTCCAATCGCAAAAAGTAGAATTGTATAGGTAAATACTCGAACTCTCCCGAATTTATCTGCTAAAATACCGAAAATCATTCCTCCTGCTAGCATTCCTATGTTTGTAATTGAGGAAATAAGACCTCCGGATACCATGTCAATATGAAACTGGGCAATAATCATTGACATTGCAAAGGAGATGAACATAATATCCATACCCTCTAGTGTTAAACCTGCTACTGATGCAACTACTGTTTTTTTACGATAATCCATTTTTGTCGTTCTCCTTTCAAGCCTCACGGGACTTTGATTAAAAGATAGTCGGCAAAATAAAAGCCCTTTTATCCAATGGACAAAAGGGCATTATATACATAAATATATATATAAAGTTTACTTTTGCCTTTTTGGCCTCTCTGGACCAAGTTAAAGGAATTAATTTCATCTAATAGTAACACGATTGTAGGTATGTGACAATATGTTTATATTATTTTTTAAATAATAATAAAACCACAGCGTTTAATGGAACGCCGTGGTTTTACTATAAATAAGCCTAATCTCCTTAAAGAGAATATTATGGAAAGATAGAAATAACGTCCTACCGAACAAAACGTTAAAACCCATAGAATTAATAAGCTAAACTATATAATGCTTTAATATGTGATAAATATCGAACATTACTAGCTTCTTTCATTAACGAAGCTGGAAGTCCTTTAAGGGGGATGGAGTTTGCACCAATGGAAGCAACTGCATCTTTACGTCCCAAGCTTGCTAGTGTTCCAGAATTAACTTGAGTAAACTCTTTAAATGATTTATTTTCCAAGAAAGCAAATACATTGTAACCTGTTTGCTCTCCCATTTGCCAAGCTATTTGGGCAGTAGGAGGGAATGGGCGTCCATCTTCTCCAAAAACAACCGCACTGTCACCAACAACAAATACGTCTTTATGAGAAGTAGATTGAAGATATTCATTAACGGTTGCGCGTCCACGATCCACATCAAGGCCTGATTGACCTACTAGTGGATTACCTTGTACGCCGCCAGTCCAAACAAACGTATTAGCCGTAATCTTTTGTCCATCTTTTAAATCAATGACATTTTTGTCTACGTTTGTTACCGGAAGACCTGTTAAGAACTGAACACCACGAGCTTCTAGACTTGCAGTTGCGCGTTCGATTAATGCTGCTGGTAACACTGGTAAGATCCTAGGACCTGCTTCAACTAGCATTAGCTTCACTTCTTTAGGATTTACGCCATAGCTTCTCGCAAGTTTAGGCATCATATCCGCAATTTCTCCTACCAACTCAACGCCGGTTAGACCGCCGCCGCCAATAAGGATCGTTGCATCTGCTTCATTCTTAGTTTTGGCATATTCAGCAATTCGTTCTTCGATATGTTGATAGATTTTATTGGCATCGTCTGCTGATTTTAACACCATGCTGTTTTCTTCTAATCCCGGAATACCGAAGTAAGCAGTTTTGCTTCCCAATGCAACAACTAAAGCATCGTAGGATAAAGAAGATCCATCTGATAGTTTTACTTCTTTCTGATCTGCAGAGAAAGATTCAACCTTTGCAATTTTAAGATCAATATCTTTTCCTTTGAAAAGCTTCGCTAAAGGCATTGCAACAGCTTGTTCTGCCACACTTCCTGCAGCCAAACGGTGAAGCTCTGTGATAATTTGGTGTGTAGGGTACTGATTAATCACAGTTACTTGTGCTTGATCTTTATTTAAATACTTACGAATATTCATTGCAGCTAATAGTCCGCCATAACCGGCACCTAAGATGACAACTTTTTTTGACATGGTCTCTCCCCCGTCTCTATGGATGTAGTATAATAATTATTTTGCTGAACGTTCTCCGGAAACTTCAAGGTATGCGTTAACGAAACGGAAAAGCTTTTGAGCTTGAGGATCTTTAATCATTTTCAAAAGTCCGAATAAACCAATCACTTCATTACTATCCTCTGCACGATCTTTTGCTTCGATCACTGTTGCAGCAACGCTTTTCACTGTATCTTTAATAGGTTCAACAATCTCTGTAATGGCACCGATTGTATCGTTTTTTAATACTTCGTCCGTAGCAACTGACTGAGCAAAGTCATACGATTTTGTTAAAACATTCACAAGTTCGGTCAATTTTGGAAGCTGCTCCACTAAAGTAGTCAAGGACTCCTGAACCTCTGGCTTTAACAATTGGTCAAGGACATCCAGTTGCTCTGCTTTCAATTCCTTCGATTTTTCCATAACTTCTAACATCTCTAATTCCCCTTTCGATTGGCCGGTATGGATGGTATAGGTGAATCGATTAAAAAAACAATTATAAAAAGCACATTTTTATAAAAGTGATCTTCCCACGAGCCTTTTTATTAAACAATATATACACTATTAAAAAATTAATTAACAAAGAAATATAATAGAGTAATTGAGCACTTTTTTCAAGAAAAAAGCTTCGAAATACCAATTTCTAAATTTTTTGTAAAATCATTTATTATAATCTGATGGTTTGGCAATGTTTCATACATGTGTTAAACGACATCGATTTGTCTATTATTAAACAGTTTTTCATCATAATCACATACTCCCAATCGTTTTTAATACAAGGTCCATTATCGCTGATGAATGAGGGTGATGTCACAGGCCTATACTACTATGGGTGATGAAAATGCCATGTCAAAAAAGTAGCGAATTAAAGCTATTAGTCGAAGAAGCAAAACGTTATACAAAAGATGGCAAGGTTGCAGACTATATACCGGAGCTAGGGAAAGCAAATCGGGATGATTTGTCCATTGCGATTCATTATCCCGATGGAAGGTGTATCTCGGCCGGAGATATTGATAAAAAGATTACGCTGCAAAGTATCTCAAAGGTAATAAGTTTAGCCCTTGTTTTAATGGAAAGAGGATTTCATTATGTATTTGAACGGGTGGGAATGGAACCGACAGGAGACCCGTTTAATTCAATTGCCAAATTGGAAACAATGGCTCCTGCTAAACCGTTAAACCCGATGATCAATGCAGGAGCACTTGTGGTGACGCATATGATCAAAGGGGATTCTATAGCGGATCGCTTTAATCGCTTATTAAGCTTTATTCGGGAATTGGCCGATGACTCTTCCATTGGATATTGTGAGCAAGTAGCTCAATCCGAATTTGAAACAGCGGATTTAAATCGGGCATTATGTTATTTTCTTAAGCAGCATCATATCATCACAGAGGATGTCGATGCATTATTGGATTTATATACAAAACAGTGTGCAATTGAAATGAACTGTTTGGATTTAGGTCGCATCGGGATGATTTTTGCCATGGATGGAATAGATCCTCTTAATGGTAAAAGGATTATGCCTGAAGATGTAGCCCGAATTTGCAAAACCTTTATGGTTACATGCGGAATGTATAATGCATCTGGAGAATTTGCCATAAAAATCGGGATTCCGGCGAAAAGCGGGGTATCGGGCGGGATTATGGGCGCGGTTCCAGGTAAATTTGGAATCGGAATCTTTGGTCCTGCGCTGGATGAAAAAGGTAACAGTGTGGCGGGAATTAAACTTTTGGAACTTTTATCAAAGAATTATCGGTTGAGTATGTTTTAGGTTTTATTCCTAAAACCATTTGCAATAAAAAGGCATGGTATGTTTATCCATGCCTCTAATCTGTTATAGATTCTGATACTTTTCTCCTCCGAGGGTTATCAACCGTTCTTATCTGCTGTAGCTCTTGGCTGCTTTCTCC
>NZ_JAGGQG010000002.1:1087636-1087793 GCF_018613415.1 Bacillus sp. ISL-18 | reverse complement strand
TCTTATCTGCTGTAGCTCTTGGATGGTTTCTCCTTCAGGGGTTATGAACCCCTCTTATCTGCCATAGCTCTTGGCTGCTTTCTCCTTCAGGGGTTATGAACCCCTCTTATCTGCCGTAGCTCTTGGCTGCTTTCTCTTTCGGGGGTTATGAACCCCT
>NZ_JAGGQG010000002.1:0-1087545 GCF_018613415.1 Bacillus sp. ISL-18 | reverse complement strand
TCTTATCTGCTGTAGCTCTTGGCTGCTTTCTCCTTAAGGGGTTATGAACCCCTCTTATCTGCCGTAGCTCATAGCTACTTTACCCTTCGGGGGTTATGAACCCCTCTTATCCGCTGTAGCTCCAGGCTGCTTTCTCCTTCGGGGGTTATGAACCCCTTTTATCTGTCGTAGCTCTTGGCTGCTTTCTCCTTCGGGGGTTATGAACCCCTCTTATCTGCCGTAGCTCTTGATTGCTTTCTCCTTCAGGGGTTATGAACCCCTCTTATCTGCTGTAGCTATATGCTGCTTTCTCCTTCAGGGGTTATGAACCCCTTTTATCTGTCGTAGCTCTTGGCTGCTTTCTCCTTCGGGGGTTATGAACCCGGTATTTACCAAGTTCATGCCTAGCCTTTAGTGGATCTTACCGGTATTTTTACAAAAAAACAAACCGAAAACTCTACATTTCCGGTTTGTTTTCTACTTATAAAAGACCTACCATTTGAAGACCATGGCGAATTCCATCTTCTTCAACAGATTTTGTTACATATTTCGCTGCAGACTTTACTATTTCTTCGGCATTTCCCATTGCTACACTATTTTTAACTGTTGAGAGCATTTCCATATCATTGAGCCCATCCCCAAAGGCATAGTGCCGTTCTGATGGAATACCTAGACTTTCAACGATCTTCTTGATACCTTGAGCCTTTGATCCTCCCCTTGGGAGTACATCAACTGAAACAGGATGCCATCTTACAAAATCAAAATCATGAAAATCCTGCTCATATTGTTTTTCTTCCCCTTCTGGACAAAAAAGAAGCGTTTGAAACAGCTCGCGCCCTTTGTAATAAAGCGGATCATGCGTAGGAAAACGGCTGATTTTTAACGTTGCGATACTCTCAGTAATATACGCATGCTCTGGGACATTAGCTCTCATATCCTCGTGATCCATAAAAACGACAGGGTGATTATTATGTAAAGCCACTTCTGTTAACTTTTCAAGAGAAGTGATGTTTAATGGATTTCGATATAATTCTTCCCCTTTTAATACAACGTATTGCCCGTTATAACTTACATAGGTGTTAATATCTAATTCTTTTCGTAAATCCTCGAACATAAAAGGAGCCCGACCAGTGGCAATCGCTACTTCATGTCCAAGTTCCTTTAATTTAAAAATGGATTCTTTCGTTGAGAGAGGCAGTTTTTTATCATGGTTAAGCAAAGTTCCATCAATATCAAAAAAAATAATGCTTTGATTCGTCATTTTTGTTTCCAACTTTCGATGTTTAATCTAGTTTTCTTTTTAATCACTACCTGAAAAGGTTTGTCTCCATTCTAATATTTTCTGTTACCCTTTTTCAAATCCTAGATACATTTACTATTGTTTACCCTGCACTATAAAAAAATAACTATCTCGGTATACCTGCCTTTTACCCCATAAGAAGTCCTCCTTCGCTTATTGTGATTCTCCCAGCAAAAGAGGCTTAAATTTAGCCAATAAGGTCCCACCTCGTTGTGATATAGCCTATTGATTGAAATCCTTTGATCAAGTGTGGACAGGGTGCAAATCAAGATACATCAAAGGTATATTTTCACGGTATTCTTTGGGTGTACATAACGTTTTCTTAACAAAGTTCCGATTGAATGAACGAATGTTTTCATACCCACAAAGATAAGCAATTTCAGTTATATTTTTTTCAGTTGTTCTTAGTAGATGACAAGCATAGCTAATCCTAGTTCCATTTAGAAAATCGGCAAAAGACGTTTTAACATTGGCATTAAAATATTTCGATAAATAATTATAACTATACCCAAGGGTAACTGCGATACTGTGTAACGAAATCGCTTCAGTAAAGTGTTCTTGAATATAGGTTAGCAGGGTATGGAGCAGCTCTGAGTCATTTTTTTCTGCTTTAATGAATGTGGTTTGTGCCATTAATTCTGATAATAATAAATAGAGACTTCCCTTTTGTGCTAGTAAATTTGTGTCATTTTTAAAGAGGGTCCTGGAAATAAGCTTTTCTGCCTCTGAAGAAAGGACGAAAATTGGATTTTCAAGAGAACGATTTTCGATCATCCTTTGAAAGGTTGGAATATAATCTGGAGAAAAAATACATATTTTAGCCCTCGCCTGTGATTTTGTCACGATGGAATGAATTTCATTGGGCAATATTAATAAGTATTGTCCAGTATGTAACTGACAACTTCTCTGTTCAATTATGACTTCCATATCTCCCTCAACGACAAATATCAATTCATAACAACGATGGAGGTGGCTTGGAAAGTTTAAATTGATAACCTCATAGTTTGCAATCAAATCAAAATGGTGCGGTTCATAGATTAACATTTAGACTGACCCTTTCAAAAAGGATAAATTTTGTCTAGGATTATATAAGTTTTATCTTGTTGTGTCAAACGTAGAAATGATACATTTACCAATAGTAGAAACGCATTTCTTGTAGTTTAGGTATCCTCTTCTTTAGAGACAACCTTTAAACTTCTTCTAGTTTCAATTATCAAGTGTTCGACACTAGAATCCAAGAGTTCTTTTTTTAAATCTATAAAAAAGGAGATTATTATGGAAAAACTTAGAATTGGCATGGTCGGCTATAAATTTATGGGTAAAGCCCACAGCCATGCTTACCGGGACCTTCCCCTATTCTTTCCGAACACTGTTCATCCTGAAATGAAGGTCATTTGCGGCCGTGATGAAAACGCTGTAGCTGCTGCTGCCAAGCAATTCGGCTGGCAGGAATATTCAACAGACTGGAAGAGCCTCTTAGAAAGAGACGATATTGACTTAATCGATATTAATGCACCGAGTGATGTACATAAAGAAATCACGATTGCTGCGGCACAGGCAGGCAAGCATGTTTTTTGCGAAAAACCGTTAGCGCTTACATTAAAAGATTCTAGAGAAATGCTTGAAGTGGTTGAGGCTGCTGGGGTTAAACATATGGTTGGATTCAACTACCGCTTTGCCCCTGCTGTTATGCTGGCGAAAAAGCTGCTGGATGAAGGCAAATTAGGTAAAATCTATCATTTCCGCGCCTGGTTCTTACAGGATTGGCTCATTGATCCCAATTTCCCGCTAGCTTGGAGACTTCAAAAGGAAATTGCAGGATCAGGTTCCCACGGTGACCTTGGGGCTCATCTGATTGACTTGGCCCACTACCTAATTGGTGATATGACAGAAGTTATTGGCATGAACGATACCTTTATTAAAGAACGGCCCATTCCCTCTCAGATGACCGGCTTATCAGCAAAAGGCAGCGATAGTGGTGAAAAAGGTGAAGTGACGGTCGATGATGCTACCCTTTTCTTGGCTCGCTTTGCTAACGGAGCATTAGGCAGCTTTGAAGCGACACGTTTTGCTGCAGGCCATCGCTGTACGAATTCTTTTGAAATTAACGGCAGTAAAGGCAGCGTCATCTTCGACTTTGAGCGCATGAATGAACTCCAAGTTTATTTCACGGATGACAGAGATGACGTACAAGGCTTCCGTCGCGTTTTAGCCACTGACCCTTCTCACGCTTTCTCCGAAGCATGGTGGCCGCCAGGACATACAATCGGCTATGAGCATACGTTTATTCACGAAGTAGTGGAACTTATGGAGTCTTTCCGTGAAGATCGTGAGCCAGTTCCCAACTTCCGTGACGGTGTAAAGTGCCAAGAAGTTTTGGAAGCAGTGGATTTATCGATTGGGAAACGGCAATGGATACGGATTTCTGACGTTTAATTAAACCTATAAAGGAGTGCTTTTACCATGAAAAAAAGTGCATTGATCGTGTGGGGCGGATGGGATGGGCATCAGCCTGAACAAGTTGCAGACATTTTTAAAGGAATCCTTGAGGAGGAAAATTTCCAAGTTGAGGTATCCAATTCGCTTGACACGTATGCAGATAAAGAAAAGTTGAAATCAGTGGATTTAATCATTCCCCACTGGACGATGGGTGAAATTGAAAGAAAGTATGTACTCAATATCTCTGAAGCAGTCGCAGCCGGTGTCGGCTTAGCCGGATGTCACGGTGGAATGTGTGACTCGTTCCGTAAAAATGTCGACTGGCAATTTATCACCGGCGGCAATTGGGTTGCTCATCCAGGGAATGATGGGGTGGAATACACCGTAAACATCAAGCATTCCTCCAGTCCACTACTAGAAGGGATTCCCGATTTTAAAGTCGCAAGCGAGCAATATTACCTTCATTATGATCCGGCCGTGGAAGTGTTAGCCACTACCCGCTTCCCTGTATATCATGGCCCGCATTCTGCCAATAAAGCCGTAGATATGCCCGTTGTCTGGACCAAACGCTGGGGCCTTGGAAATGTGTTCTATAGTTCATTAGGCCATCAGGCCAATATCGTTGCGATGCCGGAAGTTTCTCTTATTATGCGCCGAGGATTTTTATGGGCTGCTGAGGGAAAGAAACGGGCTGAAGAATTCGATGTAGATTCTATTTATGGAAATGTACGTACCTATACAGGTATGGGAGACAGTCAATAACAACAGACAAAATCTAGGAGGATTTATTTTGAAAAAACTAAAAGTTGGCATCATCGGCTGTGGAAATATTAGTTCGATCTACATGGAAAATTGTCCGAAGTTCCCCCACCTCGAACTGGTTGCCTGTGCAGATTTAGATGTGCAGCGGGCTCAATCTCAAGCAGAGAAATACGCTATTCCGACCGCTTGTTCTGTAGAAGAACTACTGTCTAACCCAGAGATTGAACTAGTGATTAATTTAACCATTCCTAAAGCACATGCCTCCGTTTGCATCCAGGCACTTGAAGCAGGAAAACATGTTTATACTGAAAAACCACTGGCTGTAACACGCGAGGAAGGCAGACAAATTTTAGAAACAGCGAAGAAGCGAAATCTCCTTGTTGGCAGTGCACCTGACACCTTCCTAGGTGCTGGTATTCAAACGGCCATTCATTTAATTGAACAAGGTGAAATTGGTGTCCCGATTGGCGCCTCTGCCTTTATGATTTGCCGCGGGCACGAACATTGGCATCCAGACCCTGCCTTCTATTATGACTTGGGCGGCGGACCAATGTTTGATATGGGCCCTTACTACTTAACAGCTTTGGTGGCTCTGTTAGGACCCATTAAAAGGATTTCTGGTTTCACTCGGATTAGTTATCCTGAAAGAACAGTGCTTAGCCAGCCAAAGGCAGGTACCAAAATCGAAGTATCCACTCCTACTCATATTTCAGGTGTCATTGATTTTGCATCGGGAGTAATTGGAAACATTACTACCAGTTTTGATGCGTTTGGCGGTACAACCCTTCCTCCAATCGAAATTTACGGAAGTGAAGGAACAATACTTGTTCCAGATCCAAACACGTTCGGTGGTCCTGTCAAAGTAAGAAAACGTGACGAAAATGAATTTAAAGAGGTTCCACTTGCTTACGGATACGCCCAAAACAGTCGCGGACTTGGTGTTGCCGATATGGCTAAAGCCATCCTCGAAGGTGGTCAATATCGAGCCAATGGAGAGTTAGCGTATCATGTTTTAGAAGCGATGCATGGCTTCCATGATTCCTCTGATAGTGGTAACCACTATCTAATGCAAAGTACATGTGAGCGTCCTGAATCCGTTTCTTTTGAATTACAGAAATAAATAAGATTTCAATTCCATAGTTGAATTTACAAGGGCAGTCCCTTTTTAGGGGATGGCCCTTTTTTGTTGAATTATTTTTAATCCTCACTCTTTAACAATCTTATTGAGGTAATCCACTGATTGTATGTTTCTAGTTATCTTTACAGATAATATGAAAGTTATTCAGGAGGTGAGAAAAGTGAAAACAAAGGATGATTTTCTAGAAGGTGCGAAAGTAACACAGGATAATCAAATCTATGGAACGCCTAATAGTAAGAGTAAAAATGGAACTGGCGATTCACCAAACGATAATGTAGGTAAGAATAATTCAGAACACAACCGTTAGACTTAAAGCCAGCTTATGATCCGGTAAGCTTGATAAACTAAGTACCGGGGCTATAATCCAGCCGACTGAAATATGAACTGTCCTCCTCATTGTTAAACACATTCAAACCAATGAGGAGGGCAGTTTTTTATGATTATATACAATAATTATGTCATAACGTTTGTCATTTGAACTTAAAATGATAGTACTTCTAGTTGTTTTTGGATTTTGGCGTATATTAGATTAACTAAATTTAATTTTAAAACCACTTTAAAAATTTTAGATAAAATGTGATAAGATGAAATCAATTAGAGAAAAAGGGTGGAAAGAAAGATGCGAAGTCTAATTGGCAGGGCAGACATCAATAAGTACATAAACAGATTAATAGATATAGTAGAAAGCATGGGAGGAACTGTCCGTTTCTCACACGAAAATCGGGTGAGCTTTAAGCCGGATTTAACGGTAACGGTCCCACCGATTGCAGAGCAAGAAAACCTCTATGCCCTAGCACATGAGACTGGGCATCTCATCGACTACATCGAAGGAAACTTAGACTACGACCAGTGGATTTCGAACCGTCCCTATCGTATTAACGCCGAAATGAAGGCATGGGTCAATGCATATCAGCTTTTAAAAGACATAGACGCGCCGTTGGACGAGTGGGAGCTGCATGTACAAAAGAAGTTATTTACGTATTTTCAATTTGAAGAGGTATCATGATCCAAACGACACCAGTTCCTGGTCATTTCGTCATCAATGGATAACCCAATCTAAGAATCGGGTTTATGCTTGGTCTTTTTATGGAGATTGGTCCATATATTGAATTGAATGACTCCGGAAAGTATGGTGAAATATTTGAGACCAACCTTAATGCTGATTTTAGATTTTGTACTATTTTTTATATTCCCTTTGGTATTCTGGGAGCTTTTTCGGGATATGGCAGGAGACTATCCCACCATGATTATCTCCACACTGCCGGGAATTCTTTATAGTTTGTACCGATTCAATGATTCAGGAAAACTTAATTATACGGGAATATGTGTCATCCTGAATTTAGTTGCAGGCATATTGGTGGATTTACTATCTGGATCCGCTTTGCAGCTGTTATGGAATAATGTTTTTTACTCAGCCTCCTTATTAGTAATATATTCTGTCAGCATGGCAGCAAGGAAGCCCCTTTATCTATACTTTACATTGGATCTAATGGCGTTAAGGGGGTATGACAGAAAAACAACAAAAGAGTTGCTTTTTGAAAAGAAAACATTTAAGCTTTTTCAACTGATCACGTTAATATACTGTGTGAATGAACTGATTTATATAGTGTGTTTATCAAGATGGATCATGAAATACGGTGTAGAGGCATACCGCTTTGATATCTTATTGGATAAGTCCCTTAACATCATGTTGTCAGGTGCGTCTGTGGTTGTCTTCTTCTTTATCCATCAGGCAGTAAACGAAATAACGCCGCTTAAAAAAATTACTTTAACGAAGCCGAGAAGAAAATTGATTTCTCTTACATCTTACTGGACTTCCTTTCATTTTGAACGGACTTACTTTTATTTTAGTACTCATAAACGGTAGCGGGAGTATTTTAATTTTAATTAACGTTTGGGATATGAATTAGCGTCTTTTTTTTCCATACAAGACTCTCGTTTACCATTTTCCACTCGGAGTTACCATTTGTAAATGATGTTTGAGCACGGTAATATGACTCGGCGTTTTGGTATACACTTCCCCGTCCATATCTGCATCCATGTCCTCTTCTGTATAAATGGTAATTGATTTCCCAGAATAATGGTCCATTTCCTGGCTTAATTCATTATCTTGAATCGTAATATCTGTCGTAAAAAGCTCTCTCAACAACGTTAAGTTTGTATGTTTAATGATAAAGACATCTGCGAGTCCATCATGATAACTAACCGCTTTAAAAGGCAGCCTTTTGGTTCCAATGTAATTCCCATTGGCTGCAATGATTAAGAGCGCCTCTCCTTCCATTTTCTCCCCATCAATATCTAGCACATATTTAAATTGATCCATCTTATTCATTGTCCTGATTGCACTGAGCATATAACCTACTTTCCCAAAATGGTTCTTTTCGGTTGGTCTAATATTATTGGAAGTTTCTGCGATTAATCCCGTCCCCCAAAAGTTTAAACAGTACTGTTCATCCACTTTGAGAACATCCACTGGCATGCTTTCACATGAGATAATTTGCTTCGCAGCTAGGGCGATATCCTGTTCAATTAATAAGCTCCTTGAAAAATCATTACACGTGCCAGCAGGTAATATACCAATCATAGGGCGATGATCCAGGTTTGATAGTCCATTAATACATTCATGGACAGTACCATCTCCACCAAGGATAATGACCAAATCAACATCTGGTCCATGCAACTGACAAAGCTCCTTTGCATGGCCGCTTCTTTGCGTTTGGACAATCATTAAATTTGAAATACTGGATAATAGAATCGGAACAGAGACAGCGAGTGCCTGTTTCATATCCTTTTGGCCGGCATTTCCATTATAAATTAATAATGCTCGTTCGAAACGCATATTAACCACTTCCTCATTATCATCTTCTTACTTATATACCCATTCATCTGCTATTCATCACTCTTTCAATTAATCTAAGATTCTTGGAAAGAGATGATAAAAAACCGTTTATTTAATTACCAATAGGGTAAAAAATAGACAAAAGAAAAAGGAGTGAGTGGATGGGAATTAAAAAGAACAGCGAAAGTTACAAAACAATTAAAATGGATCACCCGGAACAATATGAAACAACTAACGAAAGCTTATTTGATAAATTTGAAAGTGAAAGAACAGTAGATCCAATCCCGATGGAAGACCTAAATGAAGAAAAACAAGAGGAAAAGCACAAACGTGATAGCAAGAATACTTCCTCTAGTGAAAAAAAGTATGGTGGCCTGTAATCTTTTCAACAAGAGAATTTATAATGGGAGGTAGTACCGATGGCAAATAAAACAAATAACCATATTGACCGCGATCAATATTTTAAAGATCGCGCCGGGACCGATGAGGCAAGGTTCCATGTAGTTCCACATGACGAGGAAGGCTGGGCCGTGAAGATTGAGGGCAAAGAGGAGCCAGCCAGCACAACTGATTCAAAAAGTGAAGCTGTAAAAGAAGCCAAAAGGATGGCAGAAGAAGCGAAAACGATGGTCTACATTCATGATGATGATGGTAAAATTGAAGAACAGCTTAATTACATGGAATCGTAACCATGACCCGGGAAGTGAACCTTCCCGGGCATTTTAATGTATTCTTAAACAGGATCAATCAACGATCAACTATCATGTAGAAAAAAGTTAGAAGCGGCCTGTTTTAATAATGGAATAAATAATCCACAAAAACATTAAAAAGGCAATAACAAAGCCAACTTCGACTGCATGTATGCTGGTGAGAATCGTGTTGGTTCCGAAAGTAGCCCCTACTATTAATCCTAATACGACAATACTAAAAGCAAGTAGTGTTAAACTAAACGAGAATTTGTTACTTAAGCGGTCAATTTTAGCAAAAATATCTTCTAGCTCATGGACACTAATTTTTACTTTTAAGTCACCTTCCGAAGTTTTCTGGAGAACTTCCTCGAGCTGTCCAGGAATTTTTGTAAAGCTTTCCGTCATGTCCTCTGCATCTTTTAAAAGTCTCTTGCCAAATTTAACAGGATTATAGCGTTCCATCAATAATTGTTGACCATAAGGCTTGGCGAGTTCAAGCAGGTTTAAAGACGGATCTATATCCTTAATAATTCCTTCCAACGTTATTAACGTTTTTCCCAGCATCATGAAATCAGTTGGGATATAAATCTGATGATTGTGTGCAGTCGAGAAAAGTTCATTGATCGTCAAACCAAAATTCAATTCACCTAGAGGAGTATGGCTGAATTTTTTTCTAATTCTGTCAATGTCATCGTAAAATTGCTTATCATCAACGGATGATGGGACATAGGTAAGTTTGTACATGGCCTTCACGATTAAATCCGTATCCTCGTTCATAAGACCAATCATCAAGGTGGTCACATCATATCTTTTTCTCGAGGACAACCTTCCGACCTGGCCTAAATCTATAAACCCGAGCTGCTTCGTATCAGGAATGTATAGAATGTTACCGGGATGCGGATCTCCGTGAAAAAAACCTTCCCTTAAAATTTGCGTAATAAACGATTCGATCAACAAATCAGCTATCTGTCTTTTTTCCTGCTGAGTTAGGTCAAGCTGCTGTATCTCGGTTATTTTTATTCCGTCTATCCGTTCCATCGTAAGTATTTCGGCTGTCGTGTAATCCCAATAAATTTCAGGGACTTTTATTCCGGAATGGCTTTCAAATTGAAGCTGAATCGTTTCCGTATTCCGGCCTTCCTCCATGTAATCCAGTTCATTTTTGATTGATTCTGCCAGCTCGTCCATCAAATCAGTTACATGGTAATGTTCGGCCCAATCGTAGTGGGTTTCCATCATCTTTGCTATATCCTTTAATATTCCAAGGTCAGCATAAACCGTTTCTTTTATGTTAGGCCGTTGTATCTTTACCATTACCTTCTGTCCGGTCGGCAGGACCGCTTCATGAACTTGGCCAATAGAAGCAGATCCGACCGGTGTTTCATCAAAGCGAGTGAAGACTTCCTCCACCGTCCGTCCGAATTCGAGCTGAATTTTCTCCTTAATTTCTTTAATTGATACCTGATTCACGTTATCCTGAAGAAGTTCCAATTCAGAAATGACTTCTACGGGAAACAGGTCACTTCGAATACTAAGGAGCTGGCCTAACTTAATAAAAGTTGGACCAAGCTCCTCTAATAAATGGCGTAAGCGCTGCCCCATTTCCTGTGAGTTTCCCTGTTTAATATCTGCTATGACTCGGTCTTTCATAGAAAGGGTATCGGTTAAACCAATCTCCTGGACTATGTAACCAAATCCATGTTTGACCAACAGGGAAACAATTTCTCTATATCGGTTTAAACGTCTCATTCCATTCGTCCCCATCCTGCCACCTATTTCTGTTCTTCGTTTGTTTGATTATTTTTCAATTCGGCGATTTCTTGTTGAAGCAGTAATAGCTGGGATTGGATGTTATCGATTTCCTCCCGGGGCACGAAACCCAGATCCTTTAGTTGAGACTGTACCATTTCACGGTATTGTTGATTCCAGCTCTCGCTTTTTTCTTCACCACGCTTCAAAAAATCTGAGACTAAAGAATTTGCTTCAGATTGGCTTACGATCCCCTTTTCAATCATACCTTTCACCAAATCATCAAGTTTTTCTTTGCCATACAGTGCAGCCCCAAGCCCTAAAAGGAATCCATTTTTAAATAGGTCTTTCATTTATCTATTCCTCCTTAAATTTACTATTTACTATTCCATACCCTTAAATGGAGGAGCTGTATCACTACATAGCGATTTGTTTTTTATTTAAGCGCCATATTATACTAATTACGAGGGGTGATTATGTTTGATAAATAGAGTAAAAGAGAAATTGGAAACTGCTTTAGAAGATTGGGAACTAATGAAGAAAGCCTCAGAGGATGAAAGCGAAGAATGTGCAGAAAGGTTTGAGCGGCATTTTTATGAGTTTATTGACGAATTAAAGAATTGGTACCAGCATTTAAAACAACCTCCCTCTACGATCGAGGAAGCAGAAAATCTTATGGAAATAAAGGAATTAATGGATCGATTACCTGCACCGCTAGAACTTAACTTTCTTACAGAACTTGAGCTCATTATAGACGGAGAAGACCAAGTCCGCTATGATTAAAAATTGTCCCTGAGAAAAAGACAGGCCAATGTCCCAGGGGGAGAAATCTACCACATAGTCAATAAACAGAACTTGAAATTCGTGTATTTGATGTTGGTTCTCTCCATAAGGAAGTCCCCTCCAAAGACAGATTTGTTGGCTTTCTTTTATCTGTTTATGGAGGGGACTATTTTATTTTACCTTGTCCTCAATCTATTTTTTCTTATTTTTTTGGTTTGATTTATTAGAATTGTTATTCTTGTTATTTTTGTTATTGCTATTCTTTGAAGCCGAAGAATTTTTTTTATTGTTGTTTGATTTTTTTGCCATAATCATCACCTCTACTTTCTGGGAATGGATGGTACAAGTTGCTTATTATAAACTATTCATAATCTCTAAATAGGACATCAAAAAAGTGAGCCGTTGGCCGCCTTTTTTTGTCCCACGATACGAGTTTCAATTGAAAAATCGAGATGGGAAAATTAACTGCTTTTTGTATTGCGAAGAGGACATCAGGTCGATACTAGTAGCGGAGAAAAAAGGGAAGCAGCTCAAAAAAACAAACAAAGGTGATATTTTGGTGGAGGAGAAAAAACAATGACTAAATCAGAGGTAGTTAATTTATTAATACTAATCGAATCTGTTTATTCCAACTTCGTATTCAAGGACGAGACGGTTCAGCAATGGTTCCAATTCTGTTCTGAAATGGATGTTGAAAAAGTGATGGCGAAACTGAAAAACCACATTCGAAAAAGTCCTTATCCTCCAACGATTGCGGACATTGCGGTATTCCCCTTTGAAGAAAACGATTTTCCAGCGCCCCTACAGAAATGGATGAAGACAGGACCTGAAAGAATGGAATACAACCAAACAAAACAAATCACAATTCCCCATTGGCTAACCGAATATTCAACAAGAAAATCTATTTGAAACAGAGGGTATCCCTAAAGCAATTTGGCTGGTTGCTAGTTCCATAGAATGGGTTAAAAAGGAAAGAAACTCTCCATTTAGAAGAGTTTCTTTCTTACACAATATTTAGAACTGTTTCATTTTACCTGCGCTCCTTCCGTTCCCTGATAAATTCGAAATGCTGGAACAATTCTGTCTGAAACAATTTCTTTTCCTTTTTCGCGAATAAAGTCCAATTTATAATAGGCATCAAATCTTTGACTAATTTCCGTTTTCACCAGTTCAGGCGGCGTGACGACAATGAATTGGAACTTCAATTTTTCGGCAACTGCGAAGATCGGGTCCAGAACATGCGCGGATGCAGCTTGTCCAAACGGATTATCACACACTAACGGAACCCAGCTTTGGTCGGTCTCACTTTTAACGGATAATAACATCATCATCATGACCATTCGAGCCGATAACTTTTGTCCGCCGCTGCCATCGGATTTCGTCCTAGAACCCTGATTAATCGTCTGCCAGGTTGAATAATGCCCCCTTTGCGGTTTTCCGTACATAAAGGCATTATCCGTCCGCATATTATAAACAAGCAGCTCAGGATATCGATTCCGCAATGAGACAAATAAGATTTGCTCATCACTAATCAGCTGCTTTATTTCTTGGTCCAAGGCTTGGTTACCATCATCAATCACATCAAATTGTTTCGTTATTTTATTAATCGCTGTAACAAAATGCTGCTTCAATAATGACTCGATATCTTCAGCTTTTCTCGGTAAGATATCTTCTTTGAGCTGGACGAGCGGAAAGGACCCTCGTTCATTCTTCAGCTTCATTTTCGCAACCATCGAACGAATGGCCTCTGAAATACTCATCACTTTCATGCTGGCCCGGCTTGCCCAGAAGTTTTGAGCATTTTCTGCCCGTTCTTTATCTCGTTCTAATTGCTCCAATCCACTTTGTGAAAAACGCTTCATGTTTTTCACGATGTTTTGGATATGTGAATAATGCCTTGTATCCATATGATCGAGTGTGGTGAGGACTTCATTTTTAAAGCGTATCTCCCAATCTTTCCCCTCAATCGTAAGCTTTAAGTTACGCAAGGATTGTTCGATTTTCGCGTGCTTTTCTTGGCCTTCGTTCTGAATCGCTTGATGGTCTTCACACCAGGATAGGATCCCTGCTTTTCCTTGGCTGTTAATTCTTTCGACATCATCGTCTGTAAAGGCTGCCGCTTCCTCCTTTAAAATAACGGATAAGGTTAATAAATCCCCTTCATAACCCGTAATTTTCGTTTCTGTTTCTTTTTGGCGTTTCTCCGCCTTCTTTACTTCGTCTTTCGTGATCTTTGTTTGGTCTTTAATTTCAACTTCCTTAATCTCTAAGGCGAGGTCTTCCCATTCTTCAGGCTGTTTCTCATGTTTTTCGATTTTCTTTCCTGACTTGCCGCGTTGCTCGGTCGCAAGTTTTAAGGAGGTTTCTGCTACAGTTACAGCCGTACCTTGTTCCCGTTCCTCTTTTTCCGCTGCCTTCGCTTCCTTTTGTGCGGTTTGCAGCATATTTTCTAATATACTAATGGGTTCCTCTGGTTCTGGAGCCTGATTCCATTCCTTATTTTGCGAATCGAGTTTCTTCTCTAATTTCTTTTGCTGCTTTTGTTCGGTTTCTTTTCTAGCTTGGATCACAAGCAATTCTCTCGCCTGTTCCTCTTTTGATTTTTGGAGCTGTTTTAACTCATGCTTTCCATTGATCTCTTCTAATAAATGTGGGGATAAACTCGGAACCTCTTCACTAAGATCCGCTTTTTCATCCGCAGGAAAAGCTGCCTCTTCTATAAAGAAGCTTATTTCTTTAATAGCTTGTTCGGTTGTAAGCTTCCATTCTAGATACGTTTGACTCCACTTATTTTGCAGGTCAAGAATGTCTTGATGCTCTTTGACAATTTCTTGCTGCTTCGAACCTAAGGCATCCTTTTGTTTCTCTTTCTCTAGTCTCACCCGTTTATTTTCTTGATATAGTGTCTTTTCTTGGTCAAACAGCTCTAATGTCTCAATATTTTTTGAAAACTTCCCTATTTTTCGCTTCGTTGTTTCAAGCTTTTCTTTGAGCTGAAGCTGTAATTCTCTTTCTTTATCTTCCCTGGTGGTGATTTCCTGTAGGTTCGCTTTCTTTGAAAGAAGGGCGTTCTGTTCTTGTTGGAGTGCTCTTTCGATATCACTCAATAACTCGCCTGATAAAAAACGATCTATTTCTTTTAAAATACGACGGTACAAGGCTTCAGTTTTTTCAATTTCAACAAGAGTATCTTTCTTTTCCTCTATTTGTTTAGCAATCTTTATTTTCCAGTTGGTAAATAGATTCTTATCGGTTAATAGCTCTCGCTCAGTACCATTGATAATCACAAAGGATGGCTGCTGATTTTCGCGGTTCATTTCCTCACGCAAGAAAATCGGAACAGGACTTTTAAACAACCTGCCGGAAAGGACCTGTTGATTAATCTTTTGCCATTGATGCTGGCTGACAACCAAACCGTATGGAAGAAGCGGATAGTTCAAAAGGCAGGTTGTCATTTCCTCCGTACTTAATGATTGCAGAAACTGAGTTCCATAAAAGACATCAATGCCCGTCTTCTCGTCGATCCATTCCTTTAATTCTTTTACATCTTTGTTGGCAATCCAGAAATGCTCATCATTTAAGGAATGGTCGAGTTGGGTTTCCCAAAGATCTTTCTTAATTTGTTCCCCTTGTTCACCGTTATCTACGAGCATTTCTTCAATCCGGATGACATACTTCGAAAGAAGAGAATGAGTAAACGGCGCGGTGACATCATCTAATAAACCATGCAGCTTATCTAGCAGTTTCGTTTCTTTTTGCTTTTGCGCTTCATTGGCAGCCTTTAACTCTTCACATTTTTCTTCTGAAAATTGAATGGATTGGACCAGTGTCCCATGTGATGTGGCTAGTTGATTTTGCCTTTCACTAGATTCCTTCTCTTTTGCTTGCAGCTCCTCTAAGGTAACCCTTTTGTCTTCCGTTTGTTTTTGAAGGTTTTCAATCAGTCCCTTTAAATCATAGGTTAAGCGGTCACCAAATTCTTTCACCAATGCCGCTTCCTTCGACTCAAAGTTATGTATATCCGTATAAAGATAATCAATTTCCGTACTAAGCTTGGCAATGTCTTTTGTCTTTTGATTATCCTGTCTCGACAGCTCTTTTCCTTTTTTAGTTAAGTACTTTTGAAATCCCGCATATTGTTTAACTGCTTCTTGAACGGAGAGATAGGCATGTTCCCATTGCGCACTTGCTTCTTTTTTGATTTCATTCATTCTTTGATTCACTTGCTCTAAACCGCTATTTTGTTCCAATTTCTCGATTTGCTGTGAAAGCGATCGGATGCTCTGTTCGTTTTCAAACCACTCTTTCAATAAAAGTTGAAACGAGTATTGATCTTTTCGATCCTGCTTTTCTTTCACAACCTCTTGCAACGAAGTATGCTTGGTCCGTTCTTCGGCTAATTTCTTTTCCCAATCCATCACTTCTCTGTGCGCTTTTGCATACTCTAAGTTGTCTTTTTGAAAACGTAAATCTGCCTGCCTTACGATTAATTTTTCAAGCTCTTTTTCTAAAGTAACTAGTGCTTCCTCTTCCGTTTGTTTCAAATGCTCTAAAGCCCCAAGCAGCTGTCTGCCTGCCTTGATACTTTCCTGAACAATTTCTTTATGTTCTATGCCTTTAGCAAGGTGCTCTTCAAATGGAACAATGTCCTCTAAAAACTCTTTATGGGCTTGCTCTCTTTTTAGCAGAACAGGCAGGTCCTTCGCGATACTGGCCTGGCTTTTAAAGATCTCCACAAGATCGTTCTTTTGATGTTCGGTTCGATGTAAGACTTGGCTGACGGTCGGAATAATTCTTTTTTGGAACAAGGAAAAATCATCCTCAGCTCCTTCAAAGTATTTCCCTACGCCCCCTTCATCCTTGTTGATGTCCTTCATAATATCCCAATCTTTACGGTTAATTCCGTATGTATCAAGGATGCGATAGTGCTTCTTCGTATCTCGGTAAACGTCATATCCATTCCATTTTAAATAATCCTTCAAGCTTTCGGTTTCAGCTACTTCATCATTTTCAAAGAGTGGAATATGCTCAAGTGCTGCCTCTTCTTTCCGGTCAAATTCTCTTGTATAAAAGGTAATATTAGGAAGGATCTTGGCTTCTTGTTCTAGTGTTTTACTTTCATTTCCACTTTCTTCACTCATCGAAATCCGCTGTTCAGCTGAGAAAATTCCTCCTGTGACCAGATGCCTGCGGTCAGCTCCGTCCAATTCCCATTGAATCAGAACATGAAAGGTATAGGGAATAAATTGTTCTTTATTATTAAAAAAGAACTGCTGATAATAACGGTTGTTTTGTTTCCCCCACGAAGTTCCAGGTTTCAATATCTGAAAAATCGTTTGCAGGAACACACCTTTCCCGCCGCCATTCATCATCGCAATGAGGCCGTTTGTCGAAGTCTCCTCATTATGGAAATTAAAAGTGGTATCTTTGTATTGCTTTTGCATGCCATCATACTTGAGGCCAACAATTCTAATTCTGTGGATTTTCGGCATGCTGATCCTCCTCTGAAGTCATTAACTGTTTAAATAATTCATAACGGTTATAATCGTGATATAAGTATTCAATCCGCTCAAAAAGCTCTTGTTTGGGAATTGCCTTTGGTATATCGTCGCGGTCAAGGATGACAATTAACCCTTCCGTCTCTAATAAACGCATCGCGCCGGCAATTAACCCAATTCTGGTTCGTCGATTGCCTTTTTTAACACCATAATCGTCCGTGTCGACCTCCATGTATTTCCAGGTAGTCACCACTTCTTTCATATCAATTCGTTCTTCTTCTCCAAAGGAAGGTTTTGTTTTAAGGATGCTATCCCAATTCATAATAAGATCGTTCACTTGCCGCTCTAACGCGTAGTAGCTGATGCCTTCCCGCTTGGTGCGAATTTTTGCCGCCTGGTTACGGTCGATGGCTGCCAAAAACGCCATCATAACAACACTCATCAGATTGAAGTGTTTCTTCGTTTCAACTTGCCGATGCTTTTCTTTCAAATGAGTAAAATTCGTCGCAAAGACAGATCCAGTCGGCTGAACCACCAATTGGATGCGCTTCGGTGATTCAATGATATAGGTACCTGATTCGTCCGCTAATAAAAGAACGGTCTGTCTCACTTCCGGATGAAAATAAGCCTGGAAGTGTTCACTATTCTCATCGATTACTTTTTCTTTTAATAGAGTAAAATAGACGGCCGACGCCTGTTTAATCGTTTCTGCGTTCATTACTTCTCCTCCTGTACACATATTTTAAAAGGAGTGATTTTCATTCTGTACCAGGTGAAAGGCTCCGCTCGATGATCAAAGGATGTATATATCTTTGAGCCTTCAAATACTTGAAATTGCGGATACTCCATCATTAGTTTATAAAGAAGAATTTCCCTCTCATCGCTTAAGGTGTCTTCTTTTCGATGCAGCACCTGAACCTTCAGCGGCTTTTTATCAAACATCATCCATAAATCAATTGTTTCAGATTCTTCAAACCATAATTCCTGCACTTCTAAAGGCAGTTCTTCAAGATCAGCTAACGAAAACTCTCCGGAAGTTTGTAGAAATTGAAAAACATAGCTCCAGGCCTTAATAACAGAGTCCCAGTTCGTTACCCGCTGACGAGTAATGTTTTCTTCCACCTCATCTTCGATTACAACGTCCGTCGTTTGAGTTTCGTTAAATTCTTGTTCGCCCCAAATCCACTCAAGCGGCAAAATAAACTCATTATGCGGTGAAAATAAAGGGGAAAGCACTCGTTCTAATTCGTTAAAATCTTGAACACCTTCCTTCATGAACCAATTTTCATAAAAATGTTCACGAAATGTTACCAGACTGCTTTCCCAGAACAAGGAAGGGTTTTCCGCTTTCAATTTCATCTCATAAGAGATATTTTGAATCACTAATTTAGCAAAACGATCATGCAATTGCCTGGTATGACCAATTTTTTCTTGAAGAAGAACGAGTTCCTTCTGAATATAATCATCCTCTTCGTTCCTTCGTTTTGTTTTTTCGATCATACTAGTGATCGTACGGAAGTGGTTTTTTTCTTCATCAAATTGCTTTTCAATTTCCACACGATTGTCAGCCCGCTGCCATTCTTCTTCCATCAATAAGATTTTGGGATTGTTAATCATTTCCTTCTGAAAGGTAAATTCATTGGCCATCAGGCGGTTTACTCGTGAAATGAGGTGATCGAGGTTTCGCGTAGCTTTGCGGAAATTACCGTTTTTAATCAGCTGCATACTATAGAGCTGCTCAATGGTGATGGAGAACTCCTCTGCCATTTCCCTGCTCATAAAAATCATTTCTTGCGCAACATCCGTCAATTTATACACAATCGATCCGCCCATCTCTAGATTGGTATACAATTCATCCATTGCGACATAGCGGAAAGTCTGTGTTTCCCAGGATTGTTTGATTTCATCATAATAGAAGGCCTCAAACGGTTTACTATACTCCTCTTTTCCCTGATATAAAAGCCCGCTTGTAATCCGTTCGATCTGCTTATCGTCTGCGAGTAACCTCATTTGCTTAATCGAATCTTGCACCATATACTTGATATCCGCTTTCCGTCTATGATCATCATCATTTAATTCTCTATAAAAGATGGTGAGGAGCACTTGCATGAGGATGGTTTGGATATACGGTTTCAGCTCCCCTACTTCCATTCCCCTCCCAAGCTCAAACAGTGGATTCAGCCGCTGCAGCCGCTTGCCAAATCCTTCCCATGATTCGTTCACTTCCATCTCCTCCATGATTCGATCGTTAACACTTCTTGAGCGATCCGTTTATTGTCCTGCCATAATTGCTTTAATATGGCTTGTTCTTCGTCAGTAAACCATTGAAAAAATCGATCGCGGTATTGGGTGTTTTGTGTTTGGCCTGCTTTCTGGTCATTCCTTTGATTGAGACATTCAAGCATTTTGCGGTAAATTTTCAAGGCCGGCTGGATACAGCAATCAGGATATTTTTCAATCAGACGAATGAGAATCCCGTATCCTGCAGCATCAAGATCTCCTGCGTAATAGAAAAGATAAGGCTTAGGTGGAAACATCCGAAAGAAAAAGGAAAAGCTCCGTTCAATCTTCGTCCCTTCCCCATAAATAATCAGTTCAGGCTCATAATCCAGTTCATTTGCTTCCAATAATTTAATGGAAGTATGAAAGAAAGATAGATTCTCAACAATCAAGACCCGCTGAATATCTTTGAGTTCCGTACCCTGCTTGATCCAAAATACAAAAGGCTCCCCGTAGTTCACTATTTTAAGCTGCTCTTCTGATACTCCGATTCTAGCCAAAAAGCCTTTGCCATCAGGAAAACTATCTCCATCTAGTAAAAATTTTTCATGGCCAAAGAGCTCAAGGCTTCTTTCTTCGACGGATACAATTTCCCGTTCCTGACTGGACTTTAGAAAAGTATATAGATTTTGGATTCGACTCCATTCCTCTTCCGTTTGCCATTCGGGATGCCGTTCATAATAGGAAAAATCAAATTGATCACTTAATTTCATCATCTCAAGACGATCCCATTTGGAGACCAGAACTTTTATATTAACCCAGTAATATAATGGAAGAGCAGGTAATCTGCCGTTATATTGGTTATTTTGAATAGGAATAAGCTGGCCTTCGGCTTGCAATGTTTCTATGGCATGATAAAACAACGAATAGCCGTCCATTTCAAAGTAATCCTTCAATAGCTTCCGCAACTGAATTTCTAAATCGTTTATATTGATCTTCTTCTTTTGTTTAGGGTGTTGAATATCTCCAATAAAACCTCTCACCCTTGTTTCAATAACATCGATTGTCCTCACCTACTTAAATCTTAAATCTCCTACTAGTCATAAATAGATTTCCATACCTATTTTGGCCATCCTTATATTATAAACTAGTTGCTTTATGGTTGGTAAATGAAATTTTCTTAACATAATAATAGATAAAAAGAACAGGGACCGTCCCCTGTTCCAAAAAGAACCGAGAACCGTCCCTATAATAACTCTTTGCGCATATTTGCTTCATTTTTTTCATATTTAATGTAATTCATCATGATAATCGCTCCAACAATAAAGAAGATCGCCGGCAACCAGGTAAAGCAAAATTTAATCGCAGCTAATGATGTAGCCGATTGAGTTACATTTGCTGCATATCCTGCTTTTTCCATAATGATAGAAGGGATAAAACTGCCTAATCCAGATCCTAATTTGATACAGAATGAGCTGCCGATGGCAGTTAAGAAGCCGCTCGCACGAATACCTGTTTTCCATTCTCCATAATCGACAGTATCAGATAACATGGCAAATGGTAATGTAACAGCAATACCTGTTCCTAGCGACGCTACTACCCATCCAATAATTACCATTGAAGCATTACTTCCCGCAAAAGCAATAATGATTTGACCAATTGCTGCAATTGAAAATCCAATAATTTGGGTATGCGTTTTCAAGAATCTCTTAACAATAAATGGGAGTATTGTGATTGATACCATTTGAAACACGACAAGCCCGTTTAAGATAGATGCTAAGTTTTTATTACCGAGATTATATTCTGAATAATAAATAACTGTTGAAGTTCTAGCTGTATTACCTAACCAATAGAAGATAAAAGCAAGAACCAAAGTAATCCAAGGCCAATTCCCCTTCACTGCTTTAAAGCTTTGTTTAATAGGAATCGATTTAATACTTTTTGTATTGATTTCTTTCGTTCCAGCAAAAGCAAAAAGCAGTAAGGCAATCGCAATCACGGCGTAAATACCTACGGTTACTTGAAACCCAAATTGATCGTTCCCTTTACCAAAAAACGAGACAAGAGGTAAAGTGAATGAAGCTGTGATTAAATAACCAATCATCCCGCCATTACTTCTCCAAGAATTTAACCGGACACGCTCAGTAGATTTATTGGTTAAATTAGGTAAAATTGCCGTGATAGGTGTTCCAATACCTGTATAAACGACACCAGCCAGAATGTAAGTGATTAGAGCATAGGTAAACTTGGCACTAGTTGATAAATCTGGTGCTGAAAAAGCTAAAAACACCATGAGCCCAAAAGGAACGGATAACCATAGCCAATACGGGCGGTTTTTGCCCCATTTGGTTTTTGTATGGTCAATCACTAATCCCCAAATAGGTGCATCCAAAGCATCAAATATACGCGCAATCAGTAGAATTAATCCTGCTGAAGCAATCGAAATTCCAAAAACATCAGTGTAAAAATACATTATAAAACTTGTAAGTGTACAATATAATAAATTACCAGCCGTATCCGTACTTGCGTAAGCTAATACTCGTTTTAAAGGCATTTTGGAGTTATTTTCTTCCTTCATACCGATTTCCAATTTTTTTGCTGTGTTTCCCTCCATCATTCATCTCACTCCCTAGTAAGTAATTCTTCTTTTTTTAGTTTAAATTCACCATCTACTAATAAAACTTGTCGAATAGTTTCTCCATTTTTTGAAACAAAATGTAAATTTCTATCATAGAAATGATATTCAGTCGGGTAAGGAGCATTACTAGTAATTAAAAGTCCCTCTGTTGTCTTTTCGATCGAGCCATTCACAACGGAAACGGTTCCATTTTCTTCATATAGGAAGGTCTTCTGTCCAAATCCATCTAGATAAGCAACAAGTTCTTCACCCATATCCCAATCAGCCGTTTCTTCTTCTTTCGAGAATAAACGAGTAAAGATTCCACCATCTCGATAGAAAGTCGATTGGCCAAATCGGTTTCGGGATAAGTCAGGCCGATTGATATGTGGGCCGGCAATACTGTAGGTGGAAGCTGCTTCCCCAGTTGTTAGCTTTGTATCAGTGGCTTTGGCATTGGTATCATAGCAGTAAAGGATACCGATCGTCGCACGGTAGGCCGCTTTTAAGTACCTGCTATCATGTAACTCTTCATAAGCTTTCAAACATGCTGCAGCGGTAATTCCACCCCATAAGGAATGAATCATATAGGACAGTGCTTCCCACCAGCGGTCAGGGCTTTGGGCGCGGAAATCGTTTGAAAATCCAATATTCGCAAGAACTAATTCCCCATATTTTTTTGCTGACTCAAAATGATGGGTGCTTGCTAAAGCGCCTGTTGCAGGACCAAATCCAGCATTATCATAAAAATGCTCGGTTACTGCAGCTTTATAGGTTTTACTATCATTCGATACCTTTTGTGCGATTTTGGTCCATAAAGAACTGATTTCCTCATATTTTTCAGTTAGTCCACGACTTTTAAGCTCTTCCATTAATTCATCAATGTATAAGAAGAACACACCTAGCATTTCAGCTTCTTCTTTGCCTCTCGGGTTATCATGTGAATCAGGATTTACCCGTAAGGAGAACACGTCTGCCGCCCAGGATAAGTAAGTATCCGGATGGTGTAACTGTAAAATATTTTTATCAAACTGTGAAAGAAGAAAAAATACATGACCGATATATTCGAAGTCCATGCAACGGTAAAAATCACCGTATAACTTGATTGGTTTTGTAAATTCACCGTTTTGGAACCACTTTTGACGAATGTAATAGACACAGCTTGCTTCTACTTTTTGAACTTCCTTCGGATTCATAGTACCTAATAGATTATTTTTTAACACAAGACTTAATTTCCCTAAGGATTCACCCTGGTTGGATATAGGCGAGTAACTGTAAGGGGTTTCACTGTCTTCCCCATTAAATAATTTTTCACTTATATAATGAGAACGATTTTCAATCATTTTTTTAATTGGTTCCATCACATTAAGGATAACGCTATCATAATTTTGATTATTTACTTCAATGGTGATCTTATGCTCCCCAGGTGTAGGGAATATAAGTTTAGCATGATATTTATTGTTTTCATTTTTAATAGCAGTAAAGATATTTTTCTTTTTTCTATTACCAGCTGCATCCAAGTATTCGATATAGGAATCCGTCAAATCCTGATCTTTAGGTAATTCGAAAGCGAATTCATAATTCTGATTAGCAATAGCAAGTGGTTCGAAATCAAAAATAGGATGGTCATAATTTTTTTGTCCAATCAGATAAAATTCATTTTGATCTTTAAAAGGCTCTAACGCGTATTCCCATTCTTTTTCGCTTAGACCTGTTAGAATGAACCCCTTTTTTTCATATAACCAATCGGCATTTTCGAACTCCTCTGGATATCCTCCTGCTAAAATTAATTGATGAAAAAGAAGACCATCTAATGAAGGGGAAACGCTTTCGAAAAATAGATTATTATACGCACAATAAGTCCCTACTGATAACGTTTGTCCCTTTGTTTGATACATCCCCAAATGGGGTGCCTCATTACTTCTGCGAACACACGCCAACTTAGAATAGCTCTTTGAGATCGATGGAAAGATTGCAGCAGAATGGTTGGTTTGTAAGTTCAGATCATTGATACGGTACATCACATAGGAAAAAGACGACCATATTGCAAAATCTGAAATCTTCAATTTGTTTGCTGTGCTATTTTTTAGGTTGATATTCCACACCAACCGACCTTCTGATCGAGACAAATCATACTTCATGATCACTTCTATTTGTTCAAAAGCATAAGTGACTATAGCTTGTGCATCATCTTGTGATATGGTCGGCAACATATCAACACTACTTACGATTTCCCCATCTATTTTTAGAGAAAAATTTCCAAACAATTTATCATTTTCATCAAATCCACTGCCATCAAGATACGATGAGTCCATAACCCAATTCATTTGATGAGTATCTTCTTTTAATACTAGATTTGTCAAATTTCCACTCGGTGAAATTCCAATTCGGAATTGTTTATTTTCCAAAGTTTCGCCTCCCTTTCAAAGGTTTACTAAAAGACATCGGTTAATTAAATGTGTTATTAATAAGGATCTAAAGGTATAATGAAGTGAAAGCGTTACCCTTAATTCCTTCTAAATATAGCAAACTATAAAAAGAATGAAAATAAAGGATTCTACTCAATTTTTAAGATATTTCACACGGTTAAAATATTCATAAGGAAATCGAAGTTTAGAAGAAAGCATTACGAGTTGTAGCTTGAGGATGAAAGATCGAGGTGATTTGTATGGAAATCGTGTCAATTGCCGTGCCCCCTTTTCCCATCTTTATTGAGGGGAATTTCACGAAATATGAAAAATGGTCATCGCATCCAAATAGAAGTGATTTGGAGTATTTCGATATGATTTTTGTAAAAAAAGGGAAGCTTTACTTAACAGAGGATGGGAAAGATTTTACTGTAAGTAAAAACGAAATGTTAGTATTACTGCCTTTAAAGCACCATTTCTCTACACGACCAACAGATGAAGAAACAGAATTTTATTGGCTGCACTTCTACACAAATAGTTACTATTCAGAAGGAGTCGAACCAAGGAAATTAAAATCAGACATTCCAATCCCCTCTTTACACTTTCACAATCACAACTATACCCTTCAATTACAAAAAAAGTGTAAATTAGTAGATTTTGAGGAGATTTACAAAAAAATAGATCAGCTCTTATTAGCGACTACGAAAGAAAATAAGGAATTATCATTTTGGGATATACAAATCAGTTTCTTTTCGCTCATTAATCTATTGGAGTCTCAAGGAATGGCAAAAGATAGTGGGTACATGATTACAGAAAAAGTGGCCCAATTTATAAGAGATCATTACCAAAAACCAATTACCAACAGGATGTTAGCCGAACAATTCAATATCCATGAAAATACAATCGCTAAGTATATGAAAAGATACTATAAAGTAACGGCACTAGATTATTTAAATACGTATCGTCTTGAGCGAGCACGAATTTTGTTATTAAAAACAGATCATTCCATTCAATCCATCGCAGAACAGTGTGGTTTCAGTTATGGTCCCTATTTTTCGAGCGCTTTTAAAAAAACTTACAGCATGTCGCCACTCAACTATCGGAAAAAGCATATGAGGAACGTAAAAGGAAAGGGCTGAATTTATTTGCTGTTTTCCAATTAGGGAGAGCTTGTCATCATTTTTGGATTCCTCCTATTCTGTTTGGAAAGTGTTCCTATGCCTTACCAGATTCACCTGCCCCGAGGTGGTACTAATAGTACATTTCTACTCATATTCATATAAAAGAAAACCCAAAAGAAGGGGTGTAAAGTTAGGTGAAAAAAGTGAAGGTTCGTTTACAACCCATTGTTAGTAAGATCAATTTACCCACCGTTATAAAAACCGCTATCCTCCCGGGTGGCACAATGGAAGGATTATTTATAGCAACCCAGGTAGGTGAGATCTTTTATATAGAAAACGGAGGGATAAGGACATTCTTAGATATTCGCTCGCAAATCATAAAGCTAGGTGCTTCTAGTGGCGGTTATGATGAACGGGGATTGCTAGGGCTAGCCTTTCATCCCGAATTCTATTCTAATGGTTTGTTTTATCTTCATTATTCTGTGGCAGGAACACAAGGTCCAGGGGCTCTTTCTGAGCATTTTAGTCCTAACCCGTGTGACCCTAAAACCTTAAACCAAACGTGGAAAAACAGAGAAACTCACTATGATCATATTGATACAGTAGAAGAATGGATTGTACGATTGAATGGTCAACATCAAAAACGCCGGACCTTACTTAACTTAAGAAGACCATTTATGAATCATAATGGTGTGAATAGCTTAAACTTTTCACCTGAAACAAGAAAACTTGTTTTAACCACCGGTGATGGAGGATCAGGCTATGATCCGTTTAATTTAAGTCAGGATCATATGGAAATAGCAGGTAAAATAATCGAAATCGACGTGTCCAAGAATACCTTTAGCCAAAATCCCTCTGTGGTTACACGTTTTAATGAACTTCCTGTCCCTATTCAGGAAACGCTTACGGTAATGGCCAAAGGGGTTCGCAATATACCAGGCATTTCATATCAACGTCTTTATAATCAGTATATTAAATATGTGGGAAATGTCGGTCAGGATTTGGCAGAGTCGATTTTTTCATTCCTTCACTATAAACCCATCCCGGTTACACAGCTTATTCAAGACCAAGTAAGAAACACCGAACCTGACCAAGAAGGATATATTAACCTTGGCTGGCGTGGATGGGAAGGTGCTTTTCCCACTTCCATTATCAGGGGCTGCCCGAATAATTCGAGTTTGGACGAGAAAACAATGGCCTATTACAATGAAGCTGTAAACACTTCAGCAAGGCGCCTCGAGCCTCTAACGAGCTATTTTCATCAAGATCAACGACCCGATAAATTTGCAGGAACTGCCCTGACAGGAGTCCAAGCCTATCTGGGGAATGGAATCCCTGATTTAACGGGCAGCGTTTTGTTTACCGACCTTGCCCGAAAAGAACCTCCTTCCCCGGTAAGAGGGGTTTTAGCTTATACGAGGATAAGAACAGATGGTAAACAAAATGATTTTAGTGTAATTGAAACCGATTATAATTTTGGGTCCCAATCTGCCTATTATGTTAATTTGGGAACGAATCAGGATCAAACCAGACTTTATTTAGCGGTTTATGGCTCTATGAAAGTGACTGATTTTAACCAAGGTACTGTTTTTGAATTGGTTCCATAATTATATATATATTTCACTCATTTAAAATGGGGGGGATATGATTAAAATGGCAAAATGAAAACGACTCTAGTTTACCAAAATCGTTTTTGAAACGATTTCGGTGAAGCAGAGCCGTTTTTTTATCAGTCACTTATTCCTTCATTCCTGCTGAAATATTGGAACCTTTAATAAAATATTGCTGGAACAGGAAGAAAATCAATAGGGTTGGAATTAGTACCATCACAGACATGGCCATTAAATAATTCCACTGCGTTTGGACGCTGCCTTTAAATGTCTGAAGGCCCAACTGAAGGGTATACAGCTTTTCATCACTTAAATACAATAATGGACCCAGCAGGTCATTCCATGCGCCGGTAAAGGAGAAAATCGCCACGGTGATTAACGCCGGCTTAACCAGCGGCGTCGCAATCGACCACCAAATCCGAAAGTGGCTGGCCCCGTCTATTGTTGCAGCCTCAATGATATCTTTCGGAATCGTCAACATAAATTGTCTAATGAGAAAGATATTAAATGCACTTCCCAAAAAGGCCGGTACGATGAGCGGCAGGTAGGTGTTAACCCAGCCTAATTTTGAAAACAAAACATATTGCGGCACCATCGTTACAAAACCGGGAATCAGCATCGTGGAAAGTACCAAAACAAAGAGAGCATTCCTTCCCTTAAAACGGACCTGTGCAAACCCATAGGCGATAAAGGCGTTGACAAATACATTACCAATGGTATTGACAACAGCAATCAGTAAGGTATTCAAACTCCATCTCGTAAAATCACCGGTTTTCCATGCTTCTATGTAATTGGAAAAATGAAAACCCTTTGGAAAAAAGGTTGGCGGGTATTGCATGATCTCCTCAGGAGATTTTAGAGAAGTAGAGATCATCCACCATAGAGGAATCAGTAATACGATACTTCCTACGAAAAGAATTAGAAACACCATCGATTTTTTGACGTTTTGCTTCCTGTATTGCACGGACCTTTTTACTTCTGCTCCAATCACTTGTCATCTCCTCCATCATAATAAACCCATTTCTTTCCTGCTTTTAGATTAATAAAGGTCAGACCCATTATTATGATAAATAAGAACCAAGCCATGGCTGAAGCATATCCCATATCAAACGATTTGAAAGCGTTGTTCCACATATGAAGATTGTAGAAGAGCAGCGAATTGCCTGGTCCGCCTTGTCCATTCTGTGTCATGACATAAGCTTCTTGAAAAATTTGAAACGATCCAATAGTACTCGTAATGATGTCAAAGAAGATAATCGGCGTTATCATCGGAAGGGTAATATAGAAAAATTTTTGAGGTCCACTTGCCCCATCTAAATCAGCAGCTTCATATAACGACGGAGAAATGCCTTGCATTCTACCGAGATATAACAGCATGCCTCCCCCTACACTCCACATCTTCATCAATATCAGTGCAGGCTTTGTCCAGTGGGGGTCGAAGAGCCATGAAGGACCTTCGATTCCGAATAGATGTAAAAATTGGTTGACTAACCCTGTAGACGGGCTTAACATTTGCATCCATAAGAAGTAGACTGCTACCCCAGACAAAATAGATGGAAGATAATAAATAGTGCGGAACACCTTCATCCCTTTCACCTTTTGGTTTAATAAAACTGCAATCATAATGGCTCCGACCGTTGTTAAGGGTACAGAAAAAATCACATAGTAAAGAGTGTTCCATAGCGCTGTCCAGAACATATCGTCTAATGTGAACATTCTTTTATAATTTTCCAGTCCAATAAAATTCATTTTGGAAGTAATATTATAGTCTGTAAAGCTGGCAAACAGGGAAAAAACGAGAGGACCTGCTGTCAATCCAACAAAACCGATCAGCCAGGGTAAAATAAATACATAGCCGATCAGATTCCGTTTCCACTTTACCCTGGAAACCGACGGAACTTGGACTCTTTTCTCCTGTGTGCTAAGCGGGATACTCGACATTCTTGTATCCACTTGACCTGTTACTTTTTCCATTCTGCTCATCCTATCTCATACGAGTAAGAGAAGCGCTGAACGCTTCTCTTTTCTCGTCGTTATTTTTTCATCTTTGCGACATCTTTTTCCGCCTTGGTTAAGGCTTGCGCCGGTGTCATTTTGCCGTCGATCGCTGACTCTACCAGAGGATTAATTCGTTCTTGATAGTCAGGATACTGATTAGGAACTGGAGATAGAGTTGTATACCGCAATGAATCTACTGCGTTTTGGTACACCGCTTTAGCGTTACCATTTAAATCATTTAAAACGCTCTCAGCCGCTTTAATATTGGCGACGTTATCATAGTTCTTCTCTGCCCAGTATTTTTGAGCTTTTTCTCCAGTTAAATATTTAATAAATTCCATCGCTTCTTTAGGATGTTTTGCTCCTTTTGGAATCTCCGCCACAAATCCGCCGCCATCACTCCATGGCTTGCTGTTTTCATCAAATGCAGGCATTGTGGTTACACCGAAATTCATTTTTGTACCAGAGTCACGGATTTGAGTATAGAAGGTGGCTACATCTGTAAACATGGCAACCTTACCTGCAATAAATGGATTGGTTTGCCCGTTGCTGAATTCAGCTTGATAGTTTTGGATCGTCTTCACTCCGTAGCGTTTTTGCCAGTCAGCTAACCATCCTAATCCTTTTACTTTGTTTGGCGTGTTTATTTTTAACTCTCCGTTTTCGACGTACCCAATGCCATTATCCGCATTTTTCAGCCAACTTGGAGCACCAAAGCCGCCAAACAATGGATAAAATCCAATCCGGGTATATTTGCCGTCTTGTTTCACATCTAGCTTCTTGGCATCTTCTTCAAGCTCTTTCCAGGTAGCAGGCGGTCTATTAGGGTCTAAGCCCGCCTCTTTGAATGCATCTTTATTGTAAAATAGCAATCTTGTATCGGTTGTGAACGGAACTGCATAGGGCTTGTTTTTATATAAGACTGTTTCCCAAAGATTCGGGTAAAATTGTTTTTTAAATGTATCTTGATTTATGTATTTTGATAAATCCTCTGCTTGATTGTTTTCAGCTCGCTGCGAAACACTATTGATATCATTGATTACGACGTCGGCAGGGTTGCCTGCTGCCACAGCGGCAAGATTTTTGGTCCAAATATCTCCCCAAGGGATAAAGGTATGTTTAACCAAGATTTTGTCCTGGGATTTGTTAAAGTCGTCGACCAATTTTTCAATCACCGGTCTTCTGGTTTCCGAACCCCAAAAGGTCCAAAAATCGACCACTACCTTCCCATTTGAACTAGCGGCACTGCTTTTGCTTGAACATCCTGATAGGATGGTTGATAAGAATAAGAGTAAAATAAGAGATAGACTTCCGATTATTTTTTTCATATTTGTAGCTCCTTAGGTGGTTAATCATGTTAAAAGACTTCCGGAATCTTTTCTATTAAACGTATACCCTTGTTTCTGTCTAATAAACTAACTTTTTGTCAAAAAAGAAAGAAAAGTCGCATCAAGCAAGGCAAGATAGCCCGGCAAAAAAAAAACCGGCTGCCGAATAACGGCAGCCGGTTCTCAATTCTCTTTATATTATTAATTCATACGGATAAAACCTTAGATATGTAGAGGTTAACCGAGATAATTATTTAATGTTTGCTGTAAGGTTGCTTTGGTTTCAGTAAAACTAGTAAGATCAATTCCTAAATGAACCATTTTTCTAACAAGTTCTGGTCGTAAACCCGTTATGACTGATTTAGCTCCCATCAACGTTATACCAATCAACACTTTTTGAAAATGAGTAATCGTTAATTCGTCCATATCTGATATTCCTGATAAATCGATAATTAAGGTTAGAAGCCTGTGCTTTGATATGTCTGTTAATACTTTCTCTTCTATAATATCCATTCGATAAGAATCAAATGTACCTATCAATGGTAATACAGCTACCGTTTGGCTAACTGGAATGATCGGTACAGAAAGATGTTCGACTAATTGCCTTTGGGATAGGATGAGTTCATCTTTATACTGTGAATAGCTAATGAAAAAGGAATTAAGAAATTCATCAATTCCATCATTAACCAACTCTTCCAGTTCAAAAAAACTTTTAGCCAATTGCTCATTCTCATGTGTTTGATCATAAAGTCTGATAAAATACCATAAAGCACGTCTTATAGCATGTACCCATTCTAATTTGAACGCAAGAGTTAATGAATGCTTCGCCCAAGCAATTCCTTCTTCTCTCGCAAAAATGGTGAGGTCATCTTTTCTATTTTCCACGACATATAGAACTAGCTTTTGAGCATTTTTTAATAAATCAATATTACCTTCTCTTAAAATACCTTCAATATTTGAGGCAACATTGACTGCTTCAGACAAAAGTTTATTCTGGAATTCATCATTATGGTTGGTAATATATTCTGAAATATTTTTAGTATCATAGAAGTTATCCAACTTTTTCCCTCCTTAGTAAGTCTATAGTAAACTTCACAAAGGTATTCCCATGGTTATACCCGCTATAGTGTAAATGCACCTATTTTTATAATAATTAGAATATAATTGTTAGCTATTCAATCAAAATGGGATTGGTTATTGTTAGAGAAGTTGACCTACAATAAACGTCAGATCGTCTTTTCCTATTTTCGCATTCCTCTCTAAATAGTTCGAGATTTCTTCAATCGAACAAGAGGAACTTACCAATGACTTAATGCCGGGAATCGAGAGACCGTCCGTATGAAGAATAAATTTTGCCCCCTCTTCATAGGAATAGGTTTCGCAGCGGTATTTTTGGGGCTTCCCAGATAAATATCCTAGGATAGGCAGTGGATAGATAAACCGACCAGAGGGGCAAGAAAGAACAAATTGAATGTTTCCCACCGAGCTATAGGTGAAGGTCTTTTGTAAAAAATGCACCTTTAATATCGATATAGTAGCACCCCTTTTATCTTTTAGGGCCTGATTGCAGCTATCGATTAATACCTCTACCTCTTTATCATGGTTTTTCTCCACTTCTTGACTAATCGCGTTGGACGAATGATACGCATGCTCCCCGCTCCCTAAACCATCAGCAACCACACATATAAAGTATTCGGCTGTTACTTTCATAAAAAAGCTATCCCCGTTAAATACATTCCCTTCCTTTGGAACTTGATAGGCAATTGCCTGAATATGTTGGTTAAGGTCAAGTTCAAGCATTTTTTCACTCTGCATCATTACCAAGTGCCTTTCATTGATTTTTTAGTCACTCTTCATATGTTTCAAATAAGAACTACCCGATTTAGGGGGTTTTAAACTCTTTTTAAGATGATGAGTGTAAAATCATCTCTAAGCTCAAAATTCTGGAGTCTCTCGATATGACGATAGATGTTTTCCACCATTTCTTGTGCGGGTAAATGCATAAAGGATTGAATTAAATCGGTAATAACCGAACGTTCAATAAATCCATTCTCCGTCCTTGATTCTGTCACACCGTCCGATAGTAAAACAATCATATCTCCGGGTTGAACCTTTTTTTCATACTGCTCATAGGTAAAATTCGGTTCTACCCCTAACACAATGCCCCGAGTTTTAATGTCCTCAAATGATTGAGAAGAGGCATGGTAATAGAACCCTTCCTCATGCCCCGCAGCAGCATAAGTAAATGAATGCTTAACGAAATCATATATTCCGTAAAACATGGTAATAAACATAGTTGAATCCACATTATTTTCTACGACTCTATTTAAATTGGTTAACACATCATTCGGATTTTTTCTAGAATTTGCTACACTGTCCATTGCATACTTCATCATTGACATACAAAGTGCGGCAGGTATTCCTTTGCCAATTACATCTGCAATGGCAACACTAATACTATTTCCATCCTGAACGAAGCGATAAAAGTCCCCATTCATTTTCTTAGCCGGTATACTTATGGCACCGATATCCACTTCTTCAAGCTTTGGAATGGGTGTTTCTAATAAGGTTTCTTGGATGCTGGCGGCGATTTCAATTTCCGATTTAATTTCAAACTGCTGGTCTCGTAAGCTCAGATGTTCTTGATAGGCTAGACCATAGTTCATCATAAATTCAATAAGGAAATCAAACGATGCTAATATGTCAGGATTAATATCTGGAAATAACTCCTTTAAAGCTTTACAATGGATACTTATAATTTCTTCAGGAGATATTTGCTGTTCAATCGATTTCCTGCTGAACATTTGTCCTTGGTAAAGTGCTTCTTCGGAAGAATTTTCTATATATCTCCGAAGGATCTCCCGATAACTTGATTCTAAAATCGGTTTAAAATCCATCTTCCTAACCAACCCTCCTATCTCGAAGCCATTTTGCTACCCGAATGGTAGTCCCTTTTCCAAGTGATGAGGTCAGATCGAATTCATCCATTAAGCGTTTCACTCCTGGTAATCCTGCCCCTAAACCACCAGATGTTGAAAACCCATCCTCCATCACTCTTCGAATATCCTGAATTCCTGGGCCATGATCAACCGCCATTACTTTTAAACCTCTTTTTTCGAAATCATTGACTGGCTCGAAATGAATCTCTCCATGCCCGGCATATAAATAAATATTACGTGCCAACTCAGAAATGGCAGTGGTGATTCTTGCCTGGTCAACTGTTCCAAATCCGAGCTCTTTGGCAATATTTCTCCCTAGTTGCCTAGCTGCAACAATATCCCATTCTGATATTATTTGTACAGAGGATTCGTTCTCCATGCTTTAATCCTCCAACTCCCTTTGTATTGTTTCTAACCCCTTTTCTAGATCTATTGCTGTAAGTACATCTTGAAGGTGAATCCCGAGTTCAACTAACGTAATCGCTACAGCAGGTTGAATGCCAGTTAAAACCACTTTTACACCCATCAGTTTGGACATACTAATCACATCACCTAGAACCTTAGCAATAAACGAATCTATCATATCGACAGAAGTTAAATCGATCACTACACCTCTAGCACCGGTTTCATGTATTCTTTCAAGCAATAATTCTTGAAATTGTAATGCTGTTTTGTCATCAAGCTCCCACTGAATGGAAACAAACAAACAATTATATAGCTTTAGAATTGGGATTCTCGTATTCATTTTATTCCTCCGTTGATACTATCTTTCGATTTGTCATTTCTAATGCAGCCATTATCCCCTTTTGCAAGTTGCTTTTTGTTATAACCTGATTTAGATTAATTCCTAAATTCACAATGGTTTGGGCTATCTCGGGTCTTATCCCCACAAGTAAGCATTTTGCCCCAACTAATCGAACTGCTTCAATGGCTTGCATAATATAATGAGCTACCATCGTATCCACTACTGGGACCCCTGTTATATCAATTAAGACAACTTGGGACCGATTTTTGACAACACCTTCAAGCAAATTTTCCATAATACTTTTTGCCCGCTCTGTATCAATGGTTCCAACGAGCGGCATGACGGAAATATCATCAAATACAGGGATAAGTGGTGCAGCTAATTCATCAAGTGCAATTCTTTGTAAAGAAATCGTTTTTTGCCAAGAAGCTGCGTACTGACTGTATAATTGATTGTTAATTGGACTGATCCACTTATCATAATCCCAAACAAACTCCATTTGCTTCTGATCTACGTCATCTTTGGTCATTTGAAAAAAAACAATCTTACCAAATTCGTTTATACACTCCATCATAAAATTTAATGTCCACCCTATTTGGATTAATTTTTGAATGAACGCACTGATTTTGAGTTTAACTATATCCTCATCAATCGAATTGTAAGTTAATAGATTTATGTATTCATTACAAATATTATAATAGCTTTGGTTTAAAATTTTATTTTCTTCTATACTGCTTAGTTTATCTAACCACTCATGGATCAGCTGCTCTCTATTTTTTTGAATATATTCAATAATACTAGTAGGCTCCCCCATTTTATATTCCTCCTTTCTAATATAAACACGTTTTTAATAGTATTATACCAATAACACGATTACTAAGAAAAGCGGTAACTATAGGAAGCAGTCGGGCATACCCGATAAAATCCCCTTATATAGAATGGAATAAATTTAATAATCAAAAAAAAAGGACTATCCATAAGATAGTCAAAGTTAGCAGCAACATAAGGATATGGGGGAATGTAGCTAATTATTACATACCCGTATTTTAATAAGCTAAACCAAAAACTGCATGGATTTATTCATATTTTAGTGAGTTTTTTAAAAAAGTCGTTAAATAGTCTACATTGGTTATCTTTTTATTGCATTCGCTGCTATCTGCACAAATTAGATTGCCAATAGATTTGTAATAATCCGGGTTTTTAGCCTTTTTTCTTTTGTTACGGTGGAAAAATAGGCAACCTCGCCTAAACAATGGCAGACGGAACAATAATTATATTTGCTAGTGGGCGTAAATTTACATTCAATCCCAACCATAGTTCCATTCAGCTCATATACGATAAATTTTTTATTAGATCTCAAATCGTTCCAGCTTAAATAGGTTAACTGGCTGTGGTCTATTTTTGATAAATCAGGCAGCTTTAATTTCTTATTCTTCGGAAACATTTTTTTCAGTTGCTGCTCAGTGATTTGTGGAAAAGGCAGCAACAAGGCCGAAATACGCTGGATATATTGCTCATATTCGTCATCTGTTTTCAGTCTGGAAAGATCCAGCATTTCTTGTTGATCATATGAAGCATTTGGAAAGAGGTCCAGTATTTTAGCATTGGCTAAGTCAATTGTAGCCATCAAAACGTTTTTCGGTACATTCTTTTTGGTCGTGTCTTTAATCAATTTAATCTGTTTTTTTATAAAATTTAACTGTTCATTTTTGATAAATTTCTCGGTCATCACATATTTCTCCAATCATTTTGCAACGTCTCTTAACACATTTTATAAAATAAAGTCAGCTTCAGAAATGGAGAAAATGACTTAGAAACGTTTTATACATAAAAAAGCACTAATGAGGACTTTCATCAGTGCCGTTCTTTTACTTTTTATGTGAATAAACAATCTTTTTGATGGTTTCGGTTGAAAGGTAATATTCCTCAGCTAATTGCTGGATACTGCTGCCACTACTAAAAGAATTTTTAATGGCGGCATTACGACGATCAAGCAGCCGTCTCCCGCCACTTGAGGTTCCCCATTTCTGATACTCTGTTACCTGCTTAGGAATGTATAAGGTTTCCCCTTGGATATACTTTTGGATTTCCACGATTAGCTTTTCAGGTAAAACTTTGGTTGCGTTAATATATTTCATTTTGCCCGCTCCTTATTTTGGTTTGGATAAAATAAGGTGCAAAGCCAAAATATTAGAAAGCTTGTTCAGCGATAAAACTAAAGGTTTCGCCCCATGCAAAGTATCGCCTTTCTAATAATAGGCTTTGCATGAGTGGAAGAATTCCCAGACAATCGTAACTGATTCTCCATCTGTTAACACCCCCTTTAAATTACCATTATAACGAATTTCACTCTAAGATTGAAACGTTATTGCCAAGTTTTATGATGATCCAGTTTAAAATTCTTTTATAGGCATATGCTGATGGCAATAATAAGACTTCATCATAATGTAAACAGGGTAAAGATCTACAAAAAATAGACGTTTTAACTGGAGGTTGTTCAAAATATGCCTAAATCCCTTATAATCCCTCGGGTTTACCAATCCACATTGAATTTAATACAAACGGAAATGGCAATTAAGCAAGTAAAAGATCATTTTGAGAGAAACCTATCTGGAGTGTTGAATTTAATAAGAGTGTCCGCCCCTATTGTTTTAAGAACTGGCAGTGGGATAAATGACAACCTCAATGGGGTGGAGCGCATCGTTTCCTTCGATGCTCAAGATATCAAAAACTCCTCTATTGAAGTCGTTCAATCCTTGGCAAAATGGAAGAGAATGGCTCTGGCTAGATATGGATTTACTGTTGGCGAAGGGCTCTATACGGATATGAACGCCATTAGAAGGGATGAGATTTTAGATAACCTCCACTCGATCTATGTGGATCAGTGGGACTGGGAGAAAGTTATCACTAATAAACAAAGGAATCTAAAAACCTTAAAATCTGAAGTACAAAAGATTTATCAGGCACTATTAAATACTGAAAATTACATCTATAAGCTATATCCTCAACTTGAACCTATTCTTCCGGAAGACATCAAGTTTATTACGACTCAAGAGCTTGAAGACAGATTTCCTGAGTTAACAGCGAAGCAACGGGAAGATGCGATTGCAAAGGAACACGGAGCTGTTTTTATAATGAAAATAGGAGGCAAATTACGATCTGGTGAAAAGCACGATGGACGCTCCCCGGATTATGATGACTGGAATTTAAATGGTGATATTGTGTTATGGTATCCTATCTTAGAACGATCATTGGAAATCTCCTCAATGGGGATTCGTGTGGATGAGCAGGCGCTGTTAAACCAATTAAAACAGGCAAACCTGGAAGATCGCTCTAAGCTGGAATATCATCAAGCAATTCTAAAAAAAGAGATTCCTTATACAATTGGCGGTGGAATCGGGCAATCCCGGTTATGTATGTTCCTCTTAAGAAAGGCCCATATTGGTGAAGTCCAAGTTTCCGTTTGGAACGATCAAACCATCGAGGATTGCAAAAAAGGAAACATTACTCTTTTGTAACACATTCCATGTGTGAGTGTTATTAAGTTAGAAAGCGCGAAAGGATAGATCTCTGCGCTTTCTAACTTAAGTTGTATGGTAAGCTTATGTGGAAGGCCTTGTTTTTTCTGTTTTTTTGTCTTGCGGTTTCATTTCAGAAGCAAATTCGGTACTTGTTATACTTTTCGCACTTTGCTTCCCTGATTTAGTTTTAATATTCCTTTTTGTCATGTTTTCACCACCACTGTTAAGATGGTTATAATTTAACCAACTAGCAGTAAAACATTCTATGTGTGACATTCCTTAGTACATGGATTCAGCCCATTTTTACCAAAAGATGCAAAACATAACCTATTCATTATGGTAAAAAATATTAAGGAATGAAAAATAAGAAAACAACGATGATAAGAATTTCATATCATACAAAAATCAACAGTGAATAATAACAGAGACTATAAAAAAAAGACCATCGTCATGATGATCTTTAAACTCGCTTTGCTCCAATATATCTTGGATGCCAATATGGATTGCTAGTGTTGGTGATAATAACCCCTTTTGAAGAGGATGCCATGATCATTTTCCCGTATCCGATATAGATGGCGACATGGGTTGGGGCACTTACTTTGGACGGGCCATAAAACAGTAAGTCACCAATCTGTAAATTGGATGGGCGATATCCGTTTCCATAGTACATTTGGGCAGCAGTGCGATTTAGTGTTCTTCCTGCTTTTCCGTATGAATACTTTACAAGACCTGAACAATCAAATCCGCTAGGCGACATCCCACCCCATCGGTATGGAACTCCAATATGAGATTTCGCAATTGAAATTGCGGCTGTATGATAATTATAAGTTGCTGCTTCCGCTTTTTCACCTTTGGCGGCGAACAAAGAGCCACAAGAAGCTAATATAGTAAAGGCTACGATGAATTTCTTTAGCATGATTGTTTCCTCCTCGTGTGAGTTGATAGCCTTACTATACTAGAAAGATATAACGGACTCATCACAGCTATATAACAATTTCATTACAAAGTATTTTAATATAATTTTTCGGGTACAAGCCTAGGGGGAAATACAGCATAATTAAGCTGATGGTTTAATTTGCATGGAATTTTGTCCATTTTCCATTTATATATTGAGCGAATAACAGTCGGCACTTAAATAAAAAAACATCCCGCTCGGGTTAAATTTTCGCCAAGGGGGAATTTTACTTACATAATATATTTTGATAATGCAATGTTACCAATCGATTCGTTTTCCATCTCTGAAGAATCCCCCGTTAGGTCCTTCAGGTCCAAGTGTCGCCAACCAAAGGATCGACTCAGCTGCTTGTTTTGGGGTTCTTGGAGCAGATGGTCCACCCATATCTGAACTTACCCATCCAGGATCGGCCGCGTTTATTTTAATATCCCCTTTGATTTCTGCAGCGACTAATTGGGTCAATCCATTTAGGGCAAATTTAGACAACTTATAAGCCCCTGCACCTCGATCAGCCATTTCACTCATTGCCCCATATTCTGAAGAAATAGTAATAATTCTACCATAACCTCTTTTTTCCATGATCGGCATAAAAGATTGGAGACAGTAGTAAACACCAAAGAAATTAGTTGCCATCGTTTTCTCTAAAATGGAAGGGTTCATATTCAATAACTTTTTATTCTCATCCAAATACACTCCAGCATTATTAATCAAAACGTCTAATCTTCCATACTGCTCATTTATGGTAACTGCAGCTTGATGAATGCTTTCTTGATTGGTCACATCCATTTCCACAAACGAAACATCCAAATCTAACGCCCTAAGTTTCTTAGCAGCTTCTTTACCCTTTTCTTGATCCCGACTTGTCAAAATTATCTTGAAACCAATCAAAGCCAGTTGTTTGACCAGTTCATATCCAATTCCTCGATTACCGCCAGTGACAAGCGCAACCTGTTTATCGTGTGACATTTTTATTCCTCCATTCCTCACTCTTTAATTGAATGAAATCTATAAATCTTAAAGGGTATACTCCTTAGTGGAGAGTTGTTTTGTAGGACTATACCGATAATTTCTTAGTAAAATGGTTACCAAACTTAGGATCAATGATAGGATTCCAACTAATACAACGTACCGAGTACCCAATTCTGATATAAATAATCCGCCTGCAGCTGCACCAATAGTTGTTCCTATGTTACAGGATGCGATAAATAAACCGTTGGCAAAATCAGGCGCTTCTGGCGCTGCAGTAGAAAGCCAATATTGATTGATATTCCCCCCTATTCCACCTAATATCCCCCAAATTAACGTAATGAACGCCATAGGGAAGGTAAACCGTCCAAATAAGAATAATAGGATGTAAATGATTCCTAATACAAAGGGAAAAGCTGCGACAAACTTGTTCGCATTTTTCGTTAGTAATTTCCCTGCTAGAATATTTCCAATAATATTGGCTCCGCCGTATACGAATAATAGTAAACTAATGGTGTTCGCAGGGATATTCGTAACAGTTTTCAGAAAATCAGCAAGATAACTAAAAACTCCAAATACGGCTGAGTTTAATAGAATAACCGTCACGATCGAAAGCCATGTAATCGATTTTTTTAAGACGGAAAATTGTGAACCATAAGAAAGTCTTTCCTCAACTGGCATAGATGGTATAAAAATCAATGTAGCAAGGAAACAAAATGCATTAACAAGAGCAAAGAACACCATCGCCATTTGCAAAGAAGTTGCACTGGCAATAAAACTTGCGATCGGTACGCCGACAACCATACCGGCAGATACCCCGATAAATACTTTAGACACAGCTTTTGGAGCTTCTTCTTTACTTACCGAAGCAGCTGCCACAGAAAATGCCAAAGAACAATAAATTGGATGGAAAAAGGCTGGTATGATACGTGCAATTAATAGAATGGTAAAGTTAGAGGTAAATATGGATACAGTGTTCCCCACAACGAAAACACCTAGTACCAGTAACATAACCATCTTCCGATTTATCCCCGAAAACACTAACGGCATCGTTGGACCAGATACGGCAACAACAAGTGCAAATAAACTCACCAGCCATCCAGCTTTTGATATGCTGACATGAAAGTGTTCGGAAATGGAAGGCAATATTCCAATAAACCCCATTTCCGTATTTAAAATGCCGAAGACTCCTATGGTTAATATAAAAATCAACAATTTATTTTGTTTAGTCAAAATAACAACTCCTATCTTAAATACTAGACAGATTAGATACATTCTTTCTTACTCTTTTTTCATCCTTTGTTATTTATTGTAACCGCGCCTTTTTTATATGCCAAATACTTATATCTTATATCAAGATATGCTTGATAGGTATTTCTAAAATGGATATACTAAAACACATTAAGGAGGAGTGTTAGTTGGAAATTAGAGTTTTGCGGTATTTTCTTACAGTTGCAAGAGAAGGAAGCATTACGGGGGCTGCTGATTTTTTGTATATTACGCAGCCAACCTTGTCAAGACAATTAAAAGACCTTGAACAAGAGTTGGGGAAGAAACTATTTAATCGCAGTAGTCACAGTATCATTCTCACAGATGAAGGAATGCTGCTTCGAAAAAGAGCAGAAGAAATCGTTGGTATGGTCGATAAATTAGAGGCAGAATTTAGTTCAATGGAAGAAACAATAAGCGGGGATGTTTACATAGGCGGCGGGGAAACAGACGCCATGAAACAGATTGCACGGGTAGTAAAAGAGTTACAGTTACGTTATCCAAATATACGGTATCACCTTTATAGTGGAAACGAAGACGATGTGACGGAACGGCTTGACAAAGGATTGCTTGACTTTGGTATTTTAATTCAACCAGCTGATTTATCAAAATACAATTATATCAATATCCCTGCCAAAGATGTTTGGGGAGTTGTGATGAGGAAAGACAGTCCTCTAGCTTCCAAAGATACCATTCAAGCTGTGGATTTACTAAATGTTCCGCTAATCTGTTCCCGACAGGCTATGAAACAGACATTTTCTAAAAATGAATTTGCGGATTGGTTTGGTGAAGATTTTGATAAATTAAACGTCGTAACTACATACAATCTTGCCTACAATGCCGCGATTATGGTTGAAGAGGGAATTGGTTATGCAGTCACCCTTGATAAAATAGTCAATACGTCTAGTGATAGTAACCTATGTTTTAAACCGTTAGAGCCACGGCTTGAATCTTGCTTAAATATTGTTTGGAAAAAGCATCAGGTTTTTTCTGCTGCTGCTGATCTGTTTTTAAAAGACATTCAGGCGAAATTTTAAATTTCTTAAATTAATAAATGCTGAGAAAAATTTAAAAGGTAAATTAAAGAGTTAGCTTCCAATCCAAAAAAGCCCTTGATTCTTTCAAGAGCTTTTCCATTTGGTAAACACGTATTAAACTCACCTGCTATTTATCATTTAAACCTGTTCCCATAACGACCGGGCGATCCTTGCAAAGAGCAGTGCTTGCGTCCAGCGGTCGCTCACCTCACACGCCACGTCTTCCGGACCGCGAACCGTTATTGCATAAGGTGGCGGCCCCAGCTCGCAGACAAACGGCAGCACTTCGTTTGCCAGTGCTGTTTGACGCCAGCTGCGCATCCCTACAAGCCACCAACGTTTATAGTGCTTCAACATCGGGTGTTCGAACTCAAGGTCCTTGGCACTCTCCACATCCACATTTCCTAACATGGGAATATCAATCTGCACCTGTTCCCCGTTCGATACGCGGGCATGAATGCTCTTCGTACGTGAAAGCAGGGTCTGAAGCAGCTCTTCTGCCTCGTCCGACACCGTAGTCATTTCACCTGCCACGACATAATGTGAGAAGTCGATTGTCAGCTTAAGTTCAGGCAAAGCTTGAGCATACTCTACCGTGCGCAGTAGATCCTGCGTGACCGTTCCGCGGTGCGTCTCTATATAAGCCGGAATACCCACAGAATGCGACACCTCTGCCATGTCGGCAAGCAGTTGCATCGCTTGTTCTCCGACGAGAAACGGCCTTATTACCTGTACATTGACGAAATCAACCCTTCCGAACGATTTTGCCTTGCGAAGAAAAACGTCCAGCTCCTCCGCTGTTTTCGGATACGCGTTTACGCTGTATGAAAGGTTGTATTGATCCAGCAGCCTAAACAAGCGTTCAGCCTCCCTGCCCTCAGGCAGGAAGCCGTTAATGCCGTCGTAGCCTGCTTCGGCGATGCGAACCACTTTCTCCTCCATACCCCATTCGTCACCAGCGCCATTTTGAACACCCAGTCCGTTCATCCCCCACCAGGACATTTGCACCTCGAGCCTAGGTTCACGTTTAGTGGATATACGGTGATTCATATTCAACTCCACACGGACCTCCATTCGGATTGGTCTCCAGTTCCACCTCGGTGCCGTCAACTTTGAACAGTGGACGATAATACGTGGCAATACGCGCGGCCGAGCTGTTGGCATAGTGGCAAATGAACGAGCGGCGGAAACGATCTTTTGTCTTATTGCGGTATGAACCGTGAATCAGGTTCCCATTGAAAAAGAGCACATCGCCCCTGTCCATCACAGCCGGAATGGCCTTCTGGTCCTTCGGCGGCTTCACGTAGTGGGTAGTGAACGATTCCTTGGCATCGGACAATTCAGGACAAACAATATCATAGGCACTCGTCTTTGGCACAACTAACAGCCCGCCGTTCTGCTCATCCGCGGCATCGATCGCCGTCCAAGCGGCAATGCAGTTACCCGGCTCGACTTTTAAGTAAAAGTTATCCTGATGAAGTGCCTGCCCCCGTGCACCTGGAGGTTTATAATAAAACATACTTTGGGCAGCCAACGGTTCTTCCTCATATAAATCAGCAAGCACATCCATTACCTGTGGATGCAGCATATAGCGTTTAGCTGTTTCATTAAACCTGTGCGGATGCATGACCCTCGGATACCGTTTTAGCGGGTCAATCGTTTCCTGCTGCAAATCTGGTTCAAAATGACCCGGGATTGCCTGACGGCTAATGTCCTCAAAGGTTTGGTCAATCTCCGCCAGTTGCTCCTCCGTAAACAATCCTTTAACGATTAAATAACCTTCCGTTTCAAACTTACGCTTTTGCTCATCCGTTAGTACTCGGTTCTTATATACCACTTCTTTACCCTCCCCTATTTCTACTATAAGTGACATATATCACTGTCTTTATTATATAGTTGGAATAAGGAGTAGAAGAAGGATGGATCTTGCTAACAATGCATACGATTCTGCTATTTCTCAACAATTCCACTTGTTTGCCGCCGGCAGTTAAACTAAACTTATCTTAATAAAGTACTTCTAAGAAAAGGGGGATAACCATGGAGCTTGACCGCCCCTCCAATTATGACGGAATGGCCAACGGTATGGTGATCGCCGGGCATTTTCATGAGCGCGAAACCTATTCTACCGTTCGTCCGGACGGCATGAGTGACTGGCTAATCACGTACACTCTAGATGGTGAAGGTTATTTCGAGGCAGACGGCCGCGAGCTACGGGTAAGGGTCGGTGACATAGCACTGTTAAAGCCGGGAACACCCCATCGTTACGGTACACCTAAAGGAAAAAGTTGGCATTTTGTTTGGGCGCATTTTACTGGCGGATTCATGGATGCGAGTCTTCTGCCAATTGATGCACTGACCATCCGGCAGATTGAACAGCAAGCGGTTCGGGAGCGTATCTACCATGCTTTTCTCCGTATTCTGTCTGACTCCCGGGAACGTGCCGCTTATTGGCACGAGCTCTGCTTGAGTGCACTGCGGGAGATTCTCATGCTGCTCGCAAAGCAGCAAACCAGTGGGGTTGACCCTCGAATTGAAGAAACGCTGTATTTGCTCGCCCAGCGGATGCAGGAGACGGTTCGAGTCGAGGAGCTGGCACGCAGTGTGGGGCTCTCCGCATCGAGACTGTCGCATTTATTTAAAGAATATACCGGCGAATCAATTGTGGAGGCACTTAATCGAATGCGAATTAAGCAGGCCGCCCTACTTCTTGCACATACGAATCGGAATGCAACGGAAGCAGCCCATGACGTAGGCTTTCAGAATTACAACCATTTTACCCGGCAGTTCCGCAAGTATGTAGGTCTAACTCCAAGCGAATTCAGCCAGAGTGTCCGGTCCAAAGAGAAGCATCGTCCTAACTAAGTTAATTTATTTAATCTAGTTTCGTTTACGAAATGTTATAGAATTCTCTCTAGTAAGATCCCCCAATTCTTTTACTATTGACTAAGGAGGCGCAGTCCTTCCCTGTATACACCTCTTTAGTACAATAAGAAGCCGTACCAAAAAAATCTGGTACGGCTCTTTGTTTTCTTTTTTATTCCTTAGCCAAGTTATCTGGCAAGCCAGCCTCCATCAATTGCTAACACATGTCCGTTCATATAGTTAGAGGCCTCACTGGCCAAGAACACCACAACACCCATCAAGTCTGCAGGATTTGCCCAACGTCCAGCCGGTATCCGAGAAAGAATTTCCGCATTGCGTTTATCATCCGCTCGAATCGGTGCGGTATTATCTGTTGCAATGTAACCAGGTGCGATGGCATTGATTTGAATATTGTACTCGGCCAATTCATTAGCAAACGCCTTGGTAAGGCCTGCTACGGCATGCTTGCTCGCCGTATAAGAAGGAACAAATTTACCTCCCTGGAATGATAGCATGGATGCAATATTGATGATTTTTCCTGATTTTTGTTCAACCATGACCTTGGCCGCCTCCTGGCTGAGGAGGTACAAAGAATTAAGATTGATTTCCATGACGGCATCCCAATCTTCCTCTTTGTACTCCAACAACGGGGCTCTGCGGATAGTTCCCGCGTTATTGACTAGAATATCGAATCTCCCATATTCCTTAAGGCATTCTGAAACTACCTGTTTTACCTTTGTCCTGTCAGCTAAGTCTGCCTGGAAAAATACAGCCCGCTGACCGGTTTCTTCAATCAGATCCTTTGTTTCCTGCCAATCCCCGCTTCGTACAACTACGAAAATATCAGCCCCAGCCTTGGCCAGTGCAGCAGCGTACGCTTGCCCAAGACCCTTATTGCCCCCGGTAACGATAGCAACTTTTCCTTTAAGGCTAAAATAATCTAATGAAAAAGCTTTAAGTTCATTGGACATTCCGATAACCCCCGCTCTTTAATTTATCATTTCGTGAAAGCGACCCACTTATCTCAAATCTTCCATTTTGACAAAATCCATGTCTGTATAAGTGATGTTCTCTCCGCACATTCCCCATATGAATGTATAGTTGCTTGTCGCTGTCCCCGTATGTATAGACCAGCTTGGAGAGATGACCGCCTGCTCGTTCTTCAGGATTAAATGCCTTGTTTCCTCGGGTTTACCCATAAAGTGAAATACACGTGTTTCTGGTTCCATATCGAAGTATAGATATACTTCCATGCGGCGTTCATGTGTATGACATGGCATAGTATTCCAAACACTGCCTGGTGACAACATCGTCAAACCCATTTGAAGCTGACAGCTTTCGCACACATTTGGATGAACATATTGATAAATTTTACGCTCGTTCAAAGTACCAGGCTCACCTGTTTCAAGAGGAACAATTTCATTAATATCTATTTTAACGGTAGGATACGAATGATGAGCAGGGGTAGAATTAATATAGAATTTAGCTGGATTACTGACATCCTTGGAGCGGAACAGTACTTCTTGTGTTCCCTTTCCAACGTATAATCCGTCTCGAGCCTTCATATCATATTCTGCCCCATCAAGGATGACGGACCCTTCCCCGCCTATATTAATGATCCCAAGTTCACGGCGCTCAAGGAAATATTCAACACCCAATTCTTTATCCAGTTTAATCGTCAACTCTTCTTCCGCTGGTGTAACCCCTCCGAAAATCATACGGTCATTGTGGGTGTAGGTTAAGCGAACCTGCCCTGATTCAAAAAGAGTTTCTACTAAAAATTCTCTTCTTAACTCTTCAGTTGTATATTTTTTCATATCTTCTGGATGAATCGCGTAACGTGTTTCCATTTTTCATTTCCCCTTCTCGTTCAATTTATTAATTAATATTACCCTACTTCACCTCTTGCCACATTGAAGATATAATCAACTAAATTTTGTTTGAGATAATTCTTTTAGCGCATTCCTTACCCCTAGTTGTTCGATAACATTAAGATGTTTCGTTACGGTACTTGTTAGATTTGAAATCTTATTAAGATCCATTTCCCAGAGCTTCTTGTCACTTAGTACTCTTTCCGCTACATCGTGTAACTCTATTTCCTTATTTTCATACATCTTCCAAGTAGATTTAAAGAATTGCAGTGTTTCAGGCCGATCCTGTAAACAAATGTTTTCTTCGCCCCGTTTCCCCCGGTAAAAATAGATCATGCAGCTCAAAGCAAAAACCATTCTTATCGGCAGAACGTTAGTCTGCTTCAAGTAATCAATAAGAGAAGGCAAATTCCTTGTAATAAACTTTGAAATCGAATTTAAGGATATACTCGTTAAATAATGCTTAATATATGGGTTCGCAAACCGGCTCAGGACTTCCTCGGCATAGAATCCGAGCTCCGCTGCATCCCCTTCCAGGGTAGGTATAATTTCCTCTGTTATCAGTTCTCTAATAAATAATCCTACTTCTTTGTCACTTACTGCCTCTTCAACCGTATCTAATCCAGATAAATAAGCAATGGGCGTCATCGCTGTGTGGGCCCCGTTTAGAATCCTAACTTTACGAGTACGGAATGGAGTTAAATCCTTCACAACAATCGTATTGAGTCCGGTACCTTCAACTGGAAGCTCGTGTTTAATATATTCCGGTCCTTCAATCACCCACAGATGGTACTGTTCACCCACCACCATTAATTCATCATGATAACCAACTTCATCAGTCTTTTCATTGATGGTATCGGAAGGAAATCCAGGGACAATTCGATCAACCAGACTCGAGCAAAACGTATTGGCCTGCTCGAGCCAATTGATAAACTCGCTGCCAAGGTTCCAGTTTTGGGCATGTTTTAGTACAATCTCCTTCAGCACCGTCCCGTTATTACCAATCAGTTCACAGGGAATAATGACGCAGCCGCGCTCAAGATCTCCGGAAAAAGCTTTAAAGCGATGATACAGGAATGCAGTCAATTTTCCCGGAAAACTCTTCTGGGGCTGATTCTCCAATTTATCCTCAGAGTCATAAGCAATGCCGGCTTCCGTCGTGTTACTTATGATAAACCGGAGTTCCTCCTTAGCAGCCAGTTCGATATAGGACTGATAATCAGTAAAAAGGTTGATTCCACGACTGATCGAATCAATTACCATATGCTCGTTAACAGGGCTTCCATCCTTGATCCCCTGTAAATAAAGGGTAAACAGTCCATCTTGACGGTTAAGCCTCTCAATCTTTTCCGATCCTCTTGGCTGGACGACCACGACACTGCCATTAAAATCCGTTTTTTGGTTCAGGACTTGAACTTGCCAGTCAACAAACCCTCTTAGAAAGTTCCCCTCACCAAATTGAAGGATTTTTTCCGGATAAATTTTATATTCCTTATAATTCCTTCGGTTTAATTTTTGCATAGGTCATATCTCCTTATTGACGACTAAAAGATGCACACGTGAACATTTATTCGCACACCTGAACAGGATCGGTAAGGAGCAAGCGAATGAATACTCATCCTTACCAAATCCCTAATCATCCGTTCTATTTTTAAGAAAATGCCTCCATATCATATAGACTCTATTCTTTTTTCTCTATAGCATGATATGATCCTAATAAATTAGTTTAAGCTGCCCACTGGTTCTGCGATTTTGAAATTAAAGTAGTCTTTTGCATTGTTGAAACAGATGCCTTGGACGATTTTGCCCAACAGCTCGAGGTCATAGGGGACATCACCGTTCTCGACCCATTCCCCAATTAAGTTACATACGAGTCTGCGGAAATACTCATGTCTAGTATAAGATAAAAAGCTTCTCGAGTCTGTTAGCATACCAATGAACCTGCTGAAGAGACCTACATTAGATAAAGCCTTCATCTGATCAAGCATTCCATCTTTTGTATCATTGAACCACCATGCTGTCCCAAATTGTATTTTCCCAGGAGTGGTTCCGTCTTGAAAACTATTAATAATACTCGCAATTACAAAGTTATCTGTTGGATTCAATGAATAAAGAATGGTTTTAGGAAGCTTGCCTTCTTGTTCTAAAGAATCAAGAATCCTAACCAATGGTTTAGCAATTTGATCATCATTAATAGAATCGTAACCAGTATCTGGGCCAAGTTTGTGAAACATTCTTGTATTATTATTCCGATGAGCATTAATATGGAATTGCATGGCCCAGCAAAGGTCCGCATACTGTTTACCAAGGAAGATAAGCGTATAAGTCTTAAATTTCCTTTCTTCTTCCAGCGAAAGAATGCTGCCAGATAACCTTTGTTCAAAAATTCGAGCCACATCTTCAAATGTAGCTTCTTCATACACCATTGAATCTAATGCATGATCGGAAACAGTGCCGCCTGCTTCGTGAAAGAACTGAACCCGGGCTTGTAATGCTGCAAGATAATCTTCAAACGTGTTAATTTCGATGTCAGAAGCCTCCTCCAGTTTTTTCACCCAATCAAGAAAACCTTCACGATTAATTTCTAGTCCCTTATCAGGTCTGAATCCGGGTACAACAGTAACCGGGAAATCTTTTTCATTCTTTAACAATTCATGATATTCCAAACTGTCAACCGGATCATCTGTTGTACAGATTACTCGTACATTTGACTTCAAGATTAAATCACGGACAGAAAATCCTTCCCCATTTAGTAATCTATTTACTTTTCCCCAAATTCCAGGTGCACTCTGTTCGTTCAGGACATCATAGATACCAAAAAATCGTTGCAGCTCTAAATGTGTCCAGTTATAGAGCGGGTTACCAATTGTCATTGGAACAGTTCTTGCCCAAGCTAGAAATTTCTCATAGTCGCTTGCGTTTCCCGTTATATAATCCTCGGGTATCCCATTAGCTCTCATTGCCCGCCATTTATAGTGATCACCATAGAGCCATGCTTCTGTAAGATTTTTAAATTTCTTATTTTCATAGATTTCTTTTGGACTTAAGTGGCAATGATAATCAATTATTGGCATTTCCTTCGCAATATCATGATATAAAGAGATAGCGACTTCATTCTTCAATAAATAATTGGGTCCCATGAATTTTTCCATTTCAAGCACCTACCTTTATTGTTTTTGTTAACGTTAACAATTTTAATTAATTTTAGTCTAACAAACAAATCAATATATGTAAACAATAAATGTAAACGTTAACACTCGCTTTTTTATATCTTTCTCAATCTACTTTTTCTACCCCGTTTTCCCTTTCATCTCCATTTTTTCAAAGGGTCATTTATTTTTATCCCGAATGACGAACTATTATGCCTATTTTAGCTTTTTAAATTCAACCGGGGTATAACCCGTGTATTTTTTAAAACTGCTGCTGAAATATTGAGGATTAGAGTACCCCACCTTCTCAGCGACCTCATAGGTCTTCAAATCAGTTTTCTGAAAAAGCTCCATAGATTTCTTCATCCTCGTCTCAAGGAGAAAATCTCCAAAGTTATAACCCTTCTCGACTTTAAAAAGATTGCTAAGGTAGGCTGAGCTGACGTGAACTTCTTCTGCTACTGTTTGAAGGCTTAAATTGGCCACGTGGTAATTTTCCCGAATGAAATCAATGGCCTTATCAACAAGTGTATGCTTATGATTCCCATTTAATCGTTTTACAAACTCGGCTAAATCAACAGCAATTATTGTTATTACGGAAAAGATTTCATCGATGGTCTGTAATTTTACTACCCTGTTCTCAAAATTCCCAAACTTTTTATCGTCCCAGTTTTTTGCCATTTTAGACGATTCATAAACTATTAAACTAATGACTCTAACAGCAAACAATACGATTTCCTGCAAGGATACTCGTTTATTTGTAAGAAGTTCATGTTTGGCCTTTTCTAGCAGCTCCGTCACTTTTTCAGGAAGACCCAGTGAAATATATCGGAAGAGATCTTCTTCAATTTGTAGTTGCTCAGCCACTTCCTCACGCTTTGAAGATTCAATTGTTTCAATAGAAAAAGCTTGATTAATCCCTACTAAATGACGGAAGTCCATGGCTTTTACTGCCTCTCGATAGGAACGGCAAACGTCTGCCAGTTCATTATAGATTCTCCCGCTTGTAATAGTGATTGTCGTATGAAGTTTCTCTTTTACCGTTGAAAGGAATTGGCGAGTTACATTTGAAATAGCACCAGAAAAATCATCTTCCCGTAAATCGGACTCAAATAGGAAGACAGCAAAATGCTCGTTTTCAGCGTTTACCACGCAACCGTCCATCTTAAATCGGTCAAGGATGTTTCGGCACTGCTCCATGATACGGTCCTTTACAGTTTCCATATCTCTCTCAGGGTCAAAGTCGGTTTGGTCCATTTTGACATACAGTGCCGCTGAATGTGTCCCCTTAGGCTCCATACCTACTATACTTAACTCTTTCACTATTTCTTCATTCGTTAAGTCGCTAAGGCTCAGCCTCTTAAGAAACTGTTGCTGAATATAAAGTTGACTCTCGTTGATATGATTTTCCTTCTGCAGTTCAAGCTCTAATTCTGACGAGGCTTGTTTCAGTTTTTCAATCAATTCACTAGTTTCTACTGGTTTAAGCAGATAATCATAGGCTTTTAATTTAATAGCCTCATGTGCGTATTTAAAATCCTCATAGCCCGTTAACAAGATTACTTTTGTTTTGGGATTATGTTCTTTGATTGCCTTAGTCATCTCGAGCCCATCCATAAAGGGCATTTGGATATCGGAGATGACAATATGTGGATCATGTTCTTTTATAATTTCCAGACCTTGTTCACCATCGGCACCTACTCCAACCAATTCAAATCCATGTTCCGTCCAGGGGATTACACTGGATAACCCTTTTCGGATAATTCGATCGTCATCAACAATTGCTACCTTATACATTAGTTAAATCCCCCCGTGTTTTTGGGATTCTTACTAGGGTCTTTGTTCCAACTCCTGATTCACTCTCAATTGATAACCCATAGATTTCCCCAAAATGCAGTTTGATTCGTTCATGGACACTTCTTAAACCAATTCCGATTGTCGGGGAATCACTCCTTTTTTTCTCTAGCTCTTCCTTAATGCCAATAAGTCTTTCATTGTCAATTCCAGAGCCATTGTCAATTACCTCGAGGCATACCATATCGTTTATTTCATATCCCTTTATCGTAATCTTCCCCTTTCCCCTTTTTTGCTTGACTCCGTGATAGATGGCATTTTCTATCAGGGGCTGCAAGGTCAGTTTAACTATTCTGCAGGTTAATAAATTGGGATCCATCGTAATTTCATATGAAAAATCATCACCATATCTCATTTCCTGGATGATCAGGTAATTTTGGATATGTGCAATTTCTTCCTCTAAACTGATAATTTCTTTCCCTCTGCTGATACTAATCCTGAAAAAATGGGACAGTGCTGTAATCATACTGCTGGCTTCTTTATTCATTCCCATGTCGGATAAGCCCTTAATCGAGTACAGGGTATTATATAGAAAATGAGGATTGATTTGGGCATGCATAATCGAGAACTCAAGCTGCCGCTTTTCATCTTGTTCAAGTCTAATTTGAGCCAAGAGCGTGTTAATTTTCACTAATAAATCGTCCAATGCTGTTTTTAAAATTCCAATTTCTCTAGGACCTTTATGAGAAAATGTAATATTTAAATTATTTTCATTGATTTGCTTCGTTTGTGAAATTAGGGCAGAGACTGGATTGGTAATGTATTTAGCCATAAAGTTTGCAATTAAAATAGCTATAGCGGTTAGCATTAAAATAACAATAACGGTTACAACTTTAATATAATTGACCTTCTCTAAAATCTCATCCGTCGGGAAAACAGCCGCCACTTTCCACTTATTCACACCGATTGTATCGTAGATAATTGTCATGTTCTTTCCAGCGGTATTTTGAAACTCATATCGGCCTTTTTCTTCCTGTAATGACTGCAAATAGCTTAATTCGTTTGAATTTAAACGGTATTCCTTTCCGACTGTTTTTGAATTTAAGACTCCGTCCCGACTGACAAGGGTAAGATAGCCATGTTCCCCAATTAAGGATTTATTTAGAACGTTTTCAAAAAAATCTTTTCTTAAATTAAAGAGCAAGATCCCATTTGCTTTTGAGTTGTCATGTCCAATCAACTTAAAAACACTAACCACTTCCGATTTACTCGCAAAAATATCATCAGTGTGGTCGTTTTGCCAATAGAACCCTTCCTTGCTTCCATGATATAGTTCTTCGTATTGCTCATAAGGAAAATGATTGAATTTCATCCGGAAATCACTGCGGAATAATGTAAACTTTCCATTATGCATTTCTACGAGAATAGATTCTATAATCGTATTAAAATTCAAATGAATCACTTTTAGTGAATTGTTTATTTTAATGTAATCATCCGGCCTTAATTCAGAAGATTCCGAATCTATCAAATCCAGTGTTCTCGGTTGATTTGAAAAAGCAACCAGCTGCTCAAAAACATCATATAGCCTGTTTTCTAAATAGGACTTGGTTTGGAATACTGTATCATCAACACTTTTATAAGCATTTTCCTCCAGCTGAGTCACAGCCAGCTGATAGGAAATCCACCCTGTGAACGCGATAAAGAATATCATCACCGGCAGAAATAACGAGATGATCGTGGATCGTAATGAAAATAAAAAATACTTTTTAATAAAGACGATGAATTTATTTCTCATAGGCACATCAGGAAGCGTTTACAAACATGAAACTTCCTCTCCATTCCTTTTCCACTATTCATAATATTAAAAATACAGCATTTTTCTAAACCGGTAAATAGGTTTTTCCCAACTTTCCGAAACTCCTATCACCAAACAGGTGAAACCCATAAAAGAATTTATGGGTTTCTTTATAGCCTAATCTAGTTTACCGGTGCCCGCCTTAGCTTTTACCAGCGCTGGGACTGCCTGTGTTGGCTGGATTTTCGTAAACAAGGTTGGTTCCCAGCCAACGTTTTCATTTAGCTGTATTGTATGTGATTGATTAAAGGCACCGACTAAGTCGACTTCATTCGCGGAGCTTTTTCCATTTACAAAAGATCCACTTTCATAAATCGATGTCCCCTTCCAATCCTTGATAATTTCTCCAGGATCCATATCATAATCAAAATTAAAATAATTGTTCTCTGCATAAATTTTTGAGTTTACGCCAACACCTAGAGCATAATCAAACTCGTAATCTGAGTCTTTATTAAACTCATAGTAATTGTTGTACACATGTACTTGGCCATAACGGACCCTCGGCAGTCTCTGTGTGAGGTTTTTGTAATAATTATGGTGAATCGTGACCTTTAAGTGTCCCTCGTCGCTCTTTTTACTATCACTGGAACCGATAAGTGAGGTCTTGTCATGGTCCTCTAACACATTGTAAGAAATGGTTACATAATCAGCGCCATTCGTTACATCAAGCAAGCCGTCATGCTGCTGGTAGGTTCTTCCGAAAACTTTCCCAAAATCTTCATCATGGTGCTCTCCATCTGTTAACTTGTTATGGTCAATCCAGACATTGTGCGAGTTATTTGTTACCGTTACATTATCGTACTCGGAGTTCCATTCACCAAACTCGCCGTCTGTCGGATCCCATTGTGGGAAGAAATCAACAGGGGCTTGAAATTCGATATTGCGGATAATGATATTTTCCACCCCGCTCATAATAAAGCTGCCGCCGATAATTTTAGCATCATCGCCCAGTCCAATTATCGATGTATTGGACCCAATATTGACAACTATCTGCTGTTTTTGGTTCTGAGCAGAGCGGGCACGTGCATCCTCGAGCGGACCGGACACTTCTTTTTCATGTCCCCATACATCAGGTTTATAGGCTTCAAGGTAGGCATTATAATCATATGCTGGATCTGCATAAAACTCAGGACCAACCGGCTTATTATTCGAATCTACATTAAAGTCAATCGTACCTTTAACATAAATAATTTTAGAGGTGTTATCCTTGCCGCCGCCAAGGGCCTTCAAAAGCTCGGCTTTATTTGTTACGGTAAATACATGGCTGGCATCAGCTTTTGCTCCGCCTGTTGTTCCCATTCCATAGGCGGCCCAGCCATCGTTCGGTGCAAGAACCTCCCTTCCCAAGTCAGGCGATGACGCAGAAACCGATGAAATCCCCATTGCCAACAAAGACACTGCTAATAGACTGCTAAATGTTTTTTTCACCCAGAACACTCCTTTAATCTATTATTTAATATTATTTACTAAAGCCATGCTGGCTAAAATAAATGCACCCACACCATGAAGGTCATTTTCTGAAACTGGACGAGACACGTAATAGTCATACTCTCCTGCAGAAGTTCCGATACAGATTCCTTTCATCGTCAATGAATCACCATCGACCTCAATCATCTCATTTAATAATCCTTGATATCCCTTGATTGCTGCTTCAAGGTATTCTTTACCCACATATCCCTGTTCAACCGCTCTGGCAATGGTATAAATGAACAGGCTGGAGCAGGAAGATTCAAGCCAGTTATCCTTTTGACTTCCCTTGTCTACGATTTGATACCATAATCCGGTTTTTTGGTCCTGATAGCTGACAAGGCTTTTAATAAGACCTTGCAGGGACTTTATCAAGTCTCCTCTTCCGCTATGGTCCTTTGAAAGAAGATCGAGGATATCAATCAAAGCAGTGCCGTACCAGCCAACTGAACGTCCCCAAAACTCAGGTGAGCAGCCTGTCTCAGGATTTGCCCAAGGCATCTTTCTGCTTTCATCGTAGGCATGGTAAAGAAGTCCTGCATTTTCATCTTTCATATTTTTGCGCATTAGCTTTTCTTGGAATAGGACCATGTCGTCCAATCCTTGTTCGTTAAAGGCATTCTGGTACATCAAAGCAAAAGGTCCAGCCATAAACAAACCATCCAGCCACATTTGATATGGATATTTGTCTTTATGCCAGAAACCTCCTTCTTTTGTTCTGTTCAAGGTATGGTATAAATTTCTTAGTTTATCGGCAGCTTTCTTATAACGCAGATCCTTCGTCTCATTTAACAATGGATATAACAATATTCCTACTTGAATAGAATCCAGCTGGTCTCGTTCGAATAGGAAATTGCCTTCTTCATCTAGGAGATTATCAATATAGCTTTTAAGATAATCAAAATACTCTTGATTTTGTGTCTTCTCCCAAACACGCTGCATCCCGTAAAGGTAAACACCCTGATGATAGTGCCAGACATTTGCCGGTGGCAGTTCTTCCGGTGTAAAAGTTCTCATCAATGTTCTGGATGCTTTTTCGGCCATCGTTAATGCAATTTCTGCCGTTACATTTGTGGTTTTGGCTTCTGAATAATTCATGAATGTACCTCCTGTTATTTCCAATTATTAAAGAAAATCGTCTCGCTTCGGTGTAAAGATATCTAAAATAATAGATTCGTCCTCGAGGGCCTTTACACCGTGCAAGGTGTTTGAAGGAATATAGATGCTATCCCCTTTTTCCACGCGTTGTACCTTCCCATCCAAAGTAAAATCAAAACTGCCTTGAACAATATAACTAATCTGTTCATGGACATGGGAGTGAATTTCACCAATGGATCCCTTTTGAAACGCGATCTCTGTCATCATCATGCTTCCGCCCAGGGCCAGAAGCTTGCGCCCTGCTCCTTCACCTGCAAAAACAGCTTGAATCGTATTTCCTTTTACAAACATTTACGCTCCCCCTTTACGTTTTTTCATATCTACCAAGTAAAGGTTCGTCCGACCTTCACGGTCAGAAGTGAATAAGATTTTTTCATTATTCCAGCTAAAGGTGGGATGGCAATGAGTTTGCTGCGTATTCCAGCTAGTCATATGGGTGCAGAGTGTTTCAATTGAAGCCTCTTCACCTTCAATGTTGATTAACACAAGGTCCTCTACCTCATCTCCAACTAAAAGGGTATTATCCTTATTGCTGTGATAATGGTTGCAGTAATAAGGTAAATCCACTGTACGGAGGATCGTAGCGTCTTTGTCAGCCAGTCCGATGAACGGAACTTGGTCTGTTTCCACTTTTTCTATCGTCGCTTGGGTTTTCTCAACTGTAATCGTCCCATCATGACCTCTTCGACGATTGTCAAAAAAGATTTTCCCATCCGTTGTCCAAAATTCGTGACCGATACAATCATCTTCCCCTTGGCGGTAGACAGGCTGTACACTTCTGCTCGTCATATCAATAAGCCAAATCCTTTGGTGGACAAGGTTCCACGGACCTTCGTGACAGAACATGCCAAGACTGCTGTCGATCGGGCAAAATTGAAAATGCCCGAGCCAATGTGTATCTTCAAAGACATCCATTACCTTTGATTCATCGAGACTAATCAGGGTAATCCAACCCCTTTTAGTTGCGTACATGGTTTCTTTAAATCCTTTGTAGTTGGCTCCCCGGGGGATTCGAACTCGTTCATTCCTGGCCAGACCAATATACTTTTTATCTGGGGAGATATGTGGATGGCCCAGATGAACATCGTTTCTTTCTTCATAAACAACCGTTATCTCCGATGTTCTTGTATTAAGCTTTTTAATCAGATTTCCCGTTACATATACGATAATCTCGCTATCTGGCGTTTTTGTATGGCTGCCAGGGGTAATCCCATCCATTTCATCCGTTAATTGAATCAACCTTCCTGTATTCAAATTCATCTTAAAAAGATTATAAATCCACGGCACCTTCGAAGATCGGTCAGAGAGGAAGAAAATCTCTTCGTCTCCTTCTGTGAAAGCATTGTCTGTAAAATAAAAATGATAGTTGTTTGAGCCATCGGATGTTAATTGTAAAACAGTGGCTCCCGTCTTCTCATCCACGTATTCTTTTATCTCAGAGGGAAATTCTTTTCCTATCAACCCATCCGCCTCCTAAAGAAGAGATAAAGCCGTCTCGAAAGTAGCTTCTAGACGGCTTTATTTTTAATGTTTATTTTTTGAAATGCTCATCGTATTTCTTTTGAGCGTCTTCAATCGCTTTTGCCCACTGATCAAGGAATTCTTCTACCGTCATTTTTCCGCTCATGACCGCCTGTGTTCCTGGATCCACTACTGTATCAAGAATGGATCGGTATTCAGGCAGATAGAATGGCGGCTTGTAAAGAATGGTATTGGGATCATCATAAACTTTGAATGCTGTTTGAATGTGTGGAGAATCCTTTACCCATTGTTCAGTTAATACATCAGAGTTCGTAGGAATCTGACCAACCTGCTGGTTCCAGTACGATTGGCTGTCCTTTGAATTCAGGAATGCTGCCAATTTCCATGCTGCTTCTGGGTGTTTTGTGGTTTTGAATACACTGATTCCGATGGTGTTACCGCCTTCTGCTACATATTTGCCATCAGCCGTTTTTGGAAGTGGAATCGCTTGGAACTGATCTGGTTTTAATGCCTCTTTATGTTCGCCGAAAGAACCAATGTTATGCTGAACCATAGCAACTGCACCAGTATCGAATCCAGCAATCATTTCTTTGTATCCGTTTGTGATATCACTTTGCGGTGTATCCTTTTTATACAAGGCAAAATACTTCTTCAGAAACTCAACATGTTCTTTGCTATTGATTGTACTTTTGCCATTTTTAATGTAGTCCTCTTTACCTGAGTATGCATACATTAAACGCTGTAATTGGAACGATCCGCCAGCTCCTCCGCGGATGGTATAACCATAGCGGTTGTTGGCTTTGTCTGTTTGCTGTTCAACAGCAGTGAAGAAATCATCCCAGGTTTCAGGAATTTTTGTCCCTTTTTCCTTGAACCAGTCAGAACGGACCCAAAGAATATCAAGGTTTTGTGTATATGGAATGCCGTATAATTTGTGGTCAACAACGATTTCTTTGTTAAAGTCAATTGCTCCTTTATTAATCTTGTCTTTATCCTCCCATTTTTTATAATAGGAATCTAATGGCAGCAATGCCTCTCTCAATGCAAATTCTGGGAGCCAGCTAGTCTGCACACTTCCCACATCAGGAGTATCCTCGGCAGCGATGGATGCATCGTACTTTGCTTTTGCTGAGTCTTTTGGAAGCCCGACATATTCAACATCAATGTTAGGATTTTTCTCTTCAAATCGTTTAATCAATTCTTCCCAGATTGGTGTACGCTGCGGTCCGGCATTTTCATCCCAAAACGTTAACGTGATTTTTTCATTTGGATCTGTTTTCTTTTCCTTTGTGCTTGCTTCTTTACTGCTGCCGGAATCGGAAGCGCAGCCTGCAAGCAGTATTGACGCTGCCATTGATGTAGCGGCAATTGTTTTCCAAAACTTTTTGTACACAAAAATCCCCCTCAATCCTTTTGGTTTATGTTGTTATATAGGCTGTATTAAAGTTGCTGTTGTTTTCCGCTTCAATCTGCAAGGCAACGGATGATCTTTAACACAGTCTTTTAATCAAACAGTAAGTTATCCTTTGACAGCTCCACCCATGCCATTTACCAAATGTTTTTGTGCATAGGCAAACATTAGAACTGCCGGAATTAAGGCGATTACACTTCCGGCCGCTAGAGCGCCATAGTTGATATTAAATTCACCCATCATATAGCTGAGGCCGACTGGAAGTGTAAACTTGCCCTGCTGGTTTGTCAGCATCAGGGCAATTAGGAATTCATTCCAGGTATAAATGAAGGTAAATACACTCGTTGCTACGATCCCTGGAACCAAGAGCGGGAAAATAACATAACGAATTGCCTGCAGCTTGTTACAGCCATCTACCATCGCCGCTTCTTCAAGTTCTCGAGGGACGTTTGATATGAAACCATTCATTAAAACGGTCGTAAATGGAATTTCAACAGCCGCATAAGTAATAATTAAGGAAAGCGGGTTACTGATTAACCCCATATGTTTGAAGATAATAAACAAAGGTATAATTAACATGGACCTTGGAATAAACTGTGTACATAAGAGCAAAAGAAGGAATGCACGCTTCCCCTTAAACTTGTACCTGCTTAAGGCATAACCTGATAAAGTTGATAGAATTAATACGATAAAAACCGTACATACACCAACTATTAAACTATTTTTAAAGTAGGTTGAAAACCCTACATTTGTCCATGCTGTAACGAAGTTATCGATTGTCGGCGACGCAGGAATATATCCAATCGGCCGCTTGACGATATCTCCTTCGTGCTTAAAAGCCGTATTAATGGTCCAGTATAACGGAAAGAGAGTAAAAGCGAGCATAACCAGTAGCGGCAGATTAAATGTCAGCAGCCGGTCAACCCTTTTTGTGTTTTTCATGTTAATTCCCCTCCCTATCATATCGTGTAATCCTTAAATAGATCATTGCAAAGATTAGTAATATACCAAAAGCAACAACGGTTAGTGCTGAGCCATATCCAAAATTTGATCCGTGTACTGCCTGTTCAGCAATGTACATCGTCAAGGTTGTGGTACTGTGTGCCGGCCCTCCGCCAGTAAGGTTGAAAAGAAGGTCGACGTTATTAAACTCCCAAATCACACGGAGTAACGTTGTCAGGACAATTGTATTTTTCAATGAAGGCAGTGTCACATATAAGAGCGATTTCACTCTGCTTGCACCATCCACTTTTGCCGCTTCATAAAGTTCTTCTGGGATACTTTGAAGTGAGGCGAGTAAGGTAATGGCAAAGAAAGGAACACCTCTCCATAACTCAGCAATAACGACCGATATAAAAGCAGTCGTGCCATCAGCCAGCCATGCCTTGCTTTCACTGATAATCCCCAGCCTCATGAAAAGATCATTGATAACCCCCATATGTTCATTAAACATTAGGGACCACATTACAGAGGCTAACACACCCGAGATGGCCCATGGAATAAAGGCAGCCGCTCTTATTATCCCTCTAAACTTAAATTTTTGATTAAGAAGGAGTGCTGCAATTAAGCCAAAGACCAACTGTAAGCCTACCTGAGAAACCACCCATTTAAAAGAGGTTAACAAACTTGGAAGAAATAATTTATCCTCCGAAAAAATCTTCTTGAAATTGTCTATCCCGGCAAAACCGTTATAAAAGGGAGCGGATATATCATAATTTTGGAGACTGTAGTAGAATACCGTCCCAATCGGATAGAACAAAAAGGTTACAATCATGAGTGTTGATGGCAAAATAAACAAATAAGGTATCCATTTTTCTAGTTTATATTTTTTGATTGGTTTCTTTTTCTCAGTAGAAACTACTGGTACTTCCAGCTCTTGTCTTAGATTCATTGAATGGATCCTCCTTTCTTGTTTTTTATCTTAACAGAAAACGCTTACACGGAGAATTCAATATCTTTAGCTGTTTGTTTGATTTTTTTAGATGTTCATATTTTTTTATATATTATTTAAATATGCACAACAAAATAAAGGCAACTGCGAACAGCTGCCTTCTTTTCTATTATTCGGTTATTTTAACCCTGGGGGCATTTGTTTTACATGGATTTCAAGCTTTGCCTCCAAGCCATGGTAAAAAGCGGTAACAGAAGTTTTCCCTTTCTCCCCGGCTTGAAGATTGCCTCCCCGGTCTACTGCAGCAATGGAGTTATCTCCACTCTTGAACTGAATTCCAGAGGATAAAACTTTTTCAGAGCCATTAAAGAATCTGGCAACGACAACTGCCTTTGCTGATTCCCCTTCTCTTAGAGTGTCAGGGCCATCCAGTCTAATTGACACAGGATCTGCCGGCAGTGCGCCAACATAGCCTTTATTGATACCAGTACTATTTAGGAAACTATCAGGAGAGATACGAAGAAAGCTGCCATAAAGGATGTTTCCATCTATATCTCTATCAAACTGGTCTGGTATCTCAAAACTGGCAAAGTCTTTAGAAGTAACAACGGTCCCCTCGCTGTTGGATGTTTTGGCTCCGTCATAGAAGAAATTCGTGCTATCATTATTACCTGAAATAAAATCCTTTACTGCACCGGAAGCAGTTCGATAGGAAAGGTTGTTTTTAAAAGTCCCCTGCTCTTGAGCCGTGAAGTATGGATTGATCCGAAACACATAGTTAAACCTTTTATTATTAAAAGCTGTGTTATTTTCCACAACCATTTTACCTGGATTAAAATTGTCCGTAAAACCATCCATATTATTGTCAAAAGCAATATTGTTTCGAACAATATGAGCAACCGGCAATCCTTCCCCGCCCAGCTTAAAACCATTACCAGCGTTGCCATCTTTGTTATAGCCATTGCTTAGTTTACCGTTTGAGTAGGCAATGTTTCCTTCTAGGGTTATTGGCATATTTGCGCCTTCATTCGTTCGGTTGTACAAATCCCAGCCATCATCGATATTATGATGGGCGATGTTTCCTCTGAAGACATTTCCGACACCGACACCCAGCTTGGCGGAAAATCCGTCTGCATTTTCGTCGGAAAGGTCACGGTTATCATGTGATTCACAATTTAAGATTAAATTATACTTCGGCCATAAATCTGGATTGGAACCACTGCCGCTAATTTGCAGACCTGTATCTAGGTTATAGTTGAACAGCATTTGTTCCACAATATTATGGTCACCGCTTACTCGCATCCCACTTGAAGATGCCTTCGTGATCCGGATGCCAAACAAGTGCCAGTAATCTCCATTTAATTGCAGGACATTACTAAGTTTCCCTTGCCCATCAATCACTACTTTTTCACCATTATAAGCCGTTAATGTTTTCATTTTTTCTTTGGAACCGCTATATTCCTTCTTAATAGTAATGATCGAAGAAGGGGTATAGATACCCTCACGCATGTAAATCGTTTCACCAGGTATGGCGAATTTAATGGCCGTTTCCAAATCTACTGGATCATCGATTGTTCCTTTGGCAGAACTAGTCCCTTTTGGTGAAACATACAATCCTGCCCCGTTCGTATAAATTTTCTTTGTTACGGAAAGGTTCTTGGTGATGGATGAAGTGGATGGTCCTTCACTTGGCGTATAGGTCACAATAAAATCGGTGGTTGGGCTATCCAATACTGTACTAAATGAATATGCCTGATCCTTATGAACCGCTGCCCCGCTCACTACTTCTTCCCCATCTTTTACTACTGATATTGTGCCGCTATAATTGGTAAGTGCTTTCAGTTCATACTGTTGTGAACCAGATTCTGGCGCCGAAAGTAAGCTCATACTTGGTTTATCTAGTACAGGCTCCGTTGGCGGTGTGGGCACAGTATGGGCTTCGCTAAGAGTTAGTTTTGCATTCTGAATCGTCATTTTGGCATTTCTGGCTGCATAAAATCCAACATACATATGATCCTTGTCCATCACTTGAACAAGATCGGCTCCTTTGATTTTTTGTTCAAATGTTTTTTCTTCAGCCAAATGGGTATAGGTAGCAGACATGATAAATTCTGTGTCAGTCCGCTCCAGCCTTACCTTAACAGGTGTTCCAACAGGAAGTTTATACTGTGAATCAGTTGTAAAAGGAGAGGCTTTTAATTGACTTCCGAGATTCCCCCATGGATATAGGACACCTGTCCTGTAGATTGGAGCTACACCATTACGCATCATACCGACTCCAAAAACATTAGAAGCAGCTGGAACTTCTTCATAACCAAGGATCATCGGGTCTTGCCGCGGTGCACCGATCGTGTCCCTGACCATAATCCCTGCACTTTCCTGACCATTTGGTCTAGCCCCTGTTTCCGGACCGAACTGTTCGATCGTCATGTCAGCTTCCAAGACGAAGTTATCTAGATTGGGATCGAGCTTTGTATAGTAGAAGGTCATCCCGTCGTGTCCAGGAGCCAGCTTTCCTCCCCTGCTCTCTAACATAATTTTTCCCTCAATGGTGCCGGGCTTTTCTGGTGCTGCATAGTTTGTACCAATTTTTTCAGGCAAAACATTCGCGGCAAAGTTCAAATCTGTTGACTGGCCAAATGTAACGCTTTGCCACACTACTCCCTCAGTTTGCGCTGCTTCCTGATTACCGCCTGTTTCTTCTGCATATGCTGCTGGAATGCTGCTGCAAACGAAAAGCAAACCAAGTAAAACACTTCGTATTTTTGCTAACGCCTTCAAATTTCTCACTCCCCATTCACTTTCATAACAGTATTTTGAAGTTACACAGAATTCATTTTTGCTATTTTAATAGAATTTTTTCTTTTAGCTTTTTTCTCATCATACTCCTTCTTATATTCCATTTTTTTACAAGTTGCCTTTAGGATTCCAACCTTTCAGGACATTTTCAATCGTGTACTGCTTGGCTTCTTCGTCAGACAGCTGCCTGCGATCTTGATTTATTACTGCTCCTGGGCCATCATTTTTGTATTCATAAAATCTCGCGTCTTTGTATGAAAAACCTGACATATCAGTCCAGCCTTGCGCTATGATATGTGGTCCGAGATAACTATTCATAAAAACTACACTTCCGATGGCATTGGGGTCTCCACTAGGATGCCAAGGCCGCCCCAAATAGACGGTACCTGTCGGAGCATTGCTTAACAGCTTCGAATCAAGAAATAAGAATCCATACGGCTCCGTGATCAACGTACTGGCAGCGGTTACAAATCCGTTATTCGTTGACGAGCCGCGGTCAAGAGAAAAAATGTCACATTCTTCAAAGACGGCACTTGAGCGCCCAAAGATGAAATCAACATCACCCTCGATATAAGATTGGTAGAAATATTGTGTTCCGCCATTTACATACAATGTATCCTGATTCCCAATAAACCGGGAATTTTTGAAGGTTTGGCGTTCACCTCTTGCATAAACAGCTACAGCCTGCTTATTACTAACATTCACACTTTGCTCATCAAATGAATTTTCAAAGGTAAGGTTTTCGGCGGTAAAATCATCTCCATAAATGTAGACGCTGGCACTGCCGGTTGTTCCATAGGTACCACCGCCTGGCTTTTCCTTACCTGAATAGTTATCATAAGTAATGACGGTCCCGGAAACGCTTTCACCTTTAAGGTCAATAAAAGGCTTATCCTTAGGAATGGTAACAAGCTCCTTATACACACCATTTTCGATAAAAACTTCCACTCTTTCGGCATTATTCGCAGGAATCGCATCAATTGCACCCTGGACGGTAGTATAATCTGCTAGGCCATCCTTGGATACGGTCAATAAATTGGGTATTTCATTCAACTTTGGTGTAATATCTTTGATCTTTCTGTGGTCTTCGATTTTTAAAGTATTTCCATTGATATCTGTGGAGTCTTCATTAACGACTGAGGCTATCATTTTGTCTTCCATGTTGATGGATTCTGAATTGATGGGGGTGGCAGATTCAAAGAAGATGACCGTATGACCATCCTTATTTTCAGCAATTGCTGCTCTTTTTACATCAAGATGCTCTCCATTTTTTAAAAAAGAGATGTCATTAAGGTTTATTGATTCTAGCTTTTTGTCAAACGTTACTGCAATCAGGTTACCGCCTATGAAATCTACCTCTTTCATTTTTACTTTATTACCTGGCGGATAAATGTCGGGAGATTCTGTTTCCATCTCTCCCCCTGTAATGCCTAACATTTTTAACTTTTTAATATGAAGTCCGCTAATTAATTGAGACGTATCGACAACTGTAATCTCGGTTGCAGAAGCAGCCACGGAGGTTTCCGTATAGTTTGGTGATCCCACAGCTGACTCAGCAAAACTGAAATCTGGATGAAAACCACTTAGTATTGTTACTAATGTCACTGAAGAGAGCATCATTTTTTTGTTTCCCTTTTTAAAAACGACCAATTCTATTACCTTCCTTTCGTAAAGTCTAAGTGTTATTATGCAAGTGCAATATTTTTTTGAGAATACAAAATCTTTAGAAAACCGTTTTATATTTTTAACTGTTTTAGAAATTAGTAAAATAGTTTTGGTTGTAACAACTTGATTAATAGTCATATTTACTTATTCTTTTTTATAAAGACGTAAACTTGTGATATCACCATTAAAAACAGGGGGGATTTTAAAATCCCACCCTGTTTCTTCTATTATTATATTCTTACTTTGATTTGGCCTGTTCGCTAATAGCCTTCCCGGGTATTAAATGAACGGTTTCGCTTGGACCAAAACCACTCCAGCGATATCCTATAACTTTATCAAGACCGTTTGGAATGACATCAGATAGTCTTTCTCTTTTTGAATATTTGATTCCCTGTCCTACAGCTTCCACTTTAAAGGTATACAGTTTACCTTGTTTAAGGCCAGTAACCGTATAATGTGTTTCAGCGGTTGTCATTTCCGCATTAATTGGTGTAAATACTGCCCCATCAGGCTTAATGGCTTTTCCGTTTACATACACACGGTATCCGATGATCTTTTGGTTAATGGCGGCTGCCTTGTTCCAAGAGAGGGACACACTTGTACCATCCATCCCAATCTGAGCTTTTAGCCCGCCTGTAAAAGATGGAGCCCCAATAGCATACGGATCAGCTGTTACGAGATTCAAAGGGGAGCCGTATTTTGTTTTATTGCCTGCAAGATCGACTGCCTCCACTTCTACTACATATTTGGTACCTGGCTGAAGTTCGGTTAACGTATAGTTGCTGGATTCAGCAAAGCCATGGAATTCTCCATTTGCGTACACATTATAGCCGGCAATACCGGTATCATCACTTGCTGATTCCCAGTCAAGCGACGCCCAAGTGAATCCAGGGTATACAACTTCTACTTCTTTGCCGCTGAACGTTTCATTTGCAGGTATGGTCGTGGTTGGTTCTTTAATCTTAGTATCACCTGGAAGTACTGGTGCCGTTACATCTGCTTCTCCCTTTGTGGTTATTTTCTTTTCAGGACCATCAGAAGTACGATTACCCATTGCATCCGTCGCTTCCACTTTGAATGTGTACTCTTTGCCAGGTGTTAAACCGTTAACGGTAAACCTTGTGTTTTTAGTTGTTGTGTATCCTGTGTCCATTTTCTTTCCATCCTTATAAATGGTATACCCTGAAACTCCAACATTGTCAGAAGCTCCGATCCATGTTAAGGTAACACTCTTTCCATCCTCTGACGATACAGCTTGTGCAGCTGCATTTTCTGACCATTGAGGTTTTTGTGCTGCATCATCAGGAGCTCCTGTTGTATTTTCAAAGACAAGTCCTGTAGAATTGGTAATTCTCCATGGGTTTCCACCATTATCTTTGACGTTTGTAAACGAAACATTTTTAAATTTGAAATCTTTGGCGTAATCCAGATTAGCGGAAAATACATGATCAAATTTAACATTTTCAAAGGTGATATTTTCGTGATAGACTTCCCCTACATCGTTATTTCCTTTTACCAGGATGGCTTGTTTCTTACTGCCCCCTTGATTGCGAACAGTGGTATTCTCAATCCGGATGTCCTTAAATTGAGAAATTTGCTGTGCCGGCTCATAAAGAATCGCGGCATTAGCATCTTCATAAGAAGAAGTGAATACAAATGGTCCATCCCCATCAATTCCTTCTAACGCATTATCCCTGAAAAGGATAGCCCTTGCTCCTCCGCCCATTGGTGTGTTCGTTTTGGCACGCAGTCCTACGTCCGTTTTATACATAATATTATCTTCCACCAAAAAGTTCTCGAACCAGCTGCCCGTATGGCTTCCTGTGACAACCCCGCCGTGGCCTTCACGGATATAGTTATTGAAAATCCAAGCCTCTCCAGTAGGTTCCTCTTTCGCTGCTGCCTGTCCCATGCCTGCAGCAAAGTTAATCGCGTCATCTCCGGTATCCACAAAGTTATTGAAAACCATGATGTTTTGCGAATCACCAAATTCAAACCCGTCCGCATTGTTGGCATCATATGTTTTGGCTGTTGTTCCATTTACAACAATGTTCTTACTATGAAGGTTAACAATCCCATGGAAGGCAGGATTAAGCTGCGTAATTCCTTCATAATACATTCCGTCCACGCCACGTACCGTAATTAGATTTGAGCGTGTAGAATAAGCTGACTTTGGATTCATACCATCAACCTGTGCCGCATATGATTGAGCTGCTGCCAATTTCCCATATGTAGAATCAGATGCTAGATCTAATGGACTCATACGGCCATCTTGAACTGTGACATTCCCAGTTACCTTTGCGTTACTGCCTGACAATAAGCGTGGAAGCTCATTCCCTGCTTCATCAATTGTTGGGGAATTGGGATCCAACTTCCATCCATTCCCATCGATTGTTCCTTTTCCTACGATGCGAATATTCTTTAGGCTTCCGTAATCATAGGTATGGGCATTGATGAGAGAATAGGAACGTTCGTCTGTTGAATAGTCGTATACCCAGAAATTCCGGCTGTAATCTTCTGCATCAGGAGAACCTAGTAAATACCCATCAACCTGAAGTGTCATATCCGATTTAAGCCATATTTCTCCAGAAATAAATTTACCTTCTGGAATTAACACTTTCGCTCCAGGTGTAGCCGCATCAATGGCTGCCTGAATGGCTTTTGTATCCTTTGTGTCATCATTTGGTGTGGCACCAAAATCAACAATATTAAAAATCTCTGGTATAGCTGTTGTTTTTCCGGTAATTTTGTTAGATGGAGCCGATTCGACACCATCTGGATTTACGGAGGTTACATAGAATTCATAAGATTTATTTGGTTTAAGATTTTCAACGGTGAAATTATGAATGAGAATATCAACGTGGAAATTATCTTTATCAATATTTTTATAGAAATTATCGATATAAGCTTTTGCTGGGCCGCTGTTATCCTTTAAAGCGCTGCCAATTTTCTTGCCATTCATATAAACATTGAAATCTACGATATCACTGTAATCCTCTGGCTTTTCCCATACAAGGGTTATGCTGTCTTCGTCATAAGCTAGATTTGGAATCTGTAAGTTTATAGGCGATGCAGGTGCACTTGAAGTGAATTGTTTATTTGCAAAAGCTGTTGCACCCAGTTGGCTGAATACCAGTAAAGTAACTAGAATTAAAGATATACTAATTTTAACTCTCTTCAACTATGTTTCCACCTTTCATCTGTTTTCTAAAAGCTTCCTCCCTTCTTAATATTCCATTATAGATGGAAACGTTTTCTTAGTTAATAAAATATTTTTAGATTTTTACATAAAATCTTTATGTGTTTTTTCATTTTGTTTAGTAGACTCAATCAACCTTCCTCCTTTTAAATAAAAAAACTCCATCCCTATCAAGGGATAAAGTTTTAATATCAAACATCAAACAAAATCTTCCCGCTGCGGTGTAAAAACGTCCAATATAATCGAATTATCTTCAAGGGCCCTTACCCCGTGCAAGGTATTTGAGGGGACGTAAATGCTGTCCCCTTTTTCCACTCGTTGAATCTTTCCATCCAAACGAAACTCAAAACTTCCTTGAACAATATAACAAACCTGTTCATGGGGGTGAGAATGAATGGCACCAATTGCATCCTTCTGAAAACTTACTTCTGCCATCATGAGGCTGCCGCCTCTTCCTAAAAGTTTCCTTTTAGCACCTTCTCCCGCATCCACAATTTGCTCATTCTTTCCAAAGAAAAACAAGTCAATCACCTCTTATCAGTTAATCTATAAAACAACTAAAATCCACACAGTTTTATTCTAATAATGGTTACACGCCCCGTAAATTCCTTCTCCCATTTTTTAATTCGTACGTACACTCTTTCGGTATTCAGATGGAGTTACACCAGTTTTACGCTTAAACAAATTACTAAAATAGGTTATATCGGAATATCCCAGCCTGTCAGCTATTTCACTAACTCTTAAGGAGGTCGATACAAGCAGGTGCCTTGCTTCATTCATACGGATTTTAAGAACGAAGTCTACAAAGTTTTGCTCTGTTTTGTCTTTAAAAAGCTTACTTAGATAACTTGGATTCAAATTGACGTAGTTTGCAGCTTCTGTTAAAGTGACTTCACCCGGAACTTTACTGTGGACGTATTTAATGACTCTCTCAACCGTGGATAATTCTGATGGGTCTGCCTCTTTTACCGAGTTTTTTGCTGAATGCTCATTGTTCAGGCGATGGTTCACCCAGTTTTCCAAGCATTCCTTCATCTCATCCAAATCTACAGGCTTAAGCAGGTAGTCAAATACACCTGAACGAAGGCCATGTTGTACATACTTAAAATCATCGTAGCCGCTGATCATAATACAATCTGTCTGATGTTCACCGTTTGCCAATGTGGTCACAAAGGACAACCCATCCATCACGGACATCCGCACATCTGTCATTACCAAATCAACAGCTTGTTCCTTTAAAAAATCCATAGCTTCCAATCCATTGGAGCATTCACCAATTACATTAAAGGAGAGCCCTGTCTTAGCGATCGTATGTCGAAGTGCAGTTCGAACCCATTTCTCATCATCGACCAGAAGTATCGTATACATGCTATCACTTCCCAAAAGTAATCATTTTTTAGAAAATCTCGGAGAAATATCTTTTGTTATGAACCAGCTTGCCCAATGTGCATGATTAACGGCAGGCGAATAATAATAACGGCTCCGCTTCCTGGACTGCTTTGTACGCTAATACCATATTCCTCTCCGAAAAGGTTTACAATTCTTCGATGTACATTCACCATACCGATTCCTGGCCCCCCTTCCATTACATCCTTCTGTCTTAAATTTCGTCGAATTTCTTCCAACTTCTCCGGAGAAATTCCTATTCCATTGTCCTGAATTTTAATGATATAAGCATCAACCGATATCTGTATCGCCGTTATACTGATTTTAGATTTGCCGCCGGAAGGTTCAATCCCATGCTTAAACGAGTTTTCAACAATCGGCTGAATGGAGAATTTGGCAATTGTTTGCTTTTTCGCCCATTCTGGTATTAAGAATTCGTACTCCAATTTTTCATCAAAACGGTATTTCTGAATTCGAAGGTAAACATTCGTATGATGAATTTCTTCCTCCAACAAAACGGTTTGAGAGTTATTATTTATATTATAACGTAATAACTTTGCCAATGATGTGGATATATCTGATATATTGTCTTCACCATTTTCTAACGCCATTCCACGAATCGTTTCGAGGGAATTAAACAAAAAATGTGGATTGATTTGTGCCTGAAGTGCTTTTAGTTCAATTTCTTTTTGGCGGAACAGCATTTCCGTTTCCCGGATTTTAGAAAAATAAACCTCATTTACAAGTTCTTTTAAACGGTCCAGCATTTTATTGAACCCCTGGGTCAGTTCACCAATCTCATCTTTGGATACTACCTTCACTTGTCCGCTAAAATCACCTTTTTCCACTCGCTTCATCATCCCTTGCAGCCGTCTTATCGGCTTAATGATACTGCTTGATAAACCTACTCCAAGAATGGAGGCAATCAACAAGGTAAAGAGAATCGTAATAAAAATGGTGTTTCTGATATAAACCGAACTCTTGATAAGTTCATTATAGGGAATGGATGTAATGACAGTCCATCCAAGAAACCCAGAATGGGTATAAGTGAGTAAATCTTTGTCCGCTCCGCTTGTGAGAAAAGATCCACTTTCCCCGTAAAGAATCTCTTTCATATTTTGAAGAGAAGCCTTTTTTCCCAATTTAGAAAAATTCGGATTATAGACGTAATTCCCCCGTGAATCAATGATATACATAAATCCAGAATGGCCTATATTTACCTGGCTCGCAATTTCCTTAAATCGCTTAAAGTTTACATCCATCACGATATAACCGATTGGTTTCAGAGTCTTCGGGCTAAACAACCTTCTTGCAATGGATATAACATGGACCTTGTCTTCACCATCCGAAAGTGTTCGCGTGAAAATAACAGGTTCAGCCGTATCCGGTAAGATTTTTTGAAAGAAATCCGGTTGGAAGGACTCTACCGGTTGAAAACGATTGTAGCGGACATCTAGTGCATCGACAGTAGCTACATTATTTACGGATATGGTGATATTGGCTATATCCGATCTTGAGTAGGCAGCATTTTTCAACATGCTCTTGACATTGGCTTCCATTCCACTCGACACAAATTCCTCTTGGGTATTCATTTGAAGAAACCCATCGAGCGTCTGGTTGTTTAAAATTTTTAATATATCAATCTCAAAATCACCCACATAATATTCGATATGCGTGTTTACCTGTCTGATGATTTGCCAGCTGTATGAACGTGCTTCATTCTCAAGCACCTCAACAGATTTCTGGTAGAAAAAAAATCCAATAAAGCCAATTGGGACAACAACAAGCAGTGCAGAAAAAATAAACAACTTACGAACGAGTGACTTATCTTTCATAAGCACCACGTTCATTAATCGCTCAAAAGCATGTCTTACAAACCTTTGCATAATTCACCTTGTTCCTATATATATGATAAAAAGAAAGACCATGCTTTTATGATATCATTCTAAGCATAGTCCTTCTTATTATTTTTTCTTTTGTTCCAAAATAATTTATTTTCTTGCCTGATCGATTGCATCTAGAATGTCGCCATATTCAGAACGATATTTATCGATTACAGGTTTAACTTTTTTCTGCCAAGGTTTAAGATCCTTTACCTCAACAATGGTTACCCCAGCGTCTTTAATTTTCTTCTCAGAGTCCTTCTCCATATTTTCCCACTCTTTACGTTCTGTTTCTACTGATTCTTTAGCGGCTTCTTGGATAATCTTTTTATCCTTGTCGCTTAATTTATCCCAAACAGCTTTACTTGCAAGTAAAGCTTCCGGCACACGCTGGTGGCCGTCAAGTACCAAATTCTTTGCTACTTGATAGTGGTTGGCGGAAACGTAACTTGGTGTGTTGTTTTCCGCTGCATCGATTACACCTGTCTGAAGGGAACTAAAAACTTCCCCGTACGCCATTGGAGTTGCATTGGCACCAAGTGCTTCCATCAGGTCTATATTTATCTGATTCTGTTGTACACGGATTTTTTGTCCTTTTAGATCCTCGACACTCTTTATCGGTTTAGTAGAATAGAAGCTGCGGGCACCGGAATCATAATAGGCAAGTCCAACCATTTTGGAAGATTCTAAGTCTTTTAACAATTGTTGGCCTTTTTCACTATTCAAGAAATTCCATTCGTGTTCGGAATTGTCAAAAATATATGGGAGACTGAATACACCCAGTGGCTTACTAAATTCAGCCAAAGGTCCGGTACTAACACGCGTGAATTCAACTGCTCCTAATTGAACTTGTTCAATGACCGATTTCTCATCGCCAAGCTGACTATTTGGAAATACGGTAATTTTAATACGGCCATCTGATTTTTCGTTAACAAGCTCAGCAAATTTCTTATCTCCCAATACAGTAGGATAATTGTCTGGGTGTGTATCTGCTAAACGGAAAGACAATGTTTTCCCTTCCGATTTTGACCCTTTTTCTGCAGTTGTTTTAGCAGTATTCCCGCCTCCGCATGCTCCAAGAATTAAACTTGACCCAAGGATTGCACTCATTACAAAGGAAAAACGTTTTTTTGATTTTTTCATCATGATCCCCTTCCCCAATTAAAAAATTTGATCTAATTTATTTGATATTTCTTTAAAACCAACTGTTTAGTTACCTATTAAATGAGGTAGCCATAAAGTGATAGACGGTATATAGGTTAAAACGATCAAAGCTGCAACGAGTATCAATCCAAACGGCGCCATTGCCTTGGCACCTTTCATGATTGGGACGTCGCTGAGCGCACATCCTATGAATAGAACGGTTCCAACTGGAGGGGTCAAAAGTCCAATCCCCAAGTTCAACATTAAAATGATTCCAAAATGGACAGGATCCATGCCTAGTGATTGGACAACTGGGAGTAAGATTGGCGTCATGATTAAGATTAGCGGTGCCATATCCATCCCGCATCCAAGGAGGAGAAGCAAAACATTAATAATCAATAAAATAATAATCGGATTATCAGAGATGGTTAACAAAGAATTTGTCACCATTGATGGGATTTGCAGGTATGCCAGTAAATAACTTAAAGCATTGGAAGCTGCAATTAAGAACAAGACCATGGAAACCGTCCGGAATGTCCGAAGCAGGATGCCCCCCATCCGACTGAACGGAATTTCCTTAAAGTAGAAGAATGTGACAATAACTGCATATAATACAGCTATAGCACCTGATTCGGATGCCGTAAACCAGCCTGAGAAAATCCCACCCAGAATAATCACAACCGGCATGATGGAGATGATTCCCTCCTTGATTACCTTTGGAACATCCTTTTTGTCAACGACCTGAGTTTGAGTGAACCCTTGACGGATAGCCATGATACGGCTTGCAATCATAAGAGCAATACAGATTAGAATTCCTGGTACCACCCCCGCCATAAATAAGGTGGCAATCGATACACCGCCCGAAGCCAGAGAATATAAAATCAAGTTGTGACTTGGCGGAACTACAACACCCTGAATAGCAGCTGCGGTTGTTAAACCTGTGGCAAACTCCTTACTGTATCCTTTTTTCTTCATCATTGGAATCATAACAGATCCAATCGACGATACGTCCGCCGCAGCAGATCCTGAGATATTTCCAAACAGCAGGCAGGCAAGGACGTTGACCATAGCCAAGCCGCCGCGGACCCGGCCTACCGCTAGCATAGCGAGGTTAATTAAACGAACGGCCAAACCACCCTCATTCATCAATTGCCCTGCCAAAATGAAGAATGGTATCGTTAGCAATGCGAAAGAGTTAACTCCTTGAATCATTCGTTGTCCAACCACTTCAAGTGGAATGTTCAAATACAGCATGGTGATAACGGTAGAACCTGCTAAGGAAAGGGCTACCGGAAACCGGAATACCAGCATAAGAACAAAGCTTGCCAGTAGAATAATGATAGCGACCATTGATGTATCCATGTTAGTGCCCACTCCCTTCAATCTTATGTCGCTTCGTGTCAATGCCTATTAACTGCAAGAAAGCATAAATGATCATCATGAATCCTGTAATCGGCATAACCGCGTATGCCCAGCTGTTCGATAATTTGGTTGCCGGTAGCGTGGAGTCCTTCATTAAAACGGTAAAGTCCCAGCCGTATTTCAATAAATAGAAACCAAAAGCGATCGTCGCAAGCAGCACCACTTTATCAATCACCTTAATAACCGCTGGAGGTAGTTTTGAGGTAAAGGATTCAATCGACAAATGCAATTTCTCACGAATGCCAATGGCAATTCCCATAAAAGAAAACCAGCAAAGCAATAATAGCGTTACTTCTTCGGACCAAGAAATAACATAATTAAACAACTTTCGAGTAAAAACTTGAAGAGTTACGATAATAATCATGGCGATAAGTGAGCCTAAAGCCACTTTTTCAAAAAGAGTATCTATCAGTAAAAAAAATCGTTTCAGCACTTTCACAAGTAAACCCTCCCCCTTTTTTGTTTTTTTTAACTTTTCTGTTTTGTAAGTGCTTTCTTAATCTTATTGTAAATGTTTTCATTCCGATAGAAAACCGTGCTGATTTTAGATTTTTTTATACTTTTTTTAGGTAGGTGAGTGAATTTTCGAAAAATACTCACTTAAAAAAAAAAAAACGGGGGTTATCGATTTTCCCCCATTTTACTTTTCATCGTTTTCGCATGATACGATAATTTCACAATTTATGATTGTCTCGTCAAACGTTGTCGCAATTCCAGTGATTCTTGCAGATCCATAAAATTTCCGGCCAAATTCCCTGGCTATTAATTTTAATTCCTCATTTTGGGGATCTTTTTCTAATTCTGCCAAAGCATGATAATAGTTGGTTTTGTTTCTCAAAATAGTTGGCTTCTTATATAGAAAAAAGGTGCCAAATACAATAAACGCCGTTATGAAAGGTGTAACATAATAGAGAAAGTGAACCATTTCATATCTCCTTTTTTGTTTATGTGTCACAGTGTTTAAGGCACGCACAAGAAAAAGGCCTCAGCATGAACCCTTTGTTACGTTCGAGCATCCGTTCGTTTTATTATCCAACATTATTTCAAAGGTTATGTTTTTTACTTCAGTTAAACTAAAGAGATACATAACTTGTCAATTATTCCCATCGAGCAAAAAATTCAAGTTTTATGTTATCTAGTATTTCGTGAATATTAGTCGTTTTTGTTGGATTATATTACTCTGTTGTATCTTTCCTCATCTTGCAAAAATATCCTACATCAGTAGACATCTAAGTATGAATAGGTAATTTGACTCGTTTTATTTTATTTTTCAGAAAACTATTGAAAATAGATTAAATAGTTAGTAGAATCTGAGGGAAGAAAATGTTAACGTTTACATTTCTATTTTTTTAAAAATGCACACGTTAACAATTTGAAAGGACGGTGTCGTATAAGAAAGGTGCTTTGAGAAGTATATTATTCTGATATTCCACTAAATGAAGTAAATTAAAAATTGGAGGCCGTTTTATGAAATTAAAGAAAAAAGCTTATTCAACTGTAGCACTAAGTCTTGCTCTAGGTTGCTCTACGTTTTTTCCATATGCATCCACATTGGCTACACCAGTTTCTGCACAACAAATCTCGGTTGATAAAGAGGCACCAACAGCTCCTTTTAATCTTAATGCCTATGCAACAACATATAAATCTGTAAGCCTTATCTGGGATAAATCTACTGATAACACTGGCATATCAGCCTATGATATCTATGCAGATGGTAAGTTAGTTGGAAGCTCAACACCAAATGAATATGGTATCGCCATGACCAACTTTACCATAAAAGACTTAAAACCAAATACCATGTATAGTTTTAAAGTTGTAGCAAGAGATGCTGCAGGTAATCATTCAAACAAAAGCGCGCATGTAAATGTGAGAACTGATGTATTAGGTAAAGTTTTCAATGTTAAAGATTTTGGAGCAAAGGGTGACGGTGTTACAAAAGATACAGCGGCCATTCAAGCGGCCATTGATGCCGCTTCTACTAGTCCAAACAGCCTTGTCGTACTTCCAGCGGGTACATATTATTCTGCTCCTCTAACTTTAAAAAGCAATATGACATTTGAGATTCAAAAGGATGCAACCCTGCTTGGAAGTCGTGACGTTTCTGACTATCCCGTTATTGAAGACCGTTGGGAAGGTACTACATTCCACTCTTATCAAAGCTTGATTGCCTCCCAAGGTGCTAAAAATCTTAAAGTCATCGGTGAAGGAACAGTCGATGGAAATGCAGGACCAATTAAAGCAATGCCTTCGAACGGAGTCGATGAATTCGGTTATCCTTATAAAAAAGTAAACCTTGCTGGGACATATGATTATAACAATGGAAAATATGACCCGAACACGGATGCTAAAACAACGGTATACTTTAATATGGGATTATGGTGGGATAATCCAAAAGCTACCAATCCAGCAACTCAAACTGCCCGCCCAAGATTGGTTCAATTTAAGGATTCCGAAAATGTACTCCTTCAAGGTCTAAAAATTACGAATTCACCATCTTGGACTATCCAGCCTTTATACAGCAACAATGTGGTTATTGATAGTGTACACGTTGAAAATCCAGCTGTCCCAGTTGATGCACCAAATACAGATGGTGTCGACCCAGACTCTGTTGATGGGTTAAAGATTTTTGGTTCGACATTTAATGTTGGTGATGATGCGATCGCGATTAAATCCGGTAAAGATGCTGAAGGTCGCCAAATTGGCAGACCAAGCCAAAATATCGAAATCAGAAATAACATTATGAAACATGGACATGGCGGCGTAACAATCGGTAGTGAGATGTCCGGTGACGTGAGAAACGTTATCGCGAGAGACGACATCTTTGACGGAACCGACATTGGTATCCGGATGAAAACCCTTCGTGGACGTGGTGGTACCATTGAAAATCTTACATTTGACAATATCATCATGCAGAATATTGAAGGCGATGCATTTAATATTAACTCTAACTATACATCGAACGGAGTTCCGCTTCCATACACAGGGACCATTGATGAAACAACACCTTCAATTAAAAATATTACAATTGAAAATATCACCTGTGAAGGTGCCCAAGAAGCTTCCTTCTTCCAAGGACTAGAAGAAAGCCCTGTTGATGGTTTAGTCATGAAAAACGTTACAGTGCATGCTGATAAAGCTTTGTATTTCCAATATGTAAAGAATATTACGCTAGAAAATGTAAACATAAACGACGGGGATATGTTCCAGCCTGGCAGCATATACGAAAATCTTAAAATTATTGATTCGTCCAATAAATAATATTTCCATGGAACAATCCACTCCGTTGCTTTTTCTAGAGCATCTGTTCTGAGTCTCCCTTTCTAGAAAAACATTAAATAATAAATCATACAAAAAAGATGTAATCCGAAACTGTGAAGGACCCAGTACAAGTTCATTTTATCCGTAAAAAAACTTGCAGACCATGCAAGTTTTTTTTGTATTTTAAAAAAATAATTCTATTATCGAACTTTAACTTCCGGGGCCACCATATAAAGGATTTCTTTTTAGACTACTCCTCTTCAAAAGAACACTCCTGAAGTAGAACGACTTTCGTTTTATGAACAATCTTATACCCGATGCATACTGCCATGTGACGTGCCTTTAGGTTTCGTTTTATATGCTTTTTCTTTTAATGCTACTAGAAAAGCTCCCCCTTCATAAAGAAGAGGGAGAAAAATATTTCTGTTGAGCTAAACTTTTCGATAATGATTTATTTATTGGACAACAAGTATTCAGCATCTCGGATGAGAGTATCTGCGTATTGTACAGAAATATGCTTGTCACTTTGAGCCTGAACTTCATTTAAAAATGCAGCCAAATTCTCCGCGTCCAGCTTGCTCTCCAAACTATTAGCTGTGCCGTTACTATCTATCCATCCGGCTTCCGTAAAGATTGTAATCAATTCCTTTAAGGATTGGATGCTTGTAGAAGTTTTGAACGTAACAACTTGGCTTACCTTATTGCCAGCCAAATCGTATGCTGTTACGGTATACTCGTGCTGACCAAGCGGCAGCGTATAAAGAGGAATTGTCTTCCCATTTTCTACAGTGTTTCCATCCAATTCTATTGTTGTTTTTGTGTAGTCAATTCCAGACAAATGATCTTTGAACTCTATGAGCGGATTGATATCAACGGAATCGTTGTAACCATCATTCACCACACCAGTTATATCGATAGTAGGAGCAGTGAAATCTAGTTTAATAGAAATATCTTGCTTTTCTTCAATATTTCCTGCTTGATCAATAGAATAGAAGGATACTGTATGATTGCCCTCGGAGCTTATTGTAAAGGATGTTCCATTCACATAATTAGAGCCATCAATTGAATAGAAGGTTTCGGCAACACCACTTTCGTTATCGGAAGCGTCCAGTTTCACAGTTACGTCGTCTTTCGACCAATCTGTTGGAGCATTGGAGGTTGTGACTGGAGCGGTATGGTCCACAGGTGCTGTTGTATCAGCTGAGGTCACTTCAATACCGTCAACTACCAGTTTAATATCGCTAAAGGTTATATCCGCATTACGTGCTACAAACATACCTACGTAAACGTAATCTGGATCGATGCTTGTAAGTTTAAAATCAAACCCTCCAGTGATAGCTTCTTCATTTCCAAATTTAGTTGCATAGCCGTCTGAATTGCTTGTAATAGAAAGATTTACGGTGTCTCCTACAGATATTGGGTTAGCAGCTGTTCCACCTTGGGTAAGTACACCACTCTTTCTTGCGAAACTATTCCAAAATCCTCCTGTCGCTGCCTTAGTCAGCTTTAAAGGTGCTGCGGCAACATAATCACCAAGGGTGGATTTTAAATTTTGATCAATATACATATCGTCCCTGGCCATCAAGCCAAAAGATACTTGATCATTTAGATCAAAGCCATTAATTTTAGCTTTTGCTGTTAGAGTAAATGTACTGTTTGCAGGTACTTTAAAGTAGTACATGGCAATGCCATCAGTTGTACTAGTTATTTTCCCCTTATTATTTGCTACTGCAATATGCATATTTCCATCACTATCTTTTTCAAGGGTTTGATTTGCAGTGCTTGGATTACCGCCAATATCACCAAAAACCGTACCTTTCCAAATACCATCATCTGCCCATAAAGTACTTTGCGGCAATTCACCGATATATTGCGGTTCCTGGTAATTAGGATTAGAAACTAGCGTATCTGCTTTCGTTGGCGCTGCAGCATTTATCACATGTTCCGCAAGTCCGCTTACACCTAAATCTTTAATTGCCTTTGTTAAAAGGTATGCATTATACCTTCCGCCCCAGATATTCGTATGTGTATTATCCACACTTTCCGGTTTTGAAGAGGTCCACGCATGGAGATACAGAGTTTCACTTGGACCCAGTTCATCATATAGATTTTTAGTTAAATTAGTCATATCAACTACCGGAATATTAAGCGTTTTTCCCAAATCCCTAATCGCTTGTGGATAATCTCCACCTAGATACTCTCCGACTGTGTCTGTAATGTGAAGATTGGCATTGCTCCATACACCTGTATCCGTTCTTCTAACAATAGGAGTACAAAGGATTACTTGAGTTCCCGCCGCCTGAGCCGGTTTAATATAATTTTCATACAAGGAATTAGCAAATGATCCTGGATCCAAATAACTTCCGTTCGGATTTGTATATCTTTCCTGCTCTGGTTTTTCATCATTATGGCCAAACCCGACTAATAAATAATCTCCGCTCTTCATTCCGCTTAGAATCGTCTGATACTCAGGGTCAGTTGTATAGCTTTTTGAACTTCTTCCCGACAAGGCAAGATTTTGTATGTTGAAGGAACTATCGAGATAATTTCCAACCTGAGTCCCCCATCCATACCTTGGATAAAAGTAATTATCTGTAAAAGAGCTTACGGTCGAATCCCCAACAATCCAAATCGTTGGAGTTCCGTTAGTAGTTTTTGCTGTTACTGTCCCGTCGTTGGATGTATCACTGGCAAATGCGACAGCATTGTTAAGTGCTAGCGATATAAGCATGATGAAAGTCAGTAATGTACTAATTGCTTTCTTTGACTTAATTTTCATTCTTGAACCCCTTTCAACTATTGAAGCTACTTTAAATCATCAATATATTAAACTAGTAAATTTATTAACCAATACCCACTTTAGAAAGGCTCCCCCCTCATATTTAAGGGGGGAGAACAGTCTGTTAAGCAAAACTTTTCAATCATGATTTATTTATTGGACAAGTATTCAGCATCTCGGATGAGATAATCTGCATATTGTACAGAAATATGCTTGCCACTTTGAGCCTGAACTTCATTCAAAAATGCAGCCAAATTTTCCGCGTCCAGCTTACTCTCCAGGCTTTTAGCTATGCCGTTATTATCTATCCATCCATCTTCCGTAAAGCGTGTAATCAATTCCTGTAACGATTGGATGCTTGTAGAAGTTTGGAACGTAATAACTTGCCTTTCCATATTCCCAGCCAAATCGTAGGCTCTTACGCTATACTCGTGCTGACCAAGCGGGAGAGTATAAAGAGAAATTGTCTTCCCATTTTCTACTGTGTTTCCATCCAATGTTATTGTTGTTTTTGCTGTGTCAATTCCGGACAAATTATCTTTGAGCTCCATGACCGGTTTGATATCTACTGAATCGTTGTAACTATCATTCGAAACGCCACTCATATTGATAGTAGGAGAAGTGGCATCTAGATTAATAGAAATGCTTTGCTTCTTTTCCATATTTTCGGCATGATCCAATGAACGATAGCTAACATCATATTTTCCATCTTTATTGATTGCGATCGGCTCAGTGTATGTTTTCCAAGTGATTCCACCGTCCAAGCTATACTCCGTTTTGGCCGCACCCGATAGTTTGTCAGAAACGTTAAGACTTAGGCTTACATCATGTTTATACCACCCTTTCAGACCGTCCGGTTGAGTTGGGGTAACAGCAGCCGTTGTAACAGGTGCCGTCTTATCAATCAGAACATGTTGATTATGAGCCTGTTCAATATTTCCTGCCAGATCAATAGAATAGAAGGATACTGTATGATCTCCCTCGGAACTGATTGTAAAGGTTGTTCCATTCACATAATCAGACCCATCGATTGAATAGAAGGTTTCGGCAACACCACTTTCGTTATCGGAAGCGTCCAGTTTCACAGTTACGTCGTCTTTCGACCAATCTGTTGGAGCATTGGAGGTTGTGACTGGAGCGGTATGGTCCACAGGTGCTGCAGAAAGACGATCAATAAGATCCTGCGTCTCACCCGTCCAATAAGTATTTAGCTGACTTGTATAAATACCACTTGCATCTGGGGTATATACATTTACTTTACTGTGTGCGTCCACTTCAAATTGTACGCTGTTCTTATTGTCTATACCGCCTACTCTAACAGGTGGAATAACATAGTTAGAGATGTTATATCCAAGGCCCTGTATTTGCTTGGCAAGTAAACCGCCGTTATAAAAACCGCCAATTTTATTATTGTGAGTTGAATCGGCAGGATTCATGATTACCTTTGCTAAAGGAGAGCTTCCATTACTGGCTGCATGGTCATTCTTGTATGCTTTTTCAAAGGAATCTTTTGTTAAATCAAACAGATCAATCACTTTAACGCCCTGCTCCGTACCTAGCTGTTCAACGGCTCTTACATAAGCATTATTGGAAGTTGTAACCGTTCCTGTTGTGGTATCCGTTGCATCATGATGAGGTTTTATGGTACCATCCGGATTAAAATATTGTCTTGAGACAGGAGTAACTAAAATAGGTGTTGCACCTGCATTTTTTGCTACATCAATAAACTGCTGCAGATACCACTTAAAGGTACCGCTTGTATATGGATAAAATTCTGGGCCATACTGTTGGGAAAGACTTGCCGGTGTTGCCTCTTTAACACCCGGAATGGAAGGATAAATCCCATTTGCATCCGGTTCTCCCATAGAAACAAATCTATCTAAAAGATATCCTGATTGATTTGCTTCATCATTATGTCCAAATTGAATCAGCAAATAGTCTCCTGATTTAATAGTAGAATCAATTTTATCAAGACTTCCCTCATTGATAAAGCTTCTTGAGCTTCTTCCACCGTTTGCATAGTTAACAACATTCACCTTATCCGAATTGAAAAAGCTTTGTAAATATTCTCCCCAGCCACCTGTGTCTGAGGTTGGACCGTATGTCTTAACCGTTGAATCACCAGCTATATAAATATTTACACGCTGACCATCCGGAATCTCATTTCCTCCACCACCGGATGTGCCAACTCTAACCAGGTTGTCAAGTTTAATAGACCTCTGTGTGCCCTTCATACCATTCACGGTTTCCGGTGTAACAACAGCCTTGATAGAATAGCCTGCATCAGCACTCGTAATTTTGTAAGTTTTTGAAATATACGCTGTTGTTGCATTAATCAACGTCTCTGTTCCATCCGGACTTACTCTGTACCACTGAATTAAAGAACTGTCGTTTACATTATCATTTGAATTATTAAACTCATAACCTAAGCTAATGGTATTTCCGACATAAGGTAGATTGATATCATCATCTGTTGTGAAGAAAGGATCAATCTTAAATGTTGGAGCTGTATCACTGTCAGCCGTAAAAGATGATGGTGTCCACCCTCCAAAATAATCGGCAACATTGATTGCGGCAGCTTGTGCATCCGTTATAACAGGTGCTCTTCTTTGAGATGTATCTACTGCTGAATGATTATAAGTTGTATGGTATTCTGCATAATGCGCATTTTCAGGTGGGCCGCTCATATCGGTCCAGCCTTTAGGATTTATGATCGAATCACTCTGAAGCTTGGTATTCAAAAAGGTTACTCTTGCTCCTGCACCCCAAGGTCTTCCGAAGAAACCTGAAGCCTGCATATTTTTACTGCCAGCTGTTACCGTACTGTTCCTAAATAAGTATCCATAGGCTGCTGTATCCCTTGCTGCTGTAATATAACCACCTACAGCCTGGTCACTATAACCAGCGAAATTCAATATACAATTATCAAATACTGAATTTCCGTCACCAAATATATAGTCTGTGTTACCTTCGATAAAAGAAGAGTTTTTAAAATAACTGTTATTCGTTGCGCTGCTACCGGTGTAAAGTGTGTCCTGGCTTCCAAGGAAACTACAATTAACAAACTCTGCTCGGTTTCCCTCGATAATCATAGCTGCAGCTCTTTCTGTCGCTGCTTTTGAAGTGACATCTGTAAAAGACTTTCTGTCTACATTTATTGGGCTTGCGGTTGGTATATTGGCAAGCTCTACACCATCTGCTAATTCCTCATCTGTCATGTATTTGTTGAAGGAATTTTCAAATACGATGTTTTGAGCTTTGAAGTCTGTTCCCGTACTGGTGAGATAGACAGTGCCTCCCCATTTACTGGCAATATTCTTGGAATACTTATCAAATGCATTTTCTGCTTGATAGAAGCCGTCAGACCCCATGCTGTAATATTTATACCCAATTCCGTAATACCAAGTAAGTTTAACCTGCGTACTTGGATCGCTGGTTGGATGTGGATTAGAATTTACAAGTGTAATATATGGAGTTTTTATGACAAGCTGTGCCCTATATACACCCGGCGCGATATGAATGGTTATTCTATGAGCTTCATCTGTTGGGTTCATTCGGGCTGCTGCATCAAGAGCATCCTTAACTGTTCTGAAATTATTGGTTTTCGAGCTGTCGCCAACATACAAATTTGGAACCCAGGCAAGGGGCTCCGGTGCAGTGTTGTTAACAAACAGAATATCCTTTGTGGTATCCTGCCCATTAATAACAACGTGAGAACTCGTGCTATAATCCTCGGAACAAACAGCTGTAACGTTATACGCACCATCTCTAAGGCTTACTGTGTAACCGCCATTTGAAACAGTCCCGTCATAAATGTATCCATCATCCACATTTGTAAATGTAATACTTGAAATTTTAGCTGTGGAGGATAATCCCTGGAATAAACCTTTTGCAGTGTGTACTGATTTTTTAGCAACTGTAATATCTTGAACGGTGTCGGCGCTTACATTTATACTGCCGCCATCCACAATTTCATAATCGTTGACACCTGAAATAATGGCTGTATACGATACTCCATCCTGAACATCCGCAGTAAATGTCTTATTTTTTGTATCAACGATAGCTGTAACCGGTGCGGTAAGGCTTCCCGCTGGAGGAGTAAATTTGATTTGTAATTTACTTACATCATAACTGCTGTCAAAGCCATTAATATTACCACTTATCGTGACAAGCTTGTTTGCAACAACATCAAAGCTAGCACTTTTTCCTGCCATAATATCAGAAGTTGATGTGCTTACGACCTTGGTTTCATCGGAAATTCTGTAACTGGCTATATTCTTTAAACTAACTATAAAATCATAGCCCGTTGGTAGAACGGCATCAAAGGTATTGTCTGTCTTAACATTTACGGTTGTAGTATCGCCTGTTTTCTGATTCGTAAAATTAAGTGCATACCCTGCGGAAATATCACTGCCATTTAAATTCACAGATCCACTTACCTTAACTCCAGGAGTCCTCATCACTCTTTGGAAATAAGGCTTTCCACCTTTATCAGCTGAAACATAAATTTGATAGGATCCGGAATAATGTGCTGTGAATTCAACCTTCTGTGCAGATGTAGTAAAAGCGGCTGTACTATCCTGAACTTGTGTAGCATCCGGTTTTACGGTTACAGTTGTACCGCTTACACTTACGTCTGCGTGAACCAAGTGAAGGGTTTCATCTCCATTGCTCGTTCCACCATAAACCGTAATTTTATCCCCAGCTACAACATTATCAAGGGTCAAAAACCTCCTCCCGGCACCACCCGTACCATTAGCGTAATAAACTCCGTTTGCATTATAGCCGTCATCATAACTATACTTTTGAGTTCCCCAGAAACCAGAGGAATTTACACCTACGGTAGTGCCATCTGACTCATAATAGTAGGACCTGTCACTTGTAACCGGATTGGCTAAGGTTAAATCTCCAAATGCAGTGGTTACAAATGTACCGGATTTAATGGTAGGTTTACTGTCAAGAACATCCGCTGTAATAATATTGTTGTATAAATCTCCTGAAGTTTGAATTCCTCCAAAATCCCAAATGTCAATTTTCCGTTCGTTAGATGTTTCACTTGCAAATGCAACAACGTTGTTAAGTGCCGAGGTGAAAAGCATTATGAAAGTGAGTAAGGTGCTAATCGCTTTCTTAGACTTAATTTTCATTCTTGAACCCCTCTCAACTATGGAAGCTTCTTAGATAACTAGATTACTAATCAATTAATAAAGTAAATTTCTTACTCCTACTCATGTGTCAGTTCCCAGGTCAATTCATTTTGTGTTCTAGCATCCAGTGTTTTTTGTGCTAAATAAAAATATTTATTCAGTTCTTGGCATCCATTTACCGAAGTATGCTTGAGGTGTATAGTTTTGTGCTTGTTCATCAGTCAGTATGGTAACTTGCGGGTCAATATTTTGTGCACCTGGACCGTAGTTTTGGTATACAGAATAGCGAGCGTCTTGCCATCTAAAATAGGGGCTTGACCAGTCATGCCATTGTTGTGCATTGATTGCTGCAGGCAATTCGGTATTACGGAATGTTGTTTGCGCTACAGGGTTGATTGTTCCTGTATGTCTCCATGGGCGACCAAGATAAACGCTTCCTGCAGGCAGACTAGGATCGGCTTCAACTTTGCTGTTTGTAATCAAAAATCCGTGTTCCCGGGTCATTTCGGTATCAGCTGCTGTTATATAGCTTTTCGCCTTAACGTTAATCGTACAGTGATCGAATACTGCAGTGGCAGAACCGAAAATGAAGTCGGTTGTGCCCTCAATGTAATCGTCAACATAGTACTGTCTAGCTTTAAGTGATGGTTGTGGAACGCCCGGAGGGTTCACAGCTCTCGTTTTTATTGGAGACCATGCCGGAACAGGATCACTGTACGAACTCGCGAACAGGGTGTCCTGTGTGCTGATGAAACGGTCATTTTGGTATATGACTTGGTCTGAAACGGTCTTTACGGCAACTGCCTGTTTATTTTTTAAAGTCGTAGTTTTTGGGTCAAAGTCATTCTGGATTGTAATGTTCCGTGCTTGGAAATTGTCACCTGCAACAGTTAGAGTTGCACTGCCATCCGTATCATAAATGAGTCCGTTTGGCTGCAAGGTATCATGTGCATGGTTTTCAACGATGACAACATCTTTCGGATCACCAGTGGAACCAACAAAGGAAATATTTGGTTTACTAGATGGAACCAAAACGGCACCACGGTACACACCAGGTTTAATCAGAATGGTGACGCGAGATTGCCCTTCCGGCTGTATAGCATCGACAGCATCCTGAACATTAGTAAAGTCACCGTCTCCGTCCTTGGCGACAACCAATACTTTTCCTTCGACATGTGTAACATCTGGTCCAATTGGATAAGCTGGTCCTGTTGTCGTTACAGGTGCAGCAAAAACAGATGGAAGGGCTAACGTTTGGGCCAGTATAATGGTACCCACAAAAGGGGCTAATTTTTTTCCGATTTTCATTTCCTTTTCTCTCCCTCAAGTTTAGATAAACATCTTATTGATTTCGCAAATCTTTTATTGAATCCTGAACAGTAGGTATGATGTCTTCGGCTGACAAGTTTGGAATATATCCTTTAGCAGCTAACCATTCATCTGCAAGAACAGTCCATAATTCCAGTGCACCACTCGCAGAACGTATGCCGAAACCGTGACCGCCTGTACGGAACTCATGCATTTCGGTTTCCACTTTCGCTTGTTTTAGTGCGTTATAAAATGCAGTTGTAGCCTGAGTTGGCGCGGAAGTATCGTTACTTGCCTGCACGATAAAGGTTGGAGGCGTATTAGCATTCACATGCAATTCGCTAGAAAACTGATCAATCAAATCCTGGCTTGGAGTACTGCCAAGCAACTTTTGCCTGGACGGTACATTCGTGATTCCATCCTGCATGGAGGCAACAGGATAGCCGAGAATCATGAAATCCGGTCTTGCACTTAGCTGGTCGGCACTGTCCACAGGACTGTAAACTTGAGCTGAATATTTTTCACCCAATGTGGTTGCCAAATGCCCGCCAGCGGAGAATCCTGCTACTCCAACTTTAGTTGGATCAATGCCCCATTGGTCTGCATTTCCCCTAATCATTCTTATTGCCCTTTGGGCATCTTCAAGCGGTACATTATATCCATTCCGCCATCCTTCAGCTGGCAATCGATTTTTCAATACAAAAGCGGTCACACCGACTGAGTTAAGCCACTGTGCAACATCATATCCTTCTTTGTCGAAGGTTAAATGGTCATATGCACCACCTGGCATTACCAAAACAGCTGCTCCATTTGATTTTCCTTTGCTCGGAAAAAACGGGATGATACTTGGATTTAGAACACCGGTAATCGCGCGATCGTGGATTTGCGGGTCCTTGCTTCTTTCCGTAATTTTCTGCGTCAATTGTACACCATTATACCCAGGTGCATCCCCAGTCCAAAGCTGGATTTCAGTTTGCGAAATTTCACTGTCCGGATACTTGTCCTTAATATTCGAATCTGCTTTTGCCTGGTCAGATGAATGAAAAGCAGTTGCAGTTACTAGCAAAGCCCCTGCTAGTACAAGTCCTGTTTTTTTAAACCCCTTTAAGCTTGCCACTAGGACTCCCCCTTTTTATTGTTTCAACATCTTTAAATAGATGGCGTTAGCCATTGCTTGGTAACCAGCATCATTCGGATGCAGAGAATCTCCTGAGTTAATACGCTCTCTATAAGTGAGTTTTCAAAACTTTTGAAAACTCTACAACTCTATTTTTTTAAATCTTAAAATTCAGCCAAATTCGAACCTTTTCGATGTGGGGGTAGCCCTCAGTAGAAATTATCTACTGTTGGGACACCCCCTTTTGATTTGTCCTAAAAACATTCGAATCTTATGTTCTTTTATCTCCCTGATTGATCGTGGGGTACTCGTACAATAACAGTAGAGACTGTCTGGTTTCCTGCCTTATCCATTGCTGTATACGTTATGCTATAGGTAAGTTCAGCCTTTTTCGCTTTTTTAGCGAGCAATGTAAACGTCTTATCTAGCGTACCGTAAGTAGCATCTCCCACCAATTGTTCGGAAGCGTCATCAAGTTCACTTGGAATAATCGAGGACAGCACAACGGAATCAATCCCCGACAAACTGTCACTTGAATCAACGACCGCCGTTACTGAAACAGGTTTATTGTTGGCAGTCCTGAGTATCGATTGATCCAAATCGACCTGAAGCGAAGGTGCGGTTTTATCCAAATAGATCGAAACCGTTTTCTTCTCCTCTACATTACCGGCGTTATCAACACTCCAGTATGTAAGGCTATGAATGCCTTCCGAAGTAATGGTAACCGATTTGCCCGTTTGCGGAGCCCCGTTATCAATCGTGTAGTAAGTTGCTGCAACATCTGAATCCATATCCTTGGCCATAAAGTTCACCGTTACATCTTTATTGACCCAGCCATTCGGCGCATCGTCGGTGGTTACGGGTGCGGTCTTATCAATGTTATTGACGGTAGCGACAACACTTCCTGCATTCCCCGCCGCGTCTTCAAACGTAAAGGTAAAGCTTCCATTTTGGCTAAAAGTGTACTGACCTAGCCCATTATTGTTCGTTACCGTAACAGGCTCACTTGGTATAACAGTCACAATCACATCTTTGTTAGTCGGATTGACAGCACTATAGCTGATCGTGGCTGTAGGAGCAACGGTATCTGTTGATTCTGTTTCACCCTTAATAGCTACTTCCATATAAAATAGATTTGCAACATCAGCTTTTCTAATGGTATGTGAGCCAGGTGGAAGAGCCATAGTTACAATACCATCTTTCATTGCATAACTTGTTCCATCTATGTTGACTTTTGATGTGTCTCCTGTATTAAAAACTAACGTTAAGGTTGAATCTATAGTAGTCGTAAAGCCAATGCTGGTCGAACTCTCCATTTTTAAAGCTTGAGTTAGGGTTAGACCATTAAACACCACTGTTCCCTTACTTGTTGAAAGGTTCCCTTGAATCGTGTAGAAGTTGCTTTCTTTTCCATCTGTGGTAAAGTTATGAACATTTCCTACAGTTGGATTCGTTGGGTCGGTTGGGTCGGTTTGATCTGAAGGAGTTGAAGCACCGCCTACTGATACAAGTTGGGTTTTGTAATTTTTTATTTTAGTCATCAGTCCTGAATTAATGCTATACGATTTATCATCAACCGCATCATCAAATTCCCACGTAAAGTCTCCATTATTTAGGCGACCAGCTTCAGCGGTAACAATTTGTTCAACAGAGCTTACATCATCAATATCAGATGCAGTTACGCCCAAATCGATCCGAGTATCAAAGTTATTATAAGTTGTTCCTCCTGCTAAGGTTTTATATGAGCTTGGAACGGTTTCACTTCTTGACGAAGCTAAGTAAGCATCAAATGATGATGCATTAGCTTTAGTTGTTCCTGCATCGGAATTAGCATAGATCATACTAGCAGCATCAACAATGGTATTGTTGTAAGCTTTAATCATTCCTCCATCTTCGCCCGAGAATGTACCTTCCCCTAAAGCATCAGTACCTTGCAAGGAACTCATCATTGGATATTTGGTATTTCTAAAATAGTTTGATTCTACAAAGGATGAACTTCCTGTTGTTGCACCAACACCATATTTAGAGATTCCATCAAAGAAGTTATTGTATAAATGAACAGTTCCTGTTCTTATACGTGGATGACGAGAGTCTGAATGATCAAACCAGTTATGGTGGAAGGTTACAAAGAATTCTGATGATTCATTCAAACCAAGAAGAGAACTTTTTCCGGAATCCCAGTAGTGATTGTAGGAGAGTGTAATATAAGTGGATCCACCTTTCAGGTCAGTGGAACCGTCACCTTTTGCCTGGTCGGCATCTCCTCCTGCAGTTCCATAGAAAATATCATTATTATGAAGCCACACATTAACATTGCCAGTATCCATTGAAATGCCATCATCAGGGAATAACGCCATTCCTAAGTTCCTTACTTCAACATTACCGACATATCTAAGCAGGATTCCCCATCCAAAAGCATAAGTATCTTCCCCGATACCTTCTAATGTAATATTCATCTCCGAATAATTGGATTTACCTTTTACTTGAAGATATCCGCTGCTGTTAAGCTGGCCATACATGTCAGCATCTGTAATTTTTCCAATAAATCTGATTGCAAGCGGTGTTTTATCATAGCCTTTTTGTCTTAGGTTCAGAATATTACCAATACCTACTCCTGTTGTTACAGCTCCTGAACTGCTGGTTATCACATCATGAGTTACCGTTAATGCATTCTTAGATGTTACATATATAACTTGAGCACCAGCTTTAAGTGTTCCATCCTCATTATAAGCACCTGAACCTGTACCATATGTTGAGTTGGATGCAAAAGCAAATCCAGTTCTGTCATGTGCCTTTACGGACAGGATATTAGAAACAATATTTACTATTGAATTATCTGACAGTACTGCTACAACTTTCATGATATAATCTCCAGCTGCAAGCCCTACAGCATCAGCCCTCCAAAACGATCCGTAGCTTCGAATTAATTCATTATCAATTCGTTTATATTGAGATTCTGGTGCACTCGCAGGTTTAACATACACGTTATAACCAACTGCATTACCTACAGGCGCCCACTCTATATATGCAGTTTCATACCAGCCTCCACTATTGATTATTGAAGGGCTAGCAGCATGTACCATGGTGTTTGCAAAACCACCCAATCCACCTGCTAGTAACGAAAGAACAAGCGAACACATAAAATAAATTCTTAATACTTTTTTTCCAGCCATCTGTGCCTCCTAGTCAATTTGTCCTAGATAATTTGTAACCGCTTCCAATTTACATCTAGTTTTATGCGGCAAACTATCTAATTTTTAAATGAGTATCATATATTTACCGCAACGTCCCCTTTCACCCCCTACAACGAAAATCCTTTATTATTGAAAGAGATAATGCATCTAACCTCAATACCCCTTTTAATAATCCGTAATGCGAAATTACTTTGATAAACGGCTTCTTCTTTTTAGAAAACAACGCACATTTACCGATTACATGCGAAAGAAAGCCAAGAAGTTTTTTACTTTCTAGCATGTTAAGGAAATCGAACAAGATGGTGAAAAACTTGTTTCCAGCATTTATTATAATCAGAATCTTTTGACAAGAATATATAATAATTTACGCTTTTTGTTTAATATTTTTAGTAAAAAAAATTATTTAAAAGTCTCGTAAGCTCATATCCCCTTTTTGCCGGTCTGTGATGCCGTAAATCGCTCAACATTTCAACACTAGTGATCTTTTGTTCAGTTTGTTTGAACCGTTTAATATTTTGTGTGCTTGGGATCCATTGACAGTTCGTGTAAGAAATTAATTTTAGGTGATGGATTTTTAAAAGAATACGTACACGATGTGCTAAAAGACGTAAGTAATTTCATAAAAAATGTGGAAATTGGCATGTAAAAAAGCTAACAACTGGACAATTCGTCCATAACTTGTTAGCTTTTTACTATTTATTCTGCTTTCTTCTAACATTAAATTTATTTAGTAACGATCTTTCTAAATAATATCCAAAATTAACTAAAATTACCGTTTAGCGTAAGAAATGGGACAGTAGGATGAGGATCAACAGATACACCAATAAAAAGATATAGGTTTTTTATTTATGAGATATTTCCTTTCCGATCACTATTTAGAGGAGCATCTTCCGAAGTTTTTCCATCCCAATCCTGGGCATGGTTTAGAAAAGCCTTCATAGCGTTTGACCTTTTCATTCGATTACTAACAACAAGTGCGGTGGTATGGGTGATTGATTTCTCCAGCCTGATTAATGAGATATTAGCCGTTGAAAAATATTCAGCTTCCTTAGATGTTATTAATGAGACACCTAATCCTTCCGCAACGAGCCCCACAATAATATCTATTTGACTGCTTTCATGAGTAATATCTGGTGTAAATCCAGCCTTTTTACAGGCATCTATACAAATTTGAAAAAGAGTACTTGCTTGATTCATCAAGATAAACGGTTCATTCTTAACCTCTGATAGACTTATAGCTTTACGACTTGCATAAGGGTGACCCTTTTGGGTAATCAAAACCACTTCATCCTTTATCATGGGATAGGCCGAGAACGCCTCTAGCTTCTCAAAGTTTTCAGGCAGGGCAATAAAGGCCATATCTAGCTCAGCTTTTTTTAGAAGACCAATCAGTTCACTGCTCATTTTTTCCGTGATATCTAATTGTATTTCTGGATACTTTTTCTGGAAAGATGCAAAAAGACTAATCAGTCCCCTGCTGCTATATACAGGTATGGTTCCTACCGAAAGTACTCCTCTTTCGCCATGTGTAAACGTTCTCATTTCATTCAACAGATGATCATATTCATCCAAAATGCGATTGGCATATTTAGCAAACTCCTGACCAGCGGCAGTGAGTTTAACCGTTCTAGTCGTACGATCGAATAATTGTACCCCGCCTAGTTCTTTTTCCAACTTAATAAGGTATTTGGATAAAGAAGACTGTGAAATTGAAACCTCATAGGAAGCATTCGTAAGATGTTGATGTTTGACAATGGCCATAACATATTTTAATTGCTCAATATTCAAGTGAACCTTCCTTCCTGATTTATTCCCGTTTGGAATTAATTATACAGAAAATTGGAATTGTTTACACTACTCGATTTCATTTACACTATATTTACAAGGCTTATGTCACTTCCCATTTTAGGATGTAAGCGTTTTATTAAAATAAATAAGGAGGTCAAAATTTAGGTAGATTTTAAAAAAAAATATATTTATAGAGAAGGAGAGTTTTGTATGATTCGTTATAAAAAATTAGGATATGTAGCATTAAACGTTACCGATGTGAACAAATCAGCTCAATTTTACCGAGATATTGTTGGTCTTGAACTGGTAGAATTAATCCCAAATAAAATCGCCTATTTTAGATGCAGCAATGACCATCATAATCTAGTTCTTTATCCCTCTCAACATCCTGGATTAAAACGAGTTGCCTTTGAGGTGGAAGACGAAAACCAGCTCGACATTGCCATTGATCGGATTACTAAAGCGGGAGTAAACTGGCAGGAGGTCGATGATTTAGAAGTAGAATCACTCCATCAAAGTCGTACGATTCGCTTTACCGAGCCTACATCCGGGGTCACATTTGAATTATTTTCTGATATTGAGCAATTTGAATTTCCGTTTACCTCCAAACCAATCAACTCCAAACCAGTGAATATTACTCAGTTAGGCCACGCTGTCCTAGAGGTTGAAGATCAAGACTTTGATGACCTATATAAGTTTTTAACAGAAACATTAAACTTCAAAATATCGGACGTTTCTGGCGACCAAATTGGCTGGGCATGGTTGAGGGCCTTTCCAAATCCATTACATCATTCGTTCGCGATTAATCGTGGAAAAGAGCGAAAGCTTAATCATATTTCCTTCCAAATCGAGGCAATCGATGACTTAGGAATTAGTCAAAAACGGTTAGTAGAAAATAATGTACCAATCGTATTCGGTCCAGGCCGACACGCCCCATCTGGCAGTCTATTTTTATATTACTTAGATCCTGATGGATTAACATTAGAATACAGCCAAGGAATGGAAGAGTTTCCTGAAGGAGCTCCACGCCAGCCAAGGGTTCTGCAACCGACTCTTGAAACATTAGATATGTGGGGAGGGACTCCAGATCCAAGGTTTGGTTCAATCGGTAAAATCGGATAAAACCCCGGAATTGGAGAGCAAAAACAATGACCGAAAAGCGAATTGACTTTCACACTCATATTATCCCATTCGATATTCCAGATTTTTCAAATTCATTTGAAGGTGATCGATGGCCATGGATCAAGAAATTGGTTGAAGATACAGCCAATATAATGGTTCAAGGAAACGTTTTTAGAAAAATATCAAAAGAAACTTGGGATCCGTCTAAGCGAATCGAAAAAATGCAGGCAGAAGGAATCGATCTACAGGTTCTATCCCCTATCCCAGTAACTCTATGTTACTGGGCACCTATACAAGGGGCTGTCGAATTTGCTAGATGGCAGAATAACTTTATTGCAAATGTTATTAGAGAGCATCCCAACCACTTTTTAGGGCTTGGAACCGTTCCACTTCAAGATGTTGACGCTGCCATCCTTGAAATGGAGAGGTGTATCCGACAGCTTAAGTTAAGCGGCCTTGAAATAGGCTCTAATGTGAATGGTAAAGGGTTAGATGACCCTAGTTTTTTACCCTTTTTTGAGAAAGCATCACAATGGAACGTTCCACTATTTATCCATCCCTATGAAATGATAGGAAAGGAACGCACAATGAACGATAACCTTAGCATTACGGTAGGAATGCCAATGGAATTAGCGCTCACGGCAACTAGATTGGTGTGGTCCGGAATTTTTGATAAGTTTCCAGCGATTAAAATTTGCCTGGCGCATGGAGGCGGGGCATTCCCTTATATTCTCCCACGAGTAGATACTGGCTGGAACTCATGGTCGGCATTAAGAAAAACAGAAAATCCGCCTAGTTTTTATGCCAATAAATTTTATTATGATGTATTAGTTTATGACAAGGTCAATACGAAATATCTAATTGATTTGATTGGCTATGAAAATCTATTAATGGGCTCAGATGACCCCTTTATCATCAGAGAAACCCCTCCTGGAAGAGCAATTTTAGAACTTGAAGATGTGAGTCCAGAAATAAAAATGGCTATGTTAGGAGGAAACGCTTTACGCTTTTTAGAAAAGTAGAGTAATAGTGTTAAGGAGTCGTGCGGGAAGGAATATATAGGGGGGAAATTATGAAGATTACGAATACGCAACAGTTAATCGACCAGGCAAAGTTTAATAAGTATCATCTGATGATACTTTTATGGTGTTCATTTTTAATGATTTTTGATGGCTTTGACTTAACCGTTTATGGGGCCGTTGTACCTGTTCTTATGAAAAATTGGAATATTTCACCTATTGAGGCGGGCGTTCTTGGTAGTTATGCCTTATTCGGAATGATGTTTGGTGCGATGATTTTTGGGACGCTTGCTGATAAATTAGGCAGAAAAAAAGTCATCTTGATCTGTGTGTGCATTTTTAGTATATTTATGATCCTCACAGCTTTAACTACCAGTCCAGGAGCCTTCGGGCTATGTCGGTTTATTACCGGTTTGGGGCTTGGCGGCGTAATGCCAAATGTCATTGCACTTATTAGTGAATATTCACCTAAAGCTCTTCGCAGCCGAATGGTGTCCATAATGATGGCTGGATATTCAATCGGGGGAATGATTGCTGCTACCCTTAGCATTGTCTTAGTACCTAACTTTGGCTGGCAATCTGTTTTTTTCTTCGCCGGCCTGCCACTCTTATTTATTCCCTTTATGATACGTTACTTACCCGACACAATCGGGTCACATCTGGCAAGAAAAGAAATTACAAAAACAAAGGAGATTCTTGGAAAACTAAATCCACTTTACAGCCCGGATTATGGTGAACAACTCACGATCAATAGTTCTACTAAATCTTCCTTCCCTGTCTTTACCTTATTTAAAGAACGCAGAGGGATATCTACCATTCTATTTTGGATTGCGTTTTTTATGTCCCTTTTAATGGTTTATGGTTTAAACACATGGCTTCCAAAATTAATGACGACAGCTGGATTTCCGCTTGGTTCAAGTTTAAGCTTCCTACTGGCATTAAATATTGGTGCTACCATTGGTGCTTTCGTTATGGGATGGTTAGCAGATACCTGGGGCGCAAAACGAATCCTCATTCTATTCTATAGTCTTGCTGCACTAACCATTATGTGCTTGGGATATGCGCATAATATGTTTTTATTGTATCTATTGGTAGCGCTTGCGGGTGCGGCGACGATTGGCACACAAAATATAGCTAACTCCTATGTATCACAATACTACCCTATTTCGATGCGCTCTACTGGATTAGGCTGGGCACTTGGAATTGGACGTATTGGTGCCATTGTTGGTCCAACGGTTGGAGGGATATTACTCTCTTCAGGCACATCCATTCAATTTAATTTTATTGCCTTTGCAATACCTGGGGCAATTGCCGCGTTTGTTATTTATCTGACAAATAATAAATTAAGCTCGTTAACGATCCATGAAGATCAAACTGAACAATTTACTTAAACCGAAGGTACCATTAAATTATTTTAACAAAAATTCTAAAAACTCCTGAAAAAAGCTAGAAGGTTCACTCTCCCTAGTGAACCTTCTAGCTTTTTCAAATGATATTTACGCAAAATTTATCAGGTAACCTGAAAGAACTTTAATAGTACATTCTCTGGCAATCTAGTAGCATAACACACAAAAATGCAATTCATCATCCATTTATAATTGTCACTATATGTTTCAAAAGTTGGAGTAGTCCGGAAATAATAGACGCTAGCGTCAACAAACTTACCAGCCTTTACATCTTCTACATACTCTTTCGGTACTGTACGTATTCCATTGTTTTCAATATAAATGGCAGTGCCATCCTCTAATTGAATGGCATATCTAGCTGAAAGTTCACACTTACCATCTGGACGAATAATTTGGCTATCCACACCACCTGGCAAAACCGTTCCTTTAAAACCGTTCCCGTGTACTTCGCCAGATAAAATCGGAATTAATTGCCGTCTGCCAACAATATGATCTTCACCTACAACAATAGGTTTATCAACGACAATATTAATGCTGAATACTTCTTCTAATCCTAACTCTGCAATACCAAAATCTTCCATCTAATTACACCCCATCTATGGTATTATTTATATATCGAGAAATAGATCCGTAGTGTGTATGTTTAAAAAATTTTTATTTAAATAAAAGGAAACACTTTAAATTACATTGGATTTCTGACTTTTGCTATCTTCCTAAACGAATGAAATTTAATTAAGGAATAAGGATTTTTTCCATAATCATTACATCAACAAAGCGCCCATCTAATTTACCTTGGTTCTTAAATACCCCAACTTCCCTGTATCCATTTTTTCTATAAAGACCCTGCCCCAAGTGATTGAAAGGTAATGTAAATAGAACAATTTTATTAAATTGATTTCGAATGGCAGTACACTCGATTTCCTTTAACAAAAAGGATCCAACTCCTCTTCCTCTATAATCCCTTCTAATATAAATGGATAAATCGGCAACACCAACATAGGCGCAACGATTGGAATATGGATTTAATGAAGTCCATCCAACTATTTCATTGTTATTTTCGATTACGATAACCGTAAAACGTCCGTTATGGATGTTAAACCATTCTGTCATGTATCCAATATCTTTTTGGTCTTCCTCCAACGTTGCAACCCTATCCTCAATCCCTTGATTATAAATGTGTAAAATCGATTTTAGGTCATTTATTGAAGCAAGCCTTGTTTTATACTCATCATCATTTTTCATTTCTTTACCTCCTAGATTTTATTTTCTTATAACCATTATATAAAAATTTTACCATTTTAAAAGAAATATTAGTTGCAATTTGCAAATAATTATAATATAAATAAATCAGAGGTGAAAATAATGGAAAACATTAGAGAATTGTTCCAAGTTATGACTAGGAGATTTGGCCTTTTAAATAAAAACTGTTGTCAGATAGGTGAGACTGAAATATCCCTTGTACAGAGTCATATCCTTTATGAAATTCTCCGAAATTATAAACCTTCGATGCAACAGGTTGCTGATACTCTGGGGATCAATATAACTACTTTTAGTCGCCAAATTCAAACTCTAGTCAAGATGGAGCTGGTTAAAAAAACGCCTCTTCCTGATGATAGACGTGTTTCATTACTTACTTTAACTACACAAGGAAATTATGTTGCTGCTAAAATTGATGCGGAAATGCATCAATATTTAAACGAAGTATTTTCATATATGAGCGAATTTGAACAAGAAATGGTAATTAAATCGGTCACATTACTTAATGAAGCAATGTCAAAATCTACTGTCTGCTGTAAACCAATAATTTGAGCAAGAATACTTGCTCTTTTTATAAAAATAATTACTTGCAAATTGCAAATAATTAAAAGGTAGGATTACTTTTTAATCAATAAATTTTTACATTGAACCATTTACTATTCCACTTTACCAGCTTTTCAAGCTTACTTGTTTTGTTTTAAATCTTATCGTTCTTTAATTAATGGGAGGGATTCATCGTGTTTAACGAGTATGGAGTATATCAAGCTATGAAATTGCGTCAAGAGGAAATTGAAATGACAGCCCGAAATGCTTGGAAATTTGAGAATTTTCAAAAGGAATCATTGTTTGAAAAAGCCTTAAAGAAATGGAGTGAAGGTCGAAAGTTATCAAGAGTACAACCAAATTGCTGCTGTTGCGCTTATTAAACTGTTGCTTAATGATAAATTCGGTTCATATTATTGATATTTTATCAAAATACATTATTAGGAGGAAATTGAAATGAAATACGCGCATGTTGGTCTTAATGTTACTAACCTAGAAAAATCCATCGAATTCTACAGTACCGTTTTTGGAGCTGAGCCAGTTAAAGTAAAACCAGATTATGCAAAGTTTCTTCTTCAAACACCAGGATTAAACTTTACCCTTAATCTTCGAGATGAAGTAAGTGGAAATCAAGTAGGACATTTTGGAATTCAGGTTGAAAGCACGGATGAGGTTAGTGCACATAAGAATAGACTCGAAGCAAACGGTATTCGTACAAAATCTGAAGAATTAAACACCACATGCTGCTATGCCCTCCAAGATAAATTTTGGGTTCTTGACCCTGATGGAAACGAGTGGGAGTTTTTCTATACAAAAGCAGATGTTGAAGCTAACAGTGAAAATGCTTCTTCTTGTTGCACGCCGGAACAAAAAGGTAAAAAAATGGAGTGTTGTTCAACAACTACTCAGGACAAAAATACAACTAAATGCTGCTCTTGAAATACTATAATGATCTACAAAGGGTCTCATTTTAGGTAGAGACCCTTTTTTCTAGTGATTATATGTATGACCAAGAGCTAACAGATCAATTAAAAAAAGACCAGTAAAAGTCTTTTCTAACAGCATCTTCCCGTATTACCGATCATAGAAATCCCATGACCATTTCCACTGCGATCAAGGAGAAGGTCTTCCGTGTTCGGTTCAATAATAGGGTCAATTGCCACTTTTATTTCATTTAAAGTGACGATAATATCGTCTGCTTCTGGCTCATCCAGAGCCAGTCCTATCCTTGGCTGCCCTCAGCCAAAGCCATCAAAAAAGATACGAATGTTCGTTGCATTCTCTTCTTTGAACATTTTTTTAAATTCATCACGAGCTTCGTCAGTGATTTTCATGTCCCTTTCCTCCCCTTGTTTTACCTCTTTATTTTAATCGAATCTCTAAATTTACATAAAAAAAATTGCTTATTAAATTAAACGAAAAAAAGAATTAATTCCTGGCTAGTCATTCGCCTTACTCACCTGTATCAGCAAATCGCTTAATACGATCACCGATTTCATCACGGACGCGTTGAAAGAATGCCCATTTTTCTTCTTCCGTTCCTTCTGCTTTAGCAGGATCATCAAATCCCCAGTGCACTCGTTTTACATGTGGAGGTGTAACTGGGCAGTGTTCTGCAGCATGTCCGCAAAGCGTAACAACCAAATCAGCATGGTTTAAAATTTCAGGGTCAATCACATCAGATGTTTGGGTTGAGATATCGATTCCTGCTTCTTTCATGGCTTTTACGGCATTAGGGTTTAATCCATGAGCTTCAAGCCCAGCACTTTTCACTTCCCACTCATCACTTAAATGCTTTTTCCCCCAACCTTCTGCCATTTGACTACGGCAAGAGTTCCCTGTACATAAGAAGTAAATTGTTTTTTTGTTATCCATGTTGATTTCCACCTTTATGATTAGTTTTAAGCTGCTTGTTCGTTAAAATATTTTCTTTTGAACCATAAGGCCACGTTTACTAATGCGATCATTACGGGTACTTCTACAAGTGGTCCGATAACAGCTGCAAAAGCTGCACCAGAATGGATTCCAAATACACCAACAGCTACAGCAATCGCTAATTCAAAGTTATTACTTCCAGCAGTAAAAGCAAGTGTTGTAGTTACAGGATAGTTCGCTCCAATCTTCCTTCCCATAAAAAAGGAAACAAAGAACATGATGACAAAGTAAATTAATAAAGGAATGGCGATACGAACTACATCTAATGGCAAGCTCACGATAGCGTCCCCTTTTAAGGAGAACATGATGATAATCGTAAATAGTAACGCAATTAATGTAAGGGGACTGATTTTAGGTATAAACACTTTTTCATACCATTGTCTGCCTTTAGCCCTTACCAACGTAAACCGAGTAACCATACCAGCTATGAAAGGTATTCCAAGATAGATGAAAACCGATTTCCCCACTTCGATCATCGTAATGTTTACCACTGCCCCTTGGATTCCTATCCATTTAGGGATAATGGTTACAAACACATACGCATAGACGGAGAAGAAAAGCATTTGAAATATAGAATTAAATGCCACTAAACCTGCGGCATATTCCGTATCTCCCTTAGCAAGATCATTCCAGACAATGACCATCGCTATACAACGAGCTAAACCAATCATAATAAGACCAACCATATACTCCGGTTTATCAGGAAGAAATATAATGGCTAATAAAAACATAAGAATGGGTCCAATGATCCAGTTTTGTACAAGGGATAATATCAATACTTTTACATTTTTAAATACTCGCCCTATTTCCTCATAACGAACTTTTGCTAAGGGAGAATACATCATTAAAATTAAGCCAATAGCAAGTGGAATCGAAGTAGTTCCCACCTGCAAACTGTTCATACTATCGACAAATCTCGGAAAGACAAATCCTAAACCAATACCGATTGCCATAGCAAGAAAAATCCAAAGCGTTAGGTATCGATCCAAGAACGATAAACGTTTCTTTTCTGTCTTACTCATGTTCTCACTCCTAAATTTAATAAAACTAACATCCACATCGAAGGGTGGGATTGCTTTTTTCAATCATTTTAATTTTCTCTGTTTGTACAGGTACATGTTCCAAAATGTCCTCAATTAATCCGTATAACTCGCTTTGTTGATTTAGAGAATAGTAAATCCACTGACCTCTTCGTTCTTCCCTAACCATACCGGCATCTTTTAATTTTCGAAGATGCTGACTAATGGAAGGCTGACTCATTTCGAACACTTCAAGAAACTCACAAACACAGCATTCACGTTGTTTCAAAATCGCAACAATGGTTAATCTTGTTTTATCCCCTAATAATTTTAAAATGTTTGCAGAACTCTCCAAATCTACGATTGATTTCGACATAAAAAACACCTCTCCTTCAAGTATATAAGTAAATAGTAATTTACTTATATACAGTACATGATTTTATCTCTTTTAGTGTTTTTCTAAATTAGGTAGATAAATAACAGCAAAACATGCAGATTTATTTTAACATGTCATGGAAATTAATATATAATTATTTGCTTATATATTAATGTGAATTGTCCATGCATTCAAGCTTAGTATTGTAAAGTTACTGTAAATATAAAAAAACTGCACCTCCAACTGTTAGGACTGACTAACAATTGGCGCTGCAGTTCAAAATCTTTTGTAGTTTAGCTCACACTTATATCACTTTTTCCTAAACTTACGTCATTCACCTTTTTTCTAGAAAATAAACTTCTAAGTGCATCTGGAAGTGCGATCATCGCTGGCAAAAAGACAGGCAGCAGGATAAAGCAAAGTACTATGAGGCCTGTAATGACCGCTATTGCCAATTCAAACAATAGCAGTATTCCGGAAGGCATTAGTGTCGCAAACGTGCCGCCAAGGATGATGACTGCAGAAATGATGACCCCGCCTGTCTGCCTTGAAGCCAATACGATCGCCTCTTTTGGCGACAATTGCGGATATTCCTTAAAGCGCATCATGAGGAATATACTGTAATCCACTCCTAAGGCAACAATGATAATGAATGAGAAAAATGGAACAAAAGAAGATATCCCTTCATACCCAAATAAATCTATGAAAATATAATTGATCACGAACATGGCTGAATAGTATGCTCCTAAAAGAGAGCCAGTTATGAAAACCGGTATCCAGAAAGATCTGATCACAAAGAACAGCACGAGTAATACTCCGATAATGACGATCGCTGTTGTTTTATTTAAATCCCGGCTCAGAATATTGTTCATATCGTTTGTAGTAGCACTTGGTCCTGATACACCAAACTTTGCATTTGAAAGGCCTGTTCCCTTAAGTCCATTCGAAACGGTTGAATTAATTTTACTGATTGTACTTAACGCTTCCTTGGAATAAGGATCAGCTTTCAAAACAATTGTCATTTTAGTTATTTTTCGATCATTGGACATGAACGCATCTAATGATTTCTTAAAGTTTTTGTCCGTTAACGCTTCTTTCGGAATAAAGAATGTTTTATTGGATTTAAATTGCGTTAAGAATCCATTCGTCTGGCCTAGTCCGTCAGAAATTTGCTTTAACCCGTTGTTCACATCCGATAGCTTTTGTCCAAAGCTACTGAAACCATTAAGGCCTGCTACAAGCTGCTCCTGTCCTGATTTCATCTGGCCAAGCCCATCGGAAACATTTTTCATATTCGTAACAATGGTGCCTATTCCAGCTGATGCTTTCCCAAGGCCGCTTTCAAGTTTTTTCAAACCATCTGCCATTTGCGATAAGCCGCTGCCCATGGTGGCAAGATTATAATTGGCGGTCGCAAAACCAGCCGTTACGGCATTATAATTTTGATTTAAGGCTTGTATTCCTTCAGGAGTAATTTGACTTAAAGACGATGATACCTGATTGATCGTTTGCTTTAATGCCTGGTAATTCGCATCACTCTCTGAATCTGCATAACTATTTCCTAAAGCAGCCACCATTAATTGCATTTGTGAGAGAGCACTTTTTACACCAAGAAGTGCTTGAGCCGCACCTTGGTAATGAGTACCCATTTCTTTATAACCAGCCTGCATTTTTCCATAATTATCAGCTAATACTGCCACTCCACTACTCATCTTTGTGAGATTGGTTTCGATCGTGGCTAAGCCATTGCTGATCGTTTGTGATTGATTGGCTCCACCATTAATACCTGCTTGGATTTGCTTTAATCCATTGGTTAAAGCAGTCATTCCATCTTGAAGCTTGGCCGTCCCATCAACCATTTGATTAACCTTAGAAAAGTCTGCTGAGCCAAGCTTTTCTTGCGCCAGCTTTAATCCATCATTGATTTGATCGACACCATTCTGCGTTTTTGTAATTCCATCCGTAACGGACCCCATTTGACTGTCGACGTAAAAATGATCAATTTGCTTACCCTGAGGTTGTGTGACTGAAGAAACCAGCTTAACCCCTTTCATACTCTTAAGTCTTTCCGTTAAGTTATCCACTACCGCAAGTGATTCATTATTATCAAGGGCTTTATTATTTTCAATAACAACCGTTGCAGGCATGGCCTGACCTTTACCAAAATGATCCGCAACTAAATTAAAGCCTTTAGAAGAAGGATACTTATTTCCAAGTTCTCCAATCGTATCAAAGTTAAGCTTTTCCTCATGAAAATACACCATCGGCCCAATGATCAACAGAATAATAAGAACGGGTAAAAGTGGATGCTTGGTTGCATAGGAAGAAGTCTTCCCCCAAAACTTATTTTCCTTATGACCCAATACATTTTTGGAAGGCCAGAATAGTTTTTGGCCTAAAACTTTCATAATGAAAGGTGTTAATGTCAAAATTTCCAATAATAGTATTGTTACTCCGATTACCACGACCACACCGGATTTGTAAATTGGTGATTCAGCAAAAACGAGAGCAAGGAAAGCAATAAATACCGTGAGTATACTATAGGCAATCGTTTTACCTGCCGTTTTATAGGTGGTGACAATCGCATAATCAATAGAGTGGCCATGGGAAAGCTCCTCCCTAAAGCGATTAAAAAGAAGAATGTTGTAATCCGTACCAATCCCAAACAGAATCAGGATTAGGAGCATTTGCGTAAGACTTGTAATCGGAAATCCGGCTTTATCAATTAACTGAGCGGCAATTCCCATCGAACATAGATAGGAAAAAGCTACAGCCAATAACGATATCAAAGGAGTAACAACAGATCTAAACGCGATGATTAATACGACTAAGATAAAAATAACTGTCAGTGCAGCACTTTTCTCGACCCCACCCTGAGATGCTTTCAAATAATCATTATTGATGAAGTCCTCACCGCTTAGGTAGTATTCCACAGGTACTTTACTGAGTTTGCTATCCAGTTCTTTTTTAATATCATCCACTTCTTTTGATTTCTTATCAAGCTTAAAGCTGACCATAAGAGTTGTGCCATCTTCAGAAACTAAAGAGCTTTTGGCATCAGGCATACTAAAAGGATCGATCATATTAGTAATACCTAGTTCGGAGCTGCTGTCGCTAATGACCTTGACCGCATCACCGATCTTGTTCATTTCATCGTTTGAAATTTTATCTTTATCGTAAAATACGATAAGGTCGTTTGTTCCTTTAGCTGTATCGATCTTTTTTAAGATATGATCAGCGATGACTGAAGGGCTTTCGCTATTGGCCCCTTGCTGCCCTTTTTGTCGCAAAATGGCATTGATGTCTGGCTGAAACACCGTAAGCACGATCGTTGCAATTAACCATATGATGAATATAGCCCAACGGCCTTTAATGATCTTTCTCACCTTGTATCCTCCCTGATGATTGTCTATAAGAAATTGATTTACCCCTACATCTCACTAAGACAACTAGTTATTATTCAAACACCTTGTTGATTTAATGGCGTAAGCAAAGTATATTAAATCTAATGACAAGTAACAATAAGCAAATTTAAATATCCATGTTATTAAATAGACAAATTCATTTTGTTTTGTTCAAATAAAACAGCACGAAAAGAAATTTGATTGATCATTAGGAGGAGCATTACATGGTTGGTATAAAAGGAAACCGAAGAACATTGTATAGTAAAAAAGTAATCATCAATGCTTTTTTAAAGCTGCTTCAAGAAAAAAACTTGAATAAAATTACCGTTACCGATATTTGCAAAGAAGCTGATATTAATCGAGGAACTTTTTATTCGTATTACAATGATCCGGTTGATTTAATGAGAAGGATCGAGGAAGAAATGGCAGAGAAAATGATGAGTACCATTAATATCTCAGGAGATGAATCCATCAAGAATATACTGAGTGATATTTTTAAATTGATACTTGAAAATATAGAGCTTTGTAAAATTATTTTTAATGAAGAAAATGGCTCGAATGTGCTAAATACCATTTTGAAATCTGCCTATGTAAGAACAATGGAAGAACAAAAAAAGCGGTTTCCCCATGCTAATGAGACTCAATTAGAATATTTTTTTACGTATATAACAGGAGGAACGATTGAAATCGTTCGAAAATGGATAAATGATGATATGAAACTTCCTTCTGAAGAAGTCATACGCATCTTAGAAACGATGTACATGATTTAATCAATAAAATATTTAAAGAAATCAAAAAACCGCCGAGATCAGTCTCAACGGCCTTATAACAATCTAATAGGTAACCAATTATTTTAGATCCTTAAATCCATACTTTTCTAACGTCTTCATCGATTGATCGTTTTGAAGATAGTCGTAGAATAGCTGGGCTTCTTTTGGATGGGTACTATTCTTAATTACCCCTACTGGATAAATAATCGGATCGTGTGTGTTTTCCATCGCAGTTGCAACAATTTTAACTTTTTGAGAAGTCAAAGCATCCGTCTTGTAGACAATTCCTGCGTCAACATTGTCCGTCTCGACATATGTAAGCACTTGGCGAACATCTTTTCCATATACTACATTTCCTTCAACTGATTTCCAAACATTTAATTTTTCTAATGTTTCCTTACCATATTGTCCAGCTGGAACGGACTCAGGGGTACCAATTGATACCTTATCAGCTTTTGTTAGGTCTTCGAATGTTTTCATTCCTTTCTTTGAATCTTTTGGTACTACTAGGACAAGATCGTTCCCAACTAAATTTATTCCGCTTTTCTTTTCAATAAGGCCTTCTTGTACTAATTTTTGAAATTTGTCCTCAGCAGCAGAAAAGAACAGGTCGACAGGCGCTCCTTGGGAAATTTGCTGTTGCAGTGCACCTGATGCTCCAAAGTTAAAGTTTAGTGTTACATTTGGATGTTCCTTCTCAAAGTCTGCTTTAATATCAGTTAAGGCCTCCTGTAAACTTGCAGCAGCCGAAACCGTCAATTCCACTTTCTTTTCAGAAGCTGTTAGTTTCTGTTCTTCTGGTTTTTTAGTTTGTTCTTTTGTTGAACATCCAGATAAGGCTAATACAAATAGCATCAATGTGAAAAATAAAAGATTAAATTTTTTCATCAAACTCTCCCTGCCAAACTAATTATAATCAGATATAACTTATTATAATTAGTTATAATTAAAAAGAATAGAATAAACATCTCCGTCAAACTAAAATACAGGCTTAATATAATTTTCCATACATAAACGAATTATGATCGGCTATCCAGTAATTTTAATCTATCTTCTGTCAAGGAAAGGCTGCTGAAATTTTTCAGCAGCCTTTTTATTGCAAGCAAATTTATTTTAAACCCATTTTATGGAGCCAAACTCACCATGTGGATGGTTTTGTAATTTAAATCTCCTATACTCATATTCTAATTTCGAAAGTGGCAGATTATAAAGTTGTTGATCTTCTTTGGTATAAACGTTAAAAAATATTAGTTTATTGATAAGTTTTTTTCGCTTTTTTTCATCGTTATTTCTCATCATAAACACTCCTTTGATTTTACAAAAATCCCCTTTAAATCCACACTTACTATTTAATCCGATTAATTTATTAGATTAATTGTATTATAAACTTATAATTCCTATCTGTAAAGTAGGAATTAAAAAAATATCGCTGGTGCTGTCATCATGAACATTTAATGTAATTATCCATGGCATAGCCTACTCATTTCAAAGAGCAACATTCAATGAAAAACATTATACAATCTCTCCACAGCTCCAGCTACATTTTCTTCTCTAAGATTAGCAAATCCTAAAACTAAACTAATTCCGTTTTCGTTAGTAACGCTCTTTTCTAACATAAACCTGCGCATCGAATAGATTTCAAGCTTTAACCGTAAGGCGCTATCATCTATTTCTTGATATCCTTTCTCCGTATAAAAATGGGCAAGAAAATGAAGGCCTGCCGAAACATCTTCAATCTCAATCTCCTCTTGAAAACGCTGTCGAAGCTCAGTGATTAACAATTTTCTGCGTGTATCATACTGATGGTTCATCCGTTTAACGTGTCTTGCATATTCACCGCTTTCAATGAAAAACTGCAACGTGAATAACATAAGAGAGTTACTGTATTGAATCGAGTTGGAATAATGCTCCCTGTATTCCCTTATAAACTCAGGTGGCAAAACCATATAACTAATCCGCAGGCCTGGCAGTACTGTTTTTGAAAAAGTCCCCATGTAGATGACTCTTTGGTTCCGGTCTAAACTTTGCAAGGATGGAATATTGTCTGTTCCATATTTAAATTCGCTATCATAGTCGTCTTCAACAATGTATCTGTTTTCGCGTTGAGCTGCCCAGTTTAATAGCTCAATTCGTCGGGAGATTGGCATAATTTTACCTGTAGGGAATTGGTGGGACGGGGTGACAAACACCACATTTGCCTTTACTGACTCAATCTCGGTCATATTAATTCCTTGGTCATCCAATGAAACAGGGTGAACAATTAAATTCATCTTTTTCAAAAGCTGGTAAAAGCGGGCATACCCCGGGTTTTCGATTGCAACAACTGTTCCTATACTTTTCATTTCCATCAATTGACCTACCAATAGCTGTGTTCCTGCGCCGATGATGATTTGCTCCGGCTCACAATTGACTCCCCGAGTCAAAGCAATCATGCGGCAAATTGTCTCTCTCACAACATATGGCCCCTGGGAATAAGACAATTCCGAGAGCTCTCTTTTATACGATTTAATTGCTTTTTCTTGACACTTCAGCCATTCTTTAAAAGGAAATAAAGAAGTATCTGATGCCATATGGGACAGTGAAAGCCACTCATCTCTGTCGACAGGTTCCTCCTTTAGTTCACTTGGCAGCTTTTGTTTCGAGTGTTTCTCTTGTTCAATAAACTCAGTAATATTTTCAACAAAGTATCCGCTTCGTTCAATCGTATAAATATACCCCTCAGCAAGCAGCTGTTCATAGCCAAAGCTGACGGAATTAACACTAACATTTAATTGTTCGGCTAATGACCTTTTTGAAGGAAGCTTTTCATTTGATTTTAGCTTTCCTGTTAAAATATTTTCTTTGATCCCTTCGTATATTTGTTGGTAAATATAACTCGAATCACTCTGTTTATCGATCAGTATGAACATATTATTACTCCCCATCTGGTACCTATTTTTTTTCGATTATGGTACTTTTCATTATACCAGCTTCCTGAGATACTTTTCCTATAATTCAGAAAGTAATTGAAGGAGCGATCAGGATGCCAGTTACTTATTCACAAACCGCAGAATTACAAGAAAAAAGAAAAAATTTTATCCCCAAAGGTGTAAGCAACGGGAATTTAAACTTTGCCCAGTATGCCTCCGGGGCAACCGTAACAGATATTGATAACAATGAATGGATTGACTTTGCAGGTGCAATTGGGACGTTAAATGTAGGCCACAGTCATCCAAAGGTAACCGAAGCAGTCAAGAACCAAGTAGATAAGTTTTTACATCCTGGATTCAATGTTATCATGTATGAAAGTTATATCAATCTTGCTGAAAAGTTATGTCAAATCACCCCTGGGGATTTTGACAAACAAGCGATTTTCTTTAACTCAGGTGCAGAAGCAGTGGAAAATGCAATTAAAATTTCCCGCCGCTACACGAAAAGACCAGCAGTTGTTTCATTTGTCCGCGGCTACCATGGACGAACTAACTTAACAATGGGCATGACAAGCAAGGTAAAGCCGTATAAATTTGGATTTGGCCCCTTTGCTCCGGAAATCTACCAAGCACCATTTCCGTACATGTACCATAAACCAGCCGGGATGACTGAAGAAGAATATGTGGACCAGGTCATTTCAGACTTTGAAGATTTCTTTATCTCAACAGTTGCTCCGGAAATGGTTGCTTGTGTAGTTATGGAGCCTGTTCAAGGCGAAGGCGGTTTTATTATTCCACCGAAAAAGTTTATACAAGCTGTATGCCGTTTTTGTAAAGACAATGGAATTGTGTTTGTAGCCGATGAAATTCAAACTGGATTTGGCCGAACTGGCAAATTATTTGCCATCGAACATTTTGATGTAATTCCCGATTTAATCACGGTTTCAAAATCATTGGCGGCTGGTCTGCCGTTAAGTGGTGTGGTCGGAAAAACAGAAATTCTAAATGTTGCGGATTCAGGTGAGCTTGGCGGTACTTATTCGGGGAGTCCTGTCGCCTGTGCTGCAGCTCTAGCCGTTATTGATATTGTGGAAGGAGAAAAATTAGTGGAGAAAGCTGAAATCCTTGGGCAAAAAATTGAAGCGAAATTACAAGACCTCAGCTCAAAACATGATTTTGTAGGAGATATTCGCCGTTTGGGTGCGATGGTTGCTTGTGAGATCGTGGAAGACCGCTCCAGCAAAAAACCAAACAAGACGAAAACATCACAGATTGTTAAATATGCAAACGAAAATGGACTATTACTTCTTTCAGCCGGCATAAAGAGCAATGTAATTCGTTTCTTAGCCCCATTAGTGATTTCTGAAGAAGAATTAGCAAAAGGATTAGCGATTTTAGAAAAGGCCTTTGAATAAGAATTAGAGACACCCGGTCCCGAATTTGATGGATCGGGCTTCCTTCATAAAAGCAATGGGTGGTGTATATAAATGGAAAATCTATTACAAGTGAAGAATCCGGCAACAGGTCAAGTTATTAAAGAAATCCGGATTAATACAGAAGAAGAAATCAAGCAAGCACTAAAAGCCGGGCATGACAGCTTTAAAAAATGGGCAAAGGTCAATGCCCATGAGCGTGCCCGATTATTAAGAAACTGGTCACAAATCATTCAAGAGCATAAAGCGGAAATCGCTGAAATCATGACATTGGAAAATGGCAAGCCGTTAAGCGAATCACTCGGTGAAGTAGATTATGCTGCAAGCTATATTGATTGGTATGCAGAAGAAGCAAAACGCATCTACGGAAGAACGGTCCCTGCGTCTTCTGAAACAAAAAGAATCATTGTTACAAAACAGCCGATTGGTTTAGTGGCTGCAATTACGCCATGGAATTTCCCGGCGGCGATGATGACAAGAAAAGCAGCACCTGCTTTGGCTGCAGGCTGCCCATTTATTGTAAAACCGGCAGTTGAAACACCTTTAACAACAATCAGATTAATTGAACTTGCCCACGAAGCAGGAATTCCTACTGATGTCATCCAATATGTAAATAGTTCTGGCTCGATGGTTGGGGATCTTTTTACAAGCAGTGAATACGTCCGTAAAATTACGTTTACTGGGTCAACTCCTGTCGGAAAACAGTTAATCAAAAACAGTGCTAATACAGTGAAACATGTGACAATGGAATTGGGCGGGCACGCTCCGCTTATCGTTGCCGAAGATGCGGACCTGGATCTTGCTGTCCAGCAAACGCTCCTCACTAAGTTTCGGAATGCCGGACAAACATGCGTATGTGCAAACAGGATCATTGTCCATGAAACGATTGTTGAGGCTTTCTCCGACAAATTAGCTGAAGCAACGAAAAAATTAAAGGTTGGCAATGGACTTAATATAGATACACAGGTAGGACCGATTATTAACGAAAAAGGCTTCAACAAAATCGTCGACCAAATTAATGATGCGATTGAAAAAGGGGCAATAGTCCTGGCTGGAAATCAATTCAACGCCGATAAGGAACAAGGTTACTTCTTCGTCTCCCCTACTGTCTTATCAAATGTTACGCTTGATATGAACATTATGCAGGAAGAAACGTTTGGTCCAGTAGCTCCGATTATTTCCTTTAAACATGTAGAGGAAGCAGTGGAAATCGCCAATAGTACACCATATGGTTTAGCTGCCTATTTCTTTACCAATAACTATAAAACCGGAACCTATTTAAGTGAAAATCTGGACTTTGGTATTATCGGCTGGAATGACGGGGCACCATCTGGAGCTCACATTCCATTCGGCGGAATGAAGGAAAGTGGAATAGGCCGCGAAGGCGGGCTCGAAGGAATTGAACCCTACTTGGAAACTAAATATTTATCGATAGGAAATCTTTAGAACCTCCCAATAAAAAGAAATAATGCATTTTTTCTTGTCAAATACATTTTTAGAAGAGTTTCTTTTACATGAAATTCAAACAAGGCTATTACGATGTGTACATATAAACAACGTAATAGCCTTGTTATTTCTATTATTTTAATTATTTTAGTCTTGATTTATTATGCTTTAAGGAGTGGGATGAGTGAATACAATTTTTATTGCCGGACATGCCAAGCTCCCAACAGGTATGGCTGCCAAAAATGTTTTCGAAACGTTAACCATTACTGCAGAAATCGATAAACATTATGGGGTAATTGTGGATGCTTCTTGTACATTGGCTACTGAACATGGCAGGGATTTTATCAATAGGCTCCTCAAAGGTCATAGCTTACGGAATGGAATCGAACTTCCTCTCGATCAGTTAAAAACAGGCTATTTAGGAAAAGCAAATCATGCCCTGATTGCTGCCTTAAAAGACTTATATAAACAATATGAATCACTTACTAAATAAATCATCTTATCGAAGTAAGGGCTCCAATGAAGGAGCCCTCCTTTTAGCTGTACTTTACGGTTTCCTTTTCAAATGGCCAGGCTGGCAGCCCCCTGTTTAATTCTTTATCCTCCCGGTAACCAAGTACATATTCTGCCTGCATAATAGTATGAATCTCCCTTGTTCCTTCATAAATAACGGGTGCTTTTGAGTTTCTTAAGAATCGTTCAACAGGGTATTCACTACAATAGCCGTATGCCCCATGAATTTGTACGGCATCGTCGGCCGCTTTATTGGCAAAATCACATGCCTGCCATTTTGCAAGTGAGGTTTCCCTTGTATTCCGCTTCCCTTGATTTTTTAGCTCGCCCGCCCGATAAACCAATAAACGGCTCATTTGCAATCCCGCCTCCATGTTGGCGATCATTTGCTGAACCAGCTGGTGTTTTCCAATCTCTTTACCAAATGTTTTTCGTTCATGACAATACTTTACACTTTCCTCTAAGCTTGCCATAATCAGACCAACAGCTCCTGCAGCAACCGTAAAACGGCCATTATCAAGTGCGGCCATGGCAATTTTGAACCCTTCCCCCTCTTTGCCTAGTAAATTTTCCTTTGGAACTCTTACCTGGTCAAAGAACAATTCACCTGTATTGCCAGAACGGATTCCTAATTTCCCTTTTATTGCTTTAGATGAAAAGCCAAGCATGGTTCGCTCCACGATAAATGCGGAAATCCCGTGATGTTTTTTGTCTTTATCTGTATAAGCAAATACGATAAAATGATCGGCAATATCACATAATGATATCCATGTTTTTGACCCATTTAGAATATAATCATCGCCATCCCTAATGGCCGATGTTGAGAGCGATGCCACGTCTGAACCAGCCCCTGGTTCTGTTAATCCAAAGGCAGCGATTTTTTCGCCTTTGGCCTGTGGAATGAGATATTTTTGCTTTTGTTCCTCTGTTCCCCACTGCAATAGAGTTAGACTATTTAATCCGATATGAACGGATACGGCCGTACGAAAGGCTGTGTCGCCTCTTTCCAGTTCTTCACAAACAATGGCAAGGGAATTATAATCCATACCGCTGCCGCCATATTGTTCAGGGATACAAACCCCCATCAAATCTAATTCACTTAAACGCTTCCAAATAATAGGATCAAAGTGTCCTTGTTCATCCCATTGTTTCATATTGGGGATGATTTCCTTATCGACAAAACTTCTCACCATTTTTCTTAACATCTCGTGCTCTTCTGTGAAATCAAAATTCATAGCTAATACCTCCTGGTTTTTTAAATGATTTTATTTTCTTTTAATTGTGCTATCTCCTCTAAAGAGAATCCAGCCTGTTGAAGAACCTCACTGTTATGTTCCCCTGCAATCGGAGGGTGTCGTTCCATTTTCACCTTTGTTCTTGATAATTTAATAGGTGAACCGACAAGTTTTACTAACCCTGCTTCCGGATGAACGACTTGAACGACCATTTCACGAGCGGTAACCTGCGGATGTTCAAACACTTGATCCATTGAATGAATCGGACCACAGGGGATATTTTTTTCCGAAAATAGCTCTATCCACTCATCAACAGATTTCACTTGCAGCAGATTTTCCAAAATCCTTGTCAGTTCTTCTTTATTTTTAACTCTAGCCTCATTTGTACGAAATTTTTCATCCTCCCCCAGCTCCCTATATCCCACCACCTCGCATAAGGTGGTAAACTGCCGATTATTCCCTACTGCAATAATGAATTCACCGTCTAATGCCTGAAATGTTGAATATGGGACGATATTAGGGTGATCATTTCCAATTCTTCGTGGAACATTTCCTGAAATTAGATAATTGCTGGCAACATTTGCAAGCGAGCTAACGGCCGTATCCATCAGTGACATGTCAATTTTTTGACCCTCGCCGGACTTTTCCCTTTCATACAACGCTGCTTCAATGGAAATGGCAGAATACAAACCTGTCAAAATATCAACCATTGCCACACCTATTTTTATAGGCCCACTTTCCTCACTCCCGGTTATACTCATCAGTCCGCTCATACCTTGGATAATATAGTCATATCCGGGTAAATGCCGGAACGGTCCCGTTTCTCCGAATCCAGTAATGGAACAATATACTAACTGCGGGTTTATATTTTTCAAAGAATTATAATCTAGCTCCCAATTTTCCATAGAACCTGTTTTGAAATTGTGTATAAGAACATCTGCCTCCATAGCCAGTTTGCGAATAATTTCCCTTCCTTCTTCTGTTTTCAGATTGACAGTGATGCTGCGCTTATTTCGATTAGCACATAAATAATAGGCACTAACACCATTTTGAAACGGAGGCCCCCAGCTTCTCGTTTCATCGCTTCCCCCAGGGCCTTCTACTTTGATGACATCTGCGCCGAGGTCTGCTAAAATCATCGTACAATGAGGACCAGCCAGCACCCTTGTTAAATCTAATACTTTTAAACCTTCTAATGCTCCTCCCATACTGCCTCCTCCACTTATTAAAAATTTCTTTACAAAAACATAAAAAGCCAGCCCAAATACACACAATTGTGTTTTGGACTGGCTTATGCTCCATTTAAACCAACCTGCAAAGGCTGAGGGTGGAAACTTATCAGTCAATAGTATAAATGTTTACATGTTTTCTTCACTGCCTTCAGCTGTTTAAGCGGATAGGATGAAGCTTATTCCCATTCTATAATAATTTTCAGAATAGTTCAAGTACTTTTTTATTATCACTTTTAGTGACCGTTTATATTCATTCAAGGATTATTTTACATATTCTCTATTTTCTTTAACTCGGTTTCGATATACGATCTGCTATGGTCAAACCCAATAATGGCCAAAACGTTACCGTTATGATCCGTTAAGGGCGCAAAACTTGTTTTCCATTCTCCATAAATATCTTCATATAAAGAAGTTACTCCTGCTTTCCCTTCCATCGCCTCTAATGCTACTTCCATCATTTCAGGGGGTCCCTCATAAATATGTCCAGGTGGAATCACGAAATCTTCACTAGCTACAATCGTCAGCATTTTATTATTATCTAAAACTTTAAAAATATATACCCACTCAATGATTCCTTCTTGTTCACGTATTTTCGTTAATTTTTTCTGAACATTTATATAGGTTTGGTTGGATGGCTGGATACTAGGTTTCACTAATTCAAAAACTTCTTCTGGAAGAATAACAGTAGAGGTAACAATCGCCATGGATCGTAATTGTTTATTTAAATGTTCTTCCAGTATTTTTCTTTTACTTTGAGGAGAAAGAGTTTTGTGTTGCATTTTCTCACGAATTTTTTTATATTTTCTGCTCATTGTAGGTTGACTGACATCCAGTACTTTTGCTGCAAGCTTAACAGATTTATATTTATCGATGGCCATTTTAATCAATTGTTCTTCAATCAAATCAACTGCTTCTTGCAGCGGCATAATGTGATGAATTATCGGAGGTTCCTTTACAGAAGCCTTTTTAGGAATGTATTTGTAAACTAAGCTTGAGTCCACATCATTTTCTTTACTCGTCACAACGATTCGTTCAATTGTATTCTCTAATTGCCGAACATTTCCCGGCCAATCGTAAATACATAATAAATCAATCGCATCTGGTAAAATATTGATGTTTCGATGGTATAACGTTTTATATTTTCCTAGGAAGTGATAAATTAAGTAAGGAATCTCTTCTGTTCTTTCCCTTAATGAAGGGATTTCAATTGGTACTACATTTAGACGATAATATAAGTCTTCTCTAAATCGTCCCTCTTTGACCATTTTTTCTAATGATTGATTCGTTGCCGCTATTATTTGGACATCAATATGAATTGGTTTTGAACTACCTAATGGTGTGACTTCCTTTTCCTGTAAAATCCTCAGTAGTTTTACTTGTAAATTCAGTGGTAATTCTGCAATTTCATCAAGGAAAATAATCCCTTCATTTGCTAATTCAAATTTTCCGGGAGCCCCATTTTTGTTTGCACCGCTAAATGCCCCGCCGACATAACCGAATAATTCACTTTCTAATAAATTTTCTGGAATGGCACCGCAGTTCACTGCAATAAATGGTTTAGAACCTCTATTTCCTAATTGATGAATGGTTTTAGCGATCATTTCTTTTCCTACACCTGATTCCCCTAATAAAAGAACTGTTGTTGAAACTTTTGACACCATTTCTATTGTGTGAAATACATCTTTCATTTTCTGACTATGGACAACCATGGAAGGCGTGTGTTTTATCTCTGGCTCATCGGTTATTTCATTAGAATCCATTTGAAGATCGGAGATACTTTTTAATCCCCATACCATTAACTCTTCACTAGTACCATTTGATTGGAACACGGTTATCAGAATCGTACTGCCGTTCCAAGCTTTTAATTGAAGAGAATGTGCCTCTTTATTTAACAATTGAAAAATAGAATCCCCAAAGAATGAAATCTCCTCTAATTCAGTAAATGTTCTTCCTATCAGTGAGGGAGAGTTTGTGGACCAAAAATTTTTCAGTTTCCCACTACGAAATAAAATCGTTCCCTTTTCATTCGTTACAATCATCTCATCATAAATAGATAGAAAACTAGATTGATAAGCTTGTAGTAGTTGATCATTTGTCAAAGTCATAGACATCACACATTTAACCCTTCATCTAATATACTTTTAAATTTCAAGAGTATTCAAAATATATTATTTCATATTTGAATAATGAATTCAATTTTGAATTTTAATAAAGTAAGAAATATTAAATTGTGGCTATTTTATGAATGTTTTCTATTTGGCATAAAACTTGCTAATAGTTATAACAAAGGTTTAGAAAAGTGCAGGTCTATAGAACTGACACTATATAGTTCAAGTACAGCAAGTAAAATGGATCTTTTTCCAACGATTAAATCTGAAAATGAGATGATTATTCAAAAATTAAAGGAGGAATTTATCATGTACAAATCTACTAATCTGGATCTTTTTCCGTATCCTTTTCGTCACATTAAAGAAGGTACCAACTATCGGTATTCAAATGACTTAAAAAAACTTGAAAAGCATGAACAAAATTGTGTAGTGATAACACCAGAATATGAAAAACAAATAAAAAGGAAAAGGGAATTACTTAAGGAACAACCTGAAGTAAGATTCCAATCCTATCCACATACAATGGAAATGCAATGGGAAGTAGCAGAAATGCTGATTAATATGGCGGTTGAACGCTACCCGGTGCATTTCCAAGTAGAAAAGAACGGAAATCACTGGACTTTTCATAATTCTATCTTAAATGAAACGGAATCTTTTATATTTGGTGATGCATCCAGCATCGAGCTTGAGCCACTTGATTTAATTGGCCGTCATTTCGCCACTGACTTTGTATTAATGGTTCTTCGGGATGACAATCTTTATTTGGAAGTTGCTCAAGAATCCTATGCAGCATTATTCTCCCCTCACTGGAATAAAGGGATGTCCTTTGACGAAATTCATGGACCTGTCCCATTTGTGTCACGCACAGGTGTACCGCTGGCCGAAAGAGTTCGTAATTTCTTAATACGCAATGTTTTACCAGGTGAGCCATGGACCCGAATCAACTGGAATTTGATGGCAAACCGTTGGGATGTAAACTATGAAACATTTGATACATGGGGACCAACCCGCTCCCTAGTTACCCCAGAAAATGCCGGTGAACTAGTAAGACTTCGTGTAGAAGAACAATTTTTCTATCGTATGCCAAGGAGTAATGCGATTTTATTCGTATTAAATACTCAATTCCTGCCAATGGAGGATTTGGCATTAAGACCCGAATGGCTGGAGCAAACATACTCTATTCTCTCAGATATTCCTAAACCAATGGCTGATTATAAAGGATTTACCCCGTTTATCGAACCTACAGTAGAATATTTGAAAAACTTGGTTGAAAAAGTAAAAATACACACTAACTAGTAAGCAATGATTGGAGGTATATAAAGTGGTATACAACAGCCCGGTATTATTCGATCAATCAGAAACAATTGTAGAAAAATTCACGGTAAGGCATGATAGGAGAAAATTGTTGATTATTTCTGCAGAACAAAAAGAAGCAGGCACAATCCAACAATTTACCAATGAAATAAATGGCCTAAAAGAATATGAACTTATTGAAATCACTGATAAATTACAATTAAAGAATATTAGTGAAGTATTAGATTGTCAAAAGATGGGGACACAGCTTTACATTTCTGCTATATGGGATGATGCGGTTTCTATTTTTTCAGCAGCAATTGAGGCTGGTTTTTCGGAGGATGAGATTCAAACATTTATTTCTGGCGAGAAGAGACGATATGTTTATTGTTTAAAATGCTATCACCTACAAGAAGTTCAGGCCAAGGAAACAGATACGACTTGTTATCATTGCCAAATCAGTTTGGAAATAGGTCCCTTTTTCTCAAGAGAGCGAAAAGGTTATATTGGATATCCTTATAATCCTGCTTTCGTAACATCCAATTAAAAGTTACGTGAGAAGTAAAAAATAGAATTATAGTCATAACGATAGGAGTAATGTGTATGAGAGCATTCGGAAAGATTAAAGTTTCCGTTGGAAAAATAGTACAGGAAACAAAAACAGTAAAGCGCTTCCACTTGTACCCGGTTGATCTTGAATTACTGCCTGCATTTACTGGTGGTTCCCATATCGCTACTTATCTAGAAAGCGGTAATGGCATTATTGAAAGGAATTACTCACTGGTTAGTCATCCAACTGACCGTACTCAGTATGCGATTGCCATTCGTAAGGATGATCATTCAAAAGGTGGATCTGTTTACTGGCATGATGAAATCAAAGTGGGCGATCAATTAGATATCAGTTGGCCTAAAAATCATTTTCCACTGGCATTCAAAGCAGCTAAACACCACGTATTTTATGCAGCTGGAATCGGTATTACACCATTTATAACCATGATGGAAGATTTAACAGCTGAAGGTAAATCATTTGAATTACATTATGCTGCTAGAACAAAAGAAGATTGTGCCTTTTATGATTATTTGGATAAAAAATATCCTGGAAAATGTCATTTCTATTTCTCAAGAATGGAAAACCCTGCTAAAATGTCACCCGTCACAATGGCTGAACATCGGATTGGCTCACATGTGTATTTTTGTGGACCCGTTTCAATGGTAAAAGAATTTCAGGCAGCAGCGGAAATCTACGGTTACCCAAGTCATTCCATTCATTTTGAGTTATTTGCTGCGACTGATGAAGGCCCAAAAAATCCTTTTATTGTAAAGTTAGCTAATAGCGATAAGAAGGTGGAAGTTTCAAAGGAAGAAACATTATTAGAGGCACTATTAAAGGCTGGAGTAGAGGCTCCCTATTCTTGTAAAGTAGGCGGTTGCGGAAGCTGCGAAGTCCAGGTAGTTGAAGGGGACGTTGATCACCGGGATCACTTCTATAAAGATGAGGAAAGATGTACAAAGAAGGTTATTTTAACTTGTTGCTCAAGAGCAAAAGAATCTGAAAAAGAGCTCATTTTAATCCTTTAATAAAACCTTTCTTTATTAATCGATTTATATAATAAACATCCACTATTTAGGAGGCAATTCTTATGACAATTACCACTCAATTATTAGAACTAAAAATGTATATTAATGGTGAATGGAGACTTTCTAGTAATCCAGATACCAATAAGGTAATTAATCCGGCGAATGGTGAATTAATTGCTATCGCTCCTAGAGCATCAGTTGAAGAAACCAAAGAAGCCATTAAAGCGGCAAAAGAAACGTTTGAAAGCGGTGTTTGGTCTAATCTAAGTGCACAAGAGCGTGCGGATTACCTATTGAAAATTGCTGATAAAATTGATGAAAACCACGATGAACTAGTAGAACTTGAGGTAAAAGACAATGGAAAAATTAAAGCGGAAGCTGATATTGATATAAGTGATGCTGCCTCTTGTTTCCGCTATTATGCAGGCCTAATTAGAACCCCAGATGGACAAACATATCATGTTGCCGATCCAATGCAAGCGATGGTAGTACGTGAACCAGTAGGGGTTACAGGGTTAATTGTTCCTTGGAATTTCCCATTCCTGATGAGCGTCTGGAAATTTGCTCCTGCTTTAGCGGCTGGAAATACGATTGTATATAAGCCAGCTGAAGTCACTCCGGTAACTGCAACGAAATTAGTTGAAATTATTGAAGAGGTCGGTGTCCCGAAAGGTGTTGTCAATTTAGTATTAGGAAAAGGCTCTGTAATTGGCGAGGTAATCGCAGCCAGCCATAATGTAGATATGGTTTCATTTACAGGCAGCACTGAGGTAGGAAGAAGTATTATGCGTAACGCTGCAGGCAATTTGAAAAAAATTTCCCTTGAATTAGGTGGAAAGTCACCAAATATTATATTTGCCGATACCGATTTTGAAGCCGCTGTTGATCATGCATTACTTGGTATTTTCTATGGCTCTGGTCAAGTATGTTCTGCAGGAAGCCGAATTATTGTCGAAGAAAGCATTTATGATCAATTTGTTGAGGAGTTCGTAAGACGCGCCAAAGATATTAAAGTTGGACCTGGATTAGAAGAAGGTTCCGAAATGGGTGCGATTGTAAGTGAAGCACAGCTAAATACTATTCTAGATTACATCGAAATTGGTAAAAAAGAAGGTGCTATATTAGCCTGCGGTGGGAATCGTGTTACAGAAAATGGTTTAGATAAAGGATTCTTTGTTGAACCAACCGTCTTCATCGATGTATCTTCAGAGATGAGGATCGTAAAGGAAGAAATCTTCGGACCTGTTGCCGTTATTCAAAAGTTCAAAGATGAAGAAGAAGCAATTAAACTGGCAAATGACACCATCTATGGTCTTGCCGGCGGCGTATTCACCTCAGACGGGGCAAAAGCGCTGCGTGTGATTAAACAAGTACGTGCTGGTATAACATGGATTAACGCTTATGGACCAACTTACAACGAAGCACCATGGCATGGATATAAACAAAGTGGCATTGGTTCAAGCCTTGGAACATTTGGATTAGAAGAATTTCAAGAAGTAAAACAAATTAACATTAATCTTGCTGTAGGGCCAACAGGCTGGTTTTCAAACAATAAATAACTTTCTAACTAAGTAATGGTTGTTTAATAGTAAAATAACTATATAGTTACACAGTAATGGCAAATAGGAATATAACTACTATTTTAAAGGAGGCTCAAATTATGCAAGAAAATCTGAACAACAAAAATAGCGGCTCTTCTTCAGAACATCATGATAGTGATGCTGCTCATCTAGAATCGCTGGGATATAAATCTGAATTTCGTCGCGACATGAGTCCATGGGCAAACTTTTCACTTGGGTTCACTTATCTTTCTCCTGTAGTAGGTGTATACACACTATTTGCCTACGCACTTGCGGTAGGCGGACCACCAATGATCTGGAGTTTTGTTATCGTTGGACTTGGACAATTATTAGTCGCACTTAACTTTAGTGAGATTGTTGCGCAATACCCTGTTTCAGGGGGAGTTTATCCTTGGGCCCGAAGATTATGGGGGCGCAAGTGGGCCTGGATGACTGGCTGGGTTTACTTAATAGCTTTGCTTGTTACGATTGCCAGTGTTGTGTACGGAGCTGGACCTTTTCTAGCACAAATTTTAGGTTTTGAAGCGTCAGTTGACTCAACGATTATAAGTGCTTTAATCATTCTTATACTAGCAACTATCATTAATTTTCTGGGTACGAAGGTTCTTGCAACTGCAGCCATTATTGGTTTTGCTGCTGAGATAATTGGTGCGCTTGTAGTTGGTGGCTGGTTGCTATTAACAGATAGACATCACGGGCTTGAAGTGCTCTTTGATTCTTTTGGTGCTCAGGGTAGTGGTAGTTACTTTGTGGCATTTGCAGCAGCTTCACTAATCGGAATTTTTCAATATTATGGGTTCGAAGCTTGTGGTGATGTAGCTGAAGAAGTACCGAATCCGGGTGTTCTTATCCCGAAGGCAATGCGTCGTACGATTTACATCGGTGGTGCTGCGGCAACCTTTGTTTGCATCTCTTTAATCCTTGCCGTTGCTGATATCCCAGCAGTTATCGCTGGTAAGGACGTTACGCCAGTAGATACCATACTAAACAATGCATTTGGCCCTATTGGAGCAAAAGTTGTATTGGGTATTGTAGTAATTTCTTTCTTATCGTGTGCAATGAGTTTACAGGCGGCAGCAAGCAGACTTGCTTATTCGTATGGACGTGATGATATGATCGTAGGAAGCCGATTATTAAAGAAGTTTTCCACTACTCGGCACATCCCACCATATGCCCTTCTTCTTGCTGCTTTTGCTCCTGCCATGATTGTGCTTGGATCAAAAGTGTCTACAGACGCGATCACAAAGATAGTCAGTTTTGCGGCTTTTGGCATTTATCTTGGGTTCCAACTGGTTGTCCTGGCTGCACTTCGAGCTAGAATTAAAGGATGGAAGCCAAATGGCAGGTATCAATTAGGTAAGTGGGGACTGCCTATCAATATTGGTGCACTTGTTTACGGAATAATCGCTATGATTAACATGTGCTGGCCAAGAACGCCAGATGCACCGTGGTATGATAACTATATCGTACTCATTTCAGGAGTGGTAGTTGTTGTTACTGGATTAGTGTATATGATGATTCATCGCAGCTATGGACATAGTAGTATGCCGTATAATGATGCGATACCTAAAAAATATATCTCGGTTCAAAATGAGCCCAAAGACATATCAATGTAGGATCAATGAGTCTAGTAGCGGTTACTTAAGAAGAGAAATCGTAGATACCTATTTTTTATACTGAATTGAAAAAAGTATCAAAGGACGGTAACACTATACTAAAAAGGTTGAATAATCCCTCCTATATAGGTGTGTTGCCGTCCAAATTAATCTACTACCAAGCCGACTTGATTCTTCACCTCACCTCTTTAAATACCCTGCGATAGCCGGAAAGCTCTCGAATTCCTTCCTCATCTCCCGAAACGATATCGATCCATTTCCTCTAATAAGATGGTAATCTAGGAATGATTCGTCACAGTTCAAGGGCGTTTGCTGAAATGTCTTTTTATAGAATTGGATGGCCTCTTTACGGTTTTCAGCAAAGATAAAAACAAATACCTTTGGCTTCATTTTCAATGAGTAAATGCAAATTTTATGAAAACCTAAAACATTTTTCTTAATCATTTCTGCTACCTTCTGATGATCGGCGTGTTCAAAGTCTAATTGGGATTCATCATCATCTAATGAAATCTTCTTGTCTGCTAGTAAATGGTGTATGTAATAGGCCAATGAGGTTTGTTCATAACGAATACTAGCTAAATAAAGCTCTTTCACCAACATCTGTGAACACCTCGATATTTGATTATCTGGATTCATTGTCTTCTCTTAGGGACATATAAAAAGGGTTGTAAAAAGCGTGAATTTTCTAACCATGATACCAGCTGTTGCTTCGCATTTATGTTCGACAAACCAAATCCGTTGTAGTCCCAGAATTCAATCGTTTCCTTAACATCTACAAGTTTTTGATGAATCACCACGTCTGGATTATTCTCTATGTATGGATAAAGAGCTTCTTGTTGTTTTTGTTTTTCTTTTTCTTCTTTATGCCCCCCTATCGTATAACGGCACGTCAACGTATCGTCACCCGGGCTAAACGTCAAAAAACGCCTCAAATTCGAAATTTGGAGGCGTTTTTTGCAATTTAAGGATGATTTTATAGATTTTGTGTGAAGGCATTTATCTTTCTAGGTTTAGGTGAAAATCCTGTTACTTATATTTTAGGCATAATGCCAACTATTTATTTTAAGAATCCCAAATCAACTCTTGCTCAAAATTCATTGATGAGAGCAAAAAACTTATTCTCTCCTCTGAATAAGTTGAGTATAATAATCTTTAACTTCAGCAGGAAATCCATTTTCACCATATATAAACTTTTCTAATTCTATAATGTGTTCTCCGTCCAACTGGTGTAATACTCCATACGTGTCGCCTTTGCCATTTTTATTCATTGCAACATCAAGATCGTTTAACAATTGTTTTATGTATTCAAACGTATCTTTCATTGACTTCATACTCTCTGCTGTATCAATACCTTGTTGTTTTTCAACAGATATCACATAAGAATAGTGGTGTTCCCATGCTATCAACCGTTGTAAATTTTCAAAATCATATGCAGCTTCAACTTTATAAGAAAAAGTGGACAATTTTCCAAATTCTTGACCTAATTGTTCGATCCTTTCGGAATATTCATTGATATCGGTTGTATTTTTAAATATAGCAGCTTGTTCCGAGATAAGTTTTTTCATTCTTGGGTCTAATCTACTCGATTCAACTTCCGCGATTTTATAATTTTGATTATTATATTCCTTAAGTTCAGCAGGAAATTCTTGGTTGTGATATGCAAACTTTTCTAATTCTATAACATGTTCTCCGTCCAACTGGTGTAACACTCCATACGTGTCGCCTTTGCCATTTTTATTCATGACAACATCAAGGTCACTCAATATTTGTTTCACATATTCCGGTACACGTTTCGCTCGAACGATTCCTTCATTTGTTTCTTTATCTTGTTGTTGTAATTGCTCCGAAGAAAAGTTAATAGTTGATCCTATTTGTATTAACGTTCGTAAATTTTCAAAATCATATGCAGCTTCAACTGAAGGATATCCAGTGTACTGATTGGCAAATTTCGACACTAAATGATCGAACTTCGCAGTATATTCCTTGTAGTCGGTTGTATTCTTAAACTCCTCGGCTTGTTCTGCAATAAATTTTTTCAATCTTGGATCGAATCCATTCGATTCAACCTTCACAGTTGCTATTTCTTTCGTTTTCGCTTGCTTTTCCTGCTTTTCATTTAAACCATCTGCATTTGCATTTAGTAGGGATAGCGATGAAATAATCGTCACTGCAAGAATTCCAAGTATAGACCAACCATATGATTTCTTTTGAAACTTTTTAATCATAAAAATTCTCCTCTTTAAGATTCTTTTATTTCTACTTAAATTAGCCAAACTAGGCATTTGGTAATTATTTGAGTAGTGTTCTAAAAGACTTATAATGGTAAGTCCATATGGTACTTTTTCATCTTCCTCCATAAACGTCAGTGCATATGCATCACAGGCAAGTTCCTGATCCTCCCTCATGCAAACATAGGCAAACCATAGAATTGGATTAAACCAATTAAAGATTAGTAAACTATGCATTAGCCAATTAACACCAACGTCTCCTCGTTTGATGTGAGCTAACTCATGATAAAAAATATGTTGAAGTTGTTGATCAGTTAGTTGATTATTATAAACATTTGACAGTAATATCTTGGGCCGAAAAAAACCAAGTACTGTTGGATTAGATATTTTACCAGCTAAGTGTAATGGGATACTTTGCTGAACAGACATAGATTGCTTACAATTCTCGAATATTCTAACAATCCTTTGATCCGTAATAGCTGGTTGTTGTTGTATGTATCGGTTTAATTGCCGATTGATTAGATACGTTACAAAACCTAATAAGATAACGCCTGCTAACCAAGTGTATAAAGCAATAGTATGTAAGGAAATTGGTTCCTCTTTTTGCTTCTCAATAAGAACTGTTGATTCTGTATTACTTTTCTTGGTTGTTTGTCCTGAACCAGCAGAGAAGCGTTCCTTTTCTGTGACTGCCCTCGTAGCGGATACAACCGTTGTCATTTCTTTCCTAGTTTCGTTTTCTGAAGAAACAACTGGTTGACTTTCAATAGAAATGGCCTTTTCATAACTCCTTGAAAGAATAGAATAAATACTATACGAACTATCTGGTGACCACGGGAGTATGAGTCGCACAATTAATATTATCCAAAGTAGATAATGCCACCTGGGGGTTAGCCTGTTTCTTAACAATAATTTAACCCCTAAGATGAGTATGACTAGTATACTTGCCATAATAGATGTTTCTATTACCCAGTCAAATAATCGAGGAAGACAGCTGTCTAAAAAAATACCTATCATTTTTACCTTTCCTTCCTCTGATTCTCTTCTGTCTTCTGATCTAGTATTCGTTTGAGTTCGTTAATGTCTTCTGAAGAAAGTTGTTCTTGTTTCAAGAAATTAACTAGTAAGGGTTTAAAAGCCGCACCATAGAAACGTTTGAGTAATGATTTTGTTTCTACTTGTAAATAACTATCTTGAGAGACCAAAGGAAAATATTCAAACATGCGCCCTTCCTGATGATAAGAAACCGCCTCTTTTTGTACTAATCTGTTAATTAGCGTTCGTATCGTTTTCGGTTTCCAGTCCATTGTTAATTCAAGCTTTTCAATTATCTCATTCGCTGTTTGAGGAGATTCTGACCAAAGGACTTTCATAATTTCCAATTCGGCTTCCGAGATTTTATGTAATTCTTTCATAATTTTGAATAACCCCCCTGTATTACAAATGTAATCCACACGTTTATATTACATTTGTAATCTATTAGTGTCAACCATATTTTGGATATTAGTTTTATAAAAGCACCTTTAAAATGAGAAGAGGCTCACGATATTATTCGTGAGCCTCATTAGTTTTCTAAGATTATGGATAGCCATTCAATGGCCATATCGAATTACTTTACTGTATACCTTTCATTAATAATTTTTTGGATTTGTGCTACAGTTGCTGGATCTTCAAGCCCTGTAATATCACCGGAGACCTTTCCTGACATGAAAATTTCCTTTAATAAACGGCGCATGATTTTTCCGCTAACTGTTTTTGGAAGTGTTTCTGTGAAAATAATCGATTTGGGCAGAGCAATTTTTCCGATAAGCTGGATAATCCGTTCATTTATTTTTTCTTTCAATCGTTCTGTCCCTAGCGAAGTGTCAATTACTCGGGCAAATACGAGCGGTACCTCTCCTTTAATTTCATCCGGGACACCAATGACAGCTGCTTCAGCAACCCCTTCACATTCAAGCACTGCACTTTCAATTTCCATTGTACTTAAGCGATGCCCGGCAACATTGAAGGCATCATCAGAACGACCAACAACCCATACATAGCCATCCTCATCAATGAGAGCCAAATCACTAGCAAAATAGCTGCCCTCTACTTGGCTAAAATAAGAGGAAATGTAGCGCTCCGGTTCCTTCCAAAGCGTGCGGCAAAGCATTGGAAATGGTTTTCTAATAATTAAATTTCCTAATGTCCCCGGTTTCACTGGATTTCCCTCTTCATCTACTACTGCAATATCAGCTCCTAAAAATTGCATTCCGGCTGATCCAGGTTTCATGGGAGTTAACCATGCTGCGCCAGCAATTGGACAACCGGCTGTTTCCGTTTGTCCCCATGTATTATTGACACATATCTTTTTCTTACCTAGTACTTCATATGTCCATTGCCATGATTCTGGATCAAATGGTTCACCCACTAGGGAAATAACGTCTAGACATGACAAATCAAATTGATCCAAAACTTTTTCACCCAGGCTCTTTAACATTCGCAATGCCGTTGGAGCGGTAAACAATTTATTGACACGGTATTTCTCAACCACTTGATAAAATCTGTCCTTTGTTGGATAGTCCATTGCTCCTTCATATACGACCGTGGTAACTCCATTTGCTAAAGCACCCGCAATGCCCCAAATATGCATCGTCAACCAGCCAATATCCGCCGTACACCAGAAGACATCGTCATCATGATGATCCATATGATATTTGCTATAGATGAAATTTTGGATGACAAAGGCCATTCCTGAATGGACGACACCCTTTGGCTTTCCTGTTGTGCCGCTTGTATAGAACACAATTCCATATTCATTGGCCTCTAGCCTCTCAGGTTCACAATGGATACTTGCCTTTTTCGTTAGCTCCTCCCACCAGAAATCGCGTCCCTCTTTCATATTGATTTCTGTGTTTAGGCGATTTACCACAATCACCGCTTCAATAGAGGGAATATCTGGAATGACTGCATCCACTTTTTCTTTCAAGCAAACCTTGTCTCCCCTTCTTGTGGTAGCATCCGTCGTGACGATAATCTTTGGTTCAAAGCTAACGAGGCGGTCCTTCAAAGACTTTTCAGAGTAACCTGAGAATACGGTATTGTAAATAGCCCCAATCCGAAAGCATGCGAGCACAGCAATAATGGCTTCGGCCAAATTTGGAAGGAAAATCGCCACACAATCCCCTTTTCTCACTCCAAAGGAACGGAGGACATTAGCAAAACGGTTCACTTCAGCTAGCAGCATATTATATGTAAAAAACTTCGTGTCTCCGTTTTCTCCCTCCCAAATGAGCGCCGTGCGATTCCCAGCACCGTTTTCAACATGGCGGTCGAGTAAGTTAATACAAGGGTTACTAATACCGCCTTCAAAGAAACGAAAATCTGGAAGACTTCCACTGATTGTTTTTTTCCAAGGTTCATACCAAACTAGTTCTTTTGCGACTTCGTTCCAAAAAGCTTCGGGATCTTGTTGGGATTTTTGAAGTAGTTCTTGAAAGGCTTGACCGCTCCCAATTGAGGTATTTAATTGTTTTTCTTCGATTGCATAAACAAATTTGCTTTCTGCAACAACCTTTAAAATTCCACTAACATCCATCTGAATCCCCCTACAAATTTAGTTAAAAAATAGAACTGCCCTTTAGAATGAATAGTGAATTGGCAAGTAACCCGTGAAAGCGCTTTGATTTTATTGCAATCCAAAAAATACTCAAAAAAAAATGAATTACTTCCTTCCATCATTCGTCTTCAATAAAAAATTAACACAAATATTCTGAATTTTCAATACCTTCATGATCACTAGTATTTACAAAATAGTAAAATTAAAAGGCATGAGTCCGGTCCAATACCGAACACATGCCCAAACGGTTGACTAAATCAAATGGCTAATTTTTCGAGTTCATATCAATTAGCTGCCTTTTTATTTGAAATAACCACAAACTATTGATTTATTGATACTTCAATCCCATCATTAAATCGATTAAACTTAAAGCTTCCAGATACAAGTTCAAAATGTGCAACTTTTATATGATTAAAAGTAGTATTACCTCTATAAATAACACCTTCACATACTACCTCACACTTAGCATCCTCTTCAATTGGTAAATATAAATCAGCAGTTGTATTTGCTGGTACTTTCACTTCATAACGATCCCACAAGCTTCCCTTACTCTTTGTCCATCCGCTATGAATCGTTCCATATGGTGACTCAAAGCTTCCTTTTACAAATTCCATCTTTCCACCCATTTGAGGCTGAAGAATAAAATGCTTGTAGCCTGATTTTTCTTCATCAGACATGATTCCTAGTTGATAACCCATCATCCATTCATAAATAGCACCTAGTGAAAAATGGTTAAAAGAGTTCATAGAATTATTGCCATTAAATCCCCCATCAACCGTATAGGAATTCCAGCGTTCCCATATGGATGTTGCCCCATTGATAACAGGATATAGCCATGATGCATATTCTGTTGATTCAAATAAGTTATAAGCTTCCTCTATATATCCATAATTTGATAACGTAGGTACAAGATTGGGGGTTCCTGAGAATCCAGTTTTAATCGTATAATTACCCTTCTCCGTTAACGTCCTCTTAACCGTTTCTTGATAATGGATTACGGCTTTCTTTTCATTTTCTTCATTAAATACACCATATCTAAGCGGAGTGGCGTAAGATGCCTGAGTATCTTGAAGCTTGCCTTCAAAATCTCTTGTACGTCCATCCTCATCAACATAAAGCTCGTTCCACTCTGCCTTTGTTAGTTCATAGGCAGCCTGATACTTATGAGAAAGCTCAGTATGACCGATGATTTCAGCCATTTTTGAAGCAGTTTCTAATAAATAGGCATAAACGGCATTATTAATTAAGGTGTAGTCGGTAACCTCAATACTTAACCAATCCGCGAGAATACCAGTTTTGCTGGTTAATCCATTATAAATTTTATCATCAACAGTCATTGGATTTTCGAGCAAATAGTTTAGATATTTATCAATGGCTTCAATATTTTCTCGAATGATCCCCTTCTTGCCATATTGTCTATATAGGTTATATGGGATCAACACAATAGCTGCATCCCAAGATACACCACCGAAACCACCAAATCCCCCTTTATCTTGATCAGGCAGTATATAGCTTGGGGCAAACACAGGAAGTGCCCCTGTATTAAATTGACTATCTCTTAAGGTGTATAACCATTGACGGTAAAAATTATAAACATCCGCATTATAGGTTGCTGCCATGGAAAATACCTGTGCATCTCCCGTCCATCCCAGCCGCTCATTTCTTTGTGGACAGTCTGTCGGAAGAGACATAAAGTTACTGTTTTGGGAGTTCTGAACATTTTTATACAATCTATTAACCAATGGGTTTGAAGATTCATAGGTTGAAGACACCTTTATAGATGATAAAAGATTTGTCTTAACACATTCCAATGGAAGCGGCTCGCTGAGACCTGATATCTCAATAAAACGGAAACCATGATAGGTTCGATGAGGTTCAATGACAACCGCTTCACAACCCTTTGCTGTATAAAAGTCTGTTGAAAGAGCCGCACGGTAATTTTCAACCATCATCATATTTGCAATACCTGCTTCTTGGTATTCCTTCAGATGACTCGGGTAAAGAATCTCAGCATAACGGATAATTAACTGTTGACCTGCCTTAAGCACTCCTTCCTGTATCTGAATGTGAGGAACTCCCAGTACATTTTCACCCATATCATAAATGTAGGAATAGTTACTATCGAAATCTTTATGATCGCTGGTTTTTTGAACACTTTTTGAGACAATCGTATTAATAACAGTAATAGGCTCATCCAATCTTGTCATAAAGGTATAGTTTTCAAATGTAGATTCTGTTGGGATCTCAACTGCTTTTCTCCAGCCTTTTTCATCAAAGTCCACATTCATCCAGCCAGATACTTCTTTGTTTGCATTATACCGCTCCCCTTGGAAGAAGGAGCCATACTCTACAGGTCCATTTCCATAATAAGACCAATTTTCTTCATCCGTTACAATGGTTTCAACCGTCTTATCGGTATACTCGATCACTAACTTGGCCATCAAAGCTTGACGATCATCATAAAAATTATAGTTATGGACAATGAATGTCTGATAGCCACTCCACCAGCCTTCAGCTAGTTGGACGGCAATGGCATTCTTACTCTCACTGTTAAGTAACTCTTTTACATCATAGGTATGATAGGCAATTCTTTCTCGGTACTCCGAGTTCCCTGGGTTAAACCAGTGGTCACTAATTTTCTCTCCATTCATCCACATTTCATAAATGCCTTGAGCCGTAACATACAGCCTTGCTTTTTCAATTTTTTTCTCCGCCTTAAACTCTGTTCTAAGCATAGGAGCACTGCCATATGATGGATCGGCAAATACTAAAATATCCTGATTGCCGCCTACCATAATCCTTCCATCCTCTTCCACATGAACCCCATCAAGACCTTTAAAAATATCGTAGGTTGCTCCAATCTTCTCTCCAAAAAGAATTCCCTCACTATATGGTCCTGGATTATGAATCGCTATGTTCTCAAATATGGCTTTTTCTCCTGCAGCTACTGAAAAACCAATTTCATTCAGATTAGGATAAGTATTATAATCATGCGTGTTGCCTAAAGGGTTAAGCTGACGATTTTCATCAGCTACTATTCCATTTATTCTAAAAGTGACCTGATTTAAGTTACTCAATGTATCGATCGAAATACTCATCTTTTCATAAACATTTTCCTTAGAAATCACTGTATTTGGAATCTCTATTGAAAAATCAGCTTCATTTGGGTCATTCTCTATACTTTGACCAAGAACCGGCATACCAACGACATAAATATTAAGCTTTGCTGTATCACTTGTACCATTTAATAATTGCTCTACATCCACTTCATATTTGAAATAGTTAAGTTCTTCCGCTTTTCCCCATATATTAAAGTTCTTGTTTTTTAATCTAAAATCATTTGCGCCAAAAATGATTCCAGCCTTATCACACCCTTCCGTTAAAGTCAGATCCATCCTCAAATCAAAGTAGCATGCTGAAGTCGCATCCAAGGTCAACTCATCTGCTCCAATCCATTTAGCCCCATCACCTAAGGATTTTTCATTCTTTAACATGAGACCAGTTTCAAAAAAGTTATTCCTAGAGTCGTATCGATTTCCATGATTATCAACTACTGTTAATTCAACACTGTATCTTGCAGATGGTCTAAGAGGTTTCCCTTCATAAAAAATCTCAACAGCTGTATCTGAAAAGACTTCCCCTGAATCCCAAACAATGCTGCCATCTTCTTCTTTCACGACCATTTTATAAGATTCTTGCCTAACACCTACTTCGTCAGATAAAACCAACCAACTAAACTCCGGCTTTCTACGATCTATCCCGATTGGATTCATGAGACCCTCTGTTTTTAATGTAAGCATTTACAAATACCTCCGATAATATCTGACTTATAATCCTGCATTTAACTTACAAGTTGAGTTCAATTATTTTAAAATTTAATATCTATTACTATACTAATTCAAATGAATAGGAAACCAAATACTGTTATTTAATTAAAATAATTGATCTTTTTTAATCTATTATTCACGTATATTTTTCTTTATAATTTACATAACGGTTTAATGAAAGCGTATAATGAGTTTATTTTATTGAATTCCCTATATCGCTAATTAGAATTGAATGATTAAAACTAAAAAATAAAATTATATTTTTTTAATCTTATTCTTATTCGAAGGAGAAAAAATGGAGATTAATGAAGTAGATCAATTTTTGAGAGATTATACGGAGGATGAGTTATTTTATCGAAATCATTTTATAGCATCACAAAATCCCGGTACTTATAAAATCTTTATGGAAAACATAAATCTTGACTTCATTGAAGAAAAGAAAATTATTATTCCTCATTTTTACCCTGACGTGGATGATCCCTACATGATGACAGAAAACTTGTTTTTTAATGGCAAGGAAAATTTTAATGTTTTGCCTATAAAACATAATAGGTATACACCTGAATTTGTTCATACTCATACTTTTTTTGAAATGAGTTACGTCTATTCAGGTAGTTTTACGCAAAAAATTGGCCATGATGAAATAGTTTTAAATGAAGGCGATATCTGCATCCTATCACCTGGGGTTGAACATTCTGTTGCCATTTATGACGACACCATTCTCATTAACTTTTTAATAAGGAAAAGTACGTTTAACAACACATTTTTGGCTGTTCTCAAAGAGGAAAATTTATTATCTTCATTCTTTAATAAAATCTTACATTCTAATACTTTTAATAGGTACATTCTATTTCGTACGAATAACAATTCTGAAATTAAAGATATTTTATGTAAAATTTTTCATGAAAGTTTAGAAAATAAAAAATACTGTCATATTGTTTTAGATAATCTTATAATGGTCTTTTTTGCTAATCTATTAAGAGATGAAAGGATAAAAATAGAATTACCTCAAGAATTGCATAAAAGTAACAAATATTTCACATCGATTATTACTTTTATCCAAAGAAACTATAAAACCGTAACCCTTCAAGATCTATCAAAAGAATTTCACTTCACCGTTCCTTATCTGAGTAAGCTTATAAAAATGAATACGGGGCAAACCTTTAAAGATATCATTCAAACCTTGAAGCTCAATAAAGCGATTGAACTTTTAACATCATCTGGTTTAAAGATTGAAGAGATAAGTCATTCGATAGGTTATGAAAATGTTTCTCAATTTATAAGAATTTTTAAAAGAGCTTATGGAGTTTCTCCTAATCAATATAGAAAACAAGTTACAAATTCAATAAATAGCTAATTCACTCAACTACTAATCGAAGATTCATTCATTAATGTCCAGATTCCGTAATTATTAATCACCTGATAGGACTTATTAATGAAGGGTATGCCTAACATACCCTTTTCTCGATTTAATAGTTTATTAAGTTTATGCCCTCATCGGCATTGGTGCTAAAACCATAGTCAAATGATTTCAATATCGAATTCCATATACTTATTTAAATTATGACTTAGTGGACCGTCTTCCGTAATTAAGTAATCAAGTTCTGAAACAGGACCTACCAAGTAATTTGAAATGGTATTAAGCTTACTTCTTGTTACCAAGGTTGCGATTTTATTTGAACTTTTAATCATCTGACGTTTAACATGAGACTCTTCTATATGAGGAATGCTGATACCAAAGTCAGGGTGCAAGGAATACACTCCTAAAAAACAGAGATCGACTCTAATGTTTTTAAGCACTTCAATGACATCTAATCCGACAGTGACAAAAGATTCCTTAAAAAAGGTTCCACCCAAAAGGATGATATCTGCATTGGGATGTTTTGATAATGCCAAACTAATAGAGGGACTATTCGTAATAATGGTCCCTTTAAACTCGATTGGAATTTCTTGAGCCAAAAAAAGATTGGTTGTGCTTCCATCTATTAAAAGAACTTGTCCATCTTTAATCATCTTCACCGCTTTTAAGGCTAACTCTTTTTTTGCATCTATATTTTCTTCCGTTCTTTCAGAATAGGTTAAAGCGCTTGCAGATACCGGAAATGCCCCGCCGTGTACTCTTTTAAGAAGACCTAATGAATCCATTTCTCTTAAATCTCGCCTAATGGTGTCCTCGGAAACATCCCATTTTATGCTTAATTCCTTCGCAACGACTTTCCCTTCTTTTTCAAGTATTTGTAAAATTTCACTTTGTCGTTCTTTTCTAAGCATACTAGTGACCAGCCTCCGTGTTTTTGCATGTTTTTTCTTACATTATATAGTTTTTTCTTGATTTCACCAATTTTTTTCAAAAAAACGGCAAGTTTTTTCTTGTTTTTTCTTGTTTATGAGGATAAAATATTCTCAAACACGAAAAAACTAGCATTAAAACGCAAAAACGAGAATTCCATTACCTAATAATCACACGAAATTAAAGGAGGAAAAAAGATGAATAATAGTATTGAAACACTAGCTGTAAATACGATCCGCACTTTATCAATTGACGCAATCAATAGTGCTAATTCCGGTCATCCAGGCCTGCCTATGGGGGCTGCTCCAATGGCCTATGCACTCTGGGCGAATCATCTAAATCATAATTCTACAAATGCAAAATGGTTTAACCGGGATCGATTTATTCTTTCTGCCGGACACGGATCTAGCTTATTATATAGTTTGCTTCATTTAGCTGGGTACAATTTATCTTTAGAAGATTTAAAAGGTTTTAGAAAGCTTAATAGTAAAACACCAGGACATCCCGAATTTGGTCACACAGATGGAGTTGAAGCGACCACTGGGCCTTTAGGGCAAGGGATTGCCAATGCAGTAGGAATGGCGATGGCTGAAGCGCATTTATCTGCAAAATTTAATCAAGATGGCTACCCTGTCATTGACCATTATACATATGCTTTAGTGGGCGATGGAGATTTAATGGAAGGCGTCTCTTATGAAGCCATGTCTATGGCCGGTCATATGAAACTAGGAAAATTAATTGCATTATATGATTCCAACGATATTTCTTTGGACGGTGAATTAAACCTTTCCTTTTCAGAAGATATTCAAAAAAGAACAGAATCTGCTCATTGGCAATACTTACGAGTAGAAGATGGCAATGATGTAGCTGAAATCTCAAAAGCTATTACCTTAGCAAAACAAAATATAGGACAACCAACCTTAATCGAAATTAGAACCACTATCGGTTATGGAAGTCCCAAAGTGGCAGGAACAAACAAGGCACATGGTAATCCACTTGGAGCAGAAGAAGCCCGTGCAACTAAACAGGTATATGGCTGGCACTATGAAGAGGATTTTTTTGTACCGGAAGAAGTTAAAGCCCATTTTGAAGAGCTAAAACAAAGAGGAATCGGTCAAGAACAACAATGGAATGCATTATTCCAGTCTTATCAAGAGACATATCCTGAATTAGCAAAAGAACTGCAACAAGCGATCACGGGAGAAGTTTTAATTAATGCGGAAGACATCCTGACATTTGAAACGGGTAAAACCATCTCAACTCGTGTAGCCAGCGGAGAAGCTATTAACCATTTTGTCAAATCAGTTCCTTCTATTTTTGGAGGAAGTGCGGACCTTTCCCACTCCACCATGACAGATATAAAGGAAAATGCAGCATTCGCGGTAGAATCATTTAGCGGACGGAATATCTATTTTGGTGTCCGGGAACACGCAATGGGAGCGGCTGGCAATGGTTTAGCTCTTCATGGCGGGGTAAAGCCATTTGTTAGCACATTCTTTGTTTTCAATGATTATCTCAGACCTTCCATTCGTCTGGCAGCCTTGCAAAAGCTTCCGGTCACCTATGTATTTACGCATGATTCGATTGCGGTTGGTGAGGATGGACCAACTCATGAGCCAGTTGAGCAGCTAGCTTCTCTTCGTGCCATCCCAGGGCTAACCGTCATTCGCCCATCAGATGCAAATGAAACAGCAAGCGCTTGGGCTTATGCATTAAAACAAACAGACGGTCCTGTTGCGATGGTGCTTAGCCGTCAAAACCTGCCTGTGTTCCAAGAAACACAAGCGGGTTTAGACAACCTTTCAAAGGGAGCTTACGTATTAACGCAAACAAATGACCAGCCAGAGGTTATCTTGGTCGCAACTGGTTCGGAAGTGTCATTAGCCATTAACGCGAAAGCTGAACTTGAAAAAGAAAATGTATCGGTTCGCGTCGTCGCTATGCCAAGCTGGGAACTATTCGATCGTCAACCGAAGGAGTATAAAGAACTTGTCCTCCCTGCTTCTATTAAAAAGCGTGTGGCACTCGAAATGGGTATCTCTCTTGGATGGGAACGCTACGTAGGATTAGAAGGGAAAGTATTATCGATTGAAACATTCGGTGCTTCAGGAACGGGCGCTGCCGTCATGGAGCTATTTGGATTTACGACGGAAAATGTGGTTCGTACGGCTAAAAGTCTACTATAATCTTAAAATGGAGGAAATAAACGATGAAATTATTTATTGATACTGCAAATCTAGTTGATATTAAAAAGGCCTATAAAATTGGTGTTTTATCAGGTGTTACAACTAATCCTTCCCTCGTTGCGAAGGAAGGCGTAAAATTTGAAGACCGTATTGAAGAAATCTGCCAAGAGGTTCCAGAAGTGGAGTCCGTTTCCGCTGAAGTAACTCCAGATGCCCTTACAGCTGATGAAATGATTGCCCAAGCTGAAGAGCTGATTAAAATTAACGGCGGAGATGAGAAAATTACCATCAAGCTTCCGATGACTTTAGCTGGCTTAGAGGCTTGCCGTTATCTTGCCGATAAAGGTGTGAAAACAAATGTCACCCTTATCTTCACAGTAAACCAAGCACTTTTAGCAGCTCGTGCCGGTGCCACGTATGTATCTCCATTCTTAGGCCGCTTAGATGATATTTCTGAAGACGGTGTTCAATTAGTATCAAAAATAGCTGAATTGTTCCGCATTCATCAATTCGACACACAAATTATTGCAGCATCTGTTCGTCATCCAGATCATGTAACTCGTGTAGCAATGGCAGGTGCACATATTGCAACAATTCCATTTTCAGTCATTGAGCAAATTTCTAAACATCCACTTACGGATCAAGGAATCGAAAAATTTGCTGCTGATTGGGAAAATACTCTTAAAAACTAAGTGGAACAAAAAAACGACTGCTTATCCTAAAGGGTTCACTTATATAGTTCACGGAGATAAATTAACACATGAAATGGCATGCAAATTGACGCATGCCATTTTTGTTATAGTTTAAATAAATAGAAAGATAGTAAAACTCAACCAATTCTTTCATTTTTTGTACAGTTATTACCAAATGGGAATAACACATATCTTGCCTCCAGGTTCGGTTGTATAATAGACTTTTATCCAATTTATATATACCCAAGTTAATTAAGAAGGGACAGATTTTAATTTGGCCCATAGATAGAATTACATTTTTCAAAAAAATAACTTCAAGATAGAAAAAACAGCCAAAATCTAGTAAGATATTCACATGTGACATTAGATAAGGGGTTAAAAAAATGAGCGTATTAAACGTACAAAATTTAAGCCACGGTTTTGGTGATCGTGCGATTTTTAATAATGTGTCGTTTCGACTTTTAAAAGGAGAACATGTTGGACTAGTCGGGGCAAATGGTGAGGGTAAGTCTACTTTCATGAATATTGTTACTGGGAAGTTGCAACCCGACGAGGGAAAAGTTGAATGGTCACGAAAAGTTCGTGTTGGTTATTTAGATCAGCATGCTGTACTTCAAAAAGGTACTACGATGCGTGAAGCTTTGAGTACTGCTTTTCAATATCTTTTTGATGCTGAATCAGAGATCAATGAACTTTATGCAAAAATGGGTGATGAAGGTGCTGATATCGATGCATTACTTGCAGAAGTTGGCGAGCTACAAGAAACTTTAGATAGTAATGATTTCTATCGAATTAATGCAAAAGTTGAGGAAGTTGCTCGTGGACTAGGATTAGACGATGTTGGACTTGATCGAGATGTCGATGATCTTAGCGGCGGACAGCGTACGAAAGTTTTGCTAGCTAAGCTGTTGCTAGAAAAGCCTGAAATCCTATTACTAGACGAGCCTACGAACTATTTGGATGAACAGCATATCGAATGGTTGAAGCGTTATTTACAGGAATATGAGAATGCATTTATCTTGATTTCACATGATATTCCATTCTTGAACAATGTTGTTAACTTAATCTATCACATGGAAAACCAAGAGTTGAATCGCTATGTTGGTGACTATGATAACTTCTTAAAAATTCATGAAATGAAGAAGCAGCAGCTAGAGTCTGCTTACAAGCGTCAACAACAAGAAATTGCTGATTTGAAAGATTTCGTGGCTCGGAACAAGGCAAGTGTTGCGACTCGTAATATGGCGATGTCTCGTCAGAAGAAGCTCGACAAAATGGAAGTAATTGAGTTAGGGAAAGAGAAGCCAAAACCAGAGTTTAACTTCAAAGAAGCTCGTGCCGCTAGTCGTTATATTTTCACGGCTGAAGATCTTGTTATTGGTTACAATGAACCACTTTCCCGCCCTCTGAATTTAAAAATGGAACGCGGGCAAAAAATTGCATTCGTAGGTGCAAACGGTATTGGTAAGTCAACACTTTTAAAAAGTATTCTTGGGTTGATTGATCCAATTTCCGGTAAAGTGGAACGTGGTGAGTATCAACACATCGGTTACTTCGAGCAGGAAGTGAAACAGGCCAACTACAACACTTGTATCGAAGAGATTTGGAGCGAGTTCCCTAGTATGAATCAGGCTGAAGTCCGTGCTGCTCTTGCAAAATGCGGATTAACGACGAAACATATAGAAAGTAAAGTCGAAGTCCTTTCTGGCGGCGAAAAAGCCAAAGTTCGCTTGTGTAAAATTATTAACACAGAAACGAATTTATTAATTCTAGACGAACCTACCAATCACTTGGATGTTGACGCAAAAGAAGAATTGAAGCGTGCTTTAAAGGCCTATCGCGGAAGTATCTTGATGGTCTCCCACGAACCTGATTTCTATCGTGAAATTGCGACCGATATTTGGAATTGTGAGGATTGGACTACGAAAGTGTTTTAAATAAAGATTAAGGGGTACCCAATGAATAAAATTTCATTGGGTACCCCCTTTTTATAAACTATCCAAAAATATACTTTAGATTTCTTAAAAAAGCTCATCTATATAATCTAAAGTTAGAATCTATTTCAATATTAATTTTGCAACAGCTTTCACATGTGTGGACTGAAATTGACATCACATGTGATGCTGGCTGGTTTATTCATTCTCCACTGGAATTTCAATATATGGATAAACTACACCTATATCCTTATTTGGACGGAATGAAAATAGCTTCCGGCCCATTTTTTTATTTCCTCTTCCATATTTTCCTGATAAGTAACAAGGAAACATGTAGCCGGGCCAGCGGATTTTACTAGATCAATGTCCGTGATGATTTGCTCCTTTAAAAATGTCTTGTTCTTAAACATTTGATTCAATTCAGATTGGATCCCTTTGGAACCGACCGGCCAAACCCCAATCCCTTCAGGTCTGCTAATCTTTTGAAAAATGGGTAATGGAACAATTAGATCTTCCTGTTCTATTACCTCATTGCCAACCAACGGGTTACCGATGATAGCGATTTTCGACTGTTCGTTAAAAACGATCTCATCCATTTTTCCAATCTGCTTTTTGCCAAGGACAATGATCCCAACGGCCGATTGTTGCATGGAGAAGTTGCTTTCCGTACTGCCTGTAATCGGAAGATTCTTTAATTGAAGCTCGCCTATTCCTCTTTGAATTCCACTTGTCAGTTCCTCCCAAGCTTCATTCCCGCAAAAATTGTGAAGGATAACGGAAATAGGTTCTCCTCCTGCTGCCATACATTCCATCACGGCAACTCGAAAAGAATAGTAGGCGACCGTTTCATATGATACAAAAACAAGATCATCCTTTTTCATACCAATCGCACCACTGTTATCGCTGGCAACAATGAGGTTGCCTGCCTCATCAAACGGAAGGGTTAAAACGTTTCTCATCAATGTGCATCTCTCTTTTTCAATACTTGCTGTGTCAACAATGAAAGTCTTGGAATTAAAATCACAGCAAGCACTGTATTTAGGAAAGAACCAATTAAAAGGGAAGGGACAATTGCAAAATAAAAGCCTTTATTCATAAGAAAAATAAACGGTACAGGAGCGATAAAGGCATTCCCCACGATAAAAACGAGACTAGCCAGGATTCTTTTGTTTTGTTTAAATAAAATCCCAAAGCTCCAAACAAGTATAGCCATTTCTACTGCAATTAACAGATGCATAGGGCCCAGTGGAAATCCTCCGATTAAGGCCGAGAATAAATGACCTAACGCTCCAGTAATCGCCCCGGCTCTGACACCCAATAATGCAGCAGCTAGAAGAGCCGGTAAGGCATCCAATGCCACACTATCAATCACGGCAGGAATTTTGATGCTTGCTCCAACTGCCGACAGTGCAATCATCAAGCCTAGCAAGCTAATCGTTTTTCCCTTCAATTTATTTTTCCTCCTTGCGATTTCCTGTACGAAAAACTTTTGCACTGCGTTCATATTCTACGTCTTGCACATGCAGGCGAAAGTTTATGACCCTTGCCAATGCAAAAAAATAGTCTGAAAGCCGATTTAAATATTTCTGTGCCGTTTCCGGTGGTTTTTGATCTGTCTTCGAAAGCCTGACGACTAATCTTTCTGCTCTTCTTGTTACCGTTCTAGCTATGTGAATCGATGCGGCGGGCTTTGTTCCTCCTGGGAGGATAAAACGTTCCAGCTCCGGTGCTTCAGCAATATATTCGTCAATTTTTGATTCCAAGTACTCAATCGACTCTTCTTGAAGTTTGATTTCACGTTTTTCGGTTATGTTTGCAAGGTCTCCTCCGCAATCAAATAATTCATGCTGAATTTTTTGAAGATCAGCAATGACATCCCCAAAAATTTCCTGGTCCAATTCAACCATTGCCTGCCCGACAAAACAATTAACTTCATCTACTGTTCCGTAAGCTTCTACACGGGTGTCGTCTTTATCCACCCTTCCACCGATGATGCTTGTTTTCCCTTTATCCCCTGTTCGTGTGTAAATTCTCATGTCACATTCTCCTTTTCTTTAATGGTTTTATTAATTCCGTACCAGATGACATCCACTATTTGTGCCTTGGCAGCTGTATCTTGATACGCCCAGCCTGTTAGATCCCGCCACAATCGATTTTCTTTTTCCACAGGTACAATCCCCTTAGTTATATCCGTTCCGATTATAATTAGATTTCGTCCGGCCTTTTCCTTCTCCCATTTCAGCCAGTCATTTAAGCAGCTATTCCAAATTTCTAGGGATTGCTTTACATCAACCTGCTCGGATAAAAGCTTTAACCAGATTTCGATACCTTCCAGGATGAGAAAATTTTGATGATGGTTTACATTCCGTGGAAGCGCATGGTTTTCATAGGCTGACAACCAGCTTACATCCTTTTCGACCTGGTATGTTTTTATCACCCATGCTCTTTTCCCGTTAAAGGCACCTCCTGTAATAAAATGCACCGTTCTCTCCTCCTTAGTGCTTCTCGTTCAAAAATAAGTTCAATCCCGTAACCATGTGGCACCCTCCAGCTCCAAAATTCCTTTCTCTCTGGGGCAAATTCTGCTAAAAGATGTTTGATCACTCCTCCATGAGTAATCACTGCACAGCGCTGAAAGTTTTTCGAAAGGATTTCTTGAATCACACTATTCCAGCCATTTTGAACTCTTTTGCTGAATTGCTGAAAAGATTCCCCATCCGGCGGCGCAATAGTAAACGGGTCATCAATCCATAGCCGGTAAAGCCTTTCTGTTTTCAATTCTTCAAACGTTTTTCCTTGCCATTTTCCAAAATCCAGTTCCCGCAAATCTTTCAAGAGGAAAAGCTCCTCGTTTGGAAACAATACATTTGCTGTTCTTATACACCGTTTCAGGTCACTGGAAAAATAACAATCGTAGGTACGGGTTGTTGCTAAATGATATGATTCTGGGCATAAGGGGGAATCATTCCAGCCTAAATACGCTTTTCGTTTATTTTCTTCTGTTAAGCCATGACGAAATAATGCAATAACCACATTGTCATCCATAAAATCAATTCAGTCCCTTCTACTGTCGCTCCTAAAACATCACCCGTAATACCTCCGAACCATTTGAGTGCATTCCTGCGAAAAATCAAATAGCAAAGGATAGAAGCTAAAAGCAACAGGCATATAGGGATGAAAAATACCTTTGATAAAAAGACTGCTATCAGAAAAACAAAGATATAGAAAGGATAAATCCAAAGTACTTTTACGGTTGCGGCCTGTTGAAACATATGGCCAAGACCTTCAGTTTTAGCCGATTGAACGGTTAGCAGCACCGCGCCCATTACACTTTTACTAAAAAAAGGCAAGGCAGCAATCAGGTAATAGATGACAGGCTCCATGTTCATGGTCAGTTCATAGATAAAGAAAAAACGGCAGCTCAGCAACACAATAACCGAGATGACTCCAAAGGCACCTGTTCGCGGGTCCTTCATAATCTCAAGTCTTTTTTCCTGATCCTGATACGAAAAATAAGCATCACTTGCATCCATCCAGCCATCCAAATGGATGCCTCCTGTAAGAAGAATGGTGGCTAGCCACAAAAGAAAGGCTGCAGCTACATGAGAAAAAGGGGTCCAGTTCATCACAGCATACAAAAGGATTGAATAAGAAACTCCTTGAATGAATCCTACTAACGGAAAAGCCTGAACCGCCCCGCGAAGATTCTGTTGATCCATAGGCAATTCCCGCTTAATTGGAATAGACGTGAAAAATTGCAGGTTAATCATCAACCCCATAAGTAATTTCATGCTCTTCTACCCCATTGGTTAATAATGTGATGAAGCAAATCCCAATTGATATGATCTTTCATTTGCCGGGCTAATTCATTAAATCTTTGATCTTTAAAATCTTTTATATGGACCACTTCTTTGTTTGGAAGTCCCTTCCACTCCCGAACCCTATTCAACCATTGATTTCTCCAACCATCATTATGAAAGAGATGATGGAGATACGTTCCTATTATTCTGCCGTTTTTGCCGTAGTAGCCATCTGCTATCCCATCAGTGGTTTGGAGAAAAGAACATCCTTCCTGAGATACGATTGTACTGCCTAAATGAATCTCGTACCCTTCTAACCTAAGACGATGGAGTAGGCCGGTGTCCTTGTGAAGTTGGGCTTGAGTCCTTGTGGTTTCTTTTTCACGTTTAAAAAATGTTTTCGCAGGTATTATCCCTAACCCCTCTACGCAGCAGTCGGTTTTCCCTGTATCTGAACCAGCTTCATCTACCAATTCATCCCCCAGCATTTGATAGCCGCCGCAAATTCCTACCAAAAAGCCGCCATCTTCCAAATGTCTTTGAATCAATTGATCCAGATTTTTTGCTCTAAGATCATTCAAATCGCTGATCGTGCTTTTTGTACCGGGGATAATCACCGCATCCGGCCTGCCGAATTCCGAAGGATCTTTCACCCAGCGCAGTGAAACATCTTCTTCATACAAAAACGGGTCCATATCACTATAATTTGAGATAAATGGAAGTTGAATCACGACAATATCAAGGTCAGCTTTTTTTCTGCCTCTAAATTGCTGATGAATCGACAATGAGTCTTCCCCATCGATCATATGGTTTTCCACATATGGCAACACTCCTAAAACAGGGATTCCTGTTTTCTCCTCCAACCAGCGAATGCCATCTTCAAATAAAGAGCGATCTCCCCGGAATTTATTAATCATCAGGCCGGCGACTCTTTCTCTCTCGATAGGTTCCAGTAATTCAAGCGTGCCAACAATACTTGCAAAAACGCCTCCCCGGTCGATATCGGCAACAAGGATGACCGGCACATCCGCCATTTCTGCCACTTTCATATTGACAATCTCTCGATCTTTTAAATTGATTTCAACAGGACTGCCGGCCCCTTCTATTACCAATAAATCGAATTCTTTTTCTATATGGGAGAGCGATTCCTTAATTACCTCAAGCCCTCTTTCATAAAAGCGGTCTCGATATTCCTGTCCTGACAAGGATTCAACAGCCTTTCCCAAATAAACCACTTCAGAATGCATATGTGATCGGGGTTTTAGTAAAATCGGATTCATCCAGACACTCGCTTCCGTCTTCGCTGCTTCTGCCTGCATTCCCTGAGCTCGCCCAATCTCTTTGCCATCAAGAGTGACGTAAGAATTATTGGACATGTTTTGTGATTTAAAAGGGGCAACTTTTATTCCTTCATTGGCAAACATTCTGCACAAAGCGTTCACAATTAAACTTTTTCCCACATCAGATGCCGTCCCTTGAATCATCACTCCCCTCATCACATCACCTCCTTCATGACAATCGGTATTCCACCTTCAATTAAATACGCCCGATCTGATTCCTCCACTAACCTTTGATGGATTTTACCAAGCAAACGTTTATAGGCTAAAACAAGTTCATTCTCCACGATCGGTTCGTGTAATACTTCATTACTGACCACAACCATAGCTCCAGCTTGCCTTTTTAACGCCAAAATTCCGGTTATAATCTTTTCATACACTGAATCCAAGATAGGTTGGTCCCATTTATGTACAGCCGAAAACAGTTCATTGTTTAATAAAGTTGTCACACAATCAAGCAACAAAAAATCATGTTCTTTATAATGGGCAGCTAATTCACCAATGTTTAAGGACTTCTCCACCGTATGCCAGTAAACCTTCGCATTTTCCCGGTCCTGCTGATGTTTTTTGATTCGTTCTTTCATTTCGGAATCAAACGGTACACCGGTTGCAATATAATGCAGTTTTCCGCCTTTTGCAGCCGCTCTTTCCACAGTAATCCGTTCTCCAAAGCTGCTCTTTCCGCTTCTGACACCACCTGTGATAAAGATCAACATTGGTGCTTTCTCCATTGGTTCAGCACCTCCATTAACTGCTCGTTTTCTTGACTGTTTTTAATGGCAAATCGCAGCCAATTCCCTTCTAAACCAGGAAAATTAAAGGTATGGCGTGGAATGATTCCTTTTTTTAACAGGAATTCAAATAACGCAAACTCGTCTTTTCGATAGGGGTCCTGCAATAAATAAAAATTCACTTTGGAAGCTGAAATCATAAATCCCTGTTTTTTGTAATAAGTGAAAAGCCTGTTTCGCTCATTTGCAATATATGTTTGGGTCCTTCTAATAAATGCTTCTTCCTCTATACATAATTCACCAGCTGCCAATGCAATCGCATTGGTACTCCAATGGGATTGCAAATTTTGAAGCTTCGCAATCGTGGCTGGATCTCCAACTGCATAGCCGAGCCGGATCCCCGGGATCGCAAACATTTTGGTCATCGAACGAATCACTATTAAATTGGGAAATCTCTTAATATATGGAAGAAGCGATTGATAATCCTCCAAAAAGTCGTAAAAGGCTTCATCTAATATAAACAAACAATCGTGTTTCTCACATTCTTCCATCAGCATGATCATGTCGGATTTCGTGTAGTGGATTCCAGTCGGATTGTTTGGATTACAGAAAAACAGCGCATCTGCATCCCTTAATTTCTGACGGATGCCATCAAGGTTGAGTTCAAAATCCGGCGCTTCCAATTGATGGATAATAATCTCGCAGCGATTGACCCTGCACGCATGTTCGTACTCCGAAAATGTAGGCTGAATCAATAAAACCTTTTTCCCCTCCAGCATTCTTGCGGCAAGGGTGATTAGCTCTGCTCCGCCGTTTCCTATCAGCAGAGAATCGGTCGGGACCTGTTCCTTTTTTGACAGTTGTTCCTTCAACGTTATGGAATAAGGGTCCGGGTACACCGTTACCTTGTTATAAAAGTCATTCCACTTCATTTTTAATGCATCCGGCGGTCCAAGCGGATTGATATTCGCGCTAAAATCTAGGTACTGATCTGGAAGTTCCATGCCCATTGCTTCATAAAGATATTGGGGATTCGAACCATGTGATGGCCATTTCAAGGCACATCCCTCCTGCCCATAAGAAAAGTATAAATAAAAAAACCGTTTTGCTTAAAATTGCATTTGCTGCTTTTATGTGTTCTGGCTGAATCGGCTCAATCGGATCACCCATTTTTGCCCGGTTTGATACGAGCCCTTTGTAATAATTAATCCCCCCAAGCTGAATTCCTAAAATAGAGGCAACTGCCGCTTCGCCCCATCCGCTGTTCGGGCTTGGATGTTTTTTGGCATCGCGGAACAAAATCGTCCATGCTTGTTGATAGCTTGTTTTTCTCGGCCTATTCCCAAGCATCATGATGATTCCCGTCAAGCGGCTCGGAATCCAGTTCATCACATCATCCCATTTCGCTGAAGCCCAGCCAAATTCCTTGTAGCGTTCATTCATATAACCAACCATTGAATCACACGTATTGGTTGCCCGATAAACCATCGCAAGCGGCGCCCCCCCCACTAATGCCCAAAACAAGGGCGCTGTGACCCCGTCACTAGTATTTTCCGCAACCGTTTCGATTGCACCGCGGGCTATTTCTCCTTCCTCCAGCCAATCCGTATCCCTGCCGACAATATAGGATAATTTTAATGTTGCTGTTATGAGATCTCCTTCTTTTAATGGCCCATACACCTTAAGAGAGGCTTGTTTTAGGCTTTTTTGCGCAATTGTGGTTGAAATAATGATGCTCTCCAGAATAATTCCAAGAGCGGGATGAAGCTTATAACCGATAAAAATAAGGAGAAGAACGAACGCAAAAACAGCCACTAAAACAATCAGAAGCATAAAAGCCCCCTTCATTCGTTTTCTATCTCCTATATTCCAACGCTTTTCAAAGAAAGCAATCATCCGGCCCATCCATTTGACTGGATGCGGCCAATGAGGCGGGTCTCCAACGACCATATCAATAAGGTATGCGATTGTGATTGAGATTAAATGATAAACGATCATGATCGAATCCTTTGTCGCGATTTTTGTAACGCTTTTGTTGTACACTGATACACAGCTTTACTGATGAGTTTTCCTAAAGGCGTAATCGTCCCTGCAAATTCCAAACATTTTCCTTGCTGTGTGGCGGCAATTAAAATGCTGTCGGTGGAAGTTCCAGTCGCAATTGTTCCTGTGACCTTGTCAATCACCTTTTGATCATTCATCACCTTACCTTTTGCTTCAGTTGCCGTCATAATGCTTTGAATAAATGCCTCCTCGGTCAGTTCACCATTCACGAAAATCCAAGTATTAATGGTTCCCGGAGAAAATTCATAGGAATGCATTTCACTCTTCGAAGCATCAATCGCATTGCTAACACCAGCTGTCACCACAACAAAAATCGAAAAATCATCCTGTTCATACAATTGATATGCCGCATCATCGAGGAACACTGCAGTCATCATCCCTACCGTTTCTGCCGGTTCGAACCCATTTGCGCTAAGAAAAGCCGACATTTCTTGGCGGTGATCACTACAGTTATAGTTTTTATCCACATGGCGATTCACGAACTTTTGATACCAGCCGGTCCCCGCCCCAACGACACCGGAAGACATCGTTCGGAGCGGTATGGGAGATTCTAATCGGATGTATTCTTTAAAAAAAGATAGACGGCTTTCATCAATACACTCGACATTTTCGGTTTGCTGGATATTTGGTAAGAGGGCCATTTGCGGAGCAGCCACTTTTGGGTGCGGATGCTTCTTGATGTCGGTATGAAATACATTTCGAATTCGCTCTTCTTTTAGTACTTCATTCGGAATATGTTGAATATTCACTGTCCCTTTTTCCAGCAGGAGAAGCCGATCACAATAAAGCCCGGCAAGATTTAAATCATGAAAAATCGAAACGACTGTTAAGCCTTTATCAATCGTCCATCGTTTGAGGAGATCTAATAATTCTTTTTGATAGGATAGGTCCAAATGGTTTGTCGGTTCATCCAAAAGGAGAATTTCAGGCTCCTGGGCCAGTGCCTGCGCCAAAAAAACACGCTGCTTCTCACCACCGGATAGTTCCTGAATCGTTTTATTTTGTAATGAAGCTACACCCGTCTGTGCCATGACTGTTTGGACAATCTCTTCATCTTCCTTGCTCCACGATTGGAACCAACCTCTTTGATGGGCATAGCGTCCGAGTGAAACGGTATCTTTTACTGTATAGGAGAAAGATTCAAAGGAATGCTGAGATAAAACAGCAACCATACGCGCCAACTGTTTAGTGGAGAAATCTTGAAGCCTTTTTCCCTTTAAGAAAATCTCACCACCACGAATGGGCAAGATTCCGCTAAGCAGTTTTAAAAGAGTCGTCTTTCCGCTGCCGTTTGGTCCCAAGACACCAAACAATTCCCCCGTTCCGACTTCAAAAGAAACGGTTTTTAGAACAGATTCACCTGTATATCCACCTGAAATATTTTCAACTCTAATCATTTTTTATCCACTCCTTTCCTTCCTCTTTCTTTGTAAAAGAATGATAGCAAAGACCGGTGCACCAATTAAAGCGGTGATCACTCCGATCGGTAATTCAGTCGGAGAAATGATCGTCCTTGAAATGAGATCCGCAATGATTAAAAACCCGCTTCCGGTTATAATCGATAATGGCAAAAGGTGCTTATGGTCCGGACCCCAACATATTCTCGCCAAATGTGGAATGACAAGCCCTACAAATCCGATGGTTCCGGAAACAGCTACAGACGCCCCCGTTAGGATGGAACCGGCGATTAAGATCATCAATTTCCTGCTTTGGACATTGACTCCTAAATGCTGTGCCTTCTCTTCACCGAACGACATTGCATTTAATTCTTTTGCATTCATCATTAAAATGACCGATCCAATGATAAGAAATGGCAGGATAATCTTGATGTACTCCCAGCCTCGCATCGAAACGCTGCCCAAAAGCCAGCTGATAATTTGCCTTAGTTCATCACCCGTTAAAGCAATCATTAAGGAAATTAGAGCCCCAAGAAAAGAGCTGAAAATAATTCCTGTTAAAATAATGGTTTCCACTCTCATGGAACGCTCCATCTTTCGCGCGAAGACCAGAACAAAAACGATGGTAACAAGTGAAAAAACGATACTTACGAATGGCAGGGTAAAGGAACCAATGAATGGTATCGAAAAATGAAAGAACAACGTGATGACCGCCCCGACCGATGCACCGGATGATACCCCCAGTGTATAAGGGTCGGCCAACGGGTTTCTTAATAAGCCTTGAAAGGCCGCTCCTGCAACAGCAAGAGCAGCCCCGACTAGACCGGATAAGATCACTCTGGGGAGACGAATATCCAAGACGATATTGATGAACATTGGATCAATTTGTTCCAGAGAAACAAATCCAAAAAGTTTCGCTTCGATTATTTTTATGATCGTTAGAATTGGCACATTTACCGTACCAATGGACGTACCCAAAAGAATGGACAGGAGCAGAAAGATTCCTGCAGTTAGATAGGCATAATATTTATTATTTAAATACATCCGGATAGATTGCCTTAGCAAGCTCCTCTACTCCTTCAATAACCCTTGGGCCTGGGCGGTCGACAAGGTCTGAATTAATATCCATTACTTGTTTATTTTTTACCGCGTCCACATTCTCCCAGCCTTTTCTTGTTAACACTTGTTGGACAGCATTCTTTACATAGTATCCATATGTAGTGATGATGACTTCAGGATTTTTTTGAATAATCGCTTCCTGATCAACCTTAATCCAGCCTTGTTGATCGTTTGCGACATTGTCAGCTTGAATGGTTGTTAGCATTTCGTCCATAAACGTATTTTTTCCTGTTGTATAAATATCGGGTGCAGGAGCTACTTCCATATACACTTTTTTCTTTTCCTTTATGGATGCTGCCTTTGCCTTAATAGCCGCCAATTGATCCTTCATGCCTTTTACAACTTCATCTGCTTTTTTTGATTCTCCGGTTGCTTTCCCGATCATCTCAATAGAGTTATAAACCTGTTCAAAGTTTTGTGCATTAGCAACAACCAGAACCGGAATTCCTGCATCGCGCAGTTGCTGAAGGGCATCCTTCGCGATCGAAGCAGATGAGGCATGCGCCAAAACTAGGTTTGGTTTTAATCCAATGATTTTCTCCGTATTAAATTGCTGCCCGCCAATTTTTTCTTTTTTTAGAGTATCTTTTGGATAATTATCATAATCCGAGACTCCCACCATTTCCTTACCTAAGCCTAATGCATAGGCAATTTCAGTATTGCTTGGCATTAGTGACACAATTTTCTCAGGCTTTTGCTTCATCACAACTTTGTTCCCTAAAGCATCTTTGATGGTTACCGGAAAAGCTGCTGTTGTATTTTCTGTTTTCGCCTGATTTCCTTCCTCGTTCGGTTTCGTTGTCCCAGCACAACCTGCAAGGACGCCTATTGTTAATAAAACAACCAACAATAGTGAATACCATTTCTTCATCTTTTTTCCCCCTGATTTTGATTTTGCAGCATAATGAAAATAAATCCTGCCAATAACACTTTCTAGCTGGAAAACAAAAAACATCTCCATGAAGACATGGAGATGTTGGTATGAGTAGATTCTAATACGAAACGTAAAGAGTCCAGCATGCCACACTTTCCTATCCTCGTAGGTTTTGGCTTGAATAAACAGGTAGGTCTCCTGGCTTATGATCATCGCTTCCTATACCTTCCCATCTTACGACAGTGGCTATTATAGGATGCTCCCATTTACAGTGGCGGGACCGCGTTGGCTTTCAACCAACTTCCCTATTAAGCTAATAATCTTTAATGATTTTAGCACCTGTTTATGAAATCTATTTATTTATGCTAAAGCTATTATATATAGTAGTGAATCATTTGTACATGTTTTTCAGAATACTATTACGATTTCATGTATAGTTGGTGGCAGTATCACTTGGGTACTCCTTTTTATAAACCATCCCAAAGAACAAATATCCCTCAGTTAAATAAGATTAGAAGGCTCAATCAAAAGAAATCCTACAAGGGAAACGTCTTCAATGAATTAATGTTCTTATATAAGACAAAGCCTAAAATAATTTCAAATATGCCAACTATAAGATAGACTGGTTGCAACCAACTTATCCAGTTGATCCAATATACTTGGGCTGAAATCCAGATGACCATTGCAGTACCGAGTATCATCGTTATCTGTCCCGCAAAAAGACGACGTTTAAAAGAAAAGAAGCTTCCCAAAATGCTGCCAATTCCGTTAATGATTAATAAAGTGATTCCAGGTATTAAAAAGTCTTCAAATGGTGAATCCTTCAAGATTGCTACTGACAAACTTAAATTACTACCATCGGGATCTAATATTAAAATTATTCCTGAAACTACGGCCCCTATACCTACTAATAGCTGTAATGTACCGGCCCAGTAAAAAAGCTGTTTTTTATTCATATTCCACCTCTTCTTTCAATTAATGTTGATATCAAAACAAACGAAGCATTTAACTTCACACCTTTTTTAAAACTTCAAGGGCACTCCTTTCCCGGGTTAACAAATGATTGTTCCATAACCCTGGTTTATCAACAGTAAAGTACTGATCAGCTCGTGAAGGCATCCAAGGTCCATCTATTTTTATACGCATCCGTCCTTCTTGTTTTAAGCGAACAGTTTTTATTTGCTGTTTTCCTATTACATTGGAGTTCCTTAACCAATTTTGCACTGCTAATGGTAAACCTTTGATGTCTTCTTTCTGAATTATTTTTATGTCCTTAACTTCAGCACCTTTAAGTAACAATGCTGCAGTCTCTTGTGCTTTTTTTCAAACATATCCCTGCCGATTCTTAAGATGGCGAAAAATAAGAACAAGATTAATAAAATAACAATAAATGTAACCAACATCCATTTTGGCATTAATATTCCTTCTTTCATTATTTTGACTTTATGATATCAAATTTCAAAATTTTCCAAAGCGATAAAAATCATAAGATTTAAAAATACTAAAAAGCCCTAACCATGTAAGGAAGGGCTAAATTATTTGCAACTAATCAGAGTAAGAGACTACAAATTTCTTTCATTTAATTGACTCTCCTTGCTCCATTTAAAATAATACCACGATACTTATATTACCTTATTTTAACACCTCAGTTTTAATTAAACACTTAATTAAATATGTAGCCATAAAAAAGAGAACTAGGTTAAATTCTCCCTAGCTCTCTTCTCACTTTATTTAATTATTCTTTTTCCACTCATCAAATTGCTTTTGCTTTTCAGCAATGATTTTATCAATGCCTGCTGTTTTTAGTTTTTAATTAAATTCTGGTAAAGCCTTATTAGGATCCAAGGTGCCCGCTGAGTGGAGCTTTGTACTGATTGATAACGTTAGTACTTGCTTCAATTTCTGTTTTCACCGGCCGGGTCAGGATTAAACTGGAAACCAAATACAGGAGAAATGACCGCCGAATCATTAAATTTGCTCAATTCATCCCAATAGTTTACCAGATTGCCTTGCCAAACATGTGTCAAACCATTGTTTCCTAGTTCCCATTGATTAAATACATATTTTGATTCTTTTACTCCATCTGGTAATTTAATCGTTCCCTAGCAAGTAAGCTGGTAGTGCTTACCCTCAATACTACTCGTTAACAGGTTCATAATATCTTTGTTAGTATAAAGCAGGTTCAAGAATTGCATCGTTTTTTCCGGATTTTGACTATTTCTTGTAATCGACAAGTTAAGTCCGATTGCAGCATCCGTGTAAGACTATGGTTTTGTGAAGGTGATGCCCCGTAATTACGGATTCTTGTAGAACATAGCTTGGCTTCATATGCGAGAAGTAACCAAAGCCTTTACCTGATTTAACCATAGATACGGTGGTATCAGTAATGTTTGCAATTTGGGTTGATTTTATAGCTTTTTTTATTTGAGATGTTAGTCTGCCTTTCCCTTCAATCTATTCAACCAATTCCACTCTTATATTTCGTAAATAGTTACTAAAAACACTTTGACTTTCTAAATAAAATGATATAAATTATAAATAAACGAACGTTTTTTACAAAAAATAATTTAATATTCGTCTTTTATAATTCTTCGTATAAATTTGGAAATACGGTCCAAAAGTCTCTACCAAACTACCGTAAATGGTTTGACTATGGGGAATGACAGGAAACGATAAGTTTTAGCAGTGAACGAATCACTTGCTTTATTCAGACTATTCCTCGTTTTTTGTTTTTTCCGTATGTCAAACTCTAGTTAAAATAACTAGAGTTCTTCTTATTTATACGAAAAAATTTAAAAGAAAAATTGACAGGGAGAGGAAAAAGAGAATGAATAACAACACAGATCAACGTCAGTCGATAGTGGGAAAAATAAAAGAGAATTATCGCTTATATTTGGCTGCTTTCGTCATCGTCCTCATTGCTGAACTGATAGGAATGAAAAAGCTTCAAGTAGGTTCTGCTTTAATTATTGTCTATCCAATGCTCTTTGCGATTGTCATAAGTGTCTTACTGGGACCTGATCTTTTCAAATTTTTCAAAGAAAAGGAAACGAAAAAAGCCTCATCGCTTGTTCTCGTTGCCATTACCCCTTTCATGGCAAAAGTTGGCGTGCTGGCTGGTTCGAACCTTCCAAAGCTAGTCGATGTTGGCCCAGCCTTAGCCTTTCAAGAACTTGGCCATGTCGGAACAATTTTGCTTGCCTTACCAGTTGCCTTACTGCTTGGGATTAAAAAAGAAGCGATTGGTGCAACAAGTTCCACGTGCCGAGATAAGGATTACGGATTGATTTGTCATCTATACGGGGCCAATTCACCAGAAGCAAGAGGAGCCCTATCCATTTACATCATCGGATTTATTATCGGTACCATTTATATCGGATTTTTGGCAAGTATCGTTGCCGCTACGAATATTTTTCATCCATTAGCACTCGCAATGGCCAGCGGCGTCGGCAGTGGTGTCATGATGGCAGCAGCTTCTAGCACACTCGCAGCCATCTATCCTCATTACGCTGACCAGATTGTCATGCTAGCAGGTGCAAGTGATATGTTGTCCGCTATTATTGGAATTTACTTTACTTTATTTATTTCACTACCTATAACAAAGAAACTTTATCACTGGTTAGAACCTAGAATCAGCCCAAAACAAACACGAGCAATTAAACAAACAACAACAATGAAGGTGGGCAATTAATATGACAATGAATATGCGTGATTGGACCGTTTCCCTTTTACTAACGTCCGTTGTGACAACCCTTTTGGCAAACCTGGTTGGAAATCATATGTCCATTGCAGAATCCATTCCTGGAGTATTGATTTTATCCGCAATCGCTTTTGTCGGTATCTTTTTAGGAAAAATCATTCCCTTAAAAATCCCTGCCATTGTTTATGTGGTTCTGACAGGAGTACTGGTGGCAAGTCCGATTTCACCCGTATCCCAGCCGATCATTGATTACACAGCGAAAATCTCCTTTATGGCTCCCATCACCATCGTAGGGACCCTTGCTGGAATTGGCCTTAATTTTAAAACCTTTATCAGCCAAAGCTGGAAAATGGTCATCGTCGCACTGTTGGTTTTTACAGGTACATTTCTTGTGCAAGCCATTTTTGCAGAGATATTTCTGAACTTAACCAATGCGGCAGATTCGTTCTAAAATCTACAGGATAAAGGGAGGCGGCTGCCCCCCTGTTTCTATGTTAGTCATCTAAGGAGGAACACCATGGAAAATCGAAAGTGTCACGCAGATTTAATGATTAAAAACTGTTCGATCTTAACCTCTGATTTCAGTGTAATCGATGAGCAATCGATTGTGATAAAGAACCAAAATATCATCGATATAGGCAATGCTGCCTTCCTTTCTACTATTTATACAACACAAGAAACATTAGATGGGAAGGGCAAGCTAGTAATGCCTGGCTTGATTGATGCACATACCCATACTTGCCAACAGCTGCTTCGCGGAAGAATCGCGGATGAATACCCGATGATCTGGACACGGATCATGGTACCATTTGAAAGCAACCTCCAGGAAAAAGATGTCTATATAAGCTCACAGTTAAGCTGTCTGGAGATGATTAAATCTGGAACAACGGCCTTCATTGATGCAGGTGGAAGACACATGCATCGGGTTGCAAAGTCCGTTTTGGAATCCGGTTTACGCGGGGTGATTACTTGTTCCACAATGGATAGCGGTAAGGATATACCTGATACGATGAAATCAAGTACAGAGGAAAATATTAAGCAAAATCTCCAATTGTATAATGATTTTCATCGCGCGGGGAATGGAAGAATAGATGTTTGGTTTTCCCTCAGATCGATTATTACGTGTACCCCTGATTTAATTCAGAAAGTTTTTGAAACGGCAAAAGAATGTTCCACAGGTGTACAAACTCATATGAACGAATATCCAAATGAAATTAGTTATTGCTTGGAGAACTTCCAAATGCGCCCCTATGAATATCTTGAATCCATCGGTGTCTTGGATCAAAATTTCTTGGGAGCCCATAGTATTCTGCTTTCTGAAAATGAAATGGATATCATTAAGGAATATAATAGTAAAGTAGTTCACTGTCCGATTAGTAATTCAGGGAAAGGCATTCCGAAAACACCTAGCTTGCTGCAAAAAGGGATCAGTGTTGGTCTAGGGACGGATGGGGCCGGACACTCAGGATTAAGTTTATTTGATCAGATGAAAGTGTTTAAATCTTTAATGAGAGCCTTTTTGGGAGTGCCTATTTTTGACCCTGTTGTCATGCCTTCTAAGAGCATCTTAGAGATGGCCACAATGGGCGGAGCCAAAGCAATGCTCCGAGAGGATCAATTAGGGACACTGGAGATTGGGAAAAAAGCCGATATGATTTTGGTTAACATCGATCAGCCTCATATTCAGCCGACACATAACTTCATCAACACGCTGATTGAATCGGTCAACAGTAATGACATAACCGATAGTATTGTCGATGGAAAAATCGTAATGAAAAACAGAGAAGTACTTACACTGGATGAAGAAAAGATCATCTATGAAAGTAAGCTTGCCATGAAGGAGCTTTCTATTCGAGCAAATATATAACCCTGCTTCAGCTTATGGGTTAGGAATAATTGAGGTCTATACATGTACACATTTAGTATTGTCTTGTGTTCCAATTTGATTATTGGTGTTTTATTAGGTATGTCCGGAATTTCCGGGTTTCTTTTACCGTTAATATACGTAGGTTTTTTAGCAATGCCCGTGCATGATTCCCTTGCACTGAGTTTCTTATCCTTTGCAGTCTCAGGTCTGATTGGAGCCTATTCCTATTGGAAATCAAAAAACATGGATTTGAAACTTGCCATCTTTTTGAGTATCGGCAGCCTTCCAGGTGCGTTTTTAGGCGTTCAAATCAATGTGTTAATTTCTGATTTTCTAGCAAGGCTTCTTCTCTATATCTTTGTTCTGCTGGCTGGATTATCAATTCTACTTAAGAAAAACAATGAAAATACGAAAATAAATCGATCACCTCTATTGAATCATTCTGTTATAGTTATGCTACTTGGGTTTATAACAGCAGTCATTTGCGCATTAACTGGAGCCGGCGGTCCGATTTTATTAGTCCCATTACTGGCTAGTCTTGGAATCAATATTCGGATAGCGGTGGGGGTCAGTCTTTTAAATTCAGTCGTCATTGCCATCCCATCGATTTTCGGATATTTCGCCCATGCCGATATGAGTACCACCTCCATGTTAATTACTGCTAGTTTACTAGGTACGATTATAGGAATTATAACGGGTGCTCGCCTTGCCACAAGGGTTCCTATTCATCGGTTAAAATTAATGATTGCCATAATAACAATTCTATCTTCAGTTTATATGCTGGTTATGCTAAAAGTGGGGGCCTGACCCCCACTCTTTTTTTGTGAAAAGTTTTCGAGTTCCGATTGCGTTTCATTTTTTTGTTTTTCGACCTTTGAGAAAAATATGTAGCCGAAAATATGAGAACTAGATTATCACTAGCTCTCTTCTCACTTTTAGTTAATTATTCTTTTTCCACTCATCAAATTTCTTTTGCTTCTCAGCGATTATTTTATCAATGCCTGCTGCTTTTAGTTTTTTATTAAACTCTGGTAAAGCCTTATTAGGATCTAAGGTGCCAGATTCAAGTGGAACTTTGTACTGATTGATAACGTTTGTACTTGCTGCAATTTCTGTTTTCACCGGATCAGGATTAAACCGGAAACCAAATGCCGGAGAAATGACTGCTGAATCATTAAACTTAACCAATTCATCCCAATAATTTACCAGATTTCCTTGCCAAACTTGTGACAAAGTATTGTTTCCAAGTTCCCACTGATTGAATATATATTTTGATTCTTTTGTTTTAATTTTTACGACTTTTTCCGGTCAATACCCAATATCATATACAATTTGATCTATTCTACTTATTATTTCAGGTATTCTTTGCGTCGGATTCAACTCTAATATTGTTACTGACGCTATATAATGGCAAGAAATTGTCGGAATCATTTGTTCTGAATCTGATGAAAACATTGACCGAAAGAAGTGGGAAGCTTGCAACCTGCTTTAGCTTCCCCTTCATTTAAATATTAACTTTATATGTTTCGTTCTGTTTTAAATAAAATTTAGTCTCATTCCTGCCCAAGATAATATACCAATCTCTTCCGAGTTCCATACGGCAAGAAAACTTCCTTTCATCTCCGAGGTGAAGATCAAACCAATCGCCACATCGCATCTTGTAACCTGTATTATCACCCCAGAAGACCACCCAACAATCTAGATCTTCACTATATTTCATATCTTTCCTGCCGCTCTTCATGACAGTTCCCCCTGAATGACGTGCTTTATCATATGATCATCAATGATCCGACGGCCATTTTGAGCTCCATAAAGGAGGCTATGTGTACATACTTTATTAATAAGTCTTGGGGTTCCACCGGAAAATCGATGAATTTCCTCTAACGCACCATCTGAAAAGATTTGCTGTTCAACTCCTGAATATTCAGATGTCGTGAGACATACGCATCTACTTGTGCCCGATCATAATGACTTAATTTGAACTGAATATCGATTCTTTGACGAATGGCTGCGTATGATTGAAGACGTAGACGGTCCCATAATTCACTTTGACCTCCAAGGATTAGTGCCATCGGGCTTTGTGCATCCATCTAAAAATTGAGTAAAAATCTAACTTCCTCAAGCATCTCACGGTCTAAGGTGAGACTCATCAACCACGACGACTGGCTGAATTCCATGAATACCTCTCATTAACTCGATTTCTCGATGAAGCTGCCGTTTGGCATCGCCTCTATAAAACTTTGCTTCTGAACCTAGCTGTTCTAACAGACCTTTATAAAAATGCCTAGGTGTTAGCTTTGAATCTGATAAATAAAGTACTCGAAATTTCCCATGATCAAGGCCATCTACAAATTTCCGAATCGTGGTTGTTTTCCCTTTACCACAATCCCCAGTTAAAACGGAGAACAGCTGCCTTTCTGCTGTATACCTTAATCGACCTAAAACCTCTTGCATCGTAATGGAATCATAAAGTTGAGTAGTAGGCACATCTCTTGTAAAAGGGGTATTTTTCATTCCATAAAATCCTTCAAACATCGCCATTCTCCTTCCAAACAGCACGAAAAGAAACGGCTGGAGCTTGATCTTTTTTTCTTTCTTGATGCTTCTGTTCAGCTGCTTTAAGTAGTCTGGACGAATCAGCTTTAGACGCTTGGAGGTCTGAAGGTAATGTTGGACGTTTTCCGGATCTTCCTCCAATTACAAGCTTTTTTGCTCTCCAAGGGGAATAACCCTCATACTCAATTGTTAACTCTTCTAAATCCGCAGGATCATAGACAACATCCACTTGACGACCAATAAAAGAAAGACCAACTTCATATTTCTGATCCATAGAACTAATACCTCTCCAGCCATTTGGGGGCGTTCCCCACCAGTCGTCCTATTCTATGAAGTGCAGTCTCTGAATTTGCTGACGTCAAATTCAAAGGGACCTTATCCTGATTAGTTCTAAGCACAATAGATATAAGACAGTTAGCCCAGTAATCTACGAAATAATTAAACCATTCAAACCAACGAAATAAAGTAGATTCATCAGCTGGACATCATGTGTAGAAGGGTTCGAAAGAACCGACTCTATACACTGTGCCTTATATCTCTTATATGGAACTAAGAAATCTGGTAATTCATGATGAATCCGGTCGCACTGATCACAACCTAATCGCCAATATTATATCCCTTTTGTCTCTCCAGAACTTTCTCTTGCTTTTCTTTCTCTAGTACCAATTACGCTCATGCCTTTCCCGCAACAGGGCGAAGGAATCCTCCCCGCACCTCTAACCAAAAACTCCATTATTTTCAATTAGTTTATAATCTGTTAAAATAAGCATATAGTTTTTTAGGGGACGTCTCCCGTATACCTGTTGGCGCAGATATACATCATGGGAGGCGTCCTTTCCTTTCTCCAGAATTAGGGATTATTAATGTCGAAATGTTTCGAATTTTGTATATATGGACATTATAACCGTCTAACTCTGGACAGGCAACACCGTCAACTTTCGGTCATTTTTGAATGGCAATAACAGATCATATTCAATCTCAATCTATGATTCACTATATATTGGTTTTAATTTATTACTGGAACCTCCAATAACCATCCAACATTTCAAAAAAGTGACTTTGATTCATGTCAGTAAGGTTCACTAAAAAAGGAGTCTCCCCTTTTTCTTTTATTACCTTAGCAGCTGGACCATCTCCAATGGGTGTACAAAATAATAAATTAGTTCCGTTCAATTTTACTATTCTACAACGTGCATTAATTTCCGTATCAAGATACTCCTCGCCTTGTTTAAGGCCAAACAATTTCTTCCAAGTTTCTAATGTCTCATCCAAATTATTGACGACAAAACCAACACTTTCCAATTTTGGTTGGCCTAATATGTGTGACCCTATAAGTCCTTGGTCATCTATTTCCGAATACCTTTGTTCATCTGATTTTTCCCATTCAATAAAAAATGGTAAAGAAACCTTTTTTTCCTTGTGTTCAGGGAATAACAATGACCACCTGATTACGTGACCATCATCACGAACTCTCTCCCCAGTAAGCGGTCCATATACTGTAAGTCCTTCTGCTTTAAGTTTTACTGCTAGTTCTTCTATTTGATTTGTTCGAATCGCCACTTTCGCAGGACCTTCCCGACTTTCTTTTGCTAGCTGTTCAACGATTTGCGTAATCAATCGATTTTCACTATGTTTTTCAGCTATTGATAAATTTTCAATTCCTAAAAATTCAATATAACTTAAGCCAAAATAGGTTAACGTATTATATGTTCCCCAAGATTCATGACGGCCTCCCTTCACAACATGAATTCCTTTTTGTTTTAAGGGTAAAATTGCTTTCTCTGGTTTCGTAAAGAACCAAACAAGGTGATCAAAGAAAAAATCCATTATAGTACTCCTTTCACTCGATATTGTGTGTTAACATGGCTTCTATTCTGATGCTAATCTAATTATCGTTCAATTTGCTTTGCCATCAAGAAACATCCTTTTCATTTAAATGAATGATTTCAGCAACTGCCTTTTCAGCTGACTGCAGGGCCCCTTCAAGATGTCCACTAAATTCTGAATTCGTCTCTGTACCAGCAAAAATAATTTTCTTTTCCCATACACCTTCTACTGGTGGTGGACCATAGCTTTGGTAATTTTTTAGAGGACTTAAGTCTTCCTCAACAGTGGTTTCAGAATCGCTGGACCAATCTTTATAAAAAATAGCCTTTAAATTTTCAGCTTCACTTCCAAAGAGTTTAACTAATTGGCCAACAACCAATTTTAAAACGTTATCTTGTACCATTTTTTTTCGTGCTTCTGATGGCATTCCGAAGAAACCAAATAATGCACCAGGGCCTTTATTAGGAGAGGCATCATATATTTCTTCTAAGGGACCAACGGCACTCAATACATATCCAGAAAGTCCTGATTCTCTCCAGAAGGGACGATCATAGACTGCAACTACCTTGGCCTGTCCCGCCATCCATGTAGGTTTTTCTACAATGTCATTCATAAGATTTTGGGGGAGCGAAGGAGAAAATTCAATGTGACGCGCCACAAGACGAGGTGGTAATGCTAGAATAACGGCTCCTGCAGGAATTTTTTTCCTCTTTCCATCAGAAAGTTCTGCTTCAACTGTGATATCACCAGCATCATTCAGTAGAATTTTCTTCACTCGTGTTTCTAGTTCAACTATTTCTGAGGGAATGGTCTCTGCTAGAGCATCAATAAGAGACTGCACACCTCCAGTCAATCGGACCCATTTTTCGTCGGAGTGTTCTTTCAGCTCACAGCGCTCTGGTGGCTTGATTTGAAATCGTTCTATAAGTATTTCGCCTTCCTTATATTGTTCGAAAGTTTCTAAATTTAGTTCTTTTACAAGATTAGCAATTTGGCTCTCAAACTGTGGCCAAAACCACGTAGGGCCAAGATCAAATTGACCTAGGTCAGGTCTGCTTGGATCAGAAGCACTCAAAACCCTTCCACCAATCCTATCTCTTGCCTCTAGTACCCAAAATTTAATGCCTTTTTCAGTAAGCAGTGATGCAGCACGCAGGCCACTTAAACCCGCACCAACAATGATTACAGGCTTGTTCATATTTTTTCCTCCTTCTGACTGTTCCTATGTTGTATCATTTTATTTTAGAAGGGTTATTCCATTTTATATTGGTCCCCTTTAAATGAGCTTTCCCTATGTGAAAAAAATGTGTTTTTATGATTGGGTCAAATCTATAAAAGAGTTGTTTCTTTTTCTAATTCACGATGCAATACTTCTCCCATAAGTTTCATACCTTCAATAATTTTCTCTTTAGGCATATTTGAGTAATTTAAACGTAAAGTATTTTTCTTTGTTCCATTCGGAAAGAATGGGGCACCAGGAACAAAAGCAACGTTATTTTCCAAACATTTAACGAATAATTCCCCAGAATCAACAGATTCAGGAAGCTCGATCCAAATAAATAATCCACCTTCTGGCAAACTATAGTTTATATTTTTGGGGAAAAATTCTTTGATACAGGATAACATAGCTGTGCATCTTTCTTTATAAACAGCTTTGATTTTATGAATGTGTTCTTCGATATTGTAAAGTTCCAAATATTTAGCTGTAATTCTTTGAGCAAAGCTGTCAGTATGTAAGTCAGCTGTTTGCTTAAAAGCAACATACTTTTCAACGAAAGATTCGTCTGCACAAATCCATCCAAGTCGTAGACCGGGAGCAAAAATCTTAGAAAAGGTACTTATATAAATTACCCTGCCCTCTGTGTCAAAGTGTTTCACAGGCGGAAGTGCCTCTCCAGCAAATCTAATCGCTCCATAGGGATTATCCTCTACAATCAATACATCATATTGATTAGCGAGCTCAATCATTCTCTTTCGTCTTTCGAGCTTTAATGTGCGGCCTGTAGGGTTTTGGAAATCTGGAATCGTATAGATAAATTTGGTGTTAGGATGCTCTTGCAGCTTTTTCTCTAGCTTCTCCATCACCATACCATCATCATCCATAGCTACTTCAACAAATTTGGGATTATATGACTTGAATGCATTTATTGCGGCAAGATAGGTTGGGCTTTCACAAATAATCGTATCTCCTTCATTGATGAATATCCTACCAGTAAGGTCGATTGCTTGCTGGGAGCCTGATGTGATAAGAACATTTCCAAGCGGAGAGTTGATTCCAATCACTTCCATCCTCTGACAAATAGCTTCTCTTAAAGGAATATACCCTTCAGTCGTACTATATTGAAGAGAAGCCGCACCTTCTTCATTCAATACAATATTGCATACATCCTTAAGAGCTTCTACAGGAAACAACTCTGGAGCTGGCAGGCCTCCCGCAAAAGAGATAACATCTGGTCTTTCTGTTACTTTTAATATTTCACGTGTCTCAGAAGGTTTTACTAAATGAGTTCTCTCAGCAAATTTATTTTCCATTGATCATCATTCCTTTTTTATCTTAGTAATGGATTTCAGTTAACTATTATTTAAAAAGTTTACTAGCTACCTTTGCTCCTAATTACCCTGAATTTTCAGTTATTTTTTATTAGACCTTACTCTGATTACTACCGGCCCACATAATTAATGGGATAACAGTAATGAATGCAATCACTAGCAATTGGAGCATACAGAGCCCTGCATCTTAGGCCGAGGGGACGGTGGGGTTGCATCGACAAGGATTGTAGTGCTAATTCTAGTTCATATAATCCGCCAACTAGATTTGTAATATTTTAACACGCACAAAAAAGCCATACAACATTATAAGTGTATGGCAAACAATTTTTCAATCACTTTATTACTATGGAAAATATCATTATTATTTAGAAGGTGCTCAAATAGAGAGCAAAGATGGTACATTCATATTATCATTTTCTTTTAATAGTTTTGCTTCTCTAATAATGTTTGTAATCGCTATTTTGACATTCTCCGGAGTCGTTGCCAGGTTCAGTCTGACGTATCCTTTATAATCTGTACCGAACCATTCCCCAAAGTCCACAGCTAGTCGACAGCGAGCTTGAATAAATTCTGTTGTTTTTTCTTTTGGAATAATTTTATTTAAGTCCATAAACATTAAATATGTTCCTTCTAGAGGTGTAACTGTAATTTCCGGAAGCTCTTTATTAAGGGTATCTCTTGCATAAACAAAGTTTGAATAGATAACGCTTTTCAAGGATTCTAACCACTCACCCCCGCCAGAATAACCTGCCTCTGTCGCAGTAAGTCCCATCGTATTAAAATCTGTCTGATTCACTGTTTTTATATATTTATCATATTTTTCTCTTAGTATATCGTCTGTAATGATAATGTTGGAATGAATCAGTGCTGCTAGGTTGAACGTTTTTGAGGCAGAATTCACTGTAATAATTAAATCCCGATATTTTCCGCCTTTAACTACTGCAGCAGGAATATGTTTATGATCCCCGTAGGTAAAATCTTGGTGAATTTCATCTGACACAATTAAAACGTTATGTTTCTTGCAAATTTCAAATAGTTTATCTTGTTCTTCTTCCGTCCAAACTCTGCCAGCTGGGTTATGTGGAGAACAGTGGATATACAGTTTGGCACGGCTATCGATGATTGCTTGTTCGAAACGGTCATAATCAAGGGTGAAAATACCGTTATCATTATTTAATGGACAAGTAATTAGTTTCCGACCACAATCACGAACAGCATTATGGAATGGATAATATACTGGAGTGAGAATGATTACAGAATCTTCAGGTTCAGTAAAAGCATTAATAAACCAGTAAAGCGCAGCAACGACACCAGTCGAATAGCGAATCCATTCTTTTTTCAATGGAAAAGAATATCTTTCCTCCATCCATTTGAAGTATGCATCAAAATAACTTTGTGGAACGTAAGAATAACCAAACACACCATGGTTCACGCGATTTGTAAGAGCTTCTGTAATGGTATCTGAGGTCCTAAAATCCATGTCCGCTACCCACATGGCAAGTAGATCTGGATCCCCAAATCGTTCTTCTAATAAATCCCATTTTAAAGATGTTGAATTATTTCTCTCAACTTTATACTTTTCTACAAATTCTTCCATATTCATGTCTGGTCTCTCCCTTTTTTGCAACTACTTCTATATTAATTCACTGAATCAAGAAGCTCAACCCAATAATAATCCTTCTCTGGTTTACTGTATCAAAACTACCATTCTAAAAAGCTAATTGTATTGCTTTTTTCATCGAACCAGATTTGAATAATTCCACCACAGAAAAACCATACAATTTTTAAAATTGTATGGTAAAAATATTATAATGTACCATTTACAATCGATTTAACACAACATTTAAATCCAAAGTCTGTGTTCCATCTTCTATTTCAAAAAATGGAATTCCTATTCCTCCTGCTTCACGTATGGCATCATAAAGGGCATTATTTTCCCTAACGTACAAATAATCCTTTAGCGCAGAAAAGCTTGCAGAAAGATCCGCAAAATCGATATTGGCATTTTTATCTTTCAGTTTGCTGAGAGCGTATAATGTATCAGGGCACAAGTGGCTTCCAATTACTTTTACATTCATAGTGTTCATCCACCTTTCAAATTTATATTTATAAATTATTTACTACTGGTTTTTTGGCATGACAGCAATCGCTTCTATTTCACAGAGAACACCTTTCGGGAGTTCCTTTACCGCTACGCAGCTTCTAGCAGGTTTTGATACAAAATACGTTGAATATACCTCATTAAAGACCGCAAAATCCGCCATGTCTGCTAGGAAACAGGTAGTCTTAAATACATATTCAAATCCACTTCCTGCCTCTTCAAGAATCGCTCTCACATTTCGGCAACTCTGTTCTGCCTGTTCTTTTATAGTATTTCCTACCGTTCCATCTTCTGGATTTACCGGAATTTGACCTGAAGTATAGATCAATCCATTCACTATAAACCCCTGTGAATATGGTCCAATTGCTCCTAGTGCATGTACGGTTTCTATTAGTTTCATCATCACTTTCCTCCGATATTTTATATATTTGGGTTCTGCTATAATTTAAATTTCAACAGATTTCTTCATCTAGTAAACCCGATTAAACGGATCCCATATGTTGCATTCCTGTAAACCGGTAATTTCTAAAGTAAAAATTAACCGCCAAAGTCTTCTAATGGATCGTTTGCTATATCTGTATCGTTAGCTGTATCCTTTACTGTTTCTTTTTTTGTATAAAACTTATAAGCTATAAAAACTATTACAACCCATACAGCCGACACTACCAAGGACATTCTTTCATCCGGTAAGAATGCCATACATACTATTACAACAGCCATAAAGAACAGGCCGAAATAATTGCTGTACGGATAGAAAGGCATCTTGTAAGTAAGTTTGTCAACTTCATTATTTTTAATCTTTATCTTCCTAAATTTCAAATGACTTATTAGAATAGCAGACCAGTTACAAATTAAGCCAAAGACAGTAACTGAAGCAAACAATGAGAAAACTTTTTCGGGCATAAGGAAATTCATTAAAACTCCAAAAAGCATTGAGGCAAAAACTAGGATAACTCCAGCAAATGGTATATTTTTACGGTTAACCTTGCCAAGTATCGCAGGAGCGTTCTTTTGTAAAGCCAAGTTGTAGAATGTACGGGTGTTGGCAAAAATACTAGAGTTTACTGCAGATAATACTGCTGAAATAACTACAAGGTTCATAATGGAAGCGGCAGCTGGAATATTCATTTTAGTAAATATCTCAACGAAAGGGCTTCCTTTCGAACCAGCAGTATTCCATGGGAAGATTGTTACCAAAATAAAGATGGCCCCTACGTAGAAAATCATAATTCTCCAGAACACAGCGTTAACAGCTTTAGGAATAGTAGTCTTTACATTTTTTGCTTCTCCAGCTGCAAATCCGAGGTTTTCAACTCCGCCAAATGCAAACGCTACCATAACAATCGATAAAATAAATCCATTCATTCCAGTCGAGAAAAATCCCCCATGGTTTACAAGATTACCGACTCCGACCGGATTACCATGATTGCCAACTCCGAAAATAATCATTAAAGCTCCAAATATGATCATAAAAACAATTGCTGTGACCTTAATCAAGGATAACCAGAATTCAGTTTCTCCATAGATCGATACGCCAATAATATTAATGGTAAACATGATCACTACCACTGCTAAAGCGCTTACCCATACTGGTATATTAGGAAACCAAAACTGTACATACTTTCCAAGTGCATTAAGATCGGCTGCACTTGTAGCAATTAAGAAGATAAATGCGTTCCAGCCAGATAGAAAGCCAGCAAAGCGATGAATATAACGATTCGCATAGGATACATACGTTCCCGACACAGGTTCTTCAACAGCCATTTCACCCAAAGCTCTCATAATGAAGTAAATGGCTATCCCAACTATTAAATACATCAGCAGAATTGCAGGTCCTCCTTGACTAATAGCCCAGGAAGAACCATAGAATAGACCGGTTCCAATTGCACCTCCTATGGCGATCATCTGGATGTGACGATTTGATAGATCTCTCTTCAAGTCTTCTTTTTCGTAAGACTCTACGTGTACTTTGTCACTCATTTTTTTCCTCCCTCTATAGTGGTGATCGCAGAAAAGATATATAAAAACAGTAGTGTTTACCCTAAATGTAATAATAAAGACGTTTCCCGGTTATTTAATAATCTCTTTCTTCAAATAGCGAAATCAAACGGTACCACTTAAAAATCGTTTTCGTTCTCCTACTAACCCGCTAGCCTTCCAATCGCTAAACCTGCTGTTCACCACCATAGAGGAAGACCGATCAACCATGTTACAGTTCTCAAACCTCCATTTTCACATTCGTTTCGGATTCTGGAATTTCTTCATTCTTGGCATTGATTGCATCACAGATTCGTTTCAGGCCTTCAGCCAATACAGATTTCGGGCAGGCCAGATTTAACCTAATGTAGCAGTCTGAATTCTGTACAAACATATTCCCCCCTTCTAATAGAACACCAGCCTTATAGGCAAAAAACATAGGAAGGTTCTCATTCTTATCGAAGTAAGCACTTACATTTACCCATGCAAGGTACGTTGCTTCCGAAATTTCAAAAACTGCTTTTGGTAAATTTTCTGATAGATAATTTTTAGTAAAAGTAAAATTATCATCCAGATAAATTCTAAGTTCTTCTAACCAAGGTTCTCCCTTTTCATAAGCAGCTTGCGCACCGGCAACACTTAAAGGATTATCAAAATTGTAATGTCTTGAAAGCCAGATTTCTCTTAATCTTTCATCTGGAATAATAACATTCGAAAGCATCAGTCCCGCTGTGTTAAATGTCTTACTCGGAGCCATACAGGTGATCAATTTTTCATACTCAGGAAATACTTTTGCTAATGGAATGTGTTTTTTATCTCTCCTTAGAAGATCACAATGAATCTCATCTGAAATAACCCATAAATCGTTTTTGACACATATATCGCCCAATCTTCTAAGCTCTTCTTCAGTCCAAACCCGCCCTGTAGGATTATGTGGATTACATAAAATAAAGAGAGTCGTTTTTTCATCGGCTGCTTTTCGTTCAAAATCCCCAAAGTCAATACGATAGCGACCTTGATCATTAACTAAATCGGAGCATATAGCCTCACGGTGATTATAATCTGCTGCATATTTAAAATAGGCATATGAGGGAGTTAAAAAAATCACCTTTTCATCTGGCTTGCAGACATACTCAACCAGTTCAAATAAAGCAGGTATAATTCCATTAGACATTACTAAGTGTTTTCTTTCAAAGCTCCATCCATATCTTCTAATACACCAATCTACAAAAGCTTTATAATAAGAATCAGAGAGTATTCGGGTATAACCAAATATTTTATATCTAATCTTTCTTTTATTCCATCGATGATTACCTCTGGTGTTGCAAAATCCATATCTGCCACCCACATTCTGATAAACTCCTCATCTTTGTAAGGAAACGTCATCGAACCATCGTTGTCACCGAAAATATATCCACGGAAACCATCTGTACTCATTGCATTTGTATTTCTTCTGTCAATAATTTCGTCAAAATTATACATAAGCTCATCACGCCTTCTAAATTTTTGTTAAGTCTACTTAACCGGTTAAATGTTCCTTTCTAGTTATTGGAATATTCGAAAAAATATGTTTTATTGGGATTCCTCTATCTGTAATCATCATAACAGGCACAAAAAAGCCACACAACATAATGATTGTATGGCGAACAATATTATTTTGTGTGGCAAACAATCATCGTGTTGTATGGCGACTACTATTAGGTGAGATTATTTAATAAACGTTTAAGGATCAGCAATCCTTGCTCAAGCTCTTCAAGCATTTCTGGTGCACAGACAGCAATCCTTACAGCCCGCTCTGGACTACTATTTCCAACTACAAACCGTTCAGCAGCATACACTTGTACCCCCTGCTGTGCGGCTAACGTTTCAAATTCAGCACCTGTAATTCTACCTGGTAATTGCAACCATCGAAATATGCCTGTTTCAGCACCTAAACACGCATAGTCTGCCAAATATCGATTTACGACTTGGTTTATACGAATGGTTTGTTTCCGATGCTCCTCAATTAAGACTTCAAACTGATTCGATACAATCGTACGTGCAGCCAGTTCTGCTAATAGAGGGGAAACTGAGATATTCAAATTATAAAGTGCCTTTGAAATTAACTGCTTATACTGGTTCGGCACCGCCACATAGGCTAGTCTTAACCCCGGTGCTATTGATTTAGATAAACTTGCAATATGGATGACCTGTTCTGGTGCAAATGATGCAATGGCTGGAATTGTTTTTTCTTTGTGGAGATGATATGTCGCGTCTTCAATAATGAACTTATTATACTTTTTGGCAATGGTTGCAATGGCTTTTCTATTCTCTACTGACATACAGCGAGTTGTCGGATTATGATAATCTGGTATTAAGTATATCCCTCTAATATTCTCATTTTTACACGCATATTCAAAGGCATCCGGACTCATTTCATTGTTCTCTGATTTTATCGGCACTATTTTCAAACTAAGCATCGCTGCAACAGTTTTTAAGCCCGCGTAAGTATGAGGATCAGCACCAATGCAATCTCCAGGGTGACAAAGACTTGCCAGTGTGGCAGCAATCGCATTTTGACCCCCATTTGCAAATAAAATGTGATCGACTGTTGTTTCAAACCCGCCTTTTCGGATAAGCTTTATAGCGGCATCCTTTTGCCAAAGACTTTCGCCTGCTCGACCATAACCAAACCATTTTTCATAATTTGGCTCTTGCAGCATACCTTTCAGTTGGTTCAAGAGTGGTTCGTAAGAAGCATTATCTGGTAGTGTTGCTCCCATCTCTATTAAATGCTTTGGCTTTGTTTCTTCAAGTAAATACGCATTCGATAACGCATCATATGATACAAAGGTGCCACTTCCAACTGATGAACTTAACAAACCCTTTAACTCACAGACTTTAAAAGCTTTTGAAATGGTACTCAAATTTAAATCTAAATAATCGGCCAATTCTCGCTGTGGGGGCAGTTTTGTCCCCGGTATTAAAACCCCGTTTAATATGTCCTCTTTTAATTGTTCTGCGAGTATTTTATAAATTGGCTTTTTGGTTCTATCAATGGATGGCTTCCAGCTCATCGGATAGTTTTCAAAAGAATTAATCGGCATGATACTCATCCTTTCTCGTACAATTATATGATTGTGTGGTTTATAACACAATTATAATTTGTATCTTAGGAAAATAAAAACTGCATCTCTAAATAGAGACACAGCCTTTATCCTTTTTTATATCTACCTTTAAGGATTTTCGCCCTTCTTTACTACTAAACTGCACTGAATGATTCATCTTAAAATACTACAAGTGGGCTACTAAATAGCCTCCTATAAATCTTACATATTCATCATATCATGTCCACCAGCTGAACTGGATCCTAAAGCAGGATCAATCATTCCGAAAATCATGGCAATATGGGCTACGACCAAGAAAATACTAACAAAGATTGCATGAATTTTAAGTCTCTCTTCTTCTGTTTTATTTCTATAGATAAGACCTAGATCAAGCAGTGCCATACCGAGGAATGGGATAATACCAAGCAGATAGAAAGTAACAGCTACTACATCAATCCAGCCTTTCCAGTCTCCGTTAACAGTAAGAGGGATGTAGGCTGTCTTCATTAAGTAAATAAATATACCAGTAAAATAAACTCCTGCAAAAATACCGGTAAATTTATTTAGTTTTCTCAAGGCACCATCTAATTTTCTTGTGAATAAGATAGCAATTTCTGTAATCGCCAATATTTCAGCACAAATAACCGGAACTGCCATAAAAATTAATAAATTCCAAGGCTGATTGTCTGCGAGTAACCCCATGTAATGCGTCATGTTCATGATTAACTCTCCTTTATTTATCTGATACTCTTAATATAAGAAAAAAGTATGCAGAAACTTAGCAGAAACTTTGAAGAAAATGTGTAAAATGTCGAAAAAGACAAAAAGCCGTAATCCCATGGGATTACGGCTTTTTAGATTTAAGTACTTTCTATTTGAGATGGACTAGTTGGGGGATTTGTTAATATATCCTGAAATTTGTTAATATCTTATGAGATTTTGTTAATATCAAATTGAATTTTGTTAATATCCTCAAATTTTTGTTAATATCCGCCTATAATTTGATAATAAAGTATTAACGCACTAAAGGATACCAAAATAATTAGCCAGAATCTTTAAAAACGATGTTCAAAATACAGTAGAAAATGAACTGTAGGAGGGATGATTTTTTCTAAAGATCATAATCTCCTACAGCTCATCTTTACAATTTTACTTTTTGTAAACGTAACGCATTGAGAACCACCGATACTGAGCTGAACGCCATGGCTGCACCTGCAAGCCATGGTGCAAGTAATCCGATAGCAGCGACAGGAATACCAAGCGTATTATAGGCAAGAGCCCAGAATAAATTCTGCTTTATATTACGAATCGTTTTCTTACTCATGAAGATGGCATCGGCAATACTATTTAAATCCCCGCGGATAAGGGTAATATCAGCCGCTTCCATTGCAACATCAGTACCAGTTCCAATAGCCATTCCGATATCGGCAATCGCAAGGGCGGGCGCATCGTTGATTCCATCACCAACCATTGCAACCTTCTTCCCTGCCGCCTGCAAATTCTTTATTTCATTGGCTTTTCCTTCAGGAAGAACTTCAGCAATAACATGATCAATACCAACTTGTGCAGCTATAGCTCGTGCAGTCTGCTTATTATCCCCCGTAATCATGATTACTTCGATTCCCACGTTTTTAAGGCGGCTTATCGCTGATTTGGACGTTTCTTTAATGGTATCCGCTACGGCAACCATACCAGCATATTGATTATTAATTGCAACCAGCATGGCTGTTTTACCAACCTTTTCTAACTCGTCCATTTGACCATAAGCCTCTTCTGCAGTTACATTGTATTTACTCATTAATTTCCTCGTACCAACTAATAGTTCTTTGCCATCGACAGTTGCCTTAATACCAAATCCAGGGATTGCTTCGAACTCCGTTACATCCTTCAAAGGAATCTCTTTTTCCTTGATTCCTTGAACTATGGCTTGTGCTAATGGATGTTCCGATTGTTTTTCGGCAGAACCGACTAATGAGAGGAATTCATCTTCTTTGAGAGTTTGGACGGTTATTACATCTGTTAAAACAGGTGTTCCGTTTGTAACAGTACCCGTTTTATCTAATACAACAGTAGAAATTTTATGGGTCATTTCCAAATGCTCCCCCCCCTTAAACAGAATGCCAGATTCCGCTGCACGACCAGAACCGGCCATTATGGATGTTGGCGTTGCTAAACCCAATGCACAAGGACAAGCGATAACTAAAACGGCAATCAATTTTTCTAGTGCTTCTGCAAAATCGCCAGGAGCCACCCATACATACCAAACGATAAAAGCTAATATTGCTAGTGCAACCACAATAGGAACAAACACACCAGAAATCTTATCAGCAAGACGTTGGATTGGTGCCTTGGAGCCCTGCGCTTCCTCTACTACTTTTATAATCTGGGCTAAAGCCGTATCTCTGCCAACTTTTGTTGCCTCAATTAATAAAAATCCATTTTTGTTGATTGTAGCTCCGATTACCTCGTCACCAATGGTCTTATCAACCGGAACACTCTCTCCTGTAAGCATTGATTCATCAATCGCAGAATGACCTTCCAAAACTTTGCCGTCTACCGGTATTTTATCACCGGGTTTAATACGAACAATGTCACCAGCGATTACTTCTTCAATGGGGATTTCTTGTTCTACTCCCTCTCTCTCAACAATGGCTGTCTTTGCCTGTAGGCCCATCAGTTTTTTAATCGCTTCTGATGATCTTCCTTTAGCTCTTGCTTCAAAAAGCTTTCCAAGAATAATCAGCGTAATAAGAATCGAACTAGTCTCATAATAAAGGTCTACGGAATGGTTCATACCTCCGATCGACATCAATGATAAATATAAACTATAAAAATAAGCTGCCGAAGTACCTAAAGCCACTAGAACATCCATATTGGCGCTTTTATTTTTTAATGCTTTATAAGCTCCAACATAAAATTGTTTACCAATAAAAAATTGTACTGGGGTAGCTAAAGCTAATTGGACCCATGGATTCATAAACATTTTTGGAACCCAAATAAACGAAGTGAATGAAAAGTGACCCACCATTGCCCATAAAAGTGGGAAGGAAAGGATGGCAGAAAAGATAAACTTCCTTGTTTGTCTTTCAATTTCCTTTTGTCGATGATCACTAGTTTCTTTTGCATCTTCCTTTATTTGAGCGCCATACCCAAGGGTTTCTACCTTTTTAATAATTTCACTTTGGTTTAGGACCGCACTGTTGTACTCTACAGTCGCTTTTTCGAGTGCCAAATTGACATTTGCTTTTAAGACACCATTTAATTTGGTTAAACCCTTTTCTATCCGTGTAGCACATGCTGCACAAGTCATACCAGTTATGTCAAACTCCGTTTTTTCATTAACAACATCATAACCAAGATCTTTAATTTTTTTTTCAATGTCTTCAATATTTATCTTGTCAGGATTATATTTCACATTGGAACGCTCTAAAGCAAGATTTACATTTGCTTCTTCCACGCCTTCTAATCTTTTAAGACCTTTTTCGATTCTCACCGCACATGCGGCACAGGTCATACCTGATATTTGTAAATTTGTTTCTTTCACCTTTTGACTCATTTTAAAGTCAACTCCTTATACCCCATATAGGTATATTTTTCTTCGAAAAGAACGTGCTATCACTAGCACGTCTTTTCAATCACTTTATTTCACATCATAGCCTTGATCTTCAATTGTTTCTTTAATTTGATCAAGTGAAACCTCTTGATTATTAAACTCAACATCCACTTTAGCATCTTTTAAATCAACTTTAACGGAACTGATCCCCTTTAGAGCACCAACACTTCCCTCTACCGCTTTTACACAATGACCACAAGACATTCCTTGAACATTTAACGTTACTTTTTCCATTTTAATACTCCCTCTCTTATCTCCATTATTTTTTTATAAGTCTTTGAATGGTCGTTAACAATTCATCTACAACCTCAAAGTCGCCCTCTTGAATTCTCTCCACCACACAACTTTTCATATGGCCTTCCAAAAGAACTTTCGCAACACTATTTAATGCTGCTTGAGTTGCTGCAAGTTGCGTAATGACATCATCACAATAAGTATCTTTTTCGATTAGACCTTTAATACCCCGAATCTGTCCTTCGATACGATTTAATCTTGATACAAGATTTTGTTTCGTTTTATCTGAATGATGACTTTTTCTCTCTGATGTTATGGAATCACAGGAAACACCGTGCTCATTAATTTGATTCAGGTTATTAGGATCGTAATTATTCATTACCCTCCCTCCTTTAATTTAAACTTACCATACCCCCCTACCCTATGTAAATAGGCATTCTTAAAAATTTTTTCTTTTTATCTCCGCCTTCACAATTTGTCCATCTATCCCGTAAAAAATCATAAGTGGGTTATAGAAAGTGAACTTTCAGCTAAGTAATGAACAAGGAGCCTAGTTATAAAATATAAAGTAACATCTAATAATGAGTGCTTAAAGTATGGGTGCTGTTTCCAATATCAATAATATTCTATCAATAAAAATAACAAGGAAAAAAGACGTGAAGGATTTCACTTATACTAATGGGCAGCTACCCACAATAAGCTATAAAAATAAAGAGCCTAAAAATATGCAAGTTTTTAGACAATACTTGCGTATTTTGGCTCTTTTATATTCATAAAAGATACTGCAATTTATAGCATTTTTTAATTTCTAAATACAGATACTTTATGTTCGTTTAAACCCTATGCATCATTGGAAGCGAGAACAAATAAATGTTTGCTACTGCAAGTAATACCATTAGTACATAGTATGGAGCTAATGTTTTAAATGAACCCTTATTACCAATACGGTAGGCAGTATAAATGGAGCCAATCATTCCTATTACGATAATAATATATTGTAATAGTTGAACGGATGATGCTGGTGCAAATGCAAGGTCACCCCTGGTTACATTCATACCAAATAACGCAGCTGAGTTGTACCAAATCGCTTTACCTTCAGTAATAATATGGAATAAGTTGTGAGCTAGATGCCCCGCTAAATCCAATGGAATAATGGCATAACCAAATCTGATAAAGTTTTTCTTTACTTTTTCTTCCGATCCGCCAGTTAAAGTTGCCATTTTTGCCGTTCCGTATAAGAGCCCCACTGGAATCGCCATAGCAATAATGAAAGCTACAGTAAAGTTTATATTATAATTATCTGTTCCGGTTACAGACCCAATCGCATTTAAAATATCCTGCCAGATGTTTACCATTGTGATATTTTGAACAAACACAATCCCCATAATAACTGCCGCGAGGAATGTATGCTCCAACATTGGTTTTTTAATTCCCCATAGTTCAGATGTAGGTACCCGTGGTGATATACAAATCGAGTTATTTGGGCAACTTTTCACACAGTTTCCACATAAGTTACAGTCAGCTGCCGTATCCATTGTTCTAACAAATTGAAACATTGGGCAACCTTCCGCTTTTTCACTTCCTTTAAAGCAAGATTGCGTTTTACAAGTCTTACAAATTTCAGCTGTCCCGCGAAGTTCTAACGATCCAGAACGAGAATAGTTACCAGAAAGTCCTCCTAGAAAACATAGGGTTTTACAGAATGTTCTTCTTTCGTAAAAAATAGAGGTTCCGACAACCATTGTTACTAGTAAAAGAAGTAAATAACCAGATCCTCTCGGTGATTCAACAATACCCCAAATATGATCACTATAGGTAATGGCGATAAAGAATAAATCAATCATCCATAATCCGTACTTTCTTAAGAACTTTGGCATTGGACGATTACTCCCGATCGTTTTCCGAACAATATCACTTACTTTACCAAATGGGCAAATCGTACACCAAAATCTACCGATAACTAAGAAAAAAATTGGGATTAAAGGCCACCATAACACCCATGTTAATGATGTTCCCACATTTCGGGTTGGATCCACTGTTCCTGCCACCAATTCATAAACAATTACAGAGAAAACAGCGAGGACAATCCATTGAAAACTCCCAGGATACCATTTACTCTGTATGAATTTCTTAACCATAGGTATTGTTAATAGATTATAAGGCTTCTTTTCTTCCATTTGTTTTATCTCTTTAGATACCTTGTCTGTTGGAATTGCCATTGGACCCATCCTTTCTTCTAAACCATTTATTCAAAACGCCGATTACGATAAAGGAAAGATTAACCGCACCAAAAGTTCCTAATACCTTAAGGTTTGCTGGTTCTTCTTTGACAGGTTCATGACTGTGACCTCCACTGCCCTCCATATTCATACCTTCCATATCTTCCCCTTCAGTCATTCCTTCCATATCATGACCATCACTCGCTTTATGGTCACTACTGGTACTTTCAGTGTTGCTTCCCCCGCTCATGTCCATACCTTCCATATTATGTTCCGATTGGCCATTTAGGTTAGATATGGATGGAGCCTTTCCATGATCTCCATCTGCCAAAGCTATTCTTCCCCCTGTAAATACAACCACAAGGATAAACATTAACAACCATTTTCCCTTCAATGTCTTCACCTCATTCCAAAGTATGTGTATATACGATAATTGCTTAACAACTTACACTTTAATAGATAAGTGTGCAGAAACTTTGAGTTTTTTTGTATAAATATGTCATCTGAAAAAAAAACCCAATTTGACACAAAATTAAAATAAAGTTTTATTATCCTAATTTTTACAGGTGAATTTTTTAGGAATATAGAAAAACTATGAAATCTGCAAAGTTTCTTTAAAATTCCCTCTATATATAACGGTAAAAAATTTGTTAAGGCGGGGAGGATTTGAAGGCAATTTAATTTGTCGATGATGAAACTAATGCCTGATCTTTTAGGACTATATATAGCCCTCATGGTTATAAATGCGTTAAGGCCAACTTTGGAAAATTGACTCTAACTTATTTTGAAAAGAAAGAGATTGACTTGGTCACCCTGAATGTTTATGATGCCGAAATGGATGGTTGGACAAGCTGCAAAAAAATAAGACAACTTTTGGATGATATGATTAAGGGGCTTAAAATGGGGGCTGCAGATAATTCATTTTAAAATCCAGTAATTGATTAAAAATGGATTCCTTCACGAATTTGTAATTTTTCTAATTAATATCATAGTTGTTTAGATGTAAAATTAAGGTAACATAGTAGTTTACAGATTTAAATCCACCTTAGATCGCCTTATTAATTCAGCCATTTGAAAAACTTGGCATAAGAATTTGTAACAAAGGACGTTTAAAGGAGGAAAATATCTTGAAAAAACTTTATGAAAGAAATGCAGTTTTACATTCACTTGTTTGGTTAGGAATTTATCTTGTCCTTAACACCATTACAGACAATATAGCCAGTTCAATAAATATTGAATTTAATTTGGTAACTGCCATTCCTAATTTGATATTAGCAGTTGTTTGCTTTATTTATTTAAAAATTACCCATATTTCTGAGGATATAGGGATTTTATCAAAACCTACGGAAAAGTCATCTATCATGTTATATTATGTACCTTTGCTCATTTTACCCTTTTTAAATTTAATTTACGGGATTAACACATCGTTATCTGTATCAGATATTACTTTTATGGCCCTTATGTACACTGGTGTGGGGTTTATGGAGGAAATCATCTTTCGCGGTCTCATGTTCAAAGCACTGGAAAAGAAGTGGAACCATTATTTAGTAGTTGCTTTCATTAGCTTTACCTTTGCAATAGGGCACATCATCAGTATGGTGGCAGTTGCCCAATCTGGTGGGGATACAATCCTTCAAATAGCTAATGCATTTGTTGTAGGCTTTATGTTTATGATAGTAATTTTAGCAAGCGGAAATCTTTCTATCTGTATCATTACTCATATTTTGTATAATTTCGTTGCAAACATATCAATGGTTGGATACACACACATACAAATAATTATTCTTACCATAATTATCACTACATTCTATCTTGTGTATTTGATTCTACGTGGGAAAAATATAAAAATATTTTTTAGTAGTAATACCATTTCTATTTAAAAGGTTTTAGTATCGTTTGTAATAAACAACCCCCCCTCACTTTTTCTTGTAGGAGTAATCAATATAGACAACACATCTATGTTATTGGAGTTTACAAGGTTTAGAAAAGATTGTGAAGGATTCTACGTAAAGTAACCGGGCTTTAGTAGAATTAGAAGATACAATAAAAAAACGTTTCCCAAAGGAAACGATTTTTTACGATTTCCTAAATCCTAATGACATTGACAATTATCACCGCTACAAGAACAATCAGAAGAGCATGAAGGGCATTTCCCTTGTTTGGATTTTTGAATAAATTTATATAACATCCTTCCTGCAATTACAAAAATAACAATTCCTATAATCCAATTAATCATTTTTCGCTCCACCTTTCACTAAATCTTTAGATTCCTTACTAACACTCAGTGTATTGCATAACTTCCTAAAAAAGCTTTGTGTCTGATTCTCTCTTTTTATTGCTGCCTTTCTTTCCATCATACAGTACCTTTATCTGCTTTGAGTTTAGTAAATAAGTTTGCAGAAAGTGACAAGAATTTATTACAATTTACAGAACTGTAGATTAGTATATGGAACCAAAGCTGAGACCCAGGAATTACATTATCTTGAAAAGGATTACCTCTATGTTCTTACTAGACAAGTGAAACTGCAATTATCTGAATTGTATTGCCTTTTTGTAATGGATTAGAGGGTAGGCATTCCGATAGAAGATCTTCCTTATATGTTTGACTGTTTATACACTTACAAACAAAAACAACGATTAAATACCGTTGTTTTTGGTTTGCCTCTTTTTATAGAGACCAATATGTGATTGTATCAAAGATACCTAATATTAACATTAGAGCTCCAGCAATCTTTTGAATAACCATTCCAAACTTTCTTCCTTTTTTCAATACGACACCACTTCCACCAAGATACCAAATAATTAAAATAACGATTAATAAGGGAATACCTGTTCCAACTGCAAAAATTGGGGGAAGAATAAACCCATAAGTGCTAGATAGTACAACTGGCATCAATGTAACGAAAAATAGGATAAACATTGTAGGACAGAATGCGAGTGAAAAACTAAATCCCAGCATAAAAGAAGCAAATGGATTTTCATTCTTATAATCTTTAGATAGTTTTAATAAATTAAAGGTTCCCCTTATTTTAGTGAATCCCAGCATAAACAAACCAACGAAAATTAATAAAGGGCCCATCATCCTCCTGAGCCATGGAAAAAATAAAGGCAAATTTTGTTCAAAACCTTTACCTAGTAACCAAACCAATACACCTAATAACGAAAAGGCTGCTATTTTACCCAGTATGAAATAAGTAACATCCTTCCAAGCTATTTTCTTTTGAATGGAACGATTGCCATAAAGTGTAACGGCACTAATATTCCCTGTAAGCTGACAAGGTGCAAGTGCTCCTACTAGTCCCAAAATTAGAGCAAAGACAATGTGCCAAGATTCCAAACTATTGGCCATACTAAAAAATGGTTTACTTAATATGGAACTAATTTGACTTAATAAACTGTACATATAATCACCTAACAGACTATTTTAATATCTTAAGGTTATCATAAAAAATTGCAAAAATTGTGGAGGTTTTCTGACAGAATTATTTAAAACTCTACAAAATTAAGGGATGATGCTTCTTCCTCGCTGTTTTTTTTGATTAATAAAAAAAGGATTGCATCGCAACCCTTTTTCCTCTTTAACTCTCTTATCAAAAATTATGCACATTATTTAGCAGATAGTTCACTTTCTGTTACCCATTTATGATTTGTTACTTTTTCCCCACCAGTAGTTGGTGTGTAATCAACCATATATACAGTTGTTTTTTCCGCTGAATCAATTGTTGCCGTTGCACCATCCATACCTTCCATGTGGTCTGCCTGTAAGGTAACTTTTGTTCCAGGTTCTAACGCTTTATCTCCAGCATCTTTGATTTCATCTTGAATAACCCATTTATGATTTTTTACTGGATTTCCTCCAGAAGTTGGTGTATAGGTTACAGCATAAGCTATCGTATCATAGGCACCAACAACAGTTGCTTCGGCACCGTTCATCCCTTCCATATGATCTGAATTTAGAATAGCTTGGTCTCCTACCTTATATTTTGGATTCTCTGCTGCCTTTAATCCTGCAGGAATCTTACCAGAACCTGAATGATCCATATCACCCATGTCCATACTTTTATCATCCGAACTCGAATTCTTATTATCCATCTTCATGTTTTGATGATCCATATTTGAACCTTTGTCAGAGCTCTTATCCATACTATTTTCTGAACAAGCAGCTAACATGAACATTAAAGCAAACGTGAAAATCCCTATAAACAGTCTTTTTGGTTTCATTTATATCCTCCTTACATTTTGTTACAATACCTATCCTACAAGAAAAGTTTGCAGAAAATATGCAGTTTGAGAAAAAAGTGAAATTTTTATTATAATGGCAACTAGCCATTTAATTTCCCCCGATTATCGAGAAAGCAAATGACATTATAAAAATCGATGAAAATCCATTTGCTGATATCATAAATGCAGCACGTCTCAGTTGTATGTTTTAGTGGAATAGCCATGTAAAACTTTCAAATAAAAAACGCCTACCAATTGGGTAGACGCAATTAAGTTTACTGATTAATTTTTGCTGTTTTTTTAATCTAGCTTCCTAACTAGAAAGTTTCTGTTTTCAGCTATTTTACTTTACTAGTTTGAACTTTAAAGCCTGGGAATTTACCACAAAATTTAATAGGTTGATGACATTTCTTTGCAAATCCGCAATGGTGCATCTGCCTTCTTCAAGACCGGCAAGCACTTGTTTGATGACTGGAGGCCCTCCTGGCATGAAAATATCATTGCCCGCGGCAATCGCATCTGCCCCGTCAACGACCGTATCCATATCGCCCCAGTCCGTGATTACAAAGCCGTTGAAGTTCCATTCCTCCCTAAGGATGGATGTATTCAGATCATGGCTTCCTGCGGCAAACACTCCATTAATTTTATTAAAAGAAGTCATGATATTCATCATCTTTGTTTGCTTGACCAGCATTTCAAATGGCTTCAGGTATAATTCCCGGGCCACACGCTCTTCGACAATACTATCAACTGCATCAATATTCCGTTTGCTGTGTCCGCGGCGATAGGTTTCCTGCTCGTTGAGGGCAAAATGCTTGGCACAGACCGTGACAGGATGGTTTTCCTGCACTCCATTCGCCACCGCCACCGCACACTCTCCACTTAATAACGGATCCTCTGAATAATATTCAAAGTTCCTTCCCCCAATCGGGTTTCGATGAAGATTGACGGCGGGAGCAAGCCAGGAATCCACTTGCTGACTCTCGGCTTCTTGCCCGGCGGCATCACCGAATTCATAGAGAAGTTCACGATTCCAAGTATTAGCCATAACGGTTTGAATCGGCCACGCCGTCATTCTGACCCCTGCAGGTCCATCTTTATAAAAAATAGAGGCAACCCCTAAACGTTCAATTCCCGGTGATACATAATTGTTTTGTCCCGTAGGATGCGTATTGCTACCGATGTCATTTCCGTCCTTATAGCAAATAGAATCAGGCACATCCAAACCAATTCCTCCGAAAGGCACCCCTTTTCCGTGCCCATTCACCAAAACGGCCAGTTCCTCTTTGGTTAGCTGCGCCACAAACTGTTCCATAGTGATTTTTCCTTGTTTGACATCTTCTAAAGCAAATTCGGTAAGTGCAAAGGGAAGTTCCTCAAATTGGTTTGCAGGTTCCATTTCCTTAAAGGTCCCATCATTCTTCGTAAGAACCCCTACGAAAGCTGATGAGGAAATTTCCTCTGACTCGCCCTCGTATGTGATGGATGACACACCTTCCTTGCTTAAAAATTCTATCTTCCCTTGATTGGCAGGATGTAAGGCTAATTGATTGGAAAGCTGCTCGGTCACAATGGGAACTGGCACACTGATTTTACCTATAACATGCGTATTCCGTGAAGAGTTCCCCACTCTTAGGAGATAGTCTCCTGCTTCGATGAGATAGGAAGCAGTCTCTTGATCATAGGTAGCCAGCTCGGAAAACGGAAAGTTCATAGCAAGCGTTTGTTTTTCTCCCGGCGCAAGGTCTTTTGTTTTTGAAAAAGTGGTCAGCTTCTGATAAGGCTTTTCAAGCTTCCCATCAGGCTCACTGATATATACCTGAACCACTTCTTGGCCGGAATAGGTTTCGCCGGTGTTGCGCACATCAGCGGTTACCCGAATTATTTCCTGTTCCTTATCAATGGAGGTAGTCACATTCGTGATCTCAAAGTTGGTATAAGAGAGGCCATGACCAAACGGGAACATCACCTTTTTTCCAAATGTATCAAAGTAACGGTACCCCAAATAAATGCCTTCTTGATAGACGGTAACCGGACTCATGTTAAAACCAGTGCTTCCATTTGCAACTGCATCCAAACCATAGCTGTCATAAGTTAAAATACTTTCCGGAAGGTCCTTGTTATAGCTAAAATGCCCTGCCGATGGGTAATCGTCATAGCTCAGCGCCATTGTTGCCGTCAGTTTTCCTGAAGGAGAGTATGTTCCGATTAGCACTTCTGCTAAAGCTGTGCCACCTGCCTCGCCTGGCAGTCCCAGATACACCAAGCCCTCAATATTTTTATAGTCATTTGTCCAGGCAGTGTCCACATAACCATTTGTATTAAGAACCACGACTACATGTTTGAAATGGGACGTAACTTGCTCTATCAACGCTTTTTCTGATGGCTGCAAATAATAATCATCTTCCACTTTTCGGTCACTTTCTTCTCCGCCGGAATTTCTGGATATGACAATGATGGCAGTTTCAGCTTTTCCAGCAGAAGCAACCACCACTTTATCTTCTAGGGCCAGCTCTTTGGCAGGCGGGTTATAGACGCCCCAAATCTCATAAATATAGCCACTGGTGATGATTTCCATGAAATCGGTCATTTCTTGCTTCGGTTCTAATGAAAGTTGTTTTTGATATTCCGCTGCCAGCTCTTGATCCAGGTTAAAGCCGAGACTTAGCAGACCCTCCATGATGGTGCTGGCATTTTTCGAGTCAGATGCTCCCGAACCGCTTCCTCCAATTTGGGTTTCAACCTGCCCTCTTCCAAAAACAGCAACAGGACTGGTTGGATGTAAGGGCAGGATTTGATTCTCATTTCTTAGAAGGACAATCCCTTCTCTGGCTATTGTTTTGGCAAGCTCGGTTCGGCTTGCGTGGTCTTCGTATGTACGGTTGGCCATTTCTTTCACCTCTTAAAATTGATTAAAACCGTTTTTCGACTTTTGAGAAAAATTTGCAGCCATAAGAGAAGAGAACTAGTTAAATTCTCACTAGCTCTCTCTTATTCGTTATTTATTCTTTTTCCACTCATCAAATTGCTTTTGCTTTTCAGCGATGATTTTATCAATGCCTGCCGCTTTAAGTTTTTTATTAAATTCTGGGAAAGTCTTATTAGGATCTAATGCTCCTGCTTCAAGTGCAGCTTTGTATTGATTGATAACGTTTGTACTTGCTGCAATTTCTGTTTTAACCGGATCAGGATTAAACTGGAAACCAAATGCTGGAGAAATGACCGCTGAATCATTAAATTTAAGCATTTCATCCCAATAGTTCACATCATTGCCTTGCCAAACACGAGTCAAAGCATTGTCTCCAAGTTCCCACTGATTGAATACATAGTTTGATTCTTTTACTCCATCTGGTAATTTAATCGTTCCATCGGAATTAACCTGGTAGTGCTTACCCTCAATACCATTCGCTAACAGATTCATAATATCTTTGTCGGTATAAAGTAGGTTCAAGAATTGCATTGTTTTTTCCGGATTTTGGCTGTTTCTAGTGATTGCCAAGTTAAGCCCGATTGCAGCATCTGTGTAAGAATATGGCTTTGTAAAGGTAACAGCTACCATTTCATGCCCTGTCATTGCTGATTCCTGTAGAGCAAATCCTGGCTTCTGATGCGAGAAGTAACCAAAGCCTTTACCTGATTTAACCATAGATACGTTGGCATCGGTAATGTTTGCTGCATTTTTCAAGGTATATCCTGCTTTATACCATTGTCTTGCAAGATCCACAGCTTTAACATACTCTGGCTGTTCAAATAAATTTACAACCTTTTTTTCTTTAAAGGATACTACACCTAAAGAGTCTCCAAGAATATCAAAATTCCCACCGTCGATAACCATTGCAGGTTGGTTAAATGTTGTGGTGTTAGCAATTGGTGCCATGCCGGGTTCGTTTTCTTTTACAGTTTTGAAGACATTGTTTAAATCTTCAAAAGATTTTACTTGGGATAGATCGATATGGTATTTGTCTACAATATCCTTTCGCATAACAAATCCATAATTAGCTGCGAAGTCTCTTATACTTGGAACTCCGTAAATTTTGCCATCGACCTTAGCTCCTTCAAGTACATGCTTAGGAACAGCATCGATAATGCCCTTTCCATATTTCTTTAATAAATCATCTAAAGGAAGAAACTGTCCTTTTGTTGCTGGCAAAGAGTAACCTGCAGTTCCTGTTGCCAACATAAGATCGACCTTTTCATTACCTGTTAATAATAGGGTTGATTGCTGCTGCCAAGCCGCAGCTTCAATCGGCATAAGTTTTACAGTTGCGTTAATCTTCTTCTTGGTAATTTTGTTAATTTCGGCTTGTACTGCAGGAAGGTCATCAATTTTGGTAAAATACAAGTAGGCCATTGTGATTTCATATGGCTTGTCCTTTGAATCTCCTCCACTTGCCGCCCCGCTGCTTTCCTTCGAGGAACAGCCTGATAAAACTACTGAAACTGCCATTACCAACATCAGAAAGAATGATAACGCTTTCTTTTTCATTCGTTTTCCCCCTTTTTTATTAACAAGTATGTACAAATGTCTGATTTTTCGTTTTTTGAATTTTCAAACATCCGTATCTCTAGTATAAAAGAGTTAGATTAAATTGAAATACTACTATTACGACTTTCTATTTTCACTTTTACGACTTTTTGTTTTACTTTTCTTAGAATCCAAGGAGGATTTATTGATGTAAAAAATACAGGCGTGAATCCACAAAGAATTCACGCCTGCATTTTTTCTCGGGCAATCGGTACAGCTTCAGCCTTCAAGAAGTTTTGAAGTTCTATACCGTATCTATTATTTAGTATCATAAGGTCTCATTCTTTCAAGTGAAGTTGCCTTCAATTACTTTGATTGGCAAGTTTTTCTCGATCAACTGATTTCGGCGGTTCTTCCAACCAGCCATGTTTTATTAGTATATTTGCGCCATCTTCCGCATATAAAGCAATTTCAGTTGCAAGGCGTGCAAATGTAGCACTTACATCTATTCTTTGACAAGTGCCAGCAGCCATACCGTAATTCCCAATCCCTGCTGCAATCATATAAGTCGTTTGAAACATCATTAATTTATCTGAAAAAGGTGCGATGGTACTATCTGTAACATGTGCGTCCAAACTCATGGGTGTTGAAATGTCTTCATCAATTAAGATTGAACCAAATTTCTTCATATGTTTATTTGCAATTTCTTTTCCTTTTATAAGGAATTGTTTTACATCTTCGTTTTGACTAACCTGAGCAAAAGCCATCATTATCGCTTTACCCATAGCATTTGTTTGAAAGTTGTTAAAAAGATGTGTAATTTCAATTGCTGTTAGAGGACGTTTATGCTTACCCAAAAAGTCAAACAAGAAGCCTTGATTTTTTACAAAGTCAATCTGATTTGGACTAGGTATTTGCGGTGGTCGGACGTATACACCTTTTGCTAACATAACTTTTCTAGCATTATCGTGTAATTCAGACACAGAATTAAGTAATTCTCTAAAAAAGATGCTTACATCTGAACGAGCGGAGAGACCGATTGCCATACTAATACTTGCCATTGCTAGTACTTCTACTTTTTGAATATACATAAGGATAAACGAATCTGAGTACAGCCTAGGTGCATCTTTATTAACATCTTCATCCGTAAATCCCGCTGGTATCGGGTGGTTTTCTTTTATAAAGATCTCAGAAATAATTCGGATGTCATTTTTTGCTATATTGGAGGAATTTTCGATAAGAGGAAGAATGTCTTTATCCTTACAAATATTTTTGAAATAATCCATTACACAAATATCTAACGTATCATTCATATATTGTGCCCAAAGAAACCCTAATTCCGAAGCAGTAAGTGGAATATTGCTTTCAGCTATTACCTCTTTATCATTAAGATTTGTCATATCAATCCCTCTCCTCTACACCACTTCAATAGTTAATATGATGAAATTATCCCTAGTATACGATCGACGTAATGAATCAAACTTGCTTAAAAAAACGTCATCCCAAACAGTTAGCCTTTTGAAAAGTTACTTCTCTTGATCCATTATCTTAGGAGGTTGTTCCATCCATTCTCTATCAATCAATAAATTGATACCATCTTCCACAAATGCAACTGTCTTTGCTATATAATTGGCATACATGGCTCCTACATCCCTTCGCAAGGAGGTTGAGATTCCTGCTCCATACCCAGTGATCCCTAAAGCAGACAGAATCCCTATTATGTATAACATAAATTGATCAGAAAAAGGAGCAACCTCTGAATTGGTGATACTCTGATCCCATGGCATTCCAGTTGAGACCTCACTTTCTTCTAGAACCTCGTAAATGGAAGCTGAGATACTCTTGCATAATTTCTTCCCTCTTAGAAAATAATCCTTCACTTCTCTATCCTGGGCTACTTGTGAAAAACCGGTACATAACACCTTTCCCATATCATTTTGATACCCATTGCTTGATAAATGTGTGACTTCAATCCCTAACAAGGGACGCTTTTTTCCGAACCACCCTGTTAGAATATTTTCATTGTTAATATAATCTACTTTTGATGGATAATTCATAGCAGGCAATCGTATATAAATTCCTTTTTCCTGCATACAATTGACAACTCTATTGTATAAATGGGAGACATCATCAATGAGCTCCTTAAATAGGACCCGAATATCCTCTCTTGCAGCAAGTGTAAAGCTCGCTGTATGTGAAGTAATTCCAAATTTACACATTTGCAAAACAGACGTTATATAAAAAACATCCGAAAATAATTTAGGGGCATTAGATACAACATGTTCATTGGCTTTAAAACCATTTGGTATGGCGATTTTTTCTTTTATAAATAATTGCTCTACTTCATTCATATGTTTTTCTGCGAAATGATTTGTTTCTTTGAGAATTTCCAGAATATCAGGGTCATTGCAAGTTTCCAGAAAATGAGTCATAAAGCAATTTACTACATTTACATTCAAATAGGTTGACCATAGTGTAGAGATTTCTGCACTAGTTAACTTGATTATTTCAACTTTTTCACTCAAAAACATCCCCTCCTTTTCTTTAACTTCCCCTTCTCAAAAATTGGTTATTCCTTAAGCATAAGAAATTATTATGAAAAAGCAGCATTAAGTATCTGACAACAGAACGAAATTCAAAAATAAACCATAAGCATTCGTAGAATCTTTATGTTAAAATGAATAGTCTGGTGGATAGAAAGAGAGAGGAACAGCTATGAATCAAATGCAAACTAAAACACCTAAAAAATTCTTTATAAACCTTATCAGCCTCATAAAAGGGAAAGTCTTTGTTATCAATGTACTTCCTGTGTTGGCAGGGTATTTTTTATCTTCTCATATCAATCATCTTCCACTTGCTGAACATATTGCCTCTTTCTTTGTTACATTAATAGGAAGTGCCTTTGTCATTGCTGGTGCATTAATGTTAAATAATTGGTACGAAACCGATTTAGATAAACTAATGGAACGAACTAAAAATAGACCGAGTGCTACTGGCGAGTTCAGCAAGAAGTTTGTTTTAACTTTAGGAGTTACAACAAGCATAATAGGCTTTTTAATATTGCTTTTTACAAATGCCGAAGTGTTACTATTTTCATTTATTGGTTGGTTTTTTTATGTGGTCTTGTACACATTTTGGAGCAAACAAAAATACTCATGGAATACGATTATTGGTGCCGTATCAGGATGTGTAACACCTTTAATTGGTTGGTCTGTGGTATCTAGCAGCTTTCAACTAATTCCTATGATGATGGCACTCATCATATTCATTTGGCAAATGCCCCATACTTATTCTATCGCCATCCGAAGATTTGATGATTACAAACGGGCAGGGTTCGCCATGTTACCTGTCGTATCAGGCATCAAGAAAACAAAAATCCACCTTTTATTTTATATTATCTGTTTGATTCCAATACCATTCTTCATGACATCTCTTAGTATGTTTTTCATCGGATTTATGACACTATTAAATATCGGATGGATCATTTTATCTATAAGCGGATTTTCTACACAAAACGAAGATCATTGGGCGAAACGGATGTTTAGATACTCCGTTATTCATATGATGTTATTTCTTATATCTATTATCGTGTTGTCTATTTAAAAAGAACCCTGACTCAAGGGTTCTTTTTATTTTCTTTAGGAGTTTCCCCGGCATTCATAGCATATGTATCCTCTGGTTCTATCCATCCTCCCCTGCAATAGCTGCTTTTGGCGTTTTTTTGTGGAAGAGCATTATGAGAATTCTATTAAAAATCGGCTTCGAAGGTTTAACCTTTATGGATAGGGTTACTAGATAGATAGAAGTAAATTAAAAGGAAGGCGGGAGGTAATGGACAAGTTACATAATATATTTAACAGTATTATGGAAGACTCTGACAAGATTATTAAGGAAAGTCAGTATGCAGAAAATCCATTGGCAATTCTTTTTAGGATGGTATTGGAAGAGCAAAAGGATACTTGTGAGAACCTAATTGAAATTTTACAAAGGAAGGAACAAGATTTTAAAACATATAAAAAGAATCTCTCTATTTTATACCATGACGATTCGGTTGCCGATTCAACCTTTCGGGCTTGGGGAAGAGCGATAACATGGCAGGATGAAAACAATACCCAACATGTTAATGACTTGAATTTACTATTCCAGAGGATTAAAAAAAGCCTTAAAGAAGGTGCCAAAGAATTGGAAGTTCAATTTGGTCCTGAGAAAATTAAATATGTTGTACCAGAGTTGTATTTGCCAAAGACACAAAGAGAAGGTGGAAAATAATGGCTTGGGAAACAGAGCGTACGGATATAAATGTATATAGTCAGGGAGAGGTCGATAAATGGGTATACAGTACTTGTAATATCTGTTCTGTCGGCTGTGGATGCCATATAGCCGTTAAAGATCATAAAGTTGTGGGGATAAAGGGTAATTCGAAGCATCCTATAAACAGAGGAAGATTAGGACCAAAAGGTGAAAACCAATGGCATGCAAACAACAGTCCTGACAGGCTTTTGACCCCAATGGTCCGGGATGCGTTTGGACAGCTTGTTCCAGCCTCCTGGGACGAAGCGATGGAACTAATTGTTAAAAAGGCACGGGAAACCATAAAAGATAAGGGCGGAAATGGAATCGCTATCTATTCAACAGGACAGGGATTTCTAGAAGACTATTATACGATAGCTAAAATAGGCAGAGCAGGAATTGGAACTCATTTGTTAGATGCCAATACAAGGCTTTGTACAGCTACTACTGAATTTTGCCTGCTTCAGTCCTTCGGTGCGGATGGTGTTCCGGCATCATTTGACGATGTTGATGAAGCAGATACACTTTTATTGTTTGGTCATAATCCTGCCGAAACGGGAACTGTTTTATTTGAAAGAATTATGGAAAGAAAAAAGAGAACCGGAAAGCCGTATATTATCGTTGTAGACCCACGGAAAACAGCTACGGCCCGTATGGCCGATATGCATCTTCAATTATATCCCGGAACCAATGTTGCTTTATTAAATGGACTGCAGCGCCTTATCGTAGAGGAAGGGAAACTGGATGAGCGATTTATAAAAAACAATACTGTCGGTTTTGAAAAAATGGCAGAGGCGCTTGGAGAGTGGGATTTAGAACACACCAGCGAAGCTACCGGAATACCAGCAGCATTGATTAAGGATGCTGCAGAAATTCTTGGTAATACTGAGACGCTTGTGACCACTACTCTCCAGGGTACGTATCAAAGTGCGGATGCAACAACAGCATGCGTTGCAATTAATAATATTCACTTAATTAGAGGGCTGATTGGCAAGCCAGGCTGTGGGCCGCTCCATATGGCTGGGCAGCCAAGTTCCTCAGCTAACCGTACAGCAGGTGGAGTAGGAAGTTATCCGGCAAATAGAAATCCAAATAATCCTGACCATATTCGTGAAATGGCAGAGCTATGGAACGTGGAAGAAAAGAACCTGCCAGTAGGTCCAGAAAAAGGGATAGAAGAACAGATTGATATGATCGAAAATGGAGAAATCAGCTTTTTTTGGAACATTGGTACAAATCCTATGGTATCTCTTCCTAATCGGGCAAGAGCTCGAAAGGCTCTGGAAGAGGTTTTTGTAGTAGTGCAGGACCCATTTTTAACAGAAACAGCAGTTGTTGCAGATGTTATCCTTCCAGCAGCTTTATGGGGAGAAAAAGAAGGAACGATGGAAAATGCTGATAGAACCATTAATTTATTAAGAAAAGCAGTAGACCCTCCTGAGGGAGTTAAATCTGACTTTGAGATACTGCTCGATTTTGCAAAGAGGATGGATTTTCGTGACAAGGATGGAAATCCATTGATCCAATATTCAACTCCAGAAGAATGTTTTGAGGAATGGAAAAAAGTATCAAAAGGAAGACCTTCTGACATGACCGGCATTACTTATGAAAAACTTGAAAAATATAATGGGTTAAGATGGCCAGTCAATGAGAAAGCACCGGAAGGAACTACCCGGCTTTATTCGGATGGCCGTTTTGCAACAGAAACCAATTATACTCAATCATTCATGAAGGACCAGTTTACTGGAAGACCGCTATCTAAGGAAGAGTTTGAAGAATTAAATTTAAATGGGAGAGCGATGCTCCATCCAACTAGATATCTTCCTCCTGTGGAGCAGCCAAACAAGGAATATCCTTTATGGGTTACTACTGGAAGACTGGTTTGGCATTGGCACACAAGGACCAAAACCGCACGTTCGCCATACCTTCAGGCGGCTGCTCCTAATGGGTATGCGGAAATTAATACCGCAGATGCATTGGAACTAGAGCTGATCGAGGGCGAGAAGGTGAGAATTATTTCCGCAAGAGGGGAAATTGAAGTCCCAGTTAGAATTGGTGAATCCGTACAAAAAGGATTAATTTTTGTGCCATTTCATTTTGGAAGCTGGCATAAAAAGGAGGCTGCAAATGATTTGACTGCAGATTTTACAGATCCTTTATCAAAGCAGCCAACCTTTAAGCAGTCCGCATGCAGAATCGAGAAATTGAGAAAAACCCATATCGTAGGAGAGAAGGATACTCTTAGTACAATTGCTGAACAATTTGGTACAAGTATTGAAGCCCTTCAAAAAGTGAATGGGCTTGAATCTCCTTACGACCTTCAAATGGGAATCAAGCTGGAAATACCTCTTTCGGTAATCAATGTACCGCTGCCAGAATATCTGCCATATAAATAAAAATAAAATACATGAAACATTTAGTCTTGTCAATTTAAAAAGAACCCTTGGCTCAAGGGTTCTTTTTATTTCTTCACTCAACATCCTAAAGTTTGTTCATTGACCAGAAAATAAAAGATGGGTTTTACACAAAGGGAGGAATATTATAAATGTAAACAATGATCATTAAAGTAAATAATCTCCGAAAGAATTTTATTCCCATAAATATTCTTAAATGCTTCTCTCGCTTCTTGCTCCGTGTTAAACTCATACATCATTATGATTTTTCCCTTTGAGAATACAGTGATATTCCACATCGGAATCCCCTCCGTTAACGGCAAATTATCCTCTGCATAGTTGTCAAGTCACTTTTTGTAGTAAGTGTTTCCCATTTTAGATGATGACAATGAATTATCTCATTGGTTATTAAAAATGAGGCAGTAAATTTAATAAAAGTGCCATGACCAAACCAACTAGCCCTATAATTGATTGTATAATGGTAATGGTTTTAAAGGTTTCACCCATTGACATACTAAATGATTCTTTAACTAACCAGAAGCCAGCATGGTTAGCATAGTTAAAGAATAATGAGCCTGCACCAATGGCTACTACAAGCAATTCCTTATTAATGCTCGGATCTGATCCAACAAGTGGTGCCAACAAGCCTGTAGCCCCTACAATGCCAACAGTAGCTGAACCTGTGGTGACAGATAATAAAGCAGCAATCAGCCACCCGATTACAATGGCGGAAAGTTTCAAACCGGAAGAAAGATGGATGATCGCATCTCCAACGTGGGAATTCACTAGTACCTTTGCAAATGCACCACCTCCGGCAATAATTAATAAGATGCCTGCAATTGGCTTTAGACTCGTACCTAATGAATCCCGAAGTTTTTTTGTATCTACTCCCCGTCCATATCCTAATAGAATGATTCCTGCTACTAAACCGATTAGCAAAGCAATAATGGGTTCTCCTATAAATCCTGTTATATTATTTAATATAATTGAATTCTTAAACAAAGTTTCTGCTAGCGTACGGCTTAACATGATGACCATTGGCAGCAAAATAACTACAAATGAAGTGAGCGTTGAGACTGTAGGCTTCTCTACTGCTGCAGCTGTATATTTCGAAGCCTCGTTTGTTTTCTCCTCTGACCCTCTTTTGGAAGAGGTGGTATACTGCTCCAACAGTAATTGGTCAGGAGAAACACTTAACCGTGATGCAATGAATTTACCATATACAGGTCCCGCTAATACCGCTGCAGGTATGGCGCAGATAAGACCATAAAGCATGGTTATTCCCAGATTGGATTTAAATCCTGCAATTGCAGTGAGTGGACCAGGATGCGGCGGCACCATGCCATGCATAGTTGCAAGGGCTGCGATAACAGGTACACCGATTAAAACAAATGCCGAACCTTTTATTTTTCCTTGCTTTTCTACTTTGGAGGCAACAGCGAAAACAATTGGTAAAAGCATGATTAAGCCAACCTCAAAGAACATGGGAATTCCGATAATAAAGGCCACAGCCCCCATTAACCATGGCAACGTGCGGTTAGTAGAGCCTCTTAAGATGGTTGCAGCAATTTTGTCTGTTGCACCTGAATCGGCCAATATTTTTCCTATCATTGCACCAAGTGCCACTTGAAGTCCTACTCCCCCCAGTGTCCCCCCTGCCCCTTCTTCAATTGAATCTACAACGGTTTTCGCGTCAAGACCCGCTGCAAATCCAACAGCTATGGACACCACTAAAAGCGCTAACATTGGATGGAAACGTAATTTTGAGACTATTAGGAAAACCAGCAGCAAAATGCCGCATACTGCAACAATGAGCAGTGAAAGATCATGACCTGTCATAAACATACACCCCTTTTTCCATCGTCAAAAATTTTTATAAATACATAATTTTTGAATAAGAGAGCGCTCTCATTCTCCCTAAAAATCAGATAACGTTTTCAAACTGTTGTTTGAATAAGTTATTAATTTAAATGTACAGGTTAGAAAGAGAAATTTGAATATTAACTAAATTAGTTGAATTAAATTAATTAAATGGTTATTTACATTTATTGTAAGCGTTTTACAACAAAAAAGAGATTGGCCTTTTGCCAATCTCTTAATTATCAAATCTCTTCCATTTGTACTTGCGTTCTGGCCGGCCAACTGATCCAAATTTGATATCGACATACATTTCATCAATAGATGTTAGATATTCCAAGTACTTTCGAGCAGTTGAATCTGTTATTCCAAGGAGGATTGCTAATTCCTCAGCACTAACGCTCCCCTTTTCAAAACGAAGTTTGTCCCGGACCCTCATTAATGTAAATTTATCTATGCCTTTTGGCAGTTGTTTTTCCCTGTTATTTTTCGTATTGGGAGGGTTCGCTAAGGAGAATAATGTATCTATCTCCTTTTGATCCATTGTTTTTTTAATCTGAAGCTGCTCCATGGTCAGTTTATATCTTGTCAGCTCATCGGTGAATTTCTTCACATCAATCGGTTTGATTAAATAACTAAAAACTCCTCCGCGAATCGCCTCTGTAACTGTCTCCGCATCATTTGCAGCAGTGATTGGAATAATATCAATCCCACGATATTTGATCCTTATGGCCCGTAATAAGTCGATGCCGTTCATATCCTGCAGATAAATATCCAACAAAATTAATTGTGGCTTAAATGTTTGAAGATATGCAAATGCTTCATTCCCAGAATTTGCAATGGCGGAAATTTCAAAGCCGTCTATTTTTTCGGTGAATTGCTTAATAATTTTCGACCCAATTGGATCATCTTCAACAATCATGACTTGAATGGGGTTTCCTGCCATAAACTTCTCCTTTTATTTTTTTGGAATCACAAGGGTGAATTTTGAACCACCCAGAAAGCTGTTCGTAATAAATACTTGTCCATGTAATTGTGCAAGGGAATTTTTGACGATACTTAGACCAAGACCTCGGTTTTTTCCAGTTTTGGTGGTAAACCCTTCTGAAAAAATGGAGTTTTGTTTATCATCTGGAACGCCTGGTCCATTGTCCTGTATATCAAAAACAAGGTCCCTGCCAATGTCCGTGAAGGACACGGTGACGAAGGCCTCCGCTCCGTTTTTTTCTTTTGCTGCTTCCATCGCGTTATCAATTATATTGCCGAGAATGGATACAAGCAATTTGGTATCCATTGAATCATGTATATCTGTTAAATTGCTTTCTTGATCAATTTTCAACTCTACCTTTAACTCTTTCGAACGATTAATTTTACCTAGCAAACAGGCTACAAGGAAAGGATCTTTTACCGCAGTCATAAGAAATACAATCGTGCTTTGACGTTCTTCCACTTCCCCTGAAATAACTTCCCTTGCTTTATCGTATTCCTCAATGCTTAACAAACCATATATCGTGTTTAATTTGTTTAAAAATTCGTGATTGAGTGCCCGCATGTTTTCAGAGTAAGTCTTAATTTCTGAAACCTCATCAAACAATTGCTCTATTTCAAATTCTGTGCGAATCGTTAAGACCACACCTGCGATATGGTCCTTTTGAGTAACCAATGAAAAATCAATGACATACAATTGATTACCTATTAAAATCTTTTGATTGGCTCTCCCGTTCTTGGAATCTATAACCTCTTGAACCATCTCTCTTAAACGAATATTTTGGATTTTAGAATCATTCAGCTGCAAATTTAGCGTTAGCAGCTCGCGTGCTCTTTTATTCATAGAAAGGACTCGAAAATCCTTATCTACCGCAATAATTCCATCCCGAATCGATTCTAGTATCGCTTCTTTTTCTTTAAAAACATAGGAAATCTCTTCGGGTTCTAGACCAAACATTTTCCGTTTTATTTTCCTTGCAATGAAAAATGAAGCTGCTACTCCAATTAGCAACAGCAATAAAGCAAGTCCAATAATTTCTTCCTTATAGGTTAAGATTCTTTTTTTTACATCCACCATTAAAAATCCCACTGATGAAACGCCAATAATGTTCCCTTTTTCATCTATAATTGGGGTTTTGGCTTTAATCGCAGGACCCGAGATCCCTTCGCCAACATAGACAACGGATATATGCTGCTTAAAAACAGGCTCATTGCTCGTTCCCATTGATTTACCGATATATTTCGGATTGGGGTGGGAATAACGGATCCCCTGTTTATTGCCGATAACAATATAACTCGCACCTGTTAATTTTCTCATCTTTTCAGCAATCGGTTGAATTTCCTTTGAAGGGTCGTCGTTTTTAAAAGCACGGATAATCCTGTCATCTTGTGCAACTAATTTTGCAACAGACATCGCTTCATGGCCGAGATACTGTGTTGAAAGATCGTCCATAATTCTGGTGAAGAATATGGCTGCTAGGATGGAAGTAGCACAAATAACCAAAGATATAAGCAATACCATTTGGGTGAATAATTTCAATTTGAAGTTTTGCAATTTCATCAGGTTATAACTCCAACATAAAAGTTTACTATATCCATAGTATATCAGATTGCATTTAACGAAAAACGATTTATTTCTTACTATATTTTGGCAGGATCTTTTTAGATAAAAAAGATTACATTAAATTAATGGATTAAAAGTTAAAAATTCCACGTGTAATCTTTTACGATATTTTATCCATTGGTCTAATTAGGGGACATTTTGAGGTTGGCCTTCAAGAGCATTAACTCGCAGTATAATAGAAAAAGTTAACCAGAGAAACTGGTTAACCTTAAAATTGAATGGGGCAACAGCAATTTTTTGTATTTTCTATACTACATAATTACGTAGTTTACCAATCTTTTCCACTTCCACAGTTACGACATCGCCAGCCTTCATTGGACAACTACCAGAAGGTGAACCAGTAGCCAAAACATCACCCGGCTCCAGTGTCATAATCTGTGAAATCCAACTGATAAGGAAAGGAATTGACAGTGACATCTGATTCGTATTACCATCTTGTACGACTTTTCCGTTTAATGTCGTAACTATTCGTAAATTAGTTGGATCTAGACCTGTCACCATCCACGGACCCAATGGACCAAAAGTGTCAAAACCTTTTCCGCGTGTAAACTGGGGATCTCTTTTTGTAAGATCTCTTGCCGTTACGTCATTAAATATGGTACAGCCAAAAACATACTCCAATGCATCTTCTTCTTTTATATTTTTGCCTCGCTTGCCGATAATGAGTGCAACTTCCCCTTCCATCTCCACCTGCTTTGTTAAATCACTTGACGGAAGAATAATATCCCCACCATTTGGAATTAATGAAGTTGTCGGCTTTAAAAACAAAAATGGCTCTTTCAGATTTGCCTTTCCCCCAGTCTCCTTCGCGTGTGCCGCATATGTCCAGCCGAAATTAATCACTTTCGAGGGTGCTACAGGCTCCAAAATCTTTACATCACTAAATTTAACTTTTATTCCGTCATAATTTAATTCATTGTTTACAATTTCAGTAAAATTACTGGACAATTGTAAAATTTCATCATTCTCAACAATACCATAATATATTTTACCGCTATGGTTCTGATAACGAACTAGTGTCTGTGTTTTTTGTAATAACTGCATTACCATACCAACCAACTCCATCAACAAATTTACATGTCATTTATCCGGTACTAGGGGGGATTTAATTAGCTACTAAATCGAAACATGGATCATTAAAATAAACAATTTGTGTAAGAATCTTATTTCCTTTAATACTATCGAAAAAATTTTTTGCTTCTTTTTCAGTGTTAAACTCATACATTCTTAAACTTTTTCCATTATTAAACACAGTGATATTCCACATTCAAAAATCCCTCACTTTTTCAGCTATTTTATGTTTATAAGTATTATTTCTATTAATGAACGAACACATAGGATGTTCATACGTATATAACATGGTTAACTCAAATTTCCCAATACCTCCGTACTTGAGGTTAATCCTTTTTCTTGTCACTTTGATTTAGACTAATAGATTGCCTACGATTAAGGATAATGCAATAATAGAAATAAATAAAATACCAAAAAATTATATGAACCTATAAGAAATTTTTATATCGAATAAATAGGGTGTGAACAATGGAATACCGTGATTGGGAAATACTGAAAGTTCTTCATCGAGAAAAAAATTTAACAAAGGCTGCTAAGCATTTGTTTATTACACAACCTGCATTAACCAATCGTTTGAAGCATATGCAAGAGGAATTAGGGACGACAATTGTAACGCGTGAAAGTCGAGGGATTCATTTTACCCCGCAAGGAGAGTACCTTGCCCATTGTGCAGAGGAAGCCCTTGCTCATAATCAAAAAATATGGGCAGTACAAAAGATAATGAGGTGGCAGGTATACTTAAATTGGGAGTCTCCAATTTTTTTGCGAATTATAAACTTGCTCATATTTTGAAATTATTCAAACAACAGTATCCTCATGTGGAATTCAAAGTGATCACAGGGTGGAGTAAAGATGTTTCTCAACTTGTGCATAACAATGATGTTCATATTGGCTTTGTTCGGGGAGATTACAGTTGTCGAGGTTTAGTGAAACATCAATTATTTGAAGAAACAATATGCGTCACCTCTAAAGAAGAAATTGTCATCGCTGATCTTCCTCATCTTCCTAGAATCGATTACAGAGGGGACTATTTATTAAAATCAGTAATCGATAATTGGTGGGCCGAAAACTTCACACAATAGGCTTTTGTGAGTATAGAGGTCGACCAGGTGGATACTTGCAAGGAAATGGTTAAAAATGGATTAGGCTATGGTATTCTTTCGAGCAGGACACTTAACGGGATAGAGGATTTAAATAAAATTGATTTAATTGATAATAAAGGAAATCCTATCTTGCGACGAACATGGGTTTACTATCATGAGAGATTTCTGGAATTGAATGTGGTAAATGCATTCGTACAATTTATAAAAGATTTAGATTGGAAAGACATATAAAATACTTGAATGTTTTCTGGCTGAACTAGAATGACACGAAGCCTCTCAAGCAGTAGATCATTCCTGGTTACAGCAACAACTAGTAATACAACGATAAATGAATTACCTGCCTTAGCTGCTTTTTCGTCGTGAACATCGGGGTCAGTCTAAGTAAATGTGATATTCATATAAAAATAGCCATGTTCATCTGAACAAAGGCTATTTTTATATAATCATTATCTACGACTTTGAGTAAATATTTCGGTTACACTAACAACTCGTTGCCCCAATGCTTTTCCTAATGCGATATCATTTTCACTTAATTGTTGTTTACTTTCTACCGGACACGATATACCTAAACCATAGTATGAGCCATACATCGCATTCTCTGGAATATTACCGGAGCCCGACAACAATCATGCCGTGATGGAACATTGGTGTAATAAGGTTTAATAATGTGGCTTCTAGTCCACCATGGGTAGTGGCTGTTGTACAAAAAACAGCACCGATTTTATCAATCAGCTTACCTTCAGCCCATAGATAGCCAAGTTTATCAATCCACTCTTTTAAGCCAGAGCTGATGGTTCCGAAATGACCGGGGCATCCCCAGATAATCGCGTCCATATCGGAAATTTGCCGCATCTGCTTCTTTAACATGCTGGGGTAAATACTTTTGCTTCTTTCGTTTGCTCAATACCAACTGCGATGGCTTTTGCCAGAGCCTTTGTATGTCCGCCTTCGCTGTCATAGACAATCAAAATGTTCATTTATAAGTCCACCTCTCTTATGAGTTAACACTTTTAGGAGCCGGTAATTCATCTTGATTATTCATTGAAAGTAACACCTTGCGAAATAGATCATCAGTCATTTCAGTGGAAGAATTTTTGCTGCCGCCTTCCATGAATTTACCTAGGACTTAACGATACCATTCATCATTGGACTTTTCTGGATTCTTTAAAAGGGTAAGTAATGTTGCTTGCACAGATGATGTTGAATTTTCTTCCACCACTGCGACCGTTGGTTCTACAACACTATTTGTTACTTCTTCATTCCCGGAAGTTGGTACTTTGGTCAAAAGGTTAGCCAACTGTATAGAGGAGCAAGCTCCCTTACGCACGATATTAGCTAATATCGAAAATTGATTCATCGTTAATTCATGATTTCTAAGATGATTAGAAAAATTTCTAAATCGATGAATAGACATTTTTTTTGATCCATATAAGCCAATTTATTGATAAATTGAACAGCGCAAATTCAAAAATGTAACAAAAAAGAAGTGGAATTTCTCCACTTCTTTTTTGTTAAAATTATAGTTTAACACAAATATTAGTAATTTCAGTGTAGAATTCCCAACTGTGACTACCGCCAACACGACCTAGTCCACTATCTTTCGTACCCCCAAATGGAGTTCTTAAATCACGTACGAACCAGCAGTTGATGTAAGATAAACCTGATACAATTTTTTGAGCTACACGATGTGCACGACGGATATCGTTAGTCCAGATTGTGTTACTTAAGCCCACGCGAGTATCGTTTGCTGCCGCAATTACTTCTTCTTCTGTGTCGAATGGAATAACTGTAACAACTGGCCCAAAGATTTCTTCACGTACACAACGAGAGCTGTCATCTAAACCAGTAATAATAGTAGGTTCTATGAAATAACCTTTATCCAATCCTTCAGGACGTTTACCTCCTGTAACGAAAGTTCCGCCTTCTTCTTCAGCAATTTTAAGGTAGCTCATTACTTTATCATAGTGTACTTTAGCAACTAATGCGCCTTGATCGTTGGCCATATCAAATGGGTCGCCAACTTTTAATTCTCTTGTTTTTGCTGCAAATTTTTCTAGGAATTCTTCATAAATTGGACGCTCAACGTAAATTCTTGAACCGCATACACAAACTTCCCCTTGGTTTGTAAAACTTGATCTAATAGTTGTTGCGACTACTTCATCAATATCAACATCCGCAAAGATAATGTTAGGGTTTTTACCGCCTAACTCGAAAGAAAGCTTTTTCAATGTAGGAGCAGCTTCTTCCATGATCTTAGTACCTGTTGATACTTGACCGATAAAGCCGATACCTGAAATGTCAGGATGTTTGTTGATAGCACTTCCAGCACCAGGTCCAAAACCGTGAACCAAGTTTACAACTCCATCTGGAACACCAGCTTCTTTAAGAATTTCCATTAATTTTGTTGCTGTCATTGGAGTTAATTCTGATGGCTTAATTACAACTGTACATCCAGCAGCTAAAGCTGGAGCTAATTTCCAAGTTAATAAGAATAATGGAAGGTTCCATGGCTGGATTAATCCGACTACTCCGATTGGGCGGCGATATCCGTAGTTAAGCGCATTATGAACTTCATCCTGGTATGCTTCTGTTCCTATAGAAAGCATGTAGTCAGCAAAGAAATGGAAGTTTGCTGCTGCACGAGGTGCATCAACGTGACGTGAGAATTTAAGATGCTTTCCGGTATCCAATGATTCTAATTGTGCGATTTCTTCTTGTCTTGCTTCAAGAATATCACCAACTTTGCGGAGAATTTTTGAACGTTCTTGGACACTCATTTTTCCCCATAGTCCTTCTTCAAAAGCGTGTTTTGCAGCTTTAACTGCTAAATCAATATCTGCCGTACTTCCTTCAGCAACTTTACCATAAACTTCTTCAGTTACAGGGTTCACGTTATTAAACGTTTTTCCATCTGCAGATTCAACAAATTTACCGTCGATATAATGCAAACAATCAAATGCTTTTATGATAGGTTCAACTACTGTTTTAGTTTCGATTTGCACCATTTTTAAAATCCTCCCTGGTCATGATTTAATATTTTCTAAATATTGTGCTAACGATTATATGTTATTTCATCTATGTTTCATATACAACCACACTGTTGCTGTATGTGAAACAAAATAATTTTTTTCAGGAAAAAGTTGAAATGGTATAATTTCAACTCCTGTAAGAATGTTTTCGGTTGTTGTCTTATTAGAAGTAAACCTAATATAAGAGACTCGCTTTTTATAAAACCATCGTCCTACTCCACGATGTTGTTTATATTTATAAAAAAAGACTGGCGGCAAATCCGATTTTTCGAATTTATCGACAGTCTGAGAAGTGAAATTTCTATGATTTAGAGGTAGCTAAATCCTCTGTCTATTATTCTATTTTACTAACAGCTATTTCTACAGGAATGCGACGTGGAGAGGTTTTGGCGGTACGCTGGCAGGATGTGATTTTTGATAATCATGTGATTTATGTCCGACAATCCTTACAAGAAGTAAAAAAGAGAGGATTGACATTTAAAGAACCAAAATCGAGCAAAAGTCGTTCAATTACGATTACCCCCTACCTTTGAAAAAGAGTTTAAAAAAGTATACAAACACCAATTAGAAAATAAGCTTTTATTCGGACAAGAATATCACGATTTTAGATTTAGTTTTTGCTCAAGAGAATGGAAAATCAATTCAGCCAACTGAAATGGCAAGAAACTATCGTAAGGTAGTTGAAAATAGTGGCTTACCTTCTATAAGATTTCACGATTTAAGACATACCCATGCAACGTTGATGCTTCAACAAGGCGTACATCCAAAAGTGGTTTCAGAACGATTAGTACACTCGACAATTATGATCACGATGGACACAACACTCATGTGTTACCAAATATGCAAAAAGAAGCTGCCCATCAATTTGAGCAGCTCATCAAATAACCTATGTAAATTTTTAAAAATATCCATGTTACCAAAATGTGACCATAGATAATATTTTCCGTTGTTGGCCAACAACCTTAACCTCAATTTAACTTCTCAAAAACCTTCAAAAATCCAAATAAATCAAGGTTGGCGGGACTGCGTGGGAATCGAACCCACCAGACCTGGCACGCAGGTCTCAAGCAGTTTTGAAGACTGTGGAGGACACCAGTACCCCATTCAGCCCCATATAGATGATAAATCATCATAAAAATAATCTTATTCCTTTAAATAACCATTACTATCTTGATATCATATTACAATGGAAAATGGTATTAATCAATAAATTTGGCCCGATTGTCATTTTTTCGACAAGCAATTCCAATCCCATATCGTATTTTTCCCATTTGATAAAAGCCAAACTTGTGACGAATTCTTGTCATCCGCCCAAGAAAAAGACTATAATAGATAATAATATCGTTATTGTAGGTGAATAGCATGCTTCAAGGTTGGTTTCTCTGGTTTATCCTATTTTGGGTAGTCTTTTTAATAGGTTCCTTTTCAATTGGCGGCTTCTTTATGTTCCGAAAGTTTCTGAAAAAGATGCCAAAGGAAGATGGCAAATCGGTCATGGATTGGGAAGAACATTATGTAAATGAATCCCTTCACCTCTGGGGTCCTGAAGAAAAGGCCCTGCTCAATGATCTTGTCAGTCCCGTGCCGGAACTGTTCCGTGATGTAGCAAAACATAAAATCGCAGGAAAAATTGGTGAGCTGGCCGTAAAAGAAAATGCCTCCAAAATAACAGAAGAACTCGTTATTCGCGGCTATATTCAAGCCACACCCAAACGGGACCATAAGTTTTTGCGTAAAAAGCTCTTTCAAAATCAAATAGATGTTACTCCGTATGAACATCTATTTTAACCGCCCTACAAAGGCGGTTTTTTTCTTTTTTTACATATAAAAACACTGACTCCCGGAGGAATCAGTGTCATTTTACTTTCTAATATGAAGTTCCCGGTAGAGTTTCATATAAGAATGGTACATTGCCACACGCCAAGGGACAATCATGCTGAAAGCCAGCAGGAAGAACATCCCGCTTAACTGTCCGATATCAATCGTGGTGCTCAAAATTGCTTTTAGAACCAGACGAAGAATTAACAACCCTACAAGGATGTAGATAAAGGCCTTCGACCGTTTTAAATAAATATTATTATCTCGAATTTCAAAATTTGATGTCTTAATCAATAAAATGGAAAACAACATCCCAACTATAATTGCCTCACCAATTTCCATTGGTGTTAAGCGAAACTCCGGTACCACATACATCAATGACCCAGTAGCCATAAAGAAAGGTGGCAGGATAATTTTTTTAGCATTGGTCGGTTTCTTTGCTGCTTTCATCCGAACAAACAGAGCAAGAGAGCCCATAATAACAGCTCCGATTGAAGAAACAACTACGTAATTCATTGGATTCATTCATCCCTTATCTTTATCTAATTATTTACTCAACCATTATATATCAAATGATGAATTTTGAGAAAAAATAATCACTGTTTTTACCTTTAAAATGTTAAAATGTTCAAGGAAATCCATGCAATAGATGGAAAGTTCCAAATAACTTCCAAACTAGGAAATTCTTAAAAACCAGTAAAGCCGCCAAACATCCCTTGAAAAAGGATAATAATTTTCGTCATCCAGTCAAAGAAGAGCACAATTCCCATGACGATCATGATATAGCCGCCGATTTTCATAATCTTCCCGCTGTGCTTCTTGATCCACTTAAACCTGCCGACAAAGAACGATAGGATTAAAAATGGAATCGCAAAGCCTAGGGAGTAGGCAATCATATATAATACGCCTGAACCAGGATTGGATGCAGCCAAGAGAATGACGGAGGAAAGGATCGGTCCTGTACAAGGCGTCCACCCAGCAGCAAAGGCCATCCCAATTAATACGGATCCGATATAACCTGATGGCCTGTTTTTGAATTCAAAGCGGCGATCCCTCATCATAAATTCCGGTTTAAACACACCGACAATCATTAAGCCAAATAAAACAATAAAGATTCCGCCTAACTGCCGAATCAGATCTTTATAAGATAAGAAGAAGCTGCCAAGAAATGAGGTTCCAAACCCAATCGCGATAAAGATAATCGAAAAACCTAACAAGAAAAATAAGGTATGCAGCAAGCTTCGTTTTTGCAGCATGGCATTTTCTTCTTTTAGTTCTCCCACCGACATGCCCGTTATGTATGAAAGAAAAGCTGGATAAAGCGGCAAGCAACAAGGAGAAATAAAGCTTAAAAAGCCGGCCCCTAATGCGATAAATAGATTTACATCAGACATATATTAACACTCCCACTATAGTCGATACCTTCTCATTCTAACAAATATGCTCCCGAAATGATAATGGTTAACGTGAATATTTTGTGTCTCGATGTTCACACGTCAAAAAATAGTAACTTTTTCTAATAGTAACAAATAAATTGGATTTTTTCTTACAAATATCTTTGAAGTAATTTACATTATAGGTTATACTAGTAAAACAATGCCCTTTTAAATGGCAATAGACTCTTTTTTTTTACTAAAAAATTTTAGGAGTTACTCCGGAAAGGACTTCGGCCGTGCTGAAACAAGATCTCATTACTATGATAGAAACAAAGCGAGCTGAATTAATTCAAGTCGCCACGACAAACGGCTTGACATCCTCCGTTGCAATTCGTTACAGCCAGGAACTTGATAAGCTATTAAACGAATATAATAAAATATATATTAAAAAAGTTCCACATACCGCAGTATAAAAAGAAAGCCTGGCATCATGCCAGGCCTTTTTCTATTAATTTACTGCATCCTCCAACTGCTCTAGTGCTCCATTTTGCAGCAGGAACATCTTATGATAGAGACCTCCCAGGGCAAGCAGTTCTTGATGCGTCCCTCGCTCAACAATCTCCCCTTGGTGCAGGACTAGAATTAATTCAGCATCCTGGATCGTTGACAACCGATGGGCAATGGCGATCGTGGTTCGGCCTTTTCGCATTTTTGCTAATGCGGATTGGATCATTTCTTCTGTTTCCGTATCAATATTGGCTGTCGCTTCATCGAGGACCAATATTTTTGGATTAGCTGCAATCGTCCTAGCAAAGGCAATCAATTGCCGCTGTCCACTTGAAAAAGTAGATCCCCTTTCAACTACCTTATGTTGATAGCCATCTTCTAATCTTTCAATAAACGAATGGGCTTGCACAAACTTCGCTGCCTCTTCTATTTGTTCATCTGAAAGACCATGATTATAAAGGCGGATATTATCTTTTAACGTCCCAAAAAACAGGAATGGATCTTGGAGTACAAGGCCCATTTTTTCCCGTAACTCGGCCTTTGTGTAATCACGAATCGATTCTCCGTCAATTAAGATCTCGCCACGTTCAAACTCATAAAAACGCATCATCAAGTTAATAATCGAGCTCTTCCCGCTCCCCGTATGTCCTACTAATGCAACAGTTTCCCCTGAATGCGCTGTAAAGCTGATATTTTTTAACACATCCCTTTCACCATCATAGGAAAAACTGACATTCTTAAACTCAATTTTCCCTTCTTCAATCGATGTGCTTTTTTTCAGCTGTTGGGCAGGGGCTAGTTCCTCTTCATCTAATAATTTAAAAACACGTGAACCGGCCACAATGGCCTGCTGGTATAACGAAAGCCTCATCATCATTTGATTGATTGGTTCAAAGAAACGGTCTAAATAATTGATAAAGGCGTAGATAACACCGATTTCTACACGGTTCTCAAAGGAAGTGATCCCAAAGTAGCTGAGAACAAGAATCAAGGCAAAGATATAGATGAGGTCAATCGCCGGTCTTAACAGTAAGCCATCAATCTTAATATTTTTCATTCCCGCATTATAGTGCTGCTCATTGATGTTACCAAATTCTTGGCGAAGGCGTTTTTCTTGGCGGAAAACTTGGATGATCGCCATCCCGGAAAGCGATTCGGCCAGCTTTGCATTTAATTGACTTAATCGCTCCCGCATATCGAGGTAAAAACGAGAGCTCAATTTTCTGTATAAGTTCATGACAAACATTAAGATTGGCAAAATAATCACGCATAACAGGGCAAGCTTCACATTTAAGAAAAACATGGCAATAAAGATTCCTATTAGTAAGAATCCACTTTGAATAAACGTAGCGATGACTGTTACGAACATATCCTTGATGGCTTCTGTATCATTGGTGACCCTTGAGACGATACTCCCTGCCGGTGTTTTATCAAAATATCTTAATCCAAGTGACTGTACCTTGGAAAAGACATCAATTCGAAGCTGCTGAATTATATAGAGGGCAATTTCCTGAAATTTAACTAATTGAAAGAACATGAGAATCGCTTTAACGACTTGGATTCCCATATAAACGGATCCCAGAATCAGTAAAGGATGAAACTCAAGCTTTCCAGGTGTTAAATAATCATCAATAAAGACTTTCACGATTAACGGAAGCACAATATCGCCAATCGTGGTAAGCAAAAGCAGGACAAAGGCAAAAGTGATCATTTTTTTGTGCGGCTTTGTATAGGAAAGAAGACGGTATAAGACCTTAGTTTGTTCACGTTCTGACAGTTCTATTTTCTCGTCCATATTAACGTCCTCCATGTTCGACCAGCTCTTCTAACTGCTGGTGCAAATACATTTCCTTATACCATCCGTCTTGTTGCATTAAGTCTTCATGCGTCCCTCTCTCGACAATTTTCCCGTCATCCAGGACCAGAATGAGATTGGCATGCTGAATTGCACTTAAGCGATGGGAGGTAATCATCGTGGTCTTCCCTTCTCGATTTTGTCGTAAAGAAGAAAGGATGGCCTCTTCTGTTTTCGCATCGACCGCAGATAACGAATCATCCAGCACTAATAGTTCTGGATTCATTAAGAGGGCGCGGGCAATGGAAATCCGTTGTTTTTGTCCGCCTGATAAAGAGACACCCCGTTCTCCTACAACCGTTTGATAGCCTTCGGTAAATTGAAGAATGTCATCATGTATATTCGCAAGTTTTGCCGCCTTTTCGATCTCGTCCAATGCAATATCCGGGTTTGTAAACGCAATATTCTCGGCCACGGTCGCGGAAAACAGAAAATGATCTTGGGGAACATAGCCAATTGCTTCCCGAAGTTTTTCGAGTCGATAAGCTCGAACCGCTTTCCCGCCAAACAGAATTTCACCCTGATAGCCTTCAAATTCACGGATAAGAAGTTTGATCAGTGTTGTTTTTCCAGCACCTGTTTTCCCCACAATTCCAAGTGTCTCACCTTTCTTTATTGAAAAGAAGATGTCCTTTAAAATCGGATCTGTGGCGCCCGGATAGGTAAATTCATTTATCTTAAAATCAATATCACCGATCGGCATGATGTTTAATGCGTCATCATCATCGGTGATTTCTACCTTTTCTCTTAAGAGCGCAGCGACACGGTCATAGGAAGCGCGACCCCGTTCGACGATATTAAACAGCCAGCCGAATGCTAGCATCGGCCATATTAGAAGACCTAAATAGGTAGTAAATGAGATTAATTCACCGATCGTTAATTCTCCATTAAGAACATATTTCGCCCCAAAAGCGATTGATAGAAAAAAGGAAATACCAACTATGATGGAGATGGTAGGGTCATAGAGAGAGTCAATTTTAGCTACGACAATATTTTTTTGCACGACATCTTCTGATTGTTTGCGAAAATCTTCAATATCCTCTTGCTCTTGGCCGAATGTCTTAATCACCTTTATCCCGGTGATGCTTTCTTGTGTTTTATCATTTAAAGAGGAAAAGGCCTCCTGTGCTTTGTGAAAACTTTTATGTAGCATCGTGCCAAACCAACTGGTCAGCATCGCCATAAACGGCATCGGGATTAAACAAATTAACGTCAGTTTCCAGCTGATGGTAAAGGCCATTGCCAGAATCACAAATCCGCCGGTAGAAAGTGAATCTACGAGGGTTAACACACCTGCGCCGGCCGTTTGCTGGATCGCCGATAGGTCATTGGTTGCATGGGCCATCAGGTCTCCAATCCGGCTTTTTTGGTAGAATGATGGGGACATCTTGGTAAAGTGGCTATATAATTGGTCGCGGAGGATCCTGCTAAGCTTAACGGATGAGCCGAAGATCATAATCCGCCAATAATAGCGAAGAACATACATCGATAGTCCCACAACAACTAAAACCACGACCAATTTTACCAGTATGACGGATGTGATTGTTCCTTCATGAATATGGTCGGCGATGATTCCAATTACTTTAGGAGGAATTAACTGCAGTACCGCCACAAATAATAAAATGAACACCCCTGATAAGTACGCTTTTTTCTCTTGTTTAAAAAACCAGCCTAATTCTAAAAATACTTTCAACTAAACACCCCCAACAAACATGACGAGCCCTTTGTTTCTTACTGTTTTCTTCGAATACCGAGGTACCTATTTTATCAAATTTTTACAAAATAATAAATACTTTGAAATAATCGGTTGCCATAAAAAAAGCACCACATTAATATGAGTGCTTGTCGGTTTAGTTCGAATGTTCCCAGTCATGGCAGCTAGCATAGGGTTCATCCTAGCTGCTTACCGTATATATAAATAAATTTGGTTATTGCTGGATTATATGCTACAATGAGTCTACCATTTGATTTACTTTTTTACATGTGCCCTGCTCATTCGTGAGCAGGGCTCCTTGTTTTTAAAAAATGAATAAATAAAAAAACAGACTCTATAAAGAGCCTGTCTTCTTTTGCTTTTAATTAAGCTTTACGAACGTTAGCTGCTTGAGCTCCACGTTGGCCTTGCTCAACGTCAAAAGTTACTGCTTGACCTTCGTCTAAAGATTTGAAACCTTCGCCTTGGATTGCTGAGAAATGTACGAATACGTCTTCTCCGCCTTCACGCTCGATGAATCCGAATCCTTTTTCTGCATTAAACCATTTTACTTTACCGTTTTCCATTTTGTTTCCTCCTGCTGTGTGCTTTGCACACAATGTGTTACTATCCTTGCACTCAGTGATCATCAAGACGAAAAGTTTAATCTTATACTATCCTTTACACCGAACAAAAATAATTCTTCTTTATAATAACATAGTTTATAAAAGTATGCAAGGTTTCCAAAATTTAACGACAATAATTTTTTTACCTCGATTTTAAATCCATAAAAAAACCACCTTCCCGGTTCATCAGAAAAAGTGGTTTTTGGATTTAAATTATGAAGGGTAAGTAATTAATTGACAAAGAATGACCGTTAAACTCCCCTATCTTCTAATTACTTACAAACAAATAATGAATCCTTTTGAAAAGGATTTTACATAGATGCTTGTCCGGTTTATTTAGATTGCTGCTTGTTCATTGCTGCCATCATTTGGTTGATCTTCTTTTGTGAAGGTTTCATACCCATTTGCATCATCATCATTTTTAACATTTGTTCATTGATTGGCGGATTTTTCTTTAAATAGCTCATCATATATCTGCGAGCAATGAAAAATCCTAGTGCTACACCAGCTGCTAATGCTAGTATACCAACTAGAAAATATAACATTAAACTTCCTCCTTCATGTTGTCTATCATACAGTGTACTAAATTAATCGGAAGAAAACAATATCTCATTTTAATTAGACAAATTTTCTTTCTTTAATAGGTTTTAACCAGCCGACCCGCTCATGTTCAAGATCAATAGCTAAGAAGGAGGATTCACATTTTCTGAGTACTTCAAAGAAAGCAGTTTCCGCTTCATAGGTACCTTCTGCTTCCACAGTAATTAATTCTTGAAAAACTTCTAATCTTGCCGTGCTTAGTTTTCCGCTTAGGAAAATCGTATATGCACCATGATCTGCTTTAAAGCCCTTCATTTTTCCGAGCTGTTTTTGAAGCAGATTGTGGATTTTTAGGACCTCGACCCGTTTTGTAATATATGAAATTTGTTTTTGCGTTATAAATTTAAGTTCGCCGTTAGAAGTTTGATGTTCTTGAAAAAGCTGAAAAAATATACGCTCTCGTCCGAAGTAATGGGCGGCAAATTCATCTTCTATTAAGTATAGCTGATATTTTCTCACCACTGTTCTCTCCTCCGTTGAAACCCTTTTTTCTATTATAAAAAAGCAGGAACAAAACGTTTGTCTTACGGCGGCAAAAACTTTCACTACTTTTGTCGATTAACCTATTACACAACTACTATTTCGGTAGAATTAATGAATTTTCCTCTAAAAAACGCCATTGTTCAAAATATTGTAATAACTATATCTAATATATATACCGGTGAATGAGAGCATTGGCTCATTTCTGTGAGTAATTGGCTCAAAAATCGTAACTAATGGCTTATTTCAACGATGGATTGGCTCATTTATTTGTATTTATGGCTGATTTTTATCATGGTTCGGCATATTTACCATAATTTTACATAACCGCATCAAAAAAGGAGAACGGAATTTCCGTTCTCCTTCTTGATCTTATCAGATTATTTTTGTAAAAGAGCCTTAACACGGGCAACAACATGATCAACGCTAAAGCCGTATTCTTCCATAATTTTTTCACCAGGGGCTGATGCTCCGAATTGGTCAATTGCCAATACATCGCCTTCGTCACCAGTATATTTGTGCCAGCCAAGTGAAGCACCCATTTCAATTCCAAGACGTTTTTTCACGCTTCTTGGAAGAACAGATTCTTTATATTCTTGAGATTGTTGTTCAAAACGATCCCATGAAGGCATGCTGACAACCGATACATGAACACCTTCACCAGCAAGGACTTTTTGTGCTTCAACAGCTAAACTTACTTCAGAACCAGTTGCCAAAATTAACGCATCTGCTGTCTCTTTTTCTGCTGGAGAAACCACATAAGCTCCTTTTGAAACTCCTTCATAGGCGTTCGTATCAGTACCTTTTAATGTAGGTAAATCTTGACGAGTCAAGATAAGTGCAGTTGGTTTATCAGTTGATTCAACCGCTAGCTTCCAAGCTGCTGCTGTTTCATTACCATCTGCTGGACGGATAATTGATAGACCTGGCATTGCGCGCAATGCTGCAAGCTGCTCAACAGGTTCGTGTGTCGGACCATCTTCTCCAACAGCAATACTATCATGCGTAAATACATACGTAACAGGAAGTCCCATGATTGACGCTAAACGGATCGCTGGACGAAGGTAATCAGAGAATACGAAGAACGTACCACCGAAAACTTTTACACCGCCGTGAAGGGCAATACCATTCATTGCCGCACCCATAGCAAATTCACGAACACCAAACCAGAAGTTACGGCCTTCATAGCTGCCTGGCATGTAATCGCCTGAACCTTTAATCATGGTTTTATTTGAACCAGCAAGGTCTGCTGAACCGCCAATGAAAATTGGAAGGTTTTTAGCGATACCATTTAGGGCTTCACCAGAAGAAGCACGGCTTGCTAGACTCTTCCCTTCTTGGTAGACAGGGATATCTTTGTCCCAGCCTTCAGGAAGTTCATTGTTTAACGCTTGTTCAAGCTGAACAGCTAGTTCTGGATATTCCTTTTTATATTGTGCAAAAGTGTCGTTCCATTCTTTTTCCTTTTTCTCACCGTTTTCAACAATAAGTTTTTGGAAGTTGTCGTACACTTCTTGCGGTACATGGAAATCTTCTTCAAAAGTCCATTTATATGCTTCTTTTGTAAGTTTTAACTCGTCCGCACCTAGTGGAGCACCGTGAACACCAGAAGTACCAGCACGGTTTGGTGAGCCATACCCGATTACAGTTCTAACTTCAATCATTGTAGGACGGTCAAGGTCATTTCTTGCTTCTTCAAGTGCTTTTGCGATTTCTTCAAGGTTATTGCCGTCTTCAACACGAAGGTATTGCCAGCCATAAGCTTCAAAACGTCCTTTTACACTTTCAGAGAAAGACTTGTTTAGATCTCCATCAAGAGAAATATCATTTGAATCATATAAAACCACTAAACGGCCTAATTTTAAATGTCCTGCAAGTGAAGCAGCTTCTGCAGAAACACCCTCCATGAGGTCACCATCACCACAAACACCGTATGTATAATGGTTCACAATTTCATAGTTGTCTTTATTATAAACACTAGCCACGTGGCGTTCTGCCATAGCCATTCCGACAGCCATTGCAATTCCTTGTCCAAGTGGACCAGTAGTTGCTTCTACGCCTTCTGTGTGGCGGTACTCAGGGTGTCCTGGTGTCTTACTGCCCCACTGACGGAATTGTTTGATGTCTTCCATACTTAAATTATAGCCGGATAAGTGAAGCATGCTGTATAACAATGCAGAACCATGGCCTGCAGATAAGACGAAACGATCACGGTTGAACCAATGAGGATTCTTTGGATTATGGTTCATAAATCTTGTCCATAATGTATAAGTCATTGGAGCAGCACCCATTGGCATACCTGGATGCCCAGAGTTTGCTTTCTCAATTGCATCAATGGAAAGCGTACGAATCGATGTTACTGATAAATCATCAATAGTATTAAACATGAAATACATCCTTTCTTGTTCACGGTAACTAAATACATCCTTTATATTATCTTTCATTGTCTATTAATTCAACAAATAAACAAAAATTAGACCGAAAATTTCCTGTTATTTATATTTTGACTCTACCAAAGTGAATGTATGTATGGAATGGAAATACCCCGCCTTTATTAGGCGGGGCTTGATCATGCAAAAGGGTAGTACCCTTCCTATATTGTTAATGAAGAGGCCGGTTCTTTCTAGCCTTCAATTTTTCAGGTGTTACATCCGTACCTTCTGGGTCAATAAATTTTGTATTCGTTAAGGTATCGAGCATATTTGCCCGGAAAGTTGCCAAGTATTCACTTCTTAATTTGGATTGTTCTTTTGCTTCTAGCTCTGTTAATCCTGACGATTTTGCTTTTCTGGCCAGTTCATTAATGCGAGCCATTTTTTCTTTTGAAAGCATTTCCCACCCATCCTTTCTATCCAATAAAGACACTTGATTTTACTAAAAAAAACCCTTTATGACAAGTAAAGGGCTACTGATTCTGTGATTCTATATATTCTTGGTATCTTCGATGAACGGTTGCTTTTGAAACATTATACCCAAATCCTCTAAGGGTGGCGGCGATTTCCGCAAACGTCAGGTCATTGTCCCGCAGTCGTATTATTTGGTCGATTGGTACTTCGATTTTATCCCTGCCGGAGGATTGTCCAAGATTCTTTAAGTTTTTTTCCGGTTTATAGCCCTGGTCTACGGCTCGTTTCATGCCTCGTTTAATTTTCACATTATGTAGTTTCCGTTGATATTCTTCTACCATGCTGACTATTTTTAATACCATTGAATCAGATTCAGACAATTGTAATTCACCATTATGAGAAATGCTATAAAGTTGAATTCCTTCTTTTATAATACAATGCAGGAGGGCAATCTTGGCATTCCCTCTTCCCAGCCGTGTTTCATCCTGAATTAACAAGGCCTGAACTTGTGGTTCTTTTATCTGTTCTAATACCTCTAGTATTCCATCTCTTTCAAAATCATAACCGCTGGCTTGTTCTTTGATGATGGTATCGATTTCGAATCCACATTGGTGTGCAAGTTGGATTAATTCTTCTTCCTGACGTTTTAAAGAGGTTTCCTGTGTTTCTTTATTGGTACTGACTCGGCAGTATATAATTGCTTTCATTCTATTTCCCTTCTATTCCTTTGGTGCGCTTGCAAGCTGTTGGGAAGATTCCTGTTTACTTACCGGAATCACAATTTCTTCACCAGGATAAATTTGATCCTTGATATTTACATTATGTTTTTTGACCCAGCTTACGAATTCCTTGTGTGATAGAGAATGCTGACCTTCAAATTGATCAGAAATCTTCCATAATGTATCCCCTTCAGAAATGGTTACTTTTACATATTGGTCATCAGAATGATGGTTTACTGATAAGAAGAAAGCTAATGTGCAGCTTAAAAGAATAAGAGTAATAGCATACGAGTATTGGTTCCATAATTTTTTCATGTTTCGCACCTCTTATAAGAATATATGTTCTCTATTGATTTGATTTCATTATAGTCCGAACATTTGTTTGCTGTCAACTATTTTCTCGAACTTATGTTTGTATAGTAGGGTGCAACATGCTATAATAAAGACAACATTAACCAGGCGAGGTGCATTTTATCATGGTAAAGATATCAAAGCGACAGCAAGATATCCTGGAGTTTATAAAGGACGAGGTTAAAAGTAAGGGATATCCACCTTCCGTTAGGGAAATTGGGGAAGCCGTAGGGCTTGCATCCAGTTCTACTGTTCACGGCCACCTTGCGCGCTTAGAGAGTAAAGGCCTCATTAGAAGAGACCCTACTAAACCAAGAGCGATTGAAATACTAGATGCGGATGAAGCGTCACAGATTCCTAGAAATAAAGTTGTCAATGTTCCTGTGGTCGGTAAGGTAACGGCAGGTTTGCCGATTACAGCGATCGAGAATGTCGAAGAGTATTTTCCACTTCCTGAAACCCTGGCTCCTGCAGATGAGCAGGTGTTTATGCTAGAAATCATGGGTGAAAGTATGATAGAGGCAGGCATCCTTGATGGTGACTACGTAATCGTCAAGCAGCAGCAGACTGCCAATAACGGAGAAATTGTTGTCGCGATGACTGAGGATGATGAAGCAACCTGTAAAAGATTCTTTAAAGAGAAAGATTACATCCGCCTGCAGCCGGAAAACTCTTCGATGGACCCTATTATTTTACGAAATGTATCGATTTTAGGAAAAGTGATTGGGGTTTATCGTCATATTCATTAAAACCAAGAGAGCTGATTATCAGCTCTCTATTTATTTTGGACTTGAATGCTTTACCACCTAACATAAAAAAGCCTTGGCGACGAGCGCCAAGGCTTTTAATGTTTTTTAGTATGTGCTCATGTATTGATCGCGTTCCCATTGGTGAACAACGGTACGGAACATATCCCACTCGATTTCTTTTGCTTCAACGAAGTGTTCGAAGATGTGCTCTCCTAAACCAGAAACAATTACTTCATCAGCCTTTAATTGATCTAATGCTGCTGCAAGTGTTGCTGGAAGGTCGATGATGCCTTCTTCGATTCTCTCTTCTTTGCTCATTACATAGATGTTACGATCTACTGGAGCTGGAGGAGTTAGTTTATTTTTAATACCGTCTAAACCAGCTTTTAATAGAACAGCCATTGCTAGGTATGGGTTCGCTGCTGGGTCAACACTACGTACCTCAACACGTGTACTTAATCCACGTGATGCAGGAATACGGATAAGTGGTGAACGGTTCATAGCAGACCATGCCACATAACAAGGTGCTTCATAACCTGGAACTAGACGCTTATAAGAGTTTACAGTTGGGTTCGTTACCGCTGTAAAGGCAGGAGCGTGTTTAAGGATACCAGCAATAAATTGACGAGCTGTATCACTCATATCTAAGTCGCCGCCTGGCTCGTAGAACGCATTTTCACTATTTTTGAATAATGAAAGGTTCATGTGCATACCAGATCCGTTTACACCGAATAATGGTTTTGGCATAAATGTTGCGTGTAAGCCATGCTTACGAGCAATTGTTTTTACAACAAGCTTGAACGTTTGGATTTGGTCACAAGCTGTTAATGCATCTGCATATTTAAAGTCGATTTCGTGTTGTCCTGGAGCTACTTCGTGGTGAGAAGCTTCAATTTCAAAGCCCATTTCTTCTAGCTCAAGAACGATATCACGACGGCAGTTTTCACCTAGGTCTGTTGGAGCTAAGTCAAAGTATCCGCCTTGGTCATTAAGTTCTAGAGTTGGCTCACCTTTTTGATCTAACTTAAATAAGAAGAATTCTGGCTCAGGTCCAAGGTTGAAGTTAGTGAATCCTAACTCTTCCATTTCTTTTAATACTCTTCTAAGGTTGTTACGCGGGTCCCCTTCGAAAGGTTTACCTTCAGGAGTATAAATATCACAGATTAAACGAGCCACTTTTCCTTTTTCTGCTGTCCAAGGGAAAACTACCCATGTGTTTAAGTCTGGATATAGAAGCATATCAGATTCTTCGATCCGAACAAATCCTTCAATGGAAGAACCGTCAAACATCATTTTGTTATCAAGTGCTTTTTCCAATTGGCTAATTGGAATCTCAACATTTTTAATGGTTCCAAGAATGTCTGTAAATTGAAGACGAATAAATTTTACGTTCTCCTCTTTCGCCATTCGTTGGATGTCTTCTCTTGAATACCTTGCCATTTTAATTCCCCCTATTTTCTAAAGAATGATTAACTTTAATGGAAAAATCGAGACATATCGCCTTGGCGTAATGAAAATCGATTGTTTCTGCCTGTATGCATTAATTCATTGCGGAGAAGCTTTCTAAGCTGTTCATCTGTTAAGTCTTGTTTTGCTTTTTCGGTTTGTTTCTCTACTATATTTGCTTGCTGCTCCTTGACCATGAACAAGTGCTTGATTCCAGCCATGTTCACACCTTGGTCAATCAAGTCTTTTATTTCTAACAGTCTATCAATATCATTTAGACTGAATAGACGTCTGTTTCCCTCGGTTCTTGCTGGAGAAATCAATTGGTGTTCTTCATAATAGCGGATTTGCCTTGCGGTTAACTCTGTTAACTGCATGACGGTTCCGATAGGAAACAATGGCATGGAACGACGAATTTCTTTTCCACTCACCAAATTTCTCCTCCCTTACTGGTAAATCATAATGCTATTATATTTGGTGTAAGAAAAGATGTCAATGTTATGTAAGATTTTCTTACATGATTTTTTAAAGAATATTTTGAACAACTTTTTTTGCTGAACATTATTATGCCGGATTAAAGGTCCAATAGTCCTTTTTCGATTAAGTGATCAATAGCTAAACAAATGGCCATTTTCACGTGAGCATAAGTTAAACCACCCTGAACATAGGCCACGTACGGTGGTCTAAGCGGGCCATCCGCCGTTAATTCAATACTGGCTCCTTGAATAAATGTTCCTGCTGCCATGATTACATCATCTTCATAGCCAGGCATATAACTTGGATGTGGTGTGACATAGGAGTTAATAGGTGACGCGAATTGAATGGCCTGACAGAACGAAATCATTTTATCGCGATCATCAAATTGCACGGACTGAATAAGATCCGTTCTTTTGGCATCCCATTTTGGTGATGAATTCATCCCCAATTGTTCAAGCAATGCGGCAGTTAGGACTGCCCCCTTTAATGCCTGGCCCACCACATGCGGCGCCAGAAAGAATCCTTGGTACATTTCTTGAAGGCTATAAAGGGAAGCGCCAGCCTCCGCTCCAATCCCAGGCGATGTCATTCGGTAAGAACAGGCCTCAACCCATTGTTTTTTACCAACGATGTACCCGCCTGTTTTCGCAAGTCCGCCGCCTGGATTTTTGATTAACGAGCCAGCCATTAATTCTGCCCCAACATGACATGGTTCTTGTTCCTCTACAAATTCACCGTAGCAATTATCAACGAAAACCACAAGATCCGGTTTTATTTCTTTGACAAAGGATATCATTTGACCAATTTCCTCTACCGTGAACGATGGTCTTGTGGCGTACCCTTTTGAGCGCTGAATGCCAATCATTTTCGTGTTTGGATTTATTTTTCCGGCAACCTCATCCCAATTAATCGCCCCATCATCTGTTAGGGCGACACTGTCGTAGGAAATCCCAAATTCTTTTAACGAGCCTACCCCATTACCGCGAATCCCGACGATTTCTTCTAGGGTATCATAGGGTTTACCGGTGATATAGAGGAGTTCATCCCCTGGTCTTAGGACCCCGAATAAGGCAATAGAAATCGCATGTGTACCAGAAATAATCTGCGGGCGGACAAGCCCAGCTTCTCCGCCAAACACATCTGCATAGATTAATTCCAAGGTATCTCTGCCAATATCATCGTAGCCGTAACCAGTAGACGGCATAAAGTGCGAATCACTGACCCGGTGCTTTTGATAGCTTTGCAAGACTCGAAATTGGTTATTTTCCACTTTCTCATCTATTTCCTTATGTACTTCAGCAATTTGCTGTTCCACTTTTTTAACAAGGGAGTAAAGCTTTTCCCCATTTTGCAACTGTTGAAACATGTTGTTACTCCAATCTATATCGTGAATTTCTGTAATTGTCCGGAAATTTGATGATCCGCAAGCGTATACCCTTTACAACGGTAAAATTGTCCTTCCTCATCAAAAACAAGTTCTCGGAGGATGGTCTCATTTTTCAATTGTGAAAGCAGTTTCCCTTCCGTTGAAGGAATGCGCACTTCGTAGGACTCCATCATGTCCATGACAACTTTCTCGATTTGGTCCTTTAAAGAATGACGATCCGTTTCATCAAAGGCACTAATGAAGACGGTTGTCGTACCCGCTGTGGGAACAAAATCAGGATGTTGAATATCTCTTTTATTATACACGGTTATTTGCGGGATATCTTTTACATCTAAGTCATCCAGTAACTTTTTCACCGTCTTTTCATGCTGATAATAGTCTGGATTGGACATATCGACCACATGTAGAAGCAAATCTGCTTCCTTTACTTCCTCAAGTGTTGAGCGGAATGCGGCAATCAACGTGGTTGGCAGGTCTTGAATAAATCCTACTGTATCCGTTATTAAGGCTAAAAAGCCACTTGGTAAAATCAATTTGCGTGTCATCGGATCGAGTGTCGCAAACAATTGATTTTCCTCATATGACTCCGCTTCTGATAATCGATTAAAGAGTGTCGATTTGCCCGCATTTGTATAACCGACAATCGCGACTTGAAAGGTCTTATTTTTCTTCCTGCGCTCCCGGTATCTGTCCCGGTGCTGAACAATAACGGAAAGCTGGCTCTTAATATCATCGATTCTGCGGCGAATATGTCTTCGGTCAGATTCAAGTTTTGTTTCCCCTGGCCCTCTAGTCCCGATTCCGGCACCAAGTCTTGATAGCGCTGTACCTTGTCCAGCCAAGCGGGGAAGTATGTATTGCAGCTGTGCGAGCTCAACCTGCAGCTTTCCTTCTTTTGAACGCGCTCTTTGCGCAAATATATCTAAAATGAGCTGGGTCCGGTCAATAATCCGTGCTTCTATTTCTGAGCCGAGATTTCTTTTTTGGCTTGGTGAAAGTTCATCATTAAAGATGACGATGTCTGCCTCGACCTCTTCCACGAGTGCTCTCAGTTCTTCTACTTTCCCTTTGCCAATATAGGTCGCGGGGTGGACACGGTCTCGTTTTTGGATTACGGAAGCAATGACCTCTCCTTGAGCGGTTTCAGTTAGTGCTCCTAACTCTTCCATCGAATAGTCAAAACGTGAATCCTCTTCCCCGTTTGTTTGACAGCCAACGAGAATGACCTTTTCTTTCGTTTCCTTTTGTTCCACAGGCATCCTTCCTTCCTTAACTGTTCTTATCTCTCATCATAACAAAAAAACTTTGTAATCACTAATTTTCCCCAAGCTTTTAGATAATAAAATAAATGTTGTATTTTTCCGTCATCATGATAAAATTTTATTGTTCATTTGAGATCGGTTTTTACTATTAGCATTGTGTGTTTGTGACCTTACAACAGAGGGGAAATCAACTATGACATGGGAAGTTTTAAGTATGATCGGAACCATTGCCTTTGCTGTCAGCGGTGCCATTGTGGCAATGGAAGAGGATTATGATATATTAGGAGTTTATATTTTAGGAATTGTTACAGCGTTTGGCGGCGGCGCGATACGGAATCTGTTAATTGGCGTACCAGTATCAGCGTTATGGGGACAGGGGTTATTTTTTCAAATTGCCCTGTTGTCGATTACAGCGGTGTTTTTATTTCCCACTAACCTGCTGCGGCATTGGCAAAAATGGGGCAACCTTTTTGATGCCATTGGCCTGTCCGCCTTTGCGATTCAGGGTGCGATTTATGCCGAGAAAATGAACCATCCGCTAAGTGCGGTAATTGTGGCCGCTGTTTTAACTGGGATTGGCGGGGGGATTATTCGTGATCTGCTTGCCGGCAGGAAACCAATCGTGTTGAGAGCAGAAATTTATGCGGTTTGGGCTATCCTGGCCGGTCTAATGATTGGTCTTGAGATTGCTGTTGATTCTTGGCAATTATATACTCTATTTGTGATCGTAACCGGCTTACGAGTACTGTCTTATACCTTTGATTGGAAGCTTCCTTCCCGACATCTTGGAGTTTCCCAAAAAGTTCATAATCAAAAACAAATCGGCGGATGATGATTCCGCCGTTTTTTTCTATTTGTTATTAATCTTCCTCGAATATTAAATCATTACTTCGCAGGGTCATTAATTCGTGTCTGTCATAGCTATTTAGCATCAATAGTCTCATTGCCTGTGCTCGAACTGATTTTTCGATGACGTTGCGGACATACCGGCCGTTTGAAAAACTAGTAGGATTTAAAACCGCCTTTACCCAAATCAAATGGTCCTTGAATTTTTTCTCCGCCTCATGGCTTAGCGTATACTCTCTTTCTTTTAACATCCTGCTGGCAATATCCATCAGCTGCTCGATATTATAATCGGGAAAATCAATCACCAAGGGAAACCGCGAATGAAGACCAGGATTTAATGTTAAAAAATGTTCCATTTCCCGCGAATACCCGGCAAGAATTAAAATAAACTCATGCTGCTTATCCTCCATATGTTTGACCAATGTATCGATCGCTTCCTTGCCAAAATCCTTTTCCCCGCCGCGCCCTAGCGAGTAGGCCTCATCAATGAACAAGATTCCGCCTTGGGCTTTCTTCACTAAATCCCTCGTTTTTTGAGCAGTATGACCAATATACTCACCGACGAGGTCGGCCCGCTCCGCCTCAATTAAGTGGCCTTTGGAGAGTACATTCATCTTTTGGAAAAGTTTGCCAATTAACCTAGCAACCGTTGTTTTCCCTGTTCCAGGATTCCCTTTAAACATCATATGGAGGGCTTGCTTTCTTGCCTTCAGCCCCATTTCCTCACGCTTCTTGTTCACATAAATCCAAGCATAAATTTCTTTAATCATGCGTTTCATTTCTTCCATGCCAACCAATGCCCCGAGCTCCTCTTCAATTTCTTTTAGTGCGGTATGCTCTGGGGGAATGACCTTTGGAACAACTTGAAAATCGGGTACCTCTTTTCTTATCGAAGTTCTTTCATGTGAGTTGAGAACCACCCTTATTTGGCCGTTACTTTTCGTTTGAATTGGTTGATCCAAAGCTATCACCTCTCATTCTGCAGACAGTATACGTAAGGTAGCATGATTTAAGCTACTCAGAAGTGTTTTAGGTTAGGCATAATCCTTCCCTCTATGTGTATTCACAACCCTTGCAATTCATTAAAGAAGATTTCCTTTATTTTTAGAAATAAAAAAAGAGCCCAAGGGTTGAGGGCTCCATTTTGATACTAGTTTATTGATTATCCAATTCAAGCTGGACATTGCGCTGCGGTGCAAACGTGGAAATTGCGTGCTTAAATACCAATTGCTGTTTACCCTCTGATTCAAATAATACGGTAAAATTATCAAAGCCCTTAATTTGGCCTCTTAATTGAAACCCATTTAGAAGGAACACCGTTACATTGGTGTTGTCTTTACGGCACTGGTTCAAAAATTGATCTTGAATATTGATGGTTGTTTTCATTCGTATATCCTCCTCTTTTATCTCTACTAATATGTATTCGATTTTACTTGAAGCTTTCCTTCAACATATTGTGAAATTTCCGCTATTTTTTTTGCGAAATTGTTCACATATGTCATATCAAACCATTGTACATCCATTTTGTTACGAAACCAAGTCAACTGCCTTTTTGCATATCTCCTCGAGTTTTGTTTTAGCTGCTCAACGGCTTCCTCCCAGGTTACGCTGCCATCTAAATAGTCATAAATTTCTTTATATCCGATTGCCTGAATCGACTGGCAATTACGTAAGCCTTGGTTGTATAAGGATTTTACCTCATCTAGCAGTCCTTGCTCAACCATTATATCTACTCTTCGGTTAATACGCTCGTAAAGCTTTTCCCGTTCCATCGATAATCCGACAAGCGCTGTCTCATACATCAGATCCGGCTGCTGTTTCTTCTGAAAATCCTTCATCGTTTTACCTGTCAGATGGAATATCTCCAGTGCCCGAATCACCCTTCTCACATTATTCGGATGAATTTGTGCAGCACTATCTGGGTCAATCGCTTGTAATTCTTTGTACAATGCTTCATTACCGATTTGCTTTGCTCGTTCCTCTAGCTTAAGCCGAAAAGCTTCATCACCAGGTACATCTGAAAATTGATAGTCATAAATAACGGACTGGATGTATAACCCTGTTCCGCCAACGATGATCGGAAGCTTTCCCCTTTTGGCAATCTCATTTATTTTAGCACGAACCAAGAGTTGAAATTCTGCAACGGAAAAATTTTCTTCCGGCTCCTTGATATCAATTAAATGGTGCGGGATACCCTGCATTTCTTCTTCCGTTATTTTTGCTGTCCCGATATCCATACCACGATAGATCTGCATGGAGTCACCCGAGATAATCTCTCCATCGTAGCGTTTGGCCATTTCGATGCTCAAATTTGTTTTTCCCACTGCGGTAGGACCAATGATCACGATTAATTTTTGGTTGGAATCCACTATTTTCTCACTGCCTTATGCTTTTTTTCAGTGTTGAAGGCGATTTTGACTGCTGCCATCACTACATGTTAACACAATTTTGTAAAGCAGTAGAACATCAAACAAGTATATACAAAAATTTTGTTTCTTATGCGTTATGAGGTAAATGAATTTTTATAACATATTCCTTCAAAATATGACAAATAAATTTAAAAGGTTACAAATCGATAACGGTTCATTTACAAAAAGCTATTTACCCCCACATTCATGTTAGTCTTAAACGTAGCTTTTAATGTATTTAAAAATTGAGGAATAGGTGAATAAAAATGCTTTCTAATTTTGATATTGGGATTGATTTAGGAACCGCTAATATATTGGTATATAGCAAGAGTAAAGGAATCGTACTAAACGAGCCATCGGTTGTGGTAATAGATACAGAGACAAAAAATGTAGTTGCAGTTGGAATCGAAGCGAAAGAGATGATCGGTAAGACACCGGAAAAAATTGTCGCCATTCGCCCATTAAAAGATGGGGTTATCGCTGATTTTGATGTTACTACTGAAATGCTTAAAAACGTAATGCGGAAAGCTTCTAAGAAATTAGGTTTGGCCCTTCGCAAGCCTAATGTGGTGGTTTGCATTCCGTCGGGTTCTACTAGTGTTGAGCGCAGAGCAATCCAGGATGCGGTCCGAAATGCTGGTGCAAAAAAGATCTCACTCATTGAAGAACCTGTTGCAGCGGCAATTGGGGCAGGTATGCCTGTTGATGAGCCAGTTGCCAATGTGGTCGTTGATATCGGCGGGGGGAATACGGAAGTAGCGATTATTTCCTTTGGCGGTGTAGTAGCCTGCCATTCTATTAAAATAGGCGGCGATCGTTTGGATGACGATATTATTCAACATGTCCGCAAGGTGTACAATGTATTAATCGGGGAGAGAACCGCTGAGAATATTAAAATGGAAATTGGTTATGCCCTGGTCGACCATGAGGAAAAGTTTATGGATGTGCGCGGCCGGGACCTCGTAACTGGTTTACCAAAAACGGTTCAACTATCATCCTATGAGATTCGGAATGCGATTAGAGAATCCTTGTTGCATATTATGGAGGCGATCCGCGCCACGCTCGAGGATTGCCCAGCCGAGTTGAGCGGTGATATTGTCGATCGAGGCGTGATTCTGACTGGCGGCGGTTCGTTGTTAAATGGAATGGAAGCCTGGTTGAGCGAGGAGATTTTTGTTCCGGTTCAGCTGGCATCAAGTCCATTGGAATCGGTGGCTGTTGGGACTGGACAGGCATTGCAGTTTATTAATAAGATTCATGTTGGGGTAAAATAGGGTATTTTAAAAGGCTGCAGGATGTTTTCCTGCAGCCTTTTGTTATTTTCATAGTTTTGTGTTGTTTTCTAGCGGCACAGTTCTTTTTTTGAGTGTGTACTCTTTTTTTCGGATATCTCGGGCACAAATTTCTTTTATTGTGACCGGCTTCCCTCTTTTTCAGGGTCCACGGGCATAATTCTCTTTTATTGTGACCGGTCCACCTTTTTTTCGGAGTCCACGGGCACTATTCTCTTTTATTGTGACCGACCACTCTCTTTTTCAGCTTAAACGGGTATAATAATTTTTTATTGTGACCGTTCCACCTCATTTTACAGATCTCACGGTCACAATAACATACTACATCACCCGTTTAAACATCTTCTCCATCTCATAAATCGAATAGTGAACGATAATCGGTCTGCCGTGCGGACAGGTAAACGGGTCAGATGCTTTGCGGAGATCATCGAGAAGCGCCTGGATTTCATCATTTCGCAGATGGCGGTTCGCTTTAATTGAGGCTTTACAGCTCATCATGATCGCCGCCTCTTCCCGAAGCCTCTTAATATCGACCTTTTTCATCAATAATACCTGTTCAATCATATCCTCTATAATCTGCTTCTCTTCCCCTTTAGGAAACCATTGCGGATGCGAGCGGACAATAAAACTATTCAAACCGAATTCCTCAAGGAACACACCGACTTTTTCTAGTTCACTAAGATTCTCTGTTATTTTGACATATTCATCAGTTGAATACTCCAAAGTAATCGGCACCAGCATTTCTTGTAGCTCGGACTGAACTTGTCCTACTTTTTCGCGGAAATACTCATATTTCAATCGTTCCTGGGCGGCGTGCTGGTCGATAATATATAAGCCATTTTCATTCTGCGCAAAAATATACGTCCCATGCATTTGACCAATGGGATAAAGACGCGGGATCCTACTTTTGATATCATCGGAATCAACAGGCGCATGATACTCTGTCTGTGGCTGACCATCAGTTGGTTCGCTTTCAGACGTTGACGCATGATCGAAATACTCTGGTTCAAACGTTTCCTCATTGGGTTCAAAAGGAGTTTCATCCGAAATTGCAAACTTTGGTACCTCCTGCTTAACTGGAACATAGTCAAATCTTGGAACCGGAATCGTCGTCGTTTCTTGAACCGTTTGAGCAAATACCGGACGCTCCCACGGAGTTTCGATCAGCTTACTTGTATGTGGCGTCCCTTCATCCAAAACGAACGCCGTTTGCTCTGATTTGGGTTCTTCTTTTTTCACAGGTGTGTAAGCGGTTGGGATCAAGATTTTCGATTTAAAGGTATCCTTAATCATTGTGGTGACCAGCTCATTCAGTTCGGCTTCCTTACTGATGCGGACCTCCATTTTCGATGGGTGCACATTGACATCAACCAAGAGCGGGTCCATCTCAATATTAAGAAGAACAATCGGAAATCGTCCGATTGGAAGCAACGTATGGTACCCTTCCTGAATAGCCTTCGCCAAAGCGTAGTTCCTGATAAAACGGCCATTAATCATCGTAGAAATATAGTTTCTTGAAGCCCTTGTTACTTCCGGCATTGAGGCAAAACCGCTAATCGTATAATCTAGCGATTTACCGGAAACCGGGACAAGCTGTTTCGCAATAGCCATCCCATAAATCGCCGCCAACACTTGGCGGACATCGCCGTTTCCGTTCGTTTGCAACAGTTTCCGCTCATTATGAATTAACCGAAATGCTACCTCAGGATGGGAAAGCGCCAAGCGGTTCACAACATCCGTAATGTTGCCAAGCTCTGTATGAATGGTTTTCATATATTTCAAACGAGCAGGCGTATTGTAAAATAAATCCGTAATCGTAAGATCGGTACCGCGTCGAGCCGATGCTTTTTCAAAAACCTCAACCTTGCCGCCCTCAATCACCACTCTGTTTCCGGCACCTTCCCCTGTCGAAGTCTTCATCTCCAGTCTGGAAACGGAGGCAATACTCGGCAGAGCTTCGCCACGGAATCCGAGCGTGCGAATCCGGAATAAGTCATTTTCATTTTTAATCTTACTGGTGGCATGGCGCTGAAAGGCAATTAATACGTCCTCTTCCTCAATCCCATAGCCGTTGTCTGTAATGCGGATTTTAGCGAGCCCGGCCTCTTCGATTTCAATTTCAATCACCGTACTGCCAGCATCAATCGCATTTTCAACCAGTTCTTTCACGACAGAAGCAGGCCGTTCGACAACCTCTCCTGCCGCAATTTTATTTGATAAAATTTCATCTAATTGAATAATCTTGCCCATCAATAAAGCCCCCTTACTTTAACTTTTTCTGGAGCTCATACAGCAGGTTAATCGCTTGTAATGGAGTTACATCTAATAAATCGATTTCTTTAATCTTCTCTAACACTCGTTTTTCTTTAGGAGTTGGCTCCGCTTTTTTCGGTGATGCGGGCTCATCGAAAAAGGATAACTGGGCCGGCTGCTCCACTGGTTTTTCCACCTCTGCGACGGGCTGCTCGACCACTTTTTTCACGGGAGCTGTCTGAGCATCTGTCTGTTCCAGTTCTGCTAAAATTTCACTCGCCCGTTTAATTAACTCCGCCGGTAGTTCCGCCAGCTGCGCTACATGAATACCGTAACTTTTATCAGCAGGACCTTCTTTAATTTTATGAAGGAAAACTACCTTGCCGTTATGTTCAATTGCACTAACATGAATATTTTTCAATTTCGAAAGTTCTTCCTCTAACACGGTTAGCTCATGATAATGGGTTGAAAATAAGGTCTTCGCTCCAATTCGCTCATGAATGTATTCAATAATCGCCTGTGCAAGGGCCATCCCGTCATAGGTGGATGTTCCCCGGCCGATTTCATCGAATAAAATTAAACTATTTTGCGTTGCATTTGCAATCGCATTTTTTGCCTCAAGCATTTCCACCATAAAGGTACTTTGTCCAGAAATCAAATCGTCCGCTGCCCCGATCCGGGTAAAGACCTGATCAAAAATCGGCAATACTGCTTCTGATGCTGGGACATAGCAGCCAATTTGCCCCAATATCGCGATCAGAGCGATTTGCCGCATGTACGTACTTTTACCAGACATATTAGGTCCTGTGATTAAGAGGACTTCTCGATCGCTGTCCATCATGCAGTCGTTTGGCACATATTCTTGTGTGTTCAACACTTTTTCTACAACCGGATGACGGCCATCCTTCAGTACAACCCGGCGCTCATTCGAAAATTGCGGCTTGACATAACGGCGTTCTTCACTGACTTGAGCAAAACATTGTAAAACGTCTAATTCACTAACGGCTTTGGCTAATGCCTGCAAACGCGGGATTTGTTCCTTAACCATTTCGCGGATTCCGGTGAATAAATCATATTCCAGCTCTCCGCATTTTTCTTCCGCTTGTAAAATTAAAGCCTCTTTTTCTTTTAATTCCGGTGTAATAAAACGTTCAGCATTGGTTAACGTCTGCTTCCGCTCATATTGCCCTTCTGTTAAAAGGTGCAGGTTCGCACGGGTAACCTCGATATAATAGCCAAATACACGATTATAGCCAACTTTTAAGGACTTAATTCCGGTTTTCTCGCGTTCTTCCCGTTCTAGCTGGGCAATCCACGTTTTTCCGTTGCGGCTGGCATCCCGATATTGATCGAGCTGATCATGATAGCCGTCGCGAATGATATTTCCTTCTTTTAAAGAAAGCGGTGGATTATCCACAATGGCCTGTTCAAGGAGGTCGGTTACCTCTTCACAGGGGTCAAGCTTTTCAGCAATTTCATTCATTTGCTCATTTTGCATTCCAAACAGGATTTGTTTTAAAAAAGGGACCTGCATTAAGGAGCGCTTTAGCTGAACTAAATCACGGGCATTTACATTTCCAAACGCCACCCGTCCGGCTAATCTCTCTAAATCGTAAACTTCTTTTAAGTTTTCACGGAGCTCCTGACGCTCAAAATAATGTTGGATGAGCACATCCACCAAATTATGCCGCTGCTCAATTTCTGATTGCTGAATCAACGGCCGATCGATCCAGTGCTTTAGCATCCGTCCACCCATGGCTGTTTTTGTTTCATCAAGCAGCCATAACAAGGAGCCTCTTTTTCCCTTTGAACGAATCGTTTCGGTTAGTTCGAGATTTCGTTTTGAATAGTAATCGATTTTCATATATTGCTGAATTTGATACGTCGTTACAGGTTGCAAATGGTCAAGACTTCTCTTCTGTGAGCGGAATAAATAATGAAACAGCCTTGCTGCCGTTTGCTTTAATTTTTCCTGATTCAGACCTTCAAGCAGATGGGCAAAGTTCATTTCTATTGAACTGTTATCTTCTATCGAAATCGCTAGCACATCTCGTTCACGCATCTTCTTTTGCAGTTCCCCATCAAAATTACTGGCAACCACAACCTCTTTGGCACTTAAGACCGCCAATTCGTTGAGAACTTCGTCAAAATTAGTGGAAAGGAGTGTGACCCGGCTCTCTCCAGTTGAGATATCGTTGTAAGCAAATCCATAGGTTTGGTCGCCAAAGGCTGTAATGGATGCAAGATAGTTGTTCTCTTTGTCTGTTAACCCTTTTCCATCCATTACGGTACCCGGCGTGATAAGCTGAACAACTTCCCTTTTTACCATGCCTTTTGTTTGTCTTGGATCTTCCATTTGCTCGCAAATGGCTACTTTATAGCCTTTTGAAATCAATTGTTCAATATAGTTGGGTGCGGAATGATAAGGCACACCGCACATAGGGATTCGATCTTCCGAGCCGCCCTCACGGCTTGTAAGCGTGATTTCTAGTTCCTGCGATGCGTTAATGGCATCGTCAAAAAACATTTCATAAAAGTCGCCTAAGCGAAAAAATAAAAAGGCATCTTGGTAATCTGCCTTAATCGTTAGATATTGTTGTATCATCGGCGTATAACCAGCCATAATGACCTCCAGGGTATTAATCTTTTATTTTAAGGGGGTTCCCCTCTTGATTGGGTAATTTTTAAGAAACACTCTTTGTCCTTAGAGAGTTGTTCATGTGGACATGGTTGGAGCTTTTCTAGCTTTTCTTATCCCCATGACGGCTTCATGCGGACATAGTTGAATCGTTTCTTACTTTCTCTGTCCTCATAACAAATTTCTTGGCTCTTACTATCTATATTCGATTTTCTTCGACAAACTATTATATCATATCCGAGTGGTGTCAGGCACCCGTTGAATATTTGCCAAATTAATAGAATAAATGGTTCTTACTTTCGACTATTTCCGTAGGTTAACCATGATATGATGCAAATCAAGGGGGGATTTATGTATGGGGTGGTTTGGCCGAATCTATAAAAACTATGATTTTGAAATGTTTTCCGTAAGCCATTTTATCATTATAACCCTTTTAGTTTTAGGTGTAACATGCCTATTTTTGTACAGGGGTAAACTTCAGTCTGCACAATTAAGACCTTGGGAGATTGGAACAGCCATTTCGCTAATTATAATAGAAGCAACCTATCATGTTTGGATGTTGACCAATGGCAGTTGGCATGTTAGTCATGCGATCCCGCTAGAATTATGCAGCATTAGCCTCCTATTAACAGTGTTACTATTGCTATCTGAAAAAAAGCTCATCTACGAAATTCTGTTATTTACCGCTTTGTTGGGCGCTTCACAGGCGATTTTCACTCCGTTACTAAATTATGATTTTCCGCATTTTCGATTTTTTCATTTCTTTTATACACACTTAATGAGCATTTTTGTTCCGCTTTATTTTACTTGGGTAAAAGGATATCGCCCTACCCTTTGGTCAGTTTTGAAGTTGTTTATCTTTTTAAATGTCCTGATGCCGGTTATTATGTTGATTAATAAGATGGTTGGGGGAAATTATATGTTCCTAAGCCACAAACCAAACAGCACAAGTTTGTTAGATGTTCTTGGCTCCTATCCTTGGTATATCTTATCATTGGAAGGTTTATTAATTTCATTAAGCCTGATTGTTTGGGCCCTCTTTCGTGAAAAAACAGAAAGACAAACGGAAGTGGAGAGGAACTTCCCAATGCCTTAACTGATCTTTTTATTGACCTTTTTAAATTTAATTATTATAATTAATAACGTTCCTAATAAATGTCCCAATAGCTCAGCAGGATAGAGCAACAGTTTCCTAAACTGTAGGTCGGAGGTTCGAATCCTCTTTGGGACGTCTAAAAACCCTTGCGATTGCAAGGGTTTTTCTGTTTCATACTTTTAGTATTCATCGAATTACCTTTGATATTATCTATTCCATTATTAGTCACCTTCCGTGGTAGAAGGCTTCCTGATAATTGGAATAGGTACGTATTTTTCTAACCTAACTTTTCATATGTGGGGATTCAGGATTCATTTCCATAAACTCAAGCCAATTTCCATCGGGGTCTAATACCCAGAATTGGTAGTTCAAAGCCCTGCCTTGAGAAACTTCATCTTCTAATGGGACTCCCTTTTTCTTCAATTGATCCGCCGTTTCATGGATATCATCTACCTCGAAACAGATGTGTTCCGCTCTGTTTTTAGCACCCTCGGTACCTCCGTAAAATAATTCAATAAAACATCCGTCAGCCACTTTCACATATACAATCCACGGTTCACCATTTGGTTGATTCAATTCAAACGCTTTCTTAAAACCAAGCTTATTGCAATAAAAATCCAATGACCGTTCCATATCTACAACATGGAATGCTTTGTGATTAATCCCTTTAATCATCTGTTATCCCTCCATTTTTCTTCTACTATTTCTTTTGGCACAAAAGCAGTCTCTTCCAAGGGCATAATTTGGCGTACTTATTCCTTTTTTAATTACTTAATTATTTTAATTCTCTATAAAGGTTGATTTCTGTGCTTTCTCTCAGTTTCCTCAGCTCTGGAACAAATTTCACTACATGTTCACTTTTATTGTGTTGGTTGATATCCTCTTCAGTCTCCCATTCTTCAATCATTGTAATGATGGATGGATCATTGAGGTCTTCATGAAGAGTATACATGATGCAGCCTTTTTCTTTTCTGGTTTCTGATACAACTTTTCTAGCAAGAATTAAATATTCTTCAACGTTTACGCCTGGTTTAAGTTTTGCCTTACAAACTACTCTAATCATCTTATTGGCCCCTTTTCTATTTTAATTATCAAATTTCGTTCCAATTCCCATCGTACTAATTTTAACTATATTCATAGATTTACTTGTCTATTTTTTAGTTTTTATAAATAATAGAACGTCTAAGAAGTCATTTAATCTTGAACTTCATTTTTGAAAATGTTCTCCCGCTTTACATTTAACCGCATTACAGTACAGTTGTACCACAATGAGGTTACATTTAGTATAATAAGGTTTATTTACCATGTCAATGAGTCTCCCATTAACTTAAGTCTTAGCGCCATTTTAGAAAACGTATATGAATCCATAATTGGCCCCTCTTAGGGATGTACAAAAAACCCTGTAAAACCAATACTTCAAGGTTGGTTTTACAGGGTTTCATTTTTTCCACAAATTTAAAACAAAAAATTAGCCTAGTTGTTAAGTAAACTAATTACTTTCTGCTTAACTTCTCGTAACGTAATGGCGAATTGGTCTCTCAGCGTTGCGGCATTTTGCTCATATCCATATACAACGCGTTCCAACGATGGCCGTCCGGATCGGTAAAACCACAGCCATACATCCAGCCGCCCTTTTCGCCCGGCTTACCGTATATAGTTCCGCCGGCTCGTTCTGCTTTAACAGCGAGCTCATCAACTTCTTCCCTGGAGTTCGCCCCCAAGGAGAATAACACTTCCGTGCCCTGCCGCGAATCTGCCACCGTATTACCAGCAAAACCACTGAACGTGGATTCCGGGAAAAGCATTAAAACAACCTGATTATCGCCAACGATAAAACTCACTGAACCATCTTGACTCGCATACTGCTCATTCAATCGAAAACCAATCTCAATATAAAAAGCCTTTGCCCGTTCTGGATCTCGGACTGGAAGGTTCAACCATATTTCTCTCGACATATCTAACAACCCCCTGTTATAGAAAACAGTGATCACTCACTTCTATAATAAATTCAATGCTTATCCTAATCTTCCCTTCTTGGTTGGAAATAAAATCCTTGTGGAGCTATTCTCATCCCCCTTCCATCTAAATTTAAGAAAGGGCCGTTTCATATTTCTGTTTTATACATACTTTGTAATTAATAAACGCACCAGTCCAATTCACTAATCTCTATATACATAATGCATTATAAAAAAGAAAATCAAAGTGGAAAAAGGAAAAGAAATGAAAAGGGGTTACATCCATGATAAACGTTTTATTTGTATGCCTCGGGAATATTTGCCGTTCACCAATGGCTGAAGCTTTGTTCCGCGCATTAGTCAAAAAAGAAAAGTTGTCAAGAAAAATTGCCGTTGATTCCGCTGCAACCAGTTCATGGCAAATTGGCTTCCGTCCGCATAAAGGAACTCTTGAGATTCTCAAGAAATACCATATCTCTTCTAAAGGGCTTGTTGGACGCCCCTTAAAGAAAGAGGACTTTTTGAAGTTTGACTATATAATCGGTATGGACAACAGCAACATAAAAAATATTTATAAGATCACCTGCAAGCCTAATCACCCCAAGATCATTAGGCTGCTCGATTTGACCAAATACAAACAAGATATCCCCGATCCATTTTTCACAGGTGATTTTGAACAAACCTATCGTCTTATTTCAGCCGGCTGCCGGGCATTACTCAAAAAGATACGCAGCGAACAAAACATATAACAAATTTGAATCTATCTTAACCCAATGCTCAAAATTTGAACTGCCTTTTATTTTTAACCTACCAAGTCGAAAAAAAAAGAGAGCAATGCCCATATTTAAGCATTGCCCCGTTATGAATACCATCTTCCATTTTCCTAAAGAAAAAATAAATCCTTATAACGGCCGTTCCCAAAAACGTCCCTGTGCCATCCCCTCGATAAATGGAGTAATATCATCTTCGGATAAATTATATACACCAGGTGCATCCAAGTTCACACGGCATCGTTCAAGCACTTTGTTATCTGGAACAGCCACTGCCAAAGGTTTAAAGTGTTTAAAGGTCGTTTCCAGAAATTCCAATGCACATGGCTCGACCTCAGCACTACTACTAATTAAAATGGCGGCATCAAATAGACTGGAATCTGCCGTATCAAACGTATCAGTTACCTTTAGTACAGGGCTAATCGTATAGACTTTCTTTGCCACAATACTAAAATTTATATTGTATTGTGCCAGCGTTCGAACCCAATCCGTTACTTTTTCATCATCGGGTTCACCGTTTAACAAGATGGCTGCAGATTTAGTAGACGGTTGGCTTACGGTTTTTGCCATACTTAGAGCAGGAGACTTTTTATCCGATTTTACTTCAAGATTTTCCTCAGGCAGCTCCGCGCCAATATTGTCAGCGACTTCTACGGCTACTTGCCGGTCGATATGATTTAAAAGTGCCACTGCGTTATTTTTAACCATATCCGATTTACATTTTCCAAGTTCAAAACTCAGGGCATCTTTCAGGTGCTGTTGTTCAAATGGAGCAAGACTGTTGTAGAATAACTTCGCTTGAGAGTAGAAATCTAGAAAACTCTCACTTCGGCCTCTGATTTTACGCCCCTCAATTTTTTCCTGATAAGATTCATAGCCGCCTAGTTCAACTGGCGCCGGTTCAGGCTGATTGGCATTTAGACCGTTGCGATGGTAGCTTGTTTGCCCTTGATGAATCGCCATTTGATGCATTCCATCCCGCTGATTGTTATGAAATGGGCAGACAGGCTGGTTGATCGGGATCTGATGGAAGTTTGGACCTCCCAGGCGGGTAAGCTGTGTATCTGTATAGGAAAATAAACGGCCTTGTAAAAGTGGATCGTTTGAAAAATCGATACCTGGCACTACATGACCGGGATGAAAAGCGACTTGCTCAGTTTCTGCAAAAAAGTTGTGGACATTACGATTCAAGGTCATTTTACCAACGATTTTTACGGGAACATCCTCTTCCGGCCATAATTTGGTTGGATCTAAAATGTCAAAATCAAAATTGAATTCATCTTTTTCAGGGATGATTTGCAGACCTAACTCCCATTCCGGGAAATCTCCTTTTTCAATTGCTTCATATAAGTCTTGACGGTGGAAGTCTGGATTTTTACCGGCAATTCTCTGTGCTTCATCCCAGACGAGTGAATGAATGCCAAGGACAGGCTTCCAATGGAATTTTACAAAATGGGCTTCCCCATCCGCATTGATCAGTCGGAAAGTATGTACACCAAAGCCCTCCATCATCCGTAGACTGCGCGGGATGGCACGGTCACTCATGGCCCACATCACCATATGGGCTGATTCATGATTTTGGCCAATGAAATCCCAAAATGTATCGTGGGCGCTCGCGCCTTGTGGAATTTCTGTATGCGGTTCAGGTTTAAGAGCGTGGACAAAGTCAGGGAATTTAATCGCATCTTGAATAAAGAAAACTGGCATATTATTCCCGACTAGATCAAAGTTTCCTTCGTCTGTATAAAATTTGGTTGCAAATCCGCGGACATCACGAACTGTATCGGCTGATCCTTTTGAGCCTTGGACCGTTGAGAAGCGGACAAAAACCGGAGTCGTTTTGGCTGTGTCTGTGAGAAAGTCAGCCTTGGTATATTCAACCAACGATTCATAGAGTTGAAAGATTCCATGGGCCCCTACGCCGCGGGCATGAACAACCCGTTCAGGGATCCGTTCATGGTCAAAATGGGTCATCTTTTCTCGAAAATGGAAGTCCTCCATTAATGTCGGCCCTCTTAACCCAGCCTTTAAAGAAAACTCGTCCTCCGACACCTTTAGCCCTTGGTTAGTAGTCAATGGTGCCTTTTTTTCATTATCAATTGAAAAATTCTCTAATTGAACGGCCTTCTTATTTACCATCGTGATCCTCCTCACAAAAATATGTACTATAAAAAGATTAGCAGGTAAATGAATACCCCCTCCTTCGGTACCCTTTTTGCAGGAAAGTGAAACGTATCGTGATCATTGGATATAACAAAGCTTTCGAGAAAATGAACAACAAGAAATGCTATATTCTAGTTTTTACCTATAAATTATGACAAAAGTAGTATTTTTTTGTATTTTTTTTACTAGAAGAGCAGTATCATAGAATAGGTATATTATTTGTAGGAAGGATGAAAACATGAAACTGTTTAAAAAAGTAGCTGCGCTTGTCTTGATGGGGATGTTAGCGCTGTTGTTTTGGAAAGCGCCAATTTACGCATCAGCAAGCACAATCTTAGGCCCTGAAGTAACCAACTATATTCATTCCAGAGGTAATACCATTTCCGTGGGTGTTTACGATGCAAACACGGGTAAAACTTATACATACAACTCTTCTAAAACTTACTATACTGAAAGTGTTGTAAAAATGTCGATGTTGGCAAATTTGCTTTACAATAAAACACCGATTACCAGTTATGAAAACTCCCTGCTGACTAAAATGATCGAAAATAGTAATAACAGTGCCGCAAGTACAATTTGGCGCCAGCTTGGCAGTGAACAAAAGGTTCAACCCTTTTTCCGAAAAGTGGGGATGCTTCAAACAACTGCCGGTACTGGCGGCTGGTGGGGACGCACCACCACAACGGTCTCGGATCAGCTTACCATGATGAAATACTTTGCTTTTCATAATGCATTATTAACTGATTCACAAAGAGCGTATGGTCTGAATCTTATGCGGCATGTCCAGTCTGATCAACGCTGGGGCACAGGGTATGGAATTCCTTTTGGTGTCAGTATTGCCTTAAAAAATGGCTGGGTCACTTCCAATCCGCCAAGTAAACTCTATGTCAATAGTGTCGGATACATAAATGGACAAGGTAAAAACTATGTAATTGCAGTGCTCACCACCAATAATAAATCCTTCTCCTATGGGAAAGATACCATCAATAAAATTTCAAGCTTAGTATGGAATGAAGTTCCGGCATCCTATCCGGCGATTGGGTATATCGATGCACCTGCGAATAATTCAACTATTATCGGAAAAAGTACCGTAAAAGGCTGGTTCCTGGATAAAAGCGTGGTTTCCAAGATTGAAATATTAGTAGATGGGATATTGGCCGGTAAAGCGGTCTATGGGGATCCGAGACCGGATGTCCAAAAAGCCTATCCTCAATACAACAATGGCAAAGCTGGCTTTCATTACCTCCTTGACACTACCAAGTATCGGAACGGAAAGCATGCTGTGACCATTCGCGAAACAAGTATGAACGGACGTGTTACGACATTACCTGGGAAAACAGTAACAGTCAAACACTGATAACCAATTTGGGACACGACAATCATATATCGATAAAACAAACAGGACCGCAATCATTTTAGATTGCGGCCTTTCTTTTTTCTAGTATTATTGTTCACAAGCCCAGTTATCTTTATCGCGGTCATGCCTTGCCTCATAAGCAGGATGCGTGGATGGCACACCATTTGGATACACTTTTCGCATTTCCGTACAATTCTTAAACGACTCCGTACCGGTACTAGTCTTGCCCTTTCCGCTTGAAGAACCATTCGATGGATTCCTCCCAGTCGAAGCACCAGAACCATTGCTGCTTGAGCTTGAATCTAAATCCCCCTTTGTTGTCCCTTGACTGCCGAATGCCCAAAGACCTTTATTTGCCTCCCTTGCCTCTCGGGCAAACTTAACAAAATAATCACTATATTTTACATCTGGTGGATAAGTGGACGGATCGGCATACCCGTTTAACACTAAATCAGCATTAAACATTTTCGAGCGAATTTCCTTTTCATCCCGATCATTCGTCGGTACTCCGAACCAGATGATTCTTAGCAATCGCCCATATCGGTCTGTTTCGGAAACATCCTTTTGCATCCAGATCTGCTTCCCATTTAGCTTTGACACTGTATAATTACTGGCCTCTTTGCCGTATTGCTCATGTCTTGTCGTCGATTCTGGTGTATTGACGCCGATTAAACGGACCTTCCGTCCATCAGAGGTCACAAAGGTATCCCCATCCACCACTCGGCCAACGGTAATCAACTCTAACCCCATACTCTTTGCTAATTCTTCCTGCGATTGTTTTGCTGCCTGTTTTTCCTGTGCAGCTTTTTCTGCTTCTGCCTTTTCTGCTGCAATTCTTTCTTCCTCTGCTTTTGCCTTCTCTTCGGCAACTCTCGCTTCTTCAGCCTTTGCCTTTTTTTCTGCTTTCGCTTTCTTGGCTGCTTCCTTTTCCTTATTCACCGCTTCTGTTTTTGAGGGTTCCGTTACTTGTTTCTGTTTCGCGGGTTCCGAGAACACCATTGCTAGTAGAAAGGATGAGATGATCCCTGCCGCAATCAGCCAGCTGCCCTTAGCAAACCGAATGTTTCGTTTTTTGTATTGGCTGTTTACTACCAATCCGATTAGAAAAATAACAAAACCGATAAAAGAAATGGGCGCTGTTATACCCATAACGAGCATAAACAATATGGCTAGTATAATAAGAATAGCTTTGATGAATTTCACTTCTCTTTCTCCCCTTTTGCTCACTTCTACTTATTATGTCTAGTTATTATTTTTTACGATCAGATTTTTACAATTCTAGCTCACCATTTCCCATTGAAATAAGGCACATGGATGTTCATGTGCCTTTGTTGTTCCTATTTTAAGAATTCATTTCGACCGTTTCTTTTACCGTCTGTTTGGACAGTAGTGGACGGCCGTTGTCCCATTGCACCTTAACAGGTAAGTTAAAATACTGTGTGAGCGTATCGCTGGATATCATCGCTTTCGTTTCTCCAGCTGCAAAAACTTGTCCTTTTTTCAAAAGGAAGGTTTTACTGAAAGCAGGCAGGATTTCTTCCACATGATGGGTAACATAAATGATGGTCGGTGCATCCGGTTTATTGGTGATCTTTTCAACCGATTCCAATAATTGTTCGCGAGCAATAAAATCTAAGCCATTTGTCGGTTCATCAAGAATCAGCAACGATGGATGGGCCATTAATGCCCGCGCAATAAGGACGCGTTGTTTTTCGCCCTGTGATAGCGTGGTATAGTCGCGATTGGCATACTCCATGCAGCCTAGTTCCTCAAGAAGCGCAATTGCATTTTTTCTTATGTCGTCGGTTGGTGTCTCGTATAAACCAATCGAGGCAAAGGCACCGCTTAAGACGACTTCGAATGCGTTATCATCCGGGTGAAATTTTTCTTGGAGCGATGATGAAACAAAACCAATCTGTTTACGAAGTTTTTCTCCCAAATAGGTTTTTCCAAACTCCAAATCTAGTACCGTAATTTTCCCCTTAGTCGGGAAATTATAGGCATTGAGTAAATTTAAAATGGCTGTTTTTCCAGAACCATTTAATCCAAATAAGACCCAATGTTCTCCTTTTTTAATTTGCCAGTTAATATCTTGCAGAATCCATTTCCCATCCCGCTTTAAGGAGACGTTTTCTAGTTGAACAACCAATTCTATCACACCTTTCATTCTCTAATAATATCAAAATTTTCTGAATCAAAAAAGCAGGAACCTACTATCTAACAGGTTCCTGCCTCCCCTTTTTTATACGAGAACTTTTTTTAGTTGCTCCGTCAGCGCAGGAATGACCTGCTTATAATCCGCAATCACACCAAGATCGGCCCGTTTAAAAATAGCCGCCTCCGCATCCGTATTGATTGCCACGACCGTTTTGGCATTGGTAATGCCGGCTAAGTGCTGGCTGGCACCTGAAATACCTACCGCTATATAGAGATCAGGTGCTACAACCGCTCCTGTTTGACCAACCTGGAAATTGGACGGAACCCAGCCTGCATCACAGGCTGCCCGGGATGCTCCCACTGCTCCCCCAAGCACATCTGCCAAGGCCTGCAGTTCTGCAAAACCATCAGGTCCTTCCAGCCCTCGTCCACCGGAAACGATAATGGTTGCATCTTCCAGGCGAATATCTGACAAGGCCGACTGAATTTTCACGACCAGCTTTGTTAAAACAAGCTCTTCTTTAGGTTGATAGTCTACCGAAATGATCTCCCCCGTACGTGATTCATCAGGCAAAGGCAAGTTTTGACTTTTTTGGCGGATCCCCACTACCACATGAGACCTGTTGGCCGAATATTCTCCAAATGCCTTATCCCCATAAATAGGACGAACCCATATGATCTTTTGATCTTCAGTTTTAAAATCAACCACTTCCGTCATGGCAGAGGCGCCCACCCTTGTTGCAATCCGGCCCACAAGGTCCTTGCCGATTTGATCAAAGGAAAGGACAAAAATATCTGCACCGGATTGCTTAAATACGGAAGAAAGACAATCCACATAGGCGTCGGCCTGATATTCGGCAAGCAACGGATTAGAAACCGTGTAGACTTTATTCGCACCGCAAGCAATTGCTTCCTTGGAACAAGCCACGGCAGCAGGACCTGTTAAAACGGCGGCGACTTCTCCACTTGTGCTCTTGGCTAACTGACAGGCAAACGCTAATGCCTCTTTAGCACTCGAACTTAAGGCATCTCCCTGCTGATTTGCAAAAACAAGAATATTGGACATGTTGGATTCCTCCTAAAGAATCTTGAGCGCCAAGAGCTTGTCAGCTAATTCACCCGCAAGTTCTGCTCCATCTGTACCAGGCAGGACTTCACACGTAACTTCTCTGTTTAACACGTAGGCCCGCTCAAGTTTAACACCCGGTTGACTCCGTTCTTCATCTAGTTCGAGATCTTCCGCCTCATAAACTTTGATCGGCTTCGTTCTCGCCAGCCGAATATCCTTTACTTTCGGCAGCCTCGGAACATTTGTCTCAGAACTAATAATCGTGAAGACAGCAGGAGCCGGAACGCTCACCACGGTGTAACCGCCCTCTGCTTCACGAGTAGCCTTCAGATGACTTTCTTCTATTTCCATTTCGGAAACTGATGTTAGACAAGGTACGCCCAGCTCTTCAGCTAGAACGGGCCCCACCAGTCCTTCCTCTATATCACTGGCTTGGCATCCTGTTAAAACTAGCTGCGCACCGCCGAGTTCCTTAATCGTTTGGGCCAGGATATGACCAACAGCCTGACCGTCTAAATCCTCCCACTCTTCGTCCCAAACTCGCACTGCATAATCAGCGGTGAAGGCAAGCGCCCGGCGCAAGGCATCTTCTGATTCATCATCACCTAAGCAGACAGCAGTGACAGTCGCGCCTGGCGTTTTATCGCGAAGCTGAATCGCTAGTTCAAGCGCATTTTCTGCAAAAGAATCCAATACCAGATCTGAGTCTACATTTTCCGGCCGATTTGTTTTAGGATCTAACTTGAAATGTCGTGGAGTAATTTCTGGATCGTATGACTGTTTGAGACACACGACGATATGCATTAACACATCACCTCTTTATCTTGTAATCTATTAAAAAAATACAGAATTACTGCACAGGGTTCGTTTCGCTCGCTCTAACTGCTACTCCCCGCTCCTGCTTTGGGTCTGGCGATGCTTCGAGGTTGTATAATTCCCGAAGTCTTTCAACTGCTTCTGCAGGTGGTTTGGCATTGAAATAACCGCGGCGGGTCATGTAAACTCCGGAGTTTTTGCGCAAGTCCACTAAGGACTCACACATTTTGATTCCAGCGGCAAAAGAATCGATCACGGGAACATCGCCAATTCTCGAAACGCCATGGGTGGCAAGGAACACATTCATCGGTCCCTCACCTGGAACAATGATATCGGCCCCATCTGCAATCGCGGCTTCAGCAGCTTTTTTAAAGGAAGCAATTACGGGTTCCGGATCATTAAAACCAGCTAAAACTTGATCAAAACCTACTTCAGTTTGAACAATTGGCCCCAGCTTACTGCCTAATCCATAGCGGGCAGCATTTTGCCGCAGTTCATCGGCAAGCGGGCCAAGGAAATTCACTACGCCAATGTTGTCTCCCAGCATGGAGGCCATATGAAAAGAGGCTTGGCCATAGCCAACTACTGGAATATCGACTAGTGTTCGGGCCTCTAAAAGACCAACATCAGGAATGGTCGCAATAAACATAGCATCGTAGCCGGCTTTTTCAGCCATTAAGGCAGCCCGTACAAACTGTTCACGGTGCAGGTTTTGCAAGTAAGAATAGGTGATAAACTGTCCCGGATAATGGGTGGGATAGGTTTCTTCCGACATTCCGTGTAAAACGACCTCCACATCGGGCCGGGCAATCCGGCGGACATGATTGACTATGGCATCGCGATACTGGGGAACGCGGTCGATTGTGGTTAAGCTTTGATGCCAAATTTTCATCTTGATTACCTCCTTTTTTAGGGAAAGCTGTTCGCTCGTTTCTTCGAGTTTTGTTTTTTCAGCGTTTTTTTATGTTTATTGGCGGTTTTTGATGTTTATATGCGGTTCTCACATGCTTATTGATAGTTTCAACTATTTATCGGCGGTTTTTTCATGTTTATCGGCGGTTTCTACCTATTTATCGGCGGTTTTCATGTATTTATCAGCGGTTTTTACATCTTTATCGGCGATTTCAAATGAAAGCTCTAATTACATTCCAATTAACTCCGATAATGCCCTTCCCGCAGCCACCCTTCCAAACACCGCTGCCTTTCCAAGCGAACTTCCCGTCATATAACCCGCACCGTGGAACCCGCCGGTTACCTCCCCTGCCGCATACAATCCCGGGATTGGCTCTCCAAACGGATTAAGGACCTGGGCAGCGGAGTTGACCGCGACTCCTCCATAAGTGGCTAACATCGCCACAGTCGATTCAAAAGCATAAAAAGGTGCTTTTTCTATCGGAGTTGGTTTTCCATAGTTATGTGTTAACGTCTTCCTGCCAAAATCAGGATCCTCGCCGGTTTGTATCCCCTGATTGTATCTAGAAATGGTTTCTTCTAATACCTCCAAAGGTACATCAATACAATCTGCCAGTTCTTCTAAAGTATCCGCCATATAAAGAAGACGGCGGCGGCGGAGCAGCTCGAAATCATAGAGCGGGTCATCGGCCACACTCTTATCCATCACGGTTTGATCCCACACTTGATAAGTAATTTTATCAGGCTGCTCGAAGGCTGCTTTTCCTAGCAGCTTATAGGAGATCGATTCATTAACGAATCGTTTCCCCAATTGGTTCACCATGATTGCCCCTTTATAAAAGGCCAGCCCCTGCGTTTTAACTGCTCCGGATGCACTCGGATGGAATCCGTATGTTCCGTTCAAATAAGGTAAATCACTAACCCAGGCCCCGTGTTCCCAGGCCATCTTAATACCGTCTCCATGGTTCCCGCTGCCGCCAATTCGAAGGGCTCCCTTTAAATGTGGGGCAAACTGTTCGAGCAATGACTCATCCTTTGCAAAACCACCGGAAGCAACCACTACCCCTTTAGTCGCTTCAACTATTTGTTCGGTCCCATCCAGCTCATAAAGGACTCGTTCAATTCTTCCTTCGCCGTTCTTTAACAGTCGTTTGGCAGGTGCACAAAAACGGATGGTTACATTCGGAAGCTGTTTTGCTCTTTTATATAGTGTTTGAATGGCTTGATGCGGGTCAATAATGTGTCCACGAGGAACACTGTGACCGCTTACCGCCTCTAATGAGCGAAACTCTATCCCATGCTCTAAAAGCCATTTATAGGTCTCCAACTGATTCTCTGCATAAAACGTTAGTAACGAAGGGTCATTCACGCCTCCGCCCACTTCTATAAGGTCGTTTAAAAGAGATTGATTGGAATCTATTATCCCTGCCGCCTCTTGCATATCAGTGCCGGCAAATGCCATATAGCCGGAACTTAAAACAGTGCTTCCGCCCAGCTCGTCTAGTTTTTCAAGGAGGAGGACATGGGCCCCTTTCTCTCCAGCCTCGACTGCCGCACACATGCCGGCCAGCCCTCCGCCTAAAATAACCAATTCATAGGATTCCATCAGTTCACATCCTCTTACATTTGTTTTCTATTATTTTTCTAACTAGTAATGTTTTTACCATTGTGAGGAATATCGATTGGCTCGGATGAGTCAATATCTAAATTCTTATCTTTCGTTTCCGGGAAGACCCAAGCCCAAAGACATAATGCGAAGAAGAATCCTGCTCCCATTAATATGATCGGTTGGTACCCATAAACCGGAAAAATTGCAGCCGTAATTAAAGGCGGGGCAAATGCAAGTCCTCTTCCAATTTGAAGAGCCCAAGAAATCCCTGTACTTCTTACATCAGTTGGAAATATCTCACTAAACAACGAACCGAAGATGGTAGCCCCATTCGATCCCATGTAGAGGAAGAAAATTGGGACGAGTATCCATAAAGAGTGCAATAATGAATCCCAAGTAAAATATAGAAGCAAACCGCCAGCAGCCGCGATAAATGCTAAGTACGAAAGAGTAATCCTTCTTCCCCACCTGTCGGCTGTATAGCCTCCAATAAGTGAACCAACCAATCCGGCGAAGGCTGTAAAGAATAACCACCAGGCTGTTTTCCCCATTTCGAACCCTTCATATTTTACGAGGTAAGTAGGTAAAAAGTTGGTTATTCCATAATAAGCAAAATATTGAAATACAGCTGCAACCAAAGCTATGATAAATGGCTTCCAAAAACGCTTCAGGCCAAACTTTTTCTTAAAATCGGAAGCGCCGGCAGTTTTAATTGTTTTTTCCCATACCTTTGATTCTTCGACATCCTTTCTAAGATATAGCGCTATTAATATAGGAGCTGCTGAGATGGCAAACGTCCATCTCCAGCCAATAACCGGTAATATAAATCCTCCTATAAATGCCCCCATAAAAATCCCTATATAGGCTCCGCCATAGAGAAGAGAGCTCCAAAATCCCCGTTGTTTGGCTGGTACCACTTCACTAACTAGTGCCTGGCCCGCCCCGTATTCTCCTCCTAGACCAAAACCTGCAACCGCCGTCCAAAACACTAGCCAAGAATAATCAAAAGTAAATGCTCTCATTAAAGTAGCAAAACAAAAAATGACTAGTGTCCAAATTAAAATCTTTTTACGGCCCACTCTATCTCCAAGTAAACCAAATACAATGCCGCCTAAAGCCAATGAGGCCAATTGAACGGAGAATAAGGATGCTACTTGCCCTGTTGATAATGACAGGGATGCAGCCATTGGAATGACTAAAAAACTGAGGACAAAAACCTCATAGTAATCAAAGATCCAGCCAATATAAGCACCAAAAAAGACTTTATACTTGGCGGAGTCCATTTTTTCCGGTTGATTGGGATAATTAGTTGTGCTCACAGTATAAGCCCCTCCCCGCTTTAAGCATTTTTTGTTGCAATAAAACTCTAGGAAATTCTTATAGAATTCCGGCCAATGAACTCTATCAACAAAAGTCCTCGGCCGGGTTAAGAGTACAAGTTTTATATAAGATCATTACTGATTTATTTATTCGAAATTTTTGATCACTTCTAATGCGGCTTCACATACCTGCATATCATGTGTATAGTGTCCACCACTAACTCCGATACCACCGATCAGCTCGCCATTAATTTTAATAGGAAAACCTCCTCCGAAAATAACCAATCTTTCGGTGTGGACAATTCCATGAAGCAATGGCGGGTCATTCTTAATTTTGTCGTACCATTCATGTGTCGGTCTGTTATAAGCAGCTGCGGAAAAGGCTTTATTCTGCGAAATCTCCAAACTTAACACTGGTGCACCGTCCATGGCCGCAAATGCTTTTATATTACCTGGTTTATCAACAATCGCAATACTAAACGGGATTCCGAGTTCCTCTCCCTTAGCTAAGGCTGCTTCTAATAATTTATTTGCCAATGCTAGACTAATATTTTTTGTTTCTACTACCGTTTTTAAATTTGTCATGATTCTTTCCCCTTCCATCTATTAAAATTAATATTTTTATACGTTAACAGGCCGGCCGCTGCCAAATGCTTCCACGGCTGTGGCTGTTACCGCAACAGATTTAGGTAAACATAAATCGACAATGACATTGGCGATATCTATTGGTCGCAGCCAATTGTCTTTATTCACATCAGGTGCTAAATCTTCCATCATCTTTGTGTCGACAGGACCTGGGCAGACAGCATTTACCCTAATTTTGTGTGGCTTTAATTCTTCACCCAATGCTTTGGAGAAACCGATGACCGCATATTTTGAGGTAATATAGGCACTTCGATCGGGACCACCTTTCGTTCCCCAAATAGATGAAAGATTAATAATTACGCCGTGCTTTTTTTCAATCATTTTCGGCACGATTGCCCGAGAACATAAAAAGCTTCCTTTTACATTGACTTCTTGTAAAAAGTCCCATTCTTCCACGCTTGTCTCTAGAAATGGTTTTAAACTCATTACACCAGCATTATTTACTAAAATGTCAACGGAGCCGAGTTTTTCTTCTGTTTCTTGGACCGCTTTATAGACATTGAATTCGGAACGAACATCTCCGACGATGAAGATGGCTTCCCCTTTTAATTCATCCTTAATATAAGCAGCCGTTTCTTTGCTTTCTGCTTCGTTATCTGAAAAAACAGCAATTTTGGCACCTTGTTTGGCTAAAAGTATACAGGTTTCCCTGCCAATTCCCCGGCCGCCGCCAGTCACAAAGGCTACCTTTCCTTTTAATTCCAAGAAAATCATCCTTTCCTTAAATAACGTAACATAATGGCTTTTTAGCTAATTTTGCTTAAACCTCGAGTTTCTTTGACTGACACACATAGGAAACGGCGTGTTCTCCGGCCTTGCGTCCAAATACAAGTCCTCTTAATACCGATGTTCCGCCTGGATACTTTCCGTAATACAGCCCTGCCGTTTCACCCACCGCATATAAACCAGGAATGGCATCATGATCCTGTGATAAGACACGACCGTTTGTGTCGGTAGCCAAACCGCCATTTGTGAATACATTCGAGCAGACAATTGGATAGGCTATATAAGGTGCCTGATCAATAGGGATTGCCCAATTAGACTTTGGAGGCGTTATTCCGACCGCTTGTTTGCCATCTTTTTTATCCCAGTGAAATTCACCCGGTTGAATGGCTGCGTTATAGGAATCCACGGTAGCCGTTAATTGTTCAACCGGCACGCCTATCTTCTCAGCTAATTCTTCAAGTGTGTCAGCAACAATAGCAGGTTTATCCGTTTCTACTGCGCGCTCATAATTTGGAATATCATACATTTTTTGATCGCCGATCATATAGGCAATATGACCAGGAAGATCATGAAAAATTTTCCGGGCTACTTCTTCATATTGCTCGTCGACAGTGGCTTTCCCCTCATCGACAAAACGGTTTCCATGTTGATCGACTAAAATAAAGTAAGGATAGGTCATGACAGCCGCTTCTTCCCGCTTACTTCTAGGGTCGACCGGTTCAGCATGAAATGAATCAAACTGTCCTGCCGTTTTGGCACCGATGGACATGGCCATTCGAATTCCTTCACCCTTGTTGAATAAGCCGCCCTCGGCAACTGTCCGAATCTTATGGGCATCTCTGCCAACATATTGGGCCATCATCTCTTGATTTCCCTGGAATCCACCGGATGCTAATACAACTGCTCCGACGGTTAATTGAAGGGACGCCCCGCCTTTTACACGAATCATTAACCCATTGACCGCACCTTCATCATCAAGAAGTAATTTCCAAGCAGTAGATTCGTAAATAATTTCAACACCGAGTCCACCAGCACGGCGCGCTAAGGTGTCAATAATCGCCCGTCCGCCGCCCACTGGCAATAAACGCGGCTTCGATGCGGTTAAAAACATCGTTGGCAGGTAGTCGAACTCAACGCCTTTTTCCTCTACCCACCGTAATGTGTTGCCGGCGTTCTCGGCGAGAGTTTCTATGTACTCTCGATCGGAATAGTTGTCTGAAAAAGCCAGCATATCGTCCACGAAGTTGTCGGCGACTTCATCGAGATTTTTCATTCGCATATACGAAGCTGTCCAACGGGAGTTCCCGCCCCTGTGGTCATAATCGGCCCGTTCCAGGATAGCAATTTTTAAGTTTTTATTAGACTTTTTCGCTGTTTCTGCAGCAGCTAATGCTGCTGAGGTACCAGCCACTCCACATCCAATTACTACAATGTCATAATCTACTTCTCTCACCACTTCAGCATCCTCCTCTAAATAAGTTTTACTTATTAATTAATGACTGATTTTCTGCATACTTGTTTTCCCATTCTTTAATCTGATTAAGTTTAAAGAGGGATTGGCGCTCTTCCCATGTACAGATCAAGTCGTGAACATTCTCTTGTGAGCCTTCTGCTTTTAAGATTTTTAGTGACTCCGTGATACCTTTAATCGCTGAACGAAGAACGGTATTGGCACAAAGCATGATTTTAAAACCAATCTCTTCCGCTTCTTTTAAAGAAACCAGCGGGGTTTTACCGCCCTCTACTAGATTAATGATCTGGGGGATACCTGTTAAAGAACTGGTTATTTGCCTAAGTTGTTCGATCGTTGTAGGCGCTTCCACAAAAATAATATCGGCGCCAGCCTCCGCATAAGCATGTGCCCGGTCCAAGGCATCCTCCATCCCATTTACAGCTAATGCGTCCGTGCGGGCAATAATTGCGAGGTTTTCATCTTGCCTTGTATCCAAGGCTGCTTTGATTTTTCCAACCATTTCACTTTTTGAAATAACATCCTTCCCATTGAAATGACCGCATTTTTTCGGTGACACCTGGTCTTCCATTTGAATGGCCGCAACCCCTGCACGTTCAAACTCACGAACTGTTCGCATAACATTAATGGCATTACCAAACCCTGTATCAGCATCCACAACAATCGGAACTGTTGTCACATCAGCCATCCGAGCTACGATATCAACTACTTCTTTTAAAGAAGTCAGCCCGACATCTGCCCAGCCTAATTGGGCATTAGATATTCCAGCCCCTGTCGCGTAAATTGCTTTAAATCCGATTTCTTCTATTAATCTAGCAGACATCGAATCATAAGCTCCTGGCAGGATAAATGATTCTTGTTGTTTCAAAAGTTCCTGGAAATCTTTAGTTTTATTCATTTATTGGATCTCCTTTTTTTATTTATATACATTTAAATTTTAGAAAATTAAAACATTAATTACAAAGGTAAAAACCATTCGACTTTTGGCAATTTTCCAATAATTTTTGCTAGTTTTTCTTTATAAAATTACTTTAATAGTTTTTGAAATGGTGAAAAATCATTAAAAAGTGATAAAGTGTTTCTTATTTATTAATTTCAAAAATTTTTAGTGAATTAGAGGTAATTTATTTAATAAGTCATAATCAAGGCTATTACTTATCGTTTTCCATACTTCTTCTGGAGCATCTATGTTTGCAAATAAACAACAATCAATAAATTTATTCTTAACCTCATCAAAAGTCACTATAGGAAGGCAACGTTCTATTTGTCTTTTGGTTCCTTCAGCAGTTATTACCTTAATATCACCTTGAGGAAGCCCAAGCGTATTAGGTTGTGTCTGTTCAACCCTTACAAGTTTTGACAATTCTAATACTTGCAAATCCATAAGAGCCTTATCTGTAAGATTATTCAAATTGACATTTCCATGCACAAATGCAAACGCAACCATAAAAGGGATACTAAATTTAGCATCTTGTAATGTTTGGGGATGGCAACGCTCCGGCATTGGATGACATAACATACTTGCCGTTTCATTTACTCCGATTACAAGGTTTTCGATTTGATTGTGTTTTACTTCATTACGAAGGTCTAGCGCCGATTTTATGTAAGGGTGTGAATAACGACAGCTAGGGAAAAGTTTTATTGATGTATCTGAAAATGCCCACGTTTCAGTATCTAATAATATTTTTCGTTGACCTTCGCTAAGATTTTTCCCAAAATAGTTTCTAAAAAGACCTGTTTTACCATCCAAACTACTCGATGGAGCCGATACTCCCTCTCGTGCCAAAAATGCTGCTTGAACACCTCCCATAGATGCAAAGGCAGGATAGATCGACCTAGCTTGAGAACCTACACCAACTCCTGGCTCTTTTCCACCAGCTAATTGCATGTAAGCTAGACCTAGGGCATGGACTAATTTAGAATCATCTAACCCTAGAACAAGACCGGCAGTGATTGCAGCACCAAGATAACCAAAAAGTTGACTTAAAAACCATTTGGAATCAACGCCTGTACCTCTAGGTTCAATTGCATATCCAAGCCGGCAAATCAACTCATTTCCTAGTGCTACCGCAGTGACAAGATCCGTAAATCTAGAATCTTCAATGTCAGCAGCAGCTAATGCAGAAGCTAAAATAATTGGAGTAGGATGTATTCTCGCTAAATCATTTATATCGTCAAAATCTAGTGCATGTGCCAAAGCAGTATTGGAAAATGCTGCATAGGCAGGAGGTAATTGATGACCACTTCCAATTACTCGGCCATCACCACCTTGTACTCCCAAAGATATCCCAGATATCGATTGTAAAGCTATAGGTGCTCCTTTATGAGCCGCCAATGAGATTCCTATAGTATCAGAAATATGAAGTATTACCTTTTTACGGACTTCCTCTGGCAAACCCCGTTTTTGTCTTTGGCGAATGGCATTAATAATATCAAAGCTCAATGATGACAAATATAAGCCCCCAATATTTCTCAAAATAGTTTTCCAAATAAAAAATCCTCCCTGCTTTCAAAACTCATCAATATCTAAGGGAGTATATGAAAATTTTAATTCAGAATTATTAAGTTGCGATCTGCTCCTTTTTTGGTTCTTGAAATAATAAACAAGCTGTCAAACTGTTAATGGACGTTTGTAATAAAGCAGGCTCAATACTTTTGCATTTTTCCATCGCCACTGGACAACGAGTATGAAAATGGCAGCCTTGTGGAGGGTTTGAAGGACTCGGCAAATCCCCCTGTAAGATAATTCGTTCTCTTTCTCTCATATCTGGATTAGTTTGAGGTACAGCCGAGAACAGTGCTTTAGTATAGGGATGATGTGGAGATTCAAATAATTCCTCTGTCTTGGCAAATTCAATAATTCTTCCGAGATACATCACAGCAATTTTATCACTAATATGTTTAACAGCTTGGATTCCATGAGCAATAAAAATATAAGATAATCCAAAATCTTGTTGAATTTCTTTTAATAGATTTAAGATTTGGGCTTGAATGGACACATCCAAGGCTGAAACCGGCTCATCACAAACAATGAGTTTTGGCCTTAAAGCAAGCGCACGTGCAATCCCAATTCTTTGTCTTTGTCCGCCGGAGAATTCAATGGGGTACCGAGTGCCATGGTAGGAAGCGAGCCCAACTCTTTCGAGTAATTCATCCACCCTTTTCTTAATTTCTTTTTTTGAGCCAATTTTATGCAGAAAAAGCGGTTCAGCAATAATATTGGCTACTGTCATTCTTGGATTCAATGACGAATAGGGATCTTGAAAAATCATTTGTAGATTTTTTCCTAATTCCTTTTTGTTTTTGAAATCACTTAATCTTTTTCCTTCAAATAGGATTTCACCGCTGGACGGTTGGCCTAATCCAACAACCATTCTTCCAGTCGTTGATTTTCCACAACCAGATTCCCCGACCAGTCCAATGGTCTCACCAGGAAAGATATCAAGACTAATACCATCTACGGCTTTTACAACTTGATCTTTTTTTCCGAATAGTCCGCTGCCAACAGGGAAGTACTTTTTTATGTTTCTAAGAGACACTAGAGGTTGTTGCATAATCCAAACTCACTCCTTCCTTTACAAGGGGATTCCAACAAGAAACGCTGTTTCCTGTAGAATACTTCACATGTACGGGCGCTACTTGTCTGCACTTTTCTGTTGCAAATGAACAACGGGTTACAAAATTGCAGCCAGATGGTAAATCTAATGGATTTGGAACAACACCAGGGATTGTTTCCAATTCGTCTATCCTCGGCCCAGTTAATTCAGGAACACTATCCATTAACCCTTTGGTATAAGGATGACGTGGATTTTTAAACACTTCTTTGACTGTTCCTTCTTCAACAATCTTACCGCAATACATTACTAGTACACGATCCGCTATTTCGGCTACAACTCCGAGATCATGAGTAATTAATAGAATAGAAATACCAAATTCATGTTGAAGATTTTTTAATATATTCAAGATTTGTGCCTGAATGGTTACATCAAGTGCTGTTGTTGGTTCGTCAGCAATAAGGAGTTGTGGATTACAAGCAAGTGCCATCGCAATCATGATTCTCTGTCTCATCCCGCCTGACATCTGATGTGGATAGTTTCTTAATCGACGTTGTGCATCAGGAATTCCTACCTTATTTAGTAAATCTAATGCTATCTTTTCGGCTTCCTTATACTTAATTTTTTTATGAAGTATAATAGACTCCACAATTTGCTTGCCGATTTGGTGGACTGGATTAAGGGAAAACATTGGATCTTGGAAGATCATTGCGATGTCATTTCCACGTATTTTCTGCATTTCCTTTTCTTTCAATTTCAATAAATCCTGCCCATTAAATAAAATCCTACTTTCGGTTTTATATTGAATTGGACTAGCATTGAGCCCCATTATAGAGAGAGATGTAACGCTTTTTCCACTTCCTGACTCTCCTACTAATGCCATAATTTCCCCCTTTTGAATAGTAAATGAAACGTCGTTAACCGGCTTGATTTCACCTTTAGGAATAGGAATGAAAGTTTTCAAATTCTTTACTTCTAGAAGTGGTGTTGTTTTCATACTTCTGTCCCCCTTTGTTAGACCTTTTTATACTTTGGGTCAAGTGCTGTCCGTAGACCATCTCCAAGAAAGTTCCCAGCAAGTACAGTAAGCATGATTGCAAAACCTGGGTAGACAATCATCCAAGGTTTCATATTAATCATGCTGTATGCCTGTTGTATCATATTCCCCCAGCTAATTTGAGGAGACTGCGCTCCCATGCCAAGGAAACTAAGAGATGCTTCAACAAGAATGGCATAGCTTAGATTAAACGAAGCCTGAACTATTACCGGCGGAGCAATATTCGGAATAATGTGTTTTATCATAATCCAACTCGCTCCAGCGCCAGAAATTTTGGCTGCTTCAACATAGGGCTCTGTTCTGATTTGTAAGGTTTGTCCTCTTGCAAGTCTTGCAAATTGGGGAATCGAGACTATTCCAATGGCAATCATGGCGTTCCATAAGCTAATGCCTAATGCCCCTGTTATTCCAAGTGCCAATAATATGGAAGGAATAGCAATAATTCCATCTACAATTCTCATTAAAATATCATCAACAATTCCTCCTAAATATCCTGAAAGAATTCCAATGGGCACTCCGATAAAAAGTGGAATCAGTATAGCGAACAAACCAGCTTTGATTGCAGCCTGAGATCCGATTATTAATCTGCTAAAAATATCACGTCCAAGCTCATCTGTACCTAACCAGTATTCGGTATTCGGACTAAGCAAAACCTTTGTTAAATTCTGCTTTAATGGATCGTGTGGAACAATATAAGGCCCAATTAATGACATGATTATAAGGAAAACTAAAAAGAAGAAACTAATAAAGGCCATCCTTTCGGACATTAACCTTTTAACGATAGTTTGAAAACTCACAGTCACAACCCCTCTACTAGTACTCGATCCGTGGATCTAAAAGCGCATAAACGATATCAGTAATAAAATTAATGAGAATGACCATGACAATCATAATCAGGACAACCCCCTGAAGCATAGTGAAATCATGCTGTAATATCGAATTTACTGCAAGCTGTCCTATACCAGGGATGGCAAACACCGTCTCGATAACAACTGTTGCACCTAACAAATGACCAAATAAAATCCCAATTGTCGTTACAACAGGTAGCATAGCGTTTTGGATACCATGTTTTAGAATAGCTTGCCAACGATTAACTCCCTTAGAATAAGCTGTTCGTATATAGTCCGCACCCATTACTTCCATCAATGATGACCGTAAATGCCTTGTAATTTGCGCAGTTCCAACTGCACCAAGAGAAATGGCAGGTAACAATATCCCTTTAAAAAAATCAACAGGATTCTCAGTAATACTGGTAAAACCTGTCGCTGGGACCCAACCAAGGTGTAGACTGAAAAATAAAATAAGCAGCATTGCTAGCCAAAAATTAGGTAGTGCAGTTCCAAGTGTTCCAAAGAACCTTGAGACATAATCAATCCAACTATTTGGGGAAAAAGTAGATGTAATAGCAAAAAACATTCCACCAAAAATAGAAATAATCATTGCTACTACAACAAGTTGAAATGTAACGGCTAAACGTTCAATTACTGCTTCATGTACGTATTGTCCTGTAAATACAGATCGCCCTAAATCCCCTTTTAAGGCATTTATTAACCAATCGAAGTATTGCGAAATAATCGAATGATCTAGCCCAAGTTGCTGGCGCAACTGGGCTATTTTTTCTGGGGTTGCATTCTCTCCAAGCAAAGTTAAAACTGGATCGCCTGGTATCAAAAGGATAAAAGAATATACGATGAGGGTTGTTATTAATAGCATTGGAATTACGTATAATATACGCCGAAGTAAAAATTTTAAAAACAATTTAATCGCTCCCTTTGTCGTTTATTCCTTTTTCCAAAGTGTTGAAAAAACTGGCTTTTCTAATTTATTTGGCACATATCCCTTTAACGATTGATTCATGATGGCTGTTCTTGGCGTAAAGAATAATGGGATTCCAATTGCTTCTTCTAAAATTGCTTTCTCGCTAATCTGCCTATATAATTTAGCACGCTTTTCTTGATCATAAGTCTTCCCCGCTTCAGCAATCAGTTTATCAATTTCTGCTGTGGTATGGCCTGTATTATAGTAGCTCCCACTAGAATATAATGCTTTCATTGTAATCTGCGGATCTGGACGGGCTGACCATCTTCCAAGGAAGCTGTTTGCTTTTTTTTCATCCCAAAAGTTAGCTAGAGCAGCCTGTTGCTCCATCGCTTGCAGTTTAACCTCAATTCCAATTTCCGCTAGTTGACTTTTTATTGCTTCAGCAACCCTCTGATCATAGGCCATTGAATGATGCACCAAAGTAAATGAAACTTTGTTAATCCCAGCTTCTTTTAGAATTTGTTTTGCTTTTTCCGGGTCATAGTTAATCTTTAAATCTTTATTTGCAGCCCAGTATGCTTTTGGAAATGGCTGATATGCAGGTTCCCCAATTCCAAAATTAATAGCTTTAATAAGTGCTTCTCGATCAATACCAAAATTAATGGCTTGTCGTACGGCTTTGTTATCTAGCGGAGCTTTAGCATCATTTAAATACAACATTTTAAATGGTAATGATATTTCTTGTAACACTTTAAGATTTTTATCATTTACTAGTGAAGAAACAGTACCAGGAGAAATATTTTCTGCAAAATCGACTTCACCTGATTTCAGTGCATTTATTCTAGTAGTTTCTTCCGGCATAATTTTAACCGTCATTTTATCTAAATATGGAAGGTCTTTATCCCAGTATTCTTTATTTGCTTCGTAAACAATTTCACCATTTGGTACATGTCTTGACATTTTAAATGGACCAGTTCCAATAGGATGTTGAGAATAACTTTCTCCGTTTTTTTCAACAGCAGTTGGTGAAACCATCATTCCAGCTTGATCCGATAGCGCTAATAAAATTGATGAATCTGGTTGTTTTAAGTTTAATTGAACAGTTTTCTCATCTATCACTTTTACACTTATGATATTTTTCAAATCGGTCAACATAGATTTATCAGAATTTATGCGATCGATATTAAATTTTACTGCTTCTGCATTGAAGGGAGTACCATCATGAAATTTAACATTTTCCCTTAATGTAAGAATCAAAGTAGAATCATTTGAGTATTTCCAAGACACGGCCAATCCTGGTTGAGGCTCTAGATCAGGAGAAAAGTGAATTAAAGTGTCATAGACAGGAAACAATAAAGGGAAATTAATTCCTCCGCTTGCCTTAATTGGATCAAAATTAGCTACATCTGTTTCATAAGCGATCGTTGCATTTCCACCTTTTTGAGGGGTACCTTCATCCACCACTTTTTTACTGTTTTCTAAAGCCTTTGTGTCAGTTTTTGAGGAACAAGCCCCTAAAACGATTGTAAATGTAATTAATAATAAAACTATAAAACTCATTTTAAATTTGATTTTTTTCATATTGATTATTCCCCCTATAACTTGCAAATTGAGCTGCTTTCTCGCCCGCAATTTTCCCAAAAACAGAGCCTGCCATTAACCCAGCGCCACCTGGGTAGTTAAAATAGAATAGTCCACCTACTAGTTCTCCAGCTGCATACAATCCTGAAATGGATTGCAGCAATGTATCCTGAACCTCAGAATTAGAGTTAATCCGTAGCCCCCCGTATGTGAAGGTAATGCCACATGTAACTGCATATGCTTCAAAAGGAGCCTGATCCAAAGTATTAGCCCAATTTGATTTGTTTATTGATAACCCTTTTGTACATCGACCGTCTTTAATATTGGGGTTAAATGGTATGTCGTTGCGAATAGATGCATTGTATTGCTTTATTGTTTGTAAAAGACCGTCAGGGTCAATATCATCAAGTTTTTTAGCTAATTCTTCTATTGAATTTGCTGTTACCTTAGTAACCTGTCTAAGTTTATATTCATCACGTAAAAGATGGGATACCTTGTTATCAAATATTTGCCAGGCAAATTGTCCGGGTTGTTCTAGTATTAGTTTTCCAATATTCGCGTAGGTATAATTGCGAAAATCAGAGCCCTCATCTACAAAACGCTCCCCCTTTGCATTTACTATAATTCCGAAAGGATAGCTTAGCTTTTGAAAACCTTCACCAAATTCTGGTGCATATCGATCTCCACCAACTGCATGTGCTCCTGACCAGTTTCCATGGGAAACAGCACCAATATCTAATGCCATTTGGATACCTTCCCCTGTATTAAAGCGACTCCCTCTAACTTTTGCTATATCCCATTTTTGACCTAAATATCGAGTTCTCATTTCTGTGTTAGCATGAAATCCTCCGGAAGCTAAAATCACTGATTTTGAATAAATTTCTTTTGTTTCGCCATGATGCTTAAAAACAACTCCATGGACACCCTTATCATCATGTATAAGCTTTGTAGCCATAGCATTATAAAGTATTTGAATCCCTAAATTTTTTCCTTCATTATGAAGAGTTTCTATTAAACCATTCCCACCACCTACTGATTCGACAACCATCCCACCCCAAAATTTGAATTTTCCATTCACCTTAAAAGCCTGACGACCATACATAGGCACAAATCTAATCTTATGAGATCTAAGCCATTTCATCGTTTCAAAACTTTTACTTGCTAATAGTGATGATAATTCAGGATCAGTCCTATATTCACTTAGTCGACATAAATCATCGTAGAAATTCTCTTCAGAGTAAATTCCGAAGTCTGTATTCTCAATTTCTTCAGTTGTAAGGTCCGGCATAATTTGTATTAGATCTTCTATACAGTTATAGGCGAACCTAATAGATCCATGGGTGTAAGCACTGTTTCCACCTTTTTCATTTTCAGGTGACTTTTCTAGGACAATAACGTTGGCTCCCTGCTCCCTTGCTGCAATAGCATCACACATGGCAGCATTCCCCGCCCCAACAATTACAATATCTGTTTCATATTTCCTTTCTGCATTCACATATTTCCCCTTCTTTCGTAAATTTCCCCCAAAATTTTTTAAGGATCTAATTAGGACAGCCTGCACAATCTCATGCCTTTTATGGACATTAGTTTTCTATTGACATGAGGAACACTAAAAATCAACTAGTCTACAAAATTCCCAAATGCATCAACCTCCAAAAATGTAAACGTATTCATTTTGAACAAGGATGAAATGGCTATGACATTTGAAAAATCAATTGACTGAACTCAATTTTGTTTATTTAATCACAACCAGAGCCAAATGTAATGTAGCACGGGGGGTTCTGGTTAAAATGCCATTTCTTCCGGGATAATTTAATCCAATGGTATTATCTCTCTTTATTTGTTTCCTAAAATTTAGGGTTGTATTGGATATTAAAATGAGCAATCACTATCATCTATCTATTTTAAATATTTCGAAAATTTAACTTATATTATAAGAGCTCAATTTTTGAGCTCTACTTAAAGATGCTATTAATCAGTTATTTTCATCAATATTTTGTTGAAGATGTACTTCAATTGTATGAACCGCGGCCTTTAAACTATTGTTAATATGTTCTCTCATTAATTTCTCAGCTTTATCGGGGTTTTTATTGGAGATTGCTTCAAACATTTCTTGGTGTTCTTTTGCGGCCTTTCTACTTCTCTCATTATTTTTAATAGGTCCTAACCTACGGTATCTAGATATGTGATCATTAAGTTGATTTAAAATCTTATTTGCAGTTTTATTTTTGCTAATTTGATAAAGATATGAGTGAAATTCACTTCCATAATAAACAACTTCTTCTCCTCTATCATTATTAGCCGCAGTGACAATAAGTTGAGTAAATTGACCTAACTTTTGTATATCGTTTGCAGTTGCCTTTGTCGTTGCCTCCCTAGCTATCAGCCCTTCAAGTAAGCTTCTAACATGAAAAATTTCCTCAACCTCTTGAATTGAGATAGGTGCTACTTTAAGGCGCCCATTTGGTAACCTCTGGATAAGTTCTTCGATTTCCAGCCTCTGTAAGGCTTCTCTAATAGGTGTTCTGCTTATATTGAGTTCAGTTGCTAAATACTCTTCATTAATTGGTTGATCAGGAGCTAAGATACCCTCAATAATTTTTTTCTTTATTTCGAAATAAACAAAGTCCTTTGTAGATAACCTCCGATTCATTTGAGATGAATTCAGCATTATTTAAGCTCCCTTTTTAGTTAATTTAGTAATTTTAATAGTGTAAATAAAATTGTATAACAGTACATTTGTGTAATTGTATACAATTATATGTGTTAGCCTAATTTTATTAGAAATTTGCTCTAATTGTCAATATATTTTTACAATCAAATAACCACTATTATTTTCCCTATTAAAAATAAATGTTAAATTGACGTGATATACTTTTATCCACATGTTTTTCCGAAACTCAGGCTTCGGCAGTTCGGCAGATAGATTTGGTTACTAAAATTTCAATCGTAAGAAAAAAAACTAGGTGGTAAGACTCCTGTAAAGTACAGAATTCTTACCACCTAGCAATTAGTTTACTATTTTAATCCACCTTTTTGGGTTCTGTTCAAAGTTAGCTTTTTGCTAATTTTTTAAAAAAATTTTAGAGTATTTGCCGTTTTCTACCTCTGAATATTTCTTCTTTTATCTTATTATCCATTCCAAACAAAACTGTATTTCGAAGAGTGTAACCAATCCCTTTCGCTAATTGAAATCCTTCTATCTTTCGTTAACCGCTGGTGCCAAGTAACCGAAACCGCTGTATCACTCTTTATGAATCGTTCCGAAACATTTAGAAGTGGAATCATTTTGTTTTCACCTGTCACAAATACCTCTATTTCTTGTGAATGACATCCACTTGTTAACGTAACAGCATATTTGCCCTGACCTGGCAGGGTATAATAAGGTTTAACTTTTAATGCACTGCCGTCCCATTCACAGCCCACTTCATAAGACCGTCCTAAAAAGGCAGGCAAGTCTTCTACAATTCCCTTTGCTAATTTTTCCCGAATGCTTGTTGAACTAATTTTCTCACCACGGCATTCAACTTTATTGACTTTCGTAACTTCGAGGACTCCGCCTGAATCTCGTTTCAATCGATCCATATTCCCTTCACCGCGAAAGCCGTACGTATAATCAAAACCTGCAACTGCATGGACGACACCGAGATTGAGTATATATTTAGCAGCAAACTTTTCTGGCGACAGCGATGCGAACTCCCGATCGAATTCAACAATATAAAATAGATCGACACCAAGTTCAGAGAACAGTTTCTCTTTCTCAGGTAACGGCATTAGATATTCTACTTTTGTTTTTCCATTTGATAAAACGGTTTTGGGATGCGGAAAAAAACTCATTACCGTTAAAAGTAGATTTTCCTCTTTTGCCTTCCTAAAAGCGGTTTGAATGACTTCACGGTGACCGATATGAATGCCGTCAAAAAATCCTAGCGCCATGACGCTCGGTTCTGCCTTTTGCTGCCAGTGTGTCAGATTATCGGGATTCAAATAAATCGTTTCCATGCAGGTGCCTCCTTCTTAGTTCACATAAGCCTTACCCATTAATCGATACATCAAAGCCAAATTGTGTTTTTCCAAATGCTTCAACCGAGTCTTCGTAAAGATTGGATCGGTGTGTACATACAGCCAAAAGATCGCGAATGAACATTTCGATTGGATCTCCTTTAAACATCGAAAATCCGCCAAGTGTCAACAAAATTTTCACTGCAATATCCGCTACGTTTTTCGTGATTTTTGCCCTAATGGCAGCAAATTCACCACGTTTATCTTCTTTGCCCATTTCATAGTTTTCTAATAAAGAAATATATCTGTCTAATAGACCTTCTGATTCGTAATATTTAATCGTTAATTCAGCTAATACTCCCTGATGACGGGAATCTTTAGCAGAATTTCCTCCTAATCGGACTCGCTTTTCCGTCCGTTTCTTAAATTCCTCTAGTAAACGCTCCGCGCCGCCTAGTGCGACCATAGGGAATCCAATACAAAAAGATGAGAAAAATGGAACATCATAAAGAGGATAGTCTTTATCATAACCTTCAGGAGGTCTGCCTGTACGATCTGCAACAGTAAGCCGTATAAGATGATGCTTTGGAACGTAGACATTATCAACAATTACCTGGTTGCTTCCTGTTCCCCTAAGGCCTAACGTATCCCAATTTTCTACTATTTGTACATCAGATACCGGTAATGTCAGCATGCATAGCTCATTCTCTTCATTGCCGTCTAATTTTAATTTGACGGCAAGAGACACCCAGTCGCTATATAAGATTCCGCTTACAAAACTATACTTACCAGTGATCCGAAAACCATCCCCATCCTTTTCCACTTTCCCTATCGGAGCAAAGATATCTGCGATTAATCCCCCCTGATTAATCACTTCTTCTGCTCCCTGTTTCGTCATAAATGCTACTAAACTATTATGAATGGAATAAAGAAAAGTTAACCAAGCAGCAGAGGTATTATATTTTCCAACCGTGTGGATAATCTGGGAATACTCTCTTAAATTCACTTGAGGCTCTCCATATTTTTTCGGCAGTAATAACTTGGATAAGCGAGCTTCTTTTATCGCATCAATGACATTTTTTGAAACGGTTTTATTCTGGTCTGCTTCGAGCGCTTCTGATTCTGCAATTTTGCCAACCATTTCTGCCCCTTTTAACAACAAGCTCAAATCGGATTTGTTTTCATCCAATACATTGTTTACCATATTTCGCACCCCTCTTTAATGTTATCTCTAACAAGAAAACAACTAATCTTTACCGTTAAACCAACTCTTCTTTTCCTAGATGGACAAATCGTGCAGCATTTTCGCCTGCAATTTTTCCAAAAACAGAACCTGCCATTAAGCCTGCACCACCAGGATAATTAAAGTAGAATAAGCCGCCCACCAGTTCACCAGCCGCATATAACCCTGGAATCGATTGATATAAAACGTCCTGCACTTCTCCGTTCGAATTTATTTTCAACCCGCCAAAAGTAAAGGTGAGGCCGCATGTAACAGCGTAGGCTTCAAATGGGCCTTCATCCAGGGTATTTGCCCAATTGGATTTCCTAACCGCCAGCCCTTCTGTACACTTGCCATCCTTGATATTAGGATTAAACGGAATATCAGCCCGGACCGCCTCATTGTACTCCTTGACAGTTTGTAAAAATCCGTTAGGATCGACACCGTCAAGCTTCTCGGCCAATTCTTCCAATGTATTTGCTTTGACTTTTGTTACTTGTTTGCCACGATATTCTTCCCGTAATAGACCTGACACCTTTTGATCGAAAATCTGCCAGGCAAATTGGCTAGGCTGTTCCAGTATCAGCTTGCCGTATTTTGCATACGTATAGTTGCGAAAGTCTGCGCCTTCATCAACAAAGCGTTTGCCCTCCGCATTTACGATAATGCCAAATGGATAGCTTAGCCTTTGAAAGCCTTCCGTGAATTCCGGCAGGTACCGGTCTCCGCCCACCGAATGGCAGCCTGACCAGTTTCCACTGGCAATTGCACCAATATTTAATGCCATTTGAATCCCTTCACCCGTGTTATAACGGCTGCCTCTTGCATGAGCTAAATCCCATTTCGGACCTAAATACCGTGTCCGCATTTCCGGGTTGGCGTGAAAGCCCCCGGAAGCTAAGATTACTGCTTTAGCACGAACTTCCGAGGTTCTCCCTTTATGTTTAAAAATAACCCCATGGACTCCATCATCATCATGAATCAGTTCTGACGCCATGGCATTAAATAATACTTGCACACCTAACCGCGAGGCTTCCTCGTGCAGTGACCCGACTAAACCTGGACCGCCTCCGACCGATTCTGCAATCATCCCGCCCCAAAATTTGAATTTACCATCTACTTTAAATGCTTGTCGGCCATAAATCGGCACAAATCGTACCTTATGGGATACCAGCCATTTCATCGTTTCAAAACTATTGCCAGTTAGGAGTGATGCGAGCTCTGGGTCGGTACGGTATTCCGTCATGCGGCACATATCATTAAAAAATTCCTCTTCCGGATAGGATCCGAAGTCTGTGATGGCAAAATCTTCTGCAGTCAGATCAGGCATGATTTGTTGTAAGTCTTCATTGCCCTCATAAGCAAACCGAATCGAACCATGGGTGAATGTGCTATTTCCGCCTTTATCGGATTCAGGTGCCTTTTCCAGCACCATGACCGAAGCGCCATTTTCTCGTGCGGATATGGCCGCACACATAGCAGCATTTCCAGCTCCAATAACCACTATATCTGTTTCAAATTTTCGTATTTCAGTCACAGACCTCTCCCTTTCTTTTAAAAAAGCTGACTCAATATGGTGATGAGTCAGCACTTTAATTAAGCTTCAATGGTCGGTTTATTCATTTCCTTATCCATCACAGAATCCCCCCAGTAGGTATTACCAATCGAGTGCTCTGCTTCTGTCCACTCAACCGGCTCCCAATCGGGCTCTAGTATTAAGTAGGAACCGCTAAACAATTCGACACGGCAGCCGCTTCCAGGATCCAATACATAGAGATAAAACGCTTGAGATACACCATGCTTTCCAGGTCCGATAAAATTAATGCCATTTTCTTTTAAAATATCAGCAGCCCTTAAAATGTCTTGGGCGTTATCATGCCAATACGAAATATGATGCAGCTGGTTTGGCGTTTCTGCCTGCGGTCTCGAGATAACGGCAATATCATGAACCAATGGAGTGACACTCATCCAGCCTGCCACTTTTTTTCCATTATTGTATTTCACATATTCACGGAGTTTAAAGCCGAGCTGACTCCCTAAGTAATCAAGAATTTCACCAACATCCATCGAAGTAGCAATATTGACATGATCAAATCTTCGAGGCGAACAGCCGCGGGCCCATGATTTATAGGTCTGGTTTTTCAAGACGGATCGTCTCTTTTCATCTGCCTTTGGTTTTTCTACGTCATAATAGATTTCAAAAGAATGCTGACTCGGCAATTTAAACCGGATGGCCCGTCCTTGCCCTGTCTCTTCGCCTGCTTCAATCCATCTGACTTCTGTTCCAGCCTTTTCTAACAACTGCGCAAATCCTTCAACATCCTCAGAACGTTTGGTTCTCCAAGCAATGTGGTCAATATAGCCTCGGTCCCCCGCTGTAAGGGAAAGCGTATGATGTTCAAAGTCCCCCCAGGCGCGCAAATAATAGATTCCATTTTTCTCTTCGGTTACTTCCAAGCCTATTACATCCCTGAAAAACCACAGTGATTTTTCAAGGTCAGGTGTAACAAGGGCCACATGTCCCAGCTTTGCAATTTCCGGTAAAGTCATTCCCAAAACCTCCATTAGAGTTTATTAGAAAAATAATCTTGGATTAATTGATTAAAACTATCTTTCTGTTCAATTTGCGTCCAATGTCCTGTTTGACCGTAGACATGAAGCTGGACATTTGGCAAATAAGATAGCAAGTAATAGCTTGATTCAATCGAGCAAACCATATCGTCTCGTCCGTGTACTAATAAAACGGGGTGCTGAATTCGTTTTAAAGCCGTAACAGGGACGGGAACAGCAGCAGTAGCAAAGATGGCATCATTGGAGCGTTGAATTTCCGGACGCATTGCCGTTTCATAACGGGATTCTGCCAAGGCATCAATTTCCGGTGCTAGTTTTTCAGCATCATAGACAAACCAGCTCATAATCTGGCGCATTTTCTTTTCCGACGGATTCTCATAGAATCCCTTCGCACGGGCAAGCTCCGTACTAAGTTTGGTATTAGGCGTCCCGCCAGGCCCCATCAAGACAACACTGCTAAACCGTTCCGGATGCTCCAAGAGCAATTCTAGAGCGATCGAACAACCTAACGAATTGCCTACTACATGAGCTTTTTGAATTCCCAATTCATCCAACAGTTCGATGATTTGATTGACCCAAAGATCGGCCCAGCCCTGGCGATTCTTGGGCAGAGTTTCGGGATGGCTGCTATTGCCAAAACCAAGCAGGTCAGGAGCAAGGCAATCATAGTGCTCACTGCAGGCGTTTAAGGCATAACGCCAATTCGCCCATGCGTACACCCCCGGGCCAGATCCGTGTAAAAATAAAATGGCCTCAGAGTTTCCTTCCCCTGTACGATTAAGAAATGTTTCAAAGTTTTTGGTTTTAATTACTTTTTGTTTAATCTGATCCAAATTAAATTCTCCCTTCTTTAGGTAAGGTGTTAATGAAACCCTTTACATTTATTCTTAATCTTGTTCTTGATTTAAATTTTAGAAAATTGAGTGTTTTAATTCTAGAGAAAAAACCATTTGATTTAATTCAATTTTCAACTATTTTTTATTGGTTTTGGTTTAACTTTTACATAAGAAAATCCGGGTTATACGCCCGGACTAAAGTAGGTCACTTACTGATTCTATTAATTTGGTACTTCTATGATATTGTCTTCGGCCAGATCAGTCTTATTATTAGGGAATAATTTTAAAGTTGTAAGTGTAATCAAGCTGATTAAAAGGAAGCCTGCGATGATGAACATGGCTTGGGTAAAATTGAAAACACCCATAATCATCGGCCCCACGAATCCGCCTAATGAGGAAAGAGTGCTTACTAAGGCGATGCCGGCTGGTGCCGTTGATTCAGAGAAGAAGAAAGTAATATAGGCATAAAAAGTTCCGGATATTCCATATAGTCCTGCAGAAGTAATCGAAAGCATCAAAACCATCATGGGAACGCTTGACACGAAGGCACAACCTAAAAAGCCGACCATCGCCACGGTTACACATGCCGCCAAATGCCATTTGTGTGAATTCGTTCGGTCCGCGTTCCAACCCGTAAATAGAATAGAGGGAATAGCTATAATCGAAGGTATCATGGCTAGCCAGCCGATCTGCAGGTTGGTTGTTGAAGAGGCCGATAAAGATTTAATGATTGTTGGCATCCAGTACGACAAGGCATTGACTGCAATAAAACCAGCAATATTAAATAAAGCTAACTTCCATACTTTTGAATCCTTCAACATACCTAGATGGGAGGTTTTATTTAACTTTGCACTTAAGGCTCGCTCCTTGTCCAATTCCCCTTCGAGCCAGGTCTTTTCCGCTTCGGTTAACCACTTGGCATTGGCCGGTTTATTGGTCAAATAAAATAGAACGACAATCCCCAAAAGTACGGCCGGAATACCTTCGATAATAAACATCCATCTCCAGCCTGCTAAACCTCCCCACGAAATGGTGTCCATAATCCAGGTTGACAGTGGTGCTCCAATTAACGCACTTAATGGCAAGGCAACGAAAAATAACGCGGTTGCCCGCCCCCTCTCACGGCTTCGAAACCAATACGTTAAATAAAGGACGATTCCAGGAACAAAGCCTGCCTCAGCTGCGCCCAGTAAAAACCGCAAAATGTATAAGTGAGTGGCCGATTGAATAAATGCTGTTAAGATCACCACAATGCCCCACGAAATCATAATTCGTGAAATCCACAATTTTGCCCCGACTTTGTGCATAATCAAATTACTTGGAACTTCAAAGATAAAATAACTGATAAAGAATAAGCCTGACAGCAAGCCAAATGCCTCTGCGGTTAAGGACAAATCAGCATTCATTTCTAAGGCAGCATAGCCCATATTAACCCTGTCCAAGAAAGCCACAACATATAAAAGTAAAATAAACGGCAAAATCCTGTTCATCGTTTTCTTGACCGTACTTTTTTCAATCGATTGAGCTTGATTCAATATCGTTTCCCCCTATTCGTTAATGAAAACCCTTACATTTATTGATTTTAGAAAATTCAATTAACTATTACTAGAATAAAAAGTAGTTAACATCTTGTGATTTTTAACTAATTTATATTGGAAATAATTTTTCGGAAGTCTTTATTGGTTTTAAAAAAGGTAGTATTAAAGGATACTGTTGATTTTGAGCCATGTTGATTGGAGCGGAAGGCGGCGAAGACTCCTGCGGGAGTAAGGGGCAGGGGAGACCCCGCAGGCGCAAGCGCCGAGGAGGCTCCCCGGCACGCCCGCGAACCGCTTGCCGCCTGGAGCGGAAATCAACATTCAAGTTTAACGCAGCTAACAAAAAAAGCACTCCTCTTGATGGAATGCTTCGCAGGATTAAATATCTAGCTCCCCTAATGCCAAAAGAGAATCTAAAATTAACTGCAACTGATAACTTTGAGTGGAATCACGTAAATCTTTTTGAAGCAGGCTTTCAATTTTATTGATTCGATACATCAGACCACTCATGGATAGAGCCAAATCATCCATCGTTTGCTGCAGCTTACCTCCATTCGCTAGAAACACGTAGAGAGTTTTAACTAATTCCTTTTGTTTGGCCTCGCCTAATTTAAAGAGCGGTCCTAATTCTTGTTTAGCTATTTTCTTAATTCCGCTGACATTTTTGGAATTAATCAACACACCGACAATTCCTAAATCTTTAAAATGAATAATCTTTTTTCCTGTTGCCATCCTTAAGGCAATCAATGATTCTTCTAAGCTTTCCAGAACGCTCTCAATCTCTTCAGCAGAGTCACTTATCCCCATTTTACATTCATAGAGAGAATGTGTCGTTTCGACATGCTTTATCATTTTACCAAGATGACTTAACAGTTGAGCTGATTCGGGAATCAGCATAATAATTTGACCTCCATATTGGCCAATTAACGCTTTATACCCCTGAATATCTAAATACTTGGCAATGGTCTCGAGAAATTGGTCGTATTGGTCTTTCCTAATCCCTGAGGTATTCCCCTTTTCCTTTAAGTCTAATGCTGCCACAAAAAACGGTTCTTCTAAATTAATCCCCATATACCTGCCTCGATGGATTACCTCTTCTCGGGCAGAATATTGGCGTTTTAGGATTTGCTCCAAAAAGTAACCCTTCATTTTTTCCAGAGCTTCAAAACTCGTTTTTTCATTCAGGAGATACAAAGAGGCGGCGTTGGCTACCCGTTCAATAAACATAATGTTATTGTCTTCTCTACTAGCCCGAGAACGTTTGGGATAGAGGAAGCTGCAATAACCAATTACCTTTTTTTGGACAATAATCGGTGTGATCAGGCGTTCTTGGTGAACTGTTTTCAATCTAGTTGTTTCAGTAAACACTGGCAGACTCGAGTTGTTTTTTCGACTTTTTCGGACCAAACTATCCTTTAATTCGAGACTCAAGTTTTCGTACTCTTCTTTCTCTATTCCTGCATAAACAATTTTTTGGAAGCCTAAATCTTCAATGGAAATGGGCACGCCTAGTAGTTTAAAGGTAATGTCAGCTATATCTTGAAGATTACTCCCATTTGAGACACTTTCCGTTAGTTTTTTATGGAATTTAGAAACCATTTCCACAAGTTTACGCTGCTCTAGCAATTGCTCGTAGGTATACTCGAGTTCCTCGATGATATTAATTTCGTTATAAAATTTTAATTCCTCTTGGATCTCAGAACCCCAATCTTCCTGCAGCCTCGCTTCGAAACAGCATTCAGGATCCCCCTTGGCAATACAGCTAATTTCTTTTACAATGACACTTCTTTTGCAAACCGTAGACATATACCCGCTAGCATAGCCGGTTAGGGTATGACAGGCTGGAATATCTGATTGACCATGATGCTTTAAGTGTTCGTTCGCTTCAAAGGAATCAATCCATTTTCCTTTGCCAAGAATCGATTTTATCGTGTCAGAATCGCTCATTTCGATAATTCGTTCCGATTGAATATCTTTAATATGGCCTGTGCTTAAATGAAGGATCGCAGCTTGCTGAAGGAGTTCATCAATATTGGAAGTTTTTTTCATTGCTTCCTCGGCATCGGTAACACCAAGGCTCCAGCCGTAACGAAGCAGAAATCCCTTTGCCCGTGTCATTCCTAAATTCTCAATAATCCCTTTACGTAACAGTCCAAAGGCGGAGGAAGTGGTGATCATTTTTTTATTCTTTTCTTCACTAGTAGTTAGCTCCAGTATACTAGCCAGGTTCCCCTTCATGGCCACACCCCTTATCGACTAATTAAAATCGAAGCATTCTTTATAAAAGAAAGACTCCTTATCGTTTTCTGCAAGGAGTCTTACACACATCGTTATTTAAGCGTTACAGCTTCTTCTTCGGTTAATGAACGGTAACGGCCGCTGTAAAAAATGAGCGGTTCGGCATCTTCAAGCTGAATATCTGTTACCCTGCCAATAAAGAGGGTATGGTCCCCCTCCACATGTTCGGCTGATACCTCACAAGCGATTTGGGCAACCGCACCAGCTAATACCGGCTTTCCATCAAGGCGGTCAAAAATTACCTCTCGGTGCTCCTTTAGCTGTCCTGCAAAAATCATCGACAGTTCTTGTTGATCTGCCGCTAATATATTCACAGAGAATGTTTTACTCTGTTTAATTTTCTCAAGAATACGAGCCCTTTCTCCAATCGAAATGACAACCAGCTTCGGGTCGAGTGAAACAGACATAAAGGCGTTCGCTGTCATTCCATGTACATCCCCATCCACATCAGTGGCAATCACGGTAACACCTGTTGCAAATTTCCCCATTGCTGTTCGAAATTGACGATCATCCATCCCGTTGTTCCCCTTTCTATCTTTAAACTTTGTCATATTGTAACGCTATGCTTCTATTGTTGGATTGTTTTCTGGCTTATTGTCCATTTGATCGCCCCAGAATGTAAAGCCGATGTCCATCTCATCCAATGTCCATTCGATTGGCTCCCAGTCAGGTTCAAATATTAAGTAACCGTTTGTAAACAATTCTATTCGTAATCCGCTGCCTGGATCGATGGCGTAGATATACATAGCTTGTGAAATTCCATGCTTACCAGGTCCTTTAAAGAAGATTCCATTCTCTTTTAAAATATCGGCGGCTCTTAACAGGTCCTGGGAATTATCGAGCCAATAGGAAATATGATGGATTTGGTGTGTTGTTGGTGAGAATGGATCATGGCTGACGGCGATATCATGAACCAATGGCGTTACACTTAACCAAGCCCCCACTAACGAATCATCTGGTGCTTTTACGTATTCCCTCATTTTAAAACCTAACTTCTCCTTTAAGTAGTCTGAAATCACATTCGCTTTGAGAGATGTTAACAGGTTTACGTGGTCAATGCGACGCGGCGATACCCCGCGGGCCCAGGATTTATAGGTTTGATTCTTCAAGACGGAACGTTTTGATGGCTCAGCTAACGTTTTTTCCATATCATAGTAAATTTCAAAGCGGTGTTCACTCGGTAATTGAAAACGTATGGCTCTGCCTTGCCCGGCCTCCACTCCTGCCTCAATCCAAGTAACTTCTGTCCCTGCTTCTGTTAATAGATTTGCAAAACCTTCTACATCCTCAGGGCGCTTGGTTCTCCAGGCGATATGGTCGAGATGATTTTTGCCTCCTGCTTTGACTGAAAGGGTATGGTGTTCAAAATCTCCCCAAGCACGTAAATAATGGGTCCCGTCTACCACTTCAGTTTCTTCGAGGCCGATGACATCCTTATAAAACCAAAGTGATTTCTCTAAGTCTTCCGTCACTAATGCGACATGTCCTAACTTTGCAATCTCTGGTAAACTCATTTTAAATCCTCCTAGACTATTTTTATTAGGAAAGCCCTTACATTTTTTCAAAGAAATTGCGCTAGCCTGTTGGTCCTACTCTAGAAGTATTGTTTATACAAAATAAGTGTTCGGTTCCTGTCCGCACAGTATTCTGCCGTACGTTTCTATTAAACTGGATGGAGTGATAAAGCCGTGTAAATGCATCGTCAAGAAATCCCGATAAACCCTTTGCAATGCGTTTGTCTCATAAGTGAACATCGAACCTACTCCAGCAACAAGGAGATCAATCGCTTCCTTACATAATTGATTTACATAACCAAAGTCCGCTTTCACTTTGACAATTTCAGCTTTATCCATTTCGACTCCCCGTTCTGCATAATCATCAATCTTGTCTACAGCCCGATAGAGATGAAGTTCTGCCGAATCAATTTTAAGCTGTGCCTGCGCAACCTGCAGATGAGTGATTGGTGCCTCGTTTTGCTTATTGTAGAAGGTGTTCCCAATTCCAGCCTTTGGAAGTCTCTCCATATATAAATCCATTGCAGCCTGAGCAAGTCCTAATGCCGGGGCAACGATCGATAAGGTTAGTGATGGCACAAAGGACGAACGATATAATCCAACATCCTTAAGCGGGTCAATTAAATAATGACCTTTACTTGCCAGACGATCCAACGACACGCGATGTTCAGGAACAAAGACGTTTTGGATTTTGCAGCTATTACTGCCTGATCCCTTAAGACCCATTACATACCAGTCATCTAGTACTTCTAGTTCGTCCCGTGGAATTACCATAATTGCCATCTCGATCCCGCCGTTGTCATCGACAAGCGGGAAGCCAAAATAGCACCAGTCAGCGTGGGGACTGCCGGAAACAAACGGCCATTGTGCTTCTTCGATAAAATAGCCGCCATCTACTTTTTTAATATTGCATTTGATTGGCTTAAAGTTACCGGCCAGCACTACATCTTTTCCAGGAGGATAAATTTCACTTAGTGCCTTTTCACCAAACGTATAAGAGATCATATAATCCCGTATATTACTTAACGCCACAAACCAGCCAGCCGATCCATTACCTCGTGAAATTTCCGTTACAACCTCGGTATATGTCCGCATATTGGTTTGATAACCGCCAAAGAGATGAGGGCGTAACACTTTAAGGGTGCCTTTATTTTTCATTTCCTCAATAATTACCTGGGGTAACGTATTTGTTTTTTCAATTTCCTCACTATGTTCCCGTAATGTTGGGATCAGGGACCGAGCATTCTCCACCAATTCTTTTTTTAATTCAACCACACTTTGCTCCATTAATAGGACCTCCTGGATTAGTAGTTTTTGGACTAGCTTAGGATACGCCGGCTCAGTTCAATGCCCTGATATTTTTCACCAACCAGCTTGGCTACTCGGCGCATATGTTTTTCCATCAGATTTTTAGCGGACTTGCTATCATTTTCCTTCAAGTAATAGAAAATCATCCAATGCTCGGTTTGTGACTGTTGCCGTCTGTCACTAGTGAATAAGTCCTCCGGATTTCCGACGAAATTCAGATAATCCCATAGCTGCTTTGCCAAGTTGAAGGTATAGGTTAACTTAGAGGCTTCATAGATGGTACGGTGAAAGTCAATGTTGAGGCTGCCATATTCGTCAGCAGACAATTCCGGTTGATCCATTCGTTCTAAGATGGACTCCATATAAGTAAATTCTTCTTGCGTTAAGAATAACGCGGCCTGCTCGGTCATCAATGCATCCAGATTCGCACAGACTAGAAGACGTTCTAATACTTCTTCAGGATCAGGTCTTTTCACATAGACTCCTACCTGCGGCACAATCGAAAGAAAGCCTTCTTGTTCCAGCTTGGATAGCGCTTTGTGTACGGGTGTCCGGCTCATCTTTAAGGTCTCGGCAATTTCATTCACATTAATGGCGGTATCGGGCTCTAAAATTCCTTCGATAATTAATCTTTTTATATAACGATAAGCCTTTTCAATTTTCATCACATACACCTACTAGTTTTCAAGGATTTAGTTACCCCTATATTATGGTAATTTTTTCATGGTGTCTATTATTATCTAAACTACTAATAATAGGGAAGCAACGGTGTATGGGATGTTGATTTTAAAGTTCACCGTTGAAAAAATCGGATGTTAATTTTATAAATCTTTCTTTTTGCTCTACCTGTGCCCAATGGCCGCAGCGTTTAAAAATGTGGAGTTGAGCATTTGGCAGATAGTCCATAACATAAAGACTGCTTTCCATTGGTACGAATCGGTCTCCATGTCCGTGGATAAGTAAGATTGGATGATCCATTTGTTTTAAGGCAGAAGGTGGGATTAGCATATCTGAAAGATGTGATTTGGTGAAATTCTCCTCGTAAGATCTACGTACTTCCGGTTTTAAAAACATCTCTAATCGCTCGGCCACGATGGCGTCGAGTTCATTTTCAAGCATGCTTTTATCATATAAGAACCAGCTTAATAAGTTTTTAAAGGCTACTGGATTAGGATCCTTATGGAAGTTTGCCAGTTTGGCAAGCTCTGGAGTTGGTTCCGTTAAACCACCGCCAGCCCCCATTAAGACCACACGATCAAACCGATTCGGAGCATACATTAGGAGATGAAGAGCAATCACACCTCCAAGAGAGTTTCCAACTAAGTGAGCTTTTTCTATTTCTAATGTGTCCATTATAGCCAATACTTGCTGCACACGCTCACTCATCCATTCAGCGCCATTTTTGGGATATTCATTTGGATGATCGGTTTGACCGAACCCAAAAATATCAGGTGCGACTACATGAAATTTTTCTTTAAAATTCGGTAAGATATGCTTCCAATTTGTATTAGCACTTGCCCCTGGTCCGCTTCCATGAAGAAAAATAATTGTCTCAGAAGGTTTTTCTCCGCCCTCATGGATGTAAGTTTGGTAGTTTCCAGTCTGAATTTTCTTGGTTTCAACAAATGTCATTCGTTTACCTCCGTTACCAGAATTATGTTCATTATTCATAACTAAAATTTTAGTATTAGAAATTACCACTGTTAAAAGGGTAAATCCCCCTGATTAAAGCGCTTTCTCTAATTATCTATAATTTTACCTCTATCAATCTTTCCTTGTCAATAAATTCTAAATATTTTTTCATTAAAAGAATCAGCCTACTATTTTTTCAATATAAGCGGTCTTTCAATAACCTTCATTACATCGGATGCAGGTAGTCCATTTTCAATCAACTGCACTATGACTTTCAGATATCGGTGTATATGATGAAAGTACTTTTTGTAGCCTGCACACAAATAATTTAGCCCAGGTTCCCCATCGGGTGTGTGGAGGAAACGATGCTTAGGGCATTCTCCATTACAAGCAAAACGCACCTCGCATGTTTGGCAGTATTTCGGAAGTGAAGTCTTTTTATTCTCACCAAATACTCGCTGTTGATTAGACTCCATCATTCCAGTAAAGGTAGCATCAAAAATGTTACCCAATTTATACTCTGGGTACATATAGTGGTCGCAAGAGTAGACATCGCCATTATGTTCTATCATTGCTGCCCTGCCACAGGTCTCGGCAAAGATACAGGATGTTGAAGGCAGCCCCAGCCAGGAGGTTAGCGCGTGTTCAAAATTCATTACATGTACGGTACCTACGTCATTTCTCACCCACTCATCAAAAATAGCAATCAGAAAGTCTCCATATTTCTCTGATTCGACAGTCCAAGAGGAAACGGTTTCTTGTAAATCTGCGTGATTAACAGGTGGCGGTGTTGCATGACGGAGACCCAGTTTTTTTGCTTCCACATCCGGCAATCGTTCCACAATTGGAATAAATTGAATAAACGCTGCACCTTGATCTTTTAAAAAATGATAGATTTCAAGGGGATAGTTTGAAGAGTAGCTGGTTACACAAACTAATACATTAAACTCGACCTTATATCTTTTTAAAAGATGTAAGGCGTGTTGAACTTTTTTAAACGTCGCCCCTCCCCCCCTATCTACCCTGTAATGATTGTGAATATTTTCTGGTCCGTCGATACTTAATCCCACTAAAAAATGATTTTTCGCTAAAAATTCACACCACTCCTTATTTAATAGAGTACCGTTAGTCTGCAATGAATTCGTAATTCGCTTGCCTTTGCTGTATTTTGCTTGTAATTCTACCACTCTCTTATAAAAGTCCAGCCCCATTAAAGTCGGTTCTCCTCCCTGCCAAACGAAAGGAATATCGATCACCTTTTGTGAGGATATGTATTGCCGAATAAACTCCTCTAAGGCCTCCTCTGACATGTGAAGATACCTGTTACCCGTGAATAAAGCCTCCTTTTCCGTATAAAAACAATATTTGCAATCTAAATTACAGATCGGGCCTGATGGTTTTGCTATTATGTGAAATCCCTTATCTTGCTCTTGAACGTTGCTCATTTTAACTTCCCTCACTTCTAAAATTTAAGCCAGTAACAAATTTGAATGTTACTGGCTTCTGTCCTTTGATTATTTAATAGACCTTATCCTAATTTAGTTGATAAATCACTTTCTCTATTTCCCCTGTGAATTTAAACTCACCTTCATCTTTGTATTCTGAACTAACTGGATAAAGCGTGTCCTTTCCAATATCCAACCCTTCAAAGGCAATTTTATATTGATGGGTGTGCTCAATTGTTCCTTCGGCTACTTCCTGTCCATTAATAAATAAACAACCTATGCCTTTGTTTGCTTCCGTTTTCGTGAAATCGTAGCGAATAGTGGATGGACCAGTAGGTACCTCACTATTGGATTGAATTCTATAGACAGCATTTCCCATGTTGTATTCGTAAATGAGCTTATTACTTTTAATATATAAGGCATAGCCGCTTTCGTAGCCTCCTAATGCAAGGAGAACACCATCATCTGAAGCCTTATTACGATTTATTGGGATTGTAATGGAATACGAGCGATTTATGATAAAGGGGGAAGCGGCCTCGGACAAACGTGACATTCCCGGATAAAACGTGAAACTATTTTTAGCACGGTTAGAATCGGAAGGAATCGTTAAAAAACCATCCCCTGCTATATCTGTCATTGGGAAAACTCCGTACTTCCTGGCTTCCCTCTCCCATAACGCTTGTAACTCCTTTAGCTTTTTTGGATATTTGGCTGCGAGATCTTGAGTCTCAGAAAAATCCTCCGCTGTATGATAAAGCTGCCAGTTATCATTTTCATAAGGGTCACCCGACTTATGGAGGGCCACCGCTTTCCAACCGTCTTCATAGATGGCACGTTGACCATTGTTTTCATAATATTGGACATCCCTGCCGGAAGCTTTTGGATTGTCAAATGTGTCAGCAAAACTTTTCCCTTGAAGGGGCATTTGTTTTACTCCATTAATTTCCTTTGGCAAATCGATTCCTAAAACATCATATACCGTTGGTGTAATATCACTTACGTGAAGGTATTGATTTCGTATGCCCCCCTTATCCTTGATCTTTTTTGGATAATAAATGATCAATGGTGTATGTACACCGGCCTCAAAGGTTGTGGCCTTATAAAATTTGAATGGGGTATTACTTACTTGTGCCCATCCTGTCGGAAATTCTGCTCCTGCTCGATCGCTTCCAATATCGTCTATGTGTTTAACAACATCCGCTAACTTTTCTGGTACGTCATTATAAGGTAATGTATGATTGATGGAACCCGTATTTTTCCCCATAGAACTTGTCCCGTTGTCTGATAGAAAGACAATCATGGTATTATCCAATTGACCTAAAGTGCTTAATTGATGGATAAATCTGCCTATTTGCTCATCTGTATGCGTTAAAAAGCCGGCATAGGTTTCTTGGAAACGAACAAATACCTTTTTCTCCTCCTCCGAAAGTTGCGCCCACGGCTTTACACCTGGGTTCAGTCCAGTTAATTTGGTGTCCTTTGGGATAATCCCTAATTCCTTCTGCTTATTAAATCGATCTTCACGGATTTTATCCCAGCCCTTGTCGTAAACCCCCTTATACATATCGATATACTTTTGAGGGACCTGTACGGGTTGGTGCTGTGCTCCAAACGATAAATAAAGGAAAAAAGGTTTATCCGGATTTACAGATACTTGGTCCGTCACATATTGGTTAGCTCGATCTACAATATCTTCTGAAAAATGGTAGTTTTCTTTTTTAGGTACATCTACTGGACTATTATCTTGTATAAGTTCCGGTCTGTATTGATCACCAGAATCCTCAAGAAAGCCATAAAAGCGGTCAAAGCCCTTTCCAAGCGGCCAATTTTCATAAGGACCTGCAGGGGTAACTTGATGGGCAGGAGCTAAGTGCCACTTACCTAAAGCATAATTGTTATAGCCATGTTCATTTAGTACTTCAGCAATCGTGCCCGCCTCAGGATAAATCCGGCCGCGTTTATTAGGATAGTCAGGACCCATATCAAAATTAGCTACTGTCGACATTCCGATATCATGAGGATTTCTTCCTGTAAGTAAAGAGGCACGTGTTGGTGAGCAAACTGGTGTGACATGAGAATTGTTATATCGCAGTCCATTTTCCGCTAACCAGTCTAGGTTTGGAGTTTTAATTTCTGAACCGTAGCTGCCAATATCAGAAAACCCGGAGTCATCTAAAACGATATAGACGATATTTGGTTTAGACGAATTTTCTCCATTTTTCTGAGTTTTATTTTGTTCGTTGGACTTTGTTTTTAAAACTTCTGCTTTTACTTCCTGACCCGTGATCATCTTAGAGGAACAGCCTGACATTAAAGCTAAAGCAGAAGCTACAACTGTCAACTTTTGAAACGGTGATTTTCTTAGTACCTTTAACCCTTTATCCATTAAATCCTCCTCCTAAATCTTCATGGGCTTAACCTTTCAACCTCACATCCCATTCCAAGAAATTAGTAAAGCTAAAATAATGAAAAATGACCGCATTATTTTAGCTTTAAATATTACTATTTTTCTAGTCTTACTGTCCGATTGGAACCTCTACGTCACTTTTTGGTGCTCTAATTGACAACGCCCAGATAAGCGCCAAAACAACTAAACCTGCCGCACTTACCGCTAATGGGAATCTGCCAATTCCTTGATGAAACAGATTTTGAACTACTTGGAACCCAAATGGCCCAAGAATTCCGCCAAGTCCTTGACCGACAACAACTAAACCCGCTCCGGATGCGGCTCCAGCCGGTGTAAGCTCGGTAACCTTTGTAAATACTCCAGGAAGTCCAACCCCCATCCCAAACCCGCCGACTAAGCTTCCGGCAAATATAACTGGCAAGGAAGGTGCAAAATAACAGATCGCCATCCCAATTCCTGTTATGATGACTGCAATCGGCAAGTAATAATTCGGAAGTTTATGCTTGATTTTCCCGAATAAAAACCCGGCAAGCAGCGTTCCAAAAGTAAAAACAGAGATTGCCAAGCCCGCCTCAGTTGCACTTCCTAATTTATCTGCTTGAATAACAACGGAAATATTCGTAACATAACCAAAGATTAGTCCTGAGAATAAAACTTGTCCAAGGCACACCCAATAGATTGCTTTTGGTAATTTCACTTTTACACGAGTTTCATTTCCTGCTGATTCAATTGGCTGTTTCTTTTCAGGCTCCGGTAAATAAAGAATTGTTACAGCTAAGATCCAAATCGGGAAGAGGTACGTTAAAAACCCATATTGCCAGCCATAAGCATCAGCTAAAATTCCACCGACTAGCTGGAAAAAGATGGCCCCGATACAGGCAATCGTAGAGGTCCCAAAGCCAATTAAGAAATCTCTTTCTCTGCCTTCAAAGAAATCAGTAATGACATCCACTGATAAAGGCATGGTAATCCCTACACCTAACCCTAAAACTCCCCTCATCGCTATAATCAATGGCAGACTGTCCATAAATGTTGGCAGCGTACCACCTATGATGAAAAGACCTAGACCAACAAAAAGAAGTGTTCTTTTCTTAAACGTTTTGGAAAGTTTTCCATAAAAGAGGGCTGGTACTATTTGAATTAATCCAGGAAAGGTTGCGACTAGCATGACAATCGTCGGGTCGTAGTTTGGAAATGCTTTAATAATATCTGCCATGATCGATCCTGCTACCCCTGCAGCTACATCTTGAAATGCAAGAATTACAACCAAAAACTTAAGAAAATTTCTACTGATTGTCTTCATTGCCATTGTGGAACCTCCTATAATCTAAAATAGATGCAAAGATGTTACCCAGAGGTGATGATACAGAATAACTTTTTCTGTTGTTTTGTTGGCCACCAAGAACAACAGAAAAAAAGTCGTAGCTTACCCAAACTAAAATTTCAACCTTATAGATTTCGGATAATTACTGAGTGAAAACGGTAAAAAAAGCGCTTTCTTTTACTAACTGTAATTCTACATAGGCCAAATATACTTGTCAACATATTCTAAATATTTTTTATTTTCAGAACAAAAATCATTATTGTACGAAAACACAAAAAAATACGCTGATCTTTTCAGCGTATTTTTTATCCCGACTATCTAATAAAATATTACGAATAACCTTACCATTTACCGCGTTATTTAGCGTTTAAGCTTTAAAATTAGTAAAAAACTATTATATGAGCTTATTCTTCTGCGAGAGCCCGGTATTTTCCACTAAAATAAATGAGCGGCTCAAAATCTTCGATATGGATGTCCGTTACCCTTCCGATAAACAGGGTATGGTCCCCCTCGACATATGCCGCAGAAATTTCACAGGCAATCTGTGCCACGGCACCAGCTAATACCGGAACCCCGCCTAACCGCTCAAATTTCACCTCTTGTTGATTTTTTTGCTGCCCCGCAAAAATCATCGATAGCTCCTGCTGCGAACGGCTTAGGATATTAACGGAAAATTTTCCGCTTTGGTTCATTTTTTCTAACATTTGTGCTCTTTCAGAAATAGAGACTACTACCAGTTTTGGGCTGAGTGATACAGACATAAAGGCATTCGCCGTCATGCCATGCACGCTCCCCTCGACTTCCACAGCCACAACGGTTACCCCTGTGGCAAACTTGCCCATTGCATTGCGAAAGTGACGATCATCCATCCTGCTTCTCCCCCTCATCCGCCTAAATTGGCTATCAAAATTCCAGCACACGCTGAAAATAACAGTATATTTAACCCTAAGCCAATTAATGCCCCCTGCCCTAGGCGTTTCTTTCCCATTGAGAAGGATACGATTGGGAAGACGATAAGTGCAATTCCAGCAAACAGCATATAAGGAAGAGTTAGGGTGGAAGAAGCTATTAATAATATTACACCCAGAAGGTATATACCCAGCGCAATCCCTATTCCCAACCATAGTTGCTTTAATGAACCATCGTTTTGATTCTTGCTCAATAAATGACCCCCTAACCACAATTTGAAAAAGAATTATTCTGCCTGAATGTAAGTTTTCCCCTCAAGTTCAGCCTGGATTTTCTTTAATTCCTGCTCTTTATCATCACGGTAAAATAAATTATAAGTATCAAACGGAATAATCCTCCCATCCGGGTGTGCGATGTGAACACAGGATTTCTTGACGGAACGAACATCGAAGTTATATGCATCTAAAAATTGCATAATAATCACCCGAAAAACATTATCATAACCAATTTGTCCTGGCATCGATACCTTCGGAAGACAGCACAAAAGATCTTGTAAGGATAATGCCGATGAATCTGGTGAATGATTCAGAGAAAATAGTTTAAAAATCATTTCCTTTATATGATCATCTTGTTCAAATACAATTGTATTTCGTTCACCTTCTAAGAGAATGTTAGGATCAATCAGACCGGTTAATGGCGTAACCGATTCATTTTGTTTTAACGCATAACCCATTGCTAAACAATCAGGGTGACATGGGACAGGAATGATATCCTTTGGGCCAAACACTTCCGATTGATCGATGATCATCTGCCGTACTTCACTTAACGTTAACCGGTTCGTCGCTGGGTCGTATTCTTCCAATCGCCCTGCCGCTTGGATCGGCTGAAACGTTACTCCTCTCACACATCTTTGTTTCAGGCCATATTGAATGATGGTTCCAACCTCGTGATCATTCAATCCCTTCTTAAGGGTCACAACTAGGGTCGTCGAGATATTATACTCATTTAAATTTTCGATAGCTTGCTTTCGTATGTCCCTTAGGTCCACTCCTCTTAGCTCCTCAAGTGCTTCTTTCTCAAAACTATCAAATTGAAGATAGATTTCAAAGCCGGGAGAATAAGCAGCCAAGCGTTTCACAAACTCCTTATCGGTCGCAATGCGAAGACCATTCGTGTTAACCATTATATGACGAATAGGCCTTAATTTTGCCAAATCAAGAATGTCAAAGAACTGGGGATGGATTGTAGGCTCCCCGCCGCTAATTTGGACAATATCAGCATGCCGTTCATTTTTAATAATATTATCAAGCATAAATTCAATTTTATCTAAGCTGCGGAAACTGCCTTTTTGAGGTGAGGATTCAGCATAGCAGATGGGACATTTCAAATTACAGCGTTCCGTTACTTCTAACAGAGTTAAACAGCTATGCTGCTCATGATCCGGACATAAGCCGCAATCATATGGACAGCCATACTTAATGGGGGTATTCCAGCGGTAAGGCATTTCGGATGGTTTGATAAACTCCCGGCACCATTTGTAATAGGCAACATCGGTCGATATCAGTACCTTCTCCCGCCCATGCTGGAAGCAATTTTTCACCAAATAGACTTTCTCATTTTCGATGATTACTTTCGCTTCTACTTTTCTTAAACAGGTGGAACAAATACTATTTGTCAGCTCATAAAATAAATAAGGGCGATTAGGCATGAATCTCTCTCCTTTTTTCCGTTTGTTTTTTTAAGACAAGCGCTATGTAATAGATGATTCCTAGTAAACTAGCAAGTTGAATGTTGTTAAGAATCAAGTACGGATGCGGGGTTGGTTTAATAAAATCAATCAAAAAACGAAAGATTAAATAACCAAGCATAAATAATTGAAACAAGAAGCCTTCCCAGCCTAGCTGCTTTCTTTTTAGATAAGTTAGAATGATGATGAGTAAAAGTAAAAAAATGATTTCATATAACTGGGTGGGATGCCGGTTTATCCCATCACCAAAATCAATTCCCGTTATCCAAGTAGTTGGAGTCCCATAGGTATGATCATCTAACCCGGTTAAAAAACAGCCGATTCGACCAATCATCATGCCAATTGTTATTGGCAGCACGAAGTCATCACCGGTCGATCGTGTCCAGCCAATGCACTTTTTGGCACTTTCAACACCAATGAGTCCGCCTAATAACCCGCCCACAATCGTCTTCCCTTCGACTAAGTAAATGATATTATTCCAGTTTTCAACTGTTTTCACTGGGCTTTCAAACCAATATAAAACTTTTGATCCTATCGCAGCACCTAATGTTGCACCCACAACCACCCAAATGGCTTTATCTAATGGAATTCTTTCCTTATTTCTTGTATATAAATAAACCCTGAACCCAATAAAATAGGCCAGTGATTCGAACAAGAGGTGTGGGTGCATGCCAAAAAGATAGACAGGGAAATGCACATTACAGTCTCCTTCCCGTTTATAGATACTATTCTATATTATCAGAAAACTTAGCGAATAGTTTATTTTTTCCATTTTCTTTTTAATCTTCGATACATTCGATAACCTTTACGAATTCCGTCAACAACTGAAAAAGGAATGGGCGGATGGTATTTAAACAGAAAAGGCCGATAAATTTTGTAATAAGCCTTTTTCAAATCGTCCCACTTTTGGCAATAGCCTTGTTTATAAAAATCAGATACATCCACTATATAGCCTCTTCCCGCAAACATTACAACATTCTTTCCATGGACATCAAAAGGATTTAAACCGACTGATCGGGCATACTCTAAACCATCATCAATATCCTCAATGACGAGCTTAGGAATCTGAATCCCTTTTATCAGTGCATTAAATAACGTGATGCCTTCTAGCTTTTTTAAGACCAAGTAATTTTCTCCATAAGCATAAAGTCTTGAAAAGGTTTCATGTATCCCTAGTTTTTGATAAACCTCCATCTCGTTGACAAGCTCCGCATGATTTCGGCCATACACTTTTACTACTAAATCCGGGTAGGACTCATGTAAGAAAACCCCTGCATAATTGCCACAGCCTATCGTCTTCCATGAACTGGAGCGATTTTCCACCACGATTGGATCAAATGGATTTAACACAGATAAGTTTATATTCGGCAATAATTCTGTATCGATCAGGTTAATATAGTCTTTAACGTTCATTTACACACCTTCTATCATTCTTGACTTTCGTCCCTTTGGTTGCATTTTACCAAAAATATTCATCCATTGTTGGGTTTAGCCTAGATATTTCTATTCAGCCAATATACAATTAAAGAAATATTTACTCTGACTGCCATTTTAGATGGAAACGGTGAAAAAAAGAGGTGTGCCGATGACTTTTCCGATTTTGGAAACGAAGAGATTAAAACTAATTGAACTAACCCATCAACATATGAATGCGGTTTATGAGATACTATCATTAGATGAAGTGACTCGTTTTTATGGAACCAGTCCCTTTACCTTACAAGCAGAAGCCACTCGATTAATTGATATGTATCACAAGCACTATTTGGATAAGCGGGGAATTCGCTGGGGAATCAAATTAAGGGAAAATCAAAGAATCATTGGTACCGTTGGTCTAAACGTTCTCAATCTTAAAAATAAACGGGCGGAAATCGGCTATGAGCTGCATCCCGCTTTGTGGAGACAAGGGTTTGCAGCCGAGGCCGTCAGTGAAGTCATTCGGTTTAGTTTTGAACAGCTGGGATTATATCGAATCGGTGCAATTGTTTATCCAGAAAATATTGCCTCCCTGTCATTACTGGATAAATTAGGTTTTAGACATGAAGGGTTACTGCGAGGCTATATGTTTCAAGAGGAGCAGTTCCATGATACGTTTATGTTATCGTTATTAAAACCAGAATGGGAAAAGAGCCAGGAAAAATAATCCTGGCTTTTATTCTTCAAAGTAATCCTTTACAGCTTTTGGGTCTTTTACTTCTTCATCCTGATAATAAGGATTATTTTCTGTTACGTTCTTCGGGTCAAGATTCGTTTTGATCACGATCATCGGTGTTGGTGTACTTTCAAGAATGATCCGATCATTTAATTGATCAAAATCAGGCATTTTTTTATTTCCAGTTTGTCGCGGCTCCATATTAGCACCTCCTAGAATCTAGCTTGCTGAGTTTTTCAATATTCATTCATCAAACTTACATCCAGGCAGAATTCATCAGTACATCCGCCAACCGTCAAGGTCCTCAGGGCGCTGCTCCTATCATTTGGGGCTTCGTTTATTCTGTCAGTCTAAACCCGGATTTTTTTTCATATGTTAATAAAAAGAAAAAACTAGGAAGTGTTACCTTCCTAGTGTCCTTACTCCTCTTCCCCGCCGACTAAGAAATCTGGGTTTAGTTCCTCAAATTCTTCGTCATCCACATCTAATCCCCATTCATCATCTTTGTCTTTGCATGCTTCTAGGCTTACTCGGACACATACCTTCGTTTCGCCTATAACCTCGACAAGGAATTCCCTTTCGACATGGACGATGATGCGGTTACCATTAGGGGAGATGACGGCTTCACAGCAGTTCGGCTGTTGCAGCACTCGAGCACAAATTTCATTGTCATCGAGGCAGTCATGGTCACGATACTTTAACTTAATGGTATCTTTGTACTGAACGCATTCAGTTACAACCTCTGTTTTGGTATTATCATTATATGAATACCAAACATTGATATCATACGAGCCATGTATCTCTACCGTTTTGCCCACTTTTTTCGCTTTGTATTTATGGTTGATGATCCAACAGCCAAGAATACTTGTTGGATTGTGCGCCGGGCTAATCGTATGATTGGACTGAGTGAATTTTCGTCCTTTCGCTACTACGGCCTTTGTAATTATCTCTCTATATTCTCCCATTTCGCGCGAACCCTCCTCATTCATTTTCATTTCATCGTATGCGTGAACTTAGACTAGTGTGATATATAATTTTGTGAATACTGGTTAAAAGTTTAGTCATGCTTCATTTTATGCGGGATTTATAGGTGTGTGACTTACAATGCCTGTACTTTAAAAAGGACGATGATGATGATTTTGTCTAAAAAAGAACAAAAAGAAAACCAGACTTCATTGCGAAGTCTGGTCAGCTATTTTAATGGTCGTGATCACAGTCGTTATGGTTATCACAAGCCCCGCCGCCATTTTTCAAGCTCGAGCCTGTCTCCCCCATTAATACGTCTCCACCTGTGGAAAGGATGATTTCATCGGTAACCGTATTAGAAATAGTGGAAGCAATCAACTGAAGCAGTTCATTTACATCCAATTGGGATTGTTTGAAATCCTGAACTACTGGAATCTCATCCAATTCCTTTTCGATTGTAGATATTTTATCTTCAACCTTCTTCAATGCTTCTGATTTACCATAATGCTGTAAGTTCACAGCCTGCTTTTGCAGTCCCTTAATATCAGAAATTAACGTTTTAACCTTTTGGTTTTCATTAATATGAGCTTCTGCCCGTTTAAAAAAATCTACTTCGTCTGTTTCTGCAATCATTCGAGCTAGATCTGCTGCACGAGCGACGATATCGTCTTTTGTATACTTCGCCACTTTATTTCACCTCAACTGGTTCTAATTCTTCAACCATTTCTCCATTTAATGACCATGTTTTTGCATCTGTAATCTTTACTTTAATGATTTTTCCAATCGCTGATTTTGGTGCGATCACATTTACAAGCTTATTTCTCGTCGTATAACCTGCAAGGACGTCCGGATTGTTCTTACTTTCCCCTTCGATTAATACATCAACGGTTTGACCTACATGCTTCTTCATGGCTTCTAACGAAAGCTCATTCACCAAATTGTTTAAACGTTGAAGACGTTCTTTCTTCACTTCTAACGGAACATTATCTTCCATTTTTGCAGCTGGTGTACCTTCACGCGGGGAATAAATAAAGGTATACGCTAATTCATACCCTACCTCACGATAAAGGGACATTGTTTCTTCAAACTGCTCATCTGTTTCATTAGGATAGCCAACAATGATATCGGTTGTCAGGGCTACATTTGGGATCGCTGCCTTAATTTTTCTTACTAGCTCTAGATATTGTTCTCTTGTATATTTACGAGCCATAATTTTTAAGACATCTGTTGACCCTGATTGAACTGGAAGGTGAATATGATCCATTAGGTTACCGCCCTTGGCAAGAACCTCAATCAAACGGTCATCAAAGTCGCGCGGATGGCTTGTAGTAAAACGAATTCTTGGAATATCAATTTTACGTAATTCATCCATTAGGTCTCCTAGACCATAGTTCATTCCTTCTAAGTCTTTTCCATATGCATTTACGTTTTGACCTAGTAAGGTCACTTCCTGATAACCTTGTGCGGCTAAATGGCGAACTTCCTGGATAATTTCTTCTGGTCTGCGGCTTCGTTCTTTCCCACGTGTATACGGAACAATACAATAGGTACAGAATTTATCACAGCCGTACATAATGTTGACCCATGCTTTGATTTTTCCACGACGTACTTTTGGAAGGTTTTCAATAACGTCGCCTTCTTTTGACCATACTTCGACAACCATTTCTTTTGACATGTATGCTTCATTCAAAATATTTGGAAGGCGGTGGATATTGTGTGTGCCAAAAATCATATCCACATGATGATAGGTTTTTAGAATTTTATTAACAACCGATTCTTCCTGTGACATACAGCCACAAACGCCTATGAGCAAGTCCGGCTTTTCCAATTTTAGTGCTTTTAAATGTCCAAGTTCGCCGAAAACTTTGTTTTCCGCATTTTCACGGATCGCACATGTATTAAGAAGAATAACATTCGCATCCTCCGTGTTGTCGGTTGGTTCATAGCCTAATGCAAGAAAGATCCCTGCCATAACCTCCGTATCATGTTCGTTCATTTGACATCCATAAGTACGGATATAGAACTTACGGCCTTCACCCATTCCACGAAATTCTTCAGGTATCGCGAAGTCATTATGGTACTTTACTTCTTCCTTACCACGTTTTTTCGCATCTTTTAAAGAAGGTGCCGTAATCACTTGTTCGAAGTATTTGCTGTAATCCTTGGCGGATTTTTTGTCCGAAGAATTAGCAGCTGCTACTTGTTGACCTTCTAATCGTTGTTTTTCATTCATGTTCCTAAACCCCTTTCTTTAAAAATAGCCTCAAATGTCTATTAATTTTCCAATTGTTATTTATTACCTGTGCTTTATATGAAAGTCCACACATTATAATAGTATAAAGGTTTACATGACTGAAAACAATAGAAATCCCTGTCAACACGCGAGTTATCATGAGAAATCACTGATAAGAAATATTATTAAATAGATGTTCTTTAATAGCCGGCTGTTTAAAAAAACGCTAAAAAACCCGTGGATTGTCCACGGGTGGTGTTTCATCAATTACATAAATTCAGCAACTAATTTATCAAAGTGTGCCTGATCAAGATTCAATTCTGCCTTCGTTAATGGTTCTTCCGAATAACTAGGAATTAATTCTTGGTAGGAAGGACGCTCAGTGTTTTGGTAGATTAGACCGGTTACTAAGCCGTTATGCTGCATTAATGTCTGCATTGCTTGTTCGCGATTAGAAGGATCATATCCTTCAATTGTACTTAGCTTTGTAAGGTTTTCCTTAAACCAGTCATATGTGTTGACTTTATTGTAAGTGACACATGGGCTGAACACGTTAATTAAGGAGAATCCTTTATGTTTAATTCCTGCTTCAATTAATGCTGTCAGATCCTTTAAATCTGTCGAGAAGCTTTGTGCGACAAATGTAGCGCCAACTGTTAGTGCCATCTCCATTGGAGAAATAGCTTGTTCAATCGAACCCATTGGAGTGGATTTTGTTTTAAAACCTACAGCCGAACGAGGGGATGTTTGTCCCTTTGTTAAACCATAAATTTGGTTATCCATAACAATGTAAGTAATGTCAACGTTACGACGAATCGCATGGATGGTGTGGCCCATTCCAATCGCATACCCGTCTCCATCACCGCCGGAAGCAATAACAGTTAAATCACGGTTTGCCATTTTTACACCTTGGGCAATTGGAAGCGAACGGCCATGAATGCCATGGAAGCCGTACGAATTAATATAACCAGAGATACGTCCTGAACAGCCGATCCCTGAAACAACTGCTAAATTTTCTGGTTCTAAACCACAGTTTGCTGCTGCACGCTGCATTGCTGCCTGTACAGAGAAGTCGCCACAGCCAGGGCACCAGTTCGGTTTAACATCATTTCTAAAGTCTTTAAAAGTGGCCACTTAGAACAACTCCTTACATTTTGAATGAACTTCGTGGGGTAGGAATGGGTTCCCATCGTATTTAACATATTTAGTAATTTTATCAGCATGACCAATATTCATTTTCATAATGTTTGCTAACTGTCCAGTTGCATTGTTTTCGACAACGAGTACCTTTTTCGCAGCTTGAACTAATGGAAGTACTTCTTCAGTTGGGAATGGATGAATTAGGCGAATTTGGGCATGATTTACTTTCAAGCCGTCCTTCTCTAATCGAACCATTGCTTCCTCAATGGCACCGCGAGTAGAGTTAAACCCTACGATTAAGATGTCTGGATTTTCATATGGTGCATTTTTATAAACAGGTGTGTTAAAGCGAATCTTTTCAACTTTACGGAAGCGTTTATCCATTTGCGCAATCCGGTTTGAAGCTGATTCTGATGGTTTACCTGTTTCCGCATGCTCAACACCAGTAACATGGTGGATTCCGTTTTTCATACCAGGAATGGTACGAGGTGAAATGCCATCTTCTGTTACTTCATAGCGCTTGAAATAACCTTTGTTTTCAATTTCAGGAAGCTCTTCGGTTACAAGCTTTCCGCGTCGGATTTCTACTTTAGATACATCTAAAGGTTCAACCGTTTGCTTACCTAATGATAATTGAAGGTCAGACAATACGATGACCGGACACTGGTATTCTTCAGCAAGGTTAAATGCTTCTGCAGTATCATAGAATGCTTCTTGAACAGTACTTGGTGCTAAAACGATTTTTGGAATTTCACCATGTGTTCCGTAAATCATGGCCATTAAGTCAGACTGTTCTTGCTTTGTTGGAAGACCAGTAGAAGGGCCGCCACGTTGTGTATCAACAATAACAAGCGGAGTTTCTGTAATACCAGCTAGTCCGATTGCTTCCATTTTCAAGGATAATCCTGGACCAGATGAAGCTGTGATCGCACGAATACCACCGTAACTTGCACCAATCGTCATTGTACATGCAGCAATTTCATCTTCTGTTTGAATTACTGTGCCGCCAACAGCCGGTAATTTCTTAATTAAATATTCCATGATATCAGAAGCAGGTGTAATAGGGTAAGCAGCCATGAATCGGCATCCGCCTGCCATAGCACCTAGTGCGATTGCATCATTTCCAATCATATACATCCGGCGTTTGCCGTCTGCTTTTTCAAGTACCATCGTCGGTACAGATGCATCCATTTTTTCTTTCATGTAATCGTAGCCTGCTTTAATGGCATCCATATTTTTGGCTACAACCTTATCACCTTTTTTACCAAAAATCTCTCGAACTACTTCTTCAAAAACTTGAATATCCAAATCAAGAACGGCAGAGGTAGCCCCAATGGCAACCATGTTCTTCATTAAGGAAGTCCCTAATTCTGTTGCAATTTCAGTGAATGGAACCGCATACAAGGAGGCTTCAGTGTCTTCAGGTTTCTTTGGATCAAATTTTGCATCAGCTAAGATTACACCATTACTGTGCAGTTCTTTGTAGTTAACATCAATAGTTTCTTGGTCGAATCCTACAAGGATATCCAGGTCATCAGAAATAGAGCGAACCTCTGTTGTACTAACTCTGATTTTATTATTTGTATGACCGCCTTTAATACGTGATGAAAAGTGACGATAGCCATACAAGTAATATCCTAGGCGATTCAGTGCGATAGCAAAGATTTCCCCAGTACTTTCAATACCTTCCCCTTGTTGTCCGCCAACTTTCCACGAAAGTTGATTGATCATTCCCTTACACCCCTTTGGATATGTATAATTAAGTAGTCTAAATCATTTTAATTGTAGCACAATTCCAAGTAACCCACTAGAAATTAGCCTATGAAAACGCCATGAAGACTAAATAGTCAGAATTGAGAATATGTACTAAACGCTTACAATTCTAGACCTAAGAACTCAAAATTGCAACCCTTTGGCATCAAATATTGTCTAAAATATGAATATTTTTTTATTATTAAAAAATGGCTATTACATCACTAGGAAAATTGGGTTAAAATAAACGTTTAGATACGCAAATACTGGATTTTTTTACTATAATTAGTATTCTCGTTTAAGTTTGTGTTATATAGCAGAATAGTATTTTCTTAATTTTTATATACCATTAACAGCAAAAAACCTGCTGGAATGATTTCCAAGCAGGTTTTTGCTGTTTATGTCCTGAGGCCTATCTCTTTCAACGCGGCTCTACAATTAGCTTAATGGCTGTACGTTCTTCCCCGTCAATCAAAATATCGGTGAACGCAGGGATACAGATCAAATCAACTCCGCTAGGTGCTACAAATCCTCTTGCAATCGCTACTGCCTTAACGGCTTGATTCAATGCACCCGCACCAATTGCCTGTATTTCTGCTGCACCTCTTTCACGCAGAACTCCGGCAAGTGCACCAGCTACAGAATTAGGATTAGATTTTGCTGAAACTTTTAATATTTCCATTCCTAGCTCCCCCTTAGAAAAATCCCGATCCCGCATGAGCATTTCATGAACAAATCAGGTTATAACATTCCACTGCTACTATATTCAGCTGTGAAATGACATATTCCGGCTTGGACGAAAAAAGTCAATATATTCGCAATAAAACTAACTCATTAATTGGCGATTTTTTTAGGGAGTACCATCATACTTTAAAAAGACTCAAAAAAACTTCCTAATCGGAAGTTTTTAACTATAAAATGGATGGTCGTCATTAATTAGGATTGGGACCATCTTTTTAGAAAATCCTGTTTTTCGATCTAATTCAATGTAAACAGCACTCAGCTGATTTCTGCCGGACGTTGGTACTTCAAATCGGACTGGCAGGCTTGTTAGGAACCTTTTAAGTACAGCCTCCCTTTCCACCCCAAGAATACCGTCGTAAGGGCCTGTCATGCCCACATCTGATAAATAGCCAGTACCGCCTGGCAAAACCCGGTTATCAGCCGTTTGGACATGCGTATGGGTACCAACAACAGCCGATACTGTTCCATCTAAATACCAGCCCATGGCCTGCTTCTCACTGGTGACTTCCGCATGAAAGTCCACAAAAATGAACGGCGTCCTTTCTCTGGCAATTTGGACTAATTCATCCGCTTTTTTAAAAGGACAATCCAATGGCGCCATAAAGGTTCGACCCTGAAGATTAATAACAGCTATTTCGAATTCATTTATTTTAAAAAAGGCAAGTCCTTTTCCCGGTGTTCCTTCTGGGAAATTCGCAGGCCGCACCATATTTTTTGCCGAATCGATAAATTCAAATATCTCTCGGTTATCCCATGCATGATTACCCAGCGTAACCGCTTGGGCACCATGGCTCAAAAATTCACGATAGATTTTTTCGGTTATCCCTTTTCCACCCGCTGCATTTTCTCCATTAATGATGGTAAAATGGGGCCGGTATTTTTCCTTTAACTTTGGCAGATATTCCTTCACCATGTCTCGACCAGGGGAGCCGACGACGTCACCGATAAAAAGTAGGTTCATTTTATTCCCTTTCGTTGATAAAAATTCGTATTGTTTAAATTGTATCACATATGGTTCTTATTTAATCCAAATAAGGCCGATCAAAAAAATAAAGCAGTGCATTCGCACCGCTTTATTTTGCATATTCAACAGCCCGTGTTTCACGGATTACCGTTACTTTAATATGTCCAGGATAATCAAGTTCCTCTTCGATTCGTTTTCGAATATCTCGTGCCAATCGATGTGCAGCAAGATCATCAACTGCGTCTGGTCTTACAATAATACGGACTTCTCTACCTGCTTGAATCGCAAAAGATTTTTCAACGCCTTCATAAGACTCTGAAATCTCCTCAAGCTTTTCAAGGCGGCGGATATAGTTTTCGAGTGTTTCACTACGAGCTCCTGGTCTAGCAGCTGATAAAGCATCTGCTGCGGCCACAAGGACGGCAATGATGGATGTAGGTTCTGTATCGCCATGGTGGGATGCAATACTATTGATTACAACTGGGTGCTCCTTGTATTTCGTTGCAAGTTCTACCCCGATTTCCACATGGCTTCCTTCTACCTCATGATCAATTGCTTTACCTATGTCATGAAGCAATCCTGCACGACGGGCCAGTGTTTCATCCTGACCAAGTTCAGCAGCCAATAACCCTGAAAGCTGAGCCACTTCCATAGAATGCTTAAGGACGTTTTGACCGTAGCTAGTACGGAATTTTAAGCGGCCAAGAATTTTGATAAGATCTGGATGAAGTCCATGTACTCCCACTTCAAAAGTTGTTTGCTCCCCGACTTCACGAATATATTCATCCACTTCCCGACGGGACTTTTCAACCATTTCCTCGATTCGGGCTGGATGGATTCGTCCGTCTTGAACTAACTTTTCTAAAGCTAAGCGAGCCGTCTCTCTCCGAATAGGATCAAAGCCTGATAGAATGACAGCTTCAGGAGTGTCATCAATAATCAAATCAATTCCAGTTAAGGTTTCAAGGGTGCGAATATTTCGTCCTTCACGGCCGATAATCCGACCTTTCATTTCATCATTTGGAAGGTTGACGACAGAAACAGTCGTTTCCGCAACATGGTCAGCAGCGCAACGCTGGATGGCTAAGGAAAGAATTTCCTTCGCTTTCTTGTCGGCTTCCTCTTTCGCTCGATTTTCACTTTCTTTAATCATTATAGCCGTGTCATGGGATAATTCTTGTTCCATTCTGTCGACAATGATTGTTTTTGCTTCCTCGCGCGTTAAGCTCGAAATACGTTCGAGTTCAGTTTGTTGTTTTCGTACCAACTCGTCCACTTTGCTTTCCATCTCTTCAATATGCTGTTGTCTTTGGTTTAGAGAATCATCCTTCTTTTCTAAAAGATTTTCACGCTTGTTTAACGTTTCCTCTTTTCGATCTAAATTCTCTTCTCTTTGCAGTAAACGGTTTTCTTGTTTTTGCATTTCATTTCTTCGTTCACGAACCTCACGTTCAGCTTCAGTACGAAGCTTGTGAATTTCATCCTTTGCTTCTAGCAAAGCTTCTTTTTTCAATGAATCAGCATCACGTTTCGCATCTTCAAGAATCTGCTCTGCAGCATTCTTTGCACCTGCTACTTTTGCATCAGCAATGGATTTATGAACAAAATAGCCAACAACGGCACCGACGATAAGGCCAAGCAAAATGGAGATGATAGTAATTAAATCCAATCGTTACACCTCCTCTTGCTATGAACTTTTGTTTTTTTTTTAAGTGTCGGCATGTACATTGTTTAGACTCAACATACAGCAAGCACCAAGGCTTTTCGCAATGTAATATTTCCAAAAATGTAAAATATACATGTTAATTGTAAAGCTGTGAATATTTATTGTCAAGGCTTTGTCCGATTAGCTTTTTGAAATATTTAGAAATTAGTCTAATCTAATCAATAGGTTATAATACCCAATGTGTATATTTATAAATATGGATGGATATTTATTCATTTTAACAAAAAAGCAAAACCATTTCCAGGCTTTGCTCTACTCAGACCTATTCTAATAAATTAATCTGTTCATCTTCATCTTCTGATTCCGTTACAATCTTTTCCCCATCTAAACCGAAGTGTTCACGGATTTTTTGGCTGATTGCATCCCGGGTTTCAGTATTTTCTTTTAAGAATAACTTCGCATTTTCACGGCCTTGGCCAACTCTTTCATTGTTATAGGAGTACCATGAACCGCTTTTTTGGACGATATCTAATTCAGAACCTAAATCGACGATTTCGCCTTCTTTAGAGATACCTTCTCCATACATAATATCAACTTCAGCCGTACGGAATGGCGGAGCTACTTTGTTCTTTACGACTTTAATTTTGGTTCTGTTACCAACCATTTCAGTGCCTTGCTTTAAAGTTTCCGCACGGCGTACTTCAAGACGGACAGTGGAATAGAACTTTAAGGCCCGACCACCAGGTGTCGTCTCTGGATTTCCGAACATGATTCCGACTTTCTCACGAATCTGGTTAATAAAGATTGCGATTGTTTTAGATTTATTGATCGCCCCTGATAGTTTACGAAGGGCTTGCGACATTAAGCGTGCTTGTAAACCTACGTGTGCGTCACCCATTTCGCCTTCGATTTCTGCTTTAGGAACTAGGGCAGCAACGGAGTCAATGACAATAATGTCAACTGCACCGCTTCGTACTAAAGCTTCAGCGATTTCAAGTGCCTGTTCACCTGTGTCAGGTTGTGATAATAGTAATTCATCAATGTTAACACCAAGTTTTTGTGCATAGGTTGGATCAAGTGCGTGCTCGGCATCGATAAACGCAGCTTGTCCGCCTTTTGCTTGTACTTCTGCAATTGCATGAAGGGCAACGGTTGTTTTACCAGAACTTTCTGGGCCATAAATTTCAATAATACGTCCTCTAGGGTATCCGCCCACTCCAAGTGCCACATCAAGTGCTAAGGAGCCGCTCGGAACAGTTTGTATTCTTGTTTCGGTTTTTTCTCCCATTTTCATAATGGAACCTTTACCGAATTGTTTTTCTATTTGCTTTAACGCCATTTCTAAGGCGGCCTTACGGTCACTCACAAATAGTTCCTCCTTTTATATATAAAGAATTAAAGTGTTGAAGTCTATGAATATAAATCCTATTATTACTATACCTTCTTTTAGTCTATTTGTCGAGTAAAAAAGCGAACATTTATTCGACTTAATTATTAACATTTTATACTAGGAAAACAGCTGTATTAACCCTGTTTTTGGCTTTTAACTGTTTAAAACTAGCTGATAATTACATTTTTTCCCTTTATCTGAAAAGTGAAACTTCTATAATCTTTTAAAGAAGGATTTTTTAGAGAAATCAGATCCTCATTAGAAATTGCTTATTGGACAAATTCCTTTGATGCTCTTGTAATTTGTCTAATAGGAGGCCTCTATAGAACAATACCCTCTTATTCCTTAGCTAAACTGTCCAATAGAAGCACTCTATTGGACAAAATCCTCTTTCATCAAACCTAAACTGTCCATTAGAATCACCCTATTGGACAAAATCCTCTTCATCGAACCTATACTGTCCAATAGAATCAGCCTATTGGACAAAATCCTCTTTCATCGAACCTATACTGTCCATTAGAACCACCCTTTTGAACAAAAACCCCTCGCCATCTAATAACTTGTTCAACAGCAACAAAACATCACGCTCTCCCGACCAACACCACTCCCAAAAAAAAACCACAGAACGCTATTAAGCATTCTGTGATTCTTTTAACGTTTTCAAAACAAAATAACAACCATATTTCACCGCACGATTGCGGATTGCTTCCCTTGTTCCTCCAAGAGTTAGCTTTTCTACTATCGTCGGCCTTCCCTTACGCGAAACCCCTATATAAACCGTGCCCACCGGCTTTCCTTCCAGCTCATCCGGACCTGCTACACCCGTGAAACTGATCCCAATAGCAGCGCCTACTAACGAAGCAGTATTTTCCGCAAGCTCTAACGCACACTGTTCACTAACCGCACCATCATTCTCAAGCGTTTCCTGTTTCACTTGCAAAATCTTGTGCTTTACTTCATTTGAATAGCAAACCACTCCACCTTTATAAACAGAACTTACACCAGCAATCGCAGTTAACTCCTTCTGGAACAAGCCCCCGGTTAAACTCTCCGCAGCCGTAATTGTTAGGTTCCGTTCTTTCAATACCTTCGTCAATTCAGCAAATAATGAAGTTTGATCATATCCATAGATATACTGACCAACTCGTTGACTAATTGTCTTTTCCACTTCATCCAGCATCGACTGGGCAACATCCTCGTCCTCGTGTTTTGCCGTTAAGCGCAGGGTCACTTCTCCATCGCCGGCTAGCGGGGCAATCGTAGGATTACTCTGTGCATCTATGATATCGATAATTTCCGTTTCCAAGGCCGCTTCCCCGATTCCAAAGAAACGCAGTACCCTAGAAACAATTTTCTCATTCGCCGTATCCTTAGAGGCCAGGGCCGGGCAGCCATAATGCTGAAACATCGGTTCCATTTCCTTTGGAGGGCCAGGTAAAAGCATATACGTGTTACCGTTTGTCTCCAGTACCATTCCAGGAGCCATACCATTGTCATTTGGAAGAATATGCGCGCCCTCTAATACCAATGCCTGCTTACGATTATTTTCCGTCATCACACGACTGGTCCGTGCGAAATATTGCTCAATCGACACTAATGCCTGTTGGTCCATCACCAGATTTTTACTTAGGTGGCGGGCAATTGTTTCCTTGGTTAAATCATCCTTGGTTGGTCCCAAACCACCGGTAAAGATAATGATGTTCGCTCGGCCTTCCGCTGTTTTAATGGCAGATAGCAGCCTGTCAGGATTGTCCCCTACAACGGTATGAAAATAAACATTAATGCCCAGATCCGCTAATTGCTGTGAAATAAATTTGGCATTGGTGTTGACAATTTGCCCGAGCAATAACTCCGAACCTACTGCAATGATTTCAGCATTCTTCAAACCTATTCCTCCTTAAAAACATGGCAGTCCTATTTTGAATTTTTTAGTACATGGCTGTTTTTTGCAAAATAATCCCAGCCAGACCAAATCGTAAAAATCATGGCTACCCATAATGATAAAATATCAAATCGAAATGAGATCATTTCAAAAAGTATATTATGTAATAAAAGTGAAGAAATGGCGATAATTTGGGTCCATGTTTTAATTTTGCCAAGCATATTCGCTGCAACAACCTCACCTTCCCCGGCAAGTAACAAGCGAAGTCCAGTTACCGCAAATTCTCTGCTGATAATAATGATGACGATCCAAGATGGTGCATAGACATCAGGAAGTTCAACAAGAACAATTAAAGCAGCTGACACTAGTAATTTATCAGCCAATGGATCAAGGAATTTCCCCATATTCGTCACAAGGTTATATTTACGGGCATAATGACCGTCCACCCAGTCTGTGCATGAAGCAATTATAAAAATGAGTGCACCTACAAAATGGGTAACAGGTAAATCTGCCCCAAGAAGATGCATGTTTCCCCAGTCAAAAGGTACAAGCATCATAATTAAGAATAATGGAATTAATAGGATCCTTGATACCGTTATTCTATTAGGAATATTCATATTTTTTTCTCCTTATCATTGAAAAAGTGAAAAATAGCCATCAGCAGATGACTATTCATTCTTCAGAACATGTTGAATCTTGATATTCTGAACATTAGCTGTTGCTGGTATTGCATACTCAAGCTTTTGATCATTAATATAAATATCTGTATCTGCAGCATTTCCGACCCTAATCACAGCCAAATTTTCTGCGGATAAATCTTGAGTTTGACTCTCAGTTGCCCCTTTTCTAAGGGTTCCTTGGAAAAAGGTCTTCTGTTTTCCATTTTTGATGCTTACCCAAGTTTGTCCTTTGGAAACTAACTTAATGACAAATTTATCAGCATTTTTTAAATCATAGGTTGTGGTGTTCCCTTGTGTTTGAACAGCTGTTACCACCTGCTTTGGTGTTTCAACTGGCGGGGTCGTTTCCTCATTTGGCTTAGCTGTTTCTGTGTCATTTTTGGTCTCGTCTTTTTTGGTTACTTCATCTGCTTTAACCTTTTCAAGTTTGGTTGATTTTTCAAGTTTAACCTGCTCCCGGTCATTACTGATTGTTTCATTCTTCGTATTACCGGCATGGTTGGCAATAAAGTAATATAAAAGACTAGCAATCCCTATGACAAAAACACCTATTAAAACCTTTGGCAGGAAATCAAATACTTTTGAGTCGCCTTTTGAGATCGCTTTGTGCGTATTCACTCGTGATAAATGATGGATTTCATCATTATGGGAGGCTGGGATTTCGTTTTTATAGGTTTCAAAGATTTCATCGGGATTTAGATCTAGCGCTTCTGCATATTGTTTAATAAAAGCCCTCACATAAAAATTCCCAGGCATGCTGGCATAATTACCTTCTTCGATCCCTACTAAATATCGCTTTTGAATTTTGGTTATAGTCTGAAGATCGTCTAAGCTTAAGTTTTTAGCTATTCGGGCTTCCTTTAATCGATTCCCTAGTTCCGTCACCTTTAACACCTTCCAATTTATTAAAAATCAAAATCTCCAAAATCAGATCCGGAGAACATATTATGCTGATCAACGACATCGTAGGTGATTTCTTCTTCAGCGTCGTTGCGAAGTTCAATGATATAATCGAAATCGTCTAGCGTGTACTCTGAGTTCTGCACAAAGATATCAGGATGCTCAATCACTTTAACGGAAGGCAAGCGCATAATTTCACGTACTAGCTGCCAGTGCCGTTCATTAGCACGTCTAGTAGAGACAATTCCATCAAGGATAAACAAATTGTTGGCGTTATATTCATCCTCAATCAGCTGATTACGGATCGTTTGTTTTAACAAAGTCGATGAAACAAACAACCAGCGCTTATTCGCACAAACACTTGCTGCAACGAGTGATTCTGTCTTACCAACGCGAGGCATTCCACGAATACCGATTAGTTTATGCCCCTCCTGCTTAAATAATTCTGCCATAAAATCAACTAATAATCCAAGCTCATCCCTCACAAACCGGAATGTTTTTTTATCATCAGCGTCCCTTTGAATATAACGGCCATGTCTAACTGCCAGCCTGTCACGAAGTTTTGGCTCTCTTAGTTTTATTAGTTTTATTGTGTCCATAGTATTTAAAATTGACTCAAGCCGTTTAATTTGATCATCATCTTTTGCTAAGATTAACAATCCACGCCTGCCTTCATCCACACCATTTATGGTGACAATATTAATTGCAAGCATCCCTAATAAAGAGGAAATGTCACCCAAAAGACCAGGTCGGTTTTTCTGAATCTCATATTCTAAGTACCATTCTTTTTTCATTAATAAAAAACCCCCAAAAAGAAGTTTCGACAAATTTTTTACACTGTCACGTCTAAACCTTATAATAAATGATTTTGATAGAAGATGAAAGGAAAAACAATGAATATGACATATTTATTAAAAATCTAAGCGGAGAGACAATAATGTTTGCAAAAACCAAAAAGAGAGGAGACCCTTAGGTCCCTCTCTCTTAGCGTGATCCGTTATTTGAAATTAACTTTACCATCATGTTAGCAATTGCTTGCTGTTCTTGTTTATCCGCAACAGACCAAAGATCTGCAAGAATTCTTTCCTGTTCATTTTTAGGCTCTACCTGGTTTGCTAAGTAGTCACCAATTTGAAAAGCAAGGTTACTAACAGCACCTTCACTCATGCCTTCGCTTTGTGCATGATGTAAACGATCCGCTAAGAAGTCTTCCCACTGTTTCCAGTTTTCTAAAACAGACATTGTATTCCCTCCTTTAGAATAGTACAAGGTTATTTTGCGAAGAAGGACCCTGAACTATTCATTGCAAACGATGAAATATTTTTTAGGTGTACCATCCCCCATTGACCGACAACACCTGACCTGTGATATAGGAGGACTCATCCGAAAGTAAAAAGGCGACACTGGCAGCAATTTCTGCAGGCTTTGCCATTCGTCCCATTGGAATCTCAAATGAAACTTGCTCTCGTTCTTCAGAGGTGAAGGCCTCCATCATGGGTGTATCCACAGCGCCTGGAGCAATGGCATTGACGCGAATTCCATTTAAAGCCACTTCTTTACTTAGCGCTTTTACAAAGGCAATTTGTGCCCCTTTTGCAGCAGAGTAAGCTACTTCACAAGCAGCACCTGTCTGCCCCCAAATAGAGGTAATAACAATAATATTCCCTGTCCGTTTTGATACTAATTTAGGTAATAATTCTTTGGTTAGCATCAGGGGATTTAGTACATGAATATTCATTAACTCTTCGGCTTCGTCATGCTTTAAATCGATCAGCAGACCATAATGACTTTTCCCCCCGCAATGGATGATCGCATCTAAGGAAAAGATTTGCGGCAGCACAGATTGATAACCATTAGCTGTGGAAAAATCAGCCTGAATGGGGATATATTCACCGCCATATGATTCAAGCTTGGTGATTAAATTCCTGATCGATTGTTCGTTTTGATTGTAATGCAGGTACAAATGATACCCTTTAGCGGCTAAATTCATGGCCACCGCTTGTCCAATTCCTCCACTTGCTCCCGTTACTAACACATATTTTTTCAATTACATCACTCTTTCATTTAGTAAGGCCCACACGCCACTAATTTGTTGCTATCCGCTAGTATTTTATCTCTTGTGCCAGTGTTTCATCTCTTGCGCCACTAACCAAATACTATCCGCCAGTAAACCCACACAACACAACTTCTCACCCTTCCAACGCCAAAGAAGCGCCGGGTTACGACGCTTCCTCGCCTACTTTTGTTTCGGGATCACTTGGCATACCGAAAATCGTTCCTCTGAAATCACTTCAGAAGCTAACGTTTGTAAGTCCTGCAGGGTTATCTTTTCGAGCGTTGGCACAACGTCGAATAAATTCATATCATTAAACGCATACCGAGTAAACTGGTTGGCAATATATTCAGGTGAATTCACAGCTCGCAGGAAGGCACCGATTTTCTTCTTTTTCGCTCTTACTAACTGTTCCTCATTAAACACACTGCCTTGTTTGGCATCAAGAAGCATTTGTTTCAGACTGTCAGAGAGTTTATCCGGCTCCGCCGTATCTCCTCCAATCATCGCAAAGCCAAAGCCTTGTTCCTGCGTATAGTCATAGGAAAAAGTTTCATCGACAAGACCCTCGTCATAAAGCTTAGTATAGTTATCCGAACTTTTTCCAAACAATAAATCAAGCAGCACATTCATGGTTAGCTCGTTTTTAAGCAGCACTTCACCTGTCTGATCCACATGAAGGGCTTTAATTCCTAAGAGAGATTTGGAAGTTTGCACATTCATTTGAAGAACCTGTTTCTTTTCAGCAGCCTGCGGCGGCTCCTCTTCAAATTTCCGTTTAATCTCCGGCATCGCCTTATAATCTTTTTTGGCCTGGTTATCTCTCACTTGCGTCATTATTTTTTCCGGGTCAACAGGACCAACAATAAATAATAGCATATTGCTTGGGTGATAAAAGGTATTGTAACACTCATACAGCCAATCTTTATCAATCTCCGCAATCGACTCAATGGTACCAGCAATATCAATTTTCACTGGATGATTTTGATATAAATTCTGGATTAAACCAAAGTATAACCGCCAATCAGGATTATCATCATACATGGTAATTTCCTGACCAATGATTCCTTTTTCCTTTTCGACCGTTTTTTCGGAGAAATAAGGGCTCTGGACAAAATCAATCAGTGTTTCTAAGTTTTTTTCGACATCAGACGTACTAGAAAATAAATAAGCCGTCCGCGTAAACGATGTAAACGCATTGGCCGATGCTCCTTGACGGCTAAACTGCTGGAACACATCGCCATCTTCTTTTTCGAACAGTTTATGCTCTAGAAAGTGGGCAATCCCATCTGGGACCTTGACATACTCGTCTTTGCCTAGCGGCACAAAGGTATTGTCTACCGAACCGTATTTGGTTGTAAAGGTACAATAGGTTTTATTAAAACCTTTCTTTGGCAGGATATATACATTTAAGCCATTAGACATTTTTTCATGAAAAAGTTCTTCTTGAAGCTGGTCAAACGTAATTTTCTCCATTATTTGCCCGCCTCCGTTCCCGTTAAGAAATAAATCGTATCAAGCTGAATCTTTTCTGCCACAGCTGTGATTTCTTCCTTTGTCACTTTATTCATTTCATTCATCCAGGTATCAAGAGAAATCGTCGTATCTGCAACCACATTATGATAAAGAATTTCGGTTAGGCCTCTGGCCGTGTCCACTGTCTCCATAATTTGATTTTGGATAACGGCTTTGGTCTGCTCTAATTCTTGGTCGGTAAAATCGCCCTTTTTCATCGCATCCATCTGTTCATGAATGATTCCGACTGCCTGGTCATAGTTTTTCAAATCAATCCCTGACATGACCAGCATTAGGCCTTTATGGCTCTCAAGCCGGCTAGCCGCATAATAAGCAAGACTTGCCTTTTCACGAACATTAATAAATAGTTTAGAATGTGAAAAGCCGCCAAAAACCCCATTAAATACTTGAAGAGCAAAATAATCAGGATCTCCATAAACAATATTTGTCCTGTACCCGATATTTAACTTACCTTGTTTTACATCCTGTACTTCTTTTACTTCATTCACATTCGATCTAGGGGCTGACTTTTCAGTTTGAATTTTTTTCGGGGTACGATTTTCAAACTGTAGTAACTGGCCTGCTAGTTGTTTTACTTCCTCTTCTTTCACATCACCAATTACATAAAGGTCCATTTCATCTTCTGAAAAGGCCTTTTGATAATATTCATATAAATTTTCCGGTGTGATTGCATCAACATCGCTGGCTTCCCCATTAACCTGGAGGGCATACGGTTCATCTTTACACATTTCTTCTAATAGGCGGACACTCGAATAGCGCATTTTATCATCGAAAACAGATTGAATCCGAGATTTAAGGACTCTTTTTTCCTTTTCCACTGTATCCCGGTCAAAGGCATTTCCGCTTGCATTTGGATTCGTTAAAATTTCTGATAACAGTTCAAATCCTTTTTTTAACAGCGGGGCTGGGTCACTTAAAAATTTTTCATTGGCAATTTCTAAGGATACACTCATCACATGATATTCACCTTTTTTAGCCAAATCAACATAAAGAGTTGCACCGTAAAGCTCATCTAAATAAGAGCGTAATGCTGTTGTAGATGTATGTTTGGCTGAGCTGCTTTGTAATACATGCGGAAGCAGGGCCCGTTTCGTTACATCTTCTTTTGTTAAAGGTGCTTTCATTCGCCAAACGAATGTATTGGTCTTATACTTTTCAGTTGCAATCACATGGAGTTTATAACCCTGCAATTCTGTGATTTTTTCTGCAGTTGAGTCCATTGTAATCCTCCTTTTTCTAAAGGGCTTACTTATAATATGTAAACATTTTTCTTTATATCTTTTCCTTTTGTAAAAATACCTATACTTCTTACTATAATTTGCCAAGCCCGTACAATACAAGAAATTACGCTTATTTATTAAAAAAGTTGTGTTAAAGGTTACTGTTAATTTTCAGCATGTGATTGGAGCGGAAGGCGGCGAAGACTCCTGCGGGAGTACGGGGCAGGGGAGACCCAACAGGCGCAAGTGCGCCGAGGAGGCTCCCCGGCACGCCCGCGGAAAGCGAAGCCGCCTGGAGCGGAAATCAACATTCAAGATTTACACAGCCATTAAAAAAAGAGCTCTCATTTAACTGAGAGCTCTTCCATTTACCGACTGCCTTTAATATAATGGGTACCACTTGCTTTCGGAGCATCGGCACGGCCGATAAATCCGGTTAAAGCAAGGATGGTTAATACATATGGAGCAATTAACAAGTAGACATTTGGAATTTCTTTTAAGAACGGTAAACTTGAACCGATGATACTGATACTTTGAGCAAAACCAAAGAAAATCGCTGCACCCATTGCACCAAGTGGATGCCATTTACCAAAAATCATCGCTGCGATTGCCATAAAACCTTGACCACTGATCGTAGAGTGGCTGAAGTTAGAGGTAATCGATTGAGCGTAAACTCCGCCGCCGATTCCACCTAATGCTCCTGAAATGATTACACCTAGGTAACGCATTTTTGTCACGTTAATCCCCATTGTATCTGCCGCCATTGGATGTTCCCCAACAGAACGAAGACGAAGACCAAATGGTGTTTTATAGACAATGTACCAAACGATAATTGCCACAATAATAGCAAGGAATGATGTCCAATAAGTGTTTTGGAAGAATATTTCCCCAATAATCGGGATATCTTTTAAAACTGGAATATCAATTTTGTTAAAACCTTTGTTGATAATATCTGTTTCACCCTTATCATAGATAAGCTTGACAAGGAACAAGGTTAAACCTGTTGCTAATAAGTTTATCGCCACACCGGAAACGGTATGGTCAGCACGGAAAGTGATGGCTGCAACCGCATGTAACAATGAAAAGATCGCACCTGCAACCATAGCAACAATGATCGCAAGCCATGGAGTTAAGCTTCCAAACGTGTCGACAAAGGTAAGATTGAAAACAATCGCAGTAAATGCCCCGATTACCATTAAACCCTCAAGACCAATGTTTACAACACCTGAACGCTCTGAAAAAATACCGCCTAATGCAGTGAAGACAAGAGGAGCTGCCCATAACAATGTGGATGGAACGACGATGATTAAAATTTCCATTAAGCTCAACTTACTTCACCTCCTTTTTACTAAATCGGTCAAGAAATACCCTTATTATATAACTTGAAGCAACAAAGAATACAATCAAGGCAATAATGATATCAACTAGTTCATTGGGAACACCGGCCTCAAGCGGCATATTCAATGCCCCTACTTTTAATGAACCAAATAGTAATGCCGCGAAAAATACACCTAATGAGGTATTGGCACCAAGTAAGGCAACCGCAATCCCATCAAATCCGACACCAGTGAAACCGCCTTTTACTGTCGCATAGCCGAAAGTACCTAATCCTTCCATTGATCCTGCCAATCCAGCAAAAGCACCAGCAATAACCATAGAAAGGATAATATTTTTATTTACACTCATTCCTGCGTAATGAGCCGCATGCTGGTTAAAACCAACAGCACGTAATTCAAATCCTCTTGTTGTTCTTTCAAGTAAAAACCACATAACAATACAACCAATAATGGCAATTACAATACCCCAATGGAGCCGTGAATAATCCGTAATACTTTGTAACCAGTCAGATCTTAAGGATGCAGATTCCTTAATCATATCGGTTTTATCTTTATTATCGGTAATGATATTTTTAATAATGTAATTGGAAACATGTAAGGCAATATAGTTCATCATAATTGTTACGATTACTTCATGAACGCGGAAACGAGCTTTTAAAAAACCAGGAATGAATGCCCACAAAGCCCCTGCTGCCATGGCCGCTAAAATGGCAAGTGGTAGATGAATAACTTTTGGAAGATCAAAGGCTACTCCCACCCACACTGCCGCAAGCCAGCCGACGAGAAATTGTCCTTCTACCCCGATATTAAACAAGCCTACACGGAAGGCAAATGCAACCGCTAAACCAGCAAGAATATAAGGTGTAACTTGTCTGATCGATTCCCCTATATAATAAGACTCACCAAAAGCCCCATTCCAGAGGGCCGAGAAAGCTGCCACAGGATCATAACCGCTGATAACCATAATAATGGTACCAACAATAATACCTAATAAAACAGAAATAATCGGTGTTAAAATACTATTAAAGCGTTTAAGCATGGGAGTGTTCACCTGCTTCCTTTCTATTTGACCCAGCCATCAACAAGCCAAGCTCCTGCTCCGATGTTTCTTTAGGATTGACGATAGCAACGATCTTCCCCTCATAGATAACAGCAATTCGGTCACTTACGTTTAGAATTTCATCCAATTCAAATGAAACGAGTAAAACGGCTTTACCATTGTCACGCTGTTCAATCAGACGTTTATGAATAAATTCAATTGCCCCGACATCCAAGCCGCGTGTAGGCTGTGCTGCAATTAACAGATCCGGATTCCGATCGACCTCTCGGCCAATAATCGCCTTTTGCTGATTACCGCCGGATAAGGCACGAGCCAAAGTATATTCGGTTGGTGTTCGAACATCAAACTCACTAATTAAAGTTCGCGCTTTTTTATAAATTTCTTTAAAGTTTAGGACTCCGCCTTTTGAGAATGGCTTTTTATTATACGTTTGCAACACCATGTTCTCGCCTATTGGAAAGTTTAAAACCAGTCCATGTTTATGACGGTCCTGCGGGATATGGCCAACCCCTGATTCTGTAATCTTGCGTGGTGTTTGGTTAATTAGTTCTTTTCCGTTTAATTTAATGCTGCCGCTTTCTGCCTTTCGTAATCCGGTAATGGCTTCAATTAATTCAGTTTGCCCATTACCATCAATCCCGGCGATACCAACAATTTCACCAGCTTTCACACTTAGATTTAAATCGTTGACAATATTAATGCCGCGTGGATCTTTTACAACTAAATTTTGAACAGATAGGACGTCTTGTTGTGGTTTTGCTTCAGTCTTTTCTGTTTTAAAGACCACTTCACGTCCAACCATTAAGCTCGCCAGTTCGTTAGGATTTGTTTCACTTACATTAACGGTACCGATCCCTTTACCTTTACGGATGACCGTACAGCGGTCAGCCACTTCCATAATCTCTTTCAATTTGTGGGTAATGAGAATAATAGATTTACCTTCTTTTATAAGCGTTTTCATAATTTGCATAAGTTCTTTAATTTCCTGAGGCGTAAGTACAGCAGAAGGTTCATCAAAAATGACGATCTCCGCACCACGGTATAAAGTTTTTAGAATTTCGACCCTTTGCTGCATTCCCACGGAAATATCAGATATCTTTGCTTGCGGATCAACTGCTAGACCATAACGTTCAGAAATTTCACGAACCTCTTTTTCTGCCTTTTTAAGATCTATTCTTCCGCCAGTTGTGATTTCTCTGCCAAGTATAATATTTTCTGTTACCGTAAAAGTATCGACAAGCATAAAGTGCTGGTGCACCATACCTATTCCTAGATCATTTGCAATGTTAGGGTTGGTGATTTTCACAGGTTTCCCTTTGACACGAATTTCACCTTGCTCCGGTTGATATAGCCCAAAAAGTACGTTCATTAAGGTGGATTTACCTGCACCATTTTCACCAAGTAATGCATGAATTTCGCCCTTCTTTAACTGAAGGGTAATATTATCATTCGCAACGAAACCGCCAAATTCTTTACGAATGTTGAGCATTTCAATTACAAAATCCATCTTTCTCACTCCCTGCGATAAGATAAAAGGAAAATTTGACCAATAGTAGTAAGAGGTCAGACCTTTCAGATTTTTAAAAAAACAGGGATTCCTCCCCACTAAAATCTTAAATGAAAGGTAGAATATGCTTCTACACTTCAGTTAGGATTTCATTAAGAAGGAATAAGCAGGCAGCAAGGCCAGCTTATTCCCCTTTATTATTATTTTGCGCTAAATGTTTTTAATTCTGCACGAGTACCAGGAACTTTTACAGTACCCGCTTTAATTTTGTCCGTCCATTCTTTGACAGCAGTTTCAATAGCGGCTTTATTTGGTGCTTTGCTATTGATTGGTGATAAACCAACACCGTCTTCAGCAAGACCGTATAAGGCAACTTTTCCGCCAGGGAAATTACCATTTTTTGCTTTTGTAGAAACGTCTATAACAGCATTGTCTACTCGTTTAAGAGCGGAAGTTAAAACAACATCTGGACCCATATTAGCTTGATCACTGTCTACCCCGATTGCCCAAATCTCACGAGATGGATCTTTTTTCTTAAGGTCATTAGCTTCTTTAAATAAACCAACACCGGTTCCACCAGCTGCGTGGAAAACGACATCTGCGCCGGAAGAGTACATTTTTGAAGCGATAGATTGGCCAAGTTCTGCTTTATCAAATGCACCCGCATATTGAATGTCAACAGTTGCTTCTGGCTTCGCCGCTTTAACACCCGCTACAAATCCTGATTCAAAACGTTCAATAACAGCACCTTCAATACCGCCAATAAATCCAATCTTGTTGGATTTGGTTGTCATTGCTGCTGCAACGCCCGCTAGGAATGAAGCTTCTTGTTCTTTAAATAGAATACTAGCAACGTTAGGCTGTTTCACTTCTGAGTCAACAATGGCGAAATGCTTATCTTTTTGCTGCTTAGCAATTTCTTCAACTGCACCTTGCATTAAATAACCAATACCAAATACTAAGCTGAAATTTTGACGAGCAAGTGTATTTAAGTTAGTAGAATAGTCAGCGTCAGATTTTGATTGTACGTAATCATATCCGCCTTTACCTTTGGACATGTTATTGTCTTTACCAAATTTCTGAAGACCTTCCCAAGCTGATTGGTTAAATGATTTGTCATCTACACCGCCAACGTCAGTAACCATTGCTACAGAGAATGCTTTTGATTTATCTGTTGTTCCACCCTTGCTTGTATCATTGCTTTTTCCACAAGCACCTAAAAGTGTTCCAGCAGCAAGAACTAGAGAAAGCGCCATTCCAATTTTACGCAATTTCAAAGAAATATACCCCCTAAGAATGTTGTTTGATTTAGTAGAAATGTTTACACTTCATTTGTTTAGCGTTTACACCTATTAACAAAAAAATTATGTTCTTTTTCTTAATACATGAAAACTAAATTTATCCGCCTTAAAATAGTTTACCGAGAATAGAACAGGTTCATCCGTTTCATCAAAATGCATTTGCTTTAACACTAACAAAGCAGTTTCTGGATCACATTCCAAAATGGGTGAAATTTTCTCGTGGTAACCTAAAGGTTCTATTTGGGCAACTGCGTATGTAATTCTACGATTTGCCGCCTCATCTAAAATCTGAAAAATAGATTCTTCCTCATGGGAAAATGTTTCAGGCAAAATGCTTTCCGGAACCTTGTCTATGCAGTAAACAACCGGTTCTCCGTTTGCAGTTCTAACCCTCTCCATCACGAAAATCTCCTCATTAGCAGAACATGAAAAACGACGAATGTCCTCCTCGGTAGGACCTTGAGTTGATGAACTTAAGAAAATAGTCCCGGGCTTCATCCCAGCTTGTTTGATCGTGTCAGTGACACTATTTAGTTGTTCAATCCCAGAAGTAAACATAGGCCTTCCGTTTACAAAGGTACCAACACCATGGCGCCTTATGATAACGTTCTCCTCTTCAAGAATACGGAGTGCTTCCCTAAGAGTTGCCCTGCTTACCCCCAGTTGTTTCGCAAGATCGAATTCTGAAGGCAGTTTTTCTTTTTCTTTATAGACTCCATTTTCAATATCCTGCTTCAACCGATCGATTACTTGTAAATATAAGTGCCGGTTATCTGACTTTATAGACATGCTGTTTCCTCCAGCCTTTTTCCTAAGACATCAGACATCTGATATCATTCCTACTAATCGGATTTATATTAACATTTTTTTTGTGATAAATAAATAGGAATATGGAATTTCGTCGAAAAAAGGGGGAAATAAGCTAACATTTATAAAAACGCTTACAAATTACGGAAGAAAACCATGAATTATGTCGAAAAAAGTAGAAAAGTAGCAATAATCAATTAATGAGCTATCACTTCCTTCCACTACTATAGTATCACTTTTTATAGAAATTAGACTTACAAAAAAAGAGCCGGATGGCTCTTTTTTACTACTTTTTTATCTAGTTGAGAAATTCCTTCCTTTTCTAAATGAGTTTAGGAACTCTGCTCTTCATTTGGTTTTGCCTGTAATACGGTCCGCGGCTTACTTCCTTCATATGGTCCTACCACACCACGGGCCTCCATTTCATCGATAAGACGTGCAGCCCTCGTATATCCAATCCGGAACCTGCGCTGCAGCATCGATACAGATGCCGTCTGCATATCAATAATTAAGTCGACGGCATCGTTGTACAATTCATCATCGACGGCTCCTGTTACCTCTGGAATATCATCCGGAATCATTTCTTCTTGATATTGTGCCTTTTGCTGCGAAATCACAAATTCAACTGTATCTTCTACCTCTTGGTCTGACAAAAAGGCACCTTGAACGCGGACAGGCTTGGATGCTCCTACAGGCAGGAATAGCATATCCCCTCTTCCCAGCAGTTTCTCTGCGCCGCCCATATCGAGGATTGTCCTTGAATCGGTTGCACTTGAAACGGCAAAGGCAATTCGTGATGGAATATTCGCTTTAATAACTCCAGTTATGACATCCACAGACGGACGCTGGGTGGCAATAATTAAATGAATTCCGGCTGCGCGGGCCATTTGCGCTAGTCGTGTAATCGAATCTTCAACATCTGATGAAGCAACCATCATTAGGTCCGCCAACTCGTCGACAATGACGACAATATATGGTAATAAGGGCTGCTTATCATTTTCTTCAAGATTATGTCTTCTTACATGCTCATTATAGCCTTCAATATTACGTGTACCTGTATGAGAAAACAGTTCATATCGTCTTTCCATTTCACTTACTACTTTTTTTAAGGCTTGTGATGCTTTTTTTGCATCGGTTACTACCGGTGCTAGCAGGTGTGGAATACCATTATAAACATTTAATTCGACCATTTTCGGGTCAATCATCATTAATTTCACTTCATGTGGTTTTGCTCTCATAAGAACGCTTGTGATGATTCCATTGATGCAAACACTTTTTCCGCTTCCGGTAGCCCCGGCAACAAGTAAGTGCGGCATTTTATTTAATTCTGCTAGAACGGCTTCTCCAGTGATGTCCCTGCCAAGCCCAATTAATAGTTTGGCATCGGGCTTATCATTCTGAGTAGCTTCAAGTACTTCCCGTAAGGAAACCATGGCTACCTCGGAATTTGGAACCTCAATTCCGATCGCCGATTTGCCTGGAATTGGTGCTTCAATCCGGATCCCTTTAGCAGCAAGGGCTAAGGCAATGTCATCACTTAAGCTGACAATTTTACTAACTTTTACTCCGACATCAGGATGGACCTCGTATTTTGTAACAGCAGGTCCTAAGTGAACTTGGGTAACGCGGGCTTTTACCCCGAAGGATTGGAATGTCCGTTCGAGCTTTGCCGCATTGGCGTGTATTAATTCATATTCACCACTCTGATCTGTCTTCCTTGGCGCCTTTAACAGCCGGAGCGGCGGTAATTCGTATGTTACGTTTTCCACTACCTCTTCAGTAAATGAGATTGGCGGGGTATTGTCATCATCAACCTCTTCTGTTTTACTCTTTTGTTCTTTCCCTTTTGCTTGTTCTGTTTCAGGTTTAGAGATGGATGGTTCTTCTACATAGGCCCGATCCGCAAAACTAGAGATAATAGGCTCAGGAATAATGGTTTCTTCCTGTTCATGTGGAACATTGTTGAGGACTGGGGCAGGCTGTCTTTGCCGATTCTCTCTTTCCTGTTGTTTTTCAGCAATGCGCTCATTACGGCGCTCTGTTTGTTTCTGCTTCCATTCGGACATATCCAGTTTAAAGGCTTCCCATTGACCTCTTGAAAAATCGAAAACAGTCATAATAATTTTTCCAACGAAATCACCTATTGACTTTCCTGTTAGCAAAATGATTCCGATTAATATAAATATAAATGCAATAATTTTTGTTCCTGTTTCTGCGAATAGATAGTGAAATAAGGCAAATAAAATAGCTCCAAGTATACCTCCGCCAAGGTCAGTGGTGCTTGTCTCCCCTCTGACTTCCATCATAAATAACTCCCAAGTGTTACTTATTACACTAGGGTCCTTAAATTTCCCATTATTAGTAAGCAAATGGAATAGTGTTACATGACTCAATAGGAGGATTGCCGAAATAATAAAATAGGTGCCAACTAATTTAATATGAAAGAAAAAAGGGATACTTCTTTTCCACATTAAATAAACACTTAATATAACTAGCCCTAACAAACCAAGCATATACCATTCGCCCATCCAAAAACGGAAGAATAGAACGGTGGCTTTTCCAACTGCCCCGAGCTTGGCAATTGAAATGATTGCTAGCGCTAAAATGGCAAGGGCCGATAGTTCAAATTGAACGGTCCGTTTTAAATGATTGTCTCTCTTTTTTGGTTGTCTTCTCTTTTTTTTGGCCATTTTATCACCTTGTACGAAAAATATGTTATTGGAGAAATATACTAACGTTAACTCATATATATGTATAAAGAAAGCAGCCCAAATTTGGCTGCTTTTTTTCTCTTTGATAATTATACCATAATCTACTATTACAATGCCGATAAACCTCCGAGGTTAGCAAAAGAAATTTTTGCTCCCGGGCAAAGCTGCTGATTTAAATAATGCTGCGGGTCACTGCTTAGAATACGAACTACTTCTACATGCTCTGAGTCTGTTTGCTCTACCAGCATGGAGACACCCTGATAAGTGATCAATTTTTGTTTGCTCTCTTCCACTTGTTCGGCGGGAAAGATCAGTTCACTTGGCATCATCGTATATAAAATCATTGAATCAGCCCCTCATTTTCCCCTTTTTGGAGTTCAATCATTTCATTTAATTTCTTCATCGCAGGTCCTAGACCGCCTACTTCATCAATTAATCCGTATTTAACCGCATCAATACCAATGACATTTGTCCCAATATCTCTCGTTAAATTACCTTTCGCAAACATTAAATCTTTAAAGGTTTCTTCTTTAATTTTCGAATGTCCTGTCACAAATTTAACAACCCGCTCTTGCATTTTATCTAAATATTCAAAGGTTGCAGGGACTCCAATCACGAGTCCGGTCAGGCGAATAGGATGGATGGTCATCGTAGCAGTTTCAGCAATAAATGAATAATCACACGAAACAGCAATTGGCACCCCGATGGAATGTCCTCCCCCTAAGACAATTGAAACTGTTGGTTTTGATAGGGAAGCAATCATCTCTGAAATGGCTAGTCCGGCTTCTACATCACCGCCAACCGTATTCAGAATAATTAGGACCCCTTCAATTTTCGGGTTTTGTTCAATAGCGACTAACTGTGGAAGTAAATGCTCATATTTGGTTGTTTTATTTTGTGGCGGTAAGGCAAGATGTCCTTCTATTTGGCCTATTATGGTTAAGCAATGAATACTAGAATCAGCTGAGAGCTGCGGCACATTTGTTTGGCCCAATTGTTGTATTTTTTCTAATAATGGAGAAGTCTTTTCCTCTTTTTGAGGCTCTTGACCTTCTTGTTTGCCGGTATCATTACCTTGATATTCGTTATTCATCCTACTACTCCCTTCAAGCATGATATATGTTTAGTATTTACTCGAGATACAATTTCATGCTCTAAATATAAAAAGGCACTGGTTCATCCCACCAGTGCCGTGCTCTAAAAAATAATAGTTTCAAAATTGACTTTTAGATTATCAAGCTTCAGCATCTAGGCGCTTCCGCTTTTAAATCTCCATTATGATTGGAAGTATCATTGGTCTTCTCTTTGTTTTTTCATATAAAGATCGATTCAACTCATCTCTTATTTCCTGTTTTAAGCTGGCCCATTCAAACGTACCTTTTGCTGTATTCCTTTCTACGATATCACGGACTAATTTTGTAGAATCATCCATTAACTTTTCTGACTCACGTACATAAACAAAGCCTCTTGAAATAATTTCAGGTCCAGCAGCAATTTTCTTTTCCTGTTTTGTCAACGTGACAACAACAATCAGAATACCATCTTGAGATAAAAGCTTTCGATCACGTAACACAATATTGCCCACGTCACCCACACCAATCCCATCAATTAAAACATTTCCTGATGGGACTTTACCGGTAATACCAATGCCGCCTTCCTTCCATTCAACCACATCACCGCGATCAGGTATGATGATTTGTTGATCGGTAAGTCCACATTCCAATGCCACTTTCCTGTGTGCTTTGAGCATCTTATATTCTCCGTGGACAGGAATGAAAAATTTCGGTTTCATTAAATTAATCATGAATTTCAATTCTTCTTGGCTGCCGTGACTGGATACATGAAGGGCCCGTTTGCCAGAAATCACATTAGCACCCGCTCTAAAAAGCATGTCAATCGTTTTAAATAAAAAGACTTCACTTCCCTTTAGAGGTGAGGCGGCAATTAAGACGGTATCACCTGGTTGGATATTTAAAAGTTTATGTGATTGCTTGGCCATTTTCTGTAATGCCTCAATCGGTTCACCCTGGCTGCCTGTCATTAAAACGACAATTTCACGGTCCTGGTAATTTTTAATTTCGCTAACAGGGATAATCAGATCCTCATCAACTTCTAAATAACCTAAATCGAGTGCGATATGATAAATTTGTTCAAGGCTCTTTCCAACAACCGTAACTTTACGTCCATTTTCACTCGCAGCATTAAAAATATGCTGGATCCGGTTTATGTCAGATGCAAAACAAGCGGCAATAATTCGGCCTGGGGCATTATAAAAGGCATTAGACATTTCTCGTTCAACCTTGGTTTCTGAAGTGGTATATCCAGGGGCTTCAGCCTCTGTACTATCGGATAATAAGCACAATACTCCTTGGTCTCCAATGGCAGCCATCTTGCCGACTTCTGCCTTATAAAGCTTGGTTGCCCCCTGGTCAAATTTAAAATCACCAGTATAGACAATAATTCCTTCGGACGTATGAATGCAAACGCCGACAGAGTCCGGAATACTATGATTCGTTCTAAAAAAACTTGCCTGTACTGTGTCTAATTCCACCGTCGTGTCTGAATCCACTTCGATCAAATTAGCAGTACCAGTAAATTCTTGTTCCCTTAGCTTTGCATTTGCTAGTGCAAGGGTAAGTTTCATTCCATAAACAGGGACATCAACATGTGAGAGTACATAAGACAGCGCACCAATATGGTCTTCATGACCATGTGTTAAAAAAATGGCCTTCACCCGTTCCTTATTTTCTCTTACATATGTAATATCAGGTATGACCATATCGATACCGAGCATTTCTTCCTCGGGGAACATTAAGCCAGCATCAATAATAAATATGTCCTTGTCCACCTCAACAAGATACATATTTTTTCCGATTTCTCCAATACCACCAAGTGTAATCAACTTAATGGATGTATTCTTTTTCTTTACCAATTTGCGTTTCCTCCTATGCTGACAATAAATAGATACTCAAATAAAGCCCAGCAAAGCAACCATGAATGAGTAAAAGCTAAATATGGTTGTTCACTTTCAATCGCCGACCCAAGATCAGTTATAATTATTATACTTGATACCTGAAAACCTTTACAACCAATAATCATTTTTTTAAAGTAATATCGCTGTTTTTCAAAAAAAGAGCTAATCGAACAGAACATTCGATTAGCCCTCTGTCATTTATATACTTTTAAGAAGCGATATGAGTGTAGCTCGTTCTTCCCCCGTTAGACCTACAAGCGGAAGCCTGACTGGCCCTACATCCAGCCCTTTGATTTGTAAGGCAGTTTTAACTGGCCCAGGGCTTGGTGCAGCAAAAAGCCCTTGCATGAGCGGAAGCAAGTGTTGATGTAATTTAGCAGATTTAGCCTGTTCTCCATCAAAAAATGCTTTGACCATTTCTTGTAATTCATTTCCAATCACATGTGACGCCACCGAAATAACCCCTGCACCACCAATCGATAGAACCGGGATGGTTAAACTATCATCCCCGCTATAGAGGACAAAATCATCTGCCGTATTTGCAATGATATGCGTCATGGCGTTTAAGTCGCCGCTGGCTTCCTTTACCGCGACGATATTTGGAATTTTAGAAAGACGGATCACTGTCTGCGGCTGAATCGTAACGGATGATCTCCCCGGAATATTATAAACCATCATCGGCAGGGTTGTGGCTTCTGCAATGGCCTTAAAATGCTGGTACAAACCTTCTTGGTTTGGTTTATTATAATAAGGACCGACCGCCATAATAGCATCAACACCGAGCTGCTCAGCCTTTTTGGTTAATTCTACCGAGGCGTACGTATTATTACTCCCCGTTCCAGCGATTACTGGAATACGTTTTTTGACAACTTTCACTACATGATCAAATAGAGCCAGCTTTTCTTCTTTGGAAAGCGTCGGGGATTCTCCTGTTGTTCCTGCAATTACGAGGGAATCCGTGCCATTATCAATTAAATAATTAACCAATTGAGTGGTTTTTCCAAAGTCGATATGCCCATTTTTATCAAAAGGGGTTACCATTGCTGTTGATACTCGCCCGAAATGAACCATTTTAGTACTCCTTTCAATACAATCGGAACTTATCTGCTGCAACAAGCAGCATTCAATAAAAACGTTCTTTCTTCTTTATTGCCTCAGAAATCATACTCAACTGTTTCTTCCTCTAATTGAAAGGCATCGTGCAAGGAATTGACGGATTTAACTAAGTCCTCTTGTTTAACCAGTACCCAAATAGTTGTATGGCTGTCTGCTGATTGCAAAATACGAATTCCATAATTTGATAAGGCTGTTACGATTTTAAAGGTGATTCCTGGTACTCCTGCAATCCCTGCACCTACTACGGAAACCTTTGCACAATGGCGCTCAACTACCGGTTCATGACCTATTTCTTTCAGGACCTGAATTGCCCGATCGGTCATTTCATCTGTTACCGTATAGACAACTCCGTTCGGAGAAATATTGATAAAATCAACACTGATTTTTTCATTTGCCATTGCTTTAAATACTTCTGCCTGAAGGTTATATTGATCTTTTTTAGCAAAGACCTTTATTTGTGTAACATTAGATACATGGGCGATCCCTGTCACGGTGCGTTCTTTAATATCACTGCCGCGATTATCTTTATTAACGGACGTGACCAATGTCCCAAGTGAATCAGAATAAGTGGAGCGAATTCGAATCGGTACTTTTGCCTGCATAGCAATCTCAACCGCTCTAGGATGAATAACTTTTGCCCCCTGATAGGCTAGGTTACATACCTCTGTATAGGTAACAACAGAAAGTGGCCGTGCGTTTTCAGCAATACGCGGGTCGGCCGTCATAATCCCTTCAACATCTGTAAAGATATCAATCCATTCAGCGTTCAAAGCGGCACCTAAAGCAGCAGCGGATGTATCACTACCGCCGCGTCCAATCGTGGTTACATCCCCATTTTTCGCAGCTCCTTGAAACCCTGCCACAACGACAACATCATTCGTCTCTAATTCCCTTAGAATTCTGTCACATTTCATTTCAATGATTTTTGCATTCGTATGATCATTATTAGTACGGAAGCCTGCTTGTGCTCCTGTTAAGGCTGCAGCGTTGATTCCGCTCTCTAGTAACATATTGGTAAAGACAATACTCGAGATAACCTCACCGCAGGATAAAAGGAGATCATGTTCCCGTTTGGATATCTTGCTAAGATTGCCGCCGATTAAGGATAAAAGTGTATCAGTTGCATACGGGTCTCCTTTTCTACCCATAGCAGAAACCACTACAACCACTTTGTAGCCTTCACTTAATGCTTTTTCAATATGGCCTTGGGCATGTTTTCTGCTTTCGTCATCTTTAACAGATGTCCCGCCAAATTTTTGTACAATTATTTTCATTTAACACCAAACCCTGCCTTTATGATGTAGCCTTATTTAACTAGACCTAATTCTACTAACCTTTCCGCAATTTGAACTGAATTCCAAGCTGCCCCTTTAAGTAAGTTATCTGAAACCACCCACATATGGAAGCCGCGGTCTTCATCAATGTCTTTTCTAATACGTCCTACGAACACATCATTCTTTCCTACGCAATGTGCAGGCATCGGATATAGTTGATTTTCTGGATCATCCTGTAAAACTACTCCAGGAGCATCCTTTAATAAAGCCTTGATTTCCTGAGCACTGACACCATCTGTTTCCACTTCAAAATAAACTGATTCTGAGTGTCCCACTGCAACAGGAAGTCTTACACAAGTTGCAGAAACTTGTAAATCAGGAAGATGCATGATTTTTTTCGTTTCATTAATCATTTTCATTTCTTCAAATGTATAGCCGTTTTCTTGAAATTTATCTATTTGTGGAATTGCGTTAAATGCAATTTGATAATGATTTTTGTCAGCTTTCACCGGTAAAATTTTAGGTTCGACTGATTCTCCCGCTAAAATCGATTTGGTTTGTTCCATTAATTCTTCAACAGCCACAGCCCCTGCTCCAGAAACTGCTTGATAGGTGGAAACTATGACCTTTTTTAAGCCGAATTTTTGACGGATTGGTTCTAACGCAACAACCATTTGAATCGTAGAGCAGTTTGGGTTGGCAATAATGCCCGTGTGTTCATGTAAATCCGCTTCGTTTACTTCAGGTACAACTAATGGCTTATCTGCATCCATTCTGAATGCACTAGTGTTGTCCACGACGATGGCACCACGTTTAACCGCTTCTGGAGCCAGTTCCTTAGACACATTACCACCTGCACTAAATAATGCAATATCAACACCTTCAAAGCTTTCAGGCTTTGCTTCTTGAATGGTAATTTCCTGTCCATTTACTTCGACTACTTTTCCAGCCGAGCGGGCCGATGATAGTAGGGTAAGTTTGCTAATAGGAAAATTCTCTTTCACTAGTGTTTGGATCATTTGTTGTCCAACCGCTCCTGTTGCTCCTACCACCGCAACGTGAAAACCTTTTTGCTGACTCATTTCTAGTTCCCCTTTCAAACCTGCACTGAACATTAGTGGTTATTCTTAAATTTACATCAGAAGGGGTTGACCCCTCTGATGAAAGATTAATTTATTTTAACATATTCTTATTAAGAAATAACCTTTTTTAGCGAAAGTGGGGGAAATTTAGTCGGAATCCTTATATCTCTCCACTAAAACAGGCTGGAGTTGTTTTCCTTCAAGCGCAGCTTCTACTGTTTGTGTTAAAAGCGGCATTCTGGCAACCATTGAATTTGGCTTATTCTCAGGATCGTCTTGACCATATGGAATAAAATAAATATTTTTGGTGGCCATTAATCTCATGAGGTTGATTCCATTTAACCCTAGAGCATCATTTGTGGAAATTCCAAGGACAACGGGTTTTAAATTCCTTAGTGTCGCCTTAGCAGCCATTAATACCGGACTATCATTCAAAGCATTTGCAAACTTACTCATCGAAACACCTGTTAAAGGCGCAATGACCATGCAATCCAGAGGAATTTTAGGACCTAACGGCTCTGCTTTTACAATCGAGTCAATGACCTTATTTCCAGTCAAGTCTTCAATTCTTTGAATCCAATCTTCCCCCTTGCCAAAACGTGTATCTGTATTTTGAACGTTAAAGGTTACAATTGGAATTACCTCCGCACCGGCTTGAACGAGTTTTTCTATTTCCGGGAATACAGCATCATACGTACAATGTGAGCCTGTTAGACCGAAGCCAATTCTTTTACCTTTTAAACTCATTTCACTTTCCCCTTTCGCTTTCCAACATCCTCTTGAAGCAGTTGGGCTAGGATATTGGCAAGTATTTGACCTGCTGTTTTAGGCGCTACAATTCCTGGTAAGCCGGGAGCGAGCAGTGCTTTTATCCCTCTCTTTTCTGCATATCTGAAATCCGTACCGCCAGGCTTGGAGGCAAGGTCGATAATGAGGGTATGGGCAGGGAGTTTGGAGATGACCATGGCTGTAACAATTAGATGTGGTGCCGTATTAATTAAAATATCGGTATCTTTTACTTCATTCACCAATTCACTTAAGTGGAATGGAGTAAGACCCATTTCTGTAATCCTTGCCAGGTGCTCGCTTTTTCGTGCCCCAACCTTTACCTTTGCTCCAAGAGCTGCAAAAGTTCTTGCTACACTCATCCCCACTCTGCCTAAACCTAGTACGGTCACATTCGATCCATGAATAGTAAAGTCTGTATGCTGAATGGCCATCATAATGGTTCCTTCGACAGTCGGGATCGAATTGTAAATGGCAACATCATCCCGTTCAAATAATTGAATCAAGGGCCGGTTTGCCACTTTTGTTATTTCATTTAAATAAGAGTTGGTGATGCCTGAATACACGGTGCAATGTTCGGGTGTTTTGCTTAAAATATCACCTGTTAAAATTACCTTTTCGTTTGAAAAGATGGTTTCTACCTGTCCTTCTAAGTTTGTTCCAGGCACTGGCAGAATCAGGGCATCCACATTGGAAAAATCAACTTCATCGAGCCTTTCTTTGACGGCACCGGTAAAGGCGTGATCAAGCTGTTCAAATCCAATAAGCGATAATCTCGCGTCTAATTCGGTTAACCTACGGATGATTTCCAGCTGTCTGGCATCACCGCCCATTACGGCTATCTGCATCCCTGTCAGCATGAAAACATTCACCTTCTTTTTTTTATAAATCCAACTTAGAATTCCTTTTACTGTTATCACTTCAACATCTTATGTAAGATTGGTTGATTCGGTGAGTTTTCCATGAAAGGAAATAAAAAAAGCCCAAGCAACGGTTATTTTGCTTGGGCTTCTTTCCTAGCGGCTATCTTCTTCTGGAACATCAATGATAATCATATCGGAACCTATTTTTTTAATATGCTGCCATGGCACTCTGACTTCCTCCCCTTGTTTACGAAAACCAAACCATTTTAGGGAGGGAATTAGCAGTGCCTGAATCTGACCTGTGTTCTCATTTATTTCTAAATCTGTTTGTCCTAACACCCCAAGGCGCTCTGCCTTTTTTACATCGACAATTTCTTTCCCGCTTAATTCACTTAACCTCATAGCCTTAACCCCCCACCATCACTTTTTCTATTAGTGTATAAAGGGAGGACAAATTTTAGAATAAGAAAAGCGAATTCGCAGGTTTAGCAAGCAAGTTCTAAGCTGCTAGGAGTTTGAACTAACATGACAGAAAAAGAGGTATCCACTAAAACTGGGATACCTCGTTCCATTAAGCTAATTTATTTGGGAATTCACCGTTCGGACTAATTAAAGTTACCGAGTATTTGTCAGTAAAGATGTCTCTTGCCATTCCATCAACACTCTTTTTCGTAACCGCATCGATCTGCTCGATAATTTCATCGAGTGAGCGATGGCGTTTTAATAGAAGCTCATTTTTTCCATTACGGCTCATGCGGCTATTGGTGCTCTCTAAACTCAACATCAAACTGCCCTTTAATTGTTCTTTGCTATTTGTAAGTTCCTTTTCGGTAATACCATCTTGTTTTAACTTATCTAACGTTTCTTGAATGGTCTCAAATAAGAGGTCCAGCTGTTTAGCCCCGGTTCCTCCATAGACTGTCAAAATCCCGCTATCTAAATAGGCTGAATGGTACGAGAATACAGAATAGGCCAGCCCTCGTTGTTCACGTACCTCTTGAAATAACCTGGAACTCATGCTGCCGCCTAAAATATTATTTAAGGTAATTAAACTATAAACATCCTCATGTCCAACCTTCAAGCCTTCAAAACCAATACAGAGGTGAGCTTGTTCAGTTTCTTTCTTTCTGGAAATTCGGTTTGAATGAAAAACAGGGATATTCTCAGGTGCTTCCTTTGAATCACCTTGGTAAGAACCAAAATAATTTTCAACTTCCTTAATAAAACTCTCGGATACATTTCCGGCAATCGAAATAACGACATTTTCGGGTGTATACCGCTGATGAATATATTCCTTTAATGACTCACCTGTAAATGTATTCAAGGTTTCTTCGGTCCCAAGGATCGGATATCCAAGCGGATGATCTTCGAATACTGCCCTGCTCAACAAATCATGAACAATATCATCTGGCGTATCTTCATACATTTTGATTTCTTCCAAGACAACATTTCTTTCTTTGTTTAACTCTTCTTCGACAAAAGTAGAGTTAAAGAACATGTCGGCTAATACATCTAAGGCAAACTTAGAATGGGTATCCAGTACTTTTGCGTAGTAGCAAGTATACTCCTTCGATGTAAAGGCATTTACTTGACCGCCAATACTATCAAATGATTCAGCAATTTCCTTTGCTGATCTTGTTGTTGTTCCTTTGAAGAACATATGTTCAAGGAAATGAGAAATACCATTTGTTTGCGGATCCTCATTCCTAGAACCTGTTCCAATCCATACACCAATCGCAACTGACCTTACGGTAGGGATATTTTCTAGAACAATTCTTACTCCGTTTTGGCAAGTGTACTTATTAATCATTGACTTCCTCCTGTCTATACAGCGAAACTTCAAACAGCAAGGGGATGCCCCACTGCCTAAACTAATCGGACTTTTACAGGCAGCTGGCCCCCGCCTATAGAATATCTTCCTCTAAGTTTTCAAAAGCTGTTGTCTTCTTATTCATGTTTAGTAGGATTAAAATGCAGACGCTGCTACTCCAATTATTTATTATACTTACTTAAATGTATTTTCTCCAATTTCTGAGATAATTTGCCTTAATTATTTTATTATTCTTTCCTCATCCATTAATTCACTAACCGTACCTATGTGCAAATTCTTTTTTTCAATTAACGTAATTAACCGATCTAGAGATTTTGCTGTCGCTTCAGTAGGGTGCATAAGAACCATTGAGCCTTTGTCAATTTTAGAGATAACTCGATTAATCAAAACGTCTGGAGACGGCTTTCGCCAATCAACTGTGTCAACCGTCCACATCACTGTCTTCATGTTTAAATCATGAGCAATTTTAACCGTTTCATCACGGTAGCTCCCGCTTGGCGGTGCAAACCATACACTTTTTTCACCTGTGGCGGCTTCTATAATTTCATTTGTTTTGATTATTTGTTCTTTTGCTTTCGCGGCGGTCAGCTTGCTCATATCTGGATGTGAATAGGAATGATTTCCTACCTCATGACCAGCACTAACAATCATTTTGGCGAGTTCAGGATTTTTTTTTGTCCAGTTCCCTTCAAGAAAAAAGGTGGCCGATACGTTATGCCTTTTTAATGTTGCAAGCATATCGGATAAATATTCATTTCCCCATGCTACATTTATAATAAACGAAACCATTGGTTTATCAGGATGGCCTTTATAAATAGGAGTGGGCGGCAAATTTTCAAGATGCACTTTTGGTTTTGTTTGGACGAATACAAGCTTTTGCTCATCAAATTCGCCTCTTTCCTTCATCTTTTTATAGGACGCTGCAATATCTACTTTCATTCCATTATATCCAGGAATGGCCTTCCAAACAGGATCAATCTTTGCATCGGAAGGCGGGACTTCATATGTATGTGCATTTTTTACTATTTTTTGATACAGAGGATCTGTCTGCTTCACGACCGGAAGTGCAGATTCTGTTAACGATGCTATATAGTCTTCAACAATAGGATTGTTGACGGAAAACCAAGCTGCTAAACAAATGACAATTAAAATACCAGCCTTTTTCATCTACCATTCCCCCTTCCTTAAAGATTATGTCTAAAGAGGACAAGGTAGAACATTAGAAATCTAAGCCGGTTTACAAAAAAAAGCCAGGGATTCCCTGACTTTTTTCCTTTTACCTATGACTTCAACATTACTGTTTTTCTTCGGCCTTTTCACGCTGTTCTTTTAAAACTGCTTTACGAGATAGGTTTACTCGGCCTTGCTTGTCAATTTCCGTTACCTTTACCAAAAGTTCATCGCCAATTTTCACGACATCTTCCACTTTTCCTACTCGCTCTTCAGCAAGTTCAGAAATATGAACAAGACCGTCTTTTCCAGCGAAGATTTCAACAAAGGCGCCAAACTTTTCAATCCGCTTAACCTTACCAAGGTACATTTCGCCTACTTGAACTTCACGGACGATATCTTCAATGATTTTCTTCGCCTTTTGGTTCATTTCTTGATTAGTAGAGGCAATAAAGACTGTACCATCTTGTTCGATATCAATCTTAACGCCGGTTTCTTCAATAATCTTATTGATTTGTTTACCGCTTGGTCCAATAACATCACGAATCTTATCTGGATTGATGGTCATCGTTAAGATTTTTGGAGCAAATTGCGATAGCTCTGTTCTTGGTTCCGTAATCGTAGCGAGCATGGAATCCAAGATATGCATTCTGCCCACTTTTGCTTGTTGCAAGGCCTCTTCTAAAATCTCACGAGAAAGACCTTCAATTTTAATATCCATTTGAAGAGCTGTAACACCCTTTGCTGTTCCAGCAACCTTAAAGTCCATGTCCCCAAGATGGTCTTCCATTCCTTGAATATCAGATAAAACCGTATAATGCTCACCTGATTTAACTAGTCCCATCGCAATCCCGGCAACTGGAGCCTTGATCGGAACACCGGCATCCATCATCGCTAGTGTACTTGCACAAATACTAGCCTGTGATGTGGAACCATTGGATTCAAGTACTTCAGAAACAAGGCGGATTGTATATGGGAAATCCTTTTCGGACGGAATCACTGGTTCAAGGGCACGTTCTCCAAGTGCACCGTGTCCAATTTCACGACGGCCTGGACCACGGATCGGACCTGTTTCCCCTACACTAAAGGATGGGAAATTATAGTGGTGCATAAACCGTTTTTCCTCTTCAATTCCTAATCCATCAAGGATTTGAACATCCCCCATTGCCCCAAGGGTACAAATACTTAATGCTTGAGTCTGTCCACGGGTAAATAAACCGGAACCGTGCGTACGAGGTAATATGCTTACCTGGGAGGACAATGGGCGAATTTCATCTATTTTACGGCCATCAGGACGTACCTTTTCAACCGTAATTAACCGGCGGACTTCACCCTTAACAATCTTGTCCAAAATTTGCTTAACTTGCTTCATATCTTCATCGGTAGCTTCTTGTTCTTCGTATTTGGCTATAACTTGGTTTTTAACCTCTTTAATGGCATCCTCACGAGCATGCTTTTCTTGAACCTGAATCGCTTTTACCATGTCAGCTTCGCAAAGTCCTCGAACCTCAGCTTCAAGTTCTTGATCGATTTCATATAAGCTGATTTGTCGTTTTTCTTTTCCAATTTCAGCGACAATTTTTTCTTGGAACTCAATTAACCGCTTGATTTCATCATGACCAAACATGATGGCTTCAAGCATGATTTCTTCGGGAACTTCCAAAGCCCCTGCTTCTACCATGTTAATCGCATCTTTTGTGCCGGCAACCGTTAAGTGAATGTCACTTTTTTCCGCCTGCTCAACTGTTGGATTAATAACGAATTCATTATTTACACGTCCAACTACAACACCCGCAATTGGCCCCTCAAAAGGGATATCAGATGTACTAAGTGCCAACGAAGAGCCGAACATAGCAGCCATTTCCGTTGAGCAATCTTGATCAACGCTCATGACAATGCTGATAACTTGTACATCATTTCGGAACCCATCAGCAAAAAGCGGACGAATCGGACGATCAATCAAACGGCTTGCTAAAATGGCCTTCTCACTTGGTCGTCCTTCCCGTTTAATAAAGCCGCCAGGGATTTTACCAACCGCATATAGACGTTCTTCGTAGTTAACTGTTAATGGAAAAAAGTCGAGGTTTTTTGGCTCTTTTGATGCAGTAGCAGTACTTAATACGGCTGTATCTCCATAACGGACCAACACTGCACCGCTTGCTTGCTTCGCTAATTGGCCAATTTCAACCGTTAATTTACGGCCGGCCCAATCCATAGAATATTCATGTTTTATTTGTTCCATATTTTTACCCCTCTCTAACTAAATCCTTAGAAGGATGATACGAAAGAAAAACCCTCTCGGTTAATCATCAAACTAATTCTAACTCATATAAAAAAAGCCTTTAAAGCTTATTGTTTAAACCAAATTATTAATAGTATGCACAGAAAAGCTTAGACTTAAAATTATGTATAAAAAAAATGTTTTTTTGCTAACAAAAAAGCGGGAAAAATCCCGCTTCTGTTAACTAACGACGTAGACCAAGCTTATTAATAAGTACACGGTAACGTTGAACATCTTTATTACGTAAGAAAGTTAAAAGATTACGACGTTTACCTACCATTTTCAAAAGACCGCGACGTGAGTGGTGATCTTTCTTGTGTGTACGTAAGTGCTCGTTCAAATTATTAATTGATTCTGTAAGGACAGCGATTTGAACTTCAGCAGATCCAGTGTCGCTTTCATGAGTTTTGTACTCATTGATAAGTTCGTTTTTACGTTCTTGAGTGATTGCCATCCGGTTCACCTCCTAAAATTTTCATATCCCCTGTTACCGAGCAAGCGTCGGAGACTCGACTTGCCAAGTAAAGGTTTGTTTTAATACGTATTTAAGAATACATGGTTTTACGGCAAAATGCAAGTTAAAACCTGAACATATTGTAGGAAATCCTTCTTTTTGCCAAGAAGTTAGAAAGAATGTCGATTTTTCTCAAAATAGGCAAGTGCGTTTTGTTTATCTTTTTCAATCTGGGCAACCAGTTCGTCGATACCAGAAAATTTCTGTTCTTTACGAAGGTAAAGATGCCATTCAATTACTACCTCATTGCCATAGATATCCTCATTATAATCAAACAAGTGAACTTCTACAGAAAGTTTTAATGATTCTTTGTTAAAGGTAGGTTTATAGCCAACATTACATACTCCATCAAACCAGCGCTTAGCAACCTTAAATCTAACGGCATAAACACCAGTTGGCGGAATTATATATTCGTCATAAAGATCAACATTGGCTGTAGGAAAACCGATTGTCCGCCCGCGTTTATCTCCGTGGACGACAATTCCTGTTGTCGTATAGAAGCGACCAAGTAGAATCGGAAGCTCCATCGTTTCACCTTCCTTGAGCAGACGGCGGATTCTTGTGGAACTTACCTTTTCATTCCCTTGCACATATTCCGGAACAACCGTATAACTAAATTGATCTCGTGAGTGAAATGGCAAGGTCTCCATCGTTCCTTTCCCCATCCTGCCATAGGTAAAATCAAATCCCGCCACAACGTGTTTAACATTTAGACCAATCACATATTGGTCAATAAATTCTTGTGGTAAAAGAGAGGCAAATTCTGGGGTGAACTCAATTATAAATAAATAATCAATCCCTAACTCTTCAATGATTGTCACCTTTTCAGATAAGGGGGTAATATAGTGAACATGCTGTGTATTCTTCCCTAATACAACGGATGGATGAGGGTCGAATGTCATCACAGCGCTAGATAGAGCTTTTTCTTCCGCCTGTCTTTTTGCCTCAAGAATTACTTGTTGATGTCCGAGGTGGACACCGTCAAAATAACCTAAAGCCATTGCTAAAGAAGGGAACTCTGCATCAATATTAATGGGGTAACTAAGCCGTATTACTTCCAATGAAACTCACCTTTTCTATTCCGTACCTTATTATTAACGATCGTTTCGTAACACCTTAACGGGTTTGAGGAGATCTGGCTTGCTAGGATGCTTAGCATAAATAGCTAGTGCCGTTCCATCGTCCGTTTCAGCGATAATTGGTCCGTTAATTGTTTTTAAATGATCTGGTATTTGTAACAGTGCACCATTTTTCACTTTCTCTGCTACTGTATCATTAATACGAAATTTCGGCAAATGAGAGAGTGCGGTTTCTAACGGTCTTAAAACGTTCGAAATCGTCCCCTCTTCCATACACTTTTCAATGTCTTCAAAGGTTAAACAATCCTCCAAATGAAAACTGGCTGATTGAATTCTTTGTAAATAGGACATATGAGCAGGAAAACCAAGAATCTCCCCAATCATCACCGCTAACGTACGGATATAGGTTCCTTTGCTGCAACGAACCTGAAAACGAAATGAAATGGTTTCTCCCTCAAATTGCTCTCGTTCATCAAGTAATTCAATGGAGTAAATGGATACCACTCTTGTTGGCCGTTCCACCTCTATCCCTTTTCGGGCATATTCGTAAAGACGGACACCTCCTACCTTAACGGCTGAATACATGGGCGGTGTTTGTTCAATCTCCCCTGTCAATGTTTGCAGCACCTGTAGAATTTCTTCCCTTGTAATCACGCGATTAACCGCTTTACATTCTACTACCTCACCAGAAGAATCTTCCGTTGTCGTGGAGAATCCAATTGTTACTTCCCCTAAGTAGGCTTTTCCAGCATCTGTTATGTATTCCGCTACCTTTGTGGCTTTGCCAATACAAATTGGCAGGACACCCGTAACGTCTGGATCCAACGTACCGGTATGACCCACTTTTTTTGTTTTTAATATTTTCCGCAGCCTAAAAACGCAATCATGGGATGTTAATCCGGCGGGCTTATATAATGGCAGTATTCCTTCCATTTAACTTCTCCTTTCTTTCCATATGATTATCTACTATTTTTAACGAACCATTAAAAAAAGGGATAGACATGATGTCTATCCTCTATTCTTCTTCGTGCTTTTCATACGGTTTATCATCGTCCGTATGCAATTGATGTAGAAGGGTTTCAATTCGATTTCCGTAATCGATTGATTCATCCCATTCAAAGATGATTTCAGGTGTTTTACGAAGGCGGATACGGTGACCTATTTCGGTTCGGATAAACCCTTTTGCTTTAGCTAGGCCTTTTAATGTATTCTCCTTTTGCTCGTCATCACCTAAAACGGATATAAATACTTTAGCTTGTTGAAGATCTCCTGTAACTTGAACATCTGTAACGGTCACAAAACCGATCCGCGGATCTTTAATTTTGCGGCCGATAATGTCACTAAGTTCTTTTTTCATTTGTTCTCCAACACGATTTGCTCTGTGGCTCATTGCATTCACCTCTTAACTTAAAGCCATTCTATCTCGGTGATCGTTCTTTCTATTTCTGGAAATGAGTCGATTAGTTTGAATGCATTTTGCAATTCCTGCTCGGTAGCTACCCGCGTAGAGGTAACGACTGCAATAGCAATTTTTGTTCTTTGCCAGGTATCTTGATAATCTACTTCTGCAACAGATACATTAAATCTCTGTTTTAACCGGGTTAGAATCCGTTGCAGCACTGCCCGTTTTTCTTTTAATGAATGGGCATTATAGATTAAGCATTCACATTCGGCTACACCAACAATCATTTACGCTCAATTTCTTCCATTACATATGCCTCAATGATATCTCCTTCTTTAACATCATTGAAGTTTTTAATTGTGATTCCACATTCGTAACCTTGGGCAACTTCTTTAGCGTCGTCTTTAAATCGTTTCAAAGCATCAATTTGCCCTTCAAAGATGACAACACCATTACGGATCAAACGGATTCCGCTGTCACGAGTGATTTTACCATCGGTAACATAAGAACCAGCAATCGTACCAACTTTTGATACCTTAAAGGTTTGACGAATTTCAGCCTGACCAATAATTTTTTCTTGGAATTCTGGGTCAAGCATCCCTTTCATTGCTGCTTCAATTTCCTCAATTACTTTATAAATAATCCGGTGCAGACGAACATCGACTTTTTCAGCCTCAGCCGCACGTTTTGCATTTACATCCGGACGAACGTTAAAACCAATTACGATCGCATTTGATGCAGCCGCAAGAGAAATATCAGATTCATTAATAGCACCAACGCCATTATGAATGATTTTAATATTAACACCTTCCACATCGATTTTCTGCAGGGAAGCTGCTACGGCTTCAGCGGATCCTTGAACATCAGCTTTTAGAATAATGTTTAGATCCTTCATTTCACCTTGCTTCAACTGCTCAAATAGATTATCCAGGCTCACAATTGACTTTTCACCGCGATGGGCTGCTAATGCCACTTGGGCACGGGCTTCACCAATTTGACGAGCTGTTTTTTCGTCTTCAAATACGACGAAACGATCCCCTGCTTGCGGTACATCATTCAAACCTGTGATTTCAACAGGAGTAGATGGTCCTGCCTCTTTCACACGGCGTCCTTTATCATTAACCATGGCACGAACACGGCCAAATGTATTTCCAACAACGATTGGATCACCTATTTTTAGTGTACCATTTTGAACTAATAATGTTGCAACAGAGCCGCGTCCTTTATCTAATTGGGCTTCGATTACTGTTCCAACTGCATTCCGGTTAGGATTTGCTTTATATTCTTCTACTTCGCCGACAAGCAGAATCATTTCAAGCAGGTTGTCGATACCTTCTCCTGTTTTTGCGGAAAGTGGTACAAAGATAGTATCCCCACCCCATGCTTCTGCTACTAATCCATGTTCAGTTAATTCCTGCATAACACGGTCAGCATTGGCAGCTTCTTTATCCATTTTATTAACTGCGACAATAATTGGTACTTCTGCAGCTTTTGCGTGGTTAATCGCTTCAACCGTTTGTGGCATTACGCCGTCATCGGCTGCTACCACAAGAATGGTAATATCCGTTATTTGAGCACCACGGGCACGCATCGTTGTAAAGGCAGCGTGTCCAGGAGTATCTAGGAAGGTAATTTTCTTACCATTTTCAACAACTTGGTAAGCACCGATATGCTGGGTAATTCCACCAGCTTCGCCTTCTGTTACCTTTGTGTTCCGAATGGAATCAAGTAAGGTTGTTTTACCATGGTCAACGTGACCCATAATGGTTACAACCGAAGGTCTCTCCACTAAGGTTTCTGGTGCGTCTTCTGTGAAATACACTTCTAAATCTGTGGTATCGATTTTAATTTCTTCTTCTACTTCAACGCCATACTCACCAGCAATTAATTCAATCGCATCTTTATCAAGCACCTGATTGATGGTTGCCATTACGCCAAGTAAAAACAGCTTTTTAATGATTTCAGATGGTTCACGATAGATTTTTTTCGCTAATTCTCCAACCGTTAAAGATTCTGTAAAGGTAATTTTTGCTGGAAGCTCTTTTTCCTTTTTCTTAACAGGCTGAGAATGTTGAACTGGGGTATGAGATTTCTTTTTATTATTATTACGATTTTGGTTATTATTGCGATTTTGGTTATTATTATATGGTCTAGCCTTAGCTTTATCAGCATTATTAAATACTTTATTTTCTTTTGATTGAGTTTCTTGGTTTTGCTTTTTGCCTTCCACCTTCTTTGGTGGTGAGACAACTTTCACCTTGCTAGGAGCTGTATTTTTATCTGCAGCTTCTTCAAATGCTTTTGGTGATCTCGCCTGTACTTGAGGTTTTTGACCTGTTTGCGCAGGTCTTGAATTTTGACGGTTTTGCTGCCCTCCTGGACGGCTATTTGAACGGTTTTGCTGACCACTATTTTGTTTTGGCTGGGAAGTAGAACCTTCTGCCTTTTTGTTATATGTGGCATCCAGCTTTTTTACATCTGCATCTTCTATTGTTGCCATATGATTGGATACCTCTATATTCATTTCTTTTAATTTATTTATTATTTCTTTGCTTGAAATATTGTGTTTCTTTGCGTATTCATATACACGGATTTTACTCATTTTGTTTCACCCCCGCTAGATTTAATCGAGCAACGTTACCAATTTCTTTGCAAATCCACCATCCAAAACAGCTACAACAACGCGGGCTTCTTTGCCAATTGCCTGACCAAGAAGATGACGATTTTCCACCATTTTTAAAGGCACATGATAAGAATTACATTTATCTGTAAATTTTTTCGTTGTATTTGCAGATGCATCTGCGGCTATTAAAATGAGTTTTGCCTTATTGTTTCGAATTTCCTTAAGGGCAAGTTCCTCACCTGATATGATTTTACGTGCTCGATTGGCTAAGCCAAGCAATGACATCCATTGATTGTCCTTCATTTGGATAGTCAGTTCTCCTTCTCTATTAACTCAAGTAGTTCTTCATAGATCGAATCATTTATCGGTACCTCTAAGTGATTAGATAAGGTGTTTTTTTTCTTGGCTAACAATACAGCTTCTTTGTTCAAAGAAAGGTATGCACCACGGCCGGATTTCTTTCCAGTCAAATCGATTGAAACTTCCCCTTCTTTTGAACGAACGATGCGAACGAGTTCTTTTTTCGGTTTCATTTCACCGGTTGCCACACATTTGCGCATAGGAACTTTTTTTCTAGTGTTCACTCGTCATTCACCTCACCTAATCATCTAACTCTTCATCAAAATCAAAATCATTTTCGACTTGATCGTCGAATAGTCTGATTGTTTCCTCACGTGGATAAATTCCTAATTCCCGTGCTTCTGTTTCTGATTTAATATCAATTTTCCAGCCGGTTAATTTGGCAGCAAGGCGGGCATTTTGTCCGCGTTTCCCAATAGCTAGTGAAAGTTGATAGTCAGGTACTATAACCGTGGTTGCTTTATCAGCTTCGTTTACCATAACATCAAGCACCTTAGATGGGCTTAATGAATTAGCCACAAACACCACTGGGTCATCAGACCACTTAACAATATCAATTTTTTCACCCTTTAATTCATTGACAACAGCCTGAACGCGGGTTCCTTTTGGACCAACGCATGATCCAACCGGGTCAACTTCAGGATTATCGGAATGTACAGAAATTTTCGAGCGATCCCCTGCTTCACGGGCAACGGATTTAATTTCCACTGTACCGTCATAAATTTCCGGAACTTCAATTTCGAATAATCGTTTTAATAACCCCGGATGCGTACGCGATACAAAAATCTGTGGTCCTTTGGTTGTTTTTTCAACCTTTGTAATAAAAACTTTGATACGATCGTGCGGTTTGTATCGTTCATTCGGCATTTGTTCATTTACGGGCAGTAAAGCTTCAATTTTTCCGAGGCTGACATAAATAAATTTTGAGTCTAGTCTTTGAACGATACCCGTCATAATATCTTCTTCACGGTCGATAAATTCAGAATAAATAATTCCCCGTTCTGCTTCTCTTACACGCTGGGTAACCACTTGTTTTGCTGTTTGTGCCGCAATCCTGCCGAAGTCTTTAGGTGTTACTTCCATTTCGACAACATCTTCAACTTGATAATTTGGGTTGATTCGTTGGGCATCTTCGATCGATATTTCCAGACGAGGATCAAAAACTTGATCAACTACCTCTTTACGTGCAAAAACACGCATAGAACCTGTTCCTAAATTTAAATCGATGCGGACATTTTGAGCCTGATTGAAATTTCGGCGGTATGCTGAAATTAGTGCTGCTTCAATGGCGTCCATTAAAACATCCCTGGAAATGCCTTTCTCTCTTTCCAGTATTGTAAGAGCATCTAATAATTCGCTGCTCATTTGCTTGTATCCCCCTAATCCTTATTTAATTTTCTTTTTTATGAAAAGGTAACAGCCAAACGTGCACTTGCTACTTTTTCAAATGGAATTTGTATTGATTTTTTCCGGGTTTTAATCTTAATTTCAACGGTAACATGTTGGCCATCAAAATCCACTAAAGTGCCCTCGAACTTGTTTTCCCCATCGATGGGCTCATAGGTTTTGATAAAGACATTTTTACCTACAGCCTTTTCAAAGTCTTTTGCCTTTTTTAATGGCCTCTCTGCACCTGGGGAGGATACCTCTAGGAAATAGTTATGGGGAATGGGGTCTAATTCATCCAATTTCTCACTCAGCCGTTCGCTGACGATACCACAGTCCTCGATATCTACACCGGCATCCTTATCGATATATACGCGAAGAAACCAACTTTTTCCTTCTTTCACGTACTCGATTTCCACTAACTCTAATCCAAGCTCTTGAAAAATTGGTGCAGCCAGCTCTTCAACAACTTCCGTTACTTTGCTCATGCTTTACCTCCTTTTCTCTATTATTTCACCCAAATTCTATGTAGTTCACGGAAAGTTTTATCAAATATAAAAAACAAATAGTAAACAAAACCAAGATGCATTTAAAGCAGCTTGGTTACATAACGAAAGAGTGGGTTTCCCCACTCTTGAACTCGAGAGTATTTCTTAGTATTTCCAATAAAACTATACCATAACCATAGTTTATATGCAAACACCAAAAGCGAAAGCGCCTTGCTCAAGGGCGACAGGCATAAGACGAGCCGGCGGAAAGGTTGCTCTTTAACCTTTCTGTCGGATTGGCTTATGACCCCGAGCCCTTAGGCGCTGCAGCTGGATAATCAAAAGCGAAAGCGCCTTGTACAGGAGCGACAGGCATAAGACAAGCCGGCGGGAAGGTTGTTCTTTAACCTTCCTGACGGATTGAGTTAAATGTGGAGGCGACTGTCCTGGGACGAAAGCATAAGACGAACCCTGCAAGAAGGCGCTTTTTGCCTTCTTCAGAGGGTGGCTTATGCTTCGAGTCCCAAGGAGCCGCAACTGGATAAGCTTATGACCCCGAGCCCCTAGGCGCTGCAGCTGGATGATCAAAACCGGAAGCGCCTTGCTAGAACAGTGAAAGCTGGTTTTGTTCAGGCAGGGCTGCAAGACAGCCTTGTTTATCGAGATATTCAAGGATGGTCTTAGATACCTTACCACGCTGCTGTAAGTCTTCTTTTGAGAGGAATTCTCCATCTTCTCTCGCCTTTACAATATTAAAGGCAGCATTCGTTCCTAATCCCGGAATAGAATTGAACGGAGGAATTAAGGTATTTCCTTCGATAATAAAATCGGATGCATCCGATTTATATAGATCATAGTTTTGGAAGCTGAAGCCTCTTTCCGTCATTTCAAGGGCAAGCTCTAAGACGGTTAATAAGTTCTTCTCTTTATTTGAAGCCTCCAGACCTTTTGCATTAATTTCCTCAAGTTTGGCCCGGATTGCTTCAGAACCCCTTGACATAGCTTCAATATCAAAGTCCTCAGCACGAACCGTGAAGTAGGCAGCATAATAAAGAAGTGGAAGATGAACCTTAAAATAAGCAATCCTGACTGCCATTAATACATAGGCAGCGGCGTGAGCTTTAGGGAACATATACTTAATTTTTTTACAGGAATCAATGTACCATTCTGGCACTTCATTTCTGCGCATCTCTGCTTCCATTTCTTCGCTTAAACCTTTCCCTTTACGCACAGACTCCATGATTTTAAAGGCAAAGGAAGGGTCAAGTCCCTGATAAATCAAGTACACCATAATATCATCACGGCAACCAATTACTTCACTTAAGTTACAGATTTGGTTATGAATCAATTCCTGTGCATTTCCAAGCCATACATCCGTTCCATGTGATAAGCCGGAAATCTGGACAAGCTCAGAGAAGGTCGTTGGCTTCGTATCTTCTAGCATTTGCCGAACAAATCGCGTACCAAATTCAGGAATTCCTAAGGTACCGGTTTTACACATGATTTGCTGCTCTGTTACACCTAATGATTCAGTACTGCTAAAAATTTTCATTACCTCAGGGTCATCCGTCGGTATCGTTTTGGGATCAATTCCGCTAAGATCCTGAAGCATCCTGATGACGGTCGGATCGTCGTGTCCAAGTATATCAAGCTTTAGGACGTTATCATGAATGGAATGGAAGTCAAAATGAGTTGTTTTCCATTCTGAATTTCGATCATCGGCCGGGAATTGAATCGGAGTAAAGTCATAGACATCCATATAGTCGGGGATAACAATAATTCCCCCTGGATGCTGACCGGTTGTCCTTTTTACGCCCGTACAGCCGGAAGCCAGCCGTTCAATCTCAGCACCACGGATTTGCAGGTTATTATCCTGCTGATAGGCTTTCACATAACCAAACGCCGTTTTATCGGCAACCGTACCAATTGTTCCGGCACGATACACGTATTCCTCACCGAATAATACCTTTGTATAGTTGTGGGCACGCGGCTGGTATTCTCCGGAAAAGTTCAAGTCGATATCGGGGACCTTGTCTCCCTTGAAACCTAGGAATGTTTCGAAGGGTATATCATGACCGTCTTTCCGGTATTTTCCTCCGCAATTTGGACAATCTTTATCCGGTAAGTCGAATCCGGAACCGACCGAACCGTCGTTAAAGAACTCAGAATGTTTACAGTTCGGACAGACATAATGCGGCGGCAGTGGATTTACCTCTGTAATCTCTGTCATGGTCGCAACTAACGATGAACCGACAGATCCCCTTGATCCAACAAGGTAGCCATCATCGAGTGACTTTTTAACCAATTTATGTGAAATCAAATAAATAACGGCAAATCCGTGTCCAATGATACTTTTTAATTCTTTTTCCAGCCTCGCTTCGACGATTTCTGGAAGCTGATCACCATAAATACTCCGTGCCATTGCGTAACTCATTTCACGCATTTCTTCATCTGCACCTTCAATTCGAGGTGTATACAAATCATCTTTGATTGGCTTAATAACATCAATCATGTCGGCAATTTTATTCGTATTGGTGACGACTATTTCTTTCGCTTTTTCTGCTCCTAAAAACGAGAAAGCATCAAGCATTTCGTTGGTCGTTCTAAAATGAACATCTGGCAGTTGATGTCTGTTTAATGGGTTTGCCCCGCCTTGAGAGTTAATTAATATTTTTCGATAAATTTTATCATTTTCAGTTAAATAATGAACATTTCCTGTCGCGACGACAGGAATCCCCAATTTATCACCAAGGGCAACAATTTTACCAATGATGTCCTCCATCGCTTTCTCGTCACGTACCAATTCCATTTCGATCAGCGGTGCGTTCACTTCTTTTGGCATGACTTCAAGATAGTCATAGAAGCCGGCATGTGCTTCGACTTCTTCAGGGGATTTTTGCATCATGCCTTCAAATATTTCCCCTTTATTACACCCTGACCCAACTAAAATTCCTTCACGATATTTTTGCAATACGGATCTTGGGAGTCTTGGAACCCTGTAAAAATACTCAATATGTGAGATCGAAATTAGTTTGAATAGGTTTTTCAAACCTGCTTCTGTCTGGGCTAAAAGGGTGCAGTGATAAGGACGTGCACGTTGATAAGCATTTCCTTTACCCATGTTATTGTTGAACTCATCATGATACTCAATTCCTTTTTCAAGAGCGTCCTTTAGCATTTTCAAGAGCAGGTAGCCAGTTGCTTCGGTATCGTATATGGCCCGGTGATGCTGAGTTAAATCAATATCAAACTTTTTGGCTAATGTATTTAAGCGATGATTTTTCATTTCTGGGTATAAAAAACGCCCTAACTCTAAAGTATCAATGACAGGATTTTTGGCTTTTTCTAAGCCTATTTGCTTATAGGCTACATTCAAGAAGCCCATATCAAAGGAAGCGTTATGGGCAACTAAAACAGCATCTCCTGCCCAGTCATAAAAGTTCTTAATTACTTCATCAACTTCTGGAGCATCTTTAAGCATGTCATCTGTAATACTAGTTAAGTTAATAATTGTGGCTGAAAGACGTTGATGTGGATTTGCAAATGATTCGAACCGGTCAATAATTTCCCCATTGTGAATTTTAACCGCTGCGAGCTCAATGATCGTATTATATACAGCAGAAAGTCCTGTTGTCTCAACGTCAAATACAACAAATGTATCCTCGGCCAGCAAACGATGGGCATCATTATAAGCGATTGGTACCCCATCATCCACCAAGTTCACTTCCACACCGTAAAGGATCTTAATATCATTCTTTTTCCCTGCCCCATAAGCCTCAGGGAATGACTGGGCAACAGCATGATCTGTAACAGCAATCGCTTTATGACCCCACTTACTTGCTTGTGCAATTAGTGCACTTACTGGAGTCACGGCATCCATTTGACTCATTGGTGTATGAAGATGCAATTCTACCCGTTTTTCATCCTCAGGTGCTGTATCTTTTCGTCCAGCAGGTTTTATTTCATTGATATCATTACAAATCATGACTAGATCACGGACAAAGGTATCGTTTTGAACGCTTCCCCGAACCTTTACCCATAAGCCTTTTTTAACCAGCTGAAATAGGGCAGCATCTTCTTTATCACGAGAAAACATTTTTACGATGATCGAGCTTGTATAATCTGTAATTTTAAAAGTTAATAGGGAACGTCCGCTGCGAAGCTCCCTTATTTCCGCATCAAAGATATACCCTTGGACGACAACTCGTCTTTCCTCATCAACGATATCAATCAAGCTGCGAAGCTCGCTATCATCCTTGATCGTTAACCCAATTGAAAGCGGACCTGAAGGGGCCTCTCCTCCCGCTTGAGCCTTATCCGTTTCTTTCTTTTGCATTTCTATAACGGCCATGTGAGCACGCTCTTGGTCTTCTTTCTGTTTAGCCAGTAAGAATTGCTGATATTCTTCATTTTTTTCTTCACTTTTTATTTCAGTATCAATCGCTAACAGTGGAAAACCAAAGGACTGATAGATATTTCCGATAACAGGACCATATTTTCGCTTTAAGGCGAGTCCTTCCGCTTCATTTCTTACAGAAACGGTTAGTTTATTCCCGCTGACTTCAGGGATTTGTTCATTTAGAAGTTTAACAAGCGGCGGTGCAATACCGTCAATTTGCTGAATGCAGTAATTCCAATATTCTAGCAAAAGCTGCGGTGTGCTGGCTTGATTCGTTACCTGGATATTGTAGGAAATGGTTGCGATGTTTGTGAATGTTCTTTCGAGTTGTGTAGTAAACTTGAGATACACATTGAATGGAAGTATGTTTTCAAATAAAAATTGAAAGTGCCACTTCCTTTCCTTCTTTTCAACCAGAAGCCTTTCAATTTGTGCATTTTGGAAATGTACTACTACAGCATCTTCTACCAGTTGCAGCTGCTGGAGCAAGAGTTGGAATCGCTCTTTATTGCCTAAGGCATGTTCGCTCATCGTCTCTCTCCCATCTATTAAAAACTATTATTTATCTATATCAAAAATTAATTATACCACGATAACCGCTGATTCGGTTTATTTCGACATTTATTCCACAAAAAAACAAGGACCGCGTCTAGGCGATCCTTATTAAGGATAACAAATTTACTTGATCATTTATAGAAAAAATCGCTGGATATCATTCCAGGTAACTACCAGCATGAGCAGCATAAGGAGAGCAAAGCCGATAAAATGGACCATTCCTTCCTTTTGTCTGTCAATTGGTTTTCCTCTAACCGCTTCAACTGCAAAGAACATTAACCTTCCACCATCAAGGGCAGGAATTGGCAGTAAGTTCATAATTCCCAAGTTAATGCTTAATATACCAGCCCACTTCATTAAATAAAAGATTCCTGATTTGGCTACTTCATCTGTGGACTTATAGATTCCAACCGGACCTGATAGGGCATCAATTGAAAATTGACCTGTAACCAACTTACCTAGCATAACAAATATTTGCTTTGTCCAGAAGTAGGTCTCGGTAAATCCAGATTTCACAGCTTGAACAGGTGATTTTTCGACAGGGCTATAAACACCGATAATCCCCATTTTATCGCCATCAACTGTCTTTTCAAGCGGAGTTACTTCAATTTCTTTTTCTTTTCCATTTCGAACGATGGAGAAATCGAGTTTTTTATTTGGGTTTTTCCGGATAATTTCGACTACATCTGACCAGCTTGAAATTTCCGAATCATTAATACTTTGGACAATATCCCCTTTCTGGAGACCTGCCGATTTTGCAGCTCCATCAGGAGTAATGACGCCTAATTTAGGGTCATTCGATGGCACACCTTGTAACAAAGCAATGATTATAAACAAAACGAATGCTAAAACAAAATTCATCATAGGACCCGCAAAAATGGCCATAAATCTTTGTGGTAAAGTTTTAGATCCAAATTGACGGTCAATTGGGGCAATTTGTGATTCAATCCCATTTTCAACAATCACTGCTTTAGGATCAATGGAGAAGGTCTGTAAACTTTCGTTTTCGTCTTCCGGATATCCTTTTATGATTAAATCCTTTTCAATATCAGCATACTCGACTTCAACAATCCTTGCTTTAGGATATTTCTCTTTATTATTTAAAATGATTTTATTGACGTTTTCTTGCTTATCAAACATAAGTCCAATCCGGTAACCAGGCTTAATTTCGACCATTTCCGGATCTTCACCTGCCATTCGGACGAAGCCGCCGATCGGTAATAGACGGATGGTATAGGTAGTTTCTCCTTTTTTATGAGTAAACACCTTTGGTCCCATCCCAATCGCAAATTCACGGCAGAGAATACCCGCTCTTTTTGCAAAAAAGAAATGTCCGAATTCATGGAAGAAGACCAGTGCGCCAAAAATCACTATGAAGGCAATAACTGTAGTCAATGACATAACCACCTTTTTTCAGGATAGGGAAGGATCATTCCTATAGAAGTGAGTGTACAAACTGACGAGTCTCTTTGTCAACTTCTTCTATTATAGCTAAACTTGGATTTTCAATGACTTGATGTTTATTTAATGCTTGTTCAATGAAATCCTCAATCTGTAAGAAACGTATTTTCCCTTTTAAGAAAGCAGCCACTGCCGCTTCGTTCGCTGCATTTAGCACCGTTGGCATGGTGCCGCCTATTTTACCAGCATGATAGGCAAAATCTAAGCAGCGGAAACGTTTTAAATCCATTTCCTCAAAATGCAGCTTACCCACTTCCGCAAGATTCAACCGATTAGTCGAGTGCAGCGGAAGCCGGTCCGGGTAGGTCAGTGCATATTGGATTGGCACTCTCATATCTGGTGTTCCCAATTGAGCAATAATGCTAGAGTCATGAAATTCTACCATTGAATGAATAATACTTTCTTTGTGCAGCAAAACATCTATTTTTTCAAATGGAACTCCAAACAACCAATGTGCTTCGATTACCTCTAACCCTTTATTCATCATTGTCGCTGAATCAATGGTAATTTTCGCACCCATCGACCAGTTCGGATGGTTTAACGCCTGTTCTACGGTCACATCCTTTAGCTCCGCCCGGGTACGGTCACGGAAACTGCCGCCAGATGCTGTTAAGATTAATCTTTCAATATTTTTATCCATTTCTCCTTGCAAAGCTTGAAAAATGGCAGAATGTTCGCTGTCAACAGGGAGGAGCGGTACATTATTTCGTTTAGCCGCTTCTATTACTAAATGTCCTGCAGTAACTAACGTTTCTTTATTCGCGATTGCAATGACTTTTCCGCATTCAATGGCTTGTAATGTGGGATGCAGTCCTACACTGCCAAGGACAGCATTGACAAGGATATCTGACTTTTCAAAGACAGCTACCTCAATCAATCCTTCATTGCCAAAAGTAAACTTAGTGTTCGGGTATTCTGCTCTTAATAAAGCACAATCACTAGATTCCTGCACAGAGACAAGCAGTGGTTTAAATTCAATAATTAATTTACGTGCTAATTCAATATTTTTTCCAACTGAAAATGCTGCTAGTTGAAATTCGTTACAGTGCTCACGAATGATATCAATCGTTTGGATTCCTACTGAACCCGTAGCACCTAATAAACTAATTGTCTTCAAGTGTTTCAACTCCTAATAAGTAAAAAGAACCGCCACTATGTCCAAAGATGGAATAGGTTTAATAATGGCAATACAAATAATAAGCTATCAAAGCGATCAAGAATCCCCCCATGACCTGGAAGAATGTTTCCTGAATCCTTTACGTTAAAATGACGTTTAAAAGCAGATTGGACAAGGTCGCCTATTTGTCCAAAAACAGAAAGAACAACGGTAATTCCCATTAAAGTAACCAGGCCTACAGGGATGGTCGTGGAAAATAACGAAAATAATATTCCCACGATTACAGCACATACAACACCGCCTAATGATCCTTCTACTGTTTTGTTGGGACTAATTTCAGGCCATAGTTTGTTTTTTCCCATTGCTTTGCCAACAAAATAAGCGCCAGAGTCTGTGGCCCAAATGATAAATAGGGAATAAAAAACATAAACAAGTCCTGCTTCGCGGGTTTCAATAAAAAAGTAAAACCCAATTCCTACATAAATCGCCGATAGTATACAAAATGAGACATCTTCAAAGGTAAATCGATTTTTTGTAACAACCGTATAGGCTAAAAACAACAAAATAAATATAATCGCGATCTCTGTTTTCGAATAATAAAAATCCGAGAGAACATGTTGATATTGCTTAGGAAAAATAATCACCCATAAAAATAAAAGCGATAGTAGTCCATGAACCGAAAAGATACTTAATTGTTTCATTTTCAATAGTTCATATAACCCTATTGTAGCAAGAATGTACGTTAACAGAACAAAAGGAAGTCCGCCATAAAATACAATGGGCAAAAATAATGCCGCTGCTACCACTCCAGTAATAACTCTTTGCTTCATCTACTAGTTCAACACCTTTTATGTTTTAAAGAGAGGTATACTTTAGATTCCGCCAAACCTGCGCTGACGTTTTTGATAAGCTTCAATTGCTTCCAGGAAATACTCTTCATTAAAATCAGGCCATAATACGTCTGTAAACCAAAATTCCGAATATGCTAATTGCCAAAGCATAAAGTTACTTAAGCGGATTTCCCCGCTTGTTCGGATCAACAGATCGGGATCTGGAAAATCGGAACTCATTAAATAGGAGGAAAAGACTTGTTCATCTAGTTCTGTATCCTTCAGTATGCCATTTTTGCTATCATTTATAATTTGTTTTACAGCATCGAGGATTTCCGCCCTGCTTCCATAATTTAAGGCAAAATTCAGGACCAGGCCTGTATTATCTTTTGTTTCTTCGACCGCTTTCTCGATTGCGCGGAGTGTATGTGACGGCAATTGATCTTTATATCCCATCATTTTAACTTGAACATTATTTTCAATCAGTTCAGGAAGAAAAGTACCTAAAAATTCTTCCGGAAGCTTCATAATATATTCCACTTCATTTTTTGGACGTTTCCAGTTCTCAGTAGAAAAGGCATATAAGGTTAAGGCCTTGATTCCGAGATTGTTCGCAAGCATGGTTGTCTTTCGAACAACTTTCATGCCTTCGTGGTGACCTGCAATACGTGGTAAAGCCCTTTTTTTAGCCCAGCGTCCATTACCGTCCATAATAATAGCAACATGTTCAGGAACAGGTGATTCTTTTATTTCTTCTATTTTATCTCGGAGTGTGGAAGAGTTAGCCGGCTTCTTCCAAAGCCCAAATTTATTCAACATAACATTGCTCCTCAGGTTAATTAATCATATCCTCCGATAATAAACCATGGATTCACTTATCCAAATATGTAAAAGTATCTTCTGGTTAGATGATATTATCATACCAAAAAACCTTAAAGATATCTCTAATAATAACCTATGTAAAATAACAGTAATTAAGAATAATGTTCAGAAAATTTTAGGGACAGTCTGGAATCATAAAAAAATAGAGAAAAAACCCCCTTTTAAAGAGGGTCTTTTAACTGCCATCACCGATTAATTACACTTCTAAAATTTCTTTTTCTTTATCTTTCGTGATTTGATCGACTTTTTGAATGAACTCATCCGTAAGCTTCTGGATATCATCAGAGTAACCACGAAGCGCATCTTCTGTAATTTCCCCATTTTTCTCTAGCTTTTTCAAATCATCGTTTCCATCACGTCGAATGTTACGAATCGCTATTTTTGCTTCTTCTGCTTCTTTTTTTACCACCTTGACGAGTTCTTTCCGACGTTCTTCAGTCAATTGTGGAATCGCAATGCGAATAATCGAACCATCATTCGTTGGATTTAAACCTAAATCAGATTTTAAGATTGCTTTTTCAATATCACCTAGAATTGACTTATCGTATGGCTGAATTACAAGTAAACGTGCTTCTGGAGTGCTAATCCCCGCAACTTGATTGACGGGTGTAGGCGCTCCATAATAATCAACTGTAATACGATCTAATAATGAGGCGCTCGCCCGTCCGGCACGAATACTTGCAAGCTCACGAGTATAAGCTTGGATTGCTTTGGTCATACGATCTTTAGTTGAAGCGATGACTTGTTTTGGCATTAATTTTTCCCCCTAACGATTGTTCCAATTTTTTCACCCATAACAGCTTTTTTTATATTTCCTTGTTCCATAATGGAGAAAACAATGAGCGGAATATCATTATCCATACATAGTGAAGAAGCTGTTGAATCCATAACCGCTAATCCTTCCTTAATGACATCTAAGAAGGTAAGATCTTCATACTTAGTGGCATTTGGATCAATTCTAGGATCTGCTGAATAAACACCATCAACATTGTTTTTGGCCATGAGAATCACTTCCGCATCAATCTCCGCTGCCCTTAATGCTGCTGTTGTATCTGTGGAGAAGTAAGGATTACCTGTACCTGCTGCAAAGATCACAACCCTTTGTTTTTCTAAGTGTCTCATCGCCTTGCGTCTGATATATGGTTCAGCAACCTGACGCATTTCAATTGATGTTTGGACACGGGATTGTATTCCTAATTGCTCTAAGCTATCTTGTAAAGCTAAAGAATTCATCACTGTTGCAAGCATGCCCATATAATCAGCAGTGGCTCTATCCATTCCCATTTCACTGCCAATTTTACCGCGCCATATATTACCTCCGCCCACGACAACAGCTACTTCAACACCTAGTTCTGCTACTTCTTTTACCTGTTCAGCAATTGACTTAATAACAGAAGGTTTAATTCCAAAACTGGACTCTCCAGCAAGTGCTTCCCCACTTAATTTTAAAACCACTCTTTTGTATTTTGGACCGCTCATATAAACCTCCGTATGTATTATTTTAAAGCGTAAGCGCCTTGATTAGGGGCTCGAGCTAGATATTTTTATTATATATTTCCCTTTAAAAATAGGGAACACACCGTGTCCCCTATTAAAAAACTATAACAGTACCATTCCCATATAGCATTTGTTTTTAAGCTAGAGAATATTTGACTTATTTTTTATTTACTTGATTCATAACTTCTTCTGCGAAGTTGTCTTCTTTCTTTTCAATACCTTCGCCTACTTCGTAACGTACGAACTCACGTACAGTTGCGCCCTTAGACTCAACGAATTGACGAACTTTTTGGTCAGGGTTTTTAACGAAAGTTTGATCAAGAAGACATACATCTTCAAAGTATTTGCCAAGACGGCCTTCTACCATTTTTGCTACAATGTTTTCTGGCTTGCCTTCGTTAAGTGCTTGTTGTGTTAATACTTGACGCTCATGCTCAACTTCTTCTGAAGATACTTGATCACGAGATACATATTTAGGTCTTAACGCAGTGATATGCATAGAAACATCTTTCGCAGCACTTTCTTCTGTAGTACCTTCAAGAACGGTTAATACGCTGATTCGGCCGCCCATGTGGATGTAAGCACCAAAAGCATCATTGTCAGTCTTAGATACGATTGTAAAACGGCGAAGGGAAAGCTTTTCTCCGATTTTTGCGATAGCAGCGTTGATGTGATCAGCAACAGTTGCTCCGTTTTCCATTGTTTGAGCTAATGCTTCTTCAACAGTAGCTGGCTTGTTTTTTAATAAGTGTGACGCAAGCTCTTGAACAAGAGTTTGGAAGCCTTCATTTTTCGCAACGAAGTCTGTTTCAGAGTTTACTTCAAGAATAACTGCATCGTTTCCTGCTGTTACAACTGAAGTTAAACCTTCAGCTGCAATACGGTCTGCCTTATTAGCTGCTTTAGCGATCCCTTTCTCACGTAAGAAGTCGATTGCTTTGTCCATATCACCGTCTGTTTCAGTAAGTGCTTTTTTACAGTCCATCATGCCTGCGCCTGTTTTTTCACGAAGTTCTTTAACCATTTGAGCAGTAACTGCCATTTAAAATTCCTCCTTTTAAACTATGTACTATACTATATCTTAGCCATTCATTCTCAAGATAAACATTTCTTAAAAAAAGGTGATAAAGGGTCTCCCTCTTATCACCTTTTGAATCTTACGCTTCTTGTGCTACTTCTTCGCCTTGTTTCGCTTCAAGGATTGCATCCGCCATTTTACCAGTTAATAGTTTAACTGCACGAATTGCATCATCGTTAGCTGGGATAACAACATCGATTTCGTCTGGATCACAGTTCGTGTCAACAATACCTACGATAGGAATGTTTAACTTTTTAGCCTCTGCAACTGCGATACGCTCTTTACGAGGGTCGATGATGAAAAGTGCATCAGGAAGTTGTTTCATGTCTTTAATTCCGCCTAGGAATTTTTCAAGACGCTCTTGTTCTTTCTTAAGTTGAACAACTTCTTTCTTAGGTAATACTTCAAAAGTACCGTCTTCTGACATTCTTTCAATATCTTTTAAGCGGCCAATACGCTTTTGGATTGTTTCGAAGTTTGTTAATGTACCACCTAACCAACGTTGGTTAACATAGTACATACCAGAACGAGCTGCTTCTTCTTTAACAGAATCTTGAGCTTGTTTTTTAGTACCAACAAAAAGAATCGTTCCGCCGTTACCAGCAAGATCTTTTACCCAGTTATAAGCTTCTTCAACCTTTTTAACTGTTTTTTGAAGGTCGATAATGTAAATACCGTTACGCTCAGTGAAGATATATTTCTTCATCTTAGGGTTCCAACGGCGAGTTTGGTGTCCGAAATGTACACCAGCTTCAAGCAATTGTTTCATTGAAATAACTGACATGTGTTTTTTCCTCCTAGTGGTTTTTGTTTTCCTCCGCTCATCTCATTTTTAAATAGAAACTGAAAGAATCAGCACCATCCATTTAAATCAACAAGCGTGTGTATTAACACCATGAAATAATATAGCATAAGTAACTTTAACAATCAAGAAATACTTTTAAAAAAATAAAAACCCCAATTCTTTCAAATTGGGGATCGTTGATTAGTGTTGTCTTAATTTATCAAGCTCTACAAGGAATTTATCGTTAAGGACCTTAATATACGTACCTTTCATACCAAGAGAACGTGATTCAATAACCCCTGCACTTTCAAGCTTTCTTAGGGCATTTACAATAACTGAACGTGTGATTCCAACCCGGTCAGCAATTTTTGAAGCAACCAACAAGCCCTCATGGCCATTTAATTCTTCAAAAATATGTTCGATTGCCTCTAATTCACTATAAGACAATGAACTGATTGCCATTTGTACAACCGCTTTGCTTCTTGCCTCTTCTTCAATCTCTTCGGACTTTTCACGCAGAATCTCCATCCCTACAACAGTAGCACCATATTCGGCGAGAATTAAATCATCGTCATGGAATTTTTCTTGCAGTCTTGCAAGAATTAATGTACCCAGGCGTTCCCCACCGCCAATAATTGGAACAATCGTTGTTAAACCTTCTTTAAATAAATCTCTATTTTCTACAGGGAATGCAGTATATTGGCTTTCAATATCCAAATTTGAAGAAGTTTCTTGAATATTAAACAAGCCTTTTGTATATTCCTCTGGAAATTGACGATCCTCAAACATTTTTTTCATTCGTTCGTTCTCAATTTGTTGATAAATTGAAAAACCTAAAAGCTTACCGCGGCGGCTTACGATGTAAACATTTGCTTCAATCGTCTCGCTTAACGTTTCCGACATTTCTTTGAAATTAACAGGCTTGCCTGCTGCCTTCTGTAGTAAAACATTAATACGTCTAGTTTTTGTAAGTAAATCCATCTGTTTCTTCCTCCTAGTAACTACAACCATTATTAAATTTTTTAGTAAAACATTTTTCTAGTATGAGTATCATTTAAGAATGGCATCTCCTGAAAAATTCAAAAAAGCAGCATTCCTAAAGAATGAATTGGCTTAAATCTTTATTCTTCGAAATAGCCCCAAGCTTATCATCCACATACTGCGGCGTGATCATAATTTTCTCCATCGTAATGTCTGGAGCTTCAAAGGATAAATCCTCTAACAGCTTTTCCAGTATGGTATGAAGACGTCTAGCCCCAATATTATCGGTATTTTGATTCACTTCAAACGCTACCTCAGCTATTCTACGAATAGCATCGTCAGAAAATTCAATTTGTATACCTTCTGTTTCCAATAATGCTTGATATTGTTTAATTAAAGCATTATCAGGTTCAATTAAAATTCTAAAGAAATCTTCCACTGTTAACTTAGTGAGTTCAACACGAATTGGAAAACGTCCTTGAAGTTCCGGAATTAAATCCGATGGCTTCGCAATATGAAAAGCACCTGCTGCTATAAACAAAATATGATCAGTTTTAATGGAGCCGTATTTTGTAACAACCGTTGAGCCCTCAACCACTGGCAGGATATCCCGTTGGACACCCTCACGCGAAACATCTGCCGATGAACCGCCAGAATTTTTGCTGGCAATTTTATCGATTTCATCTATAAAAATGATTCCTGTTTGTTCGGCGCGATAGATTGCCTCGGATGAAACTTCATCCATATCAATCAGCTTTGCAGCTTCTTCACTTGTTAATACATTCCTAGCTTCACGAACGGTAAGTTTTCTCTTCTTCCGTTTTTTCGGCATAAAACTACTTAGGGCATCTTGCATATTCATACCCATTTGTTCAATTCCTGAACCTTGCAGCATATCGAACATCGAAGGCGTTTGCTCTTCTACCTCAACTGTTACAATTTCATCTTCTAATTGTCCAAGAGCAAGCTTTTCTTTGACAATCTTCCGCTTTTCCTGTGCTGAAAAATCTTCTTGCTGTGTGTCCGGCTCAGACGAAGAATTGCCGCCGCCGAATAACATTTCAAGTGGATTTTTATAGTTCGTTGCTTTTTTAGCTGACGGAACAAGTAAATCAACTAGCCTGCTGTTTGCATTCTCTTCAGCTCGTTCCTTGACACTTTGCATACGCTCTTCTTTCACTAAACGAACAGAGGTTTCCGCAAGATCGCGCACCATAGATTCTACATCACGCCCAACATAACCAACTTCTGTGAATTTAGTTGCTTCCACCTTAATAAACGGAGCACCGACAAGTTTAGCCATGCGTCTGGCAATTTCCGTTTTACCTACCCCGGTAGGACCGATCATCAAAATGTTTTTTGGTATGATTTCTTCACGAAGCTTATCATTTAAAAGGCCCCTTCTGTAACGGTTCCTTAATGCAACAGCAACAGCTTTCTTAGCATCCTTTTGTCCAATAATATATTGATCAAGTTTCTCAACAATTTGTCGGGGAGTTAAATCCGTAGTTTTTACCATTTTTTCCGTCTCCTTCCGGTTACAGCTCTTCAACGATAATGTTGTGATTGGTATATACACATATTTCCGCAGCTATTTCTAAAGAAGCTTTTGCAATTTCTTTTGCAGACAAATGTTCGCCTGCATATTTCTTTAATGAACGGCCAGCGGCCAATGCATAATTCCCACCTGAGCCGATCGCAAGAATCCCATCGTCAGGCTCAATCACTTCACCGGTTCCGGAAACTAATAGCAAGCTTTCACGATTCATGACAATTAACATCGCTTCCAATTTGCGAAGCATCTTATCATTTCTCCATTCTTTAGCAAGCTCGACTGCAGCTCTTTGAAGATTGCCGTTATATTCCTCTAACTTTCCTTCAAACAATTCAAAAAGAGTGAACGCATCAGCAACAGAACCAGCGAATCCCGCCAATACCTTACCATTAAATATCTTTCTTACTTTTCTGGCAGTGTGTTTCATTACAACTGCATTGCCAAAAGTCACCTGGCCATCACCGGACATAGAGCATTCACCGTTATGGTGGATTGCAAATATTGTAGTCGCATGAAATTGATTCATTAAATTTTCCTCCCTTTGGAGTAATTTCCGTTAAAAAGTTTGAGTGATATGTAAGAGCTGGGTACCTAATCCCACTTATTGATGAGAATAAAGAAAGTCACTGAAAACAAGTTATTAATGGTTCAATTGTCATTTTGCGGAATAGCTTACAATTTGTAAACACTCCGTAAATATGTTTAATAAAACATTCACAATTAACATACTATTTAAACTGACAAGGGCTAGTAAATCGTAACATACTTCTATAGCCCTTGCAATAAATTTTACAAAACTTTCACAAAGTTCTGAATTGTTTCTAACGCTCGATTGGCATGTTGTAAATTTCTTTCCTGTTTACCTTTTATTTTCACTGGCAGTTCCGGAAATAGACCAAAGTTTGCATTCATAGGCTGGAAATTTTCAGGATTAGCAGTTGTAATATAACGTGCCATGCTGCCAATCGCTGTGTCGGCAGGAAACTCAACTGTCTCCTCTCCGATTGCTAGCCGAGCCGCGTTAATTCCAGCTATTAAGCCGCTGGCAGCAGATTCAACATAGCCTTCAACCCCTGTCATTTGACCGGCGAAAAATAAATCCTCCCGATTTCGGAATTGATAGGTAGCCTTTAGAACTTTAGGTGAATTAATAAACGTGTTTCGGTGCATAACACCATAGCGGATGATTTCAGCATTTTCTAGACCCGGAATCAGGCGGATAACTTCCTTTTGGGCCCCCCACTTTAAATGTGTCTGAAAACCAACAATATTGAAAAGCGTCCCGGCAGCATCATCTTGTCGAAGTTGGACCACCGCAAATGGTCTCTTGCCAGTTTTTGGATCTTCTAGTCCGACAGGTTTTAATGGACCAAATAGCATCGTTTTTTTCCCTCTGGACGCCATTACTTCGATTGGCATACAGCCCTCAAAAAAGACTTCTTTTTCAAATTCTTTTGTAGGAGCAGTCTCTGCTGTGATAAGGGCCTCATAGAAGGTATTAAATTCTTCTTCTGTCATCGGACAATTCAAATAAGCGGCTTCCCCCTTATCATAGCGTGACTTTAAATAAACCTTGTCCATATTAATGCTGTCTTTTTCTAGGATTGGGGCTGCAGCATCATAAAAGTACAGATAATCTTCGCCTGTCAAACCCTTTAATTGTCCTGATAGAGCTTCACTCGTTAGCGGGCCTGTTGCAATAACGGTTGGACCTTCAGGAATCTCAGTCACTTCTTCATTAATTACCGTTACATTTTCATGATTCTTCACCATCTCTGTTACTTTTGCGGCAAACTCATGACGGTCTACTGCCAATGCTCCTCCAGCTGGGACCGAACATGCATCAGCGGCGGCGATAATCACTGAATCAAGTTTTCTCATTTCTTCTTTTAAAACTCCGACCGCATTCGTTAAAGTATTGGCCCTGAGCGAATTACTGCAAACTAACTCGGCAAATTTATCGGTATGGTGAGCCGGTGTTTGCTTCACTGGCCGCATTTCATACAGTCTTACTTTTACTCCGCGTTTAGCGATCTGCCAAGCTGCTTCACTTCCAGCTAGACCAGCGCCAATCACATTGATCGTTACATCTTTCAAATAAGTACCTCCTCAATTTCCTGCAATATTTATACTAGTAACCATTTTGGATTAAAAAGTACTATAAATATACCTTGCCCTCATGATAAGTCCATCTTGCATTGTACTATACGATTGAGGAACAAAAAAGTTTTTTGTTTTTGTAAAAAAATTTCAAACCACTTTTCGAATCGAGTAGAGAGACAAACAAGAAGTTAGAAGGCGGCTTTTTATCTACCACAACGATTGGATTATGAAAAATAGGGGATCCGACACGTTTGTTGGGCTATGGCTATATGAGAACAATGTTTATCCCATCCAACCTTTATGTGTCCTCATGACCGCTTTATGAGGACAATTTTCACCCCATTCGGCTTTCTTCTGTCCTCATGACCTCTTTTTGTGGACAGCTTTTACCCCATTCGGCCCTTCTTCTGTCCTCATGACCGCTTCATGTGGACAGCTTTTACAGCAATCGGCTTTCATCTGTCCCCATGACCACTTTATAAGGACAATTTTTTACGGTAATCGACCTTTATTTGTCCCCATGACCGCTACATGAGGACAATTCCCCACCCATCCAACCTTCTACTAACCTCACGACCACTTGAGGACATATGGAACTCAATCAACCACGTACCAAAACAAAAGAGTGGGTTTTCCCCACTCTTAGCTTTGCGGCTCTTCCTTATAATCACAATTAACACACTGCACTTGAACGCCCTTTTTTAATTTCTTTTCCACTAGCAAGCCTTCACATTTCGGGCAAGGTCTCGGAAGCGGCTTATCCCATGAGATAAATTCACATGAAGGATAATTCGTACAGCCGTAAAACAATCTTTTTTTCTTACTTTTCCGTTCAATGATCTGTCCTTCCTTACAGGTTGGACACGTTACACCGATCTCTTTCACAATCGCCTTTGTATTGCGGCAATCAGGGAAATTACTGCATGCCATGAATTTTCCGTAACGGCCCATTTTGAATACCATTGGACTGCCACAGTTTTCGCAATCCTCACCCGCAGGCTCATCTTTAATTTCGACGGATTGCATTTCTTTTTCTGCTTTTTCTAGATGGACCTCGAAATCCCGGTAAAATTCATCTATAACCTGTACCCATTTGACTTTACCTTCTTCGACATTATCTAATCCCTGCTCCATTTTGGCCGTGAATTCTACATCAAGAATCTCTGGGAAAAACTCGACCATTAATTCATGAACAATTTCGCCGAGTTCTGTTGGTACAAAACGTTTATTATCCAATGCAACATAGCCTCGCTTTTGAATCGTATCCAATGTTGGTGCATATGTTGATGGACGGCCAATCCCCAGTTCTTCTAAGGTTTTTACAAGTCTTGCTTCTGTATAACGCGGAGGCGGCTGAGTGAAATGTTGTTTTGGATCAATATCCTTCTTAAACACCTCATCGCCTTCTTTTAGGTCTGGAAGCATTTTATTCGGACCATCCACTTGGTCATCCGTGCCTTCGACATAGACCTTCATAAAACCTGGAAACTTGATCTTAGAGCCTGTAGCCCGGAAGATGACATTGCCATTTTGCAGGTCAACACTCATAGTATCCATAACAGCTTGTGCCATTTGACTGGCAAGGAACCGCTCCCAAATTAACTTGTATAATCTCAGCTGGTCACGAGAGAGATATTCTTTTAAACTGTTGGGGTCGCGTAAGGTACTTGTCGGGCGGATCGCTTCATGGGCATCCTGAGCATTCGTTTGTTTTTTTTCTTTTCTTTGGTCATTCTTTAAAAACTCTTCACCGAATTCTGCTTTGATATAGCCCGCAGCCTCTGCTTGAGCTATTTCTGAAATTCGTGTGGAGTCCGTTCTCATATAGGTAATAAGACCAACAGTACCTTCCTTGCCAAGCTCAATCCCTTCATACAGCTGTTGAGCGAGCATCATTGTTTTCTTGGCACGAAAGTTTAACTTTCGGGCTGCTTCCTGCTGAAGGGAGGAAGTAATAAAAGGCGGTGCAGGATTTCTGCGTCGTTCTTTCTTGCTCACTGAGTTGACCTTGAACTTATTCCCCTTCATCTCTTTCAAGACGGCTTGAACATCCGCTTCGGACTTTAGTTCATTTTTTTCATGTCCTGCTAATGAGTAGAAAGCTCCGCTAAACTGGTCCTTGCCCTTTAAGAACTCTCCTTCAATCGTCCAATATTCTTCCGGATTGAAATCTTTGATTTCCTTTTCACGATCGATAATTAACCGGACTGCGACTGATTGAACTCGACCTGCACTTAGCCCCTTTTTCACCTTTTTCCAAAATAGCGGGCTGATATTGTATCCGACAAGTCTGTCTAATATCCTTCGGGCCTGCTGGGCATCAACAAGGTCCATATTAATGGGACGTGGATGCTTGAAAGATTCCTTAATCGCATCCTTGGTAATTTCATTAAAAACGACGCGGCAATCGGAATGGACATCTACGTCTAAACTATGAGCTAAATGCCAGGCAATTGCTTCCCCTTCACGATCCGGGTCAGCTGCGAGATAGACTTTTTTTGCCTTTTTGGCCGCTGTTTTTAAATCCTTTAATACCGGTCCCTTCCCCCGAATGGTTATATATTTTGGTTCATAACTATTTTCAACATTTACTCCCATTTGACTGCGCGGCAAATCGCGGACATGTCCCATCGAAGCTTTTACTTTATACTTATTTCCTAAATAGCGTTCTATTGTTTTCGCTTTTGCAGGCGACTCAACAATTACTAGAAATTCTGCTGCCATTCTATATCCTCCTTAAGAGGGAAAGTGTAAAAGCGCCTTGAATACGGCAAAAGCCTGATTCTAAGATGCTTACTATTTGAGAAGTTTTCCTAAATTCCAGTTTTTACACATTTAACCGGAGAAAATACTTTACAAAACTGCCTTATCCCAAAATTTTTAAACCATATGGTAATTATCATAGTATTTGACATTTTTTATTCTATTCATTTTTTTAAAAATGGATGTATTTATTAGTATTTTAACATCTGTTGGAAAATGTATAACATAATAGAAATTTTTGCAACCTTTTTTAGGTAATTTCTCCATTTAATTAAAAATACCTGCTAATACGGCTTTATTATTGGTAAGTTTCTCACCTACTGTATAGGGTTATATTTTAACTCTTCCAAGATGTCCTTTGCGCAGCTAACCAGTTTTGCACCTTGCTGAATCAATTCATTCGCCCCTTCAGAGCAGGGATTAAAAATGCTTCCAGGTAATGAAAATACATCTCTTCCTTCATGGACGGCATAGTTAGCGGTAATCAGCGACCCACTTTTCCGCTTTGCTTCTATAATAAACGTTCCAGTGGATAATCCGCTAATAATTCGATTGCGTGCCGGAAAATGCCATCTTAGCGGCTTGGTATCAGGGGGGTATTCCGAGAGTACTAGCTGCGTTTGCATCATTTTTACAGCGAGAGGCAAATTCTCTTTGGGATAGATATGGTAAAGCCCTCCGGCAATAACGCCAATGGTCTTTCCGTCTAGTTTAATGGTCTCTTCATGGGCTAGGGCGTCTATTCCGGTTGCCAGTCCGCTGACAATCAGAATATCCTGATGGATCAAGTCAGGAAAAATGTGCCGGATTGCTTTTTTACCGTATGGTGTGGCCTGACGGGATCCAACAACCGCAAGTTTCGGTTCTTTTTCTAATAGGGCAATGTCACCCTTTGCGTATAAGGCCCATGGCGGCTGATAGATTTCTTTTAAGATACGAGGATACTCTTTATCAAAAATCGTGATGACATCAATGTCATTGGTTTTGTATTGTCGGATTTGTTCGTGAATGCTTTCAGAAGAAAAAGAAGTAACCGAAGTTAACGGGGAATCGTGGGAAACCGCTGGGTAGATTGGGTTAGAAGGCATGGTTGAAAAGGGTGCTCGGTAAACTGGCTGGAGTGATGGATCTTTTTTCAACATTTGAAAGACGGTTTTCCAGGAGATATTGGGGTAATGCAGTAAATGAATAAATTTTTCTTTAAACTCATCCATAATTAAAAACCTCCATATTATTAATTTATCATAAATAGTCCCTCAAAATTTGAGGGACTATCTGCTAACCATCTTAGTGAGTCTTACACTTTTCGTATAGACCTTGTTCTTTTAATACTTCAATTAAAGTTTCACCCATAACAGACGGGGTATCAGCAACTTTAATACCGCATTCGTTCATGATGCGAATCTTTTCATCAGCTGTACCTTTCCCACCTGAAATGATTGCACCTGCATGGCCCATTCTTTTTCCTGGAGGTGCTGTACGACCGCCGATGAAGCCAACAACAGGTTTAGTCATGTTCGCTTTTACCCATTCAGCTGCTTCTTCCTCTGCCGTACCGCCAATTTCACCAATCATAATAACAGCATAGGTTTCTGGGTCTTCATTAAATGCTTTTAAAACATCAATGAAGTTGGTACCATTTACTGGGTCTCCGCCGATTCCGACTGCTGTCGTTTGACCTAAACCAGCTTGCGTTAATTGATGAACAGCCTCATATGTTAAGGTACCCGAACGGGAAACAACACCGACATGGCCTTTTGTATGAATATATCCAGGCATAATCCCAATTTTACATTCATCAGCTGTAATCACACCTGGGCAGTTTGGACCAACTAAACGAGTCTTTTTGCCTTCCATGTAACGTTTAACTTTTACCATGTCTAATACTGGAATATGCTCTGTAATACAAATAACAAGATCTAGTTCAGCATCAACCGCTTCAATAATAGAGTCGGCTGCAAATGGAGCTGGAACATAGATAACAGAAGCATTTGCACCTGTCGCGTCAACCGCATCTCTTACTGTGTTAAAAACAGGTACACCTTCGACTTCTTGACCGGCCTTACCTGGTGATGTACCGCCGACAATTTTCGTACCGTATTCAAGCATTTGCTTTGTATGGAAACGGGCCGTTCCGCCTGTAATACCTTGTACAATAACCTTTGTATCTTTATTAATAAAAACGCTCACGTGAATTCCCCTTTCTTTAGATCCTATTTGACTAATGAAACGATTTTTTGTGCACCGTCAGCCATGGATTCAGCAGCAATAATTTCAACGCTTGACTCAGCAAGAATTTTCTTACCTAAGTCAACATTGGTTCCTTCTAAACGAACAACAAGCGGAACCGATAGTCCAACCTGCTTAGCTGCTTCTACAACACCCTCAGCAATGACGTCACACTTCATGATTCCACCAAAGATATTTACAAAAATACCTTTTACATTTGGATCTGAAAGGATAATTTTGAATGCTTCTGTAACTTTTTCAGCAGTTGCGCCGCCCCCAACATCAAGGAAGTTGGCCGGATCGCCGCCGTAATGTTTAATGATATCCATTGTGGACATCGCTAGTCCTGCACCGTTAACCATACAGCCGATATTTCCATCTAGGGCAACATAGCTTAAGTCATATTTAGATGCTTCGATCTCCTTTGCATCTTCTTCTTCAAGGTCACGATAGGCTAAGACATCTTTTTGGCGATATAGAGCATTCGAATCAAAGTTTAATTTAGCATCCAATGCCATAACCTTGCCGTCACCTGTTACTACTAACGGGTTAATTTCGGCAATTGAGCAATCTTTTTCAATATAGGCATTATATAAGCCCATCATGAACTTAACAGCTTGGTTGACTAATTCGGTTGGAATATTAATATTAAAGGCAATCCGACGTGCTTGAAATGGCTGTAAGCCAATAGCTGGGTCGATTTCCTCTTTAAAAATTTTCTCCGGTGTATTCGCTGCTACTTCTTCAATCTCAGTACCGCCTTCTTCAGAGGCCATTAACACGACACGTGAAGTGGAACGGTCTAGTACTAGACCAACATAGTATTCTTTTTTAATGTCGCAGCCCTCTTCAATTAGGAGGCGTTTTACTTCTTTACCCTCAGGACCAGTTTGGTGTGTAACTAGAGTTTTTCCGAGGATTTCATTTGCATATGTACGAACCTCATCAAGGTTTTTCGCAACTTTTACTCCACCGGCTTTTCCCCGTCCGCCCGCATGGATTTGCGCTTTAACTACACATACCTGTGTGCCTAGTTCTTTAGCAGCTTCTACTGCTTCTTCAACCGTGAATGCCACTTTTCCGTTTGGAACAGATACCCCGAATTGCTTGAGGATCTCTTTTCCTTGATACTCATGGATATTCATTTCCCATCCTCCTATCAAACTCTTCAAAAAATTGACTCCGTTTTCATTTTATATAATGATACAAACCTTGTCTACCTTTTCGTACTAAAATTATATTCATCTTTAAAATATTCTGAAAAGAGCACGAGAAAGAAACCGATTTCACAGGTTTTTCCCTACTTTTCAATTTTTTCACGATAATAAAAAAAAAAAGCCGGAACCTGTTGTTCGTTTAAATTATTATGTTGATATAGTCCTTTACCGGTGCAAAACTTTTTCGATGGTACGGAGTGATGCCGTACTGTTGAATCGCTTGCAGATGCTCCTTTGTCCCATAACCCATGTTTTGTTGAAACCCATAGACAGGATATTTTAACGATAGTTCCTTCATTAACGTATCCCTTGCTACCTTTGCAACAATCGAAGCAGCCGCTATCGAGATGCTTTTGGCATCTCCTTTAATAATGGATTCTGTCGGATACGGGGTTTCAAGCTTCATTGCATCAATCAGTAAAAAATCAGGTTTTGGCTCAAGGGAGACAATTGCTGCATACATAGCCTTCTTAGTGGCTTCATAAATATTAATCTCATCAATTTCTTCGGCATGAACCATCGCAACGCTGTACGCGATTGCCTCTTTTTTTATAATGGCAGCGAATTCCTGACGCTTTTTTTCAGTTAGTTTCTTCGAATCATCAATCCCAGCTAAGAAAAAGTCTTCAGGTAAAATAACAGCGGCTGTCACAACTGGGCCTGCGAGCGGTCCCCTGCCTACCTCATCCACCCCTGCAATGAGCTTGAAGCCTTGTGACCGTACCTTTCGTTCAAAATGATTCATTTCAAAGAACTTTTCTTGCAGGCGTTTTTCTTGCTCCCGCTGTTTTTTCCATTTGGCCAAGCATTGTTGGACACCTTTTCGCTCATCGTTTTTGAGCTCAGCAATAAAGGAATCCGTTTCTACTAAAATAGCAGCCAGCTTTTCTTCTATTTGGGCAATTGAAAGCTTCTTCATATGTAGTCACCTTGTCTATAAATTAAAAAAATCAAGCCCTCCCAAGGGAGAGCTTATTTTTTGTTTTCCACTGGTTCTGTAATATCTTTTGGGCTTTCAAAAGTGAGTGGACCAAATTTCTCTGATCGCACTTCTCTGATTACTAATTCAGCTACTTTATCGTAGTCGACCATGCCTCCGCCCATTAAACAGCCTCTAAGCGTCCCAATATGATCAAATAATGCTACAACATCCTCAGGTATCTCTGTGAGCTTGTAGCGTTCTTTTAACCGTTCTGGATAGGTCTTTTCTAAAAATCGCAGTGAGTAAACCGTCAGATCCTGCAGATTTAATAAAGTATCCTTGATTGCCCCTGTGATTGCCAGCTTCATGCCAACTTCCTGATCCTCAAATTTAGGCCATAAGATTCCTGGCGTATCGAGCAGCTCCAGTTCTTTTCCTACTTTTATCCACTGCTGCGCCTTCGTTACACCCGGAGTATTTCCCGTTTTTGCAATGTTTTTCTTGGCGAGACGGTTGATTAGCGTAGATTTTCCTGCATTTGGAATACCGACAATCATCGCGCGAATCGCACGTGGTTTTACCCCTCTTGCCTTTAATCGATCAAACTTCTCTTTTAGAATTTCGTTTGAGGCCTGGACAATATTTTTCATTCCTTCGCCTGCTTGTGAATTAATGGCCAGAGCTTTAATTCCCTTTTCAGCAAAGTACGCAATCCACTGTCTGGTAACTTCTTTATCAGCCATGTCGGCCTTATTTAATAAGACTAGTCTTGGTTTATGCTGGATAATTTCATCTATCATTGGATTCCTTGAAGAATATGGAATTCTTGCATCCACCAATTCAAAAATAATATCAACCAGCTTTAATTTTTCCGTGACCTCTCTGCGAGCCTTGGCCATATGGCCCGGAAACCATTGGATCGTCAAAGCGCCACCTCCTTTTTAAAGCTTAAACTATTGCCCCTTAACGGTTACAATGTGGGCATCCTTTAAAGGCCAGTATACAACACTGGTTTTCCCGATGACTTTACTCAACGGAACCGTTCCAATATGCCTTGAATCCTTACTGAAGCGGCGATTATCCCCCATTACAAACAATTCACCTTTTGGCACTGTTTTACGGCCTATTTTTTCTTCAAGGGTGAATGAACCTGTTAGCGGACCATCTTCTACTTGTTTCTTATATTCATCTAAATATGGCTCTTTATACGCTTTTCCATTTATATAGAGGATATCATCCTTATACTCAAGTGTATCACCTGGAAGACCAATAACACGTTTTATGTAATCTTTCCCCTCCGGTGCGTGAAAAACGATAATATCGAATCGCTTAGGCGCCCCGATTTCGTAGCTGAATTTATTCACAATCATCCTATCTTGGTCTTTTAATGTCGGCATCATGGAAAGCCCGTCCACTACGATTGGAGCAAAAAGAAAATATCGAATGACTGCAGCAAGTGCCACCGCAATCAATAACGCTTTCGTCCATTCCCACAATTCATTTTTCTTTTTTGTCATTCAATTCCCCACCAATCACTATTAAAAAATGTCTTATCAAGCCTATTTTACATAAGTTAAACCTTTTTATCACGATGGGATGATTTTTTTAACCAAACTTTAATAATTTATTATAAAAAACAGCCTGCAGTGAAACAATTCGATACATATCATTTACCATAAAATGAAAGGTTATGTATAAAAAAAGAGCCTGCCCAAGCAAGCCCTTTTCTTTTCGTATTATCGAATCTCTTTAATTCTAGCTTTTTTACCACGAAGGTTACGCAAGTAGTAAAGCTTAGCACGGCGAACTTTACCGCGGCGAATTACTTCTAGCTTCGCAATTTTTGGTGTGTGTACTGGGAAAGTACGTTCAACGCCTACTCCGTAAGAAACTTTACGTACTGTAAAAGTTTCGCTAATTCCACCACCACGACGCTTAATCACAACACCTTCAAATAACTGAATACGCTCACGAGTACCCTCGACAACCTTTACGTGTACACGTACAGTGTCACCAGGACGGAAGCTAGGAAGATCAGTACGAAGTTGTTCTTGTGTGATTTCTTTAATTAATTGTTGCATCGTTTTCAACTCCTTCCAACAGATGCTCATGCATATCTACTTTCGATTCCATTGCAGCGGAACATCGTTATAAGACTACGACTGAAAAAAGATCAGTTCTCAAGTCACAAGATGTATCATAACATAATTATATCGAGCCTGCAATATTACTCGTAATCTTTTTTTACTTCTTTTAGCCACTTTTCTTGTTCGTGTGTTAGTTCGATCTTATCTAATAAATCAGGTCTTCTTACTAGTGTTCGGCGTAATGCCTCTTTATTGCGCCATTCTTCGATTAATTTATGATTACCTGACATAAGAACATCTGGAACCTTTAACCCTCGAAAATCTGCCGGCCTTGTATAGTGAGGATGTTCAAGTAAACCGGTACTAAAAGAATCCTTCTGATGTGATTCCGCGTTTCCTAGTACTTCTGGCAGCAAGCGGACAACACTATCGACGACGACCATCGCGCCCAGTTCTCCACCTGTCAGGACATAATCGCCAATCGATATTTCGTCCGTTACGACATGTTCTCTGATCCGTTCATCATACCCCTCATAATGACCGCAAATGAAAATTAAGTGCTCTTCTTTAGCCAATTCCTCCGCTTTTCGCTGATCATAACGCTCTCCTTGCGGGCAAAGCAGGATGACCCTTGGATTATTACTTTTTGCTTGTTCTCGAAGAGAGGCAACAGCGTCAAATATCGGCTGCGGTTTGAGTACCATGCCGGCACCGCCGCCATATGGATAATCATCGACAGTAGAGTGTTTGTTATCCGCAAAATCACGGAAATTTACGACATTGTACTGAACAGCAGATTTCTCAGCCGCTTTTTGTAAAATAGAATGACCAAAGACCCCAGAAAACATCTCTGGAAACAATGTCAGAATATCGATTTGCATCATGAAAGTAACCCTTCCATTGGTTCGATAATGATGACTTGTTCTTTTACATCTACTTTTTTTACGACATCATGAATATACGGGATAAGGACTTCTTTGCCGCCCTGGCCTTTAACCACCCAAACGTCATTTGCTCCTGGTGAAAGGATTTCAATCACTTTTCCGATTTCCTCTCCCTTGGTAGTTGCAACAAGGCAGCCGATAATTTCATGATAGTAGAATTCGTCTTCTTCTAATTCCCCGAGTTGGGTTTCAGGTACCTTTAAAATCCCATCTCGAAATTTCTCTACCTCATTAATATTATTGTATCCTTCAAAAGTTAGTAACTCGAAATTCTTATGTGTTCGGTGGCTTTTCACCGTTAGTTCAATCGGTGTTTTCGAGTTTGGCATAAATAGATAGAGAACATTACCGGCTTTGTAGCGCTTTTCAGGGAAATCTGTTTTAGATATTACCCTCACTTCGCCTTTAATCCCTTGTGTATTCACGATTTTACCAACATTAAACCATTTTTCCATATTACGTCACCTTCTATTTAATTTCCTTAATAATTCCGTCCTCGATAATGATTGTTGATTGCTCGATGCTCTCATTCCATCTATCACCAACGTTTACTTCCACGAGGGCCTGAACTTCTCTTTCCTGTATTTCACTTCCTAAGGGTAGGTTATGTAATTGTTCGATTTGAAACTCAAGAAGCTTGATTTTTTCTTTACGCGTTTGAATTTCTGTTTCAAATTTTTTCTTTAGTGCCTCCGGAGAAAAGCTTTTAGTTTTTTCCAATCGCTTTAGCTCGAATAAAAGCTGATCACATTCCTTTTTCAACTGCAGCATTTTCCCATGGAACTTTTCGTAAAGGTCTTCCTTACTTTTCTCCGTTAACACTTGCTTCACCACAACAGTTTGAATCAGCTGCACATAGATCCGCCTCCCTGTGTTCTTAATAGGAACTATGAGAATTTGTCAAGCTTCAGCGCCTAGGCGCTTCCGCTTTTCGAGTAGCAAAAAAGGGAGGAATCAATCCCTCCCTTTTATCTAGATGCAAAAAGCTATTCACCAATTTCTAGAAAAACTTTCTTTTGTTGTGATGATCCTGCTGCATAAACAACAGTTCTAATGGCCTTTGCAACGCGCCCCTGTTTCCCAATTACTTTCCCCATATCCGCTTTATTAACGGATAGTTGATAAGTAATACGCGAGTCATCTTCCAAGACATCCACATGAACATCTTCAGGAAAATCAACAAGAGGCTTAACAATTGTTTCGATTAATTGTTTCATAATCGTTTTAACAATTACTTGTTTAATTTTGCATTATGGAATTTTTCCATGATGCCTTGGTTTGAGAAAAGGTTACGAACTGTATCAGATGGCTTCGCACCGTCTTTTAACCATTTAAGAGCTAATTCTTCGTTGATGTCAACTTTAGCTGGTTCTGCAACTGGATTGTAAGTTCCAACGATTTCAATGTAACGTCCGTCACGTGGTGAACGAGAATCTGCTACTACAATACGATAGAAAGGAGTTTTCTTAGCTCCCATACGCTTTAAACGAATTTTTACTGCCATTTTAAATAAGCACCTCCGAATAGTTTCACACAAGATAGTATAATATCAATTCTTTTATAGTTTGTAAAGTGTTTTTTCTTTACAACCATTATTACCAATTTTTTTAACTCTAAAACTTAAAAGGAAATTTAAATCCGCCCTTTTTCTTGCCCTTCATCTGCATTCCGGACATTTGCTTCATCATTTTCTTCATGTCCTCGAATTGCTTTAATAAGCGGTTAATTTCCGTTACTGGTCGTCCGCTTCCTTTGGCAATTCTCCGCTTGCGGTTAGCATTTAGAATTTCCGGATTATTTTTCTCGGCCTTTGTCATCGATTGGATAATTGCTTCCACATGGGCAATTTGCTTTTCATCGATTTGAATATTATTCAAACCTTTGATTTTATTAGCCCCAGGCATCATCTTCAACAATTCATCCAGTGGACCTAAGTTTCGAACTTGGCCAAGTTGATCTAAAAAGTCTTCGAGCGTAAACGAAGCCGTCCGCATTTTCTGTTCTAACTCTTTGGCTTTCTCTTCGTCAACATTGGCTTGTGCCTTTTCAATCAGTGTCAGCACATCACCCATGCCTAAGATCCGCGATGCCATTCGTTCAGGATAAAATGGCTCAAGTGCATCCATTTTTTCGCCAAGACCGACAAATTTAATCGGTGTCTGGGTCACTGCCCGAATAGATAGGGCTGCCCCGCCACGGGTATCGCCATCAAGCTTCGTTAGAACTACACCTGTTAAGCCAAGCTGTTCGTTAAAGCTTTGAGCGACATTAACAGCATCCTGTCCAGTCATTGCATCCACAACAAGGAAAATTTCGTCTGGTTTTGTTAGTTCTTTAATGTCCTTTAACTCGTCCATTAAAGCTTCGTCCACATGGAGACGTCCGGCTGTATCAATCAACACATAATCATGATGATCTTCCTTTGCTTTGGCAATTGCTTGCTTAGCAATTTCGACAGGACTCACTTGGTCACCAAGCGAGAATACGGGCATATCCAATTGTTTCCCCAAGGTTTGGAGCTGCTTAATTGCCGCTGGACGATAAATATCAGCCGCAACCAGCAATGGTTTCCGGTTATACTTTTTACGAAGTAACAACGACAGCTTGCCTGTTGTCGTTGTTTTACCGGCACCTTGCAGTCCAACCATCATAATAACCGTCGGTGGACGATTAGAAACAGCAATTTTGCTTTGCTCGCCCCCCATTAACGCTGTTAGTTCTTCGTTAACGATTTTTATAATTTGCTGCCCTGGAGTTAAACTTTTGAGGACCTCTTGTCCTACAGCCCGCTCACTGACTTTTTTTACGAAATCTTTGACAACCTTGAAGTTAACGTCTGCTTCAAGTAGAGCAAGACGAACTTCACGCATCATTTCTTTGACGTCCGCTTCCGAGACCTTTCCTTTTCCGCGGATTTTTTGGATCGTATTTTGCAGTCGGTCGGCTAATCCTTCAAATGCCATTTATGCCGCCTCCTAATCTAATTTCTCAAGCTCAGTAGCCATTTTTAATAATGCTGCTTTTGATGGGTTCTCCTCATTAAGCAATTCTTTCATGTCCCTGATTAATCTTGTACGCTCTTGAAATTTCTGAAATAATAACAGCTTTTCCTCATACTCCTCGAGCATTGCTTCAGTCCGTTTTATATTATCATAAACAGCTTGCCTGCTTACGTCATACTCTTCAGCAATTTCTCCTAGAGAGTAATCATCTAAATAATAGAGAGACATATAGCTTTGTTGCTTTGGAGTTAACAGCGAATAGTAGAAATCATATAGATAATTCATTCGCGTTGTCTTTTCAAGCATCATGCCAGTCATCCCTCCGATACTATTGTTAAGTGAAAAGCCTTTACAAAAGTAGTTTACAGGCTCCTGTCCTATCTGTCAAGATAATACCTTTACAACCTATTCTGTTTTTTCGACTTGATCAGCAAATAGTCCATATACATATTTTTCAGCATCAAATTCTTGCAGATCATCCATTTTTTCGCCGAGACCAACAAATTTGACAGGGATTTTTAATTCATTGCGAATGGCTAAAACAATCCCGCCCTTTGCCGTACCATCTAGTTTAGATAGAACAATTCCGCTAACATTTGTTACTTCTTTAAACGTCTTTGCCTGGATGAGTGCATTCTGACCGGTTGTTGCATCCAGTACTAGAATCACTTCATGCGGGGCGCCAGGGATCTCGCGTTCAATTACCCGTTTCACTTTTTCTAATTCTTTCATTAAATTCACTTTGTTTTGCAGACGGCCTGCTGTATCACACAATAAAATGTCGGCACGGCGTGATTTAGCTGCTTGAATGGCATCATACATCACAGCGGCCGGATCAGATCCTTCTGCCTGCTTAATGACTTCCACTCCAACTCTTTCGCCCCATACTTCTAGCTGTTCAATGGCACCGGCACGGAAGGTATCACCTGCTGCCATTAACACTTTCTTCCCTTCACTCTTGAACTTATGACCGAGCTTTCCAATCGTAGTTGTTTTTCCAACTCCATTAACCCCAACAAATAATATGACAGTTAAACCATCTTCTTGGATGTTTATTTTTGAGGATTGTTCTTCACCCGCATTATATATGTCAACCAGCTTCTCAGAGATGACACTTTGCACGTCTTGCGGATCTTGAATGTTACGCCGTTTTACTTCCATTTTAAGCTCATCGATTAACTGCATGACGGTATCAAAACCGACATCCGCCTGAATCAGGATTTCCTCTAATTCTTCAAAAAAGTCTTCATCGACTTTACGGTACCTCGCGACTAAATCATTTACTTTTCCGGAAAAATTATCTCGTGTTTTGCTTAACCCTTCCTTAAACTTTTCCGTCACCGAATCCGTAGATTTTGAAATTTTTTCTTTTAATTTTTTAAAAAAACTCATCTCTTCACTTCCTTCATATTAAGATTTAACTAATTCTTTTGTATCCTCCAAACGGACAGATACTAGTTTTGAAACACCCGATTCCTGCATCGTTACTCCGTAAAGGACATCGGCCTCTTCCATCGTACCTTTTCGGTGCGTAATGACAATAAATTGTGTTTCTTGACTATACTTTTTTAAATATTGGCTGAAGCGGTGAACATTGGCTTCATCCAGGGCTGCTTCCACTTCATCAAGGATACAGAATGGAACCGGACGTACTTTTAAAATCGAAAATAATAAGGCAATTGCCGTAAGGGCACGCTCTCCTCCGGATAAAAGTCCAAGGTTCTGAAGTTTCTTTCCAGGCGGCTGCGCAACAATTTCTACACCAGTATTTAATAAATCATCCGGCATGGTTAAAACTAAGTCAGCCCTTCCGCCGCCAAACAGAGTCCGAAATGTCGGTTCGAAATGTTCGCGAATCCCCTCAAAGGTATGTTCGAAACGTCTCTTCATTTCTGTATCCATTTCCCCAATCACCTTATAGAGGGTATCTTTAGCTTCTTGCAGGTCTGTCTTTTGTTCATTTAAGAACTCATAACGTTCAGACACGCGTTCATATTCTTCAATGGCGCCTAAGTTGACATTGCCGAGCTCTTCAATGGCAAGCTTGATTAATTTGACCCTTTTCCTTGCTTCTTCTACGGGAACGGTTAATGGATATTGTTCCTTCGCCCCCTCAAAGGATAAGAGGTATTCCTCTCTTAACTGCGCAAGCCGATTTTCGAGTTCCACATCTAAGCGGTTAATCTTTACTTCTTCATCCTTTAGAACCACGATCATCCCTTTGTGAAGTCTCTTTAACTCTTTGGCATCTAGTTCTGTATCTTCGAGAGAGTCCTGCATGGTTAACCGTTCTTGTCTTCGTTCGGTGATTAACTGTAGTGTTGCTTCTTTATCCTGTTGCTTCCTTTTGGCAGCTGCTTCTAATTGTTCTTCACCTGAGGAACTATTCGTCATTTCCGATGTTAACAGGTTAAGATCTTCTGTAAAAACAACAAGTTTTTGCTCACTCTCGTTTAAATCAGCATTGAGCATCGTTAAGCGTTCTTTTGCATGTGTAAGCTGTTCATTCTTTGAAGCAAATTCAACCTTCAATTCATTAATTTCGTTCGTCAACGTTTCTTTCGAGCTCAGATCACTTGTCTTTTGTTCTGTTAGTTTCGCAATTTGGGCATCTAGTTCGGCAATTGTTACCTTATAGGACTCGAAAGCGTCCGCTAATTCATTTTTTCTTTTTAAAAGTGACTCTCTTTCTTCTGTCAATTGCCCTTTTTCAAGGTCGTAAAGGGCTAATCGATCATTCAGGTTCTTCTCCTGCATCTCTGCCTCACGAAGCTCCCCCTTGACAGATTGCTCCGTTACTCTTAAGGACTCCCCATCTTGGCGAATCTCCTCTACTTGGCTTTCAGCCTGTTGAACCTCTGCTTTTAGCCTTTTAACAGCCGTCTCCAAGCCTGCTGTTTTTTCTTCCATCATGGTGAGCTTTTCTTTTAAGTTTTCAAGCTCCCCTTTTCTCGATAACAGGGACGTCGTTTTTTGCTTAAGCGCTCCTCCAGTCATCGATCCGCCCGGGTTAACGATATCGCCGTCCAATGTTACCATTCTTGCGCGGTATTGAAGGATTTTGGCTAATTCGTTTGCACCTTTTAAGTCCTTTGTTATGACCACATTCCCAAGCAGGTTATTCATAACCTCTGCATACTTTGAATCAAATGTTACGAGACTGACAGCCGGTCCAATCAACGAAGGATGGTTTTGAATGGAAGAAAGCTGGGCTGTTGATAACGACCGCCCTTTAATCACACTCAACGGTAAAAATGTAGCCCGTCCAAATGAATTCTGCTTCAAATATTGAATAGCCGTTCTGGCATTCTGCTCGTTATCCACAACAATATGCTGAAGGGCACCGCCAAGGGCTGTCTCTAAAGCCGTTTCATAATTCTTTGGAACGGTTACAAGTTCAGCAACTGCCCCTTCAATTCCCTTTAACTTTTGGTCACGAGCCTTTAATACCTCTTTTACACCTTGAAAAAAGCCCGCAAAGTCTTCTTCCATCTCTTCAAGCATTTCTTTTCGAGACTTTGCCTGCTGAAGAAGCTGATAGGCTTGATATAACGTTTTTTCTTGTTTCTCGTAATTATTTTTAACGGTTTCAAGCTCACGCTGTCCCTCACGATACGATACCAATTGACTAGCTAGTTTCTTTTGTACCTCTTCTAAGGCAGCTTGAACTTCCATCTTGTTGTTTTGCGTGATTTGACGCTCTTCGAGATATTTCTCATTTTCAGCATCAAGACGTGTTCCTCTACGTGCCTGCTGCTCCAATTGCTGCTCGATATATTTTAGTTCATTTTTTGCACCAGCTTGATCGTTCAATAAATCAATATATTCACTTTTTAACGCTTCAATTTTTTCTTCGATATTCTCCGAATAGAGAGGCAGCTTCTCTTGGCGCTCTTTTAATTCGGATTGCAGTTTTTCAACCTGGATTTTTAAATCCTTTACTGCTTCAGCCTGTATATCCCGATTATTCTTTAACTGATTAATGCGTTCGGTTAGTTCTGTAATATTACTTCTTAACTGTTCTTTATTTTGCGATGCGTTCTTTTTCCGTTCTTTGAGTACCTCTTTCCTGCCTTCAAGCTTTTCAAGCTCTTCACTGGCATGTAAGAGTACATTCTGTAAGTCTGTGATAGACTCATCCATGGCAGCCATTTTGTCCCTTGTTTCTACAATCGCCGCTTCCTTAACTTGTAATTCTGAGGACAGCTTAAGTTCTTCCTGTTGGTGCTCTTCTAACTGTTTGGAAAGTTGTTCCCATTTTTGGTGAAGGTCTTCAATTTCAAAAACCGTTAAGGCCACCTCAATCGATTCAAGCTCTTCTTTTTTCTCTAGAAAATCCCTTGCCATGGAAGCTTGAATTTTTAACGGTTCCACCTGTCCTTCCAGTTCATGGAGGATATCATGGACACGATTTAAATTATCCTGTGTTTCAAACAGTTTCACTTCTGCCTTTTTCTTACGGTTTTTATATTTTAAGACTCCTGCAGCCTCTTCAAAAATGGTGCGGCGGTCCTCTGCCTTGCTATTTAAAATTTCTTCTACTTTTCCTTGGCTGATGATCGAAAAGGCTTCCCGGCCAAGACCTGAATCCATAAATAAATCAATAATATCCTTAAGACGGCATGACTGTTTATTTATGAAAAAGTCACTATCACCCGAGCGGGAAACTCTTCTAGTCACACTAACCTCATTAAAATCAATCCCTAATCCTTGATCGGTATTGTCTAATGTCAGGGTGACTTCAGCAAAATTAAGGGCTTTTCTAGAATCGCTTCCGGCAAAAATGATATCTTCCATCTTGCTGCCCCTTAAAGACTTTGCTGATTGTTCCCCTAATACCCAGCGAATGGCATCGGTAATATTACTTTTGCCGCTGCCATTTGGACCCACTACAGCCGTTACTCCAGGAACAAAATCAACTTCAATGCGTTCAGCAAAAGATTTAAAGCCAATAATGTCCAACCGTTTTAAAAACATTTCTTTATCCTCCCTATGCTGCACGGGGATTACTCCTGCCAACATGTCATTTCTAGGTTGTTTTTGTTTTTAATACCTTAAGGGCCATTTCAGCCGCATGCTGCTCCGCTTCCTTCTTGGATTTTCCTGAACCCACACCCAGTTCTGCTCCATTAAGTGATACTCTCGAAACAAATTCCTTATTATGGGCAGGCCCTTTTTCCTGAAGAACACGATATTCAATCATACCAGCTCCATCGCGCTGAACAAGTTCCTGCAATTGACTTTTAAAATCCATCACATGAGAAAAAGCACCGGCATTTATTTTAGGAAAGACCACTCTCTCTAGAAATTCAACAACCTTTTCAATTCCCTGATCCAAATATAACGCACCAATGAAGGCTTCAAACACGTCTGCAAGCAGTGCTGGACGTTCCCTGCCGCCAGTCATCTCTTCCCCTTTGCCAAGCAAAATGTATCTACCAAAATTCAGGTCATTTGCAAAGGCTACCAGTGAAGGTTCACACACGATGGCAGCACGCAGTTTCGTTAATTCTCCTTCCGTCATCGTAGGGTATTTTTTAAATAGGAATTGTGAAACCGTTAATTCGAGGACAGCGTCTCCTAAAAATTCAAGCCTTTCATTATCTTCGAATGGCTTTCTGCGATGCTCATTCACATAGGATGAATGAGTAAATGCTTGTTTTAATAATTTTTCGTTTTCAATCGTCACACCGATTGAAGTTTGAAAATCCTTAAATTGATTTTCTTTTGCGCGATTGACTTCATTTTCTTTACCATTCTTGCGCATGAATTTCTCCACCTTGCATCAAATTTACAAACTACTTACTATGAGTTTAAAAAAGTTTTTATGAAAACGCAAAGAAACTTGGCAGATAGTTTTGCCAAGCTCACTGCCAAGTTCTATCATACATTAAGAAAAGCAAAGGCGCCATGCTCAGGGGCGACAGGCATAAGCCAATCCGGCGGGAAGGCTGCTCTTTAGCCTTCTCGACGGATTGGCTTAGACCTCTGAGCCCCTTGGCGCCGTCGCTAGACATAATAAAGCTCCGTTTGAAAACGGAGCTTTTGAATAAATCTAACGGGATTATTTACTGCTATTTATGTAATTAACAGCATCACCAACTGTACTGATTTTTTCAGCATCATCGTCAGAAATTTCCATATCGAACTCATCTTCTAATTCCATTACTAGTTCAACTACGTCAAGGGAATCAGCGCCAAGATCATCTTTAAATGAAGCTTCAAGCTTAACTTGAGATTCATCAACGCCTAAGCGGTCAACGATGATTTTTGTAACACGTTCTAATACCTCTGCCATGCTTGTTCACCTCCCCTCAAGCTATTATAGAGTATTTCATTAAAATAATACATAATCTTTTATAAGAAATTTTTTACTCTAAGAAATGTCCAGCACAAGCGGCCCTGTCAGGGAGCTTTGGCTTTTCTAATTACATTACCATTCCGCCATTAACATGGAAAGTTTGCCCAGTAATATAAGCGGAATCATCTGATGCGATAAAAGCGGTAATTTTAGCAATATCCTTCGGTTCTCCTAAACGTGCTAGAGGGATTTGCTTTAACATTTCTGCCTTTACTTCTTCCGATATTTGATCTGTCATATCAGTGGTAATAAACCCAGGCGCAATAGCGTTTACGGTAATATTACGGGAAGCCAGTTCTTTGGCAGTTGTTTTCGTTAAGCCAATCACACCAGCCTTTGCCGCCACATAGTTGGCTTGACCTGGATTGCCGCTTACCCCGACAACAGAAGCAATATTAATGATCCGGCCTACACGCTGCTTCATCATTTGTCTGGTCACGGCTTTTGTAGAGAGGAACACACCCTTTAGGTTGGTATTGATGACATCATCCCATTCCTCTTCCTTCATTCTCATTAAAAGATTATCTCTGGTAATCCCTGCATTATTGACGAGGATGTCTAGTCTTCCAAAGCGGTCAACTGTGGTTTTAACCATTTCAATCACTTCTTCGGAATCAGCTACATTACATTTCACAGTGAAGGCATCTCTGCCAAGGGCCTTAATCTCATCGACAACTTCATTTGCTTTTGCTTCACTGCCAGCATAATTGACAGCAACATTCGCACCTTGTCTCGCCAATTCTAGCGCAATTTCTCTGCCGATTCCTCGGGATGCTCCTGTAACAAGAGCAAATTTCCCTGCTAAAATCATAGTTTTTCCTCCTTTAAGGCGTCCAATACTGCTTGGGCGCTCGCCTCATCCGATACAGAATATGTTTTGACTGTCTTATCAATTTTTTTAATTAGGCCTGTAAGCACCTTACCAGGTCCAATTTCAATAAATGTATCAACCCCAAGGCTGATCATTTTTTCAACGGAATCTTCCCATAATACTGGAGAGTATAGTTGTTCAATTAACTTATCTTTAATTTCCAAACTCGTACGGATTGGTTCGGCGGTAACGTTTGCTATGACAGGAATTTCGGCATTCTTCATTTCAAGTCCATCTAGAACTTCACGCAATTGATTAGCTGCGGGTTTCATTAATGTCGAATGGAACGGTCCACTTACTTCGAGTGGGAGTACTCGTTTTGCTCCTGCTTCTTTCGCTTTCTCCCCGGCGATCTTGACACCTTCCCTTGAACCTGAGATAACAATCTGGCCAGGACAATTTAAATTTGCTAATGAAACGGGTAAACCAGTTCCACTAACCTCTTCTGTTACTTTTTGCAGTGCATCTCGATCTAATCCAAGGACTGCGGCCATCGATCCCTCGCCATTTGGCACGGCATGTTCCATAAACTCGCCCCGTTTGCGAACAGCGTAGACTCCATCTTCAAAAGATAGCACCCCGGCAGCAACAAGAGCTGTATACTCTCCTAAGCTGTGTCCGGCAACATAATCAGCTTTGATTCCAGATTGCTGAAAAAAGTCTAAGATAGCGATACTTGTTGTTAACAAAGCAGGCTGTGTATTATAGGTCAGCGTCAACTCTTCTTTTGGACCTTCGAAGATTAGCTTGCTTAAAGGGACATTCAATCTTTCATCAGCTTTTGAAAAATACGCCATAATTTCTGAATGTTTTTCCGCTAACTCTTTCCCCATTCCAACTGTTTGTGAACCTTGTCCAGGAAAAACAAAGGCTATTTTACTCATTTCAACACCTCAATCGTTATTATTTAACAGCATCTGACTGTTCAACTGCTTTTTGAATTAATTGGACCACATCGTTTCCGACCATTTCCCTTGTCTGCCTAATTGCACTAAAGATGGCTTGGGCGTTTGAAGAGCCATGTGCCTTAATGACAGGTGCTTTTAACCCAAAAAGGGCAGCCCCGCCATATTCTGAATAGTCCATTGTATTTTTTAAAGTCTTTAGATTCGGTTTTAGAACGGCTGCAGCCAGTTTACTTGTAAAGCTGCCCATTAAAGCCGTTTTTAGCATTTTAAACATTGATAGTGCAGTACCTTCAAGTGTTTTTAACACCATATTACCTGTGAAGCCATCCGTCACCACAACGTCCGCAACGCCATCTAGTAAATCACGTGCCTCGACATTACCAACAAAATTCAGATTACTGTTTTTCAATAAAGCGAACGTGTTTTTTGTCAGTTCATTACCTTTTTTTTCTTCTGTTCCGATATTTAAAAGCCCGACTCTTGGCTGATTAATACCTCTAACCTTTTCACTATAAATGGAACCCATAATCGCATATTGTACTAAATGTTCCGGCTTGGCGTCGGCATTTGCCCCAACATCTAAAAGGAGAAAGCCTTCCCCTCCAATGGTTGGTAAAGTCGGCGCTAGGGCCGGCCTGTCAATTCCTTCTATTCGTCCGACTACAAATAATCCCGCTGCCATTAATGCTCCCGTATTCCCCGCTGAGATGCATGCGTCAGCTAATCCATCAACCACTTGTTTAGCTGCTAACACCATCGAGGCATCTTTTTTCCGGCGAACTGCTCTTACTGGCTCATCTGTGCCAAGAATCACTTCCGTGGTATGTATAACAGAGATTCTTTCGTGTCCGTTAAGTGTTTCATTGATTTTGTTTTCGTCCCCAACAAGGGTAATATGTATATCAGAAAAGGACTGAACAGCCTTCATTGCACCTAATACTACTTCTTTTGGGGCATGATCTCCGCCCATTGCATCGATTGCTATTTTCATATGTCTCATCCCTTAATTATTTTTCGAACGGTACATTTCAAATTCTCCGGTAAAAACCAGTTCATTATTGACAAAACTATGTACTTCTACAAACGTTCTCCCTGTATCCTCTATTTTGGCTACCTTTGCTTTGGCAATTACCCGTTCATTTAAATTTACCGACCGGATATATTGAATATTGGCTTTTGCTGTTAAGGCCAATTCATCATTAATGACAGCAACGGCAAGAGAATTCGCTTGAGCAAAAACATGATGTCCGCGTGCAATATTATTGCGCTTGAACACATGTTCTTTTTTTACATCAAAAATAGAGATGGCATTCTGGTCTAATTCTATATGAATAATTTCCCCAATTACTTCTTCTAACGGTAAGGAACGGACTTCATCTTCAAACCGTTTCTCAGCAACGTTTTTAATTCGTTCCCGCAATTCCGGTATCGATAGCTCCAAACGATCCAGACGAATGGTCTGTACACTAACTTGAAATTTTTCCGCTAATTCCTCATCTGTAATAAATGGATTCTCTTTAATTGTAGAAGTCAATAATTGTTGTCGATCCTTTTTGCTTCTTCTCATGATTTTTCACACCGTCCGAGCTCTTATGACTAGGTACTAAGAGTAGTATAAAATTTAAAAAAGCAGATTGCAAGATTAAAATACAAAAGAAAAGGGAAGCGCCCGTTTAGTGAAGTACACTAGTCGCCGGGCGCCGGAGCTGGATATGTTCAAAGAAGTTTCAGAAGTGCCCGATTTACAAAGGATCGCACCGTGTTGCCGGGCACTAGGATACGGTTAGGAGGCAGCCAGAAAATTCTACAGATTTAATCTAGTTTTTCCCCTTCTAATACACCAGATTCTTTAATTTGATCTCTTAGATATTGATATTCGAGGTCTGTCCAAAAAAGCTCTGAACTAATCAACATACTCGCATCACTTCTGGCTGTTTCTAGGGCCCGATAATCATGGACCATATCGGCCACCTTAAACTCGGGGACCCCACTTTGTTTTTTGCCAAAGAAGTCGCCAGGGCCTCTTAGCTCTAAATCCTTTTCACTTAAAACAAACCCATCATTGGTTTCGGTCATAATCCGCATTCTTTCCTGGCCAACTTCTGTTTTTGGATTTGCCAGCAGTACACAATAGGATTGCGCACTCCCACGGCCAACACGGCCCCGCAGCTGATGCAATTGCGAAAGACCAAACCGCTCAGCATCATAAATAACCATCATGGTCGCATTAGGAACATTGACTCCCACCTCGACAACAGTGGTAGAAACAAGGACTTGAACCACATTTTCACTAAATGCCTTCATCACTGAATCTTTCTCCTCTGATGATAAACGGCCATGCATCAGGCCGACTTGAAAGCGATTTTGAAAAAAGTGGCTTAAAGTGGTATGAACATCAATCGCATTTTGAACGTCCAGCTTTTCTGACTCCTCTATGAGCGGACAGATCACATAGGCCTGATGACCTTTCCTCAATTCCTTTTCAATAAACCCAAGGACTCTTTCTAGCATATCTGGTTTTGCCCAATAGGTCTCGATTGATTTTCTTCCTGCCGGCATTTCGTCAATGATGGAAACATCCATCTCTCCAAAAACCGTAATGGCAAGGGTCCGAGGAATTGGGGTAGCAGTCATAAACAAGACATCAGGATTTTCACCCTTTTCACGTAAAATTCTCCGCTGCTCAACCCCGAAGCGGTGCTGCTCATCTGTAATCACAAAGCCAAGCTTGTTAAATGTTACCTCATTCTGGATTAGTGCATGGGTTCCAATTAAGATATCTACCTTTCCTTCTTTTAGTTCTTGAAGGATTTCTCGTCTCTGCTTACCTTTAACGGAGCTGGTTAATAGCTCACATCTTACCTTAACGGGTTCTAACATAGTCTTTAACGATTCTGCGTGCTGTTCTGCCAGTATTTCCGTTGGCACCATCAATGCTCCCTGATAGCCGGCTGTAACCGTTGCAAAAAGACCGATGGCGGCTACAACCGTTTTACCGGAGCCTACATCGCCTTGGAGCAGCCGATTCATATGGTAGGGAGATTTTAAATCTGCTAATATTTCATTAACCACTTTCTTTTGGGCATTTGTTAATGGGAAAGGAAGACTATCGATGAGCTCCATTAATTTGGCCAAATCATATTTTTGTTTGATCCCTGGTGAATGCTCGCGTTCAAATTTCCTTAATGCCTGCATTTTCAACTGAAACAAAAGAAATTCTTCATAAACAAACCGCCTTCTTGCTTGCTTAACTTCCGCTGGACTATTCGGAAAGTGCATGATTTTTAGCGCATCCCGTTTGCCCATCAGGCGATATTTTTTCAGAAACGTTTCCGGTAAGGTCTCCTCGATCTGCTGTCCATATTGTTGGAAGGCAAGATGGATAAATTTTCGCATTCCTTTGGTGGTCACTTTGCCTCTTAATGAGTAAACAGGTTCAAAGTCGTTTGCTTTTGTGTTAGGGCCTGTTTGCATTTCATTGGCTGTTATCGTTTGCCGATGGGCATCCCATTTTCCTGTTACCGTAATCGTTTCATTCATATTGATTTTATTTTTTAAATAGGGCTGATTAAAAAAGACTACTTTTATTAGATATGCACCGACAAAAAGCCGAATAGTCAGCTTCGATTTTTTTCTTCCATAATAGTTAAGAGAAGGCTCACTATGAACCTTCCCTTCTACTGTCACTTTCTCATCATGCTGTACTTCGGTTAAATCCTTAAGGGAGTAATCTTCATATCGGTATGGAAAGTATTCTAATAAATCACGGATTGTATAGATCCTCATTTCCGCAAAAGATTCAGCCGTTTCTTGCCCTATTCCTTTTAAGGCGGTTATGGATTGATTTAGTTCTGAACTCACTTTTCTTTGAGCGGTATACCGAAGATTTTAGCCTCTAGCCTACGACCTGTCGGTGTAGCCGCCAACCCTCCCTGCGCTGTTTCTTTTAAGGCTGTCGGCATTGATTGCCCGATTCGATACATAGCGTCGATTACTTCATCACATGGGATACGGCTTGTTATTCCAGCTAAAGCCATATCTGCCGCTACCATTGCATTGGCTGCTCCCATCGCATTCCGTTTCACACAAGGAACCTCGACAAGACCAGCTACCGGATCACAGACCAATCCAAGCATGTTCTTTAGGGTGATGGCCATTGCCTCCGCACACTGGTTTGGAGTACCGCCTGCCATTTCAACGATTGCCGCCGCCGCCATTCCTGCAGCGGATCCAACCTCTGCTTGACAGCCCCCGGCTGCTCCTGAAATGGACGCATTATTAGCGACCACAAATCCGAAAGCACCAGCGGTAAACAAAAAGGCAATCATTTGCTCTCTGGTTGGGTTGAGCTTTTTTGTCACGGCGAACAAGGTTCCTGGAACCACTCCTGCTGAGCCTGCGGTCGGCGTAGCACAAATAGTCCCCATAGCTGCATTCACTTCATTTGTAGCTACCGCTTTACTTACCGCATCAAGAATCGTTTCACCCGTTAAAAAATTGCCCTTTTCGATGTAGGCTTGCATAAGAACCGCATCTCCGCCAGTTAAGCCTGAGTGAGAAGTAACCCCTTTTAAGCCTCTCTCGACTGCTTGCTCCATAACTGTTAAATTCCGGTCCATAAACGAAAGAACTTCTTCCCTTGTCCGGCCAGTAACAGTCACTTCTTGCTCAACCATGATATCTGATATTTTTTTATTTTGACTATTGGCCAATTCCACTAATTCAGCGACATTACGAAACACAAACAATCCCCTCTCACTTTTATATAATCTCACAGCAAGCATTAACGCCTAGACTTCCCGCTTTTGCATCATTCTACAATCTTTGTTACTTTTAGTATGTTCGGAAGCTGTTCGAGTTCTGTAAGAATTTTATTATCAATATTTTGGTCTACTTCAATTGTCATCAGCGCCATTTTACCAACATCTTTGCGGGCAACCTCCATATGACCGATATTAAGTTCGTATTTAGCGAGGATATTCGCCACACTGGCTATCGCCCCAAAACGATCATTATGAACAACTAAAATCGCTGGATGGTTTCCTGAAAGCTTTAATTGAAAGCCGTTTAGTTCAATAATCTCAATTTTCCCACCACCAATTGAGATCCCTACCAATTCCAATTCGCCGTTATGATCTCCAATAATAACCCTTGCTGTGTTTGGGTGATCTGTTACAGCATCTTCTTCAATAAAACGAAGCTTCATTCCTTTTTGTTTAGCGATATCAATAGCATCAATAATTCTCGTATCGTCTGTATCAAAATCAAGTAGTCCGCCAACTAGGGCTACGTCTGTACCATGGCCTTTATATGTTTTAGCAAATGAGCCATATAACGAAATATTGGCCCATTTCGGTTCTCTGCCGAATAAGCTTCTTGCCACTCTTCCGATTCTCGCAGCACCAGCTGTATGAGAACTGGATGGTCCAATCATAACCGGACCAATGATATCGAACACACTTCTATATTTCATTAGGTTTCTCTCCCTTAGTGTCGTTCTATCTTATATTACGGTTTCCCTTGGGAAAACGAATCCGTTTTTAGGCAAAAAAAGAAGGGAAAGACCAAAATGGCCCCCCTTCTATTTTAGCTGTTTCTTATTCAATTGAAAAGATATATGAATATAATGGTTGCCCGCCATCATGGATTTCAATTTCAACATCTTCATAATGTTCTTCCACAAATGAAGATAGTACAGCCACTTCTTCTTCGGTCACATCTTCACCGTATATAATGGTTAGAATTTCTGAATCCTCATCAAGCATTTTCGCTAATAGGTCTTCGGCTACTTTTCCCTTATCTTTGCTTTTGACCACGATTTTCCCCTCGGAGATTCCCATGAAATCATCTTTTTCAATTTCTAAGCCATCAATAGAGGTATCACGGACAGCAAAAGTGATTTGCCCGGATTTAACGTGATTTAAGGCTTCCTTCATTGCTGCTTCATTTTCGTCAACCGCTGCAGATGGATTGAAGGCTAAGAGCGAAGCTAATCCTTGTGGTACCGTCTTAGAAGGAATAACATAGATCTCTTCATCGGCAACGTCTTTAGCTTGTTCAGCAGCCATGATAATGTTCTTGTTGTTTGGTAAAATGAAAACCTTTTTCGCATGAACATCTTTAACCGCTTTCACGATGTCCTCTGTACTCGGGTTCATCGTTTGGCCGCCTTCAATTACAGCATGTGCGCCAATACTTTTGAACAACTCGGCAATCCCTGAGCCCATCGATACTGTAACGACTCCATATTCTTGCATTTCTTTAGGTGCTTGGCTAGCTTCAGATTTCGTTGCCACATGTGTCTCACCAACAATATTTGTATGCTGCTGGCGCATGTTTTCAATCTTCATGTTGATTAAATTGCCGTACCGCTGGCCATAGGTGAGCACTTCTCCAGGCTGTTCCGAATGAATGTGGACTTTAACCACGTCTTCATCTGCAATCACCAACAGGGAATCACCATACTCACTTAAATCATTACGGAATGCCGTTTCATTAAACGGATGGTTTGCGATCTTTTCCTCTTCAAACCGAACCATGAATTCAGTGCAATAACCAAAGACAATATCTTCAGTGTTGATATGTCCTTGAACACTTTTATGGTGTTCCGCACTGACCAGCTCCGTCATGGAAGGCAGTAAGTCCGATGATTCAGGAAGACTCTCCCCTTTTAATTGGGATAGAAAGCCTTCATAAACAAAGACAAGGCCCTGCCCGCCGCTATCCACAACGCCCACTTCCTTTAGGACCGGTAGTAAATCTGGTGTCCGTTTAAGCGATGCCTTAGCTTCTTTAAGAACTTCTTCCATTATATAGATAATATCTTCTGACTTTTGAGCAGCTGCTACAGCGCTCTTTGCCGAATCTTTTGCCACTGTTAAAATGGTCCCCTCAACAGGTTTCATAACAGCTTTATAGGCTGTTTCTACTCCTGCTTCTAAGGCATGGGCAAAATCACTTCCCGAAATGACGGCTTTAGACTCCACTGCCTTTGAGAAACCACGGAATAATTGCGAGAGAATAACCCCGGAATTTCCACGTGCTCCCATAAGCAAACCCCTTGAAAGGGCTGATCCTACTTTACCAATATGTTCTTGACGATTATTTTTTACTTCCTTTGCACCGGAAGTCATGGATAGATTCATATTGGTACCAGTATCACCATCGGGTACAGGAAAAACGTTTAATGCATCAACCATTTTGGCATTTGCAGACAAATGGTTGGCACCTTGGATCACCATCTCAGCGAAACGTTTTCCATCTAATACAGTTATTGACACAAACTTTCCTCCTCATTACGTGTTCGTCACACGAACTCCCTGAACGTAAATATTAACCGAGTCAACGGCAAGTCCAACTGTCTGATCGAGGGTGTATTTAACCTTTGATTGCACGTTGTGGGCAATTTCGGAAATTTTCGTTCCATAGCTGACAATAATGTACATATCAATATGTAATGCCTCGTTTTCTTGGCGTACAATTACACCGCGAGTAAAGTTTTCTTTTCGTAGTATTTCCGTTATTCCATCTTTAATTTGGTTTTTAGAGGCCATACCGACAATTCCGTAGCATTCAATTGCTGCTCCTCCGGCAATTGTTGCAATTACTTCATTTGAAATATCAATTTGTCCGTACTTTGTTTTCAATTCAATGGACATGAATCGTTCCCCCTTTGGATAATTGCTCTTTGACTACAGTCATTTTACTATAGTCAATCCAATATTGAAAGCGATACTTGCCTTATACTATAAGAGCTTTCACCAAATATCTATGTCAAGGAATTTTTCTTGAAAGGTTTGTCCACAAGTATTGCAATCAGATACGTTGTGTGATAAATTATTAAAGTATCTCAAGTCTAGAAAATTTTTATAACAATTTTCTATATCCAAATGAACATCTATAGCTGTTGTTCTAAGCTTTTGGTAGTTAAGGAGGGAAATCATAATGCCACGTAAATGTGTAGTAACTGGAAGAAAAACAACCACTGGTAACGCACGTTCTCACGCTATGAACGCTAACAAGCGTACATGGGGTGCTAACCTACAAAAAGTACGTATTCTTGTTGACGGAAAGCCTAAGCGTGTTTGGGTTTCTGCAAGAGCGTTAAGATCTGGTAAAGTAGAACGCGTATAAAACATGCGAGCATCCAATTATTGGATGCTTTTTCTTTTTTATTAGGCTGTGTTAAGGGTTATAGTTGATTTTTTATCACGTTGATTGGAGCGGAAGACGGCGAAGACTCCTCGAAAATGCTATCGCATTTCCTTTCGTGCGTGGGCAGATTCAAGGATGCAAATTCAAAGTCCTGCGGGAGTACGGGGCTGGGGAGACTCAACAGGCGCTTAAGCGCCGAGGANNCTGGAGCGGAAATCAACATTCAAGATTAACACAGCCTTTTTTTAAAACGGGCCTCATTATATGATATTTGAACAAAAAAGAACAATTTTATACTACGCTTTTTAGTATGACCAAAATGGCAAATAAAAAGCACCCAATTGAAGGGTGCCCATGTTAAAAAGTCTGTTTCTATTCGCCTTTTTTAAATGCCCCAATCATCGCTCGGACAAGTCCGCCTAAGAATTTCGGCAGTTTAATTGTATAAAATTTCATACTGTCCCTCCTCACAAATCTCCCACAGCTTATTTTAAGCCACTTTTTCCGCACGCCCCTACATAGTATTCAAACGAACGAAATCAGTACCATTTTTGAAGTGCATATTAATCGTTACTTCTTACCACTATTAATATGCCTTTGGAAAATGAAAAAGTACCATAATCACTAATAAGTTCATTACTAATACATAGTGTGGAACCGAGATAAATATGACGGTTTTTAAGCGGGTATTTAAAGCCTTCAAGCGTGAGATCCGTAACGTCAAAGGATAAAGGGACAAATGAAATATATTTTTTGGCGGCGACTTTTTCAATGGTATAGTGCCCCGCCTCTTTTAAAAAAACAATATTTTTTTCATCAATTAAGTAAACATTGGCTGGGTTTTTCGTTTTAATGGGATTGAGCAGCAGCTGGACATTGGCGAGCAAATGATCAAGCCTGCCGCCGGTGGCCCCAAACAAATGAATAGTATCAGGTTTTTGTTCAAGCGCCCAATTAAGGGCAAGTTCCATATCGGTTTCATCTTTCTCGGGTTTATACTTTTTTATGCCGGTTACCTGATGTTCAATGGCTGATAATTCTTCTTCACTTACCGAATCAAAATCTCCAAATGCCATTGAAGGGATAATGTCTCTGTTAATCAGATGATAAACCCCCCGGTCAACCCCCACCCAGATTGTCTCATCTCCTTGATAACTGCTTAAATCAGGCAGTAATTCTTCAGGTCCCCCTGCAAGTATATTGATGATCATGACACATTTCCTTTCCGATAAAGGAAAAAAGCCAGCTTTAGAAGCCTGGCTTTATCCTCCTAGTAGTTTGAAAAATCAGCTGAAAGTATAGAGGGTTAATTTTATTATCTTAATACCTAGGCTTTCTATCTTTAATTTCCTGCAAAAAGTCTAGATAATGCTCATACCGATAGGACGCAATTTCACCTGATTCAACGGCTGCTTTTACCCCGCATTTAGGCTCCGTTACGTGTAGACAGCCGCGAAATTTACAATTTTCACTAGCTTTTTGGATTTCCGGAAAACAAGATGTTAAATCATCCACTTCAATGTTCGTAAACTCTAACGAACTAAAGCCAGGGGTATCAGCAATTAGTCCATTCCCAACCTTTATAAGCTCAACATGCCTAGTGGTATGTTTCCCCCTGCCTAGGTGTGATGATATATCATTTGTTTTCAATTCAAGGTCAGGCCTTAATACGTTCAGCAATGAAGATTTTCCGACACCCGATTGACCAGCAAAAACTGATATCTTGTTTTCAATATGTGGATTTAGCCGTTCGATTCCTGCTTCTGTTTCAGATGAGGTGAGAATTACCTCATATCCAGCATCCCGATATCGGGATGCATATTCTTCAATCCTAGCCCTTTCCTCATGATTGGTGAGGTCCATCTTGGTAATACAAATTAATGGTTCAATTTGATTAAACTCTACCAAGACGAGAAAACGATCTAAAAGCACGGTGCTAAAATCAGGTTCGACGGCTGAGAACACTAGGATTGCCTGTTCTACATTGGCGATTGGCGGACGAATTAATTCATTTTTACGCTTTTTTACTTCTAAAATATATCCCTCTAGATCATTTTCCGCTTGAAATACAACTTCATCACCAACAAGCGGGGTAATTTTATTCTTCCGAAAAACCCCTCGTCCTCGGCACTGGATCAGGTTATCATTGTGAAGAACATAATAAAAACCGCTTAATGCTTTGACAATTTTTCCTTCAGGCATAGCTACACTCCTTGCCCTTTTACTTACCAATAATTAATTTTCTCCTTTTAAAATCTACGCGATTTCCGTCCTTCTTATACAGGACTAGAACAATTCTAATTATTCGAAGGTGTATTTGTTTCTGTTGTGGTATCGGTGCCAGTGTCAGCATCTATATCGGAATAGTTTTTATTTTCATCGATAATCACCTTGTCATCACGAATGACTTTGTAGCCAGCCTTCTTGCCATAAGGAATCATTAACTTAATTTGCTTTTTCGTATTTTCCGTAATATCGAAGGTCTCAGCAGGTTCGGTCATACTGTGGTTCATATCCTCGATTAATATGGTCACCTTTTGTTTTTGCCCAGGTTCTCCAGGTACAGCCGGTTCATATGGAATCTGCAATTCAATTATTACTTCTTTTGGCGGTTTATCTTCTTTCCCTTTAGAAATGACGACCTTAACCTTGTCACCTTTTTCTAATTCTGTTCCTGGTGCTGGATCTTGAGAAATCACCATTCCAGCAGCAATATTGTCATCATATTTCTCTTCTGAGGAGTCTAAAGTTAGGCCTACCAAGGATGCGTAAACTTGAGCACCTTTCAAATTGTATTGGGTTAAATCCTTAAGAACAATTTTTTCAGGCCCTTTACTAACTTCAAACTCTAGACTAGTCTCATCTGGAACAACCTTTTCGCCGTTTGCAATATTTTGACTGATAATTGTGCCGGGTACACTGTCATCATTCGTTTCTATTTTCTTTATATCTTTAAATCCCTGGTCTGCTAGCAAACGAATAACATCGTCATATTGCCGGCCAACATAATCGGATATTTCATATTTCTCCTTACCTGTGCTGACATAGATGGTAACCTTTGAATTTTCTTTAACCGTACTGCCATTTTCGGGGTCTGTCTTTATTACATTCCCCTCAATTACCTCTTCATCCGTCATTTCAATTTGATTACCGACTGTTAACCCTTCTAACTTCAGTTTGGAAATGGCATCATCTAAGGTCATACCGCTTAAGTCTGGAACCTTAACATCTTTAGGAACTAACAAACTAGGTAAAAGGGTAAAAGTAAGTATGGCGAGAATGGCAAGAACTAAAAAAGTGGATATTAAAATGATGGGCCACTTTTTCCGTTTTTTCTCATTTGAATGACCTTTATTTGATGTATCTTTCTGATTATTTATTGCTTTTTCATTATTATGAACCAATGTTTCGTCCAAATTTTTCAGGGGCTGGTTCACTGTAATAACTGGAATCGCTTTTGTGGCATCATCATCAACCGGAATAATAAACTTTGGTTCATTCATTCGCTCAGGATCAAGGGCTGTTCGCAAGTCCTCTTCCATTTCATCAACACTATTATAGCGATGAAATGGGTCCTTGGCAGTTGCCTTTAGGACAATATTTTCAACACTTTGCGGGATGCTTGGATTCCACCTTCTGACAGAAGGTGTCTCCGATTGGAGATGCTTTAATGCGATTGACACAGCTGACTCACCAGAAAAAGGAAGCCTGCCTGTCAACAGCTCGAACATGACAATTCCTAATGAATAAATATCCGACTTTCTATTTGCCATGCCTCCCCTAGCTTGTTCGGGTGATAGGTAATGGACGGATCCTAAGACAGAATTTGTCTGGGTAATACTCGTGGCACTAAGTGCCATGGCAATACCAAAGTCCGTAATTTTCACATTTCCATCGTGATCGACCAAAATATTATGCGGCTTTATATCGCGATGGATAATATGATTTTGATGAGCATGTGAGATCGCCGAGGTAAGCTGTCTCATGATTCCAAGCGCGTCCTCCACTCTAAGGTGGGAATTTTGCTGTATGTATTGCTTTAATGTTTGACCATCTACAAATTCCATTACGATGTAATAAAGGTCATTTTCTTCGCCAACGTCATAAATACTTACAATGTTCGGATGGGCAAGACTGGTTGCAGATTGTGCCTCCCGCCGGAACCTGCGGATAAATTCTTCATCATTTGCAAAATCAAGTCGCAGCATTTTCACCGCAACATCACGATCAAGGATCATATCATGAGCTAAGTAGACATTAGCCATGCCGCCTCCGCCAATCATATCCAATATTTTATAGCGGCCACTTAATCTTTTTCCAATCAACATCTAAACATCATCCTCGCGTGGTTCAGAAAACTCGACAATAGCCAGTGTAATGTTATCCTCTCCGCCATTTTCATTTGCAAGTGAGATAAGTGTGCCTGCTTTTTGTTGTAAATTTTCATCATTTTGCAGTATTTCCATCATTTCTGCTTCATTGACTTTATTGGATAGACCATCGGAGCATAGTAAAAGGATATCTCCTTCTTCAAAAATGATCGTTTTGATATCCATTTCGACTGTTTTTTCAGTCCCTAATGCCCTCAATAAGACATTCTTTCGTGGATGATGTTCGGCATCTTCTCTTGATATTTGTCCTGATCTAACAAGTTCATTGACAAGGGAATGGTCTTCGGTGATCTGTTTAAAGCCAGATTCGTTCAGCAAGTAACCCCTGCTATCACCAATATTGGCAATGGTTGCAAACGTATCCGTGATGATTGCAGCAACAATCGTGGTCCCCATTCCGTCACATTCAGAATTATTGGTTGCATGATCTAATAGTAAAAGATTTACTTTCTTAATTTGCTCCTGAAGCCAACTCTCCGCATCACCGGCTCTCGTAATCCCATTAGCTGCTTCCCATTCTGCTTTTAATGCCGTGATCGTCATCTCACTTGCTACATCACCCGCACGGTGTCCGCCCATGCCATCTGCAACAATGGCAAGGCGGTAACCGTCCTTATTTCTAAATACACCTCCGGCATCCTCATTGTGAAGACGCACTCTCCCTCTATCTGTCTGAAATACTGCTTTCATCCCTTCACCTCGTCTCTTCCTTCCGCTCCTTTGCACGAAGTTGTCCACATGCTGCAGCAATATCTGACCCCTGCTCTCGGCGGATTGTTACATTAATACCCAAGTTTTTCAGTGTTTTTTCAAAAGCAAAAATTTTATCCCGTGGTGTACGAACATAATCTCTTTCTGGTACATAGTTAACAGGAATTAAATTCACATGACATTTTAGTCCTTTTAAGAGCGCTGCTAATTCTTCAGCATGTTCTGTTGAATCATTTACACCGCCAAATAGGCCATATTCAAAACTAATACGTCGACCTGTCTTATCGATATAATACCGTACTGCTTTCATTAAGTCATCAAGTTTATAGGCCTTATTAATCGGCATTAATCTAGACCTGAGTTCGGTATTAGGTGCATGAAGGGAAATAGCAAAATTAATTTGCGTATTTTCATCTGCGAATTGATAGATTTTTGGAACGATTCCACTAGTCGAAACGGTAATATGGCGTGCTCCAATATTCAATGCTTTATCGTGATTGATGATTTTTAAAAAGGCAAGCATGTTATCGTAATTATCAAATGGCTCACCAATCCCCATGATGACGACAGAGTCTACCCGCTCATCTGTTTCATCCAGGGCCTGTTGCACCTTAACCACTTGCGCCACAATTTCTCCGGCTTCTAGGTGTCTCTTCAAACCGCCCAAAGTTGAGGCACAGAAGGTACAGCCGATTCGGCAGCCTACCTGTGTGGTGACGCAAACGGAATTTCCATAATCATGGCGCATAAGCACCGTTTCGATTGAGTAGCCGTCATGGAGCTCAAATAAGAATTTAATGGTTCCATCAGTTGATGTTTGCTGGATAATCGTATTCAATGTCGTAATCTGAAAATGACCATCAAGCTTATCACGCAAGCCCTTTGGCAGGTTGCTCATATCTTCAAACGAGGTAATTCTTTTTTTATAAAGCCAATCGAAAATTTGCTCAGCCCGGAATGCTTTTTCTCCATTCTCCGATAACCAGTTTTTTAATTCATCAAGCTGAAGAGAATAGATTGATTTTTTTTTAGTGTCCATTGTTGTTTTTGTCTCAGTTGTATTTAATTGTTCCAACTGTTACACCTTCTTTCTTAAAGCTGCTATATAAAACCCATCAGATCCAATATCCTGAGGGAAAATTTGTAAATCAAAATTTGTAATTAAGGGTTGAACCGCTTCTGGCATCCTGCCTTTTAAGGTAGTGTCCCCTTCGAATTCAGGATGGTTCTCCAAAAACTTTTTAACCGTATGTTCATTTTCCCCTTTATCTACTGTACAAGTACTGTAGACAAGAATACCACCTTTTTTTAGGAGCGGGGTAACCGACTCTAATAGGTTTTGCTGAATAGTGCTCAACCGTTCGATGTCTTGTTCGGTCTTTGTATATTTCATATCGGGCTTTCTTCTCATCACTCCAAGTCCTGAACAAGGGGCATCAAGAAGGATCCGGTCAAATGATTCAAGCTTGAACTTTTCCTGTAAATGGCGAGAATCCGCTACACTTGTGATAATATTTGATAATCCTAATCGCTTGGCATTATCATTGATTAATCTAACTTTGTGCTGATGGAGGTCAACCGAGATGATTTCGCCAGTATTTTTCATTTTTTCTGCAATATGGGTACTTTTTCCGCCCGGTGCCGCACAAGCATCGAGAATATATTCATCTTCCCTTGCCCCCAATGCATAAGCAGCAAGCATTGAACTTTCATCTTGAATGGTGAACATTCCATAATTAAAAGAAATGGTCGAGGCTAAGTTTCCCTTTAATGACCTGATGGCTTCAGGAATAATGGGACTTTTCTCAATCTGAAACCCATCCTCTTCTAATAAGGCAACACACTCATCTCTAGAAATTTTCGTGAGATTTACTCTTGCTGTTTGCAGTGGTGCCGTTAAATTAATTTCACACATTTCTTTTGTCTTATCATACCCAAATTGGTTAACCCATCTAGTAACTAGCCATAAAGGGTGGCTGGTTTCAATTGCTAATCTTTCAACTGGATCAGACACTTCCTCCAAGGATGGAAGTCCTTGCCGCTGGATATTTCTGAGCACCCCATTCACCAAACTGGCAATCCCTTTATGCCCGCGTTCTTTGGCGATTTCTACTGCTTCAAAAATTGCAGCCCGATCCGGAATCCGATCGAGATAAACCATTTGATAGAGCGTTAATCGAAGTAAATGATGAATCCAGTTAGCTAATTTTTTATTGTCTTTGACAAAAGGCGTTAAATAGAAGTCAAGTACCGTTCGTCTCTGTAATGTTCCATATGTCAGTTCTGTTAATAATCCAACATCGACAGCGGACAATTGATTCTTTTCAATTGTGCTGTTAAGAAGCAAGTTGCTATATGATTGATTTTTCTCGATGGTCACTAAAAGGTCCATAGCGATTGCACGTACATTTTTTTTCGTAGAGGTCATCTTATTCTCCCAGCTTACTGCCCAATGTAATTTTAGAACCAGCACCTCTTAAAAATTGTTCACTGAGCATTTTGGTTTTACCCGAAGGCTGTAGTTCAATTATTTTAATGGCTGTGTTATTTCCTGTTCCAACCGTGAAGCCATCTGATTCTATTTTTAAAATCTTCCCGGGTTCACTTGTTAATCCCGTTACTTTTTCAGACTGCCAAATTTTTAAAACCTGACCCTCCATTGTCGTAAATGCAACGGGCCATGGGTTTAACCCGCGGATATGGTTATAGATTTCTTCTCCCGTTTTCTCCCAATCAATTTTTTCCTGCTCACGTTTAATGTTGGTGGCAAATGTAGCTTCCGCCTCGTTTTGAGGCTTAGGGGTAAGATGTCCGGCTAATAAAAGCGGCAGGGTTTCGGATAACAGTTCCGCACCCGCTGCACTTAATTTTTCAAACAGGGTCCCCACATTATCCTCTTCGCTAATCGGTACTTCCACACTTGTTAAAATGTCACCTGCGTCTAATTTTTCGACCATATACATAATGGTAACGCCCGTCTTCTTTTTCCCTTGCATAATAGCATAATGAATTGGCGCACCGCCGCGAAGCTCCGGCAACAATGAAGCATGTACATTAATGCAGCCAAATTTTGGTGCATCTAACAGCTTCTTAGGTAAAATTTGCCCGAAAGCTGCTGTAACAATTAAATCCGGCTCTAAGGCCAGCACTTTGGCTAGTTCTTCTTCTTGGCGGATTTTTTCCGGTTGATAGACAGGGATTCCGTGTTTGACTGCTTCTACCTTTACAGGCGGCGGTGTTAATACTTTCTTCCGCCCTACTGGACGGTCAGGCTGAGTTACGACCCCGATCACCTCGTAACCATCCTTAATGATTTGCTGTAAAACTGGAACTGAAAAATCCGGTGTCCCCATAAAAACGATTTTGGTCATTCACTTTCTACTCCTTCTAACTCTTCTTCCTTAAGATATTTAGAAACCTTGGTGGTAAATAGAATGCCGTCTAGATGATCGATTTCATGCTGGATGGCTCTTGCTAAAAAACCTTCGGCTTCAAGTGTGTACTCTCTCCCTTTTCTGTCAAACGCTTTAATCTTTACATAATTAGGACGGGTAACCTCACCATATAATCCAGGAAAGCTGAGACAGCCTTCTGGATCGGTTTGTTCTCCTGATGTTTCGATAATACGCGGGTTCATCATTTCAATTGTGCCGAAGTCATCATCTATATCCACGATCGCAATTCGGGCATCGAGTCCTATTTGCGGAGCAGCTAGTCCGACCCCGTCGAATTCAATCATTGTGTCATACATATCATCCAGAATACGTGCTAATTTTTTATCAAACTTTACTACTTCCTTGCAGGATTGTTCAAGAATCTCTGCAGGGTGCATTACGATTTTTCTAATTGCCAATTTTGTTCCTCCCATATGCCAAATCTAGTTAGCTGTATATTTCTGTTAATCTTCGAGATATGTCTAGCTGAAGGCTGCGCTTTTCTTCCGCTTTTCTAATTGTCTGGCTCCAGCGCCTAGGGGCTCGGGGTCATAAGCCAATCCGTCAAGAAGGCTCGACTTTTGCCTGTCGCCCCTGGTCAAGGCGCTTCCGCTTTTCTTATCATTTTCACCCAAAAACGACATTCATAACCTTTTCCAATCTAAATTAAGGATTGGTTACATTAAAATAACGGGATTGACATCAATCGACACCAGCAACCCACTTTTGGCATCCTTTTGGTATTGATCAAGGATGGTTTTTAGTGCTTTGATCAAGTTCGGTTCCCGCTTGTATTTTATCAGACATTGATAACGATATCTATTATTTATCCTAGGGATGGAGGAGGCTGCAGGTCCTAAAACGACCGCTTTATTTGACACTTGTGTGCGGACATAGTTTACCATTTTCTCAGTAGCCGAAACGACATTAATCAGGTTTTCATGACTCACGGTGATCAGTGCCAGATAAAAAAATGGGGGATAATGATGCAGTTTACGAATCAACATTTCCCGCTGATAAAATAAATCATAGTCCTGACGTCCAGCCAGCTCAATACTATAGTGATCTGGTGTATAGGTTTGAATCACGACTTCACCGGGCAGCTGATGTCTGCCAGCCCGCCCGCTGACTTGAGTCAATAATTGAAATGTCTTTTCTGATGCGCGGAAATCAGGTAAATGGAGCATTGTATCAGCAGAAAGCACACCTACTAAGGTGATATTGGGAAAATCCAGACCTTTAGCAATCATTTGCGTCCCAAGTAAAATATCAGCTTTTCCATCTTTAAAATCAGTTAGGAGCTTCTCATGTGCCCCTTTCCGTCCCGTAGTATCTACATCCATCCGAATGACTCTTGCCTCAGGGAGAATTTTCCCTAATTCCTCTTCCACTTTTTGTGTTCCGGTGCCAAAATAACGAATATATTCACTAGTACATTCAGGACAATTCTTTGGTACATAACTTTCATAACCGCAATAATGGCATTTCATTTGTTCGTTCACGCGATGATAGGTAAGGGAGATATCACAGTTAGGGCAGTTTACCACATACCCACAGTCTCGGCACATCACAAATGATGAGTGCCCCCGCTTATTTAAAAATAAGACAGATTGTTGTTTCTTTTCGATCCGGTCCTTTAACAGTTCGAAAAGTTTTCGGGAAAACATTGAACGATTGCCATCACGAAGTTCTTCGCGCATATCAATGATTTCAACGGATGGAAGCTCTTGATTGTTCATCCGGCTTGGTAATGATAACAGCTGATAGACCTTCTTTTGCGCTCTTGCAAAAGACTCAAGCGATGGGGTGGCACTTCCGAGCACAACTGGACAGTTATAAGTCTTCGCTCTTTCTATTGCCACATCCCTGGCGTGATAGCGCGGCATTTCTTCCTGTTTATAACTGGTTTCGTGCTCCTCATCGATAATAATAATGCCAATATTTTCAAACGGAGCAAAAATAGCAGAGCGAGCTCCGACAACTACTTTTACTTCCTTCCGCTGAATCTTGCGCCATTCATCATACTTTTCCCCGGCAGATAAACCGCTGTGTAAAACGGCTACTAAATCACCAAATCTCCCTTTAAATCGATGGACCATTTGCGGAGTTAGAGCAATTTCGGGTACTAGAACAATCGCTTCTTGACCTTTTTCAATAACTTCTTGGATCGACTGCAAGTAGATTTCCGTTTTGCCGCTCCCAGTAACGCCATACAGCAAAAACACCTCATGTTGATCCAATTCAATCGAATGAAGAATAGGAGCAATGGCCTTCTGCTGGGAGTCTGTTAACGGCAGTGGCTTAGTCCGCTCGAATGTTCGATTTTCAAATGGGTCACGGTAAACTTCTTTATCAAACTCTGTCAATAACCTTTTATCAACAAGGGCTTTTATGGTCGATCCTGAAGTTTTTAGCTCAGCAAGTAAGGTTTTTAATTCAACTTCATCCTCATGCTCAAGAAAATAGTGCAAAACCTGCCTTTGCTTTTCCGCCTTGGCCGGAATGGTTCGAATCGCCTCTTCTAATTCATGCTTGGTGACAGTTGGCCGAACAAACTTCCGTTGTTTTTTCCGTACACGTTCTTTCACCACATAAACGACTTCTAAATGACCGTTTGCAGCTTCGCGCTGTAATAAAGGACCGATCCCCATTTGTAGTGCTTCTTCCCAATCGAGTTCGCCGTCATTCTCAAAGTAGACTTGCACTTTTGAGGGTAACTCCATGACAGCCCCCCTGTTTGCAAGCCTGACTTTTTTTTCGTATTTTGCTTTTAAAGCTGCCGGCAGCATTACTTGGTAGGCAAAGATTTTAAAACAAAGCGTGTTTTCAGTCAGCCAGTTACCAAGGTTTAATAATTCGTTATTCAACACAGGCTTTAGATCCATGGGCTCAATGATCTCTCTAAGCTTGTTTACATCTACGTCTGATTCTGCTTTTAATCCCACGACAAAGCCTTGGATATGCCGTGGACCAAAGGGGACAATAACCCTCATGCCCGGATGAATGGTGCCCCTCCACTGTTCAGGGATCAAATAATCGAAGGCCCGGTCCGTTTGTTTAGTCGGTACATCAACGATCACACTAGCTATTTCCATTTTCATCCATATCCTTCAAAAGTGAAGTGATTTCTTCAATAATTTTTACGGCCACTTCGTTCTTTGACAGCAGCGGTAAACGAATGATCTCTCCTGAGCGCTTAAACAGAGTGACAATGTTTGTGTCGGTGCCAAAGCCCGCTCCTTCTTCTTTTACATTATTGGCGACAATCATATCAGCATTTTTTTTGCTTAATTTAGTTTTCGCATATTCTTCTAAATGATCGGTCTCTGCTGCAAAGCCAATCAGAAGTTGATTGACTTTTCGCTTTCCTAGTTCAAAAAGAATATCACTTGTTCTTTCTAACTCAATGGTAGTATCGCCTGTCTGCTTTTTCACCTTATGGTCAAAAGTCACTTTCGGGCGGTAATCTGCAACCGCCGCAGTCTTGATGACCACATCGGCTTCATCATAGTGCTTCAAGACCTCGTGGTACATCTCCTCTGCACTCTCAACCTTTACGAGTTCTACCCCCTGTGGAGCGGAAAGTGAGACAGGACCAGAAACCAAAATCACGCGCGCTCCTTGTTTAGCAGACTCTTCTGCCAAGGCGTACCCCATCTTTCCTGATGAATGATTGGAAATAAATCGAACTGGATCGATTTTTTCTCGCGTTGGTCCGGCCGTGATCATGACTGTCTTCCCCTTTAACTTTTCTTGTCTTTGTCGATTAAAGTGGTTTTGAATTAATAACACTATTTTTTCCGGCTCCTCGAGGCGCCCTTTTCCTACATAGCCACAGGCAAGGTATCCTTCGCTAGGTTCAATAAATTGACAGCCAAACTGGGTCAATACCTCAAGATTTCTTTTTACAGCTGGATGGTCATACATATGTACATTCATGGCAGGGGCAATCCACACAGGTGAAGTTGCCGCAAGCAATGTAGTGGTAATCATATTATCTGCGATTCCATTTGCTAATTTGCCAATTGTATTAGCAGTAGCTGGAGCAACAAGAATTAAATCGGCCCAATCTGCCAAATCAATATGAGCAATCACTTGTGAATTCTTCTCATCAAAGGTGTCCGTATATACATCATTGCGGGATAAGGCCTGAAAGGTTAAGGAGGTAACAAATTTTTCTGCCGATTCACTTAAGATGACCTTTACGTTAAAACCTGCTTGCACAAGCTTACTTGTTAGTGCTGCAGCTTTATAAACAGCGATCCCTCCTGTCACACACAATAGGATGTTGCGTTCCTTACTCATTGTTTAAGCCCCCACTCTAGTCCATTACTTTTTAGTTTTATTATGCTAGAAAAAATCTTTTTTTTCATCTATTACCTTATGAAATTCACGCGATTCACTTAAAGCAAAATAAAAAGGCTGACATACAGGCGAATCTCCCTTTTGTCAGACCTTGTTTCATTTATATATTGTGCCTGTGGGCTGGGTCATTACTCAGCAGATGTTTCTGCCTTTTTTGAAACTCGATATGTTAGTTCACCACTATAAATTTCCTCTAATGCTTTTCCCACATATTTATAAGAAACATATTTAGGAAGTCTTTCATCTTTTACCTGCGACATCACGCGGGCGCGCTTTGCAGCAACAGAAACAAGTGAATATTTTGAATCAATTTTTTCTAATAATGAGTCAATAGACGGATATAACATATTAATCAACCTCCAGAAGTTTTTTATAGCGATGTTCGACTCTTTCTCTGCGGCAATGCTCTGCCGTTACAATGGCTTTCACGCGTTTACAGGCATTCTCCACCTGATCGTTTTCCACCACATAATCATATAATTCCATCATTTCAATTTCCTCACGTGCCGTTAACATCCTGTTATGGATGATATCTTCTGTTTCTGTTCCTCTCGTTACAATCCTGTTCTTGAGTTCAGTCAAGCTTGGCGGCATGAGGAAAATGAATAATCCTTCCGGAAACTTCTCGCGTACCTGACGGGCACCTTTAACCTCAATTTCTAAAAAAACATCTTTTCCGGCGTCCAATGTTTGCCGAACATAATCAACAGGTGTTCCATAATAGTTGCCAACAAATTCGGCGTACTCTAATAACTTCCCCTGCTCGATTAACTGTTCAAACTGCTCGCGTGTCTTAAAGAAATAATCGACCCCGTCCACTTCCCCTTCACGTGGAAGCCGGGTGGTCATGGAGATGGAATATTCAAAAGCGGTATCTGGATGAGAAAAAATCTCTTTTCGAACCGTTCCTTTCCCAACACCAGATGGTCCGGATAATACAATCAGCAACCCTTTTTCCTGCATATTATGAAAATCCTACCCTTCATCAATAATATCATCACGGTCAGTTAAGCGATTGGCAACCGTCTCCGGCTGTACAGCTGAAAGAATGACATGGTCACTATCCATTACAATTACAGCACGTGTCCGTCTGCCATAAGTAGCGTCAATCAGCGAACCCCGATCCCTGGCATCTTGAATGATTCGTTTAATTGGCGCAGATTCCGGGCTGACAATGGAAATAATGCGATTGGCAGATACAATATTTCCAAATCCAATATTGATTAATTTAATTGACATGGTTACTCATCCAATCATTAATAATATATTTTGACCGTGTTAAACAGTTTCTAAACAAATCCTACTCGATATTCTGTACCTGTTCTTTCAGCTTTTCAAGTAAACTTTTGATGTCAACGACTTTTTTTGCAATATTTGAATCATTTGCTTTTGAACCGATGGTATTGGCCTCTCTGTTCATTTCCTGAACAATAAAGTCCAGCTTCCTGCCAATTGGCTCACACTCATTTAAGGTTTGTAAGAATTGCTGGATATGGCTTCTTAACCGTGTAATTTCTTCATTGATATCTGCTTTGTCAGCAAAAACAGCTACCTCTGTTAAAATTCTCGTTTCATCCAGCTGCCCATTAACAAACTCCTGCATCCTTTTCGTCAAGCGCTCCTTAAAAGCTTGAACAACAAGAGGAGCAAATTTTTGGAGCTCTGATACATTGTTTTCAATTTGGGCAGTGATTGCAAGTAAATCTTTTTTTAATTCTTCTCCTTCTGCCATCCGCATTTGCTTTAACAATATTACAGCCTCTTCTATGGCTGTAAGGACAAGTTTTTCGATTTCTTCATTGCCTGCTTCACTTTCTTCAATATGTAAAAGATCGGTTCGATTAAGTAAATCCTGAAGAGTAATGGTTCCTTCGATCCCGTATTTACCTTTCGCATCACTAATGAATTGAAAATATTCCTCAATCAGCTTCCAATCTGGCTGGATCTTCCTTGAGACAATCCCTTCACCATCAACACTTACATACACTTCTACTCGGCCGCGGCGAATATGAGAGCTCAATATTTTTTTCATTTTATCTTCTATTTTTAAAAGTTGTCTTGGCATCCGGATATTCATTTCAGAGAATCGGTGATTGACTGTTTTTATTTCGACATTCACTAAAAATTCTCCTGACTCTGTCTTCCCTCTGCCAAAGCCTGTCATACTAATAACCATCACGTACACATCCAATCTTAGATAATGATCGGCTCTTTGTTTTTTTAAAATAACAAAAGGTAATAGAACTGAATTCTATCACCTTTTGGATTATAACACACTTTATTTTGTTTTTCTTAACAAAAATGATCCTGCTAATAAAAAAGTTGGAACGGCGGATAATCCTAAAATTAACAACCAATCTTTTCCTGCAATCGGAAGTGTGTGAAAAATAGGCTGTAATGGCGGATAGTAAATAGCTACTAGCATTAGTAATAAGGATGAAACAACCGCCCAGACAAGATATTGATTCCCAAACGGATTTCTTGATAGGACTGATCGTTCGCTCCGGCAATCAAAAACATGGATCAGCTGCGCCATAACAAGGGTTGCGAATGCAACAGTCTGTGCGTATGGAAGTTGACTTGGATCATTATGGTACACAATCATGAACGCCAATAGTGTAACTAGCCCGATTAGGAATCCGCGCGAGACCACTTTCCAGCCAAGACCACGTGAGAATACCCCCTCATTAGGACTGCGTGGACCCCGCTTCATTACATTTTCCTCAGGCTGATCAAGTCCTAATGCCATCGCCGGCAGTCCGTCCGTCACTAAGTTGACCCAAAGGATCTGAATCGGGACAAGTGGCAGCGGCAAAGCCAATAACATGGCAAACAGCATAACCAATATCTCACCGACATTGGATGCAAGCAGGTAGCGGACAAATTTACGGATATTTTCGTAAATATTTCTTCCTTCTTTAATAGCCGCTTTAATGGTAGCAAAATTATCATCCAATAACACGAGTGCTGAAGCTTCTTTCGCGACATCCGTGCCGGTGATCCCCATGGCAACACCGATATCAGCGGCTTTAATGGCGGGAGCGTCATTCACTCCATCACCTGTCATGGCAACAATATGCCCTCTGTTTTGCAAGGCTTTAACAATTTTTAATTTATGCTCCGGAGACACCCTTGCAAATACCGAGACATCCTCCACCACAGCTTCCAATTCTTCTACAGACATTTCTGCTAATGCCTTTCCTTCGAGTACCTTACTCTTCCTAGTCAAAATACCAAGCTGTGAGGCAATTGCTTTGGCGGTAATGACGTGGTCACCCGTAATCATCACGGTTTTAATGCCGGCCTCTTTACATTCTTTTACAGCCGCTTTTACTTCAGGTCTTGGCGGATCAATCATGCCTTGGACGCCGATAAAGGTTAATTGTTTCTCTGCTTCATGGTCGCTCAAGATTAATGTATTGGCAGGGATAGGCTTAAAAGCAATCGCGATCGTTCTTAGTGCCTGTGAGGCCAGTCCATTAATCGCATCCTGTACCTTACTTTGTGATTCCCTGCTTAAGTATTGTGTTCTCTCATCCCATAGAATCGACTCACAGATACCTAACACGACATCTGGTGCTCCCTTGGTTACGATAAAGTTGCGTCCTTGTTTGTCTTTTACATGGATACTCATCATTTTTCTCGTCGAGTCGAACGGAAATTCATTAACAATCGTAAATTCTTCCAATAATTTGGTACGGTCAAACCCTGCTTTCATCGCACTAACAAGCAGTGCTCCTTCAGTTGGGTCGCCGTCTAGGATATAATCGTCATCTTTTATGGCCAGTTCTGAATGATTGCATAACATCCCGAAGATTAACATTTGCTGTAATGCCTTCTCATCCCTAGGCTGGACATTTTGTTCATCTCGGTAAAAATTCCCCTGCGGCTGATAGCCGACCCCGTCGACGGTCCAGGTATTTCCGCCGCTCCATAGATGGGTAACGGTCATTTTATTTTGTGTCATCGTTCCGGTTTTGTCCGAACAAATGACCGATGCACAGCCTAATGTTTCAACAGCCGGCAATTTCCTGACAATGGCATTTTTCTTGATCATTTTTTGAACGCCCAATGATAAAGCCACGGTTACAATCGCTGGGAGCCCTTCCGGTATCGCTGCCACCGCTAGCGAAACACCTGCCAAAAACATCTCATATAATTCATGTCCTTGGATTACCCCGACAATCACCACTAGGACCGTCAGTACCAAGGCAACAGTAATTAATATTTTTCCAAGCTGCTCTAGGCGCCGCTGCAGCGGAGTGTCCTGCGACTCTGCATTTTGCAGTAGATCGGCAATCTGCCCCATCGCTGTTTTCATACCGGTTGCAATGACCACACCTAGTCCACTGCCCCTTGTAATCATCGTTCCCATAAAGGCGATATTTTCCATATCACCGATGCCGGGATTTGGGTTGCTTAACGGATCAATATGTTTAGCAACAGGAACGGACTCACCCGTTAATGCTGATTCTTCAATTTCTAAACTTTTCGATTCAATAACACGCACATCTGCACCAATTCGATCTCCGCTTGCAAACTTAATTACATCGCCAATTACAATCTCTTTTGAAGGAATCTTGATCCACTCGCCACCACGAAGTACAGACACCTGTGGTGCCGAAAGCTCTTTTAAAGCCTGGAGTGATTTTTCTGCCCGGCGTTCCTGATAGAAACCAAGACATCCGTTAATAATGACAATGGCTATAATCGCTATCGCATCGATATACTCACCCAACAAGCCTGAAATCAGCGTCGCGGCTAATAGCACTAATACCATAAAGTCTTTAAATTGGCTGAAAAATAAGAGTAAAGCCGATTGCTTTTCTCCCTCTTCTAATTCATTTAGTCCGTGTTGTTTTACCCTTTGCTTTACTTCTTCCTGCGATAATCCAGAAGAAAAGTCGGTTTCTAGAGCCTCTTCTACTTGATCTATCTTCATTTCATGGAATTTCATCCGACCATCTCACTTCCCCCTTTTATAGACTTGCTCTAAGAAAAGCTTATTCAGGGTCGTCCAAAAAAATGCTAGATGAAAATGTGATTGATGGGTAAATTAAGACAGATTTTAGCCAGATAGGATATAATTGAAACATAGCTTCTAGAAAAGGATGTTTTCCATGTCATTTGATGGTTTATTTACAAAAGCAATGGTGGATGAATTAGTTCGTTCCCTTAAGGGCGGACGGATTAACAAAGTCCATCAGCCTTATAAAAATGAGGTCATTCTCACGGTCCGTGCAAACGGAGTTAATCAAAAACTATTATTATCGGCTCACCCAAGCTACGCTAGAGTCCAATTCACCAATGAAGCCTACGATAACCCTAGTGAACCGCCGATGTTCTGTATGCTGCTTAGAAAACATATTGAAGGACATATATTAGAGGATTTGTATCAGGTTAACAATGACAGGATCATTGTGTTTGAAATAAAAGGAAGAAATGAAATTGGTGATATCAGCTATAAACAACTTATTGTCGAAATTATGGGGCGGCATAGCAATATCGTTTTAGTAGATAAGACACGCAATATCATTCTTGACAGTATTAAACACGTTTCTTTTGCGGTAAACAGCCATAGAGCAATTCTTCCTGGGCAGCCTTATATTAACCCGCCCGAACAACATAAACTCAATCCGTTTACTGCGGTTGAAGAGGATGTATTAAAGAAGATTGATTTTATGGGCGGTAAACTGGACCGCCAGATCGTTGAACATTTCGGAGGTATTTCACCCCTTTTGGCAAAGGAAGTTATATTTGAGAGCGGATTAGCTAATCGTTCAACAGTGCCAGCAACATTTGTAAGACTAATGAAAAAAATAAGCTCTGGGGATATTGCTCCCTCTATCATGACTTCTAATGGAAAAGAGTTATTTTATTTATTCCCGCTTGACCATATAAAAGGAGAGGTAAAAACTTTTTCAACCCTTAGTGAAATGCTCGACCGTTTTTATTTCGGCAAGGCAGAACGCGACCGGGTGAAGCAGCAGGGACATGATATTGAGAGATTTATCATCAATGAAAAAGAAAAGAACGAAAAGAAAATTGACAAACTCCAACGTACATTGGAAGAAGCAGAGAAAGCAGAAGAGTTTCAACTATACGGGGAGTTGTTAACTGCCAATCTATATGCGGCCAAAAAAGGGATAAAAGAAATCGAGGTTCTTAATTATTATGATGAAAACGGCGGAATGCTTGTCATTCCACTCGACCCTAGAAAGACACCATCTGAAAATGCTCAAAAGTATTTTTCCAAATATCAAAAAGCTAAAAATTCGATCTCGATTGTGATTGAACAAATTGACAAGGCACGTGAGGAAGCAGCATATTTTGATAATTTACTTCAGCAGGTGCAAGCAGCATCGCCTAAGGATCTTCAGGAAATCCGCGAAGAGCTAGTTGAGGGCGGATATATTCGTGAACGCCAAAAAAGGAATGGGAAAAAACTTCAGAATAGCAAGCCGGTACTGGATCATTTTGTTGCTTCCGATGGAACAGAAATTATTGTTGGAAAAAATAATAAACAAAATGATTATTTAACTAATAAACTGGCAGCGCGGGATGAAATTTGGCTTCATACAAAGGATATTCCCGGGTCACATGTAGTAATTCGAAGCAAGGAGCCTTCTGATCAAACGATTCTCGAAGCTGCAAATTTATCAGCCTATTATAGCAAGGCACGTAATTCCGGTTCGGTGCCAGTTGACTATACAAAAGTCCGCCATGTAAAAAAACCGAATGGGGCAAAGCCGGGATTTGTTATTTATGATAATCAACAAACGGTTTATGTGACTCCGGATGAGGAAATGGTTTTAAAATTGAAGAAATCATAACTAAAAGCGGGGAGCCATCATATTGATTTGGCTCCCCGTTTTGGTTTATCGGCGGTTTTTTGCTACTTATCGGCGATTTCTCAGCACTTATCGGCAGTTTTCTGTCATTTATCGGCGGTTTCTTAACTCAGCGAAAAATTTATTTTATAACCGATTCTTCCTCTTCGAACTTTTTACTCCATGCAGCAGGATCTTTACTCCATAAAAGCAGGCTTTCCTGATTTTCCGAACTAACATAGCCCTTTGAAATGGCTACTTCAATTAAGGTTGTAAAATCGGTTAAAGAAAAACTCTTAATATTTTCTTCCTCAAATAATTGTTTCCCTTTTTCAAGGCCATATGTAAAGATCGATACGACCCCTAGCACGTCACAGCCAGCCTCTTTTAAGGCATTAACCGCTGTGATTACACTGCCGCCGGTAGAGATTAGGTCTTCCACTACGACTACTTTTTGGCCTGCTTCGGCTTTCCCTTCAATTTGGTTCCCTTTACCATGTCCCTTTGCTTTTGATCGTACGTAGCACATCGGGAGGTCCATAAGACCGCTGACCCATGCAGCATGAGGAATCCCAGCGGTTGCGGTTCCAGCAATTACTTCAGTTCCTGGAAAATGTTCCTGAATCAGCTGCTGCAGTCCTGCTGCAACTGCGTTCCTCACCTCAGGGTAGGAAAGAGTTAGCCGATTATCACAATAGATTGGCGAACGAAGTCCTGACGCCCATGTAAACGGTGCCTCGGGCTTCAAGGCAACCGCATTAATTTCTAGTAATTTTTCAGCAATTATTTTTTTCATTGTTGTACTCCCTTCCATGCTTCCATCCATTGTTGATAACTTGTTAGCGGGTCTTGTGAACGGGTAATCGACCGGCCTACAACAATCGAACTTACCCCCATTGTCCGTGCTGCTTCAGGGGTTGTGACACGTTTTTGATCTCCAACCTGGTCTGACGCCATTCGAATCCCCGGACATACCGTCAGAAACGATTGTCCAGCCTTTTCCTTTATCAATGCTGCTTCCCATGCAGAGCACACAACTCCATCCAGACCAGCTTGTTTCGTAATCGAGGCATAATGAAGCACCGATTCCTTTAAGGAAACCGGAATAAGCTGTTCTTTATGCATTTGTTCCTCAGACGTACTTGTTAATTGTGTTACTGCGATACAGGAAGGTCGTTTCCGTCCTGCCGGAGTACCTGCTTCAAGACCTTCCAAGGCCGCCTGCATCATATCTATGCCACCGGCTGCATGAACATTAACCAAATCACATTCTAGACGGGCAAGACCCTTCATCGCACTTTTAACTGTATTCGGAATATCATGAAGTTTTAAATCTAGAAAAATACGGTGGCCTTGCTCTTTAAGCTGATGAATGATTGAGGGACCTTCTTGGTAAAACAACTCCATCCCAACTTTTACAAATAGCTCTCTACCCGTGAACGGCTTCAGAAATTGATTAACTTCGTTCATGCCGGGAAAATCAAGCGCGATGATAAGCGAGTTGTCCATGTTGCTTCCAGCTCCTTCCTGTACATTCACTGATGTGTTCAAACCCTAATTCTTCAAGTAATCCTGGTAATTCTTCTATGATTGTTGGGCAAACAAACGGATCTACAAAGTTTGCTGTACCCACTGCGACTGCACTAGCCCCCGCATAAAAATATTCAACGACATCTTGAGCCGTCTCCACGCCGCCCATACCGATAATGGGAATTCCGACCGCCTGGCTGACTTCGTGAATCATCCGAATCGCTACTGGCTTAATTGCTGGGCCGGACAATCCACCAGTTCGATTGGCAAGAATCGGTTTGCCTGTTTTTAAATCAAGCCTCATTCCAATAAGGGTATTAATCATCGTCAACCCATCCGCACCGCCTGCTTCAACGGCCTTTGCCATTTCTACAATGTTGGTTACATTGGGCGACAGTTTCACATATACGGGTACCTCTGATATCTCTTTAACCTTACGGGTTAATTGTTTTGCTGTTTCCGGAATGGTTCCAAACGCAATCCCGCCTGTTTTTACGTTCGGGCAGGAAATATTTAGTTCAAGCGCATGTACATTTGGTGCCTTAGAAATTCGACGGGCTACCTCCACGTAATCCTCTTCAAGCGATCCGGCCACATTTGCAATAATTGGTACATCATACTGAGATAAGAAAGGCAGCTCTTCGCCAAGAACTTTATCTAGTCCAGGATTTTGCAAGCCAATTGCATTTAACATGCCGGCAGAAGTTTCCGCGACACGTGGTGTTGCGTTTCCGAACCTTGGCTCTACAGTTGTAGCTTTTATCATAATAGCGCCGAGTACACTCAGATCATAAAACTGACTGTATTCTCTGCCGAACCCGAAGCAGCCGGATGCAGGCATGATTGGGTTTTTTAAGTGTAAGCCTGGTAATTCAATGTTTAATCGCCTCATATCAATACCTCCCCGGCTCGAAATACAGGACCATCACTGCAGACCTTCTTATAAGAAACTCCTGTTGGATCATCCTTCTTTTTACATACACAAGCAAAGCAGGCACCGATACCGCAGCCCATTCGCTCTTCAAGCGATAAGAATACTTTTTTATCTTGATAATTCTGTTCAATTGCTCGTAACATCGGAGTTGGACCGCAGGTATAAATACAATCAAACTGCAAATCTTTCATGATATCTGTGACAAAGCCTTTTCTTCCATAAGAACCATCAACAGTCGCTACGTACGTTTCGCCATTTTTTAAAAATTCCTCTTCGTAAAAAACGGCTGATACGGTCTGAAAGCCAAGCACATGGATGACTTTTACACCTTTTTCAACTAATTGATTTGATAATTCATATAGTGGCGGCACACCAATTCCACCACCGACAAGTAAGGCAGTATCTCCTTTGCTGACTTCTTCAACAGGAAAACCATTGCCCAGTGGGCCAAGGATGTCGACGTGCATCCCCGGCCGTAATTCTGACAGCATGGTGGTTCCTCTTCCCTCTTTACGGTAAATCATTGTCAACGTTTTTTGTTCTTGATTGAACGAAGAAATACTAATGGGCCGGCGTAGAAGCGGATCCAAGCCATTTGAAACTTTGATATGGACAAATTGGCCAGGAGAAGTTATTTGCGTTACCAATTCTCCTTGTATGGTCAGTTCATAGATATCTGAAGCAATTTCGTTTTGGCTTAGAATTTTGCATAACTCTTTTTGGATCATGCAAACACGGCCTCCTTTTTCATTGCTGTCATTGGTTCTGCTGAAAAATTCATTGATTCAATTACTTTTAAGATTGCATCAGCCGTGTCAAGTGAAGTTAAGCATGGAACTCCATTTTCAACCGCTTCCCGGCGGATTCTAAACCCGTCCCGTTCCGGCTGTTTCCCTTTTGTTAATGTATTGATAATGAACTGTGCCTCACCATGATGAATGACATCTAATAACGTTTTTCCTTCTGAACCAATTTTACCGACAACCTTCACTCTTAGGCCTGCTTCTTCTAAAATAGCCGCTGTACCGCCTGTTGCCATTAAGCGATAGCCATTTGCCGAGAATCGTTTTGCCAATTTTAAAGCTTCCTGTTTATCCTTATCGGCGACGGTAAACAATACAGTACCAAACTGTTGAATTTTCATGCCTGAAGCAACTAAGCCTTTGTAGAGGGCTTTTTCAAGGGTAATATCCTTGCCCATTACCTCACCAGTTGATTTCATTTCAGGTCCAAGCGTAATATCGACGCTCTTCAGCTTCGCGAAAGAGAAGACCGGAACTTTGACATATACCCCTTCTTTTTCGGTAACAAGACCTGGGATGTAGCCTTGGTCAAGAATTGATACCCCAAGAATCGCTTTAGTCGCAATTTTGGCCATTGGAACATTAGTAATTTTACTTAAGAAAGGAACTGTCCGGCTCGATCTTGGGTTTACCTCTAATACGTATACTTGATCTCCTGCGAGCACATATTGGATGTTTAAAAGTCCAATAATATTTAGCCCCTTCGCTAATTTCTCTGTGTACTCTACAAGTGTTTGTTTTACTTGTTCACTTAGCGTTTGCGGCGGATAAACGGCAATCGAGTCACCTGAGTGGACTCCAGCCCGTTCGATATGTTCCATGATTCCTGGGATTAAGACATTGGTGCCGTCACAGATAGCATCCACTTCAATTTCTTTTCCTGTTAAATATCGATCAATCAAGACCGGATGCTCTGGATTCACTTTTACAGCATTTTTCATATAGTAAAGAAGTTCTTCTTCACGATAAACAATTTCCATTGCTCTTCCACCAAGAACATAGGAAGGGCGGACTAGAACCGGATAACCGATATCCTCGGCAATCACTAGTGCCTGTTCTACTGACATGGCCGTTTTTCCTAGTGGCTGCGGGATGTTTAACTGCTCTAACGCCTGTTCAAATTTATCACGGTTTTCAGCCCGATCTAAATCTTCCAAGCTTGTACCGAGAATTTTTACGCCGTTTTCTTCAAGTTTAGCAGCCAAGTTGATTGCGGTTTGTCCGCCAAACTGGACGACCACCCCAATAGGTTTCTCTAAATCAATAATACTCATTACATCTTCGATAGTAAGTGGTTCGAAGTAGAGCTTGTCGGAAATACTGAAATCCGTAGATACCGTTTCCGGATTATTATTAATAATAATGGCTTCATAGCCTGCTTCTTTGATCGCTTTTACTGAATGTACAGTCGCATAATCAAACTCAATTCCCTGTCCGATACGGATGGGACCTGACCCTAGAACAATAACACTATTCTTCGCTGTTACAATCGACTCATTTTCATCTTCGTATGTGCCATAGTAGTATGGTGTAGCCGATTCAAATTCGGCAGCACAAGTATCAACCATTTTATAAACTGGGATGATCCCGAGATTTTTCCTGGTATTATTAATTTCTTTTTCCGGCACGTTCCAAATTTGAGCAATTTTTTGATCCGTAAAGCCTTTTTGTTTTGCTTCAATTAAAATTTCAGTATCAAAAGGATGGTCAGCCAGGGCTGCTTCGAGTTCAATGATCCCTTCCATCTTCTTTAAGAAAAACAAATCAATTTTACTCCACTCATGAATCGTTTCAATCGTTAATCCACGTTTTAGCCCTTCTGCAATGTAAAAGAGCCGTTCGTCTCCAGCTTTGCGAATCCTTTTCTCGAGTAATTCATCATCAATCCCCGCTGCGCCATTTAATTCGAAATGATAAACGCCTGCTTCAAGGGAACGAATGGCTTTTAATAAGGATTCTTCAAATGTACGGCCAATCGCCATAATCTCTCCCGTTGCTTTCATTTGTGTTCCAAGGGAACGGTTTCCCGATTCAAACTTGTCAAATGGCCATCTTGGGATTTTGGTTACGATATAATCTAGCGCCGGTTCAAAGCTTGCATACGTTTTTCCTGTAACCGGATTTAACATTTCATCAAGTGTTAAACCGACTGCAATTTTAGCTGCAAGCTTCGCGATTGGATATCCAGTTGCTTTTGAAGCTAGTGCCGAAGAACGGCTAACACGTGGATTTACTTCAATAATATAGTAATGGAAGCTATCTGGATCTAGAGCAAGCTGAACGTTACAGCCCCCTTCAATTCCTAAAGCACGAATGATTTTTAACGAAACATTTCGAAGCAGCTGGTATTCACGATCACTTAATGTTTGGCTTGGTGCAACTACAATGGAATCTCCAGTGTGGACGCCGACCGGATCAATGTTTTCCATATTACACACAACAATCGCATTGTCATTTTTATCCCGCATTACTTCGTATTCAATTTCCTTGAAGCCAGCGATACTTTTTTCTAGCAAACATTGATTTACAGGGCTGTGCTTTAGTCCGCTGGTGATAATTTCCTCGAGTTCCTCGTCGTTATGGCAGATACCGCCGCCAGTTCCTCCTAATGTAAACGCCGGACGAACAATCACTGGGAAACCAATTTTTTCAACGAATGCTTTCGCTTCAGCTAATTCATGGATAATTTCACTATCCGGTACCGGCTCGTTTAATTCATTCATCAGGCTGCGGAAAAGGTCGCGGTCCTCTGCTTGGTTAATCGCTGAAAGTTTCGTACCAAGAATTTCTACCTCGCATTCTGCCAAGACACCGGATTTAGTTAATTCAACAGCTAGGTTAAGGCCTGTTTGTCCACCGAGTGTTGCAAGCAGCGCATCTGGACGTTCTTTGCGAATAATTCTGCTGACAAACTCAACGGTTAGCGGCTCGATATAAACGGCATCTGCCATCTCTGTATCGGTCATAATGGTAGCCGGATTGGAGTTAACCAAGATAACACGATAACCTTCTTCTTTCAGAGCAATACATGCCTGGGCACCGGCATAATCAAATTCTGCTGCCTGACCAATAACAATTGGTCCTGAACCGATTACTAAAATGGATTGGATATCTGTACGTTTAGGCATTTGCTGTAACCTCCTGTTTGTTCTTCTCCATCAATGCAAAAAATTGGTTGAATAAGCCGTTTGCATCTTCAGGTCCCGGAGATGCTTCTGGATGGTATTGTACTGTAAAAGCTGGATAATCAAGATGTCTCAGCCCTTCGACTGTTCCGTCGTTTACTGCTATATGAGTAATTTCTAATCTAGTATTCTTAATCGACTCTTCTTCGACTGTATAACCGTGGTTCTGCGAGGTAATCGCTACTTTCCCTGTTGAAAGATCTTTGACTGGATGGTTCGAACCGCGGTGACCGAACTTCATTTTTTCAGTATTAGCTCCGCACGCTAATGCAAACAACTGATGTCCTAAGCAAATCCCAAACAATGGAACCCTGCCTAATACTCCCTTTAACATATCAATTGCTTCTGGAACATCCTTTGGATCCCCAGGTCCATTTGATAGCATGATTCCGTCTGGACGTAACTGCAGGATCTCATCTGCTGTTGTATGGTACGGGACAACGACAACATCACAATCCCGCTGGTTTAGTTCCCGTAAGATTCCGTGCTTCATTCCAAAATCAACAAGGACTACCCGTTTGCCGCGACCTGGACTTGGATAAGCATTTTTTGTAGACACTTGTTTTACCTGATTCGTTTGAAGCGGCGCTTTTTGCAGCTGCGCGATCACCTCGTTTGGATCTTTTTCAATGCTGCAGATTGCCCCTTTCAGTGTCCCGTATTGGCGGATGATCCGTGTTAATTTACGGGTATCAATCCCCGCAATTCCCGGGATCTTTTTCATGTCAAAATATTCATCTAAAGTGTACTCATTTCTCCAGTTGGATGGAAAATCCGCTGCTTCTTTTACAATTAAACCCTTTATTGCAGGATTGATTGATTCGAAATCGTCTCGGTTGATTCCGTAATTTCCGATCAATGGATAGGTTAAGGTTACAAGCTGCCCGCAATAGGAAGGATCGGAGATGATTTCTTGATAACCGGTCATTCCTGTATTAAAAACAACTTCACCAATTGTTTCCGTATCACTGCCAAACCCTTTTCCAATAAATATCGTTCCATCTTCTAAAATAAGCTGTTTTTTCATACCAACACACTTCCTTTTTCCCAAGCAATTTCTCCTCCAGCGATTGTGATTTCCGGCCATCCTTTACATTTCCAACCGCCAAATGGTGTATTTTTTCCTTTTGATAAGAATTCTTCTGGGTTTATTTCACATTCTTCTTCTAAGTCTAAGAGGACTAAATCTGCCGGTGCCCCCACTTCAATTTTTCCATAAGGCAGACCAAATGCCTCTGCTGGTTTGACTGTTAAGTAGTCTATCAACTGTTCAAGTGTCATGATGTTCTTCAATACTAAATGAGTATATAAAAGCGGGAACGCGGTCTCGAGCCCGACAATACCGAATGGTGCTAAAGTCATTCCCTCAAGCTTCTCTTCTGCTGTGTGTGGTGCATGATCGGTTGCAATAAAATCAATCGTACCGTCTAAAAGTCCTTCGATTAAAGCTGTGCGGTCTTCTGTATCACGAAGCGGCGGATTCATTTTGAAGTTTGCATCAAGGCCAGGAATGTCATCTTGGGATAACAATAGGTGATGCGGAGTTACTTCTGCCGTTACTTTAATTCCTGCTCGTTTCGCATCTCTAACCACTCGGACAGATTCCTTCGTGCTGATATGGCAGACATGATAATGGCAATCAGCTGCTTCTGCTAACAGAACATCTCTAGCAATTTGAACAGATTCACAGATAGATGGGATTCCATTCAATCCGTGTTTCTTCGCAAATGAACCATCATGGACAGAGCCTTTATTGATCAATGTGTTTTCTTCACAGTGAGCGACAATCGCCATATCAAGTGCTGCAGCTTTTCTCATCGCTTCAAGCATCATGCTTGCAGACTGAACTCCTACACCATCATCCGTGAAGGCAAACGCTCCGTTAGCTTTTAGACCTTCAAAATCTGTTAACTCCTGACCTAACTGGCGAATGGTGATAGACGCATATGGAAGCACCCTAACCTTTGCTGTCGCCTTAATTCGGTTTTGCAAGTCCTCCATATTGTTAATGGTGTCAGGCACCGGTCTTGTGTTTGGCATGTTGGCAATAGTTGTAAATCCGCCTCTTGCTGCTGCTGCTGTTCCGGTTGCAATGGTTTCTTTTTTCTCGCCGCCTGGCTCGCGGAGGTGGACATGTAAATCAATAAATCCTGGTGAAACTAATTTTCCTTGCGCCTTAATTGTGCGATCTGCAATCGCATCAATTTGAGTTTCAATCTTAGTAATAATGCCATCCTCTATTAATAAATCAGCTTGTTTCGTTTCTCCATTAGATGCTATGTAGCACGCGTTCTGAATAAGTAGTTTCATTTTGGTTTCCTCCTTCTAGACTTTCAATTGATCTCTTAATGGCTGCCATTCTGACATACACACCGTTTTCCATTTGTTTAAAAATCCTTGATCTCTTGCACTCTACAAGACTATCGGCAATTTCTACATTTCTATTAACTGGTGCAGGGTGCATAATTATGCTGCCCGGCTTCATCATCTTTTCTCTTTCAAGTGTGAGTCCATATTGTTTGTGATACTCATTCGCTGTGAAACTGCTTTTTTCTTGATGCCGTTCATGTTGAACTCTTAGCAGCATAACAACATCCACTTCTTGAATGGCTTGATCAATCGGTCTATATTTCGAAATATCTGCACTGCGGGAATCGAACCATTCTTCAGGGCCAGAAAAAATCACTTCTGCTCCAAGTCTTGTCAATACATCCGCATTAGAACGGGCAACTCGGCTATGACGAATATCTCCAATAATCGCAATTTTCAACCCGGCAAATTGGCCAAACTCCTCATGAATCGTCATTAAATCTAGAAGTGATTGTGTAGGATGATGGCCGACGCCATCACCACCATTGATGATTGGTATATTTACCTTCCCTACTAATTCATCAAAGTAACGGTCCTGATCATGTCGAATTACAACTGTTTTTACACCAATGGATTCTAATGTTTTCACTGTATCATAAAGTGTTTCACCTTTTTGAACACTAGATGTCAGTACTTCAAAGTGGATTGCATCAAGACCTAACCTTTTTTCAGCTACTTCAAAGCTGCTTTTTGTTCTTGTACTGGGTTCAAAAAATAAGTTGGCAGCGAAAATTTTTCCCTCTGGATGCCACTCCATTCCTTTTTTAAAGTTGTGAGCATCATTTAAGATTTGATAAATCTCTTCCACCTTTAATTCATTTGTGGTTAATAAATGTTGTAACATCCAATTTCCGCCTTTCAAAGATAATAAAAACACCCTGACCTTGTGATCAGGGTGTAAACGACCGTACTTTCACAAAGATACGAAAATCCTAACCGTCTCTTTGTTCAAGCTTTACACCCTTAGAAGCCTCACTGGACTTCATTTAAAAGGTTCTGTTCTAACAACTATGCAGTTTTACTATTTTCTTCTTCTTCTGTACCAAACATATTCTCATCGGCCTCTTGTCTTCCTGGCAGAATTAAGTTTAACAGTACTCCGATAATGGCTGCTAATGCCATTCCTTGGATTTGAATATTATAAGGAAGTTTTACAATCGCTCCGCCGATCCCTAGAACCAGGATTACGGATGAGATCACTAGGTTTCGTTTGTCACCGAAATCAACTTTACTATCCACAAGCATTCTTAGCCCAGATGAAGCAATAATTCCGAATAGCAGGATGGATACACCACCCATGACTGGTGTCGGAATCGTTTGGATTAATGCTGTTACCTTTCCGATAAATCCGAAGATAATCGCGAATACTGCTGCACCTGCAATGACGTAGACACTGTATACGCGAGTAATGGCTAAGACCCCGATGTTTTCACCGTAAGTGGTTTTTGGAGGTCCGCCAATTAAAGATGAAATGATAGTTGCTGTTCCATCACCTAGAATCGATCGATGTAACCCCGGATTTTTAATGTAATCACGTCCTACAACCTTACTAAGAACTAGCTGATGACCGATATGCTCTGACAATGTAACAACCGCAATTGGGATAATTAGTGTGACTATGTCCCAAGTAAATTTGACTTTATAGCTTACAAATGGAATGACGAATTCTGGCATCTCAAACCAATGTGCTTTTACAACCGGTGTGAAGTCAACAACTCCTACCACTAGTGCATAAATATAACCTACAATAATACCTGCCAAAATTGGGATAATACTTAACATTTTCTTTGCGTAAATGGAGAAAATAATTGTAGCAGCCAAAGTAACAAGACCAACAGAGAAATGTAGCATGCTGTATTTTCCAGCAGGGTTATTCATTGCCATTCCCACAGCAGTGGATGATAATGCTAAGCCGATAACAATAATAACAGGACCGACCACAATTGGAGGTAATAAATTCATTACCCAACGGTGCCCTGACTTACTAATAACTAAGGCAACAATACCATAAAGAATTCCTGCTATAAATGTTCCAACCATGGCGGCACCTGGTCCGCCTGTTTCATTTAGTAATTTAATTGGTATGATGTAGGCAAATGATGAGCCTAGATACGCTGGAACTTTACCTTTTGTAATTAACAAAAATGCAAGCGTTCCAAGTCCACTTGAAATTAACGCAAGGGCTGGACTTAAGCCAACCAGGTATGGTACAAGAATCGTTGACCCAAACATAGAGAATAAATGCTGTAAGCTTAAAGTGAGCCATTGTGATGATTTTGGGATATCCGAAACATCTAAGACCGGTGTATTTTTCATTTTCTGTTTACTCCTAATTTTATTTAGTTAATCTATATTGTCTGCTTTATGACTATAAAAAAACCCTCTTGTGTACATGAGGGTACAAAGAGGGTATAGAAATGCCAATAGTTTCATGGCTTTTCCCCTTTGTCAGCCTCACTGGACTGCCTTTTAAAAGGGCGTGCTATTTATTTGTCAAAAATACCTACTTGATCAATTTTATCTACTTCCACTAGTTCAACGACAATTTTTTCGTCACTGGATGTCGGTACATTTTTACCTACATAATCAGCTCTTACAGGAAGTTCACGATGCCCTCGGTCTACAAGGACTGCCAGCTGAATTGCTGCCGGCCGGCCAAAATCCATCAGCGCATCAAGTCCTGCTCTGACCGTTCTGCCTGTATATAATACATCATCAACCAGAATAACAATCTTATCACTGATATCAACTGGGATATCTGAACCCTTTACAAGCGGCTCTTGATTGTCTGTTTTTTTGGTTAAATCATCCCGATAAAGGGTTATATCAATTTCACCGACTGGGATTGGATTTCCTTCAATTTCCTCTATTCTTGAGGCTAGGCGTTTTGCCAAATAGATTCCCCTTGTACGAATACCTACAAGCACACATTCCTCAATCCCTTTATTTTTTTCGATAATTTGATGAGCAATCCTCGTAAGTGCCCGATTAATGGCTTGTTCATCAAGGACCAGAGCTTTTTGGTTCATTTTACACCTACTTTATTATCTTAAAATAAAAAACCTCTCACCGTTTTTGGCGAGAGGTAGATAAGTTAATTTTAGTTAAAGGCATAGCGGGCCTATAACTTAACCGTCTCCTTCTCAGCCTCACGGGACTGATTTAAAGGCTTATTAAACTATACTCATAGTACCTTATATTTGGGCTAGCGTCAATTATTATTTACGAAGTTGTTCAAGAAGTCGTTCAAAATCTTCTGGCAGGGGAGCCTCAAATTCTAAATATTCTTTTGTTCTTGGATGGGTGAATCCAAGTATACCGGCGTGTAAGGCTTGACCGTCAATATCTAACGTTTTTCTCGGACCATACTTTGGATCACCAGCAAGCGGATAGCCAATATATTTCATATGGACACGAATTTGATGCGTTCTGCCTGTCTCTAATTGACATTCCACAAAGGTAAAATCCTTAAATCGTTCGATCACATGAAAATGAGTGACTGCATGTTTGCCGTTATCAACAACCGCCATACTTTGTCTATCCTTTGTATCCCTCGCTAAGGGCGCATCAATGGTACCAAAATCATGAGGAATGACTCCGTGAACAATCGCTTTATATTTACGTGTAACTGTCTTTTCCACCAATTGATTGACAAGGCTCTCATGTGCCATATCATTTTTCGCAACCATTAATAGTCCAGATGTATCTTTATCAATACGATGAACAATCCCCGGGCGCAGCACTCCATTAATCCCGGATAGATCCTTACAGTGTGCCATTAGTCCATTTACAAGTGTTCCAGACATGTGCCCCGGGGCCGGATGAACTACCATTCCCCGCGGCTTATTAACCACTAATACATCTTTATCTTCATAATAAAAATCTAAATCCATCTCCTCTGGAATGACATCCAGTTCTTCAGGATCTGGGATATTAATTTCGATTTCATCATTTAAGCTGCATTTATAATTCGTTTTAACAGGTTGTCCATTAACCAAGACATTCCCATTTTTAATCCATTGCTGAACCTGTGTTCGTGACCATTCTTCGTCTAAACCTGAGATGACCTTATCAATTCGGTCGCCTTTTTGATCTTCAAGAATGGTGTGTTCCATTTTCTCCATATGATTTCTCCTTTGATCCCCGCTCATCTAGCAGCATTTGAATCATTAACAAAATGACACCAATAACTAATGCTGAATCAGCAATATTAAAGACTGGAAAATTATAGTTGAAAATATACGCATGGATAAAGTCAACTACTTCTTTTCTCAAGACACGATCAATAAAATTACCAATCGCACCTCCAAGCATTAAGGCTAAAGAAACTCCTAATAGCATCTTTCCTCGTGCAGCTTTGTGCAGATAGAACATAATGGCTACAATAACCACAATAGTAATAACATAAAAAAGCCACATTTGGCCTTGGAGAATTCCCCACGCAGCTCCACGATTGCGATGAGAGGTGATATACAAAACATTATTAATGATTGTAATACTTTCCCCTAAAAACATGTTGTTTACGATTAGCCATTTTGTAAATTGGTCTAATAAAATTACAAAAATTGCGATTAAGTAATAAAACACTTAAAAATACCTCCACATTAAGCTGACTAGAGTCAGCAATAAGCTTTTCTAATCTCCTTTGCATTTTAGCATACTTAATCGCATAACGACAATGTAACATTATAAAAAAGCAGTTGAAAGGGGCTTTTTGTAATAGTGTTCTAATTCCTTTGAGTCCTTAACCGACCTGATGGTAGGAAGCATGTTAAGTAAATCATCAGGGATCAATTCACCAGAAATTTCACATTGGCCAAATTTCCCATCCTCGACCTTTTGAATAGCGGTATTAATGTCTTTAAGCTCTGCCATTAAAATAGAGGTGAGCCACTGTTGCTTTTGTTTCTTAAGAGAGTTCTCAATTTCTTCCTTCGTTTGACGGAGTTCTAAAAACAGCTTTTCCTGCATGGCATTCATAGTTGTTACCTCCGTTATTTGTCATTTGTACTATTATCTCCGCAGAATCATTCCTGACACGGTAAAACAATTGACAACGACTACAACTATTAGCGAAAAAGGTAAATTTTAAAAATACTGATTTTCTCGAATAGGGTATAACAATATAGAAAAAGCCCCTTGCCTGTGGTTGGCAAGAGGCTAAACATTATGCTAGATGTGAATAATTTTCTTTAACCACATTGGCACATCGCGGGCAAAGGGTACTATGCTCTGGATCTTGACCCACCTCTGGTGTAACAATCCAGCAGCGTTCACATGTTTCACCATCAGCTTTTGTCACTACAATCGCCGCTGTTTCTAATTTCACAGCATCTTCAGGTGCCTGATCATACGATCCAGCCACTTCAAAACCGGAGACAATAAACAACTGCTTTAAATCTTCACTAATAGAATCCAACAGTGCTTTTGATTTTTCATTTACATATAATGTTACCTTAGCCGTTAAAGACTTACCGATTACTTTCTGATTACGGGCTTCTTCAAGGGCTTTTAACACATCGTCCCGAAGCGACATGAAAGCGGACCATTTTTCCTCGAGAGCTTCTGCCCCTGCTAACTCTTGGTATTCCGGCAGGTCTGTTAATTGGACACTTTCCTCTTTTACTGCCGGAATAAACTGCCAAACCTCATCAGCTGTATGCGAAAGAATTGGAGAAACCAATTTAGTTAACGCTAGCAGCGATTCATATAACACCGTTTGAATAGCACGGCGCTCGTGATTATCGGTAGCCTCAATATAAAGAACATCCTTAGCAAAATCAAGATAGAATGCACTTAAATCTAACGTACAGAAATTATTGACAGCATGATAAATGCCCGCAAACTCATAGTTCTCATAAGCATTTCGTACATAATTGATTAATTTATTCAGTTTTACAAGCATAAACTGATCTACTTCACGTAAGTTTGCGTATTCTACTTTGTTTACAGTCGGATCAAAGTCTGCTAAGTTTCCTAACAAGAAACGGAAAGTATTCCGGATTTTCCGGTAAACCTCTGCCACTTGTTTTAGGATGGCATCCGATACACGAACATCTGACTGGTAGTCAACCGATGCTACCCAAAGGCGTAAAATATCGGCACCTAATTGATTCATAACCTTTGCTGGAACGACGACATTTCCAATTGATTTACTCATCTTTCTTCCTTCTCCGTCAAGCGCAAAGCCGTGGCTAAGTACACCTTTGTATGGAGCCTTACCCGTAACAGCAACAGCCGTTGATAATGATGAGTTAAACCAGCCGCGATATTGGTCTGAACCTTCAAGATAAAGGTCTGCTGGTCTTACTAAATCTTCCCTCTCAAGCAGTACGGCCTGATGAGATGAACCAGAATCAAACCAAACATCCATGATATCCGTTTCTTTAGTGAATGTTCCATTCGGACTTCCTGGATGTGTAAATCCCTCAGGAAGTAAATCTTTTGCTTCCCGTTCGAACCAAACATTGGAACCATTCTCACGGAATAGGTTAGAAATATGTTCAATTGTTTCATCCGTAATAATTTCCTCGCCATTCTCCGCATAGAATACTGGAATAGGAACACCCCAAACACGTTGACGAGAGATACACCAATCACCGCGGTCGCGAACCATATTAAATAATCTTGTTTCTCCCCAGGCAGGAACCCATTTGGTTTCTTTTACTGCTTCTAGCAGTTCATCCCGGAAATCTTTAATGGATGCGAACCATTGGGCTGTCGCACGGAAAATAACCGGCTTCTTGGTTCTCCAGTCATGCGGATAAGAGTGCGTGATAAATGATAGCTTTAATAATGCTCCTGCCTCTTCTAAGGCTTGGGCAATTGGCTTATTAGCTGTATCGTAAAATAAACCTTCAAACCCTTCGGCCTCACTTGTCATCACGCCCTTATCATCTACTGGACATAACACATCTAGACCATATTTCTGTCCAACATAGAAGTCATCTTCACCATGACCTGGAGCAGTATGAACACATCCAGTACCGGCATCCGTAGTAACGTGTTCCCCTAACATCACTAGAGAATCACGACCGTATAAGGGATGAGCAGCGATGATATATTCTAGTTCTGAACCTTTGAGCTTTTGAACGACTTCTGTTTCTTCCCAACCTACCTCTTTTGTAACAGCCTCTAACAATGCCTCTGCGACTAGGTATTTCCCACCGTTTACGGCAACCACCACATAGTTTAAATCAGGATGTACAGAAATACCAAGGTTAGCCGGAATCGTCCAAGGTGTTGTTGTCCAGATAACAATTTGTGTATCAGTATCTAGAACACCCTTGCCGTCTTTCACTTTAAAACCAACATAGATAGACGCAGATTTTTTATCTTGGTATTCAATTTCAGCTTCAGCCAAAGCTGATTCACTTGATGGAGACCAATAAACAGGCTTTTTACCTTTATAAATGTAGCCTTTTTTTGCCATCTCGCCAAACACTTTAATTTGCTGTGCCTCATATTCAGGTTTGAGGGTAATGTATGGATTCTCCCAATCCCCCCGAACACCAAGACGCTTAAATTGAGTCCGCTGATTATCAATTTGTTCAAGGGCATACTTTGTACAAAGTTCCCGGAATTCAGCAATCGTCATTTCTTTCCGTTTAACACCTTTATTGGTTAAAGCCTGTTCAATCGGTAAACCATGTGTATCCCAGCCAGGTACATACGGAGCATGAAAGCCGCTCATTGATTTGTAACGGACAATCATGTCTTTTAAGATCTTATTTAAAGCATGCCCCATATGGATATCTCCATTTGCGTATGGAGGCCCATCATGTAGAACAAATATTGGACGTCCCTTCGTCCGATCTTGTACCTTTTGATAAATGTTCATTTCTTCCCATTTAGCCTGTAAGTCAGGTTCTCTTTGGGGAAGGTTGCCACGCATCGGAAATTCCGTTTTTGGCATTAAAAGCGTGTCTTTATATTCCATTTTCCTTTTCCTCCTAAATCCTTGTTCATAATCAGAATCGGGAATAGACAAATAAAAAAACCTTCTCATCCCAAATAGGGACGAGAAGGTTTTTTCCCGCGGTACCACCCTGATAGATAATACCCATTCGTACTATCCTCTTTACCATTCGTAACGTGAATAACACGCCTAAGCCTACTATCCCGATTGGGGTTTCAACTTGGAACTCGAGGGTGATCTTCCAATTTTTCAACTTTATCGGGCTTTCACCACCCCCGACTCGCTAGAAAAGTCTCGAGAAAAATTGTACTATCCCTTTCATCGTCAATTTCCATTCTATTTACTATGTCTAAAAATTATATGCTAATAAAATGCATTTCGTCAAGCTAATGAATCTTCTTCTTCATGAATCTTTAATTCTGTAGCATCGACTTCATACTCTAATAAATGATCCCAATCATCTGTATTCAGCATATCGAGCTGTGCTTCAATCAACATTTTAAAACGAGTCCGGAATACTTTTGATTGTTTCTTTAAATCTTCAATTTCTAGAGCAATTTTTCTTGCTTTAGAAAGAGATTCATTCACAATCCGATCGGCATTTTTCTCGGCTTCTTTGATGATCAGTTTCGCTTCCTTCTGGGCATTGCGTTTTACTTCTTCCCCAGCCTCTTGGGCAATAATGATTGATTTATTGAGTGTTTCTTCAATATTTACAAAATGGCCTAGACGCTCATTCATCTCATTGAGGCGTTCTTCCAATTCTCTTTTTTCTCTAAGAACAAGTTCATAATCCTTGATTACCTGGTCAAGAAATTCATTTACTTCATCTTCATCATACCCGCGAAATCCTTTATTAAACTCTTTATTATGAATATCTAACGGCGTTAACGGCATTAAAGCCACCTCCATGCATTCTGTACTTCCATATGTATAAGCAAATATTCGACAAGTTTTTCCGGAAATCCTGCTGCATTTACGATTATTTTTGTTTCCCTACAGTAATTCGCCATTTTTCTTTTTTTGTTTTGCCATCCAAACCGATAATTTTAGCTCGTCCGTGTCCTCTTACTGAGAGCATATCACCTGCTTCACATGGAAAAGAAGGATTCTCGATCGAAGTCCAGTTCACTTTGACTAGTCCATGCTGAATTAAGGCAAGGGATTTTTGCCTGGATAGATGATAAATTCCAGATATAACCGTATCGAGTCGTAAGGATGACAATGTTAACTCATTCTCATCCCAAACTGCAGCAGCAGTAACGGCATTTTCGATACCTGTTTCAACTAATTTTACTCCTGCCCTGCCTATTGATTCGACATTGTTCTTTATATATTGACTTATCTCTTTAGCAGCAAAAAATTGAACTCGCCCCTCACTTATAAGAATGTCACCAAATTTTCCGCGTTTGAGACCTACAGACATGAGCGTCCCTAGTACCTGCCGGTGTTCAATCGCAACAAATTTTCGCGGGTATTGAATCTCAAATAAACTAATTTGAAAATCATCTTCATTCGGAATTAAATAATCCGGATAAATGAGGGCCCTGTTTCTTTCTAAACCAGATATCCCGCCAAAAAACTTATATTTTACCTCGCCATGCTCACCGAGGAGCATTTTGAGAATATGCTGCTCTCTAGGGTCGAGGAAATCGGTTAGTTTAGGGGCGTATTGCTGCTCCACATTGCTTTTCCATTGTAAGACCTGATCAATAAATTCCCGTTCCTCTGGACGGAAATGCTGATAAATATTCATCCCTTTTAACACAACCTATTTTTCATTGTTATACAAGCCACCTGTAGACACTGCCTAAACCGGTGGTGGCAAAATTCAAAACAAGGAACGCCACAATCGGAGAAATATCCATCATTCCAATTGGGGGAATGATTTTTCTAAATGGCTCTAAATAAGGTTCACAAATTCTCGTCAAAAATCTTCCAATCAACGTTTCTCTTGCATTTGGAAACCAAGACATTAATATATATATAATTAACGCCCATGAATAAATATTGATTAATTTTATTAATAAGGTAAAGATAAAAGCCATTCACATTACCACCTTGTATTAGGGTTATGGTGTTCAGGAAGGAAATCAGTAATATTCCCAGTGACTTCTACATTATCGGGAGTACATAAAAAAATACTTGAGCCAATTTTTTGAATGTCTCCCCCTATCGCGTAAACGACTCCACTTAAGAAATCAACGATCTGGCGGCCTTCGGTCTGGTCAATACTTTGCAGGTTCACAACCACAGCGCGACGATTTTTTAAATGATCGGCAATTTCTGTTGATTCTGAATACGTTATTGGCTCCAGTATGATCACTTTTGAGGATTTTGCTGCATTAGTTGCATTTGTCGCATTAGTTGTACCGGCAGGCTTTGGGATACTTTGAAAACTAACAACGTTTTGACTTTTAACAGGCTGTTGTTTTTGTTTAACTGGAGCGGTCTTCTCTACAAATTCATCATTGTTATTATCATATTCGTCATCTAAAAAGAAAAATGTTTTTAGTTTTGATTTAATCGTCATTTTCTTCTCTCCTTAACCGTCTTCACCGACAAGTGCCGTGCCAATTCTAATCATGGTTGCCCCTTCTTCAATGGCGATCGCAAAATCATTGGACATTCCCATTGAAAGATTTGAACATGGTGCAAACTCTAACTGCAGGCTCTGAACTTGCCCGCGAAGCTCTCTTAACTTCCGAAAACAATCCCGAAGAATTTGTTCATCATCTGTTAATGGAGCCATTGTCATGAGTCCATCCACCACAATGTGTTCAAAGCTTGAAAGTGCTTTGATAAAAGGAATAGCTTCTTCTAAAGAAAGGCCATGTTTCGATTCTTCACCAGAAACATTGACTTGAACAAGGCATTTCATTTGATGGTTTGCACGCTTATTTATTTCTTCTGCAAGTGATAAGCGGTCCAATGAATGAATATAGTCAACTTTATCAATAATATTTTTAACTTTGCGTGTTTGCAATGATCCAATATAATGCCATGTAGGCTTGTCCTGTAATACTTCCCACTTTTCTAAAAGACTGTCATCACGGTTTTCACCAAGATGATGAATACCTGCCCCCAGTGCTTCTTCGGCTCGTTCAATGCTGACGTATTTAGTCACTGCAATTAAAGTTACCTCTTCACTGCTTCGATTTACTTTATGGCAGGCCTCATTTATTTGCAGGTTAATGCGCTTTAGGTTTTCAGCTACTTTCATCGTGAATAATTACTCCTTCCAGCCAATATAACTCATCATTCTTCCTGTTCTGCCTTTATCACGGCGATGAGAGAAAAATTCCTCTTGATCGCAGCTAGAACATAAGCCTGTTTGAAGAATATTTTGTTCCGGAACACCGGATCCAAGAAGAATCTGTTTATTTAGTTCCTGTAGATTCAGGGAATATTGCCCTTCACTAATTAAATTATAGGTGAATGCCGCGCCTTCTACTAGTGATTTTTCTACAAAGTTTATAACATGTTGATCCACCATATAACATTTTTCGCAAATGGAAGGTCCAATTGCGACATAAATTTCCTCTGGCCTAATTCCCTCTTGGCCCCATGTGTCTATCATTTTTTTGGCGATTTGACCAACGCTCCCTTTCCAGCCAGCGTGAGCAATGCCAATCATCCTTCTCTCTGGGGCCATAAAAAAAAGAGGGACACAGTCAGCGAAACAAAGTGTTAACAGGATTCCCTCTTCATCTGTATAAAATCCATCAGTACCTTTAAAGGCATTTTCGTATGAATCGGATCCAATTCCACGATCTGTTTTTGTTATTTTCTTGAGGATCGTATCGTGTGTTTGTTCAGCACCAATCCAGCTGCTTAACGGGAACTCCAGCAATTCAGCGACTTTTTCTCTATTTGAGCAAACAACGGTTAGGTCATCACCAACATGAAATCCAAGGTTTAAGGTCTTAAAGTCTCCCTTGCTCGTCCCGCCATTTTTGGTTGTGAAGCCGGCCGTCAACTTCGGGAAACGTCTCATCCAACTATCAATGGATAAATAGGATTGATTATTTTTAACAAAGGGTTCCATCCAATTACCTCTTTTGTTTTTCTATAGTTTACCATGAAAAGAAACTTTGGTCACCGCAAATGAAAGATATTAAACTTCTGTCTGCTCCCCTATCAATTCAGTGCTGCCTTTATATCTAACCAAAATGACGTCATGACCTATTTTAAGGATATTTTTCCACGGTATGATGATATCTTCATCTTTACCAAAAAAACCAAGAACCCTGCCGCCTCCAGATATGATTACTGCCTCAATTTTCCCAGTTGTTAAATTAATCTCAATATCCCCAATATTTCCCAGCCTTTTACCATCCGATACATTTACAACATCTTTTATTTGGAATTCCGAAATTTTTACCACATTACCACTCCCGCTCCCATACTATTATCACTATATGTCAGCACGGGCTATTTTATCTATAAAAAATAAAGCTGTCCGGTTGGACAGCTTTAGCTTTGAATGTTTTTGTTCATTTGTCTAATCGCTGCTTTCTCAAGGCGTGAGACCTGGGCTTGAGAAATACCAATTTCATCAGCGACTTCCATTTGTGTTTTCCCTTGGAAGAATCGCTTTCTAAGGATTAGTTTTTCACGTTCGTTTAATCTTCGCATGCCCTCCTTAAGGGCGATTTCTTCAATCCAATTAATATCTTTATTTTTTTCATCACTTAGCTGGTCCATTACATAAATGGGGTCACCGCCATCATTATAGATGGGTTCAAATAAGGAGACCGGATCTTGGATTGCATCCAATGCAAAAACGATTTCCTCATGCGGTACTTCCAAGACCTTTGCAATTTCCTCTGCAGTTGGTTCACGTGAGGTTTCGCTCATCAATCGTTCCCTCACCTGTAGCGCCTTATAGGCAATATCTCGTAAGGAACGCGACACACGAATTGGATTATTATCACGCAAATACCTTCGAATTTCTCCTATGATCATTGGTACGGCATAAGTGGAAAACTTTACGTTTTGACCTAAATCGAAGTTATCAATTGATTTCATGAGTCCAATACAGCCAACCTGAAATAAATCATCAACAAACTCGCCACGATTGTTAAACCGCTGAATGACGCTAAGGACAAGACGTAAATTACCGTTGACAAGCTTTTCACGAGCACTTATATCGCCCTCTTGCATTTGCTTGAAGAGTATTCTCATTTCTTCGTTCTTTAAAACAGGAAGTTTTGATGTGTCTACACCGCAAATTTCAACTTTATTTCGAGTCAATCCTTTTCCCTCCTCACAGGAGCTGCTGTACAAAAAACAGTATCTCCCCGAGAAGGAAAAATATGCACCTGTCCTTACCAGCGGACAGGTGCATAAATGTCGAAAAATGCGATGATATCATGAATTGAATAGGTTTTTTGGGATGGAAAAATTTTTCTTTTAAAGATAAAACTTAGAGTAATTGCTAATAGTCTGTTCTCACGTCCTGTCCGTTTCTAAACCATTTTATTGAATTCTTTCCGCAGTCTTTTGATAATTCTTTTTTCTAGTCTGGATATATAGGATTGAGATATCCCGAGCATATCGGCCACATCCTTCTGGGTTTTTTCTTCTCCATTTGTCAGACCAAACCTTAACTCCATAATTTGCTTTTCTCGGTCAGTAAGCTGATGCAATGCTTTGGTCAGCAGCTTGCGATCGACACTTGCTTCTAAATCTTTTGTAATAATATCATCGTCTGTTCCTAAAACATCTGATAAGAGCAGCTCGTTACCATCCCAATCGATGTTCAACGGTTCATCAAACGATACTTCTGATCGTATTTTATTATTCCGCCTTAAGTACATAAGAATTTCATTTTCAATGCATCGCGATGCATATGTAGCTAGTTTTATTTTCTTTTCAGGATTAAACGTATTGACTGCTTTGATTAATCCAATTGTTCCAATACTAATCAGATCCTCAATATTGATGCCTGTATTCTCAAATTTTCTCGCAATGTACACAACGAGTCGTAGATTTCGTTCAATTAGGATTGATCTTGCAGCCTTATCACCACCAGGAAGCTTTTTCAACAAAACCTCTTCTTCATCCTTACTCAAAGGAGGTGGTAAAGCTTCGCTTCCGCCGATGTAATAAACTTCATCTGTTTTAAGACCTAGTTTTAGTAGCAATTTATACCAATAGTAAGTTAAGCGAAATCTCCATTTTTTCATGTATGTTCCTCCTTCTAAAAAATGTTCTGATTGAGTATAGTTATATTAACTTACCTTCACAGCCCCTCCTTGCCGCTTAGGTCCCGTCAGCATTTTGGGATGAACAATGCATTGGAAAGCATCATCAGCCGAGAGCTGCTGCAACGTAAACGAAACAAGACCCTTTTCACATACATATTGATCACCGTTATGTTCGATTAAAATGAGATCGGGTTTAATGGCAACAATCAGCTGGTGCTCTTGTCCAACGACTCGGCACGGAATGATTCTTAGCCTATTCTGCCAATCATTAGCCACATCCTGACTTCCTAATATGAACTGTTCTGGATCGGCCGCTGCCAGCCTGCTAATGGATTCTGGAACAGCTTCACTTTGATTTTGAAGAGAGACAATCATAACAGGGAGTTTAGACAACGGATCATACAGTTGATTTCCACTATCAACCAATCCCTTGAAATGCATCCTTTCGTCGGCAATATGGAGTTGAACACTGACAATTTGTTCAAATTGGATTTTTGTCATTTCCATACCTTCTACATTTTTTCTTGCGAAGTGCCAGGCCAGCGGAAAGCCAATCAGTACAAACAGCCAGCTGATCGGGTCACCAAATCCCTTCACACTGGAAGCCAGAACCTTTACGGACAGCTCTGAATCGGATTGAATGAAATAATGGGCACCCATCAAGCCTCCGCCAATCAAAAAAGTAGAAACATATAGCGTCATTAAGGCTTTAAAGAAAAAGGTTAACCGTTTAAATCCAAAAGTGCATAGTACCATTAACATCGAACAAATAAGTTTTGAGATCGGATGGCTGGTATAGGCATTTAGTGGTGTAAACGATAATAAAATGATCAATGAACCTATAAATCCACCGGCAAGTAATCTCCAGATTTGTATTCTTCTTTTAAGAAATATAGCCGTTAAGTACAGGAGAAGGCTATCGAATAACAAATTAAGAGACCAAATTACATCAAGATAAACTGTCAAGCCAGCTTCCTCCTTAATTCAGCTATTGGCTTATGTTTCTATTCTTCTGTTTACGAAAAAGTATAACGTACTTTACTAGCGGAAGTGTGTCACTTTCTGTAATCAAAAAATCAGAAATTTTCACAAAAGCCTACGGAATTTGTCATATTTATATAGTTGTAAATATGAAAAGGCGCAGTCCCTAGTGGAACTGCGCCTCTTTCATCTAAAAAAATTATCTTCTTCTATTGCGATTGCGTAAGAATGTTGGGATATCTAGTGCATCCTCTTGAGAAACATTGGTATTGTTGCGGACTGGTTCCTGCGGAGCTTCTTCACGTTTGTGTTCTCTCTTAACAGGGTTAACAGTCGTTTTCACTTGTCCAAAAGATGGTCGTGTAACTTTTGGCTGGGCCACTTCTTCATTAAAGCCCGTTGCAATAACCGTAACAATAATTTCGTCTTTTAAAGTTTCATTGATAACAGAACCGAAGATCATATTTACTTCTTGATCGGTTGCTGTGGCAACGATATCGGCCGCTTCTTGAACCTCATAAAGACTTAAGTTAGATCCACCGGTAATATTCATTAGGACACCTTGAGCACCATCGATAGATGTCTCTAGCAGAGGAGAATTGATTGCCTTTTTAGCCGCTTCCGTTGCACGATTTTCACCGGCAGCAACTCCGATACCCATTAAAGCGGAACCTTTATTAGACATAATCGTTTTTACGTCAGCGAAGTCTAAATTAATTAATCCTGGTGTAGCAATTAAATCGGAGATACCCTGAACACCTTGACGCAATACATTATCTGCTTCACGGAATGCTTCAAGCATAGGCGTACTTTTATCAACAATTTCAAGAAGACGATCATTTGGAATCACAATGAGTGTATCAACCGCTTCTTTCATTGACCCAATTCCACCTGATGCCTGGTTCGAACGCTTTTTACCCTCGAAGGTAAATGGCCGAGTGACAACACCTACAGTTAAGGCACCTAAATCACGGGCGATTTGTGCAATAACCGGCGCTGCTCCAGTACCGGTTCCTCCACCCATCCCAGCTGTAACAAAGACCATATCGGCACCTCTTAGCGCCTCTTCAATTTGTTCCTTGCTTTCTTCTGCAGCCTTTTTACCTACCTCTGGATTAGCACCTGCTCCAAGACCGCGGGTAAGTTTGGCACCAATTTGCATTTTAACTTCTGCTTTTGATAGATTTAAGGCTTGTGCATCTGTATTAACGGCGATAAATTCTACGCCTTGAACTCCATGCTCAATCATTCGGTTTACTGCGTTATTGCCTCCGCCGCCAACTCCGATTACTTTTATTGTTGCAAGAGAATCTAAATTTGTATCAAATTCTAACATGACAAATCCTCCTAATTCGTTGATTTACTTTTTCCTATTCGAAAAAGTAACCAAGGAATTTTTTTACTTTTGATGACATTTTTTCTTCAGGTTGTTTTTCTACCTTAGTTTTAGGTTGATGTTGTTTTGGTATTCTTTTTTCGATTGGCTCCGAAACCGACACCGCTGAGGTTGTTGATCCATTGGTTCCCCCAGGTAATCTAGCATTCTTGTAAGCATACTTAATTAAGCCAACCGCTGTTGTATATTGAGGTTCTCTTACACCTATATAGTCAGGTGAGGCAATACGGACTGGATTTTGGAACATATCTTGAGCAAGTTCCAACAAACCTTGCATTTTTGCTGATCCGCCTGTTAAGACAAAACCACCAGGTAAATCCATTACACCCATACGTTTCAATTCATTTGCGATTAGTTCAAAAATTTCTTCCATTCTAGCTTCAATAATTTCAGACACATAGAGTTGGTTAAATTGCTGATGCTGGTCACTGCCGATGATTGGTACGCTGAAGAATTCATCTTCCGAGGCATTATCATAGAAGGCATGTCCATATTTTATCTTAATATTTTCAGCATCCTCTGTTGAGGTATGCAAAACTTTAGAAAGATCATTTGTAAGCAGATCTCCGCCAACTGGAATCACACTGGTTGCTTTTAAGAATCCTTCTTCGAACACAGCAATCGTAGTGGACCCTCCGCCGATATCGATCATGGCAACACCCAGATTCTTCTCATCCCTTGATAAGGCAAAATCTCCTGCTGCCAAAGGCTGCAGGATAATATCTAAAATTTCTAAGCCTGCGCGTTCCACACAGCGTAAAGTGTTGATGATTATCGATTTAGAACCAGTTATCAGCGTTCCTTCCATTTCTAGACGAACACCAATCATCCCGCGAGGATCATTAATTTCATCCTTACCATCAAGAATAAATTGTTTTCGAATAACGCCAATATTTTCTCTTTCCGGTGGTATAGAACCGACGTGAGATGCCTCAATTACACGAATAACATCTTCGTTTGTTATTTCCCGGTTTTGGCTTGAAACAGCTACAATACCGTGACAGTTATGAAGCATGATGTCTCTGCCTGATATACCGACCACTACTTCGCGGATTTCCATTCCGATCATTCTTTCTGCCTGTTCAATTGCCCGCTTAATAGAATGAACGGTATCATCCATGTCAACAATCGACCCTTTACGCAAACCTTCTGATTTCACATTTCCAACACCAATTATGTTTAACGTGTCTTTTCCAGAGTCATTGACCATTTCACCAATGATTACTTTTACACTGGATGTACCGATGTCAAGACTAACATATATTTCATTGCTGTTCATTCTATGGCACCTCCTTTTAATCTCCTTGGGAAGAACAACAATTTCCTTTTTCGTCCTATACTAGTTTCATAGTCATATCTTATAAAATTATTCGTCACAACTACATATTTCCCTTTAAAAAATTCAACTTTTTTCTATTTTTTCTTTGTTTGTTGACCATTTTGTCAATAATATTCTCCGTATCACGGCAATATTTTGAAACAATCTGACACCAAACGCAAAAACTGCTGCTAAATACAAGTCTACACCAAGATGAACACCGAGAAAAGCTAAACTTGCTGCTAGAACAATATTAAAAAAGAATCCTGAAACAAACACCTTTTCATCATAAATATTTTGCAGGTATGCTCGAATTCCTCCGAAAAGTGTGTCAAAAGCTGCCAAAATAGCAATCGACAAATAATTGGAATACTCCTCAGGGATTCGAAGTTCCGTTAGTAATCCAAGAATGATACCAATTACCAGTCCCATAAACGGAAGCCACATCAGGAACCGCCTCCTTCTTTAATCGGCTCCATGTACTTCACCCGGATCGAATTATCATAGGCAGGTATCGTTATGTCGGGATGTGATGCCGACACCTCAAGTCTTAAGCTTTCAGTGAAAAACTCATCCCTGGCTTTTGATACCTTCATTCGATTTGATAAATTTTCCGCCGTATTCATATCATCTACGCCTATTTTAATCTCAATTGGCAGTCCTTTTATGGTATGCCCATCAATTTTTGTTTCTCCATTTATATCTCTAATGACAGTGGTATTAATGACCCTTTGACCATCTATCGCCACATATTTAGCTTCATACATATTCAGTTCGTTTAATAACCTTTTTAAAAGCTCGGGGGAAACCGAATCTTTCACCGGGGCTCCCAGTTGAACATCTTCCATTACCGGTTCAATCAAGAGGGTGATCCCAGGACCGGTGATGTCCGTTAATCCTGCCTCCCTTTTTAACTCCTGTAACGTATCATTTAACGCTTGTTCCTTGCTTTGCTGTCGCTTAGATTCATAGGCTGATAGTTTTTCTTCGTTAGAACGAATCTCACTTAGTAAATTAGATTGTAGTTCTTTTTCCTTTAGGAGCGCATCTCGAAGCTGCCATATATCTCGTGTATCACGTTCTACTGGTTTCTTCACTGTTTGAAATTGAATCGCGATCATAAATCCAACCAAAGTCGCTATTAAGGTAAAGCTTATATTGATCTTTCGCTTGTCCACTTTTTTCACCTGACCTTCTCCATTCATTTCATGTGGACAAAAATTAGCTGCCTAAGATTGGATTAAGGACGATTTCATCCTCCTTTTCCATCGAAAAAACGACATTGTCATTTACTAATTGATCCTTCACTCCACCTGTAAGGTTTAATGAAGAAGAAAGAACATCCGGATCACCTATCGCCGTAATGACAAACGGTGCTGGATACGGCATCCCATCAACTGTAATAACCGGTCCATTACAGACAATATAGGAATGGCTGGTCAGCCTCTGTCCGTTAATGGCTACAACTGCAGCTCCAGAGATATACAATTCGGTGATTACTTTAAAAACATGCTGTTCATGAACAAGGTAATTGTTCACATTATCTTCTTTTGGGTCATAGGCTCCATCAGAAAGAGTCACTCGCACACCCTTCCCTTTTACCTCTACTTTTCCAAGAAACATCCGATATTTCTCTGCATCTTCTGCAAGATTAAGGAAACTTTCAGTCTCCTTCGAAAGATTTTTCTCATTTTTCAGGACCTCGCCCTGCTTCTGATTTAATTCCTTTTGCAGTTTGCGATTTGTTTCCTCTTGAACAATTAATTGGTTTCTTAATCCTAGGGTTTCTTCATACTGAGTACCTGAAAGATTCCGTTTTTCATTTTGAAGTTTAATTTGGGTAAGGTGATACGAAAAGGCAACCATAAACCCCAAAACCAAGCAAACGAGTGACAAGATAAAGTACTTCCCTTTTACCTTTATCTTATTCACCGTTTTTTCCCTCCACATCCGATCCAAAAGCCTTAAAATAGGAACCTACTTCCAAGTCAATTAATCCTTTCTTTGCTGGGTCTAATTGGCTAATAATGGAAGGATAATGTACCATCTTTTCTGAAAAACTTCTTAGCGTTGCGCTCACTTCAAACCCGTCATTCATAAATAAGGAAATATGATACTGATCAGTTTTTTTCGGAGTATAATGTATTTCGGAAATGGAGTTTGTAATTTCAATTGGAAGTTTTTCTAACTCTTTTACCATTAGGTTAAGAACCGAACCTTCCTTAAATTCGAAAAGAATCGGAGAATTAACTGGGATTATTTCCGTTTTTCTGTCCTTTAAAATCTTACCGTTTTCCATAATAGGAAGGTAGTTTTTACCATTTTTAAGGTAAGCAACTCTTATATGTTCTTTCACTTGGATTTGAATAGAATTAGGCCATTTAATCTGAACTGTTGCCTTTTTGATTTCTGATAAATGGTCAAGTTTTGAAGCAACATTACTTTTTTTTACCTTCCAAATATTCGATTGTGTTGTAATACCACTCGCCTTCATGATTTCCTGATCAGAATATACTTCATTCCCTGTCACAATAATATGTTTTACATGACTTAATGGAGATTGGGAATAGGCAACAACGACTATTACTGTAAAAAACAAAATCAGCAGGAGTACAAGACGTCTATTTGCCTTTCGTCGTCTTTGCTCCTTCAGTTTTGGTATACGATCCTCAAGAGCAACGATTTTACCATTTTCCATCCCTAAACTCTCCTCCAAAAGAAAAGCGTGAGTACAATTTTGAAATATGTATGAAACTTTAAAACTATAAGCAGTTGCCCCAAGGCTTGTCCATTTTACATAACGGCCACTATAAAGAGAAACAACGGCACGAAAATTCATGCCGTCACTGATTTTCTTGCTAGTATCCACGTATTATTATTATTTGTAATTATATCACAATTTTTGTCATTCGTAAGAAATTTCTTACAGGAATAGTAAGGTTATCTACCGATAATCTCCACTTCTGTTTCCATTTTAATCTGATATAAACGAAAGATTGTATCCTTTACATATTGTATTAATGATAGGACATCTTCCGCAGTTGCATTGCCGGCATTCACAATGAAATTCCCGTGCATTTCTGATATTTTTGCCCCACCGATGCTATAGCCCTTTAAGTCAGCATCCTCAATTAATTTACCAGCATAATTCGGAAGGGGATTGCGGAAAATACTGCCTGCACAAGGAAAATTCCATGGCTGTGTTTCTTTTCGATAATCCTTATTTTTTTGCATTTGCGCAACAATTGCTGCACGGTCACCTTGGGAAAGCTTAAAAACTGCTTCTAATACGATTCCAGGGCGTTTCTTTTGAAGAATAGACGTTCGATACGAAAATTCCATTTCTTGATTTGTCAGCCATTCCATCGACCCGTCATCAAACAAAATATGGGCTTTCGTTAAGATTTTGCTAATATCTGATCCATGTGCACCAGCATTCATATATACTGCCCCGCCAACCGAACCAGGAATGCCGCTGGCAAACTCAAGGCCAGAAAGCCCTTTTTTACTAATGGAAGTAGCCAGACTGACAAGGGAATATCCACCGCCGACGGTAATTTCAGTTTCATTGATTTCGAGGTGGTCTAATCCCGAGCCTAGCTTTATAACTGCCCCTTCTATCCCTTTATCCGAGACTAACAGATTAGACCCTCTGCCAATGGCCCGCCATTTAAGGCCATTCTTTTCAATTACTGCCATGGCCTTTTTTAAGTTATCAATTGATGAAGGTTCAATAAAAAGGTCGGCAGGACCACCAATTTTTATTGTCGTATGATTTAACAATGGTTCATTTGTCTTCACTTTTCCAATATTTAAGTTTTGTAATTCTGTTACAATTGCGTCCATCTATACCACCTAACTTTCCTAGATGCGTTTTTTTCAGTTTATGCAAGAAATTTATTTGGGCGACTTCTGATTTGTTTTTACAAGTTGTTTCATTACCTCATAAAGCCGTCCGGCTGAATCAGGAACGCCCATTTTTTTAGCTTTAGCTTTCATATCTTTTAAATGTTCATTGTTTAAGAGAATGCGATCAATCTGGCTGACCAGACTTTTATTATTTAAATCCTTCTCTAACAGTAATTGTGCTGCCCCATGATCACTTAAAGACCTGGCGTTTTTTTCTTGATGGTTATTGGTTACATAGGGACTTGGGACTAGAATACTTGGAATTCCTAATGAAGTTAATTCGGCAAGTGTGGTGGCTCCCGCTCTTGATACAACCAAATCAATTCCCGCCAGCACCTCTGGCATGTTATGAATAAATGGCTTTATCACCACATTTTTTGGATTTCCCACTAGCTCTACTTCTTTTTGGACAGCCTCATAATGGACGTCACCCGTAATATAGAGAACTTGGTATGGTTTTTCTGCTAGTTCAGCGAGTGCTTTTACAACGGCTTCATTAATCGGCCGAGCCCCACGGCTCCCGCCAAAAATAAGAACGGCTGGTTTCGTAGCACTAAGTCCCGCTGATAGACGTCCTTTAATTCCATCCTTACCAAGCACCTCGGAAGCTCTCGGATTTCCCGTAAAAACAACTTTTTCACTTGGAAAATATTCCTTTGCTTCTTCAAAACAAATAGCGATTTTGTTTACATATCGGCTTAAAAATTTATTCGTTAAACCGGGTACACTATTCTGCTCGTGAATAATGGTTGGAATTCCAAGTCCCTTTGCAGCATAAACGACAGGACCGCATACATAACCACCCGTACCGATTACTATATCGGGTTGGAACTCTTTTAGAATTCTCTTACTATCCTGAACACCTTTTATAAATCTAATAATGGTTTTTACATTATCAAACGATAGTTTCCTTTTAAAACCAGTAATATGAATCGATTTAAACTCGATCTTTTCCCTTGGGACAAGCTTGCTTTCTAAGCCATTTGTTGTTCCAATATATAAGAATTCTGTTTGTTTGTTTTCTTTTTGAATTTCTCTAATGAGTGCGAGAGCAGGATATATATGTCCACCGGTCCCTCCGCCACTTACTACTACTTTCATTTTCTCACCTCTAAAAAGTTGCTAAACACATTCTACTATAAAAACAAAAGAAAATATGCCATTAAATATAATGTTATTTAATTGTAATAAAGAAAGTACACCCCGATTTTAGAGATGTATTCATTATCTATTTAACGATAGACTAAAATGCTGCCTTTTTAAATAACAGTTAAAACATAAAAAGAACCCTGCCGAGTGAACAGGGTATCAATTCAATTTAGATGCGTGAATATCGGCTGATATTCAGGAGAACACCGATTGCCATTAGCATTAATGTTAATGAGGATCCTCCGTAACTTAAGAATGGCAGAGTAATACCTGTAACCGGCATTAGCCCGGTAACAACACCAATATTTATCATAACTTGAATGGCCACCATCGCAATAATTCCAACAGCAAGGAAGCTTCCATATAGATCAGGTGCACCAAGAGCAATCCGAATGCCCCGCCATAACAAAAGGGCAAACAAAAGCAATATGAAGGAGCCGCCAATAAAGCCAAGTTCTTCTGATAGGATCGCAAAGATAAAGTCTGTCTGCGGTTCTGGTAAGTAAAAAAACTTCTGCCTGCTCTCCCCAAGTCCTAAGCCGAATAGCCCCCCCGGACCAATCGCATAAAGGGATTGAATAATTTGAAATCCACTCCCCAATGGATCCGACCAAGGATCAAGGAAAGAGGTGATCCGCTTAATCCGATAGGGTGCAGAAGCAATTAGCCCAACAAACCCTGCTACTCCCAGAAGACCCAAAAAAGCAAAATGACTGGTTCGAGCGCCCGCAATAAAGATCATAACCACACAAGTCCCCATCATTACTGTTCCTGTTCCTAAGTCTGGCTGAAGCATAATCATAGCAAAGGCAACAAAGGCAAGACCCAGGGAAGGCATAAGGCCCTTTTTAAAGGAGGTAATGAATTTTTGGCGTTCTGATAAATATTTTGCTAAAAAAGCGATCATGGCAAGTTTCATAAATTCGGATGGCTGGATGGAGAATGCCCCTACCCCAATCCAGCTTCTTGAACCATTTCGAACATTCCCGATCCCGGGAATTAACACGAGTACTAACAGAACAAAACAAACAATGAGGATTGTTTTGGCATAAGTTCTCCACGTCCAGTAATTTACGTTCATAATAAAAAACATCGCAACGATTCCCACCCCAGCAAAGAGGGTTTGCCTTTTTGCAAAGAAAAAGGAATCTTGGAATTTATATTCGGCCCAGACGGCACTAGCGCTGTATACCATGATGAGCCCGATTGCCAGCAGTGTGAACGTTACAATCATTAAGATAAAGTCGGGAGTTGTTCTCTTTGTCGGCACCACTATCCACCTCAAACCACGTGTTTTAGGGCCGCTAGATCAAAAGTTATAAGCTTAACTTCGATAAGTGTCCTGCTCAAAGCGCGCGAGCGGCGCTTTGAGCTTTTCTTTGGACAAGCCCTTACTTAAGCTTATGCACCGCTTCGATAAAAATGTCTCCCCGGACTTCAAAACTTTTATATTGATCCCAGCTTGCACAAGCAGGTGATAAAAGGATGATGTCGCCAGGTTCTGAATATCGATAAGCTTCCGGCACTGCCTTTTCAACATTATCGACACGGCTGATAGAATTTATTCCGGCAAGCTTTCCAACCCGTTCAAGCTTAGGAGCTGTCTGACCAAACGTGATTAACGCTTTTACATTGGTTAAATACGGAAGCAGCTCATCAAACTCATTACCGCGGTCAAGTCCGCCTGCAAGTAAAATCGTCGGTGCCTTAAACGCCGATAAAGCTTTAATGGTGGCTAAGATATTCGTAGCCTTCGAATCATTATAAACCTTCCTGCCATTTACCTCAGCGACATATTGCAAACGGTGCCTGACACCCGTAAAGGTTTTGAGGACGGTTTGGATTGCGCTGTTTTCTACGCCTGATAGTTTGGCAGCGGCCATGGCAGATAAGATATTTTCGAGGTTATGTAGCCCCGGCAGTACGATTTCACCTATTTCCATAACCGGCTCACGATTAAAGATTAACCAGCCATCCTTAATACAAGCTCCCTCTGAGAGTTCCTTCTTAGTAGAGAAAGGAATGATTGTCGCTTTTGAATTGCGAGCAATTTCCATTGTTTCTTCTTGGTCGGCATTAATGACTAAATAGTCAAGTTCAGACTGGTTTTTCGTAATATTGGCCTTCGCCTGAATGTATTCCTTTCTGGTGCCATGATAATCCAGATGGGCATCATAAAGGTTAGTAATGATCGCTATTTTCGGAGTAAAGTTGTTAATTCCCATTAATTGAAAAGACGAGAGTTCGATGACAATGGTATTGTCCTCTGTCGCCTTTTGGGCAACACCAGAAGCAACCGTACCAATATTACCTGCTATTAACGGCTCCTTGTTCCCTTCCTTCATCATTTCATAGACAAGGGTAGTCGTTGTTGTTTTCCCATTCGTACCGGTAATCCCTATAAAGGGAGCTTCAGAAATTTCATACGCGAGCTCCACCTCAGTAATGACAGGAATCCCCTTTTCAATTGCCCCTTCAATCATTGGATTATGATAAGGAATACCAGGGTTTTTCACAATCAGTTCGAAACCCTCATCCAATAGTTCGATTGGGTGCTCACCACATATTACCTTTATCCCCTGCTCTAGTAATCCTTGAGCCTCGGGATTTTCAGATAATGGCTTTTTATCATTTACAGTAACAAACGCTCCAAGCTTATGTAACAAAGAGGCTGCCGTCACACCACTTTTAGCTAAACCCAGTACAAGAATTTTTTTATAACGATAAGATTCGATCTGTTTCACTTACAACCACACCTCAATATAGATTCCTAGTATCGCTAATATTAATCCAACACTCCAAAATGTTACCACAACGCGCCATTCCGACCAGCCCACTAGTTCATAATGATGATGCAAGGGGCTCATTCGGAAGATCCGTTTCCCGGTAGTCTTAAAAGAAGCTACCTGAAGAATGACCGACAAGGTTTCAATTACAAATACACCGCCAATGATAATCAGCAGGATTTCCAGCTTTGTTAAGATGGCAATCGCGGCAATCGCCCCTCCTAACGCTAATGATCCTGTATCACCCATAAACACTTTGGCAGGATGAGCGTTAAATACCAAGAAACCTAACACCGCTCCAACAACGGCTACCGAGAACACGGCGATTTCAAACTGATTTTGATTCCAAGCGAGCACAGCAAAAGCTCCAAAAGCAATCGCTGCGGTGCCTGACACCAAACCGTCGAGACCATCTGTTAGATTGACCGCATTTGAGAAGCCGACTAGCCAGAAAATAATTAATAACACATATCCCCAGCCCAAATCAATCGAAAAATCCCCAAAAGGAAACTTGATTTCTGTTGACTGACCAGTATGTTTATAGATTAGATAAAAGATGACAGATATAATAATTTGCCCTAATAATTTTTGCCTTGATGTAAGTCCGAGGTTACGTTTTAATACAACCTTAATAAAGTCATCTAAAAACCCTAGCAGGCCAAATCCAAATGTGACAAACAAGAGTAAAAAAGCTGTTACTGGTGTATGGTCTGCAAATTTGGCAATCATGACCAGCGTAGTTATGATAATTGAAAATAAAATCATTACTCCCCCCATTGTCGGGGTACCAGATTTTTTCTGGTGCGATTTAGGACCTTCCTCTCGAATACTTTGTCCAAATTTCAATCTTCGCAAGAAGGGAATAAAAATGGGAGAAAGCAAAACTGAGATCAAAAACCCCATTATTATTGTGAAAAAAATAACTTGCTCCTTCATTTTATCCCCTCCTTTCCTGATTATTTTCTGATTTTAGCATTGCCAGTTGCCCAGCAATATCATATGTTTGGTTATTTTTATTAAGAAGTTTTTTGTTTGAAATTTTAAAAATTGTTCTCTCCATATGCTTGTTCGTTTCTCCATCTATTTTTTCTATATAAAGATTAATGATATCTCTTAATGCTTCCGCCGGATCCTTTGTTAAAAAAATTGGAAACTGGTTGGGCAGGTAGTGCGGAAGTGTAACATCTTTTTCCCAAATGGCAGCTACAGCCCCATTGGAAATGGCCTCTAAGAGTTCCCCTGACTCTTTGTTTATCGGCACAAATAATCCTTTTGACTGTTCCAAGGCCGCTGAGTCAGACACTGTACGGAACAGTATTTCATCTTGAGTTCCCCGTTTATCGGTAAACAATCGTGCCAAATCTTTTAAAGCTAAAAACATAACTATCTCCCCTCAATCGCTTCCCTTGCAACAAGCCGGTCATCGAAATCATGAACCTCTTTACCAATAATTTGATAGGTTTCATGCCCTTTACCGGCGATTAAGATGATATCTCCAGCTGATGCCTGACTCACAGCTGTATATATGGCTTTTCTCCGGTCAGGAATGACTTGATAGGTTTCCCCTTTTACTCCTGCTTCCATATCCTTCAAGATTTCTAGCGGATCCTCGCTTCGAGGATTATCTGATGTCAAGATCACGTCTGTTGCTAAGTGACAGGCAATCTGCGCCATTAATGGGCGTTTTGTGCGGTCGCGATCCCCTCCGCAGCCAACAATAACGAAAATCTTTTTCTCAGCAAATTGCTGGATCGTTTTTAATACATTTTCTAAACTATCCGGTGTATGTGCATAATCAACAATGACGGTAAAATCTTGGCCTGCATTTACAAGTTCAACCCTTCCTGCAACCCCCTCCACACTTTCAATGGAATGAATAATTTGTTCCATTCCAAGCCCGGAAACTAATGCAGCTGCAATACTGGCCAGTACGTTGTAGACACTGAATTTGCCAATTAACTGCATGCGGATTGGATATGTAATGCCCATTATTTCAAGGTCAAAGACGGTCCCCTTCGGTGTCATCTGAATATTTTTCGCCTTGAGATCTGCCTTTTGCTCAATTCCGTATGTAACAACATGTGCAGCAGTTGAACGGCTATACATTTCTGAAGCTTCATCATCCGCGTTTAGGACAGCATATTTTGGTTTATTTAAGTCAAATGTATTGCCGAGCTGTGCAAATAATAAGCTCTTTGCCCGCTTATATTCTTCCATTGTTTGATGGTAGTCAAGGTGGTCTTGTGTAAGGTTAGTAAAAACCGCCACATTATACTCACAGCCATGAACCCTTCCTAAATCAAGGGCATGCGATGAGACCTCCATCACAGCCGTATTAACGCCAGCATCCACCATTTGATTAAAGGTTTTTTGGAGCGTCAGACTTTCCGGGGTGGTATTTTTAGTTTCAATGATCTGGTCAGCGATTTTTGTATACATCGTGCCAATTAAGCCCGTCTTCTTCCCGGCATCGGCAAATATTTTTTCAATTAAATGGCTAGTGGTCGTCTTCCCATTCGTTCCCGTTATTCCGATTAAATAAAGACTTTTAGTCGGCTGTCCGTAAAAAGCATCAGCAAGGACGGCCATCGCCCTCGTTGTATCGTTAACTAGCACAACCGGAACGTCTAACTCTAATGGTCTTTCAGCAAGAACGGCAGCTGCTCCATTCTTAACTGCTGATTCCGCGAAATCATGTCCATCCACGGTATATCCTTTAATGCAAATAAATAAGCTCCCTTTTTGCACTTTCCTATTATCGTTTTCAATTGATGTAATTTCTGGGTTTTCCCCGTTATAAGGAAAAATGGCGTGCAAATTTTCAAGCAGCTTTTGTAGCTTCATGTTATCTCAAATCCTCTCATTACTGCGCATAACTATTATCAGTAGTTTATGCCTAAACGTAAATCCTTACGAAAGTTCCATCTTATTTTACATTAAAATATTTTATTTTACCATTTAGTAATGAATCCGTAATAAAAATTTTAGGCGGCGGAAAACATTCCGGCCGCCTAAAATTTTTATGTTATTGATTTATTTAGTCCCCTTTACCAAAGTAAAGTCTTACTTTCGAGCCTTCTTTTACCTTCGTGCCCGGATCCGGAGATTGTCTCACCACCACATCCCCTTCGCCGCTAGAATCAATTGAAAGATTAATAAGCTGTTCTTGAAGTTCACTTTTTGACATGCCAACAAAGTCTGGTAACTTCACCAAAGGTACATCAGGCCATTTGATTTCTTTCTCTATTTGATCCTTACGCGGTTTCACTCCCATTGCACTTAAGCTGTCTTTCATAATCGCACCAACAATCGGAGCACTGACGGTACCCCCGAAGGCAGTAACCCCTTTCGGATTATCAACTGCTACATAGATGACAATTTGCGGGTCGTCTGCAGGCGCAAACCCCATAAAGGAAACAATAAAGTTATTTTCAAGGTATCTTCCATTCTGTGCTTTTTGCGCTGTTCCTGTCTTTCCTCCAACTCGATACCCTTCAATAAACGCCCTTCCACCTGAACCCTTTGCCACAACACTTTCTAATGCACTACGGATTTCTTTCGATGTTTTTTCTGTAATAACCCGTCTCTTTACTACAGGCGTATTTCTCATCACGACTTCTTTTGTAACCGGATCAATAAGCTCTTTGGCTATATATGGCTTGTATAGAATCCCGCCATTGATGGCGGCAGATACCGCGGTAATTTGTTGGATTGGTGTAACAGACACACCCTGTCCAAAAGCCGTCGTCGCTTGTTCAACTGGACCAACCCGGTTTAAATTAAATAATATTCCTGTTCCTTCGCCTTGCAAATCAATACCAGTCTTTTGGCCAAATCCAAAATCCTTAATATACTTAAAGAGCTTATCCTTTCCTAACCGTTCTCCCAGCTCTACAAAACCCGGGTTACAAGAGTTTTCGACAACCTCGAGAAAGGTTTGGTCACCGTGGCCGCCTCTTTTCCAGCACTTTAACCTTGCCCCGGCTACCTGCACAGAGCCTGAATCATGAAAATGCTCTTTCTCCAAGTTGACCTTTCCTTCATTCAAGGCAGCAGCAAGAGTGATTATTTTAAAGGTTGACCCAGGTTCATAGGTCGACCAAACTGGGAGGTTTCGATTGTAGACCTCTTGAGAAACATTTCGAAAATTAGCGGGATCAAACGTCGGCCGGCTCGACATCGCCAATATTTCGCCGTTATTCGGATTCATTGCGATGGCAACGATACCATCGGGATTATACTTTGCTTGTGCGATATCTAGCTCTCTTTCAACGATTGTTTGTATTTTTGAATCAATGGTTAATTGTAAATCAAGCCCTTTCGTGGGCTGTTCATAGTCATCTGCCATGTCATTCATTCTTTCCCCTTTAGCATTGGCATAGAATTTCACAGCACCTCTTTCACCACTCAATTCTTTATCATAATACTGCTCAAGACCCATTAATCCTTGGTTGTCCACTCCTGTAAAGCCCAGAACATGAGAGAGGTAGCTTCCATTTGGATAATACCGTTTGGAATCTTCACCAACATAGACTCCTTCTAGTCCAAGAGCCCTAATTTCTTTCGCTTTTTCATGGGAGATTTTGCGGCCTTCTTTTATCCGGACTGATGAGGCTCTTTTCGTAATTTCTCGGTAGGCTGTTTCTTTAGACATATTTAATACGGACGCAAGCTTCTCAGCTGTGGTCGCCGGGTCTTTAATTTGCCGTGGAATTACATAGACGGTGGGCGCACTAATATTGGTTGCTAACGCCACCCCATTCCGATCTACAATTTTGCCCCGCTCCGGTTCAAAAGGGATATTCCGGCTCCACGAACCTTTTGCTTTATCGGTCAGCATATCACCAAGAACAAACTGAACGTATCCAAGGCGAACATCAATAATTAAGAAGGCAAGGAATCCAACGAATAGTGCAATCATTAGCCGCTTTCGAACAGTAACATTAGAAACACGCATATAATGAATGATCCTCCTTTATTCCACATTCACTTTCAGTATCGTTCATTTATATGCTTGTACTTATCTAAATAGAACGGGACAACCTTTGTAGTAAAGTAAAAGAAGGTGTCCCAAAAGTAAAACTTTTAGTGGCACCTTCTTTTTTATACATTAAACTAGTCTGTTGATTTCCACTCCAGGCGCTTCGCTTTCCGCGGGCGGTACGGGGAGCCTCCTCGTCGCTTCGCTCCTGCGGGGTCTCCCCTGCCCCGTACTCCCGCAGGAGTCTTCGCGCCTTCCGCTCCAATCAACAGAGTGTACAAAAATTATTCATCACAATCTTTTGGGTCAACCTCATTTACTAGTCTTGAACGGTTTGCTCACCATTAGATTGTTCATTTGCATCTTGATCCTTATTAGTGGTCGTTTGTTCTTCCGGGGTTTTTAATTCGATATTGAGGTATTCCCCGCTTTTTAAAGGTTCATCCGGCTTAATATTTTGATAGGTGACAAAGCCCTTGCCCTTGGAATTCAATTTTAAATTGGCCAGATTAGCAACCTTCATGACATCACGGAGCGACCAGCCGGCCATATCAGGTGCCGTCATTTTGCCGGAAGTTTTAATAATTACCTTTTCACCTTCTAAAATGGTGGTTCCAGCCTTAGGCAGCTGTTCAGTTACCTTTTTACCATTACCTAGTACAACCGTTTCAAATCCATCTGCTTTTAAACTTTTAACAGTATCCTGAACAGGCTCTCCCACCATTTTAGGCAGTTTATTAATCGACGCCACTTCAACCTTGGAGGGTTGGATATTTAAATAATTTAGACTACTTTTCATCACCGGATTAAAAATTTCAGAGACTGGAATCGCCCCCTGCCCCGCCTCAATCCCTTGAAGCTCAGGCTGTTGTACGGCTACATAAACAATTAGTTTCGGGTCATCTTTTGGTGCCATCCCTAAGAAGGAAAAGACGTAATTATTCACACCTGATAAATATTTACCATTAGGCCCAGGAATGTTAGCTGTCCCTGTCTTACCAGCAACACTATAACCGTCAATTTTGTAACGTGCTCCTGTGCCTTTAGGCGAGGTCACAACCGTTTCTAGAATATCCCGCACCTCTTTAGCCGTCCCAGCCGAAATCGGTGTTGAAACGACTTTCGGTGAGGTTTTCTCGATCGTCTTTCCTGTATCGTGATCGACAATTTTCTTTACAACATGGGGCTGTAACATTTTTCCATCATTTGCAATTGCGGTTGCCGCTTGAATTTGTTGAATGGCGGTAATCGCCGTACCTTGTCCATAGGCTGTGGTGATTTTTTCAATTGGGTAGTGATATTGAATTTTTCCTGATGTCTCATTAGGAAGTTCAATTCCTGTCGGTTTATCAAAACCAAATTTGGTTAAATATTCCCTAAATCTCTCGAAACCTAACTTTTCTTTTGCTATTTTAGCAAACGCCACATTGGACGAGCGTTGAACTCCTTCTAGATAGGTAATCGATCCCCAGCCTGAATAATTGTGATCATGAATCGTTTGACTTTTTTCTGTTACTTTAAATGATCCAGATTGATACTTTTCATTTGGATTAAATACTCCCTCCTGAACAGCGGCTGCAAGAGTAAAGATTTTCATGGTTGAACCTGGTTCGTAGGATGTTTCAATCGCTTCATTATGCCAGCTATCCGTAATTCCTTCTTTTGTTTCCGGTTGAAATGACGGACGCTGGCCCATCGCTAAAATATCCCCTGTTTTAGGGTCTGCAACAATCGCAATTATCTTTTTTGGTTTATAATTCTTTACCACTTGATCCATCGCATCTTCTAGGAAGGTTTGAATCTTTTGATCAATCGTTAAATAAATATCATTACCATTTTGCGCTGCGGATATTTTTTCTTTACCGTCAGGCAGGATATATCCCCATAAGTCACTCTCATAGTTAATACTGCCATTTTTTCCTGTCAATTGTTTGTTAAAGGTTTTTTCAATTCCCATTTTCCCGACAGTTTTATAGGTTCCGTCATTTTCCTCAGTCCGGTCTACATAGCCGACTACATGCGAGGCGAAAATTCCATTTGGATAAAAGCGTTTTGAATCACGAGAAAAAGTAATACCAGGGAGTTTTAAGTTTTCAATTTTTTTCTTTGTATTGAAATCGATATCCCGGCCTTCCTTACCAAACTCTACTTGAAACTTTTTCTTCTTTTTCCCATTTGATAAGATACTATAAATCTCAGATTCATCTAATTTTATATATTTCGATAGTTCTTCTGCCGTTTTGTTAAGATTCACGACATGTTGCGGTTTTTTAGGATTGGTTGTCATCTTCTTATCTAAGATGGCAATGAGTTTATAGGAGGCTGTATCCTCAGCAACCGCTACGCCATTACGGTCGTAGATCATTCCCCTGTTAGCCTGCAAGGTTCCCTCGCGATTGTATTTCTGCTGTGCCTTGGCAGCAAGAGGCTGTCCATTTACTTCTCCTGTTATTTCAATTGAAAAATACCGGCAAATCAATACAAAAAAGAGCAGGCCGAATATCACAAACAATATCGCTGCTCCCACATTCATATATGGCTGTTTCCTATTCATTTCTGCTGCACGACCTTGATGTTATTTTCATCTTTTACTAAACCCATTTCCTTTGCTTTTGCGAATATTCGGTCATAAGAACTTAGTTCACTTACTTGAACCTTGAGATCCCCATTCACTTTTTCCTGTTCAGTTATCTTATCCTGAACAGATTGGAGGTCTTTGTTCGCTTCATAGATTTTGGATTGATTGGAGACAAGATGGATTGCCCCAAAACAAACCATTCCAGCAAAGACCACTCCAATGATTTTTTCCCCCGGAGTCAGCCAGGACTTTTTAATTTTTACTTGTCGTTTAATTTGAACGGATTGCTCGGCTTGTTGCTGTTCTAATACTTTCCTGGCAAGATTACTCAAATACTTCCCCTCCAGATTCTATCATCTAATCTTCGTTTTCTCCAAAAATGTCAGCTTTAGCGCACGGAAAACGTGCGCATATAAGTTTTTATAATTTTTCAGCAATCCGAAGTTTTGCTGATCGTGCCCGGTTGTTTTGCTCCAATTCTGCTTCAGATGGGAGAATCGGTTTACGCGAAACTAGTTTTAAAATAGGTTTATACTCATCTGGAATGATGGGTAGACCATGTGGTAATGGGGGTGTCTCACTTGCCTTTTTAAAGGCTGCCTTACAAATTCGATCCTCAAGGGAATGGAAGGTAATCACACTTATTCTCCCCTCAGGATTTAATAAGTCAATGGCTTGATTGAGAGACTGTTCAAATACAGCCAGTTCATCATTAACAGCGATTCTGACCGCTTGAAAAACTCGTTTGGCAGGATGTCCGCCCTTTCGTCTTGCAGGCGCTGGAATGGCGTCCTTAATTAACTCCACCAGCTCTCCAGTTGTCTCAACTGGCTTAATCGCTCTGGCACTTTCAATTTTTCGGGCGATTTGTTTGGAAAATTTCTCTTCCCCATAACGAAAAAAGATTCGAACGAGGTCTTCATATGACCAATGATTAATCACGTTGTATGCGGAGATATCAGCTTCATTATCCATTCTCATATCCAACGGGGCATCATGGTGGTAACTAAACCCCCGCTCCGGTGTATCGAGCTGCGGTGAAGAAACTCCCAAGTCATATAAAACTCCATCTACCTTTTCAATTCCACGGTTTTCAAGCTCTTCTTTTAAGTTTAAGAAATTACTTTTAATAATAATTAATTGATCACCGTATTCGGCTAATTTCTCTTTCGCATTAGCAATCGCTATTTCATCTTGGTCAAATGCATAGAGTCTTCCACCCGCGCCTAGTCGTGAAAGAATGAGAGAGCTGTGACCTGCCCCTCCCAGCGTACAATCTACATAGATGCCATCTGACTTAATATTTAATCCGTCAACAGCTTCATTTAATAACACAGTTGTATGTTCAAACATTTACGTACCTTCCTTTTCCAATCGAACGATATATATGAGTAATATATTAATATAACTTTTCCCATTATATATCAAAGCCAATCATATTTTCTGCTATTTCAGCAAAAGATTCTTCAGATTGTGTAAAATAATCCTCCCAAATCTGCTTGCTCCAGATTTCAATTCGATTGGAAACACCCAAAATAACACATTCTTTCTCTAATTTAGCATATTGCAATAGTGGTGCAGGGATATTAATTCTTCCTTGTTTATCCAGTTCACTTTCTGTCGCTCCGGAAAAGAAGAATCTAGTAAAAGCACGGGCATCTTTTTTTGTAAGCGGCAGGCCTTTTAATTTCTCTTCAATCAGCCCCCACTCAGAAACTGGGTAACCAAACAAACATTGATCCAATCCTCGCGTGATGATAAACATGTCACCAAGTTCATCACGGAATTTGGAGGGCACAATTAAACGGCCTTTTGTATCAATGCTGTGATGGTACTCACCCATGAACATACCCATTACCCCCACTTTCTATTAAAAATGTACCACAATCCCCCACTTTCCACCACCTATTTTTTAACTATTCGCCCCACTTTCAAAAAAATCCTTTTTTAGCCGCGATTTTTTAGAAAAAAAAAGAAAAACTCCACCGCTAAAGGTGGAGTTATAATTTATAGTTTTATGACCTTATGCCTGCCATCGAATTCGTAGCTGCCAGTCATAATATCTGCTATAAAGTGTGGACCATATTGGTTTAAATAATAAAAGATATTCCAAACCCGCTCTTGGGGGGAACCATCTGGCCGTAAAGCAAGATCCACACGAGCATATTTTTTTAAGATCGTATCGTGTCTTTGTTTTACGGACTCTTCAAGTTTCGATTGCATGAAACCAATCTCTTTTAACAAATAATCTTCATTTTTCTTGAGCATTGGCAAAAGACCACGGTCTAACTGCTCCGTTTTCGCCTCGATTAGTTTGTACTGCTTCAGTAACTGATCTGTTGTACTTGTAAATAACTGTTCAAGTTCTTGGTCTTTAATCGCTTCTAAAAACCTTTCTTTTTCCTGCTTAGTACCATTGCTTAACACATCACTCAGATTTAGATTTAATTCGGCTAAATCCGTTTCTATTGATCGATCTAAGAAGGTGATATTTAAACGCGGGACAATCGGCGGCATTTTTATATGAAAATGCTCAAACACAAGTTTTAATTCCGCCCAATAAGCGATTTCGCCTGGACCAGCAATAAAGGCAATGGTCGGGAAAAGCCATTCTTGCATTAAGGGACGTGTTACCACATTGTTGCTTAATACAGCAGGATTTTCATTTGCTAATGTAAGTAATTCCTCTTTTGAAAAGGAAATTGCCCCACTTTTACCCACAAAGCAATCGTTCTCACGATCAAACTCCAGCAGAATCCTCTCATTTAACCGTTGATGATAATAGAAGAGATTGGCGGCTTTCTCTGATGCATCAATCGCATTTGGAAATCCTTTCTTTTCTATTTGCTTTTGCTGCTCTAACAAAGAGAAAGTGATCACGTCGTGATGGTTAATCTGCTGCTCGAAAAAACCCTTTTGTAACTCACGAAATTCCTTGTTACCAGAGTCAACGATCAGCAGCCCATAATCCTTAAACAGTTCCATAATAAGGTTGGCAAAGAAATCAACAAAATTGATTGATTTTACTATTTGCTTTTCCGCAAATGCTAACAGTCCATTGGTGTATTCGGTTTCACCAAAATTTTTTATTAAGTTCTGGACCCATGACAGACAAATGTCTTTATCCAACCCAATATCAGATACCATTTTCTTTTGAAGGACCTTTTCAGGATACACCCATTTATCTGCCTTCTGCTCTGTTTGGACATACACATGATTAACTTCCTGAAAATCATGATCCTCTCCTGCAATCCAGAAAACAGGAATAACCGGAACACCAAGCTGTCTTTCTTTTTGTTCTGCCAGCTTTATAATCGAAATTACTTTATGTATAGAATAGAGGGGTCCTGTAAGGATTCCTGCCTGCTGACCGCCAATTACGACAAGACTATCAGGTTGTTTAAGTTTATTAATTGACTTCTTCACAGCTTCTGAAGAGGGAAAACTCTCCATAAAGCTCTCAATATGCTGAGCAACCTCGATGCGTGGAAATGGTCTATCGTTTAACTCAAGCATTCTTTTCTTATCTTCTTGGACGTCATTATAGCGATAATGAAAAAAAGGCTGGATTTCCATAGATTGTTCCAAATAATTCGATGCAAATCGATTTGTTGCCGGCAAAGAGAGATTTAAAATCTCCATCCATGTACTTCCTTTCTGTTACCATGATTCATTCTTAAACGAGTATACCATTATCATCCCTAATTAAAGAAAACTTTTGCTCTAATTAGGATGAAAAACTAAAGGTGATGGCTCGGGATACTAAACCATAAAAGGTAAGGACAAAATAGGCGAAAAAAAATAAGATAAAATTAAAACGCCAAAAACCTTTCCATACTCGTTTGACGATGATTTCCTCCTTAACCTTCCAATGAACGAAAACAAACACCATTGCGATTAAAAGCATTACTAGTATTATTAACCAAAAAAACGATTTTCCCCATAGAGTGACAATTAAAAAGTGAACGGAAATAATATACAAAATAGTTGTATAATCAAGAGCCCTATGCAGTGCTTTTTTTGTAGATTTTAATAATAGCTTTATTACAGTATAGACAAGAATGGTCCCTAAAACCGGTATCGCAAAGAATATGGTTAGAATAGACGAAAAAATAGTGCTCATGCTACCTCTCCCCTTGGCTTTCTTTTCCTTTAATAAGATAAAAAAGCGTTTCTAGTTGAGGAGATGTTATCCCTTTGCGGCAAGCTTCTTCAAGTAAATAACCTAAAATGGCGTCTATCTCTGTCTGTCGGTTAGCTTCTATATCTTTTAACATAGACGAACGATTATCCGCTGTTTGTTGACAAATCTTAATCACTTGTCCCCAATATTCTTCCGGATCCTGAAGGTTTAATATGGCAGTAATTTCACCGAATAGATTTTGTAATATCTTATAATAAAATGGATTATCAACTAGTACCCCATTTTTCACTTGAAGGATTGCCGTCAATGGATTAATCATGGCGTTGGCAATTAACTTTTTTTCCAGCATGGCAAAATATTCTTCTTGATAAGTCATCGGAAACACTTTAGATACGACACCCGTCAACCATTGCAAGAACTCAGAATCCCCCTTATAAACGGCTACGTTAGTCGTACCTGCACCATTGTGCCGAACAGTATAAAGATTCTCTCGAAGGGCTCCATGTTCCACTGAACCGACATACACATTCGTTCCCTTAAGATCGTTAAGCAGTTTTAAATGCCCCATCCCATTTTGTAAAAATAAAAGGTTTTCAGGCATTACCGGTATTTGTTTTAATCTCTCCAAAAATGAAAATAGCTGATATTGTTTTACCGCTATAATCGTTAACTCTTCTGACCCCTGCCAGTCCGTTATCGGAACTGCTTTAACCACGGCCACTGTTCTGTCCATCCTGTTAAGCAATGAGATTCCATGTAAATTTATTTCATTTGCTTGTTCCTGTGACCTTGTATATACAGTTACATCAAATACTCGGCTAAGGTAGGCAGCAAACAATAATCCAATCGACCCCGCTCCAATAATCCCAACCCTCATGGATGTTTACCCCTTTTTTTAAAATCTGCATTGTCATACTGCTTGCTAATATTCTATCAGATGATGCCATTTGTTAGTAGATACAAAAAAACCTTTTCGAATATCTGTCGAAAAGGTTCCATCTTTTATACAGGATAGACTGGATGTTTCCTGACACTAAAGGTAAGCTCTTTCGTTTCATAGTAAGCAAACCGCTGAATCAGAACCTCTCTTAGTTCGGAAGGCGCAACAATTTCATCGACAATTAACTCAGAAGCTAATTTATAAATGTCAATTTGCTCTTTATACTCTTTATGCTTTTCTTGGACAAAAGCGGTCCTTTCTTTTGGATCGGCAATGTCATTGATTTTATTAGAGTAAACGGCATTTACAGCAGCTTCAGGACCCATGACCGCTATTTGAGCAGTAGGTAAGGCAATGCAGCAGTCCGGCTCAAAGGCGGGACCTGCCATGGCATAAAGCCCTGCACCGTATGCCTTTCTCACAATAACGGAAATTTTGGGTACAGTGGCCGAACTCATTGCGGCAATTAACTTAGCGCCATGACGGATAATCCCGGCCCGTTCCACTTTTGTTCCAATCATAAAGCCAGGAACATCCGCTAAAAACAATAATGGGATATGAAAGGCATCGCAGAGCTGGATGAATTTGGCTGCTTTATCTGCAGAATCTACAAATAGCACGCCTCCTTTTACCTTAGGCTGATTGGCGATAATCCCTACGGCCCTGCCATCGATGCGAGCTAAACCAGTAATAATTTCCGGAGCGAATAGCTTCTTGATCTCATAGAAACTGCCATTGTCTACTAATTGCTCAATACATTCCAGCATATCAAATGGTGCATTTTGGTTTTCCGGAATAATCGTTTCTAAATCTCGGCCTTGTTTTGCTTGGATTCCCGTAATCTTTTTCGTTATTTCTTTAAAGCTGGCAGGAAAAAAGCTGAGGTATTTTTTTGCAGAGTCAATGGCTTCTTCCTCACTATAGGTGAGTATATCGCCACAGCCCGAGACCGTACAATGCATCCGGGCACCGCCCATTTCCTCGAGTGTTACTTTTTCCCCGATAACCTTTTCAGCCATCCTTGGCGAACCTAAATACATAGAAGCATTTTGGTCAACCATGATGACAATATCGCAAAAGGCGGGGATGTAGGCTCCACCAGCCGCAGAAGGGCCAAATAAAATACATACCTGTGGAATCATACCAGAAAGCTTTACTTGATTATAAAAGATTTTTCCAGCACCGCGCCGGTTTGGAAACATCTCGACTTGATCCGTGATTCTTGCCCCGGCTGAATCAACCAGATAAAATAACGGAACTTTTAATTTTTCAGCTGTTTCTTGGATTCGGATGATTTTCTCTACTGTCCGTGCTCCCCAAGAACCAGCTTTAATGGTCGAGTCATTTGCCATCACACAAACCGTCTGACCATTAATTTTACCAATTGCTGTTACCACACCATCAGCAGGCAGGTCACCGGCTTGGAAATTAGCAAATTTACCATCCTCTTCATATTTACCCTCATCAAATAATCGAGATAACCGCTCACGTACAAAAAGTTTCTGCTGCTCCTTAGCCTTTTCATGATATTTAGGCTGGCCGCCGGCTTCGATCCTTTTCCGATTATCGTTTAATTGATCAACTAACGTATTAATTGTCGTCACCCGTGCTCCCCCTTTTCTAAACATGCTATTCTAGTACCAGTAAGACATCCCCTTCATTTACAAAATCCCCGCTGTTTACCTTTACCTCTCGGACAACTCCCTCTATTCCGCTTTCAATCGGGATTTCCATTTTCATAGATTCTAACATGACAACTTCTTGCCCAGGATTTACTTTAGCTCCCGCTGCAACGAAAATGTTTAGGACTGTCCCCGCCATTGATGCTGTGATTTCCTTCATTTTGAATTCTCCCCTTATTTCACATGATTTTTATTTAAGAAATCGGTGGTATACTCTCCCTTTTGGAAAGAGTCAGAGTCTAAAATCGTTAAAAAAAGCGGCACATTTGTTTTAATGCCCTCAATTTTTATCTCTTTAAAAAAACGTTTGGCAGCAGCTAATGCTTTTTGTCGCGATTCCCCGTAAAAAATGCACTTGGCAATCAACGGGTCATAAAAAGGAGTTACTGTCCCGCCTTCACTATAACCGGAATCTATCCTGATCCCTTCTCCCACATCCCAATGAAGAGTGGTAATTTTTCCAGGAGAAGGTAAAAATCGGACAGGGTCTTCCGCATAAAGACGAAATTCAACTGCATGACCGTGCGATAAAATTTCAGCTTGCTGCAGCGGGAGCTTTTCACCGCGAGCAACTAAGATTTGCCACTTCACCAAATCAAGCCCTGTAATCATTTCCGTTACCGGATGCTCGACCTGTAAGCGTGTGTTCATTTCAAGGAAATAAAAGTTTTCCTCTTGATCAACAATAAACTCTACTGTTCCTGCGTTTGTATAGTTAACGGCACGAGCAGCTTTAATCGCTGTGTCAAACATCTTTTGCTTTACTTGTTCAGATAAAAAGGGCGATGGTGATTCTTCCACAACCTTTTGATGTCTTCTTTGAATGGAACAATCCCTTTCAAACAGGTGAATAATATTTCCAAGCCGATCACCGAAAACTTGAACTTCAATATGTCTGCTTTCTGTAATATATTTTTCGATAAAAACTTCATCAGAACCAAAATAAGTCATTGCTCTTTTCTTGGTAGATTCATATGACTTATTGAGCGCTTGCTCATTTTCACAAAGGACCATCCCGATTCCTCCCCCGCCGCCACTCGCCTTCAGCATAATCGGGTAACCAATGGTCTCCGCTAGACTGCATGCCTCTTCAATTGTTTTTAATCCATGGCTGCTTCCCGGTACTACCGGAACACCTGCATTCACCATTGTTTGACGGGAAGCAATTTTATCCCCCATTAACTCAATTGTTTTAGGCTCGGGTCCAATAAAAATCATTCCTGCCTTGATGGTCTCCTCCGCAAAAGCAGCGTTTTCCGATAGAAAACCATATCCAGGGTGGATCGCATCCACTTTTTCGTCACGGGCGATTTCCAAAATTTTGTCAACTCGCAAATAAGACTTGCTAACATGCGGTTCTCCGACACGTATTGCCTTAGTTGCTTCTTTTACAAAAGGCATATCCTGATCAGCTTCGGAATAAATAGCAATCGTTTCAATTCCCATCATCTGACAGGTTTTAATAATCCTAAGGGCAATTTCTCCGCGATTGGCAATTAAAATTTTTTGCACTTTTCTTCCCCTTTCATTCCCTTTTAACGCCTTCCATAACTGTTTCTACACGATTCAAGAAATTTCCTGCAAATTTTGTAAACGCTTCCGTAACTTAATTGAAGAATTTTTTATCTATTTGTTATATAATAATAGTAATCGATTTTGAATAATGCAAATTTTGATTCTCTTCATATTATTCAAGAGCATATAATTATATACAAGAACAAGATACCAACATTTAGGAGGCAGGCTATGGTGTACAAAGTGGAGAAATTAAAAATAAATTTTAAAACGTTGGAAGAGTTTAAAAAATTTAAAGAATACGGTCTTCAGGAATTATCGATGTTTGAAGATTTAGAAGCAAATATGATAGATAATAATAGTGAATCCCCTTTTTACGGAGTCTATTTCGGAGACAAACTAGTAGCAAGAATGAGTTTATATCAGATTGATGCAAAATTTGACCGTTATTTCTCCCCACCACAAAATTACCTAGAATTGTGGAAGCTTGAAGTTTTGCCTGACTATCAAGGAAAAGGATTTGGGAAAGCTTTAGTGGATTTTGCTAAAAGCTTTGGTCTGCCTATTAAGACAAATCCAAGAGTACAATCTAGTGGATTTTTTGAAAAATTGGGCTTCTCCAATGTAGAATATGAAATGGAACGTGACCGCGGCGAAAATCCACTTGTTTGGTATCCAGACGGCGTCGAAGCACAGCATCATTAAAAATAATGAACTAACCTTAAAATAGGAAAAAGCGGACGTGAAGTCCGCTTTTTCCTATTTTTCCACCCTTTCAAGGTTACCATTTTTGTCCATCTGAAACTTCACTTTTTGCTGGCGGTCCTCATCCTGCAAGACAACCATTTTTCGTGCTCTTTCCATGATCTCGATTAAAGAACGGTAATCCTCTTCAATGGCTTTTAGGTTTTTTGACAATCTTTCATTTTCGGCCGCTAAATAGTAAGTCTTCTTTTCTAACTCTTTGATTTTTTCGACCGACTTTTTCCTCTCTTCTTCAAAACCAGAAGAAGATTCTGCCTGTTTGTGAAGATTCTCTAAAAAATGAATGACAGCAGGAAATGTAACCTTGCCGACCTGCTCCACTGGAGGCGCCGACTGTATAGTTTCTACAGCCGCCAGCTCAATTTGATTCGTCTCCTCAATCAAGACATCTTGTTTCTTTAATTCTTTGCGTTGTTTCTTCGCCAGTTCAATCCCCGTTTTATATTGTTTTCTTACATATGAATTCCAACGAAACCCACATGCTGCCGAGGTACGTGTTAATTGTTTGCCAACTTCCTCAAATGCCTGGAGCTGTGTTCCGCCTTCACGGATATGCCTTAAAACCACTTCAGCAAGTAACAAATCCTCGTCTTGGGACCATGCATCTTGTCGAGTTGGTGACATTTGTTCATCCCTCCTAGTGTTTTTATAATACATATGCATCTACTAGAAAAGATAGACTTAATCAGAAGTTGTCTTTTAATCTTTATTCACAGTTTTTTTGCTTATAAACTTCTTTACATATTCAATATGGGCATCACTTTCCCAAAGGATGGAACAATTACGGACTTCTTCCTCTATTCTTTCTTTAAGTTTAGTTTCTTCCCACTTTCGAACCCAGATTCTTTTATAGGATTGAAGGACCTTCAAATCAGTCCCTAGTATTTTCTCAATAAATTCTTCACCTGCTTGAAACGGGCTGGTCTCGTAAAAGGCATGAATAAATCCAGCCTCTTTTAATTGTTCCGCTGTTTGCAGCTCTGCTTCCATCAAAAGCTTCATCGCACTAGGGACAGTCATTTTCTCCGCTAGGATGGAACCCCCGCCCCATCCTGTAGTGATTGCTTGTTTCCCTTGAACAAAGCCTGCTTTTATCCCTTTCCTTGCCAATCGGAAATCACAAGCTGCTGCTAGTTCGCAACCACCGCCAATAGCAACTCCGTTCAAAAGGGCTATCGTAGGAATGGGTAAAGTCAGGAGTTTATATAGGATATCAGCCATTTTAGATAGCATAGGATATGCATCCTCCTTTGTATGGAGGGCATGAAAAACGGATAGATCTCCCCCAGAACAAAAGGCAGTCTCACCCGTCCCCGTTATTATAAGTGCCTTTATTTCCGGATCTTCCGCCCTTTTTATCGCCTCGGCCAGACCGTTCATCACTTCATAATTAATTGCATTTCTTTTTTCTTTTCTTGTAATCGTAAAGACCAGATAGCCCTTCTTTGATTTAACAATCGTGTATGACAAAGCCTTTTCCCGCCCCCTTTGCCTCTAGTTCATCTTTTTTATTTGGGATGTATGTATCGCTGTATAACTGATTATAAACGACAAAAGCACAAGGGCATATAGCTCCTTGTGCTTTTTATCATAACGGAAATTAGTCGTTCACAACGTCTTTTCCTTTGTATGTTCCGCAAGCTTTACATACGCGGTGTGCAAGTTTCATTTCACCACAGTTTGGGCAACTTACCATACCAGGTACGTTTAATTTAAAATGAGTACGACGTTTTCTTTTTGCAGTTTTAGAAGTTCTTCTAAAAGGTACAGCCATTCTTCCCACCTCCTTAAAGAGTATTAAGAAAGTAATGAAGGCCAGGAATACTGGTTCTTCACTTTGCTTCTTAGATTTTGCCGATTATGATTCGGAAGAAGAATTGTTTTCGTCAAAAAACTTTGCAAGTCCTGCTAGTCGCGGATCAATCTTTTTGGATTGATCTTCTTCAGAAACAACTTCCCAATCCTTGCCGGATTGCGGTGCAGCTTCTTCAGAATCGACATCCTCACAAAACACTTGCATTGGAACCTCAAGTAAAAGAATTTCTCTAATGATTGGCGTAACGTCAATCAAGTCACCCTTTACTTGATATGTTTCCTCTTCAGTTTCATAGACTGATCCTTGTAAGAGGAAAGTTTCAGTTGTTTCGACATTAATCGGAAGTTTTACATCCACTAAAGTACGAGAACAAGGAAGAATTAAATGACCTTCAATTTTTAAATGAAACGTCACTTTCGTTGAATCAATATCTCCCCGACCAGTGATATGCATCGGAGAAACTTCCCGAATCGTGGGATCAACTTGTTTAATCTCATCCACACGAATGATCTCATCAATGATAAAATCCTTGTTTCGATATTTTTGTAATTGATTTAATGTCCATTTCAATTGAATCACCCCAAGGCAACAAAGGTAATTATAGCCTTCGATAATATTTTTGTCAATGTTTTTTCTTTACACCCATTATGGTGATTTTTTCTGCAAAAATAAATTGACGGTAAAAAGATTTCCATTACTAGTGTATCCAGATGTGTCCTTTACAAACATCTAGAACATCTTATCATATTATTTGATTGGTTTCCTTAAAATTTTGCTATAATGTTAAAAAAATATAAACTCCTAAATGGAATGGGAGTGAATTTATTTTAGTAAGGAGAATAATATGAATGCTGTTGGTTTAATTGTGGAGTACAATCCTTTTCATAATGGACATGCCTTCCACTTAAATGCATCAAAAGAAGCGGCAGGCGCCGATGTTGTAATCGCGGTAATGAGCGGTAATTTTCTGCAAAGAGGTGAACCTGCACTTGTTTCAAAATGGTATCGTACCAAGATGGCACTGCTGAACGGAGTGGATCTTGTCTTTGAACTTCCCTACATGTTTGCCGTTCAAAAAGCTGAAATCTTTGCGAGTGGTGCCATATCTATTTTAGATGCAGCAGGCTGTGATTCCGTTTGTTTTGGAAGTGAGAGCGGTGAACTTTCCTCTTTCATTCAGACCATTGATTTTATAAATGAGCAAAAGCAGCAATTAGAAGAAAATATCCACCGTTTTATCACTACCGGAGTAAGTTATCCAAAAGCAGTATCGTTAGCCTATCACCAATTATCCGATTCCAACTCATATTTAGATTTAGCGAAGCCAAATAATATCTTGGGAATTGAATACATAAAAGCGATTAGAAACCAACAAAGTTCTCTTAAAACTCTAACAGTAGCAAGAAAAAACGCGGATTATCACGATGAGCACTTTGCCTCTGAAACAATCGCGAGTGCGACAAGCATTCGTAAAGCGATTTTTTCGAAGGGTGGCAATCAGAATTCTATTAGTCAATATGTACCTGCTCCAACCAACCAATTGTTAATGGAATATCTAAAAGAATATAAGGTTTTTCATCAATGGGAAAATTACTGGGATTATCTCAAATTCCGTCTGCTTACAAGCAGTCCCGTTGAATTAAGAGATATTTATGAAATGGAAGAGGGACTGGAACATAGATTATTAGCCGCAGTCTTAACATCGGGCAGCTTCCACGAATTTATGGAAACGATTAAAACAAAACGATACACGTGGACGAGGCTGCAACGATTATGTGTCCATATTTTAACAAATACAAAAAAAGGGCAAATGGCAGGTCCTTCAGATCAAGCTACGTATTTAAGACTTTTAGGCATGACCAATAAAGGCAAAGAATATTTAAATAAGCGAAAAAAAGACTTCTCCCTTCCCCTCGTTTCGAAGCTCTCCTCTTATAAGGAGAAAGAAATTCAGCTTGACCTAAAAGCTGCACGCGTTTATTCCCTTGGTATTGCCAATCATTCAGGAAGTGAATTAATGAATCAGGAATTTACGCAACAGCCGATCTGGTTAAAAAAAGGATGATGGCCTCATCATCCTTTTTCTTTATCTGGTAATTTTTCAAGATATTGTACGGCTTCGTCAAATGTATCCACAGGCACAATTTTCATTTTTGTTTTTATATCCCGAGCAGTTTTCAATGCATCTCGATAATTGGATGTTTTAGAGCCTTTTTCGTTAGGAGCTATAAATATTTCAGCACCCGCTTTATCGGCAGCCACTATCTTTTGTTCAATTCCACCAATTGGCCCCACGTTTCCTTGTTCATCAATCGTCCCTGTACCGGCAATTTGATATCCTCTTGTTAAATCCTCACTTGTTAACTGGTTATAAATTTCTAAGGAAAACATTAACCCTGCCGATGGACCGCCAATTTCATCTGTTCTTACTTTTACTTTAGGATCAACAATAATGGATTTGTCGTCTACAAGTGAGATCCCAATGCCAATTTTTGTCGGATCCTCTTTGAATTTCTGCAGACTAACCGAAACAGTGTTTGTTTTCTTATTTCTTAAATACGTTAAGGTAATTTTATCGCCCGCTTGTTTTTTGCTCACATACTCAATGAATTTTTCAGAGGATGGAAAACTATTCCCGTCCACTTTAAATATCCGGTCCCCAGCCTGGAGTTTTCCTTCTGCAGGCATTCCTGGAACAACTTGGACCACATAGATTCCTTTATATTTGTATTTAACTGGAAGGCCCGCTTTTCGATAGGCAACCTCGATCGCATTTAGTTTCGAGCCTGCCATCATATGAAGCTGTCTGGCGTTGTATTCATCCTCTGTTTCCTTATCAGTTAGAATCATATTCAGTGGATAAATTTCCTCATACTTCCTCATTTTTGCTTCTAGATAGGAATAAATATTGGCCCTTCCCATTCTTACGGTTGTCAGCATAAAGCTTCCTTCTTCTTTATAGCCGTCATCTACGGTGATGATTGGCTCTAACTCCTTGGCCATCCCTGGCTTTGAAACATAAAAGGGCAGTGAATAATACATACCGCCAATTAAGATAAGTGCCAGCAAAATGATTGTTCCTGTGTATATTTTCCTACGCATTGCTCGTGTTACTCCTTCCACTTTTCGATGACGGTTTTGATCTGTTTGATATGTTTTTTAGTTTCTTCCATGCCAATCGTAATGATTTCTTCTGTATGAGTGAAGGCACGTGAGCTATACATTTCAACAGGGGGGCGGATCATGATATCTGCCGTTGTTTCCCTGTGGCTGATAATTTCCGTCTGCATAATGTCAATACTTTGCATGATGACATCATAAATTGTTGTTATTTCAGCGTTTCGTTTTACCCTTGACACATCTACCGCTATAACGATATCTGCCCCCATTTCTTTGGCGACTGATATCGGGACTCGATCGGCAACACCGCCATCGACTAGAATTCTCCCATTATATTTTTCTGGTACAAAAATTCCTGGGATGGAGATGCTTGCTCTTACAGCTTCAGCAACAGGTCCATTATGAAAAACCACTTTTTCACCTGTCAATAAATCGGTTGCCACAATCCCAATCGGGAGGGAAAGTTCCTCAATGTTTTTTCCATGGGTAAAAACCCGTATAAACTCTTTGATTTTTTTCCCTGATATAAAACCCATTTTAGGAACTGTAAAGTCTAAGAAATACTTTCTTTTAAAAGCAGTGGACAATTTATACAAACGATCGAAATCAAGTCCAGCACCATAAAAACTGGCCACAAGTGCCCCCATACTGCTACCGGCAATTAGATGGATCGGAATTCCAGCTTCCTTCAATGCCATTATTACACCTAAGTGAGCAAACCCGCGTGCACCACCTGAACCAAGTGCCAAGCCAATTTTTGGGTGCTCCATCACAACTGACCTCCCATTACTGTTGCATAAAAGAGTGTAGAATTAAAGCTAAACTCGTTCAATCTTATGGTCTAAATTGCTTTTCTATGAGTATATTTGATGTATATGGGGACAAGGTCAACGATTTTCTCATAAGATTAATCTATATTTTAGCATTGATACTATTGATTTGCACAATTTGAGCAATCGTTTGGAAGGAGGGAACTTGATTGGTTCTGTCAAAACTAAAAACGGTTTTTTTATCCGTTTCTGTTACCATTTTAGCTGCATCGCTGATCTCCTTTCCAAGGGAGTCATTCGAAGCATCCATTCGCGGCCTTACTATGTGGTGGGAAATTGTCTTTCCTTCCCTTTTGCCTTTTTTTATTGTCTCTGAAATGTTGATTGGATTTGGGGTTGTAAAATTTATCGGGGTAATGTTAGAACCTCTGATGAGACCCTTATTTAAAGTTCCGGGCGTTGGCGGGTTTGTATGGGCGATGGGGATGGCCACTGGGCAGCCTGCCGGAGCCAAATTCTCTTCACGGTTACGTCAAGAAGGGCATTTAACGCAAATAGAAGCAGAAAGGCTTGTATCCTTTACCAATTCCTCAAATCCCTTATTTATATTTAGTGCTGTTGCGGTTGGCTTCTTTAATAACCCTAAAATTGGACTACTCTTAGCAGCTGCACACTACTTGGGAAATATATGTGTAGGAATCATCATGCGTTTTTATGGAAAGGAGACACCTGAAACTTCACATGAACGAAAAAAATTCAAATTTAGAACAGCCCTCTCAGTTCTCCATCAAACGAGAATAAAAGATAATCGGCCGATCGGAAAACTTTTAGGTGATGCAGTTAATTCATCGATTCAAACCTTATTAATGATCGGCGGCTTTATCATTTTGTTCTCTGTGATTAACAAATTACTCTATTTACTACATATAACAGCCATACTGGCAAAAACAGTTGAAGTGATGCTTTCGTCTCTGTCATTCCCAGATATGTTGAGCATTCCCTTTATTTCGGGACTATTTGAAATTACAATGGGAAGCCAATTAATAAGTCATGTTCAAGATGCAACCCTTTTGCAAAAAGCCATTATTACTAGTTTTATCTTAGCGTTTAGCGGCTTTAGTATTCAAGCTCAAGTTGCAAGCATCCTCGCCCAAACAGATATTAGATTTAAACCCTTTTTTATCGCCAGGATTCTCCAAGGAATTTTTGCAGCCTTATTTGCCTTACTATTATGGAAACCTCTCTACATCCGTTTTAGTCATAACGAACAACCCTCCAATACCTTACCGGTTGTTTCTTTGGGCGATGGTTCAACGGCAAATCATGTTTATCATAAAATGATCGAGGTTGGTCCGCTAATTACGATCTTCTCACTCTTAATCTATACCGTCCTATTGTTTACACGGTTAAAAAAGAGCTAGGCTTAAGCCCAGCTCTTTTCCTTATACCACAAAACGGTCACACCGATACGGGACTTCCGCTTTTTTATCTTCCAAACTTTTTATGTAATTGTTTCTCCACGATCGGTGGAACTAATGAAGAAATATCGCCATCATACTTGGCTACTTCTTTTACAATACTTGAACTTAAGAAAGAGTATTGGCTGTTGGTCATGATAAAGAAGGTTTCAATATCTTCATCCAAAACCCTGTTCATGGAGGTAATTTGCATCTCATATTCAAAATCTGATACAGCCCGTAAGCCCCTAATAATGGCATTGGCATTTACGGACTTCGCGTAATCAACAAGTAAGCCTGAATGAACATCCACTTTTACATTTGGAAGGTCCTTTGTAACTGTCTTAATCAGGTCCATCCGCTCTTCAAGCGTGAATAAAGGGCTTTTTGCGGAATTATTCAACACACTCACATATACAATATCAAATACCTTCGCACCTCTCTTTATGATATCTAAGTGACCATAGGTAATGGGGTCAAAGCTTCCTGGACATACCGCAATTCTAGCCAACTGGACTCCTCCTTACTCCTTACTGCCATTCGAATATATCGTCACAGCAATAATCCCATACTTTTCATGTTTTATCTGGTTAAATCTCCCTACTATTTGAGGTAATTCCACATCAAAGCTATGTTCACAGACAATAACTCCATCTGGTTTTACCAAGTCCTGTTGGTCCATTTTTTCCATCAGGCTGACAAGCTGCTGTTTTTTATAAGGCGGATCTAAAAATATGTAATCAAAAGAAATTCCCCTTTTTATAAGGGCCTTTAATGCTCGGTCAGCATCATTACGATAAACTTCTGATCGATCTTCAAATTTGCAGGCCTTTATATTTTCTTGGATAACATGTATCGCCTTTGACTCTCGATCTATAAAAATAACCTTTTCTAAGCCTCTGCTAAGTCCCTCAATACCTAATCCGCCGCTGCCTGCAAATAAATCTAAACCCGCCCCGCCATCAAAATAAGGTCCAATCATATTAAACAAGGCTTCTTTAACTTTATCTGTTGTCGGACGTGTTGTATTTCCAGGGACTGCTTTTAGCGGTCTTCCCTTACATATACCTGAAACTACTCTCATGGACATATCACCACATTTTTGAAAATCATTTTTCTTAATACATCCTATCATAATTTATAAAAAAGACAATCTGTTCCGAATATCTTTTCATCTCTTTTTACGATCTAGTTGGAAAATTTATTGAAATGACGTATAAGCTTTTCTGTTGTGGAGATAATGTAATTAACAACATCAATTCGAGGATGTTGTTGCCAACCGCGGAGAAGACTTACGTTTCCCCATAAGTTCTTCCTCCGGTTTCTCCTCTCCCTTTGCCTTCTATCCTTTGCTTTAGGATATAGAAGGACCCTGCGGATTATTCTGCAGGGTTTTTTTTTATGTTCTAGAAAATTATAGATTTACTACTTGTGGATAACATTTTTCAGGGTTAGATACGTCCAGCTCCAGCGCCTAGCCCCTCGAGGTCATAAGCCAATCCGTCCAAAAGGTTAAAGAGCAACCTTTCAGCCGGCTCGTCTTATGCTTGTCGGGGCTAACCAAGGCGCTTGCGCTTTTGTTCTTTATTTGGCTGCCATTAAATGATAAAGTAGGGATGAATCAAGCTTAAAGGAGAATGTCAATTGATACAGCGTTTTATTGAACTAGGGGAAGGATATTCAGATATTTATGAGCTGCTTGAACTTGCAAAAGCCAATCAACACCGCCTCCAGCATATGATGGCACTGCACACACACATTGACGGTAAAGATATGACTTCCTTAGTTGTTATCTTAAAACCAACAGACCCGGGAAAATTCCAAGCGCTATATATATGTCGCGAAGGGATTCCAAATCCAGCTAGTCTGCCAAATAAAAGATTTGATTTGTTTTCCAAAACAGCGCAATCGATTGGAAAACAAATCATCGAACTTACGGTAAAACCATCTATCACCTTTAATGAAAAAGAATTATTTTATCAGTATTTGATAGGAATTCTGCGATTAAACCATTATATTTTGCCCTTTCAATAAAGATTGTAAGAGCAAAGTTCAGACAGCAAAAAGGTGAGGGAGCATCCCTCACCTTTTAAATTCCCATTTTGTAATCATATTCCTTGGCTTTATCAGGGGCAGAATTTTCATATTCCATTCTCAAGAATGGTTTATAGGAAGGTTCAACTTTTTTCACAAACGAAAAGGAATTTAACTTTTCCATAATCCCCTCGACTTCATCCTGATTACAGTATAAGACAACATATTTTAACTTCTTTGAGACATAATGAACGTTACCGAAACGCCTAAGCATTTTGGCTTGTTTTAAAGAGTACAGCCAAACTACTAATCCTTGTCTTTGAACAAACATTGTATATTCCCCTTCAGCAAAACCATCATTTAAAATAAGTCTAGCACATCAAAACGTATTATTTCAATTCAAACTTTAGCTCTTAATATCATAATATGCTTAAAAGAAATGAAAAAATCAGCTTAACGAAAAGCTGATTCCTTCACTAACTGCATCCGCAGCTTCCACCCGTGCCACAGCTATGACCCGTTTCAAAAAATGGGTTACCACTAGGCACCTTAATATGTTCTGATACGGCTCCCCCAATGGATTTACTAATCTCATCTAGGAGAGTTTGCAAATCATTTTCAGCCAGCTTAAAATCTGCAACAAGCGGATCCAAATCCATTTCCCGTTTCGCCTCGCGAATTTGCAGCATCACTCTTTTATAATCTGGATGGTATTTACCAAACCGCTGAACTTCCTCATAAAGTTCTTTTAGACTGGCAAATCGATTGATTTTCCGTTGTGTTTCTTTATTGTTTTGCATTTTATATAAACTAATCTGATATTGTTCTGCTATATCAGACGTTAAGACCATCTTGGCTAAGTCTTCGGCGTATTCTAATAGTTCAATTCTTTCTAAAGTAGCAAGCACTTTTCGCCCACCTCCAAGGATATTTTAACATATATACAAGAAGAAAGCGAAAATTCCTGCTGCCCTAGGGATATTTACCATTCATATTTTAATCAGTCTAATGTCCTAAGCGGAAACCAGCATCCGAGGTTTAAGACCTCCTATTAAAAATAGCGAGAGCATGAAAAAAGGCCACAATTGAATACTGTGGTCTTTTCTTAATTTTGCGTTTTCATTGCCTGAAACATATGGTACATCATCGAAGCCATTTGCACGCTATTTGAAAATTTCTCTACATGATCGGGGATTGTTTTTTTATAATAGTGTAACGAAGCAACTTCGAGTGCTTGTAAATCATAAGGGTTTCTTGTAAGTTTTCTATACCATAGCGGCTGTTCTCGTATAAATTGTTTTAAATCCTTTTGACGTTCCAAATAATCTAGTACATCTCTTCGCATTTTGTATGGGTCCCTTCCATTTAGTCTTTTCGAAAAGCAAATGGATGCTTCGGTCCTTCTTGCGGCTTTAATGGTCCTGAAACAGAGTTAACATTACCACCTTGGAATTGGGATATAACGCCTTGGATTGCCCCTAAAGCCTGACTTAAGTTATTTATATGGCCTTGCATTTGATTTGGGTCCATTTTTTTCACCATGCCCATGATATTGGATAACCAGTCATTTTTAGACTCTTGGTCTGTTTTAGATTCCTGTTCCTTCTCAGTACCCATCGTCTGCCAGCGGGTATCTTCCTCCCCCAATAAATACCAATCCTCATATAATTCCTGCCAAGTCGCCTTTCCACTCCGAACTTCCTTAATGATGTGCGGATTGTTCTTTACAAATTCTTTAAATTGGAGCACGGAAGGATGCAATTTCTTTTGCGTCATTTTATTCTCACCTCTGCCCATATTAATCGCCAATAATACAATATGTATAAAAAGAGGAAGTGTGAAATGCCTTCGCAGTTAATTAATTTATTATTCGCCTTCTTAGTGGTAAGATGGCAAGAGATAAAGATATGAAAGAGGTAAAAATATGAAGGAAGAATTACGTCATTTATTAGAATCCATTCTCCAAAAAGGGTCTGAGGAAGACCTCGGTGTGATCAAGCAGCTACTTGAGGGTGTACAAAATAAGATAAAAGGTAATCGGCGTACCTATATTGATGGAATCTTGCATATGGAAACAAGCTTCGAGAATGAATGCTATGAAATTACGATTCCCATTAGTCCTGTTATTCATAATAACCTAAACATTGTTCATGGAGGAATTACCGCAACGGTTCTTGATACTTCCATGGGGGTTCTGGTCAATCGGCTAGTGCCGGAAGGATATGGTGCCGTAACAAATCAATTAAATATTCATTATATAGCACCGGGTATTGGTGAAACACTTCGCTGCAAAGCTGAGGTTATTCATAAAGGCACGAAAACAATGGTCATTTCTGGTGAGGCCTTCCGCAGTGATGGAAAAAAAATAGCCTATGCCACTGGCACTTTTTTTATCATTAAAAAGGGATAGGGAGGCGTTTAATCGAGATGGTTACCGCCATAGTGATCCCGATTATATGTCTGTACTTTTTTTGGGTAACGAGAAAAGAGAGAAAAGAGCAAAATCGAAAATGGCTTAAGGCTGGGGACGTTCGTCAGGAATCAGTTGTAACAGGTGAGATAATCGATAGCACCGAAGAGAAGCAGCGGTTCTATTATGACCGGTATGTTTTGGTTCAGAGCATTAAACTTCAATCCTCCAACAGGGTGATTACTGCATTAAAAACAACTCCCCTTACTCCAGACGCTAAAAAAGACACATTTATAATCGGGGAAACCGTTCGCTTATATGGCAGTTGGGAAAAAAGCCATTTTTTATTTTCTAACTGGGAAATTGAAAAGAGGTGACATTATGCCACCTCTTTTCAATTTATTCCGCTGTTTTACGGATAAAGTTTTGTGTATAATATTTTTCGTAGACTCCCACACCTAGATGAGAGAAATCTTTATTTAATAATGAATCTCGATGTCCCTTACTATTAAGCCAGCCCTCTACTACTGCAGGTCCATCCGTGTAGTTGGCAGCAATATTTTCCCCGGCATTTTGATAGGCAACTTTAGCTGTTTTTAGGCGATTGGCCAAATCACCAAATTTTTTTGACGTATGGGAAAAATCATTGTTTTGAGCCATGTCCCTGCTATGTTCAAAGGCAACCTCAGCAGTTTTTTCATCCCAGACCAAGGGTTTTACTTTGTGCCTAATTCTTAAAGCATTAGTAATATCAAAAATTTCTTGTTCTGTACTTTGTTCTACTAATTTCATCCTATCTTCATCAAGAGCAGGTGGCGTAATGAGCTGGCCGCGATAAACTAGTTCATATGGACGTTGTTTAACCAAGGTTTCTGCATCGAGAAAACGCACACTTGAAAGATTACCAGTAAACTTATCTATATATAACTGGACATAAATATCCCCCATACGAACCATTGGACGAAGATTTAAATCCGTATCATTCAATTCGAAACGATAAGTATTCCCATTTACTTTAAGATTAATATTTGTATCAAAAAATTGCGTATTAAATATTTCTTCGACAGGCTGGCCAATTTCAAAGGGGGCAACATCTAAACTTTCCCCTAAGGCAAAAATAGTGACAACCCGATTATTTTCAACCCCTACTTGTAAGTAACGGCTGTCGCTTTGATTATAAATATACCATTGATAACCATACATCGATTCGTCAATTCTCATCGGTGCTCCATACTCTTTTTCGAGATTAGAAACATCTTGTCCGATTAAAAGAGCTAAACCTTCCTTTGGCTTTTCCAATGGTGATGGACTCTCATTTGTTTTATCAGCATCCTGTGGCGTAGATTGTTTCATCTCGGACGTATGATCTTCCTTAATCAGTACTTTACTATCATCATTTTTTCCATTTATACTAATGTAAAAACCAATTGTTAGGAAAACAACTGAGAGTATTAAGATTCTGCTTAGAGTACGCAGTCGCACTCACCCTCTCTGTAACAATTTCTATCATTATATGTTTTGATTAAACAATTATATCATTTATATCCTGTTTAGTAAGAGTGATAAGCAAAAATCTCAGAATTATTACCTGATTAAAAATAAAACAGGCACATCATGTACCTGTTTCAAATGGTTATTAATAAAATTTTAAATTTCTAATGCTGTAAGTCATTATAATTCTGTTCTGAGATTTCGCTTAGGGCTTCTTTTGCCTGGTCATCTGTCAGCTCACGAATGGCAAAATCCCCGAGAGAAACAATCCCTATTAATTTTTCATTTTCTACAACAGGTAATCGGCGAATTTGATGATCAGCCATTAGTTTTGCTGCTTCCCTTGAGGAAGTGTCTGGACTTACTGATATCAATTTTTTACTCATGATATCTTCTACTTTTGTAGACCCAGGATGTTTTTCAGCTACCCCTCTTATAACAATATCCCGATCTGTTATCATCCCTACTATTTTTTCCTTATCAACAATTGGTATCGCTCCAACGTTTAGCTCCTTCATCTTAACAGCAACCTCAAAAATATTATCTAATAATGTACAACATTCTACCTCATCTGTCATAATGTCACGTATTTTTTCCATAATTATTTCCTCCAAAAGTATTTTTATACCCCTTTTCAATAGTTTAGGCTTTACCAATGCAACCGGTTTTATTCGCTCAAATCTATTCATTGCAAGTTGTTAAAAATTCAACTATTATTAAAATGAATTATATTTTGCTTCAATACCAATTTAGGAACATAGGGGCATGGCAACTGTTTTTAGGAGGGATTTAGGATGAAGTTCGAGAATACTGGAATTGAAAAATTAAAAGCGGACATAAACCGTTTAGATGACGTAATGCATGAATATGGTTTAGTCCGGGCCGGTCAATGGGATTATGACCGAGTTACATATGACCGCAAATTCGAGCTAAAAGAAGGCATTTTCTATCTTCGCATTCAAGGCGTAGCGACTGAAGGCGATGTGGACACGTTTAAGGCAACGATTCAATTGCTGACACCACTTTTAGGAAAGCATTATTATCCTCACGGGGTAGAATATGGTGAGGGGGAAAACTTCCCTGCTTCCCTTGTTAATCAATGTAAAAAAATCATTGAAACCGTGACAAAAGAAATCAGTCAATTTGCAATTTAAAATGCAACAGGCGCATGAAATGTTTCATGCGCCTTGTTCTTTTCTTTTGATTAGAAAAAGTCATAGAAGGCCGATTTTAGTTGTGGGATCATCGTTTCAAATTGGTTAATTTCCTGTTTTGCCCCCTTTATTAACCCCAATTCAAAGAGCTCAACAGGCCTTTTATAGCCAAAGAGAATCGCAGATAATTCATTGATGGTCAAACGGATCCCCTTCTTGGGCGGGTTGACACACTGGCTTCCCTGCTTCGCTTTATACGCTTTTACTTCACCATTACCAATAAGATAGGTGGCGTTATTCCAAGCAGCAAAAGGATCCTCTAGATGAAGAAATATAGGCTCTGCTTTCTGATCAAACGGAAACCTTTCTAAACATTCTTTTGCCTTAACAATTCTACACATGAAATAAGGCATTACCTCTGTTTTTAATTTCGGCTGGTTTAGGAAATAGGAAAATGGATCATGTACTGGCAAATTTACAGTAACGCGATCGACCATTGAATCGTGCTGACAAATAAGATTCCACAGTCCCACTCTTGCTTCCTGGTCTAGCACCACTACTTCTTGAATATCCATTTTTCTATCATTTATAGTATATAAAATATATCCCCTTGCCTCTTTAGCGGAATTGTAGTAAACCGCAGCATGTGATTGCTCATCATAAACATGTTCTTTCCACCAGTCCGTGTCACGAACAAGCAGCCCCATATAGTTCTGGCTATACTTCCGATAAATATCCTCTATATCCTCATGGTGTTTAGACTTAGCATACCTTTTAATGAAACCTGGCTGTGGGTTGAGGAATTGGAGATTTATTTTTTCAATCATTACTTTCTTAACATCACTTAAAATTTCCCAGCCAAATTTACGATAAAATGCAAAATCAAATGGGGCTAATAAAGAGACAATTTGCCCATCTTGACTCATCTGTGATAACGCTTCCATTAGTAAAGATTTAACATATCCACTCCGCCTATACTCCGGAAAGGTAGCAACCCCGGCGATCCCCCCCATTTCCCACTCATCACCATTCATATGAACTGCGAGTGGAATAATGTGTAATTTGGCTGCAAGAACATTATCTTCTTTTATCCCTAATAATTTATGAGATTTTAACTTTTCTAATCTGCTAGGAATCTTATCATCGGGGACATGATACTGGAACGCATACTCAGATAGCCGTAATGTCTCTAAATAATCGTTTTCATTAAGTATTTTAATCTCCATTCCTCTTCCTCCATATGTGATTTCTAATGAATTCTCATTTTTCTAGTATTCAGATAACTAAGATCGATGTAAAAAAAGGCGCCAAAGATAGCACCTATATTTTTAAGCATGATATTTAGCTAGACTTAAGCATAGTGCTCTTGGAAATTGTTTATAATCCAAGAATTGCTTTAATCATTGATGTTGTCTCTCCGCCTTTATAAAAAACATATAACAATAAGTAAACGGCCACTCCCGTTATTGCTGTAAAAAACCAGATAAAACTGGTTATCGGTCCTAGCTTACGATGGATGGGCAGGTTGTTTTTATATCCTGTTAATAAAGAAATGATGCCAAAAACTGCTCCTACCGTTGCTAATGTAATATGAAAAACAAGAAAAATGGTGTAATAAATTTTTATATCTGCTGGTCCGCCAAAAGAAGTGTTTCCGATAAAAATGGTTCTTGTGGCATAAATGATAAAAAAGATAAGGGCAAAAATCCCAGCAGTAAACATGGTCTTTCTATGGGCATCAATTTTTCTTTGTATTATTTGGTACCAGCCAATGGCAACCGTAATAGCACTTAAAACAATAAAAGACGTACTTATGGTAGGTAATATTGGTAAGGAATTCATCGTAGATCCTCTCTTCTAAATGTACTACCCTTATTTTAGAGTAGTTCCCAACTCATTTCAATTAATACTCATTAAAAAACCCCCTTATGAAGGGAGTATTTAGTGAGTAGGATTTAATTGATGTTTTTTCATTTCACGTTCTGATTCTTCCTGATCGTTGCGATACCACTCAAAGAAAACTTGTCCTAAAACAACGGCAAAAATAATCTCTTGGAGAATTTTCATGACAACCCCGCCCAGCCTTTGATCTTCCACTGCAGACATGGAACTAAATAATTCTGGACCCGTTATATTGAGATTATCAAACGACGAACCAACACATAAACTCATCACTTGTGACCATACCTTGGGATCATGGTATGTGGCGTACAGGGAGTTATCCGAGAAGATAATCAGTGCACATGAAGGAGTAATTAGGATACTGTTTACAAAAATATAAGCAACCTTCTTTATTCCAGTTAAATTTTTATATTCGGGCAGCGGGCAAACCAGCGACCACCACATGCCAATGGCAAATACAAACAAAACAATTGAGTAACCCGCATGTAAATATCTATTTTGCATAACGTGGTCAAAAACAAGTGGTATATGATAAAAGGAAAAGAAAGCATTAAATAAAAGGATCGCAATCACAGGTCTTGAAAATAACTGGAATACCGTTTTAATTACCTTCAAATTTAAAATTGTTCTCCAGAGCCAATTAGGAATAGATACAATAAACAAGGGCGGAACAAGGAAAACTAGTAGAACCATTGTAATGCCATGGATATAAAACATTAGATGCCCCATTAAATCCAACGGTGATCCCTTGATTGCATATAATAAGAACATTGCCGTTAAAAATAAGCTTGCTTGTTTAGCTGTTAAAGGCTCACTTTGTTGAAACTTCATTCTAAATTTTGTTGTTATTAGAAAGTAAGCAACCGTTATGGCAAGTAATATAATTAAAAAGTACGGGCTCCAAAGGGCTTCAAAGCCAAAAATATCTAATGAAAGCACTCAGATCTCACCTCAATATTAAAAGAATCTTATTATTGTTATTATACCCGTAGAAAATAGACCTCGCAAAGAGTTTTCCTTAAAAAGAAAAATCGGCTAAACGCCGATTTTTCCTTTTAAGCATTACCACCAAATAATGGTGCTAAAAGCTAATATTGCAGTTAGTCCGACAAATAATCCCGAAAACAAGAAAAGTTTCGGTGCTTCGTGCCCTTTATGACTCATATGCATGAAATAAAATAATTGGAACACAACTTGGACTGCAGCTAATAAAACGATAAACGGTACGGTAAACCATTGCGTTGTACCTTTCATGGCAACTGAAGCGAAGGCCACTAAGGTTAAAAAGATCATCAATGCAAACGAGATAACTTGGTAGCGCATTTCTTCTGCGCTTTTTTTACGTCGATATTCTAGGTCCACTCTTGGGTTGTTTGAGCTTAATGGCTGATTTGTCATTTTATCCCACCATCCCCATTAAATATACTACTGTAAAGATAAATACCCATACTACGTCAATAAAATGCCAATAAAGGCTGGCAACGTAAAATTTAGGTGCATTGTAAAGACTTAGCCCACGTTTAGAGTTCCGAATCATCAATGTTAGAATCCAACACAAACCAAATGCAACGTGCCCTCCGTGGAAACCAACAAGTGAATAGAAAGCGGAACCGAACGCGCTGCTGGTAAATTTATGACCTTCATGGACATAATTTGTAAATTCATAAACCTCACTGCCAAGGAAGCCAAGACCTAATAAAACGGTAACGCCCAGCCAAAGCATCATTTTTTTGAAGGCAAAATTTTTCATGTGATACATCGCATACACACTTGTAATCGAGCTGGTTAATAGCAGCATTGTCGCTATAAATGTGAGCGGTAGTTCAAATAGATCCTTTGCCAACGGCTGACTTGTATTCGGAACTTTATCCTTTAACGCTAGGTAGGTGGCAAAGAGAGAGGCGAATAAAACGGTCTCTCCCCCTAAGAATAACCAAAAACCAACAAATTTATTTTTTGCCTCAAGGGTCGATCTTTCCGGCTCAGCAGGCCATGTTTCAAAAGTCATTTTTTCTTCAGCGTGCATTATGCCTTAGCCCCCTTTTCTTCCTGCAATTCTTCTTTATGGATATGGAATCCATGATCATCTTTAACCGAACGAGTAAATAATGAACCAAAAGTGATTAGAAGCCCAATAATCATCACTGGTAATGCCCAGGACACTTTATCAACATGATACATTGCACCAAATGCTGCAATGAACAATCCTAATGCAATTACAAATGGGATAAATGAAGCGTTAGGCATATGAATATCACCAAGCGGCTCTGCAGGTGTCATGCCTTTTTTCCCTTCCATTTTTTCAATCCAATAAGCATCTAAACCACGAACTAATGGAAGCTGTTTAAAATTATAAAATGGCGGTGGTGATGGAATTGCCCATTCAAGCGTTCTGCCGTCACCCCATGGATCATTACCCACTTTAACATTTTTCACAGAAGTCATTACAACATTAATAAGCATGATGATTACTGCAATTGACATAAATCCGGCTCCAACAGAGCTGATCATATTGGCAGTTTCAAAACCTTGACCTGGAAGGTATGTGAAGACACGACGTGGCATGCCCCATAAACCTAGGAAATGCTGGATAAAGAAAGTTAAATGGAACCCAATGAAAAAGAACCAGAATGTAATTTTTCCTAACGTTTCATTTAACATCGTTCCAAACATTTTTGGCCACCAAAGATGTATGCCAGCAAAAATACCGAACACTACCCCACCAACAATAACATAGTGGAAGTGAGCAACAACAAAGTAAGTATCATGATATTGGTAGTCTGCTGTAGCAGCGGCGAGCATTACACCTGTAACCCCTCCCATAAGGAAGGTAGGGATAAAGGCAAAAGCCCAGTACATTGGAGTAGTAAATTTGATACTTCCTCCCCACATTGTAAACAACCAGTTAAAAATCTTGATACCCGTTGGTACCCCAATTGCCATTGTTGCCACGGCAAAAATAGCATTGGCAACAGGTCCTAAACCAGTTGTGAACATATGGTGTGCCCACACCATGAAACCTAAGAAACCAATTAACACAGTCGCAAAAACCATCGATGAATAACCGAAAAGACGTTTTCTTGAGAAAATCGGAAAGATTTCCGAGAAAATACCAAATGCAGGAAGAATTAAGATATACACCTCTGGGTGACCGAAAATCCAGAAAAGATGTTCCCAAATAACGGTATTTCCACCCATTGTTACATCAAAGAAATTACCTCCAAACAAGCGGTCAAACATCATTAAAGTCAAACCAACTGTTAATGGAGGAAATGCGAATAAAATTAATGCAGAAGCAACAAATGTTGTCCAAGTAAATAATGGCATCCTCATATAGGTCATACCAGGAGCACGCATGTTAATAATGGTAACAAGGAAATTGATACCACCGATTAATGTACCGATACCTGAAATCTGTAGTCCTAGTACATAAAAGTCAACCCCGTGGCCTTTAGAATGTAGAGCAAGTGATGCGTATGAGGTCCAGCCCGCATCAGGTGCACCGCCTAGGAACCATGATAGGTTAAGAAAGATTCCTCCGAAGAAGAATAACCAAAATCCTACCGCATTAACAAAAGGAAACGCTACGTCACGTGCACCAATTTGTAATGGCATTACAGCATTCATAAAACCAATTAGCAACGGCATAGCCGCTAAGAAAATCATTGTTGTTCCGTGCATCGTAAGAATTTCATTATATGCACCTGCACTAACAAAATCATTATTAGGTACAGCAAGCTGGATACGGATAAAAACCGCCTCTAGTCCTCCGACTAAGAAGAAAAATCCGCCTGCAATAAAGTATAGGATGGCAATTTTTTTATGGTCGACAGTTGTTAAATAATCCCATAAGGTTGCGCCAAATCCCTTTTTTTGAGCAATGGTACTCACAATTTTACCTCCCTTTCAACCAATTCCCCTATTATTCCTGAACCTTTAAGCCCATTAGATATTCTGCAACGGCATCAATTTGGTCATCAGTCAAGTTTCCGTATTTACCAGTCATCATATTACCTGGTTTATAGGTTTCAGGATTTTTGATCCAGTTCTTTACCTCTTCTTTATTATGGTCAAGAATACCGGCAACTCGAGATCTGTCACCAAAGTTAGTCAAGTTAGGTGCAACACGTGCAGTATCTGGCATTTTGTTAGCTGGTGTAACAGCATGACAGCCAATACAGCTTTTATTGAAAATTTCTTGACCTTGAGCTGCTAAATCATTGGTAGCTTTTTGCGGCTCTTTTACATTCTGCATGTCAGAAACCCAAGCATCAAATTTATCACGGCTCATCGCTTTCACTTTAAAGTCCATTAAAGCATGTGAAGGTCCGCAAAGCTCAGCACATTTTCCATAGAAAAGATTACCGGCTTCATTTGCACGTTTATCATCGAATTCCAGCCAAAACTTATTGGCATTATCTGTGTTGGTATCGATTTTGCCGCCAACAGCCGGAATCCAGAACGAGTGTTTAACATCCATAGATTTTAAATTAAAATAAACTTTTTCATCTGTAGGAACCACTAATTCCTGACTTGTTACAATTTTTTGACCAGGATATTCAAAATCCCACCAATATAAATGCGAACGTACATTTACAATAAGTGCTTTTGTATTCTTCTTGTCCATCGGGCTCACATCAGCAAGCTTAAATGTGGACGCAACTGTTGGAACAGCCAAAATGAGTAGTAATAATATCGGAATCGTAGTCCAGATAATTTCTAAACGATGACTTCCTTCAACTTGTTTTGGGATTTTTTCGTCTTTTCTTCTAAAACGGAGAAATACCAAAACAAAGATTACTACTACTACTAGGATTACTCCTACCATGATATAGGTACTTAACTTCATTAAATCATATTCTGTGTCTGCAACTTCTCCAGCTGGATTTAACGCTGATAAATATGGTTTCCCACACCCGGAGAGTACAAGCGCTAAAATCGCAAACAACGAAATCAAACGCCACTTTGCAAGCCTTTTCATAGCTTAATCAATCCCCTCTTTCACTGATAAAATCAAATAAATATTGTTGGTCAAAGAAGTATGTAGGATGGTTCACTCCTTCGTTAGCGACTGACAGTAACAGCTTTAAATCTTAGTATATGTAACCGTCATCAATCATCTAATAGGAAAAGAAAGTAAAGACTTCCTATCTCCCGGAATGAACCTAGGGGCAAAACTAAATTAATGTAACTATAACCATCGCCACAAAAATAATCGTTAAATATTGCAAAGAATAGACAAACATTAGTTTCGCCCACTTAATGTCATCTTTGACCTTATATCCATAAATCCCCAATGCTAACCAGCCGACATTAAGCGCGGTAGCTAGAATCAGAAATGGGATTCCTAACTTAGTAAGAAAAAACGGAATTGGCAGAAGTAATGCCACCCAAACCAAAATGTGAATCTTAGTTGTTTTAAAGCCTTTAACCACCGGAAGCATAGGAACTCCTGCGGCTCTATATTCTTTGACTCTTCTCATTGCAAGAGCATAGAAATGAGGTGGCTGCCAAACAAACATTAAAACAAACAATGCCCAAGCCATAATATCTAGATTAGCATCCACTGCTGCCCATCCAATTAACGGTGGTACTGCACCTGAGATGCTTCCAATAATCGTGTTTGATACCAGTTGACGCTTGGACCATAGTGTATAGAGAAAAACATAACTAAAAACTCCAAGCAGTCCAATTACTGTTGCAGTTACTGTAGTAAAGAATAAACACAGTGTCCCCAGTCCAATAAGCAAAATACCAAGAACTAAGACTTTTACAGGCATTACCTTCCCTGTGACAGTAGGTCTTGTTTTCGTTCTCTCCATTAAATGGTCAATATCCCGGTCAACATAATTATTAATGGCACATGAACCAGCAATAATGAGGGAAGAACCAACTACTGTAAAAAACATAATATCTAAATTATCTAAAAAACTTTGACCTGAGAAATGAATCGCCAGCCATAGACCAGTAAATGTGGTAATTAAATTGGAATTAACAATTCCTATTTTAATAAGGGCCATGAAGTCCTTCCAGACGGTCGTTTTTTCGATGGTTCCATGCAGACTTGCAGCACCATTTTCAATGGCTGAATCACCATAAGTCTTAGAGTTGGACATTTCTTTTCCTCCTAATCCTACTAACAAATATTCACCAATTAAGGGACATAAATACCTTCCTGATTTTTTAAATATATAGCACTGATATAAAATTAAAGAAAGGAATCTTTTACTTCTAGTAAGTTCTATAACATAAAAAGTATTTTCACTTTTAAAATCCTTCATTTTCTAAAACACTTTCTCTGTATATTAAATCACACTTTTTGGTATTTTTGTGAACTTTTTTTGAATAATTTTAGACTAAATTGTGAAAAAACAAAAGTTAACGTGGTTCCAGACACTTTTAAGCATTTACTCTCTATTAGTATGAGGCATCTTAAGGAAAGCAGATTAAAACCGATCAATTTGTTTGTTTTTTGTTCTTTTATTTGGACTTTTAACATTGTTCATACATCAACTTTACTACCTTCAAATTTAGATTCAAGCCTTTTGACTATTTTCACTATAATAATAGGGAAATATAGTTATTATTCATCTTCCATTTATTATTTAATTATTGTCAGCTAAAATTCTGTTCTTTTTTAACTATTTTCGTTATGATAAATAGGGACTTTTAAATCTAGTTACGTTTTTATTTATTATACTGTCAGGTTTAACCAATGACAAATTATTGAACTTTTTAAGAGGTGAATTTTTTGCGGCGTTCTTTGAAGTGGTTGGCGGTTGCAACCACAATCGTTATGATTTTTATTCTACTTGGCGGTGCCTTGGTTACAAAGACTGGGTCTGGGATGGGGTGTGGAAGATCCTGGCCTTTATGCGAGGGCAAATTTGTTCCCTCGGAAATAACTCCACAACTAGTAATAGAGCTTGCTCATCGGCTTGTCTCAGGTGTTGGAGGTATAATGGTTCTCGGCCTTTCGGTTTGGTCATGGAAGGCAATTGGGCATATTAGAGAGACTAAATTTCTTTCATTGCTGTCAGTTATCTTTTTACTCTTACAAGGATTAATAGGAGCTGCTGCTGTATTATGGGGGCAATCAGGTTTTGTCCTTGCCTTGCATTTTGGAATATCCCTTGTTTCCTTTGCTGCTGTATTCTTATTAACTCTGCTTATCTTTGAAGTCGATAAGAAATTTGATGCCGATAAGGTAATCATCGATAAAAGAATGGGCTTTCATATTTTGGGGGTCTCCATCTACAGTTATCTCGTCATCTATACAGGGGCATTAGTCCGCCATATGAAAGCGAGTCTGGTTTGCCTTGACTGGCCTTTCTGTTCAAATGACAAATTTTCATTACCCTCAGACATATACCAATGGGTGCAAATGGGGCACCGCACTGCAGCAGGGTTAATTTTTATCTGGATTGCTTATATATTTTACCTTGCCGTACGTCACTATAAAGAGCAGAAGGTGCTTTATTGGGGCTGGATGATTGCATTCATCCTTGTTACCTTACAAGTGATTGCTGGTGCGTTTATCATCTTTAGCCTGTTAAACTTGTATATTGCACTATTGCATGCTTTTTTTATCACCTGTTTATTTGGAGTATTAAGTTATTTCCTTCTTTTGTATTCGCGATCACGTCGGAATCAGCATTAAAAAAAGTTGCCGGTAGCTACCGGCAACTTTTTTATTTCTTTAATTTATGCTTTTGTCAGTTCTAGTAAGAGATCTCCTGTCTGAATAGCATCTCCGCTTTTCACGTAAAGGTCTTTTACAATACCTGAAAATGGCGCTTGTACAGTTGTCTCCATTTTCATCGCTTCTGTGATCAGTAAATGATCTCCACGTTCTACTTTCTCTCCTCGTTCTACTAAAACCTTAATGACAGTGCCCGGCATTGAGGCGGAGAGATGTTCATCGTTTTTCATATCTCCCTTTAATCTTGATACAACCGTCGCTTTAATACTCTCATCTTTGATCGATACTTCGCGCGGCTGTCCATTTAGTTCAAAATAAACCACTCTTGTCCCGTCAGCCTGGGGCTGACCAATCGAAACTAACTTAACAATCAGGGTCTTACCTTTTTCAATTTCCACCTCGATTTCTTCACCTAGTCTCATCCCATAAAGGAAAGTGGGTGTATCCAGCATGGAAATATTTCCGTAACGTTCGATTGCCCTGATATACTCTATAAATACCTTTGGATAGAGGGCATAAGATAAAATTTCAAAATCAGTAACTTGTCTGCCAAGTTCTTCAAACAGCTCTTCCTTAAGCTTTTCAAAATTTACATTCTCAAGCAATTCACCAGGTCGAACTTCTAATGGCTTCTTTCCTTTTAGGATGACTTTTTGAAGTTCTTCAGGAAATCCACCGTATGGCTGCCCCAAATATCCTTCAAATAATTCAACAACAGAGTCAGGGAAATCAAGACTGTCCCCCTTTAAGAGGACATCTTCCTCCGTTATTTCATTTTGCACCATAAATAAGGCCATATCCCCGACAACCTTTGAGGAAGGGGTAACTTTGACAATGTCCCCAAACATTTTATTAACTCGGGAATACATTTCTTTTACATCATCCCATTGATCCCCAAGCCCAACTGCTTTAGCCTGCTGCTGAAGATTGCTATATTGCCCGCCCGGCATTTCATGCTGGTACACTTCTGAATGAGGAGACATCATTCCGCTTTCAAAATCATGATACACTTTGCGAACATCCTCCCAGTAATAGGAAAGCTTCTCAAGGGCCTCAATGTTTACTTGTGGTTTTCTCGTATTTCCCTCAAGTGCATAAAATAAGGAGTTAGCACTTGGCTGCGATGTCAATCCAGCCATTGTACTTAGAGCCGTATCAACAATATCAACTCCGCCATCTATTGCACGTGCATACGTAAAAATTCCATTTCCACTTGTATCGTGGGTATGGAGATGGATTGGGATATCGACAGTTGCTTTTAATTCGGATACTAACCGATACGCTGCCTCCGGCTTTAACAGACCAGCCATATCTTTTATTGCCAGTATATGTGCACCTTGCTGCTCCAACTCTTTTGCTAATGTTCGGTAATAGTCAAGATTATACTTTACTCTTGTTGGATCCAAGATATCTCCTGTATAACAGATCGCTGCCTCGGCAATTTTTCCGGACTGGCGGACTGCATCAATGGCAACTTCCATCCCCTTCACCCAGTTTAAACTGTCAAAAATCCGGAAAACATCAATGCCTGCTGCAGCGGATTGATTGATAAATTCACGGATTAAGTTGTCTGGATAGTTCTTATAACCCACTGCATTTGCACCGCGGAACAACATTTGAAAAAGAACATTGGGAATTTTTTCTCGAAGCGTTAATAAGCGGTCCCACGGGTCTTCCTTTAGGAACCTATAGGCAACATCAAAGGTGGCCCCGCCCCACATCTCAAACGAAAATAAATTCGGTAATAATTTGGCTGTTTCCTCGGCAATATGCACAATATCAGTTGTCCGCATTCTCGTCGCTAATAGGGACTGATGGGCATCCCGATAGGTTGTATCTGTTAATAATACTTGCTTTTGATTTTTTATCCATTGGACAAGTCCATCAGGTCCATCTTTATCCAAAATCTGCTTTGTCCCATCTTGATAGGGGACATCAAATTTTAGCGCCGGAATTCTAGGTTGAGTGAAAACAGGTCTTTTCTTTTTTTCAATCCCAGGAAAACCATTTACTGTAACATTTCCAATGTAGCTTAATAATTTAGTTCCTCTATCTTTACTAACGGGAAAAATAAATAATTCCGGTGTTGTATCAATAAACGAAGTATCATATTCACCATTTCTAAACTTCTCATGCTTGACGACATTTTCTAGGAATTGAATATTGGTCTTGATTCCTCTTATCCTAAACTCCTGTAAATTACGAACCATCTTTGCTGCTGCTTGTTCAAACGTTAATGCCCATGTTGATAGCTTCACAAGCAAAGAATCGTAATAAGGTGTGATTACTGCTCCTTGAAAACCATTCCCCGCATCCAGACGTACGCCAAATCCCCCGCCTGATCGATAAGCCATGATTTTTCCTGTATCAGGCATAAAATTGTTGAGCGGGTCTTCTGTGGTAACCCTTGATTGAATAGCAAAACCATTCAACTTTATTTTCTCTTGTGCAGGAATACCTATAATAGGGCCATGCAGTTCATGCCCTTCGGCTATTAATATTTGCGTTTGAACGATATCAACTCCAGTAACTAACTCCGTTACAGTATGCTCCACTTGTACGCGCGGATTCACCTCAATGAAATAATAATCATTACCAGAAACAAGAAATTCAACTGTACCTGCATTTAAATATTGTACGTTGCTCATTAATTTTACTGCTGCTTGACAGATCGAGTTCCGCAGGTCTTCAGAAATCGATACACTTGGAGCTACCTCCACTACTTTTTGGTGCCGCCTTTGAACCGAACAGTCGCGATCGTAGAGATGCACCATGTTCCCATGCTGGTCCCCGATGATTTGAACCTCAATATGCTTGGGATTTTCAATGAATTTTTCCACATACACTTCATCATTTCCAAAAGCAGCTTTAGCCTCAGATTTTGCTCGTTCAAAGGCATCACGCACATCCGCACTGTTTTTAACAATTCTCATCCCGCGTCCGCCTCCGCCTAATGAGGCTTTGATAATAATAGGGAAGCCGTGTGCAGCAGCAAATTCCTCCACCTCGCTAGTCTCATTTACAGGACCGTTACTGCCTGGAATGACAGGAATATGGGCGAGTTCGGCCTGGGTTCTTGCTTTTACTTTGTCCCCAAACATATCCAAGTGGTTAGAAGCAGGTCCAATAAATATAATCCCCTCTTCTTCACAGCGTCTAGCAAAATGAATGTTTTCTGATAAGAAGCCATAACCAGGGTGAATCGCATTCACACCGCTTTTTTTAGCAATGGCAATAATCCCATCAATGTCTAAATAGGCATCGATTGGTTTTTTTCCTTCACCTACTAAATAGGCCTCATCTGCTTTATATCGATGATAAGAGCCCGAGTCTTCTTTCGAATAAATAGCAACTGTCCGAATATTCAGTTCAGTACAAGCACGAAAAACCCTAATCGCAATCTCCCCACGATTAGCAACCAATATTTTATTAATCTGTCTAGTCATGAAACGCACCTCGTATTCTATGTATTTTTAAAAACGCAAGGGAACTTAATTCCCCAGCGTTTTCATTAAAGATAATAAACCTTTCCATCCTCAGTCTTAAGCTTTTTGTCAGTTTGGCCTTGTTTATTTTTATATTTACTTTCATATTTCACAAACATCGAAACATTTACAAGTATGCCAGTAGCCCCTGCAAGCATTAACAGCGATGACCCGCCATAACTGATAAAAGGAAGCGGTACACCGGTCAGTGGAATAACACCAGATACCCCTGCCAAGTTAATAAAAGACTGAATGCCAATCATACTAGAGATACCAAATGCTAATAAACTGCCAAACGGGTCTTTGCATTTCATCCCGATATGAATTCCGCGTAAAACAATATAGGAGAGGAGGAGAATAACAAAACCCACACCCCAAATACCTAATTCTTCGGCAATGATAGCCATAATAAAGTCCGTATGGGACTCTGGCAGATACCCTAGTTTTTGAATACTTTTTCCCAGACCGAGTCCATTTACTCCGCCCGAGCCAATCGCAATAAATGAATTCGCCAAATGGAAGCCGGCATCCTTTACATATTTTTCATCAAAAGGATTGCCCATTACTTCAAAACGGCTCATTTGTTCCGGTGAAAATAGTTTTCCCCAGGAGACAAGAATAAGCGGCAGGGCAACGATAAGAACCATTAAAGCTAATTTCGAGATGGTTTTTAAATTCATACCAGAGGCGATAATAATGGTACAGGCAATCGCTGCAATAATCACAGCTGTCCCAAAGTCTGGCTGAGCGGCAATCATAGCACAGACAATAAATAGATATACTAAAGGCGGAAGTACCCCCTTATTGAACTGGTTAATATACGGTTGTTTTTTTGCATAAACTGATGCCAAATAGATGATGACACCCAGTTTTACAAATTCAGATGGCTGTAAAAGAAAGGAGCCAATTTGATACCAGCTTTGGGCATTGTTCTTTACTTGTCCAAAAACAAAAAGGCCTAGTAATGAAACAATTGAGGCAATGACCATTGGTGCCTGAAACCATTTCGTAAAATTCATTATTTTATAAGGAACTAATGCTGTTATGAGAAAGATTACAGCAAAGAATAATAAAAATATTTTTTGCCTTTGGTAGAAAAAGTCAGGTTTTACTTGGTACCGTTGGACTGCGTAGGCCATACTTGCACTATAGATCATCACAAGTCCAAACGCACACAAAAGGATTATGGCAATAATCAACGTATAATCATATGATTTTACTATTTTTTTCAGCATTTAAGACGTCCTCATTTTCAAAAATTGATAGAATACCATTCTATTATAATAGAAAATACGCGGCAATACTTGAGGAAATTCTCCTTTGTTACAATATTTTAATAATGAAGAGTTAAAATATTATTTCTGTTATGTATAATAAAAAACCCAAACATTACTATGTATTGTTTGAGTTCTTATTTATACATTATTTTTTTAAGGACGCATCATGAAGAGCAGACAATTCTCTCTCTAATTGATCTAAAATTGTCTTCCCATCCTTACCATCTATTAAGCCTAATCGTACAGCAAAGTCTATTTCTCTTGAAAGGCCAAACATTTGTGTATCCAATACCTCTTCATAAAGAGGGCATTGAGGCATCGTGAGATTGTCCATTTGCACTTTGATAAGCTTTAATATCTTTTCAGCGTCAGCCTGGAGCAAGGCATAGGCTTTTTCATGGTGATTCACGATCATTTCAGACGCCAACATTGATCCCCCCATTTCAGAGCGATAATTCAACTTATCTATAAATTTTACCGTTTACACCACGAAATTGCAAGAACAATGACAAAAGGAGTTACTTTTATGACAATAAAGCAAAAAAAAGCTATACTAAGAAAGCGGTATTATAATGATTGATATTCAAATATAGGTTTTTTCGTAAAAGTTAGTGGTTATGGAAAGACAAACGCCCAAAAGGCAAGATTTGAGGGGGATGGATGATGGAAAACATTTTAACTATAACAGGGAATGTAAAATTTACAATTACGCTTGATCCCGGAGTTTGGATTTTTGACGACCGCCGGGTTGATTTAACCACTTACTTCTCACAAGTAAAGGAGACTTCCGATTCCGTCGAGGCCTACACAAAGGCAGTCTCTAAACACTGGGACCGTGAAATAATGGAAGGGGCAATTTATCCGCCAACATTAAAGACCGAAAAGAAATTTGAAAAAGAAAAGGTATTGACAGGTACTTTCGGAATTCCATTTAAACCTTTTTTGTTAAATTCGGAGCCAGCTCCTGAAGCGAAAAGCTTGATTGTTCACACCACAACGGAGGAAATTGAGTTTCCACTGGAAACGGCATATAACCTTATATTAGGTTACTCAAAAAATGGGAAACCATTAACTTCTAATGGCCCCGTCCATATTTATTATGGTGATGGCTCTAATAAAGATACCCCCATTACAAATGTAACCAGATTTACCATTAAATAAGCACATTTTGTAATTCCTGCATAAACGGGTGCCAATTGGCACCCGTTTATAATAGGTGCAGCTCTCTCCTAAAGCAAATCAGCTGCCAAGCGTGCCAAGCCTGAGCGTTCCCCTTTTAGCAACTTAACGTGTCCCGAAATTTCCTGGTCTTTAAATTTCTCTACTACATACGTTAATCCATTGTTATAGGCATCAAGATATGGATGGTCAATCTGTTCAGGATCCCCCATTAATACAATCTTACTGCCTTCTCCTACCCTTGTTAAAATGGTTTTCACTTCATGCTTGGTTAAGTTTTGTGCCTCATCGATAATAATAAACTGCTTTGGCAGGCTTCGACCGCGGATATAGGTTAATGCCTCTACCTCAATGGAGCCCATGCCGGCTAAAATTGCATCAAGCTCTCCTGGCTTCTTCGTATTAAATAGATATTCTAAGTTATCGTAAATGGGCTGCATCCAAGGTCTGAGTTTTTCTTGTTTTTCTCCTGGCAAAAATCCAAGATCTTTTCCCACAGGCACAATCGGTCTTGCCACCAAAAGCTTTTTGTATTCTCTAAAATCCTCCGTTTGCATCAAACCAGATGCAAGTGCAAGCAAGGTTTTCCCTGTTCCAGCTTTACCAGTTAAGGTAACAAGCGGGATATCCTTTCGTAACAATAATTCAATCGCCATCGTCTGTTGCACGTTACGTGAGTGTATTCCCCATACATGCTCTTGATTTAATGTTAACTTTTTTACTTTCTTACTGGTTTTATCAACCATTCCGATTGCGGAAGCAGAACTGCCAAGGATATCCTTCATGATTAGGAATTGATTTGGATAGAACGGATGGTTAGCTACCTCAGAAAGTGATAACTCGCCTTTTTCATAAAAACGGCCTAATAATTCAATCGGAAGCTGTAATTCAAAAAAACCTGTATAAATATGTTCCACTTCAACCACTCTGTCATTTAAAAAGTCCTCTGCTGTTAGCCCAATCGCATCTGCTTTTACTCGTACTAACGCATCCTTGCTAACGATTATTACTGGCTTACCATTTTCTTTTGCTTGTTCCTCTAAGTATAAATTCTTTGCCACTGCTAGGATCCGATTATCATTTGTTTTTTCTACAAATATATCTTGTAGTTCGTGGAAAGATCGGTGGTTTAACTCGATCCTAATGGTTCCCCCATTCTCAAGAGGAATTTTTTCATAAAGTTTTCCTTCGGCCCGTAAACCATCAATCAAACGCGAAACCTGCCGGGCATTTCTGCCAACTTCATCCATATATCTTTTCTTTGAGTCCACTTCTTCAAGGACCACTGCGGGAATCACAACTTCATTGTCTTCAAACGAATAAATGGAATACGGGTCTTGGAGCAAGACATTTGTATCTAACACGTATATTTTACTCAAAGCAACGCCTCCTGGTTCACTGGTGTATGGCTTGTTAAATTAGTTTCAACAACCCTTTGCTAGATTGGACTTTGGTAAAATATATGTTTATTGGAATAAAGATAGAAGACGTTCCGCACAATAATTGTTATTAGGACAATATAACTTGTATGAGAGTCTACTGTTCAAGCCCATTTAACCAGCAATAAGTCATCTAGGAGGTGGATTATATTGAAAAAAAATCTTTTAATAACTGCCATCAGTTTACTTTTAACAGGCTGCAGCATTGCGGATCATAAGGAGAATGCCAATAGCGGCAATCAACTAGTGAACGTTAAGAACAGTTATATTAACCACGTAGACCGGAAATCCGGGCAGGAAATTTCCAAACGTCTCGTTGAGCTTGCAACTAGTATTCCAAACGTGTCGGATGCAACGGCAGTAGTTTTGGGAAAATATGCCATTGTTGGAATTGATGTCGATGCGAAAATTGATCGTTCACAGGTTGGCTCCATTAAGTATTCTGTTGCAGAAAGTTTAAGAAAGGATCCATATGGGGCCAATGCGATTGTTGTGGCAGATGCCGACACCAATCAGCGTTTACGGGAAATACAAGCCGATATTAAAAAAGGAAGGCCCATACGCGGGATTATGGAGGAACTGGCCGATGTAGCAGGTCGATTAATACCTGAAGTACCTGGCGATTTAATCACACCAAGTCCGAAAAACGCAACTGAAAAACCGGACCGAAAGCTTAAAGGTAAGGAAGAAAAGAAACTCAATGAAGAACAAGAGGACCAATCCAATCACTACAAGTAAAACATGCAGCATTCACCCATCATATACAAAAAAGCTTAGTTTTCACTAAGCTTTTTTCATTGCATCCATGACTTGCTTATCAAGTCTTTCAGCCGCTTTCTTATCATAGGTTTTATCATACTGAACTTCTGTCACAATTTTGGATCCGTAAAACATAACATCTCTCACTTCATTAATTAAAACTTCTACCATTGCCAATTTCAATGGAACATCTTGTAATCGTTCTTCTTTAACACGCGCTTGCCCCTGAATCGAGTAAGTAGATTCATTTGCAATTAAATTAATCACTACTTGATTATTTTTATTGATATTTTCTAAAATCCTAGAACGATTATCAACCGCAAAATAAATGGTGCCTTCGTCTTTAGCCAGCACCCAGGATATTGCACTCACATTCGGACCGCCTGTTTCATAATCAATCGTAGCCAAAGTGACGAAGCGTTCTTTTTGCAGTTCATCAAATAATGGCTGAATTAGCTTTGGTTCTACTTGATTTGCCATATTACACAACCCCTTTAATTATTCCTATAAAAAACAGATATTCTCATATTACTACTATCCCTATTTTTCATCAACTCTAACCAATTGATTTACCAGTAGTTGAATTGTCATGGTATACTATAATACAAACATTCTGTTATTCGAAAGAAGAATGAAAGAGGTGCTTGAATGAGAGTCAAATGTGTGATTTGCGATAAGATCGAACCTATAGACGATGAATCCTTAATTGCTAAACGACTTCGGAATCGTCCCATTCATACATATATGTGTAATGACTGCAGTGTTAGAATTGCTGACAAAACAAATGCACGAAGGGATTCAGGTAATTTCCACTTATACCGTCCCAAATCTGATAAGGATGAATGGTGAGTATTAGTTAGTGAATCAAATATAAAACGCTTGTATACCAACGTATACAAGCGTTCTTTATTTTAGGCTGTGTTAATCTTGAATGTTGATTTCCACTCCAGGCGGCTTCGCTTTCCGCGGGCGTGCCGGGGAGCCTCCTCGGCGCATGTGCGCCTGTGGGGTCTCCCCTGCCCCGTACTCCCGCAGGACTTTGAATTTGCATCCTCGAATCCGCACACGCACGAAGGAAATGCGATAGCATTTTCGAGGAGTCTTCGCCGCCTTCCGCTCCAATCAACATGCTAAAAATCAACAATAACCTTAACACAACTTATTTTAAATATCCAGCTGCAGCTCTACAGTTCTGCAGCTTTAATCATTCGGATAGTCCTTATACTTTTCGGGCTCTTGATTAATTTGGTTGATCATGATTTCAATTAATTCGCGGGGATAACGACCCTTTTTCGTTTCCTCTCCCTGTTGATACGAAATATAATACATCAGATCATCTTTTGTTATTTCGATAGTGGAGACAGAATGCTGTGTAGTGAGCATTTCCTCAAAGAAATCAAGTGTTTCAATCGCTGCTCTGTCATCAGGGCGGGCATCACAAACCACTTTTATCGTGAGCCAATTATAAAGTGCATCCTGTAAGGATTGCATTCTATTCCCCCCCTGCTGCTTCACTATTCGCCTGTTTTTTCGATTGATGGAGACGGATTTTATAAATGATTAATAATACCGCCGCGACACCCAAACCTTCCGCAATTGGTAATGCGTAAGAGAAAAACAGCAACATTAAGCATCCAATACATAGGCTGAAATAGATTACAATATTTTTGCCAAGGGGCAGCTTTTTTGCAAAACCTAAACGATAAACAATGACTGATAAAATAACAATAAAGATATATTGTAAAATAACACCAGTTTCAATATCGTTCGTAAGTTCAATAAAAAATCTTAAACTGGGAGAGAAAGATTTTAATTCTTCCACGGGTTTGCACCTCTCAATTGTTAACTCAATTCAGCAATTTTTTTCTTTTTAGCCATTCTTTCCCGTTCATTTTTGTCAAGGATTTTCTTTCTTAAACGAATCGACTCAGGTGTGACTTCACAATATTCATCGTCATTTAAGTATTCTAATGATTCTTCTAATGTCATAATCCTAGGTTTTTTAATGACAGACGTTTGATCTTTGTTTGCAGAACGAATGTTAGTTGCATGCTTTACCTTCGTGATATTAACGGTAATATCGTTTTCACGAGTGTGCTCCCCAACGATCATTCCTTCATATATATCAGTACCAGGTTCAACGAAAATCGTACCACGGTCCTCAACCTGCATAATTCCATAAGTAGAAGCTTTTCCTGATTCCATTGAAACAAGAACACCTTGACGTCTTCCGCCGACTTGTCCTTGAAGCATAGGCTGGTAACTATCAAACGTGTGATTAATAATTCCATAACCACGAGTCATCGTTAAAAATTCTGTTGTGTAACCAATTAATCCTCGCGCAGGTACATTAAAGATTAAGCGAACTTGACCTGAGCCATTATTAATCATATCAAGCATTTCACCTTTGCGGGCTCCAATTGATTCCATTACGGCACCTGTATGCTCTTCAGGAACATCAATTTGCACACGTTCTACAGGCTCACAACGAACACCATCAATTTCTTTTACAATTACTTCTGGTTTAGAAACCTGTAGCTCGTAGCCTTCACGACGCATATTTTCGATTAGAATCGATAAATGGAGCTCACCACGACCAGAAACAATCCAAGCATCTGGTGAATCTGTATTATCTACGCGTAAGCTGACATCTGTCTGCAACTGAGAACGAAGTCTTTCTTCAATCTTTCTAGAAGTCAAATACTTACCTTCTCTACCGGCAAATGGACTGTTATTGACTACAAATGTCATTTGCAAAGTAGGTTCATCAATTCGTAAGATCGGCAGCGCTTCTTGATGTTCAACAGGACAAACCGTTTCACCAACATTAATGTCCTCCATACCAGAAACGGCAATCAGGTCTCCTGCTTTTGCCTCTTCAATTTCTTGACGCTTTAAGCCAAAGAATCCGAAGATTTTGGTAACACGGAACTGCTTAACAGAACCATCAAGCTTCATTAGAGCTACCTGCTGTCCAACCTTCATTGTACCGCGGAATACACGTCCGATTCCAATCCGGCCTACATAATCATTATAATCAAGCAATGCTACTTGAAATTGAAGCGGCTCATCACTATTATCAACTGGTGCCGGGATATGTTCTACAATCATGTCATATAATGACTTCATGTTTTCGTCTTGTTTCTCAGGATCAGTACTTGCCGTACCATTGATCGCAGAGGCATAAACAACTGGGAACTCAAGCTGGTCTTCATTCGCCCCAAGCTCAATAAATAAATCTAATACTTCATCAATTACTTCTAATGGACGGGCAAAATCACGGTCAATTTTATTGACAACAACAATTGGAGTTAAGTTTTGTTCTAAAGCCTTCTTTAAGACAAAACGTGTTTGCGGCATACAGCCTTCATAGGCATCAACAACAAGCAGTACTCCATCAACCATCTTCATGATCCGTTCTACTTCGCCGCCAAAATCAGCATGGCCTGGCGTATCCAAGATGTTGATACGAGTATCTTTATATTGAATCGCTGTATTTTTTGCAAGGATCGTGATTCCGCGTTCTCTTTCTAAATCATTAGAATCCATTGCACGTTCTTCTACATGCTCATTGGAACGAAATGTTCCAGATTGTTTTAGCAGCTGGTCCACCAACGTTGTTTTACCATGGTCAACGTGGGCAATAATCGCTATATTACGTATATCATTTCTTATATTCAAAAAATTCCACTCCTACCTTTATTCAAGAAATTGTTTTTAATTATAGTTTTTCATATACAACTAAAACATTATACCACAAATAAAGTGGAAACCTGAAATGATTTTATGTAATATAGAAATAAAAAGCAAAAACGCAGATGAACAGAAGGGGAATGTGCTGATGAACAATGTGAAATGGCCTTTACTTATTTATGCAATCCTTGCAGCAGTCAGTATTGTCGGAATTGGAATATCAATTAGTGAACACAGTGTAATTGGGGGAATTGTCTGTATTGCGGCTGTGATTGTTATTATGGGGATGGGGTTTAAAACCAAAAGAAAAATGCGGCAGAATGGAGAATTATAAAAGAAGCTCGGCGGACCCGGGCTTCTTTTTTGCTAATCACTAAGCAGGCAGCCATCTTTTCTACCATTGCCCACTTTTTAAATAATCCTTTAAAATGGTCTGGTGAAGCCCTGGTTTAGCTGCGAACAAAGAATCTCTTGAAAGAAAATCAAGTTTTTCACCACGTAAATTGGTCACCACTCCACCAAGTTCTTCAATAATAACTGCTCCTGCGGCAAAATCCCATGGTGCAAGCCTCATTGAAAAATAGGCGTCTACCCTGCCCGCTGCTAAAAATACCATTTCAAGAGCAGCTGTTCCATATGATCTTGTCCCCCGAGCATCTCGGACCAAGGGAATCATTAAATTATGATCAATTCTTTTATTTTCAATAACCCAAGTGGCATTAATAGCAAGAATGGACTCCTTAATGGTTGCTTCTTTAAGCTTTGGTAGAGGATTTTCATTTATGTAAGCACCTTTTCCCCGAAATGCGTGGTACAGCTCATCATGGACTACATCATAAATGAGGCCAATTTTACCTACTCCATCTTCATAGATCCCGATAGAAATGGCAAAATTCCTTTGCTGGTGTATAAAATTCATCGTTCCGTCAATTGGATCAATTAACCAAACAATTCCCCCAAGGTCTTGAAGTTCATCTCCAAACCCCTCTTCACCCATAATCTTATGTTCAGGATAGACCGCTCTTATATGTTGGATAAAAAACTGTTCAATTTCTTTATCAATGTTTGTAACCAAATCATTGGGATTTGATTTCGTTTCAATATTTAACTTGGACTTAAAGGATAACCGGATTTTTTCGCCTGCTTCTTTAACCCATTGTTTTGCGTTGGCATCTATGGTTTCCCAATTCATACCTTTCCTCCATTCGTGCATTTATTTCAATGTATGTAGTATGATGCACCTTTTATGATTTGATGTACTTCTAGCTTAATCAAATTGAGCTTTAACAGCAACTTTTAGTCATCACCAGCAGATCGTTCAACTCATCACACATAAGGGCACAATAATAAACGAACTCCCCTTATTCCCATTTGGAGTTCGTTCAAAACAAGCGATCTATTATCTCTCCACGTTTCATTCCCTCTGTATACTCCTTAGGTTATAAATCGATCAAAAAGCCTTTAAGCGTAACAATTCCATGCGGATTTTTTCTAATTTTTGCTTACACTCTTTCATTTTCTTTTCATTCTTCTCTTCAATTGCCTCGAATAATGTGGCCAATTCATAATCCATTTCTAATCTTAATACGGCTGTTCTTTCCTTTTCACTTGCTTTTTTTAGAGATGTATTCATTAGCTGCTTCATTACTCCTTCCCCCTTCCATTTTTATACTAACTTTTCTGATTTTTTTGTTTTAATGTATACTATGAGCCACCTAGATATGTTGCAACAAATATGTGCGTTAACCCATACGAGCAACAAACTTCTTCGTTTTTCTTTCTTATGCTACAATGATGGACAAACAATTGTTGGAGGTAACAAAATGGATTTTGGCGGCTTTACAACTGAGGATTTCAATGTATTTCTAATAGATGGATTAGAACCACGGATGGAGGCTTTAAAAAATACGGTTCGCCCGAAACTAGAACAATTAGGGGAATATTCGCACCAACGCTATCTGCTCTAACGGGAGATGAAATGTTCATCCATGTGGCCAAACATGCTCGTCGTACAATTAATCCGCCCAAGGATACATGGGTTGTTCGCAAAGTATGATTGATTACAAGCCCTCCGTCTCTATCTTTTACCCCCATAATAAAACGATTAAACTTGATGAAGGAGTACCTAAAAAATGCAATTTCAAGGATTTACAAAGACTGATTTTGACACTTTTAATATAGAAGGTCTTGACGCAAGAATGGAAGCAATTGAAGAACGGATTCGACCAAAGTTCCGTGAAATCGGTCAAGTATTAACGGACGAACTTTCGGTTAACCTTGGACAAGAAATGTTTTTGCATATAGCAAAACATGCCCGTCGAACTGTAAATGCCCCGAAAGATACTTGGTTGGCAATAGCGGGGAACAAACGTGGATATAAACAACACCCGCATTTTCAAGTTGGTTTATTTGACGACCATGTATTCATTTGGTTGGCGTTCATTTACGAGTTACCGAACAAAGAGGAAATGGCAAAGACGTTTTTGAAGAACTTGAAAACGATCAAAACGACCGTTCCAAAAGATTTTGTTGTTTCCCAAGACCATATGAAAAAAGACGCAACTTCAATGAAGGAAATCAACTTAAAAGCTACACTTGAACGTTTTCGGGACGTCAAAAAAGCGGAATTCCTTATTGGACGACAAATTGCAGCTAATGACCCGATTTTAACCAACGGCAGCGAATTCTTGGACGTTGTAAGAAATACGTTTGAAGCACTTATCCCATTATATAAATTAGCGTATAAATAGAAAAAAGCGTCTTTCCCCCGCTATGCGGAAACGGGTTCGGACGCTTTTTCATATTCTGCTGTTAAGAAAAGGTATCTAATAAATTGTATCAAAATGGTCTATTTATTCTCACTTTTTCAAATAAATACTGTACTCCATACAATATATAGGCTTTATAGTGTATGTAAAAAAAGAATTGAAAGTAGTTTAATCGATTTAATCGAACAATTTTAAATTTTTTAAGGAAAGGCATGAAGAGAAAAGCAAAGAAAGCATTAGCAAAAACATTAACTAATACAAACCTTTTAAAGTATCCATACGAAAATTTAAGAATCCACAAAGATAGAGGCATATATGGTCCAATATCAAAGGGAAGCTCATCCCTTAAAAATGATTTCGGTTTATCATAAAACTTCCACCACTTCCTCTGATGTCCATATATATGATTAATAATTTCAAAAATAGATATAAAAACACCAGCAAATGAATATCGTTTGAAAGTCTTTTTACCTATAAATAATAATGATAACCAGGGAATCATTATTAAAATTAAATTAAAAACTTTGTGCTTCTTTGAAGTCATGCGTGGATTTCACCTCTACTAGGAATATTGCATGTATTTTTTAATGTGTCCAATAACGGAAAAGAAATTAGCGCTGTCACAGACCTTTCCGTATTTGTAGACAAGGTGTTTTATCTTTATAAAGTTTATAATATTTATGGTCGGGGAATTAAAGTTGTCGGCTTTTTCGTTAATTTAATTTAAATAAAAGAGCAATGTTTTTATAACATTGCCTAGTTGCAGTAGTGTTTATTCGATTTATTTGATGGAACACTTCTCACTATTTCGTAACCCTTTTTATTTATCCAAGTATTGAAAATTATAATTGCTTCTTCACTTGGTGTGTTACTTCGAACTACAACTGTAAGTTCACCAACTTTTACAGAACGGCGTCCAATTATTGATATCTATTTATAACTTTCACGGCGTTCAAGACTCGACCAGCCATGTTCAATGCGTCGGGGTCTGCAAGTGGAAGGAAAGCAGCCGTTGCCCCGTCGAAATCAGCAAACGCTTCATGCCATTCACATTCAGCGGCTATACCCGGATATTTCCCTTGAAGTTCGGCAAGTTCTTTCTACCATAAATCGAAGGTATGGTCTTCAATCATATCCGTCGTTCCAACGATAATAAATCACAGAATGAACAAGGATTTGTCTTCGCCGTCTCGTTATCAATTCAGCTATATCTTCTCGTGACAATGATTTTTCAATTGCCATTTTACATTACCAAGATTTCGAATTCCCGTTCGAATGCATTATATTTTGATAGCATTTCTCCGACGTTTTGAAGTTCAGAAAGCTGACCTTTTATCATATCCAGACGGCGTTTCTTTACTTCAATTTGACCTTCAACGAATTGATAATCTTCTTCCTCTTGTAAATAGGCGATTTCACCTTGTAATGTGATTCCCTTCTTCATTAGTTCATTGAAGCGGGCTTCAAGGATAAGATTCAACGGAAGGGATTGCGAATGATCGGCAATTCTATCAAGAATTATTTGGTCAAGAGTTCCACAAGAATTGCAAAATCACGGAAACTTCTTGGAATGTTTTCGAATTCATCAAAGACCAACAATGTTCCGCTTGCTTCAACGTCAATCGTCGCCCAATCAAAGCGGCTTACAAGTTCGATATTCGTTTTATGATGATCGAGCCAACGTTTTCCGCCTTGATACCGGTCAAGACGTTTCGCCGTTTGTTCCTTGATTCCCAAGTCCGCAATCAGAATAAACGGAAAGTCGGCCGAGTTTTCTAATTCGTCCAAGCGTTGATTGATTTTGTCGTCCACATTTTGATAGGAACAATAATGAACTTCGGCGTGTGAACCAAGTGCGGCTTTGAAAAGAATTCCGCCCCCGATTCCGTCCAGATCATTGTGAGAAAACATAATTGCGTTTTGTGGAAGAATTACCATATTAGAAAGACCCCCCTTACATGTTTTCGAACAAGTTCCCAACGAAGTTCATGGAAATCTTCGAAATATTGGTTTTGCTGGAATTGAACGAAGTGTCGGAAATTCATCAAGAACGTTTCTCCTGCCCTCTCGTCGTTTGGATTAATAGCTTCGAAGTATGCCTTCGGAGTCAATTCGCTTTGAACGAAATCTTGGATTTGTTTTGCGAAAAATGCAGCTGTTCCCCGTTTGAATCCCTCACTTACTTGAAGGAAACTTTCGAATTCCTTTGCTTGGTTTGTTAGCGTCGTTTGTTCTTTCAATAAAGTCACGTACGATTTCCCCTTTCGGTTTGTCGTTGTTACACCGTGACTTGTGGTTTGAATATCGGGGATTGTGACGCAACAAAAAATTTTTTATAATTGTTTTGAAAATTTCTGTTATTTTTTCTTACGACCTTTTGCCGAAGGTCTTTTTTTCTTGCCAAATTAAAAACGCCACCCCTATTGGGACACGCTCGAATATTATTCAGCCTTTTTACATTGATTGCTTTTTACCACCAAGATAATTTTGACGGGTCAGTTTTTCTTCGATTGTTTCGTCTGCCCGTTCCCGATTGTACCGGGTTCGAAGCTGCCGTTTAGTCAAGAATGGATATTCTTCACGGGTTACTTTGTCAGGGTGATTATTCGTCATATCTTCGAGCAATAACCAATTTCCCAATCGTTGAACTTGAACGCCGTCTGGGACTTCACCCGTTTGTTCGATATAGGCTTCACATATCGCTTCGATCGCTTGCTTGCGGATATCCAAAGAAGGCGGTTGCCCGTTCACGTTCAGCAGCGACAATAATTTCGATACTTCCTTATCCATACGAACCTTGTAATTGGCGATAAACATACCGTCAAAATAGTGTTTATTTGTAATCGCTTGGAATAGATTCATGATTGCTTCCCCCTTTGACGTCGTTCAAATCCTTCTTATATTGTTCGGCAATTTTATTCACGACCGATTGAATCAATTGTTGAACCGCTTGCTGTGAAATTCCCATGATTTCGCCCGCTTCCCTTTGCGTCAAATCTGCGAAATAGACTAACTGAATCGCTTGTCTTTGGCGTGGGGTCACGTTTATTTTTGAATATGCAATTTGGAAGTCTATCAACAAATTAATAGCGTCGAAATCGCCTTTATCAATTGCAGCACTTCGAACGTGATGAATGTTTGATAATAAGGCGTTCACCCCTTGCGGCGTTTCAATCGGATATTCTGTGTGTTCGTTTGACTTCAAATCAATTGAAGCAGCACCCATTATATTCGCCCCCCTGGTTTTCCCCCTTTCACATATTGAACGGCCTTATCAAATGCCGCTTGTGATTGTTGAAGTAGTTCTTCGATAGTTCCATTGTTTTGAATTTCGAAATCAACCTTGAACCCGTCAATGTAACGTTCGGTTTCATGATATAAGTCTTGAATATCGAAGTTGTCGTTCTCCGCAAGAATACGGTTCAAACGAATCCTGTCTTCCGCACTTACACGGACAATAAAGAATCCTTGTTGCTTCAATTCGTTAAATTCGTTCGGCTGCCGAAGGTCGGACACAACGACCCGATTTGCCCTGACTTCTTCGATTTTGTTGAACGTGTAATTGACCCAAACGTCCGGGTCAACTTCCCGCATTTTTTGCCCGATATCTTGAAGCAATTTGCGTGGTTTTTCTTCATGCCGCTTTGCGTAAACTTGCCGATATAAAAGACGAATCGTTTCCCAAATCCCTTCGGAAAAACGAAAACCTGTGAACTTGTGCTTTTCACGAAGGAAATTGGCAACCGTGTCTTTGCCGCTTCGCATTTTACCACACAAGGCAATTTTGACGACTAATTTACCGTTAATAGTTCCCAACGTGATTCCCCCTTCCGAAAGTGTTTTGCGTTACACTTGAACTTGTGGTCTGGAATCAACGTTTTGTGACGGCAAAATAAAAAGCCTCCGTTCAATTGGCGACTTTCGTTGCAGATGGATATTTTATTAAAATAAAGATTGTGAAAGGTTGCACTTAAACAAACATAGCAGTTTAGCTTAGTAACAGTTAAAATACCGCCCCCCTAATGTCAGGTAAGTTTTTTTCTATTTTATGGGCAATATTTTTTCCTTTATGAATTTTTTTTGGTTGAAGGAAACTTTTTAGAGGAGTAAAATATAATGAAAATAAAGGAGTTGATAAGAATGTATCCATCTAAACGAATAAAGAAAAGGATCTTATTAAATTCCTCCCTATGTAAAATGTTAGGTATTATTAGTGACCAAGAATATAATTCAATTTTAAATAATATCAGTTCTCGTGGATACTAATTCTTGGTGTATAGACGTGTAGAAAAAGAGTTTGTAAAACTATTATTTAAATCAGGAAATAATGTTACTTCTTTTTTTTCAAGAAACGTCGAGTTAATCCTAAGTCGCATACACCAACGGCTACTCTCCATTAAAATATTAAGTAGATTGTGAAGGAGTGTACTAAACTAACGGCGGGCAAGAATTTAAAAAGGGGCTGCTTCTGCAGCTCCTTTCCTTATTGAGCTAAAGGGCAGATAGTTTAAGAAGGGATATTTTTTTAGGACTTTTTTGACCCAAATAACGAACCACATAAAAAATAGACCTTCAATGAGGTCAAGAAGATTTTTTTAGAAATTCTTTGATTTCATCAACAGAAAGTCCTAAATTACGAGCCTTAATAATGAGTTCAATCCATTCTATATCTAAATCATTTTCACTCAACATGTTACCCTCCTAAAATATGTATTATTCTAGGCAGCCCAGCCGTCATTGCTGTTTATAACTTTAGACCTGTAGCTTTGCGTCCCAATCTTTCGAAAGGTTTGCCTTTTTCTAAATTTTGTTAATGCTATGAAACAATTGTAATACAAATGTTCATTATATTGAACAAAATATAAGCCAAAAAGTTCGACAATCTTTGCTAATGTAGCACTTCGATGAAAATGTGCGGTAAATGAGAAGGGGCTTGCTAAACTAACGGGGCAGGTTTGTTGAAGAAGCAACTGCATTTATAGATATAAAATTTATAAAAAAACCATCTTTCGATGGTCTCTTGTTGTTTTTAAATTGGTTATCCATTAGCTGAACTTTATTTATTTGTGGTTATTACAAATGTTAATTCAATAAAACTCTTTAACTATTCTTGGTAGCACTTTGTTTAATAAAGCTTGAAAGGGAAAAAAGTTTTTTAATTTGAAGGAAGGGAAAAGGTATTTCTTCTAGCCTTATAAAAAAATGATTGGATTATTATTTACTTACTAGTTTTTTTGATTTGGAATAATTCCTCTTTTAAAAGAAGCATACTATAACCAAAAGGTTTATGGAGGTAAATTATTTTGTCTTTAACTAATCCTATAAGTTCATCAGAAATAGGAACTCTTTGGCTTACATACCAAGAAAAAACTCTTATTATGAGAATGCTGGAGTATTTTATAAAAACAACAGACGACGATGAAGCTAGAAATATTTTGGGTGGGTTATGGCAACATCTAAATTATTTCGTTTTAGAAATTGAAAAAACCTTTAAACAACAAGGAATTGCTTATCCTATAGGATTCACAAAAGAAGATGTAAATTTAGAAGCGCCTAAGTTATTCGACAATGCATTTGATATTATGTTTGTCCGTATTTTAAAAGAGGTAAGTATGGGCTTGTATACGATTAATATGAATATGGCTTACAATGACGATGTAGCAAAGATTTACAAAGGGCTTACTAACGTAACCCAAGATTTTTATATGTTATCTACTGAATATTTACTTAGAAAAGGAGTTCTTACTCTTCCACCAAAGGTAACAATGCCAAAAACAACGGAGTTTGTAGAAAGTAAAAGCTATATGAGTGGTTTTAAACCTTTAAGTGATAAGAGGGCTTTAAATGATATTGAACTTGGTTTTCTACATCATGGCATTGAAACAAATAATATTGGTATGCAACTCATTACAGGATTTGCCCAATGTGCAAAAAATAAAGATGTGAAGAAATATTTTGTAAAAGGTAAAGAACTTGCGAAAAAACAAATAAAAGTATTGACAGATATTCTTTTGGATAATGATGTTCAATTTTCTGCTACTTCTGGAAGCACCGTTACTACTTCAACTGTAGCCCCCTTTTCTGAAAGGCTTATGATGGTATGTGTACATTTTCTCAACGGCTTCAGCATTGTTGGAAATAGTTTTGGTACATTTTTTACACTTAGAAATGATATTACTATGAGATCTTTATTACTTGTCAAAGATGTTTATTTCTATGGACAAGAAGGTCTTGAGATTATGATTAAACATGGATGGTTTGAAGAACCACCACAAATGGAGGATAGGGCACAAATAATAAAAGGTAATTGAATTAATAAGTTATTAAAGGAAAATATAAGAATGGTGTTAGTTTATAACACTTAATTACAATGTGGGGGGATATATTATATTATGAATACTTCAATTAAAAGCTTATTATCAACTCTACTTAATTTGTTGATTAGGTTATCCTTCTTACTTGAAAGGATTGACAAAAAGTTAAAATCTGTTTCTTTAAGAACGCAAACTTTAGCTTAAGTATTTCATAATTACCTTTTCCGCATAAATATTAAAAAGGCACAGTACAGAAATATTCGTGCTGTGCTTTTTTGTATGTGAATGATTAATAAACACTTAAGATTTTAAGTTATTTCAACTAAAGGATTATAAAAGTTTGGGGGCACGATCTGAATCAAAGATGTAAAGTGAAAATAAATTAATAAGGAAACAAATTTAAATCTTTAATCACTATTTTTATGCATTAGTGCTTTAAACCATTGAAACAATTTTCAGACAATGGTATTATATACACATGTTTAAATTCTTCGGAGTTTAGACCTCCTAATCATGAGGCTTAGCCTAGACCACTAAGCCCCTACCTTACCTTTGATCAAAGAATCAAGGGTCTTTTTTACATTAAAACAATAAATAATGTAAGACTAAATTCCTGAAAATTAAACAAATTAATATTAATGCCATAGCAATTCCCCTTGGCATGCTGATTTGGTCGAGTTTCAACCCAAAGGAAGCTATATTTACTATTAATACAATGACTAATCTGTACCGTAGTGCTAGCTTCCTTTGTATTTTCATTATTGTCCTTTCCTAACAGCTAAATATCCCACTAAAACCCAACCCACTTATTTTTCATCTGAATGATCTACTTCCTCATTAGGGGTTACTGAAATTAAAGGTATCTCTTTAATGTTTCTTGTAACGTACCTCTAGTTTCAGCATGTTGAAAACGTATTCCAGAATGAACCATTTTCTTCACAAGGTCAGGTCTGATTCCAGTAAGTATAGCTTTACATCCCATCATAGAAATACCAGCTAATATTTTTTCAAAGTAACCTATGACATCCATTTCCATCATTGCTATTCCTGAAAGGTCGATAACAAGTGTCTGGATTCTAGATTTAGCTATATCATTTAAAATTTTTTCCTCAATTATTATAATCCTGTACGAGTCAATGGTACCAATCAAAGGCAAAACAGAAAGCATTGAATTTACAGGAATAATCGGAACTGACAAATGTTCTACCATTTCTCTTTGTTGAAGGATCATTTTATCTTTGTAATCTGAATAACTAAGGAAAAAGTTGTTTAGGAATTGATCGACTCTGTCATTTATTAGTTTTTCAAGTTTTGAATATTCCGTTTTTCCTGTTATTATAGCCTGTTTTTCATCTATTGAATTTATAATCTGCCATACCGTTCTTCTAATCGCTTGTACCCATTCTAATTTTAATGCCAGTGTTAAAGAGTAAGTCGCCCAGGCAATTCCCTCCTGTTTAGCAAAAGCTACTAGTTCTGAATCATTCTGTTCAACTACATAAAAAATTAATTTTCTTGCATTTTTTAATAAATCAATATTTCCCTTATCTAATATTTCTTTAATTTTTCCTGAAACGTTTGTTGCTTCCGACAATAGCATATTATCAAAAATTTCGCCGTTTTGGTATATATAATCCATTATCTCTGTCTTTAAGATGAGTTTTGTCTCCATATTTATGCCCCCAATTTAACTACCTTATAGATACATAACAAATAACATATACCCTTTTTGTGATATTTTAAACCTAGTAGAATATAAAAGGTTTAATTTTTTGTTGATTAACTGAAGAAAAATATTAGAGAAAGTTCCAATTCGGCTAACTAAGCAGGTTAGTTGAACAAGACAAAGTTAAAGGTGGTTATTTGAGAATACTCTGTAAATCCTTTAAGAACGGTTTTTCAAATGAGTTAAATGCATTGGAGGATGTAACAAAATTAAACCTCGATGCTTATGGAGAAGATTTCATTCCCCAAGGCTTTTTTATAATAAATGGTGATGATGTTTTTCCAACTCGTATAAGAAATCGAATAATAGTAAATCGAAAAGACCTTATTCATTCTGGATATTATCAAGACATAAGTAGGTTAAACGTTGTTGCGGAAAAAATGGATGTGTCAGAAATGTCAGATTGCTGGCAACCCCATTTAGTTGCTTTAGACCCAAACCTTTTGGAATACAGTTTCGAAAAGCCTTATTGAACAAACGGGCAGTTTAGTTCAACAACAATTCAGTAATAGGGTCATATTCTTTAATAAGAGAAGGAATTATTCGTAAGTAATTGAAGTATTCTCAAATAACGGACTGTTTAATAGAATAAATGATATTGACCTTCACATGATGTGATGGTTTATATTTAAACCAAGGCAAGAAGAAATTTAAAAGAGGTGCTTTTAAATGCATATTAGTGAATTAGCTCGAAGATCAGGAGTAAGCATTCGCTCATTACGGTACTATGAAGAAAAAGACCTTTTGAATCCAATTCGTTTAGAAAATGGCTATCGTCAGTATAGTGAAATTGATATTGAACAGATTCGAATGATTCAACTTTATTTAAGCATGGGTTTGAAAACAAATGAGATAGCTGATTTGCTTCATTGTGCGAGCGAAGGACGAATCAAAGACGCATGTATACAAAATGGAATTAAAAAAGGGGAAATGAAACTTACTGAAATCAGAGAACAAATTGCAATCTTACGAAGAGCTGAATCCCAGCTGATGGACGTGGTAACAGATTTAAAAAACAGAACCAAATAAGGAGATATTTAAAATGAGTAATAAAATAAGCTCAATCAATCAAAGGATTGCCTTAGTCACGGGTGGAAATCGTGGGATCGGAAAAGAAATTACACGGCAGTTGGCTTTAAAAGGATACCATGTGCTAATTGGATGTCGGGATACAGAAAAAGGGGAAAATACTGTTACAGAAATGTATAAAAATGGACTGACTGTTGATCTACAAGTAGTCGATGTAAATAATGTAGTCAGTGTCGAACAAATGATGAAACGAGTAAGGAATGAGTATGGTCGATTGGATGTACTTGTGAATAATGCTGGAATTATCCTTGATAGGGGGATTTCTATTTTAGAATTAGAAGAGTTAGTGGTAAAAGAAACTTTTGAAACAAATTTCTTTGGAGCCCTAAGGTTGATTCAAGCAAGTGTCCCTTTAATGAAAGAGCATGGTTATGGGAGGATAGTAAATTTATCCTCTGGTTTAGGAGCATTTGAAATTCTTCAAGGATTTGGAGGTTTGAAAGGATCATCGGGAGCTTACCGTATATCCAAAACAATGTTAAACGCTTTAACATGTCTAGTCGCTCTGGAAATTACAGAACCAAATATAAAAGTAAATGCAGTATGCCCTGGCAGTGTTCAAACTGATATGGGAGGAGAAAACGCTCCAAGTACAGTCGTTGAAGGAGCTGATACTGCTGTTTGGTTGGCAACATTGGGTGAAGATGGACCAAATGGTGAATTCTTTAGGAATCGCCAAAATATTAATTGGTAATTCACGTTTTAATATTCGGTAGGGGTTAAGAATATTGTGAAATTCCTCACTTAAAGAACGGGTGCTTTAGTTTCATTTGTTTTAATACAATAAAATATAAAATGGCTGAGTAAACACTTTACTAAGCCATTTTTAAAATTACAAATTCGGGGTGCATCCTCGAATACAATTTCAAGTTTTACGAGACTAACGGAACCCGTTAGGATTTTCCGCTTCTTATTTGAAGTTTTTCTTGATATATTCTTTTTCTTCTTGTGGTGTCAACAATCTTGTCGCTTTTCCAATATTTCCGCCTTGCCATTCCCAAATTTTATTGTGAACTTCAACTGCGTTTGAGAAATCGCCCCTTTTCCAAGACGTCAATACTTTTCTATAATAATCTTCATGATCGTAATTAGTAACTTCCAGCGTTCGAAGCATTAGGTTAATATCTTCTTCGGTAATCCGATACCCACCCCATTTTTCGTCTGCTGCAACCTTTTGGTGCGTCATTGCGTGTAGTATTTTTTGATAAGTTTCTTCGTCCAAAGCATCTTCACGAACTTGCGAAATTGTCGGTACTGACTCCATAACTGTTATTTCGTCAGCTTCCGCTTTTCCTTCAAAACTATTCAAACCAAAAATCATAACGACTGTTAAAGCAGCCGAAGCAGCTAAAATTCCAAAAATCCAACCCAAGAATTTCTTCATTTGTAGCAGCCCCTTTTAATATTCGTTTACTTGTTTACAATTTTATTCCAATTCAAAATAAGGGTCAAGCCAAATTTCTTTATCAACGACAACACGATGAAGTTCTTCCGCAAGTTCGGCGATTTCCCATTGTGCCCCACGACCTTTCCGACGTTTGGAATAAAACCCAAGTAATGCTCGAAGGTTGCAAGTCATTGTCAAATTGATTGCGGCAGCATTCGGAAGGACAAAGCGGGCGTCTTCCGTCGGAATCTTTGTTTCTCGAAGTCTATCATATGCGGCTTGAATTACGTCCATTGTTTCAAGAAATATCTTTAATGCTTCGGGATCTTCTTTAACTTTCGGCGGAATAACGATCTGGAATCCACCTTTCTTCTTATCGGAAGCGTCCGAAACATAACGCTGCGATTGAACGGAATATCCAAAACCTACACGGTGTCGAGTCAATTGTGCCAATGCCGAACGGGAAAGGCCTTCGATTGCAAATGTAAAAGAAATGTGTTCCAGTGTTGAAGTGTGTCCGCTTGATACAATGTGACGAAACAATCGATCGGCGTCAGTTCCGCCCTTCCCATCCGAAGCTGTCTTTTGTTGATACTTTTCGTATTCCACACCTTCAAACAAATCGGAAGGTTTATTGTGAGAATAACAAGTTCTAATCGCCGTAAATGCGATTTCCCTTGCATTAGGTGTACTTGCTAACAATTCAACTTTCAATTCACTTTGTTTTTCGTTAATCATTCGAATTCCCCCTTTTGCCATGACTTGCACACCCGTTGACCCGAAGCCGCTTGTTCCACGTTCCGAAGCGTCGAGTTCATCAACAACTTCGGTTTCGATTTTTTCTTCGTATTTCTTGAAAACGGCTTGTGCGATTCGGTCGCCAACCTTGACTTTGAACGGAAGAAATCTTGTATTATAAAGCACAATTCCAACGTCGCCCCTAAATTTCGGTTCAATCGTTGCGGGTGTGTTCCCTTCATTGCGAAGAATGGATACAAGAACGTTGAATTTTATGAAGAAATCGGTTCGGCGGATTCCATTTCAAGGCGTCCCGTTTTTATGGAACTATTGGATAAAGTTGAGGCTGGAGCATTTGATGCTGTTCTTGTCGTTGCTTTTGACCGTTTGACACGTGGAAGTCGAAAAGACGCTGGTATCATTAACGAAATTTTTAAGGAATCCGATACGCTTATCATGACGCCAAATCGATCCTATGATTTGAACGAAGAATCTTCCGAAATGCTTTCAGAATTCGAATCGTTGATTGCCCGTCAAGAATATCGCCAAATAAAGAAAAGCTTGAAGCAAGGCAAAATCAACGGGACTAAGGAAGGAAAATTCACCAACGGAAAGCCTCCCTTTCCTTATTACTACGATCGCAATCCAAGAACGGTCAAGGTTGACGAAAACGGGCGGAAAATTTACAACTACTTGTTGACGTTATTTCTTGAAGAAGGGCTTTCAACGGAAGAAATCGCCCAACGCTTCAACGTCGAAGGAATCCCAACAATTTCGGGGAAGCCGAATGCGGTTTGGCGACAATCACAAACGGCAAGACTTTTAAAACACGAATTTCATCTTGGTTATGTTTTTCACGGCAAATTTCGGCGTGTGAACGGTCATCATTACCGTGAAAACGACCCGTCAAAGGTAATCAAAGTCAAAGGGCTGCATGAACCGTTAAAGACCGAAGAACACCACTGGACAATAGTCCAACGACTAGAAGAAACCCGTCTTCTTCCTCCACGTGCCCGAAAAGGAGAATACATTCTATCGGGATTATCGAAGTGTGCCTTTTGTGGTCACGGAATATCATGGTATCGTGACACGAAGAATCGTGTTTATTTGAAAAAGTACCGTCATATCCTTCCCGACGGGATTCACCGCTGTAATAAGAATCAAGGTTGTCAAGAAGATGTCATTCTGAGGGCACTACGGGCGGATATGGAAGACTTTGCAGCAAGATTATACAATAAGACCCTAGACGCTCCAAAACGCAAAAATGGGGGCGGTAAGGCGTTGATTGCACTTCAAATGGAAGTGATCGAAAAAGCAAGCCAACGGATTGAGAGAATAAAGGAATTATTTATTGACGGAATGATAGACCGAAAGGAATTCGAAAAAAGGAAAAACACCGAAGAACAAAAAATGAAAGCAGCGGAAAAAGAAGTTGAACGATTATCCCAATCCAATGAATTCATTGACGAAGTGAAGAAAAAAGAACGAATGAAGCGTTGGTCTGAAATTGATTTGAAGGATTTATTCGAAGAGTAAAGAGAAGATGTTGCCTTTAGTATCGAAATTTTACTACGAATATCTTTTTGATTTATCCCTTACAAAATTAGCAATAATTTTTAATATAAAAAACATTAAAACGGTAATACTACAAAAGCAAAAGATATTAACAACGTCCTATAACGGTCAATTAAGAGAAAGAACAGAATAAGAAATAATACATTTATAATGATAATACTCCACCACCCAAGACTAAACAAATCGTGATGAAGCCATATATCTGTTTGAAGTGAATGATATTTGCTTCCCATTTTATCTGTTTGACTGTACATAAATTAATCCCTCATTATTGAATGATATTAACGGTATTATATTGCAATCTTTTTTTATCTATTCAGTTATTTCACTTTGGAGAAATACTCTCCAGATTACTTGAATAAGAAAATTGCCTAGCTTATTTAAGAAAGCTTTGTTAGTTCATTTTTTCAATTTTACATATCCATTTATAATATGCCAGTAAAGTTAAAAGTAAAATTGGATCAAGAAATAACGAATAAATAAATTTCCACCAACCGTAATGAAAGTACCCCCAAGGTTGTTGCAGCGATAGTAACTCATAAGCCGAAATAAATAACACCCAGGCACAAATATAACTAATTCTTTTATTCCAGGATTGATTAAAGGGATACCAGTTTAAAAATATAACACATACAGGTGGTATTAGTACCGTATATACTAATATATTTGTCCAATCAATTCCTTTCCAAAAATACCAGTAGCCAAGTGTTTTTTCATCAATGAAAATATCAAAAATTATTTCCAATATCATTGAAAATGCCCAAATATGAACAATCTGATTTTTGGTCAGATGTTTATTCATTTTATAAGCAACCGTATTGAAAAATAAAATCGATAAAAAAATAACACCATTAAAATCATCCTATGTAAAAATTGATAATGGTTAAAATGTTTTACGTTTACTTATCCAATCCGCACATAGATAAATTATTAAATAGATCGGAAAAGAATATATATACTCCCAATGTATCATTGTATAAAATCCTATGAGTTGAAATAATGGTTCTCCCACGAATGATACAAAGGCACTGTACACTATTGCCTTTTTAAATGGCGATAAATGCGGTTTAAATTGCATTAACAATGTCATCGATACAGGAAACATCCAAAAATCCCAAGGAACATAGGAGGGAATTGTAGGTATAAGTTTACTTGGGTAGTACCATAGCCCCGACACTACACCAATAAAGTCTAACCAAGAAGTAATTATAATAATAAAAAATGAAGAAAACATATAACGTGCAGTAGTTTCTTTCTCTCTAAGTTTCCACCATAAAATCCAGGGAATGATTGTTAATCCAAATGATAACCACCAATCCCAATGGAATAGGGTATTTTCCTTCCAAAAGTTAAAATATTTATCGTTAGCAGCATCCACTTCTTTATAAAAAGTTCTTACTATTTCTTTCTTTTTCTCAATACTCAATCGATTTACCTTCTTTTAAATTGTTAATACTAATATAATCCCCAGATTATTTAAAATAAGCAAAAATCTTTAGCGGTCATTTTTTAACTAACCTTCCATTTAGTTGGATATAAAAAATACCAACCTTTTAAGGTTGACTCTAGTCATGAGATGTTAGCTTAATTCAAAACCTTCACTCCGACTACACTTTCGAATGCCACTCGTTCAAATTCTCCAGGCTTCACCTCAATCCGAAGCTGATGAGTTAAAGGATCTACGTAATTAAACACGACCAGTAATGTCGTGAGTAAAACCGTCATCCCATACAGTTAGCTTTACCTCATGATTATATTCTGTTGCGTATGCTATACGAAGGTCGAACTCTTCCGTCTGATGTTCGTCTAATATTGGCTTAGCAGTACGAGCTTGATCCTTGAACATTTCTCTTGTCATTTCGAATGCTAGAGGTAAAAATGAAGCCGATTGCCATTTCATTTTACCACGGTCTCGAATCGCCATTTCGAATCATCCCCTTCGGTATTATTATACACGAACTAACGTTCTGTATGTAACCAAAAAATAAGACCAGCATTTCACTGGTCTTTAGAATCCCGCTTATTTACCATTTTCATTAGAACGGCGGTTCAAAGATTCAAAAAGGAAATCTCTTTTCCTCAATTGCTTTTCGATAAATGGCCAATAACAAATCATCCACCGCTAAAAAACACATATAAAGCATTATGATTTATGTCTTTCAGTAAAAAAATTCATTTTATCCAGTAAAGTCTGAATGCCATATAAAAGCAGCGCTCTAAATTGAAGTAACAAAAAATGCTGGAATGGATTTATACGCACTAACGAAACTATTCCTGAGCGTTTTAAAAATTTTAACCCCCAAATATCAAACAAAATATGACCTATAGTATTTGTAATCAAATACAAAAAAAGTTTATTGTATGTAAATTTAAGAATCCAGAGTGCTGCGACTAAGAAAGGGCCGAATACAAACGCTGTGTCACCACTTATCTTGGAATTTAATCTTACAAATTTCCACCATTTTCTTTTTTGAGCAAATAAGTGGATTACTTTTGAGACGATACTTATGAGAATAGCCGCAGGTAAAAATCGTTTAAAAGCTCCTTTCCCTAGCAAAGGAACAGTCGACCATGAAAGAATTACCATTAGCAGTAGTAATGATTTTGAATGTTTCATTTATGCAACCTCCTATTCCATCCATCAAGAATAATATCCCCTGGAATAGAAAAAATATAAATAGCAACAATCTATAAAGTCTATCGGAGAAAGAAGGCGCAGTAACCGACCTTCTTTTTATGTTCTAATCAAGGTTTATGGCTATCGTATTTTGTGAACAAAGCATACATGGGTAGCTTTTGCCAATAATCCCCGGGCTATAAAATGCCCCACATTTCCAAATTGGATTATGGAATACTCATTTGTTTAGTTGGTTTGCTGTCAATTAAACATTAGCAATTAACTAAAGCGAATTTACTTGCTCAATTCGAGCGATTGAAGACCATTAAAAAGGCTGAATTATTATGTGGTTATATTATTGAACGGGAAAAAAGTGATCGAATTAGGGGCTGAGGGTTTATTAACACAAATTGACGAAGTGTTTACCAGAGTTGCACCACTATATAAAATTGCTCAAAATATGAAATAAAGAAGAAAACTCCCGACATCAGCGACGGGAGTTTTCTTCTTTATTTCATGATAATTTTATCTCCAGCAGAGGCCTCTTTTGCTTTTTTAATAGTCCGATAAGAAGAATATCCACTTATTTCTTCGAATTCTCCACAAAGCGTTTTTTCCTCTGCTTTGCTCGGAACAATCTCTTTGAATCGACGATAGGCCATCATGACCTCATCTCGTTCAATCCCTTTTTCATAAGCCCTCTCAATGGATTCAAAAAATTTAATCACATCGACAATTTCTTCCGTCGACCAACTGTAATCAATGGGGTACTGATATTCCATCCATTCACCTGCTTTACTATGCTATTGTGTATGATACCTCTATTCTCCCCATTTTGCACGAATTTGTTCAGCCTCATTTACCATCCGGGTAAAGAGCTCAGCGACAGTTGGTACATCTTTTATGAGGCCCATAACCTGCCCTGCCCAGGCAAAACCCCCTGCATTTTCTCCATCGTATATGTACCGTTTATTGGCATTTCCACTAATAAAGTCTTTGAGCTGTTGATAATCACCATGATTCTTCTCAATCTCTAGGATTCTTTCTGTCCAATTGTTAGCAATGGCTCTACCAGGTGCTCCTAGGGTTCTTTTGATGACGACTGTATCACATTCAGTTCCTTCTACTAACGCTCGTTTGTAGACTTCATGCGCGTGTACACAATCCTTTGTTGCGATAAATCTAGTCCCCATTTCAATCCCTTCTGCCCCTAAACTTAGAGCAGCCATTAATCCCCTTCCATCCCCTATTCCTCCCGACGCAATCACAGGGATCGAGACAGCATCTACTACTTGTGGTATTAAAACAAACGTACCGGTATCGTCCCTGCCCAGATGGCCACCGCCTTCCTGGCCAACAACCATAACCGCATCGGCTCCCAGCTCCTCGGCCTTTATTGCCTGTCTCCTTGCAGCTACGAGTACAAGGGTTTTAATATCTGTCCCCTTTAATTGTTCAAAGATAGGTGTTGGATTTCCGCCAGTCATGGAAACAACTGGAACTCTTTCATCGATGGCAACCTGAAGATAATCTGAAAACGGTCTTCCTTGCTGTCCAATGGCAAAATTCACCCCAAATGGCTTATCCGTTAATTGCTTAACTTTTCTAATCTCAGCTCTCAGCAATTCAGGTGTGGCAAGTGACATCGCAGTAATTTGACCAAGCCCCCCTGCGTTTGATACAGCAGCAGCTAACTCTGAATAAGCTAAGTATGCCAATCCCCCTTGGATAATCGGAAACTGGATGTGTAATAGGTCAGTAATACGTGTATTCCATTTCAATTGAACCCCTCCTTCACGTTTATTAAATGTTAATTCGTCTTTACGGGTTAATTTTCCTTTCTTTAAGGGAAACTAACGATAGTTAAAATTTATCAGTAAAGTTATATATATATCCTTTAAAATACAAAGGAATAATGATATAATTCTTTTGTTTTATGTCGAATACTGACGAATATTCCGAGCATTTTTATAAAGAGGTGTATTTACCATTGTCACAAGAACAAACACCGTTATTTAGCGGTTTAGTAGCACATGCTAAAAAAAACCCAATTCAATTCCACATTCCCGGCCATAAAAAAGGCGCTGGAATGGATACAGAATTCCGCCAATTTATTGGTGATAATGCTTTGTCCATAGACCTAATCAATATCGGTCCTCTTGATGATTTACATCAGCCAAAGGGGATCATCAAACAAGCCCAAGATTTAGCGGCAGAAGCCTTTGGTGCGGATCGTACCTTTTTTTCCGTTCAGGGAACCAGCGGCGCAATTATTGCGATGATTATGGCGGTTTGCGGACCTGACGATAAAATTATTGTCCCAAGAAATGTTCACAAATCCATTATGTCAGCAATTGTTTTTTCTGGGGCCATTCCAGTCTTTATTCATCCCGAAATTGATAAAGACTTGGGTATCTCACATGGCATTACAACTGATTCAGTGGAAAAAGCCTTAACTCAGCACCCTGATGCTAAAGCGATTTTAGTGATTAATCCTACTTACTTCGGGATTTCCGCAGACCTAAAGAAAATTGTTGAAATTGCACACTCACATCATGTTCCCGTACTTGTCGATGAAGCCCATGGTGTCCATATCCATTTCCATGATCAGCTGCCACTTTCAGCTATGCAGGCAGGAGCAGACATGGCAGCGACTAGTGTTCATAAATTAGGTGGCTCCATGACCCAGAGTTCTATCCTTAATGTAAGAGAAGGACTTGTTTCGGCAAAGCACGTTCAATCCATTTTAAGCATGCTTACTACTACATCAACATCGTATTTGCTGCTTGCTTCATTGGATGTAGCACGTAAGCAGCTTGCAACAAAGGGCAAAGAGTTAATTGACAAAACCATAAGGTTATCCCAATCTATTCGGAAAAGAATTAATGAAATCGACCACATTTATTGTGTTGGTGAGGAGATCCTTGGTTCTAAAGCGACTTTTGATTTCGACCCGACTAAACTCATTATTTCGGTTAAAAATTTAGGCCTGTCCGGCTATGAAGTAGAAAAATGGCTAAGAGAAAAACATAATATTGAGGTTGAACTATCAGACCTTTATAACATTCTGTGCATCATCTCACTAGGAGATACGGAAGCTGAAGGAGATCTTTTAGTGAATGCTTTAAAAGAGCTTGCAAGCGAATGTGAGCATCGTGTTGGGCAGATTAAACCATTAGAAGTTCTCCTGCCTGAAATTCCGGTTCTTGCTTTAACACCAAGAGATGCCTTTTATGCAGAAACAGAGGTTGTTCCGATTGAAGAATCTGAAGGCAGGATTATAGCTGAATTTATTATGGTATATCCTCCTGGGATTCCAATTTTCATTCCAGGCGAAATTATCACAAAAGAAAATCTCCATTACATTCGTGAAAATCTTGAAGCCGGCTTGCCTGTTCAAGGTCCTGAGGATGATGAAATTAAAACAATCCGTGTGATAAAAGAATATAAAGCAATTCAATAGAAGCGATAAAAAATAGGATTCCAGAAAAGGAATCCTTTTTATTTTATCCTATTATAGTTCGTCGTCGTGTTTGTGATCTTCGCAGCAATTACATTTAGAATAGAGCACGGTAACTTTTTCATCTTCAAAGTGATCAATAGTTGAATTACATGTTTGGCATACAAGAGTACCCATTTGTTCCATCCCCTTTTCTTATTGAATGATAATCATCTTAAAGCGCTTTCTAATATCCTTAACTTAATAATAATATATCACATTGAACTTTTCAAGTTTAAATTGTATGTCACATTAATTAAATTTTTTATAATAAATGACCTTTTTGAACATTTATTACTCTTTTTAAAATATATAGAACAATTGATCATTTATTTTAATGTAATTAATGTTGTCAGTACTTTTTAATCAGTGCTAGAATAGAATTGACATAGAAAATGAACGAAAAAGGGGGAATGGTGATGGCTGTAAATGCATTTATTAAACTCGTGCCCTCATCTGTTAAACAAACAATCACAATCGAAGAAGTAAAAGAATTATTTCATTACTATAAAGATATAACTGCTAAAACGGGCAACCAATTGAACTGGCAGTATGGGGAATCGGCATTTCCATATGACATTAAAGAAACAGAAGGAAGTAAAGGAAAAGCATTTTATTTGCATTCTGACAACGAACGCTACTATGCCATTTTAATTGGCGTTGATAAGGAAACCGTAATAGAGGAAGATAACACAGAAAGAGAGCAGCAATACATACAAGTTACATTACCGGAACAATCGACACACGGTGATAAAGGAAAAGCGAATGAATTTTGCAAGTTCCTTGCCAAAAAACTGCAAGGAGAGCTCCACCTTTTTAATGACAGAGTCATGTACTATTATCCAAGAAAATAACACAGAAAAGGCTCCTAATACATGGGGGCTTTTTTAATGTACAAAGAGAGCCAGAGTATAATGAATCGAGGTATAGATTACCAAGCTTAGAGCAGTAATAAATAATGTTTTTCTGCGAGATTTGGTTACGTAATTTCCCAGCATATAAGCTAAGTAAAAAAAAACAAAAAACATTATCACCTTATAAATGAGTTGATCATGCTTTGAAAGCCATTCAATTAATGTATAGCCGCTCCAAATAATAAATTGTAATATGACAACAAGATAGACCTTCATTTTTTATCACCACGCAAAATACATTGATCTTTTCAAGAAGAGCAAAGACATTAGCTAGTGTTATAAATATATGTTCCTTCCTGGGCAGTTAGAGATACTTTCCGGATTCTTTTCGAATCATCCTTCCCTTTTTATTTATTGTCTACTAAATAATTCGAGCTTACTAAATAAAGTCCTTTCCCAAATTAGGAAAGGACTTTAAATATAAATTACTTAATAATATGAATTGGAGTTCCAAGAACAACTTCAGCAGCTTCCATGGTAATTTCTCCAAGAGTTGGGTGAGCATGGATCGTAAGTGCTAAATCTTCTGCTGTCATCCCTGTCTCAATTGCTAAGCCTAATTCAGCGATCATATCAGAAGCACTTGCTCCAGCAATTTGAGCACCAATAACTACACCATCTTCTGCACGAGTGATTAATTTCATGAATCCTTCACTGCTGTCTAATGATAATGCACGGCCATTTGCAGCGAATGGGAATTTCGCAGCTTTAACCTTAATTCCTTCTTCTTTCGCTTGTGCTTCCGTATAGCCAACAGAAGCTAATTCAGGATCTGAAAATACAACCGCAGGAATACCGAGGTAATCGATTTCTGATGGATGACCTGAAATGGCTTCTGCAGCAATTTTTGCTTCATAAGACGCCTTATGTGCTAATTGAGGACCTGCCACAACATCACCAATTGCATAAATATTGCTAACATTAGTACGGCATTGCTTGTCAATTTCAATTAATCCACGTTCGGTTAATTTAACTCCAGCCTGTTCTAAGCCCATTTCATCTGTGTTTGGACGGCGTCCAACCATGACGAATACATAGTCAGCTTCAATTTTCTTCTCTTCGCCTTTTACTTCAAATGTAACCACTACACCATTTTCAGATTCTTCTACACCTTTAGCCAATGCATTTGTAAAGAATTCTGCGCCTCTCTTTTGCATAGTTCGCTTAACAAGTGAAGCCATTTGCTTATCAAATACACCAAGACCTAAAATTTCGTCTGCACCTTCTAAGACAGTTACTTGGCTGCCAAAGTTTGCATAAGCGCCGCCAAGCTCAATCCCAATAACACCGCCGCCGATTACAACGATTTTTTCAGGAACTTCATTTAAATTCAAGGCACCTGTAGAATTTAAAACACGTTTTGTATATTTAAAAGTTGGCAATTCAATTGGACGAGAACCAGTTGCAATAATTGCATTTTTAAATGTATAAGTTTGTGCGGAATTTTCATCCATTACACGAAGTGTATTCGCATCAACAAAGAATGCTTCACCACGAACAATGTTTACTTTATTTCCTTTTAAAAGACCTTCAACACCGCCTGTTAATTTTTTAACGATTCCAGCTTTAAAGTCCTGAACCTTAGAAAAATCAACTTTTACGTTTTCAGCTGTAATTCCGAATGATTCGGAGTGAACCGCTGTTTCATAACGATGTCCAGCAGCAATTAATGCTTTAGAAGGGATACAGCCTACATTTAAACAAACGCCGCCAACATATTCCTTTTCAACGATTGTTACTTTTTGTCCTAATTGAGCGGCACGGATTGCTGCTACATATCCTCCAGGACCCGCACCGATGACTATAGTATCTGTTTCAATTGGGAAATCTCCAACTACCATTTTCTTACGCCTCCATTAACAATAGTTCTGGATCGTTTAATAAACGTTTAATATGATTCATTGCATTTTGAGCAGTCGCACCATCAATCATGCGGTGGTCAAAGCTTAAAGATAATGCTAATACTGGTGCAGCAACAATTTCACCGTTTCGGACGATTGGCTTCTCGGCAATGCGGCCTACACCTAAGATCGCTACTTCTGGGTGGTTAATAACAGGAGTGAACCATTGTCCGCCTGCAGATCCAATGTTAGAAATTGTGCAAGATGCACCCTTCATTTCATTTGGAGCAAGTTTACCATCACGTGCTTTACCAGCTAATTCGTTAATTTCATTAGAAATTGTAAATACAGATTTACGGTCAGCATCTTTAACTACAGGAACTAAAAGACCTTTTTCAGTATCAGCAGCGATACCAATGTTGTAATAATGCTTATGGATAATTTCACTAGTTGCATCGTCAAGAGATGTATTTAATACAGGGAATTCTCTTAATGCGCTAGTTAATGCTTTTACGATATATGGTAAGAATGTAAGCTTAATGCCTTTAGCAGCAGCCACTTCTTTGAACTTCTTACGGTGTGCTACAAGCTTAGTTACATCAATTTCATCCATTAAGGTTACGTGTGGAGCAGTGTGCTTAGAGTTTACCATTGCTTTTGCAATTGCTTTACGGATACCGCTCATTTTTTCACGCGTTTCTGGATATTCACCTTGTGGAATTGGGGCAGCAGCTTTTGGTGCTTCTGTCTTAGCTTCGTCAGCCGCAGGGACTGTTACATCTGCAGCAGGAGCAGCTGCACCGCCGTTTACGAACGCATCAATATCAGTCTTTAGTACACGGCCGTTATCCCCAGAACCTGTTACTAAACGAATTTCCACACCTTTTTCACGCGCATATTTACGGACAGAAGGCATAGCAATAATACGACGATTTGGGTCCACTTCACCTTGAGCTGCTGGAGCTGCCGCTTCTTGTTCTACTGCCGCTGGAGCCTCAGCTTGTTTTGGAGCTTCCTCGGCATGATCATCGCCTTTAAATTGTAAGTTTTCATATCCTGGAGCATCAAATGTAACTAGAACTTGACCAACTGTTGCTACCGTTCCTTCTCCAACTAACACTTCTTGAACAGTACCCTCTACTGGGGATGGAATTTCAACTACAGCTTTATCATTTTGGATTTCACATAGGACATCATCTTCTTGGACCTTATCACCTGGCTTTACAAACCATTTGACGATTTCACCTTCGTGAATACCTTCACCGATATCAGGCATTTTAAATTGAAATGACACAGAGATTCATCTCCTATTTTTCATGTATTTTGAACGATTCACTTTAGAGTTGGGAAAAGATGATTCTTTTCCCAATTATTATGTTATCTATGTTATTTATCTTTCAGCTCAACCTGCAATTTTTAGAAAGTTAGTACTTTTTTAGCTGTCTCCATAACGTCCTTATAATTTGGAAGCCAAACTGATTCAGCTTGTGGGAATGGGAATACTGTATCTGGTGCAGCAACACGTAAAACAGGCGCTTCTAAACTAAGAATAGCACGATCATTAATTTCAGCGACAACATTAGCTGCAACACCTGCTTGTTTTTGTGCTTCTTGAACGACGATTGCACGTCCAGTTTTCTCTACAGACGCAATAATGGTCTCAATATCAATTGGGCTTACAGTACGCAGGTCAATAACCTCTGCAGAAAAGCCTTCTTTTTCTAGTTCTTCCGCAGCTTTTAAAGATTCATGTACCATGGCACCGTAAGTAATAATGGATACATCTGTTCCTTCACGCTTAACTTCAGCTTTTCCTAGTGGAATAGTATATTCCTCTTCTGGAACCTCTTGACGGAATGAACGGTATAGTTTCATATGCTCAAGGAAAATAACCGGGTCATTGTCACGAATTGCTGAAATAAGCAGCCCTTTTGCATCATAAGGAGTGGCAGGAATAACTACCTTTACTCCTGGAGTTTGAGCCATAAGTCCTTCTAAGCTGTCCGCGTGCATATCTGGAGTATGAACTCCTCCACCAAATGGTGAGCGGATTGTAACCGGAGCACTATATCTTCCACCTGAACGATAGCGTTGACGAGCTAATTGACCAGCAATGGAATCCATTACTTCAAACACAAATCCAAAAAATTGAATTTCCGGTACTGGACGGAAGCCTTGTAAGCTTAGACCTACTGCTAAACCGCCAATCCCTGATTCAGCTAGAGGCGTGTCAAACACACGATCTTCGCCAAATTCCTGGTGCAGCCCTTCAGTTGCACGGAATACACCACCGTTTACGCCAACATCTTCCCCGAAAACTAACACATTCGGATCATTTCGCAGTTCCGTACGTAATGCATCTGTTATTGCTTGAATCATAGTCATTTGAGCCATGGCTTACTTCGACTCCTTTTCTTTATATAGTTCATATTGTTCTTTTAAAGTTTGCGGCATTTCTTCATACATAATAGACATTAAGTCTGTCACTTTTTGTTTTGGTGCAGCATCAGCTTGTTTAAGCGCTTCTTTAATGTCTTCTTTTGCCTGTTCAATTACTGCAGTTTCTTTTTCTTCACTCCATAGCCCTTTGTTCTCAAGGAACTTACGGAAACGTACAAGTGGATCTTTCTTTTCCCACTCATTATCAAGATCTGCTGTACGGTAACGAGTTGGGTCATCCCCTGCCATGGTATGTGGGCCATAACGGTAAGTTAACGTTTCAATAAGTGTAGGTCCTTCACCATTAACCGCACGCTCACGTGCTTCGCGTGTTGCAGCATATACTGCTAACGGATCCATACCATCTACCACGATACCAGGAATACCTGCTGCCACAGCCTTCTGTGCTAATGTTTTTGCAGCAGTTTGCTTTTCACGTGGAGTAGAAATGGCAAACTGGTTATTTTGGATAACAAAGATTGCTGGAGCTTTATAAGCACCTGCAAAGTTAATTCCTTCATAGAAATCCCCTTGCGATGTCCCACCATCACCTGTATAGGTAATCGCAACAGCTTTTGTTCCACGCTTTTTCATTCCAAGGGCAACCCCGGCAGTTTGCACATATTGAGCACCAATGATAATTTGTGGATGAAGTACGTTAACACCTTCAGGGATATTCATACCCTCAAAATGTCCTCTAGACCATAAAAAGGCTTGTGATAAAGGTAACCCGTGCCAAACGATTTGCGGTACATCACGGTATCCAGGTAAGATAAAGTCTTCTGTTTCAAGCGCAAATTGAGAGGCAAGCTGGGATGCTTCTTGTCCTGCTGTTGGCGCATAAAAACCTAATCTTCCTTGACGATTCAAAGAAATGGAACGCTGGTCTAAGATTCTAGTGTAGACCATGCGACGCATTAATTCTTGAAGCTGTTCGTCAGTTAGGTTAGGCATTGCTGCCTCATTCACAACCTCACCTTGTTCATTAAGGATTTGAAGCGTTTGGAATTGTTCTTCTACAGCTTCGAGTGCTTTCTTGGCATCAAGCTGGGCATTCTTAAGTTTAGAAGCCATTGTGTCATCTCTTCCTTTCTATTTTAGGGGCCTTTTTTTAAAAAATTAAATCCACTATTTTAGATTACCCAAAAATTGCGATTAAACATAAGTTGAAAGCAACTTGTAATTGGTCATCTGATTGATATTACATAAGATTTGAGGCCTGAATTGGATGGATACATACTATGAACTAGTGTTTCACAGAAAAGGTAAGATAAAAACGAAAAGTTCAACTTCCATAATACAATATTCTGTATCACTATTTTATGTAACATCATTAGTACAACTTTTATCACACTTCTGAGTTTACAACTTTTACTTTATATCGTCAAATACTAAGTTTTATTATTTTTTACAAAAATAACTTATCCTTAAAATCCATTTTCTTAAATAACTGTATCACTAAATTACGCTAACTGTTATATATAATGTCACATTTTAGACACTTGTTATAATATAGAAAAAATCGGCTGTTAGTCAGCCGATTTAAAATCTTACTTCGTTTTTAGTCCTGCCTTTTTATAAAAGGAAAGTTTTTTTTCATTATATTGTTCCGTATATTTATTAAACTGCTCATTTGCAGCGTATACCTTTTTATAAGATTCATTTAGCTTATTGATTTGGGCTTCTAAATCTTCTAGAGGCAGATTTTTATTTTTAAACATTTGATATAATTCTTTATCATATTGAAGAGCCAAAGAGTATTGCTTATACAGTTCTCTATGTGCTTCATATCTTTTCATCATTATAGTAGTAAGGTCATTAGCTAGTTCCTTTAGTGCAGGTTCTTCTAATTGCCCTTTTAGTTCAGTAACTTTTGAAAATTCTTGCTCTGATTCATTTAGGCTTGTCGTTTCTTTCTCTAGACGGTCTTTTCGTTTATCTGCTAAGGCGAGAGCTTCATCTGAGAGTTTGACAATCTGATCATATTCCTTCATACCTTGTTTTATAATTTGGTCATATACTTCTTTTTCTTGTTTTTCTAAAGTAACTAACGGTTCTTGCTGTTCCTCAAAAACCTTTTCTTTATTAACAACATTTTCCAATACATCATACATTTTTTCTACCGTGGTCTTTTTTTCTGCACATCCTGATAAAATAAAAATAATAGCCGTGACAATTAAAAGAATGCTGCTTCTTCCTTTGACTAACAAGTTCAAACCTCCTTATTATTGCAATTCCTACTATATCTGTATAAAGTTTGTTTGACAATATCCAAAACACCGAAAGTCGGGCAAAATTACAAAAGTAAACACTTATTAACTTTTTGTCTATTGTTTGATAGACTAATTAGTGACTTAACTTTATGGAACTATAGGAGTGAAATGTTCATGTTAACAATGGAGGATATCATTCGAGACGGGCATCCAACCCTTCGGAAAGTGGCAGCGGAGGTAGTTTTGCCGCCATCCGAAGAGGATAAAAAAACCTTAGCCAGTCTTTTAGAATACGTAATAAACAGTCAAAACAGTGAAATTGCCGCAAAATATAGCCTTCGTCCGGGGATTGGTTTAGCTGCTCCACAAATAAATGTGTCAAAAAGGATGATTGCTGTACATCTCACAGACGATAAAGGAACTTTATACAGCTATGCATTATTTAACCCCAAAATCGTCAGTCATTCGGTTGAGAAGGCCTACCTTCAATCCGGAGAGGGCTGCTTGTCAGTGGACGAAGCCATTCCTGGATATGTTCCAAGGTATGCTCGGATTACTGTAAAAGGAGTGACTCTTGAGGGAGAAGAAGTTAAACTTCGTCTAAAGGGTCTGCCGGCAATGTGTTTCCAGCATGAAATTGACCACCTTAATGGCATCATGTTTTATGACTATATCGATAAAAAGGATCCTTATAAACCAATCGAAGGAGCAATCTCCATCGAAAGATAGGACACTGGCCTTTTCATTAGGCCAGTGTTTTTTTGTTCACTATTCTTCCATCTTATACCATGAAAGAATACCTATTTTACTCATATAATAATAGTAAAAAAATATCAACAGTAAAAAAATTTCAATTATCTGCCATAGCCTGCTTTACTTTGGACAAGGTTCGTATAAAATAAAGGTAAGGAGATGATCCACTATGTTAAAGAAGCTAAGAAAGAAGCTCTTAAAACAGTGGAACGATTTACTTAGAAAAAAATCTATTGCCTAAATTTTTTAAAGGGCCCTTCAAACTTGCGAAGGGCTCCTTCATTATTGTAAATTGTAGTAATACGCATTAAATTTACATACTTTTCATATATAGTCCACGGCGTCCCCAAAGAAAATAAATGAAAAAGATGAAAATATTTTATATAATAGAAAAAGTTATGATTCAATAAGGAGCGAATTTGTCATGATATTTAAAGTGTATTATCAAGAAAAAGTTACAGAAGTTCCCGTTAGAGAAAACACTAAAACTATTTTTGTTGAAGGTGAATCGGTAAGAGATGTACGAAAAAAAATCGCCGACCGCGGTTATAATGTGGAACATGTACAAGAAGTTAACGGAGCTTATTTAGAATACGAACAACAAAATGAAGACTTTAAAGTATTGGAGATTGGATAATTTATGAAATTTGTAAAAAATGATCAAACTGCTGTTTTTGCCTTGGGTGGTTTAGGGGAAATAGGCAAAAATACCTATGCAGTTCAGTTCCAAGATGAAATTATATTAATCGATGCCGGCATTAAATTCCCGGAGGATGAATTATTAGGGATCGATTATGTTATCCCTGATTACACTTATTTAGTTAAAAACGAAGAAAAAATCAAAGGATTATTTGTAACCCACGGACACGAAGACCACATTGGCGGTATCCCTTATTTACTTCGTGAAATAAATATTCCGATCTATGGCGGCAAACTTGCCCTTGGGTTAATTAAAAATAAATTAGAAGAGCACGGATTATTACGAAATGCTAAACTGATTGAAATTAAAGAAGACGATATCATTAAGTTCCGCAAAACATCCGTAACGTTTTTCCGTACCACCCACAGTATTCCTGATTCCTATGGTATTGTTGTAAAAACCCCTCCAGGACAAATCGTCCATACAGGTGATTTTAAATTTGATTTTACCCCCGTAGGTGAACCAGCTAATTTAACCAAAATGGCTGAAATAGGTAAGGAAGGGGTTCTATGCCTGCTATCGGATAGCACAAACAGTGAAATTCCTGATTTCACAATGTCCGAGCGCCGTGTGGGTGAAAGCATCCATGACATTTTCAGAAAAGTGGATGGCCGGATTATCTTTGCAACTTTTGCATCAAACATTCACAGACTACAGCAAGTAGTAGAAGCAGCAGTTGTGAATGGAAGAAAGGTTGCTGTGTTTGGCCGCAGCATGGAAGCAGCTATTAATATCGGGCTTGAATTAGGCTATATTGTTGCCCCTAAAGAAACATTTATAGAATCCAATCAAATTAACCGATTACCTGCCGATAAAGTGACAATACTTTGTACAGGCAGTCAGGGCGAACCAATGGCGGCCTTATCGAGGATTGCAAATGGAACCCACAGACAAATTCAAATTATCCCTGGTGATACTGTGGTCTTCTCGTCCTCTCCGATTCCCGGGAATACTATTAGCGTAAGTAGGACTATAAATATGTTATACCGCGCCGGGGCTGAAGTAATCCACGGTAAGTTAAGCAATATCCATACTTCTGGACACGGTGGACAAGAAGAACAAAAATTAATGCTGCGCTTGATTAAGCCTAAATTCTTTATGCCCATTCACGGTGAATATCGGATGCAAAAAATGCATGCCAAGCTTGCGATTGATTGTGGGGTTGAGGAAGAAAATTGTTTTATTATGGACAATGGTGAAGTACTGGCTTTATCTGACAGTACAGCACAAGTTGCTGGAAAAATCCCTTCCGGTTCCGTCTATATTGATGGAAGTGGTGTAGGCGACATCGGCAATATTGTTTTAAGGGATCGCCGTATTCTTTCAGAAGAAGGCTTAGTCGTGGTAGTAGTTAGTATCAATATGAAAGAATTTAAAATTTCATCAGGCCCTGACCTTATTTCCCGAGGATTTGTCTACATGAGGGAATCAGGCGATTTAATTAATGACGCTCAGAACCTGATCACCAAACACTTAAATAAAGTAATGGAACGAAAAACGAGCCAATGGTCTGAAATTAAGAATGAGATTACTGATACACTTGCACCTTTCCTTTATGAAAAGACAAAGCGCAGACCAATGATTTTACCAATCATTATGGAAGTATAGAAAAAAGCGGAAGAGCCAAGGCCTTCCGCTTTTTTCTATACTAATACTCGTTTCTCAAACCGGTCGATATCTTGATCATTGCCTATGACGATCAAGATATCGTTGCTGTGAATGGTTTCTTTTGCTTGAGGTGAAACGATAATCTCTTCTCCTCTTTTAATCGCAACGATATTTAACCCGTACTTCTTACGTATATCTAAATCCATAATTGTGTTGCCGCTTAGTTTTCTATTTGCAACAATTTCCACAATACTATGTTCAGCAGATAGTTCAAGATAGTCCAGCACACTATTAGAAGCCATATTGTTTGCTATCCGTTTTCCCATATCCCTTTCAGGGTGAACGACTTGATCAGCCCCAATTTTCTTAAGTACTTTACCATGATAATCATTTTGTGCTTTGGCTGTAATACGTGCCACACCCAATTCTTTCAAAATTAGGGTGGTTAAGATACTCGCTTGAATGTCATCACCGATGGCGACAATCACATGATCGAAATTACGAATCCCTAAACTTTTCAAGACATTCTCATCTGTTGTATCACCAACTACTGCATGGGAAGCAATCATGCTATATTGATTGACTCGTTCTTCATTAATATCAATACCCAGTACTTCCATTCCTTCTTCACTTAATGTTTGGCATATGCTTCCACCAAACCTTCCAAGCCCGATTACTGCAAAACTCTTTTTCATGTAGAAAAACTCCCCCATATGAATCAAATCAGTATGCATCTTAAAAACACGATTGCTTAAAACATTTACTCCTGCCTGTTGTGGCTTTTTTTCTTATTATAATATAGATAAATAAGAATGCCCAATAGGATGAAAATAATCATAATAGGCAGGTTCCCGAAAATAAACACAACTAACCCCGATAGTCCTGCTAATAACAGGTTTGTACTTTTCATAAATTGTTTTTTTGTTTTTTCCCACGTATTTAGTTGATCCTTATCCAGATTAGGAATCACTACTTTCCTTTCGTATAGGGTAATGTTCACGGTTGAAAAGGACGTCTGATTTTTTAAATACTTCATCCTACCTTCGATAATCTCTATCTCTTCTTGAACAGTCGCTAAATCCGCAGAAATCTTAAGTAAATCCTCTGTCTTGGCTGCATTTTTCATAAAGCTAAGCAGACGCTCTTCAACTGCCTTTTTAGACTTCAAACGCGATTCTAGGTCTACATATTCCGCCGTAACATCCTGCCCGTTAATATTCCTTTGCAGTACCTCAGCGGCCTGCCCCTCAGCATCTGTTAAGAAGTCCTGAAAATGTTCTTGAGGGATTCTCAATTTCAAACTGCCGCTTACATGTTCATTTCCATCTTTGGTTACAGTCGATTCCGCTATATAACCACCGTATAATTTTGCTTTACTCTCTAGGTTTTGCAGTGTTTGATCAAATTTTTTTACACGCAGCTCTAGCTCCGCCTGATAAATGACCATCTGATCATCCACCTTGGATTTTACTGCATCCAGCGATTTTTCTGTTTTACTATCAGCCGAGGTCAATGATTCTTCATTTTTTTCTGGCTGGCCGGAGTCCATTACTCGTTTACTTTCCATACTCAATTTTGCACTTTCATCCTTACTCCCAGAACTGCTGCATCCAGCCAGACCCATTAACAAAACCATTATCAAGATCGATATGGTACTTTTAGAGATTATCATCTGCTTGACCCCCTGCTTCTCTATTTAATCATATCGACGTTTATTTATTTCGAAGGTTACATGGTTACGCGACAAAAAAAGAACTATCCGTTAAGGGACAGTTCTTCCGTAAATTTATTCTGTTTTTTCCAGTTCATCGAGTACGCGATTGACACGCTTTTCAAGCATTTTCATTCCACTTCCTCCTGCTTGAAAATGACGGAGTTTACCTTCACGGTCAAAAACGTAGTAGGCAGGTACATATTGATTTTCAAAAGCTTCCGTTAGTTTATGTTCACTGTCAACAAAAATCGGCTGTGTAATTCCATGTTCTGCAGCCACTTTTTTAATTTCCTCAAGGTTCAAATCATCTTCTGAACGAGGCATATGAACTGCGATTACATTTAATTTTTCTTTATACTCATCTCTAAATTGATTTACTTGAGGCATTGCTTCTTTACATAAATGACAGCTAATGGACCAGAAATGAATTAAAGTTGGCTTCTCACCAACTAAGTCTTCTTTTGTTACCTGGCCATTTAACCATTCGGTCGCACCAGCTAATTCTGGCATTTGTTCTCGTAATTTCATGGTAAGACCCCCTGTTTTAAAAAAGACCTAACGCATTAGGTTAGGTCTGCCCTTAATCAATTAAGCATTCAATGTAGCTTGTCCTGGTTTCCAGTTGGCTGGACAAAGACCACCAGTTTGTAATGCTTGAAGGACACGTAATGTTTCATCTACATCACGGCCGATATTGTTATGGTTAACAACGGAATATTTTAATTCACCTTCTGGATCGATGATGAATAGACCACGGAGGGCTACACCCTCTTCTTCAATTAACACGCCATAATCACGAGAAACTACGTGATTCGTATCAGCAGCTAATGAATAATTTAATTGGCCAAGACCATTGTTTTTACGGTCTGTATTAATCCAAGCGAGGTGGGTATGAATAGTGTCAGTAGAAGCTCCAACAACCACTGCATCCAGGTCATCGAATTCTTCAAAACGATCAGACATGGCAGTGATTTCAGTTGGACATACAAAAGTAAAATCCATTGGATAAAAGAACAATACAGTCCATTTATCGTTTTTCATGTTTTCTTCTAGGCTAACTTTTCCAAATTCTTTGTTTGGTAATACGGCTTCCATTTCAAAGCGAGGTGCTTGTTTACCTACCATGCGTTCTGGCATTGAAATCCCTCCAAAAAATTATTTAAATGAGATTATGAACAGCCATTTATAGGGGCCATCCTTTACAATTCTCATTATAGAAAAATCCTTCATGCGAGCAAAATTAGATGATAATTAATTTAAAATAAGAACTTATTATTAATTACAATCTAAAAATTCCCCTTAGTCAGTTTTTCCTATTTCCGTGAGAATAATCGACAATATGTAACATTATTCCTTTTTATTTTAGCACGATTTACCAATTTGAAGAAAGTAATCTGACTTACCAGCAAGGCAAGTTTAATTACCCTTAAATGAGATATAGCTTGTCAATACCCTTACAGCTACATCAATTGCTTCTTCATTTGGATTAAGTCTGGCATGGTGAAGTCCATACGGGGAATCTACACCGAGCCAAAACATTAAACCAGGTATTTCTTTAAGCATATAGCCAAAATCCTCACCTGTCATGGCCTCCCTGCATTCAACTACTGTTACATCCGTTTTGTTTCTAATATATTCGATAAATTCCCTTGTAACCGATTCACTATTGTAAACTTGATGGTACATCGAGCCATAATCAATCCTCGTTTCACACTCATAGCCTGTCTCAATCCCTTTAACAAGGGCTTCTATTCGATGTTTTACCCTTTTCATGGCTTCAGGAGATAATGTTCTAATCGTTCCCTCAAGTCTTGCCTTCTCAGCAATAACATTTTGGACGGTCCCGCCGGTTATTTTTCCAATCGTGATCACAGCACTATCTAATGGATCAACATTTCTTGAAATCACCGTTTGCAGCTGGCTAACAAGAGAACAGGCAGCGATAACCATATCATTTGTTTGATGCGGGTAGGCAGCATGTCCGCCTTTGCCCTTTAGATCTATGAATAATTCAGACGTATTGGCAAATAATAAACCTTCTTTTAAAGCGATTGTACCAACAGGATACTCAGGTGCAATGTGAAGGGCAAATATTAAATCGGGCATCCATTCTTGCAATTCTTCCGATTTTAACATAGGCTCTGCTCCCCCAGGGCCTTCCTCGGCAGGTTGAAACAGAAACAGCAGATTGTCATTTATAGGGTTATGAATGAAGTGAGACAGCACGCCTAAAGCAATCGTCATATGAAAGTCATGACCGCAGGCATGCATCCTTTCTTTGAGTGAAGAGGAAAACTCTAAACCCGTTTCTTCGGTGATGGGCAGACCATCGATATCTGTCCTATAACCTATGGTTTTTGAGGGGCTCAATCCATCAACCTTTACTAGTAATCCCGTTTTCCACTTTTTTATCGAGATGCGGTCTTGCGGAAAAGATTCTATTGTTGCTAAAAGATAGCTCTGAGTTTTAAATTCTTGGAAACCAAGTTCCGGTATTTGATGTAGATCCCTGCGTATATCGATTAATGATTTCATATAGATACCTGCCTTTCTATCTCTATAGAAGAAGCGTGGATTTAGGTCCACGCTTTGCTTTCATTATTCCATGCTTGTCCGCCTATAATTGACGAAGCTCTTGCATGATTTCTGTTTTTGATTTTGTCTTTTCATCAATATCTTTAATTTTCTTTGCTGGTGTGCCCGCAACAACTGTATAAGGCGGTACATCCTTTGTTACTACTGCTCCTGCAGCAACAACAGAGCCTTTCCCAACTTTTACACCTTCTAGCACGACTGCATTGGCACCAATTAGAACATCATCTTCAATGATAACAGGTTGTGCGGAAGGCGGCTCTATTACTCCAGCTAATACCGTTCCTGCTCCAATATGACAGTTCTTTCCGACAGTTGCTCTTCCGCCAAGAACTACCCCCATATCAATCATTGTTTTTTCGCCGATAACGGCTCCAATATTGATGACGGCTCCCATCATAATAACAGCATTATCACCAATTTCTACCTGGTCACGAATAGTGACACCTGGCTCGATTCTTGCATTAATGTGCTTTGTATCTAACAATGGGATGGCTGAATTACGTCGGTCATTTTCGACCACGAAATCCTCAATTTTACCTTTGTTCGCTTCTAATGCTGCATTTATTTCAGACCATTCACCAAAGACAACACCTGTATTTCCATTAATAAAGGCTTTTGCATCGTTTCCGAACTCAATACCTTCTAAATCACCTTTTAAATAAACCTTAACAGGTGTAGATTTTTTACTATTTGCTATAAAAGAAATAATTTCATGTGCATCCATCATTTTTCTAACTTGCCCCCTATTCATGTACTAAAAAATACTTTAACAAACAAAAGGACTGAAAACAAGAAAAAAACAACCTTATTCTTCAGAAGATTCAGCGATATATTCCTTAATTAGTTCCATAAAGGCAGAAACTTGTTTTAGCTGGAATGCCGACTCATATCCTAATAACCAAGTATCTCGTTTTAGCGGTTGATTATTCTCATCCACTAGAGGGATTTTAAAAATACCCCGATCCGCTTTTCTAAGAGTAATTAATGGTAATATAGCGTAACCTATTCCATTAAAAGCCATCTGTTTACACGTTTCGATTTGGTCGACGACAACCGTTCTTTTTGGAGATGTTTTAAATTTTTGCATCCACCAATCTTGGATTTCTTGATAGTAGTTAGAATCGCTTTTAAATTGGATAAAAGGTCTGTCCGTTTTTAAAACTTGCTCCGGCTTGGTAATTTCTCGATCGACAAGATAGAGAGGGTCATTAAAAAGATGCACTTTAATCCCTTTCCAATCTGGAGTACCGCGGATAATCCCAATATGTACCTGATCATCGTATAAACATTTTAGAATTTCACTGCTCCAGCCTGTTACTAGTGAGATTTTCACTTGTGGATATTTATCAATGAATTTCTTTAGAACCTCTGGAAGCCAATTTTGTCCTACGATGGAGGCAACAGCAATTTTTAATGTACCAGAAACACCTTCTTGAAGGGAATCGATTGTTTCACGAACCTTTTCCTGTTTTGTTATAATCTCATTTACAAAGCTAATTACATGCTCCCCGGCAGGTGTTAAGGATAACCCCTTTTGTGAGCGGATAAACAATTTGGTTCCCCATTCCTTTTCAATCGTTTGTAAACGTTGGGAAAGAGCCGGCTGCGATACAAACAGCCGTTCTGAGGCCTTTCTCATATTCATTTCCTGAGCTAAAACCGATAATAACTGAAATTCTGATAGGGAGGACAAGGTCACAACCTCCTTATTATTTTTTGTCTAAAGAACTATGATACCACTTTCTTTTTAGGAATAAATAAAATTAACAGCATACTGATGGCGGCAAAGGTTAATACAACATAATAAACAGAGTGTAAAGAGAAGGTCAGCCCTTCCTGTAAAATCGTTTTCACAGAAGCAGGCAATTGATTTCGTTCGCCAACCTTTAAAAGCTTATTGGCATCCTCAACGGTTAAAGACTTATTATTTTCAGTAAAGAAATGAGTCATTCTGTTATTTAAAATACCACCTAGCAAAGCGGCACCAATGGTATTCCCTAAATTCCGCATAAACATATTAGCGGCTGTTGCGATTCCCCGCTGCTGCCATTCAACAGTGCTTTGAATCGAAACAATGAAGGCGGTTGAAGTAAATCCCATTCCGGCCCCTACAAGAAAAGAGCCGACAGCTGCCCAAATCGGTCCTGCTGAAGCAGACATCGTTACAAAAGCAACACTTCCCAGTACTAAAAATGCACCGCCGATAATAGAAGTTTTTCGATATCCGATGGTAATAAGCATTTTTCCAGAAAGAGTGGAAGCAATCGGCCAGCCGATTGACATCGTAGTTAAGGTAAATCCTGCCACAATGGGTGTTTGTTCCATCACACCTTGCACAAAGGTTGGTAAAAAGCTTGATATCCCAATTAAGATAATCCCAGATGTCAGGGATGTAATATTGGCGATAAAGATGGATCGTTCCTTCCAAATGGAAAATGGCATAACTGGTTCAGCAGCTTTGCCTTCTTGAATGACAAAGGCTATTAAAGCGAATGCCGTTACAAGCAGCAGCCCGATTAACTGCCATGACCCCCATGACCAGCGGTTCTCCCCTTCAATAAGAATAAACATGAGGGTTGAAATCGTGACGGTTAAAAGGATCGCCCCAAAATAATCAATTTCGTGCTTTTTCTTGACAATATCTTCATGAAGGAATAACCAAAGACCCGCCAAGGATAACAGTCCAAGCGGAATGTTAATCCAAAATACGTAATGCCAGCTAACATATTGAACCAGTAAGCCGCCGACAGCAGGCCCTGTAATGGCAGATATCCCCCAAACGATAGAAAGATAGCCTTGAATTTTAGCTCGTTCCTCAGTAGTATAAATATCCCCTACAATGGTGGTAGCAATGGGTGTAACAGCCCCTGCCCCAAAGCCCTGAATCAACCGAAAAATAATCAGAGTTTTCATGGAACCCGCAAACCCGCAAAGAATCGAACCAACTAAAAAAATAATAATCCCAATAGTTAAAATGGGTTTTCGCCCAAATAAATCAGATAGTTTTCCATAAATCAGAACTGTAACCGAGTTCATTAAAAGGTATGCAGAGAAAACCCAACTATATAAGGTAAACCCACCCAAATCCGCAACAATTGCCGGCATCGCTGTCGAAACAATCGTTGCTTCAATTGCCCCCATAAACATGGCGAGCATTACCGAAGCTAGTACTAGTGGCTTTTTGGTTTGCTTTCTTTTCGGAGTTCCAAACGCTTCCATATCCATACTCATTTCCCACCTCTTATCGTAAAAAAATAGAGCCCCCAAATGGGAGCAGAGCGCTAACGGCTATTTCTTATATCTCTTAACGACTTTACTTAATTGATTTAATACAGTGCTTCTTGGTAAAATTCCTTCAAAAAAGCCTTCTTCATTTTCAATACAAAGAAATGGTTGGTTGACTAATAAGTCTAAACATTGACTGATAGATGCTGATATTCCCACGCGCGGAATAGAGCTTTTCATCACTTCTTCAACCCGTTTGTTCTCCAGCTGTTCAAATTCTATTCGTTCAAGCCCAAGAATAGAATCCATTATAATAGGGGTGCTGATCAGCCCACGAAGCTTATAATGTGGATCTAGGACAGGTATAGCGGTATAACCACTTTTCGTTAGCACCAATAGGGCATGCTCCAGATTGTTGCCGACTTGCACATGAGCAACGCGCTCAGATGGAATCATTAATTGTTTGATTGTTAATTCTAAGAATTCCCCGCTAGGAAGACTAATCATACGTCGAATACTCCTCAATTATGTTTTTCTACAGACCTATTTTATCACAGTTTCCAGGGGTCCGGGTTAATTTTAAAACCGTTTTCTACAGAAAAAAAGGAACCTTGAAAGGCTCCTACTGAATTAAATCAAAGATTTCAATTGTAATCATATCAATGTTATCAAATTGGTATCTTTTTGGTTTTTCCTTCTCGTTATAGATTTCCAATTCAAATGTTTCCGTTTTTGGATGAAAGGTTACCTGACATTTTCTTTCACCATTTACCTCAAAATAACGTTGGGCTGGTTCCCCACTCGTTGATTGTTCCTGAAGGTTTTTTAACCTAGTTAATATACCTTGTAGCTGTGACATTAAATTATCCTCCTTTTAACACAAACAAACTGTCTACAGTTATGTTTCTCATTTGGCATCTTTCTATCCCAGTCAATTGATTTCAAAATTTGACAGCCAAGTTTTTATGCCAATATTAAAAGAATAAGATAATAGACCACATTTGTCCAAATAAAAATCAAGAAATCATGATTTTTTTATCAAACAGTGAAAAATAGGCCCCTTTAACAGGAGACCTATCAATAAAATTTCATGGCAAAAAAAAGAATGATAAACAGTGCTAGAGCAAAAAAGATTCCATATGCGAGGAAAATTGGGTTTTTTGTATATGGACTCTTTTGGACATGTTCTGAAATTTTTGCATCTACGTTTCCTTCGACTGCTTTATGCTGTCTGGCAACGGAAAAGGTGTGGATGAGTGAAAAGGCAAGGACGACAATAATCACAATGGAAAGGATATTTTCAAAAAGATTCATGAGCAAGACTCCTTCTAATGAACGTTATCATTAAAATTCCACTTCATAAATCATTCTATACCCGCCCAATCCTTACAATAATTGGTCATGTTCAAATAAATATCGATAGGAAATATCAATAAATAAATATTCTGTGTCGTTCATTGGGAAAGAAAAGGTCCGAATCGTTTCGCCTGTCTCAATATCACCATATAAATCGGATAATCTGCCTTTTTGTTCATGCCGCATCTTGATGATATTTTCCAAGAAATACGGCCGCCAACTCCAATTTTTATTTAAGTATACGGATTGGGTCATCCAGCCATTTTCCCCTTTAAAAATATTGGCTGATTTCTGAAATCCATCTTCATCACATACATACATCCGAAAAGCTATGTCATCCATTTCCTTAATTAACGCCTGAAATAAGGCCTCATATCCTGCCTTTTTGTTCTTACTTACAATGTCCTGAACCATGGATTGAAAATACTCAACTGTGGTATAAACAGCCTCTAATTTTCGCTTCTCATAGGCAATAAAATCATGAAATTTCTCTTTTAAGCGATACTTAAGAAGATCCCGGTTAATAAATTCATCTGTGGGGGGATGTAAATAAAAACCTTGATAATAGTGTCCTCCGTTTTTCCATGCAAACTGGAGCTGATAATTCATTTCAATATTCTCAAACAGAAGAGTTGCCCCTATTTTCCTTGCCAAGAATGACAAGGAGAACAAGACATCATTAAAATTCACCCCAACAGCTGTTGATTTTAGTGCTTGAAGGTTTATTTTAAGAATATCAGGTTCAAGCTGTCCAATCCGCTCAAAGTAATGACTTTCATCACCAATACTGGCCATCGCAATCTTTAACCCATATGTTCGATAATAGTGAAGGAGATGATCGAATTGATCTAAATCCCCTTGATAATTCCGATCAGAAATTTCTAAAATAATCCGGCTTAAACGAAGTCCCTTTTTTTCAAACTCTAACAACTCTTGTAAAAATGGTTCCCCATGTCCGTACATCAATAACTCTGCATTTCGGTTTAAAAAAATCAGGATATCCTCGTCAAGCTCTAAAACCTTTTCGAGTGCTTTCTTTACTACTAATAAGTCCACTTCATATTTATATTCATCAGGGATTTGATCATCATGAAAAAATGGTCCAAGACTAATGACAGTTCCCTTTGATTGGTATCGTCCCAATACTTCGTAAGCAATTACACTTTGCTCATCCGCATTAAATATCGGTTGAAAATAAGGAAAAACATTTTCAAGATCCGATAAGATTTCCAATGCATCCATCCGACTTCCTCCATCTAATTTTTCTCATTATACCATACGCTTAATTTCCCCATCTCGTTCTTTTCCAAAAGGATACCATTATAGCATCCATGATACAATCATAACCTATAGTCAGTGCTTCCCAAAGGAGAGTGTTTTGTGAAAGGGTTATACTTATTAACTTCTATACTGACTATGATTGGCTGCAGCCACTCCAATACTGTTTCAAACCAGCAGGAGTCCCAAAAAGTAAAAGTTGAACAAACTACAAACATAAAAAGTAACAGTAAACAGGAACCGGCACCTGACAGGAATAGCCGGAAATCTTACACCCTTAATGATGTAACAGATCAGGTAATGAATGTAGAGGGGCAGAAAAAAGTTAATCAGACGGTTAGTACCATTCCAAGAAAATCATCCACCTTACTAAATGTGGTGTTAATTAAACAAAACCCTGAATTAAGATATGGCTGCGAAGTGACCAGTCTAGCAATGGTCTTACATTACGCCGGCGCCAAAACAGATAAAATGGATTTGTACCGAAGGATTCAGAAAGACCCGGACCCGCTCATTAAATCGGCTAGAGGCGATATATTACGCTGGGGGAACCCTGCCGATGGATTTGTTGGAGACATGACTGGAAGACGGGCAGGCTATGCCGTATTTGATCAGCCCATGGTTACGTTAATCAATCAAAAACTCCCCGGGAGAGCTGTAAATCTAACAAATCAGCCCTTTGACAGCGTTTTAGCGCATGTTTCAAGCGGTTATCCAGTTGTGGTCTGGACAACTGGAGATTACCGTCTGCCTGACCGCTGGGAAGGCTGGTATCATGGGAATCAATTTATCAAAACCCCCCTTGATTTGCACGCAGTGGTATTAGTAGGCTATGATACCAATCATGTATATTTAAATGATCCATTATCAGGAAGAAAACAAGTAAGGGTAAACAAGGTACAATTTATTCGATCATGGAAGGCATTACAATCGCGGGCGGTTAGTTACAAATAGAAAGCAGTCTTTTTGGCTGCTTTTTAGCATTTTTTCACTTTTTTTGAATAAACACATACAAACAACCTTTTTATTAGACAGAGATATACTTTTATCGTTAAAAAGGCAGGATGGTTATACTATGATTAAAAAGCAAACAAGAAGAACGTTTTTAAAACGAATAATCGGTTCATTCCTGACGGTTCTCGGATTAAGTTCAGGGGGCTATTTTTATGCCAATCGCATTGAGCCCTCCCTGCTAGAAATAAACGAATTGGATATGAACCACCCCTTAATCCCAAAGAGTTTTGAAGGAATAAAAATTATTCAATTTAGCGATACTCATCTTGGTTTTCAATACGATTTAGCACAATTTAAAAAGTTAGTGAACAAAATAAACGACTTGAATCCGGACATTATTTTATTTACGGGCGATTTAATGGATGAACCCAATAAATATTCCAAATTAAAGGATTTAGTCCCACTTTTAGAGCGATTACATGCACCTCTTGGGAAGTATTGCATTTATGGCAACCATGATCACGGCGGCTATGGCTCAGAAATATATCGGAATATTATGGAATCTACCAATTTTAAAGTTCTTTTAAACCAGTCTATTGCTATTAAAGTAAAGGATGGAAGCAGCTTTTACCTGATTGGAATTGATGATGCGATGTTAGGAAATCCTGACTTACCATTAGCCTTGAAAAATGTGCAAACCAATCACTTTAACCTTTTGTTATCTCATGCACCTGACCTTGCCGAGGCAGTTTCACGCTATCCTATTCATTGGCAGCTTAGCGGGCACAGTCATGGTGGACAAGTTAAACTGCCCATGCTAGGGGCATTGATAATCCCCCCATTTGCGCAAATGTACCCTGAGGGTCTCTATACGGTCGAAGGGAAATATCCCTTGACTCTCTATGTTAATCGAGGGATAGGGACAACACGTTTGCCATTTCGGTTTATGGCTAAACCTGAGCTGACGATTTTTACACTTAAATCATCTGGGTAAGTTGCACGAAGAGGGGGAAAATATTTTCAACTTATTTCTATTTTCCTAAAAAGAAGGTATAATATAGATGTTTTTACAGAATGAAAGGAGTCCATATGTTGAATCATGATCAGAGTTATCCTCGAACTAAATTAAACCTAACGATTGAGAACCTCTCCCAAGCTGTTTTTATCGTGAATCGCCATGCAAAAACAGCCATAAACCCCAAATTTTTATACAAATTAAAACAAGAATCATTAAAAAAATTGATTGATGAAGGAAAGGCCAAGAAAATTGGTCTCCATTTTTCCGATCATCCGCGAAATAGCCAGCAGCAATCCGATGTACTAGTTGAGTGTGGAAAATATACTTTTCATATTCCCCCTACAAAATCAGATTTTCAGGATCTTCCCCATCTCGGAAAACTAGATGGCAGTGTTAGAAATCCCAAGGCTCATATCTCTCTTAGTGCAGCTAAAGCCCTACTTCAATCCTATACAGGAATTTCTGAATGGGAGAATCAAGCTTCTTCCCCTCGAACAAACCAACGGACCTACCAAAAACCTATATTCAAAAAATTAGGTGAACGTTACTAATGAATCCAACCAAAGCCAGGAGGTGTTCTGGCTTTTTTTAATTTTTTGCTAATAGTATCGATTTGCTGCCTAATTTCCACGCCGAGCAACTGTCTTGCGAAAACGCTTTCTTATTTTTGTTACATCTTCTTGAGAATTTTGTGAACAACTGTTGCGACTCATAGACTACTTAATGAATTCGACTTACAATAATGACGTACTAAAATTTAAGCAGGATTAAACTAATAAAGAGGTGCTTTACAATGAAGGGAACAGCTATCCTTTTTCAGGAACGGAATATTACGTTTATTGAAGATGTTGAACATTCCTTTTTCGAAAACATCAAAGAACAATGTGATTGCAATAATTGCATATGTAAACTTAATAACAAAACAGTAGATTTCGGATCTGTGTCACCTGTTTTTTGGCACGAAGATGAAATCGATTGGGCATACGGATATTGATAAGTAAAAAGTTCATATATAACCAACAAAAAACGGTCTTGATCAACAATTCAGACCGTTTTTTTATTTTGGATTAATGTAAAAACTGGAATGGTAGAAATTCACCCTCAAAATAGTCTATAATCATGATAATTATTGTATCGCGGAAGGATGTACATAATGGAGCACTTAATAAATAAAAGCGTTAAGAATATTGAAATCTCTGGAATTAGAAAATTTTTTAATCTCGTCGCAGATATAGAAGACCTTATATCCTTTACAATTGGACAGCCAGATTTCCCTACCCCTGGCCATGTAAAAGCAGCGGGAATTCGGGCAATCGAAGAAGACTTTACCTCCTATACTCATAATGCTGGCACGCTTGAATTAAGAAAAGCAGCATGCGAATTCGTTGAAAAAAAATATAATTTACACTACAAAGCAGATTCAGAAGTCATCGTTACAATGGGTGCTAGTGAAGCAATTGATATTGCTTTCCGGACGATTCTTGGAGAAGAAGCGGAGGTTTTATTACCCGGACCTATTTATCCAGGCTATGAGCCGATTATTCGGATGATGGGCGCCGTCCCAGTACACGTTGATATTCGGAAGAACCAATTCCGTTTTACATTAGAAATGATTAAACCATTTATTACAGACAAAACGCGCTGTATAGTCCTGCCTTATCCCTCTAATCCTACCGGCGTGAGTCTATCTAGCAGTGAATTAAAAGAGATTGCCGAGTTTATAAAAGAGAAGGACATCTTCATCCTTGCAGATGAAATCTACAGTGAACTTACCTTTGAGCAAAAACATACTTCAATCGCCAGCTTTATAAAAGAGAAAACGATTGTCATTAACGGTTTATCTAAATCACATTCGATGACAGGCTGGAGAATTGGTTTTTTATTTGCCCCTGAATACCTCACCAAACATATTTTAAAGGTTCACCAGTATAATGTGTCCTGTGCCAATTCCATTGCCCAGAAAGCCGCGTATGAGGCCTTGACGACTGGTATCAATGATGCCGATATAATGAAAGAAGAGTATAGTAAAAGAAGAGAGTATGTTCATAACCGTTTAACCGGTATGGGACTGGAGGTTGTGAAGCCTGATGGGGCCTTTTACTTTTTTGTAAGAATCCCCGACGCTATTCCATTAAACAGTTTTGACTTTGCCCTAAAACTTGCTCTTGAGACCAAGGTTGCCGTCGTTCCGGGCAGTGCATTTTCTGAATATGGAGAGGGTTTCTTCCGATTATCGTTTGCTTGTTCGATGGCTGATTTAGAACGAGGACTCAACAAAATGGAATCCTTCTTTAAACAATGGAAATAAGGTTACTGTATAAAACCCTCACAAGACTTGTGAGGGTTTTACTTGTTTGATTACTGTCCTTTATATTTACCGTTATTTTTAGAGGCTTTTTCTTTCTTCGCTTTATCTTTGTGGATTTTATTAGTAGCAGCAGAACCCATTTCATGGGCGAATTCTTCATTTAATACTGCCGAGTCAAAGCCTTTTTTATTTTTTTGCTGCGGATCATTCTTTTTGGTCCGTTTAGCCATCATAATCCCTCCTATCAAGAATTAGTTTCTTGAAGTCAGGTTTAATTTATTCGAGCCAAAAAATGGCCGCAAACTATTCGTTTTTCCAATATTTATATAGTGCTTGTGTACCGCTATCCTCTTCACCCATTTCTGCTAATTGCTCATACAATGATCTCGCCAAAGACAAACCAGGAACTTGCATATCCATTCTCTCAGCTTCCGCTAAAGCAATTTTCATATCTTTAATGAAATGTTTTATGTAAAATCCAGGTTCAAAATTACCCTTTAACATTCTCGGAGCAAGGTTGCTTAGAGACCAGCTTCCTGCAGCTCCAGTGGAAATACTTTTTAATACAGTTTCAGGATCTAATCCCGCTTTCTCTGCATAAATGATGGCTTCACAAACCCCAATCATGTTTGATGCTATGGCAATTTGGTTAGACATTTTGGTATGCTGGCCAGCTCCGGCCTTCCCTTGATAAACAATATTATTGCCAATAAGCTCAAATAAAGGTTTAACGGCTTCAAAAGCTTCCTCTTCACCTCCGACCATAATTGAGAGCGTTGCCTCTCGAGCACCCACATCTCCGCCAGAAACCGGAGCATCAATGGTCTGAATTCCTTTTGTTTTGGCCGCTTCAAAAATAGTCCCTGCTAGTGACGGGGATGATGTAGTCATATCGATATAATAACTACCGGCTTTACCATTTGGAATTAACCCGTTTTCACCTAAGTAAATGTCCTCGACATCTGTTGGGTAACCAACGATGGTAAAAATAACATTGGCCTTTTCTGCGACCGCTTTTGGGGTTTCTGCCCACTCGGCACCGTTTTCTAATAGTTCATTAGCCTTTCCCTTTGTTCTAGAATAGACGACTAACGGATATCCAGCTTTTAATAAATGCCCTGCCATACTTTTCCCCATTACACCTGTTCCAATAAAACCGATTACTGTATTTTCCGGTACTAACAAATCAACTCATCCTCCCTTAACTAATTCTCTCCATTTTACCATTTCTCCGCAAAATTAGCATAAATAAGACCGGTACGTTAAACGTCCGGTCTTAGTGCTCCATCTCCAAATTTATGCACATACTAAGATTGTCCCATATAAATAGTTCTTAAACATGTTTATAACTCCGAAGAAAAATTTGTTAAATAAGCACGCCCCAACACTTCTTTATCATTAAATACTTCAATTGAAACAGCCTGATCCTGCTCAATCAAATTGCGAAGTTCCTGTATATTTAGATCCTCTTTTAACGGAAGCGGGTCCATAAATATGTACTTCTCACTAAGCCCTTTTGTTTCTAAATAATCCCCGTTTTGAACTTGCTCTTCACCATAAATAATCTCTCTTTTACCAATAGCACGTGCTAGTTTATCATCATGAATGGTTACCTTCACCTTATATAATTGGTGCCCATCTAATATTTCATTATTAATCCGGAATCGAAATTGAAGTTCATTATTTTTTGTAAGCAGGGCGTCTGCATAGCGGTTGACAATCAATTCATTTGAATAAAGTAAGCCGCAGCCACTTAAATATCCAATACAAACGACTCCTATGATAAAGGTACCTATTAGTCGGATTTTCTTGTTCATCCATAACACTCCCTTTTATTCTTACCCTAGCCATAATACATTGGTAATAAACATTTAGAAGGTCGTTTCGTGGAAAAATATATCTACTTAACTTCCGTTTACCATACCACCGAATACAAGATAGGCATTTCCTGTCTTATATGAATGGGATTCCATAAGACTTCCATCCCTCCTTTTAAATAGATCTATTTTTATTATACAAGATTTTAGGAGGAAACCCTTGGAAAAACAATAGAAAAATGAGACAGTTTTCTGTCTCATTTTCATATCCAGATTAAAATGTGTGTGCTAAATCCTTTGCTCGGTTAATGGCATTCTCTTTTATTTCCTGCGCCTTTTCCGGCATGGCATTATGCCCCTCAACGAATAACCCTTCAAGACTTGGTACACCAAAGAAACTCATCATAACACTGATGTAGCGATGACCCATTTCAAGTTGTGCAGCAGGTCCCTCAGAATAAAAACCGCCACGTGCTTGGATGTGTAATGCCTTTTTATCCGGTAAGAGTCCAATTGGTCCATTTTCAGTATATTTAAAAGTTTTTCCTGCTACTGCAACAGAATCAAGGTAAGCTTTCATAATAGGCGGAAAAGAGAAATTCCAAAGCGGAGTAACAAATACATATTTATCAGCTGATACAAACTGATCACTTAGTTCATTTAATCTTCCCACTTTTGCTTTTTCATCAGCAGAAAGTTGATCAAATCCCTGCCCTGAACGAAGTTTGCCCCAGCCACTGAAGACATCAGCATCAATATGTGGGATATTTTCCTTATAAAGATCTATGTGGATTATTTCATCATTCTGATTCACTTGTTTATATTCATTGATAAATGCCTTACCTACTGCCATACTATAGGACTGTGTTTCATCATGCGGGTGAGCTGTAATATACAATACTTTAGCCATTTTCATTCACCTTTCATGTTAATTTTTAAGTCATTTTAGTATGAATCAAAAAGGCTGATTATAATCAAAAAAGGAATTTACCAAATCCGGCAAATTCCTTTTTAACCATACATTATTCGAGTGTATCCAAAGAGAAAGGGTTACGACCAATGTTAAGTCTCATTTCATCAGTCATTTGAAAGGGTTCATTAACCAATGCCTCCGCTGCTTGGCTAAGTTGTGAACTTCCATCATAGTGTACCGGTTTTTGTTCCATTCCCATTCACCTCCATCAACTCATATCATTATCATATGTACTTTTAGGCCCATTTACTTATCAAACATTTTTACTTCTTTATACCTACAAAACAGATAAAAAAATAGAAATTAAAGGTCCTAATACCCTTTATAATACCTTATTTTTCCCATTATAAAAATATAATATTTACTAATTTTAAATAATTCAAAATGTTTATATCAAAAAAAGACCAACTGCATGTAGTTGGTCTTTTTTCTATCATTATTTACTTTGTTGCATTATTAACAGCTTCGATAACTTGGCTCGTGGTTTGCATGTTTAATACTTCTTGAGCCAATTTTTCCATATCGGATTTCTTCAAGTTCCTAATAAGAGAACGAGCCTTCAAAATAGAAGTTGCACTCATAGAGAACTCATCAAGCCCTAAACCAAGAAGGACTGGAATGGCCGTTTCATCTCCAGCCATTTCACCGCACATGCCTGTCCATTTTCCTTCAGCATGTGAAGCATCAATCACCATCTTGACTAGTCTTAAGATGGATGGACTGTATGGCTGGTAAAGGTAGGACACACGCTGATTCATACGGTCTGCAGCCATCGTGTACTGAATCAAATCATTGGTACCAATACTAAAGAAATCTACTTCTTTAGCGAATTGATCAGCTAGAACAGCAGTAGAAGGAATTTCTACCATGATTCCAAGCTCAATTTTTTCAGCTACTGTTTGACCTTCTGATAGAAGCTTAGCTTTTTCCTCTTCAAGAATGGCCTTTGCAGAGCGGAACTCGTCTAAAGTAGCAATCATTGGGAACATAATTTTTAAATTCCCATAGCTGCTAGCTCGTAAAAGTGCACGAAGCTGTGTCCGGAAAATATCTTGCTCTTCCAAACATAGACGAATCGCCCGGAAGCCCAAGAATGGATTCATCTCTTTTGGTAAGTCTAAATATGGCAGTTCTTTGTCCCCGCCAATGTCCAATGTCCGAACAACGACAGGCTTGCCTGCCATACCTTCTAGGACAGCTTTATAAGATTCGAACTGTTCTTCCTCAGTTGGAAGCTGGTCACGGCCCATATAAAGGAATTCTGTTCGATATAAACCAACAGCCTCGCCGCCATTAGAAATAACACCCTTCAAATCGTTAGGTGTACCAATATTAGCCGCCAATTCAACGTGATGGCCATCGGCAGAGATAGTTGGCTCATTGACAAGCTTAGCCCATTCCGCTTTTTGTAGTTCATATTCTTCATGAGTTTTACGATATTGATCTACAAGTTCAGGGGTTGGATTAATATGTACTTCCCCTGTAAGTCCATCAACAATCACAAGATCGCCATTGTTAATTTCCTCTGTCGCTGTTTTTGTACCGACAACAGCTGGAATTTCAAGTGAACGTGCCATAATAGCTGAATGTGATGTACGTCCGCCGATATTTGTTGTAAATCCTTTTACAAAATTACGATTTAATTGGGCTGTGTCAGAAGGAGTTAAATCCTCTGCAATAATAATAACCTCTTCGGCAATCATGCTTGGATTAACAAGCTGAACGCCTAACAAATGCGCAAGTACACGCTTGGTTACATCACGAATATCAGCTGCCCGCTCTTTCATATATTCGTTATCCATTTGTTCAAACATCATAACGAACATATCTGCTGTTTCTTTTAAAGCAGATTCCGCATTTACTTGATCAGATTGAATTTTGTCTTCAATCGGTGCATTTAGTTCCGGATCGCTTAGAACCAGAAGATGCGCTTCAAAAATCGCTGCTTTGTCGGCGCCAAGGTCTACTCGAGCCTTATCACGAATTGCTTCAAGTTCAGATTTTGAAATTTCCATCGCTTTTCGGAATCGTTCTATTTCAGCTGTTACATCCTCAACTGATTTTTTTTCAAACGATAAATCCGGTTCAACAAGACGGTATGCCTTCGCGATTGCAATACCGTTTGAAGCAGCAATACCCTTTAAAAAAGTCATTATTCAGCCAATCCTTCTTTTTTCATTGTATCTTCAAGTGCTTGTAATGCATCGTTAGCATCGTTGCCTTCTGCTGCAATTTTAATGTCTGCGCCTTGGCCTACACCTAGAGACATAACACCCATAATAGATTTTAGATTAACGGTTTTCCCTTTATATTCTAAAGTGATTTCAGAATCAAATCTGCTAGCTGTTTGTACTAATAAAGTCGCTGGTCTTGCGTGAATCCCTGTTTCTGCAACTACTTTAAATTGTTTTTCTGCCATGCTCAATCAAACTCCTTTATAAATAGTAAGAATAAAACTTGCCTTAACTAAAATAAACATTTCTAATCATTTAGTCAACTAAGAAGCTAAACGACTAGTAAGTAAATTTAGTTCATTTCGCTTTATTTTTCCAAATATAAAAACAATCATACAGTATTTTTATTTTAGATAAGCGAATATTTCATACATGCTAGAATAACATTTTCTCCTTTTTCAGACAATACTTATGTTTAGTTTTTTGAAATGTTCACAAATCTGTCAAAAACATTTATAATCTGCCAAAAACCTCCGCATTCTTTTAAAGATTTTATTGGTGAAAATGAAGAAAGCTGTCAAAAGCACAGACAGCTGGAAAAGTATACTTATATATTTTTAAACTTCTTCTCTATCTTCAGGAAATACTGCAGCCCTTAAAGCTTCTTCTAACTCTTGAGAATAGTTCTTCTTATCGTGATCTGTCCAATTAAAACGCATTCCCATATAGGCTATAACTTGCTTTTTCCACTTGTTCACCAAATCGATATTAAACAGGATTGCTCCGGTCCGACGATAAAAGAAGTCAATTGGTGTAACTGTCATTTCCTCCTCGATTCCATAGACCAGCTTAGCAAATAATGACGGAGGAAGCCCATATTTGTTTACATCCTCCTGATTTTTTCCAATAAAGGACACAGTTCCAGCGTTCGCTCGGTACAATCTGGTTAATTTCTCTCCTTCTTGGATTGTTAACCACCCATGGACCAGCTGCATTGACCACTTTTTTGGCTCTAATCTTAGATGTTTCACCACTAATTAGGTCCTTTGCTACAGCCCCGCAAATTTTATTATTTTTATATACAAGTTCTTCTATTTTAGTATAGTTACACGCGATTGCGCCTTTTTCAAATGCCGTTTTTATTACCTCTATTGTTAACCGCGCGTCGTCCGTGCGATATTCAACATAATACCCTCCTCCTTTTAAACCAGACGTCCTAATCAGAGGTTCCTTGATCATCGTTTCTGCTACGGTTAACATGCTCCGCCGCTCCGATTCCGCCATCAACCCTAAGTGTTGTCAATTCAATCCCGGAATCCGCCTCCATTGCGGATAATACGTCTTTTGTTTGATAGGCAAGTGATTCGAGTGTTGCCCGGACAAAGTGTTCTTTCGAGGTCCCACGGGTTAAACCAAAAACAGCCCCTCTTACATCACTATCCCAATAAGGTGTGCCCAGCCCGACAAATGCCGGCACTACGTACACCCCGTCGGTTGATTCTACTGTCTCAGCATATCTTTCGCTTTCTTTTGCTTCTTTTATCATTCTTAATCCGTCCCGAAGCCATTGGATGGCTGACCCCGCTACAAATATACTGCCTTCAAGTGCATATTCCACCGTCCCATTGATCCCCCAGGCGATGGTAGTTAATAACCCATGTTCCGAACGAACCGCCTTACTGCCGGTATTCATTAACATAAACCAGCCTGTGCCATAGGTATTTTTCGCCATCCCCTTTTCAAAACACGCCTGGCCAAATAGTGCTGCCTGCTGGTCACCTGCCACTCCAGCGATTGGCACCTCTTTACCAAAAAAATGACTATCTATGGTAGTGGCATAAATTTCTGACGAGGGACGTACATCTGGCAGCATCGATTTAGGGACGTCTAAAATCGTTAATAATTCATCATCCCACTTTAGCTCAAAGATATTAAACATTAACGTTCGTGAGGCATTTGAATAATCGGTTACATGTGCCTTGCCGCCAGAAAGCTTCCAAATGAGCCATGTATCAATCGTTCCAAATAGCAGTTTTCCTTGAGCCCGCCTTTTCACGTGTCCCCTCTACGATCTTTAAAGCTTTCTTCAGGGCTCACTAACTTCTTGGTTCTTTAAGATATTGATAAAGGACATCTCCACCACGCTGCCCGATTCCACGGAAATGTTTAAAATCCTTCCTGCCCACTAATACCTTTCTAAAATCCATAAACTCTTGATTGCTCACATAATACTCAGAAAGTTCCCCAGTCATAAGTTTATCTAATATTTCTTTTACTAAATCTTCCTTCATTATAAGCACCACCTTCACCCTATATTTTAATGGAAATAATACTTATTCTCCACCCAGATTTTGTAAGCGTTTCCGATTCTTTTTTTACCGAAACTTCATAAACTATATTAATTCAAAATAATTAACATAATTTACAAATAAAAGCCTTTACGAAATGAAAAAGTTAGTGCAAACTGTTATATAAACATTCATTAATAGTTTTTAAGAGCAAAGGAGAGAGACTAATGAAAAAAGCAGAAGTAGGAAATATCATTGAATTTCGCGGTGGCCTGAAAGGGATAGTTGAAAAGGTAAATGAAAACTCTGTTATAGTCGACCTAACACTTATGGATAATTATCGTGACCTCGAATTGGATCAGCGTACAGTGGTAAATCATAAAAACTATAAAGTGATAAAAGAAAGCGCTTATTAAGTAATAGATTGGTAGAAATGGCAGCGATTTACTGCCATTTCTACTGTGAGACATCAGATATCTCGCCAAATGGCGAGATTTTTTATTTATCTTCCCTGATCCGTTTCTTTAGAAATCTGCTTTAAAGACTTCACTTTACCATGGGGATTCTGATCCTGTTTCCGAACTGTCCATTCCCGTTCTTGTTGGCTTTTAGATTTACTCAACTAACTCACTCCTTTCCTCATTATTTTTACCTGGGGATACGTTCTTATCAGCAAAATTAGATAAAATGTTTAAAGAAATCATTTCCTTTTAAAAAACATCTTTGTTAAAATGAATTTTATTGATTGTAAAAAAAGGAGCTAGTTAGGATGGAAAAACGCTTCCTAGATATACGACTTATTTTTGGTTTCATCATCGCACATGCACTTATTTATTTTTCATTCCATGATAAAACAATATTTTGGTATATTTTCACAGGATCAATCCTTATTCTCATAGCCTATGCCATGTTCCAAGGAGAAGTGGATGATGAGGCATCATTTGCCAAATATATATTTTTCGGAGCTTTATCAGGTTTCTTATTATATTTTATTTTTTGGTTTGGATTTAAATCTATCCAAATAATGGATCTTCCTTTTGAAAAATCTATTAAGAGATTGTACCGTTGGTATGCCCCGAACGCTTTTTGGCAGTATATTGCCCTTATATTGGTTGCTGCACCAGGAGAAGAACTTTTCTGGCGCGGATTTATTCAAAAAAGTCTGTTAAAGTATTTCAAACCTATTTGGAGCATTTTACTTGGTGCTGCTCTTTACGCATCCGTTCATATGTATTCAGGTTCTTTCTTATTGGTTTTTGCAGCCTTTCTGTCGGGAGCTGCCTGGGGAGGACTATATTATTGGAAAAGAAGCATGCCGCTTGTCATTGTCTCACATCTCATTTTTGATATGATGATTTTTATGATTATGCCATTAACATAAGAACAGCTGTCCGTTACAGCTGTTTATTTTTTTTTATCCATGTGAAAAGGCTTCATCCACAGTAATATAAAAAAGGTCATGCAGATATAGCCAAACAACGGATATAAATAGGATAGTAACGTACCATAGTTCACAAGACTTATCAGATAGGAAACTAAAAAAATCGCCGCAACGGAAACAATAGTAGGAATGGATAAATATTGCTTCAATTGACGATCAAGCCCAAAGACATTTCCAATTACTGATGTGAAAATTTCCCCATAAATCACAAGAACATAAATCCAATAAAGGAATGGTGCCAAATTTTTCATGACAATCGCCATTGGAATATTGTACATGTCAAGATCAGGCAGCATGATTAAGGTAAAATGACTCGCACATAAGATTAATGTTAACGCAGCACCTCCGAGAATCCCCCCCCATTTAATCGTCCAATCATCTTTGACCTCCGTTGCAATTGGTACTAGAACGGCCTGAGCAAGCCCAAGATTCAATGCAACATAAGAAAAAGGCGCTACTACACTTTTCCAGCCATCGTCAGCATGAGGGATAAATAATAATTGATCGATAAAATTCGGTAACTGTATTGAAAATACCATCAGGATTAAACTAAAACTAATCATTAAGGGAACTACAAACGTATTCACCGCAAATAGCCCTTTTGTACCTACTAACATCACTAGTATTGAAAGAATAATGGTCAGAAACACACCGACGTTCTTTGATAGACCCAATTGTTCTTCAAATACTGCTCCTGCTCCTGAAAGCATCACAGCACTAACACCAAGTAACATAAAGAGCATAAAAACATTGATAATTCGGCTTGGCCATTTTCCAAATAAATACGCATTGAACTCTTGATAGGATTTTGCATCTATATAGGCGGCCATCCTCATAAGCTTCGAACCCAAAGCAATGAAAAGATATCCGCTTATGATTATACTGAGTAAACCGAAGAAACCAAATCGAGAAAAAAACTCAACAATTTCTTTTCCTGTCGCAAATCCGGCCCCTACTACAGTTCCCACATAAACTGCAGCAATTTGAAAAGCTTGAGTCCAACTCTTCTTCACCTCATCTCCCCCTTATCATCAATATATGTGACAAGGAACAAACAAAGACGAGCTTTTTTATGTTTAAGGAAAGAGATTTACGTTGTCTTTGGTAATCATTTCTATAAACAAACTACTTGAAAGTCAAAAAAGGTCAGAGTATACTATGTTCATAAGGTCAAATATAGTCAAAGTCAAACTTATAAATAATTTATCGATACTAGGAGGTAATTTGCTTATGCTTTGTCAACAATGCCAGCAAAATCAGGCCAATGTACAAATAAACTTAAATTTCAATGGACAACGTAAGGAAATGAAACTCTGCCACGAATGCTATGCAAAAGAAAAGCAATCCCTAGGAGCAGGATTTGGTTCAAATATGAATTCATTTTCTAACTTCCCATTTGATAACTTTTTTACCGCTAAAGGATTCCCACAAAAAGATGCGATGATGGACCAGCCATCTCCTGACGGGGACATGCATAAGAGTCATAACGGTTTTATCGATCAGTTTGGAAGAAATCTTAGCACAATGGCAAAGGCAGGTTTAATTGATCCTGTCATTGGTCGTGATGAAGAAATTAACCGAGTAATTGAAATTCTAAATAGAAGAAATAAAAATAATCCGGTCTTGATTGGTGAACCAGGTGTCGGAAAAACGGCAATTGCAGAAGGTTTAGCGTTGAAAATTGCAAGCGGTGATGTCCCTGCTAAATTACGCAATAAAGAAATTTATTTATTAGATGTTGCCTCACTTGTTGCAAATACCGGTATCCGTGGTCAATTTGAAGAAAGAATGAAACAGTTAATCTCAGAACTACAGAATCGAAAAAATATCATTCTCTTCATTGATGAAATTCATCTACTTGTTGGCGCCGGTTCAGCTGAAGGTTCAATGGACGCAGGGAATATCTTAAAACCAGCCCTTGCAAGAGGTGAATTACAAGTAGTCGGTGCTACCACATTGAAAGAATACCGTCAAATTGAAAAGGACTCTGCATTAGAACGCCGCTTCCAGCCCGTTCATGTTCTTGAGCCTACACCAGAAGCAGCAATTGAAATTTTAAAAGGTATTCAAAAGAAATACGAAGACTATCACGACGTCACTTATTCTGAGGAAGCCATTCACGCTTGTGTACAGTTGTCCCAACGTTATATCCAAGACCGCTTTTTACCGGATAAAGCCATTGATTTACTAGACGAAGCCGGCTCTAAATTAAACCTTACTTTAGAGGACATAAACACGGAACAAGTGGAACAACGCTTAAAAGAGATTGCACACGAAAAAGAAGAAGCACTCAAAAATGAACAATACGAAAAGGCAGCTGTACTTCGTGATGAGGAAGCAAAATTAGAAAAGACAGTAAATGCCGCCCCATCTGGAATCCGACCTGTTGTTACCGTCTCTCATATTCAAGAAATCATTGAAGAAAAAACAAAAATTCCAGTTGGTAAACTACAGCAAGATGAACAGCTTAAAATGCGAGAATTAGAAGCTAATCTCAATAAAAAGGTTATCGGGCAGGAAAAGGCGGTTAAAAAAGTAGCGAAGGCGATCAGACGAAGCCGTGCTGGCTTAAAATCGAAGTATCGTCCAATTGGTTCCTTCCTGTTTGTTGGTCCGACTGGAGTTGGTAAAACGGAGCTAACTAAAACACTTGCCGAAGAATTATTTGGCAGCAAGGATGCCATGGTTCGTCTAGATATGAGCGAATATATGGAAAAGCACAGCGTATCTAAATTAATCGGTTCCCCTCCAGGTTATATTGGCCACGATGAGGCAGGACAGTTAACAGAGAAGGTCCGCAGGAACCCTTATAGCATTATTTTATTAGATGAAATTGAAAAGGCCCATCCAGATGTTCAGCATATGTTCCTGCAAATACTTGAAGATGGTCGTCTTACAGACAGTCAAGGAAGAGTGGTAAGCTTTAAAGACACAGTCATTATTATGACAAGTAATGCAGGAGTAAGTCACAAAACCATTCACGTAGGGTTTGGAGCTAGTGATGCAATTGAGGAAGCAAGCATCCTTGACTCCCTTGGCAGCTTCTTTAAGCCGGAATTCTTAAACCGATTCGACAGCATTATTGAATTTAATGCCCTTGATAAGGAGCATATCTTATCAATCGTCGAATTAATGGTCCAAGATTTACAGGAAACATTAACTGAGCAAAACATTGAATTCAGTATTACCAAAGAGACAAAAGAAAAATTAGCTGAGCTAGGCTATCACCCAGCTTTTGGCGCACGTCCACTTCGCAGGGTAATTCAAGAGCAGCTCGAGGATAAGATTGCTGACTTTATTTTAGAAGAACCTGACGCTAAAAAATTAGTCGCTGTCCTAGAAAATGGGGAATTAATGGTCGTTTCTGAAACTGTCTCATGTCAATTCTAAAAAAAGCGAAGCCGCGATTTTAGCGGCTTCGCTTTTTTTTATAGTTTTTGATCCTCAACAGAGTTTAGCCATTCTTCAATCACACCTACAACCGACTCAACACAGCCGTCTTCAAAAGGTGAAATTAAGTTAGCTGCCTTGACCAGTTTTGTAAAAGAAAGACTCCCGCCAAGCTTACAAAGCTTAACATAATCCGCCCATGCCTCTTCGCTATTTTCGATCGAACGCTTCCAGAATTGGAAGGCACAAATTTGGGCAAGCGTATAGTCAATATAATAGAAGGGTGAATTATAAATGTGACCCTGACGCTGCCAAAAGCCGCCGTTCTCTAAATAGACATTGCCATCATAATCCTTATGTGGTAAATACTTTTTTTCAATTTCCCGCCACTTATGTTTTCGTTCTTCAGGTGAGGCAGAAGGATTTTCATAAACCCAGTGCTGAAATTCATCTACAGAAACCCCGTATGGAAGGAATAACAAGGCGCTGCTTAAGTGGGTAAACTTATATTTATCGGTATCCTCTTTAAAGAATAAGTCCATCCATGGCCATGTGAAAAATTCCATACTCATGGAATGGATTTCTGCGGATTCATAGGTTGGCCAGTAATATTCAGGTATTTCAAAATGACGGCTCGAATACACTTGGAAGGCATGACCAGCTTCATGTGTTAAGACATCTATATCGCCAGATGTTCCGTTAAAATTTGAAAATATGAATGGAGCTTTATAATTCTCAATAAATGTACAATAGCCTCCGCCAGCTTTTCCCTTCTTAGCAACAAGATCCATTAAATTACTTTCCTGCATATAGCTAAAGAAACTACCTGTCTCTTTAGAAAGGTCTTCGTACATTTTTTGACCGTTTTCAATAATCCATTCGGGATCGCCTTTTGGAACAGCATTTCCGGATTGAAAATTAAAGCCTTCATCATAGTATTTTAATTGATCTACACCAATTCTTTCTTGCTGTCGTTCTTTTAACCTGGTAGCTATAGGAACAATGAAATCCTTTACCTGATTACGAAAATTTTCTACCATTTTTGCATCATAATCGGTTCTCATCATACGATAATAGGCAAGTTCAACAAAGTTTTTAAACCCTAAACGTTGAGCAATCTCTGTTCTTACTTTGACCAAATCATCATAAATTCGGTCTAGTTGTTCTTCATGTTCAGCAAAAAATCCAAATTTTGCTTCACTTGCCCTTTTTCTCATCTCACGATCCCGAGATTCGGTGAAGGGGTCTAATTGGGCAAGTGTTCTTTCCTCCCCTTCAAAATTGATCTTAGCTGAGGCAAGCAGTTTTGTGTACTCCGTTGACAGGCGGTTTTCCTTTTGTAGTAAGGAAACAATTTCAGGCTTAAAGGTTTTTAACTGTCCCTCCGCTAAGGCAAAAAGTTGCGTTCCCCACTTTTTTTCTAACTCGGCGCGAAACTTCGATTCAACTAATTCTTGGTAATACTTAGTTACCAAGCCCTCTACCTCAGGCTGAATTTCATCCATAAAATCTTGTTCTTCTTTATAAAACTCATTAGTGGTATCAATTGAGTGGCGAATATAACAAAGATTAAACATGGTGCCAAGATCATTTCGAAGTTGATTAATTTCGTTCATAAACCCGCTTTGTGCCTCAACTGTATCCGCATTTTTAAAGCCCTCTAATACTTCATCAAACTTGGCTGTAACTTCGTCGAGATTTGGCCTTTTATATGTATAATTTTCAAAGCTCATGTCAGAACCCCTTTCCATTTTTTCAAGTCTATCAATTCGACACTTTCTAATAGTATTCCTTTAATAAAAAAAATACGACCATTGGCCGTATTAAAATTTCCCTGCCGGTATACCTAATTTTTTCAGTAAGTCTATGGCTAACGTTTTTTCCGAATCGGACAGGCTAGACATCAGCGTATCAATTTGTTTGGCATGTTCAGGAAAAATTTCCTCAATAAATGTTTTTCCTTGTTCTGTAATTTGGGCATATGTGACCCGGCGGTCATTCGGACAAGCAATTCGTCTGAGTAGTCCCTTTTGTTCGAGCTTGTCAACTACATAGGTAATACTGCCGCTAGCCAGAAGAATTTTTCCGCCAATCTGCTGCATTGGCTGATCACCTTTATGATATAGAAGCTCTAACACTGCAAATTCCGTTGGATTCAAGCCTTTTGTTTGAATAGCTTTATTTACATGTTCATTAATCGCTTTATATGCTCTAGAAAGGACTATAAATAACTTTAATGACTTTTCTACTGATTGATTGTCCATAAGAAACTCATCCTTTTAAGTTTTAATAAAATCTGGAAGGATTCAATTAAGAAAATTATCTTGATTTCAAAATTAATTATAAAAAATTTTTTTATGTCTGTCAAATTCCCTTATTTTATAAGGGGTTTTGGACGATTGCCTCTTTTTGAATGATTCTCTTCCTTAATTCCAACAATAGGTGATTTAACCGGTCGTTCCGGTCCTGCGGAGAAATCTTTTTATGAAACACAGAGTAAAGCGTTATGTCCCTCAGTCTTAGAAAAAGTGACAGCTGCTCTTTCCAGTTCTCCGGAAGAGGATGATATACTTCATAGCCCCTCGTAAAATGACTTAAGAAAAACTTAGAAAATGTTTTCCTTTCCCCCTCTTTTGCTTTACTGCATCCATAAAGTATCGAATAATATAACGGAATGGCTATGTCAGATACAAACCAATGATAACTGGAATCATCAAAGTCAAACACATGGACCTCTTTCCCATCGTAGAAAAAGTTCCCGGAATGGATATCCGAATGGATGAGACCAAAATTATCTAGGTTCTGCGGCAGCTCTCGTAACTCGCAAATTAGCTGCTGTGTATTTTCAATTATTTCAGGTTCATGTGAAAAAAAGTCTTCACCCCGGAGCAATTCCTCTTCGTACCAATAAGGACGCATGCTATCGCCCTTTTTTGGTTGATACCGTTTTGTGATCCGGTGCATTTTACCGATTTCTCTCCCCCAGGCATAAAACAATTCCTCGTTGAAGGTGTGAGAATTTATTTTTACAGGTTCTCCCCTGACCTTTGAAAAAAGACAGGCATAAAAAGAAGTTCCATCTGCCGCTTTTTCAGTTTGTATGAAATCTCCAGTAGGCAAAGGTATGACCTCTGGACAATTTACGTCATTTTTAAAAAGGAAATCCATCCAATTGAGTTCTGCCCCAATTTCTGTTCGTTTTCGATGTGAACTATGTGTAATCCTTAATACCAGCGGTTTTCCATCCTGATAAACCTCAAATACATAATTTTCAAAGTCCCCCAGCTTTCTAACCTTATCTTCCAATTGAAAACAACCTAAGAAATTATCCAAAATAGTCTGGGTAAATAAAACTTCAACCGACTTTTCCATAAATCCCCCTTTTAACCATCTCTTTTTTTATATTTTTATTTTTTAATTTCGAAAATAGAAATAATTGTTTTTTATTTTAGTAAATAAGTAGTAAGATAGGAAAAACAATACAAAAAAGAAGGGATAATATGAATCAACCAGCTGCTTTATCAACAAAAGCTTCGAAGGCTTCGGAATCAACTATGTTTAAAATTCTGCTTATTATCGGCCTCTGCCATTTATTGAATGATGCCATTCAAGCGGTTGTACCTGCAATGTTCCCCATATTAGAAAAATCAATGGGCTTAAGCTTTACCCAGTTAGGTATCATAGCTTTTTCGTTAAATATGGTTTCATCCGTTATGCAGCCGGTCGTTGGTTTTGTTACAGACAAAAAGCCAATGCCCTTTGCCCTGCCCATCGGTCTGTCTTTTACACTATTTGGAATTCTCGGCTTAGGATTTGCGGGTAATTTTGTACTGATTGTACTATCGGTTATATTCATTGGTCTTGGCTCTGCCGTGTTCCATCCTGAAGGTTCCCGGGTGGCTTATATGGCCGCTGGGAGCAGACGGGGGCTCGCACAATCTATTTATCAAGTAGGCGGCAATACAGGGCAGGCATTGGCACCTGTTATTACTGCCCTGCTATTGGTTCCACTCGGGCAAATTGGTGCATCGTGGTTTACCATCGTTGCCGCAATAGCGGTTATATTACTCATATATATCGCAAATTGGTATCAACAAAGATTACTAATTGCCCCTCGGGAAGTGAAAAAGAAAACAAGTGCTAATGTGAGCGCGGGATTATCGAAAGAAGTTAAAAACACGCTCGCATTCATTTTACTGTTAATTTTTGCAAGAACCTGGTATACGTCTGGGATGACAAACTTCTATACCTTCTATGCTATTAAAGAATATGCATTATCTATAAAGGAATCTCAGCTCTTTTTATTTGCATTCTTAGTAGCAGGTGCGGTTGGGACTTTTTTTGGAGGACCGCTCTCAGATCGATTTGGAAAGAAAAACATTATCTCCTTTTCAATGTTAGCAACTGTTCCTTTTTCGATTCTTATTCCGCATGTACCGCCAACATTTGCCTTTATCTTTCTTATTCTTGCAGGGTTTATCCTCATGACTAGTTTTTCGGTTACGGTTGTGTATGCCCAGGAGTTAGTTCCAGGAAAGATTGGTACTATGTCCGGGTTAACTGTCGGCCTTGCGTTCGGAATGGGAGCTATAGGTTCTGTTGGACTTGGGTCGATTGCTGACTGGATAGGCTTGCAATCCATGATCACTTGGCTCGGTATTCTTCCGCTACTTGGTCTAATCGCCTTCCTGCTTCCAAGTGATCAAAAGGTCACGGAATGGAATCAACAAGGTTAATTTTCTTAAGTATTACATGGATCAAAAAACGAAAAAAGGATGAGCGCTGCCCATCCTTTTTTCGTTTAAATATCTTGTATCTTCCGTAATAACTCCTTTTTTTCCTCATCTGACAGCATTCTTTCAGCCATTGGAAATAACACATTTTCCTCTTTGTTAAAATGGTCAGTTAAAATAAAGTAAGCATTTTGCACTAGTTCAGCTAATTTCTTCTTTTCCTCAGTAGTCGATTCCCCAACTTCAGCCCGTTGAAGAAAGGCACCGATATTTGACTTTGCCTGTTCATGTTCATATTCCATTACGGCAATGGGCCCAGAAGTGGTACCAATATAAACGCCCATCATAGGAAATAGAACACCTTCTTCTCTCTCAGAATGCGGATCTAAGGCACCTTTAAATTCTTTGACCTTTATAATTAATTCTTTAAAATTTGCTTCCACATCAATTTCTTGATCCATTTTTTTCGTTAAACTATATAATCCTTCCATTTGAGCTCTTAAAGCAGGATGTTCACCTTTTAAACGGGCAAGACCCTCACTTAACTCCCCTTGGTCCATACCGCCAAAACCACTCATGCAGCTACTCATATTCCATTCACCTCTATATCGTTCCTGTGATTTAAGTATATAAATATCCGATTAGCCATGTAGTGACGGAGGTCACTTTTAGAAGCCATTTTTTACAAATGGGTGTAATTGTGAAAATTTTATGAGGAAGTTAAAAATTTTTTGAACAGTTTTAACAATTATCACACAATTAAGGGGTTATCGTTTCATATAATATAGATATACCTAATTCGGGAGGGTGATATAGATGAAAACTCCAAATTATCATGATTTTTATGAAAAGGCTTTAATTCCCATCGGATTAAATGACCTGCAGTCGTTAAAAAATACCGAAGCTTATTGTACTGACCAACCCTATACCCATTGGCTGATAGCAGTTGAAGGAGTTCAGCTTCCACAACCCAAAATATATTATCACTGGAAAGTCAGTATTTATCCTGCAACAGACGAGGGAGACTTTAATTGGAAGGCACCCTATTATTGTTCACCCCATTTGGAATTAATCGATTCTGCGAATACATTGGCTTCCTCATTAGTTCAATCAAGCAAAAAGGATGAACTTTCCTCCGCCACTCTTTTAGAGAAAATCAGCTAAATCCTCTTCAGCCTAACCCTCTGCTTCACCTTCTTTTTACTCCTATTTGTGAAAAAACTTACATATCGTAATAAACGTGCAAATGTCTTTTATCACCAATCCAAGAATGATAAAATACTTTTTTCCTGCATAAAAAGAAGTGCTAGTTGCTCCAAGCCAACCAGCACTTCTTTTTATTTTTAGGCTAACCGAAAAACAATTCCGTGACCGCCTTTTGGGTATTCCCATTTTATATTTTGATAGGGGCAGCCGATTCGGCAGCTGCCGCACTCATGACAGCCTTCATAACCTACTTGCATCCTAGTTCCTTCCCACTTATACACTTCAGCAGGGCAAAATACTGTACAAATTTTATCGGGACATTTTGTCATACATACATCATGATCAAGTACAGTTAGATGCGATTTCGTGTCACACTTAAAACGGAGAAGATACTGTTTTTCTTCGATATTCTTCGTTGACATTATTTCACCGCCTTCCAGGCACGATAAATATCCTGAATAACTCGAATAGTTCCTTTTTCTGCTGTCACACTCTTCATGATTTGTTTTTGTTTTTCCCGTTTCGGTGTTCCGTCGACTGTAAAGAATTTACTCATTGCCTTATTCATCATTGGAACATATTCATTGAAGTATTGCGGGTATTTCTCAAAGGTATGGGCAGCATCTTTATATTTTTCTAAGTCTTTTATAATAAAACTATCATACAGCTTTTCACGGTAAAGATTTAAGCTCGACTCAGAAAAATCACCTCTCGTCTTAGCTTCAATAACGGTTTCAGCTGCTAATAAACCTGAATGCATTGCCATATTGGAGCCCTCACGATGGATGGCATTGACTAGCTGAGCGGCATCGCCAACCACAATGACTCCATTACCAGCAACCTTAGGAACAGAACGGTAGCCTCCTTCAGGAATAAGATGGGCTAAATATTCTGCAGATTCCCCGCCAGCAATCAACGGTTTTACCATCGGATGATTTTTCAAGTAATCTAATAGATCGTATGGCTTCAATTTTGCTTTAATCATACTAGATAGGGTTGTTCCGACCCCGATATTTAAACTGTCCTTATTCGTATATAGAAAAGCTGTTCCCAGGTTGCCTTTTGTTGAATCTCCAAATATCTCAATCGTGCAGCCTTGATTATCCTCTAAATTAAAACGGTCATTAATTTTTTCTTTTGGAAGATTAATAACCTCCATAACGGTTAAAGCTACTTCATCAGGGCGAAATTCTTTATGGAAACCTAATTGTTTGGATAGAAGAGAGTTTACCCCATCTGCCAGTACCACAACATCTGCATATACTTCACCATCTGGACGGTCCGTCCGGACACCAACAACCTTGCCATTTTCAACAATACACTCTAGCACTACCGTTTCATTGATCAGCAGAGCTCCGGCCTCCACCGCCTTCCCGGCAAACCATTGGTCGAACTGGGCACGCAGTACGGTGAAATTATTATATGGTTCCACCGCCCATTCAAGACCTTTGTAACCAAAAGACACAACCGATTCCTTATCCATCATCCAAAAACGCTGCTCAATGACCGGTCTCTCAAGAGGGGCTTCCTTCCAAAACTCAGGAATGAGTTCTTCCATCTGCTTGCGGTACAAAACACCGCCCATAACGTTTTTTGCTCCTGGGTATTCACCTCTTTCAATTAGTAAAGTTTTCAGGCCATTTCGTGCACAAGTGAGGGCACATGCTGTACCTGAAGGCCCGGCTCCCACCACAATCACATCAAATTTTTCAGGCATAACTAATTTCACCGCCCTTTTCCGTCTTGAGCTGCTTAAATTGCTGTATTAATTTAGGGACAATTTCCATCGCGTCTCCTACAATTCCGTATGTTGCAACATCAAAAATAGGCGCATTCGGATCTTTGTTAATGGCGATGATAAACTCTGAGTTTTTCATCCCAACCACATGCTGGATCGCACCAGAGATTCCAATCGCAAAATAAATCTTTGGTGTTACCGTTTCACCAGTTTGACCAACCTGTTGTTCGTGCAGAAGCCAGCCTGCTTCCACAACATCGCGAGTCCCGCCTACACTGGCACCAATGGTTTCAGCTAACTCATGAATAAGCTGAAAGTTTTGCAAATCCCCCATACCCTTACCACCGCAAACAATTACATGAGCTTCAGCAAGGCTAGCCTTTTTTGTTACGTCATTCACAATTTGCAGCACTTTTGTACGCATATCTTCTTCTTTTAGGTCAATTTTCTCTTCAATTACCTTACCAAGTCTTGCTGCATCCGGCTCTAATGCCTTCATAACCTTTGGCCGAACAGTTGCCATCTGCGGCCGGTGCTTCTTACATAGAATGGTTGCCATGATATTTCCACCAAACGCTGGTCTGCTTGCCTCAAGTAATCGGTTTGATACATCGACATCCAGCATGGTCGTATCTGCAGTTAACCCGGTCGATAAATCGGTTGCAACTGCACTCGCTAAATCCTTCCCATTCGGTGTGGCCCCATATAGGATAATTTCCGGTTTATATTTTCTTGCCAACAGCATAACGCCCTGCATATAAGATTCAGTCCTGTAATGTGTTAAGATCGGCTGATCAATAACATAAACTTCATCCGCACCGTAAGAAATCACTTGGTTGACCATTTGCTTAACTCCATGCCCCAGTAAAAAACCTGCTAATGGAACTTGTAATTTATCCGCTAATTTTCTCCCCGCACCAAGCAGTTCGAGTGAAACTCCCTCAATTTTATTACCGTTTTGTTCAATAAATACCCAGACTCCCCGATAGTCATCAAGATTCATATAAATCCCTCCCTAAAGCAGAAAAATAACTTTGATTATTTAGCTGACTGAATCGTAAATAGGTCCTTTTTATCTAATAAAACTTCCATGAGCTGTTTTACTTGCTCATGTGCTGACCCTTCTAGTCTTTTACCGCCTTCAGGACGTGGTGGTGTAAACATTTTACCTACAATCGTTGGTGATCCTTTTAAACCAAGCTGTGTCCGGTCAACATCTTCAAGATCGCTGACTGCCCAGATAATGGGTTCGTATCTTGCAGCTCTAATCATGTTAGGCATTGGTGAATATTCGATTTGATTTATTTCCTTTTCAACGGTCAACAGGCATGGAATCTCCGATTGAATTAATTCATAACCATTGGTTAATTTTCGTTTGATTAAAACGGTTTTTTCCTCTTGATTGACTTCTGCCACCTCAATTACATTTGTTACAGGCGGGATATCCATTCTTCTTGCTATCCCCGGTCCCACCTGACCAGTATCCCCATCTATGGCATGTTTTCCGCAAATCACCATATCAACAGGGAGTTCCTTTGCAATTCGTTCTAAAGCTTTTGATAATGCGTAACTGGTGGCTAATGTATCTGCCCCTGCGAAAGCACGATCTGTAATTAAATAACCTCTATCTGCCCCTATTTCAATACTTTTTTTAATAATTGCCGTTGCTTGCGGCGGCCCCATTGACAATACCGAAATGGTTCCGCCCGTTTTTTCCTTAATTTTGACAGCCTCTTGAACCGCATGGGCATCATAAGGATTCAAAATGGCTGGTGCACTTCGACGATCAAGTGTGTTTGTTTTTGGGTTAATTTTAATAATTTTTGTATCAGGTACTTGTTTGATACAAACGACAATGTGCATGTAGGACTTTCCCTCCTCCATATGAACTATACTATTTGAAAGCGTTTGCTTTCTTTGGTTATTAAAAATGCTTTTATTAACGATATATGTATCGCAACACAAGCATAGTACCAAACATACGAGTTTTTTCTTGTACCTTTTTTAAAAGTAAAATGATGGGTAAGAATAATGTGGATTCTAGGAAGTTTGTCGATTAACGGAATCATAGTGAAATACTAGATGTAGAAGATCGGGTTTGCTATGTTAGAATTTACAACAAAATGCTATTAATATAACTATATTAAATATGACGATATAAACAATGATAAAAATCACAGCTTGACACTATTATTGCAAATATTAGGTATCATAATTAGAATTTTTTTGGGGGATTTTAACTAGAGTTTTTAAAGGTCTTTTGAATATAAACGGGGTTTTTATTGACAAATAATTGAAGAAAAAAAGACACTGGAAGGCCTTCTGGTTGAAATGGTATATAATTAGTTACTGAAGACCTTCATATTTTAAACAAGAACCTTTGGCCAGATCATAATCATGTGTTTAAAAGCAAATTTTACTTCTTCATTTAATTTAGATGTTTGTCCGATCACTTTTTGATAGTGATTGATTAATTCATCTAGTTCCTGGCTGTATTTAATGGTTTGTTCACTTGTAAAACCGTGCCTATTTGCACTATTAATCATTAATTCTCTTTTCGCTTTTATCTTTTCAATCATTTCAGATTGATAATTACTATCCTCGTACAATTTTATCCTCCTACCTTACACACTTACTATAAACTACTCAAAAAGTAGACTACTTGAAGAATTATGACAAGAATTTTATTAAAAGTAAATACAATCGCAAAAGTAGACAAAACATTCTATTTCTTTCGTTTTTCGACATCTTTTTCTCTTTTTTTCGAATACAAACGACAAATACCTCCACAACCAGGTATGGAGAATAAAGTAGAGAAAAGTTAAATTTTTGGGGGCTTTTTTACTTTAAAGAGATATAATAAAATTTTTGCGGAATATTTTTTAGTACGATAGAACTAGGTTGAATTTACTTGTATAGTCTGAAATTGAAAGAAAATCTTTCAGACAGGCAAAAACCAGCCCTTAGGGGGAGTCACATCCCAGCCTATTGACTCAACTGCTTTATATTAAACTATTTAATGATAGAATTTAAAAGCCTATTGAATTTCCATCGATACATGGTATAACTTTTATAACGACTTGTAAAGTTAAAATTCAGAAAATTAATGAGGTGAAGGTTTTTGAAATTAAAAGTTTCCTGTCTCCAAATGGATATCGCCTTCGGTGATCCTGAAAAGAATTATCAAGCTGCTGAAAATCTAATTGAAAAAGCCATGGAGTCACATCCGGATATTATTGTCCTGCCGGAGCTTTGGACGACCGGATATGACCTTACCAGGTTAGCTGAAATAGCGGACCTAAAAGCCCAGCAAACGATTGCCTTCCTCCAGGCAGCTGCAAAGAAACATCAGGTCCATTTTGTGGGAGGGTCGGTTGCAAATCGAGTCGAAAAAGGAGTAAAGAATACCCTCCTCATTATTACAAAAGATGGCACTGTTACCCACCAATATGATAAACTTCATCTTTTTAAATTAATGGATGAACATCTATACCTTGAGGCAGGGGCTGAAAAAGGCTTATTCCAAGTGGATGGTCAATTGTTTGCAGGGGTCATTTGCTATGATATTCGCTTTCCTGAATGGATTCGTGCACATACATCAGAAGGCGCTGAAGCCCTTTTTGTGGTGGCGGAATGGCCGGCAGCACGGTTAGGGCATTGGCGTGCTCTCTTGATTGCCAGAGCCATTGAAAATCAATGCTATGTCATCGCTTGTAATAGGTCTGGCAGTGACCCAAATAACCAATTTGCCGGACATTCCCTCATTATTGATCCGTGGGGAGAAGTAGTGGCTGAAGCTGCAGAGCAGGAAGAGGTTCTCACTGCTGAGATTGATTTGGACCAAGTCAAAGAAATACGCAAACTTATTCCGATTTTTGAAGATAGAAAACCAACCTCATATCAATAAAATTTTTAAGAAAATAATTAAAAGCAATCGGAACGGTTACGTGGATTGCTTTTTTACATTATTTCTTTTTTATCTTTTAATTGAGAGGGCAGCTCGATATAAAACGTGGTACCTCTTCCTTCTACACTTTCGATTGTAATTTCACCTTGGTGATCTTTTATAATTCGATGACTAACCATTAACCCTAAGCCCGTTCCCTGTTCCTTTGTCGTAAAAAATGGTTCACCTAGCTTTTTTATTTTTTCTTTTGGAATTCCTGCCCCTTCATCTTGGATACTGATTTGAACGCGTTCTTCTTCCAACATCCTTGTAGTAATGGATACATTACCACCTAAAGGCATCACTTCAATTGCATTTTTGATAATATTGATAAATACCTTTTTTAATTGGTTCGGTTCACAGAATACAGGCGGCAGATGGCTTTCAATGTTTGTAATAAATTGAACATTATGAAGAACAGCTTGAGCAGATAGTAAATCGACTGTTTCCTTCAAAATCTGGTTAAGATTCTTTTCCTGAAATTTAGTAGCCTGCGGCTTCGCAAGAATCAAAAATTCATTTATAATCGAATCAATTCGGGACAGTTCCGAAGTGATTACCTGATAATACATCGGATGTTCTTTCGTGATAGTTTCCTCAAGCAGCTGAATAAAACCTTTTAGTGCCGTCATAGGATTACGAATTTCATGGGCAATTCCGGCCGCAAGTTCACCAATTACGCTCAGTGTATCTGATTTGCGGAGCTGCTCCTCTATTTCCATCTTTTCAGTTATATCTTTAAATACAGTAAAATTAATCCCGCTCAGGATATCAAGTTTTGAAGAACAGTCAAAATATCTAGTATTTCCTTCTTCATCCGTGAAAATCATCGTGGTACATGTTTGTCCTTTTTCAAGCACTTGTTCAATATGCCTCAAGATCTCTTGCTTACCATCTTTCAAAATGGTGTGCGGCTCATAGATCCGGTTACCTATCAAACGTTCTTTTGGTAGACCTATCATTTTTTCACCAAAACGATTTACATCAATAATACGGTGGTCGTTATCCCAAAGGAGGAGACCATCGATTGAATCTTCAAAAATACGTCTATATCTTTGTTCTCCGTCCTGAAAGTTGACTGTTTTATTCTGTTTATCACTATTACCAATAGGTAAAGTATCGTTTATGTCCTGCTTCTCCACGTTAGACACCCCGCGAAATCCTTTTTCACTCTCTACTATATTAAACCATATATTCTACATATATCGAGTAAAATCCTTTTTAGTCGACAAGCAAATTTTCCTATTCCAAACAGACTAACCCGACTTTTTGGAAATACAAAGAGGCTGACCCAAATGGTGATTGATGAATAATTTTGACACACTCTGTTGATTGGAGCGGAAGGCGCGAAGACTCCTCGAAAATGCTATCGCATTTCCTTCGTGCGTGGGCGGATTCGAAGATGAAAATTCAAAGTCCTGCGGGAGTACGGGGCTGGGGAGACCCCGCAGGAGCGAAGCGACGAGGAGGCTCCCCGTCCGTACCGCCCGCGGAAAGCGAAGTGCATAGAGCGGAAATCAACAGACTAGTTTAAAGTATAAGAAAGAAGGTGCCCTAAAAGTTATACTTTTGGGACACCTTCTTTGTATTTTATAAAAGTGGATTTTCGTGTTTTGCTTTGAGACGCAGCCATCTTTTTTCAACTTCCGCCTCAAACTCTTCTAAAATTGGAAGATTTTCTTCTTTTAAAAGATGTTTTGCTTTTCCCATATATTTTAACCAATCAGAAAGTGGAACCCGTTTGTTCTTTTCTTCTGGATTGTACGTAATAGTGGTTACACCTTGTTCAATCTCATAGAGTGGGAAGAAACAGGAATTCACAGCTTCTTCGACAATTTTTGTACCATAGCGGTCATCTGATTTCCAGTTTAATGGGCAAGCGATCAGCAGTTTTCCGTAGACTGGTCCAACATTCTGTGCATACCATTGTGCTTTTGCACCTTTTTTTACTAAGTCCTGCGGGAATGCTTCAGAACCTGTAAATACATATGGAATATTAGTTGCGGCCATGATTTGAGCAGTATCCTTATGGTGGAATGCTTTTCCGCGCTGTACTTTTCCAACCCCGGATGTACTTGTCATATGTCCAATTGGTGTAGAGTATGACATTTGCGACCCCGTATTCATATAACCTTCATTATCATACTCAAGCATAATTAGTTTATGCCCACGAAGAGCTGTTCCAATTGCCGAGCCCATTCCTATGTCCATACCACCGTCGCCTGTAATCATGACAAAGGTTGCCTCATCAGACACATTTATTTCACCGCGGCGTTTTAATTCCATGAATGCTTCAACAGTTCCAGACAGTGTAGCAGCACCGTTTTGGAACAAATTATGAATCATCGTTTGTTTATGGGATGTACTTGGATACCCAGTCGTTGTTACGTATGCACAGCCTGTTTGGAATAAAGTTACAATATCTCCCTCTATCCCCTTAAAGAATAACTCCAGGCCGGCAAAAATTCCACAGCCTGGACATGCACCATGTCCTGATGCGATGCGTTTTGGCTTACCTGTAAGCGCACGAAGCGGAGGAATTTTGACCTTTAATTTATTTGTTTCTTCATCCATTTTTACGTCAATCAAACCTGTTTTGTACACATCACCATGCTGAGGCAAAATCACAGGCTTAAGAATGTTTTCCGGGTTACCTGGAATATGTCCATAATAATCAAAAGGTTTTTCAGCATAGCCCTTTTCCATTGCCTCAATGGCCATATTAAAGAAATCCTGGGCATCATCCGCATAGAAGTCCTTCCCGCCAAGACCAAATACACGGCTTAACACAATGGTTTTGTTTTCCTTGTCATCTTGTAGAGCTGATTTCACTTCATGTGTAAGATTCGGCCCGTTGGCACCATAGGAATCTGCGCGCTCCCCAACTAATAGGGCTTTAACATTTTTTAGGGCTTCACGAATTTCTTTTGCCGGGAATGGGCGGATAATATTAGGGCTGATGACTCCAGCTTTAATTCCCTTATTACGAAGCTGATCAACTACATCTTTTGCTGACTCAGCAGCAGAATTCAATAAAAATAATGCAACTTCTGCATCTTCCATTCTATATAGATCGAGTACTTGATAATCTCTGCCGGATAGTTTCGCATAGTCAGCAGCTACTTCTTTGAATACTTCACCCGCATTGTAAATAGCTTCCGATTGTTGGTAATGGTTATTTATAAAATCGTCACCGCTCATATGAGCACCAATGGTAACAGGTTTGCTCAAATCTCGGACAAAGTTATAATCTGTTGGACATTCACCAACAAATTGTTGAACTACAGTTCGGTCCTTAAAGTATTCTACCCTGCGCTTTTGATGAGATGTGAAAAAACCATCATAGGCCACAATAACAGGTAAGCGGACTTTTGAATGTTCGGCAATTTTAAGTGCCATAATATTCATATCATAAACTGCTTGAGGTGTTTTTGCAGTCAAAATAACCCAGCCGGTATTTAAGGCATAATAAAGGTCTGAGTGGTCCCCACGAATATCTAGCGGTCCACTGACAGCACGAGTGACAAGATTCATAACCATTGGGTAGCGAGTACCTGATTGGACAGGCATTTGTTCAAGCATATAGAGGAAACCATTCGCACTAGTCGCATTAATGACACGTGCACCTGTCGCAGCGGCTCCGTAGCAAATACCTGCTGAACCATGCTCCCCATCCGCTGGAATCAATTTTATATCATGCTGGCCGCGTGTTTTCATTTGATCTAAAAATTGGGCAACCTCTGTAGAAGGTGTAATTGGGAAATATCCCATGATATGATAATTAATTTGGGCTGCAGCCGTTGCCGCCATTTCATTTCCTGATTCAAAGGTAGAAACTTGCTCTGCCACACCCTGCTTGGTTAATTTCTCTTCTAAAATCGCCATTATTGTACCCCTCCTGTAATATAAGGAAAGTTTTGCTTCACACGGTTTTCACCCGCATACCCCAAAATTTCACGAAGATCGCCTAATGCGTCTGTTGGACATGCTTCCACACACTTTAAGCAGCCCTTACAATATTGATAATCAATCCCTTTAAGGAACATTTGCTTTCTGCCGCGTTTATCTTCCCCTTCTTCCCAAACAAAACAAAAATCTGGACAAACATTATCACATGCTGCACAATTTATGCATTTGTCCTGTTTGAATTCAGGCAGGAAGCCTTGCCTTGATCCACTTAAATCTTTTAAAATACTATTTGCCTGAGAAACCATCACTCCGCCCAGTTCTTGTGTCAAAAACCCAAGTGGTGGAAGCGGACGTGTAAAGGATTTTCCTTCAGCACCTTCTGGCACTTCGTAGATTTTAAATAGAACTTCATTATAGCCGCGGTCAAATGTCCTGATATTCGGTTCAACAAGGTGGGGATATTTTTTCGTAAAAGTTTTCCGAATCATATCTCTCATTGATTCGGGATTTAGGAAATCACAAATTCGATATAAAGCGCCAAGCATGGCTGTATTTACCTTCGTTTTCTCCTCTAATGCGATCGTTAAGGCATCGACAATCGCAAGTGAGCCATATTCTAAATGCAAATCTTTTTTTACGTCATCGAATTCTCTTGCTGTATTAACTAAAACAATACCATCGGCAGCCAAACCGCTTACCACATTTACCGTTTTATATAAGGCTTCATGGAAAACTCCTACAATATGAGGCTGCTCAATTGGACTATGGTCCCTAATCTCAACATCAGGATCACAAAAACGGATAAAGCTCTTTACAGGTGAACCCTTCTTTTCGGACCCATAGGATGAAAAATTCGAGCCTCTTAACCCAAGACTTAAGACCCCTGCCTCGGCTAACATTTTCCCTGCCAGGTTTGCTCCCAGGCCGCCAATTGATTCCAAACGGACTTCAAAAAATCCAAGTTCATTCTTTTTCGGTAAAATAGACATAATGTCCCTCCCCATTTCGTTCCAAAAATTACGAAATAATCTATTAATCACTTTTCCCTTCCATTATTGTAGGACAATTAGAAAGTTTAAGCTGTGATAAAAGTCAAACATCTGCCATAAATTTTTGGAACACTTTATTTATTTCTTTTAAAACATTATTAGCTCAGACTTTAAAACGCTTGCTCAATTATATAACAGATTAAATTCTGTGGTATAACAGCATAAATCTTTCCGATACAATCCCTAGGGATATTACTAGTTGGACGATTTAAAGTTTGGCTAATACTCTTTTGGTCAAAAATAGGCTATAATTATTATTTGGTCATAATTTATAAAGGAGCTTTCACATGAATGTAATTTGTTCCACACTGAATGCTAAGTTTATTCATACCAATCTTGCCATTCGATATTTAAAGGCCTATGCCGCCCCAGAACTCCCCATTAAGTTAAAAGAATATACTATTAAAGATCCGGTCCTAAATATTGTGTCGGACCTTTATCAAGCAAAACCGGACGTCATCGGTTTTAGCTGCTATATTTGGAACATAGAGGAAACACTCAAAGTAGTTAATATGCTTAAAAAGGTTGATCCTTCGATTTTAATTGTTTTAGGGGGACCCGAGGTAACCTACGATACAGTCGAATGGATGGAAAAATACCCTGATGTGGATTTTATTGTAATTGGGGAAGGAGAACAAACCTTTAAACAGCTTCTCCATGAAATCAGTGGCGCCAAAGATTATCAAAAGGTTCATGGTATTGCTTATAGGGGAAATGGAGAAGTAAAAATAACCCCTCAAATGAATAAGCTAGATCTTAAAGAATTACCATCACCTTATCGTTTTCCTGAGGATATTGCCGATTTAGGAAAGCGCGTCACTTATGTTGAGACAAGCAGAGGCTGTCCATTTAGCTGTCAATTCTGCCTCTCTTCCATCGAGGTCGGGGTTAGATATTTTGATCGTGAAAAAATAAAAGCTGACATTCGCTATCTTATGGACCATGGTGCTAAAACCATTAAGTTTGTGGATCGTACATTCAATATCAGCAGAAGCTACGCATTAGAAATGTTCCGTTTCCTTATTGATGAACATCTGCCTGGAACCGTTTTTCAATTTGAAATAACGGCAGATATTATGCGTCCGGAGGTCATTGAATTTTTAAATCAAGAAGCCCCAAAAGGACTTTTTCGATTTGAAATTGGCGTTCAGTCTACCAATGACTACACGAATGAGCTGGTAAGACGAAAACAAAATTTTGAAAAGCTAACAAGAACCGTCACAATGGTCAAAGAAGGACGCAAAATTGACCAACATCTTGATTTGATTGCCGGGCTTCCTGAAGAAGATTATTCATCCTTCCGAAAAACATTCAATGATGTATTCGAAATGAGACCGGAAGAATTACAATTAGGATTTTTAAAAATGCTGAGGGGGACTGGGGTTCGTCTTCGCGCTGACGAACATCGCTATGTATATATGGACCATTCACCATATGAAATATTAAGTAATAATGTCCTATCGTTTGATGATATCGTTAGAATTAAACAGGTGGAGGACGTATTAGAGAAATATTGGAATGACCATCGAATGGATTATACGGTTGAATATCTTGTCAACCATGTATTTCCATCCCCTTTTGACTTTTTCCAAGAGTTTGGTTCTTACTGGGACAATAAAGGATGGTCGCGAATTGGTCATCAACTAGAGGACTTATTTCGGAGATTATACTCATTTTTAAAGGAGCGCTCCGTAGATGACCTAGAAATTATTGGAGGATTAATGAAGTACGATTATTTAAGAAATCACAAATACAAGCCTAGAAAGCCTTGGTGGGAGGCCTCTTTGGATAAGGGTGAGCGGTCCCAGCTTTATAAACAAATAATGGACAATCCAGCCATGCTGGGAGATCATTTTAGCCAACTGCAGCTTGATGAAAAGGATTTATATAAGCATACACTGCTTGAGGAGTTAAGCTTTGATTTAGGTGAGTATTTAACAACTGGTCACTTGAAACGTAAAACAGGCTACCTATTAGTATTCTTCGATCCAAGCAATGACCAAACCCTAACATTTCCCTTATAATTTCTTAAATAAGCCGGGAGCCCCCGGCTTATTTATTTTTTCCAATTTTCTTCAAATGCTTTTTCGTTTCATAAAGCTTAACCCCATTTACCTCACCTATTTCAACACTGAATTCTTCCATAGGTTTGGGGCTTAGATTGTGATTCTCCTTAACCATTAGCTTCTACCTTTTTTACCTTGTTTCGAATTACGATTTTGGAACCGAATGGCATTATTGTTATCTGTAAACTCTGCAGAAAATTCACTTTCCTGAACATTTTTATGAGGGGTTTTCGAATATTTTTCCACTGCATTAAATTCTGCTTTACGTTTCGCCATTTAACATCCTCCCAAAGATATGATAGTACATCTTTAGTTTGAGCAAAGTGCCAAGGTTCATTCCTTTCCTTATTTTTCTTAAATAAAATTGATGTTCAAACAGAAAATAAAAGAAAAAGGAGTGAACAGAACATGAAAAAATCAAATCATAAACAGTCCTCCGAAAAAGTAACGATTGATGAAACCATGCCTCATCAAATAAATGCCCCAAGTTTCGAAGGGACAGGCATTAAAATGGAGGTCCCCTTTGTAAATGAATTTGGAGTGACCATTGGTGACAGTTTATACGCTTCAGAGAACTCTCCGTTAGAAAATTGGTCTGAGGAAACAGACCCTGCAATAATGTCTGGAGACGAGTGGGTTCATCCGACAAATGACATCGGTTGGAATACATCTGAAAATCGTGAACTGCTTGACAGCAAAAGAAAACCACAAGCCTACCCCTTTATGCATCCGACAAAGGATGTTAGTAAAGGGTCTGATTAATGAAATTATCCAAATCCGAAAAACATTACCACTTATAGAAATTTAAAAGGGTATAGATACTATGAATACAGAGGACATACCTCCTCTGAATCCTAATTGTACCAACTGCGTACACCTCATAGGTGGCGACGAGGCTTAAAAAGTTAACAAGGAAAGTCTCAACTTTCATAAGACAAAGGAGTGTCAATGATGGCAAATAACAGTAATAAATTGTTAGTGCCTGGAATCGAGCAGTACTTGGACCAGGTGAAATATGAAATTGCCCAAGAATTTGGAGTTCAATTAGGCTCTGATACCGTTTCAAGAGCAAATGGTTCTGTGGGTGGAGAAATCACCAAAAGATTAGTCCAACAAGCACAAGCTCAATTATCCGGGCAAAATAATAACCAATAATTGAATAAATATGGAAAAAAGTCCGGTTTAGACCGGACTTTTATTTATGATTATGATTATTATTCTTATTTGGCTCTTTTTGATTTGGCTTCTTTTCATGGTTATTAGGATTGGGAGCTTTCCCATGGGCATTCGATTGATTCTTTGCGAAAGAATGCGGCTGTTGTTTTGGCTGTTGTTTCATTTCTTGTTTGACCTGTTGGTTATTATTTCGCTGCTCTTGTTTCAATTGATTTTCTGCTTTTTTTAGTTGTCCTGGCGGGACTGTCTTTCCCACTGATGCATTTGAATTAATAGCCTTTTTCTGTATAGGTGCTGCTGGATTCTCATTATTAATCTTCTTTTGCTGTCCCGGTGGATTTACAACATTTGGTGATAAGGGAAATGTGTTAAGCTTCTGGTTCTCATTCTTGTGGTTCTCATTCTTCTGGTTCTCATATCTCTTCTTCTGTTTTTCCTTTTGGCGGAGGCTGGATTGATATTTATTCTCTTGATATTTCCCGGTGGTAATCCCTAGATTGTGGGCCTTATTACGATCTTCCTGGGTTGCGTTTAACACGGTCAACTCTAGCTCTTTCTTACCCGCGGACGCTTTAATCTCATCTATATTCTTTTGCAGTTCCTTTTCAGATTGCTCATCCTGCTCTCTCGCACGAACAGTTGCAATTATTACCTCCTGGTTATTTTCTAACTGACCCGCTTGTTTCATCTCTTCTAAAATAGATTGAGTAATTTCCGAAACATCCTTTTTCTTCCAATCATTCAGTTTTGAAATAACCTCTTGCCCTTCTTTATTGAACCCTGCTAATTTTACAACTTGCATCTTCTTATTTACACCAAGTTCAATACTCGAGTTTGCATCGATTGACATATAAGCGTATGCTTTATTATTATTCTGATGGAGCGGAAGGAAGGAACCAAGTAAGATTAAAAGGGCAGCCATTACGGCCCATACACTTCTCGCTTTAAACATTTTCCTTAATAATAAAAATGATTCCCTTGCTTGAAAAGTAGTAATCGGAAAGAAATGTATTTCCTCCCCAATCGTATAGAGTTGATCTTGTTTTTTGGTCCTTAGGAACTCACCCTCGGGGGTTAAAAGTGTTAAGAAAGCATCGTCTATTTCCATGATAATTCCTTTTTTCATATATCCAGGACCCCCTTTATATAATTCTTCATATACACATAATCATTAGATAAAATAAGTGCCACGGCAATGATATATTTTCGATTCCGCTCAATCGTTTTTCGGCTGACATTTACCATTGTCTCTAACTGTTTGATAGGAAGACGTTTTTTTTCCAGTAATATTTCTTTTAACTCTGGATTGGCAACAAGCACTTTCGCTGTTTGAATAGCACTTATTCGGGCATCCGTATGCTTTGGTGAATTTTCCACTAAGTCACTAAAACTTAAACCAAAAGAGGTCAGCACTTTTTGGAAATGAAGTATTTCTTCTTTCCTTAATTGGTCATCATTCTGTTTATGAAATTCATCAAGGGAAAGTTCATTGACAATCACCGTTCCCGGTGATTCTTCCTCTTGTAATGGATTGGTGATATCGATACTAACATGTTGATCTTTCGTTTGTTTACGAATATAGTCAATTACTCTTCTCTTTATAATGACTTCGGAAAAACTCAATAACGAGCTTCCCCGGTCTGGGGAAAATTTTTCGATTGCTTCATTAAATGCGATAAGTCCAATGCTAAATTCATCATCGGATTCATAAATATAACGTCTGCAAACAGAAGAAACGGTTTTAGCAATAAAGGGCTTATAGGAATCAATTAAGTAATTCAGCAGTTCTTGGTCACCATTCTGGATTAATAGAACAGTCTCTTCCAAAGTTCTTTTTTTCTTCTTGGTCTTAAACAATAAACTTAGCATGCGCTCACCTCTATTCGTCCCATTATAACATATATATAGTTACTTAAGACTTTGTAGAAATAAGCAGTCATGTATAGAAAACCCCAAGTACAGCAGGCTTCTTTACGTTTATTGTTTAGGTTTTTTATTATTACTGTTCTCCTCTCATTATCAATCTTTTCCCAAGAACTTTATGCACGCATTTTACTACATAGGTACGTTTCTATAAGAACTATTTCTGGGGGTTGGAAAATAAAAATTTTTCCCAATCAGAAAAACATATTCACCTATTGTGGTTCGAGGGAGTGCTTAAAGTGCTTTTCGGGCTGCAACCTGGACCTAAACGCTCCAGATATAAAAAAAAACTTTAAATCAAATAATTGATTTAAAGCTTTTCATTCGCTCTATTGGGACTTTTATCCCTTACTTTTAAAATTCTTTTTATCCCGCCGCCTACAAGTAAACCTGGGATGAGGAATAGCATTGGTAAAAAAATAGGTCCTGGATGTATGTCAAAAAAAGTGACCTTTGGAGAGACCATTAATCCGACTGTTACAAAGTAAGCCCCGAATACAAAAGGCAAATAAGAATACTTTTCCTCCGCTGGCATTGCAAATCGATAGGCATCCCACATCGAAAACATGTAAATACAAGGATAAAACATAAGCCATTGATAATTTACCAACATCTCAGCCTGTTCTATTTCACCTAAAAAGCTGTGCATAATGGCCCGATTAAAATGACTATTTACATTCATAATAAACTCTAAAACAACAAATAAGACCCCTTTTATATACTGCCCTGTTAATAATTGGCTGAAACCAGGGAAGGCAATATTCCAGAGAACTGCTTCCAATCTGCTCATTTTTTTCATTATTCTATCCCGTTTCATTATGGCATTTAAGAAGAAAAACTTCTCCACTTAGCTTAACCATTCCTATGCCAAATTAACGAGGATACACTGAATATTTTCCAATAAATTTCCATTTTATGTAAAGGCACTGTTTAATGAAAAAAAACAGCGGATGCCTCCGCTGTTTTGCTAACTGAACTATTCGTTTTGGTCCATTGGGTTATAAAGTTTAACATCTGGATTTTTTTCCTGGAACCATCTTAACGCAAAATCATTTTCAAATAAAAAGACATAATGATCATATCTGTCTTTTACCAGCAAACTTCTCGAACTCGATAGGTTTTCATCGACAGTCTCATTTTCAACCCACCTGGCAATTTTTGAACCCATACGCTCCATTAATACCTCGGCATTGTATTCATTTCTCATCCTATGTTCGAATACTTCAAACTGAAGCTGACCAACCGCACCTAATAAATATTCTTCCATCCTAACTGTCTTAAAGAGCTGAATGGCCCCTTCCTGAACAAGCTGTTGAATACCTTTATAGAAGGATTTTTGCTTCATCACGTTTTTAGCAGAAACCCTTACATATAATTCAGGTGTAAACTGCGGCAGCCGCTCGTATTGAAAATCATTTTTACCAGTCGTTAAGGTATCGCCAATTTGATAAGTCCCTGTATCATACAATCCGATAATATCTCCACTAACAGCTTCTTCGACTGTATTTCGTTCTTCTGCCATAAAAGATGTCGACTGAGAAAGCTTTAATTGTTTTCCTAAGCGTGGTATATTAACCGTCATTCCACGTTCGAACTTACCTGAACAAACACGCACAAAGGCAATCCGGTCGCGGTGAGCAGGATTCATATTCGCTTGGATTTTAAACACAAACCCCGAAAATTGATCTCCTAATGGATCAATTTCACCTATGGATGAATTACGCGCTTTGGGCGGCGGAGCAAATTGCAGATAAGACTCTAAGAAAGTCTGAACACCGAAATTTGTTAAGGCACTTCCGAAGAAAACAGGAATTAGATTCCCCTCCGCAATTCTTTCTGCTGAGAACTCATTACCAGCTTCATTAAGCAGTAGAATTTCCTCTAGAGTTTGATCATATAGACCGGAATCTTTTATCGGGTGCTCTCCAACAATTTCTCCTTCGTCATTTAGTGGAATAAACCTCTCCTCATCACTTACACGGAATTGTTCAACCCGCTTATGGAAACGGTCATAAATGCCTAGGAATTCCTTTCCCATTCCGATTGGCCAATTCATTGGATAGGATTCAATTCCAAGAACTTCTTCTAGTTCGGCAAGAAGTTCAAGCGGTGCTTTCCCTTGGCGGTCAAGCTTATTCATAAACGTAAATATTGGAATACCGCGCATGCGGCATACTTTAAAAAGTTTTAGGGTTTGTTCTTCAATCCCCTTTGCTGAGTCAATGATCATTACTGCACTGTCAACAGCCATCAAAGTTCTGTACGTATCTTCACTGAAATCTTGATGTCCAGGTGTATCAAGAATGTTAACCCTGAATCCATCATAATCAAATTGCATTACACTGGAGGTAACGGAAATCCCACGTTGTTTCTCGATTTCCATCCAGTCACTTGTAGCAAATTTTCCTGTTTTTTTTGCTTTAACAGTACCAGCGTCTCTAATAGCTCCACCAAATAATAGTAATTTTTCAGTTAATGTTGTTTTACCGGCATCCGGGTGGGATATAATCGCAAATGTCCGGCGTGACAATACTTCTTCTTTAAAATTGTTACCCATCTTGTCTTCCTCTCTTTGACAAAGAAGTCATCATACTTCCTTTAAATAAGGCCCCTTCAAACCTGCGGGGAAGGAACCGATTTCGCTAATTTCGGCCATGTGTACCAATTTTAGCGTGAAATTTTTATCCATAACTTCAATCTTATCTCGCAAAGGCCAACTTTGCAATATTTCAGATGGTTTACTTAAGATTTTTCTTTTATGATGGAGGCGAAAGGAATATAATGGAGATAATGAAAAATATTTATTTTCCTCAGGAGGAACTATGGAAAATCAGCCAGTTGATCAGAAAACCTTAAGCTTATTACACAAAGCTTTCGAAATCGTACTTCAACAAAATAATATCTCCTATCATAAAATTGGCATTGCCGAAGAAGGGGATCAATTATTATTTTTGTATGAGACAAAAGAAGAAAAGGTTCATGTTTTTAAATGGAGTAAGGCAGCATCTGTCGGAATGAGCATTGGCACTTTGGCCCAAACTGTGCTTACGCCCATCATTCCACAACTCCGCTTATTATCCTAACGTTATACACACGATCCAGCTTTCAGGATGGTGTGCTTTTTATCGGCAATTAACTATTTCCTTTCTTCCATTGATTCCCATATCCATTTTTCTGGAAATAGCTTTATAATAATTATATTACTCTATTGGAGGAGATGAAGAGAGTTGAATAAAAGTAAAAAGATAGTTTCAAAGTTTATTCCGCTGATTACAGCGTTCATAATAGTCATTTCAGGTATAATTTGGTACATTCAAACAACTCATAAGGAAATCGCGATTCCTTTCTCTTCTGTCGAGAAAACGATTCAAGCGCAAAATGGAAAGGCCGTTACGCTCACTGAACAAGCGGACGGCAGCCTGTATATGAAAGCAGGCGGTAACGAATATGTATCCCATATCCCTCCAAACAGTCAAGTGATCGAGAAACTTGTTGAAAAGTACAATATTAATTACACCTATACAACCGGCAGCCGATACGGTAAGTGGATGCTGGGCGGAGTAATTGTTTTACTTGCCGGTGCTGCTGTTGCCCTGCAAAAAACAAAGGGCGGCTTTGGCCTAGGTAACTCGATGAAAAATAGTGTCGCCAAGTCACGCCCTCTTCCTTCTATCAGTTTAGACGATGTTGGAGGAATTGGAGCTGAAATGAAAGAGGAAATACTTCAGACTTTATCCACTATAAAAGAACCTGAACGGGCGCTTAAACTTGGAATAAAGCCCCCGAAAGGAATTCTTTTATATGGACCCCCTGGGACTGGTAAAACACTATTAGCTCAAGCCATGGCGCGGGAAATAGATGCAGCCTTCTTCTCTGCAAGTGGGTCAGCATTCAATGAGCTTTTTGTTGGCGTTGGCGCGAGCCGGGTTCGCTCTCTTTTTCAAGCAGCCCGCAAACAAGCACCCGCAGTAATCTTTATTGATGAAGTAGACGCACTAGCGGGCAAGCGTAAGGCTCATGGAGGCGAAGAAGCAGAGAAAACCTTAACTGAACTGCTTGTTCAGCTTGATGGCGGCCATTCTAACGAAGGTATTTTATTTATAGCAGCTACCAATAGAAAAGATATGCTGGATGAAGCCTTCCTTCGTCCTGGACGTATTGATTTCTCGTTCCATGTATCCCTTCCAGATACAAAAGGAAGAAGAGAAATTATCGAGATTCATACGAATGGAAAGGCGCTTGGAAAAGATGTGTTTGCATCCCTTGATGATTTAGCAGAAAGTACCTCTGGATTCTCCGGTGCTGAGCTGCAGTCTCTTTTTGAAACAGCCTCAAGACGTGCGGTAAGAAATGGCCATGAGGTAATTACGAAGCAAGACCTTGATTACGCACTTGACCGGACAATATTAGGCAGTACCTCTCGTTCCTTACAGGATCTGGACACAAAACGAAGGGTGGCCATCCATGAAGCGGGACATGCAATTGTTGCATCCTTAACAAAACCTGGTTCCGTTCGAAAAGCAACGATTATACCTCGTGGTGAGGCTCTTGGTTATGTAGCACCGATTCCAAAAGAATTGCATTTATCAACAACTAGTGACTTGCTTGACCGTGTCGCAATGGTCTTAGCTGGTGGTGTGGCTGAGAGAATGTTTCTTGGTGAACATAGCATCGGTGTGAGCGGTGACGTTCAGCAGGCAAAACATTTGATTGAGCAAATGGTCGACATTGGAATGCTTGAAGATGGGTTTACATTAACGTTTAACAAGCAAGATAAGGAAATCAAAATGCAGGAATTATTTGCAAAAGGTTTAGAAATAGCAGAAACCTTGATTAGGAACCATCAACCACAGTATCAACAATTAGTCGAAGCATTATTAAAAAAAGAAACATTAGAAGGAACGGAAGTAGAAACCATCGTGACAGGTCTAACAAACGATGCTGTTATTGCATAAAAGTACCAGGTGCACATTCTGCACCTGGTTTTGTTTTTTTATTGTGGGGTAAATATCTAATGAATTTTAATTTTAGTGGTAAACTAAGTTTGAATTCCGTTAAAGGAAGTGAACCCTATGTACAGCGATGATAAATTAATCGAAAAAGAGCACCATAAATACATTCACAATGCTAAAGAATTTATTGGAAATCCCCAAAAGATAAAAGATTTACTTCATAAGGTGATCGAAAAAGCAACTGAACGAAAAGGCTATCTAGGGGATGCTTGGGATAAACTGCAGTTATTTGTTGATTTAGTAAAAGCCTACTCTAAAGGTGAATATAAGAATGTTCAACCAAGTACCATCGTGACCGTAATTGGTGCTCTGCTCTATTTTATTTCCCCAATTGATTTAGTTCCTGATTTTATAATTGGTCTTGGACTCTTTGATGACGCTGCTGTTATTGGTTTTACACTAAATAAACTAGCCAAAGAACTTGATCAATTTCAGCAATGGAAAAGCACTAATTCGATTCCACTCGAAAACCCGCTTGATTAACCAAGCGGGTTGACTAATTAGATATTTTAAGTAGGACGCTTTAACTTTCATCTACCATCTAAAGCAAGCAGCACCTACAATAATTAATAAGATAAATAAAACGACGATTAATGCAAAGCCGCCGCCAAAACCATATCCACCGCCGTATCCACAGCCACAGCCGCCGCCATAGCCGAATCCACCGTATCCAAACATTTTATTTCCTCCCTTCTAACTTAATAGAAACCGCAACCCCAAGAAGCTCCAATTATAATTAATAAAATGAATAATACGACTAGCAGGGCAAATCCGCCGCCATAGCCACCTACTGCACCAGACATTTACATTACCTCCTTTATCGATTTCCATATATCCTATTCACCTAGATATCAATGTGCGATAGACACAATCCATATTAGGCTTTTCTCAATAAAAAGAATAAGCCCATTCTTAGCTCCCACCATATGATCACAAGCTATATTTTTCCAACAACTTAACTGCAGACACGTAGCCAGATACCCAGTTGACAAATTGTTTAGTTTTTCTTACCATGTTCACAATAAGGCGATGGAGGTAAATCTTATTGACATTTACTACAGCCATTTGGAGATGGGTCAATTTATTGTTAACTCGAAAAAGAATGAGAATTAGAAATGCTTTTGATAATCGTTCTCCTTTAAAAATTGGCCATAGAGGAGCAGCCGGATACTGCCCTGAAAATACTTTTGTTTCTTTTCATAAAGCACTGCAACTGGGTGTGGATTTCATTGAAATGGATGTTCAGATGACAAAAGATGGCCAGTTGGTGGTCATTCATGACCCAACGGTTAATCGAACAACAAACGGGAAAGGAAAAGTGAAGGATTTTACATTAAAAGAAATTCAAGCACTAGATGCAGGCAGCTGGTTTGACCCTAAATTTGGTGGTGAAAAGATCCCTTCATTATCTGAATTTCTAGACGAGTTTGGAGGTAAAGTTGGGATATTGCTGGAGATCAAAAATCCCTCTCTTTACCCTGGAATTGAGGAAAAAATTGCGGATGAGCTTTTACACAGAGGACTTACAAGCGCAGAAGGGTCTCAAGTGATCGTTCAATCTTTTGATCAAAACTCATTAAAAAAATTTCACCAACTAATTCCTTCCATCCAACTAGGAGTCTTACTAAAGAGGGTCACCGGTAAAGGAATTTCGAACCAAGAATTGGTTTCCTTCTTAAGTTTCGCTTCCTATGTCAATCCGAAAATCACCATGGTAAACAAACGGCTGATTAGAAGAATTCACCAGCATGGCTTTAAAACGCTGGTATGGACAATAAGAAAAAGAAAAGAAGTAAATCTATTGATGCAATTTCATATTGAAGGGGTCATTAGTGACTACCCCGATTTTTTAAATCACTAAAAGGGCATCTCCCTAATGAGAGCTGCCCTTGTTTAATCGATAATCCCCATCCGAATGGCTTTGACCGCCACTTCAGTTCTATTTTGAGCATTAAGTCTTCTCATAATATTTGATATGTAATCCCTAACGGTAAACTCACTTAAATAAAGCTTCAAGGCTGCCTCGGCTGTGGATGCACCATCGGCTAAAAGCTTATTGATTTCGGTCTCCCTTGGGGACAAGGAAACAGCTTCTCCTATAGGCAAATCCCTCTTTTTGATCTCAGCTACAATAAATTTAGATAGTAGTTCACTTGGGAACAGATTCTAAATACTATAAAACCATAAAAAGAAGCGATTAGAATCGCTTCTTTATTTACTTAGCTATTGATAATTCTTATTACCCGTCCGTTAAATTTTTTTAGGTAATATTCATTCGTCATATACGCAATCGCAATTCCAGTTCTGCTTTGTGATCCAATAAACTTCCCGTTGCCTAAATAAATTCCGACATGTCCATCAATTTTATAAGTATCAAAGAAAACTAAATCACCAGGCCGAACTTCACTAAATGATACCCTTTTGCCCAAATTTTTCAATATATCTGTATGGGCCCCAACTTTAATCCCAGCTTGGGCAAATGCCCATGCTACAAACCCAGAGCAGTCAAATCTTCCTTGTGAAACATCATAGGCATTCCTTCCTCCGCCGAATACATATACTGAATTCCCAATATATTTTTCACCAGCATGAATAACAATATTGATTGCTTCATTAGTGGTTGTTGGAATTGCGGTATTAATAGGAGTTGAATTCATGGTATGGGTATTTTGGCTTACTGCCCCAATCTCTCCTTCTTGTAATGAAAGTGACAGATCTTGTTGTTGCAGCTTTTCCTTTTGAGCGAGTTTTTCTTGCACTTTTTTCTTCCATTCTTCTTGCAAGACATCATTTTCTTCCTTTTGTTCTAAAATTTGTGCCTGCATCCCTTCAAGCTCTATTTTCATTGCTTTTAAATCACTTAGCTTTTTTTCAACTTTAGCTTGTTTGTTTACAACTTCTTTCTGGTCTTCTTTATACTGATTAACAAGATCTTGATCAGCCTGAACGATGGAAGCAACAGCATGAAGACGCCCGACGAAGTCTCCAAAACTGTCAGAACCTAAAATAACATCAATATATTTTACCTTCCCTCCATTTTCTTGTAAGGCTAAGGCACGTTTTTTCAGTAGTTGATTGCGTTTATCGATTCTATCCCTAATAAGGGTTATTTCTAGTTCTAGTCCGTATACTTCTTTTTCGGAAGCCTGAACCTTTACTTCCGTCTGGGTAATCATGTTGTTATTATCAATAATGGCTTGATCAACTCTTTTTATTTGCTCTGATAATTTAGCCAATTCATCTTGGACTTGAAAAATTTCCTGGTCTGTTTTCATTATCTCTGTCTGGATTCCCGTCCGCTCTTCCTGGATACCTTTAAGGCTTGTTTCCTCTGCTTGGACTGCTGGAAGGAAAGAGATACTGCCAATCCCCAAAATAATCGTCGTAGAAAGCACTACAAGTCTCTTTTTCATTTTCTTTTCCTGCCTTCATCATTTTTCAAATTACCTATAGTAATAGAAATAGCGCATCGAAGACTAGTAATAATATCTGGATTTTCAGAACCCATAAAAATTTCTGTTTATTTTTCATTCATTTTTAACTTCCATATGTAAGGCCAGTATCATCAGCATTTCCCTTTATCATCCTATACGATCTCAATTAGAAGTATATCATTTAATTTCGTCAAATAAGTTATGAATATATGACATTTATATTTCAAAAGGAAAATATGGTTTATAGTAACAGAACGTTCAAATTTCTAGTTAGAAAAGAACAAAAGCGCAAGCGCCTTGAACAGCCCCGACAAGCATAAGACGCTCTGGGAATAAGGTTCTTGCCTTCATTCCCAGAGTGGCTGTAGACCATCGAGGGGCTAGGCGCTGGAGCTAGACGTCGATAGTCCTTATATTAACAGGTATCCACAAGCGAAAATATTATAATTTCTTAAACGATAAAAAACCACACTCTCTATTTCCTTCATAAGAGAATGTGGTCTAACATTGATATAGAATTGAACAACACTGGTGTTATTTCCCCTTTGTGTTACATCAATTTAACGAGTTTTTACAAGCTCTTTCAAACTATTTTTACTTCGATCTATAAAATCTAATTGTGTATTGCGTGCTTTTTTAACATATTCTTTGCGAACTTCATCCCATGCATTTCGACGTTCACGGTTATAAGCAATACCAGCTTCTGCATTCCTCTCAAAATTATCCTCAAATTGATCAATAATATGGAATATGGACTGAACTGGTGTTAACGCTAATTTTTCCATTTGTCCGGTAACTTCTTTAAACTGGTTCTTAAGCTCTTCACGGTCCTCTGATGTTACCTGCTCTTTCTCTATGCCCGTGTTAATTTGATGCATCACGTCAGAAACAACTTCTTTATTTGTCTTTCTTGCTTGTTCATATAATGCTGTAATGGACTTTCGGTATTGCTTATTGAATTTAATAACCTCTCTTACCGCATTAAAATAAGCATCTTCTCGATTTTCTCTTAACTGTCGTGCACGTTCACCTGATTGTTCAAACTGATCCCAAAAAGTAGCAACAAAAGAACCTACAGGTATCGATTCTACTAAATCTTCAGTAGGAACCGTTTCATTTTTTTTCTGTACCATCATTCTTCCTCCTCCTAGTATTATTAACCTTCTCTATCGGATCCTTCATCTGAAAAGAAGGAATATAGAGCTCAAGTAAACTAGAATACATCTTGAAGAATTGATCTAGGATGGATTGATACGTCTCAAGTTGATTAGCATATCCTTTTAAGTATGTAGTCCCAGCTTTTGTGATTGAATATCTTCTTTTTGCCGGCCCGCTGCCTGTTGTATCCCATTCAGATGAAACTAGCTCATCCTTTTCAAGCTGTCGTAGCATCCTGTATAAGTTGCCTTGATCAAGAGTTTTAAAACCGAATGCCTCCAGCTTTTGGCTAAGTTCATAACCATGAAGAGATACTTTACTAAGAAGCAATAAAATAAATGGCAGCACAAAATTTTTGGATGGATTGACTGATTGGTTATCTTGGTTCACCATATCTTTATCACCTCACCTATATGTATTTTACACCTATAGGTTATATTTGGCAATAACTAAAATAAATATATATTAAAATCGATTTGGATATTTACAACTCTGTTATGTTGGTTATAAACTGATAAAAATGGAAAAGGTGGTGTAAAATGGTAAATACTAGTATTAGTGAATTGGGTGTACCCTACTTACATTTTGGAGAAGGCGAGCCACTCGTGCTCATTCATGGTTTAGGAGAAGTCAAAGAAGGCTGGAGTAACCAGTATGAATTAGCTGACCAATTCGAGTTGATAATACCGGATTTACGTGGACACGGGGATTGTACAAGAACAGATGGGATTTCGATACCCAACTTTGCCAGAGACTTAATAGGTTTATTAAAGGAACTGCATATTGAAAACGCTCACATTCTTGGTTTGTCAATGGGTGGAGCGGTTGCTCAAGAAATGTACCGCCAAGCCCCAGACCTCTGTCGGTCACTGATGCTCGTTAGCACTTTCCATTACTTCCCCCAAAAATTAAAGAGACTTTTATTTAATAATCGCAAAGAAAAATTTGAGGATGTTACCAGAGCAGGAAAACAAACGGAATTCCTCGCCCATATGGCACTTTACTCCTGGAATAAAAACTCAATGGCTACCTTTAGCCATTATTTCCGCCCAAAACATTTTATTTTTCTCGAATCATTAAAAAAGTGCCTTGAGGTAAATAATCGATCTTTATTGCCCGAAATTAAGGTTCCAACTCTAATTATCGGAGGACAGTATGACTCTGTATTACCGGTTTGGATTCAAGCTTGTATGCATAAACTGATTCCCCATTCGGAATTTATTATTTTGAGGAATACCGGTCACCTTGCCAAGCTTGAAGCAAAAGACCGGTTTAACCAACTGCTGCGCAGGTTCCTCAATCAGCAAAAAACTGCTGTGTAAATGATAGTAACGGGGAGAAAAGGGTCCCCACCCTTCTTCCCGTCACTTACTTTTTTTAAAGAATTAAACAGGCACTTCCTCGAGTTGATTGGACCGAGACTTAAGCCAATTGTCAGCAAACACTGCAAATTTGCCGGTTAATGCAAGTGAAACATGACCGCCCTCGAATACCTGATAGGTTTTATCTTCACTCGATATCATGTCCATAACTGGCAGGCTTTGTTTCTCTAGAACGAGTGTGTCTCTTGATGTTGAGAAAACGAAAACAGAGCATTTTATATTTTTTAAATCTACTTTTCTGCCTCCGATTATAAGTTCGCCCTTTAATAGTTTGTTATCTTTATATAGATCATTGAACATCTGTTTAAAAGCGGCCCCGGCAAAAGAGGCGGTATCTTTTGTCCATTTGTCCATTCGACGCCACTTCTCGACATACTTTTCATCATGGGCACGCGTGATTAGATTGATCCATGGACTAACATAAACCGGTGAAAGCCCCCGAAACATAAGATATAAATATTCGGATGGAATGACACCATATACATCAGAAAACCGACCAAAGTCGATTTGACCATTTTGAAGCCCTTTTAACAATTTGTCAGGGACAATCCCGACACTAAAATCAATTGGAACGGTTGCAAGAACGAGATTCTTAATTGGTAATTTTGTGATTGATGTAAAAATCGCTGAAATAGTCCCACCTAAGCAATAGCCGACCATTGAAATTTCCCCTGCGCCCGAGTGGCGTAAAGCCCGTTTTACGGCTTTTTCCAAATAATCGATAATATAATTATCCAGGGTAATTTCATGATCCTCATAGCCTGGGGAACCCCAATTGAGAAAGTAAACATCATATCCACGTTCGGTAAGACCGCCTACAACACTGCTCCCTTCCCCGATGTCTAAAATATATGATTTATTTAGCAGTGAATAGACTAAAAACAATGGAATCTGATATTTTTTTTCCTTTGCAGGGTGAAAATATAAAGTGGATTTATTTTTCTTCCAAATGATCTCCCTAGGTGTTGGAACTATATCCGGTTTAGGTTCGGTTAAGACTTTATTGATTTGGTTCCACCTTACTTTTTCCTTCTCTAATTCTACTATTGGGATTAAGTTTTTAAGTGATACTGTTGCACTCATCGGCATTTGCTCCTTCCATTAGGACTCGGTTGTGCCAGCAACAGCGAGCACTAAATCTTTGTTTTTGAGTTTCTCCTCTTGAAAAAGGTTTTTCATCTGTTCAAGTTCAGTCTTGATATCAGTTAATTGGCTTAAGTTTTGCTTTAATTCTTTTAATTCAACCTGAACAGCTGAAAGTTTGTTCGCATGATTTAATTCTATTTGTTGAAAGTCATCTTTCATTTGTTTAACAATATTCACCATTTCCTGGAACATCTCTAGATTCCCTTTATTTACCGTGCCGAGGCTATCTTGGAGATTCCAAATTTGCTCTTCGAGGGTATCGATTTTTTCTTCAGCTTGGATAGATAACTTAGCAACGTTTGCCACATCTTTTTTCGTTGGAAGATTCATCACACCGGCCACTAGTTCTTGTCTTTTTCTAAGCAGTTCTAAATAACGGGCATGACCCTCTGTGCCTGCCTTTAAAAGTTTGACGAATTCATTGTTATCACTCATCATGTATAATAGTCCATTTATTTGTCTTTCCCACATTTCGCTCATTCGTTTGATTCCCTCGAATGGTTGATATGTCTTATCATTTGTCACTCAAATCACTCCTCGGTTTTATCATTTAATAAACTCGTCTGATTTTTCCAAGTACTTACTTAACGGAAACATTAATGTTTTAATCTGCCTGGCAAAAAGATTTACAAAGTTCTTTTGATTTTCATAAATTAAGTTCCCTGCTTGTTTGACTGTCTTTATATACTGCTCTCTGCCTCTCTTTCTTAGCGCAATATATTTCTCTATCATTTCAATATATTTATCCATTGACAGGGTGCTGGCCAACCGCTCGCATGGGGCCGCTAAAATATTTAATGTTTTTTCTTGGACTTGGTCGATTTGTGCATTAATATCTTCATAAGATCTAAGCGGGAAGAAATGCTGCAGACTGGTAGTAGACATTAAAAATTCTTCTCGGGCAGTTTTCTCCCATGCGGAGAATTCTTGATAAAATCGAGATGCAAGTTCAATAAGATTTCCTTGATTACGCTGAACACCATCGGCAAATTGCTTTGCCGCTTTAAAAAATAACCCATCTCGCTGATTGGCACGTTTCGCCCATTCGTCTAGTTCACCAAAGGCATGGTGCCATAGCAGGTCTAAGCTTGAAAATTGTTCTTCGCTTTCATCCTTTTTAACAGCATCTTCTCCTATTGGTTGTTTCATCACTTCTGGATTTTCCTCCCTATTTTCCACTTGCTTGGATAAATCTTTTTCCGATTCTTTTCTGTCAGCCATTCCTTACTCACCCTTTCAAAGTTTTTTAGACCTTATTCCTATAATTTTACATGGAAGATGTTGTAATCTCTTGAATTATTGTTTTAAAAAAGAAATCTTGATATAGAACATTTCGTTCTAAATTCCTTTGAAGGCCTGTTGATAGATTTCAGCTAGTTCGCTGATAAATGGCTGTTTTGGATTTGCGATCGTATCTTGATCATCAAAGGCAAGTTCTGCGAGTTCCGCTACCTTACTTTCAAATTCTTCCTTCTTTACACCATTCGCTTGAATACTCATTGGAATATCCAACTCTTGTGCAAGGGATACTACTGCCTTTATTAAACTCTCAATTCCTTCTTCTGTAGTGGAGGCAGGAAGACCGAGCATTCTAGCAATTTCCGCATAGCGCTGATCCGCAATAAAGTGTTCATATTTAGGATAGGTCATAAATTTATTTGGTTTTGCAGCGTTATAACGGATGACATGTGGTAATAGAATGGCATTGGCACGTCCGTGCGAAATTTTAAACTGTGCTCCTAGCACGTGGGCAAGGCTATGATTGATTCCTAAGAACGAATTAGCAAAAGCCATCCCTGCAATCGTAGAGGCATTGTGCATTTTTTCACGTGCCAGTTCATCAACCCCATCTCGATATGCCCTAGGTAAATATTGAAAGACAAGCTGAATCGCTTTTAAAGCAAGTCCATCTGTAAAATCATTGGCTAATACCGACACATAGGCCTCAATGGCATGAGTCAAGACGTCCATTCCCGTATCAGCCGTTACATGATTAGGAACCGTCATTACAAACTGTGGATCCACGATTGCCACATCAGGTGTAAGCTGAAAATCGGCAAGCGGATACTTAATATTTGCTTTTTTATCTGTTATAACGGAGAATGCCGTAACTTCTGAACCCGTGCCGGAAGTAGTCGGAATCGCCACAAATTTAGCTTTTGTCCGCATTTCCGGAAATTTTACGACACGTTTTGTTGGATCAAAGAATTTTTGCGTTAAGCTCCGGAAATCTGTATCGGGATGTTCGTAGAATAGCCACATCGCTTTTGCCACATCCATTACCGACCCGCCGCCTAAGGCAATAATGAAATCCGGCTGAAACTTGCGCATTCTATCTGCTCCATCCATAACGGTTTCGAGCGTTGGCTCTGGCTCAATATTTGAATAGGTTTCAAATTGAATGCTGTTTTGATTCTTTTTTAAATAATAGAGAACCTTATCGACATAGCCATTTTTCAAAGGACTTCCGCTGGTAATGATAAAAGCTTTTGTAATACCCGGAATGGCTGCGAGGGTTTGCACTGAATTTCTCTCAAAGAAAACCTGAGAAGGTACTTTAAACCATTGCGTGAACGTTCTTCTTTTCGCAACCTTTTTAATATTGAGCAGATTTTGGGCTCCGACATTCTGTGACACAGAATTCCCTCCATATGTTCCACATCCAATTGTTAAGGATGGCAGCGATGTATTATAAATATCCCCGATTGCTCCATGAGTTGATGGCGTATTAACCATAATTCGGCCCGCCTTTAACTGTAGTGAAAAAATATCTACCAAATCTTGGTTTGAGGTATGAATCGCAACGGAGTGTCCTAACCCGCCGTATTCTAATGTCTCCTCAGCAACTTTCAAGCCTTCTGCAAAACTATTAACCTTGTAGCAGGCTAAAATCGGGCTTAATTTTTCGCAGGATAAAGGCTCATTCGGACCTACTCCTTCTAGTTCTGCAATTAATATTTTTGTATTAGCAGGTACCTTGATTCCAGCAAACTTAGCAATCATAGATGCCGGCAGCCCCACAATTAAATTGTTTATGGAACCTGTTTTTTCAAAAATGACTGCCTTTTCGACCATTTTTCGTTCATCTTTACTTAGAAAATAACAATTATTTTCAAGCAGTTCTTGTTTTACTTCATTATATATTTCTTGATCAATAATTAAGGCTTGTTCTGAAGCACAAATCATTCCGTTATCGAAGGTTTTAGATAAAATTACATCATTGACAGCACGCTTGATATTGGCTGTTTTTTCGATATAACAAGGTACATTACCAGCCCCCACACCAAGTGCCGGTTTCCCTGAGCTATACGCTGCCTTTACCAAGTTTGGTCCTCCTGTTGCTAAGATAAGTGAAATCTTTGGCTGTCTCATTAAGGTTTGAAAAGCTTCATGCGAAGGAGATCCAATCCACTGGATGCAATTTTCGGGAGCTCCTGCTCTAAGCGCAGCATCCAAAAGTATTTTTGCTGTTTCAGTACAGCATTGTTGACCATATTGCGGAAAGGCAAAAATAATTGGATTTCTTGTTTTGAGTGAAATTAAAGATTTAAAGATAACTGTAGATGTGGGGTTTGTAATTGGGATAACACCAGCAATAACTCCCACTGGCTCTGCAATTTCAACCATCCCTTCATTTTCATCCTCACGAATTACCCCTACCGTTTTCATATCTCGAATGTTATTGTAGATAAATTCCGTTGCAAACATATTTTTAAAAACCTTGTCTTCATAAACTCCGCGTCTCGTTTCTGTTACCGCTAGCTTCGCAAGTTTTTTATGATTTTCTAGCGCCGCTAAAGCCATTTCCTTTACGATTTTATCGACCATTTCCTGTGTATAGCCGCGAAAATCCCCCAATGCTTTTTCTGCATTATTGGCTAACCGATCAATTGCTGCTGTAACTAATTGCTTTTCTTGAACTACTTTTTCTTCAACAGCCATTTATGTTCACCTCATATTTTGTCAATTTCCTGCCTGCCCAAGACAGACTGCCAATGGGTTTAGAGCTTGGATTCTTCTGGCTAAAATATATCATGCGAGATTCTCGAAGTTTGTCGAAATTTGCGCAAAAATGAATGAATAACCATTCATTTTTAAAAGATTCACAAAATGTTCAAAGATAACTGTGACTGCATAAAAAAAGGTCCTAAACTCTGTTTCAAAAGAGTTTAAGACCTTCTTCAATTTGATCAGCCTGTATTACGGAGTCCTGCGGATATACCACTAATAGTAAGCAGGACTTCAGTTAATATTTCTTCATTCGGCTCATCTTGCTTCCGTAATTCTTTAATCAATTCAACTTGTAAAAAGTTTAATGGATCCACATAAGGATTCCGTCGATACACTGATTCCTTAATGTTTGGTGTCTGGTCGAGTAATTCGCTATCTCCTGTTATTTTAAGGAGAATCGCTTTTGTTTTTTCATATTCCTCAAGAATATTCGTAAATATTCTGTCGGCAATAGTCTTGTCTTCAACAAGTGTTAAATATTCTTTAGCAGTTGTGATGTCTGCCTTCATTAATGCCATATTTAAATTATCTATTGTGGATTGGAAGAATGGCCATTTTGCATACATCTGCTGCAAAAGCTGCAGATTTTGCGCGCTTCTTGATGCGAAGCTATCTAAACCTGTACCGGCAGCATACCAAGCCGGAATTAGCTGGCGGCTCTGCGTCCAGGCAAACACCCATGGTATCGCCCTTAAGTCCTCAAATCTTCCACGATTCTTCCGACTCATTGGTCTTGAACCAATATTTAAGTCACCAATTTCTTTTAATGGAGTGGCTTCATTAAAGTAAGTAAGGAAATCAGGATCATCAAATACTAATGATTGGTATTTTGATAAGGCAAAACTAGAAATCTCCTCAATCGATTCTTCCCAAACATGCTCACGTAACGTTCCCTGCTCTTTTTGAGAAACGTGTGCAGCTGAAAGTAGAAGAGTGGATGTTGCCTGTTCCAAGCTCCGATATGCAATATCCTCAAGCAGATATCTTGAAGATAATACCTCACCCTGCTCAGTGATTTTTACTCCATCCCCAATTGTTTCTGCTGGCTGGGACAGGATGCTCTTATTTAATGGACCGCCGCCCCGTCCTAACGACCCGCCGCGGCCATGGAAAAACTTAAGACCTATTTTGTACCTGCTGGCCATTTCGTGGATTTCGATTTGGGCTTTATATAGCTTCCAGTTGGCTGTTAGTGTTCCCCCATCCTTACTACCATCAGAGTAGCCAAGCATTATTTCTTGTTGATCCCCTAAAATAGTAAGATGGTTACGGTAGATTGGCATTTCAAAAAGAGTTTCCATAATTTTTGGACCTGCAGTCAGGTCATCAATCGTTTCAAGAAGCGGTGCAACGTTTAGGTGGCTTTCCAGCGTTCCATCCGCATGCAGACGGTATATACCTGCTTCTTTTGCTAAAACAAGTACCTCCAATAAGTCACTTGCTGATCTAGTCATACTGACAAGATAAACCGTGATGGCACGCTTGCCGAACTCCTCATGAGCCGATTTAATCATTTGGAACACTTTTATTATTTCTTGCGTTTCAGCAGAGTAGTCCTCATTTAACAATAGCAGCGGACGTGGATCCATTAAGATATTTTGTAACAACTGTAATTTTTCCTGCTCAGAAAGAGCCGCATAGTTATCTGTCATTTGGACTTTCCGAAGTATTTCTGTCATAGCCGCCTCATGTTCTCCGCTATGGTTTCGGATATCAAGTGTCGCCAAATGGAAACCGAATAATTGCACTTGTCTGATTAACTTTTGGATCGACTTTAATTCATGATCACTAGGATGATGTTTTTTCAAACTACGGTTAATCATCTTTAAATCATCTAATAATTCATCCGATGTTTTGTAGCCAATTTCGGATTTTCCCACTTGTCTTACGCGTTCAATAATAACGGCTAAGACACGTCGATAAGCCTCTGTTTTGTTTGGCCACTTTTTATCATCTGCTAAGTATAAGTCTTCTTTTTCCTTTAGGAATAATAGAATTTCTTCACTAACATTTACCCTTGTAGTCGAGTGGCTGTATCGTTTCATGATGTCAATCAAAACATTTTTATATTTCCTTAACACAAGTCTGCGCTGTTTTTGTAATGTTTCCCACGTGACATCACTTGTTACGTTAGGATTGCCATCACGATCCCCGCCAATCCATGACCCAAAACGAAGGAAGTTTGGAACATTCCAAGTTGTGCTTGGATAATATTTTTCAAGGCAGTCCGCTACCTCCTGATGTATTTCAGGAAGGACTTCAAAAAGGGTCTGATCAAAGTAATAGAGTCCGTTACGCACTTCATCTAACACAGTTGGCTTATGGTCACGCAATTCATCTGTTTGCCATAGAATCGCTACTTCATTGAATAAACTATCTTCTAGCTTTTTTTGCTCACGATCAGATAAAAGTGGATGATCGAGATTCTTTAAAATGGCAGCAATTCGCTGCTGTATTTCAAGAATGGAGCGTTTTGTTGCTTCTGTCGGATGTGCTGTAATAATTAGTTCGAGTGATAAGGTGTTGAGGGATTTTTGGATAATCTCTTCACTAATATCGTGTTCTTTGAACTTTAAAATGGCACTCTCAATCGAAGCAGGCTGGACGATTTTATCATCTTTCAACTGATACTGTCTTCTTCTGCGAATTCGATGGTTTTGCTCCGCTGCATTAATCAAATGGAAATACATAGAAAATGCCCGGATGACCTGTTTACGCATTGGTGAGTTTAGGCTGGATATCTCCGCTTTTAATTCCTCGTAAATTCCTTCGTCGTAATGTTCCCGAAGTGTTTTACACATGAGTCTTATTTTTTCAACTTTATCAAAAAGCTCGGGACCGCCATAATCGACAAGAATATCACCTAGCATTTTCCCCAGTAATTTCACATCACGACGCAATGGAAGACTGCTGTCATTTACTTTCAATTCTGTTGTCATTCTATCACCTTCCCCTTATTCAAAAGATTCACTAAATTTTTTATATATAAATATAACATATCTTTTCGAATCATGTTAAATATTTTTTCTCGCTTTTCTATTTTTTCTAAAAAAAATAAACCTGACTGGAGTTTTTTCAGGTTTATTCCCATTCATGAAATAGGTTTCCCATTAATTCTCTGCTCTATCAAAAACTAATACATAGGTTTTCCGGTCGGTATTATTATAGGTTACCACTACTGATATAACAGTTTTATTGTCGTCATCTAACTGGATGGTTTTGCTAGTGCCTCCTTCGATCGAAATTTCGGAACTGTTATAACTTGCCGTTGGATTTATCGTAACGGTCTTAGTATCACTTGCAACAGCCACATGGTAAGTATACTCGCTTGAAGTAAATGAACTGTCCCAGGTTCCTTCAGATACGGTTAGTTTTGAAAGGGCAGCCCTGGTTGTTTTTTGGGCGGTCCCTGCTGTACTCTGCTGGGTAGAGGCAAGTTGAGAAGAATTCGTGTTTGTTCTGGCAGTTGGTGTTGGAAAGGTGCTGCCAGTCTGAGTTGAGAGTCCGCTGCCATTTTTCGTTATACTGTTACTTCCATTTGGTCTTGATCCATTACTTCCAGTTTGCGCTGATCCATTACTTCCAGTTTGCGCTGGAACAGTGCCATTTCCTGTGGATGTATCTTGGCGTTCGACATGAATTGTATATCTTAACTTTGCTCCATTCTCAGCGGTTACTACGATACGGATATCTGATTTTCCCACCGGAACATTTACTAATACGCCTTTTTGTGTCACTTCTTCCCCATTCACTTCAATTTCAGCTAAATTTACAGCAGCAGTTGGCAGCACCGTTATCGTTGAGGCAGCATTCGGGAGTTGAACAGAATAATCAGTCACTGTAGGTGAAAAAGCAGGTGAAAGCTTCCCTGTTGACAGTTTAATATCTTTAAGCTGATTCTGGTTATTTTGCTTTCTAGTAACCATTAACGTATAAGTATTTGTAAGATTGCTGATAGGATCCTTCACAGTGACAAGGAAGATATTTTGCCCAGCTTGCAGTGAGTATTGCTCAAAGGTGCCGCCTGTAATGGTTTTGCCATTTATACTAATGATTGAATTGTCATTGGTTCCTTCAACAAGTAGATGAATCGAGTCTGTTTCGTTATCTACTGCAGCTGTATATTGATTATTTTCTGCTGAGAAATCTTTGTCGAGCTTGACTCCTTCGATTTCTAATTTAGCGAGTGTATTTGTTGTTTGGGTTACTTGGGTTACCCCTTCAGCATAGACGGTTGCTGGCAGATTGTATCCAGTTCCCAGACCAAGTAATGAAACAATTAAGACCGCGTTACGGCCTTTTTTTGGTATCTTTGTTAGCATTGTTAATCCTCCCACTTTTAACTAAGTGATTTTGGACTAACTTTACCATTGGATGCTTAAGAATATCTTAATTTTTAAGAGAGATGTTCACTCTTCAAAGTAATTACCCATTCAGCGGTAATTAAAACCAAGTTTTATCAAAAAAAGCCACAACATCATAGAGGGATGAGGCTTTAGTATCTACTTATTGCTAAATTCTTCGAGTTTGGAAGATATGGCGGCTGCTACCTCTTCATCAGATAGATTAACAGCTTTATTAAACAGGGTATTTGCCAGTGTACCCATTGGTCCTGTTGCATTTATATCTAGAAAACCTGTCAGGAGGGTTTTATTTTTGTTGAGGGCTTTTGCTTCAAAGTATCCTTCTCCCAGGTACTTTTCGTTCTTTCGCCTTAATTCAAAGCTTACCTTACTTGGTTCGTTCCACTCCTTAATATCAATTAGCAAAGTGACCTTTTTTTTGACAATCCCAAGGTCGCTTTTAAACACCCAGCTAATTTGCCGGTCATTCACTTTTTGATGTTGAATATACCCTGGGACAAGTGGTGCCCAATTGTTTTCATCTCGAATAAAGTCCCATATGACCTCAATCGGGATAGCTAATTCTACATGTTGTATTTCACTTGGCATGGCGGTATCCCTCTTTCATTATCAAAGTAAAAGACCTTCAAGGGCTGAAGGTCTTTTTTTAAAAATATATGTTTACATGGATGTTTATAGAAGAAATATTAGTTTTTTGACCAACAAGTAAAAAAGTATGTGCATTGCTAGATACGATAACTATCCTATTTTTCAATTAAACGATCCGCTAAAAATTGTTCAATCCGTTCAGCCGCTCTAGAAAGCACCTCGGACGGCTGAACAAGTGCAATGCGGACATAGCCTTCTCCTAGTGAACCGAAAGCATCACCCGGGATTACAGCTACACCAGCTTGATCAATTAATTCAAAGGCAAATTGACGGGACGTCCAACCCTCCGGAATCTTTGCCCATACAAACATCGTTGCTGGAGACTTTGCGACCTGCCAGCCGCTTTTCTTAAGTCCTTCAACCAGTGCTTCCCTTCGAAGCTCATATTCCTTTACCTGCTCCTGTAAATAGGAGAAATCAGAAGTTAAAGCTTTCACAGCTGCTTGTTGAATGGGATAAAAAACTCCGTAATCAATATTCGATTTAAAGGTTGCTAATAAATTGATTGCTTCCTCATTACCAACCACATACCCAATCCGGCAGCCGGCCATATTAAATGTTTTCGAAAGTGAGTTAAACTCGATTCCTACTTCTTTGGCTCCAGGAACAGCCATAAAACTAATCTGTGGATGATGGTCAAAAATCAATTCTGAATAGGCAAAATCATGAACTACTAAAATATTATGAGTCCTTGCAAACGAGATAACATCTTCAAAAAATCCTTTATCCGCCAATGCGGTAACTGGATTTCCAGGATAACTTATAATCATCATTTTAGTTTTCTGTACTACCTCTAGAGGAATATCATTTAAGTTTGGTAAAAATCGATTTTCTGCCAGCAGGGGCATTGGGTAGATGACTCCTCCCGCCAAATTGACACTCGCCTCGTAAATTGGATAACCGGGATCAGGTACTAAAACATAGTCCCCAGGGTTAATAATCGCAGTGGCCAAATGGGCTAAACCATCTTGTGAACCCATCAACTGCAGCACTTCTGTAGCATGGTCTAACTCAACACCATAACGCTGCTTATAAAAATAACATACCGCCTCATTGAATTCCGGTATTCCCTTCAATGTATAGCCATATTTACTGGTATCTTGAACAGATTCAACTAATGCATCAACGACATAGGGCGGTGGAGGAAAGTCCGGACTCCCGACACTAAGATCAATGACCTCTTTGCCCTTTTTCATTGCCGCCATTTTCCGATCAGCCACTTCCTGAAAGATACTAGCTGACATTTTTTGAAGTTTTTCCGAACCGATGAGATTCATAGACATCCCCTCTAATTGTTTACTTTTTATAATTTTAATTATTTTAACATATTTCTGATTATAGTAATCATTTTAAATTTAACCATTGATTATATTCGATAGATATCTTAAGATTTTTAGAGTGGGTTTTTAATATTCAGAATTGTTATTTACTGGAGGTTTGTGGAATTGAAATTATTTCAATATTGTCTATTCTTTTTAGGATTAACCTTTTTTGGCTTAGGCAACGCTATAGCTGTAAAAGTAAAATATATTGGATTACATCCGTGGGAAGTATTAAATGTTGCCCTTTATCAGCATTTTGGTTTAACCATTGGGACTTGGGGTGTTATTTGTGGTTTGGTGCTAATCTTCATCTCCTTATTTATTGCCAGAAGTTATATTAGCATTGGAACAATCTTAAATGCCTTGTGTATTGGACCCATTATGGATTTCTTCCTTTGGCTGGACATCCTGCCAAAGGCAACCAATACTTGGATTGATTATCTAATTCTTCTCTCTGGTATCATTATAACTGGAATAGGTGGAGGAATGTATGTTGCTGCGGGAATTGGTGCCGGTCCGCGTGATGGCTTTATGCTGTCGTTATCAGACAAAACCGGGTTATCTGTCAGCAAGGCCAGGGTCATTGTTGAAAGTTTTGTTTTAGTGATCGGTCTTTTTCTAGGAGGCCCTGTTTTTATGGCTACTTTTATTTATACCTTCATTCAAAGCCCTATTTTCCAGCGTTCTCTTAAGATTTTTAAAGGAGTAAAGGAAAGGGTTAGCACACAAAATGTAATTTCCTACAAAAAAAAGCCATCAAATGATGGACTTAAGTTATGACATTCATTGGGGGGGTTGTAAAAATCAGACTAGGATTAGGACCACACTTCCTCCAGCATTTTTCTAAACAACACATTTAACTTATCGGTATAGTCCCTTGTTGTTACAATCAAATTCTCGGCATATTCCTCCAGATCGTTCATTTCTTTATCAATGAAGTCATGAATAATAGGGAAATTAAGTTTAATATAGGGGTCATCCTGATTTATTTTGTTTTTGATCAGTTTATGAATCTCCCACTTTACTTCTTTCTCCCTAACCAAATCCTCCATTATTTGTGGAAGCTCATTTGGAGGAAAGTTGTTATATTTTTCAATCCACATGGCGGCTAAGATAGGGCGAATGATATTTAGATAGCGCTTACTGTTTATCGGTTTAGTTTGAGAACCAATCCGATAATTCCCTTTGGCCATATTTAAATAATGAAATAGGGACGCCTTGGGTTGGAATATTTCATTTTCTAGTACCTTCATTTTTTCAAGTAGTGAAAAAGCTTGATAATAAACGATTTCAGAATGAAGCCATTCCAACAAGGAGGGATTTGACTTTTTAAATAACTGGAGGGCTTTCCGCAAATCCCATCCATTTAAATCAAGTTGGTCATTTATCGGCTCCTCAATGACATCACGTTTTTGATCAATTGATAAATACCAATCTTTTTTATGAATATAAATGAACCGGATATCGTAATCACTATGCTGTGAAGAAGTGCCCCATGCCCTGCTTCCTGCCTCAACGGCGAAGCATATTTTTACATCGAATTCCTGCTCAATTCTTTTTAATTCCTCAATGATCCTTTCTTTCACGATACTTTCTCCATAAATCAGTCTCTTTCGATTTTGTTTAATCTACTATTGATTAAAGGAAACAACTTCGAACATGTTATTTGTATATTTTAATACAGAAACACTCGAATTTTTAATATCCATTCCCTTATCAAATTCGTTAGAAAGTTTACTAATGATATTTCTTATGATAACGCCATGTGTTACAAGTAAAATGTTTTCATTATGACGTTGACTACTAGAGACAATCTCATTTAAGCCGTTTTCTATCCGTCCCCACAGTTCTTTGTAATCTTCAGCATGATGAAATGGGTCTGACTTTTTAAAAAAATTCATTACATCTTCTAGATTATGGTTTTGAAACAATTCTTTCGTGCTTGAACAGTTATTTTCTTCGGCTATTTTTCGAAAAACAACTTCAGAATATTCTCCCTCAAAGCTTCCAAAAAAACTCTCTCGAAAGGCTTTTCTCCTATTTATCACCAAATGATTCTGGTAATTATTTTGTTGAAGGATTAATTCAGCAGTTTCAACCGTTCTCCCGGAATCACTTGTATATACACGATCGAAAGGAACAGCGGCTAATCTCTTACCCGTTTCGGCAGCAACAGCTTTCCCTTCCTCAGTTAGTGGACTGTCCGCCCAGCCTTGCATTTTTTTATATCGATTTAAATATGTTTCACCATGTCTTATTAAATACAAATTGAAATTAGTATCCATGGTATCCCCCAGCTCTATTTTTATTGGTTTTGCAAATTAACACAAAGGAAAAGATTTTATCTGTAATTAATCCCTATAAACAACTATCCATTAAACGATACCATATTAATCAGAAACCAGAAAGAAGCCCTTATCCAGTTAAAGGATAGGGCTGCCCTTTGTGATATTTGATTACGTTAGTAATGAATTAAGAAATTAACTTTAGCTCTTCTGTTAACTTAAGGAACAATTCTTTATCCCCATTTTGTAATGTCTGGTCGATTTCCTTTCGGATATTCTCCCTTTTAAATTCAAGCAGGGCATTGTTTAGGAACATCTCAGCAATAACAGCATCTTGATTCTCATCCGAATGTTGTGGTGAATTTAATAATTTCTTTTCCATGGAAATCAACTCCTTGAGCTTTTTTTCATTATACATGGAGTTTTCTAAAAATTCAAACACTTTATTTCACTTTTTCGAAAAAATTTATTTTTTGGTGTCAGGCACCATCAAAAGACATTTGTATACATATCGTGGACAACTGTTTTTTTAATCTTTTAACCTGTTTTCCTAATATTTTCTTCATGCATCTTGTAGTATTTCTTTCAGGGTGTGGGGAAAATTAAAGGCAACTATTTTATGTGGAGCAGGAGGAATGATGTATGGAGCAGGCAGCTTTTACCGGTTATCAGACCGTAAATAATATTAATGTTTATTATGAATTTTATCCCCATCAAACAGCGAATAAAACGTTTGTTTTATTACATGGATTTCTTTCTTCCACCTTTACCTTTCGCCATTTAATTTCATTGTTAAAAAAAGATTTTCAGGTTTTATCTATCGATCTCCCTCCATTTGGTAAAAGCGAGAAATGCAATCAGTATGTGTATTCCTATAAAAACCTTGCTCAAACCGTTATCCAATTAACAGAATCTTTAGGTCTTAAAAAAATGACCTTTATCGGCCATTCAATGGGGGGCCAAATTGTTCTCAATATCCTACATATGATGCCGGATATTGCGGATAAAGCGATTCTCCTTTGCAGCTCCGCCTATTTAAAGCGATTTAAATTACCTTTAATCTTAACTAGCTATTTACCTTATTTCCATCGCTTTGTTAAATACTATTTCGCGCGGACGGGAGTGAGGAAGAATCTGCAGGATGCCTTATATAATCATTCCATCATTAATGAGGAAATGATCAACGGCTATCTTCAGCCTTTTTTACAAGATGAAATATTCAGAGCTCTGACCAGAATGATTAGAGATCGGGAAGGCGATCTTCCCGTTGAAGTGCTTCAGCAAATCAAAACACCATGTTTATTAATTTGGGGTGATCATGATAAATCCATGCCTCTTAAGGTAGGAGAGCAGCTGCATAAAGATTTAGCCAATTCCGAGCTAATCGTATTAAAAGAAACCGGACATGCTGTACCAGAGGAACGTCCATTTGAAGTATTTGAGTATATCAAAAACTTTTTAGATAGATTTCAAACCGCCATTGAGTAAGAGGCTAGAAGCTCGCAAAAAAGGTGTATTCCTCGGAATACACCTCATTTAAACCAGCCCTTTTCTTTTGAATGAGTGATCGCTTCAATCCTGTTTTTGACTTCCAATTTGTCTAAGATAATCGAAATGTAGTTACGGACAGTACCTGTTTTGATACTGAGGGTTTCCGCAATTTCTTTGGTGTTTTTCCCATCCGCCACAAGCTCGAGCACTTCTTTTTCCCTGTCCGTTAATGGATTTTCTTCGCCATATACATCATCCATTAATTCTGGCGCATAAATGCGCCGGCCCGCCATCACATTTCGGATGGAACTTGCTAACTCCTCACTTGGGCTATCCTTTAACAAATAACCGCATACTCCTGCCTTTAAAGCCCGCTGGAAATATCCTGTCCGCGCAAAGGTCGTTAGAATGATGACTTTACACCCGAGACCCTTTAGTTCCTCTGCAGCTTCAAGCCCGCTTTTTCCAGGCATTTCAATGTCCATGATACAAACATCAGGCTTATATTTCTTTACAAGTGATACCGCCTCTTCACCATTTGAAGCTTTTCCGACCACTTCCATATCCTCCTCCAAATTAAGCAGGGAACCAAATGCTCCTAGCAGCATTTGTTGGTCTTCAGCAATTACGATTTTAATCATCTGCCATCCTCCTTATCGATTGGCTTTACATCATTCGGGACGGTTACGATTAAAGTAGTGCCGTCCTCTGTTAAGAGCTCTAAATTGCCATTAATAAATTCCAAACGTTCCTTTATCCCGATTAAGCCATGTCCCTCTGCCAGCTCATCTGTATCGCCCTTAAAAACACCATCATCGTGAATCGTCATGACCGTTTCTTTCCACAATTGTGCGATAGAAATAGAACAGGTCTTTGCTCCACTATGCTTCACCACATTATTTACCGCCTCTTTTAAACACATACTTAAAATGTTTTCGGTTAACAGCGAAACATGTTGAAGGGCAAACTCTCCCTTACATTCAAAATTAATTTGGGCAGCTTTTATCATTTGTTTAACCCTTAAAATCTCATCTTTCAACCGAATCCCCCGCATGGAAGAAACCATCTTTCTTACTTCACTTAAGGCAGTCCGGGCAGTCTGCTGCACATCCTTTAATTCATCTCGTGCCTGCTCAGGGTCCTTCAAAATTAACTTCCGAGCTAAGTCAGTCTTTAAGCCAATCAAAGAAAGTTTTTGCCCGAGCGTGTCATGCAGGTCACGGGCTATCCGGTTTCGTTCCTCCAGTTTCACAAGCTCTGAAATTCGCTTATTAGCGTCCTCGAGCTTTTCCTCCAGCTGTCCGCGCTCTTTCCGGTTATGAATACTAAAAGGGAGAAGGATCACACTAATCCAAATGATGATGACAAACGGCAGCTGCTGAACAAACAACTTTTCTTGCATGACAATATTATAATTAATCGATGCTGACGTACTGATGAGATGAATAAAATATAAAGTTAAAAAGGCAATCCGGTCCTTAATATTTCCGATAAAATAAGCAAGAAAGAAAGCAAAATAAACATAGCTATAGAGACTCGACGCTGTTATTGATATACCAATTAAAATCAAAGTCCATAAATAGACAGGCCATCCCTTAGAAATAAACGCAATCCGGTAGAGAATAAAGAATACTAAGGTCAGTAAAATACCTAAAACAATCCCGAGGGTCGAAGTAGACTGGAATATAAAGTAAAAGGGAAGGATACCAAGTACGGTCCATATATAGGGTGCAATACCATTATTCTTTTCAAACGTTAAATACTTTTTAATCATTTGTAATTCCTCATTTGCTTCATACATCCTGCCTCACTGATTTTTATCATCTTAATAATTCATTTTAGCTGATATTCACCCATCTTAAAACAAATTGCACCTGCATTACTGAATTTTCTTTATATATGTAAATTACATATATTGGTAATAAATAAACTTTTACCCCTATATAATTAACTAGTCAGAATTTTATAAATGTTTACACCTTACAAATATTGGCAACATATGTTTATAAAAACACTTAGGAGGAACAAAATTGGGAGAATTTTTTATTGGCGGCTCCAAAATTCCTTATTTGCGATTTGGTGAGGGTGAACCATTAGTCTTTATTCATGGTCTTGGAGAAGTAAAAGAGGGCTGGTCAAACCAATTTGAATTTGCTGATCAGTATGATTTAATCATACCTGATTTACGTGGTCATGGTGAATATCAAATGCCTGGAGAGATTTCAATAAAACACTTTGCCGAGGATGTCATTAGCCTATTAAATGGTCTTGGGATTGAGAGCGCACACATATGCGGCTTGTCAATGGGTGGAATGGTAGCCCAGGAAATCTACCGTCAAGCCCCTGAAATGTGCCGTTCCTTAATGCTGGTCAGTACTTTTCACTATGCGCCTGAAACACTTGGAAAACTCTTTTTAAAATATCGAAAAGCACATGCAGCAAATAAATCACCAGATGTACTAAGAGAAACGGCCGCAAAAATTTGCCTCTATTCATGGAACAAAGATAATTTCGAGAAATTCCACCAATTTTACCGTCCGAATAGAGAATATTATTTTAAATCGATGGAGGCATGCCTAGAAGTAAATAATTTAACTTTACTTCCTAAGATCAAGGTTCCTACCTTAATCATTGGCGGACAATATGATTCCGTCATTCCTGTCTGGGTACAGCTGCTGATGCATAAACAAATTCCTCACTCTGAATTTGTGATCTTCAGAAATACCGGGCACATTGCTAAACTCGAAGCGAAAGAAAGCTTTAATAGGACACTTAGAAGCTTTTTAAACAAGCATAAAACAGCAAGTTGAAGGAGGGGGAATTGCATCCTCCTCCCTTTGCCTATACCTTTTATATATTTACTTGTACCCGAAATTATGACTAATTTTAAAGTGGATTTGAACGGCTTGAAGCCCATTGATGGACTATTTTTGCAAACAAACCTGATAAGGCCAAGCTGACATGACCAGCTTCAACCGTGATATAGGTTTTATCCTTACTAGAGGCTAAATCCATGATCGGTTTACTCTGCTCTTCAAGAATTAAATTGTCACGTGAACCAGAAACGACAAATAAGTTGGCTTTAATATTTTTTAAATCTACTTGTTTATTGCCAACCATCATTCCTCCTTTAATGAGCTTATTCTCTTTAAAGAGGTCAGCTGCTAATTGACGATACGCTTCGCCCGCAAATGGAACCTGATCAAGGGTCCATTTATTCATCCTGCGCCATTTATCAACATACTTCGAATCGTGTGCTCGATGAAGAAGATTTGTATAATTAGTAAAATAGATTGGCGCACCGATTGCTCGGAACATACCTTCCACTAATTTAGGAGGAATATTCCCATACGTATCAATAAAGCGTTCGAAGTTAATATCTCCCTCCCTAAGCCCTTCTGCCCACTTATCAGGTCCCATAAATGGCTGAAAATCAATTGGAACAGTCGCGACGATGAGGTTCTTGATTGGCTCTTCTGCAATCGACGCATAAATGGAAGCAATCGTCCCGCCTAAGCAATAACCGATTAGCGTAATTTCCTTAGCGCCTGAATGACGAATCGCCCGCTTAACCGCAGTCCGTAAATATTTCTCAATGTAAGTGTCAATCCCCTTCTGCTTGTCTTCATACCCCGGTGAACCCCAATCTAATAAATACACTTCGTAGCCCATGTTCGTAAGCCCTTCAATGACACTAGCTTTAGGGGCGATATCTAAAATGTATGGTTTATTAAACAAGGAATAAACGAAAAATAAGGGGATTTCATATTTCTTTTTTTGTGCTGGATAATGCCATAGTACCGATTTATTTTTCCTCCACACTTCATTCCTAGGAGTATGGCCAATTTTGGGCTCGGGTTCACTTAGAATCTTAAACACGTTAGCCCAGCGCTGCCTTTCCTTGTCATAATCCAAATCGGGTATGAACTCTGTTAAAGGTGAATCTGCTGCCAATGTAGTTTTCTCCCCTTTCTGTTAGTTTCCTGAAGCTGTACCTGTTAACACAGGTTCGATAGACTTTTCTTCTTTAATCAACTCTTTAATCGTCTCAAATTCCTGTTTAAAATCATTCAGTTTTAATAATTCAAATTTCAATTCCTGCAGTTCGGCATGCAGGCCCTTCGTATCTGCTAGTTCTTTTTTCGTCTTAACTAATTCCGTCTTTAATTGCTTGGTGAGTTTAATGATTTCTTTGGAGACTTCGACAACACTTTCAATCTCTTTATTTTGTGACTTTACAGAATCCTGTAAATCCCAAATTTGCTCCTCTAAAGCCTCCATTTTTTCTTCTGCTTGAAGGGTTAGGTTAGCCACATTGGTAACATCATTTTTTGTTGGTAAATTAAGGACACTTGCCAATGCTTCTTGATTCTTTTTGAATGTATCAAGATAGCGCGAATGCAGGTCTGTCCCTCTGTGCGACATTTTTACAAAGTCTTTATTATTGGTTAATAGAAAGATAAAATCATTAATCTGTTTTTCCCACAATAAACTAAATTTATGAAGGGATTCATATGGATCGTAATTTTTTTTGTCTGACATCTACCTTCACCTCATATCATTTTGTCTATTCTTTTACTTTTTCAAATATTTTTGAAAAGGTAAAATGGCTGATTTAACCTGTTTAGTAAAGACGTCAACAAATAATTTTTGATTTTCATAGATTACATTCGTTGTTTTCTTTACACTCTCGAGATACTTTTCGCGTCCCTTTTTTCTGATTGAAATATACTGTTCTACTGTTTCTAAAAGCTTATCAAGTGCCTGAATCTGGCCTGTTGTTAATTTTTGAACAGGGGTAATTAAAAGTTGAGCCGATTTGTTCTGAATATCTTCCACTACTCGATTGATTTCCTCATAGGATTTAACAGGGAAGAAACTTCGCAGCGTTGTAGTAGTCATTAAGAGTTCTTCACGTGTTGCCTGTTCCCATTCTTTTAACTCCAAACCAAATTGGGCCGCAACAGTAATCACATTTTCCTGATTTTGCTTGGCCTTTTCGACGTAGCTCCTTGCTGCCTCTAAAAAACGCTCATCTTGTTTATTAAACCTTTCAGCCCATCCATCTAATTCATCAAAACCAAGCTTCCATAGCAAGTCCAGACTCGAAAGCTCCTTATCTAATTCCTCTGTTCCTTGATTTTCTAATACGGTTTGATTATTTTCGCTCATAATTGATTTCCTCCTTAATAAATATCCATTTCAAATAGTTTCTTTAATTCCTGTAGTTCATTTTCTAATGTTTTAATAGGATCGCTGCGTTTATCGCTTACCTCACTATTTAAAAAAGTGGACCATTCTTCCAGTGATCCTCGAACCATTGTCAGTTTTTGTTGGTTTGCCTTTTGCAGGTTAATAATTTGGTACATGGATTCATCCAAAGAATCAATCTCCTCCACTACCTCGATCTTTCTATTTGCAAGGGCAGCAAATTCATCCTTAGTGGCGAGATTCCTACGATTTAGCCATCTAGTAGTTAATCGCTTATAAATCCTTACTTCTCGAAGATGTGAATCCATTGCCTTGCCAACTGCTTTTGTAAAGGCTCGGGAATTGGTACTAGCATGAATTCTTTTATTTATCTCTGCTTCGATTTGTTTATAAAACTGAATGGTATCTTGCTGTTTAGAATTCATGTTTGACCTCTTCTATTCCTGCCTATTGGAAAAATTATTGGACAGCTGCAGTAGTTCCCCCATCCACGACTAAAATATGACCATATACATAATTAGACGCATCTGAGGCTAAAAACAATGCCGGACCCTTCATGTCGTCATCTGATCCAAAACGTCCTGCAGGAGTCCGCTCGAGTATTTTCTGTCCTGAATAATCAAGGATAGCCTTTGCCATTTTAGTTGGGAAGAAACCTGGGGCAATGGCATTTACATGGACATTATAGGGTGCAAGTTTCACCGCTAGGTCCTTAGTCAAGGTAATTACTGCACCCTTGCTTGCAGAATAGCCGATCGCATCCATTACCAATGGGTCTTGGCCGCCTACACCAGCAATGGATGCAGTATTAATAATTTTCCCGGACCTTTGCTTTACCATAATTTTTCCTACAGCTTGAGAGAATAAGAAAACACCCTTAAGGTTAATATCCATTACCTTATCCCATTTATCTTCGGGCATTTCTAATGCCGGTGCCCCCCAGCTCGTCCCACTGTTATTAACTAAAATATCAATTTGTCCAAACTCCTTTAGAGTCTCGTCCACGACATGTTGAATATCCTCAGGGTCAGAGACATCACATTTGAATGCTAAGGCATGAACTCCCTTTTCCTTTAGTGCTTCAGTAAATTGTTTGCAGGCATCTAAATTTCTAGAACAGATAACGATATTTGCTCCCGCTTCTGCGTATGCCGCGGCAATCTGCTGGCCCAGTCCTCTGCCGCCTCCGGTTACAATTGCTGTTTTTCCTTTTAAACTAAAAAGCTCTTGGATATTCATCAGTTCTCCTTCTCTCTAGTATTCTTATACTTTTAATAGTTCTTGTTCCCGTAAAACCCTTCTAAGGAGTTTTCCAACGGAAGATTTCGGCAGGTCCGAACGGATTTCCACTTCTTTTGGTGCTTTGTAGGGGGCGAGATTTTCCCTGCCAAATTGTTTAATTTCCTCTTCCGTAGCAGAAAATCCTCCTTTTAGCTTTACATAAGCTTTTACCGTTTCACCACGGTATGTGTCTGGAACTCCAATTACGAGGGCTTCTTCAATGGCTTCATGCTGATATAGGACGTCTTCAATTTCACTAGGATATACATTGTATCCGCTTGCAATAATCATATCCTTTTTACGGTCAACAATATAAAAATAGCCATCCTCATCCATCTTGGCGATATCACCTGTATACAGCCAGCCATCCCTTATTGTCTCTTCAGTATCCTGTGGACGGTTCCAATAACCCTTCATCACCTGAGGACCCTTGATGACTAGTTCCCCCTCAACACCTACAGGTGCATCAACATATTCTCCGTCCTGTTGAATAACAATCTTAGCAATCGTACTTTGAACAGGGATTCCAACGCTGCCGTATTTTCTAGGAACAAACGGTGGACTGAAGATAGCCGTTGGTGCCGATTCAGAAAGACCGTACCCATCGAGCAATTTGACCCCGGTTCTCTTCTCAAATAATTTAGCTGCTTCTACAGGCAGTGGCGCCCCTCCGCAGCTTACGTAATACAACTGATCGAAATCACATTCTTCCAAACCTGGCTGGCTGTTTAAAGCAAAATACATGGTTGGAACTCCAGACATTTGAAAAGGTTTTTCTCGTTTTACGGTTTCCATTACTTCAATAGGATCAAACCTCGGTAATATAATCTGGTTGGCCCCTTCTCGTATCCCGCACAGGGCCGTACTGGACAGTCCATAAACATGAAACATAGGAAGAACCGTTATCATTTTAAAATCATCTGGTTTCTTACAGGTTTTATATGCAAAATCACAAACCTGATTAAAGTTGGCTAGTAGATTAAGATGAGTAAGCATGACTCCCTTAGAAGGGCCAGTTGTTCCTCCAGTATATTGGAGCAATGCAACATCATTTTCACGTTCAATATGTACTTCAGGGATGTTTATAGGTTCATGAAGGAATTCGTCGAAGTATTGGTCCCCCTCTGCAAGAGCTGCTCTCTCGCCCCCAAGGCTGACCACAATCATTTTTTTCAAACTTGTTTTTGGTTGGACTTTTTTAACTTTATTGTATAGAGCATCTAGAACAACGATATACTGTGCACCTGAATCAGTTAAAACATGTTCGATTTCTCTTTCTACGTACATAGGATTTACCTGAACTGCTATTCCGCCCAGTCGAAAAATCCCAAATAAGCTAAAAATGTAGTGTGGGGAATTTGGAAGCATAATGGCTACGCGATCACCTTTTTGTAAGCCTTCCTTATATAGGCCTGCAGCAAATTGGTCTGTAACCACCTTGGTGTCAGTAAAACTCCAAACCTTTCCGTAAAAGGTGAAGGCTGGTTTATCATGATATTGGGTAACTGCTCCTTGTAAAAAATCATAGAGGGATGGGTGTTCAATTAACACATGCTCATCGATCCTTGAATCATAGATTTTTAACCACGGCTTTTGCTGATAAACCATAAAAAGATACCTCCTAAGAAATTATAGTAACCTAGCAATTATTCCTTTTAATAACGCCGTATGCCTTAGAAGTAAATCAACTTATTAATAGAATATTGATATAACTACGATTATTGTAGGAAAATGCTATTTTGTAAACCCTTCCTTATCGACATTTTTCTTCGTTTTTTCTAATTTCCCCAGTCTTCCATTAATATTCGTGATAAACAAACCTTTAGGTATAAGAACTTTTTAAATGCGAAGGTTTTGACATCTTCCACAACTTGATGAAATTTGTCGAAATATTTTATTTTCTAGTTAGGTTTTCGACACGACTGAACATTTACTGCTTTTAATCCTATTTGTCAAATGAGGAATCAAAAATTTAATAATTAATATTCTTCTATAAGATTTTTACTAAAAGTAAGGGATTGTGAGTTTACATCTGCCAGGACAATAAAAAATTAGGAAGACTAACTTGTTTAAAGGTCTTCGATGGAACTTTCCTACATATTATTTACTATTATTTGGAAGAGAAAGGGTGGTAGGGAATGCCAATAACCAATGCCAATGGGATCGACCTTTATTATGAGATCCACGGGGAAGGCGAGCCGTTATTATTAATCATGGGGTTAGGACTGAATTCAAAGTCCTGGTTTAGAACACTTCCGGCATTAAGTAAACAGTACAAGGTCATTATTTTTGATAATCGTGGAACAGGGTCGAGCGGTAAGCCCAATACACCTTACTCTATCGAACTAATGGCAGACGATACACGTGCGGTTTTAGATGCCGCTGGAATTGATTCTGCTCATGTCTACGGCATTTCTATGGGGGGGATGATTGCCCAAAGGTTTGTAATAAAATATCCAGAACGGACCCGTTCGTTAATCCTAGGCTGTACAACTTCCGGAGGGGTACAACATATCCAGCCTAATACTGAAGTTTCCATGATGATGCTGTCAAGAGGATCTGCGACCGCCACACCTGAAGAAATAGCCTGGGCTACAGTACCAATCCTTTACAGTCGAGATTTTATTGAAAACCACCGAAACTTGGTTGCAGAAGATATTCAAAGGCGGGTCGAAGTTCCTATTATGCCCTATGCTTACCTGCTGCAGCTTCAAGCCTGTTTAGCCCATGATACCTATAGTGAAATTAATCAAATCAAAGTTCCTGTTTTGGTCATTCACGGGAATGCGGACCGGCTGGTGCCATATGAAAACGGAGTAACCCTGGCTGAGAGCATTCAAAACGCTGAACTTTTGACGATCAATGGTGCCGGACACATTTATGTAACCGAGGCGAATGATTTTGTAAATGAAAGAGTACTAGACTTTTTACAAAAAATTTAAAAAAATCTAATAAAGAAAGGTCCGATTAGAACAAAGTCGGGCCTATCTCTGTTTATTTTTATGCCTTAACCTTCATCATTTCCTCATCTCGAAGCACCCTTCTAAGTAATTTTCCACCTGATGACTTTGGTAAGTCGTCAAGAATTTACAACTGTTAAATATCTCCTTTGGTACCTAAACCCTAAATCCAAAACATGAACTTAGGTTCACGTTTTGTTGACAAACAAGATGACAATATGTCATAATTGAACTATAGTTCATTTTTTTATGTATAATAGATTAATAGTTTTAGACTGGAGGTGTAGGCCTTACTCTTAAGGCTATACATTTGGAAATAGTTAACCTGATTATCATCGCCATTTTTATTGCCCTTACAGCCTTCTTTGTGGCTGTAGAGTTTGCAATTGTTAAAGTACGAGGCACACGTATTGATCAACTTTTAAATGAAGGAAAAAAAGGAGCCAGAGCTGCTAAACAAGTCGTTACACATTTAGATGAATATTTATCTGCTTGTCAGCTCGGAATAACTGTAACAGCACTGGGACTTGGATGGCTAGGAGAGCCAACCGTTTCTAAGTTGTTACAGCCTCTCCTCTCCTTATTACACGTAAATAGTGCTGTAACACATGTCTTATCTATCGTGTTAGCATTTATTCTTGTCACCTATATCAATGTAGTCGTGGGCGAATTAGCTCCGAAGTCTTTTGCCATTCAAAAATCAGAAACCATTACGCTTCTCTTTGCTCATCCGTTGATCTGGTTTTATAAAATATTCTATCCGTTCATTTGGATTTTAAATACTTCGTCTAGATTGTTAGTCGGCTTATTCGGTTTAAAACCTGCATCTGAAAATGAGTTAGCACACACAGAGGAAGAATTGCGAATTATTCTTTCAGAAAGTTATCAAAGCGGAGAAATTAATGAATCGGAATTAACCTATGTTACGAACGTATTTGATTTTAATACTCGGATTGCCAAAGAAATTATGGTACCTAGAACAGAAATGGTAAGTATATCTGTCGATGATCATCGTGATGACATTCTCTCGTTAATCAAGGAACAAAAATATACTCGCTACCCCGTCATGAATGGAGATAAAGATAATATTATTGGGATTATTAATATCAAGGACATTTTAACTACTAAATTGGATACGAACTGGAAAGAGAAAAAATCTCTATCCTATTTCATAAAACCGGTCATCTCTGTTATTGAAACCATTCCTATTCAACACTTATTATTAAAAATGCAAAAGGAAAGGACCCATATGGCGATCCTTATTGATGAGTTTGGAGGTACATCTGGTCTGGTGACAGTAGAAGATATTATCGAAGAGATTGTCGGTGATATTCGAGATGAATTTGATAGTGACGAAGTTCCTGATGTACGTAAAGTAGCCAATGAGCACTATATTGTCAGTGGTAAAGTCCTAATTGAAACAGTAAACGATATTTTAGGCACTTCCATCTCAAATAAAGATTTAGATACGATTGGCGGCTGGTTTTTATCAGAGAAATTTGATGCTCAAATGGATGACTTTATAGAATTTGATGGTTACTTATTTAAAATTAAGGAAATGGAAGAACATCATATTTTATTCATTGAAATTAAAAAGCTAGTTCAACTTGCATCCCCACTCCACCAAAAATCGGTTTCTTAGGAAAAGATGATTCCATTGAAAACGGGCTGAAATGATTCAGCCCGTTTTCTGCTTCTATACCTTATGGGATCATATTGCCTGCAGCTTTATATATCTGATACCATTCTTCTCTTGTTAATCGGATATCAGAGCCTTGACACGCGTCTTTGAGGCGTTCAACTTTAGTGGTTCCAAGCACCACCTGAATGTTAGCCGGGTGCCGTGTGATCCATGCCGTCGCAATGGCTGTATTGGTCACACCATATTTTGCGGCGATACTGTCGACTAACTCGTTCAGCTCCGGATAGTGCTCTAAATCACCTAAAAAAGACCCTCCAAAGAAGCCATGCTGGTAAGGCGACCAGGCCTGGATGGTAATGTCGTTTAAGCGGCAATACTCCAAAACACTCATGTCGCGGTTAATCGCTTGGTCTACCTTCATGTTAAGGGTGACCCCTGAGTCAATTATTGGTGTGTGGGCAATACTCAACTGTAGTTGATTCACTACTAACTTATGTGAAGTGTATTTTTGCAATAGTTCTACCTGAGCAGGATTATGATTGGAAACTCCAAAATATCTTACCTTCCCACTCGTGTGGAGTTCTTCAAATGCTTCTGCTACCTCAGCAGGTTCCATTAATGGATCAGGACGATGAAGGAGGAGAATATCAAGATATTCGGTATTTAACCTCTTTAAGATTCCATCCACTGATTCAATAATATGCTCTTTTGAAAAATCAAAGTAGCCGTTACGAATGCCGCATTTACTCTGTAAAATCATCTTTTCACGAATGGAAGAATTCATTTGAATGGCTTCAGAAAAAATCTCCTCTGATTTACCCTTCCCATAGATATCAGCGTGATCAAAGAAATTAATTCCCTCTTCCATGGCAGAACGTATTAAGGTCTCTGCTTCAGCAATAGAAAGTTGCGGCAAGCGCATATTCCCCATAATAATGTTTGATGCTTGAAGATCTGTATTTGCAATGCTTATGTATTTCATACTATAAATCCTCCCTTCTACTTCTCCTTTCATTATACCCCACAATGAAAGCGTGTACCATTTATTCAAACTTTCATTAATGTCAGTTAGGTTTTCTCTTTTCCTGCCTTTTCTCTGAATTCTTTTGGTGTCTGGCCATACCTTCCTTTGAAAATACGATAAAAATAGCTGATATTATCATAGCCTACCTCTTCTACAATGGAAGAAATGGACATATCGGTAGTCTCTAATAATTCTTTTGCTTTTACTAACCGTCTTTCCTGTAGAAATTCTTTAAAGGTGTGCGATGTTGCTTTTTTTATTGTTTTACTTAGCCCATAGTGAGATTGGTTAAGTTTCTCAGCCAACTCATATAAAGAGGCATTTTTGTAATGTTCTTCAATGTATTGAAGCGACTCCACCACTAAATAGTGATTCATCGATGCATCCTCTTTTCTTTCCACTAGGTCCGTATTCTTTATCAGTTCAATCATCAATAGACCCATATAAAGCTTAATGGTGGATTCAGAAAAAGCAGAAGGATGCATGATTTCATAAATAATTTTCCCAATCAGATCCTGGATAGGCTCAACATCAGCCACTTTAAAATACAGGAATTGTCCATTTTGCGTGTTGTTATAGAGACCGCTGATTAGAAAATCACTCACAATGTTGCCTGAATTTAGGAACGAAAAAATAAAATCAAAAAAGGCAGGACGAATGATAAAGTTGATAACGATATCTTCTTTGGCACATGCTTTAATTTCATGTTCAATATGCTGATTAAGTAATAACAATTCCCCTTTTTTCAAGGTAATGGGTCTGCCTCCGGCCGTTTGGTTCAGTTCACCATTATAGACATAATTAATCTCAATATAGTCGTGCTTATGCAAAGGAAAATCCACAAAACGGGTATGCTTTCGCACCATGATCATTTTGTCTTTACTAAGGAATTTTTCACTCTCTATAATAAAGTTTGTCTTACTTGTGTAAAGTTCTTTACTTACATTCTTGCGCTGATCGAGAATGAGTTTTTCTTCATCCGTTTCCTCGAGAAGCTCGTCTAAAAGGTCCTGGTTCAATATGACTCACCTTTTTCTAAATACAATTTTTCTTATTTAAGCCAAATCATATCACATTAAGGCGAACTACCTGAAAAATAAATGCAGAAACTTTAAAATTAAAAACCTGGGCCAACGAAATGTTGAACCCAGGTTAAGTTAACTATATTCAATTATAAAGCGTCTCCTTACTATAGTATTTCCTCAAACATGGCAATGACTTCATCCTTTGTAGGCTGGAATGGATTTCCTTGTGCACAAGCATCTTTTAAAGAGTTAACAGCAAGTTTGTCTAAATCCACTTCATCCACGCCTAGTTCTGCCAGCTTACTGGGAATTCCAACTTCTTTTGATAGAGTTTTGATCGCTGCAATTACCTCTTCTGCACATTGCACATCCGTTTTACCAGCAACTTCAAGCCCAGCAGCCTTTGCAATCGCACGGAATTTCCTTGGGTCACGTTTAGCATTTTCTCTTTCTACGATAGGAAGAAGCATTGCGTTACAAACACCGTGCGGTAAATCATAAACACCGCCAAGCTGGTGGGCCATCGCATGCACAAAACCAAGACCTGCATTATTAAAAGCAATTCCACCTAGGAACATAACGTACGTCATTTGTTCACGGGCTTCAATATCATGACCATTCTTAACAGCACGAGGTAAATAATTAAAGATAATTTCAACCGCAGCAAGAGCAGTCGCATCCGTGACTGCATATGCACCTGGAGTAACAATTGCCTCAATTGCATGTGTTAGGGCATCCATACCTGTTGCAGCTGTTAAGGCGGCTGGCTTATCGAGCATTAATTCAGGGTCATTAACTGAAATGGTCACTAGGCTATTTTTATCAACCATAACCATTTTAACTTCACGTTCTTTATCGGTAATCACATAGTTGATTGTAAATTCGCTTGATGTACCTGCAGTCGTATTGACGGCAATGATTTGGATAGATTTATTTTTTGTTTTGTTTACTCCCTCATAATCTCGGATGTCTCCACCATTGGTTACGTAAAGACCGACCGCTTTTGCTGTATCTTGTGGGGAACCGCCGCCAACGGAAACAAGTACATCACATTCATTTGTTTTAAATACATCTACACCTGTATAGACATTTTAAATGGTTGGGTTTGGCTTTACTTCATCATATACAATATATTCAAGATTAATTGATTCTAATTCTGCTAGAACTTTGCCAGCTACTCCGCTTTGATTTAAAAATTGTAACGACCATTGCCTTTTTAAATCCAAGATCTTTTACAAGCGGCGCTAACTCCTTTAAACAGCCTCTACCCATTAAATTTGTACTTGGCACATAATAAACACTCACTGCTATTCCTCCTTTTGTATGTTCACTATTTCACAAATTTATTTTAAAATTAAGGGACATTATGTCCCCTAATCGTAAATCCATTTTATAAATTTAAGATTCCTGGTCTAGGTACAACGTGAAATGCGTCAGCAAGGTCTTGAAGCTGTTGGTCCGTAATCGTTTGTTTTTTTCCACCTTGAGCACATACAAACGTATAAACCTGGGCCGCTTTTTCAGCTGTTTCAATTAGACCAAAAGTTTCATCCATTGTTGTGCCTGCTCCGAAGATACCATGGTGCGGCCAGATGACTAGGCGTGTATGTTCCATTTTTTCTGCAGTTGCTTCGCCAATTTCATTTGTTCCAGGAATAATCCAAGGAATAACACCAACACCATCAGGGAAAACAACAATACATTCGGTACACATTTCCCAAAGCGTTTTTGTAAAGTCTTCTTCCTTCAAGCTATGTGAAAATGTCATAGCAATCAAATTAGTTGCGTGGCAGTGCATGATGACACGGTGGTTTTTATCAGCTGCTAACCGCTTTATATGATTCATAAGATGTGTTGGAAGCTCACTTGTTGCCACTCCGCCATCTTCAAGTCCCCAAAGGATCTCGTAGCTTCTTCCATCTTCTCCAATACGGATAACTCCCAGGTTAGAGGATGGATCGTCTTTTACATTTTTAAAGTATTTTCCAGAACCGGTAACAGCAAAGTATCTACCTGCAAGTGCTGAAGCATCAAAATTCATAGGTACTGTTCTAACTACACTATCTATATCCAGATAAGGTAAAACCTCAAATTCATTTAGTAAATAACTAATATTTCCTCCATTACGTTCATCCCAGCCCAACCGATACAAATTAGAGGTGGCTTCCATCATTTCCTGGATAAATGGTGCTCTATATATTAAATTTCTCACATTCAAACTCATGTACAAATCTCTCCTTTTAAAATAATGATTTATGTTGATTCCTTTAGTTATCTTCTTTATGTGTTTATAATAACCCCAAACAACGATCAAATCAACATAAACAAAGAATATATTTTTGTTTATTTTTGTTTTGTTACATTTTCGTCACAGATAATCTCATTAACCAAAAGAAAACAGACCTTTAAGGTCTGTTTTCTTTTTGTTTCATATTAAAATTAAAAATCAATCATAATCTTCGATACTCCATTCGTCTTTCCAATCCACATAAGCCATTTTTCCATCAAAGCGGAATGGAAGCCATACATAACCGGCCTTTGTGGTATCTACTACAAATTCTGGTCCCCTCTCGATTTCCTGATTCTTATAGACTGGATTAAATATCCTTTCAAAAATTTCTGCCGACTTCTCATAAGGCAGAGTTTGTGATAAATCCGAAATCCAACGGTCTGCCAGTGCAATGTACAATCCTTTTTACCAGGATGCTTAAAGAAGTTTGGCTTGTTTTGTTAATGATATTTTCTTACCATTTACAAGCAATCTTGTATTCTTAGAGGAAGATATTTCTGCTTTAACCTCTTCAGGGAGAGTAATTTGCATATCAATATAATCACCTAAATCTTTACAATAAATATCAATCCTCCCTTGTGGAATGGGAACGGAGCCTTTTATCCACTTAAGTCCATTTAAATTTGGTGCAATCGATACTTTCGTACAACCAGATTCCAATGGTTTTACACCAAAGAAGAGAACTCCAAAAACATAGGTAGGTGCTGCTGACCAGGCATGGCAATGGCTTCGGCTAAAGTCTCCCTCAATTAATTCCCAGCCTTCCCAACATGTTGTTGCATCATTTTCCAGCATATAACCATATACATTCTTAATATTATCGAGTACTAGATCATTTTTCCCTAATTCCATTAATGCTTGATAATAGAATAATAGGACAAAGGGACTTTTTATTTGGACAAACTCCTGTGGCGGATTTACTATATATTGTTCGATAATATCTCTTCGCTTTCCTTCCACACAGTTTGTAAGATAGGCAATTAAGTTTGTTTGAACACTATGAGTTTTAGATCGAGTCCCATCCTCATAAATACTATCAATAAATACTTTTTCTTCTTCATCCCATAAGAATTTGTTAATTGCTCGTTTCAATTCATCTGATAAAGTTAAAAAGGTAACTTCATCATCATTCTCCCCAATAATGGACGCTAAGTAAGCGGTTTGCCTTAGTGCATCAACGAGGAGTGCATTTTGATGCGTGACAATATTATGCTCTGTATCCATCGGTGCCCAATCTAACATATTCCAAGCAGAAATTTCTAATAATCCATCTTGATTGATAAATTCTTGAAAACGTTGAACGGTAAGCTTTAGTTCAGGATAAACTTCTTTTATAAATTCAACATCACCCGTATATCGATAATATTCTCGGCATGCCTTCATCCATAAAATTGACCAAGCCGTTAGGACATTCTGCCATCCACTAGGCACATGGGATTCTGGCAGCGGCGAGCGATACACTGATTTAGAAATTAACCTTAAACATCGTTTTACTAAGTCATAGTTTCCAAATGTATAATAATTCATTAAGGAAATATTATACGAATCTCCCGTCCAAAGGGCCTGTTCGTAGGCAGGACAATCGATGATGGTGTCTTGTGCACACATCCGAACGGTATGCTTAGAAATTTCCCAAATTTGGTTTAATTGATAGTCCGAGCTGCTAAACAATCCTATATTTCCAGTTGGGAAAGTTGTTACATCTACTTTCATACTGAAAATTTTACAAGGGGTTTTTAAATTTCTGATTGTAAGCAGCATATACCGGAAACCTCTAGGAATAAACGAACGATAAACCTGCCGGCCGTTCTTTGCAACATATCTTAATGAGTTATTCAATGAAAAAGTATGCTCAATTCTTCCATCATGGTGGATACTTTCAAATAAAAAGAAGTCAAAAATGGTCCCTTTATTAGCTTCTATTTCAAATTCTATATGGCCAAGGTATTCTTTACCGAAATCAATTAGATACTCCGGATCCCCTTTTCCCATCGGTTCTACACGTGTAAAACTATGATTAGGCAAGACCATATTTTGCTGCTCAAATCCTATCGGGTAAGTTTTTAAATCCTCTTTAAAAATCGAAAGCAAGCTTACATTATCAGTACACACATGGTTATTCGGGATAGCTTTCGTCCATTTTTTAAAGGGCTCTAATTCTTTAATGGATGATAACTGCTTCATTTGTAAGTATTCATTTTCTGAAGGAATCTCAAATTCGACTGGTTTACCAATTTGCAGTTGAGTAGTTGAATAAAAAGGTCCAAGGCCAATGAATTTAGACTCTTCTTGATTAAATGGTGCTTTTAAATTTAAATTTTTAGGGAAATTAAAGGTCAGATGGATTGTCGGTTCGTGAAAGAACCCGCTCACATCAATGATTAATAAATTTTCTCCTTTTCTTAGACTTACTTTTTCATACTTTCCATTTTGCGTTTTGTACTGCTCCCCATTAAGGGAGAACTCCCACTTGGCTTCTGCATGTGCATCAAAGGTGAGAGTCATTTCTCCTGTTGCATCTTCGTTAGAGTGTAGTTCAGTCAAGACATAACCCTGCATAATTTTCCCCGAATTACAATCCAATTCTCCAGGAAAAAAAGTCGGTTTTAAATCAATCGAAAAGTGTTGTGAAACAGGTCTCACTTCTTTTAAAGATAATACACTTTTGGGATAAATGGGTTCATTGGTCAAATGAGGGATATCCCGAGGAATCAGACTCTTCCATGGGCTTATTCCATAAGGACCGATTATTTCTGCATCATCCCAACCAGAGTCGTCAAAGAGAAGCTGTTCCCACTCACGATCAAATAGAGTTGCATTATAAATTTCTGCCCATGATAAACAATTAGACATTTTGACAGATTCTTTAATAAATCCAGCATGAGTGGCAGTCTTCCATCTTTCATCTGTCAACAGCTGACCAACCACCTCGCCACTATGGTAGAAATCAATTTGCGCTAATAAGCCGCCTCGCCCTTCGATATAATGCATCGTGCTCATTCCATAATGATTAACTAACACAACGATCACATTTTCTCCTTTTTTAAGACCGCTTAATTCATATCGATCATAATACCATTCGGATGTCCAGCCACGGACAGGTCCAGAGCCGATTAGTTGACCATTAATATAGACCGAATATTTAGTATCAGCCGATATTGATAATATGGCTGATTCATATTCCGAACTAACACTAAATGTCCGTCTGAAACATATCCAATGATTTCTTGGATGGTCCCCGCTATTATCCCATATCCAATTTGCTTTCCATTCCATAGATTTACCTCCAAAGTTAAGACCCGATCATTCTTTGAACAGGATGAAATCGGGTCTTTAATCAAACTTCAATTTTTTGTAACTCCTTATTTCACCGATCCTGCCGTCATTCCAGCAACAATTTTCTTGTTAAAAATAATAAATAGGATAAGCGGTGGAATAGAGATCACTAGAATATTAGTAAAAAGTAAATTCCACTGCGTAATGTACATACTCATAAAATTATAAAGTGTTAACTGTAATGTAGCGTTCTCTGCTCCTGGAAAAAAGTATAATGGATTCACAAAATCATTATAGACACTTACTGCTGTTAAAACGATTACCGTTGCGGATACTGGTTTTAGCAATGGTAATATAATATTAAAGAATAAGCGGAACCTTCCACATCCATCTATTAAAGCTGCCTCATCAAGAGATCTAGGAATTGTAACCATAAAGCCTCGATACAATATAATCGTAAATGGCAGATTTAATGCTACCTCAACAAGGACAATTCCTGGCATTGTTTTAAATAGCCCAATTTCTTGAAGCACCCAGATTGTTGGGACTACTGCCGGAGGAATGATCAACCCCGCGAGAATAAAAAAATTAATAAATGGTGTTACTTTTGTTACTTTCCGCTGTAATACATAGCCAGCAGCAGCACCTAGTAAGATGAGAAGAATAATCGATAATCCTGTTATCATCACACTATTATAAAAAGCACGAAGAATCATTCCATCCCTAGCACTAATAACCGCCTGGAAATTCTCCATAATGTGAAATGTTCTTGGCCAATCCATATTTAATAATGATGATTCCTTTACATCTTTAAAGGCATTGATAAGAACAAAATAAAATGGTATTCCAAAGATCCCCAGTGTGGCGATAACAGCAAAGCATTCGACTAGAACTTTCCAAAGTTTTTTACGCACCTTCACCTTACTTTTCTTTGTCATTATTGGTTTTGTTTCGATTTCACTTATGACCACTTTACTCATTATAAGTCCACCTCTTTACTATTGAGATAAGCATAAAGAGGAAAGGCTAACGCAGAAACGAGGATGAATAAAATAACATTTCCAGCCGTTGAAAGACCGAAAAAACCTGCCTGATATTGCTTATATATAATGGAGGCAATCAGGTCAGTACTAAAACCAGGTCCTCCTTTTGTCATGGTCCAGATTAAATCAAACGAACGCAGGCCTCCAATAAAGGAAAGAATGATAACTGTGTTCATCGCTGGTCTGCTAAGAGGTAAAATGATGCTCTTAAATTTATGCCATGCATTTCCACCATCCATCATAAGTGCTTCATAGTAATCTTCTGGAATAGACATAATTCCTGCAATGAAAATAACGGTCGCCATTCCGACCCCTTTCCAAACATCAACCAAGGCGACAGAAACAAGAGCAATTTTCGTATTCCCTAACCAGTCAGGCCCAACAATTCCGATTCCTTTAAGGACTATATTAATTAGCCCCTGAGAAGGATGCATTAACATGGTAAACGCAATACCCACTGCAATCGTACTTAACAATGTAGGAAAAAAGATCATCGAACGAATAAACCCGACAGTTTTTAATTTAGAACTAAGAAAGACACCTAGTAAAAGACCAAGAATGACTTTCAAACCTGATGTTACAACTGCGTATATTAGAGTGTTCTTAAAACCAATATTCAATGATGGTTCTGATAAGAATGTCTTAAAGTTTTCAAAACCAATAAACTTCCAATCTGTTAACGTCCACCAGGTCATACTGAAAAAAAGTGACATAATGGTCGGCAACAAGAAAAAGACAAAATAAACGATACCTGCTGGTAAAAGGAAGTAATAGGTATACGTTTTGTTTGCTAACTTATTCATCTTCCTCTCCTCCTTTCAACTCTTTCTAATAGATTGGCCCTGCTAGAAACTAGTCAGGGCCAATAAATCAATAGATTAATAAATATTTACCAACCTTTAAGACCTAGTTGTTTTGCTTGTTTTTCAACATCTTTGTCGTATAGCTTTGCCCCGTCTAAAGCTGAGCTAATTCCACTGCCCACTTGTGTTGTAATTTGCTCTAGGCTAGGCCCTTTAACTGGGCTGAGGAATTCAAGAGCTGGAGCTGTTTTGCCTGATTCAAAATATGGCTGCATATCCTTTACTGCAGGGTAAACATCATCTGAAAGCGTGATTCCTTTTATTGCAACCGGTCCAGTTGGTTTGATTTTGGATGTATATAGATCAATACCTTCTTGAGATACATAGAATTCTAAAAATTTCTTCGCTGCATCGATATGTTCACTATTTTTATTGATAAAGATTCCTGCAGGCATCCACACTGTTAACCCATTCTTATCAGCACTGTCACTTGGTTGTGGGAAGAATCCAATATCCTGCATTTTGTCTGGGGAAGTTGCTGCTATATTAGCTAAAGCGAACGTGATCATCGGATATTGGACACCAGTACCATCCGCTAGCATTTTTAATCCTGCATCATAACCAGTTGCAAGGAAATCCTTATTCATATAACCCTTTTTATAAACCTCGGCTAACTTTTCAAAGCTTCGAAGTGCTGCAGGGGTTGTCGCAATTTTTGCTTTATTAGCTGTAAAATCATCTGCGAAATTCGGATCATCAGCAAGAACATTATAGTTATCTGCAAGGACAATAACTTGAGATGTCCAAGTATCTTTATAAGTTCCGATAACAGCCGTTTTGCCAGCTTGTTTAATTTTTTCATTATTAGCCATTAACTCATCCCATGTTTTAGGAACGGAAAGACCAAGTTCTGCATAAACCTTTTTGTTATATAACCAGCCTCCGGCATTGGTTGGTGTCCCCGGAATTCCAAACACCTTTCCATTTGCAGAAACGGCTTTTTTGTAATCGTCCATGATATTTCCCATGAAAGGCTCTTTACTTAGGTCGGCAAAATTTTGTTCAGGGTTCAGTGCTTGTAACTGTGAACCTGAGTTATTCCATACTAGATCCGTCATATCACCGGTTGCTAAGCGAGTTTTGATGATATTATCACCCTCTGAGCCGCCAGGACGAGTCTCAATTTCTACTTTAATATTATTCTTCTTTTCAAATGCAGCGATAATCGCATTGATACCATCTAATTGTGTCTGATTATCAATTAGGAAGGTTAGTTTTTCCTTTTCTTGACTTTTACTGCCGCCACCACCTGAAGTGGCTTCTTCCTTGCTGCTGCATCCTGCTAATATTCCCGCCATTAGTGCACTACTTAACAATATTGAGGCGATCTTTTTCTTTTTATTCCTGATCATCTCTTTTCCCCCTTTTTAATGTAGTTCTTACTAATACATATCTCTGGCATTTATACTGGGTGATTAATTTCATTTTAAGCGCTTTCATACCATATTTTAAGTGGTGCTTTTTTTGGAAATACGTCCGTTTTTTTTAGATAAAAAAAATCTTTCTTTCAATTTTGTATTGAAGGAAAGACTTTTTTCTCAAGTTATAGCTACCAGCCTTTAAGTCCTAGCTGCTTTGCTTGTTTTTCAACATCTTTATCATATAATTCCGCACCGGCTTTTGCTGAAATGATTCCACTGCCTACTTGTATGGTAATTTGCGGCAGGTTAGGTCCCTTTAAAGGACTCAGGTATTCCAGGGCCGGCGTGGTTTTTCCAGTTTCAAAATAGGGTAACATATCCTTTATAGCAGGGATAACATTTTTGGGATCAATTAACCCTTTTATGGCAAACGGTCCTACAGGGCTCTTATCACCATATAACGTTTTCACCCCTTCAGTAGATACAATAAAAGATAACCACTTTTTTGCCGCTTCTAAATGCTGTGTATTCTTGTTTACATATAGTGCAGCGGGCATAAAGACCGTTACTCCCTTACCTTCAGGGCTATCTCCAGGCTGAGGAAAGAATCCGATATCATTCATTTTATCTGGGTACTTCTTTGAAATTCCCATTAACATAGACGATAACATTGGATATTGCACCCCGGTCCCATCTATTAGCATTTTCAAGCCCTCATTTAAGGTAGCAATTTGAAAGTCCTTGTTTAAGAAACCCCTTTGGTACACCTCCGATAATTTTTCAAAGCTTCTTAATGCTGCAGGTGTAGTAGAAAATTTAGCTTTATTCACTGAAAAGTCTTCTGCAAAGGTAGGATCGGCAGAAATAACATTATGGTTATCAGCAACAACAATTAACTGCGAAGTCCAATCATCCTTATAAGTACCAATAACTGCCGTTTTACCAGCGGCTTTAATCTTTTCACTATTGGTGATTAATTCATCCCATGTTTTTGGCACAGTTAAGCCTAACTTTTGATAAACCTTTTTGTTATAGAGCCATCCACCTGCAATCGCACTGCCGATTGGAAGCCCGAATACCTTGCCGTTTACGGTAACTGTATCCTTAAAGGATGGTACTATTTTCCGCATAAACGGCTCATCTTTCAAATCAACAAAATATTCCTCCGGATTAAGTGATTGCAAAAGAGATCCAGAATTATAAATAACCAAATCTGCCATATCACCGGTAGCCAATCGGGTTTTCATGACCTGATGACCTTCCACTCCGCTTGGACGTGTTTCAATATCTGTTTTTATATGATATTTCTTTTCAATTTTGGCAGCAACTGCTCGAATTCCCGTTTGATCTGCTTGATTATCAATTAAAAGGCTTAAGGTAACTTCCTTTGTGTTGGAATGTGTTGAACCATTTTCATCGTTATTGCTGCAACCTGCTATCAATAACGAAAATAGTAGAAGTATTCCTACCATGAATGAAGATATTTTCCTATATTTCAACATACTCATTTCCGCTCTTTCTCTCATCTGTAAAAGGATTAAAAAGAATCTCGATATTGCCCTGGATTAACTCCTGCATGTTTTTTGAATAATTCGGAGAAGTGTCGATAAGTATGATAACCTACTTTTTCACTAACTTCCGCTACCTTTTTCCCTTCCCTTAGAAGTTCTTTGGCCCGCTCCATTCGCAGCTTAGTCAAATATTTAATATAGGATTGCTTCATTTCTTCCTTAAATAAAAGACTAAAATAGGTTGGATTCATCCCCACATTCTCCGCAACATCCTGCAACGTCAAATCTTTAGAATAATTCTTTTCAATATATGCACATGCTTTTTCTACGGCATCATGCTTCTTATCCTTTCGAATTAGCAGGAACCAATCCATGATCATTTCCATTTGCTGCTTTAGCCAACTAAACATTTGCTCTTTAGTATTCAATAATCTAATGTCTACGTGCGGCAAGTAATTTCCCTGACTTAAATGGGAGATATCTTCTCCTGTTTCTTTTGCCACTTCCAATCCGAGGTAAATAAGTTTTAATATTTCACGCTCGATCACGTCTGGATTTAAGCGCTGTAATTGAATTTTGCTTATAAACTCCTCAAGCTGCTGGTAAAGTCCTGCCTTGTTACCCGTTCGCAAAAAGAAAATGATCGCTTCTTCCAGTTCCGATAAATCACTAGGGATATTGGGGTTTTCTCCTATTTCCTCAAAACGTGTCCATTCTCCATGTTCCATAAACTGTCCATATCGTAATGCTTGTAATGCTTCTTTGTAGCTTTTCGGTGCTTCAGTAAGATCAGGATAGGTTCGTCCGGAACCAATGGTTATTCCATGTTCATTCGGCCAATATATTAATTGATTCATCAGTTCTGTTGAATCTGCTTCCAGATGAAAAATAACAAGCAGGTGCTCTGCACCATTGCGAATATATACAGAAAAGTAAGTAGGGTGGCTCGGTAAGTCAGGGCCTTTTTCAGAAAGAGCCAAGACGGTAACCGCCACAATGTCCTTAACTTCTTCCTCAAAACTCTTCCTCCACTTCGGCAATACCTCATCACCCTGAAGAAGTAAATCCAAGGTTGCTTTTTGGATAAGCTCAATTCTACTATCTTCCCATTTCTCCTCTAACGAAAGGACTGTTTTTTGATGATGTAGTTTTTCAAGTATTCTTTGGATCGTATCCTCTATCATTGGAATGGTAATGGGCTTCTCCAGATAATCCGAAACACCTAACTTTATAGCTTTTTTTACATATTCAAATTCATTGAATCCACTAAAAACAACACAAACTATCTCAGGTGCAGCTTCTAAAATCTTTTCCACAACCTCCAAGCCATTCATTCCAGGCATTCGGATATCAGTAAAAACGATATCTGGGGAATATGTTTCAACTAAATCAATTGCTGCCAATCCATTACTTGCTGTACCTACCAGCTCAATTCCGTATTTTGACCAGTCTATCATCTTTTGCAACCCGTGAAGAACAATGTATTCATCATCAAATAACACGGCTTTTAGCACCCATTACTCCCCCTTTGCTATCGCGGAAACTAATCTCTATACAAGTTCCTTCATTTACTTTACTTGAAATAAACAAGGTACTGTCCTCACCGTAAAATAATTTAAGCCTCTCGCGTACATTTTTTATTCCATAGCCGCTTTCCGTTTTCTGAATGTCATCGATTCCCACCCCATCATCCCTGATGGTAAAGGTAATCCACCCCTCAGAGATTCTTCCTATTAACTTAATGGTCCCTTCTCCAACTTTTGTCTCAAGACCATGATAGATTGCATTTTCGATAAAGGGTTGCAGTAACAGCTTAAGAATAGGTTTTTCCATTAAGGATGAGTCAACATCCTCTATATAAAGAAACCGGTTTTGATAACGAAGGTTTTGAATGGTCATATAATGGTGAATATGCTCTAATTCCTTTGAAATAGGAATTAAATCTTCTCCATTATTTAAACTTAGCTTGAAACTTTGTGATAGGGCAATGGCAATCTCCGCAATATCCTTATTGTTTTCCAAGATGGCCATCCAATAAATGGAGTCCAGCGTATTATATAAAAAGTGCGGTTTTATCTGGGCTTGCAACGCACGAAGTTCGGCCTCCCGCTCTTTTAACTGCGAATGAATAAGCCTCTCGTTTAGTTCTTTGTTTTCAACAGTGATTCTTTGGAATGTTTCGCCGATTACTCCAATGGTGGCAGATTCATTATCTTGTCCTGAACCCCACAACCCTTTCGCCCAATCCACGGTCATCTTCTTTAATTGCACCCATGGCTGCGCAACTTTTCCGGATAAAAAATAAGAGATTAATAAGGCTATGATCGCAATAATAGCAGAAATACTAGCTGTGATAATGCCTATTTTATTAGACTGTTTTAGTAGGATCTTTTCTTTTGTAATATTTGCGAATGTCCATCCTGTTGTGTTATTGGTATAACTGCTAATTAAATAACCTTTTTGTTCTAAGTTTTGAAAAATCGATAAGGTATGCTTACCCTGCGACAGCTCTTTATCCAGTGTTGAAGAATTAATAAATACAGTATTTACCGCATGATTGGAAGAATCGATAACGGCCATTACACTATTACTGTCATCATTTAAAACTCTAGAAAACATTGATTTTTTAATATTAACAACTAATAAACCTATTTGTTTTGGGTTAAAAACATTTTGTGGATCCCGTAATAGTTTTACTGAAGAAAAAGTGGTATTGTCCCCTTCTAGGACATTATAACTGAAGAAAATCGGCCTTCCTTGTGCATTAACACTCTTTTTATACCAAGCTGATTTGGATATTTCCATGTACCTATTATTAAATTCAATACTGCCTATACTATTATGGTTACCGTAACATACAGGGCGAAAATGAACATCAAATAGACAAACCGAATCAATATCTTCCGTATCAATAAAATAACTAGATATTAAATCTTGCATTCGTTTGGTTGTGTTCTCGTCCAATACATTTTTACCAACTTCCGAAAAGGCTGCGCTGTCAATTAACTCTTCTCTGACACTATTGCTCCATGAAATAACACGTTCCATATTAATAATATTTCGAAACAAAAGGTCTGTCACTTCACTAGAGGTGCGAAGATTATTACTGGTAGTTTCTACTTGATTTTGAACTAATGTATTTTTGGCAATATTAAAGGAGATAAACCCTAATAATAAAAGGGGCAATATTGAAAGGCAGAGCATAATCAAAAAGTATTTAAATCTAATTTTATCACTATGAAAATAATTTCTAACTCTTCTGAATACTTTTCTCATAATTGTCCGCCTTAGAAAAAATTTATTTCCTTCACAACTTAACTTTTTTGCTTTTTATTGTCATCATAAATCTAAATAAAATGGATTTCTATATGTATTTAAAAATAAATGATTTTTATTTAAATATGAAAAATTTAAAATACCACAGCCCTTGTCTTTTACTTAGGGCTGTGGCACGCATTCATTTTAATGTACTCTCTCCGTTCGTTCCATCACATCAGGCTAATTTATTTTACCTTGAAGGATAGACTATCAATTCGAAGATCTGGTGCATGGAATTGAACATAGATCGTATGCTGTCCTTTTGGCGCATTATTTCCTAAATCTACTGTGACATCCTTGTACCCTAGCTCATTTACAGTTACTCCTGCATTTTGGATAGTGTACGTATTCTTACTAGTAGTTGGTACATTAATGGTAGCAAAAGGAGCACTATCTATAGAATCAGCATGCAATGTTATTGTTCCGCCAGCTGCATCAGAAGCAACGGAAGCTGTCACTTTCTGCGAGCCAGTCAATACCAACTTCGGTAAGGCAACCCAAGAACCGTTTTGTTTTGAATGCACTGCATAATAACCACCAACAACTTTCTTCTCTTTTAAGTCTTCAGCTGTTCGGGCTTTAGATACTTCATTATAAACAACCTCATGAGCGGCGAATGCATGGTCGAAAACATTAAATGGCTTATTTGCAGGGAGCGCTGCAAGTGAATCACCTGAAATATCTACTTCTTTCTTGGCACGGATATCTTGTGATGAGCTTCCAATCGTCAATTCATAGCTTCCATCCTCAACAATGAAATCACCCTTATTTACATCCCAGATAGAGAAATCTTTTGGATTAACCGTAAGGGTAACTGTCTTTGTCTCACCAGCAGCTAAGGAAACTTTATCGAATCCTGCTAATTGTTTTTGTGGAGCATGACTGCCATATGCTGATTTTTTGTTTTTGACATATAACTGCACCACTTCTGATGTATTAACCTTCCCTTCATTTTTCACCTTTACGGTTACTTTGAAAGGTGAATTCCCGTTAGCAGTTGCTGGTACATTGAAATCGCTATACGAGAATTTGCTGTATGACAAACCGTAACCAAATGGATAGGTTACTTTTGCATTTGTATACATGTAGGTTAGCTTCGATTCCTCTGGGTCAGCATTGGTCATATCTAACGAATAACGTGGATCAATATCATCCAACTTAATGCTCGTATTCCCTTCAGGAATGGAGTACTTATCGATTTTAGGGAATGCCGACATACCTGCATACCATGTTGAAGCTAAACGACCTGTCGGTGCATAGTCACCATACAACACTTGCGCCAATGCATATGAATCGTATTGTCCGCCATATGGCTGGTATACAATCGCAGACACGTTTGGATTGTTTTGAATCTTTTCCATCCCTACAGGGAAGCTGGATTTAATGACAACAACCGTCTTTTTACCCCTTGCAGCAAAAGCAGATGACACTTTATCAACTAATTGGTAGTCAGCTTCACCCATATTTAAATCAGAGCGATCGGTACCTTCTCCTGCACTATGACGCGGGATAGCTCCGACAAAGACAACAGCGTAGTCGTCTGTATCTGCTCGTTTGACAGCATCTGAGCCAACTTCCTTAACAACGGTTTGTTCAAATTTCACATCATCATTTCGACTGGCAGCTTTTGTTTTGTTTTCCAGTGTTGATGACGAGGTTTTCAGTTTTCCATCTGAACTGGTCGTAATAAAGCGTCCATTTGCGTAATACCAATTCGAAAAGTCTCCTGAAAATCCTGTTCTGTAGCCATTAGCAATTAATGATACAGTGTGATCTGAATTATCCTCCACACGAATTGTAGGCGGGATTGTACTTGTACTACCGAGCATTTGGGCAAGATCCCAATCATTATTTGTTAGGTTTAAGGCAGTATTATTTGTATTTCCAACAGATGCATTAGCTGCAGTCGGAGAAGTAACCCAAAGCCCATTCTTTTGAGAACGTATGCTATAACCCTTTTGGCCCCAATCAAATACCTCAAATAATTGGGCAGGATTATTTGCATCAAAGGAATCAGATGTTGTTATTAGTTGTGATCCTTTTGTTACATCCGTAGCATTTACATCAGCGGATACCATTTGACCGTTTAGTTTGGATTTCAACGCGACAACTTTAGCACCAGACGAGTAGGACACGTTATTTGCCCCGTTTGCTTTAATAATAGCTAGCAAAGGAGAGATCCCTGAGTTCTCGATATTTGGTGTTGTTCCAACTGAGTAAGTTGTTTTAAACCTTGAATCTGCATAAACTCCAGAAACTGTAGCCTTCTTATTTTTGGTAAGCGGCAGTGTTCCATCATTTTTTAACAATACGATACTTTCCTCTGCTGCACGTAAGGCAACTTGCTGATGCTCAGCAGTATTGTATGTTGCAGGCTCGGATCTTACATCCTTAGCCTCTTGGGCAAATGGGTAATTCTTAGGAATTCCGTTTGCGTCCACTTCATTAAAAATACCAACGCGGACCATTTGGTTTACATGAGGCCGTGCTGCTTCAATTAAATCCTCTTTTGTAAGACCGTATTTACCTTGTTCAACGGCATTCACTAATGCAGCAACATCATCTTTTGCATTTTGCTCATTTGGACCTGGACGTCCAGCGTTTGCCTTGGCTAAAACCATTAAAATAGTAGCATTCGTTCTGTCAGTGGCATACTGAGTATCGTACCCATTCCCTTCCGCACCTTGGAACACCAGTTGGTCAGCATTAAAATCTGGAGAGCTGTAGACTCCATATTTCGAGAAATTATTTGCGTGACGTTGATAAGGAGAAAGAATGTTTGGAATTCCGTTGGTACGGCCGAACGAAGTCATGACCCCGCCAACCGATCCAGAACTAAGCGCTTTCAAAGGGCTCTTAGTCTGATATTCGAAAATAGAACGCGCACTCGCACTATTACTGCTGGATTGACGGAACCACTGTGCGTTATAAACGGAAAAATGCTTTGTTCCTACCACTGCACGCATCCAGAATCCATCATCGCTTTTCGCTTGATCTGTACCGCTAAGTCCTGCTGCCATGTTATCAACCATTGTCGCAGCCATATTTGGATCTTCAGAAAATCCTTCATCAAATCTTCCACTAAGTGGATTGATCCGCATGTCACTGACAACTGTGAAGGCAACTGTGGCGGAAGCATTTGCACCACCATGTATGTTTGATTCCCCTTGCTTTACTTTTAACGTACTGATTTTTTCGCTTCCCATCACTTTTCCAATATCGGAAAGCAGTTCTTTGTTCCAAGTTTCCCCCATACCGGTTAACGCCGGGAAATCAGTAGAAATCCCCTGAACATTGTCAGCTGCAGATAAAGCGCCAGGAATCACTTTCCCGGCATTTGCTCCACGCTGGAGTGTGTAATGGTTCCTTGAACCTGTGGCATAAACAGCAGGTCCTTCAAGACCAGTGTAATCAAAATAAGCATCCACATATTCATTTAGATGGGCTGGAACTCCGTCGAACAACGGCATCCCATCAAAAACCCCGCCAACTTGTTTTTTAAATACGGGAATTTCTTCTGCTTTTTTCTTTGGTGCATGGAAACCAACTAAACCTGCTGCAAGTGTTGTAGTAAGGATTATAGATAGAGTTCTTTTTCCCATCTTAGTGAGCTGGGATTTTTTCATCCAATTCACACTTCCTCCCCCAAAATTTAAAGCGCTTCCATTATACAAATAAATAGGGACCGGTTACCTATATAAATATCATAATGTACAACTTGGCAGTCTGATAGTGTCAGATTTTTCTGATTAATGTATGCTTTTTTTGGGGGATGGAATAAATTATTAAAAGGAGGACAACCATTATGTATATGATTGCCCTCTTATGCTCTTACAAGTTATACTTGTGAATTAAATATGTCGGTGTTTGTGCACTATACAAATTTGAAGGCAAATCTCCCGTTTTAAGCTGGAAGGAGTAACAACCAGATCCTACTAGATAAACTAAACCATCTAGTGTGTCTGAAACCAAAATATTCTCTTCCCCCGGAGTGAGAGTTTGAACCTTTAACTTATCTTTACTAATATCCTTTAACAAAATCTCGGCTTTTGAGTTTACAGGTATCTCCACATTAATATTGATGATCGCTTCTTTTCTTTCCCATGAACAAAGAATCGTTCCATAAGGAGATTCCAATGAAGCTTTTGCTGAAGACAGACCATAATCAGAAATATGTGGCTGTATTTTTATTTTTCTATAGCCTGCTTCTTCAAGATCAATCCCAGCTACATATCGGTACAGCCATTCCCCTATTGCCCCATAAGCGTAATGATTATAGGAATTCATATCGTCACTCCAGAAAGACCCATCTTGTTTGATACCATCCCAATGTTCCCAAATCGTAGTGGCACCTTGTATAACAGAAAATAACCAAGAAGGATAGCTTTCCTGTAAGAGTAAACGAAGAGCGGTTTCATGATAGCCATTTTCAGATAAAGCAATACACAAATAAGGAGTTCCAACAAATCCTGTAGATAAATGATAGTTGTTCTCTTTTATCAATTGATTTAAGTCAGCAGCTACTTGTTCACGAACCTTCCCATCTATTAGATTAAATACTAATGGAAGGATATGCGCTGTTTGGGTATTTGCTATCATTTTTACGTCAGTTGAAATAAATGTTCTTTCAAATTCCTGTATAATACCACTCAAAAGCTGATCATATTTTCTTACATCTTCCTCTATATGTAAGACTTGTGCAGCATCTCTTACGATTCGAGTGGAATATGCGTAGTAGGCAGTTGCTACTAAATGTTCAGGTGTAGCTCCAAAATAAGAATCTTCTTCTGCATCAAGTGCAAGCCAGTCACCGAAGTGAAAACCTGTATTCCAAAGATATGGGTTAGCTCCCTGCGCTCGAATATATTCGATCCAAGCTTTCATACTTTCATATTGTTCCTCTAGTAATCTTTCATCGCCAAACGTGCGATATAAAGTCCAAGGACAAATGGTTACAGCATCTCCCCACGCTGAAGAAGTATAATTATAATCCCCCCACATACCGGAAATGTAGTCTTCTAAAACGTCTGGGACCACAAACGGAACGGTACCATTGGACGTTTGATCACTTTTTAGATCTCTCACCCATTTAGTAAAAAACGGGGCTACTTGATAGTTGTAGGCTGCCGTTCGAATAAAAATTTGTGCATCCCCCGTCCATCCGAGACGCTCATCGCGTTGCGGACAATCTGTGGGAACGTCGATAAAGTTTCCTCTCTGCCCCCAGAGAATGTTGTTATATAATTTATTGACTAGTTCATTTGAGCTCTCAAAATATCCTGTTCGTGGCATATTAGTATGAATGACCTCTCCAACAAAGGAGTTTAACAATTCTTGCTCAGATAAGGTATCAATACCTTCTACTTTGACATAACGAAAGCCTTGAAAGGTAAAATGGGCTGCATATGAAACTGGACCATTTCCGTTGGAAATATATTCAACCTTTTGTTTAGCCTTACGTAAATTACCTGTATAGAAATTACCTTCTTTATCCAATACTTCAGCATGATATAAAACAATCTTTTCGCCTGCCGGTATGTTAATATCCATCCGAACTCTTCCGACCATATTTTGCCCCATATCGAGGACGGTTTCGCCGTTAGGAGTTTTAATAACCGCAATAGGAGTAATGATTTCTGTTACTTTTGTCGGCCAGTTTTCTTGGGCAACAAGTTGGTTAAATGGGAGATCACAAATAGTTGCCTTTTTCCAGACTGAATTATCCTCATTATGATAATCCCTTATCTCTAATCGTGCATCATAAGTTTCACCCGCATAAAACTCTGATAATAGAATCGGACCAGTCGATGCTTTCCATGTTGAATCCGTCACGATCACCTCTTCTGTTCCATCTTCAAATACAATGTGTAATTGCAAAAGAAGCGCTCGTTCCTTACCATAGATGTTTCTTTTTGAAAGCCAGGTTAATTCTCCTTTGTACCAACCATCTGCGACCATGGCTCCGATAACAAATTCACCAGGAGATATCATGTCCGTTATATCATATGTTTGATACTGATGACGATGCTTGTAGCTGCTCCAACCAGGCGCAAATAAATCATCCCCGATTTTTTGATTGTTTAGGTAAATATCATATATCCCTGCAGATGTTGCATAAATTCGAGCGGACAGGACCTTTTTTTCAATCTGTAACGGTTTACGGAATACTGTTATAGGCTTTGAGTCTAAATCAAAGAAGTTAGGGTCAGGAGTAATCCATTTCGCTTGCCAATTTTTTGAGGACATTAACCCGGTTTCGAACCAGTGAATGTTGCTCCATTCTGTTTCACATCCATAGTTGTCCCAAACACGAACACGATAATAATAACGAGTTCCTGGATTCAAATCAGGCCCGGTATACGGTAAATGAATAGATTGTTCGGATTTATTCTTTCCTGTATCCCATAATAATGAGTTTTCAAATCTCTTTTCCGATAAAGATACTTGAATTTGGTAGAATTCTTGCATCGTATTATTTCTATCAGAAGTGAGTTTCCATGAAAACCTCGGATGAGGTAGATCTGTCCCCAATAAAAAATCTCTGTATTCACATGTCAACGTTTTCAGTTTTAGCACCCAAACTACCTCCCTTGTTTATACTGTAAGGTCTTATTAAAATAGTTTTTTATACTGGTTTTTAAGCCCTGTTTACATACCCAAGTTATTATTAAGGTAAGTATGAAACCTACGTTATGGAAATCAATTTTTCTGAAAAGCTTCCAAAATGACAAATTTCTTATTGATATGCCAATAAGTAAGGAATATACAAATGCTTGAAAAAAAGAATACGAATATTACAGGAAACTTATAAGCTATAAAAAATATCATATAAATACAAATTATGTTTAATAGAGTTAAGTGAAATTTAAAAAAACTAAATTTTATAGAATTAACCAGCAACTGTTTAATTGTATAGTAGCCGTTAACCATTAAAGGAAAAACGTGTAAAATTGCAGCGATATAAAACACCATCATAAAGCAAAAAAATATATAGAGAGCAATACTTAGATTGGAGCGAGTTTGTGTAATAATTTGGAAATCAACATAAAGTAACAAACCCAATATAATAATAAAAACGCCTACGACCATACTTTGCCTAAGATTTTCTTTAAATAAATGAAAATAGCTTGATATAATATTGGGTTCTTGCTTTTTAACCCATTGTCTCGAAACCCCAAAAGCAGCCGCCAAAGCAGGAAATACGGTAATTATCGGTATACAGCTAATAAGAAATAGCAGGTTTAAAAGTGTTATTTGATAAATCCAAATACAGATCTTATATAAAAAGCCTTCTGTAGATAACATACTTGTACCTCCTTGATGAATTTAAGTTTTGGATCTTTGCAAAGTAAATGAATGGCCAAAATAATATTTATAAAAAAATTATAACGTATACAGCAGTGTACTTTATTTTGTCTTTTGGGTATACTTTTTTTAGATTATAATTGAAAGTAGTAATTGATAAGGAAGGGGTTGATTCCATGTACACCTATATCATCGTTGACGATGAGCCTCTAATCAGGAGAGGAATGTTTAAAAAATTAAAAACGTTTTCAAAGGAAGCACGATTTGTTGGAGAGGCGGACAATGGCGTTGATGCCATGGAATTAATCCGCGAAGTAGATCCTGATATTATATTTACTGATATGAGAATGCCGGAAATGGACGGAAAAACTTTCTTAAAAACCCTGCAAAATAATTATCCTGAAAAAAAGATTATCGTCATAAGCGGTTACAGTGATTTTGAATATATGCAAGAAGCCATCTCTGCAAAGGTTGTGGGTTACTTATTAAAACCTTTTAATCGGGAAGAAATCCATTCAGCCTTACAAAAGGCCATAAATTTGATTAATCAGGAACGCGCCTACCAACAAAAGCTGGAAACAACGGAGACGGAAAAGGAAGAGATAAAATACCAGTCTGACTTACAAGTTTTAAATAACGTAATCTTAGGCATCTCGAAGATTTTCGTGCCAAAATCTACTATATTTCAAAAATTTGGTGATGGTCATAAATTTACATTGTTTACACTTTATTCAACTAACAGTCTAGTTGACTATCTAAATGATCCAGTTTTTATACAAAAAATAAAGTCTAACGGTTTTATTCACATACCGAATACAGATAATCGTAATATTTGTTTCTTTCTTTTTTACTATGAAAAGAATGTTAGGGATCTGCAGCAATTAATCTCATTGAAATGTAATTTGCTTTACGAAGGCATTAGCAGTGTGATCCCTAAAAATTCTATATTTTTAGGAATCAGCAAAACAAAAAAAACGTTACTACAGTTAAATGAGGCATATACAGAAACCATTTCAGCATTAAATAATAGATTAGTTACGGATATAAACCAGATATTATTTTATAAGGAAGGACAAACAACATTTGATATTTTAAATTGGGAAAAAACCGATGAATTACTTTTCCACATTGAGTCAGGAAACTACGACAAGGTTCTTGAATTAACTACCGACTACTTTAATTTTATATGTGAAATACCTTCCTTGACTATTTTATCTTTAAAAAATTTATGTAATGATATGATCCATGAAGTAAGAAATATGCTCTCAAACTACTTTGACACAATCACAAGAGATTCTCATTCATCCAGCTTTGATTCTATGCTTGAAACAGCATTTGACATTGAAGCGATAAAGTTTTACTTTTTTCAAGTTTTACCTAGCTTAACAGAGGTTTTTAAAGAAAAGAATATTTATGGTTCGGAAAACCTCATTGAAAATATTAAGACGTATATTACAAAAAACTATAACAAAGAAATAACGCTTAATAAATTATCTACGCTATTCTATATCAATCCAAGTTATTGCAGTTATTTATTTAAAGAAAAAACCGGTGAAAATTTCAATGATTACGTTAATAGAATCAGGATTGAAAAAGCAAAGCTCCTTTTAAAAAGTTCTTCGGATAAAGTTTATAAAATCGCTAAATCATTAGGTTATGATAATACGAAATATTTTTTCAGAGTTTTTAAAAAGGTGACCGGATATACCCCAGAAGAATATAGAATGATCTAAAGAGATAGCCTAAATATTGGCTATCCCTTTAGATCATTCTTCTATTATTTTTATAAAGTATTTAAGGTATACTTTAATTTAGGTTTTGTTCTTATGGAGGCTACCGATGAATTCACTTACTACTCGAACAAAAATGTTCTTAGTTTTTATTGCCATATCTATTATTCCCATCATCATCGTCACAATTAATTCCTATAGAAGCTATACTAAGCTTGTGAATCAGCAAGTATCAGTTGTTACATCAAATACTATAAGCAATTCACTAGAAAAAATAGATAGAACCTACCAAAATATCAACCGTATAACGTTAACATTTCAACAATTTTCGACTGCACCTGGATCCCCCACAGTTGCTGATCAATTGTACAAATTGATTAACAATAAAAACGTCGGGCCATACGATCTGTATCTTGCCAGACGGGACATGCAGTTCTTTTTTAATAATTTAATTTTAAGCAATGACTATATCAACGGTATCTATCTATTCCTTCCAGATGGCAATTCAATCAGTTACACTAACAACAATACGGATCTCCAATTTGGCTATGTAGCTTCTAGTGATGATTGGTATAAACAAACACTTAATAAGAAAGGTGACCTTTATGTTGGTCATGTCTCTACAAAGTCTTTCATTATTAATGCCCAGCCCTCCGTCACATTTGCACGTGCAATTTATGATTTTAATTCACATAAATTAATTGGAGTTTTAATGCTTGATTGTGACATTAAAATTTTTCAAGCTCTTGATAACGATATTATTCCAAATATGACAAATCTATATTTGGCAAATGATACAGGATATATCCTTTATGATAATAGGATGAGCGATATCGGTAAGAAACTGCCCAGCTACTTAAGAAACATAATTTCAACTAACTCCCAAGGGCATTTTGAAGATGTTCAAGATGGGAATTTAACCGTAATAAAGTCATTTTCGGATAATGATTGGAATATTGTAGCATCTATTCCCGTTAATGAGTTATACAAACCGTATAACCTTTCAGAAAAAATTAATCATTTATATATCAATAACATGTGCCGTTATCTTTATTTTGCTTTCCTTGGTCCTATCAAATCAACTTACAAGACCCACGATTGAGTTAAGTAAAATTATGCGTACTAACAAACAACTGAAACCAGTTTCTATTGAAAAATACCTAAAACGCCAAGATGAAGTCGGAATCCTCTATACCGAATATAACAACATGATTGAAGAGATTAACAGGTATATAAAAGAAAGTTTCCAAAATAAATTGATTACGTTAGACTCACAAATGAAATCATTAGAGGCACAAATTAATTCGCATTTTTTATATAACACATTGGAATCTATTAATAGTATTGCTGAAATTGAAGAAATAGAAAGTATTTCAATTATGACTAAAGCTTTAGGAGATATGTTTAGATATAGTATCAAAACAGAAAGTGAATTAGTTCGTTTAAGTGATGAAATAGATCATGTAAAAAATTATATAACGATTCAAAACATTAGATATGATAATAGCATTGATTTTAATCTTGAAATACCAAGCAAAATTTCTTCATGCTGCATTCTAAAATTGATCCTTCAGCCTATTATTGAAAATTCCATTCTTCACGGACTTGAAAAGAAAAGAATGAAAGGAAACGTCAAGTTAAAGGCATATGAAATTAGCCAAAATCGAATTGTCTTTGAAATCTCAGATAACGGAATAGGTATGGATAAGGATGGGTTAGATAAAATAAGAAACTTTTTACAAGAACAACCTGAATTTAAGGAGCTCGGAAAACGGAGCAAAGAAAGTATTGGTCTTAAAAATGTCCATTCTAGAATTGCACTTTATTATGGGTTAGAGTATGGGTTAAACGTTGATAGTGAACCTAATAAAGGAACGACAATTAAAATATGTGTTCCTAAGATTGAATAAAACAATATAAAAAAACGGACCACTTTGCAATATGGTCCGTTTTTCTATGTTTAATATAACAATATGGAATCCTTCTCATTTGGCATAATCAACCCTTTACAGAACCTACTGCTAAACCTTTGATAAAAAACTTTTGCAAAAAGGCGAAAATAACCAAAAGTGGTAAAGCACAAAGGAAACATGCTGCAAAAAGAACGTTCCATGCGGTTGGATTGGTTTGGTCACCCATAAAGCCTAACATGGCAAGTGGTAGTGGAGTCAGATCTGCTTTTGTTATAAAAATCATGTTAAAGAAATAATCATTCCAAATCCATACACCCTGTGTTATGACTACTGAAACCGTAACAGGTATTAATAGAGGAAATACAATTTGCCAGAACCTTCGAAATAAACCGGCTCCATCTAGAAGAGCTGACTCCTCTACTTCAATAGGTACACTGCTTTTAATAAAGCCAGAGTATAAAAATGAAGAAAAAGGGATACTACAAGTGATAAACATGATGATTGATGTTAGCTGCCCACTTGGAATATTTAATGCATTGAATGTTTTTACTATTGGAATGATAACCATCTGACTTGGAACAACAAGTCCAGCTAGAAAAAAGATATAAAGAAACTTACTTAATCGAGTATTCATTCTTGCTATTGGATATGCTGCCATAGATGTAAAAATGACAACTACAATAACGGAAACCCCCGTTAACAGAACGCTATTCATCAATGCCTGAAGAAAATGCATACGCTCAAATGCGATCTTATAACTTTCCAAACTAAATTGTGTAAATAAATGTAACGGATTCGTCATATTATCAGGTGTCCGTAATGAACTTGAAAGGGCAATTAAAAGTGGTAAAAGATTTATTAACATTAGTGCGGTAATTCCTATGTGGTAACAAGTCTTTTTAACAAATGTTTTCTTTTTCTTAGCTTCATTCTGTTTAATACCTATTTCATAGGAAGTACCTTGAACAATTGTCTTACTCATCATACATTGACCTCCCTCTTATTTAATTTCGTCACGAGGAATACTGTAACGGCTATAATTATGGCAAAGGAGACTACTGCCAATGATGCAGCTTTACCATACTGCCCTTCTGTAAATGCCATTCTAAAAATTTCGTAAACCAATGTACTGGTCGATCTGCCTGGACCACCGTTCGTCATAATAAAAGAATAATCGAAAGCTTTAAGGCCATTGATAATACTTAACGTAACGTTGATTGTAATAGATGTAGCTAACAACGGCAGACGAACAAACCTTGTTAATTGCCAACCGTTAGCACCATCTATTTTACCGGCCTCCATCAATTCTTGTGGAACAGTCTGCAACCCTGCAAGAAAAATAATTGTACTAGTTCCAATGGTTTTCCAAATATCTACGGCGGTAATTCCATATAGGGCTGTCTTGTAATTACCAAGAATGTTTAAATTTTCACTGTGTATGCCAAACCAACTTAGTACAGTTGGGAGAAGCCCAGAATCAGGCATGTAAACATATGACCAGATATAACCAACAACGATTGTACTAAACAATGTAGGTATATAAGCTACTGTCCGATAAAAACCTAAGCCTTTAATTTTAGAGTCCAAAACAAACGCAAGACACAGAGCAATAATATTTCCAAGGACTGTTGAAAGCAGTGTATAAATCAAAGTATTTGATATAGATGAACCTGCAATCCCTTCTTGGAATATTTTCACATAATTGCTTAGACCAACAAAATTTAGATTTTGCTGTACTCCGTTGTAATCTGAAAAACTATATTGAAAAAGTCTTAAAATGGGAAAGATCCAAAATGTCAAATATACAATCAATGCAGGCAAAACAAACAAATACATCGATTTTTTCATGACGGTAGAATTCATGGTATCTGATTCCTTTCAAAAATTTACTTGAGGCGGGGAATCACCCCACCTCAATTTGTTTTATTTCGCAAACACGAATATTTAATTTAATGAATTTTTACTTTTTCCAAAGCTCGTCAAATTTGTCTTGCATCGCTTTTGTTACGTCTTTTGGAGTTGTTTTTTGTCCACCAATAATCTCAGCAAATTTTGCTTCTAACGTTGCATCTACACCGCTTGGCCACATTTGGTTAGCAAAATAGATGGCATTACCAGTGCTTTTATATTGTTCATAAGCATCTTTATATAATTCGTTCGTTAACGGAACTCCGTTATAAGCAACAATTGAAGACGAGGTTTTTACCCATTCTTTAAATAAGTCAGACTTACCATCAAACCAATAGTTTAGGATTTGCTTTACAGCTTCGACATTTTCGGATTTTGCATTAACTGCCCAACCAGCTGCTGTTGAAGCTGCTTGCCATACTGGCTGACCTTTTTCATTAGCAGGTAGTGGGAAGAAACCGCGTTCAAAATCAGTTGCACCTTTCGCTGTTAATGGGGTGTAGTCCCATGTACCGTCTAAGGTCATAGCAGCTTTACCATCGATAAACATTTGAATTGCTTGTGGTCCGCCCAGCCCAAGAGTATTCTTTGCAATGTAACCTTTTTTGTACAATTCTTGGTACATCGAAACAGCTTTTTGCCATTTCGGACCGTTGAGTGATTCTTTTCCATTTTGAAGTTTAGTATCGAATTCCTTGTCGTCCGAATAAACAGTATTTGCTGCAATTTGATATAAACCAAACTGAATGACCCAAGGATCTTTATCCCCCATCACAATTGGAGTGATCCCTGCATCTTTTAACTTTTGGCAAGCAGCTAGGAAGGCATTCCAATCCTTAGGTACTTCAGTAATTCCAACTTTTTGGAATAGGGCTTTATTGTAATAAGTACCTAACATATCAAATCCTTTAGTAATAGCATAAACCTTTCCATTATATGACATATCATCTCTCACTGTTTGAGATAGATTTCCCATAAATGGCAGATCAGAAAGATCGGCTAAATATCCACCTTTTCCAAGGTCAATAACTGAAGCTGCATTTGCCATTCTTGGCCATACTCGGAAAATATCTGGTGCTTGGTTTACAGCTAGTTTCGTCTTGATTGATGTTGTATATTGGTCATCAGGAAGCTTTTGTACCTCTAATGTAATGTTCGGGAACTTTTTATGAACTAATTTTGGTAAAATATCTACTTCAAAATCTTGACCTGAGGCCGCTTTATTTCCAGAAACCAACATGGTTATGGTAACTTTTTTCGAATTAGATGAGCCGCTGCTTTTGGATTCGCTAGAGCTTGAGCTTGAACAGCCGGCTAAAAGTGCGATGGATAGTATCAGAACAAAGGTACCAGATAGAAACGCTTTCATTTTTTTCATTACATTCACCCCACGAGTTTATATCTTTAATATAATGGCCATTTATTTCTTGTGCGCATTTTTATTGTAGCGTAATTCAGAGTACATTTAATTTAGTAATTTGAGTGCACAATTTTTAGATTTTTTTTACTTTTAAACAAAACGTTAACCAGCATCCACTTAATAGACTTTTATATATATGAAAAATACCACAGTCCAAAAGACTATGGTATTTGTTAAACAATGATTTAAGTGTCCCATATTCGTTCTTTTTTAAATCACCACATAAATGTTTTCTTGATTTCAGGAGGTACAGGTAATTCTCCATAAATTTTTGCTTTGCCAGGAATAGTTGAGTAATTATTACCTCTCTCTATTAAGCATATCCAATCCTGCTCATTTCCACGAGTAGGTGTTATTATTTTTAAAACGCCTCCCTTTTCATCTACACTAATTGCTTGATCTGATATAACATTTTCTTGTGTATAGCACTGTCCATCTCTAGGATTAAACCACCACATTTGTAACTGTTCACTCTTCAATCTACTTAAATCTACCGTTTCTTCTCCACCTGAAGGGAAGTATAGACAAGCAAATTCCCCATCTTTTTCTACACATCCCTGTATGTGTTCATCTAAAATATCTTCAATCTTATCATTCTGTTCCATTAGTAATTCCTGACAAGGAATACATTGACTTAGATCTCTAGACTCTAAAAAATCACGCAAAATTTTCATCTGCCATGCGCCCGGCTGGTCCAAAGCTTCAAACCAAGAATATTCTCTGAAACTGTCTCTTTCCTTTTCGGAAATCATCCAACACACCGATGGATGCCCATATGTATGACCAAAGGACCCTGCAAATAAACTCCAATAAGCACGTTTCCTTACCATCCATCCACCGTGGAAATCAGTTCCAATTGGCCATGATGTTGGCATATGTTCATATGCGGGTTCTCCATCAAAAACAGGCATAGGACTTTTTCTATTGTAATCATTTTTCACCAATTCATAGTTTCTAGGTGTTAATCCATGACCAGACTGAATCATAATAAATGAAATCCAAGCCTCATCATCAGTCCAATAAGACATAGTTGAACACTCGCCGGTCTCCGCTTCATGGCATGCGTGATAGGTCATCAAAAGCTTTTGCCAATCAGGGTCTTTTACGTTATATGAAAGTTCCTTATCTAGAACCCCTTTTGCAAGCCCTTCCGCCATTTTCCGCCAAACATCCTTGTAATCGACCCCTAAATGAATGGGCTGCCTGTCCCCGCCTAGACACCAAATAATATTTTTTCTATCCTTATAGCGGTTACCAATCCATTTTCCATATTCAAAAGCATTTTCTTTTGTAACAATCTTTTCTGAAAACTCCCCCATCCAGTTATGGCCTACTACAAGTTCTCCCCATACAGGCAGTAACAAAACATAAAAACCATATTTTTCCGCTTTATCGATTATCCAGTCTAAATACTGAAAATATTTTTCATTAGGAGTGTTCAGATCATCATTTAATAAAGCCTTTTCTCCGGCAGGATTTCTCATTTCCTTATCCTGCTCCGGGTCGAGTGCTACAATCTGTAATACAGTAAAACCTTGTGATTTTCGCTTCTGCATCAAATATTCGGCATCGTCCCATTTTAATCTATGTGCGATGGTCCAATCCGTATCAGCCATCCAAATAAATGGTTTCCCGTTTTGATAAGTAAAAAATCTTCTGTTTTCTGAGATTTTTAATCTATCCATGTTTTCTCCTTTTCAAATTGCAGTGGGTTTACTTTGTTAAACGCTATTAGCATACTAAAACACCATTCACCGACTGTTTCCACCCTAGATAATTTTTATTTCGTACATCACTTGTCATAAAAGGATGATACAATTGGTGTTCTAGATTTAGTTGGTTGATCTCATCTGTCGATTTCCAAATACCTACACCTAAACCCGCTAAATAAACGGAGCCCATCGAAGATAATTCTGCTACTTCTGAAGCGATTACATCGATATCTAACATATCAGCCTGGTATTGCATTAAGAAACGATTGCTTGTTGCTCCTCCATCCACTTTTACACTTTGAATCAGAATATTGGATTCGGTTTGCATCAGTTCAATAACATCCTTTACCTGATAAGCGATACTTTCTAAAGCTGCACGTACGATATGGGGTCTCCCGGTATTTCGGCTTATCCCCATAATGGCAGCCCGAGTGTACGGTTTCCAATAAGGAGCTCCCAAGCCTACAAAAGCTGGTACAAGATAGACACCTTGATTATCTGAAATCGAACACGCTAACTGTTCTGCCTCGCCAATTTCATCGATTAATTCAAGCTGCTCCTTTAGCCATTTTATCGTATCACCGGTACTATTAATAATCCCTTCCAGTGCATAGCTCACTTTTCCATTCATTCCCCATGCAATGGAAGTAACCAAACCATTGGTACCATCTACCATTTCTCCCGTTTGCATAAGAACAGAAGTACCTGTTCCGTATGTCGCTTTGGCCATTCCGGGTTCAAAACATTTTTGTCCAAATAATGCACCTTGCGAATCACCAATGACACCCGAAATAGGAAGTTGTGTAAACGGAATAGATGAGTCTTCCGTTAATCCAAATAGTTCATTGGAATCTTTTACTTCAGGAAGCATCTCCTTTGGAATATCAAATAAGTTCAGCAATTCTTCATCCCACTGAAGAGTATGGATATTAAATAGAAGCGTCCTGCTTGCATTCGAATAATCTGTTGCATGAACCTTTCCGCCGGTTAATTTCCAGATGAGCCAGCTATCAATCGTTCCTAATAAGAGCTTACCTTCTTTCGCTCTATCTTTAACGCCATCCACATGTTCCAAGATCCATTTTACCTTCGATCCGGAAAAGTATGGATCTACTTTTAACCCTGTTTTTGATTGGATAAGCGTTTCATATCCTTGTTCTTTCAATTCTTCACACATATCTGATGTTCTTCGGCATTGCCAGACGATCGCATTGTAAACTGGAATTCCTGTTTCTTTATTCCAAACCACTATCGTTTCTCTTTGATTCGTTATCGCCAATACTGCTAACTCATCTTCTGGAACAGAGGCAGTTTGAACCACCTCTGTTAAAAGTTTTTTTACATTTTCATAGATTTCAACCGGGTTATGCTCTACCCAACCAGTTTGAGGGTAGTGCTGGGTATGGCTTGCAGAACATTTATGAACGATTTGTCCTTTCGAATTAACAAGCAAAACTTTTGTTCCCGACGTGCTTTGATCAATAGCAAGGATATATTGCTCGTGAGACATTAGGAACACCTCATCCTTTATTTACCATACTTATGGCAACCTTCTTGACATTGTCAACACTTAATCCATAATATTCGAACACTTCAGCTGTTTTTCCGGCAACAGCAGGTTCGTCTGGAAGACCAATAATTTTAACTGGAACCGGGTGATTTTGTGAAACAACTTCAGCTACAGCTGAACCTAAACCGCCATAAATACTGTGCTCTTCAATGGTGATAATTCTTCTTGTTTCCTCTGCCGCTTTCAGAATAGCTTCCTCATCTAAAGGTTTGATGGTATGCATATTAATCACTCTGCAATCAATGCCTTCTGCTTGAAGTACTTCCGCGGAATCTAAAGCAATTCTGACTGTCTCCCCTGTTGAAATAATCGTAATATCTGTACCTTCTTTCATCGTAACAGCTTTACCGATTTGGAAATCATAGTCTTCAGAAACATATGAATCTGCGACAGGATTACGGCCAATTCGAAGATAGACTGGTCGATCATATTCCACTAATGCTTCGATCATCTTTTTGGCCTCATGCCGATCCGCTGGCATCATGACATCCAGACCTGGTATCGCACGGGTTACAGCAAGATCCTGCAGAGAATGGTGTGACATACCAAGCGCCCCATAACTAATGCCGCCGCTTATGCCAATTAATTTAACATTTGTATTGGAGTAAGCTACATCTACCTTAATTTGTTCAATACTTCTCATGCTTAAAAAACAAGCTGGTGAAGCGACAAATGGTTTTTTACCGGACGCAGCCAAACCTGAAGCAATCCCAACGAGATTTTGTTCTGCAATACCTACTTCTACGATTTGATTAGGTAATTCTTTACCAAAATCTACAAGAGAGGCCGATCCTCTAGAATCACTTGTTACGACTAAAATATCTTTATTTTGCTTCGCTAAATCTAGTAAAGTCTCACTGATCGCTTGACGATTGGCAATCTTATTTCCTTTTGCACTTTTTAGAGCAACCATACTCATTGTAGCACCTCCAATTGCTTAGAAAGTTCCCCCATTGCTAATTGATATTCATCTTTACTTGGGACATGATGGTGCCATTTTGCTACATTTTCAGCAAATGAAATTCCTTTGCCCTTCACTGTATTGGCAACAATAAGAGTTGGTTTTCCTGCAGTTTTTGGAGCTCCCTCCAAAACTTCTGCTAACTGTTCGATATCATTTCCATCTACTTCAACAACTTCCCAACCAAACGCTCCCCACTTTTCGCCGAATGGTTCAAGGGACATTACATCTTCCGTACCTCCTGTGATTTGCAATCTATTCCGATCAATAATAGCTACTAAATTATCCAGCTTGTAATGTGAAGCGGCCATAGCCCCTTCCCAAACTGATCCTTCTGCCTGTTCTCCGTCTCCCATTAAGGTAAAGACGCGATACGATTTTCCATCCATTTTAGCAGCCAAGGCCATACCAACTGAAACTGGCAGACCATGTCCTAAGGCACCAGTATTCATTTCCACACCAGGAACTTTATTATTCGGATGACCTATTAATCTAGTATTAAATTGAGAGAATGTCTTTAATTCCTCTTTTGGAAAAAATCCCTTGTCGGCTAAGATTGCCCAATATGCTTCCACTGAATGGCCCTTACTCTGAACATAACGATCGCGATCTTCCCACTTTGGATTCTTAGGATCAACATTCATAATATGATAGTAAAGAACCGTTAAGATATCCGCACTGGATAGAGAGCCGCCTGTATGCCCCGTACCCGCTTCATAAATCATTGTTAGCAATTCCATTCGAATTTCAGTTGCTTTCCGTTTTAGAAATTCAATATTGTTCATTCTCTTTGCCCCCTCGCTTTATTTATTAAGGTCGCTGCCACGAAGCCATGCTTTGATTTCATCTACAGTTGGATCAACTGGGTCAGGATTCAATCCTGGGATATATTCGCACGCCTCAAACAGGGCTGGGATTACATTGGCATGGACACCTACTGAATGGTGGATATACGGACCTTTTACTAGTGTTTCTTCCCATAATGGCCAGTCATTTACTTCTATCCATACATATGATCCTCTTGAAAACGGCCCCTCAATCCCTTTAGCTTTTCCTAGGAAAATCGAATATTCACCATGGTCTCCGTCAAAACGGGCAATCGTCATTTCGCCACCCTTAATTTCCCCCTCATGTGTACCTGGAGAATGATCGTCAAATAAAAAGTGTTTATTTAACTTTGGCTTTTCTTCGACACTTAACGATACTGGGAAATTCCCACAGTGGAATAACAATTCGCCATTAGGATTTTCTGGATGACGAATCGTAATATCAGCAAAGAAAGTTGGCTTAGTATTCATGGTAGCGGCTTGAACCATAATCGAGGTAATCGCTCCATGAATGTCTGTTTCGCAAGTTACCGGGATCTGTTCGTCTGTCAGAATCGCATTGGCTAGACATGGCATGATGCCAATAATATCCTGCAGGGTTGACCAGCATTGAATAGCAATTGCTGTACTTCTTGTCTCGGCAGCCAGTTGTTTCATTGCCACTTTTAAGGAAGCGATCCGTCGAACATCCTGTTCCGTAACTGCACTCCAGTCGAGCATTTCTTTTATATAGCCGATTGCTTCATCTAATTCTGGACTATCAGTCTTCTCAATTTTCAACGTGACCTTCTTCAACTCATCAAGTGTAATCGGGTGAATTTGAACTCCAAATGTTTCCAACAATTCCCCTTCATTGCAGATGACTGACCAAAAATCAGATGGTCTTGTGGAAATTTGCAAGATTCGTAGATTATTAAACTGTTTTACCACATTCGCTGCAGCAATGAAGTTCTTAAATCCCCGCTCAAAAACAGGGCTATCAACCGTGCAGTTAGTGATATATGTAAACTTGACATTAAATCTTCTTAGCACTTTACCTGTGGCAAAAATTCCGCATTGTGTATCACGGAGACGCATCCCATCTTCCAATGGAGCTTCGTCTCTCGGACCCCAAAGCAAAACAGGTTTGCCGATTGCTTTGGCTACACGAGCTACGATATCTTCAGTACCAAAGTTGCAGTGCGGGAAAAATAATGCATCCACTTCAGCATCCCTAAAGCGCTTTATTATCGCTGGTTCTTCTAAACGCTCATGCAGCAACCCTTCTTCATTAATCCCTTCTAAATCAACAATTTCCAGGCCTAGTCCGAAGCTCTCCATCTTTTCTCTAATTAATTGTTTATACTTCAATGCATCTTCTTTACTAAATACAAATCTTCTTGTTGGAGCAAATCCAAGTCTAATTTTCCCCATTTTCCAGCGCCTCCCAAACAATTTCATAATATAACCATCAAGATACTAAAAGCGTATACAATAATGTTTTTTTAAATAAACTAAATAAATTTAGTTTATCCCCTAACTCTTGAACCAATAATAACAACTATTAAAATATTAGTCAATTAATTTTATAAAATATTTTAGTTATTTATTTAAATGTTTATATAAATTTTAGTGTTTTTTATATGTAAATCATTAAAAATATACTGTTACCCAAAATAAATACAATTTATATATATAAAATAAACTAAACATAAACTAAACATCAACTAAAAATAAACTAAACCATTTGATTTTATGCTATAATAAAATATACAAAAAAGTTACTTCGGAAAAGAACTTTTTATCATGTAGGCAGGTGTTTATATTTTAATGAAAATAGATGATATTGCTAAATTAGCTAATGTTTCGAAATCCGCTGTTTCTCTGGCGTTGAATGGAAAAAATGGTGTCAGCCAAAAAACACGTGAGAAGGTACTTAGAATTGCTCAGGAACATGGATATATTCCACGCCCCATTATTAAAGCGGATCAATTTGTTCAGCCGAACAAAAAATTGTTGAGATTTGTAGCAGTCACGAATACAGGTATTGTGACAGAGCAATATGAATCACTCCCGTTTTTCACGGATTTAATACACAATCTTGATAGACAAATTGGTACTAGTGGTAATTCTCTTATGGTTTCTTCCATTAGTATAGAGAATCTCCAAGATGAAATAACCCGACTCGAGCAAGAACAAAAGTCCGCAGGTATATTATTGTTAGGTACAAACTTAACACCGGAGCAAATTAATATCGTTGCATGTGTACAGCCAAATATGGTTGTGCTGGATACCTGTTTTGAGACGCTGGACGTAAGTTTTGTCGTCATGAATAACGTATATGGTGGGTACCAGGCAGGACAATACTTAATGGAGTTAGGACACCAGCAAATTGGTTATGTAGGATCAAATACGAGAATGTATAATTTTGATATGAGAAAAAAGGGTTTTTTACAAGCACTAAGTGAAAACGGGTTAATGATTGCCGAAACCAATTACTTTTCAGTATCTCCGACGGTGATTTCATCCCAGGATGTGTTTAAAGAGAAAATCAAAAACCGGTTAAACCAATTGCCTTCAGCCTTATTTTGCGAAGCTGATTATATGGCCATTAGCGTTATTAAATCGCTCACTGAATTAGGCGTTAGAGTTCCGGATGACGTTTCTGTGATTGGTTTTGATAACATCTTTGAATCACAAGTGATAACGCCTGAATTAACGACAATCCATGTAAAAAAAGATAGGATTGCCTTACTTGCTGTTGAAAAACTTATTAAACAGATTGAAAATAATGACACTGATAAAATTAAATTGTTTGTGGATACAGAACTGATTGAAAGGAAATCATGTGTAGTTTCCACATTAACCGAAAGTGAAATACAAGCCTAAAAAATAAAAAACCTTAGTTCGGTATATATACCAAGCTAAGGTTTTTTTGCGGAAATAAACCCGGGTTATAATTAACTAAAATAATTTTTCTAATTAGGTTAGTTATAAGCTCTACAGTATGAAATGTTTAGTTGATTATTGTTTGGGCATTCGTTGCATTTGCTAATCTTTCATTTAGTTGTTTTATAAGACTATTAAGCATTTCTTCTGTGAAATTATCTGGATTGAATGCGGCCATGGCTCGTAACGGCATAAATCTCATCATCGCCTCGAACATTTCAAAACCATCTGAGTCTTCCCCCATATTAGCAAATGGACTGCCTTCATTTGCCTTGGCAAGAGTTTCCTGGACAAATGGAGCTAGAAATGGATTTGTGATAAGATCCCCAATTGTCGTGTTTCGATGGACTAACTTGTTTATGGTAACAGTAGAGTTTACTTGCAGTGTCCCTTTTAAAATAATGTCAGCTGAAGACTTCCCTACAAGTACCTCAAACAAACCACTCTCCACATGCCAGTCCTTGAGGTCTACATTGTAATAAGCAAACGCTCTATTATCCAAGGTGAAGGTTACTTCTTTCTCTTCACCAGGTTGTAAATCAACCTTTACAAAGCCCTTTAATTCTTTCTCAGGTCGAATCACAGTACTCTCGGTATCACGAACATACAGCTGTACAATTTCTTTCCCAGCCCTCTCACCTGTATTTTTAACTGTAACAGTCACTTCAACTGTCTCATTATCTAAAATGGATTCTTTGTTAATGAGCAGATTGGAATATTCAAAACTTGTATAGCTCAGACCATAACCGAACGGGAATAATGGTTCTATTCCTTTCGCATCGTAATAGCGGTACCCTACAAAAAGCCCTTCCTTATATTCTACCTTGTCCCCTTCCCCAGGGAAGTTAAGATAGGAAGGATTATGACGCAGCTCCTTCGGGAATGTTTCAGCCAATTTCCCACTTGGATTCTCATCTCCAAATAATAAATCAGCGATTGCTCCTCCTAGCGCCTGACCTCCCAAATATCCTTCTAGTAGACCCTTTACTTTACCAAGCCATGGCATTTCAATTGGAGCACCATTGCTTAAGACGACCACTATATTAGGCTGTACCTCTGCTACTGCTTCAATAAGAATGCGATGATTGTCTGGGATTCTTAAATGCTCTCTGTCATAACCTTCCGATTCATATCGATCAGGAAGACCAACAAATAAAACAGCTACATCAGCTTGGAGCGCCTTTTCCTTTGCTTCTGCAATTAATTGACCATCTGTATCATCATTTTTTAAATGATAGCCTTTTGCATAAACAACGCTGCCATTTCCAGCACTCTTTTCTATTTCCTCACATATATTATCCAGCTTGGTCGGCTTGATATGTGAACTTCCGCCGCCCTGGTATCTTGGGTTAACAGCAAACTCTCCGATTACGGCAATCGTTCCATCCTTTTTTAACGGAAGAACACCATCATCATTTTTCAATAGAACCATACCCTCCCTCGCTACTTTTCTAGCAAGCTGGTGGTGATTCTCTTTATCATAGACAGCATTTTCTTTTTTGTTATCAACTGCTTTGAAAATAATTTTTAATAGCCGCTCTACTGTTCTATCTAGTTTTTGTTCTGAAAGCTGGCCATTTTTTACGGCTTCTACTATTTTTCGATCGCCTATCCCATTACTTGAAGGCATTTCTAAATCTAAGCCTGCTTCTAACCCTTTTGCGCGCTCATTGACTGCACCCCAGTCTGACACAACAAACCCATCAAAGCCCCATTCATCCTTTAAAATGTCCGTTAATAATGTTTTATTTTCTGAAGCATATTCCCCATTTACTTTGTTATAGGAGCACATAACCGTCCATGGTTCGCCCTTTTTAACCGCATTTTCGAAACTAGCAAGATAGATTTCTCTAAATGTTCTTTCATCAACGACTGCATCCACGGACATACGGCGATGTTCCTGGTTATTAGCTGCAAAATGTTTAAGAGAAGTCCCAACTCCCTGACTTTGTACCCCATTAATGTGGCTTGCCGCTAATTCTGAAGAAAGGTAAGGATCTTCTGAAAAATACTCAAAATTCCTCCCGCACAGGGGTGAACGTTTGATATTCGCACCAGGTCCTAGTAAAACAGCGACATCCTCAGCCTGACACTCTTCACCTAAAGCCACTCCAACCTTATTAATAAGGGAACGATTCCAGGTACTTGCGAGACCAACTGCGGAAGGGAAGCAGGTGGCCGGGACACTATCATATATTCCCAGGTGATCGGCACTTTGCTGCTGTTTACGCAGACCATGCGGGCCATCTGTGACCATGATGGATGGAATTCCTAATCTCTCAATTCCTTTAAGCTGCCAGAAGTTTAGCCCAGAGCAAAGACTAGCCTTTTCTTCCAGGGTCATTTGTTCAATTAATTTTTTAATATCTCTTTCCATCCTTTAAATACCTCCTCAATATTAGCGAACAAGAACAACCTTTTTATTTACTTTTCCCTATCGATTTGTGACTGTTATTTGTTTTGTCTGCAACGCCAGCCATTGGAGAAGCGTTACATCTTTTCCATTTACTTTTACTGGAGAGCCATCATAGTCGAGTACACATTCGTCTTTGAGCATGTAGATCCAGGTGCCATGGCCAAAAAATTCAAATGGGTTGCCTTCAGAATCCTTGAAAATGCCTGAAGTATCTACAACCTTATCAAAATAGGAAAAATGAACATTAGGAGCACCGGCTTCTACTAGACGCTCATATGTTGGAATCACTGTGATCTCGGGTTTTACAACTTCATCATTTTTTGCATGTGTGAACCAGATAGGGGTATTCTTTATCTCATCAATGTTTTGATCGGTAATCACATTATCGTAGAGTGCTTCACATACAGGATAGGCTGCTGCGAAGAAACCAGGGTAATCGATAATCATACGCATCGTCATGAAGCCTCCATTAGAACAGCCTCCGATGTAGATTCGATTTGTATCTATATCTGGGTGTAAATGAATAAACTCATCAATGAGTGCTTTAAGTGCTTTCACGTACATTGACTTTCCTTCAATCGTATACTCACCACTGCCGTCGTCCATCCACATAGTGGGCACTTGTGGAGCAAGGACATAAGCACCGCCAAACATTTTCTGTACTTTTTCGCTTGATAGATTTACAACATTATTACCAGTATAGGCAACCGAGGTGTCATATCCACCTTCGCCTGCACCATGGAGCCAGATAATCAATGGACGTTTTTCTTCGCTCATATTTGGTGTAAAATAGCCGAACCGTAAGGGCATCTCAGCATAGGATGACTCACTATTTACCCACCCTTTGACTTGCTCCATACGACCGCCGCTGAAATGATCATAGACTAGCCCTGAAATAGAAGCACTATCGGCTTGTATTTCTTTTACCAGCGTAATGCGAAAATCGCAGAAAACATAAACATTATGTTCGTTTACAAACGCATTTTCCGAGTTTAAACGGTTGATCGCCTCAACTTCAAGTTCTAACGTGGCGAATTGGCCAATTTCGGTTTTATTCCCTTCACCATCTGATGCATACGTATTTGTCACACGACAATAGCCTTTTGACGGATAACGTTCTTCCGAATTCCAATCTTTTCTTAGTTGAAGCACCTCGCCTGTTTCTTTGCTTCGCCGCTCGACATAAACGTTGAAAGTATCTTCCGAGAGTGCCTCTGATTTAATAGATTCGGGAAGCGGAAGAATGATTTTTGTAATATAAGGGCCATAGTCAGTAACTTCGGTCACAGTCATGTAAGAACGATTCATTTTTACTCTCCTCCTATTGATAAAACTAAATTTTAGTCATCCTAACAGCCATATACTGTTTTCCAGGCAGGTCGATTCTAAATTTCTCTTCATAAACACCTTCGAGTTCATTAATCGTCATTTCCCAAGTATCGATGACTGCCACTTTATATTGAATGCCAGGTTTCATCCGGTACTGTCTGAAACTAGGTCGATTAAAGCCATAATAATATAAATAATATTGGTCAGGAATTCCCGCAGAAGGCGCATCCCAATCCGATTCTAAAGGATTCAATCCTTCCTCCGGACCCTCTTCCATGATCCGCTTCAAGAAGCCAATTCGTTTTGGACTGTCTCCATACAACTTCCCGCCTTTGGACCACCATAAAATATCTTCTGGGTGAAGATAGGTTTCCCCATGTCCCACATAACCGCCTCTAACTGATCCTTCCCAAAACCGTCGGACCATTTCTTCCCCGGTGATATTTCCCCAGCCTTGGTCAATATCTCCCTCATAGGCACATTCGTCGATCACGATTGGTTTATTCCACTGTTTTCTCCATTGATCCGTATTCTCAGCTGTTCGATATACATCGACTCGTTGAACACTACAGTGTGTCACCCAAGGCCGTGAATAATCATAGAATCCAAAACAGTTATGAATGGAGATGAGGTGTTGGTGGGGGTCATTTTCCGTGATAATCTGAGCAAAGCGCTCCCAATCCTCGATTTCTTTCGCCCACATTAAGTCATATTCATTCGCTAATGACCACCAAAGATTTCGATAGGCCGAGAGACGAGCGGTGAGATACTTCAAATAGCGGTCATCTTCCGCCTTTTTCATTTCCGCAAATCCCCACCTGTCATAGGCATGGTACAGGATAAGGTCGGCTTCAATTCCTAGATTCCCAAGATCGATAATCCTTTGTTCCAGGTGCTGAAAAAACTTAGGATTAAAGCGTGTAAAGTCAAAGCCTTCCTCAAGAGAACCTTCAAATGGATAATATAAAGGCTCATTAGAATTGAATTGATAGGATTTAGGAAACATACACATTCGCATCTTATTAAATGGAGATGTTTGTAAAGTTTCCAAGGTTTGTTGGATTAATTCTTCCTCCTGATGAATCCATGCATAGCATGTCGTTCCTACAGGAATATAGGGGGTGCCATCCTCATACGAAAAATGATATGTATTTTTAACGCGGACAGGACCGTGGTTATCTTTAGAAGGACTGATACATTCGAATTTACCCTCAATACCTGCCATAGATCTGGCGTTACTCGTTGTTTGAAATGTCCAGATTCCCTCAGCATCAGGCATGAATCTGATTCGATAAATACCATTCCCGTCATAGAAACCAAGAGCTTTACGGCGTTTCTCTCCATTACAGATAAATTCTGCTTGCAACGTGACATCTGTAAAAGGATTGCCGTGATCTGGACCCTCAAGTTCAACCTCAAAAACAGACCATTTTTCTACTGTACTTGGGATACTAACCTTGGCCGATCCCAAATTTTCTGACTCAGATTCGTAATTAGACACCGGTGCTATATAACCAGTTTCTTCTTCCAACTCTTCTACAGCAGCTAGCTCTGAATACAGTGTTTCCACAATCCCCTTTGTACGGAGGGTCTCAGGCAGCCGTGAAATTAGCTGTTCCAAAGTACTTAATTTAATAAACATAATTGGGAATTCAGTAGGTTCCAATAATTGCGGTACATATTTTAGCAAGACTGCTTTGGCCTTTTTATTGGCTAGGATCTTACCCATTTTCATTTTTGGTGAATAACTCATATCATCTGTTACCCCTTTCGCTAAGGATTATTAGGTTCTATTAGACTAGATCTATTCCATTCATTTAAAAGAAAACGATCCTTTCCGTTCTTTTTTAACGTCTCTCCTGGATTTAAATTGCTCCTGTTTTGGTCCTTTTTACCGAGAGGTCGGAGGCTCTATTCATTTTTACAAAAACAAAATTACTTAGCCACATCAGTAAATATGCGATTAAACTACCGCTAAAAAACGGTATCACTCCGGGTAATTTCATAAAGATGAAACAGAGGAACCCAGTCAAAGTAGCCATGCAAAAGGTTGGAATTGGATTTATGGTCATTAAAATAAATGAGTTCTTAAAGCCCTCTTTCAAACGAACATCAAAATGAACCAATACCGGGAAAATATATAATAGGGTAAAGAAAAACAAGATAATAACAATAACATTGGGGATATAAAGTAATTTAAATAAGGGTACCGTGGTTGCTTCGACTATCCTTATATTTGAGTACATGAGAAAACAAGATAAGCCGAGGAAAAATCCTAATAGGTTGCCTTTAACAAATTCCTTTTTATAGGTGAACCAAAACGTTGGAAATACTGGAATATCTGTTTGCTTCAATACCCATTTACGCACCACCGTGAACATAGCCAGTGTGGAAGGAAAAAAACCAAAAACAACAAAACCAAGCAAGGTAAATGCAATCCAAAGAACATTCACATAAGCAAACCTTAGGATCCACTCCGAAATACTATAAAATCCCCGCATAAAACCAATCATTTAACATTTCCTCCTTGCTTGTTTCTCTTGTTTTTGCTTCCTTATCTAGGCTGCCACATTAATACAGGAGGGCGATCGATAGTCAACCCAGCCCTCCATTTTACTAAAACAATAGAATTAACCTTTAACTGAGCCTAAAGCAATTCCTTTTACCAAGTACTTTTGGAAAAATGGGTAGGCGATGAGAATTGGCAGGATACCGATTACCGCAATAGCCATTCGTACAGCTGTAGTAGGAACTTGTGCCGCCGCTGTACTTGTGTTCGATCCTAAATTGCTGCTTGCTAAGAATTGAATGTCTGACAGCATCCTGTTTAGGATGTTCTGAATGCTAAATAATGATGGTTCTGTAATATAGATAAGTCCGTTGAACCAATCATTCCAATAAATAATTGTTTGAAGCAGGCCGATTGTTGCTAAGATTGGCAGAGATAACGGAAGAATGATCGAAAAGAATGTTCTAAATTCACCAGCACCATCCATGCGTGCGGATTCGATTATCGGCTCCGGGATCGAAGTCATAAAGAATGTTCTCATTAACAAAACGTTAAATCCATTCATGAGTAACCCTGGTACAATTAAGGCCCAGATGGTATTTTTGATATCGAACACCTGTGTATATACAAGATACGTAGGAACAAGTCCGCCGTTAAACAATAGGGTAAAGAAAACGATGAAAGCAAAAACATTTTTAAAAGGTAAATCGCGTCGTGAAAGTCCATAGGCCAAAAACGATGTCATTACCAAACTTACAAAAGTTCCAAATATGGTTACAAATACCGTAATTCCGTAGGCCCGTAAAATACTTGATGAATTAGAGAGTAAATAATCATAGGCTGCAAAACTTACTTCTTTTGGGAAAAAGGAATACCCTTCCTTCAGAATGGATGCCTCATCACTCAGGGAGGAGGATAAAAGAATGATTAAAGGTATAATGCTGCCTGCCGCAAGTATAATTAAAACGATATGTGATACCCATTGGGTAATTCGATCTGATCTATACATTCTTTACCGCCTCCAATTTTAAAATAAAGCATTGTCTTTACTTTTTCTACGTACAAGATAATTTGATAATAAGACGAGAACGAATCCGACGATGGACTGATACAAACCAGCAGCCGCCGACATACCGATATCTCCAAGCTGCATTAAACCACGGTAAACATAGGTATCAATAACATTGGTAGTATCATAGAGAGCCCCTGAATTCATTGGTACTTGATAGAATAATCCGAAATCAGAGTAGAAAATTCGTCCGATGCCCAATAAAGTCATCATAATAATTACTGGCATAATCGAAGGAATCGTAATGTGAATGATTTGATGCCATTTATTCGCTCCATCTAGTGTGGCTGCTTCATAGTATTCTTGGTCGATGCCGATAATAGCGGCTAAATAAATAACACACAAGAAACCTACACCTTTCCACAAATTGATAAAAGTTAAAATGTAAGGCCAGTATTTGGCTTCGTTATACCATGAGATCCCATCTAACCCCAGCATTGGTAAAATGGTTTTATTCAAATAACCCACATCTTCGCTAAGGAAGGCAAATCCCAAATAGCTGACGATTACCATGGAGATTAAGAACGGTAAAAGAATGACACTTTGATAAAAGCCTTTTGCAAGTTTATTTTTAATTTCATTCAGCATAATCGCTACAGCAATAGCAATAATGGTATTTAAGATAATAAAGCCGCCATTATAAAGAATGGTATTCCGAGTAATGACAAACGCATCTCTTGTACTAAACAGGTACTCAAAGTTTTTAAAGCCAATCCAATCACTGCCGAGGATTCCTTTCGCATAGTTAATATCCTTAAAAGCAATAATCAGACCGAACATGGGCAAATAGTTATTAATCAATAAGTAGACTAACCCTGGAAGCATCATAATCAATAATGGCAGTGCCCTTTTAAATTTAATAAGCTTGGTGTTCACTTTATTTGCAGGAACTGCTTGGATTCCTGCTTCAACCTTTTTTACTGTCACTTCTGACATCCCTTTTCCCCCTTGTCATCTTGTTTTGTTTCCGCTTACAATTTACGTTTCCAACTTATATCTTTATTTTATAAAACTAGTAATATTGAAACTATCCAAAATACGACTTCTTATTTTTGTTTATCCGACTTTTCAGAATATATATTCAATATATTGGGTGGAAGCGGAAGAACCGTCCCCATGATTCCAATTCTATGAAAAAGAGAACTAGTTTCACACTAGCTCTCTTTTTCTGTTCCTTATTGCTTTTTCTTCCAGGCTTCAAACTGTTTTTCCTTTTCGGCCATAATTTTATCGAGTCCTGCTGCTTTTAGCTTTTTATTAAACTCCGGCAGGCTCTTTCCTGGATCCAAAGTACCAGATTCAATACCTACTTTATACTGATTAATTACGTTTGTGGAAGCGGCCATTTCGGTTTTCACTGGATCTGGGTCAAATGTAAAACCAAAGGCAGGAGAGAAAATAGCTGAATCATTATGTTTCTTCATGACTTCCCAGTAGTTTGCTGGATTTCCTTCCCATGGGTAGGTTAGAAAGTTATTCCCGATTTGCCATTGTCCAAAAACATATTTGGATTCTTTTACATTATCAGGTAATTTAATCGTTCCGTCAGATTTAACTTGATAATGCTTCCCTTCGATACCGTTATCAAGTAAATTCATAATATCTTTATCAGAATAAAGTAAATTAATAAATTCCATTGCTTTTTCTGGATTTTGGCTGTTTCTGGCAATGGATAGGTTAAAGCCTGTTGCTGCATCCGTGTATGAATACACATCAGATAATTTCACAGATACCATGTCATATCCTGTAATTCCTTTTTCTTGAACATCAAAACCAGGTTTCATATGGGAAAAGTAGCCAAACCCTTTATTAGCCTTAACTATATTGGCAGCTGCGTCTTGTGATGTCGCTGCATCCTTTAAGATATAGCCGGCCTTGAACCACTTTCTAGTCAAATTAACTGCATCCACATATTCAGGTTCTTCAAACATATTGACAACTTTCTTGTCTTTAAAGGATACCACCCCAAGGCTGTCCCCTAAAACATCAAATTTCCCACCTGCAAGCACTGTTGCCGTCGTTGTTATTCCAGTGTTGACAATTGGAGTTAAAGTTGGTTCCTTTTCTTTGACCACTTTAAATACATTTTCCAAATCTGCAAATGTTTTAACCTGTGAAAGATCGATATTATATTTATCGACAATATCCTTCCTCATGACAAATCCATAATAAGAACCCCAGTCCCGGATACTTGGAATTCCATATATTTTACCATTTACTTTATTACCTTCTAAAATCCGTTTAGGCACTGTACTTAAGATATCTTTGCCCTTTGATTGAACCAAATCATCTAATGCAAGAAGCTGCCCTTTTGCCGCCTGTGTGCTGTAGCCAAAAAAGGATGAGGTAACCAACAAATCTAATTTTTCATTCCCTGTCAGCATTAGATTCGATTGCTGCTGATAGTTTGCTCCGTTAATTGGTACTAGTTTAACGGTTGCATTGATTTTCTTTTTAACTATCTTATTAATTTCATCCTGCACTAATGGAAGATCATCTATCTTTGTAAAGGTAATATACGCCATGTTAATCTGATAAGGCTGACCCTTTGAGTTCGTACCATCATTATTACTTGTACTGCTTTCCTTTGAACTGCAGCCGGCTAAAACTAATACAGCTGACATGACGAACAGTAAAAACCTTGTTATTGCCCTAAAGTGCTTCATCCTTTTCTCTCCCCCTTATAATCTTGTCGAATCCATGATACGTTTATTTGAAAGCGTTACCACCGATCTAATTTTTAGTATAGAGGATGGGAGAAAAAACACTTACTAAAAATACGACTTTTTATTTTTGTTATTACGACTTTTCCGAAAATATCGACTTTTTTCGGTACTCCATTGGATTTAATTTTGTCATTTTCTTAAAAATTGTTGAAAAATAGGAAAAATTTGAATACCCAGATGATAATGCCACTTCACTTACAGGTGAATTTGTTTCTATTAATAGTTTTTTAGCGTATTCAATCCGTTGCTGCTGAAGGTAGTCTGATATAGAAAATCCCGTTTGTTTTTTAAAAAGTCTTGTGAGATAGTCTGGATTTAAATAAACGAAATTGGCAATATCTTCACGCGATAACCGCTGTTCACCAAGATTTTCATGAATATACTTGATGGCTATATCCACGACCGATCCTTTTTCTTGAGGCAAATGTAGTTGATCCATGGCTACATCTGCTATATATATGACCCAATCACGGAGCGAGTTTAAAGATTTCAAAACTCGTTTCGGCTTTTCAGTCAGGAGGTTTTGTGAGTAAACTTGATTGGCTTGAATTCCTTTTACCTGAAGAACATAAAAAATTAATTGCAAAAAATCTTGATAAAACAAATGCAACGATTGTGCAGTTAGATTTTCATTTGACTTTTTCCAATTGGTAAAATACAGATGAATAGCATTTAAAAACTTATCTTTGGGACCACTTTTCATTAAATTTGTCCAATCAGTGGTAGGCAGTAATGGGGAAGAACCTAAACATTCTTTATTTCGGGTACAAATCATTGTTTTATTACTTTCGGTTACATTATTTCGATCAAATTCCTGCAAATTTTGGACCATTCCGACTAAATCCTCAATAGGTACTGGATTACCAATATAGCCGCAAAGATCACATAAAAAAAACTGAGCAAATTCTAAAATAAACTCGTTACAATTATCATGAAACTCTTTTAAATTAATAGGTGTTTCCAAAGCAATAATCATTAAGACATAACCAACTTCTAAATTAAGGACATGTCCATCCATTTTATATTCTCCGATAATTTCAGTAAGAGCTTTATTTAGAGCATATTGGCTCACTTTTTCTTCATAGACCGACAGTTTCTCTTTCCATTCTTGAACATGGAATAAAATAGGCAGAAAAGTATCTGACTCTGTATAAGATAAATGATACCTCATCATTTGTTTATTAATTATTTCTTTTGTTGTTGGGAAAGCTTGTTGGATCAGGTCTAACCAGAACCGTTCTTGCATAACAGAATGGTGGGATTCCTTTAATCGATGATACGATTCCTCTACCATTCTTGTTTCTCGGTCTTTTTTGATCTTCTCTAATGCATCATGAATCACAGCTTCAAGTTCTTGATAGTCCACTGGTTTAAGTAAATAGTTAAAACTTTTCAATTGCAAGGCCTTTTTCGCATAGATAAAATCTGAATGGCAGGTTAAAAAAATCGCTTCCGTTTCGGTGTAGTGTTCACGTACCCACTTTAACAAGTCCAGCCCGGAACCTTTAGGCATTTCAATATCACATAATAACAAATCAACTTTGTGATTTAAGAATACCTCTTGAGCTTGTCTTAAGTTATTCGCCGTATAAACTGAGGTGATATCATGCTTTTCCCAATTTACCCCAGCTTGTACACCTCGAATGGAATGAATTTCATCATCTACGATAAGAACATGAAATTGACTCATAAACCATACCACCTTTTAATTTAAATTAAATCATTAGGAATTTGTATTAGGACCGTCGCACCCTTACCCTGTTCATTGAAAAATCGTATCGCTGCCTTTTCTCCGTATAACAAACTTAGTCTCTGTTTCACATTCCAAATCCCCATCCGCTCCCCTTCCTCATTGGTTAAAGACTGCTCTTCATTTAAACTTTGTAAAACATCCTCTGGGAACCCTTCTCCTGTATCTTGCATTTTAATTTTTAAAAACTTAGAATCTGATTCTCTCATTACCTCTATAAAAATATTAAGAGAGTCATCAAGATTAAAGGCATGTTTTATGGAGTTTTCGACAATGGTTTGAATGACTAATGGAGGTATTTTGCAATTTAAAAATTCTGGCGGTGATTCAATATAATATTTAAAGGAATCAGGGAATCGAAGCTGTTGGATTTTCAAATAATTTTCCGTGTGTTTTAATTCATCCTCCAATTTAACAAAATACGAATTACTCCGACACATAAACCGGAAATAGTTGGCCAGACATTTTGCCATCTCCTGAATGATAGAAAAATCCTTTACTGTAGCCAGATTATAAATGATATTCAATGAATTAAGAAAAAAGTGCGGGTTGATCTGCAGCTGTAAATGTTTTAATTCCGCCTTTTGTAAATTTAGCTTTTCTTCATATACATTAATTTTTAAATCCTTAATTTCCGAAACCATATGGTTAAAGGTACCATTCATCATCCGAAATTCCGTCGAATTCCGATTGGCAGGAAGACGAATATCGAGATCTCCTTTTCGCAGTTTCTTCATAGCGGAAACAATTTGATTGATAGGTTGTAGAAAAACTTTTCTCATAATAAAGATAAAAAATAGTAGAAACAATACGGCTAATAAAGTGATTAACGACGAAATCCTCTGTAAAAATGGAAGTTTCTCGAGAATTTCCTTCTCGGGAATTAAAGCTGCAAGATAGAAATTAGCTTGTGATGATTTCTTTTTCATTAATACAAACCGATCTTTTTCCCCAGTTATGACATACCTTTTCTGTTTAATGGTTAAATCGATCTTTTCCTTCTTAATAAAGGCTTTATTAGTAATAGGTTCAAAGTTAGAAGTTGCCAGCAATGCCCTTCCTGTATCACCAAAATCAATATATTTAAACGGAGTAATCAGTTTGTCCATATTTACCCAGGCACCAACATATACTCCATTAACGTTATAATATTGTATCAGGTAATAATTTTGTTTCCCCTTCCAGATATTCCAAGTCCCTTCTCGAAGTTCATTAGGATTCTTTTCAAGTAACTGATAAATTTCATCTCTTGCATCATAGCGCTTAAAATAATCTTCTGAAGAATTTTGGGTAAATAATAAATCCTTATGGGCCTTTGAGTAGATAAAAATGGAATCAATGGAAGTGTATAAATAAGATTGATTGGTAATCGTATTAAATAAACGAATTTTTGCTTCTTCATAATCATTGGAATCAAAGGAGTTATTATATTGAAGATAATATAAGTCGGTATTGTTCTGGGTCATTTGAAAGATATATTTCCCCGCACCATCTAATCCTTTATCAATTTGGTCCATATAAATATTCAGCATATTTTTGTTTGACTGGGCTACCTGACTCCTTATCACTTCCACCGCATAATAGTTATTTACAATATGAACAACGATTAGCGGACCAATAATAAATAACACACTAAAAAAGAGTTTAAATAGCAACGAGTTAAAAATAGGCTTCATCGTCCACATAGGTAGCCCTCCTGATGTAATCCCTTACAAACTGCTAAATCTTATTATACACGATTTATTTTTCGAATAATGAAAAAATTTTAAATTAATTGTCGGCAAATTCATTCTAAATTCCTATATCGATTACCCTCGAGGAACTTTACACAAAACAAAAAGGCTATCATATTGACAGCCCTTTACTACTTAATGATAAAAAAACACTCTTTCCAGCAAAAAGATAACCCAAATTGCTTACCACTCGGCAATACTTCCATCCTTATGCCGCCAAACAGGATTTCGCCAATTGTGACCAACAACAGCTTGCTTTCTCACAAAATCCTCGTCAATCTCAATCCCTAGCCCAGGCCCTTGCGGAATCGAAACATATCCATCTTTATACTCAAAAACGGATTTATCCTTAATATAATCCAGCAGGTCATTACCTTGATTATAATGAATCCCCAAACTTTGCTCCTGTATAAAGGCATTATGTGCGGTTGCATCAACTTGAAGACAAGCCGAAAGAGCAATCGGTCCTAATGGGCAGTGCGGTGCTAGAGCAACATCATAAGCTTCTGCCATTGAAGAGATTTTCTTGCATTCGGTAATCCCGCCTGCATGCGACAAATCTGGCTGAATAATGTCTACATGGCCATCTGCTAGAATAGTTTTAAAGTCCCAGCGTGAAAACATCCGTTCTCCTGTGGCAATCGGGATGGAAGTATGTTGAGCAATCTCTTTTAATGCTTCATTATTTTCAGACAGCACAGGCTCCTCAATAAACATAGGACGGAACTGTTCCAATTCCTTTGCTAGAATTTTGGCCATCGGTTTATGCACACGTCCATGAAAATCAATGCCGATTCCAATATATGGTCCGACCGATTCACGAACCGCTGCTATCCGCTCCAATACCTGGTCAATTTTTTCATACGAATCAACATACTGAAGCTCTTCTGTTCCATTCATCTTTACTGCCGTAAAGCCGGCGTCGACTACCTTCTTGGCCGCCTGACCAACTTCAGATGGACGGTCTCCCCCAATCCACGAATAGACTCTGATGGAATCCCGGCAGGCCCCTCCTAAAAGCTGGTATACAGGAGCATTAAAGTATTTTCCTTTAATATCCCAAAGCGCTTGGTCAATTCCAGAAATGGCACTCATCAGGATTGGGCCGCCGCGGTAAAATCCGGAACGATATAACATACTCCAATGATCTTCAATCCGTAGGGGATCTTTGCCAATTAGATATTCCATTAATTCTTCCACACAAGCCTTAACGGTTGAGGCCCTTCCTTCAATAACCGGTTCTCCCCAGCCCACGATTCCATCATCCGTTTCTATTTTTAAAAATAACCACCGTGGAGGGACTTGAAAAAGCTCATAACTGCGTATTTTCATCCAAAACACCCCTAATTAATCTATTAAACTGGTAACATCAGGGCATCTTGAAACAATCTCTTCTGCCCCGAAAACGACGGAATACTCAACCTGCTGGTCATTCGCCTCCATAACTTTCCAGTCCTTATTGCTATACCTTAATAAGTGGGCAAATACCTTGCGTAATGGATTGGAACCGCCTACAATACACCATTGGATATCATCAGACATTTCCAATGATTGAAAAAGAGCCTGAAGGTCAGTATAGATCACAGCACCTGTAAAATAATTAGCCCGCTGGTTCGCATCCAGATTCGCAAATAAGTGAAACAAGCGAACATGATAGAACGTCCTTGTTAATCCATATTTCTTTGCAGCTTCAAACCCCTTCTCAAGCATACTCTCGTCAATAACTTCCACTAACTTTTGATCCAGTGAGCTGGAAAGAATCGTTTCCTTCTGAAGAGATTGAAGTGTTTCCCCCCCTAAAGTGGATAAGCAGTATAACAACTGCTTGTGCTCGTCGACGGATACAAACTTGGTATGAGAACCTGGAAGGATCATCATTCCCTTGCCTTTTACCTTCAATTGCTTCAATAACCCAAATGTTTCTACTTCCTCCCCGCGCATAACATCAAAAGCATTAATAGGAGGAATCGGATCATCTGAACTGTCGTATATAACCGAATTTTTCATCCCCGGAATAAAGATACAAGGGATATCAAAAAATTCTTTGAGTATTACTGCTTTAGAACACCTCGCAAAGTCATTTACACCAGCAGGGCTTGGAATGTGAGGAATTTCATATACTCCAAGATTCGAGGTAATCATCCCTGATGCAATAATATATCCAATGTCAGAGGCCGCTAAATGATTTTTCATTAGTAATCGTGCTATTCCCTCACTTAATTTAGCTTTCAGATGGTCATGGTCCCCTGAAATCGCTGTATCTCTTACCCCCACACGAATCTTCTCAGCATCAAGGACTTGGCTGGTTGTTCTATCGTAAAGCCTTATTCTGGAGTTGGTCGTTCCAGAATCAATCAGGATTACCTTCATTGCCAGCACCACTTTTCTTTTGAAATTCATATATGCTTAATCAAATGTTTGAGCAATGGCTGCGAAACATGCTGCCCGTCTTTCAATCTCTGCAAAATCACCTGACATCATAAGCTTTTCATCTACGAGTGAACTGCCAATTCCCAAGGCGCTTGCTCCTGCCTGTAAATAATCCGGTGCATTCTCGAGCGAAATCCCTCCGACAGCCATGGTTTCGATAAAAGGTAACGGGCCTTTTAAGTCTGATAGATATTTAGGTCCAAGCGATCTAATCGGGAATATTTTTACCATTTGAGCCCCGTATTCATGGGCGGTCAGTGCCTCCGTAGGGGTCATGACTCCCGGGATAATCGGTACATTATAACGGTTTGCTGTTTCAATTGTTTCTTTTTTCGATGTTGGGGTGAGAATAAAGTCTGCACCAGACAGAATGGCAAGTCTTGCCGTCTCTGAATCTAGTACTGTCCCTGCCCCCATCAGCAATTCTGGATACTTCTCCTTCATCCGTTCAATCCCGGCAAGAGCTCCAGGGGTATTCATCGTGATTTCAACTGCACGAATGCCCCCCCGATAAAGACTTTCCACCGTCTTTTCCAGCCCTTCAAGAGAATGACTGCGGATGATGGCCACCAGTTTTGTTTGTCTTATTTTTTCTAATGGCAAGGTTATCATTCTGCTCATCTCCTATTTGCTCATCTAAATATCTGCCGACAGCCTTAGCCCTTTACACTTCCGCCGGTTAAACCTGCAATAATATAGCGCTGGGCAAATAGTGCCAATATCAGCACCGGTGCTGTGATGGTAACCGATGCCGCCATTAAGCCTCCCCAGTTTATATCAGAGTACGAAATGAAGTTAAAGATCGCAATCGGCAATGTTTTTGTGTTATCACCTGCAAGAATTAAAGAGAACATAAAGTTATTCCAGGAAAAAATAAACGCCAGAATCGAGGAGGTGACAATCCCCGGTCCAGAGATCGGAAGCATTACTCGGATAAACGCAGTAGGAATCGAACAGCCATCTACCCGTGCGGATTCTTCCAGTTCATGGGGAAGCCCTTCAAAAAACGGAATCATTACCCAAATAATAAATGGCATTGTGACTAGCATATGGCTTAATATTAATGAGGTATACGTGTCGATTAACTGCAATTTCGAGAAAATAATAAACCAGGGAATCAGGAAGGATATCCCCGGTACAATTCTGGCAACAAGGATTAATAGTCCCAGGCCCTGCTGCTTATATTTGGCAATTGCGTAAGCGGCCGGAAGCCCAAGGATTAGTCCGAAAAGGGTCGCCCCTATTCCAACGACAAAGCTGTTCCAAATAAACTGAAGAAAAGAATATTCTTTAAAAATACTGATGTAGTTACTGAAATTCGCGGTGATATCAAAGATTTTAGAGGTATTCAATATTTGTACTTGCGTTTTGAATGACGCAAGAATCATCCAAAGAAAAGGTAGCAAGAACAAGAACAGGGCAAAGTAAACCCCCACATGAGTAAGGACGACACTGATTTTCTTAGGTTTTTTTCCGCTCATAGGTTTACCCCCGCTCTTTTCCGTAATAGGATTGTAAAGATACTGATGGATAGAACAATCACAAAGAAGACCATCAGCAGGGCCGAAGCCTGACCAATTTTAAAGTATTGGAACCCTAAGACATATCCGTAAATGTTAATGGTTTGCGATGACGTACCTGGTCCACCTTGTGTGGTTGCATAAATAATATCAAAGGTTTTTAACGCATCAATCATTCTAAGTAAGATAGCAGAGTAAAGTGTTGGCTTTAGAAGAGGAAGCGTAATTTTGCTAAACGATTGCCATGTATTCGCTCCATCAATCATCGCTGCTTCATAGGGGTCCTTCGGCAGGGATACTAGACCCGCAAGCACGATTAATGCGATCATTGGTGTCCATTCCCAAACATCAATGAAGATTAACGAAGGCATGACAAGATTTTGGGATGTTAGCCATTCTTGTCCTGGCAACCCTAACTTATGTAAAAAAACATTCGCAATCCCAATGTTTGGCTCATATATCAATACCCAGATTAACCCTACTGCAACAGGGGTTGCCACCATTGGCAGCAGGAATAAGGTCTTTACAATTCCTTTTCCAACAATATTCTGGTTCATCAAGATGGCAAGGCCCACTCCGAGTACCGTTTCAATTGCGACGGAGGCAATAGTAAAGTAGAACATTAGTTTCAAAGATTTTATAAAAAGTTCGTCATGAAAAAGCTCTGTATAATTTTGAAACGCTACCCACAAAGGGGGAGTAATGTTTGACATATTCCAATCATGAAAACTCAGCCAAAAGGTATAGCCCACAGGCATAACCATCATGAGCGCTACAAAAATCACAGCTGGCATAGTAAAAACCCACTTGATGTTACGATCAATCCAGTTTGTCATTTTTCTGTTCCTCCTTACCAGGTCGTGGCTGGACCTAAGACAAACGGCCTCAGAGAGCCCTCCGGTAGATAAAACCCAGATGGCTCACCGAAAGCCGTTAAGAATTAGGTTACATCGACTTATTTTTCGCTTTCAAGAATTTTTTGGAATTCTCCATCTGCTTTTTCTGCAGCTGTCTTTACATCTTTTCCTTCAATGGCTGCTAGAATAACATCACCGATGGTGTCTCGTGCATTTCCTACATTGATAACAACTGGACGATCATAAGGCACACCTTTCTCCCCGCCATTGGCAGCAATCGCCTCTGCTAAATCTTTCGGGAATTTCGCCGTTCCTTCTGAAGATTCCCAGACAGAGATACGTGCACCAGGATTTCCTTCTGTTTGAAGCTTCATAACCATTTCTTTGCTTTCTACCCACTTAATAAACTGCCATGCCGCATCCTTCTTTTCAGAGTTCGCACCAATACCAAGTGCCCAAGAAGTAACATTATAAGGCTTGGCACCATTTGGTCCAGCTGGGAATGGAGCAAATCCGACCTTGTCTGCAACCTGTGATTTAGCTGGATCCGTTGCATTTGTGAATAAAGAGGAAGCATCTGTATAGAACGCTGCTTTTCCTTGAGTAAACACCGCCATTGCCTCTGGCCAGCTCATGTTTAAAGTACCTTTTGGTCCATATTTATTTAACAGATTTCCATAATAATTAAAGGCTTCGATCGCTTCAGGAGAAGTCAGTGACGATTTTCCATCCTTCATGAAGTCGCCGCCAAATCCATATAGGAAGCTGGAGAACTGAGTCACAGCAGCAGCCCTTTTACCACGTGCAACAAACCCAGATACACCTTTAGAAGGATCATTTAATTGCTTAGCTGCCTTTTCAAGTTCTTCAAGTGTTTTCGGAACCTCTAAACCGGCCTTTTCTAAAAGGTCCTTACGGTAGTAAAGAACTTCCGTTTCCGTTACAAGCGGTAATCCAAATAGCTTTTCGCCATCCTTTACACTGCCTAAAGAGGACGGAATGAAATCATCCGTGTATCCCTTTTCTTTTGAAACATAACCTGTCATATCGGCAAAGTACCCGCTCTTATGGAACATCTTTCCGTCTTGAAGCGGACGGAACATGACTACATCGATGTTCTTAGAGTTTGAAGCAAACTCTACAGCTGTTTTTTGTGTTAGCTGGTCCTCAAAGTAGCTATCTACTTTCACTTTTATACCAGTCTCTTTTTCAAACTCTGGCAGCATCTTTTTAATAGATTCTGTCCATGGGTGGTTGGCTGCGACTACTCGAATTTCCTGTACTTTTTTCTCAGACTTATTGGATGAATTTGAACCAGAGGATGTCTCCGAACCTCCGCTGCAGCCCGCCAGTGAAGCACTAATCCCTACCGCTAACGCAAGAAACCCAGCAGCCTTCTTAAAACCTACCAAACTCTTTTTCATAATCTTCCCCCTTATTTTTAATATACTAAAGATTGTGAACCTTGTTAGCGTTTTCATTATATGCTAGAGAAAAACGAATTACAATAGATTTAAAAAAATTTTTTTAGTAGTAATTAATTTTTCAAAAAAAATTTCTTACTGTAATTCGTTTAGATATAAACCATAATTATATTGCAGAAATATTTTCTACTATTGGATTCAGATGGATCCGTAACCCAGACTATTTGATATTTTGATAGAAGTTTCCAACAGCTTCTCTAGGATAATTCCCCTTTGTTTTAGCATTCTTTCTTTCGGACCTGCCACACTGATTGCTGCCTGAATGGTATGGTTCACCCCATATACAGGTGCAGCAAGGCAATACAGGCCTTCCTCATTCTCTTCGTCATCAATGGAATAACCCTGTTGAGCAAACAATTCCAGCTGCTGCAATAAGGACTCTTTATTAGTGATTGTCTTTTGGGTGATGGGCTCAAGTTTCAGTTGACTAATCATTTCTTCCTTCTTATTCGGTGGAAGAAATGATAAAAAAGCCTTTCCTAATCCAGTACAGTACAAAGGCTTGCTTTTTCCAGGTTCTGCAGTGGTACGTATCGAACGATTACTGCTTAGTTTTACTAGATAAACCAATTCGGAACCCTCAAGCATTGCCATAAAGACGGTCTCCTGCACTTCTTCCATCAACTGTTTAAGATAAGGCGTTCCTTGTGAAGAAATATCCAAGGAATCCATTGCTATATTCCCAAGTTGAACCAGTTTGGGACCCAGGTTATATTTTCTAAAGGCATCTGCAGTCAAGTACCTGTTTGTTAGCAATGTTTCAATTAACCCAGAGGTGCTGCTTTGTGGAATGGAAAGAGCTTCACTTATTTCCTTGATTGTTAATCCCTCTGGATACAGTGAAAGCAGCTCAAATACCCTTAACACCCGTTCTGCTGATTTGACAGACATCCATCCCCCCTCCTCTCTTAAATCACATATGTGATTGTAAATCATATATATGATTTACATTCTTATGTTACTACAGGGAATATATTCTTGCAATACCAGTTTTAAAAATTCAGATATATTTTTTTTAAAAGATAAGATCCCTCTCTCTAATACTTTTAATATCATAAAAAGGCAAGGGAGCAATCGATTGCCCCCTTGCCCTTTATGGATTATTGCAGTTTCAACCACTTATCATATTGTTTTTGCTTCTCCTTAATAATCTTATCTTTTATAAACTTTTCAAACTGCCAATCCTGTAGTGGACTTTCACCACCAAGATAATACCCATGCAAGCGCACATATAAAAAGACTCTTTCCACAAAAATGGAAAGAGTCTTTTTATTATCAATAAACCTCATTAAAAGTCATTCAATTATGTTGCTTCTTCAAATAATTTATTTTTAGTTACATGTAAATTTTTATTAATATCGACGGACCAGTTGATCAACTTTTATCTTAATATTAATGGAGCACAGTTTCCTCTCCAAACATAAATTTAGGCGCTGCCTTAAGATGTAAGTCTATTAGTTTATTATCATAGTTATGTTTTACTTCACAGTTTTCGTCGAAAATCATGGTAGCTTCATCTCTTGGCTTGCACGCTGACCACTCAGGAAGTCCCTGATGATTGGGATTACCGCTTTTGGCAAAATGAATCCATGCTTGGAAAATCTGATCCTCAAGCTTGTCTGAAAAGTCTGGTACATTGCAAATTGGAACTTTATCTGTATTGTGGAATACAAAAGGAATCTCAGAGCAATGCCACGCAGGTTTTCCATCATCATAAGGGAACTCAAAGGCAAACATGAAAGAGAAAATAGGTGCTTCTTCATGAATTGCTTTCTTCTCAATAAAATCCTTGGTTGGAGAACGGAACATGGAATCCAGTGCAAGTAGATCAGTAAGGTTCTTGTTTGGATAAGCAGCCTTAAACAAATTGATCAATTCTTCGGAAGACTCTCCATATTTCTCAACAATCATTGGTTTAATCTCATCATCAAAGAGGTCGTATTTATGTGGTACACCAGGTCCAAAAGCAAACTCGCCAAAGACGGTTCCAATTAAAACCGGAATGGTCCTGGCATGCTCAGTAAAGCCTACAACCCGTGGATCTCCAAGATAAAAGTCATTTGGAACAGGATTACCGCCCACATAGAGTCCCTGTCTCGCAATTTCTGGACAAACTTTATTGTAAGCTGAAGCCATAAGGTCATAAGGTACTGTTTCCAGTTTTCCTACCTCACCTTCGGCAAAACCAAGTTCCTTCAGCAAGGCATTTACGATATGTGTCCCGTCAGTTTTTGGAGAGTTCAAAAAGCCGTCAAGCAGTCCACTCTGGATGATCCCTTTATGGAATAATCCTTCTGCACTTGGTGTCTGCATTAAGGACCACACCTTCATACCTCCGCCGGACTGGCCAAAGAGGGTGACATTCTCCGGATCCCCTCCGAAGTTTGCAATATTGTCATGTACCCACCTTAGGGCTGCTACCATATCAGCACTTCCCACATTGGCTGAATTGGCATATTTCTCTCCAAAAGGGGATAAATCCATGTAACCAAGTATATTGAGACGGTGGTTAATAGAAACAACAACTACATCGCCGTATTTGCTCATGTTTTCGCCATCATAAGCTACCTGCTCAATAGACGAACCAGCTGCGAAACCTCCTCCGTGAAGCCAAACCATTACAGGCTTTTTTGCATCAGGACTTATAGTCTGTGTCCATACATTCAGATACTGACAGTTTTCATCCTTCGGCCAATAACGGTGTGGAACCATAATTTCACCTAATGGAACTTCCTGCGAAAGCATGGGACATACGTACCCATAGGAAAGTGCATCCTTCACTCCCTCCCAAGGCTCAACCGGGGCGGGCATCTGGAATCTCTTTGCATCTGCATACTTAATTCCATGAAAGGTGTAGGTACCGTCTAAAATAAACCCTCGAAGTTTTCCCGCTTTTGTATGAACGATAGGTTCAGTGGTTGAACAAACGAATTTTTTGGCCATTTTATTTCCTCCTCAAGATAAAAAATTATTAATTTCACAATAAAATGCTCATATAACACTGAAACCATTTTCACAAGATTTTACAAAAAGCATACGATTTATTTAGTAATTTGATATTTTTCTGTTCTATCATCCTGAATCTTACCAGCCCAATTTAGACCGTAAGCAAAATCGTAAATATGTCCTTCAGAGTCCAGATGACATTCCATGTCGTGTGCAACATCTTCGAGTTGTTCTTCGACAGTTTTCATGTTCGCAGGCATTTGCATTGGCAAAAGGCCAGACGGCTCTGCTCTGCCTGTTAAAATGTCAAAAATCGCTTGATCTTGGACCCCAAAATTCGTAATAATCACATCTACTTTCCCTTCAAATTCTTCTACGATGGTCGGGTTGGATAACAGCAGCGACACTACAACCGGTTTCCCATTCATGGCTTCCACTGTATCTAACACCATATCGAGGTCCGTTGTATTACTTGGGGTCACTGTTTTTCCTTTATACGATCGGTTTAAAACGTCACTCGGACGCTCATCTCCAGCAAGACTTTGTTCTCGGGCATAAGTCGCTGTATAAGGTTTGTACTGAAGACTGATTGGTACATATCCATTTCCGCCGTCCTTCAAGTCCTCGTGGCTATAACCTGTTCCGGATTTTGGTGTACTAATAAAAGCCAGACCAAAATCGGCTTCATCTGGGTTATCTGTCACCTTGAAATATTTCTTTGCCACTTCGACACTAACTGGATATTCGAATTTTTCAGGGGTTGGATGACCAAACCAATCACTACCTGCAGGTGTATACTTTTTAGGAATATAGACAACCTTTTCCTTAGTTAATGGCAGAATGCTATTCTTGTTTTTCAGCATCACGATGGATTTAAGCTGTACATCATATCCTTCCTGCATATACTCAGGTTTTCCGACTTCTTGAACAGTTTGGTCTACTTTCAAATATGGATTTTCAAAAAGACCTAGACGGAAAATATTTTTTAATAATCGTACGGCCGATTCTTCAAAACGCTTGCGCATAGATGCCTCACCATGTTCGGAGACACCCATTTGGTAAGCTTCCAAAATGGGCCCGGCTTCATTATTCCCTCCAAATTGATCGACTCCGGCCATGATTAATTTATAATGACGTTCAGCGACGGTCAGATTTTCGACGCCCCATGGCTTTCCTCCGACAAAGGTATCAATATTCTCCGGTTCATCAGCCGTGATAACCCAATCTGTACAAACCACACCATCATAACCGTATCTTTTTCGAAGCAACTCATTTATTAAGTAGGAGTTATAAGAATTCCCGACATTTTCTCCATTTACCGGGTCTTGATCAACGGATATGGTGTAATAAGGCATTACAGCAGAAGCCATTTTTGTTTTACCTTTTAAGTTAAAGGCACCTTTTGTAAATGGTATTAAATGTTCTGCAAAATTACCTCCTGGATAAACGGCATACTTCCCATAACCATAGTGAGCATCTCTTCCGCTCTCGCCTGAGCCGCCTCCGGGCCAATGTTTTACCATGGCATTGACGCTGTCATAACCCCAGCCTTCTGCAATTTCTTTACTCCCCGCTGAATCCTGAAAACCGTTCACATACCCACGAGCCATATCGGCAGATAGCTGTGAATCTTCCCCAAAGGTCCCATTAAAACGGAACCAGCGGGGGTCGGTTGCGATATCAATTTGCGGTGATAAGGCGGTTGTTATACCTAGTGCCCGATACTCCTTTGAAGCAATTTCTCCAAATCTTTCTGCTATATCTGGTTTAAATGTGGCTGCGAGACCCAGCGGCTCAGGCCACATGGAAATTTTACCGCCTGCTCCCGCATTAAATTCAGTACTTGAATCTGAACCATGCCGTGGATCAGAGCTATTGTTTGCTGGAATACCAAGTCCTGTTCCTTCTGCAAATGCCTGAATATTGTTATTCCAGCGTGCAGCAGTTTCAGGATTTTCTAAGGTAGTGACCAGAACATGTCTCAAATTATCTTTAGACAGAAACTCGATTTGTTCATCGGTTAAATCCCATGGCTTTGCATCGCTTTCTTCGTAGGACTTACCACCATACGTACCAGCAAACCATCCCTGACTTACTGCTGGTATCGCTTGATGCCTGCTATATAACATGAGTCCAGCAATTTGCTCAATTGTCATTTTCGACGCAAGGTCCTTTGCCCTTTCCTCTGGTGTCAGTCTCCAATCTTCATACTTATCAATTTTTCCATCTTTGTTTAAATCTTTAAAAAAATAACCATCTTTTTCAATGATGGTTACCCCGGAGGTTTCGGAATAACCTAACGTTGGTCCATCATTATTTTCTATATATTTAATGTGATCTTCTGTTTCTATTATCGTTTTATGGTCTTTCATTCAAAAACCCTCCCCTTTAATTGTTATGGCTTTTATATGCATTCTTTAATGAGAAAAGGAGGATTCAATAATCCCCCATTTCTATTTTCGGTTAAAATTCGATTGTTTTTCCTGTCTTGGCCGAGGTATAGATTGCCTCTAAAATCTGTGTGACAACTAATGCTTGTTCTGGTTTAACTAGTGGTTCTGTATCATGAATAATACACTCAAGCCACTGTCTGGCCTCTTTTACACCAGGGTCTTCCGCTCCAGCATCAAAATAGGCAATCCCCCCGCCGGTCGCAGGTTTGGTTTCCACCAGCTTTCCAAATTTCGTGCTATTGAAAACGAGCTCACTTGTAGGTGATTTTGGTAATGCTTTCATTTCTGCGCCGCCTTCAGTACCACATAACGAAGTCATCGCCTCACGAACATCCGTGGTATTTAGTGCCCATGCACATTCAAGAATGATCGTGGCTCCGTTTTGCATCTTAATAAAGCCAAAAGCCGAATCTTCTACTTTAAATGTTTCCGGATCCCATGGACCAAATAAATTACCTTCATGCTTATCTGCAAGCTTATAGAAAACAGAACCTGTTACGGATTGTGGTTTATAATTGTCCATACACCAAAGAGTCAAATCAAGTGCATGTGTACCAATATCAATTAAAGGTCCTCCCCCTTGCTGTTCTACATCTAGAAATACACCCCATGTAGGAACCGCTCTTCTTCGGATCGCATGTGCCTTTGCGAAATAAATATCACCAAATTCACCTTCTCTTGAAGCCTTATACAATACCTCTGAATCATCACGAAAACGGTTTTGGTATCCTATTGTCAGCTTCATACCCGTGCGGTTAGCTGCGTCTATCATTTCCTGTGCTTCTTTCGAATTAATGGCCATTGGCTTCTCGCACATAACATGCTTTCCTGCTTCTAGAGCATCAATCGTAATAAAGGAGTGTTGCAAATTTGGGGTAAGGACATGCACCACATAAATCGAGTCATCCTGTAATAGCTCTTTATAATCGGTATAAACCTTTGACTTTTCGCTGCCGAATTGCTGTGCAGCTTTAACCGCTCTTTCTTCAACCACGTCGCAAAATGCAGTCATTTCTCCTAAATGACTTAGTTTTGCCAATGAAGGCATATGTTTTTGATTAGCAATCCCACCACAGCCGATAATTCCTATTTTCAACTTGTTAGCCATATAATAACACTCCCCTAGAATTATTTTTTGATAGCACCTTTTACGTAATTCTTCATCACGTTTAAATCGTCCGCAATGCTGGTAATCTTATTTCCAAGCTGTCCTTCGTTTTCCACTATTGCATAACGGATGGATCCCAATTCATTCAACTTTTGATAGGTTTCATGAAAAGGAACAATTCCAGTACCAAGATTAACGAAATCATTTGGCTTCACAAGCTCCGTATATAATTTCATCGTATCTGGGTTATCCTCTTGGCTGAAAGCGCTAAATAGATTAACCGGATTGACATGTTTACCTAAATCCTTTTGGTGGATCATATCGCAGCGGCTGCCCAATTTTTCAAGCAATGAGATGGGATCATATCCACCTCTCATCACCCAAACAAGATCAAGTTCAAATTTTACGTTCTCTGAATCTGTATTTTCAACTAAAAGGTCAAATAAGGAAGTTTCTCCTACTCTTTTAAACTCATGTGCATGATTATGATAATAAAAACTTAAGCCCGCTTCCTTGCATTTTTTTCCTAATTGATTAAGATCTTCGGCTGTTCTAAGAGTGTCCTCACGACCTGATATGAAGGCCATAGGGAAAACAATGGACTCACATCCAAGTAATGCATTTTCTTCAATGATCTTATCCCAATTGGCATCAAGGATGGCTTTTCCTGGAGCCACACCTTCATGTGCTGCGAATGCTTTTAATCCCAAATCGTCAAACTTCTGTTTTATTACGGGAAGTGTAAAGGTATCAGTAAACCGTTCACCCGTAGCAAAATTGGCAGAGATCAATTCTACATTTTTGTAACCTATTTCAGCTACCTTTTCTAAGGTACCGAAATAATCCTCATTTAACTCTCTGAATACTGAAAATAAATTTAATCCGATTTCCATCACGTAACTACCCCATTTCTTATACTTTTTTTGCGAACTGAGATTTTTCAAGTTTTTTAGCTCACTATAATACCACTGTTAAAGTCCCTTGATATTTTATAAATTTCTAATCATTTACAAACTATAAAAATGTTTATAAAGAAGAATTCTCTGTATTACTACCTGTTAAAGCAGCTAATAAATCATGTTTTGAATCATTATCTGGTCTATAGCTAAAATAGTCGAAATGCGCTGAAGATGTGGATTCTTTACCATTTCCAGTCGCATACATTCCGAAAAATAGGCCCGTAAAGCCGCCGGCCACTTCAGTTGAGAGCATGGAACTTTCACCTTTACCTAAGGTAATCTTTTCACCCTTTGAGGATATAAAGGAAAAGGTAAAACTAAAATCATCAGCTTTTATTCCAAGGATTACCCTTGGCGAATCATACTCCACTTCTCTTTCCACCTTCCACATGCTCCCCATTCTGCGGCGGAATTGAATAAGGGTTTTTCCACTTTTAAGAGTCTTAGCTATTTCATAATGAAAATTTTCGTTCATAAATACAGTCAGGCCTGCTTCTTCTCCCTCCACATTAGGGATAAATTCCATGAGGGTAGAAATCTCACAATTAAGATGCTGCTGCCTTCTCCCTACAAATGCAGGGGAGCCTGTATCATTCAATGTACATGATTGACCATGAAGGGTTAGCCAGCCAGATCTCTCCATTAACGACCATGAGGTTGGATCTGGATTACGATAAAAGTTCCATTCTAGTGGAAGGGAGGAAGTATTAAAATCTTCTATCTCCTGCCACGGCTGAGATGGGGCTAGTGGAAGTAATTTTGCATCATTCTCTAATTCTGCCTGCCCTTCTTCTCCCATAATAGGCCACCCTTCTTCTTTCCAATGGACTGAAACTAGGTTGGTTTCGCGCCCTAAATGATGACGTTTGAGATAACCGACAGGCCTGATTCCTAGAAACACAGACCACCAGCTGCCATCGACTGCTTGGACTAAATCAGCATGACCTGTCGCTTGGATTGGTTTATCCGTACTTCGATTTGAAAGAACGGGATTTTTCGGATTGCTCTCATATGGCCCGTAAGGACTTCTGCTTCTTGCGATGGTGACCATATGGCCATATTCTGTACCGCCCTCGGCAATTAGTAAGTAATAAAAGCCATTTATTTTATATAAATGTGGTCCTTCCGGAGAGCTGCCACCTGTTCCTTTCCAAATTAACTGACGCTCAGTTAGGAGTTTCCCTGTTTCAATATCTAGTTCAGCCTGATAAATACCTATTGGTTCACCAACACGAAAATCGCATGTTCCAGTTATGTAAACCCTTCCATTTTCACCAAAAAATAAGGATGGATCAATTCCGCCCCAACCCTCAATAAAGATAGGCTCGGACCATGGACCCTCAGAATGTTCTGCAAAAACATAAAAATTCTTCGATGTTGATATATTCGTTGTAATTACATAAAAATGTCCATGATTATAACGGATCGTTGGAGCAAAAATTCCTTGTGAAGGTCCCATATTATGAATGCGTGTAAGCGGTAATTGACTTTCCCGTGTTAATACATGGCCAATCTGTTCCCAATTTACTAGATCCGTACTATGGAAAATTGGGATGCCTGGAAAATATTCAAACGAACTGGTTACCAAATAATAATCTTTACCCACCCTGCAAATACTTGGATCAGGATGAAAACCACTTATGACTGGATTAGAATAGATCATTTCAATATCACGTCCGATTTTTTTTACTTCCAACGGTTTTTATTAGTCTTTTCTACTTTAAGTATAGAACAAATAAAAATCCTTTCCTACCGTAAATACGACTTATTGCTTTCATAATTCCGACTTTTTTTAAAACTGAAAATGAATCAAATGGTAAAGATGAAATAGACCAAACACGTTTTAGTGTTTGGTTTCTATTTCACTTACTCTATGTGTCAAGCATTTAACAATTTGTTTTCATCTGTCATTCCCCTACATTTACTAGTCATTGAACAACTACTTTTATTTTCTCAAGCTTGGAATCAAGATCGTCTAACACCTCTGCAGGGATTGGCATGAACGGCATATGGGACAATTCTCTTAACGATTGATGACCTAAGTTAGTAACCATCTCTTCAGGTAAAGCAGCCGCATGTGGAACCGTTTCCTCCAATACATTTTTTACTTCGTCATTTGCCGCCAATTCACTTAAAGGCATATGAGTACTGTAGTATTTAATATAGTCAACTTCAGGTAAATACTCGAATTCCCAGGTTCCACTGTGTAACTCCACTTGCGCTTTTTTCCCAATTTGAATTGCACTAACTTCTGCTTCGCTTAAAGATTTACCGTTCATTTGGACGTTTTTTACGTCTGCATCTGGCAATTCAACTGTAGCTGTAGCATTAAAGGGAATAACAAATTTAAATGTCAACTGTCCATTTTCATTCAGTTCCCAATGACTCTCGTATAAACCAGCAGCTGAATCCAATGTGGCTTTTGCATACTTCAATCGATAATCAGGCTGTGGTGCTAGTCTGACCTGTCTAAAACCTGGCTGTTCTTCCACAGGGTTGATGCCTGCGACATTTCGATACATCCATTCCACAATCGAACCATAGGCATAGTGATTTAAAGAATTCATATCCGTTCCGCTAATCTTACCGTCCGGCAGTACGGAGTTCCAACGCTCCCAAATTGTTGTGGCTCCCATTGTTACAGCATATAACCAGCTTGGATAATCCTTATTTAATAGTAGAGTATAAGCTAAATCATTGTTTCCGTTCTCAGAAAGCACTCTGCATAGATAAGGTGTCCCGACAAAGCCTGTCTTCAAGTGGTTCTTATCTTTCTTCAATCTTTCACGTAAATCATTAGATAGTCTTTTTCGATGCTCGTCTGGAACAAGGTCCATAAATAAGGCAACAACTAATGCTGTTTGATTATTCAGGGCAAGACGGCCATTTGAAGTAAAGTATTCTGCCCTGATCGCGGCTCTTACCTCATTTGATAGATTTTCGTATTCCTCGGCAATTTCCTTCTTGCCAAGTACCTTAGCTGCTTTTGCCACTAACATAGAGGAATAACAATAATAGGCTGAAGAGATGAAGGCTGTTTCAGTTCCGCCCATTGGCGAATTTGGATCATCTCCATCCAATGCCAGCCAGTCACCAAAATGGAACCCAGTGGTCCACAGCCTTTTTGCACCAGATGCCTCATCGGCTCTCTTGATAAAATCAACCCAGCCCTTCATACTATCGAATTGCTGTTCGAGAATAGCTTTATCTCCATAATGCAGATACACATTCCAAGGGATTACCGTAGCCGCCTCTCCCCATGCACTTGAACCGCCGCCTTTAACAGTTGCCATCGGAACTACCATTGGAACCATTCCATCTTGTGAAGATTGTTCCTGAGCAAGGTCATAGCCGTATTTGCTAAAGAAAGCATAGGTATCCATATTGAAGGCAGCTGTTCCTGAAAACACCTGCGCATCTCCAGTCCAGCCCATTCGTTCATCACGCTGCGGGCAGTCTGTTGGTACATCTAAGAAATTACCTTTTTGACCCCATAATGCGTTCAGGAATAATTTGTTAACCAATGGATTGCTTGTTTCAATACTTCCCGTTTGGTCCATATCAGAATAAAGAACGCAGCCTGTAAAATCTTCCTTATTCAGTTCATCAGACCAGCCGGAGACTTTTACATATCTAAAGCCGTAGAAAGTAAAATGAGGCCTTACAACAGATTCTTCTCCGTTGGAAATATATCTAAATTCTGCCTTAGCTGTCCGAAGATTGTCCTGATAAAAATTTCCCTCCTGCAAGAGTTCGCCATACTGTAAAACTATTTCCGAACCTTTTGGAGCATTGGTTTTAAATTGAACCCAGCCTACCATATTCTGACCCATATCAAGCACGGTTTCTCCAGCTGGTGTTTTAATCACTTCAATTGGCTTTAACTCTTCCTTTATGACTACTGGCAAACTTAATCTTGCCTTTAATCTGTCGTATCCCAAATCAATTTCCTTTACATCGTAAGTGATTGCGTCTTTTGAATTAGCATCGAAAATTTCGCCGTCATAAATACCACTAAATAAGATTGGACTCTTTCTTGCTTTCCATGAATTATCAGAGCTGATTTTCGAAGTTGTTCCATCTGCATGGTTAATAACAATTTCACATAAAAAGGCATACTGATCACCATAAATTTCATTTTCTCCGCCTTCAAAACCAAAGCGGCCCTTGTATAATCCATTTCCAAGACTAACTTCGACGGAGTTTTGTCCCGCTCTAACTAGATTGGTAATATCATAGGTCTGGTATTGGAGCCATTTGTCATACGCATTGAAATTAGGGGTAAGATATTCATCCCCAGCCTTTACACCGTTAATCTCCATTTCATATAAACCCAATCCACATACATAGGCACGGGCAGAAACCACTTCTTTTGACAGGCCAAATTCCTTTGTTAAAACAGGGTGGATCTCTTTATCAAAATCTGAAGTAATCCACTTGGCATCCCAAGATTCAGCTAGTTTTGCTGTTTCAAACCAAGCAGTATCACTTACAGCCTCATCCCCATTATCAGCCCATACAGTAACACGCCAGTAGTATCGGGTGTATGATTCAAGAGTAATCGGAAGTTCAAAAGCAAGGCTGTCAATCTCCGTACTTTTACCGCTATCAAACACACTATTTATGAATTCTTCATCGAGTGCTACCTGGATTTGTGCAGCTGTTTGTTTGGCAGCATTGGTGTCATAGGCTACATAAGATAAACGAGGTCTCCCTAAATCAAATCCTAGTGGATTAGTAATCCGGTTGGTTTTCATATTTTTTATTCTCATTTATTCGCTTTCCTCTCCATTAAGTAGATTTCTAATTATTAATTTTAGCAAACGCTTTAATTTATTTTAATATTCATATGAAATATAAACATTGCTCGAATCAAAGATTAGGTTTATATAGATGAGAAGCACTCCATACGGATAATGGAGTGCTGTTGCTCATTTACAATCTAGTCTCCCATTTGCCACAAAACGGATCGACAGGACTCTTCCCTTTAAACGCTGCCTTTCCTAAAATTTTATCAACGATTGCTTCTACTACAAACTCATTAGACGAATAGGCATTAATATAGGTTCTCACCATAGGAACATCCTGCAGGTGGTATGGGTTAGCAACCGAAATAAACAGTGTCGGAATATCTTTAACAAACCATGGTGCGTTTGCATTTAACGGCTGCTGCCAATTAACTCTTACCGTCGTTTGGTTACTCGCTGTTTCAAGGTTGGCAACGTATATGATAAGATCATATTTCGCTTTAAAATCGTTCACACTCATAAACAGCTCCGGGAAATTTACTTGCTTGTCATTATAAAGTTCCACTTGAAAACCGGCATTTTCAAGGGAGTTGATAAAAGGTAGGGTTACCGAGCCGCCTTCCTTTAGTCCTCCTTCTTGATCACCTAATACATATAGACGAACCCTCTTGTATTGCTCAGCATTAATAGGTAATAGTTTTTGAGTATCCTTAACCAATGTGACGGACTGGTCTGCACATTCTTTTGCCCAAACCTTATGTTCTTCACACTGTAAAAGGGACAATTCCGCTGCTCCTGGTACTAAAGTCCCCATTTCCTTTTGTGCATGAAGACCTAATGATGCTTTAAGAGCAAGTACTCTAGTTACGGCTTCATCTACTCTTTCCGAAGTTAGAATACCTGTTTCAATCCCTTTTAACATAAACTCATAATCTTCTTTTATATTACGGTTGAAGAGGAACATATCACAGCCTGAGGCAATTGCCTTAGGTACGGCAACTTCTCTTCTTTCTGATGTAGTAAACCCTAGCATTGGGGATGCATCAGTCACAATTAAACCATTAAAACCTAACTTTTCCCTTAATAAGCCATTTAGTAACTCTGGTGCTAGTGTGGCCGGCATAATTTGCTCATCTTCAATACCCGGCAATAGTTCTCTTGAATATTCAGGGAGCATGATATGGCCCGCCATAATCGATTTCGCCCCACTGTCTATCAGTTCTTGATAAACCATCCCAAAAGTTTGGTCCCATTCTTTGGTAGATAAGGAGTTTACAGATGATAAAAGATGCTGATCTCTGTCATCCACTCCATCCCCTGGAAAATGCTTAACAGCCGCTGCGAGGCCGCTTTCATGAATTCCCTTCATAAAAGCTTTAGACATTTGCGCAACTCTGATTGGATCAGACCCATACGTTCTTACGTTTGTAATTGGGTTTCGATAATTCATATCAATATCAACAATCGGTGCAAAAGCCCAATTACATCCGGAGGCCCTTCCTTCACGGCCAGCTACTAATCCCAGTTTATAGGCCATACCTTCATCGTCTGTTGCAGCCACCTGCATCTGTTTTCCGAAATAAGTGCCATCCGTAGCAATCCCATTTCCGCCGGCTTCCAAGTTAGCAGAAATTAGTAAAGGAATAGGAGATAACTCTTGTAACGACCGATGTGTTTCCTGTATTTTTGCACCCGTATCGGGACGATACATAATGCCGCCAGGATGATATTCGTTAATAAAGACTTCTAACTCTTGTTTTTTGTCTGAGCTGCCGATTGGACAAAATAATTGCCCCACTTTTTCATGTAAGGTCATCGATTGAAGGGTTTCTTCTACCCATTCGATGTCTTTATCGCTTAGGAAGAAGGGGTTACTTTTTAAATGGGCCAGACTGGCATTAAGTTTTATCATTGTTACCAACTCCTAATCTCATTAACTTCTAACAGGTGGTCTATATCTACATTCGTTAGATCTTGTAATTTGATATCAGCATTTAAACAAGTAGCTGCGGAACCTATCCCGACCACCTTCATCCCAGCAGCCTTTGCAGCGTCAATTCCTGCTTGGGCATCTTCCATAACAGCACATTTTTCTGGCTGTACACCTAGCAACTCCGCTGCAAGTAAAAACACCTCCGGATCTGGCTTACTATTTTTGATGCTATTTCCATCCGCAATGGCGTCAAAGTTGGAAGCTAGTCCAATTTGTTCTAAAATAAAAGGCGTGTTTTTACTAGAAGAGCCAATGGCTATCTTTATATCTCTTGCCTTTAGAGCCAATAATAGATAAATGACCCCAGGTAAAATGTCATTTGGAGATAAGTTGTTTAGCAGTTCACAATAAATCGTATTCTTTCGCTGAGCAAGAAATTGCTTTTCAGTATCACTATAGTTTTTATCAGAATGACTCAGAATAATATCAAGACTTTCCATTCTGCTTACGCCGCGAAGTCTTTCGTTTATTTTCCTATCAAAATAGATGTTTTCTTGGTCGCTGATTCGTTTCCATGCTTGGTAATGGTATTCGTCAGTCGAAACAATTACACCGTCTAAATCAAAAATGACTGCAGATATTTTCATAGTTCCCATCCTTATATCAAAAAGTAAGCGATGTATCCACCAATCGTGGTATCACCTGAAAGCGTTTCCTATCACTATTATTATGATATAAAAAACAGCCTTAAATCGCTTTCCCCTTTTTGGCTGAAAACAGGCAGATATTTGTTCTAATTTTTTTTTCGATGTCTACTTAGATTAGGGAAGAATGAAAAAAAGAGCCCTTAATAATAAGAGCTCTAGCCAACTACATATTGTATTTAGTCATCTTTTATAATTTTATCCCGCCTGTATAAGACCAAAGTTATTCTTTTTGCGGCCTCATGTCATGGCCCCATCATCCATTTTCTAGTTAAAGCTTCTCTCCATCAGTGGCAATAACATCTTTGTACCAATGAAAAGATTTTTTAGGAGTGCGTTTTAATGTACCATTGCCATAATCATCTTGATCAACATAAATGAACCCATATCGTTTAGACATTTCGGAGGTACCCGCACTGATTAAATCAATACAGCCCCAAGTGGTGTATCCAATTAAGTCCACTCCATCCTGAATGGCATCTCCCATTGCCTTGATGTGCTCGCGCAGATAGTCAATTCGATAATCATCTTGAATCGAACCATCTTCTTCAACCTTGTCATACGCACCTAAGCCATTTTCTACAATAAATAAAGGAACTTCATAGCGGTCATACAATTTTTTCAAGGTGATTCTTAATCCTGTAGGGTCAATTTGCCAGCCCCAATCCGATGTTTCAAGATAAGGGTTCAAAATCCCGCTGGAGAAGTTTCCTTTTTGTTTCAATTTTTCAGGATCACCGCTCGCCACCATCGTCATGTAGTAACTAAAAGAAAGGAAATCTACAGGGTGTTGCAGCAAGATTTCTTCATCACCAGGCAGCATCTCAATATGGATATTATTTTTTTCAAAATAACTTAACATATGACTTGGATAATAGCCGCGAACCTGAACATCTGTGAAGAATAGATTCTTTTGATCTTCTTCCAATGCAGCTAGTACATCTTGTGGATTACAGGTTTCTGGATATACTTCCATCCGAGCTAACATACAGCCGATTTGCGCACCAGGAATGATTTCATGACAAGCCTTAACTGCTCTTGCACTAGCCACAAATTGATGGTGAAGTGCTTGATAAACGGCTTGTTCCTTATGCTCTACGCGGTCGATTAGAAGACCAGAACCGATATATGGTGAAAATTGTGAGATATTGATTTCATTAAAAGTTAACCAATATTTGACTTTATCTTTGTAACGATTAAAAACGGTTTCTGCATAACGGACAAAGAACTCCACTACTTGACGATCTGCCCAGCCGTTATATTTTTGAACTAGATTAAGAGGAATTTCATAGTGTGATAGAGTCACTAAAGGCTCAATCCCATATTTTTGTAATTCAGCAAACACCTTGTCATAAAAAGCAAGACCTTCTTCATTAGGAGTCAGCTCATCTCCATTTGGAAAAATACGCGGCCAAGAAATAGACATACGGAAGACCTTAAAGCCCATTTCCGCAAACAAGGCGATATCTTCCTGGTAACGGTTGTAAAAATCAATACCGCGTCGCTTTGGAAAGTTTTCACCATCCCCTAAGGATACTAATTCTTCTAATTCTTTTTCGCTTTTAACATCCATCTCTGGATCATTTCCGCGTTCCTCTTTTGGCACAAATTTAACCATATCGAAAATGGATAAACCTTTGCCGCCTTCATTATATGCACCTTCTAATTGGTTCGCTGCGGTTGCGCCGCCCCATAAAAAGTTTTTAGGAAATTTAAAGTTTGTCATTATTTCTTACCTCCAATAATATGTAGGATTATGGTTCCAGCTGCTTTAAGACCGGAACCATATCCTTTTTAGATTGAACCTGAATTATTTATACAAGAACTAAAAGCTCTTCATTTTTATCAACTTTTCCTGCTTGTAATACCTTAATTTCTTTATAATCTGGAGTGTTTGTAACAACAATCGGTGTTACGACTTGATAACCAGCTGCTTTAATTGCTTCTACATCAAATTCAACTAATAAATCCCCAGCTTTTACAAAATCACCTTGATTTACATGAGCAGTGAAATGTTTTCCATCTAATTCAACCGTATCCATTCCAACATGAATGAGGATTTGTGCACCATCTTCAGATGTTAGACCAATCGCATGTAATGTTTTAAACATAAGGGTTACTTCTCCATTAACAGGTGAGAAGACTTTTCCTTCAGATGGATTGATCGCTACACCTTTACCCATGGCTTCACTTGAGAATACTTGATCTTTTACTTCAGATAAAGGAACGATTTCACCTTTGATTGGGCTAGCTACGGCTACTGGTCCATCTTGTTTTTTCACTTCTACTTTTGTTGCTTCTACTTTTGTTTCTTCTTTGCTTGCTGTGTCTTTGAATCCAAACAAATAAACTAAAACAAATCCTAGGACGAAAGATACGACAATCGCGATCATTGCACCCCAGAATGGCATATCAAGTCCTGTACCTGGTTTGATATAACTTGGAATAGCGAAGATTCCCATGCCGCCAAACATCCATAATTTACTTCCAAAAGCACCCATCAGTCCGCCGCCGATTCCACCAGCAATACAGCTCATGATGAAAGGCTTTTTAAGCGGTAAGGTAATACCGTAAATCGCTGGTTCTGTTACACCGAAAATACCTGAAATGAATGCTGGGATACTTAGAGATTTCAACTTCTTGTTTTTAGTCTTTAACAGAACAGCTAGAACAGCACCAGTTTGTGCAAATGATACGAAAGTGACTGTAGCTAAAACTGGGTCAAAATGCATTGACGTAATGTTGTTCATTGCAATTGGAACAAGTCCCCAGTGAAGACCAAACATAACGAATACCTGCCAGAAACCACCAAGGATTAAACCAGCGACGATTGGGCTTAAATTATAAATCCAGATCGTTGCTGCACCTAGTAAACTGCCAGCCCATGTTGCAATTGGTCCGATGACTAGGAAAGTTAATGGAACCATCACCATGATGGTTAAGAAAGGAACTAAGAATGTTTTTACTACATCTGGGATGATTTTCTTGAATCCTTTTTCTACCTTTACTGCAAAAAATGCTGCTAATACAATCGGAATAACGCTTGAAGCATAACTCATTAAGATAACGGGAATTCCTAAGAATGTGATATGAATATCAGATTGGAATAACGTTCCTTTAAATAAAGTGTAAAGCGGCTTTCCTGCTGACAGCGCTGTCAATCCAGGATGAACAAGTGCTGCAGCGATGGCCATACCGACAAACGGTGTACCGCCAAATTTTTTCATGGCTGTGTAACCTAGGAAGATCGGCAGGAAATTGAACAAGCCATCTCCAGCGATATTTAACAGGTTATACGTTCCAGAAGTCGCTTCCACCCAATGCAAAGCTAAGAATAAAGCAGCCAAACCTTTTAACATACCTGTTGCAGCAAGTACACCTAAGATTGGCGTAAAAACACCTGAAATCATATCAATAAATTTGGCACCTAGACCGACTTTTTTACCATCATCATCATTTGAAGCGCTTTCACTCACTCCGCTAAGACCGCCCACTTCTAATACTGCGGCATACACATCTGGCACGTGATTTCCGATAACTACTTGATATTGTCCGCCACTTTTCATGACCGTAACAACACCATCTAAGTTTTTAATATCCTCAGTTTTTGCCTTGTTTTCGTCTTTCAACTTGAAACGAAGTCTTGTCACACAGTGGAAAACACTATTAATATTATCTTTTCCGCCAACTAACTCGAGAATGTCTTTTGCTAACTTCTCATATTTCATGTTAGTAACCTCCATAAATTTTAAAATAGAAGAAAAATAGAATTTCGCGCGCGGAAAGAATAACAAAAAGGCAGGCAAAACCAAAAGCACGGACCGTTCGAGCAATGCGCTCGGGACGATCATGTGATTTAGGTTTTGCCTGCCTGACCAGTAACAATCCTAGTAATATTCTGTTATCGCTTTCATGTTTATACTATACTATCATACTAAGATAGTTGTCAACGCTTTCTTATAGTTTATTTAATAAACCATATATATATTTTTTGTATTTATATTTCCCTAATTGCCTTTGCTATCTCAATACACAGATCTTCTGCCTGGGGAACATGGCCTAATTTATCAATAAAGGCATGGGTCATCCCTTTATAACGGAAACAAGTGGTTTCTACTCCTGCATCCTGAAGCTGCTTGGCATAAAACTCTGTATGAACACGTAAACCATCAAATTCGGCTCCTGAAAGAATGGCTTTTGGCAGACCTGCATGTGATTCGGCCAGCATTGGACTAACATATGGATTACAGATATCTTCCTTGTCTGCAATATAAGCTCCTAAAAAAAGGTTCTCTTCAAATTTTGAAGGTCTTCCAAGTGAAATAAGCCCATTGATGATGTCCTTGTGCTCCTCTGACTTTTCAAAGAAGTTCTCACTCCACTCATATCCGTCAACCATGGCATCCGCTTGTGTAACTGCTGGATAGATCAGTACTTGCATCGCAATTTTTGGTGTTCCTTCCTCTCTTGCTTTTAGACAGACTGCCGCTGCATAATTTCCACCGGCACTATCTCCGCCAACACTGATTTTTCCAGGGTCTATTCCATAGGCTTCGGCATAATCATAAACATGCTTTACCGCATAATAATTGTCATTAAAACCATTTGGAAATGGCTTTTCTGGAGCTAAAGAATAATCTACGTTAAACACAACAGCATCTGCTAATTCAGCTATCAATTTACAGAAGTTTTCAGCGGTATAGACGGTGCCCCCAATCCAGCCGCCTCCATGAAAAAATACCAATGCAGGCCGTTTTGGATTCTTTACTGATTTTCTGGGATAGTAGCGCCACAAGCCTACTGTATTTCCGCTATCTGTAATTTCTTCATATTTTGTATGTATTTCTACGGTGTTTAAATTATAGTTGGGGAATCCCATGTTGTCTCTCATAATGGGAATTAATACTTCCATTGGCGGAATTGCTGCAGGTTCTTCCCCATCTAGCTTTCCTGCCCAATGATTATCCATAAGACTTAATTCCATCGGATCTAGATATCCTGGTCTATCTTCACCAGGGCTTGGTTTTACGATAACCTTAACTCCGTTATTTTCGATAATCGTAGTTTCCTTTTGTAGTTGGTCAATGACGTTTGGATCATATTTGCGCATGATAAAAACCTTCCTTTCTTAAGTTCTAGACAATACATCATCCATCAGGTTTCTCAATGAATTTAAAACATATTAACCTAGTAGTATTAAAGTAGAATCCATTTCTAGAAAACGCTTTCTTATATAAATTTTTATAATATACATATTTTATTAATCATGCATCCCTTTTTTTGACTCAAAATAGGCAAAATTTTGTCTTAAACATCGTTGTATTGGAAAAATTAAGATGCTTATATTTTCATTATGTTACAGCGGTCTCAATACGTAGACCAAATAAATAGAAAATAATCAGTAATTAAAAAATTATACTTTACCGAAATAGCTTCTTGTAATATTGGGTATAACTAATTTCCCATTATTGCTATATTTTTCAAATAAATTAGATAATGCAGTAATGAAGGGATGATATTCCTTGTCGGTCTTTTTAGGAGCATAGGAGGCCGATAAATACCTGCCCAAAAACCCACTTAAATCAAATGGCAAATCATTACGAAAGTACTTTAGTTCATACTTTCCATCTTTAAAAAATTGAGGAAATGCAATCGGAGTTTCCTCCATACCGCCGCTAAAACCTTTAAAATTTTGGCAGTACTTTTGGCAAATATCAGCACTTTCCTTGTTTATATCACTGGACCCATCCCGGCTATTCCATACAAGGGCCACTTTCGCATCCTGTTTCAAAATCCGTTGACATTCCAATCTGAACTTCTCCATGTCAAACCAATGAAATGCCTGTGCTACTGTTACTAAATCTATACTATTATCATTTATAGTTGTGTTTTCTGCAGTGGCTTTTAACGAAATAAAACGGGAATTCGCCTTCAAAGTTTGTTCCGCAACAAATCTCATATCATTATTTGGTTCCACTCCGATTACAGTAAATCCTTTTTCGAGCAGCTGGCCACTTAATATTCCAGTCCCCGAGCCAATATCCGCGATCATACAATCCTCATTTAAACCAGCTTCAGAAATTAAATAATCAATATATTCAAGTGGGTAGCTGGGACGATATTTTGCATATAGCTCAGCTTTGTCTGTGAATTTATCTGTTGATTTCATAATTCATTCTCCTTTTGTTTTGTACGTGTACTATTAAAATTCATTTAAATGTTTCTTCTTAATGATTACGAATTCCTTCTTAAATTATCGGAGGCTTTTTTAAGAAAATCTTCTACGAAAGTTGAAGAAACAAAAAAACGGCATTGTTGCCGTTTCTTTGAAACAAGTCTTGTTAGATTTTTTTGATTTTCATTTCACTCATTGTACTCAAACCATTCAAAATATGCAGGGGTACCGCTTTTCTCTCCGTTTCCGGCAGCATAAAGTCCGAAATATATTCCAGTAAATCCACCGGCGACTTCAGTTGATAAGAGCGAACATTCTCCCGAACCTAAAATAGTAGATTCTCCGCCTTGCTGTTGAAAGGAAAAGGTATAATTTTTTGCATCGGCCTGAACAGTTAGAATAATAGCTTCTTCTCCATACTCATGATCAGCCTCAACCTTCCAAAGTGAACCAATTCTTCTTCTTACAAAAACCTTCTTTACACCATCTCGTATGCCTAATGCGATTTCATAATGAAATCTATCATTCATAAAGACATTTAGCCCTGCCTCCTCACCCTCATCAATTGGAGAGAATTCTAGGAGAGTTGAAACTTTGCAATCAAAATGCTGCTGCCTGCGGCCGAGGAATGCTTGAGAGTCTAAGTCATTTAAACTTTTTGAAGATCCATATAACGCAAGGAATCCAGGTCTGTCCGTTAGGGACCAGCTTTCTTCGCTTGGATTACGCAGGAAATTCCAAGTGAAATCTAAAGTAGTCTCATTAAAGTCATCTTTACGCTTCAATGATACTTTGTCCTCGATTTTAAGTGTTCTTCCGTCCATTTCTAATTCGACTTGAGCGCCAATTATTGGCCAGCCTTCGTCGTTCCAATCGACTGGTGCCAAAAAAGTTTCCCTGCCAAGATGATGATTTTTTCCACTAAACGGAATGGGAGCAGGGCGAATTCCTAAAAATACCGTCCACCAGCTGCCATCTATATATTGAACTAAATCCGCATGTCCGGTTGCTTGAATTGGGCTGGCACTGCTGCGATGGGTAAGAATTGGGTTATTAGGGTGGCTTTCAAATGGACCAAAAGGCTGTTTGCTTCGTGCCATCGTTACCATGTGCCCATATTCTGTTCCACCTTCTGCGATCATTAAATAATACAAGCCGTTTATTTTATAGAGATGCGGTCCCTCTGGATGGGCCCCGCCTGTACCTTGCCATATTAAGCGGCGCTCAGTAAGAATCTCTCCGGTTTCAACATTAATTTCCGCCTGATAAATCCCTGAAGGTTCCCCACGGAAGATGTCTTGTGTTCCTGTTAAATAAACCTTCCCATCTTCATCAAATAAAAGTGAAGGATCTATTCCAGGCCAATCGAGCCAAATGGGTTCTGACCACGGGCCTTCTGGATTTTCGGCCCAGACGATAAAGTTTTTTCCGATTGTTAGATTGGTAGTAATCATATAAAAACGGCCATTGTTGTATCTAAGGGTTGGGGCAAAAATCCCCATGGAACTCTTAGATTCGTGTAAAGGTAATTGACTATCACGAGTTAAACAATGACCTAATTGTTTCCAATTGACAAGATCCTTTGAGTGAAAAATTGGTACACCTGGGAAGTATTCAAAAGAGCTTGTGACTAGGTAAAAATTGTCTCCTACTTTACAAATGCTTGGATCGGGGTGGAAGCCGCTTATAACTGGATTTTGATATTTCATAACCGAAATCCCTTTCTTATTTATAGATTTTTGTTTATGCGGGAATATATAATAACCCTTCTTACAAGACACCAATGACTATTACAAGTCTTTAATTCGGACAGGAATCCTAGATTTTCTTCAAAACTTTCCGAAATGGCTTTGGGTTCGGACAAGGACACTTGTTTTTTCTTCCGGCCTGTCCGAAGTCGCCTCGGGTTCAGACAAGGACACCAGCTTTTCTTTCCAGCCTGTCCGAAGTCGCCTCGGGTTCGGACAGGAATACCAGCTTTTTCTTCCGGCCTGTCCGAAGTCGTTTCGGGTTCGGACAAGGACACTTGTTTTTTCTTCCGGCCTGTCTAAAGTCGCCTCGGGTTCGGACAATTACGACTGCTTTTTCTTCCGGCCTGTCCGAAGTCGCCTCGGCTTTGGACAAATATACTTGTTTTTTCTACCGCCTTGTCCAAAGTCCACTCGGCTTCGGACAAGGACACTTGTTTTTTCTTCCAGCCTGTCCGAAGTCCCCTCGGGTTCGGACAAGGACACTTATTTTTTCTTCCTGCCTGTCTAAAGTCGCCTCGGGTTCGGACAAGGACACCAGCTTTTCTTTCCAGCCTGTCCGAAGTCGCCTCGGCTTCAGACAAATACACCTTTTTTTCTTCAGACCCGTCCGAAGTCGCTTCGGGTTCGGACGAGTACGCCAGCTTTTTCATCCAGCCTGTCCAAACAATTCATCGGATCTGTTTAATTCTATTCATTTACACCATTATTTTTAGAAATATCTCCTAGAACACGGCCGCTTTCTTTTACTACTCTCTCTTGTGTTTCAGGATTGACCCCAATAATCCCAAAATGCGGTTCATAGCCAAATGTCCATTCATAGTTATCAAATGTGGACCAATAAAGATAACCTAACACTTGTATTCCGTCCTCGATACACGCATGCAGCCCTCTAAGTCCTCGCCGGATAAACTCAATCCGGCGGCTATCATTATCTGTTGCAATACCGTGCTCTGTTACCAAAACAGGGATATCTAACTCTGCAGCTACATTTCTGATGGTTCCAGCAAGTGCTTCCGGATAAAATTCATATCCCATTGCGGTTACTTCTGTTCCCTCAGGCAGCGGAACTTGTCCCTCTGGACCATACACTTCACGAGTGTAGTTCTGTATACCAATAAAGTCGTCACCTTCAATGACAGATTTAAATTGCCCAAAGTAATCATGCCAAACTTTTGCAGCCTGCTCCTCTCCACCAGGAATTACTTGAATCTCAGGCAATGCCAAGGAAAGTCCTACCTTAGTGGATGGATTCACTTTTTTCATCACTTCTCTAGCTTTCCTATGGGCATCCTTTACAATATCTAAAGAAGCCTCATCAGATGCCATGTGGAAGGTAAAATATTGATCAATGGTTGTTCCGCATTTCGCAGCAGCAGATTCACGCCAGCCTGGAGCTGTCCATGACTTGGCATCCATCCCAACAGGCGGCATAAAGTTCATATTAATAAACAATTCTTTTAACATGACAGGCAAATTGACTTCATTCATCGTTAAGACGTAAGGAATATCCTCACCAAACTCCTTGAATACAACCTCACAATATTTCGCGAATAGGTCTGCTGTCTCTGGATTTTTCCATCCGCCTAGTTTCATCAGCCACTGTGGAGAAGTAAAATGCATCATCGTAACGACTGGAGTAATGTTGTTGTCGTAACATGTTTTGATTACATCTCGATAATGGTCTAATTCTTCCTGAGAATATATCCCCTGCTCCGGTTCAATTCTTGACCATTCAATTGAAAAACGGTAACTGTTCAGACCTAAACTTGCCATGAGTTCGATATCCTGTTTGTACCGATTATAGTGATCGACAGCATCACCTGAATAATCTCTGTAAGGTGATCCTTCTGAATATTCTTCAGCCCACATATCCGATTTATCATTGTTCCCTTCTACCTGGTAAGCAGATGTAGCCGTACCCCATAGGAAAGATTTAGGAAAAACATAGTTCATTGTAAGTTACCTCCTGATCTTAATGAAAAATCAACCCTAATAAGATAATAGTAACAATCAATTACTTAAGATATAATGTTAAAAAACGAGTTAGTGATTGCTCGAATCATAGTTATTTACTTTTTAAATTAAAACCTCGTTTTATCAACTGTTTTTACTTATGGAAGGAAACAACTTATAATAAAATTTAGCAATTGATTACTCCAATCATTAATCATAGGGAGCACATATGGACCGACAACAACTTGAAGGCTACTTAGACAGCTATCATTTAGGGCCAATTGATAAAGAAAGAGTTTTAAAGGAGTATCATCCTTTTACTGAAATAATAAATGGAGAACTTGTATATCTATTTAATAAAACATTTGATATAAACGATATACCTATTGATGAGAACATATCCATCTCTCAGCAGCCATACGGCTCGGATATTCCTCTTCACATGCATGATTATATAGAGATGATGTTTGTTTATCGGGGAACAGTCACCGTTTTAATTAGAGGAAAAAAGGTTCATTTGCATAAAGGGGAGCTAATTTTCATTAACAAAGAAGTGCCTCATAGCGTAGCTGCAACCACCAAAGATGATATTGTAATCAATACCATTCTGAAGCAGGACTATCTTTCACCAAGCTTTCTAAGACGAATGTCACAGAAAAGCATTATCTCTCAATTTATGATTGAATCGCTTGTAAGCCATCGGAAGCAAAATCAATTCTTGATTTTTAGACCTGAGGGCAGTAAGGTTACGGAAATTATGGAGAATATCATGTGTGAATTTTTTGACCGTGACTTTTGTTCTGCAGAAATTATCGATTCTTATTTAGTCGTTTTATTTTCCACAGTAATTCGAACTAACAACATTCAGCCAAGATATAAATCTGAGGATAATAAAGACATGGTCTCTTTACTAGGTTTTTTGAAGTATATTGAGGACAATTACCGCGATTGTTCGCTGGATAAAATGGGACAGACCTTTGGCTTTAATCCGAGTTACCTTTCCACTTTGCTAAAAAAAGGGACTGGGAAATCATTTAAAGAACTTCTCCAGATTCAACGGCTGAACCAGGCCGCCTTGTATTTGTCTAATACTGATTTACCTATACCTGAAATCGCTCAAGAAGTAGGATATTCCAGTGTTACTTTTTTTTATAAAAAGTTTAAAGAACTGTTTAAGGAGACCCCGCATTGTTATAAGGAACAGCATAAACAGCAAGGGATTGAAAATTAAGGCTCCCTTGCTATTTCTTTTATTGTTAACTTTCGAATACCAAAGTTTGTTGTTTTCATGTTGTGGATTCAAACAATTTTTTATTTAATCTAGGAGTATACATGATTAGAAATCCAGATCTCCCAACCGTATAAACAATGAAAGCCAGCCATAAGCCATGATTATGCCAGATAGGGGTAACCGTCATTTGTAAAAGGATATAGACAATCATTGCGAAAATCATAGAGTTTCGAACAGGAACAATTTCAGTGGCTCCTGTAAAAACACCATAAATGACAAGGCCAAAACATGCGGCAAACGGGTAAAGGATTAGCCATCTACCATATGTCATCGAAAGGTCAATAACACTTGATAGATTGGTAAAAAGCGCAATAATTTGATTTTGAAATAATCCATAAATACAAGCTATAACAAAAGCGATAATGACCGACCATTTTTTTGATAAAGTAAGTGTCTTTTTATATAGTTCCTTGTCATTTGATCCTACCGATTTACCGACGAGAATACTCGTGGCGTTCGCAAAACCCTCAAAGAAATATGCCATTATGTAATGAATTTGAAATAGAACCGCATTGGCAGCTAACAAGTCTGTACCAAACGAAGCACCTTTTGCTGTAAACATATTAATAACGACTAATAAACTAATGGTTCGAATAAACAAATCCTTGTTAACGTTAAACATCTTTTTCATAGACTGTGTATCTATTAGTTTTTGAAAGGATGGGAATTGCCACACAAATGGTGATGCCTTTATTATAATTACTAACCCTACTATAGTGGCTGTTATTTCAGCAATCAAAGCTGCCGCAGCGACCCCTTTTACAGCAAAAGAAAAGACATGGACAAAAAGAATGGCCAAAATCATATTCAAAACATTCATTAACACTTGTAAAAATAGTGATTCTTTAATCTTAGCCATCCCCATTAGCCAGCCAAGGATAACATAATTCATCAATGTAAAGGGTGCCCCCCATATTCTGATTCGAAAATATTCTGCGGCAAACTGACTGACCTCAGAATCAGCGGAAAACAATTTCAGAGCTAAATATTCAATTGGCCATTGTAGTAGAATAAAACAAATTCCAACCACTATCGCTAATAAAAAGGGACGAGACAAAGCAAATATTCCTTGATCTGGGTCGCTTGCCCCGTTCGCTTGTGCAGCAAATGCAGATGTACTAACCCGTAAAAATCCGAAAACCCAATATAATGTATTAAAAATTAAAGTCCCTAATGCAACTCCTCCAATATAAGCTGGATCGGGAAGCTGCCCTACAACGGCTGTATCTACAGCACCTAACAAGGGCGTTGTCATTGTCGAAATTGTTAAGGGAATCGCCAAAGATAGGTACGCCCGATTATTCATTTGTAATAACCTCCTATTATTACTTTAAATTAAAACAATAGCCCCGATTTTGTAAAGGAAATCGAGGCACTTTAAACTGCGGATACTTATTAATTTAAGCACGTCTAACCGATCGAAAACGTGGGTACTCAGCAAGCATTGAATCCCTCATCTCTTTTACTACAGGATGTCCTGAAGTAAAAAACTGATTTTTATCTTCGTATAGCTCCACCAATTCTCCTTTTTCTAATACACCTAATCTATCACTAATCGTATAGGCAGCTTTAATATCATGTGTAATAAAAAGGAACGATAGTCCGAAATCCGCTTTTAACTGCTTAAGTAATTCCAAAATTAGGGTTTGATTCACCATATCAAGACTACTAACAGCTTCGTCCAAGACAATCAGCTTTGGCTTAAGTGAGATGGCCCTTGCAATATTGATTCTTTGCAGTTGCCCGCCGCTAAATTGATTGGGATATTTTTTCATATCCTTTTCAGTTAGCCCTACCCTTTCCAATAATTCAATAACGGTCCGTTTTTGTTCAGAGAGAGTAAGCTTTTCAAAGTTCTCTAACGGCTCTGATATAATTTGTTCCGCCGTCATTCGAGGGTTAACCGATGAATAGGAGTCCTGAAAGACTGCCTGGAGATCACGGCGAATTTTTTGACGAATATGCTTATCTGCTGTATAAATATCTTGCCCCTGAAACAGAACCTGTCCATACTGCGGCCGTTCCAAACCAAGAATCACTTTTCCTAAGGTACTTTTCCCAGCTCCACTCATACCAAGCAAACCTAAACAAGTTCCTGCCTCAAGAGAGAGAGAAATGTTGGAAAGTATTTTTTTAGAACGGTCTTTCCAGTTGATAAACTTTCGGGATCTATAAGCTTGAGTTACTTCATTTAATTGTAATAGACTCATTTTCTCCCCCCTTACAAAATGCCTTTCTTTAAGCCAAATGGATGATAGACTGATCGAATGGTAAAACTGTTCGTGCACGTAAAAGTTTTTTCGTATATTCATGCTGTGGCTCATCAAATAGTTGGAACACGTCCGCTTTTTCAACGATTCGGCCATTCTGCATAACAGCAACTTCATCTGCCATTTCTGAAATGACCCCAAGGTCATGGGAAATTAATAAGATAGCTGATCCGTACTCAGAACGAATTTTATCTAAATGATACAGTACTTTCTTTTGATTATTTACATCAAGCGCGGTTGTCGGTTCATCGGCAATAATGACCGCGGGATGTAAGCATGCTGCCATCGCAATCACAAGACGTTGAAGCATCCCACCACTCAATTGAAAAGGATAGTGCTTTAATAGTTTAACAGGATCTGGTAAGTTGACATGATGCATTGCCTCAATGGCCAGCTCTGTTGCTTGTTTTTTATTCCAGTGTGTATGTGAACGAATCGTCTCAATAAATTGATGACCAATGGTAAAAACAGGCGTAAAAGCATTCATTGGATTTTGCATAATAAAGGCTATATCCTTACCACGGATTCCACACATATCTTTCTCACCTAAACCGTTCAATTCATGTCCTTGTAATTTTATGCTTCCTGTCACTTTAGTAGTTTTAAGATCGAGCAGCTGAAGAATGGACATACTCGTAACGGTTTTACCGCATCCACTTTGCCCAACTAGACCAAGAACCTCCCCACGCTTCAGTTCAAAATTTATATCTTGAACAAGAGTTGCAGCCCCATTCTTTGTTTTTACCTGTACATGTAAATCCCTAACTTGTAGCACAATCGACTGTTCATTACCCATCATTCTCATTCCTTTTTAAAATCGCGTTTGACTCCGTAACGTTCTGATAACGCTTCTCCTAATAAATTGAAAGTTACAATAACAAGCATAATCATTAAACCAGGATAAATCATAAAGGCAGGGTTTGTACGAATATACGACTTTCCTTCGTGAATCATTGCTCCCCATTCAGGTATTGGCGGTTGTACGCCTAAGCCGAGGAACGACATAGCGGATATATCCATAATGGCCCAACCCATTTCTAATGTACCCATTACGACTAATGGAGGGAGTACATTCGGGATAATATGTCTTTTCATAATCTTCCATTGAGAGGAGCCACTTATTTTCGCGGCTGCAATAAAGTTCTGTTCCTTCAAACTTAGGACCATTCCTCGGAACATTCTTGCATAATAAACCCATTGAACAAGCATTAGCGCCAAGATGACCTGTGAAAGTCCAGGTCCGAAAATACCAACCAAACCAAGAATAAGGATCAAACTAGGAAAAGCCATCACACCATCACAAATTCTCATCAAAACATGATCGACCCAGCCGCCTTTATACCCTGAGAGGGTTCCAACGACTAAACCAATCACTAAGGATGAAATGAAAATGAGCATGGCAAAACCTAATGAAATTCGTGCCCCATATAAAAGGCGTGATAAGTTACATCTTCCTAAATGGTCGGTTCCTAATGGAAATTCCCAAGAAGGAGGCTGTAGTTTATATACTAAATTGACCGCAGTCGGATCATTGGGTGCCAGCCAGGGGGCAAATATCGCCATAATAAAAAGGATAGCGAGAATCATCGAACATATAGGAATCACTTTTTGACTTATGAATTTCTTACGTATGCTGGTTATCATAAGCGATTCCCTTCTTTCCTGGATATGCGCGGGTCAATATACATTTGAATTAGATCCACAATCAAATTACTAAAAATAAATAAGGTAGCTGCAATAAACACATAACATTGAATGACAGGTATATCACGGTTAAAAATCGCTTCAATAAAATAACGACCAAACCCAGGCCAAGAAAAAACGGTCTCCACGATAATCGTTCCCGTTAACAGTTTTCCCAGATTCATCCCTAGTCCCGTAATCATTGGTGAAATGGCGATCCTTAAGACATGCTTGGCCATTATCGTTTTTTCCTTAATCCCCCTTGTTCTTGCGAAAAGCACATAGGGCTCTTGTAGATTTTCGAGGATGCTCGTACGCAACAATCTTGTATACATTGCAATTAAAGGAAGAGCTAGTGTAACGGAAGGTAGAACAAGATGCTGCCAAGTCCCAATCCCCTCAACCGGGAAAAGATCTAGTTTTACAGAAAAGAAAAAAATTAATAGATAACCTAACCAAAAAGATGGAATGGACGCCCCCACAAAGGAAAGTATACGACTAAAATGATCAATCGCACTGTTCTTTTTTATCCCTGCCAAAAAGCCAAGTGGGACACTGATGAGCACTGCTATGAATAAACTTCCTAAAGCTAGCTGGAGCGTTGCAGGAATTCGGTATATAACCTCGTCCCAAACGGACTTATTTGAAACATAAGATTTTCCAAAATCAAGTTGGCCTATCTTTTTAATTGTGTTTACATATTGCATAAAAAATGGTTGATCTAAACCAAACTCATGTCTTTTTTGAGCCAAAATCTCATCGGTCGGTTCGATATGTGCTGCTGTTAAATAGGCCTCGGCCGGATCCACCGGAGAAAGGTGGATCATCCCGGTCGTTAGAAGTGCGGCCAAAAGAAAAACCGGGATAATGGACATTATTCGTTTTATTATATAAGTGCCCATAAAAGCCTCCTACCTCTTACTGCTTGATAGTAATTCCTGTAAATGGATTTTCGTCACGATTCGCAGAGAAATGGAAGTTCGTGACATCTTTTTGATAAACCGCTGTTTTCTTAATATAAGAAATTGGAACAATTGCTCCCTGGTCTTGCAGTGATTTTAAAACAGATGTGTAAAGCTGTTGACGTTCTGCTTCGTCAGTTGTCTGCGGAATGAGTGCGATTTGCTTTAGTAATTCCGCTTTATTCGGATAGGCTGAAATTGCTTCATTAAATCCAAATCCTTCTTTTGCCACAATGTTTATAAATGTATGCGGATCATATGGAGCCCCATAGTTACTAAAGAAATTAATATCAAAGTCATTATCTTTAAATCTTTGAACCTGATCCGCCAGCTCTACCCCCGTAATATTTAATTTAACACCAATGGCTGCCCATTCTGACTGTAGTGTTTCTGCCATTGCTTTTTGAATGGATTCGGCTGAATCGTACATCATCTGAATTTCTAGCGGTTGTCCATCTTTTTCACGAACTGTTTTCCCTTTAGGAAGTTTCCAGCCTGCTTCATCCAATAACGCTTTTGCTTTTTTCACATTATAATCAGTTGATTTCACATCGATTTTGGAAGTGTAAGGCAAGTTTGTTGGTAAAATAAAATCGGCTGCTTCTTCTAGTCCCGAAGTGATCCCTTCTACCATTGCTTTCTTATTAAATCCATACTGTAGTGCTTGACGGACACGCTCATCGGAAAGCTGTTTTCTATTTGTATTCATAACCAGCTGTCTTGTCGCTACTGGCTCAGAAATACTAGTTTTATATTTACCAGTTGATTTCAATTGGTTAAAGGCGTCTAAACTAATAACCCCTTCTCCGTATATTAAATCTAGTTCGCCCTTTTCAAAGGCTAGTACTCTCGTTTCAGCATCAGGAATTACTTTTACTTTAATTTTTTCTACTTTCGGAAGCTCACCCCAATAGTTTTCGTTGCGTTTGAAAATCGCATATTCATCCGCTTTATACTCTTCCAAAACCCATGGGCCTGTTCCAACTGGTTTCTTAATCCCTTTTGAAGTATCACCATCTTCAGGGAATCCAGCTTCGCCTAAGAAACGAACGGGTCGAACAACAGCGAGCTCCTGAATCGTTGGATAATAGGCTTCAGTTAATGTCATTTTAAACGTATTATCGTCAACAACTTCCGTACTTTGAATTTTTGAAAGAAAACCCAACCAACCATGTAAATCCATATGTTTCAAAATGGTATCAAAATTCTTTTTCACAATTTCAGCATTAAAACTTGTTCCATCAGAAAATTTCACATCTTTACGCAGATGAAATGTATATTCCTTTCCATCTTGAGAGATGTCCCATGATTCTGCTAGATGAGGTTTTAACTCGCCACCTTCTCCGTAGCTTACTAACGGTTCATATACCATGGACTGAGCAAATAATTGTGAAGGATTATAAACATGCGGATTCATTTCGCCCACATCTCTCGCCCAAGCGATGGTAAGCATGTTATCCTTTTTATTTTCAGATGTTCCATCCTTATCACCAGAATTGGCACAACCTAGTAATACTGTTGATAATAGTAAAATAAAAACAGAAGTTAATAAAAAATTTCGACTATTTATTGTATTAGACATCTAACTTCCCCCTAATTGACGTTGATAATCATTTTCAATTGTAAAAGTATAATAGAGTCTTGTCAATGTAATCTTAGAAAAACTATAATTCTTTTAACCTAGTTTTCACCCGATTAAAATTACTTTACTTTAACAACGGAAAAGCATAAAAAATGAAGAAAACCATCCCAAAAGCAGATGGTTTTATATTGATATTCTATTTAAAATGCTTTTTCAACCAATTATGCGCTAAATCAAACCAAACTTTACATTCTGCGTTTAGATGGCTAGGCTCCCCGGCAGTGGTCTCATCACAAAGCGACAATCCATGTACACCGCTTTCAAAAACATGCAGCTCATAAGGAACCTTATTCTTTGCCAACATGGTTGCAAATCTTAAAGAATTCTCGGCATAAACTAGGTCATCATCAGCCGTGTGCCAGATGAATGTTGGCGGTGTTTGCGATGATACATAATTCACTGGACTAGCCTCTGAAAGTTGTTCATCACTAGGAGTTGGAGAACCAAATACGGCTTTGCCCGAAATCTCCCAGAACCCTTTAATAAACTCATTAGCCTCTGTTTCCACTTTTTCCTTCATTAACTGGTAATCTACTAACGGATATCCAAGAATAACTGCATTAGGCTTAAACACTTCGTTATCGACATTAAACTTTTCATTTAATAAATTGCTATTCCAGTGAACACCAAGGCTGGCTGATAAATGTGCACCTGCTGAAAAACCACATACAGCAATTTTATCTGTATCTACTAACCACTTTGATGCATTTTCACGGATGATTAACATCGCTTTTGCTAGATCAAGCAATGGCTGTGGATAAACTGATTTCTCATTAGGAGCAGGAGGATTATGAAAATCTTGAACCCATTCTTTAAAATAAGTAGTAACGAAGGACAAATGTATGGTATCCAAGAGAAGCAAAGCGCATCGCAACGGGTTCAGCTTCCCGATCTGAAGTTCCTAAATATCCGCCTCCTGGGCAAATAACAACCGCAGGGCGGAGCTGGTCCTTTTGAAATTCCATAGAGTTATTAAGAATGTAGGTATGTAAGGTTACCATTTCATTTTCATCCCAAAGCTGGATTTTTTCAATTAACATGTACTTATCTCTCCCTCTTTTAATAACATTCCTTTTGTTTATATTATACTTTTTAAACAACGATAAGATGAATCATACTCTCGTATAATTCATCCCAATTATTATTATTAAACTACTTTTTCATTTAGATCATTGGTGACTTTCAATTTTGATTCCATTTCTGGAATTGGTAGAACAAATACTGCTGAAAGAATGGAGAAGCAAGCAAGAACTAAGAAGAAGAGCGTATATCCATCTCCTCCAAACAAGCTTACTCCTAAGCCGATTAAAGCAGGCGCTGCAAAGTTTACTAGTGTTGAAGCCAAGTTTGTTGTTGTATTCATAATCGAGATATCTTTTGCAGCATTCTCTGTGGAAGGAAGAATTCGGTTTACAAGAGCATTGTCTACGGCATTGTACATCCCGAAGCCAAAATTGAAGATAAAGTTACCGATGATTACCCACGTAACGCTAGATGAGAAAGCAAATGTGATTAAACAAATCCCTGTTAAAATTGCTGCTCCAATAACAAAAGGCTTTTGTTTCTTTACTTTATCAGATAAGAAACCACCTAGCAGCCCTGCCACAACCATTACAGCGATAGCTGGTGCGGTAAGTCCCATTAATTGAAAAATCTTGGTTTCGCTTAAGTGAAATCTTGCGATATAGAAAAGAGTCAACATGTTCATTCCAGCATTGGTAAAATAAATAAATAACTTTGTTAATAACGCCCATGTATAGGAAGGATGCTTTTTAAAGCTTGGATAGAAACCGCGAATACCAATCGACTTCTTCTCACTTTTTGCTTCTGATCCAGCAAAATAATTATCTTTAATTAGAAGTGCTGCTAACATACCACCAATTAATTGGACAATAATCATGGTAATCATCTTGTCACTTTGGGTAGACTTTGCAAAGACTCCCATTAACATCTGCCCTGTCATAACGAAAGCAGGTGCGGCTGCGCCGATTATGCCTGAAATACGGCCAAACTTTTCTTGTTCCACTTGTTCCGGAACAATCGCATAACAGGAGAGTGAAACCATTCCATAAAAGAATTGTGCTAAACACCAGGAAATGACAAGCATCGGGATCGATGTAGAATGGGCAAGGGCTAACATACAAATTGCTCCACCGATACTACCTCCAATAATCCAGAAACGCCTTCTCCCCATCTTTACGCGGGTTTTATCTGCAATTACCCCACTGAGCAGCCCAAAAATTACAACAGCTATACCTGTAATCCCAGATGCTGTTCCATACACAGCAGTTGAATGTTCTGGTCCAACAATTTTAATAATAATAAATTGAATAAGTCCAAATGCTAAAAGTACTAACGGTGCTATCGCAGTTCCAACCCCAAGGATTGATGCCACGATCAATCTTCCAAAAGGTGTCTTATTTATCACGGTATTCTCCATCTTACTTACCTCCCTATAATTTACAACTCTTAGTTATTCCTAAACCAAGCTGGAAACGCTTCCTTATGTTCTTCATTATAGAGATGTGAAAACCTTTTCACTATCCGATATTTGTTCAAAGCAGGTACCTAAATTGTCATTTCAATTTATTATGGTTCCTTTTTACTAGTTTTCTGCAACAAAAAAAGGCAGGTAGGGTTCCTGCCTAAAGAGTTCTTTGGGGAACAATCTCAAATAATTGTACTTCATGAGCCCCGAGAATGGTGCTTAAAATGTAATCTTCCTCAATACGCACTTCACTTATTTGAAGTTTAGGGATACTAGAATGAATTAAATAATCGATATCCTCTTGATTCATAAGTTCAGGGGCACCCATTTCGACCCATTGATCAAAAGAACTTCCATGTTGTCTGTTTAATTGGTACTGCCTTACTTTGTATGTCCCTTTTTTCAATTCATTCATAATGAATTTCATTTCAATCGGATTCTGATTAAGAAATACATTGTATCGATTTTCTAAATCAATGTTTGCATGCTGGTTCATACAATACAGCCGGTCATAATGACAATAATGATATAGAAGCAGCTGATACCCCTTAGAATTTTTCGTTAAAATGTAACCATCGCCTTGAGAAACCAGTTGATTCCCTAATTTGCCAAGCAGCTGATAGGCAAAAAAAGCAGGTTTTGGAATATTATTATTTGTAATCAAACCTAATCCACCATGGAAACTGTTCGTGGAAGCTCTTCTTTCTTCAATTAAATCGGTTAGCGTCCAATAGCCAAAGCTTTGAATGGCATCAATATTTTCCACGAGATTTTTCACTATAAAAGCGGCTTTGAAGCTAGTATCATTTGTTAAATCTCGGTGATAGGCCGTAGAGTTCCATTCCGTAAGGTGAACCTCAATGTCGTTTAAATGATTCTCTGCTAATTTCCTCTTCAGAACAGCTATTCGGTTTTTCAGGAAGTGTTCATCCCTTGAAATATAACCGGATTCCATGGCTTGATCATTCGTTAAATTTTTTTTCTTATTTATATCCATTTCGTCATGTGAGTAATTATGGAAGGAGATAAAATCAGGAATACAATTTTCTCTTTTACAAAAATCTAAAAATTGCTGCAGCCAGTCACTATTATTAATGGAAACAATACTTGGTCCCCCTACTTTATAAAGGGGGTTTATCCCTTTAATGGTTTCGTAAGTATTTTTATATAATAGGCAATATTCTTCGAACGTCCCCCGCCAAAATACATAAAAATCAGGCTCATTCCACACTTCGAAATACCATTGAAGGACTTCATCTTGCCCGTAGAGATTCTCATAACGGAGAATAAACGCCATTAGAAGGTTATTCCATTTCTCGATATCCTTTGGTTTACTTACATTGCTTTCTTTATAAAATACCGTTTCATGGCTAGCGGCCAATTCTGATGGCATGAATCCTAATTCAACAAACGGCTTTACATGTATGCTCCGCAAAAATTCGATTAACTTGTCTGTATAAAGAAAATTATATTCAGGAATCCCTTGCTCATTTTCCCCATAAACCATCATTTCATCATCAAAGATCCCATGAAAACGGAGGTATTTAAAATTAGTCGCTTTTTTCACCTGCTTGATTTGGTTTTGAATATCGGTATAAAGGCACTCTTTGGCCTTACCAACTGTCATAAGATTCTTCCATGTATGGTTAAGTTTATCCGCCTTTTCTTCCACATTAATTTTGATTGTTTTTTTCAAAACGGCTTTATTTTCAACTACTAATGATTGTTCTTTAGACGGTAAAAAAGCAAATAGCTGATCGAAGGCCTGTGTTTTATCAATTTCCACATAGTTAGCAAGTGTTACCTTATTACTTTCCGTTTTCTTTGGTTCCATCTCTACCGCACGGCGATATTCACTTGGCGTCTGTTGATAAAACTCCTTGAAGGCTCTATTAAAAGCCTTAACACTTGCAAATCCATTATCCAAGGCAATTTGCGTGAGCGGAATATCAGTAAAGACAATATCTTTCACTGCATGATCAAGCCGGATACTATCCACGTATTTTGAAAAAGGCATCCCTAGGTGTTTTTGGATAAACTTTGATAAATAATGGACAGACAAAAATTCAATCTGGGATAACTCATTCAAAGTAATCTGCTGTTTAAAATTGTCTTTTACATAGGAGGTAATCCTTAATAACCTCTCAATATGTTTTTGGCTTGAAAGCTTGCTTTCCTTTTCTGTTTCTTCTTTAAAGTTTTTCATTAGCAAATAAATTAACTGAAAATAAAGGGACTTTATTTGTAATTCATATCCTTCACTCTCTTTATTAATTACCCACATCATCTGAGCTAACATTGAACGCAGTTCATTAAACTCTGCTTGATGATGCTCATCATACAAAAAAGATTTACAAGAGAAAACATAGGAATCGACATCTTTAATATGTTCTTTTAAATCGGGAATTGGCAGCTGAATCGTAAGTAATAAATTCTCATCTTGGTGCTGAATCGCATGAATATCGTTTGCATTAATGAGAACTACATCTTTTTCATTTAACTCAAACCGTTTATCATTCACAGACACATTCACTTTTCCTTTAAGGACAAAGATGATCTCGATGCTGTCATGCCAATGGTTTGAAACATAATCCACACTGTTTAGAAAAATATGCAAGGGGAGTTCTTTATTCATTTCAATGATTTCGTAGGTAAAATTCATTTCGGTCACCCATCTTAATGGAATTACTTATTTTATCTAGTATACATCTATGTATCAAATAGTGTAAAAAACAGACCGGATATTGGTCTGTTAGTTTACAATTAATAATCTGATATTTTTGTCTTCCAACTCGTTTTTAGTTTCTTCCTCTATTTTTGAATCAGTAATAATGCAGTCGAGATTGGAAACAGGTGAGATTCTTGAAAAGGCACGAGTTCCAAATTTGCTTGAGTCCACCATTAAAATCGTTTCATCAGAAATTTCCATCATCTGTTTTTTTAATAACGCTTGTGATTCATTAAAATCACTTAATCCTCTTTCTAAATGGACCCCTTTGCAGGAAAGAAACGCTTTATTGACGTGATACATGCTTAGGGATCGTTCTGCTAACGGTCCAACATATGATAATGATTGTGAGAGTAAGGTTCCACCAGTTGAAATCACTTTAATCTGTTCTTTTTTACTAAGTTCAATCGCAACCTTAATCGAATTTGTCAAAACGGTTAGCGGCATATCGGACAATTCTTTTGCGACATACCATGCGGTAGTACTAGCATCTAATACGATTTGATCAGCTGGCTCAATTAAACGCACCGCTGCCGCAGCAATTGCCTTCTTTTGTTCCGCATTCGTTATTTCTCTTTCTAAATAAGAAACTTCCCCCTGGTCCTTCTCAATACTAACCGCACCGCCATGAGAGCGCATTAATAAATTTTCTTTTTCAAGCTTTTCAAGGTCCCGGCGAATGGTTTCTTCCGTCACGGAGAAAATTTTACTGAGCTCCGTTACCCGTATGCTTAGTCGTTCATTAACCAATTCAACGATCTTTTTTTGTCTTTCTGCTACCAGCATTGCTTCCACCCCTTTTCTTTTTATTTATGTTGTTTTATATTTGTTTTTTACTTATTATCATTATAAATATACCATATTTTTTTGGAAAACAAACACATATATTTTTGTTTTTTAGTCAAAAAAGGACAGGCGCTCCCAAACGCCTATCCGAAATCGATCTTATTTAAATCTGGCTCTTTAAATTGAGCTAACTTCTCTAAAAGAAGGCTTCACTTTACTGCTTTAACGCTTTATTAACAAATTTCGGGAAAATATTAACAAAAATTTTGCGATATTAACAAATTTCCAAGTGATATTAACAAAAATCAAAACCATATTAACAAAATCTGGGATATATTAACAAATCCCCTCTAACAACACCAAAAAAGGTTCATCTGTATCTCGATAGAGTTTTCTCTGATACCTTCCGAACTTGCCGAAATGATTGCTTTTCCCTCCGCTTTCCCTCTTATAACAATTAACAATTTCCCGTTATAGGCTTTTCTAAAAAACTCCTTATAACTTTCTTCTGATACGGGATTTCCAGTACCAATTGCGGCAAGCTCCCCTGCTCCACTAACTTCTATATTTACCAAATGTTCTGCATATGGAACTAATAATCCATTTTTATCCCTAATACTGCAGGTAATGTATTTCAAATCATCAGTGTTTATTGAATTCCAATTCTCTTCTTCTACTTCTAGTTGTAAAGAATACGGATCCTCGCAAGTTTCTATTCTATCAATCTCAGCTTTCCTGCCATTTCTATAATTTATTGCTTCAATGGAACCCGGTGTATAGTCCACTTCAAAACTGGCCTTTAGTTCCTCATTTACTGTTTTTCTTCCAATACTGCTTCCATTAATAAGCAATTCAACCTCTTCAGCATTACTGTAAATATCAACGCGAACCTTTTGTCCTACATGCTTTGGAAAACTCCAGCTGTGAACGACATCGCTCCAGCCCCAAGCAGACACAATTTCCTTTTTCCTAAAGTGTTCCGGTTTTAGAATCGCTAAATATGGTTCTTTCCGCTTATTCCAAAGTATTTTTCGATATTCCCCCTGTGGACGTATAAACCCACAAATATCTAAATCCCCGCAATTTGACAAGTGCCACGGATAATCTCCAAACAGGTTTCCTGTCTCATCATAAAAACTGCGTCCAATCCCGGATTCCCCAATATAATCGATCGCTGTCCATGAAAAATCACCAATGACATGGGGATTTTCCTCCACCATTTTCCACACAGATGCCATCATTTTGGGATAGGATTCTGTTCCGCAAATTACCCGGTCTGGAAATTTTAGGCCATCTTCTTCATACCGGCTATCAAGATAGTTATACCCGACAACATCTAAAGGTTTACAAAAGGGTTCTGTTATTTCTCCCCACTCAGCCGTCACGCGATCACACTCTTTTAAAAGTTCGTGAACTTCCGGTGGCAGTTCAGAAAGATCACCAGCGCTGCCATTAAAGATGTTGGCCAATATCCCTCCAAATTCACCCGCATCCAAGAAGATTGCATTTACACCATTTGTAACAGCTCTTGTAGGATCAAGTTGTTTGACATACGCACAGAGTTCCTCTGCAATCTGTACTCCATCTGAATTGCCATCCCGTTCACCGATTTCGTTTCCAATGGACCACATGATAACCGAAGGATGGTTCCTGTCTCGTAAAATAGTTGCCTCCACATCTCGTTTCCACCAATCTTCAAAATACAGATGATAATCATAGGCATTTTTCTTTTGACGCCAGCAATCAAACATCTCATCAATGACTAGCATTCCATAATAATCGCATGCATCTAGCAGAGCACGTGATGGCGGATTATGTGCCGTACGGATGGCGTTGTATCCCAGTTCCTTTAAAAGACGGATTTTTCGATACTCCGCCATGTCAAATGCAGCTGCCCCAAGTGGACCATTATCATGGTGGATACACCCTCCTTTTAATTTCAAAGAAGTACCGTTTAAACGAAATCCATTCTTTGCATCAAAAGAAATAGAGCGAATTCCAAAGGTTGTTTCCGTTTCATCCATCAAAGAGCCATTTTTATAAACCTTTGTTCGAGCCTTATATAAATAAGGTTTCTCAGTAGACCAAAGTTGAGGTGCTTCCATAGGGATGAAAGAGCTAAAATTAGTTTTTCCTTCTCTGCGAGCGATGCCACTCTTTATTTCTGTAACTATCTCATTACCCTGCGAGTCATAAATAATAGTCTGAAATTCTATGCTTTCATCTGAAGAAAGCGCATTTGTAACCGTTGCCTCCATTTTTACAATTGCTTTATCCTCATTAAAATCCTCAGTAACAACAAGTAGGTCCCATGGATCAATATAAAGTTTTTCCGCTGTTAGAAGCTGTACATGTCGGTACAATCCTGAACCGCTATACCACCTGGAATTCGGCATGGCATTGTTATTGACAACGACACGGAGCTTATTCTTTTGACCAAAGCGAATGTATTCGGTTAAATCTACTTTAAATTCGGTGTAACCATAAGGATGCAAAGCAGCCAGATGACCATTGATGTAGACCTCCGCATTCATGTATGCGCCCTCTACCAACAGGATATATACTTTTTCTTTCTCCTCTTCATTGATAAAGATCTCTTTTTCGTAGGTGCCAATTCCCCCTGGAAAAAAACCTCCTGCTTCATTAGATCCCTCTGATTCTGATCGATCTAATCCAATAGAAAAGTCATGTGGCAGATTGACCGTATCTTTGTATGCTTTTCCTCGTTTATCCTTACTAGAGTTGCCTGTGGAATAACTAAATCTCCAATTTGAGTCCAGATTTTTTTTCCTCATTTTTACACCTTCATTAGTTAGTTTTTAGTGACCTCTTACAATAAAATCTTATCATCAACTACTTTTGTAACACATAACATTACTCATGAATTTCATGTTATTTTTGGTATGAATCATTATAAAAAACCATTTGATTTATATTTTATAAGGTTGTAATCTTTAACTATCATGTTATTTTTGGAGAACCGATATGAGGAGTAATAGAATTGATTAAACCAACAAAGACAGATACATTTACTCGCTACTTAACAAATGATATAAAAAATGGCATTTTATCTTGCGGATTTGTGACTAGAAATAGTAATGAATTACCTACAATGATTAGTCATGAATATTACAATTGTTTTGTTTTACTTCAGGGTTCAGGGCGTTTGATAGATTTGGAAAGGGGACAAGTCTATCCACTTTCAGTACATTCACTTTGTCAGCAACTGCCAGGAAAAAGATATTCGTTAATCATAGATTCATCCGAGCCTTGGTATGAATTTCATGTAAGTATCGGTGAATCCACTTTTCATTCACTAGCTTCTCTAGAACTGCTAAATCTAGTAGCTCCTGTTTTTGAATTAAACCTAAAACCATATCTAGAGCAATGGTTCACTGATTTAATTCTCCAGTTAAAGACAACCACAACGGCTGAGCTTCCCGAAGTTCTGTTTAATACACAAAAACTATTAATTAATTTGCACCGGGAAAACATTGTGAATCAAAGCAAAGACATCGAAACGATCATTTCAGGGGCAAAACATATGCTTTACGAGGATAAATCGTTAGAAGAGATTGCGGCATCCTTTCATATGAGTTATGAAAAACTAAGAAAATTATTTAAAGAATCTGTTGGAATTTCTCCGAAACAGTATCGTCTACAAACCAAATTTTATTTAGCCGAACGTCTATTAACAGAGGGCTATTCTGTTAAAATTGTAGCCGGCCATGTTGGATATCATGATCCTTTTATTTTTTCAAGACAATTTAAAAAATACATGGGAAAATCCCCTAGTGACTTTAAAAAGAAACCTAGATAGTAAGGAAATTAAGTAGAAGCCAAAAAAGAGCACCTCAGTTGGTTGCTCCTTTTGGCTTTACTTTACTGCTTTAACGCTTTATCAACAAATTCTTGGGCTATATTAACAAAAATTTAGAGATACTAACAAATTCCAGGATTTATTAACAAAATTTGAGGCCATATTAACAAAATCCAGAATTTATTAACAAATATCCAACAACCGCTATAGAAAGCCAATCACAATAAGCGATTGGCTTTCATCTATTTATTCTACTAAAACAGCTTCCAATTCCAGCATTTTTAACTCGTTAATAATGGACTTAACCTTATCAACTGTTAAATTCGCCTCTTGTAATTCCGCCAATTCTTTCAAGCTTCTAGCTTTTGTTGAAAAAATAGCAGGTGGTTTTGTGATACCAGGGGCAAATTTCTCTAAGATAGCAACCGCTTCATGATAATCAAGGAAATCAATAATTGGTGTATCCTCAGTAAAGTTTGGTCTCAATCCACTCTCGTTTCGATACCTAAAATGATAAGATCCAGAACCTACAGTGAGACGCACACCCTCGTTTGTTTCCATGTATGAATGAATATCCCCTGCAACCAATGGTTTATTTCCTTCCAACACATCAGCAAGACGCGCTTTAGGTAATAGAATCTCTGCCGTTGTATTTGCAGGAATTTCAACCTCGATCTCTACTGTTTCATTCGTCAATTTCCAGGCTGATAAAATCCTTCCATACATGGATTCAAAGGCAGCTTTTGCTTGGGTAAACGAAATACCTGCAAATTTTGGTTCAATTTTTATCTTCTTATAGGCAGGTATTGCTGGATCCATATCGATCCCTGCGACGACTTTATACATCCAATTTCCAATTGAACCATATGCATAGTGATTGAAGGAATTCATTTGATCACTCCAGAACGAACCGTCTTGCTTAATGCTATCCCAATGCTCCCAAACGGTTGTCGCTCCTTTTTTAACTTGGTACAACCAGGACGGGAAATCATCCTTCATTAATAATTTGACCGCTGTTTCGTGATATCCGCCTTTGGAAAGAGCTAAACTGATATACGGTGTTCCGACAAATCCTGTATTCAAATGATAGTCATTTTGTATGAGAAGCTGGTTTAACTCATAGGCTGTCCGTTCTTTGGCTTTTCCCTCCACCATATCAAACATTAGCGCAATGACATGGGCCGTTTGGGTTGGTGACACTAGTCTGCCTAATGGAGAAACAAATTCATCATTAAATTGTTCAATTATTTTATCCAATAAGAAACTATATTCCTGAACTTCATCCGCTTTCCCAAGGACCTCGGCTGCATCTCTTACAATCCTAGTTGAATGGGCATAAAAGACGGTGGCAATAAAATCTCTTGCCGTGGCGCCAACAAAGCTATTTTCTTTCGCATCCAGAGCTAACCAATCGCCGAAATGAAAACCTGTATTCCAGAGATATTCGTTCTTGCCCTGCCTGCGGATATATTCTACCCATGCTTTCATACTGTCAAATTGCTCAGCAAGTACACGTTTATCTCCGTAAGTTTGATAAACGGTCCATGGAATAATCGTCGCTGCATCTCCCCAAGCAGCAGATCCTTTTCCACCCTCTACATTCGGAATGACAAATGGTACATTGCCGTCTGGAAGCTGATCAGCCTTTAAATCTCTAAGCCACTTTGTAAAAAATGGACCACCATGATAATTAAACAATGCAGTTGGTATGAAGACTTGTGCATCCGCCGTCCATCCCAGCCGTTCACTGCGTTGCGGGCAGTCTGTCGGTACATCGAGGAAGTTTCCTCTTTGTCCCCAAACAATATTTTGCTGAAGTCGATTCACCAATGGATCGGAACACTCAAATTCGCCTGTTCTCTCCATGTCAGAGTGGATAACCTCTCCCACAAAATTTTCAAGTGGCAGAACGTTTTCCTGTCCTGGATATCCTTCTACTTTCACATAACGGAACCCCTGGAATGTGAAATATGGAGCATAGGACTCGATCCCTTCCCCTTTTGTTATATACTCTACTGTTTGCTTGGCAAATTTTAGATTGCCAAAATAAATATTTCCGTCTTTATCCAGTACTTCGGCATGGCGTAAAATAATTCGTGTTCCTGCAGGTGCATTCACTTTAAATCGAATTCTTCCCACCATGTTTTGACCCATGTCTAGAATGGTATCACCCGCTGGTGTCACAAACGTATCTATTGGTTTCAAAACTTCCGTTACACGGGTTGGATAGTTTTCCTGTGCCACCAATTGGGTAATTGGCATTTCTTGAATAATCGTACCGGTCCAATCCTGCTCATTGAAGTCGGACTGGCTCCAGCCTTCTTTTTCAAGCCTTGCATCATACGTTTCACCATGATAGATTTCTGAAAAAAGAATCGGTCCTGTGGAAGCTTTCCATGTGTTGTCCGTTACAATAATCTCTTCTGTCCCATCGATATAGGTTACATGAATTTGAAAAAATGCTGCCCGTCTATCACCATAAATATTACGGTTATTTTCCCTGACAAGGTTTCCTTTATACCAGCCATCTGCCAGCATTATTCCAATCGCATTGGAGCCAGCTAGAAGCTGCTCAGTTACATCATAGGTCTGATACTGAAGACGGCTATGATAGCTTGTCCAACCCGGAGCGAGTAGTTCATCACCGACGCGTTCTCCGTTTAAATATAATTCATACAACCCTACACCAGTGCCATAAATACGAGCCGAGGTAATACCGGGTTTTAGAATAAATTCTTTTCTTAATAGAAATGCCGGCTCACTCAGTGGATCGATTCCGGCTGGATCGGGTGTAATCCACTCTGCTTTCCACTCATCGGAAGTTAACTGTCCAGTTTCCCACCAAGCTGTTTCACTCCACTCTGTTTCAAAATCAAAATTGTCCCAGACTTTTACTCTGTAGAAATACCTTGTTCGAGGCTTTAATTCTCGACCGCCGCAATATTCTATTTGAGTAGATTCATCTGATCGAATAATCCCCGTATCCCATATGATTTCATTAAAATCCGCTTGATACGCCACTTGAATTTGATAGGCCTTTTGCATTGTTCCCCGTCTATCTGATTGGATCTTCCAGCTAATACGGGGTCTTTTTATATCAATTCCAAGTGGAATTCTACGATACTCGCATGTTAATGCCTCTACTTTTAATAACGTCATTTTTTATATTCCTTTCAATCTATACTTTGTTACTAAAAAAACTTGCAAATGACATAAAGACAATAGGGATGAATGTATATTACGTACATTCATCCCCCCTTTTTATTTTTCAATGATTCATTATATAACTAATTCACTTGTAGAATCATGTCCGCTATCCTTTTTAGATTCCATTTCAGGAATTGGCAGGACTACAACAGCAGAAAGGATAGAGAAAGCAGCGAGCACCAAGAAGAAGAATGTATAACCATCTCCACCAAAAAAGCTCACTCCTAAACCAATTAAAGAAGGTGCTGCAAAATTTACTAATGTGGATGACAAACTTGTTGTTGTATTCATAATGGAAATATCTTTTGCTGCATTCTCTTTAGATGGAAGAATTCGGTTTACAAGAGCATTATCTACTGCATTATACATTCCAAAACCAAAATTGAAGATAAAATTACCAACGACAACCCATGTAATATTTGACGAGAAGGCGAAGGCGATTAAACAAAGGCCTGTAACAAGGGCTGCACCGATAACAAATGGCTTTTGTTTTTTCACTTTATCCGATAAAAAGCCCCCCAGTATTCCAGCCACGACCATTAACATGATACCAGGTGCCATAAGTGCCATTAACTGAAAAATCTTTGTTTCACTCAAATGAAATCTTGCAATATAGAACAAGGTTAACATACCCATTCCAGCATTTGAGAAGTTAATAAACAACTTTGTTAACAGCGCCCAAGTATAGGAAGGATACTTTTTAAAGCTTGGATAAAAGCCACGAATCCCAAATGATTTTTTCTCACTTTTTGCTGCACCGACAAAATAATTGTCCTTAATTAATAGGGCAGCTAAAATTCCACAAACCACCTGAACAATAATCATCGAAATCATTTTCTCTTCAAGAGTTGATTTAGCAAAGGCTCCCATAAGCATCTGTCCGGTCATACCGAAAATAGGTGCGGAGGCCCCAATGAGGCCAGAAACCCGGCCAAACTTCTCCGGTTCTACTTGTTCCGGAACAACCGCGTAACAAGAAAGGGAAACCATACCATAAAAGAAGTTTGTTAGGCACAATGCAATGATAAAAACAGGAAGGGACGTAGCATAAGTAAGAGCTAACATAGAAAGAGCTCCCCCGATACTGCCCGCGATCATCCAGAATCTTCTTCTGCCCATCTTTAATCGTGTTTTATCTGCAATAACCCCGCTAAAAAGACCAAAAATAACTACAGCTATACCAGAGATACCAGTTGCAGTAGCAAAGGCAGCGGTTGCATGTTCTTGTCCAACAATTCTAATAACAATAAAGGTAGAAAGTCCAAAACTTAATAATACTAATGGTGCGATCGATGTACCAACACCTAGCATTGCGGCGATTACCAGCCTTACAAAAGGCGTCTTTTTCAACATATTAGTTTCCATATTATTAACCCCCTATAATATAAACGCTTTAATAAATAACCTGAACGCTTTGGGTTAAAACAATTAATCCTTTTTAAATTGACTACTCCTATATACCTATCTAATTTTCGATTATAGCAAGCGTTTTCAAAGAATATAATAGTAAAATCAATGTTTTTTTTTGCTCGATTCAAAGATTTTGCTCAGCCTCCGAGCTGCACCCGGAGGCCATGAAAGTTATTTGGCAACCAATGAATTCAATTGTGCAATACTTCCTAAATATCGTGCACTTTCCTTAACCTTTCGTTCCTGCGTAGAACGGTCCACCTCGATAAGACCAAATCTCATAGAATAGCCAGATTGCCATTCGAAATTATCAAAGGTGGTCCAGTGAAGGTATCCTCTGACGTCAATTCCATCGTTAAGACAGGCCTGAACACCTTCTAAAGCCTTACCGATGAATTCTACCCTGCGCGTGTCATCATCTGTTGCAATACCGTGTTCTGTGATCATAATTGGAATAGATAAATCTTTTGAAACCTTTCGGATCACGTTAGCAAGAGCTTCAGGATAAAATTCATACCCCATCTGTGTTAAATCTGCCCCTTCAGCAGGTCTCACTTGTCCTTCAGGTCCGTATACCTCTCTTGTATAATTTTGAAGTCCAAAGAAGTCGTCTCCTTCTAGCATCGGTAAATATTGTCTAAAATAACTATGCCATTTTTGCTCCGCCAAATCCTCGCCACCTGGAATAGACTGAATATCTGATAGAGCCATTGATAAACCGACTTTCGTATTTGGCGATGTCCGCTTAATTGCCTTACGTGCCTTCTGATGAGTCTCTTTTAATATTTTGATAGAAGACTCATCCGAAATCATATGGAACGTAAAATAATTTTCGATGGTGGTTCCGCACAATTTAGCGGCAGACTCTCTCCACTTTGGAGCCACCCAAGCATCTCTTTCAATCCCAACCGGTGGTATAAAGCCAATTTCCGAGAAAATCTCACGCAGCATAACTGGTAGGTTGATTTCATTCATTGTCAATGCGTATGGGATTAAATGCCCTAATTCACGGAATACCACTTCACAATAGTTAGCAAAACGATCGGGAACCTCCGGGCTAGCCCATCCTCCTATTCTCATTAGCCACTTAGGCGAAGAAAAGTGATGCATCGCTACTACTGGCGTGATTCCATGTTTGTGACAAGTTTTAAGAACATCTCGATAATGCTCAATCGCCGAACGTGAATATTGTCCTGGTTCTGTTTCGATTCTGGACCATTCGATCGAAAATCGGTACGTATTAAATCCTAGACTGGCCATCAGGGCAATATCCTCTTGATAAAGCCGGTAATGGTCAATGGTATCCCCGGATTTATCTTTATATGGCGAGCCTTCCGCATGCTCTTCTGCCCAGAAATCGCTGTTATAATTATTCCCTTCCACTTGATAAGCGGCTGTTGTTGATCCCCAAAGAAAATTGACTGGAAAATGTAATTCCATTTTAAACACTCCTTGTAAACTTATATCCTGCTGATTACCTATATTGTAGCAAGCGGTTTCAAAAGATTTAATATTAAAAACAAAGAGGTTTATTGCTCGAATCAAAGATTTTATATATTTTTGTAAAATAATAAAACCGCCGGGTAAAGGCGGTTTAAAGGTTTACAAGTTCTATATTAAACTTCTCGACTTTCCTTCTCGATATTCTTTAGGTGTCTGAAAGTAGACTTCGTTAAATTTCTTATAGAAAAAAGAGACACTCGAGTACCCGACTTCTTCTGCAATATCAGGTATTGGGAGGTCTGAGTTAGTTAGATATAGAGCTGCCTTGTTCAATCGCTGGATTTGCAGAAGATCCTTGAATGATTTTCCGGTTGCCTTTTTAAGGACAGCAGAAATATAGTTTGGGTGATATTTATAGTGATCTGCCATTTCCGTTAAACTGCAATCCTTGAAATGGTCATCAATATACTTTAGGAACTCGAGGACAATGGCATCCTTCTGCGTGATTTCGTCATTCTGCGCATGATTCGAATGGTTACTGTGGCGGATTAGTTCAGTAAACAATATGAACAGATAAGCATCAATCAATTCCGAAGTGAAAACGTCCTTATCATAATACTCACACATAATTTGCTCCATCATACTAACCACTTTGGATTTTTGTTCAAAAGGAAAATACAGATAGTTATTGGCTCTTCGACTATCGATTATGGAGTCAATTAGAAATTGTGAGATAATACTCTTATTTGTAAATCGACTAAGAAATCCAGTTGACAAGTAGTCATGCTTGAGTTTCATCTCAATGATAATATCTGATTTGGATATTTCTTTTATTGTGTGAGGGGTGTTCTTATCTATCATGATTGTTCCGCCCTCAATAATGTTAATTTCATGATCTTCCATAATAACTGTACATTTCCCTTTGTAGACGTAAATTAATTCAATATATTGATGAATATGCATTGGGACTAACGCAGCAACGGGACTCTGAGATATGAAAATGTTCTCTTCAATCGGATTGATTGTGGAATCAAAGATCATATAAAAATTATATACAGGCTCACCATTTATTACATTAACTTGTTCTGGTGGATAGGTATTTTTTATAACCTCCCAATCCGGTGCCTCCCTGGTGTTATTAGCTTGTAGGAAAGAATGCAAATCAATACAATTCATATGAACCCTCCTATCAAATTGAACGAACTGGAAACCTATTTACAATTAATGTAGAATTCTTTCGCTAGTTTGTAGAATTCCATCTTTAATTTGTAGAATAACTTAAAACTTCGTAGAATTCTTCCTTTATTTCGTTGAATTCTTCAATTTTTTGTAGAATTCCTTCTTTTTCCTAAAAAAGAAGACCCAAATAGGAGTCTATTATCCTCCTTATTTGAGTCTTCCCCAAAAAATTCATTTATCGCTTTAATAAAACCTCTTGCTCATAAGCTTTTACTTCTTCTAACCAAGACTCTCTTACTGGAACACCCATTTTTTCGCAATAGTAATCCCAAACTGCCCCAAATGGATACGTTTTGAATTCTTCCATTAACGCTAATCTTTCAGTGAAGTTTCCTTCTTCTTGAAGCTGTTTCAAATATTCGTTTGGTACCAACATAGCAGAAAGTAATGCCTTGATCATGTTGCGTGTTCCAATTGTCCATGCAGCCACACGGTTAATGCTGGCATCAAAGAAATCAAGTCCGATGATTACACGGTCTAATGCATCATTGCGTACAATTTCTAAGGCGATTTCTTTTAGTTCATCATCAAGAATAACAACATGGTCACTATCCCAACGTACAGGTCTTGAAACGTGAAGGGCAAGCTTTTCGCTAAATAAAAGCATGGATGAAATCTTGTTGGATACGGTTTCGGTTGGATGATAGTGTCCAGTATCCAGCAAGCATAATTTATCATTTTTCATGGCATAGTTGAGATAAAATTCATGAGAACCTACAACATAAGATTCTGAGCCTAGTCCAAATACTTTACTTTCCACCGCATCAAGATTGTACTTCTCATCTACCTCAACAGCAAAAATCTTATCTAATGATTCTTTTAATCTTTTTCTAGGAGTTAGGCGGTCACTTGGAATATCCTTGTAGCCGTCTGGAATCCAAATGTTAGTTAAGGCTGGTGTACCAAGTTCTTTACCGAAGTACTCCCCAATTTTCCGGCTTCCAATACAGTGATTAATCCAGAATTCACGAATTTCTTCGTTTGGATGAGAAAGAGTCAAACCATCATCTGCTTTTGGATGGGAGAACAAAGTCGGATTGTAATCTAATCCTAAACCATTTTCCTTTGCCCAGTTCACCCAGTTTTCGAAATGCTTTGGTTCTAATTGATCTCTTTCAACTACTTCTCCATTTGTTTCTGCATAAATGGCATGTAAGTTGACACGATGTTTACCAGGAATTAAGGAAAGTGCTTTTTCTAAGTCAGCTCGTAATTCTTCAGGTGTTGACGCTTTACCAGGATAATTTCCTGTAACGGAAATCCCTCCAGATAATTCTTGTTGATTCACTTCAAATCCGCCGATATCATCGCCCTGCCAGCAATGAATCGAGATCGGTACATTTTTTAAAGTTTCAATGACTTCGTCAACATTAATTCCCCATTTTTCATAAGCCTTTTTCGCAAGTTCATAGTTTTCTTGAATAGTCATGTCATTCTTCCTCTCTATCTGTTAGTTTGTAATCGGTGCAGTGGGCAAATATTTTTTCACTTCAAATGAATTTTTAACAATCGTACGAGCTTCTTTAATATCCTGGATCTCATCTAGAGCCATTAACTGGGCCACGATATTGCCAATGGCCGTAGCTTCAACTGGTCCTGCATATACTTCTTTCTTTGTTACATCAGCAACCAATTGATTCAGCATTTCGTTCTGACAGCCTCCGCCGATGACATTGATTTTTTCAAATCTCTTTTCAAAAATTTCTTCAATTTCATTTACGGCATCCTGATAGCTGACTGCTAAACTATCATATACGCATTTAGCGACTTCTCCAGGTGTGCTAGGGACAGGCTGGCCTGTTTCCACACAATAATTCATGATTTCTTGGATCATATTTTCTGGTTTTAAGAAACGGTCATCGTTGACATTAACAATGGCATTAAAGTCTTTCGCTTCTCTAGCTAAATCGACTAGCTCAGCAAAAGAATATTCGTTATTGTAGTTACGTCTTACCTCTTGGATCATCCAAAGACCCATAATATTTTTTAAGAAACGGTATTGATAATCGATACCGCCTTCATTTGTAAAATTGTAATCTAATGCTTTGGTAACACAAATTGGGAAGTAGTTTTCCACTCCAATCAATGACCATGTACCGGAACTGATATATATCGTTTCATTTTCTTCTGGTACGGCAATAACAGCTGATCCTGTATCATGTGTGGCCGGCAGAATGACTTGAAGGTCAAAGCCTAACTCTGAAACTAGTTCTTCGGTTAATGTTCCCAAGACAGTTTTAGGTGTCTTAATTTCATGGAACATTTCCTTATTAACCCCCAATACATCCAGCAGGTCATGATCCCACTTTTTCGTAAAGGCATTGACTAACTGAGTAGATGTCGCGTTCGTGTATTCGTTAGCTTTTTTACCTGTAAGCAAATAATTAAAGTAATCGGGAATCATTAAGAATGATTTAGCTTGATCTAAAATTTCCGGTGACTGTTGTTTAATCGAGTATAATTGATAGATCGTATTAAACTTTTGGAACTGAATGCCTGTTTCTAAGTACAGACGCTCCTTCATGATCTTCTCAAAAACCTGTTCCATCATCCCGTCAGTTCGAGGGTCACGATAGGAAACAGCCTCTGTTAATGGTTGATCGTTTTCATCTAGTAAAACAAAGTCAACGGCCCATGTATCGATTCCGATACTATCCGGTTTGATGCCAAGTTCATGGCACTTTATTAATCCATTTTTGATTTCTTGAAAAAGCTGGTTGGCTTCCCAGCAATAGGAGTCCCCTTTTTTGACAATTTGGTTTTCAAATCGATGTATTTCATCTAGTTTTAATATCTCATTTTCTAGATAGCCTAAAATTAGTCGGCCGCTAGAAGCACCAATATCAACAGCAATACTGTATTTTGTCATTAACATCACCTCTCGGTTGGAAACGCTTACTAATATATTAATATCTTACTAGAAAATGAGGATTTTCCTATAACTTGATTCAACCAATTTATTGTCCTTATTTGCATTTACCTCTGTTTTTTTTATAAAAAAAACACCACAGATTCATCCTGTGATGTTAATTGATTAGATTTTATATTTTAGCTGGTGGATCCCCCAAACAACGAACCCTAACACAATCATCGCTCCTCCTGTTAAGCACACGCCCTGCCACTGCCATAGGTTCCAAGCATAACTGCCAAGTGAGGAACCTAGCGAACCGCCAAGGAAATAGGTCACCATAAATACGGTATTTAACCGGCTTCTTGCCTCCGGAACTAAACTATAGATTCTGGTTTGATTTGAGATCTGTGCTCCCTGAACACCTAAATCCAATAGAATAACGCCAACGACTATTCCCCAGACAGCAGAACCTAAAAATCCAAAGAAAAGATAGGATAACAATGTAATGATAATGAACATACCCACCAATGACTTTGCGCTAAACCGATCAGCTAATCGTCCTACAAGAGGCGCTGCCGAAGCCCCCACAACACCAACCAAACCAAATAAACCAGTCACTTCACTCCCAAAGTTAAACGGCACTCCCTCTAAATAAAAGGCTAGTGATGTCCAGAATACGCTAAAACTTCCAAACAACAATCCTCCAACTAAGGACGCTTCTCGTAAGGTTGGCTGAGTGACAATTAATTCACCAATGGATTTTAAAACTTGACGATAGGTCAAGTTTGCCTCCGGATAACTTTTAGGCAAGAATAGTTTTAGAATGAATGCTAATGCTAACATTAATACTGCAGCAACCCAATACATCATCCGCCAACCGAAGTTGCCTCCAATAAAACCAGCTACGGTTCGTGCGAGGAGAACGCCAAAAAGTAATCCGCTCATCACACTTCCAATCACTTTTCCTCGTTCATCCGGCTCAGCCATCTGTGCTGCCAACGGTATAATTACCTGAGGTACGACCGTAGTGATTCCAACAGCCAGACTAACCACATAGATCCCAAGCAGGCTTTGTGCTGTAGCAACGCCAATCAGTGAAATGGTTACGGAAGCTAATAAAACAGTTATTAGTTGACGACGTTCTTTCATATCTCCCAACGGCACAAACAAAAACATGCCGATTGCATAGCCAATTTGTGTAAACATTGAAATGTTTCCTACTTGGTGGGAGTTCGCATGAAATGTACGTCCCATATCGGCTAAAAGCGGCTGATTGTAATAAAGATTGGCCACAGCTAGACCACATGTAATAGACATTAACAAAACCAAACCTTTTGTTAATTTATTCCCTTTTGATTGATTCATTTCTATTCCTGTAGAATTATTTGTCATTTGTATCTCCTTATTTCCAATCCCATTCTGTCATATTTAAGGCTTTATTAGGGGGTTGGGACTTTTATTGCGAATTTATAGATTTATACAAAAAACTACTAAAAAGGATACTAGAAAAAGCGACCTTTTAGACTAATAAAAAAAGTCTTCCCTAAACAGGAGGACTTTTTACAATGCCGCTTTATTTGATCCTGTAGAAACGACCGTTTTAACCGATGGCATATTCGCTATAAATACGCCAAGTAATACCAAGATACCTCCAAAGATTTGATTAAGCGAGATATGGCTGCCTAAAATAAAATGGGAAGCAAGAATGGCGACAAATGGCTGGATATTCATGAACATTGAAGCTGTACCTGCACCGACTTTCGCTACCCCTTTATTCCACCAAAAACCGGCTACTCCTTGAGCGATAATCCCAGCACAAGCTAACAATATCCACATAAACAGAGAATGACTGATAACAGAGCCGCTCACCAAATTCTCAACTCCGGCTGCAGGAATCATCAATACACTTCCTAGTACAGTCGAATAAACAGTAATAATAAAGGTGTCCATGGTTTTCGCTAAACCTCGAATAAATAAAATACTAATCGAGAGGCAAAGCATGGCGATTAGTATGTTAAAGTCTCCCCACGAGATTCCTAAAGCGCCATTTGCAATGCCGATAATGGAAAAAACACCGATTAAACTAATCAGGGCTCCTGCAGATTTTTTAATTGTAAACTTGACCTTAAAAATAATCCGTTCCAACAAAATAGTTGCTATCGGTGCCAAGGCTATAATTAAAGAGGCGTTAGCTGGTGTTGTATGATGAAGACCCGTAAAGTAGAAAGTTTGATTTAACAGGGTTCCAAATATCCCGACACCAATGAGGAATTTCCACTCTAAAATGGTTGGACGCTTCAACCCCTTATGTATCAAGGCACAGATAATCAAAAATAGTGAAGTAGAGCAAATTCGAACAGTTGATAAAAAAACAGGTGAAAATCCTTGCAGCAAATAGGAACTGACTGGATAATTACAACCCCACATTACAGACACCAAAAAGAGACTAATAAAAGCTTTTATGGTACTAGACATTATTAAATGAACAACCCCTCTAGGATGTTATTATTGGAAACTTTTAATAGTATAGCATTCTATTTCGCATAGCGAAAGATTATAAAACATTATTTCATAGTGTTAAATGGTTTAGATACCCATACCTACAGCCATCCCTTACTTTATAAAAGAATAAGAAATTGATAAACTATATTTATAAGAATTTGATAAACAACAAAGGAGGGTGATGAACATGGATACAAATGGTATCGAGAAACAATTGAGGGAGATGAATGTCTTTGAAAAAAAGTATTCAGGAACACATGAAAACCCTAGACATTACTCCCGCTTGGAAGACTCAGAACTTACTTTTTCGAAAGATGTTCAAGCACCCGACATTGTACCGGTAGAATATTTTTTTAAACCTGAGCAAAATGTTGTTTTTCTAAAACACCCTCGTTTTATCAATTTCACCGAACATAGACATTCTTTTATTGAAATGAATTATGTTTACTCAGGTACTTGTACACAGTATATAAATGGCAAAGAGGTAATTCTCAAAGAAGGTGACCTCTGTTTACTTGATACAAATGTTCTGCACGGAATTGAAAGCGCCTCTGAGAATGATATTATTATTAACATTATGATTCGGACCAGTTATTTTGATTCGGCACTGCTTCAAAGGCTGTCAGGAAATGATTTATTAACCGATTTTTTCGTGAATGCCATTTACCAACAAAAGCAAAATAGCCGGTATATCATATTTCCTAAAGGTTCTAACAATCGACTCAAAGAAATCATTATCCAAGCATTGGGAGAATTCTTTCATCCACAGCTTTGCTCGAATGAGGCGATCAATTCTTATATGCTATTAATTTTTACAGAGCTTTTAAGGATTTATAATAGCTATTCTAAAGACAAAGAAGAACCAACCTTTAAGAAAGCGTTTATCTCGGAGATTCTAAGTTTTATGGAACAAAATTATCAGACAATGACCCTTGAACAAACGGCCGAGAAGTTCCACTTTCATCCGAATCATCTAACTAGATTACTAAAAACCAATTTAGGCAAAACATTTATTGAACTATCCCATCAATTAAAAATAAAAAATGCCTGTACGCTGCTCGAGAACACCGATTTAACGATTGACCAAATTGCTAATAAAGTCGGATATACCAATATTACATTCTTCTATAAATCATTTAAAAAAATTCATGCTGTTACTCCAGCGGAATATCGCAAAAAAGACCACTAAAGGCCTACTCCTTAGTAGACTTTCGTGGTTTTTTGTTACGAATTATTTTGTGAACAAATTGTGACCAAAATCACCAAAAAGAACGATATAACCAAAACATTGTCAGACTATTCTTTAAAATCTATACTTTCAATTAGAGTTTACATCTTAGTTTAATTGACTTTTGTAAGTGTTTACATTTTTATTATTATAGGAGGTTTGTTAAATGAAAATTAATTTTAAAGGTCTCACAACACAGGTTGTAATCGCAATCATTCTTGGTATTATTTTTGGTGCTATATTTCCAAAAGCAGGTGCTGATTTAAAAGTTTTATCGGATATCTTCGTCAAAATGATTAAAATGGTGATTGCACCAATCATCTTCTTAACGATCGTCGTCGGAATTGCTGGCATGGGGGATATGAAAAAAGTCGGCAGAATCGGTGGAAAAGCTTTACTATACTTTGAAATCGTTTCCACTATTTCGTTGGCGATTGGGATACTCTTTGCTACCATTTTCAAACCCGGTTCAGGTGTAAATGCTCACAGTGCAAAAGGGGACATTACCCAATTCACGAAACAAGCAGCCGAAGGAAGTCATAGTTTCTTGGATTTTATCATGGGAATTATTCCCGATAATTTTCTGGGTGCAATGGTAAATGGGCAGCTGTTACCGATTCTCTTTTTAGCTGTTTTATTCGGAATTGCTTTATCTGGCCTCGGTGAACATGGAAAAGTCGTCCTTAACCTGTTCGAGAAATTGTCGGATACTTTCTTCCGGATTGTAAATCTTATTATGTACTATTCACCAATTGCAGCCTTTGGTGCGATTTCCTATACAATTGGCGAATTCGGTATTGGTTCCCTCGTGTCTCTTGGAAAATTGTTCGGGTTAACTGTTTTAGCGATGGTAGTGTTTATTGTTGTGGTGTTAGGCAGCATTGCTAAGTTCTATCGATTTAATATCTTTCAATTTATTAATTATATTAAAGATGAAATCTTCTTGGTCCTAGGAACATCTTCATCAGAATCCGCTCTTCCTAAAATGGTGGAGAAGCTGGAGAAATACGGCTGCTCCAAGTCGGTTGTTGGCCTAGTTGTTCCTACTGGATACTCCTTTAATTTAGACGGAACATCAATCTATCTTTCTATGGCTGCTCTATTTATTGCTCAGGCATTTGGGGTTCATTTAAGCTTTGGTCAGGAAGCTACACTACTTGGTGTTTTAATGCTTACTTCAAAAGGTGCTGCTGGTGTAACAGGTTCCGGTTTTGTCACCTTAGCAGCAACACTAGCTGCATTCCCAAGCGTGCCTGTTGAAGGAATTGCCCTTCTTCTAGGGGTTGACCGCTTTATGTCAACTGCTCGTGCTTTAACAAATCTAATTGGCAACGGGGTGGCCACAGTGGTTGTATCGAAAATGGAAAATGAATTCGATGAGAATGGTACGGCTAAGCAATCTATTAGTCAAACAGCCTAACCTCCTGCAAAACTAGAAAAAAGTCTTCAGCCACGAAAATCGTGGCTGTTTCTTTGAGGATAGGAAAAAAAGTAGGTTATAATGGTAGAAAAGATATCTAAGGAGAAAAGTCATGGAGCCAATCAAAGTCTTGATTGTCGAGGACGACCCGATGGTCATGGAAATTAATGCTCAATTCGTTTCCAAGCTTCCTGGCTTTAAATTAGCTGGAAAAGCTTTCACTGGTAAAGAAGCCATTTACTGCATCAACAAAGAAAAGCCTAATCTCGTTTTACTAGATTTCTTTTTACCAGACACAAATGGACTTACTTTGTTACAAACCATTAGAAATAACCATTATCCTTTAGACGTCATACTCTTAACAGCCAATCGCGATCCACAGCATATTCAGGAGATTTTTCGGGCAGGTGTAATGGATTATATTGTAAAACCATTCCGATTTGACCGTTTTCAAACAGCACTTGAGCAATATCGGCAAACATTTAAAAAATACAAGGAAAATAAGCCCTTTGAGCAAGCAGATTTGGATGCGTTGATGGGAGTTAAACTCACAGGAGACGAGTCTGAATATTTGCCAAAAGGGCTAAATGACAGAACCCTCCAGCAAATAGTACAATTTTTAAAAAGACAAGCCGAACCTCTTTCATCTGAAGATGTGGCCGCAGGAATTGGCTTAGCACGTGTTACTGTTCGCCGTTATTTGGATTATCTAGAGAAAAAAGGTCAGATTGTAATGGAAATTCAATATGGTTCCGTTGGCCGTCCAATGAATAAGTACAGGTTATAGCCTTTAAATAAAAAGAAAAGAGGTGTTCCTGTGCGAAATAAAAGACCTAAGTTTCGTCTTCAAACGACTATAACCATTTTAGTCTGCGGGGTTGTGGCTCTAGCTTTATTTGTCACCGATTTACTTATAAGTAATGAAATTGGACAAACAACTGAAAAAAATCAAACAGAAAAAGCAATGAATATTGCAAGAATGATTGCTCATTCTCCCCTTGTATTGGAAGCGCTGCAACAAAAAAAGGATGAGCCTGCTATTCAGAAATATTCAAACGAAATGGTAAAAATCACTAACGTTGAATTTATTGTTGTTATGGATATGAATGGGATTCGGAAATCTCATCCTAGCCCAGATAAAATCGGTCAACGATTTGTTGGTGGTGATGAAGGCCCTGTTCTCCATGGTCATGAGAAGACTTCCATTGCCAAAGGAACATTAGGGTATTCTTTAAGGGCCTTTACTCCAGTGTTCTCAGACAATGGAAAACAAATCGGCGCTGTTGCAGTGGGGATTTCTCTCAACAAGGTCAAACAGGATGTTAAAAATAGCAAAAAAATCATTTATCTTGCTGTTATTTTTGGCGTTATAATAGGAGTAATTGGCGCTATTATTCTAGCAAAAAAAATAAAGAGAAGTATGTTTGGTCTTGAACCGTTTGAAATTGGAAAATTACTTGAAGAGCGAAGTGCCATGCTTCAATCTACTAAAGAAGGAATTCTAGCTGTTGACCAAGAGGCCCGTATTACCCTCATTAATAATGAAGCGCTTCGTTTATTTGATGAAGCGGGAATCAAAGACAATCCTGTTGGCCGCTTAGTTGATCAATACCTGCCTCAACTTCAATTGAAAAATGTCTTGGAGACAGGAAAACCAAGACTAAACCTAGAAATTGATTTATCAGGTATTACCCTTTTCGCAAACCAATTACCGATTTTTGTTGGTAATCAGATGGTTGGTGTCATTACTACTTTTCGAAATAAAACCGAAATTAATAAGCTAGCAGAGGAATTAACTGGGATTAAGCTCTATGCTGAAGCCTTAAGGGCACAGTCCCATGAATTTATGAACAAGCTTCACGTTGTTTTAGGATTAGTTCACCTCCAGCAATATGGAAAACTTGCCGATTATATTGACCAGATCTCCGATCATCTTCAAAATGAAGTCGGTTATATTGTCAATAAAATAAAGGATCCCGCTCTAGCAGGGTTCATTCTTGGAAAAATGAGCTATGCGAGAGAAATTGGTGCAGATCTTATTTTTTCAGTTGAAGATATTTTACCAGAACCTTCTTTGCCTGAAATCACTCATGAATTAATCACGATTATCGGAAATTTAACTGATAATGCTTTAGAATCTCTTTCAGGCCAAGAGAATAAAAAGGTATTTATCCACTTTGACTATTACGATCATGAGCTTTTAATTGAGGTAGCCGATACTGGTCCTGGGATAGACAAGGATATGGTTGAACAGGTATTTTTGAAAGGGTTTTCTACAAAAGGGAATGATCGAGGGATTGGATTATCTCTAGTTAAATCCAGCTTAGAAAAGCTAAACGGCCAAATTGAACTGTCAGCAGAGGCAGGTAAAGGAACGAGATTTACTGTTACTCTCCCCTACTACTAAAGGGAGAATTAACGATTATATAAAATATATGAATTTAGGGAGTGGGTTAATTTGTCAATCGGAACTGGTACGAGTACACACATTATTATGCGCTTACAGTTGGATGTTGAAGTTTTTTCATTCGCTGACATTGCCAGCTGCATCAGTAATGCAGGCGGCGATATCATTGGGGTCGATGTGATTTCATCAAATAAAACACATACGATACGCGACATAACCGTCAATGTCCATGGACTAAAACATAGCCAGCTTCTTGGAGAATTGATTGCCAAGCTTAAAGGCGTCAAGGTAATCCAAATCTCCGATCGTACCTTCCTCATGCATCTAGGCGGAAAAATTGAGACAGCGCTTAAAACTAGGATTAAAAATCGTGAGGATTTGGCAAGGGTCTATACTCCTGGTGTCGCTAATGTCTGCACGGCAATTGCAGAGGAACCAGAGAAAGCCTACTCTTTAACAATCAAGCGGAACACCATTGCGGTCATTTCAGATGGTACGGCCGTCCTTGGTCTCGGTAATATTGGACCAGCTGCAGCAATGCCAGTGATGGAAGGAAAGTCCATGCTTTTTAAGCAATTAGCAAATGTTGACTCCTTTCCAATCTGCCTTGATACAGAAGATACGGAAGAAATAATCCGTACCATTAAAACGATTGCGCCTGCTTTTGGAGGAATCAATTTAGAGGATATTTCAGCACCAAGGTGTTTCGAAATAGAAGAAAGATTAAAGAAAGAGCTTGATATCCCAGTTTTTCATGATGATCAGCATGGAACAGCAGTTGTTCTACTTGCCGGGCTGTTAAATGCGCTAAGAATCACTAACAAAAACATTGAAGATATCAAAGTCGTCTTCACCGGAATTGGAGCAGCTGGAATTGCCTGCACAAAAATCCTCCTGTCCGCAGGGGTCCGCAATATAATTGGTGTTGACAGAAATGGTGCTATTCACCGTGATGTTCATTATGACAATAAGTATTGGAATCACTATGCTGAGATAACCAATCCGGATAATCTTAAAGGCTCATTATCCGAAGTTATTGAAGGAGCTGACGTATTTATCGGTGTATCAGCACCTGGAATCTTAACGGTGGAAGATATTAAAAACATGGCAAAGGATCCAATCGTGTTCGCCATGGCAAACCCAGAACCTGAAATCGATCCTGAAATAGCGGAACCCTTCGTAAGGGTCTTAGCTACTGGCCGATCTGATTATCCAAATCAAATCAATAATGTTCTTTGTTTCCCAGGAATTTTCCGCGGTGCCCTCGACTGTCGTGCTAGTGAAATTAATGAAGCTATGAAGGTCGCTGCCGCTAAAGCCATTGCTTCTGTTGTGACGGACGAGGAACTGAGTGAATCGTATATTATTCCGAGTGTTTTCAATGAAAGAGTAGTAGAAAAAGTTCGTGCTGCTGTTGTCAAAGCCGCCCATGAAACAGGTGTCGCACGGAAAGAGCTTCGGGCAGCAAATTTAGTCAACGGTTAAGCCATAAATAACCTATTATTCTATAGTAGAGTTAAGGGACCACTTATGATAAAGGCGGTCCCTTTTGCTTTCTACTATACTTGGTTCCAAGTTTTAACTCACTAACCGTTTATTTTACAAAATTAAATTTAATTGGTATTCAATATTAATCTTCCCGGAGGGTGCAGTGAATTCAACTCTTCTTTCCTTTTCATCATATTGATAATTTGAATATTCCATCTCAGTCACATAATCATTTAGTTCCTGAAGGCAGCCGGGATCTACATTTGTTAGTGAAATAACAGCAATTGTATTAGCTGGTACCAAGACCTGTAAGATCATTTTCTTTTCTTCTTGTATATCCCATTTCACCTTAATATCACCATAAATGGATTCAAATTGGGTTTCAGCATATTTTAATCTGTCATCATAATGCGGCTCGACCTTAAACTTACTGTATCCTGGGTCAATTGGAGTTAAACCGCCAATATGACGGATGAGCCAATCCCCGATACAACCGAATGCGTAGTGATTAAATGAAAAGGCACCGACTTTCCCATCTGGTTTAATCGCTTCCCATGATTCCCAAATGGTTGTTGCCCCATTTTCCACTTCATATAGCCAAGATGGGCAGGCAGTTTGGAAGAGCAGCTTATAGGCGATTTCCTCGTAGCCGTTCTTACATAAAACATCCATAATAAAAGGAACTGATAAAAATCCTGTATCGATTTTATAATCATTTTTCTCGATTAACACTATTAATCTTTTTACTGCTTTTTTCTTTTTCTCTCCTGAGAGTAGGTTAAATGCAAGAGCAATTGTGTATACGCCTTGGTAATCTGCTGTCATTAGCCCTGACTCGTTTACATAGGCCATTCCAAATGCTTCCTTCACCTTAGCATGAAGGTTATCGTAATAATCAGCCTTGTCTTGTTTTCCAATAATCTTAGCTATTTCAGCTAATAAACCAGCTGAATGCGCATAAAAGGCTGTCGCAATCGGATCCTTTGTTGCAACCGCAGAAGCAATCGGTCCTTGTGGTTCTTGACCAAGCATAAAACTAGGAATCATCCAGTCTCCAAAATGGAACTTTGTATCCCATAAGTATTTAGTATAATCATTTTCAGCATTTTCTTTGTTCTCCGCTGCACTTTTTTGGACATAATCAAGCCATTTTTCCATCGCTTGGAAGGATTGTTCAAGGATCCGTTTATCTCCGTACCTCTGAAAAAGTACCCAAGGAACAATCAAAATGGCATCCCCCCAGCCTGCTGAGGAAATGGTTCCCGTAAATTTCTTATCGTTCCAGATATCCTTTGGTGCAGGGCAGTAATTTAGAATTTCACCTTCTGCGGTTTGTTCCAGCTGCAAATTCCACAGCCATCTTGTCAGAAAGGCTTGAACATCCATATTAAAGGCAGCCGTTGGAGCAAAAACCTGGATGTCACCGGTCCAGCCTGCTTTTTCGCGCTGCGGACAGTCTGTTGGAATCGATAGCATATTGCCTTTTTGGCTCCATTGAATATTTTTCCAGAGTCGATTAATCTCTGGATCAGATGTTGTGAACTGACCTGTGAGCTTCATATCTGAATATAAAACAATTGCTGTTATATCCTCTGGTTGAAGTACAGAATGGTAGCCTGATAGACGAACATAACGGAAACCATGGAAAGTGAATGTTGGCTCGAAAACTTCTCCATTTTCACCGCTTGTTACATAATAATCGGTTTGGTCCTTATTTCTTCCTACTATATTATTAAAAAACTCTCCATTTTCATTTAAGACTTCACTATGTTCAAATTTAAGTTCCTGTCCGCTTGGACCATGTACATGGAGCCGGATTCGTCCGGCAATAACTTGGCCAAAGTCGATAATATAAGCCTGGGTTTGATCCCTCCAAATATTAATCGAGGGCAGAGATTTAACCGGTTTTACGAATTCACCATATTGGGCTCGTAAGTTATTAAACTTATAGCCAACGACTGTAACGAGCGCCCATTCATCGGATAACTCATCATATCCTGGCTGGTCCCATCCGGTCTTTTCAAGATTTTTATCCTGTTTTTCGCCAATAAAAAGATCACTGTAAACATAGTGACTATTTGATGATACAAAGGAATCGTCTGTTGCAATGATTTGTTTTGTTTGGTCAGAATAAGTGATCTCCAATTGAGCTAACAGCCCTAATCTATTTCCAAATTGGGCGCTTCCTCCTGGAACACTGATTCTTCCTGCATACCAGCCGTCTGCAAGAATGACGCCCAATACATTTTCACCTTCTCGAAAAAAGGGCAAAACATCGTAAGTCTGGTACTGCAAGTAGTTGGAATAGGATGTATAATCAGGTGTGAATTCTGCACCGGTAATTTTTTGACCATTAATTTTAGCATGATAAAGACCATGAGCCGTAATGTAAAGGCGGGCCTTCTCTATTTTCTTTTGGTCGATCTGGAAGGATTTACGAACCAATTTAGGTGGATGCAATCTCTGTTCCGGTGAAGGCTGGTCCGCCTTCTTCTTTTTAATGAACATGTCCTCTAAGGTCAGTTCCGGTTCTTCGATTACATTTTCTTGCTGTGGCTCAATCCATTTCGCAATCCATTCACTCTCGTGTAAAAGCCCCATTTCCCATTGACCTTCATTGCTCCAAGCCGATTCCTCGCCATTAGAACACCAAACACGGACTTTCCAGGTGTAGATGGCTTTACTCTTCAATAGGGGACCCTCGTATGCGATGTTCACTGAAACTTGTGAATGTATTTTATTAGAATCCCAAATCAACCTTTTAATCTCAGAGGATTCTTTTTCAAACACATTAATTTGATAGGCAGACTGGAAAACTCCTTTATTTTCACTTTCTAGTATCCAGCTAAACCGTGGGTGTAAGATGTCCGTTCCAAACAGACTTTCTTGATTTTCGATTGTTAATTTGATGACCTGTACCAAGTTATTTCCTCCTTAAATTCCGTCGACTTCTCATGTTGTTAACAATTAGAGGCGTTAAGAATAATTCAAAAAGAATCGTTGCCGCTGCGATGATCATTAAGGTAATACTCATCTGAAACCTCCCACAAATATGGATAAAATCCACGCTAGTCACAGCGAGGATTTATCCATCTTATTGAGCCAATTCAATATTAGCTGGATCTTTTCTTTCCAATTCAGGGATTGGTTTAACCATGACTCCAGCTAGAATTCCAAAGACGGCCAGAACTCCAAAGAACAGTGGATAACCTCCTGCCGCAACAATTGGGCTTGCTGCTGAGTTAGCAAGCGATCCGCCAATATCATTGGCAATGTTAACGATTCCCATATCTTTTGCTGCATCTTCAGGATGTGGCAGGACTCTTGACATAAGGGCAATATCTACTGCTAGGAACATTCCAAAGCCAAGGGAAATGATTGAACCACAAACATAGGAAATGCCGATACTTGGAGCAAAGCCATAGCCTAAAATCCCAACTGCCGTTACCACTGCGGCAAGAAAGACAAATGGTTTTTGACGGCCAAATTTATCAGAAAGACTACCACCGATGATACTGGCGATTGCTAAGATTGGAATCGTTATATTCATGCTAGTCGAAACAATTCCGGCTAGATCTTGCTGCGATACATGAAAATGCTCTAGGTAATAAACACTAGTAAAAGAAGAAGCTGTATAGGCAATCCCCATGAAAAATCTTGTTAACATTCCAAAGGTGAAATTTGGATATTTTCTAGGACTTGGATAAATCCGAGACATTTTTTCTCCGAATGATAATGCATTGTTGTTTCCACGTTCTTTTTGATACTCTACCTTATCTTCCTTTATCAATAAACTAGTAATAATGGCAAAAACAACACAAATCATTCCAAGTAATAAAAATTTCTTTTCGATCGCCAAGCTATTTAAAATAAACATTAAGTTAATTCCAAACATAATGGCAAGTGGACTGACAAGACCATATATTCCTGAAGCAGTACCACGCTTATTTTCCGGAACTTGGTCAGGAATCAATGCGGTTAGAGCCGTACTCATAAAACTTAACAAGAGTTTAGCTAAAGCCCAAAACAATAAGACCACGGTAAAAGATTTAGCAGATCCAACTCCATAAAGTGCAGCCGCTCCACCTATTGAGCCAATTAAAATCCAAGGACGTCTGCGTCCTAATTTCCATGTAGTTCTATCGCTAATCACGCCAGCCAAATATTGACTAAAAATACCAATAATACCGGTTGTTAAACCAATTATACTGAAGTTCTTGGTAACGTTTGCTGGATCGAGCATGGCCAGCTTTACAGTGAGCAGGAAGGCTATTGGTGTAATAAGAGCAAGATTATAACCAAAGCTACCAATCGAAATACCAGTGATTAAACGAGGAAAAGGTGTTTTGATTGCATTCGAATTCATTGTTCAACCTTCTTTCCTTTTATTATTTGAAAGCGCTTCTATCCCTAGTTTAAGGGAGTTGTTATTAGTTAACTATAGCCATATGCGACATATTTCCTATCCATTTCAAACATAAGTTGTTAAAAAAGTCTGAATTTCGCTTTTAATAGTTACCTGCTTAATGATTGTCCCATGGGAATAGTTCCGATTTGGAATAATATATAAAAAAACCACGCAGGTAAAAGCGTGGTTTGCATAACTTTCAAATAAATTCCGATGGTATTATCACTTTAACAATGCATAAATTAATAAGCTGTCCAACCTGCATCCCCCCTAATTACGGTTCCATTCACAAAGCTTGATTCATCAGAGGCAAGAAAAAGTGCTATATTTGCAATGTCTTCTGGTTTACCTACACGTGGATTGATCGCTAATCCTGCTTGAATGCGTCCTATACCAAATTCGTTAATACCCGTCATCGATGAACCAATGTTTGTTTCAACTCCACCTGGGGCAATGGCATTGCAACGAATACCTTTTGTTGCGTACATAAATCCAGTATTTTTTGTAAAACCAACAACGGCGTGCTTTGAAGCTGTATAAGCAGCACCTGCTCTAGCACCTTGAAGTCCGCCAGCTGACGCCACATTAATAATAACACCAGATTGTTTTTCTAAAAAGATTGGTAAAGCTTTACGTGTTGTTCGCATGACACTCGTCGTATTTATAGCAAAAACTCTCTCCCACTTATCATCTTCAATATCACCCGCAGGTTCAAAGTTATCCATGATTCCTGCATTGTTGACTAGGATGTCTAATGTTCCAAAGGTATCAACTGCAGTATTAATAAGGTTTTGAATATCATCTTCTTTCGCAACATTGGCCAAAACCGCGATTGCCTGTCCACCATTAGAATTTATGTCTTCCACTGTCGAATTTGCTGCTTCTATGTTAATATCAGAAACTACTACTTTTGCCCCTTCTTTTGTAAAAGAATTCGCAATTGCTTTTCCCATTCCTGAACCTGCTCCAGTTACCACCGCTACCTTATTTTGAAGTCTCATATAAATCCCTCCACTCACTTATAATATTCAGTTTTATTCAACATTTGTTTATTAACATATGTATAGTATAATAGTTGTTAATTAATCGGTTCAATCAGCAAATAAGCTTGTAAATGTTTATTAATCAACATAAATAGGTTCATATGAGTGTTAAAAATTATTAATGAACATTGGAGGAGTTATATGTCTATTAATTATTTTGACAGAAGAATTATTAAATCAAAGAAGGCTATGAAGGACGCCTTGGTATCATTAATGCAAGAGAAAGATTTCAAGGATATAACCATATCGGATATTGTGGTATCAGCTGATTTGAACCGAGGGACCTTTTATAAGCATTATCAGTATAAAGAGGACATATTGAATGAAATAATTGATGAAGTAATTACTAATTTAATCGAATCCTACCGTGAACCATATAAAAACATTGATATGTTTGAGGTGAATAACCTGACAACTTCGGCGATTAAGATTTTTGATCATGTTAGTAAATATGCCAATTTCTATTCACTTATTTTTCAATCCGATACATTAAATGGATTTGAACGTAAGCTCTGTGCTGTATTAAAGGATCTTGCCTTGAATGACTTAATTGATTGTTCCCCTAATAGGTCTATTAACCCAGAATTGTATGCCAGTTATCAAGCATATGCTATATTAGGGCTAATCATAGAATGGGTCACAGGTGGATTTAAATATAGTTCAAGTTATATGGCGGAACAATTACTAGAAATTTAAAAACATAATCAAATAAATTCTTTAGTTAAAATTAAACAATAAGGCCGAATAACATACCACTTAGATTCGTAAAAAAACTTCAAATAATAGACAAAAGGCAACCAAATGTGTCGATTAGGTTGCCTTTGTCGAATTCTTTGATAGTTGAACAGGATTTAGTGATAACTATAGGATAATTCTATTTGAGCAACTAAATTACACAGTGTTGATCTAGAATCTCTAAGTTACTCGAATTTTACCCACTCTTCTATTCAGATTAAAATCTTTATTATTTAGTGTTCTTTGGGATTTAGGAGTATCAGGAAATGATATGAGACCAGCCTTCATCAGGGCATATCCAATAAAGGTAGCAAAGATTGTACTTCCGATCAGAAACCAGATGAATCTTCTGCCAACATTGTGTAACATAATTTCACCCCTTTAACCTCTTATTAATGATAAATATGATGAAATCATCTTTTTTATGAAAATTCCACACAATTATCTGTGTGGATTTAGCCAAACATTTGATATGGATTAAAAAGAGTTTATCTAAAGTACAATGAATAAATCTCTAATTCTTTTACGCTTTGAAATTGCAATTTAATTTCATGCTTCCCAGAAGGGCCTTGGAAGGAAGAAGCAGCATTCCCCCTCTTCTAAGGTGATACTTCCGGCTGCCTGCTTCTCATAATCTAGATAAATATAAATTTCACCACTACCGCTAGCTTCTATTACATGTGCTTCTGGGTCAGGAATTGTAAGTCTGATGGTAAAACTGGATTGTGGCAATCTTTATATTCTTTCATAAAATTTCACTCTCCAAAAAATTCATATAGAAAAATAAAAATGCGTATCTGACGGTCAAATGAAAACGCTTGTACTTTTAGTTTATATGAGTCTCTTCCTGATCACCATAGCGATATCTGACAAAAAACTATCCATTTCAAACAAGAAAAAAGAGCCACCGATGGCCCTTCGTTTAATTATAGAAATTTTAAACATATTTTATTATGAAAGATGTGTTCGGAAAAACTCCTCGATTTTATCAAAAATGAAAAGAGTCATTTCTTCAGAAGTCTCCTCTTCCCCATTCAATGAAGCATGATAGCCCGCTGCCCTTGGACCACTTTCATCTAAATTTGTACGATTCAGAAATCCATGGCCGAGCCCTTTTATTAGATAAAGAGATACATCATTCTCTTTATCTGCTAATTCCTGATATAATAACCTACTTTGATGTGCAGGTACAGCTACATCACTTAAACCATGCATAATTAGAAATGGCGGCAGCCCTGCTTTTACATACGTCAACGGATTGGCTTCCTTTACACTTTCCGGACATGTTAATATTGGTGCTCCTAAAAACAACGATTCAAACGAATCAGGATCGGAGGTTTTTTTATCTTTCGGAATTTGGACTGATTCAGGGTCTTCTTCAATAATCCCATCTAATTCCCGTTGTTCATCGATTTTGAGAAAATCAACTGGACCATAACCGATTACCACAGCTTGAACGTCACTTTTCTTCTCAGGATAGAGAGGATTTTCTCCGATAAATTCGTTAGGTTCAGTTGCTGCGGCAAGCGCAGCAAGATGCCCTCCTGCCGATGAACCCCAGAGTCCTAGTTTATTACGGTCTAAACTATACTCCCCTGCGATGGTTTTAACCCATCTAACGGCTGTTTTTACATCCTGAATTTGTGCTGGAAAAATTACTTCATCACTTAATCGGTAATCAATACTTACCATCGCATAGCCCTTACTGGTAAAAAAACGGGTAAAATCAGGACCCAATTTTCGATCCCCAAAGCGCCATCCCCCGCCATGGAGCCAAATAATCACAGGCAGAGGTTCATTTTTCCCCTTGGGTAAATATAAATCAGCGAATAACTGTCTTCCATTTATCTCCGCATAAACGAGATCTGTTATGATTTCAACAGAATGAACGACTAACTTTTCCAATGAGATTCCTCCAAACCGAAAATAATGTTCTTGTCACTTTAATCTTTTTCTGGACGACCGCCAAGTACTTTGAGGTCAAGAATATCTAAATTTTGCAGTACTCGATCAAAACGGAGTGAAGCCGGCTCGCTCGGGAATATATATTCATCATAAACATCTCCAAGAGTACGGAAAAATGGCTCGAATAGACCAGTGGCGAGGATACCAATCATTTTTGTGTAATGAGAATCCATTCGATAAGAATGAACGGTGTTAGCAGGCACGTGAAGAATATCACCAGGGTGTAGAACCACTTCTTCTCCGATTGCCCACAATGTAACTTGGCCTTCAATACAGAAGAAAATTTCCGTATGCTCTTCATGATAATGTTCAGGAATCGCTTCACCTTTCGGACCTTCTGAAACAACAAAAATAAATTCACCATTAGAATTGGCTTGAGTGGTCATCAAGGTATGAAGTTGATCCCCTGTAACTAAGCGAATCCCCTCTCCTGTTTCAAGGACATATGGCGCAGCTTCCTCAGATACTTCCCCATTTTCTACAAGTTGTGATGGACCAAGATCTTGATGTTCAAAGAAAAACTCTACATCTGCTGAAAGTGAGGCTGCCTTAAATTTCTCAAAGGATGGTTCATTCACGGCTTTTGGAGGGTGAACAAACTTGTCGTAAGGCTCACCAATAATGGAATAAAGTTGTGACACCGCTCCTTTTGAAGTAAAAGATAAAACCTGAGTTCGATGGCTGAGCATTTTATAGCTGTGTTCCGTACCAGCAGGAATATAAGCATAGTTTCCTTCTGTCAGTAAATATTTTTTATTAGCAATCGCAAGCTCAAGCCGCCCATGAAGGATGTAAATTCCTTCATGACTATGTAAATGTTTATGCGATGGGAATGAGTCTCCCTTTCCTCCTGAAAGAATGACCATTTCAACTAAGTTTTCCGTACTCTTTCCACTCGCAATAATAGTAGCCAATTGTCTGCCAAATAGATAACGATCTCCTTCTCCATTTCTTAACAAATAAGGAATCTTATGATTTGGCAGGTTATTGGTAAACAAATTACTCATTGTGATCCTCCTTTATTTTTAACTTTAATAATCTAGTTAATTATTAAGTTACCTTTTCCATATCGCTAACTTCAAAACATAGTATATGTTAGAATGACACGAGAGAGAAATATAACTAATCGTTCACAGTTATCCCTTTTTTTCATATAGGTAATTAGTCTACAGTACATAATCATCAAGAAAGGAGCTTTTGCCTAGCTTATGGATCTTAAACAATTACGATACTTTGTCTCCGTCGCGGAACGGTTGAATTTTACCGAGGCAGCAGCGGAACATTTTGTTGTTCAATCAGCTATTAGTAAACAAATCGCTAATCTTGAAGAACTTATTGGAGTTCAATTATTTATAAGAAATAGAAGAACTGTCCAATTAACGAAGGCTGGATCCCAATTATTAAAAGATGCCAAAAACGTTATAGCCCATTATGAAGAAGCGATCAGTAATGCCAGACTTAGAGGAAGCGGATTGTCGGGAAGAATAAAAATTGGGTATTTGGGACTTGAGAAACTCTTTTTACCAAGATTAATTCATCAATTTACCAAGAAATATCCGGATACTAACATTGAGTTAATTCAATACACGCGGGATACACTTAATGCCTCCTTAAAACTAGGAGAAATTGATATTGGTTTTACTCTATCGTTAACAATTGAAAAATTCCCCGAAATTATCTCTAGGAAAATATCCAAAATCCCCATTAAAGTTGTTATGAATAGTGAACATCCTCTTGCGAATCATAGAAAAATTAGTATAACTTCGATTGCCTCTGAGCCGATCATCGTTATTAATCCAGAAGTGTCCCCAGATGGATTCAAACATATTTCGGAACTCTTTATTAAGTATGGTATCTCTCCAAACATCATACAGGAATGTTCTCACTTTGAAACCGTGTTACTCATGGTTGAAGCCGGTATTGGTATTTCCATTCTTCCCGTTGCAATGGTCAATCCCCCTCCAACACTTCGTTTTATTGAACTAGAAGAAAAAATAGAGGAAATTGATTTCATTATTGCCTGGAATAAAAATAATCTTAATCCTTTAATCTCTTTATTTACTAAGGAATTTGAGTACTTTATAAATAGACACGAAGATGGACTCATTTTTAAAACTAAAAAATCCACACCCTAAAAAGCGTGGATTTTCTTCATCCCCTGTGTAATGTCAGTGGCTACGACAGTTTTTGAAGGTTTTCGGAAAGCAAACTATATGCCACCAATTTCTTTTTATACTGTTTAACAACATCGACGCGGTCATTGTATCTATACAATAATAACCTAACATCTTTTTTTCCTATTTTAGTATCAATAACTATGGGTGTTTCACTATCCTCCAGACTTAAAAAAGCATCTTCTGTTCCCGGGAATATATAGTGTTTCTTTGTAAAAATTGCCTCATTAAAATCATTAATCACTTTGATTTTATCTTCAACTTCAAGTTGTTTTCCGTCAATGGTTAAAGTGATATTTTCGACATTAAGTTTTGAATGAGTCTCAAATTTCTTCATTAACCATTCGACTGTACCGGTTGGAAGACAAGTTACTAATATTTTAAGAAGACTTATAAGAATGATTGAAATTATTGTCCATGTCATAAACATCATCTCCTAATTAAATTACTTTTGTAAAATTTTAATAAAATCATAACAGGAGACCGTTTTTAGTTTCGATTCTTCTTCACCCTAAATACGTTAATTGTTTGTCGCCACGATATACTTGGTTAATCGTTCCTCCACCGAGGCATTCTTCTCCCTGATAGAAGACAACTGCTTGTCCAGGCGTTATGGACCGAATGGATTCGTGGAAAGTGACTTTAACTTTGGAATCATTCAATCGTTTTACCATTACTTGATTGTCCTGTTGGCGAAAACGGAATTTTGCTGTTTTTATCATTCAGTTGGTTGGTTTTCATATTAACGGAGCAAACATTTATTGTAATGTGCTAGTCCAAGAGTGTTGTTGTTTAATCTCTTGTATGGACAGATTTAAACTATAGTTCCCATGATCGAGAAGTTTATTAAGAATTTGATTCAATTGTTCTTGGGATTTAACTTTTAGTTTTAAATGGTAACAGCCTTGCCCAGATACTCGGTGAGCTTCAACTACCTCTTTTCGATCTTTAATAAACCAAATAAAAGCATCATGATTTGCTGATTTCATATGAACAATGACAAACGCTGTAAAGATCAGCCCCAACTTCATTTCATCGATTATTAGTGAGTAGGCTTTAATGACACCACTATCTTCAAGTTTTCTAATACGGTTTCCTACTGCCTGACCCGTCATATGAATTTTTTCGCCTAAGTCCTTCCATTGGACACGTGAATTTTCGGTTAGTAACCGGAGAATCTGAAAATCAATTTGATCGATATCCATTATAAATTCCTTTCACCGTGAAATCATTTAATCAAAAAGTGTTTCATCAAAGTATCGATAAAAATCAAGATATTATTTATTATTTTATTGTACTTAATCTTTAAATGAGGTGAAACAAATGAGCACAGCTTTAATCATTGTCGATATTCAAAATGACTATTTTCCAAATGGAAAGATGGAATTAAGCAACCCTGAAAAAGCAGCCGCTAATGCTGCAAAAGTTCTTGAATGGTTTAGACAGAATAACAAAGATCATATTTTTCATGTCCAGCATATCGCAATTAACCCAGAGTTAGGTTTCTTTCTTCCAGATACCGAGGGAGTTCAACTACATGAAAGTGTTCTACCATTAGAACACGAAAGTCTTATTAGAAAACATTTTCCTAACAGCTTTTTAAAGACTGAATTAGAAAGCAAATTAAAAGAAAAAGGAGTAACCAAGGTAGTGGTTGTAGGTATGATGACACATATGTGTATTGATGCAACTGTTAGAGCTGCAGTGGATTTAGGCTTTGAAACCACACTTATAGAAGATGCATGTGCAACAAGGGACTTATCTTATCAAGATAAGGTCGTACCAGCTGAACAGGTTCACTATGCGTTTGTCAGTGCACTTAACGGTATCTATGCTAATATAATTACGACCGACGAATTCCTGCAGCAAAAAGTTAAAACTACCTCGTAGAACCAATAAATATAAACGGGAGTTTGTTTTAATAACAAGCTCCCTTTTTGCTGGCTAAATTTGGCCGCATTGATACTCGTTAATTAGTTGCGAGTTTCATATGTTTATTTGCTGAACATTTCCTCAAAAAAATGCTGTATTTGGGAACCCCATATAGTTATGTATGTCATTTTATTAAAAAATATCATTAATCCAATGAGAATCATTAAAACGCCACCGATTTTCATTAGTAACGCTGAATATTTTAATATTATTTTTGTCTTGCTGATGAAAAACGCCATTATTATAAATGGGATGCAGAACCCCAATGAATAGGCAGCAATATTAAAAAAGGTTTGAGTAGGATACATAATATTAGCATACATAATTGCCCCAAAAATAGGTCCAATGCAAGGGGACCACCCTGCCCCAAAAATAATTCCCACAATAACTGAATTTAAAAATCCCACTGTCTTTTTGGTATATTGGAAGCGGTGCTCTTTCATTAAAAAACTTGGTAAATGCTAATAATCCCCCTGCAATGCGACCCATATTGTAATTTCAGTCAATAAATCTCCCCCTATAATCCTATTATTTCTAAACATAAACTGCTTAAACTAATGGTGATATACACTTTAAATTGATTATGGGTAATCGTATCCGGAATTGTCGATAATCCAAAGATGCCTATTTTTTCTCCTTCTCTTCTCCCGCCTTTACTTGGTTTTGAACGTATTATATAGTCAGATGAATCCCGAAACAAGTATGCACTTTCTTGACGCATACTATCGATGACGATAGTGAAATTATGAAAGAATCCGACTTTTATTCAATACTGTTGATTAGTTCAGTCATCCTTTCTTTATCCATTGGACCTACGATTCTTTTTCGGATAATCCCTTTCGTATCAATGATATAACTAGTAGGAATAGTTAAGGCCTGATATGTATCTCCTATCAATCCATCATGATCCAATAAAACAGGGAAGGTTAAATCATAATCCTGAACAAATGGTTTAATATTAGAAACATCTTTTTCCGCAGTCGTTAAATTCACTGCTAGGATTTCTATATTTTTTCCTTTTTGGGATTGATAAAATTCCTGCATATGAGGCATTTCCGCTTTACATGGGGGACACCAAGTCGCCCATAAATTCAAGATCACTTTCTTACCTTGCATATCTGACAATTTTACATTTGGGCCATCTAAGGTCTAATTAAAAATTTGGCGCTCTATCCCCTTCTTCAATCCCAAGAACCTCAGACTTATTACTAATAGATTGAGTCTCCTGAATGGCTTTTTCTTTGTTTCTTTGATGTTGAAGCAGAATCATAAATTGCCCAACCAATCATTCCAACTAATCCAATAACCACTAGTATTCTTTTGTACTATAATTCACTCCTCTAGACAATAAATGCTGATTTATAGTACTTATCTTTTGCATTTGTCCCGTAAACGAAAGAGAAGTGGCAGATAAAAGATTAATTGATTTATTGTCAGATAGTCTATTTTTAGGATTTTTAGATACATCTAAGCCTGTGTTACCCCAATTCCACTTATGTTGTTCATCCTACAAACTAATTAATTTCATTTTACTAAAATGATCGTCTATTAATTGTAAAGCTTGATCCTCATCAATCCCTTCAGCCCTGATAATAAATTGAGCACCAGGTATAATTCCCAAGGACATAACATCCATTATCGAATCGAGTGAGTAATTTAATTCAACAGAAATCCCCTTATATTCAAGAACTAGTTTTGATAAATATTTATTAGAAATACCTATTAACATTCTTGCTGGACGGGCAAATCCCGTACTCGATAAAATATATTGTCTTTCAATCATTGTTCACCTACTCCTAATACAATATCCCTAAAAACAAATAGGAAATGAGATTATTTGTAATTTTCGATTCTCACTGCTTGGGTGAACGGATAAACAGAAGGGCTAATACTGCGCCACCAAAAGCCTCCATACCGGACCAGAAAAATGCTTGTTGATAGCCTTCATTAAGACTTACTGCTATCGCTCCTGTAACACTAGCTGTTGCTGCCGCTGCAACCGAAACCATAATCGCTAAACCAACTGCAGATCCAACCTGATAGGTCGTATTATACAGGCCTGATGCAAGACCAGAATCCTCTGATTTTGACTCTGCCACAGCGGCTGTCGTTGCTGGCAGATAGGTAAGAGCATTCCCAAGTGCTGCTAATACCAGTGGGACAAATACATCACCCCAATAAGTTCCATCCACTGTATTACCTGAAAATAATAGTCCTGCAATACCGAGTATGATAAATCCGATCATCATTGTTATTTTCATACCCAATTTATTCATAACCCTTTCAGCTAGAACAATCATGAATATAGCCATCAGAATCGGCGCCGGTAGCATACCCATTGCCGCTTTAAAAGGTTCAAATTTCAATACTTGTTGCACGTATAAAATAAGGAAATAAACTAAAGGGAACCAAGATGCCGATAATAAAATAAGCGAAATGTTCCCTGCTGCCAAATTGGGAGTCTTAAAGATGCTAAGCGGAACTAATGGCTCTTTCCTAAACACTTGAATAAGGATAAAGATGATGAATAAAACAATACCAAGTCCTAAAGGTAATACAGTTGAAAGTGCTTGCCAGCCATTATGTTCTACATTTACGATACCAAAAACAATTAAAACGAGTGCTGTTGTAACAGCAATAGCACCTGCATAATCAATACGGCCTGTTTTTGGCATGCCTTTTTGTAGAAGCTTTGGTGCTAATAGTAAAACGATCATACCGACAGGAACGTAAAATAGTAAAGTCCATCGCCAACTAAGTAATTGCGTCAAAACACCTCCAAGAACGATACCAATCGCACCGCCTGCTGCACCAGAAAGCCCCCAGATTGCAAGTGCCTTCCCCATTTCTTGCTTATTGGCAGAAAATAAAATCATAACAATTGAAAGTGCTGATGGTGCAATTAAAGCCGATCCAACACCCTGGATTGCTCTTCCTATGTTCAATGACATTTCATTCCAAGCTAATCCAGCTAATAAAGACGAAACAGTTAAGATTGAAACACCCCACATAAAAATGCGTCGGTGACCAAACAAATCAGATAGTTTTCCTCCTAAAAGTAGTAATCCCCCAAACATAATAAGAAAGGCATTCATAACCCATTGTAAATTCGCCTCTGTATATCCAAGTGCACCTTTAATAGATGGTAAGGCAACTTGAACAACAGCTGAATCCATCATTACTATAAAATTTGCAAATCCCAATAAAGCCAATGCCTTCCAACGATTCGGGTCAGCGTGTAAAATCGTTTGTGACTTTGTAGACACAATAAAACCTCCTCAAAATTTAAAATTAGATACGTAGTTTAGAACAGTGATATGAACATTGATAACTGCGATCAAGGTCTCAGGAATTTTTGTTAACTTATAATTGTTCTCTATCTATTCGCTTCAAAAATTTATTGAATGTCTCCCGCTTTTTACCCATTTGTGAATATACAGTAATAATCTTTTCTACCATATCTTACAAATCCTCTGGTGTAAGATCCTCCATCAGCAAGGAACCAACTTCAGCGTCTTTGCCTTTTGCTTTTCCTCCAACATATAAATTGTAGTAATCTATAACTTTCATAATACCTATGTCGCTTAACATGGGTTCACCACAGCCTACGGGACACCCTGTGTAAGCAATCTTTAGGGTAAACAGTACGGCTTTCCCTGCTATTCGGCGATTTAATTCTTTCGCCACTAGCATTCCTTCCTCCTCTTCCCCTTTACAAAAATTACAGGTTCTCAAACTCTTTACGTAGTTTCCAACTGGATAACAGGCTAAGCCAACACTTTCGAATTCTTTTATGATTTCTTCCTTTTTATCTTCTGAAATTACTAAATAGAGTTGTTGGAATGTTGTTAACTCAAGTTCATCATCTTCTTTCATATATTTCGAAAGCGTTATAAGTTGCTTTGAATTGAGTTTAGCCCCAAATCCTATTCCGCCATTTACGGCGATTTTAATTTTTTTAAACTATTCATCATATACTTTCTCCCTTTTGTCTATTCATTTACTATACGCCGGTAAGGTATATGAATGTTGAAATGATACACCTGGCGCTACATAATGCGTCAGGAACTATCGGCTTTTAATGTTTGAAATTGTCTGAAATTTTATCCGCATTTTATTTCACCATATTCTTTATTATTTAACTTCTATAACAAATGGGTAGATATTGACCTGTCCGTGAAACTTGAATTCAGCCCAAAGCTTATAAATCCCCGGTTTATCAAATTGTGTATCAAATACAGTTTGATCATTCGAAACTGGATGGACGTGTATATATTTCTCTCCTGCTTCGTCCAGGATGACCACATGACCTAATGCACCTAAATACTCTTCAGGTTTCTCACCCTTTACATTAAAATTCAGGGTAATCTCTTTGTTGACTTCAAAGGAATGAGGGGTTAATTCAACTGTTTGACCGTTTAGTGTCTTGGTAAAATCTTTATCAGTAATAAGCTTGTTTTCTCCATGTACATGATGCGTTGCACCAACCTGCAGCTCAATAGGTCTTACCGCATATTGAAGCCCTTTTGGGTTGATATCAACAAAAGCTTTATAAGAATTATCTGCCAAACTTATCTTTACTTGATATATTCCATCGCCCTTTTTTTCTGGATGTAAATGATGGTACTCTTTTAAATTTGAGCTAACGACAATCAAATGCATATATTTTTCATGAGAGACTTCCAGTTCCGGAGCATGATTATTATGATCTTTTAATTCAATTGTGATTACCCCATTTGCATAGGATACTTTGGGTGTAATCTCACTGGTAGTGTTTGAACCATGATTCCCGTGCTCTTGATCACTATATTGATGATTCATGCTTTCTTCCCCCTGTTCAGTAGTAGTTGTATGATGATCGTGTTCCTCTGATTTTGGATTGTTATTGGCATACACACTATAACCTGCAATGACTACTCCAAGATAAAGAATAGCCGAAACAGCCCAGATTATTATACCTTTTTTCATATAAGCATCCTCCTCTCCATTTAAGCCTTTAACTTAATCCTTTGAAGTCTTAGTGCATTGAGAACAACTGATACGGAGCTAAATGCCATCGCTGCCCCTGCTAACCACGGTGCCAAGAAACCTGCTGCTGCGATTGGAATTCCTATGACGTTATATGCCAGTGCCCAGAACAGATTTTGCTTAATATTTGTGATTGTCTTCTTACTCATGAAAATCGCGTCCGCAATACTAGTTAAATCGCCGCGAATAAGAGTAATATCTGCTGCTTCCATTGCCACATCCGTACCTGTACCGATTGCCATCCCGATATCAGCTGTCGCAAGTGCCGGAGCGTCATTTATTCCATCCCCTACCATAGCCACTTTTTTACCTGCTTGCTGAAGCTTTTTCACTTCTTCGGCCTTTCCTTCGGGTAAAACTTCTGCAATGACTTTCTTAATTCCCACTTGGGCTGCAATGGCTTGGGCTGTTTGAGTATTATCCCCTGTTATCATTACTACTTCAAAGGCCATTTTGTGTAATCGAGCAATCGCTTCTTTCGATGTATCCTTAATGGTGTCGGCAACGGCAACCATCCCTGCATAGCACCCATCGATGGCTACTAACATCGCTGTTTTCCCTTGCTTCTCCAAGCTCTCCATATTGGCTAGTACAACGTGAACATTAACACTATATTTCGCCATGAGTCTACGTGTCCCGATTAATAACTGCTTACCATTTACCGTTGATTGGATACCAAAACCAGGAATCGCTTCAAAGGTATCAGATGAGCCAAGGTTCATTCCTTTTTCCTTTATACCTTCCACAATTGCCTCGGCAAGTGGATGCTCTGAGTTTCTCTCAGCCGTACCAACCAGCATTAGAAATTCCCTTTCATCCATACCTTCTGCTAAAATAACATCGGTTAAAGATGGTTTTCCGTTTGTAACTGTACCAGTTTTATCCAAAATAATCGTATCTAAGCGATGAGTGGTTTCAAGGTGTTCTCCGCCTTTAAACAAAATTCCAAATTCGGCTGCACGACCCGAGCCCGCCATAATTGAAGTTGGTGTTGCCAAACCAAGTGCACAAGGACAAGCGATAACTAATACCGCAATAAATTTCTCAAGAGCGTCCGCAAAATCGCCAGGATTTACTGCGAAATACCATACAAGGAACGTGACAATAGCGATTCCTACTACGATCGGCACAAATATTCCTGAAATCACGTCAGCTAAGCGTTGGATCGGTGCTTTAGAACCTTGTGCTTCTTCAACCACCTTAATAATTTGAGCTAACGCTGTATCTTTTCCAACTTTTGTTGCTTTAATTTTCAGGAATCCATTTTTATTAATCGTTGAACCAATAACGTGATCTCCAATCGTTTTATCAATCGGAATACTTTCTCCCGTTAACATCGATTCATCAACGGCTGACCTGCCTTCAACAATTTCACCATCAACCGGCACCTTTTCACCTGGTTTGACATAAACAATATCCCCTTCTAAAACGTCTTCGATTGGGATTATCATTTCTTGACCATCACGAAAAACGGTTGCGTTTTTCGCCTGTAGTCCCATTAATTTCTTAATCGCCTCAGATGAACGTCCTTTAGCCTTTGCTTCAAACAATTTCCCTAAAAGTATTAAGGTAATCAAAACAGCACTTGTTTCATAGTAGAGTTCTAACATATGAGCGCCGGATCCAATGGAGGTAATACTTAAATATAAACTATAGAAATAGGCTGCTGATGTACCAAGTGCAACAAGCACATCCATATTGGCACTCTTGTTCCTTAACGCCTTATAGGCTCCTACATAAAACTGTTTACCAACTACAAATTGAACGGGTGTAGCAAGCGCTAATTGAACCCAAGGATTCATTAACATATCTGGCAGCCAAATAAACCGTGTAAATTCAAAGTGGCTAACCATCGCCCACAATAGTGGGAATGACAGGATAAGAGAGAAAATAAACTTACCTTGCTGCTTTTCAATTTCCTTTTGACGATGGTCAACCTGCCCTTCTGTATTTTCTTTCTTTTGTTCAAGGGAATATCCTAACTTTTTAATAGCCTCTTTCATTTCAGGAACAGAGACTTGTTGTGGGTTATACTCCACAAGGACTGTCTCTAGCGCGAAGTTGACATTGGCTTTTTCTATTCCATCTAATTTGTTCAATCTTTTTTCCACTTTATTTGCACAAGCTGCACAGGTCATTCCTGTAACATCAAATTCCGCCTTTTCCTTTACAACATCATAGCCTAAATCCTGAATTTTCTTTTGGAAAGTGTATTCAGATGCAACATCAGGGTCATATTTTATGGTGGACTTTTCAAGTGCTAAATTAACATTCGCCTCTTTTACACCATCCATTTTTTTAAGCCCTTTTTCAATTCTCGAAGCACATGCCGCACAGGTCATTCCTGTAATTTGAAAAACGGTTTCTTTTATATCATTACTCATCAATATTCACCTCTTTTATACGGATGGGGGGTATACTTTGTCGTTAAAGATAACGTGCCTTTTTAGTGCACGTTATCTTTACAATCTATTCAACATCATAGCCCTGGTCATCAATTGTTTCTTTGATCTTGCTTAAGGGAACTTCAGCAGGGTTAAATTCTACATCTACATTTCCTGCTTCCAATTGAACTTTTACCGATTTAACACCTTGTAACTCTCCGACGCTTCCTTCAATCGATTTTACACAATGGCCACAAGACATTCCAGTAACCTTTAAAGTAACCTTTTCCATCAATAATCACTCCTATTTATTTTTTCATTAACTTTTCTATTGTCAAAAGAACCTCGTCTAAAACCTCTGTATCACCCTCGTTTATTCGTTCCAATACACAGGTTTTTAAATGTCCATCTAGAAGAAGTTTTGCCACACTATTTAAAGCAGACTGTGTAGCAGAAATTTGTGTTATAACATCATCGCAATAAGTATCTTTTTCAATTAATCCTTTTATTCCGCGGATTTGACCTTCAATTCTGTTTAAACGAGTAACTAAATTTTTCTTTACTTTATCAGAATGATGACTCTTTCTTTCTTCAGGAAGATGACAACTATGATTCATGTTTTCATCCATTTATCCTCACCTCCATCTTCAATTTACTATACCCCCCTATAGTATGTCAAGAGGTTTAAAATAGTTCTTAAATTAATTTCTAATATAGAAAAAGAAAGGTCATTACTATTAATTTACCCTCATTTTATGAATTAAATAATAAGAAAGACAGATACATAAAAATCAAAAAAACTAGGAGTGAAAATAAAATAGAAACAAATATGATAGAGTAGTTTGACGGATTAAAAAGTCCATCTTGGATTTCCCTTCTTTTCCTGGTGTAATGGATTGTTGACAAGACAGCAGTGATGAAACCAACAAGACAAGCAAAGATTCCAAGAAGTATGGCTAACGTATTAATTGCAGAATTAGAACTGATCTTTATGGTAAAATGTAACGAAGTTGTTAGAAAACCAACGCCTGTAATGGATATAGCAGTACGAATCCAAGCAAGATAAGTCCTTTCATTTGCTAAATGCTGCTGAGCATATTTTATATTGTCATCTTGTTTTCCTTTGCTTATTTTTAAAGCTTCCACCTATCTAACCTCCTTATATAAACCTAAAAAAATCTAATGAAGAAATATCAATAATAAGTACGTTTACTAAAATCAAAAAATAGCTACGGTGTAGCTATTTTTTTGCTATTACTTACCGAACATTTTAAGCATTCATTTTTTTAAGTCCACTAGTACCCTTTCCAACTTTGTTTTTTGCTATCAATAATATTCCTGATAATAAAAGAATGGACACCCCAATTAAAATGATGGTCATCAAATTAAGGTTCGTATCATTGACTCCGGTCGCAAACATAAGACCAAATACGCTGGAAGCCAAAATATTCCCCATAAATCTTGATGTCAAAAATAGACCCGAAGCCGTTCCCGTTTCCGCTTTAGAAACAAATGAATAGAGCAGCGTTTGTAAACCTATATTTAACATACCATTACTAAATCCAATGATGGATAACACAATAAAAATCCAATAAAGTGGTGAGCTATGTTTGATTGTCATTAAAAGGGCAACACCAATTACTCCAATAATCACTCCAATTAGTAATGGAGATGTAAACCCTGACTTTTCTATCCAACGCGTCGCAAGTGGTGTACTAATAATTGAAAAGATGGAAAGTGAAAGCATAATGAAACCCGTAAGCTTTGAACTGAGCATCAATTCTGATTGTAAATACATTGGCATCGAAAGCAGCATGGCAAAGAAAATCAATGTTGCCAAAATATATTGAATATACACAAATGAAATGTTAAGATTTTTCTTTAAAAGCATTACATCTATAAAAGGATCTTCCTTTCTTTTTTCAAAGAAGTAAAATAAAAATGTTAACGCTAAAGAGCCAATTAATGCCCATAAGCTTAAACCACTTTTTAATGTTTGCAAAAAATAAATCCATAAAGAGATGAGACAACCGAAAATAATAATCCCAATTCCATCCCACTTGAAAGTTTTGACAGCCATCGTTTCATCTTTAGGAATAAAAAAGAAACCCAAGATGGCAGAAATAATGATAATCGGAAAATTAACGTAGAAGATTACATGCCATCCGCCTAGGTGAATTAGCAGCCCGCTGATTGTCGGTCCAAATGCTGCCGAGGTGGTAGCACATACAGTTAGTGATCCGATTACTCTATTTTGATTTTTTTCGATATAGGATCGAACAATTCCCATTCCGGTAGGATATAGAGCGGATGTACCAATTGCTTGTATGGATCGCATTGCCAGCAAAAACGGCATATTTTGTGATAATGGGGCAGCAAAGGAAGATATACTTACTAATAGTAGTCCAGACAGAAAAATTTTTTTCCTGCCATAAAAGTCGCTCAATTTTCCAATAAGCGGTAAGAAAATTGCACAAACGATGAAATAGGAAGCGATTAACCATGTGATATCCTGTGATGTAAGAGAAAACTCACTTTTGATCTCTGGCATTGCTACCGTTATCATGGATGTATTTAATGGGTTTAATATTATCCCAAACGCGATAGCAGCAATTAATAAATTTTGACTTTTAACTAATGAAACATTTTTTGTTACTAACATAAATCATACAATCTCCTTTTGAGATACTATTTGATTAAATAGTATCTCAATCTCTTTTTAATAGTAATAAACTATAAATTTTCCCCATTTGACTCTATAACATTTTTATACCAATAGAAGGAATCTTTTTTTATCCGCTTAAAGGTCCCATTTCCTTTATCATCAACATCCACATAAATAAAGCCATATCGTTTTTTCATTTCACCTGTACTAGCAGCAATGATATCGATTGGTCCCCACATTGTGTATCCCATCACAGGAATACCATCAATTTCAATGGCTTTTTTCATTTCTTTAATGTGGTCTCTTAAATAGTCAATACGATAGGAATCATGAATTCCTCCGTTTTCTTCAACTTCATCAGCTGCTCCTAAACCATTCTCTACAATCATTAAAGGAATTTGATAACGATCGTATAAAAGATTTAATAAATAACGGAGACCCATCGGATCAATTCCCCAACCCCAATCACTCATTTGTAGATGGGGATTCTTGTAACCTGTTTTGACACCATTCAGCCCTTTAAAAACTAAAGGGGTATTTTTTCCTACCACGTGAGTCATGTAATAACTGAAGGATAGGAAATCAACCTTTCCTTTTTTCAAATCATCGAAATCACCGTCTTCGATAGGTAAAACGATTCCTTCACGTTCAAATTCCTTTAATTTATAGGCTGGATAATAACCGCGACATTGAACATCACTATAAAATAGCATTTTATGCATAAAATCATTCGTTCTCTGCATATCTTCCGGATCACAACTAGCTGGATAGGCAACGTGTCCGTTATACATCATCCCTACTTTATTATTAGAATCAATTTCATGCGCCATTTGGACAGCCTTTGCACTGGCTAAAAATTGATGATAGGCAGCTGTCATACGCACTTGCTCATCATCAGAATTGACTCCGCCAGCCATCCAAGGTTTTGTTGACATGACATTAATTTCATTAAAAGTAAGCCAATATTTCACTTTTCCTTTATAACGTTTAAACAGAGTTTCGCAATAACGTAAATAAAAATCTACTACTCTTCGATTCTCCCATGCACCGTATTTTAATAATCCTAATGGTGTCTCAAAATGGGAAATTGTTACTACAGGCTCTATTCCTGCTTGAAGGCATGTATCAAAGACCTCGTCATAATGCTTTAATCCATCTTCATTTGGTGTTTCTTCATCGCCATTTGGAAAAATTCTTGACCAAGCAATGGACATGCGATAACATTTGAACCCCATTTCAGCAAACAATACGATATCTTCCTTAAAACGATTATAATGATCGACTGCATTGTGGCTAGGATAATAGTTTCCTTCCACAACACCGTCTGTAATCTCTCTAGGAACACCATGAGCCGCTGCTGTCATCACATCTGCAGTGCTTAATCCTTTACCACCTGCTGAGTAAGCTCCTTCACATTGGTTAGCGGCAGTGGCTCCGCCCCATAAAAACTCTTTTGGAAAACCCATTATTCTAACTTCCTCTCTTTATATATTGGGATTGGGTGCCCTTACGAGCAACCAATCCCCACCATTATTAAGCTAATTTAAGTAAAGCTTCTCCTGGTTGTACATCTTTTCCTGTGATACTTAAAATATCGGCATAATCGGCTGAGTTTGTTACAATAAATGGCGTAATGACTTGATAACCTTCATTTTTAATTGCATCAATATCAAACTCTAATATTAAGTCACCTTTTTTAACTGTTTGTCCTTTTGTCACTTTTGGCGAATAATGGCGACCTCCTAATTTAACTGTATCGATTCCGACGTGAATTAGAATTTCTGATCCATTTTCACCAGTAATGCCTATTGCGTGATGTGTATCAAAAAAGGCTGTTACAGTGCCATCAATAGGAGCAAAAACTTTTCCTTCTTCCGGTATAATCGCTACACCTTTCCCTAAAATCCCCTCCGAGAATACAGCATCATCTACTTCTTTCAGTTCAACTGCTTTTCCTTTGAGAGGTGAATAGATTACATTATCTGAAATAACATCTTTTTTGTTTTCTGTTTTGTTCGCTATGGATTCTTCAACTGGATCCTCAATACCAAGAATATATGAAACAATAAATGATGTAGCAAATGCTATGGAACAACCAATAGCTGCATAAATTAAATTTGTAAAACCGCCCGGTCCAATATAACTAGGTAATGAGAAAATACCTGGAGAAACTTGAGCGTATCTTCCTACACCCATGATACCGATAAACAGACCTCCAACTCCGCCACCAATCATGGTAGCAACTAATGGTCTTTTGAATCTTAAACTAATACCATACATTGCAGGTTCTGTAACACCAACAACCGCTGTAATACCAGCCGAAGAAGCTAATTGTTTAATATCTGAATTCTTTGTACGAAGGGCGACAGCCAATGATGCTGCACCCTCAGCAATATTTGAAACCATCATTCCTGGGCCTGCAACTGTATCAAAGCCTTTTGTTGCAAGCATATTCATACCGATAGGAATAATACCGTAATGCATCCCTGTCATAACCAAAAACGGCGTAAATGTACCCACTAACGTTGGGACTAACCAGCTCACATGAGCATTCAGAAAAGTAATGCCCATTCCAAGTACTAGACCCAGATAATTTCCTAATGGTCCAATAACGATTAATGTTGTTGGAGCTACGACAATTAAAGTAAATAACGGAGCAATAACAGTCTTAATAGAATTTGGTATAATCTTTTCCACAAAGGGTTCAACATAAGACATAAACCAGATAGCTAAAAGAACCGGAATAACTGATGATGCATATGAGACAAGAGGAACTGGAATTCCTAAAAAATGCAAATCGGTTCCTGCAGTTTTTGCAGCATTCGTCATGGTAATGAACGTTGGATGCACTAGAATCGCACCGATAGCCATTGCCGCAAATTGATTGACTTTAAACTTTTTAGCTGCAGAGGCTGCTAATAGGATAGGAAGAAAATAGAAAGCTGCGTCTGCCATAAAGTTTAAAAACAGATAAGTTTGTGATTCAACTGTCACCCATTTAAATGCCATTAACAATGCAAGTACTGCTTTTAACATACCAGCACCCGCAAGAGCTGGTATGATAGGGAAAAAACTACCGGCAATTGTATCTAATACTTTGCTGATTATTCCTTTTTCTTTTTCTTTTTCATGATTATTGCTTGAATCATCAAAATCTCCTAATGCTACAAGCTCTTTATACACATTTTGGACATTGTTTCCAATAACGACCTGATATTGTCCACCTTGATCAACAACACCAACAACACCTTTCATATTTTTAAGCGTCTGAGTATCGGCCTTTGTACTATCTTTTAAATTAAATCGTAAACGTGTCACACAGTGTCCTACTGATGAGATATTTTCTTTCCCGCCAACTTTTTCTAAAATAGTAGCTGCTAGATTTTTAAACTCCATATTTTTTTCCCCCTGTTTTAATTTCCTGATAGATTTTCCCAAAATAAAACCCACCAGCAAAGGAAAGAAATCAACAAATGATTCCTTTCGTTTACTGGTGGGTATAGCCGCATCGCGTAACAATCCCACATAGCAAATCGCTATTTATTAATTTTCCTTTTTTTTCAAAAATAAAACCCACCAGTTAAGGAAATCAAAATAGGATCTCTTTCCTTAACTGGTGGGTATAGCCGCCTTGCGTAACAATCCCACATGCGAAGCCTGTTTAATGTTAAACACTTTCCGCAATTACTCTTCTTATGTGAACAGCAAGATAAATAATTTCATCTTCTGTCAATTTACAATTGAGTTCTTTTTGAACATATTCATCAATTCGTTTCGCACATTTATATTCATTCGGATATTTTGTTTTGATCACATCTAAAAATCCTAAGTCATCTTTGATAACTTCTTTTCCTTTAGATAATCTTCTAACAAAGTATTTTAAATGTGTCATAAACCTGTCATAGTGTATGGAACTTTCATTAAGTTCTGTACCATAATGGTATTTCACTATATCCATTATTTTTTTTTGTCTCCGAACTAGTTCCATTGTTTCTTGAATCTTTACTGTATCATCCATTTGCGCATTAACTAGATGTAATGCAATAAACCCTGCCTCAGAATCATTAAGTTTTACATCATGTCTTTTTTCGATAATTTTCAATGCTTCTTTACCGATTAGATACTCATGATTATAAAACCTACTAATTTCCCATAACAAAGCGTTTCTTACTGTCTTCCCCTTTTTAGCACGATCAATTGCATGGTAAATATGATCTGTTAAACCCAACCAAATGGTATCATCTAACTTTTTATCCAAGGAATTAGTTGCAAATTTAACAATTTCATTGGTTGTTTGAACATATGTGTAAGGAATATTAGATAGTAACACCTCTAGATAATTACCATTTTCTTCTCCTTCAATCACATAAATTCTTTCAATTAATGATTCATCAATGAAATGATTTTTCTGCTTTTTAAAACCAAGACCTTTTCCCATGACTAGTGCTTCTTTACCATCTTTATAGGAACGTACTAAATTATTGTTAATAACCTTATCTATCTTCATAAAAACCATCTTCCTCCAAGGTTATACAATAATGAATCTAAAAAATAATATCATAAATGGTATAGCCTGCCTTACAGTAACTATCCAAATAATTTTGATAGTGCTATTTTATATCTATCTGAAAACGATGTCAATAATATATTTCTTGCAATTTCAGGAGATAGACTAAATGAAATTTCTGTAAAAGTGCGAGTTAAATGTCCAGAAGATATAAAAAACAGTGAGGACAATTAGTAGGACAAATTTAGACTTAATAAATAAAAGTGGGGGCTTCTTCTACAAATATTAAAGGAACTGCTGCATTTAAAGTGGACAAGATATTATATTAGAGAGAGTAAACGGTGTGTTAAAACCAACATTAGAATTTGATCGTTTATCTACGTCCAAATTACTGCATTAAAAAAGTTTGGCAGAGGACATCCTGAAGCATGAATGGGAGGTCCTTTTTCATGCATAACCGATATACTACTATAGCTATTTACTAATAACAATCGATAATTTATAGTTTGCATGCTCGTTTAATTCCTCTAAAAATTGATTCATTAGTTCATTGGATGGAAATTTACATTCGAGGAGATAACAACCATCTCCACTGATTTTATAGTTATTTATTAGATAGTTCTCTTGTGTTTTTATAAACGTCAAATATGGCTGATGATTAGTGCTTTGTGTCATGATAGTAATAAAAGCTTGTATATAATATCCCAATTTGACTTGGTTCACTTTAATGGTATAACCCTCAATAATTCCATTATCCTCTAATTTTGCCACTCTTGCCGTCGTAGCTGGTCCAGTCAAATGTACTTTCTCACCCAATTCTTTCATTGTAATCCGACTGTTTTTAGTTAGTTCCTTCAAGATTTTCATATCCGTGTTATCTAACATATATTTAATTCCTTTCATAAATAAAGTCAAACCTCCAAAAGACTTTATTTAATCTATGTATCCTCTTGGGTCCATAGTTTAGACTATACATTGTTTAAAGGAAATTTCAAAGATAAAGGGGTTATAAAATATGAATATACAACAAATTCGTAATGCAACAATAGTTGTTGAATATGCGGGGAAAAAGTTTCTAATTGATCCAATGTTAGCAGAAAAAGGGAGTTACCCACCTTTTCCAAATTCATCAAGACACGATCAAAATAATCCATTGGTAAGTTTACCAACATCCATTGACAATATTATTCAAAATATTGATGCTGTCATTGTCACTCATCTGCATTTAGACCACTGGGATGATGTTGCTAAAGAAGCATTGCCAAAAGAGATCAAAGTATTTGCACAAAATGAAGAGGATGCAACAGAAATTCGAAATACTGGTTTCCAAAATGTAGAGGTTTTACAACAGGATACAGTCTTTGAAGGTATCCAATTAGTTAAAACAAAAGGCGAGCATGGGAGAGGCGAAATCTTAAAACATGCTGGTCTAGTATGTGGTGTTGTCTTCAGACACCCATCGGAGAAAATTTTGTATGTTGCCGGTGATACAGTATGGTATGAAGCAGTTCAAGAAGTAATCGACTCACAAAAACCAGAAATTATTGTCGTAAATGCCGGTGATAATCAATTCTTTCAAGGCGGTTCCCTAGTCATGGGGAAAAATGATGTCTATGAAGTGTACAAAGCTGCTCCAGATGGAAAAATAATTTGTGTCCATATGGAAGCTGTAAACCATTGGGGATTAACCAGAGAAGAATTAAAGAGCTTTATTACTCAAAAAGGAATTACTTCTAATGTTTTAGTGCCAGAAGACGGAGAATCATACACATTCAATAAATAATAGACAAGCTAGAAAGAAGAGAAAACCGTGTCGATTTAGGCTAGGTGATCAAGAAGCAGTGTATTTTATATTTGAAGGTACTCACACAGGTATCCCATTTTTCAGTATTACTTCAACCGGTAGTACCGTTAGGTTCTCTCTTATGATGTTTTTACGGTTCAAAAACGGCAAAATCATAGAGAAAAGATCACATGTTGATGTAAATGATATTCTCAGCCAGCTTGGTACTACCTTTTAAACCCTTCACGTCAGAATGGCTAATCAAAGACCCTTTTTAGGGTCTTTTTGGTTATTAATCCAATATCTATAAATTAAAGTAGTAATTCGGGTTTTAATTTCCGAAATAAACATCATCGTGTTTAACTTCTTCCATAACTTTATTAGAACTTTTTCTGTGAATAAAATATTGGGAAATATGGGTTTAAATTCGAGATTATATTATAGTGCTTGAAAAAACACCAGCATAGATACCATCTAAAAGAAAACAGATGGAATCGTTCGCAGTGAAACTGCCTATTTTAGAATACTATCTTACCCTAGTGGTAATTCGTAAAATGCAATCAGCGAATTAACACTGCTAATGAAAGCTGAGAGAATTTCTTAATAGATCATTTTTTTGAATATTACGATATATCAAGAGCTGTGCATTTTATATTAGATATCCAGTTCAATAGTATTCCTGCAAAAGGGAAAGGTCATTTCATTAAAGAAAAAACAAGCATCTAAAAACTAGTGCTTGTTTTAAAAGGAAAACCTTTAATAGCTATAAATGGAGCACAATAATTCTGTATTTAAATTAGGCGGGCTATCAGAGCCCCCTCGATGAAGGTAGTTTAGGTTCATTGTTAAATATCCAAAAAAAACTATTGAAAACTCTAAAAGAGGAAGGAAACACTTATTACAAAAATAACGACCAGCGTTTTATTTTAGTTGATTTAAAATAAAACGCTGGTCGGTCTGAAGCGATTCTACTAGGGATATTCACTTTTATTTTATCTTTGTACCAGTATATTTCCAATCAAAATTTTCGATAAAATGTACGAATGCCTTAACGACATTCCATTCTAGGGATTCCTTATGATAATACATCCACGTTCTGCGCAATATAGGATTTCCTTCTTGATCTGTTATAAGGACTTTGGATAAGTCTTCTATGCCATTAAGTACCCTGCTGGAAAGGATACCATATCCTAAACCATTTATCACCATTTCCTTACACGTATCAACTTGGTCGACCTCTATACCGATAAAGGGTGCTTGTGCATAATTTTCAGCCCACCAATGATCAATGGTTGATTTTAATAAGTAATCCCCTCTATATTCAATTCTAGGAAGACGAGGAAGATCCCTAATTTCAATCTCATCCTTTGAAGCAATGCAAATGGTTTCCTCAAATAATTGATGTGTCGATAACCCCCTGCACCCATAGTCTCCCCGAACAAAACCGATATGAACATCTTTATTGTGTATAAGTTGGGTTACGTCTCTGCTCCACCCCGTAATCACTTTGAATTCCACATGGGGAAATTGGCTTTTAAACAGTTTCAAAATATAAGGAAGTTCATAATTCGCAAAAAAATTAGATACCCCCAATTTCAACGTACCTACCACTTTATCACTTTCGTTATTACTCATATTTTGGACATTTTCTTTTATCTTCTCATAATGAGCAAGGGCCTCCTCAGCACATTGGACAAGATATTCTCCTTGTGGGGTAAAATGCACGCCACGACTTTCACGGGTTACGATTGTAACCCCCAGCTCTTCCTGCATATGCTTTAATCTACTCGTTAATGCAGGTTGAGTAAGAAATAATAATCGAGCTGTTTTTGTAAGATTTTTTTGATTATAAAGTACCTTCAGTATTTCCCAGTCACGGTAATCCATTGTCCCACCCTGTAATGATATAAAGATTTTTTATAAGTAAAAATAATTTTTTTCAATTTTATTTATTTTCATTATTGCATTATCCTTATCCTTAATCAATGTTAATTACTTCTATAACCTATCCAAATATTATTATACGAAAACTCAATCATGGGGGTATTCCAGAATGGGAGAACAGGAAAATCAACGAAATCCATGGAGGAAATTGAATGGTCCAAACCTTGGCTATGTAATCGAACAATATGAGCGCTATATGAACGGTATAGATACTGTCGAGCCAAAATTAATAGAGTTATTTAATACATGGGGATCACCCTTGTCTTTTGAGACAAGTCAATTGAAAGAAAATATCGAACATGGATCTGTTATTCCAGATAATTCAGCAGATATAGAGAAAGTGATCAAAGTTGTAAAACTTCTAGAAGACATTCGCTCACATGGACATTTAGCGGCAAATATGAACCCTTTAGAAGGGAATGAAAAACACCGTGACTTGTTCAACCCTGAAAAACATGGGATAAGTGACTACGACTTGAAAGCGATTTCAACTAAACTCGTTTGGAAGGATACACCTGAAGGCGTTCAAACCGCTTGGGATGCGATAAACCATTTAAAGAATCTTTATACCTCTACACTAGCCTACGAATTTAACCATGTTGATAATATGGACGAAAAAGCATGGTTAACTAGGATCGTGGAGACAGGGAGTATACACCGCTCCTTATCGAAAGAAGAACAAGCAAACCTATTAAAGAGTTTGACGGAGGTGGAAGGATTTGAACAATTCTTACATAAAACCTTTGTCGGTCAAAAACGATTTTCTATTGAAGGTGTAGACATGCTTGTACCTATGCTAAATGAAGCGATTCGCGAAGGTGTCGGGGATCAAGTACAAAATATCCTCATTGGAATGGCTCATCGTGGCCGCTTAAGTGTCTTGGCACATGTTTTAAATAAACCATACAACAAGATTTTCTCTGAGTTTCAGCACTCTTACGCCAAACAACAAGGACCATCGGAAGATTTAGTCGATATTAGTGAGGGTTGGACAGGAGATGTGAAATACCACTTAGGGTGCAACCGGTTCGTCGAGTGTGACAGTCCCCTTCGTACACGGATTACCTTAGCGAATAATCCGAGTCATCTTGAATTTGTCGATCCAGTAATCGAAGGGTTTACAAGAGCAGCCCAAGAAGAACGTCAAAAAGCAGGATATCCCAAGCAAGATGTTAAGAAAGCATTTCCGATACTGGTCCATGGCGATGCTGCATTTCCAGGCCAGGGAATTGTATCGGAGACTTTAAATTTAGGTGGATTAAAAGGATATCAAACGGGCGGGACCATTCATATCATCACGAACAACATGGTCGGCTTTACGACAGATAGCCATGATTCTCGTTTTACGAGATATGCGAGTGACTTGGCAAAAGGCTTTGAGATCCCAATTGTGCATGTAAATGCGGATGATCCAGAAGCTTGTCTGGCAGCTGTTCGTCTTGCCTATCAATACCGTGCCCGTTTCCACAAGGATTTTTTGATTGATTTAGTCGGATACCGCCGATTTGGCCACAACGAAATGGACGACCCTGCGGTCACCCAGCCCCAGGTTTACAAGAAAGTTACGGGCCATCCAACGGTAAAAGCCTTATATTCCGAACAGTTGAGAAAGAAAGGTATTTTGAATGAACAAGAGGTCGAACAAATCAATCGTAGCGTGCAAGAAAAGCTCCAAGCGGAATATGACCAAGTGTCAGAGACGAAGAATGATGAGCGAACGGCAGTTGTAGAGGTTCCTAAGGTTATCACGAAAGGAATTCCGCAATTGGAAACAAATATACAGCTTAACACCCTTTGTGAATTAAATCATGAATTGCTGAAATGGCCGGAAAACTTTCACGTTTATCCAAAATTAAAGCGGATTCTGGAACGCCGTGAACTAGCACTGGAGGAAAATGGGAAAGTAGAATGGGCGGTAGCAGAAGTGCTGGCATTCGCGACATTGTTAAAAGAAGGCACACCGATCCGGCTAACAGGACAGGATTCTGAGCGTGGAACGTTCGCTCAGCGTCACATTGTGCTGCATGACACAGAAACCAACGAAACCTATTCACCCTTGCATCATCTAACGCAAGCCCGCGCTTCGTTTGCGGTGCATAATAGCCCACTGTCTGAAGCGGCTGTTGTAGGTTTTGAATATGGCTATAATGTCTTTGCTCCTGAAACACTTGTCATATGGGAAGCACAATACGGTGATTTTGCTAACACAGCACAACCTCTGTTTGATCAATTTGTTTCATCCGCTAGAGCTAAATGGGGACAAAAGTCAGGGCTTACTCTTCTTTTGCCTCACGGTTATGAAGGCCAGGGTCCAGAGCACTCCAGCGCACGTCTTGAACGCTTTTTACAGTTGGCGGCAGAAAACAACTGGACAGTAGCAAACTTGACTAGTGCTGCCCAATACTTTCATATTTTGCGCCGGCAAGCATCCATCTTAGGAACAGAATTCGTCAGGCCGCTGGTCATTATGACACCAAAAAGTCTGCTTCGTCATCCGCTGGTCTCTTCTCCTGGCACTGCTCTAAGCGATGGCAGTTTCCAAACGGTTGTGGAACAACCAGAGCTCGGAAAAAGGAGAGAAAAAGTGAAGCGGCTCGTGTTAGCGACTGGTAAGATGGCCATTGATCTGGCTGCTGAAATTGACTCAAGTAAAGAAATTCAAAAATTAGACGAAATACACATCATTCGTATTGAACAATTGTATCCATTCCCGAAGGAAAAAGTAGAAGATATTTTAATGCGCTATCCGAACCTGAAGGAAATCGTTTGGGTACAGGAAGAACCAAAGAATATGGGAGCATGGCATTATATTGCCCCTACCCTCTTTGAATTTGCTTCCGGCAAACTGACAGTCGGTTACATTGGACGACAGGCGCGTTCAAGCACGGCAGTAGGCGATTCAATCGTTCATAAAAAGGAACAAGAACATATTGTCCAACAGGCTTTGAATTTTCATATTTTAATAGATACGCAGATACAAGAAAGAGATTTAGTTAGAAGCTAACAATGATCAACAGCAAATACCAAGATAAAAATATTACTTAATATACTTAGGAGGATATGAAACTTGATGAAAATTAAAGTACCAGAGTTGGCAGAATCCATTTCAGAAGGAACGATCTCACAATGGCTTATTAAAATTGGTGACAAAGTTACAAAAGGAGATAGTGTAGTAGAACTGGAAACAGATAAAGTCAATATTGAATTAAATACTGAATACTCGGGTGTAGTTACTAAAGTATTAAAAGAAACAGGCGATACGGTAGAGGTAGGTGATGTCATTGCCATTATTGAGGAGAGCACAGCTGAGGGATCCGTTGCGCCAACAACGGATCCGGAACACCCGGTAGAAGAAACCTTAAACCAACAAAGCATCCCGTCAGAGCAAGAAGTTCCGAAAGCCAACCGTCCGATTGCTTCTCCAGCTGCAAGAAAATGGGCAAGAGAACTGGGAATTGATTTAAACCGGGTAAACAGCAGCGACCCACTAGGCAGAATTATGTCAAATGATGTCAAAGCCTATTCACCTGCACCTCCGGTAGAAGAAGAACCAAAATTGGAAAAGGCAAGCCCAAAACGAATGGAACAACAAAAAGATGTGGAGTTTGATAAACCTGTAGAACGTGTAAAAATGTCCCGCAGACGTCAAACCATCGCTAAACGCCTCGTAGAGGTCCAACAAACAGCAGCAATGTTAACCACATTTAACGAAGTTGACATGTCAGCCATTATGGAGTTACGCAATAAGCGGAAGGATTCCTTTTTTGATAAACATGGTGTTCGTCTTGGATTTATGTCGTTTTTTACAAAAGCGGTAGTTTCATCCTTAAAGCAATTCCCTCTTTTAAATGCCGAAATTCAAGGAGATGATTTGCTGATTAAGAAGTTTTACGATATCGGAATTGCGGTTGCAGCTCCAGAAGGTTTGGTCGTTCCAGTTGTACGCAATGCGAACCAGAAAAATTTTGCTGAGATCGAACAAGAAATCAGTAATCTTGGTAAAAAGGCTCGTGATAATGCCCTCACTTTGAATGATTTGCAAGGTGGAACCTTTACGATTACAAATGGTGGAGTTTTTGGATCTTTAATGTCTACGCCGATTTTGAATAGTCCGCAAGTAGGCATTCTCGGTATGCATAAGATCCAAACAAGGCCAGTAGCAATTGATAGTGAACGAATGGCAAACCGTCCGATGATGTATATCGCACTGTCTTACGATCATCGAATTGTGGATGGGAAAGAAGCCGTTAGCTTCCTGGCTATGGTAAAAGAATTGTTGGAAGATCCAGAAACCTTATTATTAGAAAGCTAAAACTTTAGGGAGATCTATCAATGGAGGCTAAATATTGTAAAGAATCAAGAGTGATACGAACAAGTCGTGTATTCCCAAACGATGTGAATAATCATAATACATTATTTGGCGGCCGGTTAATGAGTGATATAGACCAAGTCGCCTCTATTTCCGCAGCGCGCCATAGTCGAAGCGAATGTGTAACTGCTTCAACGGATTCCGTCGATTTTTTACATCCAGTACGCCCTACCGATTCTGTCTGTTTTGAATCTTATGTGACATGGAAAGGCACATCATCAATGGAAGTATTTGTGAAAATTATCGCGGAAGATTTAAAAAGCGGTAAGCGTAAAATCGCGGCGACTGCCCTCTTAACATTTGTCGCACTTGATGAGCATAAGCGCCCAACATGGGTTCCGGATGTCATCCCAGAAACAGAAGAAGAGAAAAAATTACATGAAACCGCCCCCGAGCGGGCAAGAATGCGTAAAGAAAGAAAACAAAAAAGTAAAGAATTAGCTGCATTTTTAACAATGGATCAGCCCTAGGATCGACACATCTCATGATTGATATGATTGGGGTTCAGAAATCTATAATTTTAAAATTTTGATGGCAATAAAAAAAGTAGATTCCATTTATGAGGAAAATTTATATTTGCTTTTAACTTTATATTTATTATTTTGTGAAACAAGGAAATTTGCCTTTAATTGGAGGAAATTTTTATGTGGGTTATCACTCTTTATTCAAATTTAAATATAACCATGTATGAATATAACACAGAAAAAGAAGCAAAAGAAGCTTTCAAAGACCTAGAAGGATACAAGATTCTTTCATACATTGTTTACTTTAATGATTTTGTTTAGCATTAGGCGCTGTTCCTATCTTTCCATGATAACTAAAAGTAAAATTCACAAGGTTATGTATTCTTTTCTTTTAAACTATTTCTTTTATCAAATAGTGGTTAGTTATTAAGGATATAGATTAAAAAAATTTGATGACTATAGAAAGGAGATGAAGCTCATGATTCTAAAGAATGCCATAGAATTAAGTAAGCGTATCAATTCATACCGCCAGAGTTTGGTTGAATTGAAAAGGAATAAGGGACCCTCTGATCCTGATGTCCTAAAACTCAGCAAACAATTAGATCGGGACATTGTCATGTTACACATAATCATGTGTGAACTTCGCTCCTTAAAACAGGGATATCTCTATGATAGGTATCCAAACTTAGATGAGCCCGTATGCACTATTCATGATCGTATAACCAAAAAAGATTTTATTCAACTTTAACAACATCAAACTTATTGGTGCTGCAGGTGCAAGGCCAATTGCTTTTGGATCTCTGCCACCATCCGAAAGAGGCTGGCTTCAAGTAATGAAGAATATGGAACTATGTGTAGAGGAGGCAGCCATAACCGGTGATTACGGATTAGCGTTGCAAGCATTTACGATAAATCCGCTCATTCCTAGTGGTGAAACGGCAAAGCGTGTTCTAGATGAGCTTTTAATTGCACATAAAGAATATCTTCCACAATTTGCTAAAAAAATTGAAGAATTAGTTGCAGCAGGTATTACTGTAAAAGACGATATAGCTAGAAACTTATCTAAAGAAGAAGTACTTAATGTTTAATTAAAAGTGGTAGCTTGCTTTTACGAATTGCTGATACAAGCAGACTGGGAAAAATCCCACGTTAATGTGAATGATATTTTCTGCCAACTGATGATACGCGTAACTTTTTAAAAGAAAACTGTTTTAACAAGAAAATATATTCATTTTATAAAAAAACAGCAAACAGAAATAAAATTCTGTCTGCTGTTTCATTCTTTAAACTATTTGTTTCTCTAATTTATTTTTCCACAACGTGCTGGTATCCATAATTTCCCTCTACCTAAGAAGTTCGTAAACTTCTATATCTAACTTCTTAGCAAGTTCCGGGTTATACGTTTTTTCGTATTCGGGTTCAACGGTCACCTTACCACCGTAAAACATCACATTTTCCACTTCTTCTACATCAATGGTAACCACACAAAACTTCATTGTCTTCTCGATTACTTCAGAAACAGCAGCCTTTCCACGGACAGAATAACAGCTTCCTTCCCCAATCATTCCAACGATTACAGTAGGATTGCTTTGGATATTAGTAATACTGGATGCTTTATTACCAAGGGCTAACTTTATCTGTGTACCATCTGGATTCGCATTTACCCAAGAAACCACACTCAATTGCGGTAGTTTTGTTTCCGCATCGACGGTGATCAAGGAAACCATCTTTTCTCCCTGTAAAGAAGATGCGAGCGCTGGGCTCAGACGATCTAGAGTTTTAGTCATTATGTTTCTCTCCTTCTCTCTATTAATATTCCACTTTTACTGGAAGACCGAGCTCAAGCTTTCCGAAGAGTTCTCCGACCCAGTCAAAATTGAAAGCGGTATGCTGTGCGCCAGCATGAATATCACGCCAAAACTGTTGTAGAGGATGCCTCTCACTAGAAGCAGCCGCACCGCTACTAGTATATATGGTCTCCATTGCCTCTGTACACATTTCTGCACAATAGGCATAATTACAGCGCAAACGTACACGCTCTGGATAATCAAGTACCCGGCCAGACTCAACTAATTCCAAAGATTTATGGAGAAGTGCGTCGATCGCTTCGATTTTCGCTGCTACTTTTGCCAGGCGAATCTGTTGATGAGTTAAGTTCGCGACTGCCACGCCGCCCCTTGATTTATTTTTCCCAATGACCTGGTCACGCCAAATTGCATATGCACCTTTCGTTGCTCCAAGAATAACGGATAAAAGTGTAACTGGCATAACAGCCGACAATTGGATACGGTAAAGTGGTGCAGTATTCAGGTCCATCCCAGGAGAGATCCCTTGTAAATTCCAAGGCTCTAATTCCATTGTTCGGTAGTCCGGAACGAAAACATCCGTTAGCTGCAATAAATTACTGCCTGTTCCTTTCATCCCAATGACGTGCCAAACATCAATCACTTTTAAGTCACTTTTTGGCACGAGGAAGTATAAAGCTTTGGTTTCATCTTCCGAAACTGGAGCTGGAGCACTAATCATTACCCAATCACAGTGATTGATCCCTGATGAGAATCCCCATTTACCGCTTAGCTTATATCCTCCATCCACACGGGAGATGGATGAATCAGGACTAGGATTAATCGATGTAGCAAGACAAGCATCTGGATTATCCCCCCAAACATCTGACTGAGCTTGATTTGGAAAAAAAGCCAGCATCCAATTATGCAAGAGAAGCAGTGAATAGCACCAGCCTGTAGAAGCATCTCCTTTAGAGACCTCAATCGCTGTATCAGCTAACGTCTTCCAATTTAGTTCATGCCCGCCCCAGCGGCTTGGCACTAAGGATCGAACTAAGCCTGATGAAATAATTTTCTGGATGGTTTCAGCTGGCTGATGTCTTAATTCTTCTCCAAGGTTTGGCTGGGATTGTAAAGTAACAGCCAACTCTTTTGCACGGTCAATCGCTTCTTCATAAGAAAACTTCTTTAACACTTCATTCATGTGCTCAACCTCCTCTGGTTTATTTGTCTAAGTTTGGTGTTCCGTATGTGTGAAATGTAGATGGAAGCGGTGTTCCCCACGCTAACCCTTTTTTCCGTTCCTCCGGTGTCCAGGTAACTGTTTCCCAATCTGGTGTATAGATGAGAAAACCTCCTGAGCACACCTCAATCCGATTTCCTCCCGGCTCATAGACGTAAACAAACATCGTTTGACCGGCCACATGTTTATTAGGCGGTGCTTCAATGAATATCCCATTATCTAAAAATACATCTGCGGCGCGGAGCACCATTTCTGCACTTTCCACTTTAAATGCGGCATGATGAAAACGTCCTTGGGCACCTGATGTATCGAGAGAAATAGCTAGGTCATAGGATTTATTGGTGACGTGGAGCCATGCCGTCGTTTGGTTGCCTTCATCGGTTATTGCTTGTTCACTCAGCCTGAAACCAAGCTGATTTCGGAAGAATGTGCTATCTGCATCAACATCTGAGCTGAACAAATTAATATGGTCCAGTTGTGTTACACTTGCGCCTCTTGCTGAAAATTTTTGAGGTTGGTTTTTTAAGCCCGGTTTTAAATGTTGCGGTGTCACATATTTATCTGCTTCATAAAATACTTCCAATACGTGCCCATCTACATCGTTAAATTGGTAGGAACGGCCATGCCCGTAATCTCCATCTGTCCATCCTATTCCATGTCCGCTTTTCTCCAAATCAATCACACGCCGCTCAAGTGCCTGCTCCGAATAGGTCCGTAACCCCACATGACCTAAACCTGCCTGAGCTGCTTCCGTCAGCTTCAAGCTGTATAACTGCTGATCCCCCCAGCCGCGGAGAAAGACTGATTTCCCTTCACGGTGGACTACTTCCATTCCAAGTAAATCGCAAAAAAATTCAAGACTCTCGGTTGGTTTAGGAGTTAATAGTTCAATATGAGCCAAGTGAGCTACATCTCGTATTGGTTCAAGATTCATAGTCATTCTTTATTCACCTCCACGATTGTTGTCTCGATTGCGCCAATCCCTGCAATTTCAACTTTTGCTATGTCACCATCCTGTAAGAACTTGTTTTGTGCTTCACCGACGCCACCAGGTGTACCGGTAAGGACAATGTCCCCTGGCTCCAACGTTACGATGCCTGATAAAAATTCAACTAGATGATTTACATTGAACAAAAGCTGCTCAGTATTAGATTGTTGTCTTAATTCATCGTTAACGGTTAACGAAATGTCGAGACTGTGTGGATTTGGAATTTCATCCTTTGTTACTAAAACAGGGCCGAGTGGAAGACTCTTATCCAATGTCTTGCCTTGCAGCCATTGAATCGTCCGTTTTTGCATGTCACGTGCTGTAATATCGTTAGCAACAGTGTAACCAAACACATAGTCCAATGCATTTTCATACGGAATGTCTTTTCCTTCTTTTCCAATGACAAACGCCAATTCTGCCTCATAATCTAGCTTTTTGGTCAAATTTGAATTTAGTGGAAATTTATCATTTGGACCGGCTATTGCTGTAGCAAACTTGGCAAAAATCACTGGGTGAACCGGAAGATCACGTTTCATTTCGAGAATATGATTCTTGTAATTTAGTCCTACACAGATAATTTTATTTGGCTTTAGGACAGGTGCTCCAATTTGCACATTTTCTTTTTTTAAAATAGCAGATGACTGTTCTGCATTCTCAAGGGCAAAGGCAATCGCTTCTTGTGCATTCTTTACGGCGAGGTCACCGTTTGCAATAAATTCTGTTGGATCAGCTGGTAATAAAGCGGTTGCAATTTCATTTACTCTTTGCTGACCATTTTGAGTTAAAAGCTCGATATAGGCTTGCTGCGGGTCTACAATGGTATTTTCGTCGACTAGAATTCCGAGTCGTAACGGTTGATTATTTATGGAATAGGTTAGTAATTTCATGGGATCTCCTCCTCGTTTTTCAAACACAATAATGTGTTTTTCTCTTAAATTAATGATAAGCTACATTAAAAATTTTTTGAAATACACATATTGCATTTGAGTAATCATGATTTTCGATAATTTAGTACTTTTCTTTTCCATAGTTGATTGTTCATAATTTATAAATCACGAACATTGAACATAATTTCCTTACTCGATCCCTTCATGCGAACAAAACCTTATGATTTTCTACTCTGCTCGTCCTCATAGCGCCAGAATTTAGTTAATTTCATAGGAATTCTACAAAGTAAATGCGGAATTCAACGAAATAAACAAGCAATTTTACAAATATTTTATTTATTCTACAAATCCTGGCCTCGATTCTACATTAATTGAAATTATTTTCCATTTCCTTGGTAAAACAAAAAAAATACCCCGTCTAAACGGAGTATCGATTCGACTTTTACCCTTTTTCAATAAGGTGTTTGCGAAAAAATGTTTCTACTAACTCAAATATCCTCTTACTGCCAGTCTCTATCTGCTTAGGTTCTCCTCTTCCAGCCTTGCGAAGGGTAACTTCGAGAGGCTGGTCATCAAGATCATTTTTATTAAAAAATGCATGTCCCAGTTCTTCAATTAAACAGAGTGTTGCCTCATTTCCCTGTTCACTTAACGCTTTATACAGCAGCTCACTTTGGCTAACAGGAACGGCTAAGTCACTCATTCCATGCAAAATAAGAAATGGCGGTGCTTTCTTATCAATATACGTGATTGGATTTGCTTCACGAACAAGGTGAGGAACAATTTCAATGGGTGCTCCAAGCAATTTTGACTCTGGAGAATCCGGGTCAGTATGTCGCTGAACGGAATTTAAACGATTGGATTCCGGATCATCAGAAGGTGTAAACTCTGAATGCACATCCAACTGCAAGAAATCAATCGGACCATACCCATCAACAACAGCTTGAACCTCACTCGAAAATTCTTGATTTCCCAACTCTAAACCTTCAAGTCTACCAAAACCTGTCGTACCGGCCAACGCTGCCAGATGTCCTCCTGCTGAAGAGCCCCAAAGACCAATATTTCCACTATCAAGCCCATATTCTTTTGCAGCCGAACGAAGCCAGCGGATGGCCGCCTTTACATCATGAATCTGTGCAGGAAACGTTGCTTCACTGCTTAATCGATACTCAATGCTGGCCATGGCAAAACCCCGTTCTGCAAATCTTACACGGAAATCCGGTCCAAGCTTTCGGTCACCAATTCGCCAGCCGCCGCCATGTAGCCAGACAATGACAGGCACAGGCCCTTCTGTACCAATAGGCAAATAAAGATCCAATAGTAAGGGTTTCCCATTTGGAGCAGCAAATTCAAGATCTGGTATCACCTTTACTTCAAAACGTTCACTCATTATCCATGAACCTCTTCAACTTCAGTTGGCGGAGCACCTGGCGGCTTTCCTAATAATTTTAAATCAAGCTCACTGATTCGTTGAATCACTCGGTCAAATCGATATGGAGCAGGTTCACTTGGGAAGATTGAATGTTCGTAAGGATCTCCAAGAATGCGGAAGAAATCTTCAAATTCCCCTGGAGTCAATAATCCAAAGAACTTTGTATAATGAGCGTCACAGCGGAAGCGATGTGGTGTATTTGCCGGCACATAGGCAAAATCACCTGGTGATAAATGCAACTCTTCACCATCCACCCAGAGAGTCATTTCTCCTTGTAAACACATAAAGGTCTCATTCGTTAATTCATGCGCATGTTCACCAATAGCTTGTCCTTTAGGTCCTTCAGAAATAAGTACAAGAAACTTGCTGTCTGTTGCTGCTTTAGTCGTTAGGAGTGTATGAACCGTATCGCCGCTAAGAAGATGGACCCCTTCACCTGATTCAAGTACATAAGGTTGAACTTCTTGCGGAATGGCATTGCCTCTAATCATTTGAGATAATCCTTCTGTTGGATGACTAGTTACGAATTTAATATCTAGGCCAGCGGGATGTTGGTTTAAAATATCAAAGTTTAAGAGGTTCGTAGAAACAGGAGGGCGTTCAAACTTAGAAAATGGCTCTCCAATAATCGAATATATTTTTGCAACGTGACCATTCACAGTAAATGAATAAAAACGTGTTCGATGACTTTGCATCCGGTAAGCATGAACAGTTCCTGCTGGAATACTTACATAGTCCCCTGCCGTTAATAAATACAATTGTCCATCCAATTCGACTTCTAATCTTCCGTCGAGCACAATGATGCCCTCGTGAGCTTGTTCATGAACATGTGCTGGGAAACTATCACCTTTTCCTCCCCATAATTGAACGATCTCCATCATATCACCGGTGCTTTCAGTTGTAGCAACCAGGGAGGCAACTTGGGTACCGAAAAGATATCGTTCTCCCTCGCCATTTTTAATAAAATATGGTTTCTTCTCGGTAGGTAATTTGCCAACGACATTTAGAACCATCATCCCCACTCCTTATCTAAAATTCCATTTTAAATTAAGCGCTTCCAAATTAACCATAATACGAATGAAGAAAAATTGGAAATATAGGTATTCGATTTCTGTAATCACGTTTTTGCATTAATGTTTTTTGAGTATGTAATCTTTAAAGGTTGTTTAATATAGAATACTCCCACAATTTCGACTACTTTCTGCTTCTTATGATAAAATAATGATAACTAAATAACAAGTGAGGATCCTATGGATATTCGACAATTGCGCTATTTTATAACTGTAGCTGAGCATTTAAATTTTACAAAAGCAGCCAATCAACTCTATGTCGCTCAATCTGCGATCAGCCATCAAATTGCCGACTTGGAAGAACAAGTGGGTGTTAAACTTTTTATACGAAATAAACGCTCCGTCCAGCTTACACCTGCAGGGGCTGTCTTTTTAAAAGAGGCAATGGAGATTGTAGAAAAAACATCTGGGGCGATTGAAAAAGCTAAACAAACGGATGCAGGTGTGATTGGGAATCTGTCGATTGGCTTTTTGAGTGTCCATGTACGTAGTTTTTTGCCAGGAGTCATTAAGCGGTTCCGTGAGCTTTATCCAAAGGTAGAACTTCATTTAAACCATTTTCCTAGTAAAATGTTAAAGGAAGCGTTAGAAGAAGGAGAAATAGACATTGCTCTTACCCAGCCGACTGGACTACATAGAATTGAAGAAATTGAGATTCGAACGGTAGCAAAAGAACGATATTGTATTGTTATGAATGAAAATCACCCTCTTGCTAGTCGCAAAACAATCAAGCTTGTTGATCTGGAAACAGAGCCATTCATTATCCATAACCGTCATGATTCACCAATAGGTTCCTATGATTTTATCGTCCATTTATGTGAACAAAATGGGCTGACTCCAAGAATTGTGAGTCAACCCCGATTTGTTGATACGGTTCCAGTACTGGTTGAATCTGAAATAGGTATCTCTATCCTGCCAAAAAGCTTTGAGGCGGTATCAAGCCCATCGCTTCGGTTTATCGAAATTGATGGCATGGAGGGGCATGATTTTGAACTGGTTATGGCTTGGAAGAAAAACAATTTGAATCCGTCCATCTCCATGTTTTTGGATGTGTTGGCTGAAAGTAATTCGAAAACAATGAATTTTAAAAAATGCTAGTAGGTAAAATGTCCAATAGATTGAACTCTATTGGACAAATCCCCTATCACAAACAGCAAATCTGTCCTTTAGAAGCTCTCTATTGGACAGTTTGCTTGGGTTTTACCGAATTTTTGTCCAATAGAACAATTCTATTGGACAAATCCAGCCACTATAGGAAAAATTTGTCCTTTAGACTGTTCTCTTTATACCTTGCTTTTCAAAGCCATAAAAAAAGCCTGTCAATGACAGACTTTTTTTACTCTTATTATCTTGTAAACGCAGCAGGAACCCCGCCATCAACTGTCAGCATACAGCCAGTTGTTCGATCTGATTTTGATGAAGCAAAGAATGCAATCGATTCTGCAATATCACTAGGATAAATGTTTACTAGTAACGTAGTACGTTTACGATAGTGCTCTTCTAATTGATCTGGTTCAATGCCGTATGCTGCGGCACGCTCTTCACGCCATCTTGAACCCCAAATTGCTGAACCTTGAAGAACGGCATCTGGAAGGACAGAGTTAACGCGAATGCCATATTCGCCGCCTTCTGCTGCAATACATCTTGCCAAGTGAGTTTCAAGCGCTTTAACAGAGCTATATGCAGCCGCATTTTTACCAGCGTAAACCGAGTTTTTAGAACCGATAAATACCATGTTACCGCCAATAGCTTGATCTTTCATTTGCTTGAATGCTTCGCGGGCAACTAAGAAGTAGCCTGTTCCTAACACATTCATGTTTAAATTCCACTCTTTAAGTGTTGTTTCCTCAAATGGACTTGATGTAGCAAGACCTGCATTGTTAACAATAATGTCGACACCGCCAAATGTTAATGCAGTTTGATCAAATGCAGCTTGAACCTGTTCTTCACTTGTAACATCCATTTTTACAGCAAGCGCACGATCTCCACCAAATTGTTCATTAATTTCAGCCGCTACTTTTTCAGCACCTTCAAGGTTTAAGTCAGCTAGTACAACGGCAGCTCCTTCTGATACAAGACGGCGTGCTGTTGCACTTCCAATTCCGCCAGCTCCCCCAGTAATGAATGCTACTTTTCTAGAGAATTCTGCTTCAGCTGGAGCAAGGGATAATTTATATAATTCTAATGGCCAGTATTCAACATTGTAAGACTCGTTTGCACTTAGAGAAACAAAGTTTCCTAATGTTGTAGCGCCCTTCATAACAGCGATCGCGCGATGGTATAATGCGCCGCTGATTCTTGAATTTTTAACGTCCTTACAAGTGTTCACCATACCAACACCTGGAATTAAAATAACACGTGGTGCAGGTTCAAACATTTTGTCGCCTTCGTTTTTATTTTGCTCAAAATATTCCTGGTAAGATTGCTTAAAGCTAGCTACTCCTTCTTTCACGCTGGCAACCAAAGCTTCCACATCTTTGGATTGTGGATCCCAGTTCACATAAAGTGGAATCATTTTTGTATGAACAAGATGGTCTGGACATGCAGCGCCAATTTGTGAAAGTTCTGGAGCGTTGTGGCTGTTCACAAATTGCAGTACATCCTCACCACGGTCGAAAGTTAAAAGCATTTTCTTCTCATCACTTACTGCACCGCGGATAACTGGCATTACTTTAGCTAGAATACTAGTTGCTTCTTCATCAGTAAGAGATTGATATTTTTGACCGCCAAATGCAGATGCTTCTTCAATTCTTTCATTAATATAAGCTTCTGCTTCATTAATAATTTCAATCGTTTTTGCATAAGCCTCTTCAGAAGTTTCTCCCCATGTTACCAGACCGTGTTTTTCCATTAAGACTAGTTCTGCATTAGGGTTATTTAATACTCCCTGCGCGATCATTTTTGAAAGAGTGAATCCTGGGCGGATATATGGAACCCAAACAAAACGATTTCCAAAAATTTCTTCAGCTAATTGCTTGCCATTGTCCGCACAGCAAAGGCTGATGATTGCATCTGGATGTGTATGGTCTACATGTTTGAAAGGCAAGAAAGCATGTAATAATGTTTCAATTGATGCTCTTGGGTGCTTGCTGTCGATCATACAATGTGAAAGATAAGCAACCATTTCTTCATCTGGCATTTCGTCGCGTTCGAATAATGGACGAATGTCTTCTAGATTAAGACCAGTAAAATTACTAGCTTTCATTGTTGCTAAATCGGAACCGCTTCCTTTTACCCACATCACTTCCACATCACGGCCGCGGAAGTCCTTTTCAATTGTCTTCATGGAAGTGTTACCACCGCCATAGTTACATACCGCACGATCAGACCCAATTAAATTGGAACGGTAAACTAATTCCTCTACCCCTTTTGTTACCTGTGAAGCTGTTTCTTGATTCCAAAGATTCTGTACCATCCGAAATCCTCCGTTTGTTTTGTTTTTATGTTTGTTATCTTCTGTTTTTATTATAATATATGTTTGTTTATTTTTGAATAAAAAGTTCAAAAATCTTTCATTTTTTTTGTTTTATTGGATTTACCCCAAATATATTGGCTGGCCGCTGATGGCAGATTGATTAGCAGCAATTGTTACACGATGCGTTTTTAAAGCGTCTTGATAGGTTGATAATATTTTAGATGAATCTCCAGTTTGGACAGCATTAAGGAAAATCTTATTCTCTGCAAGATAAGGATTTGTTTCTTCCTTGTATTCCTCTACTTGATTACCGCTTACCACTCGTAATAAATCATTACTCAGTTCAATAATCCCTTCATCTGAATAGATTTCAAGACCAACCTTACTTGAGTTTTTTAGAATGCAGGTATTGGATATCGTGGCAATCATGCCATTTTTAAGTTTCATCGTCACACTTCCTACATCGGGTACTGTCGTTCCTTCAACCTTTGACCGCATTATCTGGTTATTAAAGGCTGCATATACCTCATTAACATCACCAAATAAGTAACGTAGTAGATCCACAATATGTGTAGTCTGTTCGACAAATTGCCCACCTGATTTATTTACATCTCTCCACCAGGGAACCATTGGCATCGAACCCATCCAATAACCCAATGCCATTCCAACTCGACATTCATTCAGTAATGATAAAACTCTATTAGTCGTATCCTTATACCGCCAATGGTAGCCTACAGAAGTAATAAGACCCTTTTCCTCTATTCTTCTAGCAAGATCATTTGGTTCTTCATTATTCCCAAGCGGCTTTTCCACAAAAAATGGGATGTTTCGATCAATTAAGGCAGCTTCAATTTCTCCATGTGCATGGGGTGGTACACAAATATAGACTGCATCTAATTTCTGCTTATCCAACATCTCTTCTACATTTGAATAGCCAGTGGCATTTGACCAATTCCTTGCCTCTTTTTCCGCTTTTTCCAAACTAGTCCCGCAAAATGCTGTAATGTCTACTCCTTCTATTTCTTTTAAAATACTTGCATGTGTTCTTGTAAACCATCCGGTTCCAACAAAACCTATCTTCATGGAAATTCCTCCTTTAGCAATCAAACGCTTTCATTATTTTAAAAAATAACGGCCTTTCTCATATATTAAAAAGCTGTTCTAAAAGATCAATCTGATCATTAGAACAGCTAATCTATACATTTTAAAGATCGTTAATGACGATATAAGTCGCTTTTACCGGTCCGTGTACACCGACAACTAGATTTAATTCAATATCGGCTGAATTACTTGGTCCTGTAATAAAATTAATGCAGGATGCAACATGGCCTGTTTTTTGGTGGATTTCTCTCATTTTTTGAGCGGCTTGTGTCATTCTAGGAACAATTGAACTCTTTGGAATTAGAGCAATATAGGTAGCAGGTAAAAAGCTGACCGTACGTCCTTTATTCTCATCACTGAATAAAACCACAGTTCCCGATTCAGCCAGGGTGATTTCACTAATGGTTATTCCAACATTAGCCTGCTCTGCTTTGGAGATGTTTTCTTCGCCTTTTGTATGATCCCATTCGTACACATCGATATTTTGATTTGGCCATTCTTGTTTCATTAAAGGATCGAGTCCCCATTGGGAAAAGCGCTCATCCTTCCATGTTACAATTGGACCGCCGCCGTAATTTGTGACGACTTCATTTAGGGTTGATGACAGCTCGCTAAGATCCGTCGTATAAATAGTTGTATGAGTCTTTTTACAATGTTCTTTTAATACATCTAACAACTCATCTTGATTAGCACCTTTTAATACCTCATCCTGAGGGCGGAATTTCCAGTTTGGCCTTTCCACTGGATTAGAGATACGCGGGCGCCCAAGTCTAGTGGAAATTTGATTAAGAAAGGCTTCACGATTTTGTATAGTTCCTGCCATGATCACTTGCCCCCTTGTTCTCTGTTTTTAAACCAATCTCTGAATCTCTCTTTATTTGGGGCTGGGAACTCACGGATATCAGTCCAGGCTTTTAATGGTCCTGGTCCTTTAGAAATTTTATCTCCCACTGTAAAAGGATTCATCGCCGTTGGAGCGATTTTTGAACCAATTTTATAGAGGGTTGGTGATGCTGCGCCTAGTCCAAATGCCTTCATGGCTAATTTTTCTGAGATTGGTGCTTTTCCTTCTTTTTCTACGATTACTTCTCGATGCTTATGAAGAAGATTGTGCAACGGAATCTTCACCGGGCAAACTTCTGTACAGGCTCCGCAAAGTGTCGATGCATACGGAAGCTCTTTGTAATCATCATAGCCGCCCAGTAAAGGTGACAAGACAGCACCAATTGGTCCTGCATAAATCGATCCATACGAATGGCCCCCAACATGACGGTAAACCGGACAAACATTGACACATGCTGCACAGCGGATACATTGGAGAACGGATTGAAATTCTCCGCCAAGGATATTGGACCTGCCATTATCGACGATAACTAAGTGGAATTCTTCAGGACCATCTACGTCCAATTCTTCTCTAGGTCCAGTCAAAACAGTGATATAACTGGTTAGCTTCTGTCCGACCGCACTTCTTGTTAATAGAGAGACGAGCACTTCCATCTCTTCAAAAGTTGGAACAATTCGCTCCATTCCCATTACGGTGATTTGTGTTTTCGGTAAGGCGGTAACTAAATCAGCATTCCCTTCATTCGTAACCAAACTGAAAGACCCTGTCTCAGCAACTGCAAAGTTACAGCCGGTAATCCCGATATCTGCCGTTAGATATTCCTGACGGAGTGTTTCCCTTGCATGCCAAGCTAGTTCTTCTGGTTTGGAGGTCTTTGTATAGCCAAGCTTTTCCGTGAATACATCGCGAATCTGTTCTTTATTTTTGTGTAACGCTGGTACCACTATATGTGACGGCGGATCATGGTCATCAACCTGAAGGATGTATTCTCCAAGATCGGTTTCAATAACCTGGCACCCTTCTTGTTCCAACATGGCGTTTAAACTGATTTCCTCGGTCACCATCGACTTCGATTTAACAATTTTTCGGGCGTTTTTTTGCTGAACGACGCCCCTAATATAGTCATTGGCCTCTTCTTTTGTTTGGGCAAAAAAGACATGCCCGCCCCTTTTGGCCACATTTTCACTTAATTGTTCTAAATAATAATCCAAATGTTCTAAGACATGCTGGCGGATTTCTTCCCCATGTGAACGCCAGTCTTCCCAATTTCCAAGCTCTTCAGCGGCAACACGCCTCTTTATACCCATTCCGTCTTGAGCGCCAGCTACGGCCCCGCGCATAAAGGAATCGTGAATTCCTTTATCAACGCGTTCCTTAAATTGCTGGTCGCTGATCTTCATTGCCATCTATTTTTTCCCCCATTCCAAGCAATCTCGTATTGGTCGCCAAAATCTATTAGCGGCTATTTAATACTTCGGCAATATGAAGAACCTTGATCGGTTTACCTTTGCGATCAATCCTGCCGCCGATATTCATCAAACAGCCTGCATCCGCACCAATTAAATAATCGGCCTCTGTTTCTTCCACATGGCAAACCTTTTCATCGACCATCTGTTCAGAAATTTGTGTCATTTTAACAGAGAAGGTTCCCCCGAATCCGCAGCATTGTTCTTTTCCTGGCAGTTCAGTAAATTCTAATCCTTTGACATTATTTAAGAGAATCATGGGTGCTCTTTTAACACCTAGTAATCTCGTCATATGACAAGAGGTATGATAGGTGGCTGTCCCCTCAAATTTTGCCCCTACATCTTCAACCTTTAATACATCGACAATGAATTGAGTGAGTTCAAATGTTTTCGCTGCCAGTTTTTTGGCCTTTGGTTCCCATACTGGATCTCCTTTAAATACATGTTGATATTCGTGGAACATAAAGGCACATGATCCTGATGGACACACCACATATTCAGCATTCTGAAAGGTATCAATCATCCGCTTCATTGCTTCTTTTGATTCTTTTGTGTAACCGCTGTTATATGCCGGCTGGCCGCAGCATACTTGTGACTCTGGAAACTCAATCTCACAACCGAGTCTTTCTAGTAATTCAACGGTTGCTTTTCCGACATTACTTTGGAACATATCTACAAGGCAGGTTGCAAATAAGCTGACCTTCATGAATCTTCATCCCCTTTAAATGAAGCTAAAAATCTTAAATACCTCAATTAGATTTTTATTTATTTTTGTTTTTATTATATTACATGTTTGTTTACTTTTGAATAGTAATCTTTTAATAAAAAAATAAATCGACAGGTGCCCGAGAGCAACTATCGATTTTTAATTTTTTACTTTATCGGCACTTTTCGAGCAGTTATCGGCACTTTTTGGGGATTTATCGGCACTTTTTATCAACTTATCGACACTTTTCCAGCAGTTATCGGCACTTTCCATAAAACCACTGACTTCTCAAAAAAAGCAACCCTACAAACAGCAAGCTAAAAATTCTGTTTCCTTAACCATTTTTCACATAGTCTCGTCCACTCGCTTGCCTCAGAATGTTCCTCCGCCAAACCTAATCCGTGCCTGCCGCTCTCAAAGACATGTAAATCAAATGGAACCTTATGGCGGCCTAACCCCGCTGCAAACAGTAAACTATTCTCAACTGGTACAGAAGCATCATCGGCTGTATGCCATAAAAAGGCCGGTGGTGTTTCCCCTGTAATTTGTTTTTCATTCGATAAAAGTTCCACTAGCTCAGCGTCAGGAAATTCTCCCAATAAATTTGTTCTGCTGCCTACGTGTGCAACTTCCCCCATCGAGATTACAGGATAACAAAGAATCATTAGATCCGGACGGCTGCTATACCGCTCAGCAGGGTCTTCGGCCTCCGGGTTCCCTAGATCATAATGAGTCCCAGCACTGGATGCTAGATGCCCCCCAGCAGAAAATCCAAGGATTCCCACACGGCTCGGATCTAGATTCCAGTCTCCAGCAAGTGATCGAACCATTCGAATGGCCCGTTTTGCATCATTCAACGGAATAGGATGCTTGTAAGGCGCGACCCTATAATTGAGTACAACCGATGAGATTCCGATTGAATTTAACCATTTTGCAACTGGATATGCTTCATGTTCTGCGCGTCTTGCGTATGCACCGCCCGCCGCTACAATAATAACCGGAAAGGGCCCAGTTCCTTCAAGTAAGAAAGGCTGGATGCTTGGCGCATTTTCGTTTGGTCCACTTACTTCTAGATTTATATCATTCCAAAGCGGCAAAATTTCCGTCATTCTTTTATCCTCCACTTTTAATAGAATTCAAATGGGAGAGAAAGCCGATTACACGGCTGTCTCTCCCATTTTTTACATTATTTCAAAGTTAGTTCAGCCTTCGAATTAAAGCTTACCCCATCCTGTAAGAACCCATTAATATGGACCTGAACAGTTCCTGTATAACCTTTTAAAGCTTCCGAAACTTGCTGTCTATCAAATTTAACCATTAATTTATTCGTTTTCTCGCCCTTTTCAGACGGATGTGCTTTTGCAAAAATTGTTTTTCCGTTAACAACCATTTTAACAGTTGCAGAATTAATCTCTGAAACTTTATGTTCTTTATCCAATTCAATAGTGACAGTCAATGGAACATTACCATTAGTCTGTTTTCTATCGATTACATTTGGATTAACATCGGCTGCAGCAGAAATCACCTTATTTAAGTATAAACTTGGAACAGGCGTCGTTGGCATATCATAGCCTAAGAAGAAGCTAGTATGCGGCGGCTGATTATACCCGACGTTTTGCCAAGCAACACCGGCACGGTACACAGGATCGTGCATCAATGTGCGAATACGCTTCTCTGTCATATCTGTAGTGGTATAGATTCGTAATGCACTGCTATCTTCCGTTCTCCAAATGACTTCTTCTCTCCAGTCACCAAATAGATCGGCTTGTAAGCTCGGGTTACCTTTCGTACCATTATTAGAGAAAGTTCCATCTGCAGTTAAGATATTTACTAGTTTTTTATTCTCGTAGTCCCACTTACCAATTGTTCCTACCCCGACTTGATCGGCATCATTAAAATTGCCATGGTCTAGTATTTCACGCTGCAGGTCACCGTCCCACCAAATGGCAAAGTTGGCACCAGGGATGTCCGACGAAATTTTTTCTCCTTGAGCCGTAAACATATCTCCGGTAGGGTCATTCCATGCCCCCTTAACCGCCCACGACTCTTCTCCCGGATATCTAGGATCGATATCCGCCGATAATCCTCTTCCGGTATCTCTTCCGGTAAATTGACCCCAAATGGCCTCACCAGTTTCGACGTCTCTAAATTCAATCCCATACTTTGAGTTTTTATCCTCATGAACAGCGAACATCTCTAAACCAGGTCGGGTTGGATCTAGATCACCGACATGCTGGGCATCTCCATGACCTAAACCGGTTGTATAGAGACCCGTTCCATTATCATCGATGACCGCTGCACCATAGACGACTTCATCCTTACCATCCTGATCTACATCAGCAACACTTAGGTTATGGTACCCTTGTCCGGCGTACCCTCCATTGCCTTCTTTATTACTATCAAACGTCCACACCTTTGTTAACTTGCCATCACGCCAGTTATATGCAGCTATGACGGCTCTTGTATAATAGCCGCGTGCCATTAGAAGGGTCGGTCTTTCCCCATCCAAATAGGCAATACCCGCAAGGAAGCGGTCTACCCGGTTACCATAGCTGTCTCCCCAATCAGCGACATTGCCTCTTGGCGGATCATAATCAGTCGTTGTCAGCGCTTTCCCTGTTAAGCCATCAAAAATAGTTAAAAATTCTGGTCCGCTTAAAATATAGCCGCTGGAATTACGGTAATCTGCATTGGCATCACCGATAACGTTCCCTTGACCGTCGACGGTTCCATCAGCTGTTTTCATCGCTACTTCCGCTTTACCGTCTCCATCTAAATCATAAACCATCATTTGGGTATAATGGGCCCCGGAACGAATATTTTTGCCTAAATCAATCCGCCACAGTCTTGTCCCATCAAACTTATATGCATCCACATAGGTATTTCCAGTATAGCCTGATTGGGAATTATCCTTGGCATTAGATGGGTACCATTTTATAATAATCTCGTATTGACCATCTCCATCCACATCCCCCACACTTGCATCATTGGCACTATATGTATAGGATTTTCCATCAGAAGTCGTTCCTCCCACTGGTTTTTGTATTGGGAGATCGTAATAATTTTGGCCCCACACAACAGCTGAAGCTTCCGCGAGCGGTTCCTCATTTCCATTAAAAACGGCACGAACATCGTATTGCGAATCTTTTTCCCCATTTTTATCTAAAAAGTTAGTGCTTGATGTAATCGGCTCTTTATTTACCTTTTGTCCGTCCCGGTAAACGTTAAACGCGACTCCTTCAGGATCTGTCCCTAACATACGCCAGCCCACATAAACACCGTTTTCAACTTTTACAGCAACTAAGCCCCGATCAAGCTTTTCCATTTGGCGTTGAACCACCTTTGTTATAGGTGTTTCAATTGTGTTTGAAGGATCAGAAATACCTCCTAGGTTAACAGCTGAGACTCTGTAGTAATAATGTCTTGTTGGTGAAACGGACTGATCATTGAACTCCCCATTTTTGGAAATCCCCACTCTTTCAAATGGCCCTTGTGGAGATTTTGCCCGGTAGACATAATACATCAATGCTTCATCCGAAGTATTCCAATGGAAAGCGAGCGATGTGTCTGTTGCATGGGTGAGTGTTGTACCTGCAGGAGTTTTTGGCACTTCCTTTGTTTCATCTACTAGAGCTGCATTAATTGGATTACTTGCTGCTGATTCAATTCCCTTTTCATTTACTTGAGTAACAGAATATTCGTATTTCAAACCAAGTTGAACCGTTTCATCTTTATATTCTGGGGTGCTTGTGCTTCCTACTTTAATTGACGCTGTTTCTCCTTCGGCTTTTCGATAAACATTGTAACTTTGTGCCCCATTTACCTCAGTCCATTTTAATGAAACAGATGTATCAGGATAAAGATTCTTTTCTGTGAGTGCTAATCCAGTTGGAGCCGCCATTGGGATAATTTCTATCGCATTGACCCGTCCATTCTCTCCAATATCAACGTTTAACTGGCCATCTTTAACCGTCACTATTTTTGACTTTTCTGCAAAGTTGCCTGCACTTGAGGATATCGTACCTAGTGATTGTCCTTCCACGGTAAAACTAGTTTTATTACTAGCTGTTTGATCCCCCGTTATTACATTCACATAATATTCTCCATTTGCAACGTCCACTGAGAAGGTATAATTTGATCCATTAATAAAATCCCTTCGGAGGTCATCAGGTACCCCTCTATCCCTAAAATCTACCGATTTGCTTAATCCAAAACCTCTATCACTGCTATAAAGCATAGTGTTGGTAACTTGGGTATATCCTTGTGCCACTGGGCTTGAACTAGAACCGAAATCAAATTTTAGACTATTTAACTCAGCAGCATGGGTTTGTTTTGTCGGCACTACTCCTGCCCCGGCAAACATTGATAAGACCATGGCAGAACTAACGACAACCGGCAACTTTTTTGAAAACTTTTTAATCATTATTTTCCTCCAATTAAAGAATAGTGAATAATTTCTTTATGAAAGATTCATAGATGTAGTTTTGTCTGTCCTCCTTGTTCGTAAATTTTTATATAAAAAATCGGGCAGCCGTTAAGGTGACCCGATTCTATATACCTTGTTCCTGTAAATACACCTCATGCTTACGCTGAATCTTATTAAACGAGTTACATGCAGGTTTCATGAATAGCATGGCTAATAAATTTCCGCTAAATAGGATACAGATAGGCGGGACATAGGAAAGAACAAAACAAATACCAAAACTTCCTATCAGCATATATAGAGTGGAAAGTGGATTCATAATCATAACAAAAAATGAATTCTTGATTACTTCGGTTAATTTCATCTCATAATGGACAAATATTGGAATGAGATAAAAAAGTGTACATACAAAAATAAAAGTGATGATGAAAAATGGTATATAGAGAAATGCGGCCATATCTTTTCCTGCATTTTGAATGAATAACAGATCTGCATATAACACCAATCCCGCAGCTACAATAAATACACCCAGAAGATTACCTTTTACAAATTCCTTTTTATAAGAAGCCCAGAAGGTTTTAACAATCGAAACCTCATCTTCGCCAAGCATCCATTTTCGTACAACTGCAAACATCGCCACAGTAGAAGGAAAAAAACCGAAAACACCCAGACCAAGAATAGTAGCGCCAATCCATAAAAGATTTAATAACGCTAGTTTCGAGATCCAATCCATCAGTTTATATATACCGCCCAAAATACTTGAAGTTTCCATACGCATCCTCCTTCAGATAGTTAAAAAGTTGATCAAGCCCTGCCACTCCGATAGTAAGGAGTGGCACGAATCATCAACCTTTTAATCCGCTTGTGCTAATTCCTTCTACTACATATCTTTGGAAGATAAAGAAAATGACAAAGACAGGAACCAAGGTCACTACGGACATCGCAAACATGGCACCCCAGTTAGAAACGGTCTCATTACTTAAGAACATATTTAATGCCATTGAAACGGTATATTTTGCCGGGCTATTTAAGTATAATACCGGTCCTAGTAAGGAATCCCAAGTCCAATAGAAGGAGAAAATCGCCGCAGTTGCCAAAGCTGGTTTAATTAATGGCAAAATGATCTTATAGAAAATATTAAAGGTATTACAGCCATCAATGGTTGCCGCTTCATCCAACTCTCTTGGGATTGTGCGGATAAATTGTACTAGTAAGAAAATAAAGAATGGATGGCCAAAGTATGCTGGTATGGCAATTGGTTTAATCGAGTTAAGCCATCCAAGTTTTGAAAAGATGATATATTGTGGAACCATGACAACCTCATAAGGCAGCATCAATGTTACCATCATAAGCCCAAACCAGATGGCTTTACCTTTAAATTCTAATCTAGCAAAGCCAAAGGCAATTAACGACGATGAAATTACTTGGCCAATTAAAGTTACGATAACCAGAACCGCAGTATTCTTTATAAAAACTCCAAAGGAATTGCCGCCAATCCCCTTCCAGCCTTCCGCAAAGTTATCCAAAATAAATGGATCAGGTATGAGTGATTTGGCTGTTACGAAGATGGCATTACTTTCTTTAAACGAACTCATCAGGAGCCAAATAACTGGATAAAGCATTAGAACGGCAAATCCACCTACAAGGATATGATACGTCCACCATTTTACTGATTTTATCCGCATAGGTTATTTCCCTCCTTCTGATTCGTAGTGAACCCAGAATTTTGATGTTGCAAAAATGATGGCCGTTAAAACCCCTACGATAATGAGCATGATCCAAGCCATTGCAGCTGCATAGCCCATATTGAAAAATTCGAAACCTTGTAAGAATAAATAGAGAGAGTATAAAAGTGTTCCATCCAGAGGTCCCCCGGTACCTTTTGAAATGATAAACGCTGGAACAAATGTCATAAAGGCACCAATCGTCTGCATGACTGCATTAAATAAGATGACTGGGCTTAACATTGGAAGGGTAATTTTGATGAATTTATGCCATCCGTTAGCACCGTCCACGCTTGCAGCTTCATAATAGCTTTTTGGAATTCCTTTTAATCCGGCTAAGAAGATTAACATCGAAGAACCAAACTGCCACACTGACAAAAAGATTAACATCCATAACGCAGCTGTCGGGTCACCGAACCATCTGACACTAGGGATACCTAGCAGTTCTAATAAGAGATTAATAATCCCTTTATCTCCAAAGATGTTACGCCACATAATTGCGACAGCCACGCTGCCGCCAATCAATGATGGCAGATAAAATAAGGAACGGTATAAGCCAACGGCCCGAGATGCTGTATTTAAAATCGCTGCTATTAGAAGTGCAAATGCTAGTCTTAGCGGTACACCAGCAAATACATAAATGAGGGTAACTTTTAATGATTGCCAATACCTTGGATCAGCCGTAAACATTTTTTTATAGTTTTCTAAACCAATCCATTGTGGCGCGGAAAATAGATTATATTTGGTAAATGATAAGTATAATGAAACGAGTATAGGTATGAATGTAAAGGCAAGGAATCCAACCACAAAAGGGCTAATAAATAAATAGCCTTTTATATTTTCCTTCATTGCCCGTTTACGTGCAGTCACAGGTGGGATATAAATACTTTCTTGAACGTGTTCCTTCACGACGCGTGTAGCCATTTTGCCATCTCCTTTTCTCCGGACCATCACCCTAAAATTGAAAGGGCGATAGCTGATCCGAGAAAGGACCAGCTATCGGATTAAAATTATTTCTTATTTTGAGCCAAAATGCTTTCAGCTTGTTGTCTAAATTGTTTTGCTGCATCTTCTACTTTTAGGTTTCCATAGCTCATTTGCTCATTCAAGCTGTCAAAAAGCTCGATGACTTCCCCTGCTCCAACTGGATCTGGACCATTAAATGCTGAACTATGTTTTTCAGCCCATTCCACATAAGTAAATACTTGTTGCTGTGCTGGAGAAAGCAGCGGCTTTAAGGCTTCCTTGACTGCTGCAGATCCTGGTACGCCACGATCTCCAAGCGCTAATTTGTTTGCTTCAATATCATTTGTCAGGAAGTTAATAAACTTTGCTGCCTCTGTTTTATGCTCAGAGTTATTCCCAATTGACCAGAACATACTTGGCTTTAAGAATAATCCTTTATCACTATTTGGCCCTGGCATGTTGCTGATATTAAGCGGTCGGTTTGCAACTTGCTGTAAGCCAACAAACTGATTAGACCATTGCCAAATACCGATTGCTTTTTGTTTAACAACTGGATCATCTTCGATTCCTTTTACCTGTGCCATATAGTCTGGAGTTGGAACAGCTTTGTCTTTTACTAAACCAGAAGTCATTTTGAAGAAGTCTACAAACAATTTATCGTCCTTATATCCTAAACCAGTACCATTCTTGCTATAAAGAGACTTTCCTTGTGTTCTTAAATAGTAATTAAAAAATACATCTGCCTTAACACCAGTATCTACAAATAGACCTGCAGCCTTTGCTTTTTTGGCGATTTCTTTATAATCATCCCATGTCCAGTTTTCATCAAGAGATTCTACACCTGCTTTTTTAAGTAATGCGGGGTCATAGTGATAACCAAGAACGTTTACCCCTGCATTGAGTCCATATAATTTGTCACCAAGTTTTCCTCCATCAATAATATTTTGATTGGTATCTTTGGTGTCGATTTGTTTGCCTAAGTATGGAGTTAAATCAGCGATTTGATTGTTTTCTGCATACTGGGAGAAATAAGAAAGGTCCATTTGAATAATATCTGGTAATTGGTTGGCAGCTGCTTGTGGTGCAAGCTTTTTCCAATAATCATCCCAGCTGGCATATTCTGCTTCAATCTTCACATTAGGGTTTTGCTTCTCATACATATCAATGATTTTTAATGTGTAATCATGTCTTGGCTGTGACCCCCACCAAGCAATACGAAGTGTAACCTTTTCATCTTTACTTGCAGCTTTTTCTTTCCCATCAGATTCGCTCTTGCTTGTTGTACTGCTTCCGCTACATGCTGCTAATGAGAATAATAGAATAAGTGAAAACAGCAGAATCATGAACTTTTTCATTAATTGAATCCCCCTTGGTCCTTTTTGTAAGTGTTTACATTAGTAATTATACCTTCACTGTTAGAATTGTCTGAATATAAATAACCGAGCAGTTTGTTTAAAAATCAGACATTTATTTTGGAATGATATAAAAAAAGACATCATCGTGTTTTTTTCAAAACAAGATGATGTCTCTTTCTAAAAATAACTTATTTATTTTTCTGTAGAATTTCATCGGCCTCTTTTCTAAATTTCTGCGCCCCTTGTAGGGGAGTAATTTTTTTAAAAAGGATTTGCTCAGATATATCCTGTAACAAATTGACTACTTCAATCCCTCCTAGTGGATCTGCTTTCTCAACATGATTGCTAGTTTTTTCAACATGGAATACGTAGTCAAAAGCTTTTTTCTCTTCAGTTGATAGACCATTTTTTACGGCCACGCTTACTTTAGATGAAACCGGTACACCTCTTTCTCCTTTTATTAGCTGGTTAGCTTCGATATTATTAACAAAAAAGTTAATAAATCTTGCAGCTTCCCCCTGATGTTTGGAACTTTTGGTTATGGAAAAGAGCATACTTGGTCTTACAGACATACTATCTTGTTGATTTGGCCCTGGAGGAGCCATAATCTCAAGCGGCCGCCCAGCTGATTTAGAAAAACCATAATATTGATTTGAATAGGCCCAAGTCATCGGAGATTGTTTGTTTACAAGAAGTTCGTCCTCTATCCCTTTAATTTGTTCCGTCACATCTACTCTTGGAAATGCGTCCTTATCTAATAATCTTAATTGCCTATTAAAATAATCAACAAATAATTGGTCATCATCATATCCTAAGGCTGTCCCTTCTTGATTGTATAAATTTTTTCCATTCGTTCGTAGAAAGTATGGGAAAAATACCTCGGGCGGTTTCATCCCATTGGTTCCATATATATTTTTTTGCCGATGGACCTCCAGTGCTATTTTTTCAAAATCAACCCATGTCCAATTCTGTTTAGGAGGCTGATTTGTGGTGGAGACTACTAAGTTGGTATCCATGATAACAGCCGGAGCATTTAATCCTAAGGGAAAACCATATAACTGGGCCCCCACTCTCCCTCCTGATAGGACCTTTTCATCAATGTATTTGGTATTAATGGTGTTATTTTCGATGTAGGGCGTTAAATCTACTAGTAAATTGTTCTTGCTATAAGCTTTTAAATAGAGAAGATCCATTTGAATAATGTCTGGCAACTGGTTTGCAGCTGCCATAGGAGCTAATCGCTTCCAATAATCGTCCCAATTGGAAAATTCAAATTCAATATGAATGTCTGGGTTCTTTTCTTCAAACAATTTTATAACCTTCAGTGTATAATCGTGTCTAGGCTGTTCTCCCCACCAGGCAATTCTCAGTGTGATTTTCTCTTCACTATTCTTGGAAGAAATGGCACTGCTGCTTTTTGAACAACCGGTGAAGGCTAACATTACTACCAGGGGTAAAATGGAGATTAATAGTTTTTTCATCAGTTTATTCCCCTTTTGTCTCATTTTACATACCTTGGACAGATTCTCTTTTGTATTCTGATGGCGTAAAACCTGTTTGCTTTTTGAAAACCTGACTAAAATATTGTGCGTTTTCCCCAAACCCAATTTTTTCAGCTAACTCAAAGATTTTTACATCACTTTCCTTTTCAATCATACAAATTGCCTTATCAATTCGAACCCGAGTGAGATAATTAGAGAATTTCTCTCCCGTTTCTTTTTTAAACAGCTTTCCAAGGTAATCTGCATTCATGTACAACATCTCATTTGCAACCCATTGCAGGCTTAGCTGGGGGTCTGCTATATGGTTTTCAATCACTTCAAGGACTTTTCGAATGATCGCGGAGTGCTTATTTTTATTTTGTTGAAAAAAGTCATTTGTTATTTCCATAGCTATTTCTTTGAAAAAAGATTTCATACTTTGAATGGTATCTAATTCCAATAAGATGGGCAGTTTGGTTAAGTATGAGTTAATTCTATTGGAGTCCAATAAACGAATCATATTATTAAATAGCTGAATTACATATGATTTGGTTGAATTTATATCGAATCTTAAATTAGTTAAATAAGTGAAAAAGACCGTCATCTCTTCCTCAACCTCATCCCAGCAGCCCGTTTTGACGAGTCTGCAGAATTTCTGATCATCATAATAAAATTCGCCTCGGTACTTTTCATTTTGATGATTAATGTCTTCTTTGGTTATTATGCTGCCTTCACCTAAATAAAATCGATGATTTAAGCAATCTAGCGCTTCCCTATATAACTTATTGGCATGGCTAGTTTTTCCAGACTCACTTATTGCAATTGTACAATCTAGTTGATAATATTGAAAAAATGTTTTTCTAATCTGCTCTATTTTGGTGTGCAACTGTTTACTTCCAACCTCACCGTTTACAAGGATTAAAATTAATTCTCCCACTGAACAACTAAGGGTATATTGTTTGAAAATCTGCTCCGCAATACTTTTTAAAGCAAACAATTGCTCAAATTCAAACTGGCCTTCGATTTGGAATAATAACAGACGAACATCGGGTATCTCTACATCTAATTGAAGAAGTTTTTGATAGTAAGTATCGTTGTTATTTTCATACCTATTTGTGATATATTCCTTCAACCATTGTTCCTTTGCATAGGGAAGAACATTTTCAAGCGTTTCTTTCATATTTTCAACAAATTGTTTACGCTCTTTCTCTAAATCTAACTCTTTACTTAATTCATCTAACGCTTCTATAATTGTATTCTCATTACACGGTTTAAGCAGGTAGTGCTTTACCCCATACACCATAGCCTGCTTGGCATAATCAAATTCACTGAAGCCAGATAACAAGATAAACCGAATGTCAGGATCATGTTCATGAACTTTTGCTACCAATTCAAGTCCATTCATTCCTGGCATTTTTATATCACTAATCACAATATCAGGTTTATTCTGTCTAATTTTTTCAAAGGCCTCTAATCCATTTTTTGCCGTCCCAATTAAACGAGTCCCGATTGACTCCCATTTAATCACTTTTGACATCCCGTCAGTTATGATTCTTTCATCGTCAACTAACAATACTTTGTACATGTTCTTCCCCCCTGTCATATGGCAGAATTAGAATGATTTTAGCTCCCTTATTTGGCTCACTGTCAATTTCCACTCCGTATTCGCTGCCAAATGAAAGTTGAATCCGATCAATAATATTGGCTAAGCCAATACCTTGCCCTCTTGTCTTTACTTCACCGTTCCTTAACTTTTCCAAAAAAGCCGGCTCCATTCCAGGACCATTATCTTCCACGATTAGCTGAAAATTTTCCTTATTTACGATCGAATATATTCTTATTTTACATACATCTACCATATTCTCCAGTGCATAATGGATAGCATTTTCCACCAAAGGCTGCAGTATAAGTTTAGGAATATAAACATCATATAGATTTGGGTCAACGTGCATATTGAAATCCAATCTTTCTTCAAACCTGTATTTTTGAATGACAATATAATTCTTGACAATGTTTAACTCATCTTCAATCGGGATGAGCCGTTTCTTTAGACTGATAGAATTTCGCAGCAGAAAACCTAGTGCTTCAACCATTTTGGATATTTGGTCTTGGTCATTCATTTTAGCGAGCCAGTTGATTGACTCCAAAGTGTTGTATAAGAAGTGAGGATTAATCTGGGCTTGTAAGGCTTTAAACTCAGTTTCTTTAATCGTAAGCTGCTTGGAGAGGTTTTCATTTACCAATTCATCGATTTGTTGTGTCATGGTTTGAAAGTTTTTGTGCAGCATGCCTACCTCATCATCGGAGAGATCAGAAGACTCTAAAAATCCCTTTTGTGCTTCTTTAAAATCGCCGTTTTGTACATACTGCATACCTTCAACTAAATTTTCTAGTGGAATGGTTATATTTCTAGCGAACCTGATTCCAAGGATCGTGACAATAAAAAACATTAAAATAAAAAGGAAGATTAATATTGTTTTTATCATACCAATATTCTTAAAGATTTGATTAAATGGAATAGCATTCACATAGCTCCATTCAAAGTAACGGGAGTTTAGGTGAACGAGGAAATAATTTTTGCCTCCAATTGTTTTTATCTGATAACCTGGTTTTTCATTTATAGACAGGGCTATTTTCTTCAAAGCACTAGCAGATTCTTTTGGATAAATAAGTTCATGGCCATTCGTAATTAAAAATTCGCCATCTATTTTACTAGATCCCTCGAATAGACTGCTGACAAGTTTGTCCATGTTCATATTAATGATTAATGTACCTAGCGGTTCAAAACTCAAATTTTTATATTGTCTTATTTCTCTGGCCGTGACAATAGTAAAATTGTTACCTTTGGGATTTAGCCAGACATTTTTCCCATCCGCTACTATTGCTTCCCGCATGATTTCCTTTTTTAAAACAGATGGTAATTTAAAGGACCTAGGGCCAGCAACGTACTCTTCCCCGCTTGTATCTACAAGAATGACGGATTGTATGTGTTTTTCGTTGTTAACATAGCTTAATAATTTATCGACCATATTGGAATGAATCCGGTATTTCTCGTACTCTGTCCTCTCGTCATCGGTTGCAGCTAAGTACTGTTGAATTTGCGGGTCGGTCAAGATATCGTATGAAACATCTTCAATTTTTTGTAATTCATTTTCAATGATATTGGAAGAGGTACTCAACACTTGCGAAGATTTACTGTAGATTTGTTCATCGTAAATATGAAAGGCGTATTGTAATCCAAAAAAGGTAAATAAAAACGAAATAATCATAATCCATGATACTAAAATAAACAGTTTATATTTAATTTTGAGGTTTGCATAATTTCTTTTCAATAAATCTAAAGTTTTCTCCATTAGAGTTTTCTCCAATTGATTAATATGAATATTAAAAATATTCAGCACACTGTAAACGTAATCATATTTCTTTATTGTATATCAATCTACAATTTTTTTAAACCACCGATTCAATAGAAATTTGGTTGGTTATAAGTAAATTAAAAACTATAAAAAAACCATATCAGTAACTGCACTGATATGATTAAATCGTTCTTTATGTAATTTTCTCTAACTATACTCCAACTTCTAGGTTGTAAAACAGCCCAGTTAGTCTTCTACTAAATGAACTTGGTTTCCCCCTTTTACTTCAACAATTTCATTGTCTACACTTAGCCAAACTGAAATGGCAGCTGGATTAAAAACAAAATGGCTGTCTGCAGAAAACTTTAGGTTTTGAAATGCCTTGATATAGTCGACAATTTCAATATTGGCCGCATACCAAATATCACTTCTGTTCCCTATATTTCTGCAAAAACCCTCTATTAAATCCCAATTTAGATCATCCTCAAACTCATAGCTATGACCCCAAACATACATCATATATAAATATTGCTTTTTATGAAGATTTACAAATTCCTCGGCAAACCTAAGCAAATCTCTTTTATGATGACAGGTTGGATTCCATTCTAAAAAATCATCAGGCATAGAGAAGTTGCCTGTACTATTTACCGTCCTTGCATATTCAATCCCTAAATAGGGAAGCATTTCTTTTACTAATTGGTTATAGGAGCCATTAGGGTAAGATAAGCCTCTTACGGTGTAACCGGCTATTTTCTCCAAGTTTCTTCGATCTTCTATTATTTCCTCAACAATTTGCTCTTTCGGTGACCTGGCAATAGTCGGATGCGTAAGAGTATGAGTCGATATTTCATGTCCCGTATAAAGCTGTGCAATCTCCTCGCCAGGAATACGATCGCCAGTCCCTAATAAACCAGAATTAATATGAAAAGTGCCTTTAATTCCATGCCGGTTGAAAATCTCCACCAGCTTTCTGTCAGCCGCCCTGCCATCGTCATAGCTCATCGTTAACACTTTATGTTTTCCCTCGGGAAAAGTCATGATTACTTTTGGCATTTTACTCACCTCTTCATTTTTTTGTAAGTTATAAATGAAGAACCCCTGCAAGGTTCTTTCTATAAACAAGGGATTCTTTCTATTATTCTTATTTTTTTACGGTTTCAAACTCCCAGCCTGGTAAATAATTTTTCGTATTAAACAACATTTTTTCAAAAAGTTCTTCCGCTTCCTCCGGCGTAATCGAGCTTAAAAGCGGATCCTGTTTAAATGCGCTCAGAGCTAATGGTCTATCACGGTCTATGGCTGCCCTAAGTGTCATTTCCTGATTATGAATATGGCGCAAGACCATATTATTTATCGATGTTGGCAATTCTCCCGAATGAATTGGCTGCACACTATTGTAACGAAACACAGCATTCGTTTCGACAATTACATCTTCCGGTACCCCAGTCATTTGTCCCCTATTTGGGAAGTTTACATTTGAAATGATCTCCCCTAATCCGAGAAGAGCTTTCATCATTTGAACGCCTTCTTCACCGGTAGGATTTAAGACGAAGGACTCCTCCCCTGAGGCCAAGCGCTTGCCTTTTTCATAAAGTTCCTTACCTTTTTCTATCCGCCAATCTACCGGAGTCAAGCCGAATTTCCATTCCCTCACCTTTTCAGGACTATGTAAATACCAAGTATTCGGCATAAACTCTGCTAAATGCCGATCACCCGCAGCTGCAATCATCCCAAATTTTTCAAACAAATCAAATTTTACTCTCTGTGCCGATGCAAAATGATCATTCAACCAATTTCCTGTATTTTTCCCTTCAAATCCAGACTCATAGTATTTATCTACAAACCTTTGGTATAAAGGAAATAAATCAATATTTTGGTAGGATGCCTGGTCAATCCATGTAAAGTGATTAATTCCCAGAACATTGACTTTAATGTCACTACGATCTATTTTTTTAATTCCTTCTAAGTCTTCTAATATGGAAACAAGCAATTTTTGTGTGCCAAATACTTCATGACAGCAGCCGATCGCTTTTATTTCCGGAAAAACATGATAGAGGGTCCTTGTACAGAGACTCATTGGGTTTGTATAATTGATCACCCAAGCATTTGGTGCATGTTCTTTAATTTGGTTAGCAATCTCCACAAATAGCGGAATAGTCCGCAGCGCCCTGACCATGCCTCCTGGCCCTACTGTATCCCCGACAGATTGATAGATGCCAAATTGTTCTGGAGTATGGACATCTGATTTCATCTCCAAAAATGTCCCGGGTAAGATGGAGATAATGACAAAATCGGCACCATTTAAGGCTTCTTTTAATGTTTTTACTGCCTCATACTCCCAGTGTCCGACTACATCATCACGGTCAAGTAATCGATTTCCAATAATAGCATTTTGCTGTGCCGCCTCATAATTGAGATCATACAATTTAACAGTTCCTGAAATACTCTGCTCCGAGGCAAGGTCACTCATCAGCCCCCAAGCCCAGCCTCGAGAGCCTCCTCCAATATATGCTATTTGCACATTCTTTACTTGATTAGCCATTTAAAACTCTCCCTTCGATTTGATTATTGGATGATTCATGCAGCCATTTTTTCAACTTTAATGTTTCAATACCTGAAAGTAAAACGATGCCGATCCCATGTGTATCAATTAGGATCCATGTCAGGTCATGTTTGTAATAATCATTTGTAAATGCATAACCAGAGCCTTGGCATACACTGTAGACATTTCCATGATGATCAATGCCCGCTTTGGAAAGCCCATCAAAGACACGGAAAACTGCTTTCCCCCCTTTTCCTTCTACTTTAATCAATGAAGGCGTTTCCAACAATGAAACATTTTTAATTCGCTTTCATAACCAATTAATACTTTTTTGCCGATTAAGGACAAAAATTGTTTTCACTGTAAAAGTCTTAATCCAAAATGCTTATTTTTTGTTATGCAAAAATGTATGATATACGGGTTGTCCAAAGGAAGTTACTATAAACTCAAAATGGATTCCTTGTTTTAAAGACGTTCAAAAATAGAAGAGAGCATTTTACATTTTTTCACACAGAATTGTAAACGCTCATACGGGTGCATTTCTGAAAACAGTAGTGTCTTACCACTATTCGCGAACTTGTCCGAAGGAACAACTGGAGCCATGTATATGCTTTTCTAAAAGGGGGAATTTTTGAACGGTCAAATGAGGTTTAAAGAAGGGACATACATGCTTGACCAATGCATCAGAGTGAACGTGTCCCATGTAAAAATAGAAACAGAAAATTCAATTTTTTTCAAAGGAATACTTTCAGCATGAAAAACTAAAATCCTTGGTCCAAAAAACAAAGGAGTGAAATGAAAAGTGGGAAAAAATAAAAAGAAACAGCGAATCGCTTCGATTGCTGCGACAGTAGGTTTGGTTTTTTCATGCCTGCCATACGCGGCAGCAGAAACTGCATCGAGTCCTTATAACGTGTTATCCAGTACGAATTTTGACAATAATGATCTATGGGGATTTTCCACAACGGGTGCTACCGTATCCATAAACAATAATAATGTAGGTGGAAATACTACACCAAAGCTTGAATACAGCATCGTTGATCAAAAAGGAGGCCGTGTTGCGACAAAGAATTTTGCCACGGCGGTTAAAGGAAGCGATATCCGTGTGAAATTTGACTGGTATCCAGGCAAGATTAATGATAAAGGCACTAATCCCGATGAAAATGGCGGCGAGTTTAGACTTATTGACAGTTCCGGTAATATCGTCTTTACAATAAACGATACCCATAATTCTAAATTGAGCTATTTTGCAAAAGGTCAACCTACAGTAGTATCAAGTATTTCAAATACGGAAGCATGGTATCAATTTGACATTCATTTTGATATAAAAAACAACTCCGTCACAACCAATATTGCAGATCAACAAGGTAATCCTCTTGAAGACCATACCTTTTCATTAGAGGGCTCATCCTTTGATGGTTCGATCGCAGCTATTAAATTGGTCGGGGTTCGTACAGCCGGCAATAATGAAACATGGGATACGTTCCTTGATAATTTCGAGGTCTCCAATGTATCTGTTCCAGATAACACACTTTATTTGGTAGATAAATTACCATATCACCGTGTTTATGTGAATCAAACGAAAACGGACATCTCTTCCATCGGTCTTCCTAATACAGTTGGAGTAACGCTTGCAGATAATAGTAAAAAAGAAGTGGCAGTAAGCAAGTGGGAAAACGTTGGTGATAAAGCTTGGGATCCTAGTAAACCAGGAGTCTATGAGTTTAAAGGGACCCTTGCTGAAACAGACGGGATCGACAACACCTTTAATAAATCTGCAAAAATCTATGTCTATAATCGTCTGACTCCTTCGGAATCCGACAGACAGACGGAGTTTCTTGACAGGGGTTTAATTGCTCTTAAATCAGATGCAGGTAATTTCGTTAGCTGGCGTTTGCTTGCCGATGAATATAATAAAGATGTAAAATTCAATATCTACCGTAATGGAGAAAAATTAAATAAGCAACCGTTAGAGGTTACAAACTATAAGGATTCTGAAGGTGCCCCAGGTGATACTTACACGGTTGAAACGCTTATAAATGGCAAATCGACAGAGAAAAATGACGTAAAAGCAACCGATAAGGATTATTTATCGATCCCAATGCAAAAGCCTGAAGGCGGGACAACTCCTACCGGAGAGTCTTATACCTATTCGGTGAATGATTCAGGTGTAGGCGATATAGACGGTGATGGCAAGTATGAGGTTATTGTAAAATGGTACCCATCCAACGCGATCGACAGCTCTTTTACTGGTTACACAGGCCCAACCATTTTTGATGCGTATAAATTGGATGGGACTCTTCTTTGGCGGATGGATATGGGACATAACCTTACTTCCGGTGCCCACTACAATCAATTTGTCATCTCCGATTTCGATGGTGACGGCAAAGATGAATTCATGATTAAAACGGCTGACGGTACAAAAACATACGGAGCGACAAACGGAAAGTTCGACAAGAGCAAGGTAATCAGTGAAATTGGCAACCCGGCAGATGATGGAAAATATGTTGGCACGAATGGCCATATCATTGGAGGACCTGAATATATGTCCGTTTTTAATGGGGAAACCGGAAAAGTGATTGATACCATTGATTATGCATTCCCAGTGGGAGAAGGCGGCCTTTCTTGGGGTGACTCATGGTATAACCGTTCTGACCGATTCCTGTCAGGATTGGCATACTTGGATGGTAAACATCCAAGTGCGATCTTTGGAAGAGGCTATTATGCACGTACAACTTTTGCAGCCTATACTCTTGAGAATGGCAAACTTAAACAAGAATGGACTTTTGATTCTGACAAAGCAGGCAAAGGTGGCGCCTTAGGCTTCCACAATCTGTCAGTTGGCGACGTCGACAATGATGGCTGTGATGAAATTGTTGCCGGTTCATTAACACTCGATCAGGATGGCAGCATTCTTTATGCTATGGATGGCGAGATGGGACGTGAACAGGGCTCCCATGGTGATGCCCAACATTTAGGTGCTTTTGATCCTGACCGCGAAGGACTTAGTGCAATGGAGGTACATGAAATTCCAGCTGTTGCTTCTGAGGAGCTCCATGATGCTGCAACAGGGGAAACTTTGATGTCTTATTATGCCTATACGGACGCAGGACGTGGATTAGCTGCCAACATTACCTCAAGCCCGGGTTATGAGTTCTGGGGAGCTGCCGGAAACACTCCTGAAACAGGCGGAGGCGTTTATAACGTCCAAGGCAATGTGGAATTAACGAAAAAACCTACTGGACTTTCGACTAATTTCGCACTGTATTGGGATGGCGACCTATTGCAGGAATTACTGGATGATACCTCCATTACAAAATACAATGAAACAACAGGTAAAGTCGATCTTCTAAAGAAATTTGCAGACGTTCATAGTAATAATGGAACAAAGGCTACGCCAACACTGCAAGCTGATATTCTGGGTGACTGGCGTGAAGAAGTTCTTCTGCCGACAACCGACGATTCCGAACTTAGAATCTTTAGCACAACGATTTCTACACCATACAGACTCTATACGCTCATGCAGGATCCTTTATATCGAAACGGGATTGGCTTCCAAAACAGCGGCTATAATCAGCCTCCTCATCTCGGATTCTACCTCGGCGAAGATAGAAAAGATTCTGTCCTAGCGGGTAATTTAAAAGCACCGGATGTCGACTATACAGCCAATCTGCAAGCGATGAAACATACAGTAGGGCTTGAGCTAAATGACCCAGCGTTTTCAGTATTAAAAAATAATTTAGATCAAGCACAGCATCAATTGGACAAAGGCAGACCTGAACAGGCTGCAAAACTAATGGGGGTTTTTGTTAATCAGCTTAGTGGAGAAACTAAGCTGAACGAAGCTCTAAAAACAAAATTAACTGCGGATGCCAGCCAATTAATCAAAGCTTGGAATGGTCAAGCTTCGAATGAATAAAATGAGAATGATTTAAACTGTACCTCCATTGTTAGATCGAGCTTTCAATGGAGGCTTTTTTCTATAAAAAAAAAAAAAAAATGATGATTAACTAAATTAATCATCATTTTTTACTATTAATTTATTTGTGTCTTGGTTAAGCTTTCTGAATTGACTAGGTGGAATTCCTATTTGTTTTTTAAATATCCGATTAAAATAACTATGCCTGTAACCTACTCCCTCTGCAATGTCATTGATTTTCATATCTGAGTGGATCAATAGTTCTTTTGCCTTCTCAATCCTTTGTTGTGTTAGATAATCAATAAAATTGATTCCAACAATTTGTTTAAATGCTTTACTAAGAGAATAAGGATTTGTACTGACTTCATCCGCACAACTTTCTAAAGAAATATCGTTCATGTAATTCTCATGAATTTTTGTAACTACCTTTTCTATTATTCTCTTTAATTCTATATTCATACGACCTTCTAGTCTCTGAATATATGGACTGATTACATCATTTATAAACCAAAGATTAATTCTATCAACATCACGTATTTGAGAGAGTTCCTCAAACATATTTTTCCCTTCAAATAAGTCATTCGGATGGATCCCTGAATGTAATATCTCATGCTGAATACTGCTATATAGTTGAATGACAGCCTGTTGTATATAGATTTCACTAATTTCTTTACATGTTAATTCCTGGGTGAATTTTTTAATCAACACTTCAATTTGATCAAGTTGTCCCATACGAATAGCTTGAATAATTTCTTTTTCTGTTGCAAATGGATAATGGAACTCAATATCGTTTCTGCTATTTTTGTGCTCCTCTAAATCAATAACCTGGTTAATGTTTTCAAACGTTCTGAACCGCTTGCCCGTCCTTACTTCTTCAAAAATATAAGGTATTTTCTTTACACTTTCGGTTTTTTCGCTTATTGTAATCGTTACCTGTAATTTTATAATCCTATTCACAGCCTCTGTCACATTCTTTGCAAACCTATGCAATTTTTCTCGGGCCGAATGATCAGGACGATAAATAACTAACATCCCTGCAGATAAATCTGAAAAGTTAATAACATTAAATTGTTCAAACATTTCCTTTGCAAAGTCTTCCATAATATTTGTCGCCATGAATGTAACTAACCCATCATCATTCGTAGAGAAAATTTCCTTGGAATCGGTTAATCCAGTGAGTTGAAGATCCAAAGCAATAAAAGACCGATTTTTTAAATTCCACCCGTATGTCTCCATTCGCTGACGTAAATCATCTTCATGATACTGAAAAAAATACCCTTGGACTAATTGATAGATAAAACTATTTTTTAGTTCTGTTAGTTGTTCGGTAAGTCGATTTTGCAACAAATTACTTTTTTGAGACATTTCCTTCCACTGCTGTTCGATAATAGAAAATTCATCTTTACCGACTTGATTCCATCTTTCTGTTTCATTGCCAACTAAATTTCTGACTAATGTTCGGACAGGTGCATATATTTTTATTGAAGTGAACCATGACAAAATAATCGCTAAAATAAGAGCGGATGCACTGATAATAATAATTAACCTTGACACAAAAACAATTGGTGCTGTAATTGATGTCATCGGCGCTGCAGAAATATAAGTCCAATTAGAATTAATCCTAGTAAAATGACCAAATGAAATGGAATACATTATATGATTAAACTCAAATGGAAAAGACCCACTGCTTTGCTTGTGTTTACCAATTTCTCCTTTTAAGGCATTTATAAAATTAGATTGATTAGTACTGTTCGAGGATAGTATTACCTTATTTTCTTCATTTAATAGGATAGTTGCTCCATTTTCGTAAGGGGTTAATGTCTTTAATAGTTGAAGTGCTTTATTATGATCAATTGTTACAATTAAAGCGCCAAATGGGTCTTTACTGGTTATTGGAATCGGACTGACAAAAGCCAGAGTTGGTGATTTCCTCCCCTTACTTGGGGAATACTCTACCCAATGATGTTCCATTCCTTTTGAAAGTAAGCTATTATAAAAAACTTTCTGTTTTTCATCTAATATATTGTATTGAGGCTTAAATAAGATTGGTTTATCCAAATTTAAAAACAATTCGTCATCACTTATCAAATTATGGCTTCCTTGCAATAAGGATAACGTTTTGGTTATATCGTAGGTTTCATTAAACTGCTTAACAAAATCAATATCTTTTAAAGATTCCCCAAATCTAGGTTCAAACACCCAATGGGTTGTATATTCCTCTATATATTGAAATTGTTCATCCATATTATTTGCCCGTTGAATAATTTGGCTGTCATTGGATGCTCTAAGCTCATCTTCTACTTTTCCGACACCAAACCAATAGATACCTAGACCAGTGATCAGTCCTGGAATGCTAGCAATAAGCAAAATAAGAACAAAGCTATTGCGATGAAAGTTTCCTTTCCAACGGGGACGTTTTACTTTATTTATATCAATGTTTTTAAATGGCATTAAGAACACTCCAAACATAAAGTATAACCATGATAGGATAAGTTCTATTATTGCATAACTTATCAAAAAAATGAAGGCGCTTTAATTTCAAAATTTTATATTTTCAAAAAAAACTTGGCAGCAGCATGCATACCAAGTTTAATCTTTCTTTTATTAAAGGGCTCTTTGACTTTCCATGAATTTCGGTATAACCATAAGTAAACCTTTATATATGCCTTTTGAATAGTGCTTCCTCTGTAGCCCCTGAAGCAGCCCGTTCGGCTCTCTCGATTCTTGAAAAGGCAAAGAAAGAAGACCACATAAGAACAACTGCTAGCGTGCTGCCGCAAAATAATGGGATTAGTCCAGGTACTGTCGACATTAAAAGATAGACCGCACTCCCCCCTATCCCTATTAAAATTGTAGAAAGCGGATTCAGTAACATGATAATAAAAGAACTTTTTAATACCTGATGTACCTTCAAATCATAATGGACAAAAGTAGGAAAGGCATAACATACAGTTAACACAAACCCTAGACAGATAATTAGTGCAGGATAATAGAGTAAAGTAAGCAAACCTCCCGTGGTTCTTATTAAATGAATATCGACATATAAGAAGTACCCTAGTATGAACAAAATAAGACCCAGCAGATTACTTTTAAAAAAGTCTTTTTTAAAAGACTCCAGGAAAGTTTTAAATACGGGTGTATCAAAGTCACCCATTAGCATTTTTCTGATAACGACAAACATTGCGATCGTTGCAGGAAAAAACCCAAAAACAACTAAACCAAAAATGGAAAAAACCATCCATAAGAGATTAGTAAAGGCAAGCTTCATGATCCAATCACAAAGTTTATAAAATCCACCGATTGCCCCTTTCATCTGCATGCTTATCCCTCCTATGTATCTAATAAGTGTAATCTAGTTTAATATTGCCTGGTGAATAACTAAATTAGCATAAGCTGCTTTCATTGGCGCCATCTGCCTGAAACCTATTTTCCCGCCTCCATAAATAGGACCGTATGTTTGTCCGTCATCTTCCCATTCAAGTACAACCAATTCATTAATGGAAAACTGAACAATCTCTTCATACTTTACTAATTTCATATGATAGGGTGATACGGCATCCTCTACGGGTGGAAGTGGGTCAGCACCAATGGCGGCCAGGTGAAAGCCATAACTTTTTCGTAAATTACAGGTGCGAAACGCCCGCTCATCTGCATACTTATGCCTGAAATAGGACAAGTGCAGTGCATTAATAGCACCTGAATGGTACTCCGGATATCGCCCCTGCCTTACCGGCAATGTTGGATCAAAGAGATCTTCGCCATTTCTTCCGGCCGCCGCGAAAAAGAACATACAGAGACCAGGTTCCCTAACAGGGTAAAAGTCCCATTCGATCATAACTTTGTCTGGAAAATCCACTGGACACCAATAAACCCAGTGTGCCCGGTCCCCATAAATAACTGGATCTAGTTCATTTTCTAAGTGCAAGCGGTTATGTTCGAAGCTTATCTTTGCTCTTCCCTCTAATTTCCAATCCGCTATATTTTCTTGAACTGCAAGAGGATTAGCGTAGAGGCATTCTCCTTTTTCAAATTGTTTAAATATCACTAAGCTCGCCCTCCCTTAAAGATGATTATCTATACTTATTTACCTTACAATATAAATTTCTAATTCTTTTCCTACAACCATACTTTTTTGCATAGCTGCCCATATTATTGATAAAGCTTTAAGGTTACTGGGCCAATCAGACCGGACTTTACCGGTTCCTTGGCATATTCGTTCGCCTTACTGTTAGTAACTATTACTTCTATATTCAAGGTATCTGTGTCCAAATTTGGTGTTATATCAAATAAATATGGACTCCAGAGCTTGGCACCTGCACTTTTTCCATTGACGACAACTTCTGCGAGCTCGCAAACTTCGCCTAAGTCTAACTCAGCCTTTTTATAACAATCTATGGGATCTAGTGTAACGATCGCTTGATAAATAGATTCACCGGAAAAATATTTCATATCGTCAAACTCAGTCAATGGAACCAATTTTTCGATTGGTTCATTATCGCGAAATGGATTTGTGATCGTCCAACTGTTTACATTAATATCGATAACTTGTTGTGATTTTTTGCTTGGATTTACAAAAGTTGGTGATTCATTCCGGTTTACGCAAATAATTAAGGATTCCCGGTGTTTTAGTGAAAGATTGAATTTTGTATACTCATGATCCACTTCATTAATTTCAATTGTTTCTATATCAGAGTGCCATGCATCCCACTTTTCTAGAGCACCTTTACATTTAAGAGCAAATTCTCCCTCAATGGCATGATCGCCCTCATTGACCAATAGATAAAAATCAATGCCTTCTTTGACGATATGTGTCACCCGCAGCCCAGGATTATGCGGTATTACATAAACATCCCGGGATTCTACATGATCGATCGCCTCTATTACGCTGTTATAGTTATAAATGTGGACGATATTGCCTTTTAAGGGGAGATTTTTCTTTTCGGGATTATTAACTATCACTGTACCTCCGTTTTCAAGAAATAGATTTAGTTTACGGACGAGCTCTTTGGAAACGAGTTGTTCAAGATTTTCAATAATGATCACACGATAATTCTGTTTTTGAATTTTCACTTTACCTTCTTCAATTATACAATCGTGAAGAAACAGATCTTCTTCCAGGTAATTAAATTCGATTTGGTTCGTAAATAACGGCTTAGCAATTTTCCAGGGAATATGATCCTCTTCACATAAAATGACAATATCCGTAACGTTTGTACAATCACTCAGCAACCAGGACATCCGTTTTTCATAATCAGCGATCAATTTATAATATTTCCACCACGAGTTATGGGGACCGTTGTCAGGTGCCCGCTCATTTAATCTTTCTCCTTCAATGGAATAATAAAATGCATGGGGATAAAGTTTATTAACCCCCCTGACGAAAAGCCAATCGACAAACCATTTTATATCAGCTACTGAAAATTGCCATTGATGTCCATCTGGTCCGCAGCAGCCAAAACATTCATTGGCATTACGAGGCAATCCGCGATGCCTTGCCGCATCAGAGGTACATTTCCCCAGCGTACTGTCACGCCCTGTAACTCCCTTATCATCTTCCGGGCCTACCCATCTCCACACCAGATCCTGGCCAGGCAGCTGAAAATATTTTAAAAATCCAATATCATCGCTTGTTTCCGGATGCCCTGTCAGTTGAATACCATGACTTTCACACCACTCGGAGATGGGGCGGTAATACGTTTGTTGGAGGCGTTTATTGACTGTTTTTTTAAATTTTTTTCTTTTGACATTTGTGTCACTGCCGACGTCAAACCATAGTGATAACAAGTCCGTAGGAACATTTCCATGGTTCTTATAATATTCCATAAAGCCAATCGTCCATGGCTTGATTTTTTCCGTGTCAACACAACGCCCGACAACACTCGGTTCATCTGTAAAAAGCGCTGTTATGGTATTTCCGAAGTATTCCTTAAAATGTTCATAATAGACATCATGGGTTACACGGATAAACTTTTGCATTGCCTCTGAATTTAACAAATCTCCTGCAGGCGGTGCTCCTGGCTCGCCATCGTCTTCTCCAAAATGGAGACCGCGAATGGTTCCTTTTGAAAAAGTAGAAATAAGCAAAACAATGGACCAATTTCCCGTATCTTTCGATTCAAATGAAACTGTATTGTTTTCAACCTCTAATGAAATACAGGAGAGAGGATCAATTATCAATTCCCCTGTAACCTTTCCAGCAACCGCAAGGACAATCTCCTCGTATTCTTCCAATCTTTCTTCAATTTGTGTAAAACCGTTTACCGAATGCATAGACATTCGCAGTCCACGGGCGGCATATTCCGGATTGTTTTCAACTACCTTACCATGGGCGGATCCTGATGGATACATGCCTTCATCATAAATGATCACTTTTATGCCTAATTCTGTAGCTTCTTCCATAATAAATCGCATTAGATCCATAAATTTCAGGCCTAAATATTCAATATCCGCTGGAATACCAATACGTGGATGGGCAACAACACCCAAAACCCCTTTTGCTTTAAAATCTCTCAGTTGTCTCGAAATCTCCTCTTTGTTAAGATTTCCATTTAAAAACCAAAATGGAAAAATGGAATATTCTGCAGAGGGATTATTAAAATCATGTTTTAGTTGAGTTAAATTGTTCATTTGCTCACCTTCAATTTTGATAATATACTACAGGCTGTTCTACATTTTGGTAATCTTCCAGATTAGTGTTTTTTCTTTCCGTAAATAAAGTCGGAAAAAAAGACGGTGATTATCAGTCATCTCACCGCCTGCACTCTTAAGATTAAAATGTTTGACTTTATCCTTTGACTGACCCCAATAGCATCCCCTTAGCAAAGTGTTTTTGCAGGAATGGATAAACAATTAAAATTGGCAAAGTAGCTACAACCACAACTGCTAATTTTAATGATTGTGCAGGAGGCTCAACATAAGCTGCTCCTTGAGAAGCGGCATCAGTAAGGTTTCCTTGCGATAGAATAATAATTTGTTGGAGCAGCACTTGGACTGGCCACTTGGTGTTGTCACTAATATACAATAGGGCATGAAAGAAATCGTTCCAAATCCCGACAGCGTAAAACAAGGCAAATGTAGCAAGGACAGGTTTTGACAATGGTAAGATAATTCTCCAAAAAATCCCCATTTCTGTACAACCATCAATCTTCGCTGCTTCTTCCAATTCATTAGGAATACCTTGAAAGAAAGTTTTGACAATGATTAAATTAAATGGATTGATTGCACCTGGTAAGATTAATGACCAATAGGAATCTAACAATCCCAGTGATTTTACTACGATATACGTCGGGATCATTCCCCCGCTGAATAACATCGAAAATACAATCATATTCATAAATACGTTGCGTCCCAATAATTTCTTTCTCGATAAGGGGTAAGCCATTGTAAATGTAAAGAATAGACAAACCAGTGTACCAACTAAGGTCACACCTATCGACACCAGAATGCTGCGCGAGAATGTTGCAGTTGAGAAAATATATTTATAGGCACTCAGCGTAAACGTTTCCGGCCAGATAAAAAAGTTTCTCCTCGTTAACTCAGCCTCTGTAGCAAACGATCCTGCGATTATATAAAGAAATGGCAGAATCATAATAATCCCGATAATGGCTAACATAACAACGTTAAAGCCATCAAATATGCGCCCGCCACGTGTATTATGCATTTTAAGATTTGCCATATTCTGCACCTCCTTGAACATTGAACATTAAAAGATTCCTTCCTCTCCCATTTTCTTGGCTAATTTGTTTGAGCCTAAAACAAGAATGATCCCAATAACAGACTTAAAGAGCCCAACAGCCGTACTATAGCTATACGCCCCCTGTGTAATCCCAACAAAATAAACATACGTATCAAATACATCAGCAACCCCACGGTTTAATGAATTGGACATCAAATAAATTTGTTGGAAGCCAGTGTCCAGAAAACGGCCAAGTTGGAGGATAAGCATAACGATGATTGTACTTCTAATGGCAGGCAGAGTGACATGCCATAATCGTCTAAATCGTCCTGCACCGTCAACAATTGCCGCTTCATACTGTTCTTTATCAACAGATGTAAGTGCAGCTAAGAAGATAACCGTTCCCCAGCCAGTCTCTTTCCAAATAATTTGCAGCATCATTAACGGGCGGAACCAATTTGGTGATGATAGAAAATCAATCTGTTTCCCGTAAATATGGGAGACAATTTCATTTACAATGCCACCGCTTGTCGTAAAAAAGATATACGTAATACTCGCAATGATTACCCATGACATAAAGTGAGGTACATAAATAAACGTTTGCATAACTCTCTTATACGAATCAACCCGTAATTCATTCAACAGGATTGATAAAATAATCGGTGCCGGAAAGAAAAATACCAAGTTTAACACTGCAAAGATCGCTGTATTTTTTAATAGTCGAAAGAAATCCGGATTTTTAAAGAAGTCTATAAAGTTATCAAATCCAACCCATTTACTTCCAAGCACTCCCGTAAAAGGCGAATAATCTTGGAAGGCTATCACAATGCCCCACATCGGAAGATACTTAAAAACAATAAAATATACCAACCCCGGAAGCAGCAAGATATAGAGCCATTTATCTCTAATAATTCGTTGAATCGGAGAAAGCTCTGACTTTATTTTCGTTTTTGATCCGATTGCCGGTTGTGATAGGTCCGTTTCAGCAACTTGTACACTGATTTTTTCCATTATTGATTTTCTCCTTTCCTTCTATGTTTTTATTTCATTTGCTAGAACAGGCAGTTCGAAAACTGCCTGTTTTTAACTCAATAATTACTTGTTTTCTTTGTATAATTTATTTATTTCTGCAACATAATCGTCTCCGCCAGAAGTGCGCCATAATTTAATGGCATCTTTAAATCCTTTATCATCAATTTGGCCAACAATATATTTTATACGGGCGTCATTGATGATGTTGTCTAATTGCTGTCCTTTTTGCGCGTATACATCAGAAATCAGGGAGGCAGCAGGATTTGGAACAACAATTTCTTCATTCTGTTTCATGATTTCATTTTCTTTTACTTGGAGCGGCGAATACTCTGGATGTTTGAAATTACTTACAGGAATCCCTGGTATGAATTGGTTTAAGTCTGTATATTCAGTAGCCTCTGGGTCTTGTGCTGTAAAAAGAGGTACGATATTGTTATTTTCCATCTTATAATGACGCCCCTCAACACCTGCATAGGCGATTGTTTGAGCCGGTTCATTATTCAGCTTATCAATAAAAGATAATACTTGTTTTAATTGTGCTTCCGTTTTTACACTAGATTTTGGAATTGCCAGCATGCCGCTATAACCCGCAGTAGGCAGATTATGAAGTCCTTCCGGTCCTGAGACTGCTCCCATTACACCAACAGCATCTTTTAAATTTGGATCAATTTTTTCCATAGCAGTCTGATTACGATGAGCTTGGTCTAATACGTTAACAATGGCTCCGGCTTGTCCTTTCTGGAATGGAACATCCCATTGTCCAGAATCCATTACCGCAAAATCCTGGTTGATCAATTTTTCATCATACAATTTCTTAAAGAATTTTAATGCATTCATATATTCTGGTGTCATAAAATCTGGTTGAAGCTTGCCATCATCTGTCAAGCCAAATTTATTTGGAGCACCAAACCATGTTTGCATTACATCGAACGGACCGGTAAATTTTGAAATAACCATACCGTACGTATCTTTTTTACCATCCCCATCTGGATCATTGTTTGTGAATGCTTTTAAAACATTATAAAAATCGTCTATTGTTTTAGGCTCTTGTAATCCCAACTTTTTCAACCAATCCTGGCGGAAATAGATTCCGTTTCTTCCAAGTGGGCGGGCCCGATAAACCCCATATACCTTCCCATCAATTTCACTATTTTGTAAGGTAACTTCATTGGCCTTACTTAAATTTGGATAATCTTTTAAATAAGGGGTTAGGTCCCAAAATGCTCCATTACGGACAGCGCTAACAAAACTTGGGATTTTATCAGGAATCATCATGATAGTCGGAAGCTTGCCGGAGGCTAAAGTTACATTTAACTTATCTGAATAAACAGAATTCAGAACATAATTTATAGTAATATTTGATTTCGTATACTTTTCAAGCGCCTTAAGGGCCGGACTGTTACTAGTAGGCGGCGTAGCCGAAAACGCTGTCGTCATAATGGAAATATTTAATTTACCGTCTTTATTATTACTAGCTTCACTCGATGTCTTATCAGTATTACTGCATGCTACAAGCGAAGAAAGCAGCATGGCTGAAAGTGCTGGAATTGCTACCTTTTTACTAAGCTTTTTACCCTTTTTCATTTTGGTACCCCCAATAATAAATTTATTAGTTTTCCTATTTGCCTTTTCCAATTACCGTTCATACTATTTTAATAAGTAGTCCAATAATTGTGTCGTGCTATACATTGAATTTAAACCGCTTTCATTTTTCAGACAACTACATTTTTTTGTCTTAATAAAAACCTTGATTTAATAAGGTTTTTTCACCTTTAAACACTTTCTTGTTGGACTAATACTTTCTTGGATTTATCATTTGGCAGGTATTCACCAATTAACTCCAAAGCTACAATCGTATTTAGACACCATTGAGATGTAGTATTCGTCGTTATACTTGGAACTTCAGTAATCTTCCTCCAACTTTGGACCTCTTCCTCTATGATTGGCAGCACCATTTGACTGATTTCTTCATTTAATAGTAGATTCCAAGCTTTTTCGGCCAGGTTTTTATCTTTTTTCCTTGCCGCAGCATAAGCAACCATTCCAGAAGCAAGCATTGGCAGACTAAATAATTTATTGTGAAGGATCCCATTACTTCTAGCTAATTTTTCTTCATTACTTTGAACATAAAATTCGCCAAATTCGGCCAACATATCCTGCCACTCTGAATCGCCGAGGACCTGTGCGAGTTCCATCCACGCCTGAGGACCCCCGAAAGCAATCACCATGTGATAGCCTCCTTCATTTCCATCACCCATATGAAGAAGATTGCTTGTTTTTGGGTCATATCCGAAAGTCGGACCCGATAACAACCGGAACGGCAAATTTTTTAATGTATTGATGCCAGTCATAATTTTTTCTTTGTACGTTTGATTTTCTGTTCGTTCCCATTCTGATAACCAATTGGAACAAAAGGCAGCCCAATCTGGACCAACACGGGCGTGTGTCGAGAATTGTTCGGTTGAATAAAATTCTCTCATAGGATCAAGATTGGCTAATGCTTGATCAGCATCTTTTACTTCTGTTAGTAAATCTCTTACTCTTTCATCAGTTGTTAAGAAATAATAGTATTTATGTAATCCCGCCATACTAACTCGCGCTTCTTTACAGCCACAGCCCCAATGGACGACATTATGGCGGGAACCTAACCCGGCATATTCACCAAAGTGGTAGCAATCCACCTCACTGGTATGTCGTGTCATTGCCTCTGCCATGATAAACACGTCTTCTCGTCCTGACCGTAAAAATGAATACCAGAGCCAAATATTCGGCACGAGCTCGGTATTTTGCCAAGCAAAGCCTCCGATATCATACATCCATTGATGACGGACGGGATCGTAGGTATGCATGACGTCACCATAATTCCAATAACCATACCATCTTCGCTGTTCGATTTCCTTCTTATAAAAATCAAAGGCCCTATCAAGCTGTTCTTCTAAATGGGCTTTCATTGGAGTGCTTCGATCCTCTAGGCTCCATACACCTGATGCTTTTGTATGATGGTAGTATTCTGGTTCACATACTAATAACATAGGTGCTTGCCATTCTTCTATTTGACTTACTAACTCTTCATTTGAAGGTGAATCAGAATAAAATTGTAAAAAGATCTCACTGGTATTAGCAATTCCAACCGGAGTGGAACGCATTTCATCAAAACCCTCATAAGCACTGACCACATGTGTTTCATTATTATAATGCCGCAGGTCCATTGCTTCGGCATCTGGTGACCAAAACCAGGCTTTCAGCTTTGCTTCGGACTTATTTAAATCATTAACTTCCAATGCTGAGGGGAACTTTTGCCAAAAATTCTTTATCCCGACTGCGATTCCATGATCCTCTCCACCAATATAAAGCAAACCCTTTGCTCTAGTACCGTGAGTGGATTCCACCCAGGCAGAGGACTCTTGTGTCCGTTTGATGATTCGATAATGGTCTGCTGAATCCTGCTGAAGTTTGAAATCATTCCAAATGGCATTTTGTTTGGCATGGTCTAATAATTGCGAGTGTTTTTCTTCTGTTAGGCTAACAATTTCACCCGCTATTTGTTTTTGAAACAAGCCATCCACATTTCTGTGTCTTCTCGTTAGTAGAAGCTGGGATGCTTCCGAATAGATCCCCTCATCTCCTAAAAAACGGACATTACGATTCCACGCTTGCCCTTCTAGTGGAACTGATAATTCTAAGCCTACACCTTTGATAAAATCCTTTTCGGGATCGCCATCGTAAAACAGGGTATGGACCGTACGCACGGATTCAGTGTTTGCATAAAAGTAAAGCCTTAATTCAAACGGAAGTAATGTACCTGTTCCCGATTTTGCCTGATGGGTTCCTTCCATTTTAATAACAACTCTTAATGGACCTTTTTGTTCAATTTCCACATGGTTGATAATGCCTTCAAATGGTTCTTCGCGGATGACTGTAATCCCGTTTTCCCTAGTACGAGTCTCTTTAGTCGAGTTTAACTTACCTTCAAACGCAACTGTTTTTGTGCCTCTTTTTACAAAATTAATAATCTTGTTTCCCTGTTTATTAATGGAGAATAATAGTTTACAAGTATCGATTTCAATAGTATGTTTATTTTCCCTAACCTGCAAGATACTGTCAGAATTTACATGTTCACTTAGCGACACTTCATATATATCTTCATCACCCTGAAGTACAGCGGCATGCCCTGTCCACTTCACACTCCCATCTGGCCAAAAAGCCATTGGCCAAGTTTGCAACGGACTTTTTTTACCGCTGCTACTTTGGAGACAGATGGTATCTTCCCTATTTAATGCCCCTCTTTCCCAAGGAATTCCCCAAGAAATTCCTGTCAGATTCTTCGGCCTTTTGTTTAACCAATGTAATTTCACAGTTCCACTCTCCCACTGGCTGTTTTATTTGCTACAATTCTATTATTTTCAGTCCTTTCCTTTCCTTCAACGCTCAATTTTTGCATGCAATAGGATTTGACTTTTTTTGATCACCTAAGACATTTTTGCACTTATAAGAAAAAAAAACAGGCATTTATTCTTTGCCTGTTTCATCATGTTTATTATTTTTTTATCAATTGGCCTTCTACTAGCTCTGGCAGACTATCAAATTCAGGAACGTCTGCCAGATAGATATTCCCGTATCCGGTGCGATCACTTGTAAATAATATTTTTGTTCCATCAGGAGTATACCGAGGATGGACATGGACTTGCTGTATTTGAAAGCTTCCCCGATGCTTACATAAAATCCGCGGACCTTCCATTCCCTTATTTGTTTTTTTCCATAAGAAAATACAATCCTGATACCTTTCACCATGGTAGGCACTTGATTGTTGTCCATCCCCAACAATGATAGTGGAATCATTGGAATGGATGTGCATATTTTGGTAGGGAAATTCAAATTCTTCGCAAACTGAATTATCATATTTGGCAAACCCAAGAAATTTTCCGTCTTTACGGTCCAATGACTCGGTAAAACCATGATAGCCAATACGCAGACCGTCCGCATACCAGTACTCATGTCCCGCATATTGGTTTGGTTCTCCCTCTCTTATTTTCCAGACATCACCGGTATTAATATTCAATACCCATATTCGATGGTCCACTTTTTCCCATGGTCCTTCATGACAGAAGGTAATTAAATGCGGCTGTGTTGGTGAAGCATTGACATGGCCAATCCACCGTTTTTCTTCATGAATTACTTTTGTTTCTCCTGTTTCAAAAGATAGTAAACAGATTTGACAGTGCGGTCGTGCTGCTTCGGTTTCTTCAAAACCAACATACCCGCCTGATAAATTGCTCGCAATGGTTTGGGACAAGTCCTCAGAGAGACCAAAACATAAGTGTTTTCCGTCAGCAGTGCAGCTTAGATTACTAAAGTGATATCCTTGTGGCAACGTAAAAATCACTTTTTCTTCATATGAATCTAGATCGATCGCGATAATTGATTTCCCATAGGTAAAGTACGCTTCATTTTTGGCAGGGTTGATATAGGTTCCTTGTATTCCCTTGGAAACATTTTTATCTAGGTCTGTTAATTGTGTTAATTCTCCGTTTTTCAGATTCAGACTAAAAAGGTTAGTGGCGTTTCCACGGTCCGAACAAATTAAAAGTTTAGAACCGTTATCATACCAGCCGTCATTGGTAAAATACAGATGATAACTATGAGCTAAGTAATCTGTTAATTGTGTAATGGCTGCTCCCGTAATCGGATCTCGAAATTCCTTCAGTTCGGATGGCCATTTTGTTCCTTTTCCCATACTTATACCTCGTTTCTATTAATCTAAATAAAATACCTGCTTTAATTCAATTGCTACTGGACTATTATCTGGGTTGGTTTCCATAATATCTTTCATATAGGCCCACCATTTCTGGCACACTTCAGTTTGCGCCATGGCATCCCACTTTTCTTCACTTTCGATTTCAACATAAGCAAACAGATTATTTGTTTTTTCATCAATGAAAATCGAGTAATGATGGGCTCCGTGATTTTTTAATTCTTGGGCCAGTTCAGGCCATATTTCATCATGGCGTTTCTTGTATTCCTCGTGATATCCTTCAAACACCTTCATGACTGTCGCTTTTCTAATCATCTAGTACACTCCTTATCATTTATACGAATCATTCTATATTCAAATTTGCCGATTTCAAGTTTTCCCGGGCTTACTTTGCGATTCGTCTGTAAATCAATTCCTTCGAATGGCAGGGTAACGCTTCCACCATTACCGTCCATGTTGATCACAAACCAAACAGAATATCCTTCACCTTGTCTCGGAGCCACAATGGTTCCTTTTGTTACATCTGTTCTAAGTGATAAATTCGCTTCTCGGGAATAATGATCCACGAGTTTCTGTAACATTAAGGATCCTTCTGCCCCTTGTGGCATGGAACCAAGCATGACCATTTTGCCCGCCCCTAGGCGGTGCTCGGTAATAAAGGATTTTCCTTCAGAAAGTCCCTCTTCAATCAAGCCAACCGACGTTTCTTGGTCGTATTCGAATACTGAGCTCCACATTCCAAGCGGTGCAGATACATCGAAGGCACGGCCGATGGTTCCCCTGTTATCCATAGGGTAAGTAAATAAAACCTCCACACCAGCGGTATTCTCAAGTTCTCCCAAAGCCCGATCGGTATGGACCGTATGGGACTCAGTCCTTCCTCCTGTTAAAGGACCTGCAATCCAGACCCCGCCTTTTTCAACAAATTGCTTCGCACGAGCTAGAAACTCTGATGACACATAAGGGATAAACGGTGTCAATAATACTTTATATCCCTCAAGGCTTGCCCCTTCAGGAATAAGGTCGCGGTGTATCCCCATGGATAATACTTTTTCATAAAAATCTGTTACTAAAGAGCGATGATTTAACCCACGATGTGGTTCCGTTTTCAAAAATGCCTTTGCCCGGTCAGAATAGGTGATGGCCAATTCAGCTTGACTCGGTCTAGTTGCTAGGATAATCAGTTCGATTTCCTTTCTCATCTTCTCTACTTCCAGCACATTGGCATAACCCACTGTTGGTTGTCCCCATGCACTAATAACAGAACCATGCGGCTGTTCGCAGCCTGCACGCTGCTGTCTCCACAGCCAATACGAAAATCCTTCGGCCCCTAATGCATATGCTGCAGCTGCCTCGGCTTTTAGGTATCCATTTGGATGAGGACTTGCATAGCTTTCGAGCGATGCTGCATAGGAAGTACTGGTTTCCATTACCCAAAAGTCTTTGCCTTTCTTGAAGTTCCGCCACAAATCGCTGTTAATAAGATAAGCAGGGAAATTATCAATCGTTGCATAAGTATCAAAAGAAGCAAAGTCAAGATTTTTAAAGAGTCTCTCATTATCTACACTAAACATAACGGAACTATTATGGGTAATCGGTGCGCCTGAATATTTTCTAATAATCGCTGCTTGCTCATCGCAGAACTCCGCAATTTTTTCCATTGAGAATAATTGGTACAACGTACTCAATGATGAGTTGTGTAAAAATGGTGCATTCCCTGGCTGCGGTACTTGTTCAAAGCTGTGGTAATATTCACTCCATATTTGTGTACCCCATGCTTCATTTAGCTCTTCAACTGTCCCATAACGCCCCTTTAACCACTGATGCCACAATTCTTTACATGAAGCGCACATACATTCACTAACATGGCATTTAAATTCATTATCAATCTGCCAGCCAATCACACCTGGCAGACTTCCCACTGCTTTTGCAATATGTTCGGTAATCAGAGCTGCTCTTTCGCGGAAATAGGGATGGTTGGTGCAGGCATGCTGTCTTGAGCCATGTCCCATCACTCGACCGTCCCGCTCGACATACATTCGTTCCGGATGGCCGTCCGTAAACCAGATGGGCGGTGTCGGTGTTGGTGTACACATGATGGTCTCAATTCCATTTTCATAGAGTTTATTAATTACAGTAATAAAGAAGGATAAATCAAACTGGCCTTCTTCCGGCTCCATGTTGGACAAGCAAACTCACCTATTCTTACTGCATTAATCCCGGTTTGTTTCATCATTTCAATGTCTTCATTTATTACCTTTTCATCCCATAGCTCAGGATAATACGCTGCCCCGTGATATAGCTTTTTGCCCAATTGACTTCACCTCAGTATTTATATTTAGGCTTAATGAATCTATCAATCTATTCTTTAATAAAATCAGTGATGGGTAATTGTAACTCCCTTATTCCTTCGATGACTAACTTTGCTATTTCACTTGCTCCGTGTTCACAAAAATGGGTGTTATCCTGTATCCCCTCCGGATAATTTGGATGTACATTGGGTTCAAACCATGTAAATAATTGCTTTGAACCTTCTACGCCTAATGATTCATATAGCTTTCTTGTCTTGGTTAATAAATCAATTAACTGTACTTCTAGCTTTTCAGCTAACTGAATCATTGATTGGGGATAGTCCCCTAGTGAGTGGACTAATACAGCCTTCTCATCAAACTGTCTTCGATTTACGGACGTAATCAAAATGGGAGTAGCTCCTTTTTCCCTAGCACCATTAATATATTCTGTCAGGTATGACTGATACGTTGTAAAGGCTTCTGTCCCATATGGTTTTTGGTCATTATGTCCAAATTGAATGAACAAATAATCTCCCGGTAAAATCGATTCCAGGATCGTTTCTAACCGTCCTTCTTCAATAAAACTGTTTGTACTGGCTCCACCTTTTGCATGATTATGGACTTTTACCTCATCCGTGAAAAAGGATTGAAGGACCTGCCCCCATCCCGCCATAGGTGCTTCGTGAGGCGGGCAGTTGGCTACTGTTGAATCTCCTGCTAAAAAAATTTGGACTGGCCTCTTTGAATCCATTTTGGACCCCTCCTATTTACTTTTTCACCTTTGATTTTTGTACAGGTTTTACCTCATAAATATTTGGTACCGGCTGCTTTTCCATATTGTGTCCGAGAAAGAACCCAGGATGGGGCGGCTGATTATAGGCCACATTTTGCCAAGCAATGGCTAATCGATAATTGGGGTCGTGCATAAGCGTGTAAATCCGATGATCTGTTATATCAGTTGTTGTATAGATTCTAAGTGCTGTACTATCATCAGTCCGCCAAATGACTTCCTCGCGCCAGTCCCCGAGAATATCCGCCTGTATACAAGGATTCCCCTTTGTTCCGTTATTCGATCTAGTTCCGTCCGCAGTTAGTAAATTCACTAGCCTGCCATTTTCATAGTCCCATTTATCAATTTTCCCTACTCCAATACCAGTTTCGATATCATAATCATGGTCGAGAAGTTCCCTTAACAAATCTCCATCCCACCAGATCGCAAAATTAAAAGACTGAGGGTTCACATCCGATATCTTTTCCCCCGAGCTGCTATATAGTCCTGCTCCACCGTTCTTCCAATGGGTGGATGACCAAACCTCGACTCCCTCGTACCTTGGATCAATATCGGCAGCCATTCCTCTGCCCACATCCTCAACTGATGGAATTCCCCATAATATTTCTCCCGTCCTCGCATCATGAATTTCTGTGCCATTTTCTTGCGGAGTCTCATGGACTTGGAAAATTTCTAAACCTGGTCTGCTAGGGATAAGATTACCAACATGGATGGCATCGCCATGTCCTAGACCAGTGGTATAGAGTCCTGTTCCGTCATGGTCAATCACACAGGAGCCATAGATGATTTCATCTTTCCCATCATCATCCACGTCAGCAACGCTTACACTATGGTTTCCTTGACCCGAATATTCCTCGTTGCCAGGTTCAAGACTATCAAACTTCCATATTTTCTTCAGTTGTGAGTCGCGCCAATTATACGCGACTAATACTGCTCTGGTATAATAGCCACGGCACATTACTAAACTTGGTCTTTCACCGTCAAGATAGGCAATGCAAGCAAGAAACCGGTCGACACGGTTCCCTTCATCATCCCCCCAATCAGAACCTCTTCCTCTTGGCGGGTCATAATCTGTTGTTACTAGCTCTTTACCTGTGGCTCCCTCAAATATCGTTAAATACTCTGGGCCTTCAAGAATGAAACCTTCTTTATTCCGATAATCGGCGTCAGCATCTCCAATTACGTTTCCTCTACCGTCTATCGTTCCATCAGCTGTTTTACAGGCGATTTCCGCTTTCCCATCACCATCAAGGTCATAGACGAGAAATTGCGTATAATGGGCTCCGGCACGGATGTTTTTCCCTAAATCTATTCTCCATAAATGGGAACCATTTAATTTATAAGCATCTAAGTAGACGTTTCCTGTATACCCCTTATGGGCGTTGTCATGAGAATTCGTCGGGTCCCATTTTAAGATGATTTCATATTCCCCATCTCCGTCTACATCCCCCACACTTGCGTCATTTGCATTGTACGTATAGAAGACACCATCCGGGGATATACCTCCTTCGGGTTTATTTAGTGGAATGGTCAAATAATTTGTATCCCACACCTCTGCTTGCTCTGAAGGCGGATGTTCCACATCATTCATTACGGGACAAACCGTATAGATTGCACTGCTTTCACCGTTAGGGTCCAAGTAATTGGTACTGTTGATAATGGGCGAAGGGTTCACCCTCATACCATTGCAGTAGAGATTAAAGGAAATATCTTCTGGATCAGTTCCAAACAAGCGCCACCCTACATAAACACCATTCTTAACCTTGACTGCAATTAGCCCCCTATTTAACCTCTCCATTTGACGTAAAGGTACGGATTGTTTATTACGGTTATCTGCCATCCATTTGATCCTCCTGAATTATTTATCGTTGGACACCATAAGGGTAATAGAAATAGGATTAGCCCATCAATTACATTTTTTTGATTAGTAGCGTTTAGGACACGTTTTAAAACTTGGACTTTCTTGTTTCTTTGTACTTTTTTGTTAATTTCTAATTATAAATAAGTCAATCATAAGACTTGTCTCTCAATAAACAATTCTTCCAATCTATTAGAAAGCTCATCATCTGATAAAGGATTTCGATGAGTATTTTCCAAATAAATATATTTCTCTGTTTCTGGCATCAAATACTCTTTATACCATAAGAAGAAATCAGGACTGTCTCCTTGCATTCTAATAAATTTGCGTAAAGCATCGAGTGAATAAAGGGTACTTTTTACATTGGTTAACCAATCTGCACGATAAAAATTTTCCCATTTTCCATGTTCCGCCCGTTTTAATGCCAGAATACTATCGTTATAATGACGTATCGATTGTGACACCCGAACAAATGCAACAGCGTATTCTTGCTTTTTATAATGGAAATATGCATTACATAAGGCTATAAAACCTTTACATCCAGAAACGTGTAATTCAACGTGCAATGTAAACTGATCAAAAAATCGCTGCTGATCGACTTCACTAAGTTCAGCACTCAAGTTTTCGCATTGGTCTGCTAATCCCTCCCAGCCCTTCAGCCCCTCTTCGCATTTGTTCTTAAACCAAAGAACCTGCTCATCAAAGGGAATTTCACCTGTTGCCCAAAAAAGTTTGGATAAAGAGGTATCGGCTTTTCCCTGAAGCCAGTGACCGATGATTTTCCTGGCAGGATGATGGTAAAATTCCTCTCCGGCTCTATCATCTTCATGTACACCATATCGGATGGATTGGTTGAAGTAGCTTTGATATAGCTGTTCGATTTGTTTATTGCCCGTTTGATACAAACGCTTTATAAAACCCTCTAAGTGTTTTTCTTGATTGACAGTTCCTTTGCTCCATAATTCACTAACTAAATCTAATGGATAGAGATGGGGCCGAATATTTCCGCTGTTCAATAAAAGATACGAATCAGCTCCCGCTTCAAAAGCTTTCTCCACTTCCTCGATAATTATCTCTGGTGGTGAGGGGAACATTGTTAGATGATTGGAGGCCTGCAAGTCATGAAACGTAATATGATAGTAAATTCCATGTTCACCTGGATCATCCGCAGTTGGCAAGGAAGGAATCCTAAGGTTTTCATTTCCTTGTCTGCGTGACACCATTTTCCCGTACCCATTATCAGCCCAAATGTAGATGACACCCGCTGGCACTTTGATATACCCTTCTTTATACAACTCTGCAATTTCACCATATAGAGCCATTGAACAAACCGGCTGTTTGACAGATTGCATAATCAATTCAAATTGTCTTTCGACAACCTTTGAAATCATGTCACCCCGTTTTTCTGGCGTGTCAAATTCCGGGGCATACTGCCAAAAGGGTGCATCTCCTTGTCCGCGGAAGGAGAGGACCCAAATGATTTTTTGATTTTTTTGTTTTTCTATCGCTTCTTTCCAAAGATTCTCAAAGAGTTCTGGATTTTCTTGATAGTTTGGTTTTTCGCCAGGATAGGCCCGTAAAAACATTTCAGCTCCCAAAGGTTCTGCATGGTGGTGGGTAATCCATAGCCCCATTTCTGACGCTAAATCGGTATGAACCCCATGTTTTGGAAGATCTGTTCCCGGAATTACCATATTCCCCCCACAGCGTAATAGAGCTTCAAACACGGGATACCATACTTCTTTTGTAGGTGGATACTCTTCCTTCCAACCTATTAAACAAACCTCATCATTCACAAACCAGCCACGATACTTAACCTTGGATTTGTGCGAATTAAAATTTTTAAAAGGGATCTTTATTTCCTTCTTTTGTTGAATTGGTAAATCAGCCCAAAACCAAAAAGGATCAATGCCTAAATAATCCTTACTGTAATGGAGAAGTCCATATATAATCCCGAGATCATCGTTCCCAATGATGTGCATGACTGGTTTCCCATTTTGCAGTTTGAACCGGAAACAATACCCCTCCGGCCACTCCGGACTATCATCCTCCTTCGAGGCATATCGAATGATGAGATCAGGTGCTCCATCAAGTAAGGATGTTAATTTAGGCGGCTTTCCAAAAACCTTTTTATGATCCCTGACAATCATGTCGAGAGCATATTGAACTGGAGTTGTAATGTTTTCTGGAGGAAAAATAACTGAACTTTCATTTATTAGAACATACGAATGATTAAACATAAGGCTCCCCTAATTTTGGATTATAAAAATACCTGTGGAAGGAAATCCCCTCCGCAGGTTTAGATCTGTTTACCTTAACTTTTTTTTGAGTGTTTTAATAATAAGGATAAAAAGGCAAGGACAAGGCCCTGACCCCAGCCCTGGACTCTTTTATAAGGAACCCCCTTATACCCTTCAGCGTCATCCATGACCGCGGTTCCGGCTGAAACATTCATGATCGACCCGTCCTCTTTGACTTGCTTCAAGATACCGTCAATTGATTTTTGAACATATTTGTTGTAAAGCTTTCCTCTGGTTAGTAACGCTGCTGCAATCCCTGCCGAACCTGACGTTTCTAAATAGGATTCAGGATCTGTTACAATCGTATGCCAAAGTCCGGATTCATCTTGTAATCGCACCAATGCACTAAGCTGATCACGGAGCGACCCTTCTATAATCATAAAGGATGGATGCTGCACCTTTACAAGCTCCAATGCCCTAGCCATAGTGTAGGCGGCCCAGCTGTTGCCACGGGCCCAAAAAATCCCGGACATATGGTTTTGGGCGATGTTGTCCCAGCCATGATAGTATAAGTTGGTCATGTCATCCTGGAGAAACTGCTCATGACCGTGATATTGTTTTAGGCCGAAATCAATGTAATCCTTCCGATCGAGCATATGTCCCATGCGTAAGAGGAAATAGCCTGCCATAAACATCGTATCGACCCATGCCTGCTCGGGGAACACGTTATTGACACCGTTTACAGTATGCTGCAAAACACCATCTGCAAATTTCTCTGCATCACTTAATAAGAAGTCTGCCATTTGAATGGCATATTCCAAATATTTTTCCTCGTCTGTTGCTTTATACAATGTAATGAGGGTATGACCAATGGAAGAGGCATTCACGGTTAGCTTGGGCAGTCCATCTTCTAATTCTTCATCGACCCAATTCTTAATAAACTCCAAATATTTTTTCTCGCCAGTTGCTTCATATGCCTCTGCAACTCCGAAAAAGGCAACACCGCCTGGCCAGTCCCAGCTGAAATCCATTTTTGAGGTCCTATCGACGACGCATTCTATAGCTTCTTTTACTTTTTCTTCATCAAATACAAGTTGAGGCATCTTTATCCCACCCAAAATTAATAATTATGATAGTTGGCATAACTTATTGATTCAATTGTGCTTAAAATGAAACTTTATCGGCGGTTTTTTGAGTCATATCGGCGGTTTTTTGAATTTTATCGGCGCTTTTTAATAACTTATCGGCGCTTTTTCCCATTTTATCGGCGGATTCAAAAAACACCGTTTGTCCCCTAATAGTTCACTAGACTAATTGAGAAGAATCACTCGTCTGCTTTAATAATTCTTTTATACTAAATGGACGATTTTCCTTACTTGACCGCCAAACCCCTTCACCAACTGCAATAGAATAGGCCCCCGCTTCGGCACCTGCTAAAATTTGATAAGGACGGCTTGGGTCAACTCCCATGAAGAGATCTTCCTGAAGCAATGGGTCACCGCCGCCATGTCCCCCTTCATTTAGCAAAACATGAATGATTTCTTTTGAACCAAATAGCGGATAATATTCAATCGTCTGTTCCGGGAATGGGAAAGGAATTCTGCTTGGTTCATGAAATTCCGTTGTTTCAATTCTCCCTTTTGTCCCATTTATAGCTAGGCGATAACCTTCATATGGAAGGGAAAAATTAACGGAGTAGCTTAAAAAAGCACCTTTATCATATTTAACTGTCACCGCATACGTATCTTCAATTTCAATATCATGATCGAAAATACAAGAATCCGGACGATAATTCGTATAGTTGTGCGCTGACTTTTCAATACCTTCGGATTTGATATGATCATCTTTTACCGCCAAGTTATTGCGGCGATTGGACCAGCGCATATAATATTGGCAATTTTGTTTTTCCTGACAAGTACTGCAGTAACGATGATCGGTAGGACTTGGATTCAATTCTCCATCCTTGCCATAATAATTTAAGGCCCCATAAGCAAAGACCTGCTCCGGCTTTTGATCAATCCACCAATTGACCAAATCGAAATGATGGGTCGATTTATGAATCGATAATCCGCCTGAACGATTTCGATCGCGATTCCAACGCTTAAAGTAACTGGCCCCATGATAGGTATCTATATACCAGTTCAAATCAACAGAAGTAATTCTGCCAATCTTTCCTTCTAAAATCATCTCTTTAATTTTTCGATGGAAAGGATTATAGCGGTAATTGAAAGCTACAATGACTTTTCCATTACTTCTTGTCTCCGCCTCCATGACTCTTTTGGCATCGTGGGCATTAGTCACCATCGGCTTTTCCGTGATAACCGTTAAATCATTCTCTAAACCTTGTAAAATATAATCAATATGAGTGTCATCCCGGCTCGTCACCACAACCGTATCTGCATTCGTTTCTTTAATCATTTGTTGAAATTGATTTGGATGATAAGCAGGAATCGAACTTATGGACGGAAAACTTTCCTTGGCGATTTCGATTCTGCGTTCATCTGGATCGAGTAACCCGACAATTTCATTTTGCTGCGAAAAGTGTGTTAAGACTGGCTGAATAAACATTCCAAGTGCACGATTGCTAAGCCCGCAAACTACGATTCTCTTCATTTTCGTTACCTCCATTTCCCCATGCTATGTTTTCCTTATTCTTATTTACTTATAAAAAACCCCATTGTAATTCTGTAGAAAACAAAATTATAATGGGCATCACAATTTATTTTTCAATTAGGAGCTTAACCAGCCGCCGTCTACCGGTAAGATGTGGCCGTTAACGTAATTGGAGGCATCAGAAGCTAGGAAAATAACCGCTCCTTTTAAATCTTCCGGAGTGCCCCAGCGCCCTTGTGGTATTCTCGATGTAATCGATGCCTTCCGCTCTTCATCTCCACGGATAGGTGCAGTATTATCTGTTACCATATAACCTGGTGCGATTGCGTTGACATTTACACCTTTACCTGCCCACTCATTTGCAAATGACTTTGTCAAACCAGCTACTGCATGTTTGCTGGCTGTATAAGCAGGTACACGTAATCCACCTTGAAAAGATAACATAGAGGCAATATTAATGATTTTTCCTGAGCCTTTTTCGATCATATGTTTTCCCACTTCACGGCATAATTGGAAAACAGCATGTTGATTGACATTAATGACTTCATACCAATCCTCATCTGAGAAATTCTCCGCTTGTGCCCGGCGAATGATGCCGGCATTGTTTACTAAAATATCAATTTGTCCGGCAACGGATAAAGCTTCAACAACAAGCTCACTTGGAGCCCCTTGCTTGGACAAATCTATTTTAAGGTCATGAAAAGTTCCGCCGATTGCTTCAATCTGCTCACGGGTTGCGGACATATCGCTCATGCCTGCACCAATGACCGCTGCCCCCGCTTCGGCTAAGCCAATTGCCATGCCTTGGCCAAGTCCCCGGCTTGCACCAGTGATAAGGGCCACTTTCCCTTCTAATGAAAATAAAGATTTCATGTTACTTCCTCCTTACAAGTCTTTTTAGGCTTGTTCGTACTTATTTTTTAAGAACACGAGACTTTCATTAATAAAAGGTTCTGTCGTTTCTTCCATTAAAATATTGAGATACGGCTTTTTCTGTTTAACCTGTTTCAACACAACATCATAATTTAATAGTCCCTGGCCAACTGCCACTGTCTTCAATTGGTTATCCTCTACAACAAAATCTTTGGCATGGAGAATGACAATTCTGTCACCAAGCAGGTCAAACGATTCTTGGATAATTTTTTCTTGATCTTGATAAGTATCAATCGTTAATAGATTGACTGGATCAAGAATTACTTGAAGATTATTGGAATTGACCATGTCCAATAGTCGTTTCATCACTTCCGAAGAATATATTGGATGATTCACACCCGCTTCAATCCCTACAATCACTCCAAATTTCTCCGCTTCCCGCACTAGTTCCCGAACACTTTCAACCACTTCCAGAAACGATTCTTCCTTAAAATTTTCAACTGTATAAACAATTTCGGGATTGACGTTACCCGTTTCGGTCGCCACGATACTGCAGCCAAAATCCCTTGCAAAGCGGATATGCTCTTTAAAACGCTCGATCCCTTTTCTCCGTTCTTTCTTGTCGGGATGAATCATGTTGAAGTAACAGCCTAATACTGCAATTTGAACATTTTTTCGCGCGAACGCTGTCCCAATATGATGGGCCAAACCAGGACTTAATGTCCCTGGTCCGAGCTTCATATAATCAAAGGATTTACCTAAGGCTAATTGAACAGATGTGAGCCCTTTCCCTGCTATTCCTTCTACTAACTCTTCTAGGGGACGATTTTCCAAATCATGTGCTCGTATGCCAATGTTCAACTCCATCACCTACATTCAATTTTTTTAAAAAAACCATCTTATCCCTGATCCCTGGAAGCGACTACCTTAAGTCTTCCATTTTGACATGATCCATGTCATCATACGTGATGTTTTCGCCGCACATCCCCCAAATGAAGGTGTAATTGCTTGTAGCAGTTCCTGTATGAATGGACCAGCTAGGAGAGATGGCCGCTTGTTCGTTTTTCATAACCAAATGTCTTGTTTCATCCGGTTTACCCATGAAGTGGAAGACACGAGTCTCTGGTTCCATATCAAAATATAAATAAACTTCCATACGGCGTTCATGTGTATGACAAGGCATGGTATTCCACACGCTTCCAGGTGATAACATGGTTAAGCCCATTTGAAGCTGGCAGGACTCACATACATTCGGATGAATATATTGGTGAATTTTCCGCTCATTTAACGTTCCAGGGCTGCCTGCTTCCAGTGGTTTAATTTCATTAATATCAATTTTTACTGTAGGATATTTATGGTGTGCTGGAGTGGAATTGATATAAAATTTAGCTGGATTTTTAGAATCATTGGATCTAAATAAAACCTCTTTGGTTCCTTTTCCTACATATAAGCCGTCATAGCGCTGCATATCATATTCTTCACCGTCAAGAATGACTAGGCCGTCTCCGCCAATATTGATAATCCCCATCTCACGGCGCTCTAAGAAATAACTTACCCCTAGCTCTTTATCAAGCTTAATGGTCAATTCCTTTTCTGCCGGTGTAACGCCTCCGAAAATCATTCGGTCCACATGGGTATAAGTTAGATGGACTTGGTCCGCTTCGAAGAGTGTTTCTACTAAAAATTCTCTTCTTAGCTCCTCCGTATTATATTTCTTCATATCCTCCGGATGATGGGCATAACGAGTTTCCATTCTTCATTCTCCTTTTCTATGTTTCTATTTTGATTTAGACCTTAGCGGATGATTTCCCCTGCTTCTTTGGCCTTCTTAGCAACCAAAAACACAAGATCCCTTACACTTAAATTCTGTAATACAAGTATTCTACTAAAGCAAGAATAGCCATAGATTGTCCATAAGGCATGCCTGTAACAGGGATTTGCTTGTAAAATTCTTGCGTCTCTCCCATTGCTGTTCCTGCCGAGACATGCTGTAATTCACCTTTTTCGTCGATATTCTCAACCACTGCCTGAATCGCTTTTAGTCCTATATTTAAATACTTTTTATCGGTATAACGCTTCCGTACGGCCTTTAAGGTCCCGAAAGCAAAGCCAGCTGTACATGATGCCTCTACATATGAGGTTGGATCGTTTAGCACCGTATGCCATAAACCGCTTTCATTTTGGTATGTTTCAAGCGCTTCAATTTGTCTGTTAAGCGTGTCAATTAGGATTTGACGGACAGGATCATTATCCGGTAAATCTACTAAATCTAAAAACTCTGGAATCGCAATCGTTATCCAGGAATTTCCGCGACCCCATAACGCTTCTGCAAAGTTGTGATTTCCTTCAAATGTCCAACCGTGGAACCATAATCCCGTTTTCTTATCGAACAGATATTTAATATGTACCAAGAATTGCTTTTTTGCTTCTTCAATATACTCGGGCTTGTTCAGTAATAAACCGATTTTGGTTAACGGTAAAACACTCATCATTAAGGTGTCATCCCATAATTGTTGATAATTCTCAGATCCAAACACGACATGCTGGATTCCGCCATCCTTCGTTCTTGGCATATCATGATAGAGCCAATCGCCCCAAGTTTCTAAGTATGGAAGATAAGTAGGATTGTTGGTTTCTTCATACAAATAGGCGAGTGTTAGCATTTGCACCATTGTGTTAACGTTCTTTTCGACCGGCGGTTCTTTAAACTGATCGTCGAACCATTTTACGATGATAGTTAATACGTTTTCATTTTTTGTCAGTTTATAATACTTCATCATTCCGTACAGTCCAACACCTGCTGTCCATTCCCAATAGTTAAAGCTCTTATTATCAATTTTTCTGCCATCGGCAAGCGGAATCGCATACTTCCCGTCTGGATCATTTAGGTTAACTAGGTTATCAATCAGTAATTCAATTTTCTTTTCAATTTCATTTCTGTGCAATTTGATTACCTCCACTAATGTTATGGCAAGAGCGTGTGATTAAATGAAATCTTAGTGTTAAGCATTCATTTTTATTATATGGAAACCCTTTTTTTAAATAAATTTAAAATTCCGTTTTCTTTTATTAAAAAACAGTGTTTTCTTAAGATTATTTTTCAAGCAAATTTACAAACTTTGAAATAGGCAGCTTTGCCGCACTCATGCCTTCCGCAACAAGCTTAGCCATTTGTTTGGCCCCTTTTTTTGTAAAATGGGTAAAATCCGTTTCATTGACAGATGCCATAAAAAAAGTAAAAGCTTCTTCATAACCAATGGTTTCAAAAGCGGCTAAACTTTTTTCCATTAAATCAATTAAAACCACGTTTTCTTCTTTGGCTATATCTTTCATCGCTTGGCAGTATTCCGGGAAATCATTAATAAACTGGTCCTTTTCACAATGAAGCCTGGCAACAGGTGTAATGAATACCGGTTCTGCCTGGCATTTCCTAGCACCCTCCACATACATCTTTAAATAGTCTTTATAAGTAGTTGAAGGATCCGTATAGCGTTCAGGTTTGTTTGCAGTGGCGTCATTATGCCCCATTTGGATTAACAAATAGTCGCCTTCCTTCATTTCCTCTACGATTTTATGTAGTCGCCCTTCCTCTACAAAGGTTTTAGAGCTTCTCCCACCAATTGCATGATTGATTATCTGAACATCATCTGTTAGATAGTCTTGGAGAAACTCTCCCCAGCCACCTTGAATTTTTTCGTCTAGACCATAGGATTGGACAGTCGAATCCGCAGCTAGAAAAATATTTATTTTGTTTATCGTCAAGAATAAACCTCCTCTCACTTCCACTAGTTTACTGTCGGTCTTTTAATAAATAACATAACCTAGACCTGCTTACCATTAGACATTTTTGCACCAGCCAAATACTTAATTGTACTTTTTTGCCTCGTTAGCACCTTTTTGAAACAGCAGCAAATCGGTCCTTTTGTATAAATTGTTCTTTTGCGACTTAGAGCACACTGGTAAGCTCCTCCTACTTGCAGATAAAGTAACTCAATTTGCGGATGTTCTACTCCTACTTGCGGATAGCGTGCTTCAATTTGCGGATAGACTACCCCAACTTGCAAAACAGTGTATTTCAATTTACGTAAAAGCAAATCATTAACTAAAAAAGAAACTTAAACATGTAAAAGGTGCCAAACAACTGATGATTATAAGTTGTTTGACACCTTTTTTATTGTGATAACCCTTTTCGTTCCAATTCTAGAAGCCGGGTTTTCATCTCTAAACCACCCCGATAACCAGTCAACGCTCCGTTCTTTCCTACAACCCGATGGCAAGGAACTGTTATTAATATGGGGTTAGCGCCAATTGCAGTACCAACAGCCCGAACGGCAGCGGGTTTGTTTATAGCATTGGCTATTTCAGAATAAGATCTAGTTTCTCCGTAGGGGATCTCACTCAAAGCGGTCCACACCGATAGTTGAAAGTTTGTTCCATTGTAATCAAACGGAATGGTAAAGAACTTTCGTTTGCCATCTAGGTATTCAGCAAGTTCAATTTCATATTGCTTGAGTTCTTCCCGACTTTCAACAATAGGACTTCCGGGAAAGCGTTTCTTTGCCCATTCGGTTAATTCTTCAAATGGCAGATTCTGAGAACCTACAAAACAAAGTCCTTTTGAGGATGCTGCAAGGTATATCTTCCAATTCTTATAATCTAAGAATGACCAATAAATAGTCGGCTTAGTCTGTGATTTCACTTTTCGATTCCTCCCTGCTGCATTTTGACTGACGGTATTGTGCAGGTGTTTCTCCCGCCTTCTTTTTAAAAAGTGTAATAAAATAAGGTGTATTAGGCATACCTACCATTCTAGATATTTCAGCAACTGCTCTGTCAGACTTTATTAAGAGTTCTTTGGCCTTTATTATTCTGACATCATGAATATATTCAACAGGTGTCATCCCTTTTACTTTTTTAAAGGTTCTCTGTAAATGGTATGGACTTCCATGACTAATCTCCGCCAGCGTTTCTAGCGTCAATTTGCAATGATAATTTTCTTGTATAAAATTAGTAATCGAATGAATCCATTCCTGGTCGGGCAGGTTTGGTTCAGTGGGCTTGCAGCGTTTGCACGGACGGAAATTGGCTAACATGGCTTGTTCAGAACTTTGAAAGATTCGAACATTCTCTTTTTTGGGAACACGTGACTTGCAAGATGGCTTACAGAATATCCCTGTGGACTTTACAGCATAAAAAAATAAATCATTATATGCTGGGTCGTTCTCGATAATTGCCTTCCAATTTTCATCTGTTATCATTTCGTTATCAAGACATTTTTGTCCACTCATTTTCCCACCTCAATCTGTATTATAACGCATATTATATTTAAATAGCCTGTTTTCAAAATAGAAAAGCAAGATTACGAAATCACTTTTTGTGATAATAATAGAAAATGAATACAGGTGATAATTTTGACAAACGGAAATGAAAATCAGTGGTTTGTTGATAACGATAAGCTTTATATTAAATTACCGCTAGACTTTAATATGGCTGCAAATCTTGGGTATTTAGGACGGAATAAGAATGAATGCATGTTTGACATTGAAGATAATGTCATTACAAGAGTAGTTCATACAGGGGTAACCAACAGACTTGTTCAGATATACGTAAATGATAATAACCAAATGATTGTTCAGTTTATAGATTCTACACCAGACGAAAAAGAATGGAAAAAAGTTTTTAGTTTCATTTGGGAATGGTTTGACTTTGAGCGGGACTTATCTCCATTTTACGAATTGGCCAAAGGAGATCCGCTGCTCGAAAAACCAGCCCAGGAATTCCGCGGATTAAGAGTGATTGGAGTACCCGATTTGTTCGAGGCTCTTTGTTGGGGCGTTTTAGGACAACAAATTAATTTAGCATTTGCCTACACACTAAAAAGACAGTTTGTTGAAAAATTTGGGGAGTCCATAGAATGGAATGGTAAAAAATATTGGACCTTCCCTACCTATAAAAAAATCGGTAAATTAACACCGGAGGATTTAGCGGATATTAAAATGACTGTGAGAAAGAGTGAATATATTATTGGTATTGCCCAATTAATGAACAGTGATGAACTTTCAAAAGAAAAACTATTGGCCATGGATTTTAAAGAGGCTGAAAAAAGTTTGATTAAGATTCGCGGGGTTGGTCCATGGACAGCCCATTACGTGTTAATGCGCTGCTTACGCTTTTCCACAGCTTTTCCAATTGATGATGTGGGTTTGCATAACGCCATCAAGTTCTTGAGGGGTTCGGAGAAAAAGCCTTCGAAGGAAGAACTAATGGAACTTTCATTAAACTGGTCCGGCTGGCAGGCCTATGCTGCGTTTTACTTATGGCGGGTTCTCTATTAAACGAAATTAGGAATGAGGTACTTAGGTATTTTTTTATAGTGAATAAAAATCAATTATGATTTGAGCTATTGGATGCTGTATGGGGAGGCAAGAAGATTAGTGGATGGTTGTGCAGAAGGATGGGCTGACGTTAAAAAATTTCATTTTAAATATTTCTGTGCACATACTAATTTTATGAAATTCTTAACCCATCCCCAAAGTATTTGGCATTCCAACCATTACATTCCCTTTTTCATTTACTGCAGCGTGACAAGGGCACAGCTTATCCCCGCTTTGGGTTTTCTTTTCCATCTGCTAAGACGAACTTTATCCCAAGTGGAATATAGGTTCCTTTTACTACATCAAGTCCTGTATCGATTCTCCCTATTCATATGGGTTAGTTTGCTTCAAAGTGTAAATTACGTATAGTTTCTGCTTTTAACTGCGTTGAATACCTTCCAACATAAAAATACCCTTTTAAGAATTTTCATCCATGCCTATTTTTTCTTTGACTGTAATAATTAACATTAAAAAGAAGAATATTAAAAAAGAAACGAAATTCCCCTTAATGACTAAGATGAGAAGGAAAATGCCATGATGTTTCATCGCAGGAAAAACAACCGTAACCAAGAAAAGGATAAACAGAACGTTTCAAATGAACACAATCATTCCGTTGAACCTCTCTCTGGAACTTTCAATGAAGATATACAAAGGATAAGGAGGACCTTTCAAAAAAGCTCAGACGTTATTATTCGAACTTTCAATATTGGCAATGATGAATCAAATAATGCTGCAATCATTTTTACAGACGGCTTGGCTGATTCAACAGCGATCCAAAATTTTATCCTCGAATCATTAATGGTTGATGTAAAGAAAGGCCAGATTTCACGAAATAAACTAATTCAACAAGTCAAAAATAGTATCTTAACGGTTGGGGACATTACAGAGATTAGAGATTTTGAAAGCTTGTACACAACCGTTCTATCGGGGAATACGGTAATTTTAATAAATGGCTCTACTGAAGCCATTTCTGCTTCAACTGCAGGCTGGGAAGACCGCGCAGTGTCTGAACCGGCGACCCAGACCGTTGTGCGGGGTCCCCGAGAGGGTTTTACGGAAAATCTGCGAACCAACACGGCATTGCTTCGAAGGAAAATTAAAGACCATAATCTATATTGTGAACAAAAACAAATAGGAACCCTAACAAAAACAAACATCGCTGTTATGTATATCAAAGGAATCGTAAATGACAAATTGGTCGGGGAAGTACATCATCGCCTAGACAAAATTGATATCGAAGGGATATTGGAAAGCGGATATATCGAAGAATTAATCCAAGATGAAACGTTCACCCCCTTTCCAACTATTTTTAATTCAGAAAGGCCTGATGTTATTGCTGCTTGTCTTCTAGAAGGAAGGGTAGCAATCCTGGTCGACGGCACCCCATTTGTTTTAGTTGTCCCATCATTATTTATACAAAATTTCCAGGTGGCTGAAGATTATTACCAGCGGTCAGATATAGGTAGTCTTCTAAGGTTACTGCGTATAGTTTGTTTTATTATTGCATTATTTGGACCATCCTTTTATATTGCAGTAACTACCTTTCATCAAGAAATGCTCCCAACTCCACTATTAATAAGCTTAGCTGCCCAGCGTGAAGGGGTTCCCTTTCCCGCTTTTGTTGAAGCTGTGCTAATGGAAATTGCCTTTGAAATTCTTCGAGAGGCAGGAATTCGGATGCCGCGAGCAGTTGGTCAAGCCGTGTCAATTGTTGGAGCGTTAGTCCTTGGTCAAGCGGCAGTAGAAGCCGGAATTGTCTCTGCATCTATGGTTATTGTTGTATCATTAACAGCTATCGCAAATTTTGTTTTTCCTGCCTATAATATGGCTATTTCAGTCAGAATGCTCCGCTTTGGGATGATGTTTTTTGCTGCTTCTTTTGGCCTTTATGGGATTACCGTAGGTTCATTAGCTCTAATAATGCATTTGAACTCTTTACGTTCCTTCGGAGTTCCCTACATGGCTCCATTTAGTCCTCTAATACCAAATGACTTAAAAGATTCTCTTGTTCGTTTTCCAAGATGGGCTTTACTTTCCCGTCCACGGTTAATTAACCGAAAAAATATGAAACGACAAGCAAGCCCAGCTGCCTTAAAACCAGAACCCGATAAGTAGTCAAAGAAAAAGGATGAAAAAAATGAAAAGCTTATCTTTATTGATTATTGCTGCTTTACTCATCCCTCTTCTTAGTGGATGCTGGAATAGGAGAGAATTAAATGAACTTGCATTTGTTGTGGGTTTGTCGATTGATAAATCCGGAGACCAATATTTAATCTCTGCTCAAGTTGTTGACCCTGGTGAAGTATCCACTAGTGCAAGAGGCGGGGGCAGAGCACCGGTTACAACGTATGATGAAAAAGGCAATCATATATTTGAAGCAGTCCGCCGAATCACAACCATCTCACCCAGAAAACTTTACTGGTCTCATTTACAAATGCTCGTTATTAGTGAGGCAGTTGCCAAAGACGGAATTAATAATATTTTAGATTTTTTTACGAGAGACAACGAATTCCGTAAGGATTTTTACATCGTTGTCTCCAAAGGTACCCAGGCCAAAGAAATTCTTAGGAACTTAACATCGATTGAAAAAATACCTGCCCATAAAATGCGTTCCTCTCTCGAAACATCGGAAAAAGCATGGGCACCGACTGTCGCCATCCAATTAGACGAACTCATTTCGTCCTTAACGAGTGAAGGAATTCATCCTGTACTTACCGGAATATCGATACGTGGAAAAGCAGCTAAAGGGGAATCAGTTGATAACGTCCAAAGAATTGATCCTTTTGCACGTCTTAAATACAAAAACATTGCTATTTTTAAAAAGGATAAATTAATTGGCTGGTTCAATGAGAAGGAGAGCAAAGGTTATAACTATATAAGGGATAATGTCAAAAGTACGGTTGGCCATGTACCATGTCCTAAAAAAGGACAATTGATTATTGAAATTATTCGTTCCAAATCGAAGATAAAAGGAAGGGTTGTAAAGGGAAAGCCAAAAATTGATATTCAGGTAACTGCAGAAGCCAATATTGGAGAAGTTGCTTGTCACATAGATTTAACAAAACCAGAAACAATTAAAAAACTGGAAGAGAATACTGAAAAAGTGAATATGGATATTCTCAAAGCCTCCATTGATAAAGCAAAAAAATTTGGGGTTGATATCTTTGGATTTGGTGAAGTAATTCATCGTGCCGATCCACAAGCATGGAAAAAATTTAAAAAAAATTGGGATAGAGAATTTGTCAATATCCCTGTTACTATTCATTCAGATTTCAAAATCAGACAAACGGGTGCTGTCAATCAATCTTTTTTAGAACAAGAAAAGGAGTAACATTTTATGTTATCTAGTTTTGGAATGATACTGATTGCCATATTAATATCCATTTATGAGTTACGGCCAATGATGAGGGAAAAACTATTTAAAGAAGCTATTATCTTTTGTTTTCTTCTATCATCTGGGACGTTATTAACTATCCTTATTACCCTTGGAGTTAATATACCTAATCCTCTGAATTGGGTTATTACGTTTATTAAACCTTTAACAGACTTAATCGACATCCTATTTACTTAAGGGGAGGGTATCATGTTAGAAAAAGGGAAAATATCTCGATCCCAATTATTCATTTTAATCTTGATGTTTGAAGTTGGTACCTCCATCTTATTTGTTCCTTACTTAGTCGTTTCTACAGCTAAGCAGGATGCTTGGATGGGCATACTGCTCGGCATATGCATCGGGTTAGTAATAGTAGGTATATATGCAATCCTTTCAAAACGTTACTCCCATTTAACTGTCGTGGAAATGAACGAACGTATCTTAGGGAAATGGGCTGGCAAAGGGCTTTCCATTCTATTTTTTTTCTATGTTCTTATTGTTACAGCAGGTCTGCTTCGAATTATCGGCGATTTCATTGGCGCCCAGATTTTGCCAGAGACTCCAATTCAGGCAATTGAAATTATTTTTATCTTACTCGTAATTTATGGGACCCGTCTTGGTCTCGAAACATTTTCCCGAACATCTGAGATGGTTCTCCCATGGATACTCTTGTTTTTTTTTCTGTTAATTATGTTTCTTCTCCCTGAAATTCAATTTAAAAATCTTTCTCCTTATTTAGAAGTTGGAGTAAAGCCTGTTATCAAGGCAGCCTTTTTATCACTGGGTATTCCTTTTGCTGATCTCATTATTTTTTTAATGATTCTTCCATCTGTTGCTCCCTCTAAAAAGTTGGGAAAAGTTTTGGTCCTTGGTACTTTAACAGGAGGATTCATCCTTTTTGTAGTGGTAATCATGTCCATCCTTGTTTTAGGTCCTACCCAAACAGCACAATTGAACTATCCAATTTATGTATTAGCCCAAAAGGTAAACATTGGGGATTTCATCCAAAGGATTGAAGTGTTAACCGGTGGTATGGTGTTTATAACCATATTTATTAAAACAACCATATCTTTTTATTCATTAACGCTAAGTTTTGCTCAAATCTTTAATTTAAAAGAATTTAAAATGCTCTCCTTTCCTTTTGGAATTATTGTGGTGATCTCTGCAAATATCATGTCGCCAAATATAATATTCTTTCATACATTCTTAACCACCACATGGACGCCAATCGTTTTGCTCTATGGATTACTTCTTCCACTTTTATTACTAGGGATTGATACATTCAAAATTGGATTTTACAAACGTAAGAATAAACTAGCGGGAAGTAGGTAACATGGAAATGGAGACAGCGAAGATTAACCCTTTTCAACTCTTTAGTCTCATGTTTATGTTTGAACTTGGAAGCACAATTGTGGTTGGGGTTGGGCTAGATGTAAAACAAGACGCTTGGTTGACGATATTACTCGGGATGGCTAGTAGTTTACCTTTATTTTTCATTTACAGTTATCTCTTTTATCAATATCCCGGCCACACTCTTATTGGTTATATAAAAATTATTGTAGGAAAATACATCGGAATTCCTCTTTCACTTTTTTATGTTGGTTATTTTATATATATTGCTGCAAGGGTCTTGCGGGATTTCGGGGATTTGCTTACCACTACTACCTTATCAGAAACTCCTTTAATCATCGTAAATGGTTTAATGATCCTATTAATTACATACGGGGTAATTTTGGGAATTGAAGTGATTGGAAGAACGGGGGAAATGATATTTTTAATTATCCTTTTACTTGGAATTCTTGGAATTTCTTCAACTGTTTTTTCTGACATCATTAAGACGGAGAACTTAACTCCATTTTTAGAGAATGGGTTGAAACCTATTATTACTACGGTGTATACCCAGACGTATACTTTTCCGTTTGGTGAATTGATTAGCTTTACAATGCTTCTTCCCTTTTTAAATAAACCAAATTTAGGTTGGAGAACTGGACTCCTTGCGATTTTAGCAAGCGGGGGCGTTTTAAGCCTTACAATTGCCTTAGAAATATCGATTCTAGGAGCAAATACTGCTGCACAATCACAATTTCCTTTATTGCAAACCATTTCAAAGGTAAATATTGCGAACTTTATTCAGAGATTGGACATTATCGTTGTAGCTACATTAATCTTAGGGGTCTTTATAAAAATTTCGATCTTTTATTACGCGGGATTTTTAGGTATTCAGGATATATTTCGTCTTACTAGGAAAAAGACAAGAATTTATTGTATTTTATTTCTTAGTTGTGTAATTTTAATTGCTTCAGTAAAAATGGCAGATAATTTTACTGAACATATTGCCGTCGGATTAAAGTGGGTGCCGATTTATCTTCATTTACCACTACAAACCGGTATCCCTCTCCTATTATTTATTTTAACTTTGATTAAAAAAGTAATAAGAAGAAACAAAATCGATACCCCTGAGGTACAATCATAGCTGTTGTTATAGAAAAAAACCTTTGGATGGTGTATTCAAAGTTTTTTTGAAGCGAGGTATTATTTCATTTGAAATCTTTGGTTTGCTTTCTACTACTACTATTACTAGTAATGAATACGTAATAGATCCCTGTCAGTGTTTGAATAAATAAAATATTGGAAAAGAATACGATAACTGGTAATGATTTTGATAAGTAAGATATTTAGAAGTGTAGCACTCAATTGAAATGTAATCCCAATAATAGACTAGGCCGTAATATAAACAATAAACGTTAGTTTATTAATACGTAACACTTTGTAGAAGTACATAAAAAAATATCCAAACGGTGCAAATAATGAATAATAAAACAGTTCAAATAGTTCATAGTGATTAGTATCATTCTGCCTGTAAAAATCTAGGATACCTCCACCAATCGTAAAATCAAACAGCATATCTGTTGTTAAACTGATAGGACACTTATACAAGTTACTTCTCTACTTAAAAATTATTAATGATATTTCGTTTAAATCAAAATGTCCAACTAAATTTTAGTTCATCATTGGTTATCCAGCCACGATTAAGATCAATAATAAATAGGCAGAAGATCAGTGCAGGATTTTCTAATTTTATATATGGTTTCTTCATAGCATAAAAAACTGATATACATAACCAGATATAAACTTTATCACTAAATAACATTGTTTGTTAGGTTACCATTACGACTATGAATTTAAGCACAAAAAAGTCCTAACATCATTTAGATGTTAGGACTAGTTATGACCTGTGAGGGGTTCGAACCCCCGACCTCAACCCTGTCAAGGTTGCGGATGGGTTTCCGTTATTCCCTACGGTAAGTCATCGGATAAGTCAAACGTTGATATGTAAACGATAAGTCAGCCTTAAGTCATGCATAAATTTGTTCCGTCATGTCGAATTATACCGAATAGGTGCGCTACCTTGCAAGTAGTTGAAGCGAAAACCCAACTATTTATATGAAGCAAATACGCTAATGTCTCCGTCTTTCCTCGTGGTATACAAAAGGTCACTCCCGGTATCTAGCTGCATCGTCCCGCCTAAATCGTACACCTTCGATAAATCCTTTGTAATCTCCTTCGCCTTATCTTCAGTAACATCCTTAACCGTTACGGTTATTTTCGGCTTAACTCCGTATTCAGCAACGAAATACTCCTGATATTGACGCAATGATTCCGCACTACCTTTGTCTTTACTCGAGTCACTCGTCGCAATTAACGTAATAACAATGGCGTACCAGCGATAATTAGTACAGATAATAAAACAACAACGTTCTTATTTAAGTCATTCACCTTTGCCAACATATTCGATCTCCCCCTATAAATAATCTATACGCCTATTGTACTATGAAAGATTCATAATTTCAGTAAATATTTTCCAGCGTGCGTTTGCGTCAGACCGCGCCACTCTGCGTTTTTATGCAAAAAAAGAAGGCCCCAACGCGTTAACGTTGAGGCGTTATTCCTATCGTTTAAATCCGAGCATCCTATTCGCCCTTTTAGTCTCGTCCGCCATTTTACTATCGATATGCGGATAGGCAGCTCGAGCAATCTTTTCTCCGTCCATTTCAACGATCACCGAACGCGAAGCAAGCTCTTTAATTGCCGCCACTAAAGCCGGATCAGTGAACGTGACGGTATTTCCAGAATTGCCGGTCCCAGCGTCGATCATACGAAATAGGTTGCTTTGCTGCGCTTCAGTTAAGACCATCTCGTTTCTCAGTAACCGAACATCTATCTCGTTATGATTCGGTAAATTTTGAAGGAATGCCGGGCTGCCTCCGACATGAAACTTCGGCAATGTTCCGCCTGTATGACGTTGAGCATCAGGATCGATTTTATTTCGCATCCAAGTGCCGCCAGTATCGCCCCTTGTCTGAATGGTAACGGTTTTCGTAACGCCCCTGCTAAGCTCTGCGTTCATTGCGGTAGCTTTACCGGTAATCTCTTCGACCTTAGTCTTAGCGGTCTGTAACCGGCCGATTTGTGTATCGAGTGCCGAAACTGATTCTTTGTATTCAGCAGTCATTCGTTGCGCTGGCGTCGTATTTTTCTGTAATTCAGCCTTTTGTGCTTGGAGCTTACCGATAGCCTTGTCGATGGCAGCAAGCTCTTGGCCTTTTTCCGAGTTTAGTCCTACCTGCTGAAGCACTAATTGCTGCATCTTGATGCGAGTTTCTTCTAGTTTACCTAATTTTTTCTGTGTGGATGAGAGTTCTTTATCAGTGCTCTGAACAAGTTCGGCTTGCTTCGTGATTCTGTCTTGAGCAAGACTGACGTCATCTTTCGCTAGTTTAACCTTGACTTGCTGTTGCTGAATTTCAGCCTCAGTAAATCCGGATCCTTCCTGCTTCCTTTTGTTTAATTCCTTCTGTGCATCATTTTCTTCTCGTTGTTTCGCAGTCTTTTCAGCGACGAGTCCTTGTAGTTTTTTCTCTTCGTCATTACGTTCTTTAATTAGAGTTTTCTCTTTCTCTAATAGGTCTTTATATTCTGTCTCTTTAGCAAGCCTTTCAAGATTAAGCTTATCGTAAAGAGCTTCGCGTTCTGCCGCATTCCGCGCCTTGATCGCCTTAGTATTTTCTAAAATCGCATTGCCTTGCTCACTAATTTTCCGGCTTGCTTCAGGCACTTTGTCCGTTAATTCCTTATTCAGTCCGACCATATCCCCAAGCTCTTTATTCGATAGCCCCGAACGTTCCTGGAGACGCTGCATTTCGTCTTTTAACCTTGCAATAGTATCCGGATCGCTAGTCCGTTTAATTTCGGCTTGAATGTCGAGGTAGCGCCCGAATTCCTCGGTCGTTAATTTCGATTTAGACTGGAGTCTGTCAAACGCTTGGACGGATTTATCTAAAGCGTCAACCTCTTTAAAGCCGGCTTGAATATTATCAAGACGTGCCTTTTCCATTTCCTTGTTCTTAATTACAGCGGCCGCGATACTCCCGCCAAGCAACGCAAGTGCACCGATTGTCAAAGTAACAGGACCGCCCATCGCGAGGAATAATCCTCGTGCCGCTATTCCTAACTTTACGAGAGATGTTCCGGTAAGTCCGACCGCAGAGGCGACTCCGGCAAAGCCAAGACCGGACTTCAGATTCGCCATATCGACGTCATCCATCGATGATAGAACGTTAGCGATTTCTTTAGCGAGATCAGATAGCAATGGCAGAATGTCCTCCGATAGTTCAATGCCGATCGTCTCAAGACTTCCTTTTAGATTATCGATACTTCCATTCAAGTTATCCTTCATTATCGCAGCAGCTGTCTTTGAAGCACCAGCGCTGTTTTTAAGAGAGTCGGTCATTTTATCAATCGTAGCAGGTCCGGCTTTCATCAATGACAACATTCCGGAAACCGATTCCGTTCCAACTAGAGCCGCTAATGTTGCTGCCTTTTGAGTTTCGGTTTGCCCTTCCATGGAATCGGAGAGATTTTGAACAAGTTTTGATAGCCCAACAAAGTTCCCTTTCGCATCGGCTACTGCGATCCCCATTTTTCCCATGAGCTTCGAATTCTCTTCCGATGGATTCAATAGGCTGAGGAGTGCCCCACGTAAGGAAGTTCCTGCCATTTCACCAGCCATCCCCGCATTCGTCATAATCCCAATGCTGGCCGATAGCTCCTCCAGGGATACCCCGAGAGCAGCCGCAGGAGGTCCCGCATATTTAAGGGCGTACTGCATATCTGTTAGGTTGGCCGCTGATTGGTTGCTGACCTGGGCTAAAATATCTGCAACTCGACTGGCCTCTGACGCCTTTAAGCCGAAAATATTTAGCGATGAAGCCATTACGTCGGCCGTCTGTGCCATATCCGAACCTGATGCCTCGGCAGCACTAATGACGCCTGGCATTGCGGCAATAATATCGTTAGCGTTCATACCCATCGCAGCCATATTCTCGAATCCTACGGCAACTTCAGACGCACTTTTACTTGTGGATGCTCCGAGATCCATTGCCGACTTTTTTAGCGCATCAAATTCTTCCGCTGATGCCCCAGAAATCGCCTTAACCCGACTCATCTGAGCCTCAAAATCGGCCCCCGTTTTGACTGCCGCTCCCATGCCTAGCGCAACTGCACCTCCGACGCCCATAAAAACTTTCGAAAGTTTATCTACATCTTTTCCTATATTGCGTGCCGACCGTCCCGTAGTTTCCATTCTCTGGCGCGCAGCATCCATATTCCTATTAAAGTTGTCGGAATTTAAAACAAGCGTCGCACGTATGCTCCCAACATCAGCCAATTATTCCACCCCCAAATAAACGCCTAAATTTATTAATTCCGATAGTTCCTTCTCGTCATATTTGCTTAAAATCTCACTAGCCATCCCGATCTGCTCGTATTGTTCAAGCGAAAAATTCACATCGCCAGTAAATAGGCGTTTAGATACCTCGATAATAGTACCTACAGCAAATCCAACATCTTCCGATTCTTTTTTATTTAATAAGCGTTGCATTCCGTTCACCCTTCCGTAATTAATAAAAAATGACCGCCCGGTAAAAGGCGGCCAAAATAAAAACGCCTAGTTGGCGTATCTGGCTAATACTGCGGTTTTTAACTTCAGATATTTCGCTGCGTCTGTTACGGTTCCGGTTCCTAAGGCAGTTATATACAACTTGCTTAGCTGTTCCAAATCGTCTTTAATTCCGGCAATACTTACGGTTGCAGGATCCGTGTCTTGACCACGGTATATCAAATCTTGATCTCCGTCGATAATAAGCTTTCCCTCACCAGTAATAGCCATTTTAAGTTCGGACTGATTCACCGCTGGTATTACATTCGAAAGAGATACCTTCCAAGGTGAGTTTCCAATAATTTTCAACGAACTTACATTGGTCAGTAATAATCTTCCGGGCTCATTTGAGTAAGTAACTCCATTAACCGTGTACTCCGCAGTAACATTACCCTCAAGTTTTGCGTAGCTCATGCCCGTTGTGTCCACTGTCCCGCCGGTTACTCCTTCAACAACTTTTCTTGTGATTTTTACCATTATTGATTACCTCCTAAATTTAGTTCTCCAGATTCTCTTTTTTCTTTCATAATTGCATCAAGGTTGTCGTAAGCCTGATCGACCCTGCTCTTTTGCTTCTCGACCTTTTCCTCCGGATCAACAAAGACAGGCGCTTTCTCGTCCATTTTCTCGAAATATACTTCCGGTTCTTGGTAGTAGCGATAAGCTTCAGGCGTAAATAACTCTTGGATGAGACTTTCCTCAATGTTAGGGAGATCCCCCGGCATAGTCATCGTAAACATTTTGTTGTTAATTGAAGCGTCTACAGTTTCAATAATATCGAATGCCTCAACTACTTCAGGCGGTGTGAATTCCGACTTTAGTTGGTCGAAAGTCTTAGAGAGCCCGATCTTAAGTTCACCGGCATTGAACTTTCCTGCTATCTCGTGGAAGTTTTCCATTACTAAACTTGCATACGCTGCATCAGGAATCTTTCCTACAAATGTTTTCATTTCATCAAATGAGCTTTTTTCGTCTTTTAGCGCCATCTTGAACTTAAGTTCCGCGAATTCCCTTTGAAACTTAGCTCTTGTTGAATCGTCCGCAGTAACAAAACTTTTATCAACCGTTTCCTTAGCTAATGTCTTTGCTTTATTTAAATAGTGCTGGTAAGCCTGTTTCCTTAGTGAAATTTTTTGCATAAATACTTTAGTTTCTTTTTCCTTTAACTCTTTAATTTTGTTGAATTGCCCTGGAGTGGAAAGTTGGCTATCTAATTTAATTTTGTTGAATTCCTTTCGAATAGGCTCCGCAACTTCACGTAAAAATGCAGAACGATTCCCCCTTAATTCTTGCGCTTTAATTACTAATTCTTTCGCTTGGTTTACTTTACTCATCATAATCTCTCCCTTTTATAAAGTTTCGTATAGCGTTGTACGACGCCTTAAAGCGTCATTCGATAAATCCCTAACGTTGCTTATTTGACTTCCACGGATGCGTCTAAACGTAATATTCGGATATCTTGTACGGAGATGGTCCAATGTATAGCGATCAACTATCTGAGAAGTCATCAGCTTTACCGGTCCGTCCGTGTCGACATACTTATCTATTAATCTGCAAATCAGTTCGTAATCAGATAAGGTTTCCTTAATAAATATGCTCGCGAACATCGTGATTTCTTGCGTATGGCCTGGAATGTACTGCTCGATACCAGCTCCGATATTTGCGTCCCACCGCTTATAATACATCCGATAATGTTTACGCTCCTTCATCATTATCAGCCTCAGCAATCTTTTCAAATAATTTAGTAGTCCAATCTTTCGCATCGTGTCTTCGGTCGCTCTTTTGTTTTTTGCTCAGCATGCGGTCAAGTTGGCGCTGTGACATATTCGACATGCGGACTTTTTGACTATTTCTACGTCCCATCTAATCCCTCTTTCGCGTCCTTCGTTCTTTTTGTTCCTTTGCCCGATCCTTTTCGCGGTCATTCTCCGCCTGGCATTCTTCGCAATATTTGCTTTTTGTTTTGAGCGGCCCATCACACCGCTGGCAAGTCTTCATCGCAAACCCTCCGTAAAAATGTGTGTATTTGACGTATTTTCAACGCATAATGGCCGATTTTAGCCGTTGTTTTTACTACCGAATATCATTGGAAGGGTAAAGGTGCCGACCGCCTTAAATCGCGTTATTTTCACGATTTTCTGCCACTCCAAACATCCTCTCTGCTGACCGTCTTTGTTCAATCGGAATTTTATATTGGCATCCAATAAACCTATTAAATTTGTAATAATCGGCCATAACATTCCAGTCCTTATACCTACGAATGCGCCTTATAAGGTCTCTGTCCTCCGTGTATCCGGCCAGCCATCCTTTTTCGAGTTTCCACATCTGATTAGACATCGGAGCGCAATTCCTTCTCAATTTGTTTTAGTTCATACATTACGTGATCGTCAGTTAATTCCTTAACAACGTCCTCTTTAGTCGACCCGGATAATACTGACATGTAATCAATCACTAACCTGAAATGGACATCTGGGAACTTTTCACGATTATTCAAAAAGTGTGTAACTATTGGCTTATTACTTTTTGATAAATTACAACTAACACAAGCGGGTAAAAGATTTGCTAATGTATTCCTTCCACCCTCAGACAAGGCGACAATATGCTCGAGATGTAATAGGCTCTCTTTTTTCGGTCTCTTTCCGCAATATGAACAGCAACCATCAAACACAGCAAATAGTTGCCGAATTTCCTTCGGAGTCACTTCTACCGGTATACCTAGTTTTAACGACCGACTTTTCAGGCTTCGGAACGACCTACTGGCCTTATCATCGAGCTCGTGTTTGCATGATCGACATCGGTTTGTATACTTAGATTTTTTGCGACTGTCTATCTCGAATAAATTTAATTCCTTTTCAATCCCACAAATGCGGCAGATTTTGGTTTCCACAATATTGACGCCTCCTACGTTTTGTGATAATGTTATTTTGGATGATTACTGCTTTCCCCCGAAACGCTCGTAAAATATATAAAAATCATTCGGCATTTGAGCCTCTAGGCGAATTAATTTCGCTCGTACATAGTCAGAAACTTCACGTTGTCCGTTTTCAATTGCACTAATAGTCGACGGAGCAACATTGATTATCTTCGAAAAGCTCTCCATACTCTCGCCCATAAAATATCGGATTGCCTTCGCTTTAATACTATCCAATTTTAAAACCTCCTTTTTATTCCGCTTAACGGTTAAAAATAATTGGGCATCTCAGCCCTTCTATAATAATTGGTGCAAATAGGGCGGTTTTACCTTGGTTTATCAATAATTTTTATAATATTTTCTGGGATTATTGCCATGTGATGCTTCTCTTTTCTCTCCCGTGTTTCCTCTAAAATGTACTCGTAAGCGTGATCCGGCAAATAGGTTCCCGTCTTCTCAAATCGAGCCTGTGCGTTCTCCTGTCCCTTCTTACATTCATCGCAACAATACTCCGCATTTGGCCTGCGTGCTTTAATATTCGGATGTATAATACGGTTATTTGCTATCGGAAAGTAATTGTCACATGCGTAATATTTGCAGCGTCTCCACTTCTTGCGCTCCACCCTGTACTCCTCGTATGTTATATAGTTTTCTGCCGCATCTAAGCGCTCCATTAAATCATTATATAAATCTCGCAAATTATAATCGTTACGCTCCACATACTCGTACTCTAACCGCGCCCATTCTTTTCTAGTCTTATTCGAAACAGCTTCCAGATGCGCAACCCTGACTAGGTAATCCGCATTAAAGTTTAGTAGGTTTCCCGCGGCCTCTACAGTGTATAATGGCGCCTTTTTTAATCGATCATCCGGTACGTTTGTATATGCCTGCAGCCCATCGTATTTCTTTTGCGGAAAATCTTTCGAAGTTTTATAAAGGCTTAGATTACGCATACGATCGGGAAGCATACCGGTAGTTTCAACGTAAGTCTCCAAAGCATCATACACGGCTTTTGAGATATCCTTACAGCGCTGGTCCATTTCGTTATTACTTATATCTTTTGGCGGTGCGTATCCGTAAGCCGTCCGCAGTTTTAGCATAGTCTTATTGAGTTCGTTTCTAGCCTGCGCCCAGGTTACTGCGCTATCCACTGTTAAAATTTTAGCCTCGCTTGATTTCATTTTTTCTCCTCCTCTTTTGGTGGCGTACATCTAATGCCGGTCCATTCTTGTTATCTTCATTACTCTTTTTTCTTTGCAATAAAGGTATTAATCTATTACCGCATAATCTTTAATTCTTATAAGCGTAGCGACATATGAGCTTGCGAATATGCTCGCAATTACTTGTTGGTCTGTTTAACTTGGTATGTTTAACTTGGTATGTTTAGATAGGCAACTAATGCCGTAATGGAAACGGATATCTAATGCCTGTCTCGTAACCGGCATCTAATGACTATCTCGGTATTCTGGCACCACTTTTTCGCCATCAGCATTAACGATATAACCGTCGTCACTTATCCGTGGACAAAAAGAAACGAAGTACCATTTTCCGTTCCATACCTGCTTTTGCCGAATCAGGCCGTTAGCCTCCAAGATATCGACCAGTGGCTTAATCCGTTTTTCTGCGATACCTAAATCCTCGGCTATTTTTGCTATCGACGGAAAGCTGGCTCCGAATCGTTCGCTCCTAGTACCGTCTGCCCGTGTATGAACTCCGTCGACATACGATAAGAGGTAAAAATACAGTGCTACAATATCGCGAATCTGGGGCTTACGTTGCTTTCGCTCAAATTGGCGATCGTGTTCCGCAAAAATCCTCGGAAAAACCTTTCGTAATAAATCAAGATTGTACATTTCGTAATTATTTGCTTCGAGTAGCTGCCGTTTGTCATTTGGTAACGGCTTGTTTTGCGATTCCATTTCGAATCCCTCCGTTAATATTGATTTATGTGAACGCGGACAGTGCCGCGGGAAAAATACTCCTCAAAAGATAATAGGATGTTGCGGGCAAATCCGCGCAGGTCAATTTAGCGACAAAGCTTTAAAACCCTTAAAGATCAGGCATTTTCTTCGGAAAAATTTTTTATTTGTATATTTAGATTGACCCGGCAGTTCCTGTTTTCGGACAAAAAGCTCACATTATTTATGTCGTGCTAGAATCCATATCCGCGCAGCTTTCTATTACGTATGCCGCGTCAGATGTTCGTTTCGGACAATTTTTCCGAAAAAAAACAAAAAAAATAACGGTGGTATCTCAGTCCACCGTTAAATCGTTTTGAAATCCCATATATACACTTCTTCTTAAGTCGTCTAACATCCAAATGTATGAGTCTTCTCCCTTACCGTATAGCTCCATAAATTTGGAATATAACATTCTAAACTTATCAGCTTCATTCTTTACGTCTCCTACTCCTCTAGATGTTAATTTATGTACTATACCGATTCGAATACCGTTCATTTCTCTAGCCACGTTAATTAATTCCTTTTTCTCTTTGAAATCAATCGATCTTTCGAACTCCCCTAAAACTTGACCAAACATTTTTCTTTCCTCATTAAATTGATACTCTATTTCTGACGGCCAAATATGTGCTTTAACCAATAACTCCGAAAGTTTTATAAGAGTTTTCAAGGCTTCCTCAATAATTTGATGAAAAATAAGTATTGATGCAACATACCCTTCAGTCGTATCCTTTTTAAATGAAGTTATTGCAATAGTTTGAAGTTCACTAACTATTTCAGGAAAATTGGGCCAACTTTGATGATTTAAGATTTTTTCAAAAAGTTCATCTGTATATTTATCCTCCAAAATTTATTTCTCCCTTCCAAAAAGTATTAATAACCCAGTAATAACCTAGTATATTAATTTTATCATAAATAGTTGCGAACATTAGTTCGTTATGATAATATAAAAATTGAAAAAGGCCTGATCCGCTGCCAACGAATCAAGCCGTAATTAACTCAGCGCTGCCTATTGGAATTGCCGTTCCGCACTGAGGTTCGGTCAACAGTCTTGTGACGGCTCCAAGCACAATCCGTTCGTGCCATCGAAAGAGCTCCACCTGGAGCCGCGCTGTTATTTAAAAGTGCTTGCTGGCGTATCCTTGCCCGCGACACGCCAACGTCACAATTACCGATAGGTATGCCGTACCCTTTAATTATTTTAACGGTTGCCGCCGCTATTGGTAAGGAAATTTGTCACATTTATGCGATATTTAGGTTAAGCACTTGTAAGAAATCAGTAGAATCAGCGTCTAGGTCGACAAGTACCGTCTTGTCATCATTGTCCGAAATGATTGCGTTATAAAGACCAGGCTCGGCACATTTTTCACTTGGAAGCACGAGCACTTTTTTACCGATAAGAAAACCTTTTTCGTTTTCACCTTCACGGATTTCGTTTTCGAAACTGTATTGTACTGTTACTATTCTTAATTTCATGATAAAATCAACTCCTAAGTTATATTGTTTTGGGCTCGGTGATACTGCGAATATCATCGGGCTTTTTACTTTTTTGCGTAGCTTCTGATAAAATCAAGCAACGATACTTCTGCAAGAAAGTCGTAATTAAGTTCCGGCTCATGCGACATTGCTAACGCGAAGTAACCGCATTTTGCTCTATCCACCTCGACGACATCTTGATCGTCTGACACTGCCGGAATTAAGAGAAACGTCCACTCACCGTCGTTTGCTTCGATTATCATATCCGGAGCAATTAAAACGGCCTGTTCTTCCACTACTTCGAAATCAGGATCGTCACTTGCGGTAAATTTCGCTTTTACTCTACGGACCATTATGCTGCCTCCTTCAAAGAATCACCAAAGATTGCCTCGGCCTGATCTGCGCTTATTTCACCGCATCCGAACTTTACTTTCTGAGACACTTCCTCAAATAACTCGGACATTTTGGCCGGTGAGACTGTTACTGGCGGCCTAGGATCGCAATTAACCGGATATAAATTCCACCATCCTACGATTGTTTTTACATAACGAACTTGAATTGACATAACATTTCCTCCCTTTTAATGGCCGGCATGTCAGAAAGACACACCGGCGCATAGTTTACTTGTGCTCCTCGAAAAACTCCTCTGCGAACGCCTTATCCATTTTCTCAAGACCTACTTTGAAGTTAGTCGAAGCGCCTGGAAAAATACGCTTGAACTGCTTAATGCAAATATTAATCGGTTTACCAGTAGTTCCTACAATGCGGAGATTGAACGAGCCGTCAGCATTACGAATGAATCGGACGTATACAGGCTTAGTAATTATCGGGATAAACATTTTGGAGCCTCCCTTAATGTCCCTAAGTATTCGAAAAACTCAATAGCTGACATTTTGCTTACCTTTTTAACGTCAATCATCCGTGGATCACCAACTTTGAAAAAGTGTGCGAAAAATAACGAATTATTGATATCAATGTTATCGCTACCTTCCTTTAGACGAAGAATTGACATTCCTTCCTCGTCAAAGATCACCACCGCGTTGTTGTTAAGTCGAATTGCTTGATAACTTTCGAATACCTCAGAACCATAAAGCTGTTGTTCACGTAAATAAACTTCTTGTATCAATGCAACCACTCCCCGTTGTTTAACTTTTGTAGTATGACTACTGGATTGACTTCAGTATATAACCGCTGGAGTATGACGTCAATAGTTATTTTTAATTTTTTCAGAAATTTTATCCGTAATTTTTTCGGAGAATAAGTTATAATGATGATATACAAACTTTAGTTCGGGAGAGGTAAATATGGCGCTAAATTTTAAACTAGGAGACGTACTAAAAGAATTAGATATAACGAAGAATGCTCTAGCGGTTGAATCGAAGGTACGACCAGCCACCGTTGCTACATATGTAAATAATGATGTCAGTCGGATTGAGGTCGAAACGTTAACGAATATATTAGACGCCCTTAACCGCTTTGAAATTGAAAAAGCAGAAAAGGATAATAGATCTCCGAAAAGATACGGAATCGAAGATATAATTTCATACGAATATGAAGGCGCCTAGTAAGGCGTCTTTTCTATTTATTGGAAGCTAAAAAAATTAATAGTAGTAAATATTTGCATCTAATAGAAATTTTATATTAAAATAAGGTCAAATATAGTCAAAGTCAAAAACAACAAAAATAATTTAGTATGAAAGGAATAATCAAATGACAAATTTTATTAAAGTATCAAAACTAGGTACAACAAATGGGAATATCACTGACATTACTTTTAATGTCGAACCAGTTTTAGTTGCAGCAATTGCAAACTCATCTGTATTAAATGAGGTTAACACGTATCCGTTTCCTGCCGGCTCCAATGTTTACCAATCAACTGAGCCTCAAAGTGTAGTGTTTTCGGAAATTGAAAACTATTTAAAAACCAAAGTTGATAACTATCAAAACCTTTACAACCAAATATTAGAGTGGAATTAAGCTAAAATCCTAAGAGACGGGAAGTTCCCGTCTCTTTTTCCTCAACAAAAAAGAAGTGGTTTAACGGATCAACCTTAAGTAATAATCGCTATTATTATAACCGCCCCGACGATGCAGATTGCCCCGACCGCCCTGGCGATTGCCTCCCAATCCTTTACGAGATATGTTCCATAGCTGTCTCGCACCTTAACGAGCCTAATTGATCGTAAATACGAGTCCGCCCTGGTTTCGGACTTCAATTCGTCCTCCGGTAGAAACCGGCCAAATTCGTCTCTCTGCCGATGCGAGACGTCCCTCGGTTGCTGCTCCGTCGTTTCCTCCAACAGTAGCTTCGCCAGTATCTTCTTTTCCTCTATCGACAGCATTGACGTCCTCCTTCTTCCCTCTTCCGGGATATGATTGCTCCCGCCATAGTCCGCTTTGGTCCGGCCTCCACTTTGCGGAAGGGAGGGTAGAGACGTCAGCGCGTTTATGAGCGGACAAGACATCTTGAAACTCCTTAGTATGAGCTGCGAACTCTAGATCGCTTAAAAGTTTTATAATCAGTAAGCAAACCCTTCCGAACAAACCTCGTCTTCTTTATTTCCATACTCTTCCTCCTAAAATTCGGCTGAAATACGATTATATAAAATAATACACTCGCGTGGTTAATCGTCATTATTGCGTCAGCTTTCGCATGATGTCACAGAATGTCCGCAATTGCACGAAGGTAGTTTCGCCATTAAACCGAATTACTAAGGTAGAGAGCGAGGTGATATTGATGGGCGTTACCATTAATCAAAAAGGAAAAATTACGACTCTAACGTATAAAAGACCGGATGGTATGTATGAAGCTGTTTTATCGGATCATAAGCAGAAGAAGACGGTAAAACGAAAGGGGCTTACCGAAGAGGCTGCGTTGCAGAGTGCGAGAGAAGAGATTAAGAATTAAACACATAAGAGCCCCGGTAAACTAAATTACCAGGGCTGTTTTATTATCGTCTTGTAATTTTGTATTTAGAAATAAAATCCCATAAAATATTAGCAACAATAATTGTAGCTACTCCTTGGACAAAGGGATTACTAATAAATTTAATAAAAAAATCCATAACTAATACGCTCACCTCGCTTTACTTCGAAAAAATCAAAGTTTTAAGCAGGTCTCCTGACTTATGCTTTATCCTACTCCGAGCGCTTCCCATACAGGCATTTTTGTACAGTGTTTACTCGTTTCGTCAGCATTTACAGTTGCGTATACAGTTCCGGATTTACACCGAATTCCCTATTAAGCCATAGATGTGTTCATTTCGCCTAAGGCACTTAAAGAACTTTATTAAATTATAAGAATATTTTATAATAAATTTGTCCATCTGGCAACCAATTATATAAGGAACGGGAGAATAAATAGATATGAACGAGTTACTGGAAGCGAAGTTGACTATATCGCGGATTAAATCGGAAGTGCTGAATTTAGCTGCGGAATTGGTTGATGATCAGAGTTCGGAAAAGGATTACGCCATTAAGCGACTGCTGGGCGTTGTTGAGTTCATCGAGGCATACGATGTTAACGTTAAGGATATCCAGTTATAACCCCTAAAGATTTGAACTATATTTAGTAACTCTGATGGCCGAATCTGGCGCTTGAAACTAGGCGGCCTGGGGGTTCGAACCTTTGTCGGAATATGTCGTTTTATATTTTTACGAAAGTTAAATCGTAATCATTACTATTGTATAACGATGAATACATATACAACATAAGTGCGTAAAATAAATCTTTTCTGTAATTATGTAATATTCGAACGTCACCAGATCAACGCTCAATCGTTACGCAAATAATATGCGATATGCATATCTTATACATCCGCATGATACCGCGGTTTACCCTCGGCATATCCGCCAGTATTTCCCGTATATCTTGCATAATGAATAGTCGTTCAGTTAATGATACGGCAGCCCTTCCGCCAGACGATCCGGCTACTATTTGACAAACCCCCTAAGTTCGGAAGGTCGACGCTTAAACCGCGCTGTTTGTTGGTGAAACGGGAAGCGCTGGGCATTATTCCCATCGGACACGGTAGCGTAAATATGTAAAGTTTTGAACAGTATATATCCTGATAGCATTACCGCATATTACCCTATAAATCGTAATTATTCCGACTTTCTTCTATTATATACCCCAGTAGGTATATCGTAATGGAAAGTTTCTGCGGTGTCTCTATCGGAGCCCTCTTGTTCGTTATTTGTCCTGAATCGTCCGACTTCCCATCCGCACTAAAACGGAAGACCCTCGGTAGCTTTCCGAATCTCCTCCCGTTCTAATTCGATCACCAGCTCCGTTAAATCCTGGTCGCCATTCGCAATTACTTGCTCTAATTGCGCATTGTACATTTCCTCGCGTATCTCTTTCCAGAATGCCAGCGCAACCTGTTCCGGTCTTCTCCCCTTCAACGGAAAGCTCCCTCGCTGCATGATTCGGCTTGCGGACCTATAATGAATTTCGATATTGACTGCGGACATATTTATCAGCTCCTCGCTATTATCATCCTCGAACATGCGTTCTTTATATAGATAATAAAAATAAGGCCTTTATTTTAGGCCTTCTAGCTCTTTATTTAATTCTTTATTTAAATCTTCATACACTTTCGTAGCAGCTATTAAAAACGATTCTATATCTCTTTTTATTGCTTCATATGTAATTTCATGGTCTTTATAATATCTTTTTTGAGTATCCGGTTCATGAAATCCTTCATAGATTCTATCACAAATTAAATTATAATTATCAAAAACCTTCTCATATCGAGCCCTGTATTCATCAGGAATAAACCACTGATTTACCATCAATCTGCGATGTATTCGTATTGCTTCACCTTGACTTGAATCATTTAATTGACGAAATTCTTGATGCGTAATTTCGCTTTTTAATAACTTAACCATTCGTGAAATACTAGATGCACCTTCTCTTATAAAATCTGACAAGTCCAATGAAAATTCTTGGTATTTTTCTATCCTTAATTTTCTAGATAAAAATTCTTTTTGAAACTTAATATCCCTTTTTGCATTCAATTTACTACCTACAAAAACTCCAATTATTCCAAAGATTGGTGTAGCAAACGTTTTAATTAAATCCAACATATTCATTGATTAAACCTCCCTTGTCAATTATATCAGACCAATGGTTTTATGTAGTAAATTTCTCCATGCAATTAGAAAACGCCACCGGTTAAGGTGACGCAATAGCTATCGTTTAACCTTACGCGGCTTATTTAGTTTGCCTGTTATCTGATTCATTGCAGAATACTTTTCGTGCTGATTAATTAACGATTCCTTCGATAAATGTGTGTACCGTAATACCATTCTCAAATCCGCATGACCGAGCAATAATTGCAAGTGCCGTATATCTCCGCCTGATTCCAGGAAAATTGTCGCTGCTGTATGGCGAAATAAATGCGGATGCACATTCTTTGTTATGCCGGCCTTTTTTGCGTATTCATTTAGTCTATTGCGGAAGTGATCGCGTGTAATTGGCTCTCCGTAGTTTGTTAGAAAGATATACTCGCTGTCAAAGTCCTCTTTATTCTCCGTTATTAACTCCTTTAGTAAACGGGCAGTCACCGGTTGTAATGGTATTGTTCGAGACTTTCTACTCTTTGCGATAGTAGCTGGTATCGTTACTATTCTTGCGACAAGATCAACGTCAGAATGTCGTAATCCTAGAGCTTCACTTATACGACTCATTGAATCGATTAAGTAGTGCATTAATACATAATCGCGAAACTCTGCATAATGTCGCTGATTAGGTACGTTAAGCAGTTGCTTCATTTCATCCGCAGTAAGTACAACGATTTCCTCTTCCGGCTCGCTTACGTTTTTAATTCCTTCCATCGGATTACTGTCCATAAGCCCTTCCTCTTGTAAACACTTAAACATAACGCGGAGTGTCTTAAGCCTGGTATTAATCGTAGATGGCGATAATCCTACCGTCATAGACTCCTCCGGCTTAAACTTATGATCCTCGAATTTAATCCATTTATCACGCATATAAACGATATAATCTCGAATAGTATCCTTGGTAATTTCTTTTACAGATCGCTTAATATCGTGCCTGTCGAGATACTCAATAAAGTATCCGTAATTATCCTCGTATTGATTCAGCGTACCTTCCGCTCTACCCTCCGCACGTTTAATCGCCTTAAACGATTGAAATAAAGTATCGAGATTGTACGCAGTTTTCCTTGTTGTCCTAACGTTTTTTACACGTTTGCCAGTCCGTTTATCAGCCAATATAAAAGCGCCCCCTGTTCGTTAAGTCAACGGAACAAAAGACGCATAAACCCAGCGCTACCATGTCTAAAATAGGAGCGCTACCCTGCGATTAAGTCAACGCATAAGTCAGCGCAAATAAAAAACGGTAGAACACCGTTATATCAACGTTTCTACCGTCCGGATGACCTGTGAGGGGTTCGAACCCCCGACCTCAACCCTGTCAAGGTTGCGCTCTCCCAGCTGAGCTAACAGATCTCTTATTAACTTACAAATCTAATTATAGTAAAAAAACTAAGAATGTCAATACCCTTTTTTCTTCTTGTTCATAAAATAAAAATAGAACACTAGTTCCCGTTTAACTTGAATAAAGAACTAGCGTTCGGATATAATATACCTATAAACCCAAAGGAGTGATTACCATGGATGGGCTGCTAATCCGTTCAATTGAAGAACACATGCCAATTGAAATGATTTATCTTGCTGAAAACCAAGAACTATCCCAAAGAAAGCTAATTGTAAAAGAAATAAACGATGACTACATCCGTGCCTATTGCCTGCTTCGCAAACAAATGCGTACCTTTAAACGAGAAAACATCTTATCAATTATGCCGGAAACTCGTTCCCATAAATCCTACCTCCATTAATCTATCCCAGCTCCCACAACCACTCCCTTTCCTAAAAGCATCTTTTTTCTATTTATGATAAAATGCAGTTGTAAAAAATGAACTACGGGGGATAATTCATGCAGTATCCAAAAGGCACAATCAAAGAATATAGCTTTCATAGCTCCGAACTACAAGAAACCATGCAGCTCCTTATCTATCTGCCCGCAAATTACTCGCCATTGTACAAATACTCACTGCTAATTGCCCAGGACGGCAGAGATTATTTTCAGCTTGGACGAATTGGACGATTAGCAGATGAGTTACTTTTTAAACAAGAAATTGAAAATATTATCATTGTTGGGGTACCCTATAAGGATGTAGCCGACCGACGGCGGAAGTACCATCCTAAAGGGGACCAAAACCAGCAGTATATTCGTTTTCTTGCCCATGAATTAGTTCCCTTTCTCGACAAGGAATTTCCAACCTATCAGATGGGTTCCACCAGGGCGTTAATCGGTAGTTCTCTTGGTGCCACCGTTTCTTTAATGACGGCATTACAATACCCGCATACATTCGGAAAGATATTACTCCAGTCACCATTGGTCGACCAGTACATTTTTAAACTGGTAGAAGACTTTAATGAAGGTCATCATGTTGAGATTTACCATGTGATCGGTACGCAGGAAACGGAAGTACAAACTACAGACGGGAAAATACAAAACTTTATAAGTCCAAATAGGTTATTGGCTAAAAAAATAAAAGCAAAACCAATTACATACTTTTATGAAGAATTTAACGGAAATCATACATGGACCTATTGGCAGCCTGATTTAAAGAGGGCTCTTAAACTGTTTTTTTAGAATATCTGTAGTTGTTTATTTGTTTAATATATTTTGAAAATTTGCTATAATAACTGAAAGCGATTTTATGAATATTTTCCTAAAATAATTTCAATCATTGGAGGTAACCGCATGAAATTTGGTGTTGTCATTTTCCCGTCCAAAAAGCTTCAAGATATCGTGAACTCTTATCGAAAACGTTACGATCCGCATTATGCTCTTATTCCTCCACACTTGACATTAAAAAGTGCTTTTGAAGCTACAGAAGAAAATGCTAACAATTTTGCTGATAAACTACGTAAAATTGCTGAAAAGACCAGCCCTTTTTCTTTAAAAACGGCAAAAATTAGTTCTTTCAAGCCAGTAAATAATGTAATCTATTTTAAGGTGGAGCCATCAATCGACCTCTCCATCCTACATTCGGAAATCAATCGCGAATTAAATGATGAAAATACAGAATATGCCTTTGTCCCCCATATTACGATTGGCCAAAAGCTGTCAAACGATGAACACTCTGATGTTTATGGGGCACTCCGGATGACAAAAATTGATCATGAAGAAACGATTGACCGTTTCCATCTGCTTTATCAATTAGAAAATGGTTCTTGGACCGTTTATGAAACATTTCGTCTTGGAAAGGAATAGTAGAAACGTGATAATTAAAGTTGTAGAAAATCAAAAAGAACTTGAAGATGCTTTTTCGATCAGAAAAATTGTATTTGTACAGGAGCAAAATGTTCCAATCGAAGAGGAAATAGACCAATATGAGGATGACGCTACACATTTTGTTATGTATGGAGATACATCCAATCCCCTTGCTGCAGGGAGATTCCGTGTCGTTGATGGTTATGGTAAAGTCGAACGGATTTGTGTGTTAAAAGAAGCCCGTAAAACTGGAGCCGGAAGAAAAATGATGAACGCAATCGAAGCTTTCACTCGGAAACAAGGCTTACACAAACTAAAACTAAATGCCCAGACCCATGCCATTCCCTTCTATGCTGGACTTGGCTACGAGGTTGTATCAGAGGAATTTTTGGATGCTGGTATTCCTCATAAAACGATGGTCAAACAAATTCCTACAGAAGCACTTGCCGATTAACCGGCAGGTGCTTCTTTTTACTGGTTAAATTATCAAACACTTTCCGAAGCAGGCTCGTTTTGTTAAGATAGTACATGTGTTATTTTCACGAAATAGAGGTTTTAATATATGAAAACAGCTTTCTATCAACAACAGCTTATCCGACTCTCACAATTGGCTCGAGATCAGTACCAAAAAATATATTTAGCAGGAAAAAATGGAGAACTTGTCTGTCCGACCTGCCATGAAAAAGTAAAATTATTTCTTGGCATTGGGATGGAGCCGCATTTTTTTCACGTCCAATCACCTGAAAAAAAATGCCTTGACCCTGACCCCATTATTGTTTCAGATGATACTCCACATTATATTGAACGGAATGGTTTTAAAATCCCCCAAGGACGGACCATTACCGAGACAAACACAAACCTAGAATTATTTCAACCTGCTAAACCGATTGAATACTCTGTTCCTTATACACCACCTATGAAACATATTGAGCAGGAACTGCCGCCCTATTTACGATTGCTTGCTGAAAAAGGTGTGGTCCTCGATAAAAGCCAAGTAGAGGCTGTCATACAAATAGATGGCTCGTTACTAGTCCTAGCGGGGGCTGGGAGTGGCAAAACACGTGTATTAACAGCACGAACGGCTTACATGCTCGAGGTGAAGCAGGCAGATCCTGGTTCGATTATGCTTGTAACCTTCACCTCCAAGGCCGCTGCAGAAATGAAAAATCGCCTTCTATCCTATCCAAATATGCAGCGAGGAAAGATCAATCAGCTTGTAACCGGTACCTTTCACAGTATCTTCTATCGTATCTTAATGTTCCATGATGCCGCCAATTGGTCCTCTAATCATCTGCTTAAGAAGGATTGGCAGCGCGATAAAATTCTTAAGGAGGCAGGGAAAGCCCTCCAAATATCAGAAAAGGAATTTGCCTATGATTTAGCTCTTCAGCAAATAGGCTTTTGGAAAAACTCCCTTCTCATGCCGAACGAAGTCAAACCCACATCTGATTGGGAAGAAAGCGTGCTATTTTTATATAAAAAGTATGAGGAATATAAACAAACAGAAGGATTATTTGATTTTGACGATATGTTAATTGGCTGTTATCAATTATTTCTTTCGTCTCCTTCCCTCTTAGAGTATTACCAGGATAAGTTCCAATACTTTCTAATTGATGAATTTCAAGACATAAACAGGGTTCAATATGAGTTAATTAAACTGTTATCTAGCAAACATAAAAATGTCTGTGCGGTCGGCGATGATGACCAGGCCATCTACTCCTTTAGAGGCAGTGACCCTAGTTATCTTTTAGATTTTGAAAAAGACTTTCCTCATGCCAAATTAGTAACCCTTGAGCAGAATTATCGCTCCTCACATGAGATTGTCGCTGCCGCGAATCAAATGATTGCTTTAAATAAAAAACGCCGATTAAAACGGATGGAGGCACAATATACCTCGGGTATCCTTCCTCAATTATTTTTTCCATATGATGAGGAAGAAGAGGCCACGATGATTGTGACCGATATCCAGGAGAGAATTTCACAAGGTGCAAAACCCGGTGATTTTGCCATCCTTTATCGGACAAATGTCAGCTCCCGTGCAATCTTTGAGCGATTAGCAGCCTCAAACTTGCCTTTTAGGATTGACCTAGATGCCGAAGCATTTTACGACCGGTTTATTGTTAGAAGTGCTCTTGCCTTTATGAAGGTCAGTTTAAATGAGGACGACCCTAATGCCTTAGGCGATCTTTTACCTTTATTATTTTTAAAGCAAACGGTCCTAAAGGATTTAAAGGCTGAGAGCATTCTGAAGGATTGCAGCCTTCTAGAGGCACTTTCACATTTGAAAACGGCTCACGCGTTTCAAGAGAAAAAATTAAAAAAGGCTGTTACTCTCATACGTGGGCTTAAGCATTTATCTCCTTCTGTTGCGATTGAACAAATCGAAAAAGAAATTGGATTCCTTGATTTTTTAAAGAAACGTGGGAATGAATCAAGTAAGATTGAAAAAGGCTCTGATGATCTAAAGGATCTTAAAGTTGCAGCAAAAAGCTTTACAACGATTGAAACTTTGTTAGAACACGCACAGCATATGTCGGCCATGAATAAAGAAATAAAGAATATGAGCAGACATTTTACTGATGCGATTACGCTTAGTACCATTCACCGCGCTAAAGGGCTGGAATATAAAACCGTTTATTTGATTAGTGCAGTAGACGGCAGTTTACCGCACGATTTTGCCCTTGAATCTTACCGTGCTGGCGATCAGGACCCGCTTGAAGAAGAAAGAAGATTATTTTATGTAGCAATGACTAGAGCAAAAGAGGAGCTGTTAATCTCCACTCCAAATAATAGACGAGGGAAGAAAGCAAATCGCTCCAGATTTTTAGCTCCTATTAATAAAAAGAGGAAGACCAATTAACACTTTGGTCCTCCTTTCCTTCGGCATTTGCCGTTTTGGATGGTACAAGGATTCTCTTGTACCATTTTTACTTTATTGCTTTAATTCTTTAATGCTTTATTAACAAATTTTAGGGCCATATTAACAAAAATTTGAGGATATTAACAAATTTCAAGTGATATTAACAAAATTCGAGAAGATATTAACAAATTTCAGGATATATTAACAAATCCCCCGCAACACAAAAAAAAGACAGCCGCACTTCACGTACGTCTATCCTGACTCCTAACTGCCGCCCTTACCAATGACCACGCGGATACCCTTTATTTTTTATTCATCATTTGGGCAATTGTATTAAAATCAAGCTGCTTGCCATCGTTAACAATTGATTTCACAATTTGATCTTCCATCTCTTTACTTACCGGTTTGTTCGCAATTTGCGATACTCGCTGAATAACATTGCGGACTGTTTTTTCATCTTTGAAATTCGCATTTTGTAAAGAATTAGCCAAATCAAAAATATCTTTCATATTAACGCCAGTTTTCTTTTCAATGTTCTTAAAGAATCCATTATCCATGTTTTAATGTCACGCTCCTTCATAAACTACTTTATTCTATGAAGGAGGAAAAAAAAGGTCCCTAACCTGCAGCTAAAAAATTTATGTAAACAGAAAGGGCTGGCCCCCTTTTAGGTCAAACCCCCTCCATCATTGTTGATTAATAGAAGCTTGCGCCAACAATGATTAAAAGAATGAATAATACTACGATAAGCACGAAAGTGGAACCGTAGCCATAACCGCCGCCGTAGCCGTAGCCGCCGCCATATCCGAAGCACATAGACTGTCACCTCACTTTCGGTAATCTCATTAATAACATATGAAATTACTTAATCATGTGTACTAGGCATGACTCCTAATGGGAAAATTGGCTATAAAAATGAGTATTTCACCCTTTTGGCTTAAAAATTAATGCGCCAATAAACCCAAAAATAATGGCTGCAGAAATCCCGGAGCTTGTTACTTGGAACATCCCTGTTAAAACGCCGATAATCCCGTGTGCCTGTGCATCCTGGAGTGCCCCATGAACCAAAGAATTTCCAAAGCTGGTAATCGGAATGGTCGCTCCTGCACCGGCAAAATCAACCAGTGGCTCATATAACCCCAATCCGTCTAAAACCGCACCAATCACCACCAGCAAGCTCATCGTATGACCCGGTGTGAGTTTAGCGACATCGAATAATAATTGCCCTACGACACAGATTAACCCGCCTACTACAAAAGCCCAAAAGAACATTGCGAGCATGGACTCACCCCTTTTCTCCATTCATCTCGATTGAGACCGCATGGGCAATACATGGAATGGAATCTTTTTGCTGAAAGCTAAGCGGGGACAATAATGCTCCTGTAGCGACGACTAATATTCGTTTATATGTCCCCTTTTTCATTTCATTTAGTAAATGACCGTATAATACAGTTGCCGAACACCCGGCTCCGCTGCCACCAGCCATTACCGGCTGGTCTTCCTTATACATCAATAAACCACAGTCCTGAAACTGTCCTTGTTCCAATTTCAATCCACTTTTATTCAACAATTCAGCCGTAGTATTATGACCTATTCTCCCTAGGTCACCAGTCACAATTAAATCATAATAAGATGGATCTAATTTGAGGTCTCGAAAGTGAGCGATAATGGTATCCGCTGCTGCAGGCGCCATCGCCCCACCCATATTAAAAGGATCAGATAAACCCATATCAATGACTTTTCCAATTGTTGCCGATGTTGTTACCGGATGATCCATTCCAGGTTTATTTTGTTCCACAAGAGCCACGCCTGCTCCGGTTATTGTCCATTGTGCAGTAGGTGGTTTCTGCCCGCCATATTCAGTAGGATAACGGAATTGCTTTTCAACGGCGGAATTATGGCTTGATGCCCCAGTTAAGACATAGTTTGCTCCCTGGTAATTTACCACAAAGGATGAAAGGGCTAATCCCTCCATAGAAGTGGAGCAGGCACCAAACAAACCAAAGTAGGGAATCTGCATCGTTCTTGCAGCGAAGCTTGTTGGAGTTATTTGATTAATCAAGTCGCCTGCAAATAGGAACTGAACTTGTTCTTTTTGGATTTTACCTTTTTTCAGAGCTACCTTCATAGCTTCTTCAAGCAATATTCGGTGGGCTTTTTCGTAAGATTCTTGTCCCATCCATAAATCGTCATACAGCAGGTCAAAGTCATTTGATAGGTTACCGTTTGCTTCGAATGGTCCCCCTGTTACACCTGTTGCTGTAATCATTGGCCGATTGCCAAAAATCCATGATTGCTGCCCCTTTAACAATTACAAAACCCCCCAAATCACAAGTAGCGTCTTAATTAATGCAACAACAAATGCCGAAAATACTCCGAATAAAATAACGGATCCTGCAAGTTTAAACATATTTCCGCCTACACCAAGTACAAACCCTTCAGTCCGATGTTCAATGGCTGCAGAGATAACCGAATTACCGAAACCCGTTACCGGTACCGCACTTCCTGCTCCAGCAAATTGGCCAATGTGATCATATACACCAAAACCTGTTAACAGCATCGAGAAAAAGACCATGGTTGCAACGGTGGGATTTCCTACGTTCTGCTCGGTGAAGTTAAAATAGTATATGTAAAAATAACTAACAGCTTGGCCAATCAGGCAAATTAGCCCGCCAACTAAAAATGCCTTAATACAATTTTTTAAAACTGGACGCTTCAGTTCATGCTTTTGTTGAAGTGTTTGATAGTTTTTCTGCTGAGGGGTCATTTTTTTCTGCTTGCTGGCCATTCCAATACATCCTTTCTTACTTCATATCTTCCGTCATCTTCACAATTTCCTCTAAACGTTTTTCAGCCTTAGAATGAGATAACTTTCCTGATTTCATTTTTTCATTCAGTCTGACCGCTTCCAAGAAAATCTTGTAATCGCTTGATACCGTAAAGTTTTCCTTTGGATGTTCTTTTTCCAATTTCTTATTTAGATTTTTTTCGATTGTCTTCATCTTAAATCTGTGCATATGCTTTACTTTATAGACCACTAATGTATCCTTATCACCTTTGACGACCGCGACATCATACAGTTCCGGTAAAGAACTTACATCTCTTTTAATATCCTCTACCCGGTCGTTATTTTTCCTCTCGGTACTAAGCGGGGTCGGGTTTGTCGTTTTCACCAACGCCATTTGGCTTTCTTTAACAGGCTGATCTTGAGTACAAGCTGTTAAGAATAACAAACTCGTCCATACAAACAATTGATAGGCAGCTTTCATCTAGTTCACTTTCCTTGTCTCATTAAGTGGTTGAATGCTACTTTAGTTTCTTCGATATCCAGTAAAATTATGACTGAATACCAAGCCTCAATAAATAAAAAAACTGCCAGAATTACCAGCAGTTTACCATTACTTTAAAATTTGGTCACCTTAAAACTTCTTTATGTGTTGGGGCTGACGCTTTGACATTCCTAGATTTTTTATTTCCAAAACGATAAAAAAGCCTGCTAAAAAGATAGCAGGCTTGGACTTACTAAAGAATATGGTACCCAGAGTCAACATGGATATTTTCACCAGTTATGCCGCGTGAAAAATCACTGAATAGGAATACGGCCGTGTCACCGACTTCTTCTGGAGTAGTCGTTCTCCGTAATGGAGCTTTTGCTTCAATCTCACTTAAAATGGAATTGAATTCTCCAATTGCCTTTGCGGATAAGGTCCGAATCGGGCCCGCTGAGATGGAGTTCACACGAATACCATCTTTCCCTAAATCTGCAGCCAAGTAGCGGACACTAGCATCCAAGGAAGCTTTTGCAACACCCATAACATTGTAATTTGGGATCGCGCGCTCTCCGCCTAAGTATGTTAGAGTGACAATACTGCCCCCTTCAGTCATTAATCCGCGTGCTACTTTCGCTACAGCAGTCAACGAATACGAACTGATATTTTGGGCCAGCAGGAATCCATCTCTGGAAGTATTAGCAAATTCACCTTTTAAATCCTCTGTCTTTGCAAAGGCAATACAGTGTGCCAGACCGTGAATGGTACCCACTGCTTCCTTAATTTCAGCAAAGCAGGTTTCAATTGCTTCGTCACTTGTTACATCGCAAGGAAGCACAAGGGTTCCCTCTGCTTCTAGTGAATTGGCTAATTCACGAACACTGCTTTCAATTCTTTCTCCAGCATATGTAAAAATTAATCGTGCGCCTGCATTGTGAAGCGATCGGGCAATTCCCCAAGCGATACTGCGTTTATTGGCTACACCCATTACAACAAAAGTTTTTCCAGAAAGATTCATATTAAAATAGTCCTCCTACTATAATTACAAGATATTAGTACTTGGTACTAATTTTACACTAATTCACTATAAATGAAAAGGTTCGGTTACTATTCTTTCCAAAACTCTTTAGCACGTTTCACAAAATTCCAATTCCCGTTTCAATTCAACTACATACTCCTTTGACCCAGTCACAATTAAACGATCATCTAGTTCCAATTCTGTATCACCATGTGGAACAATAGAATCCTTTCCTCTAAAAATCCGAACAAAGATCACATCACCTGTAAACGGAAATTGCCGCAATGACATTCCACTAAAACGGCTGTTTAACATCCTGATTTCATATAATCCTGTCTCTTGATTCGTTAATATATTCATAACTGTTGGAGATTCAATTAAGGCACGGAGCAGTGTTTTCGTCGACATGAATGAAGAGAACACTTCTATATTTTCAGCACGAAGAGTTTGTTCCAGCTCTGTGCTCTCAATCCGGGCTATGACCCTGGAAACTCCATTTTCCTTTGCTTCAAGTGACAAACTTGCGTTTAATTGCTCATCCCCAGTAGAAACGACCACAATATCTGATTCGAAAGCATTTGTTTTGGAAATAGACTCGCTCGAATAATCGATGATTTCTACAATTTGAAAGAGTGAAGTAGCAATTTGGTTATCTGATTTTTCCATTTTCGTATGATAAAGAATCGGATCATACAGGCCTGACTTTAATTCTTGCGATAAAGATAGCGTTACCTGGGTCGCCCCTAAAAATGCCACACTAACCTTTTTACTCGCTGTTGCTTCCATTGGGAAGAGCTTCTTAAACACAATTGGTGTAAAAATTGACGTGATCACAGCAACCAAAATTAAAGTACCACTCATTTGTGAAGTGATCACTTCCATCCTTTCTCCAATCGTTGCTGCAGCAATCACGAGTGAGAGGGTAGAGGTAAGCAAAAAGCCCGAAGATAGAACCGTTTTGGTATCATACCAAATTTTTAATAGATAAACTGGAACAAGCTTTGATAACAGCAGCCCAATTAATAAAAGCGGTATGAGCAGAAGGAGCTTCTTTTCGCTGAAAAGTGACCAAACATCTAGATTTACTCCGATCATCACGAAAAAAATAGGGATTAAAAATCCATAGCCAAAGGAATCCAGCTTATGGACCAGTTCTTGATTGGGGGATAGTAAGGAAACTAAAACACCTGCTAAAAAGGCTCCCAGGATATTTTCCGCACCTACTGTCTCCGATAAACCTACCAATACAATGATCAGTGTAAAAACCGCTCTAGTCCCAATTTGCACGGTTCCGGTCGATAATGTTTCAATAAAGGTACGTGTTTTAAATTTCTTACCAATAAAATAAAGAACAATCCCAGCCCCAAATAAAATCAAGAGAAGCCATGTATTTCCATGCCCCGCCTCATTTAGGGAAACAAAAACGGCTAATAAAACCATCGTCACTAAATCGGCTAATACTGCAACAAGCAAGATAATTTGACCGATGACGGTTTTCATCAAGTGGGCCTCTTTTAAGGTTGGTACCACTACTCCTAACGAAATGGTTGAGATAATTAAGGTCATCAAGAAGGCATTGTCAATAAATCCTGCCAAAACAAATAAATAGGAGAGAATTAAGGAAAATATAAAAATTCCCGCAAAAATGGTTGTTGCAACAACAAAGGTATTGGGCTCCTTTTTTCCATTCGCAAGTACTTCCCTTTTTTTGCTGCCGCTGAAGGCTGTAAAATCAATTTCCAATCCGCTTAAAAACATAAGGAAAATGAAGCCAAGGGTCGAGAGAGTGGACAGCCAGACATCTTGATGGACTATATCAAAGCCAGATTTTCCAATAATCAGACCCATAATAATTTCAGCCACCACAACGGGGATAACATTCAATTTAAATCGATGTAAGATAATGGGCGTTAAAAATGCGGTTGTCACAACAACAAGCAGTGAAAGAACAGAAACGTGTTGTTCCATTGTGTTTACCACCTTTCAAACTTAGATTTCTTTCTTATAAAAGCAAACGATTAAACTAAAGATAAATACAACTAAAAGGAGGAAATCCTATGAAAATTGATATAATCGGTGACATTCATGGTTGTTTAGATGAATTTAAAGAATTAACTTCACAGCTCGGTTATAGTTGGGAGACTGGGCTGCCCGTTCATTACGACGGGAGGACGCTAGGCTTTGTTGGCGACTTAACTGACAGAGGTCCAAAATCCCTTCAGGTTATTGACACCATTTGGCAGCTCGTAATAAAACAGCAAAACGCCCATTACACACCAGGTAATCATTGCAATAAACTGTATCGCTATTTTCTCGGCAATAAAGTACAGGTGACGCACGGACTTGAAACAACAGTGGCAGAATATGAATCATTATATAAAAAAGATCAGCATTCCATTCGTAAAAAATTTATCGAGCTGTATGAAAAAGCCCCGCTTTATTTAGTATTAGACAATGGAAAGCTTGTTATAGCCCATGCCGGAATTAAAAAAGAATATATCGGTCAAACACATGGAAAAGTAAAAGAATTTGTCCTTTATGGTGATATTACTGGTAAAAAGAATCCGGATGGAACACCTGTTAGATTGGATTGGGCGAAAAATTATATTGGCGATGCCTGTATTGTTTATGGTCATACTCCGGTCAAAGAGCCGCGGATTATTAATAACACGTATAACATTGATACAGGAGCTGTGTTTGGCGGTAAATTGACGGCATTACGTTATCCAGAGATGGAATTAGTGTCTGTTCCTTCTACTATGCCATACATTGAAGAAAAATTTAAACAATTTGATTAGAAAAGAGGCAGCGCCTATTTAATATCTGCGTATGGCCTGAGTACTTTGACTGAGATAAAGGAAACACGGAGAAAGAAAGCGATTCGATGTTGACTTATCGAAGGGAGAAACGCGAAGGACACTAGGCGCTGGAGCTGGACAATTGCTCAAAGCCAATTTAAAAGGCTGACCGCTAATCAAGCTGGTCAGCCTCTAATAATCGAGTCATATCTTCTGGCGGAACAGCCGCGAAGGACATTTCCTCCTTATAAAAGGGGTGTTGAAATTGAATTTTTTTACAATGAAGGGCCTGCCGTTTGATTAAGGCAGTATCTCCTCCATATAAATCATCTCCTAGCAGTGGATGTCCAAAAAAGGACATATGAACTCTTATCTGATGGGTCCGGCCTGTTTCTAGCCCAAGTTCGATATGAGTAAATGTAGAATACCTCTTAATGACCCGATAATGGGTACACGCATATTGACCATCAGCTCGTACTTCCCGTTCAATTATGCTATCTTGTTTCCGGCCAATCGGTTCAATAATGCTTCCCTGTTCAGATGCAAGTAAACCACCCGCAAAAGCTTCATATGTTCGTTTCACCAATCCATTTTGCTGCATTTTACTAAATAAATGATGAACATGACGGTGCTTGGCAATTAATACAATCCCCGACGTGTCACGGTCCAGTCTTGTGACGATATGGGAAGTGGCCTGAATGCCCGCCCGCTGGTAATAGCCCACAAGTGCATTAGCAAGGCTGCCATTCGGATGTTCACGGGAAGGGATTGTGTTCATCATCGCCGGTTTGTTTACCACAAGTAAAAATTCATCTTCATACAAAATGGACAACGGGATATCCTCTGCCTTTACCCCCTCACTTGGAATTTCAGCAGGAAAAATCACCGTTAACGAATCACCTTCGTTTAGCCGATATCTTACATTTACTTCCTCATGATTAACAAGAATAAAGCCGCCCTTAAATTTAATGTCCGTTAAAGATATTCGGGAGATTTCTTTTTGTTTCAAGAATTCCTTTATTGGGATACCTGCACTGGACTCATCAATGATCCAGTTCAATTTAAAACGTGTTTCCATTAGTAAGGTCCTCCGGCTTAATCAGAGATAAATGAATCATGGACCCTTTTCCAAAATGGAAACGGTCTGAAACGGGCAAAACGGATCTTCTCCTCCGGTACCCTGAATTGAATTGATTTTACATCTTTATGGAGTAAAGTCAGGTGATCAATGGTAATTTGAAAATCGGATTTTTTAACTGGCTTAAGCATACAGGTATGGTGTGCTGGCAGAATTAGCGGTGAGCCAACTGTTCGAAACACCTTGTTATTAATGGAGGCCATTTCCGCAACTTGTATAGCTGAGATCGATGGATGAATAATTGCCCCGCCAAGAGCCTTATTATAAGCCGTACTTCCAGATGGAGTAGAGACACACAGGCCATCACCACGGAAACGTTCAAAATGTTGGCCGCGAATTTCAACGTCCATGACAAGAGTACCTTCAACACTTTTCACCGTTGATTCATTAAGCGCCAAGTACCGGGATTCTTTTCCGGCGTGTGTATATCGGATAATGACTTCAAGGAGAGGGTATTCTACGACTTGGAAAGGAGTTTTCGCAATGGCGATAACAAGCTTTTCAATTTCATCCGGTATCCAATCTGCGTAGAATCCTAGGTGCCCAGTATGTATTCCGACAAATGCTGTTTTACTTAAACGGCTGCTATAACGATGGAACGCATAAAGAAGTGTCCCGTCTCCGCCAATGGAAACAACAATATCAGGTTGGTCCTCATCGTAAATAAGGTCAAAATCCAGTAAATAGGTCCTCATTTTATGCATTAAAATATTGGACTTTTGATCTCCCTTTGAAGTAATCGCAAATTTCATATTATATTCTCCTTAAAAATAGGCTTTCAAAAGGAAAACAGGCTTTACTTAGTTTTTTTCCTCTTGTGTCAATTCCTTTTTCCGTGTAAAAAATGCTTGTGCTTCCTGGATCTCACCGCGGATTAATGACATTTCCTCATCTAAACGAAATGCTGCTTCTGCTGCTCTTTGTAATCTCATTTTGATATCGGAAGGAAATACCCCTTTATATTTATAGTTAAGGGAATGTTCAATCGTGGCCCAGAAATTCATCGCCAATGTCCGTATTTGGATTTCAGCTAGGATTTTCTTTTCCCCATGAATCGTTTGGACAGGATATTGAATGACCACATGGTAGGAGCGGTATCCACTTGTTTTTTCATGAGAAATATAATCTCTTTCTTCAACAATTTCAAGATCATTGCGGTTTCTTAATAAATTAACAACTGTGTGTATATCATCGACAAACTGACACATAATCCGCATCCCGGCAATATCCTGCATCTCCTCTTCCAGGCTTTCAAGCGGAATCCCTTTTTGGTTCGCTTTATCGAGAATACTAGCAATTGGTTTTACTCGTCCTGTTACAAATTCAATCGGTGAATGAGAAGAATCTAACTCGTATTGCCCTCTCATCCCTTTTAATTTTACTTTTAATTCTGATACAGCCTGTTTATAAGGGGCTAAAAATTGATCCCAGTGCTTCATGGTTCCACCTCGACAAAACAATATCGTTAGAATAAGGCAACTTTTACTTTTTCGCCTTTTTCAAGCTAAACGGATAAGAACAATCTCTCAACCTTCGTTACCAATTCATCACCATAGTTACTGTTACCTTTAATATTACTTAGAATATACTCTAATTCGTCATGAAAATTTATGAGTTCAATTTGTTCCTTATTTGAACTAACTAGAACAGATAGTTTTTGCTCGTTTGCCGTTTTTAAATATGACCATAGATCTTCTGATAAAACAATATATGTATAGTCTTCTTGATCTTCCATAAGATAAATAAATGCGCTATGATCCGAGTCAACAAGTATTTGTTCCCCAGGAATTAACCCATTAATGGATTCATCCGTTTCTAAAATTAGCTTTGAATCCGTTAAAACTGCTGTTTGAATGATTATTTTCTTCTTCATAATTAAACCTCCATCTTCACCTTCCTATTTTAGCATAATCAGACCATTTCTCCCAAGGATTGCTTTTTTTAAAAGCGGCAAGATTCGGAAACTAGACAACAGCCAAACTTCATCGGTATGATGAACTCATCTATTTGGTGAAAGGAAGAAATCGGATGTGCCAAAATATCGAAATTGAGTTTAAAAACCTGCTCACAAAAGCAGAATATGAAAGACTTTTAGCGGCGTTTAACGTAACGGAAAATCAGATTTTCACGCAGGAGAACTTATACTTTGATACAGTTGATTTTGCGTTAAAGAATACGAAAAGTGCCCTACGGATTCGGAAGAAAGGCACGGATTATGTAATGACCCTCAAACAGCCAAGAGAAATTGGGCTGCTTGAAACCAATCAAACATTAACCAGTGAGGAAGCATCTGCAGCTATTCATAATGGCAGACTGCCAGGGGGACAAATAAAACAATTAGTTGAAGAAACGAACATCCCTTTTGCCAAGATTGAATATTTTGGTTCACTGATCACCAATCGGGCTGAGATTGTCTATGAGAAAGGACTGCTCGTCCTTGACCACAGTATTTATCTTCAACAGGAAGATTATGAAATAGAATATGAAGTTGAAGACTATCAAGAAGGCCTAATAAACTTCCATGCCCTTCTAAACCGCTTTAAGATTCCAGAACGTCCTACCGAGAATAAAGTCCAACGCTTTTATAACCAAAAAAACAAACAAACTAAATGAATGAGCTGCAGCCTTTTTATAAAATAAAAAAATATACAACTTAAAAATCAATCCTTTTCAAGGCAATTCATTTGAGATATGAATTGGGCATTGTTAAAATATGAATACAATATAGATGAAAGGAGTTGTCAACATGATTGATAAAAAGCTTACACCATTCGAAGTAATTGGTGAAGATTCACTACACCGTCTTGTCGACACTTTCTATAGCCTTGTTGCACAACATCCTGACCTTGCGCCCATATTTCCAAATCAATTCTCAGAAATTGCCCGGAAACAAAAGCAATTTTTAACCCAATATTTAGGAGGCCCTCCTCTCTATACAGAAGAACATGGTCATCCGATGATGCGAGCACGTCATTTGCCATTTCCAGTTACACCAACCCGTGCAACTGCTTGGTTATCTTGTATGAAGAAAGCAATGGATCTCGTCGAATTAGAAGGACCGGCAAGAGAAGAATTTTACGCACGGCTATATCTTACGGCTCAACATATGATTAACACGCCTGATGATGGTGAGAGTATGGGTGAAAATCGTGAATAATTCTTCATCCCCTGTTCCCAAGGACCATTTCAGAGGCAATGACAAAAAGCCAATCGAAATCTATATGTTTATTGATCCGTTATGCCCTGAATGCTGGGCATTAGAGCCGATTCTCAAAAAACTTAAAATTGAGTACGGCCGGTACTTTTCGATTAAGCATGTATTAAGTGGACGATTAGCTAATTTAAATTTGAGTAAAAAGAAGAATTATGAAAATATCGCTCAGGTTTGGGAAAAAACAGGCAGCAGATCAGGAATGTCTTGTGATGGTACACTTTGGTTGGAGAATCCGATTGATAATCCTTACATTGTTTCTATTGCGATTAAAGCTGCTGAATTACAGGGTAGACGAGCAGGCTTACGTTTCTTCCGTAAAATTCAGGAAATGTTATTTTTAGAAAAGCAGAACCCTTCAAACCTTGAGGTGTTAAAGAAATGTGCGGATCATTCTGGCTTAGACGTCGAGGAATTCATGAAAGATATTCATTCCGACAGCGCCGCCAAAGCCTTTCAATGTGATTTAAAAATCACTTCTGAAATGGATGTAAATGAAATTCCAACGCTCGTATTTTTTAATGAAAATATTGAGGATGAGGGGATTAAAATTACCGGTTCTTACCCCTATGAGGTCTATGTACAAATTCTCGAAGAAATGCTTTCTGAAAGCCCTGAAAAATCTCCACCACCGCCACTAGAAGCTTTTCTTAAATTCTTTAAGCTTGTTGCTTCTAAAGAAATTGCTGTTGTTTATAATATGTCCATTTCCCAGATTGAACGGGAAATGAAGAAGCTTTTGTTAAAACAGGTGGTTGAGCAAATACCCGCAAAATACGGTACATTTTGGCGATATATTGATGAATAGACAAATGTCATAACATGATTGACATTTGTTTTTTTTATCGAAAAAGCTCCGCACTTTAAGTATCAAAATAATTTTTTACTGAAAACGAAAATGCCTTGCAGCTTTACGACTGCAAGGCATTTTTCTATTATTACGAACAAAGGGGATGGGAGAAATTTTTCACGGTCAAACAAAGGGGTATATGTTTGTTGTGATCAACTTCACGTATAAAATATACCATGCAGGATTAGCATGTGACAATATGTTTGTGCTTTATTTCACATAATTGTCAAAAAGTAATAAATTCACCGAATCGACAATAGATATACAATAAGTAATCGAAAAGGTGGACGTTATATGGGCAAATTACCTTATATCATCATGATTCTTTTTATTGTTATCGCCTTTTTTCTGAATCTCCTAGCGTTGATTCACATTTTCCCAATGCTGCTGAGTTTTCCTATCTTGTTTATATCCATTCTTATTTTTATGGTATATCTGAATGATCGGAGACGGTTTAGAGGTTTTTAAAAGGATGGAGCCCTTATGGCCCATCCTTTTTTGATAAAGCTATATCTTGGATCGTTGTCCGGTTCAAGAGCCCCGTGACTAATTCCGCTTCCTTATCCTAATAGTTTTTCTAATTCATTTAATTTTTCTTCAAATACCTTACATGCATCCTTAATTGGGGAAGCACTGGTCATATCGACTCCTGCTTTTTTCAGGACTTCAATTGGATAGTCGGAACTTCCAGCACTTAGGAATTCTTCGATATACCGCTTAACCGCCGGCTCGCCTTCTTCTAGAATCTGTTTGCTTAATGCTGTGGCTGCACTAAATCCAGTTGCATATTGATAAACATAATAATTGTAATAAAAATGCGGAATTCTTGCCCATTCCAAACCGATTTCTTCATCAATAAAAATATCTTCCTCACCGTAATACTTCTTATTTAATGCATAATAAGCTTCAGTTAAAGAATCGGCTGTCAATGCTTCATTATTTTGTGCCTTTTGATGAATTAAATGTTCAAATTCAGCAAACATAGTCTGACGGAACACAGTCCCTCTAAAGCCCTCGAGATAGTGGTTCAATAGATAAATCCTTTTTTGTTCGTCATCAATGGTTTTTAATAAATAGTCATTGAGGAGTGCCTCATTACAAGTTGAAGCTACTTCCGCCACAAATATCGAATAATTTCCATATGCATACGGCTGATTTTTACGTGTATAGAAACTATGCACAGAGTGGCCAAATTCATGAGCGAGCGTAAATAAATTATTTACATTATCCTGCCAGTTCATTAAGATATATGGATGGGTTCCGTAGGCCCCGGAGGAATAGGCACCACTGCGTTTGCCCTTGTTTTCATGTACATCCACCCAGCGGTTTTCAAATCCTTCTTTTAGGATATTTGAATATTCCTCCCCTAATGGTGCAAGACCCTTTATAACTAAATCTTTTGCATCCTCATACTTGATTTCCATTTTTACATCTTTTACTAGCGGAGTATACAAATCATACATATGAAGCTCTTCAAGCCCAAGTACCTTCTTCCGCAGCTTGACATAACGATGTAACAAGTGAAGATTCTCCGTTACGGTATCGACTAGGTTATCGTACACACTCTCAGGTATGTTATTCGCTGATAATGCTGCATGTCTTGCGGAATCATATTTCCGTACTCTCGCATTGAAATTATCCTTTTTTACATTTCCGCTAAGAGTACTTGCAAAGGTATTCTTAAAAGCTCCATAGGTTTTATAAACGGCTTGAAAAGCGTCACGTCTAACACGCTGATCCGCACTTTCTAAAAAGCGGCTGTAGCGACCATGCGTTACCTCAACCTCTTCTCCGTTTTCATCTTGAATGGTAGGAAATTCTATGTCTGCATTGTTCAACATACCAAATGTATTACTTGAGGCATCCATTACTTCACTTGCCTCAGCCAACAAAGCTTCCTGTTCTGCACTTAACACATGCGGTCTTTGTAAATTGATTTCTTCCAGCGCGTGTTTATATAATTTTAATTCTGGCTGTTCATTTAAGAAGTTATTTACCTTTCCCTCGTCAATTGAGAGAATTTCCGGGACAATAAAGGCTAGCTGACTCGCAGCTTGGGAATAGAGATTTTTCATTCTATCATCTAAGCCTTGGTAAAAGGAGTTTGTTGTATCTTGGTCGTAACGCATATGTGAATATGTATAAAGCTTGCCGATCCGTTCTAACAATTTGTCTTGGAACTGTAAGGCTTGATAGAGTGTTTCCGCACTCTCTCCTAATTTGCCTTCGTATTGCTTTATCTCAGGGATTTGATTCTTAATTTCTTGATACTCTTTTTCCCAGTCCTGATCACTTGCAAAGATATCTTCTAATTTCCATGTGTCCTCAACTGGAATTTCACTTCTTGCTGGCAGCTGCTTTACTTTAGTTTCATTTGCCATTTATTTATCCTCCATTCATTTTACTTGGAAAAACTTACTATTAACTTATTCTCCTTTTTTGCCTTTTTTCCTTTAAAACCAATCAAAATGCCCTCCTACTATATTATGCCCAGATGGCTATTATTAGTATTAATTTCCCTCTTCTATGGTCTCGCTAACATTTTTTTATATTGAATTAAGAAAACACGTTTGGCTTCATCTTTTTCACGATTTGATTGCGGGATTAAAAATTTCTTTTCTACTTCAAAAATTGTGTCGTTCTTCCTTGTTAGGAAGTTTAATTTCTCAAGAAGCTCTAAATATTCAATTATTGCCAAGAATGGATTTACATCAATTATTTGAGGGTGGTTGCGAATGATCAACTGTTTGTTAAAGATTCTTTTTTGAAAGGAAGCATAAATCTCCTTTAGTGAGATGAGATCTTGGGGATTTTTGTTAGCTAGCACATCAAGAAACAAATAGGTTTGCCAAATAAACGGAGGTGTTTGAATAAGGACCGAATGGGGAACTGGCAGACCAATTTCAGGAGGAAGCAGAAAGAGATTTAACCCTTGGTTATAGACCTCCTGCAGAAATGGCCTATGCTCTGCGCTCGGGTGAAGCGCCCAGTTGAAGATATATCTTTCCATTTCTCTTTTCCAGCTTTCCTGGGTAGGGGGATGATCATGATTGGACTCTAGTACAGAATCTAGTTCGAGGGTTTGAATGGGTCGTGATGATACATGTGCGAAAGAGTTTTTGATCGAGATGGGAGTAATCGATTCCACTAGTTGAAAGAGTTGTTTTTCGGAGCTATAAGCGGGTATATAAAGTCGTCCGGAGGATGCATATCTTAAAAACGAATAATGGAAGTTTGACAATGTGATAAGATTTCTGCGTTTTTGATGAAGATGGCTGCTAGATAGGACCCAGAAGGGTGTATAACCATTCTCTAAATAAGTGATCGTTCTTTTCCTGAAAACTTTTTCAGGTAACAAAGAACATTGATACTCTAGTGCAAACTTCTGTCCTTTAAATTTGAACATAATATCAGGCCGTTGTTGGATGTTACGGTCATAATATTCTAACTCAGACGGTATATTTTGTGTACTAAGCCATTGGAAAAGCTGCCTCTTCCCTTCTACATGTTCATATGATTCATTTTCAAAACTTTCACGGCATTGGCTGCCCTGTTTATGGGCAAAATGAAAGATTCTTTGATCTCCCAGTTTTAACAGAACGGTTTCCCTGCAAATCGGACAAACGAATTCTTCCTTGTTGCGCAATGACATTAGTGTTTCTTTTCGATAATCAAAGCCTAGGCAAATCTTTTTACCTGTTTTGGTTAATGCTGTTAACAAATCGTTCCCCTCCTTTTCTACCTATCAATTCGACTATCCCCCTGTATTTTCCTTTTAATTATTAAAAAACTCGCCGACTTTTCGACGAGTTTCATCATTTCGACACTTAAAGAAGTGGTGATAAGAGTCTAGCAGTTGATTCTAAAATTCTAAATCCAATATGCCGTTGCTGAAAAATCTCCAAGTCAAGCTGTCGTGCAAATTTTAAATCATTGATATATTCCTCTACCAGCTCTTCTGTACTTTTAGTCCGAAACAAAAACGCGTTAACTTCAAAATTTAAGTGAAAGCTTCTCATATCCATATTAGAGGTTCCAATCGAAGCGAGCTCGTTATCGACAATAACAATTTTACTGTGCATAAACCCGCGTTGATATTCGTATACCTTTACACCTGCTTCCAGCAACTCCGGAAAATAAGACCTTGATGCATGAAAAACAATTCGTTTATCGGGCCGGTTAGGTACCAGGAGTCTTACATCCACACCGCTCAACGCTGCCACTTTGATGGCTGAGAATATATCTTCATCTGGAATAAAATAAGGGGATGCAATCCAAACCGATTTTTCAGCAGAAGCAATCATGGAGAAAAAGATGTTTTTAATGACACTCCATTCATTATCAGGACCGCCTGCAATAAGCTGTACTCCACCATGATGTTTATGATCTATTTGAGGTGAAAGGTATTCCGCCGTTAAAAAACTATGATTGGTCATATAGTACCAGTCTTGTAAAAAAATTAACTGGAGTGTTCGGACTGCTTCACCCTTAAGCATTAAATGGGTATCGCGCCAAAAGCCAATTTCTTTGTTTCTTCCTAAATATTCATCACCAATGTTCAAGCCGCCAACAAAACCAATGTTTCCATCAATGACAATGATCTTTCGATGATTACGAAAGTTAAATTTATTATTTAAAAAAGGCAATTTTACAGGCCCAAACGAAACGGCCTCAATGCCCGCATTTCTTAAAGCATTAATGTAGTGTTTAGAGAGCTGCCAAGAGCCGACTGCATCATAAAGAAAACGAATCTTAACCCCTTCACTTGCCTTTTGAATTAAGATTTCTTTTATTTCTTGGCCAATCTGATCATGTCGAACGATATAATATTCTAGGTGGATATGATGACGTGCCCTTTTTAGTTGTTCCATAATATGTTGAAAGGTTTCTTCTCCATTGGTTAAAACTTTTGTAGCCGTATCAAAGGAGATGGGACTATTCCCTAGTTTCTGAGCCAGCTTAAATAACTTCCCTTGATGCTGCCCCATCAAATTGAGTTTCTCCTGACCTCTTGGATCGTCGTCTCCCTCAACTGTTAGGAATGCTTGCTTATCAAGAAAATACTTCTTTCGGAACATCTTTTCCTTCCGATAATTCCGCCCAAACAATAAATAAAAAATAAAGCCGATAAGCGGAAAACTCCCTAAAACCACTAACCATGTAATGGTTTGTGTCGGGTGACGATTTTCAAAGAATATGACAAATCCGATAAAAATAACAGACAGTGTAATTAAAACACTCAAAAATCCGAAAATGCCGCTTTCCAGCTGATCTTTAAATAAAAACAATAGTCCGGACAAAACCGCTAAAAATAAGATCACCCTCACTGTGTTTTTCAGGGTACTCACCTGCCAAAATTATCAATTATTCATAATGATAAAAAGACCGATTTCAAATGTGAAATCGGTATAATTATTAGCTGAAATATTTACGTACTTCCGCGAAAACATCTTTCGCCATAATCTCTTTTCCATATTCCTGAATCCGATGAATGGTTAATTGTGTTTCATAACCATATTCCAGTAAAATACTTAGGATATCATCAATTTCATCTTCTTCATATAAATCTTCCGGAAATTCTGTATATAAATAATATTTTCCTTCAAAGTGATAAAGCTTCGTATCTAAATTATCTAAACCTTCCCGATTCGATAGGCTAATAATATCCTCAAAATCCTTAAAGGCTAGGAGAAATTCCAAAGACTCTTCCTCAAGCATTAAGTCTTCTTCATCGGTATGAATAGGGCTAAAATGCTGATCTAAGATCTCTTCAATTTTGTCATCACCGGGAATGTCCTTCATTTTTTCATTAGGGATAGGGAGTTCAAACTTTTGTCCGTCTTTTGAAAGTTGAGCCTTAGTAACAAGAACCTCTAACCCTTTATCAAGCGCTTGGACTTGGATCCATAGTGGGCCTTCAACGACAAAATCTTCCTCACCATGAACTTCATCCATCATTTCCCAAAAGAGTTCCTCACTGCGTTCCCGATTGTACCAGATTTCCTCACGGTCAAAGCCTCTCTCCTCAATATCACCATAGGAAATGTAGAACTTCACAGTATATTCATCGATTCGTTCAATCTCCATCAAAACCTCTCCCTTCCGTTTCCATATTGAAGGGACTAAATACCCCCAAGCAGATAATACTATTATGATTTACATCTAAAAAGGAAATACTCTTGTACTTTCATTTTATGATAAAAGTTCTGATATGGGAAATAAAAAACAATAAAATCTTAAAAACCGTGTTTTTGCCTAATGATTAATATAGGATATTCCTTTTATAATAGCAAAATGATTGATATTATACAAATTTATTGGTTATACAAAAGAGACCTCCATCAAGAAGGTCTCATTAATTAGTTAACCATTTTTTGTGCTTCACGTAATTGAAAGGTTCTAACCCTTCTAGGTAAGAAACGTCTAATTTCATCTTCATTGTAACCGACTTGTAAACGTTTTTCATCAATGATAATTGGTCGACGCAATAATCCAGGATTTTCTTTTATTAATTTAAATAAATCCTGCAATGGCATGGTGTCTAAGTTTACATCTAATTTTTGGAAGGTTTTCGATCTGGTTGAAATGATTTCATCGGTGCCATCCTCAGTCATTCGTAAAATTTCTTTAATCTCCTCCATGGATAGGGGCTCTGAGAAGATATTTCTTTCAGTGTATGGAATTTCATGCTCTTCTAACCATGATTTTGCTTTTCTACATGATGTACAACTTGGTGAAGTGTATAGTGTTACCATCTGTTCTTCACACTCCTCTTTAATTTACATAATTGTAATCTTATATAGTCTTGTACCCATTATTATTGTGGAAGAAACCCTTTTCGTAATTAAAATAATTATAAATAAGTAATTTCTATCATAAATTATACACCACTGTTTCCAAAAAAGGTATCCCTTTTAAAAAAATTATATCGACAGAAAAAACGTTCTATTTCTTTGGTTACATGATATTAGACGATTAATAAACCAAAAAGTTTCATATTTTTTAAGTACATTTGCTTGTAAATTAGAATAAATCTTACTTTCAATATTATATTGTTCGTAATTTGCATCATCTCTTTGTGGGTACTATACATTATTAATTCAACAAGCCTTTTACTGTCTTAATTTTATAACTCCATGCTTAATTTACTCTTAACTTTTTTCTCAATTAAACGAATTTAAATGAAAACGCATTCATCTTTTGGTGAATTTCTTATATTTTTCTTTCAATAAATTACGAGTTCTTTTACAATAAAGAAGAGAAGTGATTTTTCCTTACTTTTATTTAGTCTAATTAGCTATTTTGGAGGGATTCATGTTGGGTGATTACATAAAAGATTTGATGATTGTTTCATTATTAATTATTGGAATTACAGCTTTCATGGGTGTGATAACGAACGGTATTGGGGAAAAAATATTTGGCGGTAAACGTAGAACTGAATTTACAGATGAAAGTGCTAAATATCGAAATGGCTGGAAAATGGTGGGGGGCAAAAAACACTAATCCATTCTCGAGAAAAAACGATCTCAATAAAAATCGAGATCGTTTTTTTTTACTTATTAGAAATTGCTTGATATTGTTTGAACTCTTTTTCTGAACAAAGAACAAAGTGCCCAGGAGTGACTTCTCTAAATTCAAGAGCTTCATTGTCAGCATAATTGTGAGATGCTGGATCATAAGGTCTCCGCTTTCTTGTTCTCTCGCTTATTGGATCTGGAGCAGGAATAGCAGATAATAGTGACTGTGTATAAGGGTGTAGTGGATTTTTATAAAGTTCATCAGCTGGTGCAAGCTCGACCATTTTACCAAAATACATTACACCAATTCGGTCACTTATATATTTAACCATAGATAAATCATGCGCAATAAACAGATAGGTCAATCCTTTTTCTTTCTGAAGCTTTTTCATTAAGTTAACTACCTGCGCTTGAATGGAAACGTCCAATGCAGAAATCGGTTCATCCGCAATAATGAATTCGGGCTCAACTGCAAGAGCACGGGCAATCCCAATCCGTTGACGCTGTCCGCCGCTAAATTCATGTGGATAGCGATTGGCGTGCTCTCTATTCAAACCGACCGTCTCAAGAAGCTCATAAACCCGATTCAATCGCTCTTCCTTGTTTTTTGCCAATCCATGAATATCAATGCCCTCAGCAATAACATCTGCAATTTTCAACCTCGGATTTAAAGAAGCATAGGGATCCTGAAAAATCATTTGCATCTTACGATTAAATTCTTTTAATTGCTTCTTGGACTTTTTCCCATGCACATTAACACCATCATATAATACTTCTCCACCTGTAGCATCATATAATCGAATAATCGTTCTGCCTGTTGTGGATTTACCGCAGCCAGATTCACCTACAAGCCCCATTACCTCGCCTTTAAAGATATCAAAGCTGACATTGTCAACTGCCCTTACTTCATTTGGCTTACCTGGGTTAAAATATTGCTGTAAGTTTTTAATTTCAAGTAGTTTCTCTCTCTGTGCCATTTTATTTCCCCTCCTTTGAACCAGGGAATTTACTTGCACCATTCGTGCCTACATACTGATTTTGGCGTCTCTTAACGGCTTCAGGGGGCTCAACCTTTGGAGCATCCGGGTGTAATAACCATGTTGCAGCATAATGGGTATCGGATACTTTAAAGAATGGAGGCTCCTGCTCCAAGTCAATTTTCATTACATAAGGGTTTCTTGGTGCAAATGCATCACCTTTAGGCGGGTCCAATAGATCCGGCGGTGTACCAGGAATTGAGAATAATTCTTCATCATCTGTATCCATATCCGGCATTGAACTAATCAATCCCCATGTATAAGGATGCTGCGGATTATAGAAAATTTCATCCGCCGTGCCGATTTCAACAATTTTTCCGCCATACATTACCGCAACGCGATCAGCCACATTTGCAACCACACCTAAGTCATGCGTAATAAAAATAATAGATGTATCAATCTTCTTCTGTAAGTCCTTCATCAATTCTAAAATCTGTGCTTGAATGGTAACATCAAGAGCAGTTGTAGGTTCGTCTGCAATAAGAACCTTAGGATTACAAGCCAATGCAATGGCAATTACCACCCTTTGTCTCATACCGCCTGAAAATTGATGCGGATATTGGTCTACACGAATTTCAGGTTTTGGAATACCAACAAGCTTTAATAGATCGACTGCTCTTTCTCTTGCAGCATGCCTGCTCATATTTTGGTGCTTTATAAGTGGCTCCATAATCTGGTTGCCAATTTTCATTGTTGGATTTAAGGATGTCATTGGATCCTGGAAAATCATCGAAATATCTTTTCCACGAATCTTTTGCATTTCTTTATCTTTTAATTTTGTTAAATCTTTGCCTTCGAAAAGAATCTGGCCGCCTTTTATTTCAGAATTATGTTCAGGAAGTAAACGCATGATTGATTTGGTTGTGACCGATTTTCCTGAACCTGACTCACCCACAATGGCCAGAGTTTCTCCATTATATAAATCAAAACTTACACCACGAATAGCTTTAACTTCACCCGAAAAGGTATGAAATGATATATTTAAATCCTTTACCTCTAAAATTTTTTCCATTTACATCCACCTGCCTTCTAATCACGCATTTTTGGATCCAATGCATCACGCAATCCGTCCGCAACAAGGTTGAAGCATACCATGATTATCGCAATCATAATGGAAGGAATAATCATTTGATATGGAAAAGCGATCATTGATTTAAATCCTGAATTTACTAATGTTCCTAAAGATGCATGTGGTTCTTGTAATCCCAGCCCGATAAAACTTAGAAATGCCTCAAAGAAAATAGCATTCGGGATGGAAAACATCGTATTAATAATAATGACACCAAACATATTTGGAATCATATGTTTAAAAATAATAGATGAATTTGAAGCACCTAAGGTTTTAGCTGCCAATACAAATTCTTGGCCCTTAAATTTTAATACTTGCGCACGTACTACACGAGCCATACTCGTCCATCCCGTAATGGTTAAGGCGATAATAATTGGGATAATTCCGGGTTTTAACACGAGAATCATCAAAACAACGACAATCAGGTTCGGAATACCGACGATAACCTCGATGATCCTCTGCATTACACTATCCGTCCGGCCGCCCAAATAACCGGATATGGCTCCATAGGCAACCCCAATAACCATATCAATTAACGCAGCCATAAAGGCGATAAATAGAGATACTTGTGTACCTTTCCATACACGTGCAAATTGGTCACGGCCTAAGCCATCGGTGCCAAACCAATAATAGGCATCTACTTTACGTACTTCATAGGCGTTATATTCAGTGCCATCTCTTCTAGTCAAGGTACCATCAAATGGAAGCCAGTGAACATTTTCTAATCCTTGTATACGCGGCGGTAAATTATTATGTTTAGTGTTTTGCGTGTCATAGGCATAAGGCGTAATCATAGGGCCAACGAATGCCATGATAATCATAATTACTAGGATGATCATACTGACTACTGCACCTTTATTCTTCCGGACCCTTAGCCATGAATCCTGCCAGAAGTTTAAACTTGGTTTTGCAATTTTTTCACTTTTTGATGGATCAATGTGGGCAGGAGCAAACATATCCTTTGAAATTGTTATGTCTTTGTTGCTCATTTAGTTTTCCCCCCCGATACACGAATACGTGGGTCGATGATTCCATAAAGAATATCAACAATCAAGATCACGACGATAAATAGTACCGCAAATAAAATGTTAGTTCCCATAATTACGGGGTAATCATTCATATTAATTGATTTAACAAACTGCTCACCGATACCTGGTATCCCAAAAATTTGCTCAATGACAAGTGAACCGGTCATTAAGCTGACAGCTAATGGTCCCAAGACCGTTACAACAGGAATTAAAGCATTTCTTAAGGCATGCTTAAAGCTAATTTGCCAGCGGCTTGCCCCTTTAGCTCTCGCCAAAGTAATAAAATCTGACCCTAAAACCTCCACCATTTCCGTTCGCATAAAACGTGCTGCAATCGAAATTGGGAACATGGCGAGTGCGATTGTGGGAAGGATCGTATACTCCGGCCCTTTCCATAACATTACTGGAAGCCAACCTAATTTAACTGAAACATAGTATTGTAATAAACCAGCAAAAATAAAGGATGGAATAGACTTACCTACTACTGCAATAAAAGTAGAACCATAGTCAATCCAGGTATTTTGTTTTAGAGCAGCTAACACTCCTAATAGGATACCTAAAATGGAACCTACAATCATAGCTTGCAAACCTAATTGAGCAGAAGGTCCAAGTCGGTTACCAATAAGTTCTGTTACAGGGGTATTATCAAATTGGAAGGAAACTCCTAAATCCCCTTTTACCAAGTTCACCATATAGTTATAATATTGAACAGGCACGGGGTCGTTCAAGCCATATTTATCCAGTAAGATATTACGCTGAACTTCAGTAAGCTTTTCGAAGTTATTAAAAGGACTACCAGGAATTAGCTTCATGAGGAAAAAGGTAAGCGATGTAACGACAAAAAGTGTAATAATCATATAGCCAACACGTTTTAGTATATATTTGACCATGCCTACACCTCCTAATTGATTAAATTTTCGACGTATTACGACAATTCTCGTACAGGTAAAAAGAGAGTATATTGGGAAAATATACTCTCTTCATATTTGATTAGTTATAGCTACTATTTTGTGATTTTAATCCACTGGTAACTATAGTCAGGACCGAATGCATGGTGTGCAAAGCCTTTAACCTTTGGATTGATCAAGAGGTTAACAGAACGTTGGTAAAGCGGTGCAATTGCAGCATCATCTTCTAACAAGATTTTCTCAGCATCTTGAAGTGCTTTCCAGCGTTCTTGTGGCTTAGCAACAAGATCTTCGTTAGCTGCTTTGATTAATTTATCAAATTCAGGGTTGCTATAGCTCATATGGTTTTGGCCTCCGCCAGTGACCCATAGATCCATGTATGTCATTGGGTCAGCATAGTCTGGTCCCCAACCACCCATTAATAAATCATAATCTTCAGCATCTTCACGTGCGATACGAATTTTAAATGGTACAGCCTCAATGGTAATCTTTAATCCTGGTAGATTCTTTTCTAATTGGTCTTTGATGTAAGCATCAGTAACTTTTGAAGTTTCAGTGTCTTGACCAACATACGTAAAGTTTACTTCTTTCAGACCAGTTTCAGCAAGTCCTTTTTTCCAAAGTTCTGCTGCTTTCTCTTTATCAGATTTCAGGTAAGTTCCAGCAGTATCTCGGAAATCTTTACCATCTAAGAAAGCGAAACCTTTTGGAACTAGGAAGTCAGCAGAGATTGAACCATTTGCTAATACATCATCAACTAACGCTTTTTTATCAACAGAAAGTGCGATAGCTTTACGGATGTTAACATTTTTCAATGCTGGGTTCTTTTCGTTCATTTTTAACCACCAGATAGATGGCTCTTGGTAACGAAGTAAGTCATCTGCTCCTTCAAATTGAGAAAGGATTGCAGCTTGAGCTAATTTTGGTGTAATATCAGCTTCGCCAGCAGTATATGCGTTTGCGGAAGCTTGTGGATCTTTAGAAACGTTGAAGTTGATCTTTTTTAGAGTAACTTCTTTTGCATCCCAGTAATCTGCATTTTTTTCTAATACCCATTCAGTTCCTGTAGGGCCATCCCACTTAGTCATTTTGAATGGACCATTGTAAAGAATGTGAGCAGCATCTTTTGCATAATTAGCGCCTTGTGCTGTAACATACTTTTCATTTTGTGGGTAGAATAATGGGAATGTTAAGTATGATTCGATGTATGGAAGAGCTCTTACTAGCGTGATTTCAACTGTATTATCATCTAATGCTTTAATCCCTAAATCTTCAAGCTTAGCTTTGCCAGCTACGATTTCAGAAGCATTTTTGATTTTACCTTCCATGAAGTATGCGCCGTATGGAGCAGCTACTTTAGGATTGATTGCACGTCTCCATGCAAATACGAAGTCATTAGCGGTAACAGGGTCACCGTTTGACCATTTAATATCTTTTTTCAATTTGATCGTGATAACAGTTTTGTCATCATTATAAGTTGGCATGCCGTCAGCAACACCAGGAATAACTTTTTGATCTGGATCCAAACGATATAGACCTTCGTTTGTAGCATTAAGTGTTGTAAAGCTTAATGTGTCTTGAGACATTACACTGTCCATTGAAGGAATTTCAGCGGATTCCAAAACATTAAGTTCTTGTTTATCTGCTAATTGCTCTGTTTTACCAGTGCTTTTTCCATCAGATGAGCTTGTGTCTTTCTTACCACCGCCAGAACATGCTGCTAAGAACATGCTAAGTACTAGTGATAGTACTAAAAGTAGTGAGAGTTTTGATTTCTTCACTAGTAGACCTCCCTTTTCTATTATTCTGAAAAATTACTACATTCTCTATTATACATATTTTCAACAAATTGTACATTACTTTTTGAAAATTAATTTACATTTTCGAAACATTCATTACGTAATCATGACAATTGTCTATGTTATAATTTAGACTTATACAGTAATTTTTTGTATACTGTACCCTAGTTTATCTTGTTAAATCAAGCTTTTGGAGGTCATCTCTTGAAATTTAATGTTAAGAAAAATTTTATAATTCTCTCTATTACGCAATTCATAATTGTCATATTATGTTTTATTATTCATCACAAAATCACTCTAGTTAGCTATATCGATATATCTTTTTATGTTACTTCAGGGTACATTTTGTTATCTTTATTACTCTTTACCATTCATAGCGGTTTTTATGATGTCATGTCAAAGTCCCTAAATCTTTTCTTTTCCCGTGGGAAAGATAAAAGAAGATTTGAGGACATTCCTGGATTATCGGAATTAATTACATTAAACGGAAAGCCGCTCTTTCTTCATGGGCTTATTACTGGACTATTAATGGCTGTTGCTCTCATTGTCCATTACACTTAACTAACTTGAAATAAATGATTGCTTTCAGCTATAATGTGACTAAACGCATATATTTTTCAAAAAGCATTGATAAAGAGTAGTACGTATTTACCTTCGATTCAGAGAGTTTGTGGCCGGTGAAAACAAACGCGAAAAAATACGGAATGGACTTTTGAGCCTCTGCCTGAACCTTTTTTCATTTTCTTTATAATAGTAGGAGCAGACGTTTACCTTGCGTTAAAAGGATTTCAAAGCATCTATATAAAGATGACTTGATACTGAGTGACTCTTTTTGAGTAATTTAGGGTGGTACCGCGAACCATTCGTCCCTATAGTTTATTAGGGATGAATGGTTTTTTTTATATATTTTTAGGAGGAAATCTTAATGAAGACAATTTTTTCAGGTATTCAACCAAGTGGAACGATCACACTGGGGAACTATATTGGTGCTATGAAACAATTTGTGGAATTACAGCACGAGTACAATTGTTTCTTTTGTATTGTGGACCAGCATGCGATTACCGTTCCACAGGATCCACAAACACTTAGGAAAAATATCCGCAGTTTAGCTGCATTATATCTGGCTGTAGGAATCGATCCGGAGAAGGCTACCTTGTTTATCCAATCGGAAGTTCCTGCACATGCACAGGCAGGTTGGATTATGCAGTGTATTTCCTATATTGGTGAACTTGAACGGATGACGCAATTTAAGGATAAATCATCTGGTAAAGAAGCCGTTTCGGCGAGCTTGTTAACTTATCCGCCATTAATGGCAGCAGATATCCTTTTATATAACACCGATCTTGTTCCTGTTGGTGAAGATCAAAAACAGCATTTGGAACTAACACGTGACTTAGCTGAACGGTTTAATAAAAAATATAATGATATTCTCACTATTCCTGAAATCAGCTTGCCAAAGGTTGGCGCTCGAATAATGTCACTTCAAGAACCAACAAAAAAGATGAGTAAGTCTGATCCGAATAAAAAGGCATTTATTACCCCTCTAGATGAGCCAAATCAAATTGTGAAGAAGATCAAAAGTGCTGTCACGGATTCAGATGGAATTGTTAAGTTTGATACAGTGAACAAACCTGGGGTTTCTAACTTGCTTTCCATTTATTCCATCCTTGGCGGGAAATCAATTGGAGAACTTGAAGAAATGTATACTGGAAAAGGCTATGGAGATTTCAAAGGCGATTTGGCAGATGTAGTGGTTGATTTTCTAAAACCAATTCAAGAGAGATACTACCATTTGTTGGAATCCAGTGAACTTGATGATATTTTAGACCGCGGAGCTGAAAAGGCAAACATGGTTGCCAGCAAAACCCTCAAGAAAATGGAAAAAGCAATGGGGCTTGGCAGAAAAAAACGTTAGTTTTAAGAAAGCGCAAGCGCCCTGTTTAGCGGCGCCTTGCGCTGGGAATTTTTAAAAGCTGACATTTAATAATTTGAAAAATGATAAAAGCCTGTCCAAAAGGTATGGTTGACATACCTTTTGGATCAGGCTTTTAATTTACTCTTGGACCATGCTCCATCTCCCAAAGTTTTTCAAAGAAGGGCTGCCCTTTTATTAAATTTTCACAGAATGTTTCGTGACGACTTGACCAGCCATATTTTGTTTGCTCAAATAACTGTTCCCATGCTTCTTCAAAATTCATTTCTTGAATGGTCGAATATTGCTCTGGACACCATTCAGTATACCAATAGCGAACTTCCGCTTCGTTATTAGAAGTTAACAATTGGTCTAGAGCCATAAATAATAATTGTTTTAACTGTCGTTCTTTTCTTGTTAATCCTCTCATCAAATCGGGATCTGGTGAAAGTATATGGAAGTCCTTTGTTTTAGGCTGTGCGTAAAAATGATAGGGCTTTGCTTCATGCTGGCTTATCATTTCATACACGAGCTGTTCCTGCCTAGGTATTAATCTGCTTTTTCGGATTGGAATATTGTAGCCAATTGTATCAACAGCTAATATTCCCGTTCCGTCCGTAACAACAAAGCAATAGTCGAGTTGAATTCTTTCATGGTTTTTTCTTAAGTACGCTTTTTGATAAATATCATCGAGAAGCTGTTGAGGTAACTCAGATAGATCATTCTCAATATAACCAAATAACAGCGGTTCAATTTTAATAAGCGGTACTTGATCTAGGAGCTCTACTCCGTCATCCTTCCGCCATTCATGAAAGTGGCAAACATTATATCCATTTTCCTCACCTTCAAACCAATTAACCCAAACATCATGAAGATACAACATTTTACAACCCCTCACTTCAAGAAACTGTTTGTCAATCAGTATAGGCAGACCTTAGTTAAATTATTCCTTTTTATATATTTTGCTCCAATTGCTTTTACAGAAACTTTTCTTTTTATAAAAAAACTACCACTCACTTTGGTAGATTTATCTTTTTGATTTTGGATTGAAGGCATCTTTTAATCCTTCACCAATAAAATTAATCGATAGAATCGTAATCGTAATAATTAGTGCGGGTGGAACCCAAATCCAGAGTTTGAACTGAAGGACATCGGGCTCAGTTGCTGAATTCAACATATTCCCCCAGCTGGGTATTTCCTGTGGAACTCCAAATCCTAAAAAGCTTAAGCCTGTTTCCGCCACAATCATCGTTGCAAACGTAATCGTGGCCTGAACAATAATAGTTGACAAAATATTAGGCAATAGATGTTTAATAATAATTGTTGCAGGTGTGCAACCAATAGAAACAGCAGCAACAATATATTCATTTTCTTTTTCAGCCAAGATTTTACTGCGGACTATCCGGGCAATTCCCCCCCAGCTTAAAATACTGATTGTACCGATTAAAACCCATAAACCATTCACTTTTCCAAAAAGAATTGCATTCAAGACAATGACAAATACAAGGAAAGGAAAGTTTAAAATAAAATCAGTAAACCTCATTAATAAACGATCAATGACTCCGCCAAAATAACCTGAGGCCGATCCAATCAACGTTCCGATAACAATAACAAATAACGTACAGCTCAAACCTACTAACAAGGATATCCTTCCGCCATATAGCAGCCTCGTAAATACATCACGGCCAGCCTTATCGGTACCCAGCCAATGCTTACCCGATGGTTCTAATGACATCTCCCCAATATTAATCTTGGTTACATCCGCGGTTGTAATATATGGAGCCAAGAAGGAAACAATTGCTACCACAATTAAGAAAGCAAGGCTAATCATCGCGAGTTTATTGTTTACAAACTTTTTCCGAGCAATTGCCCATGGCGACAAACTTTTTTCACGGGGATTGACCGTTAATTTTGAATCTGTTATAACTTCCATGTTCTCCCCTCCTAATCTAACCTAATCCTTGGATCTACAACACCATACAATATATCAGCAATCAAGTTCCCAATTAGTGTTATAAATGAGAACATCATGGTCAAGGTCATTAAGACAGGATAATCCCTTGTTCCAACAGATTGTAAGAATAGTTGTCCAAGACCTGGATAAGTAAAGATCGTTTCGGTAATAATCGCACCCGAGATAATAGCTACTAAATCAAAGCCTAAAAAGGTAATGAGGGGGATAATCGAGTTTCTTAAAATATGAACATTATATATCTTTCTTTCTGGTGTCCCTTTTGCACGTGCAGTCCGTACAAAATCTTTACGGCTGTTTTCAATAATGTCATTGCGTAAAAACTGAGTATAACTAGCCGTACTCAATAGACCTAAAACGACTGCTGGTAAGAATACATGATGGATACGGCTTTGCCAAAATTCAAGTGTCCCTTCCGTCACACCGATATCCACTGATCCATTTGACGGAAACCAGCCTAATGTAAAAGAAAAAAGGAAAATAGCAAATACCCCTGCGATAAAGGAAGGAATGGATAATCCTAAATAATTTAATCCACCAATGATATTGTCACCAAGAGTATAAGGCTTCCTGCCTGAATACAGCCCCATTAAAAAGGCAAAAAGGTAGGTAATTAGAATCGAGGATAATCCGAGTAATAATGTATTAGGAATTTTTTCTGAAATTACCTCTGCGACTGGAATTTTAAATCGGGTTGATTTACCAAAATCCCCTTGAATAAACTCCCCAATCCAGCGGGTATATTGCTTTGGCATCGGGTCATTATAGCCCAATTTTTCACGCATTTCAGCGATATATTGCGGGTTTGTATTCCTTGGGTCTATTTCTCCTGTTAGAGAATCACCAGGCATAAGTTTCGCCAAGGTAAATACGACAATAGAGATAAGGAATAACATGGGAATCATGCCCAAAATTCTTCGAAATGCATATTTAAGCATGTGCATTCTCCTCGTCTATAAACTAGGTTAAATCCATGGATATATGCAGCCTATAAGAAAAAATGGGAGGAACAGAAACTTCCTTCTATCCTCCCCTATTTGAACTTTACGTTTTTAAACGCGTCATGCAGACATGATCAACGGATTTATTGCTTGATCCACCATTCGTTAGGCCGATTCATACCCGAAACATCGAATTTTACATTCTGAACTCGCTTTGAGACCGCCATTGTTTCGTCAATCTCTGCAATTGGCAATACAGGAAGCTCTTTCATGAATAGTTTTTGCCATTGGACATAAATGTCTTTTCGTTTATTGTTATCTGTACCAACTACACTTATATCAAGTGCTTGATCTAGAAGCTTATCACTCTCATCATTTACCCAGCGTGGATAGTTCCACATGGCTTTTGAACCCCAAAGTGGAGTTGGGTCAGGATCTGATCCAGTCTGCCACCCACCGAAGAATACTTCAATCGATTTATCTGCCTTATCCAGCATTTCATAATAAAGATTGACGTCTGTCATCGTTAATTTGGACTTTAAGCCGACTGCCTCCCAGTATTGAGTCAATGCTTTGGCACGTGATTCGAATGTTGGGTTTTGTGTTGCATAGTGGCTGAAGTTTACGACGAACTTCTTCCCTTTTGGATCTTCACGGAAACCATCCCCGTCTATATCCTTATAGCCTGCTTCATCTAATAGTTTTTTTGCTTTTTCTGGATTATATTTGTATTGCTCTAGATCTTTGTTATTTGCTGCAATCCAGTGATTTGTTGGAACAGGACGGTTTACTGGCTTACCAACCCCATAAAAGAAAGCTTTTACCCATTCTTCACGATTAATGGCATAATACATGGCCTCACGTAGTTTCTTATTTTGATATTTAGGGTCATTCATGATGTTTTTCTCACCATCCCAAGTACCTAATCGGAAACCTACATAATAATAGCTGACTCCTGGGTATGTGATGGCATTGACATTGTCCAGTGCCTTCACTTGATCGATAATACTTGGGTGAAATGAGGTCATATCAAGTGTGCCATTTTTTAATTCCCCAACAGAAAGTGATGGATCAATAACCTTAATGACTACTTTTTTAATATGAGGCTTACCGCCAAAGTAATCATCAAATCGCTCCATTTGAATTGATTCCCCTGGGACTACTTTCGTTACTTTAAATGGTCCTAATCCCACAGGCTTGGTCCGAACTTGTGCAGAGCCCATCATATCTTTTACAGCGATCCCTTTAAATTCTGTTTGGTTCATTGGATAGGTCCAAAGGTTATCTAAGTTATTTACACGTGCCTTATCGAAGGTAATTTGGATATGGTAATCATCTATGATTTTGATACCCGAAATTCCCTTGGCCTTTCCATCATGGTAGTCTTGTGCCCCAACAATATTCCTTACATTATCAAAACGAGGACCATCATAATCCTTATCAGCAATTACTTTTAACGCAAATTCCCAATCCTTAACGGATAATTCGTCTCCGTTATGCCACTTAACCCCTTTTTTGATTTCAAAATCAAACACCTTATTATCTGTGGTTTTCCAAGAAGCTATATGCGGCTGTGCCTTCAGGTTTTCGTCATAATCAATTAAATTTTCATCAAAAAAATCAATCACATATTGATCTGTCGCATTTCCATAGAATGCATAGTTGAATTTACCCTCAGGTGCTGAGTCTAATGCATAAATTAATGTCCCGCCATCCTGTGGTTTGCCAGCTGAGACATTATTTTTAACCCCATTGTTGTCGTTCTGCTTTGTACTAGCTTTTTCACCGCTGCTGCAAGCTGCTAAAAATGCAGAAAAAACTAACATTAAAGCTGCCAGCAAAAACATACTTCTTTTCTTCATTCAGTTCCCCCCTTGATATTTTTAAAGTTGAGCTAAGTACGTTTTTATACCGAAACAAGGCGCCTGTCTGCCATATAGAAGATGCCCCTTTTTAGTAAAGGTGGCAGGCTACTCGATGAGAAGGCTTCACCTCCTTTAATACGGGTTTAACTTTTGAACATTGCTCCACAGCCGCAGGACACCGTGGATGGAATGGACAGCCCGAGGGGGGATTAATAGGACTGGGGACATCCCCTTTTAATATGACTCTTTCTTTCTTAATCCTTGGGTCTGGGGATGGGATTGCTGAAATTAATGCCTGTGTATAGGGATGAAGTGGTTTTACGTATAGGCTGTTTTTATCGGCAAGCTCGACCATATTTCCTAAGTACATGACACCAATGCGATCACTCATATGTTTCACCACACTTAAATCATGATTGATAAAAAGGAAGGTTAGTTGAAATTCACGCTGCAAGTCTTTTAATAAGTTTAAAACTTGTGATTGTACAGAAACATCTAGTGCTGACACCGGCTCATCTGCAATAATGAATTTGGGTTTTAATGCAAGTGCACGGGCAATTCCAATTCTTTGCCGTTGACCGCCGGAAAATTCATGAGCATATTTATAGTAGGCATCATGCGGAAGTCCGACTTTATCTAGTAAATCCATGACTTCTATTTTTAATTCAGACTTACTTTTTTTTGAGAAATTATTGATAGGTTCTCCAATTATATCTCCGACCATCTGCATTGGATTGAGTGAAGCATATGGGTCTTGGAATACCATTTGCATATCTTTACGAGTTTCACGAAGCCTTTTTCCAGATAGGCGGGTAATATCTCTGCCATCAAAAAGGATTTGTCCTTCTGTTGGCATTAATAATCTTAATATCGTTCTACCAGTAGTGGATTTACCACATCCCGATTCACCGACTAGACCAAGTGTTTCTCCTCTCTTAATTTCAAAAGAGATATTGTCGACAGCCTTAACATTTCCGATAATCCGCTTAAAAAAACCACCTTTTACAGGATAATAGGTTTTAAGATGATGAATTTCCAACAGATTTTCAGGGTTTAGAGAGGTCTCAACTTTCTTACTAGGCACGGAAGTAGTCATCATCCCATCCCCCTTCTCTTGGACTACTTTTTTCAAATAGCAGGCAAGCAACTTCATGCCCTGGGTCAATACTTTTAAGGATAGGGGTGATTGTCAGGCATTCAGGCATCGCATGGGGACATCGTTGAGCAAAACGGCAGCCAGTTTCCGGAATTTTTGTAAGTGAAGGAACAATTCCTTGAATAGAGCTTAATCGTTCTCTTGGCTCGTCCATTTTTGGAATAGCCCCCAATAGCAGCGTTGTATAAGGATGTTTGGGGTTATGAAATAAAGTATCTACATCAGTTCGTTCGACAATCTTTCCGGCATACATGACCATCACTTCATCACACATTTCCGCAACTACACCTAAATCATGTGTAATCAGGATAATCGACATATCATTAACGGATTGAATTTCTTTTAGGAGCTCAAGAATTTGTGCTTGTACAGTCACGTCCAAAGCTGTGGTGGGCTCATCGGCTATTAGTAATTTAGGCTGACAGGCGATGGCAATAGCAATCATGACTCTTTGTCTCATTCCACCTGATAGTTGATGGGGATATTCATCCACTATTTTTTCCGGACGAGAGATCCCCACACCTTTTAGGAGGGCAACGGACTTTTGCCTAGCCTCTCGTTTTGTAATCTTCCAGTGATTAAAAAAGACTTCCTGTAGTTGGTACCCAATGGTGAAAACTGGGTTCAAGGATGTCATCGGTTCCTGGAATATCATTGAAATATCTTTTCCTCGGATTTTATTAATCTGTGATTCCGTCATTTTTGCAAGGTTAATTCCATCAAAGATCATTTCCCCCGCTATTACCTTCCCGCTTCCTTTTGGAAGCAGCTGCATGATTGATAGACTCATGACCGATTTACCGCAGCCTGACTCTCCGACAACTCCTAGGATTTGCCGTGGTTTTACCTCAAATGAAACATCATCTACGGCATTATAATCCTTCCCATCAATCTCAAAAGCTGCTTCTAAATTGTTCACTACGAGCAATGGTTCCTCCCTTAATAATGATTTTTTTCGGCTCATAATCCACCTTCCTCCTCGTTTATCATTTCTATACCTTATTGTATTTAAAAACATCTATTACAAAATTATGACTAACGCGAGATAGATTGGTAAGATTAAAGATTTTTATTCTTGTACCAAAAAGACTTCCAACAACGTTTTGCTAGGAAAATAGATCTGTACCTTTTAGATAGGTTTCTGCAGGTGTAGTAAAAGATGATTTGGTTGAATACTGGTTCTTCTTGTAATACTTTTCTATTAGATAAAAGCCTGCTGCATAGCCTAGTAGTTTTGGAACCCTTCCCCCTCCATATAGCAGTTCATCATGTCTTCTCTCATTTTTCTTTATTCCCAGCTGATTTTTAAGATATCTATCCCAAAATTTTTTCAACTCTTTTTCTGTATACATCGTGCACCAGGCGGCTAAATATTCCCGGCCGCATTTTTTTAATACAGTATATTCCGCTAGTCCTTCAATTATTAATGAATCAAGTAATGTGTAATCCTCTACACTCTTTCCTAACAAGCGCATTCTGCAGGCATGATGATATTCATGCACGAAAAGAGCTTCAACATCTGTCGGATCATCGTAATTTGATAGAAATAAAAACATTTTATCAGGAAAGGTTACCCCTGCTTTCCCTTTCTCCTCCCTTCTAAAAAATCCCCCAGCCTGGGCAATCGGAAAGAGGAAAATGGGGATATCCGGACCATTCCAACTGCTTTTATACTTAGCATAAATTTTCCCAACCTTATCCCACGTTTTCTGTTTGCGCAGAATCTGTTGATAATTCCAGGTTGAGTGAGACGGCTGATACATTCCAAAATTCATTAGTTCGCGATAGATCTCTCGCTTTGATTGTCCTTTGAAATAAGGAAGAAGCCTTTCACAGATTTTCAACGGATTGTCAAAGTTCTCTTCAAGCCACTCGTCAGTCCTAATGATTCCCATTGCTACACCCCATTTACGTAGTAACTATCTTCTGGTCATTTTATGAAAAATGAAGAAAGACGTTCGAGCATTCTGGGGTTCATCTTCTAAAAAACAAGAAGGGCCAAACATAACGTTTGGCCCTTCTTGTTTTTATTCATATTTTTTAAAGACAATGGTTGCGTTGTGACCACCAAAGCCAAGAGAATTGCTCATAGCTGCCTTGATTTCTTTCGTGCGTGCCGAATTTACTACATAATCTAAATCACACTCAGGGTCTGGTGTTTCATAATTAATCGTTGGCGGCAAAATGCTATCTCTAATTGCTAATACTGAAAAGATTGCTTCTACCCCACCTGCAGCACCAAGAAGATGGCCTGTCATGGATTTAGTCGAACTCATAGGTAAGTGAGAGGCGTGATCACCAAATACCTCTTTCACTGCAAGCGTTTCATATTTATCATTATATTCCGTGCTTGTGCCATGGGCATTGAGATAATCAATCTCTTCAGGAGCTAAACCACTATCATTAATCGCCATCTTCATGGCTCGGGCACCGCCTTCACCACCTGGGGCAGGAGCTGTAATGTGGTAGGCATCACCTGTTGCTCCGTATCCGACGATCTCTGCATAAATTTTTGCCCCACGAGCTAGTGCATGCTCTAATTCCTCCAATACCACAATGCCGGCACCTTCACCAATGACAAATCCATCGCGGTTTTTATCAAACGGCCGACTGGCAGTATTTGGATCTGGGTTGGTGGATAATGCAGTGTTAGCACAAAATCCTGCTACTGACATTTTTGTGATTGGTGCTTCTGCTCCCCCTGTTACCATTGCGTCAGCATCACCACGCTGGATGACTTTAAAGGCATCACCAATGGAGTTAGTTCCAGTAGCACAAGCTGTTACTGTACATGAATTGAAGCCTCTGGCACCAAGTATAATCGAAACTTGACCTGTGGCCATGTCCGGAATCAGCATGGGAACAAAGAAAGGACTAACACGTTTATAACCTCTTTTTTGGAAGATCTCAAATTGCTGTTCAAACGTTTCCATCCCGCCAATACCTGAGCCAATCCAAACGCCCACTCTATGAGAATTTTCTTCATTAATTGTTAAATTGGCATCCTGTACCGCCATTAGGGCAGCAGCAACTGCAAATTGTGTAAAACGGTCCATCTTCCGTGCGTCCTTTTTATCAATAAAAGCTTCTGGATTAAAGTCTTTTACCTCTGCAGCAACTTTTGCCGGATATTCGTCGGCATTCACCCTTGTCATTGGCCCAACTCCGGACTTTCCTTCGAGGATCCCTTTCCATGTGGTCTCAACATCGTTTCCAAGCGGTGTAACTGCTCCGACTCCTGTTACTACGACCCTGCGCTTTTCCATTTAAACATCTCCTTTTCCATTCTATTTATCCTAAAAAATTAAACGACAATTATTTTCCCCAGCGCATCGCAATGGCGCCCCAGGTTAAGCCTCCGCCAAAACCAACCATTACAATTAAGTCATCCTCTTTAATTCTGCCAGCCTCGACGTCCTCTATCAGTGAAATCGGAATCGATGCAGCTGAAGTATTACCATATTTATTAACCGTCTTAGACATCTTTTCGATTGGTAATTCCAATCTCTGTCTCGAGGCTTCCATAATTCGGATATTGGCCTGATGCGGGATTAAGAAATCGACATCATCTTTTGTTAACCCGGCTTTTTCGAGTACATTTATACAGCTTTCTCCCATTTGTCTAACGGCAAATTTAAAGACCTCGCGCCCATTCATGATAATGTATTCATCTTGGTATAAGTGTTTTGCTCCGGTCCCGTCAGCCCCTAATTCAAAAGATAAAATTCCACGATTTTCAGATACGGGTCCAATAATGGCAGCACCGGCACCATCGCCAAATAATACAGCCGTATTTCGATCATTCCAGTCTGTTATTTTTGAAAGTTTTTCAACACCAACAACTAGTACGTATTTGTAGACTTGTGACTCAATAAATTGTTTGGCCGTTACAATCCCATACATAAATCCAGCACAAGCGGCACTTACATCCATTGCTGCAGCTTTTTTGGCTCCTAATCTTTCCTGAATTCGGCAGGATACCGATGGAAAGGGAGAATCCGGTGTCACAGTGGCAACTAATATTAAATCAATATCTGCTGCTGTAATACCAGCATTTTCGATTGCTTTTTGCGCGGCAGCAAATGCCATGTCGGACGTATTTTCATCATCCGCAGCAATTCTTCTTTCTTCAATCCCTGTCATGGTTTTAATCCATTCATCAGAGGTATCCATCATTTTTTCTAAATCATGATTAGTGAGTATTTTTTCCGGTAAGTATCTGCCCATTCCCACAATACCAGCTCTCATTATTCCATCTCCTTTAATCTAGGTAAGATCTTATCTATTTCTTGGATTAATATCAATTATTATGACTTGGTACTAATTTTATCAAACTCCTCCTATTTTAAGCAACTGTTTAATCCTATTTATCATCCGCTAATGTACATACCTTTTATTTATTGAAACATATTCTAGATTAAAAGGTATTTTTATTAGGGGAGGCCGAAGCAGGATGGCAAATTTTGATGTGGAGCAAGGCTCCAAAAAACAAGAAGAAAGGGAAGAACAATCAAAGGCAGACCGTTTTACAAGTTTAATGTTTGGTCCTAGGAGAGACAGTGATGGGCAAGAATCTCGGCACCATCTAGAACCAAAGCAAAACCAGTCTGCCATTAATTATGAGGAACTTATGATGAATATTGATACACTTCTTGATTCCGTCCGTGGGATGAAGCCATTATTTAGTAAAGTTTACCCATATATCGAACAATTATGGAAAAAAAAATAAGCTGCCAATAACTGGCAGCTTATTTTTTTAGACTTTCCTTAAGAGCATCTTCTTTACCAAGTTCATAGGCTTCCTGCATCACTTTAGTAAATAAATTCATAAAGGGCTGAATAAGATCCATCGTTAGTTCAACCCCTGCTTGGTCTAATTGCTCTTTTGCCTCCGGTAAGTGTTTCATTGCAATCTGCATAAATTGTAGTGTATTGTCTTGATTGTTCACGTTATGTACTCCTTTTATAAAATTAATTAGGCTATTCTCCCATTTTCTTCGAGTGGTTAAACACCTTCCTATTTAGTATTGGACATATGTGCTGCAACCACTCCAAATGGAAAAAACGTTTTTTTCTTTTTATTTTAACCCTTGATTAACTAATTGAAAAGTCCTCCATCCCCTAGTTAGGAAATATGGTTTAAAATTCACCAATTTCATACATTTAGATTAAACGCCTCGTCATTTCTATTTGTTTTTCAAATGACTCGCTGAATGGAGTTACCTTTTTTACTGTCACTCGACTGATTGTTTGATCTATATCTAATTTTTCGGGATAAATTTCTTTCGTTTCTAGTTTCAGTTGTGCTGCACACTGAACCCAATAATTCTCTAGGCCGCTTTCAATCAAAAAGTGCCTGTTATCCTCAACCGTTAAATTTTCATTCGAAACCAGAATAGCCTCTACTGCATCATCCACATATAGGATATCTCCGGTCCATTCACGTTTATTTACCCTGATTTCGCTGCTATCCATGTTTGCAAGGAGGGCCTGTTGGAATGTATAGGTGGATGGCTGCCAAGGACCATAAATGGCCGGTAAATAATAAAATTGATTATTTTTCCCCCAGGCAATGGCTTCATTGATTACAGTCCGCAGGCTATTTGCCCCATCAGGTACTAATAATTGGATTGGTAGAAGGAATACGATATCTGTCAGACTTTTATTCCCTTCAATAAATTGTTGTAATTTAGTAACCGTTTGTTTTTGAAAAATGGTCTCATCACTCAACATATATAGATCATAAAGTGAAAGGATTAACGTTGTTTTAGTGGTGTCAACTTCTCTGCATGTATCCAATTCTGATAGCAGAATCTCTCTAAAGTTTGCATTCCTGCCCACCTCCAGCCTTTTCTCCTCCAGGTAGGGAGTATGGTTGTTTTCATCGATATGAATTCCAATAACCTCTAACCCCATATTTAAGAGGGCACGCCCCATTTGAAAACTAACAAAATCATAAATGCCAAAAATCATGGCCTTGTCCATTACCTCTTCCTCCCCAAAATAACTTTAATGAATCCTATGCGATTTTACTAGGAATTATTTCATTTTGGGGAGGGTTATCATTAAAGTACTTTTTCATGACTGTTAAAAAACTTGATTAACATGGTTCCAAGCTGAGGTTTTTTTTCAGGAAGGATAAAGATTGGGTTTATTTTAGGGGTATTAATAACTTTTTGATAAAGCTTTGATTGGGTGTACGCTTTCCCACCTGACAACACTTGGATAATCGTGATTGGACATTCATAATCAAGATTAACCACTTCATCCATCTTAAATATTTCATTTTCAAGAGTAGATTGGTCGGTTTGATGTGCAGCCGTTAATTCCCTCATTAATTTTTTGTAAAAGAACTTGTGCTCTTTTTCTTGTTCAAGATGATTTTTCAATGAAAGAATGGGATTAAGCAGCACTAATGATCGAATCGATCCCTTCATTTTTTCCAAAAGTTTTATGGCTGCTAATGCACCCATCCCTTCTGCCAAAATATGAATTTTATTATTAAGGATTTCACTTCTAATGACATGCTGATATAACCTTTGAGCAAGTTCGACAGCATCTTCGCTACCCCAGTTACGCCCATAAAGATTTGAGGAAAAAATGGTGTACCCGGCATCTTTTAATTCATTGATAATCGCCAGCTTTCCTTCGTTTTGCGTCCAAAAGCACTTGCTCTCATCAACAAAATGCCTTTCATCTCCAATTATTAAGATCCCAAATCCTTTAGGCTTTTCGGGGTAATGAATGATATTCCATTGGGTATCCATCTGAAAATTACGATTCTCCATCGCTAAATCTCCTTTTACATATTTCCTCATGGTATTGTATGCCGTTTCACAATAGTTGAAAGGGAGTTTGCCCATTTTAAACGAACTTGGGAACATAAATCAGAAAATTGTTTTTTTATATATTTTTTCTTCATTGTATGGTAGTATTTAAATTAATGTAAAATAAGTAAGAGGTGAAACTGAGTGCGTATATTTTGGACTTTTTTCTGGTCTTTCCTTTTAGTGCAAATGCTTACATATGTTGTTAGTTCCATGACAGCCGGCGCAGAATATAATTTTGCTCAAGGTTCAATTGTTGCTGTAGGGGTAACCATATTAATTCTTATTGCTGCTGCAGTGATTCCAAATGAACCTGTTGAAAAGCATTAAACGAAAAGCGTAAGCGCCTGTTTAGCGAAGTACTTGAAGCTGGACAATTTTCTAAGCATTTTTATATTATTTTATCTAGAGAAAAAGGTCTTCCACGCTAACTGGATGACCTTTTTTCTGTTTGGACTACTATTTTTGCACGTTAATTAATACATCACCATCTTGGACGGTTATTCCTACGGTTGACTGCTCGTGTACCCTGCCGGCAATGATTTCACGAGCCAGCTTTGTTTCAATATTCCTTTGAATATAGCGCTTTAAAGGTCTCGCCCCATAAATAGGATCGAAGCCATTTACTGCTATAAACTCCTTCGCATCTTCACTGATCGTAATATTAATTTGCTGCTGCTTTAATCGATTTTGCAAATCGTTCAGCATTTTACTGACAATATTCTTTATCTCCTCTAATGATAAAGGTTTAAAGAGAATCGTCTCATCTATTCGATTTAAGAATTCCGGCCGGAAATGAGACCTTAACTTACTCATGACCTTCGCTCTCGTTTCATCCGAAATTTCAATCTCACTTTCACTTCGATCAAGCAGGTAGGGAGACCCAATATTGGAAGTCATAATAATGACGGTGTTTTTAAAATCGACCACTCGGCCTTGCGAATCTGTAATTCGTCCGTCATCAAGAGCCTGAAGGAGAATATTAAAAACTTCCGGATGGGCTTTTTCAATTTCATCCATAAGAATAACCGAGTATGGCCTTCTTCTAATCGCTTCAGTCAACTGGCCTCCTTCTTCATATCCTACATATCCCGGAGGCGCCCCAATTAAACGTGAAACTGCATGCTTTTCCATGTATTCAGACATATCTATCCTTATCATATGCTCTTCACTGTCAAATAAGGACTCCGCCAGTGCCTTTGCTAATTCTGTCTTCCCCACGCCGGTTGGTCCTAAAAATAAAAATGATCCAATTGGACGATTGGGGTCCTTAATACCAGCTCTTGCTCTTAGGACGGCATCCGTTACTAGAGTAACCGCTTCATTCTGACCAATCACTCGTTCATGAAGGATTGATTCTAATTTAAGCAGCTTTTCTCTTTCTCCTTCTACTAGTTTAGAAAGTGGTATGCCTGTCCATCTAGACACGATATTGGATATCTCTTCTCCAGTCACTTCTTCTCGAAGAAGCCGTTCATCTGTAGCAGCTTTTTCCTCCAAATCTTTAAGTTCTTTTTCCGCTAAAGGAATTTGTCCATGCCTTAATTCAGCCGCTCGATTTAAATCATAACGATCTTCTGATTGCTGGAGTTCACGGCGGAGTTTTTCAAGCTGCTCCCTTTTCTCCTGTACTTTTTGAATACTTTGTTTCTCCTGCATCCATTTTGCCTTCATCGTATTCGCTTGTTCTTTTAAATCTGCTAGTTCCTTTAATAAGGATTCGAGTCTTAATTTACTACCTTCATCATTTTCTTTCCGAAGTGCAGCCTCTTCAATTTCCAACTGCATAACCCTGCGTGTCACTTCATCCAGTTCTGTTGGCATAGAATCAATTTCCGTACGAATCATGGCACAGGCTTCATCGACAAGGTCGATTGCCTTATCTGGTAAAAAGCGATCTGTTATATAGCGGTCTGACAATGTGGCCGCTGCCACTAAGGCATGATCGTGAATCTTGACCCCGTGATGGACCTCAAAGCGTTCCTTTAGTCCCCTTAATATCGAGATGGTATCTTCTACATTTGGTTCTTGAACCAGTACTTGTTGAAAACGCCGTTCAAGCGCGGGATCCTTCTCAATATACTTCCGATGCTCATCAAGTGTAGTTGCTCCAATACAATGCAGTTCCCCTCTAGCAAGCATCGGTTTCAACATATTTCCAGCATCCATCGCCCCTTCCGTTTTACCTGCACCGACAATGGTATGGATTTCATCGATAAAAAGTAGAATACGTCCTTCACTTTTCTTAATTTCATTTAAGACCGCTTTAAGCCGTTCCTCAAATTCACCCCGGAATTTTGCTCCAGCAATTAATGCACTCATATCTAATGAAAAAATCGTTTTATCTTTAAGACCTTCTGGAACATCTTTTCTCACAATTCTCTGAGCAATTCCCTCAACAATTGCTGTTTTCCCAACCCCTGGTTCACCGATTAAGACAGGATTATTCTTTGTTTTACGTGATAAAATTCGTATCACATTACGAATTTCAGCGTCTCTGCCGATGACTGGATCAATTTTACCGCTTGTTGCTTCGGCTACAAGGTCCCGTCCATACTTTTTAAGAGCATCATATCCTGCTTCCGGATTTTGTGATGTCACTCTTTGGTTCCCCCTTATTTCCTTTATTGCTTTTAAAATCATTTCCGGTGTTAGACCGTATATTTGAATGATTTTTTTCATATGTGAATCATTTGCATAAACAGCAGCCAACAAGATGTGTTCAACTGAAATGTATTCATCCGAAAATTTAGCCGCAAACTCTTCCGCACTTACCAGTAACTTTTGGAGTTTTGCAGTAACATAAAGCTTACCCTGTTCAACACCGCTCCCAGTTACCTGCGGTTTTTTTGCCAATTCTCCCAATAATGATTTTTTTACCTTTTCAGCCGTTAAGCCGGCTTTTTCGAATATAGATGCGATTAGACTGTCATCCTGATCCATTAGCGAAAGAAACAGATGCAGTTCATCAATTTCTTGATGATTTTCTTTGATAGCTAAACTTTGCGCCTCCATGATGCCTGTTTGTAAGCGTTCCGTCATTCGGTTTAAATCCACCGTTTCTCACTCCTTTTGACCTTTTTTGACCTATTTATTTCTATTATAAGAAATTCATTACAATAAGTAAAATAACACAAGAAGAAAAGCCATCTAAAAAGATGACTTTTACTAAAGAATTAAGGTTTGCGAACATAGGTCCAAACACGTTCATCATTTGATGTTTCAGGAAACGGGTCGCCTGCTTTAAGTTTAATTTTCTTTGGATTTGTTACATTGCTTCCTGTATCACCAACTTCAATGTAATAGCCATTATTGGGTGCTTTTTTACCTGATTTAAACTGATGATTTTGTCCCACTCTAATCCCCCCTTTTCTATACAAACTTATTATCCCCGTTAGATTGCATCAGCATTAAAGGGAAATTCTTTCAAATCCAACATAAGTCGACAATATTTCCTGGGTAATATGCCGTATTGACTTAAGTTTTTGACGATTGTATGAACTTATTCTACAGATATTGATAATTATTCTTTGTTAACAATATAATTATAGTATTATCTAGGGAATCTCATTAACCATGTCTTGCATTTTTGGAAATTCAATATGTACCTTTAAAGGTGGTTATAGTATGCAGTCAGTAAAAGAAATGCCGGTAATATTATCTCATCTCTTTGAGACCGTTCATCATATAAAAAAAATTAAAAAAGGACAATTTCTATTTCAGGAAGGTTCTCAAGCCGATGAAATGTATTTAGTTCAAAGCGGGATCCTTCAAGTCAGTAAAATCATTCCGGACGGACGTGAACTAACCATTAGAATGTGCTCTAAAGGAGATTTTATTGGCGAGTTAAATTTATTCTCCTCTTCTTCACGCTATTTACTAAGTGCTCGAGTGGTAGAGAGCGGTGAAGTAGCTGTCATTATGAAGGATGTTTTAGAGGAAAAGCTATCCCAAGATCTTGCCCTTTCCTTTGAATTTATCCAATGGATGAGCCTGCAATTTCGAAAAACGCAAACTAAATTTCGTGATTTAGTCCTCCATGGAAAAAAGGGAGCGTTGTATTCGACTCTAATTCGCATCAGTAATAGTTATGGAATGAAAACAGATCAGGGAATACTCGTAGAATTACCATTTACGAATCAAGAGTTAGCAAATTTCTGTGGTACCTCCCGCGAGGTAGTCAATCGGCTCCTTAGTGATTTAAGAAAATCAGCTATCCTTTCAATTGATAAAGGTACAATTACCATTCATGATATTGAGTATTTAAAAAAAGAAATCGATTGTGAAGATTGCCCTGTTGAGATATGTAAGGTTGATTAATAAACATAAAAAAATCGGTCAAGCTGACCGATTTTTTTAATTTAGGGTGACAATTTGAATGGCAAGAATAATAAAGATAATGGCTGAATTAACGATCTCATATACGCCAATTTGAAGCGGCGTTAATTTTTTCCCATAAAAGAAATAGGCTCGAAGTAAACTCGGGATATAAGCAATCGCCACGATCCAAAAACCACTAAGGAACCATGCAGCCACTATAAGTAGATGATATGTCCATGAAATCCATTTGAATAGATTGCTTTTCTTCTCTCTAATCATCGTTTTTACATAGAAGGTACAGCCCATAAAAAATAATACTGATGTTAAAAACGGAAAAATCAACGCTTGCTCGTTTATCGCACCGTGCCCTAAGTAACTGCTGGCCAGTCCTGCAATGGAAAATACAATGATTGCACTCATATCATTCATAAATGCACGATCTTTATTTTTTGATGTATAGTAAGCATTTATTGCAAAGAACGGCAGCATCAAAAGACCAAAAAGGACGATAGAAGGCCTTTTGAGCAGCGGAAACAGTAACAGCATTAAGGCTGGTATAATATAAATAATGGTCCATTTGGTATAGAATTGAATCTTTTTCTTTTTAAATAAAAGGAGCATAGGGTAAGTGGCTAAATATAAGAAAATCCAGCCGATAAAAAACGGTACGTCCTGCCAAACAAATCCACCTTTGATAACACCTAACCAAAAGGGAATGATCAGCATTGCCCATGCACCATGTTGTTTGGGTAAAAATAATTTCATCTTTGCTCACTCCTTTTCCTGATAGCCTTACTATAAAAGAGCTGAACAGAAAATAAAGTGAAGATCATCACATTAAATATGAAAAAAAGAAGGCAATTTTACCTTCTTCAATCTTTAGATATGAATGGAAATGCATTGGAACCAATCAGGTTATGGTAACATTGATCATCTCTAGAGTAGCTATCCTCTGATTGGAACCTGCATTTCCAGTCCTTAACTAACTACCTATATTAACAAACCATATAACCCCTGCAAATATTATAATCCGAACCAGACTGTGTTGCTGTGATAAAAGTAACATATATGACAATTTTATTAACTTTTTTCATCACTTTTATGAACATTTTTCAGAATGAATTCAGCAATCCAATGAATCATAGCGTCATCGTTAATAGAGAAAGATGGATACAAATAGTCATTGTTTAATTCTTCTGACCAATAACCGACAGCACAAATTTTGGTTGTTACATCCAATAAAGGCAAGTCCTCTTTATTTCTTAGTAAAAGGAGCTTAGGGTAATCTTTATATTTATAGCCTTCAATTATAATGACGTCAGGTTGAAAAAACTTTATTAATTCTATCTGCTCTTCCAAGCTTAGGTTTTGAGGGTCAGCTTGTAAAATCATTCTGCCGCTCCCTTCGACAAGGGAAGCAAGCGCTCCTGAACTTAGATGTCTTGAAGAGTCCTTTTGTTCCGGTACAGCAGGTTTACCGCCATGGCCGTGATGTTTGATGGTGACTGTTCTTCTTCCTCGGTCTGATAGGTTTTTTATCAGTTTGGTTAAAATGGTTGTCTTCCCACTATTCTGATAGCCAACCACCTGAAAAATAAATGGTTTTACCAAGGCCATACACTACCGACTTGATCATCTAGGAGCAATACCTCGACTTCCGTTCCCGCCATAAACCCTCTAGTTCCGCCTGGAAGGATCATGAATGAGTTTGCACCGGCCAGGCTCATAATAATATTCGACTTGTCCAATCCGCTCGGTGTTTATTTTAACCTTCCCTTATCAATAAAGGTGGCACTTCTAACAAATCTCGTGAACGGGTTAGCTTTTGGAAAATCAACTTCTAGCAAAGCCGTTTCTTTCCGTAAATGGGGTCTGTTAGAATAAAGCTGTTTGCGGATAATCGGGCGGGCAAACAATTCAAACCCCACATAACAAGCAGACGGGTTACCAGATAATCCAAACAGGATTTTTCCATTATAAACGGCAACCGTTGTTACACTGCCAGGACGCATGGCAACCTTATTAAATAATACTTCCGCACCGAGTTTTTCATAAATTCCAGGAAGATAATCGAAATCACCCACGGAAACTCCCCCAGTGGTAATCAGAAGATCTACTTCGTTTAAAGCATGTTTAACCGCTTCAAAACATGTGTCAAATTCATCTGGAAGCTTCCCATAATAATGAACGGTTCCGCCGGCCCTTTCAATTTGAGCTGCAATCATATAGGAATTGCTGTTGCGTATTTTCCCGGGGACTAATTCCTCTTCTACTTCTAATAATTCTGTCCCCGTAGCGAAGAGACCGATCAGCGGTTTTTTTGCTACAGGTACTTCTTTATAGCCAAAAGTCGCCAGCATCGCTTGTATACCTGGGTTTATTAAGGTTCCTTTTTCCACGAGAATTTGGCCTTGTTTTGCATCTTCTCCAATAAATGAAACATTGGTCCCTTTGCTAATTTTCCTTTTCATGGACATATAGGGAATGCCACTTTTTTCAAAGTCCTTAGCTACTTCAAACATAACTACCGCATCTGTTCCATTTGGCATCATTGCACCTGTCATAATTCGAACAGCTTGTTTTTCCCCTACTAATTTAGCAGAGACCATTCCAGCACCAATGTGGTCGATTACTTCAAATTCAACCGGATTTGCTGGCGAGGCTTCCAAAGTATCGATGGAACGAACAGCAAAGCCATCATATGGAGCTCTATCAAAGTGAGGAACATTGTTCGTTGCGATTAGATCTTCTGATAAATAACGGCCGTAGCTTTCATTTATGGAAACATGTTCTGTCACGCCGCTTATTTGATGTTTCATAATTTGTGTTACTGCTTCTCCAATCGAAATTGGATTTCTTCTTTCTAGCAAATAAATCAGCTCCTGCCTAAAACAGATAATTTTGATTCGTTATGTAATGGATTATAACAGCTACTTTTCATTATAAGTCTACAGAAGACTTACAAACGTATCAAATGTCACAAATTAGACGAAAAAGAAAAAAAATAGCCAATGTGTGATACAGGTCACCAATAGTATTCAATATTTCTATTATGCTTAAGTCATAAATAACTTACCTTATCTTTAGGAGGAAATAATCATGACTTTTACCATAACAGCCGATTCATTAGTTAGAGATATTGTTAACGAACTTCCAAAAGCAAGTGATCTATTTAAGAAAAACCGAATTGATTTTTGCTGTGGGGGAAATATCCCATTATCCCAAGCGGCAGAACAAAACGAGCTAAACCTTGATACTATCATTGATGAATTAAAAGATGTCTTTGAAAAGTATGAAAACACTGAGAAAAATGTAGATGTATGGACAGATTCAGACTCCCATACCATTATTAATCATGTGATTACTAATTACCATCGTGTTTCTGAAGAGGAATTAGCTATGCTAAGCCCATATGTTACAAAGGTTTCGCGCGTTCACGGTGAACATCATCCGGAACTTATTAAAATGAATGAGCTTTTTTATGAGTTTAAAAAGGAATTACTTGAACATATGGCAAAAGAAGAAGAAATTGTGTTCCCGCTTATTAAGCAGCTTGCCAATGGTACGGCCGCTAATCCTGAGGAAGCCATTAAAATGATTGTCGAGCTTGAAAAAGAACATGACCATGCCGGAGATCTATTAAGACAAATCCGTGCAGTAACTTCTGATTTTGCCCTTCCTGCGGATGCCTGTGGTACCTACGTTTGGTTTATGCCCGTTTAGAAGCATTAGAAAGCTTAACCTTTATGCATGTACATCTTGAAAACAACATTTTATTCCCAAGATATTTAAGCTAATTGAAGGTCAACCCGCTTACACAGCGGGTTGTTTTTTTTGTAAAAAAATAACCCTCTTTTAAAAAGAGAGTCATCCGCCAATATAGGACATTTCAATTTTTTTACGATTTTTATGGGTTTCCGCTGTTCTTTCATCAGAATATCGATCATCCCGGCCATTCCATATCGCCGTAATCCGCTCGGTTATTTGCTCATCCGTTGCTCCATTTCTCATGAAATTGCGAATATCATGACCGTTTCCATTAAACAAACAAGTAAATATTTGTCCATTTGCAGACAGTCTTGACCGGGTACAGCTGGAACAGAATGACTCTGAAACAGACGTAATAAAACCAACATTAACATCTTTGTCTTTATATTTATAGAGCTTGGCTACTTCACCAAAGTATGCAGGACCAACGGGTTCGAGTTCGAAATGTTCCTTGAGCAAATGGTAAATTTCCTTCTTGGTTACCACGTCATCCATTTTCCAGCCATTTGTTGAACCCACGTCCATAAATTCAATATAGCGTAATTCGAGGTCATGTTCTTTACAATATTCCGCCATAGGAATAATCTCAGTATCATTTAGCCCCTTTTTGACGACCATATTGATCTTAACCCCAAGACCAGCCTGCTTGGCAGCCTCAATCCCCTCCAAAACAGGGGCAGTACTTACACCTCTTCCATTAATTTGACCAAACAATTCATCGTTTAATGTATCAAGGCTGACATTTACTCTTTTTAGACCGGCTTCTTTTAAGTTCTTTGCCAATTTTGGAAGCAGCACCCCATTTGTTGTTAAACCGATATCACTAAGCCCCTCAATCACTGAAAGCTTCTCTACAAGAAGGGGAAGATCCTTTCGAAGCAACGGTTCACCACCAGTTAGCCGTATTTTCTCAACACCTAATCCAACAAAAATCCTTCCTAGCCGTTCAATTTCCTCGTAGGTTAATAAGGCACTTCTCGGGAGAAATTCAAAATCAGGGCCAAATTTCTCCGCAGGCATACAGTACTGACAACGAAAGTTGCAACGATCTATTACCGAAATTCTTAGGTCATGCAAGGGTCTATTTAATTTATCTTTAATAATGGTTTTTTCCATTTATATCAACTCCATTATATTAAAAGGAAGCTCTATATGATGAGTGTAACAGGTTTACACCAAAAAGGCTGTTACTTTATTCACTATTAAAATACATTTATCTATTCTAATCTTAACAGATGTTTCTGATTCGATAAATGATTGTTTTGGAAAGGACAATCCACGATTTTCAAAAGAGCTCTAATTTTCACAACAAAAAACGTGTTAATAAAACACTTTTAGGTTTTCACTATATTGTCATTGTTTACCCATTTTTATGAACCTCTTATCAGTTAGAATAAGATTAACAAACTAAAATACAAATTCTGACTTGTTTATAAATAATTAGAGGTGAATGAGATGACGTTGACAATGAAACCAACCCATTCAATTGAAATAAAAGAATTACTTACATTTGCAGATCGAAAATTTAAAAGTGAAAGAGGGACTTTTCTTTTTCAAGAAGGAATGGTTGCGGAGGAGTTATATATTATCCTTTCTGGCAAAATTCAAATCAGTAAAATTACTTCCGACGGACGTGAACTTTCCTTAAGAATTTGCGGAGCCAATGATATTTGTGGTGAATTAACCTTATTTACGGATAATCCCAAATACTTATTAAGCGCCAAAGTACTTGAAGAAGGCGAAGTTGTTGCCATTAAAAAAGATATTATTGAAAGTGAGATTTTCCAAAACAGCAAGCTTGCATTTGAATTCATGAAATGGATGAGTGATCATTTCCGTAAAACACAAACCAAATTTCGTGATCTTGTCTTAAACGGTAAACGCGGTGCCCTATTTTCAACCCTGATTAGAATGTCCAATAGTTATGGCATCCATAAAGGTCAGGAAATCATCATTGACTTGCCTCTTACCAATCAAGAGCTCGCTAATTTTTGCGGTACATCCCGCGAAAGTACAAATCGAATTCTAAGTGAGTTGAAACGAGATAAGATTATTTCTGTTAAGAAAAGCAAGATAACCATATTAAATTTGCAATATTTAAAGGACGAAATCGGCTGTGAAAATTGCTCAGCAGTATATTGCAATATAGAATAAGATTTTTTTCAAGGCTGTCTCTTTTTTGGAGGCAGCCTTTGTTAATTTGTTATCTTTGTTCCTGTTTTTCTCTTAATGATTTAGGGATATAGACACAGAATGGTTCACTTTCAAGGTAATCACCTGTCATGGCATATGCTCTTGACCTCGAACCACCGCAAACATAGCGGAACTCACACACACCACATTTCCCTTTAAACCCATCTGGATTTCTTAAATCCTTAAAAATAGGGGATTCCCGATAAATTTCTGCTAATGGGGTTTCTCTGACATTTCCAGCTTTGACTGGTAAAAGCCCACTTGGATAGACATCACCAATATGTGATATAAATACAAAGCCGTTTCCATCATTAACGCCTTTAGGGGCGCGTCCAAGTCCATCAATGGAACCTGTTAAGCCTTTTTCAGTAAGGGCAGTCAAATAGTCAATTTCATTTGTTTGTTTATGCGCTTCACGCATTTTTTGCTGAATTACAACGCGGCGGTAATGCATAGCCTCAGTTGTTTTAATATCGAAAGAAACACGTTTGCTTAGGTCATACAGCCATCTCAAAACCTTTTCATGTTCAACCGGTGAAATCATGTCGGTCACTTGGCCTCGGCCTGTTGGTACTAAGAAAAAGACGCTCCAAAGCACACATTTCAATTCCTCAACCATTTTAGCCATTTCCTCCAGAAAATCAACGTTATATCTCGATATAACTGTATTAATCTGAATTGGAATCTCCAGTTCATGCAAATACTTAATTCGTTCCATTGTTAAATCAAAAGAACCGGCCGTTCCGCGAAAATGATCATGAATCTCTGCAGTAGGTCCATCAATACTAAAGGCCCAGCGTGACAGTCCCACCTCTTTTGCTTTTTCGATTGCTTCTTTAGTTACATTTGGCGTGGCGCTTGGAGTCATGGATACCCGGACTCCCTTTTCAACGGCATATTTAGCAATATCAAAGATATCCTCTCTCATTAAAGGGTCTCCGCCTGTAAAGACCAAGATAGGGTTATTCATATCATATATTTGATCAATTAAATTTTTACCTTCTTCTAATGTTAGTTCACGTGGGTCACGAGTATATTGGGCATCCGCACGGCAATGCAAACATTTTAGCTGGCATGCTCGAGTCAATTCCCAAATCACAATAAACGGATCTTTATTAAAGTCTCGATTAAAAGACAATTGAAAACGCCTCCCCAATCTGCTATTTCATTTCAAACAGCTTGATTATCTGTATTATAATGTTGTTTATATTTTAAAAAAGTGAACTATCTCACATGAGGCAAATGATATGTGTATCTTTTGTGACGAAAATTAACTTGCGGTTAACAGTATCAACCATTCTGACTAGAAATTTCCATCTATGCCTGTCTAAATGAGCCTAACTTAGGACTTTTTCCAGTTAATTCAATCTATATAACCCCGTAGAAAAACAAAAAAAACACACGATATATTCCTATAGAATACCGTGTGTTTCTCCTACCCACTATATTTTTCTGCTGTTTAAGATATAGTTAGCACATTATACTTGGAAGCTAAATCTACAAAGTCTGCCATACTACTAATTTTTCCGACCACCAAACGTTCCGCTGCCTCATAGTGGTCAGCACAAGTTTTACAGGCTAAAATATCGACACCTTTTTCTTCTAGTTCCTGCAAATGGACGGAAACAAATGAATCCTCTGTCATCGTTAGCACACCGCTGTTCATACAAAAAACAGCCACAGGAAGTTCTTCCTTTTGTTTAAGGACCGTAAAAAAAGTTTCCAGAATATTTCCACCAAGTGTTTGGTCGCCGCTGCCAAGTTGATTCGAGCTTACCAAAATAACTTTATTTTTCATGTTTATACCTTAACGGATTCCTAAAGCAATTTTTGCGTAGCGTGACATCATATCTTTGTTCCAAGGCGGGTTCCAAACAATATTAACATCCGTATCTTTAATCTCAGGGATATCTGCCAGAGCACGTTTTACTTGGTCAACTATGGTACCTGCCAGCGGGCACCCCATCGCCGTTAGGGTCATGTTAATTGTGACTAATCCCTCTTCATTCATATCAACATCATAAACTAACCCTAAATTTACAATATCTACCCCCAATTCTGGGTCGATAACAAGCTCTAATGCGCCCATTATATTGTCTTTTAACTCTTCATTCATATAATAACACTCCTTTTGGACTTATTTTTTGTTACACACTTAAAACTACCTTGCACTGCTTTTGGTTGGTCTATTCACTTGTGGTAAACTTTAACCAAAAGCATTTACGTAAACAAGTATATCGTTTTTTACAATTAGCTGGTGTGAATTTTTTTACACCTTAGCTAAAAAATTGTTAACATAGTAGATATAGGAATATTCATGTTGGTTTACCTATGAAATACAACCATTCCTTAATGGTAGTGTATCATGTAGACAAGTTTTTTTCTAAAGCAATGCATTTTCTTGATTAATTAAAAAAAGTAGGTGTCCATGTGGCGGAGAAACATTTAATTGCATTAGACTTAGATGGGACATTATTAAAAGATGATAAAACCATTTCCACTAGAAATAAGGCTGTTATTGAGAAAGCAAAAGCAGAAGGCCATATCGTGATGATTGCTACCGGAAGGCCATACCGCTCTAGTGAGATGTATTACCGAGAATTGGAATTAGATACCCCGATCGTTAATTTTAATGGAGCATTTACGCATCACCCGCTCGACCAAAATTGGGGTTTTTATCATGAGCCGCTTGATGTTAAGGTAGCTAAAGACATTGTAGAGGCTTGTAGAAGTTTTCAATTTCACAATATTATAGCTGAGGTAATGGATGATATTTATTTCCACTATCATGATGAAAAGTTATTGGAGCTGTTTAGCTATGGGAATCCCCGGATCACTACAGGCGATTTGGCGAACTATTTAACGGCTTCACCGACAAGTTTGCTTATTCATACGGAAGAAGACCAATTGAAAAAAATCCGGGATCACTTATCTGAGATACATGCTGAAGTTATTGAACAGCGCAGTTGGGCTGCACCCTGGCATGTAATTGAAATTATTAGAAGTGGTTTAAATAAGGCTGTTGGGTTGAAAAAAGCAGCCGACTACTACGGAATTCCTGCGGAGAGAATAGTGGCATTTGGCGACGAGGACAATGATTTAGAGATGCTTGAATATGCTGGTCACGGGATTGCGATGGGAAATGCCATCGACCAAGTAAAAAATATTGCGAAAGGAGTCACCTTTAGTAATGAGGAAGACGGCGTTGGTGAATACTTAGCAGATTTGTTAAATTTATAAGATAAAAAATTCAACTTTCCGCCATAGTTTACCTAAATGAACCGGAGAATAGATGTGCATACTAGGTTTGAGGCAGCAAAGCTGTTTCAATCTTAGCTTTGAGCATATTGGAGGGATTCGAATGGGTAAACGAAACAAATCAAAACGCTTTGTCCAACAAGGAGCCGATACGGTCAGCAAACATGCTGAACGTATTCCCTATCACATGACCTATGCTGAAGCGGAAGCTCAGAAGATGGCCAATGTGCAAGAATCCTCGCTTGGAGGAATATAACATGGGAAACCAATTGTTCCAGGAAGCCAGACGATTTGTGGAGATGGCGCAATCCGCCAGCCCTGCTGACCTTGATTCTGCTGTAGCAAAAGCAAAGAATGCCCTTAGTTCTGCCTATGCCAATTCGACTGTAGCAGAACAAGCCCAGCTCCAACAAATGCAACAAGAGCTAGATCAGATTAGATAGTAGAACAAAAGCGCAAGCGCCCACTAAAATGGGCGCTTGCTCTATTTTTTTATTCTCTCCGAAAAAAACCATAAACCCCTGTTGTTTGCACGATGTTCGTAAAGGCATTAGGATCGACTTCATGAATGATTCTTTCTAAATCAAACAGTTCATATCGAGTTATGACAATCATCAGCATTTCTCTCGTTTCATTCGAAAAGGCTCCCTTAGCTGGGATCATCGTAATTCCTCTTACAAGAGAAGCGTGAATGGCCTTTTTCATTTCATCTGCCTTTTTTGTAACGATCATTGCTGTTAACTTGGCATGTCTTGTATGAATAGCATCAATTACCCTGGTGGAAGTATATAAAGTAACAAGAGTATAGAGTGCTTTTTCCCAGCCATAAAGGAAACCAGCCGTAATAATGATAATCCCGTTTAGGACAAACATATAAGGACCAACGGGTTTGTCTTTCATCCGGGAAAGAACCATAGCAATAATGTCAACTCCGCCTGTGGAGGCACCCCATTTTAACGTGATCCCTACCCCAATTGCCAGAATAACTCCCCCAAATACAGCATTAAGTAAAATATCATGTGAAACTTGTTTAATGGGAATCATTGATAGGAATAAGGAAGTAAGTAAAACACTCAAAAAACTGTAAACGGTAAATGATTTCCCGACCTTTTTCCAGCCGAGAATCGCAACCGGAATATTTAAAAGCAACAATAAAAAACCCATCGAAACATTGATAGCAGTATAATCACTTAATACCTTTGAGAGTAATTGAGCGACACCAGTAAAACCGCTGGAATAAACATTCGCTGGTATTAAAAATAAATTCATGGCGAGTGCATTTATTAATGCACCAGCGATTACAATCACGATTTTTTTAGTTTGGAGCCAAAGCAATAGAATTCCCCCTAAACTTTAAAATTTAGCTATAATGACTTCTCCATTTAGAAATTGTAATTTTAAGATGAAACCGATAAACTTAAAAGTAAATGAACTATATGATTGGAAAGCAGGTGTACATTTATGACAGTAAAAATACTTGCTGACAGTGCATGTGATTTACCGTTAAATTTTTATAATGAAAATAATGTTGTATTATTCCCATTAAAGGTACAAATTAATGACCAAGATTATGAAGATGTAAAAACAATTGATCCGAAAACGGTTTATGATACGATAAGGAGTGGGGATGTTCCAAAAACCTCTCAGGTTTCTCCCCTTTTATTTGAAGAAGTTTTTACAGAAATGGCTGAGAAGAATGAAAATGGCATTTACATCGCCTTTTCCTCCGAGTTATCCGGTACCTATTCAACCGCTGTTATGATTCTTGACCAAGTGAAGGAAAAATATCCAGACTTCCAATTAACCATTGTTGATACAAAGTGTGCATCGCTTGGAGCAGGTCTGATTGTTATGGAAGCAGCTAAGCTTTCACTGCAAAATGCATCAAAAGAGGAAATTTTAGCGGATGTAAGATACAGATGTGAACATATGGAGCATATTTTTACTGTTGAGGATTTGGATTACTTAGCAAAAGGAGGCAGGGTTTCTAAGGCTTCTGCTTTTCTTGGCGGTTTGCTCAATATTAAACCGCTTTTAAATATGGAAGAGGGAAAACTTGTTCCGATTGAGAAAATTAGAGGACAAAAGAAAGTATTCCGCCGGATTATTGAAATTATGAAGGAACGTGGTTCCCGTTTGGATGAGCAAATCATCGGAATAAGTCATGCAGATACGGAAGCAACTGCGCAGGAAGTAAAAGAGATGATTATGAATGAATTCCATCCCAAAGAAGTCTACATCTCCTCGATCGGCTCAGCAATTGGATCCCACACAGGTCCTGGTACGATTTCTATTTTCTTTTTAAATTAATATAATTCGAAAAAAGAGCGGATTTCCCGCTCTTTTTTTGTTTAGCTGCAACGCCTAGGCTTGTTCAATGCGCTGCAGCTTTTCTTATTTGTGATCCGTTTTCTTTGAGTATTGATTTTTTCCTGCTTGGCGATTTTTTTCACGAAGCATATTTTTTTCATGTCGTAATGCATTATTGTCTTGTGCTTTTTTATCATTATCAGAAGTGTGCGGCATATCCATACTCCTTTCTATATTTCATGCAAGACTTATTGTCTGTCATTTCGAAAAAGAGTATGTAAGCAACCTTTAATCTTTTTTTTCATAGGTCCAGCTGCCTTCCTGATAGACCTTTCCTTCTTTGATTAATTTTCCTAATGCCCGCTTAAAAGCCCCTTTACTTAAGCCGAAGCGTTCTTGGATATCCTCAGGCATACTTTTATCATTATAAGGCATCGCTCCATTACGGCTCATCAAATATTCGTAGATTTTCTCTGCATCTGTATCTTGGGACTCTTCTTTTCGTGCAAGTAATGAGACATTGATCGTTCCATCTTCCTTAACGTCAATGATCCGCCCTTCAACCTTTTGACCTAACCGAGGTTCAACTTTACGCTGTGATTCATGGATAAATCCTTTAAAGCCCTCAATTGTGTAAACCCAGCTTCCGACCTTAGCGGTTCGATAAATATGCCCTTGTATATTTTTGTTAAAATCCTTTCTTGTTGCTTCAATTGAGATAGATTGGATTACCTGGTCGCTTGCCAGCCGGGCATACAACAAGTTACTGCGATTCACCCTCAAAGTAATATAAACCATGTCCCCAACCTTCGGCCACACGGACTGATGTGCAGGGAGGTCATCTGCACCTAACAAAATATCCTTCGGAAGGCCGATGTTTAAAAATACACCAATTTTTGGATTTGTATCTGTCACTTTGACCCATGCATAGGTTCCGACCGAAAGCTCTGGTATGGTCATGGAAGCGGAAATTCTTCCCTGAGAATCAGTAAATAAAAAAACCTCTACCTCATCCCCTTCCGCCAATTCATGCTGTGCCTGGTTTTTATGCAATAAAACATCCTCATTACCATCTGATAAAAAATAACCAAAGTCTGTAATTCGGGCTACGTTTAATGTGGTAGACTGACCAATCAATTCTGTTAAAGACATCTATTCTAACTCCTTTTTTCTATTTAAGGCGCTTTCGCTTTTCTTCTTGTCAGCTTCAGCGCTTTCGCTTTTCTTACTGTCTAGCTGCAGCGCCTAGGGGCTCGGGGTCATAAGCCAATCCGTCGAAAAGGTTAAAGAACAACCTTCCCGCCGGCTCGTCTTATGCCTGTCGCCCCTGTTCAAGGCGCTTTCGCTTTTCTGACTTGTTTGAACTGATTTATTTTACTATAATGTACCCGTAAAGGGAAACTTTAGCAGATAATGTATCAATTAATTGGAGGGATGGCTATGTCTAAAGACAGCTCATTTGATATTGTATCCAAAGTAGACTTTTCTGAAGTCACCAATGCAATCACTCAAACGATGAAAGAAATTGGAACACGATATGATTTTAAGGGCAGTAAAAGTGAAGTATCACTTGATAAAGAAGAACTTGTTCTTGTTTCAGATGACGAATATAAAATGGACCAATTAAAAGATGTATTATTTAGTAAATTAATTAAACGTGGTGTGCCTGTTAAAAATTTGGACTATGGTAAAATCGAAAAGGCATCCGGTGGCACTGTTCGCCAACGGGCAAAAATTGCCCAAGGAATTGACAAGGAAAACGCTAAAAAAATTAATACCATTATTAAAAATAGTGGTGTAAAAGTAAAGAGCCAGGTTCAGGACGATCAAGTCCGGGTAACCGGCAAAAGCCGTGATGATCTGCAAAGAATTATTTCCTTAGTACGTGAAGCTGATCTTAGTATTGATGTTCAATTTATAAATTATCGATAAGAAAACTCCGAGGAGTAAGGAGTTTTACTATTCATTAAGGCGGGTAATATTAAAGGCGTAAGGAAAAATCATCCTTCGTCTTTTTTATTTTGGTCATGAATTTGACTCTTTTTTCTCACACTAACAGTGAATGACATTGGGAGGTTAAGAAAATGAGTAATAATCAAAATCAACAAAAAAGCACCTTTCCGCCACAACACCAGAATCACCAGCCTGGAGTAGAAAGTGAAATGAATCCTCGTCCACTCTCAGTAGATCCTCATTATAAACCGGGCGGAAAACTTGCAGGTAAGACAGCCATTATTACGGGAGGCGACAGCGGCATAGGCAAATCCGTTGCGATTTATTTTGCAAAGGAAGGGGCTGATGTCGCGATTGTTTATTTAAACGAACACCAGGATGCTGAGGAAACAAAACAGCTTATTGAAGCAGAAGGCCGCAAATGTCTCTTATTTTCCGGCGATATTGGTTCCGAAGATATCTGTAAAGATATTGTGAGCAAGACGATGAACGAGTTTCAAAAACTTGATATTCTTGTCAACAATGCCGCAGAGCAGCATCCACAAAAAAGCTTATTAGATATTACATCATCACAGTTGGAAAAAACTTTCCGAACTAATATTTTTTCCTTCTTTTACATGACCAAAATGGCGCTGCCCCATTTAAAAAAGGGAGCATCAATCATTAATACGGCTTCCATCACCGCTTATCATGGAAACGAACAATTATTAGACTATTCTGCAACGAAAGGAGCAATTGTCTCCTTTACACGTTCATTGGCGATGTCGCTGGCAAAACAAGGGATCCGCGTGAACGGAGTTGCTCCAGGTCCAATTTGGACGCCTTTAATCCCATCAACGTTCCCAGAGGATCAAGTAGAAAAATTTGGTTCAGATACACCTCTAGGAAGAGCTGGACAGCCGCATGAACTCGCACCGAGCTACGTATATCTGGCCTCCGATGACTCTTCTTACGTAAGTGGGCAAATGATCCATGTTAACGGTGGTACCATTGTAAATGGTTAAGAAAAAAAAGCGTAAGCGCCCTGGTCACTTTCTTGATTTATAAAAAAATCGGCGGAGATGTCTCCGCCGATTTTAACTAGTCTACTTTCACTTTTCTCCCACGCTTAATAACCAATAAAAGGAAAATTAAAGATAAGACCCCCACTCCAACTAAGGCTGCAATAAAGGTAAAGTTAATGCCGCTTTTTTCAGTAAGGACATAGATTTCCGAATTATCCCGGTCTACTATAAGGATGTAGTCATTCTTGTGACTGCGGACTATATCCCCGGCAAGTAAACCACGAAGTTCCTTATCAGGAGCTAATTGCTTTTCCGTTAAAATCACCTTTTGTGATTTTGTGGAATTATTAATCGCAATAATCGAAGTTTCACCTTTATAAACGCGCTTATAAACAACCATCCCGCCTTTATCATAGAGCATTTTCATGGTCCCTCTTGTTAAAGAAGGCAGCTTATTTCTTAATTCAGAAATTTTGGTGGTATAGTCAATCAGGTCCTTCTCCGTCCGGAAGTTCATTTGCCTGCGATTATCAGGAGTTTTGCCGCCATTTAAGGCAATGTCCGTTCCATAATAATAAATCGGTATACCTGGGGTTGTATATAGGTATGTCAACGCAGTTTTCCACCGAGAACCTGGAAATTGTCGTTTCTCCACGATATCAGCCGTAAATCTTGCCGTATACTCATTATCAAAAAAGTTCGCTATTAATTCTGGCTTTCCATCATGATTTGAAGATAAGTCCAAATCAGAAAAGGATTGGTTCGTGGTGGCAAACGCCTTTCTTAAATTCTTACTTTTCGCATTATCGAATACGCTGTCAATTCCTGCGTTTTGATACTTAGCTGTATCTATTGCGGCATTATCCTGCGGGACACCCATTAAGAAGAAATCCTTTTTCTCTTTCTTAACGGCATTTGAAAAATCAGTCCAGAAACTTAATGGAACTTGATTGACCTCTGGCAGGCTATACCCGTCGATATCCGTTTTGCTAATCCACCATTTGGCGGCATCTATCAGATATTTTTTTACTTCAGGGTTGTCCTGATTAAGGTCAGGCAAACCATCTACCCAGCCATTCGTCCCTTCAGCCATTTCCTGATTGGGGTGATACCAATTCTTTTTAGCAGGATCACTTACCCACGGATGATCCGCAGCGGTATTATTAGCCACAAAATCAATAATAACTTTCATTTTTCGCTTATGAGCTTCTTTTACAAGCTCCTGAAAAGTCTTGATTGTGCCAAAATGCTCATCGGTTTTATAAAAATCCTTTACCCAATAACCATGGTACCCATTTTCGGTATTATCAAAGATTGGAGTTAGTCGAATGGCTGTAAAGCCCATATCATGTATGTAATCTAATTTGTCAATGATCCCCTGAAAATCACCGCCATTGTATGCTAAGGGGTTTTTCGCGTCTACATTAAAGTCATTTTTTATGTTCCCATCATTAAAACGGTCCACCATAAGCGAGTAAATGGATTCATCCTGCCATAAGCGGTTTTCCTTTTCTATTTCCGCATGAGCAGGAAGGCTTGAGCAAAGTAAAAAGGTTAATAATAATAACGTTATTTTTTTCACGGCTTTTTCCTCCTTAAAAAAGGAAGAGGAAAGGTTCCCTCTTCCACTAAACATTTTAATCTAATCCTGCTTTTATTCCAAATTTTAATAATAATTTTTAAATAATTTTCCTTGAAATTGAAAGGCCTAATTTACGATATTAATATTATAGTTCTTAAACCATGTATGGAACTGAACAAGATAGGCTAATAATTGCGGACCCGTCATTAGCTGGCCGAACCACGGCTCCTTAAATGATTTTCCGCCAGTCTCTACAATACTTTGAAGTTGTTCCTTTTGGAAAAACTCATGCAATATCGAAGCTTTATCCTGTAATATGGTCCCCATCCATTTTTGTATAGCGGCAGTATATTCCGGATTATGCGTCTTTGGATATGGACTTTTTTTGCGATAAAGGACTTCTTCAGGCAGAATCCCTTCAAAGGCTTTGCGGAGAAGTCCTTTTTCTCTGCCTCGATACATTTTCATGTCCCATGGAATATTCCACAAGTATTCTACAAGACGATGGTCGGCAAATGGTACCCGGACCTCAAGGCTGGCCCCCATACTCATTCTATCTTTTCGATCAAGTAAGGTCGTCATAAACCAGGTCATATTAATATAGAATAATTCTCTCCGCTTTGCTTCTTCAATGCTTTCGCCTTCCAATTTTGGCGTTTCAGCAATGGCCTGTTGATACTGATTCATAGAAAATTCACTTAAATTTAATTGATCCCGCCAATACGGCTTCAAAAGATTTTGCCGCTCATTTACGGAACGCATCCAGGGAAAACCTGGCCGCTCTAAATCCTGTTTACGATGAAACCACGGATATCCGCCGAAAATCTCATCTGCACATTCTCCAGACAAACTAACAACAAAATCCTTTTTAATTTCTTTACAAAACCATAGTAACGAGGAATCGACATCCGCCATTCCAGGAAAATCTCGAACAGCAGTGGCCTCTACAAGGTCGTGAACTAATTGTTCTTGTGAGATGGTTTTGTTGTGATGCCGGGTAGCAAACTTTTCCGTCATCATTTGAATGAACGTTCCGTCTGCATCGGGCTGAAATTCATTCGAGGTGAAATGCAGGTCATTTCCTTCATAATCAATCGAATAAGTATGAAGCTGCCCCTTTCCCTGATCTGCAAATCCTTTCGCAGCAATCGCTGTGATAATACTAGAATCAAGGCCGCCGGATAAAAAGGTGCACAATGGTACGTCGGAAACAAGCTGTCTTGTTACTGCGTCCGTAACTAAGTATCGTACCTTTTCGGCTGTTTCCTCCACATTTTCCTTATGTTCCTCACTCTTTACATTCCAATAACGCCAAACCTTTAAGCCATTTCGTGACAAAGTTAAAGCATGGGCAGGCCGCAGTTCTTGCATCCCTTTGAAAATACCAGATCCTGGTGTTCTAGAAGGACCTACTCCAAGGACCTCTGCCAGCCCCTCATGAGTGATCTCTGTTTTGATTTCCGGATGAGCTAGAATAGCCTTAATTTCTGATGCAAAGATAATCCCTTTTTGATGTTCTGTAAAGAATAACGGTTTGACGCCAAGACGGTCTCGTCCGATAAAGAGCTGTTCTCTTTTCGGATCCCAAATAGCAAAAGCAAAGATTCCATTTAAATGATTGACGCACTCTTCCGCCCATTCTATATAGGCAGTTAACAGTACTTCTGTATCAGAATGACCTTTAAACGAATATCCTTTAGTAAGAAGGATTTTGCGAAGATCTTCAGTGTTATATAATTCTCCATTGTAGCAAATGGTGTAATCAAAACCCTCTTTGTGTTTGGTCATTGGCTGTCTGCCGCCTTCAGGGTCAACCACGATCAGTCTTTTATGACCAAAGCAGGCGTGTGTATCCTGCCAGGTATTTGTTTCATCTGGACCTCTTTTTGCCAATGTATTCGCCATTTTCACTAGGGTTTCCGTTTCGTTTTTTATTACTTTATTAAAATTAACCCATCCTGAGATTCCGCACATTCGCATCTCACTCCCTTACAAATAAATAACTGAACAGGTATTACATGCTCTATACTATTCAGCCCAGATTAAATGGTTAATTGTCCTAAAATAGAATGATCCAAATGCTACATGGAACACGGATTCTTCCGAATAAAAATTTTTATACTTAAGATTTCAAAAAAAACCTGGTTATAAAAAGGCATGAAGATGTCAAAAAAGAAAAATGAAAGCAACTGTGTACGGAGGTTAGAGATGAATCGACAACAACGATTAAAACTATATGATTTTCAACAAAGAGCTTACAACGTAGGAACCGTTGAACAAATCAATGATCAATGGATTTTTTTCGATGAGGAAACAGAAGAAGCCACGATGTTAGATGATTTTGTTCATCAAGAAATTGAGGTTTTCCGGCTGAACCGTTGGAAGAAAGGGATCGTGGGTGAACCCGGAAAGATTCATTGTGGGAAGGAAGCGATTATGCTTCGTGATCACGATACGATTAGAATGAAAAAACATTTAATTTATTCTCTTGAGCGCCTTTTGGATGGAGTGAATGATGACGCCTTTTTCCAGTTCGTTACAACATTAAATTCATTAAATTTTTCCATTTATGACTGCATCTACTGTTATAACCATTTATCCTTCTTATCGGACGAAAATCGAAAAGATGGCGTGAATTTTATGGTATTTGATAATCAGGAACAAATTTGTAACGTACAGCATCATTTTTGCTACTTTGAAAAAGTCAATGATCGGTTTGAATTCACGTTAAACACTGGGAAACGGTTAGTGATAGAAAAAATGATTTCATAAAAACCAAAAGGCTGGAAACTCCCAGCCTTTTGGTTTTTAACTTCCTATATATTTCGCGTAAAGCTGTTTTGCTTTTATTATATCATTTGTCCCATGGATGAGAACGCGGGCATCCTTAAAGACCACAATGGTTACTCCATCATCCGGAGAAAAACGGAGTAAAAATTCGTTAACTGATACTTTTTCACTTTTTTGAAGGTTCTCTGCTGTCTTCTTTAGGTCTAACTCTCTTTTATGTCTTGGGCTGATTTGCACTGTATCGCGACCGCAAAGTGTTGTATACGCTACCTGATGGTCCGAGGAGCGGTCTAAAAAATCAAAATGGCCTTGTCCACATGTAGGACAATTAGGATTCCTGCCTTGTGAAATATCCATTTGCATGGAAGATAGGTCCCAAATATCAATTTGTTCTAGATTAGGAGTGGTTTCTGCTCCCACTAATAGCTTCATTGTTTCCATCGCCTGAAAAGATCCGATGATATCGGTTAAGGGTGACAAAACCCCCACTGTATCACAAGTCTCTCCATTGCCGCTCGGAACATTAGGAAAAAGACAACGGTAACAGGGGGTTACTCCCGGTTTAATGACAGCAAACATTCCCCGTGAACTTACTGCTGCTCCATGTACCCAGGGAATCCGATACTTGACAGCGACATCATTAATTAAAAAACGGGTCATAAAATTATCAGTTCCATCAACGATAACGTTCATACCTGTTAATAACTCTTCGGCATTGTCCAGATTTAAGTCAGCTATAACGGCATCAACCATAACAGTCGAATTGATATCCTTCAGCTTTTCTTGAGCGGCGATGGCCTTTGGAAGCTGCTTGCGCGCATCCTCCTCTGTATAGAGAATTTGCCGCTGCAGATTGGACCATTCTACTAAATCCCGATCGATTAACCTTATATATCCTACCCCAGAGCGAACAAGATGATTAGCAATCACCGTACCAAGTGCCCCTGCCCCAACGATTGCCACCCGGCTCCTCAGCATATTCCTCTGCCCTTCTTCCCCAATACTCGGAAAAAGGATTTGTCTCGAATACCGTGCTAAATCATTCATGAGCTTCCTCTTTTCTCTAACGACTTCAGGTCCAACGATAATACTATTATCTTATCAAATAAATATCTGATATTACTAAACTTTTTTAATTTTAATAATAATTGTAAAAGTGTATAATAGAAATTGGATGAAAAGCTAAATTTTGGAGATATTTCTTAGCCATTGGTTAGGAGATTCATATAAAAAGTTTAATGGAAAAGAGGGGAATTTATGAGTATTGGCGGTTTCAAAAACAAGGAAGTTCTAGTCGACTTAACAAGCGGGACAGTGGATTACAGGCCTATTAATGAAGAGGATGCCAAAAAATACATAGGCGGCCGTGGCCTCGGTGTCAAATATGTATTAGATAATGGCCCAGAAGTCGAGCCATTATCTGCTGATAACATTTTATGTTTTATGACAGGCCCTGTCACCGGTACTCGTTCATCGATGAGCGGACGGCTTTGTGTTGTAACTAAATCACCGCTTACAGGAACAGTTACGGATTCTCACATTGGCGGATGGACCGCAGCGCGGCTAAAATGGGCAGGTATTGATAACCTTATTTTTAAAGGGAAAAGTGATAAACCTGTTTACCTTTTTATTGAAGACGGTAAAGCAGAACTCCGCGACGCTTCTACTCTTTGGGGAACAAGCACCAGAGCATTTATTCAAGCTATGAAAGACCAATACGGTGAACAAGACCTAAGTGTCATGACAATTGGTCAAGCGGGCGAGAATACGGTTCGTTTTGCCTCTTTCATCAATGAGCATGATCGTGCTGCCGGCCGTGGCGGAACAGCTGCAGTGGCAGGCTATAAGAAATTAAAAGCGATTGTCATTAAAGCAGCCCAAAAAGGAAATATGCCTGCACCTAAATTAGCGGCTGAATATAAAGAAGCCAATAAGAAAGCAGTTAAAGCAATACTAGACGGCGGCTTAACTGCACCGAACAAAGGTGGATTATCCGTCTATGGGACGAATGTGCTTACAAACCTAATCAACGAAGTGGGAGCGCTTCCAACGAAAAACTCGCAGCTAACTCACTGGGATGAGGCAGAAAAACACAGTGGTGAATATGTTAACACCCATCTTCGTGTTGCTAATAACACCTGCCATGCTTGTCCGGTAGGCTGCAAGATTGAAGTAGAAGTAAAAGATGGTAAATATAAGACGCGCGTTGAAAGTGTAGAGTTTGAATCTGCCTGGTCACTTGGCTCTAACTGTCTTTTAAGCGACGCCGAAGCAATTTCTTATTTAATTGACCGCTGTAATGAATACGGTCTCGATACGATCGAGCTTGGTCATTGCTTCTCCGTAACAATGGAAGCGTTTGAAAAAGGGATTATAAAGGAAGAATTAATCTGGGGAGACGCTGACTCCATGATTGAATTAACAAGAAAAATTGCCCTGCGTGAAGGTTTTGGCGGCATTCTTGCTGAAGGCCCTGCGCGTGCAACAGCTGCATGGGGTGCACAACAGCTTTCCATGTCGGTAAAAGGTCAATCCATTCCGGCCTATGATCCACGAGGAATCCAAGGTATCGGACTTGGTTATGCCACTAGTAACCGTGGTGCCTGTCACTTACGCGGCTACACTGTCGCCAGTGAAATTGCAGGTATACCTGAGCCAACCGACCGATTAAAGCCAGAAGGAAAAGGTGAACTATTAAAAATATTCCAAGATATGCTGGCATTTTCAGATTCAATGAATATTTGTAAGTTCTCTTCTTTCTCGGAAAATGCCGAGCATTATGCAGAGCAGTACAGTACCATGACTGGAATACCAATGACGGCCGATGATGTGATGAAGGCCGGAGAAAGAATTTACAATCTTGAGCGTTACTATAATAACCTTGCTGGTTTTAATAAACGTGAAGACGATTTCCTTCCAAAACGGTTTACTGAAGAACCTGCATCTGGAAATAGTGCAGGTCATGTAAGCCGGATGGATATTATGCTTGAAGAATATTATCAAGTCCGCGGCTGGAAAGATGGATTAGTCCCTGAACAAAAGCTTCGTGAATTAGGCATTATTGATTCTGAAAGTCAATTAGTTTAATAGGACAAAAAAGCATCTGCGAAGGTAACGTTCGCAGATGCTTTTTTATCCGCCAATCCTAGTTGTTTTATAACGATAATTCTTTATAACCTTCATCAATGTTTCTTCATCTTCAGCAATAAAACGGACCTTTACTGCATTAACCTTAAAGATGGCCGTGAAAGCAAGTTCCTCCTCTGATAAAATCTGTCCGCTCCACCCTTCAGCCTCATAGATAAAAGGAAAAGTATCCGTTACCTGGATGGCCCCAAGTTCTTGAAAATACATGCCAAGATGATCTATCTTGATTCCCCGAAACTCTAAATCTATTTCTGCCATATCAGCCTCCGGCTACAGGCGGGAAGAGAGCAAATTGATCTTCATCCTTCACCCTTGTTTCAAGGTCATCAAGATGGATGATATTCCTTCCATTTACATACACATGAACAAACGGAAGCAGTCTTTTTTCAGTCGTAAAAATTTCAGCTTGTAACGCAGGAAACATTTCTATCATTTTATCTAAAACATCAATCACTCGATCACCGTCAGGACTTACCTCGACGGTTACCCCTCCGCAAATTTGCCGGAGATTCGCAAACACCTTCACTAGCATAGGTATTCCCCCTCCCACTTTAAATATTAAAACCAAACTTTAAAGTTGTCACTACTATATCGTTAACATGTCACTAAAAAAAGCTGCCGAAATTACTCCGGCAGCTTCATTTTTTACGGGTGTAAAAATGACATTGGCAATTTTACAAACCCTAAATATAGTACTAGTAACCACGCAACAACAAACTGAATCCAGAAAGTAGAAGTTCTTCGCTTATGAATGATCCGGCTAAGAATCATTTCAAATAAGCCAATTACCCATAATCCTACAACCGCTTTTAAAATATACCATACATCGATTTTGTACACTGAGAAAAGAAGTCCTACCCCTGTCGCAATAATCAGCAAGTATAGTACCCTTAAGATCATTTGAATAATTTTAACTCCCTTTGCTTTACCACTTTTATTTAATGAAATGGCCACAAAGAATAGGATAAGAGCTAAAAACCATGCTGTAATATGTGCATGAATCACGATAATTCCTCCTTATGTATGTCCTGCTCGAGATTATCATACCATAGGGGAGGTAAAAATACGAAAATAAGTAAGGGATTTAACGTAAATAAACACTAGCAAACAATTAATTTTGGGCATATGATTCACATTACAGCCGCCCAGACATAAGATAATAAAGTAATTCTATACACAAAAAATGACCTGCCGCCAAATGTTGCTAAATGAATAAAAATTGAAATTCAAAAAAGGGTGTTGTTTATGCCAGCGATTGTTGGAGTTGCACAGGTTATAACACTTGGGAGCAGTTCCGTCTTCCATATTGGTGATGTCTATAAAATCATGCCGTTCGCTACCGCTAAAACATTTTCTGGTGCTGGTTCCTTTAATACCGGCGAACAATTACAAGTTCATAACCAATTAAGTTCAACCAATACAAGTGATCCAGATGTCATTGATCAAAATAATTTCCTTAATATGTAATGAATGGGGGATTTAATCATGAATTTTTATATCCAACAATCCATTCATATTAATTTTATTAAAATTGGCGGGATCACCAATTCCTCTGTCCTGCAAATTGGCAGTGCTGGTATTATAAAACCCCAGGCCAATTTATATAATACGGGAGGGTTCACCCAGCCGGCACCGGCAGGAAAAAAACCTGGAGGGCAAATGGTCCCCCAAGCAGGACAAATTTTAGCACCCTCTGTCCCGTTACAAGCTGCGGTCAGAAGGACATAAAAAGGTCTTTTCCTCTTTATGATGGACAATAAATTAAGCAAATCATTGGGTCCCCCTGCATATAGTTAGAACAAAAGGGAAAATGGCTGGCGGGGGTGATTCTAATGTATCAGGATCTTAATCAGTACCTTCAATGGATGCAAATGTATATTCAATCTCAAGAGCAGAGGATTGCTGCATTAGAACAAACCATAAATAAATTACAGAAAGAGTTCAAGCAGATTCAAGAAAAGCCCGTGGTCCATGTCGATAGAATTGAATATAAATTTGATCAATTGAAAGTGGAGACACTCGAAGGCACGCTAAATATTGGTTTAAATCCTAATGATTTATCTGGAATTGAAGACTTTGCTGTACAAAACCAGTCTTTAAATACTCCTTTATCCTCTAAGGAACAAATGCAACGATCAATGGAAGTCGAGAAAGCTATTTATGAATATTTAGAAACGGACTTACCTCAAATTATTGTTGAGGCCCAGAATCAGTTATCGATTCAGCCAAATGATTCTTACCTATCCTTTATTAAGGAAGATATTATTCGACAGCTTCCAAACAGAATAGACTTCCATCTCAAGGCAAATGCAACAAAAGTTCGTTCGGAAGAAAAAGGTGCATCGTTTGATGAGATTGTTATTAATTCCATCAAGCAGGAAATCCAAAATGGTGTATGGACCTTTTTGAATAATTTACCTGAAAATATGAAAGGAATGAAGCCAAAATGAATTTTGAAGTTCACAACCACATCCTTCATGTTGAAAATATTAAAATTATCGGTGTTGCAAGTTCTTCCTTATTTATGGTTGGAGATGCTGAAACAATCCAATTATCTTCCGCTTTTGATACGCCGGCGGAATCGCTGATTATTGGACCGTTTGTTCCTTTAGAACAGGATGTGACGCCAGGCTATGCTAACCCGAACCTCTAGTGTTGACCGTTTGTCTGTTAGCCAAGTTGCTTTCTCCTCGATCATTCAACTTGGAGATTCATGTTACCTAAATGGATTTTCACGGGCACTTGCCGTCCAAAGGGAAGCAGAATTTTTTCATGGAAACGAAGGCAATTTTCCATCTTATGAGATTTTTAGAAGACCTCTTCCACTCCCGCCAATTGTTGAAGCCATTTCAATATCTCGAAACAATGCAACTCCTCTTATAAGAGTTAATAGAATTCATGTAACTGCGGTCTCGAACTCTTCTATTTTACATGTCGGCAATACTAAACATGCTTCGATGGAAGTAAGGATTAAGCATATCCGTCAACTTCTCCCGCGTGAGGATGAACAAGACATGAAATAGAAGCATAAGTTATCATCATATAAGGTATATAGCTGTAAGTTCAAATAGAAAAGGATGTTTTTCATGCCAGCAATCCTAGGCCCAGTACAAATTGTTAATGTAGGCGGAGGAATTGTACAATTTGGTGACACCGTTTATATTTCGCCGAAAAGCAGTTCTAAAACATTTGCCGGTTCTGGAGGATTTAATACCGGAGGGATCATTGTGACGAATAACGGCTTAAGTGGTACCAATGTACTTGACACCAATCTGATTGATCAGCCTATTGCAGGGAATAATTAAAAATGACATAAACCATAATGGTCTATGTCATTTTTTTATTTTTCCAGCCTCAAGATGTGAGCACCGTCAAAGAAAAATAAATATCTTTCCGTTACATTTCTTTTCCAAATCTGTTCTATCGCTTTCGTGTATAAGTTAATTTGTAATTTATAACGGTTTTCAAGAATTTCCTTGGCCTGATTAAAGCCCCCTTTATACCTGTCTGTTATTCCATCGGATTTATAATCAATTAACACAAGGCCATTTTCATCCTCTAGGATGCAGTCGATAATCCCTTGTACAAACACTGATTCATCCCCCTCATTCCAATCAGGATAAACATCATGTGCAGGTAAGGAAACAGTAAAAGGAACTTCCCGATGAACCGCTTTAGCTTTAAAAAATCTCTGTCCGAGCGGTGAGGTGAAAAATTGGGCAATTAATTTTGCATCAATTACTTCACTTTGTTCAGGTGTTAATAATTCATTGTTTACCATCCAGTTTAACTGTTCAGCAATTGCTTTTTCATTCACTTCTTTTTTCAAATCTACATGCTGCATGACCATGTGCATGGCTGTCCCGCGTTCAGCGGGGCTTAATTGTTTCTCCTGCATGAACTTAGGCCGTTTCAAGATGGACTTTCGAAAACGCCCAAGGAGTTCTGTACTGCTGTATTCATCTGTTAGTTCCCGGGTACGTTTGATTTCGGAAACAGATTGCTTTGAACGATGACTGGCAGCACCGAGGAAAGGATATTCCCAAGTAAGCCGCGCATGTATTTCATCTGCTAAGGTTGATTCAGATGGCACCTGCTCTAAATTTTCAACTTTTTTAAGAAGTTGGTCCTCTTCATTTTCAATGGAAATAGCCTGTTTTTTTATTTCATCAGCATGTTGTAACGTGATCTTCCATGAAGATGGATGGTTTGAAATCTCCGGCGGTACCTCCCAATTTCTCTCACCTTCTACACATAGCCCGCTAAAATCGCGATGACGGACGAGTGCAGGTCCAATCCAGTCCATATAACTCGTGGCAGAAGCTCTTTCATAATCCTTCAATAGCCATTCGTTATGGGCGGAAACATCTTTCCACTTGTCGATTTGTTTGCCGGCATCTTTTAATGTTGCGGTCATATACAGCTTTTCTTTTGCCCTTGTCATGGCCACATATAACACGCGCATTTCTTCAGCGAGCATTTCCATCCTTTTCTTCTGTTTAAAGGCGATTTGCGGCAGTGATGGATAAGAAATCCGTTTTTCCGCATTCACATATTTCGCTGCAAATCCAAGCTCTTTATCAAGCATAAATGGTTTACGAATGTCAGTCATATTAAAATTCCGTGCCATTCCCGCCATAAATACAACGGGAAATTCCAATCCCTTACTGCTATGGATGGTCATGATTCGGACAACATCCTCTTGCTCACCAAGTGCTCTGGCTGCGCCGAGATCATCTCCTCTATCCATCATGCGCTCAATAAATCGCAAAAATCGAAACAATCCGCGGAAAGATGTCTGCTCATATTGACGTGCCCTATCATATAAAGCACGTAAATTCGCCTGCCGCTGCTTTCCGCCAGGCAATCCGCCAGCAAAGTCATAAAATTGAGTGTCACGATATACCTGCCAAATCAGTTCTGAGAGTGAACCTTGTCTGGCTAACGCTCGCCATTCTTTTAACAAGTCAAAAAAAGCACGAACCTTTTCATAAAAGGGGTCATTCACTTCAGACGTTTTACTTAAACAAAAGGCATTAACAGCCTCCCAAAACGAACCGCTCTTCCTGCCGATCCGAATTTTCGATAGTTCCTCCTCGTTTAACCCAACAATTGGGGAACGCAAGACAGAGGCAAGGGGAATATCTTGGTACGGATTATCAATAACCCTAAGAAGTGACAACATAATGGATACTTCTGTTGCTTCAAAATAACCGGTTGATAGATTGGCATAGATGGGAATCCCTTGTTGTTTGAACTCCTCCATAAATTGCGGTGCCCATGTCATTGAGCGGAAAAGGATCACTACATCCCGATACATTATAGGTCTTTCTGTTTTTGTTTTGGCGTTATATACAGGTGTCCCAGCGCTGATCAGTTCCTTAATTTTAGCAGCAATCACCCTTGCTTCTAGCTGTGATTGTTCAAGATCGGCTGTGTCGAATTCTACTAAATCTGTTTCGTCGCCTGTTTCCACTTCTTCCGCCTTATGACTTTCAGCATTTTGGTCAATGAGCATCAACTCTACTGGAAATTCCTTATCTTCAGGATATGGTGCACCATTTCGAAGTTCAGCCGCCTCGTCGTACCGGATTTCTCCTACCTTGACCCCCATAATCTGTTTAAAGAGATAGTTTGTCGCATCAAGGACCTCTTTCCGGCTTCGGAAGTTTTGAGCCAAATCAATTCGGAGTCCGGATGAGGACCCATCCACTGTGAAACGATTATATTTGGAAAGGAACAGCTGTGGTTCTGCTAAGCGGAACCGGTAAATGGACTGCTTTACGTCCCCAACCATAAAAAGATTACCGTTTTCTCCCTCATCCTTTGCTACCAGCTTCAAAATGGTCTCCTGTACCATATTCGTATCTTGGTACTCATCGCAGTAAACTTCCTTAAAATGGAGCCGATACGCGCGGGCTGCCTCTGATGGCAGGAATTCACCTTCATCCGAAACTCCTTCTGTTAAAATAGCAAGACAAAAATGTTCCAGGTCGTTATAATCGACCAGCCCTTTTTCCTGTTTTGCCTTAGCAAACCGGTTGAAAAACTCTTTTACAAGATAAACTAATGTTTCGATTAATGGACGCATTTCTACCATATCCCGTAAAAAGCTTTCAGGCCGTCGTGAAAAGAGTTCATCCTTTATACCTTGAATTTTTTTCTTGGCTTTGTCCCGTAGTTTCTGGGCCTTTTCTGTTAATTCCTTATCATAGTGATCACCCTTTACCTGTTTAGCCCTTGTGAAAGACCAGGTTTGCATGGCCTGGTAAAGCGTGTTCCATGAATCCTGCTCGGCTGAAATTAAGGTGTCAATGACCTGTAAATCATCTAAAAAGTTCTCTGCACGAGGTGCCGGTCCATTTGGCAGCTTTGTAAGCTCGAGCGCTTGCTCGATCATTTCTTTAGCCGCTTCTAATTGCAGTTTACTATCAAAAAGAAGTGCCTCAATAAAAGGAAGGTCCTCGATCGACGCAATTTCCTCCACCTGGTACATAGAAATGATTTTCTCCAAATAACTGTCTGGAAGAGGATTGGACTGAGCAAAGTCGTAAATGGATCGAACAATGTCCATTAAGGCCGCATCACTTCGATCACTTGTAAACGAATCTACCAAATTAAAAAATGCTTCATTATCTTTTTTTCCATATTCCTCTTCAAATAATTCATCCATTACTTCATCTCTAATTAATTGGGCCTCTGTTACATCAGCGATGCGGAAACCAGGGTCAATATCAATTAAGTAATAATATTTACGGATCACTTCCATGCAGAAAGAATGCAGAGTCGAGATGGTTGCCTTATTTAATAGGCTAAGCTGTTTTCGTAAATTTCTTGACTCGGGATTTTGGTCAATTGCCTTTTCCAGCGCTTCCCCAATTCGGTGTCTCATCTCTGCCGCGGAAGCACTCGTAAACGTAACCACTAGTAACTGGTCAACATCGATTGGTTCTTCTTTTGAGACTATCTTTTGGATGATTCTTTCGACCAGTACTGCTGTTTTCCCCGAACCAGCGGCAGCCGCAACAAGGATATCCTTATCCCTAGCTGCAATGGCCTTCCACTGGTCGTTCGTCCAGGTTACCCCTTCAGGCTTCGGAGGAATTACAAGACTATTCATTTTCAGAAGCCTCCTCTTTGATCAATTCTAATACCTCATCCTTTGAATGTGGTGTTAGAATCCGAAAATGATTATGATCAATTGATTCATCAAACTGACATACAGATTTATAGGAACAGAATGTACAAGCTGTTTTGTCCTTCAATTTAAATGGTGAAATATCAATTTGACCGTTAATAATGGCATTACCTGTATTTTGATAGATGGTCCGAACATGATTTCTTAACTGATTAAATTCTTCTAAGCTGGCAACCTTTGATTTCTTGGATAAATTTCCATCTTTCTTGATGCCAGCTGCGACGATGTGTGAGTCACCAGACTCTAGAGATTGGTCCATCAGCTGGATTACTTTTTGGTCGCTGAGCATTAATCCATTCATTTTAAACTTTTTCATGATTTCATTTTCAATTTCGTCAATGGTCAGCATTTTCTTTGTATTAATAAAAGGATTATGAACGTGAAAGTAAAGTACACCAGCAGGACTCGCTTTCATTTCCACCAATTCAGTAGAGTGTGTCATGACGATATCAAGGTAGGTCAGCATTTGTAAGGCTAAACCATAGTATACTTCTGTTAAATTAACATCTTTTTCGCTTGATTTATAATCGATTACCCTTAAAAAGACACTATCATCCTCGGCTTTTGCTTGATCAACCCGATCAATTCGTCCAGCTAGTTCCATTCTCTTTCCATTTTTTAAAGAGAAGCTTAACGGCGGCAGTTCCCCATTAGGCCCAAAAGCTAATTCTAATCCAATCGGCGAGAAACCACTTACCTTGGCATGATCGCTCAAAACAATCGAGGCACGGGTAATAATTTGTTCTAACTTCCGCTGAATATAATGGTGTCTTTCTGAGCTTAGCAGGATTTCATTTTGCAGCTTTGGCGCCAAGGTTTTGACTGCGTCTTTGGCTAGATGTTCACACTGCTGGCGAGTTAACTTAGCCCATGATAGATTCTGTTCATTTACGGTCTCGGCAATTTGTTTTAAAGCAGCATGAAATAATTCCCCGATATCTGGTGCTTCTAAACGAAAGATTTGCCGCTCACGAAGTTTTAACCCATGCTGTGCAAAATGAGAAAAGGCGCATCCATTATATAATTCCATTCTTGACACGCTAGCTTGAATAATATCACCATATAATGTATCTGCCACCTCAGGGGACAATTGAACAGTCCCATTTGTATAAAAAAGACTCGACAGTACTTTGGCGGTTTTATTTTTCCAGGAACTTTGGAGGTAGTAATTATACACATCCCACCACAAATCAGCGATTGGATAGTTTCTCTTTTTCCATTGCAGTTGTGCGTTTAGGTAGGACAAGGTGGTCGTAAAATTAGATACAAAACCTAACTGGCCCTTCTCGTCAAGCTCTGAGGGATCTGCAACATAGTAAGTCTCTTGTATGGCCGGGAACAAATCTTTAAGACGCTTAATGTAAGAGGAAGGAATTAAGGCTTTCCCTTCATCATTGGCAAGAGGATAGCTCACATAAAGAAACTCCGAGGGTGCGGTGAAAGCTTTATAGGCAAGGAAGTTTTCATCGAGCAGGCGGGTGCGGCTGCTTGGTGCCACATTCATTCCAGCAGCTAATAATAGCTCCCGGTCCTCCTCAGCAAGAATGCCCTCATCTGAGATTTTTGCCGGTAATACCCCTTCATTTACACCAACAACAAATACTATCTTACTATCATTTAACCGCGATTTTTCCAGGTCACCGATGAGAATCTGGTCAAGTGCGGGTGGAATAAGTGAAAAATGTAAGGAATCAAAGCCTGCTTCTAAAATGGCAGCAAAGGCTTTTAAGCTAACTTGCTCTTCTCCTAATATTTCTACATATTGATCTAGCAGGTCAACCACAGCATTCCATACTTGTTCATGCTCCCGCATTCTTACAAGGTTTCCCTTTTCCTCAGCAGCTACTTTCCAATTCTCAAGTTTATCGGGTATATCCAATTCTTCTAAATATAAATAAATTGCCTCACAGAGCTTTCGTCCGGTATCAGCTTTTTTCAAACGTCTGGACAAACGTAAAATTGGCGCTGTAACCAGAAGCTTTAATTCATTTATTTCATTCTCGATCTCTTTTTCAGCATCGGTCTGCCCGCTTCCTGTCAATTCAAGCCCTCTAATTCGCCGGTAACCCCAACGGTCCTTTTTGGTCCATTTGCTGCCATTAATTCCGTAGGCAAGGCAATAATTTTCAAGCCTATCCATCTTTTCCCGCATTTTAGCAGGATTCTCTTGAAGTGGATAGAGCAATTCTGTTTTAATCGCTCTAAATACCGGTTCATAGCGCCAAAAAGAGTTAATGATTTCTAGCGTTGAACGAATTAATTCAATTAAGGGATGATTGAGCATGGTCCTTTTCTGATCAATAAAATAAGGCAGTTGATAATCGTCAAAAACAGGTTCGATCACTTCATGGTAGTCCCCTCCATTTCTAATTAATAAGGCAATATCACGATAACGGTAACCGCTAGTTTGAACTACATGACGGATTTCCCTGGCAATCCCTTCAATCTCTGCTCTCCGATTAACTGCCTGACTAATTTGAATTTCAGTTGCTCCATGAAAAGGTAAAGCTGGACGGGTATCAAAATGTTTCTCTAAATGACAGATGGATGGGGCCGTCCACTTTTTTTGGTCTGTGAGTATGATTGGTGGGGCTATTTCAATCCCCCATGTTTTAGCCATATCAAAAAGACTGTAACAGGCATCTGCCGAAGCGCGGAATAAATCGAGTTCATCTGGAACTGAATCAATGGATAAACGATCTGTCGTCATCGAAATAGAAACTTGTTTACATTGCTTCATTAACTCAGCAATGATTTGTAATTCCTGCGGCGTAAAACTGTAAAAACCATCAACATAAATTTCCGCTTCTTTTAAATAGGCCGAGGCAGAGATTTTTTCAGCTAAAAGTCGGAAATAATCTTCTGAATCAATATATTTCCCAAAGACTTCGTCCTCAAATTTCGAATAAACCTTCTCTAAATCTGTTAATTTGTCATGCAATGCTTGCGATACGGAACCATCAGTTCTAAGTTGAGTGGATTTTTGAATCAAATCCACCGGGCTGATACAATACCGTTTAAATTCAGTAATCATTTGTTCGAGCTGCTGAACAAATCCATTTTTATCTGCCGCACGCTGAAAGATATTTAAATTTTCCTTTTGTTCATCAATTATTTTACGAATTAACATGTTCATGCCTACACTACTTAAATGGTAACGGGTTATTCCGCCTGTTTCTTGCAGAATTCGCCATGCCAAACGGGAAAAGCTGAACACCTGGGCACGGATCATCCCGCCAACGAGCGAGTCTGTCGCCAAACGATATTCTGTTAAAAATGTCATTTGTTCCGGTACGATATAAATAATCGGATTTCCTTCCGGATTTTCTAAAAGACGGTCACGGATTTCATCGAGGAACAATGCCGTTTTTCCGCTGCCTGACCGGCCGGTAATCATTCTTAATGACATTAGAAAACCTCCCCTTCCCTATACTCTGTATCTCCCATTCTATCACAAAAGAGTACAAATGTTTGGATTTTCAGGTGGACGGGTTTAAACCAATAATGGTAAAAAATACGAAAAAAAAAAACACGATTCCATCTAATCGTGTCTCCGTCCTATTTTTATTAGAAGTGAACATTTATTTCATTTAACGGCCAATAACGCAAATCAACTTTACCGACGACTTGACTGGCATTGATAAAGCCAAATTGACGACTGTCCCAACTCCCTAGTCGATTATCACCAAGAACGAATAATTTCCCTGCAGGCACAATATTTTCACCGGTAATTTCCTTTAAACTAAAATCTCCTGTTAACTTCAATCCAGGGGATTTCTTTTTATAAATATTTAAGAAGGGTTCTTCATATTTATGGCCATTTATATATAACGTGTCATCCCGATACTCAATCCGATCACCTGGCAGACCGATAATCCGCTTAACGAAGTCCTCTTTCTCATTAGCATGAAAGACAATCACATCAAATCGGTTTAACTCACCTACTTGATACCCTAACTTATTGACAACAAGTTTGTTTCCGTTCTGGAGAGTCGGCATCATCGATTCGCCTTCTACTATATAATTAGAAAAGAAGAAAGTTCGAATAAACGCAAAAATAATAATTCCAATCGCAAAAGCCTTCATCCATTCTAATCCTTCTTTTTTCCATTCAATCTTCATTGACACTCCTCCGTTTCTCCTTTTCTTTCTTTCTATCTATTTCTCCATTATGGTCAAATTCTAAACGCTTATTCATTTTAACTTCAATTCTTTTCCCTACAAACCAAAGAATAAAGATAACAATAAAAACGATAACCGTGCGAAGAGGTTTAGTTATCAATGAATGGAGATCATAACCGATAAAACTTATGGTAAAGATCATCACCATTTTCCCAATACACACGGCCAGCATGTACTGAGCCAAGCTGATTTTCGAAAGACCAGCAACAATGTTTACTAGTGCTGATGGGGTAAATGGAAAACATACTAATAGAAAAAGAGGGCCAAACCCGTGACGTTCCACCCAATCCATAAGTTTGCGGACTTTTGGATGTTTGGGCAGAAATGATAATAGCCGTTTTTGTCCAAATCTTCTAATTAGAAGAAAAACAATAATAGCACCTAAACAAGCCCCAAGCCAAGAATACAAAAAACCCAGCCATAGACCAAAGGCATTGGCATTTGCCATTACAAATACAAATAAAGGGAGAAACGGCAAAAATGCTTCCACAATAATCAACAAGATGCCTGGTATGGGACCAAGAGCCCGATACTCCTGTATAAGGCTCATGATATGTTCAAGTGTAAACCAAGCTTTAAGTGTTTCGAAGTCCATCCCGCTTTCTCCTTTATTAAATAAATCCTACTGTGTTATAAATTGATGGAGTGCCTGTTTATTTTTCTCAACATCAATCTTAAGTACCGCTCCTTCTCCACTTATCCGCGGCTCTGTAAAGCTATTATCAATGGGAATACGGAGGGTTTCAATATTTTGGTCACCGGTAAGGAATTCTTTCGCCATAAATACTCCATCAGTGGTTGGCATATTTGTATTTATATAAGGTGTAACCACCCCAATAAGTTTGGGAAGTTTGGCAACCGTTTTAAGTCCACTTAATTGATCCTTTATGGCCTTTATTGCTTTCTGCTGTCGTTCAACACGTCCAAAGTCACCTATCGCATCATGACGAAAGCGAACGTAACTCAGCATCTGGGCACCATTTAGTTTTTGCTGGCCAGGCTGTAATGGAGGGTTAACATTCGCTGACATTTTCTTTTCCACATTCATTTCTACACCGTTTGGAAATAATTCATCAATAAGCTGGGCAAACCCTTGAAAATCAACAATAGCATAGTATTGCAAATCAATATCAAAATTTTGCTTAATTGTTTGCCTCATTAATTCAGGACCGCCGCGTGCAAAAGCAGAATTAATTTTATGTTTAGCATGACCCGGAATGGCGACATAGCTGTCCCGCATAATCGATGTTAGTTTGAAGGTCCCTTTATTTTCGTTATAATGAAGGATCATTATGGTGTCAGAGCGGGACTTTTCATTTCCCCGTGCATCACTGCCAAGCAGCAGGACATTTGTATCCCCATACTGATCTTTTTGCCCTGAAAAATCATAAACCACGTTTGTATCTTTTTTATCATTGTTGAGTTTTTTTAATGATTGTTTAACCCCTTGTTGATATTGATAATAAGCATATCCAGATACTCCACCTATCAACAGCAGGCACACAAGTAAAATGGACGGCCACCTTTTCTTTTTCTTTTTTTGATGTCTATCAGATCTCATTTGTTTTTCATCCATTCGTCCACGTTATCCCTTCAGTTTATATGACGATGTTATTCTTTTTTTGTATCCTCATTTTAATTCATTTTCCCCTATCTAATCTCCTTCTATTAATAAAAACTTTCTCATATCTTTCTTTATTTTTGCAACAAAGAAAGCTTGTCATATGACAAGCTTTCTTTCACTAATCACCTATTGCATATTTCAGTCTGTTTTTGATAAAATTAACTCAGAACACCCGTTCTACTTTTATAAAGGGAGAAGATGAAAAATGACCAGAATTCCGGAGGATGAGCGTGACATCATGGAAAAGGCCATCTATTTACCAATGGTTCTTATTATCCTTAATCGCGATTTAAACGTTGTAACAAACAGCCCTTTTAAATTAAAAAAACCTTATTTAAATTTAATAGAAGAAACCATGAAGAAAATTCAACACGAGTTAGCTGAGGTTAAACAGTATATGAAGAAGAACAAACTACAGGTAATTGAGACAAACCGGGATGAAGCTTTTACAATGTATATGTTTATTTACAAAGGCTACGAAGAAAACCATAATTATTTTAATCCAAGAATTCGAAACAAAGTCCAGGAGTTATTAGAAACATACTTATCCAAAAGAGACATGTCCAGATAGTCACTTATTTTCTTTCATTCAAATAAAGCTCATTGCTCTCTGATGCCTTTGAAGGCTTTGTCCCATGGAGCATAAAAGCTAATTGTTTCTTACTAAACTCCACTCTTTGCATTAGCTTCATTTGTAAATAAGATGTCCGCAGCATTTGGGTATTAAACGTGTTATAGGAAACAGGGAAAATGTGAGTTTGATTATGGCGGAAAATGACCAATGTTTCCCGTGCGGAAACACGCCGATAATCTTTGATATGTTCAGCGAAGAACCAGATACATTTTGGACTCTCTGGGGAAGCGGTGCAGAATGTATAGATGTTGTTAATGGGTTCAATGACAATCGGAAGCTTACGTGAATAGTCAATTAATAACCGTGTCCCTTTCCTTCTGCCTTCATAATCTACACCATAATAAGCGCAACTTTTTTGAATGATACTAAATGGTTTAAGCGGAGAAAGAATTTCATCTTCGACTTCACCAATAACTGAGAATAGCCTATTTCCATACTCTTCCGGCTTTATATACATGGTACAAGAATTCACTATATAATCTCCCGTTTGTTTTTGCGGCAAAATCTCAACCCCTCTAGTTACATTTTATCCACCATATCTTACCACTTTTTACTTTTTACTCCCTTAATTTCCTTGAATTGTTCAAAAATTATTCACAATTATTTGTCAAGAATAATACTAATAGAAAATTTTAAATATTATTGATATTATGGCAAAAAAACCATATACTTTAAAAAAGCTCAGAGGTGATTTTCATGAATGATAAGTCATACCAAGAATTAATGAAAATTGGTGCCATGAAACGAGCCCGTATGAAAGAAAACTTCGTCCAGGATTTATACATCGAGATGCTGCTATCGGAAATCCAGTTGAATGTAGAAAAGGAAAAGTTGCTGCGTAAAATTGACAAGGCCATTGATACCCGGGACAAAAAGACCTTTCAGCTTCTTTCTAATGAGCTAATTAAGATAAACAAGCGATTCGGAACCTAATATGCTCGACCGCTGAGAAATTGGCGGTTTTTTTTTATGGAAAAGAAAAGCCCAAGATATGAATCTTGGGCCACAAAGGAATAGTTAATGTTGGTTTCGATGGGTAATTTCATATTCTTCTAACATGGAAATTCGATCTAGCATGGATGGATGGGTATATCGGAATATTTTCACCAGTAATGGCGGGTTGACCTCACTTAATCCAGACCGGGTTAATTCTTGGAAGGAGCTGATAGCAGCTTCCGGGTTTTTGGTCATTTCGATTGCATACTGATCAGCACGCTTTTCCTCATACCGTGATACGAGATTAGTTAGCGGGCTCGCAGAAAATAAAAGCAGAGATAAAATCATAAAAAATAACGGCAGGGAGCGAATATCTCTTACATCATCTATTTTCAGTTCCCTGCCCCATCTTCTTACTGCCCAGTTCATTATTTTGTAGGTTAAATAAAGTCCCAGCAGGGATAAAAGCAAATAACCCGCTATCCCAAAATAAATATGTTTTTCAACGTAATGGCAAATTTCATGAGCCATTATAAATAAGATTTGATTATCATTTAACCTGTTCAATGTTGTGTCCCAAAGAACAATCCTGGCATTCGAACCAATCCCGCTAACATAAGCGTTTAAGGCGTTTGTTTTATCCGCCATATTGACCTCAAAAACATGCTGTGCTGGAATATGTGCTTTCTCTGCCAATGCTAAAATCTTTGTTTCCAATTCCTTGTTTTTAAGAGGATAGAAATCATTGTATAACGGGTCAATCACAACCGGCTGCAGGAACATCATAAATAATGTAAAAGGCACGGATAACAGCCAGCCATAAAGCCACCAGCGCTTTTGACTTTTTTTCATTAACCAGTAAAGAACTGGGACAATAATCAGCCATGTACCATAGTTAATCCAGAAATCAATTAATTCATCTTTCATCCAGGAGGCAAATGTCTGGGTTGAAATATGATAGGTTCGAGATAATGAATAGCTGATATAGTTTAACGGGAAAGTAGCTGCAAAGGCAAACAAGGATAGCCAGATTAAATAAATTGGCATCCGCAGTGCCTTTACCTTTGCTGATTGATCCGCCCAGCGCTTAAAGGCCTTTGAAAACCCAAATAAAAGGATAAGAAAATAAAAAAGCCATTCAAATGGAGTAGATAAAAAAAACAATAAATTTCTAATCTTTGAATACTCTTCGCTTAAGTCTAACTCCCTTCCATTTAGGAAAGTTGATGGGTCTGCCTTGGAGCCTTGATATTCAAATGGTAATGAGGTATTAGCAAAATGAAATAAATACCAATAAATAAACAAACCATATAAACAAAAGGCCAAAACCGCATAGACTCCCATTTTTCGTACCATGATTCTGTCCCCCTTTTTGTACAACCTCTCTATACCTAGTTTAGTTTAAAAGGGCGGAATTAGAACTAAGAAAACGAAAAGACGGTCTTATAAAAAAAACCATGTGACAGGCACCATGTTATTTTCCTTTAAAGTTTGGTTTCCTCTTTTCGGAAAAAGCTTGTAATGCTTCGATGCGGTCCTCCGTTTTGAGGGTGACCTCATATGCCTTCCGTTCGATTTGCAGTCCTGTATGTAAATCGGTATTCATGCCATTCTTAATCGCAAACTTAGCCTGCTGCAGGGCAACTGGTCCGTTTGCTAACAGCTCTGAGCAAAAAGAAAAACATTCACTTACCAGCTTACTCCGGTCGACCACTTTTGTAAGCAGCCCATAATGATCTGCTTCGTTTGCTGTAAGCCGTTTTGCCGTTAAGATGAGTTCGAGTGCTTTTGCCTGCCCAACTAATCTAGGAAGACGCTGAGTTCCGCCCGCACCCGGAATAATGGCCAAACTTGTTTCTGTTAATCCCATTACAGCAGTCTGCGCAGCAATCCGAAAATCACAGGCTAAAGCCAGTTCCATCCCCCCGCCGAATGCAAAACCATTTATCGCCGCAATTGTAGGCTGAGGAAGCAGGTCAATATCGTTAAAAACCTCATTGATTTTTAATAAATTTCTCTTCACTTGCTCCTCAGTTAAATGTTTTCGTTCTTTTAAATCTGCGCCAACGCTAAAAGCCTTCTCTCCGGCACCAGTGATAATAACCGCCCGTACCTCTTGATTTATTCGAATAAGTTCTATTTTTTGTTTTAATTCTAGCAGCGTGTCGTAATTAAAAGCATTCAATGCTTCTGGACGATTAATCGTAATGACGGCGATATGATTTTGAATCTCAAGTAATACTCGCTCCATTTTTTCTCCCCTCCCATATTAGAGAATTCTAAAAAGGCAGGCAAAATGCCTGCCTTAGAAAAAATTTTTTAATTGTTTACTTTTTGCGAGATTATATTTTTAAGAGCCCGTCTAAGTATTTTTCCAGTCGTATTCTTGGGGAGTTCATCTATGAATTCAATCGTTGCCGGCACTTTATACTTGGCAAGGTGCTCTCTGCAATATTCCTGAAGCTGTTCGCAAGTTAGTGCAGAATTTTTACTGACGACATAGGCGTTAACTGCCTCACCTTGATTGGGATCTGGCACACCAACTACAGCGACCTCCACCACATCAGGGTGATTATAAATTACTTCCTCTACTTCACGCGGGTAAACATTATAACCGCCTACAATAATCAAATCCTTTTTCCGATCAACAATGTAAAAGTAGCCTTCTTCATCCATTCTTGCCATATCTCCGGTATAAAGCCAGCCATCTCGAATGGCAGCTTGTGTTTCTTCAGGCATTTTATAATACCCTTTCATCACATTTGGCCCGCGAACAATTAATTCTCCAACAGCGCCGATTGGAACATCTTGTCCAAGACCGTCCACAATTTTATTTTCCACTCGGAGAATCGACGTGCCAATTGATCCAGGTTTGCGAGGGCGATCAAGCGGATTAAAGGAGGTTACTGGTGATGCTTCCGATAATCCGTAGCCCTCTGAAATGAACACATTAAATTTTTTCTCAAAATTCTTTAATAATGCTACGGGCAAGGATGCTCCACCGGAAATACATAAACGTAAAGATTTAAGATCATTCGGATCGCCATCTGGATATTGATAGAGGAAATTATACATAGTCGGTACACCTGCAAAGACAGTCGCCGTTTGTTCCTTTATTAACGAGAAAACTTCTTTGGGACTAAATTTCGGTGCAATTAATAGGGTTGCTCCGCAAAGTAATGGGGCATTTAACACCACGGTCAAACAAAATACGTGAAACATCGGGAGAACGGTGACAACTCTGTCCTCCTGATTCATTTTTAAGTAGTCGCCAACATCCTTAGCGTTGCTATATATATTTTTATGAGTTAACATAGCACCCTTTGGTTTTCCGGTTGTTCCAGAAGTATAAAGGATAATCGCCACATCTTCGTCCCTCAAGATTGGAGCTTGAAAGAATTGTTCCCCAGAGGCAATCACCTCTGTAAACGATTTCATTTTTGGATAAACAGTAAGACCTTCTATTTCTGATAAGACGAGACTATTGGGCTTTGTTTCACAAAAGATATAGTGCTCTACCCTTGGCAGTAAGGTATGCATTTTTTCTGCCAGAGGTAAGGCTAAATCAAGTGCAATGACCGCTTTAACATCGCCATTATTTAAGATAAAGCCTATTTCATCTGCGGTGTAGATGGGATTAACGGGTATAACGGTTACTCCAAGCCGCAATGCCCCATATAAACTGATGACAAAATGTGGTGAATTCCCCAATAATAGAGCAATGTGGTCTCCTTGCTTGATTCCCAATTTTTCTAAACCGGAAGCAAACTTCTGTATAGCTTCATCTAATTCGGCATAGGTACCTTGTTGGCCCATAAAAAAATAAGCGGGTTTGTCGGCAAATTTCTTGGCGGTTTCTTGGAGTTGCGTTGAAATATTCATCATTACCCTCCTCTGAATGAATAATCATTCATATTAATTTCTAAATATATTATATTTCCTGAATTTTAAGTATTCAAGTATAATACGTAAAAAAGGATAAAAAACAGCGATGTCTTCATGACATCGCCTTCTTGTTAATAGATTAAATTAATAAATTCCTCTTTTGATATATTTCCAAAGTAATGCTTTGTATCTATGTCTGAAAGAACTTGTTCGATTTCCCTTTTATCATAGCGAATACCTGTGAGTTTCCTCTCAATTTCGCTTACCTCACCGACACCAAAAAAGTCACCATATATTTTACAGTTCTCGATTACTCCTTTATTCACCTCTAATCGAACATCGATCGAACCGACTGGGAAACGGTGCGAATGTTGAAGATTAAACTTCGGGGATTTGCCATAATTCCAGTCCCAGTTTTGGTATCGTTCTTTGGAAAGCTGGTGAATTTTTTCCCAATCCTCTTCTGTTAAACTATATTCCGGTATATCATCTTGTGCACCGAAAATATTCTTTAACAATAAGGAACGAAATTCTTCTATACTTACCTTTTTTGTTAAAAATTCTGAAATGTTAGCGACGCGGCTGCGAACAGATTTAATTCCTTTTGATTCAATCTTATCCTTTTTAACTTTTAAAGCTGAAACTACGTTCTCGATTTCTGAATTAAGCATCAGAGTTCCATGACTAAACATTCTGCCCTTTGTAGAAAATTGAGCATTCCCTGAAATTTTTCTTCCCTCAACTTCTAAGTCATTTCGACCGCTTAACATGGCGTTTACCCCTAACTTTTGCAATGCTTCAACGACAGGCTCAGTGAATTTCCGGAAATTATGGAAGCTTTCCCCATCATCCTTGGTAATAAAACTAAAGTTTAGATTGCCAAGATCATGGTATACTGCACCACCTCCTGATAATCTGCGAACAACATGTATTCCATTCGTTTCAACATAATCAGTATTGATTTCTTCAATCGTATTTTGATTTTTCCCTATAATAATCGATGGTTCATTTATGTAAAATAATAAATAGGTTTCGTTTATATCAAGGTTTTTCAAGGCATATTCTTCAATCGCCAGATTTATATGAGGATCCGTAAACCCTTTGTTATCAATAAATAACATCGTCATTTCCCCTTCTTAAAGTGATATAGATAGTAATTCATTTGCACGTTTTATTATACCGCCAAATTCCCGGGATGCTTCTGTAATCAGCTCATCCAGGTTTCCATAATGCGGAAGGTGTGTAAGAATTAGCTGCTTTACCCCAGCTCTCTCGGCAAGCTGACCTGCCTCAATACTATTCATATGCCCAGCGGACTTACCGCTTTGATTTCCATAAAAATTACATTCACATAGAAGAACATCTGCATCCTGACTAAATTTAATGAATTCTTCTTTAAATGAACTATCACCGGTATAAACGAGAACCTTTCCGCCTGCCTCTATTCTCATGGCATAACAGGGAACAGGATGATTCGTTTTCAAGAATGATATAGTAAATGGGCCTGCAGATAGAGCTGTATCAGGATTATAGGCTATACCTTTTGTTATCGTTTTATAGGTTAGTTTTCTAAACTCTTGCTCATCAAAAGAATGCCCGTAAACAGGCAGATTAGCCAGTTCATTTCCCAGGAATCCTTGTATTAACCTAGCATGCTGCAATACCCCAATATCAGCATTATGATCCGGGTGATAATGGGAGAGAATGACGGCATCCAATTCCTCAGGCTGTAAAACATTTTGAAGCTTTGAGAGTACACCACTCCCACAATCGATTAATAACTGAAATCCTTCATGTTCTACTAAATAGCCTGAACTTGCTTCATTCTTTTTAGGGTACCCTCCCCAATATCCGATAACTGTCAATTTCATATGTTCCCCTCCAAATCGTAGTCTAACTTTAATATACTCAAAATACAGCCTCTATTCATGATATAGAAAAAAGAAGCTGACTTGACTGAACAGCTTCTGATTGGAATATTATTTAAAACCCGGCTTTTATAAACCGATTCTAGTTAAGCTAATCTCTTTAAGATGACGGTCGATAAACAATCGATAAATTCATCTTTCGCATTAGGCATTTCCGGACGGTAATACTTTGCCCCTAATTGATCAGTTACGGTTTTGCACTCTATGTCATTATCATAAAGAACCTCAAGATGTTCACACACGAAACCTACCGGTGCATAAACAAAAGAAGTATATTGTTTCCTTTCATGCAGGTCTCTTGTTAAGTCCTGCACATCCGGACCAATCCATGGCTCTGGAGTATTGCCAGCGCTTTGCCAGCCAATTTCATAATTTTCAATACCTGCTTGATTGGCGATTAAATCAGCCGTTTCTTGAAGTTGACTTGGATATGGATCGCCAAACTGAAGGATTTTCTCCGGCAAGCTATGGGCAGAAACGATTAATACAGCCTTCTCCTTTTCCGCTAGCGTCATTTGGTCAAAAATTGCTTTTATTTTATCAACCCAATAGCTAATAAATTGGGGTTCCTTGTACCAGCTTTCAATCGTTTTGATGGTAAGTCCGCCTAATTTTTCTGCTTCTTCAACGGCTCTTCCATTGTAAGATTTTACACTAAAGGTAGAAAAATGCGGGGCCAGTACAAGACTAACAGCCTCTTCAATCCCATCTTCATGCATCTTTTTTACCGCATCTTCAATAAATGGTTCGATATGTTTTAGACCCAAATACATTTTAAATTCAATCTCATCTTGTATTTGATTAAGATGTTGTTCAAGCTTTTCTGCCTGGTCAAGTGTAATTCTGGCTAATGGAGAAATCCCTCCAATTGCCTCGTAACGATTCCTGAGATCCTCGATCATTTCAGGTGTAGGTTTACGGCCATGGCGAATATGGGTATAGTATGGTATTAAATCATCTAATGAATAGGGGGTACCATATGCCATAACTAGCAGGCCCATACGTTTCTTTGTCATTTAATTGCACCTCATTTATGTGTCCTACTTTGTCTGATTTATGTAAAAAGGCATTATAGGCCCATCTACCTTTTAATGCCTTTTTGAAACAGCTTATTCTATTGTGCCAAAAAATTGGACTGCTTACCAATTTAATGTTTTACTTTTAAAATTAACGGCTTACTTTGGTTGCCGAATAATCATGAATAAAAGAAGTTAATCGTTTTAATGTGTCTGGATTAACGGATGGGAATACACCATGACCCAAATTAAAGATATAACCATCCTGAGCCATTCCTTGGTCTAATATTGCTTTAGCTCTCTCTTCAATAACTTCCCAAGGAGCTAATAGAATCGCTGGATCAAGGTTGCCCTGAACCGTTTTTTGGATACCCATTTCTCTAGCCTGACGAATCGGCAGACGCCAATCAAGACCAACCACATCGAGGGGAAGTTCATTCCATTCTAAGGCAAGATGACTTGCACCTACGCCGAACATAATAAGCGGAACATTTTCCTCTTTTAAGGATGTAAAAATTCGATTCATGATTGGCTTAATGAAGTAACGGTAATCTTCTACATTCAAGGCACCCACCCATGAATCAAAGATTTGGATGGCTTTTGCACCCGCTTTAATTTGCGATTTTACGTATGTAATAATCATTTCGCCGAGTTTGTCCATTAATGCAAACCATGCCTTTGGCTCTGCATACATGAAAGCTTTGGTCTTATTATAGTTTTTGGATGGACCGCCTTCAATCATATAACTGGCAAGAGTAAACGGAGCACCTGAAAAACCGATTAATGGAACATTTAACTGTTCTTGTGTTAATAATTTAATCGTATCCAATACATAGGGAACGTCTTCTTCAGGGTGTATTTCACCTAATTTTTCTACATCAGCTAGAGAGCGAATCGGTTTATCAATGACCGGGCCAACTCCACCCTTTATTTCTACTTCCACGCCTATAGCTGGGAGCGGTGTCATAATATCTTTATATAAAATGGCGGCATCGACGTTATATTGTTCTACAGGCAAGCGTGTAACATAAGCACATAGCTCTGGCTGATGTGTAATCTCAAATAAGGAATATTTTTCTTTTATTTCTCTATACTCTGGCTGCGAGCGGCCCGCCTGGCGCATATACCACACAGGTACGTAATCGGTCTTTTCTCCCCTTGCGGCTTTTAAAAATGTTTCATTAATTATTCTTGTCATGAAGAATGTCCACCTTTCAAAGACTGTCTGTTTTCCATTTTAATATATTGGCGATAAAATTAAAAACCATTGGTATACAAAGCTGTCTTCACTATACCTATTAATCCTATTTGTGTATAGCTTACAATACTATCTGTCAAAAAAAAGTCGTTTTTACGCTACGGAATTTGTTTCATCTATCAGCAAGAATAGGGATGATGAATAAGTATAGAATAATGAAGATGATAAATTAGGGGGAAAAAGTATGAATGTTTATATAACAGCCGGGACACTCGATTTTTTAAAGAAGATTGAAAATAAATATAGTCATGAACTTATGGTGGCGATGCTGAATGAAAACGGGGCCTTGTTGCTGCATGAAACCAATGGTCAAACTGTTTTTAACGAACCACGAAGGTACGAGGTTTTAGAATCCGATGGACAGTTACAACAAAAAGGGTTTGTGGTCATGCATAACATCTCTGTTTCGGATGAAGGACGTCCTTTATTTGAACATCAGTTTAAACAACAAGCAAAAGCGATTGTAAACACCCAAGGATTAACAGCACTGCGATTACTCCGTCCCGAATCTTCAAATCCTTATATCATTATGACGGTTTGGGAACACCAAACCTTCTATCTAAAATGGCAGGGAGCCAATTCCCCAGTGGATCAACTAAAAGCTAGCTTTGACACACAGCAAAAGATTTTTACTAGTACACCGTATGTTAGCAAATATACGATTGCAGGCGATAAATAAATTTTAATTTTCTAATGGAGATTATTCTCCATTTTTTTATTCCTCCATTTCACCACTTAATACAGATTACATATTCTGTATTACATCCAAAACAGGGCTATAGCCCTTTTGGAAGAAAGGAGGAGTTTATATGCTTATTCAACTAACCGCCCTTCATTGGATATATGTAGCCTTTATTATTCTTATTATCGGATTTATGGTCATGAGAAGGGACACGACCATTGTGTGCATTATAGGAATTTTTTTAATTGCTTTGACCGCCACTGGCAGTTTAAGTCATTCCGTCAGCAGTATCTTTAACAGTTTTAGCTATGCTATCACCGAACTATTATCCACTATTCTTGTCATTTCGATTATTGTGGCGATGAGCCATACGCTAACATCCACGGGAATTAATGATGTGATGATTTCACCTTTTCGAAAATTAATCCGAAATCCAGGGCTTGCCTATTGGACGATTGGGATTTTAATGATGGTCATTTCTTGGTTCTTTTGGCCATCCCCTGCCGTTGCCCTGCTCGGTGCCGTCCTGCTTCCAGTAGCAATTAGGGCTGGTCTTCCTGCACTTGGTGTCGCCATGGCGATGAATTTGTTTGGACACGGTATCGCCTTATCAGGTGACTTTGTCATCCAAGCAGCCCCTAAACTTACAGCAGATGCAGCTGGACTTCCCATTCAGGATGTCATAAATGCCAGCATACCACTCGTTTTGATTATGGGGCTAGTCACCACGACTACCGCCTTCTATTTTTTAAGGAGAGATATGAAGCGCGGAGCCCTTCAAACCACTTCGTTCATATTGCCTGATTCCTCTGTGGAAGAAAGTAACAAACCTGTCCTCTTAACACTCGCCCAAAGACGCTTTTTCGCCATTTTAGTTCCCTTGTTATTTGTAGCGGACGTTATTGCTATGTCCATACTCGATTTAGCAGGCGGAGATGCAACCGCCTTAATCGGTGGAACCTCTATTCTAATTCTTCTTCTTATTACTGTCACGAGTCACAAGAATAAAGGGCTTGAAAAAACGACTCAATATTTAATTGAGGGTTTCCAATTTGGGTTTAAGGTTTTTGGGCCGGTTATTCCAATAGCCGCATTCTTCTATCTTGGCGACAGTGGTTTTACAAAAATCATCGGAGAGTACTTACCAAAAACCTCAAATGGGATTGTTAATGATCTTGGTGTGGCCCTTGCCAGCATTGTCCCACTAAGTAAAGAAGTAGGTGCAGTCACATTAACAGCCGTGGGTGCAATTACCGGCTTAGATGGTTCAGGCTTCTCAGGAATCTCACTAGCCGGGTCCATTGCCAGTTTATTCGCGGCAGCGATCGGTAAAGGCGCAGCTACCCTTACTGCGCTAGGTCAAATTGCAGCAATATGGGTGGGCGGCGGAACTCTTGTCCCGTGGGCTTTAATTCCTGCAGCTGCTATTTGTAATGTTGACCCGTTTGAATTGGCTAGAAGAAACCTACTCCCGGTCTTTATTGGGCTAGTCGTCACAACGATCGTATCAATGTTTTTAATATAAAGAAAAGGCCGGGATTAACTCGGCCTCTTCTTTGTATATCGCTGTTTAAAAAAATGATAGAAAAATATCCAAATAACAGCCCATATAAATCCTAACGCATATCCGCCCAATACATCAGAAAGATAATGGACTTGTAAGAAAATCCGGCTAGCACCTATAAGGAGTAGTATAACTACTGCTAACAAGGCAACGAACCATTTGGCTACTTTTGACTTTATGCCCTCGATTAATAAATAAGCAGCTGTAAAGTAAAGCACCATACCTACCAGTGCATGCCCGCTTGGATAACTATAACTTTCAACCTGTACCAGATGTTCTAAATCAGGTCTTGGACGGACAAACCAATCTTTTAATATCTTATAAAGTTCATTCGCTAAAGCTATTGATAAAGCGAGCATGGCTCCCCCAGCAAAGTCCCGCCTTTTCAACAGTAACCACGCTAACATGAACAAGGCAACAATGCCTATTCCGATTTTATCCCCCAACTCCGACACTTGAATAAAAAATGGAGCAGCCGTACGAGGCAAGTGTGCAAACAAGCCTGCGGCATAGTCATCCATCCCAAAAGTGCTGTGAATAGCTACTTTAATAGACGTATATAAAGCAATTAAAATAGCGAATATTAAAAAAACAAAAGATTTATTTTTCAAAATCCTCCCCCATCCCCTTGATTCTCTTTGTTAACATACTTTTAAAAGTATAAAAAAAATCATTATAAAAATCTATATAATAGTGGTAAAAGTGTTAAAATTGTTTGATAATACATTCTTTAATTTTAACCATAAGGGGGATGACATATGTTAAACAACCTATTCACTAAATTAGAAGGTTACTACGATGAAATGATCTCCATCCGCCGCTACCTTCATCAGCATCCAGAATTATCGTTCCAGGAATATAACACTGCTAGGTTTATTCAAGACTATTATGAGAAACTGAATATAGAAGTAACGGGACAAGTCGGCGGCAATGGCGTAGTGGCCAAGGTTTATGGTAAAAAACCTGGTAAGACGGTGGCATTACGGGCAGATTTTGACGCATTACCGATTCAAGATGAAAAGGATGTACCATACAAATCTTTAGTCCCCGGAGTCATGCATGCATGTGGACATGACGGCCATACCGCTGCACTTCTTATTCTTGCAAAAACATTAAATGAACTTAGGGATGAATTAGAAGGAAACTATGTTTTTATTCATCAACATGCTGAAGAATATGCACCCGGCGGGGCTGCAGCTATGATTGAAGCGGGCTGTTTAGAAGGAGTCGATGTCATTTTCGGCACTCATCTTTGGGCAAGTGAACCGACAGGTACAATCCAATATCGAACGGGACCGATGATGGCAGCAGCTGACCGATTTGAGGTAGAAATACAAGGTAAAGGCGGTCATGGTGCACAGCCTCATAAAACACGAGATGCGATTGTGACTGCTTCACAGCTTGTCGTTAATCTCCAGCAAATTGTCAGCCGTAAGGTTAGCCCTGTTCATGCAGCAGTGGTTACAGTGGCTTCCTTTATTGCAGAAAATGCTTTTAATGTGATTGCTGATAAAGCCAAGCTGACGGGAACAGTTCGGACATTTAATGAAGAAGTCAGACAGTTTATTGAAGTGGAAATGGAAAGAATCATACATGGAACATGTTATACGTCAAACAGTTCCTATCAGTTTGACTACTATAGAGGTTATCCGCCTGTTGTTAACCATGAAAAGGAAACGGAACTTCTCATCCGTTCTGCTCGCTTTGTTCCCGAGGTTACGAACATTGAGGAAACAGAACCGGAAATGGGTGGAGAGGATTTTGCCTATTATTTAGAAAAGGTTCCCGGTACCTTCTTTTTCACCGGTGCAAAACCAACACGAGAAGAAGATGGATACCCGCATCATCACCCCAGATTTGATATTAATGAGAAAGCGATGCTAATTGCTGCTAAAACATTAGGTTCAGCCGCACTAAGCGTCCATACCGAATAAGAATGGCAAGCCCCTGACTTAGAGTTCAGGGGCTTTTTGCAGCAGTCTTAAGCGATAACAATTCATCGCAGTGTCACCTAAAGTCTTTAGAAGATTATGATTAGCATAAGCACCCACGAAAGCTCCAATTCCCGGCACTAGCTGAAAAAGCTTGGCGAGATCAATATAATCTCTGTATTCTTGCTGAAACTTGCGCCAATCCATTTCTGTGAGTTCAATTTTTCTCTGTTCCCATTGTTCAATTTCTGATAAGGTATTTTTCCGGATTTCATCACTTGAAAAAGCTAATTGAAACACATGTAGAAGGAATAATCTTTCTTCATATTTTTTTGTATCAAACCCATAGATGGATGCTGCCTCAAACAGAAATTTCATTTTGATGGTCAGGAGTAATGGAAAGTCGGCCAGCCCCAGTAATATTCCTCCTGCCCCTGTACCTGCTCCTTCAACAATGGCGGTTTTTTGATAAACGGAAATCTTTTTACGAACTAGTTCATCTCTTTCAGTTAGAGTTAAACCGTTTGCTTGATCTCTATTGGTAGTGAGCTGAGAGCCAAATAACGTTGCCTTTACCATTGCTTTAATGCTCTCCGTCATCATTTCATGTACCTTTTCTGGAATCCATTCATTTATTTTCACTTGGGCTTTCTTGGAGATCCGATTCATCATCCCTGAACGTTTGATTATTCTACGTTTCCATTCTTCCACTTCTTCATAAACTTTAATTTCATATTCCTTCAAATAGGACCAACTCCTCTCATTATTATTTTAGTAATCTATACGAGCAAAACAGACCAATAGTTCCAAAAAAAAATCCCCCAAAAAAGGGGGCCTCACGTTATTTTCTTTAACCGGCTCTTACTGTAAAAATATACAAAGAAATAGCTAAACACGACCCCTGTTCCTAAAACAAGCAGTGAATAGTACCATTCTCCCTTAAGCAAAATTAATAACGCAAAGATAAGGCATTGGACCACTAATAGGATCATTAGCAGAAAATGGAATGCGGTTGTCTTATCACCTGTTGAGACCGGGTACAAATCCACCCAAAGCTTATTTTGATGATGATTCCATAATGGCAGTAATTGAAATCCCGTTAAGTATATAAATAAAATGGTCAGTAAAAGCTGTCCAATTCCGAAGGAGATAAAATAAACTGCCAGGACACCAATAACCGTCAGCCTGACAAACAATCCCAGGTAGTCAGATGAACGTAAAAACGTCCTTGCGAATAAGTATAGGTAGGTTTTTTCTTGTGAAAATGGAATCCTGCTAATGAACAGATCTAGATATTTCCTTCTTTTAACCGTATCTTTTAATTTGGGGACATCTGTAAATAAATTAGCGAGCCGATAAAAAGAGGCCATCCTCTTTTCTTCTGCTTCAATTAATTGATCCCATTTTAACCCCATTCTCGTTGTCTTTACGTGAAAGGAGTAATAATAAAAGGCCATAATTACCCCGATTACAAGGAGAATAAGAAGATTTGCTTGTTTTAACAAAAGATAGGCAAACACTGCATTTATTAAATAACGAATTAGGTAATCCCAGCGGTGGACAGCTGTTTCCACGTAAAATTGAATTTTCCACGTGGCCGCTAAATTCCAAGCCTTGAGAACAAGCAAAAGGAGTAAAAATGGAATAAACGAACCAAATCCATTTCCGCTGACATGCGCATAGATGGGCATTAAGACAGCAAAAACTAATAATAAGACATATCCTTGAAACACAAAGCTTGCAATCCCTGAACGGAGAAAATACCCTTTTAATCTCTCCTCTAAAGGAAGTAGAAACACTTTGTCAGCTTCAAGCAAAAAATTATAAACCGGACTATAGGTAACAAATATTCCAATAATGGCTGCTATGACCAACTCAGCTGGAAAATTCGGCGATAGAGTCTTGATCCATTCTTGATAATAATATGCGGCGGTACCAATTAAAAATAATAAGACAATCACAAGATGACCATTGAAAATATAACGTAAATACCTTCCTAAGTCCTTCATTCGACCGCCGGCACGGTCCCTCCAAAGCTTATTTTCATCAAACATAATTTTCTTCCTTTGTTAATTGAATATACAAATCATCCAAAGAAGCTGTGGGCATCGAAAACTGTTCCCTTAATTCTGACAGTGTGCCTTTAGCCCGAATTTTCCCTTCATGGAGAATGACAAAGCGATCACAGTACTTCTCAGCTGTTGCAAGAATATGGGTTGACATTAATATTCCTGCACCGTTCTCTTTCATCTTTTTCATTAGATCAAGAAGTGATTGAATTCCAAGTGGATCTAGTCCAACAAAAGGCTCATCCACAATGTAAAGGGAGGGCTGAACCAAAAAGGCACACATAATCATGACCTTTTGTTTCATCCCCTTTGAGAAATGAGCTGGAAACCATTTTAAGCGTTTTTCCATCCGAAATTCGGAAAGCAACGGAGAAATCCTTTCTTTAAAGGCAGGTTCATCTAAACCATAGGCCATGGCGGTTAACCTCAAGTGCTCGTCTAGAGTAAGTTCCTCATATAAAACCGGTGTCTCTGGAACAAACGTAAATAAACGGCGATAGGCTTCCTTATTTTCCATAAAGGACTGGCCATTAATTTGAATCGTACCTTTATGAGGTTCCATAAGCCCGATAATATGTTTAATGGTTGTACTTTTCCCTGCTCCATTTAGCCCAATTAGCCCAACAATCTCCTTTTCTTTTACGTCAAAGGAAACATCTTTTAAGACAGGATTTCTCGTATAGCCACCGACTAAATGATCAATTTTTAATAAAGCCATTCCCAAACGTCCTTCCATTTCAAGTTTATCGTGATCAGAAAGAATTCATCTATGTATTCATGAATTCAAAAACGTGAATTCATTTATTTAATTTTAACAAATAACAACCGTAAAAAATAGAAATTCAATTTTTCTTATCTTTTTGGAATAAAACTTTAACAAACGGACATCATAATATTCGAAGGGGAAATAACTTATTCCGATGAAGTGATTCATCAAAATTTGAGATGAGGTGTCTGCTAAAGACAATTTCCTTTCAAACAAGTGAGCTTCTATTCGTTTCAGATAAGGGGATGGTTGTTTTGTACAATGTGCATGGTAACCATTTAGAGTTCAAGTAACACTCAACTGTTTATCTTTAAAAATAAACGGAAAATGAGGTGTTTACCGCAGATCACAACCCGTTTTTAAAGGTTAGGTAACCAATAAAAACATATAGGGGATGGTCAGCTTGAACAATGATGTATCTTTATAAAAAAAACACTCTATGAAAAATGAGGTGTTTATCAAAGAACATTCCTAAATGAACGCAGATTTGAAGCATTCCCCTTCGGGAAGGCAGGATTCCACGCGGATCCTGTCTTTTTCCTATTTTTCATGGTAAAATAATACAAACATTTTTAAAAGGGGCTGTATGTATGAGTGATTGTATTTTTTGTAAGATTGTAAATGGAGAAATTCCAGCTGCCAAAGTTTTTGAGAATGAACATGTTTTAGCCTTTTTAGATATCAGTCAAGTAACAAAAGGCCATACCCTTGTTATTCCGAAAATACATAAAGAAAACTTATATGAGTTAACACCTGAAATTGCCCGAAACCTATACGAAGTGGTACCTTCTATTGCCAATGCTTTAAAACAGGAATTTGAACCTATCGGGTTAAACTCCATTAATAATAATGGTGAACATGCAGGACAATCTGTCTTTCACTTCCATTTGCATTTGATCCCGCGCTATGGAAAAGGTGATGGCTTCGGCGCTGTATGGAAAAACAATCAAAGTGATTATACCCCACAAATGTTACAGGACATGGCTTCAAAGATTCACAAACAACTATAGTTCATTTAACAAGGGTTAAACATAAATTTTCTGAAAATTACTTCTTTAAAAATATTATCGTAATATGGTATAATGGGTGTAAGTTTCTCGCTGCAGGCAATGAGTGCACTGCAGGAGAAACAAATAGCTTAGGATAGCAGAGGAGAGATGAGAAATGAATACAAAGAATCTTGTCGTTTTAGCACTTTTAGCGGGGATAGGGGTTGTATTGCATACAGTAATGCCAGCATTCCTTAGTATTAAGCCGGATATGATGCTTGCCATGATGTTTTTAGGAATTATTCTTATTCCAGAGATAAAAAGTGTCATGCTGCTCGCGATTGTAACGGGTGTATTGTCTGGCATCACAACAAGTTTTCCTGGAGGAACAATTCCAAATATCATCGAAAAGCCGATTACTGCATTAGTCTTTTTCGGTTTATTTTTAGCCTTAAACAAATACCGGAATTCGATTATTAGTGTAGGAGTCTTAACAGCAATTGGTACTTTGGTATCAGGAACTGTATTTTTAGGTGCAGCCTTCTTTATTGCAAGCTTACCTGCCCCATTTACAGCTTTATTCTTAGCCGCTGTATTACCTGCAACTGTTCTAAATACGGTCGTTATGGTTATTTTGTATCCAGTAGCTCAATCGATTGTTAAGAGAACTAAATTAACAACAGCTTCCATGATTCAGAAATAATTCACGGGATCTGTTAAGAAAAAGAACCCTCTGGGGTTCTTTTCTTAAATTACTTCTAGAGAAAATACGACAGAGACAACGCAATTAATAAACAAATACAGGCAAATCCGGCTAGCCCGGCTGCTCTTTTCTTTAAGACTTGTTTTGGTGGATATACACCAGGTCTTTTTAACTCAACCAAATATTTAAGTGTGCCAAAGAGCAGGAACGCACTTAAAATAAAAAGAATTACCGCTGCAGTCTTCATCCCTTTGTTCCTCCCTACTTGAATCCTTATCGAACAATAGTTGTAACTATTTATATGAGTTATCGTCCATTCCTATGAAGGACTTGTTTAAGGGGAAAAGGTAGAGGGAATTACTCTATACAGGAAAATTTTTTTAAAATAGCCAATTTGGAGGTAGTAAGTAAAATGAAAGTTAGATCATTTCTATACGGATTTATGACAGGAGGGCTTGCTGCCGGAGTTAGTGTATTACTGACTGCGCCAAATTCAGGTAAAGTAACCAGAGGGAAAATGAAGAAAAATACGCAGAGTGTACTAAATCAATTACAAGTCATACAGAAGAACTTATTGGAGCTAAAAAACTCTGCTATTCATGCATCAAAAGAAGGACGTGCACAGATTTCAACATTTTTAACAGAAGTAAAATCAGCCCTTGCACACTGGGAAGAAGAAGTAAGCCCTCAACAGGAGCGGATTCAAAAAGAAATTAGTGAAATGAAAGATACCATTCAAGAATTGGAAGATGAAATTTCAGATAATAATTAATAATCTAACTACCCTTTTAAACATCATATCAAGTAGATTTTACTAAAAGAACATAAAATCAAGATAAAAATTGTGCAATTTCTAAAAATTTTGTGAATTTATACTTTATTAATTTTTATTTTATTGGCATAATGATAAAAAGAGAAATTAAAAGTAGGTGAAAATGGGGATGACTGAGAAACAATATTCGTTAAAGGAAGCAATGATTTTTAGTCAGCGTATTACTCAATTAAGTAAAGCGCTCTGGAAATCAATTGAAAAAGATTGGCAGCAATGGATTAAACCCTATGATTTAAATATTAATGAACATCATATTCTCTGGATCGCTTATCATTTGAATGGAGCTTCCATCTCTGACGTGGCAAAATTTGGGGTCATGCATGTCTCAACAGCTTTTAATTTTTCAAAAAAGTTAGAAGAACGAGGTTTGCTAAATTTTTCTAAAAAGGAAAATGACAAGCGAAATACCTATATTCAACTGACAGTCAAAGGTGAAGAGATTCTGCTTCAATCAATGGAAACCTATCAGCCAAAAGAAAATGCAGTTTATTCAGGGGCGTTACCACTTCGAGATTTATATGGTAAATTTCCAGAAATAATTGAAATGATGGCCATTGTCCGTAACATTTATGGCGAAGATTTTATGGAAATCTTTGAACGCTCTTTCCATAATATTGAAAGTGAGTTTGTTGAAGAAAATGGCACATTGAAAAAAGTAAAAAAGACGGAACAAAACCTAGTTTAAAATGCCCTTATAGATATTTTCGCAGCTCCAAAAAAAGAGGCTCAAACAATTTTTGCTGTAAGCAGGCCTTCACGACCTCTTCCATTTTTAAATGGGCAGGCAGCTCAGCTGATAATTGATTAAGAAGCGGATGGAAATGAACGAAGCCTTCCGCTTTTTGTTCTGCCAGTTTCACGGTTAATTCATCACACAAATGGTAGAAATTGTTGACTTCCCGTTCTGAAAGCCCGTTTTCAATGATTAGCCGATAAAAGTCATTATTAGGATGGCTTAGCAATTTAATTAACAGCCTTTGATGAAATTCAAGAAGATTAATCCTGTGCAGAAGGTCCTGTTCATTCATACTTTAACGCCTCTTTTCATTACCTTACTTTACCTATGTTCATTATTCACCTTTTAAAGGGATGGGTAAACCTTTTTGTCTTATAATCGAAAAAATAATTGCAAATATTTCGACTCCATAAAGTTCTAGAAAACTTCCATTCTTTTTTACTATCTTTTTTTTATTTTTTTTGATATTGTATAAAAAAGTGGAAGCGAGCGATTAAAAGCTTCACCAGGGATATTTGGGAAACATATCGCTGAAGAAACATTAGTAAACCATCTGGGGAGGGAATCAATGATGATCTCCATTTTTATTGTCTTCGCAATTTTTATTTTATTTTATGTAAATAAAATGACTAATTCCCTTTGTATCCAAAAAGAGATACCGGAAGAAAACCAGCATAAGGTATTCCGTACCATTAATGTGCTCATTACCATTTTATTGATTTCTTCATACTTAGAAATCCTCTATACATAATCCATCAATGGATATGTAATCATAAAGGTTAGAATAAAAAAAGCGAAGCGATGAGGTAATTCTCATCGCTTTTTATTTTTATTACTTCTTATTAGTAAATCCAAGAAGCTCCAATGATAATCAATAGGATGAAAAGAACTACAATTAATGCAAATCCTCCACCGTAACCTGCTCCACCAGACATAATTTAGCCTCCCCTCATTGTCATTTTCTTAAATTAATAAACCCAAGAAGCCCCAACAATAATCAATAGGATGAAAAGGACTACAATTAGAGCAAATCCTCCGCCATATCCTCCACTCATCATAAAACCTCCTTTTTCATTTACTAAGATATACTATTCATGAAGGTTTCATTTCGTTTAGGCACTTAGCTCATTTTTTATGGAAAAGTCCAAGAAGCTTATTTTGTTTGAAATTTCGATAAACACGTACACTTTTATTTTTGCAGCCGTACCCATTTATGTTATAGTAAACATTGTGGACAAACCTTTTCACAGAATTTAACTATTTAGGAGAGATTTCAGCATGAAAAAATGGATTTTAGCCCTTACAATGGCTGGCAGTGTACTTGCACTAGGCGCATGTAATCAAACTAGTTCAGAAAAAGTGGCAGAAAGTAAAGCTGGGAATGTTACTCAAGAAGAATTATATAATACAATGAAGGATAAATACGGTCAGCAAGCCCTTCAACAACTTGTATACGAAAAGGTGCTATCTAAAAAGTACAAAGTAACGGATGCAGAGTTAAATGCAAAAGTGAGCGACTTAAAAGAACAGCTTGGTACCAATTTTGATGCGACTCTTGCACAGTACGGTTATAAAAACGAAGCTGACCTAAAGAAAACCATGAAACTCGGTATGTTACAAGAAAAAGCTGCAATGAAAAATGTTAAGGTAACAGATAAAGAATTAAAGGATTATTATGCTTCCTACCAGCCTGACATTAAGGTTCGTCATATTCTTGTTAAAGACGAGAAAACTGCACTTGACGTTAAGAAACAGCTTGATAGCGGTGCAAAATTTGAGGATCTTGCAAAAAAATATTCAACCGATACTGCTTCTGCTCAAAACGGCGGTGATCTAGGTACGATCAATAATACAAATAAAGACCAATACGATGCTGATTTCATTAAAGGTGCATACGCTCTTAAGGTAAATGAAATTAGTGCACCAGTAAAGACACAATTTGGTTATCATATCATTCAAGTTACTGAGAAAAAAGAGAAGAAGTCTTATGATGCAATGAAGAAAGATATTGAATATCAGGTCAAATCATCTAAACTAACAAGTGATGATATTAACAAAGCAATGCAGAGCGAGTTAAAAGCAGCTGATGTAAAAGTTAATGACAAAGACTTAAAAGATGCTCTAAATCCAACAACGCCTCCTGCGCAATAAAGAAGCGAAGATACAGTGCGTTATGACCATAAGAAAGCGGAAGCCCGTATCAGGACTTCCGCTTTTTATAATGTCTTTCGTTTATATCTGTGCTTTCTTCCCGTCATTTATTCACCAGGTGCTCTCAATTCTTCACGTTTTTCCTTCTCACGCTCAAGTCGTTTAATATAAATTTCTCCTTCACGCTCGATACTTTCCATTTCTACTTGCCGCTCTTCCCGCCCCGTTTTAATCGCCATTAGGGCGCTAATTACTATTCCTGCCACCACTGCATAAATCCAAATAGGTATCGTCAATGTCTCCTGCTCCCTTCACTAATGTTTGTCCACTTTAGTTTTCTTTTACTACAACATATTTCATCTGAACCTAAATTATTCTTTTTCCCAAAAAAAATAACCCAAATCGGGTTATTTTTTTGTATTACTTATGGAATACCGGCTTATAAAAGGCACGGTTATCTAAGGCAAATATGCGCTCGGTATATTCCCCTGGCTTTACTCTCTCAAGGGCCCGGTCGAGCATGTTCATTTTTGCATCAAGATTATCAATATAATGAAGGATTTCCGCTTCTTTTATCATAGGAGGTTTGGGACTTCCCCACTCTGCTTTACCATGATGGCTTAAAACCAAGTGCTGGAGGATTAATACTTCTTCTCCTGTAATGCCTAGTTCCTCAGCTGCCTTTCCGATTTCGGTGATCATAATGGTAATATGTCCAAGTAAATTCCCTTCAATGGTATAGGTAGTTGAAACAGGTCCTGATAATTCCATAACCTTTCCCATATCATGCAAAATTACTCCAGCATAAAGTAAATCCTTATCAAGGCTGGGATATAAGGATGCTATTGCTTTGGCCAAGTCCAACATACTGACAACGTGATAGGCGAGCCCTGAAACAAATTCATGATGATTTTTTGTTGCTGCAGGATATTCTAAGAAGGCCTTTTGATGCTTTTTTATTAAATGCCGGGTGACCCTTTGGATATTCGGATTTTTCATTTCAAATATATACTGGGTCAACTTACTCATCATTTCTTCCTGACTAACTGGTGCAGTCACAAGAAAATCATCAAGCCTGACACCATCAGAAGGGCCCGTTTTTCGAATTTGACGGATTTTCAACTGACTTTTCCCTCGGTAGTTTTGAAGTTCCCCAAGTATTTTTACAATTGTCTGTGCTGCATAATTCTTTTCATCCTCTGCCCCAGCATCCCAAAGCTTCGCCTCAATCTCCCCGCTTTGGTCTTGCAGAATTAATGTCAAAAATGCTTTCCCATTACTGGCAATTCCCTTTGTTGAACTCTTTATTAGAAGGTATAATTCAACTTGTTCTCCAACATCATACTGTAATATCCCCTTGCTCAACCTCTTCACTCTCCCTTCCGATAATTAGAGTATACCATATCCAGCTATTACTCTATTAAGTAGTCTGAACAGCACCTTTTTCCAAACGAAGAACATTTTCCTTTTTGAAATGAGCTAATAAATGCTCATGACAAGTAAAAAATAGGACCTGATTTTGTTTCAATCCACGCAGAAGTTCAATCACCTTTTGCGTTCTTTTTGCATCAAAATTAACGAAACTATCATCGATGATAATAGGAAACTGATATTTATCATAAAGTGTTGTAGCCAAAGCCAATCGAATCGAAACATATAATTGTTCCGTTGTCGCTTGGCTTAACTCATTTGCTTCAAAGACAGTGTGGTCATCCCGTTCAACTAGAAAACCTGTTCCTGACTTTTGCAAATGGATTCTATTGTAGCTTCCATCTGTTAAAAAAGACATGTACTCCTCTGCTTTTACAAGCATTCTTGGCAAATGGACGTTTTTATATTTATCAATCGTTTCCGCCAATACCGCTTGCGCCAAACGATAGACAGACCATTCTTTGGCTGCCTCTCCCAATTCATAGTTCTTTTGTTTAAACTGATGGAGAATGTCAGTGTACACCCCACCCTCTTCGAGAACTTGAATTTCAAAATTTATGGCAGCCATTTCATCTCGATCCTTTTTCAGCTTTTCTTGTAATTGCTGTATGTCAAACTCCCATTGCTTGATTAACCCCTCGCAGTCATATATAGACAAAAAGCCTTCCTTCTCCATTTCTGTGAGGAGAGAATATTGGAGTTGGTTGTGCAGAGAGCGTCGTCTTTCAAGCAGTTCCTCGTATTTTTTTGCCTTTTCCCCCAATAAGTAGAATTCTTGTTCTGAATCTACCTTTGCAGCAAGTAAGAGTTTATGATGTTCTAGTTGTAAAAGTTCTAGTTCTTGTACTTTTTGAGCTAAATCTGCTTTAATTTCTGCTAGCTTCTTTGCTCTCTCTTTGCTCATGATTTGCTTTTCATGTTCTTCCTTGAGTTTGTTTCGTATTAGATAGGCTGAAGTGTGTAAATCATGGCCCTTTTCTTGTAAAAAGCGCTCTTCTATTGACCTTAAGCCTTCTTCTACTAAAGATTGTTGATGGTTAATTTCGTTTATCCTTAGTGCAAACTGATTTTTATCTCGACAAATCGATTTATACTGTTCAATATACGCAAATGCCTCGGCTAAAAAACTAACGGCAATATATTCAGGAATATTTAACTCTTTACTAATGAAAAGGAGTTTTTCTTTATTTTGTTCTGTTGCTAATTCCCAGTCCTCGAATTTAGAGATGATCTTTTCAAATAGGGATTGTTGCTGCTTTAGCTTGAGTTTTAACAATTGCAGCTCTTGACGCCTTTGATTATCAACAAGCAATTGATTCTCAAGTGATTTAGCATCGAGATATTCGGATGTCTGAAGCTTTTGTTGCAAAGCTTTTTCTTCTTCTTTTAATTCAGCAATCTTTTGCCAAATGCTGTCTTCTTTCGTCTGTTTTGCCCCTTTCATCCAAAAAAGGACAAGACCGATACACCCTGCTACGCCAACAATCATCAGGAACCATTGCATGGTAATTAGCCCATATAAAAATACTCCAAATAGGATTGACGTAATGAGAAACATCTGATTTTTCCGATCACTTTGCTGCTTTTTTTTTGCCGCTTGACTTCGCTCATTTTCATGCTGGTAGTATTCTATTTTTTCTTGTATTGATTTTAGTTCCCATTCTAAGCTCTGTTTATCATTCCGCTGACTTATTTGCTCCTCGATTTGAACTCTTTCTTTTTGGGGCAATATCTTACTCTCAGCGAAATGAACCTCTTTTTCTATTTGATCAAGCGCCTCTTTTTCCTCTTGATATTGACTATCTAACTCTTCCTTTACTTCTTCTAACTTTTGTTTTTTACGAGTAACCATTTCTACTTGGTTTTTCATGTATATATTTGTATTAATCATGAGGATTTCATCCTCTGTTAGGGGCAAATGCAGTTTTTCTCTTGTTACCGAAAGCTTTTCTTCAAAATCTAAGAGTTTCTGTTCAGATTGCTTTTTCTCTAATGTTAATTGTTCGATAATTGGAACTTGGTCAAGTAATGTTACTATGGAGGGCTCATTTTCTAGGAATTCAAGATCAGGGCCAATACCGGTTAATTCTTCCTGTAAACCTTCTACCCTAGTGGTACTACTAGTAATTTCGGCTTTAAGGGGATGAATCAGCTGATTTATTTTTTCGAGTCTTTCAATCCCGCGAGCTGGGAAGTCGATTGTTCCTAACTCCTTTAGCTCTGTTTCGGTCCAAATTTCTTCCTTAACAACAGATTCGATTCTCTTCCATTCTTTAAGTTTATTGATTTTTTCGCCAGTTTCTTGGATTGCAGTATTCCTTAGATCGATCTCTTGATGCAATGCCTCTTTTTTTCGTTGAAGTTCCTCGTATTCATTATTCCTCGCTGCCGCCTTTTTTAATTGCCCTTTTAATTCATGAAGTTCCTGTAATTTTTCATTCAAAATTGGTTTCTTCCCTGATGGCTTAAAACGTACATCCAGTTCTTTTTGCAAAAAGTTTTCCGCTTTGGCCAGCTGCTCATTGCCCAGGGTCCCTGCTGAAAATAAAAACTTGCCAATTTCTTCGCCCTTCATTTGGTGAATGTTCTGAAGCCCCTGTAAATTAAAGGAGAAAACGGCCTGAAACAAGCTTTTATCAAAGTTACCCAACAATTGTTTTAGGAGCTCCTCACCGCCGGCAGTCCCATTATCCATCATCACCTGTACATCCCCTGCGGCTTTCCCCTTTACACGTTCAATCACAGCAAATCCATGCTCTTCGTGATAAATTCTAAGCTTTCCACCGTACTTCGTACTATGTTTTGGTTCATAGCGAAGCTCGGATGTCTGTTTGGTAGGGAAACCGAATAAAATGCCATGAATAAAAGCCATCAAGGTGGACTTCCCTGCTTCATTCTCGCCATAAAAAACTTGATAATCTGAAAGAGACTTAATGATTACATTTTCTAATTGGCCGTATCCATAAATGTATATTTCCTGAATTTTCATCCGCTTCTCCTTAATTAGGCCTGATAAAGTAATTCAATTATTAATTTTTCTGTTTTTCTAAGTAATTCATCTTTCTCTGCCGTTTCTAAATGCGGTAAGTATTTTCTTGCTAATGGATGCTCATAAAGTGGTGCTAAGGCTTGCTCGGTTTGATCAAAATGGTCGATGACCTCAAATAATTCACCATAAAAATTGGCTTCCGTTTTTACTTTTTCTTTATCGAAAGGCAATTTTTCATTGAATTTCAAATCCGCTACCCAAACAAAGGACTCTTCTTCACTTTCATCTTCTAAGAGAAGTTCAAGCAATTCATTATCGATACTTTTCTGTTCGCGCATATCTGCCAGCTGTGTATTTTTCAACCTAAGGGTTAGTAGTGTTCCGTTACGTTCTCTTCTTAGTTCATTAATGGCTATTTGGCATAAATGGAAGAGATCGTCAAAGTTAACGGCTGTCTCGGCATTAACGGTTAATTCCTCCCAAATAATATCAGAAGCCTCAATATAGTCCATTGCTGCATCCCCATCTGTAAATACAACATGATAGAATCCTTTACTTCCCGGTTCCTTTTTATTTCTTCCTTGGATATTACCGGGATAAATAATAGGAGGATTCAAGGATAATTCTGAACGTTTATGAATGTGTCCCAGCGCCCAATAATCAAAATTTTTCTGAACGAGATCCTTTACTGTAAATGGCGCGTAATTATCGTGGTCTGTCCCGGAACTCTCATTTCCATGAAGAATTCCAATATGGTAATCTGCGCCCTCGATTTTGTTGTACTCATCGATTTTTCGTTCAAAAATATGTCTTGTTCCATAACTAAATCCGTATAGATGGACTTTGGTACCGCTTTTTGTGATTAACTCCATTTTTTCAACCTTGCTTCCAAAAACATGTACATTTTCTGGCATGTCTAGGTGAACCCAAGAGCCATTTAAATGGTCATGATTACCATGAACGATATAGACCGGGATTTTTTCGTCGTTAAGTTTTAGCATTTCCTTACGAAAACGAGCCTGTGCACGTAAACTGCGATCCTCACCATCAAATATATCCCCTGCAATGATGACAAAATCAACTTGCCGCTCAATCGCAGTCCCGGTTAGTTTTTTCAATGCAGTAAATGTACTCTCTTTTACTCGATTAAAGATATTTTCCGGCAAATGCTTTAAACCAATCATGGGACTGTCTAAATGGAGGTCGGCTGCATGGATAAACGATATCTTTTTCATAAAATATTCCTTTCACCATCTTTTCTCCATTGTAGCACCTTTAATGGAGAAATGCGAATACATGTTCTAAAACAAGAGGGCCTTACCAAAAGTGGTAAGACCCTCTTATTCTTATTCGTTTTTTGTTAATTGTAATGCCTTTTTAATGTCTTTATAGGAGTTCGATTTTCCATACATTAACACACCGCCGCGGTATACACGGGCACCAAAAATAGCAAGTATTGCAATCGTTGCAATAAGGATGATGATTCCTAAGATTGCCTCCCAGGCCGGGATCGTCAGCATACCGACACGTAAAAACATAATCATCGGTGTGAAGAAAGGAATATAGGATGTTACAGTAATAAATGAGGCGTCAGGCTTACCAAGTCCAAACATGGCAATCATAAAGCCAGCAACCACCATTAAGGTCATTGGTGTAATCATCTGCTGTACATCTTCAATCCGGCTGACAAGCGACCCCAAAAAGGCTGCGAGTGTGGCATATAGAAAATAACCAAGAATAAAGAAAATAACTGCATACACAATGGTCGCGGTTGGGATTCCTCCAAATCCATATACCCCGAAAAAACCATCCTTTAATGACTCCATATTTCTCATAAATGAATAATAACCAACCACTAAAAAAACCGCTAATTGGGTCAGGCTTAATAATCCAATTCCCACTATTTTGGCAAACATTTGTTTAATTGGAGAAACACTTGATATTAAAATCTCCATAACCCGTGAAGATTTTTCGGTTGCAACTTCCATCGCAATCATGTTGGCATACATAATCACGGCAAAATAGATAACAAATAGCAAGACATAGACTAATCCTCTTGCCTGGTTTAACTCCTCTTCCGTTTTGGCATTTTTTTCAAGGGCCATTTTTTTAAACGAGACTGGTTCATAAAGTTTTTGCAGCTGATCCGGTGCTAAATTAATCTGTGAAGCTGCAAGCATCGTTTTAAGCTGCTGCAATCCTGTTTGAAGATCAGTATATAAAGTTGAATCGGCGATACTTTTGGCTTTATAGGTAGCTTCAGGCAGCTTCTGCTCGTTAACATTCAGTTGAATAACTCCTGCAAATTCACCTTTTTCAACTAATCTTTCCGCCTGCTTTTCACTGCCCTTGTAAAAAGTCAGTTGAATATCCTTATTAACACTTTTTATTTGCTGTTTATATGGCTCATAAAGCTGGCCGGATTGGTCAATTACCGCAACCTTTTCCTTTCCGCCATTTTTATCAAATAAATCGATGATATTATTAATGTTCGTAATCGCTAAGACAATGACAACGGTTAATAATGTCGTGACAATAAACGATTTCGTTTTGAGCTTGTTAAGATAGGTATGAAATAAGATAATCCAGAAACTATTCATAAGAATTACCTACTTTCTCAATAAAGATATCATTTAATGAAGGCTCTTCTAGAGCAAATTTGCGTATAAACCCTTTATCGACAATGTCTTTAAGGATTTTCCCCGCAACTTCCTCCCCATCAATCTGCAGGTGAATACCCTCCATGGTCACTTTAGCTTTCACGACCCCAGGGAAATTTTTCAATGAGTCTAAGGCAAAATCTGCATGAATCACTAGATTCTTTTTGCCAAATTCCCGTTTGATCTCTTTTAACGATCCACTTACGACCGGACTGCCCTTATGTAAGATACATAGGTGTTCACACATCTCCTCCACATGCTCCATCCGATGACTCGAGAACACGATTGTTGCTCCATTTTCCTTCAAGGTTAAAACCGCTTCCTTTAGCATCTCAACATTAACAGGGTCAAGTCCGCTGAACGGCTCATCTAAGATTAATAATTTAGGTTTATGGACTACCGCAGCTATAAACTGGATTTTCTGCTGGTTTCCCTTTGAAAGCTCTTCAACCTTCTTATTCTCATAGTCTGGAATTTTAAAAAGCTTTAACCACGATTTTAATTCAACTAATGCCTCAGTCTTTTGCATTCCTCTCAGCCTTGCTAAATAGACTATTTGATCACGTACTTTTAATTTTGGATATAAGCCTCTTTCCTCAGGCAAATAGCCGACCAAATGACTAGTGGAATAATCAATGGGGTGGTCATCCCAAGTAATCCGGCCTCCCGAACTATCCAGTAGTCCTAATATCATCCTAAATGTTGTCGTTTTGCCGGCGCCGTTTGCCCCTAAGAATCCAAACATTTCTTTTTCAGGTACCGTTATTGATAAATCATTAACCGCCGTAAATTGACCAAACCTTTTGGTAACATGTTCAAGTTTGAGTACCATATTACGCACCCCTTTCCTTCTTTAATACGAATATACCATATTTTGGTTTCAACTTTTTTATTTTGAAAAATTTAAAGAATTGTGTGAAAATAGAATTTTAATAGAAACGGCTAATGAATAAACGCCGGCTCCTACTAAACATTGATACATGAGGGGGATTGTCGATGAAAACTTATAAATTAACAGCCTTCGAGGCAAATGGGGACAAATTATTAGAAGAAAATCTTCAAGCCGAAAATGATGAGGCTGCAAAGAAACAAGGGGAACAACTATTACAAGAAAAACAATTACTAGAAAAGACACATCGATTAACATCACCTAGCGGCAAGCTTTTATTATTTCATTCATAAAGCAAACAAAGAAGCCCATGGGCTTCTTTGTTGCTTTATTTTCCTATGAATTTCGGTTTCCTTTTTTCGAGAAAAGCCCGGATTCCTTCACGGTGGTCAAGTGTTTCACGCATTTTTTGCTGGCCGAATTTCTCTAACTCCAGTACTTTAAGTAATTGGGGACGATTCTTCTCAGCCATAATTTTTTTGGTTTTAATCATGGCCTGAACTGGACGGCTTAACCAATCTTGTACCCTTTCCTCTAATGTTTCCTGAAGGCTGCCTGCTGCTACTTCTTGGATTAATCCTATTTTATATGCTTCGTCAGCACTTAACATTTTTCCATCCCAAATGACCTGCTTAGCCATGGTCTCTCCTAATCTTTTTTCTAAAAAGAAGTGTGCTCCGCCATCGGGAATTAAGCCAATACCAATAAAATTCATCGCTAGCTTACTAGTTTTATCTGCGATAATATAATCGGTCGCTAGCGCCAAACTAAATCCTAAACCGGCAGCTGCACCAGAAACAGCACTAATTGTTAGTTTTGGCAGGCTGTATAAAGTAATAATTAATTCGCTGATGTAATCCATCACTGGAAAGAAATCCGCCTCATTCATATTGGACAGCATGGTTTTAATATCGCCGCCGGCTGAAAAGGCTTTTCCTTTTCCTGTTAGGACTACTATATCGATTTCATCAGACTCACTAATCTCCTTCAGCTTGCAAACCAGCCCCTTTATAACATCTGTGTCCATTGCATTTAATGCCTCCGGCCGGTTTAATTCAATCGTGGCAACACGGCCATTTACTCGCAAATTCACCTTATCCGTTACAAAATTAATAGACATCCGCATCTCCCCCCTTTTATTCATTCAATTCCATTATATATGGAATTGACAACAATAAAAATAAGCATTCAAAATATATTGAATTTTCTTAAGGAAGGCTTGATCCAGACAGTACTCTAAGTAAATTTTCCTATTCCTTATACAAAAAACCCCGCTTAGATTTAAGCAGGGGAACCTTCTTCTGAGAATAATTCTTCTAGAATCGTAAGTTTATCTTGCGTGTATTTTTCAAAGTTGTCATTATACGATTTAGGGTCCTTCGGATTGGCAAAATGCGTAATCTTCCCAGTTACCGGATTAATAAATTTACTTGCAGCACCACAGCCAAGTCCTATAATGGTTTGCTGCTCTTCCATAATCATAATATTATAGATGCTTTCTTGATTAGGGAATGAATACCCGACATTCTCAAGATTTCCAAGGATATTCTTTTGACGGTATAAGTAATAGGGTACATAGCTATGAGCTTTAGTCCAATTTTCAGCAAGCTCCATCATTTTTTCTACTTCTTGACGCGGAGCAACCTTATATTTGTCTTTATTTTTTGTCATTTCTGAGGCTCTCTTGAATGACAGCGTATGAACGGTCAGCGACTCAGGCATTAATTTTTCTGTTTCTGTTAAGGAATGGGTAAATTCATCCAACCCCTCACCCGGTAAACCGATAATTAAGTCCATATTAATATTATTCATGCCCATTTGACGCGCCAAATGGTATTTTTCAATTGTTTCGGTAACGGTGTGATGTCTTCCGATCGCCTTTAAAGTCTCTTGAGTATAAGATTGTGGATTTATACTAATCCGATCAATATTCCACTTTTTTAGGACTTCTAATTTTTCAGGTGTAATCGTATCAGGGCGCCCCGCCTCTACTGTAATTTCACGAATGTGCTCAACATCAGGAAACGAAGTATACATTTCTTCGTAAAGCATATCCATTTCTTCCGCTGTAATACTAGTGGGGGTGCCTCCACCATAGTAAACCGTTGTGATTCTGACACCTTTTTCCTTTAGCCAAACACCAACCTTTTGCATTTCATAATGAAGGCCCCCCAAGAAAGAATCGACAGAACCTTGCCTGCCATTAATAGCATAAGCAGGAAAGGTGCAATAGGCGCATTTGGTTGGACAAAACGGGATACCGATATAAATACTGACTTCTTTTTGCAGCGAATATAGGTCAGGAACAACTGCAAGCTGGCGGTCAACAATATGCTGCATCAACTCAATCTTTTCATCGCTAATTAAGTAATCCTCTTTTAATTGCTGATGCGCCTCTTCTTGCGGTATGCCTTCCTGCACTTTCCGATGAAGTAATTTTGTAGGTCTAACCCCTGTTAAAATCCCCCATTTTTGTATAATGCCTGTCCAGTCCTGGAGTAATGTTAAATAAACATGAGCTACTGCATTCTTAATTTGTTTAAACTGTTCCTTTTCAGTATCTGATATAATCATTTTTTTCTGATAATTAGTGAACAGTACTTTTCCATTCTGATCCTTTAATTCAGCTTCTACAGTTATAAGATCTTGGACCTGTAGCGAAAACTTTATGTGAACATCTTCATCGCTTTGAATCCCCATAAAAACTTCAGATTCCTCAAAAAACAAATTGGCAATAAGCTGCAATTGCCGGTTAAATCTTTCATCCTCTATCCCAATAATTGAAATTCGCAAAGTTAATCACCTTTCATATAAAAAGCACAAGAATCCTTCTTCTGCTGCTTATGCTAGACATTTCTAAACTCTCTTAAGTGTACAAAATCAAGAAAACAAGGTCAAATGGAAAAAGGAAGCGTCTTGACCCCCAGTTGCTGGAGCGGACAATTTTCAAAGTTCTTACAAAAAGAGGCCGACCCTAAAGATGGTTGATGACTAAATTTGCACACCTGTTGAATGAAGCGGAAGGCGCGAAGACTCCTGCGGGAGTACGGGGCAGGGGAGACCCCGCAGGAGCGAAGCGACGAGGAGGCTCCCCGTACCGCCCGCGGAAAGCGAAGCGCCTGGAGCGGAAATCAACAGACTAGTTTAATGTAAAAAAGAAGGTATCCCTAAAACTTTTGGGACACCTTCATATTTTAATTTTTGATGATCTTCATTTTCCTTAAAAATTCAATTGGCTGCTGCTTGCGGAAGTGTTCTTTTACCATGTAGGCAACACCATGTTCATTTTTCGATCTGGTTACCCAATCGGAAGCCTTCTTTACTTCAAAATCGGCATTCCACATTGCCACCCCTAGCCCTGCTGCTGCGATTAATGGAATATCATCCAGCCCATCACCAATATAAACCATTTCACTTCGCTTGATCCCCAGTTGGCTGCCTAAGTATGATAATCCAGCCAGCTTAGAAACACCGGCCGGAACAATATCTAATCTCAAAGAATCCAATTGGATCACATCAATTTCTGTAAACATTTTTCTTAATGCCTGAACTGCATCGCTAAGGTCCCGCTCATCTTCAAAGTACACCTCTATTTTAGGAGATGTTACTGGCTGGTCATGTAGATACTCGCTTAAAGAAGACACAAATTGCTGGGAATAGAAAACGGGATCTCCTGAAGTAAATACAGTTTTAGCCAGTAACTGATTATTAAGCTTTAATTTATTGGCTAATGAAAATTGCTCATGAACTAGCCTGATTTGACACGGCAATGCTTCTAAAAAACGAATCGCATCATACGTGATGTCTTCATCAATTCTTTTAACATAAACAGGCTTCTCCACTGTACTGGCAATAAATGCTCCTTGGTGGGTAATAAGGGGTGCGGTTATTTTTAACGCCTTCGCCACCTTCTTAGCTGAGGGGAAGCTTCGCGATGTAACCAATGTTACATAAATCCCTTTTTGCTGAACATATTCAATTGCTTCCCTAGTTGATTTATGGATTTTCCCATTCGATTGGAGTAGCGTGCCATCAATATTTAGCGCAAGCAAGCGATAAATCATTATGTTGCCCCCTGTTCTTGGTGAAATTACCTTTATAACACTTTTATGATTTTTTGGGGGTATATAGAACAAAAAGAGAAAGCCTTCGGTTTTGCGACCGAAGGCTTTCAATTCATTTTAGAGGTTTCCGTATAAATCTTCCAATGGCTTCATAATAACTTTGTTTAATTCGCCAATCACCATGCTCATTCGCTGTTCTGCTTCCATTAGACGGGCAATTTTTTGATTCTGCTGAACAAGGCCAACGGTTGATTGAGCCTGCTGGATTTCCTGCTCAGAAATATTTTGGCCCATCATTTGTTTTTGCTGCAAATTCATTTGCATTTGTCTAAACTGATCAAACATTTGTTTTGCTTGAGGGTCTGCATTTACTTCGCTATAAGCCTGCTGTAATTGTATATACTCATTGCTTTGACGAATTGCTGTTTCTAATGCGTAGGCTGAATCATATAAATTAACTGCCATTTTAAGCCACTCCTTTTTGTATAAACATCTTCACAACTATAACAAACTATTCTATTTATTGCGAGAATGTTCAAATCACCATTTCTCAAGCCTTTACATAAATTACTTATATCAACTAATGCCCAATATCCAAGAAAATGAGGGGTGAGTATGTCATTTTCATTAACCTCGATCCTAATTGTACCGAAAAAATTAACAGACAAAGATAAGAATGTTATCCAAATGTCTGCGCAATTGTGCAAGCAGCTACAATTAAATCAGCTCAGTGAGCTAAACATCTCGATCGGTAGAAAAACCATTCCTGCGATCGTTCAAACCGAAGACTTACCAGATCATACGATTCATTTTTCAGAAGATTTTATGGAATCCTTTTTTCTCCCCATTCATCCCATTAAATTTCAAGCAATGGTTCTTCCTGAGTGTCAAACCTTAAAGCTCGGACCTGTGGCAGCTTTATTGACAGATTCAATTGAAAACAAAAACACTGGACCGAAATTTCGCTCCATCCATTTGTTTTGTGAGGAACTTCAACAAGGATTTAGTGAGAATGGTGGATTCTTCTACGTTTTTTCCTATGAACAGTTTTTAAGTAGTCAAGGATATTATTGCGAAGATGGAAAATGGACCGCTGCACAGCTGCCTGTCCCGGATGTTATTTATAACCGGATCCATTCCAGAGCACGGGAGTATAAAAAGGACTTTAAACATTTTCGAGAAAAAGTTGCGCAATTATTGATACCGTTCTTTAACGACCGCTTTCTTTCGAAGTGGGAAGTTTACGAACACCTAAAATATGAAAAGAATCTAGATTCTTATCTACCTGAAACAAAACTATTTTCGAAAAAACATTTTTATGACCTGGCACAAAAACATCACACCCTTTTTCTAAAGCCTATTCATGGAAGTCAAGGCCGAAATATTTTTAAAGTAACTCGTGCCCAGGATTCTCTTTACACTTTTGAAACCTCGTTAAAATCCTTGGCTGCTAAACAAGGGGGGCCTTTTTCGTTAGATGAACTATATCAACAAATCAAGCCATTTATCCACGATCGGATTTATATTATTCAACAAGGAATTCCATTGTTGTCCTATCAGTCAGCTTTGATGGATTTCAGAGTTCTATGCCATCAAAATTTGGATAACGATTGGATGGTAACCTCAACTGTAGCAAGGATTGCCGCGGATCAAGAGTTTGTCTCAAATTTAGCAAGAGGCGGCACCCTTACACGACCATTAAATGCATTAAGAACGTGCATAAGTGGTAACAAAGCTATAGAAGTACTAGCCCAAATGAAAGAATTAGCACTCGAAACTGCCTCGATTTTAAACCGAAATTCACAAGGCATTATTGGGGAACTTGGGATCGACATTGGCGTTGATCAAGATGGAAAACCATGGTTAATCGAGGTGAATTCTAAGCCATCCAAAAACTTTGAGGATGGTTTAACAAAAATCAGACCCTCTGCCAAGGCCATTATCCAGTTCTGTACCATTCTTGCATTTGATACAGCCGTTATTAAGGAGGAAATGTAAATTGTTAACATTTGGAATTATGACATTAAATAGGGAAAGTGAAAATGCATATATAAATGAATTGGCTAACCGTGCTGAGTCATTGGAGATGGAGGTTTTCAGGTTTATTCCTTCCGATATAGATCCACATAATCTCCACGTTAAAGGGGCGAAGTTTGATTCAAGTACAGCTTCTTGGTTGGAATGCACCGTTCCAATCCCAACTATTATTTATGATCGTTGTTTTTACGGAGAAGATGAACATTCTAAACAATGCCTGACTATTGTCACATGGTTAAAAAGCCGAAATGATATTACCTTTTTAGGCTATGGATTACCGAATAAATGGGAACTATATCAAACTTTAAAAACGACTAAACTAGCATCCTATTTACCTTCAACACAGGCAGTTTCAGATGTTGAAGGCATCTTGACGGAACTTACACTTAGGAAAAAAATAATTTTAAAACCGATTAATGGTTCCCAAGGGTACGGTATTTACTATTTAAAGAAAAATGAAAAAACGATACATGTTAAAACAGAAAAACAAAAAAGAATTATTGCTCGAATCTTTCCAAATGAAGCAAAGCTTAGTCAATGGCTCAAGCTTCTATTAAAACAGCGAAGTTATTTATTGCAGCCGTATTTGGAACTTTCAAATAAAGACCACAAGCCCTTTGATATTCGGATTCTTTTGCAAAAAAATGAACAGGGAGTATGGGGAGAACAAGGGCGGGGAATACGGATGGGAACGACAGGCGGAATTCTATCAAACTTAGCTGCAGGAGGGAATGTAATCAATTTTAAAGACTGGCTTATTTCCCTTCCACCTGCTAAAGCTGAATATTTACAGCAGGAGCTAAATTTTATTCTTTCCAGTCTCCCCTCTCCTCTGGAACATGCGTTTATGCCTCTATTTGAAATTGGAATAGATATCGGCATTGCCAAAGACGGTTCAATTTGGATACTTGATATTAACTCTAAACCAGGCAGGAAAGTGCTTTTATCGACGAACCCAGAATTACAAGAGTCCCTTTACACCAAACCGCTCCTTTACGGAAAATACCTTTCAGAGCATGATCAAACGGAAAGGAAGGTCTATTATGAGAAAACATTATCTCATTGAAGTGGCACAAAATGATCAGTTAATTGTCTTTTGTCCTTCTAAGCTGCTTCAGGGTAAAGAAATTAAAAAAATCGCTTTTGGCTCAAAATCAATGGAAGTTGAATTTTTTCCCCATCCGGACAAAGATGACCGAATTGTCATCAGCAGGAAAATCCAAGAGATGATCCAGTATCCTTATTTTAGAGTTCCTTTACATGCCTTTCTAGAGGATGAGGTTCTTTATATTGGTCCATTAGTTGGGATCTTTACGGCTGGATTTACTTCGTACCCAGAACAGCCAATTGGTGAACGGACCTTATTTTTTTCGAAGCTGCTTTCTGTCAATCAATCTGTCGGTGCGCATGCCTTTGTTTTTGGGGAACAGCATATTAATTGGGAGCAGGGAACGATGGAAGGATATTTCTTTCAGGATAATGCTTGGCTAACAGTTGAAGTTCCTTTCCCCAATGTGATCTATGACCGCCTCCCGAATCGAAAAAGTGAGGAAAATCCAAAATTAATTAAAGTGAGAAATCGCCTCCAAAAAGAATATCTGATTCCATGGTACAACCCTGGATTCTTTAATAAACTTGATATTTATGAAAGACTGCAGCAAGACTCATCTGTTACAGCCTATTTACCTGAGACCTATCCGTTTACATCCTTTTCCTCAATTGAAACCATGCTTTCCAAGTTTGGTCATGTTGTTATAAAGCCCAAGAATGGCAGTCTAGGTCATGGGGTTCATCAAGTTATCTTCGACAAACACACAAACGATTATTATTGCCGGTATCAAGACGACACAGGAACTAATCGATTACGAAAATACGCCAGTTTGGAACGATTATTTCAATCGGTGTTTGCAACGCAATCACTCGATAGAATGTTAGTCCAGCAAGGGATTCATCTGCTTAGAATCAATCAACGTCCAGTTGATTTCCGCGTCCATACAAATAAAGACGAACATGGTGAATGGCAGATAACAGCCATTGCTGGAAAAATTGCTGGGCAAGGCAGCGTCACCACCCATACACGAAGCGGCGGGGAAATAAAGACAGTTGGTGAAATTTTCCCTAAACAAGAAGCTGAAACCTTCAGTGAAAAACTAAGTGAGGCCGCTCTTTTGCTAAGTAAGGCACTCGATCTTACTATTGAGGGTATTATTGGAGAGATTGGCTTTGATTTAGGAATTGATCGAAACGGTGATGTTTGGCTGTTTGAAGCTAATTCGAAACCAGGAAGATCCATCTTTAGTCATCCGGAATTAAAGGAATTTGATTTATTAACCCGGAAATTATCCATTGCGTTTGCCGTTTTTCTAACTGAGCAAGCCTTATTACACCCTGAGGAAATCTTTAAATGAAAACCGATGGCACACCATTGATTGGTATCTTGACAGCAAGGAAATCAGAGGACACCATTGCTGGAAATGGTCCACTATTTATTAACATCCAAAAAAAGCTTATTTCACTAAATGGACTAAGCTTTGTATTCATACCGGAAGATGTGAAGGATGATTATATATACGGCTATTTTTATTCACCTGAGGAAAACCGTTGGAAAAAGAAGTCCTTCCCCTTCCCGGATTTAGTCTATAACCGTATCCCGTTTCGTGCTTCAGAACAGGAAGAAAAGAGCCAATGGTTATTTTCACTTTTAAAGAAAAAGAAAATACCTTTTTTTAATCCTTGTTTTATCGACAAATATGAACTGTATCAACTATTAAAAGGTGATGATATCCTGCAGTATTATTTGCCGAAAACCATCCTTGTACAGGGGCATAACGAATTATTAGAATTTCTCATGGAATTCGGAGGGATTTATTTAAAACCCACTCAATCTTCAAAGGGAAAAGGTATTGTACGTCTACGGATGGACGGTCCCTCGGGAATACAATTGGATAGCATTCTTAAACAAGAAACCTACTCATCCTTTACTCATTTTTGGGAAGAATGGAACGAAGAACTATTAAAGAAACGATATATAGCACAGGAAGAAGTTCGATCAGCAGAGTATGAAGGCAAACGTTTTGATTTTCGAATCCTAGCACATGCCAATCATGATGATTACACCCTTTCAGGAGTTGGGGTTCGCCTTTCTCAGGAACAAGAAATCACAACTCATATCCCGTCAGGGGGAAGCCTCCTTCCCTATCAGCTGCTAAAATCAAAAGAGCATGATGTGTTTTTTCAGACAATTATTCCTAGTATCGGTAAATCACTATCCAACTATTTTGGATACTTCGGTGAGTTTACCATTGACGCCGGAGTAAGTAAAACAGGAAGATATTATATTTACGAGGTAAATTCAAAACCCATGAGCTTTGATGAAGAAGAGATTGAGAAAAAGAAAATTGAAAACCTATGTCGCTTATTTCTTCAACTCATTGAAGAATCCTCCTCAGCCGGAAAGAAAAGATTTCCCTCTTCTTAAAGACAAGGTAAGCTATATGTATATTAGTCTTTAAGGAGGAGAGGATGCTGATGATTTTACACTTTCAATATAAACCACTTTTTTCAAATCAACATATTCCGGGCTGGACTATTTCCTTTTATTTCAAGAAAAAACGATATACGGGAACCTACCACCAAACGGGTGCCATTGAATGGATGAGTGAGGCACCTGAACAGGAGGACCTTGAAGTAGTAACGAGCCAGATTCATGAGTTAATGCTTTATCATGTTTATGAATAGCGTAAAAAATGCATGAAACTTTACATTTTCCCGCACAATAAGATCATCATCTCTTCTTATGCGATGAGATTAAACCCGCGGCCAAAATAGAAAAGTCTGCTGGTTCATTTGTATTAGAGGAAAGGGTGACTCACATGATGAGAGATAATCTCTCTACTAAGGAATCTGCCTTCGAAGGCAGAGATAAGGCTTTCGTAGATGTAGACCGTATGATCAATGAAGGATTGTCCGGCGGTTCAGTCCATGCCCGCGAAGATGCGGCGAATATTGAGGAAGCACATGACCTTCCTAAAGAAGAACCACCAGCTGAAATTGAATAAAGTTGAAATGGCTGTACCTAATAATTAAGTTGGGTGCAGCCATTTATCTTTTATGCTCTGCCATACTATTGGTATAATATTGCCTAAAGCCTGAAAATCTTTAATAACGGGGAAATCATACATGATAAATAAAATAATGTCACTCTACCAAAATTCGATCCTTTTTCCCAGCAAGCCCGAAAATCCATCAGATCGCTATCTATATTTCTGCAGTGAAGCAGAGGAGGAATGGATTGGGATTCCTAAAACTGAGCTCAATGAACGAGAAGTGAGCCTCCTTAAAACACTCTATTCTTTAGTAGAATTCCAGAACTCGAGCCTTCATCCGACTGTAAAAATATGGCATGATTTTCTATATTCAAATGGTCCGTTACCAAACCACATAGCTGGAAATACACTTAGAATTATCCAGTTCCATATAAACGGAGCTGAAACCAATCAACCTGAAATAGAATCCGCTTTAAAAGGTTTTTTCACGGAAGACATTATGATTATTTGGGAAAGCGGAAGCAGAGGGATTGTCATTGAAGAGAAGAATACCATGGCCCTCTCAGAGGAAGAGATTCTTTCCATGTCTGAAACACTTGAAAGCGACTTTTATGTAAAAATTTCTTTTTACATCGGTAAACCAAGAGGATTTACCGAGCAGTTACCAAGTAAATTTCTTCAAGAGAAGGAGTATTTTTCTTTCGCTGTTTCACGAATGGGTCCGTCGAATATCTTTACTTTTGAACGGGTTTTTCCTGCGTATTTAGCTTTTCACCTGCCGCTCGAATTAAAAAATAAGGTTAGCCAAGAAATCGTTGAGCTATTCAAAGAAGATCATGAAATGTTTGCCACGATCAAAGTCTTTCTTGAAAACAATTTGAATGCCAGTATGACAGCAAAAAAATTATATATTCATCGAAATACACTACAGTATCGAATTGATAAATTTATCGAAAAGTCAGGGATCGGTCTTAAGGATTTCTATGGGGCTTTTACTGTCTTCCTAGCTTGTCTGCTATATGAACAGCAGAAATGACAACATGCCCAAAAAAGCGTTTTCACTTTTTGTGCAACCTGTCTATATGTAAATGTTTTCATTCCCTGTACACTAAAGATACAACTTATTCAGGGAGGTAACACAAATGGCTGAATTAAAATTAGATCATATTTATAAAATTTACGATAATAAAGTAACGGCTGTACAGGATTTCAACTTGCATATCGAAGATAAGGAATTTATCGTGTTCGTAGGTCCATCAGGCTGCGGTAAATCTACAACACTTCGAATGATTGCAGGACTTGAAGATATTTCAAAAGGTGACTTTTACATTGATGGAAAAAGAGTAAACGATGTTGCTCCTAAAGACCGTGATATCGCGATGGTTTTCCAAAACTACGCTCTTTACCCGCACATGACTGTATATGATAATATGGCATTCGGATTAAAATTACGTAAATTTCCAAAAGATGAAATCGACCGCCGTGTTAAAGAAGCAGCAAAAATCCTTGGTTTAGAAGCTTACTTAACTCGTAAACCAAAAGCACTATCAGGCGGTCAGCGTCAGCGTGTTGCCCTCGGCCGTGCAATTGTTCGTGATGCAAAAGTTTTCTTAATGGACGAGCCTTTATCAAACTTGGATGCTAAGCTTCGTGTTGCGATGCGTGCTGAGATTGCCAAACTTCACCGCCGTCTTGATACTACTACTATTTACGTTACCCACGACCAAACAGAAGCGATGACAATGGCAACACGTCTAGTTGTTATGAAGGACGGCGTCATTCAGCAGGTCGGTTCACCTAAAGAAGTGTATGAAAAGCCTGAAAATGTCTTTGTTGGCGGCTTTATCGGTTCACCTGCTATGAACTTCTTTAATGGAAAACTTCAAGATGGAAAATTCGTGATTGGCAATACTTCAATTGCAGTTCCAGAAGGAAAAATGAAGTTTCTTCGTGAACAAGGTTATGTTGGAAAAGAAATCATCCTTGGTGTACGTCCAGAAGATATCCATGATGAACCTGTCTTTATCGAAGCATCAGCTGGTACAAAAATTAAAGCAAATGTTGATGTTGCCGAGTTAACTGGTGCAGAAATGATGGTTTATTCTAGCATTGGCGGACAGGATTTCGTTGCCCGTTTAGATTCCCGTGCAGAAGTTCAGCCTGGAGATGCGATTGAACTTGCTTTCGACTTAAATAAGGCGCATTTCTTTGATACCGAATCTGAATCACGCATTAGAACAGTAAATGAAAGATAAATAGAAAAGCGGAAGCGCCTTGACCAGGGGCGACAGGCATAAGACGAGCCTTCTTGATGGATTGGCTTATGACCCCGAGCTCCTAGGCGCTGTAGCTGGACAATTCCTTATATAGAGAATCGGCCCCGTTATCTAGGTAACGGGGTTATTCTTTTATAAAAATCACCTCATCACTGTGACAGCTAGGGCATCTATACAAGTGTGGACACTTTTGGCCTGAATTCGTATCAGGATAACCATCCTCGAGTTTCATTAAATCAATTTCCATATAGGGACTGTAATCATCAAAAAAATCAATGAGACGCCCGCTTTCTGACATTGGTTCCCCGCAATTCGTACACATTAAATAAACTTCTCTTAAACCATTACAAACTGGGCATATCGCCAATATAGTTCACCCTTTTATTTATAAGATATTGTTAGTTTGCGTTAACTTAAACTTCGTATGTAATGGAATAAATTTCTAGTTGTTTTTTTTGAATAGAACTTTAAAAATTAATCATAATAAAGATTACAAAGCAACAATTACACCGATGGATGAAGCCAACAAGGGTAATATCCGGTGCAACTCCGGATCATCCAACCATCTCCAATTACTAATATTCTTTATCAAATCAATTGATAATATGGGTTAGGCCAGGTGGCAATATTATGGTTCAATTCCATACTGACCCCAAAATTAATAAGAGGAGTGTTATTCAACTATGGCAAGTAACAACAACTCTAACAACCTTTTAGTACCAGGCGTAGAACAGGCTCTTAACCAAATGAAGTATGAAATCGCTCAAGAATTCGGTGTAAATCTTGGTGCAGATACTACTTCACGTGCAAACGGTTCTGTCGGAGGAGAAATTACAAAGCGTCTTGTAGCTATGGCAGAATCTCAACTTGGCGGCGGATTCCAACGCTAATCTTTAACAAACTTTATTGGACAAATTAATAATATGGCTGAGCCCCCTCCTTTTACGGAGGGGGCTTTCACTGTTCAATTACACCATTTTTTCAGGCTGAATCCAGTCAGCAAATTGCTCAGCCGTTACATAACCACTTTTAAGGGCTGCTTCTTTTAACGTACTATTTTCCTTAAACGCAAGCTTAGCAATCTCCGCCGCTTTTTCATACCCGATATGCGGATTAAGTGCTGTAACTAACATTAACGAGCGCTCTAGGTTGTTTTTAATTCTTTCAACATTCACTTCTATTCCTATTGCACAGTTTTTATTAAAGGAACGAATCCCATCACCAAGAAGTCGTATCGATTGAATGAGATTATAAATGATGACTGGTTTATAGACATTTAACTCGAAATTGCCTTGGCTGGCAGCAAAGCTAATAGCGGCATCATTTCCAAAAATCTGACAAGCTGCCATCGTCAAGGCCTCACTTTGTGTGGGATTAACCTTTCCTGGCATAATCGAACTTCCTGGTTCATTCGCGGGAATATTAATCTCACCTATTCCACTGCGCGGACCGCTAGCGAGCCAACGGACATCATTGGCAATTTTCATTAAATCAGCGGCTAATGCTTTTAAAGCTCCATGAACAAAAACAATTTCATCATGACTTGTCAGGGCATGAAATTTATTATTTGACGATTTGAAGGAATAACCCGTTATCTTTCTGAGTTCTTCTGCCGCCATCTGTCCGAATTGTGGGTGGGCATTAATTCCTGTCCCTACCGCTGTTCCCCCAATCGCTAAATTCAATAAATGCTGACTCGATTCCTTAATCATTTGTTCATTTTTATCCAGCATTGCCCTCCAGCCGCTGATTTCCTGGCCGAGGGTAAGAGGTGTTGCATCTTGCAAATGAGTTCTGCCGATTTTTACAATGTCAGCAAAAGCTCTCTCTTTTTCCTGAAATGTTTTTTTCAGTTCTACAATCGCTGGTATTAGTGAGTCAGTAATTTTGATATAGGCGGAAATATGCATAGCAGTTGGAAACGTATCATTTGAGCTTTGTGACATATTGACATCATCATTAGGGTGAACCGTCTCCTTACTCCCCTTTTCGGCTAGCCAATGGTTTGCCCGGTTTGCAATCACTTCATTCACATTCATATTGGATTGCGTTCCACTACCTGTTTGCCAGACTAGTAATGGGAAATGTTGATCATAATCTCCATTATTTATGTCATTACATACCTTTACGATAGCGTTCATTTTGACTTCGCTTAGCTTACCTAATTGACAATTCACGACTGCAGCTGCTTTTTTAATCAAGACCAAACCATAAACCACTTCTAGCGGCATTTTTTCTTCACTAATTTTAAAATTTTCCTTACTTCGCTGTGTTTGCGCTCCCCAATACATTTCTTCAGGGACTCGGATTTCTCCGAGCGTGTCCTTTTCAATCCTATACTTCTCCATAATTATCCACCTCACAATTTCGCTTACTTCAATATATATATCCATTGTTGACTTATTTATAAACTTCACATTATTTTTGTAAAAATAAAAAGACTGCAGACACTTTGTCTGCAGCTTATGATTTAATGAGTGTATAACCGATAAAGTAAGAAAGAATTAAAAAACTGCCAATTGCTAAAACAATGGAGTATTCTGACATATACATCCCACCCTATGATTTTTATTTAAAAATATCATAAAGATCAGATGCAGCAAGTGATAAAAATTACACTTTTGTGACCTGGATGTGACTTCTTTGTGAATATATTTCTTTTTAGTCCCGACCTTTTAGTTTATTCCTCCATTTTTCGATTTGTTGATTCCACTTGTCTTCCCATCTTTGAACTTCATTGTTGAAATGCTCTTGAAAATCACTTTTTTCTTCTTCTTTTTTTCTTTTTTCTATCAAGGGGGCAATATGTGGGACATTGAAACTTTGATTCGAGGCGCCCCTTAATGACTTTTCCATCACCTTACTAAAGACAACAGCAGCCCCCTTTCCGCTAGTTGGGGTCAGGTAATGGTACGCATCTGTTTGATCATACCCAACCCAGAACGAACCGACTAACTGTGGCGTATAACCGACAAACCACTGATCCTTTAAGCCATTGATCCCTTTGATTGGCACCTGGGTAGATCCTGTCTTTCCAGCAGTTTCCCTTCCAGGGATTTTTGCTGCTTTTCCCGTTCCTGCTTCCACTACACCAAGGAGCATAGTCGTCATATGATCCGATACAGCCTTCGTAGTTACCCTCACCTTTTTCCCCTTCCACTCGGCGACTACTTTCCCCTCTGGATCAACGATTTTTTTAATCACATGTGCTTCGATTCTGCTTCCTTTATTAGGGAAGACTGAAAATGCTTCGGCCATTTCTAAAGGAGAAACTCCATTATGCAAACCGCCTAGCGCCATTGATAAATTTTCATCTACTTTATCAAACGGAATGCCAAACCGCTTAACAGAATCCACTCCCTTATCCATTCCTATTTCATTTAAGAGCCACACGGCAGAAACATTTTTTGATTCCTTTACCGCTTCGTACATTGGGACCTCGCCAGCATACTGGTGGTCATAATTACTAGGCTGATAAGACCCAAATTTCATTGGTTCGTCTTTAAGCATATCGGTAATTTTCCAGCCTTCCTCTAGCGCTGGTGTATAAACAGCTATCGGCTTAAAGGATGAGCCGGGCTGTGCCTTTAATTGTGAGGCACGGTTATAACCTCTGAAGGTATGCTCCCCTCTACCACCAATAATAGCCCTGACTCCGCCTGTTTTTGGGTCAAGTAATACTCCGCCGCTCTGGACAAGGCGGTCGATACTTTTAGGGAAGAGGGAATTATCTTGATAGGTTTCTTCTATTGCCGCTTGCATCTTTGGATTTAATTCCGTATAAATTCGGAAGCCGCCTGTTAATAATTCATCCTGTGTAAAACCGTATCGTTTAATGGCCTCATCTAAAACTTGATCGACATAATAGGGATATTTTCCACGGAATGGATCACCGCCGTTATCATTTAAGACAATCTTTTCTGTTTTTGCCTTTTGATACTGACCGTTAGTGATATAGCCTTGTTCCTTCATTGCAGCCAAGACTAAATTTCGTCTTTCCGTTGCCTTTTCCATATGCTTATAGGGATTTAGGGCTGAAGGTGCTTTAATTAAGCCGGCAAGTAAAGCCGATTGACTTACGGATAAATCCTGTACATCTTTGGCAAAATATTTGCTGGCTGCTTGTTTAATTCCATAGGCTCCATCGCCGAAATAGATTTGATTCATGTACATTTGCAGGATTTCTGATTTAGAATATTTACGTTCAACTGCAATAGCTAAAAATACCTCTTGCATCTTTCTTTTTAAGGTCTTTTCAGACGTAAGAATGGTATTTTTCGTTAATTGCTGTGTTATCGTACTGCCTCCCTCAACCATCCCGCCTGCTTTCAGGTCTCGAAAGAGCGCACGTGTAGTCCCGATTAAATCAACCCCATTATGCTTGTAAAAGCGATGGTCTTCAATCGCTATAATAGCATTCTTTAAGGAAGCGGGGACTACCTTAATGGGTACACCTTCATTCTTATTTGCGGATACTTTGCTAGCCATTTTTCCATTAACATCATAAAAAACAGTTGGCTGCGGCAGCTCATTCTTTAACCCTGATATATCTGCATCTTTTGTAAAAAAGAAAAGGAATCCGAAAAAGGAAAGCACTAGAATTAGTATCAACAACACCATCACTTGAAATAAATGCCACTTTTTCAGCTGTTTAAAGAGCCCGATTACTTTATTAGTAAATACCATTATGATGACATCCTTTAGCTGTAGTCTCTTTTAAAGGTATACTTTTCCGATGATTTATTCGGCTTTATAACGGCTTGGGGATAGTAATATTTTTATCAAAAAAAGATGGGTCAGGACCACATCTTTTTTTACTTCTATTATTCACTTTTTACCAGTTCTTTAAAGCGTTGTTTGGAAAGCTTTTCATCGAAGCTTGAAAAGATACGATAGTTTTGCTCATCTAGAATCCGAAAATGCTTACTTAAAATATTTTGCTGGAGAATAAAGCCGTTTTTTTGTGAAATAACCCTCCACCAAACTCGGCCTCCAAGCGTTTTTGTTTTACGAAGATCAATTCCGTTTAAGGCAACTGTCTCTAATACCTCAAGGGGCTCATTTCCAAATAAAAATTGAACCGTCTCCGTTTCTCGGAAAAGGGCACAAATTGAAACAACCGTCGACCAGCCAGCTAAAACCCTCCCTTTTTCAATTTGAACAAGGGTTTTCTTCGAGACACCAATAATATCAGCCATCTTATCCTGGGTATAACCTGCTTCCGCCCTGATTAGCCGAAGTTTCACAGAAACCTGCATTATAATTTCATCTCTGGTCACAGTAAGCCCTTCCTTCAAATTCCTCTAGTGTAATTTTACACAAGATTATAGGAGTATTCAAATTTCAAACAATAAAAAACTGCTATAAATCACTATAGCAGTTTTAAGTACCTATTCTTTTAAAATGATCCTGCTCCAGGCATTATCTACTGAACCTGGTGCTTAAGATTTTCTATATTTGTGGTGGAATATCGCACTGACTTGAACAAGAATTTTTCAAATCACAGGCGGCGCATTTTCCCTTTTTGGATTTATTGATAAACTTAACTAAAGCCCAGGCTGCATATCCAAAAATAGCCACACCGATTATGATACTGGCAATCATTCGTTCCACCCCTTCCAGATTTTACATCCATCCAACTAATTTACCGCCTTGATAGATGATCAAGGATAATACGTAGGCAATCACAAACGCATATATCATGGCAAAAGCCGTCCATTTTTTAGAACCTGTTTCTTTATAAATCGTTGCCGTCGTTGCCAAGCAAGGTATATACAAGAGGATAAAGACCATGAAGCTATAGGCGGCAAGCGGGGTATAGTAATGAGCCAATAACCCCTGCAGGCTTGCATCATTTGGAACAAAGTAAATAATATTCATGGTTGAAATGATCGCTTCTTTTGCCAAGAAGCCGGTTATTAAGGAAGCAGTTGCCTGCCAGGTGCCAAATCCAATTGGATCAAAAATAGGTGCGATGATATTTCCAATGGCAGCCAAATAACTATGATCCATATCAACCTTTAAACCATCAGGACCTGCATATGATAACAGCCAGATAAAGACGGAACCGGCAAATATAAAGGTTCCAGCCTTTCTAACAAATCCTTTCCCTTTATCCCACGTACTTCTCCATAATGATTGAAACTGTGGAAGTCTGTATGGAGGGAGTTCAATTACAAATAAGGATGTTTCTGATTTTAGTAGTGTTTTAGAAAAGATTTTGGCTAACGTTAATGCCACTACAATTCCCAACACGTATAGGCTAAGGACAACGAATGCCCTATGTCCTGCAAAAAAGGCCCCTACAAATAAAGCGTATACCGGTAACCGTGCTGAACATGACATTAGTGGTGTTAAAAGGATGGTTAATAGTCTCTCCCTAGGTGTCTCAATCGTTCTAGCAGCCATAATCCCTGGTACATTACAGCCAAAACCAATCATCATCGGGATAAACGCTTTGCCATTTAATCCTACCGATTCCATTATGCGATCCATTACAAGGGCAACACGTGCCATGTAACCAGAGTCTTCTAATAAGGAAATAAAGAAAAAAAGGATAAAAATTTGCGGTACAAACACCAGTACACCGCCAACACCTGCTACTAATCCTTCTATAATTAAGGCGTGAATAAAATCTGAAGCATGAACGGCACTCAAGACTGCCTCAAAGCCAGAAGTAATTGGTCCCGTTAGAAAGGCATCAAGTATATTTGATAGAGGTGTTCCGAGCCAATCGAATGTCAGCATAAACATGAAATACATTAGCAAAAGAAAAATAGGCATCCCTAGAAAGCGATTTGTTACTAAGCTATCTATTTTTTCAGAAAGTGGTAAACCAGAGTTACTTTTGCTTGCTACTTCAGCAACAATTTTTTCAATCACTTCTCTGCGTTTTAAATAAATATAATTGGCAAGTGATTTCTTATCCAACTGTGCTTGCAGCTTGTTTTCCAAGTTGTTTACAATTTCGTTTATTCTTAGAGGATTGGCAATACTGTTAACATAATTTTGAACGTATTGATTTCCTTCAAAATATTGAATGGCTAGAAAACGTGTAGAGTGGCTAGTCTTGCCACTGATCTCTCCGGTAAAGGAAGAAATCCCCTCCTCCACTTCTTTACCATAATACACAAGATGTTTATTAACAGACTGAATTGATTTTGTAGAGATTACCTCAACAAGCTTGTCACAGCCTTTTCCGCTTCGGGCCACTACAGGCACAACTGGAACCCCCAGTGCCTCGGCAAGCTTTGACACATCAATCTGAATACCCCGCTTATTAGCTACATCAATCATATTTAAACCGATAAGGGCAGGCTTCTCAAACTCAAGCAATTGCAACGTTAAATGTAAATTGCGTTCTAATTGTGATGCATCTAAAATATTTAATAATCGGTCAACAGATTCATTCAAAAAGAACGAGGTAACAACTCCCTCATCCTTTGATAAAGGGTTAAGTGTATATACGCCAGGTAAATCTATTAATTGTCCAATATTATTCTTGAAAACGCCGACTTTCTTTTCAACTGTTACACCGCTCCAGTTACCAACATACTCATAGGAACCTGTTAAATTATTAAATAATGAGGTTTTTCCAGTATTCGGGTTTCCAATTAGAGCGATTTCCATTATAGTCTCTCCACTTCGATCTGAACTGCTTCTTTCCGCCGCAGGCCTACACACTGGCCGGATGATTCTATCATAATCGGTCCGCCAAATGGCATAACACATTTTACACAGACCTCAGATCCTTCAGTAATTCCTAAATCAAGTAAGCGTCTTTGAACGAGGTGACCAACATGAGATAGATCAATTATTTTCCCTTTATCTCCTGCTTTTAATGCACTAAACATGTATATCACCCTATCTATGTTAATTGAGAATGATTATCTTTCTAAATGTATTTTAGCACTTTTTTGGGTTAATAAGCATAATAAATTTGACAAAAGTTCGAAAAAAACACGAAAAAAAAAGGAAAAGTAGATACTTTCCTTTTTTTGTTCTTATAAACTCTTTTGCAAAACCATTTTCTTTGGTAGCGCACTGATTAACAAAACGGCGATGATCGCACTTATTATGAAATTCGGCAGCATATAAGTCCCATTATAAAGTAAGGAGTAGATAGCTACCGGCTGGCCTTTAGGAGCATACTCACCGAAAAAGACAATCCCGGAAATCACATGACAAATATATCTTAGCGCACTTCCCAAAAATGCCCCCATTATTACATACGTCATCCATTTCCCTTTGTTCTGTTGATTCAGAGCTTTTTTGATGGCTGAAGCAAAAATTCCTGAGGTCCCAACTGCTGCAAATGCAATAAAGTAATCAATAATTCCTTGAACAATCGTATAAACTTGTGAAAACCCCATAATAAACTGAAGTAAACCTAATAAAAAGCCTGTTAACAGTCCTCCTTTTATCCCCCAACGATAGGCAATCAGAAATATCGGTACCATCGCAATCGAGATGGACCCACCCTGCGGCCAGATCTTTAAAGAAACCATCCCTGCTACAAAATCTAATAAATAAGCCAGTGCAGTAAATACAGCAACCTCTGCGATAAATAATGTATTACTTCTAGTTTGATACACCAAATTCTCCCCCATTATAATGTTCGCTAATTAAACAAGATTTTTGTTGAAGCAAATATTATCAATTTGCTTCTAAATTATATATAATTATCAACATTTTACTAGATAAAAAATATTTCTACAATTTTAAAAAGGATTTTTACAATCATCAGCGAATTATCATGGTAATCAGTTTGGTTAAAACCAATAGGGGGAAACAACATGTCTACCGGAGAACAAACGGATTTAGTCGCCTTTTTTGCTCAGAACAAACAGCAATTAGTAAAAGAATGGGAAAAAACAATATTGATTTATGACGGTGATCCTTTTAAAGGTAAAATTCGTGAAAATGCCGAAGCCCTATTTGATGTCATTCTTACGATGCACACCTTATCAAAAGAAGAATTATTAACTGTTATTGAAAAGATTGCCATTGATATATCAAAGGAACGCGTTTTGGCAGACATTAACATTGGTGATTTTGTTTACAATGTCAATACTGGCAGGACCGTTTTATATAACTATTTAAGTACAACAGGACTCACCTGGTCCGAACTGCAGAAATCCATTAATGATATTAATTTTTGTTTTGATAAATTTTTATATTTTGCTGTATCTCATTACTCTGAAGCAAAAAATAAAATTATTGAAGAAAAGACGATGTTTATTGATTCAACCCATCAAGATCGCTTAACACTTCTCGGCCAAATGACCTCAAGCTTTATTCATGAATTTAGAAACCCGCTTACATCTGTACAAGGATTTATACAATTACTTAAGGCTGATTATCCAAATATGAGATATTTAGATATTATCTCAAGCGAATTAGATCAGCTGAATTTTCGTATCTCACAGTTTTTGTTGCTATCAAAAAAAGAGTTAATTGGCAAGGAGAAGGTATACTTCAAATTAAATAACCTAATAGATGAGGTTTTAAATTTCCTCTACCCGAGCATCTTGGATGGCAAAGTTAAAATTCAAAATCATTTGACCGGTGATTTCACCTTGATTGGCTATGCAGATGAAATAAGACAAGTTTTTATCAATATCATTTTCAATGCGATTGATGTTTTAAATCATCATGAGGTCTCCCTACCAACCATTGAGATAAAAAGTTCATTAGAAAATGTTACGACGATTAAAATAAGTATTTCAAATAATGGGCCAGTCATTCCTTCCGAATTGCATAAAACCATTTTTGAACCATTTTTCACCACAAAAAAACTGGGAACAGGTCTGGGGTTGTTTGTCTGTAAAGAAATTATTGAGAAACACAAAGGAAAATTAACCTGTGATTCTTCAGAAGATAAGACTACCTTTTCTATATTCTTGCCAGTAGTTTTAGACCAAATTGACGAGCCTGAAATTAATCTATCGTGAAATCATCAAATCCCCCTTTTTAAAAAGCAGGGATTTTTTTCTTTTGGCTGTGTAAACGTTCTTGTTGAGTTTTAACATGTTGATTGGAACGGAAGGCGGCGAAGACTCCTCGAAAATGCTATCGCATTTCCTTCGTGCGTGGGCGGATTCAAGGATGTAAATTCAAAGTCCTGCGGGAGTACGGGGCAGGGGAGACCCCACAGGCGCAAGTGCGCCGAGGAGGTCCCCGGCACGCCCGCGGAAAGCGAAGCCGCCTGGAGCGGAAATCAACATTCAAGATTAACACAACCTTTCTTTTAAATTCTTCCTCCCGTTTTGGGCCAACTGCGCATATGATGTACCAAAAATCATCATCGGGAGAATAGGCCTATGTTTACATTAAAAGTGGATCATGAAATCGAGCTTCAATTGTTTCAACAGCATCATTCTTTATCGTTATTCCAACTTATTGAGGAAAATCGCGAGCATTTGCGGGAATGGATGCCCTGGGTGGATAGTATGAGCACTCCGTATCAAATTGAAGCTGTAATCCCCATATGGCTTAATCAATTTGCAGAGAACAGCGGCCTTAATGTGGGCATTCAATATCGGGGGGAACTTGTCGGTTCCTTAGGTTTACACCAAATTGATTGGTATAACAGCATGGCAAGTATCGGTTATTATTTAGCTAAAAAAGCGGAAGGTCATGGAGTCATTACCCGTTCTGTTAAAGCACTACTGAATTATTGCTTTTTTCAATTAGGTTTAAACCGGATTGAAATTCGCTGTGGGGTAAAAAATAAAAAAAGCCGGGCAATCCCAGAACGTTTGAGGTTTGTCAGAGAAGGGACAGTCCGTGATGGAGAACATTTAAATGGACATTTTCATGACCTCATTATTTATAGTATGCTGGCACGGGAATGGAATCCTGTGCAGATTTAACCCCCAACAAAACAGAAATCGAGCAGCAGCCAAAGCGGCTGTTTTTTTTGTTAAAATGATAGCTTATTTGCTATTAAGTATCATCTTTGAAATAATATAAGGAAACTTGACCAATTTAACAAAGTTAGATTTTCGATTTATCGGGAATAATTATTACATACAGTTAAAAGTAAGTGAGGTGGCATACCTTACCCTTTGTAAGGTACTAAATGATTTGGATGAATGTTTTAATTATTGTTATCCTGATTACCTTTACCGCATTTTTTGTTGCATCTGAATTTGCTATGGTAAAGGTACGAACGACTAGAATAGATCAATTAATGGCAGAAGGTAATAAAAAAGCGGAAGCAGCCAAAAAAGTCATTTCTAATTTAGATGGGTATTTATCGGCCACACAGGTCGGAATTACGATTACTTCTCTCATCCTAGGTTGGTTGGGAGAGCCAACCATTCGCGGGATTTTAGAACCAATTTTCACTTGGATCGATTTACCGCAATCATTGGAACAAGTGATCTCTTTTATTCTTGCCTTTTCGATCATTACCTTCTTCAATGTTGTTATTGGTGAATTAGCACCAAAAACGTTTGCCATTCAAAAGTCAGAACAAATCATTATGCGATTTGCAAAGCCATTGATCCTTTTTTATCGGTTGATGTATCCCTTTATTTGGATTCTTAACCGGTCTGCTCGGTTTGTAACTGGCCTTTTCGGGATTAAACCAACTTCAGAGCAAGAGATTGTTTTATCAGAGGAAGAACTGCGCATGATCCTCTCTCAAAGCTATGAAAGCGGCGAAATCAATCATTCCGAATACAGTTATATGAATAATATTTTTGAATTTGACGATCGAATCGCAAAGGAAATAATGGTGCCAAGGACTGAAATCATCACCCTTTCAAAAAATGCCACTATGGATGAAATTATCAACATTGTCCGTGAGGAGAAATATACACGATATCCCCTCATTGATGGGGATAAAGATAATATTCTAGGCGTAGTCAATATTAAAGAGGTCCTTACCGATTGTATTCAGCAGAAATGTACAGGGGAACAACCTCTTCTCCCCTATATCAAACCCGTAATCCATGTAATTGAAAATATTCCAATCCAGGAGCTTTTAGTGAAATTACAAAAGAACCGCTCTCATATGGCGGTTTTATCCGATGAATATGGTGGTACGGCTGGAATTGTCACCGTTGAAGATATTCTCGAGGAAATAGTCGGGGAAATTCGTGATGAATTTGATATGGATGAGCTTCCCCTTATTCAAAAAAAGGGAGAGAATCACTACATTTTGGATGGGAAAGTTCTAATTAGCGAGGTAAATGATCTCCTGGGAACAGCACTTGAAGAAGAGGAAGTAGACACAATTGGCGGCTGGTTTTTAACACAAAAATTTGATGTCAAAAAAGGGGATTCAATTGATATGGAAGGCTTCACGTTCCAAATAAAAGAAAATGAAGGGCATCATATCGTCTTTATTGAAGTTAGTAAGAATAATAACAGCGCCTCCAAATAGTGGGGCGTTTTTCATTAGGCATCATTTTTGTAATCCTTCGTTTTTCGTTCATATTTACTGCTTTTTTCCATAAAATATGAGTATATACTACTAACTAAACTAGAACGTTTGACTGTACGGTTTAATTTCTTTATAATTATTATTAAATTGTAAATTGTAGAGGTGGTAAGATGGGGCTGTTTATCGGATTGGTGAAATAGCGGAAATTGCGCACTTATCAAAACGCACGATTGATTATTATACGTCAATTGGCTTGTTAAAGGCAGAACGCTCTAAATCAAATTACCGCATTTATTCAGATGAAGCACTGGATGATTTGAGATTTATAGAGGAATGTAAATGTCTGCACTTTCCATTAGACGAGATTAAAAGAAAACTAGAGATGCGTAAAGAAAAAAACCTTCGTGAATCTGAGGTTGAAAAGCATGTAAGTGTTGTAACGCAGCAAATGAAACAGCTGCATAGCGACTTATTTGACCTCATCCCTATTTTAGAAAAATTGGATGAGGAACAGAAAGAAAAGCTGACAAACAATCTTAGTCTGCTTACAGCAGTTCTAATGAAATCACTTTTAAGTGTTACGACTTAATTTTTTTAAATAACTGGGAGGTGACACCTTACCCGTCTAACAGCGGGATAAGGGAACTTATTTGGACATATTTAACTTGGTTATTATAGCCATTTTAATTGCCTTAACTGCCTTTTTTGTAACTTCGGAATTTGCTATTGTCAAAATTAGAAGTTCAAGAATTGATCAGTTAATTGAGGAAGGAAATTCGAAGGCAGTACCGGCAAAAAAAGTAATATCGAATTTAGATGAGTATTTGTCTGCCTGTCAATTAGGTATTACGATAACTGCATTAGGATTAGGCTGGATTGGGGAATCGACCATTGAACATATTCTAGGTCCGCTTTTTCTAAGACTTAACATCCCTGAGAGCGTGACTCAAATATTATCGGTCGGAATTGCTTTTGCTCTTATTACCTTCCTGCATGTAGTTGTTGGAGAATTAGCTCCTAAGACACTTGCTATTCAAAAGGCAGAGCTAATTACCTTGCTTGTTTCGCGTCCGCTTATCATGTTTTATAAAATTATGTACCCTTTTATTTGGGTATTAAATAAATCTGCACGGATTGTTTCCAGTATTTTCGGGCTAAAGCCGGTGTCGGAAAATGAAATTGCCCATACTGAGGAAGAACTTCGAATTATCCTGTCTGAAAGCTATAAAAGTGGCGAAATTAACCAATCAGAGTTTAAGTATGTAAATAAAATTTTTGAATTTGACAATCGAATTGCCAAAGAAATTATGGTACCTCGAACAGAGATGGTTTCTTTATCAAAGGACGATTCGTTAGAAACATTTCTTCAGGTCTTACGAGAAGAAAAGTTTACTAGATATCCTGTTATTGATGGAGATAAAGACCATATAATTGGGTTAATCAATATCAAAGAAGTCATGACTGATTTAATAGGCAATGAAAATCTTTCATCACAAACACTAGAAAGTTATACTCGTCCAATTATTAGAGTAATAGAAACAATTCCAATCCATGACTTATTAGTGAAGATGCAAAAAGACCGTGTTCATATGGCTGTTTTAATGGATGAATATGGTGGAACTTCAGGAGTTGTTACGGTCGAGGATATCCTAGAGGAAATTGTTGGTGAAATTCGAGATGAATTTGATATGGATGAGATTCCAGAAATCCGAAAGGTGAAGGAAAACCATTACATCATCGATTCAAAGGTTTTAGTGAGTGAGATTAATGATTTACTAGGGGTTGAAATTGATGATGAAGATGTCGATACAATCGGTGGTTGGATTCTAACCGAGAATTACGAAGCCCAAGAAGGCGACATCATTCTTCATGATTCCTATACCTTTAAAATTCTCGATATGGAAGAACATCATATCAAGTACATTGAGGTATCAAAAAATGCAAATAATGAGGAATCAACATCCCAACAAGTACAAGTAACAAATTCAGAAGTCCTCTCATAGAAAAATAGGCCGAATCGATCGGTCTATTTTTTTGGGTTATATTCATAAGAAAAGCGAAAGCGCCCTGGTCAGCGGCGTATGGCCTGGAGTGCTCCAACTGAGATAAAGGAAACACGAAGAGCGTTAGCGATTCGATGTTGACTTATCGTAGGGCGGAGCGCGAAGGACACTAGCCGCTAGGGCGCTGGAGCTAGACAATTCTCAAAGTCAAAACTTTTATACTTTCTTATCTTTAAATAAAAAGACTGTTTACGCTAAACAGTCTCCACTATCATTATTTTTTTATTGAAATAATCAGCTCTTCTTCTAACTTGGCTATTTTAACTAAATGAGAATCCAGGCGGCGATTAACATGCTGAAGCTCATTATTATGTGACTCCTCAATACGCTGAAGTGAATCTTTAATATCTGACAAATCAATTTGATTAACTTCTACTCTATGTTCAATACTATCCATTTTTTCTAATCGTGAGAGCCTTTTTTCAATGGTTTCCAATGTAGTGTTAAATGTTTGAATTAACCGTTTTAAATCCAGTTCGTTCTCTGGTAATTTTACAAATTCTTTTTCCATTGAACAAACCTCCCTTCCTTTAATACTTATATCTTAACATCATTTTCACTATTATAATGTTACAAAAACAGTACAGTCATTATACCATTTAAACTTTTGAACATTCTGCAACGAAAAAATGAACATTTATTTAATACTGATATCAACGTGTATATTATCACATTATTTGTACTATAAATATTGTAATCTTAGATTATAAGGCGGAGGGATCCTTACCTTTTTATCTTAACCTCTCTATCCTTATAACGGATTTTTAACTTGAAAAGGTTGGTGTAAAAATATGTTCATATCGATCGATGAAAAAGCTGCATTATGGTTCATGAAGGAATTTGAAATGAATAAGCCAATCAATATTCGTCTATTTCCCCAATATGCCGGCTTTGGGGAAAAGAATAAGGGATTTAGTCTTGCTTTTTCAGCTGAGCAGCCCGGCAATGTCGGATACACACAAGAATTGAACGGAATAACCTTTTATGTAGAGGGAAATGACATTTGGTTTTTTGAAGATACCGAGACATACTTATCTTTTAATGATGCAATAGAGGAAATTCAAATTAACTATAAGGAAACATCAGCCATCCAGTAAAATAAAAGACCGGCCGTTTTAAAATGGCTGGTCTTTTATTCTACTGCTAGTTTACTTGCTTACCTAAGGTTGGGGCAAATAATTTTGCGCTTTCAAAAACTTTTCCAAGTTTCTCTTCACCCTGTGCGAAAAGATCATCGCCTGCAGTAAGTGAAGGTGTATCTTTTTTCAATTCATCTGCTTTTGCTTGATAGGATGCAGCATAGTCCTTTAATGCTCCCTCAAGACCAGCTTTTTGATCCTTTAGCCCCGCAGGAACTTGAATATTGTTTAATTCTTCGGCAACGGCAGCAGCAGATGCACTCGCTTTTGTCTTCTCCTCAACAGTTGGCAATTCTTCAGGCGACGCGTCTTCCTTAGTTGCTTTTGCCATATATGAATTTAAATCAGGATCTTTTGCATTAACCTTGTTGCCAATTTCTATATAAAATTTAACTAATTCCTTTTTAACATCCACTTTAGATGCAGCTGTGTCATTCGTTGTTTCCTTCTTATCTGTTTTTGACTCGTCATTTGCTGAACAAGCAGCTAACCCTATGGCCATTGTTAAGGCAGATAAGGATAATAAAAATTTCTTCATCCGTTTTTCCCCCATTTTCTCTTTTTAATGCCTTGACTATTTTACATCATTTCATGTTAAGAGAAAAGTAAAAATATGTTTCCTAAATAATAATTTTTGATATTATCCTTGAAAATATATTGAAGTAATTCCTATACTCTGTAAAACAATGTGTAGTATGTATCCACCATTACTGCTATACCCAAGCATGTAAACTATGTTTTTCAAAATAAATAGTCATAAGTTGAAATATGATACAATAATGAATTTTTTACTGTTACGGAATTTTACATTACCGACCTAGATGGACTCATTACACATGTTAAGCCTAAGAATAAAAACTCCTCTCAACTCTGAGAGGAATTTTTTTTCTTTCGGATGGTTTTTTTTGCTTTTCTTTCAACAATATTGAGATAATAGCACTAAACTATTTAATAATAATATAAAAATGAGGGGTACAAAGATGATAAAACAGAAAAATAAATCGCAGCATTTAGCGACTATTTCTCTCGCAATCATGGGAATTGGATTTGTTGCTACACTTCCCTTACAAGATTCATTCTGGGGGAATATCCTCCAAGGTGGTTTTGAAGCAGGTCTAGTCGGGGGATTAGCAGATTGGTTTGCGGTAACAGCTCTTTTTCGGCATCCGCTTGGCATTCCTATTCCGCATACTGCATTGCTGCCTAAGAACCGGCAAAGAATTACTGAAGGAATTATTTCTATGCTTGAAAATGATTGGCTTACAAAAGAAAGTATTAACAAAAAAATTAATTCGATTGGCTTTACAAATAAGTTAGCAGACATCGTCGAGGCTGAAAACAGCTCCGAATCAGTACAAAAAAATATTGTTAAGTTTGCCCAACATTTGATTAGAAAAATAGAGGTAAGGAAATTAACACCAATTATCGAAAAAGAATTAAAAGCAAAATTAATGGACTGGGATATAAAAAAATATCTTCCCTTACTTATTGATCAAGTAACAGCACGAAAATATCACGAAAAGACCCTTGATTATATTCTTAAGGAAATTGATGAATGGGCTTCGAAGGATTCCACTAAATATAAACTGGGCGGAATGGCAGTGGACGCGGTGGAAAACATTAAGGCAGATGGATTTATGCAGTTTGCCTTAAAATCTTTTAGTAATCTTGTTAACGAGGAAAAATTAGGTAATATCATCCAAAACTTGATTCAAAAAGGTGTTTCCAGTTACCGCGATCCATACAATCCAAATCGGCAAACATTATTAATTCATATTGAGAACAAGCTTGAATCAATCAAAACAGACGAAAAGATCTATGAAGAGCTTTCGAATTTGAAATCACATGCCATTACTAAATGGGAACCACAAGAGCAAATTAATGATATATTAGAAAAGTTTCAGCTAAAAGTAATTAATTTTGTTGGAGAACCTGCCTTCTTAAATGATTACTTACTTCCTTTTATAAATGACAATCTAATTGCATTAAAAAACAACCAAGAAAAAGTAGAGACAATAGATACTTGGTTGAAATCAAAACTCTCATCCTTTGTGGATAAAAATCATTCCAAAATAGGCAAACTTGTTAAAGAGAATTTAGACAGATTGGATGATAAAACATTGATTAACATGGTCGAAACGAACGTTGGCAAAGACCTGCAATGGATAAGAGTAAATGGAGCAGTGTGCGGATTTTTGATTGGTCTTATTTTAGTAGGTATTAGAGCTTTCTTTTAAATTGCCTTAGTTAATAAGGCTTTTTTTTGTGATCAACCATCAGTAAAAAAATAGTTCTTTTTCAGATTCCCCCTTCATATTTAGTACTATAGTCATATTTTTTACGAAATAAGGGGGCAGAAAAATGGCTGTAAAGCTGATTAAGATTTCTGTAGTTTATTTTGTTATAGGAGTGCTCATTGGCATGTATATGTCGATGACAGAAGCCTTTGATTTTACACCCGTACATGTGCATATTAATTTATTAGGATGGATGTCACTAGCACTAGCCGGCTTTATTTTATCTGGGATTTCCAAATGCAGCTGAAACCAAACTTGCGAAGGTTCATTTTTGGCTTCATAATATTTCACTTCCCATTATGATGATCGGGCTTGCACTTTTGGTCTCTGGTGTAGAAAGTGCCGGCCCAGTAGTTGCTGTTGGCGGGACATTAATGGTAATTGCGATTATTGTCTTTGCGATAAATATCTTGAAAAATGTAAAGTGATGAACATTTCTATATTTCTCTTCTAACATAAGCGAAGACACCGAAATGGTGTCTTCTTAATTAAAATTACCTTTTATAAATTTCTAATAACTGTTTTCTTAGTTTGTCCTTTTCTTCATTTGTCTTTCTATAGTCGTATTGGTAAATAGCACCCTCCCAATCACCGTACATTGGATTAGGGAAAACGATTAGTTTACGGCCAAACTCCGCTTGGCGTTTGTCTGCCTCTTTAGATCTTTCTGAAACCGATAGACCCTCAAAACCGCTAAAATCACCTAAGTTGTCACCAAAGTACAAAAGAACATCGTGAGTTTTTGCGACTTGAATGCGACGGGTTTCCTTTCCCTTTTCACCAGGCTGTTGTAATAATACATGCTCACTATTAACTTGAGGAGCACCAACATTGATTAAATTTTTCATCGTTGGTTCTTTTTGTGCTTCGTTGCGGTTAGATATGTAGAAAATAGCTACTCCCCTTGCATTGGCATATTGCAGAAATTCTATTGCACCTGGCAAGGCTTTTGCTTCTCCACGGTTAAACCATCCATTCCAGCCGAACGGGATTCCTTTGCCATAAAGAACAAACCACGCCTGATGAGGACTGTTATCAAGTATTGTCTCGTCAATGTCAAGGACGATGGCAGGTTTTAATTTGTTTATCTTTGGTCGGTCCCTTAATAATTCATCTAATCTCATTCTGCCAATGTTATAACCTTGATAATATAATGCTTTTGCCTCGGCTGAGTTTTGAAACCAAAGTACGGACATGGTATTTTGCTCATACAAGTTTTGTGATGGGCTGCCTTGTGTTGCAGCCTTTACCGTAATACCGTTAATAAAAAGTCCTAATAAAACAAGGACCATCCAAATAATCTTCCCTTTCATTATGATAACCTCCTTGAATGTTTGACCAATATTAGTATGTGAAAGAAGGATAAAACCTAAGTATTTTAAATTGGAAAATTATCATTTTAAAAAATAAGGGCTGTTCCTTTAAAATCTAAATGTAAAATCATCTAAATGAAACGTTAGTTAGGCACAAAAAAAGGAGCTGCTACGCAGTTCCTTTTTTCCAGCCATTTTAACAGAATCAATCTCTCTTTGAAATCTTGAAAATTTTCATTCTTAAGATCTTTTATATTAAAAACGATTGGTGATTAGATCGTCGAGGAAACCGCACTTAATTCAGTATCAGCATTGTCCTCTTCCTCCTCTGGGCATGCTTTGACTAAAAGAGAAGCACTAAAGGTAATGATCGCGGCGAATATAATATAGAAGCTAATCACATATGAAGTGCCAAATTTATGCAACAGAAACGTACAAATTAACGGTGCGATTCCTCCGGCAATAATCGATCCAAACTGGGACCCTAAGGATAGGCCGCTATACCTTAGCCTCGCTGGGAAACTTTGGGCGACAAAGGCACCTTGGGGACCAACTTGCATACTGTGGGGAATCATTGCCAATGCCGTTGCCAAGAAAACAACCATTGGAATTCCCGTATTAATAAGTCCAATGTATGGAAAAGCCCATAAAAGAGTAGCTCCAACCCCAATCAAATACATTTTTCTAATACCAAATCGATCTGCCAAATAACCAAAGAGCGGAATACAAAATGCCATTACCACGCCACCAGCAGTATTCGCATTGACTATAAACTGCTTATTTATCGAAAAATTATCCATCGCATAATTTATCATCAACACAGTATATACATAAAATGGACCGTTTTCAGATAGTCTTACTAAAGCAGCTAAAAGAATCTCTTTAGGATGCTTCTTGATTACCTCTAATACAGGAAACCGAGAAACTTGGTTCTCCTCTTGAACATTTTGAAATGATGGTGTCTCAGGTATCTTTGCCCGGATAATCAAACCGAAAATGAGAAGGACAAAACTAAACAGAAATGGGATGCGCCATCCCCACGTATAGAATCCATTACCGGATATAGTCATAAACACTGAAACCATAATGGACGATACTAAAAGTCCTGCGGAAACTCCCATTTGCGGCCAGCTTGCCATAAGAGCCTGTCTTTTCTTTTGTCCCCATTCCATTGAAAGGAGGACAGCTCCGCCCCACTCGCCGCCTACGCCAATCCCTTGAATTAAACGCAATATCACAATCAAAGTTGGTGCCCAAAATCCAATTTTGTCATAAGACGGAAGCAGTCCAATCGCTAAACTGCTTAACCCCATTAAAAACATGGTTAACACAAGGGCTGTTTTACGGCCAATACGGTCTCCGAAATGACCAAAAATGGCAGCTCCAATCGGACGGGCAATAAAACCGATGGCAAATGCGCCAAAAGATTGCAGCATGGCTAAATATGGATCAGCCGAAGGAAAGAATACTTTTGGAAAGATTAATGCAGAAGCTGTTGCATAAAGAAAAAAATCATACCATTCAATAACCGAGCCGATCGTGGCAGCAACCGCTGCTTTTTTTCCCATTTTTTGATTAGATTTATTTTCCATTTGTTTCCTCCTAAGATTGTTTTGTTATAGACTTTTATGCATTATTTGAATTTTTCAAAAAACTAAAAAGATCATAATACATGTTCTTTAGGAGTAGAAAGAAGCCCAAGATGTTGTAATAAGTCAATAAACTTCTTCAGGGTTTCCAATTGATATTCATCAATCTTGGTACTATCAAAATCATAAAAACCTGATTTTGTTTTTAAACCAATATTCCCACTTTCCATCATTTCTTCGACAATTGGAGGTGGCGAAAAACGATCGGAATTTAAGGATTGCTTTAAATAATGGCTGGCATGGAAAAGCGTGTCAGCACCTCCCCAATCAATAAATTCTAAAAGTCCTAACACGGCAAACCGAAGCCCAAAGCCAATCCTGGACGCTTTATCAATATCTTCAACAGAGGCAACTCCCTCCTCCATGAGCCGAGCTGCCTCATTCATGGCAAGCGCCTGTATTCTTGGCACAATAAATCCTGGAGATGGCGCACATTTCACTGGCACCTTTCCAATGCTTTCTAACAATTGGATCATCTGATTTGTCTTGTCTTCCCTCGTTTCACTCCCGGGACTTACTTCTACCAATGGCATCAAATAGGCAGGATTCAACCAATGTGTATTTATAAATCGCCCTTTATGGGTTACGAATTCAGCTAATTCATTTACTAAAAAAGAGGAAGTTGTCGATGCAATCAGAGCATCCTTTGAAACCCCTGCGCAAATCCGACTGAACACTTCTTTCTTTATTTCTGCCACTTCCGGGACAGCCTCAAAGATGATGTTTGCTTGATTCCATATATTCGACTGATCCTCCATACGATACACTTTGATCCGTTCGGTAATAGGCAGAACCATCTCCTTCGGTACTACATCGGAAACGGCTAGAAATTTCAAATGGCTGTTTATTTCAGCCTTGACAGCTGACGTTAATTCTTCAAATTCTTCCTGATTTCTTTTTTTAATATCGATCAGCCTAACTTCATGCCCTTGATAGGCAAATGCAACCGCAATACCTCGGCCCATTCGCCCGGCGCCCGCAATAAAAATGGGCTCTTTAGCTAAGTTCATAATGGTGTAGCCCCTTGTTCAAAATTTCTTTCAATTCCTCTTTTGTTTTGGATGCCAGATTAAGATTTTCCAATGTTCTTCCTGTGCTTCTCAAATCTTCACCAATCACTGCAGATGCGATTTGTAGCAGCCCAGCTGCCGTTGGGACAGGAACACCCAGCCATTCTCCTAGCGAAACGAGAAATGCTAATCCGCAGGCAATATCCTCCCTCATATAACGATGGTTGTATAAATTCAGTGGCTCAAACCAGTCCTTTCCATCCACGAGTTTCTCATGGGCCCCATTCCCATACATCCATTCTTCTCCCTCTGGATTATAATGATCGTCAAGTGGAAAATGTGGCGCTAAATAGCCCAAAGCTTCACGTACTCTCACTCTTTCTTCATCCAAAGCCCGATGAACATTTCGTATCGAAGGTTGGGTTCCTTCATTATGAATGTCCCACCGATCAAAATGTTCGATCGGACCGGCATTCATTAAAATGAGCGGCGGGTGGATGATCGATCCGGCATTCATCAAGGCACCATCAAGTGCATCTTGAATCGGCTCGATGGCTGGAAACGCTGTTTTCAAGATTTCAAATGCTTCATCTGATTGATTACTAGGAAAAACACCTGTTGGAAGACGAGTCGCCCGCCCTGAAATCGAAACCGATTGTTCATCGTATTTCCTAGCAAGATATGGAAGGGTGCCAGTCTCAGCGAAACTTACCCTTGCTTTACAACCTTCTTCTTCCAAAACTTTGGCCATCAGGAAACTGCCAAAGGTTCCTGGCGGCAAGAAAAGAACCTGTCCATCTTCAAGTACGGGTGCCAGCTGCTTCGCTAATGCCTGCTGGGCGAAAGCTGGAAGCGGGATCACGATTAGCTTTGCTCCTTGGATTACTTCCTTTAAATCAGTGCTTGCTAGTTTCAGGGTAACCATTTTTGAGCCGTTGTGATCTTTTAACAGGATCTGCTGTTTTGCTAGTACTTCCTGAAATGCTTCTGCATCCCTTCTCCACAGCCTTACATTATGACCCTGTTCAGTTAAATCTACCGCGGCTGCATAGGAGCCGTTTCCACCGCCAAGTACAGAAATTTCCAATTACTTCATCCCCATTCTCAATATGATTTATTAATGTGTAGATCATGTTGACTTTTTTACCGGTAGAAATACTCCTACTAAATTGGCATCTAAACAGACTATTCTTCTTTTTGACAATCTTCTTCAAATACTTTTAAACCAGATAGCGCACATTGGAGATCTTGATCAGCTGTACCGCCTGAAACCCCGATTCCTCCAACAATTATCCCTTTAAAAATTAGTGGAATTCCTCCCCCAAATACGACTAGTCTATCTGTATGGACAATTCCGGTTAATAAGGCCGGGTCGTCTTTAATCATCGAATACCATTCATGGGTAGGTTTACCAAAGGCTGCAGATGTATAAGCTTTGTTTTGTGCAATTGTTCCACTAAGCAAGGGAGCTTCATCCATCCGAATGAATGCCTTTAAATTTGACCCTTCATCTACTACTGCCACATTGATTGTAATTTGTAATTTTTCCGCTTCGCTCGTAACGGCATCGATAATTCTTAAAGCTAGTGACTGGGTTAATGCATATTTTTGATATAACATTGTTATTTAGTCTCTATCAAAGCAGCTGGCTGCATAGATTTTTGATAGTCCTCCATTGTAACGAGCTCAACATCACTCTTAAGAGTCATACAACATGCTAAGGCAAAGGCATTTTCTAAATCTTCATCGGGAAGCGCCTCATGCGATCGAATCAATTCTTGTTTGTATTCACCACTTAATACCTTAACCTTGCATAGGCCACATCCCCCTCGCCTGCATCCAGTTGGAAAAGGTATAAATTCATTTCGAGCTGCTTGAAGAGGCGATTGGTCAGGCAAAGTGTTATATTCAAATTGTTGCCCCCTAGCATTTAAAGTTACTTTATACATTCGATTACCCCCTATGTTTTTGCTATTTCCAATAATTCATAATATTTATCAAGTCAACGCCTTCATAAATGATTCTGATAATTCTCTTGCATGATAGAAAATACCAGTTCCAATTTTAGCAGCGTCCCAAGTAATTGTTGGCATATCTGCATAGCTCATATATCCGTTGGCAAAGGCTTCGTTACGATTTCCAGACGGATCAAAGAAATAAATCGTTTCCCCTCTTGAAATACCATGGCGGGTAGGGGTGACATCAAATGGAACATTATACATAGACAAAAGATCAGCAGCTTTAAAGACATCATGAACAGAATCAACATGGAATGCTGCATGATGGAGTTTAGCATCAGGCCCCTTAACAAAGGCAATATCATGAGCTTTATTTGTTGTAAATAAGAAGCTTCCGAGTAATTCTTCTTCACCTTCCGTTACAACTTTTTCACTTTGCCTAAAGTTAAGCGCTTCCACAAAGAATCTAGTAACCGTTTTCAAATCATTTCCCGTTAATAGAATATGATCTAATCGGTGTGGTGCAATTCCTTTCCAGCCTAATGGCCATGGATGAGGATTTCTAAATCCAACTGCGGTACCAAGGAAACCAATTTCATGATAAAGTTCACAATGATGGCCTGTTGGTAAAATAAAATGAACAGCTTCCCCTTCAGCTAGTCTTGTATTATTTGAAATTCTTGTCGTTGTACATCCAAACTCTTCGACTTTCTTCTCGTAATAAGCTAGATCATCCATTGTCTCAACTTTAAAGGCCATATGTGCTAATCCAGGCGAATTTGATTTTGTCAAAATAACGCTATGATGATCAAACTCATCCCATGCTTTTAAATAGACACTGTCACCCATACGACCTGTTTCTTCTAAACCAATAATATTTGTATAGTAGTCTACTGATTTTTCTAAGTCCAAGACTTTTAATTCTACTCGACCAATACGTAATACTCTCCCCATTCTATTTCCTCCTGCTCAAAAGTTATTTAAAGAGATTAACATCTAGCTTGTATTCTTTTAAATCAAAATCACTTTCAAAAATGGGCTGTAAACGTTCAACAAGTTGTAGTAATTCTCGGTTTGGCCCCCAAAATAAGATCATTCGCCCCCCTTCAAGAGTGGATTTAACTTCATCAGAAGTAAATTTTATATTTTTTTCTTTTAAATAGTTTATTGTCGTTTCAATATCTTCTACCGTGAATGCAAGATGATTTACGATTCCATTTTCGCTAGTTTCAATCGTTACGTTCATCTCTTGTATTAATTCGATCTCTATGTCTGACTGTGATTCAAGAAATAAAAAAGCCATTTCTCTATCCGGCTTACTTCCGCGAAGGCGAACCCTAAACCCAAATATTTCCGAATAAAATCGAATGGACTGCTCCAAGTCCTTAACGATTATAGCTACATGCTCCATTTTACTAATCATAGTTTGTTCTCCTAACCACTTATCTACATTTCAAATTAGTACTATCGCTGATTCTTAAGGGCACGAAGGAAGCTAAACAGCTTCCCTTGTAAATTTGTTTTTTAATGCCTTGAACCAATGCTCTGACTGCTCATAGCAATCACCGACTTGCAACAGCCTTTGCTCTGTGAAAGGCTTTCCAATGAATTGCAGTCCAACAGGAAGGTTTTCTGTTGTGAATCCACATGGAACCGATAAAGCGGGGAAGCCTAAAATATTTGCAAGTGGAGTTTTCCCCAGTGTAAACATGTTGCTAATGGCCATTTCTGGAACCATTGTACCGATTTCAAATGGTATTTTAACATTCGTCGGTCCAATTAAAGCATCAAGACAACTCAATTGTTTGAGAGTTCCTCTAACGAACTGATCTCTACTTCTTTGAGCATGAATATAAGTGGCGGCTGAAACTTCACTTCCATATTCAAAGCGATACTTTAAATCATCTCCATATAGATGACTAAATTTCTTTAACATTGGCTTATGAACAGAGACAACCTCTGCTTGTGCAATAGCCTTAAGAGCATCTAAAGCTTGTTCGATTCCAGGCAGATCAATTGGCACAATTTCTGCTCCAAGCAATTCTAATTGACGAAAGGCTTGTTCAATGACATTCTTAACTCCATCATCTATCCCTGAGAACATATATGGCTCGTAAAAACCAAACTTTACGCCTTTTAAATCGGTTAATGGTTTAAATAATATTGAATCATTTCTTTTTACCGTTGAACGGTCTCTAGGATCGTGCCCTTTCATAACTTCAAGTATAATTGCAGCATCCTTTACCGTCCTTGTCATCGGGCCAACATGGTCCAATGACCAACTGAAAGGTAGACAGCCAGCCCTGCTAACCAAACCATAGGTTGGTTTTAATCCGACAGTTCCGCACATTGCTGCTGGGAGGCGAATGGAACCAGCTGTATCAGTACCCACCGCTCCAAAGGCCATACCCGTTGCAGTTGCTACTGCAGATCCGCCACTTGAACCTCCGGGAATTCTAGTGCCATCCCAAGGATTTTTGGTACTTCCATAATGCGGATTTTCTGTAGTTGCCCCCATTGCGAATTCATGCAAGTTTGCCTTCCCAATGATAATAGCACCAGCTTCTCTTAATTTTTGAACCGCTGCAGCATCTTCGTCAGGGATCCATCCTTCAAAAATTTTAGAGCCGTTGGTCGTTTGAACACCCATTGTTTGCAAAATATCTTTTACAGCAATAGGAATCCCATGCAATGGACCCCTAATTTGATTATTCTCCATCTCTCTTTCAAGCTGTTTCGCCTGAACCATTGCCTCTTCCTCCATAACAGTAATGAAGGCATTTAACCTAGGTTCATGTTCGTGAATTTGGTTGATGGTTAATTGCGTTAATTCGACTGGTGATAACTGTTTATTTTTAATATGAGTCACTACCGTTTCAATCGGCTCAAAGAGAATATCAGTCATTGTCTGAAACCTCATAACTTTCTAGATTAAAAGAAAAGGCAGGTTCTACGTTGACAATATCTATTTCCCCATCCTCTAGAATCATTTTCAAATACTCATCTAAGGACATCCAACCCCTTCTTTCGCTATAAGTTTTATCAAGATTTTACTGTCGTACTTTTTTGAAACTGTTCTTTCATTGGAAAGGCTTCTTGCCAAGTTTTATGGTTTTCATCATAGATACCGTCACTGAACAATGTTTTTAATGAATCATTATCTAACTGGAACGGCTCCATTCCTGCTTGGAAAGCTTTAACCTGTTGAAGCAATAGACGTCGCATATGGATAATCGGTAAATCACTTGTTCCAAGATGCTCTTTTGAACGATCCACTATGGCTCCCATGGTTTCAGTTGCAGCATGATCCTGATTGGCTATCCCGCGAATGCCGGTAAAGTTTCCTGTTTTTTGTAACTCACGGCTTTGTTCATACTCATTTTCAATGTTAATTCGTTTTTTGAAATTCTCATCTAACTTTAAGCCGCGGCGCTCATAATTTGCTTTTACATCAATCGGACGATTGTGGGCAAATTGTACATCCCAAGACCATGTACTGTAGTCATCTCTCGGAATAAATGCGTGCCACATACCATCCTCACCGCCAAATCTAGGGGGGAATGTATAAAATGGAAAGATATAATGAATTTCCATAAATGCATTTTCGGTTTCATTCCCAATCCCGACAGCCACGCAGCGTTTCCCATAATTTGCGTCTTCAACATCTTGTTTTACAGGCGGATTTCTCACAAGTGGATGATCAGGATCAATTCCTAAATCCGTACTTAAAATCCCTTCACCCGTTTCCTGTTTTCCATGTGCTTTATGAAGAAAAGCGGCATGTACATAGTCTAGATCATTTTCCATTACCTGAGCGTAATTACATTCCTGCCATACACGTTCAGCCATTGTATTTTCATCTGGCAATCCCACCCAATAAAATTCTGGAAATGGAGGCTGTTTTTCAAGCGGCCCCATATAAGTCCAGACAATCCCTTTTACCTCTTTAACAGGATAGTTTTTTATCTTAATTTTTGTCCTAAACTTTGGATCGCCTTCTTCGGATGGGATTTCTGTACAATCGCCATTCGTATCAAATTTCCAACCGTGGTACATACAGCGGATTCCACATCCTTCATTAATCCCATAGTAAAGTGAAGTTCCGCGATGAGGACAACTTTCTTCAATTAGCCCAACAGTTCCTTTAGTATCACGAAAAGCAATTAGCTCCTCGCCAAGCAGTTTGACCCGTTGTGGTTTACCATCACTTTTTAATTCATCTGACTTTAGTGCTGGAATCCAATATCTACGAAACAGCTCGCCCATTGGTGTACCTGGTCCCGTGCGTGTTAATAAATGATTATCTTCTTTTGATAACATGTGAAAATCCCCCTAACCATACTGTGAATTTTTCAAAAATTCCAATTTCCACTATCTACATGATAATAAATCCCGGCATATCAAAACAATTTAAGTTTAGGTCTAAAATTTTCATTTTTACAACCGATTCGTACAGTATGGAATCATCCACTCAATATTAAATCCGGAAAATATTGATAAAAAAAAAACATCTCCACTAAACAGAGATGTTCCAGTAATTTATTAAAGATTTATCTTTTCTGTAAAACAAATAATACATGACCAACTGTACTTTTCTACTTGATACCCCTTAGTTTAAAATTCCCCTTAAAACCCGCATCGCATTACCGCCAATAATTTTTTGAATATCTTGAATTTTATAGTCATGTTTAATCATCCATTTGATCATATTTTTCATTGCTTCTGTCGGATTTTCTAAACCTTTAACATATGGAGATTCTTCAAAACTTTCTCCATGTGATTCACTAAGGGACAACATATCGTCAAATGCGTGCTGCAGTCCGACGTGGTCTCCAAAAAATGTATCGGGACCAAGTCCAACATGATCAATTCCAACAAGATCAATTAGGTATTCTAAATGTTCCATAACAGACTCAATGCTGTGCTCATTAGGATTCTTGGATGACAGCGTAGTATTGGGAGCTGCACATACACCGATTATACCACCTTTAGCTGCACAGGCTTTTAATACCTCATCAGATTTCATTCGTGGTGAGTTCCAGATTGTACGCGCTCCTGCATGTGTAATAAAGACAGGGGCTCGACTTGCTTCAATAACATCCAGGCTTGTCTGATCACCACAATGCGAGATATCGATTACCATTCCCAGCAGATTCATCCTTTCGACTACTTTGTAACCAAATTTAGTTAATCCACTGTCATTTTTTTCGATTAGACCTGCTCCTAATGTATTAGCTTCATTATAGGTAATACCCATGCAACGAATCCCTAATCCATATAAAACATCTACACGGTCCACTTCATTCTCTAAAATACTTGCTGCTTCCAATGCGGGCAGAATCGCGATTCGCTTTGTCTTTTTTGCCTCAGTTAAATCATGATAATTTTTAGCAATATAGGCTGTATTTTGTTTGGTAATATCACAATATCGAATGCCTAATGTTAAAATCACGTCATCCCACTTTAACCCATTTGTTGAAGTCAAAATAGAGATTCCATCCATGAAGTTTTCGAATAGTACGTCTATTCCAGATAAGGCTAATCCTTCGTAATCATACACTGTATGGAGCTGACGGCAATAAGGAATAATATCTTCTTGGTTCTTTGGCACCACAAAGCCATGATCTCTAAGGGACACAATTGGGTAGTATTTCAATAACGTTTCAAAAATCCTTTCCTGATCTTCTCTCAGTTTTATTTCTTCTGTCTGTCGATATTTTTCTAACTGCGGCAGTTGGAATGGTTTATAATGTTTTCCTGGTATCAAGTATTGAAAGGATAGGTATCCATCAAAGTTTTTTACAATTATACTTTTCAATTTACTTTTTTGCGGCGTCTTATACATCTTTCTTCCTCCAAAATTTCATATGATTTTATTACAACAGAATATATCCGATTGATATGCCAATGGCTCCAAAAAGTAAGGAAAAAGGCAAATTATTTAATGTAATCCTGTAGGGGTTTTGCTGGGTTGCCGCAGAAGTCATGGTAACTGTAACCCCGTAAGCTCCGACTGTTGCGGTTGCCAGTGCACTTGTAATCACCACGATAGCGATACTAATTGGATTAATTACCCCATTTAAAGGCTGGATCACTTCAAATAAAACACCAATAGTAGCGATGGCATGTACACCGATTAATCCGCCCAGCAAAAATACAGCTTGAATAAAAATTAAAATCATAAGGGGGTAATCACTAAAGGCAAAGAATGGTTGTTTTAAAACATCTTGAAAGGAAGTCTCTTTTAATCCGCCGGAAAATAGAGAAAGGGAAAGAAACAACACAACAAAATTCTGCATTTTATTGGTTCGTTCCAGCCAATTTCTCAGACCAATTACCCTAAAGCTTTTCCATCTCTTCAAAAAAAGGGCCCAACATATTGAAAACACTGGAATCACAAGTGAGACAGATAAAATAAAACTAAGGTGCAACATACTCCCGATTAGCACAACAACAATTAAAAAAATGGCTAGAGCCATTACTAATTTTATAATTTGAACCGTCAGTTTTTTGAAATTTATCCTTTGATCTATACCTTCATCGTAATCAATGGTTATAGAACGAAACCTTTGTTTCCCGATAAACCAATCAAAAGAAATAACAATAAAGGAACAGAGTAATAGCCATGGTATTAGGGATAAATAACTGATACCTGTGGAATCCACTGTTATTGCCACAATTATTTCCGTCGGGCTCCAGATTAATGCTACAGCTAGAGCTCTAAGTGTCGTCCTACTAATAAAGACTTTTCTTATTTTTTGCGGGATATTTTGTAAACTTGAATGTAATACTTCCTGAGATAGTGTTAATGCAGATATATTAATAAATACTGTTAAAAGATAGGTTGTCATCGAACTCCTAATATATAAATTTCCTAAATTCCCCACCTTCCCTTTTATTAATTCATTTAGTCTTCGGTCAAATCTGCCTGCATGCACAACACTTGTCATAAAAGGTAGAACGGTTAACAAAACCAACAGTGACATGTTTGAGGACATATATAGCGGAATATGAACAATAGGGATTTCTGCATACATAAAAAATAGCAGACCCGTTAAACTAAAAATGATACATAAAATTTTAAATAGTTTACTTGCTTTTTTGAAGGAGACAAATACGAGAATAATGGCCATTACTCCAAGGAAGTATTGGATAATTTCATTTGGAAAAAAAATCGTATACATGTAAAACGAAAAAGTAAGGGCATATAGAATATATATATGCCCATCCATCCATGAAGAAAATGTACCCATGATTGTTATACCCCTTTATTTTCAACATACCACGAACAGCACAACATAAAGTTTAACAAACAATACCGTATAAGATTTTTACTTTTCAGTAGTTTATCTAAATAAACTAGGTAACCAAAACGTACTTTGTTGAAATCCATTCATAACAACACACGGATAAGGATATCCATTAACGCATTTTGAAAAATTATTCAGAAAACTTATATTTACATATTATTAATAGAAGGAAATTAAAACAATTTACTTTTAGGCGGAAAAAAATAATTTTTACAACCGAATCATACAGGACCTATAATTCAACATTCGTTTGTAATAAAATATTCTTCATCGCCTTGATGAAGGATATTTTTTAAATTGCTGAAATGTGAACCAACTTTTTTAATGGAAAAATCCCCTTATTTTCTGAACAACTATTATTCTTTTACACCTTCCGGGGTATTTAATATCAAGCATTTCTATTGTTAGCACTTACATCACCTTCATGTTCGCTTGAAAAATTCTTAAGTTTACTTGTACCTATAAAGCCCAGAATAGACACAATAGCTATATAAATTCCAATTGAATAAATCTTTCCAGTTGCCTGTATCAAATACGTACAGACCATCGGGGCAATACCGCCTGCAAAGATAGCTGGGATTTGTGTCCCCAGTGAAGCACCACTATACCGTAAACGAGCAGGGAATGCCTGTGAAGCTAAAGCTGGAAGTGCACCCGTTAGCATACAAAACGGAAGCATTGAAATGAGCATGGCCGTTGCGATAAAAGCCGGCGCACCTGTATCAACTAAACCAACAAAAACAAATCCCCAAACAAATGTTGCAGCGATACCAATCATAAATAGACGTTTAATTCCAACTTTATCAGAAAGGTACCCAAAGAATGGGATCAAAATACATAATAAGAAACTTGCCAAAGTATTGGTATTAACCATAAAGGACGAACTAACATGGTAATTATTGATAGCAAAATTAATCAAAAAGGTAGTGTAGATAACAAACGGTGTATGCTCTACTAATTTAGCAAAACCTGTATAGAGAATCTGCTTTGGATGTTGTTTCATAACATCTATAACCGGTAATTTTGATACTGTTTTGCCCTCTTGAACTTTACGAAATGACGGTGTTTCAATAATTTTTGAGCGAATAATAAGGCCTGCAACTAATAGCAATAAACTTCCTAAAAAGGGAATTCTCCATCCCCACACGTAGAAACTGTCCCCTGCTAAAGTGATACACAATCCTACAACCGCTGAAGATAGTAACATCCCCGCTCCTACCCCGGCATTTGGGATACTTGCCATAAATCCTTGCTGCTTTTTCTTTCCCCATTCCATTGATAATAGTATGGATCCTGCCCATTCTCCTCCAACTCCAACTCCTTGGATTAATCTCAACAAAACAAGCAGGATGGGAGCCCATATTCCAATAGAAGCATGGCTAGGAATTAATCCCATAGCGGCACTGCTTAACCCCATCATCCATAAAGTAACAATTAATGCGTTCTTCCGTCCGATTCGATCACCAAAATGTCCGAAAATAATAGCTCCTATTGGTCTTGCTAAGAAACCGGTTGCAAAAGTTGCGAATGACAGGATTGTTGCGATAAATGGATCTGTATTGGGAAAAAACAGTTTGGGAAAGATTAAAGCAGAAGCAGTGGCATAAAGCGAAAAATCATACCATTCAATAATGGCACCAGAAGTAGAACCAATTAGTGCTCTTCTTGCCATTTTTTTATCTAAAATACTATTTGAATTATTGCTAGACACAATTTACACCTCCGATAGATTCTTACATTTGCAGTCAAGGGGTACCCACTTTTTACTATTAATGTGGGCCTTTCTATTAAGGTTAACTTTATATTTTAATACTCCTCCCCTTTCCACTATAGATATGTTGTAAAATTGATTATACAAAGATTTCACTCTATTTGTATCCCGCATATACTGTTGGAAAATTTAAATTATTCTGTACCAATGTGTAATATAATAATGAGTGATAGTTTATGATAACCTTATTTTTATAGGAGGTTTCCAATGTCTACAATAAAAGCAAACACTATTACCTTAAGCGATTTATTTGGCGTTGATACCAAGAAGAATAACTTTCTACAGTCTCAAAGAATGTTTATTTCTAGTGCAGATGCTTGGGGAGCCTTAATCAAGGATTTAGTTTTAGCACTCGGAATTGAACGAGCAAAACATTTTTTATTACGTTATGGATATCAGTGTGGGAAACATGAGGCCATGATGTTAAAAAATATGTTTAATTGGGAAAATACGAAGGAATGGATCATGGGCGGTGTTACCATGCATGGTTTATCAGGCCGATCCACATCCGTTCCCATAAAGGCCAATATTAATCCAGAAACAAAAGAATTTGACGTAGAAGGTTTCTGGCATAATTCTTATGAAGCCAAACAATACTTACAACATTTTCCTGTTCATTCTGAGCCAGTTTGCTATTTTTTAGAAGGGTATGCTAGCGGTTATTGCAGTACTTCTTTAGGAAAAAAAGTTGTTTTTAAAGAAGTTGAATGTATCGGTAAGGGTGATCCGCATTGTCATTTCGTAGGCAAAACACTGGATTTATGGGGAGACGAAATTTCTCCAGAAGAGGTTGATTACGCACGAGAAGATATTGGAGATGAGTTAGACAGGGCTTATAAACGAATTGAAAGGCAAAGTGAAATTCTTAAACGCGGGAATTTGATAAGTAACCAATTAACTCAAATTGTCTTACAAGGAAAAGGACTAGATTCGATTGCTCAAACACTTGGACGAAGCCTTGGCTACGGCATTGTTATATCCAATAAGCATTTTGAAACAATTACAGAATATGGACAAGCAGTCGACTATTCTCTAAAAGACATTGTTGAAAATCAGCATATATTTAACGCCTCTGACAGAAAAAAAATCAATAAAATGATTACGAATCGAATAACCATTCAGCTAAATTTTTTAGAAGAACATGGCCTTTTACATTATCCGTTAATTACCCCAATTATTGTCCAAAACAATGTTTATGGATATATATCAATAATTAAAAATTCGAAGGAAATTGAAGAACTTGAATCCTCTTTAATAGAACGGGCAGCAAATATTTGCGCTCTCCATATCTTAAATGAAAAAACAGCGATTGATACAGAACAACGAATGAAAGGGGAATTACTAGACGAAATCATTCTTCAGAACAAATTAGATTCCAACATTATGAAAAAATTAACCTTTTTAGGATATAATCTTAACAAACCACATTATTTGTTTATTTTTCGCTTGCAAAATCAAGACTATCAACAAACTGAATCTTTAGATGTAGAAAAGGATCTTATTACTAATACCCTAAGAAGATATGCCGCTATTGCAAAAGAAAATATGCTCGTTTCCCATTCGTTTGAACAAATTCAGGCACTAATCTCCGAAGACTTTTTATCTACACATAATTGGAGTCCTAAAAAATTTGGAGAGATCCTATTGAAAGAAGTTAAGAAAAAGTTTCCTTCTTCCCAATTATTAATCGGAATAAGTAATATTTGCACCCAAATTACTGAAATTCATGAAGGGTATAAACAAGCTAAAAAAGCGTTGGAAATTACTCAATTTAATAATCAGAAACAACAAGTCATTTTATTTTCATCTATTGGACATATTTCCATTTTATTAGATGCACGAAATCCAAAGGAATTGGAGAACTATGCCGATCAAATTCTAGGCCCAATCTATGCCTATGATATTGAGAAATCAACGGAACTATTAAAAACTCTTTATTTTTATATGTATAATGAATGTAATTTGCATAAAACAGCACGCTGCATGAATTATTCAATTGGCGGAATGCGTTATCGCCTTGCTAGTTTAAAAGAGCGATTTAACATAGATATGATGAATTCTACTACTCGCCGTGAAGTCCAAATGGCCTTAGACATCTATCTAGCCTTTGGCAAACTGACATCGATTCATTTAGATTAAGAAAGATAAGGAGGGGGCTGTCTCTTTCATGACTGCCCCCTCTTTTCGTATATAAACGAAGAGAAACAAGACTTTTTCTCTTCGTTTTCTTTTCTATATTTATTTATTGTTCCAGCAAGAAAAATGGTCGTCCAATGGATGCTTCTAGTCGAAAATAGCGGTCAAGGCCTGTTGCTCGAAATGAATGCGTCATATCTGCAACCGTTTGCAAATTAGGTACATTGTATAAAAAGCATGCGTGCCAAAATGTCGGGCCCGAATGACCCGCTGTTAAAATATCACGATCGAAGGTTCCAAGCAACTCCGAGCCATTGCTTCTCCACTCTTCTAAAACAGTTTTCAACAGTGGTAAAAGTTCTTTTTCCTTTTGTTGTTGTGTCGTATCAAACCAGCCTGTGGATTCAAATGTAATGAATACTCGAAGCGGGCTTGGCACTTGTGGTGCTCCGTGCTTAATCTCTCCCATTTATATTCCTCCTTCTATTTGATTAATTGTTCTTCCTTTTTCATTTGGCCAATCTTTCCACGGAAAAATAACAGCGGACTCTTTTCTTCATCATAAGAAACGGCTTCAACCTTCCCTGTTACAATAATGTGGTCCCCTCCTTCAAGGAGTTCCGCTATGGTGCATTCAAGCGTAGCAAGATTATCATTTAAAACAGGAATGCCATGACTTGATAAGGTATAACTTGAATTCGCAAACTTATCTTCTGATCTTTTTGCGAATCTCCAGCATTCTTCTTCCTGTCCTTCCTGAAGAATGTTAACGACAAAGGAATGCCCCTGTTTAAAAGCCGATAAACTACCAGCCTTTTTATCAATACAAACTAGGATTAACGGCGGGTCTAATGAAAGCGATGAGAATGCATTAGCTGTTAAACCAATTAATTCTTCTTCTTTCTTAGTTGTAATAACCGTTACCCCAGTTGCAAAATGTCCAAGTGTGTTTCTAAATTGACGCGGATCCATGTACTTTCCTCCTATAGAATAATTTTTCCCAAGAGTCAACCTACCTCTTTTGCCCTTCGATTTGCCAAAAATAATTCCAGACTTTTTTTAACTCCGCCTTTACCAAACTTTTTAATTTGATGTTTATGCAAAAAAGTTAAAAATTTAAGAATGGTACCCCTTCTTGATTTAATATCTTGAAATCCATTGAGAAAGAACCAATGATCGATCACATTATAGACACCCCTGTTGATCCCATAACGGACATTACATAGATCAAAGAAATTTTTGTCAGGAAGATTGAAATATAATGGTTCCTTAACAACGCTTAAATTTCGCTCCATTTTACTTTAAACACCTCGTTTCTATATTTTGAAAACATGCTGTTCTATGCAGATTGGAGATCTAGGCTCCGGTATTGATTAGCAGGATCAGATGTAACCACGCATCGGCGGCACACCCAGTAATACCGATCCGGCTCCTTCGTACATGCTTTCATTGAGGAATGCGTGCTGTGTCACGACCATCGCGTCGCGCAGATAACGCTGAATTGGGTGCCCATCGTAGATCGCGGCGGTGCCCGAAAGCAGGTAGGCTGACTGCACAGCGCTTGCACCTTCACGGGCAACTTGAGTGGCCGCCAGGCGCAGCATACTTGTTTGTTCAGGAGAAACACCGTCACCCCGTAGGATCGAAGCCCAAACGGAATCAGTGGTCTCATAGAAGAAAGCGCGGGCTGATCTTAATGATGCTTCTGCCTTTGCTAAAGAAATTCGTAAGTAAGCACGATCAGCCATCTTCGGTGCGCCAGTAATGCTCGAACGGCCACCGGCCATCTGAGTCACTTCATCAAGCGCAGCACGGGCTATGCCAAGATTGACCACTGCAAGTACCTGTGCTGCATATGCGATAGATGGATATTGGTAGATCGGTTCTTCAATAGAAGGCACACCGCCACGGACAAAGGTCCATTCGTCAGAGACAAAGGCGTCTTTCACCTGCAAGTCATGGCTGCCCGTTCCGCGCATCCCGATCACTTCCCAGTTCTCAATGATTTCCACGTCCTCAGGTCTAAGCACAGCGGTAAGTGGTTTGCCACCTTCTCCGGCGCCAATACCGACACCAAGAATGTCTGCACCCTTACAGCCACTTGCGAACCTCCAGAGACCGTTAACAAGCCAGCCACCTTCAACCTTTTCTGCAGGCTGGACCGGAAACAGGCCGCCCGCGAAGGCAACATCCGGACCATTTGCGTAAAGACGTGCGAGTGTATCCTTAGGGAGTGCTGCAAGATAGAGTGAAGCAGAGCCAAAGCTTGCTACCCATCCGGCGGATCCGTCAGCTTCGGAGATGGACTCAATCAGTTTGAGAAACTCAGAAGGCGAGAGGGCATCGCCGCCAAAGCAACGCGGTGTGTGCGCACGATAGACACCCAGTTGCTTTAGTTGTTCGACCATGTCCCGAGGCACGTGTCGCTTCGCCTCGAATTCGTCCCGGCGGGTGCGGATTTCAGTTAACACATGATTGAGCAGGTCTTTACGTTGCATTTCAACAGTCATGTTTTTTCCTCCCTACATCTTTTGTATTTTCATTAAATGATTAGTGGTTCTCTATAATAGGACAAAGGCGATTCATCTAAGTGATGAAACGTTTGGCTGCGTTATCTCATAAACCTGCCGCCATTTAAATCAAATGTGGCACCGGTGGTAAATCCACCAGAATCAGAGGCTAAATAGGATACTAAGTCAGCAACCTCTTGTGGCTCTCCGACACGTTTGAGTGGAATCGTCTCTATCATTTGGGCTAATTTATCCGGATCCATTTTATCCATCTCTGGTGTACGAACAGAGGCTGGCGCAACGGCATTAACTGTAATGCCATCAGCCGCTAACGATCTAGCAAAGGATTTACTCAAGGCAATTTGTCCGGCTTTAGAAGCAGAATAATGAGCGCCAGAAGATAATGGACCAGCCTGTCCTCCAATTGAGGACATATTAATGATTCGTCCCCACCCTCGTTCTTTCATGGGAGGAATGACAGCTTGTGAAAAAAAGAATGTGCTTTTTAAATTTACAGATAAAACTTGATCCCATTCTTCCTCATTGATCTCTTCTATCGGGGTTTCAAATCGAATTCCTGCATTATTCACGAGAATATCGATTCTCCCCCATTTGTTTAAAACTTGGTTGACTGCCTCTTTAATACCGTTAATACTAGATACATCCAATTGGATGAACATCATTTGCTCCTCTACGACTTCCGGTTGAAATCGCTGCTTTGTTTGTTCAAGATTCTCCTTGTTTCTTATCACGAAAACGACTTTTTTTCCTTCATTCACAAAATTTTCAGCAATGGCTAACCCGAGCCCTTTATTTGCTCCAGTAACGATTGCGACTCTTTGATCACTCATTTGCATTATATTCCTCTCCTTTTCAAAAAAATAAAAATCCTATAGTTCACATAATCACTATAATAATAGTAGAATATTTAAAAAACTTTAACCACAGCAAGTTAGGTTTGAATATTCTATAAATTTTGTACTATTAGTACCGAAAGTAAAAAAAAGGAAATCTCAAAAAAAAGTACCTGTCACCGCAGAACGATTTCTAGTAACTGATCATAATGGTTACTAAATAGGTGTTTTGCGGATCCCAGATACTTTAATATGAGACTATCCCTTTTATGCAAATCACTTTCTTTTATTTTTCATCCATGTACTTTTCTCCTATAGATTGATTTTCCCCAACAATAAAAGTATTTGCAGTGCAAGTTGTATTTCAAATCGATCATTTGAATTCGAAAGGTCAATGTTCAGTAAATCTTCTATTTTTTGAAGACGATATCTCATTCCACTGATAGAAATGGTCATACCTCGCGCTGTTTTATGTAAATTGAATTCATTTTGAGAATAGTAAAACAGTGTCAAAAGTAGGTCCGCATTCTTTTTTTCATCATAATCCAAGAGACTTTGCAATTTTCCAATAGCAAACGCTTCTAATTCCTCGGGAGCCCTTGCATTTAAAAACAATGTTAAATGTCCCAGTTCACTTGCTAAAACCACTTTAGAATCAGAGGATCTTACCTTCGCCAATTCGACAGCTTTCTTTGCTTCTACTGCTTTTTGATAGAAGTCTGATAGGGTACTAGTTTCCTCACTAATCCCGATATACACCCTATGATTATTTCCCCCGAGCTCCCTTAGTAGCCTTTCACCGAACTTTTTGACGGTCATATGTTCAGCATCAATATATTTTTTAGAAATGATAGCCTGGACTGTATCTAATTTAGGAAGCATGAGTGCGGTAGGACCATTTCTATTAATAACAAATTTAAAAATATCGTTAAACTTATTGTATATTTTCAAATAATCGGAATTTAAAGAGGATGCTTTCTCTTTATTTTTCTCTTTCACTTCAAAATGAATTACATAATGCGGCTCTCTAATATCATATCCAAGGATGGCGAGGCGAGCATGAATATCTTCTGCTTTTGCTTCTTTATTATTAATTAACTCTTCTAGAAGATCACCCTTTAAACGTTGTTCCGTTTCCAAGGCAACCTGTTCGTTTTGCATGTATAATGCCGTTGTTGTGGCTGTTCGTTCTAGGAGGTCAGAATGAAAGTCAGTAAATCTTTGCACTGAAGCAATCGTTACATAACCATGTATTTTATCTTTTATCATAATGGCCGTTGTTAGAAACTTTATCGGTTTATTTTCCGGTTCCCTTTTAAAAATCGATTTACGCCGGAACACCTTTTCTATCTTCTCTTGCTGGCCTTTAACAGTCATGTCATTAACCAACCCAGGGATTTCTCCGTACTGCGCAAGGGGTTCAAAATTATTACTTTCTATTAAAACTGGACAATTAAGACTATCTCCTAAAAGCTTCGCAAAGGTCTTAAACCCTTTTCCTTGCAGCATGGCTTGCGTTAAATGGCGACTTAGGGCATAACCAATCTTTAATTTTTCTTTTTCCTGCTCTACTTTTCTATACATCTGATCCAGCTCGGCAGACATATCATCATCCTCAAAGAACAGAAGATCGTCTTTGATTTCGTCTCCCCATTGTTCCAACGTTTTTCCGACATAGCAGCAGTGATCATCACCTTTACCCCTGCATTTCGTCTCTCTGAAAATAATCTTTTTCCCCATACATTCAGTATTGTATCCGCTTGCATAACCAACCATATAATAACAAATGGGTTCATTATGCAGCGGAAAGTACTTTAAGTATTGCGTCGCCTCAAAGGAGTCGTTCCAGTATCCAGCCACATCAAAGATCCCTTTTTCCATATCCACACGAAATTTCTCCGGGTAGGAAAACACTCTCCCAGTAATTTGATGCATTTTGGAACCGGCAATTAACCATTCAAGGTCGCTTTGCCATTGGACAGAATCTTTTAACAAACGTGCCTCATGGACACCACAATGATAACCATATCGGAGTAGAAATCTCTTAGCACGCTCAATTCCTAGGGCAGTAATTAGATCTTTACAAAGCATTCCCTGAGCATCAGCACTCGTAAGCAATAATTGAAGTTCCCGCATTTTCATGCCAGTTCTTTCCGAAATACGCATAAAGTGATCTAAACTTAAATCGCTTGCTTTAATACTCACAATTTCACCCTCATTATTTTAGACTCTTTCATTACAGTTTACTGAATTATCCACAAAATAACAAAGTTTTTTACAATACCATTTTGCAGCTTATTGCCGGATTTATGGAAGTTACGAAACCTTGGAAAACGCAACCCTCACAGAATTTATGTCCGTTCCTCTTTTATTCAAAATAACTGCAGACAATTTGTGCAACTGATTTTGCTTCTACTAATGCTCTAAAACAGCATCCATATTTGATACGGGTGGTTTCACCTCGGCCGGAATACCTGCCTTGTATACCACTCCTTTTGTACTTGCAGCAAATTCTTCTTTTGCTTTTTCAAGAATACCATTCGGATCAAGAAGCAGTTCGTAGGCGGATAATGCCATTATTTTTGCCGAGTAATGCATTCCCTTCATGCCAATGGTTGAGCCGAATGAAGCGGTAGCCTGCCATGAATGCAGTTGAACCCCTAGTGGTGCACAGGTGGTCATGATTTGTCCCAACGGTGCAATCCACGAAACATCACCTACATCAGATGATCCACCCATAGTTGTCCCAAACTGATTTGTATCGTGATAAAAATGTGAATTGAGCAGGGTATCTGAATTCTTGCCCGACATTTGACGTTTTACTGCAGCTATAACAGATGGATCGATTGTTTGAACGAGTTCCTCGGCAAATTTCTCTTCTTCGGTGGTGTACGTAATTTGTCCTTCTGCTTCCACTTGTTTAAACATGAGCTCATTAAGGGTTTTATTTGGCAATGTATCATAGCAACTGGATTTGATCTCCCAGCGGACAGAAGTTTCAGTCATCATCGCTGCCCCTTGCGCTACTTTTATTAATCTCTCTTCTATCTCACCTACTTGCTTACGGTCGCTTGCGCGCAAGAAATAATAGACACTGGCTGCGTCTGGTACTATGTTTGGTGCTGCCCCGCCATTTGTAATCTGATATTGAATTCTAGATCCATCTGGAACATGTTCCCGTAAATAATTGGCACCTACATTCATCAGTTCAACCGCATCCAGTGCGCTGCGGCCAAGATGTGGAGCCGCTCCGGCATGGGATGTTCTTCCTGAAAAGAAAAACTCAACAGCTGTTAATGCCTGCATACTGGCATTGGCTGTACTGTTATATGTCCAAGGATGCCAGGTCAGCGCACAATCTAAATCATCAAATACACCTGATCGGGCCATATATGTTTTTCCGGAAAGTAACTCCTCTGCTGGACAGCCGTAATAACGGATTGTTCCGGAAAGCTTTTCCCCTTCCATCTGCACCTTAAGAGCAATAACTGCCTCTACTCCTGATGTTCCTAATAAGTTATGTCCACAGCCATGACCCGGCCCATACGGAACAACTGGTGAATATTCCGGACATACTTGCTGAGACAACCCCGGCAGTGCATCGAATTCACCAAGGATCCCAATGACTGGTTTACCGGTACCATATTCTGCGATAAAGGCTGTTGGGATATCTCCGACCCCGGCAGTAATTGTAAAACCAGCTTCCTCCAACACTTTAATTTGTAAGGCAGATGCGAAACTTTCCGTATAGCCCACTTCAGGATGATTCCAAATTTGTTTTGCCACATCGACGAATTTTGATTCGTTCTCCTCAATCCAGCTTACAATATCATTTTTTCCCACTTCTTATTACCTCTTTTCAAATTATCTTTTGTAAAAACATAAATAAGACAAATAAGTTATTTAGCTTACTGTTTTTTCAGCACCATTGACTACGACGGCCTGTTTTTTTGTAGACGGTAAAAATAATGTAATCACGCCAGCAACTACGCAGCATATTGTTAAAAACATGAACGCACTTTTATAGGAGCCACCAGAAGCCGAAATAAGTGCTCCCATTATAATTGGGGAAAAAATACCTGCTGCTTGTCCGCCAAAATTAATGATACCAAAGGCGGTACCTACAATTTTCGGCTCCAATGCACGGTGAGGCAGAGTAAAAATGAAGCTAAAAATATATGACAAGAAAGTAAACGCAATGGACTGGAATAAAATAACTTGAAAAATGGTTGTAGATTGTGCCATCAGATAAAGCGAAATCCCCATAATAATGATACCGGTTAGAACTCCAGCCTTTGCATAAGAACCAAACCTATTTATAATTCTGCCGCTAATAATCATGCCGATAGTTAAGAACAAAGTAGGGATAGCGCTTAAAAATCCAACCGATTTAAGATTGATTCCCAGAACCTGCATCAAGTAGGAAGGCATCCACGACATTAGGCCCCAGCTTGTAATATTAACAAAAAAGAAAATTATCAAGACTTTCCATACATAGGAGTTTCGAAGAAGCTTTTGGTACTCTTCTTTACTTGGCTTTTGCGCTTTTTCAGAATCAGCAAATTCACCTTTCGTTCTTGTTGAAAAGAGAAACCAAATGATTGAGATGATACCTAGCACTGATATAGCCAAAAAGACATGGCGCCACCCAAGCCAAACGAGCAGTGGTGCAACTAGAATTGGTGCAATAGCTGCCCCAAGGCCATTGGAGGACATCATTGTTGATTGTGCCTTCGTCCTTTTCTCTTTTGAAAAATAATCAGAAATTGCCTTAGTACTACCTGCAGGGAACGCGCCTTCCCCTAGTCCGAATAAAAGCCGGATGATAAATAATGAAGTTAGCGACCAGGAAAAGCCAGTTAATGCGGTAAATATGGACCACATCAAAATGGCTACTACAATTACATTCCGTGAGCCAAAACGATCCGCAAGCCAGCCACCGGGAATCTGCATTAAGGCATATCCAAAGAAAAAGGCACTCAAGATAATCCCTAATTGTGAAGCATCCAGTGATAAATCCTTACCCATTTGTACAATGGAAAGATTAATGGTAGTCCGGTCAATGTATGATACAATCCAGGTGAAATAAAGTGCTAATAAAATACTGTTTCCATTTGGGGCCTTAATTTTATCCTTCATACAACACGCTCCTTATTAATTATCACATACATCATATACATCCTTTTCCCATATTGCTATCACAAAATGTAAGCCCTTACTTTTTTCACTCTCCTTGTCAATGAAGTTAATTTAAATAATAAATAAGAATTTTCAAAAAATCACTGGTTAAATACACAATGTATTCTGAAAATAGTTGTGTATTCACATAATTCATGTAATTATAGTAAAGATACGTATTTAAAAAATTCATTAACAAAGGAGAAAACATCTTTGTTATATAACAACAATAATCCCTCGATAGAAAAAAAGTTCAGTCGTTCATCACTACATGTTTGGACATTAAATTCTTATATGAATTGGGTTCATGTTTGCGGAGTTCAACTGTCTATGGAGGAGGAGCAAGTTTATCAAAAATTAAAATGGCCGGAAATACAAAATGAGAAATGTTTTGCATCATGGTACGACCCGCAAAAAAAATGTCAATTGTTCACCTTTGAAACAGACTCTCCGGAGTCAATGACAGTCCATGCCTTAATTCACTCCGAAAAACAGCTTTCGGAAGCGGAATCTGAGAATTTTGTCATGCAGATTGATTATATGCTTGTTCAGCAATCTCTTAAGCGGTATTGGAAAGAGCATGACGCATGGCTTCAAGGCTTGAATTCACTTACTTCAAATCTAGATTTGAATGAGCTTTTGCATAATATCATGCAAAACGCTCTGATCGCCATTCCAATAGTGGATAAAGGTTTTTTTACACTTTATGACCCAGAGCTTCGAAGGCTTGTACCGAAAGCAGCCATTGGCATGGGAGACTCGATTTATGATTTTAAAACCGAGATCGGTGAGGGGATTGCCGGAAAAGTTTTCCTAGATGATAAAGGGAACATTTACAATCCGGAACAAGTCATAGAAGGAATAAGCAATATAAAGGAGGAAAACTATAAAAACTTAATGAAGGCCGCTGGAGGCCCGGAACTAATATCACCTGTAATGGCAGTTCCTGTCAGAATGAATAAAGAAAAGCACGGTGTAATGGTTGTCCACCAAACGAAAAGAAATACTCGAGGGCTGACTAGCAAAGATTTACGCCGAATACAAGGCTTTGCCGATCAGGCGGCAATCGCCATATCGAATGCCAGGCTATTTTCCGAGCTCCGTGAAAAAAATGAATATTTGATAAAACGGAATCAAATTCATGAAGTTTTTACTAACCTTTCTTTGAAAAATGCCGATTTGGTAAAGATCGTGCAAACGGTTGAACGCCTGGTTGGTCTGCCGGTTTTTCTTTTCGATTTAACCAAAAACGAATGGCAACCACGTTCCTCAGATAAACTTTTACAACTTGAAGATACGATACTATCTGAGGATTTGGGAAATGGGGTGAAAACTTTATCGATTACGGCTAACGAAATAGACTTCCATTTGTATCCAATTGCAAATGAGGGTTTTCCAATTGGCTATTTTACAGTTGAGTTACGTAGGTCTTTACATCCTCTTGATACGGTCGTGTTAGAGCAGGCTGGAGCTTTAGTAGCTCTAAAAATGGTTAATACTTACTCATTGACAGATATGTATTATGAAAAAATCTATGAGTTTTTTAATGAGCTCTTACTATATCGTGAACCAAAATTACTAATGGATCAATCGAAAGAATATGGTCTATCTCCTGAGAAGCCCTTTTTTGTGGCTGTATTACAGATTAAGGAAAAGGGTGATAACATACAGAAACGGGAGACTCATATGAGACAGCTAATCGCTTCCCTTAATAAAGCGCTTAAACAGTCTGACCATCTTCTCTTCGGTTTTCAAAATAAAGTAACCATGATCATTCATGCTGAGAATGAGGCGGGCCGGGAGAACATTATTACAAAAATAAAAGCAGGTGGAAGCCTGTGGAAAAATAACCGTTCAACGGTCCTCCGCGGTGGGGTGGGAAGATTTTATACGGGTCTTGAGTATATTGCGAAAAGTGCTGAGGAAGCTAATAAATCACTATCCTATCTCTTAAATCGAGATATTTCCGGTATATTGCAATATGAAAAAATTGGGATTAACCGATTATTTTTAAATCAAGATCCTAAGGATATTGAGCAGTTTATCTTGGAAGTTTTATCTTCACTCCAATCACCAAAGGCGAAAGCCGGCGACTTGGAGTTAACACTTAAAACATACATAGATACCAATCGTTCGGTTTCTATGACAGCAGACCGGTTGCATATTCACTCAAATACACTTTACCATCGATTAAGGAAAATTGAGGACGCACTAGAGGTTGACCTCAACGACCCGGAGGATTGGCTAACGGTACTATTGGCGTGTTATTTGAGTGAAAAGTATTAGAGCCAATTTCCTAGTATTGGTGGTTAAAATTTTTGTGAGTCTCCGATTTCCGCAAAAAAAACAGCAAGTCCATCATAGACTTGCTGCTCCATTCTCTTTATATAATTCGTTTTTTCACAGTGGTTTTTATATTATCTCTTTTATGGAAGCCTTTTATATAATAAACCGCCACTAGGAAGACAAGAAATAATGGACCAATAACTATGGCAATTCTCGTATCAGAATTATAAGCCATTAAACCAATTACAAACGCTAAAAAGGCTAGAGCTAGATAAGATGTAAAGGGGAATAGCGGCATTTTATATTTAAGAGCCTTAACTTCCCGCATATCTAGGGTTTTACGATAGCGAATTTGTGATAAAAGAATGACTCCCCAAGTCCAAATGGCCCCAAACGTCGCAATACTCGTCACCCAAGTAAAGACCTTTGCAGGAACAATATAGTTAAGGACCACACCAATTAATAGAGCAGCTGCCGAAGCAAGGACGGCTATTCCAGGAACCCCGCTTTTTGTAATTTTCCCAAAGTTTTTAGGGGCCTCCCCATGCTCTGCCAGGTTAAATAGCATCCGTGCAGTACTAAAAATACCACTATTACAAGATGAAAGAGCAGCAGTTAGAACAACAAAGTTTATAATTCCCGCTGCCCCTGGGATACCAATTTTTTCAAAAGTAAGGACAAACGGACTGCCTTTTGTACCAATTTCTTCCCATGGATAAATCGCCATAATCACAAATAATGCCCCCACATAGAAGAGAAGAATCCGCCAAAATACTGTATCGATTGCACGTGCAAGCGACTTTTGAGGATTTTTCACTTCTCCTGCTGTAACGCCAATCATTTCAATTCCCAGGTAGGCAAACATAACCATTTGCAAGGATAATAGCACACCTTTTATCCCATTCGGGAAGAAACCTCCATGTTCCCATAAATTCTTGATACCCGTTGCCATTCCACCATTACCAAGTCCAAAGATAATCATCCCGGCCCCGATGAGAATCATGGCGATGATGGTAACAATCTTAATTAAAGCAAACCAAAATTCTAATTCCCCATAGGCTTTAACAGCAAGAAAGTTTACTCCCGCCATGATGACTAGTGCCGCCAACGCCCAAATCCATCTTGGAACAGACGGAAACCAGTACTCCATATAGATACCAATGGCTGTAATTTCCGCCATACAGGTAACAACCCATAAAAACCAATAATTCCAACCTGTTATGTACCCAGCCAGCGGTCCTAAATAATCGCGAGCATATTTACTAAATGACCCTGCTACCGGCTTTTGAATAGCCATTTCCCCTAAGGCTCTCATTATTAAAAACATGATTAACCCACTAAATGCGTAACCGACTAAGATACCTGGTCCCGCCATTTTAATAGCTGACGCTGAACCAAGAAATAATCCTACCCCAATAGCTGCGCCGAGAGACATTAACGTTATATGTCTTTCCTCTAAACCGCGATGAAGTTCTTTGTCCTGAGTGCCTTTACTCATCTATGAATCTCCTCCTGATCAAAACTTCAATTTCCCCATGCATCCACTTGTTCATGACTTTAAATAAAATAATTTATGAATAAATATGATACTACTTATCCGTAAATTATGCGACAGCATATCCTCCCCTTTTTCAAATTGTTAGCGTTTTCAAATTTATTTAATTTTTTTAGAACATTTTCTGACATAATTTTAACATTTTTGTGAACAATCTTTTTTTGTTGAAAAACGAGAAATTTACCGTAACTTTTTGTAGAATTATACTAAAGCATATAATCTTATCCTGACAGATTTTCTGGAGGTTACTATTTTGAATACTAGACACCATGATCCATTTAAAGCGGCTTTTGATAGTTTAGAAGAATTTGTTGATCTGATAAGCCAAGTTTTAAATTGCCCCATTACGATTGAGGATGCAAACCATCGACTACTTGCTTATAGCACACATGATGAACGGACAGATCCTGCAAGGATCTATACCATCATTGGAAGAAGAGTGCCTGAAAAAGTGATCAATCAATTATGGAAAGAAGGAACCATTCCTGCACTGCTGCAAACTCGTGAACCAGTACGAGTTAAAAATATGGATGAGATCGGACTTCATAATCGAGTGGCTATCTCTATTTGGAAACAAGATGAAGTATTAGGCTTTATTTGGGCGATCGAGATTGACAAGATCTTAACAGAAAAAGATTTTGACTTACTCAAAAAAGCAGCAGATTCCGCAAAAAATAAACTTTTACAGCTTCAAACCAGAAAAAATAAAAAGGAAGAACATTCGCAGGAATTCTTTTGGAAACTACTAACAGGACATTTGAAAGGTGAAAGGGAAATATATGAACGATTTCAGGCGCTAAAAATTACACCCTCAGCTTCTTTTGCTATTGCAGTATTTCAATTTCCTGAAAACATAACAAATAAAGTAGAGCAAAACATCTCGTATTTATTAAAAACAGGCCAACTAATGAAAATTCTGCTTTATACCATTGACTGTAATCAATTAATCATCTTACTCTCTGCTGATACTATTAAAGAGCCTTATCAGGAATTTAATCGCTTTGTCCAAACTTTTGTATTAACCATGAACGAGCGGTACGATATCAAGGGAATCACTCCTGTATACAGCAGCATTTATGCAGATTATCAAAAAATCGGCCAAGCCTATCAGGAAACATTAAAAGTTTTAACAATTAAAGAAAAATTCCCATTCGAAACAGAAAATATTTTTAATTATCACAAGCTGGGGATTTACCAACTATTTGAACTCATTTTGGAAAAAAGACAAAGTGAAGCATATGAAAATGATTCATTAAAAAAACTGCAAGAATATGACCAGAAACATCATAGTAATTTAGTTGAAACACTAGAAGTCTTCTTAAATAAAGATAACAATATAAATGATGCCGCTAAGGAACTAAATGTTCATGCCAACACCCTTAATTATCGGCTAAAGCGTATCTCTGAAATTGGCGATGTGAATCTCAAAGATCCAAACCAGAAAATGCTTCTGTATCTTGACCTAAAGCTTGAGAAATACAAATAGATATGAACATTTTGTGAAAATCCCCAAAAGGGATAAAAAATTTTTTCCTTTCTAAACAAAGTATTTTTGCAAAAAACGTCTTATACTTTACCCATAGCAAGGATATTTTACAGTATTAGGGAGGAATTTAGATATGTTTATTGGTGTACCTAAAGAGATTAAAAATAACGAAAGTCGTGTAGCACTTACTCCAGCAGGTGTGGTTACATTAGTTAAAGCTGGTCATACGGTATTAATCGAAAAGGACGCTGGAAATGGAAGCGGTTTCACTAATGAACAATATTTAGAGGCTGGCGCGAAAATTATAGAAGATCGTAAAGATGTCTGGTCAAAATCAGAAATGATTATGAAGGTAAAAGAGCCTTTAGAAAGTGAATATCAGTATTTCCGCGAAGGATTAATCTTATTTACTTATTTACACCTTGCTGCAGAACCTGCACTTGCACAAGCACTAAAAGATAAAGGTGTACTTGCCATTGCCTATGAAACAGTCTCCGTCAATAACACCCTGCCGCTGTTAACTCCAATGAGTGAAGTTGCAGGACGTATGGCTGCACAAATTGGTGCACAATTTTTACAAAAGAATAACGGAGGTCAAGGAATCCTTTTAGCTGGTGTTCCAGGTGTTAATCGTGGTAAGGTAACCATTCTCGGCGGTGGTATTGTCGGAACGAATGCAGCAAAGATGGCCATTGGTCTAGGTGCAGATGTGACAATCATCGATTTAAGTGCGGACCGTTTACGCCAGCTTGATGATATCTTTGGAAATCAAGTTAAAACGCTCATGTCTAATCCATTTAATATCGCAGAGGCGGTTGCGGAAGCTGATCTTTTCATTGGAGCTGTGTTAATTCCAGGAGCTAAGGCTCCAAAGCTAGTAACAGAAGACATGGTGAAATCAATGAAGCCAGTTTCTGTTATTGTCGATGTTGCGATTGACCAAGGTGGAATTGTCGAAACTAGTGACCATGTAACAACACATGATAACCCTACTTTTGTAAAACATGGGGTGGTTCACTATTCAGTGGCCAACATGCCTGGTGCGGTTCCTAGAACATCTACCATTGCCCTGACAAATGTAACCGTTCCCTACGCATTACAAATTGCTAATAAAGGGGTATTAAAAGCTATTTCAGAAAATGCAGCTTTAAAACTTGGCGTAAATGTGGCAAATGGAGAAATTACTTATGAAGCAGTGGCAAAGGATTTAGATTATCCATATGTACCGGTAGAAGAAGCATTGGTAAAGGAACTTGCTTCAATCTAAATATAAATTATCAAACATAATGTAGATAAAACAAAGGGCAGCTATCAATTGATAGCTGCCTTTGCTTTATAAATACTTCCGATGAACACCCTTTCCATCATAGGAAAACAGCATTTTTCTTTCTTCAATCATGGTTTCTATATGAACCGGTCTGCCCCAAAGCTGGTGAATGTAGGGAAGTACTTTTTCAAGGTATTTCACATCTAATTCGACACCTTCATACCAGTGCTTTAAGTATAGTTCACCATTTTTCAAGAAGTCGCCATCATTAACAGTAATATATGGAAATCCTCCGTTAACCCGCATATTTACTAGTTGATCTCGAATATGCTCCCACTCTTTATCAACGACTTTGTAATCCCTCCCTTGCTTTTGGAAAAGATACATATCTTCTCTCATAACAAGGTCCTTATTTAAGTAATTACGCAGGAAGGAAATATCTGATTCCACTTCACGAACTTCAAACATTTTTTCCCTGCCTGATCCGGGTTGAACTCCTCTTCGTTTCATTTCCTCTGTTGGATTATTATATCGCTCTTCGATATCCTCAAAAATTTTAATACCCAGATAATAAGGGTTTATTCCCGTTTTTGATGGTTGGACAACCCCAGCATTCAACTTGGCAAATTCAATTGCTTCACCACTAGTTAAGTCCAGTTCCCTTAAGATTCGTTGATGCCAAAAGGAAGCCCAGCCTTCATTCATGATTTTCGTTTCAAGCTGCGGCCAGAAGTAAAGCATTTCCTCACGCATCATCGTTAAGATATCCCTCTGCCAATCTTCCAACTCTCTAGAGTAAGTTTCAATAAATAACAAAAGATCCTTTTCAGGCCGTGGCGGGAATTTCTTTTTCTTCGGTTGATGGTTTACCTTTTGATCTTTTTCGTCCAGTTTCCAGAGATCATCGTAAGGCGTTACAGCAATGGGATCTAATTCTTCGTCCTCCTCATCATCGCCAATGGACCAAGAAAGCTTTGGCCGCATAAGCGAAGGATCAATATGTTCATCAATCGCCAGGATGGCATCTAAAAAGGTTTCGACTTCCTTTTTCCCATATTGAATCTCATATTTATGGATTCGTTCAGCAGTAGCCGCCATGCTTTCCACCATATCCCGCTTGGTATTTTGAAAACGGACATTATTTTTAAAGAAATCACAGTGAGCCAACACGTGTGCAACAATTAACTTATTTTGTATCAGGGTGTTTGAATCAAGCAAGAATGCATAACAAGGGTTTGAGTTTATAACGAGCTCATAAATTTTACTTAGCCCTAAGTCATAGTGCAGTTTCATTTTGTGAAATTGCTTTCCAAAGCTCCAATGAGAAAATCGTGTTGGCATACCATAAGCACCAAATGTATAAATAATTTCAGCTGGACAAATTTCATAACGCATTGGATAAAAATCCAGTCCAAAACCAGTGGCAATTTCAGTAATTTCACTTATGGCTCTTTCAAGCTTCTTCCGATCTTCTATGTTCATTCCTCACTCCCCCTTTTCCTCTTAACACAATGTATGAAGAAAAGGCGGGATTGATGAGGGAGATGGCCAAAAAACAATTGCAAGCCTTATGGTTTTTTGTGATTTTACTCCAATTTTAACCGTATAAGCTTATCGGTCCATCTTTTTTGCTTCCCTTGCAAGAAGCAAACCGACATATTTATTCCTTTTCCATTCCTTTTTAAAAACGGACAAGGGTGGACTTGTATCCCCAACTAAGTAACTGATTTCTATGGTCAGTGCTGGTTTGTGATAAGTTGTAATAAACCAATCTGTAAATCCCCCGCCGATTGCCTCGGTGTCAGGTTTAGATAGTTTATAGTTGGTTAGTCTAGAGATCCTCTTTGCAATCTTATAATCACGGTCCAGATATTTCCCATTTTTATAATTCCAAAAAATCTCCCTTCCTGCCGTATGATACGCAACTGCAATCGAGGGCTTTATCTCCTTAATAAATTCGGTTAAAGCGATCACTTCCTTAGCTTCTAAAGGACGTTTACCTTTATAAAATGCATAGCTGGGGTTTGAGGGTTGATGATTAAGCTGTTTCCAGCCTGCGGGATATTGTCTGTTTAAATCCACGCCCACCCCATTCGCTTTCCATCGTTTGAAATTTTTTGATCCTTCATTCATTAGTAACAATTGTTTTTGATGATTAGCGGGAAATGACTCGAAGTTAGTTTGTTGAATGGAAACTCCATCAGGATTTAGCATAGGGATAAACCAAATCGAAACTTGATTAAGGATATCTGTTGACCTAAAGCTCATTCTCTTACCGTTCTGATAGGCATCGGCATAATTCTCAAGCATGTTCATCAATAGGGCGCTTGTCAGCCATTCTCGTCCATGATGAGCACCAATTAAAACGATATTAGTTTTTCCACTTCCCAGTTTTACTCCCCAAATTTCTTTTCCAAAATGGGTTGTTCCAATTGATTTTATTTCGATTTGTCCGCGATATTTATCATTCATTTTTTCTAAATCCTGCAGCAGACGTTTATATGTGTATGGTTTATCCACTTGTACAATTTTTGCATTTGCTGAAGCTAACGGTAGGGTAAATAGAACGAAAAGGACAGAAATAATTCTAACCAATTAAAGCACCACTCTTCATTAGAAAACTATTTTATACTGGTAAATGTTGAAAACAGCGTAAACATTAGGTGTCCAACATTTTCTGTGAAAGTTATTTGAGGAATGTCATAAAATAAAGTCAACTCCTAATAAGGAGGAGGCAAATATAAATGAATAAGATGGATTACGACCGAGCGTTATATTATACGCACAGATCTGAATGGGACAATTTGCTTATCTTAATGGTTCGGACCAAAGACCAATTTTTATCGAAAAAGATTGAACAATTCCTGCACGCTTATAATTTTGAACGTGACTACACTGTGATTGAAACAAAATTATATAATCTTCTTCGTTACATTGACCATGCTAATGAATCACTGGATCCTGATGAAAATGGCTTACCGATGTATAGTCTTTCCTGAAAACTAGAGTGGATACCAAATTGTTGAGAAAATTTTTTCTACCGGGAAAAAAGAATTCCACCAAAAAAACACGGCTTCCAATGATGGAGGCCGTTCTTTAATATGATTAAGTCCTTTTTTAGGGGCTTAAATAGTTTGTACCATTTTTACTTTCTTATCTACTAATGCCATAAAGTCCTTCTCAATCGTTTGAAGCTTTTGTTTGCTTTCTTCAAGGCTGGAACTATTCACACCAAAATAAAATTTAACTTTAGGCTCTGTTCCTGAAGGACGTAGACATACCCAAGATCCATCTTCAAAAATATATTTCAATACATTGGATTTAGGTAATAAAATCGTTTCTTCGCCATCTTTCGTTGCCCGGATACTTGTCAAATAGTCTTCGCTCGCAAGAGTCTTAACTGTACCTAAGTTTGTTAATGGTTCATTACGGAATGAAGCTAACAGGCGTTGAATCATTTCTGCCCCTTCTTTTCCTTTTAATGTTAAAGAACGAAGTCCCTCTTGATAGAAACCATATTTTTCAAAAACACGCAGCATTCCTTCATATAGGGTTAATCCTTGCTTTTTATAATAAGCACAGACCTCGGTAGCAAGCAGGGCAGCCTGAACTGCATCCTTATCACGTGCAAAGTCGCCAATGAGGTAACCGTACGACTCTTCATAGCCAAATAGGAACGAATGCTCTCCTGTTGTCTCATATTCCTTGATCTTTTCTGCAATAAATTTAAATCCTGTTAAAACATCCACTGTTTCTAAATGGAATGCAGAAGCAATTCTCCGTCCTAATTCGGATGTGACAATGGTCTTTAAAACCACACCATTTTCCGGCAATGTTCTTTTCGCTTGTTTCTGAGAAAGAAGATAATCTACTAATAATGCACCTGTTTGATTACCGGTTAAGACAATATATTCTCCCTCATTATTTAGAACAGCAATCCCAAGACGGTCGGCATCAGGGTCAGTTGCTATTAAAATATCAGCTCCGACCTTCTTTCCATCACGAATCGCTAATTCAAAGGCAGCATGCTCTTCGGGATTTGGGCTTTTTACTGTTGAAAATTCAGGATCAGGAAGTTCTTGTTCTTTAACAACCGAAACATTTTTATAACCTAATGCCGCAAGGCCAGCTCGGACTAATTTATTGGCCGTCCCATGTAATGGAGTAAATACGATTTTAATATCCGTCTCTTCAGCAAGAGTTGGATTCTCTGATATGGTTTTTAATTTTTCAATATAGGCTTGGTCAATTTCAGAACCAATAGTTTTGATCAAACCAGCCTGACTTAATTCTTCCTCACTGCTGACTTGGATGAGTAATTCATTTTCAATTTCATTTACCTTTGTAATGACAATATCGGCCGCTTCAGGTGGCAGCTGACCGCCGTCTGAGCCGTAAACTTTATAACCGTTATATTCCGGGGGATTATGGCTCGCTGTAACCACAATACCTGAAAAAGCATTTAACGTTCTTAAGGCAAACGATAATTCTGGTGTAGGACGTAACTCGTCAAATACATATGTTTGGATTCCTCTAGAGGCAAGCGTCTTAGCAGCCTCCAATGCAAACTCGGGTGATTTATGGCGTGAATCATAAGCAATTACAACGCCGCGCTTTTTCGCTTCTTCACCATGCTCTTCTATGTAAGCTGCCAATCCTGCGGAAGCTTTACGGACTGTATAAAGGTTCATGCGATTAGTCCCTGCTCCAATTTCCCCGCGCATTCCACCTGTACCAAACTCAAGATTCTTATAAAATATTTCTTCTAGCTGTTTTTCATTTCCCTTTAAAGCTTCTAATTCATTTTTTAATTCATTGTCTAACCCTTCAAATTCCAGCCAACTTTTCGCAATTGTTTTCCATTCCATAGATGTGATCCCTCCTATTTATGTACATCCAATAATTCGAAGTTTAACTCTGTTTTTCCTCTAAAAATGACAGGATAAAAACCGACATTTTTTGCAGGGTACGTGGGAAGCTACTCATATTATAATACCTCAAAAATATGACAATAAGGGAGTAATTTAAAAAAAGCCTGTAAAAAATCACAGGCTAAGGGCATAACTGCTTATATAATTAGTTCATTATCTGCTTTAGTATAAATACTTAGAATCGAATTCTTTAGACTTTTACCTTCCATAAACTGTTCAAAATCAAAGGGAAAAAACAGTCCAAATTCATTTAGGGTAGCAGCATTTTTGTTGAACACCATTTCGTATTGCTCATCTAAAGGTGATGATTCTAGAATGGAGATGATTGTCTGAATGCATGTCATCACTTGAAATGCATCTTTTAATGTATTAAAATCCAAAGACGTGTCGAGGATCTTTAATTCCTCAAATTGACTAATTTCTTCGTCATTAAAAAACTGAGGAAAAATATTGGAGTAAACGTACCTCACCAGTTCATTAATCTCTTCTTCTTGACTTGGTGTCGAGGCAAAAACTATTTTCACTTATTTAACCCACCTTTGCCATCGCTTATTTCTGTCGTAATATATATCATAAGAATAACATAATTTGAGGTGGATTTTCGGTGGTAATTATCACCACAGAAAGAAAAGCGAAAGCGCCCTGGTCAGCGGGGTATGGCCTGGAGCGTTCCAACTGAGATAAAGGAAAGTCGAAAAGCGGAGGCGCCTTGTTCAGGGGCGACAGGCATAAGACGAGCCGGCGAGAAGGCTGCTTTTTAGCCTTCTTGACGGATTGGCTTATGACCCCGAGCCCCTAGGCGCCGGAGCTAGACAACACGAAGAGCGATAGCGATTCGATGTTGACTTATCGTAGGGCGGAGCGCGAAGGACACTAGCCGCTAGGGCGCTGGAGCTGGCCAATTTTCAAAGTAGTTTTTTGACTTAGTCTTGAACAAAAGCGGAGGCGCCTTGATTAGTGCTGGAGCTGGATAATTTATCAAAGGAGACAATATGATTATAACTAAACGTACTGGTGAATGGCTGCAAATCATTATACCAAGTGAATGGGCAGGGATTACGATTACTGACCTGTTCCGAGAGGTCTGGCAGGCTCCCAAAAAATTAACCCATCAATTCCGGAGCGAGAATAAAGTCTTACTCGAAGGTAATCGGGGTAATTGGAACACTCCACTGCCTTCAGGAGCAAAAATACAGCTTCATCTATTTGAAGAAGAAGCTTCTCAAGTAATCCCTTCATACCATGAGATAAATATATTATTTGAAGACGAACATGTTTTAATTATCAATAAACCCCCCTTTATGAATACACATCCAAATGACCCTTATAAGGAAACCGATACCCTGATGAATGCCGCTGCCTTTTACCTCTTATCAAAAGGAGAATCAGCAAATGTTCGGCAAGTTCATCGACTGGACCGTGATACATCGGGGGCCATTCTTTTTGCCAAACATGCTTTAGCAGGTGCCATTTTAGATCAAATGCTTGAGAAACGTTCTATCAAAAGAACCTATATCGCAGCTGTTCATGGCCTGTTAAAGCAGCGGAAGGGTACCCTGAATCTGCCGATTGGGCGGGACCGTCATCATGCAACTAGACGCAGGGTGTCACCTACTGGACAAGATGCCGTTACTCACTATCAAGTCTTAGAATATAATAAGCAAAAAGAGTTAACTTACATTAAATGCTGGCTGGAAACGGGGAGGACTCACCAAATCAGAGTTCATTTCAGTCATTATGGTCATCCTTTAATTGGAGATATTTTATACGGAGGACAACTGCTCACGAATCGGCAGGCTCTCCATGCCGCAAAGCTCGAATTTTCCCATCCATTTACGAAGGAAACAATTCTTTGCTATGCCCCCTTTACAGATTTACCTGAAATTTTTAACAGCATGGATGTCTATAAAATGTGAAAAAGGATGTCTCTATTGGGAGACATCCTTTTCTTTGCCCTCTTATTGTTAATCAGCTTTCCTAAAGGCACGCATGATAAAGCTTAAAAGTAGTACTAATACTGCTGCACCAATAATGGCCGGGATAATCGCAAAGTCTGCTACATTTGGACCCCAGTTACCTAATACGGCTGTTCCTAACCATGCACCAATAAAACCTGCGATGATATTACCAATAATGCCTCCCGGAATATTTCTCCCGACAATTAATCCGGCTAACCAGCCGATTATTCCACCAACAATTAATGACCAAATGAAACTCATTTAGAACACTCCTTTTTAGTATTCTTCATTTCACTTTTTTGTATTTCTACTCAGACAGCTGAACTGCTATTGAAAAATCCATTGTTTACTGCCTGTACCTATAAAGTACCCTAATTTTTTATTTATAATCATTTAAAAATAATTAATTGAACTTTGCCTAAAATATACATGAACATGACATAAATGAAAAATACTAGGCAAAAAGAAATTGAAATAAAGGAACTTTAAAGTTAACGTATAGTATTCAGAAAATTCTAATGTTAAGTTTTTGTAAATTTAACGTAAATTCTTTCTCTTTTCGACAAATTTTAGATAAAATAATTTGGGTGCGCTAGTAAACATATTATTGTTGTAAATATTGGAGGTATATTCAATGGCTAAAAAAGTAGATAAATTCTCAGCATTACTAAGTAATATCTCAACGAATCTTGATGAAAGTGTTGATTTTTTCACTGAATATAAACTAAAAAATATCAGTGATTTAAAAATCTTCTCTGAGAAAATGAAAGAGTATGAATCCAAAGGTGATACCTTCGTTCATGAAGTTATTAAAGAATTAAACGATGCATTTATAACTCCTATCGAACGAGAGGACATTCTCCAGCTCGCAATGAGCATGGACGATGTATTAGATGGTCTTGAAGCATGTGCTGCCCTATTCGAAATGTATTCCATTACCGATGCTGATGAATTTATGTTAAAGTTTGTCGACGCTATTCAAGGCAGTGTTCACGAAATTCAGAAGGCTGTTGAATTACTATCCAACAAAAAGTTAGCTCAAATTAGAGAACATGCCATTAAAATTAAGGATTATGAATCAAAATGCGATAATATTTTAAGACAATCCATCAAGCATTTATTTGCTGTCGAGAAAGACCCTATCCGCATTATTCAATATAAGGAGATTTACGAAGATCTTGAGGATATTGCTGACTACTGTCAGACTGTAGCTAATACGCTAGAATCCATTATTATGAAAAATGCCTAAGGAGCAAAAAGATGAGTCTTGTATTAATTTTAACAATCTTAATTGTCATTGGTGCTCTTGCATTTGATTTTATTAATGGTTTTCATGATACAGCAAATGCAATCGCCACTTCCGTTTCAACAAAAGCTTTAAAACCTCGTCAAGCCATTTTATTGGCTGCAGTGATGAATTTAGTTGGTGCCTTAACTTTTACGGGCGTAGCCAAAACCGTTTCAAAGGATATTGTTGATCCGTTTACCTTACATAATGGATCCGTTGTTATTTTGGCTGCACTAATTTCGGCAATCTTTTGGAACTTACTGACTTGGTATTACGGAATTCCTAGCAGTTCTTCTCACGCTATCATTGGATCAATTGCTGGGGCTGCAATTGCAGCAGAAGGATTTAATTCTTTGAACTACACTGGTTTTATCAAAATCATTGAAGCACTGATATTATCACCAATTCTTGCCTTTGTTGTGGGATATATTCTCTATAGTATTTTTAAAGTAGCGTTTAAGAATTTAAATTTAGCAAAAACAAACAAAAGATTCCGTTATATTCAAATCGCAACAGCTGCTTTACAATCTTATTCACACGGAACAAATGATGCGCAAAAATCAATGGGGATCATCACCTTGGCACTTGTATCCAGTAAGTATCTTTCCCCTGATGCAGGAATCCCTTTTTGGGTACAACTTTCCTGTGCTGTTGCAATGGGTCTAGGCACCTCGATTGGCGGCTGGAAGATCATCAAAACGGTCGGCGGAAAAATTATGAAAATACGTCCAATTAATGGTGTTGCTGCTGATATTACCGGAGCAGCTATTATCTTCGGTGCTACCTATATTCATCTACCAGTAAGTACTACGCATGTAATTTCTTCTGGTATTCTCGGAGTAGGTGCTTCTCACCGTCTTAAAGGCGTAAAATGGGATACGGCGAAACGGATGTTGATTACTTGGGTTATTACCCTGCCAATTACAGCCATTATTGCTGCCATCGTTTTTTATATTCTGAATTTATTCTTTTAATTACTTTAACCAGAGACTTTTCTCTGGTTTTTTTATTTCTTTCATTGCTGCACTTCTAAATGTCATTTCTTCTCATATTTTTATGTATAAGGACAAGTATTGAGGTGGGAATAGTATTGAAAGAAAAAATATTCGCCATGCTGATTGGTTCATTGCTAGTAAGTCTAGGAATTAATGGGTTTCTTATTCCTTACCATCTACTAGATGGCGGTGTTATAGGCTTGGGACTAATTATTCATTATTTTTACGGTTTGCCCACAGGTCTAAGTATCATATTTTTGAGCCTTCCCTTATATATCTTAGCTTGGTTTTTCGAGAGACGATATTTTTTCTATAGCCTGCATGGTTTAATTATTTCTTCCTTTTGCATTGATGTATTTTCCTTTATCAACGGCAAAATACAAATAGGAATTTTGCCAAGCACCATAATCGGCGGCGTACTTGTTGGCATTGGGATTGGCCTCATGCTCCGCTATGAAACAAGTACGGGTGGAACAGACTTACTTGCCCAGTTACTTACCAAATTTACATCGATTAATATTGGGATCATTATATTTTTAATTGATGGTTTAATCATTACAAGCGGAATTCAAGTTGTTGGACTGGAAAAGTTCTTTTATTCTCTACTTACCATTATTTGCGTAGGCTTAATGACAACCGTTACGGTTTCCACAAAGCCACTTACACATTAAAGCCACCAGCAGCTTTTGCAGGTGGCTTTACTATTTCGGTTAATTAGTTATTTGGCCTCAACAGATCCAAATGTTTTTTTCATGATTTCATATGAGGTCTTCAAGCGTTCATAGAATGGAGGTTGATCCCATGAATTCCAGTTGTATACAAGTGAACCCTTTTGCTGAAGCTGCCCATTCACCGTTTTTGGAATCGCTTGTTCTAAACCGCCTTTCGCTGTTGTTACAATTGCAGCCCTGATTCCACTGGCCTCTTCACTGACTGACAATCCTTGTTTCCACACATCTCCCATTATTTCTTTCAAGCTGGGGTCTTTCACATTTAAAAGCTGCCATGGAATCCTTCCTTCAATTATCTTTTTATCGCTGCTCATACTTATGTCAGTTAAGGAATTGAAATTCTTACTGGCTGGATTAGCGCTGCCATATTGTAATACCCCTGTTTCATAATCCTGAAATGGAAGGACCACCTTGGTAGAAGGAATTGTTTGTTGCTTATTTAGTGCCAAGCGGATTGGATTAAATAGGCCATTATTCTTTTGAGAGGCATATGGCTCTTCTGAAATCATTCGCAAGAGTTTTCCATACTGGTAATAGAACGTGTCATAGTAACTATCAACCAATATTCTCGAGTTATTTGGACCCTGCAGCTTAATAAGAAAGTCAATTCCGTAATCTGCATTAATCTTTACTTGCTGGTTAATAGGAATGGTTGTTTGGCCTTGGTTCCCAATTGTGTCGAGTAATAGATAGGTACCTTCGTTTTTAAAATCGACGGGTTGATTATATTTTAGTAAGAAGTACAAATAGCCACTATCAGAGGTGAACCGTACTTCCTTCAAACCCTGCTTATTGTCAGATTGATAGGCTGCTTTTGCAGCAGCTATGTCCCAATCTTCTGCCGCACCATCGACAATTATGGCTGTTTCCTTCTTACCTGGTTCAAATCCAAGCAAGCCAAAATGCTGTTCATTTGTTTGCTGGTTATTCCAATACGGGCGGCGGTCCGGGTCATCGAAGTCCATTGTGTTCCAAGTCCGCTTAAACCATTCATCCTGCCAAGTAAACACAAGTCCGCCCGCGTACTTCTCTGCAACAATAGATTGAAACAAATGCTGATCAATTTGTCCTTGTTCCTTCTCAGAATGAAATCCCTGATTCATCCCGTAAGGATTTTTATGCGTTAAGCCTCTTGAAGAAGGTACGCCAAATTCTGCTACTAAGACTGGCATATGATGGGCAGAGCGCAGCTCATTTAGATATCCTGAATAATTATTTTTCTTCCCACTAGCATCGGTATAGTTTAGATATTTCTTCTCATAATTGAGAAAATCCGGATAGTAAGGATAGATATGATAGGAAGCAAATAAGCCAGCTGTAAAGGTTTTTGATGCTTTAATATGATTGGGGTCTACCGACACCATATCCTCATTTTCCAATGGTTCAGATGGATGCTTGAGCAAATCCGTAGTGACCCAATTCGTAAAGCTCATCGAATGCTGCCACTTGTATTGGGCTGCCTCATAACTTGCTGCATAATCCATCAACTCAGCGAGCCAAATTTCAAAAGGACTGGCCTGATCTGTTTCAAAATAATTTCCTTTAAATTGGCTCAAACCGGAATGCTTTTTATTTGTATTTTGAACCATTGCAGGGTCCCATTCAGTTCCAATAATGGTGCCAATTACAAACTTTGAAATATCATGTTTATACACACCCGATGCATGACCTGGCCGTTTGGCAAGAGTAGCATTTCCATGAATAATGTCCACCATATTTTTTATTTCTAATTTCGCATCATCCACATTTACTTTGGCGAATGCATCTTGGGTTTTGATTAAATTTTCTTCATTTACCCACGTTCCATGAAATAAGAATAAAGGCTTTTTAGCAATTTGATTATAATCATAAAAAGCTTCATAAAACTGGGGAGGGTGAAGGGTATAAACCCTGATGGCATTAGCATTCATTGCTCCGATTTCTTGAAACCATCGGAAATATTCTTCTTTTGTAATAGCTGTTTCCCCAGGGAAGTAGCCTGGTTTGCCAATCCCCATATTCACTCCTTTAATTAAAAAGTTCTGCCACGTTCCATTCTTTTGGATTTGAATATAGGAATCATTTGTTTGACTATTGGTCTGAATCCCATTTTTGTCGACTAATTCCACTTTCTCTTGCTGCTCTACCTTTTTTATCCCTTTTTTCAGGATATCATTCATCATAGGGACATAAGCTGACCAATAAAAAGAATGGTTTGATCCGAATGTCTTTTTCCACTTATCCAAACCTTTTGTCTGGTAAATGCCTGGTACATCTGCTTCATCAGCATAGTCACCAGAAAAATAATAGGAGGAGTATCTAGCATTCTGATGATAAATGACCGCAGGAAACTTGTTCGGTATTCCAAATCCCGCTAACTTTTCACTCGCCTTTTTTGAAACAGGCAGCTGATAATTAGCTAAGATCTCATTATTATTTTTGGCTTGAATAATATCAAACCAATACTGATAGGTTCCATTTATCTTTTCCGAAAAGTGTTGTTGACCTTTATTTGTTAATGTAAATTTGAGTCCGTGATCGTTAACATCTTCTTTTCCTATGACTACCACATAATTACTTTTACTAACAAAGACAAAACCTTCTCCACTGAAAGTCCATTTTTCATGCTGCTTTTGATAATTCTGTTTTACCCATTCAGGTACCTCTTCGTTATTCAAATCTGAAAAATATCTGCCAATCCATCCCGACCACTCTACATTCAATAGGTTTGATATTCCCTCTTTTGCAGGATCTGAGGTTGGACTGGCAAAGGTATTAAATTCTGCTATTAATGTTTTAGGTTTTGATTGAATAAGTGCCTTCTTCAATTGATTAACTTCACTTTGTGTTAGACCGCCATAAATTTTTGCTGACCTTTTTCCACTGGAATTCTGTCCATAAAACTCCTTCTTATAGACACCGTATTGATCTGTAAGATAAAAAACATCATATTTAGTTATATCTTTGGGAAGTGGGACAATCGAATAGTCTTGATTACCTTTTGGCTCAAATCCCTTATAATCCTTTTCTGCAGAATAAGGTTGACCATTTTTAAAATACTTAGCATTGTTTAAGATCCAAACCAATCCCTTATGCTCCCGATAAGATGAATTTGGTACTGTTTTATCCATAATTAGTACATTCAAATTCTTCTCCGGCTGAAGTTTCCATAGCCAAAATGGACTTGTTACTAATGCTAGAAAAATTATAGCATAGAAAAATAAGTAGATTGACTTTTTCATTTTGATACACCTTTTCTTTTCATTTCTCCCCAGCTTGTCTCTCCTTTTATGATTTGCCAAACCCCTTCACAACGCCAAAAAACAGTCATTGGCCGGTACCAGATGGTTTCTGTTAACGAATAGAAAAAAAGCTTGAAGATATCTGTAACTTTTGGATATTTGGTTAAGCTCCACTCCTCTAAAAGAACAGCAGCCATCGAAAAAATGGACCCATACAAACAAGAAAGTAAAAATAATAAAATTGAAAATTCGATGTAGGTTCCTCCAAGGAGCAAACATAAAATCATAAAAATATACCCTGATAGTTCAATAATCGGACCAAAAAATTCTACAATCCAAAAGTAAGGAAATGCAAGTAATCCGATGGACCCGTACTTAGGATTAAAGGTTAATTTACGATGGGTCCATAAACTTTCAAAAAGCCCCCTATGCCAGCGTCTCCGCTGCCTCCGCAAAAATGTTATGTCCTCCGGTACTTCTGTCCAACAAACAGGATCCGGTACATATACGATTTTCTTTTTAAGTCCCTTTTCTTTTAAGAGGCGGTGCATTCGTACAACAAGTTCCATATCTTCACCTACGGTATCGGTTCGATAGCCGCCTGCTTCAATGACCCAATGTTTTGAAAAAACACCAAATGCACCAGAAATAATAAGGAGAAGATTGTGTCTGCTTAAACCTATCCTCCCCATTAAAAATGCTCGTAAATATTCAATTATTTGCATAACCACCAAGGGCTTATCTGATAGGCCAATATTTTGAATATGACCATTCTGAATTTCACATCCATTGGCAATCCTCACACTGCCGCCAGAAGCAATTACCTCCTCATTCGAGTCCACAATTGGCTTCATTACCTTTAAAAAAGCATCTTCCTCTAAAACAGAATCACCATCCAAAGAACAGAAATAAGGATAATGAGAGAAGTTTAGACCGACATTAAGGGCATCCGCTTTTCCTCCATTTTCCTTGTCAATCAGAAAAAGGTTAGAAAGTATCGATGATTGATATATCCTTTTAATTGGTTTAGCATTCACCTGGATTCTAACCACTTTTTGTATTTCCTTCATATCATAAAAATCGATCATTTTCTGCAAGGTGCTGTCTTTAGAGCCATCGTTTACGACAATTACTTCATAGGTTGGGTAGTTTATACTTAAAAGTGAACGGACGCTTTGAATAATTCCGGCCTCCTCATTATAGGCAGGAACGATGATCGAAACCGGTTTGGTATAAATTTCATCTAAATAATCTTCATAGGCCTGAATCCGATCAAGCTGATATTCCTTTCGTAACTGAAAAAATGATATTATGAGAATCGCGGTATAAAAAACAATGACAATTACCATATAAAATGCAATAAACCAAGCAAAAGACGTAACAATATCTCCCCATAGTATAAATGCCAGCTTATTCTCCCCCTTTATGCAGCCATTCCCAGGCCATATCTTTTGCAAATGGATCGGTTGATGTTTCTAATACAGTTTGTAAGATGGCTTTTCCCTGAGTAAATTGGCTGATGGCCTCCCCAGCTTGTGAGCGAACCCACCAAGTACGATCATGCAGCAACTCAATCAATCGCGGTATAGCTTTTCCTTCTTTTAGTGATCCGATTAATTTGGCTGCTACTAGTCTTTCTTTCCATTTATCTGAATAGAGAAGTTCTAAGTATGGGGCACTATCTTTTACATAACCAATTTCGGCCAAAGCTTTTAAAGCCCTTAACCTTATTTCACCGGAATAGCTTGAAAAGATTTTTTCAAGGAAATGGTTATAGGAGACCTCACGTTTACTTGCAATCACATCAATAATTGCTTTTTGAAGCGGCATGCCTGCATGGTGAAAATGAAGCACATACTGGTCAAATTTCTTTTGCTCTAAAGGAATCAGTATATGGCGGTAATCAAATTCGGTTAGGTCTTGATATTTTGTAGTTAACAAATCGAATAGCTGATTACATTGGAATAAAGCCAGAATTCTTAAGATATAAATAATTTCTTGTTGTGAAAGCCGTTTCCTATTTAATAACCTGAGGACATCGTCAGTGAGGTCTACCATATTAAAATCTTCAATATGATAAAGGGTATTCATTCTTGTGCTCCACTTGTGGCTCTGGAGCTGTTTTTGATAATAATTCGATAGATACATCGAAGCTAGTTTCGCTAAACGGGCTTTTTCCTCTGCTCCCTCAATTACCTTCGTATACCTGCTCAGCAGTTGTTCGATAGCCTTTTGCTGAAGAATCGATTCAGGTGTGAGTTTCCTTGAGATCACACCTTCTATTAAGTTAGAAGAAATAAGGGGATTGTAGACCTCACGGTATCGTTCAACTTTTTTTCTCTTTCGAATCTCAACCGTTTTTCTAATCGTTAAATATCCCAGTAAAATGACAAGCAGCACTAGTAAGGAGAGAGTTAGAATGGAAAGGAACAGTAACTCGTTTGTAAACAATTTATTTCATCCTTTTAATTAACCTTTGTATTCGCGCCTGCAGTTCCTTAATGCTAAAGGGCTTTGTTACATAATCATCTGCACCAAGTGCTAAAGCCTTTTCGATATCAGCTTCATTTTTCCTTCCAGTCAGCATAAGGACATGAATATTGTGGCTATATTTTATTTTTTGTACCTTTTGAAGAACTTCAATCCCATCCATTACCGGCATCACACCATCTATTATTAAAAAATGTTCTCCTTTTTCTTCTATTCGATTTGAATGAAAAAACTGTACTCCATCTCCATATTCCGCCAAGTTTAATTCAAAATTAGAAAAATCCATGACATTTAGAATTCTCATTAACATTGTTCGAATAATTGGGTCGTCATCAATAATGGAAACAAATAATTTCCTTTTTGGGACATCCATTATGGACTCATTGGCACTCTCCACCCGTGCCCTGCCGTTTGCTTTTGCTGAATATAAGGCTTGATCTGCAGCCAAGATAGCTGTTTCCATCGAAACATCAGAATGATGGATCGTATAAATACCGGCTGAAAAAGTAACATAATGTGTCTCCTCCCTTAAAGGGAAAGGGATGGTTGAAAATTTGGTAAGTAATCTTGAAACAATCTCAGCCACTTCAATTTGATGGGCATTCTCAAAGATAATGATGAACTCCTCACCGCCATATCTAAAAACGGTATCAGAGCTTCTTGTATGTTCTTTTAAAAAAGAGGCAAAAGCTGCAAGGATTTTGTCTCTATTGACGTGCCCAAAGGAATCATTAATTTGTTTGAAATGATCAAGGTCTAAGATGGCTATACTGAAAGGTTGTTTAGTTCGTTTAATATCCCTAAGGCAGCGATTATACACGTCGAATAAAAACTTTCGATTATATAACTGTGTAAGCTCGTCTACTAGTACAAGTTGATTTAATAACTTTTTTCTCTTTATATGACGGGATATTCGAACAGTCAATTCTTCTAAATCAATTGGTTTTTCAATGAAATCATCAGCACCTAGTTCGTAAGCTCTTATTCTTGTTTCGCGGTCATTCATTAGACTAATCATGATTGTGGGAACAAAATGTTGATGTGTATGCTGCCCAATTTCCTTTAACAGTTCAATACCATTAATTCCAGGTAAGTTAATATCAATGATTACACAGTCAGGATTTAAATCGTAATATTGTGAAATCGCCTTTTTAGAATCGGTATTGGCAGCAACCATCCACCCCTTTTCCTCGAGGGTATCTTTAAGGAGAATAAGCATGGAAATATCATCATCAATGATTTGAATAAGCGGTAATCTTTCCTCATATCGGCGCTCGTTGGGGATTATCGACCCCTTTTCAGAGTATGATTCGTATTTATCTGTCAGGCTAATGATTTCTTCTAAAAACTTTTGTAGTTCTCCTTTACCCCATACCCTTTCATCTTCTGCCTTGATCTGGTTCAGTAAAAATCCAGAAAGCTGATGAAGACCCACTAATTGTAATGTGCCTGCACTTCCATGAAGGGAATGCAGAAATCGATAAACTTCTGAATGTTTGATTACTTCGTTACTATCAAACCACATTGATAGTTGATTTTTTACCTTCTGAATAAGCAAATTTTTATATTTATTTAAGTCCATTAACTACCTGCACCCCAAGTTTCTATGAGAAAATAATGACGATCGTAACATACCATATGTGATAAGTTTGTGATTATCTTGAGTGTATTATGAATTGATCAGAAATACCATGAAAAAAGTCGAAAAAAGGCGAAAATTTTCAGAAGTGTACAAAATTCATATACAAGCTAAAAAAAGAAGGATCCCTTTATGGAATCCCAAACTAATTTTAGCCTAAATTTTTCACCTTACTTGTACAGCTCTCCATGGCGGCTATGATTGAACCCCGGAACTGTTCTCTTTCAAGGGTTGCCACTGCCTCTATGGTTGTGCCGCCAGGTGTACAAACTTGATCTTTTAACTCTCCAGGGTGCAGGCCAGTTTCCAGAACCATTTTAGCGGCTCCCAGTACAGCCTGTGCAGCCAGGCGGTAGGCTTGATCTCTAGGGATGCCTTGACGTACTCCGCCATCGGCCATTGCTTCTATTAACATATAAACATAGGCCGGTGACGACCCACTGATAGACGGTATTGCATCCATTAATTTCTCATCCATGCGCTCAGTTTGACCAAAGCATTGCAGCAATTGCTCAACCGCTGCTAGCTCTTCCTCCTTAACATAACTATTTGCACAGAGTGCGGTCATGCCCTCACCTACCAACGAAGGAGTATTAGGCATGGTCCGTACGGTCTTAACTGCTAAACCAAATAACTGTTCGATATCCGCTAAGGTAATACCCGCTGCAATCGTAACGATAATGGTGCTTTGTTTTATTTCACTTTTAATTTCCTCAATAATCCCTGCATGCTGGTCAGGTTTCACTGCTAGAATAAGGATGTCAGCAAACCTTGCCACATCTTTGTTGTTCAACGATACGAGAATCCTATACTTTTCAGAAATAGCCTGTATCGTTCTTTCAGTAGAAGCACTGGCCATTATATGCTCCTTACTAACTCCATTTGCTTGTAAGATTCCACCAATCATTGCTTGGGCCATTTTTCCGGCCCCGATGAACCCAATCTTTTTTATCATGCGCTTCATTCCTAACGATTGAAAAATTAATTCCATTTCACTACTTTAAATAAATAAAAAAGAGAAGATATTCCATAGAAATAGCTTCTCACCGATTAAGAAAAAATTCTTTTCCCTACCTATTAATGCCGAATGACCTTTAAAATCCAATCTAGAACTACGCCGCCAAAATAAACACCGAAAACACCCACAACAGCTGAAAATACAGGTGGAGCCGGTAACGGTAATTTTAAGAACCTAAATAACATTCCTACAACCAGACCAGCAATTAAGGCCATTACGACTTCTTTCATCCTATTACCCTCACATTAATAGTTGTTATTAGAAAGTTCCCCTTTTGCAATCGAAACACCAGAACTTGCGCCAATGCGGGTAGCCCCTGCCTCTACCATCGCTAAGGCATCTTCACGGCTTCTAACTCCTCCGGAGGCCTTTACACCTATATCAGGTCCTACAGTTTGACGCATTAAACGGATATCTTCGACGGTTGCACCACCTGTAGAAAATCCTGTTGAAGTTTTTACAAAATCAGCCCCTGCTTTTACAGCAAGCTCACAAGCTCTGACCTTTTCTTCATTGGTTAGTAAGCATGTTTCAATAATTACCTTCACTAGTGCCTTACCTTTTGCCGCCTCAACGACAGCACGAATATCTTGTTCGACTACTTCGTCTTGTTGGTCTTTAAGTGCAGCTATGTTAATAACCATATCCACCTCATCCGCACCATTCTCGATAGCATTTTTGGTTTCAAATGCTTTTGTATCCGAGGTTGATGCTCCTAATGGAAATCCGATTACCGTACATACTTTAACCTCTGGAGTATCAGCAAGCAGTTCAGCTGCGGTTTTAACCCATGTTGGATTAATACAAACAGATGCAAATAAATACTCTTTTGCCTCATCAATAATTTTAATGATTTCTTCGCGCGTTGCATCCGCTTTTAATAATGTATGATCAATTATTTTAACAATATTTTGAGTCATTTTAATTTCCCCCTAATTATTTAAGTTATTCGGACTACATTCTTTTTTACGACAACCTAACTATAACAAAGAGAGTGAACATTTGTAAACAATAATATGAACAAATGTAAAAGTGTTTATCCTATTTATCAAGCAGGAATCTTGCAGTAAATTGATCGGTAATTAAAACATTTGCATATTTTCCTGTTAAGGCGCCATAGATTCCCTCTATTTTGTTAGGCCCTCCAGCTACAACAATAGAATATTCTTTCTGGCTAAGCACATCAAGGTTCACACCCAGGGTTCTTTCATTCAAACTTTCATTGCAAATTTGGCCATTTTTATCGAAGAATCGTGAACAAATATCACCAACTGCCTTGCCATATAGTGAGTCCAAATCACTGTCTATAAAATATCCTAATTGAAATAATAATGAATCTGTCTTAATTGAACCTATTGTAAATATGGCGATGTTAGCCTGTTTTCCCAATTCCAAAATTCTGCGGATATGCCGGTCTGCCTCCATTGCCTGCTTTACAACTACATGATCCACGATGGCAGGTAAGGGAAGATTCAAAGGAGTCGTATTGTAGGCCTTACCGAAAAGATATAGAATTTCCGAGGCGTACGTATTGGTTTCCGCATGACTCACTCCGCCTTTTAATTGGACTACCTTGACGTTCTTTACAAACTTTTGTTTTAGCTCAATCGCAATATGATAAAGCGTTGTTCCCCATGTAACCCCAATAATGTCGTCTTCTTTAACGATGCTATCCAAATAAGCTGCGGCCTTTTCACCTAGGTAATTTTTGATAATATGGTCTTCATATTGTGGTATAGAGGCGACAATCGCCTTTTTTAGATGGAACTTTTTTTCTAGTTGAGCAGCTAAACTTTCAACATTTTCTGTTGGGTCCATTATGGTAATTTGGACAATGCCTTCGCTCTTTGCCTGCTGTAGCAATCGCGATACTGTCGGGCGGGAAACCCCCAATATCTTTGCAATCTCATTTTGGTTATAATCCAGTAAATAATATAACTTTGCTGCTTCAATCACTTTGTTTAATTTATCTTGCTCCAAAAGTATCACCTATACACTATCGATTTTCTTTATTGTACCAATAACTGATCCAATTTCACATCTTCTTTTACATTTGCATCAGTTGATTTGAACATTTTTTCATTATAGTTTTCACGTGAATGTTCAACTAGAATTAGGGAAAAATTTACGGAAAGCAAAAAGTGCGCGGATAGTGTCTTATCTTACACCTAAGGAAATCGTTTCGTAAAGGAGGCCAAGATTTTGGAAAAATTAGGGGGATTTATCTATAGAAATCGAAAATGGGTATTGCTATGTTGGTTAGCAGCCATAATTTTATTCGGCCTTTTTGCCCAGAAATTGCCTAGTGTTTTAAGAGGAAATGGCTTCCAATTCAATGGAGAATATAATCAATCAAAGAAACTACTGGAAGAAGAGTTTGGGCAACCCAAATCCTCGATTATCCTTGTTTTTGAAAGAGGAAAAACCATCAGTGCTGAGGAATTTCATCAATTTATTCAAGATACATTTAATAGACTTAATAATTTCGACTCCGCCAGAGATATTACCTCTCCGTTCGATCGAAAAGGGATGATTAAAAGCAATTATGCATATGGATTGCTAACCTTTGACAAAGAAGCAGAAAGTCTTGGAACAGAAATCACGAAATTAAAAAGGATTCTAAAGGACCAGCCTGGCTTAAGGGTCACCATGACTGGAGAACCCATTATTGTCCAAGACTTAAATGTCGCCAGCCAGGAGGATTTAGCAAAAGCAGAGATGATTGGTCTGCCAATTGCATTAGTAGTGCTTATCCTTGCTTTCGGGGGTCTTGTTGCGGCAGCCCTTCCCATTGTGATTGGAGTGGTTTCCATCTTAATCACGATGGGAACTGTTTATCTTTTTAGTTATCGTGTTGATCTAACGATCTTTATTCTAAATATTGTTCCCATGATAGGTCTTGCCCTAAGTATTGATTTTGCTTTATTGTTCATTAACCGCTATAAGGAGGAATTGCAAATCAATTCCATTCAAGAATCAGTTGCGGTGACTGTTAGAACAGCTGGACGTTCGATTATCTTTTCGGGACTTTGTGTATTTATTGGGCTTTCTGGACTTTGGTTTATTAAAATTGACATTTTTCAAAATGTTGCACTTGGGGGAATGCTGGTCGTCCTAATTTCTGTTCTTTCCGCTTTAACCTTTCTTCCGGCATTACTTTCACTTTTAGGACAGCGTATTAACAAATTAAGTATTATTGGGATGATAAAACAGGAGAATAGCATTTGGCACAGATTTGCCAAGCTGGTGATGAATCATCCGATTATAATGGCCGTCCTTGCACTCGCCATTCTTTTAGCTGGTCTAGTACCAGTAAGACAAATGGTTTTGGCCATTCCCGGTACGGATTCTCTGCCGGCCAATTACCCTTCTCGGTTGGCACTGGAAACATTTCAAAAGCAATTTATTGCAAAAGAGAAACAAGATGACAAAAAAGTAACCATTGTTCTAAAAACAAATGGTCCGGTTACGGAGAGTAATAATTTCAAGAAAATAGGTACAATCATTCATACACTTGAGAAGGATAAGCTGGTTAATATGGTTAATTCTCCTTTTACTGCATCAGGAATAAGGGATGATGAGCAGCTATATCAGTTTCTTCAGAAGGGCGATCCAGCACGGCTTGCGCGATTAAGGAACTACTTTATCAGAAACGATAAAATGCTAGTGGAGGTTTATTTAAATACCGGGGAGCATTCTCCAAAAGCGAGGGATTGGGTAAAAGATTGGTCACAAAAAAAGCTTGGTGTCCAAGCCTTTTTTGGCGGTCCCATCAAATTTGAACAAGAAATTTTTGCAGAGATTTATAAAAAGGCACCATATGGGCTTTTATTAATTTTCCTATCAACTCTTGTGATTCTAATGGCTGCTTTTCGTTCCATACTCATTCCATTTAAGGCTATCTTAATGAATGTGTTGAGCCTCGGCTGTACTTTCGGAATGGTTGTTTGGATCTTTCAGCAGGGACATTTTGGAATAAAACCTGTAGATATTGCATTAATTTTACCAGTATTTGTTTTCACCCTTGTCTTTGGACTTTCTATGGATTATGAGGTCTTCCTTATCTCCAGGATACAGGAATTTTACGATCAAACTGGTGACAATACCTTAGCCACCATTTCCGGGTTAACCCTCACTAGTAAAATCATTACCTCCGCTGCTGCGATCATGATTGTCGTAACCGGGGCGTTTGCTTTTACAGGGGTTATGCCGGTAAAGCAGCTTGGCGTGGGGATTGCGATGGCCATTTTTATTGATGCAACAATTGTCAGAATGGTGCTAGTCCCCGCTTTAATGAGACTGTTCGGTGACTGGAATTGGTGGTTTTTTGGCACTCACTTTAAACGACAGCGGAATCGAAGTTAAAGTCCAGCCTAACTAGTTGACGGGCTCCTGTTCCCAGCACAGCCACTTCTTACTATTTCATGCATGGAAGCACTGTGCGAGGATAAATTGACAAAAAAACACCATACTAAGATTACTCTACACCATGATATGTAGGAGGTAATCATATTGAAAAAAAGAATGATATCTTTATTCATATTATTTTTTACTTTTACATCTAATACTCTTGCAGCCGAGCCGAGACCAGAGAGTCAGGCATTGGTGAATTTGCGGATATTAGAAACCACTGATTTACATGCAGATTTGCTAAATTATGATTACTATCAAACAAAAATGGACAATCGAATTGGATTGGTTAAGACAGCGACACTCATCCGTCTGGCTCGGAAGGAAAGTAAAAACACATTGTTGTTCGATGATGGAGATCATTTAAAAGGCAATCCACTCGGCGAATATCTGGCCAGAATCAGAGGAATGCATAAAGGAAAAATACATCCCGTCTACCGGGCATTTAATTATTTAAAATATGATGCAATCGCAATTGGAAATCATGAATTTAATTACGGATTAAGCTTTTTAAAGACTGCATTAAAAGGGGCAAGGATGCCTGTCCTTAATACAAATGTGTTCTCAGTAAAGACAAACCAACCATACTTTAAACCCTATACGATACTAAATAGAAAAGTAGTGGATCAAAGCGGCAAGTCACACGAGCTAAAAATTGGCCTTATTGCTTTAATGCCTACGCATATTATGAAGTGGGACAAAGCCAATCTCGAAGGAAAAGTGTTTGCGAAACCCATGGTTGAAACGGCTAAGGAGTTTGTACCGATTCTTAAGGCAGAGGGAGCTGATTTAATTATCGCCCTTGCCCACACAGGGATTAGCAGTGAACCCTATCATGCCGATACCGAAAATGCCGTTTATTATTTAACGCAAATTCCGGAAATCGATGTCGTTCTGGCAGGGCATTCACACAGCGTCTTTCCTGGTCCTGTCTATCAAGCGCTGCCAAATACTAATTTGGAGACAGGAGAAATCAACGGAAAACCCGTCGTGATGGCTGCAGCCTTTGGGAGCCGCCTTGGTATCATTGATCTTGAATTAAGCAATCGATCAGGGAAATGGCAGATAGTTGCACAAAAATCATACACAAAGCCCATTGCAGATGAAAATGGAAAGTCCCTCGTCAAAACTGATATAGGATTGTATAAACTAGTCAAAGAGGAACATGAGGAGACTGTTGATTTTATTAAGAAGTTGGGATTATAAAAACAACTGAGATTTTGAAAGAAACAAGGCTGACTGATTCCTAAGCGAATATATTCCCTTTACATCCCGTGGATAGTTTATTACAATAAAACATATAATACATATATTGATTTTGTGGTGGAGTCTGTCAATACAGGCTCCTTTTTTGCATTTTTCAATGATGTAAAACTATAGAGGGGGAAGTGGTTCATACATGTCAATCCAAGCAATCATGGCAATAGGTGTATTTTTAATTACCTACGCTTTTATCGTCACCGAGAAGATTCACCGCACCATTATCGCAATGGCTGGTGGAATCATGATGGTCCTTTTAGGGATTGTTGGTCAAGAAACGGCCTTACATCACATTGATTTTAATACACTCGGGTTGTTGACGGGGATGATGATTATTGTTGCCATTACAACTGAGACAGGGTTATTCAAATTTATCGCCATTTGGTCAGCTAAAAAGGTGAAAGGCGATCCATTGAGGATATTAATCGCCCTAGGAGTGATTACAGCATTAGGCTCCGCTTTTTTAGATAATGTCACCACGGTTCTACTAATGGTACCTGTGACATTTAGTATCACAAGACAATTACGTGTCAATCCCATACCGTTTTTAATTACGGAGGTTATCGCCTCTAATATCGGCGGAACTTCTACCTTAATTGGTGATCCGCCAAATATCATGCTGGGAAGTGCTGTAAAGGAACTAACGTTCATCGCTTTTATTAACAATCTTGCTGCCATATCTTTTTTCATTTTATTTGTCAATATCTGTATTTTAGCCTTCCTCTATCGGAAGCAGCTTCGTACTTCAACTGAATTGAAGGCTAGTTTAATGGACCTTGATGAAAAAGAAGAAATCACCGATAAAAAACTATTAATTAAGTCATTAACAGCCCTTTTCTTAACAATTATAGGATTTTTCCTGCATCAACTGCTGCATATTGAATCAGCAACTGTGGCCCTAGCAGGGGCCTTTCTCTTACTTTTATTAACAGGAGAAGAATATTTGGATAAGTCTTTTTCAAAGGTGGAGTGGACAACCATACTCTTCTTTATAGGGTTGTTTGTACTTGTTTCGGGCTTGATTGAAACAGGAGTCATCTCTTTATTAGCCAATTACTCCGTTCATTTGACCGGCGGGGATGTTACCTCTACATCGATCTTAATTCTCTGGGTTAGTGCGATTGCCTCTGCCTTTATCGATAACATTCCCTTTGTCGCCACGATGATTCCGATGATCAAGGATATGGGTGAACTGGGGATTCACAATTTGGAACCACTCTGGTGGAGCCTGTCTCTTGGAGCCTGTCTTGGGGGGAATGGTACATTGATCGGCGCAAGTGCCAACGTGATTGTAGCTGGTCTGGCTGCAAAGGAAGGTCATCAGATTACCTTTGGGAAGTTCCTATTAATCGCTTTTCCGTTAATGATTCTTTCAATTGTAATTTGTACCATCTACATCTATTTAAGATACTTACTATAGGGGGATTGGGATTGGGAATGAGAGTCGAGTACACGTATGACAAAAAGCATATCGAACTAAAAGAAACAACGAACGGTAACGATATTGAATTTTTCATTACCTTATTGAATTCTGAGTTAAAGAAAAACCTTATGAAAGTACGGCAGTATTTTGATGATAATAGGGTATTAACAGATATTCATTATTACATTCATCCGAATAACAACTATCAAGTGATTGTGAGGAATGACTTTTACAATGAATTTATCATTCAGTTATTTAGGCAGCAACTATTAAAAGAGATAAAATGGACTTAAATAAAGGCTGACCCAAAAGGTGGTTGATGGAATAATTTTTGCACACTCTGTTGATTGGAGCGGAAGGCGCGAAGACTCCTGCGGGAGTACGGGGCAGGGGAGACCCCGCAGGAGCGAAGCGACGAGGAGGCTCCCCGTACCGCCCGCGGAAAGCGAAGCGCCTGGAGCGGAAATCAACAGACTAGGTTAATGTATAGAAAAGAAGGTGCCCAAAGAGTTATACTTTTGGGACACCTTCTTATTTTAATTACCGATAATTACTCTAAGTACATTGGGATGCTGTTTAAAGGTTTTTGTTCCTGCACCATAGCCAATAGAAGAAATTTTCATTGAAGGAATTGGCCCGAATTCCTCAGATAGTACCGCTATAATAGCCGCTCCAGTGGGTGTGGTTAACTCTGCCCTTATATCCGACTGTTCAATTGGAACTCCTTTAAGAATCTCAAGTGTGGCAGGAGCCGGAACTGGATAAATTCCATGGTCAATACGGATTCTTCCCGTTCCTACTGGAATAGGGGATGACTTTATTGATTCAACATTTAATTGATGAATTAATATCGCTGCACCTATAATATCGATAATGGAATCAATGGCACCTACCTCATGGAAATGAACCTTTTCTAAAGGAATACCATGAATAAGCCCTTCCGCTTCACCAATCCGTTTAAATATCCTTAAAGCAGTTTCTTTCACTGGACTAGCAAAATCAGCTGCATCTATTAATTCTACAATATCTTTATAGGCACGGTGTTCGTGATGATGGTGGTGGCCATGATCATGATTATGACTGTGCACATGGTCGTGACTATGTTCATGACCGTGACTATGTCCATGATCGTGACTATGTCCATGATCGTGACTATGCCCATGATCGTGACTATGTTCATGATCGTGACTATGTTCATGATCATTATCATGGTGCTCATGATGATGGTCTTGGGTTCCATGAACATGGTTATGAGTATGCTCTTTACCTTGTTCAGCAGATATCTCAATTTGACTAGGCGTATTTTTTAAAATCACATCAAACTTAGTACTCGTAATTCCATTCTTGACGATCTTTTTCCACTTTAATTCATATTCGCCGTCTAATTTAAGCTTCTTCAATTCTGCCTCTAAAAGTTCCGGGTCTGCTCCTGCATCGATTAGTGCACCAATGACCATATCCCCGCTAATTCCTGAAAAACAATCAAAGTAAAGTGTCTTCATTTTTTACGGTTTCCCCTTTTTGTGCTAGTTGATGAATTAAGACTGCGTTGTAGCCGCCGCCAAACCCATTATCAATATTGACCACACTAATTCCCGAGGCACATGAATTTAGCATCGTTAAAAGGGCAGATAATCCATGAAAATTAGCTCCATACCCAATGCTAGTCGGAACAGCAATAACAGGGTGTGAGACAAGTCCTCCAACCACACTTGGAAGGGCTCCTTCCATTCCTGCCACCACAACAGATACCGTTGCCTCTTGAATTTCTTCCGCATGGTTCAAAAGACGATGTATTCCTGCAACCCCAACATCATAAATGCGATGAACTGGGCTGCCTAAAACTTCTGCAGTAACGGCAGCTTCCTCTGCCACTCTTAAATCAGAGGTACCTGCTGCTATTACAGCAATGTATCCCTCTTTGTTTTTTATTGGCCCCGTTTCATCTTTCCAAAAAAGAATATGCGCTGTTTCATTATAAGTAAGTTCCGGACAAGTATGCAGGATGACTTCTGCTTTTTCTTTAGATACCCTTGTGACAAGGATTTCGTTATTCCGCGCCCGTAAAGCTTGAACAATTGAGATAATTTGCTCAGCTGTTTTTCCTTCTCCATAAATGACCTCAGCAAAGCCTTGACGTTTCTTACGATGATGGTCCACTTTAGCAAAACCTAAATTTTCAAAGGTCGCTAGTCTTTCTTTCGCCTCTGTAATACTAAGGGTTCCTGTTTGAACTTGTTTTAATATTTCCTCAAGCATAAGCTTCCCCCTTAATTTTCTATTTAAAGTACTTTTTCATATCTGTAGCCAATTCGATATAATTCTGATAGATTCCCTTATAAATTTCGCTTGTATCTTTATTTGGTAAGGTCGCTTCCCCCATCGGTATATTCTTTTTAATATCTTCAAAAGATTCTACTTTATGAATCCCGACAAGGGCTGTCCATGCAGCTCCCCAGGCAGCACTATGGTGGCTTTCCGAAACATAAATCTCTGCTTCAAAAATATCTGCCATCATTTGCAGCCATAATGGAGATCTGGCTAAACCACCGTTAACATAAATCTTTTTCGGCTCACCGGCTAACCTTTCCAGGGCTTTACCTATTTGATAAAGATTAAACGTAATTCCTTCTAGCACAGCTCGAATAAAATGTTCTTTTTTATGGGTTATCGAAACTCCATAGAAATTCCCTTTTGCCCGTTGATTCCAGAGAGGAGCTCGTTCACCATTTAGATAAGGAAGAAAGAGGATTCCACCTGCCCCCGGCCCAACCTTTTTTGCATCAGCTAAAAAGTCTGTAAAACTTCGATCATCTTGTAAAAGATCCTTCAGCCATTGCAGAACTACTCCTCCATTGTTAGTTGGACCACCAATAATAGAGGTATCTTCTGTAAAGGAATAACAGAAAGTTTCTTGATTTTCACCAATCCTTACTCCTCTTGTAAGCTGCCTGATTGCACCGCTCGTACCTACAGATACAGCCACTTCACCAGGTAAAATAGCTCCAATGCCGAGATTTGCCAATTGGCCGTCTGCAGCCCCTACAACAAATGGCATCTGCGGGTTTATACCCATTTCTTCAGCCTTTGCTTGATTAATACCTGTTAGGATTTTTGTCGGAGGAACAATTTCGGAAAGCTGGTCTTCTTTAATACCTGCAAGTTCTAATAATTCCTGTACCCATTTATGTGTTTGTGGGTTGAATAATCCTGTAGCTGATGCCATGGAATAGTCGATTACTCTTTTACCAAACCAGCATTGCAGTAAGTATTCCTTAATGGACATAAAATATTGGGCTCTTTTGTAAGGCTCATATCCTGTTTCTTTCATCCAGACTAGTTTTACAAAAGGTGTCATTGGATGAATCGGAGTTCCGGTTTGGGAATAAACCTGATTTCCCAGGGTTTTCATAATATTTTCAGCTTGTTCATAACTCCTGCCATCCGCCCAAATAAGTGCTGGAGATATTGGTCTTCCTTCGTCATCTATACAAACTAGTGAATGCATCGCAGCAGAAAAGCCAATGGAAACTAACTCACTTTTCTCGATAGCTGCTTTTTCAATTACTTCTCTTATAGCTTGAATGGAAGCTTGTTCAATTTCAATAGGATCTTGCTCCACCCAGCCTTGATGGGGATATGAGGACGTGTTCATTTTCTCTACTTCGGCTACTAATTTTCCCTTTAACGTAAACAGACAAGCTTTCACACTTGTTGTTCCAATATCAAGCCCCATTACATATTCACTTGACATAATTCATCTTCCTTTATTTATAACATATTTAAAAGAAAAAGCTTTGGATTCTACCAAAGCCTTTTCTTTTTTCCGTATAACACATTAGGCAACTATTATTTAGAGAGAACTTTGTTCATACTTCCACTCTGATAACCAACTAAGTCTAGTGTAATGTATTTGTATCCAAAGTCTTGAAGTTGTTTAACTATTTGCTCATGCTGATTTAAAATAATCGCCATATCGCTTGGTTCTACTTCTATTCTTGCAATCTCCTGGTGTGTCCTTACCCGTACTTGGTGAATATGAAGTGATCTTAAATAATCCTCGGCTCTTTCAACCTTGGTTAATTTCTCTTTTGTAATAAACTCCCCATAAGCTATTCTGGATGAGAGACAGGCTAAGGATGGTTTATTCCAGGTAGGCAAATTAAACGCTTTGGAAAGTTCTCTAATTTCTTCTTTATACAATTCCGCCTCTTGAAGCGGACCTCGTATTCCCTTTTCTTTCGCAGCCTTCATACCAGGGCGAAATTCATTCATATCGTCTGCGATAACACCATAAATAACATTTTGGAATCCCTTTTCATCCATCACAGGGATTAAGTGATCGAACAGACTGCTTTTACAAAAATAGCATCGATTTTTATCGTTCTCTGCATACCCTGGGATTGCTAGTTCTGATGTTTCGATGACTTGGTGTTTAGCACCAATTATTTCTGCTAATTTCTTGGCCTCGTCCAATTCACTTGAGGGATAGCTTTCAGAGTCTGCTGTAACTGCTAGTACTTGTTCTGTACCTAACGTGTCAACCGCAGCTTTTAACAAAAACGTACTATCTACCCCTCCTGAGAATGCAACAACAACTGATTTCATTTCACGGAGAATGGATTGTAATTTTTTATACTTCTCTGTTAGCATTTCCCCAACTCCCTCACCATTTCTTTAATTTCTGTCTTCTTTTAACATATTTTTAGAAAAGCTGCTTTATGTGGATTCAAACTAAATGGTCATACTTCCAAATCCGCCATCTACTCTTATCAAGGCACCAGTCACAAAGCTTGAAGCTTTATCTGAAGCAAGCCATACTGTTGCACCTTGAAGCTCCTCCGCTTCCCCAAAACGGTTCATTGGTGTATGTCTCATAATACTTTCAATTCTATCTGCATCTAATATTTTACGATTTTGCTCGGCAGGGAAAAACCCTGGAATAATGGCATTTACGCGAATTCCATTTGGCGCAAACTCACGAGCTAAAAATTGGGTGACACTATTAAGTCCTGCTTTTGAAACAGAATACGTAAATACCCGAGAAAGCGGTGTGGTAGAAGATACAGAGGAAATATTAATAATACTTCCCTTTCTATCCTGCTCAATCATCCTTTTCGCAAAGATCTGACAAGCTAACACAATTCCTTTTAAATTAATTTCCATAATTTTATCATACTCATCCATTTCAAGTTCAAGAAATGGGGTTGAACTATTCGTTCCAGGTGCATTTAAGAGAATATCACAGCCGCCTGACCATTGGTCAATTTCATCTGCTGCTTTAATTAAGGAGTCACGAGAACTGACATCCGCTTGAAATGCCTTTGCCTCGCCGCCATTATCGTTAATTTCCTTTACAACTGCTTCTGCCTTTTCCAAATTACGGCCGACAATAGCTACTCTTGCTCCATGTTCGGCTAAGCCCTTTGCCATGGCTGAACCTAATACACCATTTCCCCCGATTGCAACTGCTGTTTTTCCTGTTAAATCAAATAAATTTGCCATATCTATCTCTCCTCTTGTTTAAAATAAATTCCCTTTATCATCAAATTGGAAATCATACACATCTGAAATTTGCTCCATATTTGGATGCTGTGCAATGTAAGGAAGCAATGGCTCTGAAACTTCAATTTCACTAAGCACTAATGTATTTTTAATCCTTACTAATTTAACTTTTGTAAAATCTAAGATATTGCAGGTTTTAACCGCTGCCTGAACTGCCATTTTATCATTTGGCAAGGTAGTAGCAATTTTTGTAGGTGCACAAACGGTTGAAGTCAACCCATTTGCATACGTACCTTCTTTATCCATCTTATCTACCAGCCGCTGGGTAGTAAAATCAGCTGTCCCTACTCCATTCGCATTCCCCTCTGATTGAACGGTCACATCAAGCACGACCATTTTGTTCACATCAGGACCGCCTGAGGCATATGGGGTTGGATAACGACCGGTAATATTGGGGTCCATACCATCCCCGCTAATATTTTTACCAATCTCATCTATCAGAAGAACATCCAACTGATCAAAGAAAAGCTTCGGCAATAGCTCCTTTGCTTGCTGTTGTAGTGCAGGTTCTTTTTCCACAATTTCCTTGGGGGTAAGAACTTCGAGCACTGCCACTTTATCAAAGGCATTCTCAATTGTTGCAACCCCAAAAAGGAAAGGAGTTTTTTCCATAATCACCTTTGCCATTGCGGGAACATTCTCAGCCATATATTTAAAACCCATTTGGTGACATGCTTCCGCCCCTTTTTGCTTCCCCAGTCCAATACTAATCATTTTCATTATGCCGCTTTCGACCGGACCTCGGAAGGCTGTATGAGGTTTTACACGATTAATGACTACAATTCCATCTGCTTTTGAGGCAAACTTATCAACATAGATTGGTAAACCGTTAGGTAATTCCCCAACTTTTACAACCTCCATCGATGAGCGGATTTCACATCCTACAGTATCTTCTGTTATGCCTAGATGGGCTAATACCTCACGCTGTCCCTCGGCCGTTGCACCGCCGTGGCTTCCCATACTTGGAACAATGAACGGTTTCGCTCCCTGCTCCTTTAGGAATTGAACTGTTACAGCTGTTAATTCTACAAGGCGATCCAGCCCTCTGCTTCCAACTGCAATGGCAATTTCCATTCCAGGCAGTATTTTTTCTTGAATATGTACCTGGTTTAATTTCATCTTTAATTCTGATCCAAGGTCATCAATCTTATTATTTTCAAAATTCACCCTTACTTTGGCCATTTTTGGCACCGGAATATCTTTTAAGAGTTCTTGAAGAATTCCCATATCTATTTCACTCCTTTGTTTAATTTAAGTTTACCACTAAGGAATCTATTCAATGTATTAACAGAGAGGAAGAATCCTCTCCTGTAATCCCTTTCAAATCAACCTTTTTAAAATATTTATTAAAATCTTCATTTAATTTGTTTACCAAACAAACTAATTACCTGTATAATATATCATTATGGGGTGCTTACGTCAATAAATAAATACGGATATTTCGTTTAAAAAGCTCCGTTAATTTGGCTGTTACTCTCCACTCCAAACAGTGTTTCATAAACAAATTTATCATTATCACAAACCCTTTTAATAAGACAAGGAGGTTTTTATGCTCACTGGTGATGCATCACTTATAAAAAATATGAACAGATCGTTAATATTGAGTACAATCGTTGAGCATAAATGGATCTCGAGGGCGGAAATTGCTAAAGTTACCGGCTTGAATAAAGCGACTATTTCTGTCCAGGTTTCCGAACTTTTGGAGAATGAATTAATAATCGAAACACATCTAGACCACACGAGTTTAGGCAGAAGACCCATTATGCTCTCAATTAACAACAAAGCCGGTTTCGCCTTGGGGATTGATTTGGATAAGACTATGATTACCTTTACACTGGCAGATCTAAGTGGCTATCCCGTTCACACGGATGTAGTTGACCTGCAGGATTCTAACTACGAAGTCATTCTTGATATACTTAGCCGGCAGATTAAAGAATATCAATCCAAATGTGAAAAAACTCATTATGGCCTTATTGGAGTCGTCATTGGGATTCATGGAATTGTCGATACCGATGAAGTCATTTATTTTGTTCCTCAACATGGTTGGAAAAACAAAACCTTAAAAAAAGACTTAGAAAGTGAAGTTGGCATCAATGTCTACATCGAAAATAATGCAAATTTGTGTTCACTTGCGGAAAAGGTCTACAAACATCATCATAGTAAGAATTTACTCTCCGTAAGCTTATATTCTGGGATTGGACTTGGATTTATGATAAACGGTGAGCTTGTAAAGGGATTTCATGGATATGCTGGGGAAATAGGCCATATGATCATTGTGCCCAATGGCTTGCCATGCAGCTGCGGTAATTTAGGATGTTGGGAACAGTATGCTTCAGAAAATAGTCTGACACAGCGAATTTCTCATGATCTACAAAAACTTGATCTAAGTTTTGAAGATATCCAGAATGGTCTTAACGAAAAAGAACCTATAATTTGTAAAGAAATGGAACAATTTATCATGTATCTGTCGTTTGGGCTAAATAATCTGATTAATCTTTATAACCCAGAAATTCTAGTCGTAAATAGTGAATTACTTCGTATAACTCCGAATGCCATTGAAGAACTTAAAGCACATTTCTCTTCTAGAATCAGCCATTATTCTGAGCTGTTACTATCCGAATTCGGAAAAAAAGCTTGTATTATGGGTGCATGTGCAATGGGAATTCAAAAGTTTTTAGACGTTTCCGAGCTTAGTTTAACCCTTTAGCCAACATTCATATTGGCCTCCGGCACTGGAGGCTCTTTTCTATATCAATAAAAGAAAAGTGCCCGGCCGTTTATGCCGGACACTCCCCTGTTAATATTTTCTCCAATTACCAATTAGAACCAATCACCATAACCTAACTCTCTTAAATAGTCTCCGGAATCCTTTAACGTATCAAATGGATCGCGGCCATACGTATCATCTTGCTCAATTAGGAAATATTGTACACCACTCTTGACACCAGCTTCTATTATACCTTTTATATCCAAGTTGCCTTGACCAAGTTCCGCAAACTCGATTATATTTGTGAACTTTTGCATGAACTTAGACATATCTTTAAAATCTTCTTCACTTACATTCATATTTCCAATTCGATAATCTTTTAAGTGGATTAATGAGACCCTTCCTGCAAATCTATTTATGACATTAATCGGATTCTCGCCACCTCGTTGAGCCCAGTGAACGTCTAACTCAAATCCGAGTTTAGAAGTATTGTCTTTCATAATGTCCAATAAAGATTTTCCATCATATTTTTCAAATTCAATGTGGTGGTTATGGTAATATAATTCAATTCCATGCTCCGCTAGTCTTTCTGCCATCGCTTCTGCATTACTTATATATTCCATAACTTGGTCCTTATGGCCCATTAATTGGATTGGCATCATACCAATGCGGATAAAATTACAATCTAATGTTTTGCAATCATTCACAATTTTATCAAAGTCTTTTGTCAGTGACTCACCGGGCATGCCTGGCATGGTGTCTAATGGAGCTGAGATGGAAGCAATCTTGATTCCAAAATCAACACTAGCTCTTCTTAATTCAGCTACATTTTCTTCAGTCATTTGAATTTGAGTTACCTCAACATAATGATAGCCAAGTTCACTTATCTTTCTTAATGTTTCATATGCGCCTAGTTCTACGATTTTTTCTTTAAGATTAAACATTTGAACGCCAATTTTAGCTGTTTGCATGTTATAATTCCTCCATTTTTATGATCCTTTTTTCTTCTGAGGATTGGCGGATTGCGTCAATCATTTTAATCGATGTAAGGGCATCTTTTACCATTACATAAATCTGAGAGTTATTTATGATTGCTGTATAAAATTGATTGATTAGTTTAATATGGCTTGCCCCATAATAGAATTTTGTGCCTGGCATCTTGGCATCCTCAATCAAATTTTCTTTCTTTCCATCTTTATCAATTTTTGTTAAAATACTATCTTTGATGTTGAATTTACCTTTTTCAAAGGAAACCTCTAGCTCGACACTTGAATTTTCTGCATTGGCATTTGTTGCAAAAAATAATCCCTTTGCGCCATTTTTAAAGTGAATATGAGCAGATGCAGTATCTTCAACCTCAATCCCGTAATCTAATAATTGATCGATGGACCCTCTCATCGTATCAATCTCACCACCCAGCAGCTGCATTAAATCAAGGGTATGGAGAGCCTGGTTAATCATCACTCCACCGCCGGCAAGCTCCATCTTTCCCCGCCATGGTTTCACATCGTAGTATTCTTTTGGCCGAAACCAAGGGACTAATCCTTTTATTCCAATCATCTTGCCAAATTGACCGCTTGTAATTAGTTCTTGCAGCAATTCAAAGGACTCGTTATAACGATTTTGAAAGCATACACAGATTTTAGCCTGCAGCTCTTCTTCGAGCTTTGCTAAAGCCAAACCCTCTTGTGTATTCAAAGACAAGGGTTTTTCCAGAAAAACATGAACTCCATTTTCAACACAGAACTTTGTTACTGGATAGTGAAGATAGTGCGGCAAACAAACATGTACACAATCCAATGATTCTTTGTTCAGCATTTCTTGATAGTCGGTATAGAAGTTTATATCAGGGACGGTATTCCTTAATGATTCATCAAGATCACATACTGCCGTTAACACGGCATGAGGGTTTGCTTGTATAGCTGGAATATGAATTTTTGATATATCGCCAAGTCCTATAACTGCTATTTTGAGCATTAGCTATTCCCCTTTAAAATGAATTCGAGGAGGAAACAAGACTCCCCGAGTTCGTTTAGATTTATAGATGATAAAATAGGTTATTTAATTGGATTCTCTTTTTCCTCTGCCACTTTTTTACTCAACTCAGCGAAGTATAGCTCTTCATCAATTGGAAGTTCTACTTCTTTACCTAACCAGCTCGACAGGTGGATTGCATTTGCGAGAGCAACACCATTGATTCCGTCACTGCCTGGTGCAAGTAATGGAGTTCCTTCCACGATATTCGCTGCAAAGTTTTCCATTACAGCAATATGCTGACCTCCCCAAACACTTTCAAATTCAATTACTTCTTCTGTAAATATTTCAGATAAGCCCTGACCCATGAAAATTTTTGTTACATCTGCCCAGCTCATGGTTGCGCTCATTTCAGATTCAGATTTTTTTAGACGTTTAACGGTTATTTTTTTGCTATCATCGACAACAATTTTTCCTTTATCACCTAAAATTTCAAAGCGGTCAGTTCCCATAACATCGTGTGTACAAGTAATAAATACGCCTGTTGCACCATTACCATAGTCTAAGATTGTCGTTACTTCATCTTCTACAGCGATATTTCTTTGGTAGCCGTATTTAACATTAGAATAGACCTTTTTAGGCATACCACAGATCCACTGAAGCAAATCAATTTGGTGTGGTGCCTGATTGACAAGGACACCGCCGCCTTCGCCGCCCCATGTTGCTCTCCATGCACTTTGGTCATAATAGCCTTGTGGTCTCCACCAAGTCGTAATGATCCAGTTAGTACGGCGAATTTCGCCAATTTCACCATTATCAATAATCTCTTTCACCTTTTGATAGAGTGGATTTGTTCGTTGATTAAACATAATTCCGAAGGTTAATTCTGGTTTTGTAGCAGCAAATTCATTTAATTCTCTTACTTGTTTTGTATATACACCAGCTGGTTTTTCTACCAATGCATGGATATCTCTTTTTAATGCTTCAATTCCCATTTCAGGGTGAAGGTAATGTGGAACACAGGTAACTACAGCGTCAACATCACCGCTTTCCAACATGTCAATGTAGTTATCAAAGAATGGAACTTCAGGATATTTTTCTGCTGCCAATTCCTTTTTTGCTGGGGCAATGTCACAGATTGCTCCAAGTACTATGTTTTTTACTTTTCCCTCTGCTAAAAAACCTGCGTAAGCCCCGCCTTGTGCTCCTAAGCCAATAACTCCCAATCTAACATTTGTCATCTTATTTTTCCCCGCTTTCTATTTTCTCAAGAATGTTTACTAGTGACTCATATTGAAGTTGGTATCCGCCTGCACCATCAAGGTCTTTGTTATCTTTAATTATCTGGTCAGCATCTTCAAGTTCTAGATCCTTTAAAGAATCAAAACGAACAAGATGAGGTTCGAGAGTTAGGAAGCCTTTGTAACCGCTTTGAATCGCTTGTGCTAAAATTTCAGGTATTTTACCTTCCCCCGTACCGCAGACCACGTTTTGACTATCGGTTGTGACAGCGTCTTTGATGTGTATATAGACTATTTCATCTTTTAACAGATCGTAGCATTCCTGGGCATCCTCGCCACACTGAACAAAGTTAGCAAAATCAAAGATTGCCTTAAAATGATCAGAACCAACCTCTTTTAATATCTCGTGACAGCGTCTAGCAATGTCCCCATAAATGTCCTTTTCATTTTCGTGTAATAAAATAACATCATATTTATTTGCTATTGCTGCAAACTCTTTTATTTTACTAATTACTTCATCTCTGTAGGTGTCAGCATCTTCTTCCTTTGGAATATAAAAGCTAAAAATACGGATGTATTTACATTCTAATAAATTAGCAATCTGGCAAAGTGTATTTAACATGGTCTTTTGTTTGGCAAATCCCTCTTCGTCATTGATGAACACCTTACCGATTGGCGATCCAATCGAAGAAACACCTATCCCAGCTTGTTGAAGCCGCGGCTGGACACTTTCTTTAATCTCTTCCACAGTAAAATCACCGATATTTTTCCCATCTACACCCCGCAAGGATATATAACGCATCCCTAATTTTGCTACAACTTCAAGCTGGGTATCAAAATCAGAAGAGATTTCATCCGAAAAACCGGAAATCAATAAATCATTATCCATTTTCCCTGTTCCTCCTTCTTTACACGAATTCTACTTTCGTTTTTCCTTACGATATTGTGATGGTGTTTTGCCCATTTTTTCTTTAAAATACCGGCTAAAATGGGCAACGCTCTCAAATCCAACTGATTGCGAGACCTCTGTTAATGTGAGATTCGGTTCCATCTCCAACAGATACTTCACCTGGTTGAGACGGCACCCCATTACATATTCCATTACGGTAAAACCTGTAACTTCCTTAAAAACATGTGAGGCATAGTACTTACTGAGATTTAATTCTCCTGCAATACGTTCCAAACTTACCTTTTCCATATAGTGGTCATTAATCCAGGAAGCAATAGACTCTGCATGAGCTTCTTTTTCAGTCTTTTTACTTGTTACTTGAGATAATTCCTTTTGGCTCATTTTATAAATTCGTAACAATAATTGAATTAATTCAAGTTTCAGTTCTGCTTCTAATAGCTCATTTTTCTTATGGGTTCTTTGGAAGTCTAGATCAATTAGTTCCAACGAAGCTGCAATTTCCTTCATCATTCCATCTACTATTTGTCCTGATTCATCATATCCCGTTCGCAATAAGCAATTATTAAGTTTTTTAAAGGGATCTAATAAATTAGGGATTCCAAGAGTGCCCAACAATTCACGAAGCCAAGTAGGTGAAAAATGAAGCATACTTCTTGTGTAGGTGCTGCCAGTACCCGGATTTGGTTTATGCAAGGTCATCCCATCCAACAAGATAATATCACCAGGCTGTAATTCATAAATTCGATTGTTAATTAAGTACTTACAATCACCTGAATGAAAAAAATAAATCTCATATTCTTGGTGGGAGTGAAATTTAAATGAGTTGTCCAAACCTTGTACCCGATAAAAAGCTGTTATCCATTCATCCATAATTTTTTTACTATATTTAGATGAACTCACTTTATTCATTAGTTCCACACCCTCAAAAGTAAGCGTTAACAACTAATTCGTTAACGAACCATATTTATATTTTATTGCACTTCATAGTAAAAATCATTCTCTAAAAGTGCTCAAATATCCCTCTTTTTTGTCTAAGATTGCTTTTTATAAAAAGTTTCCAGTCAAAACGAAATGTAAAAAAATAGAGACTAACCAACCCTTATGGGCCAGTATAGTCTCTATAAATCACTTAACCTTAGGAAGTCCTTATTCCATCCAATTTGTATGGAATACGCCTTCTTTATCGACACGTTGATACGTGTGAGCACCAAAGTAGTCGCGCTGTGCTTGCAACAGATTTGCAGGAAGTGTTTCAGTACGGTAACTGTCATAGTAAGCAATTGCACTTGCAAATGATGGAACAGGAATACCACGCTCAATCGCCATTGCAATGACTTGACGTAACGCCTGTTGGTAGTTCTCTACAATATCCTTGAAGTATGGATCTAATAAAAGATTAGCTAGTTCGGAATCACGATCATATGCATCTTTGATTTTCTGTAAGAATTGAGCACGGATGATACAGCCGCCACGGAAAATCATCGCAATATCCCCATAACGAAGGTTCCAGTCATATTCTTCAGATGCAACACGCATTTGAGCAAAGCCTTGTGCATACGAGCAAATTTTACTCATATATAATGCTTTACGAACCGCTTCAATTAATTCTTCCTTACTGCCGTCAAATGGTTTAACCTCTGGTCCTGTTAATACTTTACTTGCTTTAACACGTTCTTCTTTCATTGCCGAGATAAAGCGAGCGAATACTGATTCTGTGATAATTGGAAGTGGCACACCTAAATCTAGGGCATTTTGGCTTGTCCACTTACCAGTACCTTTTTGACCAGCAGTATCTAAGATTACATCGACCATTGGTTTACCTGTATCTTCGTCTACCTTTGTAAAGATATCTGCAGTAATTTCAATCAAGTAGCTGTCTAATTCGCCTTTATTCCATTCAGAAAACACATTATGAAGTTCTTCAGCGCTTAAGCCAAGAACATTTTTCAAAATGAAATACGCTTCAGAGATTAATTGCATATCTCCATACTCAATTCCATTATGAACCATTTTCACATAATGACCTGCACCGTTTGGTCCAATATAAGTACAACATGGATCGCCCCCAACCTTAGCTGAGATAGCTTCTAAAATAGGCTGAACTAATTCATATGCTTCTTTATTCCCGCCAGGCATAATGGATGGTCCTTTAAGCGCTCCTTCTTCTCCCCCGGAAACACCTGTTCCAATAAAATGGAAACCAGCATTAGCTAATTCTTTGTTACGTCTAATTGTATCTTGGAAGAATGTATTACCACCGTCGATTAGGATGTCTCCTTCTTCTAGGAATGGTTTTAAAGAATCGATTGTTGCATCCGTTCCTGCACCAGCTTTAACCATTAGTAAAATCTTGCGCGGTTTTTCTAAGGAATTCACAAATTCCTCCACTGTTTTAGCCCCAACAAAATTCTTTCCTTCGGCTTCGTTCTTTAAAAAGCTCTCCGTTTTGTCATAGGAGCGGTTAAAAACAGCTACAGAATAGCCACGGCTCTCAATATTTAGTGCCAAGTTCTTACCCATAACTGCTAGTCCAACTACACCAATTTGTTGTTTTGACATACTATCCCTCTTTCATTGTTGTATTCTTTATAGATAACCATATTCTTACCCTAATGACAATAAAAAAGTGCTTAATTTAAAATATTATCAGGTATTTCAGTCAAATCAGGGATGGCCCTATGCGTGTCATCCCTTTCTACATCCTAGCGCTCTAAAAAGAAGTGTTCGGCATTATCATAGCAAATATTCCGAACCATTTTTTCCATATGCTTCAGATCGTTTGGCGCTAAGCCGTTTTCAACCCAATCGCCAAGAATGTTACATAGAATTCTACGGAAATAATCATGACGTGCATATGACAGGAAGCTGCGAGAATCCGTTAACATTCCAATAAAGTGGCTTAATACACCGACATTTGCAAAATCCTTCATTTGTCTTTCCATTCCATCGATATGGTCAACAAACCACCAGCCCGAACCTAGTTGGACCTTTCCAGGAATACCCTCTTCATAGAAGTTCCCCATCATTCCTGCTAACACGACATTATCTTTTTGGTTCAAGTTAAATAAAACCGTTCTTGGAAGTGCATTTATTTGATCAAGGGAATCAAGGAATCGAGATAATCCCTCCGCCATATTAGCTTCTCCAACTGAATCAAATCCTACATCTGTTCCAAGCAGCTCTTTCATTCTTGTGTTATTATTCCGCATAGCTCCCATATGAAGCTGCATAACCCACTGCTTTTCAGCATACATTTTGCCAAGTTCTTTTAAGAGGAAAATGCGATAAGCAACCAATTCTTGATTTGAAAGTTGTTCGCCGCTTACACGTTTATTGAAAATCGCTTCAACCTCTACTTTTGTTGTTTCTACATATTGCATTTTTTGAATATCATGGTCAGAGGCACGGCCTCCATTTTCATGAAAATACTCCACTCGTTGTTTTAATGCTGCTAAAAATCCATCTAAGGAATCGGTTTTCACGCCTGAAACATCAGCCAATTTTTCAATCCAGCTTTTGAAAGTTGGACGTTCAATAAAGAGTGCACCATCAGGACGGAATGTTGGAGCAATCATTGTGTTAAAAGTTTCATCGTTTTTCAATAATTGATGATATTCTAAAGTGGAAATGGGATCGTCAGTAGTTCCGATAAACTTTACGTTTGATCTCTCAATTAGCCCTCTTGCACTGAATTCAGGCTTTTGTAATTTTTTATTACATTCTTCCCAAATTTCACGAGCAGTTTCAGGACTTAAAACCTTATCAATTCCAAAGAACATTTTTAATTCTAAATGTGTCCAATGATAAACAGGATTGCCAATTAAATGGGGAACGGTTTCCGCCCACTTTTCAAACTTTTCCCAATCACTAGCATCACCGGTAATGTAGCGCTCGCCAATGCCGTGCATACGCATCGTTCTCCACTTGTAATGGTCTCCGCCTAGCCATATTTGTGTTATATTTTCATAAGACTTATTTTCCCATACTTCCTTAGGATCTAAGTGACAATGAAAATCAAAAATAGGCGCCTCAGCTGCAGCATTTTCATAAAGCTTAACAGCCGTCTTTGTATTTAATAAGAAGTGTTGGTCTATAAAACTTTTCATTCAAAGTCCTCTCCTTTAAATTAAATTTATATTGTTAGCTTACCCACTGTAACCCCTTACAGAATTACTAATAAATCTTTTCCTGAAAATGAATACTCTTATACTTCTTTAATTTGTTTAATAAACAAATTAACTACAATCATAATTTATCACGTTTAATATGTTTAGTCAATTAACTATTTAGGAATTAATTGAATAATAACAGTCATTTGTTACCTATAACTGATATAATAGAAATATACATAAAGGCAAATGCCCGAAATGGAGGATATAAATGGTTACCGGTGATGCGGCATATATAAAGAAAATTAATCGTTCTCTCATTATAAGAGAAATAATTAAAGAAGGAATGATATCAAGGGCTGATTTATCTAAGGCCACTAACCTGACGAGAGCAACCATCTCTGCCCAGGTTGCAGATCTATTAGAAGAAGGGCTCATTATAGAAACGCATCTTGAGCACTATACCGTTGGCAGAAAACCGATTATGCTTTCCTTAAACGGAAAGGCTGGTTATGCACTTGGAATTGATCTTGATTATGGAGAAATATCTTTTACCATATCAGATCTTCTTGGTTGTCCAATCTCATCAAATAGTGTCAAAATAAATACTACAGACTATAAAGACATTCTTTTGCTGCTTATTGAACAAATAAAAAAATTCAAAGCTGATTTTAATGAAAGCCGCTATGGGATTGTTGGTATTGTTATTGCGATCCATGGTTTGGTATCAAAAGAAGAGATCATTCACTATGTTCCGCGTCTGAAATGGCATGAGATGGACTTAAAAAGTGACCTGGAAAGAGAGATCGATATCCCAATTCATCTTGAAAACAACGCCAATCTCAGCTCATTTGCAGAGCGTGTATTTGTACATCATGAAACAGACAATTTATTATGCGCAACCCTCTATTCAGGAATCGGACTTGGCATGATGATGAATAATGATTTTTTTCGAGGCCATGAAGGGTATGCAGGTGAAATTGGTCATATGATTGTCGTTCCGGGAGGTAAACAGTGTAATTGTGGAAATAAAGGATGCTGGGAAAAATATGCCTCAGAATCAATGATTTTTCGACATCTGTCCGAAATTAGACAAATTGAGAATTTAACTTATGAACAAATCGAAGATTGGATAAATGAAGGCGATGAAGAAGTACTTGAGGTAATGGAGGAATTTGTTTTCTATTTATCAATTGGTCTGAATAATATGATTAACATGTATAATCCCGATGTAATTGTGCTTGATAGTAAACTTTTGAGTATTTATCCGGATTCTCTCAAGAAAATAAGTGCGAATCTGAACTCATCTATCAGCCATTACCGTGAATTGAGAATCTCATCCATTGGCAGGAAGTCAAGCATTCTTGGAGCCTGCGCCTTTGCAATCAAGCAATTTCTAGAGGTTCCAATGTTAAATTTACCTTTTCTTTTAAAAACAGTTAGAGATGAAAGCGCAGTCATTTGATATAACCCTTAGAAAAACCCAAGAAAAGAGACGTATGAATTTGCATACGTCTTTTTCTTTATCGGTCTTTGTATTATGGTGAACCGTATCATAAATAGAGGCAGCAACTTTAGACAAGGCAGTACCAAAAAGATGAGGTGGTGTCTGAAGCCGGATGAACTTCGGACAGACAATACCAAAGTGATATAGCGGTGTCCGAAGTCGTGTGAACTTTGGACATGGGAAAGCAAATAAAGCAAGATGGTGTCTGAAGTCAAGTGAACTTTGGACATGGGAAAACTAAAAAGGCATGTTGGTGTCCGAAGCCAAGTAAACTTTGGACAACGTAAAGCTATAAAGGCATGATCGTGTCCGAAGCCATTTGAACTTTGGACATGGGAAAACTAAAAAAGCTAGATGGTGTCCGAAGTCGTGTGAGCTTTGGACACTGTAAAGTTTTAAAGGCTTGATCGTGTCCGAAGCCAAGTGAACTTTGGACACCGTAAAGCTATAAAGGCTTGTTGGTGTCCGAAGTCGTGTGAACTTTGGACAACGTAAAGCTATAAAGGCTTGATCGTGTCCGAAGCCATTTGAACTTTGGACATGGGAAAACTAAAAAAGCTAGATGGTGTCCGAAGTCGTGTGAGCTTTGGACACCGTAAAGCTGTAAAGGCTTGTTGGTGTCCGAAGTCGTGTGAACTTTGGACAACGTAAAGCTATAAAGGCTTGATCGTATCCGAAGCCATTTGAACTTTGGACATGGGAAAACTAAAAAAGCTAGTTGGTGTCCGAAGTCGTGTGAGCTTTGGACACCGTAAAGCTGTAAAGGCATGTTGGTGTCCGAAGCCAAGTGAATATAAAGGCATGTTGGTGTCCTAACCCATTTGAACTTTGGACAAGGTGATATCAAAAAAATAAGGTGGTGTCCGAAGCCGAGTTTGTGTCTAATATGGAGTGCAGTTCAATTACTAGCAGTTTTCCTTTTTTATATACCGTTACCGATAACGATGCCAATAGAATTGTCATTTCGGCACGTATTAAAAAAAAGCAATTTAACAAAACCCCCTTCCTGCTGCAGCAAGAAGGGGTTTTCTGTTTAATCATTTAATTAAGCGCTTAAACTATCGTTAGTTTTTGGTTTATTTTTAAGTTCATCAATAATTTTTTTATAAAGATCCTCTGTTAAGTTATAAACAACAATTAAAATAACAGCTGCTATTAGGTTTAATCCAGCTGGAACTAGGAACATTAGCCCCTTGATTCCAAGGAGTGTTCCTGCAGTTTGCTCTGCATTCGGAACGTAACCGATTAAGCCTAGCGCAACGCCAGGAATAAATCCAGCTAGTGCTTGTGCTAATTTACGGAAAAAGCTGTAACTTGAATAGACAATCCCTTCCGTCCGTTGTCCTGTTTTCCATTCATGATAATCTACCGCATCTGCTACCATTACCCATGGTAATCCCATAGCGAAACTTAGACCTAAACTTCCAATTGAAAGTAATGTAAGAAAAGCCGGTACACTTGCTGGTAATAAAAAGTTCAAAGCATCTGCAACAATTCCAATTAAAAGACCCATAATGAATGTATTCTTTTTTCCTAGCCTTTTAACAAGTACTGGAATAAAAAACGAACCGATGACGGCGATTCCAATACTAGTAAAAGAAAGCAATGACATAAGTCCTGTGTTCTTTAAATTATACTGCAAGTAATATAACTGAACAGCCGTACGCAGGTTACTTGCGGCTACCATAAACAAGCAAACGAAACAAAGAGCAATTAGTGGTCTGTTACTAAGCAGTAATTTGAATAGTTTTGACATTGGAACTTTTTCTTTTTCTATTTTAGGTTCCCTTATTACATTCTCATTGGTATTCCGATAGCAAATATAGTGGAAGATGACCCCTACTAATGCCATAGATGCGATTCCCACAGTGTATCCTAATTTTTGGTTTGGAAAATATAGAACAATTGGAATAACAACCATTCCAGAGATAAGCATTGCAAACTGGCTGCCAATAGCTCTAAAAGATCCAAGAGATGCACGGTCCACAGAATCTTGTGTCATAGAGGCCGCGAGTGAACCATAAGGAATATTAACAATAGAATAAGACAACCCAAATGCCATATAAGTGATAAACGCATATACAATTTTTCCTGTGCCTGAGAAATCCGGTGCCATGAAGGAAATGACTGTCATAATGGCAAGCGGAATCGATCCAAATAAGATGAACGGCCGGAACTTACCTCGTTTCCCTACCTTTCGTTTATCTACAAAGGCTCCAACAGTGGAATCTGCAAACGCATCAAAAACTTTCGAAATTAAAAATACTAATCCTCCCCAGTAAGCCGAAATCCCTAACACATCGGTATAAAACTTAAGCAAATAAATTTGGCCCATATCAAACATAAATCCATTTCCGACATCGCCTAATCCATATGAAACTTTCTCTTTTAAGGTTAATTTTTTTGAGCTATTATTCCCCATCGTGTCCACTCTCCCTCTAGAAGTTAAATAATTGTCTAACCTGTAACCCTTTTCAAAATCAGCAAAAATGAACGATAAAATTTTTGTGAATATCAACGTTTCCATTAGTTAGTTTACTAAACTAACTAATTACATAGTTAGAATACACCTCTCGACACATTTCGTCAATAAAAATTTGTAAGCGTTTTTCAATAGATTATCAAAATTTGATTGTTGTCGTTTCCTATTAAACCTATTTATTGTTTTTTATAAACAAAAAAAGATAGCTAAAGGATCTTAGCTATCTTTTCTCTGTTTATATATCTTTACTTAGTTTTTACCTTTTCTTTTCTCTGCTAAATCAACTGTAAGCTGTGCTGTACGTTTTTTGTTTAAAGGATAACAGAACACTATAATTAAGAACACAATAGCCAATGTGATGGCAGGTACTAAAGTTGCTAGTGTGTGAATTCCTTGAAGAGTTCCAGATGTTTGGTGTTGAAGAGTTGAATTATATCCTACTGCTGCAATCACAGCACCACCTAAACCTCCAGCAACTGCTTGTCCAATTTTACGTGCCATTGAGTAGATGGAGTAAACAGTTCCATCTTCACGAAGACCAGTTAAATACTCATGATAATCAATGACGTCTGTAACGAAAGCCCAAATAACAAGGTTGAAGATACCATAACCAAACATGGCAATTGATAATACTCCAATAAATTGTGTTGCTGTTAAATTTGGAAGGAAATATAAGAGAGCATATACTAAAGTTGCAAGTAATAAACCGCCTGAAGCTACTTCCTTTTTACCAAATTTTGCAACTAATGGTTTTACCATCGGCATACCAATAAATACAGCAACCGATTGAATAAGTCCAACCATACTTAATGCTTTCGCTTCACCAAAGTAATCTTTAAATAGGTAAACGTTTACAGTACCAATTAACATGAAACAAACCATAAACAATAAGGAAGCAATAAGGAACCAAATTAACGGTCTGTTTTTGACAAGGCCTTTCATTGTTACTCCAAAGTTCATCTTTGGTTTTGTTGTTTCATCGATCACAATACGCTCAATTGATAATTTATAGCAAGCGATATAACAAGCGAGTGCAAGTACAGCAAAAATAATTGCGCCTAGTAAAAAGTGATTAGCATCTGCTTTATTGTTAACAAACAAAATCATAGGACCAACTACGTTAATGATTAACCCTGCTAAGTTCCCACCCATTGCTCTCCAGCTTGATAGTGTTGTACGTTCAACCGGATCACCTGTGATAACAGATGCCATTGATCCATAAGGAATATTAACAGTACTATACAAAGTTCCCCATAAAATATACGTTACATAGGCATAAGCCAGATAAAATCCATTAGACATACCAGGGATGTGTACAAACATTAACACACCGACAATAACGAGTGGAAATGACATTCTTAAAATCCATGGTTTAAATTTTCCGTGTATCCCAGCTTTTCTTGTATCAATGAATCGTCCCCAAGAAACGTCTGCTACTGCATCCCACAAACGTGCGACTAGGAATAGTCCGCCGACTGTAGCCGGATTCAAATGGTAAATATCGGTATAGAAAACCATTAAGAAAGACGCTACAAGAATAAAGAAGAAATCATTACCCCAGTCACCAAACATATAACCAATTTTATCCTTCATACCAAACTTTCTAAATGCAGTAGTTTGATTTGTCTCTACTTTTCGCATCGCTTGACCCATTTTTTTCCCCTCCAAAATAACTATTCTTTAATATGAATTTTTTGACTTGTAACCCTTTACAAAACTATTAAAAAAAATATAATTGCATCTCGAGATTCCATTAATTAGTTTAATGAACTAACTAATTAATGTATCCTTATCTTATCACCCTCTATAAAGCGCGTCAACACATTTTTGTAAGCGTTTGATTAATTATTTTTTCCAATTTATAATTGGCTTTTTTTTTAGTCCACTGGCTTGTCCATTTCACTTAATGTTCATGAACGTCACCAATTGTTCAATCTTGATGAAGGATATTTTTACTATAATTGAAGTGATAAGTAATATTAACTAAAAAGGTCGTGATCCTATATGAAAAAATTACTATATGTAACAGCAAACCCGAAAGGTTTAGAGAAATCAAAAGGGCTAAAAATTGGAGAAGCATTTCTAGAAGCACTTCATGAGGAACGTCCAGATATAGAAATCAACAGAATCGATTTATTTGCCTATGATTTTCCACAAATGGATGCTGATTTGGTGTCAGCACGAGGAAAGTTGGCCGGTTATGGTTTCACCCTTGATCAGCTTACAGTTCCAGAAAGAGAAAAAATAACGAAGATGCACGCTCTTGCAGATGAGTTTATTACGTTTGATTATTATGTGTTTGTTTCTCCTATGTGGAATTTAAATTCTCCTGCTGTTTTAAAAGCTTATATTGACAACTTATTTATTTCGGGAAAAACTTTTGCCCATACTGCCAATGGTCCTAAAGGTCTTTTAACTAACAAAAAAGCGATTCATATTCAAACAAGAGGAGGCCAGTATACCGGGACCCCAATGGAGGAATTGGAGTCGGGTGATCGATATTTAAAAATCGCTCTTCGCTTTTTAGGAATGGAGGTAAGTGAGTCAGTTATCGCAGAAGGTTTTGATTTAAATCCACAAAAAGTACCTGAACTTCTTAAACAAGGCAAAGTCCATGCCCGAATGGCAGCCAGAGAATTTGTGAGAGAATTGGTTCAAGCATAATTCTGACCAAGATAGCTTCCTTTTTTAAGGGGCTTTTTTTATTCACAGATTGTTTTCCTAACTGCTTAGTTATAAATATCAACTTATAGTATAATTGGAATGCTTTGTCATTACCTGCAAAACACGATAGTGGCAAGCATTCATTTCTATTTCATTTTAGGAGAATCCTCTTATATGCTTAAAGAATTCATCTCAAATGCAGCACTCTTAATTGCTTCTTTTTCTCTTATGGGTGTTTTATTTAAAGATAAGCCATTATATCCCACCTCACCATTATCTACAAAACTCTACTGGGGGACTTGTTTTGGTATTCTTGGTAATGTTTTAATGTCGTTTTCATTCCAAGTAGGTCCAGACATTTATGCAGATTTGCGCCACTTAGCAATCGTTATTGCTGGTGCGTTTGGCGGGTACATACCGGCAATTATTGCCGCAGCACTAATCTCTATAGGAAGAATTTGTTTATTTGGCTTTAACCATTCCGCCCTCCTGCCTGCTGTTGCAGCATTATTGACTGGAGTTGTTTGCGGTGTGATCTCCAAATTAAACATTCATCGTACAGCAAAAGCTTTTACCATGAATCTATGCGGGTTACTAATTATATCGATTGTTTTTATCATACGCATTGAAGATGCAGCGGTCCTGAAAAATGTGTTATCCCTGCATTGCCTCATATCTTTAGTAGGAGGGGTGTTTGGCTATCATTTTTTTGTATTTGTGGTCGATTCGAATGAGACTCAACACCAATTAAAACATAGCCTTTTCAAGGTAAAAGAAACCGAAGAACGGTTCCGCTTACTGGCAGAGTATTCTAGTGACATGATTACTATGCATAATGATCAAGCAGAGTATATATACATCTCCCCTGCTGTAAAAGAGGTCATTCATTTCGAATATCCTGAGCTTTTAGGAAAAACATTGGAGACCTTTATTCATCCAGACGATGTCGAACGAACAAATAGTATGTTTCAAAGGGCTCTACAAAAAGGTTCTGCTGAATCCACTCACCGTTACCGTTCAAAATTTGGTGATTATATTTGGATAGAATCCACTTTAAAAAGTGTGCCTTATCAAGAAGAAGGTGAGAAGAAGGTCATCATTGTTTCAAGAAATATTACGAACCGAAAACTGACTGAGCAAAAGCTCCAAGAAGCAAATGAGCTTCTGAACCGATTATCTTATATGGATGGGTTAACAGGGATAGCTAATCGCCGATATTTTGATGAAACACTTCTTAGGGAATGGGCCAAAGCGATTAACCTTCATACACCCATTACTTTGGTTATGTTTGATATTGATTATTTTAAAAAATACAATGACACATACGGTCATTTGAAAGGAGATTTTTGTTTACAAAAGATTGCTCAAGCTATTAACGATTTGTTTCCAGAACCTTCAAACTGCACATTTTGCCGGTACGGCGGCGAAGAATTTGCCTTAATCCTCCCATCTAGTAATGGTGAGAACGGTTTAGAGATAGCACAGCAAATTAAAGAAACAGTTCAGTCCCTTAAAGTCCCACATAAAAGTTCAGAAATAGCGGATATTATCACGTTAAGCATCGGGATTGCATCTATGTATCCTACTAAACTAAATCATCCAGATTTATTAATTAAAGCAGCTGATTCATCCCTATATCTTTCTAAAACAAGAGGCAGAAATACCATCTCAATCAACGAACTTTCCTGGAAGGATTCTAAGTGACCTTTCAGGTTTTTTAATATAATCAACTTTAATATTCGTTTTATCAAAATATTTTGCGAATTTTGTTGTAACTTGCCAAAATAAAATGTAAAATTTTCCTATGAGCTCATTATGGATGGTGAGAAAATGGAAATCACGAAACACCTTTTCTTCAATCTTTCTCTTATGATAATTTTACTATTTTTCGGTTTAATATATCTTGAAAAAAGCAAAAAATTCTCCCTATCGAAGCCCTCTTTTATAATTTTGTTTATAGTAACGATTTGGTTATGTATCCAATTTTCCTATACACCTATTTCATACACAAGATTTGATTTACGGATGATCCCGCTCGTTCTTGGCGGTTTATATGTCGGTATTGGCCCCATTCTCATGGCAGCACTGATTGTTATTCGTAGTTTTTATGGGATTAATCTTGGCTTTTGGCAAACCCTGGCGCTTTATATTCCACTTGGATTGGTCCTATGGCGGCTACACCCTTGGTTTTACAAGCAGGCCCCTGCCCGGAGAATTTTCTGTACCGTATGTCTGGGAATGATTCTTGGTATCCTGACAGTTTTAGGAATGAGCTTTTACGACGAACCGCTTAATCTTGTGGATGCATGGTTTGCGTATCTTGTCATTCCTTCCTTAGGTATTGCGATCATTTCATATGGAGTTGAATTTATACGAAAAACGAACGAGATGCAGCAGGAGCTTATTAGAACGGAAAAATTAAAGGCTGTAGAGCAAATGGGAGCTGCTATTTCCCATGAAATTAGAAATCCGTTAACAGCGGCGAGCGGATTTGTTCAGCTGCTCCAAGACGATTATTTATCTAGGCAAAAAAGAAAAGAATATCTAGCAATCGTTAAGGAAGAGTTATTTTCAGCTGAAAAGGTCATTCAGGATTATTTAACGTTTGCAAAACCCTCACTTGAATCTCTTGAAGAATTAAATGTAAAAAGCGAACTTCGGCAAATTATCAGTATTCTACAGCCGTTAGCCAACCAAAATTCAGTCGAAATCGTAACTGATTTTTCCATTATTGGATATATCAAAGGAGACGGACAAAAGTTTAGACAATGCTTTGTAAACGTACTAAAAAATGCCATTGAATCAATGCCGCATGGTGGATATTTATATGTTTCAACTGAATATAGCCAAGATGAGGTAACAATCAAAGTACAGGATACAGGAGTAGGGATGAATTCCCAGCAGCTAGACAGACTAGGAGAACCGTTCTATTCCACTAAAGGAAAGAATGGCACTGGCTTAGGGATGATGGTGGTTTATAGCATTGTCAGAGCCATGGATGGATCGATATGGGTGGAAAGTGAGGTTGGAAAAGGAACTATCTTTCACTTTGAATTCCCAACCCTGCCGATCAGCGGCAAATGAACAAACCGACAGAATTTAGAATCTGTCGGTTTGTTTTTTTTCTGCGCTAAACAATCACTTGTGCTTTTCTTACTTTCCAATAAACATTTGCGACCAGTTTTTTCCTGTTTGCTCAAATCCTACGCCAATATGGGTGAAATTAGCACTTAAAATATTTTTACGGTGACCTTCACTGTTCATCCAAGCAGTTACAACTTCTTGTGGTGTTCGTTGTCCTTGAGCAATGTTTTCACCTGCAGACTTATAGGTAACACCAAAATCTCTCATCATGTCAAATGGAGAACCGTAAGTCGGACTGGTATGTGAAAAGTAATGGTTTTGCTGCATATCCACTGCTTTCTTCTGAGCTACACCACTAAGCTGTGTATCTGTTTTTAACGCCGGCAGACCATTCTTAGTTCTTTGTTGATTGGTAAGAGAAATGACTTGTTGAACATACTGACTAACGGTACCCGAGGTTGCCGTATTATTTTGATTTTGTGCAGCACCACTTGGTGCCTGTGTCTGCTGCTGTCTAGGTACAGGTGTTGCCTGCTGGGCAGGTGCTTGATTTGGTGCCTGCCTTGTTGTTTGCTGCTGCGCAGGTGCTGGTACTGTAGGGCTTTGTTGCTGGGTATTAGTTTGTCCTGGTTGAATAAATCCAAATTGAAACCAGTTTCTTTGTCTAGGATCGATGGTAATATACTGATATTTGGCATCCCTAATTAAAACCGCTTGTGTATGTGGATATTGACTGCTATTTAAGTTTGTTTGATATGCGGAAATCATGTCATCGTTATTACGTTTAACTTTTCGCTTATCATTGAACAGATTTGTATCTAAATCAGGCTCATTATTGTTACGGTTTGAATAATCCTCTGTTAGTGGCCCGTTATGATCAATTCCATTGTCTCGGCCATTACGAACATTTAAATTTCGATAATCCCGATCATTTGTATCCATTCCTACTCGATTTGTGGTCCGATCATTTGTATCCATTCCTACTCGATTCGTGGTCCGATCATTTATATTATTTCGGTCATTATTAGTACAAGCGGCCAGTCCCATTGTAAGAATAGCCGTTAACAGTAATCCAACCGGTTTTTTTATCACTGGTAATACCCCCTTTTTAAAGATGTTCTTGCTTTTTTAGTGTTGATTTTTTTAGGAAAATTATATTTGGTAAAGTCTGAAAAGAAACAAAAAAATTGACAGGAGCTTCCTCCTGTCAATTTTTTCAAGCATATAATTTTGATTCTTCTTTTTGGAAAAAGCTTTTCATCGCATGGAAAACATCTGCTTTTTGTTTGAGTATATAATAGCGGAACTGTTCGTCTTTGATGTTTTTATAAGCTGACATTAATGTGGAATGGCGGTTATATTGATTTACTTCTCCGTAACCGAACATGTTAGAAACTTTCATTAACTCTTCAACTAACTTCACGCACCGGGCATTATCGGATGTCAAATTATCACCGTCAGAAAAGTGGAATGGATAGATGTTGAACTTCCGTGGATTATACTTAGCATCAATGATTTCTAAAGCCTTTCGATAGGCTGATGAACAAATGGTCCCACCGCTTTCACCTTTCGAGAAGAAGTCTTCTTCTGTGACTACTTTTGCCTCAGTATGATGTGCAATAAATTCAATTTCAACCGTTTCATATTTTGTTCGCAAGAAACGTGTCATCCAGAAGAAAAAGCTTCGTGCCATATATTTTTCCCATATTCCCATACTACCGCTTGTATCCATCATTGCAATGACAACAGCTTTTGAATCAGGTTTCACGACTTCATTCCAAGTCTTAAACTTTAAATCATCCTTATAAATTGGATGGAAGGCAGGTTTCCCGCTCATCGCATTTCGTTTAAAGGCAGACATCATCGTACGTTTTTTATCGATGTTCCCCATTAATCCTGTTTTCCGGATATCATTGAACTCAATATTTTCAACGAGATGTTCTTGTTCTTCCTTCCTCTTTAGGTTTGGCAGTTCTAATTGCTTAAATAGTGCTTCCTCTAGCTCCATTAAAGATACTTCTGCTTCAAAATAGTCTTCACCTGCTTGATCCCCTGCACCTTGACCCTTGCCTGGTGCCTTTTGCCCGCTGGAACCGTCCCGCGCTACAACGTCACCGACTTGACTCTCACCGTCACCTTGGCCCACGTGTTTGTTTTTGTCATAATTATAACGAATTTTGTATTCGTCTAATGAACGAATTGGAATTTTTACCACATCGCGACCATTAGACATTATAATACTCTCTTCTGTAATTAATTCTGGAAGATTGTTTCGAATTGCCTCCTGGACTTTTTCTTGATGGCGCTGCTGGTCATCGTGGCCTTTACGGTGGAGGGACCAATCTTCTCTAGAAATCACAAATTGATGGTTATCGACAGTCACTATAAACCCCTCCTTATTAAATTAAAAATTTACTCCATACTGCACAATTTTTTTAGCCAATACATAGAATAACGCGAATGAAAAAATTCAATTAAATGATGGATTACTTTATCCTATGCAGAAGCAGCAAATAATTTACAAATAATTTTGACAATTGGTTGATAGCCTACTAATTGGACAAGATTATCACATGGGGATCTATTTATTGGAAAAAAAGAGACTGACAGTTTTTTCTCTGCCAGTCCTGCTATTTTAACCCAGATTATCTGTTTAATAAGCTTCCAACATAGCGTAGTAATTCATTTGCTGATGTCGAATTATAACCATGTTCATCAATTAAACGAGCAACAACATCATTAATCTTCTTCAATTGCTGCTCATCCGGGGTCTTGGATGAAGTTGTAATCTTAACAACATCCTTAAGATCCGCAAATAATTTCTTTTGGATTGCTTCCCTGAGCCTGTCATGAGAATTGTAATCAAATCGTTTCCCTTTTCGGGCAAAGGCTGAAATCCGGATTAATATTTCTTCCCTAAAGGCCTTTTTAGCATTTTCGGAGATGCCAATCTGCTCTTCAATGGAACGCATAAGCTTTTCATCCGGATTAATCTCTTCCCCTGTTAACGGATCACGCAGTTTTGCTTTATTGCAATAGGCCTCAACATTATCAAGGTAATTATCCATTAATGTTTTAGCTGATTCCTCGTAGGAGTACACGAATGCCTTCTGTACTTCATTTTTCGCAATATTATCATACTCTTTTCGCGCTAATGAAATATAATTCATATAACGATCACGAAGTTCCGCTGTAATAGATGGGTGCTGGTCGAGTCCATCTTTTAACGATCTTAATACATCCAGGGCATTAATGGACGGTACCTCTTTACGTATAATCGTTGAGGATATCCGATTGATAACATAACGAGGGTCTATGCCGCTCATGCCTTCATCAGGATACTCGCGTTTCAATTCTTCTACATCAGCCAAATTGAATCCTTCTACATTCTCCCCGTCGTAGAGACGCATTTTTTTCAGAAGATCGATATCCCCTTTTTTCGGCTCTTTCAAGCGGGTTAAAATCGTAAACATTGCTGCAACCTTTAATGTATGCGGTGCAATGTGAACGTCCGAAACATCGCTCTCATTAATCATTTTTTCATAAATTCTTTCTTCTTGTGAAACCTTTAAATTGTAAGGAATCGGCATTACAATGATCCTCGAATGAAGAGCTTCGTTTTTCTTATTAGAAATAAAGGAGCGGTATTCAGTTTCATTGGTGTGAGCAACTATCAGTTCATCTGCACTTATGAGCGCAAACCTTCCTGCTTTAAAATTCCCCTCTTGTGTTAGTGATAATAAATGCCAGAGGAACTTCTCGTCACACTTTAACATCTCTTGGAACTCCATCATCCCACGGTTCGCCTTGTTTAATTCTCCGTCAAAGCGATAGGCCCTTGGATCAGATTCAGAGCCATATTCTGCAATCGTTGAGAAATCAATACTTCCTGTTAAATCAGCTATATCCTGAGACTTTGGATCAGATGGACTAAAGGTTCCAATCCCAGTCCGCTTATCTTCTGAGAAGAATATTCTTTCTACTAAAACATCTTCAATTCTGCCGCCATATTCCTGTTCTAGGCGCATCATATTCAATGGTGACAAGTTACCTTCAATCCGGATGCCGTATTCATCAAAGAAGTCTGCTCGTAAATGATGAGGAATTAAATGTAATGGATCTTCATGCATCGGGCAGCCTTTGATGGCAAAAACGGAGCCTCTGTCTGAACGTGAGTAGTTTTCTAACCCTCTTTTTAACATGGTAACAAGGGTTGATTTACCACCGCTCACCGGGCCCATTAAAAGTAAAATCCTCTTTCTAACGTCCAGCCTTTTGGCAGCCGGATGGAAGTATTCTTCAACAAGCCTTTCAAGTGACTCTTCTAAGCCAAATAATTGATTACTAAAGAAATTGTACTGCTTCGTCCCTTTAACTTCTTCAATTCCTGCATCCCTAATCATATTGTAAACTCGAGAATGTGCAGATTGTGCTACCCACGGCTTTTCCTTCAACAACAATAAATAGTCAGCGAATGAACCTTCCCAGCGCAGTTTTTCCTCTTCTTCACGAAAGCTCTCGATTTTTTTTAAAATATCCATATGGCCCTCCCCCTGTAGGTTATCAGAGACGATTAATATACTCTATGCACTAAAAGACTTGAACATGCGTAACCATTTCGAGATATTGTCTATCTTTTTTATTTGAATAAAAGGAATATTGCTCTTTTCATTTTAAAATCTTAGGCTATAATAAAATTGTATGTGTCAGAAATGCGTCCGTTAGCGGATTCTACCTAATTAAAAACGGGACAAAGGGGGCAGTACATAACATGCATACTTTCATTGTTATTTTAGTTATGGTTGCGTTTTTGGCAGCCATCTTCACAGCGGGGTATAACGACAAGCCGGGGACTAACAAATAATGTTTAAAGACTAAAAAAGACTGCCATGCCGGCAGTCTTTTTTAGTGTAAATCAAGTTTATTTTTTTGAATAAACTCTTTCATATACATTCTGGTTGGTTTGGAGAGCATATTGGCAATTTGTTCAGTCCACCTATCCTTTCTTTGCCCTTTTGTTCTAGTCTGATAATAATTTGAAATTAACTGGTCATAATCATCGAGCTGATGATTAAATTTCTCCATATCCTGCTCATATTCATCCTCATGATAAACATGCGCAAAGGGCAGTCTTGGCTTTTTATCTGTAAGATGTGCCGGGTAGCCCACGGCAAGGCCAAACAATGGAATAACCCGATCAGGTATGTTTAAAAGCCTTTTTACTTCCTCCAAGTGATTACGGATTCCACCTATGTAACAAATTCCTAATCCAAGAGATTCTGCAGCTACGGCAGCATTTTGTGCAGCCAAGGATGTATCAATCAATGCTACCATGAACTTTTCTGTACTTTCTAGTGTCGGTGTTACCTGCTTTTGTTCCCTATTAGCAACTACCGTATGACGGAAAAGGTCGGCGCAAAAAACAAAAAAGTGGCCATTTTTCTCCACATATTCTTGGTTTCCTGTCAGTTCGGCTAGTTTCCGCTTTTTTTCTTTATCCTTCACACCAATAATGGAGTATGCCTGAATGAAACTCGATGTAGCTGCGGCTTGTGCACAGGAAACGATCGTGTGAATTTGCTCGTCGGATAATGGCTTGTCCTCAAACTGACGGATCGAGCGATGATTTAGGATGGTTGTGATGGCATCATTCATAACAAATTTTTCCTCCCTTTAAACCAAGCAGGAGGCCTTATGTTGGCCCCATGCTTATTTTAGTTTTGGATAATCCTGCTGGCGTAAAGCTTCATAAATCAAAATCGCTGCTGTATTGGATAAATTTAAGGCACGAATCTTTTCATTCATTGGAATCCTTAGAGCTTTATCGAGATTATGTTGAATAACATCCGTAGGAAGTCCTGTTGTTTCCCGGCCAAAAATAAAATAATAATCTTTAGACAGATCACTATAGTCAAAACCGGTAAAGTCCTTTTTCCCAGATTCTGTTATATAAAAAAAGGCACCACCAGTATTCTTTTCGTAAAATTCATCCAGCGATTCATAATAAGTGATATTTACATGTTCCCAATAATCTAAACCTGCCCTTTTTAACATTTTATCATCTGTGGAAAATCCTAAAGGGCGGATTAAATGTAAATTAGTACCCGTACCTGCACAAGTCCTAGCGATATTTCCTGTATTAGAAGGTATTTGTGGTTGATAAAGAACTACGTGTATAGCCAAAAAATTCACCTCATATCAAAACTATAAGGGCAATTATACCACTCTGACCTATGCTTTCAAGAATCATTCATCAATGATCGAATAAAACTTATATTTGATATTTGGCGTATAGGCAGATGAATCCTCATAGGCCCAGTAACGCATCCGGCTATTATAAGTATGGGCATTCACTAAAGGCATCCCGTTAGCGTCCTTTCCAGTAACAAGGGTGTTGTGATTGAATCTTCCATCCCCTTCAAAATCATAACAAATGACATCTCCCAATTTTAACTGATCCGGGCTGCTGACTTCTTTTGCCCGAAGACCGATTTTTGAATGGGATAAATATAGCCTCAATGAATGAGCTACAGCCCAGCTATAACTCCAATTATTATTTTGCAGCCACCAGCCTGCATCCCGCTTTGGATAACCTCTCATGGGTGCTCCCCCGGCTTTAAGACATTGAGAGATAAAGTTGGTACAATCATTCTGAAACTTTTTATAAGCAGGATTATAGCTATTCCACCAGCGTTCTGCGTATTGAACTGCTTTTAATCGATCGTATGCATAGCTTAGCCTTTCAGTATGATCCTCTAAGTCCAAATGATTTAGTTCAGTTTCCGGGTCATTTTCCGATTCTAGAACTGGTCTAATTTCCTCATCCATTACTAACGCATTTTTGTAAAACTTGGCTAACCTATCTTCCATTTCCTCTTCCATATAAAGAATTCCATTTTGTTTGATTAAATATTGATAATGGGCTTGGTATTTGATTGTTTGAAACTCATCCTCCACGGACTCTTCTATAATCTTTCCTGCCGCTTTTACTTTTACTATCTCTGCTGAGCGATTGGCTAAACATGCTTGTTTTGTCTCTGCCTTTGGAAAAAATAACTTTTGGCTACGTTTAGCAGAAACAAATTGATTTACCCTTTTATCAAATAAGTCTTGAAGTAATTGTCGCAAACCTATCCACCCCTTTCCCTTCATACATATGATAGCACGTGGCATTTAACTATAAAAAAAGAGCAAACCAATTGGTTTGCCCGCTAGTTGTTATAAAAATTTAAGCCCTTTTCTATTTCTGCTTGGACCTCGATGTCTGTCTCGAGTTCCTTGGCTCTTCTTAATGCTGCAAAAGCTGATTCACCGCCAATTTTCCCAAGCGCCCATGCAGCAGTTCCTCTTGAGACTGAACTTGCTTCAGTTTCTAATACTTCAATCAATTCAGGAACCGCACTTTCATCCTTAAAATGAGCTAAGGCAATAATAGCATTCCGTTGAATTGGTTTTTTTCCTCTCCAAGCCCCAGAAACAGAGCCGAACCTTTTTTTAAATTCACGATTGCTTAATTTTAGGATCGGTTTTAATAAAGGTTTGGCCACTTCTGGATCAGGTGTCATTTCTTCATGGAAGTGAAAATTAACTCCTTTGTTAATCGGACAGGCGGTTTGACAAGAGTCACACCCATAAACACGATTCCCTATTTTATCTCTAAACTCATCAGGGATAAGCTCCTTTGTTTGTGTTAAAAAGGAAATACAGCGATGGGCATTAATCTGACCGCCTTGGATTAATGCCCCTGTTGGACAGGCATCTATGCATTTACTACAAGAGCCACACTGGTCTTCTATCGGTGTATCCGGTTCAAAAGGAATATTGGTAAGCATTTCACCCAAATATACGTATGAGCCAAATTCAGGGGTTATAATGGAGCAATTCTTCCCGCTCCAGCCGATACCGGCACGCTCTGCTACAGCCCGGTCCGAAAGCTCTCCTGTATCAACCATTGATTTTACCTTAGCATCAGGTAGTTTACGTAAGATAAATTCTTCAAGTTTGTTGAGACGATCGCGAAGTATATGATGATAATCCAGTCCCCATGAAGCCCTGCTAAAGATCCCTCTTCTTTCTCCCTTTTTACTCTCGACACGGGTTGTCATTTTCGCAGGATACGCAAGGGCAATGGAAATAATCGACTGTGCGCCTTCGAGCAGCATTGACGGAGTAACCCGCTTATTTATATCAGGTTCTTCGAAACCGGATTGATAGCCCAGTTCCTGTTGTCTCAATAACCGTGTTTTTAATTCTGCAAACGGGTCCGCGGTCGTAAATCCAATTTTATCTATACCGATTTCTTTACTATAAGCAATCAATTCTTTTTGTAAAACCTGAACATCCATAGATTTCTCCTCCTTTCGACGACGACTTAACTTTATATAAGTTGTTAAAGTTATTAGTTACATATCTATTTATGATAAACTATTTTCAACAAATTTTGGAGGTGGAATGGTTGGAAATTCAAGTTTCAGCAGAAATTTGCGAACTAATTCCCGATTTTAAAATTGGGGTTATTGAATATAAAAATATAACAGTTGGGGATTCACCACAAATGGTAAAAGGCAGACTACAGCTTTTCCAAGAGTCGATCTTTTTTGAACTGGAAAACAAGCAGATTTCGGACCTTCCTGGGATAAAGGAATGGAGAAATATTTTTAAGAAGACAGGAAAGGATCCAAATCGATACCGTCATTCAGCTGAAGCATTATTTAGAAGAATACAGAAACAAAATTATCTTTCTTCAATCCATAGTGCGATCGATATTAATAATTTTTTCTCCCTACAATATCAAGTTCCCATCGGTGTTTATGACCAAGATTTGTTAAAAGCTCCTGTAATGATTAGGTTTGGGAGGGAGAACGAGACATACAACGGATTGAATGGAAGGACCAACTCCTTGGAGCATTTAATTCTTTCTTCCGATGAAGATGGACCATTTGGAAGCCCTTTTGTTGATTCAGATAAAGCCCCAGTGACGATTCATACAAAAAATGCATTGCAAATCATTTATCTCCGTCCATCTACAGAGGTAGAGGCTGCGCATAAGCTTACAAAATCATTAATGACCATGTTTACCCAGATACATGGAGGCGAAGCGTCATATTACATTGTTGAATGACTGATTTATACAGTAATGAAGGGCAGCTACCGGATTAAATTATCGCAAGATGTCCTTCATCCTTTTTGAATTCTTTTCAGAGGTCTACGATTTTAAGATGAAGTGGTTCTAATGGACAAAAGTATTAAGTATTTTAAAAAAATGTCCTTTAGCACCTCCCTATTAGACAAAATCCTCGGGTATCTAAGAAAACTGTCTAATAGAATATCTCTAATAGACAAAATTATGTTTTTCATCAATAAAATGTCCATTGGAATCTTCCTATCGGACAACCTCCCTGTGCATTATAAATAATTGTCTTTTAGCAGCTCTCTATTAGACAAAATCCTCGGGTATCTTAGAAAACGGTCCAATAGAAACAGCTCTAATAGACAAAAGTATGTGTTTCCTCAATAAAAAGTCCATTGGAATCTTTCAAACGGACAACCTCCCTGTGCATTATAAATAATTGTCCTTTAGCAGCTCTTATTGAACAAAATCCTCAGGAGTCCTACAAAAACTGTCCTATAGAAGCAAATCTAATAGACAATTTATTGTTTTGTTTTATTAAATTTACCACTAGGACCTATCTAGCAAAAAAAACTTTAAGCATTTTTATAAATTGTCCAATAAAAAGTTATCTCCGTTAATAGCCAAAATAAAAAAACGCAATGCATCGTTCTCCTAATGTAACGATACACTGCGTTAGTTAATATGTATGGAGCGGGTGATGGGAATCGAACCCACTACATCAGCTTGGAAGGCTGAGGTTTTACCAGTAAACTACACCCGCATTTATGAAAAAGAACTGAACAATCTGACTTAATAAATACTACACATATTCATTAAAGGAGTCAAGTCAATTTCGCAAAGTTTGTCGATTTTTTTCTTAATTTGTTATCTAGATAGATATACATAATGTATCTCTTTATTTCTGCTAATCTATTCTATATATCAAATTAATATTACTAGTTGTAGTCGAAGTACCAATTTTATTGATTTTTAAATGCTGGTCAATAAAAAGAAGGTGATTCCATATCAGGATCAAGAGGGTCCGCACTTATCGGTTGGGGGATAGGTTTCATCGTAATCTTTTAAATAAGATATCTGGTCTTTTATCGAGGAACTAGCAAAAGTACAATAAGTGGAGAATTTCCGGTTAAATATAGAATGGAGGTTGTTTCGGGGTAAATAAGGGGAGCTTTTCCGCTTATGCTCAGCAAAATCCCTCATTTTTGAATTTTTCGAGTCAATAGTCGGAATCTCTCCGTCTATTTCGGACTTTTTTAATATTATTACTAATTAAGCGGAATTTTTCCGTCTATTTTTCAGCTCGGGTGCTTAACCTTAATATTACATGCGATTCCCTTTTTTTCTCTTAAAAGAATGACAATTTCTATTATCGCTTCTTTGCTAACTGATTGAGATTCGAAAAATGGTTGCCTTCCTTCACTCTTTTTGTGGTTTGCACGACAAAAATCACTGTTAAAAATGAAAGAAGCGATCTCCCAACAAAAGGAAATCGCTTCAATTCAACATTTCAGATACCGGTGGTCGGGGTCGAACCGACACTCCAGAGGAACACGATTTTGAGTCGTGCGCGTCTGCCAATTCCGCCACACCGGCGTATTAAGTTTTTTTAGCAATGCCGAGGACCGGAATCGAACCAGTACGGTAGTCACCTACCGCAGGATTTTAAGTCCTGTGCGTCTGCCAGTTCCGCCACCCCGGCATAATATAATAGCATTTGCTTATTAAAGATCTTTGGAGGCGGCAACCGGATTCGAACCGGTGGTAAAGGTTTTGCAGACCTCTGCCTTACCACTTGGCTATGCCGCCGATATAATTGGAGCGGAAGACGGGATTCGAACCCGCGACCCCCACCTTGGCAAGGTGGTGTTCTACCACTGAACTACTTCCGCAAAATGGCTGGGCTAGTTGGATTTGAACCAACGCATGTCGCAGTCAAAGTGCGATGCCTTACCGCTTGGCTATAGCCCAATGCTTATAATCATTAATGATATTATGGGGCGACTGATGGGAATCGAACCCACGAATGCCTGAACCACAATCAGGTGCGTTAACCACTTCGCCACAATCGCCACAATATAATTGGCAGGGGTAGTAGGAATCGAACCCACACCAAAGGTTTTGGAGACCTTCGTTCTACCTTTAAACTATACCCCTATAAATGGTGGAGGGGGACGGATTCGAACCGCCGAACCCGGAGGGAGCGGATTTACAGTCCGCCGCGTTTAGCCACTTCGCTACCCCTCCACATATATGAATGAAAATTGCCAGCTTCTGGTGCCGGCGAGAGGACTTGAACCCCCAACCTACTGATTACGATTCAGTTGCTCTACCAGTTGAGCTACACCGGCATGATTCATAAATCTATAATAGTATCATACTCGACGTTAGGTTAACGTCATTCCGATCTCAGTAAGCTTATTCAAGCAGCATTTCGATCGGTATGCTGATGTTCACTCAAGGAAGCATATTCGTTCGTGCTCTACCAGTTGAGCTACACCGGCAAAATCAAAATAAAAGGTGGCTCAGGACGGAATCGAACCGCCGACACAAGGATTTTCAGTCCTTTGCTCTACCGACTGAGCTACTGAGCCACTAAATGGCGGTCTGGACGGGACTCGAACCCGCGACCTCCTGCGTGACAGGCAGGCATTCTAACCAACTGAACTACCAGACCAATTGCGGGGACAGGATTTGAACCTGCGACCTTCGGGTTATGAGCCCGACGAGCTACCGGACTGCTCCACCCCGCGATAATAGAAAATATATTGTTCATCCATGCTCATAGTTTACATGGACTGTATCAATCTCAGAAAGCTTATTCAAGCAGCAGCTCGATTGATACAACTCGCAGATTATTCTTCGAAGCAACACTCGTTGCTCCACCCCGCGATAATTATTATGGTGGAGGATGACGGGATCGAACCGCCGACCCTCTGCTTGTAAGGCAGATGCTCTCCCAGCTGAGCTAATCCTCCATATTAAAATGGTGACCCCTACGGGACTCGAACCCGTGTTACCTCCGTGAAAGGGAGGTGTCTTAACCGCTTGACCAAGGGGCCATATATTTTATGGCGGAGAGCAAGGGATTTGAACCCTTGAGACAGGGTTACCCGCCTACACGATTTCCAATCGTGCTCCTTCGGCCACTCGGACAGCTCTCCATAAATAATGGCTCCGCAGGTAGGACTCGAACCTACGACCGATCGGTTAACAGCCGATAGCTCTACCACTGAGCTACTGCGGAATAATAGTATTACAGCCTGGCAACGTCCTACTCTCACAGGGACAAAGTCCCAACTACCATCGGCGCTGAGAAGCTTAACTTCCGTGTTCGGTATGGGAACGGGTGTGACCTTCTCGCCTTAATTACCAGACTATTTATTTGACACTATTTTATTAT
>NZ_JAGGQG010000028.1 GCF_018613415.1 Bacillus sp. ISL-18 | reverse complement strand
TCGGACACAACCTCACTCTTTTGCCTTTGCCTTGTCTGAAATTGGTTCATCTTCGGACACAACCTCGCTCTTTTGGCTCTTCCTGGTCTGAAGTTGCTTCGTCTTCAGACACAACCTCGCTCTTTTGGCTCTTCCTTGTCCGAAGTTGGTTCGTCTTCGGACCCAACCTCGCTCTTTTGCCTTTGCCTTGTCCGAAGTTGGTTCGACTTTAAACACAACCTCGCTCTTTTGGCTTTGCCTTGTCCAATGTTGGCTCGACTTCAGACACGATCTTGACTTTTTTGCTTTTCCTTGTCCGATTATTAAACTGCCTCTATTTGTGGTAAGGTTCACAGCACCTGTTTAACCTGCAGCTTTTTGCAAAAATACATAATATAAAGGAATTCATGTATTTCCAAATACCAAAGACTAGAATACCATAAAATCGGTATTTTCATTAAAAAGACCTGTTGCAGTTCCCCTCATATCTCTTAAAATGGTTTGAAATTTTTCAAATGAAATTTCACCACGTGCATAGTGCAGACGTACTATTTCAGCAGCATCAATAGTTGATGATTTTTCACTTATAAAAATAGGCTATAACAAGGCTACAATTGATGGATATAAACCTTTGATAGAACAACAAAAAGGTATGCAAAATATTCACAATCTCGCATACCTTTTCCATATACTTATTTATATTTGTACTTCAAGACTGAACTCCCTAAAATTCAGTACAGTTTTATTCCGAATAACTATAAATGTCTTTTCTACCATATCCAATTCCTCATATTCCTTTAGAGCTTTTGTCCATTGGAGTGAATAACCTCTTGATACCAATAAAAACTATCTTTTTTGATTCTTCGTAGATCCATATTGTCATCATCAGTTCTATTAACGTAGACAAATCCATATCGTTTTCTAAATCCGCTGGTTGTGCTTAATAAATCCATGTACGACCATGGGCAATAACCAAATAATTGGACACCATCGCCGATGGCTAAACGGCACTGTTCAAGGTGTATTTTCAGATAATCTATTCGGTACTGATCATGTACTTTTTCATCCTCTGTTAACAAATCAACGGCACCAATGCCATTTTCTGTAATAATGATTGGAATTTGATAACGATCATTCAATTCATTCAACAGTGTACGAAGTCCAATTGCATCGATTTCCCAATCCCAATCTGTTTTTTCTACATATGGGTTTGAACTTCCCTGGTAAATACCCGGAACCACTTCAAACTCAGTCTCACCTTTTTTACCATTCATATTGATACTCATATCTTTATTCTCCATCGTTTCTGGAGCAAATTTTACAACCCTGCTTTGGTAATAATTAATTCCTAAAAAGTCAGGCTTTGCCGATTGAAGAAGTTCCATATCTCCATCCTCGATAGTGGGCGTTACACCGTTTTCCTCCATGTATCTCCAAACATTATCCCGATACTTGCCATGCATATATAAATCGGTAAACAAATAGGTTCGGAAATCATCGGCTTCACGGGCTGCTTGGACATCTTCAGGTCTGCAAGTCTCTGGATAATTTGGTGAAAGCCCAATGGCTGGTCCAATCTTCGCATTAGGAATCATTTCCCGGCACAAGTGAATGGCCTTTGCATGTGCAAGTGTCATAATATGATTCATTTCATATTTTTGCTTTTCCAAAGGCGATTCTTTATTAAATTCCATCAAATATGGCAGAAGAAACATATTGCTTTGTTCGTTAATCGTAAACCAGTATTTGACCTCTTCACCAAATTGCTCAAACAAAACCTTACAAAAGTAGGCAAACTCGTCAATAATCTTTCTGGAAGACCAACCTCCGTATTTTTCTTGAAGGCAAACAGGTAAATCAAAGTGGTAGATGGTTACTAATGGTTCAATCCCATTCTCCCGTAATTCATTTATAAGCCTTTTATAAAAATTAACTCCCTTTTCATTCACCTCTCCACGGCCATTTGGCAAAATACGAGGCCATGAGATTGAAAAGCGGTAGGCCTTCATTCCTAGCTCTTTCATGAGTGCTACATCCTCTTTGAACTTATGATAATGATTTGATGTAACACTTGTATCGGCATAATTAGGATTGATATTCTTATCAACAATGGATAAAGATTTGCCATCCTCCAAATGGGCACCTTCAAACTGGTAAGCTGCCGTCGCGGCTGCCCAGAAAAAATCCTCCGGAAATGCTATAGAATCTTTATATTTCATGATCCTTTCCTCCTAAAGGAAAATGCCAGACTATACCTGGCATTTTCCATAGTAACTATCTTTCTTCAAGCTTTCTCAAACGTTGATCGTACACTTCAAATAAACGGACAATATGATTAGCTGTATTCCACTCACTCATTATTGTCATTAATGTGTCTTGAGCATGGGCAAACAAGAGGGAGAATACAACCTTCTCACCACGTGCTTCTCCCTGTATAGTTTCTGTCTGGGCAGAGTGAGCAGCAGTGATTTTCTTTTTTGCTTCTGTTAGCTTCTCTTTGGCCATTTCAAAATCACAACCTGCAACATAATCTAGTGCTTCCTTTATAATCAATCTTGCATCTCCGGCATTCATGATTATGATCATAGATACTTCAGTCATATCATTGTCTCTCAAGCTGTTGTCGTTCATTATATAATCCTCCACTTTTAGTTCTATTCTTCCTGTTCCTTTTTAAACAATTGTAGGTCATAAACCTTAAAGAACGGGAACCAAATCAACCATGATACTACTATTATTACAACTAATAATAGTAATCCTCTTAAGTCTGAGTTAACCAGAAAGGTAGAAATCCCAACAGGCAAATACCATAGCTGTAATAGTTTTGCAGGAATTGTAACCCATCCTAAACTCAAAACAATGTAAGTTATAGCCGGAATAATCAGTCCATTTAACCACATTGGAATCATTAATATTGGGTTAAATGCTACTGGAGCACCAAAAATGACAGGTTCGTTAATATTGAATATCGCTGGAGTAATCGTTACCTTACTAATTGCTTTTAATTGATTAGACTTTGCAAAAAATAACATCATTAGCACCAATGGAAGTGTTGTTCCCATGCCGCCAACCCATACCCAGCCCATAAGGGATTCAAATGTATGGATATTATGAGGCTGTAGCCCCTGTTCCAATGCTTTGGTATTTGCTTGAATACCTTCTAACCAAACGGGATACATAATTGGGTACAATACCCAAGCGCTAATTCCGAATGAATAGAGGAAAATACCAATGAATGTGATTAAGACAAACCCAACAAAGCTTTGCGCAATTAATGAAAGCGGTTGGAAAAGTTTTAAAATTAAATTATACAAATCGATATGCATTTGGAACGCGAACAGCCATCCTACAAGCAATAAGAGAGTTACCGGTATAATTGTATCAAACCAAACAATGATAAAATCAGGTAAAGAACTGGAATTTTTAAAAAAGGATACCTTGGTGAATAGAAACATTACCGCACCCACGAGAAGACCTACGATAAGTGCAACAAACATGCCGTTCCCACCAAATCGCTCAAGTGTAAAGGTAATCCCGCCATCCGTTGTGAGCTTAGGCATAAGTAACATTAAAAACAAGGAAACACCTGTTAAACCCGAGATTATTTTTCTGTCGTTCTTTTTCTTTTTTTCCATAATGAAATAGGGAGTTAAAAGTGCAACAAAAATACTAATAAGTCCGAATGAAAAGGTCGTGATTGGTGAAAAATCAGGCATTTTCGAAAAGTAATTATTCAGGATTGAAATCAGTGTAATCAGCGATCCAACCAAAATCAACGGCAGAATCGCCATGAGGGCATCCTGGATGGATGAAACCCATACATTTCTCGTTATTTTATTCATTTTTGGCGTAAAGTTTTGGTTCATCCAATTAATAAACGTATTCATGGAATAACCTCCATTCTATTTATTTTTCGTCAAGCAGTTCCAAAATAAGGTCTAGACCTTTGTTTCCGTCCAAAAGGCCATAAATAGTCTGAGGGATGACCACAGCCGGAATGTTATAAGGTTTAACCTTCAATTTTAAATCCTCCTCCATATATTGCAGATGCGGTCCGATTAACAGAGCATTAATTTCATTCAAATATTCATCTACTTCAGACTCACTTCTTGCCATTACGTTTAGTTCAACATTTCTTTTTTTTGCTGCCTTTCGGATGTTTTGAGCCATAAATCCACTTGAAGCACCGCCACCACAAATTAATAAGATATTTTTTTCAGTCATTTTAAATTCCTCCTATGAAGTAAGATTGAATTAATCTTCCTGATGTAATTCTCCTACTTTAGTATCTTTCCGCTCAAGTTGAAAAAGTTCCTAGGGGTAGGAACTTTTTCAACTATAATTTTATTATTTGTTTTTTTATACTATAAAGTGGAAAACTAACGATAAATAAGCTCTGGAGGTTCTGAGTCATGAAAAGGGAGAGAGAAAAAGCGGTTATTCAATTTTTATTAAATAAGAATGATTGGGTAAAGGCAGATATTTTGGCGAAGCAATTCTCTGTGTCCAGCCGAAGCATTCGTAAATATGTAAATGAAATAAATGAAACCACCTCTCCATCTGTTTTGATTATGTCCTCTAATCTTGGCTATAGATTAAATGAGAGTGTTTACTATGAGATGCAACAGCAGGAGGAGCAGAAAGAAACACCTGACGGACTGAAACCGCTTGAACGGCTTTATTATCTATTAAAGCAATCCATAACCTATTCCGAGGGTATGGATATATTTGACCTGAGTGAAGATATTTATGTAAGTACCTCTACTATTGAGGGTGATTTAAAAAAGGCTAAAGGTCTATTGGCGCAATTCAACTTATCCTTCAAACGTAACGGAGATTTAATTATTTTAAATGGTTTGGAAAAAGATAAACGGAAGCTCATGAGTCATATTTTTCATGAAGAAACAAAGGAACAATTTTTGCATGTAGACAGTATTCAATCAGCTTTTGGTTATAATTTAAAAGACTTCAAGGAGGAGCTTATCAAAGTACTGGCCTCCTATGATCTTTTTGTTAATGAGTACACAATCGGCAACATTTTGCTCCATATAGTGATTGCAACGAAACGTATACATCAGCACAGTACTGTATCTGAGGAAAACATAAAGACATTGACCAAAACGAAGGAGTATAAGGCAGCATCAGGTATTGCCAAATTAATTAAAGCAAATTTTGGTGTAACTTTTGACGGAGCGGAGCTTTATTACTTAACGATTCTTTTAATTAGTAAAACTACGATCCTGAGCTATGACAGCCTTAATAAGGATAATCTCAATGAATATATTGAGCAACGCTACATTAATTTAGTAAATGAAATCATTCAAAAAGTAAAAGATTATTATTTAGTAGATATTTATGATGATGAATTTTTAATTAAATTTACGCTACATATTCGCAATTTAATCAACAGAGCAAGGCATAATTATTTGTCAAAAAACCCATTGACTAAACAGATTAAATCGTCCTATCCATTGATATACGATTTGGCAGTTTTTATTTCGAATCAGATACAAAAAAAGGAACACATACAAATAAATGAGGACGAGATTGCTTATATTGCTTTTCACATCGGTGCCTTTCTAGAACGTCAAAAAACGCTGGAAAATAAAATTACCTGCACTGTTATTTGCCCAGAGTATTACAATATGCATATTCCGATGTTAAAAAGACTTGACCATTCTCTCGGAGACCAAATTGAAATTAGCATAGTCATTACCGATGTCGATATTGAAATGGAACAAATAAACACTGACCTAATTATAACGACCATTCAAATTCCAAAATTGATGGGTTATGAATTAGTTAGTATTAATCCATTTATTTTAGATGAGGATATTCAAACGATACAGCACAGTATAACAAAAATTAATAAAAGGCGAAGTCGTATAAAGCTGAAAAATCATTTAATCAGCCTATTCGACCCCCACCTGTTTCAACAGAATATTTACCTAAATGATGAGTTTGAGATGATTCGGTTCATTGGAGTTAAGATGGTGCAATTAGGCTTTATCGAAATAGGGTCCATTGACGATATAATCGAAAGGGAAACCATGTCTTCTACTTCGTTTAATAATAATGTTGCGGTGCCCCATTCGATGCATATGAACGCATTAAAGTCTGCTATTTCGATTGTACTAAATGACAAGCCTGTTAATTGGGGAAACAATTCCATACAAATTATAGCGCTAATTGCCCTAAATAAGGATGAACGAAGCATTTTTCGAGATATCTATGATAGTTTTATCAAAATATTATCAGAACCGGAAAATGTCTATCTGCTATTAAAATCTAAAAATTATGATGAGTTTATAAATAGCCTTTTATCATTAATGGATGATTGAACATAACACTTTTAGCTTAGGAATTTTAATAGGCATCCAAAAATATAATGAAATTAATAAAAATTTAAATTAAATGAAAAAAGGAGCCTCGTTTTACGAAACAAAACTGGCTCCTTTTTTACACTTAATTTACTATTCAATCTCCATTTCCAAAATAGGAATAGATTTCGATATATAAATCTTTTACCTTTGGTACGATTCAGAGAAATTTTTGTAAAAAAACTGCCTCTATTTATGGTAAGGTTCATTCCGATTAATTCTATACGCCCGATAAATCTGTTCCACTAGAATCAGCCTCATTAATTGATGGGGGAAGGTCATCCTTGAAAAAGACAGCTGTTCATTTGACCTTTTAATCACCTCATCACTTAAACCAAGCGATCCCCCGATCACAAAGGCTACCTTACTTTTTCCATATGTAGCTAATTGATCTAAGTTTTTAGCCAGCTCCGCCGATGATTGCAATTTTCCTTGAATTGCTAATGCAATCACATAGGTATCTTGGCTAATCTTAGCTAAAATCCGTTCGCCTTCTTTTTGCTTCACTTGCAGCATTTCCAGTTCACTTAATTCCTCAGGAGCCTTTTCATCGGCAACCTCTACCATTTCAACTTTTGCATAGGCAGTTAATCTTTTTAAATATTCCTCGATACCCTGCCGTAAATATTTCTCTTTTAGCTTACCAACCGTTATGATCGAGATATTCACAATCCACAACCCTTTTCAACTAAATTACAAACAGCTTACAAACAAGATATCCACAGAAGTTATCCACATATTCACATTTTTTATCCACATCTTGTATGGAATCATTTGTTCGCCACCATATATACAGCTTGTTTTTCGCAATATTCACAACCTGCGTTTGAATTATCCACAGGCAATTGTGATAAAACTGGATATGTTTGATATTTATCCACAATATCATCTAAAGCAATGTCCACATGCTCCTCACAGCTATAAATCATCTTTTCTCCTCGCTTTCACTAAATCATTATCATTATTTTTACCCTTCTCACAGCCATCATACTTTTAACCTCATTTATCATACCATACAAATAAAAACGGGAAAGTGAATGGCTCACTTTCCCACAATGTGTGATTACTCCAGTTTTTCACCTGACAATGTTAAAGTAGTTTCCTTTAGCTTTCCTTGACGATAATACTTCACCTTTAACTTTTCGCCAATTTTCTTTTTCTGATATAAATGTTTACGCAGGTCGATCACATCATTAATTTTTTCTCCATCCATTTCCACAATCACATCCAGCTCTTGTAAACCCGCCTCGGAAGCTGGTGAATTAGGCATTACCTGGCGAAGTGCGACACCATAATTGACATCACGTGGTAATTTTAATGTTTGCGCTTGATAGTACGCAGGAATTTCACTAATCGACTTTAGATCAACACCCATATATGGACGTTTAACAACACCAAACTGCTCAAGGTCATCAATAATAGGTTTAGCGGAATTGATGGGGATGGAGAGACCAATTCCTTCAACAGCCTCCTGAGAAATTTTCATTGAATTAATCCCGATCACTTGACCTTCCATATTGATTAACGCACCGCCACTGTTACCAGGGTTAATCGCGGCATCTGTTTGTAATACCTCAGACTGCCAATCGACCACACCGTCCTGGTTGATATCGACAGGAATGGTCCGTTTTAGACCAGAAATAATTCCTTGCGTTACGGAACCAGAAAATGTCGCCCCAAGCGGGTTTCCGATGGCTATAACCGGTTCCCCCAACTTCAGACTGTCAGAATTTCCGAATTCCGCTACTTTTTTAATCTTACTTGCATCAATTTCAAGAACAGCTAGGTCTGTCCATATATCACTGCCAAGCAGATTAGCAGCAATCTTGGTTCCGTCATCCAGGCTTACTTCTAGACTGGCAGCCCCCTCAACAACATGGTGGTTTGTGACAACATATGCTTTATTGCCTGCTTTTTTATAGATAACTCCCGATCCCGTCCCCGCAGCCTCTTCTGATGAATCGCCGTTACCAGACCAAAAGCTAGAAGATTGGATGTTATTAATACCGACGACTGCTGCTCCTGCTTTTTCAACAGCCTTTGTCGTGTTGGTATTCACATCATAGGAAACCTTTTCAACTACATTCTGCTGGTTATCATGATTATTTGTTTCTGCTGCCTGATTTTGGTCCGCTGTTAGTTTATAAGGCAATACTCCTTGCTTTGATAAAGTTGGGATGGCAATAATCACTAGGATTGCCCCAATTATTGCTCCAACCAGGCTTGCTAGTAATACACCGCCTCTTTTACTGCTCTGCTCCCGATAGCGTCCCTGTGTATGATCGTCATAATAGCCCATTTACACCATTCCCTTCTTCGAAAAGTGCTAGTTATTATTTTGTATATACCACTTATAATTATAATCATTCTTCCTAAAATTACTAAGCTATTTCCGTATTTGTTGTTTTTGCGAACTTTAAACTTAAAAAAAATAGAGACCTTTATGGCCTCCATTCATTCATTATACCGCTGTTAAAATCGTTGGGGTTTTTGGATCTGTATCATAAAGTTCAAATTGTTCACCAACCATTAGACCGCGGCTTTCTAATGTTTGTGCAACCGCCATTTTCGCAAGGTCCTTCATATTATTATCAAGGCTCAAATGGGCGAGATAGACCCGTTTCGTCCGGTCACCTACTACATCACTCATGGCGAGGGCGGCATCTTCATTGGAAACATGCCCCACATCACTTAAGATCCGACGCTTAATATTCCACGGATATCTGCCCATCCGCAGCATTTGTACATCATGATTCGATTCAAAGATGTACACATCCGCATTAGAGATTGTCCCCTTCATCCGGTCACTTACATAGCCCGTATCCGTGATCAGCACCAGTTTTTTTCCCGACTGATGAAACACATAAAACATTGGCTCTGCTGCATCATGGGATACACCAAAAGACTCGATATCTGTTGAACCAAAACTTTTTACGGTTTCCATATTAAAGACAAACTTTTGCTCTGTAGGAATTACGCCTACTGAACTTTCCATGGCCCGCCATGTCTTTTCATTTGCATACACAGGCAAATGATATTTACGGGCGAGGACACCAATTCCCTTGATATGGTCACTGTGCTCATGTGTGACAAAGATGCCGGAAAGCTTGCTGATATCACGATCAATCTGTCCAAAAAGGGATTCCATCTGTTTTCCGCTGAAGCCGGCATCAACCAAAAAGGAATGCTCATCAGATTCTACAAACAAGGCGTTTCCCGTACTGCCGCTTGCTAGGATACTATATCGTAACGACATACTTTTTCACTCCACTTTACTATTTTCCTCACTATCACTATTAAACTCAATAATCTGCCCTTCAAACGCATTGACAAACAAGCTCTCCTTATCATTCACCACAAAGTGCCACGTTGGGGCTAATACTTGCGATGCAGCCAGCTGAATGAGTGTTGAATAGCCAAGCTCAATCTTCGTTATTTTACTTTTTGGTTTTAAGGCGCCCTTTTGATGCAAGGTCTCAATCGCCTTTAACGGCGGAAGAATTTCTTCCTTGGCCGTCAGCTTTTCAATTTCCTCTAAATAGGTTTGCTGATAGGAAGTAATCTGGTTTTCCTCATTTACATTAAATGTAATCATCCCATTAATATTTTCATAAAAGGGGTAATTATCGTATTGTTGAAAATAGGTAATCGTATGTTTCTTATCATCCTTCTCCCAAAATTGATAATGATCACCGTAAAGGATTCCTGCTTTTATAAAAGAGGCAATATCTGCTGGTTCAAATTTAGAACTTAGCTGAATCGGTTTATCAAGCATGACAGAGAGAGTCGAAGTCGGTTCCGTTGATAAGACCTTCTGTCCTTTTAATTTTGACATATCCCCTTTTGTAAACGTCTTTGGCTTTGCACTTAGATATTGGTCTTTAATCGGGGCTTTCGGAAGCTCCACATACGTAATCTCATCTGCCTTCAATTTATCTTCAAAGGAAGTTGGGGTTATCACTTCGTAATTATTAGCATCACGCATTTTCATAAATTGGAATAAGAGATACACGTCTAATATTAAAAAAGTAATGATAAAAATGGTTTTAATTTTACTCCAATCCATCTACAGAACCTCCTCCCAGGTCACTCAGCATAATTTGCCCCCAAGATTTGTTATACCGATAAAACCAAGCAGGTTCTAAGAGAATCAGTTTATTTTCATCCGAACTCCTAACCATTTGATAGCCAAGGACTAATTCTTCGAGAAGCTCCGGCTTAAAGTTCTTATTACTTTGTAAAATGGCTAAGATTTCATGTCCTGAAGGAGGAGTAACAGTTTGCATTTCTGTTGTTAAGGGAAGATCTAAGGTAATATTCGGACGGACATATTTATTAATCTCATCGCGTCCCCACTCCTCGGTCATTTCAGATAATCCATTATTATTAAAGATAGGATAGCCATCCGTACTATATAATCGAAACGTAACCGAGCGTTTAGATTCACTTTTAGAAACATAACGAAACGAATCTGTCCAGCCTCCATGTTCATTAACAAAATCAATACTTCTCTTGACCAAATCGTAGGAGCTATCTACAAAGCTGTCTTCTGGTGTCGGATTGATGTATTGCAAAATGTTACTATCATAGTTAACCGTCATTTTACTTGAGTCATTCGTAAATTCCTCACCATGAGGAATAGAGCTCCTTTGAACGAAACTTGGATCGTCAAAAAGGGCATCTTTAAATTCATCAGAATTAAGCGTTACAGGTAAATACTTATAGGTAGTCATTTTTACTTTAGCCTCTGGCAGATAAATGCTGCGTTTATCAGAAGACTTATAGGCAAAAAACTTTGGATAACGAGCCGCATTTTTATAGTAATCCCGATTAAACTCATTTAAATTAGCCGAGGAAATACGACTTACATAAATTTGTCCCGTTTCAGTAGAGGCAAAATAAACACTGCCATTCCCATTATCTAACTCATTAACATTTATAATAATCCGATTAAAATTGAAGGGAGGAATTTTCTTACCTTCAATATTTAAAACACTTAGATATAACTCAATCGGAATGTCCCCAGGGAAGACGAGTTCAGCATTGCCGCTGCCATGGATAAAACTGTCCAAATTCCCGGCCTTTTCGGTATAGTTTTTCACATCAGAAATGGTCCAGCTGCTTATTTCTTTCATTAACTTATCCAATTCATCAGGATTACTAGTTCCGTAGTGCTGCCCTTTCACATGAAATAATACCTGGTCAGGCCTTACTATTTTTGTTACATCTTGTTTTTTATCTACTGTTACCTCTGCTACTGTTTTACTTTTTTCCATCTTGTCATAGTTGGGCTGGTAAGTCCAAAGATTCCAAGTGAGCAGCAGACTTACCAAGACCAAAACGGTTAAAATTCCTGATTTTATATTTTCATATCTCATGACCATTCATCCTCTTCAGAACGTTCATATGGCAGGGAAAAGGATATCTTTGTCCCTTTACCTTCTTCACTTGTTGCCCAAATCGATCCGCCATGAGCCTTAACCATTTCCTGAGCAATCGCGAGTCCTAAACCTGTTCCGCCCAATTTACGAGTTCTTGCTTTATCCACCCGGTAAAAACGATCAAAGATTTTTCCAATATTCTCTTTTGGAATTCCTACTCCTTGGTCCGATACGCTGACAATAATCTTATCCTCTTTTTCTTTTATCGAAAAAGTAACCTGTCCGCCTTCAGGAGAATACTTTAAGGCGTTAGAAATAATATTGTATAAGACCTGGGTCATTTTATCCTCATCTACTTCCACAAAGATCGCCTGTTTCGGAAGCTTACGTTTAAAGGTAACGTTCTGCTCCTTTGACATTTCAAACCGATCAATAATGTTGTTGTAGAAGTCGACAAAGTTTACCCATTCCTTCGTTAACTTGTAATCAGTGCTATCCATTTTTGATAATTGTAGAAGGTCATTGACAAGACGAATCATTCTTTCTGTCTCGGTCCGCGTTACTTCTAAGAAATTAGGGGCAATTTCTGGGTCTTGCCATGCACCATCTGCAAGTGCCTCTAAATAACTGCGCATCGTGGTGAGAGGTGTCCTTAATTCATGTGAAACATTGGCCACAAATTCTCTTCTTTCAGCGTCAATCTTTTCTTGGTCTGTGATATCATGTAAAACGGCAATCAAACCATTAACGAAACCTGTCTCCTTTTGGATAATAGAGAAATTAGCTCTTAGTATATAGCGCTCTGCTTTTGTACTATAGTCTAAAATCAATGACTCATTTTCCTCCAAGAGGTCTTCAAATGTGTTCGTATCATCCAAGTCCAGTAATTCAACAATCGGTTGAGATAAAACTGTTTCACGTGAAACATTCAGCATTTCTGCTGCAGGATCATTAATTAAAATGACACGGCCTTTGCGGTCTGTCGCAATAACCCCATCTGTCATATAGGACAGGACGGAGGATAGCTTTCTACGTTCCCCTTCCGTCATCGCCTGGGCTTCCTGCAATTTTTTCGTCAAGTGGTTAAAGGTAACTGCAAGCGTTCCTATTTCATCCTGGCCATATACCTTTACCTTCCGAGAGAAGTTCCCCTTGGCCATAGCAAGTGCTTGTTTCTTCATATCCGCTATTGGCCGGGTAATCGTTTGGGCTAATAAAATTCCCAATACCGCCGTTATCGATAAGGCAATCGCTGTACCTGTAGCAAAAATATTATTAATGGTCTTCATTTGCTCAAACACATTTTCAATTTTTGCGACAAGGTAGATGGCCCCAATGACTTTTTTACCAGATTTAATAGGCGTTGAGAGGACCCAGATTCGATGCCCGGTTTTTTGTTCAATCTTAATGGAGCTTTGATTTTCTTCTAAAACCATCGATTGTTTTACCTGAAGAACTGTGGTCCTTTGACCAACAAGTCCCTGGTTACTGGATTGAGAAGTACCAAGGATCTTTAAGGAACGATTTTCAATCACTTGGACCTCTGTAATATCACTATCACCTTCATCAAAGTCCTTAAGAACTTTCTTCAAATCCTCTTCAAGTGTCGGGTCTTCTGGCTTTCTATCTTTTTTCATTTCCTCGACCACATTATAAGCAAGTAGATCAACCCGCTGTTGAATCGAAGTTTGAAAGTTTGTTCGCAATGTTTGTTCAAGTTGTTTGACAAAGTAAACACCGATAATTTGCATTGCTACTAGGATAAGAAGGACATAGATGAGAACAAACTTTACATGTATCGAGCGAAAGAAACCAACCTTTTTCATTAATTAATTACTCCTGTTCAGGATTGCGTAAATAGTAGCCAACTCCGCGGCGAGTGACAATCCATGTTGGATGGCTTGGGCTATCCTCAATTTTTTCACGTAATCGCCGTACTGTTACATCGACGGTTCGTACGTCTCCATAATAGTCGTATCCCCATACAGTTTGCAGTAAATGCTCCCTCGTCATCACTTGACCAATATGCTGTGCCAAGTAATAAAGCAGTTCAAATTCACGATGAGTTAGTTCAATTGTTTCGCCACGTTTTGAAACCACATAGGCATCTGGATGTATCACGAGCGAACCAATCTCAATTTCATTCGTTTCATTTTCAGCATCTGACTGTGCAATAATTTGATTATGACGACGTAAGTTTGCTTTGACACGGGCAATTAATTCCCTTGTACTAAAAGGCTTTGTTACGTAATCATCCGCTCCTAATTCCAGTCCTAACACTTTATCAATTTCTGAATCCTTAGCGGTCAGCATAATAATAGGCATTTCATATTTCTTACGGACTTCACGGCAAACTTCCATCCCGTCACGTAATGGAAGCATAATATCTAAGAGGATTAGGTCAGGCTGAATTTCATCCACTAATTGGAGCGCCTCATTGCCATCATAGGCACAATAAACGACATAGCCTTCTTTTTTTAAGTTAAATTGTAAAATATCTGCAATTGGTTTTTCATCATCCACAACAAGAATTTTCTTTTCCATACCATTACTCCTTTTTGTTCAATTGATCTAATCTATTCAATTAAAAGCCTTTAGAAGTCATACCTATACTACTTTACTTTACCATTTTATAAGTAAGAATTCACCTATAATCAGCATTTGGCAGGATTGGTATAACCTTCTTTGACTATTTTTTTAGCAAAATAGAAGAGTCTCTAGCCATGAACTAGAGACTCTTACCATTAATGTATATAAGATAACGGATTGACTAGACTTCCGTTTTTATAAACCTCAAAATGAAGATGGACTCCGGTTGCATCACCAGTTGCCCCCATAATTCCAATTGCTGTACCCTTTGACACCGTTTGTCCCGCTTTGACATTTAAGGAAGACATGTGTCCGTATAGAGTACGGAAGCCATTGTGGTGATCAATAATAACTTTGTTTCCATAGCCATTGCTCCAGCCTGCAAAAACAACTACGCCATTATCAGCCGCCTTAATGGTCTTATTACTAGGTCTTGCGATATCTATTCCTTTATGCATTTTCCCCCAGCGCATCCCTTGCTTACTTGAAATATAACCGCCGACAGTCGGCCAGGCAAAGCTGCCCTCCCCGCGCGAAGGAATGACTTTCGTTCCTTTTAAAACAATATGAGTAACAGGCTGGATGAGAATCTTCTCATCAGACTGATCTTTTTTAACTGTTACACCGTTTTGTTCTGAAATTTGATAAGTAACCAAACGCGACCCATTTTGTCCGGCTTGTTTTTCTTTTGTTTCCCCCTTTGGGATAGAGGAATCCTCCACAACTTGATTAGCAAATGGAATCGTTTCTTTTTGATTGACTTCCTTATCAACGATTACTTCAACAAACGGTTTAATCGCTGTAACATTTATTTCCTGGCCAATCTTTAATAGACTATCCGATGCCAAGCTAGGGTTTAATGTGATTAATTCTCCTACTGTTAAGCCATGATTATGAGCAATTGTTTCAAGAGCATCGCCTTTTGCTACCGTATACTTCTTTTCCTCTAAAGTACCCTTTTGTAAATAAGCTAAGGCATCCTCAGTGCTCATGATTTTCTCTGGGGTAATATTTTTCTCCTCAATCGATTCTTCCTTTGATAAGCGTACATCTAAAAGACGTGTTTCATTCTCTTGTAATGGTGGAAGTGCTGCATCTTTTTGATTTTTTCGTGCTTCTAGTTCGGTTAGCTGTGCGTCAGAAACATATTGCTGTTTGAGCTTTTTTATAACTTCCTCAGCAGAGTCTTTATTATCTAGATAAACGATTGGTGTTCCACCGATGACAATGGCGGAAGATTCCGCCTCCAATTGGAAGATATCATTAAATTTTTGAACTGTTTCCTGATTATTGACTGTTGAGTGCAAGACTTGTTCAGGTATATATTGAACTTGCGGTTCAATCTTCAGGTTAAAACTTGTAAACAATTTCTTTGCGTTCTCCACTTTTTCAGCAATTAACGTGTTCACTACACTTTTATCAGTAACATTACCTACATAAGTACCATTAAGGTAGACATGGTAGATTTTAGTTGAATTTGCTGATAGGGCAAAAGCAAGAGGTCCATTACTAAAGGCAACAACTGAAGCAGCGATTGCCGTAATGACGGTTGTTTTTAGCCATAAAAACTTATTTTTTTTAATTTCTCTATTTGAAAATAACATTTTTTCCCCCTAAACCACGGTAAAACCCTTCTCAGTCTGCTATGTATGTCTAATAAAGAATTTTCCATATTTTTGACCTCTATTACTTTAACATAGTTTTTTTTAGAAAGATTAATAGTCTTAGTAATGTAACAAAAATGTATAACACCTGACATTTTTCACATTTTAACGACATATTCCAGGTCTATTATCCCAAAGTTATTGGGGGAGTTTATTTCTAGGATTAGGAGAAAAAACCTTATAATGTATGAATTTAATAGGGCAAGAGTCACCCTGGTATCCACATAAAAGTTTTATGAAAAAAGAGGGAAACTACAGGATCTTTGCAGAAATAAAAAAAGAAGCTTGCAGATGCAGCTTCTTTTTTTATGGCTCAGGACGGAATCGAACCGCCGACACAAGGATTTTCAGTCCTTTGCTCTACCGACTGAGCTACTGAGCCAACTATGGCGGTCTGGACGGGACTCGAACCCGCGACCTCCTGCGTGACAGGCAGGCATTCTAACCAACTGAACTACCAGACCATATTTTAATTGATCATCAGCAAGGAAACCGTCCTTGCCAGTCACTCACTGACAATCAAAAGCCAATGACCCCTACGGGACTCGAACCCGTGTTACCTCCGTGAAAGGGAGGTGTCTTAACCGCTTGACCAAGGGGCCATGTTTAGATTTAAATGGTGAGCCATGAAGGACTCGAACCTTCGACCCTCTGATTAAAAGTCAGATGCTCTACCAACTGAGCTAATGGCTCGTACTCATGAAGTTTCCTAAATCTTGATTTTCGTCGGATGCCCACGCCTCAGTAAGTTTATTCAAGCAGCAGCTCGGCGTGTGCCCTGATGCTGTTTCAATGAACCTTATTCGATCGTGCTCTACCAACTGAGCTAATGGCTCGTAACTTTTTGTCGTATCGTGACGACGCTTATTAATATATCATGGATGTAATTATTAATGCAATACTTTTTTTAATGTTTTTCAAAAAAGTTTGAAGCCCTCACAAATGAGGGCTTCATTGTTAATTAGATTTGTCTCCATGGGCTGCGAACGACGTTTGTTTGCATACGATCGGGTCCGACAGAGAAGGTGGTTAATGGTACTCCAGTAAGCTGTGTTACTCGTTCTACATAATGACGGGCATTAACAGGAAGTTCATCCAATGATTTCACACCAGTAATATCCTCAGTCCAGCCTGGAAGTTCCTCATAGATTGGCTCACATTGTGATAAAATCCTTAAATTTGCAGGATATTCAGTAATAACTTCATCCTTATAGCGATAAGCCGTACAAATTTTCAACGTTTCAATCCCTGTTAACACATCAATTGAGTTAAGGGATAAATCAGTCAAACCACTAACACGGCGAGCATGGCGCACAACGACGCTATCGAACCAGCCGACACGACGAGGACGGCCTGTGGTTGTACCATATTCACGTCCTACTTCACGGATACGGTTTCCAATTTCATTATCTAATTCCGTTGGGAATGGGCCATCACCTACGCGGGAGGTATAGGCTTTACAAACACCGACTACATGGGTAATTTTAGAAGGACCAACACCTGATCCAATCGTTACTCCACCTGCAACAGGATTTGAGGAGGTAACGAATGGGTAGGTACCTTGGTCAATATCAAGCATAACCCCTTGGGCACCTTCAAATAATACACGTTTCCCTTCATCCAGAGCATCATTTAATACAACAGACGTATCACAGACATATTTCTGAATCTGTTGCCCATATTCATAATATTCGTCTAAGATATCTTCTTTTTTAAAGCCGTCGGTCTCATAAATCCGTTCAAATAAGCGGTTTTTCTCTTCAAGGTTTTGTTGTAATTTTTCTTCAAAAATTTCACGATCAAGCAAATCAGCAATCCGAATTCCAACACGGGCAGCTTTATCCATATAGGCAGGGCCAATTCCCTTTTTAGTTGTACCGATTTTATTTGCACCCTTACGTAATTCTTCCACTTCATCTAATTTTAAATGATAAGGGAGGATGACATGGGCACGGTTACTAATCCGAAGATTATCCGTAGTCACACCCTTTTCATGTAAATAAGCAAGTTCTGCTACAAGTGCTTTCGGGTCAACAACCATTCCGTTACCGATAACACTAATTTTTTCTTTATTAAAGATCCCAGATGGTATTAAATGTAACTTGTAAGTTTCTCCGTTAAATTTGATTGTATGGCCAGCATTGTTGCCGCCTTGATAACGTGCGATTACTTCTGCATTCTCAGAAAGGAAATCGGTTATTTTCCCTTTTCCCTCGTCTCCCCATTGCGTTCCAACAACTACTACTGATGACATGTAAGGCACCTCCAAATTAAATGGGCTTTCCTATTTACCATACACCAGTTTATCAATTTTCAGGTCTAAAAGCAAACGAAACACGAACATTTAAATAAAATTATAATATTATGTTCGTAAAATATTATTATAGTTATCTAGTCACTTTTTGCAGCAGTAAAATAAACAAGAAAAAAGGCCAGCCAAAGTGGGCTAGCCTTTCAACCTACGCACCTGGAGGCTCATAACGCGTCTCCAAGTTTACGAACTTATTATATTCCTTTACAAAGGCTAACGCTACCGTTCCGGTCGGGCCGTTACGCTGTTTAGCAATAATGATCTCTATAATATTTTTATTCTCGGATTCCTTATCATAGTAGTCATCACGATATAAGAACGCAACAATATCAGCATCCTGCTCAATACTACCGGATTCACGGATATCCGACATCATCGGACGCTTATCCTGACGTTGCTCAACGCCACGGGATAGCTGGGAAAGAGCAATAACTGGGACCTTAAGTTCACGGGCTAATTGCTTAAGAGAGCGGGAAATCTCAGAAACTTCCTGCTGGCGGTTTTCACCCGATCTGCCGCTTCCTAAAATCAGCTGCAAGTAGTCAATCAATATCATGCCGAGACCATGCTCTTGCTGAAGACGGCGGCACTTTGAACGAATATCACTAATTCTAACCCCTGGAGTATCATCGATAAATATCCCAGAGTTTGAAAGGCTGCCCATAGCCATCGTCAGCTTGCCCCAGTCATCGTCTGTAAGCGAACCAGTCCGGAGCCGTTGTGCATCTATATTGCCTTCTGAACAAAGCATACGCATAACGAGCTGTTCAGCACCCATCTCAAGACTGAAAATAGCCACATTTTCATTCGTTTTTGTAGCTACATTGGCGGCAATATTCAAGGCAAAGGCTGTTTTACCTACAGAAGGACGGGCACCTACAATGATTAAATCATTGCGCTGGAATCCTGCTGTCATTCGATCAAGTTCAGCAAATCCAGTTGAAATACCAGTAATCTCGCCAACCCTATTATGCATTTCTTCAATATTATCATACGTACGAACAAGAACATCTTTGATATTATGGAAAGCTCCAGCATTCTTTCGTTGTGCTACTTCCATAATACTTTTTTCTGCCTCACTTAAAAGTGCTTCAACCTCGTCTTCACGAGAATATCCATCAGAAGCAATATTTGTTGCTGTCCGGATTAATCTTCTTAAAAGAGATTTCTCTTCTACAATTCTAGCATAATATTCTATGTTTGCAGCCGTCGGTACAGACCCAGACAATTCACTTAAGTAACTAACACCGCCAATATCCTCAATCAGTTTGGCAGCAGCTAATTCCTCCGTTACGGTCACAAGGTCAACAGCTTTACCTTGGTCATTTAAATCCAGCATAACATTAAAGATCTTTTGGTGAGAGGCACGATAAAAGTCCTCAGGGATTAATATTTCTGATGCAACAGTAAGCGCAGAAGGCTCTAAAAAGATAGCTCCTAACACGGCCTGTTCCGCCTCAATATTTTGCGGCGGCATACGATCTGCTAATACATCATTCATCTATCAAAACCTCCTAGTCTAGAAGGATAATTAAAAACGATATTAAAAGTATCATATCTCGGAAAGAAAAAAGTGACCAGTTATAACCGATCACAAGAAATTTGCTACATATTATTCTATCATGTTTATTGTTACTTTCGTACTGGCAATTTTTCACCTTATTTTACTTCAGTTACTGAAACCGTTAACGTTGCTGTTACTTCATGATGGAGCCTTACTGGTACCTTTGTATGTCCTAAAGTCCGAATCGCATCATCTAACTCCATTTTGCGTTTATCAATTTTAATGCCATGTTTCTTTTGTAATTCTTCAGCAACTTGCTTAGTGGTAATAGAACCGAAGAGTCTGCCGCCTTCGCCAGCCTTAGCTTTCAGTTCAACTGTAATCTTATCTAACACTTCTTTCAGCTTTTTAGCCTCCGCAAGCTCCTCGGCCGCAGCTTTTTCTTCTTTTTTCTTTTGAGCATCAAGTGAACTGATATTGGCATTGTTTGCCTCAATCGCCAAACCTTGCTTAATTAAAAAGTTATGAGCATAGCCATCCGCCACGTTTTTAACTTCTCCCTTTTTTCCTTTTCCTTTAACGTCCTTTAAAAAAATAACTTTCATTCTTTTTTCACTCCTTCAAAATATTCATTAATGGCCAATTTTAATCGGACCTCTGTTTCGTCAATCGTCAGTCCAGTCAGCTGGGTAGCTGCATTGGTTAAATGGCCACCGCCCTTCAGGCTTTCCATGATCACCTGAACATTGATATTTCCCAGCGATCTCGCACTGATGGCGATTACACCCTCATCCCTTTTAGCGATCACAAAGGACCCGCTCACCCCATCCATAGCTAATAAGGTGTCTGCTGCCTGGGCAATGATTACTTGGTCATACTGGTCTTGTTCTGAGCCTTTAGCAATCGCTATCCCATCATGGTAGAACGAAACCGATTCAATTAACTTTGACCTTTTTATATAGGTATCAATGTCCTCTTTCAAAAACTTTTGAACTAGGATCGTATCGGCTCCATGCGCTCGAAGATAGGATGCTGCATCAAATGTCCGTGAACCGGTTCTTAATGTAAAACTTTTTGTATCAACAATGATTCCAGCTAAGAGAGCGGTCGCCTCAATCATTTCAATTTTACTCCGTTTTGGCTGATATTCCAAAAATTCCGTCACAAGCTCTGCAGTTGATGAAGCATATGGTTCCATATAGACAAGTAAAGGGTTTGAAATAAAATCTTCACCACGGCGGTGATGGTCAATTACCACCACGTGGTCAATTTTATTTAATAACCGTTCCTCGATCACCATGGAAGGCTTATGGGTATCAACAACAACAAGTAAAGTCTTTTCTGTGGCAATTTCTAATGCGAGTTCAGGTTCAATGAAATAAGAATATAATTCTTCTTGGTGGCGTATCTCTTCCATTAACCGTTTTACTCCGCTGTCCATTTCCTGCTTATTAACAACGATATAGGCTTCCTTCTGGTTCATTTGGGCTACCTTGTAAATCCCAATGCCTGAACCAATTGAATCCATATCAGGATTCTTGTGACCCATAATAATGACTTTATCACTTGCAATAATCAAATCTCTGATGGCATGTGAGATAACCCGTGCCCGCACTCTTGTCCGTTTCTCAACAGGGTTCGTTTTGCCGCCATAAAACTTCACTTTGCCGCTCGGCAGTTTAATTGCCACCTGATCTCCGCCTCTTCCTAAAGCCAGGTCAAGGCTTGATTGGGCCATAGCACCCAATTCTGGAAGGGAGGATACGCCTGTTCCCACACCGATGCTTAAGGTGAAGCTGACATTTTGTTTAGAAGTCATTTCTCTTACTTCATCGAGGATTGTGAATTTTCCTTTTTCAAGACTGCGAAGAATTCTTTCGCTAAATACGGCAATAAAACGCTCAGATGAAACTCTTTTCAAATAAATCCCATTATCCTGGGCCCACTTATTTAAAATCGAAGTAACTAAATTATTAATGCTGCCGCGCATTTGATCATCCATGCCTTGGGTCAGGTCATCATAATTATCAAGAAAAATGGTCGCAATAGCCGTTCGATCATCTTGATATTTTTTTTCAATTTCAGTTTGCTCGGTGACATCAAAGAAATATAACAGCCGTTCTTCACGTTTATGGACAACGCGGAACTTCCGCTCATGAAGGGTAATTACTTCTGTTTCCACCTCTTGTTTAATCAAAGGAATCAACGCATCAGCAACATCATAAAGGGATCTGCCTACCAATGTAGTTTCATCAAAACAGGAGGAAAGATAAGGATTCGTCCACTCAATATAATACTCCTCGTTGATCAGCATGATCCCGATTGGCATTTCCATCAGGGCTTCTTCGCCAACCTTCTTCACTCGGTAGGAAAGGGTGGAAATGTATTCTTCCATCTCTTTTCGCTCTCTGCGGTCAATGATTAACATATAGTAGAGGGGGACTAACATTAATAAGAACCCCGCTGTGCTTAAAATCCAATTATATAACCACAGGATGATAAGCAGAATCACCGTAACGCCAATTAGCCCATAAAAAGGGTAACGAATTGACCGCTTTTCAAAAAATGCAGGCAAAGTCTTCAGCTCCTTGACGTTTTTACTCTTTTTTTACGAATCGATTTCTAAAATCAAACCCTAAATCGGTAATGCCTAATATCATTATTATATAATGAACAATCGGCAGGATGAAAGATAGAATTACAATGAACACTGCAAGTCCTTTTCCAATGGACCGCTGATAGAAAATATAAAATAAACATGCTAACCCTTGGATTAATAAAAATAGCTCCAATACAAATCTCGCGTTAATTAATGCTAGGTATAGATAGGTGCCGTCTTGGGGATGAAACAACAAATATCCGCCTAATGCCGCTAAATAATACCATAAAAGGCTTTTCGGCAGTCTAAGATTTCTAAATTTCCCCCAAGAAGGAACTGTAATTCCAAACCTTTTGGCAATAGGAAAACAAATCCATTGGGTAATAAAAGCATAGACAATTGATACAGTTATTAGATATCCTGGCGCTAATTGTTGAATGTTTTTAATTAAGTTGGCAGTTTGCGCCTGCATCAGCTTAATTTGCTCTTCATTCCCCAATGCTTTCAACATTGCCGCTGATTGTTTCATTGATTGGTTTAACATTGTATTCATTTCTTGGATAAAATTGATGTTCATAAAAGTGACGAGCACGACATAAAAAATGATTAAACCTACAATAAAGGTTAGTGTACTTCCAATTAAAATAGCAGAACGGCTTTTTGTTTTTTGAGTCATATAGCCCATGACCGCACCAGCAGTCCCAAAAAGCACCATCAAGCCCAGCCCTTGAAATGAACTTGAAATAAACGAAATAATAATGGCAGCGATAAAGAAAACAGCGATATATTTCAGATCATTTTTGGCCGAAAACATGATAAAAGGCAGCGGCAGAATAAAGACACTAATGATGCTTAAAGGCGGGATGTAGATGGTTATTAATAAAAAGATAGTTAAGGCAGCTAAAAGAATAGCCCCTTCCGTTAAGTTACGGACATTTTTCACTTCAACACCTCTTACAATTAAATCTATCTCTTTATTTTAGCCACTTACTTGATTTGATACAACTATTGAGAAAAGAAAAAGACAGTAAGGGAAATCCTTACTGTCTTTTTAGACACAATTTATTATTCTCCAGCCACGAATGGTAGTAATGCCATTTGACGTGCACGTTTGATTGCAACTGTTAGTTTACGTTGATATTTAGCGCTAGTACCAGTTACACGACGTGGTAAAATTTTTCCACGCTCAGAGATGAATTTTTTAAGTAAATCTACATCTTTATAATCGATGCGAGTGATACCATTTGCTGTGAAATAGCAAACTTTACGACGCTTTGCGCGACCGCCTTTACGTCCTCCTGCCATGAAAATTCCCTCCTTTATTTATTTTATGAAACCCATCAAAAGGTTACTTTTTTAGAATGGAAGATCGTCATCAGAGATGTCAATCTGGCCAGTTCCCGCAAATGGATCTTCATCCATACGAGTAAACCCTTTGTTTTGATTTTGGTTTGGACGTTGATTCTGATTGCCGCTGCCATAGGAATTACCTTGTTGTGGTTCCATAGGAGGAGCACCATAATAATCGTTATTGCTTCTTCCGCCACCACCAGAAGAGGACTTAGGCTCTAGAAATTGAACACTTTCCGCTTGAACCTCTGTAACGTAAACACGTTTACCATCTTGTCCCTCATAGTTGCGCGTTTGAATACGGCCATCAACACCTGCAAGACTGCCTTTTTTTAAGAAGTTCGCCACATTTTCAGCTGGTTTACGCCAAACAACACAATTAATAAAGTCTGCTTCCCGCTCACCTGATTGACTAGAAAATGGACGGTTAACTGCTAAAGTAAAAGTAGCAACAGGAACCCCATTTGGTGTATAACGCAAATCTGGATCTTTTGTTAAACGACCTACAAGCACGACACGATTCATCATCAGAATCAACTCCTTTTCTTTTGGAAATATGTTCCACGTGGAACAATTTTACCAAGAAATCTATATAATTCTTAAGCTTCTTCTTTAATTACGATATGGCGAATGATATCTTCGCTGATTTTTGCAAGACGAGAAAATTCTTGTACTGCAGCAGCTGAAGATGTAGTTTTAGCGATTTCGTAGTATCCGTCACGGAAATCGTTGATTTCGTATGCTAGACGGCGCTTACCCCAATCTTTTGTTTCAGCAGTTTCCGCACCGTTTTCAAGAAGAATTGTGTTAAAACGCTCAACAAGAGCCTTCTTTGCTTCATCTTCAATATTTGGGCGGATGATGTACATGATTTCGTACTTATTCATCACAGTCACCTCCTTTTGGTCTAAACGGCCCAGTTATGGGCAAGGAGCAATTAATTAATTACTCACAAGTTGAAATTATAGCACATAATAAATGAAAATGCAATGACGTTCATGTTTCTGCCATTTAATTCATCCTAAATCTTTTAAATTAATGAAAAGAAGGTGTCCCAAAAGTATAACTTTTAGAAGCACCCTCTTTTTTTTATTCATTAAACTGGTCTGTTGATTTCCGCTCCAGGCACTTCGCTTTCCGCGGGCGGTCCGGGGAGCCTCCTCGTCGCTTCGCTCCTGCGGGGTCTCCCTAGCCCCGTACTCCCGCAGGAGTCTTCGTGCCTTCCGCTCCAATCAACATAGTGTGCATAATTTATTCATCATCCACCTATTGGGTCAGCCTCAAAAAATAACTTATACGTTAAAGCGGAAATGGATAACATCGCCGTCTTTTACTTCATAGTCCTTACCTTCTAAGCGGACCTTTCCTGCTTCCTTTGCTGCATTATGGCTGCCAGCAGCTAACAAATCATCAAAAGAAACGGTTTCCGCACGAATAAATCCACGTTCAAAATCAGAATGAATAACGCCGGCACATTGCGGAGCTTTCATTCCTTTTCTGAAAGTCCAGGCACGTACTTCCTGTACACCCGCTGTGAAGTAAGTAGCTAAACCCAGCAGGCTGTATGCAGCACGAATTAATTGATCTAATCCGGATTCTTCAATGCCTAACTCAGAAAGGAACATCGCCTTCTCTTCACCTTCAAGCTCAGCGATTTCTTCTTCAATTTTGGCACAAATGACAATCACTTCGGCATTATCTTTTGCCGCAAATTCACGTACCTTTTGTACGTATTCATTATCAGCTGGGTCAGCAATATCATCTTCGCTCACATTGGCAACATATAAAACCGGCTTAATCGTTAACAAGTGAAGACCCTTAACTAGTTTTAATTGTTCATCGGTAAAGTCAATAGTACGAGCCGGCTTCTCAGCTTCAAAGGCATCGCGCAGCATCGCAAGGACTTCAAATTCAGCTGCAGCTTCTTTATCTTTTTGCTTAGCCAACTTTTCCACACGGCTAATTCTTTTTTCGACTGATTCCATATCAGCAAGAATTAACTCAAGGTTAATCGTTTCAATATCATCAATTGGATCTACCTTACCAGATACGTGGGTGATGTTTTCATCCGCAAAGCAGCGGACTACCTGACAAATCGCATCTACTTGGCGAATATGTGAAAGAAACTTATTTCCGAGTCCTTCACCTTTACTAGCCCCTTTAACAATCCCGGCAATATCGGTAAATTCAAATGCCGTTGGAACCGTCTTTTTTGGCTGCACAAGTTCCGTTAATTTTTGCAGACGATGGTCAGGTACTTCAACAATTCCTACGTTCGGGTCAATCGTACAGAAAGGATAATTCGCTGATTCCGCTCCTGCTTGTGTTATTGCATTAAATAATGTCGACTTACCAACGTTCGGCAAACCGACAATACCAGCTGTTAAAGCCATTCACGTTCACTCCTAGTAATAAGTATCTATATAAAAATAAGTTCTTTATATATTAAAAAGCCTCTCACAATTATAAGACAACAAACACAAAAAATACAACTGCCGCTTTTTTTGCAGCAGTTAGTTGGTTTCCCACTTTTCGAGATTTACTAGACAATCGTAAAGGGTACTGCCCATCCCATTATCTGATTCCCGGCTCGAGGTCAGTTGATTAACAGAACCGCCAAACCTCTTCCAGATGCCTTCATCAATATTAATCGTGTTAGGATGTGCCTTCACTAATATGGAAATATACCCCTTCACTTCGCCGCGGTCATTCCATACTCTTACAAAATCACCGTTTACTAACCCTTTTTCTTCGGCAATATTTGGGGCAACCTCTACTTTAAGTCTAAGGGTCTCACCTAAAAGATGATAATTTTGGGAATGGTTCGAACGCATTGGATGGATGGTCAGCAGCTGATAGGGAAAGTCTTTGGCAAGCACAGGATTGTTCCACTTGGATTCCTCCGGAACGGCTAACGTTAACAATCCGTTTTTACCTCTTTGTTGACCTATTTTAGAAGTAAATTCAAATTTCCCGGAGGGGGTTTGAAATTCACGATTATGCCATGGCACCTTTTCAACTGGCAGTTCCATCGTGTGCTGCTCTTTTAATTTTTCAAGAGTAATGCCTGAATCTTTCAGCGGCTTTAAGGTCATCCTTAACCATTCATCTTGCGTATAAGCAAAATCATCACCGAATCCAAGTCTTGCTGCCAGCTGTGTCCAAATCCATAAATCGGATTTTGCTTCTCCAGGGGCCGAAACAAGTTTTGGACTGTAATTTACATAATGATGATACATAGAAGAATAATAAAAATCTTCTTCTTCAAAAGCAGTTGTCGTAGGCAAAACATAATCTGCAACTAATGCGGTATCCGTCATAAATTGCTCCAGCACTACAACGGTCGGCACAGAAGAGAAGGCCTTTTCAACTACGCCGCTATCCGGGACCTGTGTAAGCGGGTTCCCGCATGTCACCACAATCATTTCAATTGCTGGATCGGCAGCCTTTAAGGTCTCTTCCGCCTGTTTCATTATAGAGAATTGGCGGCTCTCTTGTTTACGATGAGGGAGGGTTAACTCATGAAAAGCGAAACTTTGGCCAACCTGGAGATTAGCATAATTGGCTCCTCCTCCAGGAAGGCCAATATTTCCACTGATAGCTGCCAGGGCATCGATCAAACGAATAGTATTTCCGCCATTTTCATAGCGCTGCATTCCTAAGCCCATAAAAGTAGCGGTGGGTCTGTCACTATAGACAAGTGCTAATTTGGTAATCATCTCATCAGACACTTCTGTCATTTCACTGATCTTTTCTAGGGAAATACTATCAAGAAGCCCTACTAAATCTTCAAATCCGAGTGTGGCTTGATTAATAAAATCCTGATCTTCTAGTCCAAGCCGGAGTATTTCTTTCATAATACCAGCAGCCAATATTCCATCCATTCCCGGTTTTATGGTAATAAATTCATCCGCTTGTTTGGCCGTCGCATTATAAAGCGGATCAATCACATATAACTTAACACCTTGTTTCTTTGCCTCTAGCAATCTTTCATATAAATGCATATTGGTTCTGGCAACATTTCGTCCCCAAATAATAATATTTTTGCTGTTAACAATATCATCGGGTTCATGGCTATAGGCATTTCCAAAATCCCACTTCTGGGCTTCAATTCCTGCTCCCCAGCAGAGAGATCCATAAACTTGCGTTACCCCGCCATAACAATTAAAAAAGCGCTGGTCTAAATTTTTTAAAATTCCATTATTAGCATAGTCATGGCTGTGCAGAACAGCAGTTGTCCCAACCGTTTGTTTTATTTCTAGAAACTTCGCTGCAATTTCATCAAGGGCCTGCTCCCATGAAATTTCTACAAATTCTCCATTTATCTTTTTTAACGGGTTTAATAGACGCTGCTTAGAATTGGTTCTTTTCTCTAGCATCCGCCCACGCCCGCATATTTTCCCTCTAGTGATCGGATGTGCCGGGTCACCCTCCACTTTGATCACCTTGCCATTGTCAATTGTTACATGAAAACCACAGCTATCCCAGCAGTTTAACGGACATGCCGCCTTTCGTATTTCCACCATCATCGCCACTCCCGTCATACTGTTTCTATTTATTCATCAGCTATAATAGAGCTGAATAAAAAAGAAGCATGAAATATTATCCTTCATGCTTGACTAAAATTTTTTTCATTTTCCTTGAAAATTCTCTTCTTGGGATCAAAACACTATGACCGCAGCCCTCACATTTGATCCGGACATCCATTCCCATCCGAATAATTTTCCAGCGGTTGGTACCACATGGATGTTGTTTCTTCATCTCTACAACGTCATTTAGGGCAAATTCTTTTTCTTCCATCTGTTTGTCCCCCTTAAACACTTGGTTCTTTCATATTACCATTATCTTTCGAATACATAACCATCCGTGGATACGGAATTTCAATTCCATGCTCATCTAAAGAAAGTTTAATATCTTTGCGGATTTTCCTTGATACTGCGGCATGCTGCATTGGCAGTGTTTCAGCCACAATTCTTAATGTCACCTCGGACGGCCCAAAATTTTGAATTCCAAGAAAATCCGGTTCTTTAACCAATTCTTCATATCTTTCCGGCATTTTTTCAAGTAACTCCCTTATAACCCTTTCAGCTTTATCAAGGTCCTCTTCATAAGCAATGCCAACATCAATGATCGCTAAGCTGTTATTAAGTGAAAAGTTTGTTACCTCTGCAATACTTCCATTAGGTAAAATATGAACTTCTCCTGTCCAGCTCTTTAATTTGGTCGTTCTTAATCCAATTGCCTGAACGTTTCCTTCAAATTGTCCAATCCGAACATGGTCACCCACAGAAAACTGATCCTCAAAAATAATAAAGAATCCGGAAATAACGTCCTTTACCAAGCTCTGAGCGCCAAAACCGACTGCTAAACCAACGACTCCAGCTCCGGCAATCAGTGCCTTTACATCGATTCCCAGTACCGATAGGACCATCATAAGGGCAATAAAGTAAACGACGTAGGTAAGCATATTGTCAAGCAGCTTAGAAAGTGTTGCTTCCCTTCGTTCAGATGTGTTCAATGGAGAAAGATTTCTAATTTTAAAAATGTTATGAATGGCCAGCTTGCCGATTCGAATTAAAATATTGGCAATAACTATGATGACAATTATTTTAAGCAAGCCTTCTCCAATATTCAACCAGGTGTCTTCATTTTGATATTTATCGATAAGCTTTTGTATTCCTCTTTGTGTAAGACTCATATAACACCTTCCTCTAACCCTCTGTATCCATTCTATTTTAACAAGTTTTCTTTTTAGATAATAGCATTATGAATTTGCATTTTTTGCCTATCCGATGTATAGATTTTCAAAATTTTCCGTATACTGATTAAAAACACGGATAACAGCCCCAAAACGAGCTGATTTTTTCAATGAATGATTATGTGTTAGGGAGTGGACGGAATGAATTTGAAGACTAGCTTTTTTGACAGGAGGGGCAAGGTAAGCATCGTACATGATGAATCGGATGCTGCTGAACAGCTTGCTCATGAATTACTCCTAAATATCCCTAGTGTCACTAGACGCCCTATTGTATTTGTTTGTATTGGAACTGACCGCTCTACAGGGGATTCATTAGGACCGCTGGTCGGGAGCCTTCTTGAGGAAAAGGAACTTCAATCATTTTACGTTTACGGAACTTTAGATGAACCTATTCATGCTGTTAATCTGGCAGATAAACTGCTTGAGATTACTACTATTCATGCCAATCCATACATAATTGGGATTGATGCCTGCTTAGGACGGATTAAAAATGTCGGTGTTATCCAAGTTGGGGATGGGCCAGTCAAACCAGGAGCAGGGGTTAACAAGGAACTGCCTGCCGTCGGTGACATTCATATTACTGGAATTGTCAATGTCAGCGGGTTCATGGAATTTTTTGTCTTACAAAATACAAGGTTGAATCTTGTGATGAAAATGGCTAAGACGATTGCATCGGGAATCGTTCAAGCCAGCCTGCTTTATCCAAACCAAAACTGGACAGAATTGGATTGGGTAGAGGAAGAAAAGACAAATTAAAAGAGCAATCGACCACTAATCGATTGCTCTTTTTCACTCATATAAAAAAGTGATGATAGCTGTAGAGAATCGTAACGATTATCCCTGTGACTACAATTCCTGGCAGTAGGTTTGCTACTTTAATTTTCACTATACCGGTAAGGTTCAGCCCGATGGCAAAAATCATCACACCACCCGTTGCCGTCATTTCAACAATAAATTGATCCATTAATTCTTTAGGAACGAAGCGATCAATTTGTGTCGCAAATAAAGCAATTAATCCTTCATAGAGGACAACAGGGATGGCTGAAAAAATAACGCCAATTCCAAGCGTAGTTGTTAGGATTAACGCCGTAAAACCATCGATTAATGATTTGGTGTACAATACATCATGATCGCCGCGAATACCGCTATCAAGAGCACCAATAATGGCCATTGCCCCAATCACAAAGATTAAGGTTGCCGTCACAAATCCCTCAGAAATACTTCCTTTCCCATTGGAACCTACCCTGCGTTCGAGCCAGCCGCCTAAATCATTTAATTTATCTTCTAATCTTAATAGCTCACCGGCAACAGCACCCACAACTAGGCTAATAATCACGATTAGAAAGTTTTCACTCTTTAAGCCCATTTGTAAGCCTAAAACCATAACCGACAGACCGATTGCATACATGACGGTCTTTTTCATTCCCTCTGGTATCCGATTTAACCATTTACCTAGAAGAGTACCAATAACAATTAATAGACCATTCACAAGTGTTCCTAATAAAAACATACTCTTTTCTCCTTCTTCGTCGCTCGAAATAATAATAGTTATAACCTAGCATGTCCACGAATGAATTGGAAGATTTTTTAACAAAGAAAAACCCGCCGAGTGGCGAGTCTATTTAGCAGAACTATAAAATTGACTTTGAGAATTGTCCAGCCGCAGCGCCTATGGGCTGTAGCTTTTCTTATTCCTCTTGATCAAGCATTTCTAAGATCCGCTCTAAATCCTCTTGTGAGAAAAATTCAATTTCAATTTTCCCTTTATTTTTCTTTTGAACAATATTTACCGTTGTTCCAAACCGTTCACGAAGAGAATGCTCACGCTGCTGCACAAATACATCCTTTTTCTGTTCCGGCTTTTTTGTTTCACGTGAAACATTCTCGTTTATTTGCTGGATTAACTTTTCTAATTGACGGACATTCAGTCCTTCCTTGATTACCTTGTCCACTAAAACAGGCAGCTTTGCTTTCTGTCGAAGTCCTAGTAATGCACGGCCATGTCCCATTGAAATACTCCCGCTTGAAATAAGTTCCTGAATTTTTGGAGGGAGGGAGAGCAGGCGGATATGGTTCGCTACATGCGGCCGGCTTTTTCCTAGACGCTTAGCTACCTCTTCCTGTGTAAGCTTTAACTTTTCTATTAATGTTTGATATGCTTGTCCCTCTTCTATCGGGTTTAAATCTTCTCTTTGCAGGTTTTCTAGGACAGCTAATTCCATCATTTGCTGCTCCGTGAGCTCACGGACAACAGCAGGGATGGTTTCAAGCTGCGCTTCCTTGGCAGCACGGAAGCGCCGTTCGCCGACTACAATTTCATAGCCCCTAATACTTTTGCGGACGACAATCGGCTGCAGAATCCCATGCTCTATGATCGAATCTCTTAGTTCGTCAATGGTTTCTTGCTGGAAGGTTTTCCGTGGCTGATATGGGTTTGGACGAAGCTCTTTCAGTTTAATTTCCTGGACTGTCTCTTCTTTACTTACTTCATTAAAGAAGGCATTCAATCCTTTTCCTAAACCTTTAGCCATTTGAGACCACTTCCTTCGCTAAATCTAAATAAACTTCAGCCCCCCGGGATTTAGCATCATAAGTAATGATTGGCTCCCCATGGCTGGGTGCTTCACTTAGACGTACATTTCTTGGAATAATGGTTTTATAGACTTTATCTTGAAAGTATTTTTTTACTTCTTCAATCACTTGAAGTCCAAGGTTTGTTCTTGCATCAAGCATCGTTAGCAGCACGCCCTCAATTTTCAAATCTTGATTTAAATGTTTTTGGACGAGTCTAACAGTATTTAATAATTGACTAAGACCTTCTAATGCATAGTACTCACATTGTACCGGGATTAAAACCGCATCCGATGCAGTTAGTGCATTTAATGTTAATAGTCCTAATGATGGCGGGCAATCGATAATAATGTAATCAAACTGATCTTTCACTTCCCCAAGAGCACGTTTTAACCGAACTTCTCTTGAAATAGTCGGAACCAATTCAATTTCAGCTCCTGCTAGTTGAATAGTAGCTGGAATCGCATACAAATTTTCAACAGAGGTTGCTTTAATGACATCCTTTGCTTCTACATCATCTACTAAAACATCATATATACACTGTTCAACTTCAGCCTTTTCAATACCAACTCCGCTTGTTGCATTTCCCTGCGGATCAATATCGACTAGTAAGACCCGTTTCCCTATGTATGCTAAGCAGGCACCTAGGTTGACAGAGGTTGTCGTTTTTCCGACTCCACCTTTTTGGTTTGCGATTGAAAGGATTTTCCCCACGTTGTCACCTACCTAAAATTAAAAAATAGTAAATCTAGCATTCTATCAAATGTATTAATTATCTCAATAACGGAAAAGAAAGTAAATTTTCCATTCCTTTATTCTAACATGATTTTAATTGGAGTTGGTTTGTTTCCTAAAAAAATTCCACTAGTAGATTTAGCTTATTTTTCCAATAGCGAACAAAACGGCAAAGGAGGGATTCTAAATAAAAAAGAAGAACCAAACATCATTCTGTCTAGTTCTTCGTTATCTATTTATTTACTTTTTCTTCGGGATGCGGATTGTAAATTGGTAAAATTCATCAAATTCCTCTTCCTCAGAGTCCAGGTTGATCCCGCTGTCCGATACCATGGAAAGAGATTGCCGGATGGTATTTACGGCAATTCTCATATCTTTACTAAAAGCCTTACGTTTCGGCTTTGGCGCTTGATTTTTTTGTTCAAGCAAGCGGACAACACGTTCCTCCGTTTGCTTTACATTTAAATTTCTCTCCATTACTTCAGCTAATAAGGTCACTTGTTTTTCCGGATCCTTAAGTGGAATTAAGGCACGGGCATGGCGCTCAGTAATGACTTTACTTAATAAGGCATCCTGAACAGGCTGTGGTAATTTAAGCAGACGCAGCTTATTAGCCACAGTGGATTGACCTTTCCCAAGCCGCTGTGCTAATGCTTCCTGCGTTAAATTGTGCAATTCAAGCAGTTTACCATATGCAATAGCTTCCTCAATCGGAGATAATTCTTCCCGTTGTAAATTTTCAATCAAGGCTACAGATGCGGTTTCTGTATCTGAGAGATTTTTAACAATAGCCGGCGCTTCTGTCCAGCCTAGCTTTTTCATCGCCCGCCAACGCCGCTCTCCGGCAATGATCTCGTATTTATTGGCTGCAAACTCCCGGACGACTATTGGCTGAATAATACCATGTATATGAATCGTACGTGATAATTCTTCAATTTTGTCTTCATCAAATACCGTCCGTGGCTGGAATCGGTTCGGAATTATTTGGTTAATCGGTATTTTCTTGATTTCTTCGTTTCGTTCTATATGCAGCTCCTGCTCAACCTCTTGCTCTCCCTTTTCGCCGAGGCCAAAAAAGCGTGTAAATGAACTCTTCATCCCCAACACCACCTTTAAGAAACTCCCTATTACTTATTCTATATGCAAATAATTTCTTCCTGCCTGGGATCCTGCTTTTGTAAAATTGTTATGTGCTTTTAGACGAAAACCAGTAATAACTTACCGGGGTTTTAGCTTATTCAATTGGCGACTTGCCAGGTGTACCTGGTTTGCGCGGGTACTTCTTTGGCGTTTGTTTTTCTTTTTTTATAATCAGAATGGTCCGTTCACTATCTTCCATTGGCAGCGTAAATGTATGGACCTTTTCTACCTTGCCGCCAAGCGTGGTAATCGCCTTTTGGCCAGCATCTAATTCTTCCTTAGCATGCAGGGCTTTCATTGCAAGAAAATGCCCGCCCACTTTTGCCAGCGGAATACAAAACTCGCTTAACACTGACAAGCGAGCTACAGCTCGTGCTGTCACGACATCAAAGCTTTCCCGATAGACGGGATTCACCCCAAAGGTTTCGGCGCGGTCATGAACAAAATGAATATTTTCCAAATGTAAAACATCAGCAAGATGGTTTAAAAAGGAAATCCGTTTGTTCAATGAATCTACGATTGTTACTTCGATATGTGGATAAACAATTTTTAACGGAATACTTGGAAAACCAGCTCCGGCACCAACATCACATAAATGAAAGGGTTTCGTAAAATCAAAGTAGAAGGAAGCTGTGATTGAGTCATAAAAATGCTTTAAATACACATCTGTTTTTTCCGTAATAGCGGTTAGGTTCATTTTTTCATTCCACTCAACCAAGGTTGTAAAATAGGTTTCAAACTGGTCAAGCTGTTTTTCGGAAAGGGTAATCCCCTTTTCCTGAAGGTTGGCTGTAAATTGTTCGATATTCATTAACAAATCTTCCTCACTCATTATCTAGCATTGCCGCAGGAGAGCTCTCTTAGCTAAGAGCTCCTCCGCGGTTTGCTTATTCTCACTCGTTTGAAACCCTGGCAATCCGCCCTTGTTCAAGATAAACAAGCAGAATGGAGATATCTGCTGGATTCACTCCGGAAATACGGGATGCCTGGGCAAGGGAGACAGGTTTAATTTGCTTAAGCTTTTGTTTTGCCTCTGTTGCGAGACCGTTTATGGCATCGTAATCGATATTTTCAGGAATTCGTTTGTTTTCCATTTTCTTAAGCCGTTCTACTTGCTGCAGCGATTTATCAATATAACCTTCATATTTAAGTTGAATTTCTACTTGTTCTTTCATTTCATCATCCAAAGGAAGGTCACTGCTAGTTAATTTTTCTAGTAACCCATATGTCATTTCCGGCCGTTTTAATAAATCGGAAGCACGGATCCCGTCTTTCAGTTCACTGCCGCCGATACTGCGAATCAACTCTTGAACTTCTGCAGATGGTTTTAAAATAATCGACTGTAACCGTTCCTTCTCTGCTTCAATTGCTTCCTTCTTGACTAAAAATGTTTCATAACGGTCATCACGGATTAGACCAATTCGATGACCAATTTCAGTCAAACGTAGATCCGCATTATCATGGCGCAATAACAAGCGATATTCCGCACGTGAGGTTAGCAAACGATAGGGTTCATTAGTCCCTTTTGTAATTAAATCATCAATTAATACTCCAATATAGGCATCGGAGCGGCTTAGAATTAATTGCTCTTTCCCTAAAGCATTTAACCCTGCGTTAATCCCTGCCATAATTCCTTGACCCGCAGCCTCTTCATAACCGCTTGTGCCATTAATTTGGCCGGCAGTGTATAGATTTTTGACAACCTTAGTTTCTAAGGTAGGCCATAACTGTGTTGGGACAATTGCATCATATTCAATGGCATAGCCAGCCCTCATCATCTGGGCATTTTCTAACCCAGGAACTGTTTTAAGGATTTGCAGCTGTACATCTTCTGGGAGACTGGTTGACATTCCCTGCACATAGACTTCCTGTGTATTTCTTCCTTCCGGCTCCAAAAAGATTTGATGGCGCGGCTTGTCATTAAAACGGACCACCTTATCTTCGATGGAAGGACAGTACCTTGGACCTGTGCCCTTAATCATGCCAGAAAACATCGGTGAGCGATGTAAATTATTATCAATAATTTGATGTGTTTGATCATTTGTATAAGTTAACCAGCATGGCAGCTGATCGGTAATATATTTCGTTGTTTCATATGAAAAGGCTCTTGGAACCTCATCCCCTGGTTGTATTTCCGTTTTGCTATAATCGATCGTATTACTGTTTACCCGTGGCGGTGTACCTGTCTTAAAACGGACTAAGTCGAAACCAAGCTCTTCTAAATGCTCAGACAACCTAATAGATGGCTGCTGATTATTAGGTCCGCTTGAATATTTCAATTCGCCCAGGATAACCTCCCCACGCAAATAGGTGCCTGTTGTGATCACTACTGTCTTAGCACGGTAGATCGCACCAGTCTTTGAAATAACCCCATTAACCACTCCATCTTCAACGATCAATTGTTCAACCATACCTTGAAGGAGCGTTAAATTAGGTTCTTCTTCGAGTGTTTTTTTCATTTCATGCTGATAGGCAAATTTATCGGCTTGTGCCCTTAAGGCTCTTACTGCAGGTCCTTTGCCGGTGTTTAACATTCTCATCTGGATATAGGTTTTATCAATATTTTTACCCATTTCACCACCAAGAGCATCAATCTCACGAACGACAATTCCCTTAGCCGGCCCGCCGACAGATGGGTTACATGGCATAAATGCCACCATATCTAGGTTAATTGTAATCATTAAAGTTTTAGCACCAAGTCTTGCGGCCGCAAGTCCGGCCTCACAACCAGCATGCCCTGCACCAACGACTATGACGTCATAATTTCCTGCTTCGTATTGCATGTGTTTCCTCCTTTTCCGTACCATTACGGAAACTTGCTTCTCCTAGCTCCCTGCGAGAGCTAACGCTTTTTTATTATCCTGTCCAGAATTGGCATTAGCAAAACGAATGCCTTCCCCAGAGTTCTTTATTTTCCTAAACAAAATTGGGAGAACAGTTGGTCAATGAGACTCTCATGAACACTATCCCCAATGATTTCACCAAGCAGCTCCCATGTCCGAGTCATATCGATTTGAACGATATCAATGGGAACACCCATTTCAACCCCTTCAATGGCATCTTCTATTGTTTGGAGACTCTGATTCAACACCGCAATATGGCGGGTGTTTGAAACATAGGTTATATCTCCTGCTTCAATTGACCCTGAGAAAAATAAAGAAGAAATCGCTTCTTCAAGATCATCGACGCCGCGTTCTTCCAACAACGAAGTGGTCACCAATTTATGCTCTTTAGCTAATTTCTGAACACGATCTAAATCAATTTGCTGTGGCAAGTCTGTTTTGTTCACTATAACAATAACATCCATTCCCTTGACCACTTCAAAAAGATTTTCATCTTCTACCGTCAACTGATCAGAATAATTCAATACAAGTAAAATCAGATCCGCCTCTTTTAAAACTTGACGGGAACGTTCCACACCAATCCGTTCAACAATATCTTCTGTTTCCCTTATTCCCGCTGTATCTAATAATCGAAGTGGAACACCACGAACATTCACATATTCTTCAATCACATCGCGGGTTGTCCCTGGGATATCCGTAACGATCGCTTTATTCTCATGAACGAGGCTATTTAATAAAGAGGATTTCCCGACATTAGGCCGACCGACAATGACGGTTGACAACCCTTCCCGTAATATTTTTCCCTGCTCCGAAGTTTTCAGCAGTTTTTGGATTTCTTCCCGTACAAAATGTGCTTTTTCTAAAAGCATTTTATGTGTCATTTCTTCGACATCATCATATTCCGGATAATCGATATTTACTTCTACATGGGCTAAAACCTCTAAAATTTCTTGTCTTAATGTTCGAATTAATTTAGAAAGACGACCTTCCATTTGCCCTAGAGCGACATTCATCGCCCTGTCTGTTTTTGCCCGAATTAAATCCATCACGGCTTCAGCCTGTGATAAGTCGATTCGTCCATTTAAAAAAGCCCGTTTGGTAAACTCTCCTGGTTCAGCCAATCGTGCCCCAGCCTTTAACACCTGCTGGAGCACTCGATTGACAGAAACAATTCCACCATGGCAATTAATTTCGACTACATCCTCTTTAGTAAAGGTTTTAGGTCCCTTCATCACCGAAACCATGACCTCTTCAATGACATCACCATTTTTTGGATCCAGCAAGTGCCCATAGTGAATCGTATGACTGGAAACATCGATAAGCTTTTTTCCTCCGATGCCTTTAAACATCTTGTCCGCAATCGGGATTGCCTTATCACCACTCAAGCGCACAATGGCAATAGCGCCCTCCCCCATCGGTGTCGATATTGCCGCAATTGTATCGTATTCCATTTACTTCACCTCACAAATAAAAGCTCAATCTATATATGATCGTAAATTTTATATCCAAAAAAATAGAATACCACATCATTTTCTGTTAAAAAAGTAAACCACTTCGACTATCTTACTTATCCACAGTCTTGTGATGTCCTTTTATTATTTTAACTTATCAACATGTGAATAACAATAAGCTGAGACCTGCACCTGCATTTTGTTAATCAACAAAAGTTATCAACAGTCTTATTTTCCAGGTTGCTTTCACCTTTAATGGTAATTTCCGCTTCATGCGGCTTCGCTTTCCGCTCCAATCAGCATGCTAAAAATAAACATAAAAAAAAAGGCACTCTACTTGGTAGAGTGCCCTTCATGTTAGTTACTTTTTCGCTTCTAGTTATCTTCTTACTGGTGTGATAACGATAAATCGATGTGGTTCAGATCCGTCAGAGAAGGTCTTAACGCGTTTATTATCAGATAAAGCACTATGAATAACTTTACGCTCATACGAAGGCATTGGTTCTAAGGCCACATCTTTTCCTGTCTTGACAGCCTTACCGGCAAGACGATGGGCTAACTGAATGAGTGTTTCACTTCTTCGATTCCGGTAATCTTCAGCATCCAAAATGACATTTAAATAGTGATTTGAAGAACGGTTAATGACCAGCTGAGTTAAATATTGAAGTGAATTTAGGGTTTGACCTCTTTTTCCAATTAAAAGAGCAATCTTTTCACCCGTCATCACGAAGGTCACTTGTTTACCATCTCGTATAATTTCAATTTCCGCCCGTGCACCCATTTGTTCACTAACTTGTTCTAAAAACTTCTTTGCCTCTTCAATTGGATCAAGGATAACCGTTACTTTGACAACAGCAGGCCTTGCTCCAAAAATTCCGAAGATCCCCTTTTTGCCTTCATCGATTATATCCACATCTGCGCGGTCTTTGGTAGTATTTAATTGAGCTAAAGCTGATTCTACTGCTTCTTCGACAGTTTGTCCTGTAGCAGTTACCTGTTTCACTTTTTTGCTCCTCCCGCATTACCGGCGGCCTGCGCCCTTAGGTCCGGTCCTTTAATAAAATAGGTTTGAACAATCATAAATATATTTCCGACAACCCAATACAAGGAAAGAGCTGCAGGGAAACTAAACGCAAAGAAAACAATCATAATAGGCATCATCCAGACCATCATGGCCATTTGTGGATTTTGCTCTTGTCCTGCCATCATCATTTTTTGCTGAATAAAGGTCGTAATCCCTGCCACAATCGGTAAGATATAATAAGGGTCCTTTTCTCCCAGATCAAACCATAAAAAACTATCGGAAGCAATTTCTCTCGTTCTGGAAATTGCATGATAAAAACCAATTAAAATCGGCATTTGTACGATTAATGGGAAACATCCAGCCATTGGATTGACCCCGTGTTTTTGAAAGAGTGCCATCGTTTCCTGCTGGAGCTTTTGCTGTGTTTTTTGGTCTTTCGAGCTATATTTTTCACGAAGTGCCTTCATTTCGGGCTGCAAAGCCTGCATAGCCTTTGAACTCCTTGTTTGTTTGACCATAAGCGGCAGGAGTACTAGACGAATGAGAATGGTTACCACGATTAGTGATAATCCATAGCTTCCCCCAAGCAGATGTGCTCCCTCTTTAATTACCCAAGATAACGGATAGACAATATATTCATTCCAAAAACCTGTACTTTCTGATGTAATTGGCTTTTTAATTTCACTGCAGCCAGTTAAAAATAAGAATACAGAAAGGACGCCGAACGAAAGTAATATTCGTTTTTTCAACCAAAATTTCCTCCCTACCTATACTAAGTAAACTAATATTTTGATATGTAATTTCTTTCTTTATCCTGCAGTTCTAACCCAACCAGCTAGTCCACAACTTTTGCTTCCATTTTAGCATTTTTATGGAGTGGATGTCTTTACTGTTTTAGGTATATTAAAACTATTTTTCCAAATGGTTAGTTTTTCTTCAATACTTTCCCAACCTTCAGCACATGGGTAAGACTCTTCTTCACTTCAAAAAAGTCCATTTCAGCAACAGGTTTCCTGGCGATGATTACATAATCATTCCCTTTTGTTAGTTGATCCTGCATTTCCATGACGGATTGCCTTACATATCGTTTAATTCTATTTCTAGTAACAGCATTTCCAAGCTTTTTACTTACAGACAATCCGATTCGAAAAAAGTCTTGTTCCTCTTTTTCTAATGAATAGACCACAAATTGCCGGTTTGCAAACGACCGCCCCTTCTTAAAGGCCGCTTGAAAATCGTTATTCTTCTTTACTCGGAATTCTTTTTTCATAAAAAAAACTCCTTTATCTAGGTTTATACGATGAGAATTGTCTTGCAGCAGCGCCTCGGGGCCCGGAGCCCCTGATCCAAACGCTTCTGCTTTTCTTTGTCTAGCTTCAGTGCCTAGGGGCTCAGGGTCATAAGCCAAACCGTCAAGAAGGCTAAACAACAGCCTTCTCGCCAGCTTGTCTTGTGCCTGTCGCCCCTGGTCAAGGCGCTTCCGCTTTTCTAATAGCGCTTCCACTATAATTGAAAAAAAGACCACTGAGACGTTTCAGTGGCCTAAGCTGATAATACTTTTCTTCCTTTTTGACGACGGCGAGCAAGAACCTTACGTCCGTTTGCTGAGCTCATGCGACTACGGAATCCGTGAACTTTACTATGTTTACGTTTATTTGGTTGATATGTTCTTTTCATATATGACACCTCCCTGAGGAATAGCTATCAAATTTAAATCTTAATTGACAGTCCTACTTATTATAAAGACGTCTACTTGTAATTGTCAACATCTCTCTAAAGATTATTCGTTATTTCCAATATTTCTCGGTATGAGTTCTTTGCTTACAAGAAATTCTATCGGTAAGATGCCGAACGATTAAATCACATCCCTGTCTGTCACACCTGATCAAGATGCTTCCGCTTTTCTAGATTGTCTGGCTCCGGTGACCAGCGACTAGAGTATTGGCCCTCTCCTCCTTACGATAAGTCAACATCGAATCTCTTACGCTCTTCGTGTTTCCTTTATCTCATGCGGAGCGGATCCAATCCTTACGTCGCTAAACGGTCACCTCCGCTTTCCTTGGCTGTGGAAAATTTTTCGACATTATTTTTATTATCCACACATGATATTGACAGGTTTTACACAAACCATCAGCTTGTGGACAAATTTTACACACAGAATGTTACAGTTGTGGATAAACTACGAAAAAGCATTGCACCTCAGGCAATTATTTGTTATTATATTTGTGTTTTCACTCTGAATAACTTCATCAACAGAAAAGTGTTATCCACAAATTGTGGATAACATGTGGATAGTTTATCCTAGCATTCTGTAAAAACTTGTCCACAAGCGGTGGATATTGTCGAAACTCCACTTTATTTCCTTATTATAAGTTTTTCCACAATCACTGTTTTGTATATTTATAAATTAATAGGTTGTACTGCCGGTATAACCTATTTTTTCACGGAACATTGCCGTTAATAAATATTTGTTTGGAGTTAGGCAGTAATTAAAGAGAGTGTCTGTTATGATAAATTGTTTTATAAAATGAAAAAGGAGGGATATTAGTTGGAAAATATTGCGGATCTTTGGAATGCAGCGCTGGCCAATATCGAGAAAAAGATAAGCAAGCCAAGCTTTGATACCTGGCTTAAATCTACAAAAGCCCATTCCTTACAAGGCAATCTCCTGGTGATTACCGCTCCTAATGAATTTGCAAGGGACTGGCTGGAAGAGCGTTATTCTCAGTTAATCTCGGGAATCCTTTATGAAATAACCGGTGAAGAGCTATCTGTAAAGTTTATTATTCCGCAAAATCAAAATGAAGCTGAAAATGACGTCCAGCTGCCGCCTAAAAAGATTAAAAAAGATGATGATCACGTCGAATTCCCCCAGGGAATCTTAAATCAAAAATATACTTTTGATACATTTGTTATTGGCTCAGGAAATCGATTTGCCCACGCTGCGTCACTTGCAGTAGCAGAAGCACCAGCAAAGGCTTATAATCCCTTATTTATTTATGGGGGAGTGGGACTCGGAAAAACGCACTTAATGCATGCTATTGGCCATTATGTTCTAGATCATAATCCAGCTGCAAAAGTAGTTTACTTATCATCCGAAAAATTCACGAATGAATTTATTAACTCAATTCGTGATAATAAAGCAGAGAGTTTCCGCAATAAATATCGGAATGTCGATATCTTACTTATTGATGATATTCAGTTCCTGGCCGGAAAAGAATCAACCCAGGAAGAATTTTTCCATACCTTTAATGCCCTGCATGAGGAAAGCAAACAAATTATTATCTCAAGTGACCGCCCGCCAAGGGAAATTCCCACATTAGAAGACCGGCTTCGTTCGCGATTCGAGTGGGGCTTAATTACCGATATCACTCCGCCTGATTTAGAGACGAGAATAGCGATTCTCCGTAAAAAAGCAAAGGCTGAAGGTTTAGATATTCCGAATGAAGTGATGCTATACATTGCTAACCAGATTGATTCGAACATCCGTGAGCTCGAAGGTGCGCTCATTAGGGTGGTGGCTTATTCGTCTTTAATCAATAAAGATATCAATGCAGATCTTGCAGCCGAGGCATTAAAAGATATCATCCCAAGCTCTAAGCCAAAGGTGATTACCATTCATGAAATTCAAAAGGTTGTTGGGGAGCATTATAGTATTAAACTAGAGGACTTCAAAGCAAAAAAGCGGACAAAGTCTGTTGCCTTTCCACGGCAGATCGCTATGTACTTATCACGTGAATTAACCGATTATTCCTTGCCAAAAATAGGAGAGGAATTTGGCGGACGTGACCATACAACCGTCATTCACGCACATGAAAAAATTTCAAAGCTCCTTCAAACCGATTCTATGTTTCAAAAACAAATGAAGGAATTACATGAGCTTTTAAAAATATAGTTTATTTTTTTTGTTTATACTGTGAATAACTTCTTGGGATCTATACACAGTCTGTCCACATGTGGATAGGCTGTGTTTCTATTGAAAATAGTAGTTATCCACATACTAACAGGGCCTACTAGTACTTCTACTATTTTTTTAAAAAATAATATTATATGTAACAGCAATAAAAATATGCATAATACGGAGGATTAAATCGATGAAATTTATCATCCAGCGCGACCACTTAGTTCAAAGTGTTCAAGATGTAATGAAGGCTGTCACTTCTAGAACGACTATACCAATCTTAACGGGGATTAAAATAACAGCTTCAACTGAAGGAGTTACATTAACCGGCAGTGATTCAGACATATCGATTGAATCATTTATTCCTAAAGAAGATGATGGAAATGAAATTGTGGAAATCAGACAACCAGGTGCGATTGTCCTTCAAGCCAAATTTTTTAGTGAAATTGTTAAAAAGCTTCCTACCGATACGGTTGAAATAGAAGTTCTAGGATCGTTACAAACCGTTATTCGCTCTGGAAAGTCCGAATTTAATCTGAACGGTCTTGATGCAGAAGAATATCCACATCTTCCTCAAGTTGAGGAAAACAACAAATTTCACATTGCGACAGATCTTCTAAAAGCAATGATTCGTCAAACACACTTTGCGGTGTCCACCTCAGAAACACGCCCCATCTTGACAGGTGTAAACTGGCGGATTGAAAATGAAGAACTAACCTGTATTGCAACAGACAGCCATCGTCTTGCTTTACGAAAAGCTAAAATTGAATCAGAAAGTCACGAAAACTATAATGTGGTCATTCCTGGCAAAAGCTTAAATGAATTAAGTAAAATTATTGCTGACTCGAATGAATTAATTGATATTGTCATCACAGAGAATCAAATTTTATTCAAAGCGAAACACTTATTATTCTTCTCAAGATTATTAGAAGGAAACTATCCTGATACATCAAGATTGATTCCTGAGGAAAGTAAAACTGATGTAACAGTGAATACCAAAGAGTTTCTACAAGCGATTGATCGTGCCTCCCTTTTAGCTCGTGAAGGAAGAAATAATGTGGTGAAACTGTCTACCATTGAGGGAGGAACAATTGAAATTTCATCAAATACTCCCGAAATTGGAAAGGTAGTGGAAGAAATTCAGAGCCAATCCATAGACGGAGAAGAGCTGAAGATCTCTTTTAGTGCAAAATATATGATGGATGCGCTAAAGGCCTTAGAAGGAACAGAAATTAAAGTAAGTTTTACCGGCGCAATGCGTCCGTTTGTTATTCGTCCACTTCATGACGAAACGATTTTGCAGCTTATATTGCCAGTTAGAACCTACTAAATAAAAAGCCCTTTACAACCTATAAGCCACCATATTACTGGTGGCTTCTTTATATGCTAAGGTTGAGTTTACTGTGTTACTTCACTGCAGCAATAGACCGCTTACTTTTATTTTTTTCTAGTTTCCTTTGTGTCTGACTAATTTTTTTAGTAAAATAAAGTATTGGGACCATTTTTAGAAATGAGGATGAAAAGATGCCTGAAAAAATTAAATTGGATACCGAGTATATTACATTAGGGCAATTTTTGAAGCTGGCGGATGTAATCCAAACAGGCGGTATGGCCAAATGGTTTTTAAGCGAGCATGAAATATTTATCAATGGTGAGCAAGACCAAAGAAGAGGGAGAAAGCTTCGCGTTGGTGACAAAGTCGAAATAGTCGGTTACGGGGAATTTGTAATTAGCGAGTAGCTAAAGGATGTTGTTGCCATGTATATAGAAAAATTAGCACTTAAAGATTATCGGAACTATGACGAGTTATTCGTCGAGTTTGAAAATAAGGTAAATGTTATTTTGGGAGAAAATGCTCAAGGGAAAACCAATGTAATGGAATCTATTTATGTGTTAGCAATGGCCAAGTCACACCGAACGTCTAATGACAAAGAACTTATTCGCTGGGACCAGGAGTATGCTAAAATAGAAGGAAGAGTTCAAAAGCAGCACAGCTCCCTGCCCTTGCAGCTGGTAATCTCAAAAAAAGGAAAAAAGGCAAAGCTGAACCATATTGAACAGCAAAAATTAAGCCAATATGTTGGAAACCTAAATGTAGTCATGTTTGCACCCGAGGATTTGAATATTGTAAAAGGCAGCCCTCAGGTACGAAGACGATTTATTGATATGGAAATTGGCCAGGTATCACCGATTTACTTACATGATATGAGTCAATATCAAAAAATACTTCAACAACGCAATCATTATTTAAAAATGATGCAAATCAAAAAACAAAGCGATCCAACCATGCTCGAGGTTTTAACCGAACAATTTATTGACATGGCTGTAAAGGTCGTTAAAAAAAGGTTTGAATTTCTGAGATTACTCGAAAATTGGGCTAAACCTATTCATCAAGGTATTTCAAGAGGCTTGGAAACACTTGAAATTATGTATAAACCTTCTGTAGAGGTATTAGAAGAACAAGATTTGTCGAAAATGATAGAAAGCTTTCAGGAAAAATTTTCTAAAGTGAGAGGCAGGGAAATAGAACGAGGAACTACCTTGTTTGGCCCGCATCGTGATGACGTATTGTTTTTCGTTAATGGAAGGGATGTTCAAACATACGGCTCCCAAGGGCAGCAACGTACAACGGCCCTCTCTGTAAAGCTGGCTGAAATTGAATTGATTCATAATGAAATTGGTGAATATCCAATTCTTTTGCTTGATGATGTTTTATCCGAATTAGATGATTACAGGCAATCCCATTTACTCAATACCATTCAAGGGAGAGTCCAGACATTTGTCACTACGACAAGTGTGGAAGGAATTGATCATCAGACATTAAAAGATGCTTCAACCTATATTGTGCAGGCAGGCACCATAAAGAAGGTTAATTGAGGTGGGTTAATGTATATTCACATCGGGGAAGAGTTAAATATTAGGGCGGAAGAAATTATTTCAATATTAGATAAAGAAAGTGCCAATCAATCACCATTGGTGAATGAATTTTTGAAAAAACAATGCGAAAAAGTCATTAAATTGTCTAAAAACCCCTATAAATCAGTCATTATTACATATGACAAGATTTATTTATCCCCCATTGCTTCAGGAACATTAAAGAAACGTTCAAATCAAATGAGTATACATGAATTTTAATATAGATCTTTATTTTAATCATTTAGTTAGAGATATTTTTGTCAGAAGGTGTAGGTGAACAAGTATGACTTTGGAACAAAAAGCAGTAGAGGGAGCATACGGCGCTGATCAAATTCAAGTTCTTGAGGGGCTTGAAGCAGTACGGAAAAGACCAGGTATGTATATTGGTTCAACAAGCGGAAAGGGTCTGCATCATCTTGTTTGGGAAATAGTTGATAATAGTATTGATGAAGCCCTGGCAGGCTACTGTGATGAAATCAATGTCATTATTGAAGAAGATAATAGTATCACGGTAAAGGACAATGGCCGTGGAATCCCAGTTGATATTCAAGAAAAAATGGGCAGACCAGCGGTCGAAGTAATCATGACCGTACTTCACGCGGGTGGAAAGTTTGGCGGTGGAGGCTATAAGGTTTCCGGCGGTTTGCATGGTGTAGGTGCATCGGTTGTTAATGCTCTTTCTACCAAACTTGAAGTTAATGTTCATCGTGACGGTAAAATTTATCAGATTATCTTTGAACGCGGTGCAGTTGTTTCTGAACTAAAGGTAATTGGAACTACTGACAAAACCGGAACGATCACTCATTTTAAACCAGACGGTGAGATCTTTACGGAAACATTAGTGTATGAATATGATATTCTTGCTACTCGTTTACGTGAGCTTGCCTTTCTTAACAGAGGAATCAAAATCTCAATTGAGGATAAACGTGAAGAAAATAAACGGAATGAATATCACTATGAGGGTGGTATTAAATCGTATGTTGAACATCTAAATCGTACAAAAGAAGTAGTCCATGATGAGCCCATCTACATGGAAGGAGAAAAAGACGGCATTAGTGTGGAAGTCGCACTCCAATACAACGAGGGCTATACAGAAAATATTTACTCTTTTGCAAATAATATTCATACCTATGAAGGCGGTACACATGAATCAGGTTTTAAGACCGCTTTAACAAGAGTGATAAATGATTATGCTAGAAAAAATGGCATATTCAAGGAAAGTGATCCAAACCTTTCCGGTGAGGATGTACGTGAAGGCATTACAGCGATTGTTTCAATCAAACACCCTGATCCTCAATTTGAAGGACAAACAAAAACGAAGCTTGGAAACTCAGAAGTCAGAGCGATTACTGATACCGTTTTTGCAAGTACCTTTGATAAATTTTTATTAGAGAATCCAACCGTGGCAAGAAAAATTGTTGATAAAGGATTGATGGCATCAAGGGCAAGGCTTGCTGCTAAGAAGGCTAGGGAATTAACTCGCCGCAAAAGTGCCTTAGAGGTTTCCAGTCTGCCTGGGAAATTAGCAGATTGTTCTTCAAAGGATCCTTCAGAAAGTGAATTGTACATCGTAGAGGGTGACTCGGCCGGCGGGTCAGCAAAGCAAGGACGTGATCGTCACTTCCAAGCCATTCTACCGCTGCGCGGGAAAATTCTTAATGTAGAAAAAGCACGTTTAGATCGAATTTTATCTAACAATGAAGTTAGAGCGATGATTACTGCAATAGGAACAGGAATTGGCGAAGACTTTGATATATCTAAAGCTCGTTACCATAAAGTGGTTATTATGACAGATGCCGATGTGGATGGTGCTCATATTCGTACCCTTCTTTTAACGTTCTTTTACCGCTTTATGAGAAAAATTTTAGAAGCTGGTTATGTTTATATTGCCCAGCCGCCTCTTTACAAGGTACAGCAAGGCAAACGAATTGAGTATGCCTATAATGATAAAGAACTTGAGCGGATATTTGCAGAGCTGCCAGCTGCACCGAAACCTAATATCCAACGATATAAAGGTTTAGGGGAAATGAACCCTGAACAGTTATGGGAGACAACGATGGATCCTGCTAATAGAAGTATGCTCCAAGTAAGTCTTGAAGATGCAATTGAGGCAGATGAAACCTTTGATATGTTAATGGGTGAGAAGGTAGAACCACGTCGAAACTTCATTGAGGAAAACGCACAATACGTAAAGAATTTAGATATATAAAAAGCGGAGGGAGGTATGTAATATGACGGAAACACCTAATTCAAAAGTAAGCGAAATTAATATTAGTCAGGAAATGAAATCATCCTTTCTTGACTATGCGATGAGTGTTATTGTTTCACGTGCCCTTCCAGATGTTCGGGATGGGTTAAAACCAGTTCATCGCCGTATTTTATATGCCATGCATGACCTTGGCATTCATGCAGATAAACCATATAAAAAGTCTGCTCGTATCGTTGGGGATGTTATCGGTAAATATCACCCGCATGGTGATTCTGCTGTATATGAAACAATGGTCCGGATGGCACAGGATTTTAACTACCGTTATATGCTCGTAGATGGACATGGAAACTTTGGGTCTGTCGATGGAGACTCAGCGGCCGCAATGCGTTATACAGAATCAAGAATGTCCAAAATCTCGATGGAACTACTAAGAGATTTAAATAAAGATACCATCGATTACCAAGATAACTATGATGGTGAAGAAAGAGAGCCGGTTGTGCTGCCGGCCCGATTCCCAAACCTTTTAGTAAATGGTACAACCGGGATTGCCGTAGGTATGGCAACCAATATCCCGCCACACCAATTAGGGGAAGTGATTGATGGGGTATTAGCAGTAAGCCGCGAACCTGAAATCACTATCCAAGAATTAATGGAAATCATTCCAGGTCCGGACTTTCCAACAGGCGGGATTATTATTGGCCGCAGTGGAATTAGAAAAGCATATGAAACAGGCCGTGGCTCGATTACCATCCGTGCTAAAGTGGAGATTGAACAGAAAACCAACGGTAAAGAAGTCATAATCGTTAATGAAATACCATATCAAGTAAATAAAGCAAGATTAATTGAAAAAATTGCCGAGCTTGCCCGTGATAAAAAAATTGAAGGAATCACCGACCTTAGAGATGAATCCGACCGCCGCGGGATGCGGATTGTCATTGAGGTCCGTAAAGATGCAAATGCGAATGTTCTTTTAAATAATTTATATAAGCAAACAGCTCTGCAAACCAGTTTTGGAATAAACACATTGGCATTAGTAGATGGACAGCCAAAAGTGTTAAGCCTAAAGCAGTGTTTGGTTTACTATTTAGATCATCAAAAAGTGGTTATTCGCCGGAGAACGCAATTCGAATTAAACAAAGCAGAAGCCCGTGCACATATTCTGGAAGGATTAAGAATTGCACTTGATAATTTAGATGCTGTCATTACCCTGATCCGAGGCTCTCGTACAACGGATATTGCCCGTGAAGGCTTAATGACCCAGTTTAATCTTTCTGAAAAACAGGCCCAAGCCATTCTTGATATGCGGTTACAGCGTTTAACTGGATTAGAAAGAGAAAAGATTGAGGATGAATTCCAAAGTTTGATGAAGCTAATTGCTGAACTAAAAGCAATTTTAGCTGATGAGGAAAAGATTCTTGATATTATTCGAGAAGAATTATTAGAAATTAAAGAACGTTTTAATGATAAGCGCCGGACGGAAATTGTCATGGGCGGAATTGAAAATATTGAAGACGAGGATTTAATTCCACGTGAAAATATCGTTATTTCGTTAACTCACAATGGATATATTAAACGGCTCCCAGTGTCCACTTATCGCGCGCAGAGACGAGGCGGCCGAGGGATACAAGGAATGGGAACGAATGAGGATGACTTTGTTGAACATCTAATTACTACTTCATCCCATGATACGATTTTATTCTTTACCAATAAAGGTAAGGTTTATCGTTCTAAAGGTTATGAGATACCAGAATACAGCAGGACAGCTAAAGGACTTCCAATTATAAATATGCTTGGTATCGAAAAAGGTGAATGGATCAATGCCATTATCCCTGTAGATGAATTTGTGGACGATTGGTTCTTATTCTTCACAACGAAGGAAGGGGTCTCAAAGCGTTCACCACTTTCATCTTTTGCTCATATCCGCAACAATGGGCTGATTGCCTTAAGTCTGCGCGAAGGGGATGAACTAATCTCTGTTCGTCTGACTGATGGGACAAAACATATTATTATTGGTACTAAAAAAGGTATGCTAATCCACTTTCCAGAAACGGATGTTCGATCAATGGGACGTACGGCAACAGGGGTCAAAGGGATTACACTTGACTCAGATGATGAAGTAGTGGGTATGGAAGTAATAGAAGAAGATAACGATGTACTAATTGTAACCAAAAATGGCTATGGAAAACGTACCCCTGCTTCTGAGTACCGGATTCAAGGCCGTGGTGGTAAAGGGATCAAAACCTGCCATGTCACAGAGAAAAACGGTAATCTAGTCTCCATGAGGGCTGTAACTGGCGAAGAGGATCTTATGCTGATTACAACCGGTGGTGTGTTAATTCGGACTGATGTTGCAGGTATTTCACAGATGGGTCGGAATACACAAGGTGTTAAATTGATCAGTCTAAAAGAAAGTGAAAACGAATTTGTTGCAACTGTAGCAAAGGTTGAAAAAGAAGAGGAACTAGACCAAACAGCTGAAGATGCTTTAGATGATAGCAATGAGGCAGTCATCGATGAGGATCAACATGGCAGTCTTCCTAAAGGTGAAGAATAACTTTGATTAAGAGGGGCACTTTAAAGTGCTCCTTTTATTATGGCCAAGAGTTGAGGTATTATATAAATCCCAAAAAATATTTAAAAAATTATTGACTTCACTTGATATGGGTGGTATATTTATAAAGTCGCTTCGGGGCGATGGTTGTTCTTTGAAAACTAAACAAACAAAAACGTCAACAAACAATACTATTCATTTCTTACGAAATGAAGCCAACGTAACAAAATGAGCTAATCAACTTTCATGGAGAGTTTGATCCTGGCTCAGGACGAACGCTGGCGGCGTGCCTAATACATGCAAGTCGAGCGAATCAATAGGAGCTTGCTCCTGTTGGTTAGCGGCGGACGGGTGAGTAACACGTGGGCAACCTGCCTGTAAGACTGGGATAACAACGGGAAACCGGTGCTAATACCGGATAATCCTTTTTCTCTCATGAGGAAAAGCTGAAAGTCGGTTTCGGCTGACACTTACAGATGGGCCCGCGGCGCATTAGCTAGTTGG
>NZ_JAGGQG010000027.1 GCF_018613415.1 Bacillus sp. ISL-18 | reverse complement strand
CCGATGGTAGTTGGGACTTTGTCCCTGTGAGAGTAGGACGTTGCCAGGCATGTTTAGGACAATCCGGAAGGATTGTCCTTTTGTGTGTTCTAAGAAATTATAGATTTACTACTTGTAGATAACTTTTTACAGGGGTAGATACGTCCAGCTCCAGCGCCTAGCCCCTCGATGGTCTACAGTCAATCCGTCTAAAAGGTTAAAGAGCAACCTTTCAGCCGGCTCGTCTTATGCTTGGCTACATAAAGCTATCGCTTTCTGTACGCATTAAGGGCGACTAGCCTTTGACCTTGCTTTCACCGGTCAGTCGACAAGTCGCCCTATATCGGGGCTAACCAAGGCGCTTGCGCTTTTGTTCTTTTATTTCATAAGAAATTGAAAAATTAAAAAGGGACTCTTTTTTATGGTGATTTCTAGAAAAGATTTAATAAATGGATAATCCCGGTTGGGCATCATTTTTGTTAACTCACTCCACCATTCCGTTTCATAGCGGGCAATCATACTTAGGTTATATAATAAAAGATAATGAACAAGCAGCTCTGGAAAGTGAATAAAACTTCCTTTGACGAGTGGGAGTGTGTACGTACTGTTCTCTAAGTTAAAACATAATGGTGAGATATCAGAAGAAAAGTCTTCATTGGTATAAAAGGCAAGCTCTCCATCAATAAACTCCACACTATTTTTGAACTTTGAAGTGAAAAATTCCTTGAATCTGCTTTCTGTCATATGATAAGTATCCAATACATATTCAGGGATAATCAGTTTATTATCCTGTTGATCTAAATTTGCAAATGTCTTTTTCCCTTCAACGATAAAGAATAAATCATTTAATTCAGGTATAAGCTGTAATAATTCTTCCATAATGGCCTTTTCACCCTCCAATTGTTTCATGTGAAACAACCTTTCTGACATAAAAGGAAAGAGACCGTTTTTTTGAAATTTTACCTCATCATGGAAGAATAGATAATTTTGTTTTTTTCTTTTCCTAGTTGATACACCATGCGCTAATACAGCCGTTGTTTCTGGATAGGAAGGATCTATCGTTAAGATACAAGCTTTAATTAAATGGACAAGTCCATAGAAAAGTAAAATTGGTTTTAAAATGAGTGGCGACTTTTCTGCTTGATCATAATATATTTGCCCGTGTTCGAGATAATAGAGAAGGGCATATCCATTTTCATAGCTTTTTTGTTCTGGGTTATCGATATTTCGCTTTTGGTAGCAGGTTTTTAAATACCTTTGACAGTAGTCAGCGGAAAAAAAACAGGAATAGTTTTCCCAACCCTTATAGTTCATCACTAAATTATCACCTTTTTCAGAAAAATCAATTAAATATTTATTCCTTGACAGTATTTTGTCCAATTGTTAAAGTACAAATAATATTTTTTGTCCTGGAGGGCTGTTAAAAATGTGGGAAAATAAATTTGCAAAAGAAGGTTTAACGTTTGATGATGTATTGTTAATTCCGGGTAAATCAGAGGTACTGCCCAAAGATGTCAACCTGCAAGTAGAATTATCGCCGAGTGTAAAACTTAATATTCCAATTATCAGCGCTGGAATGGACACTGTAACAGAATCAGAAATGGCGATTTCAATTGCCCGCCAAGGCGGCTTAGGAATTATCCACAAGAATATGACCATTGAACAGCAGGCAGAGCAAGTAGAAAAGGTCAAAAGATCGGAAAGCGGAGTTATAACTGATCCCTTTTTCCTAACCCCTGAACATCAAGTGTTTGATGCGGAGCATTTGATGGGTAAGTATCGAATTTCTGGTGTCCCGATTGTCAATAATATGCAGGACCAAAAGCTAATTGGGATCATTACCAACCGTGACCTTCGCTTTATTCAGGATCAAGATTATTCTTTTAAAATCTCAGATGTAATGACAAAAGAAAATCTTGTAACAGCCCCAGTCGGAACAACATTAAAAGAAGCCGAAAAAATACTTCAAAAGTATAAGATTGAAAAGCTTCCTTTAGTAAATGAAGAAGGCGTATTAAAAGGGTTAATTACAATTAAAGACATCGAAAAAGTAATTGAATTCCCTAACTCTGCAAAAGACAGACAGGGTCGTCTGCTTGCTGGCGGCGCTGTAGGGGTAACAAAGGATACGATGAAGCGTGTAGAAGCTCTAGTGGCAGCAAATGTCGATGCTATTGTTATTGATACCGCTCATGGGCATTCTAAAGGCGTTCTTGACATGGTGAAGGAAATTAGAAGTGCATATCCTGACTTAACCATTATTGCAGGGAATGTCGCAACAGCTGAAGCGACAAAGGACTTAATCGAAGCAGGTGCCGATGTTGTAAAGGTTGGAATTGGACCTGGATCTATTTGTACAACAAGAGTAGTAGCAGGGGTAGGCGTACCGCAAATAACAGCTGTCTATGATTGTGCAACTGAAGCGATGAAGCATGGAAAAACAATCATTGCTGATGGCGGGATTAAATATTCTGGAGATATCGTGAAGGCTCTGGCAGCGGGCGGACATGCCGTCATGCTTGGAAGTTTATTGGCCGGGGTATCAGAGAGTCCTGGTGAGACAGAAATCTTCCAAGGACGCCGCTTTAAGGTCTATAGAGGAATGGGTTCAGTCGCAGCGATGGAAAAGGGATCAAAAGACCGTTATTTCCAAGAGGATAATAAAAAGTTTGTTCCTGAAGGAATTGAAGGGCGGATTCCATATAAAGGACCATTAGCTGAGACAATCTACCAGCTTATTGGCGGCATACGGTCAGGGATGGGCTATTGTGGAACAAAAGATCTTCAGGATTTAAGAACAAAAGCTCAATTTATTAAGATGACAGGTGCTGGTCTGAAGGAAAGTCATCCACACGATGTTCAAATTACCAAAGAAGCACCAAATTATTCATTATAAATTTTCTAAACAGAGAGGTGATACTTCTCTGTTTTTATTATGAAAAATTTCCTAGTAAATTTTAAGAGAATTTTAATCATTTGCCAAAGAATGGTTCAATGCTCATTCTATGATTTACTAGGTATGTGTGATAAAATATTCAAAGTGTATTAATTCCTTGGAGGGCGTGTAATAGTGAACAAACATTTTTATCAAAAATATATTGCCAGTGCATTGGCAATGATTATGTTTTTTAGCGTTTTTGCTGGTGTACATAAGGCCCATGCAGAAGCAGCTTTGAATGTGAATGCAGATGGTGCCATTTTAGTAGATGGAAAAACAGGTAAAGTTTTATATGAAAAAAATGCTGATAGTGTACTAGGAATTGCTAGTATGACCAAAATGATGACTGAATATATCTTACTTGACTCAGTTAAAAAAGGAAAAGTTAAATGGGACCAAGAGTACAGGGTAAGTGATCTTGTCTATAAGATCTCTCAGCGCCGTGATCTTTCTAATGTACCATTACGGGCAGATGGCACCTATAAAGTGCGAGAATTATATGAAGCAATGGCGATTTACTCTGCTAATGCCGCAACCATTGCACTTGCAGAAATTATGGGCGGTTCAGAAACAAACTTTGTCAAAACAATGAATGAAAAAGCGAAAGAATTAGGCTTAAAAGATTATAAATTTGTTAACTCAACAGGTTTAAATAATCGTGACTACAAAGGTTTGCATCCAAAAGGAACAGGTGCAGAGGATGAAAATGTGATGTCATCCCGGGCAGTTGCAAAATTGGCTTTTCATTTAATTAATGATTTCCCGGATGTGTTAAAAACAGCCAGCACTCCGAAAAAGGTCTTTCGTGAGGGAACAACTGATCAAATTAATATGATTAACTGGAACTGGATGCTTCCATCACTAGATTATGGTTACCAAGGAATGGACGGGCTTAAAACGGGGACTACTGACTTTGCAGGCTATTGCTTTACCGGAACAGCTAGCCGTGATGGAAAACGATTTATTACTGTCGTACAAAATGCAAAGGATGCCACTGGACAACAAGGTGGATATAAAGCGCGCTTTGAAGAAACTAGAAAAATGCTGGATTATGCATTTAGTAATTATACGAATGTAAAACTTGTTCCAAAACACTTCCAAGTCAAAGGACAGAAAACATTACCAGTCCTTAAAGGGAAAGACGATCAAGTAAAAATCTACACTAAATCGGCCATTAATATGATTGTTCTTAATGGTGAAGAGAAAAACTATCAACCGGTTCTGGTTTTAGATAAAAATAAGGTTAACAAAAAGGGTGAATTGACCGCACCGATTAAAAAGGGTGAAAAAATCGGTTATGTGACATTAAAACCAAAGAATAACGAAAAGGTTAGCTTCTTAACCGCTGAGGGACAGAAGAAAGCACAAGCGGATGTTGTAGCTGCTCAGGATGTTGAAAAAGCCAACTGGTTTGTCTTAATGATGCGAGGCATTGGCAATTTCTTCGGGGATGTATTTCATGGCATTGGTACAACCATAAAAGGTTGGTTTTAACTAAAAAAGCATAATCTCTGTTTAGCAACGGATGGATTGACTTGAGGATTCTTGTCTTGACAGGAATCCCCTTTTTTTTATTAAATGATAAGAGAAGCAAAGGCCAAATAATTTGTTTAATTCAGTTGCATTTGGTTCATAATTATAGTAAATTATAAAACAAATCAATAATGAAAAAGCAATGAGAGGAACTAGTAACAAGATCCTCACACTAAAGAGAGCCGGTGTTTGGTGTAAACCGGTGTGTGATCCTTGTGAATCCCTCCTCGAGTAAGGTACAGAACACCTGTTTGGTCAGTAAGTACTTTCGGTAAAAACCGTTACATTCTTTCGAGGTGGGCAGCCTATGCTGTCAACCAGGGTGGTATCGCGACTAACTCTCGTCCCTGTATTTGGGGCGGGAGTTTTTTTATTTGGCTCAGCCGCTGGATAGTTTTTTATTAAAAGGCTGTGTTAATGTTCTTATTGAATATTAGCATGTTGATTGGAGCGGAAGGCGGCGAAGACTCCTCGAAAATGCTATCGCATTTCCTTCGTGCGTGGGCGGATTCGAGGATGAAAATTCAAAGTCCTGCGGGAGTACGGGGCCGGGGAGACCCCGCAGGCGCAAGTGCGCCGAGGAGGCTCCCCGGCACGCCCGCGGAAAGCGAAGCCGCCTGGAGCGGAAATCAACACTCAGATTAACAGCTAAAAAAAGGAGTGTCGACAGATGTTAGATATCAAAGTATTAAGAGCAAACTTTACTGAAGTAAAAGAAAAGCTTCAGCATCGTGGAGAAGATTTAACAGATCTAGGCCGATTTGAGGATTTGGATGTAAAAAGACGCGAGCTAATTGTTGAAACAGAAAAATTAAAAAGCCGAAAAAATGAAGTCTCACAGCAAGTGGCAGCACTAAAGCGTGAAAAAAAGGATGCCGATCATTTAATTACAGAGATGAGGGAAGTTGGCGATCAAATAAAAGTCCTCGATGATGAACTCCGCGGAGTAGAAGAAACATTAGAGCTGTTACTCCTAAGTATTCCAAATATTCCACATCAGAGTGTACCAATCGGAGAAACTGAGGACGATAACATTGAAATCAGAAAATGGGGTCAAGTACGCGAATTTGACTTTGAAGCAAAGCCGCACTGGGACGTTGCAGACGAACTAGGAATCCTTGACTTCGAACGGGCAGGAAAGGTGACTGGAAGCCGTTTTGTCTTTTATAAGGGACTTGGAGCCCGCTTAGAACGGGCCTTAATCAGCTTCATGCTGGACCTGCATGTTGAAGAACATGGCTACACAGAAATATTACCGCCGTACTTAGTCAATCGAACAAGTATGACAGGAACAGGGCAGCTGCCAAAGTTTGAAGAGGATGCTTTCTTAATTGAAAAGGAAGATTATTTCCTCATTCCTACTGCTGAAGTGCCTGTTACCAACTATCACCGTGATGAAATTCTAAGTGGTGAAGACCTTCCGATTCGTTTTGCTGCTTATAGTGCTTGTTTCCGTTCTGAAGCAGGTTCTGCAGGACGCGATACAAGAGGATTAATCCGTCAGCATCAATTTAATAAGGTTGAGCTTGTAAAGTTTGTGAAACCGGAAGATTCTTATGAGGAGCTAGAAAAGCTGACCCATGATGCGGAGCGGGTACTGCAGCTGCTTGAACTGCCATACCGTGTGTTAAGCATGTGTACAGGGGATCTTGGCTTTACCGCCGCCAAAAAATACGATATTGAAGTATGGATTCCAAGTTACGGAACATACCGTGAGATTTCTTCTTGCAGTAACTTTGAGGCCTTCCAGGCAAGACGGGCCAATATCCGCTTCCGTCGGGATCCAAAAGCAAAACCAGAGCATGTTCATACCCTAAACGGATCTGGTCTTGCGATTGGCCGTACGGTGGCCGCAATCCTAGAAAATTATCAGCAAGCAGATGGCAGTGTCATTATTCCAACGGCCTTACGACCATATATGGGCAATCGCGAAGTCATTAAATCTTTATAAATCTCCAAAAGACTGTATGTAAAAGATTTTTCCGGGGAAGCTAACCTTGTCCGGAAAAATCAGTTATTCTATTTGACATCGTGATATATATATGGTAAATTATCATTTGTCGATACGGAGGAATACCCAAGTCCGGCTGAAGGGATCGGTCTTGAAAACCGACAGGCGGGTTAAACCGCGCGGGGGTTCGAATCCCTCTTCCTCCGCCATTATTTTAAAACAACTACGCGCATAAAAACTGGAGATAAAAATTCGCTGCAATTTACTTGCAGCGAATTTTTTTTGCCTAATCCTAAAAGAAGAAAAAGCACAGATCGGATTACCCAATCTGTGCTTTTTCTTCTTTTAATATTTCATTTAGTTTCTCTTCGACAGCATTACAAACCTTCAAGGCATCTTCTTTGCTTTTAATAACATCTGTATAATCCATATCAATTACAAGTACTTCACTGGCAGCGTACTGATTCATGACCCATTCATCGTAACCCTTCCACACTTCGAAATAGTACTCTTTTAGTTCAGGATTAATTTCGAAGCTTCTGCCACGCGCCATAATCCGGTCAATTACTGTATCGAATGAACCCTTTAGATAAACCATTAAATCTGGTGCTTTCTTAGGAAGTTCATTTAATTCTTCCATCATATTATCAACAAGATCTTCATATATTTTGAATTCCAGGTCGGAAATTCGGCCTAAGTTTTTATTCACATAAGCAAAATACCAATCTTCATAAATCGAACGGTCTTGAATGGTATAGACTGGTTCGCGCCAATTAATACATTCTTTAACCGTTTTAAAGCGTTTATTTAAAAAGAATAACTGCAGGAGGAAAGGAATTCTTCTCGCATCAAGTTCCTCAGGTGTTAGTTCATAGTAAAGGGGAAGGATCGGATTGTCATCGACCGTTTCATAAAATACCTTACTCTCAATTCCTTTAGCTTTAAAGTGGGCATTCAATGTATCCGCCACACTTGTTTTTCCTAGACCAATCATACCACCAATAACGATACTCACTAACATCCCCCGTTCAATAATATGTTGTTTGCCCAGCTGTTTTCTTGTAAGGAAGTAGATAACTTTTGAAAAATATATTGTAAATCCTGTTCACTCTGCACAAAATCCAACTCATCACCACTGAAGCGAAGAACCGGAATTTCTGGATGTTCCTTTTCAAAAGCAGTTATCGTATTTTCATAGTCAAGAGAGAGCTGTTCCAAATATAAAGGGCTAATATTTTTCTCTACTTCGCGCCCTCTTTTTTTAATTCGTTTCAAAAGTGTATCGAGGCTTGCGTTTAAATAAATAATGACGTTCGGCTTCGGCATATCTTCTGTTAGAATTTGATAAATCTTTAAGTACTTTTGATACTCTTCATTATTTAAAGTCCGCTCGGCAAAGATCAGATTCTTTAAAATATGATAGTCTGCCACCACAGACCTATTTTGACTTATAAAATGGGAGTTGATATCTCCTAATTGCTTATAGCGATTACAGAGAAAGAACATCTCCGTTTGAAAACTCCACTCCTCTATATTTTCGTAGAATTTCCCCAAAAAAGGATTTTCATCAACAATCTCTTTTAATAAAGCAAAATTGAACTTTTCTGAAATGGCTTTTGCGAGAGATGTTTTTCCTACACCAATCGGCCCTTCAACGGTAATAAAGGGTGTATCCCCCATTGCAAGTCCTCCTTCTCCAACTGCCCGTACATCTATGATATCTTATGATAAGTTTTTCTAACTTATCGTAGTCCATGTGGTTATACGTTCTCTAAATGATGACGCAAAGAATATTTTATCATAATCTGTCGTAGGAAGGGATATGGAATATTTTCAAGCACTATGTATTATGTCAAATATATGAAAAAACTGCCGAATGACGGCAGTTTTTGTAGAATGGTAATTTTTATATTTCTGTTAAAAAGCTTTTTTACGACCCCCGTTTTGTTACGGTGAAATTGTCTACAATTAACAGCCAATTCTGTGGGAAGGCTAAGCCCAGTTTCCAATAGCTCATTCCTCTAAGATTAAGCTCCTTAATTAAATCAAACTTCGCCTGGATGGAACGGGCATCTTCAAACCAAACCTCATGCTGTTTGCCATCGTTAGCAGTATACCGAAAATGCGGAGCTTGTGCTTTTGTATCATATTCGATCGGGACATTATGTGTTGCGGCAAGCTGAATAGCTTGCTGGGGGCTCACCGCTCTCGCCACTGTTCCTTGGACGAATGGAAGCGTCCAATCATATCCATAGAGGTTTTGCCCCATTAGAATTTTAGTGGATGGCATTTCAGTGACCGCATATTCGAGGACTTTACGTACCTGATCAATGGGTGAGACGGCCATGGCCGGACCACCGCTGTAGCCCCATTCATACGTCATAATGACCACGAAGTCGGAGATTTCCCCGTGAGCACGATAATCATGTCCTTCGTACCATTTTCCTTTTTGAGTTGCACTTGTTTTAGGTGCCAGAGCCGTCGACATAAGCCAGCCTTCCCTGCTAAACCGTTGCTTTGCTTTCCGTAAAAAGTTGTTATAGGCTTCCCTGTCAACTGGCCGTATAAATTCAAAATCAAAATGAATGTCGCGGAATCCATATCTTTTCGCTGTTGCCACAATATTATTAAGGAATCGATCCTGGATCGCTAGATCGTTTAGTAAAATACGGCCAAGCTCATCACTAAACTGATCATTCTCCTGATTGTTAATGACCATCATCAAAACATTGCGATTAGCTCTGGCAATTGCAGGAAATTGATTCAGTAAAGGTTCTTTTAAGGTCCCATCGCGGCGTGCTTGGAAGCTAAAGGGGGCTAAATAGGTTAGATATGGTGCGGCTTCGCGGGCACTATTTTCCAAAACAGGAGCTACAGAGGTACCACGCGGTTCAACATAGGCATTGAATTCAGCATTTCTTTTGGTTCCTTGAGGTATATAGAGACGGAACCCTACATTTAAAGGCTGATTGATGTTAATTCGATTAACACTTGCCAATTGCTGCGCAGAAACGCCAAACCTACGGCCAATGGAATAAAGAGAATCTCCGGATTGAACAAAATAAAAATGGCCGATAATGGGAATAACAATGGCTTGCCCAATGACAAGATTATTGGGGTTTGGCAAATCATTCGCCTCAACGATGTCTTGTACGGTGGTATGATAGGTCCTTGCAATTGTGGTTAATGATTCATTACTCTTTATGACATGGATTTGCATCCTAATCCCTCCCCGAAACATACGCTACAGCTATTCTATGAGGGAGGGCGGGTTTACATGATATACTTTTGGTAAATCCTGCGAGGATTTAATTTCTGCCTTCAAGACATTTTTCATCATCGTTAAAGCATATTGGTTATCTTGATCATCTGTCGAGGCAATACAATTTTTAGGGATATATAGCTTGAATTCACGCATATAGGCATCGTTTGCTGTAAATAGAACACAGATATTGCCCGCAATGCCTGTTATAATAAGGGTATTTACTTTTAGCTGATGCAGTAAGGTATTTAAGGCAGTTCCATAAAAGGCAGAGTGTTTCGGCTTTATTAAAAAATAATCATTTTTGTCCGGCAGCACTTTTTCATAGATAGGCTCACTATATTGATTTCGGCAATGTTCGATAATGGTATGGTAATCAGCTTGCCATAAATTATAATGATCATTAATAAAAACTACAGGGAGCTGCTGTTGATTAAATTGATCCTTTAATTTTTTAATGGGCCCGGCAATTTCCAGTGCCTTTTGGGCAAGAACCTGGCCATGGTTAAAATCAAAGTTATTGATCATATCAATGATTAACAGGGCAGGACGTTCATGAGTCAAACTGTCTCCCTCCTTTTCATTTATTTTGGAGTAGCTAGGAAGTTTTTATCCTATCTTAAGGGATCTCAAACCTGTAATATTAAAATAATTAGGTGATAATTTGATAAATATCGAAGAAAAACAAGATGAATATTTTATGAAGGAAGCAATGAAGGAAGCAAAGAAAGCGGAAGAATTAAATGAAGTACCGATTGGCGCCGTGTTGGTAATGCATAATGAAATTATTTCCCGGGCCCATAATTTAAGGGAACTAGAGCAGAGTGCAATTGCTCATGCTGAACTGCTTGCAATTGACAAAGCCTGCAGAAAAACCGGGTCTTGGCGATTAGAAGATTCCACTCTATATGTCACCCTAGAGCCATGTCCAATGTGTGCAGGTGCGATTATTTTATCAAGAGTGAAAAGGGTAGTGTACGGGGCAGGTGATCCTAAAGGAGGATGCGCTGGAACACTCATGAATCTGTTACAGGATGAGCGTTTCAATCATCAATGTGAAATCACTAAAGGTGTATTAGAATCCGAATGCGGGCAAATGCTCTCTGATTTTTTTCGAAGCATAAGAGATAGAAAAAAACTTGCTAAGCAAATGAAGAAAAATCAAGCTTTAGATAATTTACAGTAATTTACAAATTTATTAAGATTGCTTTTTTTCACAAATAGTTGTATATTTAAAAGGCGTCAGTTACGACGCATTATTATTTAGGTATCAATTTTGCCGTGCTAGGTGGGGAGGCAGCGGTGCCCTGTACCCGCAATCCGCTCTAGCGGGACTGAATCCCTTCCCGAGGCTTATGGCCTGTAGGGTCTGCCTTAAGTAAGTGGTGTTGACGCCCGGGTCCTGCGCAATGGGAATCCATGAACCATGTCAGGTCCGGAAGGAAGCAGCATTAAGTGGACGCTCCCATGTGCCGCAGGGTTGCCTGGGCCGAGCTAACTGCTTAAGTAACGCTTATGGGCGTAAGTCGACGGAAGGTGCACGGCAGTACATATAACATGCATGAATAAAACTCATCTCAATTTGGGGTGAGTTTTTTTACATACATTTTGGAAAATGGGCGTTAAATAAGCTATAATGGGTAGGATGATAAAAAATTTGAAGGGGGCGGTGTCCATTGGCATATCAAGCTTTATATCGTGTTTGGCGGCCGCAGGCATTTATTGATGTAGTAGGACAAGAACATGTAACCAAGACATTGCAGAACGCCCTGCTTCAACAAAAAACTTCACATGCCTATCTTTTTTCGGGTCCAAGAGGAACAGGTAAAACAAGTGCGGCTAAAATATTAGCAAAGGCGATAAATTGTGAGCATGCACCAGTTTCGGAACCGTGTAATGAATGTGCGGCCTGCCGCGGCATCACCAATGGCACCATTCCAGATGTATTAGAATTTGATGCTGCCTCCAATTCCCGTGTTGAGGAAATGAGAGATGTCCTTGATAAGGTGAAATTTGCCCCAACTGCTGTAAACTACAAGGTTTATATCATTGATGAGGTGCATATGCTTTCGATTAGTGCTTTTAATGCCTTGTTAAAGACGTTAGAGGAACCACCAAAGCATGTCATTTTTATTTTAGCGACAACGGAGCCTCATAAGATTCCACTAACGATTATCTCAAGGTGTCAGCGGTTTGACTTTAGGCGCATTACGGCAGGATCAATTGTAAACCGGATGAAATTAATTGTGGAAGAAACAGGCGTTAACTGTGATGAAGCAGCGCTGCAAATGATTGCCCGTGCAGCTGAGGGTGGTATGCGTGATGCATTAAGTCTGCTCGACCAGGCCATTTCCTATAGCCAAGACCGAGTAACACTGGAAGATGCGTTAACCGTAACAGGGTCTGTATCACAAGGATTCTTGAATAAGTTAGCCCATGCCTTTCAGCAAGGGGACGTGTCGAGCGGTTTAGAGGCGCTCGATGAACTGTTATTCCACGGGAAAGATCCAGCAAGATTTATTGAGGACTTAATCCTATTTTACCGGGATATGCTGCTTTATAAAACAGCGCCTAATTTAGAAGAGTCACTTGAAAGAGTGATGTTGGATGAGGATTTTCGGCAATTGGCTGAAACCATTCAATTGGAACAAATCTATCAGCTGATTGATTTATTAAATAAAACACAGCAGGAAATGCGCTGGACCAATCATCCCCGAATCTTTTTAGAGGTAGCGGTGGTAAAGCTCTGTCAAACGGAAATGAAACCATCCGTCTCTGGTGATTCTGCGCCTATTGGACAATTATTAGCCAGAATCGATCAACTTGAGTCGGAGCTGCAGCACTTAAAAGAAAATGGGATCGTACCAGCTGCCCAAGATACAGCATCGCAGCCGCAAAAGCAGGCACAGAGATCCTCGAAAAAGGTCTTTCAGCCGCCAGTAGGAAAAATCAATGAAGTTTTAAAACTGGCAACGAAGAATGATTTAAATTTAATTAAAGCGAATTGGGGAGAAATGCGTTCGAGTCTGTTAAAATCACAGGCAGCATTATTAAATGATGCTGAACCGATTGCTGCCTCTTCTGCCGCTTTTATTATAAAGTTTAAGCATGAGATGATTTGCCAAATGGCAATGAACCGCACCGATTTCCTTGAAGCAGTTACATCCTCACTTTTAAAATTAACTGGAAAGAGGCTTCAGCTTTTAGGTGTTCCTGAAGATCAATGGATGCCGATTCGCGAAAGCTTTTTGAACACTCAGCATAGTGAAGATGGAACAAGTATAGGCGGGGAATCTGTCAAGGAAGAGGAACCGCATATCGCAGAGGCAAAGAAATTATTTGGTGCTGATTTTGTAGAAATTATTGACTAATAAATATTAATTAAATGGAGGTTAGGATTATGATGCGTGGTGGAGGAATGGGTAACATGCAAAATATGATGAAACAAATGCAAAAAATGCAAAAGAAAATGGCTGAGGCTCAAGAGGAGCTAGGCCAGCAAAAAATTGAAGGTACTGCCGGAGGAGGCATGGTTACTGTCGTTGTGACAGGACATAAGGAAGTAGTAGATGTGCAAATTAAACCTGAAGCCGTAGACCCTGATGATGTTGAAATGCTTCAAGATCTAGTACTTGCAGCTGTTAATGATGCCCTTAAGAAGGCAGAAGAATTAACAAACAATACAATGGGGCAATTTACAAAAGGAATGAATTTACCTTTTTAATTAAACATTAGCTGGGGTGCATAGACACTCGGGGTTCACGCTCTGAGGTCAGGCACCCCTGCTTTTCTAGAGGAGAAAAATGACATGCACTATCCAGAACCCATATCAAAGCTGATTGACAGCTTTATGAAGCTGCCTGGGATTGGCCCAAAAACGGCTGCCCGTCTCGCCTTTCATGTCTTGAACATGAAAGAAGACACCGTGCTCGATTTTGCAAAGGCACTTGTCAATGCGAAACGTAATCTTACCTATTGCTCTGTCTGTGGCCATATTACCGATCAAGATCCGTGTTATATCTGTGAAGACCAGCGCAGGGATAAAAGCATTATTTGTGTCGTTCAAGATCCAAAGGATGTTATCGCAATGGAAAAGATGAAGGAATTCAACGGCTTATATCATGTTCTGCATGGGGCTATTTCACCAATGGATGGAATTGGACCAGAAGATATAAATATTCCTGATTTGTTGAAACGGCTGCAAGATGAAACGGTTCAAGAAGTAATTCTCGCCACAAACCCAAATATTGAGGGAGAAGCAACAGCTATGTACATCTCCCGATTATTGAAGCCATCGGGTATTAAAACCACAAGGATTGCTCATGGACTTCCTGTAGGCGGTGACCTAGAGTATGCAGATGAGGTAACCTTATCTAAAGCGCTAGAAGGCAGACGTGAATTGTAAACCATAAATAAGTGAACGGCGAATGTAATGTCTAAATTACAGAGTTTACACGATTACCGGAGGAGTAACACATGTTTTTTCGGCGCAAAGGGCGGCTGCGAAAAGAATATGATGAAAAGCTGCTAGCACAATTAAACCGCTATAAAATAAATTGGCAGCAGGAAAAGCTGCTGTTAGAAAAAAGTTTTGATCCTTCGGATGAAGTGATCTGCCAAGCTAAAATAGCTGAAGCTAAATACATCTTTCTATTAAAAGAAGCAAAGCAGCGTAATGTAACAATACTTAAGTAAAACAGTATTTCACCCGCTATGGTCTATACTTAACAACTTGTACATATGTTGTAAGTAAAAAGACCTTAAAGGGGGAAAGCACTAATTGGAACCAATTGTTGTGATTTCTATTTTAGGCGGGCTTATTCTTTTATTATTATTTTCTGGTGCACCGGTTAAGCCTGTAAGATTTGTTGGACAGGCAGCTGTGAAATTTTTAATAGGAGCCTTGTTTTTATTTTTTTTGAATGTGGCCGGCAATCGTTACGGAATTCATGTCCCGATTAATTTTGCAACTTCTGCTGTTTCAGGATTTCTTGGTGTACCCGGATTAGTAGCGTTAGTTGCAATCCAACATTGGGTTTTATAGAAAGGCTGTGTTAATCTAGAATATTGATTTCCGCTCCAGGCGGCTTCGCTTTCCGCGGGCGTGCCGGGGAGCCTCCTCGGCGCATTTGCGCCTGTGGGGTCTCCCTTGTCCCGTACTCCCGCAGGACTTTGAATTTGCATCCTCGAATCCGCCCACGCACGAAGGAAATGCGATAGCATTTTCGAGGAGTCTTCACCGCCTTCCGCTCCAATCAACATGCTAAAAATCAACAACAATAATCTTTAACACAGCCCATATAAAAAAGCCGCTGAAAAAACAGCGGTTTTCTTATGTCTTATAGAGTGAATGAAAAGAAGACAACTAATCCGATAAAAATAATAACTATTTGCTTGACGGATTATTGCTAATGCTGTAATATATTAAAAGTCGTCACCAAGACGTCGTCTAAAAAAAGAAAGTTGTTGACTTTTAGTTGATAACTTGTTATTATTATAAAGTCGCTTTTGAATGGCGAGTTAAATTGCTCTTTGAAAACTAAACAAACAAAAACGTCAACAAACAATACTATTCATTTCTTGCGAAATGAAGCCAACGTAACAAAATGAGCTAATCAACTTTCATGGAGAGTTTGATCCTGGCTCAGGACGAACGCTGGCGGCGTGCCTAATACATGCAAGTCGAGCGGACCAACAGGAGCTTGCTCCTGTTGGTTAGCGGCGGACGGGTGAGTAACACGTGGGCAACCTGCCTGTAAGACTGGGATAACACCGGGAAACCGGTGCTAATACCGGATAATCCTTTTTCTCTCATGAGGAAAAGTTGAAA
>NZ_JAGGQG010000026.1 GCF_018613415.1 Bacillus sp. ISL-18 | reverse complement strand
ACACAATTAAATGGACTTGACTGATAAGAATGGTTCATAACCCCTGAAGGAGAACTCCAAATTGGTTTTCGACAGATAAGAAGGGTTCATAACCCCCGAAGGAGAACCCCAAATTGGTTTTCGACAGATAAGAAGGGTTCATAACCCCTGAAGGAGAACCCCAAATTGGTTTTCGACAGATAAAAAGGGTTCATAACCCCTGAAGAAGAACCCCAAACTGGCTTTCGACAGATAAGAAGGGTTCATAACCCCTGAAGGAGAACTCCAAATTGGTTTTCGACAGATAAGAAGGGTTCATAACCCCTGAAGGAGAACCCCAAATTGGTTTTCGACAGATAAAAAGGGTTCATAACCCCCGAAGGAGATCCCCAAATTGGTTTTCGACAAATAAAAAGCGATCATTATCCTCCAGAAAAACAACTTGTACCCTACAACAGATAACACCCTACCCCCACAAATGAATTTAGATTAAATAAAAAAAATAGTTATTGACGCCCAACATGAAAGCGGTTATATTTAAGTCATAATAATAACGTTATATAACGTTATGGATAAAAAGGAGAGAATCAAATGAATCCAGTCAATGTTATTAACACGATCCATTCTCAAACTGAACAAGGGATTACTGAGGTATATTTAGTAGCATGCGGAGGGTCGCTGGTGGATATGTATCCGGCAAAATACTTCCTTGAGAGCGAAGCTAGAAAAATCGTAACAGGCTTATACACAGCCAACGAGTTTGTTCATGCGACACCAAAACGACTGAACAAAGATTCACTCGTGATTGTTTGTTCACACGGTGGAAATACACCAGAATCTGTTGAAGCTGCAAAAGTAGCAAAAGAGCACGGTGCCCATACCATTGGTTTAACGCATAACAATGAAGCAGCGTTATTAAGCTATTCTGATCATGCTTTCGTATATGAGTGGGGCGCAGACACGGATGTAAAAAATAACCCAATGGCAATCATCTTAGAACTTGTAGTCGAAACCCTTCATGTGACAGAAGGATATGCACACTACGAGGCTTTCCAAAATGGAATCGGAAAAATCAACGGAATCATTAAGAAGGGGGAGCAGCAAGTAGCTGAAAGAACAAAGGAATTTGCGGATAAATACAAAGATGAAGAGTTATTTTATATCCTATCGAGCGGTGCTTCCTATGGACATGCTTATGGATTCGCGATTTGCTCCCTTATGGAAATGCAATGGCTGAATGCAGCATCGATCCACTCAGGTGAATATTTCCACGGACCATTCGAAGTAACTGATAAAGAAACTCCATTTATTTTATTAATGAACGAAGGCCGCACACGCGCATTAGATGAACGTGCAAAAGCCTTCCTTCAGCAGTACGCTGAAAAGGTAGAAGTGGTTGACGCGAAAGAATTAGGAATCAATACAATTGCCGATGAAGTGGTCGAATTTTTTAATCCAATCCTGTTCTACAGCATTATGTGTGTCTACCGTTCCGCGTTAGCAGATGTTCGAAATCATCCATTAGAAACTCGCCGTTATATGGGGAAAGTATCTTACTAAATCGAGGGTGAAACGTTATGATGAAGGTTTTAGGTATTGGCGATAATGTAGTAGATAAATATGTTCATATTAAAACGATGTATCCAGGTGGAAACGCAGTAAACTTTAGTGTATTTGCCAAAAAATTAGGTGTCGATGCAGCGTTTATGGGGACCTTCGGTGACGATTCAGAAGGGGAGCACGTTGAAAAGGTACTAAAGGAGCTCGAAATCGATTTATCTCATTGCCGGCACTTTAGCGGGGAAAACGGCTGTGCCCGTGTCACCTTAGAGGATGGTGACCGCATCTTTTTAGGGAGTAACGCAGGCGGAGTGACCCGCGACAACCCGCTCCAACTAACGGAAGTGGATATCGAGTATATTAAGGGGTTCTCGATCATGCATACCGGGTTGTACAGCCATACCGGCCATATTTTAGAACCATTAAGCACCCTTGGTGTACCGCTGTCCTTTGATTTTTCCGATGATTTTCAGCAAGAAGAAATCGACCAGAATATTCCTTATGTCGATTATGCTTTCTTTTCCTGCAGCCACCTGTCGCATGAGGAGACGGAGCAATTTTTAAAGGCAAACCGTAAGAAGGAAGGGCAAATTCTCGTTGCCACACGCGGCAGTGATCCGGCGATTGCGTTTGATGGTGAACACTACTACTACCAAGCACCAGATTATGTAAAGGCAGTCGATACGATGGGAGCAGGGGATTCATTTATTACCGCCTTTTTACTGCACTTTTTAAAAAATAAGGATATGGCTGAATCCATGAAGGAAGCTGCTGCCTTCGCAGCGAAAAGTTGTTTGGTAGAAGGCTCGTTTGGGTACGGTGTTCCCTATTAATTCCTTGTGTATAGCGAAACCTTTGCTGCCCTTCTGTTATAATGATGATATAACGTTATAAACAAGCGGGGGTAAACGATGTTAAACGCGGACCATCAAGAACCATTATATAGACAATTAAAAAAGGCAATCCAGGCTGCTATATTAAATGATACGTATCAGCAGGGTGAAAAAATCCCAACTGAACCGGAATTAAGTGAGCAGTATAATGTCAGCCGAATCACGGTTAGAAAGGCCGTGGAAGAGCTGGTGAAGGAAGGATACTTAGTTAAACAGCAGGGAAAAGGGACTTTTGTCAGCCTTCCTAAAATAGATCGAAAAATTGAACACGTCATGGGGTTTACCGCGGCTTGCCAGGCCAATGGTTTTACTTCCCACAGTAAGGTAACGAAAACAGAAGTAATGAAAGGGGACGCTGACCTTCGTAAGGCTTTACAGCTGGAGAAGGACGAAAAGGTCTTGTATATTCAACGGAAAAGATTTGCTGGTGATAACCCATTAATGCTGGAAAATAACTATTATCCCTATAATCGCTATTCCTTTTTATTGGATGAGACATTGGATGGCTCCCTCTATGATTTATTGCGGGAAAAGTACGAAATATTCCCCAATCAATCTGGAAAAACCACACTGGAAATCGCGTTAGCGGACGAGGAACAGGCCCAGTTGCTCGAAACAAGCATTGGGAAGCCATTATTCTATATGAATGCCGTTATTTATGATCAGCATGGCCGCCCTGTCCACGCGGGGAAGCAGTACATTATCGGAGATCGCTATCAATTTACTTTATAGTAAATTGGATAGTATTGCCCTTTTTTATAACGTTCCATATCGTTATGAAAAAGGGCGGTTATATACAGCTAATGACAGCGCTTTTATGATTATCGCCGATAAATGGTTGAAAAGCGCCGATAAATTCGTAAAAACCGCTGATAAAATTCAAAAACCGCCGATATATTTATGAAAACCGCCGATATCGCAAAAAAACCGCCGATATGTTGCCATTTTCTAAAAAAAATCAAAAGTAGGATGAAGGTGCTTCGATGAAAGGTACACATAATGCTGCAGACATCGTACTCGTTTCGAATGTTATTTTTTCAAGCAAAGAGGACGAACCGTTCGCAGGGTTTATTGCCATTCAGGAAAACAAAATAATCGCTGTTGGAACACAGGACGAACAGCAGCAATGGATTGGCCCGGAAACATACGTTTACGAGCTCGGTGATCAGCTTGTAATGCCTGGAATTCATGACAACCATGTTTTTTTCACAGGCTATATGTCCATGAACAGAGGGGTAGATTTATCTGAAACCTCCACCATGAAGGAAGCGTTAGCTCTATTAGTCAATCACTCTAAGAGTCTAGATGCAACACAGAATTTATATGGATTTGGCTGGGATCAAGAAGTGTGGGGGTGCCTGCCTGAGCCGCATCTATTGGATCAGGCATTTCCAGACAGACCAGTCATTTCCATTAACCACAATAAAAGCTATTGCTGGATGAATCAGACAGCCATCGATCACTATCAATTTACTCCTGATGCCTGCAGTGCGGAAGCAAGGGCACTTTTATTAAACGATATGCTCCATGACCGCCAAAAAGTTAAAGAGGAATTCTTGAGTTTCTGTCAGCTATTAGCCTCTAGAGGGGTAACCTCCATCAAAGACATCGGCTTTGATGAGTATGAACTGCTGCCGGTTTTAACAGAATTAAATGATGAGGGCCGGCTGCCGCTTCGCGTGCATTTTGTCCTGGAGCCTGTCTTAGAACCTCTTAATCTAGCTGCCGGCCTTGCCTACCAGCAGAACTATCAAGATGATCACCTCCACTTTCAAGGCTATAAGCTGATGGTAGATGGCGTCGTTGCTAATCATACAGGAGATATGCTAGAACCGTATACGGATATGCCGGGGATCAGGAATTTAAATACAGTAGATTATGGAAATATTGAAAATTCAGTTTTAGAAGCAGACCGTCATGGGTTAAAATGTTGTTTAACAGCTGAAGGGGATGCTGCGATTCGACAGGCAGTGACTATTTTAGAAAAATGCCGTCGTGTCAATGGTCGGCGTGATGCCAGACATTCGATTAGTGATTTAGAGTACCCGCATCCAGATGATTTAAAGCGGATGGGCGAACTTGAGATCTTTGCGGAAGTATATGCGCAAATCCTGCTGCTGAATCCTTCTTATCCAGATGCCTATATGGGGGAAGTCGTTGGAAAGAAGAATGAACACCGCTTTTACGACTATAAGACGATGCTTGACGCTGGGATTACAATTACAGCGGGAACGGATTTGCCTTTATTTTTAACGAGCGTACTTGATTCCATTTATGCTGCATCCAAGCGCTTATTTCCAGATGGTTCTCCTTCAGGAGGCTGGTTTCCGGAACGGGGAATGCCGATCTCAGAAATATTGAAAGCATGGACGATCAACGGGGCGAAGCATCAGTTCATGGAAGACAAGACCGGTTCGATTGAAGTGGGGAAATATGCGGATATTGCTGTCTTTAACCGGAATCTTTTTGAAACCCCCGCTGAGGAGCTGCGAGAGGCGAAAGTAGTCTTAACGATTGCAGATGGAAAAATTGTTTATGATACTACGATGATAAAGGTATCGCAATAAATAGGTTTAATGATAATACGTTATAAAACGTCACTTGAAAAGGAAATGGGGAACCACGATGGAAGCAAAAGCATTGCAGCCAACGGTTATTAAAAAACGAAAGAAGTGGGCATTGCCTCACAGTTACACCCTTATTTTTATTATCATTATTGCAGTAGCCCTGTTAACATGGATTATTCCGAGCGGGCAATTTGACCGGAAAGAAGTAACGGTAGACGGCTCAGCGCGAACGGTCATTGTCCCAGGGACCTTTCACACCATCTCAAAGATTGGGAAAAATGGAGACTTACGTCAAGGACTATCAGGCATTTTAAGTGCGCCAATGGCCGGAGTCATTAATGCGGCGGATGTTGTGGCATTTGTGCTGATTGTTGGAGGGGCATTCGGAATCATTTTGCAGACAGGTGCGATTGACCGAGGATTAATTGCCCTCGCACGGCGGTTGAAAAATAAAGGAATTTGGGTCATTCCTATCTCGATGATGATTTTCAGTTTGGGCGGATCGACGTTTGGAATGAGTGAAGAAACGATTCCACTTTATGCGATTTTTATTTCATTAATGTTTGTTTTAAAATTTGACTCGATTACCGCTATTTTAATTTTATTTTTAGGTACTCAAATTGGTTATGTTGGATCCACTTTGAATCCATTTTCAGTGCTGATTGCCCAGGGTGTTTCCGGAGTGGAAGGCAACCCGCAATTGTGGCTCCGCTTTATTGAATGGATTGTTTTCACCGGCGTATCGATAGCCTTTACGATGTGGTATGCCAATCGAGTAAGGAAGGACCCCAAGAAGTCGGTTGTTTATAAAAATGATAAGGAAAACCGTGAACGTTTTATTAAAGCCGACAGCGGCAAGGAAATTGTTTTCTCTGGACGCGATAAATTAATCCTATCTGGATTTGTGGTAGCGCTTGGTTTAATTGTTTGGGGAATTCTTTCTAAAGGCTGGTACATGACGGAAATTGGTGCGGTGTTTGTGGGATTAGGTCTGTATGCTGGTATTGTGGCTAAGATGAATCAAAAAGAGTTAGCGGAAAACTTTGTTAAGGGTTGTGGCGAGTTTGTGTATGCGGCCGTCATCATTGGGCTTTCCCGCGGGATTTTAGTTCTTGCTGAAAATGGGATGATCATTGATACGATCCTAAATTCACTTGCGAATATGATGGAAGGTCTGCCGAAGTTTGCGTTTACGACGATCATGCTGCTCGCACATAATGTGATTACCTTCTTTGTGCCGTCCTCCTCTGGTGAGGCCGCCTTAACGATGCCGGTAATGGCACCGTTAGCGGAGTTAGTGGGCATCAATCGCGAAGCAGCCGTTACCGCCTATCAATTTGGTAATGGACTTACGAATCTCATTTCCCCCACAGGCGGAGTGCTCTTAGCCGGTTTAGCAATTGCCCGGATTAGCTTTGGCCAATGGATCAAATTAATCATGAAACTGTTCCCGATATTATGGGTAATTTCAGCTGTTTTTGCAGCCATCTCCGCTTATGTTGGGATGTAATAAAAGCAAAGGGACGGTTCTTCTGCTTCCGAAGCAGGAGAACCGTCCCTTTGTTTATGTTATTTTTGTATAATTATAGAAATTTATGGTTCTTTGAAACTAGATAATTATAACTAGTTTCTTTATAATACTTCTGAGCAATTTTATTGCGATTTATTTTATTGTTATATATTATTAATTCGAGATAATCAATTTCAAGAATAAAAAAAGGAGTTTTTATATAAATGAACGTATTAGTAGTGAAAGCAAATAACCGTCCAGCTTCTGAAGCTGTTTCTAGTAAAATGTATGAGACTTTCATGGAGAACCTTGAAGGTGTGAACGTAACCACTTATGATGTCTTTGCAGAAGACATGCCATACTTTGGCCAAGATCTTTTTAATGCTTTTGGCAAATTACAAGCTGGCGAAGAATTATCTGATATCGAACAACGTATTGTAGCTGCCAAACAAAAAGCGATGGACGCTCTTTCAGCAGCAGACTTAGTGGTATTCGCATTCCCATTATGGAACTTAACGATCCCAGCTAAATTACAAACCTTTATCGACTATGTTTACGCAGCTGGATTCGCATTTAAGTATAGCGAAACTGGTCAATTAATCAGCTTAATGCCTGATAAAAAAGCTGTCATCCTAAGCGCTCGCGGCGGCATCTATTCCACTCCAGAAACAGCACCAATGGAAATGGCTGCAACGTATGTCAAAAACGTATTTGGCGGCGTCTTTGGAATGGAAATCATTGATGAAGTCATCATCGAAGGACATAATGCAGCACCAGCTCAAGCAGAAACGATTATTGCAGAAGGTCTAGCGAAAGTTGCTGAAGTAGCAAAACGTATTTCCGCTGTTAAGGCATAATTTTTCAGAGACTGACACGATAAAAAAACATACGAGGCTCCCTTGTTTACCATAGCAAGGGGCGTGCTTAACCTACCTTTGTTTTACAGAGGTAGGTTTTTTTATGTAAATGGAGATAATTTAGAAAAAGAGGGTTCGGAGGATTTTGCTTATGGCTGATTTGAAATATTTAGAACCAACAGAGCTGCTTGAAAAAATCTATGCGACGCTGTGCTCGGAGTATGAGGATGCCCAGCATTATAAAAATGAACAGGACCAGAGTGAAATAGAAGTTACGAAGAAACGGTTAACGAAGAAGATTTTTAATGAATTTGTCGTTGATGAAGAGTATTTTTTAACGATGGATTCGGATGTATTTAATGAACGATATCATTTATATGAGGATGATTTTTTGAGGCTGATCAAGCAATGCAGTGAAAACAGGGTGGAGTATGATACCTTTGTGCAGATTATTGATGACTTGATTGCTAGTGCCAAGTTTCGGCTGCATGCGTTTGAACAGTTGACGGAGGAGATTCAGAAAATACAAGAGGTGGAGGAGACGGAGGAGGAAACAGTAGAAGAAGCAGAAGATGAAGAGGAGTAATCATGATGAGGGCTAGAGCTGTATTTAAATATATACCATCAAATTTCGGTGAGATTATCCACAACGATTTATCTATTTGGTTTTTAGTTTTCAAGATCGCCTGATTCTCTTATCACTGTTGAGGGAATATGCTGGGCTATTTAGAATTCCTTGTTAAATGAGGTAATTCAATTACAATAGTATGTTAGAACAAGGATTTGTCCCAAAAAGGGTTCAGCCCAATTTTGTAAAAACGTTGAGACATCATTTGTTACCAATACATCAACTAAATGAAAGCGTTTTATAATATGATGATTACAGGAGGCTAAGCCAATGATCATTGAAAAACGTCCGGCACTTTTATTGGATCATTTTCTAAAAGTGAAGCATACCACCATAAATCAAATGATGGCTGCTACCCAATTGTCCAAACGACAAATCTCCTATGATTTGGAGAAAGTGAATCAATGGTTAAAGGAAAAAGAACTACCACCCATACCATACAAGGGCAGTCAGACGATTGAGGTACCAGAGTTGGTTTTGGACTATTTTCGTAAGCAGCACTCGAGCCCAATCGAGCGGGATTTCATCTTAACAGAAGAGGAACGCTTGTCGGTCATTTACCTTTATCTGTTTATCCGAACGGAGCCTATTTCATCCATTCATCTAACCCTGCTTTTGCAAGTTAGTAAGAATACGGTCATCTCTGATGTGAAACGAGCAAATGAAATAAATCGCCGATATTTGGTGGAAATTCGTTATACAAGACAAAAGGGCTACCACCTAAAGGGAACAGAGTTTGATAAAAGGGTACTTGTGATGCACTGCTTAGCTAAGTTAGTTCATGTACCCTACTTTGAGAGGCTGATCGATCATCTGCTGCGGGAGAAAAATGGACACATTCATTACGAGGAAATCTACCGAACTCTTACACAATTGGAAAAGCAGTTTGACCTTCATTTTGTTGAAGAACGGTTACATCAATTTGCCTATTTTCTTATTTTTTATTTCTACCGTTTGGAAGAAAGAAAGAATGCAAAATTTCATTCGGATGAAATGAGTCTATTAAATAGAGATCCGATGTGGAAAGTGGCTAGACAGTTAAGTGAGCAAATCCCAGTTGAGCAAAAGGAATCAGAGGTATCCTACATGACGATCCAACTACTGGGCTTGTCATTAGGCAGAAGTTCTGCTCATGAAAGTAGTCATGATTTACTGTTTAAACTATGTGAACAGCTTGTTTTTGATTTTGAATCCAAGGCATGTATTGTTTTTGAAAAAAAGGATGAAGTTATTCAAACGCTATACCAGCATCTAAAACCGGCCTATTTTCGAATGAAGTATCGAATTCCGATCGATAATCCGCTCTTGAATCAAATTAAGAGTGAGCATAAAGAGCTCTATACGATTGTGAAAGAAATGCTACATCCGATTGGATTATTGCTTGGAATCACCATACCTGAGGAGGAAGTCGGGTTTATTACGATTCATTTTGGTGCTCTGTTAGATAAACCTAAGCAGGCAATGCCGAAAAAGAAACAGGCGATTGTCGTTTGTCCAAGTGGAATTAGTTCATCTTTAATGGTCAAACATCAGCTAGAATCGCTATTTTCAGAGATTACCGTTGAAAAGACATTATCCTTACAAGAGTTCAAGGAGAATCGGTGTGACCGCTATGATTTAGTTTTTTCAACAGTAAAGCTGGATACCATACTTCCTTGTTTCTATGTAAAGCCCATCATGACACCAATTGAAAAAAACAACTTGGTTACTGAAGTTTATCAGTATCTGTTTGGAATTCAATATCATGATATCTCGTTGAAAGAACTGATTCAAACAATCGGTAAATTTGCCAATATTTATGATGAAAATGGATTGAAGCAAGCACTAAGTCAAATGACATTTCATAAAAAGGCAGAGATTAATAGGGGGAGACAACCAGTGTTACAAGATTTATTGCAAGATGAAACCATTCAAGTTATTGAAAAGCTTACTGATTGGGAGGAGGCTGTAAAAGTAGCCGCAAATCCGTTGCTAAGGAAAGGGGTCATTGAGCCATCCTACATTACGGCGATGATTGAAAATATTAAGACATTGGGTGCTTACGTCGTAATTGGCCCTGAAGTGGCGATCCCGCATGCGCGACCAGAGACGGGGGTTAATCAGGTAGGTATGAGCTTTTTAAAACTTCATCAGCCAGTCAATTTTTTAAATGATGAAAAGTATCCGGTTCGCCTGCTGTTTTGTATTGCAGCTGTCGATAATACAACCCATCTTAAGGCACTTTCGCAATTGACGAAGCTTCTAAGTGACAAGAACAACATTGAACTTCTAAAAACAGTAGATTCGATGGAAGAAATTATTTGCCTATTTAAGCAATACTCTGAGGTCAGCTGATACCCTGGCACTCCTTAGGTTTGCTAGAAAAATAGATTGTGATTTTAGTAAGTAAATATACAAAGCTGGAGGGATTTTTATGAAAATTATGGCCGTGTGTGGATCAGGTTTAGGAAGCAGCTTTATGTTAGAGATGAATGTTCAACAAATTTTATCGGAGTTGGGGTTAAGTGGGATTGAAGTCGAGCATACCGACCTAAGCTCAGCAACCCCGGCAGATGCAGACGTGTTTATTGCGACAAGAGATATTGCAGAAGGAATGGGGCACTTAGGTGAGGTAATTGTAATTGACAGCATTATCGACATGGATGGCATTCGCGCGAAACTTCACGAGGTGCTTCAACAAAAGGGACTTCTCTAAGAAATAAACCAATATCGATTTGTTTTCATTAAAAGGAGGCAATTTTTATGGGGGAAAGAATTCTTAAGTTAGTGATGGATATTCTGAGCCAACCAGCAGTATTGGTTGCATTAATTGCACTTATCGGTCTTCTTATTCAGAAAAAACCTACGAGTGACGTTATCAAAGGAACCGTTAAAACATTCTTGGGGTTCCTAGTCATTTCCGCAGGAGCAGATATTATCGTGGCATCTCTTGATCCTTTCGGAAAGATGTTCCAACAGGCGTTTCATGTAAAAGGTGTTGTTCCAAACAATGAAGCCATCGTTGCCATGGCGTTAAAAGAATATGGCAGTATCACCGCCTTTATTATGTTCTTTGGAATGTTAGCCAATATTTTAATCGCCAGGTTTACTAGACTAAAATATATCTTTTTGACTGGTCATCACACCTTATACATGGCTTGTATGCTAGCCGTAATCCTAGCGGTATCCGGTTTAAAAGGTGTTCCACTCGTGGTCGTTGGTTCTCTGGCACTCGGATTAATCATGGCTATTTTCCCAGCAATCTGTCAGCCATTTATGAGAAAAATTACGGGTAACGATAGTATCGGATTTGGACATTTTTCAAGCTTAGGATATGTACTTGCCGGTCTTGTAGGAAAAGTGGTTGGGAAAAATTCCAAATCAACTGAAAAGATTAATTTCCCTAAGGGATTAGGATTCTTACGTGACAGCTCTGTAACCATTGCGTTAACCATGATCATTCTCTATGTCATTATCGCTCTATTTGCTGGCCCATCTTATATCGAGAAAGAGCTTAGCGGAGGAACTCATTATCTTGTATTCTCTCTTATCCAGGCAGTTAAATTCGCAGCAGGTGTATTTGTGATCCTTTCAGGTGTTCGTCTTGTGTTAGCAGAAATTGTTCCTGCATTCAAGGGGATTTCAACAAGGCTTGTACCAAACTCCAAACCAGCTTTGGATTGCCCAATTGTTTTCCCTTATGCACCAAATGCAGTTTTAATTGGATTCTTCTGCAGCTTCCTTGGCGGGATTGTCGGAATGGTTATTCTAGGATTTACAGGTGCGATCATTATTCTTCCGGGTGTTGTACCACACTTCTTCACAGGTGCAACTGCTGGTGTATTTGGTAACTCCACGGGAGGTATTCGCGGGGCAACGATTGGTTCGTTTGCAAATGGCTTGTTAATTACCTTCCTGCCTGTTTTCTTAATGCCGGTCCTTGGCGACTTAGGTTTTGCCAGCACGACGTTTTCTGATGCCGACTTTGCTGCTTCTGGTATTGTTCTTGGTAATATTGCCAATTCAATGGGCGCTACAGGTGTAACTGTTACCGTGGTGGCTCTGGTCCTAGTGGCTATCATATTTGGCTTTATCAAAAAGGACAAAGCCGACACTAATTCCCAAATCGGGGCTTAATGGTCAAATTTAATCAAAGCACTCCAGGGTGCTGCAGCAGCTTTACTGCTGACAGCCCTGTATTGCTTTTCTTTTTTTGCAAAAATAGGCTGGTGCCTGGCACCTAAGAAAGTAAGGGAGGATTTTTAATGGAGATCGATCTTCAAAAAGTAGAAAGATATCGCGATGAAATTCGTTTAATGACGCTAAAGGAACTGCATCATCTTGGCTTTGGACATTATGGCGGGAGTCTATCGATTGTAGAAGTCTTGGCTGTTTTATATGGTGAAGTGATGAAGGTGGATCCGATAGAACCTCTATGGGAGGATCGAGATTACTTCATTTTATCAAAAGGTCATGGCGGACCAGGTCTTTATGCTGCATTGGCGCTTAAAGGGTACTTCCCTTTAGACCGACTGTACACACTTAATCAAAATGGTACCACTCTCCCTTCACATCCGGACCGACATTTAACGCCGGGCGTTGATATGACAACGGGTTCCTTAGGGCAGGGAATTTCAGCGGCGGTGGGAGTAGCTCTTTCTCATAAACTCTCTGCTAAAGACAACTTCACTTATTGTATTGTTGGGGATGGTGAACTGAATGAAGGAGAATGCTGGGAAGCGTTCCAATTTGCTGCCCATCATAAACTAAACCACCTCTTTGTGTTCGTAGATGACAATAAAAAGCAATTAGATGGGCCAACCAAGGATATTATTGATCCACTAGATTTAGAAGAGAAATTTAATGCGTTTGGGTTTTATACCATGAAGGTTGATGGTCGTTCATTGAAACAAATCTATGAAGCTATTGAAAAAGGGAAAGAACAGTCCAACAAACCGGTGGCAATTATTTTGGATACCATCAAGGCACAAGGTGTTCCGTATTTAGAAGTAAAGGCTGATAACCATCATATCCGTCCAAGTAAAGCGGATGAGGAAGCCATCTTGGCTGTTATTAAGGAATTAGAGAACAAACTTGGAAAGGTTGTGTCTTAATGATTCAAACAGCATCCCAAAGCTATGAATTAGAAAACATGGAAATGCGGCAGATGTATGCCAATACCATACTTGAATTGGCTAAAAAAAATCCTAATGTGATTGCGTTAGAAGCGGATTTAATGAGCGCAATATCTACCAGTAAAATCAGCAAGCAAATCCCAAATCAACTCATCAATTGTGGGATTATGGAAGCCAATATGCTGGGAGTTGCGGCGGGACTTTCGCTTACCGGAAAAATTCCTTATGTGCATACATTTGGACAGTTCGCTACTCGACGAGCTTTTGACCAATTGTTTGTTTCGGGTGCCTATGCCAAAACAAATATTAAAATCTTGGGCTCTGATGCTGGTGTTACCGCTGAGCACAACGGTGGTACCCATATGACCTTTGAAGACTTGGGCCTTGTTCGTTTGATTCCAAATGCGGTTGTCTATGAAGTAAGTGATTCTACTATGTTAGGATATCTGCTTCGTAAAATTGAAAAAGAGCATGGTATTCATTATATCCGGACGATTCGTAAGAATGCAGTCAAGATTTACAAGGAAAATGAAATTTTTGAAACAGGAAAAGGCAAGGTGCTTCGGGACGGCGGTGATGTGACGATTATTGCCAGTGGTATTATGGTGGCAGAGTCATTAAAGGCCGCAGACTTGCTGCAAGAAAAAGGCATTGAAGCCGCGGTAATTGATATGTTTTCCATCAAACCAATCGATCAGGAGTTAATAGTTAAGTATGCCCAAAAAACAAAAGCAATCATCACAGCCGAGAATCATAACGTGATTGGCGGACTAGGAAGTGCGGTTGCTGAGGTGTTGAGTGAACTGTGCCCAACCAAAATGAAGCGCATTGGTGTCCGTGAAAGATTTGGGCAGGTTGGAAAAGTGGACTACTTGCAGGAAGTATATCAATTAACGGCTCAGGATATCGCTGTAGCAGCTAAAAGCCTAATTTAATTAGTCAAAATTGAGGGGTAAAGGTGCATGAATTGGATAAAAAAGTCTAATAAGTTCATTTCATAAACAGACACTCCTGTCTTAAAAACACAAGAAAGCCACCCGTGTAAGTTTGATTTCGTGCTAGGTGGCTTTTATACGTTATGTCCGCTCCCTCATTCGGTCAGGGAGATTCTGGATCGACTGCACGACTAAATCTAATTTTGACTCAATGCGATATAACAGATAAAGGGACACCACAATCGGGAAACCCACTTCACTGATGAGGGGAATGATTTGTTCCACCACATTCATCTCCTTTCTCTACTGAGACTGTTGAATAAAGAAGAGGCCGGCTTCAAAGCGAATCCGGCCTCCCGTTATTATGCAAGTTCATAATCAGTTACGTCACGGTTGATCACCCTGGCTCCTTTTGAAGCCACTAACTTGCCGCTTCCAGTCGTGAAAACATTCGCAGCAATAATTTGTGCCATCGATAACTTGACCACTTCCTCATCAATCGGTTCCTTTGGATTATCAACCGAGATGCGGGCAGTCTTACCATACTCCGTTCCAAACTGCAATTCCAACGTCTTTGCCATCCTAATCACCTCCTTTTCCTCGTACAAGAGTTATTAATGGTGTTCACAGTATCTTTGGTGTCATTGGTGCAATTAGTGTCATTAGTGAAAATGGTGACAGGCACCAAACATGGATACTGTCTCTGCCAGGTGGACACTTCATTCTGTCTTCAAGTTACTCCGAACCGAAGGATTAGCCTAGGATTTCGAAGGTGTCAGTGCGTTCTACACTGTTTAGTGAGTCGTTGCACAGTGCTGAGATGGCTTGTGCTGCTTGATGTAGCTGGTCGACGGTTGACTCCTTTTTGACGTTGCTGAAGGTTCTTGATTTGAGGATAGGGTTTCCTTCATTATCAATGCCTCCATCAAAAACCAAGCGTAGTTTTGTTCCTTCTAGTAATGCTTCTGCCATGTGTATCACCTCCTTTCGTCTTATATATATAGATTTAGAGGCTAAAAGGACAGGCTGGGATAAAAATAGTTTAGATCGTTTGCCCCCCTCACTTCCGCATCTAAAGCTGCTTTGTAGTCATTAAGGTCTATATTTACCATGAAATTCTTGCTAGAATAGTAGAATATCCTTCCATATTTGGTAATCTGGTTAAAGGAAAGTTAATAATCCAATTGTTTACTTAATTGACAAAGAGAAAGATAAGGAGTTGGTCAATTGAATCGTTTGAAATTTAAATTCCTTTCATCAGCGATTGCTTTTGGGGTCATCAGTGCTGCCAGTTTTCTGTTACCCTCTGCCTCCTATGCCCAGACAACGCTGAACGTACCGCTTATCTCGCAATTACCTGAATTGAAGAATGGCTGCGAGGTAACGAGCTTAACCATGCTGCTTCGGTACAAAGGAATTAATGTAACCAAAATGGGGTTAGCCAATCAAGTGAAAAAGGACCCGACACCTTACCGAGTGTCTGGAAGTACGATTTACTGGGGAAATCCGAATACCGGCTTCGTTGGGGACATTACCGGGCGAAGGATTGGTTATTCTGTCTATCATGGCCCCATTTATCAATTAGCCAATCGGTATACTAATGCAATTGATCTTACCGGACAACCATTCGATGTGATTTTAAAACAATTGAGCAAAGGCAAACCGGTCTGGGTGATTTCCACTAGTACCTTCAACACGGTACCGAGCAGTCAATGGAAAACCATCCAAACACCAACCGGGCCGATTCGAATGACCTTTCATGAGCATAGTGTTCTGCTTACCGGTTATGATTCAAACTATGTCTATTTTAATGATCCACTTGCGAATATTAAAAACCGCAAGATATCCCGAACCTCCTTCCTTAGAGGCTGGGAGCAATTTGGCAGACAGGCGATTACATACGGATCATCAAGAGGATACCTTGATAAACCAGGGGCAGGTATATCCATCAATGAAACTTACAATCTATCAGGCTGGTTCTTAGATGAGAGTAATGTTTCAAAAATTGAAGTGCTGGTTGATGGGAAAGTGGTCGGCCAAGCCTCCTATGGTGATGTAAGAGCGGATGTGAAAAAGGCTTATCCTGACTATAACAATGGGAATGCTGGTTTCCATTATGGTTTGGACACAAAGAAATTGAGTAATGGAACACATACGATTACGATTAAGGAAACAGGCAAAAATGGATGGACTAGTACATTGCCTGGAAGGGTTGTCACGGTTTCAAATGCAAAAGGAGCTTTAGAAACTCCGGTAACAAATGAAATAGCGAAGGGACAATATAACGTAAAAGGCTGGTATTTGGACCAAAGTCATGTTGCCAAGATTGAAGTATTGGTAGACGGAAAAGTGGTTGGTCTAGCCTCTTATGGCGATGTAAGAGCAGATGTGAAAAAGGCCTATCCTGCCTACAACAATGCCAATGCTGGTTATCATTATCCTCTAGATACAACAAAATTAGCGGATGGAGTCCATTCGATTACAGTTAGGGAAACAGGAAGAAACAGATTGGTTTCCATACTGCCGACAAAAACCTTCACGATTTCGAATGTTAGAGGATATCTCGATCAGCCGGCTGCCAATACTACAATCAGCGGAAGCAAAACAATATCAGGCTGGTTTTTAGACGAAAGCACCGTCTCGACCATTGATGTTCTTGTGGACGGAAGGGTCGTCGGCCAGGCGGCATACAGAGATGCCAGACCCGATGTGCTAAAGGCGTATCCTGAGTTTAATAATGGGAATGCCGGCTACCATTTTGTGCTGAACACGTTAGGATTTAGTAACGGCAAACATACGATTACCATAAGGGAAACGGGAAAAAACGGCAAGGTCAAGACGTTTCCAGGAAGAGTTGTCACGATCTCTAACTAAAACGAAAGAGACAGAGGCGAAATGGCCTCTGTTTCTTTTTAAAATAGGGTCTATTTTAGTAACGCAAGACTTGCCCGCAGTTTCTTAAGGGCACTCAACTTCCACTGTTTCACAGCAGAAACTGAAACCTTCTCACGTGCTGCCACTTCCTTTACAGACAAATCCTCTGCAAAGGCAGCCACAACCCATTTGGTTTCCTTTTTCGATAAACCTTCACAATAAGATAACAACTGCTCCAGCTCCAGCGGTCTATCCGAATAATCTCCTTCAGCTACTTCCCAATATTCCTCGTTCGGATAGACGTTTCCGGCCTCATACTGACTGCGTTTTGTCAGCTCAAGTAATAACTTCCCTTTGATATAGCTATAAGCATAATTCGTGAAGCTTCCCTTTTGGGGGTCAAATCCTATTTGTGCTTCCCAGAGTGCAATTAACGCAGTCTGATGGAATTCATCTTTGTTACGGTAAATCGAAAGAGAGTGCAAGATTCGATGAATCATAGGCGTATATTGTTCTACTAACTCCTCAAAGCTATCCACTACGAAAAACCTCTCGAGGACCCGCGCGCGTTCCAATCAAATTCCTAGGTAGCTTTACCATACCGAGAAATGAGATTTACAGCGAATCCCACAATTTCCAATTTGAAGGGCAATAGGGGTTTGATCGAATGTTTTTGCAGTTTAAATGAAAAATTTGGAGGCGATTTAAGCAAATTCAGCCGAATTTGCGATGATTTTACGTTCAAGATTACTTTTTTAAAAAAATAATTTTAGGTGTCGCAGAAGCAGAAAATTTGCAGAACTATACCAGATTTTAACAATGTTGTAAGATAGAGGCGAGGTGATTTTGATGGTAACAAAAATGGAAGGTGCATTAGTGGAGGGGGCGGTAAAATGAACATCATTATGAAAATGTTTCAGCATTTGGATTGGGCTAATCTTCGGATTGTTGAGGCGCTGAATGCGAAAGGGGACCGGAACCACCAGACTAAACGATTATTTTCTCATCTCCTGCTTGCGGAAGAGGTATGGTTCAATCGTCTTCAAGGCTTAGACAGCAATCCTCAAGCAATTTGGACAGAGCTGACGATCGAGGAGTGTTTAAACCTGGTTTTGAAAAATCAACAACGCTTTTCAGGACTTCTTGGCGGTTTGTCAGAGACAACCATGGAGGATGTAATCGTTTATAAAAATAGTACCGGGCAGGAGTTTTCGACTTCAGTGGGGGATATCCTTACGCATGTAGCGCTTCACGGTCAGTACCATCGAGGCCAGATTAACCGGCTGCTGCGAGAGGATGGATTCGAACCGGTTAATGTGGATTTTATTACGTTTGTCCGCTAAGGAGGGGGCTGAAGCATTGCTAATGGACTTTCCGAGGGGGACTTGAATATTTAGTCTATTGGAAAGTGGCTATTTGACAGTATGATTAGTTACCTGAGGATTTTTGTCCAATAGAGTCGGTCTAATGGACAAATTATCTAGCAGACCGCCTGTTTTTGTCTAATAGAGTCCTTCTATTGGACAAATAATGAAGTAGGGCCGGACTCTGTCCAATAGAATCCGTCTATTGGACAGATAATCTAGCAGACGGCCGGGTACCGTCCAATAGAGCTCGCCTAATGAACAAATGAAGCAGTTAAACAACACCAAGTCAAATCCAATACCATATTTTTTATCAAAAAAACTCCCTAGAAGTGACATTTCAAACAGTAAAAATGTAAATCATTCGCTATGATAAAGATGTATTTCCACATTCCGCTGAAGGGAGCCCTCTATGAGAAATCAAGGCAAGCACTCCGATTTAAAGACTTTTATCCAATCCTTTAAGTCCATTCTGTTAAACCTGCCAATTCCCTGTTACATTCTCGATCTAGAAGGCACCATTGTCCTTTCAAATGATGCTGCTATACGGCTCATCGGGTATCCAAGAGCAACAGAGTTTAAACGGAACTTCATCTCCCAACTAAAGGATGAACACATTGATCAAGCCATTCATCACCTTAAAAGTGTTCTTTCAGGCGAACAAGTGAGACTGGAACTTTCGATTCGGCACCAAAATGGCGCCTGTATCCCTGTCCAAATCCTGTCCATTCCACTCGAAATTGAAGGGGAGATACAAGGAATTCTGGGCTTTATGTTCGAACAACCTGAAAAAATGGAACATAGCTCGGCAACACCTAACACCACCCAGTGGGAAAAAATCCTTAGTGAACTGAACATCTGTTTATGGTCAGTCGACGCTAGAACGATGAAAACCGTGGCGATTTCCTCAGCTTGCCAACCTATTTTAGGTTATTCCAAGCAGGAATTTACTGAAAATACCTGCTTGTGGGAGGAGATCCTCCATTCAAGTGATAAAGATCAAGTCATGCAACAGCTGCGTTCCATCGAAAATGGCCGTTCTGCCAAACTAGAATACAGGATCCGTACGCAGTATGGGGATTATAAATGGATTTTAGATTATATCACCCCCGTATATGATGAACAGACAAATAGCCTTATCCGTTACGATCGAGTCGTTGTGGATATCGACCATCGAAAAAAGACCGAAGAAGAGCTGGAGTATATAGCTTTTCACGATACCCTAACAGGGCTCCCGAACCGCAGAAAAATGGATTTGGAGCTGCAAAAAGCTTTGATTGAGGCAACTGAAAAGCATCACTTTGTCGGCATTTTATTTATTGATTTGGACCGCTTTAAAGACATCAATGATTCGTTAGGACACAAAATGGGGGATAAAATTATTCAAAGGATGGCCGGAAGGTTAAAGGAAAATCTACGAACAGACGATATTCTCTCACGTCAAGGCGGGGACGAGTTTGTGATTTTATTAAAAAATCTGCCCAATAGCCAGGCAATAGATGAAATGGCTGCGCGAATCAGCTCCGTCATGGCTCAGCCCATTAAGATCCTGGACCATGAGTATCGACTTAGTGTCAGTATTGGGACAAGTATTTTTCCTGACCACGGCCAGGAAGCGGACGTGCTCATGATGCGGGCCGATCATGCTCTGTATCTGGCAAAGGAAAATAAAACAGGAATTCAGCAATATCAAACGGGCATGTCCAAAAGCCTGTCTAGAAAAATGCTGATCGAGCAATATCTTCACCAGGCAATCGAACACCAAGAGTTGTATTTGGAATACCAGCCGATTATGGATGTCCATACGAACGAGATTATTGGTCTGGAGGCACTTCTTCGCTGGGAACATCCGATATTAGGTAGTATTTCTCCAGGGGAATTTATTCAAATCGCCGAGGAATCGGACCTTATCATAAAACTAAGTAATTGGGTTTTATATACCGCCTGTAGCCAACGGCGCCGCTGGATGGACCAAGGCTTAGCCCCATTTTATATTTCGATTAATGTTCCGGCCCGGCAAATTCATCAAGATAATTTCATTGAAACCATTAAGCGTGCGTTAAAACAGTACAAGTTACCAGCGGACTTTTTAAAAATAGAAATAACGGAACGGACCGCGATGACGCACGTTGAGAAAACCTTGAAGACGATGAGAGAGTTACAGGGATTTGGGGTTGATATCATTTTGGATGATTTCGGGATCGGCTATTCTTCGATTAGTTACTTGGTTCAGTACCCGTTTAATACGATTAAGATTGATAAATCCTTTATCCAAGACCTGAACGATAATTCCGGCCAAAAAGCGGTTTGCCGTTCCTTGGTGGCAATGGGGAAAAACCTCGGGATGAATGTGGTGGCAGAAGGGGTGGAGGAGCTCGAGCAATACGATTACTTATGCAGCATTGGCTGTCATAAAATGCAAGGTTACTATTTTAGTAAACCAATTTCAATGGAGTTGGTCGAGAATTTTACGAAACAAATCTACACCGTAAATTGATTTTTTAAAATCAAGATACCTGTTGAAGATGGGTAGGTATCTATAAAAAATTTCTTGTATTGTCATTTTTCTGGGATTATTATATAGCTTGATTATAGAAAACTATTAAAATGATTCTGGCAGGGAGACGTTTTCTATGCGAAGTTACCTCATATTGGGGATGTGCGCTTTATTCTTAGTTCAATATTTTGCCGAGCTCAATTGGCTGCAGTTTGTCGTCGTTGGGCTTTCGTTATTGGCATTCTTGGGCAGTGCCTTTAAAGCAGATCGGTTTCCGCGCTGGCTCGGCATCATCATGATGACAGCGGGCATCCTCATCGAATCGCAAAAGGGAACGGGGGTCCAGGGAATTAGCGATGGGATTTTCTTAATTCTGCCGTTACTTTGCCTGTTGACACTTGCACCGCTTCTATCGGTTCCTTTAAGGCTGAGCGGGTACTTTGAATCGATTGCTGCCTTATTAAGAAACCTCATGCATCAGCCGAAAAAGTTATACGCAGGTATTACCGGAACTCTTTTTTTATTAGCACCGGTCCTCAATCTAGGTTCGGTCCGAATTTTAAATGAGTTTATGGAGGAAATTGAACTGCCATCCACCATGTCAGCCAAAAGTTACCTGGTCGGCTTTTCAACAGCAGTCATGTGGTCACCCTATTTTGCATCGGTTTCATTGGTCCTGCACTACTTGAATATATCCTTTGAAGAGTACATTCTATACGGAATTGGCCTTTCGATCTTATCGCTAGTGGTCGGAAATATTTTGTTTGCTGTATGGGAAAGACGAAATCCGCTTTCTGAAAAATTAACCCCCAACGCTCCAATCGATAAAGAGCACAGCCGGCAAATGATCAAGCTTGTTCTATTTGTGGTCATTTTAATGAGTGCCTGCTTGGTGGTGGAGAAGTTTACTCATTGGTCGATGATCGTTATCGTCTGTTTGATGTCGATCCTAGTTCCTTTAGGGTACGGGGGAGTGTCGAAAGATTGGAAACGAATGGCCGCTCCATTAGTGGACTTCCGGGACCGCACCGTTTCGATGTTGAATAATGAAATCATGTTGTTTATGAGTGCGGGGATGCTGGCCTTTGCGATAAAAGGGACAAGTGCCGCGAATGGGGTTAGTACCTTCCTTGGCCATTTGGCAGATCGGTCGTTTATCTTGTTTGCGCTTGCCGTGATGCTGATTGTTTTAAGTATCACCTATATGGGGATCCACCAAATTGCGGCCGTGGGTGCGCTTGCTATGCAGTTAAATCCTGCCGAGATCGGGATAAGTAATATTGGCCTGGCCTTATTGCTCCTGCTTACCTGGTCGATTTCAACCGCCCTTAGTCCTTTTTCGGGATTAAATCTGATGGTCAGCCGTTTTGCGGGGATTTCCGGAGTTCAAACGGGTCTTCGCGCTAATGGACTGCATTTGTCCATCATTGCACTGATTGGAATTGCGATAATCTCCTATATAGGATAACAAAAACAGCCTTTAGGGCTGTTTTTGCATTTTATAAAGAATATACCCTGTGAAAAGCTGGAATAAATCCATAAAGTTTTTCGGATTTTTATTGGTCAGAACTTCAATCCTTTGTAATCGATAGGCCAAGCTGTTCCGATGAATATGAAGCTCCTTCGAAATAGCATTCATGTCACCGGAGTTTTTTATATAACAAATCAAGGTCTCAATCAGCTCTTGCCCTTTTGGATTTTCATCAAGTTCCATATAAAAATCAGTGATCTCAGTAAAAGAAATATCTTTATTAGTTAGGTAGTCAATAAACTTTAGCTCTTGATAATGGCAAATGGTTTGAGGGAGATCCATCCGTTCGACAATTTCAATGGCACGCCGGGCTTCATGGACGGATTTGGACACATTGGTATAGTTGCTGCCGATCCCAATCTTTAGCTTATCCTGAGAATGGATCGCTTCGATTCTTTTCACCACATCACTCTCAGTTGGGACAACAAAAAGCATGGTGTCTTGATTAAGACGAAAAGAAAACTCCTGCTCTAACAGATACGGTTCCTTTGCGATATGGCCCTTTACCACAATGGCCTTCCGTTCTAACGTTAAAACAATTCCAATTGCTTCCCCGCTGCTGATCATTCCGGGGTCATATTCCTCGCTGCGGAACACCCATTGATACAAAAATTCCTCTTTGATCTGCTCTTGAATACGTCGTTCCCTGAACAGAAACTCCTGGTTGATTAATAGATCAGCAGTAACTCGGACTAATTCAGCAAAAGGACCGACAATGTTGGGGTCCCCGCTGATTCCAATAACGCCCATAATTTTATTTCGAAAATGGATGGGCATATTGACACCTGGCTGGGAGCCCTCCTCGGAATGATAGATTGAAACAATCGTTCCCTGCTCAATCGCGGAAATCGCTCCCTGATGGTAGGTGCCAATCCGTTTCGGGTCCCCGCTCCCAATAATTAAACCAATCTCATCCATGATGTTAACATTATAGGGAATGACGTTCATTACTTTATCGGCGATTTCTTGCGCTAGGGCTTGATACATTTTCATCCGTTTTCCCCCCCGGTGATTGTCTATTTTTAGAATAGTAAAAAAATATTTGTTTATTTGCCCAAAAAAGTACAATGATTATTAGCGATTTGAATGATGATTTATTTGTAAGACAATTATACAATAAAAATGTAAACGGTTACTAAAAACAAACAAAAAAGTTTTAACCATGTTTGATAAAATCGTCAATAATTAGTCACTTGACTAATGTTCATTCCTATTTTTCACACATCCCAAAAGGATTTTGGTCAAATGACTAAAAACATCTAGAAAAAATTTATCAAATTGAACGAAGCTATTTTCAGCGAAACCGTTTACGATAGATATGTGAAATGATTCACGAACTTAAAAAAGAAATCATCACTTATCACTAATTTGTCATACCATTCACATACTTGTTTACAGAATATAGGTTATTATGATTACGAAGTTTGATATAGGTTTGACGTAAGAATAATAATCTTTTATAAAAACAAGATATGTGAATTGATTCACAATGTATTTTTTTAAGATCTTCTTGTCCAAAAGCAAGAGTCTAAACAGCTGGGAGGAGTAAAAAATGTTTAAGCCAAAAGGGGTAATCCCCGCATTAGTCACACCATTAGATAAAAACGGTCAATTGATGGAAGAGGCATTACGAAAAGTCATCGACTACACCATTGCAGGCGGTGTCCACGGATTATTTATCCTAGGGTCGAGCGGCGAAATTTACGGTTTAACACCTGAGCAAAAGCGCCGTGTCGTAGAAGTAACGGTGGATCACACGGCTGGAAGGGTCCCTGTTTATTGTGGGGCTAGTGAAATCACCACGAGAGACTGTATCCAAACAGCTCAAATGGTTGAAGAAATTGGCGGTGTTGCAGCATTATCCGTCCTTACTCCGTATTTTATGTCACCTACGCAAACGGAGTTAGCGGATCACTTTAAGGCCATTGCTAAGTCTACCAATCTTCCAATCATCCTTTACGGAAATGAAGCCCGTACCCAGGTGAAAATTGATGTGAAGACGTGTGAAGAACTTAGTAAGGTTGACAACATTATCGGAATTAAGGACTCAAGCGGAGATTTTACGAAAACGGCTGAGTACTTACGGGTAACTCCGCGCGAATCCTTTTCCGTTTTATTAGGACGTGACACACTCATTTATGCAGGACTATGTCACGGTGCCACTGGTGCCATTGCCAGCACCGGAAATATTGCACCTAAATTAGTGGCGGATATTTACAACACATTTGTGGCTGGCGACTACCAGAAGTCGTTAGAATTGCAATTCAAACTTGCTCCATTACGCTTAGCTGTGGACAAAGCAACATTCCCTGTTGTGTTAAAAGAAGGCTTAAGAATGGTAGGAATTGATGTTGGTTACGCATTTGCTCCTGCAGCGGAGATGAATCCAGAAAGCAAGAAAATTTTAGAAAATGTTTTAAGAGATCTAGAACTTTATCAAATTTATTAATTTCCTAAAGGGAAGGAAGAAATAACATGCCATTATTGTATGTTGCCTTAGCAGTTGTCCTTTTACTTGTTTTAATGATTCCGCTAAAAATGAACGGTTTCATTGCACTTCTCTTAACTTCTATATTTGTCGGTTTGCTTGTCGGAATGCCACTGGATAAAATTTGGGACACCATTGGTGATGGTCTTGGAGGCCAACTGGGCGGGACGGCTCTTATTGTTGGCATCGGGGCTATGCTTGGAACGGTTATGGCTGATGCGGGAGCCGCACAGCGGATTGCTACTAGTTTAGTAGACAAAATGGGAATTAAACGGATTCAAGCTGCGATCTTAATCGCTGCATTCGTTCTTGGGATTACCATGTTTTTCGAAGTCGCTTTTGTCTTATTGATTCCTCTAGTATTCGTTATTACTCGTCAGACAAAGTTAAATCTATTGTGGGTTGCTTTACCAATGTCGGTTGGATTATCAACCTGTCATAGCTTTCTCCCGCCGCATCCCGGACCAGCTGCAGTTGTTGGCGTCTTCCATGCCGACATGGGCTTGACTCTATTATACGGCTTGATTATTGCCATTCCAGCAGCTACTTTTATCGCCTATACCTGGACCAGATTTCCATTTATTAAAAAGATTAATCCAATCATTCCAGAAGGGCTTATTACGAACAAAACGTTTAAAGAAGAAGAAATGCCATCCTTTGGCTCAAGTATTTTCGTAGCTCTTATTCCAGTCGTACTAATGGCTGCTGACGCGATTTGTACGTTATTTTTACCAGAAGGCAACGGTTTTAGGCATGCAATGGATTTCTTCGGCTCATCTGAAATGGCTTTATTACTTGCTCTCTTAATCTCTATGTGGCTGCTAGGACCTAGAATAGGCCGCCCGCTGAAAGATGTAATGCAGTCTTGTTCGAATGCGGTTAAGCCGATGGCCATGATTATTTTGGTTATTGGTGCAGGCGGTGCCTTTAAGCAAGTACTTGTTGACGGTGGAATTGCTGACTACATCAAAGATATAACATCGGGCTGGAACATGTCTCCGATCATCCTAGCTTGGATTATTGCGGCTCTCTTACGGGTTGCTCTTGGTTCTGCAACAGTTGCGGTAATGACTGCTTCTGGAGTGGTACTGCCGATTGCTCAAGCATCCGGAATTAGCATGGAATTAATGACCCTTGCCGTTACATGCGGAAGTATTGCTTTCTCTCACGTAACCGATCCAGGGTTCTGGATGTTTAAGGAATATCTCAATTTATCGGTTCCTGAAGCAATTAAAATAAGAACAACCTATACAACCGCACTTGCCATCATTGGTTTAATCGGTGTATTAATTCTCAATATGTTTGTAGGATAATCATTTCTTTTGAGTCAACCGGGCAGTAAATCATAGATTACTTATTCCCATGAGGAGTTTGCTGCCCGCTATGGTATCAAAACTAGAAAAGCGGAAGCGCCTTGACCAGGGGCTTATGACCCCGAGCCCCTAGGCGCTGAAGCTAGACAATTTCTAATAAGGATAGTACATACTTGTACTCTCTTTAAATAAAAAAATTTGTAGGAGTGTTGTCGAAATGAAGAAAATTGGATTTATTGGATTAGGAATTATGGGTAAGCCGATGAGCAAAAACTTAATTAAAGCAGGCTATCAGTTAATCGTGAGTGATTTTAATAAAGAGGCAGTCAAAGAACTTGAACAATTAGGGGCAGAAATAGAAACAACGCCAAAAGCAATCGCTGAAAAAGCAGATATCGTCATCACCATGCTTCCAAACTCTCCAAACGTTAAAGCTGTTGCACTCGGAGAAAACGGACTGATTGAAGGCGCATATGATGGATTAATTTACATTGACATGAGTTCCATTGCACCAGCAGCTTCTCAAGAAGTGTATCGTGCATTAATTGAAAAAGGCGTTGAAATGCTAGATGCCCCTGTCAGCGGCGGCGAGCCAAAGGCCATTGATGGTACGATCTCTGTCATGGTTGGCGGTAAGAAAGAAGTTTTTGAAGAAGTGAAAGAGGTATTAGCCGCAATGGCTGGATCGGTCGTACACGTTGGTGAAATCGGTGCCGGTAACGTCACAAAGCTTGCGAACCAAGTCATTGTCGCATTAAACATTGCAGCTGTATCGGAAGCATTCGTGTTAGCGCAAAAAGCGGGTGTAAATCCAGAAGCAGTTTACCAAGCGATCCGCGGCGGTTTAGCCGGAAGTACCGTTTTAGATGCAAAAGCGCCAATGATGCTGGACCGTAACTTCGACCCAGGTTTCCGAATCAACTTACACATTAAAGATTTAACAAACGCAATGGAAACAAGTCATGAGTTCGGTGCGCCTGCGCCATTAACTGCCGCTGTTTTAGAAATGATGTATGCATTGAAAGTCGATGGTCATGAATTTGAAGACCACAGCAGTCTATTAAAATACTATGAAAAATTAGCAAACGTTGAGATTTCTCGTTAATTATATTTTAAAAAATGACTAGAGAACGCAGCATCTTAAAGCCCTGCGTTCTCTCCTAAAAGGAGATCATCCCCATGAATACAGTTGAGAAAGTTATTAACGCTACTCCAGTTGTGACAGAAATGGAAGTCTATCCAGTTGCTGGACGTGACAGTATGTTATTAAACCTTAGCGGCGCACACGGAGCTTATTTTACAAGAAATATTGTCATCTTAAAGGACAGCAATGGAAATGTCGGTGTTGGGGAAGTACCAGGCGGCGAAAGTATCCGCAAAACGCTTGAAGATGCACGAGCAATAGTAGTTGGCGCATCAATTGGTAACTATAACAATATCTTAAATAAGATTCGACAAGAATTTGCCGGCCGCGATTCAGCTGGCCGCGGGTTGCAAACATTTGATTTACGGATTACGATTCATGCTGTTACCGCGATTGAAGCAGCATTACTTGACCTTTTAGGAAAGCACCTAAATGTTCCGGTTGCCGCACTTTTAGGCGAAGGCCAGCAGCGTGACAAAGTAAAAACACTTGGTTACTTGTTCTATGTTGGCGATCGCAATCGGACGGATCTTCCCTATTACAGCAATCCTGATTCGGAAGTGGAATGGTACCGGATCCGCCACGAAGAAGCGTTAACTCCAGAAGCGGTTGTCCGTCTTGCCGAAGCATCCCAAGCGCTTTATGGCTTCAAGGACTTTAAGCTAAAAGGCGGCGTGTTAGAAGGGAAAGAAGAAATTAAAGCGATTAAGGCATTAAAAGAAAGATTCCCAGATGCAAGAATCACTCTTGATCCAAATGGTGCTTGGTCATTAAAAGAAGCGGTTGAGCTTTGCAAAGATATGCATGGAATTCTCACCTATGCAGAAGATCCATGTGGTGCGGAAAATGGTTTCTCTGGCCGTGAAGTCATGGCTGAATTCAGAAGACAAACAGGTCTTCCAACGGCAACTAACATGATCGCAACGGATTGGCGCCAAATGGGTCACACGATTTCCTTGCAATCAGTGGATATTCCACTTGCAGATCCGCACTTCTGGACGATGCAAGGTTCTGTCCGTGTCGCACAAATGTGTAATGATTGGGGCTTAACTTGGGGGTCACACTCCAATAACCACTTTGATATTTCACTAGCGATGTTTACCCACGTGGCTGCGGCTGCTCCTGGTGAAATTACAGCAATTGATACCCACTGGATTTGGCAGGAAGGCATTGAGCGTTTAACGAAGGATCCATTCCAAATTGTCGATGGCCACTTAGCGATCCCTGATAAGCCAGGCTTAGGTGTGGAAGTTGATATGGAGCAAATTATGAAGGCTCATGAATTATATAACAATATGGGATTAAATTCTCGTGATGATGCGGTTGGTATGCAGTTCTACATTCCAGGCTGGAAGTTTGATAACAAGCGCCCTTGCTTGGTGCGTTAATTCATGTACTAGTATAATCAAAACTATAGAGGGTGACGATGGTGTCACCCTTCTCTTATTAAAATACATTATTTTTTTACAATTAACCGTAAAGGACAGATCATTATGAAGTTTGTGCTAGCGCCTGATTCGTTCAAAGAAAGTATGACGGCGAAAAATGCTGCCCTTGCAATGGAAAGAGGAATCCGGAACGTTTTTCCTGATGCAGAGTGTGTGATTGTTCCAATGGCTGATGGCGGGGAAGGCACAGTTGAATCGCTCGTCAGTATGACGAATGGGGAAATAATTAAAACTGAGGTGCTCGGACCTCTCGGTAAAAAGGTCATCGCGGAATACGGTCTCTTGGGAGAGGGGCAAACCGCTGTTATTGAGATGGCAAGTGCCAGTGGATTGGAATTACTAAAACCTGAAGAGCGCAATCCGTTATTGACCACCACTTATGGAACCGGGCAATTAATTAAGCATGCATTAGACAAAGGTGTTAGCCGGTTTCTAATTGGAATTGGCGGCAGTGCGACCAATGATGGTGGGGCAGGCATGCTTCAAGCACTTGGTATTTCGTTTAAAGATGAAAACGGCGAAGAGCTATCACTTGGCGGCGGTGCCTTGGGCCGCTTGCATACGATTGATCTAAGCGGCTTGGATGGAAGAATGAAAGATGTCAAAATCGATGTGGCCTGTGATGTTACTAATCCGTTAATCGGTGAAAACGGGGCTTCTGCTATTTTTGGACCGCAAAAGGGAGCGACTCCTGAAGTGGTATCCTTGCTCGATGAAAATTTAGCTCATTACGCGGAAGTGATGAAAGCGCAGCTGAATAAAGATATTGCCCATATGGAGGGTGCCGGTGCAGCAGGTGGACTTGGTGCCGGGTTGATGGCCTTTTTGAATGCTAGGTTGCGAAAGGGTGTTGACCTTGTGATTGAGTATACCGGCCTTGAGGAGCGCATCCAAGGTGCGGATTATGTATTTACAGGGGAAGGCAGCATTGATGGGCAAACGCTTTTTGGTAAAACGCCGTTTGGTGTAGCGACGATTGCCCGGAAGTATTCCATCCCTGTGATTGCATTTGCCGGCCGGATTGGCAAAGGTGTGGAGCCTTTGTATGAGAATGGGTTTACGGCTATTATTGGTATTTTAACAGAAGTGAACTCTTTGGAGGACGCGTTGAAATCTGGAGAAACAAATATTGAGTTTGCCGCAGAAAATATCTGCCGTGTATTAAGGGTATAACCAAGGTGTATGCTGCCAAGTTTTCTTGGCAGCTATTTTTAGTGGAAATTAGAAAATGGTGCAGCTATAGGCCTAGAGCTCGGGAGATCTAAGCCTATTTATTACACTTGAACCTTTTTTCATTTAAGGTAATAATGGAAGAGATTACAAATTAGATTGTGACTCGAGGAGACTGAAGATGAAAGATTCTTCTAAAAAAATAAATATAGAATATGTTCAACGAAATACGTTATCAAAGCAGGTAATAGAAAGTATTGTTCAGCTATTAATTAGCGGCCAGCTAAAACCTGGGGATAAGCTTCCTACGGAAATGGAATTATTGGGAATTTTGAATGTCAGCCGGCCGGTACTGCGTGAGGCGCTTAGTTCACTAGAATCATTAGGTGTGATTACCCGGAAAACTCGTGAGGGAACTTTTTTTAATAATAAGATTAGCAGTCATCCCTTTTCTGTTATGCTAGCGTTAGCGCATGATAACCTGCAGGCGATCGTAGAGGCACGGATGGCATTGGAATTAGGGCTAATTACGATAGCTGCCGAGAAGATTAGTGAGGAAGAGCTGGTAAGATTAAAGGAGACGATTGATTTTATTGAGAATTGTCAAGATGGGGACTATGGGGAAGCGGATATTGAGTTTCACCGCATTATTGCATTGAGTGCGGATAACCCAATTGTTGAAGGCATGATTGATTCGTTAATTGTGACGCTGGTGAAGATTAATAATGAAATTAAGGTGCGTGAACCAGAGCGGACGGTCCGCCATCATACCGCGATTTATCAAGCACTCGCCGCCCGAGATCCATTTGAAGCTTTCCACCAAATGTACCTCCACCTCGATTACGTCCGTCAGAAAGTCATAAAAGACACGAAAAAGTAGAAAGTCTAAAGGTGACAGGCACCATGTGAATCATTCACATGGTGCCTGTCACCTTTAGTTATATTTGTACCGTAAATTAGTTAATTACTTATTTCTTCTCCATCAACCACTTGGTAACGACTCTCGATTCCTCATCGGTTAAAAGATGTCCTGGCATTTTATCGGATCCTTCTGTGATCATCTTAAATAATTCATCTTCCGAGTATTTACTGCTCATATTTAGTATAGGTGGTCCGACAGCGCCTTTTAAATTGCCTCCATGGCAGGCTGAGCACTTATTTCCGTAAAGCGTCTCTCCATCCAATGCTTCCTTTTTGTCGGCAGCATTGGATGAACAGCCTGCTAACAATAAAAGCGATAGTATTGCCAATGTCCAGAATTGCTTCATCATCTTAAACCTCCATCCTCATCATTAGAAAAACGGCTCCTAACATGATTATAAAGTGTATAAAGATGGAAATAGGGTTTAAAAGATGAAAGTTTTCGGACAGTTGAAAAGACCGCCCCCTTAAGAGGTAACGGTCTCTGCAACTGGCTGCACTTCCGATTCATGTACCAGCTGTACAGTAAATCTGCTGTCCTTCTCTCTAATTTCCCAATAGCCCGAACTATACTTATAGATCACAATAAAAAGTTTTCCCTCATAACGCACCTGTTCTGTCTTCACTTCACCATCACCCTTATCTATTAGTTGAGTGATACTATCTATATTCCATCATTCGCTAAAGTATGACGACATCCTTCGGAAAATAGCAGGTAAAGTTGACAATTAACCATAAACATAGTCAAAAACGGAATAATGGTGTCAGGCACCATGTGAAAGGCACGATGTAAAGCATTGAGCATTTAAATTAATAGATTTGGTAATTTTCCCAAGTTCGCCAAAATCCGAGGGACTTCGTTATGGATTAAACGTAATATCGAGCCCTTTATTAGTATCCTAACAATTATCACCATAATGAGCATAAAAAGTGTCGATATTTGATGATGAAAACTATTTCCATGTATTCGCTTACAACTAGTAAACTTAAATCACAGGCAGCTTTAATATAAGGGGTTATCGCAAATGACGAATGAGGATCTATTTTTACAAATTGAAAATCTACGATTAAAAATGATAACAGTAGGCCTTTCTAAGGGCTTTACCTCCGCCGAAACGGTAAGACTTAGTGAAAGACTTGATCGATTAATCAACCTGCAAATGGGTTTAATAGAAGAACTAACCGCATAAGTTTTGACATACATGAAGTTTTTTTCCCAACATCATCGAATGACATAAAAAAGGTGAAATCGTATTTTTCTAGTAAAGCTATATAACCAAAATGGCGGAGGGCCAGGGCCCTCTATTTTTTTTGCTCTCATTTCTAAAAAAATCAGAGAAATTCCACAAAAGTAAAAAGGTTACAACTAATCAAAACGTCCGGATTGCGATCACACATGCAAACCGGACGTTTTTTTCTTTTATTTAATAGTATGGGTAACCGCCATATCCGTATCCATATCCAGGATAGCCGCCAGTTAGGGCACCTGCCGTTAAGCCGCCCAGGAATCCGCCAACAAATGGTGAACCGAAACCGCCGTAGCCGCCATATCCGCCATATCCATAACCAGGGTAACCCCCATGAAAATATCCATGATGATGGTGATATCCTCCAGGGTAGCCGCCATGGAACCCTCCATGATATCCCCCATGGTATCCGCCGTATCCTCCAAACATGCGCATACATCTCCCTTTTTCTGTAATCAGCAGCAAGAATAGACTCTTACTACCTGTAATGTATGCAGGATAGATGTCCAGTGAATGGGCGGGCGTCAGCCCAGCTGGTAAAATAAGAAAGTTCATCCGCTTTGAGAATGGTCCAGATCCAGCGCGTGTCTATTTTTGTTGCCGAAGCTTGCCATGTAATCGATGTAATTGCTCCATGAGCTGCTTATATTCTTCAAACTCAATATTACAGGTCTCGATCTTTTCGCTGACCTTTTTGGTAATGGCCAGCTTTTCCTCCAATGCCTTCTTTTCTAAAAAAATAAATACTTTTCTTTCATCCTCAGTGGAACGTTCCTTCCGAAGCCAGCCGTTCCCCTCCATTCTGGCGATCATCGGCGTTAAGGTTCCGGTTCCAAGCGCTAATTTTTCGCCTAAGTCTTTAACCGTTACTCCATCATTTTCCCACAAGGCTAATAGGACTAAATACTGTGGGTAGGTTAACCCGAAGGGGTGAAGGACAGCCGTATACAGCTTGGTAAATTTACTGGCCGTTTCGTAGATGGCGAAACAGAGTTGATTTTTTAACGTAAAAAAGTCTTTCAAATAATCACCTTTATGAAAATAATTTTTGGACATCCTGTTCCATTCTGCGTGGATCGACCGTTGGGGCATAGCGCTCGACGACGTTCCCATTAGCATCGACAAGAAACTTCGTGAAATTCCACTTAATATTCCTCGAAAGAAGTCCTTTTTTCTGATCTTTTAAAAAGGTAAATAAAGGATCTGCCTTGTCACCGTTCACATCAATTTTGGCAAACATCGGGAAGGTTACACCATAGTTTACTTGGCAGAATTGAGTGGTTTCGTCAATATTGGCAAATTCCTGATTGTTGAATTGATCACAAGGAAACCCTAAAACCATAAGACCCTGATCGTTATACTTTTCATATAATTCTTGAAGACCCTTAAACTGCGGTGTAAACCCGCATTTACTTGCTGTATTGACAATAATTAATGGTTTTCCTTCGTATTCCTTCAATGATTTCATTTCCCCATTGGTCTTCGCTACATTAAAATCATAAACGGTTGTCATATTCGTTCCTCCCCATTTTATAAAAAGTAAATCGTGTACAACTTAATCGTACGCGATTAAAATGGATTTAGCAATTATTTTCGTCTGCGTTGTTTCGACTTTTTGATTTTCATGATCTTCGTGGAGGGCTGCTTACGAATCCATTTGATAAAACTTGCCAGCTTTTCATCCGCTCTTAGTTCCGGTAAGGTAGTAAGCCGGGCGGCAATTTCCTCATTCGTGTAGAGGGCATGAATTTGTTTGTGACAGGGAATGCAAAGATTCGCGGTTGCCCCGAATGTGCCGCCCATTTCTTTTGGAAGCAGGTGATGAACGGTTGTTTCTACCTCTTGTCGTCCGCAAAGTTCACAAGTCCCCATAGTTTTATCCCTCCTGTAATTTTGGTACTATTATTTACAAGAGTGTAATTCAAGATTCCAATTTGGCTGGGAAGGAGTATTCCATGCGTTATTTATTTTTATTAATCATTGCGATACCGGCAGCGGATATTGGATTATTGATTTTATTCGGGAGATCCATCGGTTTTTGGCCGACCTTGTTGCTGATTATTTTAACAGGCGTCCTTGGTGCTTATTTAGCGAAAAGGGAAGGGCTGCAAACGATTCGGAAGGTCCAAGAGCAGTTAAGCCGCGGTCAGCTTCCGGGGGATGCGGTATTAGATGGGATTTGCATTTTAATCGGCGGAACTTTTTTATTAACACCGGGATTTGTTACCGACATTATCGGCTTTTTAATGCTTTTTCCACCGACAAGGAAGTTATTTAAGGTTTTAATTCTATATTTATTCAAAAAGAGGATTAATAGAGGAAATCGGAAAATCATCAAATAAAAAAAGGTTGTATACCCTGGATTGTGCACAGGGATACAACCTTTTTATTAAAAGATAAGAAAGTATAAACTTCGACTTCGAGAATTGTCCAGCTCCAGGCGCAATCGGCTCGAGGTCACAAGCCAATCCGTCCAAAAGGTTAAAGAACAACCTTTCAGCCGGCTTGTCTTGTGCTTGTCGCCGATAGGCAGGCGCCTTGCGCTTTTCTTATTTAACAGCTGTTTTAGGTACAAAACCGGTTAATTTTCCATAACTGATTCGATACCAGCCGCCGCTTGTTGAAAGAATGGTAACGGTTTGGTTTTTCTTGATGACGCCAATAATTTTTGCTTTTGATGAAGCAGAAGTTCGGACATGTAATAAGGAGACGATCACTTTACCTGTTTTCAGCTTTTTAACTTCAAATGAAGCTGCAGCAGAAGATTTGTTATTACTTGGGTCGACAGCATTGATTCCAATTGTATATTTTCCGTTCGCATAGGGAGCCGTGCTGTATGGCAGAGTTAATATGCCAGCTTTTGTTAAGGCATCCTTTTTCAAATAAGTGAGGATTTTCCCTTTGCTGTCTTTTACATATACCGTTAATTTCGCCGTCTCATTTGAATTAAAAATGAGTGTACCTGTATTACTGCAGTTATTGACACTAACCTTTATGCCCGTTAGTTTTGGAGCAGTGGTATCTTTTACTGGGACGATCTTCTTCACGTCAAAGGATGGCAGTGTTGATGCTTGATTATTGGATTCATCAATCGCAATAATCCCAACAAAATATTTGCCATTTGCTAAAGGAGAAGTACTGTATTCTTTTGTCGTCGTGCCACGTTCAGTTAAAACGTTTTGAGCTAAATAGGTCAAAATCTTCCCATTACTATCTTTAATATAAATGGTAATTTTCGCTTTTTCATCGGTATAAAAAGAAATCGTTGCTTTATTTTTTGCATTATCAGCACTAACTTTCACACTGCTGATCTTTGGTGCGATCGTGTCAGCTTTTGGAGTTTCCACAACCGGCGGTGTTGCAGCACCATTTGCAGGAGTTTCCACTGCCGGCGGTGTCGCAGTACCATTTGCAGGAGTTCCCGCTACCGGTGGTGTCACAGTACCACTTGCTGGAGTTTCCACTACTGGTGGGAGTGAAGCATCACTTGATGGAACGGCCAATTGCGGTCTTTCCGTGTATTCTTTCGATAAAGTTGTGCCATCATAATAAAACGCAAGGATTTCCTTATATGTTTGACCCGCATCTGCACGGTTTTTCGCACCCCATTGGCTTAAGCCAACACCATGACCATCACCGAGACCTGAAACGGTGATTGCTTCAGTTGTTTCGGTTGTAGTGGTTACCAAATAACTTAACATGGTCCGAATGCCAACCATAGCCCGTACTTGAGAGGCAGGTACATTTTTGTACTCTAATTTTTGCGGTGTAAATAAACCACTCGGGTCTACTTTATCTTTTGTTAAAAATTCAATCGTTATATTACCTTTTGATACACGGCCGCCAGAGGTCGGTGTCGTCAAGGACATGACAGGAATAGCCGTAATTTTAATGTCTTTCCCTGCGTATCCGTGTGATAGCATCCAGGTTTTAATCGAGGATGTTAAAGAAGCATCAGTTTCTTTCATTTGATCCCAAGCAATTATGGCTGGATTGATTTGTTGTTTTTTTACAGAAAATGTCCAAGGTGTTTTAGCATCAAACTCGTCTGTTTTGATGGTCAAATAAGCTACAGGCAATGTTCCCCATACATTTGCATTTGACTCGGTTTTCCCGCCATTACTGGCAGAGAAAACAGCACTGATCATTCGGCCATTTGATTTTAATACTTCACCCTTCGTCTCATCTACCGCTGCTGTACTGTTTGGGTGCCAAGCATACCCGCCGTAAACTTGATAATTAATCGTGTCGTCCATCACTTTATTTAAATAGGAGAGGGCATAGGTTCTAGCTGCGACTGCCTGGGATTTTAATGCTTCTTTTTTCCAGCCTGCCATCATTTCAAAAGGTACAACACCCTTTAAATAATCTTCTATAAAAACCTCATTAATGGGCCGGACATATTTTGAATTCTCAGGGATAAACCGAAATGAACCTAAATAGGGACGATTGTTAATGGTTAGATAGTTTGTTTCTAATGACGGGATTAGGTTTACGGAATCACTTTGAATAAGTGTGGTGGAGCCTTCTAATACGATGATTCTATTAGAATCATATTTGACCACATAAGAAGTCCCATTTTTTAAACGTAGATTAGACCCTTGTATAAGATAATCCCCCGTAGGCCTAATGGTTAATTGTGTTTGGTTGCCTATATAATTGACCAATTTAACCTGCAATTTTGGTTCAATCGTGTCAGCCGAAACACCTGAAATAAAAAGATTAAATAGTAAGAAAAAGGAAAGAAAACTTACTACTATTCTATTCAATTATTCTCCTCCGCTCATAAATAATATACTCACATAAAAAATCATACTTTATTAGAATAATAGTTTACAATGGGTGTTTTTGGGAAATGCACACACAATTTATCCCCCTGGCATAAATTGAATTAGGAAATTCAACAGAAAAGGAATGTTCAACTATGTCATTCATTCCGCCAGTCAGTATTAATACCATCAGCGGCGGGGTCGTGCAATTTGGTGGCGCCGTGTTTGTTTCTCCAAAAAGCTCAGCAAAAACCGCACTGGGCGCAGGGGCTAGTAATACAGGAGCACAAGTTATCACCATTAGTGGAATTAGTTCCACCAATTCGGCTGTATCTGACGTCATTGACCAGCCAATTGTTCAGGATGCTTAACGGAACCAAAAGAGGCTGTCATGTACGTATAACAGCCTCTCTTCTTCTACTAATATTCATCGAGTTTCTTGCTATGGAAATAATTTAACAGTGTGAATGATCCTATTAATTGCTATATTAGCTTTAAATATATTACAATAAACTATTTCTATTCTATTCATAATAGTGAAATAGTCGTATATTAAATTTATACTATTTAGAAGTTTTTGGGGGGAGCAGTTTGGCCGTCAGCTTTGTTTTTAAACTAATCATCTTGGCTTTAGGTTTTGTGGTAAAAGCTATCATAGTGATTGCCAAGGATGTAACCAAGCGTAAACTAACAGAACATGAATTAATCATAGAGATGAAGAACCTCCAAGAGCAAATCAAAATAAGTGAACAGCGTTATAAATCACTGTTTGATTACCATTCTGATGCGGTTTATTCTCTGGATTTATCGGGAAAATTTACGAGTGCAAACGGTGTGTGTGAAACCTTATCAGGTTATAACCCGCAAGAACTGCTTGATAAGAATTTTTCAGAACTCATCCATGAAGAGGATTTAGCTGAAACGATCCGAATCTTTTATTTAACCATTCAGGATGGAGGAAGCCAGCAGAATAATCGATTCCGGCTGAAACGAAAAAATGGAGACAGCATTCATTTGGATACCACGACGATTCCGATTATTGTCGGTGGACAAACTGTCGGTATGTATGGAATTGCGAAAGATATCACCGAGCAAATCAAGAATCAAGAGATTATTCAACATTTGGCCTTTCATGATTATTTGACCGGGCTTCCTAATCGAAACATGTTAGAGTCGCTTCTAGCAAACGAGATGATTACGGTTGAAAAGGTAGCCATCTTATTTATTGATCTTGACCGCTTCAAGATTATTAACGATACATTAGGTCATTCCATGGGTGATTTGCTTTTAAAAAGGGTCGCTGAACGGTTAAAAGATTCCCTAGCGGAAAAAGACCTCATTTTTCGGCAGGGTGGAGATGAGTTTATCGTCATTTTAAATGATTCTGACCGGGACCGAGCGGGTGCGGCAGCTAATCAAATCCTCGAAGCCTTATCCACACCGTTTAAATTGAACACGACGGAAGTGTATATTTCTCCGAGTATCGGTATCAGTTTAGCACAAGAGGATGGCGAAACGGTTGCTACACTGATTAAGCATGCGGATTTTGCGATGTACCAGGCAAAGAAGGCCGGGAAGAAAACCTATCGTTTTTATTCTTGTATTAAGTATGAGGGTGATTTTGATCCATTAACAATGGAATTGGAACTTCATAAAGCCTTAAAGCATGATGAGCTGTTCCTCCATTATCAGCCCAAAGTGAATTTGCAAACAGGAAAAATGTTCGGTGCCGAAGCATTACTTCGATGGAATCACTCCAAAAGGGGCATGGTCTCGCCGGAAAGGTTTATCCCGGTTGCAGAGGAATCAGGCCTAATCATTCCAATTGGGGAATGGGTGCTCAGGCAAGCGTGCAGTCAGAATAAAAAGTGGCAGGAGAACGGATTACCGCCAATCGTTATCTCTGTGAATCTATCTGCCCGCCAGTTCTCTCATGCAAGCATTGTAGCGACGGTCGAAAAAATTCTGGGCGAAACGGGTTTGGAGCCGCATTATTTAGAGCTTGAGATTACCGAAAGTATGACCTTTGATATTGAACATACGATTTCTACTCTTCATGAATTAAAGAAGCTGGGTGTTCTGATTAGTATTGATGATTTTGGAACAGGCTTTAGTTCATTAAATTATTTAAAACAGTTTCCTGTTGATACCTTAAAGATTGATCAGTCATTTGTTAGGGAATTAAGTCATAATCATGATGTCACGATTGTCAAAACGATTATATCGATGGCACACCATCTCCAATTGAAAGTAGTGGCTGAGGGGATTGAAACAAGGGAACAATTAGTCTTTTTACAGCAGCATGATTGTGATGAGGGACAAGGCTATTTCTTTAGTAAACCCCTTTCTGCTGAGGAATTTAACAAGGTATGGACAAGGATTGAACGGCTTGTCGTTTAAAAAAAGAAGGTGTCCCAAAAGTATAACTTTTAGGGGCACCTTCTTTTTTTGTACATTAAACTAGTCTGTTGATATCCGCTCCAGGCACTTCGCTTTCCGCGGGCGGTACGGGGACCCTCCTCGTCGCTTCGCTCCTGCGGGTCTCCCCTGCCCCGTACTCCCGCAGGACTTTGAATTTTCATCCTCGAATCCGCCCACGCACGAAGGAAATGCGATAGCATTTTCGAGGAGTCTTCGTGCCTTCCGCTCCAATCAACAGAGTGTGCAAAAATTAGTCATCAGCCATCTTTTGGGTTAGCCTCTTTTTCGAATTCAATCTTTTAATTAAAACTACCTTCCTTGACGACTTCTGGGATTATTTTTTCCTGTTTTTTAGTCAAAAAGAAAAAGACTCCAACTAATACGAGCAGTCCGCCGACAATTTGCCAGCCTGCGAGGTTTTCATCCAATAAGAAGAACGCTAAAATGGTCGCACCGACTGGTTCTCCTAAAATGCTCATGGAAATCGTTGTGGCATTTACATAGTTTAATAGCCAGTTATTGATGACGTGACTTACGGTCGGCACGGAGGCAAGTAATAGAAAAATCCCCCACTCTTTTGCAGGATATCCGGTTACGGCCACACCTGCCGAAAGATTATAGATGGTCAGTACAATCGCTGCCGATAAAAAAACGCAAAAACTATACAGCCAATGAGAGACCTTTTTAACCGTTGATTGACCGATTAACAGGTAACCCACCACCGATATCACACTCAAAAATGAGAGGATATCCCCCATAATCGCACCCTTGCTTAAAGCCAAGTCGCCCCAGCCAATCATCATTGCCCCTATGATGGCGATGCCCATGGTCATGAGGGCAGAAAGGGTGGTACGCTCTTTATACAAAAAGAATCCCCCCGCCAACGAAACAATCGGCTGGAGCGCTAGGATAATGGTTGAACTTGCGACGGTCGTCAACTTTAACGAACCGAACCAGAGAACAAAGTGAAACGCTAAAAAGAGGCCGGAAAAAAATAAAAAATACCAATCTCGTTTCACGATTTTTTTAAATTCTTGACGCTTTTTCCAAACGATTGGCAGCATCAGGATACTGGCAAACCACATCCGGTACATACTTAAAATAGAGGCGGGTGCGTCTGACCATTTCACAAAAATAGCCGAGAACGAAATCGCAATAATCGAAATCGTCAGCGGCAGGGCAATCGATCTTGAACCTTCCTGTTTCACCGTATTCCTCCTATGACAGTATCTAATGTCAAATATCTTTTTATTATACGCTTGTTTTTTATAGGTCTCAACGGCTTTCCAAAATATAACAAGCTACTTTTCTTCGGTAACCGGCTTCCTTAATGCTTTTAATTTTTCGAACCTGTAATTTATATAGTGGAAAAACAAAAGGTAAATACATAAGGTGAGTAAATAGACGGGGTAAGAGTAGGCAAAGTTCCATTTATAATACTTGAAAAAGTTAAATTTCACACTGATCCACTCCACCAGCATCGCAATGAATGACCAACCGAGAATGTACCAAAAGATCAGGCGGCCGTGAATCGGCCATTTATCAAAAAAATAAACAAAAAAATAACCAAATGGCGGGTAGATAAACCAGCCAATCCAATCAAACAACTCATATTTGCCGAAGTCATTGATATCATACGTATTAAAGCTTAAGCCTGCTAAAATATGGTCGGTCACTTGTACATAAGCCATTCCGAAAAATAGGATCAGTAACGTGATGGTAAGCGGAAACCGTTTCGGAAGTTTGATCATCAATGAATAAGTAAGAATGAGGGATATAATAATAAACCATTCGTTTTGGTCAAACTGATCGGGCAGCAGCATTAGTGTTTCAACTCCTTCAAGACTAATTTTCGAAAGAGAAAATGAAGGTAGTAGGTGACGATATAAATACAAAGCCATTGGGCAAAATCATAGGTCCAATTCCAGTCTTTATAGGTAAGCACCTGTAAGTAAGTTAACCCACTTTCTAAGCCCACAATGGCTGCAACCGCAGCCAGAATCAGAAAAATTTTTAGCCAACTCGCTTGGACCTTGCGGCAATGATCGATACAGCAGGCAATGATTAACGGATATAAAACAATAAAGGTCAGATAAAACGTAACGTGTGCCGAGGTTTTATCTGCTAATTCAATGGCTTTGAAATTAAGCATTACTAGGTCCATAATATTACTATCCAAATACATCACCAGCAGAAAAATCATTGTCAGTTCCAGTGTATTCAGTATCTTGGGCCTTACTGTACAATAAATGGCGGCAATTAAGCTGATGGTGGAATAAATGGTTAAAGACATAGCGTCCCCCTTTATCCGTTATGTTCAATAATATGCCCCAAAATTAGAATTTTCTTGCACATAAAAACGGGCAGTCGCCATTTAAGGTTAGCTGCCCTCTTGGTTCTTTACTGTTTGCGCCGCCATTTTCCAATGGAGTTGCCTTTAACGTACGATTTATGGAATTATATTTTAAAAATAATCTAAAGGGAAGATGAAATTGTATGAAATTCAAATACCTTGTTATAGCTCTTTTCTTATTTGCTCAAAGCTGTTCCTTGAGTCCAAAAATTGGTGCAAGGAATACTCATGAGCCCCAAATTGAACAGCAAAGAATTCGAGATTATCTACTTTCCAAACATGTCAATGGGACCATTGCGGTAGTGAAGAAAGATAAGGTGATTTTTAACGAGGGAATTGGTTTGGCCAATCGAGCTTCTGGGAGAGCGAACTTGCCTTCCACCACTTTTCCCATTGGCTCCATCACTAAATTGATGGTTGCCACAAGTATTTTGCAGCTTCAGGAAAAAGGAAAGCTGAGCACGGAGGATTCGGTATCAACGTTTATTCCTAACTTCCCAAATGGCCGCCGTATTAAACTAATTTATTTATTAAACCATACGTCGGGAATTGAAGAGAATCTATTTTTCCATGGAAAATCAAAAGATATGTTCAAAGGGATCAGCGTTAAATTTCCTGCCGGTAAGAAGTGGGATTACAATGATATCAATTATTTCGTGTTAGGACTTGTCGTTGAAAAAGCATCAGGAGAATCACTACATAACTATATTCAAAAAAATATTTTTGACAAAGCTTCGATGCAGCGTTCCGGTTTTATGACGCAAAGCAGGCCGATGCCTTTTACTTCAAAAGGCTATCTAAAGACGGGGGATTATGAACTGCCAGTCAATATATTGAATATGGCTGAGCTATTCGGCTGTGGGGATATCTATGCAACGGCTCTTGATCTCTGTTTGTTTGATGAGGCGTTACTAAGTGGGAAGCTCCTTACCGAACGGAGTTTACAGGAAATGTTGAAACCTGGACCCCAATCAAAGTATGGAGAGGGTGTCTACATTAACGACAATAAGGTTTATAGCAGGGGAGTTGTTGGAGGCTGGGAAACGCTCCATGTATTTTTTAAGGATCATACCATCATCGTGATTTTGCTCAATGTTCGTGACAAGAACATCAATATTCATCAGCTTGCAAGTGATATAAAGAATATCATCCACTAGTATATAGTAAGTTAATGGGGCATAGGCATGCCCCTATTTTTTTAACAAAGTATTTGGTAATATGGAGTTATAAATTATAGAATTAGAGGCTTAAGAAACTGCAATAAAGTTCCCCAGAGCCTAACTAAAGGAGCGATCATATGGCAGTATTAGTAACGGGAGGAGCCGGTTATATCGGCAGCCATACTTGTATTGAACTGTTAAATGCCGGACATGAAATAATCGTTGTCGATAACTATTCCAACAGTAAACCGGAATCCTTACAACGAGTAAAAGAACTCACAGGAAAAGATTTTGCCTTTTATGAGGTCGATCTGCTCGATCGGGCCGGCCTTGAGAAAGTATTTGCGGAAAATCAGATTGAGGCCGTGATTCATTTTGCGGGTTTAAAAGCAGTGGGTGAATCGGTATCGATTCCACTTCATTATTATCATAATAATATCACTGGAACACTGATCCTATGCGAAGTCATGAATCGATACGGTGTCAAGAACTTAGTCTTTAGTTCCTCTGCCACGGTGTACGGTATGCCAGAGCGAGTGCCGATTTCAGAGGATTTCCCGCTAAGTGCCACGAACCCATATGGCCGGACAAAGCTGATGATTGAGGAAATTTTGCGGGATTTATATGTTTCTGACCAGGAGTGGAGTATTGCGCTATTACGCTATTTCAATCCAATCGGTGCGCACGAGAGCGGCCGGATTGGCGAGGATCCAAATGGTATTCCGAATAACTTGATGCCATTTATCACCCAAGTGGCGGTTGGCAAGTTAACGCAATTACAAGTGTTTGGCAATGATTACCCAACGGTTGATGGTACAGGTGTACGCGATTATATTCATGTCGTTGATTTGGCGATTGGCCATTTAAAAGCGCTTGAAAAGATTCTCCCTGCCAAGGGTGTGGAGGCTTATAATCTTGGTACAGGTACCGGTTATAGTGTACTTGAAATAGTCGCTGCGTTTGAAAAGGCAGCCGATGTAACAATTCCTTATAAAATTGTCGAGCGCAGGCCAGGGGATGTTGCGGTTTGTTACGCTGACGCCTCAAAAGCAAAAAATAAGCTTGGCTGGACAGCTTCTAAGGGAATCGCGGAAATGTGCGAGGATTCCTGGAGATGGCAGAAAAATAATCCGAACGGTTACGAGGACTAACGCTATTTAGGGGCGGAGTTAACAAGCGTGGTGATGTTTTATGTTAATAAAAATAGATGATTTAACGGGACCTGAAATTAAGGAATTGATTAGGGAGCATCTACATGGGATGACATTGAATTCACCGCCTGAGAGTATTCATGCTCTGGGGCTGGAAAAGCTGCGCAAACCGGAAATCACGTTTTGGAGTGTCTGGGAGAATCAGGAGCTGCTGGGATGCGGGGCCCTGAAAGAATTGAATCACCAGCATGGCGAGGTTAAATCAATGCGGACGTCTTCCAAGCATTTACGAAAAGGTGTTGCTAGAGTAATGCTTCAGCATATTATCGATGAAGCGAAGTTGCGCGGCTACCGGCGTTTGAGTTTGGAAACAGGGTCGATGGATGCCTTTGGGCCAGCCAGAAAGCTGTATGCAGATTTTGGCTTCCATTACTGTGAGCCGTTTGCGGATTATCGTAAGGACCGGAATAGTGTTTTTATGACGAAGGAATTTTAGCAATAGTCGGACTTACTGAATGAAGACTTGGGCTTATTACAATAGCAAATGAAAAGACGTGTGACTAGTTCACACGTCTTTTTTTGTGAACTGGATGAAATCTCTTCTATATCATCAAGTTCGTATTACCTCTCAGACAGGCAAGCAAATTAAAAACATAATAGCGTTTAGGTTTGTAAATAAAATATTACCTGAATTGGTATTGACAGGAAGTGTGTATTACGGGTATAGTACACTTAAAGTGTATGAACCAATTAGTACACACACTAAAAAATACCATATGAAAATCTAAAAATGTAGGAAATTTAGGAGATGTTTTCATGAACGTTACCTTTAATAATCGTGACCCCGTGTACTTGCAAGTGGTTCGGTATTTTAAGGAGCAAATTGCGATTGGAAAACTTGAAGCAGGTCATGATATTCCTTCAAGACGAGAGCTTGCTGCCATGCTAAAAATTAATCCCAATACTGCCCAAAAGGCATATAAAGAAATGGAGGAGCAGGGTTTGATTCATACTGAACGTAATTTTCCCAGCCGGATCACCAACAATCAAACGATTTTACATTCAGTTCGTGAAGAGCTCATTATGGAAGCAGTTGATACGTTTGTCACTGCCATCAAGCCCATAAATGTATCTCTTGATGAGCTGTTAAGCTTGATAAAAGACAAATATGATGGAAGTCAAAGTTAATTAAGGGGGAGACTTCAGAGTGATAGAAATACAGAATATTACGAAAAAATATGGACGTAAAAAGGTATTGGATGGTGTTTCGTTTACGGCGAACCAAGGGGAAATAACCTGTTTAATTGGAATCAACGGCGTAGGCAAGACCACTACATTAAAAGCGATTATGGGTCTAACACCCATTACCAGCGGACAAATATTAATCGATAATGAGCGGCTGAACAAAGGAACCTATGAAAGACTTACCTTTATTCCTGATGCAATCACGATGCCAACTCACATGACAATTCATGATGCTTGTGTTTTTATGGATGACTTTTATGTCAATTGGAACCAGGAACGTGCCCGGGAGCTGCTGCGTTTTTTCAAACTATCTGAGGATATGCGCATTGCCGAATTGTCAAAAGGCAACACCGCAAAAATAAACCTGCTTTTAGGACTAGCAATCGACGTGGATTATGTGCTAATGGATGAACCATTTTCCGGTATTGATATTTTCAGCAGGGAACAGATCGCGGAGGTGTTCTCCAGTCATCTAGTGGAAGGTAGAGGAGTGATTATTACTACCCATGAGATTAATGACATTGAACATTTAATCGATAAAGCTGTTCTTTTGGATAATGGCAAAGTTCTAAAGGAATTTTACACGGAAGATCTTCGCTTAACGGAAGGAAAATCGGTCATCGATGTATTAAGAGAGGTGTACCAATAAATGAATCATTATATGAAACTAGTGAATTATGAAATCAATCGTTTTGTTAAAGTGTATCTTTCCCTTCTTTTGATTACGTTCATTTCTCAATTCGCTGGAGTGCTTATAAGTTCAGTGAATAAAAAAAATGATGTGAAGCGTATCATGTTCGAACAATCATGGTCAATGGCCGAATACATTCATCACAATGGGAAAATCTCCTTTCTAGCCAACCTGGAGACCCTATGGTTTTTGGGGCCAATCGCTGTTTGTGCTGCTGCGATGATTTTTTATATTTTCCTCATCTGGTATCGTGACTGGTTTGGTAAAAATACGTTTATTTATCGTCTATTGATGCTGCCCACCTCGAGATTAAACATATTTTTTGCCAAAGCGACTGCCATTTTTTTAATGGTACTTGGTTTCATTGCGTTTCAAATCGTCTTATTGCCTTTACAAAATGGACTGTTTCAGTGGATTGTTCCAGAGGATTATATTTTTATCATGAATCTAAGTGAGATCATGCGTGCCAGTACGTTTATTAGTATGATCATCCCAAATACCTTTAGCGAATTTCTAGCATACTATGGACTGGGTTTCATCGCGATCCTTGTTGTTTTCACTGCCATTCTATTTGAAAGAAGCTATCGTTGGAAAGGGATTGTGATTGGAATCCTTTATATCATCCTAGCAGGAGCCGTTTTTTTGTTCCCGTTAATCATTATGGTTATTTCCGAACGCAGCAACCTCTTTTATCCATTAGAGTTTTTGCTCCTTGAGATCGGATTGGGATTACTTGTTACATTTACATCCATTTGGATAAGTAAATTTTTACTAAATAGAAAGATTACTGTGTGAGGAGAACAAACTAATGAAACGATACCTCAAATCTATTTTACTTGTATTGGCCATTTTCCTCTGCCTTGGAACCTTTTATAGTAAATCAGCTGCCACATCCGACCCCGAGTTCATCTTAAAGAGGCAAAGTGGCAGCGAAAAGGCCGCAAATTCTGTTGCAATTCAAGGCTATTATCAAAATGAAAGAGTAATGGATAACGTCATGATTTCTTCCAAGGGATCTCTCTATGATAGTTCCATGTCGCTCCTTGGAAAAATTGATAAACATCTATTGGGTTACGGAGAAAACCAGCAGCTAGAGAAAGAATATCGTTCATTTATGAGAGGAAAAACGGGCATGAACTCGTTCTATCAAGATGAAGATTTTCTACTATATGCAACCATTATTATAAAACACACCAGCCAGGGTCCAGAGGCTTTTAAATTTGAAATTTCCATGTTGGAAAAAGCCACGAAAGCGGAAAACTCTTATATAATCCAACCTTCAAATAATAACAGGTATCTATTCGTTAGCGTGGAAGATATTCAAAAGGTAGGAAACAAGCTAAAAATCTTGACAAGGAATATTACGGCCGATCCTAAAGGTTATGCAATTGATTCGGAAAGAAATGAGCTGCATGTTTATACCATCGATATGAAAAGTAAACAGGTGGTAGATGATCAAACTGTTTTGACTTCAGGTGATGACAAGGATTTTTATACAAATATATATATGTTGCAAGAAACTGACATGACCCAGTCGAATGATTCCGCATTTTATTACAAGGTCACCGCAAAACGATCTGAAGAACAGGATGAACAAGTTGGCAGTGAGTTGATACGGGTGAATTTGAAAACAAATCAAGCAAAAAAACTAGAAATTCCTCCAGAACTGAAGGGAAATATCAATTTAAATGTCATTCCAAACTATGACAATAAAATGATTTATTTTGCATTAGAAACAAAAGAGGGTATAAAAGTGGCCACATTTGATCCAAATACAGAAAAAGTAGTGAACAGTCTAAAGATAAAATTTGACCAATCGGATTTGGCGGAGAAATTCATGTTTAACGTAAAAAATGGCAAGGCATATGCCCTTACTTCTCCAGAAAAAGTAGGACAGGATTCACAGCCTGCTAACCTCACGATTATGGATCTTAGAACCGGAAACCAACTTTATAAAGGAGTCATTACCTATAAAAATCCAAGCGGCCAAATGAGTAAAACAGATGGTTATGTTTCCTTGGACAGATTGATGGTCGAATAAATTTCTTTGACGATCGAGTGTCTTCGTGCAACACGGCAATCCATTATTAAAACAAGTATACAAAAAAACGATGATAATGAATCTTACGCATCGATTTTTTGTGGATAAACATTATCGCTTACCTTATTTCCAGTATTTTCAATTAAGAGTATAGTTAATATATAGATTATTAAAATAGGAGAAATGGTAAATTGAGAGAGCCGCTTGAACAAACGTCCAGCCAAGAATTAGATTCCATTATGGAATCAATCAATATAGAGCATCGGCAGTCATTAAGATTATTTGCTTTTAAGTTTATTGGTGACTGGGGAATAGTCGATGATATTATCCAAGAGGTGCTTATAAAAGTATTTTTGAAACTGAATACCTTACAAGAGGAATCTGCCTTAAAATCATGGTTGTATGCGATTACTGCCAATCAGTGCAGGGATTATCTTCGAATGAAGTATGTCAACACTACTGTATTAACAGACCATTTTGATGAACTAGCTTTTTCCGATCGAAATATGGTGGAGACGGAAGTTTTGATTCATTCAGATATGTTTTTGTTAAAAGAGATCATCCAGGCTTTACCGAAGCATTATAAAGAACCGATTATTTTATACTATTTTTATAATTTAACCTATCAAAAAATAAGTACAATCCTAAGAGTTTGTGTGGGGACCATCAAAGTACGCATTTTTCGAGCAAAAAAAATCATTCGAGAAAAATTGATTGATCAGGGTACGATTGGATATTATTCAATGGAATAAGCATTTTACTACAAAAAAAACTGCACTCTTGATGATGAGACTGTGTCTAATCATAGGGGTGCAGTTTCTTTTTGTATAGCCTTTTCTTATTCTACTTCTACTTTTTTCGCTTCTTCTTTTGCATATACGCCCTTCGACTGAATAAAACGCTGAATTCGTTTGAGTGCTTCCTGAAGCTGTTCCATGGAAGCGGCGTAACTGCAGCGAATGTAGCCTTCGCCGCTTTCACCGAAAACATGACCTGGTACGACAGCGACTTTTTCCTGCACTAACAGCTCTTCGGCAAATTGTTCGGATGTTAAGCCGGTTGCACGAATCGATGGGAATACATAAAAGGCGCCGCCTGGGTTGTGGCAATCGAGACCCATCTGGTTCAAGGTCTGTACCATATAATTCCGTCTGCGGCGATAGCTGTTGCGCATGGAAATCACTTCATCGTACGTATTGCGAAGCGCTTCAATCGCACCGTGCTGAAGCATATGCGGTGCACACATCGTGGTATATTGATGGATTTTTAACATAACCTCGACGAATTCGACGGGTCCAGCAAGGAAACCTAATCTCCAGCCTGTCATCGCAAACCCTTTGGAAAAACCATTAATCAAAATCGTTCGCTCATACATGCCTTCGATTGCCGCAACACTGCAAAATTCTTCGTCATAGGAAAGCTCGGCATAAATTTCATCCGAGACCACAAGTAAGTCGTGCTTCTTGATGATGCTGGCGATTTCAATCAGCTCATTTTTGGTTAACATACTGCCAGTCGGATTGTTTGGCGAGCACAGTAAAATGGCTTTTGTGTTTGGCGTAATCGAAGCTTCGATTTGTTCCGGTGTGACTTTAAATCCATTCTCTGGTGAAGTTGCAACCGGAACGGGTTTCCCGCCAGCAATCGCCACTAATGGACCGTAAGAGACGAAGGCAGGCTCAACAATTAAAACTTCATCGCCTTGGTTTAAAATAGCCCGGAAGGCGAGGTCGATGCCCTGGCTTGCTCCGATCGTAACGATCACTTGGTTTTTCGGATTATACTGTACGCCGAATCTGGTAATTAAATAGTTGGTAATTTCTTCACGTAATTCGAGCAAACCAGCGTTTGCTGTGTAAGACGTGTAACCTTGCTCAAGTGAAAGAATCGTCGCTTCCCGAATGCTCCATGGCGTGGTGAAGTCTGGTTCACCGACCCCTAATGAAATGACCCCTTCCATGCTAGCAGCAAGGTCGAAAAACTTTCGTATCCCTGAGGGCTGCAGATCTTTGGCTGTCTGGGATAGATAGTGTTCGTGCTTCATGGTGTAACCACCATCCTGCGATCTTTATCATCATTTTCACTTTTAAAAATAACGCCATCATGTTTATATTTTTTTAACATGAAGTGGGTGGTCGTTGAGATGACGTTTTCGATGGTTGATAATTTTTCTGACACGAAATTGGAAATTTGGTGCATGGATTTTCCTTCAACGGTGATGGAAAGGTCGTAGGCACCGGACATGAGGTATAGGGATGATACCTCAGGGAATCGGCCGATTCGCTGTGCTACCTCATCAAAACCAACGCCGCGTTTTGGAGTTACTTTTACATCGATCATCGCGATAACGTTTTCTTGGCCTTCAACTTTGCTCCAATCGATTAAGGTTGGGTAGCTAATGATGATTTGTGATTTTTCTAATTTTTCAATCGCCGCTTTCACGGTTTCTTCACTGCACATGGCCATTAAGGCGATGGATTCTATGGGTAATTTGTGATTTTCTTCAATGATTTTTAAAATTTCAATTTCCTCACTGCTAAGATGCATGTGGATGTCCTCCTATTTCTTTAAATCAAGTTATTTCCAGCATTAGCCCCTCACCAGGCGCTTCCGCTTTTCGTGCTTATTGATGATTTTAATCCTATTTGCGAAGTCTGTCACGTGAAGTTGAAAAATATTTTGTATTTTTCTGAAAGAATATGGAAAGTGGAAACTAGAGGAGTCGTTTTAAACCACGAAACTTCCTGAGGCTAATTCATCATTTTTTAAATGAAAACGTCATCACCTAAAATTAGTAAAATCTTATGACAAAATTGGAGTATAATAGGAAAGAAGTTATCACAACAGGAGTCGTGAACAGTGGAAAAACAAACTAGCAAATATAGATGGGTCGTTTTTGCCTCGGTCTTATTTACCTATTTTTTAATCGTCAGTCAGCGGACAGCACCGGGATTAATTTCTGACCAGTTAATGAAGGATTTTAATTTAACGGCTGCCACGATTGGATTGCTGACAAGTATACAGTTTCTAGCTTATGCAGGATTTCAAATTCCGATTGGAATACTCTCTGACCGATATGGGCCAAATTTCTTTCTAATCATCGGTGCCTTATTGAATGGGATTGGTACCTTAATTTACAGTCTCGCACCGAATGCGTTTTTTCTCCTATTGGGAAGATTATTGGCGGGATTAGGGGATGCGACGATTTGGGTAAACCTTGTCTTGATTTTAAGCCAATGGTTTAAAGTCAGAGAGTTCGTCGGCCTACTCGGCCTTGCCGGAATGGCCGGAAGCTTTGGGTTTCTGCTCGCAACCGTTCCATTTTCTGCGTGGATCTCTTTGTCAGGCTGGCGCACGCCGTTTTTTATAACAGCAATCGTTTTAGTATTAAGCGCTGTGCTGTTATACGTTGTCCTCGAAAAAAAGTCCAAGCAATTATTTAAAAATGATGCTGTAAAAGTGAAACAAAAGAAACCGCGCGAAAAGACAATCGTCGTGCTGCGGCGGATTTTTTCAAGCCGTCAGGCATGGGCTGCCTTCTTTTGTCACTTTGGATTAGTGGGCACCTACGTTGGATTTATTGGTTCATGGGCGGTTCCTTATGGGATGCATGTGTATGGTATGACCCGTTCAGAGTCAAGCCAGCTCATTATGATTGGTTTAATTGGCGCCTTAGTGGGCGCACCGCTCACAAGCTGGATCTCAAGCAGACTTGATTCGATTAAGGTTCCGTTTATCGTGGTCCATGTGATGGCGTTTGTCAGCTGGCTGGTGTTATTTTATAGCGGAAAGCCGCCTTACTACATGCTCGTCATTCTCTTTTTACTGATTGGGTATGGGAATGGCTCCAGCTCGTTAACGTTTGCGGTTGTTCGAAAGTCGTTTGATATAAAGGAAGTCGGTGTCGTTTCGGGCTTTGCCAATACAGGGGGCTTTTTAAGTGCGGTTCTCCTGCCAAGTATTTTTGGAAAGGTATTAGATCACTTTCATACATCGTCGGCAAGTGTCGGGTATCATTATGGATTTATGATTCCCGTTATTTTCTCACTTCTCGGGTTAATCGGCGGAACGATTATAAAAGAAGATCGCCAAGAGGCAAAAAAGCCAAGTGAACTTACAGCATAAAAAAAGAGTCCGAATCCGGACTCTTTTTTTTACGTTCAGCCTTGATCAAGGCGCTTCAGTTTAAATTTATTACTGCAAAAAGGCTAATTGAATAAAGAACAAGACGGCAAAAACATAAAGTAATGGATGAATTTCACGCCATTTCCCTTTCACCATTTTTAAAATGGGAAAACTAATAAAGCCAAGAGCAATTCCCGTTGAGATACTGGAGGTCAGCGGCATCGCTAAAACAGTAATGAAGGCAGGGAAGGCTTCATCTAATTCACTCCAGTTAATCTTCGCAATACTGCCCATCATTAAACTCCCGACAATAATCAGCGCTGGTGCCGTAATGGCGGCAATACCTGACACGGCGCTCACAAGCGGACCAAAGAAAGCGGAAAGGACAAATAAGGCCGCAACCGTTACAGAGGTTAAACCCGTACGGCCGCCCGCCGCCACACCGGAAGTCGATTCAATAAAAGCGGTGGTTGGGCTTGTTCCAAAAATCGATCCAACCATCGTCGCAATCGAATCAGAAAGCAGGGCTTGTCTGGCACGCGGAAGCTTATCCCCCTTCATTAACCCTGCTTGATTAGCAACCCCGATCATTGTCCCGGTCGTATCAAAAATCGTCACAAGGATAAACGAAAAGACAACGGCATAAAGACTGTGGTGAATGACATCGCCAAATGCAGTGAAAGGATTACCAATCATCAGTCCTTCCGGAAGGGACGGAAGCGACATAAATCCTTTTTCGAAGGAAAGCTGACCGGTAAAGAAAGCAATCACTCCGGTGACAATCATCCCGAAAAATAAGGCCCCATTGACTCTAAGGACCATTAGTATCAACGTTACAGCCAGTCCAACAATCGCTAAAACGGCTGAAGGAGAATGTAGGTCACCCAACCCCACTAAATTAGATGGATGGGCTGTAATGATTTTGGTTTGGCGCAGGCCGATAAAGGCGATAAATAAACCAATTCCCGCGGTAATTCCGTGTTTTAAATTATCTGGAATGGCCTCAATCAATTTTTCTCGGAACGGTGTTAACGATAAGATGACAAAAATAATTCCAGCTACGAAAACGGCAGCGAAGGCTGTCTGGTAGCTAATTCCCTGGTGGCCGCCAACGACAGAATAAGCAAAGTAGGCGTTCAATCCCATTCCCGGTGCGATGGCAATTGGATAATTGGCAAACAACCCCATCCAAAGGGTTCCGACTAAAGCAGCGATGATCGTGGCCGAAAAGACCTGTTCAAAAGGGACGCCGGCATCTGCTAGTATGACAGGATTGACGACCACGATGTAGACCATCGTGAAAAAGGTCGTTATTCCAGCCATCAATTCTGTTTTTGTATTCGTATGATTTTCTTTCAGTTTAAACATAAGGGATCCTCCAAAATACGAACGATTTTTTAACAACTTTACTATAATATTCGTTTTTGAGACGACAATCAATAGGCAATCTTTATTTTTCCCTATTTTTCCTCAAGCTACGCAAGGTTAGCGACATAAAAAATTCAAAATTGGCAAGAGAAAAGCCCTTCATCATGGGAATGAAGGGCTTTTCTTTTACCGAACCGGAGAGACCATACCAACCAAGTTAAATCATTTAAGGCCTTTATTAGAGGAGTAATGTTTTCAAGAAAATTCAGAAGATAAAAATTGGTTAAAAATATTAATTGACGCAAGGGGGCACGATGTTATATATTTTATCATATTGATGTTAGGAAATATAACATGGAGGTGTTTCCATGAAAAAAATAGAGGCAATCATCCGACCTGAAAGGCTAACGGAGACGATTAAAGGATTAAAAAGTATCGGAATCACCGGCTTTACGGTTTCGCAGGTCGTGGGACGCGGCAAACAAAAGGATACAAAAGGGGTGTATCGCGGGAAAAATTATCAGGTCACATTGCATCCCAAGGTGAAATTAGAAATTATTCTTTCCGATTATTTAGTGGATTCCACGATTCAGACGGTGGTAAAAGCAGCGCAGACCGGCGAGGAAGGCGATGGAAAAATCTATGTCTATCCTATTCTTGAAGCCTATAACATTCGGACGGGAACATTTGACGATGATATTGACGATTTAGTAAACCAAGGGGAGGGACAATAATGGTACTCACGTATATCAATACAGTTTGGGTGGTTCTTGCGGCGGCAATGGTATTGTTTATGGAGGGTGGTTTCAGCTTACTGGAAGCCGGTTTTGTACGGACGAAAAATGCCGTTAATGTAACAATGAAAATCTTTGTTGATTTAACGATTGGTGCTTTAGCGTTTTGGCTGGTTGGTTTTGCGGTTATGTTCGGTAAGGATGCCTTTGGAATCATTGGAACAAACTTGTTTGGCAGTCCGGAAAAAATTACGCTCGCGATCCACTTACCAAGTGTTGCCTTTGTTCTTTTTCAAATGGGCTTTGCGGTTGCGAGTATTTCGATTATTTCAGGTGCAGTTGCAGAACGAATGAATTTTAAAGCTTATGTAGTGACAGCCGCAATCATTTGTATGGTGGTCTATCCACTGTCGGGCCACTGGATTTGGAATCGTGATGGCTGGTTAGCGAAACTCGGTTTTATAGATTTTTCAGGCTCGGCAGCGATTCATGCGGTAGGCGGCTTTTCTGCTTTGGCGATGGCAAAATGGCTCGGGCCAAGGAAGGGCAGGTTTAATTCCGATGGCAGTGTAAACGTATATGCGCCAAGTAATATTCCATTAGCATCAGCAGGAGCGTTCATCCTGTGGTTTGGCTGGTTTGCCTTTAATGCCGGAAGTACATTGGATGCATCAAGCCCGGCATTGGCGCCGATTGCAATTAATACAATGCTTGCTGGGGCGAGCGGCGGGGCGGCTGCCTTATTTTTAACGATGAAAAAGTTTGGTACAGCTGACCCGAGTATGACCATTAATGGAGTGTTGTCCGGTTTAGTAGCCATTACTGCGGGTTGTGCGAATGTTTCGGAGTGGTCTGCCATCATCATTGGAACGGTTAGCGGTCTCTTGGTGATTTATGCCACCCTATTAGTTGACTACTTAAAGGTGGATGATCCAGTTGGTGCTGTAGCGGTTCATGGCTTCGGTGGGATTTTTGGAACACTTGCGGTAGGTTTGTTTGATAAGACGGAAGGTTTATTAACGACTGGTCACGTTTCACTCATCCTTGTCCAGTTGTTAGGCGCTGTTGTTGTGATGGCATGGGGACTGCTGGGCGGGACGTTTATGGCCAAGGTTTGCGAAAAGACCGTCGGCTTCCGCGCCACTGAACGCGAGGAAGAAGAGGGTTTGGATATGTCCTACCATGGTATTCCGGCTTATAACGAATTGGAGCGGTTTACGGACCTCCCGACAAGTTTGTATAATTTTGAAGAAACGACAGGAATTACGGTGGCCCCGCCCTCTAGCAATAAAGTAAAAACAGGCAATTCATTTTGAGTAAAGGCTGGATTCATATGGAATCCGGCCTTTTTATCTATAGAAATAATTGGTAAACTGCCTTTAGAAGCTGTTTATTAAGAATAATGGTATAATAATGAAGGTTTTTAATTCTAGCTAAGGGGAAATGAATATGATTCTCGTCGTTGGCGGAGCTGGTTATATTGGTAGCCATCTCGTTAAGGAGTTAGTAGAAAAAGAGGATGTTGTCGTGTTGGATAACCTTTCAACAGGCCATCGTGAAGCGGTTGATAAGCGAGCCATCTTTGTTAAAGGAGACCTCGGCAATGAAGACGACCTGCAAATGGTGTTTAGAAGTTATCCAATTAAAGCCGTTATGCACTTTGCAGCTTATAGTTTGGTCGGAGAGTCCGTTATTGATCCATTAAAATACTATGAAAATAATGTGGCGTCGACCTTAACATTGCTTAAAGTCATGATTAAATTTAAAGTGAAAAACTTTATTTTCTCTTCTACAGCTGCTACATATGGAATTCCTGATGTGGAGCTGATTGATGAAGAGAGTAAGACTGCTCCAATTAATCCATATGGACATTCCAAGCTGATGGTTGAGCAGATGCTGGCTGATTTTTCAAAATCCTATAGGCTAAACTATGTGGTGCTTCGTTACTTTAACGCGGCGGGTGCCCACCAATCAGCGTCTATTGGTGAAAGTCATGACCCGGAAACTCATTTAATTCCAATTATTCTACAGCAGCTATTAGGAACTCGGGAAAAAATTTCTGTGTTTGGATCAGATTATGATACGGCCGATGGAACATGCATCCGCGATTATATTCATGTAACCGATTTGGCACAGGCGCATATTCTTGCCCTAGAAGCCTTATTATCAGGTGAGAAGTCTACTGAGACGTATAATTTAGGTAATGGACTTGGCTATTCTGTAAATGAAGTCATTGAGACATGTGAACGGGTAACGGGAATCAAAGCAAACGTGGAAATGGCCGAACGTCGTGCGGGAGACCCTGCTAGATTAGTAGCTTCGTCGCAGAAAATATATCAGGAGCTAGGCTGGAAAGCAGAGCGCAGTCTTGAAAAAATTATTGCCGATGCTTGGAATTGGCATCAAAATCAACTATATTAACTTTTAATGAAAAGCAATGCAGCTTTCGAGGCGCATTGCTTTTATTTTTATAATCCTTCCTTGAAACCATCTCTTTATAATGGAAGATATCTGGTTATTGCTGGGCATAGTGGTTTAGGTTACACTTAAGGAAAACGGCTGCAGGCTGGAAAAGGTGGGTCAGTATGGATGAAATAGTGGAAGAGCCATTTTCTAAAATGGACCGGTTGAAGGAACGCCTTAAGATGAGCCTCGCTTTCTGCCAACGATATAATATGTCAGCGGCCGTTTGCTATCTTCGAATCCATATTCCACCGGAATTGTTAACATCTAAAAATCATGAAGTAGAGTCAGTCCTGTTGAGAAAAATGGTCGCGAGGCTAAAAAATTCGATTCGCGAGCTTGATACCGTCATAAAAGTAAATGGTTCTGATTTTGCCATCTTCCTAGTCGATATCACAGTGCATGACTGCAAGGTCATCTGCGAACGGATTATTCGCGTTGTTTCCGAAAAATATACAGTGGACGTTCATCAGATTTCGGTTGGCAGTAATATGGGAATCTGTATGTATCCATATGGATCTGAAGAAGCTGATGAGTTAATGTCGTTTGCAAAGGTACAAATGTATGAGGCTGAAAGGGGAGGAGAAAATACCTTTTCTTTTTACAATGGCGAGCTTGACCCAACGGCCTATCGGCAAATGTTAATTGAAAATGATCTCCCCTATGCCCTAAAGAAAGGGCAGCTTTCTGTTCAATACCAGCCTCAATATAGTTTAGTGGATAAGAAAATAACCGGCGTCGAGGCTTTAATACGTTGGAACCACCCCAGTTTAGGGATGATCACCCCGGGAGAATTTATTGACCATACGGAACTAGCTGGTTTGGTCAATGGTCTGTTTTATTGGGTTTTTGAGGAATGCTGCAAAAATATTGCGAGTGGGACAGATCAACAAGTGAGATACTCGATTAACCTGTCAGTCAATCAACTGTTACTAGATAACTTTTTGTTGGAAACCTCTACTATTCTTAGCAGATATTCGGTCCCGGCGTCGCAGATTACATTGGAAATCACCGAGAATATTGAAATTTACACGGTGAAAAGTGTGAATGAAACCTTGTTTGCTTTGAAAGAAATGGGTTTTACGATTGCTTTGGATGATTTTGGAAATGGCTATTTTTCATTTTCGGATTTCCTGAAGCTTCCGATTGACTATATAAAGCTTGATCGTAACTTTGTCTCAAGTTTATTGAAAAATAAAAAGCATATCGGCGTGATTTCTCCGATTATTACGATGGCTCACAATCTGGGGCTGCAGGTTATTATTGAAGGAATTGAGGTGGAAGCTCAGTTTTTTGAATGGGCAGGGTTGGGCTGTGATTTGATTCAAGGTTTTTTTATCAGCAGGCCGATTCCATTTGAGGAATTAACTCATTCCATTGTTGAGATTGAGCGCAGGATTGAGGATGGCTATTGTTAAAAGGTCCGTGGCAGGCTGAATCGGATTCCAAGGACACGATCCGAGCGGGGATGGCGTACAATGAAGAATAGGACGGTGTGGTTTGAGGTAAATGTCTTCGGACTGTTTATGCCAATCTAATGGGTGCTGTTGAATCGAACATGGTATAATGTTAATAGTTATTGTCATTCATTGGGGAAAGATAAAAATATTGTCATTAATTTACATATGAATAAAACTTGAAGGAGAGATCGTCTGTGAAAAAAGTTCGTAAAGCTATTATCCCAGCGGCTGGGCTGGGGACTCGATTTTTACCAGCAACTAAAGCGATGCCAAAAGAAATGCTGCCGATTGTGGATAAGCCGACCATTCAATATATTGTTGAAGAGGCGATTGCTTCAGGGATTGAGGATATTATTATTGTTACCGGTAAGGGGAAACGTGCGATTGAGGACCATTTTGATTTCGCCCCTGAGCTTGAGAAAAACTTAATGGAAAAAGAAAAATGGGATTTATTAAGCAAAGTAAACTATACCTCCAACCTTGCGGATATTCATTATATTCGTCAGAAAGAGCCAAAAGGGTTAGGTCATGCTGTCTGGTGTGCAAGAAACTTTATTGGCGATGAACCCTTTGCAGTTTTGTTAGGTGATGATATTGTCCAAAGTGAAACACCATGTTTAAAACAGCTGATTGATCAGTATGAAGCCACTTTCTCCTCGATCATTGGAGTTCAGCATGTTCCTGAGAATGAGACACATCGTTATGGGATCGTCGATCCAATGGAACCAGAGGGCAGACGCTACCAGGTTAAACATTTTGTTGAAAAGCCAGCGCCAGGAACAGCCCCATCTAATCTAGCGATTATGGGAAGATATATTTTAACGCCTGAAATCTTTATGTTCCTTGATTCTCAAGAGACAGGGGCTGGCGGGGAAATTCAGTTAACAGATGCCATCCATAAACTCAACCAGATCCAACGCGTATTTGCTTATGATTTTGAGGGAAAACGATTTGATGTCGGCGAGAAGATCGGCTTCGTCAAAACCACCATCGAGGTCGCATTACAAAAAGAAGAAATCCATGATGAACTCATCGCATTCCTAAAAGAACTCATCGAAGAAAATGAAAACCAACAGAAAATCAACATCCAAGAAGTGTAAAAGGTGTCATTAATGGTGTCAGGCACCATTCGTGTACATCTGTCCGTGTCTGGTGGACAAGGATCATAAAGAGGCCGTGGCTTAGTAAGGGGCATTCCCTTGCAGCCGCGGCTTTTTGATGTTTGACGAGTCCGGCGGGTTTGTCTGGGGAGACACCTAATGGTTCATGAATCATAGAATGTATAATGAACAATTAGGAGGGTTCCCTATGTATCCTTTTACCAATTATTACGATGCCGTCTATCGACAGACGAATGAATTGATTCAAGAAATTGAACAAGCAATTAATGGTGAGTATAGTGCGATTGAATGTTATGCAAGATTAGCCAATTTGGCATCGAGTAAGAAAGAGCGGGAGCGGATCTTGGAGATTCGTGAGGATGAAGTCAGACATTATCAGCAGTTTGTTTACATCTATCAACGATTAACAGGAAGGCCGCCTCAAGCGAAAATTTTGGAAGAATGTCCTACTAGTTATGTAAAAGGCTTAAAATTTGCGATTGAGGATGAGCAGAAAACGGTGGATTTTTATATGGAAATAGCCGATAAAGCCACTGATCCATTGGTTCAAGGGGCGTTCAGAAGAGCGGCGCTCGATGAGCAAAATCATGCTGTTTGGTTTTTGTATTTTTTTTCAAAAGGGAAATCATAGAGGTAATGCCCCCAATGAACTTTTATTGGGGGCATTTTTGTGCCTTGCTTAACAGGATAGACTTGTTCTAGTCTCCGCTTTCCCCGGTGGAATTGTGGCTTTCGTAGGAATGGTCATGTGTGGAGGTCGATTCGGGATTGTGGTTATAATCGTCATGAGGACCACTTTGGTCTTTTTTATTTAGGCTGGGAAAAATCAGGAAGGCTAGGATAATTAAGATGGTACCAAAGAACTCCTGTGTACCGAATATAAGGTAAACTCCGTACACAAGGAGGAGGACACCGATTATTCGCTGAAGCATTCTGACAATTTTCAGAGACATGCCTCCTTTGTTGAAAAGAGTGTGAGTAACTTCCTCTACCTTATAAATAAATATTATGACGTAGGACCTTTTATACATTTATCGTGAAAATCGAGCTTGACCGTCTTTTACGGACAAACGTACCGTTAAGTTTGAACCCATGCTATCTATAGGGATAACCTACCCCAACTATGAACATTTTGTTACCATCCTAACAAACAGAAGGCTTGGATGGAAAATATTTGTATAATGGAAAAGAGAGAAAAGGTGCCTGTCACCGAAAGCACTATTTTCATCTTGGCTTTATATTTATTAAGGATAGGGAGTGATTGTATTGGTTCGAAGTGTGCGTTTGTGGTTTGCGGGTGCGAAGTATCATGTGACAAGCAGAGGGAACCGGAAGAGTTCGCTGTTTTTTGAGGAGGAAGATTATGAGCGATATCTGGAACTTGTCGTGGAAACCCAATTGCGTTACCCCTTTCATCTCCATACCTACTGCTTGATGACCAACCATACCCACCTCCAGTTGGAAACCCTTGAAACCCCACTAAGCATTATTATGAAAAACCTCAATACCAAGTACGCGAAATATTTTAACAAGAAGTATCAATTCACTGGCCATGTGTATGAAAAGCGTTATGGTGCAGAACTTCTCAACTCTCGGGAGTATGAGATTGACGTCAGTAAATATATTCATCTTAATCCGGTAGAGGCCGGGATGGTTTCATCCCCCGAAGATTATCCCTGGAGCAGCTATCGAAGCTATGTTTATGGCGAAGTCGATCCACTCATTGACCCCAAACATATTCTTTCTTACTTTTCCAATCCCCCAGCGCAAAATTACCAACAATACATGAATGCTTCAGCCACTGATAAATTTTTCTGGGAAGACGGCAAACTTCTAAAGCAGGAAGGGGAATGGTTCCGATGTGGGCTCGAGTAACGAGTATCGGCTTAAAAGGAATGGACAGTTATCGTGTGAGTGTAGAAGTGGGCACCTATGTAGGGAATGACTCGTTTAAAATTGTTGGATTGCCAGATACTGCTGTAAAAGAGTTAAAGGAGCGGATTATTGCTGCTCTTGGCTCGCTTGGATATGTGCTGCACGGCAACAAAATTATCATAAATCTCTCGCCGGCAGACCAAAAGAAAATGGGGGCCATGTTTGATTTTCCCATGGCAATGGGGGTGCTGCTGAGTTTACATGAGTTAGAGGCGGTGATCCCTGAAGATACAGGCTTTTTGGGAGCTTTATCATTGAGTGGAGCGGTTCAGTCGGTGGAAGGAATGCTTCCAGCGGTGTTAGCTGCTTGAAAGCTAGGAATTCGGAGATTATATCTTCCATTTGATGAGCTACTCCCTGAGTTAGATTTTACTGATTTGGATATCGTCTATGTGACATCCTTAAAGGACGTCATCAGTCATCTGGGCGGTCAATGGTCACCACCACCCTCTTTTAAAAAAACAAGAGTGGAGCCAGGCAGTCCGGTTAACGGTTATTTAGATTTCCAACAAATTATTGGTCATACTGAAGCGAAACATGCTTTAGAAGTGGCTGCTGCGGGAGGACACCATGTCTTGATGACAGGTCCTCCTGGATGTGGGAAAAGTTTGTTAGCTGAGGGGTTTCCATCCATTCTTCCGCCATTATCAAAAGAAATCCAGTTAGAAGTACTTAGTCTGTATCAATTAAGCCGGAGCTCCTACACACTGAATCACCAGCCGCCATTTCGAAACCCGCACCACTTTGCTTCTGCTATCGCCATTATTGGCGGCGGGCAATTCCCTCGGCCTGGAGAAATCTCCTTGGCCCACCATGGTGTCTTATTTTTAGATGAGATTGGAGAATTCTCGAAGAAAACGTTAGATATGCTGCGCCAGCCGTTAGAAAGTGGAATCATCACGATTAGCCGTACCCACGCTTCTATTACTTATCCCGCTTCCTTTTTGCTGCTAGCAGCAATGAACCCATGTCCCTGTGGCTATGCCGGATCCAATACCCATTATTGCACGTGCTCTGCTAAGCAAATCGTATCCTATCAAAACCGTCTTTCAGGTCCGTTACGGGATCGCTTCGACATCCATTTGTCCTTGCGGCCTGTAAATTTTGAGGCTGCGGCCAAGTTAGGAGAGGGGGAGCCGTCTAAGATGGTTCGTGAACGGGTAAAGCAGGCAAGGGAAAGACAGTATCATCGATATGGGACCGAAATATACAATAGCAGAGTCAGCTATGGCGACCTATTGTATGCCAGTCCACTTTCACGGACGCAGCAAACAATGCTGCAGGAGCTGTCCATCAAGAAAAACTGGAGCAACCGCACCCAAATTAAAATCATCCGCCCCGCCCGTACCATCGCAGATCTCCAATGGAGCCCTGCCATCACTGACCAAAGCATCCAAGAAGCAATCCATCTCAATAGAGTGTAAATGGTGACAGGCACCATAGAAAGGAAGGCCAAAACCAACAAAATAGAAGGGTGTAGCGATAACACTACACCCTTGTTAGAAATGGTGACAGGCACCATCTTATTCGGCACCATCTTATTCTTCGTCTTTTTTCTCTTGCCTTTTCTGGTGTTCTTGGAGGGCGAGGAGGATGTCTTGGACGTCGAGTTTGCCATCTTTATTTAGGTCTTGTAATGTATTTTCCAGTGCAGTCGGCGGCGCTGTTGAAGGTGATGGTGGTGCGGGATCTGCGGAAGGTGTTAATGCTGCAGTCGCGGCAGCATCATTTTTGGATTTGCCCCCGGTGAACGTAAACACTAAGAGAATAAGGACGAGCAATCCTGCTACACCATCGATGATATAGAATATGGTTGCGTAATCAGACCATAGCGTTTTACTGCTGTCGACCTTCTTCTCAGCATTGGCAATATATTGTTTGATCTCAGAATGATTTGGATAAATCCGCTGAACCGCTTCGAATTTTTCTAAAGCATGTTTATAATAGCCGCCCCAGTATAATTCCAAGCCTTCCTGATAAAGCTTATCCGTTTCGCTCTTCGTATTTCTTACCCCGGCTTGGTTCACAAATTCCTTTACCGTATTTACCGGTACAGCAAAATTAAATCCTTGAACCTCTTGACCATTGACCGTATCTCCTCTAAAGGTTAATAGTCCAATGATCTGCCCTTTTTCATTAATGACAGGTCCGCCGCTGTTTCCGTGGGTCGCGGCTGCATTAAGTTGAATAACCGGACTTCCTTGTTCTGTCTTTTTCGAAGTAGCAGAAATTTGACCGGCATTCATCGAGGAGACTAAGGATGAATCGGGTGATAGAATGTCAGAATCGGCTGCCGCTGGGTAACCGATGACCCAAATATTATCTTGGTTTTGGATATCATCTGAATTTCCTAGTGGTACAGTCGGAAGGTTTTTTCCTTCAATTTTTAGAACAGCGACGTCCTTCCCTTCATTAATAGGGGCGCCGTAGCTCTTAACTTCTCCATCGAGGACATCTCCACCCGGTAAAACCACCTTTAATACTCTTTTAATATCCGTATATTGGGTGTACTTCACCATATAATTATAGGCAGTTTCATAATCTACTTTAAAATAATCTGCAACCGTGGTGACGACCTGTTCGAATGCTTCATTAGCGATGTCTTCATCTTTCTTTTGCGTTGCTTCTACGACATGGGCATTTGTGACAATATAACCATCAGAGCTAATGATGGCACCAGAACCTGATCCGCCCACGATCGATTGGTTGTTCAGTTGTTCAAGTATGGCAATCACTTCAGGATCATTAGGATTAGTAAACTGCCAACTGACTACAGCGTAATCGACAACCCGGACGACCGCCGGCTTCGTGAATTCAGCCAGCTTTTGCGCCCTTGCAATTTTTCCTTCTGCTGGTTGAATATTAAGTAGGAAAAAGGAGGCAATAATTACGGCAATAAGCAGGATACTAATCGGTATCGTAAAAAAGGCCCTTTTTTTCAAAATATCACCTCTTGGTTGATTTTAAAATTTACTCTGCAATATATTCGATGTTAAGGGATTGGGAAATTGTCTCATGTTAAATTATTAAAATTTGATGAAAATTCTTTGGGTCTAAAGAACTAATTTGAGAGTCGGTAAAAGGCTAATTATCAATGGGAATATAAAAAAAGAGGACCCCTATTCAATAAAAGACCACTGAAATAGCCCAAATTTAAAAAGGCAGTTGAAGCTATCAAATGAACGATCAACTGCTTTTTTACTAGATAATATGATTATCAAGCGTTTAGGCGGTATCCAAGTGATCTAAAATCAAGATTATCGTGGATGCAACACAAAGCACATAAAAAAAGAGAAGGAAAAAGGCAATTTTCCGCCTAAATGTCAGACGGAAAATTGCCTTTTTGTATTCATTTTAGATTACAGAAATAAAAAACGTAAGTTTTTCAGTGGCCTCATTCAATAAAGAAGTCATCTTTTAACATCTTAACTCTTTATTCAAATGTCCTGTTCACGGGTGTTAGATTCCCTTTGTTGCTTTTGTTGAAAATGATACAAAGCTCCAATCATTCCAGCATCATTTTGATGTTTACAACTTTCGACGGGAATCTTAATATCTTTCCACCAATAAAGGCGGTCAAGTTGATTATTAATCATTTTTATTAAACCTTCTTGGCCGAGCACCCCGCCGCCGATTAAAATTTTTTGTGGATTTAATGTTGCAGCCAGGTTATAAATTCCATAACAAAGGATTTTTACCCAACGCTCCACTAATCTTCTCACTGAAGAATCTTTAGCGGCTTTAAGGAAAATGGTCTCGCCATCCACCTTTTTGGTTTCATTAATACCCTTTAGCTTTTTATAGGACTTTATTAAGGCAGTTGTAGAAGCATTATTATTCAATACATTCTCTGTTGACTCGGTAATCATAAAACCAAATTCACCGCCTCTAAAACTGTGCCCATGCACAAGTTTCCCGTCTATAAAAATCCCTCCACCGATTCCAGTACCAACTGTTACACAGATAAAATCGGTACAATTTTTTGCGTTCCCACTTATTTTTTCTGCTATAGCAGCACAGTTTCCATCATTTTCAATTTCAACAGGCAGTGAAATTGCGGTTTCTAACAATATTTTAAGATTCTGACCATCTAATACGGATATAGCTCCTGCTCGTTCTGAGTAACCTGTATGTGGGTTAATATAACCTGGCAAACTAATGGCAACACCATTCACACTGGTAATTTCTGGATAATACTTAACGGTATTTACCATTTTTTCAATAAACATTTCGAGGCTTGTGGAGGGGGTATCATAGCTTCCCTTGGAAAGAATGGAACCATTCTCTAACAATAAACCATGCTTCACTTGTGTCCCGCCAATATCAAAAGCAATATATTTATTCACTATTTTCCCCCTTGTCTAGTGGGTTAGGATTCTCATAATGTTATTCTTTATTAGGGTATTCATCAGGATATAACATTCATTACTACTTTTAAGTTGATGGCATTCGTTAAGTACAATGGTCATCGTATTATTTAACAAATCTGCAGTTCAGAAAGTAATTTTAAAACATGCAAGTCGGAGGTAATTTGACAGGGACAAATTAACCCGTGCTGCCTTACGGTAATTGCTTATTTTTGAGTGAGATTGTGTTCAAGCCGTTGCCATTTGCTGTCAAGCTACATAATTATATAAAGCTAGCATTATTATTAATCTAATTTTCTTCAAAGATATATATCTTCCGCAATTACAAAACAAATAGGGTGAGGAAAACTTATGGTGAAAAAGGCAATTATCCCTGCTGCAGGATACGGAACTCGGTGTCTTCCTATAACAAAAGCAATACCCAAAGAAATGTTTCCGTTAGGTTTAAAACCGGCCATCCATCATATCGTTGAGGAGGCAGTGGAAGCGGGTATTAAACAATTATTAATCGTTGTTTCCAATTCGAAAAATGCTATTTTGGACTATTTTGATCATTCAGTGGAGTTAGAGGCTTTTTTAAAAAGCAAAAATAAAGAGTATATGCTTGAGCGCTTAGAACCACCAAAAATAGACATTTGCTTTATAAAACAACACTATGCAAATGGACTTGGTGATGCGATACGACTGGGAAAAGAATTTGTAGGAGATGAACCGTTTGGAGTCCTATTACCAGATGATTTTGTCATTGCTAATGAAGCCCATGCTCTTAAACAGTTAATAGATGTATATAAGGAAACAAACAGTAGTGTTCTTGGATTAAAGAAAGTAAATCAAGACCAATTAAAAAATTATGGGGTGATACAAGGTGCAAATAATACCAGCCTCATTGAAATTAAAAATATAGTGGAAAAGCCTAAGCAGAATCCTCCTTCGGATTTAGCTGTTATCGGAAGATACATTTTTACCCCAACAATTTTTGAATGCCTTGAGAATCTAGATGTAGGTGTTGACGGGGAACTTCAACTGACAGATGCCATTAAAATTTTGCTAGGGATAGAACCAATCTATGGAAAAATCATATCTGGGGATCGGTATGATATCGGGAAATTTGAGGAATATGTAGAACTTATGAAAATAATGGGTGAGAAATTATCACACGATTAAATTTCGTATGAAAAGGAGAGCGTTATTGTGTTAGATAAAGTTTCAATCATTATTCCTTTCCAATCGGATTATGGCCCAAGAGCAAAGGCGTTTGAATGGATTAAACGGTATTATGCTCGTGTCATGCCCGAAGCAGAAGTATGTTTAGGATTAATGTCTGGCAAGGAAATTAATAAATCTAAGGCTGTTAACCTGGCAGCTAAAAAAGCCACAAGAGATATTTTCGTAATAGCGGATGCGGATGTGGTTTATGACTCTAACCTGATTGTGGAGGCAATAAAATCACTCAATAAAGGAGGTTTTGTTGTTCCTTTTACAGAGGTCTATAATATTGAAGTGCAAGGTACGGAGAGATTACTCAAGACAAAACCAAAATGGCCAATAGATGTAAAATCTGGAGAATATTATAAATCAAATTGGGTCTATGAAGGATTTGCTGGAAAACTCTTTGTCATTTCTAGAGAAAACTTCGAAGCAGTCGGAGGTTTTGATGAGCGATTTATTGGTTGGGGCGGGGAAGATGATGCTTTTTCCCATGCAGCTCGGACGATGTGTGGCAACCTAATAAATTTGAAGGGGAAAGTCTATCACCTATGGCACCCGAGTTCAAGCTATCAATCAAATCCGAACGGTAAAGCAAATGCTAAGCTTCTTGGACGTTATGAACGTGCAAGCGGAAATAAGGAGAAAATGAAGAAACTTATTGAGGAACGGAAAAGTACACAAGAAGAAGACCAAGTTCATACACTAGTTAATTATGAAAATATATTACCAGAATCTCCAAAAAGCAAAATTTGTTTTGCCATCCTTGTTCATAAAGATAGAGAATTAGTCAAGCAGTTAATTGAAAATGTCCGATACTATTGCCCCGACAGTACAATGGTTTTATATAACGGAGGGAATGATCCAACTCTTTGTGAGGGGCTAGGTGTACCCGTTTGTCCATCTAGCCATAAGTTAGAGCGGGGATGGACGACCATTTATTTTATGGAAGTAATGGAATGGTTAGAAGAGTTGGGGATTGAGTATGACTATTTTATTAATATCGATTCTGATGCACTTTTCGTTAAAAAAGGTTATGAAGAATTTATTCAAACTCAAATGAAAGATGCCGACTATATGGCGGTCAAGCTGAGAATTCCTGAAGAAGATTGGTATATTGGAAAAGAACTTAAGAAAGATAAAAAAAGGTGGAAAGCAATATTTAATCTCAAACCCTTCTACGGAGTTTTCAATGTGGGCCAGGTAATTTCCAGACCAGTAGTTAAAGCATTACTTGATCCAGAAAGAAAACAAAAGTTAAAAACTGCTTTAATAGAAACGACTTCTTTTGGTACGGATGAGGTATTTTTCGTAAACATGGCTGTGGAACTTGGAGTCAGGGTAAAAAGTTATCCAAACAAAATGGACGAAAAGATGATACGATATCGGCCTTATTTTACAGTGGAAGAAATGATTTCCTGTCTAAATAAAGCGGAGAATAGTTGTCTATGTCATCCTGTAATTCGAGATCAAGCTGATCCCGTCAGGAAGCTAATCCTTAGTATGGAACATGAACATAATACAAAACAGTATAAAAGCAAGGAATACCCATGGTATGAAGATAATTCAAATAATTATTCAGTGTCTCTTCCAATTACAAGTAAATTTGGGCATTCAGAGATTGTGGTTCGGTCAGGTTCCTCCTTGGTCCACTATTATCAGGATCCTAATGGGAAATGGAATAAAAGTAAGAAGTTTGCTGAAGGTGTTATCGGAAATCCAATACTTTTTGAAAATAATTCAGGTCAATTTGGTGTAATCTGTAAACTAAAAACCGGTGGAATTGGATTTTGGCTGCGAGACAACAAGAAAGATAGCTTTCCTTGGTATGGTCCAACTATCTATCAACTTGATAATATAGAGCCGTTAATGGCAAGTAAACTTCCGAATGGAAAACATACAATCGTGTTTAAGGATGATAACAAAATGATTTATTGGGAACTGGATAATGAGAAATGGAATAAGGTCTTTCCGAAAAGAAAGTAAATCAAAACATAGTTTATATGATAGTTGAGTAAAGCCTCCACGTATGGGGGCATTTTTTTATATACTATTAATTGGAGGCAGGAGTTTTGATGTGATAACTATATAAGGGGGATTAAAACATATGAATTTAAAGAAGATTCATCACGTGGCTGTCATTTGTTCCGATTACCAAAGATCAAAGGATTTTTATGTAAGAATTTTAGGTCTTACACCAATAAGAGAAGTGTACCGAGAGGAAAGGGAGTCCTATAAGCTGGATTTAGAAGTCGGAGGACAATACCAAATCGAGCTGTTTTCATTTCCACACCCGCCAACAAGGCCGAATCGTCCGGAAGCCGTTGGGTTAAGACACTTAGCTTTTGAGGTAGAGGATATCGAGAAAGAAGTAGCCGAGTTAGTGAATCATGATATTTTAGTAGAACCAATCCGTGTCGATACGTTTACAAACAAAAAATACACTTTCTTCGCAGACCCCGACGGCCTTCCCATTGAACTTTATGAACGGTAAAAGATAAAAAGCGGCAGAGAGGATATCCTCTCTGCTGTGGTGCCTGTCACCACTAGCACTGCAAACACTATGATTACCGTTGAATCCCACCATCTAGGTGTAACCTTCTATCTTAAAAATACGTCTTAAGTCGTAGATTTATTTCCGTTTGTGGTCTATGGCGGGAAGGAGTTTTTTCGTGTATTGTGGAAGTAGTGAATGTCATATTCTTCTAATTCCAAAAGTTTTTGAAGGATATGAAACATTTATTTACTTATTTCGTATCTATATAAAGGATTATTAAGTCAGGAGTCGATCCAATATGAACCCAATTGCTGCATTTCTCATTCGCTCGTTTGTGGCCGTTCCCGTTACGGTCATTACATGGTTAATCTGCTTCTTTCCGCTCAATTTTACATTCTGGTCCTCTACCTTATTTGCAATCCTTGGTGGGGTTCTTACCCATGTGATTCTGTCGTTATTTCAAAACACCGGGTATTTGAAAAAGCATCAGCTGACAAGGAAGGAATACCGGTATATTCAGAAAAACCTAAAAGAGGCAAAACAGAAAATCAGGCGTTTAAATAAAAGCATCTTTAAAATTCGTGATATTTACTCCGTCAAACAACGAATCGACATAAATCGAATTACCAAAAAAATACACAAGATGACGATGAAAGAACCGAAACGATTTTATCAAGCAGAGGAATTTTATTTTTCACACCTTGACTCACTCGTTGAGCTCACCGAAAAATACAGTTTCCTTTCCTCACAGCCAAAACAGAACAGAGAAATCAGTCAATCTCTTATTGAGACTCGAAGAACATTAAATGAATTATCTAAAGTAGTAGAAGAGGATTTATACCGAGTCATCTCCGATGATATCGATACGTTAAATTTCGAAATAGATGTCGCAAAACATACCATTCAAAAGAAAAAAGAATTGAAATTTCCTGAAGAAAATAGGTGGCTAAAATGAGTGAACAAAATCCAATACCGAAAACTGGCGACTTGCTAGATGATATCCTTGCCAATCCGTTTGGCGATTCCGACACGTTAGATCTTTCCAAAAAGCAGACACTGCCAACAGGCGAACAAAAACCAGTCAAGTTAATTGATGTAATCCCTGAGGAAAATCGAGCAAAGGCCTACCAGCTTGCCGAGCAAATCGACCCGACCAACCATCAGGCGATGATTTCTTACGGCACCCAAGCACAAGGAAAGCTGTTATCGTTCTCGCATACGATGCTGGAACATGTCCAGAAACAGGATGTGGGTGAAATAGGCGAAATCATTAACGATTTGATGAAAAGGTTACATGAGGTCAATCCGGATGAATTAAAGGATGGGAAGCCATCCTTGTTTGCACGAATGTTTGGGAAAATTTCAACATCCATTCAGGAGGTTCTGTCCAAATACCAAAAAACAGGAGCGCAAATTGACCGAATTAGTGTGAAGCTTGACCGTAGTAAGAATGTACTTCTATCGGATATTAAACTGCTCGAACAGCTATATGAAACTAATAAGGAATATTTTCATGCCCTTAATATTTATATTGCAGCGGGGGAAATCAAGCTCGAAGAAATGGAAGCTAAGATTATCCCGCAGTTGAAGAAAGAAGCCGAAACAACTAACGACCAAATGAAGTTTCAAGAGGTCAATGATATGATTCAATTCGCGGATCGTTTAGACAAGCGTCTTCATGATTTGAAATTAAGCAGGGAAATCACGATTCAAAGTGCACCGCAGATTCGCTTGATTCAAAATACAAACCAGGCGCTGGTGGAAAAAATCCAATCGTCGATCATGACGGCCATTCCGTTATGGAAGAACCAAGTAGCCATTGCGTTAACCTTAATCCGTCAACGTCATGCGGTAGAAGCGCAGAAACAGGTATCAAAGACCACCAATGAGCTCCTATTAAAGAACGCAGAAATGTTAAAAACAAATACGATTGAAACCGCCAAAGAGAATGAACGCGGTCTTGTGGATATCGAAACATTAAAGAAGACACAGGAAAGCTTAATCTCCACTTTAGAAGAAACGATGCGAATCCAAGAAGAAGGCCGCCACAAACGCCGGCTTGCCGAACAAGAACTCGCCAACATGGAAAACGACCTGCGCCTAAAACTCTTAGAAATAAAGGGAAATAAATAATAAAAAAACAGGGGTCCTCACTGCAATAGTCATACACGCAGCGGGGCCCCCCGTTTTTTTTTTTATAGTGCCGTTTATACGGTGCCTGTCACCATTACTCCTATCTAGGTGTTACTAATGGTGACAGGCACCGCAATGGCACTGCGAGTTCTATTTATTTACTTGGATGGTTTCGAGGTATTCTTCGAGAGTGATTTTCTTACTCATGATTTTTTGTGCAACTGCTTTGCCAACATAGCGCAGGTGCCATGGTTCGTATTGGTAGCCGGTAATGTCTTCCTTTCCTTTTGGGTAACGGATAATAAAGCCATACTCATCAGCATGCTTCTCCAGCCACTTTGCTGCAGAGGTCCCGGCAAAACAATCTTCGGCCGAGCACTTTCCATCACCGCCCGTAACATCAATAGCAAGACCGGTCTCGTGTTCACTGGTGCCTGGCACCGCACTATATGTCTTTGCCGCTTTAACGCCATCGATACTTACATAGTGATTAAACACGGCCACTTGAGCGGCGTGGGAGCGATAAGCGGAAACGCCAAGAAGGCTGACGCCATCATGTTTGGCTCCGATAAACAATTTTTCAATCGCTCGAGCAGCACGGCTGCGCATCTTCCGTTTCTCTACTTTTGCTTTAAAAATAAACGGAATGTCAGGGTCAACCAAATCACTCGGTTGATAACTAGCAGGCAGTTTATTCACTTTATTAACCAAGACAGGTATTGCAGACGGATTGGCAACAACCGAAACACTCTTCTTTTCATTTTTTGAGCTCGTAGTGTCGACCACATTTTTACTGGGAGCAGTTGACTGATTTTCAACAAAATTCTGTTTCATTGAACAGGCAGCCAGCATAGAGGCAATTACAATCATAATGGTCATTAATAAAGGTAATTTTGTCATAATAACCGTCCTCTTTTATAAAAAGTCACTTCCTTACTATCATGGACATATTGAAAGACTTTAAAACGTTAAAATCACTAGTGTAATAAGGTCAGGATTTTTCTCATACAATATAGAACGGGTCGATGGGTCTAAAGCCTCTTTTATTTTCTGAAAACGTTCCTTATAGTTTTTTATAAGCACATAAATCGTCCGAAACGGCAAAACCATTGAAAAATGGTGACGCAAAACTACAGGGGCTTAGGTTTTTCTAAACGATGCTCGCCAGTTACCGAACACGACAAACTCCTGCGATTTATGTAAATGACAATTGAGGAGGTTTTCATGTGTTAAAACTACTAACTAAGGTTCAATACTATTATCATTTGTTCCAGCATCGGCATAACCAATTGTTGCAGCAGGATTGCTTGAACGAAGAGCTAAGAATGAAACTAAAAGTCAAAGCCTTATACCACAACAGTAAAGCAGTCGAACTTGGTCTAAGAATGTAAACAATCATTATTATGGTAAAAAGAAGCCTAGGATCAACTCCTAGGCGTTTTTTTATTTTTCGAATCTTTGAATAAAATTGCAGCTGCGGCAGGCGCGGCCAATCAATCTTTTAGTCACACTATGTTCGTAATAAATCTCCTCCAGACCACAGACAGGGCATTCGATAATATGGAATAGTTGTCGTTCTCCTAGTATGGCGTCTAACAATAATTCAAAATACATTATTTTCTGTCCCCCTCTCTATTATTTCTTTCAAGAATAGCAAATACTAATAGTGAAAATAGAAGAAAATTGTCAAGGTGGACAAGAATGTTTTCGACATCCTTCCAAACGGGAAATTAACCACAAAGGAGAGCTACATGAAAAAGAATAATGATGAAACAAGTGAAGGGCTGAACCAGATTTTTGAAATTATTAATGCCAAAGGGGATACCGGTGAACTAAAGGAAATTGTTAAACAAACTAACGAGTCAACAAGCCAAGATGAACAACAACAAAGTGAGTGAAAAGGCCTAGATCTAAGTCTAGGTTTTTTTGTGGACAAAACGGAGTGGAATGTGGATAGATAACCGGGATTTGTGGATAAAACTGTGTATTTTGTGGATACTTCACACCGAATTGTGAATATCTGAAAAAACAAGTGAAAGACCTCTAAATATTCAGAAGATATCCACATAAAGTGTGAATAAACTATGGGAAACTGTTAATATCTTAGACCAAGCTGTGGATAGCAACTCTAATTATGTTAATAACCTGTTGGAAAAACCCTTTCATTCCAAAATTTTTCCAAGTCTTTAGACCTATACCCCCATAACAAAATGACATTTGTCACCTCGAATTTTTAATAAAATTTTCAAACTCAAAATTGTCCATCTCCAGCACATAGTGGCTAGGGGGTCAAAGGTTAACCCGAGAGCAGCCTTCTCACCGGCTAGTCATATGCCTGTCGTCCCAGTCACGGTGCTTCTTTCGCTTTTCTTAAATAGTTGTAATTCCTCCACCTACGGAAAAAATTCAACAAAAATTGGTTCAAAAATAGGTTGGTCAAAATGCGAACACAGAGCATAAGGTAAAAGGGAGTGGTGAAATTTGGAAATAACAGAAACTCCATTACCGGGAGTCAAAATCATCGAACCGATGGTCTTTGGTGACCATCGTGGCTGGTTTATGGAAACTTACAGTGAGGATTGGTTGAAGAAAGCAGGAATCGTGATTCACTTTGTCCAGGATAACCATTCCTTTTCATCTTCCAAAGGAACCATAAGAGGTTTACATCTTATCAAAAAAAGATCAACAGTCACCACTCCTTTCGGAAATGGAGAATAATTTTATATATGGAGAATGAAACAATGAAAATACTAGTAACAGGGTATACTGGACAACTTGGTTATGATGTTGTTCAAAATGGCTTGAGTCGTGACTTTGACATGATTGGAGTTGGTTCGAAAGATTTAAATATCACGGATGAATGTGCCGTTAAAAAATATGTAAGAACATTGAAACCAGATGCTATTATTCACTGTGGAGCCTATACAGCGGTCGATAAGGCAGAGGATGATAAAGAAAACTGCTGGAAGGTAAACGTTGAGGGTACCAAATATTTAGTACAGGCAGCGCAAGAAATCAAGGCCAAATTTATGTATATCAGTACGGATTATATTTTTGATGGATTAGGAGATAAGCCGTTTGTTGAAACCGATCTTCCTCATCCAATTGGATATTACGGACTTACAAAATATGAAGGAGAAAAAATGGTCCAAGCTCAGCTGACAGAGTGGTTCATTGTCCGCATTTCATGGGTGTTTGGAATCAATGGAAATAATTTTGTTAAAACAATGATGCGATTATCCGAACACCAGAATGAAATTAAGGTCGTAGGAGACCAAGTGGGATCACCTACCTATACCTTTGATGCAGCACGGTTAATCATCGATATGATTCAAACTGACAAATATGGAATTTACCATGCGACCAATGAAGGTTTTTGCAGCTGGTCAGAATTCGCCAAAGAAATCTTTCATATAACAGGTAAAAAGGTTAAAGTGAAATCTATTTCAACCGAAGAATACCCAACAAGGGCGAAACGGCCAAAAAATTCCCGTCTATCAAAGAAAAAGATCATAGATAATGGTTTTAAAACATTGCCACCATGGCAGGAATCATTAAAACATTTTTTAAAGAATCAAACTTGAGGTGAAACAATGCAAACGAATAAATTGCTTGTAACCGGTGGAGCAGGGTTCATTGGTGGAAACTTTGTTCAGTACATGGTTAATAAATATCCCCAATATGATATTTATAATTTAGATTTGCTGACATATGCCGGTGATTTAACAAAGCATCGTCAGATTAACGATAAAGAAAACTATCATTTTGTTAAAGCTGATATTACCGATCGTCAGACAGTTCTGACGCTATTTGAAAAAGAGACATTTGACTATGTGATTCATTTTGCTGCAGAAAGTCATGTGGATCGTTCGATCACAGATCCTGAACGATTTGTTCGTACCAATGTTTTAGGGACACAGGTTCTCTTGGATGCAGCGAAAAAAATAGGGGTCAAAAAATTCATTCATGTTTCAACAGATGAAGTATACGGTGAATTAAGTTTTGATCCAAGCACCTTCTTCACGGAAGAAACTCCCTTACAGCCCAATAGTCCATATAGTGCAAGTAAGGCATCTTCAGACCTATTGGTTCGGGCCTATTATGAAACATTTGGTCTTCCAATAAATATCACACGTTGTTCAAATAACTATGGCCCTTTTCATTTTCCGGAGAAATTGATTCCCTTAACTATTTCACGTGTGTTAAATGACGAAAAGGTACCGGTATATGGAGACGGGAAAAATATCCGGGATTGGTTACATGTCCTAGATCACTGTGCAGCGATTGACCTTGTTTTGCATAATGGTGTGAAGGGTGAAGTTTATAATGTGGGCGGACGGAATGAGAGAACGAACTTGCAAGTAGTTAAAACCATTATACAGTCTCTAGGGAAATCAGAGGATCTAATTGAATTTGTATCAGACCGTTTGGGTCATGATAAACGCTATGCGATCGACCCTGCTAAATTAGAGACGTTAGGCTGGAAACCAAACTATACCTTTGATACAGGAATTGCCCAAACGATTGATTGGTATAAGAAAAACAAGTGGTGGTGGAAGCCTCTTCTTGAATGAAAAGTACCATTGTATAAAATGGTGTCTTCTCAATAGTCGTAAGGGACTATTTTTTATTAATAAACCTTAAAGTTGTACCATTTTTCTGTATTTTTCATAACCTAAAGAGAGATTAAGAGAGAAGGGAATGAAAAGATGAAAGGTATTATATTAGCCGGAGGAAAAGGTACTCGGTTAGAGCCTTTTACCAAATTACTAAACAAGCACTTGCTCCCTGTAGGGGGTAACCCGATGATCTACTGGTCGATAAATAAGTTAAAAGAGGCGGGGATTACTGATATTCTTATTGTTACGAATAACCAACATCTCCGTTCGTTCCAAGAAATTTTAGGCCAGGGTGAGGAATTGGGTGTTAAGTTATCCTACACGATTCAAAGTGAAAAAGGAGGAGGTATTGCTGATGCACTAGCCTCCGCGAAGGATTTCGTAGATGACCAATGTATCGTTTTGTTAGGGGACAATCTGTTTGACGATGATTTAAGACCATACATTGATGAATTTCAAACCCAGCCGCAAGGTGCAAAAGTGCTGTTAAAAGAAGTGAAGGACCCAGAAAGATATGGAATAGCTTTATTAGATGAAGTAAATCATTCTATTATCTCTATCATTGAAAAGCCTAAAATTCCTAAGTCCAATTTTTGTGTAACAGGAATCTACTTTTATAACAAAGAAGTATTTGATTTAATTGACTTAATAAAACCATCGAGCAGGGGAGAAAAGGAGATTACTGATATAAATAATCTCTATATTAAAAGAAAAGAATTAAAGTTTGATATTTTAAAAAGCTGGTGGCTGGATGCTGGGACACATGAATCATTGTTTAAAGCAAATAAACATTTCTATGAAAGGAGCTAAGTATTTTGCCAAAGGTTTCAGTAATCTTAACAAGTTTTAATAAACATGAATATATTGCAAAATCTATTCAGGCTATTTTGGACCAAACCTATCAAGATTTTGAATTATTTATTATGGATGATAATTCAAATACCGAAACGTTAGAAGTGATTGAACCGTTTTTAAGTGACAAGAGAGTGAAGTTTTTTAAGAGTGATATTCACACGATGGAAGAAAGAGTAGAAAAAACAAGATATGCCGTATTAATTAACCAAGCACTAGAACTAGCTGAGGGCGAGTATGTTACTTATGCTACGGATGATAATGTATACAACAGGACAAGGCTTGAGAAAATGGTGGGCTATTTAGAGCAGCATCCTAAAGTCATGGTCGTATATTCAGCGTCACAAACAAGGTATTTAAATGAAATGAAAGAAGTCACTCATTCTATTACTAGACCAGCCCGGAGCATTTCATGGCTTGCTCCTTGTATGATTGACCATTGCTCGGTTATGCACCGTAGGTCCATCCTTCCTCAAATAAAGAGGGCATTTGGTTCTTATTGGGATGAAGATCACCAATTTTATAGAATCGGAGATGCTAGATTCTTTTGGAGAATCAACCACTTTTGGGCTTTTTATCCTATTAATGAGGTTCTTGATGAAAATTATATTACCCCTAAATCCATTCACGCTCAATTATTTAATGATTCCCCAAACCAATTCTCAAAACTACTGCCTCCACAAAGAACATGTAAAGAATTAAGAGAATCCCTTAGATCCCTGAGAAGAAGGGACGGAGGGTGACCCACTATCTAGCAAATTATTGGTCACTATATCGTGAGTTTTTGGAAGTGTTTAAGAATTTTAAATATAGGGATATTCCCATTGCACTGCTGACAAACTTTTATCAGCATATCGATTCAAATCTAAAACAAAAAATGGAGAATGAAAATTTTCATACATCCCTATTGAACCCAGAAATAGAACAAGCCATGATCCAACCATATTTCGAAGGGGTGCTGGAGAAAATAAGAGTACCTTTCATGAAGGAGTCTATTGATGGCAAAACACTCATTAATATGGATTATACACGTCTACCTGAAATAACGTTTCGGACATGGTTTGATCCTAGTCAAACCATTATTCTCTCTCGTTCGAAAACTGCACATCTACATGGAATACCTAACGAGAGTATTCTTAAATATGAGGTTATCAATAATAAAGTTTCTGAAACTCTTATCAAGAGTGCCAAATATGTATTTAATAAACATCAAAACCATCCGGCATTTGGAAATGAGTTTTTCCAAAACACCTTTCTTACTCGAATACCGTTAATGGTAAAGACCATTAATGCTGTTTATAACCTATTGGATCATCTGCCTATTTCCACAATAGTTGTGGGGACAACTGAAGATATGCTTAGTAGAACACTTGCTATCGTTGGATCAATGAGGGGCATTAAAAGTATCTGTTTACAGCATGGAATCTTAATGGGGGAAGAGGCCTTTATGCCAGTTTTTACTACGTTGATTGGGGCCTATGGTGAATATGAGAAAAGATGGTATGTACAAAGAGGACTTGAAATGGATAGAATTGCTGAAATCGGTCATCCCAAATATGATCAAATTTTCACAAGTTCGAGAACAGACTCAAAGGAAGTTATAACAAAACTTGGACTAAGTTCAGATAAAGAGACATTATTAATTATTACAGGCCCACAAATCGATTTTATTAAATTCGAAAAACTAATGAAGAATCTTTCCGATAATCCGCGTTTCCAAATCATCATTAAACCTCATCCATGGGAGATTGGGAAAGGGAGGTTTAAAATCTATACTGGACTTGAAAAGAAATACCCATCCATAAAGGTGTATACCTCAAGAGAAAATATTCTTTATGAATTAATTCCTGCGGTTGATGGAGTTGTTTCCACTTTATCTACAGTGGTATTAGAAAGTATTTTATTTAATAAACCTGTGTTTATTTATAACTTCATGAACAGTAATCGAGCATACGATTATTTTGATTCATTAGGAGAGTATATTCAAACAGATCCTAATCGATTAACCGAAGTTATTAGTGCCTATTTTTCTTCAGATGAACATCAGAAACTCTATGCACATATAAGGAGAGAGTATTTATCAAAGTCCTATAACGATGGATCGTCAGGAGAGAAACTGGCCCATGTCATCAAGAATTTTAATCAGTAAAGATCTAGTGTTATAAAGGGATAGAAAGAGGACCTGCCTTACCAGCAGGTCCTCTTTCTACCTTATTTATTAGTTCAAAATATTCCAATCTGCTGGTGTACCTGCCTTTATATCCATAGCAGCTTTTCTTCCCAGTAATTGTTCGTAATATTTCGGGGCTAAGCCATAGCCAGGTCTAATAACTCTTAGGTTTTCTTTCGTTAACACGTCTCCAGCCTTTAAGTCTTTCGTTATATAGAGCGATCTTCTAAATTTTAATGAATTCTTTTCCTTTTCAGTTGGTCCATAAGTAACAGCACCCAAAGCTTGCCACGCTTTTTTTGTTTCATCCACTAAGGAGTGCATTTCATGCGGTTCCATTGAAAAGGCCGAATCAACACCTCCATCAGCACGGGATATAGTAAAATGTTTTTCAATAACAGTGGCTCCGAGAGCAACGCTAGCTACTGCCACACCGATTCCCATTGTATGATCCGATAAACCAACCTGGCAGTTAAAAAGGTCCCTCATATGAGGAATGGTTATAATATTTGTATTTTCAGGTGTAGCCGGGTACGTACTCGTACACTTTAGCAAAACGATATCTTCACATCCGGCCTTTCTTGCAGCTCGAACGGTTTCATCCAAATCGGCAAGTGAAGCCATTCCGGTTGAGATAATGATAGGCTTTCCAGTGGAAGCAACCTTTTTGATCAGGGGAATATGATTATTTTCAAAAGAAGCTATTTTATAAAAAGGTGTATTTAATTGTTCGAGAAAGTCGACTGCGGTTTCATCAAAGGGGGTGCTAAAGGGAATGAGTCCTAATTCCCGGCATCTTTCAAAAATTGGCTTATGCCACTCCCATGGAGTATAGGCTTGTTGATAGAGTTTGTAGAGGTTATTCCCTTTCCATAAACTCTCCTGATCATCAATAGCAAAATCCTTACGGTCAATATTCAACGTCATCGTATCGGCTGTATATGTTTGGATTTTCAATGCATGTGCCCCCGATTCTGCAGCCGCTTCTACAATTTCTAATGCCCGTTCAAGCGATTGATTATGGTTTCCAGACATTTCAGCAATAATAAAAGGAGGATGATTGATTCCAATCATTTTTCCTCCCAGATTGATTTCGTTCATTTGATCACTCCTCTGTAATAAACTGGAGGTTCAGCTTCTCTTTCTGCTTCTCCCAGTCTTCTTTAAATAAGGATAACCTAATTAAGTCAATGAACTGGCCATTTCGGCTCCATTCCTTTTTAAAAAGTCCTTCTTGGCAGAATCCTAATCTATGGTGAAGCCTTAAACTCCGCTGATTAAATGACAGGACCATCCCAATGATTTTTCGGATGTTTAATTGATAAAAGGCATAATCTAAGGCTAACGCGCCCATAATGGTACCTGAACCTTTAGGTGCATGAGGTTCCCCAATATAAAATCCCCATGCACAGGTTTGATTCTGGAGGTTCACTTCCTTAAAGGAAACAAGACCTAACGGCTTGTTTTTGTAAAGAAACAGTCGATAAAAACGACTTTCGTTCTTTAGTACAGCATCAAACCACTGACAATGTGCTTCATAGGGAATGGGCTGGTCGTTATACATATTCACTCGAATCGACTCCGAATTTCGCCATTCATAAATTATGTCCTTGTCTTTTTCCGTTAATGCCCTTAAATAATAATCCATAAGCGTCACCTTATCCCATTAATTCTTTGATCATCATTTGCTGACTTACTATGGTATCCTTCATTAGTTGATACGATAACCGAGACATTTCTGTTCGTTCCGCTTCATTTTCAATTAATATCTTTAGGTGGCGGGTTAAACAAGACTGCTCAATTGTTTCTTTTTCTCCTAAATAAGTAATGACCTTTCCTTTTGCAAGACTTTTACAAATTTCTTTCTGGTTTTCAGCAATACTGACAACGATAGAGGGCAAACCAAGGAGGCAACGCTCCCATGTAGTGGTACCACCTGCCCCGATGGATAGATCGGCCCAATTCATTAATTCGGCCATGTTGTCAATTTGACAATGAAAATGCAGGTATTCATACATGTTACAAATAGAAGCAATCTCCATTTTGTACAGGTTAGATTGCCCAACGACCACATCTACCTCGATGTCATTACGACCCAAAGCTAAGAAGGATGAAAGAGCCTTTCCTGTTTCATTGGTATGATCGATACCGCCATAAAAAATTAATATTCTTTTTACCGCTCCTGTTCGCAGCTTTTGCTTTTTTAATTGATGATAAAACTCTGGTCGGAGTAAGACATAACTGGGTCCTAAAAATGTTTTACAATAGGATGGTACGAGTGAATCATAGCGGTTTTGGTAATCTTGGACGAAATTTTGATCTAATAAAAAATCACAATCATGCTTACGATCAGCTAAATCATCAATCACCATGATTTTTTTTACCTGATTTCTTAGGAGAACTTCCCAATCCTCGTTAATGGCATAATGATCGACAATTAATAGGTCACAGGGACAATTCATTAACAATTCCTTTGTTTGATGTGCATCCACACTCAATGGAACGCCAAGCCATTGAGTGTGTCCACTGCCATTCGGCGCCATGCCATTTTCTTGAGGCCGCTTAAGTACTAATACTTCATATCCTTTTGCTGTAATCAGGTCAATTAAATGCCCTTTATGCTCCCTGCAAATAAAGCGGACATCCGCTCCTTGTTCCTGCAATTTTTCAGCTAGTGTTAAACAACGCATAACATGACCAGTACCTATTTCTATTGAGGCATCGACACGTATATAGACATTCATCGTTTATTCCTCTAATTCCGACGGCTTAGTTTTTGGGGGGGTTAACTTCTTTTGTTCAATATGAGCATTGATCAAAGCCCACTCCTGATTTTTCTGTAACAATTGAATAATATCTTCTAACTGAAACTGTGTTTTTTTCTGACTGTAAAGGTCTGTCATCACAAGAGTAATTACATCTAAATCTGCTTCGGTATCTACGGTTAAACGATAGGAGCTTAAGTCATTTCTATGTTTAACATTTGCAGCCTTAAATTTGTTAGGATGGAGATAGATGTATGGAGTGACATGTTCACGCTCTGCTGCATTGGCTGCTTCGTTATATGCTTGTTCTAAGGCTCCCATGGAAAATACCTCAACATCAAATCCACGAGGATAGGTTCGATCAATCGTATTAGAAACATAATCGTACTTGTTTGGATTCTCTAGGTACTTAGAAATGACTTTATCAATCGTCTCGGGGTCTAGTAACGGACAATCAGAGGTGAGGCGGACAATTACCTCACCTTTATAGTGATTAGCAGTTTCAAAATACCTTGACAATACATCGTCCTCAGAACCTCGATAATAGTCAACCGAAAGCTGTGTACATAAATCAATTATAGGCTGCTCGTGCTCCTTCGTCGTGGTGGCAATTACAATTTGATGAATTAACCTGGACCTTTTGACCCGTTCAATCTGATATTGGAGCAATGGTTTTCCTAAAACCTTTTTCATTATTTTCCCTGGTAACCTTGTTGACCCCATTCTAGCCTGGATGATGGCAACAACCTTCAAAAAATCACCTTCTACTTATTTAGAGTAACGGGCTATCACATTTGTGACTGCTTTGATAACGTCATGTATATCATCCTCGGTCATAGCTGGAAAAAGAGGCAGCGTGATGATTTCTTCATATAGTTTTTCAGCGTTTGGACAATCCCCGTATTTGTAGCCTAATCCTTGATAGTAGGGCATTAGGTGAACAGGGATATAGTGCACATTGACCCCGATATTTTCTTTTAGTAACGCCTCGAATATATCCTTCCGACTGGCTGTTAATTGTTCTAAATGAAGGCGAATGATATACAAATGCCAGCTCGATTGACCGTTTTCGTCTTGGAAAGGAATCGATAGTTCGCTTATATGGTTAAATGCCTCATTATATATCGAAGCATATTTTTTTCGTAAATCTATAAATTTATCAATCTTTTTTAATTGGCTTGTTCCAAGGGCGGCTTGAATATCGGTCATGCGATAGTTATAACCTAAAAATTGCATTTCATAATACCAAGGCCCATGATTTTGGACTAGCCTGTTATGATCACGTGTGATGCCATGAGAACGAAATTGTAAAAGCTTATCAAAATACTCTTTATTATTGGTTGTAATAATGCCGCCTTCACCTGATGTAATATGTTTCACCGGGTGGAAGCTAAACATGGTCATATCACTAATGGACCCTACCATTTTCCCTTTATATGTTGCTCCTAATGCATGTGCAGCATCTTCGATGATAACCAAGTGATGTTTTTTTGCGATTTCTTGTATTCCATCTAAAGAAGCTGGCTGTCCTGTAAAATCGACCGGAATAATCGCTTTAGTTTTATCAGTAATTTTTTTCTCAATTTCTGTTGGATCTATATTATATGTTTTTGGATTGATATCCGCGAAGATGGGCTTACCACCCTGATAGAGTACACAGTTTGCACTTGCTGCAAATGTTAAAGGGGTCGTAATCACTTCATCACCCTCAGTGATTCCTGCGGCAAAACAAGCGCCATGTAACGCTGCTGTTCCGTTCGAGAAACTTACGGCATAAGATGCGCCGACGTATTTTGCTGCTTCTTGTTCAAAAATGGATACATAGGGCCCAGTAGTTAGATAATCCCCTTTTAAAACATTAATTACTGCAGAGATGTCATCATCATCGATCCATTGTCTGCCATACGGAAGATAGTTATCTCTGATCGGTTTGTGATTCAAACATATAAGCCTCCTTCCTCCTAGTGCTAATTTGTAGATTATTGATCTATTACAAGTTTTTTTAAGTCGTCAACGGACAGCCATGTACCATTCGTATTACTTACATATGTGAAGCCTTCTGACACAGGTTCTCCGCCGATTGCCTGTTCAGCGCTCCACCACGGAAATTCCGGTTGAATCACATAATATGCGTCATATTCTAAGGTTCGCCGTGCATCATCCTCGGTGATCATCGTTTCATGTAATTTCTCACCGGGGCGAATACCGATAATTTCAATCTTGGCATTTGGAGCAATTGCCTTGGCTAAATCTGTCACTTTCATACTTGGAATTTTGGGGACGAAAATTTCTCCACCCTTCATTCTGCTTAAATTATCAATAACAAATTGAACTCCTTGGTCCAATGTGATCCAGAAACGAGTCATTCGTTCATCCGTTATCGGTAATGTTCCTGTTTCTTTGATCTTTAAAAAAAAGGGAACTACACTTCCGCGGCTACCGACAACATTTCCATAACGAACAACAGCGAATCGAGTATTCTTAATGCCAGTATATGAGTTAGCGGCAACAAATAATTTATCTGATGCTAATTTTGTTGCTCCGTATAAATTGATTGGATTCGCTGCCTTATCAGTACTTAAGGCAATAACCTTTTGAACACCCCTGTCAATAGCGGCTTCAATAATATTTTGTGCGCCGTGAATATTGGTCTTAATAGCTTCAAATGGATTATATTCACAAATGCCGACTTGTTTTAAGGCGGCAGCGTGGATAACAACATCTACACCTTCAAAAGCACGAAATAATCTCTCTTTGTCACGTACATCCCCAATAAAAAAACGAATCCTTGGATCTGTAAATTCTTGTGCCATTTCAAATTGTTTTAACTCATCCCGACTAAAGACAATTACTTTTTTTACATCTAAATCAAGAACCTTCTTGATGAATTTTTTTCCAAACGAACCTGTGCCGCCTGTCACCAACAAGGTTTTACCTTTTAACGTAAACATTTTCTTCCCTCTTTCACTCGTGAAATTTTTAAAAGGATTGATTGAGATCTTCTTTAGCTCCCAATTGTTTAAGAATAAATCCAACTCGATGGGTAAAGGTGTGATTTTCGACCACCCTTTTTTGAGCGTTTCTTCGGTAAAAATTTCTTAAGTTTTCATCATTTATGAACTGTTGAATTAAATTAATACAATCCTCAGAATGAGAGTAAACGACGATGTCTTGAGTAATATCAAAATGCATCTGCAAATCTGGTTTATTAGAAAGAAGTTGAAATCCGCCGCATGCTGCTATATCAAAGGTACGATTGTTAATACTTTTATTTTCAATTCCAAGGGTGTTTTTATTTTTATGAAAGTCATAGGTACGATGGGGATTGAGGATAATTTTAGAACGGTTAAATAGGCTTCTCACAGTTTCAGGTTCCATCCACCTATTGATTATCGTTAATCTACTTGTATGTTGATGGTTTTTGATAAATCTTTTCCAAAATGGGCCAACTAGAATCAGGGAATATGGAGTATAAGTCAATAGCTGGTAAACAAGATTTATTCGTTCTGGATATGGATAACCAACTAGACAAACGTCATATAAATATTCTTCTTTGTGGTCGGCAAAATAAAGTAAAGGATCTGTTCCTAGTGGGAGATGGTAAATGTGTTTTTTGGGGAACTTTTTCTTATAATACTCAAATGCTCCTATATCAATGGTAAATATATAATCATAATCCCTTACTAAATGAATGGACATATCGATATAAAAGGGATCTTCCGTTAGCCAAATACAGCGGGGGGAATTGATTTTTTTAAGAAAGTCCATTAATTTTTCATCTACGGTAAACCCCACCATAGTTATAATGACATCGGGTTTAAAACTCTCAATTAATTCGATAGCTTCTATTGTATATTTTGAGTGTATTTTAGTGACTGTATGGTCCAAAGAAATAAAGGCCTCTTCTATGGCTTTCTCGAAATAAGGGTATATCCCTGAATAGCCTGACGAAATCAATAATATTTTCATTTAAGAAGTCTCCTTAGAAGAGGGGAAATATAATTCCTTAAGGAGATCTATTTCCCCCCCCTGGTTCCTTACTATAAACCTGGTAGATTAAAAGAAAAAGATTCTATATCTTCACAACGGATGACAGTTACTAGCTCATCCATAAATGGGGAAACCATTGCTGATTCCAGAATGCTTACAATGCCATCGTGTGTTACTCTTCTGAGTCTGCCTTCAATTATATCTCCCGACTTAGTTCTGAAGGTAACATCTTGTCCAATATATCTGCGAAGATAGCGGCCAAGGCTATCCATCCCAAATGAAAGGCTTAATTCACCGTTCAATAAATTCACTCCTTTATACATTTTTTTTATACATTGTTACAGTATTCACACAAAGAAAAAAGGACCGGGCTTATCCAAAATTCACGTAAAAAACCTCATTCGTCTATTTTTCTCGAACCAAGAAGGGTGGACTTTTAAAAATACAGCGCTTGAAGATAATAATTAAACGGAGATTTTCATTTGTAAAAAAAACAGAGCTGGTAATGCTTTAAAAACTCTAGCAGCCTATTATATTAAAATAACCAATAATACTTGTTGACAGATTGCTGAGATTCATACTATAATATGAAAGTTGTCATTGAGGATTTAAAGTTTAATTAAAAAAACCTTTGACAATAGTGTTCGAAAGATGTTATACTTTAAAAGTTGTCTTAATTAATTGTTCTTTGAAAACTAAACAAACAAAAACGTCAACAAACAATAATTTATCATGTTTCTTCTATTATATAAGATGAACATGAGCCAACGTAAC
>NZ_JAGGQG010000025.1 GCF_018613415.1 Bacillus sp. ISL-18 | reverse complement strand
AAATAGTCTGGTAATTAAGGCGAGAAGGTCACACCCGTTCCCATACCGAACACGGAAGTTAAGCTTCTCAGCGCCGATGGTAGTTGGGACTTTGTCCCTGTGAGAGTAGGACGTTGCCAGGCAAAAAAAAGACAATCCGTAAAGGGTTGTCTTTTTTTTGTATAATTATCTTTACTAACAATTATTCCACACTTTGTTCACAGACTGTCCCCAATAAGTGTAAAAAAAGGAATAACAGAAAAGTTATTAACAGGTGGATAATTTTCTGCTGAACAGCTACGATGGAACTTTACATTAATTTCACATTTCTGTATCACTTTACCTATTATTAATATAAAAAATGATAAGCAAAATTATAGGAGGTCAATAATTACGAAAATAGTCGAATTATATAAAGCTTATTTTCTGGGCTTTTTAGGTTTCACAACCGTGAAATTTGGAGAAAATCAGTAATAGTGAATCGTTGCATCTCCATAAAATTTTCAGTATAATTAAAGTCAAATATAGTCAAAGTCAGAAGATGGGAGGTGGGAAGATGAGAAACATTTCCGATATTATTGAAAAGTATCTAAAGCAGGTTTTAGAAATGAGTGAAGAAGATCTTGTTGAAATTAAAAGAAGTGAAATAGCCGATAAATTTCAATGTGTTCCTTCACAAATAAACTATGTTATTAATACCCGTTTTACGATTGAAAGAGGATATATTGTTGAGAGTAAACGGGGCGGCGGTGGATATATTCGGATAATGAAGGTCCAATCCCACGACTTAGCCCATTTAATTGATCATTTGCTTTCCCTTGTCAACAATCGAATAAGTCAAACGACTGCCGAGGACGTAATCATAAGACTTGTTCACGAAGAGGTCATTACAAAACGAGAAGCAAAAATCATGCTAAGTGTCATTGATCGTTCTGTACTATATATTGATCTTCCATTCCGCGATGAATTAAGAGCGCGAATGTTAAAAGCAATGTTAACTTCTTTAAAATATAAATAATTATGCAGCCTAAAGAGGTGAAAATAGATGATTTGTCAGGAATGCAATCAAAGGCCTGCCGCACTTCATTTTACCAAAATTATTAATGGGGAAAAAACAGAAGTCCATCTATGTGAGAAGTGTGCTCAGGAGAAAGGCGAAATGTTTATCTTGAATGGGGAATCGGGTTTTGCGTTTAACAACCTATTGGCAGGTTTATTAAATATTGATCCATCTTTTCAAAAGCCGAGTGAAAGCCCTTTTCAACAAGAAGAAATCCTTCAATGTCAACATTGTTCAATGACATTTCCACAGTTTTTAAAAGTTGGCCGTTTTGGCTGCGCTCAATGTTATGAGACATTTAAAGATCAGTTAAAGCCTGTATTAAGGCGCCTTCATAGCGGAAATTGGACCCATAATGGTAAAATTCCGAAAAGAATAGGCGGTGAATTTCAACTTCGCAAACAGATCGAAGAGTTGAAATTGGAATTAAAAGAGGCTATCAGGCAAGAGGAATTTGAGAAAGCAGCTGAAATTCGCGATCAAGTCCGTACATTAGAGAAACAAGTAGCTGGAAATGAAGAGGGAGGGGAATAAAGTGTCGGTTGAAAGATTTTTTAATCAAGCGGTCAGCTCTTGGATGAGCGAAGAAGGTCCGGATTCCGATATTGTCCTTAGTTCCCGGATTCGACTTGCACGAAATTTTGAATCTTATAATTTCCCAACTGTTTTTTCACATGAAGAGGCAAAAGTGATTATAGATACGATGGAGGATATTCTAAAAAAATCACCAGTTGAGAACTTCGGTAAAATGGAATTATTGAAAATGGATGAAATGCAGCCTCTTCAGAAGCGGGTTTTAGTAGAAAAGCATTTAATTAGTCCACTATTGGCAGAGGACTCTCCATATGGTGCTGTTCTATTAACAGAAAATGAAGAAGTTAGTATTATGATAAATGAAGAGGACCATATTCGTATTCAATGTTTATTTCCTGGTCTGCAATTAGCAGAAGCATTACATGCTGCGAATGAAATAGATGATTGGCTTGAAGAACAAATCCATTATGCATTTGATGAAAAATATGGCTATTTAACTAGTTGTCCCACCAATGTTGGCACAGGTCTCAGAGCATCTGTCATGATGCATCTGCCCGGATTAATTTTAACACAGCAAATTAATCGGATCATTCCTGCTATTCATCAGTTAGGCCTTGTGGTTAGAGGTATTTATGGAGAGGGCAGTGAAGCACTGGGGAATATTTTTCAAATTTCTAATCAGATAACTCTGGGGAAATCAGAGGAAGATATTAGCCGGGATTTAAAAGGAGTAGCGAGTCAGCTAATTTCACAAGAAAGGTCTGCTCGTGAAGCATTACGTAAAACTTCTAACATACAATTAGAAGACAGGGTGTTCCGCTCATTAGGGGTGTTATCTAATAGCCGGATTATTGAATCGAAGGAAGCAGCTCGCTGCCTATCGGATGTTCGGCTTGGTATAGATATGGGGTATATACAAAATATGCCGAAGACCATTTTAAATGAATTAATGATTTTAACCCAGCCGGGTTTTCTTCAGCAATATGCGGGCGGTCCATTACGGCCTCATGAAAGGGATATCCGAAGAGCCGCATTAATTAGGGACCGTATAAACTTGGAGAATGAAAAATAGGTGAGGAGGAAGAGAATATGATGTTTGGACGATTTACCGAGAGAGCACAAAAGGTTCTGGCACTGGCACAAGAGGAAGCAATTCGTCTTGGTCATAATAACATTGGAACTGAGCATGTTTTATTAGGACTTGTACGCGAAGGTGAAGGGATTGCAGCAAAAGCTCTTTATGGCCTTGGGTTAGGTTCAGAAAAAATTCAAAAAGAAGTAGAAAATTTAATCGGCAAAGGACAGGAAACTTCTCAAACCATTCACTATACTCCGAGAGCTAAAAAGGTGATTGAACTATCAATGGATGAGGCTCGAAAGTTAGGACACTCCTATGTTGGTACTGAGCATATTCTTCTTGGCTTAATTCGTGAAGGAGAAGGGGTAGCAGCAAGGGTATTAAATAATCTTGGTGTCAGCTTGAATAAGGCACGTCAGCAAGTACTCCAGTTATTAGGAAGTAATGAATCAGGTTCGCACCAAGGGGGAACATCCGTGAGTGCTAATACACCTACACTTGACAGCCTTGCAAGGGATTTAACTGCGATTGCCCGAGAAGGCAGTCTGGATCCAGTCATTGGCCGAAGTAAAGAAATTCAACGTGTTATTGAAGTATTAAGCCGTAGAACGAAAAATAACCCTGTATTAATTGGGGAGCCGGGTGTTGGTAAGACAGCTATTGCTGAAGGGCTTGCTCAGCAAATTGTCAACAATGAAGTACCTGAAATCCTGCGTGATAAGCGTGTCATGACACTCGATATGGGAACAGTTGTTGCTGGAACGAAATATCGTGGAGAATTTGAAGACCGCTTGAAAAAAGTAATGGATGAAATCCGTCAAGCAGGAAACATCATTCTATTTATCGATGAGCTGCACACCTTAATCGGTGCGGGAGGCGCAGAAGGGGCAATTGATGCGTCTAATATCCTAAAGCCATCCCTTGCACGTGGTGAGCTTCAATGTATCGGTGCGACCACACTGGATGAATACCGTAAATATATTGAAAAAGATGCTGCGCTAGAACGCCGCTTCCAGCCAATTCGGGTGGATGAACCAACTATGGAGGAATCGATTCAAATTCTAGCAGGCCTACGTGATCGTTATGAAGCCCATCACCGCGTCTCGATTACAGATGAGGCAATTGAGGCAGCTGTTAAGCTTTCAGATCGTTATATTTCTGACCGTTTCCTTCCTGACAAAGCAATTGACTTAATTGATGAAGCAGGTTCAAAGGTAAGACTTCGGTCTTATACAACACCGCCAAATTTAAAAGAGTTAGAGGTTAAATTGGAGGATGTTAGAAAAGAAAAGGATTCTGCTGTTCAAAGTCAAGAATTTGAAAAAGCGGCTTCTTTAAGAGATACAGAGCAGCGTCTCCGTGAACAGTTGGAAGAGACAAAGAAAACCTGGAAAGAAAAACAAGGAAAAGAAAATAATGAAGTGACCGTAGAAGATATTGCCAGTGTAGTTTCAAGCTGGACGGGTGTACCGGTCTCTAAGCTTGCACAAACCGAAACAGCGAAGTTACTTAATTTAGAGGAAACGTTACATTCCCGTGTCATTGGGCAAGAAGAAGCGGTTATAGCTGTTTCCAAGGCAGTCCGCCGTGCTAGAGCGGGACTAAAGGATCCAAAACGTCCAATCGGTTCATTTGTGTTCCTTGGCCCTACAGGGGTAGGGAAAACAGAATTGGCACGCGCCCTTGCGGAAGCTATGTTTGGTGATGAGGACTCAATGATTCGAATCGATATGTCGGAGTATATGGAGAAGCACTCTACATCCCGCCTTGTTGGTTCCCCTCCTGGATATGTCGGTTATGAAGAAGGCGGGCAATTAACCGAAAAGGTTCGTAGAAAACCGTATTCTGTCATCTTGTTAGATGAAATCGAGAAGGCACATCCAGATGTCTTTAATATCCTGCTTCAAGTTCTCGAAGATGGGCGTTTAACCGATTCAAAGGGAAGAACAGTTGATTTCCGAAACACAGTCCTTATTATGACATCCAACGTGGGTGCGGAGGCATTAAAGCGAAATAAGTTTGTGGGCTTCAATATTCAAGACGGGGAACAGGATTACAAAGATATGAAGGGTAAGGTGATGGATGAGCTTAAAAAGGCCTTCCGTCCGGAATTCTTGAATCGTATCGATGAAATTATTGTCTTCCATGCGTTAGAGAAAAAGCATCTTGAGGAAATTGTCACCCTGTTATCTGATCAGTTGGTAAAACGATTAAAAGAGCAAAATATTTCACTAGAATTAACACCAGCAGCAAAAGAGAAGATCTCTCAGGAAGGCTACGACCCAGAGTATGGTGCAAGACCACTGCGCCGTGCTATTCAAAAGCATATAGAAGATCGTCTGTCTGAAGAATTATTAAAAGGGACCTTATTAACAGGACAGCATGCTATAATAGATGTAGTCAACGGTGAGTTCGTTGTGAGAATGGCAGAACAAACAAGTTTAGCAAAATAAATCAAGACTTACGAATAGTTTAGTGCTTGACAACACATTGCAAGAGGTACACGTGAATAAAGTCAACCCGTGTGCCTCTTTTTTATTTATCAATTAATACTCAGGGTATTAGCGGGTTGGATATAACTCCATGTGGTTAGGAAAGGTTGAAGGTAATGGTAAAAAGGAAAACAAAGTTCATCTGCCAAGAATGCGGTTATGAATCCCCGAAATGGATGGGGAAATGCCCAGGCTGTGGACAATGGAATAAGATGGTTGAGGAAGTAGAAGTAACAGGAGCTCAAAGAAGAGGAGCATTTGCTCATTCACAAACCGGTTCTAATCTATTAACCAAACCAATGAAGATTAATGCAATTGAAATGGAGAACGAACCGAGAATCCTAACCGATTTACAAGAGCTGAACCGCGTACTAGGCGGTGGTGTCGTCAAGGGATCGTTAGTTCTAATTGGCGGTGACCCGGGAATAGGGAAATCTACACTTCTCTTGCAAGTATCCTCACAGCTTGCGAATAAAGGAAATTCTGTTCTTTACATATCTGGTGAAGAATCATTAAGACAAACAAAGCTTCGGGCGGAACGGCTGGGGATTTCCTCAGAAAACCTATTAGTCTATTCAGAAACAAACCTTGAAGAAATAAATCGGACGATTGATAGTGAGAATCCCAGCTTTGTCATTATTGACTCTATCCAAACGATCTTCCATCCAGAGGTAACGTCAGCACCTGGGAGTGTTTCTCAAGTCCGGGAATGTACATCTGAATTGATGAGGATCGGCAAAACCAAAGGGGTTGCCATTTTTATTGTTGGGCATGTGACCAAGGAAGGTTCTATTGCCGGGCCAAGGCTTTTAGAACATATGGTCGATACCGTGCTTTATTTTGAAGGGGAAAGACATCATACTTACCGAATTCTTAGAGCAGTCAAAAATCGTTTTGGCTCTACAAACGAAATGGGCATTTTTGAAATGAAGGAATTTGGACTCGAAGAAGTAGAAAACCCATCGGAAATTTTCTTGGAAGAGCGGTCTCGCGGAGCAGCTGGATCGACAGTTGTTGCTTCAATGGAGGGAACACGTCCGGTTCTCGTTGAAATCCAGGCACTTATCTCACCTACGAGTTTTGGAAATCCACGGAGAATGGCAACAGGAATTGATCATAATCGGGTACCGCTATTAATGGCAGTTTTGGAAAAACGGGTTGGTATGCTTCTAGCAAACCAGGATGCCTATTTAAAGGTTGCTGGAGGAGTCAAGCTGGATGAACCAGCGATTGATTTAGCGATTGCCGTAAGTATTGCTTCGAGCTTTAGGGATCGCCCGACAAGACCTACCGACTGTATTATCGGTGAAGTTGGTTTGACTGGAGAGGTAAGAAGGGTGTCAAGAATTGAACAGCGTGTTCAGGAGGCAGCCAAATTAGGCTTTGAACGCATTATTTTACCAGCTAATAATTTAAGTGGCTGGACGGGCCCAGAGGGGGTTAAGCTTATAGGTGTTTCCTCCGTTAGTGAGGCACTGCAAGCAGCGTTAGGAGGGTAGCAGATGGAAAATAAGAAACTTGGCGAGGCAACTACGGTAATAGATGTTTTACAGTTTATTGCCCCTGGCACGCCTCTTCGAGAGGGAATTGATAATGTATTAAGAGCCAATACAGGCGGACTTATTGTAATTGGGTATAACGATAAGGTAAAAAGCATTGTGGATGGTGGATTTTCCATTAATTGCTCCTTTTCACCAAGCTTTTTATATGAACTTGCCAAAATGGATGGTGCGATCATTCTTAACGAGTTAGGTAATAAAATTCTATTTGCCAATGCCCAGCTCGCACCAAACTCTGAGATCCCTTCAACAGAAACAGGGATGCGGCATCGCACAGCGGAAAGAGTCGCCAAGCAAACGAAAGCTCTGGTCATTGCCATATCACAAAGAAGAAATGTGATTACCCTTTATCAAGGGAATTTTCGTTATTCCTTAAAGGATATTGCTGTCATTTTAACAAAAGCTAATCAAGCCATTCAGACTCTGGAAAAATATAAGGTTGTTCTTGAACAAAGTATAACGAATCTAAGTATTTTAGAGTTTGAAGAATCGGTAACTTATAATGACTTTTTACTCGTTCTTCATCGTTTTGAAATGGTCTTGAAAATAAAAAATGAACTATTAACCTTTTTACATGAGCTGGGGACAGAAGGCAGGCTGATTCGGCTGCAAATGAATGAAATTCTAACAGACCTTGAAGAAGAAATTATCCTAATTATTAAAGATTATGCTAATGAGCGGGATGTCCTGGCCCGGGATGTGCTTCAGCGGATGCAGTCACTGGCAAATAGCGGCACGATTGAGGACATTGTATTGTTGAAATTAATGGGATACCTAGGCTATGTCCATCTCGACGAAAATAAATTTCCGCGTGGTTATCGGATTCTGCATAAAATTCCTAGATTACCTTCGATTATCATTGAGAACTTAATCACAAGTTTTGGAGAACTAGCCAGCATCCTGTCAGCAACGGTGGAAGAGCTGGATGATGTGGAAGGAATAGGGGAAGTACGGGCAAAGAAAATTAAAGAGGGCTTTCGCTTAATTAAAGACCGGCTATATACAGATAGGCATCTATAAAAATGATTGAAAAAGAAAATTGAGTATGCTAAAATGTCCAACCCCAATTTGTTTGACAGAGAAAATTTCCAATGCTACCCTATGAGGAGTAAGATTTTTACAAAATAGATTAATTTCAAGAAGATAAAAATTGGAAAAAATAATCACAAAATCAAGGTTTCAATTTTGAGAATATGTTTATAATGAATTAGAGGAGGTGAAGGAATGTTAAAAAGAATTGTGCAGGCATGCTTCCTCATTATTGGAGGTACGCTCGGAATCTTATTACTGCCGGAATTGTTTAAATTACTTCATATCAATGACATTCCACTGATTAATAACTCATATGTTACTGCTATTATAGGGGCTATTATTTTTTACCTTATTACCTTTTGGGCAGTAGATTATGTCTTTAATTTTATTAAATGGACGGAAGATTCTTTAGTGAAAATTCCTGTTACAGATGTATTATTTGGCAGTGTCGGATTAATTTTCGGTTTGTTTGTTGCTTTTTTGATTGGTTTTGCTCTTAATGCCGTACAAGTACCCATTTTAAATGCCGTAGCACCCATTTTATTGACGCTTTTGTTTGGTTATCTTGGCTTTCAAGTTGGTTTTAAAAAGCGTGATGAGCTATTAGGTCTATTTGGAAATCGTGGCAGCAAGAAGAAGTCCGGTGAAGATGAAGAAGTGGATCCTGCAGCCGGTAAAGCTTTAAAAATCTTGGATACGAGTGTCATTATTGATGGCCGGGTTGCTGATATTTGTCAGACTGGCTTTTTAGAAGGAACAATTGTTATTCCGCAGTTTGTTCTTGAGGAATTACAACATATTGCCGATTCCTCCGATGTGTTAAAACGAAACCGCGGCCGTAGAGGCTTGGATATATTAAATCGCATTCAAAAGGAATTATCCATTAAGGTCGAAATCTATGAAGGTGATTTTGATGAGATTAGCGAGGTAGACTCAAAACTCGTAAAACTGGCAAAATTAACAAATGGAATCCTTGTAACGAATGACTTTAATCTAAATAAAGTGTGTGAATTACAGAATGTCTCCGTATTAAACATTAATGACTTAGCAAATGCAGTCAAACCGGTTGTTCTTCCAGGAGAAGAGTTAACGGTTCAAGTAATAAAAGACGGAAAAGAATATCATCAAGGTGTCGCTTATTTAGATGACGGAACGATGATTGTTGTAGAAGAAGGAAGAGAATATATTGGGAAGAGAATTGAAGTTCTAGTAACAAGTGTTCTTCAAACCTCTGCCGGCCGAATGATATTTGCCAAACCCAAGTTGTTAGAAAAAGCACTTTAGAAAGAAAAGCTGCAGCGCCTTTAAGTGCTGCAGCAAGACAGATAGAGAGGTATATGTATGACTTACCAAGTCATTATCCCGGCAGCTGGCCTGGGAAAAAGAATGCGAGCGGGGAAAAACAAACTTTTATTAGAGCTTAATAGTCTTCCGGTTCTCATTCATACCTTAAACGTATTTGAAGAGGATGAAGCCTGCGTTGGTATTATTTTAGCAATACATACTCAGGATGCTCAGGAAATTAAGGAGCTGCTAAAAAAGTATCGAATCTCGAAAGTATCTGATTTGATACCGGGCGGGGACGAACGTCAGTACAGCATATACAATGCCCTTAAGACAGTCAAAGATAATGGGGTTATCCTTGTACATGATGCAGCTCGGCCGTTTATTCAAAAGGACCATATCCACTCTTTAGTAGAGAAGGCAGAAGAAACGGGTGCTGCTATTATGGGCGTTTCGGCCAAAGACACTATGAAGAAAGTAAATGATGGTGTGGTAGTGGAAACTGTCGAACGTTCAAGCTTGTGGGCTGTTCAAACCCCACAAGCTTTTCGCGTTTCCTTATTAAAGAAAGCTTATCAAGAAGCCGAAAAGGATCAGTTTCTCGGAACAGATGATGCTAGTTTGGTCGAGCGGATAGGTTATCCTGTAACTATTGTCGAAGGGGATTACGATAATATTAAACTGACAACACCGGAAGATTTATTCTTTGCTGAAGCGATTATAAAAAAGAGAGAAAAGGGGTTTTTTTAATGTTTCGAATTGGTCAGGGCTTTGATGTTCACCAATTAACAGAGGGGCGCCCGCTAATCATTGGCGGCATAACGATTCCATATGAAAAGGGGCTTCTGGGCCATTCTGATGCGGATGTTTTATTACATACGGTTTGTGATGCTTGTCTTGGTGCGATTGGCGAGGGTGATATCGGCAAACATTTTCCTGATACAGATCCCAACTTTAAAGATGCTGACTCTGCCAAACTTACTGAACACGTGTGGCAGCTAGTCAAAGATAAGGGATACGAGTTGGTCAATGCAGACTGCACCATTATTGCCCAAAAACCGAAAATGGCCCCTTATATTGAGCAGATTCGGGCACGGATTGCTGAATTATTAGAAGCGGCGCCGGATCAAATTAACGTCAAAGCCACTACAACGGAAAAATTGGGATTTACCGGCAGAGGTGAGGGAATCGCCTCGCAGGCAGTTGTTTTATTAAAAAAGGTTGCCGATTAGACTTTATAGATAGAAATCACAATGGTAAAATAAATCGGTTGAGACAATATATTTCGATGGAGGCATTATGATGTCAAACGAAGTTCGTGTAAGGTATGCTCCAAGTCCAACGGGACATTTACATATTGGAAACGCCCGTACTGCACTATTCAATTATTTATTTGCTCGGAATAAAGGTGGTAAATTTATTATCCGGATAGAGGATACTGATAAGAAACGCAATATCGCCGGCGGGGAAGAAAGCCAATTAAAATATTTAAAATGGCTCGGAATGGATTGGGATGAAAGCGTTGATGTCGGCGGCGAATACGGTCCTTACCGCCAATCAGAAAGAAATGACATTTATGAAACTTACTATAATCAGTTATTAGAAACAGGCCATGCGTATAAATGCTACTGTACAGAAGAAGAGCTTGAAGCAGAACGCGAAGCTCAAACCGAGAGAGGCGAAACTCCTCACTATTCTGGCAAATGCCGTCACTTAACAGAGGATGAACGCCGTCAATTAGAAGCAGAAGGCCGCCAGCCAAGTATTCGAATTGTTGTACCAGAAAATAAAACCTATACATTTGACGATATGGTCAAAGGGGTTGTTTCGTTTGAATCTGAAGGTATGGGTGACTGGGTCATGGTGAAAAAGGATGGAACACCAACCTATAACTTTGCGGTTGCCATCGATGATCACCTAATGGAAATCAGTCATGTACTCCGTGGTGATGACCATATTTCAAACACCCCAAAACAATTAGTGGTTTATGAAGCATTGGGCTGGGAACCACCTATTTTTGGACATATGACCTTAATTGTAAACGAAAGCCGTAAGAAGTTAAGTAAGCGTGATGAATCGATTATTCAATTTATTGAACAATATGAAGAACTTGGCTATCTTCCAGAAGCATTATTTAACTTTATTACACTGTTAGGCTGGTCACCGGCTGGTGAAGAGGAACTTTACTCAAAAGAGGAGTTTATTGAGATTTTTGATGCTAATCGTCTTTCAAAATCACCGGCGTTATTTGATCAACAAAAGCTAGCATGGATGAACAATCAATACATGAAAAAGATCGATGTTGACCGAGCATTGGAGCTTGCTCTGCCGCACTTAATTAAAGCGGGGCGACTAAGCGAAAGCTTAACAGACGAACAGCATGATTGGGCTCGCAGCCTTGTCGGACTATTACAAGAAAAAATGAGCTTTGGTGCGGAAATCGTAGGATTATCGGATATGTTCTTCGAGGATGAAGCAGTCTATGAAGAGGATACAAAGGAAATCTTAGCAGGTGAAACAGTTCCGGAAGTGTTAAGAGCTTTTTCTCATGAACTTGACCAACTTGACAGCTTCCGTGCTGATGGTATTAAAGCAGCTATGAAAGCTGTACAAAAATCAACCGGTCAAAAAGGAAAAAATCTGTTTATGCCAATTCGTGCCGCGGTAACAGGTCAAACACATGGCCCAGACCTTCCACAGGCAATCGAATTATTGGGAAAAACTAAGGTTCAAAACAGAATTAATAAAATTATTAGTTAACAAGATAAAGAAAATGTAATATAGTAGAGGAAATAAGAAAAGCGAAGTACACTAGCCGATTGAGCTGGACAGTTATAAAGGTCCAATGGTAGAATCCTAATCACATAAGATAAAGCGAAGAAGAGGAAAAGTAAAAAAATGATGCTTTAAAGAGAGAACCATCACCGGCTGAGAGTGGTTTAAGCCTCCCATTTTTTGAAATGCACCTCCGAGCCCCATTTCGAAAGGAGTCAACTCGAGTAGATTTGGGCGGAGCAATCCGTTAACAAGTAGAGTGAGGTAATGATGAGCTACTGCCCAATCAGTTGGGGGATAGCTAGTCGACCTAATCAGAGTGGAACCACGTATTATGCGTCTCTGTCGATTGCGACAGGGGCGCTTTTTCTTTTTATATATATAGCAAAGGGGGAAGAGCGATGTTCAAGCGGATGAAGGAGGACATCGAGGTTGTTTTTGAACAAGATCCTGCGGCGCGAAGCGCTTTTGAAGTCGTTTTGACTTATTCAGGTTTGCATGCTATTTGGGCACATCGGATTGCACATGCACTCTTCAAGCGAAAATTATATTTCCCTGCTCGTGTCATGTCACAAGTAAGCCGTTTTTTTACCGGAATTGAAATTCATCCTGGTGCAAAGATAGGCAGGAGATTTTTTATTGATCATGGTATGGGGGTAGTCATAGGGGAAACCTGTGAAATTGGGAATAATGTAACTATATATCAAGGTGTTACACTTGGCGGAACAGGGAAAGAAAAGGGAAAACGCCATCCGACGATTAAGGATAATGTCCTCATTGCCACTGGCGCTAAGGTACTTGGTTCTATTACGGTAGGCGAAAATTCTAAAATTGGCGGCGGTTCGGTTGTATTAAAAGAGGTACCACCCAACTCAACAGTAGTCGGGATCCCAGGAAGGGTGGTCATTCAAGATGGCATCCGCATCAAAAAGGAAAAAGATTTAAACCATTGCGATCTTCCTGACCCAATCGCTGACCGCATCCGTGACGTGGAAAGTGAACTCATTCAATTAAGGCAAGAGCTTCAAGAATTAAAAAATGAAAGGATAGAAGTCAATGGCCATTCAAATATATAATACATTAACCAGAAAAAAGGAACCCTTCGTACCGCTGGAAGAAGGAAAGGTAAAAATGTATGTCTGCGGTCCAACCGTTTATAATTATATTCATATAGGAAATGCCCGCCCAGCGATCGTGTTTGATACGGTACGCCGATACTTGGAATATCGAGGCTTTGACGTGAAGTATGTTTCAAACTTCACAGATGTAGATGATAAATTAATTCGCGCAGCTAATCAAATTGGGGAGGATGTTCCAACCATTGCTAATCGTTTTATCGATGCATACTTTGAGGATGTCTCAGCATTAGGCTGCCTAAAGGCGGATGTCCATCCGCGAGTAATGGAAAATATGGATATCATCATTGATTTTATCAGCCAATTAGTAGAAAAGGGCTTTGCTTATGAATCAGAGGGGGATGTTTATTTCCGGACAAGAAGCTTTGATGATTACGGAAAACTCTCACATCAATCTGTTGATGACCTCCAAGTAGGGGCTAGGATTGAAGTCGGTGATAGGAAAGAAGACGACTTAGACTTTGCTCTTTGGAAGACGGCAAAAGAAGGAGAAATCTATTGGGAAAGTCCCTGGGGACTTGGACGTCCGGGCTGGCATATCGAATGCTCAGCAATGGCGAAAAAGTACCTGGGCGAGACGATTGATATTCATGCAGGAGGTCAAGACTTAACCTTCCCGCATCATGAAAATGAAATTGCTCAATCAGAAGCTCTTTCCGGTAAATTATTCTCCAGGTATTGGATGCATAATGGGTATATTAATATTGACAATGAAAAAATGTCTAAATCACTTGGAAACTTTGTCCTTGTTCATGACATTATTAAAAGACACAACCCACAAGTATTGCGGTTCTTTATGCTGTCGGTTCATTATCGCAATCCGATTAACTATAGTGAGGAATTACTGGAAAGTACAAAGGCTGCGTTTGAACGTTTAACAACCTCGTATCAAAATTTAAACCATCGGAAAGAGGCAAGTACTGATTTAACGGACCATAATCAAGAGTGGCTGGATAAGCTGACTGTCTTGCATGAACAATTTATTGAAGCGATGGATGATGATTTTAATACAGCTTTAGCCATTTCGGTTCTATTTGAACTATCTAAACTAGCGAATTATTATCTTCTAGAAAAAAATACCGCTATTGAGGTAATTGAAGCTTTTACCGGTAAATTTGAAGAGTTATTCGAGGTACTGGGATTAACACTTGGAACCGAAGAAATGATAGATGAAGAAATTGATGCGCTAATTGAACAGCGGAACCAGGCACGGAGAGACCGGAATTTCCAACTGTCCGATCAAATTAGGGATCAGCTAAAGGAAATGAATATCATTCTAGAGGATACACCGCAAGGCACAAGGTGGAAAAGAGGCTAATTCATGCTTGATTATGAGAACAATATTGATGCCAAACAATTGAATGGTCTTGCTTTGGCCTATATGGGAGATGCCGTATTTGAATCGTATGTTAGACGGCACCTTCTCTATAATGGCCAGGTGAGGCCCAATCAATTACACCGACTGGCGACTAGATACGTTTCAGCGAAGGCCCAGTGCCGGATCCTTTTTCAATTTATGGATGAAAAGCTTTTAAATGAAGAGGAATCTGCTGTCGTTATGCGCGGCAGGAATGCAAAATCAGGTACCGTTCCTAAAAATACGGATGTTCAAACATATCGCTACAGCACAGCGTTTGAAGCGTTAATGGGCTATTTATTTTTAGAAGGAAGATTGGAACGGCTAGAGGAGTTAGTGGAGAAGGCTTTCAGCTGTGTTGAAAATGCATGATAACAGGTGGATTGCGCTTTCTAATGAAAGGAGGAACGAAATAATATGAGTCAGGAATACATTGTTGGAAAAAATCCAGTTATCGAAGCACTAAAATCGGAAAGAGATATCAATAAGATATTAATTTCCGAAGGATCACAACGGGGACAAATGCAGCAGATTACCCAATTGGCAAAAGAGGCCAATGTCCTTGTGCAATTTGTTCCAAAGAAAAAGCTTGACCAAATTGCTGAAGAAAATCATCAAGGTGTGCTAGCCTATGTGGCGGCTTACCAATATGCGGAAATGGATGATTTGTTTGCTGCGGCAGAGAAGAGAAATGAAGCACCGTTCTTTTTACTGCTTGATGAAATAGAGGATCCCCATAACCTAGGTTCCATTATGAGGACTGCGGATGCAGTCGGGGCACATGGTATCATCATTCCCAAACGCAGGGCGGTTGGCTTAACCGCAACGGTGGCAAAAGCTTCAACAGGGGCAATCGAATATATTCCAGTAGTCCGGGTAACGAATATGGCACGTACGATTGATGAGCTGAAAGAACGGGGCGTATGGATTGCTGGAACAGATGCCAAGGGAAAGGAAGATTACCGTCAGATGGATGGTACGCTTCCACTCGGTTTAGTAATTGGCAGCGAAGGCAAAGGCATGGGAAGGTTAATTCGTGATAAATGTGACTTTCTCATTCATTTGCCAATGGCCGGTAAAGTAACTTCATTAAATGCTTCTGTAGCTGCATCCCTACTCATGTATGAGGTATATCGCAAACGTCATCCGCTTGGCAGGTAGTGGATATGGATATCCTGCTTGTCGATGGATACAACATTATTGGAGCCTGGCCAGAATTAAAGGTACTCAAGGATCGGGATTTACCGGCTGCAAGGGATCGACTAATTGAAAAAATGGCCGAATATCAGGCCTTTTCCGGTTACCGCGTGATTATTGTTTTTGATGCCTATTATGTCCAAGGGATAGAGAAAAAGTATAAAAATCATAAGGTTGAGGTTATTTTTACGAAGGAAAATGAAACAGCAGATGAGCGAATTGAAAAAATGGCAATTAGCTTAAGCAATCGAAGGACACAAATCCATGTAGCAACCTCTGATTTTACAGAGCAATGGGCGATATTTGGACAGGGGGCATTAAGAAAGTCTGCGCGTGAACTGCTGATTGAAATGTCCTCCATTGAAAAAGGAATCGAAAAGAAAGTGAAAAAGATCCAAGAAAAAAAGCCGTTCTCAAAGATACCGATTAGTGAAGAAATGGCAGAAATTTTTGAAAAATGGCGCAGAGGCGAGAAATGAGCTCTCGACTTCAAAATATTTCTAATGTATACTAGTAATATCTATGCATGTTCGGTGGAGGGGATCTACTTTGAGTACGGACTTCGGAGCAAAGATTAACGAACACTTTTTCGTAATGGAAGACGAGGGAATTGTCGACTTGGTACACCAAGGCGATAGTGAAGCATTGGATTATTTGATTCACAAGTATCGTAATTTTGTGCGTGCAAAAGCAAGATCCTATTTTTTAATTGGAGCAGATAAGGAAGATATTGTCCAAGAAGGAATGATTGGCTTATATAAGGCCATTCGTGATTTTCGTGAGGACAAGCTGACTTCCTTTAAAGCGTTTGCTGAACTCTGTATTACCCGCCAGATCATCACGGCAATTAAGACCGCAACACGGCAAAAACATATCCCATTAAACTCGTATGTATCATTGGACAAGCCTATTTATGATGAAGAATCAGATCGTACTTTAATGGACGTCCTATCAGGTACGAAGGTCCTGGATCCTGAAGAATTAATTATCAATCAGGAGGAATTCGACCATATTGAAGTAAAAATGACTGAGTTATTAAGCGACTTGGAACGAAAGGTGCTAGCACTCTATTTAGACGGCCAATCCTATCAGGAAATTTCTGAAGAGCTAAATCGGCATGTGAAATCGATTGATAATGCCTTACAGCGGGTAAAGCGAAAACTAGAGCGATATCTGGAAATTCGAGAATTCTCATTGTAGGTAGAGCGATGAAATAATTTGTCAATATTAGTAACCCATTTTAGGAGTTATTGACATTAAATAGGGGTCATGTTACATTTTTAGTGAAACATAAGAAGAATGTTGAAGGTGCCGAATATGAGTAAAAAAGTCATCTTAGCTTGTGTGGAGTGCGGCTCCCGAAATTATTCGACAGTCGGTAAAGACACACAATCGGAACGATTAGAACTAAAAAAGTTTTGTAAGACCTGTGCGGCCCATACGATCCACCGGGAAACAAAATAAAGATAGATACTAGCATTGCTTACTTAAGTTGTTGGGGGTTACGAGATCATGCAGCGCATAACGAAATTCTTCAGTGATATATTCCGTGAAATGAGAAAAGTCAGCTGGCCGAAACGCGGGGAATTGGTTCGTTCGACGGTTACCGTTTTAACAACAGTCGTATTTTTCGCAGCGTTTTTTGCTGTACTAGATTTAGGAATCTCTAAATTGATTCGGCTAATTCTTGAATAAATAGCCATCATTCATGGTATAATGGGAATTATTAAAGGAATTTTTATCTGAAAACCCGTATAAACGGGTTTTTTAATTTGTCTTGAAAAGTGGAAGCGGTTGGAATAGCGTCGCGAAGCTCAGGGAAAGACATTAAAATTTCTGCAAAATTGAGGGAGGGACGGACGATCTAGTCCTCTTAAATGGAAAAGAATTGGTACGTAGTTCATACTTACTCTGGTTATGAAAATAAGGTAAAAGCGAATTTAGAAAAAAGGGTTGAATCAATGGGCATGGCAGATAAAATATTCCGTGTCGTTGTACCTGAGGAAGAAGAAACAGAAATTAAAAACGGCAAAAAGAAGGTTGTCAAACGTAAGGTATTCCCTGGTTACGTATTAGTCGAACTAGTTATGACAGATGATTCTTGGTATGTAGTCCGTAATACTCCTGGTGTAACGGGATTTGTCGGCTCTGCAGGTTCCGGCTCAAAACCAACACCATTACTACCTGAGGAAGTAGTCGTGTTACTTAAGCGGATGGGTGTGGAGGAAAAACGGATCGATGTTGATTATGAAATTGGGGAAACAGTACGCGTAAAGGAAGGTCCTTTTGCGAACTTTACTGGGTCTGTTGAAGAAATGGACAAGGACCGTTCAAAACTCAAAGTTCTTGTTAATATGTTTGGCCGTGACACCCCAGTAGAACTTGATTTTACACAAATTGAAAAATTATAAAAACCGATGTGTTTGAACAGGATTTTTATGTGATTTAAAAGAAAAATAATCAGTTATTGTAAAAAAACTTGAAATCATATTTAAAAAATGTTACTATTTCATAGGTCAGTATGTCTCCATTGTGAGATTAGACTAATGTTTAAGTTCTTTATGATTTTTATATAAAGACATATGTTGAGTGGGAGGGTCTAGTTGGTCCCTATTACCACATCACGGACTTTAAGGAGGTGTGTCTCGTGGCTAAAAAAGTAATTAAAGTCGTTAAATTACAAATTCCTGCTGGTAAAGCTAATCCAGCGCCACCGGTTGGTCCTGCACTAGGTCAAGCAGGTGTTAATATCATGGGATTCTGTAAGGAATTTAACGCTCGTACAGCAGATCAAGCTGGATTAATCATTCCTGTTGAAATTACGGTATTTGAAGACCGTTCATTTACATTTATTACGAAAACTCCTCCTGCTGCCGTTCTTTTAAAAGTAGCAGCTGGAATCCAGTCTGGTTCAGGTGAACCTAACCGTAATAAAGTAGCAACAGTAAAGCGTGATAAAGTACGCGAGATTGCGGAACAAAAAATGCCTGACCTAAACGCAGCTAGCGTTGAAGCAGCAATGCGTATGGTTGAAGGTACTGCACGCAGCATGGGTATCGTTATCGAAGACTAATCCATGTAACTGAAGCGCAAGTGTAATGAAGGGGTTGCGATATTTTAATATACTCGCAACCTTTGTTCTGTCAAGCGGCGGCATTTCGTTTTAAGGTCAATAGATTCTTAAAGAAAGAAATGCCTCGGCTTTTCGGCGTGGGAGAATAATTCGCTAAAACCACAATCTAGGAGGAAATAAAAATGGCTAAAAAAGGTAAAAAGTATTTAGAAGCTTCAAAGCTTGTAGATCGCTTAAAAGCATATCCAATTGCAGAAGCAATTGATCTTGCTAAGAAAACAAACTTCACTAAGTTCGATGCAACTCTTGAAGTAGCTTTCCGTTTAGGTGTTGATCCTAAGAAAGCAGACCAACAAATCCGTGGCGCAGTAGTGCTTCCTAACGGAACTGGTAAAACTCAACGCGTTTTAGTATTCGCGAAGGGTGAAAAAGTGAAAGAAGCAGAAGCAGCTGGAGCTGATTATGTAGGTGATTCTGAATACATCAACAAAATCCAACAAGGTTGGTTTGACTTTGATGTAATCGTAGCAACTCCTGACATGATGGGTGAAGTTGGTAAACTTGGTCGTGTTTTAGGACCTAAAGGCTTAATGCCAAACCCTAAAACTGGTACAGTTACATTTGATGTAACAAGAGCGATCAATGAAATTAAAGCAGGTAAAGTTGAATACCGTGTAGACAAGTCTGGTAACATTCATGTTCCTATCGGTAAATCATCTTTCGAAAACGAAAAGCTTGTTGAAAACTTCAACACTATCTTTGATACAATGCTGAAGGCTAAACCTGCAGCTGCAAAAGGAACTTACATGAAGAACGTTACAGTTTCTTCAACAATGGGACCTGGTGTAAAAGTAGATCCTTCTACTGTAGCAGCTAAGTAATTTATTACCAATTGACAATCTAGAGTATATTTTATATAATCTATTTTGTTGTTTAAAATAAAACATTTGTACTGTAGACAGCAGGTGCCTTACGGCTTAATTTCCTGCCGAGGTAGAGCGAATAGATTAAGCTGATTATTCAGCTTTTGAATGCTGCCTCCATGTCTTGCTCGATATGGAGGCTTTAACTTGCCTGGTATAAATGGAGATAATCTACAGGAGGTGTAAAGATGAGCAGTGTAATCGAACTAAAGAAACAATTAGTTGAAGAAATTACTGATAAGTTAAAAGCAAGTGTATCAACTGTCGTTGTTGATTATCGTGGTCTTTCAGTTGCAGAAGTAACTGAACTTCGTAAACAACTTCGTGAAGCAGGCGTTGAATTCAAAGTTTACAAGAACTCAATGGTACGCCGTGCAGCTGATGCAGCTGAGCTTTCTAACTTAAACGAAGCATTAACTGGTCCTAACGCAATTGCGTTCAGTACTGAAGATGTTGTAGCACCAGCAAAAATCTTGAATGACTTTGCGAAAAAGCACGAGGCACTTGAACTTAAAGCAGGTGTAATCGAAGGCAACGTTGCAACAGCAGAAGAGATTAAAGCTCTTGCTGATCTACCATCACGCGAAGGCTTGCTATCTATGCTACTCAGCGTACTACAAGCTCCAATTCGCAATCTTGCTCTTGCTGCAAAAGCAGTTGCAGATCAAAAAGAAGAACAAGGCGCATAAGCTAGAAAAGCTGAAGCGACCGTTTAGCAGCGTATGGCCTGGAGCGCTTTGACTGAGATAAAGGAAACACGGAGAGCGTAAGCGAGCCGATGTTGACTTATCGTAGGGAAAAGAGCGAAGGACACTAGCTGCTGGGAGCTGAAGCTGGACAATCTGAAGCGTTAAACTAATAAAAGGTAACGAAAACTAAGGAGGAAAACTAATCATGACTAAAGAACAAATCATTGAAGCAGTTAAATCTATGACTGTTTTAGAACTTAACGATCTTGTAAAAGCAATTGAAGAAGAATTCGGCGTAACTGCTGCTGCTCCTGTAGCAATGGTAGGCGGAGCTGGAGCTGCTGCTGTTGAAGAGCAAACTGAATTTGATGTAATCCTAGCTAGCGCTGGCGATCAAAAAATCAAAGTTATTAAAGTTGTACGTGAAATCACTGGTCTTGGTCTTAAAGAAGCAAAAGACCTTGTTGACAACACTCCAAAAGCAATTAAAGAAGGCGTTGCTAAAGAAGAAGCTGAAGCAATCAAAGCTAAGCTTGATGAAGTTGGAGCTAACGTTGAAGTTAAGTAATTCTACTATAAAAAAGCTCGCTGCATAAGCGGGCTTTTTTTGGCTATTTTAAAGCAAAGGCGACTTGGTTTGCGATTCATGGAGAATCCATTCGTTGCTAGTCGTTTGAGCAGATAGTTCATAAGGTTCAAAGGGTTATACTTTAATGATGAGCTATTCCTCTTATTTCTTCATATAATGATCTCCGGAGGTGAGTCTATTGTCCGAACACTACTATTCTCGAACTCAAAATGTGGAAAGTGATCCGAAATATTGGGATTATCGCTTACGAAACCATTCTTTCCGTTTTAAGACTGATAACGGTGTTTTTTCAAAACGAGAAGTAGATTTTGGCTCACGTTTACTCATAGAGTCTTTTATGATGCCAGACGTTGAAGGACATGTTCTTGATGTAGGCTGTGGGTATGGACCAATTGGTTTATCGATTGCGAAGGAATTCAATGGCCGCTTTGTTCATATGGTAGATGTAAATGGGCGGGCCATTGAGTTAGCTAAGGAAAATGCCACTATAAATCATATTACAAATGTTGATATTTATGAAAGCGACCGCTTATTAAATATTAAAGGTGATCATTTCGCAGTCATCTTAACAAATCCACCGATTAGAGCAGGTAAACAAACTGTTCATGATATTTTTGAACAAAGCTTTGCGCATCTGGTTCCTAATGGCGAACTTTGGATTGTCATCCAAAAGAAACAAGGAGCTCCGTCTGCGCTTGAAAAATTAAAAACCCTATTTTCTGAAGTTGAGACCGTCGACAAAACCAAAGGTTATTTTATTATTAAGGCAATAAAATAGTTGACTCGACTTTGTCGTTGTGTTAGCATTATAAAATGCCATCATAATAATTTCCGATTTATTCCTAAAAATACTTATTTTCTTAGTATAAAAACGGCATAAGAAGGAAATGATGACAAAATAATAATCAAAATGTGAAAATGTGGTTTTTAATGAAAAAACCCTTTTTCTTTTTGTCTAATTGGTAGAGTTTTTAACTTCTATTATTAGACGTAATAGATTTATTAAAAAACGCTTGATTTGAGGGGTGAATCAGTTGACAGGTCAACTAGTTCAGTATGGACGACACCGCCAACGTAGAAGTTACGCACGAATCAGTGAAGTTTTAGAATTACCAAATCTTATTGAAATCCAAACCTCTTCTTATCAATGGTTCTTGGATGAGGGATTACGTGAAATGTTTCAAGATATTTCACCGATTGAAGATTTTACTGGTAACCTATCACTGGAATTTATTGATTACAGCCTTGGCGATCCAAAGTATTCTGTAGAAGAATCGAAAGAACGGGACGTTACATATTCTGCTCCATTACGTGTAAAAGTACGTCTTGTAAACAAAGAAACTGGTGAAGTAAAAGACCAAGATGTATTTATGGGTGATTTCCCGCTGATGACAGAAACAGGTACATTTGTCATTAATGGGGCAGAACGCGTTATAGTATCACAGTTAGTGCGTTCACCGAGCGTTTACTTTAGTGGAAAACTTGATAAAAATGGCAAGAAAGGTTTTACTGCGACAGTAATTCCGAACCGCGGTGCTTGGCTGGAGTATGAAACAGATGCCAAAGATGTAGTTTATGTAAGAATAGATCGTACTCGGAAACTGCCCGTTACGGTTCTTTTGCGTGCATTAGGCTTTGGTTCCGATCAAGAAATCATTGAATTGATTGGTGATAACGAGTACATCCGCAATACGCTTGAGAAGGATAACACAGAGGGTGTTGACAAAGCGCTATTAGAAATTTATGAGCGTCTTCGTCCGGGCGAACCGCCTACCGTTGATAACGCTAAGAGTTTGTTAGTGTCTCGTTTCTTTGATCCGAAGCGTTATGATCTGGCTAATGTTGGGCGTTACAAAATCAATAAAAAGCTTCATATTAAAAATCGTTTATTCAACCAGCGTTTAGCAGAGTCACTTGCTGATCCTGAAACTGGTGAAATCATTGCCGAAAAAGGAACACTCCTTGATAGGAGAAACCTTGACAGAATTATCCCTGCCCTTGAAAAGAATATTAATTTCCGAGGCCACAACCCTGTTGGCGGTGTAGTAAGCGAAGAAATCATTCTTCAAGGCATTAAAATCTATGCTCCTGGCGATGAAAATGAAAAAGTGATTAATGTACTAGGTAATGCCTATGTGGCAGAGCCAATTAAAAATATTACACCAGCAGATATCATTGCATCGATTAGCTACTTCTTTAATTTATTACATGGAGTAGGCGATACAGATGATATTGACCACTTGGGTAACAGACGTCTTCGTTCTGTTGGTGAATTGTTACAGAACCAATTCCGGATCGGCTTGTCTCGGATGGAGCGTGTTGTTCGTGAAAGAATGTCCATTCAAGACACGGCAACGATTACACCGCAGCAGCTAATTAATATTCGTCCGGTAATTGCTTCTATTAAAGAGTTCTTTGGAAGTTCGCAATTATCACAGTTCATGGACCAAACCAACCCGCTTGCGGAGTTAACTCACAAGCGTCGTCTATCAGCATTAGGACCTGGTGGTTTAACACGTGAACGTGCAGGGATGGAAGTACGTGACGTACACTACTCCCACTATGGACGTATGTGTCCAATTGAAACGCCTGAAGGTCCAAACATTGGTTTGATCAACTCGCTTTCATCTTATGCGAAGGTAAACCGTTTTGGTTTTATTGAAACACCATACCGTCGTGTTGACCCAGATACTGGCAGGGTGACAAGCCGAATCGATTATCTTACAGCGGATGAAGAAGATAACTATGTAGTAGCACAGGCGAATTCTCGTCTTGGTGATGACGGTGCCTTCCTCGATGACGAGGTAGTAGCTCGTTTCCGTGGTGAAAACACAGTTGTAAAACGCGAACGCATCGACTACATGGATGTATCACCAAAACAGGTAGTATCAGCGGCAACCGCGTGTATCCCGTTCCTAGAAAATGATGACTCAAACCGTGCTTTGATGGGTGCGAACATGCAGCGTCAAGCAGTGCCTTTAATGCAGCCTGAAGCGCCAAGAGTTGGTACTGGTATGGAATATGTATCAGGTAAAGACTCCGGTGCAGCGGTTATCTGTAAGCAGGATGGTATTGTTGAACATGTTGAAGCCCGTGAAGTTTGGGTTCGTGAAGTTAAAGAACTAGATGGCCAAGAAGTAAAAGGCGATCTTAAAAAATATCGATTATTGAAATTTATCCGTTCTAACCAAGGTACTTGCTATAACCAACGTCCAATCGTGGCTGTTGGCGACCGCGTGAAAAAAGGTGAAATCTTAGCGGACGGTCCATCCATGGAATTAGGTGAGTTAGCACTTGGACGTAACGTCCTCGTTGCCTTCATGACATGGGATGGTTATAACTATGAAGATGCCATCATTATGAGTGAACGTCTTGTAAAAGATGATGTTTATACTTCCATTCATATTGAAGAATATGAATCAGAATCTCGTGATACCAAGCTTGGACCTGAGGAAATCACTCGTGACATTCCAAACGTAGGGGAAGATGCTCTTCGTAATTTGGATGAACGTGGTATTATCCGTACTGGAGCTGAAGTAAAAGATGGTGACCTTCTTGTTGGTAAAGTAACGCCAAAAGGTGTAACAGAATTAACAGCTGAAGAACGTCTCCTTCACGCTATCTTTGGTGAAAAAGCTCGTGAAGTTCGTGATACGTCACTAAGAGTTCCACATGGCGGCGGCGGTATTGTTCATGACGTTAAAGTCTTCAATCGTGAAGATGGTGATGAACTGCCACCAGGTGTAAACCAGCTTGTCCGTGTTTATATCGTTCAGAAACGTAAGATTCACCAAGGTGATAAAATGGCGGGACGCCACGGTAACAAAGGGGTTATCTCACGGATTTTACCGGAAGAAGATATGCCTTACTTACCAGATGGCACACCTGTAGATATCATGTTAAACCCATTAGGGGTACCTTCTCGTATGAACATCGGTCAGGTGCTTGAGCTTCATTTGGGAATGGCAGCAAGATACCTAGGTATTCATGTTGCTACACCAGTATTTGATGGTGCTCGAGAAGAAGATGTTTGGGGTACGATCGAAGAAGCAGGTATGGCTCGTGATGCCAAAACCGTTCTGTATGATGGCCGTTCAGGGGAGCCGTTTGATAACCGTGTATCCGTTGGTGTCATGTATATGATTAAATTGGCGCACATGGTTGACGATAAACTCCATGCCCGTTCTACAGGACCATACTCACTTGTTACACAGCAGCCATTGGGCGGTAAAGCTCAATTCGGTGGTCAGCGTTTCGGTGAGATGGAGGTTTGGGCACTTGAAGCATACGGTGCTGCCTATACACTTCAAGAAATCCTAACCGTTAAATCGGACGACGTTGTTGGTCGTGTGAAAACATATGAGGCGATTGTAAAAGGTGAAAATGTTCCGGAGCCAGGTGTTCCTGAATCATTCAAAGTATTAATTAAAGAACTTCAAAGCTTAGGTATGGATGTAAAAATCCTTTCCGGCGATGAAGAAGAAATTGAAATGCGAGATACAGAAGATGATGACGACTTACAACAAGTTGACACATTAAACATCGCACCAGATGCACCAAGTTTCGAATCTGAAAAAGTAGGTTCAAAAGAGTAATTTCTCGAGCTGAAGCGCACGCAACATGTGTGTGCGCTTCTGCTTTTCTAATAAGGGTAGAACCTGGATATCGAAAGGGAGGTAGGCCCCTTGCTTGACGTTAATAATTTTGAGTATATGAAAATTGGTCTTGCTTCACCGGATAAGATCCGTTCATGGTCATTCGGAGAAGTGAAAAAGCCAGAAACCATTAACTATCGTACGTTAAAACCTGAGAAAGACGGCTTATTCTGTGAGCGAATCTTTGGTCCAACGAAGGACTGGGAATGTCATTGCGGAAAATATAAGCGTGTCCGTTACAAGGGCGTTGTTTGTGACCGTTGTGGTGTTGAAGTAACACGTGCAAAAGTACGTCGCGAACGTATGGGTCATATTGAATTAGCTGCACCTGTCTCACATATTTGGTACTTTAAAGGTATTCCAAGCCGAATGGGTCTTGTGTTAGACATGTCCCCTCGTGCTTTAGAAGAAGTTATCTACTTTGCTTCATATGTCGTGACAGAATCAGGTGATACTCCACTTGATAAAAAGCACCTTTTATCTGAAAAAGAATATCGTGCCTATCGTGAAAAGTATGGAAGTAAATTCCAAGCTGCCATGGGCGCAGAAGCGATTAAAAAGCTTCTTTCTGATATTGATTTAAATAAAGAAGTAGACATCCTAAAGGAAGAACTTAAGACCGCACAAGGCCAGCGCCGTACACGCGCGATTAAGCGTCTTGAAGTGTTGGAAGCCTTCCGTAACTCTGGTAATGAGCCATCATGGATGATTCTTGATGTACTTCCAGTTATTCCGCCGGAACTTCGTCCGATGGTACAATTGGATGGCGGACGTTTTGCAACATCTGACCTAAACGATCTTTATCGCCGTGTTATCAACCGAAATAACCGATTAAAGCGTTTATTAGATCTTGGTGCTCCAAGCATTATTGTTCAAAACGAAAAGCGTATGCTTCAAGAAGCAGTCGATGCCTTAATCGATAACGGCCGTCGCGGCAGACCTGTTACAGGTCCTGGTAACCGTCCGTTAAAATCTCTTTCTCATATGCTTAAAGGTAAACAAGGACGTTTCCGTCAAAACTTACTTGGTAAACGTGTTGACTATTCAGGCCGGTCCGTTATCGTTGTTGGTCCAAACCTAAAAATGTATCAATGCGGTCTTCCGAAGGAAATGGCTCTTGAATTATTCAAGCCATTTGTGATGAAAGAGCTAGTTGAAAAAGGATTGGCACACAACATTAAATCGGCAAAACGTAAAATCGAACGTGTATCTCCGGATGTTTGGGATGTACTTGAAGATGTTATTAAGGAGCATCCAGTTCTGTTAAACCGTGCCCCTACACTTCATAGATTGGGTATTCAGGCATTTGAACCAACACTAGTTGAAGGACGGGCGATTCGCCTTCATCCACTTGTATGTACAGCATACAACGCGGACTTTGACGGTGACCAAATGGCTGTTCACGTACCATTATCATCTGAAGCTCAAGCAGAGGCTCGTCTGTTGATGCTAGCGGCTCAAAATATCTTGAACCCTAAAGATGGTAAGCCAGTTGTTACTCCTTCTCAGGACATGGTATTAGGTAACTATTACTTAACCTTAGAGCGTGAAGGCACGATTGGTGAAGGTATGGTCTTTAAAGACACTAGTGAAGCAATCCTTGCCTACCAAAACGGCTATGTACACTTCCATACACGTGTCGCTGTTCATGCTGGTTCATTAGGCAATGAAACCTTTACAGAAGAACAAAATAATAAATTATTAATGACAACGGTTGGTAAACTTATTTTTAATGAAATTCTTCCGAAGTCATTCCCGTATATCAATGAACCAACAAGACATAATCTAGAAGTCGAAACACCTGCCAAGTATTTTATTGAAAAAGGTGAAGACGTAAAAGCTAGAATTAAAGAAATGCCTTTGATTGATCCATTTAAAAAGAAAATTCTTGGAAATATCATTGCTGAGGTCTTTAAGCGATTCAAAATTACCGAAACTTCTAAAATGCTTGACCGCATGAAGGATCTAGGCTTTAAGCATTCAACTAAAGCCGGTTTAACCGTTGGTGTGGCTGATATTGTCGTACTTCCTGAAAAACCGCAAATTCTTCATGAAGCTCAAGAAAAAGTAGATAACGTAATGAAGCAATTCAGACGTGGTCTAATTACTGAAGATGAGCGTTACGATCGTGTTATTGCAATCTGGAGTGCTGCGAAAGATACCATTCAAGGTAAACTGATGAAGTCCTTGAATAAATCGAATCCGATCTTTATGATGAGTGATTCCGGTGCCCGTGGTAATGCCTCTAACTTTACACAGCTTGCTGGTATGCGTGGTCTGATGGCCAACCCGGCTGGACGTATCATCGAATTACCAATTAAATCAAGTTTCCGTGAAGGATTAACCGTATTAGAGTACTTTATCTCGACTCACGGTGCCCGTAAAGGTCTTGCCGATACAGCCCTTAAAACAGCTGACTCAGGTTACTTAACTCGTCGTTTAGTTGACGTAGCCCAGGACGTCATTGTTCGTGAGGACGATTGCGGAACGGACCGCGGCTTCCTAATCAGTGCTTTAAAAGACGGTACAGAAATCATCGAAGGTTTGGATGAACGTTTAATTGGCCGTTACGCTCGTACACCAATTAGACATCCAGAGACAAATGAAGTTATTGTACCTGAAAATGGCTTAATTACTGAGGATTTAGCAGAAGTGATCGTTAATGCAGGAATTGAAGAAGTAAAAATTAGATCTGCCTTTACATGTAATACTCGTCATGGTGTATGTAAGAAGTGTTATGGCCGCAACTTGGCAACTGGTCAAGAAGTTGAAGTGGGTGAAGCAGTTGGTATTATCGCTGCCCAATCCATCGGTGAGCCAGGAACACAGTTAACCATGCGTACATTCCATACCGGTGGGGTTGCCGGAGATGATATTACCCAAGGTTTACCGCGTATCCAAGAGATTTTTGAAGCGCGTAACCCTAAAGGTCAAGCGGTCATCTCTGAAATTGAGGGTGTTATTGTAGGTATTAATGAAGGCCGTGACCGCCAGCATGAAATCGTGGTTCAAGGTGAAGTGGAATCTCGTACCTATAATGCTCCATATACAGCCCGCTTAAAGGTAGCAATTAATGATCATGTTGATCGTGGTCAAGAACTAACAGAAGGTTCGATTGATCCGAAAGAATTAATTAAAGTAAAAGACGTTACATCTGTTCAAGAATACCTATTGCGTGAGGTACAAAAGGTTTACCGTATGCAAGGGGTTGAAATTGGCGATAAACACGTTGAAGTAATGGTTCGTCAAATGCTGCGTAAAATCCGCGTTGGCGATGCAGGGGAAACAGATGTACTTCCAGGTACACTTCTTGATATCCATCAGTTTACTGATGCAAACGAGAAGGCTTTGCTTGAAGGTAAATTGCCTGCTACTGGACGTCCAGTCTTACTTGGTATTACCAAAGCATCACTTGAAACAGATTCATTCTTGTCAGCTGCATCATTCCAAGAAACAACAAGAGTTCTTACTGATGCTGCAATCAAAGGAAAACGTGATGAGTTACTCGGCTTGAAAGAAAATGTAATCATCGGTAAACTTGTTCCTGCTGGAACAGGAATGCAGCGTTATCGTAAGGCAGAGCCAGTCCTTCGCGATACAACCTCTGAAGAAACTGTTGCAATTGATTAAATAAGCTGTGGTACCTGCAAAATGCAGGTACCACATTTATGAAATTATTACCATTGAGTACTTTGAATAAAATTTACGAAACATTTGTTGACATCTTTTTGGTAAGATGATATTATATCAAAGGTGCTCCTATTCAACGGATACTTTGGAGGATATACTCTATGTCTTATGAAAAAGTATTAAAAGCACACAAGATTGTTATTGGTACAAAACAAGCAGTGAGAGCACTGAAAGAAGGAACTGTACAAGAGATTCTCGTTGCAAACGACGCTGAACCAAAGTTAACAGCAAAAGTCGTTGAAGAAGCACTCTTGATGAAGATCCCAATCCAGTATGTAGACTCGATGAAAAACCTCGGTAAAGCATCTGGAATTGAAGTCGGTGCAGCAACTGTCGCTATTATCCGTTAAAAACTGTTTTTGTAGATAGAGTAATCTGCAAAAACTTTGTTTTTGCAAAAAAATGAACCACCTGGATGTGTGGGCTTACAAATAACGAAGGGAGGAAAAATCATGCCTACTATTAACCAATTAGTGCGCAAACCTCGTCAATCTAAAGAGGAAAAGTCAAAATCACCAGCACTTAACAAAGGTTACAACAGCTTTAAGAAATCTCAAACAAATGTATCTTCACCACAAAAACGCGGAGTATGTACTCGTGTTGGTACAATGACTCCAAAGAAACCAAACTCAGCGTTACGTAAATATGCACGTGTACGTTTGACAAATGGTATCGAGGTGACAGCTTACATTCCTGGTATCGGCCATAACCTTCAAGAGCACAGTGTTGTTCTTATCCGTGGAGGACGTGTAAAGGACTTACCGGGGGTACGTTATCACATCGTACGTGGAGCGCTTGATACAGCTGGAGTAAACAACCGTATGCAAGGCCGTTCTAAATATGGTACTAAGAGACCAAAAGCAGCTAAGAAATAAAAACACACAATAAATAGAAGCTTCTTTGAAAGGAGGAAACAAAATGCCACGTAAAGGTCCTGTAGCAAAAAGAGACGTGTTACCTGATCCACTTTATAATTCTAAATTAGTTACTCGTCTAATCAACAAAATGATGATCGATGGTAAAAGAGGTAAATCTCAAGAAATTCTTTATTCTGCGTTCGATACAATTCGTGAACGTACTGGCAAAGAGCCGATGGAGACTTTCGAAGCAGCAATGAAAAATATCATGCCTGTTCTTGAAGTTAGAGCTCGTCGTGTAGGTGGTGCAAACTACCAAGTACCAGTTGAGGTGCGCCCTGATCGTCGTACAACTTTAGGTCTTCGCTGGTTAGTGAACTATGCGCGTCTTCGCGGTGAAAAAACAATGGAAGAGCGTTTAGCTAACGAAATCATGGATGCAGCTAACAACTCTGGCGCATCTGTTAAGAAGCGTGAAGATACACACAAAATGGCAGAAGCAAACAAAGCGTTTGCTCACTATCGTTGGTAATTTAACCTTCAATATAAAAACTTTCATACTAGGAAGGAGAAAGACCCAATGGCAAGAGAGTTCTCCTTAGAAAATACTCGTAATATCGGTATCATGGCACACATTGATGCCGGTAAGACGACTACCACTGAGCGTGTCCTTTACTACACTGGTCGTATTCATAAGATTGGTGAAACACATGAAGGTGCTTCTCAGATGGACTGGATGGAGCAGGAACAAGAACGCGGTATCACTATCACATCTGCAGCAACAACTGCATCTTGGAAAGGTCACCGCGTAAATATCATTGACACACCAGGACACGTAGACTTCACAGTTGAAGTTGAACGTTCCCTACGTGTACTAGATGGTGCAGTAGCAGTACTAGATGCACAATCTGGTGTTGAGCCACAAACTGAAACAGTATGGCGTCAAGCAACAACTTACGGTGTACCACGTGTCGTATTCGTAAACAAAATGGACAAAATCGGAGCTGACTTCCTATATTCTGTAGGGACAATCCACGACCGTTTGCAGGCGAATGCGCATGCGATTCAGTTACCTATCGGTGCTGAAGATCAGTTTGAAGCAATCATTGACCTTGTAGAAATGAATGCTGTATTCTACGGAAACGACTTAGGAACTGATATTGAAGTTCGTGAGATTCCAGAAGAATACCGCGCTCAAGCTGAAGAATACCGTGAAAAGCTTATCGAAGCAGTTGCAGAATTAGATGAAGAGTTAATGGAAAAATACCTTGGCGGTGAAGAAATCACTAAAGAAGAGCTAAAAGCAGCTATTCGTAAAGGTACTGTTAACGTAGAATTCTATCCTGTAATCTGTGGATCGGCATTCAAAAACAAAGGTGTTCAATTAATGTTGGATGCAGTTATCGATTATCTTCCATCTCCACTAGATGTACCTGCTATTAAAGGTCATGCAGTTGATGATGAAGAAGAAGTCCTTGAGCGTCACTCTAGTGATGAAGAGCCATTCTCAGCTCTTGCGTTCAAAGTTATGACAGACCCTTATGTTGGTAAATTAACGTTCTTCCGTGTTTACTCTGGTACTTTAGAGGCTGGATCATATGTTCAGAACTCAACTAAAGGAAAGCGTGAGCGTATCGGACGTATTCTACAAATGCACGCAAACAGCCGTCAAGAAATCTCTAAGGTTTTCGCGGGTGATATTGCAGCAGCTGTAGGTCTAAAAGATACAACTACTGGTGATACTCTATGTGATGAGAAAAACCTTGTTATCTTAGAGTCTATGCAATTCCCAGAGCCTGTAATTCAACTTTCTGTTGAACCAAAATCAAAAGCAGACCAAGACAAAATGACAACTGCTTTACAAAAACTTCAAGAAGAAGATCCAACTTTCCGCGCACATACAGACCAGGAAACTGGACAAGTCATCATTGCTGGTATGGGTGAACTTCACCTTGACATCATCGTTGACCGTATGCGTCGTGAGTTCAAAGTTGAAGCTAACGTAGGTGCTCCACAGGTTGCTTACCGTGAAACATTCCGTGCTTCTGCACAAGTTGAAGGTAAGTTTGCCCGCCAATCTGGTGGTCGTGGACAATATGGTCACGTTTGGATCGAATTCGGACCTAATGAAGAAGGTAAAGGATTTGAATTCGTGAACGGTATCGTCGGTGGTGTCGTTCCACGTGAATACATCCCTGCTGTACAAGCTGGTCTTGAAGATGCACTAGATCGCGGTGTTCTTGCTGGTTATCCTTTAGTTGATATTAAAGCAAGATTATTCGATGGATCTTACCATGATGTTGACTCCTCTGAAATGGCGTTTAAAATTGCTGCCTCAATGGCGCTTAAAAATGCTGCTTCTAAGTGTCAGCCAGTTATCCTTGAACCTGTTATGAGAGTAGAAGTTGTAATCCCTGAAGATTACTTAGGTGATATCATGGGTCAAATTACTGCTCGTCGTGGCCGTGTTGAAGGTATGGAAGCTCGTGGTAATGCACAAGTAGTTCGTTCAATGGTTCCACTTTCTGAAATGTTTGGTTATGCAACTGCACTTCGTTCAAGTACTCAAGGTCGTGGAGTATTCTCTATGCACTTTGATCACTATGAAGAAGTTCCAAAATCAATTTCTGAAGAAATCATCAAAAAAAATAAAGGTGAATAATTGATTTTCACCTTTATATAAAGTATAACTACTTATGTAAGAACGGAAACTGTTGATGGACTAATCCATATTAACAGTTTCCACTTAAAATATACTTAAAACCTTATAATCCAAAGGAGGATTTTCCAAATGGCAAAAGCTAAATTCGACCGTTCAAAGCCACACGTTAACATTGGTACAATCGGACACGTTGACCATGGTAAAACTACTTTAACAGCTGCAATCACTTCTGTTCTTGCTAAATCAGGTAAAGCAGAAGCTCGTGCATACGATCAAATCGATGGTGCACCAGAAGAAAAAGAACGTGGTATCACAATCTCTACTGCACACGTTGAATATGAAACTGATAACCGTCACTATGCACACGTTGACTGCCCAGGACACGCTGACTATGTTAAAAACATGATCACTGGTGCTGCGCAAATGGACGGCGGTATCCTAGTAGTATCTGCAACTGACGGCCCAATGCCACAAACTCGTGAGCACATCCTTCTTTCTCGTCAGGTAGGCGTACCTTACCTTGTTGTATTCATGAACAAGTGTGATATGGTTGACGACGAAGAGCTTCTTGAATTAGTAGAAATGGAAATTCGTGACCTATTAACAGAATACGATTTCCCTGGCGATGACACTCCAGTTATCAAAGGTTCTGCTCTTAAAGCTCTTGAGGGCGAAGCTGCTTGGGAAGAAAAAGTTCTTGAATTAATGGCTGCTGTTGACGAGTTCATCCCAACTCCAACTCGTGACACTGACAAGCCTTTCATGATGCCAGTTGAGGACGTATTCTCAATCACTGGTCGTGGAACAGTTGCTACAGGACGTGTTGAGCGTGGTGTAGTTAAAGTTGGTGACGTAGTTGAAATCGTTGGTTTCACTGAAGAGCCTAAATCTACTACTGTAACAGGTGTAGAAATGTTCCGTAAGCTTCTTGACTTTGCTGAAGCTGGTGACAACATTGGTGCCCTTCTTCGTGGTGTTGCTCGTGAAGAAATCGAGCGTGGACAAGTTTTGGCTAAGCCAAAATCAATCACTCCACATACAAAGTTTAAAGCACAAGTTTACGTATTATCAAAAGAAGAAGGTGGACGTCATACTCCATTCTTCACAAACTATCGTCCACAATTCTATTTCCGTACTTCTGATATTACAGGTATCTGTAATCTTCCAGAAGGTACTGAAATGGTTATGCCTGGCGACCATATCGAAATGACTGTTGAACTAATCGCTCCAGTTGCGATCGAAGAAGGAACTAAGTTCTCTATTCGTGAAGGCGGACGTACAGTTGGTTCAGGTTCAATCACAACAATTCAAGAGTAATCACTCTATAAAAAGCAGATGGATGACGATCCATCTGCTTTTTTTGTTTATAAATCACTTCTGGTCTTTTTTCGGAGTCAATCTCAATAACCTCATTCTATTGGACGATTTTTATAAGGAGACTGAAGGTTTGTCCGATAGACATTGTCTATAAGACAAAAACGTGGGGTGTAAAAAGGAATTTGTCCAATAGGCCCTTTCTACTGGACACTTTCATGATTTTCAAAGAGTTTTTGTCTAATAGAGGTGCTGCTATTGGACAATTTTCAAAAGGAAACTGAAATTTTGTCCATTAGTCCTTGTCTATAAGACAATATCGAGTTGGTGTTATTGAATTTTTCCCAATAGGCCGTTTCTAATGGACAAACTTATGATTTTCAAAGAGATTCTGTCTAATAGGTCAGCTGCTATAGGATAATTTTCATTTGAAAACTGAAACCTTGTCCGATAGATCCTGTCTATAAGACAAATTCGAGAGCTTGTAAAAGGTTTCTGTCCAATAGCCCCTTTCTAATGTTCAATTTATCCCCCCTTGTAAATCCCCAATACCAACCCTTAAGATCCTAATCCATAAACCCTAACAAATTCACTCCAAGTTTCTTCTATATATAAGTTAGATAATTTTGAAATTAAGAAAAAAGATGAATGAATTAGGATATTTTTGGAGATTAAGATTAACAGTTGAAAAAGGCTGCAACAGCCTTTATAATAGAAAAAGTGTTCAGGACAGAAGCATAAAGAAAAAGTCATAAAAAAATGTTGCTTTACCTTTATGTTTTATGTATAATAGACAATGTTGGTCTTTGACTGCGATGATGTGGAAGGTTGCTGACACACCCGGCCGCTTTGCCATGGCGAGTGTGTGGGAAATTTTCACTGAGAATGTCTATTTTGAAAATAGGCGAATAAAGGAGGGAAAATAATGGCAAAACAAAAAATTCGTATCCGTCTTAAAGCGTATGATCACAGAATCCTTGATCAATCAGCAGAGAAAATCGTTGAAACAGCAAAACGTTCTGGTGCGGCAGTTTCTGGTCCGATTCCGTTACCAACTGAAAAATCTGTTTACACAATTCTTCGTGCGGTTCATAAGTACAAAGATTCTCGTGAGCAATTCGAAATGCGGACACATAAGCGTCTAATCGACATCGTTAACCCAACTCCACAAACAGTTGATGCGTTAATGCGTTTAGATTTACCATCTGGTGTTGATATCGAAATTAAACTTTAATCAAATAAACATTTAAAAAAATAGGAGGTGTGACTTACATGACCAAAGGAATCTTAGGAAGAAAAATTGGTATGACTCAAGTATTTGCAGAAAACGGACACTTAATTCCAGTAACTGTTGTTGAGGTAGCTCCAAACGTTGTTCTTCAAAAGAAATCTGATGATAGCGATGGATATGTTGCTGTTCAAGTTGGTTTTGAAGACAAGCGTGAAAAGTTAGCTAACAAGCCTGAAAAAGGACATGTTGCGAAAGCAAATACTGCTCCTAAGCGCTTCATTCGCGAATTCCGCGGAGATGACTTAGCAGCATATGAAGTTGGTCAGGAAGTCAAAGTTGATATTTTCGCTGCAGGAGATATCGTAGATGTAACAGGAATTTCAAAAGGTAAAGGTTTCCAAGGCTCAATCAAACGCCACGGACAATCACGCGGCCCTATGGCTCACGGTTCTCGTTATCATCGTCGTCCAGGTTCAATGGGACCTGTTGCTCCAAACCGTGTATTCAAAGGTAAAGCATTACCAGGACGCATGGGCGGGGAACAAGTTACTGTTCAAAACCTTGAAATTGTTAAAGTTGACACAGAGCGCAACTTACTATTAATCAAAGGTAACGTACCTGGTGCTAAAAAAGCATTATTAAAAATCAAAGGTGCGGTTAAAGCATAATTCACTTTGTAAGAAAGGAGGAACAAAGGAATGCCTAAAGTAGCATTATTAAACCAAAACGGTTCACAAGTTGGAGATATCGAACTTAATGATTCAGTTTTTGGTATTGAGCCTAACCAACACGTATTATTTGAAGCAATTGTTATGCAAAGAGCTTCTTTACGTCAAGGAACTCATAAAACAAAAGTTCGTTCAGAAGTAGCAGGCGGTGGCCGTAAGCCATGGCGTCAAAAAGGAACAGGACGTGCTCGTCAAGGTTCCATCCGTTCACCACAATGGCGCGGAGGTGGTACTGTATTTGGTCCAACACCACGCAGCTACAGCTACAAATTACCGAAAAAAGTTCGCCGTTTAGCGATCAAATCTGCACTTTCATCTAAAGTGTTAGACGAAAATATCTTGGTACTTGAAAGCCTAGCTTTTGATGCACCGAAAACAAAAGAATTCAAATCAGTATTAGGTGGCCTTTCTGTTGAGAAGAAAGCACTAATCGTTACTGCTGACCTTGATGAAAACGTAGCATTATCTGCTCGTAACATCCCTGGTGTAACAGTTGTAACAGCTGATGGAATCAACGTTTTAGACGTTGTAAATCATGATAAGTTAATCATGACTAAAGCAGCGGTTGAAAAAGTAGAGGAGGTGCTTGCATAATGGATGCACGCGATATCATTAAGCGCCCCGTTATCACTGAACGGTCTACTGACCTAATGTCTGAAAAGAAATATACGTTTGAAGTTGATGTTAGAGCTAATAAAACACAAGTTAAAGATGCGATTGAAGAAATCTTTGGCGTAGATGTTGAAAAAGTAAACATCATGAACTATAAAGGTAAATTCAAGCGTATGGGAAAATTCGGCGGTTACACTAACAAGCGTCGTAAAGCAATTGTTAAATTAACTGCTGATAGCAAAGAAATCGAAATCTTTGAAGCATAAGAAGCTATCAAGAAGAGGAGGGAAATAATATGGCGATTAAAAAGTACAAACCTACCTCCAATGGTCGTCGTGGAATGACAGTTTCTGATTTCGCTGAAATCACAACTAGCACTCCAGAGAAATCTCTATTAGCTCCATTAAAGAGCAAAGGCGGCCGTAATAACCAAGGTAAGTTAACTGTTCGTCATCAAGGTGGCGGCCATAAGCGTCAATATCGTTTAATTGACTTTAAACGTAACAAAGATGGCATTCCAGGACGCGTTGCTACAATTGAATACGATCCAAACCGTTCTGCAAATATTGCCTTAATTAATTATTTAGACGGAGAAAAGCGTTATATCTTAGCTCCTAAAAACTTAGAAGTTGGTATGGAAATCGTGTCTGGTCCTGAGGCTGACATTAAAGTGGGTAACGCACTTCCATTAGCTAACATTCCAGTTGGTACAGTAGTACACAACATCGAATTAAAACCAGGTAAAGGCGGACAGCTAGTTCGTTCTGCAGGAACATCTGCTCAAGTACTTGGTAAAGAAGGTAAATACGTACTAGTACGTTTAACTTCTGGTGAAACTCGTATGATCCTTGCTGAGTGCCGTGCTTCAATCGGTCAAGTTGGTAACGAGCAGCACGAACTTATTAATATTGGTAAAGCAGGTCGTTCACGCTGGTTAGGCAAGCGTCCAACTGTACGTGGATCTGTTATGAACCCTAACGATCACCCACATGGTGGTGGTGAAGGACGTTCACCAATCGGACGTAAGTCACCAATGTCTCCTTGGGGTAAACCAACTCTTGGATACAAGACTCGTAAGAAGAAAAATAAGTCAGATAAGTTTATCGTACGTCGTCGTAAAAAATAACGGGACTAACCTACGGTTCATGAGTAGAACCGTAGTACAGTCACGAAGGGAGGTTCCTTCATGGGTCGCAGCTTGAAAAAAGGACCATTTGTTGATGATCATTTAATGGTTAAGGTCGAAAAGTTAAATGAAACTGAGAGTAAACAAGTTATTAAAACTTGGTCTCGACGTTCTACGATCTTCCCACAATTTATCGGCCACACTATCGCAGTTTATGATGGTCGCAAACATGTGCCTGTATATGTTACTGAAGACATGGTAGGACACAAGCTTGGAGAATTCGCTCCAACACGTGCTTACAAAGGCCATGGTAATGATGACAAGAAAACAAGACGTTAAGAGAGGAGGGCATCCAAATGCAAGCTAAAGCTGTTGCAAGAACAGTTCGTATTGCTCCTCGTAAAGCACGTTTAGTCGTTGATTTAATCCGAGGTAAGCAAGTTGGTGAAGCGGTGGCGATTTTAAATCTCACTCCTAAGGCTGCTTCTCCAATCGTGGAAAAAGTACTAAAATCTGCTATGGCAAACGCTGAGCACAACTATGAAATGGACGTTAACAATCTAGTTGTTGCACAAGCATTCGTCGACGAAGGACCAACCTTAAAACGTTTCCGTCCTCGTGCTATGGGCCGTGCAAGCCAAATTAACAAGCGCACAAGCCACATTACAATCGTATTAACAGAAAAGAAGGAGGGATAAGCTGTGGGTCAAAAAGTAAATCCAGTCGGTTTGCGTATCGGAATCATCCGTGATTGGGAATCAAAGTGGTACGCAGGTAAAGACTTCGCTGATCTTTTACACGAAGACCTTAAAGTTCGTGAGTATATCACGAAGCGTTTAAAAGATGCTTCTGTTTCTAAAGTAGAAATCGAACGTGCGGCTAACCGTGTGAATGTAACTGTTCATACTGCGAAACCTGGTATGGTTATCGGTAAAGGCGGTACTGAAGTAGAAGCACTTCGTAAAGCTCTAAATCAATTAACTGGCAAACGCGTTCACATCAACATCCTTGAAATCAAGAGAGCTGACGTTGATGCTAAACTAGTTGCTGAAAATATTGCTCGTCAATTAGAAAACCGTGTATCTTTCCGTCGTGCACAAAAGCAAGCTATCCAACGTGCTATGCGTGCAGGTGCAAAGGGTATTAAAACAATGGTATCTGGTCGTTTAGGCGGAGCTGATATCGCTCGTTCTGAACACTATAGCGAAGGTACTGTTCCACTTCACACACTTCGTGCAGATATCGACTATGCTACAGCTGAAGCTGATACTACTTATGGTAAGCTAGGCGTTAAAGTATGGATCTATAAGGGAGAAGTCCTTCCTACTAAGAAGAAAAATGCGGAAGGAGGCAAATAATTATGTTATTGCCAAAACGCGTAAAATATCGCCGTCAACACCGTGGAAAGATGCGCGGTCAAGCTAAAGGCGGTACTGAAGTAACATTCGGTGAATACGGCCTACAAGCTTTAGAAGCTTCTTGGATTACAAACCGTCAGATTGAAGCAGCTCGTATTGCGATGACTCGTTACATGAAACGTGGCGGTAAAGTTTGGATTAAAATTTTCCCTCACAAGCCTTACACTGCTAAACCGCTAGAAGTTCGGATGGGTTCCGGTAAAGGTGCTCCTGAAGGATGGGTAGCTGTTGTAAAGCCAGGAAAAATCATGTTTGAAATCGCTGGTGTTTCTGAGGAAATCGCACGTGAAGCACTTCGTCTTGCAATGCACAAACTTCCAGTTAAATGTAAGTTTGTAAAACGTGAAGAAATTGGTGGTGAATCAAGTGAAAGCTAATGAACTACGTGAACTTACCACTGCTGAAATTGAACAAAAAGTTAAATCTCTAAAAGAAGAACTTTTCAACCTTCGCTTTCAATTGGCGACAGGACAACTTGAAAACACAGCTCGTATTCGTGAAGTACGCAAATCGATTGCTCGCATGAAGACAGTTGTTCGTGAAAGAGAAATCAGCGTTAACAAGTAATTATCCGAGAGGAGGTTCACACAATGAGTGAACGTAACCAGCGCAAAGTTTACACTGGACGCGTTGTTTCTGACAAAATGGATAAAACCGTTACTGTACTAGTAGAAACACATAAAAAGCATCCTTTATATGGTAAACGCGTGAAATACTCTAAAAAGTTTAAAGCTCATGATGAGCAAAACGAAGCAAAGATCGGCGATGTAGTACGCATCATGGAAACTCGCCCACTTTCAGCTACTAAACGTTTCCGTTTAGTTGAAATCGTAGAAAAAGCAGTTATTATTTAATTGTTCGGATAAGCTTCATTCCGAAGGGAGGTTACACACATGATTCAACAAGAATCACGTTTAAAAGTTGCTGACAACTCTGGTGCTCGTGAAGTACTTACGATTAAAGTTCTTGGTGGTTCTGGTCGCAAAACTGCTGGTATTGGTGATGTGATCGTTTGTACAGTAAAACAAGCAACACCAGGTGGCGTTGTTAAAAAAGGTGACGTTGTTAAGGCTGTTATTGTTCGTACAAAGAGCGGTGCGCGTCGTCCCGATGGTTCTTACATTCGTTTCGATGAAAACGCATGTGTCATTATTAAAGATGATAAAAGCCCTCGTGGAACTCGTATCTTCGGACCAGTTGCCCGCGAACTTCGCGACAACAACTTTATGAAAATCGTTTCTTTAGCTCCAGAAGTATTATAATTTTAAAATTAATTGCCTTTAAGGAGGTGCGCACAGATGCATGTAAAAAAAGGTGATAAAGTAAGAGTCATCTCTGGTAAGGATAAAGGCAAAACAGGTGTAATCCTGGCTGCTTATCCAAAAGATAACCGTGTAGTGGTTGAAGGTGTAAACATTGTGAAAAAACACTCTAAGCCATCTCAAGTGAATCCACAAGGCGGTATCATTAACTTTGAGGCTCCTATCCATGTATCAAACGTAATGCCTATCGATCCTAAAACAGGTAACCCAACTCGTGTAGGTTACACAACGGTTGATGGCAAAAAAGTACGCGTAGCAAAATCCGGTGAAGTATTAGATAAATAGTTTATAAAAGAAGGGAGGTACAATGAATGAACCGCCTAAAAGAAAAATTTGTTAAAGAAGTAACACCTGCTCTAATGAGCAAGTTCAACTATAAATCAGTTATGGAAGTTCCAAAACTTGAGAAAATCGTAATCAACATGGGTGTAGGTGACGCAGTTGCAAATGCTAAAGCACTTGACAATGCTGTTGAGGAGCTAGCTACTATTACTGGTCAAAAGCCAGTTGTAACTCGTGCGAAGAAATCTATCGCTGGTTTCCGTCTTCGTGAAGGTATGCCAATCGGTGCAAAGGTTACACTTCGCGGTGAGCGCATGTACGAATTCTTGGATAAATTAGTTTCCGTTTCTTTACCTCGTGTACGTGACTTCCGTGGTGTTTCTAAGAAAGCATTTGATGGTCGCGGTAACTACACTTTAGGTATTAAAGAACAATTAATCTTCCCTGAAATTGATTACGATAAAGTAAGCAAAGTTCGTGGTATGGATATCGTTATCGTAACGACAGCAAACACTGATGAAGAATCACGTGAACTTTTAACTCAATTTGGAATGCCATTCCAAAAGTAATCGTTAAATAAGGGAGGCGAAAACGTGGCTAAAAAGTCAATGATTGCGAAACAACAACGCACGCCTAAATTCAAAGTACAAGAGTACACTCGCTGCGAACGTTGCGGACGTCCACACTCTGTATACCGTAAATTTAAGCTTTGCCGTATTTGTTTCCGTGAATTAGCATACAAAGGACAAATTCCTGGTGTTAAAAAAGCTAGCTGGTAAAACTAGAAGTTGGGAAGGAGGTAAAAATAATGGTCATGACAGATCCTATTGCTGATATGCTTACTCGCATTCGTAATGCGAACATGGTACGTCACGAAAAATTAGAAGTGCCTGCTTCTAATTTAAAGAAAGAAATCGCTGAAATTCTGAAGCGCGAAGGTTTCGTTCGTGATGTAGAGTTTATCGAAGACAACAAACAAGGTATCATCCGTATCTTCTTAAAGTACGGTGCAAATAACGAACGTGTTATTACTGGTCTTAAGCGCATAAGCAAGCCTGGACTTCGAGTTTACGCTAAATCAAATGAGGTACCACGTGTACTTAACGGACTTGGTATTGCATTAGTTTCAACATCAACTGGTGTTGTTACCGATAAAGAAGCTCGTGCAAAACAAATCGGCGGCGAAGTTCTAGCATACGTTTGGTAATTAAGTTTTTGAATGAATGGAGGTGCACTAAATGTCTCGCGTAGGAAAAAAACCAATCGAAATTCCAGCAGGAGTTACGGTTACTTTAAACAACAATACTGTGACTGTTAAAGGACCTAAAGGCGAACTTACTCGTACTTTTAATCCTGATATGTCAATTAACGTAGAAGAAAACACTGTAACAATTACTCGTCCATCTGACGTAAAAGAACACCGCGCATTACATGGTACTACTCGTGCCGTGATCGCAAACATGATCGAAGGTGTTTCTACTGGCTTCACAAGAGGCTTAGAGTTAATCGGGGTTGGTTATCGTGCTCAAAAGCAAGGTAACAAGCTTGTATTAAACGTTGGTTACTCACATCCAGTTGAAATTGAACCTGAAGCTGGCCTTGAAATCGAGGTACCTGCTAATACTAAAATTGTTATTAAAGGTACTGACAAAGAACGTGTTGGTGCATTAGCAGCCAACATCCGTCAAGTTCGTCCTCCAGAGCCATATAAAGGCAAAGGAATTCGTTACGAAGGTGAATTCGTTCGTCGTAAAGAGGGTAAAACCGGTAAGTAATGCCGCATAAGTAAACGAAAGGAGTGACGTAAATGATTACGAAGCAAGATAAGAACGCTACTCGCAAGAAAAGACACGCTCGTGTTCGTGCGAAACTTAGCGGTACTTCTGCTCGTCCACGTCTAAATGTGTACCGTTCAAATAAACACATTTATGCTCAATTAATCGATGACATGAATGGAGTCACTTTAGCAAGTGCCTCTACAATAGAAAAAGATTTCGCTCTTGAATCTACAAGTAATCTTGAAGCTGCAAAAGCGGTCGGTGAATTAGTCGCTAAACGTGCGGTTGAAAAAGGTATCACTGCTGTGGTCTTTGACCGTGGGGGATACCTATATCACGGACGTGTGCAAGCACTGGCTGATGCAGCCCGTGAGAACGGCTTACAATTTTAATAGACAAAGGAGGGACACAAAAAGATGCGTCGTATTGATCCAAACAAACTTGAACTAGAAGAACGCGTAGTAACCGTTAACCGTGTTGCGAAAGTTGTTAAAGGTGGACGTCGTTTCCGTTTCACTGCTCTTGTAGTAGTTGGAGATAAAAACGGTCATGTAGGTTTCGGAACTGGTAAAGCTCAAGAAGTTCCAGATGCAATCCGTAAAGCTATCGAAGATGCAAAGAAAAATTTAATCGAAGTACCAATGGTTGGAACTACAATTCCTCACCAAGTAATTGGACGTTTTGGTGCTGGCGAAATTCTCTTAAAACCTGCTTCTGAAGGTACTGGAGTTATCGCTGGAGGACCGGTTCGTGCTGTCCTAGAATTAGGCGGTGTTGCTGACATCCTTTCTAAATCATTAGGAACTAACACTCCGATTAACATGGTTCGCGCAACAATTGATGGTTTAACACAATTAAAACGTGCTGAGGACGTAGCTAAATTACGTGGTAAATCAGTAGAAGAACTGTTAGGATAAGGGGGGAATTCAAATGGCGAAACTTTTAATTACCCTCAACCGCAGCGTAATTGGTCGCCCTGAGGACCAACGTGAAACAGTTAAAGCGCTAGGTTTACGTAAATTAAATCAAACAGTTGAGCATCAAGATAACGCTGCTATTCGCGGTATGATCAACAAAGTTGCTCACCTTGTAACAGTTAAAGAACAATAATTTATTGTTTTCTTTCATAAGGAGGTGCCAATATGAAACTTCATGAATTAAAGCCTGCCGAAGGTTCTCGTCAAGAACGCAAGCGTTTAGGCCGTGGAATCGGTTCTGGTCAAGGTAAAACAGCAGGTAAAGGTCATAAAGGTCAAAACGCTCGTTCTGGCGGCGGTGTACGCTTAGGTTTTGAAGGTGGTCAAACACCTTTATTCCGTCGTTTACCAAAACGTGGTTTTACCAATATCAACCGTAAAGAGTATGCTGTTGTCAATCTTGATGCTTTAAATCGCTTTGAAGAAGGTACAGAAGTTACTCCAGAACTTCTTATCGAAACAGGCGTTGTAAGTAACGAAAAAGCAGGAATTAAGATTCTTGCAAAAGGGAACGTAGAGAAAAAGTTGACTGTTAAAGCTCACAAATTCTCCTCTGCTGCTAAGGAAGCTATCGAAGCTGCTGGTGGAACTACTGAGGTGATCTAATGTTCCAGACAATCTCCAATTTTATGCGCGTGGGTGAGATAAGACGTAAAATAATATTCACCCTTTTAATGTTAGTCGTTTTTCGACTAGGTACATTTATTCCTGTACCGAATGTAAATGCTGATGTACTTGCTAATCAAGATAAGCTAAGTGTTTTCGGTATCCTTAATACCTTTGGAGGTGGAGCATTAAAACAATTCTCCATCTTTGCAATGGGTATTATGCCATATATCACTGCTTCGATTATCATTCAGCTTTTACAAATGGACGTAGTTCCGAAGTTTACAGAATGGTCCAAGCAAGGTGAATCGGGCCGTCGTAAGATTGCTCAATTTACCCGATACTTTACTGTTGTGCTTGGATTTATCCAAGCATTAGGTATGTCCTACGGATTTAATAATCTAGCCAGCGGACAATTGATTGAGAATCCAGGTGTTGGTACGTATCTATTAATTGCGGTTACCTTAACTGCCGGAACATCATTCTTAATGTGGCTTGGCGAGCAAATTACTGAAAAAGGTGTTGGAAATGGAATTTCCATTATCATCTTTGCAGGGATTGCTGCTGGGATTCCATCAACTGTTAATCAAATTTATGTTCAACAGTTTGAGAATGCCGGTGAAGCATTATTCTTACGTATTGTGACGGTTGTATTAATCGTGATTGCGATTATTGCGATTGTTGTAGGAGTTATCTTCATTCAACAAGCAAATCGTAAAATACCAATTCAATATGCAAAACGTATGGTTGCAGGTCGTAATCCTGTAGGCGGACAGTCTACTCATATGCCGTTAAAGGTTAACGCTGCAGGTGTTATCCCAGTTATCTTTGCGGTATCTTTCATTGTAACGCCAAGAACCATTGCATCATTCTTTCCAACTAATGATGTAACATTGTGGATTACAAGAAATCTTGACTATACTCATCCTATTGGGATGACGTTATATGCCATTTTAATTATCGCGTTCACATATTTCTATGCTTTTATCCAAGTTAACCCAGAACAAGCAGCGGAAAACTTACAAAAGCAGAGCGGCTATATTCCTGGTATTCGTCCAGGAAAAAGTACGCAGGAATACTTAACTCGCGTCTTATACCGTTTAACCTTTGTTGGTGCTCTTTTCCTTACCATTATTGCGATACTTCCTACTATTTTTATAAAATTAGCGAATTTACCGCAATCGGCTCAAATTGGTGGAACAAGCTTGTTAATCGTAATCGGTGTTGCACTGGATACGTATAAACAACTTGAGGCACAGCTAGTTAAACGTCATTATAAAGGCTTTATAAAATAGGTTTTTAGGGACCTTTGGCCCCTAAAAACCCATTTAAAGCACGAGGGGGAACACGTGTGAATTTAGTATTAATGGGGCTTCCAGGTGCCGGAAAAGGCACACAAGCTGAAAGAATCGTCGAACAATACGGCATCCCTCATATCTCTACAGGAGATATGTTCCGTGCAGCGATGAAAGAAGGAACAGAACTAGGTATACAGGCTAAATCATTCATGGATAAAGGCGAACTTGTTCCCGATGAGGTAACTATTGGTATTGTTCGTGAACGACTTAGTAAAGAAGATTGTCAAAAGGGCTTCCTTTTAGATGGATTTCCTAGAACTGTACCTCAAGCTGAGGCTTTGGAAAATCTACTAACTGATTTAAATAAAAAGATTGACTATTGTTTAAATATCAATGTTGATAAAAGTATTTTAATGGATCGTTTGACTGGACGTCGGATTTGTAAAGTGTGTGGTTCAACATACCATCTAATCTTTAATCCTCCTGCAAAAGAGGGAACTTGCGACAAATGTGGCGGGGAACTGTACCAACGTGCGGATGATAATGCTGAAACTGTTCAAAATCGCTTAGATATTAATATCAAACAACAAGAACCATTACTTACTTTTTATGAAACAAAAGGCTATCTTCGTAACATTGATGGCCAGCAAGATATAAAGAAAGTATTTGCTGATATTCAACAGATACTTGAGGAATTACGTTAATGGTCATTGGTACCAATGTGCGAGCGACTCTCGACAACTCTTCCATTAGATCTAAAAGTATGTGCTAGAAAATTGCTTTTCTATAGTACTGAGTATGTAGAACCGAGAGTTGGGCAAGACTTACAGAGGAATTACTTATTCTTGCATATGTAGAAAAAAGTTGCGGACAGAAGACGAACAATATGGTAATATTATAAGGTTGCTAATGTTGAACGAATGATAGTTTTGCAATAGATTTTCGAACACTATTTTTGATTAAAGAAGGGAGACGAGACGATGGCCAAAGATGATGTTATTGAAATTGAAGGTAAAGTACTAGAAACTTTGCCAAATGCGATGTTTAAGGTAGAATTAGAAAATGGTCATACAGTGCTGGCTCATGTTTCTGGTAAAATTCGTATGCATTTCATTCGGATTCTTCCAGGAGACAAAGTAACAGTTGAGCTTTCTCCATATGACTTAACACGCGGAAGAATTACCTACCGCTTCAAATAAACTGCTTGCTTGCACTCCGTACTATTAAGGAGGTTAGGATAATGAAAGTAAGACCATCTGTCAAACCGATCTGCGAAAAGTGCAAAGTTATCCGTAGACGCGGAAAAGTTATGGTTATCTGTGAAAACCCTAAACATAAACAAAAACAAGGTTAATTTTAAGGAGGTGCGCTCATTATGGCACGTATTGCTGGTGTAGATATTCCACGTGAAAAGCGTGTAGTTATCTCTTTGACTTACATTTATGGTATTGGTAAAGCTACTGCACAAAAGGTATTAGCTGAAGCTGGTGTTTCAGAAAATACTCGTGTACGTGATCTAACTGAAGACGAATTAAACAAAATCCGTGACATCCTCGACAGATTAAAAGTCGAAGGTGATCTTCGCCGTGAAATTTCTCTTAACATTAAGCGTTTAATGGAAATCGGCTGCTACCGCGGATTACGTCATCGTCGTGGTTTACCGGTTCGTGGACAAAATACGAAAAACAACGCTCGTACACGCAAAGGTCCTCGTAAGACTGTTGCGAACAAGAAGAAGTAATCGGCAAAGGAGGTTAATTTAAATGGCTCGTAAAACTAATACACGTAAACGTCGTGTTAAAAAGAATATTGAATCTGGTATCGCTCATATCCGTTCAACATTTAACAATACTATTGTAACTATTACTGATGTTCATGGTAATGCAATTTCATGGTCAAGTGCAGGTGCGCTTGGATTTAGAGGTTCTCGTAAATCTACTCCATTCGCAGCGCAAATGGCAGCTGAAACTGCAGCTAAAACTTCTATCGAACATGGTATGAAAACTTTAGAAGTTACCGTTAAAGGACCTGGTGCTGGCCGTGAAGCTGCGATTCGTGCTCTTCAAGCTGCTGGTCTAGAAGTAACTGCTATTAAAGACGTTACACCTGTTCCTCATAATGGATGCCGTCCGCCAAAACGTCGTCGTGTTTAATTTTTCTGTATAGAATTCTTATCATATGTCTATAATGGGATATGATATTAATTATTTGCACTAATACAGAATATTTTATTCCAGTTGTTGTGCACAAAACGGGAACGTATACATGGGGGAATTTCAGTTAGGAATACCTAATGAAGTTTCGACGTTTTGAAGGAGGGTTATTTGATGATCGAAATAGAAAAACCAAAAATCGAAACGATTGAGATCAACGATGATGCCAAGTACGGTAAGTTCGTCGTAGAGCCACTTGAGCGTGGATATGGTACCACTTTGGGTAACTCCTTACGTCGTATCCTATTATCTTCACTCCCAGGTGCCGCTGTTACATCGATTCAAATCGATGGGGTACTTCATGAGTTCTCAACAATTGAAGGCGTCGTAGAGGATGTAACATCCATCATTTTAAACATTAAAAAATTGGCTTTAAAAATCTACTCTGATGAAGAGAAAACTCTTGAAATTGATGTTCAAGGTGAAGGACCTGTTAAGGCTAGCAGCATTACCCATGACAGTGATGTTGAGATCTTAAATCCAGACCTTCATATTGCTACAATGGCTACAAATGGACATCTTCGTATGCGTCTAACCGCTAGACGTGGTCGTGGATATACACCGGCTGAACAGAACAAAAGAGAAGATCAACCGATTGGTGTTATTCCGATTGACTCTATTTATACGCCAATTTCACGTGTTTCTTATCAAGTAGAAAATACTCGTGTAGGTCAATTATCTAATTTTGATAAGCTAACGCTTGATGTTTGGACAGATGGAAGCACTGGGCCAAAAGAAGCGATTGCTCTTGGTTCGAAAATTTTGACCGAGCATTTGAATATTTTCGTAGGTTTAACCGACGAAGCCCAAAATGCTGAAATTATGATTGAAAAAGAAGAAGATCAAAAAGAAAAAGTTCTTGAAATGACTATTGAAGAACTAGACCTTTCTGTTCGTTCTTATAACTGCTTAAAGCGTGCTGGAATCAACACTGTTCAGGAACTAGCTAATAAAACTGAAGAAGATATGATGAAAGTTCGTAACTTAGGCCGCAAATCACTCGAAGAAGTGAAGGCAAAACTAGAAGAGCTTGGATTAGGCTTACGTAAAGACGACTAGTCAAGCGTAGCTGATATCTGTTTTATGACTTCAACAAAGGAGGGAACCCTTCATGGCATACAGAAAGTTAGGACGCACAAGCGCACAGCGTAAAGCTATGCTACGTGATTTAACTACAGATTTAATTATCAACGAGCGCATCGAAACAACAGAAACTCGTGCGAAAGAACTTCGCTCAACTGTTGAAAAAATGATTACATTAGGTAAGCGCGGAGATCTTCATGCTCGCCGTCAAGCTGCTTCTTACGTTCGTAATGAAGTTGCTAATGCTGAAAATGGTCAAGATGCAGTTCAAAAACTTTTCGCTGATATCGCTCCACGTTACCAAGAGCGTCAAGGTGGATACACTCGTATTATGAAACTTGGACCTCGCCGCGGTGACGGTGCGCCAATGGTTATTATCGAGTTAGTTTAATACACTTTAACAGACAACAAGGGCGCTGGACAGTTTACAAACAAACTTGTTCTTTGCCCTTTTTCTGTAAAGGAAATTTTTATAATTGTTCGACACAAGCCAAACGAGTGTTATGATGAGCGTGACTCTTATCTTAAGAGCCATCAGAGGTCCTTTTTCCCTCTTCGGAATGAAAACCATTTTTGTTTTCTTCTTCACGTCTCGTCTAGCTCATGCACCTCCTCCCATTTCTTTTTAGAAATCCCTTTATTTGCAGTTGAATACGTGCTGCTTAGGGACGAGGTGCAGGCTTTTTTTGTTATATACAAGGTAAAATGATGTTTGCAGCATGTGAGCGGAGAAAAGTTTAGCTAGGAGAATGGGCGATGAAAAAGTCAATTGTATCTCTTAAAGGTGTATCCTTTCAATATGATACACAGGAACGCTATGCCTTGAAAAATGTGAGCTTTGATATTTATGAAGGGGAATGGCTAGCGATTGTTGGACATAATGGGTCCGGTAAATCAACAATGGCGAAATTATTAAATGGTCTTCAGTTTCCCCAGGAAGGCGATATTACCATTGATCATGTCGTGTTGACTGAAGAAACGATTTGGGATGTACGAAAAAAAGTCGGTATGGTTTTTCAAAATCCTGATAACCAATTCGTAGGGACAACGGTTGAGGATGATGTGGCTTTTGGTTTAGAAAATAATGGGGTACCTCGAGAAGAAATGGTGCAACGCGTAGAGGATTCATTAAAAAGGGTAAAAATGGATCAATTTCTATATCAAGAGCCCCACCATCTATCAGGTGGACAGAAGCAGCGTGTAGCGATTGCAGGTGTACTAGCCTTAAGACCGTCCATTATTATTCTTGATGAGGCCACCTCTATGCTAGACCCAAGGGGCCGTGAAGAGGTATTGGAGACTGTACGTCTGCTTAAACAAGAAAAGTCTCTTACTGTCATTTCCATTACCCATGACCTCGATGAGGCCGCCAAAGCTGACCGAATAATTGTCATGAACCAGGGAGAAGTATTTCGTGAGGGAACACCGGAAGAGATTTTTGCCATGGATGAACAATTGATCCAGTTAGGATTGGACATCCCTTTCTCTGTAAAGATGAGCAAAGCTTTCCGTCAAAATGGATTGACACTATCAAAGCACTATTTAACGGAAGAAGAGTTGGTGACAGAGTTATGGACATCTCGCTTCAGCAAGTAGAATACCGATATCAAGCAAATACCCCTTTTGAACGGCTGGCGATTGAAGATGTCTCGATTGATATCCCAGCTGGCACCTACATGGCGATCATTGGTCATACGGGCTCAGGCAAGTCAACGGTCTTGCAGCATTTAAATGCATTGCTGCAGCCCTCCAAGGGGACTGTGAAGATTGGTAGTCATGAAATTAAATCTGGACAGAAAAATAAACATTTAAAGCCTGTCCGACAAAAGGTTGGTATCGTTTTTCAATTCCCAGAGCATCAGTTATTTGAAGAAACGGTGGAAAAGGATATTATTTTTGGACCGATGAATTTTGGAGTATCTGAAACAGAGGCTAAGGAGCGGGCAAGGCTTGCACTAAAACAAGTGGGACTTGCAGAAGAGATCCTACACAAATCACCCTTTGACCTCTCAGGCGGGCAAATGCGGCGTGTGGCCATTGCCGGCGTGCTAGCCATGGAGCCTGATGTGATTGTCTTAGACGAGCCGACAGCAGGGCTAGACCCGCGAGGCCGTAAAGAGATTATGGATATGTTTTTTGAACTTCATAAGGAAAGAAAGCTTTCTACCATATTAGTAACCCATAGTATGGAGGATGCAGCAAGGTATGCGGATCAAATTGTTATCATGCAGCAGGGCAGAGTCGCAAAAAAAGGGACACCAGAGGAAATCTTCTCAGCCCCGGCTGAATTAGTACAAATGGGTCTTGATGTTCCGGAAGTGGTTCGCTTTCAGTTGAAACTAGAAAAACAAACAGGTATGAAGTTAGACAAATTTTATCTCACGATTGAAGAGTTATCGTCAAAGGTTGCTGAGGTTTTAAGCAGGGGTGTTCACTCATGATGGAAAAAATGATTTTTGGCCGTTATGTCCCTGCTGATTCGACTATTCACAAAATGGATCCTCGTTCAAAACTATTAATTATCTTTCTATTTGTTTGTATTATCTTTTTTGCTAATAACTGGATTACTTATGTACTTATAGGTATTTATACTTTTTATATGCTAGGCATGTCGAGGATTCCCGTCCGCTTTTTATATGGCGGCCTTAAGCCGGTCATATGGCTTGTTTTATTTACGTTAGTACTGCAGTTGTTTTTTACAAAGCAGGGTGACCTTCTATTTAAATGGGGTCCTTTGGAGATTTATGAAGAGGGAGTAAGACAGGGGATTTTTATTTCACTAAGATTCTTTTTCTTAATTCTCATGACTTCTTTATTAACACTAACAACTAGTCCAATCGAAATTACTGATGGGATGGAAACTCTATTAAATCCGTTGAAGAAGGTCCGGTTTCCGGTCCATGAGATGGCGTTGATGATGTCTATTTCCCTACGGTTTATTCCAACGCTGATGCAGGAAACCGATAAGATTATGAAAGCGCAAATTGCGCGTGGAGTGGAGTTTGACAGCGGTCCAATTAAGGAACGGGTAAAGGCAGTTATTCCACTCTTGATTCCTTTGTTTGTCAGTGCCTTTAAGCGGGCGGAGGAGCTGGCCATTGCGATGGAGGCACGAGGCTATCGCGGCGGTGAAGGAAGGACAAAGTACCGTCAGCTGAGCTGGAGGCCAGTGGATACGCTTCAAATTCTTTTATTAGTTGTATTAACTGCCTTACTTATCCTATTACGGTCATAATGGAGCGAAATGATGCAAAGGTATAAGTCGATTATTTCTTATGATGGGTCAGGATTTTTTGGTTACCAAGTACAGCCAAAGAAACGAACCGTTCAATATGAACTAGAAACTGCCTTAGCCAAGATGCATAAAGGAGAACCTATTAAAGTTTTTGCATCAGGTAGAACGGATGCGGGAGTTCATGCAAAGGGACAAGTTATTCATTTTGATTCTCCACTTCCAATTTCGGAGGAAAGATGGCAAATAGCTCTTAATTCGTTGCTGCCGGAGGATCTATCTGTTCTTTCGGTTATAAAAGCAGATTCCTCGTTTCATGCCCGTTTTGATACGATTGGAAAAGAATATCGCTATGTTCTGCAGCTTTCGAAAATGAGGGATCCTTTTCAACGGAATTTCTCTGTTCTGTACCCGTATGATTTAAATATAGAGGCCATGAAGGAAGCTAGCCGCACTTTCATTGGTACCCATGATTTTACTAGTTTTTGCTCAGCAAAGACAGAAGTTGAGGATAGAGTCCGGACCATTGAAACAATTGATTTTCTACAAAACGAAGATTTTCTGACACTGCGTTTTGTGGGCAATGGATTTTTATATAATATGGTTCGTATCCTGACAGGAACGTTATTGGAAGTGGGCAGTGGAAAGCTGAGACCGGAAGAAATCGCGGATATTTTGGTTAAAAAGGACCGCCGCTTTGCCGGAAAAACGGCTCCAGCCCAGGGTCTTTATCTTTGGAAAGTATTTTATGAATAAAATTTCTAAAACAACCTTTCCTGGTGTAACATTTTCTTGACATTTAGACCTGTAGTATTTATTATATTAGATGTGCGTGTTTTTAATCCCACGATTAAGCCCCGGAAAGTCTTCATCGTGATTGAAAATATATGATTTGAAAATGACTGCACGAGGATATCAGCTGTTTATTCCCGGAACAGAATCGAACGCTGATAGCTTTAAAAGTGCGAAAATAATAATCTTTAATGGATTTAATAGGAGGGAAACTCATGCGTTCAACGTTTATGGCAAATGCCAACAATATCGAGCGTAAATGGTATGTGATTGATGCAGAAGGCAAAACTCTTGGTCGTCTTGCTTCTGAAGTAGCTTCAATCTTACGCGGTAAAAACAAACCAACTTTTACACCACATGTTGACACTGGTGATAATGTAATTATTCTTAACGCTTCTAAAGTAGAACTAACTGGTAAGAAATTAACTGACAAGATTTACTACCGTCACACAATGCATCCAGGTGGTTTAAAAACTAGAACTGCTCTTGAAATGCGTACGAACTATGCAGAGAGAATGATCGAGCTAGCAGTTAAAGGCATGCTTCCAAAGAATTCTCTAGGACGCGCAATGTTCAAAAAATTACACGTGTATGCTGGCAGTGAGCATCCACACCAAGCACAAAAACCTGAAGTTTACGAACTTCGCGGTTAATTTAGAAGGAGGGACAAAAACTATGGCACAAGTTCAATATATCGGTACTGGTCGTCGTAAGAGCTCTGTCGCACGCGTGCGCTTAGTTCCAGGCACAGGTAAAATTGTAGTTAATGGTCGTGAAATCGAAGATTATATCCCATTTGAAGCATTACGTGTTGTTGTAAGACAACCTCTAGTTGCAACTGAAACAGTTGGCAGCTATGATGTTCTTGTAAACGTAAGCGGCGGTGGATACACTGGTCAAGCTGGCGCAATCCGCCACGGTATTGCTCGTGCATTACTTCAAGCTGACCCAGAGTTCCGTCCATCATTAAAGCGCGCAGGTTTATTAACTCGTGATGCACGTATGAAAGAGCGTAAGAAATACGGTCTTAAAGGTGCTCGTCGTGCGCCTCAGTTCTCAAAACGTTAATTTTTGCGGAACTACAGAAACTCTCAACCTTTTGGTTGGGGGTTTTTTTTTACAAATAAAAACCCCCGGCATGGCCTAGGGATCTAATAGTATATTTTTTTGCTATTTTTTAATTTGGAAATTAATTGTCCACTGTCCTTTTTGATTTAGAATTGCATCTGTACTAAGTGCCGCAGTTGAGGTTGCAGGTATATATTGCGGCAAGTTTACTCTGACTGCACCTAGATATTTCTGGCTGCTTATTTTTTTATGATTGGCATCCATTCCTTGAAGACGATTATCTGCAATAGAGATTTCCGGATTTTTTAACAGCCCTTTCACATTTTCATCCATCAAATTACCTGTTTTTGTTTCTACGGTATAATACAAAATCATCTCTTGACCATAGTTTGTGATAGCATAGTTTGTAATCGTAAGTTTGATCCCGCCATTTTCCGCTGTACCGATTGTTTTTTCCTGTGCAGCCAACGCGCTTTGAGTGGAAGGCCATGTTCCCCCAATGAGAAAGAAAAGTAATAAGACAAACCCACCCAAACATTTCGCCGTTTTTAAGAAAATCTTCATTTAATCACCATCCTAAGATTTTTAGTTCATTTCAACTATAGATTGTCTCCACATTTGGTAAATATTCCTCATCCACTATTGTTAAAAATATTAACTGATTTTAAATGGTTTTTTGCATAAATAAGGAATCCTTTACTCAATATAGAAAAAAGAGTGAGGACCAATAAAGCAGGGTTCTCCCCGGATTGGAAAATTCAGAGCATCCAAAAATTGAGGCAATCACTCTGAACTTATACACATAAGGAGGGTCTTTTTTTTGATTCGTTATTTAAAAGCAATATTCGCAGCTTTATTGGCGGTAGTATTAATTGTTGGCTGTCAGCAGCAGAAACCTGCAAAAAAACAGGACACTGCCAAAAAACAAACGACCAGTTCCAAAAAGGATACCGGTTTCCCACTTTGGGGGTATGACTTACAACAATCTCGGCATGTCCCTTATAACAAGATTACAAAAGACAATGTGAAGGATTTAGGGATTGTCTGGCAGGCAGATTTGGCAAATTGGAATAAGAAGATTCCTAATGCTTCGGAGGATTTTCCAGTAGTGAAAGATGGTGTCATGTATGTCACGACCTCAATGAACCGAGTGTTTGCCATGGATGCCTCAAATGGGAAGAAAATTTGGCAATGGACGCCGCCAAAGGATGTTCTTGACCATCTTGACCATGCGGATCTAAGCCTTTTAGAGGTTGTTGCCAGCCGGGGTGTGGCTGTTGCGGATGGCAATGTGTTTGTCCTAATTGCGGATAATCGCTTAGCCAAACTTAACGCGAAAGACGGAAAATTGATTAAAATGATCAACCTTTGGGATACAATACCAGGAGCTAAGCTTGAAAACCGATATTATGAAACAATGGCTCCGATGTACTATAAAGGAAACGTCTATGTGGGAAGCAGCGGCGGTGACAATGGTATTCGCGGCTTTGTGATGGCCTATAAAGCAAGTGACCTGACGCCAGCCTGGGATGGACCATTCTGGACAGTCCCTGAGAAGGGGGAAGGTTGGGTAAAGGGCAATTATACAGGAGGCGGAGCCGTCTGGGGACAGATTGCTTTTGACCCGGATTCTGACGTGATGTATTTTGGCACGGGTAACCCTGCTCCTGACTTTTTTAAGAAAATTCGTCCAGGTAAAAACCCTTATACGGACTCGGTCGTTGCTCTTGAAAGTAAAACAGGCAAATTGATTTGGGCAAATTCGGAAATGGATGAGGAGGACGAATGGGATTATGATGCGACCTCAACTCCGATGATCCTGAATGCTACGGTCAACAACAAAAAGCAAAAAATTGTTGTACACGGCGGAAAGAACGGAAAATGGTTTGCGTGGGATGCCAAAACAGGCGATACCATCTATAATGGCGTTCCATTTGTCAAAATCCAGCACACCACACAGCCGACGGATCCAAATAAACCGGCGATGCAATGGCCGGGAGCGGAAGGCGGACAAAACTATGCTCCGGAAACCTATGATCCTAAAACCAATTATGTATTGATTCCTGGTATTAATAAGCCATCTTTAGAGTCTGCAGCGAAAGATGAAAAGGAACTGGAGGCAAAAAATGGTTTATTCCCAGGAACTGCGATTACGTTGGCGCCAAAAGGCGAAGACATATCTGGTACCATTACCGCCATTGATGTGAATACCGGCAAGCATGCCTATCAGCTTAAGACGAAACAACCAATGCGCGGTGGTTTTACAAGTACGACTACAGGACTTGCTTTTTACGGCGAATTGGATGGAACGGTAAGTGCTCTTGATATTAAAACTGGAAAAGTCTTATGGAACATGAAAACTGGCGGAGCTCAGATTATGATGGCGCCGGCGATTTATATGGATGGCGGCAAACAATACGTTACGTTTGTTACTGGAACAAAGGTGGTAACCTACGGATTGGGAGGGGATAAAACAATAACCCCTGCAAAAGATCCGGGCGGTGCAGATCCTGAAGGTCAAGGAAAAACGGATACCGCCAATCATGGCAGCCATGGGAATAAAGAAAAAGATAAGAAGCAGCCGGCTGCTATGAATGCTGAAGTCCTTTACAAAAAGAGCTGTATGTCCTGTCATGGTGGAAATCTTGAGGGAGGTGCAGGTCCTGACTTAAGACATGTTGGAGTATCCATGTCTGAGGAGGAGATATTAAATCAAATCATTAACGGAGGCGGACGTATGCCAGGAGGTCTTGTTGGTAAGGACGAGGCTGAAGTATTGGCAAAATGGCTGTCTCAGAAGAAGTAATTTAATTTGAAGCAAGAAAACCTGAGTTTACGGACTCAGGTTTTTTTTATGATACTTTGCTTCGAAGCTTGTCCTTTTTTGCAGTATTTTGCAAAATACAGGCACATTTGGACAACCCCAAGTTGAAATTTTAGTTATTTTGGTGTTTCCGCTGACATAAGATTGTTTTGAAAGGTAATATCAGACACTCCTTTAAAAAATAATCATTATTGAAAGTGTCAAGAAAGGGGGGAATCACATGTGGTTAAAGCCTGAGTACGAAATAATCAACACTTCTTGCGAGGTGACGATGTATTCCTACATCGCAAAATAGTGGAGACTGCTTGCCTCTTGTTCATGATTTTAATCAAAAAACGGAGGGTGTGCATATGAATCGTTACTTAAAATCAGTAATTGGCGTGATGATCGGGGGTGCTACAGCAGGTGGGTGGCTGATTGTCGATCTCCTGCTTCCTGATCCAATAGGGGACTATTTGCTATATATCCTGATGGCTGTGGTGAATATGGCGATAGGGTGGCAGGTTGCAAGGTTTTTTGGAAAACCTCGGAATATAGAAAAAAATAATGCCCGCATAAAAGGGAAAGGACTGAAACCAAATTCGAATTAGAGTATTAGGAGCGGCGGCTGGAGGAGGCTTTCCGCAGTGGAACTGTGCCTGTCCCAACTGTCGGGCAGTCCGCTCAGGAAATGCTGAACTCCAGCCGTTATTACAATCTTCGCTTGCGGTAACTGCCAATGAAAAGGACTGGTACCTCATCAATGCAGGTCCGGATATTCTCAGGCAAATTGAATCGTTTGATTCACTCAATGCAGGTCCAGGCATAAGGGAGACCCCTCTTGCGGGTGTTCTTTTAACGGATGCGGAGCTCGACCATACGCTCGGGCTATTGTCACTGCGGGAGGGCTCCAGTCTGACGATTTATGGGACCAAGATGGTACGAAGCTGCTTGCACTCCGCTTTTCCGGTGTTTCCAATGCTAAAAAACTATTGTTCATGGGAATGGCAGTATCTTGATCCAGGAATTCGGCAAAGGGTGGGACCATTACTTGAAGGAACAGGAGAAACCATCACCGTTGAGCCGGTTCCCGTTTCGAAAAAACCGCCGCTCTATGCCAAGGCAACCCAGGAGCTGAATGGTCAAGAAGAGATTTGGGAGGTTGGACTGGTTCTTCATAATGAGGATTCGGGCAGGTGTCTTGCTTACTTTCCTACATTAGAAAAGATCACTCCGGCTATAGAGGCGTGTTTAAAGAAAGCCGATATTCTGATGGTAGATGGAACCTTTTGGTCGGAAGATGAATTAACCGGGTTAGGAGCAGCTGCTCGTGACGCAAGAAGCATGGGCCACTTACCGATTAGCGGACCCTCAGGCACCTTGGAGTTATTAGCTTCTCTCCCGGCAGAGAGAAAAATCCTAATCCACATTAACAACAGCAACCCTATTTTGAAAAAGGGCTCAGTGGAGAGGAATACATTAGAGCGGCTTGGAATTGAAGTCGCCTATGATGGCATGGAAATGGAGGTGTGATGATGCTGGAGCAAAAAGGGTTCATCAACCGTAATAAAAAAAGAGAAGAGCTTTGGTCGGCGGATGAATTCACGGAGCGGCTAAGGAATGTAGGGCGTTCTTCTTATCATGACAAACATCCATTTCATATCGTAATGCACCAAGGAAACTTAACCAAAGAACAGATCTGCGGCTGGGTGGCCAACCGATACTACTACCAGAAGTCAGTCCCAATTAAAGATGCAGCCATTCTGTCCAATCTGCCGTCAAGGGAACTGAGACGGGAGTGGATTGGCCGCATTCTTGATCATGACGGAAGGCCTGGTGAAGATGGCGGTATTGAAGCATGGCTGCAGCTGGGAGAAGCGGTAGGATTATCTCGGGAAGAAGTCATACGGGAAGAGCATGTGGTCCCGGGTGTTCGATTTGCGGTGGATGCCTATGTGAACTTTGCCCGGACAAAGCCGTGGATTGAAGCGGTTGCCTCAAGTTTGACGGAATTGTTTTCGCCTGACCTTATCTCAAAAAGGATAAAAGTTTTTGAGCAGCTGTATCCTTGGATTGACCGTTCAGGGCTTGATTACTTTCAAAGCCGTTTGACTCAGGCACCTTGTGATTCGGATGTGGCCCTCAGACTTGTTTTAACCCAATGTCGAACACCAGAAGCACAGCAGCGGGCTGTCAACGCATTAAGGTTCAAATGTGATGTATTATGGGCACAGCTTGATGCGATTGAAAAGGCTTATCCCCCTAAACCGTGAACTGGGAAGAATAAATGATTGGTGGTGGAGTCTATTTTTGTAGCTGGCAGTCTTCCAAAAATCGCTGCAAAGGCGCGATTAAAATTTGATAAGGTGAGAGAAAAACATCTCCTTTTGCTGCCGGAAAAGGTTGTAGTCCTAAACGAAACTGCAGCGTCGATCCTTCGTTTATGTGACGGGAGCCGGACCGTAAACACCATCACTGAATACATCAGGAATTCTCTAATGGCAGGCTCAGAAACAGGTAGTTCGGGTGCTGTGCCCGAATTGAAAACAATGGAGGCTGACATTTCCGAATTTTTACTGGAGATGGCGGATCAGGGATGGGTGGTGATTCAGCATGAAGACGCAGAGCCATAGTGCCGTTCAACCCCCTTATTCGCTGCTTGCTGAATTAACCCATCGCTGTCCTTTGCATTGTCCGTATTGTTCAAACCCTATTGAAATGGCAAAGGAAGCTAAGGAACTTTCAACGGAGGAATGGAGACGGGTCTTGTCCGAGGCCGCCGAATTGGGAGTAGTGGAAGTTCATTTTTCTGGCGGCGAACCGCTTTTTCGGGATGACCTGGAAGCCCTTATCAGCCACGCTGCTGGATTAGAGATGTATGTCAATCTCATTACAAGCGGCATTGGCTTAACAGCGGAAAAAGCGATTCGGCTAAAGGAAGCCGGTTTAGCCAATGTGCAGGTGAGCTTTCAAGCAGCAGAAGCGAAACTTTCCGATCGGATTGGCGGATACAAAGCCTTTGAGAAAAAACGGGAAGCGGTCACTGCTGTAAAACAGGCAGAACTGCATTTGTCATTAAATGTGGTGTTACACCGAATGAATCTTGATCAGGTGGGGGAAATCATTCAGCTTGCGGAAGAACTGGGAGCCGAGCGGTTGGAGCTGGCGAACACCCAGTATTATAACTGGGCACTGCTGAATCGGGAGAAACTTCTGCCAAGCAGGGACCAGATTGAGCGTGCAAGTGCAGTCTATGAAGCCGCTATAGCAAGACTGAAGCGGAAGATGGAAATTATTTGGGTTATTCCTGATTATTATGCATCTGCACCCAAGCCTTGCATGGGGGGATGGGGAGCTATTGGTCTAACGGTAGCTCCGAATGGAACTGCCCTTCCGTGTCCAACCGCCGGGATTATAAAAGAATTATCTTTTGAAAATGTCCGTGAGTCTTCGTTAGAATTTATTTGGTATGAATCAGAATCTTTTAACTGTTTCCGGGGGGAAGAATCGATGCCCAAAGCTTGTCTCAGCTGTGATTTTAGGCAGCAGGATGGAGGAGGGTGCCGCTGTCAGGCTTTTGCCTTAACGGGAGATGCCTATGCGGTGGACCCAGTCTGCCAATGGGCACCAGAACATCATTTAATTGAAAAAGCTGTACAGGAGGCCAACAGCAAATCGGTTGAATCATCATCCCCCCTAATCTATCGGAGATATTCTCAGGAAAGATCTGCAATAGAACGGTTATTAAAAAAATAGGCGTTGCCAAAGTGGTGCTGCAGGGGACACGTACATACCCTTTAGCACCATTTTTTTTCGGCTGTGTTCAACTTTAAGTCCCTTCCATTTACCTGCCATATCGAATCAATCCCTCTCCACACCTAAGCTTATCCCTCTATTTACCATAAATCCCTTGTAAACATGTCATTCCATGGTTAACTTTGTTTGTTTATACCTATGAATAAATGAAATTGAGAATTGGCACCCTTTTAAGTAGAAACCTGGTAACCTAAAAATTACCTATAAATTGAAAGGGTAGTGATTAAAGTGAAATTTACAGGAATTGGTCAAATTCATCCGGTGGTCAAGCGGCTCATGCTGGTAAATTTTGTTCGCAGTATTGGACAAGGCATGATGGTAGTGGAATTGGCTTTATATCTCGATTCACTGGGATGGAGCACGGCAGCGATTGGGAGTGTGCTTGCTGCAGGAGGATTGCTTGGTGTTGTACTTGCACCTTTTATAGGTGTGTATAGTGACAGGCTTGGCCGAAAACCGTTTGTCCTTATTTCTGAACTAGTTACCGCCGGATGTGCACTGGTCGGGGTATTAACCACTAACCCTATTTTATTGTCTATTGCCATTACACTTTCCGGGTTTGGAAAAGCAGACGCGGGTTCACCCAGTCCAAGCGCCCCTGCGGAGCAGGCCTGGCTTGCATCCTTTGTCCCAACAGCAGAACGAGGCAAAGTATACAGTTTGAATAATGCCCTCAGTTTTTTCGGAATGGGGGCGGGAGCAGTGCTAGCGGGGGCTGCTGCATCCTTTTTGAAGACTGGAGTATCTCCTAATCGCCTTCTATTCTGCTATATTCTCGTTGCATCAATGATCACAGCCTACATCATTTTAACCATTCAAGGAGGAGAAGGCGAAAACTGCCAAGGAGACAAAAAAGAGGGACGGAGGAATGAAGAAAAGAAAATCTTGCAGGAAGAAAATGCAGCGGTATACAAGCTTGCAGCCATTAACATCCTTAATGGAATTGCCATCGGGCTGACCGGGCCAATGATGTCCTATTGGTTTTCGGCTAAATTTGGGGCAAGCCCTGCTCAAATTGGCAGCACATTGGCGATTACATTTTTCACGACCGGAGCTACCTCCATTTTACAAGCAAGATTATCTCATAATCATGGGACAATCCGGTCCATTGTTTTCATCCGTTTTATCGGAAGTCTGCTTTTAATTCTGATGCCCCTACTATCATCATATGCACTCGTTTCTGTCATTTATATACTTCGAACGGCTTTAAATCGAGGTACGCAGGGGGCACAGCAGGCACTGAGTGTGAGTTTAACACGTAACCAGCGGAGCGGCTTTGCGTCAAGTATCAATCTTTTTTCAATGAAGCTGCCCACCTCAATTGGACCGTATATTACAGGCTATCTTTTTGGATTGGGCTCCCTGTCCCTGCCCTTTTACATAGCCTCATGTCTACAACTCAGTTTTGCTTATTTATACGGCAGGATTTTTTCTACATACGATATTCGCATGAAATCGCATGCTTCATCGGGTTGAGAGTTTTAGAGTTAAAATCCTGCGGACATTCCAAGACTTTCAACCACTAAGTTGAGGTCTTTTTTTTGTGCCCAAGGGATATACACTTGCCTATTTTTTGTTTGACTAGAAAACAGTGATTTAGACTAATGTACCTTTCACAGTAGTATTTTTATAATGTCCTCTTCATTTATCTTCTGCAAACAAGCAGCATTCCTTTAGATCTTCAAAGTAAAATAGGCTTTTACATTAGTAACAACGCCCCAGAAAAAACCATATTTTGTTGAAGAGAGTACATCAGTACCAAAAATTTCTTTTACACAAAATTGACAAATTATCTTACTCTCTTTTCAGGTTTCTATTGCACATGGTCATTAAATACAAAGGGGAGGAATAAAAGTGCAAAATTTTCATAATGAGCTGCAAGGGTTGGCAATGGACCCTTATCAAACGGGTGAGTTAGTTTCATACGCTCCACAATTCCAGGATGAGCGTATGTGGGGTCGCTGTGGAGGCTTTCGTTGCGGTGGCTTCCGATGTGGCGGCTTCCGATGCGGCGGCTGTTTCGGTTGCGGCGGCTGTTTCGGCTGCGGCGGCTGCGGCGGCTTTGGTTGTGTCGGCATTGGCTTTGGTTGCTTTGGCTTTGGTATTGGTTTTATTTAATCTTGCCTATGGGGAATTACAAAAGAAGAGGTTATTTTATAAAGAAAGTGCTCCTGCTCCGACTTGTGTCGCAGGGGCACTTCTTTACTATGTTATCATATTGGACAAAAAATCGTACATAAACTGATAGTGCATAGGTTGTAACGACAAGGAATAAGGAGGCGCTGAATGACAAAACTTACCTCGTCCTCACGATTGAAGGCCAAAAGGGATACGTTTTTTCTCCCGGATCAAAAAGGGGGTGTCTATTTTAGAAATAACGTAAGTTCCTTCCGAATCGAAGGCAGAACCATTTATCAATGGATTGAGAAGCTGCTGCCGATGTTTAATGGAGAGCAAACATTGGGAGATTTGACGGAGGGGTTAACGGGAGCGTACCGTGACAGGGTATATGAAATCGGAGAAACGTTGTACAAGAATGGTTTTGTTCGAGATGTAAGCAAGGATCTACCCCATCAATTAAATCGTCGAGTCCTAGAAAAGTATGCTTCACAAATTGAATTTATCGAGAATTTCTCCGAATCAGGTGCATACCATTTTCAAAAGTATCGTCAGGCAAATGTCCTGGCTGTGGGCTCTGGACCCTTCCTAGTATCACTGGTTTCTGCATTAATGGATTCGGGGCTGCCCAAATTAAATGTTATGGTCACAGAAGCAGTTCCCACCAATAGTCTGCGCCTTAATTTACATGTGGAGAATGCGAGGAAAATAGATTCCGATATCGAGTTGGTGGAAGTACCCTATCCGAAAGAGGCAGGAAAAAAGGTTTGGAAAGACGCTGTGCAGCCCTATGATTGGATTCTGTATGTCTCTCCGGATGGAGATATAAATGAATTAAGGAATCTGAATCAAATTTGCAAAGAAGATAAGAAGGCATTTCTTCCTGCCATCTATTTAGATGGAGTTGGATACTCTGGCCCGTTAACCCATCCAGAATCAGAGGGATGCTTTGAGTCTGCATGGCGCAGAATCCATCAATCTGCCGTACAAGCAAATAGGGAGCCTCTGGCCTTCTCCTCCACTTCAGCTGCTGTTTTGGCCAATGTCTCTGCGTTTGAATTTTTCAAGAGGGTTACAGGGATAGCAGATTCAAATCAAAGTAATCAAATTTTCATGCTTAATCATGAAACGCTGGAAGGAGACTGGCTTTCATTCATTCCACATCCATCGATCATGTCTATAAAGCAAACACCTGAACAGGTTGTAGATCTTGAATTAAAACTTAAACAAGAATCAGACAGGGATGAACAGCAAGAATTGCTTTTGGAATACTTCAGCCGCTTAACCTCAAAAGAGATAGGTATTTTTCATACCTGGGAGGAACGGAATTTGTTACAGCTTCCTCTATCCCAATGCTATATTCAGGCTGTTGACCCAGTGTCAGAGGGACCGGCAAAACTGCTGCCGGAAATGATCTGTTCGGGGCTGACACATGAAGAAGCAAGAAGGAATGCCGGTCTAAAGGGCATTGAAATGTATGTTTCCAAAATGATCACTTCCTATGGTTCTGGCTTCCTTAATCGGACAGATAAAGTGGGTGTTCATCTTCCAGAAGGGTTTCTTGGCATCGGTGCAGGAGAAACAACCGCAGAAGCTGTTTGCCGGGGGCTGCAAGCCTATCTAGATGAAACATTGAAAAAAAGTCAGGAAAACCACCTCAATAAGGTTTTTCGTGTGTCAATTGGAGCCATAGAGGATAAACGATGCAGGTTTTATTTAAATGCCCTGATCACCTTGAACGGTGCACCGACCATTGGTTTAAAAGAAGATGTACTAGGCTTCCCGATTGTATCGGTAAGATCAAAAGGCTATTGGTACACAGGGACAGGTCTAAACACAACATTGGCCTTACAAAATACATTGCAGCAAGCATTATTGGACGCTCAAAATCGAGTATATTCTGTCGTTAGGCAAGAGGGTGAGTCGATGATCTATCTAGAAAAAGAGGAAAGCAAACTCGAAATCACCTCTTGTGATGACATGACACCATTAGCGCTCTTACAATCTTCGATACAGGTCCTTAATCGAAACGGCAAAAAGTTAGTTGTCTATGACCTCGCGATAGAGCCTTTTTTAAAACAAGAGCTGGCAGGGGTATATGGTGTGCAGGTACGAGAGGGGGATTTCTAATGACTGCCCATATTCTCATTACCGGAGAAGGCTTATTAGCGGATTATGTCTCGGAGCAATTGTCACCCAGCCATCACATAAGACGTCAAGCCCTTTTCAAGGAGATTCCCGAAGAAACAGAATTAGCCCTAGTGCTTAGCGATGCTTGGCCTCCATCCATCCATCAACAAGCAGAAGAGAGATTTAGGTCCTCTGGTATCCTTTGGCTTCGAGGTTTTGTTTCATTTGGTGAGGGGGTCATTGGTCCATTAGTACGGCCCGACAAACCGGGATGTTCTCTCTGTGCTGATAAACGACGCTTGATAGCCGGCCCTGACCGCCTTGAAATGTGGGAGATTAACAGAAGATTAGCTAGTGGGGCGGGGGGCCAGCGTGATGCATGGGCTTCAAGGACGGGACTATCGCAAATGGCAAACTTTATCAGTAATGAAGTGAAGAAGGTTCTTCAAGGAGAGTCCACTCCCTTAGAAGGAAGGATGTTCATTACCAACCTGAGAACGTTAACAATCTCTAGTCACGTTTTCTTGCCTGATCCGTTGTGCCCGATTTGCAGTCCGTTACCTGAAGACACACCAGAATTAGCTCAAATTAGGTTGGAGTCCAGCCCTAAATTAAATGGTACTGGTTATCGCTGCCGTTCGATGGATGAATTGAAAACAGTGTTGGTCGAGGACTATCTAGATGAACGTACGGGCATCATGAATGGAAAAATGGAGGATCTCAGGCTGCCATTTGCTGATGTTTTGGTTAACATGCCGTTGTTTGGGGCTGACGAGGGGGTAGCTGGCCGTTCTAATTCTTATGAAATAAGTGAGTTAACGGCCATTTTGGAGGGATTGGAGCGATATTGCGGAATCGAGCCCCAAGGAAAAGCTAAGAAAGTTCGTGATAGTTACCGCCATTTAAAGGATTTCGCATTGAATCCGGCTAGAGTCGGTTTACATGCTCAGGAACAATATGCAAAGATGCAATTTCCGTTTAAACCGTTTCATCCTGATGCCCCCATGAATTGGGTCTGGGGTTATTCGTTTTTACAAGAACGTCCTATTCTGGTTCCGGAGCTACTCGCTTATTACAGTTTGGGCTTTAATGAGGAGGGGTTTGTTTATGAAACCTCCAACGGATGCGCATTAGGTGGAAGTATGGAGGAAGCGATATTCCACGGCATTATGGAAATCGTTGAGAGGGATTCCTTCTTGATAACGTGGTATGCACAGCTGCCGATCCCGCCTCTTGATCTCCGTTCAGCAAACGATAAAGAAATAGAGTTGATGGTTGATAGAATCCGTGAAGTTCAGGGGTATGACGTCTATTTTTACAATTCGACCATGGAACATGGAATTCCCAGTGTTTGGGCAGTGGCAAAAAACAGAGGATCAAGTGGGGTGAACCTTATTTGCGCGGCAGGGGCTAATCCTGATCCTGTAAGAGCGGTAAAAAGCGCGATTTACGAGCTGGCTGGAATGATGGTTAGGCATGACAAACTATTGGAGGAAAACCGGCAAAAATATGAGGAGATGCTAAAAGATCCATTTGCGGTCCGTAATATGGCGGACCATGGCCTGCTTTACGGTCTGCCGGAAGCGGAGGAACGGCTGAACTTTTTATTGCAGGATAATCGTCCATTACGAACGTTCGCGGAGGAATTCAAACAGCCTCCTGAGCATACCGATTTGAAGGATGATCTCCAGAATATTCTTGATCGGTTCCGACAATTAGACCTCGAGGTCATTGTGGTGGACCAAACCACTCCCATAACCAAACGGAACGGATTATTCTGTGTTAAGGTCTTGATTCCTGGGATGCTGCCGATGACATTCGGGCACCACCTCACCCGTGTTCGAGGGCTGGAAAGGGTCCTTCAAGTGCCGATGAAACTAGGGTTTACCAAACAGCCGTTAACGTATGAACAGCTTAATCCATATCCTCACCCATTCCCATAATGAAAAATAGGAGGTGTAAAAGTGGATCTTGAAACCTTTCTGCATCATCTTCACTTTGATACGGATAAGTCAGCTCCTCCCGATTGGCAAGTGGATTGGGAGGATGCACCACTTCCCTATAAACTCTACCGCGGCCTGCCGGAGATCTCACTATCTGGAGATGTTCCATTAACCCTCAAGGGAAGAGAATCTGATGCAAAACCTGCACTTGAGGAACTTGGCCATTTCTTATGGTATGTATATGGACTTACTCACTACGCTCAAACCGCCTTCATCGAGGACACTGATGAAAAAGCGGCTGTAAGTTATGCCCAGTTAGTACGAAGGTTTGTTCCCTCTGGAGGGGCACTGTACCCCAATGAATTATACGTGTATATAAAGCTTGAAGACGTACCAGTGGGAATTTACCATTACGATGTGGCACATCACCGCCTCCTTCTGTTGCGAGAAGGAAATCACGATTTTTACTTATCCAGAAGTCTAGGAAATAGCTGTGATCTGTCCGATTGTTTCTGCACGGTTTTTGTTTCAACCGTTTTTTGGAAAAACTTCTATAAATATAATAATTTTTCCTACCGGCTTCAAGGGTTAGACGCTGGTGTGTTAATAGGGCAAGCAGTAGAAGTGGCTAATCAGATGGGATTTTCTTCACGGGTATGCTACCAATTTCTTGATCGGTCGATCAATCATTTACTTGGGCTGGCTGAACAGGATGAAAGTGTATATGCCGTTCTCCCATTATCCACTAATCAGTCTATTAATTGTGTTTTCAAAAGTAATAATAGTGACGATAGTATTTCTGATACAGAATTGACCCAAGAAGTTCCAGTGCTGATACACGAGACCTATAATCGATCAAAGAGAGTCCTTGATTATCCGTTGCTGAGAATAATGAATGAAGAATCGTTGTTGGAAACAACGAATTCATTCGTCAAGATCAGAAACAATGATCGTATAAAATCTGATTTCGGTATGGAAGCAATCATGCTGCCATTTACCGAGCACTTTTCATACGATTTTGCATCCATTTGCCGGGAGCGGCATTCCCCTGATATGGATTTTATGATGAGGAAAGTCAGCCAAACGCACTTATCTACTTTGTTAAAAGAGACATTTTCCTTATCGTATCAGAATGATCTTAATGACACATACGGGCATGCTGAGAATCATGTCACAATGTATGGCAGTTTTTATAATGTGGAGGGAATTCCAAATGGTGCTTATGCCTATGACAAAAGTGCTCATGCACTGCGGAGAATAACCCAGGGGGATTTTCGAGAGCTTTTACAGTATGGGTTAACCATGCCCACTGTTAATCTGTTTCAAGTTCCTCTAGTCCTGCACCTTGTTGGAGACAAGGATCACTTTAAAAAGGAATTGGGATATCGAGGATACCGCATTCAACAAATGGAAGCGGGGATCCTCTTGCAAAGACTGCTTATAGTAGCGAGTGCATTAGGAATGGGGGGACATCCCCTATTAGGATTTAATGCGAACCAATCTGATGAACTTTACGGAATCGCTTCAAAGGAGAAAACAAGTCTAATCCAAGTCCCGGTTGGTCCTTATCGTCCCCGCGCCTGGTTAAAAGGGAGTTTGCTTAGCTAGGTAAGACTAGTTGTCATCTGTACAGGGTCTTCCTTTAATTTATAAAAGGATCTGTACGGATATATCCAAAGACTCTTAACCATATGGTTGGAGTCTTTTCTTGAGGCTTTGGATAACCTTTTTATGCTGGATCAATTTCCGTTGCTGCCGCCCCCTTCAGAAACTAAAATTAATCAATAACTCCTGATTCTGTAATCGTTACATTTGCATGAACGCTTACTTGTATATCCTTGTAATCTGTTTCCCACTTATTAAAATCGAAATGTCTTGTTTTGCTTTTAATAAAATGTCCGAATCCTACAGGGTCAAGGTTTTTTGCTTGAAATCTTTTGGTTAACCTTACACATTCGGATTCAATATTATTTTCTAATTTTCCCTCTATTTTTTTTAGTTTCTGGGGTGTTATCCGTAATCCTGAGTATTCATTTAAGATGGCCTTTACATTAATGTTGACCGTAACCTTGTAAGGATTTCTTGAAGAAAGACTCATTTTGTAATTCGAACGAATACTTTCAATGGCAGCAGCATCTTTACCAAGATCCACCTTTAACGTACCTCTACTGTATTTATCCACTAGCAGCTTAAAATAAAACATTTTGTCAGCTGGAATGGTATCGACGACATGCCCGTATCGAAAAAAGCTGAGACCGCTAATTTCAATGTCCTCCTTTCCCCACTTTTTTAAGCGGGGAAGATAAGGGGTCTTTCCTTTCTGATTAAAATCAAATAAAAAACGCTGAAGGTCTGTTTTGGGCACGTCTTTTGATTGCATATTATGGCGGATAAGATGGGATAGATAAATTGCATTGCCTCTTTCTCCATAGTTTCCATTCATCACAGACTTTGAATCTCCCTCTGTTACAGCTAAGTACAATCTTGCCCCTATGCTTGGGTCACGTTGAAAGGAGTCAATTAAGTCCAAAATTCCCTTTTCTTTTGCAAGCCGTTCACCAAAAAGGACCACTTTAAGGCTCCCTGCTACAAGTGGATCAGAAGATTGACGTTGTACATCTCTTAAAAAATCCCGGCTTAAATTTGAGGAAGATGAAAAGGTTTTGTTACTAACTGATTTATTCGATAAATAGATAGGAACTAATGCCGTCCCGTGAATTTTTCCGCCTATATAATCATAGGCAGCTCCAGTCTCTAGATTCACATCATCAACGATTTCCTTTTGGACACAACCCGCAAGAAAGGTTGAAAGGATAAGAAGAGCATTAAGAACTTTCACTTTTTTTCACCCTCTTTACAATCAACACAAGAACAAATAGAAAAGGAATATAGACATAGTCTAGGAAAAAGGAAACCATTCCTGTGTAGTCAAGGATGGTATTGATCTGCTCGCGTGTTTTTAAAAAATTTATTAAAATTAAAACCACTGCTGATAACAGAAGGACACCATGCTTCTGTTTCAGGCGGGTAACCCGTTTTAAAATCCGGCTTCCACACCAAAGGGCAATACAGATATTAGGCAGGATGATAATATTCCAATTAGCAATCCCAATGTATTCAAATCTCTCCACAAATGGCATCTCGACCACTTTCCAAATAGTCAAGGTAGCCCAGATATTTTTTTGGAGCTGGCCTTCAGAAAAATAGGAAAAGGTGGTAATGGTGATGACTGTATAGAGAATGGTGGTATATAGGACACCCAGGTGAGCCCATTTCTTAGACTTCTCGGGATCTTTGATATAAGGATAAAAAAATAAAAGTGTCTCATAGCCAAGATAGGTAAGTGACATTTGATAGGCTGCCTTAATCAAATCACTGATCGAGTGATCAAAGATTGGAAGTAAGTTTCTGAAATCGGAATAGGGGAAGGCAAAGAAAAAGGTGAAAATTAAATAGAATGGAAGAACCACTCCAAAAAAAGCTACCCCTGTAACGGTACGAAAGCCGCCAAATACGATATAGACAGCCAGCAGACAGAAAACGAAGGAATACCAAAATGTACTCATATCCTGAAACATCCAGACTTGAACCACTTCGATAAATGACCGGAGCAGGATTATAGCGACGCATAAAAAGTAGAGCACAAAAGGAAGTGAAAGGATTCGGCCCAATTTATCGCCAAAAACATAGGAATGGGCAGATATCAAATCGCCTTTTACGGTTCCAAGAATCTTATACATCATATAGAGAATGACATGAATGCTTAGTCCGGCTAAAATGACCGAAATCCATGCATCATATCCAGCTGTTAACGCAATAATACGCTGAAACCCTAAAACACCAATGCCTAGCTGTATGGTATGGACTAGAAAAAAAACCAAAAAGGGCGATATTTTTGCTTTTTCAGGTACTAAATGTTCCATAGACCCTCCTCCGCTTTACTCGTCAATGTCGCTTTTTTTAGAATAACGAACGGGATTTTTTGTCCTAAGTGCCTGTGGTCGTAAGGATTGTTTGTTAAATGGCAGTCTGATAAGAGAATCCTTAAGGTCTGTCCTTCTAGGCGGATATAAAGGTTCCAAAAAGGGCCTGTTTAAAGAGGTCAGCCGGATTAAATGGGTCATTAAAAAACAAAAGCACAGGACAATCCCCAGCAGCCCCCAGAGCTCGGCAAAAAACAAAAATGGAAATCGGAGCAGTCGAATGGCATTGCCCATTTTATAAACAGGGGTTGTAAAAGAGGCCAATGCTGCAAGAGCGACAATGATAAGTAGAACATTACTCGTTAATCCAGCCTCAACGGATGCCGTTCCAATTACAATACCGCCTACGATACCTATAGTTTGCCCTACCTTTGTAGGCAGACGGGCTCCTGCCTCTCTTAGGAGTTCAATGGTCAGCTCTAAGAAGAATGCTTCTAAAATAGGCGGAAGCGGTATATCTCTCCGGGAAGTAACCAGGGTGTTCATCAAGTCTGTCGGTATTAATTCATAATGATAGGATAATGTCGCTACATAAACAGGTGTTACCAAGATCGAAAATGCAACAGCAAAGAGCCGAATTAACCGGAAAAATGAAGCCAGCACCCAATTTAAAAAATAGTCCTCGAAGGAACTGAAAAATTCAACGAGTGTAGTAGGGGTAATCAAGGCATGCGGCGAACCATCTACGAATATGGCAATTTTCCCCTCAGCTAAAATAGACGTAACCCGGTCTGGCCGTTCCGTATCCAATAACTGTGGAAAGGGGGAATTTCGATTATCGCAAATTAACTGAACAATATAAGAGCTATCCGTAATTGCATCGAATTCTACATTTTTAAGCCGGTCCATTACGGTTTGGACGTTGGCAGGGTCAACGATGCCGTCCATATATAAAATCGATATCTTTGTTTTGGAAAGCGACCCAAGTGTCAGCTCTTCGACGATTAATTCCTTGACGGGAAGCCGCTTGCGAATAAGGTTTACATTTTGATCGATTGACTCAACAAAGGCCTCTTTTGGACCAATGACGCTGAACTCCACCTCGGGTGGTGAAATGCTTCGGACGAGTTCCTTTTGTGCAGCTAAAAATACATAATGATGGCGGTCAGAATCCAACGTCAAAAGGACATAGCCAGTGAACAACTTCTGTTCAATCTCATTTGGATCGGTACTAATTTGGACATCGGCGAGAGCTATAATTTTCTTTACATCCTCAATTTTTTCAAAGGGTTTCTCCAATAAATAGGGAAGAGCGTTCTCCTGTAAAATGCTCTCATCAATAAGGGTTGAAATGAACCAAATAGAAAACTGTTTATTCGTCGGTACGTTGATATAAGAGATCTTTTTAAAATCCTTTGACCGCTTGAGGAACTTCTCCAATTCCTCTCTTTCATGTTGTTGATTATTTTTTGAGAACCAGCCCATGTTTACTCTCACCCCTATTTAGCCTGATATTATCGTTTCCCTATATTGGAAGGATTATGAATAACAACGGTATACGCTTGTCTTAAAATAAAAATGTGCTTTTAAAAATTGGAAATCATGACTTTGCATTTCTTAGACCTAAGGGATAAAGAATAGTCCTAAGAGGTGAAAAGTAGTGACTGTTATAACAACCTTTAAAGAAAAACGACGTGAAAAGCAGATTAAATATGAACGTTCCGTACTGCGGGATTTATCGATTAATACATTGAAGGAAAGAGTTAAACACTATTTCGGTTCCACGAGCCTTGCGACAAGCTTTGTGATGAATACAGGAATAGAGGAAGCCTGTTATGATGTCGCCTTAGAAGCATTTCTCTTGGGAGCAAAATTCAGTAAGTTTGGCTATTATGGTGAAAATGTAGAAGATGTACGCAAACGATGTTTTAAAGAAGAAAAACATCTAATTGATACGCTCTATAATTTCCTGCTTTACTGGGGAAATGGACAAGAAGGCACGATGAGTGAATCCCTTTACTATCTCTGCGAGCAATATATCATTGCCTGGTGGAATGAGGGGTATGAAAAAGGGCAGAGACGTCATAAGTTGAGATTACATTAAACGAGGTAAACCAAAAGCATCCTGCTGTGACTTACTGTGCGAGGCTTTATGAATGCTCAGTACACTGCTTTATGGATGCTTTTTACGGTTCTAAAACTTCCCCTTGTCCCATATAGTTAACTGAACAGGGACGAGCGGGAAGGAGGATATGGGTGGCAAAAGGCAGAATAAAAATTATTAGCTTTATTACAGGATTAATTGTGTTATTTTTTATACTACAGCATGATTTTAGTGAAAATAATTCATGGAAAACCTGGAACCTTCCTTTATCAGGAAAAATAATCTTGTTGGATGCTGGCCATGGCGGGCCGGATGGCGGGGCAGGAACGGGCCAAACGCTTGAAAAGGATATCGCTTTAGAAATCACCAAAAATGTTCGTGATTATCTACAAGGGCAGGGAGCTCTTGTAATCATGACAAGGGAAAAGGATGAGGATTTAGCTGATCCTGATACCAGGGGCTATAGCCGCAGGAAGGTAGAGGACCTTAAAAAAAGATTAAAAATGATAAATAATACCGACATTGATTTGTTTGTCAGTATTCACTTAAATGCCATTCCTTCTTCAAGATGGAGCGGTGCCCAGACCTTTTATGCTCCACAACATAAGGAAAACGCTCGAGCAGCAAAATTTATCCAGGAAGAGCTCCGCAGGAATCTTGAAAACACCGAACGGAAGGCTAAGCCGATCAATCAAGTGTATATCTTAAAGAATGCCAAAAAACCAGGTGTCCTAGTAGAAGTAGGTTTCCTCTCTAACCCAAGAGAGAAGGAGCTGTTAAAAAAGGAATCCTATCAAGAAAAAGTGTCCGCATCGATCAATAACGGCATTCTGCGCTACTTTACGAATGAAAAAGAATTAAAAGAAACAGATTAAGGAGGATGGAAGCATCTTCCGTTTTTTTATGGTAAATAGTTACGAAACAGTGATTGAATTAACTGTTTCTTGTTTAGGTTATGGTATACTGAAAATGGAAAAGAATTCATAGGTGAGGTGCATGTTATGTTAACAGAGAAAAAAGTCCGAGAAGTTCTGGGCGGCCTCAAAGAGCCCTTTTTACATAAAACATTAGCTGAATTAAATGCAATAGAGGAAATTAAAATTAAAGAAGAAAAGAACCATGTTAGTGTGAAGGTACTCATTGCTAAAACGGGTACAAGTGAACAGCTTCAGCTGCAAACACAAATTGTCAATGTGTTAAAGGAAGAAGGAGCGGCTACCGTGGGGATTCGATTTGCTGAATTGCCTGAAGAAGTATTGGCACAACACCGTAATGCAGAACCTGAGAACAATCAAACCCTTCTTAATTCTAAGGATACAACCTTCATTGCGATTGCAAGTGGAAAAGGGGGCGTTGGTAAATCTACAGTTTCCGTTAACCTGGCTGTGGCGCTAGCTCGTTTAGGCAAAAAGGTTGGACTAATTGACGCCGATATCTACGGATTTAGTGTGCCTGATATGATGGGCATAACGAATCGTCCTGTTGTGCGCGGCGAAAAAATCATTCCAGTTGAACGGTTTGGTGTACAAGTTATTTCAATGGGCTTCTTTGTAGAGGACAATGCCCCTATAATCTGGCGTGGACCGATGTTAGGAAAGATGCTGAATAGTTTCTTTAGTGAGGTAGAATGGGGAGAGCTTGATTATTTATTATTAGATCTGCCTCCTGGTACAGGGGACGTTGCATTAGACGTTCACACCATGCTGCCATCTTGTAAGGAAATTATTGTCACAACTCCACATCCGACCGCTGCTTTTGTAGCAGCACGCGCAGGTGCAATGGCACTGAAAACCGAGCATGAAGTACTGGGTGTTATTGAAAATATGGCCTACTTTGAAAGTAAGCTAACCGGAGAAAAGGAATATGTGTTTGGCCGTGGCGGCGGTGATAAACTGGCTGAAGAATTAAATACAGTCTTGCTTGGACGTTTGCCGCTGAACCAGCCTGATTGGAATGATGAAGATTTTGCCCCATCGGTTTATCAAGAAGATCATCAAATCGGAAAAATTTACTTAGAAATTGCTGAAAAAGTAACTGGCCTGCTGAAAAAATAAGAAAAAGAAGAGGCTTACCCAAAAGGTGGACGATGAATAATTTTTGCACACTATGTTGATTGGAGCGGAAGGCACGAAGACTCCTGCGGGAGTACGGGGCAGGGGAGACCCCGCAGGAGCGAAGCGACGAGGAGGCTCCCCGTACCGCCCGCGGAAAGCGAAGTGCCTGGAGCGGAAATCAACATACTAGTTTAATGTATAAAAACAAGAAGGTGCCCCTAAAAGTTATACTTTTGGGACACCTTCCTTTTTGTTATCTATGATTTTTTAGATGCTTCCTCAGCAGCCTTTAGCAGCAATTCCTGAATTTTAGCCTTATAAAGCGGACTATCAATTGTTTCTGTAATGACCTTTTGAAGGTGTTCCCGGTATTCCTTACTTTTGAGAGCATCAGCCATTTGTTTTTGAATTTCTGGCTCTTTAGAAACTTCAATCATCATGGCCCGATACTCAGGGTCATTCATTAATTCCTTTAATAAAGCTTTATTTTCGTTTTTCATACTTTTAGCTACACCTTTGGCAAACTTAGGATCGCTAAACGTTTTTTTCCAAAAATCAGTTGCTTTATCGGATGTAAGAGTTGTTTGGATGGTGTCAGCAACAACCTTTTGGTCCATGACAAGCTTCTCTTTCATTGCTTCGGATGTCATCACATCTTGAATTGCCTTCTTACCATCATCGGTTTTAAGAATATCAACCACCATTTTTTTGGTCTGATCATAGTCAGGTTGTACCGCCGCGTTGCTTAAATCATTACTAGAAGAACAGCTAGTCAGGAACAACAGAATGGGCAGGAGGAGCACCATACTTTTTCTTCTCATTTTAAAGCTCCTTTCACAAATAAATCCTTAATTTTAGGATGAGAAATTACAGCGAGATTATTCGCATGAAAAAATGAAATTATGGATTTTTCACATTTTGATTGGTACAATCAGTAGGGTAATCATTTTTTGTATGCTGGAGGTTTGATTAGTGACAAGCCGTAATTGGGTAAGACTATTTATGTCCACATTATTAGTTGGCGGGGTCACGACGGCTATTGTGGGTTTTATCATTCGCTGGGGAGAATTTCAGCCCTATTTTATTCATTTTAAAATTATCGATATTTTATCCACGTTAGTTTGGCTTATTGTTATGGGATTTCTGTTTAGTGTCATTAGCCAAATGGGCTTTTTTTCTTATTTAACGATCCACCGGTTTGGATTAGGGATATTTAAGTCCGTATCGCTCTGGAATTCTGTGCAAGTCGTTCTTATTCTGTTTGGTTTATTTGATTTAATCTACCTTCGTTATACGAACTTTGCTAAGCCTGGGGATTCCGTGCTTCCTTACTTGGGACCAGCCATTCTTCTTTTAGCTGTTTCCCTTGTTGTTGCCTGGTATAAAGTAAAGCAAACAAACCGAGGAGCTTTTATCCCGGCGTTATTTTTTATGGTTGTTGCTACATTAGTGGAATGGGTTCCGGTGCTTCGTGAGAATGAGAAGAATTGGTTCTATCTCATGATGATTTCTTTACTAGCATGTAATGCCTATCAAATTTTAATACTTCATAAATTAAACGCTCAATCCGAACAAGAGAGGCAAAAGCGAGCGGAGCAAACCATTCCGAAAACAAAAAACACAAACAAAAATAAAAAGATGACAAAAAAACCGTCCATGTAATATGGGCGGCTTTATTAGTTGAAATTCAAGTTAATTGATTTCCTTAGAATGGACCTCACCGTTAGCGATCATTTCTGAAATTGATACAAGTTTTAGTCCTTTCTGTCGAATATCAGCAAGAATCAGCGGCAGGGCTTTCGCTGTTTGTTTTGCTGAATCTGAGGCATGAAGTAGGACGATATCCCCATCCTCTGCTCTACTTACATTTTCCACAATTTTTTCAACGCCTGGATTTTGCCAATCCTTAGAGTCTACCTTCCAATGAACAACGGTATAACCATAACGCTTCGCTATTTTTAATGTACGTTCATCAAAATGACCTGTCGGTGCCCGTAAAAGCTTAACATTCTTTACGTTTAATTTAGTGAAGACTTCTTGGGCTTTGGAAATATCCTTCGCAATTTTAGCATCCTCTACATCAAGGTAATCAACATAATCATAGCCTAGAACCCCAATTTCGTAGCCATCTTTAACGATGCGGCTGACAAGGTCAGGGTGACGTTCGGCCCAGGAACCTGCTAGGAAAAAAGTTGCAGATTTAACATTCTCTTTTTTCAGCACATCTAAAATAGGTTCCGCTTTTTCATCCCCCCACCCAATATTAAACGTAAGGGCTAAATCTTTTTCACCCCGATAAATAGCATTTGTGCTGTCCTTTGTGGAAAACACAGGTATCTGGACTAAGTTTTCCAGGTAGAGAAACCATGCTGTAAAAAAAGCAGCAACGAGAATCAGTGATACATTTTTTAGAGCTTTTCCATTAAACACAAAAAAGAAATTCATTCTTCCCACCTCGTCCAATACATCCTTGTCTCAACCTATGCTTTGTTTTTTGATAATATGATTAAACTTTTTAATTATAAAATTTCTAAATTTGGAAAAGACTACTATAACTAATTATTTCGCTGGAGGTTTTTCAATGTTTGGGCTTCTAATAAGTGAGAAAGAAGTAAAAGAAATGGAATACCTTATTAAGAGAGAAATGGATGAAATTTTATTTGACTTAAAAGATGAACGAATTGACCATATTGTAAAAAGATCAATGGAAGAAAGATATAAGATTCTTTTTACTTTATTTAAGCGGGTTGCCTCTCCGCAAGAATGTTTTAAATACATACGAAGAGGCACAAAGGATCGGAAAAAGGGCTGAGATTTAAAAAATATAAAAAACACGTTGACATATAATTATTATCTTGTTATAGTAATAAACGTCGCTGCTGGTGGTAAAAAAATATCTTAAAAAAGATGTTGACTTTGCCAGCTACAGATGATATATTATAAAAGTCGCTTTTAGCGAATTGATAATTTGTTCTTTGAAAACTAAACA
>NZ_JAGGQG010000024.1 GCF_018613415.1 Bacillus sp. ISL-18 | reverse complement strand
ACAATTATATGGACTTAATCCCGAGTCGGGATAAAATGCACCTCAACGGTCAAAGAAAAGGTATTTCATTTACAGTGTCGGGATAAAATGCATCTCATCGGGCAAAGAAAAGGCATTTCATTTACTGTGTCGGGATAAAATTCACCTCATCGGGCAATGAAAGAGCTTCATTTACCGTGGCCTTTTCTGCCAGAACAGATTGTACGCAACCCGGCCAGCCAAGAATTGAATTTGAATAGCCTAAGGGAATGTTTCTTCTGTTCAAAGAAAAATAGGATGCCTCCAATTTCATTTGGTAGCATCCTATTTTATGCTCAGCTGCTTTCCCGTGTCATAAAGCCATCCCTCGATAGTGGTATTAGGTAACTTTTTATTTTAATTGGATTTCATTAAATAAACGGATTACAGGACGTATAAGCATTTGGGTACTTCCTGTTATAAATAAACAAACAGCTAGAGTTTCCGTAGATGGAAAAAGAAATAATACACTTCCTATTAAAAATTCAAGCCCTAACAAAATATCGTTTAATGTATAGATCACCTTAAAATTCCTTTTAATAAATAAGCTGAAAGGACCGGCTTTTACTTTAATAGTTCTTTTCTGAAACTTTATTTTAAACATTTGCAGCCTCCTGTGAAAGGTATATCAAATAATATCATTTCATTAAAAATCCCCTAAAATCTGTAATGGGACTAATGACATAAGGAGATTACTCCAATTAAGTAGTTGCCAACGGGCAAAAAAGAAAACAAAGGAAACGAAAAACTCCATTTCCTTTGTTTTTTTAATCGACCGGAATTTCTTGGCTATTGAGTAATGAACTATTTACAACCCAAAAACTTTGGCTTGTATCTTTTCTTGTGCAGATACAACAAACACCCTTTACGAATGTACTACCCCATTGATAGTGGAAAGTAACCATTTTTTTCTTTATGCCATCAAACATTTCTCCTGTTAGTAGATATAAAAATCTTAAATTGGTAACGAAGATCCTTTCTGAATACCATATTCGACATTAAGTGAAATGACTAAATATAGTATCATTCAAGATGTCAAAAAGAACTAGTAATGATTTTTTAAACATTGAAAGAAGACGTATGCCAATTCATACGCCTTTTTTGTGTTCTAGGAAATGATAGATTTCCTACTTGTGGATAACTTTTTACAGGGTTCGATACACCCAGGCTTTTAAATTATAGGAACAACCGCTGGAACAGCCAAATCGCACCTAACGCCACAATCGCATACGAACCGTAGGTGACTACTTTTCCAGAGTTCTTCAACTTAAATAAGTACGATAATAACGGAAGCAGCAGACAGACAATCGTCAACTGAACCGCCTCAATCCCCAAATTGAAATTAATCAGCGCCACGGCCAAGTGACTCTTTGGAATGGCCATCTCTTTTAAAATTGTCGCAAAGCCGAGGCCGTGAATCAAACCAAACAAAAACGTGATGCTCCAGCGATAGCGGATTTTTTTTCTAAAAATATTCTCAAGCGCAACATAACAAATACTAAAGGCAATCACGGCCTCGACAAACCGTGAAGGGAGCGTAATCCACCCCAATACCGCCAGACTAAGCGTAATACTATGGGCAATCGTAAATGATGTGACAATCGCCGCGTACTGTTTAAAGGTTTGCTTTCGAAGCAGTAAAGCTAGCAAGAATAGCAAGTGATCATAGCCTGTTAAGATATGAAGCATGCCTAGTTTAAAAAAGGAAAACAAAGATGTGGCAGGCGTTTCTTCAACAGGCGGTGCGGCCGGCTTCGGCTGCACTTGATGAGAATCAGGCTGTGCCGTGTGCCCTTGCTCCTGCTGAATTTCTGTTACTAAAACCGTCCAGGTCCGCTCTTTTCCTTGTAAGACGCCTTCGGTAGATTCCCCATTTATCGTAGCCGTGATCAAGTTGACATAGTTGGTACCCGTGTCATGAAAATAAAAACCATCATTATAGTTAATCGTGTCACCAGGTGAAAAGGCCGGGAACGTCATATAGGTAGACAGAAATTCTTTATTTTCTTTTTTAACAAGTTTCATACTTTCTATTTTAGGAGTTTGTTCCTTGTTTCCTTTATCCAGGGTAAGACCCTCCTCAATTAGCTCTTCAAGATGATGTTTGTTTTTAGTGATTTCCGACTTTTCAAGGACAAAGTTTTTATTCGCATCAATTGAGGGTATTAATTCAAGAATGGATAAGGTATCAAGCGTAAAGACAAGTTCGGTGTGTTTACTGTCCACGGTTATTTTTGTATAACTTGCACTATAGGCATGAGCTTCAGCAGGCTTGGGATTGGAAATATAAGTAATGATCGAAATACATAAGATCGAAAAGAGTAATCGTTTAGTAAGAAGAAAAGATGAAATAAGTCGAATTTTATTGATCATAAAACAAAATAGCCCCCTAAAACTATAGTGAAATATAAAAGGATGGAAACGAAATTACTTTCATATAATCACATTTTACAGGTCCTTGTATACAGTTGGATAGAACTTCGAACAGAGATTTAATGTAAAGATTGTAAATAGTATATTAATACTGAAAAATATTTTGTAGAATAATAGTGTAATTTAGAAAAATGAGAAAGAGGGGCGAACAGGGGGTTTCTACTGATTGATTGGAAAAAATATTCTATGAAGGATGGTAGACGAATGAAGGGGAAGAATAGGCAGTTTAAGCGATGGACAAGTTCGTTCATGGCAGCACTTCTATTAATTGGTACATTTTTGCCGAGTAGTTTAATAGGCAGAGCGCATGCTGAGCAGGCTGATCATGTGGTAATCTCGCAGGTGTATGGCGGGGGAGGAAATGCAAGCGCTCCCTATAATAAAGACTTTATTGAATTATATAATCCCACAGAGCAACCAGTGGATCTTACCGGATGGTCAGTCCAATATGCTTCCGCTAGCGGAATATCATGGGGTGTAACTCCTTTAGCTGGAACCATTCAGGCGCATGGTTATTACCTTATTTCCGAAGGCGGTGGCACAAACGGTGTAGATCTTCCAACACCGGACGCATCAGGTGCTATTGCCTTGTCAGGAACTTCTGGAAAAGTGGCATTAATTAAAGATAAGACAACGGCAGCATCAGGCGCTAAACCAGAGAGTACCATAGATTTTGTTGGTTTTGGCGGTGCCAACGCATTTGAAGGCTTAGGCGGAACAAAAGCACCATCTAACACTACTAGCGCACAGCGCAGGCCTTACGCAAACGTAGACCCAGCACCTGGCAAAGGGAACGCCTGGGATACCGATGATAACGCAGCCGATTTCACTACAGCTGCACCGACTCCAAGAAACACAGCAAGCCCAACCGAAGCTCCAATGGTCCCGGTAACCAGCTTACAGCCGAAAGGATTGAACATCCAATTCCTGCAAGATGGCACATCAGCAAAAGTAATCGGGAAACCGGAAGCTGCAGAACCAGGGTCCACTGTAATAGCTTATGAAACCGCAGCAAAAGGAACGGCACTCGGTATAGCCACAGCAGCTGCTGACGGCTCATTTGAAATTAATATAAATAAGACACTAACTTCTGTTTATGTTGCTGCAACGCAAAAGGGTCTTGATGAAAGTGCAGCCATCCACATCAGCGTCGCAGCACCAAGCACACCAATCACTCAAGCAAAACTAAGCTATGCAGTATCGAATGGTGTAGGCACACTGATTGGCGGCACAGGCGCAGCATCAGCAAATGCCATCATCAACGTCTATCCAAATGAAATCGCTACAGCATCAGAAAAATTAAATAAACAAGATGTGACGGCAGGAACATCAGGTGACTTCAATATTACAATTAACAACGCGCCAAACACAGTCTATGTAACACAAACGACAAGCTCGGCAAAAGGAATCATGTTACAAAGTACTCCTGTATCTGTGACTAAAGCAGATACAACAGCCGTTTCAAAAATTGCTGAAGTCCGCACATCTGATGCAAAAGGACAACCGGTTAATCTTAACCAGTACTTCACCATCGAAGGCGTGGCAACTGTAGATAATCAAATCCTTGGCACACAAAAGCAAAACTTCTATGTCCAAGATGATACAGCGGGCATCAACATCTTTAATACTTCCCTAGATTTAGGCTATCAAATCCTAAAAGGGGACAAGGTCCGAATCACAGGGAAAGTCCTAGTCTATAACGGCTTAACCGAATTCGAACCAACTTAAATTGAAAAAATAAGCGAAGGCAATCCAATTCCAGCAGCTAAAACAGTAACGATTCTTGATTTAAACACTTACGCAACGGCTGAACCTCTTGAAGGAAGCCTTGTAACAGTGACAGGAAAGGTTTCAGCAGTGGCCGCTTCAGGCGCCAACTATAACGTTACCTTTGTTGATGATAACAATAAAACCACGACCCTAAGGGTGATGGGAACAACGGGAATTAAACCAGATACAGATCTTGTGACTGGGAAGAGCTATACCGTAACTGGGGTATTGGGACAATATACAACCAATGCATCCGCAACAAACGGGTACCAATTGTATCCTCGTAATGTAAAAGATATTGCGCCAATTCTAGGCATCACACACACAGCATTAACAAAAGTCTACAAAGACGCAAATGTAGAATTCGAAGCGAATGCTGATGGTGCAGAATCGGTCACACTTTACTACCGAGCAACAGGTACAACTGACTACACCGCATTACCAATGGTAAATGGAGGAGACGGGCGTTACACAGTTACACTAGCAGCGGCCAATGTCCCTCAAAACGGCTTTGACTATTACATCGAAGCAAAAGCAGGAGCACAAGTAAAAACAGCTGGAACCAGTGCAGCTCCATATCCAGTAACCTTAATCGAGGATACCGCTGGACCAGAAATTTCCGGTTTCACACCACAGGATACAACCAAAGTAGAAAGCCCAACACCAGAAATTTCTGCTTTAATTGATGACGCAAGCGGTGTCGACCAAACAACCGTTCAACTATGGCTGGATGACCAAGAGTTAACAGCACCAGCGGCAACCATCAGCAAAACACAGGTAAAATATACACCTGAAAAAGACCTGGCACTTGGAACACATACCGTTAAGGTCGCAGCAAAAGATTCAAAAGGTAACCTAACTGAAAAAACATGGACATTTGAAGTGGTTCCTCGTTTTACAGGCGGTAATCACTACCGTGGTACAACGCATAACCATACTAATATCTCTCACGACGCGGCCGGTACTCCTGAGGATGCGTTAAAGGCAGGTAAAGCACATCATTACGATTGGTTTGCCTTCTCAGACCACTCTCATGATATCGATCCTGAAAAATTAGGAACAGATACCGTCCAGCGTACAACAGCAGATGGGAAGGCTGTACCAGAACGTTCTGGCGGATCGGATTGGCAGTTAACCAAAGATCTTGCTAAAGAGTACACAAAAGATGACTATGTTGTCTTCCCAGCATTTGAGATGACATCAACAACATGGGGACACTCCAATATCTTCGGTACCGATAACTTTATCGACCGAAATATTAACGGCAAGCAATACCAAGACTTAAGCCAATACTATGCATGGGTCATGACATACGACGACATCGTGGGCCAATTCAACCACCCAGATATGTCAGCCAATGCGTTCAACAACTTTAAGCCTTATGACGCGAAAGTAGACAAGCTATTCACCATGTTAGAAGTAGGAAATGGTTCCGGCCACTACGGCTATGCGAATGCGGAGGGAAAATTCTTCTCAGCACTAGACTTAGGCTGGCATGTGGCACCAACATACGGAGAAGACAACCATGAAGGTACATGGGGTCAAGTCAATGCCCGTACCGTTATCGTGGCAAGTGACCTTACTCAAGCATCCCTTCTTCACTCGATGCGTAATATGCGCGTTTACATGGAAGAAGACCCTAACTTCACGTTAGACGTAATAGCCAATGGCTATTACATGGGATCAACAGTCGACAGCAAAACACTTAATTTTAATATTAACGGAAGCGACCTTGTAGCAGAAGCACATAACGACAGTGACTATAGCTATCTGCCAACCAGCTACAAATCGGATGATAGAATCCAAAAAGTAGAATTAATTACAAATGGCGGTAAAGTAGTCGATTCTTATGAGCCAATGACGAAGGATTTCACTTGGAAACCTTCTTACACGGTTACAGGCGGCCAGCAATGGTTTGTAGTAAAAGTAACCCAAATGGACGGCGAACGAATTTACTCTTCACCAATCTGGTCAAAAGAAGAACCAGTGGACGTAAAAGTAAACAGCATTGATGTCGACGGCGGCGTCGTGATCGGCGGCAACCCGGCCACATTAAAAGCAACCGTAGCAAATAACGGTACACAACCAGTTAAAAACCTAAAGGTAGACTTCTATTATGATGAAGTAAACCAAACCAACTTAATTGGAACAAGCAACATTTCTTCGATCTTAACAAAGAGTTCAGCAACAGCAACTACGACCTGGAATGCACCAATAATAGGCGACCACAAAATTATTGCCGTTGTCACCTCATTAGATGGTCTGGATCTAGGTAATACGCAGTTTGCATTAGCAGTAAAAATTAAAGAGCCGCTAGGCGTAAAAGTATTAATTGATGCCCACCATGGCAATGAAAATACAAGTGGCGATAGTGGAACCTATAAGGATAACCTAAAAGCCTTTACCCTTATGCTTCAAAAAGAAGGCTATACCGTTACGGAAAATAAAACAGCCCTTACAGATGAAGTATTAACCGGTGTGAAGGTACTCGTACTCACCCACACAAGAACAGCCTTAACTGCTGCAGAAGATACAGCCGTGGCGAATTTTGTGAAAAATGGCGGATCCTTGTTAATGGCAGGGAAGAGCAATAACAGCACCGACCCTACAATGAACAATGCTCTTTTAGGCGAGATGGGCTCGGCGATCCGCATGAGCAGTGATGGAGTGTTTGACGACAGCAAGAGCGGTAACTTCTGGAGTGATCCAAAAGTCAGCCCATATGCAGTCCGAGTGCATCCAGGATTAGTCTCAAACTTAATTACCGACCGCGTATCCTTTATTGATTACTACAGCGGTTCAAGTCTATCAGGCGCAAATAATCAGCCTCTAACAGAAGCTGGTAAGGTGACCATCCTTGCAAAAGGAAATGAGACAACTTATCAAGGCAATATCAAAGGCGGCTATACCTACGATGCCGTTTCGGATGCAAGTGGCGGTTCGGCGATTCCGTTAATTGCTTCTGAAGAAATTGGTGCGGACGGACGGATTGTCGTGTCCGGTATGAACATCTTCAATGACAAACAAATGGATGAATCATATGAGCCAAAAGGAAATGACGAGTTCACATTAAATGCCGTAAATTGGCTGGCACATCGTGAAACGAAAGTATCCAAAATTGCCGATGTCCGCTCGAAAGAAGACGGTACTGATGTAGTAGTAGAGGGTACAGTGACAACAGGGGCAGATAATTTCTTTGATGCGTTCTACCTCCAGGATGAAACAGGCGGTATTATGGCATTCCAAGAAGTTCCGTCAGGTTCACTGAAACTAGGCGACAAAGTCCGTGTCCATGGCCATATCAAGACATTTGAAAATAACAAAGAACTAGAATTTACAACCTTTGCAAGCGACGTGATTAAAATTGGTTCAGGCGATCCAGTCCAACCTAAGACAGTTAGCACTGGTGAAGCAACCTCTGCTGCAAACCAAGGTCTACTTGTAAAAGTAACCGGAAAAGTCGTATCAAAGTATGATGACAATTCCTATGTGATCAATGATGGCTCTGGTGATGTGTTAGTCTTCACGGACGGTTACATTGTCAACCAAAGCGGTCCTGTTCCAGCTCTTAAAGTAGGCGACACGTTAGAAGCAGTCGGTCTTTCCGGGGCATTTTCTGAAGGGACTCGGATTCGTGTAAGAAACACGAAGGAATTGGTTGGAACAGATACATCAGCTCCAGATGCACCAGTTGTAAATGGGGTAACGGTAACAGATCAAGATACAACTATCACGGGTACAACGGAAGCAAATGCGACCGTAACAGCAGTGGCAGGCGGCCAAGAAATTGGTACAGGCACAGCAGATGCAGATGGTAAATTTACAATATCAATTACAAAACAAACAGCAGGTACCACAATTGCAGTCACAGCTACAGACGTTGCTGGAAATCTTGGTGCAGCAACTGAAGTAACCGTAATTGACGTAACAGCTCCAGATGCACCAATCATCAACCCAGTAAACGATAACGATGTCGTCATTACGGGTAAAGCCGAGTCAGGTGCAACAGTTGTAGCTAAAGTGAATGACAAAGAGATTGGCAATGAAATTTCCGGTTTGGATGGCACATATTCTATTGCCATTGCCAAGCAACCAGCTGGTTCAACCATCTCGATTACGGCTACAGATGCCGCTGGTAATACTAGTACAGCAGCAAAGCTAATCGTTACAGATGAAAAAGTAACGAAAGTAAGTGTCACAACAGCTAAGCCTGGCACACAGGTATTCAAAGAGCAAATTCAATTTACAGCAGTCTCAGAAGGTAGCAGGACTCCCGCATATCGTTTCTATATCATCGATAAAAAGGGTGATGTCATCTATACACAAGGTTATGAGGCAAGCAATACGTTGACATGGACAGCTAGAAATCCTGGAACCTATACGGTTGTCGTAGAAGCAAAGGATCAGTTTAATTTTGGTCTATTCTCAACGTATTCCGAGGCAAGAACGGAATTAACCTTTGAGGTTGCGGCAGGCAAGGCTAATAAATAGTTTTTAAAAATGTAAATATTTTTTCATAGTTTGTTCTTATACAGGGGGTAGAATAAGGATATGAAGAGGAAAGCTAATTCAACCCTTTTTCATGACCCCCTTTATATAGAATAGTTGTCCGGCCATGTGGCCGGATATTTTTTTTGTCTGAAGAAGGTGTTGCCGTTAAGTCGTAAAAGATGGTTGGTATATTCTCCAATTGGCATCTCGTTTCGCTAGGACAATTTTTATTATAAATCAACAAATTTTGACAATCTTTTCATAAAAAGTTACATATAATGTATAATGATAAGGAAAATACAGGTAATTAGTAACAGAACCAAACACCTAAAATTCGACCAATCTAAGTTAAAGGAAGGATAAAAGACCTATACATTAGTTCTTTTAAACGGATATAGATATGCTAAATCGTCGAGGATTTAAGAGAGTTAAATTAAAAGAACCCATAATAGCATCAATTGAACTAATAACTTTATCATTTTCCAACGATTTAAATTTGAAGGGTATGGTTAACGTACACGTTGTTGATATTAGTGCAGGAGGGATTAGATTTGTTTCTAAATTCGAATGGCCAGTCAATTTTCTAGCAATCTACAAGATACATATGAAGGTAAAGAATTATAACCTTGTTTTTTTCGGGAAAATTATCAGAAAAACAAAACTTATTAATAGTATTTTTGAGTATGGATTCAGGTTCGAATTTGAATTAGTTAAGCAGCAAGGGATGAAAATCTAAATTTTAACTTTTATTCCAAGCTATTAAATAAATGAATTGTACCTTTTGTTAATGAAAATGAATACAACGTATAAAAAAGTGCTAGTTTCAAGTGTTTCGCATCTCTTTTATGCAAGTTAGAGGGGGATTAAAGGTAGGATGGAAGTTTTTGTCGCAAGACAACCAATATTTACGAGAAAGAAAGATATATTCGCATATGAATTACTATATCGTAACAGCCAAAATAATAGTTTTCCCGATATTAACGGTGACATGGCCACTACAGATGTACTTATTAATAGTTATTTAAATATTGGTATGAAGGATTTGTCGAATGGAAAGCCGTGTTTTATTAACTTTACAGAAAAATTACTACAATCAGGAGTGCCTACCTTTTTTCAACCAAATGAAATTGTCGTTGAGATTTTAGAAACGGTTGAAATCGGACCTGAATTACTGAATATATGTAAGGAACTTAAGAGTAAGGGATATCAAATTGCATTAGATGATTTTATTTTAAATAGTAACAACAAGTATTTCTTTTCTTTGATTAAGTATATCGATATTATTAAGGTTGATTTCAGAAATACAACGGAAGAAATGCGACGTTTAATCGAGAGTGTATCATTAAAATATACTATTAAGTTACTTGCGGAAAAAATTGAAACGGTGGAGGAGTTTGAATTAGCTGCCGGTAAGGGTTATGTCTATTTTCAGGGTTACTTTTTTTCTAAGCCTGCTATTGTAACCTCTCGGGATGTGCCGGAATACATTCAAAACTATTTTCCAATCATCCAGCTTCTTTCCGATGATGACCCGGACCTAAATGAAATAACTTGGTTAATTGAACAAGATTTATCCTTATCATATAAATTACTTAAACTGGTTAATTCCCCGGCATTTAAGACGATTAATAAAATAAATTCGATCAAGCAAGCAGTCGTGCGTATAGGCTTGAAGGAACTAAAGAAATGGTTATATCTACTGTCAATTAGGGGAAATGTCAGTGAAAATAGCGATTGGACGAGAGAAATTTTAAATAAAAGTCTTACTAGAGCGAAGATGTGTGAATCAATGGCTAAACGTAAATTTAAACAAAAGGAATCCTCCTCCTATTTTTTAACGGGCATGTTTTCCCTTATGGATACGTTGCTAGGGATGGACATGGATCACATTTTGAAGTTAATGCCGCTGGCAGCAAACATTTGTGAGGCTCTTAAAGGTAAATCCAATCAGCTTAAGGAGTTATTAAATTTGTGTGTATCGATCGAAACAGGGGATTGGCAAGACTTTGATTATTGGTGTGATAGATTGAAAATAGAGGATAGCTTTGCACTAAGTTTATATAATGAAGCTTTCAAGTGGTCCAAAAGTATAATGATGGTTTGATTTTAAAGTAAATTATACTCTTATCGGAATGATAAGATTTTTTGAAAAAGAGTGATGAGAACATTGAAATACACCGGAAGAATTATCTCAGCAACCATTAGTTTAATGGTTGGAATACCTTATGTCATTTATAATTTTAAAACGCTCCAGAGTCCATTTAGGACCATGATCGATACATCTGTATTAATTGTTACTACCCTTACCTTATATATGCTTGGTAAGCAATACGATAAAGCGAAATTCTTTTCCGAAAAAGATTATTTAACGGGGCTTTATAATAGACGATTCATTGATGAGATTTTTCCAAAACTAAAATCTTCAGTTGATAGAAAAAACCAACAACTTAGCTTGTTAATTTTAGATTGCAATAATTTCAAACAAATAAATGACACGTATGGTCATAAAGCTGGAGATTTAGTACTTAAAGACGTTTCCTCCATGCTATTAACTTGTGTTAGGGATTGTGACATCATAGCAAGATGGGGAGGAGATGAATTTTTAATCGTTGCACCAAATTCAGACCAAGAAGGTATAAAAACAATGATTAAGTGCATTGAAAAAGAGTTGAATGAGCTATCTAAAAGGTCTGGTAATCACATATCGGTTTCGGCTGGAATGGCCATATATCCTAACGATAGTAATAATTTAGATAACCTAATTAAGATTGCAGATAAAAATATGTATAAGTTAAAAAGCTTGAACAGAAAGACTTACCTGAAAAGGTAGGTTTTTTTGTTTTATGCGTGCCCAAAGCAGTTAATTGCTAATTGGTGAAAGTCCATTCAGAGTAAGTACCAAGACACTCAGTAGCTGACAGGCAATTGGTGAAGAAATTCTAAGGCTGAAGTCCTGTGACAAAGTAACTCTCTAGTAGAGTGCGAGCAAACTAACAGGTTAAGAATACTTTAACATTTTATAAAAAAATAAAAATAATAAATAAAAGAATTTTAATGAGTAGGAAAACGAGTCTACCTAGAAACTATTTAAGCATTTCCGATCCACCATATGCTTCTAGTTTTTCGTTTTTTCCTTCTAAACTAAGCTCCCTTTTAATCGGTCTCCCTGAATTATCATGACGTGTATCGCGAAGTCCTAAGACCCCTGATTCGTTATAGATAGCCCGCCATAGGTTGGTTCCCATAAAAGCTTTGGTTGCAGAAGATGATAATTTATCAGGTATTACTACAATTAAGTTGGTATCAATAATAAGTAATCAACTGGATAACGGAAAAGGTGATGGGAATACCACTCAAGATATACAAGGAGCTGAACTTGGTACATCTGATACTGACTTTATAGTACGTGCGGATAGAAACGGTAGTCGTATTTATACGGTTACTTATAAAGCTTCTGTCAAAGCGGGAGACGATGTCATTTCCTCTCAAAATATTGAGGTAAAACACGATAATTCAAAAAAATAAATACTCCAGAGAAAACAGTGATACATATATGTATTCCTGCTTTTTTCATTGTGTAGAATCCAAGTGATTAAGCTTCACTTGGGTCGTGTTTTAAGTCGCATTAGTGTTTTTGCTCCATTCTGACTAATGCTTCTGACTTTTCTTGTTACTTTTAGAATTGCAGCGATCTCAAAGAGTTTGGGACATTACTTTCTTTAGTGGTGGTAAATAGTATCGATTTGCAATATCCTTAATTGTCGTTTTTTGTAATAATTTTGTAAAAAAGACGTTTTTTCGTTTGTTTATAAATTTATATTCTGCTAAACTTTTATTTGGATGATTTTATTAGAAAAATTGATTGTAAAGGAGATGATAATAATTAAAGGCAAGTTAACTGAATATGGATTATTGGCATCCTTTTTTACTATTTTATTAATCTTTCATAGTAGCAATGTCTTTGCATCTGGTGTAGTTCTATCTCCTAAAGGAAACATAGAAACACCAATTGCAGGAGCTAATCTTAATGGGGTTAGTATTGTCCAGGGCTGGTTTTTAGATGGCAGTGATGTTGCGAAAATTGAGGTTTTAATAGATGGTAAACTTGTCGGTCAAGCACAATACGGAATTTCCCGTCCAGACGTTGCAAAGGTATATCCAGACTATCAAAATACAAACGCTGGTTATCAATATTCACTAAATACCACTAATCTATCAAATGGCCAACACACCTTATCTATTAGAGAAACAGGGGGAACTGGTGTAGTAACTGAGTTAACAAGAGTTGTTAATGTCACCAATCTACCTACAAAAGGTACAATCGAAGCTCCGGCTGCAGGTTCTACCGTAACAGGTAATACCGATATCCACGGTTGGTTTTTAGATGGAAGCGGTGTGGATAAAGTGGAAATATTGGTAGATGGTAGCATACTTGGCCAAGCGCAATATGGAATCTTCCGTGGTGATGTCGCGAAGGTATATCCAGACTATAAAAATGCCAATGCAGGTTACCAATATACGCTAAATACGGCTAATCTGATGAATGGTGAACACACGCTAACCGTTAGGGAAACAGGGAATAATGGAGTAAAGACGGAGTTAAAAAGACTCTTCAATGTTCTAAACGTAAAACAATTACCTACAAAAGGTACAATTGAAGCCCCGGCTGCAGGTTCTACCGTAACTGGTAATACCGATGTCCACGGTTGGTTCTTAGATGGCAGCGGTGTGGAAAAAGTCGAAATATTGGTAGATGGTAACTTACTTGGTCAAGCACAATACGGAATCTCTCGTTGGGATGTCGCGAAGGTATATCCAGACTATAAAAATGCCAATGCAGGTTACCAATATACGCTAAATACAGTTAATCTGTCGAATGGTGAACACATGCTAACCGTTAGGGAGACAGGGAAAAATGGAGTGAAGACGGAGCTAAAAAGCCTCTTCAATGCTCAAAACATAACACAATTACCTACAAAAGGTACAATTGAAGCCCCGGCCGCAGGTTCTACCGTAACAGGTAATACCGATGTCCACGGTTGGTTTTTAGACGGAAGCGGTGTGGGAAAAGTTGAAATATTGGTAGATGGTAACTTACTCGGTCAAGCACAATACGGAATCTTCCGTGGGGATGTGGCGAAGGTATATCCAGACTATCAAAATGCAAACGCTGGTTATTCTTATACACTGGATACTGGGTTGCTAGCAAATGGAAAGCATACACTTACCGTTAGAGAGACAGGCGAAAAGGGGACCACAGATTTAAGCAAATCGATCAATGTGCAAAATTTACCTGGAAAAGGTTGGGTTGAATCACCACTTAATGGTTCGTCCATTAAGGGTAATACTGTTGTCCGTGGTTGGTTTCTAGATGGAAGCGGGGTAGCGAAGATTGAAATATTGGTCAATGGAACTAGTATGGGAGAAGCTCAGTACGGTTTATCCCGACCAGATGTCAAAACTGCCTTTCCAGACTATCAAAATTCTAACTCTGGTTATAGTTTTACCCTTGACACAAAACAATTTGCGGATGGGCAATATACTCTAACTGTAAAGGAAACAGGTAGAAATGGTTCCGTCACTACTATTACCAACAAAATAACGATCAGTAATGGAAAATATGTGACCGCAGTTTCCCTTCCTGTTTATCGAAGTTTTGAAGAATTATCGGAATACACCCTTCACAGTACGATCTATAATTCATCCTATACGAGATACAGTGAATTGGGATATGGCGACACAGTATTTGTTCTTGAAGAAAAACTGTACGCAGCAAAAATCCAAACTCAAAGTGGACTTGTCGGCTGGGTTCAAAAGGACTATCTTGCTAACAGTTTGACCAATGATTTATGGCTTGTAAAAGAGACTCGTACACTTAGAAGCGATGCCAGTAGTACAAGTACAAAGATTGGGTCGATTACTGCCGGTTCAAGTGTGCATGTACTGGACTATAAAAAGACTGGTTCTGTTTATACGGATTGGTATTATATTGAAACTTCAGCTGGTCAGCGTGGCTGGATTTGGGGTGCCATTACGACTAGTTATAACCAGAACTTAATGATTTATGAAAATTTTGGTTATAACTTGATAAAATATGAGTTTGATAAAGTCGGTAAGACTACAAATCAAGTTGATATTTTTACGCCTCTTAATACAAAAGCGACTGTAACCGCTGATCAAATTAATAGTTATATTAATCTAAAGACTGGTTTTCAGAATACAATTATGACAGGAATGGGAGCTGCTTTTTTAGAGGCACAACAACATAGTGGATTAAATGCTATTTATCTACTGGCACATGCTGGGCTTGAAACAGGCTGGGGAACTTCATCTATATCGAATACGAAGTATAACTTTTACGGGATTGGTGCAATTGATTCAGCCCCTGCACAGGGAGCCTATGATTTTACAACCCCTACAGGTGGAATTATTGCTGGAGCAATCTGGATTAGTAATAACTATGTCATTCGTGATTGGGACACAGATGAACTGATTCCTTACTATCAACCAACACTTGATAATATGAGATGGGATGATAGTTGGCATCAATATGCCTCAGATGAAGCATGGGCAGCAAAAATTGGCTACTATACACTTGATTTTTATAATTTTATTAACTAATAGTTAAAAACCTATCAAATTTTTAAAATTGATAGGTTTTTCTGTCACTATAGAGAACCCACTTAGGATTAATATCCAAGTGGGTTTCCTTATTCATCTTGATCGATATTTGCTACGGTATCTTTCAGTAACCCTAAATTAGGAAACGGAACCTATTTTCACGATATGTGTTACAGGAAAATCCTACAAATATGTATCACTACTTTTTGGAAGTATTTATTTTTTTGAATTATCGTGTAATACCACAATGTTTTGAGTAGAAATAACATAGTTTCCTGCCTTGTCAGAAGCTTTATAAGTAACCGTATAAATACGATCTCCGCTACCGCTTCTCTCCGCACGTACTAAAAAGTCTGTATCAGATGTACCAAATTCAGCTCCCTGTATATCTTGAGTCGTATTTCCATCACCTTTCCCATTATCCAGTTGGTTACTTATAATTGATACCAACTCAATTGTGGAAATACCAGATAAATTATCAGCTGATGCAACTAAGGCTTTTATTGGAACTAACTTATGGTTTCGATCAGTTATGACTGAATTATCAAATGAGACATTTAAAATTGGTGCCGTTTTGTCTATTTTAACTTCAATAGATTTAGCTTCTTCAACATTGCCTGCATAATCAATACTTCTAAATTGAACTTTATTAACCCCTTCATTATTTATATTGATCTCATTGTTATACGTTAACCATTGTCCATCATTAACTTTATATTGAGTTTTTTCAACCCCTGATAGAGAGTCTGAAGCTTTGAGTGTAATGTTCACATCAGATGAATACCAACCGTCTTTAACTGGACTTATTACAGTTTCAGGTGCTGTTTTATCAATTTTTATTTCTGCTGAATTTTGATTTTCCTGGTTTCCATTTGTATCTGTACTAAAGTAGCCGATTTTGAATATCCCTTCTTGATCGATTACAAAAGGTTGTTGGTAGTTGTTCCAATTTGTATTATTTATTCTATAAAGGGTTTTTTCAATTTCTGACTCTTTATCAACTGAAGTAAATACAACTTCAACATTAGTGTTAAACCAATCATTCTCATTACTCTTTTGTTTTGTTGTCAGAGTAGTAGTAGGTGGATTAACATCATTACTAAACTTCCAAATTTTATATTTAGAATTATCGATAACCCCGCCTAATAAAAACCCACCTTTAATCTCTTTAATTGAATATCCAACTTCATTACCGGATGAACCAAGTGTTTTTTCCCATTCTGTGTTTCCATTCATATCTGTTTTAAAGAGGTAGATGTCGTTCCCGCCATTACCGAAAGAATTCGTAGTACCTGTAACTACAAAACCTTTGTCTAGGGTTTCAATAACTGAGTAGCCATATTCATATTTAGTCCCACCATAGGACTTCATCCATTGCTGGTTCCCCGTAGAGTTAAGTTTAATTAGTACCAAGCGAGATGGGTCACCTGAATTTCCTACAATTATAAATCCATTATCACTCGTAGTTTGTATGGAATAGGCTGCGTCAAAGAAGTCCGTTCCGCTAGAGTTAAATGTTTTCTGCCATTGTAAATTCCCACTTTTATCTGTCTTAGTGATTAGTATGTCCTCCCAAGTACTAAAAGAATCAGGAGCTAAGCCTGTACCTGCAATTATGTATCCATCACTTGTTTCAATTACTGAGTTTCCTAAACTTTCAACAAAATAAAATCCTGCACCAAAATTTCTTAATTTTGTTTCATAAACCCTTTTCCATTGGAGTTGCCCCGTATTATTTAATTTGAATAGAGAAACACCATAGTATGGAAGATTGCTTAGAGAGATACCGTTGTATTTAAGACCATTTCTAGGATAGTCTTTTGAAGAACCTGTTAAAATAAAACCTCCATCACTTGTTTCAAAAATAGAAGTTATTTTATCACTTCCATAGCTACCTATTTGGTTTTCCCATAAAATATCTCCACTATCATTTAAGCAGGCAACATATGATACTAGCCCCATATTACTAGTTTGCTTCAACCCAGTGATGACATAATTATTCTCTTTTGTTGTTAAAATGGAAACCCCATAATCATCTCCCGATGATCCTATATTCTTTTCCCAAATCTTTTCCCCATCTTGATTTGTCTTTACAACATAAATATCTGTATTATATTTATTTCTTTTCGTAGAAATTGCGATGATTCCATTGTTTTCAGTGGTATCCATTGATTGTGCTTTATTATCAATTGGTTGTTGTAGGTATAGACCATCTGCAATATCCTTTTCCCATAATAGATTGAATGATTCATCTGCTTTTGCAACAAGGTCTTTAGTACCTATCGCAAAAAATAATATAAAGAATAATAGGACAATTTTTCTCATTTTTCCCCCTCCCAACTATATATTATATCATTCTATTAGGTAATGAGTTCTATAAATGTAAATAAATTTCAATCACTTACACATAATTCTACGAATCTCCCAACTAATTCTACAAAAATTGGAAAACCACTCCCGATCCCATAAAAAAAGACTCTTACAACAAGTGTAAGAGCCCACATCTTTAATATACCTTTACCAAAACCGACCGACTTTGATTACCCGCTCGATCCATCGCAGAAACATCAAGAGTAGATCCCTTTGCTTGTGCTTTAATAGCCGCTTTAAAATTACCATACTTGTCAGACACGGCTTTTCCTACCAAACTAGTACCCTTATAAATATAAACTGTTGCACCCACTTCAGCTTTACCCGTAACGGTAGTTGACTGATACGTTATTTTATTAACACTTGGGGCAGCTGGAGGAGTCTTATCCACCACCGTTACCGAAGTGTAACTTTGATTACCAACGAGATCGCTGGCATATATCGTGACAACCGTTCCGGCTTTTTGCGCACGAGCCATCTTAACCACAAACGTTCCAGCAGTTGTAGCAATACCTTGTCCTAATACCGTGCTTCCGGTTTTAACCACAATTTTTGCCCCAGCTTCCGTTTTGCCTATAAGCAGGGTTTGGTTTTCTTTAAGCGAAGTTGTAAGAGCTGGCTTTACAGGAGCAGTCTTATCCAATACTGTTACCTGAACTTCCCTACTTTTATTACCTGCACCATCCTGAGCATAAACAGTCAGTTTGGTACCGGCCTTTTGTGCCGAAATCTTTACGGAGAAGCCACCAGTATTTGAAGCAAGCGCATTTCCTAACACGGTTGTTCCGGATTTTACAAATACGGTCGAACCAGCCTCCGCTGTACCCGTAACTGTTGTTTGATTATCTCCGACGGTATTAACAGTCGGCGGCGCTGGAGGAGTTGTATCACCGGTATTGTCATTTATAAGCGTATAAGTGATACCTGAATCTTTATCTGTGGGTGCAGTAAACGGTAGATCAGCTAACTTAATAACTGCGCCGCCACCGTGTAAATTCATTCCATACCCGTTGTAGATCTTAGGGATCAGCGCATTAAAGGCAGGTACTCCTTTAAATCCATACAGGCCAGTAGCCTGCTTCAATAATAAAGCCTCTCTAAAAGAGGTCATAAATTTTCCAAAGGTCATCTGTGAGTCAATGTATTTATGGATTACCGCCTCAACTGCAAGGTAATTATTGTTTGGATTCTCCACGATTTCCTTAAATATTTTGTCGCCTTGGCCTGTTTGCAGCTTGAGATATTGGAAGAACAAGTAGGACAAGGAGTAGTTAGACAATACATCACCGTAATTATCCCAGTACAATAACGAATGACCATTGGTAATCGAATCCGAGTAATTGTAATAATCAATTCGGTCCGTAAGGGGGCTGCCTGTATAGATCTGTTCAGCGGCCATTGATAATCCTTCATCTAACCACGTATCCATTTGGGTAGTGCTGCCTTCGATAAAGGCCGTGCGGTTAAAGTCCACCATGTGTTGAAATTCATGAGCTAACGTGCTGTAAGCTTGTGAAACATCTTTTCCAGAACCCATTCCCATCGTTGGATAGGTATCGATGTTGAAGACCTCCATTTGATTGGAATAAGGAGAATCAAAGAGATCGTTTGGATTAAAGTATCCTGCCACATAACCGCCAGTTCCGCTAAAGCCGTCCTGGATATCATAGCAAAGGATATTTACTTTTCCATTTCCATCAACATCGGATTCCATCCCAAAGTTGGTATTGACCATCGGTTTTATTTTCGTCTCAAACTCTTGACCTAGTTTCTGAGCATCGGCAGCGGTAATTTGATTGTTATAGACACACATATGAGGTTGTCCCGCTGTAAAGCAATTGAGCCGTAATTTCATAATCATAATCTGATTCAATATTGGCTACCCAAAAGGATTTGCTGTCTCCTAGTGCAAACGCCGAGGTAGACAACATATTTCGACGAAGTTTACTAGTTTGGTTTTTTGCGATATTAAAGGGTTTAACATAATCCATTTTATAAGCACTGGACTTTAATTGTTTATTAAACGTATAGTTCTGATTGTTAATCTTAAAAGATCCTGTATAGGCGGTTCCATCTCCGTCTGTGGACTCGTTATTGATAATCACATAGCCCTGACCTGCTGTGATTGCATGTGCGGTTCCTCCGGCAGAAACAGAGAATACTAGAAGGCAGGATAAGACGATACAAAATAATCGTTTAAATGTATTCATAAGAGCTCCTCTCAACTCATCATTGATTTCTATCTATTACCTTAGTAAACGGTTGCCCAAGCAGAACTACTTTGATTTCCGTCTTTATCGATGGCCAGTACTTCTAGTTTGATGCCCCGTTTCTGAGCCGGTATGGCCGCACTATAGTATCCGGCACTATTGCTGGTGGCTTGTCCTACCAATGTGAATCCATAGAAAATATAAACCCCTGTACCTGCTTCTGCTTTGCCAGTGATGGAGGTGGAGGTACTTGTCACTTTGTTTACGATAGGCGTTGCTGGAGCTGTTACATCCATGACGGTTACAGCATTTCCTGCACTGCGATTCCCTACTTTATCTATGGCGTAAACCGTTAAGACGGTTCCTGCCTTCTTTAAGGCTGTGAGTTTAATAGTAAAGGAGCCAGTTGAAGTAATTTGGCCAATGACGCTAGTCCCTTCTCTAATTTCTACTCTAGAGCCGCTTTCAGCTGTTCCATTTATTATAGTTTGGTTATCACCAATAGAACTAACACCTGGTTTCCCTGGTGGGGTTCGATCGATAACGGTGATGGTTGTACCTATACTTTGGTTTCCAGCAGCATCTTTTGCATAAACAGTAAGTTTTGTTCCGGCGCGTTGTTTTGGCATCGACATACTAAAGACCCCCGCAGGGCTGACTTTAGTCGTGCCAACCGTGGCGCTCCCATTTTTTACGAGGATATATGAATTTGCTTCTGCTCTGCCTGTAATGATCGTGTCATTGTCGTCAACGGTATTAACGGTTGGCTTGGCCGGCGGTGTTTTGTCAGGTGTATAGAAAGGATTGACAGCCTTAAATTGGGTAACATCCTTGTAATAAAAATCAGTCGGATACTCAGAAACTCCGATTCTTATATAAATAAAGGGTTGGCCTTGGAAGGTGGATTTATTCGTATAAGAATTCAGTGTAACATTTCGATAACCTGAAGTATTAAAGTTAGTTTCCCCCGTGTACTGCAGGGTCCCAGCATTATTCTTATAAAACTCGATTGAAATATATGGATCTTTAAAAAGGTAGTAATCGCATTGATATAGCATTTGAACATTTATAGCAGTAGCTGAGTAATTTATAACTGACTTGAAGTAAAGATCGTGATATGTACGCCAACTATCAAACAAAGAGTCTACATATGTATTGCTTGCTTTTAACGGATAATCCCCTGGATTTACAGATAAGGACTTCCTCACAACTGTTCCTGGTAGGCTTTTTGATATAATATTGCTGCTTAAACTTTTTTGCACCGGTATCAATTCCGCAGCATGTGTGCTAATTGGTATTCCGATCAAAAACAATAAACATAATACAACCCTTAACCTTTTCATGACTTCACTCCCTAAGCGTAATTCTATAAGACAAAAGTCCTCTTTTAAGAATATTATAAATTATTTTTCTACTAAAATATATGGAAGTGGAAATTTTTTGTAATAATAAGGAATAAAAAAAGGAGCCTACGACAGGCTCCCTAAGAAACTATTAAATTGTATAGACTATCGTTTAGAGGCATTAGGCACAAATAGTGGTTTACCAAACTTGGTTTTACCATATTTTCCGATAATCCCTTGGCCTTCTTTGCTGACTAACCAATCAATGAAAGTCTTACTTGAATTTGGTTTCTTCGTTCCTTTTACTTTAATCAAGCCATATGGATTGTATAAATCATTTTGTCCGTACACTAATTTCGTTAAAGACGTTTTATTCGTTAGGAAAGTAGCCTCATCAGTGAGGGTATATTTGCCTAATTCTTCTGCCATCCGGAGAGTATCACCCATACCAAGCCCAGCCTTTTTGTACCAAGTACCAGAAGGAGTAATGCCTGCTAATTTCCATAGAGCAATCTCTTTCTTATTAGTACCAGAATCATCTCCTCTAGAGATAAAGATGGCTTTGGCAGTACTGATTTTTTTAAGAGCTGTTACCGCTGAAGTTTAACCTTTAATATGGGCAGGATCTGATGATGGTCCAACAAGCAAGAACTGATTATACATGACGTTCCAAGCATATGTACCATAACCATTCTTCACAAATTGATCTTCACTTTTAAGATCGTGCACAAGAACCACATCGGCGTAGCCTTGCTGGCCCATTTTTAAGGCTTGTCCAGTTCCTACAGCAATTACTTTTACATCCACATTATACTTGGACACAAAAACAGGAATAATCGTATCTAGCAGGCCAGAATCCTGAGTGCTGGAAGGGTGATCTCAGAAGTAGGGGCGGTTATGTTAGTCGACAGTAATATTAAAGGAGAAACCAGAGTGATGACCACAGCGATTTATCCTCGAGACAAGGCAAGGAAACTTTAATACGGCGCTTGCTTTAGGGATGGTGTTATTATTGATAAGTTTTCTCATTAATTTCTTTGTCCTCTGGAGATTCATGTTGTATAAAGGTCCGAGTCAAGGGGGGATTCAAGTATGACCAATGCTGTCGTAATCCAGCAGCTCTAAGTGAAAGTCAAACAAAGAACACTACTTGAAATCAACGATATCAAAATCGAATCAGGAAATAGATATGTGATCATCGGGCCGAGCACCCATAATATGAATCAAGCAAAACGGATCGGCCAATATGGGCTTTTTATAGCAATGGATTATTGAAAGAGTATGGAGTGCTTCCGGAGTTAATCGAAGGGCCAAAGTCTAGTGAATTAGTTGAATTCTTAGAATGGGCATAAACAAGAACTTCTTCTTTTAGAGGAGGTTCTTTTATTTTACTTCAGAGATACCTAGTTTCTACTATTATGTATATTAAAACGCTTACAAAGAAAAATAAAAAAACGAACTCTAAACAGAGTCCGCTTATTGATTCGTAAAGTATTTAATTAAATAATTACTCCATACCTGATACCCTTTTTCGCTGGGAGCACTCATATCTTGCTGTAGGTACTCTTTAAAGCCATCTGTATTTGAATCCGGCCAGGCGGACCAATGATCAAGATAGGCAATCTTATTTTTCTCTGCAAACTTCTTCAAGATGGCTACTTGACTAGGATAAATTTTGGCTTGATAAAGTGGATAGGAGGGCTGAAGAATAAAGGTTGTGTCAGGATTCTTTGCCTTAATATCGTCCATAATCATTGTTACATCATTTAACGTTTGATCAGGTAATACAACCCCGTTATTCAGCAAAATAAATGGCTCGAGTACAATTAAATCTGCCTTTTTCGCTGCTATTTCAGCCGTGTGATGATCACTAATGAATTGGGTGGAGGAAGAATCAAAGGTTTTTAACTCCGCTTGAATATTCTCTTTCCCGAATGTCTCGATCAGTTTTTCTTTTATAATAGGGAAACTACCAGATGTGTTAGAGCCAATCGCTGGAGAACCAACAAATAGGACTTTATAAGCTCTTTTCTCTTTTAGGGCCTTTTTAAAAGCCTCGATAGCTTGAGAAGGCCAATTAGCAGTATAAGCTAATAAATCTTCTTGTGTAGAGGTAGAGGCAGGCTTCGAGATCTCACCGGCATGATTAGAAGATGATATAGAAACGTGATTAGAAGCTTCTGCAATCTTTTTATTCCAAGTGGAATGGCCCACAATAATGACTCCGATGCAGGCTATGCCTAATAGTATAGTTAAAAACTTTCTCATTTTATAATACCCCCAAATTATTCTGCACATCCATTATAACAAAAAAAGATTTGAAAATTACTTCCAATTTCGATTTTAATCTACAAAAAATTACAATTCGGTGTAAAATAATAAAAGTATTAAAGAAAAAAAACAAAGAAATTATAAATACAGGGAAATTTACAAATTTCGTCAACAATAGCCCAAAATATGCTATAATTGTTTTTGGTTTATTTTCGGAAAATAAAGGGAGGACAACATGAAAGAAACCTTGGGTTTAAAAGAGTTGTTGAGTATTTTTAGAAAACGACTTAGTTTAATATTAAGCATCACATTCGCTGCCATAATAATCAGTGGGCTAATTAGTTACTTTTTCTTAACACCTATTTATCAAACATCTACTCAATTGCTTGTCAATCAAGCGAAAAATGATAAAACCACGTACCAATATAATGAGGTACAAACAAATCTACAATTAATCAATACCTATAACGTCATTATTAAGAGTCCCGCAATCCTTGAAAAAGTAATAAAAGACTTGAATTTAAATATGACTGTTTCAGAGTTAAATCAAAAAATTACAGTTCAGAACGAAAAAGACTCTCAAGTAGTAAATCTTGCTGTGCAGGACGAAAATGCCGCAACTTCCGCTAAGATTGCCAATAAAACTGCTGACGTATTTAAGAATGAAATTGTAAAAATAATGAATGTTGATAATGTTAGTATACTAGCAAAAGCAACTGTGACTGAAGAACTATCACCAATTAAGCCTAGACCATTAATAAATATTATAATCGCGATGGTATTTGGTCTTATGGTTGGGGTAGGATTATCATTCCTACTTGAGTACTTTGATAATACTGTTAAAGACGAGCAAGAAATTGAAAAACTCCTCGGTGTAACAGTACTAGGTGCAATTACGAAGATGGATAATTCAACTATAAATAATAGTAAGAAAAGAAGTTCGGAAGGAAATAGTAGATTAAGAGGTGAGACTATTGGCTCTTAAAAAAAATAATAGAAAACCTATAATGAACAATAAAAGAAATCTAATTACCATGTATGAACCTAAATCACCCATTTCGGAACAGTACCGAACTATCAGAACAAATATTCAATTTTCTTCAATAGATAATGAAGTCAGAACTTTAATGGTTACATCAACAGGACCTGGTGAGGGGAAATCCACTACTACCGCAAATCTAGCTGTGGTGTTTGCACAACAAGGAAAAAAAGTATTAATTGTTGATGCTGATATGAGAAAACCAACCGTTCATTATACTTTTAAGCAGACCAACACGTTTGGTTTAACTAGTGTATTAACAAAGCAAATGACGATAGAAAAGGCAGTTTTTGAAACAGATGAAAAAAACCTTTTTGTGCTATCAAGTGGCCCTATACCGCCAAATCCAGCGGAATTGCTAAGCTCAAAGGCGATGGAGCAATTTTATCAGGATGTACTAGAAGTCTTTGATGTTGTTCTATTTGATACACCACCATTACTGGCAGTAACAGATGCTCAGATTTTAGCTAATAAATGTGAGGGAACTATTTTAGTAGTCTCCAGTGGGAAGACGGAGAAAGATCAATTAGTGAAAGCGAAAGAACTGCTAGATGCAGCGCAAAGTAAATTGTTAGGTGTTGTGTTAAACAATAAAGAAATGAAGGACTCAAATACCTACTACTACTACGGAGTATAGTAACAAAATTCGACAATATTCACCTCTTTACTCGATGCAGGTATAGTGTTACGATTAAAAATGTTGTTTTTATTGTCAAAAAATTGGAAGGGTGTGTGTTATGGTAGATATTCATTGTCATATATTGCCGGGAATTGACGACGGAGCAAAGGACTTTTCAGACAGTATAATGATGGCTAGAGAAGCAGAAAAAGAAGGGATTCATACCATTATCGCCACCCCTCATTTAAATAGCCTCTATGATAATCGTAAAGATCTAATTGTAACCAAAGTGATTGAGTTAAACCAGGCACTAAAGGATGCAGGAGTTAATGTTACGATTCTTCCTGGCCAAGAGCCCCGAATTTATGGTGAAATCCTAGAGGATTTTGAAAAGGATGAGATTCAGACGTTAAATAATAGCCAATATATCTTTATTGAATTTCCTTCTAATCATGTTCCAAGATATACGGAAAAACTTTTATTCGATATTCAAGTAAAAGGATTAACGCCAATTATTGTCCATCCTGAAAGAAATTCAGAGCTCATAGAGCGGCCTGAGCTGCTATATAATTTGGTTGAAAAGGGCGCTTTAACCCAAGTGACAGCATCGAGTCTATGCGGTTATTTTGGAAAAAAGATCAAGAACTTTTCTATGCAAATCATAGAAGCGAACTTAACTCACTTTATTGCTTCCGATGCCCACAATGTGATAAATCGTTCCTTTAAAATGCTAGAAGCTTTCGACTTCATTGAGGAAGAATATGGACCGGATTATGTATATCTATTTAAAGAGAATGCGGATCTTCTTATCAATGGAAAAAGTGTTATGAAAGAAATCCCTATGCCTATAAAAAAGAAAAAGAAATTTTTAATATTTTAAGATAATATGCCTTTTTAAATAAACATAGATTACTATCAAATTTAGGTTAAACACCTATTTCGGCGAGGCTCCCTGTCCGTTATCAATGGGGGCACTCGACCATGCTTAAGGAAGGGGATCTCTCCCTAACCAAAGATGCCAGTTGTCGAGAGCATGGTGTGAGGCTGGGTTAGATGCCCGTTTTAAATAAGAATTTCATAAATATCTAATGAAAAGGCACGTCTGAAAGCACTTGCAATTCCATTAGGTATTTATTTTTTTGTCCACATACGGCATTAGGAAAGAGTTTAGTAGATAGAAGAAATAACTACAGGGGGAATTAAATTGAAAAAAGTAAGAAAAGCCATTATCCCGGCAGCTGGGTTAGGAACTCGGTTTTTACCCGCAACAAAGGCAATGCCAAAGGAAATGCTCCCAATCGTTGATAAACCAACTATTCAATACATTGTAGAAGAAGCAGTGGCCTCTGGCATTGAGGATATTATCATTGTTACCGGTAAAGGGAAGCGTGCTATTGAGGATCACTTCGATATGGCGTTGGAGCTGGAGCAAAACTTAAATGAAAAGGAAAAGTTTGATCTTTTAGAAAAGGTCCAATTTTCAACGAATCTAGCAGATATCCATTACATCCGTCAGAAAGAACCAAAAGGACTTGGACATGCGGTTTGGTGCGCCCGAAACTTTATTGGAAATGAACCCTTTGCTGTTCTGTTAGGCGATGATATTGTTCAAGCAGATACACCTTGTTTGCGTCAATTAATTAATCAATATGAAGAAACACTTTCATCGGTAATTGGTGTTCAGCCAGTTCCTGAATCAGAAACAAATCGCTATGGCATTATTGATCCTTTATCACAAGATGGAAGATTATATCAAGTTAATCATTTCGTAGAGAAACCAAAGCAAGGTACTGCTCCATCTAATCTAGCGATTATGGGTCGTTATATTTTAACTCCGGAAATATTTATGTTCTTGGATCAACAAGAAAAAGGGGCGGGCGGAGAAATACAATTGACAGATGCGATTCAAAAGCTAAATCAAATTCAAAGAGTGTTTGCCTATGATTTTGAAGGGGATCGCTATGACGTTGGTGAAAAATTTGGTTTTGTCAAAACAACTATAGAGTTTGCGCTTCAGCACGAAGACCTTCATAAAGATATGGTTGATTACCTAAATAATCTAGTATCTTCCTTAAAAGAAGAAAAATTAATTTTATAGAGAGAGGGTAGGGCTTGGTGTCTGAGTTAGCAAATCATAATGAAGTTTATTTAGAGAGAGAAAATAGAGTAGTTCGGGTTAATAACGGTAAAGCGTATTTTGTTACCAAGAGACTTATAGATATTATCGGATCTTCTTTGGGAATTCTATTTTTGAGCCTTCTATTTATAGCTATCGCCATCTTAATAAAGATAGAAGATCCAAAGGGGAAAATATTTTTCTCACAAAAGCGTGTAGGGTTGAATGGGAAAGAATTTGAAATGTATAAATTTCGTTCAATGGTTTCCAATGCGGAGGAAAAATTAGCAGAACTTCTCAAACATAATGAAGTATCTGGTGCGATGTTTAAAATGAAGGACGACCCACGGATAACAAAGATTGGAAAGTTTATCAGGAAAACGAGTATTGATGAACTGCCACAGCTGATTAATGTTTTAAGAGGGGACATGAGTTTAGTAGGTCCAAGACCGCCTCTACCTCGGGAGGTCGCAATATATTCAGATTATGATAAACAGCGTTTAATGGTAACCCCTGGTTGTACCGGGCTTTGGCAGGTAAGCGGGAGAAATGAGATCGGTTTTGAGGAAATGGTTGAGTTAGATTTGAGGTATATTAATCACAGAACAATATGGTTTGATATTAAAATTATTATGAAGACGGTTAAAATTATATTCTTTCCTAATAGTGCTTATTGATGATTGAATAAACCACCTGGATATAGGGTGTTGTTCAAAGTCTATTGTAATAGGAAAATAGCCTTAATAAGAAAGAGTGGTTCGGCAGCGATGAAAAACATTTTTATTATTGGAAGTAAGGGGATTCCTTCTCAATATGGAGGATTTGAAACTTTTGTAGAAAAGTTAACAGAGTATCAAAAGTCTGACGAAATTAAATACCATGTGGCTTGCTTATCATCGGAAATTGAAGATGAATTTGAACATAATGGTGCAAGATGTTTTAATGTTAAAATTCCGGAAATAGGTCCTGCTAAAGCTGTCTATTACGATATAATGGCTCTTGATAAAATTTATAAATATATAAAGCAAAACAACGTAAAAAATGCATTAGTATATATATTAGCATGTAGAATAGGGCCATTTATTTCCTTTTATAAACGAAAGTTTAAAAAGCTGAATATACCTGTATTAGTGAATCCTGATGGACATGAATGGAAACGTGCTAAATGGAGTGCCCCTATCAGAAAGTACTGGAAAATATCTGAAAAATTAATGATAAAAAATGCAGATCTCGTAATATGTGATTCCATTGCAATTGAAGATTATATTAAAGAGGATTATAAAATGTATAATCCAAAAACTACATTTATTGCTTACGGTGCAACGGTAAATGCTCCTGCTCAAATTAATAAGGACAAATTCAATGAGTGGAAGGATAAATGGAAACTAGATAATGGTTATTATTTAATTGTTGGCCGATTCGTTCCAGAAAACAACTATGAATTAATGATTAAAGAATTTATAAAATCTAAAACGAATAAGTCACTAGTAATCGTCACAAATATAGAACAAAACAAATTCTTTAATGATTTGAAAGCTACTACAGGGTTTGACTCTGATCCAAGAGTTAAGTTTGTTGGAACTATTTATGATGAGGACTTATTATACCAGGTCAGGAAAAATGCATTTGCCTATTTCCATGGTCATGAGGTTGGTGGGACAAATCCATCATTACTTGAGGCATTAGCAACAACCTCTTTAAATATTCTTCTAGATGTTCAATTTAATATAGAGGTGGCAAGAAATGCTGCCTTATATTTTAGTAAAAAAAATAATTCCCTTGTTGAAATTATGAAAGAGGCAGAAGGCTTGTCAGAAGTAGAATTGCGCTCTAAAGAAAAATTGGCGAAAGAAAGAATAGAAGAAAATTATTCATGGGATTTAATTATTACCAAATATGAAAAGCTATTCTTGGAGCTGTGAGTAACATGAAAATCTTACATTACACCCTTGGACTTCCACCGATGAGAAGTGGTGGACTTACTCGCTATGCAGTGGATCTTATGGAAGAACAAGCTAAATCCCATAATGTTTATCATTTATACCCTGGTAATGTTGACTTATTTAATAAGAATACAAGGATAATTCGGAACAAAAATCCAAAGGGTAACATCGAGCATTATGAATTAATTAATTCATTACCTCTTCCAATATTTAGAGGTGTGAAAGAGCCAAAAGATTTTATGGTTTCTGTATCACCAGAAGTATATACAGACTTTCTAAAGAAGATTATGCCAGAGACAATTCATATTCATACACTTATGGGAATTCATAAAGAATTTCTAATTACAGCAAAAAATCTTGGGATTAAAATTGTTTATACCACACATGACTATTATGGAATTTGTCCAACCATTAACCTATATAAGGATAATAAAAAAATTAATTGCACGGATTTTGAAAATGGCAAAGGGTGTGCTGAGTGTTCTAGGAATGCTTTAGGGACAAAAGCATTATTACTAAGTCAAACCCCTTTTTATCCCATTTTAAAGAAGGCAAAAAAGTTTTTACTAAAAAAGAACAATGTTGGTGTGAATAGTAGTGAAGGATCCAGTGCGGATATTAGCGAGGAGTCTGCTGAAGAATATGTACATTTAAGAGAATATTACTTTGAAATGTTTAGGATGGTTGACTATTTCCATTTTAACAGCAGTTTAACCGAGAAGCTCTTTAAAGAATATATGCCTTCAATTAAGGGCGAGGTAGTAGGTATCACTCATAGAGGTATAAACAAAGGTAAGGTTGATAAATCGGAGGCATCAAAGATTCGGCTTGGATACTTGGGTCCATTTAAGGATTATAAAGGTTTCTTCTTTTTATTAGAGGCTTTTAAAGACCTACCGAATGATCAGTTTGAATTACATCTATATGGTGATGAAACCCAGGTAGAGGTACCTTCAAATGTATTTCTGCACGGGAGATATGATTCTAGCGAATTAAGTTCTATTTTCTCGTCTATTGATGTACTTGTAATACCAAGTCTTTGGAAGGAAACTTTTGGTTTTGTAGTCTTAGAGGCATTAAGCAATGGGACACCAGTGATTATTTCAGATAATGTAGGAAGTAAGGATTTAGTTCAAGAGAGCTTCGGGGTGATTTTTAAAGCTTCATCGCCATTGGAATTAAATAATTTATTTAGGAAGCTAGATAAAAATACATTACAGCAAAGAAATAAATCGATTAATCAAACCTTTAAATTAGATCTCATTAATGAACATGTAAATAATATTAATAATAAAATTTATAGTTGAATTTGATTAATAAGGATTGGAGCCTGCAATGATTGATATTATTATACCGATTTATGATGGTTATGAAGAAACAAAAGAGTGTATTGAGTCAGTATTGGAATGCAAAAATAATTTAGAGAATCGAATAATTTTAATTAATGATAGGTCTCCCAATGACAAAATCAGTCAATTATTGAAAAGTTTTTCTCAGAATAATGTAATCTTATTGACGAATGAAGAAAATTTAGGATTTGTCAAAACAGTAAACAAAGGTATGAAATACTCACAAAACGATGTTATTTTATTAAATTCAGATACTGTTGTGACAAATTATTGGATAGATAAGTTATATAAGGCGGCCTACTCAAGTGAAAAAGTGGGAACTGTTACGGCTCTTACCAATAATGGTACCATTGCGTCTGTACCATTCTTTAACCAAGATAATGTATTACCAGCTGGATATTCTATTAACGAGTTTTCAAACTTGGTTGAACGTGTTTCTGAAGACGAGTATCCTGTGATTCCTACTGCAGTAGGTCATGCTTTGTTTATAAAAAGAAGTGTATTAAATAAAGTCGGATATTTTGATGAAGAGAATTTTGGTAAAGGATATGGAGAAGAAGAAGACTTTTCATGCAGGGTAATTAAAAAGGGATACCAAAATATCTTGGCAGATAATACATTTATTTATCATTACGGTAGTACTTCATTTAAAAGTGATAAAGCAGCCTATATTAAAAACAATAAAAAGATTCTTCGTAAAAAACACTGGTGGCATCCTTTTAATGTAAAGTTATTTCTTTACTTTAATAAGGATGTTAAAAACATTTGCAATAAAATTCAGAGGGAAATAGGAGAGCGATAGGATTGGATGCTCTTACAATTAATAAAACAGACAAAGTAATTCTTTTCTTGATATTAATCTTAGTTTTTTTTCTAAGAGATATTAAGGTATTATACGAACCTTGGTATATTTTTGACCTTTTTTTACTGATTTATATCTTCTTTCAATCAACCAAAAATGAGGCTAAAGGAAGTTTAGGACACCACTTTTGGATGTTTATTTCCGTAGGTTTACTCGTTGTTATAGCTTTTTTAAATATATATTTTTACGGATTTGGAAAGGTTTTTATAAATAATATCTTAATGATTTTCACACCTGCAACATTACTATTATACACGTCTTATATGTCTAATAGATATGAATATGACGTTTTATTTAAGCTGGGTAGGAAGATATTAATATTTCTAAATATTTATTTCTGGATAAACGTGCCGATTATCATTTTACAGTTTATCACTGGGACTTTTATGATGGGACGTTTCTTGTCGTGGGGAATGTATGCATTTGACCATATGACTGGATTTATTGGTCCTTTTGGAACGGGTATTTTGAATATTTTTTGGTGTGCTTTATTATTAGGTAATCTCTTTTATTATTTAATGGAAAAACAAAAAGTCTGGTTGATCTTATTTTGGGTCCAAATTCCGACCATGCTTATATTATCTTACTTTAATGAGAACAAATCGTTTATTCCAACAGTCATTCTATTCCTTGGTTTATTTATATTTTATGTAAACTTTTCAAATAAGTTTTCATTTAAGGCAGTTTTCAACTTTATTATTATCCTCATAATTGGTCTGTTTCTTAGCTTGATTGCCTATTTGTCTAGTGACGTTATACGGGAACAAGTTGATAAGTTACTTCAGTTAGCTTCTGACTTTTTTGTAAATGGGACTCCATCACCAGAAAATGAACGAGCCTATTTAAATTACCTTGCCTTCAGATACTTTGACGCGATGGGATTAGGAATGGGAATTAATAATTTAGATTTTAATCACCAAACAATCCATAAAAACTTAGGAATTAATAGTTTATCCTTAATAGTCATTCAAGGTGGAGTATGGTATTATCTGTCGATTATTAATATCTATACTGTTCTTACAGTGAGAGCAGTTAAAAATATATTTGAAAAAAGTACGTTTTTACTCTATTTCTTGTTTTATATCATCTATGGGTTTATCTCATTAATTACGCAGCCTTTTAGAGATCACTACACGATGATCATGGTAGCATTACTTGTGTTCTTCTTAACTATCTGGCAAAAAGGTGAAGAATTAAAAGAGTTAGATCAAAATTAGGACTTATATTTGGACATGAGATATAACTTTGTTCATGTCAGTCTGTTTAAGGGGGAATAGAAGGGTGAACAAAGTTTCTATAATAATTCCAGCTTATAACTCAATGAAGACAATCAGTCGCTCCTTAACATCATGCTTGGAGCAGACCTACAATAATATAGAAATCGTTGTGATTGATGATGGTTCGAAGGATCAAACTAGAGAGATTGTAAATTTGTTTAATGATTCAAGAATTAAATATTATTACTTTGAAAATAGCGGTCGTTCCATGGCAAGAAATAGAGGCATTGAAAGGGCAACTGGCAGATATATTCAATTTTTAGACTCAGATGATACTCTAGAGAAAGATATGGTAGAAAGAGCAGTTGCCATCCTAGAAAGTAATCCAGAAGTTGATGCAGTCCAGTGCGGCACAAACTATTGGAAAGAAAATAAGTTAGTATCAGTATCAAAAGTAAAACCACTAAAGAATATCAAAAAGGTACTATTAAGAAAAAATATTTTCCCTATTCATTCGGTTGTCTTTAAGAGTGAGTTAGCCGCTAACTTTCCAGATGGATTATCTCATTGCGAAGATTGGTATTTCTGGGTGAAAACTTTATACAATGCAATGGTATTTTTCCAAACAGACTACTATGGTTCAAATGTATATATTCACGAAAATAATACCATGGCAAACCATTATGACATGTTAATGGGTGAATTATATATATTGTTGGTCATAAAGAAATATACGAAAGATCGTTCAATCTTAAGGGATTTAAAATTCTTAAAGCAATATTTAGTTATTTTAGCAAAGTATGATGATAATTCAATAAAGCAGAAGGATATATCACCATATGAAATAATGCCAGTACTTAGGAGTGTAGACGCACTCATAAACAACTTAGGTCTAATTAAAATAATGAAACACCTATTAAACGTTAAGAATAGATTTTTTAAAAGGGAACAATTATATTAAACAAATTTAAATTTTGCGCAATAAGAGGAGTAATAAATCTAAATGAGAATAGCTGTGGATGCATATTTTGATAATAACTTAGGTGATGATTTATTTCTAGATATCTTAGTAAATAGGTACGAGAATTCTGATTTTGACTTTTTAATCAATGACCAATCAGCTGCAAAGGCATTTATCAACCATAAACGGGTTAACTTTAAAAGTCGTAAAGAGGTATTATTAAATATTTTTAAATATGATGCGTATCTGTTCATTGGCGGTTCTATGTTCCAAGAACCTGAAAATTGGAAAAAACAATGGAAAACTTTTGATACAACGATAAAGATTTTTAAATTCTTCAGGAAAGATACATTCGTTTTGGGATGTAATTTCGGACCTATTAAAACCAATGAATATAAGGAAAAATATGTTAGTACATTCAAGAAGCTTTCACACTTGACTGTAAGAGATCAATATTCTTTTGAATCACTTGATAATAAAGGAATTGAAATAAGTGTTCATCCAGATATTGTTTTGGGGAAAACCTTAGAAAATAGACCTGAAAGAAATAGTAATCTAATTGGAATATCTATTATTGATTGGCCTAAAAACAACAATATAGAAGGATATATTCATTTTAATGTTGACCTAATAAAAAGACTTCATGCAAAAAATAAGAGTGTACGGCTTTTTGCTTTCCAGGATACACAAGAAATCAGTGATCTTACAGTTATAAATAAGGTTATTGAAAAAGTGGACAATATAAAAAATATTGATATTGTAAGTTACGATGGAGATATAAAAGGTTTTCTTGAGAAATATGATGAATGCTATTCCATGGTAACATGCAGATTTCATTCATTTATTCTGTCCCTTTTAATGAATCAGAGAATTTGCCCAATTATTTATAGTGATAAGACCTTAAATACTATGAAATTTCTAGGCATAAATATTCGACATTTTGAACTAGATTCCATTTCAAACGGTAAAAGCCTTGATGAAGTAGAAAACTCACTCCTCAATTATGAGTTAACTTATGAAAAGAGCCTCATTTCTGAATTGTCCTGTAAAGCTACACAGCATTTTGCCGTATTAGATACTATAAATAGAAATTGAGTGGTATGAATGAAATTCATTAGATATTTCTCAGGAGTGGCTTTATTAACATTAATTACACAAGTCCTGATGATGGCAAGAAGTATGTTTATGGCCAACCATTTTGGTGTCAGTGTTGAGATGGATGCTTATAATTTGGCCAATGTATTAACTGTAAGTATTACTGGAATCGTATCGGCGGCGATTACCACCGTATTAATTCCTTCGCTGTCTAACCAAAAATACTCATTGGAAGAAAGAGAAGGAATTAATACCTACGTTACTGTCCTGACCTTTTTAAGTATTGGATTCGTGGGATTGTTTGTGATTTTTGGAAGTCCATTGGTTAAATTGTTTTCTTTAAATTATAAGAGTAATGAGCAATCATTAATCTTTCTTCTCACGGTTATATTAGCTGTCTCACAAATTTTTAAAGTTATTTCTGGCATCTCAACAGCTTATTTACAAACAAATTCAGATTTCTTCACCCCCAAGTTAGCAGGACTTTTGGCTTCTGTAGTAAGCATAAGCTATTTTTTATTTAGTTCACATCCAAATATCTATGGGGTAACCATTGTTTTGGGGATTTCCTTTATGTTTGAATTTCTTGTCATGGTTGTGAAGCAACGAGGGTTGAGAACAAACATTACTATAAATTTTAAAACACAAAATCCAATTTACAAAATGTTACTAAGAAATACGGCACCAATCATATTAAGTTCTGCTGCATTTCAAGTATCGCTGGTATTTTCAAACTTTATTGCTAGTTATTTTGGTAAAGGGTATGTTTCTATTTTTGGGTACGGGAACCAAATTGTTAATATCTTTCATGGTTTGATTGTCTTAAATATCATAACCATGCTTTATCCAAATCTCGCTAGAAAGTTTGAAGAGAGCATTGAATCGGCAAAAGATTCTTTAGTCAATTACATTAATTTAACTAACATGATGATTATTCCAATTGTATTTGGCTTTATTGCTGTTGGTGATTTAATTATTGAAATTATTTTCCAACGGGGAAACTTTACAGCCCATAATACCCATCAGGTGTATTTGATAAGTTCAATCATTTTTATATCCTTCCCAATAAATACCGCACGGGATTTTGTATATAGGAGCTTTTATTGTATCAATGATACAAAAACGCCTTCAAGAAATTCCATTTATGTAGTGGCGATTAATATTGTTTTGATTTTAGCATTAATTCCTATATTAAAAGTATACTCTATCGCTGTTGGACCAGTGTTAGCATCCGTTATTTCATTGGTCATGTCATATAACAAATTAAGGAAAAAAATTGGAGTAGTGGACCAGTATAATAATCTATTAAAAAACAATTTCACTTTTACAATTATTGGTCTAATAATGTGCTTAGTATTATTATTTATAAAGCCCAATCTGGGGCACTTGGTACCATATGTGGAGTTATTTTTACTCATTTTAATTGGAGGCATTATCTATATTTTGTTACTTGTTATAACCAAAAAAGATTTTGTCTTGAATAGTTTACAAAATATCCGTAAGTAATTAATCTACTGTCAGGAGGAACACATATGAAAGGAATCATTCTAGCAGGGGGAAGTGGAACCCGACTCTATCCACTAACAATGGTAACAAGTAAGCAATTATTACCGATTTATGATAAACCTATGATCTTTTATCCATTATCCACATTAATGCTTGCAGGGATTCGTGAAATACTGATCATTTCAACTCCAGAGGATACACCACGGTTTGAAGCATTACTAGGCGATGGTTCACAATTTGGTATATCGCTTCAGTATAAAGTACAGGAGAGTCCGGAAGGGCTGGCACAGGCTTTTATTATTGGTGAGGAGTTTATTGGTGAGGACTCCGTTGCTATGATTTTAGGAGATAATATCTATTATGGTTCAGGTATGCGGAAAATTCTCCAGAGAGCGGCTCAAAAAGAAATTGGGGCTACTGTTTTCGGCTATCATGTTCAAGATCCAGAGAGATTTGGTGTGGTCGAATTTGATGAGACAGGAAAAGTGTTAAGTGTTGAAGAAAAGCCAGAGTTTCCAAAGTCTAATTACGCGATAACTGGTTTATACTTCTATGACAATCGAATTGTGGAAATTGCAAAAAATGTGAAACCATCTCCTCGTGGGGAATTAGAAATTACTTCAGTTAATGAAGCTTATCTGAAGATGGGTGAACTGGAGGTAGAGCTTCTTGGACGTGGCTTTACATGGCTAGATACTGGTACACATCAAAGTTTAGTAGAGGCAACGAATTTTGTTAAAACTATTGAAGAACATCAAGGAATCAAAATCGCTGCTCTTGAAGAAATAGCTTATATTAATGGCTGGATTGGAAAAGAACAACTTCTAGAATCAGGAGAAAAGTTTTCTAAGACAGGATATGGTCAGTATCTGTTAAAGGTAGCAAATGGTGGTATAAAATATTAATAATGCCTAGGGCTCTCCCTTTTTATAAATTTGGCATGATTTCTTATCAAAATACTTAGGGCATTACAACATGAGGTGAAATAATGAACAGAAAAAAGATTCTAGTAACAGGCGGAGCAGGTTTCATTGGCGGGAACTTTGTTCAATTTATGGTAAAAAAGTATCCTGATTATGATATTTATAATTTAGATTTATTAACCTATGCGGGGGATTTAACCAAGCATCGTGAAATCGAAAACAAGGATAACTATCATTTTGTAAAGGCAGACATCGCTGACCGTGAAGCCATCATGGCACTTTTTGAAAAAGAAAAGTTTGATTATGTCGCTCATTTTGCTGCAGAAAGTCATGTGGATCGCTCGATTACTGATCCTGAGATCTTCGTAAATACGAATGTTTTAGGAACGCAAGTATTACTCGATGCTGCGAAGCAAATTGGGGTGACTAAATTTGTTCATGTTTCTACAGATGAAGTCTATGGGGAGTTAGATTTCGATCCGACAACTTTCTTTACAGAGAATACGCCATTACAGCCAAATAGTCCTTATAGTGCAAGCAAGGCATCATCTGACTTGCTAGTTAGAGCCTATCATGAAACATTTGGCCTACCTATCAACATCACACGCTGCTCTAATAATTATGGACCGTTTCATTTTCCGGAAAAGTTAATTCCGTTAACCATTTCTCGCGTATTAAATCATGAAAAGGTACCCGTTTATGGCGATGGAAAAAATATTCGAGATTGGCTTCATGTTCTAGATCATTGTGCAGCGATTGACCTTGTCTTACATGAAGGTGTAAATGGCGAAGTTTATAATGTTGGCGGTCATAATGAACGGACTAATTTAGAAGTAGTTAAAACCATTATTAATACATTAGGAAAGTCAGAAGACCTCATTGAATTTGTTGCAGATCGTTTAGGTCATGATAAGCGTTATGCTATCGACCCGACAAAACTAGAAAAGCTAGGATGGAAACCAACTTTTACATTTGAAACAGGGATTGCCCAAACTGTTCAATGGTATATGGATAATAAGTGGTGGTGGGAGCAAATCATTAGTGGAGAATATCAGAATTACTTTAAGAAGCAATATACATTAGAATAGGTTATAGGTTTAACCCGTATCTACAGGATACGGGTTGTTTTTTTCTATTATCAGCTGACTAATCAATGAACATATGATTGATTATCTATGGAATTGCTCCCTAAGACACTGTTTTTCTTAACAAATCCAATACATGAATTTCCAAGGATATGGTTTAGGTCACCGTCTGCAAATATGGCTTCATCTTTGCTTTCAAAATTTTGAATGGTATTCATACCTACCGTCGTTCGCCCTGCCTTTTCTAGCCTTATCCCATTCCTATAAGGAAAAAGGATTGTATTAGAGCTAATGTTTCCATAGGAAAGTTGATTGTCTTTCACTACAATCCCACTACCTGTGAAACCTTGCACATTCAAACCGGTACTTTGGTACCAGGAAATAGTATTACTAGATACTGTAAAGGCACTGCATTCTTCTAGAAGTATTGCATCCTTCTTAGCCCAGGCACAGTTGTTGCCGCTAGAAATGGAAATGTTTTTTGAATTCCTGATATGAATGCAATTTTCGTTAGGAGCAAAGAGATTGTTATTTCCTATGGTTATCCAATTTGCATTATTAATATAGATATTTTTATTAGTTCCAGATCCTCCAAACATGACATTTCCATTTATAATAATGCCATCTTGTCCGTCTGCAACAATTGTAGCAATTCTTTTTATTAAGGCATTGGGTGTACTTTCATCTGTATTATTAGAAAACTTAACATCTCCGCAAATGTAAAGTTTAGACGTTCCTCTGTGGACAAAGTAAGCGTATTGGCAGTCTATAAAATGATTATTGATGATGTCTAATCTGGAAACATGTTGACGGTAATCTATAGAGTTGACTGTAATGGATCTTATACAATCTTTAAAAAATACTCCATCAATAGTAATACCATAAACATATTGGATGGTAATGCCGTGTCGTTTCCCTTCACCATCAATAGTAATTTCATTGATAGTTATGTTGTTCGTCCCGCTGTATCTGTCGGTTTCAGATAGTTTCTTTTCCCCTTCAATTTTTATGGTCCCTTTTAATATTCCTTTGCCATTTATATTTACATTACTTGTTGTAATAATTAAATCCCCTTTATATACCTTGTTATGGGATAAAATAATGGAACCATGCCCTACTTTTTGTATTTCAGAAATGATATGGGAAAAGGCATTTGTGTAGTCCTTTTCATTATCTTTCCGATAATCCTCAGGATAATATCCAAACAATGTGTTTTTCTGCTTAGGGTACAACGAAATATTTTCATCGTCTTGTTTGATTTTATACCCAAACAAGAAGGCCAATACTCCGATAAAAAACTGTAATAAAAAGTTTCTTCTTTTCAAGATTAATCCTCCCAGAATAATTGCTTATAATAGTTTACTAAAAAATATATTAACAAAGAAGATCCATTCATCCTCTTTTTATTGCTAAAACAAAAAACTACCATAGGCAATCAATAATGTGATTACCCATGGTAGTAAAATTTTTTACTGAAAGTTAACTGCGATATCCTTAACCTGCTGTTGACTAATCACAATTTGGTAGTTGTTTGCTTTTAAAATATCATCGTAAAGTTTCTTTCCTTCGCCACGGATCTGCCGATAAACTAACTGCTTATCAGGATCAAAGTCCTTTGCAGATAGACCAAGGCTCAACATATCGGATGTGGACATATTGGTTGCTACAATAAAGTCAGGAATGGTTTTAACAAGAGCCGGTAATTTGGTAATATTGCTAGGTTTTAGAGCCTTTTTGGCAATTCCCTTTAATGCCTCTTCTTGTAATTGTTGACGGCCATATTCACCATTCTTAAGTGAATAACGTTCATGAACAACTTCTGTTACCATTTTTCCATCAAATGAATAAGTACCTGCACTGATTAACTTATTCTTATTCTCTGAATACCATGGATGGGTTAATTTCACATCAAACGGTACATCCATCTTAATTCCGCCTATAGCATCGACCATTGATTGAAAGCCCCAATAGTTGGTTTCAACGTAGTAATTTATCGGAACACCCATAAACTCACTTACGGCAGCTACAGCAGCTTCTATCCCTTTTTGAGAACCGATTGTAGCCTGCTTTATATATTGGACACTCGTTAATTTGGTATAACCATAACCATCTAAATGGACACGAGTATCACGTGGAATACTTACGGCATGATACTGATTTTTATTTAAGTCTACATGAATGAGGACCATAGAATCCGTATGGCCTAATTTATCGCCTTTTCTTTGATCTGAACCTATTAAAAGTACATTAAATATAGGTGTTTTTACTTCAACATTTTCATCTTTAGTAGTGGAACTAGATGTACTTTTTGCTCCCACTACAGGAACAGTTGAAAAATGATTCTCTGGCTGTAATTGGTAGAATTCATATCCAAATGCGGCTATCCCTAACACAAAGATCCCTAAGATACTAAAGCCAAGGATTTTCCACTTTTTTCTTCCATTTTTCTTCATACTTTCCTCCATAATATATGAAATAAATAATATGTTGATAGCTTGTTTTATTATTACTGACTAATATTACTATCTTTGGAGATTCGGTTCAATATAATTAATTTGGAAATATGCAATATTTGTGGTAATTATAATAATAATAGTTATTTATAGAAATTAGGAAGAGTTCAAAGACTATCACCCCTGAATAGTTGTTTGTTTTTATAAAAGTGTTTAATAGAAAAAGAGCATTTTAATTTGACAGGGAATTAACAAATATGACAATTAATGATACAATCATTTAGCAATATTAATCAAACAGGGAATTTCTAATGTTTTTACATTATTTAATTTTTAAAAAAAAAGGGTGTTATTATTGGGGACAATGAGAGAAGTAATTAAACAGAAGCAAGCGGAAAATCAAGAATTTCAAAAGCTTATTTCTCGGTTTTATTATATTTTGAAAAGAATAGTAAAAAAATAAAGGGTCATTCAAACAAATTATCGTATTCGGGCGCTTTTTTATCAAATGTTGTAATAAGTATAAATGGAAATAGAAATATAATTGAAATAGAGAAAGGTACGAGACTATCAAATTTAAAAATTAATATTAATGGGGATAATCATAGACTATACATCGGAAATAATTGCTATATGAAAAGAGGAGTAATTTGGTACGCAGATAATAACTGTACCCTTGAAATAGGAGATGGAACAACTATTATGGAAGCTGGAATTTCAGTGGTTGAACCGAATGGTAAAATAAGCATTGGTGAGGATTGTATGTTTTCTTTCGGTATTGATATACTGAATAGCGATTCACACTCTATAATCGATCTAACTTCAAATAAGAGGATAAATTTTTCTAAAGATGTTGTAATTGGAAATCATGTTTGGATTGGTCACGAAGTACAAATATTAAAAGGAACAGAAATAGTGGATAACAGTATTGTGGGTAGTAGATCTATCTTAACAAAAAAATATGGGAGTAACTGTGTAATTGTTGGTACCCCAGCTAAACAAGTGAAAGAAAATGTAACATGGGATAGAAATCGCCTATATAATTGATATGCTATTGGAGAAAAATCAACAGATTGATGTAAAACAGTTAATTAAAACCCTTTAAATCACGATATGCAGATGAATTAACATTTTTCTAGTTAATCTAATTTTAAAGTTTCCTAGATTATTGTGATTGGTTTTTCATTTTTCTATCCTGCTTCAAACAATACAGGAAGGTATTACTATTGATTTCATTTCTTTAAATTAGGAGGCCTCTCTTTCTAAATTTGACGGCTATATGGGTTATGCCTCATATGGCTAAGTGAGAATTGCCCAACCCATTGCGCATAATAAATAGCTGCTATGAAGAGGAGTTCGTTAAATGCCAAAAGAAAACGTTCATAACATCCCTCGTATTAAATTTCCAATAATTTCTCCTCACCTATTGGTAATGATATGGTAAAATACCCTAGTGCATTAATATAAGAATAGGTGGTTAATTAAATGAATGGCAGAAGCCTAAGCAGTTTTGATTTACGAAAAAACAATTTTGACATTATTAGATTTATAGCTGCTATTTCAGTTATCTTTTCACATTCATTTCCTTTAACTTTAGGGTTTGATGAATCAGAACCGCTGATGCGGCTGTCTAATAATCAAACCGGTTTTGGACATTTGGCAGTTATTATATTCTTTATCATAAGTGGGTTTCTCATTACTCAAAGTTTCGAAAATTCTAGTGGTTTTTGGGGATTTTCAAAAGCTAGGGTACTAAGAATCTTTCCTGCTTTGATTGTGATGTTACTTTTAACGGTGTTCGTGTTAGGTCCACTCTTGACTACATTACCAATAACAGGTTATTTTTCAGATATGAATACATGGAAATATTTGTTCTTAAACATTTCTTTGATTGGTGTACAGTATGATTTACCTGGAGTATTCAAGTTTAATATTTTTCCAATTAGCGTTAATGGTTCTTTGTGGACGCTTTGGTTTGAATTTTTCTTTTACTTTGTAGTGGCATTTTTGGGTATTTTAAAGTTGTTAAACAAAAAACTCATTTTAGGATCGTTTGCATTATGCTTGGTAGCTACATCCTTAAAAGAGTTTACCCACGGAATCTGGTATTTAGAATATTTATATAAGTACGTCAGCCTATTTGTCTACTTTAATGCTGGAGCCCTATTCTATTTGTTTCGAAAGGAAATAAAGCTCGATAGTAGATTAGCAATCACATCTCTTATTGGTGTTATAGTAGGAACCTATTTAGGATTCTTCGACTACGTGTTCCCTGTATTAGGAACCTACCTTTTATTCTTCCTTTCTTTTCAGACCAATCTACAATTCAGTAATTTCACTAAATATGGTGATTTTTCATACGGACTTTATATTTTTGCATTTCCAATTCAACAAACCGTAACTCACTATTTTAATAACCAACTATCGCCAGTTGAAAACTTTATTATTTCTTTACCTATTACTTTGATTATCTCGATTTTATCATGGCATTTAATTGAAAAGAACGCTATGAAATTGAAGAAAAGAACAATAATTCACGGTATAAATAAAAAGGAAATAGCCTAGTCTAGCCCAGGCACTACACAAATTGAATGCCATAACCTACATTTTTATAATGCCATAAACGGCTGAAGAGGAGGTAAAAAGGGAAATAGAAAATAAGAAAATGTTAAAAGACTGAAAAAAGTAAAACTAAGAGAAGGTAGGCCAACCTTTTAGGAGAAGTATTGGAAAATAAAGCGAAATTAACTGTAATAAGCCCATATAAGGGTAATGGGTTCAGTCCCTCACTACTTTGTTGTTGTGAGGGGCTGAACCCAATTTGTTATTCGTCTTTTTCATCTCGAAATAAATCATCAATTAAACCCAGGTCTTCTATTTCTTTATAAAGCTCAGATCCATCCATTCCTAGGGCTTGTGCAATTTTTTCGAAGACCGGTAGACTTGGCAAACTTTTCCCTGTTTCAATATTACTGATTGCTTTCCTCGTTTTCCTACAATTAAATGCCAGTTCATCCTGAGACATTATTATAGCACGCCTTTTCTGTACTATTAATTCTCCAATGGACGATATCTCATGTTCTTTCATGGGAAAATCCCCTTTTACCCCAATTACATAATTTGGGGAGAGGAATTCAAACGTAGTTAACTACCCGAAAGTTGGCTTAAGGAAAAATGCGGGAAGAACTTGTTTATCTTTCTAAATATATAAGTTGCTATTTTTAAATAAAAAAATGTTCACTTACATGTATTCCTCGATTGCCTTTACTAGCTCAGAAGCCTTTATACCAAGACCATCAGCAATAATGAAGACAGTGCTTAACTTTGGACTTTTTATATTGTTCTCTAGCAAACTGATGTAAGAAGGGTCAATAGAGCAGCGGTCGGCGAGTCCCCATTGTGTTAGATTCATATCATTTCTTAATTTCCTCAATGGAACTCCGAAAAGAGCCCTACGATTATTTTTCATTTTAATCTCCTTAAGTATCATTAGTGTATTTTGTCCTTTTATTGTTTATTTCTAATTTCAATTATCTAGCCCGTGCTCTTAGTTTTGGGTCGAAGTTTCCTGAAAACTATTGTTTCATTTTTTTTAATGATTTTATGATTGCGCATACATTTTTGCTGTATATAAGGCAGTTAACCGTTAAATTCAACTAAAGAGGAAAAGTTATATTTGCCTTCTTTTAGCCAGGTAATTTGTTTCTGTTCTTCTGATGCTTTGAAGTATGAGAGGGGATGTGGATGGTTTCCCCTTTCGCTGGATATCTTTTTCAATTTTTGGGCGGCCTCGATCTTGTTTATAAAAAAGTTCCTCTTTAAATCGATAATAATCGAAACACCGTTGCTAAGCTCAACTTCTGTTTTACAGCCACGGGACTTGGTTTTGACAATATGATCAGGGTTAAACCACACACAATCTTCCTTTCTTGAGGACTTATAAGGAAATAGACAAATGCCCTTATAGGAATTGACCATGATGGGGCACATATAGCTATTTCCCAGTAAGTATTTGGAACCTTTGATGGCTCCTTTTAAATCGAATCCTATGTATTTTAATGTGTCATCTATTACCTGTATTGGTGACCTGTTTACTAATAATGTTTGTCCGCCGATCATGATTCTCGCGCAAAACAACCCATGGTGGTTATATTCACCTGTCATTAAAATGATGTCTTCATACAATAAATAAAACTGATCAATAATCATAAAACATCTCCCTATTTGTTTTTTGAAATACTTAATATAGATTGGCGCGAACTTTTTTGTAAGCAACTTAGTTGAGGTTTACTAGATTGATACGTGTCCTTCACCTCTTTTGCTGCAGGTTCTTCCCCTGGTTATAATAGGTGTATTCAGCAATTCAATTGTTTGGAAATAGGATTGTAAACATGGGAGTTATTTCCTCTAATATTATTTAAATGTAATCAGGACCTTTTAACCATGTACTAAAGTATACAAAATTCGTCAAAGTTTGACATTTTTGTGGACAAAAATCTGGGGAGCATGGGGACGGTTCTCATGCTTCTTTTTTATGGAGCAGTTCTGCCTATCTTAAGACTTCATTCGGTTTGGCAGATTAGGAGCGATTGGACCACTAAAACTAATTGTTTGTATATTGTGTGGTTATATAGAGCAATAAATAAGAAAAGCACCCATATAGAGTGCTCCCCATCTGAATCCTCTTTACTTTTGGAACAAGCCTTTTATACCTTTATAAATTAAGACAAGTGAGAAGACAATAACGGTTAGAATGCCAAGGATATTTGTTACAGGTGAAACACCTTCAAGAAATGAACCAGCTAAAGGAACTCTTATAAGTGCAAAACCAGATAAAATGGTAGCAAGAAACAAGAATATACGATTATCCATAGGTTGTTCCTCCTTCCTAGGTGATTGATAAATTATATGTCGTCGAGATTACAATTATGTCAGTTTTGTAACAATGGGAATGCTCATATGAATAAGACCATGCGGACTTACGGCAATGGGCTTCCTGGTAGTTACCTCGGTGCACAAGGATGGATCATTGCTAAAAAAATGGTTTATCTAGTTGGGGAAAAAATAGGGGCCTACCCATATTTTTGAAACTATTTGTTTTGAAATCCGTAATATAAGAATTACAGTAATTAGGTATAAAAAGGGCGGTTGGGTAAATGGAGAAATTTCTAAAAGGGCTTTTGATAGGTCTTTCGACTGTTGCGGTGTTGGGGGTCATTATTGTCGGTTTCCTAATATATCAAGCGACTAGCAATGGGAGCGAAAAAACAGTAGCTGATGCCGAGACTTCGCTTAATAAGGAAATCGAAAACGATGCCGAGCTTGAAAAGAAAATTACTGAAGGTACTTACATACCTTCAGAAAGAGAATTCCAATGGATTGTTCACCGTATGACGCACCAAAAGGTTGTTGCAGATGAAAAGGACGGAGCAACCGAAATGACACCTGAAAGAATTGACGAATTGCTAAAAACATTAGATGAAACGGATTATGCCAACAAAGACGTTTATTTAGGAATCTTGAACGAGTGGGACAAAGGGAATTTTGAAAACGCGGTGGAAGCACACAACGAGTTTCTTTCCCTTCAAGGTGGGACCATCGGAGTTGCGACACGGTTGTTTACACCCGAGGAAGAACAAGAATTCATTAAACAGAACTTTCGTTAAGATGCGGGTGGAAAATTCTTTGTGAAATGTAAAAGAATAAGGTCCCTATGTACTGCACTCCAAAAGTTAGAGTAAAATCTGACGTTTGGGGTGTTTTATATGGGAAAATATGGTTGCGAATCTAAGCCCATTATCTCTGTATTAGAAATAATGGGCTTATTATATTAAGGTATATATTGTTCTGTAATTTTTGTTACAACTCCATTTGTTATCTCTAGATGAAAAGGAATCTGATGGTGCTTATCCCGCTGATTCAAGAACGCAATAAACTGACTTCTGGTTACCTTTTCATTCCATTTGATTTCGTATAAACTACGTGTCTGTAAGATATACTGGGCATGATTTGAAATGGTAAAGGTGCGTATCTTAGGATTAACGTTTCGTATCCAGTACCCGTCTGGGGCACCATCCATTTCTTTCTGGCATTTGCAATCCTTTAGAAATTCTCTATCAGCAGACTTGCCGAAATACCATTGGATATAATCAAATTTCCCTAACCATTTCCCATCAATCTGTTTTAATGAAGTTATGTAGGTGGTTGTTTTTTCCACCTTCGGGGGTTTTATAATGTTCGCTTTTGCATATGTTTGTGAACTCTGTGAGGGCAGGAATAACAATGTAAAAATCATTAATACAGGATAGAATAGCTTCATTAATCTTTGTAACTTCATACAATTTTCCCCCTCGTATCACTTTTTCCTATAGTTTAATTGTAATAGGATTAAATTAAAACGTTGTCGATATTTGGAATACCCGGAAAATACTTTTTAAAACCAAAATCATTATATTTTGTTTTTACTACCGGCCAACTGGAAACGCCATGGTAGCTGGAACGAGCGGTCAACCTGATACTACAGTAGAGGAACCGGTATCCGGAACAAGTATGCAGAATCTGGATATATTCTAATGGTTTTTTTATAATAGATTTATATCTTAAATATCGAAAGGGGTTTCAAATGAAAAAGCTTTTGACTGTATATGCTTTATTAATCATTGCCTTTCTAATATATTTAATAGAATTTCAATCCCGTGAAGCTGCTGCAAGTCTTGATGGAAAATCAAAAGGTCTGCACGGAGAAGTTGGTGAGAAATATGTAATGGTTACATTTCAGGCAGGAGCCGATTATTGGAAAAATATTTTAAAAGGATTTGAGGATGCATCACAGGCACTAAATGTCTCCGTGGAATATCGTGGTGCAGCCCAATATGATGTAAAAGAGCAAATCACGGTTCTTGAGCAGGTCATTGCCAGAAAACCATCAGGAATTGCGATTTCGGCCATCCATCCGGATGCACTAGATGTAACCATCTATAAAGCCATAGATGCAGGAATTCCTGTTGTACTATTTGATTCTGATGCTCCCAAGAGTAATGCTTATTCCTATATAGGGACCAATAATTATAATGCAGGTGTTACAGTAGCCCATGAAATGGCGGATATGATTGATCGTACCGGAAAGGTAGCAGTCATCACGTTATCCAATCAGCAAAATCAAATTGACCGATTGACGGGCTTTAAAGAGACGCTTGAAAAGCAATATCCTGATATTAAAATCGTAGCTGTTAAAGATGGAAGAGGGAATCAAATTGTTTCTAAGAATGTTGCAATTGATATTTTAAAACAGTATCCAGATTTAAAAGGTATTTTTGTAACGGAGGCAAATGGCGGCGTTGGGGTAGGAGAAGCTGCCATTCTCTTAAAAAAAGTTGGCCAAGTAAAAATTATTGGTTTTGATACAGATAAACAAATGCTAGACATGATAAAGGACGGAACGATATCGGCTACTCTTGCACAGGGAACTTGGAACATGGGTTATTGGTCTCTTCAATATTTGTTTCATGTTCGGCATGACCTGATTAAACTTCCCGATGATCCGTATACGAACGAAATTCTTCCGAAAATGGATACAGGTATAACGGTGGTGTCCAAAAAAAATGTAGAAAACTATTATGCAAAATAGGCAGTTTTGGAATTGAGTGATAATGTTGAAAAAAATAACCTCATTAGAAATGAATGATTTACCCATTCGTCATAAAATTATAGCTTTATTGCTTATAATCAGCATTCTGCCCTCCATCGGTTTTAGCTCGTTGATTGGTATAGCGGTAGATAAAATTATTGAAAAACAGGAAACAAACCATACACTGCAGTTGATCGGCCAGGCGAACAAATCGTTGGAATCTTACGTTGAAAATATGCAGGATATTTCCTATCTAGTCTCATTCAATCCGGAAATCATTCATTTTCTCCAGGCTGGGAAAGCGGCAAATGCAAATAATCAGTACCAAATGCAGCAATTTTTGCAAGGGTTTACAACCGTTAACCCTGAAATTGCAGGGATTCTTGTGATAAATGAAGAAGGTAAATTTATCAGTAATGAGATGTATACCCGTAATATTAAGTCTCTAATAAAAGAAAATTGGTATCGGGAAGCGATTGAGAATAACGGTATTTTTAAAATTATTGGCCATCCGGCAGATAGAAGTGTCAAAACCCATGTAAATTATAAGAATAGTGAAATTGTATCGGGGGTTCGGGCGATCTTGGATCCAGATTCGCAGACGGTGATTGGAGTTATCTTAATCGATTTAAAATTGCGGGTGTTATCGGAAATCATTGAAGATGTAAAGTTAGGGAAGACAGGTTATTTAATGGTAATCGATGATGAGGGGGAAGTCATTTATTCCCCGCAAGACTCTTTAGTCGACAAAATAAAGGTAAGCTGGTTGAAAAAGGGGGCATCCGGCACATTTTCCAAAAAGATTAACGGGAAAAACATGCAATTCATCTATAGAAGATCTCCATTTTCTAATTGGACGACGATTGGGGTATTTCCGACAAATGAGTCGGTAATGGAAGTACATAAAATTAACTTTTACGTGATTAGCTTTTTATTTATCGTTTTTGCATTTGGAGTTGGTGCTTCGTATTATATATCCTTTTCGATGTCAAGACCCATAAATCAATTAAATGCTTTTATGAAACAAGTGGAGTCAGGTGACCTATCGATTCGCTATAAAGGCAATCGGGCAGATGAAATTGGGAAACTAGGGCGCAGTTTTAATAAAATGCTGGAACAAATAAACAAGCTTATTTCACTAATCGAAATTCAGGGAAGGCAAAAGCAGGAGGCAGAATTACGGGCCCTGCAATCCCATATTAAGCCGCACTTTTTATACAATACGCTGGACACCATTAATTGGATGGCCCGGAGAAAAGGGGCATTGGATGTGGCCGAAGTGGTGGACTCCCTATCACAGCTTTTTCGAATTGGTCTAAGTAAAGGCAACGACCTGATTCCATTGGCAAATGAAATAGAACATATTGAAAGCTATTTGAAAATCCAAAAGGCCAGATATAAAGAAAAGTTAAATTATAGTATCTCAATAGACCCCAAACTTGCCAATATATCAGTCATAAAGATCGTACTGCAGCCAATCGTTGAGAATGCCATCTACCATGGAATTAAAGAGAGGAGGGGACCAGGGTATATTTCCATTACCGGGGAAGAACATCAGGGGAATTTGGTCCTTTGTGTAAAGGATGATGGAGCGGGAATCGAAGGGGAAAGATTAGCTGCATTACGAGAAAATCTGGCCATTAACTTTAATAGTTTGGAAGAAACGAAGCAGATGACTACTATTGGCTATGGAGTTATGAATGTTCAAGCCAGGATTAAGCTAACGCATGGGGATCCATATGGTTTATACATTGATAGTTTAAAAGGAAAAGGTACGACTGTAAAAATTCTTCTTCCATTGAGTTGATAAATAAAGATCCTATAAATAATGGGGTGTTATGCTTGAAGCAGCTTTTAAATGTAATAATTGCAGATGACGAGCCAAATATTCGTGAAGGGATCCGGTATTCCATCGATTGGAATCATATTGGGATGGAAGTGGCAGCTGAAGCTGAAGACGGTGAAGAAGCATTAGAATTGGCGCTGAAATATAAAGCGGATATTCTTTTGGCGGACTTGAACATGCCAATTATGAATGGACTGACGTTAATCAAAAATATTCGGGACAGCCTTCCTAAGTGCAGTGTCGTAATCATTTCAGGCTATGATGAATTTAGCTATGCTCAGGAAGCTTTACGGTTACAGGTGGAGGATTATATTTTAAAGCCCATCAAACCTGCTAGTTTAACGGAAGTCCTTAAAAAGGTGGCCAGTAAACTACAGACCACGAGGGCACAAAGGAAGTATTTAGAAATAGCCTCGAGCCACATTTCACAGAATACATCGTTCATTCAAGAACAATTTTGTCGAAATTGGGTGGAAGGAAATTTGACAGCCGATGAAATTAAGGAGCAGCTGCAATTTTGGGAACTGCCTGTGGGTGTTCCTCATTTACTAGCGGTCGTTCGCAGTAAGGAATTGGAAATGAATCAGCCCCTGATACTAGGGTCGGATAAGGATTTGTTTCGATTCGGCATGAAGAATGTTATTTTAGAAGTGTTGGAAAAACAGCAAAAGCTGGTTTTTAGTGATTCATCTGGTCTAATTTTCATCCTATTATGGGGACAAGTTCAGGCTGAATCATTTTCAAAAATAGAAATGAGTATCGAGTCCTACTTAAAGGTATCCCCGACTCTTTATTCAGAGTCCATTCTAGGGGATTTTGCTGCAATTCCTTCTGTTTATGAGAGTTGTAAAACAAAGGTTCTTGAGGAGTCTCATATTTCTCCAATTGTAAGACGCGCAAAAAATTATATTTGCCAACAATATTCGAATCCTGAGTTGACTCTGGAATCCATTGCCCAACAATTACAAGTTTCATCTGTCTATTTAAGCCGGATGATTAAACAAGGATTGGGAACATCCTTTACAGCTTTGGTTACCGATATGAGAATAAAAAAAGCAATTAAGCTGCTGAATTCAACTAATTTACAAGTTTATGAAATAGCAGAACAAGTCGGGTATGAATCCCAGCATTATTTTAGTACGGCTTTTAAAAAGGTTGTCGGTGTTTCTCCCAATCAATATCGAAAAGGTGCTGTGAAGCAGCTATATATGATGGATACTAACAGCTAAAAAAAGACATCAGTGCCTGAAGCGTAAATCAAGAGACACATTTAGCAGCGCCAAAACAATGTATAAAACGGACTGCAAAAGTTCAATAATCTTCAAAAGGGTGAGCACCTGCTAGCAGCAGTGTGCCGCCCTTTTTATGTTTATATTTTTATAGAGAAAACGTAAGCGCTTAATAAAAGTTAAATTTTTATAAAAATTGTTAATTAATTGAAAAGACGTGTTAGGTTGTCCTTGGTATGATGTTTTCAAGAGAAAGGGCTTACATCCTGACTCGGAAAAATTATCTACATAGTAAAGAGGGGGCATACCAATGAAAAAATTAGTTTCAATTTTCTTAGTTGCAATGCTGGCTTTTGCGTTAGTTGCATGTAACAAAAGCGATCAAGCCAGTGGATCTGCTGGAAAATCTAAAAAACATTACGTTTTTGGTTACACATCTATGACACAGAACAATCCATTCTTCCAAGTGCTTGAAAAGTCCATCCGTGAAAAGGTAGAGGCGAATGGCGACAAGCTAATTACAACAAATCCAGCAATGAACGTGGAACTTCAAATTAATCAAATTGAAGACATGATTGCTCAGGGAATTGATGGGATCTTCCTAAATCCAGTGGATTGGGAAGGTATTAGACCTGCATTAGTGATGCTCGAAGAAGCCAATATACCGATTATCAACTATGATACAGAAGTTAAAGACTTTAAATATGTTACCGCTTACGTTGGTTCTGATAACAAAAATGCAGGCAGAGTAGATGGCCAAGATCTTGTGAAAAGATTTCCAAATGGCGGAAAGATTGCCGTCCTTGACAGCCCAACAATGAATTCTATCAATGATAGAATTGCAGGGTTTATGGAAGCCATTAAAGGGAAAAATTTTGAAATTGTAGCACAACAAGATGCTAAAGGAGATTTACAGACAGCTCTAGGCATCACCGAAGATATCCTTCAAGCTCATCCTGATATCGTTGCAATCATGGGCGGAAATGATCCAACTGCGTTAGGTGCATTAGCAGCAGCAAAAGCAGCAAATAAAACAGACATTGCCATTTATGGTGTAGATGGTTCTCCGGATGCCAAAGCAGCAATTAAAGAAGGCGGACCACTTGTTGGAACAGGTGCACAATCACCAATCTCAATCGGAAAGCAATCAGTTGATGTAGCATACAAAGTGCTAAAAGGTGAAAAGTTTGAGAAGAGAAATCCAGTTGAGACATTCTTAATCAACAAAGATAATGTTGATAAATACGGCACAGATGGATGGCAGTAAGCAGCAGTAAATAATGATTTAGATTAATGGGTGACTAGAAATATAAGTGTCACCCTTTCTAATTTAACGAGGTGGAGAATATGAGCGGTAAACTGTTGGAAATGAAAGGTGTAACAAAGCGGTTTCCTGGGGTTTATGCTTTAAAGGGCGCGAATTTCGAATTGGAATTGGGCGAAGTTCATGCACTTCTTGGGGAAAATGGTGCAGGTAAATCAACACTGATGAAAATATTGAATGGCATTTATAGCATTGACGAAGGGAAAGTCTATATAAATGGGAATGAAGTTCAGATTAGTAGTGTAAAAGATGCCCAAAAATACGGCATAAGTATTATCCACCAAGAAATCAGCTTAGTCCCTTATTTATCGATAGCCGAAAATATCTACTTAGGTCGTGAACCGCTAACAAAAACGGGGTTTATCGATCAAAAGACCATGTATGAGAATGCTCAAAAATATTTAGACGTTTTTGACTTGGGATTAGCTGCACATACAGCAGTGAACAAATTAAATGTCGCTCAACAGCAAATGATTGAAATCATTAAAGCGGTATCCTTTAATTCAAAAATCATTGTAATGGATGAACCAACCTCATCATTGACGGAAAAAGAGGTGGAGTTCTTGTTCAAAACGATTAGAAATTTAAAAGAGCAAGGCGTCGGAATGGTCTATATCTCCCATAGAATGAATGAATTATTTGAAATCACGGATAGAATCACTGTCATGCGTGATGGAACTTATATTGGCACAGTGATAACAAAAGATACAACATATGATAAATTAATCGCCATGATGGTCGGCCGGGAACTAACCAATTACTATGTCAGGGACTTTACCGCATCAGATGAATGTGTCTTAAAAGTTAGTAATTTAACGAAAAAGGGCGTTGTTGAAAATGCTAGTTTTGAACTCAGGAAAGGTGAAATCCTTGGTTTTTCTGGATTAGTAGGCGCCGGCAGATCAGAACTTATGAAGTGCATATTTGGCTTGGATCTTTTCGAACAGGGTGAAATATTTGTAAAGGGAAGTAAAGTTACAATTAAAAATCCAAATGATGCGATAAAAAATAAAATTGCGTATGTAACGGAAAATCGTAAAGAAGAAGGATTATTCCTAACACAATCGGTTCAATATAATTTAACAATCAAGATACTGGATGAATTCATGAAATTCTTCAGGGTTAATTCTAAATATGAAAGCAATGAAACAAATAACTATATAAGAGACCTAAAGATTAAGACACCAAGCCCGGAGCAAGAAGTAAAGAATCTAAGTGGTGGAAATCAACAAAAGGTTTTAATCTCGAGATGGCTGGCCACCAAACCGCAAGTTTTAATTCTAGACGAACCTACTAGAGGTGTCGATGTAGGGGCAAAAGCGGAGATCTATTCTATCATGAACCAATTAGTCAAAGAAGGCGTTTCTATTATCATGATTTCCTCGGAACTGCCTGAAGTGATCAATATGAGTGATCGAGTTGCCGTCATGTGCAAAGGCAAAATCCAAACGATATTGAATAAAGATCGTTTTAACCAAGAAACCATTATGCATTACGCGACTGGGGGTAATTGACATGTCTCAAGTGTCTATCAATGTAAACAAGAAAGCCCATTCCGCTCCAAATGTCGGGGGTGGGATCATAAGCTTTGTTCGAAATAATATAGGAATCATTATAGGATTGCTAGTCTTATGCATCGTCATATCGATGGTCAATCCCAACTTTCTAAATTCCAATAACCTGCTTAATGTATTAAGACAAACTTCTACCAATCTATATTTGGCTTTAGCCATGACGATGATCATAATAATAGGCGGTATTGACCTATCGGTAGGATCCATCATGGCGGTAGTAGGAGTGGTAACAACGGGACTGATCGCCTTATTGGGAACACCGGTTATTGCTGCAGTTGCTGTAGGTCTTTTAGTGGGAATGCTAATTGGTGCTGTGAATGGTTATGTTTCAGCTACCACTGTCATACCTCCATTCATTGTCACTCTTGCAACCATGAATATCGCGAGGGGTGCCGCATATGTAATCTCTGATGGTAAACCAATCAGGGTCATGTCAGAATCGTTTAACTCCATTGGTTCCGGTTATATTGGCGGAGTATTACCTATGCCGGTACTATATTTAATTATTCTATTAGTCGTATGTTATCTAATCATGAATAAAACCAAGCTTGGCCGTTATATGTATGCGGTCGGCGGAAATGCGGAAGCGGCTAAATTTGCCGGTATTAATATCAAAAAAGTAAAGTTCTTTGCTTATACATTCAGTGGTTTAATGGCAGCTGTAGCTGGTATTGTCCTGGCATCTCGTATGTTCTCCGGGCAGCCTACATCAGGAACTGGAGCAGAACTTGACGCGATTGCCGCAGTTGTTTTAGGTGGAACGAGTATGACAGGTGGTTACGGCAGGATCGGCGGTACTGTAATCGGTGCTCTCATTATTGGTGTACTAAGCAATGGGTTAAACCTGATGGGAGTAAGTTCGTTTTGGCAATATATCGTTAAAGGGATTGTCATATTAGTGGCTGTTTATGCGGATGTCATTAAAAAAAGAAGAGCATAGTCTATCATTCCAAAGCCTATGGATGAAACGAAGTTATCAATAGGTATATGGTTTGGGCTATGATCACTAAGAAGGTGATCAATTGAATGAGGGAATCGCATTTGCAGGAACAATTGCTGTAGATGAAATTAAGAAAATTGAAAAGTATCCCAATAAATCTGAATTGACAACAATCCGAAGCATTTCAAGGTCAAATGGAGGGGCGGTCTCCAATTGTGCGATTACGTTAGCAAAAATGGATCACAGCCTGCCGATTGAGATCATCGCACTTCTTGGAGACGATGATAAGGGTCATTTTCTTAAAGACAAACTAGGAAACTATAAAAACATCGATATGAGCCATGTGAAAGTGATTGGAGATACTCCCTTTACAGATGTGATTCAAGATGAGAATGACCATACCCGGACCTTTTTTACCTACCGAGGCAATTCAAGTTTATTTGATGAGAAAATGATTGAGTTGGAAAAGCTGAACTCGAAGATTCTCCATATAGCTTACATTCTTTTATTAGAATCATTAGACCAGGAGGATCTTGAGTTTGGGACAAAGATGGCAAAGGTTTTGAAACAAGCACAAGATTTGGGCATTAAAACATCGATTGATATTGTTAGTGAAAATAGTAACAGGTATGAAACACTTGTCCCGCCGGCTTTAAAATATACAAACTACTGTGTAATCAATGAACTCGAGGCAGGTAAAAGTGTGGGTATCAGTTTAAGAGATTCATCAGGTGCATTAATTATCTCAAAAATAAAAAGGACTCTTTTTAAATTGAAGCAATTAGGAGTTAAAGACTGGGTTGTGATCCATACTCCGGAAGGCAGCTTTGGATACGACGGATCGATTACCTATAGTATCCCTTCCCTATTGCTGGACCGGCACTGGATTAAGGGAACAGTAGGTGCAGGAGATGCTTATGTGACCGGAGTATTATACGGAGCATTAAAAGGATTGGACCTCCCGGATTCTATGAAATTAGGCACCGCAGCGGCTGCCTCTTCCTTATCTGCAGAGGACAGTACGTCCGGAGTTAGAAGCTACGAACGGCTTGTTAACATGTATAAGGAATTTCCGAAAAGAGAACCAATAGAACTTTAAGGAGGATTTTAATAGTGCTTGTTACATTAAAAGAAATTTTATTAAAAGCGGAAGAAGGAAATTACGCGGTTGGCGCGTTTAACTGCCCAACGTTGGAATCTGCAAGGGCTGTCGTTGAAGCAGCAGAAGAATTACAGGTTCCGATTATTTTGTCACATGCAGAGGTGCACTTTGAAATTACCCCGCTCGAAATCATGGGACCGATTCTTGTGGAATTTGCTAAAAAAGCAAGTGTTCCGGTAGTCGTACACCTTGATCATGGCTCAAATCTCGAAAATGTCAAAAAAGCAATCGACATCGGTTTTACCTCCGTGATGATTGATGCTTCACATATGAGTTATGAAGAGAATATCAGAACGGTGGACGAAGTCGTTAAATATGCACATGAGCATAACGTCTCAGTCGAAGCGGAGCTTGGAATGATGACTTCATCCGGTATTGGCGGTGAAGAAACCCAAGGGGAAGAGCATCTTAGTGAAGGTGACTCAGTTGATTATTATACAGACCCAAAAGTGGCAAAAGACTTTGTTGAGAGAACAGAAATTGATGCATTAGCTGCCTCCTTTGGAACCGTTCATGGTATGTATATCAAGGAGCCAAATCTTGATGTAGAACGACTAAAAATGATTTCAGAGAATATTAGAAGACCAGTTGTTATGCATGGCGGTTCCGGATTAAGCGAAGAAGACTATGTAGCCGTTATTACTTCCGGCGTAAGAAAGATTAATTACTATAGCTATGCCGCAAACGCAGGTGCACTAGCTGTAAAAGATTATATCGATCATCACAAAAATCTTTTCTATCATGACTTTACGGTCGCTGCAAAAGCCGCTATCAAAAAAGATGTAAAAAGAGCAATGGGGATATTTTCAAATAGGAATCAATTTGTAGGAAATTAGAGTTTTATAAGTTTTTATAATGATTATCCGTCCAAGGAGGAATGAAGCTTGAATCTACAAGAACTTGAAAGTGTAAAAGATAAGTCTTTAGAATTGTTCGATAAGGCCAATATCATTTTGACAGAAGAAGAGAAAAATGGCCTAGAGGTAGCTGACTTTGGACTAAATAAAATTGAGGATACAGGATTACAATTGATTACATATGTTAATACCGATCTGGTTTGCGCGAAGGAACTGGCCTTGCTGCCATATCAAACTTGTCCTGAACACAAGCATCCTAAAAGGGGTTTCGATGACGGAAAAGAAGAGACGTTTAGATGTCGATATGGAACAGTATATCTATATGTAGAAGGGGAAGAAACAAAAAATCGTACAATGAATCCTCCGCAGGGAGATGAAGAGTACTATACTGTTTTCAGGGAAATCATTTTGCAGCCAGGGGAGCAATATACGATTTACCCGAATATCCTTCATTGGTTTAAAGCAGGAAGCGAAGGGGCGGTAGTGTCTGAATTCTCGACAAGAAGTACAGATGAAAGTGATATATTTACAGACTCGAGAATTAAGAGAATACCAGAATTATAAAAGATAAAATTACGAATGATAAAGTGGGGAAATGCTCAACATAAATAAGCCCATTATCTCTGTATCAGAAGTAATGGGCACATTTATGTAGTAAGAGAGCAGAGCGTAATTGTATCTCTGCCCTTTAAGTTTAGTGCCTGTCACACCTTGAGTTTTGTTGAAATCTGATAAAGAAGCAAGGGGATAGGTCGATGAATTTAAGAAGTTAAATAAGAATTAATTTACTTAAAAAACACAAAAAATGTTTTTTTATCATGTAAAAACGAACGATTTACTTTTAATTTTAATTATTGTTCACCTTTCCGGTTGTAAACCCATTGGATATTTGTTAGTCTAGTATAGTAATCATCTTAAATAGCATTACTCGTATATACTCAGAAATAGGGTCTGAGCGTTTCTACCTGGTTCCCAATGTAAGAACTAGACTACGAGTTAAAGTATTGTCTAACACGCCATCATTTTTATGGCTGCCAATGTATGTTTAGTGAAGGGGTTTTTTTGCTAAACTATTGATACTTTGACTTTTCGTAGGTCTAGGAGGTAGAAAGGTTCTACCGCTCTAGACCTTTTTCTTTGGAACGAACAACGAGTACATCCACAACAAGAGAAAAGGGGAATAATTAATGAAAAAGGGATTTCTAAACAAGTATGTCTCATGGACAGCGATTGCGATCTTGCTCTTATCGATGCTCGCAGGCTGGAAGTCTTCATTACTACATGAAACAAAAGTAGAAGGTGCCGCAAGACCGATTCTTATTGAAGGTCCAATGCCAATAGAAGCTGAGAATTTCGCGAAGAAATTAGAAAAAGTAAAAGTAGAAAAATCAGGAACCTTTGTATTCTATAAAGGAAAACTGGATGGTTATCCTGTTATTGTTGCAAAAACAGGCAAGGGAATGGAAAATACGGCAGCCGTTACAGCTCTGGCGATTGAAAAATATAAGCCGATTGCGATCATCAATCAAGGAACAGCTGGAGGACATGATCCGTCTTTAAACGTATTTGATATTGTATTAGGAAAAAGAGTAACCAACATCGGTTCATTAAAAACAGAAACGAAAAATGCAGGCGAGGGAATGGACCCGAGTCAATGGATTCCAATGGACTTAATGGCTTCTGAAGGAAGCGGAGCAGATGCGAATGCTAATAAGGTTCGCTACTATGAAGGAGATAAAGAGCTGCTCGCAGCAGCTAATGCGGTAAAGCACTTATATACGAAAGGTAAGGTTGTGGAAGGGACGATTGGGTCAGCAGACTTTTGGAACAATGAAGTGGACCGTATTAACTGGATTCATGAAAAGTACGGTACATCTGTAGAAGAGATGGAAGGTGCTGCGGCTGCACAAATTGCCGATGCTTATGATGTACCTTTCTTAGGTATTAGAATCCTCTCTAACAATAAAACAAATGGCGGGGCCTATAACCCTAATACTGCTGCAGCAAACCAAGAATATGTATATGATGTTGTGAAACAATATATCTCAACAATAAAAAAATAAGGGTGGGTGCTCCATTCTATGAAAACGGCTTAGTGGTGAAACTCTAAGCTGTTTTCTTTTAAATGATGCAATACATCCAAATTTTTTACCATAATCCAATGGGAGTCTCATGCTTCTTTTTGTGACTAGAGGCGGATCTTGTTTCAAAACCAGGTAACGCCCAGAGTTTGACGAACGGGTGAGATTGTTTGCATATGTGTTGTATAGAGCAATAAATGAAAAAAGCACCCATATAGAGTGCTTCCCATCTGATTCCTCTTTATTTTTGGAACAAACTTTTTACACCTTTATAAATTAAGACGAGTGAGAAGACAAGAACGGTTAGAATGCCAAGGACATTTGTTACAGGTGAAATGCTTTCAAGGAATGAATCAGCTAAAGGAACTTTTATAAGTGCAAAACCAGATAAAATGGTAGCGAGAAACAAGAAAATCCGATTATCCATTGGTTCTTCCTCCTTCCTAGGCGATTGATAAATTATATGACATTATGATTACGAATATGTCAATTTTGTAACGAAGAGATTGTTCTTACAAATAAAGTCATAGGGACGGTTTATGTAGTAATTTTACCCAACAAAAAAAACGACAAAATATTGTCGCCTCTAAGATTGTCTTTCTATATCTTTTAATTCCTCAAGAAGGTTGTCAATGTTCGGGGATCCATTACCTTAATTATATATGAATGAAGCAAAGTTGAAATAGATAAATTCCAGTTCACTCTTCCTTAACTTTCTTTAGCTGTTTTTATCCTATTGGATAAATAACCTAAACATATGACGAGAACGGTAATAGCAGTAGGAATCAATAAATGTAAATCGTCTGGAAGAATATATTCGAACTTTGGTTCTCTAACGATCATTTCACCTGCTGTCCAAGCCAATATTCCAGCGCCAGCATAAGAGATGATTGGGTACTTTTCCATTGCTTTTAATATGAATTGGCTGCCAAAAACAACAAGAGGAATACTAACAATAACTCCAATCATTATACCGGCTATATTTCCTTCAACCGCACCAGCAATAGCTAGGACATTATCAAGAGACATGATGGCATCAGCAGTAATAATGGTTTTGACAGCTGAAATTAAACTTGAACCGCCTTCTCTATGATCGTCTTCATCATCAGCTATTAGAAGTTTTATGGCAATATACACTAGAAGAAGACCGCCTATAAAAGTTACGAAAGGTAAGGCTAGTAGATAAACAATCGCTGTTGCAAATAGTAAACGTAAAATAATAGCTCCAAATGTTCCCCAAAAGATGGCTTTCTTTTGTTGCTTCTTTGGAACATTACGTGATGCCATTGCGATTACAACTGCGTTATCCCCGCTTAATACAATATTGATTAAAATAACCTCCAAAAGAACCGCAAAAGACAATCCAAAAATCTCCAAAATGTTCACCTCTGAATATAAGCTAACTAAGTCATTATATTAATTAGAGGCTTAAAAAAGACCGGATTTGAAAGATCACAGGGACGGTTCTCATGCTTCTTTTTTATGGAGCTGTTCTGCCTATCTTAAGACTTCATTCGGTTGAGCAGATTTAGGAGCGATTGGACCACTAAAACTATTTGTTTGTATATTGTGCTGTTAATAGAGCAATAAATGAGAAAAGCACCCATATAGAGTGCTCCCCATCTGAATCCTCTTTACTTTTGGAACAAGCCTTTTACACCTTTATAAATTAAGACAAGTGAGAAGACAATAACGGTTAGAATGCCAAGGATATTTGTTACAGGTGAAACGCCTTCAAGGAATGAACCAGCTAAAGGAACTCTTATAAGTGCAAAACCAGATAAAATTGTAGCAAGAAACAAGAAGATACGATTATCCATAGGTTTTTCCTCCTTCCTAGGTGATTGATAAATTATATGTCATCCAGATTACAATTATGTCAGTTTTGTAACAATAGGAATGCTCATATGAATAAGACCATGCGGACGTACGGCAACGGGCTTCCTGGTAGTTTCCTCGGTGCACAAGGATGGATCATTGCTATAAAAATGGTATTATATAGTTTGGAAAAATAGGGGCTCACCCATATTTTTGAAACTATTTGTTTTGAAATCCGTAATATAAGAATTACAATAATTAGGTATAAAAAGGGCGGTTGGGTAAATGGAGAAATTTTTAAAAGGGCTATTGATAGGACTTTCGACTGTTGCGGTGTTGGGGGTCATTATTGTCGGTGTCCTAATATATCAAGCGACTAACAATCGGAGCGAAAAAACAGTAGCTGATGCCGAGTCTTCGCTTGATACGAAAGTCGAAAGCGATGCCAAGCTTGAAAAGAAAATTACGGAAGGTAATTATATACCTAAAGAAGACGAATTCCAATGGATTCTTCACCGTATGACGCACCAAAAAGTTGCTGCAGATGAAAAGGACGGAGCAACCGAAATGACACCTGAAAGAATTGACGAATTGCTAAAAACATTAGATGAAACGGATTATGACAACAAAGACGTTTATTTAGAAATCTTGAACGAGTGGGACAAAGGGAAATTCGAAAACGCGGTGGAAGCACACAACGAAATTCTTTCCCTTCAAGGTGGGACCATCGGAGTTGCGACACGGTTGTTTACACCCGAGGAAGAACAAGAATTCATTGAACAGAACTTTCGTTAAGATGCGGGTGGAAAATTCTTTGTGAAACGTAAAAAAATAAGGTTCCTATGTACTGCGCCCCAAATGTTAGAGAAACTAGTAGTAATCATGATTAGCTAGTGAAGGGACGATCGGGTCAGCTGACTTTTGGAACAATGAAGTGGACCGTATTAACTGGATTCATGAAAAGTACGGTACATCTGTAGAAGAGATGGAAGGTGCCTCGGCTGTACAAATTGCCGGTGCTTATGATATAGCTTTTTTAGGTATTAGAATCCTCTCTAACAATAAAACAAATGGAGGCGCCTATAATCCTAATACTGCAGCAGCAAACCAAGAATATGTATATGATGTTGTGAAACAATATATATCAACAATAAAAAAATAAGAGTGGGTGCTCCATTCTGTAAAAAAAGGGCTTAGAGGAGAACCTCTAAGCCGTTTTCTTTTTGGTTAAAAAGTACATCAAAATTAATAGAAAAATGTGGGGAAGCATAGGGACGGTTCTCGTGCTTCCGAAGCATGAGAACCGTCCCTATGCTTCTACCTATGCTTCTATATGGTATTTCCTTCGATTAACTTGTAATCTACCATATTTTGTACGGGGACGGTTTGTCCTTGAATTTGTTTGAGTAGTAATTCGACTGCTTGAGATCCAATTGCTTCTTCATCTTGTTTGATGTGAGTGAAAATCATATCATTATATAACCAGGCGGGATGGTCGAAACAAGCAATAGCGTAATCAGATGGAATAGATTTCCCAAGAGATTTCAGTACTTGTGCTAAGACACAGGCGATTTCATACTCACAGGCGATAAATGCCGTTACATGAGAATTTTCCTGAATGAAATTGCACAGCTTAATCTGATCCTCGACAAACTCAGCGGATCGATCAAACGTCGGCAATGTACTAAACATATCTGTTAGGATATAGTTTGGGCTAACAGCAATTTCCTTTTGTAAATAAGCGGTTTTAAACCCTTGGATTCTCTCTTCGATGGAAGATGTATATTCCTCTGGAGGTGAAACGAAAGCAATATGCTCATGTCCTCGCGAGAAAAGAAATTCTGTAAGATTCTGAGCCGCCGTTTGATTATCCGTATAGACGGCGCAAGCTGGAATTCCTTTTAAATATCTATCAATTAATACCAGTGGAAAACCCTCCAGAACCAATCGCAGTAAGCTTGTTGTATAATGCTGCCCGTGAACTGGGAAAATAATGATGCCTTTCACCTGCTGCTGAACCATTGTATTAATGGCTTCTTCCTCCGCTTCCTGGCTTCCATATGTCAACTTCACTAATAAGTTAAACTTCAATTCCGAGCAGCGTTTCTCAATAATACTCATTATTTGCCTGCCAAAGCAATCCTTAAAAAATTCAGGAATGATTAGTCCGATTAACGCATTCATTTCTTGAATCCCAGGATCACTTTGTTCCGACTGAGTCCTTGGATGAATGGTTCCGAAATCAGGAAGTGTTTGAGATACATAGGAACCTTTGCCACGGATGCGTTCGATCGCTCCGATTTGCACTAATTTCTCAAGCGCTTTTTTAGAAGTTATTCTACTGACCTGATATTGGTCAGCCAATTCTTTCTCAGTGGGAACCTGATCCCTTGGTTTTAATTGACCCGTTTCAATCTGGGTTAGTAAGTTAAGATAAATTTTTTCATATAATGGAGTTTCCATCTATTTTCACTCCTGATAGTTGATATATTGAATATATCATATAGTACAAATTGTTACAAATCATTTATTTTACAATGTCTCCTTATTCTCATGAAGTAATAAACATAGTAAAGGGTTTAAAAAATAATCCAATAGATACTTGAAAAATAAAAGATAAGTAGAAATCTAATGCTGTTACCTAGGTCTTTTGAATTTACTTTTATGAATATAAAGAAAATTTAATTAATATATTGACATATGCCAAATATATCAATTATGCTGTTGGTATACTAAGTTGGTAGATGATGTTAAGGGAGGAATGAACTATCAAAGCAGAATAATAATCCTATTTTTTTGATCAATTTTGTAACCGCTTTCTGATAAGAGAATAAGGGTAAAAGGGGAGAGAGTTATGAACAGAAAAATGTTGAAGAAAATTACGGCTGTTTCCATTATCACCGGCAGTGTTTTATTAAGTTCAGCGTGTTCAAATCAAAGTGCATCCTCAAACAGCAGTGATAAACAAGTAGTCAAAATCACCTACCGATCTGGGGGAGGAACGAACAAAGGGCTAACGGATTGGCTCAATAAAGAGATCATTCCGCAATTTGAAAAGGATCACCCTAAGGTAGATGTTCAGCTTGCCCCGCTTAATGTTTCAGAAGGTGATTATTTTGCCAAAATTGCTCTAATGTTGAAATCCCCCAATACGGCACCTGACATCGTTACAGAGGATACCTTTATGGTGAACTCAGATGCAAGTGCAGGATATTTAGAGCCACTTGATAATAAGATCAAGGACTGGAGTGACTGGAGCAACTATAATGACAGTGTTAAAAAAGGTGTAATGGCTCAGGATGGGAAAATTTATGGGGTCCCTTACAACACCGATTCCCGGGGACTTTGGTATAACAAAGATTTATTCCAAAAAGCGGGTCTTCCGGTTCCGTGGGAGCCTAAAACGTGGGATGATATCCTGCAAGCAGCTAGAACGATAAAAGACAAGTTGCCAGGTGTCACTCCATTATGGATGAATTCAGGCAAAGCAACTGGGGAAGCAACATCAATGCAAACATTTGAGATGCTGCTATATGGTACGGAAACCCCTCTATATGATAACGAATCGAACAAGTGGATTGTAAAAAGCCAAGGGCTTACAGATGCATTCAATTTTATCCATACAGTATATAAGGAGAAGCTTGGACCAAATCTTTCCCAGGTATTAAATGGACAGGGTGGTTCAGTGGCTTACCAGCAGTTAATGCCTAAAGGAAAGCTTGCTATCGGACTTGATGGATTCTGGCAGACAGGTAACTGGGGTGAGACGGGTGCTGCACCCTGGCCTGAAGCCTTTAAGACGTTAGGATTTGCCCCAATGCCAACACAACATGGACAAGCTCCTGGAACCACATCCATGTCCGGTGGATGGGCACTAGCTATTCCAAAAAATTCACATCATAAAGATGTAGCTTGGGAATTTATTGAATTTGCGTCAAGCAAAGAAAATAATCTTTCACTCCTATCGAAAGAACGGAATTTGACTCCTCGTAATGATGTTGCCAAAGAGCAAGAGTATCAAAATATCCCGATGTTTAAAGAAGCAACTGACTTTTTGAAATTTACGCATTTCCGCCCAGCTGTTGATAAATACCCAACAGTATCCACGCAAATTCAATCACTTGTCGAGGATGTTGTAACAGAAAAAATCACCCCTAATCAGGCTGCCAAGCAATATCAAATGAATGTAACAAAAATTGTTGGCTCTGATAAGGTAATGGAAAAGTAATCGAAAAAGGAATGAAAGGCTGTCTTTTTGAACCCCAAAAAGACAGCCGAATTCTAAAAATAGGACGGGGTGTGAAATGAATACAAATACGGTTGTATCACAAACAGTCACAATCAAGCAGAAAATGAAAAAGGATCATACGCTGCTGAAATCGGTTCTCTTTTTGCTTCCTGCTTGGATCCTATTGCTTGTCTTTTTTGTCGGCCCCATTTTACTCACTTTTTACTTTGCGTTTACGAATCTATCTTTAACAGGTACAGAGGCAAAAAGTGTTCAGTTTATCGGCTTTCAAAACTTTATCACGATGTTTCAAGATCCTAATTTCCGCATTAGTGTCGTCAAAACGATCGTGTTCTTGCTTTTTTCTGCCGTCATTGGCCAGCAAGTTTTAGGGTTTATTCTGGCTGTCCTAATGAAAGAGAAAAACAAAACATTTCGCCGGATCATCGGCATTATTATCATTGCCGGCTGGGTAACCCCTGAAATTGTCGTCGCTTTTTGCTGGGTGGCCTTTTTAAGTGATAATGGAACGCTAAATATGCTCCTGCAGCATATGGGTCTAAAATCGGTCACATGGCTGTATACCTTTCCAATGGTGAGTGTGGTAGTGGCTAATATCTGGCACGGTACGGCCTTTTCGATGCTGGTTTTCCAGGCAGCCTTAGATGATGTTCCTAAAAGTGTGGAAGAAGCGGCCGTGGTAGATGGAGCTTCCCGTTTTCAAGTATTGTTCCGTATCGTCTTGCCGATGGTGAAAGGATCCGTTGTTACCAATATGATTCTAGTAACCTTGCAAACGTTAGGTGTGTTTACGTTAATATTTGCGATGACAGGCGGCGGGCCTGGCACATCTACACAAACTCTTCCTATCTTTATGTATAACCAAGCTTTTGTAAATTACCAACTTGGCTATGGAACGGCCATATCCTTAATTCTGCTCCTCATTGGAATTTGTGCAAGCTTGTTTTATATCCGTTCCATGAAGGTCAATGTTTAAGGGAGGAGTTAGAAGTGAACCGTTACAAAACTGAAAAAGTTGTTCCATACATCATTTTAACCATTATTGGTATTTTGTTTATCATCCCACTATTATGGGTACTGTTTGCATCGTTTGATCCTAATGCACAGCAAGCTTTGAAAATGCCCAGTTCCTTTACGGCTAAGAACTTCACTTCGATCTTGACGGATCCAGCCAATATTCGTTCCTTTGGAATCGGGTTATTTTTATCATTTGGCCAATCCGTGCTGGTTGTCGTTGTGGCCATCATGGCAGCCTATCCATTATCACGATATGCGCTGAAATTTAAAAAGTCCTTTATGTATACGATCTTGTTCATGACAGCGTTGCCGATTACTGCAGTGATGGTGCCTGTCTATCAGCTCTTTCTATATTTGCATATACAGGATTCTCTTATCGGGACGATTTTGTTTTTAACAGCATCCGGGCTGCCCTATGCGATTTGGATGATGAAAAATTTTATGGATTCTGTGCCATTGGAATTGGAAGAATCGGCGTGGATTGATGGTGCATCCGTTTGGGCTGGTCTAAGGAAAGTGGTTGCCCCTTTAATGATTCCTGGAATTTGCACGGTCGCGATCTTTACCTTCTCCGGAAGTTGGGGAAACTTTTTCGTCCCGTACATTTTAATCCAAACGCCGGATAAATTTCCTGCTTCCGTAACGATTTTTCAGTTTTTCGGTAATTTTGGAATGATTGAATACGGAAAGCTGGCTGCTTTTTCGATGATTTATACGATGCCTTCAGTCATTTTATATATGTTTTCGCAGCGATTTATGTCCCAAGGCTTCAGCCTAGGCGGAGCTTCCAAAGGTTAATCACTATTTAAAGGAGTGTTTAAATATGTTTTGGACTACTGAAAAGCTAGAGAGAAGGATACAAGAACTAGATTCCTATCGTTATAGAAATATTCTGCCGGTGGCCTCATTTCAAGCCCAAGAAGATGAGGAAGGAAAGATTGCGCAAAAGCCTCCTGAGGATGGACCGTGGGAGACGATGAATGTAGGTGAACGCTGGGAAGGACGAGATAAATACATTTGGCTAAAAACGCTCATACCAATCCCTGAACAATGGGGGCAGCAAAAAGTTGTTGGAGTGTTTGATTTTGGAAAAACAGGCGGTGGAAATAACTCAGGGTTTGAGTCTCTCCTCTACATAAACGGAGAGCCATACCAAGGAGTCGACATGAATCATCAGGAGGTATTTTTGGATGGAAGCTATTCAGGTACCACCATTGAACTGTGTTTCCGGCTTTGGTCAGGACTCGAAGGTGGAGGTAAGCCGACCCTGCAGGAACATCAGTTGAAAACGGCTTTTATTGCCTGCATGGATGAAAAGGTGGATGATTTATATTACACCGCAAGAGCGGCCCTTGCAACAATAGAGTATTTGCAGGAAAATCAGCCGGAAAGACAATCTTTATTAAAGGCATTAGACCGGGCCTTCCTGTTAGTCGATTGGTCTTCCCCGGGTTCAGAAGGATTCTATGATTCCCTTTACCAGGCGCAAGCTAGTTTAAATGAAGAAATAGAGCAAATTCCGAAAAACTATCCCGTAACGGTCACCGCGATTGGGCACACCCACATCGATGTCGCCTGGCTATGGAGGCTGAAACATACAAGAGAAAAGGCAGCCCGCTCGTTTTCGACGGTTCTCCGTTTAATGGAGAAATATCCGGACTACGTTTTTTTACAAACGCAACCGCAATTATATGATTATATTAAAAAGGATTATCCGGAGATTTATAAGCAGATTGAAAAAAAGGTTCAGGAAGGACGATGGGAAACTGAAGGTGGAATGTGGCTGGAGGCGGACTGCAATTTAACGTCAGGTGAATCGCTTGTTCGTCAATTACTGCTGGGTACGAAATTTTTCCGGGAACACTTTGGAAAAGAATGTGAATATTTGTGGCTTCCGGATGTTTTCGGGTACAGCTGGGCCCTTCCGCAAATTTTAGTGAAATCCGGCATTAAGACTTTTATGACAACGAAAATTAGTTGGAGTCAGTACAATCGAATGCCGCATGATACGTTTAAATGGAGAGGGATCGATGGAACGGAAATTTTAACTCATTTTGTCACGACTCCTGAAGATGACCGCTGGTTCTATACATACAACGGACAAATTACCCCCCGTTCTGTAAAAGGGGTTTGGGAAGCGTATCGTGATAAAGCTGTAAACCAGGAGCTGCTCATTTCCTACGGTTATGGAGATGGCGGAGGCGGCGTTAATCGTGAAATGCTGGAAATGAGAAGAAAATTAGATAAGATGCCTGGCCTGCCGGCTGTTAAGACAGGAAGAGCAGATGAGTATTTTAGACGCCTTCATGAGACTGTAGAAAATACAGACCAATATGTTCATACCTGGGATGGAGAGCTCTATCTGGAGTATCACCGTGGAACCTATACATCTCAGGCTTATAATAAACGGATGAACCGCAAAATGGAGCTGCTTCTTCGGGAAACAGAATGGCTTAATACCTTGAGCAGTATCCTTTCGGGTTCGTGGTCTGCCTATCCTGTCCAAGATTTAGAGGAAAGCTGGAAAATTGTCCTGCGGAATCAATTCCATGATATCATTCCAGGTTCATCCATTCGTGAGGTTTACGAAGATAGTAAACTGGAATATGCACAAGCATATGATCTTGCGGTGAAGGCTTGGAAGGAAGCTTCCCAGTCATTAGGAGGAATGACCGGACAACAATCGTTCGCCATTTATAATTCCTCTTCTTGGCAGCGAAATGATACCGTTAAAATTAACACGAACACAACCGGAGAATTATTGTGGAAGAACGAGGTAGGTGAGGTGCTCGATGCCCAGCAAACCTCTGAAGGAGCATGGCTTGTTCAAGTTGATAAAGTGCCATCTCTCGGAAAAAGCTCTATCTTTTACGAAAAGGGAACAAATGCAACTAGTTCGTCGTTTACTGTTTCTGATACTAGTATTTCATCCGACTATTATGTTATTTCCTGGAATGAAAATGGTCAGCTGACAAAAATCTATGACAAGAAAAATCAAAGAAATGTTTTAGCCCCTAATGCGCGGGGGAATGTGTTCCAGGTTTTTGAGGATAAACCAATGCGGTTTGATGCCTGGGATATTGATCTCTATTATCAAGAAAAGATGAAAGAGATTTCGACTCTACAAGAAGCAAGCGTTATTGAAAATGGTCCAGTTCGTTGTGTTGTTGAGTTTACTTGGGGATACACAAACTCCGTGATCAATCAGAAAATGGTTCTCTATGCTGCAAGTCCGCGAATTGATTTTGAAACAAAGATTGATTGGCATGAGCAAAACCAATTGTTGAAGGTAGCTTTTCCTGTTGAAATCCGGGCAACCGAAGCAACTTATGATATTCAGTATGGAAATGTAAAACGTCCAACTCATTGGAACACGAGCTGGGATCACGCACGATTTGAATCAGTTGGTCATCAATGGGCAGATCTCTCTGAAAGAGATTATGGTGTCAGCTTACTCAACGATTGCAAATACGGACATGATATCAAAGATAATGTCATCCGCCTTACCCTGTTAAAGTCGGCTACCTATCCTGATGTAGAGGCTGACCAAGGTGAACATTTGTTTACGTATTCCATCCTTCCTCATAAGGGAAGCTGGTATGAAGGAAATACGGTACGGCAGGCTTGGGAGCTTAATTCTCCATTGACCTATGCGGAAGGCCATACACAAAATGTTTCACTGTTTAATGTTGCGGCAGAGAATGTTATTGTGGATGCCGTTAAAAAAGGAGAAAATGAGGATCATCTCATTATCCGACTGCATGAATTTGCTGGTGCAAGAGGAACTGTGGAGGTAGCAAGTGATTTCCATATTGACTCATGGCAGGAATGCGACTTAATGGAAAGAGGTATTTCGGAGGTTAGGGAAGATCAGGCCTTTACGTTTGAGATCAAACCATATGAAATTAAGACTTTTATTGTAAAGTTAACATAACAGCTGATGAGGGGGGAGATTTCCCCCCCTTTTTTAGAATGAATGCACGTTGAATTTTCAGAGGAGGGAAAGCAGGATGTTGGGCGCCATCGAAGCAGGAGGAACCAAATTTGTTTGTGCCGTAGGAGACAAAGAGGGAAATATTACAGACCAGATTCAAATTCCAACCACTATTCCAGAAGAAACGATAAAAGAGGTTATTCAATTTTTTAGAAAGTTTGATTTGGACGTGATTGGAATTGGGTCATTTGGCCCGATCGATATAAACAAGCACAGCCCTACCTTCGGTTATATCACTTCAACACCTAAAACGGCATGGAGGGATTACCCGTTTGTAAAAACAATCCAAGAGGCCTTTGAGGTGCCCATCGGGTTTAATACGGATGTTAATGCTGCTGCGTTAGGGGAAGCCAAACTTGGGGCCGCCCAAGGGTTGGACAGCTGCTTATATATCACGATTGGAACGGGGATTGGTGCTGGAGCGATGGTTCAAGGAAGGCTGCTCCAGGGACTATCACATCCGGAAATGGGGCATATTTTAGTACGGCGCCGTTCAAACGATACATATGGAGGAAGATGCCCATATCATCATGATTGTTTAGAAGGACTAGCAGCGGGTCCCGCTATCGAAGAAAGGTGGGGCGATAAGGGGATGAACCTTGTCCATCGTGAGGAAGTCTGGGATTTAGAAGGGTATTACATTGCTCAAGCGTTGATGCAGTACATTTTAATTCTTTCACCCCAAAAAATTATTCTTGGCGGCGGAGTTATGCACCAGCAACAAGTATTTACAGCCATAAAAAAACATCTGAAAGAATTGATCAATAATTATGTCATACTCCCGGATCTATCCGATTATATTGTAAGTCCTGGGTTAGGGGATAGAGCAGGAATCACCGGTTCCCTTTTACTCGCCTGGGATAGCTTATAGAAGCATGGGGACGGTTCTTATAGCGGACAATCGGAGGTTTTGCGCGCAAAAAGGCATAACTAGTTAAATGAGCTAGTTGTGCCTTTGATTTTTTAGGTAAATGATCCATACCATTAAGCTTTTAGAGGCTATATGTAGGTACATAAGTGTTGTTTTCAGACTCTTATGTCCAAGCATTTGTTGGATAAACACTGGGTCTACGCCATCCTCTAAAAGATGGGTGGAAAAGCAATGTCTCCGAGTATGAGCAGAAATATTCGGGTCAAGATCAGCTTTATCCCTCCACTTAATCAAAGTGTTTTTTATCGATTTGACATGGAGGTGTTCTAACTTATTACTGAGTGGAAATAACCAGTCATTCCGTGACTGACACTGTCTTAATAGCCCAGCCGCCATTCTGGTGGCTTTTAATTCTTAAAAATTAACACTCTTAGAGAAATTCTTTTCTAGTGGTTAGAGATTGGAAAAACAAAAGGTTCCAACTGTAATTTGAAGATAAACATCTTTCAATTTGGATGAAGTAGAGAAAGGAAAATGTTTTTACAAGGGTTCCTATTAAAATAGTTGGCTGCTCTCGACATTCTTTTTATGTTATTGGAGTAACAAATTCAAAGATGACGTGGATAGGCTTGTTTTTAAACAAATGTTTGATTAGTTGCGAAATATTGGGAATTGACGAGAAGGTTGTAGGTTGAGTCGATAACAATAGAATTTTCCGGGAAATTGAAGTTTTATTGGTAAAATAGTTTAACGTTACTCGACAATTTTTTTACTACTTTTATAGAGTAAATTAGAGGGCTGAACCCTTTCGGAATTTTTAAATAAACGTTTGATTAGTAAAACATATAGGGAATAGAGTCGAAACGCTGTCGATTCGTCATTCTTTTGCTTCTCAAATACTAGGGCTGTTCTCATGTTTTCGAAGCATGAGAACCGTCCCCGTGATTCTAAGTTCTTTTTAGCATATACCTCTGTCCTGCTAGTGTATCAAAGGATATCCTGTTAGTAGACATCTTTTTTACAGGTATTTTCTGCTCATCTACCGTCACTTCTATGGATGGTTCTATCTCTAAATGACAAGGTCCTCCTAAATGGGAGTAGATTTCAGCACTCTCAAATGCATTCTTTTCCCACTTAATAGTTATTTCAAATCCTCCGCGTGTTCTTAATCCTTTCACATATCCAGTTGACCAGGCAGAAGGAAGGGCCGGCAGCAGGTGGATGGCACCAGAATGCGACTGAACCAGCATTTCGGCTAGTCCTGCTGTAAATCCAAAATTCCCGTCAATTTGAAAGGGGGGATGCGCATCAAAAAGATTGGAATAAACGCCGCCCTTTTGACTTTGGCTGTTCTCCTCAGTTACGAGCTGAAGAAGATTAGAAATTAATCTATGAGCTCGATCCCCATCTTTAAACCGTGCCCACAAACAAATTTTCCAGGCAAGACTCCAGCCAGTACCATCATCGCCTCTTCTTTCCAGCGATCTTCGGGCAGCATCGAAGAGTTCCCTTCCTTCAGAATCGGTAAGCTGGCGCCCAGGAAAAACGCCAAAAAGATGTGATACATGCCGATGGTGAGGATCCTCGTCCTCAAAATCATGTATCCATTCTTGAAGCTGTCCATAGCGGCCAATTTGCATCGGGTATAATTGATCACGTGCTGCGGTTAATTGATGGCGGAAAGGGTCATCTATTTTCAATACCTCTGCAGCCTCAATGCAATTCGTAAACAAATCCCAAATTAAACTCATGTCCATCGTCGTGGCCATGCTAACGGCAGCCAGTTGTCCATCTGCCGTCCTAAATTTGTGCTCAGGCGAGGTAGAGGGAGCTGTGACCCAATTTCCTTTACCGTTCTTGATCAGCCAATCCAAACAGAAAAGGGCGGCTTCTTTCATAATGGGATAGGCCGTTTCGCGAAGATAAGCTTGATTTTTCGCGAAGGTAAAATGTTCCCACAGATGCTGAGATAACCAAACTCCTCCTAAGGGCCAGAAAGCCCAAACTGGGTCACCATGTCCGTAATCACCAACTGGACCAGATTGGCGCCAAATATCTGCATTATGATGCGCCGTCCATCCGCTGCATCCATAATTAATGGAAGCCGTTTTCTTGCCGTTTTGAGCTAGTTCCTCAATAAAGTTTAAAAGAGGTTCATGGCATTCTGAAAGATTACAGGTTTCAACCGGCCAATAATTCATTTGAGCGTTAATGTTTAAGGTATAGTTGCTGCTCCATGGCGGCCTGACCTCACGATTCCAAATTCCTTGAAGGTTAGCCGGCTGTGAACCGGGCCTAGAGCTGGCAATCATTAAATAGCGCCCATATTGAAATAGTAATTCCACCAGCTTTGGATCCTGTGCCCCATAATCTAAGATCCATTGATCGGTGGGCAGGTTTTCCGGAGCCATGCTGGGTTCCAAGTCCAGCTCCACACGATTAAATAATGACTGATAGTCTTCCATATGGGAATGTTTTAGTTCTTCAAAAGATTTCGCCATGGCCCTCTCTAAAAATGCTTTTGCAGCTAAAGAAGGATTCTTCCCATCCTTTCCTGGCGATTTATCATAGCCGTTAAAGCTTGTCGCTGCACTAAAGTACAGGGTAACGGTTGTAGCTTCCGTAACGTGAAGGCCATCATGATCAACCTGAATACAGCCATCTTCAGCGTTTACCCCTATACGTCCTTCGAATTTTACGGCCTCCGTCTTATCTGGATCCCCATATTGAATCGGATCGTCCGTATGATAATAAGAAGGATCAACATGCTCGGGACAAATACCACTAAGAACAAACTGATCTTGATCGGGAGCCGTCGTAAACTTTAATGGACTCCCCAGATTGACTGAGAAATGTAAGAAGCCTGGTTTACTGGCCGTAAGTCGAATGGCCATCACTTGATCCGGAAAGGAGGCAAACATTTCACGTGTATAGTGGACATTCCCAATCTTATAGTCCACATGAACCGTCCCTGATTGTAAATTCAGGTTGCGCTCATAGGAATGAAAAGTATCTCCATGATAAAATTGCAGGTGTAAATCGCCGAGCGGCAAATAGGATTGTGTGTATGGTCCCATCATCTTCCGGCATAATTGATCTGCTTCTACATATTTCTCTTCAACGATCAATTTACGAACCTCAGAAAGTATTTCCTTTGCCTTTGGATTATTTGTATCCTTCGGGGTTCCTGACCATAACGTATCCTCATTTAATTGCAAATGTTCCTTCTCTACTCCGCCAAAAACCATGGCACCCAGACGCCCATTCCCAATCGGAAGCGCCTCCTTCCAAGATCTAGCCGGCCGATCATATCGTAACTTCATCGTTAATTCTCTCCTTTTATGATCTTATAAGGGTAAACGCTTAACTTACTAGCATGAGAAAGATTGTAATAATGTGGAGAAGCACGAGAACCGTCCCCATGCACACCAATAGTTTACATGTTTAGAAGATGACTATAAATAGTAATCTTAGCAACTTAAAAAAAGTTATTAGAATTTTAAAAATGTATTGAAAATGATTTGGGATTGGAATATAATGGGCACATAAGGTAAGCGCTTTCCCATAATAAAATGGGATTGATGGGAATTTCAGCAATTTTCTATTTACTTATGAATAAAGCGCTTACTCTACATAAACGTAAAGAGGTGGATGGAATGAAAGGGAAGATCAAATTAGGTTTGGCTTTATTGGTATCCTGCTTGCTTCTAGTAGTTTCAGCTTGTTCTAATTCAAGTTCAGGACAGGCATCATCATCGAGTTCTAAGAAAATCCAGTTTTTTGTATCTGGCGATACGGTTGAAGGCGGCGCTTTAACAGAAATGGCCAAAGAATATAAAAAAGAAACTGGGGTCAATGTTCAAGTGGTTGATGTACCGTACAGTGACTTTGTTACAAGGATTACAAACATGGTGAAATCCGGTAATCCGCCAGCATTAGCAAGGGTAACAGGATTTAGTCCAATTTGGAAAAATAAATTGGCTGACTTGTCCTCCACGTTGGATAGCAAAGGGGTAGACAAGAATTTGGCTATCACCATCGATGATAAGGCTGTAGCCCTTCCAATCGATTTAACTGCCGTCGGCTTATATATTAATAAAGATTTATTTGATAAAGCCGGTGTAAAAGTTCCGACAAGTGACAAAGATATTTGGACTTGGGATGAATTTATCAGTGATTTAAAGATCGTCCTTGATAAAACAGATGCGAAATACGGCTTAGTTATGGATCCATCTTCACACCGTTTAAGTTCATTCTTATACCAATTTGGAAGTAAAGGATTTGTGAATGAGAACGGAAAGTATACCACAAATGCTGAAACCAAAAAAGGTTTGGAAACCTTTGTTAAATTAAATGACAACAAAATCATGCCAACCTCTGTTTGGTTATCCGGCCAGGATGCATCCGCTATGTTCAAAAGCGGCCAGGTTGCAGCCTATTACTCTGGTAACTGGCAGTTAAAAGATTTTGACAAAAATATTAAAAACTTCAAATGGCAATCTGTTTATATGCCATACGAAAAGGTTCGTTCTACTAACCTAGGTGGTAACTATGTGATCCAATTCAAAGGATCTGGGGTAGAAAAAGAAACCAAGAAATTTATTGATTGGTTATATACAAAAGAAAATTATGCAAAAATGGCAGGTTTAGGCGGCTATCTTCCAGTAGTAGAGGGAGCAAATGTCGATTACAATGCTAGCGCGACCGCTACAAGTGCTTATGATGTATATCGTAATGAAATCAGCTCTTCAGATCCAGTTGCTGCCGTAGCAAGATCGGTTAATGATAAATTACAGCTAACTTCTGATAAGCAAGCGGTAGATGCTCTAAAACAAGAAGTCATTAAAGTTCTAAATAAAGAAGAGTCTATTGATCAAGCGATTGCCAATGTAGAAAAAACATTTACGGAACAATACGCAAAATAATAAATCATGAGAGGGAATATTGGTGTTTCAGTATTCCCTCCCTATTAAGTGAGGTATTCGTATGGAACGCTATACATATCAAGTTCAACCCAACCAACCTTTGAATCGTTGGATTTATACCGATTTAAGCATCGAACCCTATGAATCTGAAAAAGATACGTTTGAGCAGCCTGTTAATTTGACGGAGGAATATGTACAAATTGTCTATCCTGGTAGAAAACAATTTTTAGAAGAGCGCTTAAAGAATGATATTAAACTGACTGATTCACCTTTTCATCATATTTATTTCCCTTTTGAAAACACACGCTTTGAGTTTTCTTCCTTTATTCCCACTCCACACGTGTTAAGTGTTTACGGTAAAACCTATATCGTTACAGAAAAGGAAGAAACTCTTCCCTTTACGCTCAGTACCTGCGGAAGTGTCGAGATTTGGGTCAACAATCGTAAACAGATTAGCTACACTCCTTATACAAGAAATCTAGCCTCCTATACACCAATTCACTTGAACCTGCAAAAGGGAACGAATGAGATCGTTATTTATATGGATGATCTGGCCGAGAGAGATGTTAACTATTTCATGGAGCTGCGTTATACGGGTGAACAGCCGTTAGATGCCTACATTCCTGTCAATGCGTCTCCGGAAAAAATAAAGAAAGCAGAAGAATTGTTGACTTCTTTTTATTTTTCAAAAGATCTCTATGATTCTGGCAGCCTGGAAATCTGTCTTGATTCCAATCATATCGATCTGTTTCCCAACCTGTTTGTGAATGTCAATCGTAATCATTTATTAAATCCGGTCTTAGTAAAAGAATCAGGTGAAGGGACCGAATCACCCTATGATTATTTCTTTCAGGTAAATAACCTGGATGAAAACAAGATTACACTGATGCCAATCAGTGAACTTTCCGCCAATGGACTTGCCTATTTCGATATTGGTGTCGTGGTCGATGGGGAAGTGGAGATTAGCAGAAGATTGGTGACCGCAATTCTTGCCAATGATTATTCCTCCAGATCCTTTTCAGATGAATTGTCTGAACGAAAGAAGGAGATTTTGGAGTTCTTTACGGAAAGAGATGCCCTGGACTTAAATGTGGGGATTGCCCTGGCACACCTTAATGGCGTCGTCGATTCCCGTGCCATTCAACATATCAAAAGCTGCTTTAACGAGATTAAGAAAAAGGGCGATTGTGCCGATTTCAGGCTCGCTCCATTGCTTGGGTTTACGATTAAGTATCAAGACATTATCCCAGCCGATTTTCATCGTGAAATCGAGGAGCTCGCTGTGAATTTCAGGTATTGGATTGATGAGCCTGGCAACGATGTCATGTGGTATTTCAGTGAAAATCATGCCCTGCTTTTCCATATTTCACAGTACCTTGCCGGCCATATGTATCCAGAAAGAGTGTTTACCGTCAGTAACAGAACCGGAATGGAACAGTATGAAATCGGTAAAAAGCGCCTGGAAGAGTGGTTTGACGTCTTTTTCGACTATGGTTTTTCCGAATGGAACTCAACTACCTACCTGCCAATTGATTTAATCGGGTTCTTCAGTCTCTATGAATCGGCACCGGACGCTTCAATTCGAGATTTGGCTAAAAAAGCGTTGGATATCACCTTTGAAATTATTGCGATTAATCTTCAGGGAAAAACGATGTCCACAACCTACGGGCGAGTATATGAACATGATTTAAAGGCAATGGAGCTGGGCGAGGTCGCTAATCTAGCCTTTATCGCCTGGAAGAAGGGAAATTTAAACCATGCGCTGAGATCGACGACCTTATTCTGTATCTCAGACTACACTCCGCCTCAGTTAGAGCAGAATTTTATCGAAGACGAATCAAAGGCGCTTGTTTCCCAGTATATCCAGGGAATTAAGAAGGTTTATACCTATAATTACAAAACGAAGAACTATTGTATGAGTTCAGCGATTAACTTCAATGCTTTTAAAAGAGGCCATCAGCAGCATGCGATGAATATTGCCTTAGGTCAGGATAATACCCAAGTCTGGATTAATCATCCGGGAGAATCGGTGTATAGCGGGGAAAACCGGCCTAGCTTCTGGGCTGGGAATGGAATCAGCCCAAATATCCGTCAATATAAGCAGTACATGCTGATGGAATACCGGTTACAAGAACCTTTCCTACCATTCATTCACGCGTATCTGCCTTTCTGGAAGCTGGATGAGATTAACGAAAAAGGGAATTGGCTGTTTGTCAGGAAGGATCAAACCTATCTAGGAATTTACTTCAGCCAGGGCTTTGAACTTATAAAGGAAGGTGCCGTCACTTTTAGGGAAGCTCGGGCCTGTGGAACTTCACACAAAATCGTGTGTATCTGTTCTTCGGAATATGAGCATAAGACCTTTAGTCATTTCATGCAGGAACAATCGGAATCGGAAATTCACATCGCGGACGAGGAGTGGTCATACCAGAATCAGCAGGTTGGCACATTGACCATGAAGGAGGAGGAATTGTATGTCAATCATCAAAAAGTCGAGTATAACGCCGGATACCGATTTGACAGTGAATTACTCGAGTGTCAAACAAGTAAGTGTTAAGAAAGTAGCACCAAAGAGAAAGGATCGAAATCAAAAATGGGCCCTTGCTTTTGTCGTCGTGAACATGGTTCTATTTACCCTGTTCTTCGCCTGGCCGGCCATCCTGGGTATCTATTATTCTTTTACAGATTATGCCGGGGTAGAGGCTCACTTTATTGGATTGCAAAATTATATCAACCTTTTCCACGATTCTAGTTTTTACAAAGCACTTGGGCGGACATTTACGTATACGATTATCGGTGTCCCAACATTGTACGTCAGTTCTTTATGTATCTCATTGCTTTTAGTCAGCAAATATACCAAAGGGAAGTCAGTGGCAAAAGTCATTTTCTTCCTTCCTTGGCTGATTTCACCGATTGTAGTAGGGGTCATTTTTCGCTGGATGTTTGGAGAAGATTTCGGGTTTATCAATTATATCATTCAACTCATGGGATTTGAGCCTGTTCATTGGTCTACAGATGGAAACTTAGCGCTGTTAACCGTTTTGATTGCGTCAGCATGGGGAGGAACGGCTTTCAATATGCTAATCTTCATTTCCGCCCTGCTGAACATTTCTAAATCCTATTACGAGGCGGCAGAAATTGACGGAGCGAATGGCTGGCAAAAGTTCTTCCATATTACCTTGCCGTCCCTAAGACCCACCTCGTTTATGGTCATCATGCTATCGTCGATTGGTTTTATGAAAGAATTTGCCTTAGTTCAGTCACTGACAAACGGCGGACCGGGAAATGATAATACGTTTATTGTTCAATACATTTATCAGACAGGATTTAACAATCAGAATATCGGCTATGCCAGTGCCGTATCGATGATCTTATTTATCATCCTGCTGATCTTTGCCGTCATTAATCTAAAGGTTGAAGAGAGGGGTAAACAATGACGTATCGAAATAGGCTCACAACTGTTCTCCTTACTACCATTATGGGGTTATTAGCACTCTTGTTCTTGATTCCTGTTCTATGGTTCTTATTAAGTTCCTTTAAACCGGGAAGTGAATTGTTTTCCTATCCGCTTCATATCTTTCCTAAAAAGTTTTCATTTGAGAACTATGAATACGCCTGGAAAACCATGGAATTTACGAAATATGTAGGGAATACGCTGATCGTCACCGTGACCACAACGGCCTTAACCATCCTTGCCAGTGCTTCCTGTGGGTTTGCCTTGGCAAAATACCGATACAAATGGCTGACGGTGTTCTTCCTCTGTATCCTAACCACGACGATGTTACCGACGGAAGTTATCATGAATCCAACCTTCATGGTGATTCAAAAGCTACACCTTTATGATAGTTTATGGGGATTAATTATTCCTTCTATTAATACAGCAACCGGGATTTTCATGTTTAGACAGTATTTCATGACAGTACCTGATGATTTAATAGAAGCAGCCCGAATTGACGGAGCGAGCGAAGGCCGAATCTTTTTTAGACTGATGTTACCGATCGCGAAACCGATTGTCATTACCTTAGCGATTTTATCTTTCCAGTGGCGTTGGAATGACTACATTTGGCCGTTAATCGTTATCAGCGATCCGAACAAGTATACGATTCAGGTTGCGTTAAGAAGTATCGTCGGGGCCAACAATATTGATTGGGTCTTGCTGCTATCTGCTTCCGTGATTTCGATTCTTCCGATGGCGATTTTATATGCCGTCTTCCAACGGTACATTATGGATACAGGCGCCAGCTCCGGATTGAAAGATTAAATGAGGTGATGAAGGGTGACAAAAGTACTAACGGATGTTCGTGAAGCTGTGTTAAAAATAACGAACCAGCTGCTGGATTTAAAACGGCCTTCGAATGAAGATTCCTTGAAAGAGGTGGGCGATGCAGAAAAAATCGGCTACTTCCCAAGGGACTTTGGAATGGAAGAGTGGGATTGGCCGCAGGGAGTTGGACTGCTCGGTTTGAAAAATCTAGCCGGGGATGATGCTTTTCCGGATTATCGTGAATATATTAGGAACTGGGCAGAGGATCAAATTCAGTGCGGTTTACCGCTTAAAAATATCAATACCACTGCCCCAATGTTAACGTTAATGGACTATGAAGAGAGGGAAACCCTAGCTTTGGAATGGGTCGACTGGATCATCAATCAGGCGCCAAGAACAAAGGAAAATGGGCTTCAGCATGTAACCTCTGGCGATACCAAACATGATTTGAAGCTGAATGAAGGACAAATCTGGATTGACACTCTGTTTATGGTGGTTTTGTTCTTAAGTAAAATGGGGATTAAATATGGTCAGCAAGCTTGGATCGATGAAGCGGCTTATCAAGTGAATCTTCATATTGACCATTTGTTTAATCAAGAAGATTCTCTTTTCTATCATGGCTATGATTTTGACAATGACCACCATTTTAGTGAGGCGTATTGGTGCCGCGGGAACAGCTGGTATACCTTAGCTGCCCCGGAATTAATTGAAACGTTAAAAGGCAAACTATCCACTGATGCTTATGAGAAGATGGCGGGTACCTTTAAAGCACAGGTGGACCGAGTAGTCGCCCTTCAGTCTGAAAATGGTTTGTGGCATACGCTGCTTGATGATTCCGATAGCTATACGGAAGTTTCCGGGTCGAGTGCCATTGCGGCAGGAATATTAAAAGGAATTCGTCTTGGATTATTAGACTCAAGCTATATAGCGGTTTGTCGAAAAGCGGTCGAAGCGGTATTGGCTAACATCGCTGAGGATGGAACTGTCTTAAATGTTTCGGCTGGTACGGCGATTGGGAAGGAAAAGGAAGATTATAAGCGAATTATTATTGCACCGACTGCATATGGTCAGGCATTGGCGATTGTCTTACTTTCCGAGGTCCTGCAACATGAGGGTTTGTTAAGCAACTAAACAAAATAGTATAATGATGAAAACAACTTCACGTAGTGGGAGAAGAGGGGAATGCCATGAAACCTACTATTTATGATGTAGCAAAAGAGGCCAATGTGTCGATTGCTACGGTATCGAAAGTTTTAAATAATACAGGCCGGATCAGTGAAAAAACCAAAAACAAGGTGCTGGATATTATGAAGGACCTAGAATACCAGCCAAGCAGTGTGGCTGCCGCTTTAACCGGGAAAAAGACCTTCACGATTGGCGTGCTGGTTCCCGATATCGCGAACCCATTCTTTGCAGAGGTAGCCCGTGCGCTGGAGAATAATGCACGGGATTTGGGTTATTCGATTATTTTATGCAGTACCGATTATCAGCTGGAGCGTGAGCATGATTATTTGGACCTGTTGATTAAGAAACAAGTGGACGGAATTATCATTGCGACCGAGCCAAAGGATGTAAAAAAATTAAGAAACCTTCATGATCAAAACGTCCCTTGCGTTCTGTTCTCGGTCGACCACCTTGCGCTTGATTCACACGTTGTCACGACTGATGATATCAGGGGCGGTTATCTAGCAGGACGTTACCTTTGTCAAAAGGGACACCGGACTTTTGCCGTCATTACCGAACCACAACGAGCGAGCGGCCGGCTGCGTGTAGAGGGGTTTAAAAAGGCTGTTGCTTATGAAGGGGTTAACCCTGCTGACGTTCAAGTGATTGAAGCCAAATCCAAAATAGAAGAAGCGAAATTGGCCGCGAATCAAATTTTTCAATTGAAAGAAAGGCCAACCGCGGTTTTTGCGACCACCGATTTAATTGCTGCTATTTTTATTAATGAAGCACGAAAAGCGGGTGTATCGGTTCCTGATGATATTTCGATTATTGGCTTTGACAATACCATCCACGCGGAAATCGCTGATCCAGGTTTAACCACGATTGCTCAGCCGATTGCAAAGCTGGCCAGCTACACCATTGAACAATTGCTGGATTCGATTGAGGATCCTGGTATGCCTGCGAATCGAATTATGCTTACTCCCACACTCGTTGAGCGGGAGTCAGTGAAAGATGTAAGTTCATAATAATGAAAGCTGACTAACAAGTGTTTCGTCAGCTTTCATTTTAAGAGTTGAGTTAAGCGCTTAACCTTGTTTGTGAAGGATGATACAAAAACAATCATAGATAGAGGTTGCATTAAGAAGCAATCTACTAAGGGGAGGATGTTGAATATGGCATTGACTGTTGGGATTATTGGAGCAGGACGAATTGGAAAGATCCACGTTGATAACTTAAGAGGGATTTCGGAAGTAAGGTTGAAAAGTGTATCCGATGTGGTCATTGACCATCTGGAGGAATGGGCAAAGGAAAAACAAATCGAAGTATTGACGGCGAATTACCAGGATATTTTGAATGATCCAGAAATCAATGCCGTATTCATCTGTTCACCCACCACGACTCATGCCAATTTGATTAAGGAAGCGGCAGCAGCAGGTAAACATATTTTTTGCGAAAAACCGGTTAGTTTTTCGGTTGAAGAAACAGAAGAGGCCCTTGAAGAGGTTGAAGCAGCAGGTGTGAAGCTGCAGGTTGGTTTTAACCGCCGCTTTGATCCTAATTTCCGCAAGATTCGCGAGCTAGTCCAAACGGGTGACATTGGCGTCCCACATATTTTAAAAATCACCTCACGTGACCCAGAACCACCAGGAATTGATTACATAAAAACATCGGGCGGACTGTTCATGGACATGGCGATTCACGATTTTGATATGGCGCGCTACATCATGGACAGTGAAGTCGTTGAAGTGTTTGCAAATGGAGCGGTGCTGGTTGACCCGGCGATTGGTGAAGCAGGCGATATTGATACAGCGATTATTACCTTGAAATTTGCGAATGGTGCGCTGGGTGTGATTGATAACAGCCGCCGCGCTGCTTATGGATATGACCAGCGTCTGGAGGTTTTTGGGGATCAGGGTGCCGCACAAGCTGAGAATAATCGTGCGAATACGGTGGAGATTTCTACGGCTCAGCATGTTTCAAAGGAAAAACCATTGTACTTTTTCTTAGAACGCTATACGCAGGCTTATATTGATGAAGTGAATGAATTTGTAACGGCTATTTTGAAAAATCAAGAGGTTATTTGCAGCGGATATGATGGATTGCAGGCGGAGCGGATTGCGAAGGCGGCTAAAGAGTCGCTCGAGACTGGGGCACCGGTGCAGCTTCAGAGTGCCGGTCAGTCGGCTGTGATTTTGTAGTCTGTGGTTGAAATAAGTTTGACGGTTATACTAGCTCTAGAATAAACAGGAAAACAGACGGAATTATTAAGTAAACCAATGGAAATAGCTAGAACCGTCAGGGGTTATGATTCTACTAAGAGAACAACGGAGGGAGAAGCGATATGTTTCAGGATGTGAAGCTGGCGATTGCGCCAATCGGTTGGACCAATGATGATATGCCCGAGCTTGGCGGAGAAATAACCTTTGAGCAATGTGTCAGTGAAATGGCCCTTGCGGGATTTTCTGGCAGTGAGGTCGGCAATAAATATCCGCGTAATACCGAGGTATTAAAAAAGGCATTAGGATTACGTGGGCTTGAAATTGCCAGTGCCTGGTTTAGTGCCTTCTTAACCTCGAAGCCATTTGAGGAAACCACCCAAGCCTTTATTGAACACCGGGATTTTTTACATGAAATGGGTGCAAAGGTCATTGTGATATCTGAACAAGGCAACAGCATTCAAGGACAGATGGAGACCCCCTTGTTTGATGAGAAACCTGTTTTTACGGAAGAAAAGTGGAAGCGTTTGGTTGAAGGACTGCACCTGCTTGGAGACCTTGCCGCTGAAAAAGGGATGAAAATTGTCTATCACCATCATATGGGAACAGGCATCCAAACCGCTGAGGAAATTGACCGCCTAATGGCAGAAACGGATCCGGATAAGGTCTCACTTCTGTACGATACAGGCCATCTTGTTTTTTCAGGAGAAGATTATCTGCAGGTACTACATAAACATATGAACCGTATTTTTCACGTGCATTTAAAAGATGTCCGCCTGGATGTCGCTAACAAGGTCCGTGAAGAGAAGTTGAGCTTCCTTCAAGCAGTCAAACAAGGAGTATTCACCGTTCCTGGCGATGGAGCCATTGACTTTAAACCCGTTTTTGACGCATTAGAAGCATCTGGTTATAAAGGCTGGTTTGTCGTAGAAGCGGAACAAGACCCGGCCATTGCCAATCCTTTGGAATATGCTTTAAAAGCGAGAAACTATATCGCTGAACAAAGCGGGCTGTAAAGGAAATGCGGGGACGGTTCTCGTGCTTCTTTTTTGAAGCGGTAGGGCGGTCCAATCGGTGCGCCCTATTAGAACTTGGTACTTAAATAAATAGATCATGGAAGGAAGAGAAGGATGACAACTAACAAAGCTAAAATGATTTTAGAAAAAGATTTTAGAATCTCTGAGATTGATAATCGCATTTATGGTTCCTTCATAGAACATTTAGGCCGTGCCGTATATGGCGGTATTTACGAGCCAGGGCATCCTCAGGCGGACGAAAATGGATTCCGTCAGGATGTAATCGAAATGGTAAAAGAGCTTCAGGTACCATTAGTCCGTTATCCCGGTGGGAATTTTGTTTCCGGTTATAACTGGGAAGATGGGGTAGGCCCTGTGGCACAGCGTCCGCACCGCCTGGAATTGGCGTGGCGTACGACGGAAACAAATGAAATTGGAACGAACGAGTTCATGAAGTGGGCCAAGCTGGCAAACGCTGAAGTGAACATGGCTGTAAACCTCGGAACCCGCGGCATTGATGCTGCAAGAAATTTAGTAGAATACTGTAATCATCCGGGAGGCTCTTACTATAGTGACCTGCGAATCTCTCACGGTGTAAAGGATCCTTATGGGATCAAGACTTGGTGTTTAGGTAACGAAATGGACGGTCCATGGCAAATTGGTCACAAGACTGCTGTTGAATATGGCCGGATTGCTCAAGAAGCTGCAAAAGTAATGAAATGGGTCGACCCAACTATTGAGCTAGTTGCCTGCGGAAGCTCAAGCCGTACGATGCCGACTTTTGCAGATTGGGAGGCCACTGTACTTGATCATACGTATGATCATGTTGAATATATCTCTCTTCACCAATATTATGGGAATCGTGACAATGATATTTCTAACTATTTAGCTCTTTCCCTTGAAATGGATGATTTCATTCGTTCTGTCATTTCAATTGCCGACTATATTAAAGCCAAAAAGCGCGGCAAAAAGAATATTAATCTTGCATTTGATGAATGGAATGTTTGGTACCACAGTAATGAGGCAGATCAGAAGATTCAGCCATGGAGTATTGCTCCTCCGCAGCTTGAAGATATTTATACGTTTGAAGATGCTTTATTAGTTGGTTGTATGCTGATTACCATGTTAAAGCATGCGGACCGATTAAAGATTGCTTGCCTTGCTCAATTAGTGAACGTCATTGCTCCGATCATGACTGAAAATAACGGGAAGGCATGGAAACAAACTATTTTCTATCCCTATATGCATGCTTCTGTTTATGGTAGAGGTGTTGCATTAAATCCGATTATTTCAAGTCCAAAATATGATAGCAAAGATTTCACGGATGTTCCGTACTTAGAATCCACTGCCGTTTATAACGAGGAGAATGAACAGCTGACGATATTTGCCGTAAACCGCCATTTACAAGAAGGGTTGGAATTAGAGGTGGATATCCGAAACTTTGAAGGCTATGAAGTGATGGAACATACCGTTCTTGAAAATGATGACCTAAAGCTTACCAACTCAGCAGATGGAACTCCTGTTGCACCACATTCCAATGGGAATGCAAAGTCAGAAAATGGCCGAGTTTCAACCGAACTTCCGAAGTTATCATGGAATGTAATCCGGTTGGCAAAGCGAAAGTAAAAAACTGGGTTCTCCTATCTTTTCTAGCACCAGATCGAAAGGATAGGGAAACATTTTTTCAATTGTTCAAATACATTTCAATAAAGGAGAATATAAAATGGAAACACGTTATGCGAACCATCCTGAGGAGATTAAAAGATATACAACAGATGAATTACGAAAGCATTTTTTAGTAGATACACTGTTTGAAGCCGATCAAGTGCATTTAACTTACACACATGTTGACCGGATGATCTTTGGCGGGGTAACCCCTGCAAAACAAGAATTAGCAATAACACTGGATAAAGAGTTAGGGGTTAATTATTTCTTGGAACGGCGTGAAATGGGGATTATTAACATCGGCGGAGATGGAGTTGTCTCCCTCGATGGTGTGGAATATGACATGATCCGCTATGACGGCTTATATGTTGGAAAAGGGACGGAGGAAGTGTTATTCCGTTCAAAGGACGCTGCGAATCCAGCAAAATTTTATATTAACTCAACTCCTGCCCATCATAAGTATCCAACAGTGAAAATTGACATTCATGAAATTAAACCGCTTGAAGCAGGGGCAAACGAGACATTAAATGAACGGAAAATCCATCAATACATCCATCCGAATGTCTGTGAAAGCTGCCAGCTTCAAATGGGCTTGACGATGCTTTCTCCTGGAAGTGTGTGGAATACAATGCCTTGCCATACTCATGAGCGCCGCATGGAAGTATACTTCTATTTTAATATGGAGCCAGATACACGTGTATTCCACTTTATGGGAAAGCCGGATGAAACAAGACATTTAGTGCTTAAAAATGAACAGGCGGTGATATCACCGAGCTGGTCGATTCATACTGGAACGGCAACAAGTAACTATACGTTTATTTGGGGGATGTGTGGTGAAAACATCACGTATGATGACATGGATCATGTGAAGATGGAAGATTTAAAATAATAGATTTCCTAATTGGATAGAGGTGATAACAATGAATTTAGGGGTAAGAGGTCATGATTTTAAGAAACGTCCGTTAAATGAATTAACGAGAGTAATGGCTGATAAAGGGTTAAACTCTGTTCAGCTAGTCTTAAAAAAATCTCTGGATGTTAATTCAGATTTGGGAAGCTTAAGTCCTGGCTTTGCCCATCATATCCGAAGAGCGTTTTCCGCAGAAAATATCGATATTGCCGTGCTTGGCTGCTATTTTAATATGATTCATCCTGATCAAACGGAAAGAAGATATGGAATCGAGCGATTTAAAGAGCATATCCGCTATGCCAGGGATTTTGGATGCAGTATTGTTGCCAGCGAAACGGGTAATGTTAATGCTGAAATTATTTATACAGAGGAAAATTTCAAAGAAGAACCATTCCAAGAAGTAGTAACAACTGTACGCGAATTAGTTGAAGAGGCTGAAAAGTTTGGAGTGATTGTAGGAGTAGAGGCTGGGGTGAATCATCCGGTCTATTCCCCGAAAACACTTAAAAGACTGTTAGATAGTGTGCATTCCAATAATCTCCAAGTTGTTTTTGATCCAGTTAATTTCTTAACGATCGATAACTACCAGCATCAAGAAGAAGTTTTTCTAGAGGCACTGGAGCTATTTGGGGATAGAATGGCCATTTTCCATGCTAAGGATTTTATCGTTGAGGGTGACAGGGTCATCACGACAGCGGTTGGTAAAGGACTATTAAACTACGATTTCTTATTTCCTTTAGTTAAAGCTAAGAAACCATTTATTCAAATCATAATGGAAGAAACGGAAGAGCCGTTTATTGAAAGTAGTTTAATGTATTTAAGAGAAAAATATGAGCAGGCATGAATAGTAAAGGAGATGGGACAAAGATGCAATCATTATTTTCATTAAAAGGAAAAGTAGCGCTTGTAACGGGAGCCAGCCGCGGTTTGGGGCAGGGAATGGCTGTTGGGCTTGCAGAGGCAGGTGCATCTGTTATTGGGGCGGGAATGAGTGATATGTCCCAAACTCGAAAGCAAATAGAGGCTGTTGGGGGAGTTTTTTATGAAATAAAGGCCGATTTGTCTAAGCATGGTGCTGCTTCCCAACTTACAGCGGATGCCCTTTCCGTTTTGGGACAAATTGATATTTTAGTAAACAATGCTGGTATTATCCGCCGTGATGAAGCAGTCAATACCCAGGATGAAGATTGGTATGATGTGATCAATGTCAACCAGCATGCAGTTTTTCAATTATGCCGGGATATCGGAAAACATATGATTGAAAGAGGATCTGGAAAAATTATCAATATTGCTTCGATGCTTTCGTTCCAAGGTGGAATGCGAGTTCCTGCCTATACGGCAAGTAAGCATGCGGTTGCTGGTTTAACGAAATCATTTGCCAATGAGTGGGCGGGTAAAGGGGTAAATGTAAATGCAATCGCACCTGGTTATTTTGAGACCGATAATACTGCACCCATTCGGGAAAATGCTGATCGCAACGCTTCCATTACCGCCAGGATCCCTCAAGGCCGCTGGGGCAGACCGGAGGATTTAAAAGGCGCTGTGGTGTTTCTTGCTTCGGATGCATCAAACTATGTAAATGGCCATATATTATGCGTCGATGGCGGCTGGATGAGCTCCTGAGGGATTTAAAAAAGGGTCTGACCCCTTTTTTGGTCTGGATTAGGTTAAGCACTTTCCTAAACATAATTAAATGGAGGAGAAAAGGTACTATTTAGGTTTTATTTTAAAAATATTATAAGAGAAAACTAGTTTAAGAGGGGAGAGGACCTAAGAGTGAAAAAATTAACGAAGCATCTTTCAATTGCCGCATTGTCTCTGCCGTTGCTTTTAAGTTCCTATAATGGAAGTAAGGTGAGTGCAGCTGCAAATCTAAAGCCACAATCGGAACAAACTGCTCTTCCAATGAACGTATATCCGGCAGCACAGCCATCTTGGGGGTATTTTGTAGATACATACAAAAATAATAACTCCGCCAATATGACGGTCGATTCAAATCCGACCATTGGGGTGCTTTCTGAATTTAATAAGTTATGGGCTCCCGGTCCTACTTGGGATACAGGGACTAAACTGAACAGCGCTGTGCTTGATGCCAACATTCAAAAGGTACTTGACATTACAAGCAGCCGTACTTCCAGCCAAGAGGATGCAGCCTATTTCGATGAGCGTCGAGGTCAAAGCTACAGCGTCATCGATGGACTTGGTTCACTAACTGATGTCTATCGTGAGAACGCCGGGGCGACAACAACTATCAACAGTATCCCGGCAGATGCTGGGACTGTAGTATATAACGATGGGGGAACTGATGCAGGACTTACTAATTCCAATCTTGGTAACATCGTAAATCTGGTAAAGACTTTGCGCGGCAACTATTCATCCACAACACCGGCTAAGAATTACTATAGTTATATGCGACCGTTTCGCTGGACCAGCCCTGACATTGTCGTTCCGTCCATTCGTTCTTCTATAGACCCTGATCCGAGTAAAAATGGCGGGTTCCCGAGCGGCCATACCAATGCAGCTTATCTTGCTTCTCTTGCGATGGCTTATGCCATCCCGGAACGTTATCAGGAAATGCTTACGCGTGCTTCAGAGCTTGGGAACAACCGGATTGTTGCCGGTATGCACTCTACCCTTGACGTTATTGGCGGACGGGTGATGGCGACTGCACTGGCAGCGTCGATTCTGTCCGACCCAGCCAATGAGGATCTGAAGAAGGCGGCTTATGACGAAGCTCAAACTAAATTGTTAACCCAAACGGGTACAGCGGTAGATCGCTTTGCAGATTATGCCAAGAACAAACAGGATTTTACGCAACGATTAACCTATGGATTTGACCAGATTAACTCAAGTACAAAACCAATGGTTGTTCCTAAGGGAGCAGAAGTCTTGCTGGAAACACGTCTGCCGTATCTTGACAGCACTCAGCGCCGCTGGGTTTTAGCTACGACTGGCCTTCCTTCCGGCTATCCCGTACTTGACGATCCTGAGGGATGGGGGAGGTTAAATCTTTTCGCAGCAGCAGATGGCTATGGTGCTTTCGTCCAAGACGTAACGGTGGCGATGGACGCCTCCAAAGGCGGTTTCAATGCATTCGACCATTGGCGCAACGATATTTCTGGTACAGGAAAGCTGACCAAAAAGGGGACAGGTACGTTAATGCTGCAAGGCCAGAACACTTACACCGGTGGTACAGTGATTGACCAAGGCATACTAGAAGGGGATACTGAGACAGCTTTTGGCAGCGGGGATATTGTGAATAACGGAGGCACACTTAAAGAAAATGTTTCTGGAAAATTGGTCATAGGCGGAAATTACACACAATCTAATCAGGGAACGCTTGAGCTCACCCTTGATAGTCCAAATGATCAGGTTGATATTGAGGGCAAGGCCACCATCAATGGAAAATTACGTCTGGACTTTTCTGATAATAATGTACCTGCTAATGAGTTAACGCTCATAAACTATGACAAGAATGAACTTAAAGGAAAATTTTCTTCCATTGAGGCCGTGGGTTTACCAAGCCAATACAATGTAAAGGTTATCTATAAGTCCAACAAAATCCAATTAAAGGTCATAAAAAAATAGCTAGTTCAAAAAAGACACAGGGACGGTTCTTATGCTTCTTTTTTCTGATTAATGGGAGCATGAGGACGTATTTTATGCTCCCATACACTTGAGAGCAGTCCAGTAAGTAGCGTTGCCAGGGGACAGATAAAAGGGAGAGAACAAGTAGAGTTGTTAATCTAGTGAAATTTATAAAGAAATGCAATGGCATCAAAATCTTATTCAAATAAAATAGCAAGCACTTCTTATTAATAGAATATTACAGGGTCAGTCCGTTTTTATCTGGGACTGACCCTGTTTTTATGTCTATCTGAATGGGAAGTAATAACTTGGCAATGATCCGAAGAAGCATATGTCATTAACATGCTCAAATCCGGGCTAGGTTGAGGGAGGAAATGTTTTTCTAGAGCTCTATTAAATAGGGCAGCTCTCGACATTTATTTCACGCAATTGTGGTAACAAATTCAGCAATGACGTGGTTAATATTGTTTTTAAACAAATGTTTAATTAGTTGAGAAATAAAGGGAATTGACGAGAAAAGTGTTGGTTGAGTCGATAACAATAGAATTTTCCGGGAAATTGAAGTTTTATTTATGAAGTATTCTAACCTTGCTCGACAATCTTTTTACTAATATTGAAGGATAAATTAAGCGGGATGAACATTTCGGCTTTTTTAATTAAACGTTTGATTAGTATAGCATATAGGGAAAGGGGGCGAAACGCTGTCGATTCGCCATTCTTTTGCTTCTCAAAGAAGCATGAGGACGGTTCTTGTAGCGGGCAATAAAGAAATTTTGCGAAAGATCTTACCTATTAAAATAACTTTTCACGAAAAAAATTCCGAATGTACCCTTAAAGAACCATTCCCCCAGCTTATAGTTTTAATGGAAAAACCTTAGAGATAATGGAAAAACTAAATCACATTTTATGCATACATTGACGGGGCCCACCGCTCAGAATAAGATGTGAGAAAAAAGAGCCCAATGGGAATGAATGACAGAAAAAACTCGGGTCATAAATTTGGCAGCGCTATCATTTTGGGTTTGACGCAGGAAAAGGGGAAGCATGCTTACATAAGCTTCAATATAAAAAATAGACAGAGGGAGAGGAGAAACAATGAAAAACATGAAAAAGGGCTATTGGTGGCTGGTTTTCTTTTTATGCATCTTGATTGTGGGGTTATCACCTAACACTAGTTATGCCAAACAGCCAGAATCATCTTATTGGTATCCCGAACAATTATTGAACTGGACACCAGAGAACGATCCGAATGCTGTATTTAACCGAAGCCAAATCCCATTAGGCAAACGGGATGTGCTGTACAAGGTCAATGACCATGCCCAGTCAGATGCAAAGTTAGTGGCTTTGTCTGCACTCAACCCCACAACAAGCGGTGTACCTTCACAAGGCGGGAAAGAGTTTTTGGCAAATACCTTCAGTTATTGGCAATACGTTGACTTAATGGTGTATTGGGCGGGTTCTTCCGGCGAGGGAATCATCGTGCCGCCAAGCGCGGACGTCATTGACGCGGCCCATAAAAACGGCGTACCCATTTTAGGAAACGTTTTCTTTCCGCCGACTGTATATGGCGGTAAGGTGGAGTGGCTGAACCAAATGCTGGCTCAGCGGGAGGATGGCTCCTTTCCTGCTGCCGACAAGCTGATTGAAGTTGCACGCTATTACGGATTTGATGGCTGGTTTATTAACCAGGAAACCGAAGGCGGAAATGCTCAAACGGCTCAAAAAATGAAGGATTTCCTTGTCTATCTTCAGCAGCATAAGTCAGAAGGCATGCAGATCATGTGGTATGATTCGATGACGAAAGATGGGAAGGTTAGCTGGCAAAATGCGTTGAACGACAAAAACTCAAGCTTCCTACAGGACGGAGGGTCACGTGTTTCTGACAGTATGTTTTTAAACTTCTGGTGGCGCAACCAGCAGTCTTCTGCTGCTAAAGCCCAGGAACTTGGCAGAAGCCCGTATGATATTTTTACCGGGATTGATGTGGAAGCAAATGGGACAAGTACAAATGTTGCTTGGGAGGGGATTTTCCCTGAGGGCAAAGCACCATTAACCTCTTTAGGAATTTATCGTCCGGATTGGGCCTTTAAAACGGCTTCCACGATGGAGGAGTTTTACCAAAAGGAAAATGAATTCTGGGTTGGTAGGTCTGGAAATCCGGCATCCACCAGCAATAACGGAACTTGGAAAGGGATGGCCAACTATTTTGCTGCTAAAACGGCCATTCAGGAACTTCCTTTTGTGACTCATTTTAATACAGGAAGCGGCAAGTTTTTTGCAACAGATGGAAATACGGTAAGCAAACAATCTTGGAATAACCGCAGTCTTCAGGATATCCTTCCGACTTGGCGCTGGCTGAAGGAAGGCGGACAATTGGTTGACGTCAATTTCGATTGGGATACGGCTTATAATGGCGGCAGTTCGTTAAAGCTTTCTGGAACGATTGAAGCGGACAACCCTACACATATCAAGCTTTATAAAACCAATCTGCCGATCCAAAAGGATACGGAAATCTCGTTGACTTACAAAACAGATATGAAAAAACCAAACATGAAAGTAGGAGTCAGCTTTACGGACAACCCAAGTCAATTTGTGTTTTTTGATGTAAAAAAACTAACGGACCAACCGTGGACGACTGACACTATTAAACTTAAAAAATACAGTGATAAAAAAATCGCGGCCCTTTCTCTTCTTGTTGAGAGTGACAAGGATGTGAAAGATTTTACGACCAATATCGGAGAAATCAAGATTTATAATAAACAGGAAAAACATGATTCCATCGATGCTCCGACTGAGGCAAAGGTCAATAAAGTGGAGTACAACAAAGGAATCTACGCGGATGTCCCGCTTGCATGGAAGGCATCTGATTCTGATGTGAGCCACTATGAAATTTACCGGAAGCTGCCGAACAATGAAAAAGAGTTTGTTGGCGCTACCCCTAACCAGGTTTATTACCTATCCAAGTTAAAGCGCAGTGGTAAAGAAAGCAGCACGACATTGGAAATTGTTGCAGTGAGCAAAGATTTCAAACGCAGTGAGCCAACGGCTGTTACGTTCGATTGGCCCGCGTATCCAAAGCCTGAGGCTGATTTTAGTGCGGATAAAACGGTAGCGGCTCCAGGCCAGGAAATTCACTTTATTAATAAGTCATCTGAAGTAACGGAAGAATGGGAATGGCAGTTTGAAGGCGGCACTCCAGCTGTGAGCCATGAGGAAAATCCGGTCGTCACCTATGATAAAGAAGGCGTCTACTCGGTGACCCTCATTGCGAAAAACAGCGAGGGCGAGAGTGTCCTCGCTAAGAAGGAAATGATCACCATTTCTGAAGCGGCCAAGGACATTAAAAATGTGGCATTGAACAAGACCGCCATTGCCAGCGGACAATGTTCTCCGACTGAGGCGGCGAAGTTCGCATTCGATGGCAAGGTAACGGATAACAGTAAATGGTGCGCCTTGGGGAATCCTCCTCATTGGTTACAGGTCGATCTTGGCGGCCAATATGCCGTTTCCAAGTTTGTCATTCGCCATGCAGAGGCGGGCGGGGAGCCAGCAGCCTTTAACACTCAGGCATTCCGAATTGAAGTAAGTTTGGATGGAGTAAATTGGACAGAGGCGGTGAAGGTGATTGATAACACAGCGGCTGTTTCGGAGCACAGCGTCACTTTTACAAACGCGCGGTATGTCCGTTTGTTGGTTGACAAGCCGACTCAGGGCGGCGATACAGCTGCGAGAATATATGAATTTGAAGTACATGGATATCTCAATCCATAGGGTCTTAAGGAAGCAGGGGAAGGTTGCTTGGAAGCAAGAGAACCGTCCGAGACCTGTGAAAAACTTAATCCTATATATACGATTTATATATGAAGAGATTGTCATTTAAGGAAATTAAGTAGGTTTTTAGAGGAAAACAGTAAAGAAGAGAGGATACAATTGCTGCTATCCTCTTTAAATTTACTGCTATCGCCGTCAATTTTGCCTGTATGGACATACTTAATAGGTCATTCTAAAATACCCTTTATCTCCGTAAACCTCTTCAATAATGTTCCAAGAATAGCAGCTTACACATCAATTTGGGTTCCTTTGCAGGTCTTCCAAAAGAGTCTTTAGGAAAAAAGTGGAAAAAACATTGTAACTTTTCCCACTTTTTTAAATTCGTAAATTTTAAAGGTTGACAACGCTTTTATTTGAATGATCACCTTTATTACCATTTTCTCCTAATTCATCTGGTGTTTTCAATAATGGAGTTAAAATGGCACTTATAATATAAAAACCTGCATAGATGAATAAAACACCTTCTGCTCCAAGTGGCTTAAAGAACAATCCTGCAATGGCAGGAGCTATAAACGTACCTAAACCAGCCCCTAAATTTAAGATAGACATTGCAGCTCCTTTATTATCTGGTGCGAGTAGAGGGAAAAGTGCTGATAATGGAACATATCCTGCCATTGTCACACCGCATAAGCTTAACACGAAAGTCATGATTAAATAATTATGACCTACCATTTGGGGAGTAAAGTAAACAAGTACCAGAACAACTGCGTATGCTACTCCTCCAACCCATTGGATTGTATTTCTCCATCCGATTCGATCTCCAAGAAATCCAAAGAACAGGTTAGCAAAAATTGCTACTGTAAATACTGTAGACCACATATGCAGCCATTCTGTTGTGGAGTAACCAAATTGGGCAAGATAGATAGGCATAAATACAGCAAGTCCATATTGTGCTAATCCATTAACAGTTTTTACTATAAGTCCTAAAGAGATTTGTTTTCTTTTTAAAATTGTTATCCCTTTCATTAGTTCGTTTAATTCAAATTTATGGATTTCAGATTCTGGTACTTTATCTTTATTAACCAAAATACCCACTAAGGAACCGATTACAACAAAAATTAGCCCTGTCCATAAAACGTTAATATGCCCGATTGCAGGTATAGCAACTGATGAGTAATAAGGTCCTATAACGCTTAGCCCTAGAGAAAACATAAACCAGAACCAACCTACTGCTGTACCTCTTATTTTTAACGGTGAGCTGTAATTAATCCATGTCAGGAATGAATAAGCAAATAAAGGATATCCAAGACCTCTTATTGCATAAAACGGTAACATGGTAGCAAAGTTCAACTTATAAATTCCTAACCCAATAAAACCAAGACTTCCAAGTATGAAAGCGATTAACCCAAAGGACATTGTTTTCCGAGGTCCAAGTGTTTGCACTAATACTCCAGAGAACCAGGCAGCAATCGCAACTGTAATACCGTAAACAGTGAGTAAAAGGGAGGCGTCTTCAACGCTCATCCCTCTTGAAACTAAGTATGGTGAAATCCATGCTTGTTCCACACCGTCACCGATCATAAATATAGTAAGACCTATATAACCCCATAATAAGTTTTTTGGTAATCCAATCTTATTCAGCATCGCAAACCTCTCCTTTAGATACTAGATTGTAACAAGATTATCTGTTTGGTTTTTTATTAAACTCAATAATAGCTGTTGGGCTTCCAGTGCATTTTCGTTTTGAATTATTTTTTCAATGTTATCTAATCCATAATTTTCTAAAAAGGCATCTAGCGCTTTGTACATTTTAATATTTTGCTCACATTCTTTTACAGGATCTTCACGAATTGGGAATGTATCAAAATAAATAAGTCCCTCATAGTTATATTTTTTCGCATAATAGATAAATTCAAGTGTTTGAAGTAAATGAACAGTTCCAAGCATTAATCCATCATCATTATCGTTATAACCGTCATTTAAATGAAATCCCATTACTCTATTTTTTCTTGCTGCTAGAGCTAGTGAATAAGCTGGATTCTCTTTTCTCATTAGCATATGGCAAAAATCAAGCGTAACTCCTAAGTTAGGTGAACCTACTTCTTCAAGCACCAATAATGTAGTGGAAATATCACCTACTAAAGAGAAAGCTCTTGGTTGATATGGCTTATATTCAAAACTAATTTTACTATCAGGATATGCTTGAGTTATTTGCTTTAAAGCATCGACAACTTTATCTAGTGCCTTTTCATAATCCAATTGAAATGGATAATCAAACCCATCGTTCGCAAGCCAAATAGTAGTAACATCCCCGCCTAAATCATTGCATAATTGTACAGCTTCCATTGTAGTTGCAATTGCTTTTTCCCTAATACTTTCATCTGGATTGGCAAATTCACCGTAAGTATAACTACCTGAAAATCGCAAGGCAATTCCACTTATCTTTAGATTTGTTTTCTCCAAACTATTTTGGATCTCTTCAACTGTCACTCCGTCAAAATGTTCAGGGTAATTGAGCTCAACGTGAGTTAGTCCCTTAACAGTTGCCATTCTGGAGATATAATCCACTGTGGTCAATGATTTACTGTCCACATCTTTAAAGAAGATTTCCTTTTTTGTCTTAAAAGAATTTAATCTAGTTGAAAATTTCATAATAGCACTCCTCTTTGTTTTTATCGGAAGGAAGGTTTAACTTAAACCGATTATAAGATTAATTTTACTAATTAGTAAACAAAAATAAAAAACTTGACTGAAAATATTTATTTTCAATGAATTTACCTATGTATATTTTACTTTCGGTAAAATAAAAATAAAATATTTTTTTGGAACCGCTTATTTATTATGGTATAATGAACTCAGCTCAGAAGGAAGGTATAACGATGAAATCCAATAATATAGAGGGAAAAGAAGTAATTTTATATGCTCGAAGCATTGCTCCGTCGCTTGGTAAAAAAGAAAAACTAATAGTAAATTTTATAAGCAATCAATATCAGGAATTAGCAAAAATGACAATTAGTGATCTTGCGGCTCATCTCAATGTAAGTGAATCAAGTATTACTAAAGTATGTAAAAAACTTAAATGTGAAGGATTTTATGAGTTAAAACATGTGATAGCTGATTTCTTGAAAAATGGAGAAACTGCGATCAATGATGAAATGCAAGAGGATTTTGAGTATGAAGATGATAATGAAACGATATTAGAGAAAGTCTTTTTTAATTCAATTGTTGCACTACAAGATACATTAGCTGTCATTAACCGGCAAGAGCTGAGTAAAGCAGTAAGTGCGTTAAAAAGCATTCAATCTAAAGGAAAGTTAGTATTAGTAGGCAGCGGTGGTTCGGGTGTCCTTTGTGAAGATTTTCAACATAAATTATTAAAAATCGGTATTTTTGCAATATTTTATAGAGATTCACATATGCAATTAATGGGCTCGTCACTATTGAAAAAAGGAGACGTAGTTTTAGGTGTATCTCACTCAGGTACTTCTAAAGATGTGATCAATATTTTCAAACTAGCACAAGAAAATGACTCAACTACCATTTGTGTTACAAATCATGTTAAAAGTCCAGTTACGGAATTTTCAAATATTATTTTGCATTCTTCTGCCCGTAATTCCCCTATTACAGGTGAAAATGCTGCTGCAAGAATTGCTCAATTAAATATATTGGATGTTTTATTCACAATTTTAAGCTTGAATCAGCAAAATTTATCTTATGAAAACCTATTAAAAACAAAAGAATCGGTTATATCACACCGAACTTAACATCTGGAGGGATATAGAGTGGAATCAAAAAATGTAGTTGTTATTGGTAGCTTAAATTATGATATTATTGTCAAACAACAGCGTATGCCAAATAAAGGTGAAACATTTGTTGCTGATGAATTGGTTCAAAGTGCCGGAGGAAAAGGTGCCAATCAAGCAGCTCAATGTGCAAAGCTAGGATTGCCAACGATCATGGTTGGTAAAGTTGGGGATGATCGTTTTGGTGAAGCTTTAGTTGGTTCATTAACTGCCTTTGGGGTTAATACTTCTTATATAAAAAAACAGGGCTCAACCGGCATAGGTGTAGTTCATGTCATGCCGGACGGAGATTATTATAGTACCATAGTTAAAGGAGCTAACCATCTAATTACAGTAAATGATATTGATGAAATTTCTCATTTGTTTGATTCCACTGCTTATATAGTCTTACAACAAGAGATTCCTGAAGAAGTTGTAGAATATATTATTGACAAATATAAAAAAGATAACTTAAAAATAGTTTTAAATAATGCTCCTGCTCGTAAAATAAAAAATGCTATATTAAAATCTGTTGATATATTAGTTGTAAATGAAACTGAAGCAGCCTTCATGTCAGGGAAAACGATCCAATCTTCTGTTGATGCAATTGGGGTTGGTCAAGAAATGCTTCCTCAAACTGGTGGTATGGTTGTTATTACATTGGGAAAAGAAGGATCCGTAGTGATAACTGAATCTTACAGTGAGTTTTTTCCCTCAGAGAATGTTCATGCTGTCGATGCTACAGGGGCAGGAGATTCTTTTATCGGAGCACTCATCTATGCTATGTCAGAAGGATCCTCTATTGATCAATGTATGAAATTCGCTACTCATGTAAGTGCCATAACAGTGACAAAAAAGGGTGGACAAGATTCATTTCCAACCAAAAGTGAAATTTTTCATACTGAAGTTGTATGATGAGGATGGCCGGGGGAGCAAGGTGACGGTTCTTGTCGCAATATCGAAAGCGAAACTAAAAAAAGCGACTACAGCATGTTAAGAATTTTTAAAGAATAATAGGCTATTATTAAGATAATCATTTTCAGACCCCCTTTTATAATATTACTGGATGCCCTCAAGGCTTGTTCTCGGACAGCCTTGAGGGCAATTTTTTTGTACTTCAAGTGGATGTTGTAAGTATCTAGAAAAGAAGAAGAGTCCCCCAAATCATGATAAGGTCTTCGACACTTTTTTAAGCTTAGGAAGCTAGAAATCAAGGGTTGGCCCCCTTAGTAATTCGTCCTTAATCTCGGGAGCAGGGGAGGTTTGATTGGAAGCAAGAGAACCGTCCCCTTGCTTCATGGAGGCTGCCCCCATTTTTCATGAACTATTTTTAGAAACACTGGAAAATCCATAGGACTTACGAGTAATCTATTGCTCCATTTTCTTGGATTGTTAAAATGAAATCAAAGTAAATGACAGCGTTTTCGTTTTGCTATTTTAAGAGAAAGCAGGTAAGAGTCCATGAAGAAAACAGCGCATATTATTTCACACTCCCATTGGGACAGGGAATGGTATTTGCCTTTTGAAAAGCACCGTTATTACTTCATAAAGCTGATGAATGAAATGATCGCTCAGTTTAAAGAAGAAGGAAATGCCTTTCAAGCGTTCCATCTTGATGGCCAAACCGTTCTTTTGGAAGATTATTTTGCTGTACATCCGGAGAACAGGGAGATTGTCAAACAATTAATCGAAGAGAAAAAACTGCATATCGGACCGTGGTATGTACTGCAGGATGCCTTTTTAACAAGCTCTGAAGCAAATGTCCGAAACCTGCAAATCGGTTTACATGATAGCAAAGCCTATGGGCATGTCTCAAAAATTGGTTATTTTCCTGATACCTTTGGCATTTATGGGCAGGCGCCTCAGCTTTTAAAGCAGGCCGGAATTGATACAGCTGCCTTTGGAAGGGGCGTCAAACCGACCGGGTTTAATAACACCGTGTCAGATGCTCCCGAATATGAATCACCTTATTCCGAGATGATTTGGTCATCACCTGACGGCTCCACTGTATTAGGCATTCTTTTTGCCAATTGGTACTCCAACGGAAATGAAATCCCGGTGAACGAAGAGGAAGCAAAAAAATTCTGGGATCAAAAGCTGCGTGATGCAGAAAAATATGCGTCCACCAATCAGTTATTGTTTATGAACGGATGCGATCACCAGCCGCTGCAAAAAACGATTCCGCAGGCGATTGAAACCGCATCTGCTCTGTATCCTGAATACACTTTTAAGCATTCAAGTTTCGATGAATATACAGAAGCTTTAAAAGAAGCTCTTCCTGAGAAGCTGCAGGTCATTGAAGGCGAATTGCGCAATCAGCGGACCGATGGCTGGTCGACGCTAGTCAATACGGCATCCAGCCGGATTTATTTAAAGCAATGGAACAACCACTGTCAAACCATTTTGGAGAAAATCGCTGAACCACTCGCCAGCATGGCCTTTTTAGCAGGCGAAACGTACCCAAGGGAATATCTTCGCTTCATGTGGAAATCATTGATGAAAAATCACCCGCATGACAGCATTTGCGGCTGCAGCGTGGATGAGGTGCACCGTGAAATGGTTACCCGCTTTGAAACCGTTTCGCAAATGGGAGAGGTATTTGTCCAGGAACAGGCAGCAGAGCTTGCTGGAAAAATTGATACCTCGAGCGAACCGGAGGGCGGAATTCCTCTTGTTGTTATGAATACAACGGGATGGACCAAAAACGAAGTCGTCACGAAAACAGTCGATCTGGAGAAGGTGTATTTTTCCCAAATGCATTTCGAACAAATTCCAGTCTATTTACAGGACAAAGAGATGCCGGCCTACAAGCTGGTGGATCAAGCTGGCAAGACCATCGAATTTGATTTAGAAAACTCAGTGGTTGAGTTTGGCTATGATTTACCGGATGACAAATTCCGCCAGCCGTTTTTTGCTAAGCGGGCCAAGCTAAGCTTCTTTGCAGAAGATATCCCAGCATTTGGTTACAAGACGTTCTATCTTGTTCCGTGTCAGGAGTCTGCCGGGCAGCTTAACGGACACTCGGCCGATGATAGTCTGGTCATGGAAAATGAATATGTACGCATCCAGTTTCATGAGGATGGCACCTATGATCTTACGAATAAAGCAGCCGGTAAGACCTTCTATCGTCTCGGAATTTACGAGGACACAGGGGATGTCGGAAATGAATATATGTTTAAGGAAGCAGAAGGACAGGATCCGATTACAACAAAGGGGGTTCCGGCCGAGTTTCGTTTTATTGAAAAAACAGCTTTGCGTACGGAGCTTGAATTTACGCATACCATCACGATCCCAGTATCAGCGGACGATCAATTAGCGGACGAACGGAATCGCTTGATTTGGCACAAGGAAAGAAAGTCGGGCCGATTATCTGAAACTTGCGTCCTCATGCTGCGAACCGTTGTGACGCTTGAAAAAGGAATGAAGGGTCCTGCTTTTAAACTGACCATTGACAATCAAGCTGCCGATCATCGCCTGCGTGTTCTGTTCCCAACCGGATTGCAAACCGAGAAACATCAGGCGGACAGTGCTTTTGAGATTGCGACCCGCCCGAATACGCCGGAAAAAGAATGGGAGAATCCTAGCTTCTGCCATCATCAGCAGCGCTTCTCAAGCCTTTCGGATGGAGAGATAGGCTTAACCGTGGCCACAGATGGCCTTCAGGAATATGAAATCCTGCCAGCGGAAGGAACGATTGCCCTCACCGTCCTTCGTTCCACTGCAGAGCTTGGCGACTGGGGCTACTTCCCGACACCAGAGGCCCAGTGCCAAGGGATCCAGACAGCCGAGTGGCAGGTGTTCATGCATGAAGAGGATGTGGTTACGTCAAAAGCATTTGTGGATGCTTATCAATATAAAGTGCCGCTTCAGGTGATCCAGACAAGCGCTCATGAGGGAACATTGCCAGCTGACCATCAGTTTGTGAAGTGGGAGTCTGAGGGCCTTGCGTGGTCATCGATGAAAGTGGCGGAAGAATGTGATGACGTGATGATCCGCTGGTTTAATCCGGCACCAGAAAGTCTTAGCCTTAAGGCATCCATACCTGATTTTTTAATTTACAAGAGCACGATACTTGAAGAACAAACCAATGAGTCTAGTAATCAGTATGATGTCGCTGGCTATGAAATTATTACACTAGGTTTTCAACCAAACAGATAGGAGAGGGAAAAATGACAGCCGTAATTCCAAAATCGATGCAAAAATTAATCCAGCATGTGAAGGAATATTTTCCTGGGGATGAAAAATTACACACTATGTTTGAACAATGCTTTGTTAATACGTACACAACGACGTTGAAAAAATTAGAGGATGGAAAAACATTTGTCGTCACTGGAGACATCCCTGCAATGTGGTTAAGAGACTCTGCTGCCCAAGTACGCCCTTATTTGATTGCGGCGGAAGAGGATGTGGAGCTGGCCGATTTACTTGAAGGGGTTATTCGCCAGCAATTCGCTTTTATCTTACATGACCCTTATGCCAATGCCTTTAATGAAACGGCGAATGGCAAGGGGCACCAGAGCGATCTCACCCAGATGACGCCCCATATTTGGGAACGGAAATATGAAATTGACTCCTTATGCTATCCGATCCAGCTTGCCTATCTATTTTGGAAGTCAACAGGACGGACAGCTTATATAAAAGAAACGTTCCAAGAGGTGCTCGAGACGATTATCCAGGTTTGGAGGACGGAGCAGGATCATGAAAACCAGTCTCCTTACCGGTTTGAACGGGCCGATGTGCGCCAATCGGATACTTTAATCCGCGAAGGAAAAGGGGGGCGGGTTGTCCCAACCGGAATGACCTGGAGCGCGTTCCGTCCAAGTGATGATGCCTGCACCTACGGATACCTCGTTCCAGCCAATATGTTTGCAGTTGTCGTGTTAGGATATGCGGCGGAAATCTGTGACGAGGTGTTGAGGGATTCTTCCTTAAAAGAAGCGTGCTTACAACTTCGTGAGGAAATCAGGCAGGGGATTGAACAATATGCAAAATTGGATCACCCGATCTATGGCGAGATGTATGTCTATGAAACAGATGGGGAGGGTCGAAGCCAGTTAATGGATGATGCCAATGTTCCAAGTTTGCTGGCAGCCCCTTATTTAGGGTACCTGCCATTTGATGATCGGACGTATATCCATACACGAAAGTTCCTTTTGAGCAGGGATAATCCGTACTATTACGAAGGAAAGTATGCCAAGGGCATCGGCAGCCCGCATACGCCGGACCACTACATTTGGCATATCGCCCTGGCCATCCAAGGGATGACCTCGACGAGTGAAGAGGAAAAGCAGCAGATATTAGCTTATTTTAAAAACACAGATGGCGGTACGAATTTTATGCATGAAGGTTTTAACGCCGACGGCCCTGAGGAATTTACAAGGGACTGGTTTGCATGGGCGAATACGATGTTTAGTGAATTCGTGCTAAGTCTGACAGGGAAAGCAGTCAAAGGCAGTCCGCTTGATCAACAATTTTTGAAAATGAATCAAGCGTAAGTTCATTTTGATCGATGATTGGAAAGGTTGGTACCATTATGGAAAAAAGTTCAAGGATCATCGGTGTTTGTGAGTGGATCTGGAGGGCAATCACAGCAAATGTATGCTGGATTGTCTTTACCGCTTTGGGATTAGGGGTGTTTGGCTTTTTTCCTGCCACTGTGGCCCTTTTTACGATTGTCCCGAGATGGCTGAGGAAGGATACCGATCTCCCTGTTTGGAAGACGTTTAAGCAAGTGTATTTCAAAGAATGGAAGCGAAGCAATGGAATAGGCCTTGTTTTTTACAGCATTGGCCTGTTTCTTTTTATCGATATCAGGATTACAGAGGGTTTTTTAACAGGTGTGTTAGGCAGTTTTATTTCGCTTATTCTTTACCTTTTAGTGATCATCCTATTATTAGCGGCAGGCTATTTCTTTGCCATCTATGTCCATTATGAGTATTCCAATAAGGAATATATCAAGCAGTCCTTTTTCATGACATTGACCAGTTTGCCTTTCAGTTTATTGATTGGAATCGGGTTAATGGTGATTGGCTATTTGATTAATCGGTATCCAGGCCTTATCCCGTTTATTTCTGCGGTGGCTCCTGCTTATTGGATGATGAGGATTTGTCTTAGCCGGTTTACTCAATTGGAGAGGGTATATGGTTAGTTATTGCTGTTGAGTATAGCTGTGATACGAGGCGGGGCAATTCCTGTAATATGAAGGAACTGCTGATAATTACCGCAAAACTGCTGATAAACTCTATAAAATGCTGATAAATTTTAAAAAACTGCTGAAAAACTAAAAAAAACCGCTGATAAATCTATCACCCTATTTATTTAGAGTAAAAAAATACTCACATTCACGCCTTTTTGTGTTTAAACATAGCTAAAAAACATCTGCAACACTAAATCGACTACAATCTGGACAAAAACAGGGGGGATTACAAGTGGAACTATACTTTAAGGGAGACACATCTTCTATAGCAGAAGGACTGAAGCTGCTATCCAACCGATTCAATATTCAGCTTTCTACTGACGGTTATCCGATTCAAGTGAGAAATCAGCAAGGGCCGTTAAGGGCTGCAAATAAAAGTGGCCAAGGGGAGATTTCGTTTGAAAAACCGATTCATTTTTTCCGGGCTTTAGGACTGTGGCTTGAGCATCTTCAAAAAAGCAATGAATTCGATTTAACAGAAAACCCTCAATTTACCATGAGTGGTGTGATGCTTGATGCGTCGAGAAATGCCGTTCCGACCGTTACGGAAGTAGAGAAGCTGCTCCAGCGGATGGCGGTGATGGGATTAGACACCCTGATGCTCTATACGGAGGACACGTACGAGGTAAAGGAATATCCGTATTTTGGCTATATGCGGGGAAGGTATACGTTAGAGGAGTTACGAGCATGTGATCAATATGCCGAAAATCTCGGGATTGAAATGATCCCTTGTATTCAAACACTAGGCCACTTACGGGAAGCTCTTAAATGGAATTATGCTCAAAGCTTCAAAGACACAGATGACATCTTACTCGTTGATGAGCCCAAAACGTATGAGTTTTTAGAGAGCTGTCTAAGAGCAGCCTCAGAGCCCTTTCAAACGAAGCGGATTCATATTGGCATGGACGAGACCTTTCAGCTTGGCTTAGGTAAGTATCTAGAAAAGCATGGGTTTGAAAACCATGTTGATCTGATGAATCGGCATCTCCAAAAGGTGGTCTCGATTACCGATAGGCTCGAACTGAAACCGATGATTTGGAGTGATATGTATTTCCCGCTGTTTGCGGAAAACAGCCCCTATAAAGATGACAGCGGCAGCATTCGGAAGGATATTTTAGAAGGAATCCCGGATGTGGAGCTTGTTTATTGGAACTATTATCGAAACGAACAAGATGTATATGAACGGGATTTTCAAAACCATAAGCTTCTCGGTTCTTCGCCAATTTTTGCCGGCGGGGCTTGGACGTGGAATGGACTAGCGCCGAACTATGGCAAGGCGATTGCCACAACCGAAGCGGCACTGGCTGCCTGTAAACAGGAAGGAATTAAGGAAATCTTCGTAACCTTGTGGGGGGATAATGGGGCAGAAACGCCGTTTGCGGCTGCCTCTCCGATCCTGCAATTATTTGCCGAGCACACCTATCAAAAGGAAGTGTCGATTGAAAAGGTGTCAGAGCGTTTTGAATTTTGCGGTGATGGACATTTTACAGATTTTATGAATTTAAAACGATTGGATGAAACACCTGGTGTCATGAAGGATAACATGAATTCCTCGATGACGTCGAAAGTGCTGCTCTACCAAGATAGTTTAATCGGTTTATATGATGAGAACGTCCGCGGACTTGCTTTAGGAGAGCACTATCAGCAGCTGGTGCCCGTGTTTGAAAAAGCCAAGCAGGAGAATCCGGCATGGGAAGGCTTGTTTGATTTATATGAACAACTGGCGAGGGTTCTCGCTGACAAAGCGGAAATCGGCATCAACATCCTAGAGGCATATCGAAATTCCGATGATGAGCAAATGAAATCCATTCTTAGTACCTTGGATCGAATCCAAGCGAATGTTGATCTTTTAAGGAAAAAGCACCGAGACATCTGGTTTGCAGCGTACAAGCCATTTGGCTGGGAAGTGATCGATATTCGTTATGGCGGCATCCTAACTCGGATTGATTCTGTCAAATACCGAATTAAGGAGTGGCTCGAAGGAAGGATTTCCCGGATAGAGGAATTAGAAGAAAAACGCTTGCGTCATGATGGGCCATGGGAAATGGTTGACGGAGTGGCAGGCGGCAATGTGTATCACCGGATCGTCACCGCAGGAAACTTTTCATTATAATAACTAGTCCTAACGAGGTGAAAGTATGTTTTTAACAGATAGAAAATTTGAAGCACGTATCACGGAATTAGAGGGTTATCGGTACCGGGACATGACGGCGATCCACTCATTTTACACACAGGAAGATGATGGGGCCATCGGTGCCCATCCTCCGGCTGCCTATAATGAACAACATGTGCTGAAAATCGGCGACTACTGGAAAGGCCGCGATCGCTATATTTGGCTTCATGCAGAGATTGATACTCATTTGCCCTATGCCGATCAGCAGATTGCGGGTCTTTTCTCGTTTGGAAAAACGGGCGGGGGGAATAATTCAGGCTTTGAATCCCTTCTCTTTATCAATGGCAAGCCTTATCAAGGTGTCGATTCCAACCATGAAGAAGTCCTTTTTGATGACGAAACCGCCAAGGGGCCGATTCGCTTGGATTTCCGGCTCTGGTCAGGGCTTGAGGGCGGCGGAGAATCGAGGGAAAATGAATTTAAACTGGAAATGGAAGCGATCGGCTGGCTGGATCGTCGGGTAGATAACCTCTACTATACGCTTTTGGCCGCCTATGAGGTGTTAAAAGAAACAAGTGAGTCAGACTCCGCCTCTCCCATTTTGAAAAAGTTGATCTCTGATGCCTTGCAGTTGATTAATTGGACCGAGCCCGGCAGTCCGGAGTTTTATCAGTCCTGTTATGTGGCAGAGGAAAGCCTTACAGAGGCGATTCAATCATTTTCCAAATCATCCGATATCACCATCCACACCATCGGTCATACCCATATTGATGTGGCGTGGCTTTGGCGCTTGAAAAATACAAGAGAGAAGGCTGCCCGTTCCTTTTCAACGGTCTTGCATCTAATGAATCAATTCCCTGACTATTTATTTTTGCAAACACAGCCGCAGCTCTATGATTATATCAAAACAGATTATCCTGAGATTTATGCTCAAATAAAGGAGAGAGTGGCAGAAGGCAAGTGGGAAGCTGGCGGTGCGATGTGGCTTGAGGCTGATTGCAATATTCCGAGCGGCGAATCGCTTGTCCGCCAAATCCTTCACGGGAAAAACTTTTTTAAAGAAGAGTTTGGTGTTGATTGCCAGTATCTATGGCTGCCGGATGTGTTCGGCTACAGCTGGGCCCTGCCGCAAATCCTACAAAAATCAGGCATTAAAACGATGATGACGACAAAAATCAGCTGGAACCAGTATAACCGGATGCCGCATGATACCTTTCACTGGAAAGGGATCGATGGGACGGAGATTTTAACGCATTTTATTACGACGCCGGAACCATGGAATTCCCAGACTCTTGGTTCTATACGTATAATGGCTTTATTACGGCGAAAACGGTGAATGGTGCTTGGAAAGGGTATCGTGATAAGGACTTATCTAAAGATTTGCTTCTCTCCTATGGATATGGTGATGGCGGAGGCGGGGTCAACCGTCATATGCTAGAAATGCGCCGTCGATTTGATTCGCTGCCAGGGATGCCGAATGTGAAAACGTCGACAGCGGGGGAATTTTTTGACAAGCTCCACCAAAATGTATCAGAAGCAAATGGCTATATCCATAAATGGGATGGGGAGCTATATCTTGAATACCATCGGGGCACCTATACAAGCCAGGCCTTTATGAAGCAGATGAACCGAAAACTGGAGATTTTATATAGACGGGCGGAATTCCTCACTTCGTGGCTGTCTGAGAATGGAGAGTGGAGCGGAAGGGATGAGCTGAAAGACGGCTGGAAGATTATTTTGCGTAATCAATTCCATGATATTATTCCCGGCTCCTCCATTCATGAGGTGTATGAGGATGCCAAGGAAGAATACCAAGAGGCGCATGAGTTAGTTCAAAGCCTGGAATCCCGTATCATTCAGCATGGTGTGAACCAAGCTGACCGCTCTGTTGTGCTCTTTAACGCGACCCATCAGCAGAGTAGGAGAAATGTGACAGTCCCTCAATTTGCCGATTTTGCTGCTGGTGTTTGGAAGGACAGTAAGGGAGAAATCCTAACCCATCAAAAACGGGATAACGGCTGGCTTATTGAGGTCGACACCCTGCCATCCTTTGGTGCCAAGAATTTATTTTTTGAGCCTGTGGGGACCGTACAGGAAGCGGAATCGAATTTTACCTATCAGGAAGGTAAGTTGGAGACACCGTATTACCTTGTGGAATGGAGTGAATTTGGTCAAATGACGTCGCTTTTTGATAAGGAAGCGGGGCGTCAGGTTCTTTCTGAAAATCAAAAGGGGAATATCCTGCAAATTTTTGAAGATAAGCCGCTTGCCCATGATGCTTGGGATATCGATCTTTTCTATCAAGAAAAAATGGAAGAAATCCGCCGGTTAGAGACGTTTGAAGTAGTGGAGAATGGGGAATTGACGTTTACGATGCTTGCCAAGTGGACGTATCACCATTCTGAAATTTCTCAGCGGATGATATTCTACAAAAATGACCGCCGCATTGATTTTGATACAACGGTGGAATGGCATGAAAAGAGAAAATTACTGAAGGCCGCTTTCCCTGTGGATATCCGCGCAACCGAGGCGACCTATGATATTCAATATGGAAATGTAAAGCGCCCGACCCATTGGAATACGAGCTGGGATATGGCCAAATTTGAAACCGTTGCCCATCAATGGGCTGACCTGTCAGAGCCGGACTATGGGGTAAGTTTACTGAACGATTCCAAATATGGCTATGACATCAAAGAAAATACGATGAGGATCACTTTATTAAAAGCGGCGATTCATCCAGATCCGCAAGCGGATCAGGGAACACATTCGTTTGTTTATTCACTTTATCCTCATATAGGGGATTGGCGCGATGCGAAGACGGTGGAAAAAGCATGGGATCTAAATGACCCTATTCTGGCTGTGGAAGGAAAATGGGAAAAAGAGGAGTCATTCCTGGCAATCGATTCGGACCATGTTTGGATTGATGCGATTAAGCCGGCTCACGATGGCAACGGAATTATCATCCGCCTGCATGAATATGAAGGGCGGAGGGGGAAAGTCTCTCTGGACGTTCTTAGAGGCATCACCTCATGGGTGGAGACCAATTTAATGGAAGAATCAATTGGAGAAGAATCTTCATCCCCCATTGAGGTTGAAATCAAGCCTTATGAGATTAAGACTTTAAGAGTTTTATAGGAAAAAAATAACCGGCTGGACCATTCCAGTCGGTTATTGTCTTTTTTCGCCTAATTGTTGTAAAAACTTCTAAGATTTTTGCACTTAATCCTAAATTAGTCAACTATAAATAGGCCACTTTTCACTATAGAATAAAGGTATGGAAGTGCTTACATAAAAGCGGGAGGAGGACAAAGATGAAACGGATACTGAACGATCTTTATAAAAATCGAATTTGGCTGCTGATGGTTTTACCAGGCACCATTTGGCTGCTGCTATTCTCGTATTTGCCGATGTTTGGACAGGTTTTGGCCTTTAAAAAATTTCGGATTGATCCCGATGGTTTTTTTGCCAGCGTGATGAATAGTGAATGGGTTGGCTTAGATAACTTCAAATATCTATTTAGTACAAATGACGCCTGGATTATTACACGAAATACGATACTCTATAACGTTGTCTTTATTGTATTAGGGTTAGTAACTGCGGTGGCAACAGCCATCCTGCTCAGTGAGTTAATCAATAAGAGGTTGTCAAAGGTTTATCAAACCTCTATCTTGTTCCCACATTTTATTTCTTGGGTTATTGGCAGTTACTTTGTTTTCACTTTCTTAAGTACGGAACACGGTTTGTTAAATCATATTCTTGGCTGGTTCCATGTTGACCCTGTTTCGTGGTATAGCGAGTCGAAGTATTGGCCGTTTATTCTTGTATTTATGAGCATGTGGAAAGGGATAGGTTACGGCAGTATTGTTTATTTAGCATCCATCGTCGGGATTGATCGGAGCTATTATGAGGCAGCGATGATTGATGGCGCCTCCAAATGGAAGCAGATTAAACATGTTACCTTGCCAATGCTTAAACCTTTAATGATTATCTTAACGATTATGAATATTGGCCGGATCTTCAACTCGGATTTCGGATTGTTTTATCAAGTGCCAAGAGATTCGGGAGCTTTGTATGGAGTAACAAATGTTATTGATACATTCGTATACCGCGGTCTTATGAATCTTGGGGATATTGGGATGAGTACGGCGGCGGGTCTATACCAGTCGGCTGTTGGATTTATCCTTGTTATGATTACGAACTATATTGTCCGAAAAGTGGATGAGGAGAGTGCCTTGTTTTAATGTTCATTTCTTTACGAAGGGAGGAAAAGTCGCCCGGCGGCTGCTTATATGCCAAAACTAGAACAAACCCATTCATCGCTTGCTATTTCAAAACCAGTAGAAGAAATTAAAAGAGGGGTAACAAGGAAAAAGTATCGAGACCCTCAACATATGCATCCGGCCGCAAATACTATTATTGCTGTGCTGCTAGGGATTCTCGCGGTTACATGTGTCTTTCCTTTTATCTATGTGATTATTATTTCGTTTACAAGTGAGGAAAGTATTGTCAGGAATGGTTTTCAACTGATCCCAAACGAATGGAGCACGGATGCTTATCGGTATCTATGGGGGATGAAGGAGTCTTTTTTCCGCTCTTATGGTGTCACGATTTTTATTACCATTTTCGGTACCATTATCAGTGTGTTCATGATAACCTTTTATGCCTACGCGATTTCAAGACCGCAATTTAAGTATCGAAAATTTTTCACATTCCTGGCATTCTTTACGATGCTGTTCAGCGGCGGGTTGGTACCGACTTACATCGTCGTCACTCAATTTTTACATTTAAAAAATTCGATTTGGGCGTTGATCCTTCCACTTGCAATGAATGCGTTTTATATTATCATCATGAGAACTTTCTTCTTAAAGTCTGTTTCTGAATCAATTTTAGAATCGGCCAGAATAGATGGAGCAAGTGAATGGCGAATCTTTTTCCAAATCATCTTCCCGCTTTCCTTACCGGGAATTGCTACGATTGCACTGTTTAGTACACTGGGTTATTGGAATGACTGGTTTACCGCTTTGCTTTATATTGATGACCCTAATCTGGTACCGCTTCAAGCTTTACTGATGAAAATAGAGGCAAATCTTGAGTTTATGAGAAAAAATATGGATGTAGCTATCATGCAGACAAGTTTATTTGATACCATCCCGCAAGAATCAGCCAAAATGGCTATGGTTGTGATCGCCACCTTACCAATTGCAGTGTCGTACCCGTTCTTTCAAAAGTACTTTATTAGCGGACTGACCATTGGCGGCGTTAAAGAATAACTAACAGAAAGAGGAGAAAAGGAATGAAGAAAAAGAAACTTGGCATTATTCTCGCATCCGTCCTGGCAGCTGGAACCCTATTATCTGCCTGCAGCAGCAAAGACAGTGCCACATCAGAAAAAGGCGGTAAAAATGGCGCCCCATATGAAATTAAATGGTACACCATTGGAACCCCGCAAAAAGATACTGATAAGGTTTTTGCAGAGGTGAACAAATATACAAAGAAAAAAATCAATGCCACAGTGAAAATGACGCAAATTGACTGGGGCGATTGGGATCAAAAGTCACAAGTCATGATTAATTCAGGGGAATCCTTTGATATTATCTTTACAAATGGCACCTCTTACGTTCAAAATGCCCAAAAAGGTGCATTCCTCGCCATTGATGATCTGTTAAATAAGGAAGGTAAAGCACTAAAAGACGTAATCAACCCTGACTTATTAGAAGGAAATAAAGTTGACGGTAAACTTTACGGCGTCCCTACTAACAAAGAGGTGGCCAGACAAGATGTATATACATTTAACAAACGCCTTGTTGATAAATATCAATTTGATCTTTCGAAGGTAAAAACGTTACAAGACCTTGAGCCAATGCTGAAGACGATTAAAGAAAATGAATCTGGTGTTACACCAATGGCAACCTTTAAAGCACCTTTACGCTTTGACTATGTCTTCAATAATGAAATGCCTTTTGCCTTCCCGTTTGAAGGTGATACTAACAAAGTGATCAATCCATTTGACACGGATGCTGCTATGAAACAATTTAAAACCATGCGCGAGTACTATAAAGCTGGCTATCTTAAAGAAGATGCCGCAACAAGTAAAGACAGCTGGCCAATGGATGTACAAAACTGGTTTGTCCGCATGGGCGGTTCCCAGCCATATGCTGATTTACTATGGTCCCGTTCTGCCAAGTATGAAGTAGTATCTGTTCCTGCTGAACAACCAACGATTGTTAATGATTCTGTTTCTGGTTCGATTCAAGCGATTTCCGCAACATCTAAGAATCCGGAAAAAGCTATGGAATTTTTAACGCTGCTCAATACAGATCCATATCTCCGCAACCTTGTTGATAAAGGAATTGAAGGAGTACATTACAAGAAGAATGCAGATGGCACGATTGAAGACCTGCCTGCACGTATCGACGGATATAATATGCCATCTTACTCTTTAGGCAACCACTTTATCTTGGATTTGTACAAGGACGATCCAAAAGATAAATGGGAAAAGTTCAAGGAATTTAACGCTTCTGCTGTAAAGGCACCATCACTTGGTTTCAAATTTAACAGTGATCCAGTTCGCTCAGAGCTTGCTTCCATTACCAACATCTCGAAAGAGTTTTACCCGGCATTGGCCACAGGTTCGGTTGATCCGGAAACATACCTGCCAAAATTCAATAAAAAGCTGAAAGAGGCTGGACTTGACAAGGTGTTAAAAGAAATTCAAAAGCAATACGACGAGTGGAAAAGCTCACAAAAATAAGTAAAAAAAAATCAAGCTGGGTGGAGTATTCCGGCTTGATTTTATTTCGAGGATAGGATGAATTTACCTGGAACGGCAAAGAAAGTTAGCTAGTCTTCGATCCTCTCTATTGTGTTACACTTGAACTGAAAAATATGGACAACCCGAGGGATTGGAAAAATGAAATTAAAACAAAACAGCCGTTTTCATCAAAAAATATTTAATAAACTTTTTTTAACTTCCTCCATTACGATTATTGTAACGGTAATCGTCTTAATTGTGACTATTACAAACTATTATTCCGATATCATCATTCAGAAGGAAGTCAATGTGAATACTAGGACGATCGAACGGGTAGAGGATTATTTTTCTGCCAAAGATTCAGATATCAATAAAGCGATCAGGGATATTTACGTTCAAGGGGATCTGATCGATGATATCTCCTTTGCCCTCCATAATGGCTATGGGAAATATCTAGAATACCGCCTTGATCGATTTTCGGAGGACCGCACGTATTTTCCTAGCAATCTTGATACCTATTTTAATGGCTTTTTTAGCCAAGACAGTGATATTAACGCCATTAGCTTACGTTCATTGGATCGTGTAGGAATCGAATATTTACTTATCAATAATTATCTTCGCTGGAATAAGAGTATCGTTGAACCGAAGCCGTATACACATGATACCCTGCCGGGGGGATACTCTCACTTAAATGAGGCTGGACTGCCACAAGGGCGGGAATTAAAAGATACCATTACAAAAAAGGTGGTCATTAATAACCCAGTCACCCTTGAGAAACTTGGGGAAATCTCCATCTATTACTCTACTGAACATTTAGATAAGATGGTCAAAAGGGATGAAGGTGCACCGGCTTCTTTCTTTTTAATCGATCAAGACGGCCAAATTGTTTATTCACATAATGAGGGAGTCCCTCTCGCGCTTGTCCATCAATTAAAACAAGAAACAAATGAAACGAAGATAAAGTATAAATTTGAAAAGTATTATGTCAATACCATCGCTAACAAGGGTGATTATACGTTTGTCAGTGTTATTACCGACCAAGGGTGGCAAAAGTTATCCATTGTCAGGGGAACTATGTGGGTCGTAATCATTTTACTTATTATGGCGGCCATTTTACTGTCTTATTCGTTTATGCAAAATTATTCGAAACGGATTAATAAGATTGTTGCGACGATTCGTCAAGTGGAAAAGGGGAACCTGGATGCACGGATTCCCGAGTCCAAACATGAAGATGAATTATCGAGCATTGCCTCTAATATGAATTCCATGCTTAATGAATTGAATAATTATATAGAACAATTTTACATGCTCAATATGAAGCAGCAGCAGGCGGAATTAAAAGCGCTACAAGCTCAAATCAATCCTCATTTTTTATTCAATACGCTTGAAGCAATCAGAATGGTAGCGGTCTTGGAGGGCTCCAAAACGTCCAGTAAAATGATTTTTCATTTATCCAAATTGTTTCGCTACTCGCTGGAATCAAAGGATACCGTCCCATTCTATACCGAAGTGGAATATGTCAAACAATATTTAACCTTAATGCAGTTTAAGCATCCGGATAAGCTCGAAGTCCACTTCGATATTCCAGACGAGGTAGAACAAACCCCTGTTCAAAAATTGATCCTTCAGCCGATTATTGAGAATTACTTTATTCATGGTTTTAAAAAGGATCGGTCCGATAATGAATTAAACATTTATGGGGCCAATCTTGGTGAAAAAATCGAAATTTGTATAGAAGATAACGGTAAAGGTATGTCTGAAGATGAACTGGCCAAAGTTGTTCAACATATTAATGGTGAAGAGGGCGATGAAATGAAATCAATCGGGTTAAGAAATATCCATCAACGTTTGAAACACAAGTATGGGGACCAGTTTGGGCTCTCGGTAAAAAGCAGCAAAGACACAGGAACAAGGGTCACATTGTCCATTCCAGTGCAGGGCCTTTACCATGTTTAAGGTGTTACTTGCTGATGATGAACCCATCATCACAAAAGGACTGGCGGCCATCTTGGATTGGGAAGATTACGGGTTTGAAATCGTCCATACAGCAGAAAGCGGGGAGGAGGCGCTCTCCTATATTAAGAAATATCCCATCGATATCCTCATCACGGATATATTGATGGGGGAAATGTCCGGCTTAGACCTGATACAAGAGGTAAATAGCATCCGGCCTGAGACCAAAAGTATGGTTTTAACAGGATATCAAGAGTTTGATTTTATCAAACGAGGGTTGTTATTAGGAATTGAAAATTATTTGGTAAAGCCTGTGGATGAAGAGGAATTATTGACAACGCTTCAAGTCCTCGGACGGAAATTAAAAGCTGAAGCAGCAGGCAGTAAGGCACAAGAAACAGCCACCCTGCTGGACAATACGTTATGGAGTTATCTAAATGGCGAAATAGACAGGCATAACTGCCTCGAAAGATTGGCCTTATACCAAATCGAATTTAACCAGACAATGTACGCGGTTTCAATCCTAACTATTGAACATTACCACAATCCAGAGGTTGTAAATGGTGTCAGGCACCATATTGAAGAGCAATACTCGGCATTATGTTTCTATAGTCCTCATCAAGAAATTGTGATTTTTTTCGGCGGTGCGAGTGAAGAGGAACTGGAAAAGCAGCATCAAAGCCTTGTGGAGGACCTCCGCAATGAACAAAGAAGGACAGGCTTATTCTATTTGTCGATGGGAAAGCCCGTCTGTACGATGGATGAATTTGAAGAAAGTTTTATGGTAGCTAGGGAAAATAGCTCTCTTCAGCTATACTCAGAACCGAATGTGCTCCTGACCGATAAACTAGCAGTCGACCGCCAGGAAGATCTGAAACGTCAGCAGGAGTTCAAGGAGAATATTGTAAAGCAGCTCATGAATGAGGAGGAAGAATCATTAAAATTGATTGATTTATTCTTTAAGGGATTAACAGAAAAATCAACCATCATCTCCCCTCATGTGGCAAAAAAATATACATTTGATTTAATTTCTTATATTCATTATTCCCTGCAGCCGGATGACCTTTCGCTTTATACCGCTGTCGTTGAACGGATTGTTTATTGCTCGGATATCGGGCAGATGAGGACCATCTTGACTGAATATTGCTACGAGTTAATCTTGACCATTCATAATCATGTTCATTTGCGAAGCCCCATTGTACAGAATGTGCTCCAGTACATCCATGCACACTATGACCAGGGGCTGTCCTTAAAAACACTAGGGCAGCAGTTCCATGTCAATGCCATTTATCTGGGGCAGTTGTTTCAAAAGGAAGTAGGGGTTGTCTTTTCAGAATATCTTAATCGCTACCGATTGGAGAAAGCAAAGGAATTACTGAAAACCACCCATTATCGAGCAGGGGATATAGGAAAAAAGGTCGGGTATTCAGATACTACTTACTTTTATAAGCAATTCAAGAAAATCATTGGCACGACACCGAGTGAGTGGAGGAAAATTTAATCGTGCATGACCATTTAATAGAGAGAAGCGGTGATCTAGATGGAAAAAAATATTAATCAACTAAACTATCGTTTTCCTGAAAAATTTTGGTGGGGAAGTGCCGCATCCGGTCCGCAAACGGAAGGGGCCGCAATGATGGATGGAAGAAAGCAAAGTATCTGGGATTATTGGTACAGCGTAGAGCCTGATTGTTTTCATCATCAGGTCGGCCCGGAGCAGACATCTGATTTCTATCATCGCTTTAAAGAAGACATTCAGTTAATGAAAGAAACGGGGCATAACTCCTTTCGAACCTCAATTCAATGGTCCCGGTTAATTCCGGATGGAACTGGGGAAGTAAACGAGAAGGCCGTTGCCTTTTACAATCAAGTCTTCGATGAGCTGCTGGCCCAGAAAATAGAGCCGTTTGTGAATTTATATCATTTTGATATGCCGATGTGTATGCAGGAAATAGGCGGCTGGGAAAGCCGGGAAGTCGTCGATGCCTATGTGAATTATGCAAGAACTTGCTTCCGTTTATTTGGAGGCCGCGTGAAATACTGGTTTACTTTTAACGAACCGATTGTTCCAGTCGAGGCAGGCTATTTATATAATTGGCATTATCCGAATGTAACAGATTTCAAACGGGCAGCTGTTGTTGCGCACCATACGATTGTGGCCCATGCAAGGGCGGTAGAGGCCTTTAAGAAAGAGAAGATAGCAGGGAACATCGGCATCATCCTGAACCTAACGCCTACCTATCCAAGAAGCAAGGATGATTCGGAAGATGTAGCCGCAGCCCATATTTCGGATCTGTTCTTTAACCGCAGTTTTCTTGATCCAGTCACAAAAGGGGAGTATCCGCGTGATTTGGTTGATCTCTTAAAAGAAAGAGAGCTGCTTCCAACGGTGGAGGCCAGCGATTTGGACGTGATCAGAGAGAATCCGATTGATCTTTTAGGTGTGAACTACTACCAGCCGCGCCGTGTAAAAGCGAAGGAGCAGCCGGAGCCGGAGAATACTCCGTTTATGCCGGAACATCTTTTTGATCCTTATATCATGCCAGGGCGGAGAATCAATCCGCATCGTGGCTGGGAGATATGCGAGGAAGTCATCTATGACATTATGATCGATCTTCGTGACCATTATGGAAACATCCCCTTCTTCATCTCCGAGAATGGCATGGGGGTTGAGGGAGAAGAGAAGTTTCGTAACGAAGAAGGATTCATTGAGGATGACTATCGGATTGAGTTTGTGAAAGAACATTTAAAGTGGGTACATAAAGGAATTCAGGAAGGAGCCAATTGTCTTGGATATCATATCTGGACCTTCATGGATAACTGGTCATGGACAAACGCCTATAAGAACCGCTACGGGTTGGTAGAAGTAGATTTGAAGAATGGTCTAAAAAGAACCATAAAAAAATCCGGCCGATGGTATAAACTGCTGGCAGAGAACAAAGGATTTTAGCTTGGTGAGACGAACAATTTACACGTAGGGGGATTCTAATGAAAGCCTACATGGTATTCGATATTGGCGGCACGTATATCAAATATGCGGTTATGGATGAAACGGCCAAGAAACTGATCAGCGGAAAGCTGGCAACTCCCAAAGAAGGCTTGGAGAGCTTTTTGCTGACTTTACAAAGAATTGTAGAACAATATGCGGATGACTTTGAACTGCAAGGAATTGCCGTAAGTTCTCCAGGATCTGTAGATGTAAAAACAGGCATTATTGGCGGGGCCAGTGCGATTCCCTATATCCATGGAGTCAACATGACCGGACTCATAAAGGAACGGACGGGACTTCAGACAACGATTGAAAATGATGCCAATTGCGCTGCCCTGGCGGAAGGCTGGCTAGGTGCGGCCAAAGGAACGGATTACTATATTTGTATTGTGATAGGCACAGGAATTGGCGGAAGTATTGTCCTGAACCAATCGATTTTACGCGGGGCCTCGCTGCACGGCGGGGAGTTCGGTTACATGATTATGGGAGCTCCCTTCCAAGAACCGCTGCAAGCAACCTGGAGCCATGTCGCTTCCACTAATGCCCTTGTGGAGGAAGTGGAAAGGAGAAAGTTGCTTGAGAAAGGGACGCTGAACGGAGAAAAGGTCTTTCGTTTGGCCGAAGAAGGCGACCTTATTGCCCAAGACTGTATTGCTGAGCTTTATAAGAGGTTGGCAATTGGTATCTATAATTTAAAATATGCCTTAGACCCGCAAAAAATCCTGATTGGCGGGGGAGTTAGCAAGCGGCAGGACGTGATTGCCGGGATCAATCGTGAATTAAAGGGATTAAGAAATGATATATCCACGTTACATATTGAGGTAGAAGCGTGTCAATTTGGTAACGATGCCAACTTAATCGGGGCCTTGTTTCATTTTCTGAATGATAAGGACGGTTTCAAGAATAATAGACTAGGAGGAGTTGTAAATGCTTGGTGCGATTGAAGCGGGAGGGACAAAATTTGTTTGTGCTGTCGGAGACGAAACGGGAAAGATAACGGACCGAATTCAGATTCCCACGACTATTCCGGAAGAAACCCTTCCAAAAGTCATCGATTTTTTTAAAAAGTACCCAGTGGAGGCGATCGGGATTGGCTCATTTGGCCCAATTGATGTCAATCGGGAAAGTCCGACTTACGGGTATATTACGTCTACACCAAAACCAGGGTGGAAGGACTATCCGTTTGTGCAAACGATTCAGGATGCCTTTGATGTTCCCATTGGCTTTCATACAGATGTAAATGCGGCCGCATTAGGCGAGGCGACCTTTGGTGCAGCCAAAGGGCTGGACAGCTGTTTATATATTACGGTTGGCACAGGAATTGGTGCAGGGGCGCTTGTTCAGGGGCAACTGCTTCAAGGGCATTCACATCCGGAGATGGGGCATATTTTGGTACGACGTCATCCAAGAGATTCCTATCAGGGAAGATGCCCGTACCACGGTGATTGCCTGGAGGGACTGGCGGCGGGGCCTGCCATTGAAGAACGATGGGGAGAAAAAGGAGTCCGTTTGGCGGAGCGAGAAGAAGTATGGGAACTGGAAGGCTACTATATCGCCCAGGCCCTGATGCAATATATTCTGATTCTTTCTCCAAAAAGGATCATCTTAGGCGGCGGCGTGATGAACCAAAAACAAGTATTCGCTTCTATCTATCAGTATTTGGAGGAGTTTCTGCGTGATTATGTGTCGTTGCCGGAGCTGTCGGAGTATATTGTAAGTCCTGGTCTGGGAGATAATGCAGGGATTACGGGGGCGCTTTTGCTGGCGCGGCAGGCATGGAGTGAGAGTAGGAAAGTATTTTAATAGAGGGAACGTACTACTCGGGAGAGTGGTACGTTTTTTTTGTGTGGGTGGCTTGAATAAATTCGAGAAGTTGGACTCTTCTAATGGACAATTTCCCGCTGTTCGATGGGGTTTTGTCTAATAGAGTTATCGCTATTGGACAATTACCAAAGGGAATCTAAAATTTTGTCCAATAGCCGCTGTCTATTACACAGATTTGAGAGGGCACACCCTAGTTTAGTCCTTCATCCCTAGATGAAGGACATTTTTCGTGCAGCACGACTTTAACATTCTGAATTGTTCAATAGTGTTCTTTACTTTAACCAATGAATCTATGTTTTAGCCAATAGGATGATAGGAATAGTATTGCTAAAATAGTGGAAAGGCTTACATTTATGCCGATTTATGGGATGAAATGTAACCTATTTTACTTAAAAGGGGGCGGGGCTATCAATCAATAAATCTATTGATGCCTTACATAATTGTAGGTGATCAACTTACTTCTTTTGTCTAAGCAGCTAAGCTGAAAAAAGGGGAGGGAAATGGATGTTTTCACGAATGGGAAAAACGAAAAAAACACTGATCGTCACAATTTCGGCGCTTTTTACCTTGCAGGCCGGCTTTGCAACCTCAGCCTTGGCGGGGGATACACTACCATATACAGGTAGCAGCGCAACCGGATTAAATCAGCCAACCCAGCACGGTTATACATCGAATGACATTTTAAAATGGAAACCGGAAACAGATAAAGATTCAGAGATGCTCAGGTCGAGAGTCCCATTACAACAACGTAATGAAGCATTTACCGCCACACAGGCAAACCCTAATTTGAGCCCGGAAACACAAATGTCTAATATTGCAGGTGACTATGGGAATGCTTTTATGGACAGTACCGCCTACACGAATAAATTCGGGCAGTATACGTTTCCGTACTGGCAGTATGTAGATTATTACTCTTATTGGCATGGAATGGCGACAGCCGATGTTCCAAAAGATTTATATGATCCGAGCCTTCAATGGTATGAAAGATGGTTTGAATTTGGTGCATTAAATATCCCAAATCCGGCTTATACCAATGCCGCCCATAAAAACGGAGTCAAATCCCTTGCTGTTATTTTCTTCTCAAGCAATGACAGGGGTCCGCAAACCTATACGCAAATGCTTGTCAAAGACAAGGATGGGAACTTCCCTGTTGCTGAAAAACTGATTGAAATGGCTAAGTATTATGGATATGACGGCTATTTCTTTAACCAAGAAGAGCTTTCCGGGGTAGCTGTGAAAGATATCCCTACTTATAAAGAGTTTTTAAAGGTTTTACGAAATAGTGGTTTATATGTCCAGTGGTACGATGCAGTTAATAATACAACTGGTAAATTAAAATACGACAACGAATTTACCTCCGGAAATAGTCCGTTTGTAAAGGATCCGCAATATGGCGATCTGGCTCAGTCAATGTTCTTAAATTACAATTGGAACAAACAAAAGTTGTTAAATTCGAAGACACTGGCAGAGAGCTTAGGTTTAAATCCTCTGGAGACGGTGTTTGCCGGTGTGGAAGCAGGCGGCGATCGATTTAATACCCATCGGAACGATCTTCGCAATAATTTAGACAGCACAGGAAAACCGATGAACAGTATCGCCATGCTTGGAGCGGACTTTACCCATCATGGCTTGGATGAAGATCTCGGCGGAGCGGATACGATGCGCCGCAACAACAGCGATTACCAATGGATGTCGTTTATTCGTGACCGTGCATGGTGGACAGGTCCTAACCTTGATCCAACCAATACGGGCAGAAATGCAAACGCTGCCCTTTCTGATGTAGCGGCAAAAGGCGATAACTGGGATGGTGTTGCTGCGTATATCGCTGAACGCAGTGTTATTCAGGGCTCCAACTTTGTCTCCAATTTTAACATGGGCCGCGGATTAGCCTATTATGTCAATGGCAAGGTCAGTAACAATGAAGAATGGTCCAATATCAATATTCAGGATATTCCTGTGACATGGCAGTGGTGGATGCAAACATCAGGCATGCCGCTTCAGGCTGATTTTGATTTCGGTCCTAATTACAATGCAGGCTCACGCTACCATTATCAAAAGGTAGGTGCCTATAACGGCGGAAACTCACTTGTTGTAAATGGCACATTGGATGCGGAAAACTTTTTACACCTTTATAAAACTGATTTAAAAGTAAAAGCGGGCTCCAAATTTTCAATCACCTACAATAAAACATCCCAAGATGATGCATCTGTGATGAGCGTCGGTTTACTTTTTAAAGATGCACCGGAAAAAGTTGTGAAAGTGACCGTACCGAATTCTGGTAAAAAGACCGATGGATGGGTGACAGCCGATCTTGACTTGTCCGAATATGCTGGCAAAGAGATTGAAGCCTTTGGAATCGTCTTTGATAACGGGGCACAAGGACAAATCAATAATTATCAGGTCAATATTGGCCAGGTGAAAATCAGCGACAACTCGATTGAGAAACCGAAGGCACCTACAGGACTTCAGATTACTGAAGCTTTACGTGATTCTAATGAAATGTATATCTCTTGGAACCTCGCTGATTATGATCATGTAAAACAATACAATGTCTATAATAATGGAGCCTATGTTGGCGGTATTTATGATGATGTCTTTTACATCAAGAATTTGAAAGGGCTATCAGGTGATATTTCCGTCACAGCCGTGAGTCAGGATGGCCAGGAAAGTGAACCTGCTGTTGTCCAGTATGATTTAACAAAAGGGGTTCATAACATAAAAGCTGTCCAAACGGATAACGGCGGTATGGTGGTTTCATGGGAAAATCCTAAGGATGTGGATGGAAAGGTCATCGTCAATCTTTCAACTGAGTATGACTCTGCCAAAGAAGTGAACGAAACGGTCACTGTAAGTAATGGCAAGCCAGAAGCAAAACTGTCCAATATGCCGATTAATGGGGATCAATATCTTCTAAAAATAAAAGTCGGCAGCCATGACTGGATTAGCTATCAGGGCACGTTTGTAGACAAATCAATCGAAGCGTATCCAGCCGAAAAAGTTACCATTAATGGGACTTCCGTGACGTGGGGAATACCGGACGCAAGGGATTGGCATTACCTGTATGTCTATGAAAATGGTGTAGCTAAATCGTTCAATACCACTTACAGTCAAGGACGTAAACCGTATATTGTGCGCGGACGCACGCATTTACAAGAGCTTACCTTTAAAACTCAGTCAACGAACAGCATCCTTGAGTTTGTTATGGAGGACTATTCGGGCAATAAAGTCACTACGGTTGTCAGAATGACCTTAGATGACCTTTACGGTATCATCAACGGATTAGTTGAGAAAAAAGAATTGACCGCAACAGCTGGTGAAATGCTAACGGCCACATTGAACACCGCGAAGGAACATTATGAGGCAGGCCGCTTGAAGCAAGCAGCCACGCAATTAGAAAAGTTTAAAGCTCAAATTGACCGCGGTGAATTCAAAGGCGTTTCACAAGATACGAAAAATAGACTAAAAGCAAGCGCCGACTATTTTTTAAGAACATGGTCGAAGTAAACCGCTGCTAGCCAGCGAAGTTATCAGGTATGGCAGATAAGAAAATGATCTGCCATACTCTTTATTTTTTTGCTGGTTAATGCCCGCGGAAATCAACAGCCAAAAGTTAACACAGTCATTTTTTTAAAAAAAGAATACTAGCTTGGGAGGGAACGACATTGACTTTGGAGAGAATCCAGCGATTTATTCAGCATTTATCGAATCAGCAGATACTAGAGTCGATCGAGATTAAGGATTGGCGTGCAAAACGCGGCGTTTATATGTCACCAGCAAACTATGAGTTTGATTCTGAGGACGGCTTTACCATTAATGAAGGTGATTGGTTAATCGATGCGGGTGGTACCATGTTTTTGGAGAAGGAAGTATCGATCCCCGCTCACTGGCAGAATCGGCCTTTTGGACTTACCTTTCTTGCCGGTGCAAAGGGACGCCGGACTCTCCATGAGGGGTTGGTTTCTATCGATGGCATGCCCCACCATGGAATTGATCGGAACCGTAGTTATGTTCCTTTTCCGGAGAATGTACGGGGAAAGGAACAAATCAACATAAAAATAGAATTATATAACTATGCGGGCCAAACGCTCGATGAGTTAAATTACCAAAATGAACCTGCCGAATATGATCCCCCACCACTAACCCTTCTGAGAGGCAATCTTGATTTTCCAAATACGGCTGTCCAAAGTCTGCTGGCCACCGTGAAGTGTTACTATGACACCGCAAAATTGCTGCCGGAAGGTGACATGGGACGTTTCAAAATCATTGAGAGTTTGACTGAGGTTGAAAAAAGGATTCTGTCTGAAGCGCCGGAAGCGTTAACGAATGGTTTATGGGTTGCTGGCATAGAAGAAGACTTAAAGAAAAAACTATCTGATTTGGCGGGAAACTCCCTTGGTCAAATGTTAATGGTAGGACAGTCTCATATTGATCTGGCCTGGCTCTGGCCGGTAAAGGAAGCTATTCGCAAGTGCAGCCGGACTTTTTCGACGATGAGTACCCTGCTGGATGAGAATCCAGGCTTTACCTATGCACAGAGCCAGCCCCAAGCCTATGCCTTTGTGAAAGAGCATTACCCTGAAATCTATGAAAGGGTGAAAAAGCATATTTCCGATGGGCGCTGGGAGGTTGTCGGAGGCATGTGGGTGGAGCCCGATTTAAATATGCCATCCGGTGAATCATTAGTCCGTCAGTTGTTATATGGGATGAAATTTTACAAGGATGAATTCGGCGTACAGCCAAGAATTGAGTGGCTCCCTGATACCTTTGGCTATTGTGCTTCTCTGCCACAATTGTTAAAGGGTGCAGGAATTGACTATTTTATGACCTCTAAAATGAACTGGAATGACACCAATCCATTTCCTTATGATTTGTTTTATTGGGAAGGGATCGATGGAACGCAGATTCTTTCCTTTTTGAATCATGGATTAAATGAATATACCCACCCCCAAGAAATCCAGAGTCACTGGGATAGTTTTAAGCAAAAGAATGCCCATTCAAAACAGATGCTCCTTTATGGACATGGGGATGGCGGCGGCGGCGTGACACAAGAAATGATTGATTATATTGATCGTTCCGCCTCTTTGCCGGGCTTGCCGGCAGTGGTAAACAGTACAGCCCACGAATTTTTCGATGGGATCCGTGAGGCCAATCCAGCTTTGCCTGCATGGGTGGGGGATATGTATTTGGAGCTTCATCGGGGGACGTACACTACACATGCCCGGAATAAGAAATGGAACCGGAAAGCAGAAGTCCTTTACCGGGATGCAGAGATTTGGCGCAGCCTAGCTGGAAACCTTGCCGGAGCCAATCTTTCTCAGTCATTGAAAGAAGGCTGGAAGCTGCTTCTGCTCAATCAATTTCACGATATAATTCCAGGGTCATCTATTCCGGAGGTCTATGTGGATTCGGAGTCCGATTACAAGAAAATTTTTGCAAACGGCGAAACGGTGAGACAGGAGGCTTTGGATGCGCTTGAAAAGCAAATTGACACCGAGGGCGACGGAGTACCGGTCATCCTCTTTAATAGCTTGTCTTGGAAGAAGTCTGAAACCGTAAGAATGACCGGTGGACCTGAATTGGCAGGAATGGGAGCAGTCAATCAGGAGGGGCAGGAACTTCCAACGGACTTTATTCAAAGGGAAGATGGCCAAACTGAATTAACTGTTTACGTGCCTGAGATTCCAGAAATGGGCTATGCAGCCATATGGTTAAAGGATTTAGGGAAACAAGTAGTCGAGGAACAAGAGGAATTGGGCCGCGAGTGGGAAACAGACTATTATCTGGTGGAATGGAATGAAAAGGGGGAAATTTCCCGCCTTTATGATAAAAAAGCCCAGCGTGAAGTGGTGCCTAGCGGTGCCGCCGCTAATCAGTTCCAGCTCTTCCATGACCGCCCGATGCTCTGGGATGCATGGGATGTGGATCCCCATTTTGAAGACCAGCCGGCGGAAGCGGTTGTCCTTCTTGAGAAAAACATCCAAAAAGGAGCGGTCAAGGATGTGATCCGGTTTAAATGGCAGCTGGCTCAATCAACCATCGAGCAAGAGATGGTTTTCTATCACCACAGTAGACGAATCGATTTCCAAACGCGAGTCGATTGGCAGGAGGAGCACAAATTATTAAAGGTTGCCTTCCCGGTCGATGTGGTTAGCAATAAAGCCACGTTTGAAATCCCGTTCGGATCGGTGGAAAGAGCGACACATACGAATACGAGCTGGGAGCAGGCACAGTTTGAAGTGTGCGGCCACCGCTTTGCCGACCTTTCTGAAGCTGGATATGGAGTCAGTTTGTTGAATGATTGCAAATACGGATATGATGTGAAACAAAATGTTCTGCGCTTATCCTTGCTTCGGGCACCTAGATGGCCTGACAAAGGGGCAGACCAGGGACAACATGAATTTACGTACTCCCTTTTCCCGCATGAAGGTGACTGGCGAGAGGCTGAAGTGGTTAAGCGCGGGTATGAGTTGAATCACCCAGCTGTTGTTCTCTGTACTTCTGCCCATCAGGGAATCCTGCCAAGTTCGCATTCTTTTATAAAGACAGAGTCCAAGCAGGTCATTCTTGATACGGTCAAGCCGTCAGAGGATGGCACGGGGCTTACGCTGAGAATGTATGAATCTAGCGGCGGCAGAGAGAATATTTCCTTATCCTTGGCGGGGCAGGTTCAGTCTGCATATGAAACCAATTTGTTGGAAGAGAGACAGGCAGACATTTCCGTCCAAGGGAACAAGCTATCCTCCTCACTGAAGCCATTTGAAGTAAAAACAATTTTAGTAAGCTTTTAGAATCAAAAAACTACATGGGTCAGGTGGAAAAATGGCACATTCTAATACGGCAACAGAAGTGATAAATGAACGAGTTGAAGCATTATTGTCTAACATGACCTTAAAGGAAAAGGTCGGCCAGGTTAATCAGAAATTGTATGGCTGGGAAGTTTACAGAAAAACAGACACCGGCTTCGAACTAACGGAAAAGTTTAAAGAACATGTCGAGCGATGGGATGGAATCGGAGTCCTTTATGGACTCTTCCGTTCCGATCCATGGTCAGCCGTTCATTTTGAAAATGGGATTACGGAGGATGTTAGTGCTGAAGTGGCCAATCTGATTCAACAATATGTAAAGGAACATACAAGATTGGGAATTCCCGTCCTTCTTTCGGAGGAATGCTCCCATGGTCATCAAGGATTGGACAGTATGATTACGCCTGTCAATTTGGGAATTGGTGCCACGTGGAATCCCGAATTGCATGAAAAACTGATGGCGGCTGTTGCAGAGGAAGTCAGGGCAAAAGGGGCCCATTTGGCCCTCGTATCGACACTGGATATCCTGCGCGATCCAAGATGGGGGCGATCAGAGGAGTGCTTCAGTGAAGATCCCTACCTCGCCTCCCGTTTAACCGAGGCTGTTGTTAAAGGAATGCAGGGGGAGCCAAGTGACTTTATCCCAGATGGGAAAATGACCGCTGTGTTAAAGCATTTTGCGGCCCAGGGCAACGGAACAGGAGGTAAGAATGCTGCGCCAGCTTCCATCGGGGAAAGAGAATTAAGGGAAATTCATCTTCCGCCGATGATCGCAGCCATCCAATCAGGAGCGCTTGCCTGTATGGCAGCTTACAATGAAATTGACGGAATTCCCTGTCACGCCAATGGCTATCTTCTTAATCAAGTTTTGCGGGAGGAGTTCGGATTTAAGGGAGTGGTGATGGCTGACGGCTGTGCGCTCGACAATTTGACCGCTTTAACCCGAAGCCGGGAGAAAGCCGCTGCATTGGCCCTTGAAAATGGAGTAGATATCAGCCTTTGGGATGATGTGTATACTACTTTGGAAACCGCAGTGGAAACGGGGCTCGTCAGTGAAGAAAAGCTTAATGATGCAGTAAGAAGGGTATTAACGCTTAAATTCAAAATGAGCTTGCTTGACCGGCCTTATGTGGAATCCGGTCAGATGAAAAATAAGGAAGAGGCTGAGAAAATTAATCTGGAATCGGCCCGGCAGTCGATGGTTCTGTTAAAAAATGACGGAATCCTTCCTCTCAAAAAAGATGTTAAAAAGATAGCGGTCATTGGTCCGAATGCAGATGCAATCTATAATCAGCTTGGCGATTATACACCGTTCCAGCGGGAAGGCCGCGTTATCACGGTACGGGAAGGGATTACCTCACTGGCTTCTGAGGCGGAAGTGGTTTATGAAAAGGGCTGCGGCATTCGTTCTGGAGATCGGTCAGGAATGGAGAAGGCTGTTCGTCTCGCCGGCGGTTCAGATGTGGCTATCGTTGTTTTAGGTGGTTCCAGTGCCAGGAAATTTGATGCCCAATTTGACCTAAACGGAGCTGTTGTTAATACAACAGGCGAGGAAGAAATGGATTGCGGCGAAAATGTGGATGTAGCCAATTTGGAATTGGGCGGCCTTCAGCTCCAGCTGCTTCAAAAAGTGATGGAAACAGGAACACCGGTTATCGTTGTTTTAATCCAGGGCAGACCACATGCGATACCATGGATTGCGGAACATGCCCCGGCGATTTTAAGTGCTTGGTACCCAGGACAAATGGGTGGTCAGGCCATAGCGGAGGTGTTATTTGGAGAGGTCAATCCCAGCGGACGATTGCCGGTGTCCATCCCAAGGTCTTCCATGCAGCTGCCTGTTTTTTATAATTATAAGGACGGGGGATACAAGAAGGACTATTTCGATCAATCCGGAAATGCCTTGTATCCATTTGGCTTTGGGCTTTCTTATACAAAATTTAAGTATGAAAATCTTCGGGTCACAAGGAAAACCATAACAGCTGACCAATTGTTGGCTGGTGAAAAGTTCAGCATAACGGTGGATGTCACCAATATAGGGGACCGCGATGGCTATGATGTGATTCAGCTCTATCTAAAAGGAAAGGGCTCAAGTATAACCAGAAGGGTTAAGGAATTAAAAGGTTTTAGGAAGGTATGGCTGGCTTCCGGGGAGACCAAAGAAGTGATGCTTGAGCTTGGGGCGGAGGAATTACAAGTATTCAGCAGCCAAAATACCTATAAGCTTGAACAAGGATGGTTTGAAATTGAAGTTGGAAATCCTGTCGACTCTTTAAGCGCTGTCTTGGCTATCGGTTAAATCATACGGAATAATCCAAGCAGTTCCTTACTAAGAGGACTAATGGAAAAAATAGATTAACAGGGTAGTTAATAGGCCTTATTGACGACCTTATATGGAAAAAATAGATTAACAGGTTAGACAATAGCCCTTATTGACGACCGTAAATGGAAAAAATAGGTTAACAGGGTAGTCAAAGACCCTTATTGACTACCGTATATGGAAAAAATAGGTTAATAGGGTAGTCAATAGCTCTTATTGACGACAGAAAAATTTTATATAGTAAGGGTGGTATTATGTTGCAGCCATTATTTTTAAAGCCTGTTTTTAAAGAGAGAATTTGGGGAGGAACTACGTTACAGCTAGAATATGGATATAACATCCCATCTGAAAACACGGGGGAATGCTGGGCCATTTCTGCTCACCCGAATGGTCCTTCCGTCATCGAAAACGGACCGTATACCGGTACAACTCTGGACAATCTTTGGCGGGAGCATCCTGAACTATTTGGGAATCCAAAAGAGCAAGCTTTTCCGTTGTTAACCAAAATCTTGGATGCCAATATGGATCTATCTGTGCAGGTTCATCCCGATGATGCCTATGCAAGGGTAAATGAAAATGGGGAGCTTGGCAAAACGGAATGCTGGTATATTATCGACTGTAAAGAAGATGCGAACATGATCTTTGGCCATAACGCCAAGACAAGGGAGGAATTAGTAAAACAAATTACCGAGGGGAAATGGAATGAACTCTTGCGCCGTGTGAAAATTAAGCCGGGTGACTTTTTCTACGTCCCAAGCGGAACCATTCATGCTTTATGCGAAGGAACACTTGTGTTGGAAACACAGCAAAGCTCGGACACTACTTATCGTGTGTATGATTATGACCGCAGGGACTCAGCCGGAAATTTACGTGAGCTCCATTTAGAAAGGGCTATTGATGTAACGACAGTCCCACACCGAAATGGTGAAGCTGTTCAAAGGGTTGAGGAGCAGGAGAATGTTAAGATTACTACTTTAGTAGAGTCAGAGTTTTTCTCGGTTTATAAATGGGAAGTACAAGGGTCTGCCTTGTTTTCTTTTGATGATCACTATTTACTTCTTAGTGTTATAAATGGAGAAGGAGCACTTTTACATAATGGAGAGGAATATAGTTTGAAGAAAGGTACGCATCTTATTGTCCCTGTAGGATTTGGTGAATTTGAAATTTCCGGTCATTGCGAGATAATTTTATCACATAAGTAGACAGCAGAAGCATGGGGACGGTTCTCATGCTTCTTTTGTGCGCTTGGCAGCACATTGAACTTAAGGGTGAAAGTCCCTAACACAAGTCAGCGGCAAACTTCCGCTCCGAGGTATGTTTTTTCTAAAGATTAAAAATAAAGCCCTTGTCACAACAAAATGGGGAATTTTGTGACAAAGGCTGCACTTTTGACAAGAAACAAAACAGGTATAGGCATTGGTTGTATTACAGCTTAAATGAAACAAGACTTTTTTACATAATATGCAGTAGAAATTAACAAGCTGTCATCTTATTCTCCGAAACTTTAAACCTTAGCCAAAAAACCTTTTTATTTTGATGGCGGCGTCGGGTTTAATAGATGTCCTAGCTTTTCATAAACAGGTAACGTTGGTGCAATAAAGACTTTCCCCGTTCCTCTAAATGTTTGAAGTAGACCTTCGCCGGATGTAACAGAACCGAAAATGCTTTTTGTTGATTTTTCAACGGTAAAGTCGATATTCCCCAATCGGAAAAGCGTGAAATTTCCATCTACTTGAACCATTTCATTTTGCAGTTCAAACTCTACTAGTTCATCTTCAGGAACAGGAATTTCAAATACGCAATATCCGCTTCCAGATACTTTTGTTTGAAATAATCCTTCGCCTCCAGCAATGGCGGAAGAAATATTCTTCATTGCTTGGACTGAGATCGAAACAGTCGATTCACAGCAATAAAAAAGACCTTTATCTGCAATGATTTCTTCGTTATTTAGTTCAACGATCATGAAGTGTTTAAAGCTTGGTTCTAAATAAATGATTCCGCTCCCTTGGTATTGTGGTTTAATCATGGATTCATTGGTTAAAACACTGGAAGCTAACCCTTTTAAAAACCCTTTTGCACTCGTTCCTCCTAGACTTTTTAACGAAATATTCCCTTTCATAAACTGTAGGGCACCTGATTCAGCGGTAAGAGCGCTGTTTTTTAGTGTAATCCTTACTTGTCTTAATTTAATGTTTGATTTTTGTGCAAAAAATAGCTTTTCAGCAACAGCAAAGTTATCATTTCCGCCTAATTGTTGATACTCTAAAATCTCAATTTTCATATTTTGATTTTCAACAAAACTTATTACTTGATATGCTTCGGACATAGCATTTTCTCCTCTTTATATAAAGACCTGATTTGGACTTGCTTACGGACAAATATTAAATCAACTTAACTTCAACTGTTCCCATCGTTGTTCATGTAACGGTTCGCATAAATCCAATGGTTTATACTTTATCAATTGGTGCTCAGCCAGTTTCCAGTACAATTGACTTGTTCGTCTAGTGTAGACAATAGGTACTGACGATTGGTATTTAACTGTGCTTGAATAGCTGACATTGTTATTGATCTCCCCTCCTTCAAAGGGAGGTGTATTGCTAACTTAATTATACGACATTATATAAAATGAAAACACATCAGGTCATCCCTGATGTTGAATGTTAATAATCTATTTCTCGTGGGAAATTTGCAATGTGATGTTACACAAAACCTAATAAAACAATCCTTCTTCTAAGCACGTGAAAAAATTTTTTCATTATCGTTCTAGCAGGACTATTACTCTACTCTGGAAAACAATTAATACTATTAAGTATGTTTACCAATGTTAATCTTCGAATTCTAGGGCTTTAAGCTACATCCCTTTTTTGAATAAACTAAATCCAATATATGTTCCTAAAGTATTTAACATAACATCGTTAATATCCGTGGTTCTATTGGGCATGGTTAATTGGATACACTCAATTAGGGTCGGATAACCATACTCCTACTAAAGTGACTGTTGGCAATCTACTAATCTTGGGATACCTCAACGGTAAGATAAAACCAAACGGAATAAATAATAAAATATTCCCCCCAACATTCACGATGAAGTTTGATGAAATTGGATTTCCCAAAGATTTAAAAGGTATTAAGTTTATTTCCCCTTTACTTATCCCTATGCCTAACGAAGAATCTGGAAACATCGTAAATCTAACAATAAAAACCAATGAAAAGATAAACAGTAATAGAATAAGTAACCTTTTTTGCATAAGAACTCCTACTAAATCTTTATATAGGAAATATCTTAACATTTAATTGGACGCATAATAAATAATTTCTTAGGGTGTGGAAAAGCCATAAGGTGATTTATTCTGCTTGAGCTTCCTTGATAGATGTAAATTGTTCTTTAGTGTCGTACATGACGAAATATGAAATAGGTGAGGATCCATAAAGGGATGGATAAAATGATCCCCCATAAGCATCCCAAACCAAAGTTCCCCCCATCCTCGTTCTCTTTCAAATTTATTCCCTCCATTTTGCGGGCTCAATTGAAGTTCGTCCATACATTGAGCCACCCTTAAACACTTTTCACATAATATAAATATTTAAAAGGTTATTAATACTATGGAACACTCGTAATAAATGTTATAATAAAATAAGAAATACATAGTTCGTACGAAAGGGCAAAACCATTGAAAAGTGGCCGCGCAAAGCTAGAGGGGCTAAGGTTTTTACTATAACTATGCCAGCCAGTTACCGAATATGAATCGCCTTACTACGAATTATCATTCATCTAGGAGGTTTACTATGTTTATATTTATAGCAGGTTTATTTGTCGGCTCTTTTTCGATGCTTTTGATTATGAGTTTAATGGTTGCAGCCAAAAGAGGAGATCAAATGTTAAATACTCATCATTAATATGTAAACGTTTTCTAAACAATCCTTTCTATATTGGGATTGTTTTTTTGTCCAGTAAATTATTATCAGATCGTTACTTTTTATACGTAGCCCGCTTAAAAACAGAAGGTTACCATTAAATATAACGAAGGAATAGTTTTAGCCAGCCAAATACCGCCAGCCACAAAGGTATACTTAAAGACGTACCCCATATGATCCCTACTAAAATGTTCCCTTGCCTCTCCATGAAATTCACCCCGAAAAATAATCGTCCTCTTTTTAAATAAAATGACCGAATAGTTGATCCATTACTGAAATTTAATAATGATATTATTCCCTAAACGAAGGAAAATTAATCTGGCATTTAAATCCCAACTAATGTGCCTGAAGGAACTTTGTCACAGATAAAGTAATCATAAATTTGTTCTCCTATTTTCTTTCGTTTTGTAGTATCCTAATATTTGGAGATAAGTTAGTTAAACTAGAAAAATAAGAATGATTAAGTTTGAGGTGAACAAATTGACCTGGAAGATTACGAGTTCTAATAAGAATAAGGTAGATCGGTTTGGCATAACCATCGATCAGGTGATTCTTCCAAACGGGGACGAAAAGACGTTTTCCTATTTGGACTTTGCCAAAGGAGTCTGCATTCTCCCAATAACGAAAGAGCATGAAGTCGTCTGTTTACAACAATATCGCCATGCGATTAATAGTTGGCAATGGGAGTTGCCTGCTGGAATGATTGATCAAGTGGGTAATGATCCGCTTGAGGTTGCAAAACGAGAACTTGAGGAAGAAACAGGGTATGTGGCAGAGCATTGGCTTGAATTAGGTAGCTTTTATCCTTCTCCAGGTTCAACAACGGAAGAAATATTCTTGTTTGCGGCAGCTGGCTTAACTTCAACCCAGCAAACGTTAGAAAATAGCGAGACACTAGAATTGCATACTCTTACCATGGAAGAGCTGAAGGACCTCATTATTAAAGGTGATTTCAAGCATGGTGCAGGTCTTGCCGCTATTTTAAGATATAAGTTTATGACGGATTAACAACCACGAGGAGGACTATTTTTGGAACCATTATTTTTACAGCCCGTTTTTAAAGAGAGAATATGGGGAGGGACAGCTTTACAGGAAGTATTCGGATATGATATCCCTAATGAAAACACAGGCGAGTGCTGGGCGATTTCCGCTCACCCTCATGGACCTTCTATGGTAGATAATGGCCCCTATAAGGGAATGACTTTAGATAGTTTGTGGAAGAAGCATCCGGAACTTTTTGGAAATCCACAGGGGAAGGTATTTCCTTTATTAACCAAGATACTGGATGCCAACATGGACCTTTCTGTCCAAGTGCATCCTGATGATTCCTATGCGATGGTTCAAGAGAACGGCGAACTTGGTAAGACGGAGTGCTGGTATATTATTGATTGTAAAGAGAATGCTGACATGATTTTCGGCCATAATGCCAAAACCAAGGAAGAATTACGGCAGCAAATTCAGGAAGGTCAGTGGAGTGATCTGCTCCGCCGAGTAAAAATCAAACCAGGTGACTTTTTCTATGTTCCAAGCGGGACTATCCATGCCCTGTGTGAAGGAACTCTTGTATTAGAAACACAGCAAAGCTCTGACACAACCTACCGGGTCTTTGACTATGATCGCCGAGATGTAGAGGGCAACTTAAGGGAGCTTCATTTAGAGAAAGCCATCGAGGTTACTACGGTTCCGCATCAAGATGCGGTAAGCATGAAAACAGTCCAAGAGAAAGATGCTACTACCATTACCACCTTTGTGGAATCAGAGTTTTTCTCTGTTTATAAATGGCAAGTTGGTGGCAGGACTAGCTTTTCATTTAATGACCAGTATTTGCTTTTTAGTGTGATTAAAGGTGAAAGCACCCTATCTCATCATGAAAAACAATATGATTTAAGGAAGGGAACCCATTTCATTCTTCCTGTTGGATTTGGCGAGTTTAAGATCGATGGTAATTGTGAAATGATTGTTTCATATACTTAAATTGAATGAATACAAAAGAGTAAGGACCATGATTGTTCCTTACTCTTTTATGGTTGCTATATAATTATTAGGTTTTTAAACTAAATAACAAAATGAATAATAAGTTTCAGCCAGCCAAAAAACGCCATCCACAAAGGTATACTTAAAGACGTACCCCAAAATAATCCCACTAATAAATTCCCTTGTTTGTCCATGTACATCCACTCCTAGGAATAATTGTAGATAACGATTAAGCCTATCAAAAGTGTTTTATTAACTATAACTGAAAACGCTTTCAATATCAATGGAATAAATTGTGGAATAATAAAAATAATTACGTGAGATTTAGGGGTTAATTGTTGATTTTTGGTGAAGAAAGAAGCAAAGGGACGGTTCTCATGCTTCGGAAGCATGAGAACCGTTCCTTTGACTTTTTATTGAAAGTTAGCTGCTATAGCCTTTACTTGTTCTTGATTGATCACTATTTGGGAATTGTTTGCTTTTAGTATATCATCGTAAAGCTTTTTTCCTTCACCGTGCATTTGCTGATAAACCAACTGAGTTTTTGGATCAAAGTCTTTCGCAGACAGACCTAGGCTCAACATATCAGTTGTTGACATATTTGTAGCGACAACAAATTGAGGGATCGTTTTAACCAGGGCTGGCAACTTTGTGATATTGCTTGGGCTTAATGCTTTTTTTGCAATCCCCTTTAGTGCTTCTTCCTGTAACTGCTGACGGCCATACTCACCATTTTTTAGTGAATAACGCTCATGAACAACCTCTGTTACCATTTTCCCATCAAATGAATAAGTACCTGTATTAATTACTTTATTACTATTTTCAGCATACCAAGGGTGTGTTAATTTTACATCAAAAGGTACATTCATCTCGATTCCACCCAATGCGTCAACCATAGATTGGAAGCCCCAATAGTTTGTTTCAACATAATAATTGATCGGGACACCCATAAACTCACTTATGGCTGTAACAGCAGCTTCAATCCCTTTTTGGGACCCAACGGTGGCTTGCTTAATATATTGAACACTCGTTAATTTTGTATATCCATAACCATCTAAATGAATACGAGTATCACGAGGTATACTAACCGCCTGATATTTGTTTTTATTTAAATCGACATGGACAAGCACCATAGAATCGGTATGACCTAATTTATCACCTTTTCGTTGGTCCGAACCGATTAAGAGGACGTTAAATACAGGTGTCTTCACGTCAACCTTTTCCTCTGTATTCGTTGAACCTGATGCTTTCTCCGCACCCACTACGGGAACTTTTGAGAAGTGATTTTTGGGCTGTAGTTGATAGTATTCATAGCCGAATGCAGCAACCCCTAGAAGTAAGATTCCTAGAATACTGAAGCCAATAATTTTTCGTTTTCTTCCACTCTTTTTCTTCATATTTTCCTCCACTGAATTAGACAAATAGTATTTTGTTATTTAGCCTTACAATTACTGACTAATCTTACTATTTTTGGAGAATGCATTCAATAAGATTAAACTGGTAAAAAAAATTTGTAGAAAATTATCTGATATTCATAGACTGTTGGGTGAATAAGGCCTATGGAAGGGGTCGCCGATGAGGTTGATTCGCGTGCTCCTTTTTAATGATTGTTCTGTTCTAATTCATTATGACCTCCGCAGTTTTCCAAACTCTGAGTCAAATTGCAATTCTAATGTTTTAGCCATTTATTTGGTTCCCAATATTCCTGTTTTAATAATTTGGGGGATTAGAAAGTTGTATTAATGGAGGAAGGATATGGGCATCCCTTGGGGCGAGAGAAACACGCTTCTATTTGTTAAATAGAAGGCTTTAAGAACGCTTTAATAGCAGTAGAAAGGAAGAATAAGCGGTATGTATTGTCATAGTTTCCTATTTTATCAGTAATCTTAGGTTTAATTTTATCGATTCTTGGAAAGGATTGGATGAGGGAGGAGATTCAAAATAATGACTAGAAAAGAGTATTTAGAAGCAATTACCTTTGTGAATGAAGATGAGGAAAGATATAAACGATTGGTCCGTTTGATTTCAAATCGGCTCGACAGGGATTTAACAGGAAAAGAAATTAAATATATTCATTGGATGGCTGGTATCGATACAGAAGCGTCTGAGGTATTTGAAAAAATATTTGAAGATATAGGTTAAAGTAGAAGGGGCCTAGTTTGGCCTTTTTGTTATGGATGGATGATTTTAATAAAACGGTCAACATAAATAAGCCCATTATCTCTGTATCAGAAATAATGGGCTTATTATTTTAAGGTATATATTGTTCTATAATTTTCGTTACAACCCCATTTGTTATCTCGAGATGAAAAGGAATCTGATGGTGCTTATCCCGCTGATTCAAGAAAGTAATAAATTGACTTCTGGTTACTTTTTCATTCCATTTGATTTCGTATAGACTACGTGTCTGTAAGACATATTGGGCATTGTTTGAAATGGTAAAGGTACGTATCTTAGGATTAACGTTTCGGATCCAGTACCCGTCTGGGGCACCATCCATTTCTTTCTGGCATTTGCAATCCTTTAGAAATTCTCTATCAGCAGACTTGCCGAAATACCATTGGATATAATCAAATTTTCCCACCCATTTCCCATTTATCTGTTTGAAGGAAGTTATGTAGGTTGTTGCTTTTTCCACCTTTGGGGGTTTTGTAATGTTCGTATTTGCATATGTTTGTGAACTCTGTGAGGGTAGTAATAACAATGTAAAAACCATTAATACAGGATAGAATAGCTTCAATAATCTTTGTAATTTCATGCAAAGTTCCCCCTCGAATCACTTTTTCGTATAGTTTGAAAGTATATTAAAAATGGTGTCGATATTGGGATACCCGGAAAATATTTATTTGAAACCAGTATTGCTATTTATCGCTTTAATGTGTCAATAAAAAATTTCAACAAATTTCTTAAACTTTTCGTGACATGTCAACAATTTCCGACTATACTTTTTCTATAACTCCATTATTTTCTAGTTTTATAGTGAAATTTGTCTATAAATAGCGAATCGAAAATTTTTTTACTCTTTTAATAGTCAAAAAGTACTAGGAAAATGTTTCTATTTCGATCGAGTTAGGGAAAGGAGAGGAAAATTTATATCTATTAAAATAGTTATCTTTAAGAAGAGGGGGGCTATCGTAAAAATGAAAAACTTGAACAAAATAGGGATAATAGTACTGACTTTCTTTGTATTATTCTCTACCTTTGTTCCCCCGAAGCCAGCTAAGGGAGCTACAGAGTCTGGTTCAACTCCCGCTGCATGGCCAGAGGTATTCTCACCTTATACCCTAGCAAACGGTACACCCGTTTTAGATCCAGCAAGTGATGTCCATCCAGTTGATGTTGATATTACCAGCGGGGTAGACCGGGGTACAGGGGTACTGCCATCGATGTATGTGGCTTCAGATGGAACAAACTTTTTTGTAAGATTACGAGTGAAAGGAAATCCATATGACCGAAAAGGAGGCTTTCTTTCTTCAGTCTGGTTAGTGAAGCTGGCGGTGAATGGGGAAGCCAAGGCAACTATTGGTTTAAATGGAAAATCTCCGCATATTGATTACGTATATGTAGCGAATGAATCTGGAACAGATGTACATAAGGTTTATCAAACGTCAACCGATGGTGGATCGGAAGTAGCTGGAACACGAATTACACCGGCTGAGAATGGCCAGTACTTTTTAGATTTTCAGGTGCCGATTAGTAAGGTTACAGAAGTGGCCTCTGACATTACCGCTACACAACCCGTCCAATTTTTCTTCGGTACCTCCAAAGCTGCCAATCTATCTGTTATTAATAAAGATTGGATGAACGCAAACGGTACGGAAGATAACGTGAGTTTTAGCGGCTTAAAGGAGCTAAGTCTTAATGAACAGCCTCTTACCGTATCCATAGATGGTGGAAATAGTAAAACCTATAGCACCGCCAATCATACGGTTACGGGAAAAAGTTCCTTAGAAACTGGTACTGTTTCATTAAAAATCAATAATGACCCGGCGGTATCAGTCAATATTAACCAGCATAGCTGGAACTATGAACTTCCGCCGACGATCACGGGAATAAATGGAACTTATCAGGCCGTTGCCGCGGTAACGGATAACAACAAGACAGAAACCGCTAAGCAGGATATTGTGATACTGGATAATTCTAATACTCTGGTGATTAACGGTAGTTCGTTTGCGATGACAAACAGCAAAACTCCTGTCCTATCTGGTACGTATGCAGGAACCAACAAAAATAATGTTCGGATTAAGGTCTATATAGATGGGGTAATGCAAACGGATAATGCTCCTAGAGATACTAATATATTGACTTGGAATTACCAAGAAACCCTACCGGCCCCTGTTGATGGGAAGACCTATACTGTCAAGGTGGATTGGACTGGTACAGCGAATAATGCTTCTACTTTTGCAACCACCACGCAACAGTTAACGTATAAAGAGGGAAGTTCAGCCTCTCCTGTAGAGGTGGCTATTACAGGCGCAACCGGAGCTGCCAACCCCGCCATCACTGGAAGTTCCTCTGGAGCGGATAAAGTGGAATTGCGTATTGATGGGAAAACCGTTGAATTTGCCACACCGAATAAGGATGGCAGTTGGTCCATTCCGGCGTTAGAGAAGCCTCTTACGGCAGGAAATCATACGATCACCGCGATCGCAAGTAACGCTTCAGGAAATACAGCAGCGGCAAATAAGGACTATACGGTCAATACCACAGCCATTTCCATTGACAATGGTACGTCGGTTACGACAAATGATAATAAACCGACCATACGGGGGAATACAAATGCCACTGTAGGAAGTGTTGTTACAGTTGTTATTGACGGGAAAGATATCTATACGGATACCATCGAGTCGAACAGCCGCGGAAGTTGGGCAATTGAGGTTCCAGATATCAAGCCACTTAATGATGGTACTCATGTCATAACGGCATCGGTAAATGGTGCAAGTGCCAGCCAGCAGCTTGTGGTGGACACGGGTACGTCTGTGACTATCAAAGCACCAGCCGATGGTTCCACTTCATCAGAGAAAAAACCTACATTTAGTGGAACATCAGAAATGAATGCTAGCGTTGAGCTGCGTGTCATAGATGAAAATCAAAAGGTTGTTCATATTACTAACATAAATGCGGTGCCTTCGAGTACAACTATAGGTTCTACTTGGGAGTGGCTAAACACGATGTCCACTGAATTGTCTGTAGGAACCTACACAATTCAAGCGACGGCCGCCGATCCGTTTGGGAATGAGGATACAGATACCCATACCTTTACCATTGTTCCGGATACCAGCAGTCTTGCTAACGTAGATGATGTTAGAAAATCTGTGCAAAATGGAACTAGTCTGGAGGATGCCAAGAAAGCATTGGGCATGAGTGTGGCTGTTGTACTGGAAGATGGCAAGACTAAAGATATTCCGGTTTCTTGGAGTACACAATCCACACCAGACTATGATGGAACTAAGGCAGGAATCTATGTCTTTACAGGAACATTCGGGACCTTGCCGGCTGGTGTTGATAATGATGCTGAAGTTTCGGCTCCAACCGGAATAGTGACCGTTCAATTGCCACCTACGGTAAGTTTAAAACATGTAGACAATGTTTCAAAAACAGTCCCCAATGGAACAGCCAAAGAAGATGCGATCGCAGCATTGGGGACTTCAGTGGAGGTTGAGTTAGAGAATGGTAAAAAGGTACAAATACCAATCACATGGAGCTCTGAATCGACCCCAAGTTATGATGGTTCACACGTAGGAACCTATCAATTTACAGGAACATTTGGAACGTTACCAGCTGGTATAGATAACGCGGATGAAGTCGCGACTCCAACTGGATCAGTTACCGTATTAGAGCCAGTTTCTGTTCAAGAGCCAGCTCCTGATCAAGACCCAGCTCCTAATCAAGAGCCAGTTCCTGTTCAAGAGCCGCAAACTGTAAAGATTGCCAAAGTGTCCGATTTGACGAAAACAGTAGCATTAGGAACGAGTAAAACAGCAGCTCTTGCGGCATTAGGAACAACCGTCAGGGTCGAGTTAGAGAATAGTGACAAGATTGATGTGCCGGTTACTTGGAGTGAGCAATCTTCCCCGAGTTATAATGGAAATCAAGCGGGTGCCTATGTGTTTACAGGCAGTTTTGGAGAGTTACCAGCAGGGATTAATAATGATGGAAATGTTTCTCCACCAAAAGGGACTGTTCAAATTTTGAGTGATTCGGCTGATATTGAGTCCTATCAAATCCCAGAAGAAACAAAGTCAGCTGAAATTGATCAAACCAACCGAACCATACATGTGGAAGTAAAGTATGGGACAGAACTTGAAGGTTTAATCGCTGCCTTTACCTTGTCCGGCCGTGCCCAAGGTGTGAAAATTGGTGAAGTGTCTCAGGTAAGTGGACAGACAGCCAATGATTTTACGCATTCTTTACTTTATATTGTCAAAGCAGAAGATGGGACAGAAAAAGAATGGACGGTCTATGTGACCGCACAGGAAAAAACAACAGCCCCAGTTGTTAAAGGGACGATTCGTTCTGGTGACAGACAGGTGAATGGAACTTCAGAGCCTGGAGCCGAAATCCTGGTCAAGCAGAATGGTGATGAATTAGGAAAGGTATCAGCGAATGAATTAGGAAATTGGACCTTAGAGTTGAGTGCCAATCAATCCCTTTCTGAAGGAGAGCAGCTTTCACTTAATGCTACGTCTCCTGGAAAGCTGGTAAGCGATGTGAAGGAAGTCGTAGTAGAACGTGCCTTTAGTAGTGAGAAACAAATTCTTTCGACAACATTGGGAGAGCTGACGGAGGATAATAGCCTCAAGGAAGTACCAGCTGGAACCAAGGTGAGTGAATTGATAGCGGGGTTAGTGATTTCTCCAAAAGCAAAATTGGAAGTTGTGGGTCCTAGTGGTGAGATGATAGAAAAAACAGCTGCCACAGAGATTGACAGCAACCTGATGATTCGGGTTACGGCGGAAGATGGTACAACTTCTGACCACACGATTTCCATTCATTATCCGGTTGACCTTGTTTTAACAGCGGATCCGACAAGAATCATAGGTGATGGGACATCAACCGCAATCCTTAAAGCCGTCTTAAAAGACCGTAATGGAAACCCTATTTCCAATACTGAGGTACATTTTGAGGCAGAAGCAGGCACCTTATCACAGACCACTAGTAAAACAAATGAGCAAGGGGAAGCCATCGTAGAATTGACTGCTCCTAAAATAGAAGGTACAGTTGCTGTCACGAAGAAAGTGAGTGCCTCGGTTAGTGATCCTGATAAGGGAATTTCTGCTAAAGATGAAATCACCATTGCTTTTGAACCCCCGATTATTGTGGGACAAGTTTTAGATGAGAGTGGAAAACCAATTGCTGACACTAAGGTATGGATTGTGGTGAATGGTGAAAAAATCGAAGCGACCACAGACAGTGATGGAAATTATCAGATTACCGTTCCAACGGGCGGTGATTATACGGTTAATATTGAAGTAACATCACTTGTCGGGAATGAAAAGGTGACTTCTGTTTATACTCAGGAGGCTCATGTTCAGGCTAGTGGACAAAGCGAAAAATTTAAATCAGAACGGAAAGTCAGCGGCCAATTATTTATACAAACGAGAAATGATAAATTAAAGTCGATTCAAGCAATGTTCCCAGATGCCGATTTGGATATGCAGGTATTAAACGATCCAAGTGGAGCAATTAAAGCACAGATTGACGATCAGGGGCATTATGAATTAACAGGATTTGAAGCTAATAAAACATACCAGGTTGTTTTTAATGTAGTAGTGAATGGCCAGCGGTTAGCGGGTAAATTTTCAGAGATCACGGTAGGCTCTGATGGGCAATTAGTCGTTCAACATGAATTAATTGACCCGTTTGGTCTCGTTACAGATAGTGTTACCGGTGAGTTAATTGAGGGAGTAAACATGAAAATCTATTGGGCGGATACGGACCTTAATAAGGCAAACGGCCATACCCCTAATACGTTGGTATCTTTACCTCAATTAAATAACTTTTTGCCAAATCAAAATAGCAATCCACAGCTGACAACCGGTATGACGGCTGATGCGGAAGAGCTTGGTAATTATGCTTGGATGGTGTTCGCTGATGGAGATTACTATATTACAGGTGAAAAAGATGGATATGTCACTTTTGATAGCCGGCTAGATTCGAAGACGAATAGCAGTCTTGGCGATAGCTGGATCAAGAATGGAGTGATCCATATCGGTGAAACGCTGATGCGATATAACATCGTCATGGATGCGATTATTCCAGACCCTACGATTCAAATTGACAGCCCGGATCATGATGCATATCTAAAAGATCAATCACCAACCATAACTGGCACAACCAATGTAAAAGATGGATCTTCGGTGCAGGTGAAAATCGGGGGCAATACGTATACAGGTACAGTGGAAAATAATAAGTGGAGTGTTACGGTTACGGACAAACTATCTGACGGGCACTATACCGCAACCGCTGCCGTAAACTCGGCAACGGATGATGTTACATTCTCGATTGATACGACGAAGCCGACTCTTGTGTTAAAAGGTGATGAGAAAGTCAACGTTACAGCTAATGATGTCTATCAAGATGCTGGAGCGGAAGCCACAGATCTAATAGATGGAGATATTACTAGCAGGATTCAGGTCTCTGGTATTCCAGAAGATACAAAAACACCAGGAAAGTTCACGATTACCTATACTGTAAAAGATAAAGCGGGCAATGAGGCGGATCCTGTAACACGTGTTCTCATAGTTAAGCCAGATAAATTAACAGCTGCAGGAAGTTCAAATGGTGAAAATACTATTAAGATTAGTAATGCAACACCAGGTGCATTGATTACGATCTACGATAGTAAGGGAGAGGTTGTCGTTAGCGGAACCGCTAATTCAGAAGGAACAATCACATTTACAGACATCCCTGCGGGTTCAGGGTATAAGGCTACCCAAATTGTAAATGATGTGGAAAGTAGTTTCTCAAATGAAGTCACGATAGTAACACCTGTTGTGGAAGGAAATAACGGTACGGAAGAACAACCGGGAACTGGAACTGTTAGTCAACCAGGTGGCACAGTAGAGTCACCGGCAGATGGAACGAGTAATCAACCAGCTACTCCAGTAGAGGAACCAGCGGATGGGACGAGCAATCAACCAGCTAC
>NZ_JAGGQG010000023.1 GCF_018613415.1 Bacillus sp. ISL-18 | reverse complement strand
ACGCCGCCAGCGTTCGTCCTGAGCCAGGATCAAACTCTCCATGAAAGTTGATTAGCTCATTTTGTTACGTTGGCTCATGTTCATCCTATATAATAGAAGAAACATGATAATTTATTGTTTGTTGACGTTTTTGTTTGTTTAGTTTTCAAAGAACAATTTCTAAATCACTTCCGTAAGAAGCAACTCTATTAATATATCACGTCGTCTATTTAAAGTCAACAACTTCTTTTTCTTCGCTGTGTTGTTAATATCTTTCAACGACCGCTAAAATATAATACCACCATCCTCCGTATCGGTCAATACTAATTTTTAATTTTTAACCTTCCATCCCATCTCCTAATCAGCCCGGTAATTTATATACTATAGAAAGAAGCCGACCACTAGGCCGGCTTCTTAGTAAAACTTACTTTGTAATCTTAACAATTCCTTCTTGCTTGATATTAACTTGACCCGACTTCACTACTACCACTTTTTCGCCTTCAGCTAAGTTCGTAAAGACAATTGGAGTAATCGTTGAAGTTGCATGTTCTTTTATATAATTAATATCGAACTTCAAGAGCGGTTGACCTTGCTCAATAATTTCATTTTCTGTTACCAGCGTTTCAAAGCCTTGACCTTTTAGGTTAACAGTATCAATACCCACATGGATGAGGATCTCACGTCCTGTATCAGAGAGGATTCCAATCGCATGTTTAGTTGGGAACAAATTAACAATCTTACCGTTTACAGGTGATACTACCATACCTTCTGAAGGTACAATCGCAAAGCCATCACCCATCATCTTACCAGCAAATACTTGGTCAGGAACTTCGGTAATCTGCTTAATTTCCCCTTTTAATGGTGCAGCAAATACTTCATTTTGACGCGCAGCTTGCATTACATCAGTCGTTGTTGTTGACTGAGTCTGCTGTTGTTCGGGAGCCGCTGCACGAGGGCGTTTTCCGGACATAATATCTTTCATTTGCCCTTTAATGGTTTCAGAACGCGGACCAAAGATTGCTTGAATATTGTTACCTACCTCAAGCACACCTGCAGCACCAAGGCGCTTTAATTCATCTTTGTTTACATTTTTAATGTCTTTGACAGATACACGAAGACGTGTAATACATGCATCAAGATTTGCGATATTATCTCTACCGCCCATAGCATCTAAAATATTAGAGGCTAAATCGCCTCCAGCAGCTTTTCCTGTTGGTTGTTGTCCTTCTTCCTCTTCTAACTCACGACCCGGTGTTTTTAAATCAAACTTACGAATCGCAAACCGGAAACCAAAGTAGTAAATTACCGCAAACACAAGTCCGACTGGAATTACAAGCCACGCATGCGTCTGTGGATTAATTAAACCGAATAGTATATAGTCAATTAAACCACCGGAGAATGTCATCCCGATTTTTACATTTAACAGATGCATTACCATAAATGATAAACCAGCAAAAATAGCGTGGATACCAAACAATACTGGTGCAACGAAAAGGAATGAGAACTCAATTGGTTCAGTAATACCAGTTAAGAAAGCTGTTAGACCTGCAGACGCCATCAAACCACCTACAAATACTTTCTTTTCTGGTTTTGCTTCATGATAAATCGCTAAGGCAGCAGCCGGTAAACCAAACATCATGAATGGGAATTTACCAGTCATAAATGTACCAGCAGTAAGATTTTTCACGTGGTCTGAAATTTGAGCCATAAAGATCCGCTGGTCCCCATGGACAACTTGACCCGCTTTTGTAGTATATGATCCGAATTCAAACCAGAATGGTGAATAGAAAATATGATGTAATCCGAATGGAATTAATGCACGTTCAATAACCCCGAAAATAAAAGCAGATAGGGTTAGGTTAGCATTTACCATGTTGTTCGAGAATGCATTTAATCCAGACTGAATTGGCGGCCAAATCACCAACATAATTAAACCAAGAATGATTGCTAAACCAGCAGTGATAATTGGAACGAAACGTTTTCCTGCAAAAAATCCTAAATAGGACGGAAGTTCAATTTCAAAAAACTTGTTGTACATGGAAGAAGCTAGTATACCAACGATAATCCCTCCGAATACTCCTGTTTGAAGAGTTGGGATTCCTAGAACACTAACATGGCTTGTTCCGTTAATCGACTTTGCATCAAGACCTAAAACAGTACCCATTGTTACGTTCATAATTAAGTAACCGATGATCGCAGCTAAACCAGCTGTTCCTTCTCCGCCTGCCAAACCGACCGCAACACCAACCGCAAATAACAACGGTAAATTACCAAAAACAATATCCCCGGCATTTTTCATAACTGCTGCAACCATTGCAACCCCACTATTATCTAGCCAAGGCGCTAGGTTTAATAATGCCGGATTCACCAAAGCTGCACCCAACGCAAGCAAGATTCCGGCAGCCGGTAAAAGCGCAACCGGCAGCATAAGTGCTTTACCGACTTTTTGCAATGTACCAAAAGCGTTTTTCATATTAATGACCCCCTGAATTTTTTTAGCTCATAAAGCGGTTACACATTAGGTAAAAAACAACAAAAAAGGCATGAGCAAGAGTACAATTAAAATAAAGTTTAGGTATAGAATACCCCAAAATCTTCATCTTAATTATACTTTTCACTCATGCCTGATCGAATCAGTAACACGTAAAAAATATAAGTGCTATTTAAATTTGTTTTGAAGTCTTTGCAAATGCATCGTCAGATAAACGGCCTCCGCATCAAAGACTTTCTTTTTTAATGTTTGCTGCATCACTTTAATGAGCTTCCATGAAAGATTATAGCACACTGGATATTCAACTTTCAATAGGTTTGCAATTTTTTCTGGTTCTTCTACTTTTTCCGCCTTTACCACGCGTTCAATGGCGAAGCGCAGATGGCGGACAAGCCTCATGTAATCAATACTTTCTTTATCTATTTCAATATCAAATTGACCCTCTACCATCTCAACCAATCGGCTGACAAGCTGGGAATGTTGATTCACATCCGATAAATCTTTATTGGTCATTGCACTATGGATGTGCAAGGCAATAAATCCGATCTCACCTACGGGAAGATGTATTCCTGTTCTTTCACCAATGTATTCTACCACAGTTGAAGCGATTTCATATTCATGCCGATAAAGTGCCTTTGTTTCAACTAAAAATGGATTTCTCATTTCCATTCCCTTTGATGCTCTTGTTAAAGCAAACATTAAATGGTCAGTGAGGGCCACATGAATATGTTCATTTAGATCCGTGTGTGTCCGCTGTTTAATCAAATCAATGGCAGAAATGATGATTTCCAAATAGTCTGTATCAATAAATGGCAGTAACTTAATGTAGTTTTCCTGCTCTTTTTCATCTCTCAGAACAAAAAGCTTTTCAACCGTTTCTGTTTCTATATAGTCGCCTCGTTTGCGATTAAACCCGATGCCTTTGCCAATTAAAACGACTTCTTCATAAGAAGGATGTTCAGCAATAAGTACATTGTTATTTAACACCTTATCGATTCGTAAGTTTGCCAAACCCTCACCCCCAGTCTACCATTTTCAACATTATTATTTTATGTTATAAGAGGCGATAAAGGAAGTCAACGACAATGTTCGACAATATTATGTCTATCCCAAAAAAAGAGAACTGCTTTTATCACAGTTCCCTCGGAGAGTTTTGATTTATTTTAAGATAAAATATAAAACAAAGATTACAAAGAATAAGTACATGATTGGGTTAATCTCTTTTATGCGGCCTTTTACAATCATTGTAATTGGGTAGAAAATAAACCCTACTGCAATCCCGGTTGCAATACTGTATGACAATGGCATGGCAATCATGGTTAAGAAAGCAGGAACGGCAATTTCGAACTTTTTCCAATCAATATTTCCTAATGACGATACCATTAATACCCCAACAATGATTAAAGCTGGTGCTGTTACAGATGATGTAACCACTGATAATAATGGAAAGAAAAAGATGGATAAGATAAATAGTCCAGCAGTTACTAGCGATGCAAATCCTGTTCTTGCTCCAGCAGCAACCCCCGCTGATGACTCAATGTACGATGTCGTAGTCGAAGTACCCAAAATTGCTCCAACAGTTGACGCAATCGAATCGGAAATTAACGCGCGTCCGGCACGTGGCAGCTTATTGTCTTTCATAATCCCCGCTTGGTTTGCTACTGCTACAAGCGTACCTGCATTATCAAAGAAGTCAACAAACAAGAACGTTAAGATAATGCCAAGCATGGATGTCGTATAAAATGAACTGTCACTAAAGGAAGAAAAAGCTGCACCAAACGTAGGCGCTAAACTTGGAACTGTGTCTACCACTTTAGTCGGCATCTTAATCTCGCCAAAAATCATCCCCACAATAGCCGTGATGACCATACCATAGAAAACAGCCCCATTAATGCCTCTTGTCATCAAAATGACTGTTACTACAATCCCAAAAATAGCTAATAGCGTAGGGCCTGAAGTTAAATCACCTAAACCAACAAGTGTTGCATCATTATTGACAATAATCTTCGCATCTTGTAAGCCGACAAAGGTGATGAACAAACCAATACCCGCCCCAACGGCATGTTTTAGATCAACTGGTATTGCGTTAATAATTTTTTCACGTAGACCTGTAAGTGTTAATAATAAGAAAAAGATTCCGGAAATTAAAACTGCACCGAGTGCATGCTGCCAAGGAATACCGCTTCCTAACACAACAGTATAAGCAAAGAAAGCATTTAAACCCATACCCGGCGCTAATGCCAGTGGATACTTTCCAAGCAGACCCATTACGATCGATCCAAGGGCAGATGCTAGGGCTGTTGCCACAAATACTGCCCCATAGTCCATTCGTAATGCATCCGGAAAATCTTTTATAGATGCTAGCGATAAAGTTAATGGGTTAACTACTAAAATATAAGCCATTGCTAAGAAGGTAGTTAATCCTCCGATAAATTCACGGCGATAATTGGTGCCATGTTTCTCAAACTCAAAGTATTTCTGCATTTTCTTTTCCCCCTGTAGCTCTTTCTTTTATTGTGCGAAAAAATGCTCCGGCATATTCTACCGGAGCATGACTATAGGCACGTGCAATAACTAGAGGAAAAAGAATGCCTCTTTATTAAACACTGCCTCGTAGTCAAGCCATTTACGGTGGCTCGGTAGAAACTTCTGGGCCTTATCCCCAAGATTATACGATGCAATTATTGTTCTCTTAATTCCTTTTTCATTTTAACAAGAAAGTCGAAAGTTGTAAATAAAAAATACGAACGATAGGATAAAAAAAAAATATCATCGTTCGTATTTTTGTTTATTAATACCAATTTTCATCATAAAGTAACATAAATCGACATAATCACTATGACCTTCCGTGATTCTATTCCTCCGCAATTATCAAAAAAGACGAGCCTTTTTATCCGGCTCGTCTTAAACTATTGCCCTCGTACAAGGCCAATTCGCTTTTTAGTTTACTCCCATTCAATTGTTGCTGGCGGCTTGCTGGTAATATCATAAACCACTCGGTTTACGTGTGCCACCTCGTTAACAATCCTAGTGGAGATTAATTCTAATACATCCCATGGAATGCGTGCCCAATCGGATGTCATCCCATCAATGGATGTTACCGCGCGGATCCCAATTGTATAATCATAGGTCCTAGCATCCCCCATAACACCTACACTGCGAATATCCGGCAGAACAGTGAAGTATTGCCAAATTTCGCGGTCAAGCCCCGCCTTTTTGATTTCTTCGCGTAAAATCCAATCAGATTCACGGACAATTTCAAGCTTATCCTCTGAGATCGCTCCTAACACACGGATCCCAAGACCAGGACCAGGGAATGGCTGACGCCAAACAATATCATCAGGTATGCCCAGTTCCGTACCTAAGGCACGAACCTCATCCTTAAATAAAGTATTGAGCGGTTCGATTAATTTAAATTGCATGTCCTCTGGAAGACCGCCTACATTGTGATGCGATTTAATGGTTTGGGCTGTTGCTGTTCCACTTTCAATGATATCCGTGTAAAGGGTACCTTGAGCTAAAAACTCGATTCCTTCAAGCTTAGTTGCTTCATCATCAAACACATAAATAAATTCATTGCCTATAATTTTCCGCTTTTTCTCCGGATCAGAAACACCTTCTAATTTGGATAAGAAGCGTTCCTTGGCATCAACTTTAATCACGTTCATATGGAAGCCTTCAGAGAAGGTCTTCATGACACTCTCCGCCTCATTTTTACGAAGAAGGCCATGGTCGACAAAGATACAGGTTAATTGATCGCCAATCGCTTTATGAATTAACACAGCCACAACGGAAGAATCAACACCGCCGCTAAGCGCACAAAGAACCTTTTTGTCACCAACTGTTTCGCGAATCTTTGCCATTTCCGTCTCAATAAAGTTTTCCATGGACCAATTCCCAGTGCACTCACAAACTTTAAAGACAAAATTCTTGAGCAATTCATTTCCATAAACAGAATGACGTACCTCAGGATGAAATTGAACCGCATAAAGTTTACGATTCTCATCACTCATTGCGGATATTGGACAAGATGGGCTTGTACCATTAACGGTGAACCCTTCTGGCGCTTCCATTACCAGGTCCCCGTGACTCATCCAGACAGTCTGCTCACTAGGCAGTTCGGCAAATAAAGTAGTTGGATGTTCAAGCACCATGGTTGCCTTGCCATACTCACGCTGCTGCGCTTTTTCAACTTTCCCGTTAAAGTGGACAGTCATTAACTGCATTCCGTAACAAATCCCTAATATTGGCAGACCCATCTCGAAAATCGCCTCGTCACAGCGGAACGAATTCTCATCATAGACACTGTTTGGACCACCAGAAAAGATAATCCCCTTTGGATTCATTTTGCGAATTTCCTCCGCAGTAATCGTATGCGGATGCAGTTCACTGTACACACCAAATTCACGTATTCTCCGTGTAATCAGCTGATTATATTGGCTTCCGAAATCTAATACAACAATTAAATCTTGCTTCTCCGTCAAAATAGCCACCCCTCAATTTCTAAATAATAATACTAGCATATACAATTAAGTGGAAAAATAAAAAAAACTAAAATTCTCCTCCCAACATAAACAGGAAGGCAGAATTCTAGTTATCTCGCAAAAGTATCACTAAAAAAATTCCGCCTTCATAGTCAGGCCATTTACGGCAGCCCGGTAGAGACTCTCGAACCCTATTTTCGAGGATATATGAAGGTATTCATACCCTATTAGAAAAGCGCAAGACGCCTGTTTATCGGCTTGTGACCTCGAGCCGTTTGGCGTCTGGAGCTAAACATTGATTTAAAACTTATTGTAACAATAAGGCGTTTTTCCGGTCAAGCGATTGTCTTTTTAATTAAATTTTCCCACAATTCGCGTGTTTCTTTCCAAGTCCCCTTGGGAAGACTTTGGTGATAAAGATATTCTTCATAGCGGGCGGTTATGCGGGTCATTTCTCTGGTTGCAAAAAACGTATCAATATAAAGCGCATAACTGCGAAGGGTTTGATTTTCTTTTCGCTTAAGTCCATATCGTTCTAATTGAATTAATAAAAGCAGATACGCAGAGCCCATATTTTCATCTTTTTTCTTGAACCGATAAAAGAATATGATCAAATATGGAGCCCACCGCCCGCGCCAACGGTAAAGGAGGACCGCCGCTCCTGCGAGGAGCAGAATAATAAATAGAATCCGCTCCCCATGCAGTTTCACCTCGTTCACGACTGCTTTTATCCCAGTTGATGGGCTAGAAACCTTCTTTGTCGTTTTCGGCTTTTTTTCTTCCTTCTCAGTTTTTTTCACGGACGGCGGTGTGATTGGCTGGCTATTTACCACAGCACTGTCTTTACGATCATAATTAATAGTAAGCTCATTTGAAAAACCGATTGTCGGCTCAAAAGGCACCCAGCCTAAATTCGGCAAGAAAACTTCCACCCATGAATGGGCATTATTATTCGTCACTTCATAAAAGAGCTTAGAGGAGCCCTCATCATTGTATGCCTGAAACTCTCCGCCCGTGTAGCCCTTTACCCAGCGTGTAGGAATACCGATCGTTCTCAGCATGACCGCCATAGAAGTGGAAAAGTTATCACAATAGCCTCTTTTTGTTTCAAACAAGAATTGATCAACATAATCATCCTTCTCACCAGGCACAGCCACTTTTTTCTGATCATAAATATAGCCCGAATTCCCAAAATACTGTTCAACTGCCTTTGCCTTGTCAAACCAGTTTGTCTTTCCCTTTGTAATCTCTTCTGTCAATTCTTTTACCCGGGCTGGTAAATTAGTTGGCAGCATCGTATATTTTTCATAATAGGCCCTGTTCATTTCAGCAGGAAACGCGGTTGTCTTCCTTAATTCTGAAGCTTTATATTTAGGGATATCAAATTCAGCCATAAACGTTTGTGGAACTACAGGTTGTTGATCAGTGGTAACAAAGCTAATTTTCTCGTTGTTCCCATCAACCAAAAACTGATTTGTATTTTGGTTAGAAGGCTGTATAGACAGGATCTTCGTAACACCTGCTGGATACATGATCGTATTAAATTTATAGCTGCCGTTCAAAATCACACGTGCCGTTTCCTTTATTCGTTCCACTTCAGCGGGAATGGAATATATGGGAATCAGATCGTCTTTTTTAAACGAGCTAAACGTTGCCCCTGAGGCAAGCCAGCCTTTCCCTGTATACATATCTTTCGTTTCCATCTTCCAATAATTCTCGCCATTGCCTTCATAAGCAAAAACAGCTTGGTCATCACCAACAAACGGACCACCTAAGGCCCGATCATCTGTACTATATCCGATTCGGTGCGGACCTGCTTTAGGACTTGAGGTTCCTGCCTTGTCGTTTTTAGCTGTTAGGCATGGAACGGGATCAGGCCAGATTGGTGCTGCCTTTGGAGCAGCAATTCCCACCACAACACTCACAATGATCATTACAGATAGGGGAATCATCCATTTTCGAATCGAGGCTGCGTCATTTTCAACCTTCTCTTTTTGGATGATTCGATAAAAGGTCAGCATCCCCATAACCGCAAACCCCGCCACGACCGTCCGAATAATGGCGGTTTTCGCACTATAGGCAGTAAACGTATCCAAAACGGTTATAAATATTAATGTCATAAAGAAAAAGATAAAGATCCGCTGCCTTCTTAAGAGCCAGTAATTAATTAAGTACACCATTAGGGCTAGCAGGAGAAAAAACAACAGGGTCCGGAATTCATTGGAAAGATCGTACCATTGTCTGCTAAGAAGCAAGCGGATATTATCCTTACAATCCCTGATGAAGGAAGCTAACCAGCTGAAATTTAAAAGTCCTCCCTCATAGTGAAGATGATGGATGGAGAAGAGAATAAAAGTGAGCATCAGAAGCGTTTGCCAAATTACTTTGATATTCAGAAAGGATGCTGTAAAAGAAAGGATTAAAAAAACAAGAAAGATCCCCATATTACTAGTATCGGTTAATTGCTTGATTGGACGAAGCCATTCCCATAACAAGAAAAAGCTGAACACGTATAAAAGAAAGGAACGAATATCCCTTTTCATATCCGGAAACTCACCTCCGAAAAGGCTGACCTTTGTTCGCCTTCATTCACCATGATGATTCGGATCCCACGGGCACTGGCAATCGAAATCAAAGAGCGTTCATTGTCGGATGCTGTTTCCTTATGACCCTTGATTAGAAAAAGGGTAATCGAGCCTTTCCTTTGCCCCAGATGACTTGCTTTTTCGAGTAACGATTTTGTCAACTGTGCAGTGACTAGAATGAAGGAAACGGATTGTTGGAGAAACAGCCCCTCTGTTTCAATGACTTTATCAAACGGCCTTAAACTATTGGGCTCCACTTTTGCCAGATGATAGAAGAGCTGCCTAAGGTGTGCTTCCCCGCCGTTAATGGGAAAGTATGCCCGGTCCTTACTATAGGTTAAAAGGCCTGTCTGCGCCCCCTTCTTTAACACTGCTCGAACAAGCGAAGCTGTATAGGACACAACCGCTTCAAAACGGTGATCTGGGACACAGTCCATTAATACAAATACATCATGAGACTGGCGCTGTTCAAATTCCTTTGTCATGATTTCATTACGCTTTGCCGATGCTTTCCAATTAATCCACGAGAAACGGTCCCCCGGCTGGTAGTCTCTTACCCCAACCGCCATGGAAGTATCACGCTGGACTCGTTCTCTTGATGCCGTATGACCTTGGTCATATTGGTTTTCAAATGGCTGGTAGAACAGCTCGGAATAGGCAGGGTAAACAATAATTTTCCCTTCTTGATTAAACGTCTTTTCTTTTTCAAATAAGCCTAGCGGATCGCCAATTTTAATCGTAAAAGAACGAAAAAAATGTTCACCGCGCGGCAGTTCCTCGATGATGTATTCATAGGAAAATTCTTTTTTCACCCCCGGCAGGATGAGGCTCTTTGTTTTCTTTTTATGTTGGACTGATTTTAGTGGTTCATTTACATGATCTTCGATGAGCAGAAAAAATAAGGGAAAGGCATTGGACCGCTTCACCTTTACCGTCACCTTTAATGTTTCGCCAGCATTAAAATCAGTTTTTGGCAAAATCCTCGTGGTTTCTAGTTCATTTAGGGAATAAAAGGATAAGGCCATACAGTAAATAGCAAATGGCAAAAAGCTATAAAATAAAAACCAGCTGACAAATCCTCCTTCGAACATGGCATATGAAAAAGTGAGGAGAATGAGAATAAGCTGGAGAATGAATTTCCATACTTTCCTTAACAGAATCCATCGTTTTTTCATGATTATTTCACTAGCCTTTGAACCGGGACAGGTACTCTCGAAACCACTTGGTTGACTATTTCTTCTGCTGAGATCCCCTCAAATTTTGCTTCTGACTTTAAAATAATCCGATGTGATAAGACAAATACGGCTAAATATTGGATATCATCCGGCAGGACATATTCACGATTGTTCATAAACGCATAGGCCTGGGCTGCTTTCATTAGGGCTATCGATCCCCTAGGACTTGCCCCCAGATAAACACTGCCATGCCCTCTTGTTCGGTTGACAATATCGACGATGTAGCGTTTGATCGTATCATCGACGAAAACATTTTTAATCTCATTTTGCAGAGCAATTAAGCCTTCGAGGTCAATCACTGCTGTAAGCTCTTCGATTGGCGGAACCTTTTGGGCGCGGCTGAGGACTTCCATCTCCTCTTGTAAATCCGGATAGCCCATTTTAATTTTTAGCAGGAATCGATCCAGCTGCGCCTCAGGAAGCGGATAGGTCCCCTCATATTCAATCGGATTTTGCGTAGCCATCACAAAAAAAGGCCGGTTCAATTTATGGGTCACCCCATCGATGGTAACACTCGCTTCTTCCATCCCTTCTAAGAGAGCTGATTGAGTTTTAGGTGATGTCCGGTTGATTTCATCGGCTAGAATAATGTTTCCCATCAGGGGACCTGGCCGAAATTGAAATTCCATTTCTTTCGAATTATAAATAGACACGCCGGTTACGTCTGACGGTAAGAGGTCCGGGGTAAATTGGATTCTTCTAAAATTTGCGTTCACTGACTTGGCGAGGGCACGAACCATCATCGTTTTCCCGACACCCGGGACGTCTTCGAGCAGCACATGTCCTCCTGCCAGCAGCGCCACAAGACTCAATTCTGCTACATTCCGTTTTCCAATCATAACCTTTTCAATATTTTCTATTATTCTTTCAATCGTTGGATTCACTTGATCAAGGGACAAGGTAATACCTCCTTGCGGTTTAACCGATTTATGGTAATGAACTATGTATTCTCGTTTTCCTGGAAAATTCCTGTATTAAAACACACCTCAAACAATTATTAGACGAATAGATGATTGGCAGTGTTTCAAAAAACGAGTGTTTTTTGGCCGTAATTCAAAAAGGCCCCTCCATACATATGGAGAGGTCTAGATTTCCAATTAAAGGTTGGCCGTATTAAAGGTGTCTCCGCCTTCAATGGTACCGGTTTTAAAGCCTTTATTAAACCAGCGCTTCCGCTGCTCGGAGGTTCCATGAGTAAAACTCTCCGGAACTACATAGCCCTGTGCCTTCTTCTGGATATTATCATCACCTACAGCGTTAGCTGCGTTTAAAGCCTCTTCAATGTCACCCTTTTCGAGATAACCTTTTCCTTCCGCGTAGTGGGCCCAAACGCCCGCTAAATAATCAGCCTGCAATTCAAATCGAACGGAGTACTCGTTTGTTTTTTTCTTGGCTGCAGATACCTGGTCCCCAGAATGCAACAGCGTTTGAACGTGGTGGCCAACCTCATGGGCTATTACGTACGCCATCGCAAAGTCACCTGGTGCTTTGAATTTGTCTTTCAGTTCCTGATAAAAACTTAAATCAATGTAAAGCTTGTGATCTCCCGGACAGTAAAACGGACCTACTGCCGCACTAGCTGATCCACAGGCTGACTGAACACTGTCTGTGTATAAAACTAACTTAGGATTTTCGTAAGTGAGGCCTCTTTTCTTGAATTCTTCCGACCAGATATCCTCTGTATCAGCCAGGACAACAGAAACAAAATCTGCCTGTTCCTTTTCTTGGGCTGACTCTTGGTATGGGGTATTTGAATCAGCCCCATTGTTTGTTGTCATATTATTAATTAAATTGCCTGGATTACCGCCCAGAAGCGTAAAGAGGAGTACAATAATGATACTGCCTAATCCTCCGCCAATGATTGTTTTGCCGCCCATTCCCCTGCGGTCTTCGATGTTTGAACTTTCCCTTCTTCCCTTCCACTTCATGATTTTACCTCCCTAAAAATGATAGCGGGTTACCTACTGTGTTATACCCAATTAAAAGGATTAAACATATCAATATATTTTGGAAATCATTCTGTTACTATTTGTTACTATTTCCCTACCTTAATTTTCAATTATTCCTAAATTAAGGAAAATAGTAGGTTGTTATTTTAATTGATAAAATAATAGAATAAAAGTGTATATACAATACAAAGAAAATAATAAATATACATAAATAGGAGGTAAGTAAGTGTGAAGAAAAACAAACAGAAAAAAGTGGCTGCCGGCTTGTTGGTTGTGAGTCTAGTCTCTACTATTCCTTGGACAACTGGTTTTGCTGAGGGGCAAAAATGGACAAACGTGAATACATACGAGGAACAAGAAGCTAGCAAGTTTAATAGTGAAAACTATGATTTTGTAAAGTTCTCGCAAATCGGCACAAAGCTAAGTACTATTGAGAAACAATCCAACCGTGTGAAGGTAGAAGTCCGCGGAACATCAGCAGATGGAAACCCTCTTTATGTTGTAACCATTGCTGATCCAACCACACAAGGAAAGTTTGGAAAAATACAATCATTACGAAAACAAATGTTTAAAAATCCAGGTAAGGCACAGGATTGGATATCCGCTAACCCGGATTTTAAAGTGCCCATTATGATTAATGGCTCTATCCATGGAACAGAGTTTGTAGGAAGTGACGCGGTTCTTCAATTAATCGAACGATTCGCTACTCAGAATGACCAAGAGACCAAAAATATCTTAGCAAACAACATTCTTATTTTTAATGTGGTTCAAAACCCTGACGGCCGTGTCAATGCTACACGTTTCAACGGGGAAGGAATTGACCTAAACCGTGATTTTATCACCCAATCTCAGCCGGAAACACAGGAAACAGTTGCGCTTATTAAGGAATGGAATCCGATGGTATTCCTTGATACACATGGATATGTAAAAAATTACGCACCAAACCGACAAGGTTTAATTGAACCATGTACACCACCGCATAATCCTAACTATGAGTACGATTTATATAATAAATGGGCTTATAAACAGGCTGAAGCAATGGAAGCAAATATCATGCAAGATAATCCTAACTTTAAAGGCAATCTTTATAAGAGCATGGAAGGTGTCTATATTCCGCAGCGCAACGACTCCGCCGGCTGGGATGACTATCCGCCGATTTTCACCCCCATGTATGCCATGTACCACGGGGCCTATGGTCATACACTAGAAGCGCCGACCAACGATTGGGATGGGGTCCGCTGGCAGTATGATGCCATCATGGGTGCACTGAAATTTGCAACTGAAAATAAACAAGCAATGATTACTGATCAAATTGAAATGTTTAAACGCGGCATTAACTTTGACCATCCTTTTCATCAGGACGGCTTCTTCCCTAAAGCTTATATCCTTCCAGTTGATGAAAAGGACCCAACAGTAACGGATAAAGCCGTTAATCATTTACTGAAAAATGATATTGAAGTAGTACAGGCATCAAAAGATTTTACTGCGGATGGAAAAACCTATCCTAAAGGAACCTATATTGTAAAAATGGATCAGGCTAAGGCTGGATTAGCTAACACGATTCTGTGGGATGGCGAAGACATTACAAATGATACACCAGCTATGTATGATATTTCAGCATGGAGTCTGCCAGAGCTTTGGGGTTTCGAAGCAGTGCCGACACAAACTTCGGTTGAAGTTACCTCAACAAAAGTGAATCAGGTTACGGAGCAAGGTTCTGTTATTGGTAAGGGGCCATTCTTATTAACAAACAGCTCGGTGAAAGCCATTAATCTCGTTAATACATTATTACAGCAAGGGGTAGCTGTAAAGCGTGACACAAAGGGTAACTTCTATACAGATGCAGTGGCTAATAAAATTTCTACAGCTGTAAAAACAGCCGGGCTGAAGGTTGAATCTACAGATAAGATTCCTGCGGATGCCGTTACTTTATCCAGCCTAAAGGTAGCCATTCTTAAAGATGGCGGGATGGGTAAACAACAGTCTCATAGTGGAACAAAGCTAGCTCTTAAGCGTCTTGGCTTTGATGTGACTGAAGTAACACCAGTAGAAGTGGCAGAGCAGGGTCTTAACGGATTTGATGTATTTGTTTACAGCGGTACAGAAAGTCTAATTTCTACAAACTTATCAGCTGCAAATAAAGAATTTGGTTTTGAAAATACTGCTCAGCTTGATTCATTTAAGACTAATCTTACTACATTTGTAAGCAATGGCGGAAAATATGTGGCTGTAGGGGCCGGGGCGTCAAAGGCAACCAAAACACTTGGACTTACGGATGATACCATTAATACTGGTGGTTCTAACAGCAATGGGATTGTAAAGGTCAATTATGAAGGAAGTGGTCTCACTGCAGGTTATACTCAGGATGACCTTGGCTTCGTTTATCGTCCAGTTTGGTACACAGGGACTGACAATGATAAGGTCGTCGCAACCCTCGCAAACTCTGATGATTTCTTCCTAGCAGGACACTGGGCAGGTAATACTTCCGCCAAAGGTCAGGCTGTCATTGTTAAAGAGCAAGCTAAAGACGTAACCCTAATCGGATTAGAAGCAGGCTTCCGTGATCATACCGATTACTTGTTCCGACTATTATCCAATGCTATTTTTGAAAAATAAGAATAGGGTGAAGGCCTGGTTCAACATATGAACCAGGCCTATTTCCCCTTTTCAGCCAATCCTATCAGTACTATCCTTGTTTTCTGTCACTGGAATAATTGGCAGAATAATGTGTGAAGGATACTGTTTGTTGTGATAAATGGTTTGCTTTGCTTTTATTGTTCGATTGCTCTCAATCAAGGAGCTTCCGGTATTGGGATTAGGAAGGTATTGCGGAAAGCTGCTTGAGGAAATTTCTAGTGTGATTCGATGGCCCGGAAGGAACACATTACTAGTTGCCCAAAGGTCAATTTCATATTCAGCCACTTCTCCGGTTAATTCCTGTTCAGGATAGTATCCGTTCCGGTATTTTGCATTGACGATCCCTTCAGCTAAATTCATAGCTTTGCCATCGGGAGCCGTATCGATGAGCTTTGCTGTGAAATCTGTATCCTTAGCATCTGTTGCAGCCCATAACTTCACCTTCACTGGCCCTGTCACTTCTACGGCTTCGGTTAATGGTTCAGTCGAATAAACGAGTACATCCTCTCGTTCTTCAATCTCACCTTGGTCAAATGGCCCCATGGTTTGCGGACCAGCAAATAATGTCCCCCCTCCTTTCGTCGGCACAGGATCTTTTGGATCATATATAAAAGTATCCATGTGCTCATCTTCAGGCTTTATTACTGACAGTTCACCATCTCCCTGTTTCGTATTGGCATGGCCATTGCTATGTAAATATAAATTAGTATATTGTGTTCGTTCAAGCGGCCATGCCATTTCATCCCGCCATCGATTAATTCCCATAACAAAAATTTTAACGGGTGCCTCCGTTATTACTTTGTTTTCTATCCCTAATAACCAGTGATTAAACCAGTTAATGTGAAGATCCGTAATGTTCTCTTCTAAATTGATCGAGTCCCCGGAAGCTTGGATACCGAAGGAGCACTCTCCTTGTACAGAGGAAAAATATCCATGTCCCCATGGCCCGACAATCAATTTTTGAGGCTCCCCAGTTTTAACCATTTCCACGTAATTGGTTAACGTTGGACCAATAAAACAATCATACCAGCCCCCTAAGTGGAAAGCTGGAACCTGTAAATCTTCATACTTATCTGCAATACTTGATTCCTTCCAGTACTCATCATCATCAATTGAATGGTGTAATTCCTCGAAAAAGTAATCAGCAACACCAAGTTCCTTTAAAGGCGGCCACTGATTAATCGGGGAAAAATGGTAAAGTTCTGCCAATCCATCCAGATAACCCCCAAGATTTTTTAATGCTTCCATTCTTTCCTCTGGATTTTTATATTTCCGTTTCAATAAATCAGGGGCAATAGATTCAAGAGTCCAGGTTTCTGAAAATCCAAGCTGATAAACACCATTTCGGTATAAAGCACCGTTTCTTTGGTCATTCAATGTCATCGCCGGAAATACGGCAGCTAAGTGCGGCGGCTTTTTCGATGCAGCCATCAGCTGGGTATATCCATAATAAGACATACCAAACATCCCAACTTTCCCTGTCGAATACGGCAGTGATGCAGCCCATTCCACCGTATCATAACCATCATTTCCTTCCTGTCTAAACGATTGAAATTCCCCTGCCGACTGAAACCGTCCTCTCACGTCTTGAATAATCACCACAAATCCATTTTCAACAAGGCGGTTTGTGTCAAGATACCGATGCGAATAATGCGGCAAATCCTTACTGTACGGAAGCCGGTTCAATAGAACCGGAAAGGTTCCTTCCCTATTTGGACGGTAAATATCTGCATAAAGGACAACACCATCTCTCATCTTACATGGTACATTTTTTTCAACAAGAATCTGAAACTGATTCATATGAACACCCTAATTTCTATATTTTTATTGTAAATATGAAATTTATTTCAAAATACTATCCCATTAAGCCTGAAATCTTCATGGGATAGCGGCTGTGTTTTTATAGATTACTAGCTTGGCTGATTGGTTCTTCTTGGATAACAGAAACCTTTTTTGTAAATAAGCTAAAGGCAAGCATAACAACAGTATTGACCGTAATAGCAATGACACCAATGTCTAAATCCTGGATGAAATGCGGCGCACTTGGAAACATTGTGGCCATGGTGGTACCTTCTAGTGTTTGATAGGCAACAATTGCCACTCCGACAATCATCCCAATAGAAGCCCCAATTTTACTAATTGGATTCTTCTTCATTAAACTAAAAGCAAGCGCCGGGAAGAGTTGTAGAACAAAGCTGTATGCCATTGTCAGCAGAGCGATCATTGTATTCCCTCCATAAAATGTAAAGAACAAGGAAATTAATGCAAGAAGCGGAACAAAGGTGCGCGTTAATTTTGCCAGCTTCTGATCAGATGTGTTCGGCTTAAAATGTTTAAATATGTTTTTCGATAGAATGGTTGATGCAGTTAGAATCAACAACGAACAAGGAATGAGAGCTGCAAGTAATCCTGCCGCTCCTATCACGCCAATAAACCATGGAGGCAGTGATTCTTTGGCAATTTTAAACAATGCAAGATCTGAGGCTGTCCCTTCCAAATTTGGAATTTGCAGTACTGCTGTAAAACCAATAAATAGGATAAATACAAGAACGATTTGATATAAAGGTAATATCGCAGTGTTTTTTCTTAAAGCAGTTTCACTCTTCGAAGATAAGCTGGCGCCAAAGCAGTGCGGCCACATATACTGACCCAATGCAATCGTCATACAGATCGAAACATACCAAGAAATACTTAACCCTTTATCCGGCATTAAAAGGAATCCCGGCTTGACTTTCTCTAAAGTCTCAAACATTGGATGGATTCCACCATAGTAATGATAGGGCAAATAGAATCCCAAAAACAGAATAACAGTAAGCATAAGAATATCTTTTAAAACCGCTGTCCATGCAGAACCATGGATTCCAGAGATATAGACGAAAATCGTTACTGCAATTAAGCCAATCCAAACCGCTATTTTCGGAGGGATTGCTCCGTACGATGCTTCAGAAACAATAATCTGAAATCCTTTCAGCTGTAAAACAATATATGGGACCATCGAAATAACACCAATTATTGCTACAAGTAACCCTAAATTCTTACTTTGATATTTTTGGGCAAAGAAATCTGATTGGGTAATGAGATTGTTTTTTTTAGCATAGCGCCAAATTGGAGGCAGGATCCAAAAAGGAATCACATAGGTAAGGGCACAAAAGACATAAATTGTCGGTCCCCCCATCCGGTAGGCTCCACCGCTTGCACCTAAGAAAACAAATGTGGAAAACATTTCTCCAGCCATTAACACAAACATAATCAGTGAACCAAAATTTCTCTCAGCAACCGCCCACTGTTCGAGCTTCATCTCCCGCCCTTTTCGCGCTCTTATTCCTAAGTAAATAGCAAAGACCAGCGTTAAACCAATGATAAAAATGGAGCTATTCATTTGTTTTGCTCCTTTCGATCATAAATGACGTTACATACCAATAGACAGACCGATGTCAGGATTAGCCATAACGTAGACCAAAATACAATAAACGGTAACCCCAAAATATAAGGTTCAACTTTATTAACAACCGTTAATGACCCAATTGCTGGCAAGATGGTAAGCAATGCAATCCACTTCTTCATTAGCAAATATCCCTTCTAATGTGAATTTTAAAGGAGTTTCAGTCTATCCTTTGTAGGCGTTTTCATTTACCCGAAGAAAGAATTAACTTTATTTTCAGATAGTTTGCTCCAGATTTCCCCTTCTCACTCAAATAGATGTAAGAAGGGGATAACACGAGGATCCAACGAACAATCAAGCCCTATTATTAACTAGGCTTTTAATGAAACAAGTGAGCGGATAATCTCAACCACACGGTCTCCAACTTCCGAAGTCGATGCTGTTCCTTTCATATCTGGTGTTAACACCTTAGCTTCGACAAGCAGTTCCTCAATTGAGTCGAGAACTAATTTTCCGTATTTATCGTACCCTAGAAAGTCGAGCAGCTGGCTGGCCGACCAAATCGTTGCTAAAGGATTGGCAAGGCCTTTTCCGGCAATATCGGGAGCAGACCCATGAATCGGTTCAAACATCGAAGGATATAATTTTTCCGGATTAATATTTGCCCCAGCAGCAAGCCCAATCCCCCCGGCCAAAGCTGCACCTAAATCGGTTAAAATATCTCCAAATAAATTAGAGGTTACTACGACTTCAAATCGCTTGGGATCGGTAATCATAAGCATTGCCGCTGCGTCCACTAGATAGGATGCTATTTTTACATCTGGATACTCCTTGCTTACCTCTTCAAAAACCTGATCCCAAAAAACCATTGAATAATTCAAGGCATTTCCCTTACTAATACTTGTTAACGATTTTCTTTCTCCTCTTGCCGTTTCAAACGCATAGCGGATAACGCGTTCAGTACCTTTACGGGAAAACACCCCAGTTTGCAATACCACTTCGTTATCTGAACCTTTAAATAACCAATCCCCTGCCCCTGCATATTCGCCCTCACTATTTTCCCGGATAAACAGCATGTCCACATCGTCAGCATTGACACCCTTCAACGGACATACGGCACCTTTAATTAACTTTATCGGACGGATATTAATATACTGATCAAAGCCTTTTCTTATTTTTAATAGTAAATCCCATAATGAGATATGATCCGGTACACCCGGATAACCAACAGCACCTAGAAAAATCGCATCGAAGTTTTTTAATTTTTCGATACCGTCTGGATCCATCATTACACCATGCTTCGTGTAATACTCACAGCCCCACGGGAAATACGTGTATTCGAATTGAAGAGATGGATCCAATTCGGCAATTTTATTTAATACTTTAATGCCTTCCTGTAGAACTTCAGGTCCAATCCCATCTCCAGGAATTACAGCAATTTTATAGGAACTCATCACTTTTCTCCTTTGGTCCATACAACTAATTTTAATTCTGTCATTTCCTCAACTGCATATTTAATCCCTTCACGACCTGTACCGCTTTCTTTTACACCGCCATATGGCATTTGGTCCACACGGAAAGTTGGAATATCGTTGATAATAACAGCCCCTACTTCGAGCATCTCACTTGCTAATAGAGCATGATCAATATTTTTTGTATAAATACCGGCCTGCAGACCGTATCTTGAATTGTTTACGTATCCAATTGCTTCTTCAACAGATTTTACTTTATTAACAATCACAACTGGAGCAAATACCTCCTGGCAGGATACTTTTAGCAGCGGATCAACATTCACAATTACAGTTGGCTCTAAGATTCCATCGGTTAATTTTCCTCCAGCCAAGACCACTGCCCCGTTTTGTTTTGCTTCTTCAATCCAGCTTACCGCACGTTCCGTTTCTTTCTTTGAAATTAACGACGAAATGAAAGTTTCTGGATCTAATGGATCTCCGATTTTTAATTTCTTGGCCGCTTCTACTAACTTCTCAACATATTGATCATATACCTCTTCATGGGCATAAACACGCTGTAAGGAAATGCAAACCTGCCCTTGGTTTGAAAATGCACCTATAATACTACGGTCAATGACTTCATCGATATTTGTATCTTTATCTAAAATAACCGCTGCGTTTGACCCCAGCTCTAAAGTGGTTTTCTTTAAACCGGCTTTATTGCGGATCCCGATTCCAACCGCGGGACTTCCCGTAAAGGTAATCATTTGCACTCGATCATCTTTTATTATTGCCTCCCCCACAACAGAACCCGGACCAGTTACCACATTCAATATTCCATCAGGTAATCCAGCTTCTTTAAAAAGATCAGCAATATATAAAGCGGAAAGAGGTGTTTGTAATGCTGGTTTTAATACGATTGAATTTCCAGATGCAATCGCTGGTCCTACTTTGTGGGCAACTAGATTCATTGGAAAGTTAAACGGGGTAATTGCCCCAATAACGCCAATGGGCTTGCGAACGGTATAACCGATTCTCCCCACTCCGCCTGGCGCCGCATCAAAGGGTATCGTTTCACCATGGATTCTTTTTGCTTCCTCTGCTGCAAATTTATAGGTTTCAATCGTTCTTGCAACTTCGCCTTTAGCAAAAGAAATCGGCTTTGCTGATTCCATTGCGATCACTTTTGCCGCTTCGTCTGCTCTTTCTTTCAATAATTCTACCACTTTTTCTAAAATCGCAGACCGTTCAAATGCTGGCATTTTTGAAATTACTTGAAATGCCTTCTGAGCAGATTTAATTGCTTCTTTCGTTAGCTGCTCATCTGCCATGGAAATTTCAGCAATTACTTCTCCAGAATATGGGGAATAAAGAGGCGCATAAACCGTGGTCTTTACTTCCTCGCCATTGATAAATAAATGCTTTTTTTCTACAGTTTTCACATTTGTCATCGACCTAACGCCTCCAATACCATTTCATGAAATTGAACAATTGCCTTTTCCGATTTGGAATATACTCCTTTGTTAAAGGCCCGGGAACGGAAACCAATTTGCTCTAATTCTACTAATTCAACATCTTCCTGCCTTACTTGTTCAGCAAATGTAACTAAATCTTTTTCTTCTTGCGTCAAATTTTCATCTCTAAAATAGTAGGTGTACACCCCTAAGGTAGTTTCTTCGTCAATCGGAACCATTTGAATGGTTGCCATATTTCCGGGACCTGGATAAATCGTTACCATTAGGTTAGGCCATAACCAATAAAATTCTCCGCCCTGCATTTCTGCCTCATTCAAATCTGTTGTTCCCATTGTTTTATCCGGCTTCACAACCGAACCCTGTACAGAATAGTTTTGACACGTCACAATTTGATAGTTTTTCATATCTAGAGTGGCAACAAAGCTAGGATGTGCAACATGACAGTGATCACACTCCAAATAGTTGTCAATGAATGCTTTCCAGTTTGCTTTAATGACACGAGTTTTTTGACTAACTCTTTTTAACTCGCCAAGGAATGGAAACTTGCCTAAACGTTCAAAGAAATCACCATATGTTTCACTTAAAGATTTTGCATGATCATCAAGGTTAACAAAGATTAATGACTCCAGGATTTCCATTTTGACTGGTCTTAGACAGCGGTCCCCAACACAATGAGCATCTTCACCAGTAAAGTTTGGGGCTTTGTTTAAAGCACCATTTAAATGGAATGTCCAGCCATGATATCCGCATTGAAGAATTTTCTTTTGGCCAGCCTCATTTTTTTCAAGCTTTGTTGCACGGTGAGGGCAAACATTATAAAACGCACGAATGACTTCGTCCATACCACGGGTAACAATAATTGGCTCACCCGCTACATCGATCGTAAAAAATTGCCCTGGTTTTTCTAACTGACTTACATGGCCAACCACTTGCCAAGATTTAGCGAATACATCCTTCATTTCTTGTTCATACACTTTGGGATCTGTATATAAATCATAAGTCAATGTTCTTTCAAAAGTTCGATTTGTTTTATTTTGGACCTCATTATATGCCATTCTGGTTTTCCTCCTCTTAATCTCTGTTTTTGAACAGTTTAGTAACTTATTAACATTTTATTGAATGTTGCATCTCCCCCTTACTAACAAGATGAGTCATGATTGATTCACCTTTGAAATCCCCAAATGCACTGTGACAATAGTAAAAATTAAACGTTTACAAGATTATGAATATCTTGTTTAATTAACTCAGGTGAGTTCCCTCATCCATGTCTAGCGACATTCACTTTTATATATTGCAAGTATCATGCCAATATCTATAAACATTGAATAAGTAAGAAAAACATCCATTTGTTTTAAAATTTTTTAGAAATTCGGTGAAAAAATGAGTTGATTTCAACTCAACGAACCGAAAACAACTCATTCTGCAAGGAGAGAGAATGAAAATGGTATCTGAAAAGCAAAGCCCTTTTGAAATCACAGTTGAGACATTAAAAAAAATTCTCGACTTTTCTTCAGATGAGATATTTGTGCTGGATTCTGAGCAACGTGTTATTTATGTTAATGGCGTATGTGAAAGACATTACGGTTTAAAGCCGGAAGATGTGGTAGGAAAAAAAAACGCAGAACTCTATGAAAAAGGATATTGGAAACCCTCTATTGTTCCATTAGTGTTCAAGGAGAAAAAAACAGTTACTAATAAGATGACCACTTATTTAGGCGCAGAGTTGTTAACGACAGCGGTTCCCATTTTAAATGAAAAAGATGACATAGAATTTGTGGTGACTACCTCACAGGAACTGCAAAACTATAAAAGTATCCAAACCGAGAAAGAAGAAAATCTACCTTCTGACACCCTTAATAGCACCACTCCCATCACAAATTGTGAAAAGATGAAAAACATTTTAAAGGTATGCGAAAAAATTGCAAAGGTTGATTCAACGATCTTAATCCAGGGAGAATCAGGTACTGGAAAAGGAGTATTAGCTCATTACATCCATAACATCAGTAAACGGGCCAGCAAAACCTTTTTAACAATAAACTGTGCTGCATTACCAGAAGACTTGCTCGAATCAGAACTGTTTGGATATACAGAGGGGGCATTTACTGGGGCAAGCAAGAACGGTAAAAAAGGCCTGCTTGAAATAGCAGATCAAGGCACATTATTTCTTGATGAAATTGGTGAAATGCCCTTATCGCTTCAGGCAAAACTTCTACAAGTCATTCAAGAAAAGCAGTTTCTTGCAATCGGTGGCCATAAGATGAAGAAAGTGGATGTAAGGATTATCGCAGCAACCAATCGGGATTTAATTGAAATGGTACGCAAAAATCAATTTCGTGAGGACTTATTTTATCGACTCAACATTATCGATATCCATCTGCCGCCGCTTCGGGAGCGGAGAGAGGATATTATTCCGTTAACCTATAATTTCTTATATAAATTTAATAAAACATATGAAATGAATAAAATTATCTCTCAACAATGCTTGGATTTATTTTATTGGTATTCCTGGCCGGGAAACATCCGCCAGCTTGAAAATCTTATGGAGAGACTGGTGGTCACCAGTGATTCAATCATACAGAAAAGTGATTTACCTGATTTAATCTTAAGTAAGATTAAGCCTCAAACACAGCATCTTCTCCCATCTAATCTTGATGAAGCAATCGAGCATGTGAAGAAGACACTTGTTAATCAGTCCTATAAAAAACATAAAAGCTCAAGAAAAGTGGCAAATGACTTAAATATTAGCCAAACGAGGGCAGTGAAATTGATTAGCCAATACTGTGATAGTTAGAGGAAAGCTAATGAGATTGACAAGTCAATGAGGCGCTGCTCAAAGTTTGGGCCAAGTTTTTTATAGTATTTAAAAAATAAGGGCTGCCCGATAAGGCAGCCCTTTGTTAATCAAGTATTAGAGAATATTAATAAGTTAATCCATGACCAAGTTTATAAACATTACCATCACTATCTTGATACGCATATGTCATTCCTTCTGGCATATACTGGTCCTTGTCATAACCAGGAACGTCGTTTCTTGACACACAGTCACCATTTTCATCAACTGCAATAACTGCTTCACTAGCTGGCAATGTTAAAGGTAAAACACCTACTGGACGGAAATTGCCTGCCATTACCTCATATTGTGCCTTATAGTAGGTATCATAACCAGCGATTAGAACATCAGCCAAAGGTTCAACATTTCCAAGAATCCAAGGCAGAATGACATTCACACTCATAATGACTTTTCCACCGCGGACATGAACACTATCTGCCACTTCCTTAAGATGGTCCATTCCACTTAATGTGGTTTCTTGATAGGTAGAACCATCCAAAGCTGTTTCTGTTTTATCTTCACAGATTTCAAGTTCTAACAATCCAGGGGTTGCATTGAAATAAGCACCTGATTTTGGATTTAAGAACAGAATAGCAATGTCAGCTTCTTCTTGATTATCTGTCAAAGTAAATTGACCAAGCTCTTGACATTCCTGTCTTGCTTTTTCTGTATAGGCAGTTGCCCGCTCAGGTTCTTTATGGAACACTTCTACATAAACCTTCTTATTACCAAGCTTTTCAGCTGTTAAAGGCAGTGTCTGGTTAGAATTTTTAAGAACGGTTACTGATTTTTTATGAGCTTCATATGCTGCTTTCCAGTTAGCTGGATTTTTTACCACTGAAGTAGCTTTCTCTGGTGAAACATAAGTCCGATCATCAAATAATCCTAAAGCAAACATCTCGGTAAGAAGTCTAACATTGGCCTCATTAATACGTTTTTCACTAATCCAGCCATTTTCAATTGCCTTTTTAAGGTTCGTAATGTCATTGGTATCCGCGACAAGGTCTGTACCTGCGTTGACAGCCTTAGCGAAACGCTCAGCCTCACTCTTGTCTTCAACACCCCAGCACATTTTGCTTGTGACGCCGCTGTCGCTATTTACATAGCCTTTAAATCCGAGTCTTTCTCTAAGAATATGATTAATAAAATAATGATTAAATGTAAAGCCCACTTCTTCGAATGGAATGTCATTCCCTTCAAATTCTTGAACCACACTTTTCTTGATACTTGGAATCGAATAATATGGCATAATCGATGAAGTGCCATGGTCGACTGCCGCTTGGAACGGTGGCAGGTGATATTTTTCTAAGCTGCCTGGAGTTGGGTATAAGTTCCACTTTCCTTCTGCATAATGCGGATCGAATCCATTCTCCCTTGCACCACCGCCAGGGAAGTGTTTGGTGGTCATCGCAATACTATGTTTTCCGACAGTCTCGCCTTGGAATCCGTCGATGATCCGGCCGATTGCATCAGAAATAAATTCCGGGTCTTCCCCTAATGTACCATATGTCCGCTGCCATCTAGGATCTGTCGCCGTATCGGCCATATACATATAACCTTTTCTAATTCCGACTGCATCCCACTCATCATGTGCGATTTCAGCAAATTGGCTGATAAGAGAGGCATCACCGCCATTTTTGATATCCCCTTTAGCTGCTGCTGCAAGTCCTAATGTTCCAGGCCAAGTCGAGAAAATTCCGGCTGCATCATTCATCCCAAAGATGAATTCTGTGTTTTCATTTCTTGAATTAGATGCGATTAGGCAAGGGATCCCAAGACGTGTTCCTTCACATAATTCATTCATTGTATTGACCCACTCTGCCATTTGAGCAGGACTCCAGTTATCCCGGAGGATGAAGTGGCGCAAATGCATGTTTTCAATCGTATGCGTTGTGCCATAAACCTTTTCCAAAGCAAAAATGGTTTCGCCCTTTTCAACAATGCCTTCATCTAGCACGCCATCATGGCTTGTCTTACTCTTATCTTTTTGAGTAAGACCCATTTGACGCGTATTAATCAGCATCATCCCGACCTTTTCATCGATATTCATCAAGGAGACTAGGTTCTCGGCACGTTCTTTCGGGCTCAAGCGCCAGTCCTTATATGGTTCTAGTTTCCCGCTATTATTCAAATCTTTAAATTTTAATCCATCAACTTCAATGATATTCTTGACTCTGACCTCTAAATTTGGTTGTTTATGGTTAGATTCCACTTTAGTGCCTCCTAATCTTGTTCACCCTAATAAGCTGCTCTATTTGTATCTTTTGATTTTGGCTAACTTTACTATTTCTACGATAGGGTGCTCAATTTTGGGTATATCCATTTATTTAGTAAGCAGTTTATTTAAGAAAATTGCTTTCAAAAAATGAATGTTACCGCTTGCAGTTATAGAATATCAATAAAAAGCTTAAAATATATAGCACATATTGCTAGAATTATTGTAAATGTTGCTATATGAAGGAGGTTGTCATGAAGCAATCTGTTTTTATTCCCGTAAAGGGTAAAGATTTTGAGATCTATTACTTTAACAAAAAATATCATTCCGAAGATCATCTTAAGAAATATAATGAATCAGCAGTGAACTTTTCCCAATTAGAAGAAACTTTATTTCGCCTGCACAGCCATGATGTTTATGAGTTCCTTGTTTTTCTTGGCGGGGAATGTGAGTTCTTCTGTGAGGGAAAGAACTATTTTTTAAAGAGAGGAGATGTGGTGGCCATTCCCCCCTATGCTGTTCATGAGGCTAATGTTAAAGATATTAAACAATATGAACGCATTATTCTTCACATCAGCAGACATATTATGGAGGACTTTTCCTCAAGTTCACCATCGTTGAAAGAGAACATAGTTTATCAAAAGACGTACGGCTCCTATGTACTCCACCTCCATTCAAAATACTTCCAAGAAATGATTTCTTTATTTCATGAAATCATTAATAGAATTAAGAATGATGAAGAGAATTTCTCTTTTACGCTGCATTACCTATTATTTCAAGCACTGCAAATAATCTTTAATCCTGAAGGCAGTTTGGCAAACCTGAGCATTAAAGATCAAGTAGACCAGAGGTTTGTATCTATTCTAGAATACATAGAGCTGCACTTAACGGAGCCGGATTTAAGTTTAGAAAGGGTTTCGAATCATTTCCATTTGAATAAATACTATTTTTCTCATTATTTCAAGAAAAACATGAACCTGCCCTTTTACCGTTATGTATCATTAAAGCGTCTGTCCTACTCTGTCACTTTGATTAAACAAAATGAGTTCTCTATTGAGACGATTGCCATAAAATGCGGTTTTCCTGACTATTCTAGTTTTTACAGGCTCTTTAAAAAAGAGTACAATCTTTCTCCAAAAAATTTACAAAAAGAATATATAAAGTAACACTGAATTTTATACAGCATAGTAGGAAAGAAGTCCTTAAAAAGCAAATTTCAACAAAAATACAGACTACCTCCCTGTTTTTAGGAAGTAGTCTTTTCCTTAGAAAAAAAGTAATTCTCAATATTAGTTCTCAGTTTGGGTCCTCGATATCGGTTTTTATATCTATCATCTTTATTTTTTTTTGAATTTTTACTTTCCTTGTTTTTTTGTATTCTTTCCTGTCTCTACCCTTTTCAGATTTCCCATTAGAAATTCGGGTGGAACCCGTATGATTAACTAGCCACACTCCTGAAAGTACCAAAGCGATTCCTAGCAATGTAATAGAATTCAAACTTTCTTTTAAAAATAGGAAACCTGACAAAGTATTTTTAGTAGATTTCAGGCAATCTATATTGTTTTTCCAAAAAATTTTATATAATCCTGTACTAAACAAAAAGGACTTTCCATATGGAATAGTCCTTTTCTGTGTACTGAGATTTACATTATCAGTTACTCATTGATTTATTTCTCCATTGCTTTTAATGCTTTTGTTTTAAATCCGCATTGCTCCATGGCTTCAGCAAGCTCTCTTCTTAATTGTGCTTCGTCAAAATCAACTAATTTCTTTTCTTCAACCACTTGCTTTCCAGCAATAAATACATCTCTTACATTGCCAGCATTAGCAGAGTACACTAACGCCGAATATGGATCGAAAATAGGAAACATATTAATGGAATCTGTTTCAACTAAGATAAAGTCAGCCTGTTTCCCTGCTTCAATCGAGCCAATTTGCTGCTCCATTCCTAAAACCTTCGCTCCTCCAATGGTGGCTAGCTCTACAATTTCTTGTGCTGGAAAGGCGCTGCGGTCCTGTAAAACGGTTTTATGAAAATTGGCAAACAAGCGCATTTGGCCGAATAAATCCAGGGTATTGCCGCTGCTTGGGCCATCTGTTCCCAGCCCAACTTTTACACCGGCAGACAATAAATCCCGAACGCGTGCCACACCTTTAGCGGATTTCGTATTCGCACCAATACAATGAGCTACCTTCACATCATATTTCTTTAACAGCTGAATATCGTTATCTGACAAATGAATACAATGTGCTGCTACGAGCCTTGCACTCAATACACCAATCTCCTCTAAAAATTCAATTGGTGTTTGATTACGTTCTTCGCGGTATTTGTTTATTTCAAAATCCATCTCACTTATATGCATCATCCATGGCACATTGTACTTCTTGGATAAAAGATCTGCCTGCTTCAGGACTTCGATTGTATTCGAATAGGGCGCATGCGGTGCAATAGATCCTTTAATTCTCTTATTTTCTTGCCATTTAGGCAAAAACCTTTCAGCATAGTGTAAACCGCCCATTGGCTCCTCTACATCTACCGTTACGGAATCGATAACAGTTTCAGCTAACAGGCCGCGGCTATTCATTTCCTCCGCTGCTTCGGCCAGTTGCTGTTCAAAATAATACATATCAAAAAATGTCGTCACACCGGCAAGCTGCATTTCCGCAATCGCATATTTCCCACTAGTATAGGCAAGCCTTTCATTCATACATTCATTTTCTAATGGAAATAAGAAGCGGCGCAGCCGGTCAGGGTAGTCATCCCCTAATGAACGAAACGGAATCATCCCAATATGTGTGTGCGTATTGACCATACCAGGCAATAAAATAGCCCCTCTAGCATTGATGACTTTGTCATACTTCATATCCTTTGGCAGTAAATCCATTGCTCCCGCTTCGATTACTTTCTCTCCGTCTACCATTAAATAGCCATCTGGAAACTGCTCCATCTGCTCATTCATCGTTAAAATCCAGGCATTTTTAATAAGTATTCTCAAATTTCTCACCCTCCACCAATGGGATCATCATTTGAGAGCGAACATTCATCATCCCTTTGTCAGTAATTTTGATAATAGGTGATACCGGCAAGGATAAAGTTGAGAAAGACATAATTTCATTGCTGTTACGGTAGCCTAACTTAATCATCGCTTGACGGACTTCTTTCAATTGCGACCCTAGTTCTTGTATCGGTGCATCACTGATAATGCCGCCAACCGGCAAAGGGCACACCGCTCGGACCATCCCAGCTTGGGAGACGACATAACCCCCTTGCATGTCCAATAATTGCTTTTGTGCGGCTAAGATATCCACAGAACTTGTTCCCATCACCATTAAGTTATGATGATCATGGGCCCAAGTAGTGGCGACAGCTCCTTTTTCATATAACGCTTTATCCACAAATCCGTAGCCGATGTTACCTGTTTTCCCATAACGCTCCATCACAACAATCAAGGCTAACCCGCTATTCTCCCAATCCAAAAATCCATCTACGACGTTAACCTCACGCTTTACATGTTCGGTAAAGGTACCCGTTTCTGAGATTTGAATCACGTTGGCGATTGCCTTTTCCGATGCTTTGACCTTGAAACGTAAATCCTCCAATGTTAATTCACGGCAATGGACGGACTGATAAAAATGCTCTGGAAAAGCAGGTTTATTAGTTGGATACTGGATATCTGTTCCCCGTTTGTGCACCAATTTTCCATCCTTATAAACTGCCTCAATCGTAAAGCTTTCGATATGATCGATTAATAAAAAGTCTGCCTTAAATCCAGGGACAATCGCACCCCGATCCTGAAATCCCATTCGTCTGGCAGGTGTATAGGTAGCGCAATAGATAGCCTGTTCTACTGGCATTCCGCAAGAAAGGGCCAATCGCACGTTGGCATCCAAATGTCCTTCCAACAAATCGTCCGCCATCACATCATCGGTTATGAGGGCGATATATTCATAGAACTGATTTTCAACAATGACTCGGATATTTTCAGGGGTTATCGACTTTTTTTGAAATTCTAAAAACATCCCATTCGTGATTTTCTCATAAATCGATTCCGGCGATTGATGTGTATGATCAGCTGTTAAGCCCGCATATAAAAATTTGGCTAATTCTAATCCTAAAACACGCGGAATATGTCCTTCTAAAGGCATGAACGGCCGATCACTTTGAACTTCGCGTAAAATTTGCCGAATCAATGAATCCGGTTCATTAACAATCCCATTAAAGTTCATCGCTTCGCCTAGAGCAATGACTTTCGGATGCTTCAGGAGCTGCTTCACTTCTTCCACACCAATAAAGCCGCCTGTCGTTTCTAATTCCGGCGTGGTTGAAGGGACCGAGGATGGAATCGCAAAGAAAGTATCGATAACACTTGGCTGAGAAAAGAACACCTCCAATCCTTCCATACCAAACACGTTTGCAATCTCATGTGCGTCAGCGACAACGGTTGTTACCCCATGGGTTAACACGGCCTCTGAAAAAATAGATGGAGAAGTCATTGAACTTTCAATATGCATATGAATATCGATTAATCCCGGTACTAGATAACGATTCTTTGCATCTACTACCTCGCTTACCTGAAATTGATCCATTTCTTCAGCCGTAATATAATAAAATTTATCTTTGATAATACACACATTTTTCTTTTCAAACCTTTTGGTAAACGTGTTATAAACCTGTGCATTTATGATTGCTAAATCGACTTTCATCACACTTCTCCACCCTCCGAGTACGTATAAAGAGAAAAAAGGCCAAGAATTAATCCTCAGCCTTCCCCTTAACACCTTTTTATTTATTCAAAATCCGATTCCATTGATTAATCCAAGACGCAAGGTTTTTATTGACAAGGTTTGAATCCACCTTATTTGTGCGTTTCGCAACATCGCCATACGTTTTATTTTTAGCTGTTTCCTCGTTTAATACTACTTTTTTATTGGTTGGCGCTTCATTTAAAGATACTGCCGTTTTTTCTTGAACCTCTTGGCTTAATCTCCAGTTAATATATTTATAAGCTAGGTCTTTATTTTTAGAGTTTTTGTTAATGTTTATTGTATTAAAGTTTGCATATGTTCCGGATGTTGGAACTACATAGGCAACATCTGGGTTAGACTCGGTAATAATCGGAACAGCAAAGTCGCCGACAACCGCAGCAGCTATTTCTCCTGATTGGAACATATTCGCTAAATCGGAAGATTTGCTATATGTTTTTACCACGTTTGGAGCTAAATCAGTGATTCCTTCAAAAGCTGTTTTTCCACTAATCGTTTTTGCGTCTGCATTCTTGTGATTGTTTGCTACATAAAGCATCGCTGGTCCAAATGTGGTCGTAATATCAGGAATGGAGACTTTCCCTTTTAATGAATTGTCCCATAGATCATCCCATTCCTTAATATCTTTGCCAGCTGTCTTTTTGTTGTAGACAATCCCGATACTATTCAACGTGTATGCCGGGCCAGAACCATCTGCTGATAATTCCTTTGCGCTATCGATTAAGTTTTCCATGTTAGGAACTTTTGATGTGTCCACTTTTTCAAATAAACCTGCTGATACACCATCCGCCGCATTTGATTGGGATAATTCAATAACATCAACAGTTGAGTTTGGATTGCTTTTTAATTTTGTTAACCGCTCAGAGCTTGTACCTGTTTCTAACACAATATTTACATTGTATTTTTTTTCAAAAGGCTTGAAGACATCCTCTTGCATTTTATCTTCTTCCAAACCAAATGTGGAGATGACCAAAGTTTTTGGTTTTTCCTTACTTGCCGTTTTTTCACCGCCGCCTCCGCATGCAGCCAATACACTTGCAGTTACTAATGTTAGACTTACTAATCCTAATTTCTTTTTCATTTTTCGATCCCCTTTTCTTAGTTGGCTTGTCCTTATTTAGGATGATTTTCTATTAAACTATAATTAATTTGTGAGCTGGAATAACTAACGTTACCATGTCCCCCACTTGGTAAATCACATCATCTGCTTTATTTGCTAATAATGTTCCAATCGGGGTTTCCACTTCATATTGGTATGACTTTCCTAGAAAGGTTCGGACTTTTATCTTTCCACTCACCCTATTATTCGTATCAGATTCATTGCTTGCTGTAATCTCAATATCATCCGGACGAATCGTTCCTGTCCGTTTTCCTTGGCCAAATTTACCGGTACTTTCGAAAATCGTTCCATCCACCGCTCTATACTTCCAATCTTCAGTCAGTGCTAACTCAAAAAAGTTCTCAAAGCCGATAAAGCGGGCAACAAATTCTGTTTTAGGATTTTTATAAATTTCCTCAGGTGTATCGAATTGCTCAATTACACCTTTATTCATCACGGCAACCCTGTCTGAAATGGAGAAGCATTCTTCTTGATCATGAGTGACAAACACGGATGTAATCCCCAATTGGCTTTGAATCCGTTTAATTTCGATCCTCATCGCCAAGCGCAATTTGGCATCCAGGTTACTCAATGGTTCATCTAATAATAATAATTTCGGTTCGATGACTAAGGCGCGTGCTAGAGCCACACGCTGGCGCTGTCCGCCTGAAAGCTGTTTAGGATAGCGGTCCCCAAGCTCCTCTAAGCCAGTAATCGCTAAGATATCTTCTACTCGTTTGTCAATAGCGGCCTTTTTTTCCTTACGTAATTTCAAACCGAAAGCAACATTTTCTTTAATCGTTAGATGGGGAAACAGTGCATAGCTTTGGAATACCATTCCAAATTCACGTTTATGAACAGGCACCTTTGTTAAATTTTGATTGTCAACAAGGAACTCACCATCATTTGGCTCAATTAGTCCGGCAATGACACGCAAAGTGGTGGTTTTTCCACAGCCTGATGGTCCTAACAAGGAAACCAATTCTCCCTTTTCGATTGATAAATTTAAATCTTTTAAGATATTGGTTTTATTGTCATAACTGACACGAATATCGTTTAATTCAACATAGGACATTGTGCGGTTCTACCTCCTTCGATGTAAACATCTTATCAGCTCCTATGAAATACTTGCTAAACCTAATGTCTTCTCAATAATAAACATCAGAATAATCGTACCAAGCATTAAAATGACCGATAAAGCTGAAACAGATGGGTCGTAGTTGTATTCTATATAATTCATTAAGCTCGTTGGCAGCATCGTTACACCAGGTCCTGATAAAAACTGCGATACGGGTATATTGTTAAAGGAATTAATAAATGCCAGCATGAAGGAAGCAAAAATTCCCGAAGTAATGTTTGGAAGCACCACTTTGATAAACGATTGGAGCTTTGTGCAGCCTAATGTCCATGAAACTTCCTCTATTGAAAAATCCAGCTGTTCAATCGTTGAACCTACAACACGAATGACATAAGGAAGACAAATTAGGAAATGACCTAATAGCAGCCCTTGGATGATCGGGAATTGAAACTTAATCACGATAAATTGATACATAGCATAGCCCACGACCACCCCAGGTACGATGGTCGGGGAAAGGAAAAAGCTCTTAATCCAATTTCGTCCGAACACCGTGTGACGCGCCAAGGAATAGGCGGCTGGAACACCAATGACTAATGCCAAGAGAGTCGCAATAAAAGCTACTTCTAGACTAAGTGAAAAGCTGTCCATAAAGGATTCATTTGTAAATACCTTGCTATACCATTCAAAAGTAAATCCTTTAATCGGAAATTGAATGGTAGGATTTGTTCCGAAAGAAGTCACGATGATAATAAGTAAAGGAATTAAAAGAAAGGCAAACACCAGAATGGCAGAGATTTTTAATCCGATATTTTTACGCATTCACTTCACCTCTTTTATCCAAGCGGCCCGCAATCAAGTTGAATAACTTCATTACGATTAAGGTGGCCACAATCATAATCAGGGCAATGACACTTGCACCTTGCCAGTTTCCTAATGCCGTTGCATTTTGATATAAGAAGGTGGCAAGCATGATGTTTCTGTTTCCGCCTAATAATTGCGGGGTTGTATAGGCTGTCATGCTCCCTGTGAACACCAAAATGCTGCCAACAATAATCCCAGGCACACTTAAGGGCAATATAACTTTCACAAACGCAATCAAGCGATTGGCCCCTAGCGTTTCTGCAGCTTCCATAATTTCAGAATCAATGTTCTCTAAAATCCCCACTAATGTTATTACCATTAAAGGAAGGAAGAGATAAACTGAGCCAATGATAATGGCGAATTCTGTATAAAGTAAGGTAAGCGGTTTTGAAATTAGGCCAATCGTTAGTAATGCATGATTAACAATCCCGTCTTGCCCCAAAATGGTAATCCAAGCGAAACTCCTCACAACTGAATTCGTTAATAACGGAAACAATGTAATCGACATTAACAGTCCGCGCCACTTTTTGGGACTTTGCGAAATATAGTAGGCAGTCGGGACTCCAACGACTACACAAATAAGTGTGGCCATCAGTGAAACCTTGATCGTCCGCCATAAGATACCAAAGTTATACTCATCCAAAAAGAACGCAGTATAATTCGAAAAGGTAATTCCTCCGTTAAAGAACGTCGGAAAGATAATGGAGATAAGGGGTAACACCAAGAATAAAATCAAGAGAATCAATCCTGGAGCCAAGATGAGATAAGGGATTCTACGCTGCGTCATATCTGGCCTCACTTTCCAAGTCAAAAAAATAGTATCGAATGACGATGAACATCATTCAAGGGTTCGGTTCTTTCTCTTACATTTAAGATTATACGTAGTAAAAATCGGTTTGGCAATACAAAATACGAATATTATAGTTAAACTATAATTTAATGTTCGTAAAATGATGAAATCATATATTTTATTAGTTTAAAATGGCCATGAAATGTGGTTAACACGAATGTTAGTATGGCGAAGTAATTTGTATCTGTAAAAAATACCTTATAGAGGTTTTTTCTGACTCTTTTCAGAGAAATAAAATGATTCCATCTTAATAAAGGAATCAATCTATAATTCGAGTCCCATTAAAAGATGAACAACAAAAAAACCACTCCATTAATGGATGTGGTTCACCTGTTTGAATAAATGACAAAAGTAAAAATGGATCCTGCCGACAAATCACGATGAATATTTGTCGATATCGACTCGGAAGATGTAGATATTTCCCGGGAATTTGCTTAAATAGAATTTGAGCTTGTCGAAAAATGAAGGAGTCAGGAAAACCGTGGTTTTAGGAGGAGATCCTTTTATATGTCAGTTATTTTCTCTTTCAAGTAGCTGCAAGATTAAGTTTTTCCTCCATATCGGCGATATATGGACTTAAAGCAGACATCCTCCCCCTACTTTCGAAATAACGAGAAAAACCATTCCCATTTCCCTTTAGGATTTTGTATCGTTTCCTCTAAACGTTTATTAAATTCATTTTGTGAAAGCCATTCTTTTTGCTGTTCATCGCGCAAATTTTGTAATTCCTTTTGTAGAAATTCAGTTATTTCTCTTTCTTGATGCAGCATAGTTTCATGATATGTTTTTTGCTGTTCAGTTAATTTTTCAATTTTAGTATGAGTTTTTTGCGCTGAATTTCCAATACTGGAACTGATTGCATGATGATCTTGCTGGAGCCGGGAAACCGTTACTTTAAGCTCCGCCATATCGTTTTTCAGTTGGACATTCATTTCTCGCGAGGCTGCCAGTTCATTGACTACAAACATTAAAATTTCTTTTAACTGGTTGGGATCTTGGGGCAGCCTTTCATATGTATCGGATATGGCAATCTCCTGCTCATTTGAGCTTTCTAACCTCTCTTTTTGTTGATACGCAAGGTCTTTTGCTGTATCGTCCAAGGGTTTCTCTGTATCGCGCAGCGCTATAAGCGCTTCGATGTCAGTTTGAACAAAAATACGCCGATCGCCATCTTTTAAAAACTCATATCCATTCCGCTCTAAGATTTGGCCATACTTACGAACAGTGGGTGTTGCAATCCCCACATCTTCGGCTACTTCCTTAGACGAGAAAGCTCGTTCATTCGGTTGTATATCACGTCGCATATCGTGCCTCCTTTCCTTCTAATATGAGGGTTTTTGGCTTTATTTACAAGAGCTATATCGACCAGCGATACAAAAAAAATAGGCCAATCAACCCCTTCTGTGAAGTGGTTAACTGAAAAACTCCCCTCTATTTAAATCTTAACTTCTTAATTATCAGGAAAAGTTTGTTTCCGATGATGCTTTGCCGGGTAAGTATAGTTTGTAAGCCTATAAGCTAACAAATGAGAAATGGAGGCAATAACTATGAGTAAAACAGTATTAGGAGTTTATAATTCCAGTGATGAAGTGGTTCAGGCCATAGAGGAATTTCAGAACCAAGGATATTCTGTAAAAGACTTGTCAATTATTGCTAATACAACAAATGTCCCTTCCTCTATCGAAGAGGAAACAGGCGTTGCTTCTCAAGAGATAGCCGCAGCCAGGGAGACCGATACAGAAGAGGACCGTGGGTTCTTCGCAAGCCTGTTTACCCCATTTGAGGATCGAATGTATCAAAATGATGGCAGCGGAACTACCTATTATGACCATTTGGTCGCCCAGGGCATTAATCAAGCAGATGCACTAAAATACCAAGATGATCTCAATTCTGGAATGATTCTGCTCCTTGGTGAAAGAGGAACAGGCAATGTTGGTGTTGCCGATGATGTCTCCGGAGGAACCCTTGCTAGTGGACAAATGGATCTTGATGATACTCTTGACACAGATTCACCGCACTCCATAAAGCTTCGCGAGGAACAGCTGGATGTTAATAAACAACGTGTTCAGACAGGTGAAGTAGAGGTAAAAAAGGATGTCGTTGAAGAACAGCAAACGGTAAATGTTCCTGTACAACATGAAGAGGTTAGCATCGAAAGACGGGCAGTGGATGGAACGGAAGCAGATACAACCACGCCTATAGGCGATGATGAAACCATCCGTGTTCCAATTGTCGAGGAGAAAGTCGAAGTCACGAAGAAGCCTGTCGTGACCGAAGAACTGGTGATTAATAAAAAGGAAGTTACGGAAACCCAACAAGTAACGGAAAATGTTAAGCGTGAAGAAGCAAAAGTGAATAAAGACGGCGACGCTTCCGTCAATGAGTCTACTACCGACAACAAGCGTCTGAATCCCGATAGCTTCTAATTTTTAAATAATAAGGCGTTTTAAAAATTTACTATTAGGATACGCCGTTTGTTTTTATAAAAAAATGCTCATCCTATTGCCTAGTAAGCATAGGAATGAGCATTTTTTATTTTACTATTTAATCATGCATAGGAATGAATGTTTGTCCAAATCCCTACACTCTTTATTTCCTTATACTCCGGCATCCACATCGCCTCTTCAATAGCAGTCTCCACATCTTGGATATCTGCTCTTGCAATACCTTCATGAATTGCCGCATTGACTACTTCAATGGCTACGTATTTTGAGACCTTATGAAGTTTTTCAATCGATGGCAGCAGTGATGCCCCAGTTGTGCTGATGTCACACATTCTCGCAACTGCATAAGCAGCAGCTGCAAACATTCCTTTTGAAATCACTTCAGCTTTGGCAACAATCGCACCAAGACCCAGTCCTGGGAATATAAATGCGTTATTAGACTGCCCAATTTCATAGGAAACACCTTGGTATTCCACGTTGGGAAACGGGCTGCCAGTGGCAATTAGAGCCTTGCCATCTGTCCATTTCATTAGGTTTTCCGGCACCGCTTCCGTCAATGCAGTCGGGTTGGACAAAGGCAAGATGATAGGGCGCTCAACATGCTTGGCCATTTCTTTCACAATTTCCTCCGTGAAAGCACCGGCTTGTCCGGAAGTTCCGATCAGGATGGTCGGCTTCACCTTCTGAACGACTTCCATTAATGAAATGATTCCATCCTCATTCATATCCCAGTCCTTTACTTCTTCTGCCTTTCTTACATAAGGCTTCTGGAAGTTAAAGACCCCTGGTGTTTCATCCGTTAGCATCCCCCGATAGTCAATAGCCCAGAAACGGTCATAGGCTTCTTCTCTGCTCAGCCCTTCAAGAACCATTGCATCTGAAATTTGGTCGGCTATACCGAGGCCGCCAGCCCCTGGTCCGAAGACAACAATACGCTGGTCCTTCAGATCAGCCCCTGTTATTTTCATCCCAGACATCACAGCAGCAAGGGTAACGGCCCCTGTTCCTTGGATGTCATCGTTGAAGGTAAGAATTTTGTCACCGTACTTATCCAAGATTTTACGCGCATTTACATTACCAAGGTCCTCCCAATGAATAAGAACCTCTGGAAAGAACTTTCTTGCAGTCTGAACAAATAAATCAATGAACTGGTCATAACGCTCACCACGGACACGGGCAAATTTGTTGCCAATATAAAGAGGATCGGCCACCAAAGCCTGATTATTCGTACCAACATCCAACACGATTGGCAGAACCCGGCTTGGATCAATACCTGCAGCCGCTGTGTATACAGCAAGTTTACCGATCGCTATATTAATACCGCCTACCCCTTGGTCTCCAATACCTAAAATGCTTTCAGAGTCGGTAACGACGATTAAATCAATGCCATTGGGCTGTCCAAGATTATTAAAGGCCTTTTCAATACCCTCAGGATCGTCAATGGAAAGATATAATCCACCCGGACGGTGATAGGTATGAGAGTAAGTCTGAATCGCCTCACCGACAGTAGGAGTATAGATGATTGGGAGCATTTCTGCTAAGTGGTCTTTTAAAAGACGGTAAAACAAAACAACATTGCGGTTATATAAATCATTAAGCAGACCGTTTTTAAATAGATTCGTAGTTCGCATTTGATATTGCTCATAAGTCCTATTTGCTTGTTCATCAAGGGTAAGCACACGAGGAGGCAGCAGACCGTCAAGTCCAAGGTCTTCCCTTTCCTCTTTCGTAAAAGCCGTTCCTTTATTTAAAAAAGGATTAGAGAGAACTTCTTTTCCTTTTAATGTTGTAATAATCACATTCTCAGGGACATTCATGGTGTTTCCTTCTTTCTGTATTAAAAATACTCTTCGGATAATTATAGCAACATAGATTTCTATCTTCCATGTTAATAGCATTTTCTTTATCACAATAGGTTTTTTAATTTAATGTATCCTTTTTGTAATTAAACAAAGCAGACAGTAAAAACCGACTGACTACTTTGTTTAAGTTTTTACTATGAATTTAACGTTACTTTTTATCAGGCTGCCCTTGTAATCGATTGATTCGCTTTTTTCTTTTGGGACCTTTTAAATACATAGCTCACAATAATCGGACAGACGATGGCGGAGATGACACATGCTGCTGCCACTTGTGCAGTAGCTGTAGGTGCTATTGCAAGTAAGGTCGGATCTGCTGCCGCCACAACAGCTGGTGTAGCTACCGCATTTCCTGCCGTTGACCCTGTTGCTAGACCAACGATTGGGTTTTCTTTAAATAACTTCAATAGGAAGTAAGCGCCAATTCCAGTGAAGGCAGCGATTAATCCTAGTAATATCCCAGGACCCCCAGCTTTTACAATCGTTGAAAGATTCATTCCTGCACCTAATGGGAAGGAGAAGAATGGGATTAATAATAATTTACTGCTTCCAAGGAACTTTCTCATATCAGGATCAATATTACCTAAAATCATTCCGATTACAATCGGAATTAATACTCCCAGAAGTGTTTGAAAAGGAATGGTGGCAAGGCCTGATGCACCTAAAGCTACTAAGGTGAAAAATGGACCATCTTTTAAAGAAAATAACGCATAGGCACCTACATCCGTTTCATCACCATACGATGAAGCAAGAGATGCATATAACCCGCCATTCGCATTTAACAACGCTGCAAGGATGGCTAATGGTGTTAATCCTAGTATACCGGCAGGTCCAAAAATCGCTGCTACAGTTAAACCAATACCAGCACCTACGATAAATTTTCCTGTTAATAATATTGCCCCTTTTTTCAATGCCTTCGGTGCTAATTTAAAATTAATTTGCGAACCTATTAAAAACATAAAACAAGCCAAAATGGTTGATGAAGCTTCTTTACTGAATAATGCTGTTGTAAAACTACCAATTTGTAAAACTTGCGGAAAAAATGTATTTGTTAATACCCCTAAAAAAAGTGGAACAACCATCAGACCACCTGGAATCTTATCAAGCGTTTTCTTAATTGGAATTTGCATTTTTTTATCCTCCTTTGTCTTGCTACATGTCTATCATATTCCTGAATAAACCGTTTTCATAGATTATGTAAGTTTAATAATTCTTTTTGTAAATAAAAAAAGTAAGCAGTTACAGAGACTGCTTACAGAAAGTTTTTTATTAAATGCTCTTTAAATTTGTTATATTCATGTTGGTATACAGGCCTTCCGACCGTTCCATAGATAACCTTAACTTCAAGAATTCCTAAGTCCTTTAAGAAATTAAGATATTTTCTTGCTGAAACCCTTGATATTCCTATAACATTTGCTACTTCATCAGTAGAAAAGGGCCCGTCCTTTAATCCATGAACGGCATCCCACACCTGTTTTAAAGTATCCTTCGTTAACCCCTTTGGCAGTTCTTCTACTACAACCGTTTCGTCTCTGTGCAAAAGTAAGTGATCGAGCTCCTGCTGACTAACCGAATCCTGTTTACCAATGAACCGGGTTTGCTCAAGGTAGGCAGCAAGTGCCGAGTTAAACCGTTCAAACTCGAATGGCTTAATTAAATAGTCGATAACACCATACCTTAATGCCTTCTTAACTCGTTCAAGATCGGAAGCAGCTGAAATGATGATGACATCAATTTCAAGGTCATTTTCCCGAAGATACGCTAACAGCTCTAGTCCCTGCTTTCCCGGCATAAAAATATCCAGAAGAATGAGCTGAATATCATTCTTCCCCAAAAATCGGATCGCTTCCGCCACTGAATTGACGGTTCCAGCTAATCGGAACCCATCAATTTTAGCAAGATATTGTTTATTGATTTCTGCGACCATCGGGTCATCTTCGACAATCATTACATTAATCATTCGATTCATCCTCTGCTTTATAGGGTATATACACAGCAAAATTGGTTCCTTTTCCAGGCTTAGACGAAATAATCATGTCCCCTTCCAGCCTTTCAATTGCCTGTGCCAAAAGATATAACCCGTACCCGCGGTTTTCTCCTTTCGTCGAGAACCCTTTATCCAGTATTCTGTTTTGAAGTGAGGTCGTCATCCCCATCCCTGTGTCTTTAACCTCGATTGTTAAAATATCCTCGGCATAATCAAGTTTTAGATCGACATTTTTGTTTGGACTGTCCGCAATCGCCTCCATTGCGTTATCGAAGAGGTTTCCAATGATGGTGATTAGCTCATGGGTAATTTCTGGGTTTGCAGGCTTGGGAAGTTTACTTGAACAATCAAATGATAAAGAAGCACCTGATTCTCTAGCAAAGCTTAGTTTACCAATCATAAATCCAGCAAGAACAGGGTCTTGAATTTTCTTCGTTACAAAGCCCATTTCTGTTTCCCGATGGTTAACCGTTTCACTCACATAATTAGAAAGTGTATCATATTGTTCCGTTCGAACCAGGCCAAGGATGACATGAAGTTTGTTCATAAATTCATGTGCCTGGGCACGGAGAGCATCTGCATAGTTACGCACCCCGGTAAGCTGTTCGGCCAATAATTTGACTTCGGTTTTGTCACGGAAGGTAGCGAGTGCTCCCACCGGCTCATTTTCCACGATCACCGGAACCCTGTTTACTAAAATCGTTACCCCATTCAGATTTTGTTCTTGATCCAATTCGGTTTCCCCCGATTTTATAATGCGAGTTAACCGCGTCTCTGGCAAATAAGCTTCAATGTTCCTGCCCATGGGGTTCTCTTCAAGACCGGCTCTTTTAAAAAGCTTTTTGGCTGCCCTGTTTACCAGGGTGATTTTTCCTTCTTGGTCGATCGCTATGATTCCCTCACGCACAGACTGAAGCATGGAACTACGTTCTTCAAGCAGTTTAGCAATAGCGAATGGCTCGAGTCCTAAAAGGATTTTTTTAATGTATTTTGCCAGGCCGACTGCACCGATTACACCGATTAGGATTCCGATTAACGTCCCAATAAAGATCCCCATCCGTCCCTTATGTACTGCCTTTGTAACATTTTCTAAAGAAATTCCTACCGCAACCGCACCGACTTGTTTTCCTTGTGAATTCTTTATTGGAGTAAATGCCCGCATGGATCGGCCGAGAGTCCCCTTCGAGATGGAAACGTACTCCTTTCCTGTAAGAACAGGGCCTTCATCTCCTCCCCTAAAGTGTTTCCCCACTTCACTGGGGTCCGGGTGGGAAAGACGGATTCCTTTCATATCCATCACAACCACAAAGTTAACATTCGTTTTATCTTTAATTTTGCTGGCAAAATCCTGTACTTCCGTATGATTTGGTGCCCCATCTAATGCATCAATCACCGACGGACTTAAGGAAGTCATCCTTGCAACATTAAGGGCTTTTTCTTTCTCTGTCTCTTCCACACTAGAGGTAATTCTTTTGCTTATGATGATATCAGTTATTCCAAGTGATAAAGCGACGACACTGCATACAAATAGAATAATAATCGCTTGTAAACTAAATTTGCCTTTCTTCATATTCCCCTCCAGGTATGATCATAGTAATAGTATGTTTAAAACTTATGCATAAAATGACAAAAGACCGCTAAGCTCATAAAAAGCCCAAGTTTATTATAGTATTTGTCAACAGCAGATGACTTTTTTGTAATTTAAAAAAGTGTTTGGGTAAGTAGTTTGAAACTGCTTTAACAAATAAGGTTAATCTGAGCCTATTGACCACCAATATGAAAAAAAGGCCTCCAATCAGTTTTGCAAACTGATGGAAAGACCTTCTCCATTAAATCTTTTGTTTATCATCTTTTAAAGAACGGAACAATTAGTAAGTTTTTATGGTGCAGGTTTTATATAACAGAAAAGTGCGCTAATTTAATTAGTTAATCTAAAAACTAAGGTCTTCTCCGTTAGTTGCAATCACTTTCTTGTACCATTCAAATGATTTTTTCTTTGTTCTTTTTAATGTTCCATTTCCTTCGTCGTCCATATCTACATGAATAAAACCATATCGTTTTTTCATCTCGCCAGTTCCTGCAGAAACTAAATCAATGCAGCCCCATGGTGTATAGCCCATTAAGTCAACACCGTCTAAAGTAACCGCCTTTTTCATTTCTTCAATATGATCTCGGAAATACTGGATCCGATAATCATCTTCCACATATTGATTTTCATCCGGTTTATCAATCGTTCCCATTCCGTTTTCAACAATAAAGAGAGGTTTTTGATAGCGGTCATAAAGTTCAGATAAGGTGTATCTTAACCCAATAGGATCAATCGCCCAACCCCACTCCGTTTTTTCTACGTATGGATTAATATCTCCCATTTGTCCGCCGGTATCGGTATTCTGAACGATTTCAGTATGGTATACACTGCTTCGGTAATAACTAAATGATAAAAAGTCTGAAGGATACGCCTTAATTATTTCTTCATCCCCTGATTCTTTCTTTATCGATACCCCCATCTCTTCAAAAAAACGATCAGCGTAAGATGGATAATATCCCCGCATCATGATATCAGAATAAATTAAAGCTCCTCTTCGATAATCCAAAGCTCCAAAAACGTTTTCCGGCTTACAATCTTTCGGGTAAATGCAACTTAATGCAACCATACAGCCTATCTTTGCATCCGGAATGATTTCGTGACAAAGTTTATTGGCGAGGGCACTCGCAACAAACATATGATGCTTTGCTTGATAACGTACCTGGGCGGTAGCCTCCCTGGTTCCCATAAAGGCGTAACCATTTAATACATTAATTTCGTTAATGGTAATCCAATACTTTACTAAATCTTTATATCGTGTAAAGACTTCATTACACATTCTTAAAAAACAATCAATCGTCTCACGTCCGCCCCAACCATTAAAATGTTCAGCCAAATAAGCAGGAGTTTCAAAATGATAAAGAGTTACTAATGGTTCGATATTATATTTTTTACACTCTTTAAAGACATCCTCGTAAAATTTTAACCCTTCCTCATTTGGTTGTTCCCCCTCGATTCCACCTTTTGGGAATATTCGGGACCAACTAAGGGATAGCCGGAAACACTTAAAACCCATTTCTCCAAAAAGAGCAATATCTTCTTTGTAATGGTGGTAAAAATCAACCGCTTTATGGCTAGGATAATAAACCTTTTCATCAATATAGCCTGATGCGCCTTCCGGTATCGTATCAACTTTCGGGTCCCCGGTAGGTCGTCGATTTACCATCGTTTTTGTGCCATCGTTTAACTTGATGGTAATTTTTCTAGGACGGTCTGCAGAACCATTTGTTATGAAGTCGCTTGTTGCAAGCCCTCTTCCGCTTTCATTGTAGCCACCTTCATATTGGTTTGCGGCTGTAGCTCCGCCCCATAAAAAATTTTCTGGGAATGTTTTTTTCATAAAAGTTCATTTCCTTTCAAAATGGTCCAAATCATTTTTCATAAAAAAAACCCAAAATAAATTGGGCTATTTAAAGAATGGACAGACATTTTTCAATTACAAATTCTACTCAAACAAACTCATTGAAATGTTTTGATTTGCCCTAATGTTTATCTCTTCTTGTCCTAATGGAAGAGGATTTTGTTTTAAGCCTTTTTGAGAAGTTTATGCAAATCGATGATTTCTCTGGCCAAATCTTTAAGGGTCATTGAGGTCATCAAATGGTCTTGTGCGTGGATCATAATAAGAGGAAGTTCAAATTCCGATCCGTTAGCTTCCTTTTGGATTAAATCCGTTTGAACATGATGTGCTTCATTGAAGGCAGAATCTGCCTCAGTTAATTTTGCCTCTGCTTCATCAAAATTACCTTTTTTAGCTTCTTGCATGGCTTCCATAGCCAAGCTTCTTGCATTCCCTGCATGAAGGATTAATTGAAATGCAAGATTGTAGAGTTCTTCTTTATTCATGATGATTTCATTCATGATTAACAGCCTTTCATATGATTTACTAGGAAAAGGACATGCCTCTCTCCTGCTAATTTGGGTCATTATTAAAATTTAGAAGTTTTACGGTCGGTAAATAGCTTTGTATTTCTAACATCTCATTCTATCAGAAGGCGAATGGACTTCAAGGTAAAAAGAGAGGCACTAGCCTAACTAATGCCCAGTCAATCCTTACGCGATTTTCTTACCATTTCCGTTCATCGCATCTTCTTCTCTCTTCTTCGCTTTATCATATATTCTAAAGAATGGAAGATAAATTAAGAATGAAATAACAATGTTAATTAAATTCATAACCGCACCTGAAATATGTCCGCCAGAAGCAAGATATCCTGAGATAATCGGCGGCATTGTCCAAGGTACTGCAATACCTACAGGTTTTGCAACCAATCCCATATCCATTCCAAGGAATGTTACAATTACCGTAACAATAGAAGTAAATACGAATGGAATGATCATGATTGGGTTTAACACAATTGGCATACCAAAGATTAATGGCTCGTTAATGTTAAAGATACTAGGAGCAAGCGCCAAACGACCAAGACTTTTCATTTGTTGGGACTTAGCAAACATTACCATTGATCAGAACCAAACCAATGGTTACACCCGTACCCCCGATATGGACGAAGTTATCCCAGAATTGTTGTGTAACAATGTGTGGCAGAGGCTTACCAGCTTGATATGCTGTCATATTGTCACCCATCGCACCAAACCAAATTGGTTCCATTACACTTTTAACGATGTTTGTACCGTGTAATCCAGTAGCCCATAATATCGTTACGAATAATTCAGCAACAATGGATCCTCCTAGAGTAAGACCTACCATTTTTAACGGGTCACCTAAAAGGGTTGTAACTAAGCCGTTTATACTTTCATAAGGAGTCAATTCAACAAGTAAACGAATTACCCAAACTATAAAAAGAACAAAAAATCCTGGAATTAAAGCTGCAAATGATTTACCAACACTTGGCGGTACACCAGCTGGCATTTTTATAACAATATCTTTTTTGACAACCCAACGATAAATTTCTGTTGATATAATGGCAAAAAGTAATGCAACGAACAAACCTTTACTGCTCAAGAAAGCTTTTGAAATCGCTCCAGTTACCATCACTCCTGTATCAGCATCAGCCGGAGTAAATACGAAACTAAATGGTGTTGTTAATAGGAAAGCAGCAACTGAAATAGCACCCGCACTCATCGCGTCAAGCTTATAACCTTCTGCTAATCGGTAAGCCACCGCGAATGCTGCGATAATTGACATAATATTGAAGGTTGCATCGACTGGATAACTTAATTTGGCAGCCCATGTTGGCCCAAAAATAGACGTCATCCAATCAGCATAACCTGGAATCGGCAAGTTAGCTAGGATCAAGAATAATGAACCAATAACAATGAATGGCATAGTCGCAATGAGACCATCACGAAGAGCTAGTAAGTGTCTTTGTGCACCAATCTTTCCTGCAACAGGCATGACTTTCTCTTCTAAAAAGCTGTTGAAATTACTCATTTTCTTTTTCTCCCTTTTATTATTTATTATTTATTAGATTAATAGCTGTTTTTAGAACTTCTGGGCCATTACACGTACCGTAGTGGATTGGGTTGATCGCATCCACTGGAATCCCCTTTTCTTCACCCATCTTTTTCATATTTGAAAGCAGATATCTAACTTGCGGCCCTAAAAGAAGAACATCCGCGTTGTCGATATGTTGATTGACTGCATTAGCTGGGACGGCCCAGATTTTCCCTTCAACACCTTGTTCTTGGGCTGCTTTTTCCATCTTTGTTACTAGCAAACTTGTACTCATTCCTGCTGCACAACATAATAAAATATTCATCGATATATTCCTCCTATTTGTCCATAAAAGTTATTTTGAGAAACAATTGGCCAATTCATCAAAGCAGTTTATTTGGCAACTGTTTTAATAGTGTTTTATCACTTGTTTATAGTTTATGTTGAAAACGGTTAATTTTACAGAAAGGATTTTTCCGTTACTCAACGGAAAAATGGATGAATTCTTTATTAGTAATCCCATAACCAAAAAGGGGTACCCCTTTTGGGATCCCCTCATTCTTTGCCCTAAATAAATTTCTTCTTCTACTAGCTAACACTTCCTGCACCAATAAGATAACTTCTTAATTAATTTACGTTACACAACATAAATAACTGATATGGATTAATATACAAAACGATTGCTTCGGGGTTGCATCATCTTAAGATTCATTTAAAATCTTTATAATTTCCTTAGCTGATTCACTCTTTAAAATTTTTTGGACCTTTGTACTGTTTTCTAGTAGAGCAAGGAGCCTTTTATACATTCTATCCAGATCATCACCGTTAGGTACTTTTCTTATATTTAACAAGCAGATAAATTGAACCATATGCCTATCTGCCCATTCGATGGGCTTCTTTAATGTGCACACTGTCCATATCGTTTCCTCTGTTTCAGGTGTAAGTGGATGAGGGATGGCCACAAGATTCCCAAAGCTGGTTGGGGCGACTGATTCTCTTTCCAACACTGAATTTATATAATTTTGGGAGACGAGTTTTTGTTTGTATAATTCCTGACACATAAACCGGATGACACTTTCTTTATCCACGAAGTCTTTATGAATAAAAACTCTGGATTCATCTAAGTAGCTCTCTTCCTCATACTCTTTTACAGGTGATAAACCATTTCGGATTTTTTCAATATCACTTTCTCCTAAAAAGGTATTGACCACTTGTATCGGAACACCTATATCTACTTTTATTGGAATCGTACTTATAATAAAATCAATCGAGGATAGGTCGTATTCTTTTAATTGATAATAATTGGTTGTAGCCACAATATCCAATTCATCTTTAAATTCATTTTGCAAGCGATAAAACAATAGCCTTGCACTTCCAACACCAGAAGCACAGACCACAATCACCCGTTTTGCCTTTTTCTGTCTTGTCTTCTTTCTTTCTAATGCAACGCCGATATGTAAGGCAATATAAGCAATTTCGTGTTCTCCTACCTCAATCCCCAAATATTCGTCAATGCATCTGCTTGCAATGGCAGCACCCTCAAAGGCGCTGGGATATTTCCTTTTAATTTCGTCTAATAACGGATTACGAATGTTCATGTTATAACGCAGACGGTTCATTGCCGGACGAATGTGCAAGGTCAGCGCTTGAATGAATTCTGAGTCGTCATAAAAGTCCCAATTTAATTCGGTTCTCAGTCTTTCCAGCATGCAATGAATAATGGTGCTTAACTCATCAAATTTACTAAATTCATTCAACGTATTCTTATGAATCAATTTTGTCCCCAACAAATGAACAATTATATAATCAATCTCCGCTTTTGGAAATTTTAAGCCGGTAAACCCCTCTACTTCTTTCACAATTTCGTTCGCAACTATTCGTTCAAAGGGGTATTTGCCTGTTAAATCGTGTCCAAGGTTTTCAATGACAAACCCTTCTTCAATTCTCTTGCATCCAATTGAGATATGGGTTGCCAAATTTTCAAGTGCAATGTCGGATATCTCAATTTTGTATTCATTTACTTTTTTTATGATCGTTTCCTTTATCTGTTCAAACAGTTTTTCATCCAAAAGTTGAAAAGAACTACTGTCAATGTTTAGGTTGCTATTACGGCTTAAAATATAATTTGAAAAACATAGCCGTTTCATATATTCATCGCCTTCGACCTGTGTACCATAATGGGGTCTAGAAACTAACCTCAAATTATAGCTTTCCAATATTTCACGGATAATTTTCAAGTCATTTTGAAGCTTAGGCTTGGAAACAAATAGCTCTTCCTCAAGACCTTCCAATTTTATTGGTTCCTTTTCTAATAGAAATCGTTTTAATATATACAAAACCCGATTTTCCTGTTCAGAGAAATCAGATTGATGATCATCTACTGCATCATTGGCATGAGGATTAAACTCCTTTTCAAACACTTCATAGTCCTTTATATCTAATAGATATCCTTTTCCTCGAACCGATTCAATCATGATTCCTAACGCAGTGTATTGTGATTGAAGTTCCTTGATCTCTGTGCGAATGGTTCTGTCACTCACACCAAGTTCCTTTGCCATCCATTCTGATGTAACAGGTTCTTTTGCCTTCATTAAAGACAACACGATGTCCTTTTGCCGTTTCGAGACCATTATCTACTCACCTTTCTTAATGAGTTGAATGAATAAAATAAGTTGTTATTTTTTAGTTTGTTCTCTTCCCTTGCCATTGACTCCAAAACACTTCCTGATCATCGATTTATCTAATAATAATTTTAATATACCTTAAAATGTATGAGATGCTAAATATTAATACATGCAGAGAAATGAGGAATGAACTCGTGGTCTTAAAAAAAACAACCCATGCACAGTTCCCTGAATTGACGTAACGGGTTGATTTCACCTTGCCACACTGAAAAAAGATTCGATGAAAAATAAAAACCGTTCACTTAATGAACGGATTCTTAAACTTGTATCATATGGCTTTGACTATTTTAGCTTACTTGTCTATTTTTTTAATGATACGGAAAACTCTCCAATTGCATTTTCTCCCCATTTGAGAGAAAATTGATCACCTTCTACAGCCGGTCCAACTCCCTCAGGTGTTCCTGTAAAAATGATATCTCCTTTCCCAAGACCAAAATGTAATGCGCTAAAATCAATAATGGTTTGTAAGTCGAAAATCATATTTTGAATATTCCCTCGCTGTACTTGCTCACCATTCTTCCAAAGAGCAAAATTGAATTGCTTACATTTTTCTATACCCGGGAACTCAATAAAGGGGGTTATTACAGCAGAGTTTGGAAAGCCTTTTGCAAGAAGCCAAGGGTATCCCTTTTTCTTCAACTCGCTTTGCACATCCCTTAGTGTAAAATCAATCCCCAGCGCCATACGATCCACAAGTTCGTCAACTTTCATTCCCTTTTCATAGGACTTTGCGATATGTACAACCATCTCTACTTCATAATGAATAGACCCACGGTCACCCGGCAGATTAATCTCTTGTCCGCATGTCTCCACCAAAGCGTGCGTCGGCTTTGAGAACAAAAAAGGCGAGGTTGGAATATCATTATTCAATTCCTTTGCATGTGATACATAGTTCCTGCCTACACAATAGATATTTCGAATGTTTTCCATATAGAAAACCCCTTCCTATTTAGATTACATCAAAATGGTAAGTTATCCTCATCATCCCAGTGATCAGAACCAATTGTTGTGTCTTGCTTTTTGACGTTTCTTTTTAATTCTTCACTGAGAACAGGTTTAACTGTTAAGACCCTATTGAATTTCTCTTCATATAGATCACGAATCCATACTTTTACAGGTGCTTTCCATTGCTGATTAGGTGCAGGGATATTTTTAATTAAACTCTTTGGTGTCATCCCCAACTCCTTAGCCATTTGTATATCAGTCTCATTTAAACGGCACCGTTTTTTAGCCTCTTCCCAAGCTTGTGTGTTCCTTTTTGCTACCATCAGTATATCCTCCTTTTTTACGATAATTGTGGAAGATATTCTACAATATTAACTTCATGTATACTATCCTTTTGTCCGTCCAGATTTCAGTCCCCACAAAATTTCTTAAATTTCTTCCCGCTGCCACATGGACAAGGATCATTTCTGCCAACCTTTTGACGGGTGGAGACTAATTACCTCTCCTTTTTTATTGGGCATAGGCAGTAAAGCCTTCTTCTCTTGGGCGAATAACTCCTCTGATGTATAACCCTTTAAATACCATTCTCTCGTATTATTCATAAGAAGAACAACCGCATCCATCAGTCTTGGCACAGCTTCTAAGTTTTCGAATGTCAGTTGCGTCTGTAAATATTGAAGAAGCTGCCTAGGTTGATTGCCTAATTTCACATGTATAATACAATCCTCTACAAGTTCCATAGCCTCTTTTTTTGACATCCGATACTCCTGCGTAAGTTGCGATAAAAGTTGAGGAAAACCTTTTGGACGCTCCACATAGTCCGTTTCACCTGCTTCAAGGAGCTGCTTCTTCGAGAATGGATAGTAGTCAATATTCTTTCTAGATGCCTGCTTCTCTAAAATAATTAAAGGGTCTAGCACTTCCCAGTAAGAATATCCATACCTGTCAATGTATGTTTCTTGGTAGTATTCCATCGCATCAAAAATAACATAATTGAAGGCGAGGTAATCTGGGTGAATAGGCGTATATTTCTCAACTAAATTCACTAACTCGTCATGAGGCACAGTTCCATAATAATAGAGTAAACCTCGGGTTATCTTTATCCATTCCGTATTCCGCTTAACATCTGATAGTATCGTTTCGTTACGTACAATTTCCCCTAGGGAAGACAATAATTCTAAAGGAATCATGACGATTGGACTGCCATTCTGAAAACCAGTAAACATAAAACCAGTTTTATAGAAATACTCCATTTCCTCGATTTCTATATTCTTTGCGCTAATTACCCCATTATTGGCAATGATATCTTTTATTAAAAATAATCGTCGCTCATCGAACTGACTGATAATATTTCTAATAAGAGAAGGGATTTCGTCTGCCAAATATTGAATTAATTCTTCTTTTTTCAAGGAACTTATATTTTTGATTTGCAGCTTTTTCCGGATGTCTTGGAGATCCGCAACTTTTACTAGCCATCTTCTTCATTTGATATTTATTTTTTCCATTGTATCACGCATTTGTTTAAATTAAACACATGCATCTGGGCAAGACATATTCTGATAAATGAAGACATGTTGCTATACTAACTAAACGTTTGATTAAAAGTGCGGCAAACCCTTTTAAACCAAGCTTTTACCCTTTTTCCAGAAAAATTTATTGTCGAAAAAAAACCATGCATCAATTACTGCTGCAAGAATACATGTTAGAGATGGCACCAATCTCCATCCTATACAACCGAAAGGTGTCAGGCACCACCCGAAGGTTAGCGAAGATCATTTATGCGGGAGGGGAGTATGCTGAAAGTGTTAAAAAGGGGAGTCCGTTTTTTTCTGAAGGCTCATGAAGTGTCCGTTGTCGATTATCCAAGGAATACGAAGATGCTGCTGGGGAGTCTTTTAGGAGCTATTGCGGCCATTTTACAGTCTGCTGGGTTAATTGGCGGTTTCGGTTATGCGTTTAGCATGATGGCTACTGGGCCGATAGTGCTGTCCACTGTTATCTCTGTTCAGTTTGGCCTGCTTACCTATGTAGTAACCGCCCTTTTACTGCTGATCATGCAGCCCTCGGAGGTTTTGGTTTTTCTGTTTACAACCGGGCTATTAGGGGTTGCATTAGGGCTGGGATTTAAATGGTCCAAACGAAAAGTTTCCGTTACCTTGACGGGAGGACTGGCATTGTCCGCAGGAATCCTTTTGCTGCTCTCTATTTTTCACTTTCCGGTATTGGGTCCTTCCTTTTCAAGTGATATTAACGCTAAAACGATCCTCGCGGTAGAAGGTTTCAGTATTGTATATAGTTGGATTTGGATGAGCGTTAGCATTGCAGGGATAAGACAAATAACTAAAAGAGTAATGAGTAAGATTCTACTTGAAAAGAGTGAATCAAATTAGAGCCTTCCATCATATATGGAGGGCGTCTGCATGTGATTCAAGAAATGAAATTAAGCCCATATGAAAAGAGGCCTTCCAACAGTTTAGCAAACTAATGAAAGGCCTTCCCCATAGTTTATAGAGACTGTTGAAATTTTAATCTCTACTAAATAAATCCCTTGTATACACTTTATCCGCGACATCAAGTAATTCATCCGATAATCGATTAGCAACAATAACGTCACTTACTCTTTTAAACTCTGCCGGTTCATTAATTACCCTAGAATGATAGAATTTCTCTTCATGTAAAGCTGGTTCGTATACAACTACTTCAATGCCCTTTGCCTTAATACGCTTTATAACCCCTTGAATAGCTGATTGTCTGAAGTTGTCCGAGTCCATTTTCATCGTTAACCTATAAATACCCACTATTTGCGGATTTCTCTTGATAATCATGTCGGCAATATGATCTTTCCTTGTTCTATTGGCATCCACAATAGCCGTCATGATGTTATTCGGTACATCAGCATAATTGGCTAATAACTGCTTTGTATCTTTCGGCAGGCAATAGCCGCCATATCCAAAGGAAGGATTATTGTAATGGTTCCCTATCCGCGGGTCGAGGCCAACACCATCGATAATCTGTTTGGTATCTAATCCTCTGACCTCTGCATAGGAATCCAGTTCATTGAAAAAAGCAACCCTCATTGCCAGGTAAGTGTTAGCAAATAATTTAATCGCTTCCGCTTCAGTTGAATTGGTAAACAAAACAGGAATATCCTCTTTTATGGCACCTTCCGCTACTAAATCAGCAAATATTTTCGCTCTTTCTGATTGTTCACCAACCACAATTCTGGAGGGATACAAGTTATCGTAAAGGGCTTTTCCTTCCCTTAAAAACTCCGGTGAAAAAATAATATTGTCGGTTTCAAACTTCTCTTTTACTTTATCCGTGTAACCTACCGGAACGGTAGATTTAATCACCATGACAGCATCTGGGTTGAGGGAAAGAACATTGGCAATCACTGCTTCAACCGTTCTTGTGTTAAAATAATTCTTCTCAGGGTCATAGTTTGTCGGCGTTGATATAATCACATATTCTGCATCTTTAAAAGCTTTATAATTATCTGTTGTTCCGGTTAAATTAAGTTCTTTTGTTGCTAAGAATTCTTCAATCTCATGATCAATAATAGGAGATCTTTTATTATTTATCATATCTACTTTCTCTTGAATAATATCAAGAGCTATGACCTCATTGTGTTGGGCTAAAAGTATCGCATTGGATAATCCTACATAGCCGGTTCCTGCAATGGTAATTTTCATTTTCAATACATCTCCGCTACGTCTAATGTCTTGTCAATCATTTCTATAATGGTTGTAAAAACCCTTAACCGTTTTAATCAGAAGGGGATCCCTTATAATCAGTAATCCAGCCAAATAAATGAATGCACCTGCGATCAACTGGATCACCGTTAACAGCATTGGCGGAACCGATAAAACCTTCCCTAAATAGACTGCCAGTATGAAAACAAACACACTGAGAATCAGATACTTACTAAATAACAGTAAAAAGTTTTTAAAGTGAAAATAGTTCCTTGCATAATACATTTGTAAGACTGCTCCAACTCCCTCGGCGACCAATAACGCAATCGTTGTCCCGATGCTTCCAAGTGAATGGACCAATAGCAAATTAATTAGTAAACTCAAAAAAGCACCAACTGTGACCGAAATGGTGTATTTATTTTGCTGTTGAGTTGCAACCAATATTTGAATACCAAATACATTAGCCAATCCCACAAAAATGATATCAGGACACATCAGAATCAACGTGTTTGAAACACTTTTGAATTCTGCTCCTAAAAACCATTTTACAAAATTAGGCGAAATGGCCATTAGGCCCAATGTCATCGGTAATGTAATCATCAATACAAACTGCAGTGTATAGTCCGTGTACTTTTTCAATTGTTCTTTGTTTCCCTTGGAAAACTCTGAAGCCATTCTTGGCAGTAAGACGGTTCCTAGTGAACTGATTAAGCCAATTGCTATTCTCGCCACTTTAGATGCCTGATTGTAATACCCCACCTGTATCTCACCAGAAACATTTCCCAGAACAATCCTGTTAATCAAGGCATAGACTTGGATCATTAATTGCGGAATAAACAATATAAAAATCGGGCGAATATGTTCTTTCAAATCCTTTATCGACAGCTTCACCAATTTAATTTCCTTAAATAAGGGCCTCCACATAATTAATTGCCCGATTAACAACGTACCACCATTAATGGCCACATATAATGGCAGGTCCTGTGAATGCTTCACGAAAGTAAAAATCAAAAAAATGCCTGCTATTTTAATCATCATATTTCGAATTGCAATCATTTTAATCTGCTCTTTGCCGATAAAATACCAGGATATATCCAAGCTATAGGATAATAGAGTTGAAATATGAATATAGTACAATTCTTTATGAGACGAAACAGTCTGAATAAAAATCAAGTAAACAATTAGGTTTAATATAGAGACAATGAGTTGGAAGGTAAATATAGACCAAAATTCAACTGAAGCTTCTTCCTGATTTTTTTTTATTGCGATTTGCCTGCTTCCGTACATCGGCAAACTTAACACAATAAAAACAATGAAAATCTGTACTACCGATAATACATAGGCATCCGTCCCTACTCCTTCAGCCTTCAAAATTCTTGCTATATATGGAGTCGTAATAAATGGGGTTAACATTAATAACAACTGATACAGGACGGTGAAAAAATAATTCGAGACAAGTTTACCCACTACATTAATTAACTCCTTCTTAGTTGACTAGATACTGTTCGAAACAAAATGTTTAATCATTTTTATTTTTAGCCAGCCCCCGGCTTTCTTTTGAAAAAACGGCAAATTACTCATCATGTTTTTTCTCATCGCTTTAAAGTGAGTTTCTTTTACAAACTGTTCTATTTCCGCATCAATTTGCGGATAACGCTGCAGTAGAATTTCCCTCGACCTTTTTTGCAGCTGCTCTTTTTCCGTTCCAAATGAACTTCCGCCAATGTGGTGAACATAGGCAGCCTTTGCCACCGCCAGTTTATACCCTTTTTGTCTGGCCCTCATGCACCAGTCCGTTTCTTCTCCATATCCGCGTTTAAACGCCTCAGCATCAAACACCCCAACCGTTTTTAATGCCGTTCTTTTCATGTACATGCAAAAACCGATTAACAGCGGTGTTTCGATATATCCAGATTCTTTACTTTTTTGGAACGCCGTTGCAAGCTCTTTAAACGAAAATAGTTCATTTACGGTACTATTGGGAGTGGGAAGTCCTGCTAAAACGCCGTAGTTACTCATTGGATTAATCGCGGCGATTGATTCATCGCTGCAGGCCACGTCAGCTAGGATTTCTAGCCAATTTCCAGTAACCAATGTATCACTATTCAGGATGATCACATCATTTTTCGTGATCGCAAACCCATTATTAACGTTCCCTGGAAAACCGAGATTCTCGTTATTTCGAATCGCAATGATATTTTTCGGGTATTTTTCCGAATAGTACTTTGTCATGTATTCGATCTGAACATCCGTACTTTTATCATCCAATAAATATAAATTAAATGTATCTTGGGGTGTATTCTCCAAAATGCTTTCAATGCAGTTGCGAGTTTCAGAGACTGAATTGTAAATCGGCAACAATATATCGACTTTTTTCATTTTACATCCTTCCTAACATTTCAAAGAACCGATTATGGCTTTGTTGTCCTCAGTTGATGTTGTTTTTTATATTCTCTTTTACCTTTTAATCATCTGTACAAACTGAGTGCTGCAAATCCTTTTGCAGCTTAACCACTATTCTTTCACCAACTACACCAGTCTCCGATTAATCACCTTATTAAAAAACCTATAAAAGTTATATGTCAATAAACTAATGATTGCCTTAGTGGCTCGTTCCTGACCTATATAATCATGAACGAGGATTTTGTAATAACGGGCTTTATTAACCAGGTGTGTTTTGGTCAAATAAGGATGTTTAGTGAAAAATTCCTTAAGTGCTTCTACCTCTTTTATCGTTTTACTAATACTATCTTCTTGGACTTCTACCTCTACAAGATTTTCATTTAAATGGTGAATGTTATAGTCTCTCGCCACTCTCAAAACAAAATCCCAATCTTGAAATCGTTTCAGGTCTTCGTCAAATAGAATGCTTTTTGCCACATTATTTTTTGTAAAAATGGTTTGGGTACTAATAAAATTTCCTTTCTCAAGCTGAGTGGCTATTTCTTTCGGCTTCACTTGCCGCTTGGGCACAATTCCATGTTTACTTCCTATAAGATTCATGCTGCAGAAACACAGATCAACACTTGGATTTTCAATCATGTATTGATATTGTTTTGCTATTTTTTCAGGTAACCATCTATCATCACTATCCTGAAAGGCGATATATTCACCCTTAGCCAACATAATCCCCGTATTTCTTGCACCATTTGCTCCTTTTTTAAATGAGTTGACTACATATTTTATTTTTTCACTATTAAACGACCGAACTACCTGTTCTGTTTGATCCGTTGAAAAGTCATCAACAATGATGATTTCATCGACAGGATATGTTTGTTCCAAGACACTTTCAATGGATTTTTTTATCTTGTCTGCTCGGTTATAAGTAGGTATAACAACAGTAATACTCAACTGATCACATCCCTCTCATTTTAAGGCTTTTCAATAAAGAAACCCTTCTTTACGCGGACACTATCAAGTTTCAGAGAGAATATTAATCACGCTCAACTTTAAAAGAATCATGGTCATTCCTTTTTAATTTTCTAAATTCCATCGGTTCGTCTGTATCTGATCCTCTCAATTGCTCCAAGGAAATTTCTGCTTCATCGACTTCAAAAACCAAGCCATCTACCATGAAATAAATCTTTTGACGAATCACCTTTGTACCCTCCTCTTTCATCCAATTAACAATATAAGATAAAAATGTTGACCTTCCTTTGCGGGATTGTAAATTTTCTGAAAATTTATCTATAATTTTTGTAAAGTAACCTCTGTCCAGATAAAGTGGAAATAATAAAACTGGTTGGTTGGCATTACCGGCAAAACACAAAAAACCTAGAGATGTTACCCCTAGGTTTGTCCTTTCTTATAAAGCAAGCTTGATAAGGTTGGAATCCGTATTAAGGAAATACACGAGCGGCTTGGACTTACATATATTAGTGGACAATAAATATCTATGTATTATATGACCTCCAATATGGAAGAAAAGGCAAACTGATGAAAGACCTTTTCTTTTTTTATGGATTCAGTGTTTTTTTGAAAACGAGGATAATATTAAGGAAAAGGAAAGCATATTACCATTTTAGATGTTGATATAACAAGCTTTTAAACCCCTTATTCATTATCCCACCCAGCTTACAGCAGGTTCAAGCACCGTTATTTTACCATTTTTAGAATCAAGATTTACACTTGCACCGATAGGAATTGTTGCTTTATATATTCCATGTGATGTAGTTAAATTTGTTATTAATGGCTTTCCTAAAGGGATTTATAAATCATTGATTACATCGTCCCAGCAATTTTAAGATGATTCAGATACCTATAAATCTTAGTCGAAGGTTCACTTTGTTCTTCTAATAGAAGAATTTTTCCTTTTGTATCAATCTCATATGGAGTTCCTAGACTATCTACAATGGAAGTCAAATTCCCACCCGCAATCCTGCCTGTAACATTACCAGGGACTAAACTTTTTATCGGAATATTAGGGGGATTAAGTATTTGTCTGGGTGATTGAAAGGTAGAAACAGCAGTATAGAAGGAAGTAAAGTTATATTCGGGTGTAGTTGGGACAAAATCCTCCAGCAATAGACCAATGAATGTGATTAAACCAGTGAACTGATATAACACATTTAAAACAATTGAAATGTCACTATATCCTGAAACAATCTTTGGGTTGCTTGCTATGATGTTATAGTCCAAATATGGTAAAACTCCTAAAGAACCTGTTCCACCACGAGTAGACAAAATCATCTTCACCCTTTTATCAACGAACATATCCATTAAATCAGATGCCCTTTGTTCATCCGTTCCAGCCACTATTCCAGTTTGGGCATAAACATGTTTCCCAAGTACCACATTAAGGCCACTGTTCTTAAGATTAGTTACAGCTTGGTTTATATATTCAGCTGGATAAGGACTAGCTAGAGTTACAATCCCAACGGTATCCCCACGTTGTAATACAGGTGGACGTGTTACCATATCCGTTCCTCCTAAGAGTTAGTTCCTTCTATTACATATGTATTTTGGGCATCATTGGTTACAACTCCAGAACTATGTCAGGAGGATAAAAAATGTAGTAATGGCGATTGTGTTACCTTTAGAAGAGACATATAAGTTAAATTAGACCCTAGAATGAGAATCGCAGGTTTGTATTTATTGCAACCTCGTTAGAGAAAAGGTGCTAGAAAATTGAAATTCGGGAATTTCCAAAAAACGACATGTTTCACGTGTAACATGTAGAATCTCGTCGTTTGACTTCTCGCATAGCTTTCCGTGGGCCTAAGACCACTCTATCCCTTCTTTTCCGAAAACATTTGAACTTTAAAAAAATAGCTCAGTTAAGTCCTGAGCCATTTGGTTGCATATTATTTATTTAATTTTACAAGTAAACAATCCATCCCCCCAGGTCGTTTCCCGCCCGTTATGAATTGGGGTAATTTCCAAAACTTTGTCCATATTTGTAATAATGATAGGAGTAATAATTTCTTTGTTTTTGCTTTTTAAATACTCTAAATCTACATTCACCAGTGGTTCGCCAATTTTAATAGTTGAACCGTTGCCAACCAGTACTTCAAAACCTTCCCCGTTTAATTCAACGGTTTCCAATCCAATATGGATAAGTATTTCTATCCCGTTTTTTGTCTTAATTCCAATTGCGTGTTTAGTAGGAAAAACCTGAATCACTTGACCGTTTACAGGTGAAACCAGTTTTCCGCTCTTTGGTACAATGGCAACCCCATCCCCAATTAGTTTCTGTGCAAAGGCAGGATCCGGCACCTCTGATAATGAAACAATTTCGCCGTCCATAGGTGAAAATACTTCTTCTACTAAACTCTTATTATTCTTAAATAGATTTTTAAACATGATAATTCCCCTTTATCACCTAATGATTCTTTGATCTTGACGATTCATAAATTCTTCTACTTCTTCGATGGAGAATTGGTTGCAGTCTCCATAAATGGTATGCTTTAAGGCTGCCGCAGCTGTTGCAAAAGAAACGGTATAATCAAAATCGCGTTTTGAAAGAATTCCATGTAAAATTCCTGCTGAAAATGCATCACCACCACCGACACGGTCAATGATTGGCGCGATGGTATGTTTTTTTGAACTGTAAACGAAGCATAATCTCTCCCAAAGCAAAACTTTACTCATCTGTTTGTCTCCTTACTGGTTAAGTATAAAATGTTCAAATGCATAAGCCACTCCATTTTCAGCATTCGACAGTGTAACAGCATCGCAGAGCTCTTTTACTGTAGGATCAGCATTCCCCATGGCGATCGATAATCCGGCTGCTTCAAGCATAGGAACATCATTAAAGTTGTCACCAATGGCAACGGTATCTTCCGTTGGAATACCATAGTATTCCGCAACCTTTTTGAGTCCATTACCTTTATTACCGTTTTGATCCATGATTTCAATGTTCCAGGGACCTGAAGAAGTGGTAATTATCCCTGAAATTCCATTGAGATGGATGGTTAACTCAGTTTTTTTCTCTCCATCAAAGATGGGCACAAAGAATTTTTGAACCGATAAGTCCTTCATGTCCATTAATTCTTGATAATTATCAATATAATTGAGGAGATCCGATTTCTGCGGCTGTTCAGTGATCCGTTTATAAAGGTTTTCTGACATCCCTTCCATTCTTTTTCCTTCGAGAGTCAGAGCCACTCGTTCTGACCAATCGGAAGGTACAAAGATTCCCTTGTTTGTGTAGATGCGATAAGGAATCCTATCCTCATCTAATTTGTCTGCTATTTGTGAGACATTTTCCATATTCATGGAAACATTGGCTAAAAGCTTTCCTTCGGCTTGTACAAGGGTTCCATTGCTTCCGGCAATGGGACAGGAAAAGTCACATTTTTTTAAAATTTGTTCGATATCCTCAGGGGCTCGGCCCGAGCAGATCATAATAATGTGCCCCTCGTTTTGTGCCTTTTCTAGCGCCTGAAGATTCTCATTTGTAATGTAATTTTCCAAAGACAATAATGTACCATCTAAATCGATTGCAATAAGCTTCATAGCATACACCCCATTACTTTCTGATTGCGTTAAGTTTCTCTATATATTGCTTTGCTAAAGTGGTAATTTTGTCAAAATCGCCGCTTTTGTCCGGTGCGATTAGATTGCCGCCAATGCCGACAGCAGAACATCCCTTAGCAAACCATTTTTCCATGTTTTCTAAATTTACTCCGCCAGTAGGCATGATATTCACCTGTGGCATCGGCGCTTTAACAGCACTCACAAATTCTGGTCCCAAAGCACTTCCTGGGAATAGTTTGATGATATCAACACCAGCTTTTAAAGCCGTTGAGATTTCGGTCAGTGTCATGCATCCCGGTAAATAGGGAATCTGGTATAAATTACACAATTTAGCTGTTTCGTCGTCAAAGTATGGACTTACAATATAGTCAGCGCCTGCCATGATCGCAATTCTTGCCGTAACTGCATCCAATACGGTCCCTGCACCTATAACAATATCCTGATGGTCTACATACTTATTCTTTATCTCTTGAACTGCCATTTCTGCCTGCGGCACGGTAAAGGTCAATTCCAGTCCGGTAATGCCCCCTTTAACAAGGGCATCAGTTATGCTCAAAGCCTTCGTTTTAGAATCTGCCCGAATAACCGCAATTACTCCGCTGTTTATTAATTTGTTTAAAATCGATACTTTTTTCAAATTGATCACCTGTTTTTTTATTTTTTCTCAATCAAAAAAGAAAGGCTCGACTACCGTTAGGCAATCAAGCACTTTCTTTGTTAGCTTATCCGATTTTTCTGAGAGTTTGAACGTTGTCTATTTCGCTATTGCGATTCTTTTTAACAATCAAATAAGTGAGGGCAAATGAACCGCCGATAGCGATTGCAATTCCGATTAAAGCATATGGGAAATAAGGTCCGACATATGCAACCAAACTTACAATACTTGAAAGAATATATCCGTAAATTCTAACTCCCATTGTAGCAAAGAAAGTGGAAGCCACTGCGCTGCCGATTGAACATGCAATAAAGGCTTTTTTATTCTTAATCAATACCCCGAATAATGCTGGTTCTGTGATACCTAGGATGGCTGAAAGAGCCGCAGAAAAAATGACTGATTTTTCCGCTTTGCTGTTGGTTTTGAAAACCATTGCAAAAGTGGCGCCGGCAATTGACATATTGGTCATAAACATCATTGGCATTAACATGTCATACCCTTTATCGGCGAAGTTCTGAAGCGCTATCGGTGTGATAGCATGGTGCACCCCAAATACAATTTCAATCGGTCTGAATCCGCCCATGACAACTCCTGCCAAGATTGGAGAAATATCAAATAAGGATTGAATAATAAAACCTATACCTTTACCTACATATTCGCCCAATGGACCTGTTACCAATAATGAAAAAGGTATTGCAATAAATAATGTTAAAGTAGGGGTAAATACCGTTCTCAACAGGTTTGGCATAAATCGGTCAACCCACTTATAAATATAGCTTAATGCCCATACTGACAAGATAACCGGTATAACCGCACTAGCATAATTATAAACAGGAATTGGCAAACCAAAAAAGTCAAAGGAATGAATCTTGCCCAGTTTAGCGGCGTTGATTAAGGTTGGGTACATAAAGCCGCCTGCAATCGCGATGGCAAGGTATTGATTGACTTTAAAGATTTTTGCTGCAGATGCTGCCAGGAAAAATGGCAGGAAGTAAAATACGCCGCTTGAAATCAAGTCTAGTATTTTTACCGTATCGGTTTCAGCTGATAAAACTTTTAATGCAATTAAACCGGCGATTAGACCTTTAATCATACCTGCTCCGGCGATGGCTGGAACGATTGGTCCGAAAACGCCGGATACAACATCCAATAATCGTCCGAAAGGTCCTTTTTTCTTAGTATCTGCCTTTTCGTCGATTTCTTCTCCATCGATCCCCAATTCCTCTGACAAAACAGAGTAATATGTTTGTACGTTTGTCCCGATAATGATTTGATATTGATCGCTTTGTAATTGCTCTCCGATAACGCCATTCAATTGCTTTATTTGATCATGTGAGATTAAAGACTGATCATATAAATCGAAGCGAAGCCTTGTCATGCAATGCCAAGCTTTCTTTATATTTCCTTTCCCTCCCACGTATTCTATGATTTTTTTGACCGTTTCCTTTTCTTTCACTTCGTTTCATCTCCCTTAAATTGAATCTAGTTCCAATTAAACTTTCTAAATTGCACTTTGATTTGACAAGCTCATAATAGCATAGTGAAAAAATTTTTGAAAACGGTTTAAAACAACCAAAAAAATCACGGAACCCTCCTCATATCAATGGTTTTTGCGGAATTCTATTCTAAATTGGTATGGAAAATTGCTTTATTTCACTAACCTTTCTGACCAAATTGACGTTGCATTTTTACTGTGTTTAAATCTAATTATAAATCACTTTGATTTGACACAATTGAATGCAGAGAGAAGGAGAATCAAAGTTGGAACCCACCATTATTAAAGATATTAAATCATTTGTGACCAATCCACATCGACATAATCTTATTGTTGTCAAAATAGAAACAAATAAAGGCATTTTCGGATATGGATGTGCCACTTTTCAGCAGCGCCCATTAGCTGTTCAAACCATTATTGATGAATACTTAAGGCCTCTCTTGATTGAACGTGATGCAAACCATATAGAGGATTTATGGCAATTAATGATGGTTAATTCCTATTGGAGAAATGGCCCGGTTATTAATAATGCCATTGCTGGTATTGATATGGCTTTATGGGATATCAAGGCAAAGCTAGCTAACATGCCTCTTTACCAATTGCTTGGGGGACAGTCCAAAAATGCGATTGCGGCATATGGCCATGCGGACGGGCTTACGCTCGAGGAACTTTTTCATAATGTTGATACGCTAATTGAACGAGGATTCCGCCATATCCGCTGTCAATTAGGTAAATATGGCGGCAAAAATCATGATATGCACTTAACCACTCAACTAAGTGAAGGTGAATATTTTGATCCGGACATCTATATGAAAGATGTTGTGTATATGTTTAAAGCTTTAAGAGAAAAGTATGGCTATTCCATTCATTTCTTGCACGATGTCCATGAAAGACTGTTTCCGAATCAGGCACTTCAATTGGCCAAAGATCTGGAACCATATAAACTTTTCTTCCTCGAGGATATCCTGCCTCCGAATCAAACCGAATGGCTGTCTCAGTTGAGAACACAATGCACAACACCTATCGCCATTGGTGAGCTGTTTAATAACCCAATGGAGTGGAAAAATCTGATTGTCAATCGGCAGATTGATTTTATTCGCTGCCATGTTTCCCAGATTGGCGGTATCACACCTGCCCTGAAGCTCGCAGCACTTTGCGAAAATTTTGGTGTCCGAATTGCGTGGCATGGCCCATCTGACATGACTCCAATTGGGGTTGCTGTCAATACTCATTTAAATATTCATCTTCATAATGCAGCGATTCAAGAGATTCAGGAACCCGATGAAACAACGAAGGAAATGTTCCCTCATTCAGTTGAAGTAGTGGATGGTTATATATATCCAATTGAGAGAGTTGGTATTGGCGTTGATTTTAATGAAGATATGGCTAAAGAATATCCAGTGAGATATAGAATGCATGAATGGACTCAAGCACGTATTCCAAATGGTTCAATTCATACACCATAATTAAACAAACCCTCTTTAGCATATTGCTTTAGAGGGTTTTTAAAAACTTCCCTGAGGTAAGCATGATGAAAAAAAGAGATTTCATTGCAGATGATATCCTAAGTAAGATTTATCAAAATAAATACAAAGCTGGAGAAAAGATTCCTACTGAAAGGGACCTTGCGAAGCAATATGATGTTTCACGATATACCATTCGGGAGGCATTGAAAAAACTCGTCAATATTGGATGTATCAAAATCATCCAGGGTTCAGGAATTTTTGTAAGTGATACTAAATATAAAAGTCCATTAATTTATAATTCATTAACTGAAAAAAAATTTAAAGATATTGAATCAAAGATGATCTTTTTAAAAAAGATTACACCTGATGCGGAATTAGAAAAAATCTTTGATATCAACGGGCAAAATGCAAAGTTATGGGAGTACAAACGGGTTAGGATAGTCGATTATCAAAAAGTACAAATTGAAACGACCAAATTACCCTATTCCTATTTTCCAGATTTAAATGAAGCGGTAGTAACAAGCTCCGTACATGATTATGTACAACAAAACGATTACCAAATATCTCACTTCATCACCACATATAGTGCCGTAAATGTCAGTAAAGAAGATGCTGAGCTCCTCAATTGCAAGAAGGGTATTGCGGCAATGAAGATTGTCAATAGAGGGATTCTGCAAAACAGTAAAGTGTTTGAATACAGTGAAATTATTAATTTAGATTATTCCGTTTCCTATTTTACACCGTTTAACCCTTACAGTCATAAGTACAGAAAGAATTAATACTCTTTGCAAGCGGCTACCCTAATGAATTTTGTTTAGGAATTCAAATGGAGGATGAAAAAACCACACAAAAAACCACTCCCTAATTTTAATAGGAAGTGGTTTTTGCTATTTATATAAATTATTTACATGACTACTTCTCGGAAAGGATCAAAAAATAGTTTTAACTATTTATAAGATGAAAGGCTCAAAAGCCTTACATCATGCCGCCCATTCCACCCATGCCGCCCATGTCAGGCATTCCAGCAGCACCAGCAGGTTCTGGCTTATCAGCCACAACAGCTTCAGTAGTTAAGAACATAGCAGCTACAGATGCAGCATTTTGAAGAGCTGAACGAGTAACCTTAGTTGGATCAACGATACCAGCTTCGATCATGTTTACCCACTCGCCGTTAGCTGCGTTGAAGCCTGTTCCAACTTCTTCACGCTTTAAGCGGTCAACGATAACAGATCCTTCAAGACCAGCATTGTGTGCAATTGTACGAACTGGCTCTTCCATTGCACGTAGAACAATGTTGATACCTGTTGCGATATCGCCTTCTTCTTGAAGCTCAGCAACACGGCTGTACACGTTAAGAAGGGCTACACCACCACCGGATACGATACCTTCTTCAACAGCTGCACGAGTTGAGTTCAATGCATCTTCAATACGAAGTTTGCGCTCTTTTAATTCAGTTTCAGTAGCGGCACCAACTTTGATAACTGCTACACCGCCAGCTAATTTAGCTAAACGCTCTTGTAATTTTTCACGGTCAAATTCAGAAGTAGTTTCTTCTAATTGAGTACGGATTTGGTTTACACGAGCTTGAATCTCTTCTGTGGCACCAGCACCTTCAACAATTGTTGTATTTTCTTTTGTTACAACAACTTTAGCAGCACGGCCTAAAGAAGAAATTGTTGCAGATTTAAGATCACGGCCAAGCTCTTCAGTGATGACTTCACCGCCTGTTAATGCAGCGATATCTTCAAGCATCGCTTTGCGACGATCACCAAAGCCAGGAGCTTTAACAGCAACAGCATTGAATGTTCCGCGAAGTTTGTTTACTACTAATGTAGATAATGCTTCACCTTCGATATCTTCCGCAACAAGTAATAATGGCTTGCCTTGTTGTACTACTTGCTCAAGAACTGGAAGGATTTCTTGAATGCTAGAAATCTTTTTGTCTGTGATTAAGATATATGGGTTATCTAAAACAGCTTCCATTTTGTCAGTGTTTGTTACCATGTAGGCAGAAACATAACCACGGTCAAACTGCATACCTTCAACAACATCTAACTCAGTTGTGAAGCCTTTAGATTCTTCGATTGTGATAACGCCGTCGTTACCAACGCGTTCCATTGCTTCTGCAATCAATTGACCTACTTCTTCGTCAGCAGCAGAGATCGCCGCAACTTGTGCGATTGATGCTTTGTTTTCGATAGGTTTAGAGATCGCTTTTAATTCTTCAACTGCAGTAGCAACTGCTTTTTCAATTCCTTTGCGGATACCCATTGGGTTCGCACCAGCTGTAACGTTCTTTAACCCTTCACGAATCATCGCTTGAGCAAGAACTGTTGCAGTTGTTGTTCCGTCACCGGCAACATCGTTTGTTTTGCTAGCTACTTCAGCTACTAATTTAGCACCCATGTTTTCGAATGCATCTTCTAATTCGATTTCTTTTGCGATTGTTACACCATCATTAGTAATTAGTGGAGAACCGAATTTTTTCTCAAGAACCACGTTGCGTCCTTTAGGTCCAAGCGTAACTTTTACTGCATTTGCTAGAGCATCAACACCACGAAGCATTGCGCGGCGTGCATCTTCACTAAACATAATTTCTTTAGCCATTGTAAAAAAACCTCCTCGTATTTTTACTCTGAATCTATTTCTTTAAAGGTTCCATAACTGACATCTATGTGTCAGGCTTAAATGCTTTTATTTACTCGCCTACTACAGCAAGAATATCGCTTTCACGTAAAATTAAGTATTCAACACCCTGGTATTTCACTTCAGTACCAGCGTATTTTGAGAAGATAATACGATCACCTACAGCCACATCAAGTGCTACACGCTCACCGCTTTCAAGAACACGGCCAGTACCAACGGCAACAACTTTTCCTTCCTGAGGCTTTTCTTTCGCTGAATCCGGTAATACGATTCCGCTTGCAGTTTTTTCTTCTGACTCCACAAGCTCAATAATAATACGATCACCTAAAGGTCTTAACAATTCAAACAACCTCCTCAAATATATGTAGTTTTTTCTTTATTAGCACTCTCCTCTGATGAGTGCTAACACAATTATTATAATAATGAATCTTAAAATCTTTTGCAAGTAGGATGCATAAATTTTTACAAAGAAATTTTCATTTCTACAACCTTATAAAGTATGTGAAAAAGCAGGCAATCTATACCTCCTTTTTAAAAGAAATGAACTATTTAGGGTTTCCACAGCCAGAGTCCTTTAAATATTATTAAACAGTACATCTAAATTGAAACAAACACTGTTTTAAGAGTAAAATAAATATTAGTGCTTATATCGGACCTATTCATAATCGTTAGTTACTCGTTGCATCCTATAACTATACATAAAGGAGATTGTCATTTGAAAAAGGAATATTGGTGGGTCATTATTGTTTATATAGCTATGCAGTTTTCAAGTCTAGTGGGGCTTCCCATCTTAATCTTTGGCTTTAAACATTTCGATATCAGTCAAAAGCTTGCTGTTCCTGTTTATCTGATTGCCAGTTTTTCAATCGCCTTGATCATTATCCTCCTTATTTTACGGAAGGAAATGAATACACGTAGTTTGGATGAGAAAGGGACTTCGTTTGGATATTCGGCAATGTGGGCTGTATTTGGGGTATTTTTAGCTTTATTTGCCCAGTATGTTGCAGCTATAATCGAAAGCCTTTTAGGGATTAAAATGGGTTCGGAGAATACACAGGATATTCTGAAAATCATTGAAACCCTGCCGCTGGCAATCCTTGTAACCAGCATCATTGGTCCTATTCTGGAAGAAATCGTTTTTCGCAAAATTATTTTTGGTGCACTATTTAAACGATATAATTTTTTCATCTCGGCATTAATTAGTTCCGTTATCTTCGCATTAGCCCACATGGAGCCTGTGCATATTTTACTTTACTCGGCAATGGGCTTTACGTTTGCATTTCTCTATGTCAGAACAAAACGTATTATTGTTCCGATCTTTGCTCATGTATCGATGAACACAATGGTTGTTTTGGTTCAATCTGTTTATAAAGATGATATTGAACGGCTAAGACGAGAGGCGGAAGCGATTCAAAACTTTATCGGAGGCTTTCTATGAGACGTTCACCCTTGTTTTCCGGTTTTATCTACCTCTTTCTCGGCACGCTGTTTACTTACTTTGCCATCGACCATGTCCAAACAAACGGCTGGGGATTCTTCGGCTACCTGCTCGTGATACTAGCCACGTTCGACTTTGGCTCCGGCGTCAAAATGATCCTTTTTCATATAAAGTATAAAAATAATGTGAAGAAGTAAGAAAAGGTGACAGGCACCCATGGTGCCTGTCACCTTTTCTTTTATTTCGATGGTGCTTGTGTGTTTAATCTGAGACGGTCTTTGCCGAGTATAAAGATAAAGAGGAATGCGATTCCTGCCGGGACTAGTGCCCATGTAAAGGTGTGGACGATGGAGCTCGATAGGGCATCTGTGATTTTGTCTAAGATTTGTGGAGGAATGTGACTTCTTGCTTCTTCCGATAAGAGTGAACGCGAATCGCCAAACGGCTGCCCCTTCATCTGCCCCATTCCCGAAAAGGCATCTTTCAGCCCCGCGTTTAGATTGCTTCTTTGGATCGTTCCAAATATGGTAATACCGATGGTCATCCCGAGCGATCGAATAAAGTTACTGGTTGACGTAGCTGAACCCCGCTGCTCCATACCAAATGGATGAATCGCCGCCATGCTTAAAACAGAGAACGAGAAACCAACACCTAAACCGATGACAATCATATAAACCGTCAGCAGAGCCCTGGTTGTATCCGGCGAGATGCTGCTTAACAGCAAAAATCCGATTATCAAAATGAGGCCAGATAAAAACATAATGTTACGGTAACTCATCTTGGTCGTCAAAAATCCACCTGTTTGGGCCGTCACCACTGAGCCAAGCATCATTGGCAATAAAATGAGGCCTGAATTGGTCGCTGTTCCGCCGTATACCCCTTGTACAAAGATCGGAATATACACAGTGGCCGCCATAAACGCAGCTCCATAAAATAAGCTGACAAGTGTACTTCCGGCAAATAAACGGTTCTTAAACATCGTAAATGAAATGATCGGGTCCTTTGCTTTTGTTTCAATATATAAAAAGAGTAAGAAAAGAACGGTGAAGCCTGCAAATAAGCTCAAAATAATACTAGAATCCCAATCAAATTTTTGCCCGCCAAGCTCTAGGGCAAACATTAAACAAACAACGGACCCAATTAAAGTAATAGCCCCCCACCAATCGATTCTCTGTTTCTGGTGGATCGGTGATTCTTTGTAGGCAATCGAAACAAACAACAAGGATAAGATTCCAAGTGGTAAATTGATATAGAAAATCCAATGCCAGCTGATATGGTCCGTAATATAGGCTCCCAATAACGGACCAAAGATACTGGATAATCCGAAAACAGCTCCAAACAATCCGCCCATTTTCCCGCGTCTTTCAGGAGGAAATAAATCAAACATGATCGTAAAGGCAATCGGAACTAAGGCTCCGCCGCCAATGCCCTGAATCGCCCGGTAGATGCTTAGCTGTGTAATGGTTTCCGCTGTTCCGCATAATGCAGAACCAATCATAAATAAGATCAACCCGAAGATGAAGAATCGTTTACGCCCATACATATCGGATAATTTCCCGAATATTGGCATCCCGGCCATCTCTGCCACCATATAAGCTGAAACCACCCAGACAAAGCTTTCCAGCCCGCCGAGGTCGCCAACAATGGTTCCCATTGCTGTTACCACAATCGTATTATCCATGGAAGCCATCAGGATCCCTAGTAACAATCCTGCAACGACCAGACCTAACTTACTTTCCTTTTCAGTCATTCGATTACCCCTTTACACTTTTGTCTTAGAGTTGATTGCTGACGATGAATCGCTTTTCAATTCCGTTGTATATTCCACAAGGCCGATTTGACAGCCGGGGCCAATCTTAACGGTATTGCCGCGGACCACTTCAGCAGTTGTATTTTCTAAGTAAATATCATCACCCTCGATTACTTTGGCCGAAAGAGTCCCTTCCTCTCTTCCGAACGGGAGGATCGAGTTTTTCTTTCTTTTGACGACAATTTCCCGCCGCCGATTTCCTCTGTCGTGCTTTGCCCGAATCGCAGCGCAATCTTGACTTTATCTGCTGTTAGTAATCCTTTGATGTCGAAGCCGCCGCTCGAATCAAACGTTTCAAATTCGACATCTCCTTTAACAGAGATACTTCCTTTTATGGTCGCCACATCTCCGCTTAACTTTTGGCCCACTTCCAGCAGACCAAATACCTTCATCTTCTTCAGACTGGCATTCCGGCCGACCACCAGCGTCCCCATCACAAGCGTATCGTTAGCCGCCACATCTCCTTTCACTTCGGCCTCACCCATAATTTTTACCAAGCCTGTTTTCACATTATCTTTCGCCTCACTCGTACCATACACATGAAAGGCAGAACATTCGACGTCGGTTACAATCATCCCCTCACCACGGATGCTGACTTTATCATATATGCCGCCTGGGTAGCTTCCTGAACCATTAATAATTAGATTTTGACCCTTGCCCATTTTCTTCTCCCTCCTCCTAAACCTTCTGAATATCCCCTACAACCGAATTTTTATCTTGAGAAAATTCATCCGTATACTCCACCACACCGATCTGACAATTCGGACCTATTTTCACTTGATGGCCTCGGACCACCTTTGCCACGGTATTTTCCAGCTCAATTTTGTCGCCCTCAATCAAATCAGTTTCTAACTGGTTTTTGAAAAAAGGTTTAAAAATAGCACCGATAAACGACCCTTTATGTTGTTTAACGGTAATGGTCTGCCCGCCAATTTCCTTTGCCTTACATTCCCCATAAACCTCCACATCGATTTCCTCTGCATTGAGAAGACCGCCAATGGTAAAGCGATATTTCCCTTTAAAACTCTCAGCTTCACAGTCTTCACCCACGGTTAAAATACCATGAATGGCGATCTGTTCTGCTTTTACTTTGCCTTCAACATTGACTTTTCCGGAGACCTTTACGTTTTTCACTAAAAGATCTTGGGCAACTTTAGCTGTCCCATCCACTTTCAGCTTCTCGCCCTCAATCGTTCCATGAAACCGGGCATTGCCGTTAACTTTTACATTTGTGGCTGCTACATTCCCCTTCAACGTTCCGGAGCCGTTACATTCTAATTCCTCACACTCGATCTCACTATTAATGGTCCCACTTCCATTCAGCGTCACCAGCGAAAAATGTCCCCCATTGGATGAACCAAGTCCATTGATGACCAGGTCGCCTCTTCGATTCGTTTCCATAGCCATTCTCCCTTATAATAATTTCGCTTTGATTTCTTCCATACATGTCATAATTGATAAAACAGTGACCACTTTCGTTCCCTGTTCAAAATGAACGCCCTCTGAATTGATAAGCAGCAGGCAGGATGATACACCAAGCTTTCTCGTCATCACTACTTCACATTTCTTCTGTTTGATCAGCTGCGTATGATCCTTTAAGACTTGAAGCACCATTTTGCCTTCTTCTAAATTGATTTCACCTGACTGCAAAAGTTTCTCCAATACATAAACTTCAATTATTCTTGAAAAAGTAAACTGATGACCGCCCTTATCCATTTCCAAATAGATATCCATAACAGGAGGTGAAACAATGTTACGTTTTACAAGATCATCCTTTTCCAACTTTAAATCACTAATATTTGGAGAAAACATATCAGCCAATTCATCCAAAGATAAATTATCCTTCATGGTCTGGATTTTATGAATCCGCTCTAACACCTTTTCCTTTGGAAAGAACGTTTCCTGTCCAGTAAAGGTGGATTTTCGAATAAACCACTCTTCGGGGATCAGATCCTTCCGTTTCCACCGGTAAAGCTGCCCATAAGAAATATCAGCCATTTCCAGCAGTTCTTTTTTTGAAATTAACTCGTCACTCATTTTTAGTTAACCCCTTTCTAAAAACAGTGTAACATAACACTGTTACGCTAGTAAAGATGTAAAAAAAGTGTTTCACTAATTTTTGTAAGTGAAACACCTTTTCCTTATTATTCTTCTATTTCTTCTGTTGGATAATGTTTTAAGAAGTAGACTAACGACTGCAGTTCAACTGCCAAGTCAATGTGATGTACCCTAATCGATGCAGGAACATTTAGTCGTGCCGGTGTAAAGTTCAAAATCCCTCTGACTTCTGCCTTTGCCAGCCTGTCGGTAATCACTTGGGCAACAGGGGCTGGCACCGTAAGAATAACAACGGATATCTTTTCCTCTAAGAGCACCTTTTCGAGATCCTCCATGGGATAAACAGGAACTTCCCGAACTTTTCCTCCCATTTTTTCCGGATCAACATCAAAAGCAACCTCTATTTTGGTATTATTGTTTTTTAAGAAATTATAGTTCAAAAAGGCGGTTCCTAAATTACCAACTCCGATTAACGCAACCTTTGTTAGCTCATCTTGATCAAGTGTCTTACGGAAAAAGGTTAACAGATAATTGACATTGTAGCCGTATCCTTTCTTCCCTAAGGCTCCAAAGTAAGAAAAATCTCGGCGAATCGTTGCACTGTCTACCTTTACGGCTTCACTTAGTTCCGCAGACGAAACTCTTTGTTTCCCGGAAGTATGCAGATTTTTTAAAAACCGATAATAGAGGGGCAGCCGTTTGGCTGTCGCCTGTGGTATCTTCATCGTTTCATTACTCATAATCTCCCACACCCCATTCCCAAAATGAATAAATATTATTTAACTTGCTCTGTTCTTTTAAAGTCTCCATTTTTTCCGCCTGTTTTCTCAACTAAGTATGTCGGTCCAATGATCATACCTTTATCTACTGCCTTGCACATATCATAAACGGTTAAAGCGCAAGCTGAGGCAGCTGTGAGCGCTTCCATTTCAACACCTGTATTTCCTTTTGTTTTCACGGCTGCAGCAATATGCAATTGATGGCTCTCATTTCGGCCTTTTTCCCATGAAAAGGATATATTGACCCCTGTTAATGGAATCGGGTGACACATTGGAATAATGTCCCATGTTTTTTTGGCAGCCATTACCGCCGCTACCTGTGCGACCGCTAACACATCGCCTTTTTTCATCTCATGGTTCGTTATTTTTTGATAGATTTCCTCACTTACAGTAATACTCGAATGAGCAAGAGCCGTTCGTGTCGTTTCGGGTTTGTCACTAACATCCACCATTTTCGCTCTGCCTTCGTCATTGAAATGCGTAAATTCTGACATAAAAAAATCCCCCTACGAAAAAATAATACACTATTTTTACCACAATGTGTGTGAAAGTTTGAACGAATATGCACTTTTTCTTGAAAAAGGTGCCATAAAACCTCACTTTATTGCCGACCTTACGCTAATACGGTACACTATTTATATAGCAGAGACCGATTTGTTTCTTATATAAGTGAAAGATTTCACTTATAAGATGAAATGGACTATAGCTTGTATCCTATAATGGCATAATCCTACGTTTTGTTTTTTAAATAGAGGTGAATAGAAATGATTTTACTACAAGTAAACCAACTGCAAAAATATTATGGTGCTGACCTTATTTTATCGAATATAAAGCTTGAATTACAAACCCGCGACCGCGTTGCTCTTGTCGGCCGAAATGGCGCTGGGAAATCAACGTTATTAAAGATTATCGCCGGACACCTGTCCCATGATGGCGGCGAGATTATTAAACCTAAGGATGTAACCATCGGATATTTAGCACAAAATACCGGACTAGAATCAAATTTGTCGATTTGGGATGAGATGTTAACCGTCTTCGAACCGCTTCGATTGATGGAAAAGTCGCTTCGCCAGCTCGAAGAACAAATGGCCGATCCTAGTATTTTTGAAGACAGTGCAAAATACGAGCGTATTTTAAAAGAATATGATCAGCTTCAGGTGAAATTTAAAGAACAAGGCGGCTATCAATATGAGGCGGATATTCGCTCTGTCCTTTATGGATTAAACTTTCATGATAATTCTCTGATGATCACAAGCTTAAGCGGAGGGCAAAAGACCCGGCTCGCTTTAGGAAAGCTGTTATTAACAAAACCTGATATTTTAATATTGGACGAGCCAACAAACCATCTCGACATCGAAACCCTTTCCTGGCTGGAGCAATATTTACAGGGATATGATGGTGCCATTTTGATTGTTTCCCATGACCGTTATTTTTTAGATAAAGTGGTCACCCAAGTTTATGAAGTATCACGGAAACAAATCCAACGGTTTACCGGGAACTATAGTGCCTATCTTGATCAAAAGGCTGCCAATTATGAGCGCGATATGAAACTCTATGAAAAACAGCAACAAGAGGTTGCGAATCTGCAAGACTTTATTCAACGCAATCTCGCTAGGGCCTCCACCACGAAACGCGCGCAAAGCCGTCGTAAAAAGCTAGATAAAATGGAGTTAATGGACCGGCCGCTTGGCGATGAGAAATCAGCCACTTTCTCTTTTGAAATTGAAAAACAAAGCGGCAACGATGTGTTAGCGGTAGATTCCTTGGCTGTAGGCTATGAAGGTAAAAAGGTCTCGGAGGATATTTCGTTCCGCGCCTATAAAGGAGAAAGTATTGCATTAGTCGGACCGAATGGAATTGGGAAATCCACTCTCTTAAAGACCATTGTCAAGAAGCTGCCGCAATTAGCGGGGACCATCCGCTATGGGACCAATCTTGCCATTGGCTACTATGATCAGGAGCAAGCAGAATTAACCTCAAATAAACGAGTGTTAAATGAATTATGGGATGATTATCCATTAAAAAGCGAAAAGGAAATCCGGACAGTTTTAGGCAATTTCCTCTTTTCCGGCGACGATGTGTTGAAAATTGTCTCCACCTTAAGCGGCGGTGAAAAAGCACGGCTCGCCCTTGCCAAGCTTATGCTAGAAAAAGCCAATTTGCTGATTCTAGATGAGCCAACGAACCACCTCGACCTCGACAGCAAAGAAGTACTTGAAAATGCCTTGATTGATTATCCTGGTACGATCCTTTTCGTCTCACATGATCGATATTTCATTAACCGGATTGCTACTAAGGTGCTGGAGTTGAGTCCTAAGGGCAGCCTAGAGTATTTGGGAGATTATGATTATTATGTTGATAAGAAGCTCGAGCAGGAAGAATTAGCCGCACTGGCACTAGCGGACGCTGCTAAGAAAACGGCTGAAAAGGATTCACCCGAAAAAAATAGTTATCAACAGGATAAAGAGAGTAAAAAACTTGAACGTCAGCGAAAAAGACGCTTAGATGAAGTGGAACAGCGAATTGAGGAACTTGAGGAGCAAATTCAAGCGTTTGAACAACAGTTATGTGACCCAGAGGTTTTTCAAGACCATGAAAGGGTATTAGAAATTAATCTACTTACTGAAAAAGCAAAAACAGAACTTGAGCAGTTGATGGATGAATGGGCGGCTCTTGCCGAATAATGACGAAACCGGGAGTATTTTCCCGGTTTTTTTTTAGCAAGAAATTTAGTTGTCCACAAGGTTACGCACATTTTAGATAGCATAAATATAAACATTCGTCGCAGTTTTCCACATTATCCACAGTTATCCCCAATTTTATCCACACTATCAACAGATTGTTGATATCTATCCACAAATTGTGAATATGTTTTTTATTTTTCAGAATATTTTATCCACAGGTGCTTAATATCGACAGAAACTCGTAAGAAAAGCGCAAGCGCCCTAGTCAGCGGCGTATGGCCTCCTGGTGGAGTGCTTCAACTGAGAAGTTCTAAATTGAAAAAGCCCTTCCGATTCGGAAGGACTATTCATTATATAATTCAATATCGAGTCCAGGATTGGCATTAAGGTTCAAGCCAGCCCTGATTCCTTTTTCAAACATCACACTGCCGGCTGCAGCAATCATTGCTGCATTATCCGTACATAATGAAAGAGGGGGAATCACCAATTCAACCTCAGGGTGTTTTGAAAAGGTTTGTTCCAAGGCGGTTCTTAGTCCCTTATTCGCAGCAACACCACCTGCAACTACTAGCTGGTTAACTTTGTACTCTGCAACAGCTCTCTCTGTCTTTTTCACAAGCACTTCAATGACACTTTCTTGAAAGCTTGCTGCTAAGTCCTCAGGGGCAATTACCTCGCCGCGCTGCTCTGCATTGTGAACCGTGTTGATAACGGCTGACTTTAACCCACTGAAACTAAAGTCGTACGATCCTTCCTCAAGCCATGCTCTTGGCAAATCAATGGTCGGTTTCCCTTCATGGGCCAGCCGATCAATATGAGGGCCGCCTGGATAAGGCATATTTAAAGTTCTTGCCACCTTATCATACGCTTCACCAGCAGCATCGTCCCTTGTTTCCCCAATCACTTTAAAGTGACCATGCTCCTTCATATAAACAAGCTCTGTATGCCCGCCTGAAACGACAAGAGCCAGCAATGGGAATTTTAGTTCAGTTACCAACCTATTTGCATAAATATGACCAGCGATATGATGAACTGGCACCAGTGGCTTGTTATGAGCGAAGGCAAGCGCCTTAGCAGCATTTACGCCAATTAATAACGCGCCCACTAAACCAGGGCCTTCTGTAACCGCGATAGCATCTATTTCCGAAAACGTTAGCTTAGCCTGGCGTAATGCTTCTTCTATTACGATTGTTATTTGTTCAACATGGTGACGAGAGGCGATTTCAGGTACAACCCCGCCAAATCTTTTATGACTCTCAATTTGTGATGCCACCACATTCGCTGCGATTTCACGGCCATTTTTTATAATCGCAACGGCGGTTTCATCACAGCTAGTTTCAATTCCTAATACCCATAAATCTTTTGTCATAAGTTCACCCACATAATTAATGCATCTTCCTGATTATCGGAATAATAATTTTTTCGAATCCCGCCGTTTTGAAAACCGAATTTTCGGTAAAGGGATTGAGCGACATGATTGGTCACACGGACTTCAAGTGTCATACTCCTTGCTCCCATTTCTCGGGTTGTCGAGATTAGTTTTGATAATAAAGCTTCGCCCAGTTTCTTGCCTCTATATTCCGGACGAATCGCTATATTGGTTACATGGGCTTCATCAATGACTACCCATGTTCCGCAATATCCAACAATTTTTTCATTTTCCTCAAGGACAATATAAACGGCAAATTTATTATTGTGTATTTCATTAAAAAATGCCTCGCGACTCCATGGTGTGGTAAAGGAGGCATGCTCAACTTCTAATACCTGGTCAATATCCTCTTCCCTCATAAAACGAAAAACATAAGAATCTACCATTTATCTCTAACCCTATCCATTTAGAATTTTTCCCTTTGCCTCCAGCCATTTTGCTTCCGCTTCTGCCAAGCGAATATAATTGGGAACAAAGGTATGTAAATCTTCACCTGGTTTATCCTGCCCTAATCCCGCCAGTTCTGCTGGACGAGGATTGTGCTCTGTTACACCCGCAAAGATTGCTTTATTGCCTAAAATCTCTTCAATTTTAGCCTGATGCAATGGTAAATCATTTCCGACAAATAAAATAGGTTTGTCCATTTCTTGTAGATCAACGGCCCAGTCAGTCAACATAACGAGCTGATCCTGTCTTACAGCTGTTAACTTACTGTTTTGATATTGATAGAGAGCTGTATATACCTGCCCCCTTCTGGCATCAAATATTGGTGATACGTACCCATCAAAGTATCGCCCTGTTCCAGCTGCTAAAATTTCAAGGCTTGAAATCCCAACTAGGGGTATATTTAAGGTCCAGGCTAACGTTTTTGCAACGGTTACGCCTATTCTAACTCCTGTATAAGATCCAGGCCCTTTTGCAACCACGATCTTCGTTAAATCAGCAGGTACTCTGTCGCAATCCTTCATTAAGGTTTCGATTGCAGGCATTATTCGAACAGAGTGGTTTTTCTTTAAGTTGGTAATATATTCACCAAGCACTTGATTATCCTCTAACAGCGCTACTCCTAAAACATAATTAGAAGTATCTATCGCTAAAATGGTCATCTAAACTATCTCCTTACATAATTGCTCATATCTTTGTCCTTTAGGCTGTAAGACAATTTTCCGCTGATCCTGACCTTGATGGTATAAAAAGATGGTTAGCCGTTCTTCTGGCAGCTGCTCTTCAATAAGATGAGCCCATTCCACAACGGTAACTCCTTCCCCTTCAAAGTATTCATCAAAGCCTAGGTCTTCGTATGCATCAGCTACTCGGTATACATCCATATGATACAATGGAAGCCGTCCTCGATATTCTTTGATGATTGTAAAGGTAGGACTATTCACTGTCTTTTTTACTTCTAATCCCTTGGCTAAGCCTTTAGTAAACGTAGTTTTTCCAGCACCAAGGTCGCCCTCAAGAGCAATAACGTCGCCTGGCTGCAGATACGTTGCGAGTCTTTCCGCAAATTGCGAAGTATCACTGTCACTTGATGTCGTTAATTCAAATTCCTTCATCCAATCACCTAACTTTACTCTAACAATACTTTAGTTTCATTTTACCCTTATTTAGGTATAAAAAAAACCTTAGGATACTTCCTAAGGGTGAATACCTATGTAGTTTATAAGAATTTTGGCTTTAATTTGTACTCATCAGGGGATGAAGCAGCGTTACAAGGTTTCACTTGGATTTTGTTCTTTGTTATAAATAGAACAACTGCTCTATTGGACAAATCCCTCCGATTTCCTAATAAAATGTCCATTAGCACTGGTCTATTGGACAATTTCATCGGACCTTTTAAAAAACTGTCCGTTAAAGATAAACGGATCGGTCTAAGTAAGATGAAAGAGTTAGAAATTCAAAAGTCTTCATTAAAAAATATTCAAAAAGGTATTTCACCTTTTACCCTGTATTTTAAGGCAAAAAAAAAAGACGAAAACCATGTTTCGACTAGTTTTGAAAAAATATGGCGGTCTGGACGGGACTCGAACCCGCGACCTCCTGCGTGACAGGCAGGCATTCTAACCAACTGAACTACCAGACCAAATTGCGGGGGCAGGATTTGAACCTACGACCTTCGGGTTATGAGCCCGACGAGCTACCAGACTGCTCCACCCCGCGATAATAAAAAGTATAAAGTTTGGAGCATGCTCCATGTTTTGTTACTGACTGTCCCCATCTCAGAAAGCTTATTCAAGCAGCAGCTCAATGGTTACAACTCGCAGATTATTCATTGAAGCAACGCTCGTTGCTCCACCCCGCGATAATAAAAAATGTTACATTTGTTTAATTAGATAAACAGCCTGGCAACGTCCTACTCTCACAGGGACAAAGTCCCAACTACCATCGGCGCTGAGAAGCTTAACTTCCGTGTTCGGTATGGGAACGGGTGTGACCTTCTCGCCTTAATTGCCAGACTATTTAGTTGAAAGAAGTTCATTCTCTCAAAACTAGATAATATATAGAAGAAGTAAAAACGAGTTCGCTTATAACTATGG
>NZ_JAGGQG010000022.1:80391-99732 GCF_018613415.1 Bacillus sp. ISL-18 | reverse complement strand
CCGAAGCACTGCTAGAAGCTCCACTGCGTAAATTCAATGAGCCGCCGGAGACATTGACATACTTGGTGGTCGTTTGAGCCGCAACTGCCGTGGTGGAATTGCTAGGATTTGTAGTGGATAAAAAGCTCGCGCTAACATACCCGTCTTTACCGTTGGCCTTTACTTTCGCCCAACCATTTGCTTCAGAGTAGACAGTGACAGCGGTCCCTTTCGAAAGAGCCGCCACAACCGAAGCACTGCTAGAAGCTCCTCTGCGTAAATTCAATGAGCCGCCGGTGACATTGACATACTTGGTTGTCGATTGAGCCGCAACTGCCGTGGTGGAATTGCTAGGATTTGTAGTGGATAAAAAGCTCGCGCTGACATACCCGTCTTTCCCGTTGGCCTTTACTTTCGCCCAACCGTTTGATTCAGAGTAGACGGTGACTGCGGTCCCTTTGGAAAGAGCTGCCACAACCGAAGCGCTGCTAGAAGCTCCACTACGTAAATTCAATGATCCGCTAGAGATATTGACATACTTTGTAACTGCCTGATATGTACTAACTTGCGTAGAACTCGTATCAGCAAAAACAGCTTTTTCAAAAGCAACCGTGGAGAGCACAGCGAAACAAAACGTTGGTAATATGGCCTTCTTTACCAAATTACTCGTCAACCGATAATCTTCAGAAAATTTTTTCTTTCTTGTTATTCTTGTTGGTTCCATTACTCCTCCTCCAAAAAAATTATTATTATAGTAAACTTCCTCTTTTTCATAATAACGGAAAAAGAGGAAGAAATTCAAAGGTTTTTGTCAAATTTACGTAAAAATTGGGTAAATTTGCGGAAAATTCGGGATCTGTGGATGATTTATTTGAACTATTTGGTGCTTACTAGGAAATGGCCCAACGCTTTTTTTTTAGATAGACTTAAGAGAAAAGGTGAGCAGTCCACCCTTGAGAAATCCTATTTCATTGCTTTAATAACCTATCAGATCCCAAATAATTAAAGAACATATGTTCCTGTTATTCTTCTTTTAATTTATTGATTCTTAGTAAGAAAATAGTGTAAGAATCTTTTTGTTTATTCCCTCTAAAGTTAAACTTAAAATTCACAATTCTAAACTTTTTCTTTTTTCATAATATTGATATAGCATATTTCTCTTAAAATATTTGTCCTAAATGTGGAAATAAACTAGTTGTGAGGAAAGGAAAGTACGTTAGCTCTAACTGCTAAAGTAGATTTCCAATATGTCAATTTATATTTTCCTGTTTCCGGATTTTGAATCGGTGCCATTCAAAGAAGTAACTGTTTAATGTTTTATTAAACGAACCTGCACATTTGTAGAATAAGAAAAAGAACGCCGCAGCGATTATTGTCATTACCTCATATTTAACTCTTGCCCCCATTAGTGAAACATTTTACAATCAAACTAGATACTTCCATATCTGAATAATTTATATGTTTTTTTAGCAAAATAAGAAATTGTGTTTTTGCCGAGACAACCACATTTGTTTAACTTAGTCCCCCATTTAATTAAAACTAGTGATGTTTAATCGATTTTTATTTGTGTTAAATTAGTAAATTGGGAGGTGAAAAAATGGATCAACACCTACATCACGTAGAAGAACATTTTTCTGGATCTGAATTCATTCGAGATGTTGTTATTGGTATGTCAGACGGATTGACCGTACCGTTTGCATTAGCTGCTGGTTTGTCCGGTGCTGTGGATACAACAACATTAATTCTCACTGCCGGAGGTGCTGAAATTGCAGCAGGGTCAATTGCAATGGGACTTGGCGGATATTTGGCAGGAAAAACAGATGCGGAACATTATGAAACAGAACTTGCCCGTGAACGGCGTGAAGTAATAGAACTACCAGAGCGTGAAGAAGAGGAAGTATCTGAAATTTTTAGGGAATATGGGCTTGAAGAAGACCAAATCAAATCGATTACTGAAACCATGAAAAAGAACCCTGAAAAATGGGTGGATTTTATGATGAAATTTGAGTTGGGGCTAGAAAAGCCGGAGCCGACAAGAGCGAGAAACAGTGCGATTACCATTGCTATATCTTATATTGTCGGAGGGGTAATCCCTTTGTTTCCATATTTTATCTTTCATAAACCTGTAACAGCATTAATGGTTTCTGTTATTGTCACACTTATCGCCTTACTGATTTTTGGATATGTAAAAGGAAGGTTTACAGGAACTTCTCCGGTGAAGAGTGGATTTCAAACAATGATAACTGGAGGACTTGCAGCAGCAGTTGCATTCGGTCTAGCAAGAATTCTCACCTGACAGTTGAATTCGTAAGTGGTAAACGATAAATACATTCATCCCCTGCCTAATGGCAGGGTCAATTTATGTGGGGGCAATGGATATTTGCGAGGAAGATGTGCTGAGGATAACCTTAACAAAAGATTGATTTTATGATGAGGGCAGAGCTTCAAAAGATAAAATAGCCGATGTCATTGCAGATGAAGGTCGTGATGAGCCAAGGTATTGGGGGAGTGATTCCTAACACTCCGGTATCCAATAGAAAGTTAGTAAAAAAGCTTGGAGAAAAAGAGAATCTTCGAGTGTGTTTTGAAGCTGGTCCTGTTGGATATGGTTTGGCGTTTCAACCCCCAAAAATAGTGCCTTTTTTCGGTTAAAAATTCTCTTTCCTTTTTTATGCTTATATTCTCTGTTTGCATTATTTATTTTAATGTCCACTCATATTGGATAACAGGTAAATTTTCTTCATTTTCGTATCCTCTACCAATTATCTTAAACCCATTCTTTTCATAAAATCGTTGTGCGTTTTCATTTACTACAAATGTATATAATGTTAATCTCCCACTTGATTGTTCTTTTACCTTTTGAAGTAATGTTTGACCTATACCCACTCCCTGATAGCCAATATGAATATAAAGTTGGCTTATCTCTATTTCATTATAGGCAACCATTCCAACTACTTTGTCATCAATTAACGCTAAATCTATTTGATACTGTTTGGGTAATATATTATTTAAAAAATTAACATGACTTTTAAAACTATGATTTTCTTTCTGTCCAATAGCCCGTTCCTTACTATCTCGCCACATTTCCACTGTCTGTTCAGCGTACTTTGGAATATACTGAGTTATTATGAATTTTTGTTTGTTCACTACAATACCTCCTTTTGTTTATGGAATACATTAATAGGATGGTAACTTTTATTAACAAGACAAAATGCTATTCGTTTTATAACACTTTGAAAATTCCATTTATTTATTACATTTGGTTTGTTTTAAATAAAACAGTCTGATTTGCAGTCATTTTTTCTCCTATATATATATTTGTTGTTTATTCTTTCTCAACTACCTTTTCGCTTCCGATTAACCATTTTCCTTCTTCAACAAACCTGCCGCGTTCGTTTAAGTGAAAACCTTAACAATTTCACCCTTATGAAAATGTAACAATTCTCATGCCTTTCCAACTGAACCAAGGTCGCTCATATGTTTGCAGACCGTTGTGGCAATGGTTGTATATCCTGGTAGATTGATAGATTCAACCATAAATATGACTTACCTTACCTGTTCTGCCAACAAAAAAGGCAATTACTAAAAGCGAATGTTCTTTAACTAACGACCCGTTTAGTGAAAATAATTCCATAACATTTTTATTAAGATGCTTTTCCCTTTTCATCCTTAAATTCCAAGCTTTTTGCGGGTGAGCCTCCTCTAAAGACGACTAGGAGAATAATAATAATCAGTAAAACAAGGCTTACCGTACCTTTGTCTATTCCCAGTCCACCATGGGCTTGAGACGCTGCTAACCAATCCGAGAACGAGGCACCTACTGGTCGAGTCATGATATAGGCGAACCAGAAAGCAAAAATTTCATTAAAACCAAAGAATCGGTAACCCAAAGCTGGAATAACTAGTAAGACACTAAATAACAAACCTGAAGATAAGTAGCCCAAGTGCATGCTTGAGGCGGTCATATCCCCTGCGGCGGTACCGAGTGCGAATGTTACCAGTACAGTAAGCCAGTAAAAGATCTCGCGGCGGCGGGTGAAGATGCTGTGTACGGACAGAGTTTTTTCTTTGGAATACCAGGTTATGAGCACGGCAGTGAGTGCCACTATAAAGAAAATAGTTGAAACGATGTAGGGAATACCTAGTCCGACCCGAACCACATCTGCTGCCATTGTGCCAAATATACTAACCATAATGACAACTAACCAGTAGACCGCAGGTATATATCGGCGTACTTTAAACTGTAATATCATGGCGGCTACAAAAATGAGAACACTTAAGGGCGCTGAAATGAGTGGATTTAAATTTTCGAATAAATAATCGGATGCCACCTCACCCATTCCAGTTGTAAGCAGCTTAGTAATCCAAAAGTAGAATGTAATTTCCGGAACTTTAGCAAGCATTTCTTTGGACCGATTCATGGTGACCGATAAAGACTTGTTCATATTACGACCTTCTTCCAATAATCTTTAATGACAATCAAGCAACTTTTTAATTCCTTTTCCTCTTTAATTAGCACTTTTCTTCCCTCTTAAAATAAAATTAACTAGTTTGCATGTATATTTTAAAAGGGAACCGCTATTGGCGATTCCTCAAAATTTTTATTTATTTGCACCGTTTAGGACGCTTAGCGAATGGTTTAGGGAAACTTTGCACTTGCTGGCATCTGGATTAGCCGAACGAGCAGCTGCTAATACAACGTCGATGGTACCATCAATTTTAGTCCATGTGGTGCCATCGATCTTCCTAAGTTTAGCTTCTGATGTGTCCCATTGATGTTCCAAATCATCCGCACTTGTTTTAGCCGAACTAAAGTTATTTGAATTTACATCCGTTAGGATATCATTTTCAATTTTAATAAATCCTGTCAATTGTCCACCTAATGAAGTGTGCGAAGAATCTGTTTGCGATGCGATAGCATTACTTCTCCACACATAACCTCCAATACCAACAAATAAGAAAATACATAGTGCCGTAATGGTTTGTTTCATAACATTTTTCTTGCTTCCAATAGTTTGATTTGTTTTTGCTATTTCACTTTTTGCATTTATATCAATTTTTGTAACAGCAAGAAAAACGATGATCGCTAAGATAGCAACTAGAAAAATGACACTAGTCACAGTTGTACCCAATCCTATCCCGCCATTAACTTTTGATTGAGAAAGGAAATCTCCTAATGATGCACCTAGTGGGCGAGTCAAGATATACGCAATCCAAAATGCTAGTACACCATCGAGTTTCATTTTCCATGCGAAGAATATACAAGCGATAATAATGATTACTGTTATACCTGTATTAAGATAACCAAGACCTAGTTGTTCGGAATATAAGTCACCTACTGCAGTTCCGAGTGCAAATGTAAATAGAATGGTAAGCCAATAGAATACTTCTCTTTTTGTTGTAAAGATTGAGTGGATTGAGAGTGTTTTTTCACTTAGATACCAAAATAGAAAAGTTAATCCAAGAAGTACAGAAAAAACAGCCGTGCTTACCTCAAGAGGTACACCTATACCGTCTGTTAAATTATCTGTGACCAATGTTCCAAATACGCTTATAAGGACAACCGTTGTCCAATAAATGGCTGGAACGTACTTCTTTTCTCTAAATTGAAGAAACAACACAATGAAAAACGCTATTCCCATAATGATCGTAGTGTTAGTTAATCCAAATCCAAGGTTGAAGTTAAGGAAATCGGCAAACGTTTCACCGACAGTTGTACATAAAATCTTAATGACCCAGAAGAAAATAGTCACTTCTGGCACTTTGCTAAACAAATGTTTTACGGTCGGTTCTTGCCGGACCGTATTTTCAGTAACTGATAATTTCTTTGACAAAAGCCCATCTCCTTTTTGGTAACTATTATTATCAAAACCATATTTTCATCACTAAAATCTACTATAGTATAATGATTTTCAGTTTTTATTAAGGAGAGATTAAATCTATCTTAAGTGACTATTAAATTTCTATAATTTTTTATTAGTGAAAATATAAATCTTTTAGGTGTAATGATGAGTGATTTAACAATAAATATTGATCAGAGCTATGCAGCACAAACAGAATGGAAAAATGGAAGGTTAAACATACGGTAGTTGCTGATTAGCAAAGTAAGCCTCCCATCACTGAGAGGCTTACTTTTATGGGAAATAGGATCATGACAGTTTATATAAAATCCTAAATAAATAGAGTCTCATTAAAATAAATGTGATCCCTTAAAAATTCCGGAAGTTCTAGAAGTGAAGGTAATTCTGCAAGAGTCCCCTGTGGCTTAATTTTTGTATCCAAAATATTATAACTCCATTCAATTGTGGAGGGTATATAAATTGCATTTACTCCCAAGTCGATTGCATGCTTAATATCAGTTTTAAGTGAATTTCCAATCATCCAAGTAAAGTTCTTTTCGGCGCATATCTTGTTTAATACTTTTTGTAAGGCAATTTTATTTTTATTTTCAAAAATAAAAATACCTTCTTCGAAGAAAGGCTCCAAGTCTAACTGTGTAATTTTTCTGCATTGGTTCTCAATATCTCCTCCTGTGTATAAAAAGAGTTGATGATGATCTGCCTTTAACTTTTTTAAAACTTTATACATATTGGGAAGCGGTTCTGCTTTGCATTTAAATAAACTTTGACCCATTTCATGAATGAGCTTAATCTCGTTTTTTCTCCATTCTTTTTTGTACTTTTTACAAAAGTACACATACGTTGCTTCAAGTGTTTCTGGATATTTTGATGAGTGCAAACCGTATTCCTCTAGATATTTCAAATGGTATTCTTTGTGCTTTTCCTTGATTTCTTCAATCGGTACCTGCAGGAACCATTCCTTTAATTGTGTAACAAATTCATTTTCTGCTTTCTTGAAGTATTTGTTGCTGTGTATTAACGTATCGTCTAAATCAAATATCAAGGTTTGTTGATTCATAAACCAATTCCCCCTTAATATGATGTAATTTATAATATGACTTTTTCAACCTACCAATGATTGTAAGGCAATTCCCAATTTCAAATTAACCCTATTGTATTAGAATGAAATCTTGTCTCAATGAATGAAAAGAATTAGTTGAAGTTCTACCTATATGTAATTGGTTGGATAAATTTTGAAAAAAAAGCCTAATTCCTCCCTTTTTTAGCGAGAAATTAGGCTTTTGTTTTGTATCCCTTCTACTAACCTGCCGTTTAGCTGAATAAAGAACTTTTATTACAAATGAGGGAAAAGACCTTTTATACCTTCTGCAATCATCTGGATCGAAATAACAGCAAGGATCAAACCCATTAATCGTGTTACAACGTTTAAACCACCTTGTCCAATTTTGTTAATAACAGCAGTTGAATAGTAAAACAGCACATAAGAAAGTGCTAATACTAGGGCAAATCCAATAAACACAAGGATTAGATGGGAGATGTCAAAGGAACCGGAACCTGTGTGTGCCATAACCGTTGCAATAGTACCAGGTCCAGCCATAATAGGCAGTGCCAGAGGAGTAATCGATATATCCTCCTTTTCTTCTGCTTCCTTTTTTTCTTCAGAATGCGGTGACTGTGCGTTTGAAGTCTTTGCATGGAGAAGATTAAAAGCAATTCCGAAAATAAGAATTCCTCCAGCAATTCGAAACGCGTGAATAGTAATACCGAATATCGAAAATATAAAGTTGCCTAGCACCAGAAATACAGTAAGAATACACAAGGAAACGATTGCCGCTTTCCTTGCCGTATGTTTCTTTTGCTGTTGAGAATATCCGTTGGTAAGGGAAATAAAAATTGGAATATTCCCTATCGGATTCATCACAGCGAAAAACGATACAATCATTTTAAGAAGTAGACTAACCAAAAAGTTCCCTCCTAACTCACTTTAACTATTTTTGAATTCATCCTTATATATTACCCACATTGAGAAAACGAAACAATTTAACAAGGATAATACCAAACAATTCACATCAAAATAGAAAAGCAAGGCGCCCGTCTATTAGCGACAAGCACAAGACGGGCCGGCTGAAAGGTTGTTCTTTTAACCTTTTGGGCAGATCGGCTTATGACCTCGAGCGATTCTGGAGTAAATTTCTGATCGGACACGTTCTTTCGTTCGCAAATGGGTGTCATAACCCTATTTATTCACCTACTAAGCCATCGCCATCGCGATCATCCATATATTTGTAGAGCCATGAATCCCGTGTAATTGGCATTTTAAAGCCAGCAGCTTTAGCTTCAGCAATCGTAACTTGGCCATTATGATTGGTATCTACCTTACTAACATCTTCATTACTATTTACCGTTTGGTTCGTTGGTACATTGACTGTTTTCGGTGGCGTACTGCTCGTACTCGTCGTTTTCCCTAAATTTTTGTTCACTTCATCTGGGTTTACATTGTCAAATTCATCTGTAATGGATCTACCCTGAATTTTGTATGTGAATTTATAATGGTTAGGAATTTGCGTCTGAGTATTTGGATAGTGAATCACTGCTACGAAATCAGTACAACCTCCTGCATCTCGAATCACTTTTTCCATATAAGCTTGATCCCCGTGCCTATTGAGAGTGCTGTCCTGAGGTGTAATGTTATAGGCGTTTGATACTCCCCCAAGTGAGTCAGCAATCACATGCCCTTTATCCAAGGTTGGACTCTCTGTACCAGGAACGTTTGCTTCATCAGGGTAATATCTACCTGATGACAAAACATGATCAGTATTCGAATTTTGAAGTGTTATATCTTTCGCCTCAACACGAATGAGCTGACCGTATTCATTTGTATACGCCCAATATTCCCGATCTCCAAATCCGACATCTACTTTGACATTCGGCTGTCTAGATCCTGACATATCCCCGCCGTTTACGGCAATTAGGGTATATTTGCTGTCATCAAATCCGTCTGTCGTACCAGTTGTCTTTAAAGTGCTAGATGCAGGAGCACTTTTGTTGGGTTCACGATCACTCGTTGGTTTTTCTGTCTCATGGGCAGAATGACTCTTATTGGCTTCAACTGTCTTAGAAGCCGTGCTCTTTGGGGATTGCACTTCAGTAGTTTTTCCGCAACCCACAAATATAGATATTAAAATCACAGTAAATAAAATTAGCAATATTCTTTTGTTCACACTTTTGCACACCTTTCACATGTTGCTGCCCTCCAGTCAGCATTACAATACCAACAAAGGCAAGAGCTGCCCCCAGAGGATTACTTTACACTATGTTATCCATAGATATTTCCTAATGGTCCACTTCCTTTATAAAGTTATTTACAATAACCCTATCTATATATTAAATAAGGTGACGGAGTCTGTAAAATTTAAATTATTACCAACGTTCAATTATTTTTCATTAATAGTAAATAGTCTCTCTTTTTTATGTGAGAAACTTTATTTTTAGTATATTAAAATGTAATTCGTCTTCTAACATACTAGAAATTGATTAGTTTTAAGTCCTTCCTCCTGGGACTAACCGCAAGCAAGCTGAACAATTCTTCTCCCATCCCAACAGCCCCAAAGTAGGCGCCGGCAAGCACCTTGATGGTTTCCTAGACTTCCATCCGTGCTTCGGGGTCAAGTCCTGTCGTCGGTTCGTCGAGAAAAATGACTGCGGGCGTCCCAATCAGGCTCAAGGAGAGGTCAAGCCGGCGCTTCATCCCGCCAGAATACTTATCTGACCGGCGGTTGGCCGCATCGGTCAAGCTGAATCTTGCAAGCATATGGTCGGCGACTTACTCCCCGCAACTTGGCAATCATGATCAGGTTTTCCCATCCTGTGAGCATGCCGTCTATAGCAGCGAACTGTTCTGTCAGGCTGATACTCTCGCGTACATGATCGGGTTGACGCTGGATGTCAAAGCCGCAAATACCGACTTCCCCGCCATCGGGCTTCATCAGCGTTGATATTGACCGTCGTCGTCTTACCGGCTCCATTTGAGCCCAGTAGTGCAAATATTTCGCCACGCTCCTCAAAATCCACCCCCTTTAAGACTTCCTTAACTTTAAAAGATTTTTTTAATCCATTTACAGAAATCGCTGCCTTACTCATCCTTTATTTCCTCCTTAAATAGCGCAGCATGGTGCTAAACTCCCTCTACTTAGTAAGACTGATATTCTGTATTACTTACTACCTAGAAAAAAATATAACTGAATAGTGAAGGTGACACATTTCCTTTGTAACCAGCTATTCAGTAAGAATGATCTATTGAATTTACTTTTTTCCCAATTGCTTTATAATACTCTGATTCAAATCTTCACGATACTTGTTGACATAGGTTTTTAGCGTTTGCCACAGTTCGTCGGCAAAGGAAGCCAGGTCGTACCCAGTGGCGCTTTGCTGTTCGTATCTATGTTAGACGAAATCCACTAGGATTTCTCCGTTAGTCACGACCAATCGTATCGTTCAGCTTTTTGCGATACTTATCCTTCCAAGTTTGCTCATCCTTCACTAGTTCGTCGCAGAAAGCAGCCACGTCCTCGCCTGTAAGGTCAGTGACTTTCCTGCCTTCCGCTGCACCTTCCTCGAAAAGGTCGAGAATGCCGTTAAAGATACGGCTGCTGTCCTTCCAGTCGGTGGGACCACCACCAGACGTCCACATATATTTTTGCATAGCTTTGTAAGCGTTGCGGTACTCACTTGGAAGTGCCTTCGCGCGTGCCTCCATCGCCCGCCATTCCCGCTTGTCATCCAGACTTCCGATAATTTTCTCAAAAAAATTCATTTTACTTCTCTCCATTTGATTTTATTGTTTTGAGTTCGTTAATTTTACTTGAGACAAACTCCCATTTTCTCCAAAAAACTTCAAGCTGCTCTTGACCTGCTGCGTTGAGGGTGTAAAATTTTCTCGGCGGTCCCATAGTGGATGGCTTTTTCTCGATGTCCACCAGTTTGTTTTTCTCAAGCCTCATGGTAATCGTATAAACGGTTCCTTCCACCACATCAGTAAAGCCAAGTTCTCGCAGCTGGTGCGTGATTTCATAGCCGTAGGTTTCGCCACGGCTGATGATTTCAAGCACACACCCCTCAAGCACTCCTTTCAGCATTTCCGTGATATTTTCCAATTTTTTACCTCCATTTATTTTTTACTTATCTTTTCTTCAGTACTCTGTAAAACAGGTATTTTGTGTTACTGATATTCGGTATTACTTACTACTAGTATATAGTATTACCGAATAGCTTATATTGTCAATAAAACTTTTCGTTAAAAAAGCCCCTTTTAAGGCTTCAAAGGTGTTTTTATCACTTAGACGAGTGATTATTCTCAAGAACATTTAACTCACGAAATACTTCTATTGATAAATAATTATTCGTAAGTTGATAAACTTCAGGAGCACCTATGTACGATTTTTATGAAAAATAGATACAACAGAATGATATCTATCTATATACAGATAATAACAGAAACGTTCATTAAAAACTGAAAGAGGAAAAATCTATGAGCAGTCTTTTTCAATCTTTAAAGAAAATCCTTCCTAAAAATCTAACTGCTAAGCCCAATGAGAAGCAGGTCATCATAACTGAAAAACATATTGGTAAAAAATTAGCTGAAAACCTTTCTATATTAAAAAATATTTTTGGAAAAACGGATGATATCCTTTATAGAGAGTTTGAGTTTCTGAACCAAAAACCATATAAGGTTTTTATTTGTTATTTAGATGGAATGGTGAACGAAGATTATATCAATTTAAATATATTAAAGCCGTTGATGGAGCCCAACTCTTCATCTCAAAACTCTGATCAGAGCAGTTTACTTACCATGATAAGAAATAGAATTCTTCACACGGCTGATATTCAAGAGTTAAATAAGATAGAACAAGTTATTGACAGTGTCTTGGCCGGAAAGACTGTACTTTTTATAGATGGATTTGATTCGGCACTCGCCATGAGTACTCAAGGTTTCGAAGCAAGGAATGTAAGCGAGCCTGATACTGAATCAAGTGTACGAGGATCTCGCGAAGGCTTTAATGAAGTGTTAAAGGTTAATACTGCATTAATTCGCAGAAAAATTAACAACCGCCATTTAAAGTTTGAAGATATTAAGCTTGGCAAACAAACCAAAACAAGTATTCGGATAGGCTACATCGAAGGGATTGCCAATGAAAAGGTTGTGGACAAGGTACGTACCCGGCTGCAGCAAATCAATGTGGATTCCATATTGGAATCAGGATATGTTGAACAATTTATCGAGGACAACCCCCTTTCGATTTTCCCTTCTGTTGGAAATAGCGAGAAACCTGATAAGGTTGCTTCTAAATTACTAGAAGGAAGAGTGGCGATACTGTGTGATGGCACACCCTTTGTCTTGACCGTTCCCTTTCTATTTATTGAGGGATTCCAAGTAGGAGAAGACTATTATTCCCGGCCTTATTTGTCCTCCCTCATTCGATTATTAAGATTATTAGCGCTATTTATTGCTGTTGCGGCCACGCCCTTTTATGTCGCCCTTACCACCTATCATCAAGAGATGGTTCCTTCCCTCTTGCTGGCAACAATGGCTGCTGGAGAAGAAAGTGTCCCCTTCCCCATTTTCATTGAAACATTGTTAATGGAAATTACCTTTCAACTTCTGAGAGAGGCAGGAGTAAGGATGCCAAGGCCTGTAGGTTCTGCGATCAGCATTGTTGGGGCATTAGTTATTGGAGAAGGAGCCGTTCAAGCCGGTTTGGTCAGCTCGGCCATGGTAATCGGGATTGCCATTACAGGGATTGCTGGGTTTGTGGTACCTGCATTTAATGATGCGATTATTTTATCAAGAATTCTATTGTTGATCTTAGCGGCCTCATTAGGTTTATTTGGAATATTAATGGGTTTTATGATTCTACTGGGCCATATATGTTCTCTCCGGTCTTTTGGGACCCCTTATTTAACACCTCAAGCACCAATTATTTGGAGTGAATGGAAGGATTCAATTATTCGCCTGCCCATTTGGCTTTTCAATTCCCGTCCGCAATCCATCACTTGGGAGAACACGAAAAAATCAGGATTTGGAAACAAGCCCAGTATTCCCAAAAAGGATGAAGGAGAGGGCCAGTCATGAAAAAGGCGGTATTCTGTTGTGCTTGCTTATTACTATTGACAGGCTGCTGGGACCGAACGGAATTAAAGGAGCTGGGAATTGTAATGGGTGTTGCCGTTGATAAGGATTCGGATTCCGGGGAATATATTGTTACCTCCCAACTGTTAAGACCAGGGGCCATTAGTACTCAAATGCCCAGTACCGAAAAGCCCGTTGAAGAAGTGGTTACATCAGGAAAGACCATTTTTGAAGCCATTCGAAAATCCAATCTAGAATTCGACCGAAAAGGATTTTATGCTCATGCCAAAGTGATCGTGATTTCGGAAAACCTGGCAAAAGAAGGTCTTCTGCCAGTACTTGACTTTTTTCAGCGCGGGAAGGAAATACGGGGCTATGTGTTCGTGTGTATTGCAAAAAATACGCAAGCAAGTAAAGTACTAGGAATAGAAACAGGAGGAATTCAAAACATCCCTGCCATTCGTATAAGAGATATGATCGAGGATACAAGATTTCAGTTAAAAGGAACCAAAATCAATCTGCTTAATTTTTATAAAGAGTCGATAGGAAGCGGAATAGAACCTGTAGTCGGGGTGTTACAAGTCGAGAAAGACAAATTTGAAAAAAAACATGTAAAAATGTCCGGCGGAGCCGTTTTTAATAAAGATAAATTAGTTGGCTACTTAAATGCACATCAGACAATCGGCTATCGATGGTGCAAAAGTGAAGTAGAATCGGGAGCGGTATCCCTCCCCTCCCCTATAAATGAAAACCGATACGAATCGGTGGAAGTGAAAAAAGCCAAGACAACCATTAAACCACTGGTGAAAGGAAAAGAAATCTCTTTTACCATAAACGTGACAGGTGAAGGGAACATAACTGAACAGGAAGTGATGACATCACTTGAAGACAGTACAAAAAAACTTGAACATATGAAGATGACAGAAGAAAAAATGGAGAAGCAAATCGAAAAAGATATTAAATTAGCAGTAGAAAAAGCACAAAAAGAATTTCATTCTGATATTTTTGGATTTGGAAGGGCCTTAAATAAAGAAAAACCAAAGGTATGGAATATAGTAAAAAAAGATTGGAATGATCGGTTTGCTGAAGTTCCCTATACGGTCAAGGTACATTTTAAAATCAACTCTACCGAATTAATGCGGGGACCATTCCAAGCTAAAAATTAACGCTTAAAGATTAAAGTGAACAGATGAACAGCAATCAAAAGGAGAAAGACTAAAATAAATATGGAACTTCCGAATAATATGATGTTACTTAGCAGGTCAGCTTTCTTAATTAATTGGAGGATTACCATCACTCTTTCTCCTCTTATTTAAAATAGCCACTTTTTTCTTTAGAAAAATAACTATTAATAATAGTATGCTCATAAGATTGATCATGGCCATTACATACGGGTGAACCTCAAAACCAAGCCAGCGGTGATAGGCCATATTTTCAAATCTCATATTACTGAAAATCGGAAACATCAGTCCTAAAATAAGAATCGCTCTTCTTATATCTTTGATTTTAAATATCCAGATAAGAGCAAGGACACCGGCGTAAAAATGTAAACTCATTTTGAAAAAGCCGCCGATAAACATAATTAAAACGGCTAATAAGTCTAAATTCGTGAAGAAGTTAGCAATGTTAATTGAAAGAATCGTTTCCAATAATGGAATTTCCGTATTGGCTGTAAGATCTGGCCCCAAAAAAGCAAGCATGATAATAAGTGAAAAAATAATTAAAAATGTAGAAAATGACACTGCAAGAAAGGTAATTTTTCGAATGACTTCCTGTTCACTTACAAAATGCCAAAATACGATAAAAACAACAAGCTCACCAAAAGGGAAAAACACGACGTCGAATAGGGTTTTTCCTAAAAGTGGTTTCATTCCATTGCCTAAGATGGGAAGTAACTCATTGATATCAAATTCACCTGAAAACATCGTAAAAATATAAATACTCACCATAAAAATAATAAAGACTGGCAATAAAATTTCTCCGGTTCTTGCTAAAACTTCAAAGCCTAATGATAGGATATAAATGGATACCAGCATAAAGAAATAAAGGATTACGAAAATAGGTGTCATTGGCAGTGCTGTCATTTTAATCAGTGCACCAAATTCATAAAAATTATAACTGGCACTGTCAAAAAAATAGGCTCCGTAAATGAACAACAATGGAATGGCTAATTTTCTTCCTACTGCCGAATTAAGTATTTCTGAAAAATCCTGTTTAGGGCAAATTCTTGGGAATTGTGTATAGACCCAAATCAGACCTGTACTGATAAAGAATGCGAGTATTACCACCAGCCAAGCATCCTGTTTAGCACCGATTCCCAGGGCAAAAAGGGTGGTGCTTCCCACTTCAAATAACATAATGAGCATAAATAATTGAATTTTGGTGATTTGAATCATTCTTTTTTTGCCACCTCGAGTTTTGTTAAGAAATGATTCTAAAAAGGAAAGAGAATGGAACATCCAATAAACTAGTCTAGACAAAGAAGTTTTTGATTAAACGTTAATTAATGGAACGTTCCCTAGAGGTTGGCATAAAAAAATAATAGCCTCATGAAAAAGAGCTTTGAATGAATAGGAATAAGCAATTATAAAAATTAGTTGGACTTTCTTCTTTTCTGGAACATTTAGATTAAATCATCACAAATAATGCTTAGAACATGTAGTGTTTCATGGGCCTGCTTTTTCATTTTAGAATCCTTCTTCAGTTTTTTACATAGATTTAAGGAGGAAAGATATTTCATACATACTCGACTTACGCTCGTGGTATTGACATGATGAATATTACATATCGGTTCCTAGATTTGGTGCCGAAAGGTCGGCAGGATGACCGTGGATTACGGCACAATGATCAATATGTTCCAAAAATTTAAAACCTGGCGGTGGAATACCTCGCTTCACTAGACTCCTTATAAAGAAAGAAGGTGCCAATGGATCTCCCCCTTTACACCTTCTTTCACAATCTATTCTTTTTAAGAATCCTTTTCTTCTTTATCAACCATTTCTTTTGCGTATGCTGCTTCTGAAACAGAAGAGAAAACCTCCGTATGAAACACTGTATCTTGAGCTACAGGCCGTTTCTCGCCATAGAGTTTTAAATAAATTGCCTCTATCTCCTCACCTGTCAGATCGCCACGTTTCACTAGCTCCGTTGCAATCCCGTGGACAAATTCGTTATGGTTCTTTACTAACTTCTTTACTTTGTTCATTTCATTGTTTAATAGTTCGTTGATTTTAGGACGTAGTGCTTTAAGTCCTTCTTCCTGTGAACCAACGGCAAGCCAGCTGAACAATTCTTCTCCCATCCCGACAGCCCCAAGGTAGGCTCCGGCAAGCTGTGTGGCCTGCTTTAGGTCGGAGGTTACTCCGTTAAGTTTTTTACCCAGAAATTCTTCTTCGACAGCACGTGCGGCGAGACAAACCTGGATCTCAGCCAACATCTCACTATCGCTACGGTTATACCTCTCATGAGTCGGTTTGGTGGCAGCAAGCCCAAGGGCGTCTCCTCTACGGATAATTGTTACTTTCCAAAGCCTTTCGTGCGGTTTCAAAAGGAACTGAGCCACTGCATGTCCTGCTTCATGGTAAGCTACGTTTCGCATTTCATCTTTGCTCATGGAACGAAGCGGCTGTTTGAGTCCCCATTCATAGGTTTCCATCGCTGCCCGGAAATCTTCGTAATTCGTTACAGAAGCTCCCCGTTGATGAGCAATGACTATGGATTCATTCACAATGTGTTTAATCTGCGCAGGACTGTAGCCAATGGTATCGAGCGCCACACGTTCTGGAGTCAGATCGGGGTCACGTGTTACTTTTTGAAGATAATACTGGAATATGTCGACACGGCCATCATAATCGGGTGCATCAACCCAGAGTTTCCGGTCAAAGCGTCCTGGACGAAGCAAAGCTGTATCCAATACATCCGGCAGGTTGGTTGCACCGATGGTCAGAACGGGCAATCGTTCTGCCTTCTTCTTCCGCAGCCCAAGGGAGCGGAAAAGCTTGGCTAACCAATTGTTGTCCATGTTCGGTGGGTCCATTTGCAAGAGGAGCTCATTAAGCAGGCCGGAACCGCCCATGCCCATTAATCCTCCCAATCCGCCGCCAGCACTCCCTGCATTACGGCTCATCCCTATTGCGTCAATTTCATCGATAAAGATGATACAGGCACCATAAACCTTAGCCAGCTTTCGGGCCTTTTTATAAAGTCCCATTACCTTTAGATTTCCGACACCGAAAAACATATTTTGAAAGCTTGGGGCAGAGGCATAAGCAAACGGAACCTGTGCTTCGTTGGCAACCACTTGCGCAAGGTACGACTTACCTGTCCCTGGAGGTCCACAGAGCAATAAGCCGCGAATGGCCTCGCCCCCCATGTCTTTAAATTCTTTCACACCTTTTAATAAGGTAACGATTCGCTTGGCATTATCGACAATTTCAGGGTTTCCCCGGTAATCGTCCCAAGTCGCCCCCGTTTCACCGGGCAAAATCCAATAGGTCCGTCCCCTTGCGAGAAACCAAAATAGAGCAACGAACTGAATAATCATAGCAAACATAGCTAAAAGCAGCTGCAGGGCAATACTAAAAATCGTGCTCGCAACACCCTGCACTTGCTTCCCTCCAGTCAGCAATACAATACCAACAATGGCAAGAGCTGCGACCCAGAGGATTACTTTACGCCATTTGATCCATCGATATTTCCTCATGGTCCACTTCCTTTATAATGTTACTTACAATAACCCTATCTATATATTAAATAAGGTGAAGGAGAGTGTAAAATTTAAATTATTACCAACGTTCAATTATTTTCATGACTAGTAAATAGTTCTATATATTTTTCAACATATTGTTCAATCCACTATGAGAAATCAGTAATTTGATTTTAAACAAATTCCTCCAGAGTAAAAGAAGTGGCAAGGAACAAAAAACCGTACTGGTGAAAAAATCACTGTACGGTTGTAATAAATATACGTATTTTAAGTAGTATTGAATGTAATGTAGTTTTGGTACCATAATTCGGCTGATACTTTTATCCAATTAATCCGGAAAAGGATTTCCATAGGTACTCTATATACACGAATCATTGAAATGCTTGTTATTCTTTTCCGCTAAACTCTATTATTTTTAAACCCTCAGATGCCTCTGGTGCTTCAAAAAAATTAGTAACATGAATAAACACCGCCTCCGTGTCAAAAGTTGCTCTATCGGGTTGTTCGTTGCGTCTTTGTGCAATTTGACGTAAGCATTGCTCGTTAGTTAGATTAAGGAAAATTAGTTGATGGTTTGCATTGACCTCTGAAGCCATATCCAAAAACCACTTTCGCAGTTTTTGAGTGTTAGCTGGAAAGTCCATCACTACATCTGTACCTACACTTAATATGTTTTGGACATGCTTTTTCACCAACGGCTTGAGCTGCGCTGAGAATTTTAGATAGTCTTCAAATGATACAATCTGATTGGGGTAAAGGGATGAAAGCCATTCATCCTCAGACAACAGTACCGCATGTTTATCTATTGCCAATTGTTTTGATTTAGTTGATTTTCCAGCTCCCATTTTTCCACAGAAAAAGTATAGTGTCCCCAATTGTTTCATATTATTTGACCCCCAGCGTTTATTTTAGTTTAAACCATTTACTCCGTTAGTTCCCATAGACATTCTCCTCTTAATAACATTTAGATGTTAAGATACCAATTTACTTATTCTACCAAATTTATTTATATTCCTTCTTTAATAAACCCGCTTCGTTAGGTTTAATCCGATCAGCCTCTTTATTTTGTATCTTAATATCTCCTACAAAGAGTCGTCTTTCCACTCGTTTTTCATTGATATACATTCCATTCTTGTCCTTAACCAGTTCCATGTCCAAGAATAATTACTGGCGGAGTAATTGAATAAATGCAACTTCATTACCTTTTTTAGCAATAAACGAAAGAGAACAATAAAAAAGTATGGAAAATCATCCTAGTGTGACCTAGATGATTTTCCATACTTTTTGAGTTAAGTAACTGATATTCATATTCTTTGCATAGCTAAAAGATATTATGGCCACCAATTATACCAATCATGCAGTTTAGGTAATGTAAAAAGATTACAACACATTTTTTGAAATTTCGACATGGATGAGGATGTTTGTCCGAACTCATTAATTACTAATTTCATAGTATATAGAGATTAAAGTAAAGGAGGGAAATTTATTTGAGTAGTAGTAAAAAAGAAAAATGTTATAAATGCGGAAAAAGAGATTGCCAATGCAAAAAGAACAAATGTTCTAAATGTAAAAAAAGAGATTGCCAATGTAAATCTGAACAGGAAGTTAAATCTAAACAGAAAGTTAAAGTAAAGGTAAACATCCAAGGTGGTGCTACTGGCGCTACTGGT
>NZ_JAGGQG010000022.1:0-80341 GCF_018613415.1 Bacillus sp. ISL-18 | reverse complement strand
GCTACTGGTGCTACTGGTGCGACAGGTGCTACTGGCGCTACTGGTGCTACTGGCGCGACGGGTGCTACTGGTGCCACCGGCGGGACGGGTGCTACTGGTGCGGCAGGAGCTGGAGCTATAATTCCACTAGCATCCGGTACTCCAAATGCATTAGCTACTGTTGCAGGCGGGGCAGCTGATATTGGAGCTATTGTTGGATTTGGAGAATCAATCCCAAATGTAAGTTTAGGGTCAGGAACAATAAATCTTCAAGGCTTGTTGGACCTTGCGTTTTCAGTTCCTCGAAATGGAGCCATTACCTCATTAGCTGCCTTCTTTAGTACAACAGCTGCAGTAACTCTTAGCCCTGCTGTGACAGCAACAATTCAAGCACAAGTATGGCGTTCCACTTCATCATCCAACATTTTCACTCCAATTCCTGGCGCTGTTGTAACATTAGCACCATCTCTTACAGGGCTAATTGTTGTTGGAACTATTAGCAGTGGCACTGCGACTGTAAATATACCAGTAACCGCCGGAGAGCGTCTAATAATGGTCTTTTCTGTAACGTCTCCAGGTGGTCTAGCATCTGTTGTTACCGGAGTTGCAAGTGCAGGTATTGGAATCAGTTAATTTAAAGATTAGAATTACTATTCTTTGGAGATTGGAAGGTTTACTTTTAAGTAATCCTTCCTTTTTACAGGTTCCTTATATACTTTGTTTTAGTTATATTTCAAAATCCAAGATTGGATCCATCAGTTATTTCATTTCAAATTAATAAAGGCGAGCAATATAGATTCATAAATCGGGTTAACAGAAAACACATTTTAGAAAAACTCTAATAAAAAAGGGGGTTTTTAAGATAGGTAAAAATAAATTAAAATCATTACCATCTGGAGCAGAAAAGAAAATCTGCCTTTGTATGATTGTAAAAAATGAAGCAAAAATAATCAAAAGATGTTTAGATTCCGCAAAACCTATTATTGATTTTGTCTCCATTTGTGATACTGGGTCCAATGATCAGACACCAGAAATTATTGAAAAATGGGGGCAGGAAAATAACATCCCTGTTACCATGCACTATGAACCTTTTAAAAATTTCGGATATAATCGCAGTTTAGCTATATCGTTAGCGCAAGAGACGTATCCAGAGTCAGATTATTTACTATTACTCGATGCAGATATGATTCTAGAAGTAGATTCCAAATTTGATAAAAGCAGTCTAAACGAAAGCCAATATCTAACCATGCAGTATCTTGGACAAATTAAATTTTGGTTAACCCGTCTCCTTAAGAATTCCTTACCATGGAAATCCGTCGGGGTGACCCATGAATATTGGGACATTGATTATGAAAGACTCAATCCTGAACAACACCCTTACTATAATACCATTGGAAAATTAGATAGTCTTGTCGTGAATGATCAGGAAGATGGCGGAAGTAGGACTGACAAATTCGAAAGAGATAAGCGCTTGTTGCTTGAAGGAATCCAGGACGAATCAACTCCTTCTTTTTTAAAGATTAGATACATGTTTTACTTAGCTCAAACATATATGTGTCTCGATGAACTTCAGGAAGCCATTAAATGGTATAAAAAACGAGTGAACGCAGGCGGTTGGGCGGAAGAAGTATTTTATTCCCTTTACCAAATCGGTATTAGTTATGAACGCTTAGCCGCGATTTGTTCCACTAAACGTGAACAAATCGTAAAGGAATATACAGAAAATCCGCTTATCAACCAATCTGAAATTGATCATTTATTGGAAGAGGAAGAAAAATCTTTCGCTCTAGCAATTCAATATTATCAAAATTCTTGGGAATATAGACCATGCAGAGCTGAACCTTTATACCAATTGGCAAAAATGCATCGGTTAAAGGGAAAAAACAACATAGGATTGATGTATGCACTTATAGGGAAAGAAATTCCCTTTCCTAATGAAGATATTCTTTTTATTGATTATCATGTTTATGATTACCTTTTTGATTATGAAATTTCAATATGTGCTTATTATATTGATAATAAACGCAATCTAGGTCGAGCTGCACAGAAACGTCTTCAAAAAAAAATAAAAGAATTACCAACAATAATCGCAGAAACAGTAAAAAGTAATTCTAAATTTTATTTATAAATAAAAATTCGGTTATCTAAAACACAGGTATTTAAACCTGTGCTTTTTATTATTTTTGTTAAATATTCTGTATATCAATACGTTCAACCTCCATTTTCCCAAACAAGGTACCTTTTTTATCACTTTTTGACTGCGTATTATCACGAATCTCTTTACTCCTTTTTACTAAGCTATTTTATTGGATCTCAGACTACTATCCTACGGAAAATAACAGCTCGAGCTACATCTAATTGTTGTCAGGAATTTCTACACCAACAACTAGATGTTTAACAGTTATTCTTTCTATTAGTCAGCAGTCCTAGATTAGCTCACTACCTTATGCAGCTTGATTTAATAGATGAGTATAAAATTACGGTTTCTCCTGTATTGATCGGCAGTGGGTTGCCGTTATTCAAGGGTCTCAAAGAGAAGATTAATCTTAAACAAATCAAAAACAAGACATTTGATTCTGGAGCAATTGCCCTCGTTTACCAGAAGGCTAGATGACCTTTTCTCCTAAAGCTGATTACGACGGATTCGATAGCTCAATAAGCCGCCTCTTTAACGAGGCGATTTTCTTATCGTAAAGATCAACATCAGGATTTTTCATTTAAATTTGTGAAGAAATATACGTAAACTAAACTGCGACGTTCGCGAAACAAGAAAAGCGACTGCCCTTATTGAACAATTGCACCCGTTCCTTTAAGTGTAATATTTCACAAAGTTAGTAAAGAAAAATTAATAAAAGTAATCCTATTCTATTATTGATAATGGTACTTTTTGGATATTATACTGGAGGTGAATGACTATTTAATAATGAAGGGAGATTTACCATGGAGGTAACATTTTCAGTAAGCAAATGGGATGAAAAGCCAGTAGACGATACTAGAAAGGAATTCCCTATTAATATTGCCCATGTAGAATATGAAATTGAGGGTGAATTAACAGGAAAAGCTTTTGTTGAATATTTATTATTTTATATAGACTCTACTATAGATGATGGTCACTTAGCCACTTCTAAAATTTCCGGATTTCTGCATTTTGAAGGAACTTACAAAGGAAAACATGGCACATTTACGGCTTTAGAGCAAGGAATATTTGATAAAGGAAATCTAGATTGTCCAGCAACAATCATCAAAGCTACCGGTGACTTAGAAAGCTTGAAAGGGTCTTATAACTATAAGTTTACAGGTGAAACGAGTAAGATGATTCTAGACTTCAAATTCTAACAAAACAGTAAAAAGGGCATTTCTGTACTAGCAGGAATGTCCTTTTCGTCGAAAGATCTTCTTCAAATTACCCATGTTCGTCGCCAATTTGACCTGCCTGAACTATAAATACATGATCATGCTTTTATCTGTGTCAGCTAAACCAGAAGAATCTCTCTTCCGGTTTAGCTGACTATATTTTTGAATTAAAGGGTTGGAAGTATCTCCTTCAACCTAGTTAACTCTTCCTTTGATAACGTAACACCCTTTCCCATCTTTTCATGATTTTCTGACCAGTCCCGAATATCGTATTTTGGTTCACGTCCATTCCAACTAATTAGGTTAAGTTCTTTTTTCCAGCCTTTTGCAGATTCCGAAAGGACAGTAATGGTCTGAACAATTTCATATTTAATTTCTGCCACAATAAATTCCTCCCTTTATTTGATTTTTGATGCTTCCTTATTAATATGCTCAGATATCTTTACTATTTTAAATAAAACCTCACAACCTTTGCTGAGCTCATCCAGCTTGGTGTATCGCTTAATAGTTTAAATTGATAGACTCTTACTGATGTCATCGCATTCCACACTGGTGTCATTCAGTTCATCAAGACCATTTCCTTATGGTTATAACCTGACCTTACATCAAGAAATTCAGCATGATCCATCCTAAAGTCTATTTGCTAAAAATACATATCTATCATTCTACTTGTTGGTTAAGCGAAATAACAACCAAACTTGATAAGTCTATTATAAAGAAAAACACATTGAATTGGGGAATTCAATGTGTTTTTCAGCAGCTTCTCAAATGAGGAATACTTTTATATTAGAAAAGGCTTAACTGCTTTAAATTCGTCAATTGTTTCAGGAGTATTTTTTCCTTCTTTTCCTTGGAAAAGATTGATATTAACGGTCACATCCATACAGCCAAGGTATTTTCCATTTTCATCACGTACGGCCATAAACTTTTGGTATATCTGACCTGATTCATCCGTGCGTTTTGGGAACCAGAATTCCCATTCGTCGCGTGTTCCGGAACGGAAATCATTCAACAATTTTTCAACGTGGTGAGCCACTTTTGGGTGAAGCTCAAGCACAGGGCGACCAATCGCTTCTTTACGGCGACCATGGACGCGGTTTGGATTATTTGAATACCAGCGGAAAATATCGTTTGCATCGCAAAAGCCCATTTCAAATGGCAAAAGGTTTATGATTGAATCCAACATGTTTGAGTGGCTATTTCCTTGATTTAAATCAAGTTTTTTATAATTAAATAGGAAGATCGAATATATGGAAAAGTAAACGGACTCCAACACATTCATGTGACTTTATAAAAAAATCTGGGAGCAGTTATCGAATAAAATAACGGCCTAAAAGATTGCCAACGAGGAAAACCAGAATCATGATCAAACTAACCGGCAGACTGGTGAATAGCAAATGCCAGTCCATCTGTCCCTCTTCGACTAAAAAATAATAGGTAACGAGGCAGTAAGGGACAAGGAGGAACAGGGACGTTACGATGCCAGGCGTGTAGCCCCTGAACATAATGGTTTGAACCATATGCATGAATGCCTGCAACACAAATAAATTAAGAATCGCTGTAAATAAAAGAACCCCCCCTCCGTTCGTTGGAAAATGGGCGGTCATCACGGTAGTGAATGAGATAATCAGTAAAATCCATGTAGCCGAAACAGCAAGCTGGGCAGCGGTCGAACCTGATTTTTCCCGCATTCTTAACGTTAGTTCGACGAATTTCGTTTTCGACTTTTTGTCTTTGTATGCAGCCATCGAAGATTCAATCGTAATGATCTCTTCTAAGTCATGGAAAATAAAAATGATCGGAAACAACCAAATTAATAGGTTAAGATTCAAAAATTGGTGGAGCTCCCCTAGCATCTTTTGCCTACCCCCTTTTAGTTGACATGATTTCGCTTTTCCCAAAGACTACCGTCTGTTTTGGTTGGTTCATTTTATGGGACAGGATAAAAAAATATGCCAAAGGTCACACAGGAGATTTTTTTGAATAGACAAAGCCTTAAGTAATATCCTTATCTGACTTCGCATCTAGGAGCTGCCCTCCAGCCAATTTTTGATAATGGGAAAGGGCAAGCAATGGAAAAACATATTCATAACAATGATAATTGAGATAAAAGGATCCTGCCATTCCCCTCCCTTTTGGGTAGGTCGTCGTCCACTCTTTTTCCTTCCTATCCACTAGAAAAGCGGCACCGTTCTCAATTTCAGGCGTAACGATAGTAGCGGCCGAGATGAGGGTGTCAAGCGCCCAAGCGGTATGAGTGCGCGTACTTTCGCCCAATGGCACATAACAATTTTTGATATCACTTTTACAAGATTCTCCCCAGCCGCCATCGGGATTCTGAATTTTCCGCAGCCAAGTTAGAGCCTTTTCAATTGCTGGATGATTCGGGGAAACGCCAACGGCAACCAGTCCCGTTACAGCGGCCCATGTGCCATAAATATACACGCCCCATCGCCCCACCCAGGAACCATCTGCATTTTGCTGCCGCAACAGCCAACGAATCGCATCTTTCACCATGGGATGGTGAAGATCCAAATGGGTATAGTTTCCGAAGAACTCTAATGTCCTTCCCGTTAAATCAACCGTCGACGGATCAATCAATAAATCTTTTCCACCCTCGATCGGTAACAAATTCAACAGTTTCTTATTCACATTCTTTTCGAATGCCGCCCAACCTCCGTCCTTGTTTTGCATGGAAATGAGCCAGTTTATTCCTCGGTCCCATGCCTGCCGGCAATCCACTTTGTTTTTGGCCAACGTACGTATGGACCTCAGTGCAACTGTTGTATCGTCAATATCTGGGTGAATCGTATTTAGGTCGGCAAACCCCCAGCCACCCGGTAACAGGTTCGGTTCATGAATGACCCAATCCCCGTATTTGAGATGCTGACGGGAGAGAATGTAATCATTTGCCTTTTGTACCGTGGTGGATGAGTAAGGAACTCCGGATTCTTGCAGAGCATAATTGATTAAAGTCGTATTCCAGACAGATGCCGTCGTGTACTGGCAGTGAAGTTCTCCGTCAATCCGGCAGGTCATCGCTTTTAATCCTTGTACGGCACGCGTAATCACCGGATGTGTAGTGGGATACCCCCTCGCCAGCAAGGCAAAAATCATCAGAGAAGTCGTGCTGAAATAATTTAAATAGGTGCCGTCCGGTTCGATTCGGTCCAGCATATATTTTTCGGCACGATATAAGGACAATTCGCGAAGATTTACATGGGATTTCAGCCCCTTAATCCCCTGTTTCACCCATTCGATCACCGAGCGGGCCTCTGCTGCTTCATCCTCTGTAAAAAAACGAACCGCTTTTTTTTGAAATAAATCGGAGAGATTGGGCGATCGAGGCGTTCTCTTGCGAAAATTCGTATTGGCGAGAATCAAAAAAGGAATAATGTTCGCTCTTCCGTAAACGGAGAGGTCAAAAAGATTAATAGGAAAGGAGTCAGGTAAAAGCATCACTTCAATATTAATCGGGAAGTGCGGCCACGCACATTGTCCTGTTAAGGCCAACATGATTTTTAAAAACATATGGACCTCCGCAGCCCCTCCGTTGGCCAGAATAAACCTTCTTGCAGCCTGCATTTCCGGGTCTTTTCGATTCCGGTAACCAGAATAAAGAAGGGCATAATAAGCTTCGACAGTGGAGGTCAGATTTCCCTTTTCCTCATCATGAAACAGCTTCCAGGAGCCATCTTCCTGCTGTTTTCCGGCGATCCGTTTCACTAATTTTTTTATGAACTCCTCATCATTTATCTCCAATGTACGCAATAAGATAATCATAGTGCAGTCCGTTGCGATCCCGGTTTCGAATGGATAATGCCAGGCCCCGTCCTCAGATTGGTCCTGGATTAACTGATCAGCGGTTCTGTTCATTTCCTGATAGATCCGATGCTTCATATGACCCATCCTCTCCCCTATCTTCATCTTTGTATTCATATTCCGAGGGCAATATGAATATGCATTCCAATGATGGGGATGACCGATACACTTAAAATGAACGTTGAGAAAGGATGATGCCGTTTTTGCTGGACTCTTTCTCAGATGTAAAAAAAGAATTAAAAAATAAGCTAAAAAAGAAATCCTACGGTCTTCCTCCCTGTTTATCAGAAAACGATAAACAATGTATTCAACTTATAAGAGAACAGACGAAGCAGCTTAACCAAAACAATGTAACACGGACGCAAGCTTATTTTCAGTTTTACCTTCAGCACCCTGAAATCCATTGGGCCCTTCTCGGACATATGGTATCGCGAAACGTCGGATGGAACATGACGGATTTAAAAGGGGAATTGCTGACAAAACTTCTGCCCGAAAGAGATCAGAAAGCTTTTTTTTCCTTTTTGGAACACGGCAGTTGGTTGATCTTTCAAGATGTGTTTCCCCAATTTTTGGTTTATGACCTGAGTGTGCGGAGTAACCAAGAAATGTTCCACCTTTTACCTTTTTTTCACACGTCAACCTTCATGGAAACGATCTGGCGGTATTTTTGGCATAGTGGGGATTGCTACACATTGGCGATTGCGACGGTGATCAATGAACAAAGCTATTTGGAAAAAAGATTGGTTCAAAATCATCATTTCAAGAAAACCGTAACAGGGACGGTCAGCTTTAAAATGCATGATTTTTTGCGCCTCAATAACATCCTTTTCCCCTACTGTGCCGGTGAAAAAGAGGAGAAAACGTCACTTGCAGGCGCCACCTCTCGGTATTTCACTTCGCTCCACGAAAGAATTTTATTTGGAAAAAAGTTATATTCCCTTCTGTTTGGGCGCGAAAATATTCTGGCGGGGGTCTTGAAATGGGCGCATGAACACCCGCACACGGGCTCTCGGAAAGATTACTGGCCCGATTTGTATAATGATGTAAATGAATCTTTTCCCCGCTCCCTTTATAAGCGGCGGGTCAAGAATTGCATGTTGAGAAAGGGTGCACTAAGACTGTACAGCCCGCCTTTAAAATACGCCTGGCCGAATATCCCGCATGAAGAGGCGGAGAGCGGAGATTGGTTTGAGGATTGGCATGTTCTGGATTATATTCATGAAGAAGTAAGTTTGAATGGAGAGATTTTACCTAATTATTGCAAAACCCTTGAAACCATTGAACTTGCGGTTATGGCGAAGGAAGCCATTCTGTTACGAGAGGAAGAATAAACATTAACGAGCAGGGGAAAAGATGGAAATGACATCAAAGTCTTACCTATTGATATAAACGAATCTGATCAGTTAGCATAATATGAAAAAGGTTACGGCAATGTTTTGCTGTAACCTCGTACTATCACAGAATGATCGTTTTAAAATCAAAAAGGCTGCGGATTACCCGGTTTTTTCCTCAATTCTGTAAATTTTTAACTACCTTGAGCAAAATCCTTGTTAATTGGAAGCGTTTGCAAATATAATAAAGATGGTTGGATAACAAGTGGGGTTATCGCCGGTGTTAGCGAAGGATGGGGCTGATACCACGGAGCTGGAGCTAATTTGCTCTTTTTTTTTATACATATGGCATTCGGAACTGGTACAAATAAATTCACAAAAGAAAACACAAAAAATGAGCTTGGAAAAAATCTAAGCTTATTTTTTTGTGTATGATCCGTAGAAATCACCCAGATTTTCGCAACCCGCCCTTACAATATCTTCAGACCATCTTATTTAGTAGATAATCCTCGAATGTAATGTTCCCCATTTTTCGTATAGGATTAGTATTTTTCCCCTCAGAGAAAGATTTGTACAGTTTTCCTGGTAAAGAAATGCTTAAAACTTTATTTGGTTCATTATATAGGCTGATTTTTAGTTCAGCCATTTCGCTTAAAGTCATAATTTCTGGCCCAGCAAAATCTTCCGCTCTTCCTTGTGGATCATTTTCCACTAATCCAATTAGTTGATTGGCAAATTCACTAACATCTACACTTTGAAATGGAACGTTTCCTGGGACAATATATCTTTTAAATAGAGGTTTCGATATAAAAATCTTTTCTACAAAATGGTGGAATTGGGTGGCACGGACAATGGTGTGAGGAATGGAACTATTTTTCAACAAATTTTCTGCTTTCTGTTTTTGTTGATAATAGTTAAATGGGATTTCATCGATCCCCACAATGGACGGGTAAATAAAATGTTTTATGTGATGCAATTTCCCTATAAACTCCTTAAAACCTGAAACCTCGACGATTTTTGAATTTTTAATTGGACTAGTTGCTGCGTGAATGATAACATCTACATCTTTAATTGCTTCTTCTAGGCCTTCTCCAGTCGATAAATCGCTATAAACCCACTCCAAATGTTCGATTCCTTCGGGTTTTCTTTTAGAAGTTAGTTTAACTTGATAATCAAAACCGTTTAGCTGCTTAAGCAAAGTGGAACCTAGTTGTCCTGACGAACCAGTGACCAGTACTTTCAAGGTACAACACTCCCGTTTTATTGATTTCCTTCTATTTTATTATTCAGAGGATGCGGTTATTATTCAACTAAACCACCTATCGGAACAAGGAAAGCGGCTGCACTTATTGAACAATCGCCCCCGTAATAGAAAGTCTATTACTCTTCATCTTTTATATACTAATTTCAATCTATTTAAAACTAGAAAGGAAAAGGTTTCCTTTCTCCCGCTAAACTTCCCCCCTTCATGACAGACATCATGTTACGGTATTAGTTCGAACTCCAGAGAAGGTCCAAATAAATCATAAAAATTTAACCATTATTCATGGGAATGTTTTAAATAAAAATCATCTCGCACGTGCCATGAGTGGGATTGATGCTGTGATTAGTGCACTAAATACGGATGGCACAACCACTCTATCAGATAGTATGCCACTTATAATCGAAGCAATGGAAAGCGAACGTATAAAACGAATCATAACTATCGGAACGGCGGGTATTCTTCAAAGTAGAACGATGCCAAACTCTCTGCGTTATCAATCAGGTGAATCAAGGCAGAGGTCAACCCGTGCAGCGAAAGAACATCATAAAGTTTACGATATCCTCAAACAATCAACCCTCGAATGGACGATTGTCTGTCCTACGTATTTGCCGGATGGAGAAAGGATCGGCAACTATCGAATAGAGCGAAATTTTTTGCCGGAGGGTGGAGCTAAAATATCCGTACCGGATACAGCTGAATTTACATTTAAACAGATAAAAGCAAGCGAGTATATAAAATCACGTGTAGGGATCTCCTACTAAAAATATTCTTACAATTTCACTCATCAGCTGAACTTTAAGAAGACAGCAGGTTTTAGTGAAGTCCAACGATTAACCATTGATTAGTATTTCTTATACTTTGTTGATCTCCCCTTACATATATGGGAATGTTTTATAGTTATAATAAGAATAAATTAATAAAGACAAGTCATGCAACAACTTGTCTGGTCGAGCAATAGACGGTTCCCACTAAGGGGATCGGCTAATTTAGTGTGGTAATCCACCCGAGTCGTTAATTCAAGGGTGGATTATTTTTATTTTTTAAAAAGTATAGTTTTTAAAAAAGGGGGTAACAAACTTATTGCTAGAAAGATCCATTCTTATCAAGCTTACTCGATTCCCGAGTTTAGCAGCAGTTCCCTATAGATATCGTTGTATTGCTTCGCGGATTGAAGCCAACTGTAATCTTGGCTCATGGCATTTTTTACTAACGGACTCCAAATTTCATTTTCCTGATAATACAAAATAGCTCTTCTAACGGTGTGCAGCATGTCATGAGCATTGAAATTTTTAAAGGTAAAACCATTCCCCTCACCGGTAAACTCATGATAGGATAAAACCGTATCATTCAAGCCGCCTGTTTCTCTTACAATGGGGATGGCCCCGTACTGTAAGGCAATCAACTGTCCTAATCCACAAGGCTCAAATTGAGAGGGCATTAAAAATAGATCAGCTCCTGCATAAATTTGATGCGCTAATGCTTCATTAAATCCGAGATATACCCCTACCTTATCGGGATACTCTTGTTTCATTTGGTTAAAAAAGTTTTCATAATCCGTTTCACCTGAACCAAGGATGATGAATTGAAGATCCTCCTGCATCATTTCCCGAAATACATGGAGCACTAAATCTAAGCCTTTTTGATTGGTTAAGCGTGTGACCATTGCAATGATGGGTGTGTTATATTTTTCTGGTAATCCGAAATAGTGCTGTAATTCCTGCTTGTTTTTTGCTTTACCCTCTAACGAATCAATATCATAGGAAACAGCAATATCATGGTCTATCCTAGGATTGTAAACCGTATCGTCGATTCCGTTGACTATACCGATCAGCTTATTTCTGTGCTTTCGCAAAAGCCCGTCAAGTCTTTCGCCATAATAGGGATTTTGGATTTCATCTTTATAGGTTGGGCTGACCGTCGTCACCATATCTGATGCAACAATGCCCCCCTTCATAAAATTGACATCCCCGTTAAATTCCAACTGCTCGCTGTTAAAATAGTGATCACTTAAGCTTAACAAATCACTCATAACCGAATAAGGGAAAATACCCTGGAACTGCAAATTGTGAATCGTATAGACCGTTTTTATATCCCAATAGAGCGGATTGAGACGATAGTGTGCGTCTAATAAAAAAGGAACCATCCCTGTATGCCAGTCATGGGAATGAATCACATCAGGAACAAAATCTAAATAAGGAATACTCTCCAGAACGGCCTTACAGAAAAAAGAGAATCACTCCCCATCATCGTAATGACCATATAGAGAATCTCGGTAAAAATAATATTGGTTATCAATAAAGTAATAGGTAATCCCGTCCTGCTCTAGTGTAAAAATGCCGCAGTATTGATACCGCCATCCAAGCTGCACACGAATCTCTTTTTGAAATTGAAATGATTTTTTTAGCTTTTCAGGAATGACAGAGTAATTGGGTAAAATAACTCGCACTTCTGTCCCAAGATCTTTTAACGCTTTAGGAAGTGCCCCAGCAATATCAGCAAGGCCACCTGTTTTCACAAACGGAACACACTCTGATACAGCAAATAAAACCTTCATGAATGAGCAACGCCCCTTTGCACGGATCCTTTTTCGACTACTAGAGGCGCCTCGGTTGTTCCTGTCATTTGGATCCCATTTCCGACAATGGCATCCTTATCTAAAATAACTCCATCCAGTACACAATTTTCTTCAATTTGACACTTCTGCATGATGATCGAATTACGGATAATGGCCCCTTTACCGATTTTTACGGCACGGAAAATAATGCTATTCTCTACTTCTCCTTCAATCATGCATCCATTTGCGATGATAGAGTTCCTAACCTTTGAACCCTTTTTATACTTTGTTGGCGGCTCATCTTTAACCTTTGTAAGGATGGGTTCGTCATTTGTAAAAACCTGTTCCCATACGGTTGGCTGAAGAAGATCTAAGCTAGATTGATAATAGCTGTGAAGGCAATCAATGTTGGTAATATAGCCTGTCCACTCATACCTATTGATTTGAAGTGTATGACGATTATCATGCACGACATCAAAAATATTGTAATATCTCTGTTCCTTGTATTGTTCAAACAAAGAGAGTAATAATTTTTTGCTCAAAATATAGGTCTGTAAAGGTTCGCCATTATGAACGACCTCTGTAATATCCGCTCCTGTTTCCAAATGACGGTCTAAAATCTTACAAAAGTCAAGGGTTCCAACGGTATAGCAATTGGCCACAACTACATACTGTTGCTTACTACGTTTGAAATACGTCATATTATTGGCAAAATGAGCAAAGGATCCAAACCTCTCAATCTCCGAATTGCCTTCAGGTGAAAACACAAACAGCCCGTCACGCTTTCTGCCCAAGTCCCATTGCTTACCTGATTCCAAGTGATCCATCAGGGACCGAACCTCTTGTCCGGTAAAAATAGCTACATTCGTAATTCCTGAATTCACCATATTGGACAACATAAAATCAATCAATCGATAGCGTCCTGCAAACGGAAGAGAGGCTAAAGTACGGTGAGCAGTTAAAGTTTGAAATGTGTCAAACTCAGTGGTTGCATTGATAATTCCAAGCATTGAACAAGACAAAAGTATCACCCTTTCTTCTCTTTTTTTCTTACGCTTCTTCACATGCGTACAGGATGACACCATCCTGCTTTGATGGACGTATAACAGCATGATCTTCAACAACAATACCTGGGGCGATAATCGCCCTCTCTATTACAGCATTTTTTCCAATTTTGGCATCCGGCATAATAACAGAATCGCGAATCTGACACCCTTCTTCTGTGGATACTCCCTGGAATAAGACGGAATGATCGATGATCCCTTCCACCGTACAGCCTTCATTAATCAATGACTCTTCTATTTGTGCGGACGGGGCAATATATTGGGGCGGCCGGTTTGGATTGGCAGAGTATATTCTCCATTCTCGATCATAAAGATCGAGCTCTGTTTCCTCATTTAATAAATCCATATTGGCTTCCCATAAGCTGCTAACTGTCCCGACGTCTTTCCAGTAGCCTTTGAAAGGGTAGGCGACCACCTTTTTATTTTCTTCCAGCAAAAGTGGAATAATATCCTTGCCGAAATCATTGGTTGATTGTGGATTTTTATCATCCATTTCTAAAAAATTTTTTAAAACCGGCCATTTAAAGATGTAGATACCCATAGAAGCTAAATTACTTTTGGGAGATTTCGGTTTTTCCTCGAACTCAATGATCTCTAAATCCTCATTCGTATTCATAATTCCAAACCGGCTTGCTTCTTCCCAGGGCACTTCAATGACAGAAATAGACACATCTGCATCCTTTTCAATATGGTAATCTAGCATTTTCGTATAATCCATTTTATAAATGTGGTCACCAGACAGTATGATCACGTATTCTGGATTGTATTGTGTTAAATAATTTAAATTCTGATAAATTGCGTTTGCCGTCCCTCTATACCACCTAAGACCGGAAGTTTCCGCATAAGGAGGCAATACGGTTACCCCGCCATGCATTCGATCTAAATCCCACGCACTTCCGATTCCGATATAGGAGTGCAAAACGAGGGGTAAATACTGAGTTAATACGCCTACTGTATCAATTCCAGAGTTTGTACAGTTGCTTAAAGGAAAATCAATAATTCGATATTTTCCCCCATAGGCAACAGCCGGTTTTGCTTTATCCTTCGTCAGTAAACTAAGCCGGCTGCCCTGTCCACCTGCCAGTAACATGGCCACGCACTTTTTTTTCTGTTTCAATGCTTTTACTCCCCTTTCTTGTCTTAACAGGTCATTAGATGTAGACTCCCAATGGCGGGATGGTGAGTTCTTGATGGTGGAGCTAGATAATAAAGAATTTGCAAGCGTTTCCATTTTTCATATTCTCGCTCCCACCATGCCTTGGATTGTTGATATCGATTCATCTATTTTTTAAAGTAATCATTCATTAAGCGATCTATCTTATTATTGTGTAATACCCAATCTACATCTTCTAAATCCTTCCATTCATCAAACACTATAAAATATCTATTGAGCCCTGGTTTGATAAATAACCAAAAAAAGGATTCGCAAGAAAACAAAACAACCTCCCCTTCCCTTCATAAATGGGAGGCGGAGGTTGTTTTATCTCATCCCTTTCTAGTTTCAACCATAAGATCTAAGACACTTAAAGCTTTTTGGGACGTTTCAAATAAACATGAAGTCGTTTTTGATTAGATTGCCAGCGTTTGATTTTTTTTAAAAGGGTATAGGATACATGAATTTTTTCATTTTCTAAGGCAATCCCTGGCACTAATCTCATCCACAACGACTTTGGATATGCTACCATTTGGTCTGGATAAACGCTTCGATGCCCGATGGTGATATAAGCTGTGATACAGGCTGCTACGACATATATTCCCGTTACACTGCCGAATAACTCGAATCCCATAAATATCGCTGCTATGGGAGTATTAGATGCGGAGGCAACCACGGATACCATACCAACTGCTGCTCCTAAGGCAGGATTGATCCCTAGAATATGTGCTAAAACATTTCCTACAATCGCTCCAATCACAAATTGCGGTGTGACAATTCCGCCATAAAAACCAGAACCTAATGTAATGGAAACAAGAATGATTTTCCAAAGCCAACCCAGGTAAGAAACTCGTTCACCACTTAAGGCGTTATCCATAATAGATAAGCTTAAACCAAAATAATCCGTAGGAATAATCAAAATAAGAATCGATAAAAGGACGCCTCCAAAAAACGGCATCATCGGCGGCCAAATATGGAATCTTTGCTGAATTGTACTGAAAAATCTCCGTACCATCTCAAATATTTCAATGAATAACCACGAAATAAGACCACATACGATACCAATTAGAAGGATTTTGATAAATAAACTGTTTGAAAACTGTTCGGAGAGATGAATGGGATAATAATCATAGGTAATTCCCCATAATTTGCTTATCTCAAATGAAGTAACCCCAGCAATAACGGCAGGAAAAATAAAGTCATGTCGAATTCGGCCAATCGTTAACACTTCTATTCCATAAATGGCTCCTGCAATAGGCGTACCGAATACACTAGCAAAGCCGGCGCTTACCCCGCAAGCAACAAGCCGTTTTTGAAGTTCTGGACTTAATCGGATGACATGTCCAAACCAGGATGCTAGTGTACCGCCAATATGTGAACAAGGACCTTCTTTACCCGCAGCCCCTCCTGAAGCAAGTGTAATAATGGCTGCTATTGGTTTAATAGCGATTGTTTTATAAGGCATGATTCCGGATTGTTCATGAACAGCTGAAATGACAGAATCTTTTTTATTCTTATCTCCATTTCGATAACCAAAATATAAAATGAGACCATTTAATAACCCGCCAATCGGCAATAGACACATAGTGATCCACCATGGCAGATGTAAGGATTTATCTGTAAAAAAATATAGCCCCTTTAAGAAGAGACTTGTCCCTGTACCCACTATAGCTCCAGTTATAGTGGCTAAAATAAACCACCGTAAAATCGTAACAATCATAATAACAGGTTCAACTAATCTTATGCGTGACAATGATGACACCCCCTTTAAAAAAATAGCACTATAAACTACATATGTCTATTAGGAGAAATAGCTGAATAATGTTTCATAAACTGTTAAATAGCAGTCATTTTATGGAATATAAAAAAGAGCAAAAATAGCAAGTGGTGAATAAAAAACTTGCATATTTTAGGCTCTTTTTATTTTCATTAAATATACTGGTGTTGCACTTATTAACAGTTAAAGTTAGCAACTCTAAACGATTTGCTTAGGTAAACATTGTCGCTTGGAGCAAGTTATTCGTGATATGTTTTGATGTTCAATCCTAGATAAGGAAAGGGTTCTTTCTGGTTAGCAAAAAAACTTGCCCTATTATCCTTATTCCCTAAGCAAGCCGCAAAAAAGTCGACACCATACTTTTCTAACTTCTCAAGGACGTTAACCGTTGCAGAATTGTTATTCGACACAACTGCTACTGTCCTATCGTTCATAATCGCATTTGCAATAAGTTAAATGAATTAATGAACTTTATAGTTGTTTTATCCATAGAACCTTCCAATTACTTCACGCGCGCCGTTTCTTAACTGCATATGTTGCTCTACCTGTTGCTAGTAATCTACCTTCTTCATCTTTGATATCCCCTACTCCAACTATTAAATTTTTTCCTTTGTTGATTAACTTTCCCTCTGCAAAGATTTTGCCTTTTATTGCAGGTCTAAAGTAGTTAATATTCATTTCAGCAGTAACTGAATAATCATTGGCGTCCAAGACTGTTCTAACTGCTGTTCCAATTACGGAATCTATAAGAACAGAAAGAACTCCCCCATGAACCATATTTCCCGACTGTAACAATTCATCACGTATTGTTATCGATAGGATAGCAAACCCTTCCCTTATATCTTCTATTTGAACTCCGATTAATTTTCGAAAATTGTTATTTTCCATTAATTTTTCTTCAAATTGCCATATATCCTTCTTCACAAGAAAGGCTCCTTTTTTAAATCCTAATTACAATTCATCAATTAAAAATTAGTGGCACTTTTTGATAAAATAGATTCAAAACTTTGAGAATAATATTCTTGTAAGTTTATCGTTAATCCACCGTGTCCAAATTTACAACGACTATTTTTGAACTCAGTTTTCCCCTTTATATATTCAAGAAAAAAGAGAATGTTCTTTCGTCTTTCTAAAATATTTAGTAATCCCTGCCTGTAAAACCATTCATCAATCGTGTTGTATACCCCTCTATTTATTCCATACTTATTCGTACAAACATTTATAAAGGATAGATCTGTTAAATGAATGGTTTCCTTTTCATTTACTAACACGAAAATCCCTCCTTCATCGCTTTTTGTTTAGAAAACCTTTACTTTGACAAACCATTCTCTTTTAAATGATCAATATACATACTCCTATTGAAGCTGAGGCTCTTTGTTGATGGAGGATTTAAGTGCTTTTTGCATAAAAACAACTTCCTCACTTAATGCAGAAATACGTTCTAATACTTCCTTGTCAATCAGTTGATTCTCAGGGCTGAAATGGCTGTTATGAGCATAGACAAATCCTGGTGCAACATAGGCACGGAAATAACTTGCAATTGGTTTTAATTGATTCTCAATCACTAAATAATGCTGATAGGTCCCTCCTGTAGCAATGAACCCCATTACTTTATTACGGAAATCCTCTGGAGGAACCAAATCAAATAAATTTTTAAGAGCACCTGTAATGGAACCTTGGAAAATTGGGGTGCCGATAATATAAAAATCAGCAGATGAAACAAGATCTATTACTTTTTTAGTATCTCCCGTATAGGCTGATGGATTACGCCCATCACAGAACTGGACATCAAACTGCTTTAAATCAAGTAATTCTATTTCAACCTCAGGATGGTTTTTCTTTACTTCTTCTAATACCTTTTCAACAACAATTTTTGTTTTTGATCCTGTAATTGTTCCTGATATTCCTAATAATTTCATATTTCATTACCTCCATCGTAAAATCGAATTAATACTATTAAAATATCATGCAAGATTCATACCAATTTCTAATCCTTATGAACATGCAGATCATTTATTTACGTGTTTCAAATTTGAATGAATAAAGTTCGGCGTTTGAAACGTTTGTTTTATCTTATTAAACCTATTCATAAAAATTGATATATAACAAAAACCCAATTAAAATAATGATAAATCCAACTAACTTAACTAATAGTTATATTCAAAATACTAGAAAAAATAAATAGGAACTATGGAAGGAATAAAATTATGAGTATAGAGCAATTGCAATATATTGTAGAAATAGCAAAAACCGGAAGTATTTCTAATGCAGCTCAAAATTTGCATATTTCCCAAGCTGCTATAAGTAAAGCGGTTTCCAATTTAGAAGAGGAGCTAGGAGTAACTCTATTTAAACGGTCGAGGTCAGGTACAGTACCCACAGAAGAAAGTTTGCAATTAATCAGGAAAGCATTTGAAATTGTGATTAAACTTCAAGAGTTTAGAGAGGAAGCACAAATTCAAACAGCTACCATTAGTGGAGATTTTAAATTCTCCGCAATCCCTAGTTACTTTATGACAATTTTACCTAAAACTTTTTCAAAATTTATTAAAGAATATCCTGAAGTCAATGTTCAAATGTCGGAAAAAGAAACATTTGAAATTCTTAGTGAAGTAAAACAAAATCAAATTAACTTCGGATTGATAGCAAGTTTTGAACCAGAGTTGTTGGATCAAGAAGAGTTCCTATTTGATATTTTACTGGAAGGGAGAGTACAAGTTTTTGTTAGTAAAAATTCACCTCTCGCTTATTGTGACACTGTAACGCCCCAAGAATTGATAAATGAAACAATTGTGGCATATAACGGTAGTACGATAAATTCTTTTATTAATGATTTTTTTAACAAATATGGTGCTATGAAAATTCTATTTACATCAAATAACACTGAGGTTATTAAGAAAACCGTTGCAGAAGGGCTGGCGATCTACTTTAACTACGATTTAGGCCAAAGCAGCCATCATTATGTGGTTAACGGTGATATTGTTCCGATACCTTTAGTGGGGCATGATCGCACAAATATATTCTTCGGGTTAGTTCGTTCAAAAAAGAAATATTTCTCCGCGGCAGCAAGAGAGTTCATAAAACAATTAAAACAACAAATTGCGAAGGGCGATTATTAACTGTTTTATTTGGCTCTTCTAACGCCCAATCTGCATTCATTTACTGATTCCTATGATAAGTGTGATAAATGATTGAACTTCGAATAAATAAAGAAGCAGGGATTATCTGCTCCTTCAAACCTCGGTGATCAGGCAAATTACGCTAGATCGCCCCCTTTTCTCTCAATGCTGCAATACCGCTGCTCGTGTAGCCGAGTTGGGATAAAACTTCGTCTGTATCCTCACCTAATAATGGAGGTGCCTTACGAACCGATCCTGGCGTATCCGATAATTTAATAGGAATTCCTAACATTTTCAGCATACCAATAGTGGGATGCTCTACTTCTTGTATCATTCCGCGAGATTGTATCTGCGGATGGGCCAAGACTTGGGTCAGGTTATGAATCGGGCCTCCAGGCACACCAGCACGTTGCAACCTTTCAATGATTTCCGATGAGTCTTTGTTTTTCGTGAACTCTGTGAGAATTCCTACGAGTTCTTCCCGGTTTGCTACCCGGTTTACATTTAGGGCATACCTCGGATGATCCTTTAGCTCATACAGTTCTAGTGCATCACACATTTTTCTCCACAATGCATCGTTTGTTACCGCAATTGTCACATAACCATCCTTTGTCTCAAAGACTTGGTAAGGAACAAGGGAAGGATGTGCAGATCCAAAGCGTTCAGGCGCTTTCCCTGTTGCCAAGGCATTCTGTCCCAAATAATTAGACAACGATACGACCGTTTCAAACAAGGATGATTCCACGTATTGACCTTTTCCTGTCTTTCCTCTGGAAAATAAAGCCAAAACTACTGCAAGTGTTGCGTATAGTCCTGTTCCCAAATCCACAATTGAGAAGCCGACCTTCACTGGAGGCCGATCCGGCTCCCCTGTAACACTCATTAACCCGCCAAATCCTTGCATTAATAAATCATAGGCAGGCTCATCCTTCATCGGCCCTGTCCGGCCAAACCCACTGATCGCGCAATACACAAGACGAGGATTTATTTCCTTCAGTACGTCATATCCTAGTCCGAATTTTTCCATTGTGCCATTTCGAAAGTTTTCTATTAAAACATCCGATTCTGCCACAAGTTGTTTCACAATCCTTTGTCCTTCCTCCGTTTTAAGATCCAACGTAATCCCTTTTTTATTTTTATTTAAACTCATAAAATAACAGGATTCCCCGTTTATCTCAGGTGGAGTAAATTTCCTGGTTTCATCTCCGAGCCCTGGCTGCTCAACTTTGATGACATCTGCACCCATGTCTCCCAACTGCATACTGCAAAAAGGACCTGCAAGAGTTCTTGAAAGATCTAATACTTTTATTCCTTCTAATGGACCAGCCATCCAATAACCTCCTTTTACTTTATGTCAATATTTCATAGTTCCATATATGGGATCTTATGAATTACATCCTTTTCAATTAACTAAAATGCAAGATTCATACAAACTTTAAACCTTATAAAAAGACATAAAATAAATAAACATGACTCAAATTTGAATCTATCATGTTCAAGCATTGCAACAACCTTGTATGGCTGTTTGTATCAATGATTATTTTCAAATAAAAGGAAGCCGGCTCCATATTGGAAATCGGCTTCTAATGATTAAAGTCGAATAGCAACGGATACTAACTTTGTTTCAAGATAGTCATCCAGGCCATAGCGTCCACCTTCCCGGCCTAAACCACTTTCTTTAACACCTCCGAATGGTACTTGTACAGCAAATGGAGCAGGATCATTCACGCCGACCATTCCATACTCTAATTTTTCAGAAACTCGATACGACCGAGATAGATCATTTGTATAGAAGTAAGAGGCAAGTCCATACTCGATGTCGTTTGCCATCTTAATGACTTCTTCTTCTGATTCAAAACGAATCAATGGTGCAACAGGACCGAATGTTTCTTCCGAACATATTTTCATATTTTCGTTTACATCAACTAGGATAGTTGGGGCATAAAAATAGCCTTTCACTAAATCTCCATCTGAAAGTCTGCTTCCACCATACAAAACTCGTGCCCCCTTGTTCACAGCATCGATCACTTGATCATGTGCCTTCTCCATCCCTTTTTCGTTCACCATTGGACCAATTTCATTGGATTCATCCAGGCCATTTCCAACGTTCAAAGAGGCAACTTTTTCGTGCAAACGTTTTGCAAATTCATCATAGATGGTGTCGTGAACATAAATTCGATTCGCACAGATGCATTGTTGACCAGTTGAAGCAAATTTACTTTTGATTGCACCTTCCACAGCCAAATCTAAGTCAGCATCCTCAAATACAATAAATGGAGCATGGCCCCCCAGTTCCATCGACACCTTTTTTACGGTATCGGCAGATTGCCGTATTATTATTTTTCCTACTTCAGTGGAACCTGTAAACGTCACTTTACGGACTACTTTACTTTCCATAAGCGGGTTAACAATTTCACTAGGGCTTCCGATCACTAAATTAACCACACCTTTAGGCAATCCAGCTTCTTCAAACACTTTAAATAATTCCACGGAAGAGAGTGGTGCTTCAGTTGATGGTCTGAGGACAACGGTGCAGCCTACAGCTAATGCAGGACCAAGCTTGCGTGCTCCCATCGATAATGGGAAATTCCAAGGCGTGATTGCTGCGACAACTCCTACGGGTTGGCGAATAACAGTCATTCGCTTATTGGGTGCGGAAGCCGGAACAGTATCTCCATACACCCTTCTTGCTTCTTCTGCGTACCATTTAAAAAAAGAAATCGCACTCCCTACTTCATAACGGGCATTATGAATGGATTTGCCCATTTCTTTGGTGATGACCTGGGCAAGGTGTTCTTTCTTCTCTTCCAGCTTTTTTACAACTCTTTGAAGGTATTCCGAACGCTGTTCAGCTGTTAAACCCGACCATGTCGGAAAAGCAGATTCGGCGGCTTGGATCGCATACTCTGTCTCTGCCTTGCCAACAAGGAACACTTGATCTACTTTCTCTCCTGTTGCCGGGTTTTTAACGTCCAGTGTTTTGTTCGTGCTAATCCATTCTCCATTAATATACATACAATTGCACTCTCCTTTTATCTGGGTAATACCTGATTGTAGATTTTTACAACATCTTCTTTATAGACCTTGCGAGGATTTGAGGGAATCGTCCCATCAAGCATTGCATCATTGGCTAAACGATCGATCACTTCATCCGTCACTTCAATTCCTATATAACTAAAATCCTTGGGAATATCAACGGAAGCAATAAATGATTCCAGTAAACCGACAAGTTCTTTTGCAGCTGCTTGGTCGTTTTTTAATACTAACTCTGGCTGGAAGATCCTTGCTATATCAGCAAATTTTTTTATATTGGAAATCAGATTGTGTTGAATGACATAAGGCAATAAAATCGCATTGGCCACTCCATGCGGAACATGATAGACAGCCGACATCGGATGGGAACAAGAGTGTACAAGGCCAAGACCTGCCAGACTAAAGGCCATCCCTGCCATCGTGCTGGCTAATTGAATCTGTGCGCGGGCCTCAAGGTTATCTGGATGCGCATAGCTTGCCGGAAGATATTCTCGAATCATTCGGATGGCATGCAATGCAAGTCCATCTGATATCGGTGCAGCTCGGACCACTGTATAAGCCTCTATGGCATGGACTAAAGCATCAAGTGCAGTTGCCGAAACATGATGTTTCGGTAAAGTTACCGTCATCAAAGGATCAATAAATGCCATCTTCGGAATAAGATTTGGAGAAGAGACAGCATATTTTCTGCCAACTTCAGGATCGGTTACGATCGCCACTGCGGTTACTTCCGAACCAGTCCCTACGGTTGTCGGAATCGCGAACAATAATGGAATTGGATAAGTGATAGCCTTTTCGCCCCTGCGGTAATCCAGGATATGGCCAGAATGAGTGACCGCCACCCCGACCGCTTTGGCGAAGTCCATCGCGCTTCCGCCGCCAATCGCTAAAATCATATCGCAAGACTCCTGTGTATAAAGAGATGCCCCCCGCATAATTGTTTCAACTTTTGGATTGGGTTCTACCTCTGAAAAAATAACACTTTCAATTTCATTTTCTATCAAATTAGCTGTAATCGTTTTGATTAATCCGGCTTTTACAAGTCCTTCATCGGTGGCAATAAATACTCTACTTTTGTTAGCAAGACGAATTTCATGAGCAAGCTCGTTTTTAACAATATCCAAGCCGAACCGTACATTGGTTGGCAGACAAGAATGAAAGCTTCGATTTTGCAACATAGCGATCACCTTTCAAATAAATTTTTTAGGCTGGTACGCACCAGAATTAACCAGCGATAAATAAGGCAAGTTCTTTTTTTATACTTGCAATTTTTATGCCAAAACTCTTAATCTGATAAAATTGGGGGGACTAGCCTTCTATTCGAATTTAAATAGTTTCAAATGTGAATTGTTTATGTCTATACTTTGAAACACTTTCAAGAAAATCCCCAAGGTATACTTACCTTGCCCCGCCACTAAGGAGTGACAATATTGACTAAAGGATTGAATGAATCAAATAAGGATAAAAAATCATTCCATAGATTTGGGTCACCAGAGATCTCCAGTGTTTTCGCTTTTAATTCTTGTGCCGGGGTAAGACGACCATTTCCCATTCCATACAATATGGATTTATCAACACGTAAAGAGACATCCGGATTATCATCCAACTTGTTTATTTTGTGTGATAATACTGAATTTTCCAAATACATTACAAACTCTTCACTTGTATCAGCTATCGTCACATTCACGGTCATCTTTTTGCCATTTGCTTTTGGACCATTCAATTTAATGGCTAATAACTTTAAGAAATCATCGACTGAAACTTTACTAAAAACCGCCGAACTATCATATGTCGGAACATTTTTATTCACGCCAGTTGTTAGTTCCATAGCCCCAGCAAGGTACATGTTCCGCCAGTTTGCTGACTCTGCCTGGTATCCTAATTGTTCAAACGTGTCTGCTAATAACCGTTTGGCTTCGATATTGTCCGGTTCAGCCATCACTACATGTTTCAAAACTTGAGCCACCCAACGATACTCGCCATTATCATAATCTGCTTTTGCTTGTTGAATGACATGAACCGCGCCGCCCATATATTGAACATATTTTTTTCCTGCTTCCACTTGTGGCAGTGGATCTAAATCCGATGGATGGCCACTGTAATAGCCTAAATAAAAATTATAAATCCCCTTCACATTGTGCTTTAAGGTACCATAATACCCCCGATTCCCCCAATATTGATTTAAGGTTTCCGGCAGTTGGATCGTTTCGGCTATTTCATCCATCGTATATCCATGATTGGCTAGACGAACTGTTTGATCATGCATGTATTTATATAAATCACGCTGCAATTTCAAATGCTGGGTCGCATTCTCCTTTCCCCAAACAGGCCAAGCATGCGCCATAACCAAAGCATCCATTTCTTTATTCTCAACCAAATCGATCGTCTTTTCGATGGCACTCACCCACTGTAGGGCATCACGCGTTTTTGCCCCTCTTACAGTGTAAATTTGATGCATCGTTTTATTTACATTCTCAGAAGCATATAAAACTTTGTAATCCTCACAATAAAAATGCATTTCAGCTGGCGCTTCTGTGTCAGGGGTTAATAAGAATTGAAAAGTTAATCCATCAATATCCAATGTTTGGATTTCATTTTCGATTTCGACATTCGGCATTTCAAACGTGGTAATGCCATTCGTCTGAATTGTACCAATCCCTACACAGACTGTTCCCCTGGGACCAGGAGGCAGAACATGACCAAATTGATACTGTCCACGTCGTTTCATAATGGGACCTAAAAGGACATTCTCACTGATGGCTTCTTTTGTAAAATGCTGCGGAACAATAATAGGAATAGTAGGATCTTCCGCATATTCCAGTACTGCTTGAATACCGCCAAAATGGTCAACATGACTTTGACTAACAATGATAGCTGTAACTGGTTTTTTAGGTCGATGCTTATAATATAATTCCAAAGCTGCTTTAGCTGATTCAATGCTTTTTAATGTGTCGCAGACGATCAGTCCGTTTTTACCTTCGATTAAAACCGTGGTAGATATGGATAGTCCTCGAACTTGATAAACACCATCCACAACTTGAAATAAACCAGAAATCGATTGCAATTGTGAATTCCTCCACAAACTCGGATTTACAGTTTCAGGTGCAGAACCACGAAGGAATTCTACGATATCTGTATCCCAAAGTACTTCCCCTGTATCGCTTTTAAAAATATTAAAATCGAATGGAGCTATAAGACCTCTTTGTGCATCCTCAAAATCCTGCCTGTCTTTAAAATTCAGAGAGTGGTAGACTGCTTCATTTACTTGTTTTGTAAAAGAGCTGGCAGAAAGTGATTGGGTTGATTTCGAACTAAGCATTCAATGAACCTCCAGATCATATTTTTTATATAAATTTGCACCTGCATTCCAACCGTATTACAGTACATTGGAAGCCAACTACAAATGTTTATCGTAATTATATTAATAACTTTCATTTAAGTAAAACGAATAATATTTATATTAAATTAACTATTTGTTATATAAAAACTAAACAAAAATTAATTTTTGAAAATTTATTGAATCAAATGACGAAAGAGAAGCAGCCATTTCTTCCTGCTCCTCAATCTTTGACTCTAGACCATTACATTTTCTGTATCGTTCCCCAACGAGGACGTTTCCTTTACGTTTATCTTATCCGGTTTTACAAAGGTGAGGGACAAAATACTCGCAATGACAGAAAGAATGACAACCATTAGAAGCGAGTTATTAAATCCTTGAACAATATTAGCGCCGCCTTTTGCGACCAAAATTCCGCTTACCATTGGTCCGATTGCCCCAGATACAGTGACTAATCCGGAATAAGTTCCAATCATGAAACTATTGCCCGGAATTAACCGATTAATGATGTGTGGGTTAAGTGACATTGCGCAATGGAAAAATCCCGCTCCTGCACACATGACAAACATAGCCCAAGCCGCACTATGTACCACTGTGATGGAGTAAAGGAGAATGGAACCAATCAACAATGAAAATCCGACAACCATTACTCGAGATTTCGTATGGCTGCCGCTCTTTTTGAGAATGTAATCAGAGAGAAAAGAAATTCCAATGCCCACAAAACCTGCAGTCAAGCCGGCGATAGCGGCAACATTCGCCATCTGAGTAGAAGATACGTTTAATGCCTTAACTGCCTGCCCCTTCAATGACAATCCGTTCATAATTTTGGGACAGGGTGGAGAGTGATTGCAGTTCTAATCCCGTTTGAAAGAATTCCCGGCGGTACCTTCCTGCTTCCATATTCTTATATGGTTTACCATGGACGACAATTTGGGATTGGTTATCCCGGTTCGGTTTTAGTAGAATCGGGTTCATATCAGTGGTTGCCTGAATCCCTGCGGCTTCGGCCTGAACTCCCTGTGCTCTGCCGATTTCTTTTCCGTCCACGGTGATATAAGAATTTAACGCCATATTTTGTGATTTAAACGGAACCGTTTTATAACCGTCCTGGGCGAATATCCGACAAAAGGCTGTCACGACGACACTTTTGCCGACATCCGAATTGGTGCCTTGAAACATAAGAGGAAGAGCTTTAACCATTTTGTTTGAACTCCTTACATTTCTTCACCCAATTTTCGACAAGCTCAGGGCATGAGCCAAAATGAACATGAGTATAACCTGCAATTAAATTGCCTTTTCGATAGCCCTCCTGCTTAAAACCGCGCATTCCTTTCGTTTGGTAGGCCGGCTCAAAATCAGTTCTTGGATGAAAGGTCGAGTAGTGAAATTCATGACCTCTTGCACTTAGATTACCCGCTAACAAGAAATTTTCTCCTTCTGCAGTGATTTCACGGTATCCTAAAGCCGCTAGTTTTGTCTGCATTTTCACCTTTCCGGGAATGATCCCGACCATTTTGTAACTCGTTTCATCCGTTGTTTCTAACGATTCGGTTAAGTACATAAACCCGCCGCATTCCGCCAAGGTTGGCAGTCCTTTATCAATGACCGCTCGAATCGAGTCCTTTACATCTGTCTGTTTGGTCAGCTCCTCGGCAAATTCCTCTGGGAACCCGCCACCGATATACAAGCCATCGACTTGTTCCGGCAGGCATTCACCCTTTAATGGAGAGAACTCGATCAACTCGGCTCCAGCGGCTGCTAAAATGTCGAGGTTTTCCTGATAGTAAAAATTAAAAGCGGCATCTCGTGCGACCGCAATTTTTACAGTTGCCTGCTCCGCTCTCTTAAACTGGGATTCCTTTACCTTTAAAGGGGACGCTTTCGCCAGCTCATATAAAGAATCTACATCGATGGTTTCCAGCACTAAATCACCAAGCTGCTCAAAAAATAGATCCAATTCTCCCCGTTCAATGGAGGGTATCAACCCTAAATGTCGTTCCGGAATCGAAAGTTCCTCATTCCTTTTCAAATAGCCAAGGACGGGAATCCCGCATTCTTGCTCAATCGCGGCTTGAACGATTTTAAAATGGCCTTCGCTCCCAACCCGGTTAGCAATCACCCCGACAATATTGGCTTCCGCCAGAAACGTTTGAAATCCCTTTACAATGGCTGCCGCACTCCGGGCCATACTGGCACAATTCACGACTAAAATAACAGGACTTTCGGTGATGAGACTGATTTCGGCACTGGAGCCGGTATTGTTGAGTGGATTTTTCCCATCAAAGAAACCCATTACTCCCTCGATGATGGAAATATCCGCCCCCACACTTGCGCGGTTGACAATCTCTTTGACCATCTCGTGGTTGAGCATCCAGCTGTCAATGTTTCTTGACGTTCTTCCCGTGACGGCCGTATGATAGGTCGGGTCGATATAATCTGGGCCGCATTTAAAGCCCTGGACGGTATAACCTTTTTTCCTTAAAGCAGACATCAGCCCAATGGTCAGTGTCGTTTTTCCGACACCACTGCCTGTTCCTGCAATCACAAGTCTGCGATTTGACATCTTCTTTTCCCTCCTCCCTCAATGGGGAATAACTGCTACTGAAATGGTGACATTACCTGATTTCTTCTTCATTAGCGCTAACTGTTCTGCACCGCTGTACAATAAGGCGGCCGGCTCACTGACACCGTACGCACCGGTATATTTAAAAACCGTTTCAGAAGGGTTCTGAAGTTCAATGGCATTCAATTCAGCTGGTGTGTAATAAATAAACTCCCAGCTGTTTTTATTCACCACTTCGAGCAGCCCCGCTTCATCCTTTTTTAGATCAATCGTGCAAACAGCTTTGACACTTTTTTTCGAAAACCCTAATTCCTCAAGCGTTTCGTCGATTACTGCTTCGATTTCCGATGCAGTGGTCCCGCGGTTGCAGCCCATTCCAAGGACGATCACCTTTGGTCGATATAAAACACCATTATGTAAAATCTTTTTTTCGTCTTTGGATAAATTCCGATGGGTTACTACTAGTGCTGCATCTGGCTTTGCGTCCAGCGCTTCTTGGATTGATGAATACGGCTGAATATTTCCCGGGAGCGGCCGGTCATATGGCCACCAGTCTTTTTCGCCTGACTCTTGGACCACAGCGATTTTTTCTTCGTTCACAACCGAAGCGCTAACAGGCGTCAGCTTTTCAGCCGAGTCCCAAATCCAGCCAAACCGTTTTCCGAGCAAATCAACCGCAATCGTTTCCTGAACATCTGAAGCGGTGGTAATAATGGGGCGGGCCTTTAGGGCGGCCGCTACTTCTTTCGTTAGTTCATTGGCACCGCCGATATGGCCTGACAGTACGCTGATCACATGTTCGCCCTTATCGTCGATTACGACAACGGCAGGATCTGTTTTTTTATCCTTTAAAATAGGCGCAATCATTCGGACCACGGCTCCAAGGGAAATGATGATGATCAGCCCCTTATAGGCCTCAAAAAGAGAGGGAAGAAGTAGGCGAACGCTTCCGGTGAATAATTGGATGCCCTTGTTCTGCTCATCTCCTTTTTCAAACTTCGCCATATAGTACACATCGGCATTTTGAAACGAATTCCCCAGCTTGCGGGCCAGTTCGACCCCATGCTTTGTAATCGCAACAACGGCATAGTCACCCTTCTGCTGAATGACCGCCCTTTGCGCTTCTTGGAGCTCGATCATTACGACTCCACCCCCCGGCGGAATCCATGTGTAAACGTTTTGTCATACAGCTTGGAACGATAATCTTGTTCGTGGATGTTTTCGTCTAGCGCCCAGCCGGCTAAGATCATCGCCTGTTTACGAATCCCATTCGTCCGCATATCTTCATCCAACCGTTCTAGTGTGGTCCGGACAATTTTTTGATCCGGCCACGAGGCTTTATAAACAACCGCAACAGGGGTATCCATACTCCAGCCAGCCCCGGTCAATTCCTTGACAAGCTTTTTCGTTAACGTCGCACTTAAGAAAAGCGCAATCGTGCAATGAAGTTTGGCTAAATCCGCCAGCTTTTCAAATTCGGGCACAGGTGTCCTGCCTTCAGCTCTTGTCAGAATCACGGTTTGCGTTAAATCAGGAATCGTCAGCTCGGCTTGCGCGGCCGCGGCAGCTGCAAACACAGAGCTCACACCCGGAACTATCTCTACTTCGATTCCTTTCTTCCTTAACAAGACGATTTGTTCCATAATCGCCCCGTAAACAGCCGGATCGCCCGTGTGGACACGAACGACCTTTTTCCCTTGCTGGATTCGCTCAGCCATGACGTCAACCATTTCTTCTAAATGCATCCCGGCGGTTTTCAATATTTCGGCAGAAGGTTTTGCTTTAGCAATTAAGTCTTCGTTTACAAGAGAATCCGCATATAGAACGACATCTGCCTCCTGAAGATGCTGAAGACCTTTTACCGTGATTAAATCAGGATCGCCTGGTCCGGCACCAATGATATAAAGCTTCATTTTCTCACCACCATTAATGTTAAATATTCAAGCTCCGCTCCTTCGAGCTCATCTGCCCGCCAAATAATCTCCTCATCCGATGTTACCTTTGTGACGACTGAAGCCTTGTCAAGCAAATCTAAATCACGTAATACTTCAAGCATTAAATCAATGACCTTCGCTACTTTTATAAAAATGACACAATCATTGTCTTGAATTACTTTTTTCATGGTTTCATAGTCATCCCGCGCCGGAACAATCGCTACATGCTCATCCCCATCTGCCAAGGGAATTCCCAGCCTAGAAGCCGCCCCATTGATGGACGAAATCCCCGGAACGACTTCAATTGGAACCTGCGGATACTTTTCCTGCATCAACCGCATCATATGAATAAACGTGCTGTATAAAAGAGGATCCCCTTCGGTTACAAAAGCGACATCCTTACCCTCCTGCAGCTTCGCCCACACATTTTCCACGGTTTCCGTCCATTTTCTTTCCAATGTGGCTGGATCCTTTGTCATCGGAAAGACAAGGCCGAGCATTTCTTTTTCGTTTGGCTGAAAATAGACATCAATGATTCGATGGGCATAGCTTTTGCTACCCTTTTGTTTCTTCGGATAGGCAATCACGGGAGATTCCTTTAATTTACGAAACGCCTTAACGGTAATGAGCTCTGGATCCCCCGGGCCAACCCCAAGGCCGTATAATGTACCTAACATGTTTATTCCCCTTCCTTACGCCACGCTTCTATTATGTAAATCGGATTTAATGCTTCAAATCTTGTCAGATTCAAAATAGGTTTACTTCTGGATATTTGCGCAAGAGTAATATTTGTCTCATATCCCCTTTCTTTAAACGCACGCATCGCTTCTGAAAGATTTTCAATTGTGACGGCATTCAAGACAATGCGTCCACACGCTTTCAATCGGCTGCAACAAATATCCAAAATGTCTTCCATCCCGCCTGCCGTCCCGCCAATAAAGACAGAATCTGGATCTGGGAAGGTATCTAAGCCCTCTGGTGCTTTCCCGTGAACTAGTGTTGCATCCACACGGAACTTCGCTAAATTTTGTCGGCAGTTATCTAGGTCGCCCTCGTTCTTTTCGATGGCAAACACTTGTCCTTCCCTGGCGATTTTCGCTGCCTCAATCGCAACAGAACCTGTGCATGTGCCAATATCCCAAACCGTGCTGGCTTCTTGTAACCTTAGGGCACTAATGCTTAGTGTACGGATTTCCTTTTTGGTAATTAAGCCCTTATCCGGTTTTCGCTGAATAAACTCCGTATCGTCAATGCCAATCGGCCAATGTGGGCTTTCCCCTTTTTTCTTGAGAATGACTACATTGAGCGGTGAAAACTCTTCATCCTTCATTTCAGCAAGGGTAAACCAGCGGCATCGTTCCTTGTCACTGCCAAGGTTCTCTCCCACAAACGCTTCATATTCAGTCATGCCAAAGGATAGCAAATACTGAGCGATTTTATTTGGGGAATTTTCCGTGTCGGTTAAGATTGCGACCGTTTTTTTTCCATCTACTCGCTGTGCCAGCCCTTTTATACTTCTGCCGTGAACGCTGGTGAAATACGCATCCTGCCATCTTTCTTTCATTCTGGCAAAAGCAAGCTGGATCGAACTTAAATAAGGATAAATGTCCAAATCGATTTTAGAAGATAAATAGCTTCCAATTCCATAGAACAACGGGTCTCCAGATGCTAGAATCACTACGTTTCTCGTCTCCGACTGCAGCCGTTCGACGAGTGAAGAAAGCCCGCCTTCAATCGCGATTTTTTCGCCGGTGAATTCAGGAAAAAAGGAAAGCTGTCTCTTTCCTCCTATTAATAGTTCACTTTCATTAATCCACTTTTCGTACATAGGGAGCAGGCTCACTTTGCCTTCGTCCCCAATGCCGATCATTTTAATTGATGCCACTCTTTCGCACCGCCTTTCCTAACAATTCCCCCTTCATGGTATAAAGGGTCGTATCTATATCGATCCCGCCATCGACTTCCTTTAACGCAGCCTGGCAGCAATGGTCACTCAGCATTTCAAAAAAGGAGAGATGGCCCTGTAAGGACATCATATCGCCAACCTGTGATGCCGTATTGGCCGTTCGAATTTGCTCAACCAGAGCGGCATCCGCACCGGTACTGCTTGCCACCTCCGCTAAAAAATCAAAATCTACCGGGGCGCTTTTCGAGTGGACCATCATGATCCCCATTGCTACTTTAGAGAATTTCCCCATCATGCCGACCATCGACACTCTTTTTACCCCTTGCTTCTTGCATTGTTTAAGGGTAAACCCGACAAAGTCACCCATTTCGATAAAAGCTTCCTCAGACAGTTCGGGGAATTGCTTCATCGCATTTTTCTCGCTCCGCCCGCCTGTTGTAATGACAACGTGCTCGCAGCCACTGGCCCGGGCAACACTGATCGCCTGGATGATGCTGGCCTTATAAGCGGCTGTGGAAAATGGAACGACAATCCCGCGGGTTCCGAGGATAGAAATCCCGCCAATGATTCCTAAGCGTCCATTGAGTGTTTTTTTGGCGATTTCTTCACCGGCTGGTACGGAAATGACGATCTTTAGGCCTCGCGTAATCCCAAATTCTTTTAATACCCCTTCGGCTGTTTCAAGGATCATCCTGCGGGGAACAGGGTTAATCGCGGCCTCGCCAACTGGAACGGGCAAGCCGTCCTTTGTGACGCGGCCAACCCCAATACCCCCGTCAAGGATGATACCCGGTTCATCGAGCCATGACACGGTGGAAACGATCAAGGCCCCGTGGGTGGCATCCGGGTCATCCCCCGCGTCTTTTATCGTACTGGCGGTGGCCGTTTGTTCCGTTACCTCACAGCTTTCTATCTGAAAAGTTGCAAACCGTTTGACGGGCAAGTAAATGGTTGATTCTGTTTGCGGTTCACCGGTAATTAATGCTGTCAGCGCTGCTTTGGTCGTTGCCGTTGCGCAGGCCCCAGTCGTATATCCTTCCCTGAGCTTCCCTTTTGGTACTTCCTGCATGGGTTATCCCCGATCGGCCATAATGGAAATGGCATTTAATGCGGCAACGGTTACGGTACTGCCGCCTTTTCTGCCAATATTGGTGATGAACGGGATATCGAGCTTGGCTAATTCTTCTTTTGACTCAGCAGCGGAAACAAACCCAACTGGCAGACCAATGACAAGACCTGGTTTCGCTTCTCCTTCTTTAATTAGGCGGATGAGTTCAAGTAAGGCTGTTGGGGCGTTCCCGATGGCAAAAATGCCGCCGTCCGCTTCTTTGATCGCTTTTCGCATCGAAATAATGGCCCGTGTGGTATTTAACCGTTTGGCTTCTTGTACCACATCCGGGTCAGAAATATAGACCTTGATTTCTCCGCCGTACTTTTCAATTCGCGCTTTATTCGCCCCGCTTTGAATCATTTGAACATCGGCAACTACCATTTTGCCGCTCCGAATCGCCCGGATGCCGGATTGGATAGCGTCAGGATGGAAAAGGACACTCTTCCCGAGTTCAAAGTCAGCGGATGCATGGATGATCCGCTGGACTATCGGATATTGCTCCTCGGTAAAAGGGTGCTCTTCTATTTCTTCATTAATCATTTCAAAGCTTCTTCCTTCGATCTGTTCCGGTTGGACGGTTAATGGTTTAAATTCGGTACGAAAATCCATTTCTCTCACTCCTGTATTAAAATGATTGTTCTGTTGTGACGGTTGGTGTGGAACCAATCTTTTTATCTAATTCTGCGATGACATCGACAAAATGAGCATAGACGATGCCATAATTCAGTTTCGGGCGGCCAATCAGGATGACCTCAATTCCCAGTTCTTTGGCGGCTTCCACCTTTTCATCGACTGATCCGACTTTCCCGCTCTCTTTCGTCACCATTAATGTCACGCCATATTGCTTATATAGGGCTTTGTCGAACTCTTTTGAAAATGGTCCCTGGATCGCAACAATATTTTTCTGCGGCAGCCCTAGCTGCTCACATTTTTCCATATTATCTACACGAGGCAGCATCCTGGCAATCAAGCGGATGTCCGGATTACCTAGTAGTTTTTTTGTAAAAATTTGAAGCGTCTTGCTGCCGGTCGTCAGCATCACTACGCCTTTTTTGGCCAATGCAAGCTCCGCTGCTTCCGCGTAGCTTTCGACAACTGTCATGTTGTCATATTGGAAAGTTTGTGACTCCCGTTCATACCGGATATAGGGGATTCCCGCCGTTTTGGCGGCCTTGATGGCATTTTTCGAAGCTTCTTCAGCAAACGGATGACTGGCATCGACAACCGCTAGAATCCCTTTTGTGTCAATTAACCCCACCATGTCTTCATCGGTTAATCTTCCTACTTGAACAGGTATCCCTGACTCCCTTAATTCAACCGCTGCATTTTCAGTGACAACGGAGGCCAAGAGATCGAAGCCCTCCTTTTTTATTTTTAAAGCAAGGGCTCGTGCATCACTTGTACCGGCTAATACGAAAATCATCCTCTATCTCCTGCCTTTTCCACTGCATGTTCATGATCATGGTGATGGTCGTGGTCATGGTCATGGTGGTGGTGATGATCGATATGTTCCATCACATTGAGACGGTATTGGCAGGTATCGCAGTTCATCTTCACCTCATCACCGAGGGCTTCTTCCACCCGATCGAATAAAATCGTCTGTAATTTTGGATGATAACCAAAATAATCAGCCAACTGAAATTCAACCGCGGAATATTGATTTTGAATAGGAACCATCATTTCTTCTAACCGTTTAATCAGGATGCCAGTGAATAGAAAGTAAGGAAGGATTACCACTTTTTTTGCTCCAAGCTTAATACAGCGCTCAATCCCTTCGTTCACAAGGGGATTGGTCACCCCCATAAAAGCAGGTTCGACGATTTTATAGTTTGTTTTTTCCCATAGTAATCTAGCAATTTTATATAAATCACTATTCGCATCGGGATCGCTTCCGCCCCGTCCTAACAAAAGGACAGCCGTATCGTTTTCAGGTGCATCTATATTCTCGCCAATTTCCATTAATCTCGTTTTTAGAATTTCAAATGTTTCCTCATGAACACCAATTGGCCGGCCATAAGTAAATTGAACAAGTGGATATTTATTCTTTGCCTCATCAATAGCTGCTGGAATATGAATTTTGGAGTGTCCTGCCTGTAAGAGCATGATTGGAATCACGACAATATGGTCGGCCCCTTTCTCCACACACAGATCAATTCCTTGATTAACGGTTGGTCGTTCAAATTCTAAAAAGCACGTCTCGACCAGGAAAGAATCGTCCCAAGTTTTTCTCATCTCACGGATGAACTCGCGAACCTGCTGATTTCCCTCTTGATCTCTGCTCCCATGCCCCACAAATAGAATTGCTTTCAAAATATTTCCTCCCCTTTGTTTGTAAATGCTATCCTGCCAATTGACCGCTAGACATCTTCCCTTTACTCCCCGCAAACAGCCGCTTCGATTTTAAGGTTTGGTGTGATATCCTGGTACACAAAACCTTGAACCTCTTTGACCCGTTTAAAAAATTTATAGAAACGTTCATTTGGATAGGCCTTTTGTTTGTACTCTTGAACAATGCCCTCTATGACCCCAACAATTTGCTCCGGTGCGATTCCTTCCGCTACGATTTGGCCGGGATGTGCGGTTCTACCGGCTGTCTTGGCTCCTAAAAACAAATCAAACGCTCCCTTGCGGTAGACAATGCCAATATCCTCTTTTACCGCTCCATAACAGGCCATACCGCAGCCATTCACGCCAAGTTTCATTTCTTTGGGGAGTTCCATGCCGCCAAGCCTTTCCTGGAGCTCATCGGCATAAGGGATGGAATCCTTCTTTTCTCCGTCACAAAAATCACAGGCTTTTACAGTTAATACGTCGCCAACAGGAGCAATCAAAAAGTTGGCCGCCTTTAGTTTTTCAACAATCTCATCAGGCTTAGAGGTTAAAATTTGCAGCTTCATATAATGGTCTTGTGTGTATTCCATGATACCTTCTTCTCCGACGATTTCGGAAAGAATGACCATCTGAGTCGCGGTAAATTTTTTATTAGCGACACCAGGGCTGACCGCTACCTCAAAAATAGATTGAAAGTCCTGTTTCACCATTAAACCTTGGGATTGTCCATCGTTCTCACCAAGGATCATTTGCAAGGCTTCCTCAGCCAGCTTTCTTGGCGACTCTTTCACCAAGGTTGGGGTGACTAGTTTTTTGTTCACCGATGTTTCTTCTTCTTCTTGATCCAGTGCCCAAGGTTCGGCTTCTTTTTGCAGACGCTGATGCGGTTTCAACGGCTGTATTGCCTGATTTAACGTATACTTCCGCTGATAACCGCGCGGAGTGATGATCAAGCCATCGTAGAAAAATGTGGAAGAGTTGCCAATTAAAACGGTGGTTAACATGCCAATTTCATGTTCGAGCATCTCTTGTAAATTGGTTAAGACGATTTTTTGATTATCACGATAAGCACTCTTTACCAATCCAACAGGGGTGTCTGGCGAGCGATATTTTAGTAGAATTTTTTGTGCTTCCATAATCTGCCGTGTCCTTCTCCCGCTTTTTGGATTGTATAGGGCAATCACAAAATCAGCTTGAGCGGCCGCTTCAATTCGTTTCTCGATCAAGCTCCAAGGTGTCAAATGGTCACTTAAGCTAATCGTACAGGCATCATGCATGACCGGTGCGCCTAATAAAGCAGCACAGGAGTTGATGGCGGAAATGCCAGGGACCACCTCTACTTCTACCCCTGAGTCTTTTTTCCAGCCTTTTTCAATTAGTACTTCGTAAACCAGTCCTGCCATTCCATATACACCGGCATCACCGCTCGAAATGACCGCTACCGTGTAACCGAGCTCAGCCTGTTTCACAGCTTCCTGGGCACGGCTCACTTCTTCTGTCATTCCTGTGCTGATGATTTGCTTTCCCGTTATTAATCCCCTGATTAAATCAACATAGGTTTTGTAGCCGATGATGATATCACTTTCTTGGATGGCTTCTTTTGCCCGTCCGGTAATATGTTTTTCATCACCAGGGCCAAAACCAATAACCAATAATTTGCCTTTCACACTATTACGCCACCTTCCAAAATTTCAAACTAGAATCCAGCAACTACCCGCTGTTACATCTTTTCTTTAACCGCTTTTTGTACTCCTTCGATGCATTCCGACCCTTCTTGCTGTATGAATCCTGCTTCGGAATATTGATAGATCGCATGCTCCTTAAGGCAATGACCTTCCGCTAGATGACGCTTTACAATCGTAGTTCCCACTTCTGGGGTTACGTTCTTATACCAAGTCCCTGACGGATAGACGCTAATCGGATGAATTTAAAATCTGGCACGATTGAGGGATTTGAATCGTTTTCGCATTTCGAAAGTTTACAGGAGTTCAACCGCCATATGGAAATGTGGATGCTTGATCACAAGAAGGATTTTTCAAAGGGGGAATTAATTGGATTAAAGAGACTAGAGCGGTTCTCTGCCAAGATCCCTGGTGTCTGTAATGCCAAAATTGGAACGATTTTAAAAGCGATTAACCAAGAATGTAAAGAAAATATCCTTTCCCGTTCGACTTTTAAACGGATGATTCTTAAAGGGAAAGAATTGGGGATCTTCACTGTCTATGAAACCGAAAGAAAGAACGGCTCTCAGTCCAGCAATCTCTATGTATTTAATCGTTTTCCTTCTAATGAACCACCCAAACAAGAAAGCATGGACCGCCCTAAAGAAACTAGTAATCTTTTAAAAACTGAAAAAGATCAAAAGATAAAAAAACGTAAAGAAGAACCGATTCATTTGGATCACACTTATGTGAGCAATCGTATTCCACAACCCTTTGTTGAAATTGTTAAATGCTTCTTTCCAGATGCAAAGGTGATCGAAGAATATTGGCGTATGGCCCATATCATTGCCTATGGCTATGAACTACATCAGGAAACGGATCTGATTGTTAACCTTGCGATCCAATCCTTCAAACAGCTAATCCGAAAACTAAAATTTACAAACGCTGTAAAAAACCCGATTGCTTACTTCAATGGGATCTTAAAAGAGAAATTTTTTCAGTATTATGAGGAGGAGTTGAACGAAAATCGCAAAACTGGCGTGATTCAATCGAAACCGATTGGTTTTGAGTATAATGGTGAAAGATTTGAGTGGGATTGGTTGAATGGTTAAAATCCGTGGTGTTTTGCTTACCCCTCAACAGAGAAAACGATTGCAAATCTACCTAGGTGTATTAGATCTTCATATTTTCCCATGGTCTATACCTCCTTTTCACATGAATCTGATTCGTTAACAACTTACTATCAAAAGTCCAATACTGTTCAATATGGAATCTTTCCATCTCAGAAACAAAGCCGAATTGCTGCGTGTGCCTTATGGCCATTTCATGCCTTTTATAATCCCGGAATCTGCCAAGGTGCCAGATGAAGCCGTGCTGTTCTTATCTGATGTTCTCCCGACTCCTATTGGAGTGTCGAGAATGCAGGTGTTAAATCCGGTGATACAGTGGTCGTGCTTGGCTGCGTCCAGTTGGGTTAATGGCACAAAAGTTTGCCTGGATGAAAGGCGCAACATATCAAAAAACACGGTTGGGTGCAACCGTGTTTCTTTTGAGTACAACTATTTATTTCATTACCAATCCTCCATCTACATTCAGGCATTGTCCAGTAATAAAAGAGGATAAATCAGAAGCGAGAAATAACACACTTCCAGCAATATCTTTTGGACGAGCCAAACGGCGTAAAGGAGTTAACTGAATAATGGCGTTTCTCACATCTTCCTTTGTCTCCTGACTAGAGTCTGTCGGATAGGTCAGGCCAGGGGACACAGCATTCACATTAATCCCGAATGTCCCCAGTTCTTGAGCGAGATTTCTGGTGAAACCAAGTAAGGCCATCTTCGCGGTGGTATAGTCGTGATAAGGAATAATCGGAAAATCGATTAAATTACTGACCATATTAATGATTCTTCCGGACATTTGGTTCTTCATGTGAGGCATTGCCGCCTTACAAATGTTAAAGGCCCCCTGTACGCTCCCTTCCCATTGTCGATTATAGTCTTCCCATTCGATTTCCCAGGCCGTTTTCCTGGTTTTTGGATTAAAGGTATAATGGCTTAATGCATTATTTACCACTACATCAATGGCTCCAAGCGAATCAATAATTTGTTCCATCATTTCATCGACCTGATTCCTATTGGTGACATCCGCCCGTATGGCAACTGCCTGTCCCCCTAAGTTCTCTATTTCACTTACCACACTTTCGGCAAGGGCTTGATTCTTCACATAATTAACAACGACAAATGAGCCTTCCTTAGCAAACCTTTTGGCCATCTCAGCGCCAATCCCTCTGCTAGCCCCCGTAATTAACACAATTTTATCCTGCAAATTCACCGTTAGCACTCCTTCTATTCAAAATCGGTATCATACCGCTCCACATTTTGCTCTACGTTCATCTCGATATCAGTCATCCTGACAAGATCGAGGAGATTAAACCCGCCATCATGGTGCCATCCAGGTTTTGCCTGGTTCATCTCGCCAATCGAACTTATTCGATTGACCCCGTATGCACCCAATTGATTGGCCAAAGAAAACAATCTGTCAGGAGAAACAGCCAGACCGCATGATTGTAAATACGGCTGATATGGCCTTATAGCAGTAAAGACACTTTCCTCTGATTCAACGGAGAATACATGAACGAATCGATTCAAAGGGGATCCTTCAAAACCCGTTTCTTTGTGATAAATCACTGTCCAGGAAGTATCTGTTTGACTGGACAGTACAGATACGTTTTCATGTTGAAGGGATTCCAGCTGATAGCGGCTTCTTGCCCGTTGAATTGCCATAGATTCTTCATTTGTAAGCCTTGCCCGTGGTCTTTTTTTATGATATCGTTCTAGCTCTGCTCCCAGCATCTGAGCAAATTGCTTTGCGCTAATCGCACCCCCCTCTTCCACATAAATGGTTTGCGGAGATAAACAGCTTTGTTGGTCGTAGATGGACATATCTTCGGCAAGCTTTTTGATCGTTTCATAGTAAAGATCTGAAGTTAATGCTTCCTTCCCGATGTAGGCAAAACTAATTTTATGTCCATAGCTTAAGAACTTTTTATGAAGAGGTACCTTTATTCTAAGTTTTTCAACCGTTTCATTCGAACCATATACAATAACTGCCTCGCATTTTTCTATCGCTGGCTCTTCGAGTTCATCCGTCCCGCCTTTCCATGGGAGGATGGCGATGGTTTCCGCCAATTTTTTGTCCACTTCTGCTAATGACTCCGTAAAGAGTACGGGAAAAAGAGGTTCTGCCATCGATGTTTTGCCGATATTCCCTGATTTTACCAAAATTCCCATGATCAAACTCCATACCTGTACTCCGGGAACATTCCCGGAGAAAACATGGAATATGGTTCTTGGTCCAAAGGCTCTGCTCATCCCGCCTGATTTTCGAGGACGAAACTCGTCCAACATCGCAGGCTGGTCAAACTCCTCGTCAAGAAAGCGCAGCAAGTCCTTTTTACGAAAGGTCCGTATATATCTTTTTACTTGCAGCCGTACCATTTCTTCATCATATCCTGTCAACACAGGGATGAGACTTTCTGCTAATTTTCGGAGCGGATAGTCGGGATCCAGCCATTTTTGAACCGCCAAGTCTATTTTTTTAACAATATCCGTAACGGATAAAGTGGATAAATACTGGTCCCGATTCCGTTGAACTTGTTGAATGATTCCTCTCAATTCTTCCCCAGTGATCACAGGGAATTTTAATACATATGTCCTATCTTTTGTGATAACTGTTTTTGACTGCACTTGGGTAAATTCCATGGAATCCGGTACATAGAATACATTCAGTTCCTTACTATTATTCATTTCGGCTGGCACCACCTGAATTTACCTGCATTAGCTGGTCCACCGCAATCGAACAGCCTCTTGCCTCGGATCCCTTAATTCTACCGACGAGCACAAATCCGTGGTCCGTTTTATAGCCCATATCTTCTGTTAAGATCGCTAGGCAGGAATTCCAGTTGGCAAGATCATAGTGAGCGATGACGCCTTTCTCCCCATCCTTAACCGGCTCTAATGTATCAGTGTTAAGTATCACGGTCTTTACCCATGACGGACCTTTTTTATCAAAGATTCCTGAAGTATTTAGATAAGTGCTGCGTAGGGTTTGATCATAGATTTGCGAACTTAGCTCCGTCATTCCATACATATTGATGCAAAATTTGCGTTCAACTTGAAAAAAATCATGGAAATCAGCATATAAATTCTCCATTTCCACTTCACGGGACTGTCCCTTAAAGCCCCCGGTATCAAAAATCCGGCTATCTTTTGCCAGATTGAATTGAAGTTGGTTTTCTTTTAGATAATCAAGTATATGGACATAGGCAAAGGTGGCGCCTATTAGCAGTACAGGCTCCTTTTGTTTCTCACACCTTCTTAACTCTGTGATCAGCCCTTCTATATCCAGTCCCTTATCAGTGAAGAAGAATTTGCTATTTTCAGTGCCGAAAAAGGAAACGGCATTGGTTAAGTATCTCGATAAAGAAGAATGTTGGTTTAGATCTTCTGCTGGGGACAGAACAAAGATGGTGATGTTCTCCCGGTCAGGCAGGACAAAATGCTTAAACGGCCCCTTCATGGATGAATCCCACACTGTAAGATCCGGGTGATAATTTTTCCCCTTTGCTTCCGGGTTTGTAGTACCTGAGGTCATAAAAACGTGTTCCACTTCTTCTATTGGCTCACAAGATAGAGTCAATTCTTTATATCCCTGAATGGGCATGGGAGGGATATGATTCCATTGTTTGACGGTAAGAGGCGTCCTTTTTTTCGCCTGACAAAATTTTTTATAAGCCGGATTATGCTTGAACTGGTAACGAAACAATTTCAGTGCCAGCTCATTATAGGAATCTTCCTGTTCATCAGGATTAGTAAATCTTCCTTCTTCACAACTTTTTATAAATTCAAGAATTTGTTCGGTTAGAATTTTAGAATCTTCTCTCATTTTTGAGCCCCTCTTTTCAGTTTATTTGGTATGTTTATGAGTAATAACTGAAGCAGTACGCTTGAAAATGCTCCGATTAATATACTGTTAGAAAGGAATGTACCCAAGATTCCTTTCAGATTTGTGGCATAGTTAGGCAGTGAAATCGCAAGCAGAATGGAAAGCCCCATAATTAAATAGTTTTTTTCTGAATGCTCCGCTTTTGCTAAGATAGAAATACCAGTCGATATAAGCGTCGCTGCCGCAGGTAAAAAGATACCCCCAACCACTGCATCAGGTGTTAATGCAAGCAGAGCACCAACCTTAGGAAAAAAACCGAACAACAAGAAAATCGCACCGGCCACCATCACTGGATATCTAGATCCCACTCCTGTCAACCTAAGCAAGCCCACATTTTGTGCATAGGCTGTTGTTGGGAAACCGCCAATAAGGGAAGAGAGAAATGACCCAGCTGATTCACCTGCAAAGCCATTGCGAATCCGTTTTGAATCTATTTCCGTATTTAGCATCGCTCCCGATGCTTGATATACACCCATTGCTTCAATAATCGCTACGATATACGCTACAAAAAAGGTAAGAAATGTGTCCCAATGAAAATCTAAATTTCCGTATGGAAGCAGGTGCGGAATTCCGAACCACGGTTTACTGTCTATCATCGAAAAATTTGTTTTTCCTAGAATCATAGCAAGAACATCACCAATAACGAGAGCTATTAAGAATGAATAGGATTTCCAAATGCCTTTGCCAAAAAGAGATAACAATACAACCATAACAGAAGTTGAAATCGATAATAAAAGAATCGATGGGCTGGCAAATGACTCATCACCAGGAGAACCTCCTAAAAATTCGTATAACGTAAACCCAGATAATGATACTCCCACCAGAAAGATGACGGTGCCAGAAATAACGGGTGTAAATAATCCTTTCAAACGTCCAATGATCCCGGTTATAGACAACAGAAATACGATGATGGAACTTAGAAAAATCCCGCCACTCGCGGCTGCCAAGCCGTTCGCCTTGCCTGCAGCAATCATTATGGAATCAAAGGCGGCAGATGGACCTTGAATAATAGGCAATCTTACTAATTTGGTAGCTTGCGTCAGTGTAACGATACCAGCTGTAATGAATATCGCATTGACGATATTGGCGGACTGTGAGAGTGGTAAACCAATCATCGCCGCGACAAATATTGGATCGAGCCACACATTGGATACACCCACATGCTGCAGAGCATATAAAAAGGTTTTTAATGGAGGAAGTTTCTCCTCCAACCCAATAGGCATTTCCTTGTTAGTCATACTTTTTGCTTCGTTGATCTCTTCCATGATGTAATCTCCTTCTCTATTTATCTATTTAATTTTTATGGCTCCCTGTAATTAATAGGAAAAAGCCAGATCCTCTAATGGACCTGGCTTTTGCAGCTTATGAAAAAATTGACTTCCACTTTAGCTACTTTCCTACGCTGGTATCATCCAGATCAGGTCCAAAGGGTTAAAAAACAGGTGTTTTTCTCTCAGCCCATCAATGGGGCACCCCTAGTAGTAATGCATATTTATGATATTCCATTTATAATAACTCCTAAACATATGAAAGTAAAGGTTAACGTCTTCTCTTTATTTGGCGTCTTATCTTTTATCGATGCCGCCTTTGGTTTCCGCCTGCATTGCATTGTCACTTAATGCAGCTGCCTATATTGCGGAAATTGCTAGGGGTGCCATTCAGTCGATTGATCATCATGAAAACAAAAATTTTGCATTATGATTTTTTATGTAATTGCAATTATGATTCTTTTTGACATTTTACCATTAAGAATTTAAATTAAACTCTCATTCTTAGATTTTATTCAAGATACACCCCCTTTTAAAACAACTTCCATTTTTTGTTAAGTCCAGACAATAAAAGAGTGACTTTTCAGCCACTCTTTTAAACACCTAATAATTCACTTAACGTTTGTTGTAAAGTACCTTTTGTTTCAGTTTGCCTATCTAGATTGATTCCTATGTTAACCATTTTTCTTACCAATTCAGGTCTTAATCCAGTGAGTATTGATCTTGCTCCCATCATATTTACACCGATCAATATTTTTTCAAAATAAGCTACGGCGACTTCATCCATGTCTGATATTCCAGATAGATCAATAATTAATGTTTGAATCCTTTTCATTGATATTTCGTTTAATACTTTTTCTTCAATAATCTTCATTCGGTATGTATCAGACGTACCAATCAAAGGTAATACCGCAACAGCAGGGCTAACTGGAATGATTGGAACTGATAGATGCTCAACTAATTTCCTTTGAGATAGAATTAAATTATCTTTGTATTTTGAATAGGCGATAAAAAAAGTGTTTAGAAATTCGTCAATACCATCATTGATCATCTGTTCTAGTTTGAAAAAGTCATCAAGAGGTTGAACACTTTTGTCGTAGTACAATTTATGTAGGAAATGCCATAAAGTACGCCGAATTGCATGTATCCATTCTAATTTGAACGCCAACGTTAAGGAATTACTTGCCCAGGCAATCCCCTCTACTTCTGCAAAAGAACTGAGTTCCTTTTTATTATTAGTAACAACATAACGGGCTATCTTTTCGGCATTTTTCGGAAGGTCGATATTCCCTTTTTGTAAAATATCATTGATATTTGGAGCAACCTGTACCGCCTCACTTAAAAGCGTTGTTTTAAATTCATCTTTATTATTGATGATATACTCTTCTATATAACAGTTGTATCCCAAAATGGTTCCCCCCTTTACAAAGTCGGTAAGTTAATTAGTTTCTTATTCACTATTCTATATCAAAGAGAATATATGGTAAAAATTCACTTGCCATAAAAGGACCTTTAAAAAGCGGTGTAAAAAATTTGTCATTAGCTATCTCAGGAGAGACCTGATAGAAAGGCTGTGGTTCTGTAAGGAATTTTGGGTCTACAGTCCTCATGCCTATCCCGGCATTGTTCACGAGGACATCGATCTTACCCCATTCCGTTTTTACCCAGTTCACTGCATCTTGTACCGATTCCTCTGACCTGACATCCAATGGAAGTTCAAAAACATTCGAATATCCCTTATCTTGAAGGTTTTTTACAGCTTCCGTCATTTTTGCTCCCGGACGTGATGCCACTGCAACCGTTGCTCCTTCATCAAGAAGTGCTTCTACCATGACATATCCTAAACCGCTTGATCCTCCTGTAACAACGGCATAGAAAACTAATTGAAACGAGCTGGATAGATTCAATATCAGAGGTCTTTTATGCTGAGGTACAAGAGGATGGAACACAATATATATTATAATAAACAAAATGATATGCTACATTAAAAGCTGTCTTAGAAGGCAGCATCATAGTGACTACAAAAGGCATTTGGGGAATGTTTTATTCCCCAAATGCCTTTTGTATTTCAGATTTTCTGTACTACTATCACGGTATAAGCTTGTTTTTTCCCTCTTACTCATACTTATTTGAATGCCTCTTTAGATATTAAAATACATACAAAAATGTCCAATTTTCTTTAAATTTGAGGAATTAAGACTCTGATTTCATTAATATATAGGTAAATAGATTCTTAGACAATTCCAGATAGCTTTTCATTCTCCTGTTTAATAAATAGTTCCTTGACCTTTACATGTGACGGAATCAGTGGATGATGGCGAATGATGTGGACTGTTTTTTGGACACCATCCATTAAAGTTTTTCCTCCCTGTAACCATTCACTTACCGTACCCTTAGGAAATTCCGGGTTGGTATTATTAAAAAGATAATCCAGTGTTTGAATTTTCTCCTTTAATTCTTTGTTTTTATTAACTTTGAACAGTATATCCTCAGTGTTCTTTTGATAATCATCTGCGAAGGCAACAACGATTTCTTCAACATTTTCCTGAAAGACCGCAATGATGATGTCCCTCATTAATTCGTCGAAGGGGTGTGAAATGACCGGTTGATATCTTTGCAAGATAATCATATTTTCCGGATTGACATTGGTTTCTTCTTTAATAAAACGTTCTAACTTATGATCCATACCAATCACATATAGTACTTTTTTCTTGTCATCTCTAGACATCAAATTCACCTCATTAATAATTTGTATTGTACCCTGAATAAGATTCTGTTGCTTTCCTTTAGAAAAAGATGTTCAAGCCTTGAATATATCCTTTTTTTCTAACATAATTTGCTTTGCAGATTGCTGGAAAGCTTAAAGACCATTGCTCGTTCTCCACTTTGTGTACTAATATCGGTGTGAAAGCTAACTACTTCTTCCCCTGTTATCGTTAAGATAATTTCCTTTAATTCATCCAGACCGGATTCCACTAAGCTGTTGCGATATTCTTTTACTGATAACAATCCTTCTTTATCCCGACATACTTCATATTCTGCAGGAGTTAAAATAGCGCCAAGAATCACAATCACCATATCCCGTAATATATCTGATTTAACTGATACGGAGCCTCGTCCAAGATAATTTCTCTCCCAATGTGTTAAAGCTTTGCTTATTTCAGATTCAAGCATTCCTTTTGATTTTTCCATACCGATTCCTTTTCCTTTATTCAAATTTACATTCATAGATGGCCAAACATTGCCTATAATATTCTACAAACAATCTTTTTTTTCGACGTAACACTTTCTTTCGGAAAGCTATTTTACCATTGTTATAAGAACTGAGAAGAAAAGCAGGCCACACAAGCACATTTATGTAAAAACCAGGAACTGTTAAGACCAACTCTCCCAATGTCCTTCCGGGTCAATGGACGCAAGCCGAACCCATCCGTTTTTCACTTTTTGCTGAAAGGCATGATCGTGGTCCAGCATCCTTTTTACATATTCCCTCGGCGCTTGGATGACCACCAGCAAACGTAGTGGCTCATGATATGCCTCTTCATCCGATTTCATCACAGACTGCCAGGGAAGTCCGGATAGTAAGTCACTGGCGTTTCCCTGCATGACCCCGAGCCCAGCTGTCACGGTTTGGGTTGTTTTATTCCCGCTTCCATAATAATGAGGGGCAACAGTAGATGCATAATATTGCAGGTTAATCCATTGAGCTACCGTTGCTGGTCCGGAAATAATGTTTGCTAGAATACCACCGTTTTTATCCTTCTTCCAGTTATAATTATTGAGGAAAACTCTTCCACCCAGATTGCAACCTTGGGTCAGCCGGCGTTCCCCGATGATAAACGCAGCGTTGCGCGCCAAGCCCCATTCCGGACGCACCTCACTCCAATCTTCTGAAAGTCGCTGAGCCTCAGCCTTTGGATTTTTAAGATGGGTTCCGAGATTTGGCAAATGCGGAATCCGCTCGGAATTGGATTCCTCACTCACCTTTGGCAACTCGGCTTGGACACGATTAAATGCTTTCTTAGCTTCATCTGATAGTTCTGGAACGTAAAGCCAACGTAATTCATCAAGTGTGGTAATATGCTCAGCAGCTGCAAAAACGGTATCTTTAGGAATGATTATTCCCTCTGTTTCGAGGCTCTTCCTTACGGTTGGCAGATTGCACAATGCTGCCAGCACTCTTGCATTGAATCCGCTTGAGGCTCCTCCACATGCACCGCAGTCGAGTGCGGAACTATATGGATTGTTGGTGCTGTGACTTCCATGTCCGCAAATAACCACTAGTGGTGCAAAATGATCGGTGAGCCCCATCATTATTAGAGCCTGCCTTACATAGTGTACTTTTTCTTTCAACGAAAAGCCAGTTGGCAAAGCTGTATCATATGTTTGCGTATGGTCAAGCAAGAGTTCCGTGGATGGTCTATGTAGCCATCTTTCGTGCAATTTCCTTAATGTCCGGCCTGCACTCCTAGGCACAAAGCTGCGAGCGAGAGTTTGCAAGCTGAGCCAAGGACCGCTAATTTCCGGCAATACCATACTGGAAATCAGATTATTTTTCATCGCATTAAATGTATAACCTATTGAATTGACTGCATGATGCCGTTGTTGATAGGATTCAGACTCCGGTGAAAACTCTTTTATTTTGTATTGCGGTTTAAACATTACAGGCAAAGAGTTATGCGTGTGGTTACTGCCAAGCTCATATGTTTGTATCGGTAATCCGAAAAAGCCTGCTGTTCCAAAAGTCTTAAAATCTCCTCCTTTTTCAAGTTTGCGGCGAAAAGGCTCTGAACGAACATCAATACAAAATACAAACTGAGCCAGTGCCGGCTTTATGTTTTCCACCTCTTCTGCCGTCTGTTGGGATATAAGCATCTTCTTTAATTGGTCCTCATATGTTTTTTCCCATGCTTCAAGCCATAGTCGATGGCGTTGAATCTTATCAAAACGATATGCAAGGGTCAAACATGCCTTTATTTCTGTAGACGATAACTGAGACCAAGCATTGATTGGCAGGTTCCCCCATTCGGCCCACGCCGTAATCAATGGTTCTAAATGTACTTTATTATTTCTTTTTTCAGGCAAGGGAAGAAAGGGTTTAACTAAAGCCCATTCCATCGATATCCGGACGGCTAAATACTCAAGTAGTAGCAAACTTTCTTCGGTCGATTGCTCCGAACGCCAAAGGATCATGCCACTCCAGCCCGGTAATGCAAGAAAATGGGCTTCAAAATATTCTTGAATTTCTGAAAATGGAATTTCTAGTGCGAACAAAACTTCCATTAATGCAGCATCAGCTTCTTCCGGCAACTCACTTAGTTGTTTACGTACCTTACGACTAAGTGCCGGGTCGTGCTGGACTAGTTTCCGCCACGCACGATAGAAACCTTCTTCACGATTTGGCATCGACCAGACAGCTTGGGACTCATCAAGAAACAATTTACACCACTTGATAATATTGCAGTTAAGATCGTGAGCTGCGTTTACCCTTCCCAGCTGTTCCAAGCGCTGGCTATAGGTTTTGACCGAATGTTTTTCGGTCATTTGGGATGTAAAACGGTTTAGTTTCATTGCCATACTTTTTAACTCAGGTTCTTCCAAAGTGTTGGAAGGTAGTTGCTTTTGCATGAGTGCAGCTCGGCAGAACCGCTCTGCGACCTCACGCGGCAACCCCAAAGATTGTGTGTTTAGCCAATGTTGAAGCCCATTTTCTAAAAAATCCTGATGAATCTCGCCTCGTTCCCAAGCAGATTGAAATACGGAGTCATTGGGATAGATATCTATATCACAAGTATCTTTGAGCCGGTAAGCCGTTTTTTCAAACGTTTGTCCCTCCAAGCCTACCCAGGGGTTACGTGCTGCAAATGTGTTAATAGGCCCGAGCGGTACAATAACGCTGCTAGCGGATTTCACCAAGTCAATAAGATCAAAATCAAGGCTGTCAGGCAGCTTTTCCCAATGTAATGATTTTGCTAATGTTGTATTCATCGTAAATGACCTCCTCTAAAGAATGATTGCGTCAAATACTTAGGATGACTTTCTATCAAATTATTTTGAGGCTCACCCAATCGTACAAGCCAAAGATAAATAACAGAATAGGCAGCTGATGAACGATGACGAGCAAGCCATAAACCTGCAGCACTTCCGGCCAATAAAATAATCAGAAGTAGAATTGCCGCCGGTTCCGGTGGTTGCATTCCCTTCGGGATTGAATTTTGTAATACACCATAAAAAGCATCATGTACGAAATTATATACGATTGCCGCTACTGCAAATAAAGAAAATCCTGCAATCCGAGCGATATGTCCAGATCCAAAAGCCACCAGCTGGGTCCAGGCTAATGAAACTGACCACCCTAAGGTAAGAGCGCTTATGATTTGATAAATCTCTCCAGATGAAGATAGCCAAAGAACAATTGCCACCAGGAGGCCTAAAATCCCTCCTGTGATTGTCCATAATAATGACAATGGCTGGTTCGACTCAGATGTTGGCTTCTTGTGATGATGAAGCGTAGAGCCAGCCTGTAAGAAAAGAGTTGACTTAAATAGACCATGTAAGACTGCGTGGATAATGGCTGCCAAAAAAGCACCTAACGCACATTGGATTAACATAAACCCCATCTGTGCAATCGTAGACCCAACAAGCTGACGTTTATAATCAACCTGGACCAGCATAATTCCGGTACCTGTCATGACTGAAACACTAGACACTAAAAGTAAAACGATTTGGGCAATATCTCCACTAAAAAGCGGAGAGAACCTAGTCAAGATAATTCCGCCTGCATTCACTAATCCCGCATGCATTACCGCGGATACAGGAGTTGGAGCTACTACTGAATTTAATAGCCAGCGTTGGAAAGGCCACTGTGCTGCCGGAATTACGACAGCCAAGATTAGCATCAGGCTAATACAAGTCCTTTCCCATAAAACAAGATGTGTAAGACTGCTTTTTGTGAGGACAAGCGACAACTGCCAATGCCCAGTGGCTTGGGTTACCCAGATGACAGCTCCAAACAGTATAAGCCAGCCTATTGCAAATAGTCGTCCTGATTGTTTAGCTGCGTTTCTAGCAACACTCCACTCCTTTTTTAATCTTATCAGTAGTATTAGCCCCAGGAGTGTAACCCCCCAGCAAATCAGCAATAGGCGAAGATCATTACTTAGCCAGACAACTGAATCAGCAGTAGTAGTAATAGTCAGCAAGGCAAAATATTTTCGATAGGAACGATCACCAAGAAAGTAACGAACAGAATAGCGCTGCACGATAAAACCGATGGTAAGGACAAACAATACCAGCATCCATGATAAGGAATCAAGCCACCAGGGACCATAAATTATGGTCTCCTTGGTGGTAACAAGGACCATTAGGGCAGCCAGTGGAGGCAACAAAGTGATACCGACGTGAAGCCGAACAAAAGACAGTGGAACCCTTGGATATAACAGGAACAGTGCACTAAGCACCGATATCGCAAGCAATACAAAAAATATTTCTGGCAGTAAATTTAACATTTTTCTTCCCTCCATCGGTGGATAGAATAAACCAACATTATGAAAATATGACTTTGACCGATTTCCTTCATTACGCTGTATTCCTTTCTGTTTTATAAAAAACAAAAAAACCGACAATTTTTAAGCATAATGGTCAAAACCATTAAACTTTGAAAATTGTCGGTTTACTTTTAACGGGCCATTCAGGCCTTTTAATAGTCTACCTAATTATGTAATATAGTATTCATTCCTAAAGAGGTATATTTACAGATTCCCTTTTTGTTATAGATTTACTTTTTCATTGAATCAATAGATAGTTATTAACCTTATGCTAAAGTAATCTATTTAGTTAGAGAAACAATTTAATCAATTTATTTATGAAAATGATTTTACTATTAATGAAACATTATGTCAAGTTGAAATTTGGTCCAAACTTACTGGGTCTCCGAGAACTCGTCCTATCCATTTATATATCAACAGCAGGTATATTTCTCATGATAGTGATGTAGAAATCTTAATTCCCGATTTACATCTTGCTACCCTTGAAGAAAATGTACATTTTAGAATGCGCCTAACTGCAAAACGTGGACATGGTTATGTTCCTCCAGAGCAAAACAAACGTGATGGCCTTCAAGTAGGAGTATTCATACCAATAGATTCAATCTATACACCAGTTACACGCGCCAATTATTTAGTTGAAAGTATCCCTCATGAAGCGTTCGAACCATTTCTTCGAAATGAGGGCTGTCCGCGTCTATTTAAGTATTGTCATTTTTCAGAACTCACAGATGTTACTTTTCATGGTAGTGGAACAACAATAAAAGCTTACTTAGCAGCCAAATATTGTTGAACTCAAGCACCCGTTCGTATTATTTGGTTAGCCAGATATTTCTGGTTGACCTTTTTTTATATGGTTTTATTATAACCATGTAGTTTTTTATTTAAAAGTTTTGTAGTTTCTAAAATTCTTACAAACACCTGAAGATGGGCTAACTTCATACGATAAAATTCTTGACAAAAGAATCTATTTATGCTATAATTTACAAAATAAAAATTACTGTATATAATAAGATTCTCCTGGCCAGGGGAATCTTTATTTTTGTTATGGGAGGCAATTGAATGAAAGCAAATGAACCAAGTGTAACTTCCTTAGTTTCAGCATTCAGCCGAGCATACCACAGTAAACATGACACTCCTAAGGTTTTTGATGATTTTGTCGCGAAAAAACTAATCTCTGAACAAGAATTTGCAGACATCAGCGATAATATGATTAATGGGATACATTTTTTCAACAGGGAGATTGCTGAGAAGTTTAAAGACCATCCTGGAGAAATCTTAAAATGGATCACCCAAGTCCAGCTATCTCCTACTCCGCTTGCTCGTGCAGCTTATTGCGAGGAAGTTTTAGTAAATGAAATAAAGTTGGGATTGCAACAATATGTAATCCTCGGGGCAGGAATGGATACATTCTGTTTCCGGCATCCGGAATTAGAAAATTCCCTGGAAATCTATGAAATGGACCATCCTGCTACACAGGCATTTAAAAAGAGCAGGCTTTCTCAAGCTAATTTAGAGATTCCAAAAAATCTTCATTTGATCCCGGTGGACTTTACCAAACAATATTCTTTTGAAAACATTCAGGAAAAAGATTTTGAAAAAAAAATAACGTTGTTCAGTCTTCTGGGTGTCTCCTTTTATCTTACGAAAGAGGAACTCACTCGCTTGTTAAATGAACTTTTTACCATTATGCCAGAGGGAAGTTCAATTGTTTTTGATTATGCAGATGAAAATCTTTTTATGGAAAAAGGATTTTCAAATCGAGTGGAAAATATGCTTAAGCTGGCTGTGGTTGGTGGTGAACCAATGAAATCGTGCTTCTCCTATCTTGAAATCGAGAAAATACTTGAAGATGCAGGTTTGCTAATTTATGAACACTTATCGCCAACTGCCATAAACCATCGATTCTTCCGTAACCGGACGGATTATTTGACCGCCTTTGAAACGGTCCATTATATCCATGCAGTCAAGAAATAGTCTGCATTTATGTTCAATTTTATTTTAAACAACTATTTAAGAACGCAACAGCTTGTATATAAACCTCTTTATTTTTAGTTAAGACTTCTGATTGCTGCAACTATTGGAGTAATGACTTGTTTGGAACTGGAATAGAGTTCTTCCTATAATTAGCAATTTACGGCTTGATTAGCACCTATTTAATAAAAAACGGCTGAATATACAGATATCAGCCGTTTCTCATTATCCATTGTAATTAATATATCAATATCAACCGCAACACTTTTTATATTTTTTCCCACTTCCACATGGACATGGGTCATTTCGGCCTACTTTATTTTCTTTTCGGACAGGGACACTTTGTTTCAGATTCTTTTGATTGCTAGCATTTCTATAATGCAGCTCACTCCCCATAGCAACTTGTTTCCATAACTCAATGTCAGGGTGCTGCAGACCTAAAATTGAATAGTAACCATAAACCGTTTGTTCAATATCCACAAGGCCAGAGGAATACTCTTTTTTCATATGATTACTTATTTCGGGTAGTGCCTTTATGGAAAACTGATGACAGAGGGCTTCAAACAGTATATCTTGATCATCGATTTTTTCTGCCTCATGATAGGCTTCTCTTAAAACCCGAACCGCGAGATCTGATTTAATATTTCCACAACGGAAGCAGCAAATATAATCGATTCCGATTGTCTTAAGTAAGGTACTGCCTGTTTCACAACCTCATCCGATTGAAAACCAATTAATGCAGTTGCGACTTCTTCTAACAGGATATCATCATCACGGATTAACAAACTTGTCAGTAAAGGAATATACTTTTCCAGTTTTAATAATCCGACCATATAAATTGTCAAAATCCCATTAAATGAAAACCATTGCTCTTTTAATTCCTCCATAAGAACTAAATCAATTTCGTCTTCCGTAATCCAGCCGTTTTGCACAATACATACTGCCAGTTTTTTCGCCTTTATGTATAGATCATGTTGGTAAGATGCAGCACGCTCAAGATCATTTAACATTCCCCCATATTCTGTATAAACTTCCTCTTCCGTCCCGTTTACGACTAGCTCATATAACGGCCACATTTCCCTTCGAATATATTTTTTCAGAGGCTCCTTATTTTTTAGCGCAAGTTCCGGGTCAATACGTTCTAACAAATTCAATACTAAATGGACCTTGGACTGATCCATCTCCGGGATATTTTCAATCAGAATTTTGACTGACTTTTCATTGATTTTCTGATTTTCTACAAAGATGAGAATGGAGGTTTGCTTTTCTTTATTGTTAAACGCTTCTTTCAAAAGTTCTACTGTCCATTCTTCCGGAACATTAGGAAAATCGTGCAGTGCATTAAGTACCGTTTCTTGAATTAAAAAATCATTGCTTAGTAAGTGTGGTTTTATTTTTCCCAAAAATGTCATCGTATAATTCCTTTCCTGCCGCATTTGCTTAAACTCCATTATATCTATCCTTTATTGGGCAATCCAATAGAGGAATCAAAACAGCTCTATTGAACAGCATTTATCTTCTGGCCATCTTCCATGTTATAGATGGTTCAATAAAGAAAAAGGACAATGGTGTGAACATCTTTTGAAAAATATCCGCACAACCTCACTTCCCTTATTAAACTCCCCCCGTAATCTAAATATAGGTCCACCTATTATTCAAAAAAATAAAATTGATATAAAAATACCCAAAATGGCAAAAAAACGGCTCCAAATTTTCAATTTTGGTGGCAAATAAATGCTTTATATGCAAAAAGTGGCCCCAAATTAGAAATTTTGAAATTCGAATTCCATCGCCAAAACCAGTATCTTAGAAATGCCGGAAATGTGTGTTTAACACGTTAGCTGGCCTAGATGAAGGTGAAAAGGTGGCTAATCGGATGAATTTAAAATCTGGGACAATTGAGGGATTTGAATCGTTTTCGCAATTCGAAAGTTTACAGGAGTTCAACCGCCATATGGAAATGTGGCTGCTTGATCACAAAAAGGATTTTTCAAAGGGTGAATTAATTGGATTAAAGAGACTTGTGCGGTTCTCTGCCAAGATTCCTGGTGTTTGTAATGCCAAGATTGGGACGATTTTAAAAGCGATTAACCGAGAATGTAAAGAAAACATCCTTTCCCGTTCGACTTTTAAACGAATGGTTCTTAAAGGGAAACAAATGGGGATTTTCACTGTCTATGAAACCGAAAGAAAGAACGGCTCTCAGTCCAGCAATCTCTATGTATTTAATCGTTTTCCTTCTAATGAACCACCCAAACATGAAAGCATGAACCGCCCTAAAGAAACTAGTGATCTTTTAAAAACTGAAAAAGATCAAAAGATAAAAAAACGTAAAGAAGAACCGATTCATTTGGATCACACTTATGTGAGCAATCGTATTCCACAACCCTTTGTTGAAATCGTTAAATGCTTCTTTCCAGATGCAAAAGTGATCGAGGAATATTGGCGTATGGCCCATATCATTGCCTATGGCTATGAACTACATCAGGAAACGGATCTAATGGTTAACCTTGCCATCCAATCCTTCAAGCAGCTAATTCGAAAACTTAAATTAACAAAGGCTGTAAAAAATTCTATTGCTTACTTCAATGGAATCTTAAAAGAGAAATTTTTTCAGTATTACGAGGAGAAGTTGAACGAAAAGCGCGCAGCAGGAATGATTCAATCTAAACCGATTGGTTTTGAGTATAAAGGTGAAAGATTTGAGTGGGATTGGTTGAATGTATAAATTACATGGCTAATTGTTCTTTTCCTGCTGTATTATTAGAATCTTTATTAAAAACCATATAATAAACACAACAGGACCAAAAAAAAGGATACTCACAAATGGAAATATTGAAGGAGAAGATTCCCTGACATCCCCTCCTCCCACTTGGATAATTACACTATATATCCTTCTGTTTCCTTATTCTTATTGGACATTTTGGTGTTTTGAGGTTAATGGAGAAAATCTTAATGTCAAATTAAAGACTTTTCTAATTACATACTAAAACCCATATTATTTTCATTTTTGTGATTGCAGATACTCTTTCCAGGCAGTTATTCCGCCTTCTAGCAATACAACATTATAGTTTTTTTCAGACAAAATGGCAGCACATTTTTTGGCAGAGTTTCCTGTTGTACAGGTTACGACGATTTCATGGTTTTTAGGTAATGATGCGACTTCTTCCTCTCTTTTTTCCTCAAGTTCAAAGATCGTGGTTTTTGGAATATTAAAGTTTTTGCCCCTAGGCGCTTCAATGTGAAAATCATTGTATTTTTCCTCTGCGCGGACATCAAGTATGTAAGTTTGGTCATTTCCTTTCAGTCTCTCTTCTAGTTCTTTTGGCGTAATCGTTTTTATTGTCAAAATCAACACTCCTTTTGAAGGTTTTAGTTCTTAGAAAATTTCCATTTATTATAGCATAAGGCTCCAATCAAAATAATAATCCTGCCTAAATGGTTTTGTTATTTCAATAAAATGATAAACGCCATGCATGAAGGAATTCCTCTTATTCATATCCAGTTACACTGTATCTAACCTTCCAGTACTTTTAATGTTCCTTCCATTAATGCAGACTTGCACTGCTCATACCCAAAATGATCATTCTTCTAGATTCAATTAATTCATCTTTATTATGGTTATACCGATCAACACTTTAGCCTACGCTCAATTTTGGGATATAAATTTTTTAAAGTCAAAGTATATGAAAACTGTTCCTTTATTATCTTTTTGTCTTTCTCGGTTCATTAATCACTTGTTCCAGTGCATTCGAGATAACAGAAGTCGCCGTGATACCGATATAGCAAGCCCCGGACTCAAAGCCTTTTATCACTCCTGTCGAGTTAGCAGCTACAGTCCCTATTTTATAGCCTTCCTCTTTTCCAATCCGGAACAACTCATGGATTGCCTCCTGAACATCAGGATGACCTGCTCCCTCTGCCTTAAAACCCATATTAACTGATAAATCAGTTGAACCAATAAAGGCCATATCAATTCCAGGAACACTCATTATTTCTCTAAAGTTTTGTACCGCTTCAGGCGTTTCAATATGAATGGAAATTAAGATGTTCTCATCTGTATTCTTAAAATAAGCTTCCCCTCCATCTTTTCCGAAACGGGCCGCCCGAATAGCAAAAGCAGCCCCTCTCTGTCCATATGGGGGAAATTTAGCTCTTCTTATTACAAGTTCCGCATCTTCCTTATTGTTAACCATTGGTACCTGGATACCTTTGGCTCCACGGTCCAACGCTTTTTGTATACTTGAAGCATCATACGAAACTCTGACAATAGGCACTAAATCTACTAATTCTGCCGCCCTTATCATGTTTTCAATCTCTGAATGACTGAAAGCTCCATGCTCATCATCTATTACAACAAAATCATAACCCGCAAAGCCAATCATTTCGATAAGAGCAGGTGCATAAATTCCCAGGAAAACCCCTACTACATTTTCTCCATTCATGATTTTTTGTTTTACTTTATTTATCACTTCATTTTCCTCCAAATTTCATTCAATTTGCATAAAGCAACTATATTGTTTTATTAATTATTCATTCAGGGACAATTGTAACCGGTGCCGCAACCTTATAAAAATCGCCATTTGATCCAGAAGATGTGAAAAAAATACTCGGAGGAGAGATTATATTTATTTAGTGCAAGCTTGTAACCTTCAAGTCTTTGATAAAAAGTGGAATAATTAGAAGGGTCTGAAATAAAAGAGATACGTTTTAAGTCCTAACTCAACCAAATGACTGACAGCAATATGTGCTCCTTTTGAATTGTTTCGCTGTTTCCGTAAAAAGGGATGGGAAATATCACTGACAATCAAACTTAACGTGCTTGTTCTGTTTGTTATCATACTTCTTGGAATCAGATCGGAGTGAATCCCGACTTAACAAAGAAGCCAGTTACGTAAAGCTGATGCCGTTTCCGCTGGCTTTTCCAATGTACTTAGGTGACCGCAATCTTCAATAATTGTAAGCATGGCATTAGCGATATTGGAATTAAGATATTCATGCATTTCTAGCGAACATAGTGCATCCTGCCGGCCAAGAAGAACAAGTGTCGGACACTTAATCTGATGTAAGTGCTGCTTCAGAACATCAGGACGTGACATGAGCGCTTTCATTTGCCTTATCATCGCTTCTGGTCCAACGTCCTCTGCCATTTGCCGAATCGTATGAATTAGTTTCAAGTCCTTGTGGCGCTCAGGATGAATCAGTGAAGGCAAGAGATATTGATCCGTAACATCCATATATTTTCCGTCTTTTGCCATTTGAATAAATTGATTCCATCCTTTTATCTGTTCTGATTTAGGAGGATGTGGATTGGTATCCAATAGAGCTAATTTCTTTACTCTTTCAGGTGCTTGATGGATTAATTCCAATGCTACAATTCCACCCATCGACAAACCAGCTAACGAAAACTTTTCTGGCGCCTCTTCTAAAATAGATTTAGCCATTTCCTGAATGCTATCATCATTAGTTAAGTCACCGACATGGATTTCTGCAATATCGGATAATTGATCTATTTGCTCTGTCCAAAGTAGTTCATTACACAATGTCCCAGGTAAAAATATTAAGCGTTCCTTTGTCATCACAAACCCTTTCTTTAAATAAAATGCTCAAACCATCTTTTTTAGGGAAAAAAGGACAACCCCTATAGAGGTGTTTATTCTATATCTTTGGCCAGAGAATATTGGCAACGTTGATTAAAAAAAATCAATCAACTGTGATCAAGTTTTATTTGATGTTGTCTTACGAATCATTAGTTCAGGCTCAAGAACTATTTGAACAGGTTCAGATGAGTTTGGTCGATCATCAATTAAATCGATTAATTTCTCCAGCGCAAGAGAAGCCATTTTTTCCATATGCTGGGAAACGGTTGTTAATCCAATAAATTGATTGCTGGCTAAACGAATGTCATCAAACCCTATTACCGATACATCTTCGGGGATTTTTAAATTTAAACTTGCGGCTGCATCCAAAATGGCGAGTGCCATTTGATCTGATACAGCTAAAAAGGCAGTAGGTCTATTTTTTTGGGTTAATAGTTCTTTTGTAAATTCAAAAATCTTATGATAAGAAAAATCTCCATTATATACGAAATCTTGTTCTAGTGAGATTCCATTTTCCAAAATGGCTTCTTTATATCCAATATATCTCTGATAGGTGGTTAAATACTTAAATGGACCCGCAATATAGGCAATTTTTTTATGACCGAGCTGAAGCAAATATTTTACGGCCATTTTTGCACCTTTGATATTATCAATCACCACAAAATTCGCCATCGGGTCATCAATACTACTATTATATAAAACAATTGGAAATCCCTTTTCGTGTAGATGCTTGACTCTCGTATCGTCCCGTTTCACAGAAGCAATAAGGATTCCGTCTACTCTTTTTCCAATCAGGGTGTGTATAGATTTTTCCAAGTTATCATCATTATGGTTGGTATTACAAATCACCACATCATATTCTAATTTCTGTGCCTGTTCAATAATGACTCCAGCAGACTCCGCAAAAAACGGATTGGAAATATCCCCAAGAATTAAACCAATAGCATTTGTTTTCTTTTCAACAAGACTCCTCGCGATCTCATCTCGGGTAAAACCTAACTCTGAGATGGCCGAAAGGACCTTTTCTCTTGTGGATTCTTTTATAAAGGGATAATTATTTAAAACTCTGGAAACCGTAGACTGTGAGACACCTGCTTTCTTTGCCACATCATCCGCTGTTACTCTACCTATCATATTGTTTTTTTCCTTTCAACTAAGTAGATATAACTGTATTCTACCAAGTATCATTAAATTTATGATACTGTAATGTTTATATTTGATTTTCAAGCTTAAAGTCCTTCACGATTAAATTGCTGTCCAGCCTCCATCTACTCGAATGGTCTCTCCAGTAATAAAATCAGACATATTCGAAGCTAAAAACAATACTGAACCAGTTACATCAGTGGGCCGGGCCAATTTTCCCAATGGGATTCTACTAATCACATCCTGGTAGAAATCTTGGTCCTCAAACATTTTTATTGTAAAGTCTGTTTCAATAAAGGTTGGGGCAACGGCATTCACTTTAATATTAAATGGGGCCCATTCAATGGCTAATGCTTTTGTCAACTGAACTGCGCCGCCTTTACTAGAACAGTAGGATACACGTTTAATATATCCCACAAATGCCATTTGTGAAACAATATTGATAATCTTTCCCTTTCGATGAGGAATCATGTGTTTCCCGGCCCGCTGCGAGCAAAAGAAAACTCCTTTTAGATTTGTATCAAGAACTTGATCCCAATCTTCTTCCGAAACCTCTAAAGCTGGTTTCGGGATATTAATTCCTGCATTATTAACTAGAACGTCAAGACCATTTAACCGCTCGACAGCTTCATCAACCATTTTATAAATACCTTTAACATCCTGCATATCGCAGACAATGTAGAAGCAATCCGGTTGGAATTCTTTTAACTGCTCTGTCGTTTTAGACAGCGCGGATTCGTCTCTCCCTGTAATAACCACCTTTGCACCTAACTTGGCAAAAGAAATGGCAATATCTCTTCCAATCCCTTTACTTCCACCTGTTATCATTACTTTTTGGTTTCTTAAGTCTGTAAAATAATCCATCTGTAACTATTCCCCCCTAAAGCAGCGTCCTTTCTTTTTAATTTCAGTATGATACTATTTGTACCCATAAGCTTTCTTATTACAAAAAGCTTATGGGTATCAAATTTATACTATCATTTAATCAATCTATTATTTTCATCAAGTTGTAATCCTGTTTTTTGAGCAGCATTAATTACTTCAGGTGCCCATTCTAATATCGGGCGATCATCCCCGCTATTGATGATAAATAGAATTCCAGTATCTTTGCCCACACACTCTATTTGACGATAAACATCCACAGGGACCGACATGATATCCTTTTCCGTTAAGACTACTTCTCCTTCTTCTCCCTTTTCACCCAGTGAAATTTTCCATTCTCCTTTTTGAACAAATACCACTTGTTTATTCGAAAGTTTAAAGGACTTGAAACCATTCCCGGGTTCAGCTTCGATTAGTTCTAAATTAAAGGAATGTTTGTAACTTAAAAGAGTTGATCGATCAACAGCTTCAGCCATTCCTGGTCCAATCAGTCCATAGCTTTTCTTCTCTCCGCCTGGAATACGGCAGTCCAGAAAAGATTCCGAGTGTGGGACTCGCTCTTGAAAACGAAAAATCTGTTTACTCATTTCTTCCTCACTGATTTTTGGAATCAAAGCAAGTTCTGCACTACTTATTGGTTTAACTACTTTTGCGTCTGCAGGAACTTCCTGACCGGCTGTTGTATCGATTAGGCGGCCATCTTCCAGCAACACCAGCCCATATCCTTCGGCAGCCCTTAGGACTTGTGGGGCCCAAGTTACCTTTCCTGGATTATCTTCACCTAAAATACAGTATAAAAATCCGTCGTCAGAGCCAATATTTTCGAAGGCTCTGAATATCTTTGTCGGAATGGAGAAAACATCTCCTGCCTTTAAGATGGCCTCCCCTTCTTTCCCATCATTCCCCCAGAAAAATCGCCAGGTTCCCTTGGCCACAATAAACACTTCTGCTGTTAAGTGCGAGTGGAGCGAATTTTTGGTTCCATTAGGCATAGCAGCAGCTCCAAAGTTAAACCCATGAGCTTCCTCTAAATTAATGACCCGATTACTGCTTTCCGATACACCCGGTCCAATAATCGTGAAGTTTTCTTTTTTGTCGGAGCCGGGAGTCTTTGCATCAATAAAAGCAGCCTTATCTGCCACCAGCTCATCAAACCGAATCACTCTCTTTTTAAATTCTTCTTTAACAATTGTCATTAACATCAAATACCTCCCAAATATCCATAAAATGGTTCTTGCTATTTTTAAAATCCTGCTAGAGTTTAAATAGAAATATAATAGGATTCAGTACATAATTTAGCTCAATACATTTTTATTTCCATAGCGTCTTACGCGCAGCAAGGCTTGTTCACGATGACCCATAAAATTTTCTAATTGGCAAAGACGGGCAGCATATTCCCCGATCAATGCACTGGCTTCAGGCGTGCATTTTTGATAGGTACATGTTTTAATAAACTTACCAACCCATAAACCGCCTGTGTATTTTGCCGCCTTTTTAGTTGGCAGCGTGTGGTTTGTTCCAATTACTTTATCACCATAGGCTACGTTTGTTTCCGGACCCAAAAATAAAGCTCCATAATTCTTTAGATTTTCCAAAAAATAATCAGGATTCTCTGTTAAGATCTCTACATGTTCAAATGCTAACTTGTTCGCTTCGATCACTGCCTCTTCTTCATCTTCAACAAGAAGAACCATCCCGTTTTCTTCCCACGCAATCCGTGCCACGTCTGCTGTAGGTAACACAGCTAATTGCCTTTCGATTTCGAGTAAGGTTTCCTTGGCAATCTTTTCAGAGGTTGTAATGAGAGCTCCCGGTGACGTAGGACCATGTTCAGATTGACCAAGAATATCGCAGGCGATCATTTCCGGGTCTGCTTTTTCATCAGCAATGACTAGGGTTTCCGTTGGCCCGGCAAGAAGGTCGATCCCCACAATTCCAAACAGCTGCCGTTTTGCTTCAGCAACAAAAGCATTTCCTGGTCCAACGATCATATCGACAGGTTCGATGGTTTCAGTACCTAAAGCCATTGCGGCTAATGCCTGTACTCCTCCGAGGATATATATTTCATCTGCCCCAGCCAAAGACATGGCCGCAATAGTTGCTGCCGGAATCTCCCCGTTGATAGGCGGTGTGCAGGCGATTACTCGATTGACCCCTGCAACTTTTGCCGTTAAAACACTCATGTGAGCAGACGCGACCATTGGATACCTTCCTCCTGGAATATAGCATCCAACACTCCCAACAGGTATATTTTTATGTCCTAGTATGACGCCTGGTAATGTTTCAACCTCAATTTCCCGTAAGGCTGATTTTTGCGCTTCTGCAAATCTTCTAACTTGGGCTTGTGCAAACTTAATATCATTAATGGTATCCTCAGGTAAGGAATTGATAATTTCCTCAACTTGCTCGTTTGATAATTTAAAACTTTCCGGAGACCACTTATCTAGTTTTTTGGAATATTCTCGTACCGCATGATCGCCTTTTTTCTTCACTTCATCAATCATCCTCTTCACGGTTTGAGATACATTTAACTCTGTTTCAGCAATTTCTTCCTTCGACTTCCCAACTTTTAATAATTTCACCATATTAACCACTCCATTTTTCCTTTGGCTTTGTTAAACTTGGCTGTTGATTTCCGCTTAAGATGTTTCACTTTCTACTCCAAACTACAGAGTTAAATCATTGATAAGGGCCTTTGCAGCCTATTATTAGGTAATAAGCTTGAATGCTTTGATTCAAGTTTTTTAATATAATGATTTAAGAACCATTAGGATTTAATACTAGATAACCTTATTGCTGCTGATAATTGATGGCCTTCTAATCCCTCTATTTCTGATTGTTTGGTGGCATGTGAAGCTAAAAGATGAACTCCCTCACCGGTAATTTGCTGGTGAGTAATGACTTTAATATAACTACCAACCCATAGTCCGCCGGTATACCTGGCAGCCTTATTGGTAGGAAGAGTATGATTCGTTCCGGAAACCTTATCTGAAAAAACGACCGAACTATCTGAATCAATGAATAAAGAACCGTAATTGTAAAGACGATCCATTAAATCTCTGCTGTTTTTTAAATGTAAATGAAGATGCTCGATTGCATATTCATTACAAATATCGATCCCTTCCTGTAAGGTTTCAGCAAGAATGACTTCACCTAAGTTCGCCCATGATTCATGTGCTGGTGAATTTGGCGAGAATACATCAAGTAAACGATCAATCTCTTCCATTGTTTGATAGGCTTTTGTACGGGACGTCGTTACAAAAATAGCACGTGCATGGGGATCGTGTTCGGCCTGTGCCAAGAGATCCGCAGCACAATTCTTTGGCTCTGCTGACTCATCAGCAAAAACTAAGACTTCACTTGGGCCTGCAATAAGATCAATCCCTACTTTTCCGAATACTTGGCGTTTTGCCTCCGCTACGAAGCGATTTCCTGGACCGCCAATAATATCTACCTCTGGAACCGATTCGGTACCGTAGGCCATTGCAGCGATAGCTTGAGCTCCTCCAATGGCAAAAATGTCAGTTGCACCCGAACGGACAAGTCCGTAAAGAACGGCAGGGTGAATTCCTCCTTCGTAATTTGCCGGGCTACAGGCAACAATTTTTTTAGCTCCTGCTACTTTTGCCGGAGCAACTACCATCGGACCAGATGACAACAGCGGAAACCGGCCACCCGGAACGTACGCTCCCACTTTTTCGATTGGAACAATTCGATGCCCCATTTGAATTCCTGGGCCAAATTCCTTCTCCAACGGCAAGATACATTCCAGCTGGGCCTTTGAAAAGGTAGAAATCCGTTCAACAACGCGGTCAATTAATTCCTTAACATCACTGGATAAAGCCTTGATACTTCTTTCGATTTCATCTTCACTTACTCTTACGTCACGATCTGAATGACTAAACTTTTTTTCGTAATTCTTTACTCCTGCATCACCCTCAGATCGAACGGTGGCGATAATATCTTTAACCGTTTGTTCAACGTTGTTGATGATGTTTGGTTCATTTATTTGAGCCTGTTTTATATATTCCAATTGAATCCCTCCTCATAATGTGTGCTGAGTTTTAAATTTGTTTTATTACTATTAAAGCGAATCCATTAAAATACCATTATGAATAAACTCCAACTAGATTAGGAAACACCAGTAAAATTCCCGTCTTCCGCCCCCTGTGTTCCTTCTTCTGTCTCGTCAGAATCAGGCAGATAAATTTGGCGAAGAACTTCCATCCCGTCAAATAAAAACCATTCTTCAGTAATTTTTTCGTTACGAATTTTATAATGATTCATACCTGCAATCTCAATTGCTTTACCGCTTGGCTGGCCAAAATAACCGGTTCCTTCATGGATCCCTTGTAATCTCCAACGAACAGCCACGTCCCAATCTTGTTCGGAATCTCTTTTATTACAGGTAATTCGTTCTAGGATTAACTTTGCATTCGGCACGGAAGCGAACAAACTAATAAACATTCCTTGAATTTCAGTGATACCGACTAAGTCCTTATTGCAAACATAATGAACAACCGCTTTTTCCTCATAGAACTTCTTCACATAATTAAAGGAACGTCTTTCCCATACCCTGTTAAAAAGCTCAAGCATAAATTCGCCAATTTCAAACTCATCAGAGGATGGAACAAATACCTTTGGTGGCAATCCCATCTCAGCAGTCTCTGGATTACCGAATTTTAATGCCGGTGACAATTTTTGTGTTCCAATTGCAATCTTTTTAGCAACTTCAATAGGATCTAAACCAAGCTGTTGAACCAAATGAAAAGTATCCATGACAAGCCATTCTTCATATATTTTATTTGCTTGAATTAAGCAGTCGGCAGTTGTTCGAAAAATTACTTTCTTTCCAGTAGCCGGACCATAATAGCTATCTCCTAGATTTGTCGCAATCGATCGGCCGCGATGGGAAGTAAAAAATCCATCCTGATCATTACCGGACCAAATGACACTCCATCCTAATCCTTTTCGGTCAGGAAACGCATGTAATGTCTGCAGCGTACCTGATATGACCTCATTAATGCCATGACTATTGATTAAACCTTTATGCACACTTACCCCAGTACTGTAAGTATCATAGATTAAGCCAATGTCTTTTTCTTTCCAAATTTGTCTTGTGATTTTTACAATGTAATCAACGATATTGTTATACTCTTCATTAAACCCTCTCATGCTTTGTTTTTTCTGTTCATTTTCACTAATATGGATATAGTCATAATCATCTTTAGAATCAATCATATTAACTTCATTTGCATCTGCATAAAAAATCAAGTTACCATAATTCTTTGACCGCTTTACTTTTGCTGCTTTTTCTTGCCCCTTTTCAATTACTCTGGATTCTTCTTTTATCAACGTGTTTTCCATTTGAAGGACCTACCTTTAAAATGATTTAGTAGTATACAAATATTAATCAAATTTATTTAACTGCCCCTGATGTCATCCCTAAAATGAATTGCTTTCGTACAATGAGCATAAAGATAACAGTTGGGAGTACAAAAATGATTCCAGCTGCAGCCATTTGATTCCATAAAACACCTTTTTCACCATTAAAGAATGATAATGCTACAGGCAATGTGACCGCATCCTGATTAGTTAATATTAATGCGAACATAAATTCATTCCATATGATGACAAAGCAGAAAACACTGGCTGTGATAATTCCAGGTTTGGCCATTGGCAACAGCACATGCCAAATAATCTGAAGTCGATTAGCACCATCAATAGTGGCTGCTTCTTCCATATCAATCGGGATTCGATCCAAAAAGCCTTTAATTAACCAAATGGCATAAGGGATGGTATGACCTAGATTGACAATGATGAGAGCTAAGGTTGTATCTAGCAAACCCCAATTTCTAAACATAATAAAATATGGAATGACATTTACAATCAACGGAATAAACTGAGTTGCTAGAATTGCAAACATGATTAGTTGTTTCCCTGGTATTTTAAATCTTGATAGACTATAGGAGGCGAGAATACTTACCGGCATAGTTACTAGTAGTGTCACTAGGACAACACTGATGCTATTAGAGTAATATTTACCCAAATTGAAAGACGGGCTAAAAACGGCTTTGAAATTATCTAGTGTAGGCTTAAAAAGAATACTAGTGGTATACACTTCATGTTCTGGCTTAAAGGCCGTTAACATAATCCAAATGATAGGAAGGAAAAGGAAGATAACGACTAGTAACACACCAATGCTTTCAAGAAAGGAAGCGAAAGTTCGCAAGGAATTTTTCTTTGACGCTTTATTTATATTTATTTCTTCTTTCAATAAGTTGGTTTTATCTTCTTTCTTACTTAAATCTAGTGCGTTACTCATTAGTTCCAATCGTCTCCCTTCACAAGCCTTCTCATGTATATGATGACAAATCCGATTGTGATTAGAGCTAAAATATAACCAAGCGCAGAGGCATATCCCATGTCAAAATAACGGAAGCCAATTTTATAAATAAGGAAATTAAGTACTTCAGTTGAATTACCAGGTCCTCCTTGAGTGAGGGTGACAACAGGGTCAAATGCTTTAAGAGCAAACATGGTCATGAGAATCGCAGCTATTAATATAATTGGCCTAAGCATCGGCAGTGTTATATGTATAAGAGTTCGAAATGGAGAAGCTCCATCCATCTCAGCTGCTTCAAAAACTTCTCTTGACATCCCCATTAAACCGCTTATAAACATTAGGCTCATAAATGGAAGCCATATCCAAACAACCACTGAAACAAGTGCTGCTATGGATGTTAGAGGGGTTCCTAGCCAAACTGTGTGTGATTGGGCTGGAATAAAAAGATCCAGGATCTTATTGAACAAACCGTAATCGGAATTTAACATAAAACGCCAAGAATAACCGATCAGAGCTGCACTCATGGCAAAAGGAATAATGATTACTGCTCTTAAATAAGACAGAAAGCGTTTTTCCTTGCTTAATAAGAGGGCAACTGCAATTCCAATTACTAGAGTTAGAATAACCGTACATACAGTAAAAATTAATGTAATGAACACACTGTTCCAAAATTGCGAATCAGAAAAGGCTCGAATATAATTATCAGCCCCAACAAATGGCCCCATTTCTGCTGATACCTTTAAGTCCCAATTGTGAAGACTAATCCAAAAAGACTTTAGTAAAGGGTAAATGGTAGTTAATAATATCAGAATGAGTGCAGGAGCCAGCAAAATATACTTAAAACTATTTTTCATCAATAAAACTCCCTCCTAATCTTTGGAGTAGGGTTATCAAATTTCTTTCATTTCACCCTTTCCTAAGTGGTTTAGAAAGTTTCCATCTAAACCACTTTGGACCGGGCATTCTCTAAAAACTCACTTATAATATCCAGCTTTATCTAAAAGCTGCTCCACCTTCTTAGACGCTGCCTGCAGATTCGCTTCCACAGATCCGCCTGTCGCCATCTTAGAAATGGCAGCACTTAAAATATCAGCTACCTGAGGCCATTCCTTAATCTTCGGTAATGTCCGCGCATTTTCAAAATTATCTGCAGCTACATTATAAAATCCGCCGCTTAAATCATTTAATTCTTTATTTCGAAGGTTGGCAGTTTGTGTAACCACGGTAGATTGGACGGTAGCAGGAACTTCATTTTTCAATGTCTTGGTTACCATATCCAGTTCTTCACTAGGTTCAGCAATCCATTTTAAAACCTCCCAGGCTGCATCCTTATTTTTAGAACCTTTCATCATTGCCAAAGGGAAAGTGGATACATTTGCCTGACTTTCTTTACCCTCCCATCCCGGAACCGGTGCAAAGCCGACATTTCCAGCGACTTCCTTGGCAGCAGACTCTTGACTATTAAACTCAGGATAAACCCACCACCAGCCAATCCACATGGCTCCCTTGCCTTGCTTGAAGTATGTCCGGGAATCTTGTTCGCCAAATGTTACAGAACCAGGAGGTGCCACCTTATCTTTTACGAGGAGATCAATATATTTTTGTGTTGCCTCCACACCCTCTTTTGTGGCAAAGGTCGGTTTCATATTTTTGTCAAAAATGTCGCCGCCATTACTCCACAGATAAGCAGTCCACATATAAAGGTTTTGGCCATTATTTCCTGATGCATAGTAAGGGACGATGCCCGAAAGTCCTGTATTTTCAGTTATTTTTTTACTATCTGATTCCAGCTCACTCCATGTTGCAGGTGGCTGCAGATTTAATTTCTTAAAAATGTCTTTACGATAAAATAACATTTGGACGTGAGCCCTTACAGGTAAGCTAACAAGTTTGCCGTCAAACGTAGATAAATCAAGAACTGACTTTGGCCATCTGTTTAAGTCAAATTTGTCTTTTTTCACGTAAGGATCAAGAGGTTCTAAAAACTGTGAAATCGATGAACCCATTGTATCCAAATGGACGACAAGGTCATACTCACCTCTATTTGCAATACCGTCTGTTGTAATATTTTCTAATAAATTTTCGTAAGGAGTTTCGATGAATTTCACTTTAATACCAGTCTTTTTCGTGAACTCTTTTGATCTTTCTTTCCAAGCATTGAATTGCCCCACTCCACCTGCTGATAATAAAACGGTTACGGTCTTTCCCTTAAGAGATTCTCCACCTTCATTACTGTTGGAGGATTTGCTGCAACCCGTAATCATAAGGACTGCAATTAAAATGAAAACTGTAATCATTCGAAATCCATTTCTTAGTTTCATTCGCAAGTTCCTTTCTTTATTAACGTCTTAAATATCAATTTTCTTTTAGTGATTTCAAAAATAGCAATAATTGGGGCAAACATACAAAATTTAATAATAATTGATTGATCTATGGATTTTTTCAAAACTAAATGGAGGTTACTCTAGATGTGTAATGTAATGGAAAGGTATGTATTGTCTGTGGTGTAATGTAGGACGATTGTTTGAATACGCATTCAATTTAAACCTAATTTATTTAATACAGGAAGGTTAGCACCTATTTTGAATACGCATTCAAGATTTTCTAAAATAAAAACCAGTCTTCCTTCTCCTGCTTTTTCCTACCTAATCTCTATGGATTTAAGTAAGTGCTTTTTCTTTTAGTTTTTTTACCATTTCTATTCTTTTATTATAGAATTCTAATAAATAGGCTTGTTCATATGAATAGGCCGTCTTGATTAAGAGGTCCTCTCTAAAATGGTTGGCAATAAATTGTAATCCAATTGGTATAGACTCATGTGATAAGCCGCACGGAATGGACAGTGCCGGATGACCAGTCAGATTAAATAAGTTGGTGAATCGAATTAAGCTTTCATCAACAGATTCCCTTTCACCTCCTAATTCTACATCCGTTACATTAATCTCTGTCGGTATTACAGGTATTGTTGGAGTAACCAGTATATCGATATTCTCAAATAGACTCGTTATTCTTTGATCCAATTGGATTTGCTTGTTTAATCCTTCTAAGTACGTGTGGGCAGAGATCGATTTACTCTTTTCAAAAGTTTTTCTAGCGCCATCACTATATTCACTAAGCGGTGATTGAATTAAATCTCGGTGTACATACCATACTTCTGAAGTAGCAATCACATGAGCTGTATCTCGAGAGTCATCTGCAATAGGCATATCAATTTCAATAATAATTGCACCTAAATCTTCTAGTGCATGTAATGCACGATTAAAATATGTTATTACAAGACTATCTACTTGATTTTGAAAGTATAACTTAGGTATCCCAATCCTCATTCCTCTAAGATCACAAATACAATTTTTGCCGAAAGAGTTTTTTGTAAAAGCTTCCATTATTATGGATAAATCCTCAACATTTCGGGCGATTGGACCAACATGATCAAGTGAATGAGATAATATAGTAATACCCTGGTTACTTATTAAATCGCGAGATGGTTTTAATCCAACAACACCACAACATGAAGAAGGGACTCGGATAGAACCAGCTGTATCTGTTCCAATCGATCCGAAACAAAGATTAGCAGCAACTGCCGCAGCTGAACCACTGCTAGAACCACCAGCCGTAACGCGATTATTCCATGGATTTATGGTATCTCCGAAAAACGGATTTTTTGAAGTAATACCAAATGCAAATTCATACAGATTATTTTTCCCAATATTGACTGCGCCTTCATCTTGTAGCAATTTCACTGCATATGCATTACGCTTAGGTATTCGATTTTTATGAATAGGAGAACCGCTAGTTGTTAAGATGCCTTTTGTGTCAATATTATCTTTAAAGGAGATTGGAATTCCCTCAAGTACACCTAAATCGTCGCCAGCCATTAATTTCTTTTCAGATCTTATTGCCTGCTGTAAGCCTAAATCTTCATTAATAGTTATAAAAGCATTTAGTTTAGGATTAATAGTTTTGGCTTGGTCTACTAGCTCTCTAAAAACCTCAACCGGAGAAAATTGTTTAACTCGATACCCATCGATAATTTCTTTAATGGACTTGTTTACGATCATGCTGTTCCCCTCTTTAGAAATACGATTATAAAAGCAATAGTCAAACTTTCTTTTACTCAATTTTTATTTATATTAAATTATCATTTATCAATAAAAACCTCCTCATCTATTACTGTCACTTTGAATGCGTATTCAATATTTTTTTGAATGCGTATTCAAAATTTTTAATAAATAGGTTCATCAAATGAATTTCTTAGCAGCTCTAATAGGTTTGCCTTATATTTACCATATTAACGTCGGAAACCAATATCGTCAATAGATAATATTTAAAAAAATTAAATATTTCTGATTATTTTTCAGAAGATTATTTTTTTATTAGTTATGTTTTAAAAAAATGACTGTAGGCATTGGCTGTATCTAAAAAAGTTAATTCCTAACCCATAGCTTTATGAATACATGCAATAGACTTCTGGATTTCTTCCTCAACTTATTGTGTTAGTTCTAGCCGAAAAATTTCCCTTCATGTGACAATATATTGAAATAAGCCGTATTTTTGAATAAAAAATCAAAATACGGCTATTTCCTATATATCTAAAAGTAGGTGATCAGATTGAAACGGAAGAACAGCTAGCAGAACTCTTTGGTTACAGTAGAATGACCATAAATAAAGCTCTAAATAGGCTTGTTGAAAAAAAAACAAATCACGCGGATTTCTGGAAAAGGCAGCTTTGTATCTTCCTCACATGTTACCAAGTCATTGGAAAGTCAATCTAGTTTCACAGAAGATATGAAGAGTATTGGGCTATTACCTGGATCTAAGCTCCTTACCTATGAACTAATAAAATCGAACGAGATCCCTGTGATTTCAAAAAAATTAAATTTAAAAGAAAATGTTTTTGTTCATTATTTTGTTAGATTACGAACAGGTAATGGTACTCCAATAGCTATAAGCTATAACTATGTATCTACAGAAGTCCTACCTGCAATCAATGTAGAAGCTTTAAATCACTCCTTTTATGATTACTTGAAATCTTTAAGCTATACAGTTGTTGGCAGTGAATTAGAGATGGAGGCCGTTTTGCCTACCCCTGAACAGAAAAGACTATTGCAAATCGACCAAGGGGCCCTTCTGAAATCAAAAGCAATTACTACCGTTTCATTTGATGGCAAGGATAGCGTTCTTGGGTATTTTGAGACTTTTTATAATGGTAATATCTATACATATAAATTTAATAAGTAAATTTATTAAAAGTATTAGGATAGCTCCCTATAAGAGGTCACTCCAAAGTCCAAAGATAAAATAAAAAGGGCGAACACCTTCAACTGGTGGTTCACCCTTTTTCTTATCCTCTACCTATTGTTCTTCAAAATAAAATCTTGTGTTTTGCAATTTCCGTACTTTTTCCAATCTGTTACTCTTCGTGTGCAGCATAATATAATAATTCACTAATATTCGCCCACGCATTTAGGTATTCATAATTTTCCATGGCCTATACTATACCTCCTTTGCACATTGATCTTGTTCGTTAACTACCTACCATTAAAAGTACAATATTGTATCTACCCCTTTTCCATTTAGTGAAACAGTTATTTGTTCATTGTTTCGTCTAAATTTGATTTAAAACCAAGATAAGCGGTAGCTTTCCTTTCACAAGATAAATGTGCATCCATGCGTCGGGAATAGTGATAGTGAAGAATCCAAAGCAATCTTCTTTGTACGTCATACATAGGACAGAATCTTAGCAGTAACACTTACAAAAAAAGCTTACTTAAGTGAATTTAAGTAAGCTCAATTAAACAGGTTTATAAATTTTATAGTTTGGTATATGATCTATGTTTTATCGACAATCAAATAGTAACCAAAATATTTATCTAGGTATTTCTCAAATTCTTTTGGTGACTACTTAAAATTAAACTCTCCCTTTAACAGGCGATAATATCTTAAAGGGAGAGTTTTTGATTTGCTGCTGGGATATGACCCGGAAATCATCTATAACCATCTGGTCCAGCCAATGGCTACCGCAAGAAACCTCTGCAAGGAACTTTGTTAATTATTAACTATATAACCCAATTAAATTTTTTGGTCACGCAAGCTTTGCGTGACCGTTTTTACTATACGTGGGTCTGACCCCCTGTTATTTTTATTGCAAACCGTACGGCGTTAACCCATCCTTATTAACCTTGATTCGCCAGACTTCACTTTTGGAGGATTCAGTAATATACAAGTAGCCGTCATGGAAGGTTAGATTCGTGGTAAATGTCCCGGCACTTTCAGGCAAACGGATGGTCCCGTATTTAAATCCGCTTGGATCTTGGACAACGATTTCACCTGCTTGGAAATGCGCTACATATAAATTGCCCTCCGCATCGACAGCTAATCCATCCGGCCCAATTCCGCCCTCATACTGACCGAAAACAAATGGAGTTTCAGGTGATGCCGCAGCGGTCTTGGAAGGAACGGAAACCACTCTGTTTTTGCCAAATTCAGAAATATAAACCCGCTGGCCATCAGCAGAAATAGCGACCCCATTTGGATAAGCAATATGATCTGCAAACAGTACTGGTTCATCCTTACCTGGAGGCAAATAGTAGACTTTTCCGACTGGATCGAGTACATTAGAGCCAATTGGCTCGGTAAAATAAAGACCGCCAGCCTGATCAAATACCAGGTCATTAAGCCCTTTGTATTTATCAAGAATGGTCTTCACTTTTCCTGTTTTAGGGTCATAGGCAAGAAGTTTTCCGGTGATTGAAGTGATATATAGGCGTCCATCTTTGTGGAATTTCGCCCCGACAGCCCCATCAATTTTTTCAACAAATTTAGCCTTATCCCCTTCGACTGTAAGGAGTTCGTTGGTCATCGGACTGACCATCCACATTTTCCCGTTTTTGTCGAAGTTGATGCCTTCCATAAATCTTTTCTCATCACTTACGACTACCTTTTCCCATTTAGCGCTAGAAGGAATAATCTCTGAGATGTTGTGCCGCTCCCCTTTTGGCACAGGCTTAGTTTCGTACAATGCTTTGGCGCCTACAAAGGTTGCGGTAACAAGGAAGAAAACTACCAATACAACTGCTGCAAATCCTCTTTTTTTCACTCCTACAATTCCCCCTTTTGAAAAATTAAAGCGATGATGGGCTTCAATTAGTAAAGAAGCCTTATGTAAGTAGAAGCCTAAACCCAAGGTGAAACCGCTTTAATAGACTATACACTTCGGGTCGCAGAAGAAACAACCTAAAAAACTATTTGAAATTTTAATATTATTAGTCAGTATACTCTCTTATTACGAATGGATATATTTGTTATACTAATAGGTTCAGTATTTCCACGTGTACGGTTCTATTTGGCACCCCGTGACAAACGGCGCATAAACGGTTCCTATGTAACCGTAAAACCCCCACCTACATGGAGATGGGAGCTTGTAGTATTACATAGATAACTTGTTAAAGACTACACAATCAACAGGAATCAATGGTTTTTTCGCTAGAAGCACCGAATCTATTATGCTGCATAAGGCTAAGCTGTTCCTCGTGCCATTTTACTTATGCAAGATTAAATCATTTTTCCTACACCAGTTTGATTGGGTTTGTCCACTAGTTAGGCTGCAATCCGGTTCTCCCGCTCTGCTTGTAAATGAGTTATGGCCATATAAAAATCTCCTTGAAATTTTATTTTAAGGAGATTATCCCATTATTAATATGAATTGAGAATGTGGGTACAGTTTTACGCTTACTCTTAAAGCATGGCACCCATTCGTTTTAGAAAATTCAACCTCACTCAATTCTGCCAAACTTCATATATAACCTGTCTTTACACTCATTCCATGAAGGAATCGTATCTTCTTCCCAATTAATTGATTCTAATTTATCTGCAATATTTCGTGATATTTTCATCGCTTTTAAATGACTACCATTATTTCGATAGACCTTCATATGTTCCTTGCTTTCCCATACAGTCAGAGTCCAGTATGTGTCCCATCCTTCATTATTAAAAGAAGAAAATTTTAATCCCTCTGCTTTTTTTGACTGAATAATCGATTTAATGGTATGAAAAAAAAAGCTCGGTAACATTCGCTTACCTTTTAAATGCAACCTAGTAACTGAAATAAACATATCATATTCGTCCTTTCACACATAGATATGATAGTAATATTCCATAAATAGCTAGACAATTCCTCGTTGTTAATTTACTAACATTAAATCTTTTTAACATTTCCTACAATACCCTTTTAGCTCCAATAAATGATTTCTTCCAATACGAGTTTAATTCTGAGATCAACACTTTTTTTCCTTGTCTATAAGTATGAAACATCTGATCTTGTCCAATATAAATGGCTACATGTCCCATTCTTGATAGCCCTTGCCTATTTTTTCGCTCTCTGGTCGTAAAAAATAGTAAATCTCCTTTCTTGATTTGATCAAAAGAAATCGGAACCCCTACGAATGAATCTGTTTGAAAAGATGGAGCGTTAAACACATAAGGAGTTCCTAAACATTGTAAACCTGTTGAAATAATCTGATTTGCAAGCATGGTTTCCCTCATTTTCAGTTTTTACTATATAACATGTGTTAAAGATTTTTTTTGATTGGACAAAAGAATTTAAATTTTATTAGTGCCATCTCTACTCTTTTAAAAGCTTTACAAAGAATATGCACAAAAAAAGACCGAGTGCACTCTGGTCTACAGAAAAATAGGAATTCGTTAGAATCCTTGATATTACTGAACTGGCTTAGCTACATTTTTTAACAAATCATCAACTTGATTCCGTTCATTTTCTATTAAACTGAATTTAAGAAGGTTAGAATGAATTTTAGTATATTGTTGAGGAGTCTAATTGGAGAGGTTTAATGATTTTTTAGTTTATAAATTTCCCTGGAATGCTCTGAAATCATTTGATCATAGTATTCGAGGTCATGTTTTGTTGCCATTGTTACCTTTATTTGTTTAACTTCCTCGAAGACGGAATCTAGTTTTTTTTCAATTGAGTTCACTTTTCCGTTTAATTCGGTAACTTTTTCAGTTGTTTGAGTGATTTTTTCGTCCATTTCGGTAATTTTCTCGTTCAATTCAGAAATCTTTCCGTCCATTTCGGTAATTTTCCCGTTTAATTTAAAAATCTTTCCTTCCATTTCAGTAATTTTCCCGTTCAATTCAAAAATCTTTCCATCCGATGCTGCAACTGTATTAATTAATTGATGCAATAAATCTCCCTGTCTTTTTTGTTCAGTCAAAATCAAATTAAGCGTTTTTTCCACTTTTCCTCACCACCTTCTTTTATTAGTATTTATTATAGCCGATTTATGTTGGGAATTGTTGCTATTGTCATAGCGATGTTTTTGAGGATTCAATTTTCTAATTCGCGCATCAATACGCAGACAAATTGGAGACACCCCATAAATTTATGCGGTGTTGTTGAAGCCTGTGTTAAAACTGTTGTGGATTGGTAGGATGTATTTTCAACTTTTTTTGAAGGAATACCTTGCATTATTAAGTAATATATTTTATAACTAAATTTGGAGGTGTCAAAAGTTGGAAGTTAATAAAGAGGTTTTAAAAGGTCACATTGATACATTAATTTTATCGTTATTACATAACAGGGATATGTACGGATATGAATTAGCGAAATTGGTTCGTGAAAAAAGCGAAGAACAATTTGAACTAAAAGAGGGTACGTTTTACCTATCTTTAAAGCGATTGGAAAAAAATAAATGGATTGAATCCTACTGGGGAGATGAACAAGGTCCTGGTGGAAGAAGAAAATATTATAAACTTACACCATTAGGCGAAGAAGGTTTTGAAGAAAAGCGTAAGGAGTGGCGATTCGTAAAAAAAGTTATTGATACATTTATAGAAGGGGGAGAATAACTTTTAAACAAATTGATAAATATGTAAATTCTATTTACAAAGATGTTGCGGGAGACAAACAAGAAATAGAAGATATAAGGCAAGAAATGCGTTCCCATTTAGTTGAAGCCGTTGAAGAGTTAAAGGCGAACGGAAAAACGGAAGAAGAAGCTATCCGTATCGCAATTGAAAATTTCGGTGGCAAAACCCAAATTGTAAAAGGATTATCCGAATTCTTCAGAGTACAAAAGAAATTTACTAATTATCTATTATCGTTTGTACTGGTTTTCTTTGTTTTTGGCATAATAACGCTTATTTCTTCCTGGATAGAAGCCGAACACTTTTACAAAAAGGGTGAACAATTTGGGAAAGTAGAAACAGAAAAAAATGCTATCTTCAATGAAGTTTTCGATCCTCTTGACACTACTAATAAAATAAATGATGCAGAAGAAAAACAATTGATGGACATTTTTAAAAAATATCCAAGTCAATTGAATTTATTAGCCGTTTTCCCGATGGAAGATTCAAAAGGGTGGTTAGAGAAAAATGATGTATCGATTGGAACGCCTATGACGCATTTCCCATTAGACTATAAAAAAGCAGCGATTGTAATTGGGAACAATCAAGTGATTAAAAATATAGAACAAATTATGCCAAGTGATTATGACTTAGGAACTGTAATAATGGCAAAGGGACATTGGATTGTACAATATGAATATAAAGCCTCATATGAAAATACAATTGAAGAACATCATCAATTAAATTATTATGCTCCAAATCCTTGGACTTTTTATCAGTTACCTATTTTATTTTTTACTTTGTTTATCGTACTCGGTATTGTTGGGTTGTTTTTAAGAAATCAAAACAAACAGTTAAAAACTGTAATGAATTAAAGTGTAAATATAAATAGAAGAATAAAAAATAGCAACTGACTAATTCAGTTGCTATTTTTTATTGCTATTTTAATGTCAAAATGCTTGTTAAAATCAATGCAAATTAGGTTGTGAAATGAAGTTTTCTCCCCTTCAACCGACTTTACTGCTGAAGCAGTTGGTTGAAATGTGTGTATGATTAATTACGTAATGCTCTAAATTATTGCTTAATTTAGGTTAATAAGTGTTCCAAGGTGGACAATCCAGGATGGATTGACTCCTACCTTGTCTTCTCCTTTTAACCCCTGAACGATCGCAACCCATTGACCTCTTTTTTGACCCGTTTCTACCTTTTGTTTATGTAGAATACCTTTCTTTTCTACCATTACATAAGTCGATTTTCCAATCCCTATGATACTTGTTTCAGGAACTGCTAGAAATTGTTTTGACTCCACAACCACGTCCAGTGAGGTAGCGTAGCCAGGATATAGTCCTTTTTGTGAATCAAGACTTGCTTTAAAAGAATAGGACGGAACCGGTTCAGTTTGTGAATCTTTTTCCTTTTTAACCGGTGCTTTATATGTAGGATAATCACTTACCTCCGTTATTTTCCCGTTCCACTTCTTGTTAGCAACGACAATAGACGTTACTGTTATCGGTTGGCCCTGAGTAATTTTAGCCTTTTCTGCTTCGGTTAGCTTTCCTTCTATTTTAAACGGTGCATTCGATGCGATTTCCATGATCGCTAATTGCTGATTTTCTTTTGCTTGGAAACCTTGCCCTACATTTTTGTTAAAGTTAACGATTACTCCTGCAGTGTTGCTCGAGACAATTAATGAATCGAGTTCGGCTTTGAGCTTTTCAGCCTCCAACGTATATTTTTCTACCTTTAATTCTGCGGCACGAGCGTCAGCTTTTACTGTATTTAGTTCAGCATTGAGTGACAGGATAGATTGATTAGCTATAGTACCTGAATCACCCACATCAGTTAGATTGGTTGGGTCAATTGTAACAGGTGTAGTAGTAGACTCAACTTCCAGTAAATCCGTTTCTAACGATGTGATTTGCTCTTTCAGCTGTTGAGCACTCGTTTCTGCTAATTGTTTATTTATTTCTGCTTGTCCGAGTTCTGCCTTTAATGCTGTGCCTTCATAAGAAAAGAGCTGTTGTCCTTTAGCAACCGTTTCCCCTTCTTTTACAAAAATCTCTTTAATAGATCCTTTTGATGCATTTACATAAATCGTTTCCGTATCACTTTGTACAACACGAGCCGGCACTGTTTTTGTTCTTATAAATGTTTTTTCTGTTGGACTAATAAAGACTAACTTCTTTAAATCTCTTTTATTAAATTCCATTATTGCTAAACTTACCATAACCAAAATGAGTATAAGAACAAGAATCCCAAGTAAAATCAATTTCTTTTGACGCGGGGTACGTGCTTGTTCAAATTCTGTACCAATTCTCTTTGCTGTTTCCATAACCCTACCCTTTCTCCATAGATTACTAGCGAATTTTGCAATAAACGGTAAAACAAATTACTACTTTATTGTCTATTTTTTACAAGTAAGTTTCAAGGAAAATTTTTAGAAAATTAACTATTTACCCGTTTAGAATCACAAATAGGATTTAATGTATTTGGCAATTAAAAAATGCGATAAACGGCAGTATGTATTATGAATGTAAAATGAGCCAAAATACGCAAGTAGTGCAAAAAACTTGCATATTTTAAGGCTCTACATTTTTATTGCTTATTGTGCTAAAGCAGCCGTTACTTTAAGTGCAATTCATCACAATCTTTATCCCCCCTACCCCTTTATGAGTGGGGGTTCTTTGTTTCACAGAAAAAAGAAAAGCAGACTCCCATAAAAGAGCCTGCCTTCCCTGTTTTATAAAATTAAGCAGCTTTACGTACGTTTGAAGCTTGAGGTCCACGTTGACCTTGCTCCACATCAAAAGTCACTGCTTGACCTTCTTCTAAAGTTTTGTAACCTTCTCCTTGAATCGCTGAGAAATGAACGAATACATCGACTCCACCTTCACGTTCAATGAATCCGAAGCCTTTTTCGCCATTAAACCATTTTACATTACCTTTTTCCATTTGTATTGCCTCCTAGTGTGTAAACACACACAATGTAATACTATCCCTGCTCTCAGTGATCATCAAGATGAAAAGTTACAAATCCTTTACACCGAACAAAAATAATTCTCTTTAACATTTTTTGTAATAAATGTCAAATACAGAAAAATCCATTGAGCTCACTATTTCTTTATGATAATCATTGCCGTATATTTTGTATCAGGATTCACTCTATATTTATTCTGTGTGCATGCTTACAGCTTACAGCAAGAGGACAGCATTGTATTTAACATCTATCAGCTTTCCTTCCTCTAGTTGCTAGGGATAGAGTATTGGACAAGTAGTCTCATGGGACAAGGGACCTGTCCCCTCGTCCATATTCGGGAAAACATTGAAGTAAAAGGAAATGACAAAAGTATACTCAAGTACAAAGCGGTGATTATGCTTGGTCCCCCCTATGATCAGAGTTTATATTACAAAGGGGTAGGAGATCAA
>NZ_JAGGQG010000021.1 GCF_018613415.1 Bacillus sp. ISL-18 | reverse complement strand
TGAGCCTTTGAAAAAGGCTCACTACTCCAACAGGTCAGCAAGCGAAGCGCGGTAGGGTTTTTAATAAAAAAAGTTTCAATTTATTTTGTCCGTTTTCTTGACGTAGTACCATTGCGGGTATAGATTTGTCCCTTTAGAACAAACAAAAAAGGAATTAAAATATTGTGAATGTGGTTGTCCAGTTCCTTTTCTTAATGGAAGAGGATATTGTGTAAATTGCAAAGAAGAAGTATATAGTTCTGATTTGGGTAATTTCTAGGTATGTGAAACCGTCATTAATGACGGTCTCAGATTGTAGACAAAAGGCATCCGGATGTGCCAATCTGGGTGTCTTTTTGTTGTTTTTTTGCTCGTAAGAGCAAAAGTTATGCCTATCCTATGTCTATTATTACGCCATTTCTGGACTTTTCCATGTCCAATTGGCCATCTTTTTTAAATTCATGGCAGCAAAAGTAAGCATCGCTTGCATGGACAATTTTTTTAGGCCTCTTAAGGTTGTCCAACGCATACCATGCTTTTCCTTGGCATCTGCAAAAACACGTTCAATGGTTTCTTTGCGTCTTGCGTAAATGCTTTTATTCTCTTGTGTAGAACGAAGATATTCGGCTTCTTCTATATGGTGTTCCCAGACATGACGCTGAATGAGTTTTTTATGTTCCATACTCTGCGTGCATTTTGAAAGTAAGGGACATTTTTCACATTAATCGGATTAGAGAAGTATTGACGGTAGCCTTCCTTCGTCGTAGTTGCATACTTCAATACTTGTCCTTGCGGACAGATATAACAATCGTAGTATTCATCATAAACATATTCATATTTTTTCATGTACCCCTCTTTCGTACGAGGGCGAGTATAAGGTAAAGCAGGCGTCATATCATTTTCAAATATGTATTGGGAATAGCAGGTGTTTTATATCCAGCATCAGCAGCAACAGCAGAAGGTTTTCCTTGTTTCTCGATTACCTTTTCCAAAAGTGGTCCGAAAATGACACTGTCATGGACATTCCCAGGCGTTACAATTGCCCCTAATACAAAACCATTTCGATCAGCGGCGGCATGGAATGAGTATGCGAACTGTTTCGTACGCTCGTCTTTTACGTAATAACCACTCTCAGGGTCAGTCAAGGTAACGGGTTCGGTTGACGGGGAGAAAACGAAAAAAAGTAAAACAAATAGTAAACAAAAAGGGAGCTAATAGAACTTTTAAGTAAAGACCCTAATTAAAGACGAAAAATTATAGAGGGGAGCTGCTTAGATTATAGCAGATACTCTTTGAACTTAGGAACTCATGCCCCCTGTGAAAATTAATTATTAACAGAGCTTATCTAATAAAACAAAAAACGTTGGTTCCACTTAATGGGACAACGTTTTGCAATTTAATTCATATAAGAATCAATACAATAAATTTCAAGTTGAAACTAACTTATTTGAACCATCCAAATAAATTAGGGTTCCGTTTTCCTCCGTAACATCATTTTGCAAATTATTAATAAGCTGCTCATTAAAATTCATAAATTCTTCACCATAAATATTTCGTAAAATCGTATTAACCTCGTTCATTTCTGGAAACTTACCATATATATTTCTTATAGGTAGTGAAGCAGATATTACTTCGTTATTGTAGGTTTGACTGTCTCCCATTCAACTTAGGGGGCTTAGAAGGAGAGGCTAACTTTGTAAATGAATATGGTTTGTATAACCTAATACTTGGTAGTCGTAAGCCTGAAGCTAAAGCCTTCAAGCGATGGATTACCCACGAAGTTATTCCAACAATCCGTAAGCATGGTGCATACATGACGGATGATGTATTAGCTAAAACGTTAGATGATCCAAATTACGTGATAGGTTTATTGACAAACTTGGCGGAAGAACGAAATAAACGATTGAATGCAGAACAAACGCTTACCTTACAGGCGCCAAAAGTAGAGGCTTATGATTTGTTCCTAAGTGGAGTGAATACAATGACCATCACTGAGGTCGGCAAATGTTTTGGTTTCAGTGGAATTAGATTATGTGAATTCTTACGAGATGTAGGTGTTCTTCTAAAATGGCCGTGCAATGCTCCAGCACAGAAATATCTGGATAAGGGTTACTTTAAGGTAATCTTAAAAAAGGATGACAGAGGTTACCACTTTAACGTCCGTCAAACAAGGGTGACAGCTGCTGGTGTAGACTTCTTAAGTAAGCTTTTAAAGCGTTACGGAATGGTTGCATAATCATTCAATGGTGAGATTGTCAATGCGGCAGTCTCCTTTTTTATATTTACTAATCGATTAAAATATGGAGGAAGATATACGTGAATAAAATTGTTAAGGTGATCGATAGTATGATGGGAACGGGAAAAACTAGTTATGCCATTCAGATGTTGAAGGAGGCGGAAATTGATCAAAAGTTCATTTACGTAACACCTTTCCTTGACGAAGTCCAACGTATTAAACAAGAAGTCTATAATAGGGACTTCAAAGAGCCTGACGCAATGCACGGATCTGGAACTAAACTAGAGTTGTTAAAAAGGCTAATAGGGAATGGTGATGACATAGTAACTACGCACGCCTTGTTTGCAAAGGCAGATGACGAGTTAATTGATTTACTGAGCTGGTCAAATTATACGTTAGTAATGGACGAAGTAATGGAGGTGATTTCTCAGTTACAGGTGCGTAAAGGCGATATTAAAATGATGCTAAATGGAGGAGCAATTGAAATAACTGAAGGAGGTAAAGTTGATTGGAAGGAACATCCGAGGTTCGATACTACATTTAGCACCGTTCGGGATTATGCTATTGCTGGTAATTTATATCTAGTAAATGACGTTGTATTTGTCTGGAGCTTTCCAGCAAAGATATTTGAATTATTCAATCAAGTTTATATTATGACTTATATGTTCGTTGGACAGTTGCAGCGATATTATTATGATTTGCACAACATAAAATACGAATATTTCTCTGTTATTAAAAAAGTGGAGAGATATGAACTTATTCCCAAATTAGAAATCACAGAAGACCATTCAAGACTAAAACAGCTGATTAATATATACGAAGGTAAGTTGAACGATATTGGCTAAAACAAGTTTTCATTGTCTAAACAGTGGTTTCTTAACTCTCATAATACCGCAAACTTGAAGCAGTTAAAGAATAATTTGTACAATTATTTACGAAAATCTCCATGATGTAAAGGCTGAAAGAATTCTATGGACAACATTCATGGATAATAAGAAAAAAATAGAAGGGAACGGTTATAGAAAGGTAGAGTCAGAAAATAGTTCAACATTTGAAAGAGGTAAGGCATGTTTCACAGCGTTTAATTTACGTGCCACCAACAAATATAGGCATAAGGACGTATTAGCATTCTGCTTGAACCGCTATATGAACCCTATCGAGAAACACTTTTTCGACCAACAGAACGTTAAAGTTGATGAAGACTTATTGGCGTTATCCGATCTATTGCAGTGGATATTCCGCTCTGCCGTTCGAGAAGGGAAGCCCGTCCATATCTATATCCCAAGCCGTAGAATGCGTGATCTGCTAAAGAAATGGTTGAATAACGAACTACAGTGCAGTAACGCCAGTCATTCTAGTGACGTTTATTCTCTAGTAGTCTAGCAAGAGGGCCGTGCTAAAATCGTCTGAAAACCCAGTTGTATCAAGGGTTAGAGGCGTATAGGTCTTAAGAGAAAGTATATGACGTTATAACCTTCGCCTGACGGCTCGGTGATGTAACTAAAGCATATTAGCTTCAGTAACATCTATAAAATACTAACGGTGTAGTTTTAATAGAAGACTGCCTAAGCAGGATTCAACTGAGCGTCAGCGAAGTTTAAGACGTCTTACGATTAAATGTTAAGCCAGCAAGTATAATTACGTTGTTTGTACAGAAGTTAACCATTGCGTTGTGAATGTCCATCTACAATGTACAGGATTTTTGATTAGCTTCTGATCCGACTCATCGACGGCTTCCATCGATTTATAGAAATACACTTGATGCAGCTTGACCGAAAATGGCGTTCCTGGAAACCTCGGGGTCTATGGATTAGCGAATACACAACCTAGATGTACCAAGCGTTTGAAAGGTGTTTTAGGATATGGTGTAAAGTAAAAACACTTGACAATATGACATTGAAAACGTCACTTATGGTAAAACTTCGAGGAGGCGACTTAACTTACTTTATTACGATAAAGCGTTGTTAAAACTGGGTTTCGAGATATCTACCGTGCTTTAATACGCTGAAGGATACGATGTTATCAATACCGACCAGAAATCCAGTGACAGTAACTAGACTAAATTGTCGTATCCCTAAATAAGAAAAGGCGACACCCTTATTGAAGTAACAGTCATAAACTTTAATTATTCGGTGTCTTTTGTTTGGGATAGTTTTTGTTTATCGGTAGTTCCAGGTGGTTGTTCTAGCCATTTGTTATCAATCATGATGTTAACTCCGTCCTTTGCATACTGAGCGACTTCTAGCGATAAGCGTTCATAATTTAGAAAAAGGTCTGTTCTTTGACTTGCCGCCGCTGCAGTTGCGTAATTTCCTGAACCAGTCGCACTTAACAATACCATATGAGACATGGTTAATTTGTCTGAGAATGGCGGTGTAGTTGAATTTGTTATAGCAACATCTGATGAAGCTGGTGGTTGTATATCATTGTCGAGTAGAGTTGCAGAAAAAATCTGCACATGCTTTTTTGAAATATCGTTACCTCTTAGCATCCACTTTTGTATATTTTTTCTCGGTGATGTTTGAGCAAAACTAATAGAAAGATGACTACCTATTAGATTGGTTTGAATGTTCATATAAAGATGAGATATTTCAAGTGAATTTAAAGGGCGTTGCTTACTGAAAAGAGAAAAACCACTTAAATAACTTTTGCTATCTACGTAATCAGTCTTTGTTGGGTATACAATATACGGTGCTCTTACAAACAATCCTTTAGAAAGTGCGACATCAGAACTTCTGTCGAATAAATCGGACGTTTCTTTTAGTCCTTCCATAAAATAACCCCTTACATCTTTTCTTGCACTCATGGAAACGAGTCCACTATAAGCAAGTAACCCAGCCTTTGCCATGTGGTTTATGTAAGTCAGCATAAATGAATCAGTATATAGGCGAGGAGCATTTAAATTGACATCTTCGTTAGTAAATCCTGTTGGTAATGGCAAATCTTCTTCTTCGAAAAGATGAGTTAGTTTTTCTATATGAGAAACTGTAAGATCATATGCAAATTGTATAATAGGCCTTATATCTGAGTCTTCAACATGTACTAGAAAATATCCAAGAATGCACTTAGCCATACTATCGTTCATATAGCCAGTCCAAGTACTAGCGATTTCTGACGATGTTAGGCTAATACGGTTTTCAGTCATATTCCGAACTCCTTCAAAAAAATATATATAGGTATATTCTTTTCGAATAAACTTGTTTTTATGTAGCCTAAGATGACCAAATACATATACGAACACCTTCGATACCTTGGGGACTCGGAATGGTGATCCAACACTCTAGGAAACATCAACTGTTCGGAAGGCACTACCAAACGTCAAATAAGCGAATTCATATAAATAGGATAAAACCTTTGCCAGATATGGTAAAGGCATTTACAGGAGAAACATTTCTACATCATTCTGTTGCTTGTAACTTCTTTTTGGATCGGATCAACGTACTTTTCGATATTCCGGTTAAATCCTCAACTTGCGTGTAAGAGTGTGTCGCTAACAACTGTAAAGCATGATGAATTTGCTTCTTTGTGAATTTATTAGGTCGACCTTCTCGAAAGTCTTCACGTTGCCTGGCGATTGCCTTACCTTCTTGTGTCCGCTCTACGATCATATCTCTCTCAAACTCTGCGAAACCGCTCATAATCGTTAGTATTAACCTTCCAGTAGGCGTGTCCTCGACCAATCCCATATTCAAAACGTGCACCTTTACGCCTCTTTCGAATAACGCTTTTATAGTATTAATTGCATCGACAGTTGAACGAGCAAAGCGGTCTAATTTCGTGACTACCAGTGTGTCGCCTTCTACTAGTTTTGAAAGAACCTCTTTAAACTTTGGCCGCTCTGCCTTCGTACCTGTAAACTTCTCAAAGTAGATTACGTCACAACCTTCGTTCTTTAACGTTCGTAGCTGTGATTCTAAGTCTTGCTGGATCGTGCTCACCCTGGCATAGCCATATTTCATTGTTTTTCCCCCTCTATTTATGAACCTAAGTAATGACACTGTTTGATACCTTGATAATACTGCCTTTTCATTCCGGTGTCAAAACTTTTAAGTTATGAAACTATTTAGGGTATCAGAAGGAGTACGGGAAGCCACCCTATCACAAGACAGACCCACCCTTAATATAGCCTTATGCCTGGTGTAACGCACACACGATCGTAAAAACTTGGAATCCTGAAGGTTCAAAACGCATAGTAGCCCCAGAAAATGTGTTTATTAACTCCATAACTTGTCCCTTTCAAATCCCTTACTTTTTGCATTTACTATATTGATTGAAAAATTATAAATTTCGAAAGGATGTGTTTTTTATAGCGACTTTACGTACGGGACCTTTTCTTATTCCTATCTTTACCCATCATCCACCAAGTCCCTGCAATATTGTAATCGTAACACTCAGTAACCAGACAAATCGGACTCTAACCGCCACGGTACGAATCGACCAAGTTATTTTTCCTCCGGGGCCGCTTGTTCCTCCGGAACCAATAATCGTGCTGGTACCTCCGAACCCTATGACCTTGCCTCCAAACACGGCTGGGGGGGTTGCTGTTCCTGTATTCACTCCAATTCCGATCACAGACACCACTGCAACAGCATCAGGCGATCCACGTGCTTTAATCGTTACAGTAAGTGGAGATGTTGAAGAATCAGGCGATCTCATTGAAGTCAGCGTCACAGGCGGATTCTCATCAGATGGTAGTTCACTTGATGTCTCAGAACCGACTATGTTCTTCCGACATGAAGACTTCGTGCAAGTTCATGACGAACACCATCATCACCACCATGATGAAAGCAGCAGCTAACATTAGAATAAGCACGTAAGATCGTTTCTAGCGTACACAGCGGTCTTTCTTTTTGGACAAGGGGGAGCCACCCTATCACGAACAAAGCCATGAGGCCATATAGCACTATGCCTGGTGTACCGCACATTCGAGGTTCAAATTTCGAATCCTTGACGAGCTGGATAGGAAAGATACCCCCTTTTCCACAAAATCAGTCGGGTCAAATACCCAAATCGATCAAAAAAATTTTTTTCGGAATCAGAAATCTCGGGGGTGTTGTTAAACTAACTGTGCATTACTAGAACAACGGTAATGCTTTTTTCTTATTCGAGTAACTGGGCATTTAGTTGAACTACACATTTTTTAAATTATGGGAAGCAAGGTTGTGATTGTATGTTTCAAGAGGGGTTTCCAAACTATTTGAGAGATGATGTTACTAAAGCGGTTGGATTGATACCAAATAAAACTTATAATAATGTCACTATTGGTGTGTCTCAGGATATTATTCAATATTTTCAAGATAATAACGTAATTAGGTTTCCCTATCGTATCTACTACATTGATAGTTCAGATGAAGTTATAGACAATTTAAGTGAACGACAAAAAATGATTTTGCATTGCATATATTCAAGAAGTTGTGATGGACTTGTTCGCCAAAGGCATATGTATTCGTTGCTTCAGATGGATTATGAAGATTGGGCTATTCCTTATATCGTAAAAATCTGTGATGAATATGTCGTAGAAATATTAGAAATGACTTATGATATTTTAAAAGAACAGGATACAGAACGGATTAAGAAATTTTGTATTGAAAATATTGAGGCGTTTTGCAAAAGCTATAATAGAATGATTAGCTATTGGAACGAATATTACAGATATAAATACAATAATTTCCAACAATATATTGGTAGAAAGTTATTTAGAGATTGTTTTGGTTACTCAAAATCAATGGAACGCAGGAAAAAATAAGTTTGTGAAACAATACACTTTAACTAACTGGGTGCAAGAGTTGCAGATCAAGCTGTCATAATGATGAGTTATAACTATATCGTAAATAAAATTACGACCAAGAATGAATGCACTTAATAATATAGGCAAATATCTATTCCTCTTTCAACATGGACACATACATTATTTTTGAAACAATTTGAGGAGGAGATAAAAATGGAAAGAATGTTTGGAATGGGTATGGGTGGTTTCCCTGGAATGGGCATGGGAGGTATGCCTGGATTTATATAGGCAGTTTCATCAGAATGGATATACCATTATGCTATAACCTAATTTCCAATATTTTGTTATGTTAGTGGTTCTTTTGTGATAAAACAGAGCTGTCGATTAGGCAGCTTTTTCTTATGCTACTAACTGGCAGTTTATTTGAAAAAAGAAAAAAATTAAAAGATGACCATTTAATGCAAAGGGTGACAAAAAAAAATAAACCGAGTATCTTTTGGCTTATTTCAAGAAATGTTCTATAAGGTTTTTTAAACATCTAATTCTCTTCTTCTCCCAAGACGCCACACGCTTCAATTAATAATTTTATATCATTTTGAATCAATTCTTTGACTTGTGGAATATCGCATTTTGAATAATCATTTTTTAATCGTTCAAGTTCACGGAGAAAGATAGGAATTAGGTTCATTACAAATAATCATCCTCGGTAAAAAATTAGCCAAGAGCTTCAATCCCCTGACCAAATTTAATTGTAACACGCAAACTCCCCCACTGTAAAAATTACTAATTATATATGGAAAAGAAATAGGAACTAATCATTTAAGTCTATATTCAACTAACGGGTGCGATTGTTGTGCGAAATGTTTCTAACTTAAATTGAGAATGGTCACATTATTCAGGTAAAGGTTAGACAGTTCCTTACGGAACTGAAGGGTTATATCGAAGAATCAAATGATAGAGTAACGTCTTGAAGGGTTCTCTCTGAGTCGAATAGCACTAGATTTAGTAAGAATAATAGTGTTATAAGCTCGGCAAAAAGGCGTAAGAATTTACCGTATCAGTTTGGCTGACGAAAGCCTACCCGCGGGGGTGGTGTAAATCATGATGCTTGAGTTGAATGAATATGGTGAGAATGTGAATAAACCTAAAATAAAAGGTTAAGCTGACGAACTTCTGAATGGTGCGAGACGTTGTTCTCAAAAATAAGGCTAATAACTTTATAGGGAGAGAACCGCTCTGAGTAGCTCAAATAAAAGTTACAAAGAGAACAACTTTTTCGATGAGAGAATGAAAAGATAGGGTAACGCCTTGAAACTTCTCCAGTAAGATACCCTAACCTCCAGTCGATTGCAGTCGGCTAGGGCAACCATAGCTGGGTAATGAAGGTAGAAACTACCGAAGTGCCGATAAGGTAACCGAAAGCCAAAGGGAGTAATAAACCCAATGGAATTGTAGTGAATACTCTCTGTCGTTTAAATATGGTGAGAATGTCGTACCAACGGCTGACGAATCTCTGAAGGTAAACCTCGACAGAAGTACGATTTAGAAATGAATCGGGCGTGAAAATATCGCTTGTCTAAAGGATTGAAATTTTCATTCGGAGAGTAAATCCTAACGCAGTTACAGGCTGCGGAGCTAGACACGGGGAAAAGGAGACACCTAAGTTGAAACAATGATAATCGGAAAGGAACGTCGGAAGCTGTCAACGTTGCTCGTTAGAGCGAGGGGCACTTCAAGTTAAACAGGAAACGTGTAAACGAGGGAACTGTTTTTAATGACCGATGAAAGTAGTGGCACAACCCATGATGGCTCTTGTAATGAGAGAAGGAGGAACAGCCACAAGTCGAAAATTATGGAAGGAATATCCATCATTCAATCCTTGCATGGATTCTGGTGAGACTCAAAAGGTCACCTAAATTCTCGTGAAGGAAGGTGATAGACCATGAATGAAAAATCTGAGGACAGGATACTTAAGGACAATAAAAACAGGTATGCAGAGTACTATGGTATGCAAGCAGTGTTTGATGAATTGTACATAAAGTCTAATGAAGGGAAAAAGTTTAAACATCTCATGAGAATTATCACGTCAAAGGATAACATCCTTCTTGCTTACAGAAATATTAAGCGAAACAAAGGAAGTTACACACCTTCGGTGGATAGAATAACTATTGAGACGATTGAACGGATGTCCCAAGACCAACTTCTAAAGAAAATAGAAAATCGCTTTAACAACTACCAACCAAGCAAAGTTCGCAGGAGGGAAATTCCAAAACCAAATGGGAAAACGAGACCGCTCGGAATACCATCGCTTTGGGATAGACTCATCCAACAATGTATATTGCAAGTCTTGGAACCAATCTGTGAAGCTAAATTTAACACTAGAAGCTACGGTTCTAGACCAAACAGAAGTGCAGAACACGCTATCGCAGATGCAAACTTCAAGATAAACCAAACAAACCTAATGTATGTGGTTGATGTGGACATTAAAGGTTTCTTCGATGAAGTAAATCATGTAAAACTGATGCGTCAATTATGGACGCTCGGGATACAAGACAAACAGCTACTTATTATACTACGAAAGATATTAAAGGCACCAATACAATTGGAAGATGGGACAATCGTCAACCCAACAAAAGGAACCCCTCAAGGGGGGATACTCAGTCCCTTATTAGCTAACGTCAACCTAAATGAGTTTGACTGGTGGATAAGTGACCAATGGGAAACAGCGAAAACCCGACATAGCTTTAAATATAAAAACAAAGAAGGTAGAACAGGTAGAGACAACAGAGCCTTGAAGAAAACAAAGTTGAAGCCAATGTACATTGTACGTTACGTAGATGATTTCAAAATCTTCACAGCCACACGAAGCAACGCAGAGAAAATATTTAAAGCTGTGCAAATGTGGCTAGAAGAGCGCCTAAAGTTGCCAATCTCAAAAGAGAAATCAAAGGTAACAAACTTAAAGAAGCAAAAAAGTGAATTCTTAGGGTTCACGCTTAAAGCAACTAAAAAAGGCAAAACAAAAATAGGTGCAACAAAGTACATGGCGGAAACACACATGTCCCCAAAAGCAATAAAGACAGCGAAAGCGAAACTAGCTGAGCAAATTAAAAAGATACAAAAAACCCCCAACAGCTCAAACTGCATTAAGGAAATCGCAAAGTACAACAGCATGATAATTGGGATACATAATTATTATGAAATCGCTACGCATTTGAACCTAGACTTGAAAAGAGTAGGTTACGATCTACAGAAACAAATGTACAACCGATTTCCAAAAAGCAAGCCGAACGACAAGTATACTAATGGTTTTACTAGATATGGGGAATATAGGGGCAAAGACAAAGGGATAGTGAAGTATACTAAACGAAAGAACAGATACATTCGATACCTCATGAAAAGTCCAATACTTCATCTCGCCGATGTTAGAAATAAAAATCCAATGATGAAACGTAATACCATCAACAAGTACACTGAAGAAGGACGAAAGTTAATTCATAAGAACCTAACAAACGTATCCGAAACAGAACTTAAATGGTTACGAGAACACCCTATACTAATAGGTAGAGCGACGGTAGAATACAACGACAATCGTTTGTCGCTTTATGTGGCTCAGAACGGAAAATGTTCGGTAACTGGCGAGCAGTTAGATTTATTAGACATGCGTTGTCATCATAAAATACCGTGGCATATAACACGTGATGACAGCTACCAAAACCTAACGTTAATCAAATCAGACGTTCACAAGCTGATACACGCAACAAAAACAGCAACAATAAGGGCTCTCCTGGAAAGACTAAATCTGAATAAAATAGCCATTGAAAAGCTGGATAAATTAAGAGTGTTAGTGGGGAACAATTGTATCAATGAAAAAGAAAATAATTTAGATATTTTCAACAATGAAGTTAGATATGAACAACTAACGTTGTTCTAAATACAAAATAGAAAAATCATAAGGTCCAGAGGAAAAATCATGATTGGATGATAAAGAAAACATAATTTTCGAGGGAGCGCCGTGTGAGATGAAAGTCTCACGCACGGTGTGGGACGAGGGAAAGCTGAAAAGAGAATGGAACTCGGAAGAGTTTTACACTTAGTAGGTTACCTATCGTTATTACGGGTCTAAAGTTACGAACAATAGGAAAATATTGTCTCATCTTACGATGAGGTGAGTGATGTGGAGTAAAAATTGCCTCTCTGAAACACGTTATACCGAACAATGGCGGTATCCAGCTCACAGGCTTACAGGAAGCACCTAAGTTTAGAATAGATAGCTAGGTTATAAGGTACTTGGAAAGTAAGGAACGTTGATTGAAGGGCTGTCACCCGAAACGGTTGCTATAAGTATTATGGCGAAATGCATTTGTCCTTATGAGGGTAGGGGTACGACTAACGAAGCCTCGGTAATAGAGGTGGAGGAACAGCCCCAAGTCTAGCGATAGTTAATGATTATTTTTCAAACGTGCATTGCACCGGTCGGGTAAGAACGTGGGAACATCGCTTCAAAAAGGAATGATGCCACAGTGCAAGCTCTACGGTTTTGGGATTATTACGACATGACCGACACCTTTACAGACTTACATCAACGAGCCAAAAATAAAGAAAAATTCCATTTTCTTTACGACATCATCACGTCGAGGAATAACATTTTATTAGCATATCGCACAATCAAGTCAAATAAAGGGTCGAAGACCCCAGGTTCAGATGGGAAAACCATCTTAGATATTGAGAAACGGACCGAGAACGAATTAATTGAAGAAATACAAAAGCCGCTCAAGAATTATCGTCCTAAGAAAGTAAGACGGAAACTAATAGAAAAAGATAATGGTAAAATGCGACCGCTAGGCATTCCATGTATACTCGATAGAATAATTCAACAGTGTTTTAAACAAGTGCTAGAGCCAATTGCGGAGGCTCATTTTTACAATCATAGTTACGGATTTAGACCTCTACGGTCTACCCACCATGCTATGGCAAGAGTTCAATTTCTCGTTAACCATTCGAAACTTCATTTCGTTGTAGATATTGATATTCGCGGTTTTTTTGACAATATTAATCATACGTTGCTGGTTAAACAACTATGGAATCTAGGCGTTCGAGACAGACAAGTTATTGCTTGTTTATCTAAAATGTTGAAAGCCGAGGTAGATGGAGAGGGCATTCCGACAAAAGGATCGCCGCAAGGCGGCTTACTCTCACCGCTGCTTTCGAACATTGCGCTTAATGAATTGGACCAATGGGTAGCGAATCAATGGGAACTATTTCCCCTTCACAAATCATTCAAGACTAGGGAAGGTGAACTTCTAGCAAAAAAGCGTACTCATTTAAAAGAAGGCTATTTAGTACGTTACGCAGATGACTTCAAAATACTGTGTAGAGATTGGAAAACAGCAGAGAAATGGTATCACGCAGTAAAGCTATTTCTAAAGGAACGTCTAAAACTTGATATTTCACCAGAAAAATCGAAGATTATTAATCTACGTAAACATGAATCTGTTTTTCTTGGATTCGCCATACGCGCAAACCGTAAAGGTAAAAAACGAGTAGCTCACACTTTCGTTCGAACTGAGAAAATACAGAAAATAAAAGCTGAAGCGAAGAAACGAATCGATATACTACGTTCCTAACCAACAGCCCAAAATGCTTTACTCTTTAATAGTTTTGTCTTAGGGCTACATAATTACTTTAACAGAGCGACACACGTCAACTTAGCGTTCTCACGTCTTGCCTATGAAATACGTGCAATGATGTACAATCGTCTTAAGCCTATCGGGAAATATGCACATCCAACGAATCCACCTCCAAAAAAACGTTATTAGCTTCACACAAAGTCTAACACCATTCACGGTGAAAGGTCGTACGCATATTCATAAGAATTTGCATAAGAATATCAAGCAAGAAATAGCTCTATTGATGGAATCGAGCATCCCAACACGCAGTGTCGAATATATGGATAATCGAATTAGTCGATACAGTATGAAGAAAGGAAACTGTGAAATCACAGGACTATTCCTCCAGGCACACGATGTGCACTGTCATCACTATATTCCTATACAATCCGGTGGAAGTGACAAGTTTCATAACCTACGCATCCTACATAAAGATGTACATAAACTTATCCATATGACAGATACAGCTAAGATGAATATACTCATGAAAAACTCGGGGATCACAGAACCGATGCTACAGAAAATTAATAAATATCGGGAAAAATGTAAATTAGAACGAATTAAATAACCTAGGTCAACAAGAGTAACTTGAAACTTATAATTAACAAGACCATCGTTAGATGGACCGCGGAATGCTTGGAAACTGGCACGTTCCGTGCGGAGCAGGGGAAAAGCCGGAGATAACCTCAAACGCTTACCTATTGCTAACGGTTAGTTTAAGTGTATTTCCTCACAAAGTTAAAAAGTCGATGTCCCGATAAGGAACATCGACTAGCAGTATCATTAGTATTAGCAATAACTAATGAGCAATCGGCATTTTATCTTTTGCCAAGGGACAGGATGAATTGACATTTTTATCATTTTGCCAATTGGAAGGGTTGGTATCATCCGGGATTACTTCATTTATAATGTCACGATAGTGTTGTTCTTTATTAGTAATATATTCTGCCATTGATTTAATTTCTTCTAATTGAGCTAGAACCAATTCTTTTTGCTTTAATATTATTTCATAACGTTCCTGAATAGTAGAACCGCCTTCCAAACACAGGTCTACATATTTTTTGATGTCCTCCACTGACATACCACATTTTTTTAATTTTTTTGCTCCTGAAAGCCATTGTATAGAGTCGTCATTAAAAATTCGATTATTATTTTTATCACGTTGTAAACTTGGAACTAATCCCTTATCAGTGTAAAAGCGAACAGTGTGTTGAGTTAAATCAAGTAATTTGGCAACTTCTTTTACAGTGTACATGTTAGCCCTCCCTATATTTCAATGAATTATATAATATTAAATATTTGATTTCGTGTAACACGAAGATAGTAAGGTGATAATACTTTAAATTCTTACGATTGTAAATCCTATATGCTGAACAAAAAAAAGAATTTAAAATTATTGACTTCGTGTAACTCGAATGTTGTATAGTTACAAATGTTCAAAGTTCTGTTCTGTAATTAATCCCATAATAAATCATGTAGGTTAAGGGATCTTTCAAAAGAATTTAAATAGAGAATTACAAAGGAGGGTAATAAAAAGTGATTAAAACTATTGACCTCGTGTAACACGAAGGTGATAAAGTGATAATACTTTAAGTTCTCAAGATTGTAAACCCATAAATACAGAACAAAAAAGTAATTTTAAACTATTGACTTCGTGTAACTCGAAGGTAATATAGTTATACTTGCTTAAGGCTTAATTTATAAAATTCCTATGATTATTCGTTTAATGTAAAAACAATTTATAAGGAAAGCACCTTAAAGAAATATTTTAAGAAAGTTAAATAAACAGTTGCGACAGTATTTTAACGAGCCTGTCACAATCGTTAGATTATTAGGAGGTTTCAGCATGTCCAAAATATCCACCAACTCCGACCGCCGGATGACACCGGCGAAAACAGTCATCTTCGCGATTGCCGCGGGACTGGCCGTCGGGAATTTATATTTGTCTCAGCCACTGTTCCAAATTATCGCCTCGTCTCTCGGTGTCTCATCATCGACCGCTGCAATGCTGGTGACCGTTACCCAGTTTGGATACGCGCTCGGAATATTCCTCCTAGTGCCACTAGGCGATGTTCTTAATTTACGTCGGCTAATTCCGCTGATTCTGAGTCTATCAGCAGTGATGCTTATCGTCTCCGCTATAGCACCGACGTTTTCAGTCCTCCTGGCAGCGCTCGGCGGCTTAGGATTGACCACCGTCTCTGCACAGCTTTTGACTCCATTGGCCAGTGAACTAGCTGAGCCTGAGCGACGTGGACGAGTAGTTAGCACTGTCGCTTCGGGTGCCCTAATCGGTATTCTGCTTTCACGCACTATTAGCGGCTTAGTAGCCGATCTTCTCGGGTGGAGGGCGATATATGAAATTGCAGCAGGTGTCGCAATTATTCTTGCTGTCATACTGTACAAAATCATTCCGCGACTCGAACCACGCGAACATATTTCCTACCCACGTCTTTTAGGATCAGTGTTCACCACCGTGGCACGTCATCGTGCAGTGCCCCCGACGTTGGTCATTTCCGCAGCGAACTTCGCCGTGTTCTCGCTGTTTTGGACATCACTAACTTATCTGCTAACAGCGGAGCCATTCTCCTACTCGGCAGGTCAGATAGGGCTCTTGGGACTTGCTGGCTTGGCTGGTGCACTAGCTGCAAGGCGTGCAGGTGTTTTGCACGACCGTGGGTGGTCCGTTCCTGCTGCAGGAGGCGCCTTAGCGTTACTCGCATTGTCACTGGTTGCGGCTTGGGTAGTGAAAAGTTCAATCATTGGGGTGATAATCGTTGTCATTGTCTTAGACATCGCCACTCAGACCAACCTTGTGTTGGGACAGACCCGTCTCCTCGCTCTTCCTGGTTCTGCACGAAGCCGTCTGAACACGGCTTTCGTAGTGAGTAACTTTCTCGGAGGTGCGATTGGATCGGTTATCGCAGGCCCTCTCTGGGCGTTCGGCGGTTGGACCGCGATCATGGTCGCTGCCCTGGCCATTACCCTCGCTGGCCTCATCATCTGGGCCGCTTTACGAACCCGCCTGTACGACGGCGACTTGATTAAAGGCATGAATGAGCAGCAGTCCTGAAGGGAGGTGGGGCTTCATCGATAATTTGCTGGATTTGTTGAAACAGGAAAATTTGATGAAAAATAAGTTTGGAGGTGAATAAAAATGGCAAAAATTTTCATTTCAGGATCATCAACAGGTCTTGGTGCATTGGCAGCAAAAGAGCTAATTGCTCAAGGAAATGAAGTAGTTTTACATGCACGCAATGAAGCTCGTGCAAAAGAGGCTTTAAAAGAAAATCCAGGTGCCACTCAGGTGGTCATTGGAGACCTAGGAAAGAAAGAAGAAATTCTCTCAGTGGCTAAACAAGTCAATCAATTCGGTCGATTTGATGTCATTATTCATAATGCAGGAGTATACACGCCAGATGCTCGTTTAACCTACACAGTGAATATTGAAGCGCCTTATCTTTTAACTAGCCTTATTGAGAAACCCAAACGGATTATTTATGTCTCATCTGGAATGCATCGCGGTTCTAGATTGAACATTGATCATTTAGAACAAGAAACAGATTATTCAAGTTCCAAATTAGCCTTGTTATTACTGATGAAAGCGGTCAGTCGTTTATGGCCAGATGTGCTTGTCAATGCAGTTGATCCTGGCTGGGTGCCAACTCGCATGGGTGGTGCAGGCGCAAATGATTCTCTTGAAGGTGGCTATTCCTCACAGGTTTGGCTAGCTAGTGGTGAGGATAAAAATGCCTTGAGCTCAGGGAATTATTACTACCATAAGAAGCTTTCTCGTTATGATGAAAGAGTAGAAAATATTGACTTGCAAAATCAACTGCTAGCCAAATTAGAAGAAGCAACACAAATAAAATTATAAAACAAAAATTAAATGGATATTCGAAACGAAAAAAACATAGGAGGATTAAGATTCATTATATCTATTAGAAAGAGGGATAAAAAATGCAATATACAAAACTTGGAAATACTGGTTTAGATGTATCACGGATTTGCCTGGGTACCATGGGCTTTGGTGTAGCAGAGCGCTGGCCCCATAAATGGGTAATTGAAGAGGAGAAAAGCCGACCGGTTATTAAAAAGGCACTAGAATTAGGGATCAATTTCTTTGATACAGCAAATGTGTATGCAGACGGAACGAGTGAAGAAATTGTGGGACGTGCTTTAAAGGATTTTGCCAATCGGGATGAAATCGTCCTAGCAACGAAGGTTTATCATCGGATGCATGAAGGTCCAAATGGTGCGGGGCTTTCCCGAAAGGCAATCATGAGTGAAATTGATAAGAGCCTTAAGAGACTCGGAACGGATTATGTAGACCTTTATATCATCCACCGCTGGGATTACAATACCCCTATTGAAGAAACGATGGAAGCATTACATGATGTGGTGAAGGCTGGGAAGGCAAGATACATTGGTGCTTCTGCCATGTACGCATGGCAGTTCCAAAAGGCATTACATGTAGCAGAGAAACATGGGTGGACAAGATTTGTCTCGATGCAGAATCATTTAAACCTCATATACCGTGAAGAGGAAAGGGAGATGCTGCCACTTTGTAAGGAGGAAGGAATTGGGGTAACTCCATATAGTCCGCTCGCATCGGGGAGATTAACACGTGATTGGTCGGAAACAACGCATCGTTCAGAAACGGATCAAGTTCAAAAAATGAAATATGACGCAAAAGCAGATACTGATCGATTAATCGTAGATCGTGTTGCTGAACTAGCAGAGAAACATGGTGTTCCACGCGCTCATGTTGCACTTGCTTGGCTGCTGCAGAAAGAACCGGTAACAGCTCCTATTGTCGGTGCTACGAAAATTTCCCATATCGAAGATGCAGTAGCTGCTCTTTCTCTTTCTTTATCAACGGAAGAAGTTGCTTACTTGGAAGAGCCATATGCACCGCACGCAATCGTTGGTCATAGTTAATTATTGATAATAAATTATTTGTTTTACACCTGTTTTGAAACGGAGACTAAAAGCAAAAAGGTATAATCCCTTGCAAATATGAGATATTATACCTTTTTTTCAATAGGGAATTTATACAGTGCCTTCAGCTTCTATCGGGCTGCTTTTAAAAATTATTGAGTTCTTATTCAACTACTCTAGTTAAAGCATCTTCAAGAAAATCAAGCTCTAGTTGATTTATTTAAAAAGTTGTAGAACAGAAAAATGCAACTCTTGCTCAAATTGCAATTGTCTGGCTGCTAGCTCAAAAGCCTTGGCTTCCTTACAAGATGCTGCTACCTTAGTCGAATGTGTTGAAAAAGGAATAAAGGGATCTGAAGCATCTGAGGTACTTTTAGAGTATGAATCTCTCCGTTTAAAAAATGCTCGTCAAATTGTGCAATCTTTCAGTCGCTCTTTTGGACGAGAATAGTAGAGTAGGCAAGATTAAAAAGGAATATTAAATTAAACTACCCGATAATGATGGGGTAGTAATACTGGATGAGCTACTATCTTATCAGTTCCAAGAACGATACTTTTCGGAACCTCCACTAAGCTCCCTCAGTACGATTTAATTTTCTCTCGAATACTCGTAACTTTAACTTGATACTTTAGGCAAAATAGAAAAGTAAATCATAAAAGGAGATCTATATATGAACCGTGTTGAAAAGAGCAAGGAAAAATACAAACAACTATTTGGGAATGGAGTACCTGCCGCATACGCTACCGACTCTGATTTTCAAGACATCCTGAGCCGATTTATTTTTGGGGAAGTTTTTTATCAAGGTAATCTGGATGACAAACATCGTGAGCTTATCACTCTGGTTGTGCTTGCGACCAATCAAACATTACCTCAATTAAAGGCTCATGTTCAAGCTGCGCTGAATGTTGGGCTGACTCCGGTTGAAATCAAGGAGGCGGTTTACCAATGTGCTCCATACATTGGATTTCCGAAAACGCTAAACGCCATAAATGAAGTCAATGAGGTTTTCAAATCCAACAATATTACATTACCACTTGAAAGCCAAAAACAAGTTGAAGAAGACAATCGTTTTGATAAAGGTCTTGCAACTCAAGTAGAGATATTTGGAGATATCATTGCAAAGATGCGGGAAGGTGCCCCAGCAAATCAAAAGCATATTCAGGATTATCTTTCTTCTTTTTGCTTTGGAGATTTCTACACCCGTGGCGGGCTTGATTTGAAAACACGGGAGTTGTTGACACTCTGTATCGTTAGTGCGTTGGGTGGTGCAGAAGGTCAAGTAAAAGCACATGTGCAGGGGAACAAAAATGTTGGCAATGACAAGGAAACCTTAATCACCGCCATCACCCACTGCCTTCCCTATATGGGCTTTCCGAGAACACTAAACGCATTAAATTGTATTAACGAAATTATTCCTAAAAACTAAGGAAAGGGTGTTAGGAGGTATCCAACTGTATCGTTATCAATCAATAATTGTCTTTTACTCCCGTGCGGACAATGTCGTCAACTTAAGAACTAAGTTAAAAATATTCAAGTTAAAGGAAGGATTAAAATGATTAGACATATTTTTATTGCACCAATTAAAGAAGGCATAACAGAAGAAAAACTGAATAAAGAAATAAATTTGTTGAAAGCGATGAAGGATAATATTCCTGAAATCATGGATCTGACAATAGGAAAAAATACAGGCTGGGTTGGTGGCGAAAACGCAGTAACGATGGTTGTAGATCTGAAGGATAAAGAGGCGTTTGAAGCCTATATGGTGCATCCGTATCATGTATTCATAAACAGCATAAATGGAACAGAGGATGATTGCTTTGTCACCAGCGGATTATATTCCGCACAAATAGAATATGAGAATTGAAGTTTTATGCATATGGGAAATCAGGACGCACAATTATTAAAGAGGCTGAAAAACGTGGTCATGAGGTATTAGCAGTAGCACACAGAAAACATGATGATGTAGATTATAAAAACGTATTAATCAAAGACATCATGGATTTAACCAAAGAAGATATTGCAGGCTATGATGCCATTATTGACGGAGTAAGTGCTTGGGTACCAGAAACTTTCTACGTGCATACTGACGGTGTTTCTCATATTGCGAATTTGCTTGATGGTAGCAACACACGCTACATCAAAATTGGTGGAACAGGTACATTGTTTATAAATAAAGAGCATACAAAATATTTCAAAGACTGGGAAAACTTTATGGAAGAACTTAAACCATTAGCAGAAGTCTTGGTTCAAAGTTTGGAACGCTTGCGCTCATACTCAAACATTGCTTGGACTTATGCGACACCAGCATTTAATTATGACGTTGAAGGAGAAGCGACAGGTAAATATCATTTTGATGGCGAAGAATTTAGCATTGAGGATATTCCAACAAGCCATATTAGCTATGCAGATTTTGCTAGTGCGCTAATTGATATTTTGGAAAATGGTTCTTATGTTCGTCAAAGAATGACAATTGTTGGTGATGAACAGTAAAAATTGAAAAGTAGTTTAGCGAGTATTCGTGCTTGCTACACTCAGATAATAGGAGCGAAGAAGATGAACAAAGAATTTCTTGATAAAGTTGTTTTAGTCACAGGTGCAGGCTCTGGCACCGGAAAAGAAATTGCGGCTCAAATAAATCCTGTGGCTATTCTAACGCTTTTTCAATCCGTTCAATGAATTCATAATCAGTTTAAGCACCTTAAGAATGCCGAACAAGGAGCAAAGGTTGTTATTATTGGAAGAAATGAATCAACCTTGAGAGAATCTGCCGTACAAAACGAGAATATTCACTATCGTGTAACAGACTTAAGCGTTTCTAGTCAGTTAACTCAGTTAGTGGAACAAGTAAAAAATGATTTTGGTAAACTAGACGTACTTGTCAATAATGCTGGTTGGGCACCAATTACACCACTTGGAAAAATTCAAATGAAAGAATACGAAGCAGCTTTTGACACAAATGTTCGAGGAGTTTTAGATTTAACGCAACAAGCACTTCCTCTTTTAAAAGAAAGTAAAGGAAATATTATTAATATCTCCTCAACCGTAGCTAGACAACCTTTAGCCAATATGTCTGTTTATTCAGCTAGTAAGGCAGCTCTTAAAGCGATGACAAAATCTTGGTCGAAAGAATTGGCACAAGTTGGTATTCGCGTAAATGCGGTAACAGTTGGTCCAATTGAAACACCAATTTATGATAAAACAGATTTGACACCTGAAGAAGCGAAAGCACATCATGATAATGTTGAAAAGATGATTCCATTAGGTTATTTTGGACAACCAGAAGATGTTGCTTATCCTGTCTTGTTCTTTGCTTCAGATAAATCTCGCTTCATTACTGGTGCGGATTTGGCAGTGGATGGTGGAATGCTTGCTTAAATGATGAAGTATATTGGTAGTTTAATCGTTTAGTAAAGAATCAAAGTAGACAAGACTAGAAAAACTTGTCTACTTTGATTCTTTTTATGGATTTGAAGGACGAACTGGTTCTAAATTAAAATGTTACAACCAAAAAATTTAAAACTATTGACTTCGTGTTACTCGAAGGTTGTATGCTTATAATTATTCAAGGCTGAAATTAAATCCCTATGATAAATCATGTAAAGTTAGAGGGCTTTATTTCGAAGTCTTCGAATGACTTTGGTTTTCAAATAATGAAGAAAGGCGTGATAAGCAATGAAATTAGTCAAATTACAAAATGATAAAATCCCTCCGATTGCTCTTGGTACATGGTCATGGGGCACTGGTGCAATCGGTGGGGATGAGGTTTTTGGAAATTATCTTACAGAAACGGATTTAAAGCCAGTATTTGATGCCGCGATGGATGCTGGATTCAATTTATGGGATACAGCTGCTGTATATGGGATGAACGCTTCAGAGAACATTTTGGCAAGTTTTATCAAAGGCAGGGAGAATGTGCTAATCTCCACTAAATTCACTCCACAAATGGCAGGAGACAATGACAACGCTGTTAAGGAACTTCTGGAAGGAAGCCTAAACCGGCTGGGCGTGGATTACGTGGATATTTATTGGATATACAACCCGGCAGATGTGGAAAGATGGACACCAAAACTTATCCCTTTAATGAAAAGTGGAAAAGTGAAACATGTAGGGGTCTCCAATCATAATCTGGACGAAATTAAATTGGCAGCCAGTATCTTGGCGGAAGAAGGGCTGAAAATCTCAGCTGTCCAAAACCATTACAGCTTACTTTACCGTTCATCGGAAGAAGCAGGTATTATTGATTACTGCAATGAAAATAATATGGTGTTCTTTTCATATATGGTACTGGAACAAGGTGCATTAACTGACAAATACAATTCGAAAAATCCTATGCCGAGTGGCACCAGAAGAGGCCAGGCATTTAATCCAGATGTGCTTACTAAGATTGAAAGTTTAGTCCAAGTAATGAGAGAAATCGGCATTAGACACAATGCATCAACTGCACAAATTGCAACAGCTTGGTCCATTGCAAAAGGAACGGTACCGATTATTGGTGTTACGAAAATGTCGCATATTGAGGATGCAATAAAAGCTGCCGAGGTCAATTTGACAGCACGGGACATCCTCGAACTTGAAGAAGCGGCAAAAGAAACCGGTGTTGAGGTTAGAGGCGATTGGGAAAAACCTATGATTTAACATCTCAATGAATCAGTCTACTTTCACAGCTATTGCGAGTTACATGGGTACTCGCACTGTCTGTCAATACGGGATCAGGTTGTACTTGCGACGAAATTCGGGCATGTTCGAAACGAAAAAGGGGAAGTTTTAGGCGTCAATGGACGACCAGAATATGTTAATTCTGCCGGTGAAGAGACTATCGGTGCTATGGCTGATCTCGTGACAGAAGGAAAAGTGAGATATATCGGACTTTCGGAAGCATCAGCAGCACCATACAAAAAGGCACAAGGTACATCCGATTACAGCATTACAAACGGAATATTCATTTTGGACACGGGATGTAGAAGAGGAAATCTTGCCTACGTGCCATGAACTTGGCATCAGATTTGTTCTTTGAAAGAAACGCTGCATGCTTATAAAAAATAAAAAATGGAGGACACCACAATGGAATTTACAACACTCAGTAACGGAGTGAAGATGCCAATGGTCGGCATCGGTGTGTATCAGGTTCCAGACACTGCACAGTGTGAATGGGCTGTTCTGGATGCGTTCCATGCAGGTTACAGATTGGTAGACACCGCCGAAGCATACATGAACGAGGAGGCTGTTGGTATTGCACTAAAAAAAAGCGGACTGAAACGGGAAGATGTTTTCATCACATCAAAAATTTGGATTTCAAACTTTGGCTATGAGAAGACAAAGAAAGCCTATGAAGCAGCACTTAAGAGATTGGATATGGAGTATATGGATTTGATTCTTCTGCACCAGTCTTTGTCGGATTATTACAGTGCATGGAGAGCCTTGGAAGAGCTATATAAAGAGGGAAAGGTTCGGTCAATTGGTGTTTCCAATTTCTATCCGGAACGTCTGACGGACCTTTGCATGAATGCTGAGATTAAACCGATGATCAATCAGATTGAATGCCATCCGTTTTTTCAGAGGGAGACAGACCTTGAGTGTGCAAAGCATTTCGGCGTAAAGCTTGAGGCGTGGGCACCGTTTGCGGAAGCAGGAAGAGGAATTTTTACAAATGATGTACTGACGAAGATTGAGGCAAACCACGAAAAGACAGTCGCACAGGTTATCCTTCGTTGGAATGTGCAACGTGGTGTTGTCGTGATTCCGAAGTCTGTTCATAGGAACCGTATCGAGGAAAATATTAACATCTTCGACTTTGAACTTTCTGATGATGAAATGAAGCAGATTGCTACTCTTGATACTGGACATACGGAGATTATCGACCACTATGACTGGAAGATTGCCAAGATGTTAAATGAAGTATAGGGCAGAGAATAAGGAGGTAACTCAAAATGGAAATGATTACATTGAACGATGGAAACAAGATTCCAGTAGTCGGTTTTGGCGTATTTATGATACCGAATGATGGACCAACTTATGATGCAGTACATACGGCATTGAAAGCAGGATACCGACATATAGACACTGCTGCGGCATATTTTAATGAGGAAGATGTAGGTAAGGCTATCCGTGACAGCGGTATTCCGAGAGAGGAGATTTTTATTACTAGCAAGCTCTGGCTCCAAGATTACGGATATGAGCAGGCGAAGAAAGGAATTGCCAGATCTCTCCGTAAGTTGAACATGGATTATATCGATCTATATTTGATTCATCAGCCTTATGGAAATGTGCCTGGGGCTTGGAAAGCAATGGAAGAGGCAAAAGCTGAAGGAAAGTTGAAATCTATTGGTGTCAGCAACATGACTCCGAAGATTTGGAACGAGATTGTACCGCAGTTTGCCACGAAGCCTGCTGTCAATCAGCTGGAATTCAATCCGTTGTTCCAGCAGAAGGCAATCCGTGAGATCATGGCAAAAGATGATGTGGCTCTGGAGGCATGGTATCCGCTAGGACATGGAGATGCAAATCTGCTTTCCAATCCGGTGATCACAAAGCTAGCAGAAAAATACGGAAAAAATGTTGGACAGATTATTTTACGATTTGAAGTTCAGGAGGGTGTTATCACTCTGCCAAAGTCTGCAAATCCAGAGAGAATCAAGACTAATCTTGAGGTCTTCGACTTTGAATTGACCGATGCGGAAATGGATGAAATGCGGGGTCTTGATACCGGAAAAGGTGCTCATAATCCGGATGCACCGGGACTCCGTGAAGCCTTAATGTCTGCATTTAAGATCGAAGATTAAGGATATACGGAATGCAGGAATGAAGTGAAATAGTTGATCATTTTACTTCCGATATGGCTAAGATGTTAAACGAATGGAAAATTCATGAATTATTAATAATGAAACAATTGTATTGGTTGATATTTAATGCTTTTTTCATCAAAAAACCGATTTTCCAATTAGGAAATTCGGTTTTTCCATTTTGAAGACATTACCAATAAGGAGGAATAACAATAATGAGAAAGGATTTCCGAGGCGAATCAACCAATAACAATTTTATCAAAGAAACTAACGGCACTGCTGTTGTTGTCGGTGCGTCGCTTTCTGGACTAATGACTGGGATTGCTCTTTCACGAGCTGGATTAAATGTCACCATTTTAGAGAGAGCTGGAGCGAAACCACGTAGTGGAGCTGTTCTTCAAGTTGACAGTGGAGAAATTGATCGAACTAAAACAGCGAAACTTTTAAGGAAACTTGCTTCTGGTGGAATTAGGTCTGCTGAGGCTTGGTCATCTATACATTTTCGACTACGCACAGAAGCAGAAGCCGATCCTAGAATTGACTTACATTATGATACTCGTGTTCAAACTATTAACCAGGACAGCGACTCTGCGTGTGCGGTGACTGATAAGGGTGAGACATTCCATGGAGATATTTTGATTGGTGCAGATGGTCACCGTAGTATTGTGCGTCGCTTAGTTGCACCTTATAAACCAAATGCAACTTTTGCTGGATACCTGATATGGGTCGCTATTGTAGATGAGAAAAACATACCTGAAAAAAGCCGACCTAGCCTCACCCCGAAATTAAGTATGCCCGATGGTATCGGTGACTTTTTACTCGGTTCTATTATTGCTGGAGAAGACGGGTCTACCGCTTTAGGAGATCGACGACTAGGATGGGCTTGGTACGATAACACTCAAAATGATTTGTTACGTCGTCTTGGATGTGTGGAAGGAAACATTGTTCGGCATTCCCTTAATGCTCCTGACATCCCGGAACAGACATTGATTGAACTGGCTGAAAAAGCTTCTGTTAGATGGGAACAACCATGGTTAGACGCGATTCTTCATAGTATTGAAACATGTAATCTTGTTGGAACTCCGATTGCCGAATATGTTCCTGACAATCTTGTAAAAGGACGTATAGCAATCGTTGGAGATGCTGCACATCTACCTACACCACTAACTGCATCGGGGTTTAATGCGTCCTTACAAGATGCTGCTACCTTAGCCGAATGTGTTTCAAGGGGAATAAAAGGATCTGCAGCATCTGAAGCTCTTTTGGAATATGAAAATCTTCGTCTAAAAAATGCACGTCAAATTGTGCAATCTGGACAATCCTTTAGTCGCTCTTTTGGGCGGTAAAAGAGCGTATTCTTAAAAGATGCCACTATATAGAGTAAATTGTGAAGTTTTGTACTAAACCACCATTGGAGAACGAGTTAAAATCCCATCCTCTGTGGTGCAGCTCTGCTGCATGGATGACTATATGGGCAAGAGTTGAACAAGGAGTTTTCTAGGCAGCTCTCTTCTTTGTGCAACTGCTTGTTGAAGAAGGAAGAATAATTAGAGTAATGTTGATTAAAAATTAAAGGAAAAAAGTAGTATAATAATGGGTAAAAGTTTTGTTGCTAAACCGAAAGTCTTATGATATTATAAGGTAAGCGTATACAGAACGGGTTGTAACTGTTAAATCAGGCAAAACCGATTACCTTAGAAAAAAGGTAGGGGTTTTGCCTTTTTCTATTATCGGAGGTGATAAAGTGAAAATCGAGAAAATATTAAATAATAATGCAGTTATTTCAACAAAAGATAAACAAGAAGTTATCATCATTGGACGCGGAATTGCTTTTAATAAGCGTGTTGGAGATGATATTAATGAACAACAAATAGATAAAATTTTCACTTTGGAAAACGAAGATATATTGAAAAAGTTCAAGACCTTAATTGCTGATATGCCAATTGAGTACATGGAAATATCCGAAAAAATCATTGCATATGCAAAAATGAAATTGGGGAAAAAGCTAAACGATAGCATTTATATTCATTTAACTGATCATATTCACTTTGCAATTGAGCGGATTAAAAGTAATTTGCCTATAAAAAACGGATTACTTTGGGAAACGAAGCAATTATACAAAGATGAATATGAGATTGGGTTAGAAGCATTAAATATGATTTGTGAACAATTTGGTGTCATTTTACCAGAGGATGAAGCAGGCTTTTTAGCCCTTCATTTTGTCAATGCTGAGCTGGGTGAAGAAATGCCAGTTGTGCAAAGCATGACCAAAGTTATGCAAGAAATTTTAACCATCGTAAGATATCATTTCAAGATTGAGTTTAATGAAAATTCTTTACCCTTTTATCGTTTTATTACTCATTTGAAATTTTTTGCACAGCGGTTAGTCAAGGGAAATCATTATAACAATACATCTGATGATGACTTATATAATGTAATAAAATTAAAATACCCAGAGGCATATAAGTGCTCACAGAAAATAAAGAAGTTTATTGAGAACAGTTACACCTATCAATTAACCGATGAAGAAATGATTTATTTAACGATTCATATTGAAAGAGTAGTAAAAATCAATAACAGATTCATAGGGTTGTAACCTGATGGGCAAAACCTAAATCAAACAGTCAAAATTGATTGTTTGGTTTAGGTTTTTTTTATTACCTTGTGCGGTTAATCAACTTCAATATTACAAATGATTTTATATTAAAGGAGTGTAGAAAATGAGCCACAAAAACTTAGCAAAAGAAATTCTTGAGCTAGTTGGAGGGGAACAAAATGTAGTAGGTCTTACTCATTGTGCTACTAGATTAAGATTCAGTTTAAAAAACCGCAAAAATGCAAATAAAGCTGAAATTCAAAAACTTGACGGTGTATTAACTGTGGTTGAGAGTGGAGGACAACTTCAAGTTGTTATTGGAAATGAAGTTCCTTATGTTTTTAAGGAAATAAATCAAATAGGTAAATTTTCGGTAGATACTAATTCGGCAAATGATGAAAAAATATCAATTACTTCAAAAATATTTGATATTATTTCAGGAAGTTTTACTCCATTATTAGGTGCAATGGCAGGATCAGGTATGCTTAAAGGATTATTGGCAATTCTCACGACATATCATATTTTATCAGCAGATAGTGGAACTTATCATATATTATCTGCAGCAGGAAATGCATTATTTTACTTTTTGCCAATTTTACTTGCTGTTACCCTTTCAATCAAATTGGGTGCTAATCCATATGTAGGAGCTGTAATTGGAGGATCGTTATTAGAGCCCAATTTTACAGGGTTAATGACGGCAAAGTCTGTAACATTTTTAGGCATACCAGTAATCCCAATGAATTATTCATCTACTGTTTTTCCGATTTTTATAGCTATAATTATATATTCGATTCTTGAGAAATTTTTAAAAAAAATTGTGCACAAAGATATACAAATGTTTTTAGTTCCAATGTTATCACTAATGATTATGGTACCTTTAACAATAATGGCATTTGGTCCATTTGGAGTTTATGTTGGTAATGGAATAGCTGGACTTATTAGTTTCTTAAGTGGAAAAAGTGGTATGCTAACTGGAGCTGTAATGGGAGGTGCTTGGGCTTTCATAGTTATGCTTGGTATCCATAATGGGTTAACACCTATTGTTGTAGCCAACATTACGAACGGTGGAGATCCACTCTTAGCTATGGTTGCATCAGCTATTTTTGCCGAAATAGGTATTGCAATTGGTATCATGATAAGATCAAAAGATGCAAAGGTTAAGACAGTTGCAGGATCTACAGTATTTCCAGCAATAGTAGGTGGAGTAACAGAGCCGATTATTTACGGATTTATAGTCCGTTATAAACGTACTATACCATATTTGATTATTAGTGGAGCAATTGGAGGAGCGATTATTGGATTCTTTGGTTTAAAACAATCAGCATTAGTATTGCCTTCATTGTTTGCTATTCCTGTAATTTCACAAAAGGTACCTTATATAATTGCTATAGTTATTTCAATGATATTAGCACTACTGTTTACAATAATTTTTGGATTTGAAAATAAAAAGGAAGTTGAAGATAAAAAGGTAAAAGCAGGAGAGACAATTATAAAAAAAGAAGAGATTGTCAGCCCATTAACTGGGGTAATTAAACCGTTAACTGATGTGGATGATCCAGTGTTTTCATCAGCAGCTATGGGAAAAGGGATTGCCATTGAACCAACTGTTGGAAAAGCAGTATCGCCTGTGAACGGTATTGTCACAATTGTTTTCCCGACAGGACATGCAATTGGAATTACGTCAGACGAAGGAGCAGAAGTATTAATTCATATCGGAATCAATACTGTTCAACTAGAAGGTAAATATTTCGCACCAGTTGTTAAACAAGGAGATCGGGTAAGCCAAGGTGATTTATTAGTTAATTTTGATATTGATAAAATTAAAGAAGCTGGGTATCCGGTTACTACTCCAGTTATTATTACAAATACAGATCATTATGTAGATGTTATTGAAACCAATAAAGAAACCATTCAGGCAAAAGAAGGTTTACTGACAGTAGTCATTTAATCGTCTTCTTTTAGAGATACGGGGGAGAGACTTGATTACTCTTCTCCATATAAATTGCTTTAACTATTGTAAATAGATAATAATCTAGGAGGATTTACATTATGAATTATGAAGACAAGAAATTTCCAGAAGGCTTCTTATGGGGTGGAGCTACCGCAGCAAATCAATTAGAAGGCGGTTTTCATGAAGGGAATAAAGGATTAAATATTGCAGATGTTCTACCAGGTGGAAAAGAACGACTCAAGTTATTACGGTCACCAGGCTTCGATTTTGAAATTGATACAGAAAAATATAGTTATCCGAATCATGAGGCGATCGACTTCTATCATCGCTACAAAGAAGATATCGCGTTATTTGCAGAAATGGGATTCAAAGTATACCGTATGTCCATCGCTTGGACAAGGATTTTTCCTAATGGAGATGAGCTGGAACCAAATGAGGAGGGCTTAGCTTTTTATGACCGTGTGTTTGATGAATTGCATAAGTATGGTATTGAACCGGTTGTCACGATGTCTCACTATGAAATGCCGGTAAATCTTGTGAAAGAATACGGCGGCTGGAGAAGTCGAGAAGTTGTTAAGTTCTTTGAAAGATATGCAAAAGTAATTTTGAACCGTTACAAAAACAAAGTAAAGTATTGGCTGACATTCAACGAAATCAATTCGGGTCTTGAATTACCGATTCTGGGTCTTGGTTTTGCGATTCAAAAGGAAGAAGATAAATATCAGCAAACATTCCAAGCTTACCATCATCAATTCGTTGCAAGCAGTTTAGCGGTAAAGGCTTGCCATGAAATCATTCCTGATGCAAAAATAGGGTGTATGATTATATATGCACCTATATATTCTTATGATAGTAACCCTGAAAATGTAATGTATGCTCTACAAAAATCGCGCTTCCTTAATAATTTCTGTGGTGATGTTCAGGTAAGAGGAGAATACCCTGCTTTCATAAAGCGTTACTTTAAAGAACATAACATTAATCTTGAAATGCAACCCGGTGATTTAGAGCTTCTGAAAACTTATCCAGTTGATTTTATTAGCTTTAGTTATTATATGTCACTTACCGAAAGGAAAGAAAAGGAAGCTACTGACATTGGAGAAGGTAATATTTTAGGAGGAATGAAAAATCCATTCCTAAAAGCGAGTGAGTGGGGATGGGAAATAGACCCTATCGGATTAAGAGTTGCCTTGAACGAATTATATGACCGATACCGTAAACCACTTTTTATTGTTGAGAACGGTTTAGGAGCCAAGGACAAAGTAGAGGAAGATGGCTCAATTCACGATGATTATCGAATTGAGTACCTTCGCATCCATATCGAACAAATGGCGGAAGCGATTGAAGATGGCGTTGAACTGATGGGATATACTCCTTGGGGCTGTATTGATTTGGTTGCTGCTTCTACGGGAGAAATGAGCAAACGTTACGGGTTTATTTATGTCGATTTAGATGATGAAGGAAATGGAACATTCGATCGATTGAAGAAAAAATCATTTTATTGGTATAAACAAGTAATTGAATCAAACGGTGTAAATTTAACAGCTAAATAAAATGTGATTTGATGTTAGATTAAGATCTATTAATTGATTTACCTTATATTTAGTAATAAAAATATGCAGAGGGAGTACATCGGCAGTCTGTAGATTTAAGTGAAGATTTATCTGCTGGATCAGAAGCAGGGCTTCTTGGATTTATCTTGGACTTAGACTTTGAACAAACTAATGAAGCTTTTGCATTTTATACCTATGAAAAAGAAGAAGTACATTTAACAAAATTGAAAAGATACGTCTAAATGGGAATGGATGGGAAGAAATAGAAGTTTTATTAGATGAGCTTCCTGGAGGTTCTTATCATGATGGTGGTAGATTAGAGATTGGTCCTGATAATAAATTATATGCAACAGTAGGAGACGCATACAATCTGGATGAAGTTCAAGATTTGGGTTCACTAAGTGGCAAAATTTAATAGCCTTTGCAATTTTCATTATTTAAACATTTAAAGAAAACTACCCGAAAAGATGCTAAAAGCAGTGTGATTTCAATTGTGAAATCTACTGCTTTTAAACTTATATATGCTTCTTCTTGTGCGAGTACTTCAAAAGAGAACGACTTAGGAGAAACTCTCCTTTTTAAGGTGAAATTTTTTGGCTTAAGGACTAGATAATCATTTTTGGAAATAGGTGAGTTTATAAGGAGCAGACCAAAAAGGCACTTTCCTTTTTTCAAGTATTGATGGGTTTATGAAGAGTTGTAGTTAAACTACTGGAAACAAGAGTTAAAGAATGGGGATGGTGGCGTGACAAGATAATAAACAATTTTAATTCATCTGTTTAATAATCAACAAATAATTGTTATCTAACCATTGCAAGCTTTCCAGTTCCGTTTAAAATTATCAACAAATATGTTAAAGGAGGATTCACAATGACCACATGGTTGAAAGACGAATTACTCAAGATTGCTAAGTCCGATGACCTGCACATCTCGCCGTTCAGTGAGTAAAAAGATGCCGTAGGAACGAAAACACAACAAGGGAGAGAAGAACATCCTTTTTATTTAAAGATTGAATCCATTTACAAAAAAGAACTAATCATAGATTATGATTCTTTATATTTTTAATGGGGGAATATACCGTGTTGAAAATCCTTATAGTTGATGATGAGGTACTAGAACGAAAGGTATTATCGAGAATCATAGGTAGCTCTTCTGATCTTGTTAAGGTCATAGGAGAGGCTCCTAATGGGAGAACGGCCATTGAAATGGCTATAGAGCTTCGGCCCGATATTATGTTTATGGATATAAAAATGCCCGGTATTGATGGTGTACAAGCTGTGAAAGAAATTAGAAAGTTTAACCCTGAGATTAGGTTTATAATGGTCTCAGCCTTTAACACATTCGAATATGCAAAGGAAGTCATGCAGCAGGGAGTAAAAGAATACATACTAAAGCCTAGCAGTAAAAAAGATATCCTCGAAAGCTTAAACCGTGTCTCAAAAGAAATTCTAGAAGAAAGAAAGCGGATTGAAGAGCATCAACATTTAAAGGAAAACCTTAATCTTGCATTTTCCATAGCACAAAAGGAATGGGTTTCTTCCTTATTATTAAACCAAGTCAAGGATATCACGTTTGATGAGTGGGGCCAATTATTTAGTGTTGAAATTACAAGCGGATTTATCGCACTTTTTTCTCTTGAAGCTCATGAAGGAACCGAACTAACAACAGATGAATTACAATCCTGGCATTTATGGCTGAGTGAGACTTTAAAAATTGTAGTTAAAAAGCAAGAGATTATGATTGGTCCATTAAATACCAACCAAATTCCAGTCTTAGTCCTTTGCAGAAAAGGAACAGAAAAAAGTCAAATAAAAATAAGTATGCAGAGTAATATTGAACGCATTTTTACTTTTTTTAAAAAAGAATCTTTTAAAGGACATCTAAAAATTGGAATTGGACGCCTGTATAGTGATGAAAAAGATTTAAATAAATCTTATCATGAAGCGGTTGCGGCCTTAAAGCAACTATCTAACCAAAATAAGCGGTATTTCTTTTTAGAAAAACAAGAACTAAAAGAACTACCGTCCCAATCAGCGATTTTTGAATTTGAAAAAGAACTTCTAGATGCGATTCGGCAGGGAGATGTGAATAATGTCCTATATATTTATGATTCTTTTATAAGTAAGTTTAATGAAAAGACCTCAGTACTTAAAAGGCTATTAGACGAGATATTTATTCTTATTTTACGCATGCTTCATGATTTAGGGATTAATTATCAACAAGTACCTTTATTTACAGAAACTGAAGAGTTAATTGAGCTGGTAGAAAAGGGAAAAACGTATTTATTGGAAGTAGTTCAGAATGTACAAGTTTGGCGAAATATTCATGCGAGCGGGATACTTCATAATGCAAAAGAATTTATAGAACTCCACTATTCTGACCAACTTTCATTGGAGCAAGTTTCAGAATATGTAGGAATTAGTCCGTTCTATTTTAGTAAATTATTTAGAGATCGGTTTGGAATGACTTTTATCGATTATTTGACCGGAATAAGAATTACAAAAGCCAAAGAAGAAATGAACGACACACAAAAAAGCTTAAAAGAAATCTGTTTTTCTATCGGTTACAAAGATCCCAATTACTTTAGTAGGGTTTTCAAGAAGGTTACAGGTAAATCGCCAACAGAATTTCGAAAAACAGCTCAAGTTCATAATTACTAAAAGCAAAAAAGTGAAGAGTTTTGGCAATAAAGTCCAGAATATTCATTACATTCAAATTAATATTTAAGTTATAGTTTAGTTGTAAGCGCTTAAACAACTTGCCTATCCAATGAAAAAATTGTAAAGACAGGGGTGGAATATAGTTTAAGTTATTTAGATTAATATAATGAAGGTGAGGAAGGGAAATAATGGAGAAGGGCAACAACTTGAAAAGAGTAGCGAAAGGATTGCTATCAATAGTGTTTTCAGCATCCTTGGTAGCAGGAAGTTTTTCAACTGCATTTGCAGCAAGAACTTCGAATGATGTTACACCATCAGAAACAGCACATCGGCAGCTAGCGTATGAAGCGGCAACTGAAGGAATGGTATTATTAGAAAATAATAACAAAGCATTACCTATCCCCAAAAATGGTGAAATCGCTTTATTTGGCGGACCTGGTTCTGTATATACAGTAAAGGGAGGCACTGGCTCAGGTGATGTTAACCAAAGAGAGGTTGTAACCATTTTTGATGGATTTAAAGCGGCAGGTTATGATATTACAACCAAAGACTACTTAGATGGATTATTAGCAAATACAACCGCGAGTACAAAAGAGGCAGCAATTCCATCAAATGTATTAACAGCAGCGAAATCAGCAAATACAGCTGTTTATGTAGTATCTAGAAATTCAGGTGAGGGTGCAGATCGAACTGCTACTAAGGGCGATTATTACCTGACTGATATAGAACTTGCCAATATCAAAGCAGTCGCCGCTAATTTCGAAAAAGTGATAGTAGTTTTAAATGTTGGTGGAACAGTAGATACAAGCTTCTTCAAGACTGTTAATAAGGAAATTCCAAATGGAATTGATTCCTTGTTCCTTATGTCTCAAGGTGGTATGGAAGGGGGAAATGCACTTGTTAAACTGTTAAATGGAACAGTCACACCATCGGGTAAATTAAGTGATACATGGGCAGCAGCATATGCGGATTATCCTTCTTCACAAACGTTTAGTACCAATGATAATAATAGTTTACAAGAAAATTATACGGATGATATCTATGTAGGATATCGCTATTTTGACTCATTTGGTGTGACGCCAGCTTATGAATTTGGTTATGGATTATCTTATACAAACTTCAAAATTAAAGTGGAATCTGTAGAAAGTAACAAAGATACAACCAGGGTAAAAGCTAAAGTTACCAATATTGGTAAAACCTATTCCGGGAAAGAAATAGTTGAAATCTATTTCTCAGCACCGAGTGGAAATATAGAAAAACCATATCAGGAGCTGGCGGCATTTGCTAAAACAAAGTCCCTGCCACCGGGGGCTAGTCAGACGCTTGAGATTACCTTTGACACAACAGAAATGTCTTCCTATTATGAAGAAAAAGCTGCGTATGTCATGGAAGCAGGAAAATATATCATCCGTGTTGGTGATTCTTCAAGAAATACAACAATTGGAGCAGTTATTACTCTGGATAAAGATGTGATTACCGAAAAATTAAGCAATCAAAGTACTGCAGATAAAAGTTTGTCTACAATTTCTTCTAAGGGTAAGACACCATTTCATACTGATACAGATGCAGAAATAAAGAGTGCATTAAAACTGACATTAAAACAAACAGATTTTAAAACAGTAAATAATGCGACAAAAAACGACGCTGAAACGGTTACTACATTTTTAAGTGATACAGCTGCAACCCCTTATGAACAGAATGCAAGCAGTAAATATCTTGATTATAATGAAGAGCTAAAAAGAGTAACAACAAGATCTGGAGCAACTTTACAGGATGTAGCAAATGGTACTATCTCAATGGAACAATTTGTTGCGGGAATGACACCAACAGAATTGGTAAATATAACAAATGGAATTATGGGGGTAACTCCAACTAGTGATACTGGAGCTTCGGCAAATAGTGTAAGGGGCGGAGCTGGAGAAACAACCCAACTGTATTATAGTAAAACTCCAAATAGTGATGAATATGCTGATTATGGAATTCCCAATATCGTATTAGCAGATGGACCTGCCGGTCTTCGACTTACTAAGTCGTACACTGTAGATGGACAGACATATTATCAGTACGCTACAGCATGGCCAATCGGAACATCTCTTGCCCAGACATGGAATACCGATCTTAATAAAAAAGTTGGAAATGCGGTTGGAGAAGAAATGACTGAATATGGTGTAACTCTTTGGTTGGCACCAGGAATGAATATTCATAGAAATCCATTATGCGGACGTAATTTTGAATATTTTTCAGAAGATCCATTCTTAACAGGCATTATTGCTTCAGGACAAACTTTAGGTGTTCAGGAACATCCAGGTATCGGTGTAACAGTTAAGCACCTTTCAGCGAATAATCAGGAAAATAATAGAAAAGTAGAGAATAATTCAATTTCCGAAAGAGCACTTAGAGAGATTTATCTAAAAGGATTTGAAATTGCAGTTAAGAGTGCGCAGCCTATGGCAATCATGACATCTTATAACAAAATCAATAGTGAATACGCAGCTTCAGACTGGGATCTGTTAGAAAATATTGTCCGCTCAGAGTGGGGATTTAAAGGTCTAATCATGTCAGACTGGGTGAATAATGCAAGTCCTGCCAGCGAAATGCATGGTGGAAATGATATTATTATGCCAGGGAGCAGACAGAATCAACTTATAAATGCAATAAATGGAATTCCTACACTCCCTACTTTTACTACGACTGGAGATCCAATTCAAGGAATGATACAATTAAGTATGTTAGGAACATATATGTGGGGCGATGATTGGAAGGATTTCAACCCATCTGCAAAAGGAAAGCATACATTGTCTACAACAGTTGCAAGGGGAGTTACTTTGGGTGCCAGAGTTACAGACTATGTTAATGCTGGTATAGCGACTGTAGTAACCAATTCAGATGGAACAAGAACAGTTACGTACAAAGGCGACTTTTTAGGAGTAATGTATTTGGGTGACCTTCAAAAATCTGCTATGAATGTATTACATACTATAATGCAGACAACTCAGTATGCAAAATTATATGGCTCCACAGCAAAATCGTATACTACCCAGTTTACAAATTTGAAACAGTACCTCAATTCGGTTGAAACAGATAGCAAAAAATAAACTAGATATAAAGATCAAGTAAAGGCTATTGCTTCAAAAACCCTTTCTGTAAGAGGCTGCTGAAAAAGTCGAAATCCTATGCGATAGATTCATATGCGTATAGGATTTCTTTTTTTGCATAATTGTAGAATAATAAGTGAGACATTTTCATATGGGGGTCCCTGGTTTTTATTTCCCTTCGGGTGACAAATGGAAGAAGAGGAGGTTTGAAAACTCTCCTCAATTACTTGTTTAATCCCATTAATAAAATAAGTAAACAGACCACACTTTTGGTCACAACTTGGTCACAGATTAGATGTTTTTATATTTAATTAGATAAAATTAAATGATATTTGATTTGATAAAAAGTACATTAGATCAAGACTTTACGGCATTATATAAAACAAAATGTAATCAAAAATGATACCTTCCCTCTAACTTCAAAACTGTGTGTGTCTATAAAAATTTTACTCATTCATAATAGATCAAAAAAGTCTCGTAAATACTTTTCGAGACTTTTTTGATCTATTCAAGCTAAGGGACGATAGGAATATTAATTTTCTCACAAAATTAATAATATATATTTCGACATATATGTTATTAATATCATATATTATAAAATTGTTATTATTTTCGATTAGATTGTATATTGTATCATTACTTTTAAATATACATCATATTAAAACTCAGAAATAAAAGGAAAGCCGATAGTGTATCTTTAAAAATAAATGATCTTTTTAAGAGAAGAGACAAATATTTGTATATATAATTTTTATTCTTGAATTCTCAAACAATTAACCTACAACGAAATTACATGTAAGATTGTACATAAAAGAAAAGATAAATGCGCTAGAATGCAAATCTCCAACACAACAAAATAAGGAAACGAGAACCATATAAAATATTTATCATCAAAAAATTAAATAACGGTCTAACCTCCATTTAAATTAATTCTTTAAACCACTTTGTTCGAATTAAGATTTTGGGGTTATATTTCCAAGTAAAATGTATTTTAAGTAATTAGATGCTGAATTTTCTTCTATTCCAAGTTCTTTTGCAATGTCTTGTAGGGAATATTTTTTTAAATACAGATGTAATGCCATTGCTCTACGTATAGATATCAGCGTCAATGCTGGATCGTTTTCCCCTAGATAATCTGAAGATATCGCTCTCAAATGGTTGAGAATAGACATAACCTGAATAGGTCCCCCAGAACGTTCTCCATGTCGTGTAGTGGTAAAGACAAAATCACTTTCATTATACCTTGTTTCCACATAGTACTCTCGAAAGCATGTGGCTTCAGTACCTCTTAAAGAAATTGAACGATTCTTAAGTTGTATGACAATGTTATTATTGTCGAGTTCATCAATAATATCTTCTTTTTTAAAACGAAAATCTGCTGTCTTTAATCCCTTTACAGCTAAAAGGAATACGGCTTTTCTCAATTTAGAATATCCCTGGTTCAACAACACATTTTCCAAGATTGATAGTATTTCATCATAAGTAACAATTACTTTAAGCTCCTTTTCAATTTTCAAACGTTTCATTTTCACAGCTGGATCAATGGGTACTTTATTAAACTCCCAAAGAAAATGGAAAAATGTCTTGATAATCGCTAACTCTTTGTTAACAGTAGAAATACTCTTATCCCGTTCTAATTCTTCTTCTAAGTAATTTTTAATATCAGTAGGAGAAATTTGAAAAGGCTCCTTATTAAAAGGGTAAGATTTATTTATAAACTTAAAAAATTGGTTAACTACCTTATCATAACTTTTTACTGTCTCTAAACTGTATCCTTTATCTTCAATATGTCTAATAAATCCATAAGGCATTTTTTCATCCCCATTCACTTTTTAAAAAGAAGTTCATACTAATTAAAAAGGGTACGAACGTACCCTAATATTATGAAAATTAATGGAAATTGGCCGTTAAGGAATAACATACCACCTTGATTAAATGCAAGATATAGATCAATAAAAACTGAAAAAAATGGCCACTTTTTTCCTTTTCTCAGCTTTCCTAAAAACAAGTTTTAAAAGGACTCTTTCTCTAATCAAAGGTTACTGAACAACTGATGTCTCTAAAACAAGTTAACTTTATTTAAATGAAGATATGAGTTATCTTGATTGATTCGTTCTAAATATATATTGGTTGTGGAAATATCCGAATGGCCAGCCCAATCCTTTACAACAGCAAGAGGAACGTCGTTCTCCAAGAGAAGAGTAACAAATGTATGACGGAACCAGTGAGGAGTAACGCTTAAATTTTTTCCAGCAAGATGTACAGCTTCCTTCACAATTTTATACAGGGCAGGGTAGGTTAACCGTTTTTTATTTACTAGAGGTTCATTTTTATTGTATAAAGCGAAAAAAAGGGGGCTTGTATCTTGCATATTTATTTCAACAGATTCGCCCATACTTTTTCGATAACTAAATAGAATTTCTTGTGTTTCTTCTCTTATAGGGATTGATCGAGGTTTATTCCCTTTTCCAATTACATCTGCGAATAAAAATCCTTTACGGTTATAGCGAAAACTTCCCCAATTTAAGCTTAAAAGCTCACTTGCACGAAGCCCCGTGGTATAGAGCAGGTAGCCAATCAGCAAATTTCTTTTCTCTAATTGTTCTCGATTTCGTATTGCTTTCACAATTTTAGGAAAAAAGGAAATCAAAAATTCAGCGTCTCGTTGACTCAATTCCCTAACTTGCAATCGTGTTTGTGCATCTTCGTGACGAGTTTCTTCTATTATATAGTGTCCTTTTTTAGATACTGGTTTGGAGATCCAAGTGGAAAGGTGAGCTTTATAAAATTGCGTTTCATACCCAAAGTCCAATAACCTTCGGAAAAACTCTAATTTTCGAATGGCAGATTTTGCTGCATACTTTTCTTTGATAAATTGGTTATACGCTTTTACTTCCGGGAATCCAATATCTCGAAAAGATAGAGAATGCTCCGATAGAAAAGTGAGCAGCGTTTTTGCATCTGAGCGGTAGGCTTTAATCGTGTGGGAAGAAAGCTTTTTATCCTTGGGAAACAATTTCTCTATAAAAAACATTTCAATAAAATCCTGTTCGGAACTATTTTCAAGTGTGAGGTTTCGATTTTCATCAAGTAGATGACGAGCTTTTAGATTCTCCTGTAAATGGGTTAAGTACTGTTCACCATTCATATTTTGAAGAAGAGTCAAATAATTCATTTATTGACCTCCTAAGAATTGAATTTATTACTAATAACAATATTATGTATAGTAAAGATAATACCTAATTATCTTTACTTATATGATACCACAGAATGTTTGTTCTAACTATATTCTTTTCTCCAGAATTTTATTAGATTACAATGTCGCAGATTAAGCCTCAGACGAAATTAGATTTAGTTTTAAAGGCTACCACCCATTTCATTTGTCTACAGCTATAGCGCCAATTTTTCTGGTTAAACTATGGGCAGATATAAAAAGGAATATATGTTAGTCAAAAATCTACCTATTTCCAATAAAAGGATGTGTCGATGTGTTATACTTTTATATAGATAGTATTATCCAAGGAGGATATTTGATTGAACACGAATTAAAGTATTTTATTAAGAAGTGTGACCTTGCAGTCAAACAGGAGGATTTTGATACATTGATGAACTACTATACTGAGGATGCCATTTTAGTTGTAAAACCTAGAATGATTGCACGAGGTAAAGAGGAAATCAAAAAGCATTTATTGCAATTGCAAAATACTTCAATAACACCCTTGTACCAAACAGGGAGAAATGATTATTTTAAAAGCTGCTGACTTGTGTTAGTTAATTCTTAGACGTACGTAATATCGGTAAGTAATACTTTCCCTGGTTCACCTTCATCAAATTTTCTATCAAGTAGATTTGATAGGGTTTTATGCTCCTGAGTTGCCTTTGCCATTTTCCTGTAAGAATTTATCTGCCTGATCTTCGCTACCAAGTTAAATTTCCTCATAATCCTTCGAATCTTTTTATGGTCCATTACGACATAGTAATCGTTCTCCAAAATCATCTTGATAACAAGAGCACCTACTATTGCCTTCTTTTCATCAAAGATTTTTTTATTAGCTCATTATCTTTCCAATCATTTTCTTGTCTTGAATCCCTTAGATTTTCAGCTTTTATCCATGCGTAATAACCACTCCGGCTTACTCCTGCCATCTCTAAGAGGTATTTTTATCCCGGTAATTCCACAATTCCGAACAATCTTTTCGATAAGCATAAATTTCTCCGTCTTCGTTACTATTTCTCCTTCGATACCTGCCTTTCGAGTTCGTCTAACTTTTTTAAGAATTCTAGCTCCGCTTCTAAATACTTGATCCGTGCCTCAGCCTTCCTTAAGCTTTCCTCAACTGTAAGCTGTTTAGATGATGGTCTTCCAGTACTACCTTTTCCTCTCCGTTCCGTAAGAACCCATCTTCCCCAAACTGATTAAAAGTTTTCCTCCAGCGTTTTAAGCATTGTTTAGGTTTTTCAGAACCAATCACTTGAAGGTCAAATCCATGCTCAATAAAGATTTGTACTAGGGCCCTTTCCATTAAAATTCTCTTTTACAGCTCTAATCTTAAAGTCGGGTGTATATGAAATAGAACGTTCGGACACATGGACCACATTCGGATTACTCTCTAATAATTTAATCTGAATCTCGTTAAATATAATTTTACTCATTTTAAATTTCCTCCGGTTATCTCCTCTAAATAATTATAAACGGTTTTTTGTCCAGCGAACACAAAAAACCCGAATAAGGGATTTTTTTTAAAGTGTCCATTATTCGGGTTATAGTTCAATATCTGGTTGACCTTATAATACGAACGGGTGCTTTACTTCAAAAAGCCAAGGAGGTAAAAATTATGGCATTAGATTGCTTTTTTTATGATGTAAATGATAATGATATTGACTATTTTTCTATGTCAGAATCTTTACACGAAGCAATTTTTAATAATCGCAATAAATATTATCGTAGCTATATTTACCTTAGAAAGCTTATTAATTACTATGGTGATGCAAAATTTGAGGGTAACGAAGTTAAAAGTCTTATCGAAGACCTAAAACTTTATTTGCCATATTACACCCGATAAATAGGTACTGTTATATCAGGATTGGACATAAAGCCGGCAACTGCAAGCATAGAAGGATGAATCCTTGTTTCAAAATGTAAATTACCCCCCCAGAGCCTCTTTTAAAAACTGAGTCCAAGTCCGTGTGGCATAGGATAAATAACTATCCTTTCTCCAGGCTATTCCTAAATGCCAATTTATTTGAGGTTCAACAAGAGGCAAGATTTTTAACTTTAGACGCTGGTGATCAATTTCATTAAAATGACTTTCCGGAAGAATGGTGATTCCTTGATTAATAGAGACCATTTCCATCATAAAATTCCATTGCGAGGTTTCACAGATAATATTGGGTTCAAAACTGAGTCTTCTGCATTCCTCCATAATGGTATCATGTATGGTAAACCCTTCTCGAAAGATGATAAAGTTTTCTTTGAACAATTCCTCCCACTTGACGCTCTCCTTTTTTGCCAAAGGATGCCTTTGATGAATAAGAATGCGTAAGTCACCTTTTAAGAAAGGAAAGAATTCAAATACATCCTTATCAATTGGGTAGGGCATTACCACCAAATCCAGGTCTCCCTGCATTAATGCTTTTTGTAGATTGGCTGCACCATCCTCCATAAATCGGACATGAATTTCCGGATATAGTTTATGAAATTCAGCGATCATTTTAGAGAGAAGTTTCGTTCCTAGCATGGGGAATATTCCCATTTTAACGTAACCCTTTTTACTATTTTTTGTATCATCCAATTCCTGATGAAATTGTTTTAAGGTTTGGTGAATTTGCTGACCATATTGAAATAACAGTTTTCCTGCATCCGTAAGCTCAAGCTTTCGAGTTGTACGGATTAGCAGTTTTACATCTAATTCTTCTTCTAAATCTTTAATCACATTGCTGATATTGGGTTGGGAAATATATAAAGATTCAGCTGCTTTTGAAAAACTACCACGTTGAACGACCTCAGAAAAGTAATGTAATTGTTTTAGCTCCATTGTTTAGCTCCTATTAATAATAATGTGAAATAAATACTATAACATATATATATTTAAATTATAAATGATACATCGTTATAATATACATGTAAGCAAGAAGTTAATAAAAGTTTATAACAATTTGTGAAAAACATCACAATTATTCTTTTGGTTGTTATTTGTGAATTATTTCACATAGTATTTCTTTTATAAGAAAGGTGGAATTTAAATGGAAAAGTACAAAATGGAACTTACCCAAGAGGAAAAAGATATTCTTGAGGGCAAGCAAGGGGATGTCCTGCAGAAAGTAATGAAATCAATTGTTTTATTTGGCGAAGCCTTTAGGGCAAAGCGTCTAGTTCCAATCGATGGACCGATTCATGTTGTAACTTCTTTTGGTATGACTGGATTTGATGCGGTATTTTCCATGATGGATGAATTGATTGGTGCTGGTTTAAAAACAAAAGAACCATTTACGGTTGATCCGAGACCCATTGATTTTGACAATATTGAAACGACAGAAGAGAGCTGTTGTTTATGCCAATTCTGTGATCTGCGCTAAATCAAACAGAAATTCAGGAGTTATTGAATTATTATGCGGAATTTTAGGAAAAACACCGGAGTTCGGATTTTTAACTCAAGAAGGACGTTGTGCCCAGTGGTTAGTGGAAGTAAAGACAACAAAAACACCGAATCCCATGTTACTCGGAAGTGCGATTGGGATGAAGGTAGTTGGAGATAATCCTTATATTACGGGTCTTGATCAATTACTGGGAACGGAACTCAATAACACGATGAAGGATTACTTGAAAGATATGGGAGCCGCAACAGCTTCTAACGGTGCCGTTGGTTTATACCATGTTGAAAATGTTACACCTGAAGCGATCGAACAAGGAAGAGACCTCTTGGTGGAAGGATTTAAAACCTATGTCATAGATGATGAAGAATTAGATCGAGTGATGGCATCATACCCTGTGTTCGCGGATGCAGCTTTGTTCACACCGGGTATCGTTTCTAACAATTCACTTTCCTTGAGATAAGGAGTGAGTTATTGGTCAATCTGTTCTTCGACTTTTTTTGTTTGTATAAAAATGAGTCCTTCTATTAAACGTATTATGAACTAGGAATAATGATACTAATCTTTTGTGAGTTTCTGCCCCATGTACCGTAATGATGTGTTATCTTAACCAGTATCCCATTTCAAAACTTCTTTCGGAGGAGTCGCTATGATAAAATTAAACCGGTATGGGGTCCAAGTATCTTTATGCGGTTATCTTAACTCGTGCATAGAAAACCTTTGTTTATCAATGGTTTATTTATTGAAGACATGTAAACAACGTATTCGTCTAGACAACGAACCTAGCATCAAATTCTACAATCGTTAGTTTCCTTGAAAGGCAACTAAAACGCCTTAAGGCGTTCTCAGTAAATCGAGTAGGAGGGGGTGATT
>NZ_JAGGQG010000020.1 GCF_018613415.1 Bacillus sp. ISL-18 | reverse complement strand
ATTATCTAGTTTTGAGAGAACGAACTTCTTTCAATTAAATAGTCTGGTAATTTTGGCGAGAAGGTCACACCCGTTCCCATACCGAACACGGAAGTTAAGCTTCTCAGCGCCGATGGTAGTTGGGACTTTGTCCCTGTGAGAGTAGGACGTTGCCAGGCTAGGCCCCATTTGGGGCTATTATTTTGTCAATTTTAGTATTTGGCCCCTTGGTCAAGCGGTTAAGACACCTCCCTTTCACGGAGGTAACACGGGTTCGAGTCCCGTAGGGGTCACCATAGTTTTTTAAATTTGGAGGATTAGCTCAGCTGGGAGAGCATCTGCCTTACAAGCAGAGGGTCGGCGGTTCGATCCCGTTAATCAGAGGGTCGAAGGTTCGAGTCCTTCATGGCTCACCATAGTTTTACGTAAGCAACATAACTTTCATTATTGCGGGTGTGGCGGAATTGGCAGACGCACCAGACTTAGGATCTGGCGCCGCAAGGCGTGGGGGTTTGACTCCCTTCACCCGCATCAAAGTTTTACAATAACAATATAACATATAATAATGCGCCCGTAGCTCAATTGGATAGAGCGTCTGACTACGGATCAGAAGGTTATGGGTTCGACTCCTTTCGGGCGCGCCATTATTTATCGGGAAGTAGCTCAGCTTGGTAGAGCACTTGGTTTGGGACCAAGGGGTCGCAGGTTCGAATCCTGTCTTCCCGACCATATTTATTGTTAGTAATCATATTATTAAGGCTCAGTAGCTCAGTCGGTAGAGCACGATTGAATAAGCTGCATAGAAAAGCATCAGCGTACCCATCGAGCTGCTGCTTGAGCAAGCTTTCTGAGATGGGGACGAAGGACTTACCACAAATTTAATTGCGGGTAATTATGTTAATATGGCTCAGTAGCTCAGTCGGTAGAGCAAAGGACTGAAAATCCTTGTGTCGGCGGTTCGATTCCGTCCTGAGCCACTTTTCAGTGAACGATTGATTTTTTATGGAGGGGTAGCGAAGTGGCTAAACGCGGCGGACTGTAAATCCGCTCCCTCAGGGTTCGGCGGTTCGAATCCGTCCCCCTCCACCATAATGGCGGCTGTGGCGAAGTGGTTAACGCATCGGATTGTGGTTCCGACATTCGTGGGTTCGATTCCCATCAGCCGCCCCATATAAATATATTGCGGGTGTAGTTTACTGGTAAAACCTCAGCCTTCCAAGCTGATGTAGTGGGTTCGATTCCCATCACCCGCTTCCAATATGGGCCTATAGCTCAGCTGGTTAGAGCGCACGCCTGATAAGCGTGAGGTCGATGGTTCGAGTCCATTTAGGCCCACCTTAGTTTTTCATGAAAAGCAAAAATGGCATACCATTATTCCGCAGTAGCTCAGTGGTAGAGCTATCGGCTGTTAACCGATCGGTCGTAGGTTCGAGTCCTACCTGCGGAGCCTTCTTCTCTAATACATATCATGCGCCTTTAGCTCAGCTGGATAGAGCATACGCCTTCTAAGCGTACGGTCAGAGGTTCGAATCCTCTAAGGCGCGTCCTTAAATAGGGCGCTAAAGCCCGTCAAATCAACCTTCTAGAACGTCAAATGAAACGGTCAGTGCATCGGTCAAATGCCGAAATACACTCGATATTTCATTAACGTTCTAGGAGGTTTTTTACATGGCGAAAAAGAAAAGCGTTTTTACGGTTAAGGAAGACTTGAACAATCTCTTTAATGAGCCTTCTGCACCGAGCAAATCGAATTCTGAACGACTACCCATTGATAATGCACTAACGACTATTACTCGCCAAATGGAGGTCAGTGGTAACCGTCCACGAACGATAAGCGACTACTCTATTTATGTAAATCATTTTAAGGACACGACCGGACTTGCTTATTTAAGTGACATTACTGCGGAACGAATTTACAATTGGCTGTCACTTATGGATGTTAGCAATCAAACTAAATTAATACGTCTAAAGTGTTTAAAGGCATTCTTGTCCCGTTGTTTTTATAATGGTTGGCTGGTGAGGCAGTTTTGGAAAACCATCACTATCCGAGTTGATAGTAACGTTAAGGAAGGGGCCACAGAACATGAAATTCGAACGTTATTGTCTTTGTTAGACTTAGGCGACTTTGTCCAATTACAAGATGCTACAGCTACTCTGTTAATGTTTAAAACGGGTATTCGTATTAATACAATTATTTACCTGGAAAATAGGCATATTGACATTACAAATAAATTACTGAAGCTTGATGGGGCTATTATGAAGAATCACGATCAGTTACTGTTGCCATTCGATGATACACTGCACCGTTTACTAACCGTTCTAGTACGCCAGAATGATGCCATTAGACAAGAATACGGTGTACACAATAATTACGTATTTATCACGAAACAAGGTGGAGTCATATCCAATAGTCCAACGCATAACAACATTCAGAAGCGGTTAAATAAGTATTCTAAGGAATTTGGATTGCGTAATATTAATCCGCATGCTCTAAGACGTGGGTTTGCTAAGTCACTACTGATTAAGGGGGCTAATATTGCAGAAATATCAAAAGCACTAGGTCACAGCAACCTTGCAGTAACAACTCAGTACTTACACCTGGATAAAGAAGAAGTAGCGGAGAACCTACGGAAATACCTATAGTATCAATGCGACGTAACCTTAACGGGTGGCGTTTTTTTTCTTATTAAGCTAACGGGGCAGGTTAGTAGAAGAGGAAAAGGTATAATTTTGTAAAAATTAGCAGAAATTAAAACTAAACTGTTTAATAAGGGTGTTACTATGCGTGTTGTTCTGTGCCTAACCTTTGTAATTTGTTGTTGGAAATTTGGAGATATAAAAAATTGGAGAAAATATTACCCTACAATTTTATACTTGATAGTAAATAATTTATTATATGGCTTCTTTGTTAGCGAAAAAAAGTATTTTCTATGGAAGTTGGAACCTGATTTTTTATTAAACACTACCTTTTCAGTTTTAGTCCAAACTTTCATTATTTTTCCATGTGTTGTAATTCTGTTTTTGACTTATTTACCTAAGTCTTCAAAGAAAGTAATAATATATTTATTAATATCGGGATCAATTCTTGTTGTAATTGAAACCATAATGTATATTTCTGAAAAAATTACATATCATAACGGTTGGAATTATTGGTGGTCAATAGCTTTTAATTTCTTATGGGTTATTATGTTAAGATTTCATTACCTGAAGCCTATTCCTGCTTGGGTTGTTTCGTTTTTATTTACTGCAATTTTTATTATTTACTTTCATGTTCCATTGTCTTAACACTAAACGTTTCCTTATTCAATTAAAGAGTAGCTTTAGTTGAAGAAGCCAAAGGACCTAAATGGTCCTTTTTATATTTGGTAATAAAATACGAATTTCATTTATTGTATTGGAAATACTATCTGTCGAGGTGAAATAAATGAGCAGATTTAAAGTTGTGTTTGAGAATACAATCCAAAGTGGTGGGTTTTCATTGGAGCAATATTTGATAACATTACATCAAGAAAAAGATATGTTGGATTCATTTGATGGTCATGATGATTACGAGTTGGACATGAGGTTATTTGAAGGGGAGATTCAGAAAGTTAACCGATTGTTGGAGAGCTAAGGCTCTCTTTTTTATTTATAAAATAAAGATTTTATTTTCTTCTTCACTAACTGGCTGGATAGTTATAGAAGAAATAGAAATAATTTGGTTTATTAAGGGGAATATTAAAAAAGATTTTATGGATGCGAGGGATGTATGTGAATTCCTAATTAAAGAGGAGAAAAGTAATGGATAGTTTTCAAAAATTAGAAAAGACCTATGCCTACCTCAGAAAATTGTGGCTCGAATACTGGACTCAAGAAGTGGTTTTTACATATCAATGGTGGTTTGAAATTTTTATTGTTATTTTTCCATTGTTTTTATGGTGGAGATTTGTTGATAAAACTCGGTTAAAAGAAATAAGTATGGTAGGGCTGATTTCAGCAGGAATTGCTTTCATTTTGGATCAAATTGGTACATCCCTAGGTTTTTGGATATATCCATATACTTTAACACCATTAGAAAGAGATGAATTTACACCTGCTGATTTATCTATTATTCCCTTTATTTACTCGATGATTTATCAGAGATTCCCAACATGGAAAAAATACATATTAGCAACTATAGCCTATGCGGTTTTGACTTCATATATAGGAGAAAGTATCTTTCAATGGCTTGGAATATACAAAATAATTAAATGGAATCACTTATACTCCGTTCCGTTTTATATTTTAATTGGAGTATTTTTAAAAGTGGTTCTTCAAAAAATTAATTCAATTGAGTCACAATTCAAAGGAAAAGAATAAGTGCTTACTTATTTTACTAACGGGTGCTTTCCTTAAGTATTAATCCAAGCAAGGAGACGTGTATGAAAGAAGAAATTATTGCTGAATTAGGCAAATTAGTGGGATTAAAATTACAGGATGCAGGAAGAGCATCTAACCTATTTTGGCTGGGTTTTGGGGATATGATTCCAATCATTCGGAGAGGAAAAACCCAAGTATCAGCAGAATACGCACTTCATATTCAATGTTCTTGGAGAATTACCTTAAATAATAAAATAGTTGTAGCATCACGGGATTTCTATTCTCCAAGCCCCGAATGGAGTGGAGACATTGAGGACTTCGATTGGGATATGCTAGGTATTAATAGATTTGATGAACGAATTAAAACTTTTATAAAGAATAAAGGACGATTAAAGGTAAAGGACATTGAATCTGTTGATATTGGTGGATTAAAGGTCTTTTTATCAGATGGTTACAAACTAGAAGCATTTCCAGATAGCTCGGAAGATGATGATCAAGGCGAACACTGGAGGTTCTTTAACCGAAAAGTTAATAGTCCTCATTTTGTTGTTTCTGGAATGGGAATTAAAAAGGTTTAAAGTTTAACTTTGTGAAGAGATACACTTAAAGTAACGGGTGTTTGAGTTAAAGATTGGGATGGCTGCGGCGATCCCTTTTTTTATTGAACTAACTGGCAGTTTAGTTCAATAACAACAGGAATTTCCTTTGAAGAGAACTATTAACGTATTAACTTAAATTTTAATTATGAACCTTATTAATTCCATTATGGAATTAAAAGGGTGGTTATTATTTATTAGAACTATAAAATCTTAAATGGCAAGATTAATTTATTGAAAATTACAATAAATAGAGGGGAGGGAATCATGTTTGGATACAAAAATAGCTCGCAATCGTGCTAAATTATCTGGAAAGTTAACAAATGTATTAGATTCTAGAACATTAACAAACTCTCACAAAAGGCTTGCAGAAATTATTACGGAAGGAATGGCAATTCTTGATGTTGGATGTGGTACAGGGGCAATTACTAGAGGCATAGCAGAAGCTGTTGGTCCAAATGGACGTGTAGTAGGAATCGACAGTAATCCAGCCTTAATTGAAAAAGCACGTCAATCATATGGCGAAATACCAGGATTATCATTTGAAACAGGTGACATTTATAATCTTCCTTATGAACAACAGTTTGACATTGTTACCTGTTCACGGGTTTTAATATGGTTATCCGACCCATTAAAAGGATTGAAAATGATGACATATGCTGCAAAAATTGGAGGTCGCATTTTAATTGCGGATTATAACCATGATAAGATTTTATGGAATCCCCTGCCACCTTCGAGTATGCTCAGCTTTTACGCTGCCTACTTGAAATGGCGTGCAGAAGCAGGTATGGATAATACAATTGCAGATAACCTTCCTAGTCTTTTTCGAAAAGTTGGTATAGAAGATATTACTATAACCCCCATTCATGAGGTAACAAACAGTAGGGATCCTGATTTTCAAACTCGCATTGGGATTTGGGCAGATGCTGCTTCAAGCAGAGGAGTTCAAATGGCGAGAGACGGTTTTATTTGTGAACAGGGTTATGTGAGTGCTGAAAACGATTATCGAGAATGGATGATGCGTGATGCTGAATCTTTAACGATGTATATGTTAGCAGTAGAAGGAGTAAGGATCTGTTAAAGCCTCACTCAAAATTACAGATTATACTATGTTGTTAATCAACTAACGAGGGCGATTGTTCAATAAAAGCAATCGCTTTTTTACCCTTCCTTGCATCTTATAGTATTAGATTTGAGGTAGGAGGTAGAATAAATGTGGTTGCAGCAAAAACGGTAAATACAAAAAAGATAAAAACAAGAAATATAAAAGCAAAAGAGGAAAAAATGTAAATGAAATTAACATTAACATAAACATTAACATAAACATTGATCCCCCAGCAGATCCTCCTTCAAGTTCTCCGACACAATGTTGTCTCTATAGTACAGAGACAGAACCTCGTAGATTTGTAGCTAGATGTACTCCAACTGGTAGAGAGTGTGCACCGACAGTCCAACAAGGGGGAGAAACATTTTTCTTGGATACAATTATTACTAATATTAACTGTGGAGAATGCCAAAGAATTGCTAGGGAAGCGAACCAACTATAGGATATATTGTGGTTACTGAATAGTTCAAATTTAGGGCAAGTCCTTATTCAAAAATGGACTTGCTTTTTATATATGAAAACTTCCTTAGCGTTGTAAATTCGCATTAAATTTTATTGCAAAGTCTTTGATTTCTCTATCAAAGACTTTGTTCTTTATAATGATAAAAGATTGAAATATTGTACTTAAAACTAAAGGATGCGTTTGTTAAACAAGGTTGCTGGGGCAGCCTTCTTTTTTGCATCATGTTTCCAATGTCAGTGTGACCCCAAAAAACTACTTTCATTCTCTGTGTGCAGCGAAGATTTTTCTGCGGCATGATAGCTAACGGATGGATTTGTAGAATTAGTATGAGTTCCTCATGTAAGTTGCGTTTACAATCACGCCGGTACAGTGCCATTTAGCGAAGCTTGTTTTTTTTTTTGTAAAATTGACTTTACTTAATGTAAAGTTTATATTACATTATGAATAACAAGTTTTACCAAATGTAAAATAGAAAATACAAGGGGGAAACCATGACATATCAAGAAAAGAAAAGCATCATATCACTAATCAGTACGATTCTCATTTTTGGTACTTATTCCTTATACATGTACCCGCAGCACCCTGAGGGTGAGCTTATCTCGCTTTCCACCTTTCGCTTTTGGGGTTTATTTGTCCTCAACCTGATGTTGTTTTCTATAGTGGCACACATCATTATCAGCACTTTATTTAATATCGTCTTTAGAGTTACAACTGGTGAGAAGGAGCCAAAATTTGCGGATGAACTGGACAAATTAATTGAATTGAAAGCGAACCGAAATTCTTTTTTTATCTTCATCATCGGATTTCTACTAGCAATGGGATCGCTGGTCGTATATAAACCATCACAGGCGATGTTTATCATCCTGATCATTTCGGGATTTATTTCCGATGTGACTGGATCTGTGACAAAACTTTATCACTATCGGAAAGGAGTCTAATAATGGGTAAAAATCTTGTCGGCAATCATATCAGAAGATTACGATTCGACCATGACGAAATGACGCAGCAACAATTGGCTGACAAGGTAGGCGTAACAAGACAGACTATTGTGGCTCTTGAAAAAGGAAATTACTCCCCATCTCTAGAACTTGCCTTCCGCATTGCTCTCGCCTTTAACTTACCGTTGGAAGAGGTATTCTTTTATGGGGAAAACACAAAAAAGTAATTATTATGATCGTTTAATGCTGCACCGTTTTTGAACTTATGAAGAAATGGGGATAAAAAATGAATTCAAATAAAAAAGCAGCCAAAATTGTGGGGATATTTTTTATACTCGCAGCCGTTACGGCAGTCATTGGTCTAAACTTATACAATCCTATGCTAAAGGATCCTAATTATCTAATTAAGGGTTCGGAACACGCTAACCAGGTGATAATGGGAGCGATTATGGAGCTAATTCTGGTGGTTTCAGCGGTTGGTACTGCCACTACCATGTTTCCATTTTTAAGAAAGTATAATGAAACGATTGCTCTTTGGCATGTTTGTTTCAGATTTCTTGAAGCAATTATAATTACTGTTGGTGTAATAAGCGTACTGTCACTATTGACCTTAAGCAGGGAATATGCAGCAGCGGGTTTCCCGGATATCGCCTCTTATCAAGCCTCAGGCATTCTATTAAAAGCAGTACATGACTGGACATTTTTACTTGGTCCCAATTTCATGCTCGGCATCAATACCATGATGTATAGTTATATATTTTTTAAATCAAAGCTTGTTCCAAGGTTTATCCCCATCTTGGGTATGACAGGTGCAACTCTGGTATTTATTGCAGCCTTGTTAGAAATGTTTGGCGTTATTCAACAAGTTTCAGTTTGGGGTGCGATTTTGTCTGTGCCCGTTGCAGCTAATGAAATGATTCTAGCGGTATGGCTCATTGTTAAAGGTTTCAACGAATCGGAATTAGCTGCCATGTCTGCAAAAAAGAAAGGGGTCGGAAGCACGACTTTTGATACGAAAAAAGGTAGAACCGGTCATTGATAAAACTTTTAAGTTGAGTGAAGGTGAAGAAACTTTCAGGTATTTTGAACAAGAATACGATTAAGGAAAAATTATCAATACTGTTTCACAACCTTTAATTAATAATAATGAGGAGTAATAAGATTGGCGATACTTTCATGTGGTATCGCCTATTCTAATCAAGAGAATGTTTGTGAAAACTTGCACTTAAACTAAACCAGCTAATAGTTTGTCAATATTTTTCAATGAAAAATTAAATTTTCTCATGCTATACTAAAAAAAATAAACTCTTACATTGGATATTTGCCCTTTTAAAAAACAAAACAACTTTCCAAGATATAGCTTAGAGCCTAAATCTAACTAAATAAAACAAAACCTTCCAAAAGCAGAATAACAGAAGGTTATTTGGCATGCACGTCTTGGTATGTATATAAACATCATTCTTCAATACAAAGAGCACCTATCCAAGTTAGGGTCAGAGATAGATGCCCTCGCAAAAGAAGTTGAAGAATATAATATTATCAAATCTATCCCTGGTATCGGTGAAAAAATCGCTGCAACGATCATTTCAGAAATTGGGGAGATAGATCGATTTACTGATCCTAAAAAGCTCGTAGCTTTCGCTGGAGTTGATCCTAGTGTATTCGAATCTGGTAAGTTTACTGCCACCAAAAACCGAATCACTAAAAGAGGATCCAGCAGGCTTCGTCACGCCTTATATATGGCTGTACGTTGTTCTATTCGTGATTGTCGTAAGAGTAAAACAAGCGATGAAATCATTCCTCGTAATAAAAAATTACGAGAGTTCTATGATAAGAAACGTGAAGAAGGAAAACCTTTTAAAGTAGCTGTCATTGCTTGTGTCAAAATATGACTTTGATACAAAGTCTTTTCAAACGGATTTCGATTTGCGGCAGCTTTGAGTTGAATAGCTTTTTCATTAGCCCATCTGTATGAACGGCTTTTACATAATTGAGCGATTTTGTCAGATATGGTTTCAACACTTGCCTCTAATATATCTTCAGAAGAGGGAAACTCTGAAAGAGTTAACAGTGATACTACTGAATATAAGTCCCCAAAAACCCCTCTATATTCAGGAAAGACCTGTTCCAATATGGCTTGAAATTGTAGCTTTGTTTGGATTAATACCCCAGTTATATTCTCGTGCTGTCTTGTTAGATTTCGAAGGTTTAAAAGTTGAATTCCTCGCTTTTTATATGGCTCTAGATCCTCTTTATAAAACAGTTCGCAGAGAAGATAAGCATCAACCGCATCTGTCTTTACTTTCCGAAGACTTGAACTTTTAGCCTTATAAGAAATCAATGGATTAATAATAATCATTAAATATCCACGGTCCTCTAAGTATTGAACAACAGAGGAGTGATAATGTCCTGTTGCCTCTAAAACAACAGGTGGTTTCTTACCTGTTTCTCTCTTAACTTCCTCAAGAAAACCAACAAGTAAACTTAGACCTTCTAGAGTATGAGAAACTTTAAAACTCTTACGATATGGTTTGCCTTTATCTAAAAATGCTTGAACCTGACTTTCCCCTTTTGAAATATCCAGACCAATGACTGGATTCATTTTTAAATCCTCCTCCTAAACTAGTCATTTGCCAGTACCCCTAATTCCTCCATGCAGTGTCACAGCTTCGCTTGTTATACGAGATCTAAGTCCCAACCAGCCTCAATCATGTTTCTACAAGTAGGGGGCGAACCGTTTAGCTGACGGGGTCGAAGCCCCACGGGCAGTTACGTTCTACCCTGGCTACTGTTATAATAAGACCAAATAAAAAATGGTCAACCAGAAATATTTAGCATTCTGGCTAACCTTATAATACGAAAGGGGCAGTTTAGTTCAAGAAGAAATACGTAAATTATGGTAAAATTTTAAAAACTTAGATATGCGTTTTATATAGGGAGGGAGTATATATAGATATAGAAATTCATAGTGATTTCGCCAATGCAAATCTCGATGAAATGAAGGAAGTTTATGCTTCTGTTGGATGGACGAAGCATACAAATGAGATAATTAGACAAGTATTCGAAGCAAGTAATGTCATAGCATTGGTTAAAGTCAATGGTAGAATTATTGGGATTGGAAGAGGGATGACAGACGGCGTTAATAATGCTGCAATTTATGATGTAGTGGTTCATCGAGATTTTCAAAGGCAAGGAATAGCTAAAAAAGTTATGGAGTTTTTACTTGATAAGCTAAGTAATGTTTCTTGTGTACATTTAATATCAACAACTGGTAATGAAGGATTTTATCGAAAACTTGGATTAAAAAAGCTGAAAACTGGAATGGCAAGGTATTTAAATCGAAGTCTAAGTGATGAGTATTTAAAGTGATTTTACTTGCCAATAGTTGAACATCCAGCTGTCATTTCTGGCGGCTTTCTTCTTGTGCTAACGGGGCAGTTTACTTTAATAACCCTTTAAATTACAGGCAAAGTCCTCACCTTCAGAAAGGATGAGGATTTTTTTTCGTTTTTATCCCAAATGGATGTATTAATTATCCTTTAAGTCTAATTCAAAAATAAGTGAATCTCTATCAGGGTAATCATATTTAATCGGCAAATCTTTTTTAGCAATCTCCTTAAATCCAACCTTTTTGTAAAAACTGTGTGACCTAGTGGCTTTGGATGGAGTGTCCAAAAGCACCTTTGAGTACCTTTGTTTAGTCGCAAAATCAAGCAAGGCTTTATATAAACCTGTTCCTATTCCAAACTCTTTACCACGGTAACCTTTATAAACGAAAAATTTTTTTAGTACGGCAATCTCGTTTGTTTTCCTTTGCAAACCGATTGAGCCTACAACCTCACCGTTATCGTTTAATGCTACCCAAAAATTCCCTCCATCGTTTATATAATTTGATTGAATATCCAGAATATCTGGTTGTTCTTCCATACTAATGCCAACACTAAATTCAACATTTTGAACATACATTATTAAATTAATGACTTCTTCTTTATATCTCTCATCGTAAACCGTAATCATGTATTAACTCTCCTTCTTTTTTTCCTTTTCCTACTTAAACATTAACCTGTGACTTATCATTAGTAAAATTGAAATTTATGAAGTTATCCATTGATTTTTTTGATAATATAGATGTAAGAGTACAATAAAGTTGGTGAGATAATGGAAATACGCCATTTTGTTACGTTTAAAAAGGTCATTGAAATGGGGAGTTTCACAAAAGCAGCTGAACATTTAGGTTACACACAATCAACGATAACTTCACACATTCAGGCACTTGAGGAACATTTAGGTGGACCTCTGTTTGATCGGATGGGTAGAAAGGTAATATTGACTGATATTGGTAAGAAGTTGTTACACTATACTCAAGAGATATTAGAAACCTATGGTAAGATTGAAAACATTGCAATTGAAGAGAAGGATGTTCGAGGAGAGGTAAAAATAGCTGCACCTGAGTCTTTAACTGTATATCGTTTAGAGCCAATATTAAGGGAATATAGAAAAAAGTTTCCTCATGTAAACATCAGGTTAAGTAACGCAAATTGTGGAGATAACAAGAAAGCAATTCTTAATGGTAGTGCAGATATTGCATTTGTTATGTTGCCACAGTTTCAGGATTCAGATTTAATCGTCCATTCCTTATTGGACGAATCAATTGTCCTTATTGGAAGCCCTGACTGTGCATTGAACATTTTAGATATAAGCTACGAAAATCAAAAGATTAACGAGTGTTTGATTACCAATGAGAAAGAATGCAGCTACCGAAGAATATTTGAAGAATACCTTCGAGAAAGGGGCATCGAACCTTCCCACACAATGGAACTTTGGAGTATTGAGGCAATAAAGCGTTGTGTAATGAGTGGGCTTGGTATTTCTTATTTACCTTTAATGACTGTAGAGGATGAAATCCAAAGAGGAAGATTAAAGATTATTCCCTGCGATGGTGATTTTAAACAAATTTGCTATCAAGTTGCTTATCATAAAAACAAGTGGATTTCTCCAGCCTTATCAGCATTTATCAATATAACTTTGAAACATGCAAGGGACTGGTCATGTGTGGAGACTACTTGTTAAGTCGAGATTGTGAAGTTTTAAACTTAAACTAACGGGGGCTTTACTTGAATAAGAGCAACATAAGAATCCAAAACTAGGTGTGATAATTCATGAATGGCAAAAATGGTTTTGTTTACGTCTTCTTGCAAATACTTTTAAAAAATGTTAAACTTTAGAAGAATTATTTTTGTTCGGTGTAAAGGATAGTATAAGATTAACTTTTCGTCTTGATGATCACTGAGTGCAAGGATAGTAACACATTGTGTGTAAAGCACACAGCAGGAGGAAACAAAATGGAACAAGGTAAAGTAAAATGGTTTAACGCAGAAAAAGGATTCGGATTCATCGAGCGTGAAGGCGGAGAAGACGTATTCGTTCATTTCTCAGCTATCCAAGGCGAAGGTTTCAAATCTTTAGACGAAGGTCAAGCAGTTACTTTTGACGTTGAGCAAGGTCAACGTGGAGCTCAAGCGGCTAACGTGCGTAAAGCTTAATAATAAGAACAAACTAAAGCAGGCTCTTTATAGAGTCTGTTTTTTTTTATTTCTTCTTTTAAAAACAAGGAGCCCCACTCACGAATGAGTAGGGCACATGTAAACAAGTAAATCAAATGGTAAACAAAGTGTATCACATAATAACGAAATGTCCTAATTTGAATGGGAGGCTGAAAAGCTTACTCGTTTTATTTACTACTTTTATTGAACCTATCAAATGCCATGTGAAAAAGGGAACTTAACAAAATCAGGATACCCCCAGACACAAGCAGAAAATACAATTTTTTTATTTATTTTACTTCTCGGATGAATATTAATACACATTACGATAATAATTTGTCACCAGAGGGATAAAATCATGTCCACTTGTAACAGGTTCTTTTGTTTTTATACATAAAACCAGTTTATGTTAATGTCCCTATAATAATAGGGAAAAATAAAAGGAAACATTACATACTAGAAGGAGATAAGGATGACAGAACTATCGAGAAACAAACAGAAAAAATTATCAAAAACTAATGTTTTAAAACGTGTTATTGCTATTTTTATCGGGGCTGTTTTGATGGCGACAGGATTAGAGATTTTCCTTGTCCCGAACAATGTTATAGACGGGGGGATAACTGGTATATCCATTATGCTTTCCCATATTTCTGGATTACCTTTAGGATTATTTATTTTCATTCTCAACTTACCGTTTTTTTATTTAGGTTATAAGCAAATTGGAAAAACATTTGCGATATCATCAGTCTTCGGTATTATTGTTCTTTCTGTTTTCACATCGCTCTTTTATCCCATCCCAGCTTTTACAGATGACATTCTTCTAGCTACAATTTTTGGGGGAATAATTTTGGGAGTTGGGGTAGGATTGGTTATTCGTTATGGCGGAGCCTTGGACGGAACTGAAATACTTGCGATATTAATTAATAAAAAAGTACCTTTTTCTGTTGGTGAAATCATAATGTTTTTTAACCTTTTTATTTTAGGTGCAGCAGGATTTGTTTTCACATGGGATAGAGCAATGTACTCCATACTTGCCTATATAATTGCGTTTAAAACAATAGATGTAGTGGTTCTAGGTTTGGAACAATCAAAATCTGCATGGATTTTTAGCAATAAGAATAAAGAAATAGGAGATGCCATACTTGCTAGGTTGGGGCGTGGTGTAACCTACATGAATGGTGAAGGTGCATATTCAGGAGATGACACAAAGGTGATTTTTTGCGTCATAACACGTCTAGAAGAAGCAGAACTTAAGAATATCGTTGACGAAATTGATACGACTGCCTTTTTGGCTATAGCTGATATAGCAGAAGTAAGAGGTGGGAGAAATAAAAAGAAAGACATACATTAATTAGGCTGAGAATACTTTTCGATATATTTATTAGGTATAAGATATTTTGTATTTAAAGATATACATCAGCAACATGTTTGTGAATAAATGTACTTAAACTCCCTCAGTTTAATACATTTTTCTCTCGAATACTAGCTATCGGGGTGCTTTACTTTAATAAACGATGATCGTCTAAATGGCGGTCATTTTTTTATGATACCTATACAATGTTAAATTCTGTAATGAAACAAATAGTGGGAAGAGGAACGAATAAATATGGTCCAATTAATGGGCCACCCGATCACTAACCAAGGGAGCTTTATTGTAACGCCATGTGCCTGATGATAGAGTCTATGACTTGGAAGCCGGAACCTTGACGAATTATAACTACTGATCTTAAACGGTTCAATTTAAGGGTATCACTATGTCGAATAAATCTAGCAAACGTAACGTGCTAAAATCGTTGAGAAAACCAGTCGTATCAAGGGTCCGAGGCGTATAGGTCTTAAGAGAAAATATATGACGTACTAACCTTCAACTAACGGCTCGGTGATGTAACCAAAGCTTATCAGCTTCAGTAACATCAATAAATATAAACGTGTATATTATGTGAAGACTGCGCTAAGCAGGATTCAACTGAGCGTTAGCGAAGTTTATTACAAAGTATATTGATTGCTGTAGAGCAAGTTAATTACGTAGTATCTCTTTAATTGGTTGAACGTATACGTAATGTCTATGCGTCAAAATTAACGGCTTTGATCCAGAGAATTACATAAATTCACTAGAGTAATGAGCGTTAAGGATCGAAACCCTTATAATTGCTAGCTGTACAATGGAGTTTTTTTCTCCTTACTTTATTTTGGTAACAGTTAAATGATACCGAAAGTGTGCAGCTACAAACCGCTACTAATACTGATTTTCGATAAGCACACGTGGTTGGGGTACCGTATCACGAACAGTGGCCTTTGCTATATTGACATTTGCCTGGTGATAGATGGATGTTGACCTCATAAACTCTAAATCTTATCAAGCTAATAGGTGTACGAATGACCGCACAATATTGAAAGTAGCTGTTCCAAGCTTATCTTTGAAAGATAAACTTTAGAGTAATTTTAGTCGTGCTTTTAACCATTCCAAAAACAATTTATTCCAATTCAATATGATTATTAGAGGTATTTGTGGGGGGGGGTTGTCGAATTTAGCTTGAAAAGGATTTTTATTCAAGGAGGATTTTGTTAATGGTTTCTGGTAGTACTAAATATGTTAACAGTAAAAAAGGATATGGATTTGCTGAAACAAAAGAAGGGTTAAATGTTTTTATTCATATTTCCAATATGGAAACTACTAGTAGAAAAGAAGTGAAAATTGGAGAAAAGGTAAAATTTAATATTGTAGAAACAGATAGAGGTTTAATGGCAACCAATGTTCAAAAAGAGGTGATAGAAAAAGAATTAATTACCCCAGATAACTCTTTTCCTGGATTGAGTAGTGGAATTAAACTGAGTCATTTTACTCAACATGAACGAAAGATTATTGAGAGATTAGGTAAAGAATTCTACGTAACAAATGGTGGAGGAGAAATTAATATTGCAAAAAGCAAGTACAGGTATTTTCTGGTAAAACCTGTAGGGGTATATCAAGAGCTGTTTAATACTAGAAGAGAAATAATTGTCGTCTTTAGTCCCTATGATCAATATGAACCAAGAACTCTTGATGCTATCGATAATATAGCAAAGAAATACCAAAGGTTTCGTCTAGATAGAATTTGTTCCATAGTAATTAGTGGTGATGAAGAAATAGAACGTAAATTAAAGGATGATTTGAAAAGGGATACAGAAATACAAATTGTAATTCCTTTCTCCTACCAAGAGTTAAGGACGAACCATTCCCCAATGCTTATACAAAATAGATTTAGGGCATATTTTTTATGAGAGAGATTTGTTTGCGTTTGAAGCACCACTTAAAAAGGACCTGTATTTCTTTGGAAGATGGGATTTAGTTCATACATTAGTAAATAGGTATTTTTCAGGTGAGATATCAGCAATTTTTGGGTTACGTAAAACAGGAAAAACTTCTATACTTTATGGCATAGATAGAGTTATAGATAGAGAAGGTGGTGCGACAGTTTGGGTGGATTGTCAAAGGTTGCACTTTAAGAGATGGAATACAGCCCTATTTTATATAATTAGGGAATTAAATGAAAAATACAATATACCCATAAATTATAGCGAATCAGAATATACAGAGGTTAAGGCACCAGACTTATTTGAAAAAGAAATAATGGAAAGCGTAAGGAAGTTACAAAGACCAATATTAATGTTTTTTGATGAAATAGAGAATATTACTTTTGATATTTCTATTTCTGAGCATTGGAAGATATCCGTTTAATATATTTTGTCGATGAAGCGGGAAAAGCCCGCTTGTATTCACGACACAATAACGAAATCACATCGAAATTCCCGGAACTTCACGACCTAGATATTCCGCCTGACACGGTTCTTGATGGGGAACTAATTGTAAGTGACATGCATGGTAAGCCCGACTTTGAAGCTGTAATGAGTCGGTTTATGAGTTCTAGGGATATCACACCGATTACTTTCGTCGCTTTTGACGTGATCCAGCACAAAGGTGAACGGATTACAAACTTACCGTTACTTGAACGAAAAGAAGTACAAGCGGAAATAGTAAAGAATGATACTTCCCTGATTGCCAAGACGCAGTTCATTGAAGGGCACGGTGAAGCTTATTTTGACGCAATTAAGGAGCAAGCCCTCAAAGGTATCGTATTAAAACGTAAGGACTCACGTTATGAAGTCGGTAAACGTTCAAATTCGTGGATGAAGGTAATTAACTATCAATACTCCGATGTTTTTATCGTTGGCTATCGTAAGCAGCCCAAGGAATTCGGTTTACTGTTGACCTTCGACGATGGCCGTTATGCTGGCGTAATGGAACTCGGTGTTCCTGCATCTGCACGAAGGATCGTTTATGGGAAGTCGCTAATCCGGGAAGAAAATGATTTTGCGTTTATTGAGCCTGTAAAGTGTCGTGTCAAATATCGTAATTTAACGAAGGCAGGATTATTACGTCTTCCAAGTTTTGTTGAGTGGATTTAACGTTCACTCCTTTTTATTACGTTAATATCATATTTCAGCGGCTTTTCTTCCATATATATACCGTGTTATAATGAAACGGTCGAAAGTTCGGCAAATGACCGTATCAGTGCCCGTTTCAAAATGCGTTCATATAGCGGTTTGACGTAGTAGCTCAGCTGGATAGAGCATACGCCTTCTAAGCGTACGGTCAGAGGTTCGAATCCTCTAAGGCGCGTAAAAACTAATAATGATCCAAACACCTGAGTACTAGTCCTACTCAGGTGTTTTTTTGCAAACTAGATGATAATCTAAGACTTAAATATAAAACATTTAAGGTAAAAAAGTGATTTTTAAAAGTTGATTATTAAAGATCTGATATTAGCTATTGTTGATTTTCGTGTAGGCATAAGAACTTATAAGCGGAGATATTCCGATTAACTGCTCTAAATAAGACAAAATCCAAAGATATGGATAATATAAACGGAAAAAGTCCCTTTATTATTAAGGAAATATGGGTATTTCCCACTTTAAACGGAATTTTTTCGTTTATTTTTCAAACACAGTGAAATCAGCATCCAGTTATAGCAGCGCCAAATGAATAAGGAATACCTTTTTCATTTAATAAATATGGTTGACACCAGGTTGCATTGATGATATTATATAAAAGTTGCCAGCAAAACTATTAAACTTTTAAACTAAAAGATAGAAATAGTTGTTGACAACATTAAGGATAACTGATAAGATATAAAAGCTGTCTCTTTGAAATTGTTCTTTGAAAACTAAACAAACAAAAACGTCAACAAACAATAAATTATCATGTTTCTTCTATTATATAGGATGAACATGAGCCAACGTAACAAAATGAGCTGAATCAACTTTCATGGAGAGTTTGATCCTGGCTCAGGACGAACGCTGGCGGCGTGCCTAATACATGCAAGTCGAGCG
>NZ_JAGGQG010000019.1 GCF_018613415.1 Bacillus sp. ISL-18 | reverse complement strand
TGAGCCTTTGAAAAAGGCTCACAACTCCAACAGGTCAGCAAGCGAAGCGCGGTAGGGTTTTTAATAAAAAAAGTTTCAATTTATTTTGTCCGTTTTCTTGACGTAGTACCAAGGAGTTCCAAGTTCGGACAAGAAGACCATGGAATTCATTAAAGCTGCCCGAATGAGGACCAGGTTCGAGTAAAAAGCCATGAAATCCACCAATAGTGTGCGATTAAGCATCAGATTCTTACAGTAAGGCTATTAAACCATTCGAAATTTGTCCCAATGGCGACTAAGTGAGTGAAATAGGTATAAAAATGAACAAATATTACGAGAAGCCAATAATAAAATAAGTTGGAGTGATTTAAAAATGTCAAAACAGTTAATAAATCCAATTTTACCAGGATTCTATCCAGACCCATCCATCTGTCGGGTGGATGATGATTTTTATATGATTACCTCAAGCTTTTCTCTATTTCCAGGCGTCCCAATCTTTCACTCTACCGATTTAATTAATTGGGAGCAGATTGGTCATATCCTTGACAGAAAATCTCAACTGCATGTGACGGCTGATCATATGACAGCAGGAATCATGGCACCGACATTAAGATTTCACAACGGTACCTACTACATGATTACGACAAATGTTAGCGATAAGTGGAATTTTATTGTGACGGCTAAAGACCCTCGTGGACCGTGGTCTGATCCCTACTGGCTCGAGGGTTGTCCTGGGATTGATTCATCTTTATTTTTCGATGATGATGGGAAAGCATATCTTACAGGTACAAGAGAGGATAAGAATCCAGATGGTACAAGGTCTCAGGGGATCTGGGTTAGTGAAATTGATTTAGAACGGATGTGTCTTGTTGGAGAGGCAAAGACAATTTGGGGAGGAGCCTTAAAAAATTGCGCTTCACCAGAAGCTCCGCATCTATACAAAAAGGATGACTATTATTATTTAGTGATAGCTGAGGGAGGTACTGAGCATTTCCATGCCGTAACGGTAGCCCGCAGTAGAACGATTTTTAATGAATTTGAGGGCTATGCGGGCAATCCCATTTTAACCCATCGTCATCTAGGGAAACATTACCCGATTTGCAATGTGGGCCATGCAGATTTGGTTGAACTGAAAAATGGTGAGTGGTATACCGTCATACTCGGCTCTCGCCTAATTGAAGGCTATCATAAGAACCTTGGACGAGAAACCTTTATTGCACCAGTCGTTTGGGAAGAAGGCTGGCCCGTTATCAGTCCTGGAACAGGGAAAGTCGAATGGAGTTATCCAGCGCCAGATCTGCCTGCAGCTATCGAAAGAGTACTAGCAACGAGGGATGACTTCGATAAAGAGAAACTTGGAATGGATTGGGTATTTTTGGGGACCCCTTATGAGAATTTTTACTCACTTTCAGACAGTAAGCTGACAATGAATCTACTTCCTCGTTCCATCAGCCAGGAGGTACGCAAAATCGACATAACCGCGACAGAAGTGGATAAAAATGTCCCAACCCTTGGGTTTATTGGCCGCAGACAACTTCATGCAAATTTCAGTATGGCAACAAAGATAAACTTCCTAGCTTTCGAGGAGAATGAGACTGCTGGACTAGCAATCATGCAGGCTTGTAATCATCAGTTCAGGTTGGAGCGATCGATGGAAAAAGGAAAGCAAATATTGAGGCTTATCCAGTCTACAAGCGAGATAAACGGATATCCTCATCAGCCGCACTTTCAATGTATGACTACAGAAAAGGAGATTGCTAAAACGGAAATAGAAGGTGAAGAAATCATCCTCAAGGTTTCAGCAGAGGGTCAATCGTATAACTTCTATTTTGGTAAAGAGGAAGAAAATCTCCATCTGCTTTTTGAGAACGCAGATGGCAGGGAATTAAATCCCGAATCAGTGGGTGGTATGGTTGGAACCATGCTTTGCATGTTTGCCAGTTCCAATGGAAAGGGAAGTAAAAATAGGGCAGAGTTCGAGTGGTTTGATTATACTGAAACTGAATTAAGTCTGAAGGGTAAAACAGTTCTTCATGTCTGAAATGATTGATCATAAATTATAGTAATTTAAGAGATTAAAAATCAGCATAAGATTTTTAATCTCTTTATTTATTTTTGAAATCATTAATAAGTTAGGTTAAAAATTGCTTCTCTAATAGATTAAATAAATGAAATTAAATAAGTGATCAGGAGGTGTAAAATTAAATTACAAGGTTTTAATTTTTAGAATAGGAGAAATTTGATGCAACGGTTTACGTTTTTTAGAAAGATCAATGTGCCATTATTTATTCTAATGGTGAATATTTTTATCGCCCTGCTTGGGGTAGGGTTAGCTATTCCTGTTCTTCCGAAGTTTATTCTAGAATTCGGTGCGACGGGGAAGGATCAAGGATACCTTGTAGCTGCAACAGGCCTGACCCAATTTCTATTTTCCCCTTTAGGTGGGAAGCTATCAGATAAATACGGAAGAAAAATCATTACCATCGCTGGTTTAGGAATTATCATGCTGTCACAATTTATGTTTAGTATCGGCTCTGATTTATGGCTTCTTTATTTATCCCGCTTAATTGGGGGGATCGGAATTGGAATACTAGTACCTGCGAATATGGCGTACGTAGCGGATGTTACAACAATTGAAAATCGTGGAAAAGGGATGGGGTTACTTGGGGCAGCCATTTCACTCGGCTTTGTTATTGGCCCAGGGATTGGCGGATTTTTAGCAGAGTTTGGGTTGCGCGTACCATTTTATGCATCAGCAATTGCAGCAGGGATTGCTATGATCGTTTCCATCTTGTTCTTACCAGAGTCGTTATCAAAAGAACAGCAACAAGTCTATAGAAATTCAACATCGGAAAAAGATGGTATGATTCATGAAATCAAACGATCATTTAAAGTGCCTTATTTTGTCTTGCTATTACTCGTTTTTACGATGACATTTGGATTAGCCAATTTTGAAGCCATCTATGGGTTATATGTAAGTGAAAAGTACGAATATACCCCTAAAGATATCTCTATTATTCTAACTGTTGGTGCACTTGTTGGGGTTATCATTCAGGCTGTGATGGTAGATTGGCTGCTTCGCCGCTTCGATGAAATTAAAGTGATCAATACTTGTTTCTTTCTTTCGGCCGTTTCAATGATTTTCGTGTTGTTCTCTGGGAATTTTATTTATATGTTAATCATGAATATATTATTTTTCTTGCTAACTTCGATTCTACGTCCAGCGATTAATACCATGTTATCGAAAATGGCAGGAAATGAACAAGGTTTTGCGGCAGGTATGAATAATGCTTATAGCAGTTTGGGTAATATTATTGGGCCTTCATTAGCAGGAATATTCTATGATGTTTCCTACAATATTCCGTTTATCTTTGGAGCATTCATTTTAATAGGAAGCCTTTTTATGTGTACAGCTTGGAACCAAAGGGCTAGAAGGAATAATGATTTGGTGGCCGTTATAAGCGAACCCAAATAATTTTCCTGATAATAAATAAAAATTAATAAAAGGAGCAGTAAAAAAATCAGCCGCTGGGCTGATTTTTTTACCTTCAATCATGCTATCTCCACAGTTCTAACCTTTCTTCCCGCTAATGGTACTGGAATATAGGCCGTACGGACGATTACATCTAAAGCCACTTCATGTGTCCCCTTGGATAAACCGCCATCCTGTCGAACTCGAACCGATAATGGCTCGCCATATTCCCATTTATAGCTTGTTACGGTTTCCATTTCATCTAACGTAAACCAGTCCACCTCGTCTACTGAACATAAAAGATTCTCACGTGGAACCTTTTCGCCGTCCACCTCCACACGAATATCATTTACCATGGACAGTGGAATGCCTCGATAGTAGGTAATGTTGGTTTTTAATTCAAATCCAGTGATTTTACTTGCTTCTTCAATATTTTTACAAGTATTTTCTAGGAACACATTATTATCAAACATCTTAATAGACCTCCTGTCCTTCTAACTCTTTTATAACATTGCGAATCAGTGCCTGATGAGCTAAGACTTGTTCTTTTTCCACCATTGGATGTCCAGGAAGGACCCAGCGGTTTCCTTCAAATTCTGTAGAAACATAACCGTCATATCCTTTTTCGTGCAAGTACTGGAGAATCCCTGTGTAATCCATAGAATACTCTTCGCCTGTTTCGGTCATTTCAAATAATTTAAAGTGGAAATGTTTAATATATGGTATATATTCATCTAAAATATTGTAGGCTTCATTTTCATATCCATCTGCGAAATGGGCAAAAAAGTGATCCGCTTCGGATTTTAATAGTTTTTTTAGTTCATCTGGAAAGCCGCCATTTTCCAAATATACTTTCCTAGGGTCTTTACCTTGGGCAAATATGTTGTTGATATAATCAATCACTTCTTGGTTTGTACCTAAATGTTGTTTACAATAATCAGCCATTACTCTTGGCAGCCTGCGGCAGAAAATCCCGGTATCAATGACTAGTCCTACATAAGGAGAATTTAATCGTTTCATTTCTTTAATAAATTCTTGGGTTTTTGGAACATCAAAGCTTAAGCCTGCATGTATTTCGAGAGCCAAGGTAACATTATATTTTTCAGCATATGGCAATAATGGCTCGATAACAAAAGCCGGTACCATCGATACTAACCGGATTAAATTAATTCCTAACCGGTTGGCAAGCTTAATCTCTTCAATTAATAAATCAACACATTCTTTTTTGGTTAATTCTCTATTCTTGTATAAGTTTGTATTCAAGAAAACATCGGCAATGACTGGTTTCATCTTATAGGTGCTTACTAATTTATCCCATTCTACTAATGTTTCCTCTGAGGGATGGGGGGTGTTATGCAGCATCTGATCGGGAATGATTTCAATTCCTTCTACTTTATTCTCAGCCAAAAATTTAAAAATATCTTCTAAGCTCATACGTTTATTTAAATATTCATCTTGCAAACTATATAAGCTTACGCATGTTTTGATGTTGCTCATTTAACTATCTCCCTTCATCTTGTTTTTTGATTGATTTCGCCTACATAATCATCATAACCTTTAAATGTCATTGTTCCTTTTTATTAATTATCTTAAGAGTGATAGATTTTCATCTTATTTTTTACTTCCTTATTTATAAAATAAAAGAGGTTAAAAATGACATTGTCATTTTTAACCTCAAAAAATCTTATAGACAGTGATTGACATTAAGGCTCTCCTATTTTAAAGTATAATTTTCACATAATGTAATTAATAAATTAGTACTTGTTTGCTATATGTTTTTGATAATAATAGGATTAAAGACTCAATTAGGAAGAGGGGATTTTATGCAGTTCAGGGTATCAGCGGTTCAATATCATCTCCATACGATTCATTCCTTTGAAGAATTTGCCAATCAAGTGGAACACTATATAAAAACAGCTGAGGAATTTGGATCGGATTTTATTATATTTCCTGAATTCTTCACTACTCAGCTACTATCTATTGGGAAAGCTTATGGGAAAGCGTTAACTATTCAAGACTTACCTGATTTTACCGAACAATATCGTTCATTATTTATTCTGTTAGCCCAACAGTACAAAATGCATATTATTGGCGGAACTCATGTTATACGCAAGGATGACCGGCTATACAATGTAGCACATTTGTTTTACCCAGATGGCCGGGTTGCTGAGCAAGCCAAACTTCATATTACCCCAACGGAAGTAAACGAGTGGAATATGAGTGCCGGAGATTCATTTGAGGTCTTTGAAACCGATAAAGGTACAATCGCTATGTTAACCTGCTATGACATTGAATTTCCAGAAATTGTGCGAATGGCAAAAGCGAAGGGAGCGGATGTCATTTTTTGCCCATCTTGTACAGACGACCGCCATGGGTTCCACCGAGTTCGATTTACTAGCCATGCAAGAGCAATCGAAAATCAAGTATATGTTGTAACGACAGGTACAGTCGGTTCGCTGCCAACTGTTGATTTCATGCGGGCCAATTTTGGGCAGGCGGCTGTTATTACACCAAATGACATTCCCTTCCCTCCACAAGGTATCATGGTAGAAGGGGAATTTAACCAGGATATGATTGTGACGGCAGATCTCAATTTAGAATTACTTTACAAAGTTCGTGAAAAAGGATCTGTTACAACTTGGCGGGACCGTCGTACTGATCTCTATCCCGATTGGGAAACAGAAAGACAGCTCGTTCACAGTTAACTATTGGAGGTTCAACATGTATCGAAAGGAATTTTATGTTTTCGACGGAGAAAGAACCGTTCCAGCAGTGATCCGTAACTATGGGGAAAGGGACTTTCCAGATTTGATTCGTATTCAGCAGGAAAGTTTTCCTCCACCATTTCCATCTGAATTATGGTGGAATAAGGAGCAACTAATAAGTCACGTAACACTTTTTCCACATGGTGCATTGTGTATAGAAGTAAATGGAGAAGTCGCAGGTTCGATGACTTGGGATGCTTGTTGTTTTTGATCCACAACATCCAGAACACTCTTGGGAAAAATGACAGATAATGGATATATCCGAAACCACGATTCTGATGGGAACACCTTGTACGTTGTTGATATTGGTGTGCGGCCAGCCTATCGAAAATGGGGATTGGGTAAGTGGTTAATGTTTTCGATGTACGATGTCGTGGTTCATTTACGCTTGGAAAGATTACTTGGCGGGGGCAGGATGCCAGGATATCATAAATATAAGAATAATATGTCACCGGAACAATATATTGATGCATGTGTCAAAGGAGAAATAAACGATCCAGTGATTTCTTTTCTCCTTCATTGCGGTCGCTCTCCTGTAAAGGTAGTCATGAATTATTTGGATGATGAAGAATCATGCAACTACGGTACGCTCATGGAGTGGAAGAATCCATTTAATAAACTAGTTAAATAAAGACTATAAGCTTTGGACATAAAAAAAGCTTGTCGTTTGGAATCTTACCTAAACAACAAGCTTTTTTATTTAGCTAGTTACATACCTAATTAAGGAAGAACTCTTCCAAAAGTTGTTCGAGCTTATCCATTTCTTGCTTAAAGGTGGCACTTGGTGATAAATCATTTAAGGATGCCAGTGCACTTTTAATAAGAAATCTTCGCGGTGTTTTTGAATGGAGCATTTCTTCTTGGATGAAGTCCAATAGTTCATTGTTTTTGAATTGAACTTCTCCTACACCCACACACTTTTTTAATCGCAAAATGGTATGGAGTAACTTTTTCTCCATTTCATGTGAAGATGGATTACAATTAGGCAGCCATTTTTCTAATATTTCGGGTTCTAATAATTGCTCACCGCTATTTTCTACCTCTTCTACCATTTTTTCGATCCGATTTACCGAATACCGAATGACTTGTTTAATATTGGCATCAGATTCTTTTGCTAAAAAATGAAAATGAATATTATGATGCATCAATCCCATAAACATAATGGCACAATCCAATAAGAAAGGGTGCTTATTTTTTCCGAATATATCTACAAAACGATTAAAAATCCAATCAAGATACATTATTTGCATCCGTTTTAAAAATTCCTTTAAGGTAGGATCATTGGAAACAAATACCTCTTCAAAAAGAGTAAAAAGTTTATTCCTCCGATTAAACGCCATTTGGAGTTCAATTTGACGGGTAAATATTTCAATATCAGAAATATCCTGTCCAATTAAAAGCTCATTTCGTTCATGCTCGATCCTCTGACTCAAGTAAGTAAAGATTGCCATAAGTAATTCATTTTTTGAGGAAAAATAATTGTAGAAAGTACCCTTCGAAATCCCGCTATAATCAATAATTTCTTGAATCGAGGTAGCTTGAAAACCTTTATCGATAAACAATTGATGTGCTTTATTGATAACATGTTGTTTTCTTTCGTTCATTGTATTCACCTTGAATTCCATTAGACTGCTAGTATAAAAATAATTGTACCTTAATTATTGGTAGAAGACAAATCAGTAATTTATTTGAGATTTTTTGATTGCAAAAAATGAACTATCGGTATATGATATTGTCTATGCGAAACAAGGGTACAAAAAAATGAACTATTAGTTTACTAGGGGGAATTAAGGTGGAAAGTACCATTAAATATGATCGCCCGCCATATGGAATTATCGCTATATTGATGATCGGGGCATTTATTTCAATGTTAAATGAAACACTACTAAACGTGGCATTGCCATCCATCATGAAGGATTTAGATGTAAATGCATCTACCGTACAGTGGCTGGCAACTGCGTATATGCTTGTAAATGGGGTCATGATACCAGCTACCGCGTTTTTAATTCAAAAGTATACAGTAAGAAGATTATTCCTAACAGCCATGGCTTTATTTACGGCTGGGACGATTATTGCTGGCTTCGCGCATGCTTTTCCACTTTTATTAGCAGCTAGGATGATTCAAGCTGCAGGTTCAGCGATTATGATGCCGTTATTAATGAATGTGATGCTAACAAGCTTCCCGCCTGAAAAAAGGGGAGGAGCAATGGGACTATTTGGATTGGTGTTTATTTTTGCACCAGCAGTGGGACCAACACTATCAGGTTACTTAATAGAACATAATAGCTGGAGAATTTTGTTCCATATTGTATCGCCAATTGCCGCTTTGATTCTTATTATTGCTATTTTCCTATTAAAGGATAAAAAAGGCAAAGTGGATCTTCGTCTTGATAAGTTATCATTATTATTATCTAGTGTCGGATTTGGTGGATTACTCTATGGCTTCAGTTCTGCCGGTGATAAGGGCTGGGACAGCCCGGAAGTCTATGCAACGATTATCATTGGGGCAATAAGCTTGGTGTCGTTTGTACTTCGTCAAAACAAACTTGAAAAGCCAATGTTAAATTTCAAAGTTTATAAATATCCGATGTTCGCTCTATCCTCTGTCATTTCCATCGTAATTGCCATGGCGATGTTTTCAGCAATGCTGCTTTTACCTATCTATGTACAAAGCATTCGTGGCATTACACCGTTAAAATCAGGATTATTGATGCTTCCTGGTTCGATCTTAATGGGAATTATGAGTCCAATTACAGGGAAATTATTTGATAAATTCGGCGGCAGAGTTCTTGCTGTTATCGGATTAACGATTACCATCTTTACAAGCTATATGTTTAGTACATTAACATTAGATACTACCTATACGGAATTAATGCTTATTTACTCAGCACGTATGTTTGGTATGTCGATGGTCATGATGCCGGTCATGACAAACGGATTGAATCAGCTTCCTGCCCGTTATTATCCGCATGGTACCGCGATGAATAACACGTTACAACAGGTATCTGGTGCGATTGGTTCGGCTCTTTTGATTACGATCATGTCGAACCGCACGAAAACACATGCTACTGAACTGGCTGATTCGGCGATGAAACATGTTACAGGAAAACCGACGGCGGAAATGGTAGCCCAAATGAAGCAGCAAATAGGCATGAAGGCTATGTTAGAAGGAATTAACGATGCATTCCTTGTTTCTGTTGGAATTGCTCTTATCGCTCTAGTACTTGCTTTCTTTATTAAGCGGGCAAAGCAAGCTGAAGATCCTGAAGAATTTAAGGCTCCAGACAAAAAAGTTGTCAATAAGCTTGCAGAGAATTAACAAAATGAAGGGTGTCCCTTAGCGGATATCCTCTTTTCTTGCTTTAATGTATTGTGAATATTCTGTGAACAAAAATTTCCAAGTACTCTCACCTGCTTCTGTTACAAGCATATGATGTAGCAAGGTGGTGATGAAAAAATGATACTAGCAGATTGGATGCTTTATACAATGTGGGCTGTTTTTGGACTAATGATTCTTGATCTTTTATTAGGATTCTTAAAGTCATTCTGGAAAGGCACACTTACTTCAGATTTTATATTAGGATATTTGAAGGATTTATTATATTACGTTATTCCATTAAACTTCCTCATTTCTATGTTCCCAATCGACCCTTCTGGGTGGATTTTAATTGCATTCTTTTTCGTTGGCGGTTTAGCAGTTGCCATTAAGTATTTATTAGACATTATAAAAAAATTTAAATAATCCCGTTAGAAACCCTCCCATCCTTTTTGGAGGGTTTTTTAAATAATTCAGTCGGTCGGCAGAATTTGAAAATCAACGGATAAATTTACCTTTTTCGATAGGTATGACTAGCCGGAAATAAGAATAAATATCAGTATTCTAGATTAAATAATTTGGAGGCCTAACAGTTTTACGGTCTATTATCACAGAAAATATTCTAAATATTCAGAAAGGATTGTGGGGCCATGAGGAAATATCGATGGGTAAAATGGCGTAAAATCATCCTCTGGGTTGCCGCTGTGGTCATTTTAAGTATTTATCTGCTTAATAGTGGGCCGACAGTTTGGGGTGTCGTGATAAGTATTGTTAGTTTGTTACTACAGCTGCTCTTTGCCATGCTATTCATGATAATCCAGTTTGTTGCCCTTTTTTGGTTCCTTGCCCGCGGCAGAACCTATTGGATCCTGCCAGGGGAAACAGGCTCCACTTGGGACGATTATCGGGGTAACCCCGAGATTGTCGAAAATGCCAAGCGGATTGTAACCCTCCTAAAGGGGGTAAAAGAATTTAAGGAGATGGGTGGGGAGGCCATTCGCGGCTTACTGTTATGTGGACCGCCAGGAACTGGGAAATCCTATCTTGCCCAGGTTATTGCAAATGAAGCCCAAGTACCTTTTGCTTATGCCTCGGCCCCAAGCTTTCAAAATATGTTTTTTGGTGTGGGGAATCTTAAAGTAATGGGGCTATATAAGAAAGCCCGAAAGCTTGCCAAAGTGTATGGTGCATGTATTATATTTATAGATGAAATTGATGCGATTGGTATGAGCCGACAGGCAGGAGGCGGCGCTGGGGGAATGCTCGGTGGAATGATGGGGATGGGTGGTTCTGGTTTGCTAAATGAACTGCTCTTGCAAATGGACCCGCCAAACATTGATAATGGCTGGTTCTCTAAGCTGCTGCGAATGGTTGGACTTCGAAAGAAAAGGGCAGACCGTCCTGCTGTTTTAACGGTTGCTGCAACCAACCTTCCCGATGTACTTGACCAAGCACTGCTTCGTCCTGGCCGTTTTGATCGGAAACTCTGGGTTGATTCTCCCGATTATGATGGCCGTATTGATGTTTTCCAATACTACCTAGAAAAAGTGAAACGAGACTCTTCGATTACTCCTGAGCGTGCGGCACTTGATACAATTGGATACTCTCCGGCACAAATCAAGCATATTGTAAATGAAGCGGTCGTTATCGCTCATCAACGCGGAGCCCAAGTTGCAAGTTATGAGGATTTCCGCGCCGCAATGGAGACCTATGAATGGGGGCTTAAACAGCCGTTAAGGTCGATGAGTGAGGACGAAAAAAGAAATGTTGCTTATCATGAAGCTGGCCATGCGGTCGCCCAGTTCCTGCTTAAACCCCATGAACGAGTATGGAAAGTAACCATTATCCGCAGGGGCGGGGCGCTTGGTCTCGCAGCTACGAAGCCAACCCATGAACGATATAATCGGACCGACAAAGAAATATTAGCGGAAATCCAAGTATGTTTGGCAGCACGGGCGGTGGAGGAGGAGTTTTTAAATAAAAAATTAAACGGAGTTACTTCCGACTTAAATCAGGCAACACAGCTGGCTGGTGCCTATCTAGGGATTGTCGGAATGGGTGAAGAGTTATTCAGCTGGCTCGCTGTCGGTTCGCGCACAGATGGTCTTAGAGCGCTGCGTGGCAAAATCAATGAATTGCTAAAGAGTGAAATGACGAAAGTAAAGAAACTTGTAAATGATAACGCTGATTTTGTTCACAAAATTGCGGAGGAGCTTCTAAAGCGAGGAGATCTAACAGGCGAGGAGATCGAGCAAATCTATGTCGGTCTATATGGTCAAAGCCGAGCTGAAGTTCTAGAATCCCAGAATCAAAATTTGGTAGATGCCCCCGCTGAGGACAAAAATGAGTAGAGGCTAGAATTAACCAAGACGATCGTAGAAAGGATCGACAATCAGAAGAATAGCGAAAATAGGTGGTGTCATTCACCATCTATTTTTGTGTGCAAAGTTGGTCCACTTAGTCAGAGTTGATCAGCTGATCATTTTATATGTTGACAATTAGATAAGATACTACTATAATTATAAATTATTCAGCGATAGTTTGAAATTGATGTATATTTCAAACTTACTAATTAAATATTTAGCAAGCTATGATTGCTATGGATCACACTATAGCAGGAGCAGCTTCTGGAGAGACCGCAAATACTTGCGGCGCCGAAGGGTTCACAATCTCAGGCAAAAGGACAGAAGAGTACGAAGACTATTTATTATTCTACTACAAATAGAGTAATAGATATTATTTGTTATTCTTTCGCCCTTAAGAGATTGGAGATATTCCAGTCTCTTTTTTATTGGTTGCTTCTTGTTCATTGTTTCACAAGTCCAAGAAGAAATATTACTACCATTAGGGGGAGTTTTAAGTGGCACAACAAGAATTAAAAAGGGATTTAAAAAACAGGCACGTACAATTGATTGCGATTGGCGGAACGATTGGAACAGGGTTATTTTTGGGTTCAGGCAGAGCCATACAGTTAGCAGGCCCATCAATTATGTTTGCCTATGTCATTGTCGGCATCGCCTGTTTCTTTGTCATGAGGGCTTTAGGAGAACTTCTTTTATCAAAAGCAGGTTATAAATCTTTTACAGATATTGCAGAAGACTACATCGGACCTTGGGCAGGATTTGTAACTGGATGGACGTATTGGTTTTGTTGGATTATGACTGCCATGGCTGATATTATTGCCGTTGGTGTATATGTACAATATTGGTTTAATATACCGCAATGGGTTCCAGCCATTGTCTGCCTCGTACTATTATTAGGTCTGAATTTATTAACTGTGAAACTATTTGGCGAATTAGAATTTTGGTTTGCTTTAATCAAAGTCATCACGATACTTGCTTTAATCGGAATAGGAGTTATTTTATTAGTAATTGGATTCAAAACAGATGTGGCAACCGTTTCAGTTAAAAATATTTGGGAGTATGGCGGATTATTTCCACATGGTGTGTCAGGTTTCTTATTATCTTTTCAGATGGTAGTCTTTGCCTATGTGGGTGTTGAATTAGTGGGTGTATCAGCAGCAGAAACAGCTAATCCCCAAAAAAATATCCCATCAGCGATTAATAAAATTCCGTTAAGAATTCTATTTTTCTATGTGGGAGCCTTGTTTATCCTATTATGTATCAATCCATGGACCCAGTTGAATGCCGAAAACAGCCCTTTTGTAAAAACATTTAGTTTAGTCGGTATTCCGATTGCGGCCGGAATTATTAATTTTGTTGTTTTAACCTCTGCAGCATCGGCCTGCAACAGTGGTTTGTTTTCAACCAGCCGAATCTTATTTAATTTAAGCTCTAATAAGCAGGGTCCATCCCAATTTGGAAAATTAAATAAAAATCATGTACCAAGTAATGCTTTATTAATTTCAGCACTTGTTCTTTCTGGCGGAGCCCTTTTAAGTAAGTTAATTCCAGGACAAGCCTTTGGTATCGTGACAACGATTAGTGCGATTTGTTTTATTTGGGTCTGGGGGATTATCTTAGTTTGCCATATAAGATATCGGAAATTACGCCCGGATCTCCGGAAAAAATCGACCTTTAAAGCTCCATTTACACCGTTTATTAATTATGCGGTCTTAACGTTATTTGCTTTCATTCTCATTGTCATGTTATTTGCTGAGGCAACTCGTACTGCTTTATTATTGACACCAATATGGTTTATTCTTTTATTTATCTTGTATTCGTTTAACATAAAAAAGGATAACAATATTAGAGCTTCGGCATAACGATTATGAAATAACCTGAAAAAACTAATCCATACATAGTGGGTTAGTTTTTTTGTGGTTATCTTTCTAAATTAGGCTATTTTTATTTTTGTTCGTTATAAAGGAAAAAGGAAATATATGTAGAAATATTAATATTATGGAAATGCTAGCGTAACACAGAATACTAGATTGTTATATTGCTAACAAATTTGTAATGTGGATATGCTAGCAAACATAAAATACACGGATTAGTCAATTTAATGGGTGTTGGGGGGATCTATTTGCAAAGAAAATGGTTAATCTTTATTAGTTTGGCTTTTCTTTTGTTGTTTAGCTTATGTTTCGATGTACCTTCTAGTTCGGCGGCTACTGTTAACAAATTTATTATCATTAACAAAGCAAACAACCGCCTCGCTTACTATGAAAACGGCGTCTTGAAAAAACAATTCAAAGTAGGAACAGGGAGAAGTAGTTCACTAACTCCGGAAGGAAAATTCAAAATTGTTAATAAAATTGTTAACCGTCCATACTACAAAGGGCATATTCCAGGAGGTGACCCACGTAATCCGCTAGGTAACCGCTGGATGGGTTTAAATGCCCGCGGAACTTGGGGAACAACCTACGGGATTCATGGGAACAATAACCCTAGTTCGATTGGAGGGTATGTGAGCAGCGGCTGTGTTCGAATGTATGATAATGAAGTAGAATGGTTATTCAATCAAGTGCCAGTGAATACACCGGTTGTTATTACAACGTCCAAAAATACCTTCGACGCAATTGCAGTGGCCAACGGATTGAAAAGTGGAAAAGGTTCGCCTTCTGTTCCTGTAAGCACGAGCAATGAAATCCTTAAAAAAGGAAGTCGTGGGCCAGCTGTTGTAACGCTTCAAAAAAAGCTTACAGCTTTAGGCTACAACACCAAAGGGTATGATGGCATCTTTGGAACAAATACAGATACAGCTGTTCGTAATTTCCAGAGAGCCCATCACCTGCAAGTGGATGGTGTAGTGGGACCTTTAACGAAAAAAGCACTAGGAATTTGATAGTAAAGTGTAAAAAGAGGCATTCCTAAAAGTTTAGCTTTTGGGAATGCCTCTTTCGATCTAACCTGTTATTAATTTTTTATCTGTGCCCGTTTTACAAAGAATACTAAAACCAAGGCTACAAAAGCAATCAGGGTTGCCACAATAAATGCGTCATTAATCCCGTCTATGGTCGTTTGTTTCATTACTTGACCATAAAGTAAATAGGTGGTAAGTGGTTTACCCGCAGCCGGCATGTGTGTTAAAGCTCCAAGACTTTGAGTAAGTTGTGAAAATTGACCCGCAATGAAAGGATTTGCGCTCGTCATGGTACTGATATATTCACCATAATGTACCCCTGACCTAGTTGTCATAACGGTAACAAGGAATGCCGTACCAATACTTCCAGCAACTTGTCTTGCCGTATTAGAAGCTGCCGTACCGTGTGCCCCGAGGTGACGAGGCAATTGGTTTAGACCTTCCGTCATGATTGTCATCATAATGAAGGACATTCCAAACATCCTAAATACATATAGGAGGAGGAGATGAGTATAGCTGGTTGTCATACTTAATTTAGTAAATTGCCAGGTTGTAATAACCGTTATGGTTAACCCGATAACACCAAGCCATCTTGCACCGATTTTATCAAAAAGGGCACCGGAAATCGGCGACATAATCCCCATCACAATCGCACCTGGGAGCATCAATAAACCAGAGTCTAATGCAGAGAACCCTCGAATATTTTGCAAATAAATTGGCAGTAAGATCATGGCACCAAACATAGCCATATTAACAATCATACTAATAATCGTGGTTAAGGCGAAAATATCATATTTAAAAACCCGCAAATCCAGCATTGGCTTGTCAGTCGTTAACTCACGCAAGATAAAGGCCAGTAAAAACAAAACTCCAATCGTTAATGAAAGGACAACCGTTGCACTGCTCCAGCCGTCGCTTCCAGCTTCACTAAACCCATATAACAAGAAACCAAACCCTAAGGTTGAAAATAATAATCCTGGGAAATCAAATTTAGGATTCGTCGTTTTCGTTACGTCTTTCATCCACATGAAGCTTAAAATTAAATCTAATACTCCAATAGGAATGACAATATCAAACAATAATCTCCATGAATAATGTCCAATCAGCCAACCGGATAATGTCGGGCCAATAGCAGGAGCAAAGATCATGACAACCCCCATGAGACCCATGGCTTTCCCTCGTTTTTCCGGAGGGAAAAGGGCAAAAAAGACTGTCATCAAGAGTGGCATAATAATTCCTGCACCACTAGCTTGGATAACACGCCCAATCATTAACATAGAAAAGTTAAATGAGAGGGAACAAACCAGTGAACCGATCGTGAAGAGAAAGATGGCAGCAAGGAAAAGCTTTCTCGTTCCAAACTTTTCAATCAAATAGGCTGTAACCGGAATGAGAATACCATTCACTAGCATATAACCAGTTGATAGCCATTGCACCGTACTTGCTGAAACACCTAAATCATTCATAATATGTGGAATCGCAACATTCAATAAAGTTTGATTTAAAATGGCGACAAATGCACCAAGCATTAAGGCAGTAAGAATTTTTCCAGTTCCTGAAGATTTTTCGGATTCCTTTTCTGCTTGTTTGGATAGTGTTATCATTTCTTCTTTCGGCTGGACTTCCGCTTGAACATACTCTAAAGCGGGCTCGGCTATCGCGTTATCTTCCAGCATTTCTTCTACTTGACTTGTTAGATCTGGATCTTGCTGAAGATCCTTCTTATCAAGGATTGGCGATTGAGGAATAGCTTCTACCTCTTGATTTTTAACTTCACTTTGATCGATTTTCGATTTTTTTTGTTTTAACACACCAAAATTGATCAAAAGTAGTACCAAAATACATATTATGGCATAAACCGTGATATATATTGACATTTTATCACCTACTTATGAATTCGCACGGTCACGTTCATACCAGGAACAATTCCTACACCTTTATTATCATCAATGGATACTTTCACAGGAACCACTTGCGTCACTTTCGTGTAGTTAGCTGTGTTATTTGAACTAGGTAACAATGAAAAGGTACCTGCAGTTGCTAAACCAATTTGTTGAATTTTTCCTTTTAATGTTGAATTAGGGAAAGCATCCACATAAATGTCAACATCCTGGCCAACGGCAATTTCGTCAATCTTTGTTTCATCAATATTAGCTGTTACCCATAAATTGTTTAAATCATAAACTTGTGCAAGCGGAGTTCCTGCTGCTACAAATGAATTTGGGACTGCATTAGTTTGGACAACTGTTCCGTCAGTTGGCAGAGTTACTTTCATTTCAGTTGGCTCGCCATTTGCTCCAGTGGTAAGTATGGTTCCAATTGGATTATTTTTTGAAAAATGATCTCCTACTTTACCAGCCCAATCTGTTAACTTTCCGTTTGCAGGGGCAGCAATTGTTACTTGTTGTCCTGCGACTTGCGCGTTATCTGTTGTTAAATAATTGACGGTTTTATTGTAGTAGGCATATCCTGCAAAACCTCCACCTACTAAGACAATTAAAATAATAATGTTGACCAAAAGTAAACGTTTCGTACTCATTCAATTATTCCTCCTCAATTGTTAGCCTTTTTAAAACGAGTTGGTGAAGTCGCAACAGATGAGAGATTTCCTCCTCCGGCAGTTCAAGGACTTCTTGGACCTTCTTCATTAGCATCGATTCAGACGAATTAAATTTTGCTAATGTTTTTTTTCCATTGCTTGTTAAATGTATAGAAATGGTCCTTCTATTGCCAGGAGGTACTACTCTTTCGACGAGTCCGCTATGAACAAGGCGATCAATCACGCCACTAACGGTACTGTTCGTTAGTCTTAATTTTTCAGCGAGTTCTCCCAAACTAATATCAGGGTTGTTGTTAATCTTAAATAGTGCTTTTAATTGGACAGGGGTTATCCCTAATTTTTCTGCATCAAATTTAACAAGCCTATTGTAGGCTTTATTTATTTCCAAAAAGCTTACCAAAACTTCATTATTTAATATGTCCAGTTTTAATTCCTCCTTTCTTTCTAAAATCTAAAATTACCTATAAGAACATTTCGTGTGCGAAATAAATTATAAACAGGGACATGAAGTAATGTCAACCATAAAACACTAAAGTGTCAGATGATCGAAAGAAATCATACAATTTTCCTAGAGGAAGCATTTTAACAAATTAGGGGGCTGGGGATATGAAGTTTGAAAGGCAAAAAGCCATTATGTTAGCAGAAACGATCCATGAATTTATAAAATATGTCCGAAAAAACCATGAGAATAAAAATAGCTTTAGATTTAATATTGATAAATTGTATCAAGTCAAACTCCTCGTTGAAGAATATAAGTTCGAGATGATTGCAGACGAATTATTGCGAATCAACCAGTACTCATGGGATGGAAAGTATACTTATTATTTAGTTGATGGTTTTAAAAAGGGAATCGATGTTATCGATGATTACGTAAAAAACAACTACGAAGAACTTTATCTTTTAACAGCTAGACTTTATCCATTAAAGGACCTACTTCAACTATTTAACAGAATCGAAACGGAAACTTATGCTTAGGATATTCAGAAAGCCTGCTTCAATATAGATGGAACAGGTTTTTTGGGGTACCGCCTATCTTTAAGGATTAATTCAAATCTTATTTGTTCTTGTAGATAATTTAATCGAATAAAATAAGATACCTGCCACCATTAATTATTTGTGAAAAAAATTAAACCTTTTTATACTTTAAGGTATACATGTATTGATTGTTTAATAAAATCTGTTTGGCAGGTAGAACAAGGAACTTGGGGCAGGGGATAACTATTTATGAATGAAAAATTAGTACAAAATGCGGATAAAATATATCAGTTAGCTGAGCAAAAGGCTGCCCAGTATTTTCAATCACTTTATCTCCAAGTCATCGAAAAGTCTTATGTCCCTGCTTTAACAAAAGATATTAACGTATGGAAACAAAACCATATTCATCATCATCCTCCATTATTATCCATTTTTTCGAGAAGAAAGAATAAAACGGAGCTAAAAGGATATTCAAATCATATCCGTTGGCTCAATTATACAGGAAAACTGGATAACTACCTCGATCGCAGCATTTCCTACCTATTTATGCGTGATCTGGGCAAAGCGTTGGATGCTTCTGATACCCAGATGAAAATTCGCCAGGTCGTTGATCATTTAAAAAATAGCCTGACAAAGGGTAGAGAAGAGGAAAAAGAATCGTTTAGCATGGCCGCTTTATTCCGATGGGCTCAGCGTGAAGGAATTGAAACCACGATGATCTGGGTCTTGGACAAATTAAAGACAGTGACCCGAAATATTCCAGATGGTATGGATGCAGAACATGCCCAGCGAAAACTGATCAAAATTATTGCAGGTGTGATCATGCACGTGGTTGTAGAGATGGAAGAAGGAATTTCGCCTCTTGATCGTAGACAGAGATTAGAAAAAGCCATTAGGCTTGGTTACTCCTATGGTCTGACCTATCCCTTCATAGATGATCTGCTCGATTCCCATGTTTTATCAGATGTGGAGAAAAACCGTTACACCCAGTTAATTCGGACGACACTTATTACAGGAACTGTCCCCGAGTTGGGGGGATGGGATGGAAAGAACTGTTCACTCATTCACTATATCCATTCTGAGCTTCGTGAGGCCTATGAATACATTAAGGCTAATCAGCAGGCTGAGACATTAAAGGCCTTTTTTGATCAATCCTACGTGTTTTTTAACTCCCAGGAAGTAGACCGGAAAAAAGATCTTTCAAATAGCAACTACACCAATGAAGAGATTTATGTACCGGTTATTTTAAAATCGGCTTCATCGAGACTAATTGTCCGTTCTGTCATCAGTGCACCTGAAGATGAAGGTTTTGATAACAGGACCTTCTATTATGGCATTTACAATCAGCTGGCGGATGATTTTGCTGATATGTTTGATGATCGGAAGGAGGGGGCTGTTACTCCCTATACGTATTATTTAACCTATCATGATAAGCGGCCCGATCTGATCAATCCCTTTGAATTATACTGGGCGGTTATCGCCCATTTAATTCATCAAGTCTATCAATCTGATCTAAAAACCTGTGAGGTTATTCTCGACCGTGCCATCAATGGTCTGAAACGGTTCAAGGAGCGCATGGGAACTCCAAAATACAATGAAGTGATGGAGCTGTTTGCTTCAGGAAACCCACTTTTTAATCGACTGATCCAAAAAATGGTTGATAAAGCAGATGATGTAGATTTCTTCGATAAACTGCTTCGTGATCATATCATGACGATTTTAAAAACGGAACGACAAGAGCAAGATGACTTTTTACAAGAAATCGACACGATCCGCAATCAACTCAATAACAGTCTTAAAATCTACCCGGGAGAAAATGTTCCTCTAATCGATGACTTGATCACGGACGCCTCCAACTATAGTCTTTTTGGTGATGGAAAAAGATTAAGACCAATTGTTGCTTGGCAAATAGCAGTAAAGGGATATGGATTAAACCCAACTGCCATTATGCCGCTGTTAAAATCGTTGGAATATATGCATACTGCCTCCCTTATATTCGATGATCTTCCGTCACAGGATAATGCCCCCATCCGCAGGGGCCGTCCGACTCTGCATACGGTATATAACGCAGCAATTGCGGAATTAGCTGGCTTGTTTCTAACCCAGAAAGCAATGGAAGAGCAAGCATCCCTCCATGAATTTAATGCGAAAACAGTCCTGAACATGATCCAGTACTCAGCCCGGATGACCGAGAAAATGTGTAAGGGGCAAGCAATGGATCTGGGCTCAAAAGGAAAGGCATTAACATTGGAACAATTAATCATCATGAGTTTTTATAAAACTGGAATTGCTTTCGAAGCGTCCATTCTTATGCCTGCTATCCTTGCCCAAGCAAAGGAGTCCGAATTGGAGGCATTGAAAAAATTTGCCCGCCATGCCGGCATTGCTTTTCAAATCAAGGATGACCTGCTGGATGTCGAAGGGAATCAAAATAAGCTTGGTAAACCAGTGGGAATAGATAAAGAAAATAATAACTCCACATTTGTATCCATCCTAGGTCCTGAAAGGGCAAGAATAGAGATGTGGGAACATTACTGTCTTGCCGTGGAAGCACTTCATGAAGTTCCTCGTAATATCACTTTCTTAAAGCAATTATTAAATTATATGGTAAATCGTGATCATTAAATGGACAGATGAGAAACTATCAAAATGATAGTTTTTTTTCGTTTTTCAAAAGAAATTTATAGCAACTAAAGTTATAATAAAATCATGTTTTACGGCGGAGGTTCAAAAAGGAGGAATGTGGCCTGAAAACTAAACATCTATCGTTGCAGACAAAAATCTTTGGGCTGGCCCTATTATTGGGATTATTATTAATCCTGCTGATGACCGCATTTTATAGCTATATGGAAAGTAAGCAAATAGAGGAAAACAAGGGGAAATTGGCACTCGAAATTTCAAAAACAGTCTCCTTTATGCCAACAATTATTGAAAGTTTCGAATCTAGTAATCCATCAAAAACCATTCAGCCCTTAGCAGAAAAAATCCGAAAAGAAACGGGTGCTGAATTTGTGGTAGTAGGAAACCTGGATGGGACAAGGTATTCACACCCATTAAAATCGATGATCGGAAAAAAAATGAAGGGCGGAGACAATGATAAGGCGATTAAAAAAGGGGAGTATTATGTTTCCAAAGCAAAGGGTTCACTAGGTCCTTCGATTAGAGGGAAATCACCGATCCTAAATAAAAGTGGGGAAGTGATAGGGGTCGTATCAGTGGGATTTCTATTAGAAGATGTAAACCAGCAAATCACCAAAAATATCAAAAAAGTACTCTTAGTCTCGATTGTTGCTCTATTCATTTCTTTTTTCGGAAGTATGCTGCTAGGCAGGGATATTCGTAAAGATACACTAGGTCTCGAACCATATGAAATCGCCGCACTCTATAAAGAAAAAAACGCAGTTCTCCACGGTGTAAAAGAAGGAATATTAGCCATTAATAAAGATGGATTCATTACCATGATGAATCAGCCTGCAAAAAAACTATTACATATTAAAGGCTCGGTCCGCCATATAAAGGTCGAGGGTCTCTTTCCTTCAGACTATTTATATGAAGTGTTAAATGCGGGAAATCCGGTCGTTGATAAAGAATTAATTTGGAAAGATAAAACGGTCATCGTCAATTGCACGCCTCTTTTTGATGAAAACGGAATCAGCGGGGTGGTGGCTTCTTTTCGTGATAAAACGGAAATTGAGCAAATGGTCAACACGATATCAGAAGTAAAGAGCTATTCGGAGGATCTTCGTGCTCAAACCCACGAGTATACGAACAAATTGTATGTGTTATCAGGCTTGCTTCAACTCGGTGAATTTGAACAGGCGATTGCGATGATCCAAGCGGAAACACAGATTTTACAAGTTCAAAATACGATTTTATTTAACCAGATTAAAGATTCTAAAGTCCAAGCAATTTTATTGGGGAAATTAGGAAAAGCTTCAGAAAAAAAGATAAAGTTTGAGATTGTTACTGAAAGTTATTTAGACCATTTGCCAACCCATATGAAGCTATCTAATTTGATTGTGATCTTGGGTAATTTAATTGATAATGCCTTTGAGGCTGTCACTGAGAGTAATCCTCCTATTGTTAAATTTTTTGCCACAGATATTGGCAGTGATATCATTTTTGAAGTTTCAGATAATGGGAGAGGGATTAGTGAAAATGATATTCCCCAATTATTTGAGCGGGGATTTACTTTGAAAAATGGGGATAAGCCGAGGGGCTTTGGACTATCCAATGCGGAAGAAGCAGTGGTCGAGATGAATGGAATGATTGAGGTCCAAACTAACCCGGACAGTGGAACGATCTTTACCGTGTATCTTCCTAAGCAAGATGAGAGGAGTCAAGGACGTGCATAAGATAAAAGCAGCGATAGCCGAAGATGATTTTCGAGTTGCCGAGATCCATGAAAAATTTTTAAAAAAGTTTAAGGATATTGAAGTAATTGGAAAAGCATTAAACGGGGTTGAGACATTGAAATTGCTGACAGAGGAATCCCTAGATTTATTGCTTCTAGATGTGTATATGCCTGATATGCTTGGAACAGAGCTGCTTCCGATTATAAGAGAACGGTTTCCCAAAGTAAGTATTATTATGATAACCGCTGCAACTGATAAGCTTTTTGTTGAAAAAGCATTAAGCTATGGGGTAGAGAATTATTTAATTAAGCCAGTGAACAGGGAACGATTTGATGAAGTTATTTTAGAATATGTAAAAAAATACACACTATTAATTTCTGAACAGGAAATAAATCAGCACTATGTTGACCTATTGTTTGGCAAAAAAGAGACCGAAAATGTGGGAAAAGGGAATGGTTTACCTAAAGGGATTGATGAGATTACCTTAAGTAAGGTGGAAAACGTCCTTCTGAATAAAAACCATGGACTATCCGCTGAAGAAGTGGGGAAGGAAATTGGTGCCTCCCGGATTACTGCTCGCCGTTATTTAGAGTATCTGTCCTCGATTAATGAAGCTAAAGCGGAAGTGGTCTATGGAATTGTAGGAAGACCAGAAAGAAAGTATTATCCAAAGTAGTGAAGGTGCCAAAGGGCATCTTCTTATTTTTTGTTCAAATGCAGGGGAACCGTGAACAATATGTACAAAATACACTTTAAATTACTTAAAAAACTTAATTTTGTAATCGTTTTCAACCTCCAATAATTAGACTATTATAAATTTACAAACAAAAGGGGTGGGAAAATGTTAGCAATTCTGGGTTTTTTAATGATACTTATTTTTATGATTTTGATTATGACCAAACGTCTATCTGCCATGATTGCATTAATGGTAGTGCCTGTTGTCTTTGCCTTAATTGGGGGATTCGGCAAAGAACTGGGACCAATGGCACTTGAAGGAATCAAAAGTGTCGCACCAACGGGAATCATGATTTTATTTGCAATACTCTTTTTCGGAATTATGATTGATGCTGGGGTTTTTGATCCAATTATTTCAACAATCTTAAAACTTGTAAAAGGGGACCCTGTAAAAATAGCCATCGGAACAGCCGTCCTTGCCTTATTAATCTCTCTTGATGGAGATGGAACTACTACCTATATGATTACGATTTCAGCCATGCTTCCATTGTATAAACGGATTGGTATGAAACCCTTAGTCCTTGCTGGAATAGCGGTCTCTGCTTCTGGTGTAATGAATCTCCTTCCATGGGGAGGACCTACTGCTAGAGCCATGACAGCACTTCATCTGGAAATGGGTGATATCTTTACCCCAGTTATTCCGAGTATGGCAGGCGGTGTGCTGTTTGTATTGTTCATGGCGTTTTGTCTAGGAAGAAAAGAACGACAGCGCATTGGTGTTTTAGAAATCGATTATAGTACTCTTTCGATGATGGCAGCAACAACAGAGGATGCTTACCTTAAACGTCCAAAGCTAATTATTGTAAACTACCTTCTTACCATCCTCCTGTTAGTGGCGCTTATTGAGGAATTACTTCCGAGTACCGTCTTATTTATGATTGGATTCGCGATTGCTATTACGATTAATTATCCAAATATCCATGAACAAAAAGAACGGATCATGCACTATGCAGATAATGCTTTGTCGGTAGTATCAATGGTTTTTGCAGCTGGTATCTTTACAGGAATTCTTGCTGGAACCAAAATGGTGGATGCGATGGCGAATTCGATGATTACGCATATTCCAGCAGACTTGGGCTCTCATTTTGCTCTGATTACAGCGATTATTAGTGCCCCCTTTACATTCTTTATGTCAAATGATGCTTTTTACTACGGGGTGCTACCACTACTTGCAAAAGCGGCTAATGGCTATGGTATTGATCCGGCCATGATTGGCCGGGCGTCATTATTAGGATTACCAGTCCATTTATTAAGTCCGTTAGTCCCTTCTACTTATCTACTCGTCGGTATGGTTGGAGCAGATTTCGGAGATTTGCAGCGCTCCTTTTTAAAATGGGCTTGCGGTTCGACAGCAGTGATGATTCTAGTCGCACTGGTACTATCTATCATACCAATCTAAACATCTAGTTAAAATCCAGAAGCTCCTTGATGGGGGCTTTTGGATTTTGTCTTAATAAATAGGAGAGTCATATGGAAGTCTTTTTTCTCATTTTATTAAATGTGGTTTTACCAGTATTTCTTTTAATTGCAGCAGGTGTAATGCTGCATCGGAAATTTAAGTTTGATATGAGCACATTATCCAAATTAAATACGTATTTTCTAATGCCTTCCGTTGGTTTTGTAAATATTTATCAAAATAATGTTGGCGGAAAAACGCTTGTACATATTATTGGTTTTTTAGTTATCCAATGTACATGTTTAATGATCATAAGTGCAGTGATATCAAAGGCAGCCAAGTTTGAAAACGGACTAGCCGCTACCTTTAAAAATAGTATCGTTCTAAATAATGCCGGTAACTTTGGCTTGCCAGTAAGTCAGTTGGTTTTTCAACATAACCCATTAGGGGCCTCCATTCAGATTGTCGTGATGATTTTCCAAAATTTATTAACTTATACCTATGGGTTGTTTAATTCGGTTTCAGTTGATCAAAGAGGATTTGGTGCATTAAAGGAATTTCTAAAGAATCCTGTTATTTATGCATTTCTATTAGGTTTGATTCTTCATTCCTGCCATGTTAAAATTCCGAATTTTATTTGGACACCGATCCATAATACGTCCAATGCGTTCTTAGCAGTGGCGTTAGTTACTCTTGGTGCACAAAGTGCTTATATAAAGATAAGGCGATTGTCTTTACCGCTATTTTTAAGTCTGTTGGGCCGTTTAATTCTCTCGCCGTTGATCGCGATGGCTATTATTACAACATTGAAATTGGAGGGAACCACGGCACAGGCGTTGTTTATTGCAAGCTCTTTTCCTACCTCGAGGAATAGTGCTCTATTTGCATTGGAGTATGGAAATCATCCTGAATTTGCAGCTCAAGTCGTTTTGATGTCCACTATACTTAGCATGATTACGGTGACAACTACTGTGTATTTGTCAGGAATCTTATTTTAAAACTTGTTAGTTGTCTCTGGGGTAGAACCTTTGGGGACAACCATTCGAATAAGCGGTTGCCACTTATAGACGCAAAAAAAGACCAAAAAAAGAGACTGCCCAAAGCAAGTTGCTGGACAACTTCTTTGAGGCAGCTTTTTTTGGATAAATGTGAGGAATGACTTGCTATAGAATATTGCATGGTTAAACCGTCGCCTTTTGTACGGTTCTCGATTCTTTTAAGAAAATAAAGATAAATACCAAAAAGGTAAGGAAAGCAACCATTGCATTGTATAAAAATACTTCCCGCATCCCGATATATTCACTGGCAATCCCGCCTGCCATGCTGCCTATAATTCTAGCCAAACCTAAACTTAGCAAACCGTTCAGCGTTTGCCCAGAGGCCTTTAGTTCTTTGGGAACTTCTTGATTGATGTAGATCGCAAGGGTTACGGATAATACGATAAAAATTAATCCATGCAGCATTTGAATCGGCAGGACCAGATACGGATTGTGAACAAAATAAAAGAACAGCCAGCGCAGTCCAGCGAAAAAAGCAGTTGCAACCAAGACAACAGGAATACCAAATCTCTCGATGATTTTATGGCCATAAAGTAAGAAAGGCAGTTCGCTTATCGATGAAAAAAGCATCGACCAGCCAAGCAAACGATTATCTGCTCCTAGCTGATTAAAATAAATAGGGAAAAAAGAGTAATAATACCCAAGGGTAATTTGAACGATAAAATTTAATAAGGTAAACAACATAAGTTTTCTGTTTTTTAATAAAACTGAGAGAGAAACCTTGTTTTTACTAGACTGATGACCTTTTATTTTAGGCAATTGCGTACAGATGATCAGCGTAAATAGCATCACTAGTGAATAAACGATCGAGATACTATTAATATTCTTTTTTGCGACGATCCCAAAAGCAACAGACATAATAGCAAAACCGATGGTACCAGCCAATCGGATCGGTCCGAAGTTCCATTTTGTCCGGGCTAGATGTTCTAATGTAATGGCGTCACTTAAGGGATTGATCGACGTTTGAAAAAAGGTGACCACACAAATAATCGTCAATAAATAAAGGTACTGATTAGATATCGGGAGGAACAGGATGGAAACCGAACTTCCTAATGACAAGACCTGAAGAACACGGTTTTTGCTTTCTGCCCGGTCGCCGATACTTCCCCAAAGTGGCTGCGCCAGAACCGCAATCAATGGGCCGAAGCTTAATAGGGTAGCAATGGATGTCTGACTTAAGCCAATACTTTTTAAGTAGACAGGCATAAATGTACCGTAAACGGCATTACCCATATAGGAGACGGCGTATAAACAAAGAAATAATAGATAGATTCGAGTGGATTTTTCCCCCAAGAAGTTCACCTCAAAAATTCATATATCTAATTTGGCTCATTAAACAGCAACTAAGTAGCTGAATAAGGTAATCTTAAGCATGTTCGGTATGAATTTTCTCCAGTAAGGCCATGCATCCTTCGGAAACTAATTGGTAGGTTTCTTCAAAATCGCCAGTGTAATAGGGATCTGGCACATCCTTTTTATGCTCCGTTAAATCAAGCAAGCGAAGAATTTTGGGATGCTTAGGCTTTCCGGTAATTTCGAAGATGTTCATTACATTACTCTCATCCATTCCAACAATATAATCGAACTTTTCAAAATCCTTTTTTGTTAATTGTCGTCCAACCAGACCATTGGCGGAGATGTTATATTTCTTTAAAATTGCAAGGGTTCCTTTATGGGGTGCTGATCCAATGTGCCAAGAACTGGTAGCAGCGGAATCGACTTTTATTTGGTCAGATAAATCTTCTTTTTTTACTAAGTCACGAAATAAGGCTTCCGCCATTGGTGAACGGCAAATGTTCCCCAGGCAGACAAATAAAACATTAATCATATTCACTAGCTCCTTTTTAATTCTTCGATGCTCTATAACCTATTATAATAGTAGATAAAATAAAAGGAAAAGAGTTGCTTTTCAGATTAATTATTGTCACTATTTATAATGTAATAAAATTATTATTAAAGGAAGTTACGATGGATACAAAACATAGAGTACCATGGATCGTTTTTGAATTTGCTAATAGAGACGGTAAAATTGAACCCCTTATATTTAAAGAGCCAAAAAAAGTGATAGCCGCATTAACCATAGAGGAAGTATTACCTTGTTTTCAGCTTGTTCAGGAAGAAGTAAATAATGGCTACTACGCCGCAGGATTTTTATCATACGAAAGCGCGGCGGCATTTGACGCTGCATTTAGTACAAATTCAGACAGCAAAATGCCGTTATTATGGTTTGGAATCTTTACGGAACCCGGCGGCGAAATCATTAGCAGTCAAGGATCTTATACACTAACAGAGTGGGAGCCATCCGTTAGTTTAGAAGAATATACTCAATCCATTCATGCGATAAAGCATGGGATTGAGAGAGGGGATACCTATCAAACAAACTATACAATCCGGCTGCATAGTCAATTTCAAGGGGATGATTATGCCTTTTTTGAGAGATTGAAAAAAGCACAGACTTCGGATTATTGTGCGTATATTAATACGGGGGTGCATAGTATTTTATCGGCATCACCTGAATTGTTTTTTCGTTTGGAGGGTAACAAGATTACTACTCGGCCAATGAAAGGGACCATTAAACGAGGGAAGTCCTTTGAAGAGGACGAGGCGAATGCCCGAGGACTCTACCTTTCCGAAAAAGACCGAGCTGAAAATGTCATGATTGTCGATATGCTGCGAAATGATTTATCTGTTATCGCGGAATTAGGGACCGTTAAAGTCTCAAAACTGTATGACATCGAACCCTATCCAACTGTATATCAAATGACTTCGACTATAACAGCAACCGTTGCTGAAAAGACGGAGTTTGTTGATATTTTTAAGGCACTCTTTCCATGTGCATCGATAACCGGTGCACCTAAGGTCAGCACGATGAAAATAATTGCGGACTTGGAACCGGAGCCGCGTGAGGTGTATTGTGGAGCCATCGGTTATCTATCTCCAAATAAAGAAGCAGTATTTAATGTTCCAATTAGAACCGTCTTGATTGATCAGCAATCCGGTCGAGCAGCTTATGGGGTAGGAGGAGGGATTACTTGGGATTCTACATCTGAAGGGGAATATGAAGAAGTTCTTGCAAAAGCGAGTTTACTGGAGGAAGATAGACCTGAGTTTGACCTATTAGAAAGCTTACTCCTAGATAACGGTCAGTATTTCTTATTAAATGAACATATGGAGCGGTTGAAAAAGTCAGCCAAATACTTTGGGTTTTCTATTCAAATGGAGGAAATCCAGAGGGAATTGGATGTATTCTCCCGGTTAAACTGTATCGGTAAGTTAAAAGTGCGGCTCTTGGTAAATAAGGAAAGTGAAGTAACACTAGATGGACAACCGGTCTTACCTATGCCAGCCCCAATAAAGGTTATACTTGCCGATAAATCAATTGATATGGATAATCCGTTTTACTATCACAAAACAACCAATCGATCGGTTTATACTAATTTTCAGGTAACGAAGCCTGCGGACGTTTTTGATGTATTACTTAGGAATAGAAATGAGGAGTTAACGGAGTTTACGAATGGAAACCTTGTCTTGGAGATAGAGGGGGAATTATGGACACCGCCTGTGAACTGCGGCTTGCTGGCCGGTACCTTCCGAGAGAAATTAATCAAAGATGGAAAGATCCATGAGAAAGTCTTAACAATGGAGGACTTGCGGCAAAGCTCAAAGATTTGGTTTATTAACAGTGTACGGAAATGGCTAGAGGTGGAATTAGTGGACTAGAGTGAACTATAATTTACTTCGGCCAGTTCCGCGTGATTACAGGGGTGAGTTGTCCGAACATAGCTAATCTCCGGACAACTCCGGGGGATAAGTGGCTAGAGGTGTCCGAACATGGCAAGACTTTGGACAGCTCCGCATGATTAGTGGTCAGAGGTGTCCAACATGGCAAGACTTCGGACAGCACGGCGGGATTAGAGGCTAGAGTTGTCCGAACTTGGTGTGACTTCGGACAGCCCCGAGAGATTACTGGGTTGAGTTGTCCGAACTTGGTGTGACTTCGGACAGCTCCGAGAGATTACTGGCTAGAGTTGTCCGAACATGGCAAGACTTTGGACAGCTCCGCATGAATAGTGGCTTGAGTTGTCCGAACATGGCAAGACTTCGGACAGCTCCGCGTGTTTAGTGGCTAGAGATGTCCGAACATGGCTAAAACTTCTGCCAGTCCCGCGTGATTACTGCCTTGAGCTGTCCAAACATGGCATGAAAAAACCAATTGGATTGTCAATCAAGGGTATAGACGCCCTAAGTGTCAGCTTTAAAAGAAAAAAGGACCATGTAGAACCTTGTTTGTCTACATGGCCTTTATATTCATCATAAATAGCGCCAGCCGCCAGTATATGAAATATCCTCGGCATTTTCGGCAGCAATGGCTTCACATACAAATCCGAGTACTTCAGTCCCATCTTCCAGTTCAACCCTTCCAAGTCCTAGAGGCGAAGGGATTAGAGCAGCAAAGGATCCAAGCTCTGACAAAGGCATTTCCCATAACTCCACTTCAATCGAAGCCCCTGGATCATTTGTACGGATTAATCCTGGTTTTGGAGGAAGAGTGGCTAATTTAACCATTTTGTATTTAAGAGCGGTTTTAGCTGCTCGAACAAATAACGCCCCATGATCCTTCATTTGTTTTTCAAGCGCAAATCCTCTCATATGAAGGCCGCAAACTGCTACTAGTGTAGTAGTTTTATTAACTGTGGAACCTACACCATTTAAAAATAAATCCGATAGGCCAGCAATCAAGTGTTCATTCATATGACTAGAAAACATCGAGACTCCAAAAGGAAGATTTTCCGCAGCATCATCACAAGGTACAGCAATCGCACACAGGTCCAATAAATTACAATGATTCGTATAAAGTCCCATTTTACTGTTTGTTTCAATTGGATTTTCCCGTACTTGTTCACGTGTCCAGGTACCACCGGAAGTAGGCATAATCAAAACGGCATTTTTAAGATGTTGATGTGCTTTTTGTTTAAATGCTTGCAGTTTGTGAATGGCTTTAAAAACAGAGGCGGCATCATAATCGGGATTGGCTCCATTACGTAGCACCTTTTCTGTTACTGGAAATACAGCTCCTTCATTCGACTGAATGAAGGATCCTAAATCGGACCAGCGCTCCGCCACCCATGGTCCATCATAAAGGATCGCAGCCGCCTCAGCAAAAAAGCTTCCATCGATGAATTCAATTGGGATAGAAAGACTCTTAATCCGGTTAACAGTCTGCTCCCAAGCTTGCCGATACTCGTCTGCAAACGGGCCAAAGAATTCAGGTTCTTCTTTTAAAAGCAGAACTTTTTCCGGCAATGCATTTGTGCTGCGTTTTAGCTCACGAGACCAAGGGTCAGTTTCCTCAAACCCGCGGACTACTTCATCAACAAGGAATGCATCCGCGAGGCTATTAGCAAAGACGGTTACGCAATCAAGGCTTGCGCAAGCAGGAACCACTCCCTTCACCGGCCAAGCGCCAAGACTTGGCTTAAAGCCTACAAGCCTATTTAATGCTGCAGGTACACGGCCCGAACCTGCGGTATCTGTACCCAGGGAAAAAGCCGCAAGTCCCCGAGCAACGGAAACCGAAGAACCAGAGCTTGAGCCGCCGCTGATTAGGTCGGGGGAGAGGGCGTTTTTCGTTTCTCCAAAAGGGCTGCGTGTACCTACAAGTCCTGTTGCAAATTGGTCGAGATTTGTTTTGCCGATGGGAATTGCTCCTGCTTCAATCAAGCGTTTCACTGCGGTCGCATGCTCAGTAGGGGTGTGAGAATAGTCAGGGCAGCCAGCAGTGGTAGGTACATCTGCCAAATCAATATTATCTTTAATCGCAAAAGGGATTCCCCAGAGCGGTGTTTGCTCTGGGTCCATGTGTTTCAAACCATCAAGATAGGGCTGGATCATCTCCATCGAAGGAGGAGTAATCCAAATATTAAACGCTTTGTCTGCTTCAGCACGTTTAACAATTTCCTTGCAAACAGCCTCAGGGGTAAGTTTTTTAGAATAATAGTTTTTCTTCAAATCATGAAAGAACAGTGTTTGTAACATGTTGATGGTTTGCATCGTGCGCACCTCGCTTTTCTTTAGTTATAGAGACAATCAACTGACCTGAATGAACTTCATCTCCAGGTGAGACATGGACAGAATGAACATATCCGTCACATGGGGCCAGCTGTGGAAACTCCATTTTCATACTTTCTTCTATTATTAATGTGTCACCTTTTTTCACTTCATCACCTGGAACAATTAGAACTTTCCAAATGCTTCCTGGCAGGGCGGTGCGAACCCCTTCAGCACCCTCAGGCAGAACTTCTTCGACCGTCTCTACTACTTCATGTTCGGAAACAAATTCAGCAACACCGTTTTTCCGCCAGCTTTCACGCTCCGCACGGAAGGCAGCTTGCTGGGTTTCGCGGAAGCCGTCAGTACTTTCTTTAATGGAATCAAGGAAGGTTAAATAGTCGCCTAGTTTAAAGAATGTTTCCGTAATATCCACTTCGAAACGGCCACGTAAAAAGTCCTCGCGCATTTCAAGCAATTCCTCGGCACTGACTGGATAAAATTGAATTTGGTCAAAGAAGCGAAGCAGCCATGGTTTGTCAGCCTGAAAGCTCTTTGTTTCACGAAGTCGATTCCATACTTGGACCGTACGGCCAACAAATTGATAACCTCCTGGCCCTTCCATTCCGTATACGCACATATAGGCGCCGCCAATTCCTACGGCATTTTCCGGTGTCCATGTCCGCGCCGGATTGTACTTCGTTGTCACTAAACGGTGACGGGGATCAATTGGTGTAGCAACAGGAGCCCCTAAATAAACGTCACCAAGACCGAGCACAAGGTAGTTGGCATCAAAAACTATTCTCTTCACATCTTCAATATCATCGAGACCATTCACACGGCGGATAAATTCTAGATTGCTAGGGCACCATGGAGCATCTGGGCGAACATTTTGTTGATAGCGATCAATTGCCAGTCTTGTAGCCGGATCATCCCATGATAGGGGCAGACGAACAATCCGCGAAGGAACTTCCATTTCCTCTAAGCGAGGCAGTTTTTCATTAATAGATTCGATCATTTCACAGACTGATAGGATTGACATTTTGTTTGAATCTAAATGAACCTGTAGTGAACGAATGCCCGGTGTCAAATCAAGAACTGGAATTTCTGTTTGCGCCTTGATGGCTTCCATTAAAGCGTGAACCTGAAACCGAAGGAGAAGATCAAGCTCTAAATCTCCATATTCAATCAGAATGTTTGCATCACCAGCTGCGCGAATAGACATTGGGAAGTTACCTTTTGCTGTTCTTTTTAAAATTGGGTAATCAGGTGTAAACTGTCTAATTTCTTTAGGCAAGGAAGGAACTGCAGAAACACTTGGATTATCTATACAAATTTCTTCCAGGAACTCCTCCTGTTGTTTACGTAATTCATCTGCTTCTTCAAGAGTTAGTAACTGGAACTGGATATGGTCGCCCGCATGAAGCTGACCGATCTTCCAGAATTCAGCTGATGCGGTCGTGACAGGACATACAAACCCACCCAAACTAGGGCCATCGGGTCCAAGTAAAATTGGCATATCACCCGTTAAATCCAGTGTTCCAATCGCATAGGCATTATCGTGTATATTCGATGGATGGAGACCTGCTTCGCCGCCATCTTCTCGTGCCCAAAGCGGGGCAGGGCCAATTAAGCGGACACCAGTCCGCGAACTATTAAAATGAACTTCCCAGCTTGTATTCGTTAACTGATCTAGGTAATCAGGCAGTAAGAATTCCTCCGTACAATGTGGACCGGGAATTACCCCAATGGTCCAGTTTCGTTTAATAGGAGGCTGTTTTATGGAAGGAAGCACACTTACTGTAAAAGTCTTACTGTTATTTACACGTAATACATCTCCGGTGCGAAGGGCCCGGCCGCCATGACCACCAAACCCGCCGAGTGTGAATGTTGATGCACTGCCGAGATGAAGCGGGATATCCAATCCGCCTGCTACTAATATATAGGTTCGCATACCGGATGCCGCTTCACCAAAGGACAACACTTGGCCGCGTTTAACAGATAGCACCTGATACATGGGAACATCCTTTTCATCGAGCTTGGCATTCATATCAGCACCTGTAAGAGCGATCCTCATATCACTGCGGAAGCTATAGGAACCGCCGCGAAGTGTTAATTCAAGGCCTGCAGCATGATCCTCATTCCCAAGTAATTTATTCCCTATCCTAAAAGAAAAGGGATCCATAGGTCCGCAAGGGGGTACACCTACATCCCAGTGACCGATCCGGCCCGGCCAATCCTGGACAGTTGATTGGATGCCGCCATCTAGTACTTCTATCGCACGTTCATCCGGGAAGAATTCCTTTAACATTTGCGTATGGACATTACCAGTTCGGCAATCTTCTTCTTCTAAAAGCGCCTGTATATATTGAAGATTTGTAGTCACACCATAAAGTCGGGTTTGCCCGAGGGCTAAACTTAATTGATTCAGCGCTTCTTCACGTGTCTCTGCATGGACAATGATTTTCGCAAGCATGGGATCATAAAGAGGAGTGACAACCAAACCATCTCGAACCCATGTTTCAATACGGGCAGTATCTGAAAATTGAACCTTATCAAGTTGACCGCCGCTCGGCCGGAAATCATTTAAGCAATCTTCAGCATAAATGCGAGCTTGGATACTGTGACCTGTTGGTGTTGAATACAGTGAATCTAAAGAACGTAAGTCACCGGCTGCTTCACGGACCATCCATTCAACTAAATCAATCTTCAAAACTTCTTCTGTCACACCGTGCTCCACTTGAAGACGTGTATTCACTTCGAGGAAGTAGAAGCGCTCTTCATCTGGATTATATAAAAATTCGACCGTGCCGGCACTCCGATAGCCGACTTCCGCGGCTAATCGTTTCGCAGAAGCCAGCATATCATTTCTTACGGAAGCAGGGAGGCACGGGGCTGGACTTTCTTCAACGACTTTTTGATTGCGGCGTTGAATTGAGCAATCACGTTCACCGAGAGCAGCCACTTCACCAAACTCGTTTCCAAAAATTTGAACCTCAACATGACGTGCCTTTTGGATATATTTTTCTAAGAATACACCACCATTATTAAAGTTGGCCTCTGCCAGCCTCGAGACGGATTCGAACGCATCACGAAGGGAATTTTGATCTAGACATACACGCATTCCAATCCCGCCGCCGCCGGCAGTACTTTTTAACATCACTGGATAGCCAATCCGCTCTGCCTCTACTAAGGCAGTGCTTAACTCAGTAATAAGTGATGTTCCAGGAAGGAGCGGAACATTAGCCTTTACAGCAATTTCACGTGCGGAATGCTTTAAACCAAACACTTCCATCTGTTCGGGAGTAGGCCCAATAAAGGTAATCCCTTTTTCACGACAAGCACGGGCGAAATCAGCATTTTCGCTTAAAAAACCATACCCTGGATGAATGGCATCTACATTATGGTCTAAAGCAGTCTTTAAGATTAATTCCATATTTAAGTAGCTGTCTTTAGCAGCTCCATCTCCGATTAAAATGGCGTGATCGGCGAGTTCGACATGCAGAGAGTCTTGATCTGCTTTCGTATAGACTGCGAAAGACTGGATGCCCATCTTTCGCAATGTTCTTTCAATTCGAACGGCGATTGCACCGCGGTTAGCAATTAATACATTCTTAAACATGGATGAGCACTCCTTTTGTTGTGGTTATTTATCCCAAAGCAAAACTTGAATAGGTGTAGGGTTATAGGCGTTACAAGGGTTATTAAGCTGCGGGCAGTTACTGATTAAGACAAGCGTTCTGCTAATGGCCTGCAGTTCAACATATTTGCCTGGTGCTGAGACACCATCTTCAAATGTCAATCCTCCTTCTGGCGTAACAGGGACGTTCATAAAGAAATTAACATTTGGAGCCAAATCGCGTTTTGAAAACCGGCTGTCATACTTGGCTAACTGGAGCATGAAGGTATCGCGGCAATTATGCATTGACAGGGTATCATGCGAATACCTAACGGTGTTACTTTGCGCTGAACAGGCACCCCCAAGTGTATCGTGACGGCCGCATGTATCTGCGACAATTTTTACTAGCTCTTTACCGGATTCGGAGACAAGCACGGATCCTGTTGATAAATAAACGTTACCTTGCCTTTGAATGGTATTGACGGCACTGTAATGATCAGAAGGTTGATCAGCGTCATAAAAAAGTGTATCTGCCGCTTGATTTCCTTCTAGGTCGACGATTCGAAGAACCTGACCTGGCTCAAGGGTGTAGATCCAACCTTCCCCAGCAGGGATGGTTTTGTGAAAAAATACATTTTCAATTTTTTTGTCACTAACTGCATGATTTAAAACGGCCATTATTGAATTCCTCCTTTGGAAAGTGAAAGGTATTCCCATGTATTTTCAAATGCACGCTGGTTTTCTGGACGATGGTTGAAACAACAATCATTCTCTTGAATGGGTTCAGCTTCGGTAATGATCACTTGAACAGGTACGGATGGGTAAGTGGCCGCTGGATTTAGCGGGTTCGGTGTATTGGAAAAAACTAAAATAACGTCCATCTCTATTCTCAGCGTGATGGTGTCACCTTTTTTGCTGTGATCTGAAACATAATGCAAATTTCCATCATTATCACAATAAACTTTAGAAAATAAATTAACGACTGGCATAAGATCTCGAGGAGTTAAACCATTTCGGAATAGCTCCACTGCAAAGTTTTCTTCGCCGCTTCTGTAATAATCATTCCGTTCGTTTTGATAAGTTGATATTCCATATTTTTGATTGGTAAATACCCGTGAAGTGTAGCCTGAAAGGGGATCATGCCAGCCGAGTGAATCTTCAATGATGCTCGCAAGGACCCTGCCGTTGTCGCTCATGAGGACATGTCCTTTTGTTAAATGGGCAGTGTGCTGGGCTTTCAGGGTATCCGGCATATTGTAACGTTCGGACAGATCATTTGCGTTATATAGCAGCAGGGAAATATTCGCACCCTCCTCGAGAGCAGTAAAGGTGATTTGCTTTCCACGTCTGATCAGATTAGACCATTTTCCGCCCGCTGGAATCATTTTTGGAATTTTTGATGGTGCTAGAGTCTTCATGTTTTTTTCCTCCTATTCAGTAATAAAAAAAGGATAAAAACCATGGGGAGATGAATCTCCCAGGCTTTTATCCTTCCGTGTATACAGCTTAACTGTACGCTCTCTCTCGGACCAGTCTTTAAAGTTAACTTTAAACGGAACCCTAGACAGCTTTTTGTTTCCAACTTTTTGTGGAAACCTTTATTTAAGATGAATTTAGTATATCGTTTGGCTGTGGGATTCAACAACATTCATGTTACATTTTCTAACATGGTTTTTTATTAGTCAGCTATTTGTTTAACCTTTGAAATGGAGTATTTTCTTTCCTTAGCCACTTCCCATTTTGATTTAACAATTAGGTAAACAAACCCAACAGCTACCCAAATCAATCCAATCATAAGGGTGGTTTTATCAAGCAACGTAAGCAGCCAACCGATAAAACCAGCACCAATGAGAGGGAAGACTAAGTACAAAAATGTTTCTTTTGGTGACCTTCTTTTCTGCTTGATATAGTAATGAAAGATAACTGAGAGATTAACGAAGGTAAACGCAGTTAGTGCGCCAAAACTTACAAATAACACAGCTGAATCAAGGTTAATAAACACAGCTGAAAGGGAAATGATCGAAACAAACACTATGTTGGAAACAGGTGTTTTATATTTTGGATGAATCGTCGTAAATAATTTTTTTGGTAAAATCGATTCACGGCCTAGAGCAAAAAGGAAGCGGCTGACACTTGTTACGGAAGAGACACCCTGTGTAAAAGTCGCTACGATTAGTACCATGATAAAGAGCGAGCTTAACAAGTTGCCGCCAACGAGCTGAACAAGGCTGTATGCGGCATTATCTGGATTGGTAAACGTGAAATTTGGAAAGGCAATTTGTGATAAATAAGATATGGCTAGATACATAATGACGGCAATGACGACAATCAGGTAAATCGCTTTAGGTATCGTTTTCTTTGCATTAATTGTCTCTTCTGCCATTGTTGTCACAGCGTCAAAGCCGAGGAAACAAAAACAGATGAGCGCAGCGCCCGATAGAACTCCGCCAACAGAAATATGATCGTTAAAAAATGGGGCTAAAGAGAGGATAGAGTTAGAATCAGTCTGGCCAGTAAGAATATCTTTCGCTACTAAAATACAAAAGAGAATGATAAAGGCAATTTGGAAAAGGACCGACAAGCCGCTAACACGTGCAGCTGATTTAATACCAACAATGTTAACAATGGCTAGGACAACGTTCATCACGATAATCCATACAAAAACAGGAATAGAAGGGAATTCCGTATTCATAAAAATCCCGAAAGTCAGAATCGCAATAATTGGTGAGAAAATATAATCTAATAAAAGGGCCCATCCAACCAAATATCCAGCAATGGGGTGGACTGCTTTTTTCGTATAGATATAAGCAGAACCAGAAATGGGATAGGCCTTGACCATTTGACTATAGCTATAGGCAGTAAAGAAAATTGCAATAAATGCTGTTACATAGGCAGCAGCGAGCATTCCTCCGGCAGCCTCGAAGGCAACTCCATAGACAGTGAAATAGATCATTGGTGTCATCCAGGCCAGCCCCATAAAGACAACTTGGTGAAGTTTCAGCGATTTTACAAGTGTTGGTTTTCCATTCATTTTCATCCATCCTTTTCCGTTGTGGTTGGAAAAGAAAAAGCCCGGGAGAATTTTATAAATAAAATTCTCCCGGGCTTTTATCCCTCCGTGTATACAGATAACTGTACGCTCCCTCTCGGACCAGTCCTTAAAGGAGTCTTTCAAGACCTCTTTAAACGGAACCCTAGAGAGCAATTTTTGTTCCTCTTTTAAAAGTAGAGAAACCTTTATTTGGTTGTACGTTGAAGTATATAGGAGAAAAATAAGGATTTCATTGAATGTGTTAGGTTTCCTTACACAAAAAGTAAAAAACTTTGGGGGTGATAAGATATTCCTCCCGTTCTCGAAATGGAGAGTCATCAATAGGTTTTTAAAAAAGTAAAAGGGATGAGCTTAAAAAAGCCCATCCCTTGTATCATTATTTTTATTTATTCCCGCCTGCGTTTACTGGCAATGAATAATCTGGGATTGCATCATAAACTGCCGGATCTACGTTCTCAATTGAACCATCTGCTAAACTATTAAGAACAGCCATAACCGGTACTTTTGCTGTTTCCTTTAACATCCCATTTTGCTTTTGACCCAATGTTTGGGTTTGTCCCTTTATTTCAATCAACATGGTGGCAGTTCCATTTAATTGAATGGCGCCTAATCCTGATCCTGGATAGTTAACCTGAGGATATTTTTGAATCGCCCCGTAAGAGGAATTTCCCCGCTGTAAGGATTCATAGGCAACTGCATTTACCTTTTTGCTAAATGTTTCTACATCTCTATCCACTTTATACGTCCTTCCACTGAAAGGATCTACGTATGGTTTAGTTGTAAATAGAGCTAAAAGCTGAATAGAGACGGAACGATTGTCTTCTTCTGATAATTGGTTAAAACCGCGGTGGTGAAGGTCAATCGCCACATCCGGATTAAATTGTTTTACTAATGATGTTAAGGCACGTGTTTCAGGCGAAAAGACAAATGATGCTTGTGAACCATTGTTCGTGCTAGTGCTATTTAAGAGATTGGCAACTTTTTGTGGATCCTTTTTAATTTCGTCGTTTATATTAAAGTCGTAATTTGGATTGAAATCACGATTCAGGTCAAAACCAGGGATTCCGTATACGACTTTTCCCTCATTATTTTGCGCCCGTTCACTGCCTTCAGCATTGTAATACCAAGGAGCGGTAGTGCCGGCTGGCAGTCCTAATTCTTCTGGATTCCAAGTTTGGTGCGAGTATCTAACAGGGAATGGCTTGCCTTCGTATTGATTTGCTGTACCGTCCGGATTGACTCGAGGGACGAACCAAACATTTACCTTGTCCAATATATTAGCAGCCTCTTTGCCTCCAGCTGATAGTTTTTGGATTAACTCGACAGCAGCTTCAGTACCAAGCGGTTCGTTGCCATGAATTTGCGTATACACTAGTACACGTTTTTTGTTTGGATTATTATCGCCTAGTTTCGCAACATAAAGGGGATAGCCATCATTGGATGTGCCAAATTGTTCCAACTTCATTTTTCCATTAGAGGCTTGTTCCAATTGTTTCAATTTTGCTTCTAATTGTTCATTCGACATAAAACTTTCAAAGGAAAGGTTCTGTTGGTCCTGTACCCATGGTCCATTTGGCGTTGTGGATGGCTCTGCAAAAACTGCCGTGGTGCCACATCCAAGTGTAGCAGCTAGAATGCCGGTTGATAGTATGTATCCGAATACTTTTTTCTTTTTCATCACTTATTCCCTCCAAGTGTTATTTAATCAAAGAAATACTAACATACTTCGTTTACCTAATAAACTATCAATTAAAAAAATTTCGAAAATTAGTAATATACTACTAATGTTAAGTAAAATAATTGATTTAACTAGAACCAAATAACTAGATGAAATATTTGTAGAATTTTCAAATAAATTGGTGATGAAAAGAAGGTTAGACTCATTGGAGATACGGGAAGAACATAAATATGAATAATTGTTATATCAAACCATTGGATTGATTAAATAAATGTTGAACTATTATCTGAAGGGGGAGTTTCAGTTGAAAATTAATAAACCTGAATGGCTTTCACTTAGTAAGGATATAAAGGTGAAACTTATCCGCTTAGCAATCTTAGAAAATACATCTAAATATCTCTTAAAACAGGGACGATAGAATATAGCAAGATTGACAAAAAGTAAACAATAAAAAGAGGACCACTAGAGACAAAACTAGTGGTATTCTTTTTGGTTTCATGAAGTTTATGAACAAAATGGTGATTAAGTTTTTAATGTGACTTAAATATACAATATTTAAAACACTCGTAAATTTTGTAAAATTAAGAAAACGTTTACAAGGGGGAAGTAAAATGTTTTCTTTTAAAAAAATCTCAACAGTGATGTGTGCAGGTGCTTTGGCATTAAGTTTGGGGGCTTGCAGCAGTAGTAAGGAATCAGCAGGAACGAATTCAGGTAAAAAAGAGGAAAGTACAGGCTATCCTACAAAAGCGATTACCGTAGTGGCTCCATCTGGGGCAGGGGGAGGATGGGATTTAACGGCCCGTTCATTTACAAAGGTTTTAGGTGAGACAAAACTAGTCAACCAGCCAATGACGGTAGAGAATAAGCCAGGCGGCGGAGGCGCTGTCTTTATGGCCGAATACGCAACAGAGCAAGCTGAAAATAATGACATGCTGTTTGTGAGTTCACCTCCCATTATTATCAACAATCTAAAAAAGGAAGGGAACAGTCCATATGGTTACAAAAATACAACTCCACTCGCACAGCTAACCAAAGATTATGGGGCAATCGTGGTCAAAAAGGATTCCAAATTTAAGGATTTAAAATCAGTGTTAGAAGAAGTAAAGAAAAATCCAACAAAATTAACGTTTGCTGGCGGTTCTGCTCCAGGTTCGATGGACCATTTAATTTCTATCCTTCCTGCTTATAAATTTGGAGTAGATCCAACCAAAATAAAGTATGTCTCTTACGATGGCGGCGGGGAAGCGATTACGGCCCTGCTTGGTGGTAATGCCGATGTTATTGGTACCGATGCGTCGAGTGTAAAGGAGTTTTTAAAAGCAGGAAAAGTAAGGGTTCTGGCCATTACAGCTTCAGAACGATTAGCTGGCGATTTTAAGGATGTTCCAACCGCAAAAGAACAAGGAGTTGATGCCGAGTTTACCATTTGGCGCGGGATTTTTGGTCCTGAAAAAATGTCTAAGGAAGCTTTCGGCTATTGGGAAAAAACCATTGATAAATTAGTTCAATCTCCTGAATGGAAAAAAGAAGTTGAGACACAGGGCTGGGAATTAGAATACAAAAACGGTTCAGACTTCAAAAAATTCTTAGGAGAACAAGATCAGCAGGTCCAACAATTATTAACTGCCTTGGGGATGCAGAAGTAAGCAGAAAGGGGAGGGGGTAAATCTCCTCCTTATTTTTATAGGGGGTGACTCATGTGGAGATAAAATTTGATCGCTTTGCATCTATCTTATTTTTAACTGTCGGTGTTCTGTTTATAATTGGGAGCAAACATATTTCGAGCTCTTCCTATGGAAGTGTCGTCGGCCCTGATATTTTTCCATTTGTCCTCGGAATTATTCTAGTTTTACTTAGTATCCGATTATTCTATGAAACATTCATTAACAAGTATGGCCATAGCAAGAAAGAGGAATTGCAGTACAAGCCTTTCGTCATTATTATTATTGCTACGTTGGTTTATATCTTAACCCTTGAATCGGTCGGATATGTCATTACCACCTTTCTCTTTCTAGTGGTTTGTTTCCAAGCCATGGAGAGAAAAAAACTACTTTCTTCTATTATAATTGCGGCTGCTTTCTCAGGAATCGTCTATTTCTTATTTGTAGATGTTTTAAAGGGAACGCTTCCAGGCTGGCCAATTTGGTTTTAGATAAGACTTGAATCATTAGAAGGGGTGCAAAGATGAGTACACTCGATTATTTATTGCAAGGATTTGGAACAGCACTTGTTTGGTATAATATCCTATTTGCTTTTGTTGGTGTGTTAATTGGTACCGCTGTTGGGGTGCTCCCAGGAATTGGACCGATGAGCGGGGTAGCATTACTTATTCCCGTCACAGCCTCCATCACAGGTGGTCTCCCGCCGGAACAGGCAGCTACCAGTGCAATTATTCTATTAGCAGGCGTCTATTATGGGGCGATGTATGGCGGTTCAACCACTTCTATTCTCTTAAATACCCCCGGTGAGTCTTCCTCAGTGGTTACTACTCTCGATGGGTATCAAATGGCTAAGAAAGGAAGAGCAGGAAGCGCCCTATCGATTGCAGCTATCGGCTCGTTTGTGGCAGGGATAGTTACATTAGTTGCTTTGATTGCGTTGGCAAAACCGTTATCCGCAGTGGCCCTCAAATTCGGTCCTGCCGAATATTTTTCATTAATGCTCTTGGGCCTTGGCGCAGTAAGCGGTCTTGCTGGAAAATCAGTTACCAAGGCATTAATCATGACAGTATGCGGCTTATTGCTTGGGACAATCGGAATTGATACAGTTTCTGGAATTTCCCGATTTACCTTTGACATTCCCTGGCTCTTTCAAGGGATTGAATTCCTAACCATTGCCGTAGGATTGTTTGCACTTGGCGAGGTATTTAAGACCATTTTAGAAAAAGAAGACGAAGATGGCGAGGTTGCTAGAATAACTAATTTACTTCCATCCAAAGAAGAATTTAAGGAGTCAGCAGGTCCGATTGCCCGCGGTTCAATCTTAGGTTTCTTTGTTGGTATTTTACCAGGCGCCGGTGCAACACTTGCCTCGTTTTTCTCTTATTTACTAGAGAAAAAAATTTCGAAAAACCCTTCCAAATTTGGTACGGGTGCGATTGCCGGGGTAGCTGCACCGGAATCAGCCAATAACGCAGCCTCTGGCGGTGCAATGATTCCGTTACTGACGCTTGGGATCCCTGGTTCCGGTACAACAGCCATTTTAATGGGTGCATTAATGATGTATAATGTTCAGCCAGGTCCATTATTATTTGAAGACCATCCACAGGTAGCTTGGGGATTAATTGCCAGTATGTTTATTGGAAATATCATGCTCCTCATCCTCAATTTGCCGCTTGTGAAAGTATTTGCGAAAATCATTGAAACACCTAAGAAATATTTAATTCCAATGATTATCGCCGTGTCTATTTTTGGTGTGTATGCAGTTCAAGTTTCAACCAATGATCTGTTGCTTTTACTCGGGTGCGGGATTTTTGGATATTTCCTCAGTAAACATGATTACCCGATTGCACCGCTTGTTCTTGGTCTCGTCTTGGGACCAATGGTGGAGAATAATTTACGAAGAGCCTTAACGATCTCAAACGGGGATTATGGTGTCTTCTTTACTCGTCCAATTTCGCTTGTCTTTCTACTAATTACCGCTCTTTGGTTAGTAATACCGTTTATAATGAAGCGGAGAGGAAAGGAAGTTATTATTAATGTGGAAGGGTAAATTTTTTAAATAGTTTAAAAACTCCTTTTAATAAGGAGTTTTTTTTATATAATGGAGTTAGAGGTGTATGCATGCGTTTACATACGAAATTAATGCTTGGAATATCTATATTAATTATTATCATGGGGACGATTATCGAATTTTCCTTTAAAAATATTATGGAGTCCAATCTTAAGCATGAGATTGGCACGAAGGCCTTATCCGTTGCGCAAACCATCGCAAATATGCCGGATATCCAGACTGCATTTCAAACGAATGATCCTTCGGCACTCATCCAGCCGATCGCTGAAAAAATTCGAAAACAGGTTGGAGCCGAGTTTATCGTGGTTGGGAACCGCAACGAAATCCGGTATTCCCACCCCAATCCAAACAGAATCGGCCAAAAAATGGTTGGCGGTGATAATGGCCGTGTCTTTAAAGGGAAATCGGTAATCTCAGAATCGACCGGTACACTGGGACCTTCACTAAGAGGCAAAGCGCCTATTATTAGTGGAGGAACGGTAATTGGAGTAGTTTCAGTTGGATATCTTCAGACAGAAATTCAAAAAGAAGTAGCAAAAATACAGCGAAAAATCTTTGTTACCACCTTAATCATCTTAATTGGGAGTCTGATTGCAGCCATACTAATCTCGTTAAATATCAAAAGGGCGATTTTTGGGTTAGAACCGAGAGAGATTGCCTGGATGTACCAGGAAAAACATGCCATCCTCGAGTCTATTCATGAAGGAATCATTGCCATCGATACGGTTGGGCGAATTACGGTGGTAAATGAAACGGCTCATACCATTTTAGGTGTACCGAATGAAGTCCTTTTACGTGGCAAACGAATTGAAACAGTCCTTGAAAATACCCAACTGTATGAAGTGGTTCAATCTGGACAGGCGGAATATGACCAAGAAATTCTCATTAACGGTGATGTATATTTCGCCAACCGCATTCCCATTTTTGATAAAAAACGAGAGGTAATCGGTGCGGTTGCAAGCTTCCGTAATAAGTCAGAGCTGGCTAATTTATTAAAGGAATTATCTCATATTAAAGCATATGCAGAGGGATTGCGGGCCCAAACGCATGAATACTCGAACAGACTTTACACATTGCTGGGCCTCATTCAGCTTGGCTCTTATAAAGAAGCAATTGATTTTATCTCAAAAGAAGTAGATGTAGCGCAAGGTTTTATCCAATTTTTAATGAAAGAGATACCTGATCCGATTATCGCGGGATTTATTTTAGGGAAGGTTAGTCTCGCCAGCGAATTGAAAATTGGCCTTTCCATTGATCGCGGCAGCAGTTTTAAAGATGTACCTGTTGAAATTAGTCGAGATAGGTTAGTAACGATTATCGGCAATTTAATCAACAATGCTTTTGAGGCAGTAAGGGAGAGCCAAAAAGATCAAAAAAAAGTCACACTCTTTTTAACGGATCTTGGCAAGGAATTAATTATTGAGGTGGAAGATAATGGAGTTGGCATAGACCCTAAAGTTCAGGATTACATCTTTAAACCGGGTTTTTCTACCAAAAAGACAAACAGTAATTCCGGTATCGGTCTCAGCTTGGCACAAACGGCCATTCATGACTTAGGCGGCTATCTGACATTTTCATCAACGAAAGGGGAAGGGACCATTTTCACGGCAGCCATACCAAAGTGCAGGGGGATGTTACATGAAGGGGAACAAAGATATCGAAGTGTTAATAGTTGAAGATGACTTGAGAATTGCAGAAATCCAGAAACGATTTCTTGATCTGATAGAGGGCTTTCAACCCGTTGGAATTGCGGTTAGCTATGAAGAGGCTAAAACGTTAATAGAAGTTCTGCAGCCAGATTTAATCCTCCTTGATGTGTATTTTCCTGATATGAACGGATTAGACTTATTAAAAGAAACAAAGCTCCAAATGAAACAAATGGATGTTATCATGATTACAGCGGCTAAAGAGATTGATAAGGTCCAATCGGCCATTCGGTTAGGTGTGTTTGATTACATTATTAAACCGGTGATTTTTGAACGATTTAAACAGTCTTTGCAACGATATCAGGAATATCACGCCAAATTTTTAAAACTAACCAAGGAGAATTCCTATATCTCACAGCAGGAGGTTGACAAACTGTTTTGGAAAGAGAATGATAACACCACAAATGAAAGGGCTTACCTTCCTAAGGGAATCGATCCTCTAACACTTGAAAAAGTTATCGAAGTCCTTGGAAAAGTAACCACCGGACTTACAGCAGAAACTGTTGCAAAAGAGGTAGGCGTTAGTCGAACTACCGCAAGAAGGTATCTCGAACATTTAGTATCAATTGAAAAAATTGAAGCTGATTTGTCCTATGGAACAGTTGGCAGACCCGAACGGGTTTATTTATTACAATAAAACGCATGAGTTTTTGGTGTAATTTCATAGGTAAAACGTTCATTCCGACACTGGGATGGACTTTTTATTTTACCTATACCATCCAGAAGGAATAAATCTACAAATAGTTAGAAAAGTTAAAGTTAATTAAAAATAATGATTACCTATATCTTAATATTTTGTTAGTATATTATTATTATTATTATTTATTATGGACGATTCATAACTTCTAATGATGAAAGCACTAAAGTAGATGGAGAGAGGACCAATCCAGTATGAGCAAGGATAAAATTTATATCATCATCTTATTTTTAGTATCACTGTTAGGCTCATTACTCCCAAAGAGTCACTTCTTCGGTGAAACGTTTTTTTTCAAAGCACTACTCATCTACTGGTTCTTTACGGTCCTTTCTTTCCATTTACGAACAATTAGTAAAAAAGGGAATGTTACGATTGATTATGGGCTCAATTACAGTCTATCGTTTATTTTAATATTCGGTCCAGCAGGTTTATTAGTATATGAATCCCTTTTTCGGATTGCAGCCTATTTTTATAAAAAAGTAACAAAAACGGATGACCCTGAGGAGTTTCTCCACATCTTTTATAACATCGGTTCTTTTGTCCTGCAAAATACGATCACCTTTTTTGATAATTTTAAAAGAATAAATGATAACTTTAATCATGCCGTTGGGGACCAAGTCATTATCCATTTTGCCAAAAAACTTCAAACCTATCTTGGGAAGAATGATTTCTTATTTAGGAGTGGCGGCGAAGAGTTCACTATGTTTATTCGAAATAAAGATTATGAGGAAACAACCTTATTGTTAGACCAAATTCTTACGCACATTGAAAATTGCACTTTAAACTTAGAGTACAAAGGTGAAACGATACAGGTTCAATATACTTCTTCTATGGGTCTTTATTTTTTTAAATTAAATGAGAGACTATCAATAGAAAAAGGATATATCCAGGCTGACCAATTAATGCTTGAATCTAAAATGACTGGCCGAAATAGATTAACAGCACAGAAAGCACCAATCTAAACATAAAGGGACAGTAACATAATACTGTCCTTTTATGTTTAATAAAGGCTCTTTCTTGTAAACTTTGTTGCTTTTGATTACATATTTGTATTGTCGGTTTGATTTTTTAATTCGTCTTTAGCGATTTGCTCCATACTGTTTCCACCATAATCTGGAACATTCCCTGCGTGCTCACGGTGATATTCAGAACCAGATCCTTGGGGACTTTCTATTGCATTATTATTTGGCTGCTTAGAGTCCTGTGTAGACATTAAAATCCCTCCAATGTGGATGATGAAAAGAGCTTGAAATGCGCTCTCTTAACAGTCGTGATGTTTAGTAAGATGAAGCGGTGGTGGGATCAGCCAGCCTTTTTCTTTATTTAGGCGTAAAATCTTTGCACCTAGTACTGCTTTTTGAGTATGGAATTGTCCATACATCATGGCAACATCTTCCCTTATGGACATTCCAATGACTTGACTGCAAGCGACTAAACCGGCAGCCGTGTCTGCTGCAAGGGTAGCTGCAATCGCTGGATCCGGAATTCTGGCACCAATTGGAATGTCTTCTAAACAAGCCTCCGGCGGGTCAGGCATAACTGGTGGCAAACCAACTCCATTTTCTTTCAAAAGTTCTTCAATCTGTTTCTTTTGCTGTTCGCCTGTTTCGATTGCTTCAAGAAGTACCTTTTTTAAATCCTCATCACCAGCATGATTTAACATTGTTTTATAACCAGAAATCATATTGTTTCCAGCTAATTGTGAAGCCCAAATATCAAAAACCTCGCCATAATGTAAGGGCTCGTCTTTTGGATTCCCACTTAATATTCCCATCGTTACCCTCCTTAAAGTGTTAGAAAAGTTGTTCAGGACTAGTGCCTCCTTCCTTGAAGTGCACAGAGATAGTTTTCCTACGCACTTCCGAATTCATTCTCTTACCCAGTAGTTTCTTCTGTCCATACCGAAACATTTTTAACTTTTGTTCATGAATTGTTCATATTTACCTGTTAAGATATATGTTAGTGAATTTGGGTACAAACTTCTATTTTATTGTCCAATCTTTTTTGTCATAATATTGCACTATGAGGTGATGTGAAACATGAATAAGTTACTAATTAAGGGTCAAAGTATTTTAAATAAATATGTTGGCTTTTTATTTTTGTCTGTTCTTTTACTATGGTTGAAAACTTATTTAGTCCAGTTAACACAATTTCAATTGGGCATAGAAAATACATTGCAAAAATTTCTTTTGTTTTTTAATCCATTAGGTTCTTCCTTGATTTTTTTAGGAATATCCGCCTTTTTTAAAGGAAGAAAGAAATATATTTCGATGATGGTTATTTATTTCTTATTATCTTTTCTATTATTTGCGAATGTGGTTTTTTACCGATTCTTTAACGACTTTATCACACTGCCTACCCTGACACAGACTCAAAACTTTGGGGACGTGAGTGGAAGTGTGCTTACCTTATTAAAACCATATGACATACTATTCTTTCTGGACTTTATCGTTTTAGTTGCTTTACTTGCATTCAGGCTTGTTAAGATAGAGATGATCGATATTAAGCGTAAAAAGATTTCTGTATTATACTCTTTAGCGCTGATGGTTTCCTGCGTAAACTTATCGCTGGCGGAAATGGATCGCCCACAGTTATTAACTAGAGGATTTGACCGAAATTATATTGTCAAATATCTAGGAATGTATAATTACACGATCTATGATGCAGTGAAGAGCACACATGCATCCGCACAAAGAGTAATGGCTAGCAGTGATGATATTACCGACGTTATTAACTACACAAAGTCTAACTATGCCGAACCAAACCCGGCTTACTTTGCTAAAGGTAAGGGTATGAATGTGATTTACTTACACCTCGAGTCCTTCCAAAACTTTTTGATCAATTATAAGTTAAATGGGGAAGAGGTTACACCGTTTTTAAACTCATTGATCAAAGAGCAAAATACCATGTATTTTGATAACTTTTTTCATCAAACAGGGCAGGGAAAAACATCTGATGCAGAATTTATGCTCGAGAATTCTTTGTTTGGCTTACCAGAGGGATCTGTTTTTACAACAAAAGGGTTAAACACATTCCAAGCTGCACCTGCTATTTTAGGGCAGAATGGCTATACTTCCGCTGTTTTTCATGGTAATTCCGGAAGTTTCTGGAATCGCAATGAAATCTATAAATCGTTTGGTTTTGACAAGTTTTATGATGCCAACTATTATCAGATTAATTCATCCGATGAGGCAGAATATGGTTTAATGGATAAACCATTCTATCAGCAATCCATCCCGTTATTGGAATCATTGCCACAGCCGTTTTATACTAAATTTATTACGGTTGCCAATCACTATCCGTATGCGATGAATCAAAAAGATGCAACGATCGCACCGGGCACAACAGGTGATAAGTCTGTGGATGGATATTTCCAAACGGCTCGATACGCTGACGAGGCATTAAGGCAATTTTTTGATTATCTTAAGAAGTCTGGGCTATATAACAAGTCCATTATTATTATGTATGGTGACCATTATGGAATTTCTGAAAATCATAATAAAGCGATGGCACAAGTACTTGGCAAAGAAGAAATTACACCTTTTGATAGTGCTGGATTACAGCGTGTACCGTTGTTTATCCGTGTTCCTGGCGTGCAGGGCGGGGTAAACCATGAGTATGGCGGTCAAGTTGACCTTCTGCCAACTGTTCTTCATCTTTTAGGTATCGATACAAAAGATAATGTTCAATTTGGTACGGACTTACTGTCTAAACAGCATGATAGTTTAGTGGCATTCCGAAACGGTGATTATGTGAGCCCAACAATATCATCGATTGATGGTAAATATTTTGATTCAGCGACTGGGCTTAAGTTAGAATCGGACAAACTGGTTGAAGCAAAAAAATACAAAGAGATGGTCCAGGAAAAACTTACTTTTTCAGATAAAGTAGTAAATGGCGATTTATTACGTTTCTATACGCCAAAAAACTTTACACCTGTTGACCGTTCAAAATATAATTATAATCTTTCACAAAATGAGGAAACGACTAAATAATAAAAGGCTGCCGATGGGCAGCCTTTTTTGTTTTTGTTTAAACCGTTTAATTAAAGAACATCTAATTTTGCAACAATCGCAACTAGAACTTGAAGTAACGCTTGGATATTCACAGAGACTTGAGTATCTGTTGTCGTCACTTCTACACATTTACTTCCATGAATGATCGTTTTTTGAGAATTACGTTGTTTGGATTTGAAGAATTGTTTGAAATCTTGTGCAACTGCACTGCCTTTTTCTGAATCTCCAATCGTGATACTAATGACAACGGCAATGGCAACCTGAATGGCAGCTTGTAGGGAAACTGCTGCTTGAGTATCGGTTGTGTGAACAGTGACGCCTTCAGAATCTTTTACCACAATCCATTCAAAGGATTCTTGTGTTGTTGAAGTCACTTGGTCTCCTTCTTGTGAAACGTTTGCTTCATTTTCTTTACAATTATCATCGCAGTGATCCAATGCTTTCCATTTATTTTCGCTCATGTTATTTTTTCACCTCTTATTGTTTTTTTATAGAACGTCTAACTTAACCACTAATGAAACAAGTACTTGTAATAGGGCTTGAATATTGACAGATAAGTCTGTATCAGTAGTTGTAATACAGATATCTTTTGAATTTTCGACAATAACTTTTTGCTTGTTTGTCTGTTCTGAATCAAAAACCTGCATTAGATCTTGCAAAACACTTTGCCCTGTTGGAGAATCTCCAATTGTAATTCTAACGACAATCGCAATAGCTAGCTGCAGTCCTACTTGTAAGGAAACAGCTGCTTGTGTATCAGTTGAGTGAACCTTGACGTTGCAAGAATCTTTAATAAAGATTAGCTCATCAGATTCTTGGTCGACAAAAGAGAATTGGCCTGCTTCCTGTGTTACTTCTGCATTACGATGTTTCCTTTCTTGGTCGTCATGCTTGGAGCTGGATTTATACTCTTTTTTCTCGTAGTCACGAGAGCTCTTCTCGCTACGGCTGCTTTTGTGTCTATCCCTGCTGGATGATCCCATTTATAAAACACTCCTTTTGTTAGTTTCGATTTAATATATGAGGTTGTCTCCTGTTATGATTGGACGAGTCCCTAAAAACAGCCTATTTTAAAAAATGGCCTAAAAAAAACGCCATACAGGCGTCTTAATTGGTTCGCTTATTCATCTATTTTCTTTTCGTTTGAGGGGTTTTTAACAAACGAATCCACTTGCTGAGATAAATCTTTGATTAAATCTTTTAACATTTGTTTTTGTTCCTCAGATAAGTTTCCTTTCGCTTTGTCTAAACTGATCCCATTTTTTCGAAAAATATCACTTACAAGTAAATCAATCACCGAATTAGGTATGATTGAATTGTCCGATGAATTACTCACAGAAATGCCCCTTTCATCAAGTATTTTATATCAGCATATGCAGTCACACTCTTTATCACCTGAACGAAATGCCTAAATAGCTCACACAAAAAATATGATTATTCATTTCCCTGAATCTAGTTAAGTAATTAGTGGAAAGCTAAGTGGAGAAAATCTTACTAAAGGCGGGGGACTATGGGGAAAATATGGAGCATCTATAGGACTGATTGGAAAAATATAAGCAAAGTGCCTATTGCGATCCTGTTATTGGGGGCACTTACAATACTGCCTTCCGCCTATGCTTGGATTAATATTAAAGCAATGTGGGACCCATACAGCAATACCTCTGGAATTAAGGTGGCTGTTGCCAATGAAGATGAAGGAGCGGAAATCCAAGGAAAGAAGATTAATGTAGGAAAAGAAATTGTCGAAAATCTAAAAGACAACAAGAAACTTGGCTGGGTATTTGTTCATTACACTACCGCCAAAAAAGGAGTCGAAAAAGGGGATTATTATGCTTATCTCTATATCCCAACCGATTTTTCAAAAAAAATGACCAGCATTCTTGAAATAAATCCGAAAAAGCCACAGATCTTGTTTGGGGTAAATGAAAAAATTAATGCCGTTGCTCCAAAAATTGCGAGTTCTGGAGCATCAAGTATAACCAACCAAATTAGTCAGGCCTTTGTCAAAACAGTAGGGGATGCCATTTTTTCCGGTTTTTATAAAGCAGGAATTGAGTTAGAGAAGGCCTTGCCATCGATTCACAACATGGAGGACCAAATCTTCAAACTAGAACAGGCATTACCGGAAATCGATGCAATGGGAAAGAAAGCGATTGAGTTAGAAGGAAAATTGCCTGAAATTAGAGAAAAAGGGCAAAAAATCATCGAACTGGAGCAAAGAATCCCTGAAATTACCCAAGCAGGCAACAGTATTCTAAAAGTTGAAGCAAATCTTCCGCTCGTCAATGAAGCAAGCGATAAAATATTGGCACTTCAAGACAAATTGACTGATTTGAATCGTGTAAATGGAATTATAACTCAAGTCGAAGCCAATTTATCCGAAATCGAGACAAATATTAATCAAGCAATTGAGCGTACTGCACAAGCTGCCACACAGGCTGAAACTAGTGCTAATACGTCAAAGTTAGCAACTCTTCATGATGATTTAGTAAGCCTTCACACTACCGTGATGCAAGCTCGTGTTGATCTCCAGCAGAAAGTTTCAGAAGGGGAACAAATAATAAACAGCTCCGCCAATTTCATGAAAAATGATCTTCCCACTATTGAAAAAAGGATTCATCAAGCGGCTGATTTTGTACGAAATGATCTGCCTGCTGTGATAAGCGATATTCGGAAGGCCGCAAATCTGATTCGAACAAAGCTCCCGGGGTTGGAAGCGGCTGTCCATAAAGCTGCCGACCTTGCAAGAAATGATTTACCAGGTTTTGAAGCACAGATAAGAAGTACAGCTGATAAACTGCGAAGATTAAAGGGCAGTGTTAATGTGAATGATTTAATTCAATTTTTGAAACATGACCCACATGCAGAAAGTAGCTTTTTGTCGAGCCCTGTTCTGTTAAAAACAAAAAGAATTTTTCCTATTCCAAATTATGGATCGGCGATGACCCCTTTTTATACGATGCTGGCCCTTTGGGTGGGGGCTACCTTTCTCATTGCCTCACTTCGAGTAGATGTAGAAGATGTTCAAAAGTATAAAAGTTATCAGGTTTACTTTGGAAGGCTGCTTACCTTTCAAACAATCGGAATCCTACAAGCTGTTATTGTTTCACTCGGTGATTTATATTTCATTCATACGTATGCAGTTGATAAAGTTTGGTTTGTTCTTCTTAGTGTCTTGATTGGGATTGTGTTTGTTATTATCACGTTTACGTTATGCTCTGTCTTTGGCACGATTGGAAAAGGGTTAGCTATTATCCTTTTGGTGCTGCAAATTTCAAGTTCCGGGGCGACCTTTCCTGTTAGTACCACCTCTGCTTTTTTCCAAATGATTTATCCCTTTATGCCGTTTACGTATGCAGTAAGTATGCTCCGCGAAACAGTCGGAGGAATGGTAGTGGATGTAGTAATAAGGGATATTTCTTATTTGCTTGTCTTTGTCGCAGTCAGTTTTCTGTTAGCATTAGTCTTGAAAAAACCTTTGAGCCAGCGCATTGAAAAGACAGCAGCACGGGCCAGGAGTTCAAAAATTATTCAATAACGGATGTTGAAGTTTAATTTCTTTCCTTTAATTTCGGTTCGACCCAGCATCCATTAGGATGCTATTTTTTATCTTGACAACAAAATAGAAAATATGTTATTAAAATAATGGTTAGCACTCACGAGTTAAGAGTGCTAAAATAGACTATAGATTGTTGATAAAGGAGAGGTCTTGATGGAAACGAAGCAGTTTAAAGCAGAGTCCAAACGATTATTAGACATGATGATCAATTCTATCTACACACACAGGGAGATTTTCTTAAGAGAGTTATTGTCTAATGCAAGCGATGCAATTGATAAAATCTACTATAAGGCCTTAACAGATGATACGTTGACGTTTGACCAAGATAGCTATTACATAAAAGTCACTGCTGATAAGGACAATAGATTATTGAAAATTACTGATACCGGGATAGGGATGACTAAGGAGGAATTCGAAAATAACCTTGGTACAATTGCTAAAAGCGGTTCGTTAGCTTTCAAAAAGGAAAATGAAATTAAAGACGGTTACGATATCATTGGCCAGTTCGGGGTTGGTTTTTATTCAGCTTTTATGGTGGCAGATGAAGTATCAGTGCTAAGTAAGGCATTAGGCAGTGATGAAGCGTACAAGTGGGAATCCAAAGGAGCAGACGGATATACCATCGCACCATGTGAGAAGGATTCAATTGGTACCGAGATTACGTTGAAAATTAAAGAAAATACCGAAGATGAGAATTATGATGAGTATCTTGAAGAGTACCGGTTAAAGTCAATCATCAAAAAGTACTCGGATTTTATCCGCTACCCAATCAAAATGGATGTAACAGAACGCAAGCTTAAAGAGGGCAGTGAAAATGAATTTGAAGAAGTAGTGGAAGAACAAACGATTAACAGCATGGTTCCTATTTGGAAAAAGAATAAGAAGGATTTAACAACAGAAGACTATGAACTTTTTTACACGGAGAAACGATACGGTTTTGATAAGCCGCTTAAACATATTCATATCAGCGTTGATGGTGCGGTAAGATATAACGCTATTTTATATATCCCGGAAAACATTCCATTTGATTATTACACACAGGAATTTGAGAAAGGGTTAGAGTTATATTCCAATGGTGTGTTAATCATGAATAAATGTGCTGATTTACTTCCAGACTATTTTAGTTTCGTGAAGGGTATGGTGGACTCTGAAGATCTATCTTTAAATATCTCCAGAGAAATGCTTCAACATGACCGTCAATTAAAGCTAATTGCCAAAAATATTAATAAGAAAATCAAAAGCGAATTATTGTCGATCTTAAAAAATGAACGTGAAAAGTACGAAGCATTCTTTAAATCATTTGGCAGACAACTAAAATATGGTGTTTACAGTGATTATGGAAGCCATAAAGAAGAACTCCAGGATTTATTAATGTTCTATTCCTCTAAGGAGAAAAAATTGGTCACTATTGACGAATACCTATCTAGAATGCCAGAGGACCAAAAATATATCTATTATGCAACCGGTGAATCGAATGAGCGTATTGATAAACTGCCACAAACGGAATTAGTTGCGGATAAGGGCTATGAAATTCTTTATTTCACGGATGAGATTGATGAGTTTGCGATACGAATGATAATGTCCTATAAAGAAAAAGAGTTTAAATCAGTTTCCAGCGGTGATTTAGGCTTTGAAGCAGATGAAAATCAAGATACGTCTGCAGAGGAACAAGACAACAAAGAGCTATTTGATTTTATGAAAAATGTTCTACATGATAAGGTTAAAGATGTAAAAGTATCGAAACGACTTAAAACTCATCCAGTATGTTTAGCTACTGATGGGGAAGTTTCGATTGAAATGGAAAAAATCTTAAATGCAATGCCTAACAGCCAAAATATTAAAGCAGATAAGATTTTGGAAATTAATGTCCATCACGAGGTGTTTGCATCATTAAAGGATGCCTATGAACAGGATAAGGATAAGGTTACCTTATTTACAAACTTACTATATAATCAAGCATTGCTTATTGAAGGCTTACCGATTGAAGATCCAGTCGAATTTACAAATAATATATGTAAGGTAATGGTATAAGAAAAGGGGGTTGCAGAGGCTGCAATCCCTTTTTCTTTTATGAAAAATATGAACTACGGTTCAAATTTTGTTGAAAATATGATATAATCATATAAAGAACATATTATGGGTTTTCCTACTAGATAAGATGTTCATATGGAAAATTACAATGATTAAGGAGAGGTTTAATGACAGAATTGATAAAGGAAAATTTTCAGCATCGTAAGCTGCCTCTGAGCAGGGTTATTTTTCGAATCATCGCTATTACCATTGGAGCAATTTTAATGGCAACAGGACTAGAAATATTTTTAGTGCCGAACCACGTAATTGATGGGGGGATCACCGGTATCTCCATCATGCTAGCACATCTAACCGGATGGAAATTAGGAATCTTTCTATTTATTTTGAACCTGCCTTTTGTATATCTAGGTTACAAACAAATGGGAAAAACCTTTGCATTTTCAACTGTTTATGGAATTATCGTATTATCCATTTTCACTTCGTTTTTTCATCCCATTCCCCCTTTTACAGAAGATATCCTCTTGGCCACCCTTTTTGGCGGAATGATTTTAGGAATAGGAGTGGGACTTGTCATTCGTAATGGCGGGGCATTAGATGGCACAGAAATCCTAGCTCTTGTTATTAGCAAAAAGGTTCCTTTTTCAGTTGGTCAAATCATCATGTTTATGAATATTTTTATCTTAGGCGCAGCAGGTTTTGTCTTTACCTGGGATCGTGCCATGTATTCGTTATTAGCGTATGTTATTGCTTCGAAAGCAATCGATACGGTTGTACAAGGGCTCGAAGAAACTAAATCGGTCTGGATTATTAGTGACAATGCCGATGAAATCGGAAATGCCGTGAATGACCGGTTAGGACGTGGAGTAACCTACTTAAATGGTGAAGGTGCCTATACAGGAGATGATAAGAAAGTTATTTTCAGTATCATTTCTCGTTTAGAAGAATCAAAACTTACGACCATTGTTGAAGATATTGATCCAACCGCATTTTTAGCGATTGCTGACATTGCGGAAGTTCGCGGGGGCCGTTTTAAGAAGCGGGATATTCATTGACTAATGACAGATTGGAAAAAGAAAAAGGGACTGTCAGAAAGACAGATCCCTTTACGCACGTTTAATGACCTAATTCAACATCATCAACATGGTTAATGTGCTTTTTGTTTAGTAATATGAACAGCACAGAGATGATGACAAAACCTCCGCCAACAATAAAAGGAACAGACGGATTATAAATTTCTGCAAGCTTACCTGCCATAAAGGGGGCAATTGCACCGCCGATAAAGCGGAGGAAGCTGTACGCGGCTGACGCTGTTGAGCGTTGTACAGGAGCGGCATTCATTACTGCAGTAGTAATGAGTGTATTATTATTACCTAATAATGCACCAGCGGCAATAACACAAGTAATTATAACTGCTTGTGAAGATGTCCATGTACCCATCACAAAAAGTAGAATACCGAACATCACTAACATCGCACACATTGATTTAATGGTTCCAAACCTGGCTTGTAATTCGGGAGCCATAAAAACAGAGGTAATCGCAAGTAAGATCCCCCATCCTAGGAATACAAAGCCCAGTCCATGTTCATCCAATCCCATGACAAACGGAGCATAGGCGAGCAGCGTGAAAAAGCCAAAATTATAAAGGGCTGCCGCAATTCCAAAGACTAGTAATGAACGGTGTTTGAGGGCGCGGAATGGGTCAAGAATAGATGTTTTTGCCTGGTTAGATTGTTGATTTTGTTGTGACTTTGGCATTAATATGATTAATCCAATAAATGCTACGACCATTAGGACGGCAACACCGAGAAACGGTCCTCTCCAGGACATTGCCCCTAACCAGCCGCCAAGCAGCGGCCCTACAGAAATACCCAGACCAATTGCCGCTTCATACAAAATAATGGCCTTGGCTGTTCCGCTATTGGATAGCGAGACAATGGCTGCAAGTGCAGTTGCAACGAACAAAGCATTTCCTAATCCCCAACCGCCGCGAAGACTTACGAGGGACCATATTCCGTTTGAAAATCCTCCAAGTGCGGAAAAGACAGCAATGATGACAATGCCGGAAAGCAGGGTCCACTTAATGCCGAGCCTTGAAGAAATCATCCCGGTGATGAGCATAGCGACTGCCATAACCGCATTGTAGCTAGTGAACAGTAAGGTCACTTGACTATGTGTGGCGTGCAATTGTTCTGCAATAGCAGGTAAGATGGGATCGACTAAGCCTAAACCCATGAAAGCAATGATACAGGCGAAAAACACGGCCCATACTGATTTTGGCTGTGTTAATAATGATGGTTGTACCTCTTGTTTTGACGTTGACGCAATCGAGTGCGGTGTGGATGACATTCACATCTCTCCTTTTTAATTGTTTGATATAGTTGTATGATGAAAGTATATGATTGTATTATACAACTATTTTCCTCTACGTCAATGATGTTTTCTGTTGCTGACGAGAAAATAAAATTGAATTATGATTATGATATGATAATGTGTAGGAATATTGAATATTGTGAGGTTATAAAATGAATGAAAATGCCCTAGAAATGATCGAACTTGAATTAGCGATCTTGCTCCGACGAACGACTTCTGATAATAACCATAAGAAAGTTGGGAGTCTTGACCGATCTGCTTACCTGTTACTTCGTCGTATCGTCATGAAAGGGGCAGTCGGCGTAAAGGTGTTATCGGGTGAATTTCAACTGGATATATCAACGGTAAGCAGACAAGCCGCTGCTTTAGAGCAGAAAGGTTATTTATATAAGATACCTGACCCGTTAGATGGAAGAGCATATACGTTTGAAATTACTGAGTTAGGAAAAAAAGTACTTAATGAACATATGCAGGCACGTTTCGAACGCATCACAGAGTTACTTCAAGATTGGCCGGAAGAGGAGTGCCGGGTTTTTGGAGAGCTGCTAAGAAAATTTAACTATTCTTTTTTAGAACGGTAAATTTGTCACCACTGATAGAAAAAGAGGCAACCGATGAGTTGGTTACCTCTTTTTAATTGTGATCGTCGTTAGCTGGAATTCGCCAGTAAGCGTGTGCTATGCGCCAGAGAAATGAGTGAATCGCCAGTAACCGTGTGCTATGCGCCAGAGAAATGAGTGAATCGCCAGTAACCGTGTGCTATGCGCCAGAGAAATGAGTGAACCGCCAATAACCAGGTGCCAAACGCCAGTAAATTGGAGTGATTCGCCAACAACCGGAGAAGCGTCAGTAATTTACCCTTTTAAAGGTGACAACATTTGGATAAACCGTTCAAAAGGAAGTTCGCAGGCCGGGTACTTCTCTAGTAAATCCAGCATGGTCATCCCTTTTTGAGCAATCATTTCTTCACTTTTTTCAAGCTGCTCCAATTCTTTTTTGTGAGGAGGGCAGACTGTCCATTCAATCAATTCGCGAAGCTGGAGCTGCGTAACTCTTTCTTCCAGATTCACACTATATGTTAAGAGATCCCAAGTCCGTATAGGGAAATCAAGTGGAAGATGGAACATTTTTTCCTTGTCTCCGGATAGGATTAGTTGTTCGTTGCTCTCCAAAGCATATCGTTTCAATACACGTTCAACTAGTTCAGATGAATTCTGAGGCAGTGGAGCGGTTTGAAGAGTGTCCATAGGCGCAGCCATTTGCTGAAAATCTTGGTTCTTCTGCAAGCTGATAAATTGAATCGAAAGTGAGTTCTCTGCTCTTTTTTCGCTATCCTCGATTTCCAACGCATTAAAAACAGCGGGCCACAATTGCTCGTGCCATGTTTCGAATTGGTTTTCAAAATCCGCATTCGCATCTCCCTGACCTTTCTGAACGATACGGCTCGCTCCTTTTTCAGCAAGCTTTTCATCAATGAGGGTAGGAATACTTTGATAAGTACTTGCCCAATTTGTATCACCGCAGCCAAACACGGCAAACCTGATGGATGATAGTGATTCACTCTCCGCTTCTTTTAACCATTTCACAAATTTACGAGCATTTTTTGGCGGGTTACCATTATAAGAAGAACAGATAATGAAAACTGTCCCTTGTCTTGGAAGTTTGCCAACAAACTCATCGAGAGGGGCAACCTCACTTTGGAATCCTTTGAAACGCGCTGTTACAGATAAATCATGGGCAAGCCCTTCCGCCGTTCCCATATTTGATCCATACAACACTAACAGTGGTGTAGCATGGGAGAAAGCAGGCAGTTGACTATTCTTCTCTGTTTGAAATCTGTTTTCTACCCCCATAATAGGTGAACGTGGTGTTTCCTGCAAAAAAGGAACAGGGGACTCATAATTACGCGGTTGAACTTTTATGTATAATTCATCCGGTTTAAATGTTAACGTCTCTTTAATTTTCAATTGATAGTTCGTATGATCAATTAACTCAAACTGTTTTAAAATCATCCCGATTAACAGGGTAGCCTCATGTAAGGCAAATTGCTGTCCGATACAAGCGCGTTGTCCATTACCAAATGGTTTGAAAGCGTGGTGTGGTATCTTTTTAGGATCGGCAAACCGTTCGGGAATAAATTTTTCAGCATCATCACCCCAGGCTTTGGGGTCGCGATGCAGTACTGGCAATAAAATATTGACTACATCTCTTCGCTTAAGCGGATAGGTTCCTGCTAACAATGTATCCTCCTTGGCGTACAAAGAGAAAAGCGGAGCGGTTGGCCAGAGTCTTAAAGATTCATTTAAAATCATTCGAATATACTTTAATTGGCGGATTTGCTGATAGGTTGGGATCGGGCTTGTCAGAACATGGTCCACTTCTTCATAAGCTTTGGCCAGAACTTCTGGGTGTTTCATTAAGAAATAAAGGGCAAAGGATAGCAACCCGCTTGTGGTTTCGTGTCCTGCAATTAAAAACGTAATAATTTGATAACGAATATTTTCATCGCTTAGTTTTTCACCTGTGACCGAGTCTGCACAATCTAGCATACGGGATAGTAAATCTTCTGCATCATGGCTTTCACTTTGTTTTCTCTCTTCGATAATTCGATCCACTAGAGAAAACATGTACTCGATATCACGGTTAAACTGGCGCTTTTTTTTGATTAGCAGCTTGTCTTGAACGCCGAGACGGTTACTTTGATTCATTGCTTCGTCTAGGGCACGTCCCATACTTTTAATAAAGCGGTGTGGCTTTTCACGATAGAAACTATTAAAGCGATAATTGAAACCGCATAAGCCAATGGTATCTAGTGTAAGCCTTGTCATATCTTCAGGAACATTAATACTCTCATCCGAATTAAGCCGCGACCATTTTTGTACGAGCTGCAAGGCAATGTCAACCATCATGGAATGATAACCCTTCATGGCACTTTGGCTAAAGCTGGGAAGAAGAATGTTATGGGCCTTGCGCCAATTATCCTCTTTGGTCCAGCTTGTAAACAAGCCATCCCCAGAAAATGCCCGTACCTTCTGTAATGGGGCATTGACCAGCTTATCAAAACGGGACTCATCGGATGCATCTTCCACTAAGTCAGCAGAGGATATAAAAATACCTGTGCCGGTAGGGAATTTCAGTTTAAAAATGGGACCATATTCATAGGAAACTTTCATAATGGATTGAGATGGCTGATGTAAATCTAGTTGTGGGAGATTGCCAAGCGGGCCGTACGTTTTGGGTTGTGGAATAATTCCAAGAGTAGTTGTTACCATTTCAACTAGTAAACCTCACTTTCGAATTGCCTTCATATTTTTAAATTTTACAATATTGAAATAATATTGTGATGATTATAACATGAATAACTTAGTAATATAAGATATTAGTAAAACAAAGATTATGACAAAATTCTACATTGTTATTAAAAACCGACATGAAACCTTCATTCCTTCTGTTAGATTTTATGACAAAATGATGGATTATTTGGCAAGATTAAATTTAAGTTTATAACGTATCTCGAAATGTTATTATTTTAACAGAACAATTTTGGATTTGTCCGAGAATTATGACCAAAAGTAGAGACAGAGTCAATTTTTATTGTTATTATTTTTTTGTGAGGATAGTTGGTTTATAAAAAGGAGATAGAAAGCTATGATTACAAACAGAACCGAACAAGACTTCTTAGGGAAAAAAGAAATCCCACTGGACGCTTATTATGGAATCCAAACACTTAGGGCGGTTGAGAATTTCCCGATTACTGGGTACTCCATTCACGAAGAATTAATCAAAGCATTGGCAATGGTAAAAAAAGCGGCTGCAAAAGCCAATATGAATACCAAAAGGTTATATTCAGGGCTTGGTGAGGTTATTTGTCAAGCAGCTGATGAGGTGATTGCTGGTAAGTGGAATGACCAATTTATTGTCGATCCGATTCAAGGTGGCGCGGGGACATCGATGAACATGAACGCAAATGAAGTGATCGCCAATCGTGCACTTGAATTACTGGGTCATGCCAAAGGTGCTTATATTCACTTAAGTCCAAATACGCATGTCAATATGTCACAATCTACGAATGATGTATTCCCGACAGCCATTCATATCTCTTCTCTAATATTACTGGAGAAATTACTTGATACGATGAATGATATGCTTACGGTTTTTAGGGAGAAGGCGAAACAATTTGAAAACGTTATCAAAATGGGACGAACCCACCTGCAGGATGCCGTTCCGATCCGCCTTGGACAAGAATTTGAAGCATACTCACGTGTTGTTGAACGAGATATAAAGCGGATTTCAAATTCGAAAAAACATTTATATGAGGTCAATATGGGTGCTACAGCAGTTGGGACAGGTTTAAATGCCGATCCCCAATATATTAAAGATGTGGTAAAAGAGTTAGCCGATATAAGCGGACTCCCATTAGTCAATGCTGAACATCTCGTCGATGCGACTCAAAATACGGATGCCTATACCGAGGTTTCGGCTGCATTAAAAGTTTGTATGATGAATATGTCGAAAATAGCCAATGACCTGCGTTTAATGGCTTCTGGTCCGCGAGCTGGACTTGGGGAAATTCATTTGCCAGCGCGCCAGCCAGGTTCATCCATCATGCCAGGAAAAGTAAACCCGGTCATGCCGGAACTGATTAACCAAATTGCCTTCCAGGTAATCGGAAACGACCATACCATCTGTCTGGCTTCAGAAGCTGGTCAACTGGAATTGAATGTGATGGAGCCTGTATTGGTGTTTAATTTACTTCAGTCAATCAGTATTATGAATAATGGCTTCCGTTCCTTTACTGATTTTTGCCTAAAGGGAATTGAAGCAAATGAAGCGCGTTTAAAAGAATATGTAGAAAAAAGTGTCGGAATTATTACTGCAGTCAATCCGCATTTGGGTTATGAAGTGGCTGCTAGAATTGCCAGAGAAGCGATTGTCAGTGGAAAATCGGTTCGCGAATTATGTTTGCAGCATGATGTGCTGACGGAAGAAGAATTAGACCTTATCTTAAATATATTTGAAATGACAAAACCAGGAATAGCTGGTGCTGTGCTTTTAGATCGAGATTAATTAAATGAGCCCTTATCCTTAAATTTTTTCGGATGAAGGCTTTTTTATTTCAACGTTTCCTATTTAATAAAAACCGAATTTTAATAGTACAAATGTTTACAATAAGAGTGATAGACAACAACAAGATCGATGAGATGGTGTTTGTATGGATAGTTTTTTATTACTGATGACGCTCGTGTCAATTGTCATCGTTGTTCTTGGAGTATCATGGTTTAAATGGCACGCTTTTATTAGCTTGCTAGTGGCCAGTTTATTTTTAGCATTAGTATCAGGGTTATCACTTGATAAAATTGTGGCTGCCTATGAAACGGGGGTAGGCGGGGTTCTTGGACATTTAATCGGCATTTTGGCTTTAGGAACCATTCTAGGTAAAATGATGTCAGACTTTGGAGCGGGCATGCAGATAGCCGAATACTTTATACGCGTTTTTGGAGTTAACAAATTACCATGGGCCATGATGCTATCAGGTTTTATTATTGGGATTCCTGTATTTTTTGAAGTGGGAATTTTAATTCTTTTACCTTTAGTCATCTCGATTCATAAATCATCTAAACAAAATATTTTGCTTATTGCCTTGCCCTGTATCGCCGGATTATCGATCGTCCATGGCCTGGTTCCGCCACATCCAGGGGCATTAGCAGCTATTAGTATTTACAAAGCTAATTTAGGAAAAGTTCTGTTATATTCATTAATTATTGCGATTCCTGCACTAATAATCGCTGGACCACTGTTTGCCATGTGGATTAATAAAAGAGTTGTGCCAAAAGGTGAACCTGAGTTAATCAGAATTAGCAATAAAGCTAAATCTCTGCCAGGCACAGGTGTTTCTTTTTTTATCATTCTGTTGCCGGTAATATTGATGATCCTCTCAGCGATTGCCCCTTACTTAAAATTAACAGCAGGAATCACTAAATTTCTCATTTTCATTGGAAGTCCAATCATTGCCCTGCTAATTTCTGTTTTTGTAGCCTATTATTTCCTTGGAATGCGTAGAGGGATGAATAAAGAAGCGGTAAAAAAATTGACAGAGGAATGTTTATTACCCGTTGGTTCGATCGCTTTAATCATTGGAGCTGGGGGTGGATTTAAACAAATTTTAATTGAAAGCGGGGTGGGGGATACCATTGCACGGATGGCTGATAATTTATCTCTATCACCACTAGTCTTGGCCTTTTTAATTGCAGGATTAATTCGGATTGCAACTGGATCTGCTACGGTAGCCTTAACCACGGCCGCCGGGATTGTTTCGCCAGTGGTTGCTGGGATGACAGATGTGAATCTAGAATTACTCGTCATAGCGACGGGAGCAGGTTCGTTAATGTTCTCACATGTTAATGATGCAGGTTTCTGGATGGTAAAAGAATATTTAGGATTAAGTGTTCCGGAAACGTTTAAAACATGGACAGTCTTGGAAACCATCCTCTCGTTTGTTGCGTTTGGTGGAGCATTGCTCATAAATATGCTGTTGTAAAACAAAGCAAAAAGGGCTAACAGCCCTTTTTGCTTTTTGAGGTTCTATTAATCCTTTTCTTTTTCCTTTTTCTTATCCGGCTTTTTTTCACTTAAGGAACGATAAATTTGTGTATACATACTTCCTTGTTCAATATTTTCAAGAAAGAAGGGACCGATTAGCTCTATGTATTCATCGTCTTCAAACATTTTTTTATTTTGCAATTCCATTTCTGCTAATCCCTCATAAATAGAGAGGAGGGCGTAAGTATGATCCTCTCCTGATATAGGGGTCAGGATTTCTACCTTGTGAGCATAATTTTCGGTTCTAAACTTCTTAATTTCCCTTAAATTATCTATTCCTTCTTTAAACTTATCTTGTTTAATGACAAACGTCTGATGAACATATACAGACATTAAAGCACCTCCTAGAAATGAACAAACCTAGGTATTACTATTTACCTTTCTCGGGTATTTATTCAACGTTTATAGTGCAAAAAATTTATTTTTCTTTCCTGACATCAGAAAAGTCATTTTATTACTGGGAAAAAGTGATAGAATGAACCCATGTCAAATGTAGGAAAGCGGAAATAAAAATGGAATAAATAGGATTATGCATGAAACCAAATTAGGGGATATTCGTCAAATCATATAGTAATAGGTTAAGAGGAGCATTCAAACGAAATAACGAGTAAAGTTGGGGGAAAATGAAAAAGATTACTAGAATCATCACCATTTTATTGGCAGGCTGTTTAGTAGGGTTAGCTGGTTGTTCAGACCAGACCACAAAAGAAAAAGAAGCGATGGCGGCAGGTCCGCAAAAAAGCACTCAAGAGAAACAAGTGAAGGCAGAGCAGAAAAAGAAAGTGGAAAAACCGGTTTTTGTAAATCTGATCGATCCGAATACCAAAAGTGTCATTAAATCATTACAACCAAAAGAAATGGGCTATGGATCAGATGATGAAAAATATAAGGACCAATTAGCCGAAGTAACGAGGGAATTGGCGCGGGGTACAAATGATACGCCTGGATATGACAAAAGAATGGTCCTCGACAAACTTGATGAAAATGGACAAGTAAAAAAAGGTTCGCCACAAACGATCCTAGAAGAGGAAGAACTGATTGATAAAATCATTCAAGCCTCTTTAAAAGGCGGTAACGTTGAAATCCCATTGTATGTGACAGCAAGCGGCTACAAGCCTGAGGAAGCAGCTCAGTTAGGAGAGGTAGTTGTTGCATCTTATACAACCCGCTTTAATAACAGCGTGGCTGGCAGGTCGAAAAATATTGCATTATCGGCGGAGGCGATTGATCATGTTATCCTTGGCGCCGGAGATTCCTTTTCCTTTAACACCACTGTAGGTCCAAGTGATGCTGCGCATGGCTATCAACCAGCACCTGAAGCTCTTGATGGAAAGTTAGTGGACGGAATTGGCGGCGGAATATGTCAAACCTCATCCACCTTGTATAACGCTATAGATAAATTAGCTGTTAGTTATATTGAAAAACATCATCACTCTCTGCATGTGGGCTATGTCCCAACTGGAAGGGATGCAACCGTTTCTTATGGCGGTTACGATTTTCGATTTAAAAATACGACTGGTGTGCCTCTTATGATAAAGTCAACTGTCAGGAGAGGATCCCTCTCGGTCGAAATTAGAACCGCGAGGGTTTATCAAAATAAAGTTAAAAAGAGTTAAAATAGAAAAAATCCCAGCCTAGTATGCTGGGATTTTTTTCTTTTACCTTTTCTAACCAACTACCTCATTTCTTCCCAATCAACATATTGACCACTGCCTTGGCATCCAGGGCATTCAAATGAATTAAAGTAGGCAAACTCATTATAAGGATACACAGTATACCCTCTACCCTCACAATCAGGGCATTTGCCTTGGTCTTTCATCGTAGAGACATGATTTTGATACCTTGCCTCTTTCCATTGATTAAATGAGTTGAGTAGTCCCATTTTCTTCACCTCATTGTTTTTTCTTAGTATGGGGGAAAAATGGAATATTTATGCTTGTATGTTTTTTTACTAAAAAGGGGAATTTTACAAAAATGTTGATAGATCTCATTTTGCTCCTGCTATATTATATGAAATAGCTTCCCAGAAAGTGAGTCTTGTGTTGTTAAGCTTGTACAAAATTTTTAAAAAAATAACGAACTTTGGCCATTAAAGTCCAAAGTTCGTTCTCCTCAACCCGCTTTTGGATGCCACTATTAATTATTTAATCTAGATTTAATTTCTTTAATCGATACTGTAAACTCTGACGGCTTAACCCCAGCAATTTAGCCGTTTTGGAAATATTACCCTCATTTTTCTTGAGAACATGCTCAATATAGGTCTTTTCAAATAACTCCATTTGCTCTTTTAAAGGAACCGTAGCATCCCCCGTTTCTTTCATAAATGTATCAACTGTTGAAATGGGCATCATTCGTTCTTTCATCTGCATTTTGTTTCGATACTGGTATGGCAAATGACGGTACATGATAAATTCTTCACCATCCATCATGATATTCATGGCTGCTTCAATAATATGCTCGAGTTCACGTACATTTCCAAGCCAATCATAATCAAAGAACGAGTGTTTGACCTCCTCCGATAAGCCTTTTACTTGCATTTGAAATCGGTCATTATATTTTTCTATAAAATGCTCTACTAATAACGGAATGTCTTCTTTACGATCTTTTAAAGGTGGAACAAAGATTGTTACAACTCCAAGGCGATAATATAAATCTTTTCGCATCCGATTATTAGCAACCGCATCAATTGGATCCTCATTCATATTAGCGATGACCCTGACATCTACAGGTGTGTCCTTTGTATCCCCGATCCGTCTAATCGTTTTTTCTTGAAGGACTCGAAGCAGTTTTGCTTGCAGGTTCATATTTAAGGAGTTAATTTCATCCAGCAATAAAGTGCCGCCATTCGCCTGTTCAAACAACCCTGGAGTATCCATAGCCCCTGTGAATGCCCCGCGTTTTGTCCCGAACAGAAGACTCTCAATTAAATTATCTGGTAAAGCCGCGCAATTCTGTGAAATAAAAGGCCCGGTTAAGCGTTCACTTGCGTTGTGAATACTTTGGGCGAAGAGTTCTTTACCCGTTCCGGTATCACCAACAATCAATACATAGGAAGAAGTTCTTGTCGCACGTTTAGCCGATTCTATTACTTCTCTTATCGCAGGGCTGGTCCCGATTATATGATCAAACGTGTATTTAGTATTTCCTTTCGTCATGTTGCCTTTTATTAAACGTTCTAGTTTTGTTACATCATTAGCAATTTCCACTGCACCCTGTAGTTCTTTATTAGAAAAAATCGGGATTGTGTTGTTAATTGTGGTAATTTCTCTTCCTTTATTATTAAAATAGGTCTGTTTTACGTTACTCGTTTCTTTTCCCTCTTGGAGCGCTTTTACTAGTGTACTAGATTGGTCGTCTTTAAACATAAACACGTCCAGAAGGTTTTTATCGATAACATCCTGGAGATCCATCGATTCCATTTGCATCATTTTTTTATTATAAATAATGGTTTTACCAGAATCATCGACGGCATGGACTCCCACATCGATTTCGTCCAAAATCCTCTTATACATCCTTGTTAAATAGAGCAAATCAATCTTTGATGTTTCCATTTTATCTATTCCCCTTGTTTTTCTTATATGTATCTATTTAAGCAAAGAAAATCTCTTAATGCAAAATAATTTTGCTATTTTATTAAAAAAATTAAAATATACGCAAAAATTATTTGCTGTTAATACCATAGAAAAGCTATTAAACTGCAAAATACAAGTTGGCACGGAACTTGCAATATACTTTTAACGAACAACAAAAGGGGGAAAAACAATGTATCCATACTCACATGAACCATTCACTAATTTTACGGAAGAAAAAAATATACAGGCTTTTAAAGAAGCACTTGCCCTAGTAGAAAGCGAGTTAGGAAAACACTATCCAGTTATCATTGACGGCGAGCCTATCATAACAGAAGAAAAAATTCAATCAATCAATCCAGCCAATAAAGAAGAGGTGATTGGCAGCGTTTCAATGGCAAGTCAAGAACTAGCTGAAAAAGCGATGCAAGCAGCCTTGGCAGCATTTGAAAACTGGAAAACATGGAGCCCAGAAAATCGTGCCAATATTCTATTCCGTGCAGCCGCAATGCTTCGCCGCCGTAAACATGAATTCTCAAGCTATCTAGTAAAAGAAGCAGGGAAGCCATGGAACGAAGCAGACGCAGATACTGCTGAAGCAATCGATTTTATCGAGTTTTATGCCAGACAAATGGTAAGCATTAAAGAAGGTGTACCTGTAAAAAGCCGTGCAGGAGAATATAATCAATACAACTACATTCCGCTTGGAGTGGGAATCATCATTTCACCATTTAACTTCCCGCTTGCGATTATGGCTGGAACTACGGTTGCAGCAATTGTTTCTGGAAACACGGTTCTATTAAAACCGGCTAATTCCACACCAATCGTGGCTGCAAAATTTGTAGAGCTGATGCATGAAGCTGGACTGCCAAAAGGAGTTCTAAACTTTGTACCTGGAAGCGGTGCTCAAATTGGTGATTACTTAGTAGATCATCCGAAAACTCGATTTGTATCGTTTACAGGTTCGCGCGAAGTAGGCTGCCGTATTTATGAACGCGCTGCGAAAGTAAATCCAGGACAAATTTGGTTAAAACGTGTGATTGCCGAGATGGGTGGGAAAGACACCGTTGTGGTCGATAGCGAAGCGGATTTGGATCTTGCTGCAGCCTCAATCGTCTACTCAGCATTTGGCTACTCCGGTCAAAAATGTTCAGCTGGATCCCGCGCGGTTGTTCATCAAGATGTATATGATGTTGTGCTTGAAAAGGCGGTTGCGCTGACAAAAACACTTACCCTTGGTAATCCAGAATTACGAGAAACTTACATGGGACCAGTTATTGACGAGAGATCATTCAAAAAAATCATGAGCTATATTGAAATTGGAAAAGAAGAAGGCAGATTAATGACAGGCGGCGAAGGGGATGACTCCAAGGGTTATTTTATTCAACCAACTATATTCGCTGACTTGGATGAGGATGCCCGCCTTATGAAGGAAGAAATTTTTGGACCAGTGGTAACCTTCTGTAAGGCGCGTGACTTTGATCATTTGATGAAAATTGCCAACAACACGGATTATGGTTTAACAGGAGCACTTATTTCAAATAACCGCGAGCACATTGAAAGAGCAAGACAAGAATTCCACGTAGGAAATCTTTATTTTAATCGTGTATGTACGGGTGCGATTGTAGGCTATCAGCCATTTGGCGGATTCAATATGTCTGGAACCGATTCAAAAGCAGGGGGACCGGATTATTTACTGCTTCATATGCAGGCGAAAACAACATCAGAAATGCTTTAAGATAGTAAGGGGTGGGGGGCATACTATGGTGCTCCCTAAGAATAAAGGGGGAAACGAACATGACGGTTACAACGAAAACGACGGAAATTATTGAACAAACAAATAAATTTGGTGCAAATAATTATCATCCACTGCCAATCGTGATTGCGAAGGCGGAAGGTGTTTGGGTGGAAAGTCCAGAAGGCAATCGCTATATGGATATGCTGAGCGCCTATTCTGCTGTAAACCAGGGGCACCGCCATCCGAAAATTATTCAGGCGTTGAAAGATCAAGCAGATAAAGTAACGCTGACATCACGTGCCTTTCATAATGACCAGCTCGGTCCATGGTATGAAAAAATTTGTAAACTAACAAATAAAGATATGGCACTTCCAATGAACACAGGTGCTGAAGCAGTAGAAACCGCTCTTAAAGCGGCACGACGCTGGGGTTATGATGTAAAAGGTATTGCTGAAAATCAGGCTGAAATCATTGCCTGCGACGGAAATTTCCATGGCCGGACAATGGGGGCTGTCTCATTATCCTCTGATCCAGAGTACAAACGCGGATTTGGCCCAATGCTCCCAGGCATCAAATTAATTCCATATGGGGATTTAGAGGCATTAAAGGAAGCCATCACACCGAATACAGCGGCATTCTTAATGGAGCCTATTCAAGGGGAAGCAGGAATCCTATTACCTCCTGAAGGATTCTTAAAACAAGCTTCTGAATTGTGTAAACAAAATAATGTATTATTTATCGCTGATGAAATTCAAGTTGGTTTGGCTCGTACAGGAAAAATGTTTGCCTGTGATTGGGAAGATGTTGAGCCAGATATGCTGATATTAGGAAAAGCACTTGGAGGAGGAGTATTCCCAATCTCATGTGTTGTTGCCAACTCAGACGTATTAAGTGTATTTAATCCAGGTTCTCACGGTTCCACATTTGGAGGAAATCCGCTTGCCTGTGCCGTTTCACTTGCTGCTCTAGAGGTTATTGAGGAAGAACATCTAGCAGAACGTTCGCTTGATTTAGGAAAGTATTTCCTTGATCAATTAAAAGCGATTAGCAATCCAATCATTAAAGAAATCCGCGGAAAAGGCTTGTTTATTGGAGTGGAATTAACTGAAGAAGCAAGACCTTATTGCGAACAATTAAAAGAAGCAGGGTTATTATGTAAAGAAACCCATGATACTGTTATTCGCTTTGCACCTCCACTCATTATTACGAAACAGGAAATTGATTGGGCTATTGAAAAAATTCAAACCGTTTTATCATAAAAATATAACTCTAGCATAATAAGGGGTGGCATAGATGCCTGCGAATCAATTGGTTGATGAAATGTCAAAGGAACAACAGAAGGAACAAGAGTCGTTAAATTTATTTTATTCCACACAAACAGTGATCCGAAAAGCATTAAATAAGTTAGGGTATACAAACGAAATGTATGAGCTCTTAAAGGATCCGCTTCGTTTATTAACGGTTCGAATTCCTGTCAGAATGGATGATGGTACGGTTAAAGTTTTTACAGGCTACCGTTCACAACATAATGATGCTGTAGGGCCAACAAAGGGCGGCGTCCGCTTTCATCCAGAGGTGGATGAAGAAGAGGTTAAGGCATTATCGATTTGGATGAGTCTAAAGTGTGGTATTACTGATCTTCCATATGGCGGTGGTAAAGGTGGAATTATTTGCGATCCAAGGCAAATGTCTTTTAGAGAGCTAGAGAGACTCAGCCGTGGCTATGTACGAGCGGTCAGCCAAATTGTTGGCCCTTCGAAAGATATTCCTGCACCGGACGTCTATACTAATTCGCAAATCATGGCGTGGATGATGGATGAATACAGCCGTTTACGCGAGTTTGATTCACCAGGTTTTATTACCGGAAAACCCTTAGTCCTTGGAGGTTCAAAAGGCCGTGAAACAGCCACAGCAGCTGGCGTAACGATCTGTATTGAAGAAGCTTTAAAGAAAAAGGGTAAGGAATTAAAAGGTGCCCGTGTGGTCATTCAAGGCTTTGGGAATGCTGGTAGTTATCTAGCTAAATTTATGCATGATGCAGGTGCAAAGGTGATAGCTGTTTCTGACGTATATGGCGGTATTTACGATCCAAATGGTCTTGACATTGATTACTTGCTAGATAGGAGAGACAGCTTTGGGACATTCTCGCAATTATTTACCGAAACCATAACCAATCAAGAACTTTTGGAGATAGATTGTGACATTCTTGTTCCTGCGGCTATTTCCAACCAGATTACAGCGCAAAATGCTGCCAATATTAAGGCTTCGATTGTGGTAGAAGCTGCGAATGGGCCAACTACGCTGGAGGCTACAACGATCTTAACGGAACGCGGTGTATTGCTTGTTCCGGATATTTTGGCAAGTGCTGGCGGTGTAACGGTTTCCTATTTTGAATGGGTTCAAAACAATCAAGGCTATTACTGGTCGGAGGAAGAAGTGGCTGAGAAGCTAGTAAAGGTAATGACGAAATCCTTCGAAACGATTTATGAAACGGCGAAGGCACATCAAGTAGATATGCGCCTAGCAGCCTATATGGTCGGGATCAGAAAAGTAGCAGAGGCCTCTAGCTTCCGTGGCTGGGTATAGTAGTATGATTTCGTTTTGTCGATACGAAATTCAAGATTTGAGGAGTGAACAACTTGTTAAAGATTGAAGAAACTGTTTACAGTCCATGTTCTGGTACCGTTGAAAAAGTATTAACAGAAAAAGACAGCCATGTATATGAATGGGAGAGGCTGTTTTTAATTAAAGCTCACAACGGTAAGATTGAAGAGATTTCGGTTGGCATAAGCGGACATATCACTTCGTTAAATGTGAAGGATGGCCAAAAAGTGGATGCTGAAACTGCCTTGGCAGTGATAGAGGACGACTTAATTATTACGGGTAGTGATTGAGCAAGGAACCCCCTTTCCTTAAGCTGGAAAGGGGGTTTTTGCATCAATATGCAAAATTTTTATCAAGGATGCCAAAAAAATTGGCGGTTTAGGTCAAAAAATGTTCATATATAAGCGTTTTTATGTTTGGCACAAAAATTGCAATATAATGATTGGAAAAGTGAAAAAATTAAAAAGATTTAGTCGTTCGTAAAGGTTAGGTCGGCTAAGATCTTTTTATCAATTGGAAGTGTTCCTGTTGAATGTTCACTTTCCTAGTTGGACTGGGATGGGAAATGTTGTAAGCGTATTCTTAGTTAGAAAAAGGGGGAAACTTAATGAATTTACAAGAAAACAACACCACACATGAATTAAAACGAACGATGAAATCGCGGCATTTATTCATGATTTCTTTAGGAGGGGTTATTGGTTCTGGACTTTTCTTGGGTTCTGGCTATACGATTAGTCAGGCCGGTCCAATGGGGGCGATTCTTTCCTACGTTATCGGCGGCTTTATTATGTTCTTAACGATGCTGTGCTTAGGGGAATTATCAGTCGCAATGCCGGTTTCCGGATCATTTCAAACCTACACCACAAAGTTTATTGGTCCTGGCACAGGATTTGCACTAGGCTGGCTGTATTGGCTAGGCTGGTCCGTTACCGTTGCATTGGAGCTGCTATCTGCCGGCCAGCTCATGCAAAGATGGTTCCCTGATTCACCTGTTTGGATATGGTGTGCTATTTTTGCCATCGTTCTTTTTTCCCTTAACGCACTATCTGCCCGTGCATTTGGCGAAACAGAATTTTGGTTTTCGAGCATTAAAATTTTCGCAATCTTAGCATTCATTGTTCTGGGCGGCGCTGCGATGTTTGGGTTGATCAGCTTGAAGGGTGGACAATCCGCGCCATTTTTATCCAACTTCACTGCCCATGGTTTGTTGCCACATGGAATTACCGCCCTTTTAATTACAATGATAACCGTTAACTTTTCGTTTCAAGGAACGGAACTTATTGGGATTGCCGCAGGAGAAAGCGAAGAGCCCGAAAAAACGATTCCAAGATCGATTAAACAAACCGTTTGGCGTACATTATTTTTCTTTGTCTTAGCCATTTTTGTTTTAGCTAGCTTAATCCCAATGAAACAAGCAGGGGTTGTCGAAAGCCCATTTGTTGTCGTATTTGACAGTATTGGTATTCCATATGCAGCCGATATTATGAACTTTGTTATCTTAACTGCATTACTTTCTGTTGCTAACTCAGGCCTTTATGCCGCAACACGGATGTTGTATGCGATGTCAAAAGAGAAGATGGCAAGTGAAGGGTTGGCAAAAGTTAATAAACAAGGAGTTCCGTTTAACGCGCTTGTTTTAACCATTGGAATTGCACTTCTATCATTATTATCAGGCTTTTTTGCCGAAGAAACGGTTTTTGTTTGGCTTTTATCGGTGGCTGGACTGGGTGCACAGGTTGGCTGGATTTCGATTACGGCTTCCCAAATCGCCTTCCGCAGGAAATTTATTCGTGAAGGCGGAAAAGTTGAGGACTTAAAGTTTAGAACACCACTATTCCCAATCTTGCCAATTATTGGTTTAACCTTAAACTGTCTGGTTTTGGCAAGTTTAGCGTTTGATTCTGAACAGCGTCTGGCCCTATATTTAGGCGTTCCTTTTGTTGTATCCTGTTATTTAATTTACCATTTTAAAATCAAAAAGAACCGCGAAATGGAACGGGGTGCTGTACAGGAATTAAATCTAAATGAAAATAAAAAAATGATTATCTAAATCAAAACAAAAGCGTTTGGATCCGTCCATGCGCTTTTGTTTTGGGATAAAGTAACTGAAACAAAGAATACTATGATAGAGGTGATTGTTATGAAAGATTGGAATGAACAGGCCGCCCCCAATAATAATTTAGCACCGAAGACGTTAAAAACAGGCGAATTTGTCGGGAAAGTACCTGATCACGAATTTTCCGAGGAATTATCTGATGGCGGCGAACGAGATCAATTCATTCAAAGACAGAAAAAGAATTTAAAAATGAAATAACGATTGGACAAGTGGCGAACATTTCGTCACTTTTATTTTTGAAAAAGTGGTAAAACCTACTTTACAAAGAAACAAAATAGCTATAGAATTTCTATGTACCTAAAAATTCTAGGTAGGTGAAAAAATGTTTAATCGTGAATTAGTAAAAGGGAGCACTTCCCTAATCCTTCTGCAATTATTAAATGAGCGCGATATGTACGGCTATGAATTAGTAAAAGAGTTAGAACAGCGCAGTGACAATGGTCTAAGCGTAAAGGAAGGCACTTTATATCCGGCGCTTCATAAACTTGAAAAACAGGAATACATTGAATGCTACTGGGTGGAACAGGAAAAGGGACCAGCACGTAAGTACTATCGGATCACCGATGGGGGAAGAGACTTGTTAGGCGAAAAAACGCGTGAATGGCAGGATTTCGTTAAAGTAATGAACAAGGTAATAGGGAGATCAACACATGGAACGGCCGAAGAATGATTTTCTTAGACAATTAGATAAAGGGCTTGGCGGCCATCAAGAGAGGCAGAGTATCCTCTTGGAATATGAATCCCACATTGATGAAATTCTGCTGGAGTCTTTTGATTGTTCAACAGAAGAGCAAGTGATGGACCGACTTGTTTCAAGGCTCGGAAGCCCTGCGGAGATTGCCGCGATGTGGCAGGAAGAGTTATCGGTTACTCCAAGTAATATGAAGTGGCTCTTTATATTACTAAACATTGTTTTTTTTGGCGGCGGAAGTATAATAACACTCGCACATAATCTTTATGAATGGAGCTGGTTAACGGCCCTTTGGAGTCAATTAACATCCGTTCGAACCCTAATTGCTTTTTTGTACCTGTTTTTCTGGGCCTTACTTGGGTATGAAATTGGCAAGGGCTTTGGACATGGAGGACGGACCCTTTTAAGAAAAACTTTCTTATTATCTTTGATTCCAAATATCATACTGATGATTTTGACAGTATTTGATATTATTCCGCATTCCTGGTTCGCACCGCTTCTAACAAAAACCTTTATTATTGCTTGTATCATTTTTACGATTATTCTTTATCCGGTAAGTTGGCTGGGGTACCGATGGGGAAGGAAAGCTTCGATATAAGCAGTTTTTTTTTGCTTATATACCCAGTAAAACTATATATATAGAATTTCTATACAAAGGTGAGTGATAGACAATGGAAATAAACGTAAACAAAAAAGATTGGCTGTTTTTATTTTTATGCTTGCTGCTTGGAGTTTTAGCGGAAGAATCTTTTTTCCGAGATTTAATTGGAATTTCTTATCTTATCTTTATCGTGGCGTTTTATGGGGTGTTTTTTTGGAGATACAGACGTTTTTCCTTTTCCCACCAACGCTTAGGCTATCTGGTTTTAATCTGCATCTGGTTATTATCCGCGGGTTATGTATTGAATGAAAACATCCTTTTTTACATTTTGAATATCGTGGGGATACCAGTATTGGTTATCTTTCATCTTGTGTTAGTAACCAGCCCAAAACATTTCCGTTGGAACCAGCCGACATTTATTCTCTATATCTGTAAAAAGCTTATTGGCGCTATAAAATATAATGTGGCTTTTACGGCTTCATTGGGAAAATCCGCAAAGAACGGTGTTGACGACCATAAGCTCTTAATTTGGAAAAAGATCTTGATTGGGGTTGTCATTTCTATACCTGTTCTAGCCGTCGTATTGCAGCTGTTGATGACAGCCGATAGCCAGTTTGCGCTGATGGTGGGGGGGATACCTGATCTGTTTCGAGTGGTAGATGCAGAAGGGGTCATGAGACTAGTCGTTATTCTTATTTGTATGGGTGCTTTCTTCGGGTTGATGCAGGTGGTAGTAAAAAAACAAATGGAAGTTATGAACCAGCAGGTTTGGCAGGCACCGGTAAAGCTTGACACGATTATTTCTGTAACGGTCCTGGTCTTAATTAACCTAGTTTATATCCTATTTACAATCGTTCAATTTAGATATTTCTTCAGCGGCAGCCTGCAAGGGGATTATACTTACGCAGAATATGCAAGAAAAGGTTTTTTTGAACTGCTTTTTGTGACGCTAATCAATTTATCAATCACCATCGTGGTGTTATCGTTTGGGGAAAGCGGGAAAAATGGAATCAGAAGAATGAGGCAGGTGTTGCTGACCATTCTTGTTCTTTCGAGCGCAGTTATGCTTAGCTCCGCCTTCTTACGATTAGGAATGTATGAGGAAGCCTATGGGTTTACCTTCACAAGAGTTTTAGTTCATTCCTTTATGATCTTTCTGGTTGTCATCTTTACCTATACACTGGTCAAGATCTGGGTGGAAAAACTGTCCCTGTTTCACTTTTATTTTATTACGGCATTGATTTACTACACGACTATAAACGTTATGGATTTGGACCGAATTGTGGTAAAGGAAAATATCAACCGGCTTGAAGAAACCGGTAAAATTGATGCGTACTACCTAAGTAGATTATCGGCAACTGGGGTGCTCGGATTAGTAGAACTATATGAACGCGGTGAACCGATCCCTCAATTAGAAAAGATATTACATGATAAAAAACTCGAATCCCAAGCGGAAAGTCATACTTGGCAATCTTATAATCTAAAAAGAGAACAAGTTTCGGAAAAATTAAACGAACTTCCAATTAAGTAGTTTTTGGTTTCGTGGCATGCATAAACTATGCATGCTTTTTTCATTCACTCATTTAGCTTTATGAACGAATGGAAAACAAAAAAGCAGGGTACCATTTCGACCCTGCCAGAGAAATTAATCTCCATTAAACATATCAAAAATTCCTCGTGCAAGACTGCCTTCATCTTTAGCACCGCCGCGTGATGGTGCAGCAGCAAATACTCTGCTTGCCAGTCTGCTGAATGGCAGTGATTGAATCCAAACAGAACCAGGTCCTCGTAACGTTGCAAAGAACAAACCTTCACCGCCGAACAAGGCCGTCTTAACCCCTTTTACAAACTGGATATCATATTGGACATTGCTAGTCATCGCGACTAAACAACCGGTATCTACTTTAAGAGACTGGCCTGGGAGGAGCTCTTTACGAACGATTGTTCCACCAGCGTGAACAAAGCACATGCCGTCGCCTTCGAGTTTTTGCATGATGAAGCCTTCTCCGCCGAAAAAGCCGACACCCATTTTTCGTTGGAACTCAATCCCTACTTGAACCCCTTTAGCGGCTGCTAGAAAGGCATCCTTTTGACAAATGATTTTGCCGCCTAGTTCACTTAAATCCATTGGAATGATTTTACCAGGGTAGGGAGATGCAAAGGAAACATGCTTTTTACCAACGCCTGTATTGGTAAAGGTGGTCATAAACAGACTCTCGCCCGTAATAATCCGTTTACCGGCACTAAATAATTTGCCCATTAGCCCGCTGCTGCCGCCAGACCCGTCCCCAAATATTGTCTCCATATGTATGTCATCTTCCATCATCATAAAGCTTCCCGCTTCCGCCACAACCGTCTCTTGCGGATCAAGTTCGACCTCAACAAACTGCATATCATCGCCATATATCTTAAAATCGATTTGGTGGTTATTCATTCGGATCCCTCCACATTTAAATAAAATATAAGCCTAACTTTATTATAAAAAAATTAGGGAAAAAGTGCTAATTTTAATTAAAGCAAAATAGAAAATTGTAATTTGAACAGTGTCTAGCTCCAGTTCATAGTACACTAGGAGACTTCGTTAACCGTGCGTGGGCTACCGCTTTACAAATAAAAAAGACGCCTGAATAATCAGGCGTCTCCTGCGTATTGAGGCGAAAAACCACACTCCACATAGTGTGCTCCAGAAAGGAATGTTTCTCGGCTTACACAACTCAGCTCATCGCTTAATCATTATAACACGATAATAACTCAGTTAACAAGTAAAACTTTTTTAAGTAAACTACTTGAATATTACTTTGTATTCCTATATATTCAAATAATCAGATATACTAAAATAATGTGATAAGAAGGATTACTATGTTTATTGACAAGAGCTTCCAACATTATTCAGTAGGAAGTTTTCAAAAGGATTTGCTTTCAGGTTTAATTGTTGGTGTGATTGCAATTCCTTTGGGATTTGTTCACTTAGACTCCATGGGCTGGACCATTTTTTTGAACATACAGGGGATGCCATTCAATATGGATTATCACAGATAAATGAAAATAAATGCCTTGGCTGCAAGCATTTTGCTTTTAGAGAATGTAAACAACTGTCAGCAAAAGAGGTTGTGGAAAATCGGGCAAAATTAACAGCCACCTTTTAGATTAGAGGAAGTGATGATTTGAATTTAGAAATGCAGCAATTTAAAGCAGAATTTTTTAAGGCACTTGCCCATCCATTAAGAATCCGTATTTTGGAGCTGTTGGCAGAAGGGGATAAGAATGTTAATGAAATTCAAACCCTTGTTGGCAGCGAAGGTTCTGCTGTCTCACAGCAGCTGACCATTTTACGAGCGAAAAATATTGTTTCAGGTACAAAGGAAGGAAATAAGGTCATTTATACATTGAAGGATCCGATGATTATTGAACTGCTGGCCGTTGCCCGCCAAATTTTTAATAATCATTTAGTCGATACGATTACGATCCTCGATAAGTTTAAGGAAGAGGAAGAAGAAGTCCTGCCACAGCCGAAGATTTAATGTCTTCGGCTATTTTTATGGAAGGAGACAGAAATTCATTATGACCGCCTAACTATTTTTCTTCAAAATACGACAAAACTTGTTTGCTGCGACTTATTGGAAGGTAGAATGAAATAGATAGATATAGAGATTTGCAGAACCGTGTAGAACTGTGTCATAAAGCCCTTTCTTGACATATTTTAATAGAAATGATAAATTTTAGACAGCCGTTGAACACGAGATTAGATTTATGTTACAGCTTGTTCAAAGTTTTAACTGATGTTTGGATGAGGAAATGAAAGTAAAGCTATCACGTTGTACTTTGGTGAATTTTACACATGGCTTAATTGGTAGCCAATAGGAGGATTTTTTTACATGAAAAACGGTAAAGTAAAATGGTTTAACTCAGAAAAAGGTTTTGGATTCATCGAAGCAGAAGATGGAAACGACGTATTCGTTCACTATTCTGCCATTCAAACAGAAGGTTTCAAAACATTAGAAGAAGGTCAAGAAGTATCTTTCGAAGTTGTTGAAGGAGCTCGTGGACCACAAGCTGCTAACGTAACAAAGAAGTAATCCTACCAAAAACTACAATCTCAACAGTCTGAGACAAACGTCCAGGCTGTTTTTTATTGTCCAAATACAAGTGATTTCCAAGCTCATTCCAATTGGTATTTTGCTATAATAGAAGTATTCAAATATGCAAGAGGTGACCAAAATGAAATTTATTCACACCGCTGATTGGCATCTAGGTAAATTAGTCCACGGTGTCTATATGACGGAAAATCAACGTGCTGCACTTGAACAATTTGTATCGATCGTGGAAGAAGAGAAGCCGGATGCGGTTGTAATTGCGGGTGACCTTTATGACCGGTCTGTGCCGCCGACTGATGCGGTTGAGTTATTAGATGAAATTCTTTTTAAAATAAATGTTGAGCTAAAAACACCTGTTGTCGCAATTGCTGGGAACCATGACAGTGCAGAGCGGCTTTCCTTCGGCAGTTCATGGTATAAACATAGTCAATTCTATCTGACCGGTAAACTTTCAACTAACTTCAAGCCCTTTCAGATTAATGGAGTTAATTTTTACCTTGTTCCTTATGCAGAGCCGGGCGTTGTTCGACAGCTGCTTGACAATGATTCCATTCATTCCCATCAAGAGGCGATGAAGGCCCTTATTGGAAAAATAGAAGAGACCTTGAACCCGAATGAACCAAACGTTTTAGTAGGACATGCCTTTGTTCTAGGCGGCCAAACTTCAGATTCTGAACGGATCTTATCTGTTGGCGGTTCAGGCTGTGTCGGAGCCGAATTATTCGCCCCTTTTTCTTATACAGCTCTTGGACATCTCCATAGTCCGGATGCTATTAACCACGAGAACGTAAAGTATTCAGGGTCTCTCTTAAAGTATTCGTTTTCCGAATCAAAGCAAAGAAAATCGATATCAATCATTGAAATGGACGAAAAAGGAGATTTCACTCACCGTTACCGCTCACTTACACCAAAACATGACATGCGGGAAATTGAAGGGCATATCGAGGAATTACTTGACCCTAATTTTTATGCTAATGAACGAGTGGATGATTATTTAAAAATTACCCTGTTGGATCAAGGGGCCTTGCTCGATCCGATTAATAAATTGCGTCAGGTTTATCCGAATGTTCTTCATCTGGAAAAAAAGATTGAGCTGACAGACAGCAAGAAAAAACAATCCTACATGGCTCTAAAAAGTGAGAAAAAGTCTGAGCTTGAATTGTTCGAACAATTTTATACAGATATGACAACCTCTGAATTCACAACGAAAAAAAGAGCCGTAATGACCGAGATCATTGAAAAGGTATTACGAGAGGAGGGAAATAGATGAAACCTTTGAAATTGACCATGCAGGCATTTGGTCCATATGCAGGCAAAGAGGAAATTGATTTTAACCAGCTTGGAAACCGCACCATGTTTGTCATCTCCGGAAAAACGGGTGCGGGAAAAACCACCATTTTTGACGCGATTAGTTATGCCATTTATGGAAAAGCCAGCGGGGAAGACCGAAATGGGCCCGAACTCCGCAGCCAATTTGCAACGGAAGAGATGTTAACAGAGGTTTCTCTGGACTTTTCCCTTCGTAACAAAGTCTATTCGATTACCCGTTCACCACAGCAGCTAAAAAAGAAAGACAGAGGCGATGGCTTTACCACGATTGGCGCGAAAGCGGAATTATATACGTGGGATGCTGATGGAGAAAGAAAATTGCTTGCCTCGAAAACAAGTGATGTCGAGGAGAAAATTAAAGAAATCATGCTGATTGATGCCAATCAATTCCGGCAAATCTTAATGATTCCACAGGGAGAATTCCGCAAGCTGTTAACGTCAGACAGTAAGGATAAAGAAATGATCCTGCAGCGTCTATTCCACACTCAGCTTTATAAACTAATAGAAGAAAAGCTGAAAGAGGAAGCAAGTGAATTGAAAAAGACGGTGGAAGAAACTGAGAAATCACGAAATGAAGCCCTACGCCGAATCCATGCATTTACAAATGATGAGCTCGGTCAAGCGCTAGAAACGGACCCAGAAAATCACACCATCATCATGCCGCTTTTACAAGCTGAAATTGCCGGCATGTTCGAGAAACTCCAGCAATTAGCTAATCAATTAACAGACAAGGAACAAGCCCAAGACAAACTAAAGGAACAACTATTTGAAGCAGAAGCAATCCTAAAACAGCTGCAAACAAAAGCGGAGTTAAAAGGGAAAATGACGCGTTTGCTCGCTCAAGAAGACGAGTACACAGAGAAAGAAATCCAAGTTCAGCGGGCGCAAAAGGCCGCACTTTTAGCGAAACAAGAGGAGTTATGCCACCGGTTAAAACGGGAGGCAGACCAGCTTCAGGAGAATAGTAACGTGATTGCTACCCAGATTGACAAACTAAATGGACTCTCTAAGCAATCTGAACAGCAGCTGCAAAAGGAGCGTGAGCGTGAGGGTGAGCGTCAGTCTGTGCTCGATGAAGTGAATCGATTGGTAAGCATGAAGGAAGATGTCTACTCGTTTTCGGCATTGCTCAAAGAGACAAAACAAAAGGATGCCGAGCTGAAGGAAGCAAAGGAAAAGCAAGTCAATCATGAACAGAGACTTCACCAATTAGATGAACGAATTAGTACGTTAAAGGCCCATAAAGAAGAAATCGAAAGAGGAAAGTTAATCTTTTTAGAAAATGAAAGCAAGCTTGAAAAACTGAAAGTGGATCTTGCTCGGCTCGAAAAGCTAGAAACATTGCTACTACGTCATCAAAAGGCAGAACAAAACCTAGTTACAACTACAGGCCCATTCGAAAATACACTGGCTCGTTATCATGATGCTAAAGCGATTGTCGAAGAGTTGGAGAAAAAATGGATCCATGGCCAAGCAGCCATTCTAGCTGCTAACCTCCATACTGGTGAAGCATGTCCTGTCTGCGGTTCATTGGATCATCCTGGACCGGCGATTGAACAAGAAAATCAGATTCCAACGGAAGAAGATTTGAAGTCTGCTAAGAAACAAGCTTTAAAATGGGAAAATGAAAAATCAAAAGTAGAAGCGAATTTTTATCAGTGTCGCTCGGAAGAAAGTGCACAGAAAGCAGCAGTTCAGGACCTGATTAACGAAATATGCCTGCATCGTCCGGATTTTTCTGTTGAAGAGTTGCCAAATGTAAAAATGGAGGCATCTGCTGCTAAAACTCAACTTGTTCAACTTCAAGACAAGCTGGAAGAACAAATGAAGCTCCTTGATCGGGTCAAGTCAGAAATGGAGACAAAAGAGTCAGAAAGAGTAGCTTTACAGTCCGGAATTCAGCAGCTGTCCGTATTGGTGAATGATTTAACGGTTCAGTTTACTGAAAAGAAAACCGATCTTACGAGAATGACGAAGGTGATTCCGGAAAATCTTCGTTCAGAAGTAGAATATGAGAAGATGCTTGCATCCATGCGAAATCGTCATGACATGTTAGTGAAACAGCTGGAAGAAGCGCAGAAACGCCTCCAAGAAGTGAATGAAAAGCTATCGAGTGAAACGGCTAGATTACAAGATGCAAAGAAGCATCATGCTGCCAAACAGCAGGAGCTGGAGACGGAACGCGGAATCTTTGTTGCCAAATTATCAGATCAGGGCTTCGAAAAATATGGACTTTATGCTGCTTCTAAAAAATCAGAAGGAGAAATTCAGTACCTTCAAGATGAGATTAGGAGCTATCGTGAAGAATTACGGTCTGTATCTGACCGCTTGAAAGAACTGACTGAGCTCCTTGCTGATGTGAAAACACCGGATGTTGAGGGGATCAAGCTGGAGTTATCGAAGTTTACTGCCGAGATTGAAAGGCTTACTCAAGAGAGAACCGATTTGTATGTTAAAAAGCGGGATAATGAGGAAATTTATCAGCGTGTTGAGCGCCTGAATAACGAGGTGAAGGCGCTGGAGGAACGGTTTAGTATTATTGGCGACCTTTCTGATATTTCCAGGGGGCAGAATCATTTACGGATAACGTTTGAACGATATGTTCTGGCTGCTTTCTTGGATGATATTTTACATGAAGCCAATATCCGGTTGCGAAAGATGACCTCTGGACGCTATCTGTTACAGCGGAAGACAGATCGGTCGAAAGGGAATGCTCAGAGCGGTTTGGAATTGCTTGTGTTTGACCAATATACCGGTCAGGAGCGTCATGTTAAAACGTTGTCGGGAGGAGAAAGTTTTAAGGCATCGTTGTCGTTGGCCTTAGGACTTGCTGATGTAGTGCAAAATTATGCCGGCGGAGTTTCGTTGGAGACGATGTTTATTGATGAAGGATTTGGTACACTTGATCCTGAATCACTTGACCAAGCAATTGAAGCCTTAATGGATATCCAAAGCAGTGGCCGCTTGGTTGGAATCATCTCGCACGTACCCGAATTAAAAGAGCGAATCGATGTTAGACTTGAAGTAATTGCCGGTCAGACGGGCAGCCGGACGGAGTTTATGTTTACGAATTAATTTGAAAAAGCAGTGGGTTTCCTTTGAAAGGGGAATTCACTGCTTTATTGTTGTCGACATCTAATTGTGCCCGTGAATCGTAAGCAGGGGGACGGTTCTTATGCTTCCGAAGCATAAGAACCGTCCCTTTGCTTTACCCATTTAATTCTTGTACAAGTGCCCGCCCCGCTTGCCGGCCTGTGAAAAGACAGCCCCCGACGAATGTTCCTTCAAGTGAGCGGTACCCATGAATCCCTCCGCCCCCAAAGCCTGATACCTCGCCGGCGGCATATAATCCAGGCACTGGGCTTCCTGAAGTATCAAGCACTCTTCCGGATAAATCGGTTTGCAGCCCGCCCAGCGTTTTACGACTGACAATATTTAAGCGTACAGCAATGAGCGGGCCCATTTTTGGATCAAGTATCTTATGCGGTGTGGCTACGCGAATTAGTTTATCCCCTAAATAATTTCGAGCCCCGCGCATAGCAGTAATTTGCAGATCTTTTGTAAATTTATGATCAATTTCCCTGTCGCGCGCTTCAATTTGCCGTCTTACTACATCTACATGGAGGAGCTGATCACCGGAGAGCTTATTCATCCCCATAACCAATTGATCCAACGTTTTCGCAATAACAAAATCCTCCCCCTTATCCATAAACGCTTTCACTGGTGCCGTAGGACCTGGAAGGACGCGGGCCAATACCTTTTTAATACTCTTTTCTGTCAAATCTGGATTCTGTTCCGATCCGGAAAGGGCAAACTCTTTTTCAATAATTTTCTGAGTTAAAATAAACCATGAATAATCGTAGCCTGATTTCATTATCGCTTCCAGAGTGCCCAGCGTATCAAAGCCTGGGAAATTTGGTGCGGGAAAGCGGTTTCCTTTGGCGTCAAGCCAGAGGGAGGAGGGACCAGGGAGTATACGTATTCCATGATTAGGCCAAACCGGATTCCAATTCTTTATGCCTTCTGTATAGTGCCACATTCGGTCACGATTCACAATTCGGCCGCCGGCTTTTTCGGTAATAGCTAGCATCCTGCCATCAACATGTTCAGGCACGCCGGAAATCATCTGTTTTGGGGCCTCACCTAACCGGGAGGGCCAGTTTTTTCGAATCAGCTCATGGTTTCCGCCGATGCCGCCGCTTGTTACCACAACTGCTTGGGCATGGAACTCAAAATCCCCAACAACCTCCCGGGAACTTGCTTCCCCGCGAGAAGCGGAACTAGCGATAAGAACATCACCTCGGACCCCAGTGACCGTTCCAGCATTTTTTATTAATTCATTCACACGGTATCGCGGACGATAGTCAACAAGACCGTTCGCTATTGCTTGACGGAATCGTTCCTCAAACGGCTTGACAATTCCGGGGCCAGTCCCCCAAACGATATGGAAACGGGGAACAGAGTTACCATGACCTTCTGCTGTATACCCTCCACGCTCAGCCCAGCCAACCACTGGAAAGAAACGAACCCCCATATCATAGAGCCATTGACGTTTTTCGCCAGCAGCAAAATCAACATAGGCCTTTGCCCACTTTTTGCCCCAATAATCTTCATCGTCCGCACGGTCAAAGCCGGCCGATCCTAACCAGTCCTGCCAGGCTAGTTCCCGCGAATCCTTTATCCCCAACCTTCTCTGTTCAGGTGAGTTTACTAAAAATAGACCGCCGAATGACCACCATGCTTGGCCGCCAAGAGAGGCTTCCGGTTCTTGATCTAAAAGTAATACTTTTTTACCGGCATCAGCAAGTTCGGCAACGGTTACCAAGCCGGCCAGACCAGCCCCAACTACGATAACATCGTATCGCAATTTCATCCCTCATTTCACCGACTTATTAATTTCTGAATAGTCAATATTTTTTATTATAGCATGTATATACCATTAAAGCTGTCACTTTGTTAGCTGAAAAAAGGGTGTTTTTTCCTCTAATTGAATAAATTTTCTAGACTTACCGAATAATAAGATCAAACATGGTTAGGGGGTTTTTAGATGAAAAAAATGACAATCGTCTTGTGGAGTCTATTCTTAACTCTCTGTCCACTCAATACACGTGCCGAAGATCTTCCTAGGTTGTCTTCCGATTGCATGGAAGACATGAAAAATCGTGATGTATTATATAATAAAGCGATCATGAGGGATATTATAACCGAGCTTGGATTGGATATTGATTCGCAAAATTATTTAGAGGTTTCGGACAAGGATTTAGATGCTGCCCATCTTATCTACGGCGGAAAAGAAGTCGATGAGAATTATCAGTCCTTACATGAACAATTTATTGTCGCATCTCGTGGAAAACCGACTCTTTTTGTGAAACCATCTGAAGCCTATTTACTTTATAAACAGCCCGATAATACAAACGTAGCGGTTCATTTAAAGCTTACAGACCTTAAGTGGGTAGTTGTTGGGAAGAAAAAGCAAGAAGGGAATATCGTTCATTACAAGCTCCTAAAGTGTGAAAAAGAATACTTGAAGAAAAAGCGAGAGTTTTCTAACCATTAAGGCTTATTATTAGCGGTAAAACAAAAATTCTCCTGAGAAAATAATCCTGATTAAAATTGAACTTGACCATGGGTAACATTAATGCGAGGAAGCAAGCCATAGGAGGGATAAGCATTGACTGACTTTTGTCCAATATTATGGCCGGAAGAGCCAGCTCCGGAAGCATATATAAATTGTGGTGAATGCGGACTTGATCAGCATGGATCAAGACTAATCTGGGGAGAAGGAAATCCGAATGCACCGATCATGATTCTTCTTGATAATCCGGGGGCCCGTGAAGACCGCGAAGGGAATCCCTTTGTATGCGGGACAAGACAAACACTTCAAAAGGCCGCACAAGAGGCAGGTCTAGCAGAAGAGGATTTGTATGTAACCTATATCTTAAAAAGAAAACCAGTCAGGGCTTATGATAAAGCTGAGGTCCGAAAAACATGTATGATGCATCTAAATCAACAGCTCTCGGTCAAAATGCCTGAGTTAATTCTTTGTCTTGGAAATGTAGCGGTTCAGTCCTTTTTTCAGGATGCTGAAGTGAATGTGAAACAATTGCATGGAAAATTACATAAAGTCCATGGTTATCATACTACGGCTAGTTACCATCCTTTAGCAGTAAGACGACGGCCCAACCTTTGGCCGACTTTTATCAAGGATTGGAGGTATTTGGCAGATACCTACAGAAGTTCATTTAAATAGACACTATTTTCCCGCAATTAACCAATCATAAACCCTTACCTTAAAACCCACAATAAGATAGTTCACTCATACAAAACAAAGGGGTTGTTGGGGTTGAGATGGCATAAAACAATACTTTCTATGATTCAGCAGAGACAGGATAAAAGGGTGGCCTTAGCAGTAGATACGTCAACAAATGAAGCGCCTGTTATTCTTATTAATAACATAGTCAAACTGTTTGAACAATTAAAACCGGATACGTTGTTAGTTCAAGCAGATTTTAAAATTAGAAGTATTTCCCCCGTTCAAAGCGATTCCATTAAATATCATACACATGGGAAATCTTCCTATACATTAGTTTTAGAGTGGGCAATGGAAGAGAAGATTGATACACTATTTTATATCACTGATGTTACCGGCTTTTTTTCAGAGGATATGGAAAAGGTTGATTTTGAATTATTTTGGCTTGTACCTGGGGATTTTCTGCCGCGTGTCCCATTTGGTAAAGCCATTAAAGTCGCCTGAAATAGGGATCCCTCACCAGGTGGGGGATTTTTTGTTAGGAGAGGGGAACCAAATGATTAAAGAACTGGATTTACATCATCCAGAAATAGTAACAGAAGTCTTTGATCTGCAAAGAGCATCATACATAATAGAGGCGCAATTAATTCATTTTTCTGATATTCCTCCTTTACTAGAAACGATGGCGGAACTAAAAGATTGTGGCGAAACCTTTTTGGGGTATTATGAAGGTGAAAACCTTGCTGGGGCTATTTCTTACACAATTGAGGAGGATGAACTGACCATTTGCCGGATGGTTGTACATCCAAGCCATTTCCGGAAAGGAATTGCCGAAAAGCTGTTAAAGCGAGTGGAAGAACAGAATCCAAGCATATCCGTTCTGTCTGTATCAACTGGCAGGGAAAATCCTCCGGCTAAAAATTTATATTTAAAAAATGGTTTCAACCATGTATCTGACCTTGAGGTTATCCCGGGTTTATTTATTAGCCATTTTAAAAAGGAAAAACACCATCGCCAATGATGGTGTTTTTCCGCCCTATTCTACTTTGTTCAACCCATTACTATTTGCAAAACCATCCAAATATTTAAGCCAAGGATGATGATGGCAAAGAGGGAAGAAAGGACAGTAGTAATTTTCTTATTGGTTAGTACACCCATTAAATCTTTCTTTTGCGTGAAATAAATCAAGGCAATAACCGGGAAGGGTAATACAATACTTAGAATGACCTGGCTAATAATGAGTGTCTGGGTTGGATCGACTCCAAGTGCTACAATAATGACAGTTGGAAGCATGGTTACCAACCGGCGTATCCATAACGGAATGCTAAAACCCACAAATCCCTGCATAATCACTTGACCCGCCATTGTTCCGACAACTGAACTTGAAAGACCAGAAGCAAGCAATGAAACGAGGAAAACACTAGCGGCGGCTGCGCCTAACAACGGTGTAAGGGTATGGTAGGCAGTGGTCAAGTCTGCAATATCGCTTTGACCTGTTGTATTAAAAACAGAGGCCGCCATATACATCATAGCCAGATTAACGAAGCCCGCCAATGTCATCGCAATGATAATCTCTTTTGTACTAAATTTTTGAATCTTTATTTTTTCTGTATCATTTCTTGGCACGATTCTATTCTGGGTTAAGCTTGAGTGTAAGTAGATTGCGTGCGGCATAACGGTTGCCCCAATAACGCCGACGGCTAACATAATACTTTCATTATTACCGAGCCATGGGACCACACTATGATAAGCAATTTGCGAAAAATCAGGCCGTGACAGTATCGTTTCCACCAAGTAGCATAAACCAATTAGCATAGCGAAAGCAGCGATAAATTTCTCTAACGGCCGGAAGCCGAATTTTTCAAGCATTAAGATTAAATAGGTTACTACCCCTGTGATGATTGTGGCATAGATCATAGGTATACCGGCAAGTAAATTTAGTGCCAGTGTTGCTCCTAAAAATTCAGCAAGATCCGTCGCCATAGCGGCAAATTCTGAGACAATCCACATAATCATCGTGAGCCATTTTGGCATCCGATCACGGCATATTTCAGGTAAACTCCTGCCAGTAGCAATGCCAAGCTTGGCTGACATATTCTGTAAGAGCAGCGCCATCAAGTTCGCTAAGACAATAACCCAAAGCATTTTATAACCAAAACGGGCACCACTTTGTATATTAGTGGCAAAGTTTCCCGGATCTACATATGCAATTGAAGCAATAAAAGCTGGTCCAAGGAAGGGCAATAAGGCCCGGATGCCTTTTACTTTTCCATTTATGGCATCCCTTGCAGCAGAAACTGTTTTTAATTCTGCGGCTCGAGCCTTATCGACTGCAAAGGAATCTGACTGACTCATAAGACACCAACCTTTCTTCATTTGTTTTTCATAGGCGCAAGGTTTGTTCGCTAATCAACAAATGTTGCACTCGTGCAAATTCTTTAGTTTTATTATAATAAATTTCACAATATTTGTGTATATTTTTGCCTATTTTAATAGTATTTTTTAAAAATAAAAAAACCAGAATGCTCTGGTTTAGTTTGCTGGAGGATTTTTTTGTAGAAAACTGATTAGTTCTGATAGGTTTTTTGCTTGATGAACAATCCTCGTGTGGTTGAAGAGAATATAGGAAACGGTTTTACTAATCTTAAGCTCGGGATATGCTTTTTGGGCTAGTTCCTGGCTAGGTAAACTCAAGATGTTTTTTACATGTTCGGTGACCTTTTGATTTTTTTCAATCGGAGTTTGTTCTTTGCTTTTTCCTATGACTAATAGAGAATAAGTCCGTTCGTCTTGAGCAAGCAAATTTGGATAAGGAAATGCTTGGGCAGACTTTGTTACGATTGCTATTTTGTGCTGTGGATGGGCTTGCTTTGGTTCGCTTGCCTTTGTGTCAGTGCTTTGGCAGCCGGCTAATAGGATGAAAGAAGTAAGCATTGTTATCATTATTTTTTTCATTTGTCTTCGTCCCTTGTTGTTTAAGTGTAGTATCCTCAACATAGCATATCCTCCTTACCAGTGGACATGAATAATGTGGAGGATTCGTGAAAGAAGAGGCATTTTGTTTTAAAAAAGTTCGCTTGTATAAATGCCTATTTAAGGCTACAGTAGAATGGTAGAACGATTAAGAAGGTGTTAATCTTGGAAAAACGTTATTTTACGATTGGGATGGCCGGCCATATTGACCACGGGAAAACCTCCTTAACAAAAGCATTAACCAATGTGGATACGGACCGGTTAAAGGAAGAAAAGGAACGGCAAATCTCGATTGAATTGGGCTTTGCGCCCCTTTATGAAGACGAAGAAATTCAAATTTCTGTTATTGATGTTCCTGGACATGAACGGTTTATCCGTCAAATGATAGCCGGCGTAGCTGGGATTGATTTAGTAGTCCTCGTGGTGGCCGCAGATGAAGGGGTAATGCCGCAAACGAAGGAGCATCTCGACATTTTAAAGTTTTTAGGCGTGAAAAATGGAATCGTAGCCATTTCAAAAATAGATCGAGTGGATGAAGAATTCATTGAACTGGTGAAAGATGATATTCTAGGTGAGCTTGCTGGGACCGTGTTTGAGGATGCCCCCTTTGTTTTAGTTGATAGTTTATCCAAAAAAGGAATCCCTGAAATCATAGAATTAATCATAGATACGTTAAAGGGCCTAGAGATGCGTGATGCGAAAGGAGCCTTTCGTCTGCCGATAGACCAGGTATTTACAGTAAAAGGCCAAGGGACGGTTGTTCGCGGAACGGTATATGAAGGAACCGTCGAAGAAGGACAGGTTTTAAAAATCATGCCAAAAGGTCTTGAAGTAAGAGCAAGGCAAGTACAGGTCCATCATCATCCTGCAAAAAAGGCCTATGCTGGTCAAAGGGCAGCGATTAACTTATCAAATGTATCGAAGGAAGATCTGCAACGCGGCGATGTTTTAGTGTCATCCGAACATTTCATTGTATCCAAAACAGTGGATGTCGCCATTCGAGTTGTTGAGGACCTTGAACATATTGTCAAACAGAGGATGCCGATCAAGCTGCATATTGGAACAGCGGAGGTCATGGGCCGGATTGTGTTCTTCGACAGAAATGAAATTAAAGAAGAAAACGGGGATATCCTTTGTCAGCTTCGACTTGAAGAAGAGATTTTGACCAAGCGGGGGGATCGTTTCATTTTACGGCGTCCAAGTCCTCAGGAAACCATTGGCGGCGGCTGGGTGATCGACCCGCGAGCGAATAAATATCGGTTTGGGAACCAGACGATCGAAGAGCTAGAAAAAAAGAAAGCAGGCGCGCCTAGAGAACGGATTACCGCCGCACTCATGGATGCGAAAAGCCTTCTGTTAACGGAACTGATTAAGCGGACTGCCCTGGATGACTCAACATTAATGGAACATTTAGCTCACCCGGAATTTGTACTCTATAATGGGAAGGAATATACACTTAAACTCCTAATCGATTCAATTGAAGAAGACATGTTTGATGTTTTGCAAGAGTACCATCAAAACTATTCAATGAAGGCAGGAATGAATAAAGCGGAACTTTTACAATCGCTGCAAAAAAGATTTCCGAAATCCTTGCTTGATTATGTTGTCGAAAATGGAATTACCAGTGGGGCGTTTAAGAGAAAAGAACAATTTGTTTCTCTTGCAGGATTTGTACCACATGTGCCGAAAAGCTGGGCAAAACGGGCAGAAAATCTCCTCCAAGATCTCAAAAAGGATGGGCTTAAGGTACGCTATCTAAGAGATTATTTTTCTGCTGCCGGAATTCCCGAATCAATCGAATATGATTTAAGAAAATTTCTTGAAGACCAACATTTACTGGTACAGCTTGATGACCAATTTGCTTACCATGGAGATGTCTTCAGGGAAGCGGTTGAAAAACTGCAAAAGGGGACGGGTGACGAGTTTGAGGTGGGAGCCGCAAAGGATGTCCTCGACTTATCTAGAAAATACATGATCCCATTTTTAGAAAGATTGGACGCCAAAGGACTTACCAAGCGTGTCGAAAATAAACGTGTTTGGAAAAAATAATCAGGAAAAAGCCTCCATCCCTAATGGGTTGGAGGCTTTTGTTAAGATAGAAACTCGGTTGGATTTAGGCCAAGCTCCCGGCAAATGTCAGCAACCATTTGCTGTTCATTTTGATCAAAGTTGCCATCCGCATAGCCGATCGCAATACAATAGCGGGCCACTAATCGAGCTATTTCAGGTTTTGTCCTCATTTTTCCAAGGGCACGAAAAGCCTCGGCACGACCCATCATACGGTCATTTTCCATCCGTGATACAAATAGGTTGAATTTTTGAATAACCTTATTTGTATCAAAAACGCGTAATTCTTCACTTTGATGGACGAATTCAATCATTTTTTGCCGCTCTGCTGGATCTAAATAACCATCTGCCATGGCCACTAACGCACAGGCAGCTGTGACAGCATCCAGAAGGTCCTGACTTTTATACCGATTGAACAATTCTTGAGCCTTTCTTTTTTGATTATTTGCCCATTCCACATAATCTGTTTGGGAAGGGGACCATGCATTACCGCAATGATTACAAGAAAATTTCAATTGGTTTTTCCCTATAAAACCACCAAGTAAACCAACCGGTCCAAGAATTAAACCACCGATGGCGGCTTTGCCTAAACCAAATCCTTTTTTTCCCGTTGTCACACTGGTCGAATGGCAGCGTGGGCACATAATCTCATCTCCGCCGTAAACAGAATGACTGGAAATTGGCGGTGCCGCTTGGGGCGACTGCGGATACCCATAGGCAGGCTGCCGTTGCGTCAAATCGGGCTGAAGAGAAAAGCGCTGTTGGTTTGTATTTGGATTGACCCGGTTTTGCTGGTAGGGATCATAGTTCGGCTGATTTTGTTGATAAGGATTTGTGTTAGAAGGTTGAGTTCTCAAATCCTGCTGGTAATTTGTCTGCTGAACCTGGGATTCTTGAGGCGGGTCATCAACGGTAACTCCAAAGTTTCGGCATAAAGCTGCTAATCCACCTTGAAAACCACTGGCAATGGCATTAAATTTCCACTCTCCGTTATGGCGGTAGAGCTCTGCTGCAACAATCGCTGTTTCAACGGTAAAATCTTTTCCTAGGTTAAAACGCAATAATTCTTCATTGGTAAGCTCGTTAAAAATCCGAACGTAAGAATCAGAGATTTGTCCAAAATTTTGCCGTTTTACTTGTGCATCATGGATCGTAATCGTAAAGGCAATTCGGTGGATATGGTCTGGAACCTTTTCCAAATCAATCTTAATTTGTTCATCATCACGGACGCCTGAACCGACCCGATTATCACCACTATAAATAATGGAACCATTGCCCCCTGAAGGGTTATTATAAAAAACAAAATCTTGGTCGCTGTTCACTTTCCCCGCAGGTCCTAATAAAAAGGCGGAAGCATCCAAGTCAAAATTAGAGCCCAGCTGGCTAATATTCCAGCCTAATCCGACAACCACATTTTTCAGACCGGGGTAAGATTTCGTTAGATCAACTTTTTGCCCCTTGCTAAGAGTAACACCCACAATTTTCACTCCTTCATCATATGTTCTATGTAGATTATACTAGGTAAATCAAAAAAGGGAAAAATTTCTAGTCCACGTAAGATCGTTTCTTTAGTATTTACGAATGACTCGTTAAAAAGTTTCAAGCAAATAAGTAAAAACACACTGTTCCCGGTCGAACAGTGTGCTTTCTTTTTAAAGGGTATGATTGATACTGCGATCATTATTTTTCATAAACTTCACTTTTTTAACCATAATTTAGGAGAAAATGACCGTCAATTCATTCCTTTAAGGAAAAGTTAAGAAACTAAGATAATAATAGGCTTATTCAAATGAAAACCGTATTAGAAAAGGAGCCAGCACAGATGAAAAAATGGATTTTAATAGCGGTGGCTGCCGTAGTCGTTAGTTTCTCGGGCTATCAATGGTATGCAGTAAAAACAAGTGCCAAGACTACATCATCACAAGAACGTACGGCCGTGGTGAAAAAAGGAACTTTAGCTGTCAATATCAGTGGGTCCGGAACTGTTCAGGCAGTTACTAGTCAAGACATTATGTCTACATTTAATAATGATGAAATTGATGAAGTATTAGTTGGGACAGGCGAAAAGGTAAACAAAGGTGATGAACTGATTACATTCACGGATGGGAGTGACCCGATCACAGCACCTGCAGCTGGGAAAATAACATCACTATCTGTTTCTGCAGGAGATAGTGTTACTTCCGGACAAGTGGTCGCCCATGTAACGGACTACAGTGGCTTGGAAACAGCTGTTCAAATTGATGAACTTGATATTTCTAAAATCCAAAAAGGACAAATGGTCAATTTAAAAGTAAGTTCATTCCCTGACGAGAAGTATACAGGTAAGGTTACCGATATTTCGAAAGAAGGTACTTCTTCAAATGGAATTTCTACGTTTACCGTTACGATTATGATCGATAAAATTGCTAACCTTAAAGTAGGTATGAGCGTGGAGGCTAGTATACTAACTGAAAGTAAACCAAATGTCATTTATGTTCCACTTGATGCGGTCCATTCGTCAAATGGTAAAAAATATGTCAATGTTGTTTCATCAGATGATACTTCAAACACGACAAAGAAAACTGTAAAAACAGGCATTGCCAATGAAGATTATGTAGAAATAACAGAAGGGCTCGCAGCGGGAGATACCGTACTACTTCCAAAATTAGCGAAAGCAAGTACAATAACTACTACAACACAAGGAAATAGTTTATTTAGTGGTATGGGAGGAACAAGTAGTATGAGAGGAATGTATCGCAGCAGCGGTACTGGACAGTTTAGTGGAAGGAGTAGAAACTAATGACTAAACCGATTATGCAAATTAGTAACCTAAAGAAAGCATACAGACTGGGCGGAGAAATCGTCCATGCCTTAAATGATGTTTCCATTGAAATTCAAAAAGGAGAATTCCTGGCGATTATTGGCCCATCAGGTTCGGGTAAATCAACCTTAATGAATATGATCGGATGTCTGGACAAACCACAGTCCGGAAAATATCTCCTGGATGGTAAGGATATTTTTAGAATGGATGACAATGAATTGGCGACGATCCGAAATCAAAAAATCGGCTTTATTTTTCAAAACTTCAACCTGCTGACAAAATTAACGGCACTTGAAAATGTGGAGCTTCCGTTATTATATGCCGGGGTATCCACAAAGGAACGAAGGGAGAGAGCTTTCGAAGCTTTGGATAAAGTGGGATTAAAGGAGAGGGCCGGTCATTTGCCAACACAGCTGTCGGGCGGACAGCAGCAGCGGGTTGCTATTGCCAGAGCACTTGCAGGTAATCCAGCTATCCTGTTAGCCGATGAACCAACTGGTGCCCTTGACAGTAAAACAAGTAAGGAAATTATGCAGATTATGAAACAACTAAATGAATTGGGCCATACGATTATCCTCATTACTCATGACCTTGACATTGCCAAACAAGCAAAACGAATGGTCAGTATCCAGGATGGTCAATTACAGGAAAATGGAGGTGAGCTCATTGGGCATCTTGCAATCCATTAAAATGGCTCTTAAAAGTATCAAAGGAAATAAACTAAGATCGGTACTTACCATGCTGGGGATGATTATTGGGGTCTCATCTGTAATCGTTTTAGTCTCCATTGCCCAGGGGTCTACAAAAAATGTAACGAGTCAAATCAATCAATTAGGGACAAATCTATTAACCATTAATACATTTAGCACGGATGTGGCTTTAACAGAGGACAAAATTAGCGAAATTAGTAAATTAGATGGTGTAAAAGCAGTATCACCTGTTGTATCAGGACGAGTCAACGTTAAAAAGGACCGGACAACTTCTCAGGTGACCATGACAGGAACCAATGCTGCCTATTCGGAGGTGCGTGATACCAAAGTAAGTGCAGGACGATTTATTACTGATTTGGATATTGAATATAGACAAAAGGTTGCTGTCATTGGTTCATCTACGGCGACAACTTTCTTTGGAACGGAAGACCCTGTTGGTCAATATCTGCAAATTGAAGGAACCTCCTATAAAGTCGTCGGTGTTCTTGTTTCGAAAGGCAGTTCAATAGGGCAGGGCGGGGACAACACCGTGATCGTTCCACTTAGCACCGGCCAGCGGTTAATAGGAAGTACGACGATTAGCACAGTCTATTTAAAAGGTGAAAGTGAAGATCAGATGGATGCAGTCATGAATTTAGTTGAAACAAAAATGGCGTCCCTTTTCCCAGCTCAAACTGATTCTTATAGTGTGACAAATCAGCAGGATGTCATGGACACAATGAGCTCCGTATCGGACACGATGACATTGATGCTCGGCGGTATTGCGAGTATTTCCTTGCTGGTCGGCGGAATTGGTATTATGAATATTATGCTCGTATCTGTTTCTGAACGAACAAAAGAAATTGGTATCCGTAAAGCAATTGGCGCTAAAAGGCGGGATGTCCTTATCCAGTTCTTAATTGAAGCAGTTGTCTTAAGCGGTGTCGGCGGACTAATTGGGATTATCTCGGGGATAGGGATCGGGAAATTAGTATCATCCCTATTTAGTTTGAGTGTCTCCTTCTCTTCCAACGTTGTCCTATTTTCATTCTTGTTCTCGTTAATAGTTGGAGTCGTATTCGGTGTATTCCCAGCAAATAAAGCGTCCAAGTTAAATCCAATTCAAGCATTAAGGTATGAATAATTGGGAAATTGAAGCGGTGCGCTGCTGTTGCGTCCGCTTCGTTTCCTATATAATGGTATGAATGCTATTTATGTGAAGGAGAGATAGAAATGCGTTTATTGGTGGTAGAGGATAACCTTTCATTATTAGAATCTATTGTTCAACTTTTATCCGATGAATTTGAGGTTGATCAAGCTTCAAACGGCGAGGATGCTTTATTCTTAGCGATGCAAAACATTCATGATGTCATTGTTTTGGATGTGATGATACCTGAAATCGATGGTTTTGAAGTACTGCAGACGATCCGTAAGGAAGGATTAAAAATCCCCGTCTTATTCTTGACAGCAAGAGACTCTTTAGAGGACCGCGTAAAAGGACTTGATTTTGGCGGTGATGATTACTTAGTAAAACCGTTTCAAGCTGCTGAATTAAAGGCAAGAATCAGGGCGTTACTAAGAAGAAGCGGCAGCTTAACGACGGATCAAACCATTAAATATCGCGGCATCGAGTTATTAGGCAAGGAACGTGATATTCTGGTCGACGGAGAATCCATTAAACTAACAGCTAAGCAATATGAGCTATTGGAATATTTAATTCAAAATAAGGGAGTTATTTTAACAAAAGAACAAATATATGATCGTGTATGGGGATTCGACTCCGATACCACGGTTGCGATTGTAGAGGTGTTCATGCATCATCTTCGCAAAAAATTAGAGCCGTTCGGCTACCATACCGATATTAAAACGATCCGCGGTGTGGGCTACATGCTGAACGAAGAATAGAGGCAGCATATGTTTCGTCAAACGCATATTCGACTTACTTTTATCAATTCTATTGTATTTATTGTTTTAATTAGTATATTAGGGAGCATTATTTATTTTTATACTGATAATAAACTATACCAGGATGTTAACCAATCCTTAATGGATTCTGTTAATCACTACCAGCATCCAAGTGAGCAAATGTCTAAACAAGATGGGAAACCTGATGGGGATGAACAGACAGAACCAAAATTTATGCGAAGAGATCCACGGATTATTACGTTAATTTGGGATGAAAAGGGGAAGCTGTTGGCAGGGCAAGATCGCGGTGCAGCCCTATTTCAGGACAATGAAAAACGGATACGTCCCAAGAAATACGGCACCTTAGAGGACGTCGATGTAGAGAATTTTACTTTTCGCTATGTGGCATTTAAGGCTCAAGTTCCAGAATTGGGGAACATTACAGTCCAAGTAATTCGTAATGTGAATTCAGAAAATGAACTGCTGGAAAGGCTTCTGTTAATCCTGTTAATTGGCTGCGGTGTAGGAATTATTTGTGCGGTTGCTTCCGGTTATTTCCTGGCTGGAAGAGCATTGGTTCCGATAAAAAAATCATGGCAAAAACAGCAAGAGTTTGTTTCCGATGCCTCACATGAATTGAGAACGCCATTAGCCGTTATTCAGGCCAAAACAGATATCTTGTTTCGCTCACCAACGGCAACGATTCAGGAAAAAATAATCGATATCTCCACGATTTCAAAGGAATCAAGGCGGCTTTCAAAACTGGTAACAAACTTACTTACATTGGCGAGGTCGGATTCTGATCAAATGGAAATGAAAAAATCAGAATTCCAATTGGATGATCTTTTAAAAGAGATTATTCAACAGTACGAAGAGTTTGCGATGTATCAAGAGAAAACCTTGCGCCTAGAAGCTGCTGAACCTGTTACGTTTATAGGCGATAAAGAAAGGATTCATCAATTAATTGTCATTTTATTGGACAACTCCATAAAGTATACAAAAGAGGGTGGAGAAATCTCGCTTTCCTGCACGCAGAGTCATTCCTCTATCTATCTAAAAGTAAACGATACAGGAATCGGAATCCCTGAAAATGACATTCCAAAGATTTTTGACCGTTTTTACCAAAGCGATAAAGCTCGGACGGAAGCTGACGGCGCTGGACTCGGCTTATCGATTGCTAAGTGGATTATCGAAAAACATCATGGTAAAACAAAGGTTCAGAGCGTTTTAGGTGAAGGAACAAAAATTGAAATGATCTTTCCGAAGTCCCAAAAATAATTTTTGGGGCTTGTTTAAATCTTAAGAAAAACTTAAGGAAACCGATTCATAATTTGTTTGTCTACTTACTATAACTTCAGGATATTTGAAGGGAGAAAAACAGGTGAAGAATACTAGAAAAGCTCATTTATGGATTGGTTTAATTGCGTCTATTTTTATTTTTATGGAGTCGATTACGGGTCTATTGATAAATGAACCATGGTTAATCGGACAAACATCAATGGAAGGCGGCAGGGGCAATTTTCAACCAGGTCAAATGAATCAAAGCCAATTCAATAATGGTCAGACCAATCAGGGACAAGCAAGACAAGGTATGACGCCAAATTCTGGGCAAAATTCCGGTCAACCACAAGGACAAACTGGGAATCAATACCGAAATTTTAATCGAAATGGCCAATTTCAAGGACGCCGTAATTTTAGCGGAAATGGGAACTTTCCAGCTGGTATGATAATGAACAGAGGAGGAATGGGACAAACCTCAGTTATGGGAATCATCCGCGGTCTCCATGAAGGGCGAATTGGCAATACCAATATTAAATGGTTAATAGATTTAGTGGCGCTTGCCATGATCGCATTAACAGGTACGGGAATCTATTTATCCATTAAGGTCCTAAGTGCGGAAGCGAAACGAAAAAAACGTCAAACAGATATGTTTAGTGATATATGATAAAAAGAAGCACACGAGACTTGCTCGTGTGCTTGTTTGTCTTACTCGACAATGATCTTCCCTTTAAACATTTGCATACCGCAGCTAAATGTATATTCACCTGTTTTATCTGTAGTGAATGACAGTTTTGTTGTCCCTGTCTTCAATTTTATATTGTTAATATTTAAATCTGGTATCATAAAGGTAGATAAGCAGTTACTGCTGTCTAAAGGATTGGTAATGTCAAGTTCGACCATAACACCTTTTTTAACCCGGATCACGTTGGGGGAATATCCTTTATCTGTTACAAGCATTTGGACCTTTGGGGCAGAATCTCCGGTAACATTTACTTCCGTTTTGGCTGTATCAGTTGCTTGTGAGGTTTGAGTTTGAGCAGCTGCGCTTTTACTAGGAATCTTTACCATATCACTACTGTACATAAATAAGAACAAAGAAACGAGGACAATGCCTCCACCAATTATAGCAAAAGGTGAAAGCTCTTCCGTGTTAATCGAAAATTTGCTGTTTGTTGTCACATGGATATAAACCATCACAAAGCCAATGATGACAACATAAAATCCTAATAAGATGCCTAGCAATATTGTCGGGTTAATATACTGGAGAAAAAGTCCAAGAATAGCGCCATTTATTCCGCCCATTAAACCAGATATGGCTCCCATCAAAATCGCTAAGATCCCAACCGGATGTCCGGCTAAGAAACCAACGACGAAACCAATAATCATGCTGATTCCTACTGTCAGGAAGGTCTCACCGGAAACCAGCCCAATGATACTTCCGGCAAGTAACCCAGTGATCACAGCAATTACCATACTTACCAGGATTCCTGGCGTATTGTTCAATTTGCTTTTATTTCGATAAACTAGATAAATTGAATAGCCCGTACTGACGGCCACAAAAGCGGCTGAAATAATCGAAAATATATTCATGCTTTGTCTCCTCTTATGTGCCTTAATAATTAAACAACATAAGAGTATTATAAATGTAAAGAATAGATTGTAATTTGTATTTTCTGTGATTTATATGAACGTTTTATGACTCTTATCAAGAGTGGCCGTCGCTTTTGTCTTTATCCAGAGTGTTTTTATAAATTTTTTTTAAGACTTCATTTTGAAGTTTCATATATTCAAGTAATATTTCTTTTTCTGCTTCTTCTTGCGCTATTTCGTCCTTTTCTTTTGTCATCCTTGTACCCCTTTTTGTCCTAATTTTAGCTAAAGAGTAGAATAATTCATAATTTATTTGACTTTTATTATAGAGAAATATATAATTTTTTCAAAAATACTATTTGAAACGTTGACGGGGATTAGTAAATTGACGCGGTCTTACCAAGAGAGGAAACCATTGGTGTGAGGTTTCTTAAGACAATCAATTGAACCTGCCTCACGAGTTCTGTATCGGATTATTACTTGAAGATACATGCGGATAAAATCCGTTATCATGCGAGAGAGTTTAAAGCTTTTGCTTTTTGAATTTAGGGTGGTACCGCCAGGCCTTGGTCCCTTTTTTAGGATCAGGGTCTTTTTGTATTCAAAAAGCGAGTAAAGGCTGAATCATTCTTTCGATATAAAAATAATAATGGGGTGTCAAAATGGCAAAGGAATTTGTAAAAGATGTAACCAGCATGGACGAGGATTTCGCCCAGTGGTACACTGATGTTGTCACGAAAGCAGATTTAATTGATTATTCAAGTGTTCGCGGTTCGATGATTATCCGTCCATATGGATATGCATTATGGGATAATATTAAAAACGAGTTAGACCGACGCATTAAAGAAACAGGGCATGAAAATGTTTATATGCCATTATTTATTCCTGAGAGCCTGCTGCAAAAGGAAAAAGACCATGTTGAAGGCTTTGCTCCTGAAGTAGCCTGGGTTACTCACGGCGGTTCTGAACCATTAGCCGAACGTTTAGTGGTGCGTCCAACATCAGAGGTATTATTCTGTGAACATTACAGTAATATCATTCACTCATACCGTGATCTGCCAAAACTATATAATCAATGGGCTAACGTTGTCCGTTGGGAAAAAACAACCCGTCCATTTTTACGGACATTAGAGTTCTTATGGCAGGAAGGTCATACTGCCCATGCAACGGATGAAGATGCAATGGAAGAAACGATTAAGATGTTAAATGTCTATGCGGCTATTTGTGAAGAGATTCTTGCCATTCCTGTGGTAAAGGGTCAAAAAACCGAAAAAGAGAAGTTTGCTGGTGCCAAGGCTACTTTTACGATTGAGAGCTTAATGCATGATGGAAAAGCATTGCAATCCGGAACTTCCCATCACTTTGGTACAGGGTTTGCTGAAGCGTTTAACATTCAGTATACCGACAAAGAAGGCAAACTGCAGTATGTTCATCAAACATCTTGGGGCTTTACAACTAGAATCATCGGTGCATTAATCATGGTTCACGGCGACGACCGTGGTTTGGTAATACCTCCTAAAGCTGCGCCAACTCAAGTGATGATTGTTCCGATTGCGCAGCATAAAGAAGGCGTGCTTGATTTTGCTTACGATTTGAAAAAGTCTCTAGCTTCTGTTGCTCGCGTTGATATTGATGCCAGTGATAAAAAACCAGGCTGGAAGTTCAATGAATACGAAATGAAAGGGATTCCTGTTCGTCTTGAAGTCGGACCTAAGGATATTGAAAATAAGCAGGTTGTCTTGGTTCGAAGAGATACATTAGAAAAGGTTGTTGTTTCTTTAGACGAGTTAGAAACAAAACTGGTTGAATTGTTAGATGATATCCAGTCAAACCTTTATAATAAAGCCTTAAATCATCGTGAAGAGAGAACTTCGGTTGCGACGACTCTTGGGGAGTTAAAGGATAGCCTTGAAGCAAAACCAGGGTTTATCAAAGCTATGTGGTGCGGCGATTTAGCCTGTGAAGAAAAGATTAAAGAGGATACTGGCGCAACTTCCCGCTGTATTCCTTTTGAACAGGAAAAAGTGGCTGATAAATGTGTTTGCTGTGGTAAAGAAACAGACAAAATGGTTTATTGGGCTAAGGCTTACTAAAATATTTGCAGGGCTCTTCCGATTTCGGGAGGGTCTTTTTTTTATAATAGATAAGAACGGTCGTGTGAAGGCATGGGAGTTCATGAGGACGATCCAAGAGAGGAAACCAAGCAACTTGTCTTCATGGCGGGCTCATGAGGACAATCCGAGAGAGGAAACCAAGCAACTTGTCTTCATGGCGGGTTCATGAGGACAATCCCAGAGAGGAAACCGAGCAATACGTCTTCATGACAGGTTCATGATGACAATCCTAGAGAGGAAATCGAGCAGATTGTCCTCATGACAGGTTCATGATGACAATCAAAGAGGGGAAACCGTGCAACTTGTCCTCATGATGGGTTCATGAGGACAATCCAAGAGAGAAACCAAAGCAACTTGTCTTCATGGCGGGTTCATGAGGACAATCTAAGAGAAGAAACTAAGCAGCATGTCCACATGACAGGTTCATGAGGACAATCCCAGAGAAGATACCAAGCAACCTGTCCTCATGATTCTTTTCTAAAAACTAGGGTCGTCAAATATAGTGAATGTTTGCAATAGATCTCTCAAATTAACTCCTATAAAAAAGGAAAACTTAAGATTTATGGCGAATTTTAATTATTCAGAAGGGGGAAGACCTATATGAAACCAATCTTAATAGATTTTCTAGATGAAATTTATACGGAAAGATTATATATTCGAAAGCCGATGCCTGGAGATGGAAAAGTGGTCTTTGGAGCCATACAGGCATCTATAAATGAACTGAAACCGTGGCTGCCCTGGGCTAATCGAGAGCAATCCGAGCAAGAGGTTGAGGCAAACATGCGTGAAGCGCATGCGAAATTTTTAACCAGAGAGGACCTAAGACTACATATTTTCAACCGAGAAACAGGTGAGTTTATCGGTGCCACTGGTTTACACCGGATGAATTGGGATATACCAAAATTCGAAATCGGTTACTGGATTGATACCAGACAAAGCGGAAATGGGTATATTACGGAAGCAGCAAAGGCAATCACGGGATTTGCCTTTCGTGAACTAAACGCAAAACGCGTCGAAATCTTTTGTGATCGTAAAAATAGTAAAAGCCGAGCAATTCCTGAGAAATTAGGTTTTACTTTAGAAGGGATATTAAAAAATGAAGGAATTTCTGCCGATCAGCAAGAACTCCGCGATACTTGTATCTACGCAAAAATCAAATAATAAATAAAAAACTCGACGCCGTCGAGTTTTTTATTTGAAACCGATTATATATCTTTCTAAATAGAATTTTGTAATGGCTAAATATTCACGAGAGTATGACTTTATTACGGCTGACCAAGGAGTCTCAGCAGAAAGACCCTTCACACGTAAACCTTGGTAATTAGCAATTGATAGAGCTCGATATATATGGAAAGTATTGGTTACTACTAGACCTAGTTCAGCATTAGGAGGAATGAATTTCTTCGAGAACTCAATATTTTCATAGGTATCCGTAGAATGCTCTTCTAGTAGTATACGAGATTTGTTAATACCTTGACTTACTAACTCCCTTTTAATTGCCTCCGCCTCCGTTATATCTTCGCCAGGACCTTTACCTCCGGATGCAATAACAAGTGTATCAGTATTTTCCTTTAAGTACTTTGCCGCAGCATCGATCCTACTGGCTAATACCTTAGATGGTTCCTTACCTTTAACCCTTGCTCCAAGGACAATTAAATAATCTGCATTCTTCGGCGCTTTAATATGGCTATATTGGATAATCTTAACTTGTAATATGCCGATATAAACCAGACCTACCACTACCAAGAAACCTATCAGCGATAACATTCTTTTGTTTTTCCTCATCTTCTCAATTCCCACTTTTACTTAAGTTTCAGTTTAATAGTACCATAATATTACATTTTTTTATATTCAAAAAGAAAAGGCCCATGAATACCATGAGCCTTTCATTACTATTTTTTTACTCACATACCCACGAAAGCCCCATGGTCCCGACACCAGTATGAACACCGGCAACAGTGATCAGCATCAAAACCTCTGTTTCAATACCAGGGAAGTTTTCGTTAATGTATTTTTCAATCTCAGAAGCCTTTTTCGAGTCGTTCGCATGAACAACCGCGACTTTTTTTACTGTTTTTGTTTCAAGATCTTCTCTTAATTTAGAAGCCAGCAAGAACATCGCTTTTTTATCGGTACGAACTTTGTCTTTAATCTGTGCAGCACCGTCTTCTATAGCTAAAATCGGTTTTATATTAAATAAAGAGGCCAAGATTTTTTGGCCGCCAGACACCCGGCCGCTTTTGTGAAGCTGATCCAAATTCGATGGGACTAGATATAATCGAGTATTGCTCCGTAAAGCATTTAGATGTTCAACCACTTTCTCGGCCTCCACACCCTGCTCGACAAGCTCAATTCCTCTTTTTATTAAAAATGAAAGTGGATAGGAACCAATTTTAGAATCGATCGCAAATAACTTGAAATCCTCCATATTAGCGGCCATTAGGGAAGACTGATAGGTCCCTGTTAAAGTACTGGAGGCATGTATGGCGATCCCAAAATCATAGTCTTCTTTCATTTTTTTATAAAGTTCTACAAAATCGTTAATGGAAGGTTGAGACGACTGAAACTTTCCTTCCTCGTTTTTCATCCGCTCATAAAATTCCTGTTCTGTTATATCAATCGTTTCTTTATAAAACTCATCGTTAATGACAACGTGTAAGGGGATAACAAATATATGATTTTTCTCAATAAAGTCTTTGCTAAGAGAAGCAGTTGTGTCAGTAATCCATGCAATTTTTGCTTTGCTCATATTTTTTCCTCCACTAAAAACTTTCAATATAGTAAACATTACTATATTGAAAACAGTTTCACTAGTTATATTTGTAATATAAAACTTTGAACATTTTGTGAAAATTACGGGAGTTGTTATTTAAAAATATTAAGGTGTGATTTGAATCACTTAGTTGCGATAATTTATTTCATATAATCACTAAGGATATAGTGATAACTAAATAAGGAGTGTTTCATTGTGTTAGATCAAAAAACAATCGATATTATCAAATCAACAGTACCGGTATTAGAAAAACATGGAGAAACGATAACAACCCGCTTTTATAAATTAATGTTTGGAAACCACCCAGAATTATTAAATATCTTCAATCATGCCAATCAAAAACAGGGAAGGCAGCAAAAGGCTCTTGCAGGGACGGTATATGCCGCTGCTATGTATATTGATAACCTTGCAGCTATCCTGCCAGTAGTTAAACAAATCGCCCATAAACATAGAAGTCTTGGAATTAAGCCAGAGCATTATCCTATTGTCGGAAAACACCTGTTAATGGCTATTAAGGATGTACTAGGCGATGCAGCAACAGACGAAATTATTGATGCTTGGGCACAAGCTTACAATTTAATTGCGGACGCCTTTATCAGTGTGGAAGCAGAAATGTATGATGAAGCTGCACATCAACAAGGGGGCTGGAGCGGCTTCCGTAATTTTGTTGTTGATCGTAAAGTAATCGAAAGTGACGTGATAACCTCTTTTTATTTAAAGCCTGAAGATAACCCCGAAATCGCCGGTTTCATCCCTGGCCAGTACATTAGCATTAAACTAGAAATAGACGGTGAGAAGTTTACCCATATCCGTCAATATAGTCTGTCAGATGCCCCTGGCAAAGATTATTACCGTATCAGTGTTAAAAAAGAGGCTGGAACAGCAAATCCTGATGGAATGGTCTCTAATTACTTACATGACAAGGTGAGCGAAGGAGACATACTTAAAATCAGTGCACCTGCAGGTGATTTTATTCTTGATACTCAAAAGACGACTCCTGTTGTGTTTTTAAGCGGCGGGGTCGGCTTAACACCTATGATGAGTATGTTGAAAACAGTTGTAGAAGTGCAGCCTGGACGTCAGGTAACGTTTGTCCATGCAGCAGCAAATAGCAATGTTCATGCCCTAGGCGATGAAGTGAAAGAATTATCAAATCTCGATTATGTGAAGTTATATGTGTTTTATGATGCTCCTACCGAAGAGGACCGCCTAAACAATCGATTTGATGTTGAGGGCTATGTAACTCGTGAGTGGCTAAAGGAAAATGTACTAATAGAGGAAGCAGATTTTTATTTCTGTGGACCAGTTCCTTTTATGAAAGCGATCAACCGTTCTTTAAAAGAATTAGGTGTCAATGAAAGCAGAATTCACTTTGAGTTCTTTGGACCAATGGGGAATTTAGAAGAATAGAAAACGAATTAGCCGGTTTCCAATTTGGAAATCGGCTTTTTTTTTTATAAAATGAAATGTTAACAAATAATGAATTTTTTATTTTCACGAGAAAACACAAGCTTCAAAAGTTTGTTTCAAACCACAACTGTGATTAAATAATAGAAAAAGGCCAGAAAGGGTGTCACACATGGGTAAGAATACCATCCGCTCCTTCACGGTCATAGGAGTATTCTTTTGTCTCCTGTGGCTGATTGGACTTGGCTGGGCAGTAGGTCAATATTATGCTGACAAACCGGACAATGTTCCGATGACAAAAACTGCTAGCAAAAAAGTGGAGAACAAAAATGGTCTAACAATTGTGGCGTTAGGGGACTCGTTAACCAGGGGGACTGGTGATGAGACCGGAAAAGGCTACGTTGGGGATCTGACTGATCAAATAAAAGAAAAAACAAAGAAGCAGGTTCAGCTCACCAATTTGGGTATCAATGGGCAGACCTCTGACCAGCTTCGGAAACAGGTCCTGCAAACAGAAGTCGGACGGCAAATTCAAAAGGCTGACATCGTGTTAGTAACGATTGGCGGTAATGATTTGTTTCGCGGCGGTCAAGGATTAACCGATTATTCAACTGGTAATATCGCTGCCATTGAAAAAAAATATTTAACTAATTTAAAGTTTATCTTTGAGCAAATCCGTAAGAACAACAAAACGGCCAATGTGTTTTTCATTGGATTGTACAATCCATTTATTGAATTAAATCAGGGAAAAGAGATGTCAAAGGTTGTCCGTCATTGGAACTATGATAGCGCCGAGGTAAGTGCAGCCTATCCAAAAATTGTCTTTGTGCCAACATTTGACTTGTTTGAATTAAAAGTAAATGATTATCTATATTCCGATAAGTTTCATCCGAACGCAAAAGGGTATCGTTTAATTGCAGAACGTGTAGCCTCACTGCTTACCTGGTAAGGAGAAGAAAAAATGGAGAAAAAAATTACCTTAGCTGTGGAAAATTTAAAAAAAGTCATTGGAAAACGGGAAATTATTAAAGGATTAACATTTAATTTGCGCGAAGGGGAAGTATTTGGGTTTTTGGGACCCAATGGCGCAGGGAAAACGACCACCATCCGGATGCTGGTAGGACTTATCAAACCGACAGCTGGAAACATCCAAATCTGCGGCTACAATGTTGCGGATCAATTTCAAAAGGCGATGAGCAATCTCGGTTGTATTGTCGAAAACCCAGAATTATATCCTTACCTATCAGGCTATAACAACCTGCTCCATTTTGCCCGTATGCTAGATGGGATCGGAGAGGAGCGCATTAAAGAGGTCACCGAGCTTGTTGGCCTAACGGATCGGGTTCACGATAAAGTGAAAACATACTCATTGGGGATGCGGCAGCGTCTTGGAATCGCCCAAGCCCTTTTAGGACGGCCTAAGGTATTAATTCTCGATGAACCGACAAATGGTTTAGACCCTGCTGGAATTCGGGAAATGCGCCAATTCATTCGTTTTCTTGCAGAAAAGGAAGGGCTAAGCGTTCTTGTCTCGAGTCATTTGTTAAGTGAAATTCAGTTATTGTGTGATCGGGTTGCGATTATTTCAAAAGGAACGATTATAAAAATTGATACAGTCGAGCAGCTCCTTGCGAATCGGGAACGGGCTGTCTGGCGTGTTTCTCCATTTGAAAAAGGGAAACAGGTATTAAGTACATTAACGGAAATGCAGGTAAGTGATGATGGGACATTTGTAACAGAATATGATGAACAGAAGATACCGGAATGGAATAAACAGCTTGTGACGGCAGGGGTTTCTGTCACGGAAATTAATCGAAAAATGCCTGTGTTGGAAGATCTATTCCTCGAACTAACGGGGGGTGACTCGATTGAGTAAATTAATTCAAAATGAAATGATGAAGCTGATTGCCAAGAAAAGGCTAGTGGTCATTGCCCTGATCATCGGTGTATTAGTGCTATTATTTACATATGCCCAATATAAACAAGTTGAGACACAGCGGGAAAAATTAGGAACAAGTGATTGGCGCACGATTCTCCAGCAGCAGATTGTCGATACGACCAACCGTTTAAGCAGCAGCCGATTATCTGACGAATGGAAAAAGCAGCTGCAAATCTCATTACAACAGCAGCAATATTATTTGGATCATGATATCAACCCATCAGAGCCTGGTGCACCCACGTTTATGCGTATCTTTCTGGAGAATTCTATTGATTTATTTATCCCGTTGATGGTCATGGTTATTGCCAGTGATTTAGTTTCTTCGGAACACAGTCTTGGTTCAATTAAGCTATTGCTGACGAGGCCAGTTAAAAGGTGGAAAGTGCTTTTAAGTAAGTACATTACGCTTTGTTTAGCGGTATCGTTAATCATTGCTATTACTGGTATCCTATCTTATCTCATTTCTGGATTAGTTTTTGGCTATAAAGGCTGGGGGGCGCCAATCCTGACAGGATTTAACGTGACTAATACAGGATTAAATACAACCGATGTAAAACTTCTCAGCCTTTGGAAATTTCTTTTGATGGATTTTGGGTTAGTTTGGTTTGTCGCAATCGTGGTTGGTACGTTATCGTTCATGTTGTCTGTCCTTATCCGGAGCACGGCCGCGGGGATGGGGGTTATGCTCGCAGCACTCATATCAGGAGCAATCTTAAGCAACATGGTATCTTCATGGGAATCCGCCAAATACTTTTTTATGGTCAATTTACGGTTAACGGATTATATGAAAGGGACAGCCCCGCCGATTGAGGGAATGGATTTGTCCTTTTCCATGATGGTCCTATTTATTTGGTGGGCTGTAGCTTTACTTGTTTCTTTCGCGGTATTTACAAAAAAAGATGTTTATTAGGTTTAGAAGCTATTCCTATTCTGGGAATAGCTTTATTTTGTGTGTTTCGAGAGTTTTAGGTAAGTGAAAAGGTATTTCTTAAAATTTGATTGAATATTATTAATTTTATAAAATAGTGATGACACATGAAAAAAGGAGGGATCAAATGACATTTGCGATAAAAAAAATTGATCATGTGCAGCTTGCCGGTCCTAAAGGGTGCGAAGATGATGCAAGAGCATTTTTTTCAGACATCCTTGGATTAACAGAGGTGGAGAAACCAGATGAGTTAAAAAAACGCGGTGGAGTTTGGTTTGAGTTTGGTACCTTTCAGTTGCATATAGGCATAGAAGATCCATTTTCACCTGCTAAAAAGGCACATCCAGCATTAATCGTTGAAAATGTAGAAGGTTTAAAAAGCCACCTAAAAGAGCAAGAAATTGCCTTTACAGAAGATGATAACCTCCCAGGGGCAAGTAGAATTCATGTTTTTGACCCATTTGGCAATCGTCTTGAATTTATTGAATGGGACTAAGAGAATGCCTTGAAAATAAAAACCCCCGATCCAATAGTTTATGGGATCGGGGGTACGCCTTACTATCGGGGGATTTCAGGCCATCATTTTTTGGGATCTATTAAATCAATGGCAGAGAAGAGGGGGATTCCTCTGCCAGGAAAAGAAACAAATTAATTTATCTTGCTTTTTGTTGCGGCATGAATAGGTGCACGGTTAACCCCAAAATGCTGTTTGAGGATTAATGATGGGCCTCCAAGATTAAACAGATAGCGAGCTTCAATAACTAATTTCATAAAGCCGCCAATTACTCCGGATAAGCGGACATTGCCAACCTTTCCGACCCCTACTTTTAGCCCAATAGAGGCAACAGAGCCCTTATGATGATACTCAAAAGCCTTCAAAGATTCTCCGCGAATGGAAGCAATAATATTCTTTGCACATACAGGTGCTTGCTGCAGGGCAACTTGGGCAGTTGGTGCTAGTGCATTCTTTTCATCCTTCATAAATAGCGAGCAATCTCCAAGACTAAAGACATTTTTCATGTTTTTAACACGAAGGTACGAATCAACCTCAATTTTTCCTCTTGCAATTGGCAGTCCCCAATTACGAACAATCGAATTTCCTTTTACACCACAAGACCAGATTAAAGTCCGGGTTGGGATGTAGATATTTGGATCTATGACAACCTTTTCAGGTGTACATTCAAGAATTTTTCTACCTGTAATCAGTTCAATATTCATCTTTTCTAAGACTTCTGTTGTATATTCAATCGATTGCTTAGGGAAGAATGGAATGACAGAAGGTGCCGCCTCAATTGCCACGATTTTTACCTTTTCAAATGGAATATTGTGTTCGGTACATAGTTTTGGCAGTCCATCAGCCAGCTCTCCCAGCAGCTCGACACCAGTAAAACCGCCGCCGGCAACAACAAAAGTTAAGCGAGAAGGGTCTTGATCTTGTTTATATAAGTTAAATTGTTTAATAATTTGATTATAAATAGCTTTTGAACTTCGAAAACTTCTTATTTGAAAAGCATTTTCCTTAATACCAGGTGTTCCATATGTTTCAACCTCAAATCCAAGTGCGATTAATAGATAATCATATTGGACTGACTCGCCGCCTTCAAGGTGTACTTCTTGTTTATGTATATCCACAGATGAAACAGCTGCTTGCAGAAATCGAGTTTTGCTAGGATTAATTAGTTCAGGAATAGACATCGCAATTTGACGATCGGCTGCTGTCCCAACTACTGTTTTGTGAAGCTGCGTGGTAATGTAGTGATATTCATGCTTATTAATCAGGGTAACATCTGCTTCTCCTGATTTTAATAGTTTCTCAAGACTTTTACTTGTGATTATTCCACCATATCCGGCACCTAAAATGACAACTTTTGGCTTATTCATTTAACTCCCCACTCCAAACCTATTTATCTATTTTTTTATATTGTGAATTTATTCACATTCTATTTATTTAAAAAAAGAGCGAGGCTCCTTCTTTTAATTGTGAAAATCTTCACATTCATTTATGGTTTTAGGATACGCTAATCCAAAAAAAATCTCAAGTGGTTTTTAGTTAAAAATTTGTCAGATTGGTAAATTTTTTTTTACAAAGAGGGCATGATAATTCCGTGCAAAAGGAATATTTACGACAAATGGAGGAGAGTTAGGATGAAGTTTAAAGGATTAATTTTTACACTAGCATTATTCTTAATGCCTGCTGCTGCACTGGCTAATGATACGATTCCAGCGAATCATGAGGCAAAACCATGTGATTGCAAAGATGGGAAACGTCACCATATGAATCATAAAGATTGGCAGGCCATGATGGCAGAAAGGGAGCAAAAGCTTCTTGGCTGGGTAAGTCAATATACTCCTGAAAAAAAGGCAGAATGGTCTAGGGTTCTCAAGGAAAAGAAAGACCTCCGTACCCAATGGATGAGCCCTGAAAATTCCTCCAAACGTGAGCAATGGAAAAAAGAAAGAATCGCTAAAATTGAGGATCTGAAGAAGCAATTTGAATCAGGAAAGATTACAAAAGAGGAGTTTATAAAGCAAGCACATGGCGGGAAAGAGATGGGACATTGGAAAACCTTCCATGAACTAAGAATAGCTGTTGATAAAAAGGATAACAAACAAGCAGCGATTCTGTTAAATCGGCTGTTAGAACAAACGAAACAGCATAATCAGCTAATGAAAGAAAAACTAGCTAAGTAGAAAACAGTGAAGGTACTGTTTTCGACCAAGTGTTATGAAAAGCCAATTTCCGTTTGGGGTTGGCTTTTTTCCTTTTTGTGTTTTAATATCACACTTAAAGGGAAAATTAATAAGGATGGCAATTCTGAGGAGGCTGATGAGTTGAAAAGAAAAACATTGATGATGACCACTATTGGTTTAGGTGCAGCCTATTTATTACGAAATCCCCATTCGCGAAAAAAATTAATCGATCAATTTCAGGCAATCACAAAAAAACGGTAAAACCAGAGGCATCCCTTGACAAGCAAGGAATGCCTCTATTAGTTCCTATTTTTTTAGATTGATTTGGTCTTTCTTTGCTTCAATAATATCCTCTTTAATTTCTTCCTTGATATCATCTGCGATTCCCTCTGTTGCTCGTTTGAATTCACGGATCGATTTCCCAAATGCTCGTCCGATTTCAGGAAGTTTGTTTGGTCCAAAAATGACTAAAGCCACTATTAAAATTAAGATTAAGCCAGGTACACCAATATTAGAAAACATTTCTTCATCTCCTAGTGATGAGTTGTAACTATTCAACCGCTATTATAACGGTTTTTTGTCGATTGTACTAGTGAAAAATGTTTTAAGAGAAATTCGCATGAATGAAAAATAAAATCAAGAAAGTGATGCCAAGTTTTAAATGCCAATTGCGGTCCTTTCTCTTAAAACGCTTAAGTCCCATATACATTAATGGGAGAAGAACGAGGACTGTCACAATTCCTGAAATATAAGTGAAATCAAGCTTAAACCCCCGCAAAATGGCCATATAAACATGGAGAAATACGACTCCTGTTGAAAGTAATGCAATTGGAACATGCCAAGTTCGGACCAGCTTACCGACAAATTGTAAGATGGTTTTTAACTCAATTGTTCCCCATTTCATCCTTTTGAGCTGTTTATTTTTTAATAGTAGAAAAACAGGATAAATAGAGACTGCAGCATAGAAACCGATTTGTGCAATAGAACCAAACTGTTTAAATGTTCCTTTGTATTGTCGGAAATCTTGGGCCATTAACTGTTGTCGGTCCAAATAAACAAACAATACTTCGGCTAAAATGACGACAACCATCATCATTAAAAATAAATTGGTTCTTCGTCTTTCTTTCGGATTAGCAATGAAATTTGCTAAGAAGCCGGTTTTTCTCTGTGAAAGGGAACCTTGTTTCATGTATATCACCTTCCTTCAACTTTTCTTTGATTATAAATGTCAAATAGGAAAAATGTTTAATTTTAAGGGGAATTTAATGTACGGAGATTTTAAGTATCGGCCGGGCAAATGCATTCCGGCCGATGTTTGATGATGACAATACTAAATAACAAGATTAGATTGAATGTAAAAATATAAAAGTTTGGCCGTATTTTCGATCGAAGATACATGTGTCCGTTCAAACGCATGTGATGAGTCAATTCCAGGCCCGATTAAGCCATGAACGATATCATGTCCGGAGCGAATTGCTGCAGAAGCATCTGAACCATAGAAGGGATAAATGTCTAGTTTGTAGCCAATCTTATGTTCTTCGGCCAGACGAACCAAGTGTTTCCGTAGTTCATAATGATAAGGGCCACTAGAATCCTTTGCACAGATGGATACCGTGTATTCATCTGTGGACTGGCCATCACCCATAGCCCCCATGTCGACTGCCAAGTATTCGACTGTCTCTGGTGTAATATTGGAATTTCCGCCATAGCCAATTTCCTCATTGTTTGAAATTAAGAAATGTGTCGTATACGGCAAAGTAATTCCTTCGTTTTTGATTTGTTTAATCAAGTGCAAAAGAATCCCAACACTTGCCTTATCATCTAAATGGCGTGATTTAAGATAGCCGCTCGGGGTAAGTTCTACACGTGGATCAAACGCAACAAAATCACCAACTTCAATTCCAAGTGCCCGCACTTCTTCAGCAGTATGTACTTTCTCATCAATGCGTATTTCAATATTATCTTGGTTCCGCTCGGCTTTGCCCGCATCTTTATACACATGGACAGAGGTTTGGTGCATTAGGATGGTTCCGGTATATTTTTTCCCATTTTGCGTTTCAATTTGGCAGTACTCACCCTCGATCGAGTTGTATTTAAAACCGCCGATTAAGTCAATTTTTAGTCTGCCATTTGCTTTTACTTCTTTTACCATCGCTCCAAGAGTATCTACATGGGCGGTTAGCATTCGATGTTTGCTGCTATCTTGTCCTTTTATGGTGGCAATTAAGCCGCCTTTTCGATTCCGATATGTATCAACCTCTAATTCCTTAAGGAATTTCTCTACAAAAGTGATGACTTTATTCGTATTTCCGGTTGGGCTTGGAATAGAGACTAAATCTGCAATCAACTTCATTGTTTCATCTGAGTTTATTTGAACCACTTGCAATACCCCTTTCTGTTTTCCCTCTCTTTTATTATACCTAATCTTGTCTAAAGAAGTGGTTTTAAACCATTTTAAGTTCAACTTTTTGCTATTGATGCATAGGTTAACAAAGGTCGTATTTTTAATCTATAGGAATAAGAATAATAGAATTTGGGAATAAAGGGAATATGACATATCTAGTAAAATCATTGGTTGGACCTTGATTCAACCTGTTTTATATAATAGGGAGGAGAAAAAGTTGACCAGATTAGAGCTATATCATCAACAAAAAACGAAGCAGTTTCCGTGGAAGGGTCTAATTTTTTTCATAGCAGGAAGTTTAATCTTAACTGCAGGTTTCTTTGTTTTTCGCAATTACTATCAAAGTTCCATTAAAATTGACGCACCTTCAGAGCAATTAGGAGAAAAAGTGGTGATTCACTTGCCAAATGGGCAAAAGGTCTACACCTATGATAATTTTATTATTAAAAAAAATGGAAAGACATATTATAAAGGGGAACGAAATACCATTGATTTAACGGGAGGCACCATTACATACGAGGATTGGAAGTGAATAGTTTGGAAAACATCAGCTCATGCAGCGGCGTGTCCTCTTATATTCCCTTTTTCGTTATGGACAATCTAGTCTTAGAGCATGATAAATGGTAATCTATTAATAATTGTGCAGGAGTATTTTATTTTAACACCTCTAAATACATAAAAGGATGATTATGACATGAAATACTTCGTTTGGACACTAATCATAGTAGATTTACTTATCATTTTGGCTGTCATTTGTGGTGAAATATTTTTTAGTATATGATGTTTCTCAAAGTCTATTAGGTTTTTCTGCGGGCAAAAAGCTTTTATTTTTTACCAATAAAAAGACTTGAGTATCTATTTACTTGAGTCTTTTTTCTTATCTGAGAGTGTTTGGTCTGTAGGGATTGATGGTCTTATTCAATAAATTAATAAAATTTTAATATTAAATTCCTTTTATTAAAAATAGAAAGGGTATATATTTAAGTTTAAGTCTGTAATTAGATTTATATCAAATTTGGATATTTCTACCTCTTTTGAAGGTGATTAAACGATTCAGTTTTGTTATTATAGAATTATAATGTGGATACCTGCCAGGAATATTCGGTTTTAAGTGAGGGTCATAAGTATGGTAAAAAAAATATTAATTATTTCTTCTGATAATACAGGACATGGACATAAAAGTATTACAGAATCTTTGAATGAAAAACTCAAACTCGACACTGATATCGAGGTTAAAGTAATAGACGGCTTTTCACTTGGCGGATCATTTTTGATGCGAATTGGAAAGTCGTATGGCCCAATAACAAGAATGTCCGAAAACTTATGGAAAATGGTCTTTAACTTTTCGGCTAAAAATCCAGAATTGATTAATAAGTTTATAGAAAATCTCATAAAAAATACTTTTTTAAAAGTATTGATGGAAGAAAAACCTGATTTGATTTTATCTGTTCATCCCAATTTTAATGGGTCAATTTTAAATATTTTAGAAAAACTTCCTATTAAAATACCATTTTTTGTTCTTATTGCCGATCTTGTGAACATATCCCCGCTTTGGGCCGATAAGAGAGTTGATTATACGATCTGTCCAACGATGGAAGCAAGGGACAAGTGTATCGAATATGGCATACCAGCAGAGAGACTTAAAATGTTAGGATTTCCTGTACGCTCAAGATTTTTTAGAGACAGTACGAATAAAAAGGTAAGTTATAGCGGTGGGGAACCCTTAAGATGTTTAATCATGAGCGGTGGCGAGGGTGTGGGCAATATGTTGAATATTGCTGAAGTTCTGCTTGATCATTTTGATTGCCATGTGAAAATTGTGGCAGGAAGGAATAAAAAGTTAAAATCAATGTTAAAGGAATCGCTCTCAAGCAAGTATGGAGACAAAGTGGAGATTTTTGGATTTACCGAAAATATTCAAGATCTTATGTTCGATTCCGATATCGCATTTACCAGAGGAAGCCCAAATGTAATGTTTGAGGCGATTTCTTCCAATACACCCATTATTATAACAGGAGCTTTACCTGGTCAAGAAGAAGACAATCCCTACTTTGCGGAAAGCTTAAATTTGGGGGTAATCTGTGAGGGAACAAATGACATTAAACCTATGATCACCGAATTACTTGCGAATGAAGCGGAGAAACTAAAAAATATTATCGATTGTCAAAAAAACTATATAAAACCTGAAGTGGCTGAAGAAATTATTCAATTCCTTTTAGAAATGGAAAATCGTTCTGAGAGGAAGCTGCAGCTTGCCTGATAGTTAGGAAGCAAGTTTTATTTTAATAAAAAGCAAAACGATTGGTGAGGGACGATCTGTTCCGCACCTTTTCTGTATGATGGCAAGTCCTTTCAGTAATAGTAAACGATAGGGGAGAAGGATTTGAAAAGTAAACATGCCAAAAGGCAATTCACGATAGCAGTATTTATTGCGCTGGCAGCCTTTGATAATATTATTATTGGACTATTTCCACCCCTATTTAAGTTTATCGCAAAAGACTTACATGTGGATATAGCTAAATTGGGGATTGTTTCTGCTGTTAATATTATTGTTACAGCCATTTCTTCCGTTTATTGGGGTTATCTTTCTGGAAAATTTAGACGAAAACGATTGATTATGATTGGAACGTTAATTTGGGTAGCGGCTGTGTTTCTAACTGCCATAAGCAAAAGTTATATGCAACTTATCCTTTTTCAAATGATAACGGGAATTGGTTTAGGTTGTATTGCTTCGATCGGGTTTAGTATATTAACAGATTTTATTCACTATGAAAAAAGAGGGACGGTGTTGAGTCTTTGGGGCATGGCACAGGGGCTGGGAGGGATAACTGGATCGTTACTGGCTTCGTTGACTGCAACAAGTCATAGTTGGAGATGGCCCTTTGAAATCGTAGGTATTATTGGTTTTTTTCTGATTTTTTTATATCTTTTTGTAGAAGAACCATCGAGAGGCCAGTCGGACCCTGAATTACTCCATCTTATTAAAAAGGGACAGGCCTATGATCATTTTATTGATGTAAAGCAAATCCGTTCTATTTTATTTAAAAAAAGTAATGTGTTACTATTTTTACAGGCATTTTTTATGAATATTTCAACGGGAAGTCTAATTTGGATTCCGACCTTATTTATATTTAAAATTCAACAGCAAGGATATAGTGTGGAAACAGCCATGATCGCCTCGGGTTATCTTTACGGTATCTTTCAAATTGGCGGGATGACTTCGGCTTATTTCGGTCATCTTGGCGACAAATTACAAAAAAAATCCTATAAAGGGCGAGCTTTTTTTACAGCCATTTTTGTCTTTCTTACGATGCCTTTTTATATCGGAATGTTTAGTATTCCAATGGATCACTTGATATTGCCTCATGACGATCATGCTATTCTGATTTTAGTGAATCTCATTAAACAAATCTTTCTAAATCCGTGGATTGCGTTACTGTTTGTTATATCCTTTTTTGCTTCCGCAGCACAGTCCGCCAATACCCCAAACTGGCTTGCGCTCATTACTGATGTGAATCTTCCTGAACACCGTGGAACAGCCTTTAGTGTTGCTAACCTTTTCAATAGTTTAGGAAGAACGATTGGAAACCTGGGATTCGGTATGCTGCTTGGAGTTATCACTGTCCACCATCAGGAACCAAATAACTATATACTGACCTTATCATTCTTGGAAATTTTTCTAATTCCGTCAGCTTTATGTTATTTATTTATGGCGAAAACCAATATGTCCGATATACATACTATGAAAGAAACATTAAAAATCAGATCGAACAAAATGGAGGAGCAGCATGAGTAATCTACTTCATAAAGGTCAACAAATGATGAACAGGTATTTGGGATTTTTCTTTTTAGCTGTTCTCTTCTTATGGATTAAAACGTATTTAGCACAATTCACACAGTTTAAATTGGGAGTTGCTGGCCCATTTCAGCAGTTTCTATTATTTATTAATCCTCTGGGTTCATCACTACTTTTTTTAGGACTGGCACACTTTTTAAAAGGACGGAAAAAGTATATTTGGCTTATGGTCATCTATTTTTTCTTATCCGCTTTGTTGTACAGCAATATTTTATATTACCGATTCTTTAGTGATTATATTACTTTGCCGACATTAACTCAGACAAAAAATGCTGGAGAAATAGGCGGTAGTGTCATTTCTTTATTAAAACCCTATGACTTTTTATTTTTTATTGATTTTATTCTGCTGCTTATATTACTTTGTTTCAAATTTGTAAAAATCGAAATGAAAGATTTGAAACGGCGGAAAGTTAGTGCATTTTATTCGCTAACCCTAACTATTCTATGTACGAATATAGGACTTGCTGAAATAGACCGTCCTGAATTATTAACGAGAGAGTTTGACCACAATTATTTAATTAAATATATAGGTCTATACAATTACTCCATTAATGATATCGTTCAAAGCACAAAAGCATCAGCACAAAGAGTTTTGGCTGACAGCAATGATATTACAGAAGTTTACAATTATACGAAATCCAATTATGCTGAACCAAATCCTGAGTTCTTTGGAAAAGGCAAGGGAATGAATGTCATCTATTATCATCTCGAATCCTTCCAGAATTTTTTGATTAATTACAAATTACAGGGTGAAGAGGTTACACCATTTTTAAATTCCTTGACCAATGATAAAAACACCCTATATTTTGATAATTTTTTTCATCAAACTTCACATGGAAAAACCTCTGATGCTGAATTTATGCTGGAAAATTCCTTATACGGGCTGTCACAGGGCTCTGCTTACATGTTAAAAGGCTACAACACCTACCAAGCCGCTCCTGCGATATTAGCACAGAAAGGGTATACCTCTGCCGTCTTTCATGGTAATTCGGGAAGCTTTTGGAACCGTAATGTTATTTATAAATCATTTGGATACGATAAGTTTTTTGATTCAAGTTACTATGAGATGAATCCAGAAGATCTGACAGAGTACGGTTTAATGGATAAACCTTTTATTAAGCAGTCCATGCCGATTTTAAGGACTTTACAGCAGCCATTTTATACGAAACTAATAACCTTGACGAATCATTTTCCATTTCCTATTGATAAAAAAGATGCCACGATCAAACCAGCTTCAACCGGTGTCCCATCTGTTGATTCGTATTTTCAAACTGCCCGCTATGCGGATGAAGCTGTAAAGCAGTTTTTTACTGATTTAAAAGAATCCGGATTAGCCGATCATACCATTGTTATTTTATATGGCGACCATTATGGTATTTCAAAGGAAAACAATCCAGAAATGGGGAAAATCCTCGGAAAGGAAATAACTCCTTTTGAGAGCACCGGATTACAAAGAGTGCCTTTATTCATTCACGTACCAGGTATTAAGGGGGGGATCAACCACGAATATGGCGGGCAGATTGATGTTCTTCCAACCCTTCTACACTTGTTAGGGATTGATTCCAAAGAATATATCCAATTCGGTACGGATTTGCTGTCGACCCAGCATGATGACCTGATTCCTTTCCGCAATGGTGACTTTGTTAGTTCGAAAATATCCGCAATTGAAGGAAAGTACTATGACACAGCTACAGGTCAGGAATTAACTGAGGACCAGTTATCTGAGGCAGTGAAAGACCAGAAAATGGTGGATGAAAAGTTAATCCTATCCGATAAAGTGGTAAATGGGGATTTACTTCGGTTCTACTCTCCGAAGGGTTTTATACCCGTAAACCGATCAAATTACCACTATAAAAAAGAGTGATCATACTAGAAAATATGGAGTAAAACAAAAAGTCCTGGCGAAGTAATTTGCCAGGATTTTTTTAGATGCTTTCCGCTTGTAGTTAAAACCATCCCTTTTTCTTAAACCAAAGGAACATCGATAATCCAATAATCCCCATTAATCCAAGTGAATAGCCATAGCCATATTTCCAGGACAATTCAGGCATATTTTTAAAATTCATTCCAAATATTCCTGCGATTAGGGTTAATGGAGCAAAAATAGAGGTCATGATCGTTAGAAATTTCATCACATTATTTGTTTGATGTGAGTTGATTGACAGATAGTTTTCCCGAATGTCTGCTGTTATTTCACGATTCGACATGACCATATCGGACAGTTTTAAAAGATGGTCATAGATATCAGAGAAATATTCTTTTCTATTGATAATATCACTAAGACGATGCGAGTTTAGCATCCGATAAAGCAGGTCACGCATTGGATTAACCGTGTGCATTAAATTAAGTAACATATACCTTGTGTCAAACAATTCATTCAATAAATTGTTCATTGGTTTATTATAGGTATTTTCTTCGATTTCATCTAATTTATCTTCAATACTGTTAATGATCGGGAAGTAATTATCGACTATTTTGTCTAGAATCCGATAAAACACATGTAAACTTCCGAATTTATCCACATCATTTTGAGTAGATGCTTCATCCCAAACCTGGGAAACCTCTTTTGACGGATTAAACTGAAACGTCACAATATATTTCTCGCCAACAAAAAAATCTAACTCTTCTTTTAAAATCTCATTTTCTTTTTCCCGAACAATATGGGTAACAAAAAATGTATGGTCATCATAGTAATCTAATTTTGGTCTTTGGAGTATTTTATTCAGACAATCTTCAATAGCAAGCGGATGAAAATGGAAAATATCTGATAGACATTTGTTCTCTTCATCAGTTGGGTCATTTATATCTACCCAAAATCGGCTATAGTTCTCAAAATTTAGATTGTGGATGGAGCTATGCTTTTCCAGAATATGTTCTTTAGTAACGCCCAAGAATCTTATCATTAGTAACATCCTTTTTTAACTATAAATAATTTTTTTATCAACTTCAATACACTCACTATATCGGAAGGACAGGAAAAGTAAAAGATGAAATTTGTCTAATTCCAGATTTCAACTCTAGAAACAACTTTCCCAATAGAAAAGTAACCTAACCAAAGTACAGAGTTCAATCAAAACTTCTAGCAAAATACCAACAGTCTGCTGATAATTTCTTTCTAGAATAAAACGATTAGTGATGAAAAAATCATTCATCAAAAAGTACTCATCCCATTTTATGAAATAAAGGATTCTTGGCAATTTCTCGCCTATCTAGATTCCCATCCTGCGATAAAACCCTTTGAAACTCAAGAAAAAACACTTGAAGAGTTATTAAGGGGTGTGACGATCCTAATCTACTTGGAAGTGTACCTGTTTGATAGTAAAGTGGACAGTTGACCCCGATACATTGAACCGGATTAAGGAATTCTTAACGGAACTTGAAATACAAATCTTCCAAACCGGTGAGCAGCTGCTCGATCTCATCAAGAAAAACAACCGTGCACTTATTCCTGTCATGCTTGTTACAGAGCGACCGGATCGGGTTGTAGTGAATTTAGCAGCCGGAAAGATTATTCTGTTGATCAGCGGCAGCCCTTTTGCTGTCGTCTTACCTACGGTAATGAAGGACTTTATGGCCTCTATGGAAGATATTTATCAAACGTTCTGGGTGACAAAATTTCTTCAGTTGCTTAGATATATCGTTTCGCAGTCGGTCCGATTGCCTTCGGAAGCCGAATACTGGCCTCGGTCAGCATCTCCATCATAATGAGCATGATGGTTACTTCAATAAAAGAAGGATACGGTACTCCCGTACGACTGCCTGCAATACTTATCGCTAATTGCACCCTAAAAAGCTCAGGGTTATAACTGGTAACCGCTACATATAATCCTGGCACAACGGTAGGCGGCTTAATTTTAGGACAAGCAGCAACAGAGGCCGGCCTGGTTAGTAATATTATGATTATTATTGTCTCGACCGTTGCCATCTCGAATTTTGTTGTTCCGATCAATGCCTTTAGTTTTACTCTTCGAATCATGAAATATATTGTGGTAGCCTTAGCCACGATCTTTGGTTTAGTCGGAGTGGTACTAGGATTCATGATATTGGTCGCCTATATGGTCAAGCTCGATAGCTTTGGCACTTCATCCCTAACGCTGGTTTAGACAAAGCCAAATAAAGAGTAAAAAAAAGGGAGGGGAGGGTACTGAACCGATATTATCTGTATTTAGTTTTTATAAATATGATTATTAATGTGATTATCTTTGTTCCGAAGGTATTGATTCAATATCGGTATGAAGGAGCTGTGATGGGGGTCATATTGGCTATTCCTGTCGGAGTTGCACTGAATTTTATTTACAGTAAAACAATAACAAAGTTCTCACAGCAAGCGCTTCCTGACCTTCCTAAAGAAAAACATAGCGGGATTAAGCGCCTCTATCTGATCAGTATTCAATTGTTTGGTTTTTAGCCGGCCTCGTTACTCTAATTGGTTTTATTGATATATTAGCGCGCTTTGTTAACCCTGAGATGCCTAAATTGCTGCTGTTGGCCATTTATCTAGCTGCCATTTTTCTAATTATTCAGATGCCAACCGAACGGGTCATGTATCTGTTGGAAAATGGTGCTGATGGTACCCAAGAATACATTTATCCATGGGTCACGACAGCCGATTCACTCCGATTGGTTTATAGTCCGAATGAACGTGTCATCTTTTTATTCTCATGTTTTATATGAGCATTTCGCTGATGAGTGTTTCGATTCACTGACATGTTTCGCTCGAGTTAATAAAGGGCTCTTTTAAAAAAGAGGTCAGTAAACAACAGGTCTGGCTGATTCTAGGTGTTTTTACGGGAATTTCGATGGTAGGAATTATTTACTCTAATACGATTCTACTATTAAAATTCGCGACGTACTGGCTCATCGTCCGGTTCGCTTGCGAAGTAATGCTAGTAGGTATTTTCTTCTTTTGGGCTAGGAGGAAAAGAGCATGATATCGTTAAACCAATGGAAAAAAAATCTGCTCATCCTGCTATCTTGTTTCGTTTTGAGCGCATGTGGGTTTAAAGATATTGAGAAGCGTTTCTTTGTGGTTAGTATAGGAGTAGATGCAGCCAAAGATCGTACCAAAAAATATTTAGTTAGCTTGAAATTTGCCGTTCCAGGTCCTTCAAAAGATAGCCCAATTGAATATCAAATTGTTTCCCAAGAAGCATCTCTGAGGCTGTTCGAATCATCAAAACATATTAGCGTAAATGTTTCGGTGATGGGAACATTGGAAGAGGCCTCGAGCCGCGTGCCAATCTCAAAATTATCTGTATATGAGAATACCGCTGAAAAACAGATAAGCAGGAGATTTACAAAAGTGCTTGTAAAGCTGCAAAAAGTACATGTCGACCCGATTGGCTTCGGATTACGATACCATTCAAGGCATTTTAATGACGATGATTGGGAACAATGGAAAAAAATCTATCCTAACCTTGTTTTTAAGGTCCATTCTAAAGTACAAATAGAGGATCCTGGCTTAATTGATTAAAAAGGCATTCCGAATCGGAATGCCTTAGCGTTAAGGATGGTTAGAAAGCAGGGGCTGTTTCCTTGTTGCGCATGGACTGTGGAATATACACACAGAATGGCTCGCTTTCTAAATAATCACCGGTTACCGCATACGTACGTGAACGGGAGCCGCCGCACATTTTATTATATTCACAAACGCCGCATTTCCCTTTATAGTTATCAGGCTGACGAAGCTCTTTAAATACTTTTGCCTCACGGTAAATTTCTGCAAGCGGAGTTTCACGAATATTACCGCCGACAATTGGGAGCAGACCGCTAGGCATTACATCGCCGATATGTGAAACAAAAGCAAATCCATTTCCGTCATTAACCCCTTTTGGAGCACGTTTCAAGCCATCGTGCATGGAAGCAAAATCGGTTGTAATCGAATCTTCGTAGTGAATTTCTCCTTTTTCAATTAAGTGATCCCTGGTTTTTTGCTGAAGGACAACCCGGCGGTAATGCTGAGCAGCCGTTGTTTTAATATCATATGGTGCGGTTTTACTTAACTCATATAACCATCTGAATACTTTTTCATGTTCAGCAGGCGAGATACATGCATCCATTTGCCCTCTGCCTGTTGGGACAAGCAGGAAAATATACCACATCACTGCCCCAAGCTCGTCCACTAATTTTGACATCTCCTCAAGGGAGTCATAATTATACCGAGAAATAACGGTGTTGATTTGTAATGGCATCTCCAGTTCATTTAAATATTTAATTTTTTCAACTGTTAAATCGAATGAACCTGGAGTTCCGCGGAAATGGTCATGGATGGCTGGCGTAGGCCCGTCTAAGCTAAAGCCCCAGCGTGATAGCCCAACTTCTTTAAAAAGCTGCATTTTTTCTTTTGTCACATTAGCTGTTGCACTTGGAGTCATTGAGACACGCATACCTTTTTTAATGGCATAATCAGCAAGTTCGTATAAATCTTCTCTCATCATACAATCCCCGCCAGTAAAAACGAGCATTGGATTATCCATTTCATAGATTTGGTCGATTAGATTGATCCCTTCTTCATGTGTTAATTCCCTAGGATCAGTAGTAAGCTGAGCGTCTGCCCGGCAATGAACACATTTTAGCTGGCATGCCCTGGTTACTTCCCAAATAACAATAAACGGGTTTTCATCATAATCTATCTTTTTTCCTGCTCCATGTGGATGACCCATTTTTTGTGGGTGTCCCTTACTAATTCCTTGCATCATAATCACCAAAATTCATTATTATTTTTCTTACCATTTAAATTGTTTCTATAGTTTTATTATAAATAGGACATTCTTCTTTGGATGAGAGGTTTGTTACAATATTTCTACATTCGTTTAGAACGGATTATATTATTACAATAATGTTACAATTTGATGAAGGGGAATGAATGGAGTTTAAGAGATTTGCAAAACAAACCTGATTATCTGTGGATTTTTCGGCAATCCTTGTTGTCACAATTGATGATTTTTTTTCCATAAATGGCGATAACTTCATTGAAAACCATATCTTTGGCAGTACAACCATCTACAGCTCTCTATTAAGATAAAAGTATCAAAAAAATCGAAGGAGAGCTGCCAACTATGAAAAGGCCTCTATTGTCAGCTGTTGCAACTGCAGGTATCTTATTTGGATCCTTTAGTGGCACTGCAAGTGCACATGAAAATATCTATACCGTCCAATCCGGTGATACGCTCTGGAAAGTCTCGCAAGCTAACCAAATATCCGTGTCGGACTTAAAGGCTTGGAATCAGCTTACAAGTGATACACTCTACATTAATCAAAAACTATCATTACTGGCCCCGCACAGCCATGACACCACTTATACGGTTCAAAGCGGTGATACGCTCTGGAAAATTAGTACTCGCTTTACCATTTCTGTTACCCAGCTTAAATCTATTAATCATTTAACATCAGATACGATTCGAGTAGGACAAGTCCTTAAAGTTTCTTCAGCGGATACCGCTTTACCTGCTCCACAAACTACGGTTTCAAAGGCACAAGTGGTTATTGATGTGGCCAATAAATATATCGGTACACCCTATTTATGGGGGGGGAACACACCGGCTGGATTTGATTGCAGCGGATATACAAAATACGTATTTGAACAAGTAGGAATCTCTATTCCTAGGACTGCTGCCACGCAGTGGTCAGGTTTAAAAGTCGTAAGTACCCCAATTCCGGGAGATCTTGTATTTTTCGAAACCTATGCACCCGGTCCTACCCATGTCGGTATTTATTTAGGGAATAACAAATTCATACAAGCTGGCTCATCAGGAGTTTCGATTGCCGATATGACAAACACGTATTGGAAACCAAGATACCTTGGCGCTCGAACCGTCTTAAATTAATACTTCAAAAATAGGATGTCTTAAAGCGGAAGGACCGTTAGAGATGTCTTTTTTAAGTTTTCAGAAAATCAGAAAATTAATACTTTAAGAATTAGCCGTTTCACTATATACTTATAAAGTGTCTTTTTTTTCTAAATGACTGATGACCTCAAAATCTTCAAAAAATGGAATGGAATGGTTGGAGGCTTAGATGTTAAATTTAACCCTTTTTCGAGAGATTTTTTATCAATCCCGAATCCCGCAGTTAATAAGTACAATCGATTTTACCATGGTCCAATTTAATCCTGCTTTTTGTGAGTTTGTTGGCTATTCTTCCGATGAGCTGGAAAAATTGTCGGTGGAAGAGATTTCTCACCCTGATGATATGATAACCGATACACGGTTATTTAAAGAACTATTAGATAATCAAAGAAATGAATATCAGCTTGAAAAGAGGTATATCCACAAGTCAGGTGATATTAAAACAGGGGTATTAACGGTTTCTAGAATCAAGGAAAAGTTGACGGGTGAAGAGTTTTTACTCGGTCAAGTTCTCGATATCACGGAGAAAAAAGAAATGGAGAACGCTCTAAAATATAGAGAGAAAAAATACCGGCTTCTAGCTGAGCATTCTTCTGATATCATCATGTTACATAAAGTTGATTTTACCTGCCTTTATATTTCTCCTTCCGTTCAAACCTTATTAGGATATCAACCCGAAGAAGTAATTGGAAAAAATCCTCTAGAATTTATCCATCCTGACGATCTTATCGAAATAAGAAAACAGCAAATTTGTGCCCAAGTTGAAGAAATAAAGCTTATTACCTGCCGTTGTCGTAAGAAGGACGGTTCTTTTATTTGGTTTGAATCGACGGTTAAGGCATTGAGTGATCCAGAAACTGGAGAAGTAAAGGAGATCGTAACGGTTTCACGGGATATTGAGCAGCGAATGGAGACGCAGGATCGACTGCGAAAATCTGAAAAATTAGCAGTGGTAGGGCAGATGGCTGCCGCTGTGGCTCATGAGATTCGGAATCCATTAACTCCCATTAAGGGCTTTATGCAGTTGCTAAATGCAGAAAAAGAAATGAACCCGGTTTATTTAAAAATTGTTCTTGATGAATTGCATCGAGTCGAGGTCATTATCTCTGAATTTTTGACAATGGCCAAACCACATACCGAAAAATTAACAAATGTTTATATTGATCAATTAGTTGAACAGGTCGTCCAACTGTTAAAACCCGACGCAAATCTGACAAGTAAGGAGTTGCATTTTTATGTGGAACAGTCGAATTTATCGATTATGGGCGATCCGAATTCGTTAACACAGGTGTTTCTAAATATTATTCAGAATGCGCTTGAGGCGACAGCAAATAGGGGACAGGTTCATATTAGAGTAAGACCGGGAAGCACAGGCGTGACGATCGAAATTATCGATAATGGCTGCGGTATTCCCCGTGAACGATTATCGAAGCTTGGCGAGCCGTTTTACTCAACCAAGGAAAGAGGCACAGGTCTTGGTCTCATGACCTGCTACCGAATTGTCGAGGCGCATCAAGGATGGATCAACATTGAAAGTCAGGAAGGAAATGGGACAAATGTGACCATTTGGCTCCCCTTTCAAACCACTAACAGCTAAATGGCTTGCTGTTGGTCAAAATCTGTTTGCTTTTTAAGCATGATCGTATGGTTAAAATAGCTTTTTAATATAAGCCATTTTGCTGGATAGGAATAAATAAATTCTTCAACTGCTTGTTGGGAATAATAAACGAAATAATCTATTGAGGTATTCGTTTTATGTAAATCATACAGCAATGCATGAGGAACAGTGTAATACTCCTTCAATTGATACGGGTTTAGGGTAACGATCTGAATACTTTGTTCCTCAAGGTATTTTTTAATGGCTTGTTCTTGTAAAATACTACTTTCTTCCTTAGTTAGACCCCCAATGGAAATACGGTCATTAATAAAATATAATCCGTTCATTGTTATCATCCTCTCACGTTCCATTGGTATTGTTATTGACAGGGATAGGTTGAAGTATACTTAGAGAGTGGAAATGATTTTTTGAAGGGGAACAGCTTTTTTGCTTATCTTTTCCTTAATAATAACCTGACAATCACACATTTATTGGTAGTTTTATTCAGAATGAAAGCCGCTGAAAGTGCGAATTATAATCTTGGGTTGAAGGTTCAATCCATTGATCCAGCAGGGATTGTATTGCATTTGATATCCAAATAATGGAGGTAATGACATGAACGCTCAACATACGATTACACACGTTTTTCAATGCCGTCAGCTTTCACAGCAGCTTATTCAGCAGACACAATTAAGTAATCAGCAATACCAACAAATGCTGCAAAACGAGCAGCAAAATGTTCGGATGCTCGAGCAAATGCTGCAAAAAGAAAGAATGGCGGTCCAAACGATTCAGCAAAGCTTACAAGGGCATGAGATAGCGATCCAACGATGCCAAGAAGTTATTGCACAGTGTAATCAATTGGAGAGAGAGCTTGCGGGTCAAATGGGGACATATGGATATCAAACAGGTACAAATGTACAGCCTGCTTTCCAAACCCAGACATTTCAACAAAATCAAACCCCATCATTCCGCTAAAGCTAAAAAGCGCGCACATTTCGATGTGCGTGCTTTTTTTTGTAAAAAAAATAACCCGGCAAATGCCGGGCAAATCAAACCTAATCTATATAAAGGGGGGCGGAGGTTAAAGGTTCTTTAATAGAACCTGTCTATATCTTAAAAGATAAATATGACAAAACTATGAAGGAATAATTAATAGTTTTTGAAGTTTTTAATAGATGCTCATTAGAGTTTATTCTGCAACATTTCCTTCGTAGAAATAAATAAATCATTCTAGGAATAGCATCCCGCTTAATATAAATAACAATAGTGGATATTTACGCTTAAAAGTGAGGGAAAAGTGTGGAGGATTTTTATCAAATTTTAGATGTTCTTCATTATCCTGAAGAAAAAGTCATCGCAACCATCGTCGGTGTAAACGGGTCTGCCTATAAAAAAGAAGGTTCCTCGATGCTCTTTTTTTCGGACGGAACACAAATTGGGATGTTAACAGCAGGCTGTCTAGAAGAAGACCTGGCTGTAAAAGTGAGAGAAGTTTTTCGTAAACAAGAGGCGACGATTATCCAATACGATCTGTATATGGAGGATGATCTTGACTGGGGGCAGGGCGCAGGCTGTAATGGCACAATTGATATATTACTTGAACCGGTAACCGAGCAATTAACAGAGGACCTTCATATGGTTAAAGAACTTCTACGTCAGCAAAAGCCTGTTATTGTCTTAAAAAAACTGGTTGATCTCGGAGAATATGTGTTTATTGAAGAGGACGGGGAGCCATTTGGAAACTGGTCGGGATCATTGCCGACAATTGAATTTACCTCGAAAAGCGGCATCATTACAAGGGATGGGTCATCTATCTTTCAACAAACAATTTATCCAAAACCGCGTTTAATTGTTTTCGGTGCTGGTCCTGATGCAAGACCACTCGTATCATTAGCTGCCGAAACCGGTTTTACAGTCATGGTTTGTGACTGGCGGGAGGCCTTATGTCAAAAGAAGCACTTTCCAGCAGCAACTCTAGTGATCCAGGGGTTTCCACAAGATCTGCTTAAACAAATCTCATTTTCCCCCTATGATTTTATCGTGATTATGACCCATCAATTTAAACGAGATCAAGAGTTAGTTAGAAGAATTTCAAATGAAAATATCCGCTATTTAGGAGTTTTGGGACCTAAAGAAAGAACAAGACGATTGCTAAATGGGGAAGAAATTCCCAAGGGGATGTTTTCGCCGATGGGAACTTCAATTGGGGCGATGGGTCCCGTGGAAATAGCCGTTAGTATCGTGGCACAAATGATTCAAGTATGGAGAAAACCAGCGCACGAAAGAGTTGAACTGCTATGGACCATTCCAGATTAACGGATGTGTGTTAGGAGGTTTTGCTGTGGAGGTAATTGGAAAAAGTGTTATTCGGAAAGATGCACTCGATAAGGTGACAGGTCGGGCCATGTATACGAATGATTATTTTAACAAGCCAATGCTATCCGGAAAAATGGTCATCAGCCCGTATGGTCATGCCAAGATTGTTAGTATTAACACAATGGAAGCATCACAGGTACCGGGCGTCAGAGCGATCCTTGCCGGCCGGCACTTTCCGTTAACAGGGGAAGCGATTCGGGATCGGCCGCCTATCGCGGTTGATAAAGTTCGATACCACGGTGAACCAGTCGCACTTGTCGTAGCAGATACCCCTGCTCAAGCTAAAAAGGCGGCAGACCTAATAAAGGTTCAATATGAATTACTTCCGGTTGTCAATTCACCGACCCAGGCATTTAAACAAGGGGCACCACTGGTCCATGAAGATCTTGGTCACTATGATAAGGATAAGGATTCCCACCCGGTTCCTGGAACCAATATTGCAACCTTGATTAAAATTCGGAAAGGTAATTTGGAGGCTGGCTGGGCAGCGAGTGAAATAGTAGTCCAGGAGAGTTTTTCCTTTGCACCTTCTGATCATGCCGCCATGGAAACAAGATGTGCAACCGCTGAAATCAAGCCGGATGGAACGATCTTAATCATGACTTCATCACAAGCTCCATTTATGGTCAAACGGCTAATTGCACAATACTTTAATGAGGATATGGGGAAAATTATTGTCCATACACCGCTGGTTGGCGGCGCCTATGGAGGGAAAGCAGCAGTCCAATTAGAGGTTCTTGCTTACCTTGGTTCCAAGGCGGTCGGCGGAAAGCCTGTTAAAATACTAAATGAACGCGAACAAGATATTATTACCTCTCCCTGTCATATTGGCTTGGATGCCACTATTAAATTAGGAGCCAATCGGAATGGAAAAATAATGGCTGCGGACATCGAGTTTCTATGGGATGGCGGTGCCTATTCAGATAAGGCAATTGATGTGACCAGGTCTGGGGCAGTCGATTGTACGGGACCCTATAACATTGAAAATGTCTGGTGTAATTCCTACTGTATGTATACGAATCATCCTTATGCTTCGCCATTTCGGGGCTTTAGTCATTCAGAGTTGTCGTTTTGCATGGAACGAACCATGGATATCCTAGCGCAAAGATTAAATATGGATCCGTTAGAGCTGCGCTACCTCAATGCAATTATGCCAGGCCATACCACGCCCACAAGGGTGAAGCTGAATAAAAGCAATGTCGGTAATCTGCAAAAATGTATTGAAAAGGTCCGGGATTTAATGAAATGGGAAGAAGGTGCGATAAAGGAAATAGATGAACGATATGTGAGGGTTAAGGGAGTAAGCGCCAGCTGGAAAACTTCGACTATTGACCCGAACGCACCTTCAGGGGCAATTATTACCTTCAACCGGGATGGAAGTCTTAATTTGATGTCTGGGGTCATTGAAATTGGCACTGGCACTAAAACAATTCTAGCTCAGATCCTAGCCGAACGGTTAAAAATGGATGTGGATAAAATCCATGTCAGAATGGAAGTTGATACCCAAACGACACCTGAACATTGGAAGACCGTGGCGAGCCGTGGTACTTACATGGGCGGAAGGGCTGTCCTTAATGCAGCAGATGATGTGATTCGTCAGTTAAAAGAGACCGCTTCATGTGTCCTGCGGGCACCAATCGAGGATATTGAAGTTGCCAACAGCCGTGTCTTTTTACGGGATGATCCGTCTATCGGTCTTGATTTCAAGGATGTTGGCTACGGCTATCAATACCCAAATGGTAATTCAATTGGGGGGCAAATTATTGGCCGTGGCAAATTTATTTTACGTCATCTAACCCACTTGGACCCGGAAACAGGTGAAGGAAAGCCAGGTCCAGAGTGGACCGTTGCTGCTTATGGGGTTGAAATTGAGTTAGACCGAAGGGATTATACCTATCGACTGTTAAAAGCATGTACGGTAGTGGATATTGGGAAGGTAATGAACGAAAAGGCAGCCCTTGGTCAAGTAATGGGTGCAATGAGCATGGGATTGGCCTTTGCTGGAAGAGAAACTTTTTATTTTGATGAACTTGGCCGAGTTTTAAATCCTCAGCTGCGGACGTATCGGCCGTTACGCTACGGTGAACATCCCGAGTATTTGGTTGGCTTTGTCGAGACACCCCAGATAGATGGACCGTATGGTGCGCGCGGGGTCGGGGAGCATGGTCTAATGGGAATGCCTGGGGCGCTCGGAAATGCTTTATCGATCGCTGCGGGTGTTTCGCTTCGAAATCTTCCGCTCATCCCTGAATTAATCTGGAAGGCAAAGGAGGCGGCTGGTCATGCTCCCCTTTGATTTTGATTATTATCGTCCAGAAACGTTAAAAGAGGCGGTCGATTTATATCAATATTCAGATCAACAGGGGAAGCAGCCATTTTATTTTTCCGGTGGAACAGAATTATTGACGCTCGGAAGAATTGACTTAGCGTACACGGAGGCAGTCATTGACATTAAAGGGATTCCTGAATGCAATGCCATGGAGGTAAGTGGAGACCAATTGTTGCTCGGAAGTTCACTCTCATTAACTGTTATCGAGGAAGCGAATCATTTTCCACTTTTAACGAAAACAGCTAGTCAAGTTGCCGATCATTCGGCGCGCGGGAAAATCACATTGGGCGGCAATATTTGTGCGCGGATTTTTTACAGGGAAGCGGTTCTGCCCTTTTTACTGACTGATAGCAGAGTCATGATTAATGGAGCTGAAGGAAAAAAAATCGTTCCCATTAATGATTTATTTCAAGGACATTTACGCTTAAACAAAGGCGAATTTTTAGTGCAAACGGCTACGGACCTTTCGTTTATTCATGCTCCGTATTTTACAGTTAAACGAAGGCAGCAATGGGAGACCGGTTATCCGCTGATTACGTTGGCTGCCTTAAAAGTTAATCAAAAGATCCGGGTAGCAGTTAGTGGGTTATGTCCATTTCCGTTCCGGTCTTCCGCAGTAGAGGAATCGCTCAATACTCAGGGACAATCGCTTGCAACAAGGATTGACGGAGCTATTGCTGGCCTACCTCAGCCAATTTTAGAAGATATTGAAGGGTCCAAGGAATACCGGCTATTTGTGCTGCGAAATTTACTTTTGGATGCGGTAAAAGCTCTGGAACATGCACAGGATTAAAAGGGGAGGAGAAAGGGTTTGAGAAGCTATCCTATTACGTTGGATGTGAATGGCGAAAGTCACACTTTATCGGTCAGTCCGGCTGATACTCTTTTGTATGCTCTTCGCAGTTATCTTGGTCTGACTGGGGCAAAACCCGGCTGTTTAAATGGTGACTGCGGCGCATGTACGATTAATATTGATTCATGGCCGATGAAGTCATGCTTGATGCTGGCAGTGGAAGCAGTAGGGAAAAAAGTGACGACAATTGAAGGTCTGAATGGAGCTCCGATTCAGACAGCATTTATCGAACATTTTGCCTTTCAGTGCGGTTATTGTACACCTGGATTTATCATGAATTGTCATTCGTTAATCCAACAGCATCCTGATGCGGATGATGAAACGATAAAGGAATGGCTGGAATCCAATATATGCCGCTGCACGAGTTATGCAGAGATAGAAAAAGCTGTAAAATCAGTGTTACGAAAAAGTTAGCAGTGTCTAGTCAAACTAGCCGCTAGGCGTTTTTCTTTTCCCAATAACAAGAATAAGGTGCAAATGGCACCCTATTTCTTGTTCATGTCCAGCTCCAGCGCCCAGCGACTAGTGTACTTCGCCCATCTCCCTACGATAAGTCAACATCGAATCGCTAACGCTCTTCGTGTTTCCTTTATCTCAGTCGATGGGCTCCAGTCCATACGTCGCTAATCGGGCGCTTGCGCTTTTCTAATTTGAAAATAGGTATCCAAAACGCGGCGGCCTATTTTTAGATTCGCCCGATTATCATCTTTGCCATCGTATGCCCAAGGTACGATCACAGCCATCGCGACCACTGGATGAGTGCTGGGAGCATAACTTACCAGACTTAAATTCATGACTGGCGGCGGCTCTTTGCCAAAATGGCTGCGTAAGGGTCCATCATAAAAAGCCTCAGCCGTTCCTGTTTTACCAGCAGGGGAGTAGGGGGCACCTTTAAAAAATTTGTAAGCAGTTCCGCCAGGTTCCTGCATCACTTTTTTAAATCCAACTTGTACACGTCTCAGCCATTCTTTTTTTACATCAATCGTATTTAAAACGGTCGGATTGATTTCCTTCAGCATTGGGCCCAGCGCCTCTCCATCGCTGGCCGATTCCCGGATCTCTTTTACGATATGCGGCTGCATCCGATAGCCTCCATTCGCAATCGTTGAAACATATTGTGCAAGCTGCATTGCCGAATAGGTATCGTATTGTCCAATCACGAGGTCAAGTAAGTAACCAGGAAGCCTGCTTTGGCCCTTGAAACCTGTCTGCTCATTTGGTAAATCAATTCCCGTTCTTGTACCTAATCCAAAGGAGGCGAACGAATTTCTAATTGTTTCAAACGCCTGTTTATTTAAGAAGTTTAACGGCTTGTCGTATTCATAATGGCCTTTGCCAATCCTTATCGCAGTACGGAACATATATACGTTTGACGACTTCTTTAACGCAGTAATTTCATTTAAGCGGCCTAGATAAGCATAGGATTTTTTGATTGGAGTATCTTTAATCTTAATTCCAGCATCATCAAAATAAGTATTTGGGGAAATAGCGCCTGTTTTATATCCCGTTAAAATCGTAGCCCCTTTTACAGTAGAGCCTACACTATAGGTGGTCGTAAACGTTCCGAGCGCATCATCTATCATAGCTGCTCTTCCAGTTTTCCTGTCTTTGACGATTTTTTTTCCTGACATCGCGAGTACATCCCCGGTGTGGGGATCCATTAAGACCACATAGGCCCGGTCGGTAAATCGGGTCCCCGGCCATCTCTTTGCAGCCCAAAGCTCTTCTTCAATAATTTTATCAACAGCGGATTGCAAATCCATATCAATAGATAACACCAGGTCTTTACCTTTGCTGCCTGCCAACACGGTTTCGGTTTCAATGACATTGCCTGCTTTGTCTGTGATATTTTTTACCTTTGATTTAGTTCCGTGCAGGACATCCTCGTATTGCATTTCCAGTTGACTTTTTCCAACCCGGTCATTTCGGTTATAGCCTCTGGCCAAAAAATGTTCTAACTGATCCGCAGGAAGACCTTCTCCGGAATTCGTCACGTTTCCTAAAACAGACCTTAATGTATTGCCATAGGCATAGGAACGGTCCCAATCCGTGGTCGTTTCCACCCCAGGAAGGGATTGTAGATTTTCACTGACAACGGCATATTCCTTCTCGGTGACACCTTCATTCTTAACCATCTCCGGGATAAATTTATAGCCTTTGCTAAATTGCCGATAAATCGCTAATATTTCAAGATCATTAGGTGTTAATTGATTTAATTCTTCGGTTGTGATTCTCGCCAATTTTAATTTGTAAAGATCTTGATCTGTTAGTTTCTTGTTAGCATATAAAGCTTTTTCTTGTTCCGATATTTTGGCGTCAGCTTGTTCAGGATTCTTCATCATCCAAAAGTCTAACTTTTCCCTCTCACTGATCATATCTGTTTTTTGCTCAATGAGCTTTGCAAGATTCGCAGCTGTTTTCAGCATATCTGTCTGACTAAAGCCTTCATTGGTAAAGGAAATGGCGCTCTTGGGGACATTATCAACAACCACTTGATAATCTCTGTCAAATATCTTACCTCTAGGGACAGGGTTACTGACAGTTATATCTTCTTTCCTTTCCAGATCCCTTTTAAAGTTTTCTCCGTAAACAATTTGAACGAAACCTAATCTTAGAATTAGAACAGAAAATAAAAAAAACACTCCAAAAAAAAGCAAATTTAAGCGAAAAGGAAAATGAGATTTTTTCTTTTTCTGCTTTTCCAAATGGGTCGCACATCCTTTTATTCAAATAGTTTCCATTACTTTATTATGCCTGATTGTAATAGAAATATAGGTGAATTTGGGTAATCCATTTATTTTCTAGCATAGTAATGGGGCAGGATCCTTAAAAACTAAAAGAAGTGAGTTTTTAGAAACTTCACTAATATTTGAATTTTTACTTTATAATAAATGAGTATGAAGTCAGATAGGGGGTCGTCTATAAATGGAGCAGAACATGGTTCAACCATCCTCATTAAAAAAGGCATTGGAACAATTTAACCAGCTGGACGAGAAAATAACGCACTACTCTAGTATCTTGGGATTAGTTGATTGGGACCAAAAAGTGATGGCGCCGAAAAAAGGCCGCAGCGTTTTTGCCAAAGCCACCGGAACTTTACGAACCGAAATCTTTCAGTTGTCGGTTTCACCGGAAATGGGCCAATTGTTAGAAACACTTACTCTAAAAGAAAATCGGTCTCAGTTGGACCAAGTGACAAAGGCAAAAGTACGCGAATATCACAATTATTATCAAAAATCTCAAGCTATACCTGCTGATTTGTTCAAGGAATATAGTATTCTAACTGCTCAGGCCAATGATGCTTGGGAAGAAGCTAGAGAAAACAATGATTTTGCCAGCTATCTGCCCTTTTTAGAAAAAATAATTGACTACAAACGCCAATTTGCTGAAATATATGGCTATGATGACCACCCTTATGATGCTCTGCTCGATGAGTATGAGCCAGGATTAACGGTGAAAAGATTGGATCCATTATTTGCAAAATTGCGGAAATCTAGTGTGCACTTATTAAACCGAATCAGGAAGGATGGTCAACCAACAAAAGTGGAGATGTTTAATCAATCCTTTGAGATTGAAAAACAAAAGGCCTTTAATCGGTTTATTTTACCTTTGATTGGTTTTGATATGCAGGCCGGGCGACTTGATGAAACAGTCCACCCGTTTGCGCAAACCGTTAATATTGGAGATGTCCGTTTAACAACGCGTTATTTAGAAAAAAATGTGCGCTCGGCATTATTTGGGACGATTCATGAGGCAGGTCATGGCATTTATGAACAGCATATCAATCCAAGCTACGAAGAATCCGTACTCCAGAGTGGGGCATCTTTTGGAATTCATGAATCACAATCGAGATTTTTAGAAAATATGATCGGCCGCAGCAGGGAATTTTGGCATTTCTTTTTTCCAAAGCTTGCCGAGTATTTTCCCGTTCAATTGCAGGATGTGACGGAGGAGGAATTCTATCGGGCTGTTAATACCGTTGAGCCTTCAATGATTCGTGTAGAGGCAGATGAACTCACCTATAACCTGCATATTATGCTGCGCTATGAAATCGAAAAAGCCTTAATCGGCGGAGAAATTGAAGCTAGGGATTTACCGGTGATTTGGAATCAGAAAATGAGGGATTACCTGGGGATTACGCCTAGTACAGATACAGAAGGAGTCTTGCAGGATGTACACTGGTCCTTTGGCGGAATTGGCTATTTTCCTTCGTACTCATTAGGAAACTTATATGCAGCGCAAATTCTCCGCACCATTCAACAGGACATCCCGGATCTCTACAGCCAGATTGAAAACGGCAAGCTTGAGATAATTCAAGACTGGTTGAAGGAGAATATCCATCAGTATGGAAAACTTTATACTCCGAATGAGTTAATTGTTAAAGTAACTGGTGAGGAGTTAAATGCCGATTACCTCATCGAATATCTGGAGAAAAAATATACAGAGGTATATGGCCTATAAAAAGCATTGACATCTTTATCCCAGTTTAGTATATTAATAGTAATTAAATATTTCCTTTTAAAGGGGAGTAGCTGCTACAATAAAGTCGTCATTTCGAGAATTAACATTCTCCGGGTTTATTGGCAACATGAACGTTGTTAGCAAGACCTTTACTTTACTGTAAAGGTCTTTTCTGTGTTTTTTAGGCCTTTACTGTTACAGTAAAGGCCTATTTTTATGGCGTAAGGGAGTATTTGAAAAAATGGACCCTAAGGGAGGAATTAGGTATGGATGTTACTTTATTATTGGAATATGGCTGGGTGTTACTCATTTTGGTCGCTTTAGAAGGACTGCTAGCAGCAGACAATGCCCTCGTCCTAGCGATTATGGTCAAACATCTTCCGGAAGAAGACCGAAAAAAAGCATTGTTCTATGGTTTAGCAGGGGCGTTTATATTCCGTTTTGCCTCTTTATTTGTTATTTCGTACCTTGTAGACGTTTGGCAGGTGCAGGCTATTGGAGCACTATATTTAATTTTTATGGCAGTAAACCATATTTTCCGGAAAGTAGTTAAGAAGAAAGGAGAAGACAAGGTTGAAACAGTTCCTAAGAAGAGCAGCGGATTTTGGATGACGGTATTCAAGGTGGAAGTAGCCGATATTGCCTTTGCCGTTGATTCAATTCTGGCAGCCGTAGCGATGGCAGTGGTTCTTCCAGACACGCCGCTTCCAAATATCGGCGGCCTTGATGGTGGTAAATTCCTTGTCATATTCGCTGGTGGTATTATTGGCCTTGTCATCATGCGATTTGCGGCAAATCAATTCGTAAAACTGTTGGAACGGAGACCTGGACTTGAAATTGCTGCCTTTACGATTGTGGGCTGGGTAGGAGTAAAGCTTGCCGTATATACACTGTCACATCCATCATTAGCTATATTAAATGAAGAATTTGCCCATTCCACGGAATGGAAGGTAAGCTTTTATTTGGTGTTAGTTGGAATTGCAGCAGCAGGATGGGTCTTTTCAAGAGAGCACCGAGAAACAAAAAAAGCAAATGTTTAAGAAAGGACTCGCCATTTGGCGAGTTTTCCTTTATTCTCTAAGGTAGTGTCCTTTTATGTTTCACATACTATTCCAAGTAAAAGAGATATTAAAGGTAGGACACATTAGCGTCTAAAGGGGATCATTCATGAAATTAAAATCACATTTAACCTTGGCGTTCCTAATTAGTTTAGCCTCTATAATTGGTTTTTGTTTTATGTCTTTATGGATTAGTGACCATAAAATTATTCGTTTTGACAGCACCATTATTGGGTATGTCCAAGGATGGGAAACGCCCGCCCTTACTCGGATCATGAAGTTTTTAACTTTTGTTGGTTCAACACCATTTGTTGTAGTGTTAAGTCTCATCTTGTTATTTTTTCTATATAAAGTTCTGCATCATCGCCTGGAACTCATTTTATTTGTGTATGCTGTTATCGGTTCAGCCATACTTAATCAACTTTTAAAGCAATTTTTTCATCGAATACGTCCTGATTTTCATCGATTAATTGAGATTGGCGGCTTTAGTTTTCCCAGTGGTCATGCGATGAATGCTTTTACAGTTTATGCAACCATCACTTTTTTGCTTTGGCGTCACATTCCATATCGATGGGGCCGCGCTATTTTATTAGTGGGAAGCATACTTATGATTGTAATGATAGGGACGAGTCGAATTTATCTCGGGGTTCACTACCCAAGTGATATTATTGGCGGGTATTTTGCAAGTGGCTTTTGGGTGGGAACAGCCATTTTGTTTTTCCAAATTTACAAAGAAAAGCGTTATAATAAAAAGCATAACCGGCAAAAAGAACCTGCCTAATTTTATTATTTTTTTGGAGTGATACATATTATCAGAAACAGTATTCCTAACTTATTTACACTTGCAAATTTATTTTTTGGTTTTTTATCTGTCATGAGCTCCGCAGAAGGGGATTACAAGAATGCAGCGATTCTAATTTTGATTGGGATGATGCTTGACAGCATGGATGGCCGGATTGCCAGAATGCTGCGTGCGGATAGTGAATTAGGGAAGGAATTGGACTCTTTGGCCGACATTGTGACCTTCGGAGTAGCTCCTGCGATGATGGCCTATTATTCGTACTTTTCTTCCTTTGGCATACTAGGGATGGCTGTTGCCGGACTATTCCCGTTATTTGGCGCCTATCGGTTAGCTCGGTTTAATATCAACGCTGTTAAATCCTCACTAAAACATTTTACAGGTGTTCCGATTACAGCAGCAGGCGGCCTGTTAACCCTTTTAACCTTATTTCAATTAAAAATGCCAGGGTTCATTTTTGTGATTGCTTTTTTCGTATTATGCATTTTGATGGTGAGTACCATTAAAATCCCGAGCTTAAAGGAAATACCTCTGCCTAAATATGGAATCATTATTACTCTCTTCCTGGGATATGCAATCTACATTGTCTTTAAAAAAGAACAGCACCGGTTTCCATACTTCATTTATGTAGCCATCCCACTTTATGTAGCCTTTATTGGTTACCAAATGGTCCGGACAAAAAGAAAACACACGACAAAATAAAGAAAAGGTGACAGGCACCATGTGAGAATTCACATGGTGCCTGTCACCTTTATTACTGTTATCACTATTTAAACTTACATTCCGAATGACATGACCCAAATGGATCCGGCTACCGCTACGAATGCAATAAACACTCCGGAAGCGATGTTGATGATATTTGATTTGCCGTCTTCACCTTCGTTCAAGTGCATGAACATGAAGAGCTGCAGGGCAGCTTGGATGACGGCTAAGCTGCCAATCACCCAAATAATCGTTTTGAAGGAAAGAGAGGTTTTTAAGGCTACGAAAAGGGCTACGAAGGTAAGTACCAACGAAGCGATAAAGCCCAAGACGTGAGTTAACGGAAATCCTTTTGTATTTTTAGCCATCTTATGCCACCATCCTTGCTAAATACACAAATGTGAAGATAAAGATCCAAACAACATCCAAGAAGTGCCAGTATAGGCCGATAATAAACGTCTTTCTTGCAGTAACAGGTGTTAAACCTCTTTGCAATAATTGAATAATAACCATTGTTGCCCAGCCAATACCCATACTTACGTGAAGCCCGTGGGTACCAAGCAAGACAAAGAAGCTAGATAAGAAAGCGCTGGTTTGCATAGTAGCACCTTCATGAACATAATTAATAAATTCAGTTACTTCAAAGAATACGAAGCCTGCACCAAGCAGCAGGGTAATGACAAACCATAGAATTAACCCATTACGATTATTCCGGCGCATTTCATAAATAGCAAGACCCATGGTAAAACTACTTGTTAACAGCAAAATGGTTTCAATCATTACACCCTTAATTTCAAAAAGATCATGTGGAGTAGGACCACCCGCATATCGTGCATTAAGGACCGAGAAAGTTGCAAAAAGTGTACCGAAGAGGATAATCTCGGCTCCTAGGAAAATCCAGAAGCCAAGAATGTTCATACGGTTTTGTTCTGTTTGATATTCAAGTGGTAAAGCTGTATTTACATTAGCTGACATGGTTGTTCACCCCTTTATCTTTACCGCGCCATGCCTTTTCAATTTGTTTAATTTCATCTACTTTTACATGGAAACCGTCATTATAATCGAAAGAACGAACGATTAATCCGCCAAGGATACCGACAGTTGCCACAAGGGCAGCGATCTTCCATTCAAAGACAAGGAAGAAACCGGCAACTCCGAAGATAACCCCCATATAGAATGGCAGACCTGAATTGCTAGGCATATGAATTTCTTCAATTTCTTCGTCTTTCAAAGTAAGACCTTCATTATGCTTTTTCATATACCAGAAAGCATCGATTGACTTTACTTCTGGTTGTTTAGCAAAGTTATAGAATTGAACAGGTGAAGCAGTTGCCCATTCTAATGTTCTTGCATCCCATGGATCGTTAGAAATATTACGGTCTGCATATCTTGCACTCCAGTAAATGTTATAGCAAAGAACCGCAAAACCAGCGGCTAAAATAACCGCACCAATAGCAGAAACTAAGAACAATGGAGCAAATCCTGATTCAGCAGAGTATGTGTACGCACGGCGTACCGCTCCATCAAGTCCAAGGAAGAACATTGGCATAAATGTTACGTTAAAACCAATGACAAATAACCAGAAATGAATTTTACCAAGCTTTTCATTTAACATATGACCAAACATTTTTGGCCACCAGTAATATAGCGCACCGAATACTGCGAACACGACACCAGGTATTAATACATAGTGGAAGTGAGCAACAAGGAATAGGGTGTTATGATATTGATAATCTGCTGCACCCATTGCAAGCATAACCCCTGTGACACCACCGATGATAAAGCAAGGAACGAATGCAAGTGCCCAAAGCATCGCTGTCGTAAATTGAATCCGGCCTTTTCTCATCGTGAATAACCAGTTAAACATCTTAACTCCTGTCGGGATCGCAATCATCATCGTTGTGATGGAGAATACGGAGTTAACAGCAGGGCCTGAACCCATTGTAAAGAAGTGGTGCACCCATACTAACATACTTAAAGCTGCAATACCGACAATCGAAAATACCATTGATTTATAACCAAAAAGGGATTTGCGAGAGAAAGTTGAAATGATCTCAGAGAACATACCGAATGCTGGAAGTACCACGATATAAACCTCAGGGTGTCCCCATAACCAGAATAGGTTAACCCACATCATATCCATTCCGCCGCCGCTTAATGTAAAGAAATGAGTACCGAAAATACGGTCAAAAGTCATCAGCGCTAGGGCCACTGTGAAAATTGGGAAAGCCGACACAATGATTACAGACGCAATAAAAGAAGTCCAAGTAAACATTGGCATTTTCATAAGGCCCATGCCTTTTGTTCTCATCTTTAGAACTGTAACAACAAAGTTAATACCGGTCATCAGGGTACCGATACCTGCAATCTGCAAAGCGACCGCATAATAGTTGTTCCCGATACCAGGAGTAAATTCTTTACCCGCTAGAGGGAAGTAGGCAGTCCAACCTGCATCAGGAGATCCGCCGATAACAAACGAAATGTTGAAAAGCATCGCACCTGCAAAGAATAACCAAAAGCTTAGTGCATTCAATTGTGGGAACGCAACATCACGTGCCCCAATTTGTAAAGGAACAACCACGTTCATAATCCCAATTAATAATGGCATCGCTGCAAAAAGAATCATGATAACGCCGTGTGTTGTAAAAATTTCATTGTAGTGCTGCGCATCTAAAAACTTTAATTCCGGACGTGAGGTTTGGGCTTTCATTAAAAGTCCATCCACACCACCGCGGAAAAACATTAACACACCCGAAAGGATATACATAATCCCTATTCGTTTATGGTCAACAGTGGTCAGCCATTCGCGCCATAGCCACTTCCATTTTTTTAAATAACTTACTAAAGCTACAATACCAATAACAGTTAGTAAAATAGCAATCTGGGAACCTAGGATGAGCGGGTTGCCGACTATAAAGAAATCATGCCAATTTATGTTGCCCATCATTGTTCACCTCCATTTGAATTATCTTTCGAGCTATCGGATGTTTCTTTTGATGTCTCGGTAGAAGGCTCTTCATCCTTAAAGATTTGACCTTTTACGCCATGGACTTCATATAATTTTGGATCCGTATACGTTTTTGAGTTCATTTGTCCATGGTCAACCCATTGCAAATGTGTACCGACGAAGGTTTCACGTCCTAAATGGGTTGGTTTCAACAATTCGTCGTATTTTTTCTCCGTTAATTTAGGAGCCTTAGATTTTACATCTTTAACCCATTTTTGAAAGTCTTTTGTAGACTTTGCCTCAACGGTAAACTCCATATCAGCATAGCCTCTTCCGTTAAAGTTCGTGTTTCTTCCTAAGTACTCTCCAACTTCATCGGCAGTAAGATACAATTCAGTTTCCATTTTATTCATCGTATACTTCTGACCGCCTAATTGCGGAACCCAGAAAGATTGCATTGTACCGGCAGATGTTAATTTAAACTTAACAGGTGTGCCAGCAGGAATGTTCACATAATTGACCGTTTCAATTCCTTGTTCCGGATAACTAAAAATCCACTTCCAGTCAGCTGAGGTCACGTTAATCGTAATCGGCTTCTTATTTTCATACCCAGCCGGAACCTTTTCAAGCTTGTAAATCGTTTTTACAGTCGGAATCGTGAGAGCAATAACAATTAGAATTGGAATAAAAGTCCAAATCAATTCTAATTTGGTACTGCCGTGTTCCTCTGGAGGCTCATAGTCTTTATTTGCAGGTGTTGCACGGTATTTCCAAACGATGTATCCGAATAAACCAAATACAACAACTACCACAAGAGCCATAAAGACTAATGACCAGTTAATTAAGTCAAGAATTTCTCTTGCTGCAGGCCCTTTTGGATCAAAAACAAGCATTTTTGAATCACATCCGCTAAGGAGCAGCACAGGCAATAAAGCCAAAAGTGGAACGATATAGTTCTTTTTAAGCATGTTTGTATTTCCCTCCAAAAATATTTGTTCATTTGTTCACAATTCCAACGTGAATGTATTCACAAACTTCAATAGAATAATACATTTACATCGAAATTACAAGTAATTGAATTTAAATTAATTCTCAACTAATATTCATTAGCAGAACAACTTTGCTAACACAATATTAACAATTTCGCCATAATGTTTATATAGGTTTATTGAAAAAGTTGTGACAAATTTGTTAAGGATTTAAAATGCTAATCTGGAAATGGAATGGAAAAAGGGAAATGAATTACCAATTTAGCTATATGATAGCTCATTTAGGTTTTAAAATTGTCTATTTTGAGCCTATCGTGGGATAATAAAGCAGAATACATAATAGAGGAGAGTACATGATGAAGGTAAAAGTTAATCGACATGCGGCAAAAGCATTGAAAAAGATGTTGAAAGAGTCTGGGGCAGAAGGCAGATTATTCCGCGTTTTTGTGACAAGTGTGCACGGAGATCATGCCCATTATGATTTGAAGCTTGATACTCCAACTGAAAATGACGAAGTAGTCAAATCGGATAAGGATATAGATTTCATCCTCGATAAAAATGATGAATACCTAGACGATATCTGGATCCAATTTTTCCATGTTCCAAATGAAGAGTGGCTGATTACGAACCCATCAAAAGGACATCATCACCATCATTAAGTTTATTTATAATCCAATTCCTGCTGGGACAGCAGGAATTTTTTTGTAACGATAATTATATTATGTAAACTGATGAGGGATCATTTTTGAAATCAAGCTAGTAATAGTGGTATCTTATATAAGAACATGGGAGAAGGGAGTTTATGACAGTAATGGAAAACTTCAAAAGCGATGTTGAGATTAAATTAGTTGCGCTCGATATGGATGGGACCTTATTAAACAACAAAGGTTGTATTTCACAAGCCAATCGTCAAGCCATTAAATACGCAAAAGATAAAGGGGTTATCGTTGTTTTAAGTACCGGACGTTCATTGTTAACCTGTCGTGAACATGCAGATGACTTAGAGCTCAGCTCTTATTTGGTAACTGTAAATGGCAGTGAGATTTGGGATGAAAATCGGGAATTAGTCGAGAGAAACCTCGTAAAACCTGAGCATATCCAGTGGATGTGGGATCTTTCACATCAGCATAAAGCCAAGTTCTGGGCTATTAATACAGTGCGGACCTTGCATAATGAATTACCAGAGGATCTTCACAATTTTGAATGGTTGAAGTTTGGTTTTTCGATTGATGATGACGCAACAAGGGAATTAGTATTAAATGAACTCACCGCAAAGGGGGAATTTGAATTAACTAATTCGACTTTAAAAAACATAGAAGTCAATGCGGCCGGAATAAACAAGGCCCGTGGGCTGGCGGTTGTCTGCGAGAGGTTAGGAATTGACATGAAAAATGTGATGGCGGTTGGCGACAGCCGGAATGATTTAATGATGATTAAGGAGGCAGGTCTTGGGGTAGCAATGGGAAATGCCCAAGAAGTGGTGAAGGAAGAAGCCGACTGGATTACGTCCTCAAATGAAGAAGATGGGGTCGCTAAAGCGATACAAAAATGGGTTCTAGATAATTAAAATTTTACTGGTATAAAGAGTTATCACCTTGGTAAAACTAGTTGTGCAAGTTTATTTTGCAAAATTTATGATATGGCTACATGCTAGGAGGCTACAACGAAAATGGAACATGGTAAAGTAAAATGGTTTAACAGTGAAAAAGGATTTGGATTCATTGAGCGTGAAGGCGGAGAGGATGTATTTGTTCATTTCTCAGCTATTCAAGGAGATGGGTACAAAACTTTAGATGAAGGTCAAGAGGTTACATTTGAAATCGAAAATGGCCAACGTGGACCGCAAGCAGTCAACGTTCAAAAACAATAGACCTATCAGCAAAACAGACTCTCTCCCATGAGGGTCTGTTTTTTTTCTCCAATTAACTTCCTACATGAATGTTTTCATCATCTAACCTAAACAAATAAAATTTTTGGACGTTATTTCTTATTTTTGGGAATAACGTCCTTCTTTTTTTAATACGAATGTAATAGTGAGTACAAGTTAGACTTAATATTATTTATTAGATTATAATAATTATTATTTAGTATTGATTTCTACTGAATTTATATTATAATCTAGTAAAAGTTTTAAAAAAAGTTTACGAGGTGATTGAATGAGTAAGACAAACAAGCAGTTAACAACAGGAACAGGTGCCCCTGTAGGAGATAATCAAAATTCCATGACAGCTGGTTCACGAGGGCCAACCTTAATTCAAGATGTTCACTTACTGGAGAAATTAGCTCATTTTAACCGTGAACGGGTCCCTGAGCGCGTGGTTCATGCTAAGGGTGCCGGTGCACATGGTTATTTTGAAGTGACAAGGGATATGTCGAAATTTACAAAAGCAAAATTGTTTAATGGGGTCGGCAAACGCACGCCAATGTTTATCCGCTTCTCTACGGTTGCTGGTGAACTGGGTTCAGCTGACACGGTCCGTGACCCGCGTGGTTTTGCCGTAAAGTTTTACACAGAGGAAGGGAACTATGACTTGGTAGGAAATAATACACCTATCTTCTTTATTCGTGATGCGATCAAGTTTCCTGACTTCATTCATACGCAAAAAAGAGATCCAAAAACGCATTTGAAAAATCCGAATGCGGTTTGGGATTTCTGGTCACTATCGCCTGAATCCTTACACCAAGTAACATATCTAATGGGTGACCGTGGTCTTCCGGCAACATTGCGTCATATGAATGGTTACGGCAGCCATACATTTAAATGGGTAAATGAGAATGGTGAAGCGGTCTGGGTGAAATACCACTTTAAGAGTGAACAAGGTGTTAAAAATATGTCTGCGGACGTGGCGGCAAAATTAGCTGGAGAAAATCCGGATTATCATACGGAGGATTTATTTAATGCTATTGAGAATGGTGACTTTCCAGCATGGAGGCTTCATGTTCAAATTATGCCATTTGAAGATGCCAATACGTATCGATTTGATCCATTTGATGTCACAAAAGTCTGGTCTCATAAAGATTATCCTTTAATTGAGGTCGGCAGAATGGTTCTAAACCGCAACCCGGAGAACTATTTTGCCGAGGTTGAGCAGGCAACCTTCTCGCCTGGAACAATGGTACCCGGAGTAGAGGCTTCACCTGATAAAATGCTTCAAGGCCGATTATTTGCCTACTCTGATGCTCATCGTTACCGTGTAGGTCCTAACCATAACCTCCTGCCTATCAACCGTCCAAAGGCAGAAGTGAATAACTATCAGCGTGATGGTGCGATGCGGTTCGACAATAATGGCGGCGGCTCCGTTTATTATGAGCCTAACAGTTATGGCGGTCCTAAAGAAGCTGCCCAACATCGTCAAACTGCATTTGAGGTGACAGGTGCTGCAGCACAAGTTGCCTACGACCATGATGACCATTATACGCAAACTGGTGATCTATACCGCTTAATGTCTGAAGAGGAAAGAACTCGATTAGTCGATACAATTGTCGGGGCGATGAAACCGGTCGAGCGAGAGGATATCAAATTGCTTCAAATTCAGCATTTCTATAAAGCAGATCCAGAATATGGCGAGCGAATTGCCAAAGGATTGGGATTGGCTATACCGCAGGAAGTAAAGTAAATCGAATGCAGGCTGTTCTTTAGGGGAACAGCCTGTTTTTTATTTTTTCAACAAATTCTGACAGCATTTTTACGTCCTCCTGATTACAATAGTTCTCAGATAGGAGGAAATTGCTTTCATGTCTAAGCAATATACCTTTCGATCAAACCCAAGTGCCCAGACGGGGTAATTGGCAGTCATCCCCATGTGCTCCAAGGATTTGAATACTACAAAGGGAAGCCAATTGCCTATTCGCTAGGAAACTTTTTATTCCCCAATTATATAAAAGGGAACGCAGCTCAAACAGGAATTCTTCATGTTGATATTGATAATGAAGAAATGAAGATGTCCTATGTTCCATATAAGATATCATACGACCAAATTGTAAACCAAAGTGATCAAGAAAAACGAACAGTTTGGAAGGAACTTCAAGGATTGTCCTATGCGGGATTAACAATCGAAAATGGAGATATATCTGAAAAAACAATTGTAGGAAAAACAAATCTATAAAAAAGAATTTTTGTAGAAAAATTTTTTGTGAAGGTCGAATGATTTAAGAAGGAATTCATGGATATTATTCGAATTATAGAAATAGGATGAGTAAAAAAAGGGGGTCTTCAAAGTGAGTATTAAGGTGATAGAGAAAGAAGAACTAAAAGTAGTTGGTATACCTTGGACAGGTACCTTCTCTGAAGCAAAATCAATCCCAAATCTTTTTCTTAAAATGGAGGATCGGAAAGAGGAAGTCTCATGCCTGACCAATGAACCGGTGGTGATTGCACCGTTTCATAGCAGGGAGACAGAGTTAACTTATTATGTTACAAAACCTGTTGGGGAAATTGAGAATGTACCGGATGGTATGGTGGGATTCTCCATTCCGAGAAAAAACTATGTGTGTACAACCCATAAAGGAAGCTTGAATGAGGTAGCAAATACATATCGACAGCTGATCACTTGGATGAAAGAATATGGTTATGAACAGGATCACCATGCCTTAGGGTTAGAAATTTTTAAAGAAGAACATAAGCAGCAAAATAGCTCTGGGGACTTGTATTTTGAGATCTGTTTACCGGTTAAAACCTATAAGTTATAGTGATGAAGGAGTTTTTAAACAAGGTTACTAAAATCAAGTGTGTCATGACTTTAATTTTTAAATCGGAGCATTTCCCTTTACTATTTCCATTTAGTATAATAACATAACAAACAAAGCTAAATATTTCCTTCGGGGTCAGGTGAAATTCCTAACCGGCGGTGATGAAGCGATTGCTTCTTAGTCCGTGACCCGTTTAACCATAAGTTAAACGGTGGATCTGGTGAAACTCCAGGGCCGACAGTTAAAGTCTGGATGGGAGAAGGATAAAATGGTGGGTAATGGATAGAGCAGAAAATAGGCCTATCAATACCCTTTATTTCCTATTGTCATTTTTAAGACCCTAAAGAAATTCGTTTCTTTAGGGTCTTTTTTATACTCTGAAGGAGTTTAGATTTTATAGTCGTGTTAAAAGATAGTAGAAAACGGCAAGCAAAAGTAAGGAGAAGAATAATGTTTACTGGAATCATTGAGGAAATAGGTAAAGTGGCAAAGATCCAGCGAGCGGCAAATTCGTATGTATTAACAATAGAAGCGGAAAAGATACTACAGGATATACATCTTGGTGACAGCATCTCTGTAAATGGTGTTTGCCTGACGGTTACTTCTTTTTCTAATAGGCAGTTTACAGTGGATGTCATGCCGGAAACAGTCAAAGCAACCAGCCTAAATCATGTCCAAAGTGGTACAAGGGTCAATCTTGAGAGAGCAATGGCAGCTGGCGGCCGATTTGGAGGGCATTTTGTCTCGGGTCATATCGATGGTACTGGAATGATCAAAAGAAAACAAGCCCTGGAAAATGCAGTTTATTATGAAATTGAGGCTGATCCTGAAGTGCTGAGATATGTGATTGTACGCGGATCTGTCGCGGTAGACGGGACAAGCTTAACGGTATTTGAAGTGTCAGACACAAGTTTTACCCTTTCGCTGATTCCACATACTTTATCCGAATCTGTAATTGGCTTAAAGGGCTCAGGTGATATCGTCAATTTAGAATGCGATATGATTGGCAAATATGTCGGCAATTTTATCAATAACATTGGCAATCAGTCAAAGGAGCAGAAAAAAACTGGGCTTACTCAAAGCTTCTTAGAAGAAAACGGATTTTATTAATGATTGAAAAAGAAAAGGAGTGATAAGATGTTCGATTCAATAGAGGAAGCCCTAACGGATTTAAAAGAAGGAAAAGTCATTATCGTTTGTGATGATGAAGACAGGGAAAATGAAGGGGATTTTATTGCCTTGGCTGAAAAAGCAACACCAGCTGTTATTAACCTTATGGTTACGCATGGCAGAGGGTTAGTCTGTGTACCTATAGAGGAAGAATTAGCGAAGAAACTGGAGTTACAGCCAATGGTTGAACACAATACAGACTATCATGGAACGGCTTTTACTGTCAGTATTGATCATAAATTTTCAACGACCGGAATATCGGCTTATGAACGTTCGGCCACGGTGTTAAGTTTACTCGACCCAGATGCAAAAGCGGAGGATTTTAAAAGGCCTGGACATATGTTTCCGCTTATGGCGAAAAAAGGCGGTGTCTTAGTGAGAAACGGACATACAGAAGCTGCCGTCGACCTAGCCAGATTATGTGGAGCCAAACCTGCCGGAGTAATTTGTGAAATCATGAATGAAGATGGCACAATGGCACGGGTACCACAGCTTCGCAAATTAGCTGATCAATTGAATCTAAAAATGATTACCATTGAAGCATTGATTGAGTATCGAACCAAAAAAGAAAGCCCGTCAAAAACGAAGGCTGAAAAATAAATAACGAATCTTGGAGGAAATCAACATGACAAATATTTTTGAAGGTAATTTAGTAGGGACTGGGTTAAAAGTTGGAATTGTAGTCGGGAGATTTAATGAGTTTATTACTGGTAAATTATTAGATGGGGCGCAGGATGCGTTAAAACGTCATGGTGTAAGCGAATCTGACGTAGATATCGCTTGGGTTCCGGGCGCATTTGAACTACCGCTGATTGCTCAAAAAATGGCATTCAGTAAAAAGTATGATGCGGTTATCACCCTTGGAACGGTAATCCGCGGTGCCACACCACATTTTGATTATGTTTGTAACGAAGCGGCTAAGGGAATAAATGCAACTGCATTAGCAAGCGGGATTCCTGTCATATTTGGCGTTCTTACTACAGATTCAATCGAGCAGGCAATTGAACGTGCCGGAACGAAAGCTGGAAATAAGGGTTGGGATTCGGCAGTATCAGCCATTGAAATGGCGAATTTGTGCAGAAATATTGAACAGTAATGCTCGGGCAGTAAAGGATAAGAACAGGCTGAATAAGGCCTGTTCTTATTTTAAACTATTAATGATTTTAAGATAGGTGTATACAAAGGAAGCCATATGTCGATATAATAGTCCTATCATAAAAAAATAGCACGGTAAAATAGGTGCTTAAGTCTTTACTAGACTCTAAGCTTAATAGGGAAGTTGGTTTAAAGCCAACGCGGTCCCGCCACTGTAAATGGGAGCAGCCTGCAGATGTCACTGTCGAAAGATGGGAAGACGCAGGAAGTGATGATCATGAGCCAGGAAACCTGCCTGTTTTCGACACCAACAGCCTGCGCGGATAGGAGAGTGTTAAGAATAGAAACGTACTGTGGTTTCTAGCTTAACGTACATAACACTCCTCCTATATAGGGGGATTTTTTTATGTCTATTTTCTAGTGAAAGGGATGCAAGTAGAATGTTAAAAAGAAAGAATCTATGGATGGCTTTGCTGTTAGTCATGATGGTACTGACAAGCGGCTTCCAAACATCAGTACTAGCGGCAGAGGGAAACCAAGGAAGTGTAACAGTATTGGGGCTGGACTCGAAAGCTGTAGTGCCAGAAAAAACACTCCAATATAGGGAGAAAGAAACAGCTGCTGAGGCACTGATTGATGCGGTTGGTAAAGAAAATCTTGAATACACAGATAGCAGTTTTGGACCGATGCTAACTGGAATTAATGGAGTAAAAGCAGGGGATAAACAATTTTGGGCCTTTTTTATTAATGGTATTTCTGCTCAGGTTGGACCGGATTCTTATCTAGTTCAAAATGGTGATAAAATAACATTTAGGTTAACTAATTATTCAAACCCGGATGCCAAAACAGTATCTCTTCAAGTGGTCGATGGAAATAAAAAAGTCATTTCAAGTCCATATCTTACAGATATAGAAGTGATTGGGAATCCTAATGCTTTTCAGTTATTACAAGTAGCGTTAGGAAATGATCAGGTTGGGTCTGAGGAAACACAGTATGGAAAGATGATAACCACAATAAAAGGTATTAAAGCCGAAGGATCTAACTTCTGGGGATTCTATGTGGATGGAAAAATGGCTCCTGTTGGTGCAGAAAGTTACCAGCTTCAGAATGGAAACCAAATCAGTTTTCAACTTGAATCCTATACACCTGCTCCAGGAGATGGAGGTAATGGAGAAACAACAACACCAACAACACCAGCAACACCGGAAACACCGGCCACCCCAACCACTGGAACTATTTCAGCTCAAGATTTACAAACAGCTGTAAACTCTACGAGTGCTTATGTGCTGAAAAACGAAGTGGGCGAATGGCAGGTCATTGCCTTAAAGCAAGCGGGAAAAGCCATTCCGAAGGACTATCTTGCTGGAGTAAAGGCAATAGTGAAAGAAAAACAAGGAAAGTTTTCAAGAATTACCGATACCGAACGATATGCATTAGGGATTTTAGCTGCGGGTGGTAATCCTACCAATGTAGAAGGATATAATCTAATCGAAGCAATCTATAATGGAAATGTGACAAAACAAGGCTTAAATGGGGTTGCCTATGCATTAGTTGCCTTAGACAGCGCGGATTTCACAATACCGAATTCGGCCCTATGGACAAAAGAAAAACTAATCAGTTATTTAACAGATAGACAAAACAGTGATGGCGGCTGGGCATGGGACGAAAGTTCAACAAGTGATATTGATACAACAGCAATGATTGTAACTGCTCTAGCACCATTCAAGAACCAGGCTGATGTGAAGGACAAGGTTGAGGCAGCCGTCAAGTACCTGTCTACTCAGTACGAAGCATCCAAAATTGATAATAGTTCAACAGCTGCCCAAGTGATTATCGCATTATCGGCACTAGGTATGGATGCCAATAGCGGTGCTTTTTCGAAAGACAATAACGGGCTTGTACAATATATGCTCTCATTCCAAAATAAAGATGGCGGTTTTGACTGGCAGGGCGGAGATGTGAGTGATCCTTTTACAACCTCACAAGCGGTTCAAGCATTAGTTGCTTATAAACTGTTTACAGATGGAAAAGGTTCTTTATTCCATCTGACCCTTTCTGCGGATAACCCAGCCGTCGAGACCCCGGCAGTTGTCACTCCGCCGCAAACGGAACAGCCTGCTCCGACAGCTACCGTTGTGAAAACCAACAGTCAGACAGGACACGCACTTCCAAATACAGCGACGAATATGTATAACCTTTTGGCTTTGGGACTTTTACTCATCATCGCGGGTAGCATTTTTTATATCAAACAAAGAAAACAAAACGTATAAAAATCAATAATCCCCTCTTAGAATGGTAAGAGGGGATTGATTGGAGGTAACACAATGAAAAGAAGGTTTAACTTTGCCGTTCTTTTTGCCTTTTTAGTAGTCATCCTTAGTTTAACCGGATGCGGTTCAAGTACCGCCAGTAACCAGGAAACGCAGAAAGAAACAAAAACGGTTGCAGTAACCGCAAAAGCAGACAATAAAACTGAGCAAGACTCAAAGCAACAGAATGCTGTTGACCAAACGAAATCTTCAGCTGCTCCGGCAGTAAAAGAGGAAAAACAGCAGGCAGCTTCAAAACCGGCTCCGCAAACGGAAAGCCGACAAAGTGCACAGCCGGTTCAAAAAAGTTCTGCTCAGGCTGAGCCAACTACTCCAGCTACAACTAGTAAAAAAAGTATAACATCTACAGCAAAGCCGGCTGGAACAACGGCAAGCACTACGACTACTCCAGCTGCAAAGGCAACAACCAGCACAGCAGCAAAAACAACAACTACACCCCAGACAACCACTACCGCTCCAGTAGTGAAGCCGGCAGTACCCGCACCAAAACCGGTGACGACAGTTACGTTATCAATTGTTGGACCAAAAGACAAAGGGACCATTCTTGCTCCTACTAAGGTAAAAATAAATGATGGTAATACAATTTTTGACGTTTTAAAACGAACAAATATTGATATAGATTCCAGCGGCAGCGGTGCAACAGCTTATATAGAGGGTATTAATAACATATATGAATTTGATTATGGAGCAAAAAGCGGTTGGGTTTTTAAGTTAAATGGTGCTAGTATCACCAAGAGTATCGGAGTCATAAAAGTAAAAGCTGGTGATCGGATTGAATGCTACTATACCGAATAATACCTTTAGGAAGAACAAGCGATGAGACTACGGTTTGATCGCTTTCATCCGTTGGTACCTTTTCTTTTTTATGCTGGGGCGGTTTCCTTGGTTATATTAATGCTGCATCCCCTTTTTTTAGTCATCTCGATTGCAGTTGTTTTTTTGATTAATATCCTCCATGATCGCCTAAACGGATTACGGCGCTGGTCGTTCTTCATTCTTACCACCTTCGTGCTTATGGTGATGATGAATCCTCTGTTCAATGAGCGGGGGCGGCATTTGATAGTTGAAATCAATCAACACCGTGTCACGGTTGAAGCGGTTGTCTATGGTGGAATGAACGCCCTCTCGATTATTGGGATACTCGCCATATTCGTGTCCTATAATGTCATCATGACACCGAACAAACTTTTATATTTATTTGCCAAAATTTTACCGCAATTTGCTGTCCTTCTCATGTTAACTCTAAGATTTATTCCGTTAATGAGAAGAAGGCTGGAAGAGATTGCGGTGGTTCAAAGAAGTAAAGGTCTCTCAGTAACGCATGGCAGCTGGAGGGAGAGAGCCAAGCTTGGTATGCTCTATGTTCAAACGTTATTAACCTTTTCGTTAGAAGAAGCAATTCAGACTGCTGACTCAATGAAAGCGCGGGGTTACGGGCGCGGACCACGTTCCTCCTATGAATATTTTAAAATGAACCAAGCAGATGGGATTGCAATAATCTATCTACTTGGTCTGCTTTCCTTTATCTTAGTTGAACGAGTTTCAGGATATGGTTTTCTTACAATCTACCCCCTGATGGAAACTTGGCATCTTTCGTTGATGGATACAGCAGTACTCATTTCTTACACATTATTTTTAAGTTTCCCATTATTAGTTGAGACAGGTGGAATGTTCCGATGGCGCTTATCGAATTAACAGATGTCAGTTTTACCTATCCAGACAGTAAGGAACCTGCCATTCGGAATCTTTCTCTAAACATCGATAAGGGGCAATTTGTTGTCCTTTTTGGGGCATCAGGTTCTGGAAAAAGCACGCTGTTACGGTTATTAAAAAAAGAAATCCAGCCGCATGGTACGCTGTCCGGGAGGATTTCCATTAATGGTCAGGCTGTCTCAGAGACATCAGGGCTAAGCCAGGATGTTGGTTTTGTGTTTCAAGATCCGGAAAACCAGTTAGTTGCGGATGATGTTTTACATGAAATTGTCTTTGGTTTGGAAAATATCGGCCTAGATCCAAACGAAATGAGAAACCGAGTGGCGGAAATGGTTCATTTTTTCGGGGCGGAATCCTTGCTGAATCGAAAATCACAAGAGCTTTCCGGAGGGAAAAAGCAGCAAATAAACGTAGCTTCTGTCTTATTAATGCAACCAAGTATTTTACTATTGGATGAACCTACTGCCCAGCTTGATCCTGTCAGTGCAAGGGAATTTATCGATTTACTTAAAAGATTGAACGAGGAATTTGGAATGACCATTATTATGGCGGAGCACAGGCTTGAAGAAGTTTTTACCCTGTCCGACAAAATCGTCATGATGGAAAACGGTCAAGTGAAAATTTCAGGGGAGCCAAGACGTGTCCTTCATGAGCTGTGGAATACAGAGTATAAGGCTTATATTCCGAAGATTCCTGCCCTATTTTTAAGTATGGACGGGCAAGGCAGTCTCCCGTTAACCGTAAAAGAGGGCAGGGACTGGGTGCAAAAACAAAAGGTAGTGCCTAATATATCAAGAGCCTTTAGGGTCTCTCCCAAACCGACAGAACGGATCAAGCTAAAAAATATTTCCTTTCATTATGAAAAAAAAGGGGACTATATTTTAGATGAACTTAACCTGAGCGTAAGACATGGCGAGTTTTATGCCCTGCTGGGAGGAAATGGTTCAGGGAAATCTACCTTGCTAAAGTTGATGGCAGGCTTGTTAAAACCTGATAACGGCACTGTATTTTTTGATGAGAAACCTTTGAAAAAATATAAACGGGTCGAAATTGCGGCGAAGATTGGCTATTTACCGCAAAATCCTAAACTTTATTTCATGCAGGACACCGTTGAAAAAGAGCTCCAGATGACGTTAACACAGTGGGACGCATCAAAAGCTACCGATGCACAACAGTTGTTCGACCAATTAGGGATTGCCCATTTGCTGTCAAGTCATCCCTATGATCTTAGCGGCGGAGAACTACAAAAGGCTGCCTTGGCATGTATTCTAGTCAGGAAGCCTGAGGTTCTTTTATTGGACGAACCGACCAAAGGATTGGACCCGATTTCAAAAAAGAATTTGGCAAAAATCCTTTTGTCTCTTCATGCAACCGGAATGACAATCCTGATGTCCACTCATGATGTTGAGTTTGCAGCACAGTATACGACAAAATGCGGTATGATGTTTCAAGGAAAGATCACTTCTGAAGATGTACCGGAGAAGTTTTTCAAAGGTAACTTCTTTTATACGACGATGATCCAAAGGGTATTTCGCGGGCTGTCTGAGAAGGAAATTCCAATGACTCTTAAGGGGGTCACGCAGTAATGCGTAAAAATAGGGCCTTAATTAGCGGCTTCCTTTTTATCATGATGTTTGTGTTATTAGGACTAAATTATATCTGGGAAGCTTCCTATTTATGGTTAAGCTTTGGCTTAGTTATAGTAGCGATAATTCTTTTTCTAGTTCGTTTTGAGACAAAAAAGGTAGAACCACGGGAGTTGGTGCTGTTAGCAGTCCTTGCTGCGATTGCAGCGGTAGGGAGGATTCCATTCGCTAGTCTGCCAAGTGTTCAGCCCACGACCTTCGTCATTATCATGTCTGGGTATGTGTTTGGCGCGGAAAGCGGTTTTGTCATTGGGGCTGTAGCTGCACTCGCTTCGAATATGATTATGGGGCAGGGGCCATGGACGCCATGGCAGATGGTCTCATGGGGCTTAGTGGGTCTAACAGCTGGTCTGTTAAGAAATACTGCGTTCATGAAAAGAAGATGGGGGCAGATCCTCTTTGGTGTGATCTGGGGTTACCTGTTTGGCTGGATAATGAATTTGTGGGGATTTATTGCATTGATTCAGTCCAGCGGTGCGCAGTCCTGGAAAGCGTTTGTTGTGTATATGGCAGGTAGTGCCATCTTTGATACCTTTCATGCCATCTCCAATGTCTTTTTTTTAGTCGTGTTTGGCGGGATCTGGGTGAAGATATTAAGTCGTTTTAAACGGAAGTATGGATTACTAGAATAAAAAAAACTCCAGTTTTTGCTGGAGTTTTTTCGTTATTTACTGAGCCCTTTTGCTTTATCGATTAAGGCATTGATCCCTTCCCCAATCGTATATAAGGCCTTTTGAAGACCATTTTTCAACTCAGGTGCATGCTCTTTTATGGTTGAGCCAATTTTCTTTGCATTATCATTCAATTCTGCCCCAATGGCCTTCGCTTGATCATTGATGCTCTTTTTAACTGCCGATTCACCTGCCAGCTGGTCATTGATCGAGCTCACTTCAAAACTCTCATGTGGGAGATGGGTGATAGATTCCCGCATAATCTCTTTAAAGATCGGTACGACATTGGATGAACTTGCACTTGGCAGATAGTGCTGTCTGTCCGTTTGATCATAGCCAATCCAAATTGCCCCGACAAGGTTCGGTGTATATCCCACCATCCACTGATCCTTCGTCCCGTTTACCCCGTTGAAAGGCAGCTGGGTCGAGCCTGTCTTACCGGCAATCTGGACACCTTGGATATGGGCTTTTCTTCCCGTCCCCGTCTCAACTACATTCAATAACATCGAAGTCATGTCATTTGCAACCTTTTTAGTGGTTACTTTAGTAGTCTTTTCCTGGCGCTCGGCGATCACATTTCCTGTCGGACCGACAATTTTCGTAATTAAGTGACTGTCCTCCCGCTTGCCCTCATTAGCAAACACTGAAAAGGCATTGGCCATTTGCAGCGGAGATACACCTTTACTCATACCTCCCAATGCAACCGCAAGATTTTCGTCTTCTTTTTCTACAGGAATACCAAACCGCTTTAAGGAATCCAAGCCCTTGTTCAAGCCAATTTTATTTAATAGCCACACGGCGGGAACATTTAATGATTCCTCCAGGGCCTTGTACATGGGAACTTCGCCAGAGAATGTCTTGGAAAAATTCTCTGGTTTATAGTTTCCAAATGTGATTGGTTTGTCCTCAAGCTCGGAAGAATATTGATAGCCATTTTCTAAGGCAGGAGTATAGACTGCCAAAGGCTTAATGGAGGACCCTGGCTGAGCTTGTAATTGGGTGGCCCTGTTAAAACCACGGAAAACGTGCTCACCGCGGCCGCCGACGAGGGCGCGCACACCGCCAGAGGCAGGATCCATTAGAACCGAACCACTCTGGACCAATTTCCCGCCCATTCCGCTGGGGAACAGATAATTTTTGCTATAAACATTTTCAAGTCCAGCTTGCAGATTTTGATCCATCTCCGTATAAATCCGATAGCCTCTTGTTAGAATTTCATCCTGGGTTAACCCGTATTTAGAGATGGCCTCATTTAAAACAGCATCGACATAATATGGGTATTTCCGTTCTATCGTGCTGCCGCCGCCATCGTGCAGCTTAATCTTTTCATTCTTTGCTGTATTGTACTGAGCGGCCGTAATCATGCCTTGTTCTTTCATCTTTGCTAAGACAACATTTCGGCGCTTCATCGCTAAATCATAGTTATTATAAGGATTAAGATAGTTCGGCGAGTGTAAGAGGCCTGCCATCATCGCTGCTTCGCTGATAGTCACATCCTTAATATCTTTATTGAAATATTTTTTCGAGGCATTGCTGATCCCCCAAGCACCGCCGCCAAAATAAACCTGATTTAAATACATTTGTAGAATTTCATCTTTCGTATAAACCTTTTCGATTTTTACAGCTAAAAACAGTTCTTCTGCCTTTCGTTTATAGGTCCTTTCAGGGGAAAGCAGGGCATTTTTTGCTAGCTGCTGGGTTAAGGTACTGCCGCCGGCGGTAACCCTTCCAGCAAATATGTTCCCGAAAAGGGCACGGGCGATTCCTTTTATATCAAAGCCGCCATGCTCATAGAAGCGTTCATCCTCAATCGCCACCACCGCGTTAGGGACATATTTGGGTACTTCACTAATCGTAATACCCTTCGTTCGATTGGTTGCCACATTGCTGGCCACTTCGCCATCTTTATCATAGATAACCGTTGGCTGGCTTAAGCCTTGTTTTAATTGATCAACGTTTGCCCGCGATGCCAGCCAGCCAAAATAGGCAATCGTAATTAAGAAGACAACTAGAAGCAGTAATAATAAAATTTGGGTAAGATGTGTCTTTCTCCAGAAACGGACCATCATTCCCCAAAGGGGCTGTAATTTTTCCATTTTATCTCCTAACTTTCAAAAAGGAATTTTCGATTTCTTTATTATAGAATTTCTCAACTAAAAAGACCAATATTTAGACATATTGCACGAAACACGTGATAACCGTGGACAACCTTTCCATTTCGTCAGCATATAGTAGTAGAAAAAGATATGGAAGGGGTGGGGATATTGATTAACTGGAAAGTCCGATTTAAAAATCGGAATTGGGTCATTGCATTTATTTCTCAAGTTATGATTATAGCAGAAATGGTCATTGCCGGCTTGAACTCGATGGGACTCATTCATTTTCAATTAACTGATGCAGTACAAAACTCGATTTTAACGTTTGTTAATGCAGTGTTTGTGTTGTTGTCTATGGTTGGTATTATCCAAGATCCTACAACTAAAGGAGTAAGAGACAGCGATCAAGCGTTACAATACAAAGAGCCTAAATAATCTGGATTGACAGTCAGTATCTATATGGTACTGGCTTCGTTGTTGTAAAAAGTGTAAAAAATAGTCTTTACATCGCTTCCACAAATTGGTTTACTAGAAAATGAACCTTTAAGATTGTGAGGCTTACATAATGGTTAAAGTAAAAAACTATATTGGTCAGTTTCATCCTATTGTATGGGTATTATTAATTGGTACGGTCTTATCAAGGGGATCGGCCTTTATGACCTTACCGTTTCTTTCCATCTATTTATCAAGAACGATGGATCTTTCGCCAATTATCATTGGGCTAACGGTGGGGATGAGTCCTTTAATGGGGACAGTCGGGGGATTTATCGGCGGACATTTGTCGGACCGGTTTGGCCGCAAACCAGTGATGCTGATCTCACTATTTGCTGTCGCGTTTGTTTATTATGGATTTACAATTGCGACGGGACAAGGTTGGTTTATTCTGCTAAACGCCATAAATGGACTGAGCAACTCGTTTTTCGAACCGACTTCTCAAGCATTGATGGCGGATTTAACGGATAAGGAGCGGAGGATGAAGGTTTATTCTTTACGGTATACGGCCATGAACATCGGTGCTTCAGTTGGCCCTTTAATCGGTGCTTATTTAGCGACTACCTCTGCAAAGCTATCGTTTGCGATTACAGGAACGACTTATTTACTTTATGCAATCGTTTTGGTGTACTTTTTAAATAAACTAGTTATACAAAACCACCAAGGTCAACACGTTAAGAAGAACGTTTCCTTTGGCGATGCTTTTAGAATTATTCGAACGGATAAAGCCTTAAGATATCTTATTATTGGAATTACCCTCATTAATATGGGCTACGCGCAGATTGATTCTAATTTGCCGCAAGTGTTAGAAGGGAAATTTGAAAATGGAGTTCTTATTTTTTCGAGTCTATTATCGATTAATGCTATTATGGTCGTGTTCCTGCAAATGCCGATTAGTCATCTAGCCGAAAAATTTAGATTAATGCAAGTTATGTTTGTTGGATCGTTTTTTATAGGAGCAGGGTTAATCGGTTTTAGTTTTGTGAATGGCTGGGTCACAGCAATCCTTGCTATGGTTCTAGTAACATTGGGTGAAATCTTAATTTTTCCCTCTAATAGTTTAATGATCGATCAACTGGCACCGGAGCATCTAAGGGGAACCTACTTCGGAGCAGGGCAATTTCGAAAAATAGGGAACTTTCTCGGACCCATTTTTGGCGGTTTTCTTCTCAGTCATTTCCAGGGGCAAATCATGTTTTTAGCCATCGCAATTATTACACTTTTCAGTATCGTCTTCTTTTTAAGAGGTAACAGGTTATTCCTAAAAATGAAATCAATCGATAGTAAAGCTATTTAAAAAAATGCCTCCATAGAACCTGGGAGGCATTTCTTACGATTATCTTAGGATATCTTCAATTCTTGCTACTGTTTCGGAACTTAGTTTAACACCAGAGGCTTTGACGTTTTCCTCCATTTGCTCAGGACGGCTTGCACCCACTAATGCACTTGCAACATTACTTTGCCGTAAAATCCAGGCTAGTGCAAGATTAGCTAAGGAAAGCTCATTGTCGGCGGCTACCTCTTTTAAAAGTTCGACACGATTAAGATTCTCGTCTGTCAACAATCCAAACAGACCCTTATAATTTTCTTGGGCTGCCCGGCTGCCTGCAGGGGCTTTTTCCCCTTTTTTATATTTTCCAGTCAATACTCCTTGAGCAAGCGGAGACCATACGACTTGGCCGATTCCATGCTTTTCGGAAACAGGGATAACCTCTTTTTCAATATACCGTTGCAGCATGCTATATTGTGGTTGATTTACGACAATCCGGTCAAGTAATTTTTTATCTGCAAGATGAACGGCCTCGGTAATTTGCTCGGCGGTCCACTCACTAACACCTACATATAATACCTTTCCCTGACGGACAAGGTCATCTAATGCCCGCAGGGTTTCTTCGAGCGGGGTTTCTGGATCATAACGGTGGCAATAATAAATATCCACATAATCAGTGTTTAAACGTTTCAAGCTGGCGTGACATTGTTCGATGACATGCTTTCGTGAAAGACCACGGTCATTTGGTCCATCACCCATTGGCCAGAAAACCTTGGTTGCCAGTACATAGGAATCACGAACATATTTTTTTAGCGCTTTACCCACAACAATCTCCGCTTCCCCGCGCATATAAACATTGGCCGTATCGAAAAAGTTAATTCCTAAGTCATATGCCTTGTCAATCGAGGCGGCGGCGTTTTGCTCCTCGACATATCCCCCATATGTAAGCCAGCTTCCCAAACTAATTTCACTTACTTTCAAGCCTGTGTTACCCAAACGACGGTATTCCATAACATCCACTCCTCCCAAAAATTTCGATGCACAAAATAAAAATACTATCTAAATGACCAAATTGTCTACAAATTGGAAAAACTTTGATAAGATAAACTATAGAGCTTGATAGGAAAAAATTAACAGAATGAATCATGCACCTTTGAATAAGTGGCAAATGAACAAATTATGAACCGATAGAAAAGGGGCCTGGATATGTCAGTCTGGTTAATCATGACAGCGGCATTCTTCCTGTTTGTCGTTTTAGAGGAATCGATTTATTATAGTTGGAATCGGTATGTGTATGGAAAAAACGTCGAGATGGGAGGGAAATGGAAAAATCGCTGGCTGGTTGTGTTACGACTCTTTAAACGAGACAAACCAATTGTGATCGAAACAAGTAATCAGGAAAAGAGCTCCAACTCATAATGGAGTTCTTTTCTTTTTGTAAAAAACTTGTCAGTTTGTTTCTGATTCACGCTGTTTTCTCATCTTTTTAAGAAAAGATTGAACCAATCGAATGCCAAAGAACAGGGCAAATAAAAACACAATCACGAATTCCGCGGGTTCCATTACTCTGAAAGGGTTTAAGGCCTTCCAGATAAGCAATCTAGGCTCGGTCCCCATGATGAAATCTAGGAGAATAATCAAGCCGAGCATCCCGCCGGCTAAGATAAAAACAACCATTATGGCTTTCATTTTGTTCACCCTCATTCATGTTACCGATAGTATTCAGATTTATAAAACTCCTTATACTGTGTTTCCTGAAGTATTTTTGCTTGAATGGATATTGGTGTGTTTTTTGGGGAAAATAGCCATTATCAATCTCTAGGAAATGGGGTGGAGGCTTGTGTCAATCCTGTCACAAATATTGAAAAAGAAACAACAGAATCGACAGAATGATAATTATCGGCAAAAACAAGATCCACTTAAGCCAGAGGAATTGCCCATCCTGCGTGATATGAAAGAAAATTTAGAAAGAATAAAAGGGGAATTAGGAAATAGTTCAGACGTTACCATTCGCAATATCACTGTCAGCAGTTATAAGGCTGCATTGGTTTATATTGATGGACTGGTAGATACCGTAAGCATTAGTGATTTTCTAATAGAGCCCTTTATGGAGAAAACGGTCATTCCAGAAAATCAGGATATATTTCAATATATCGTCGATAAAGCTGTTGCCATGGGAAGTGTACAATCGATTGATAATTGGAATCAGGTATATGATTCTTTGCTATCTGGAAATACTGTCATTTTTATAAATGGCTGCACGAAAGCGATTAGTGCGGAAACAAAGGGTTGGGAAAAGCGTTCCATCACGGAACCTACTACACAGCTATCGATCCGCGGCCCAAAGGATTCATTTACAGAAACCCTAAGAACCAATACAGCGTTAATCAGAAGGCGGATTAAAAGCCCTAATTTATGGTTAGAAGCGATGAAAATAGGGACCGTTACCCAAACGGATATTGCGATTATGTATATAAAGGGAATTAGTAACGATAAAATTGTGAAGGAAGTTAAAGAAAGATTACAACGAATTGATATAGACTCGATTCTTTCATCAGGATATATTGAGCAATTAATTGAAGACCAAGCATGGACAACATTCCCAACAACTTTTCATACGGAAAGACCGGATGTGGTCTCATCACAGCTGCTTGAAGGCAGAGTTGCCATTGTAATTGATGGGTCACCATTTGTCCTTACAGCACCAGCCTTATTTGTACAATTTTTTCAGGCGCCAGATGATTATTATTCCCGGTTTGATATCTCAACAGGGATTAGACTACTTAGGATTATTGCTTTCTTAATTGCCCTGGTAGGACCAGCCACCTATATTGCTGCTACCACGTTTCACCAAGAAATGATTCCAACCACAATGGCCATTGCGATCGCAGCTCAACGTGAAAATGTTCCTTTTCCAGCCTTTGTTGAAGCTCTAATTATGGAAATTACCTTTGAAATCTTACGGGAGGCTGGTTTAAGACTTCCACGTGCCGTTGGCCAGGCTGTTTCGATTGTGGGTGCGTTAGTTATTGGGCAGGCCGCGGTACAAGCTGGATTTGTTTCACCTGTTATGGTTATCGTCGTTTCGGTCACAGCCATCGCTAACTTCTCCACCCCTATATTTGCCATGGCCATTGCTGCGAGATTACTTCGCTTTGTCTTAATGGGACTGGCGACGATGTTAGGTTTTTATGGGATGATGCTCGGTCTCATGTTCATGGCGATTCATTTATGCTCACTACGCTCGTTTGGGATCCCTTACATGATGCCGCTCGCGCCTTTTAACTTAAAGAATCAACAAGATGCCTTTGTACGCTTTCCACTATGGGCAATGAAAAATAGACCACCATTTATTGCGAAAGGAAATATAATTAGGACGGGAAAGGATCAAAAGCCAGGTCCTCCTAGTCCTGATGATGGAAATAGTAATCAAGGTGAAAAGTCATGAAAAAAAGTCTAATCATCGTAACGATCATGCTAATGCTTTTGCCTCTGCTTAGTGCATGCTGGAATCAGAAGGAACTAACTGATTTGGCGTTTGTCATGGCAATGGGAATTGATAAGGGAAAAGATAAGAAATTTAAGGTATCTTTTCAACTTGTCAATCCCGGTAACGTAACAACCGGACAAAATGGAGGCGGTGGAGGTCAAGGACTCCCAATTGCTGTTTATCGAAGTACCGGGGACACGATCACAGAGGCTGCTAGAAACGCTACCAGAAAAGTTTCACGGCGCCTTTATTATGCACACACCAATATTGTTGTGATCAGTGAAGAGATTGCCAAAAAAGAATTGCTTTATATTATAGATGCACTAGATCGAGATCCCGAATTTCGAACCACGACTGAGATGGTTGTCGCAAGAGACTGTACTGCAGAAGAAATTGTCACAACCCTTACCATTCTCGACAGGCTGCCGGTAAACAAGATTACTAAACAGATTAAAGCATCAGAAGCGATGCTCGGTGAAAATGCATCGGTAAATATTGATGAATTTCTTACCGGTTTAATAAGTAAGGGAAAACAGCCTTTTTTAAATGGATACAGCCTAGTCGGCATTAAATCAAAAGCCAGAAAAAAAGAAAATCTGGAAAAAACGACAACCGATGCGTTTCTGTCTTCAAATGGGTTAGCGATTTTTCATGATGGGAAATTACGGGGCTGGGTTAATCGTGATAAAGCTCGTGGAATTATCTGGGTTCAGGATAAACTCAAAAGTACGGATATAAGTATCGCGTGGAAAAAGAAGAAAAAGGCACTTGTTGTGGCACCGATCCGCTCAAAAACAAAGGTTTCGGTTCAGTTTATTCATCAAAAGCCGCAAATAAATATTAAAATTGATAGTGAGGGCTGGATTAGTGAAGCCAACACAGACATCGATTTAACGAACCCCGAAATTATAGGTCAAATAGATACACTGGTTGAAAAGGAAATAAGCAGGCAAATTCTAGATTCGGTTAAAGCCGCACAAAAATTAAAATGTGATATTTTTGGATTCGGAGATAAAGTGCATATTGCAAATCCTACTGTATGGGAGCAGCTCGCAAAGAATTGGGATGAAGAATTTGCCGCTTTAAAGGTCAATGTGAAAACCGACTTTTATATTCGCCGTGAAGGAATTCGAACGAAGTCGTTTTGGTCCTCAATGAACGAATAATCTATGGCATGGGGGGGTGTGTATGGAAAACGCAAAAATTAATGCCTATCAACTATTTGTCGTGATTGTTCTTTTTGAGATGGGGAGTGCAATCCTCGTAGGTCTTGGGGCCGAGGCCAAGCAGGATGCCTGGATCGCGATTTTATTAGGACTAGGAGGAGGGTTAGCAGTCTTTCTTATTTATTATCAATTGTATAAATATTATCAAGACATCCCCCTTACAAGTTATGTACAAAAAATTGCAGGTAAATGGATTGGTCGAATGATAGGGGTTTCGTATATCATCTATTTCCTCTATTGTGCTGCCAGGGTCCTTCGAGACTTTGGTGAATTACTAACCTCTACCATATACACCGCGACCCCTCTAATTGTCATTAATTGTTTAATGATTTTTACGATCATTTATGGGATCCATAAAGGATTTGAAGTAATAGTAAGGGTGGGCGAGCTGTTTTTTATTGTGATTTATATGATGGCGTTTGTAGGGTTCGGATTAATCATGTTTTCAGGATTAATTCATTTGGAAAATCTTCGACCTGTCTTAGAGAATGGCTGGAAACCCGTTCTGAGCACTTTTCTAACGGAAACCATTAACTTTCCGTTTGGGGAGATGGTGGTCTTCACGATGTTACTTCCTTATTTAAATGATTCTAAAAAAGCAAAATGGGTATGTCTGGGCGGCATGATTCTCGCTGGCATAAATATTACTATTACTGCGGTCATTAATGTGGCTGCATTGGGTTCATCTTTATTTACACGAGCTAATTTTCCGCTATTATCCACAATCAGCAGGATCCAATTGGCCAACTTTATTGAACGGCTGGATGTCCTTTTTATGCTATATCTGGTCATTGGCGGTTTCTTTAAAATATCCATCTTTTTCTATGCAGCTGTTGCAGGGGCCTCTGATATTTTTGGATTTAAAAATTATACAAAGTTAAGCTTTCCAATGGGGGCACTTGTTTTATTTGCATCAATTACGATTGCATCCAATTATGCTGAACATATCAAAGAGGGGCTTGAAGTGGTCCCTGTCTATCTACATTGGCCATTTCAAATTTTGATTCCTTCATTTTTGTTAATGATTGCCTTTTTTCGAAACAGGAAACAGAAGGCGGAAAAATCAAAAAAACTGCCTATGGAATAATGAGACCAGATGGCAGTTTTTTTGATTTTTATCTATTCCTACTGACCGCATTTGCCATTCTCTGCTTAATAGGCAGGGAGATATCAACGGATGTTCCTTGATTCTTTTGACTATTAAAACGAATGGTTCCATTGTGAGTTTGAACAATTTTAAAGCTGACGGTTAATCCAAGACCAGTTCCTTTTTCCTTCGAAGAATAGAACGGCTCACCGAGCTTTGCTAACCGTTCCTTAGAAATACCTGAGCCATTATCCTTTACCGTAATCATCACATGTTCACCTTGTGCAGGATGAAGGGCAATTTCAACCGATCCCCCTTTGCTAGAAGCCTCGATTGCATTTTTAATAATATTAATAAACAATTGTTTAAGCTGATTAGGTTCACATTCAATAAAGACTTCCTTTTCCGGAAAAGAAGAGACGATTTGCACATTATAGTAAATGGCTTCCGTATTTAATAGCGAGAGAACATCACTTAAAAGTTTATGAATGTCGGCTGTAGAAAATTTAAGATGCTGCGGCTTGGCTAAAAGTAATAGTTCGCCGACAATATGATTAATCCGATCTAATTCATCAAGCATGATTCGATAATAGAACTGGTGTTTTTCGTCTTCCATTTGCAAAAGCTGGACAAATCCCTTTAAAGAGGTAAGCGGATTACGAATCTCATGTGCCACACTAGCTGATAGCTCTCCTACGACGGAAAGCTTTTCTGTTCTCCTAAGCCGTTCCTCCGTTTTTCTCAGAGTCGTGACATCACGGCCATAGCCGATTATGCCGGATATTTTTCCATTTACAATAATCGGGACTGAAGTGCATTGCAAGGTAATAGGATTCCCATTCCGATGGGGGATCTTAATTTCATACATAATCGGTTTTACTTCTTCAACAACGGATTGAATAAAGGCTGGCAGGAATTTTTTATATTTTTTAGGTAAAAAAGTTGTTACGGATTGACCAAGCCATTCTTCCCGTTTAAATCCTGTAATCAAGTCAAAATAAGGGTTTAAATTGGTAATGGTTCCTTCTAAATCAAGCATATAGACAATATCCGGGCTATATTCAAATAAAGATTTATATTGCTGTTGGCTTTCTGCTAAACGTTTGGCCATTTCTTTTTTTTCAGTAATATCTCGCCCAATAACTACTAACCCTTGTCTGCTGCTATCAGGATTGAATAACGGGACCTTTATGGTATCAAACGTTCTAGATGTCCCGTCAGGCATTTGCAGAACCTCTTCAATTCGGGTAATATTTCCATTCATCCATGCATGCTCATCCGATTCTTCACAATATCGGAGCGCATCTCCATGATATTCGGAATACTCAGCAAGCTCGGAGTCCTTTTTTCCACGATAGTCGACATCTTCAAGACCGAACAATTGCAGACCAAATTCATTTGATTCAATCCATCTGCCTTCACCATCCTTAAAGTTAACAAAGTCAACCATTGAATTGATAAGGGTGGAAAGTTTCTTTTGATCTTCTTTGGAATCAGTTAATTCCTGTTGTTTACTGTAGGAAAAATAAATAAATGCCCCTGTCACAACGATATATAGGATTTCTTTTGACCTCTCAACAATCCAAATATGTGGTGATGGGACAAATTCTTCAATTAGATAGTTTGATCCATAAATCCAGATTACACTACTTATAATATACAGGAAAACCAGCTTTTTTTTATCCATGTCCTTCTCCAGTTCTTTCTAGGAACTAGTTTCCCAGAATAATAGAAAACATTCTACTATATAGTACTAGAAAATGTTGATTTTTGGAATAATAAAAAGCAATCTGCTATTTTATGGAAGCTTTAGCCGTTTTCATTGCGTAATTTTAGGAGACTCTTTTCCCTAGAATCAGTAGATCTCTTTCGATTCCATCCAGTTCTGCCACATTCGGAAGGTGAGCCCATTTTTCAAATCCAAAGCTTGTAAACAGCTTGATGCTTGGCTGATTATGTCCGAAAATGAACCCAAGTAAGGTCTTAATCCCAAGCGTAGGACAAGCATCTAGTGCTTTTTGGATCAGGTACTTGCCGAGCTTTTTCCCGCGAAAGTCATGGTGAATATAAATACTTACCTCGGCGGTCGCGTTATAGGCAGGTCTGCCATAAAAAGATTGAAAGCTGACCCAGGCACAAATTTCTCCATTTGTTTCGACCACCCATAAGGGACGAAACTCGGCTGAGTGTTCGTTGAACCACGGCATTCTGCTTTCAACCGAAACCGGTTCTAAATCGGCTGTAACCATTCGTCCTGAAATGGTGGAGTTATAGATCTCAATGATGGTTGACATGTCATTTTGTTCTGCATCTCTAATTACGAATTCTTCATACATAAGAAAGTTTCACTCCGTTTTAATTAAGATAGTTTTTATAATATCCCGGTATACCTTTTATTACAAGAAGAATTCGCAAGAAAGGCGCAAGCTCCTTGGTGAGCAGTGTATGTCCTGCAGTTGGACAATTCTTAATCGTTAATTTTCCAAAGAAAGACCCTTTCCAAAAAGGAAAAGGGTCTTTTCTTTAACGAGCGCCTGATGGGCAGCCGTTGGTCGTTTCGATACTAAGACGCTCACTTACCAGCGATGGGCCTTAGCATTGCTCCTTAAGATGATCTGATTTTGCGACACTCTTGTTTGACCATTCACCTGTGCTTTGGTGTGTTTAGGTCTCGTAAAAGTGTAGTGAAAAAGCTCCGATTGGGAATCTAATTGATCTCTGTAGCTCATCAACTATCACCTCATCATAGGATTTGAAACGGATATTCCAAAGAATATCATCCTTATCATTTGTAAAAAGGAAGGAAAATAGTCAATAATCTTAAATGAATCAAAAAATAACTAAACGTTAAAATAAAAAGGCAGTCAAAAACAAGAAAAGGATGATTTTTAAATGAAAATGTCTGGAAATACGATTTTAATTACCGGCGGGGCATCAGGTATTGGGTTAGCATTTGCCGAGCGTTTTTTGGAAAGAGGCAATCAAGTCATTATTGTCGGCCGCCGCGAAGAAAAATTACGGGAGGTTAAGGAGAGATTTCCAAATATACATACGAAGGTTTGCGATGTATCAAAGCAAGACGAGAGAATAAGTTTATTTGAATGGGTAACGAAAGAGTTTCCTCAAGTAAATGTACTGGTTAATAATGCCGGTATTCAGCAGAGAGTCAACCTTTTGAATCCACAAGAGAATTGGGACTATTACCGGAATGAAATTTCGATAAATGTCGACGGTCCGATTCATTTAACCATGCTGTTTACACCGCACCTTCAAAAACAAGCGCAGGCAGCCATCTTAAATGTAACCTCTGGATTAGCGGTTATGACCGGTGTGTGGGTGCCCGTTTATAGTGCAACCAAAGCAGCGCTTCATTCATTTACCACATCACTGCGACATCAGCTCGCCGAAACAAACATCGAGGTCATTGAAATCCTACCTCCTGCTGTCAACACTGATTTAGGAGGAGCGGGTTTACATACATTTGGTGCTCCTTTAACCGATTTTGCCGACACGATTTTTGCCGGACTTGAAAAAGGTGAAATTGAAATTGGTTATGGCGGCACAAAAGAGAGACTTCATGCGACAAGAGAAGAAATTATGCAAGGAATTAAAGGAGCATGGCAGAACTTTTTAAAAAATAACCCTGGCTTTCGCAGCTAAAGGACTGGACCGATAAGAAAAGCGGTTCCGTTAATCTTAATAAAGTATAAATTCTCTGGCGTTCATTTGCGGAGGATTTTTTTTTCTAAAAAGCCAATTAATACTTGTATTATCTGAAAGTTGCGAATAAAATTAAAGGTGACATACTAACCGGTAGGTATGTATCTGCTTGTTCCTGCATACTCTTTTATAGAAGAAAAAACTAGATTTCAAGAATAAGAATGGAGTGAAAAAAATGCATTTACGCCTAACGGATGAACAAAAAATGGTGCAAAAGACAATTAGAAGATTTGTAGAAAAAGAACTCATTCCACTTGAAAACGATGTATTGAGAAATGAACGAGAAGGCAGGCCAAGTCTATCTCCCGGCAAATTAAAAGAGCTGCAGTTAAAGGCTAAGGAAGCTGGTTTTTGGGGAATTAATACGCCAGAGGAATATGGCGGTGCTGATCTTGGACAAATGATGATGGCCATCGTTTTAATGGAAGTATCAAAAACCTTTGTTCCATTTTCATTTGGCGGCTCTGCAGATAATATTCTTTATTATGGAAATGAAGAACAAAAACAAAAGTATTTACTTCCAACCATTAATGGCGAGAAAAAATCCTGCTTTGCCATGACTGAGCCAGGTGCAGGCTCTGATACAAGGAATATAAAAATGACAGCTGTGAAAGACGGAAATGACTGGGTTTTAAATGGTGAAAAAACGTTTATTACCGGTGGGAATGAAGCTGATTTTGTCATGGTTATTGCAATTACCGATAAACAAAGGCATCAAGAAACACAAGGCCGTGAAGGTGTGACGTGCTTTATTGCCGACCGTGAGATGGGCTGGAAATCCGAGTATATACATACGATGGGGGAATGGGGTCCAGCCGGCTTAGTTTTTGATAATGTTCGTGTTCCAGAGGAAAATATCCTCGGCGAATTACACAAGGGGTACAACCTCGGACTGGAATGGATTGGCTTTGCCAGATGGATTGTAGGGGCAAGAGCTGTTGGATCTGCTGAACGGTTATTGCAAATGGCAATTGATTATTCGCGGGAACGGGTTACTTTTGGAAAGCCGATTGCTGAACGACAAGCCATCCAATGGCAAATTGCCGATTCTGCAGTTGAAATCGAAGCGGCCAGATGGCTTGTATTAAACGCGGCGTTTACGCTCGATCAAGGTGAAGATAATCGTCATCTTGCCTCGATGGCTAAACTTTATGGCTCTAATATGGGCAATCGAGTAGTCGACCGTGTTCTGCAAATTCATGGCGGGATGGGATATACAAAGGAATTGCCAATTGAACGCTGGTACCGTGAAGCAAGACTATGGAGAATATACGACGGAACGGATGAGATCCAGCGCATGATTATCGCCCGCAATTTAATAAAAGGTCATGTGAAGGTGGGCCAATACGTTTAGAAAAAGTGTAAGCGTTATCTACTATATTTACTAATCAGGAGGAAGAGAAATGGCTGGAAGATTTACAGGAAGAGTAGCCTTTGTAACAGGTGGAAGCCAGGGGATTGGCAAAGGAATTGTGGAGCTTTTCGCCAAAGAGGGAGCAAAAGTAGCGTTAATTGATTTAAATGAAGAGGCATTAAATGCCACTACCAGTGAATTAAGAGAAAAAGGCTATGAAGTCTATTCAAAAGTAGCAAATGTAGTGGATGCTAACCAAGTAGAAGATGCTTTTAAAGAGGTTTATGAGACGTTTGGATCGGTTGATATATTAGTCAATAATGCCGGGGTCATCCGAGACAATCTATTATTTAAAATGTCGGATTCCGATTGGCAAACCGTCATGGATGTACATTTAAAAGGCTCATTTAATGCCGCAAGAGCCGCACAAAAATATATGGTCGAGCAAAAATATGGACGAATTATCAATATTTCGTCTACTTCCGCGCTGGGCAATCGCGGCCAGGCCAATTATGCTGCGGCAAAAGCCGGCTTGCAAGGCTTTACTAAAACACTGGCAATTGAATTAGGAAGGTACGGCATCACCGCTAACTCTGTAGCACCAGGTTTTATTGAAACAGAAATGACCAAAGAAACGGCGGCCCGAATAGGGATTACCTTTAATCAGTTAATCCAGGCTAGTGTCGCTCAGATTCCAGTGGGCAGAAGCGGAAAACCGGCTGATATTGCTAATGCCGTTGCCTTCTTTGCGGATGAAAAATCCTCGTTTGTCAATGGCCAGGTCATTTATGTGGCCGGCGGGCCAAAATGCTAATAAGGTGAGGTGAAGATCATTGTTTAACGACCAAATCGGTAAACAATCAAACAAGGTGAAAAATACGGTGGAAAGAGGAGCCGTCAAGAAATTTGCCGAAGCCATCGGCGACCTTCATCCAATCTATTTTGATGAAGATACAGGCAGACTTTCAAGATACAAAAACAACCTTGCCCCGCCAACCTTTCCACGGATTTTTGATTATGGTGTGATTGCAGGGCTAAATCTTCCGAACAAAGGTTTAATCCATGGGGAACAAACCTTTCATTACAACCGGCCTTTAGTAGTCGGTGAAGAAGTTTACTGCTATTCCAAAGTAAAAAATTACTTCGAGAAAAAAGGGAACTTTGGTCAGATGGGATTCTTGGTAGTAGAAAGCTTCGGGGAAGATGAAGCCGGAAATATTATTTTCAGTTCTACCTCTACCATTGTCATCTCGGAAGCAGTGAGGAAGGTGTTGGTTAAATGAGTACGTTAACCCAATTGCAAGTGGGCGAGTCTCTTCCGGAAGTACAGCTTGAACCTGTCTCACGGATGGATCTCATAAAATATTCAGGTGCCTCTGGGGATTTTAACCCTATTCATACCATTGATGATGAAGCGAAAAAAGCAGGACTGCCAGGAATTATTGCCCATGGGATGTGGACAATGGGCAATTTGGCAAAACTGTTTACTGCTTCTTATGAGGAAGGGTTTGCTCAAGATTACTCGATTCGTTTTAAAGGGATGGTATTTTTAAATGATGTGGTGACCCTGAAAGCAACATTGAAGGAAAAACAGGATCAAAATCTGCGTTTTAACGTTCAGGCGGTGAATCAGCAGGGAAATGTAGTCTTAAAAGGTGAGGTAGTCTATCACCAATATGGTCATTAACAATTGAGATATGCCCGGCGTGTAGGAAGATTCCGTTCTTCATGCTGGGTTTATTTCTTTCAGTATGGGAGATACCACTGCAATGAAGTTCGATATAAAAACGATAAACATTAAAGAAGGGTGATGCCATGTTCACGAAATTAAAAACCAGCTATAATCCGCCCATTTTTTCTTCATTTGAGGAGGAAAGGCGCCATTTAAATCAAAAATTAGCTGCAGCCTTTCGCTTGTTTTCTAAGTTTGGTTTTGATGAAGGAGTGGCAGGTCATATCACTGTACGTGATCCAGAGCTGAAGGACCACTTCTGGGTGAACCCGTTTGGCGTTCACTTCAGTCAAATTTCTGCCTCCGATTTAATTCTTTGTAACCATGACGGGATGGTCGTGGAAGGGAAGTATCCAGTTAACCGAGCTGCCTTTGCCATCCATTCTCAAGTTCACGCTGCACGTCCTGATGTGATCGCAGCAGCTCATTCACATTCTGTTTATGGAAAATCATGGTCTGCCCTTGGCCGCCTCCTTGACCCCATCACCCAAGATGCTTGTGCGTTTTATCAAGATCATTCCCTGTATGATGATTTTACTGGTGTTGTTTTAGAAATTGAGGAAGGAAAACGGATAGGTAAAGCTCTCGGGAACAATAAAGCATGTATCCTAAGAAATCATGGCTTGTTGACAGTTGGAAAGTCTGTGGACGAAGCAGCTTGGTGGTTTATTACGATGGAGCGTTCGTGTCAGGCACAGCTTCTGGCTGAAGCAGCAGGGAAGCCTATTTTAATCGATGTTGAAAATGCACGAGCAACCTATGAAACCGTGGGAGTTTCAAATGCGGGCTGGTTTCAATTCCAGCCATTATGGAATCGGATTGTGAAAGAACAGCCGGACCTTTTGGAGTAATTGAGCAATCTGGAAGGATGAAGGATTCCTCTTATCAGATTCATACATAACCGGGAGGAAAGGGAATGAAAATTGGTGTCGCAGGTACCGGGGCAGTTGGCGGTTATTTTGGTGCCTTATTGAAAAAGGCAGGAAATGAGGTCACGTTTCTAGCACGGGGAAAGAGGCTGGAAAGAATGCGGGCAGAAGGTCTTACAGTTGAAAGTGAGGCAGGGACGTTCACAGTAAATGGGACGTTCACAGAATATTACGAGTCATTTCAAGATATTGACCTGCTCTTATTTTGTGTGAAATCGACCGATACAACCGAGGTGGCAGATAGATTTGCACCATTTCTAAAAGAATCATGTCTAGTAATGACGCTTCAAAACGGTGTAGATAATGAAGAAGTACTCAGAAAAATTTTTGGCAAAGAACGGATTTTATCTTCGGCGACATATATACAAGCAATTTTGACGGAAACTGGTGTGGTGAGACAAATTGGCGTCCCGCCAAGACTAGTTATTGGAGCTTTAGACACTCGTCTATCAGAAAAAGTCATCGAACTTTCAACATTATTTAATACTGCATATATCCTTACTAATCCTTCTAGCAATATCCTAATGGTTAAGTGGAAAAAGTTACTTTGGAATGTCACGTTTAATCCGTTAACCGCTTTGATTGAGGCAAAGGTCGCCGCGATATTTGATGATCAAGGCTTGCATGAGACTGCTTTAAAGATTTGTAATGAAGCGATCGCTGTTGGCAGAGCCACAGGCATCGAAATAGAGGAGAATTTTTACGAAACCATTTTTGCTCAAGGAAGTCTAGCCAGAGAACACCACCCCTCCATGCTCCAAGATAAGCTTAACGGAAAAACATTGGAGCTCGAATCCATCTGTGGGTATATCGTAAACAAAGGAGAAGAATATAAGATTGCCACTCCTGTTCTTAAAACAATCTATCATCTTTTAAGTTACCAGACTAGAAAAGAGTAGGAACAAACCGTTTCTAATGCTGAAATAAATAGTTTGAAAATACCATACGAGCATCCCTGATGGAACAAGAAGACGGCTCCGTTAGAAAATGTAATGTAAATCGGAGGTGTAGAGATGAACTTTGAACTAGATGAAGACATACTCTTTTTAAAAAAGAATGTAAGAGATTTTATTCAAACAGAGGTTGAAGCTGTTGCCAGCCAAATTGAAGAAGAGAACAATATTCCGGAGCGGATTATTCATCTTTCGAAGGCAATGGGGCTCTTTGGACTTAGCATTCCAGAAGAATATGGCGGTCTGGGGATTGGTATGGTAGGAAAGTGTGCCTTATATGAGGAAATAGGGCAAACACATAACGGCTATACTACTTTAATTGGTGCTCACACCGGAATCGGGTCTGTTGGGATTGTTGAAATGGGGAATGAACAGCAAAAGCGAAAATATCTACCTGAAATGGCAAGCGGGGATAAAATCGGTGCATTTGCCTTAACGGAGCCGGATGCCGGTTCAAATGCCGCCAATTTAAAAACAACAGCTGTAAAAAAAGGGGATAAATACATTTTAAACGGTCTGAAGCATTATATTACCAATGCAACAGAAGCGAGTGTTTTTACCGTTATGGCTGTAACTGACCCGGACAAAGGAGCTAAAGGGATTACCTCGTTTATTATCGAAAAAGATTTCTCAGGCTTTCAAGTAGGTGCTGTCGAGAAAAAAATGGGCTTAAAGGGATCACATTCCGCAGAATTAATCTTTGAAGGCTGTGAAGTTCCCGTGGAAAATGTGCTGGGAGTAGAAGGACAAGGATACGTGAATGCATTAAAGATTTTAGCGAACGGCCGCGCAGGATTGGCCTCTCGTAATCTCGGATCCTCTCAAAAGCTCTTGGATATGTCAACAAGATATGCGAAAGAACGGATTCAGTTTGGTAAGCCGATCATAACCAATCAAGCTGTAAGTCATATGCTGGCTGAAATGGCAGTTGAAATTGAGGCATTACGTTCATTCACCTACCGTGTAGCATGGATGGTTGACCAAGGTATGAAGGTTATTAAGGAAGCGGCCATGCTTAAGCTTTATGGGTCAGAGGTTTACAACAGAGTAGCTGACAAGGCGGTTCAAATTCACGGAGGATTAGGCTATATTGCAGACTATCCAATTGAACGCTTTTATCGGGACGCTAGAATTACAAGAATCTATGAGGGTACTTCGGAGATTCAGAAGAATATTATTGCGGCACAGCTCGAACAAGAGTACTGCTAATCTTGTAAATTAGGGGGATGTGTATGAAGGATATTGTCATTTTAAGTGCCGTTCGTACCCCGGTCGGGAGGTATGGCGGTGCGTTAAAAGATATGAACTCCAGCTCACTTGCTTCCATTGTCATCAAAGAAGCTGTTACCAGGGCCGGACTTACTCCTGACCAGGTAGATGAGGTGATATTAGGCGAGGTCAGGCAATCAACAGAATCTTCTAACGTAGCAAGGGTGGCTTCCTTAAGGGCTGGGGTTCGAGAATCTGCGCCGGCCTTTACCATCAACCGATTATGTGCGTCGGGAATGCAGGCCGTTGCCTCAGCCGCACAACAGATTATCTGTGGGCAGGCAGAAATCGTTGTTGCTGGTGGAACAGAGAGCATGAGCAATGCTCCTATTTATCTAAGAAACGCCCGCTTTGGCGGCGATTCTGCCAAACTCGTAGACTCAAACACAGAAGCGGGGCAGCAGCCGCGTGAAATTTACGGGTATGAGCTCGGGATGGGGGTAACGGCTGAAAATGTGGCCGAAAGATTCGCGATTTCTAGAAGAAATCAGGATGCATTTGCCTTTGAAAGTCAGCAACGAGCAGCGAGAGCCCTTCAAGAAAATCGGTTTGAAGATGAGATTGTTCCTGTTGTGGTGAAAGGGAAAAAAAGTTCGTTTTCTTTTACGATTGATGAACATCCACGGCCAGGAACAACCCTGGATGCACTAAGTAAACTTCGACCTGTCTTTAAAGAAAACGGCACCGTCACCGCAGGGAATGCATGTGGGCGAAATGACGGGGCAGCTGCACTTGTGCTGACATCAGCATTTCATGCCGAAAAACTTGGTTTGAAACCCCTTGCGAGAATCGTTGATTGGGCAGCCGTTGGGGTGTCGCCTTCTGTAATGGGAATTGGCCCTGTACCAGCGGTCAGGAGGCTGTTGGAACGCACTAAATATAATTTAGATGATATTGATTTGATCGAGTTAAATGAAGCCTTTGCTTCGCAGGCTCTGGCTGTGATCCGTTCATTGAATCTGGATATAGACAAGGTAAATGTGAACGGCGGTGCTATCGCATTAGGACATCCACTGGGAGCGACTGGTGCTAAGATTCTTACCACCTTACTTAACGAATTAAACCGGCGGCAGCAAAAAAGAGGAATTGCCACTCTATGTGTCGGAGGCGGCCAAGGCATGGCCATGATGATTGAGTTAATTTAAATAGATTAAGTGAGGAAATTGTCGGAAGGTTGCCTGTTGAGTATTCTGAAAATTTACATTATGATGAGGTTAACAACATACTGACTGGTAGGTATGTGGAGGAGGGATATAGATGAATTTTAGTTATTCCGAAAAGGTCCAAGCGCTTCAAAATAAGCTGACAGAATTTATGGATGAGTATATATACCCAAATGAAAAGCTCTATCACGAGCAAATCGATAAAAATGATCCGTTTTCGAAAATACCACCGATCATGGAGGAACTTAAGGAAAAGGCGAAACAACAGGGATTATGGAATTTATTTTTACCAGAAAGTGAATATGGAGCCGGCCTTACAAACTTGGAATACGCCCCGCTTTGTGAAATTATGGGACGTTCGGCGATTGCCCCGGAAGTGTTCAATTGTGCCGCACCTGACACCGGTAATATGGAGGTCCTTGTCCGTTATGGGACCGAAGCTCATAAAGAACAATGGCTTAAGCCGCTTTTAGCCGGAGAAATCCGTTCCTGTTTTTCGATGACGGAACCTGACGTTGCTTCATCTGATGCGACCAATATTCAAGCAAGCATTGTACGTGATGGGGATGAATATGTCATTAACGGAACGAAATGGTGGTCATCAGGTGCAGGAGATCCCCGATGTAAGATCGCGATTGTCATGGGGAAAAATGATCCGTCGGCACCGGCCCATGAGCAGCAATCGATGATTCTAGTTCCTTTAAATGCTCCAGGAGTAACGATTAAAAGAATTTTACCAGTGTTTGGATATGCCCACGCTCCGCATGGTCATGCCGAAATCGAATACAAAAATGTCCGGGTACCTGCTTCTAATATGCTTTGGGGAGAAGGAAAGGGCTTTGCGATTGCCCAAGGCCGTCTTGGACCAGGGAGAATCCACCATTGTATGAGAACCATTGGCGCAGCTGAAAGAGCGCTCGAGGAATTGTGTAAGCGCGTACAAAGTCGGATTGCTTTCGGAAAAAGACTCGCTGATCAGGGTGTTATCCAGGAATGGATTGCTGAGGCGAGAATTGAAATTGAACAGGCTAGATTGCTAACACTGAAAGCAGCGTACATGATGGATACGGTTGGAAATAAAGAGGCTAAAGCAGAGATTGCGATGATTAAAGTGATTGCCCCTAATATGGCGCTGAAAATTATTGACCATGCGATTCAAGCATTTGGCGCTGCGGGAGTAAGTGAGGATACACCGCTTGCTGCAAGCTGGGCGAATATCCGTACGCTAAGACTTGCTGATGGTCCTGATGAAGTCCATAAGCGGGCGATTGCCAGATATGAATTAAAGAAATATCGATGATATTTAATTAGGAGGATAAACGATGCATGTAAAACAACTGTTTGATTTAACAGGAAAAGTGGCCATTGTAACAGGCGGCGGCAGGGGACTTGGCCAGCAGATTGCCGAAGGATTTGCAGAGGCAGGGGCACATGTCGTGGTCTGTTCTCGTAAGCTGGAGGCGTGTGAGGAAGTTAGTGAAGGGTTAAAAAAGCTTGGCGTTGAAAGCCTTGCTTTGAAATGTGATGTCTCAAACCCAGAGGATGTCCGGAATGTCGTCGAACGGACAGTTGAAAAGTTTGGCCGGATTGACATTCTCGTTAATAACAGCGGGGCTTCGTGGGGGTCACCTGTTGAGGAGATGCCGCTTGAGGCATGGCAAAAAGTAATGAATGTAAATGTGACGGGCACGTTCTTAATGTCCCAGGCGGTTGGGAAAGTTATGCTCGAAAAGAACTATGGAAAAATCATAAATATTGCCTCTGTTGCCGGGTTAAAAGGCAGTAATCCAAAGGTGATGAATGCGATAGGCTATAACGCCAGTAAAGGGGCAGTAATTACGTTTACGAAAGATTTGGCGGTGAAATGGGGATCAAAAGGAATTTATGTGAATGCGATTGCACCTGGTTTCTTCCCAACGAAGATGTCGAAAGGGCTCTTGGATTCAGGCGGGGAGGCGATTCTCGAGGGGACACCATTACGAAAGTTTGGCTCTGATACAGATATGAAGGGGGTCGCCTTGTTTTTAGCATCCCCTGCTTCGGATTTTGTGACCGGAGATGTTTTAGTGGTGGATGGCGGAGCGCATGCAATGTAATTGGTGGACCTGATGAGAGAACTTGCGCTTCGACCGAACCAATTTGCGAAAGAGGCACCAATTTGTGAGAGATGATTTTATTTTAAAAAATACTTAATTGAGCGGAATAGAGAAAAAAGGTCTTCGGAGGTCGCTTAGAAGTTACTATAAAAAAACATTCTGGCGGAAGTCAAAACAATTTATTGTAGGGGGAGAACGGTTAAATGAAAAGAGATGCAGTCATCGTTTCAGCGGTCCGGACTGCTATTGGCAGACAAGGAAGCGCCTTAGCAAGTGTGCCTGCCCATATACTTGGGGCAGAAGTGATCAAGGAAGCAGTAAAAAGAGCAAATATAAATCCCGAAATTATTGATGATGTTATTTTTGGCAACGTTCTCTCCGGCGGAGGGAATATTGCTAGATTAACAGCCTTACAGACAGGGCTATCCATCGATTTACCGGGACTAACCGTTGATAGACAGTGCGGCTCAGGAATCAACGCAATCAATCTTGCTGCACAAGCTATCCGTGCGGGAGACGGGGATGTGTATATTGCCGGGGGAACTGAAAGCATGAGCAGGGCGCCGTATCTAATGGACCGCCCTGAAAAACCATTTAGTCCGATGCCGCCGAGCTTTCGCAAATCGCAGCTCTCACCAAAAGAAGTTGGCGACCCGCCAATGGGCATTACCGCTGAAAACCTGGTTGAAAAATACGGAATTACCAGAGAAGAACAAGATCAATTTGCCTATCAAAGCCAACAGCGGATGGCTCGAGCCATAGCTGAGGGTCGCTTTAATGAACAAATAGTTCCCATTACTATCCCGGTTAAAAAGAGCGAGCAGCCGATTGTTTTTAATACAGACGAACATCCAAGGCCGAAAACAACCTTAGATGCCTTAGCAGCACTCCCGTCCGCATTTAAAAAAGGCGGAACAGTGACAGCAGGCAATAGCTCAGGCTTAAATGATGCCGCATCAGCCCTTGTTATCATGTCGAGGGAAAAGGCCGAAGAGTTAAAACTAACACCGCTGGCAGTTATCCGCGACTATGCAGTTGCTGGAGTTGACCCGAATATTATGGGAATTGGACCTGTACCTGCCGTTAAAAAGGTGCTGAAAATATCCGGCCTCCCTTTAGCAGAGATGGATGTAATTGAAATTAACGAAGCCTTCGCCGCTCAAGTTCTAGCCTGTAACCGAGAACTAGAAATGGATCTAGAAAAGGTTAATGTTAACGGCGGAGCAATTGCCCATGGACACCCGCTCGGGGCAACCGGTGCAATCCTCGTTACCAAAGCAGTCTATGAATTACAGAGGTCCGGTGGTCGATTTGCCCTGATAACAGCTTGTATCGGCGGCGGTCAGGGAATCGCCACCATCATTGAACGCGAATAGCTATTCTATCCAAAAGGCACCTAATTAGCGCTTTGCAGGAGGACACGGTGGTGTTCCTCCCGGCGCATAGCCGAAAGGAACAATCCTATGAAGCATAAATTAATAGAAACAGGGATCCAGTTGTTTGATCAAAATGGATTTAAATCAACATCTGTGCAGGATATTGTTCAATTGCTGGGAGTGACGAAGGGGACCTTTTACTATTATTTTGACAGTAAAGAAGAGCTGCTTAAGGATATCCATCTTATTTATATCGAAGGACTTGTACAGGAGCAGGAAGAAATCATACAAAACCATAAGACCACTTGTACTCAAAAACTATATGAAATTGTTCGGCTGTTGATACGAAATATAAGAACCAAGCGGCAGAGTGCCCGTATTTTTACAAGAGAAATGCGGCATTTAAGTGATAAATATATTAATGAAATAAAGGAAAAAAGAACTGAATTTCGCAAAAATACCCAAAAGTTAATCGAGGATGCCATCCAGCAGAGTGAATTCAAGCAAGGATTACATCCCGATATTATCACAATGGGGATACTCGGGATTACGAATTGGAGTTATTACTGGTTTAACCCCGATGGAGAGGTTTCTGAAGAACAAGTTGTCGAGATATTCGTCAATATGATTCTTAACGGCATTTATAAAAATGGCAGCGTTTACAATAACTAAAAATAAGGAGATATGTCATGGTAACTCTTCATTATGAATTCTGGCCTAAAATCACTAAATCTTTAATAGTTCCCTCCACTTCTCTGTATGACAACCTCAAAGTAAGTGCAAACCGTTATCCGGATCAGGATGCTATTTTTTACTATGGCAACAAAATAACATATGAGCAGTTGGATGCAGAGGTAAATGCGCTCGCAGGATACCTAGAGCACAAGCTTGGAGTGCGTCCGGGTGATAAGGTCTTGCTCTTTATGCAGAACTCACCGCAGTTTGTGATTGGTTATTATGCGATTCTCAGAGCCAATGCTGTTGTCGTACCGATTAATCCTATGCTGGTTGCTGATGAACTAGAATTTTATGTGCGCGATTGTGAAATCCATACAGCACTAGCCGGCCAAGAATTAATCGACAGTGTCGGCCCACTGTTCGGGAAAACTTCCTTAGAAAATTTGGTCATCGCAGCCTATTCCGATTATGCAGGTGATGGGTTTGAAGAAATGCTGCCAAAGGAAGTGGAGGCACCTAGAATCAATTTTACGAAGCCAGGACACTTTCTATGGAATCAGGCAATTGCTGCCGACCTAACCCCATCTGAACGTACAGCCAAGGGAGACGACATTGCCTGCATGCCATACACTTCCGGAACCACGGGATTGCCAAAAGGCTGTATGCATACAAACCGGACAGTTAATGCCAACACGGTGGGGGCATATCACTGGTCTTCAACCACTCCTAATGCCGTGCATTTAATGACACTGCCGCTCTTCCACGTAACCGGTATGGTTCATAGTATGCACATGCCAATTTTTAGCGGCAGTACAATGGTCATTTTAACCAGATGGAACCGCAATGCAGCCGTGGAATTGATTAAAAATTTAGGCTGTACCCATTGGGTGACAATTGCCACAATGATCGTCGACTTTCTGGCCAATCCTAACCTGAAGAAGGAGGATATTGCTACATTAACCTCTATTTCAGGTGGGGGCGCAGCTTTACCGGAGGCGGTTGGTGAAAAATTGTTTAATCTATCAGGATTACGGTTTGTCGAAGGATATGGCCTATCTGAAACTATTGCCCAGACCCATTTTAATCCTCCTGATCGGCCAAAAATGCAATGTCTTGGGATTCCATCCTTTGATGTGGATGCCAGAGTCATAGAACCAGCCACTGGGAAAGAACTTGGTGTAGGAGAAGTCGGTGAAATCATAGTGAACGGGCCACAGGTAATGGTCGGTTATTATAACCGCGATGACGAAAATAGAAACTCGTTTATTGATATAGAAGGGAAAATGTTTTTTAGAACAGGCGATATTGGCCGTTATGACGAAGAGGGATATTTCTTCATTGTGGACCGGGTAAAAAGAATGATAAATGCCTCGGGTTTCAAAGTTTGGCCAACAGAAGTAGAATCCTACCTGTATAAACATCCGGCGATTCAACAGGCGTGTGTTGTGGGTGTCCCTGATCCAAGAAGAGGCGAAACCGTCAAAGCGTTTGTTATTTTAAATGAGGGATTTGAAGGGGAAATTAACGAGGATGAAATCATTGAATGGGCAAAGCAGCATATGGCCGCTTATAAATACCCTAGGAAGATTGAATTTAGAAAGCAATTCCCAATGACATCAAGCGGTAAGATTTTATGGCGCACCCTTCAGGAAGAGGAGAAGGTAAAAGCGCAAAATTAACGTAAATAGTTTCCTCATCATGTGGGGAGCAGGCCGCATTAGGAAGGCTCCTCACAAGCCGTTTAATAATACAAAGGGGGAGAGCTATGGAGATTTTTATTCAGCAGTTGTTTAATGGATTAACGATTGGAAGTGTTTATGCACTCGTAGCACTTGGTTTAACGTTAGTTTATGGAATTTTGCATATTCCAAATTTTGCTCATGGAGCATTATACATGATGGGAGGATACATAACCCTGATGATGATGACAAAATTCGGTCTCCATTATTGGATCGCCATTTTCATCTCAATCATTTTGGTTGGCCTTATCGGTGTATTAATGGAACGATTAGTTTTTCATCCCCTTCGGGAGGCCCCGCCCATCCATGATAAAATAGCTGCCATTGGAATTCTATTATTTTTGGAAGCTTTTGCTCAGTATTATTGGGGTGCTGAATACCAAAGTATGTCCACACCCTACGGGCAGGTTTTACACATTCTTGGATTAACGATTACAATGCAGCGAATCCTCATTGTAGTGGCTGCGCTGGTGGTCATGCTTCTACTATATCTGTTCTTAAAAAAGACCTTTATTGGTTCGACAATAATTGCCATGTCACAAAACCGAGAAGGAGCCAATCTTGTTGGCATCAACACCACCAAAGTGGCAATGCTCACCTTTATGATTTCAGGTGGTTTAGCGGCGATTGCTGCCTCTCTCTCAGCCCCTATTAACCTAGTATTTCCGGGAATGGGTCAACTGGTTATTCTAAAAGCCTTTGTAATTATCATCCTTGGGGGGATGGGAAGTATTCCGGGAGCAATTGTGGGCGGTTATATATTAGGCTTTAGTGAAAGCCTAGGGGCGACCTATATTTCCAACGACTATAAGGACATTATTGCGTTCGTAATCCTTGTCATTATATTAACAGTTAAGCCAACCGGTCTGTTTTCGAAGGGGGGCCATTCATGATAAAAGCATTGACGAAAAGAAATATTATTATTGCATGCATTCTCCTTACCTTCATTTTTCCACTACTAACGGACAACAATTATTTGATCCACATCATGACCACATCCTTCATCTGGATGATAGGTGTATATGGTTTAAACCTGTTGGCGGGTTATACCGGATATCTATCATTGGCACATGCTGGTTTCTTTGCGATTGGCGCATATTCATTAGGCATCTTAACGGTTAAAGCTGGAATGAATTTCTGGCTGGCGTTTCTATTATCACTGTTGATTACAAGTTTAATAGGACTGTTCGTCGGATTAATCGCATTAAGGACAAAGGAACATTTTTTTGCCATCTATACACTCTGCCTCGGATATATTATCTATCTTGTAATTGATAAATGGGAAAGTTTAACGGAAGGAGTTCGAGGGCTGATTGGAATACCGGCACCTGCGGGTATCGGGCCGATTACCTTTGAAACCGAGGTTTCCTATTATTATCTTGTCCTGTTTTTTCTGCTCCTGGTTGTTCTCATCATGTACCGAATTATTCATTCCTTATCTGGAAGAACCTATATCGCCATAAGAAATAGCGAAGAATTGGCCCAGACGATCGGGATATCAACGATGAAAAACAAATTGACGGTATTTGTTTTATCCACCTTGTTTGCTGGTCTTTCAGGAGCCCTTTATGCTTCATTTGTCCGGTTCATCGGGCCGGATATAGGCTCCATTTCTATTACCTTCGATTTACTTACCTACTTATTAGTAGGCGGAATCGGAACGTTGAGTGGTCCGATTATTGGAACACTGATCATTGTATGGCTCTCACAATACCTGCAGGATTTCCAAGAGAACAGGATGCTTATCTTTGGTCCTGTGTTAACATTGCTGATTATTTTTTATCCACGCGGACTTGTCGGGGCAGTCTCAACCTGGAATACAAATCGGAAGGCAAAGAAAGAACGGGCAAGGGGAAAATCATATCTCCAGACGGAGCTCCTTCCTGAAAAGCAAGTTAAGGAGGGATAGGATGAATTTTTTGGAAACAAGGAATTTAACCAAACGGTTCGGTGGTTTAGTCGCGGTAAATAATGTTGATTTTACAATCGAACAAGGGAAAATTAATGCCATCATCGGTCCCAATGGTGCAGGTAAGTCCACTTTTTTCAATTTAATTAGTGGATTTCATCGCCCAAGTTCAGGCCAGGTTATTTATAAGGGGCAGGATATTTCTAGTTTGCCTTCCAATAAAATAGCGGAGTTGGGTGTGGCCAGGACATTTCAAACTACCAATCTATTTGAAAAATCAACAGTACTGGATAATGTTATTGTCGGCCACCGCCTACGGACTAAATCCAACTTAATAGACGCCATTTTACGTACCACGCGTTTAAAGAGGGAGGAGGCCCAATGCCGTGAAAAAGCTATGGAAGTACTAGAATTTGTTGAATTAAAAAATGCAGCGAATAAATTGGTCGGTAATTTAACACAAGAGGAGAAAAAACGGACAGCATTTGCGCTAGCCTTAGCAACCAACCCGGATATTGTTTTTCTCGATGAACCGGCGGCAGGAGTCAACCCTGATGAAACAGAAGGGCTGGCCGAGCTAATGAAAAAAATGGCTGGTAAGGGGATTACGGTTTGCCTGATTGAACACAAGATGCAAATGATTATGAAGATTGCCGATAAAATTATGGTACTTAACTACGGAGAGAAAATTGCAGAAGGCAGACCGGAAGAAATCCGCAGTAATGAAACGGTGATTAAAGCATATTTAGGGGGAAGCGCCATTGCTTAGTTTAAAAAATATCTTTGTTAAATATGGCAGCTTTACAGCCATTCATGATGTGAATATAGAAGTCAAGGCTGGGGAAATCGTTGTACTGCTCGGTGCCAATGGTGCCGGAAAAAGCACAGTATTTCGGGCGATCAGCGGTCTTAACAAGCCCGCTAAGGGGGAAATTGTTTTTAACGCTAGAAAAATAAACAGGCGCTCTGCAGATCAAATTGTCCAGCTTGGAATCGGTCAATGTCCGGAAGGAAGGAAATTGTTTTCGGCCATGTCGGTGCAGGAAAATCTGAAAATGGGTGCTTTTGTACACCGCCGTAAAAGAGAGGAATTGAAACAGTCACTTGAACATGTATATGAACTATTTCCCATTTTAAAGGAAAAAAGAAATGATGCAGCTGGTTCGCTTAGCGGCGGCCAGCAGCAGATGCTCGCTATTGGGAGAACGCTGATGTCAAAACCTAAGCTGATGCTCCTTGATGAGCCATCGGTGGGGCTTGCTCCTTTGATTGTCGAGCAGATGTTTGAGGTGATTCAGCGGATTAATCAGGAGGGAACTACCATTCTCTTGGCTGAACAAAACGCGAATGCCGCCTTAAAAATTGCCGATAAAGGGTATGTTTTTGAAAGCGGTACAATTGTACTAAATGGCACATCTGAGGAATTGTTCGCCAATGATGAGGTAAGAAAAGCTTACATTGGTGCCTAAGGATTTTGGGGATTACTATTTCACAATAAACACTACCTAGTAAAGGGGGGGATGAAGAAATTACATTTTTTAACTGTTTTTCAAGTTTGAAAAAGTAGAAGGGGGAAAATGAATGAAAAGAATGAACTCTCTTTTAATGAGGACAGTAATCTTTTTCGTGATTTTCAGTTTGGCAGCTTGCAGCAGCAAAGATGAGCAAACAGCTAACACCAAACTATCTAGTACTGGCAGCAGTAAAACAGAAGCTGCAGGAACGGTAAACATTGGTTATACGGGGCCGCTAAGTGGACCCGCAGCCTTCTATGGAAAGCGCACTTTAAATGGGGTGAAAATGGCGGCTGATGAGATTAACAACGAAGGCGGATTTGAAGTCGGCGGAAAAAAATACAAATTAAATATCGTTTCATTGGATGATAAATATTTACCAAATGAAGCCGGTGCCAACGCCAAGAGACTTATTCAGGAAAATAAAACACCGATTATTTTCACCCCGCACTCTGGCGGAGTATTTGCTCTCCAGGTTTTTAATCAACAAGATAAATTTTTAATAGGAGCATACACAAGTGAGCCAAAGGTGTCAGAGGTTGGCAACAATCTGACAGTTCGCATTCCACCTCGGTATGATGGCTATTTAAAACCATTTACAGACTACTCCATGAAAAAGTTTGGAAAGAAGATTGCCTTTCTTCCAACCTCCTCCCAATACGGAAAAGATTGGTCTACTAAACTGAAGGCCTACTGGGAAAAAAAAGGCGGAAAAGTCGTTTACAATAGTTCGATTGATTTTGCTAAGGAAACAGATTTCTTTACAACCGTTACGAATGCCTTAAAGGGAAAGCCGGATGTGTTATTTATTGGTGGTGCCTCTGAACCAACCGCCAAAGTAGCGAAGCAGGCAAGGGAACTTGGATTTAAAGGCGGTTTCATTGTAATGGACCAGGCAAAATTTGATGAAATGAAGGCAGTAACTGGTTCTTATGATCTCTTAAACGGCTCAATTGGTGTTATGCCGTTAGTAGAATCAACAAATAGTGAGGCGATTCCTGATTTCGTGAAAAAATATAAGGAAGAATTTGGTGAGAACCCAGGTTCCGAAGCTGGACTCAATTATATTGCAACGTATATCTTTGTCGAGGCAATGAAAGCTGCCGGTTCGGTAGATGACGCTGAAAAGATTCAAGCGCATATGCAGGATGGCGTAAGTAATATACCCGAGAATGTAAGAATCTATCAATTTAGTAAATTTTCCGGCGGCGGTTTTGATGGTGATTTAGAGGTTGCCGCAATTGAAGATGGAAAAATTGTCCCTATTAAGGTGCCAAAATAGTAGCTGGGCTTTTACAACAATTAGTTGGTATCTCTCCCCCTCTAGTAGTCTACGAGGGGGGAGATTATATCGCCGGGAGCTGATTTGACCTAATCATAATAGTAGTTCAATAAACATATATAATTTTGTTAGCAGATAGGGCCTATAGTGATTACAGAAGGGAGGAGCTTCTTTTGTTAGAAATTATTCCCCTAGTATTGGAAACCGACTTCGCCGAAGGAACAGTCAATGCCTTTTTAGCTATTGGCGATACCATCACCTTAATAGATACAGGGAATCCCGGCAAAGAGTCCTTTCAACAACTAAAGACAAAACTACATAAACACAGCGTTACCTTTAATGATTTAGACCAGATCATCCTTACCCACATTCATATTGATCATGCGGGAGGCATACCCTACATTCAAGAGGAAACGGATATCCCCATTTTTGTCCATGAACAGGCTAAAGGATCGATCAATACAGGTATCGATAAGTTTAATAGAGACCAGCAGTTTTTTCAGCGGTTTTTGCTATCATGCGGGGCCGATCCTACTAAGCACATCATTCAACGCCGTTATAACGAGGAAACCTGGAGAAATGTAATGTATGTTAATGATGGTGACACAGTAATAATAGGAGGCAAAGGTTTCGAAGTGATTCACGTTCCGGGACACAGTCAATCGGACATCTTAATTTGGAACCGTGAAACAGGGGATGCCTTTGCAGGTGACCATTTAATAAGAGCTTTTTCGGTTAACGCCTTTATTGAACCGGCGCAATCAGTCGGTGAAGAACGACCTAAACCGTTACTACAATACCGAAACTCGCTTGAAAAAATCAGCCGGCTTCCACTGAAAACCATTTACCCTGGTCATGGCGAGCCCTTTACTAATCATATTGATTTAATTCAAACAAGACTGCAGGAGCAGGAAAAACGCTGCGAACAGATTTTAGCTATTCTCGCTAAAACTAGAAAAAGTATTTTTGAAATATGTACAGTGATGTACCCTCGGTTAAAGGGGAAGACGATCTTTTTAGGTTTGTCGCAAATTCAAGGGCATTTAGATTTGTTGGAAGTGAGACATAAGGTCAGCTCAGTACAAAATGAATTGATCACAGAGTATTTTGCTATTTAGAGAGATTCATCATTCTACTAAGGGAGATGATTCCGTGAAGCTTAAGGATCTGCTTGAGACCAACATATCGGAATTTGGAGAGTATCCATTCTTATTTTTCAAAGAGAGAATCTATACCAATCTAGAAACCAGACGATATGCAGACCAGTTTGCTGCCGGCCTGCGGAGAATGGGGATTGCAAAAGGTGACCGAGTCATGATTTGTATGCCAAACTGCCCGGAAGTCCTCTTTGCCTATCAGGGTGTAACGAGAGCGGGGGCCATTATCGTACCTGTGATGTTTACCCTTCATCCAAAAGAACTTCATTATATTTCCAGAAACTCTGAAGCAAAAGCAATCATAACCTCATCCTATGTCCTTCAAAATGTTGAAAAATCATTAGAAGCTTTGCCTGAAAGACCGGCGGTCATTATAACCGATCTCCCATCAAACGAGAATCTAACAAACTTTTACGATTGTATGAACCAAGTCGAGTCCGATTTAGTGGATGACGGTAACGTTGACGATACAGCTGTTATCTTATACACGTCAGGGACAACGGGAAATCCGAAAGGAGTCTTGTTAACCCATAAAAATTTATTTTCCAATGCTCTAAATTCAGCGAAGCACAATGATACAGAGAGAGGCACCACCTTGGGCGTCCTGCCGCTTGCCCACGTTTATGGATTAACTGTTTCTAACGTATGTTACCTCACAGGCAGTGCGATTGTTGTTTTTTCTAGCTTTGATGTCAAAGAGGTTTTTAAAGCGATTGAGACCTATCGCGTAAGGACCTTTTCAGCTGTGCCTGCGATGATTCATGCGATGTTTTCCTTCCCGAATGCGGATGACTATGATACTTCAAGTCTGGAATCAGTAGGATCGGGATCGGCACCGCTGCCAGTTGCTCTTTTGAATGCCTTCCAACAAAAGTTCGGTGCCAAGGTGCTTGAGGGCTATGGACTGTCAGAAGCCGCACCGGTTGTTACCGCCCACAGTAAACGAATAGAGGTTAAACCAGGTTCTGTCGGTGTGCCAATCCCAGGGGTCGCTATCAAAATTATCGATGAAAATGGGGTGGAGGTTTCTGCCGGCGAAGTCGGAGAATTAGTCGTCCGTGGTGATAATGTTACACCTGGTTACTATCAAAATCAGGAAGAAACCGACCGAGTGTTAAATGATTCATGGTTATTTACGGGGGACATGGCCCGGGTTGATGATGAAGGCTACGTGTATATAGTTGACCGAAAAAAAGATCTGATTATTCGCGGCGGTTTTAATGTCTATCCTCGTGATGTCGAAGAAATCTTAAATGGACATCCAGCTGTGTTTGAAGCCGCTGTTGTCGGAGTTCCTGATGAACGAATGGGGGAGGAACTGGTCGCCTGTGTTGTAAAGCAGCCTGGAAACGAGGTTACGGAAGAGGAGTTAATTCGCTTTTGTCAGGACCACCTGGCAAAAAACAAAACACCGCGGAGAGTTATTTTCCTAGAGGCACTGCCGCGGAATGGGGTCGGTAAAATTTTAAAGACCCATCTGCGCAAAACGGCAACAGATATTGTGATTCGTTAAAACCAGACTGAGGGGAGATATTACGATGGAAAAAAGAACGATTTTAACGACAAGCACAAGGGGATTGCTGGAAGAATCATTCCCATATCGTCTTTATCAAAAAGCAAAACGGTTAGGAACATGGAATCCGGCAGATATCGATTTTACTCAGGATCAAAAGGATTGGAAGTCGATGACAGTTGAACAGCAAGAGGACATCCTCCGCTTAATTTCTCAATTTCAAGCGGGTGAGGAGGCTGTTACATTAGATTTACTGCCACTAATGATGGCGATCGCCAAAGAAGGCCGGCTGGAGGAAGAAATGTTTTTAACGACCTTTTTGTACGAGGAAGCAAAACACACAGAGTTCTTCCGTTTGGTCTTGAATGCAATTGGCGAGAGGGGAGATTTGTCCCATTTTCATACGGAAACCTATCAAAAGATTTTCTATGAAATCCTGCCCGCAGCAATGGGCCGCCTTGTGACCGATCAATCCCCAGAGGCGATTGCTGAAGCATCTGTGGTGTATAACATGTTTGTCGAAGGTGTCTTAGCGGAAACTGGCTACTTTTCCTTTTATGCGGCTCTTGAAACGGCGGGGATTATGCCAGGGCTTTTAGAAGGGATTGGAAATTTAAAGAAGGATGAGTCGCGCCATATTGGCTATGGCACATTCCTGCTGCAGCGTTTGATTTGTGAACACCCGCATCTATTTGATTTTGTTGCCGCCAAGATGGGGGAACTTACCCCCTTAGCGATTCGGCTCAATCAGGAGGGCATTGCAGGAAGGGAGGTAAGTGCATTCGGAGGCAATCCTGATGACGTGATGAATTTTACGCTCAAACAGTTATCTGTTCGAATGGAAATTTTAGCGAGAGCAAGAGGCAAAAAGATCGAAGAGATTTATAGATATACAGATAGTGAGTTAGGAGTGTTGTAGGAAGAATGAAATGATGAGGTAATTGTGCCCTTGTTAGGAGGGAAAAGCTAGTTGACGGTCACAAATAGAAATAATTGTGCCCGTTTTAGGAAGAAAAAACTGTAGACGGTCACAAAAAGAAATAATTGTGACCGTTGGTAAAAGGTAGAGGGCATCGACGGTCAAAAAAAATAATTATTGTGCCCATTTTGTGGTCACAGGGGGAGCTACGGTCAAAAAAACTTCAATTGTGCCTAAAGGACTCGTCATTAAAATCTAAGTATAGAAGAGGAAGAAGAAATAATGACAGTAAATGTAGACGTACAAACTTTTCCCCACTTTATCAATGGAAAGTGGGAGCAAGCGAGCAGGGGGGAGACCTTTGATGTGTTCAATCCCGCAACCGGGGAGCTTGTGGCGAAAGTAGCAAAAGGGACCGAAAAGGATGTGGACATTGCCGTCAAAGCTGCCCGCGCCGCTTTTGACAAGGGTGACTGGAAAACGATGAATCCAAAGGAACGTGCCAAAGTACTTTATGCCATTTCTTATAAAATCGCCGAGCATGCCCAAGAACTAGCCTATTTAGAAGCAATCAGTTCAGGCGGGACAGTAAGGCGGATTGGCAATAGCGATATTTTACAAATGGTCGACTTGTTTCAGACACTCGCCAACTTTACGCTGGAATATTCCTTCTCAGAAACGCTTCCGGTTCCGCCATTCCCGGGACCTGCACATAACTTCATTTGGCGTGAACCAATCGGTGTATGTGCGGCAATTACTCCATGGAACCTCCCAATGGTCATCGCAACATGGAAAATAGCGCCTGCACTCGCAATGGGTAATACGATCGTCATCAAGCCAGCCAGTTACACCCCACTTTCTACATTAAAATTAGCTGAGATTATTTCAGAAGTGGTCCCGCCAGGTGTCATCAATGTTGTAACCGGAGGAGGTGCAGAAGTAGGAGAAGCCTTAGTCAACCATCCGCTGGTCGATAAGGTGGCTTTTACTGGCTCAACAGAGGTTGGCAGAAGAATTATGGGGCTTGCCGCCGGCACGATTAAAAACACAACCTTGGAGCTTGGCGGAAAATCGCCCAATATCCTCTTGGAGGACGCGGATCTGAATATTGCGCTGCCAGGGAGCCTTTTCGGTGTATTCCTTCATTCCGGTCAGCTGTGTGAGTCTGGAACACGTTTATTTGTACCCGATAAACTCCATGATCAAGTGGCAGCCGGACTTGTTGCCCTTGCCGGCAAACTAAAACTAGGCAATCCTCTAGACCCGGCAACAGATGTCGGACCAGTGATTTCAAAAAAACAAAAAGAAACAATTCTCTCTTATATTGAGTCTGGTAAGCAAGAAGGGGCAACACTTGTCTGCGGCGGGAAGGAAGTGATTGTCCCTGGCTGTGAGCAAGGTCACTTTATCGAACCGACGATTTTTACCAATGTCACAAATGATATGAAAATTGCTCAGGAGGAGATATTTGGGCCAGTCCTTTGTGTGATTCGTTATTCTTACCTAGATGAAGCGATTCAAATGGCCAATGATACGATTTATGGATTAGCCGCCGGTGTCTGGACACGTGATGTGAATAAAGCCTATGAGGTTGCTAGGAAACTTCAAGCGGGTGTTGTCTGGATTAACGACTGGCATATGCTCCGCAGTGATGCACCGTTTGGCGGTTATAAGCAAAGCGGCATCGGCCGGGAGATGGGCAAGCATTCACTTGATGCCTATACACAAGTAAAGCATGTTCATACCTCCATGTCGCCTGAATTGGATCGACGCAACTGGTATGGAATTCTGTTTGGCCAAAACTAATGAAGAGGTGAAAAGGATTATGAAAACAACTCTATCACAGTTTATGTTACGTACTGGTATTTACAGCGGATCAAATTCCCGGGCAATGGTGCCAAGTTTATTTGCCGGTCTTGGAGCCAAGCGTGTTCTCCTCTTAAGTGACCGCGGTTTGGAAAAGGCAGGAATAGTTGAAAAAGTGGCATCCATTTTTGAATTGACTGGTCATGGTTCTGGCCCGCAGCTTGTCGGAACGTATTTGGACATAGCACAGGACGCTGAAAGCCGCTGTATCAATGATGCCGTCCGTTATGCCAAGGAAGTGGGCGCAGATAGTTTACTAGCTGTAGGCGGCGGAAGTGTACTAGATACGGTAAAAGGGGTCAAATATGCGCTTCATAAAGGCTTGTTGGATATAAAAGAGGCAATCCCAGGCGGCTTTTTATATGAGCAATTTCCGAAAGCAAATTTTATTCCGATCCCGCATATTGCGATCCCGACAACAGCGGGAACTGGATCGGAAGTTTCTCCGATTGCCGTTATTTTTAATGAAGACATTCAAATGAAGACAAACATTATTAATCCGTTTATCAATGCGGATATTGCCATATTGGATCCTGATTTGACAGTTGGCCTTCCGCCGCTGATTACGGCCTTTACCGGATTTGATGCGTTAACACATGCGATTGAAGCACTAGCATCTCCAACAGCGACTGGTCTAACGGATGCCTATGCCCTGCATGCCATCCGTCTCATTGAAAAAAATCTTCCTGTGGCTGTAGGTGATGGCGGCAATTTAGATGCTCGAATGGATTTATTGCAGGCAAGTCTAATGGGAATTACTGCGTTTAGCTTTGCGCTTAATGCGATACCTGTTCATAATATGGCCCATGCCTATGGTGCCTTGTTCCGCATCCCACATGGCTTAGCCAATGCCGTCTTTTTACCGGTGGTGATGGAGCTTGTTCCGCAATTATATTTGCCAAAGGCTGCTGAATTGGCCCAGGCAATGGATGTCAATGTAAAGGAGGATACCCCTCAAACAGCGCTTGCTAAAGTGATTGATAAAATAAGATGGCTGCAGCAAAGCGTCGGATTGCCAGCAGACTTTAAGCAGTACAATATTAGTGAAGAGGCCTTAACCGCAACGATTCCGGCTGTCATGAAGGATCCTGCTGCCCTTAGCTTCCCAATGCCGCCTGAATTAATTTCTGCGATTGGACAGAGGGTTGTCCCTGTAACAGTAAAATAAGGATTGAAAAGAAACAAAGGTACTCTGCTTAGCATACCTTTGTTTCTTTTTGTATTTTTTGCTTTGTATCCATATACATCTTGATATATAATTTGCAATAGGGTCCTTTTTAGTATTGGATTGATTTACATAAAATTTTTAATGAGTAGGAGTAGTAAAATGGAAAAAGTCCTTATTTTCGGTCATAAAAACCCAGACACCGATACAATCTGTTCGGCAATTGCCTATGCAGATTTGAAAAAACAATTAGGCGTAGACGCCGAACCAGTTCGTCTTGGTCAAATCAATGGCGAAACACAATTTGCACTTACAACTTTTAACGCTGAAGTTCCTCGTTTAGTGGAAGCTGTTGCGTCTGAAGTGAATTCTGTTATCTTAGTAGACCACAACGAACGCCAGCAAAGTGCTAATGATATTGCAGATGTACGTGTGTTAGAGGTTATTGACCACCACCGTATCGCTAACTTTGAAACAAGCGATCCTTTATACTACCGCTGCGAGCCTGTTGGCTGTACAGCAACTATTTTAAACAAAATGTACAAAGAAAACGGTAAAGAAATTAAGAAAGAAATCGCTGGTCTTATGTTGTCTGCGATCATTTCCGACTCTTTATTGTTCAAATCACCAACTTGTACGCCGGAAGATGTTGCAGCAGCGAAGGAATTAGCGGCAATTGCTGGTGTCGAGGCTGAAACGTATGGTTTGGAAATGTTAAAAGCAGGGGCGGACGTTCGTGATAAATCGATTGCTGACCTTCTAAGCCTTGATGCTAAAGAATTCGAGATGGGTTCAAGCAAAGTTGAAATCGCGCAAGTGAACGTAGTGGACACTGCTGATGTCCTAGAACGTCAAGCTGAATTAGAAGCGGCCATTTCCAACATTGTTGCAGAAAAGAACTTAGACTTATTCTTGTTTGTTGTGACAGATATCTTAACAAATGATTCTGTTGGTTTAGCGATTGGAAGCAAAGCGGCTGCGGTTGAAAAAGCCTACAATGTTACATTAGAAAATAATGCAGCAACCTTAAAGGGCGTTGTATCACGTAAAAAACAAATTGTTCCTGTATTAACTGATATCTTTAATCAAGGTATCTAATAGAGTGCAAAACTAAAACCGATCATGCTTAGCATGGCCGGTTTTTTTGTGTTCTAGGAAATTATAGATTTACTACTTGTGGATAACCTTTTACAGGGTTAGATACGTCCAGCTCCAGCGCCTAGCCCCTCGATGGTGTACAGCCAATCCGTCCAAAAGGTTAAAGAACAACCTTTCAGCCGGCTCGTCTTATGCTTGTCGGGGCTAACCAAGGCGCTTGCGCTTTTGTTCTTGTGGTTCGAAGGTTAACTTATTCAACATCCTGCGTTTCTTCTTTCTTTTGATTCATTAAGAAAAATGTCAGCGGTTGTTCGGAGCCGGTCATTAATTTGTAGACATAAGATGAGGTAAGTTTATAGCCGTCCTCTATTTTTCCTGCCAAGTAATTAGTCCGTTCAAATAGAATGGAACGAATATGGTTTACTTGACGGGCTAGTTTATCTAATAATGCATCCTGCTGGTCAAGCCGCTCTAACATTCCCTCATGGATCTCTTCTTGTTTCGTTAGCTTTTGGGCAGCTTGTTTTTGCATCTCAAGTTGTTCTTGCATTTGTTGGGCAAGCTGCAGCTGAGTGTCTTCATTCTTATCTAAACGTTCTGCAATACTGTCACAAGTCTTACTAATTTGACTGATTTGACCAGACAGGGATTCCCTTACTTGTGTTTCCTTTTCAATAATAGCCTCTAAATGGACATTCTTTTCATGTAGAGAATGTAAATTGGTGACCATTTCGTTTTCAAATTTCTGCTGTCTATACGTACTATTCTTTAAATCGCTTAGCTGATAATCTACCTGTTTCCATTGGGTATTCTGAGCATCTGTTTGCTCCTTGTAACGTATCTGGAGTTCCGATAATGCCTGGTTCAGAGCCGTATTTGCCTTTTGCTGCTCCTTTATTAGTTCAGTTAGGAAATCTTGCCTTGCTTCCACTTGGTTTGATTCCTTCAATTGATTGCTATTTTTGAATAAATTCGGATGTTCCTTCTTATTAATGAATAGTCCCATACCTCTCTCCGCCTTTTATTTGTTAGATTGTGATAGTTTATGCAAAGAGATTGAATCTGGGGACATGATTGGGCTAGGGAACATAATAAAACAAAAAACGCTTGGAATATCCAAGCGTTTGGAATCAAACAATGACGGGCGTATTTAAAACAAATTTCTCTACAACCTTTGCTACACCATCATTCATATTAGAGTCAGTTACATAATTTGCTTTATCCTTAATATCTTGCGGGGCATTCCCCATGGCAACACCAAGTCCAGCGAACTCAATCATCGCTAAATCGTTGTAGCTGTCGCCGATGGCAATGACTTCTTCGCGCGTAATACCAAGTTGTCCGATTAACTGATTTAGGCTGGTTCCTTTTGTAACTCCTTTTTCCGTAAATTCCAAAAAGAACGGTTTCGAACGCATCACACTTAGTTCCTCCGCCAATTCTTGCTGAAGCATTTTCTCTACTTCGACAAGTTTATTAGGATCATCGACCATTAACACTTTTACAACCGGTTCATTGACCGACTCAACAAAACTGTCGACCTCCAAAACATCCAAGCCGGTAATTTCAGCTTCTATATTGGTATATTGATTTCCTGCCTCGGTAACAATCAAATCGCCAACATAAGTGTGAATAAACACATCTTCACGGCGGCTTAGTTCATATAATTGGTGCGCGGTCTCGGGGGACAAGGTGCTGCTAAAAAGCTCTTCACCAGTTTGACAGTTCGTTATTTTGGCACCATTGAAGGAAAGAATGAAGCTGCCATAATCTTTCAGGTTAAGTTCATCGGCAATAGCATACATGGCTGAGGTTGGACGCCCTGAAGCTAATACAACCTTTACACCACCCTTTTGAGCATCCATTAACGCCTGTTTCGTGCGAGGGGAAATGGTGTGGTCGTCTTGAAGTAAAGTATCATCTAAATCTAGTACAATCATTTTATATAACATTTTGATGTGTCCTTTCTATACTTTGTTCTTAACCCATCTTACTATAAATCTAGGAAAAAAACTTAATACAAATGAATCCAATTAAGAATTTTTCTAATAAACTATAGTAAATTCGAAACCTAACGAAGGTGAAAAACATTGTTTTTATTTAAGATGTTTAAAAATAAGTGTGTCATTTGTCATCGAAAAGTCAGTCCATTAAGGAAGTATCTTAACGATAAAGGGGAAGAGGTGAAGGTTTGTATTCCTTGCTCAGAATACGCTGAAAGAAGGGCTTTTCGGAAGGTAAAGTGGTAGCTTGTATATTCAATAGTTGTTCTATAAACATAATGGATAAGTTTCTATATTTTATTGCACAAGAGAGATGAAAAGTCTGTTAACATACCATTAGGAGGGGAGTAGAATGAAAAAAACAGCCGTTTCCTTTAGTGGTAAGGATTCAACGTTGGCTTTACATGAACTATTGAATTCAACCGAATATGAGGTCAAACTATTATTTTCAACGGTCACCGATGGATTTAATCGGACGAGTATTCATGGGGTACGAGAGAAATTGCTAGAGGCCCAAGCAGAGTCTATCGGTCTTCCATTGAAAAAAATCAGAATCCCTGAACAGTGTTCAAATGAAGAATATGGAGCAATAATGCTGAAAGAAATGGATGCCATGAAGGAATTGGGCATTGATCACATCGCATTTGGCGACTTATTTCTTGAAGATGTGCGCAAGTATCGGGAGGAAATGTTAAAGCCTGTAGGGATCACACCGGTATTCCCTTTATGGGGTTTAAACACTTCGGAATTGATTCATCGCTTTCTTTCCCTAGGCTATCGGACGATTACGACTTGTGTAGATTTGACTCGATTGTCTGAGGGTTTTTCAGGCAAGGAAATCACTCAACCATTTTTGGAGGACCTTCCAGTGGAGGTAGACCCTTGCGGGGAAAACGGGGAATACCATTCCTTTGTTTTTGATGGTCCCATATTTAAAGAGCCTATTCGTTTTAAATTGGGCGAGAAAAAGTTTACCAACGACATCTATACTGGTCAAATAAGATTCTGTTATACCGATTTAATTCCAAGCAAATGAAGCAGGGGGCTCCCTGCTTCATTTTTAACTAAACTACCTTTTTAAGTATTAATCGAGTAATGAACGAACGGCCAATTCATGGTTTCCTGTGGGTGGCCAAACAGATAGGTCAAATGGATAATCAGAACCGGGGACAACACGATTCTCACCAACCGTTTTGATTAGGAAATCCAGGCTATCTTGGTTCCATAACACCGTATCATACCAAAAGCGTTTCAAGTATTCCGATGGTTTGGCCTTTAACTGGGATGAAACTTGCGGCCATTGGTCAAATCCCTTGTCCAGCCTGCCAATCTGGTAAGGAAGCAAACCGCCGCCATGAGCAAATAATATTTTTACTTTAGGAAACTGATCAATCAAACCACTTAACAAGAGGTCCGTTGAACAAACCGTCGTTTCCCAAGGAACGCCAATTAAATTAGGCATCATTCTTCTCTTTAATCGAGGGTCTTCGCATAATAAAGGATGGATAAATACAATCGCTTTTAGACGATTAGCTTCTTCAAAGAAGGGCTTGAAAAATTCATCGGTTAACATTTGATTTTCAAGTCCAGGTCCGATAATGACTCCCTTAAGTCCCAAATTCATGGCATCTTGTAAGACCTTGGCTGCTTTAATAGGGTTGGTAAGTGGAACGGTTCCTAACGCTGAGAGTCTATTTGGCGACGTTTTGGTCCACTCGGCTAATGAACGATTATAAACATTGGATAGATCAAGCGTGATGTCTTCAGGAAAATCATACATAAAAAGCTGGGGAATAGGCGATAAAACGGAATGAGCAACACCTGCTTTTGCCTGCTCGTCTAGGTATAATTCGCCATCCGTAAACGATTTCTTCAATTCGAAGCCCCATTTTTCGTTAACGACTAAGAAATCATCTTTACTTTCTTCTTTTTTTATCCATTTTGCATTTACTGTTTTTTGGTGATCCTTCAACCAAGTTAAAACGTCCGATGGGATAAAATGAGTGTGAAAATCATACAACCGAAACAGCCCCTTTTAACTATTTTAAATAATTGATTAGTAACCTCGATAACCCATTCTTTGTGAAACCTCTTTTGCTGCACTCATGACCTTTTTTGCTAAACCTTGTATTTTATGCTGCTGTATTCGTTGGGTTGGCCCGACGACTGATAGTGCCGCAATGACCTTTCCTCTGTAATCAAAAATAGGGGCGGCGATGGAGGTTACCCCTTCCAAAATTTCTTCTGTACTACTGGCATAACCGTTTTCTTTCACTTGTTTTAAATAAGTCCGAAGCTTTTGCGGGTTAGTGAGGGTATTCTTGGTGAATTTTTTCAAGCCTTTCGCAATGACCTGATTAGCTACTTCTTCGGGAGAATGAGCAAGCAGGACCTTACCTGAACTCGTGCAGTAAGGAGGATTTCGCTTACCGATATGGGTTAGGAAACGGACAGGATGATTACATTCAACCTTTTGGAGATAGATCACGTCTAACTGATCCAAAACTGAAATATGTGCAGTTTCCCCGATATTTTCCACTAATCGATTTAAGACAGGCTGTGATTCCCTGTAGATATCCATCTGACTGCTGACTATCCCACTTAACGATAAAATGGAAAGACCTAACCGATATTTTTTTGTTTCTGGATCTTTGAAAACAAACCCTTCACTTGCAAGCGTTGTCATTGTTCGGCTGACTGTGCTTTTGTTAAGACCGAGCGCGGCAGATAGATCACTGATCTTTTTTTCGGGTTCATCCATGGTAAAAGATTGTAAGATCCGAAGGGCATTTTTTACAGAAGAAAGGTGACTTTCCTTCTCGATATTTACGTCCACATGAAATCCCTCTTTCTGATGTGTTTCACTATGTTAAACAAGGTTGCTCTATGTGGGCAATATACCAGAAAAAGCGGAAAATGAAAATAGTATTTTTAACTATTAAGAATTTTTACAAAAATTTATAAAAATATTTATGTTGTTGCATATAGCGCAACAGTGGCGTTGTATGTGAAATTCGGAAGCGTTACCATAATGTTAAGAAAATATTAAAATATCAATTATTTTGTAGGAGGAGTTTCGACATGGAAGTAGAAACTAGAGTAAGAGCCATTAATTGTTTGCACTTTATCAACGGCCAATTTGTCGAATCACAGAATCACAAGACGTTTGAAAATATCAACCCAGCAACTGAAGAAGTGTTAGGAACCGTTGCTGAAGGGGGAAAAGAGGAAGTTAATTTTGCAGTAGCGGCAGCCCGTCGAGCGTTAAATGGTAAATGGAAGACCATGCCGATTGTCGAACGCTCAAAAATTATCCGCAGGATTGGCGATTTAATTCTTGAAAGACAGGAAGAGTTGGCACATCTTGAATCCATGGATACGGGTAAGCCATTTTCATTAGCAAATAGTGTGGATATTCCGCGTGCTGCCTTTAATTTTCACTTTTTCGCTGATTATATGATTTCTGTTAACACTGATTCCAATATGCAGGATGATATCGCTCTTCATTATTCCTATCGCCGCCCAGTCGGTGTGGTTGGGATTATTAAACCGTGGAACCTGCCGTTACTACTGTTGACATGGAAGTTAGCGCCATGTTTAGCCATGGGGAATACAGCTGTTATTAAACCAGCCGAGTGGACACCAATGACCGCAACTGTATTAATGGAAATTTGTAAAGAAGCAGGCGTTCCAGATGGTGTGGTAAACCTTGTCCATGGTTTTGGACCAAATTCCTCGGGTGCGGCGATTTCGGAACATCCGGATGTGGATGCGATTTCCTTTATTGGTGAGCCAAGAACGGGTACAGCGATCATGAAATCAGCAGCCGATTCCTTGAAAAAGCTTTCCTTCGAACTAGGCGGGAAAAATCCAAACATTATCTTTGCTGACTCTGATTTGGATGAAGTGATCGAAACCACGATTAAATCCAGCTTTGTGAACCAAGGAGAAGTTTGCTTGTGCGGTTCACGAATTTATGTGGAACGTCCAGTTTACGAAGAATTTTTAACAAGATTTGCTGAACGGGTTAGAACTTTAAAAGTCGGCCACCCGCTTGAAGCAGATACGAATGTAGGTGCGCTAGTCAGCAAAGAACATTATGACCGCGTGAACAGCTATATTGATATTGCCCGCGAAGACGGAGCCACCATCCTAACCGGCGGAAAACGTCCGGATGGATATGAAAAAGGTTACTACTTAGAACCGACTATTTTAGTAGGGCTTGATCGAAATTCACGCTGTGTTCGTGAAGAAATCTTTGGACCAGTGGTTACCGTTATGCCATTTGATATGGAAGAAGAAGTGGTGATGCAGGCAAATGATACCCATTATGGATTAAGTGCAACGATCTGGACAAACGATTTAAGAAGAGCGCATCGGGTCGCACATCAGCTCGAGGCAGGGATTATTTGGGTAAATACTTGGTTCTTACGCGATTTACGAACACCTTTTGGCGGTATGAAGCATAGTGGAATCGGCAGAACGGGCGGCATGCATAGTATCGATTTTTACTCCGAACTTTCCAATGTCACGATCAAACTATAAGAAGGGAAGGAATACGTTGACTAATAAAGTATTACAATTTGCAGAACAGTTAGCTGAGGCAGAAATGACGAAAGTGGGGATTGCTCCGTTAACATCAGTTGATCCCGAGCTTACAGTCGAAGAAGCTTATTATATCCAGCTTGAAAATATTAATAAAAAAATAGCAGAAGGACAAAAAATCGTTGGCAAGAAGATCGGCTTAACGTCTTTAGCAATGCAAAACCTGCTTGGAGTGGATGAGCCGGATTATGGGCATTTGCTAGATAGTATGGTAGTGGAAAATGGCGGAACGATTTCAATAGAATCGGTCCTTCTGCCAAAAGTAGAAGCCGAGATTGCTTTTATTTTGAAAAAAGATTTACGTGGACCCAATGTGACCACTCTTGATGTTCTTCAAGCCACTGAGTATATCGTACCGGCACTTGAAATCGTCGATAGCAGAGTTCAAGATTGGAAGATTAAGCTGCAGGATACGGTTGCTGACAATGGCTCATCTTGTCTTTACGTGCTAGGTGGAAAACCTACTAAAATAGAAGATATTGATCTTGAATTAATCGGCATGGTCTTAACGAAAAATGGTGAACTCGTCAATACTGGCGTCGGTGCAGCAGCGTTAGGAAATCCAGCTACGTGTGTCGCCTGGTTAGCCAACAAACTATCAGAATTTGATATCCCGCTTCGAGCGGGAGAAGTGATACTTTCAGGAGCGCTGTCGGCTGCAGAGGTAGCTGAAAAGGGAGATTCCTTTACGGCAAGGTTTGCTCATCTCGGCCAGGTCAGTGTGCACTTTTAATATGGAGAATAGGAGGGGAACAATGTGAGTCAAATTAAGGAAATCGCTAATTATCTTGTTGCCGCCGAGCTTGAAAAAAGGGAGGTTGTAAAGGTAACGACCAACCTAAAGCCGGATTTAACTGTAGAGGAAGCTTATCAAGTTCAGGAAGAAATTGTCCAAATGAAACTGCAAGAAGGCAGAAGAATCGTTGGTCCCAAGATGGGTTTAACTAGTTTTGCCAAAATGAAACAAATGGGAATAGAAGATCCCATCTATGGATATGTGTTTGATTATATGTTGATTGAAAATGGCGGAAAACTGCTATTACATGAGATGATCCATCCAAAGGTGGAAGCGGAAATCGCCTTTGTAATAGGGGAAGATATCGAAGGTCCAGGGGTAACCGGTGCACAGGTTCTCGCCAAAACGGAATATGTGCTTCCGGCTCTAGAAATCATCGACAGCCGTTATGAAAATTTCAATTTCACTTTACCAGATGTGATTGCGGATAATGCCTCAACCTCAAGAGTGGTATTTGGAACAACCTTAAAGAAACCAGAGCAATTTGAATTGGATTTACTTGGCTCAACTTTGTCCATTAATGGAGAAATAAAAGAACTTGGGGCAGGTGCAGCGGTTTTAGGACATCCGGCACATTCCGTCGCGATGCTGGCCAATATGCTTGCCAGAAAAGGTGAAAAGGTCCGTAAGGGTGACGTGATTTTAACAGGCGGGATTACCAGTGCAGTTATGCTGAAATATGGTGATGTCGTCAGCGGGAAATTTGATGGGCTTGGTGAAGTAACCTTTACCGTGACTGATTAAGTCGAAGTACTTTTTAAAAATAAGGCTGTGTTAAAGGTTACTGTTGATTTTTTGCCTGTTGATTGTAGCGGAAGGCGGCGGAGACTCCTGCGGGAGTACGGGGCNNGCCGCCTGGAGCGGAAATCAACCTTCAAGATTAACCCAGCCTAAAATAAAGGATGAGTAGCATGCCACTAATTAATGTTCAAATTATGGAAGGAAGACCTCCCGAAAAAGTAACAGAACTAATTAAAAATCTTACCCATACGGTTGAGGAAACCTTGAATGCACCAAAGGAAAGCATTAGGGTCATTGTAACAGAAGTACCAAAAACCCATTGGGGGATTGCAGGCATACCTGCGTCAGAAAGATAAGAATTGATAAATGGGAGCATGGGGAAGATCATTGCTCCCCACAATTTATCTGTTATGTAAGCGTTACCTTAGTTATCAAATTTTGTAGGAGGGTATTATGACAATTGAATTTAGTATGGTAGCTCCCCATGTTCCCAGTATGTGTCATGAAGACCAAGTACCGGATTTTCAAATGGATATGGCCTCATCCATGAAAGAAGTCGCTAAACAAATAAAAGAAATAAATCCAGATGTGATTGTGTTAGTATCATGTCACTGGCCTTCGACGTTTTTCCATTATGTAGATTGTACACCGGTTCATAAAGGGATATTAACAGCATTCGAAGCCCCAGACCTAATTAAAGACCTCCCTTACAACTACCCAGGTGATGAAGAATTAGCAAACAAGCTCGTAAAAGCCGGTGAAGATGCAGGGCTCCAGGTCCAGGGAGTAAATGATCCATATTATCTGTGGGATTACGGAAGTGTGGTTCCATTGCGGTACCTTAATCCAGATGCGGATATACCCGTTATCAATTTATCAGTTACATTGGCAGCCAGTATCGAAGAGACCTATCAGTGGGGGCGGCAAATTGCAAAGGTTTTACAAGAAACAAGTAAAAGGGTTGTCTTTATTTCAAGTGGTGCCTTGTCACATAATTTAGTAAGAGGCAGACATAATAAACCAACCATCACAGAGCATGCAATGGATAAGCAATTTCTTGAATTTGTGATGAACAAGGATTATCAATCCGCATATGATATGCTGCCAGAATATGCAAGGTTAGCAAGAGTCGAATCAGGCGGGCGTCATCTTGCTATGCTGCTTAGCTTGCTTGATGATGAATGTAAGCCTACTTTCTATGCAGACGGTCAGTCTTCAGGCAGCTGGAATGTGCTGATTACCTTTCGTAAAGTCACAGCTCCAGAAATCAATTTATTAATAGAGGATGAATTAGTAAAATAAGATGATTTTAAGCCGGAAACCTGCTCTTAGGTGTCCGGCTTTTTGTATGTAAGCATACCTTTTTGGGGGGAAGTATGTCATACTTATAGGACCGTTTACAATGAAATTTATTTAGGAGTACATGCAATGAATGATAAAGAAATAAGATGCAGCTGGGTTAATCAGGACCCACTCTATATAGACTATCATGACCACGAATGGGGAGTACCCGTATATGATGACCGCCTGCTGTTTGAATATTTAAATCTTGAAGGAGCTCAAGCAGGATTAAGCTGGTATACGATTTTAAAAAAACGGAACAACTATCGTCAAGCCTTTGATTATTTTGATCCCAAAAAGATTATCCACTATGATGAAAATAAAGTGGCTGAATTATTACAAAATGAAGGAATTGTTAGAAACAAACTGAAAATAAATGCAGTTATTACGAATGCAAAAGCTTTCTTTAAGGTCGTCGATGAATTTGGGTCTTTTCAGGCCTATATCTGGTCCTTTGTAGACGAAAAGCCAATCCAAAATCATTTCAAGGAAATAAGCGAGGTTCCGGCAACAACGGAAATAAGCGACCACTTAAGTAAAGATTTAAAGAAGCGGGGCTTTAAATTTGTGGGTTCAACCATCTGTTATGCTTTCATGCAAGCAGTGGGGATGGTGAATGACCATGTTACAACATGTAAGTGTTACCAGCGCTTGAACTCAGAGAATTAATAGAAAAAAGAAGGCCCATCACAAATGTGACGGGTCTTCTTAAAGGTTATTATTTTGTTGGTTTTTCCATCATAAAATCAGAAGCGGGAATTGGAATGATTTTTCCGCCAATTTGAACATGAACGGTATCGTTGAAAATGGCTTTGACTATTCCTTTTAATGAAATAGTGGAATTAACAGATAGTTTTTTAGATTCAGATTGGTTTGCCAAATGAACCAACACCTTCCAATTATTTTAAGATGTTTTTTTAAAAATAAAATTAGATACTTTAAATTATTCGCATAGAAGACTTAAATTCCTGCTCCGCAAAATAACTTTTCTCAAAAATAATTAATGATCAACATGGATAACCTGAACTGTAGTTCAAGTATCACATATTTCGCTATTTCTGTCAATTTAAACATGAACTATGGTTCAAATTTGCGAAAAGTGGTATGATAATATCGAGGTGAGAACATGTCAGATGATGAAAAGCTGGTAGGCGAATTTCCATTTTTACCAAAACAGGAACGGGCTCAAGCTAAAAGAAATGCGTTAATCGAAAGTGGCTATGCCTTGTTTCAAGAAAAGGGTTATGAGCAGACTACGGCAAAAGAAATTGCCGCGCATGCAGGGGTTGCAACCGGAACCTTCTATCGATATTTTACCGATAAACGGCAGCTGTTGATGTCGCTGCTTGAGGACAAGATTGAGACCTTTCTTCCACCGGAAATAAGCTGGCTTTCAAGCGACCCAGTGGCAGCACTGGCGTCTTCTTTAGAAAATCATTATGACCGAATCCATGAGTCCGGACTTCGTCATGTTCTGCCAGAGCTGTTATCAAAGGATTCAGAGCTCGCAGCTGTTCTGGACAATGCTAGAAAAAGAATTCATGCTAGGATTTCTAATGGATTAAAAAAAGCGGGAGAAAAAAGGTTAATTTGGGATGATTTGGATGTAGACACCCTTTCTTGGGCGATTATGATCATGGTCGAGAACGGACTTGATAAAATAAGCCAGTCTGAGAAACCGTCTGCTTATCAAGATATTGCGAAGCTGATTTGCCGAATGGTTTTCCCACCTAGAGTTTTAGAGCAGCTTTCCACAAATGATCGAGGAGCCGAATAAATAATAAGTTTTCATGAATCCTTAAAAATTTGAAAATACTATCTTGAAAGATGGAATTTATTATATTCAAGTTAACCTGACAATAGCACAAAAAATAAAGGAAAAAACATAATTTATTTTTGAGATGATCCCAAGAAAGCGGTGACCATGATGAAAGTTAGAGATTTTATGGTGAGAGACGTAATTACAGTTCGACCAGAAAATACAGTTAAAGATGTCATGTCTGTATTTGTAGAAAAGAAAATCGGCGGGGTTCCAATTACAAATAAAGATGGTACCTTATGCGGCATCGTAACAGATGGCGATATTATCCGTGCTATTAAGCCCATAGACCGGCGGATTCATGATTATTTCAGTTTTATTACTTATATAGCCGTAGAGGATAAACAAGTTCATTTAAGTGAGATTATCAATCGGGAGATTATTAAGTTTGCGAAAACAAATGGGATTATGTCAGTTCAGCCTGAAGATGATATGGAAAAAGTGGTTGACATCTTGTCGAAGCATCATTTTAAAAAATTGCCTGTCGTAAATGGTGCGAATCGTGTCGTAGGTGTCATCAGCCGCGGTGATGTCATTCGCAATATTCAACAAAGAATTGTAGAAGGCAAATAAGTGTACTGTTCAAAGATAGGCTTGGATGAAATAAATTAAGCCTATCTTTTCTTTTTTTGTTGATTGGTGGGAAGCGGGTATAGGACAAATATCCTCGTCGCGATACGGTACGGTGGTATGATATAATTAGACCAAAAAGGAGGCGTTTAAATGTCTCATGAAAAAGAACTTGAGCAGGAGTCTACGATCGAAACATGCTGCGAACATGAGGGAAGCCATCGACGGAGTCATCATCCAGATAAGGTGAAAAGTAATTTAGTTACTAGGCTGAATCGAATTGAAGGGCAGATCCGCGGGATTAAAGGCCTCATTGAAAAAGATACCTATTGTGATGATGTGATTAACCAGATCGCTGCCACGCAATCAGCGTTAAATAGTGTGGCAAAACTATTGCTTGAAGGGCATATGAAAAGCTGTGTCGTCGAGAGAATCCAAGAGGGCGATATGGAGGTCCTCGATGAGGTCCTTGTGACCATACAAAAATTAATGAAAAAGTGAGGGCGCTAATAATGGAACAAGTTACCTTAAAGGTGAGTGGAATGTCTTGTGGACATTGTGTGAAAGCGGTCGAAGGCAGTGTCGGTGAACTGCAGGGTGTAAAAAAGGTGGCAGTTGACCTAGCAGAAGGCTTAGTGGCTGTAGAGTTTGATGGGAAACTCGTTTCACTTGAAAAAATTAAAGAAACCATTGATGACCAAGGTTACGATGTAAAATAAGAGAGTGCACCCAGGTTTAAGCCCTGGGTGCTAATTTTTCATTAACTTTGAAAATTTGTCCTAGGCGCTTGTGCTTTCCTAGTTAACGGTAAACATCCAAGTTACCCCATATTTGTCCTGTACAGAACCATGCAATTTAGAAAAGAAGGTTGGCTGCAGATCCATATAAACAGAGCCGCCATCTTTGAGAACTTCCCATGCTTGGTGTGCACGTTCCTCGGAATCAAGCTCTACACTAATTGACACTTTTGCACCATTTCCAAGATCCCTATTTCCGTCCGAACCATAAATAAATCCTGATTCTGTTAATTTCAATTGGGCATGTAAAACAAGGTCTTTATCGCTTTCCGCTACAGGGAAGGCAGGATTTGGCGGCATGTCACCATATTTTTGGATTGAAACCATTTCGCCATCAAAGGCTTTTTGATACATTTTAAAAGCCTCATCACATTGTCTGTTAAACATTAAATACGGTGCAATCATATAAAATTCTCCTTTTTTCCTTGCTGTTTGTAATTAGGTATATCCTTTTAGCAGCAAGGTTGTTATAGTATCATTATAACCGAACGCTAGTTCTGTAATCAATATAAATAAAAAAACAGTGCTCGTTCACATGTGAAAGAGCACTGTTTTTGTGTAACTCTAATTTATTGTGAAAGGGTATTAGGTTCTATAATCGTGTCTTTTTCGGGTACCCTGATCAAAATCAAGCCGCCGATGATAAACAATACAATCAAGCTGAAAACACCGCTATTGGTGTTTCCGGTTAGTTGGGCCGTGAATCCGACTAAAAAGGGACCTAAGATGGCAGCAAACTTATAAAAAATACTATAGAATCCAAAGAATTCGTTGGCACTTTCTTTCGGGACCAGCTTAGCAAAATAGGAACGGCTTAATGCTTGAATACCTCCCTGTGAGGAAGCGACCAGCATGGCGAGAATCCAGAAATCCAAGGTAGTTTTTAAAAAATAGGCATAGATACAAATAATCACATATACAAAAATCCCCACTAACAGCATCGTCTTTCCCTTATAACGATCGGCAAGCTTCCCATAAAAATAAGCAAAGGGAGCCGCAACCACTTGAGTGGCAAATAAGATGATTAAGAGATTGGTTGAGGTGATTCCCAAATCAGATCCATAGGCTGTAGACATTGTAATAATGGTATTGACGCCATCAATGTAGAAAAAATAGGCGAATAGGAATAAAAAGAGCGGCCGATATAATCTTATTTTTTTAAAGGTTAAAAATAACTGGCGAAACCCATTTCTTATAGGATTTGCGACGCGTTCCTTATAATAAACCTGCTTGACGTTTTTTAGCATGGGAATCGTAAACAATCCCCACCACAAAGCAGTGATGGCAAATGCTGCTTGACTAGCAACTGTCACGGAGATTGGAAGGATCCCTTGCTGCGATAATAGGATTAGTGCGATTCCCAATATAAACGGGATGGTACTGCCGATATACCCCATGGCATAGCCCTTAGAGGAAACTTGATTCATTCGTTCTTCGGTCGTTACATCGACAAGGAAGGCATCATAGAAAATGTTGGTTCCGCCAAAACCGATGACCGTCACCATATAACAGATTAAGAGAGTCAGCCATTGGCTGCTTGGTACAACTGCGAGTAAGAGGGTGAAAATAATCCCGAGCGCAAAGAAAAAGGTGAAGAAACGTTTTTTGAAGCCTTTGAAATCGGCAATGCTTCCTAAAATAGGAGCACAAAGTGAGATTAACAGGGTTGCAATCGAATTGGCATAGCCCCAGTAAGCCGTGGATGTTGACGCTGCAAGTCCTGCTTCTTTGGCCGCTGCCTTGAAATATAATGGAAAAATGGCAGTTGTTATCAGGATGGAATAGGCAGAGTTTGCCCAATCATAGAATACCCAGCTCTTTTCTTGCTTTGACATTCGACTCATGTTATTTTCCCCTTTAAAGTTAACAACTCTTCAATTACGTTTCCATCAGTATGGCCCAGGCTGACACCCAGAAGCCTTGCGAATGTTGGTCCTTCATCAATGAGACGGATTGCAGGCAGGGTGACCTGTTGAATTCCTTTCCCGGCCGCCATTAAAATGGTTCCATAATTTTCTTTTTCGGGTGAATAGCCATGGCACGCCATCGTATATTTCTTATTGGTCTTTGTATCCTCTTTCGTAATCGATTTGATAAATTCCCCGCTGTAATCTTCTAGAAAATAAAATCCAGGTCTAGCTTCAATCATAAACGCACATTTGCCATCTGCACCTCTTGCGGCAGCTTCCTCTCCTGTCATGAATTTTTCTATTCCGAAGTCTGGTTCCTCCACTAACAATTCAAGGAGATGGTGAACCGTTTGAAAGGTTGACTGATCTTCAGGAGTGTTTAGATAAATATATGCGGATCCATCACAACTTTTACAATAGGCCTTCCAATTTATTAGTTTGCCAGTTGCGTTGCTGGTGATTAAGTTTTGTTGATGGAAAAGGACATTGAGGTTAATCGCCTTCTGCTCGTCTAGTGCGCTGTGATCCCCTAAAGCGATAATCGTGGATTGTTCAAAGATGTTGGCTTCTTTTAAAGCTTCTAGTAATCTCCCAAGCCGGTAATTATGCCGATGAAGGGATTGAATCGCTTCTTTTGATGAAAATCCATGTTCATGGCGCTGGGTATCTAAATCGGTAAAGTGGACCATTAATAGGTTAGGTTTTTTTGTTTTAATCGTATCCACAGCTGCCTCTAGCACAAAATCATCTAACTCCGGCTGATGAAGACCTTTACGGATGTAACCATAGCGTTTGTTCATCTCCCATTGAAATTGGGGTGTCCCGTTGAGTAAAGAAACAAGGATTTGATTCTGCCATAGGCGATTGGCAAAGATTACCGGCATGTTGTAGTCGATGTCCGCTTTTGCTGTGACGGGCCATAGAAAGGCGGCCGTGGTCATATTGGCTTTTTTTACTTCGTCATAAAGGGTTGTTCCCTTGATACATTTCCGTTACCAGTTCCAATCTGGGGAGGTTTTACCAGGCTGCAGAAGGGTATTATTGATAACACCGTGCCGGTTCGGGTAGTTTCCGGTAACAATTGTTGCATGACAGGGATAGGTGACGGAAGGGTAAATCGATTCAACCTGTTCTACTAGTGCGCCTATTGTTAAGATGGTTTGAAAGTGAGGCAGCTCGTGCAAGATGGGAAGGTCTAAAGCTGAAAGACAGTCAAAGGAAATAAGGATTAAATGATCGGTAAGCCGGTTCATTGAACACCTCCTGTTAGCCTAATTGTACTATAGACAGGACCAATTGTTACAGAATATTTACAAGAGTTTGGAATATTAGGTGAAATTGCGAAATGATTACCGCATCGATATTCTTTTTTAGTATAATAAAATTAGTAATTATGGGTATAAAGGTGGATTGGAATCATGCCAAGTTTACAAAGTTATTTTTTTGAAAAAGCAATTAAGCTCTCGGTAAAACGGGCTGCCAAAAAAGGGGTATCGCAAAGGGGTATAGAGGAACAGCGGCAAATGCTCGATACCGCTGCAAGTAAGATGGGCAAACTTCCGAAAAATTGTGAAGTCATTCCTTTGCATATCGAAGGGTTGTATGCAGAGTGGTTGACGACGGGGCCTGCCCTGCCGGATAAAGTAATTCTTTATCTTCACGGTGGTGGTTATGCCCTTTGCTCAGCGAACACGCATCGGCCGCTTGCTGCACGGATTGGAGCAGCAGCTGGTGTGAAAGTGCTGTTTCCTGAGTACCGTCTGGCACCTGAACATCCTTTTCCGGCGGCAATTGAAGATGCGGTCAACGTATACCACTGGTTGTTGAAGCAAGGATATGCTGGCAAGGACATTATTTTCGCAGGCGATTCGGCAGGCGGCGGCTTGTGTCTAGCTACTGCACTCGTCTTAAGGGATCAAAATGAGCCGCTTCCGGCTGGGATTGTTTGTCTGTCGCCATGGGTAGATTTAACAAGCAGTGGAGAGAGTTATCAGAAAAATGGCGATGTGGATCCCTATTTAAGTGTAAGGGCTGTAAAGGAAGCATCCCGAATGTATGCGGGATCGGAATCTCTCGACCATCCGCTGATTTCACCTGTGTTTGCAGACCTAACCGGACTGCCGCCAATGTTGATTCAATCAGGGACGCATGAAATTCTCCAAAGTGATGCCTTATCGCTTGCCGCTAAAGCAAAGGCTGCAGGTGTAAATGTATCGTTAAAGGTTTGGGATGGTATGTGGCATGTTTGGCAGATTAGTGGTGACTTCTTGCCTGAAGCGAAAAGAGCCACCAGGGAAATCGGTCAATTTATTAGACGAATCATGAAAACGTGAAGGCCAAAGTGACGGCCTTCACGTTATTTTTTAAAGAGAGAGTTTTCGATTTGTTCGCCTTTGATGGATACCAGGCCGAGATTATTGGAGGTTGCAATAATGGAGCCTTTGTCAATGAATTGATAACGGAGGTGATCCTTCCATAGGTATGGTGTGATGTCTGCCGCAGGATTGGTGTGGGTGATGGTGTAATCAGGGGTACATGTTCGGTAAATTTCGTTTCTTTTCCGGCTGTAGGCATTGATGGCGATGACTATTTTCATTAATAGGCCCCAGACCCCGATGAAGCTCATATTTTTAAAAGGGCTGCTTGTGAATTGATAGATCGGGAGTGTTTTTTTATTGGCAAAAGTGACAGTTGCTTTAACAGCTGAACCGTAGTGAACATCTCCTGATAAAATGATGAGCTGCAGGGGGGCCCAATTGGAGGTATGCCTCAGAAATTATGTAAATCCCTTTCCATTGTATTTCCATGCTTCAAAATCAAACGAGGTTTACACCTTTACACCGAGCACTTGAACAGGATAGACATAGTCATGTAAAAAGGATTCGATCAGGCCATGCCATAAACGGGTGTGGCCGAAACAACGATTAATGGGCTTTCCTTTTTCCAGCTGCTGTTTTCGAGTTTGGCGGTAATGAGCGACCATCCCGTTTCGTTTACCAGCTTCTGGCAGCCTTCGCTTTCTTTGATGATTTGACCAAATTTAAGCGGTTTTGGGGCCGTATCATATTCCCTCATCGTCCGCGTGTCAAGAAAGACGGCTTTTGGGTGGGTGGGGGCAATGTAATGCCAAGAAGTGAATTCACAAAGCAACTCCAGCCAATTTTCGTAAGATTTACGATGGGTGACCCCTTTGCGAAGTCGTTTGAGATAGGTTGTCATAGTGGTTATAAAATCAAGATTAAAGGCGTCTGGCTCATTTCCCCAGCCTTGGAAAAGCCAATAGGCACAAAGGCCGTTTGCCGCTACATGTTTCCCAAGCGGGGCATGGTTGACCGTCATTTTCCATTCGGCCGATAGATTCCAATCATCGGTAATATCATGGTCATCAAAAATCATATAGGTAGGAATATTTGCCAGCAATTTTCTGACACGAGTTAGCGACTCTTGGAAGTAAATCAGTGCTTCTTGCTGCTCTAGGTAGCCGTCCTTCAGTTTTTGCCGTTCGAGTTTGTGTTCCTTCTGATAAAGGTCGGTGTTTGGAAACGAAAAATGGATCAACTGTTGTTCTTCGGCTTCCTCAAAAGAGGGAAGTAATTGCTGTTTCTGCAGGGCGGCCCAAAGCTCGGGGTTCCAAGACAAAAGGTACATCGCTGCAAATTCACCGAGCTCCATTAAATGATTTTGCGCCTGGGAGCTTGTAAATTGAGCGATACGTTCCATTATAAATTGTCTCCCATTCATTTGGGTAAGAGCAGTAAAGTAGGGAAGCTGACCCAGGCGGGCATCCAGATTACTTAGCGGTTCTTTATGACCGATTAGTTCCCGGCTGATGGTTGAAATCGCTAAAATAAGCGGGTCGGCAACGTTATCGGCATAGATTTGATCGCCCATAAGGAAAAGGGCATCAGGACGGGAGGAGGTATTTTCATAGTCTTTTTCTAAAATGTGATCAGCGAGAGCGAGTGTATCCTGACCATCACCATGCAGCTTGCGGCAAGAACCATAGAAGATATGACTTTGGCTGTCTCCGCTTCTTATGAGAAAGGCAGGGTATTTCAGATTTCCGTATAAAATAGAGTGTTGGTGATCAGGGGATAGGTAGTGAAGACTTTGTTAATCGTCCGTTCGGGTGCCGCTGGCACGGACAAAGTGGAGGTTATAGCCAATAAGGGTTTCTGTCGGAAAGCAGCCATGTGTGGGGGTAACGTTAATTAAATGGATGTAAAGCTGTTTTCCCGCACTTATCGAAGTGGTTTCAGTTTTTGTCTCCATCGGATGATACTCGAATGAATTGGGGTTACTATTACTAATTGTCTCAACCTCATAAAGAGCAGCCTCAATCTCCGTCCGCCTGCTCGTTGCCATCCAAATAAAAACCTGCCCACGCTCCACCCGCCGCACAATCGGTCCAGCCAAAACAAACGGAAACTCAATCAAGCCCAACCTTAATCACCTCCAATGGTGACAGGCACCATTTCTAATTATTTCACTGTGGTTATAGTTTGTAAGAATATTGCCAATTTTTTTGCAGGCGTTTGGTTAAAAAGGAATTATAATGAAATTAGTTTATTCGCATCTTGGTTACAGAGTGTCATCGCGGCTGTTTTCTTTACTAAGAAGGAGGGATAATCGCATGAAAAGTTTAATTGCTTATTGCTCGTCCCATGGGACTACAGAAAAAGTGGTTGGAATATTAAGCGAACACCTTGCAGGTGAAGTGGTATCGGTCGATTTAAAAAGGGATAAAACCCTTATTGACTTAAATGATTATGATACCGTTATCATAGGCGGTTCCATTCATGCTGGTATGATTCAACGGCGAATCAAAAAATTTATTCTGACCCATCACAATGACCTATTGGAAAAGGAACTTGGTCTATTTCTCGTTTGCATGCGAGAGGGTGAATTGGCTATTGAGCAATTTAACAATGCCTATCCGCAGGACTTACGGAAGAATTCGGTGGCGTTAGGTTTGTTTGGCGGTGAATTTCTCGTTTCGGAAATGAATTTTTTTGAGAGACAAGTCGTAAAAAAGGTGGATGGGATTACAGTTGATCAGTCAAAGTTAGACATGGACGCCATCATGGAATTCGCTTCAAGGTTTAATGATTTAAAAATGAAGGTTTAGGGTGTCGGCTTTATAGGGAAAACGGGGCTAAACGTTCTTGCCATTTGCGGGAGCGCTTTTTTTTTGAAAAAAAGGATTATAAAAACTAACCTCTTTGTCCATAATGGAAAAGTCAATTTTAATGTAAGAGAGGTTCACTATGAAAATTTGGTTTAATCGATGGTTTACGACTGTTTCGCATTATATGGATATGATTCGCGACAACGAGGATCATCGGAAATTTACGATTTATGGAACAAGCCCTAATAAAGATGCCCTATATTTACAAAACTGTGATAAAGCTTTTGTCGAACCGGATGTTTCCGGGGATGAGTATATAGAGTTCTGTCTTGATTTTTGCCAAACGCACGGAATCGATATTTTTATTCCCCGCAAAGAAAATGTGCTCATTTCGAAGCGATTATCTGAATTTGCGGAGTTAGGGGTAAAGGTCCTCGTTTGTCCGGATGCAGCCCTAATGGAAACGATGGATAACAAGGCTGCCGCTTATCAAACCTTAACAAACGGGGTACCGATTTTTTCGATCCCAGACTATGAAGTCGTGAATAACGTAGCTGATTTTAAGTTGGCTTATACATCGCTTAAGGAAAAGGGGCACACGGTTTGCTTTAAACCAGTAATTGGGGAAGGGGCAATGGGCTTTCGGGTCATTAAGGAAGAACGGGAGTCCATCCATCATCTTTTCCATAGCGGGGGCGGCTATCGAATCTCCTACGATCATGCCTGTGAGGTTTTAAGGCAGCAAGAGACATTTCCTGACTTAATGTTGCTGGAATATTTAGATGGCAGGGAATATAGTATTGATTGCTTAGCCTCACAAGACAGGTTGTATGCGGCTATCCCACGGATGAAAGGGGATGGGCGTGTACGGGAACTGGTAGAAAGTGTCGATCTTATTGATATAGCTCACCGGTTTCACCAAGAGTACCGATTACCATTTGTCTTTAATATTCAGGTGAAATACAGTAAAGGGGTGCCAAAGCTGCTGGAAATCAATCCACGGATGAGCGGCGGACTTCATTTCAGCTGTCTTTCCGGAATCAATATTCCCTATATGGCAATTAAGGTTTTACTAGGGGAGGAAGTCGGCCCAGTCAAGCCTCGATTTGGTATCAGAGCAAGTCATATTGAAAAAGAAATGATTTTAAAGTACGGTGATATAAGTTAACAGAAAGAGCAGGTTTTTCCATTAGAAAGGAATAACCTGCTCTTCTTTTTTATTTATAGAAAACTTTTTCAATATTGTATTTAGCATGAAGGGTATTAATGATATAGGTTTCGTAGATTTCACGATCCATTGGTTCTTCGACCACTAATACGGCTATCTTATATACTTCATCGCGATGATTCTTGATTGGGGAAACAGTATCCTCAAAATGGCGTTTGATCCGAGGCCGCAGCTTTCTAGCTTTTCCTACAAAAAGCAAGTCATCATTGGCATCAAAAAAGAGGATGATGCCACCCTTGTCCCGCGGGATTTTATTATAATCAGTGAAACCGTAAACACTGCTTAAAGGGGCTTCGACTTTTTCGCCGAGTTGTCTGCTTTTTGTAACAACGACATCTGGATTTGGTATTTCAATTTTTATCATAAAATGATTCGCTCCCTGCTTAAATATAAACGGCTAAATGTTTAGCCAAGAGTCCATTATAGCATATCCTGCCAATTTAGGTTGGACTTTCTTAATTTAACCATTTTTATCAATTTAAAACCGAAGAATTTGTTGTAATGGTAAATGTGTTTAAAGTAGTAAAACTAAATTAATTTTTGTAGAATAAAGGAAGGTATTGGAACTTTTAAAAAGATCCGATCATCCTATAGAATACAATTGGAAAGGGTGTTAGTATGGCAATTTCATTATCTAAAGGTCAAAAGGTCGATTTAACTAAGACGAATCCTGGTTTATCGAAGGTTATTGTGGGGTTAGGCTGGGACACCAACCGTTATGATGGCGGAAACGATTTCGATTTGGATGCTAGTATCTTCCTTTTAAATGCTAATGGTAAGTGTTCTTCTGAAAAGGATTTTGTATTCTATAATCAGCTTGAAGGCGGAAATGGCTCAGTTGTACATACAGGCGATAATCGTACCGGCGCAGGAGACGGCGACGATGAGCAGGTGAAAGTAGATTTAGCGGCTGTTCCGGCTCAAGTGGAACGCATTTCGTTTGTTATTACGATTCATGATGCGGAAGCAAGAGGACAAAATTTTGGACAGGTAGCGAATGCTTTTTGCCGTGTGGTTAATGAAGAAACGAATCAAGAGATTATTCGTTATGATTTAGGAGAGGATTTCTCTATCGAAACGGCAATTATCGTAGGCGAATTATACCGCCACAACGGGGAATGGAAATTCTCAGCAGTCGGTTCCGGCTACCAAGGCGGCCTTGCACGGATCGCAACCGATTTTGGCCTTAACGTCGGCTAACGAAAAGTAAAATAGGATCAAACAAAAGGACAAGAAGAAGAACATTCCTTCTTGTCCTTTTTTACGTCCAATAAGCCTTATATAGTGGAAATGGTGACAGGCACCATGAGTTATTGGTCATTTCTTTCTGGAATGTGGTATGGTAAGAAAGTTAATGAATCAGCTTGTTGAGGTGACTGTAAGATGAAGTATTTACTTAAGACACAACTTATTGCCATAATAGTAGCCTTATCGTGGATTATTTACTTGGTTGTTTTAGCTTTCCTTGACCAGCCAGACCGCGCTCTCCGGTACATAAATAACTTTGTATTTGGATTGGCGATTTTATTAGCCATTCTATATTTTGTTTTAGCGAAGTATCTGCTACGGAGAAATTGGTCTTCCCTTTTATTAGTGCTAATCTCTTATTTTCTTCTATATAAGCCGATCTTTCAGGGACTATTATTGAAAATAACGAGTGAAAGCTATGGAAGTATCATCAAATTCCTTTCGATTTCAACAGGGACAGTCCATGTTCTTGCCGTTATTATTGGAATGGGTTTTGGTATCCTCTTCACCAGACCGGAGCGTTAAGTCTAAAAGAGCAAACGATAAATACTAAGGCCGAATTTTGCCCATTTTATTTGCATTTGGCATTGTATACTATAACAGCCCCCTTTCGACATTCTTATGCGAGAAATGTCTGTTTCTGCGCTTTCCCGAGGAATAAAATGCATCAATCTCTAGAATTCAACATAATGGACCTGTTGTTATATAATAGATAGACTAAACTACATGTTGAACGGGGGATAAACGATGAAGGTTGTCATTATTTCCGATACCCATCTGCCTAAACGCGCCAAAGGACTTCCCGCCAAATTAACGGCGGAATTAACTGATACGGATTTAATTATTCATGCGGGTGATTGGCAAACAATCGATGTGTTTCATGAGCTTCAAACCTATGCCAAAGTCGAAGGGGTCTTCGGCAATGTCGACGATGATACCACCAAGGAACATTTCCCCGAAAAAAGAATCTTAGAGTTGGGCGGATTTAAGATCGGGATTACCCATGGTCACGGCAAGGGGAAAACGACCGAAAAGCGGGCCATCCAAGCATTTGCTGAGGATGAAGTCGATTGTATTATTTTTGGCCATTCTCATATTCCTGTGAAAAAAGTTGAAAATGGGATACTTCTTTTTAACCCCGGCTCCCCTACAGATAAACGGCGTCAGAAGCTGTTTTCCTTTGGGATTTTTCAGATTGGTGATACGATAGAAGCAGAGCATATCTTTTTTTCAAATAAAGGAGAAACAAATGAGTAAAACAGTGATCGTCTATACGACCAACGATTGTATTGAATGTACGATGGTCAAACGGGTCCTAACGGAAGAAGGAATTCCTTTTGAGGCAAGGGACATTTCGAAAAATCCTGCTTTTCAAAAAGAAGTGGAAAAATACGGCTTTCTTGGCGTTCCAGTCACAGTGCTCAATGAACGAGCCGTCAAGGGATTTACCAATGAGTTAAAAGAAATCATCGAATTAGCGAAGAGTTAGTCTTTGTTGAGAAACAATTTCTTTACATAGGAGAATATTAGCGTTAATATGAGTGAGTAAATGAAAAGTAGAAGATCTACTAGGGGTGCCCTGTGTATCAGGCTGAGAGAAAACAATTTAGTTTTTAACCCTTTGGACCTGATCTGGGTAATACCAGCGTAGGAAAGTAGTCGAGTGAGATAGTTTTTGTTTCGCATTCAAAACTAACCGGGTCCATTTTATGGAGCTGGTTTTTCTATGTTTAAAAAAGAAAAGGGGAGAGTATGTTGGAAAAAAACTTTGTGGTTGAAACAGTAAATAGAGTAAGAGAGGTTAGCCCGCTTGTACATAATATCACCAATGTGGTTGTGACAAATTTTACAGCGAACGGTCTGCTTGCCTTGGGTGCGTCGCCAGTCATGGCCTATGCCAAGGAAGAGGTTGCTGATATGGCTAAGATTGCCAGTGCACTCGTGTTGAATATTGGCACGTTAAATGCCGAGAACGTTACGAGCATGATTATTGCTGGCAAAGCGGCAAACGAGCACGGGGTTCCAGTTATTTTCGACCCGGTGGGGGCAGGGGCAACTCCATACCGAACGGAAACTGCCCACAAAATAATGAAGAACGTCAAGATTTCAGTGGTGCGCGGTAATGCCGCTGAAATTGCGAATGTAATAGGCGAAAAATGGGAAATTAAAGGTGTTGATGCAGGAGCAGGAAATGGAAACACAGTCGAGCTTGCGATCAAGGCTGCGCAAACAACGGGCAGTGTCGTGGTGATCACCGGAAAAGAGGATATCGTTTCCGACGGTGAAACCACATATGTTGTTTCCGGCGGCCATCCCATTTTAACGAAAGTTACGGGCACGGGCTGTTTATTAACCTCAGTCATTGGTGCCTTTACGGGAGTGGAAAAGGATGTTCTCCGTGCAGCTGCGGCAGCTTTAGCCTATTACGGGATTGCTGCAGAAAATGCGGCAAAGAAGACAGCGGAAGCGGGACCTGGAAGTTTCCAAATTGAATTTTTGAATCAATTAGCACTAGTTTCCGAAGATGATATTATTTCAAATGTTTCGATTAGAAAATGTTAGGGGAGGTTTGTAAGATGAAAAGAGCATTAACAATCGCAGGTTCAGACAGCGGCGGCGGAGCAGGAATTCAAGCGGATTTAAAGACATTTCAAGAATTAGCTGTTTTTGGCATGTCGGCAATCACCGCTGTGACTGCGCAAAATACGCTTGGAGTTCATGGAGTTTATCCGATGACGCCAGAAGCGGTAGTCCAACAGATTCAGGCGATTGGCGAAGATATCGGCACGAATGCTGTGAAAACAGGGATGCTGTTTAGCTCGGATATTATCGAAGCTGTTTCTGAGCAAGTACGGAAATATAGATGGGAGAACCTTGTGGTTGACCCTGTGATGATTGCCAAAGGCGGTGCGTCTTTACTGCAGCAGGAAGCGATATTTGCCATGAAAACTTATTTATTGCCGCTCGCCAAAGTGGTTACCCCGAATATACCGGAGGCAGAGGTTCTAACGGGGATGAATATTAGAAGTGCAGATGATAAGAAGGAAGCTGCCATGAAGTTGTCCGAATTAGGAGTTCAAGCAGTTGTGATTAAAGGCGGTCATGATGAAGATGAGTCAGCATCCACCGACTTACTTTATGATGGTTATGAATTTTATACTTTCACCAATAAACGGATTCTAACGAAAAACACACATGGAACCGGGTGCACTTTTTCAGCAGCGTTAACGGCGGAACTGGCCAAAGGGGCATCTGTTTATGATGCTGTGTTAACAGCGAAGGCGTTTATCCAGGCGGCCATTGAGGACGGCATTGATATCGGTCATGGGCATGGGCCGACCAACCATGGGGCGTTTCGGAAAAGAAGGGAGCTGGAAAATCGATGAAAAACCTAAGAGATGCTTTAAAGGTTTATTTTATCATGGGCAGCCCTAACTGCCTCAAAGAGCCGGTCGAGGTTTTAACAGAAGCAATCGCTGGCGGCGTTACCATTTTTCAATTTCGTGAAAAAGGGAAGGATGCATTAACTGGGGCAGAAAAATACGAACTGGCTAGACGGTTACAAAGGATCTGCAAAGAACATGAAATCCCCTTCATCGTGAATGATGACATTGAGCTGGCAATCGAGCTGGATGCAGACGGTGTACATATCGGGCAAGAAGATGAGCCAGTAAAGGTGGTACGCACGAGAATTGGCGACAGTAAAATCCTTGGCGTTTCTGTCCATAGCCTGGAAGAAGCCGAGATAGCACTCAACGATGGTGCTGATTATTTTGGAATTGGCCCCATCTACCCTACTAACTCAAAGGATGACGCCAAGCCGGTCAGAGGAACAGAGTTAATCGAAATTCTCCGACAACAAAACTATACTATTCCAATGGTTGGAATAGGCGGGATTACTAGTGAAAATGCATCGGCAGTCGTAAAGGCCGGAGCAGATGGCGTGTCGGTTATAACGGCCATCAGTCATGCAGATTCACCACTCGAAGCAGCAAAGTCATTAAAAAATAGTGTGGAGGGCTGATAACATGAATAAAACGTATAAGCTGACACTAACGGCGATGATGGTCGCGATCGGTACGATTACTAGTAATCTCGTAGCCATACCAATCGGGTTTACAAAGGTATTTCCCATGCAGCATTTTTTAAACGTCTTGTCTGCTGTCTTACTAGGGCCCTATTATGCCGTTGCCCAGGCCTTTTTGGTCTCATTGATCCGCAATTTAATGGGAACAGGTTCTATTTTTGCCTTTCCTGGCAGTATGGTCGGAGCATTCCTGGCGTCCCTGTTATTTTTAAAAACAAAAAAGATGTACCTTGCCTTTGCTGGTGAAGTAATCGGAACAGGGATTCTTGGTGCGCTTTTATCGTATCCGATTGCCACGTTAATCCTGGGACAAAAAGCAACACTTTTTGGATTTATTCCGTTATTTATCTTCAGCTCATTTGCAGGTGCACTGCTTGGATTTGTGGTCTTAGTCGTATTTTTAAGAAAGAAAGTATTAGTAATGAATGAAAATAAATCTCCAGCTATAAAAAACTAGGGTGTGTGGAAATTGAACGAGGAATTGATGGCAAAAATCACGGGTGAAATCGAGGCGAGAAAAGGGGAATTACTTGATCTGTTGACAGAGCTTGTTTCCTTTCCGACAGTCAGCCCACCTGCCCGTAATACCGATAGTGTTCAAGAATTTATTAAAGGATATTTAGAAACGTTAGGATTTACGACAGATAAGTGGGATGTGTACCCCGGGGACCCAAATGTAGTCGGAATTTTGCCGGGTGCCTCTCCGAACCAGTTTAATAGCTTAATTGTAAATGGTCATGTCGATGTGGCCGAGGTTGGCGACACAAAAGAATGGAGCTCCTCCCCATTTGAAGCTTATCAAAAGGATGGCTATATAGTTGGCCGGGGCGTAGCCGATATGAAAGGCGGAATTGCCGCATCACTCTTTGCCATAAAACTATTAAAGGAACTGGGTGTCTCATTACAAGGCGACCTTCAATTCCAATCGGTCATTGGCGAAGAAGTCGGTGAAGCAGGGACCCAAGCATGTGTCGAGCGGGGGTATAGTGCAGACTATGCCGTTGTGGTCGATACCAGTGACTTACATATTCAAGGGCAAGGCGGCGTCATTACCGGCTGGATCACCATTCAAAGCAAAGATACCTATCATGATGGAATCCGCCGGAAAATGATTCATGCCGGCGGCGGTGTGAAAGGAGGCAGTGCGATTGAGAAAATGATGAAGGTTATCGCGGGCCTTCAAGATCTTGAACGCCATTGGGCTGTAACCAAAAGCTATGAAGGTTTCCCGCCTGGTACGAATACCATAAATCCTGCGGTGATTGAGGGAGGCCGGCATGCAGCATTTGTAGCCGATCGCTGTTCATTATGGGTTACGGTACATTTTTATCCAAATGAAGATTACGAAGATGTAATCCAAGAAATAGAACAGCATATTTTGGCAGTTGCAGCCGCTGATCCCTGGCTTAGAGACAATCCTCCCGAGTTTGTTTGGGGAGGAAAATCGATGATCGTTGACCGCGGTGAAATATTTCCTTCATTAGAATTAGACATAGAGCACCCAGGTACAAAACTTTTAACCAGCTCTTTTGAAAAAATGGTACACCAACAACCGATGGTCGGAATGTCCACAACTGTAACCGATGCAGGCTGGCTCGGGCGTGCCGGAATTCCGACTGCCATCTTTGGACCTGGAAAGTTAGAGGATGCGCATGCCGTGAATGAAAAGCTGGAAATCCAGCAGCTGCTGGATTTTACGAAAGTATTAGCTGTTTTTATCGCTGAGTGGTGTAACAGCAAGAAGGAGGAGTAACCGCATGAAATTTTCTCAGCGGCTTTTTGAAAAAGTAAAGGGGATTTGGGAGAAAACCCACCAGCATCCCTTTGTGGTTGGAATGGGGAACGGCGACCTTCCGGTTGAATCCTTTATTCGTTACATGAAGCAAGACTATGTATTTTTAATTGATTATTCCAAGCTGTTTGCTTTTGGAGCAGTTAAAGCAAGAGATTTGGAAACTATGGCAGCTTTCGCCAAGCTCCTTGATGAGACATTGCACGGAGAGATGGACTTGCACCGCCAATATGCTGAAAAGTTTGGGATTACCCATCAGCAGCTAGAAGAGACGAAACCTGCCCCGATCAATTTAGCCTACACTCGATACATGTTAAACGTGGCGCAAAATGGTTCTCTTGAGGAATTAATCTCAGCATTATTGCCATGTATGTGGAGCTATTGGGAGATCGGCAAGATGTTAGCAAAAGAATATCAAGGTGCTAGCGGTCACTATCAGTATGGTGAGTGGGTTAAAATGTACTCTTCTGATGAATTTGGCCGTCTAGCGGAGTGGCTGATCGATTTATTAGACCAATTGACTAGAGGAAAACCGGAAAGGGAGTTAGTCATCTTAGAAGAACATTTCTTAACCACTTCCCGGTTTGAATATATGTTTTGGGATATGGTCTATCAGGGGGGCGAATGGCCTGTCTAGTACAACGATGTTAAAAATAAAGGAACTTTCCTACACCTTTGACGGTTCAAAACCGATTTTTAAACAGATATCACTTGAGGTACAAACAGGAGAATTTGTTTCAATAATCGGGGCAAGTGGTTCGGGGAAAAGTACCCTTTTTAAGCTGGTTACCGGGTTACTTGAACCAGATCAGGGAGAAATCCTGATTAACAGGAGTCACGGGTCCGGCAAGAGATTAGGAAGTGTTGGCTATATGCCGCAAAAGGACCTGCTTTTGCCGTGGAGAACGGTTTTAGATAACGTTCTACTGCCGCTCGAGGTAACAAAGGAAAAGAAGAAAAGCAAATTACTAGAAGTGCGCGAGTGGCTCGTTCGCTTTGGCCTGGCTGACTATGAAAATTCTTACCCCAATGAGCTGTCAGGCGGAATGCGGCAGCGGGCTGCGTTTTTAAGAACGCTTATGACAGGGAAAGACTTGCTATTGTTAGACGAACCGTTTGGTGCCCTGGATTCTATGACGAAACGGAATATGCACAGCTGGTTACTGGGGCTGTGGGGCGAATTGCAAAAAACGGTCCTTTTTATCACCCATGATCTAGAGGAAGCTTTATTGCTGAGCGATCGAATTTATATCCTCCAACAGGACGGGATTGAAGAATGGAAAGTGAACTTAACGAGACCAAGAAGTTCCGAACTAATCTACCAAACTGATTTTATTAGGATGAGAAAAGAACTGGAGTGGCTGATTCAACATGAAAACTAGTGTAAAAAAATGGACGAGTGATTATGGATTATTTATCTTCGTTGTCATTCTTCTTGTCAGTATATGGGAAATGGTCGTCAAACGCGGGATTATTCCAGCCTTTATTTTGCCGGCTCCATCCGCGGTCTGGAACTCATTAATCGACAACCGTGAGCTCCTGTTTGCAGAACATCTGCCTGCAACCCTAAATGAAGTTCTCATAGGCTTTGCCATTTCGGTGAGCTGCGGCACCTTACTTGGGGTCGGCATGCACTTTTTTCGTCCATTAGAGAAGGTCCTTTATCCGTTCTTGGTTATTTCACAAACGATTCCGTTGATTGCGATTTCGCCGATTTTTATCATGTGGTTTGGCTATTCGATCTGGAGCAAGATTGCTGTCACGATTTTAACGGCGTTCTTTCCAATTGTGGTTAGCACGTATGATGGCCTGAAATCAGGCGAGAACGAATATCGTGAATTATTGTTAACGATGGGGGCGAGCCGCTGGACCATTTTTAAAAAGATACAGGTGCCAATGGCCTTGCCTGCGTTTTTATCAGGTTTAAAAATGTCGGTAGTATATTGTGTGGTTGGGGCGACGATTGGCGAATGGCTCGGTGCCAGTGAGGGCCTCGGGTACTTCAGCCGGCGTATGTCGGGCAGCTTACAGGCAGACGCTGTGTTTGCGGCGATTTTCCTGTTATCATTACTAGGAATTGTCTTGTTTTTATTGATAAGTTTACTAGAAAAGCAAGTTTTGAAAAATAAAGTTCGCATCTAAGAGAGGAAGATAAAAACAAATGAAGAAAAGTGCAATCATTTTGCTAAGTTTATTTTTACTGCTATTAAGTGCTTGCGGAAAAAGCAATCAAACCTCACCCTCCGAGAAAACATCAGGCGGTGACAAAAAGCTTGAAAAAGTGACCTTAATGTTAGATTGGTACCCAAACGCGGTCCACTCGTTTCTTTATGCAGCACAGGAAAAGGGCTATTTTAAAGAGCAGGGCTTGGATGTTAAGATTGAAATGCCAGCCGATACCAATGATCCGTTGAAGCTTGTGGCTGCCGGCCAAATCGACATGGCACTCAGCTACCAGCCGCAGGTATTGGTGGCGCGCGGGGAAGAGATTCCCGTTCAATCGTTTGGTGCCATTGTCCGTCATCCGCTCAATCAATTAATGGTGCCAGCTGATAGTTCAATCAAATCACCTAAGGATTTAGCAGGGAAAACAATCGGCTATCCATCGATTCCACTTGACGAGGCGATTGTACAATCCATGGTTAAGGCTGACGGGGGAGATGCTTCGCAGGTAAAAATGGTCGATGTGGGCTGGGACTTGATTCCGGCAATGGCAACGAAGAAAACCAATGCCCTCATTGGCGGCTATATCAACCATGAAAAGTTATTGCTGGATAAAGAAGGGCATCCAATGCGGACCTTGAATCCTGCTGACTATGGCGTTCCTGATTACTATGAATTAGTATTGGTCGGAAGTGAAAAGGAACTAAAAGCAAAACCGGAAGTATTTAAGAAGTTTATGACTGCAATTGGGAAGGGACAAAAATATGTTCAGGACCATCCCGCAGAGGGCTTATCGGTGCTGCTAAAGCATGAAGATCAATCATCACCACTAGAGAAGGACATTGAAACGAAGAGTTTACAAATTCTCTTGCCGCTCATGGACGCAAAAGACAAATCATTCGGCTACCAAGATCCGCATACATGGAACCAAGTCGCCGACTGGTTAAAAGAAAACAAAGTAATCAAATCCAATGTAAAAGCGAAAGACGCATTTATCAACTTTTAACAGATCAAGGTGACAGGCACCGCCCGTGGACAATGTCCACGGGTGGTGCCTGTCACCAATTTCACTATTATCCGTATGAAAATGATCGATAATATGGACGTGTAATCATATTCATGAGGTAAGCTGAATACGTTGGATTCGGTTTTCTTTTTTTGTTTAGGAAGTTGATAATGGTGCTGGCATTTTGCATGCCGACGCCGTGTCCATAGTACTTGTCATCACCAAAATAGACAACATTTTCGGCGCGCCAATGAGGCTGTTTCGGATCAAAATCGGGATTGTTAAAATGTAAGACATCACCGGGGAGAAAATCGTCCGAATACAGCTGAAAAATCGGAAGATCCTCATCGAATTGCCAATCCATTAAGTATAGCCGTGCAAATAACAAATCAAATCGCTCCCGTCCGATCGAATGCAGCGTAGCAAGATATAAAACGATTGCAATGGCGGTAGAGCATTCAGTCGCATAGAGCTGCCCGTTTTTGAGGATGTCTAAGATCGCTGTTGAAGGGCTAACATTCGGCTTTAACAAGAACCCCCCATTCCCTAATCGATCCCAATACGTTTTATTACAAAAGGCGTACGTGAAAGTCGTAAACTTTATCCCGCTTTTGTTAAGTTCTTGTGCAGCTTTCAAAGTGTTGGTACGAAAAAACAGTTCAAATTCTAATTGATGGATGGTTTGATAATCGTAGATAGAATGATAACCCGCCATTAGTTTAATGATATTTTTTTCTTCTGGTTTGGTAATGCCCTTAAGGTCTCCCGGCTCAACAACCTGATGATTGATTCTAATCATAGGAACCTCCCGATATCAAAAATCATCTCACCTTCTAAAATATGAATCTTTTTAAAATATATTTGTCAGTTGATAAAATTTACTGTTGTCTCACGGCAACTTTGGCTTTAAACAAACGCATTCCTGTTAACAATGCAGCAACGAAGCAGATGCTGGCTGAGCCCATCAGGACGATGTGCATTCCGTCGATAAAAATATCGGGCTGGTTCGGGATCAACCCTGTTATCCGGTACCCTGCTTTTGCACTCATCACGCTGAACAAAGTGGTGGTAGCAACCGCGATGCCGACCACCATGCCAATATTCCGGATTAAGGAATTAATACTCCCGGCAATTCCAAGCTGTGACCGTGGAACGGAAGACATCACTAACGAATTGTTTGGAGACTGAAAAAGCCCATTTCCTAAACCTAATATTGCAACCAGGGAACCAACGAATAGAATTGAACTGCTTGCGTGTAAGGTAGAAAGACCAACTTGGGCAATCACCATAATGACCAGTCCGATAAACGTTAACAGTTCCGAACCAATTTTATCTGATAATGCTCCGCTTAATGGGGCCACAATTGACATGGTAATCGGAAACAGCATTAATAGTAATCCAGCACTGAGCGGCGGCAAGTGCAGGATGTTTTGTGTATAAAAAGGCGAGATAATATTAAAGCAAAAGGTCGACACAAAAACGAGACAGCCACACAAAATGCTCAACGAAAATGAGGCATTTTTGAATAAAGAAAATTGTAACATCGGCTGCTCAGTACGGGACTCAGTCCATAAAAAGAAGATAAAGGTAACTACAGCTAGAATAAGAGCCCCAAGAATCCGGATATCCTGATAGCCGAACTGCTGTCCCAGCAGAAGACCTGAAAACAGCGAGATAATAAAGACGGAAAATAAAATGCTGCCGAGCACATCCAGCTTTGCTTTTACAAAGGTAAGGTCGGCGGGCAATATTCTCCATCCAAATGAAATAGCAAGCAGCCCGATTGGGATATTCACCCAAAAGATATATTCCCACCCAAATGCTGAAACAAGTAAGCCTCCCAGGCTGGGTCCGGCAATACTTCCTAACGAAACAAAGGTGCCAATCAGGCCGAGTGCCTTGCCGCGTTCGGTTGGCGGAAAAATTTCTGTTACAATCCCTTGGCTGTTTGCCATGGTCATAGAAGCCCCGACTGCCTGAATTATCCGAAATAGGAGCAGGAATGGCAATGTGGTGCTAAATCCGCATAAAAGCGAGCCGACTAAAAAAATGATCATCCCCGTTTTAAAGATTCTTATTTTTCCATATTGATCACCCAACTTTCCAAATAACAAGATAAACGCACAAATCGCAATTAAATAGATGGAAACCACCCATTGTATTTTTGCAATTGGCAAATTCATTGTTTTAGAAATGACAGGCAGGGCAATATTGACGATGCTGCTGTCGAGTGTGGACATAAATACAAAAAGATTGAGGATCACTAAAATAATCCATCTCTTCCGTTGAATTCGTTCATCCTCTTGGTACGTTTTAACTTTGGGATTCACGGGAACTCACCTCATCATTTAATTTTAGTTGCTTGTGCAACTATCTGTGTATAGAGTGTAACTGGATATAGTTGCACTTGCAACTAAAATAAGATAATCTTGATATTATTGACACATTTAATGAGGGATGAACATGGAAAGAAAACCGATCGGCAAGCTGATTTCACAGCTAAATCGACAGCACCAAAAATTCCTGACAAAAGAACTTAAACCGTTCTACATCGGCGGCGGGGGACAACATAGTTTTCTAATTGAAATTTTAAGATGTCCCGGAGTCAATCAAGATAAATTAACGACAGAACTAAAATTTGATAAGGCGACCACAGCTAGGGCCGTTAAACAATTGGAAGAAGCCGGCTACATCGAACGTGTTTTAGATGTGGAAGACCGTCGTTCCTATCAATTATATCCAACCCAAAAAGGACTGGAATTTTATCCAATCCTGATCCAACTATTAGATCGCTCCCACCAGCGATTAACCCAGCACTTAACCACACAAGAAACGGACCAATTATTTACTTTACTCCGCAAAATGAACCCCATCGATGACAAGTAGCACTGTCCATTCCAGAAGGACAGTGTCCACGTTTGGTGCCTGACACCATTATTACTATATAGATGACATGATTTTGGTTGCTTTTTTGGTTCGCATAATTTTTATATACATGAGGAAAAAGACAAACGCGCTGATAAACCGTAAGAGTGTACAAATTTCCATTGATATTCTCATGTTGGAGATTTCTAAGAACCAAATCCCGATTTGCGGAGCAATAAAAGCGACGAAGGATAAGAGGACATTATAGGTAGTAATACAATACGTTCTCTTTTCCTCTGGCGATTGCTCCAATAATAGATTAAACAATAAAAGCGTGGTACCGGAAACAAAGAATCCGGATGTCATCGAAACAAAGGTAATATAATATACATTGGTCGAGATGATGTTTAAAACGGGAGCTGTTGCCATCCCTACTGCTACCCAAACCAACACAAGCGTGTTAGATTTATGCTCAGCCCATTTTTTCCATAAGGGGAACGAGAAAATCTGCACTAGCTGATTGGCAACCGAAAAAATACTGATCCATAGAATGGTAGCATGAACATAACGGACATTATAGATATTGAATAAACCCCATGCCATTTGCCAAGTAAAATTAAAGCAAAGAGCAGTAATCAGGAACCACTTGTATCCTGGGTCCTTAAAAATCGACCAATCCATCGATGATTTTTTTTGCGCCAGCTTCACTTGTGGTTTTTCTCGATGCTTCATTAAAAAAAGTACTTCTAGTATGCCAAAAACGAAAGCGATGATGAATAAAATTTGATAGGCCCACGCATGATGGGTCTGACTTTTCATCACAACCCCGATAATTAAAGTAGTGATCATGCCCACAACTGTTAAGAGACGGTTCCGGTCACTGAAAAAGGCTCCACGCCGTTTTTCTTTGATCATCCCGCTAATTAATGTCTGCCAGCCAATGTTCGAGATCGTACCCGGAACATTCATAAGGGCTACAATAATCAAAAAAGACCATGCTTGGTAGGAAGAATGAATAAAAATGACTCCTGCCAGCAGTAAAAACATGATTCTCGCCCAAAGGACTGACATGGCAACCGTTTTCTTTTGCAATTCCAATCGGTTCAATAAAATAGCGGCTGGAACGGTCATAATCAGCGCGACCAAGGGCGGGAGGGAACTGATTAACCCCACTTGATAATTGGTGGCCCCTAAAATAGAGATTGCAAAGATAGGAAAATAGTTGCTTGCCAGATTCACTGCAATGGTAGACACCATTCCATGATAAATACTGATCTTTTCGTTATAAGTCCTCATGTGCCATCACCAATTTCTTTTTAAATTCTTAGTAATTATACAATCAAATACCATAATCTAATAGAGAAAATTTAGATGTTTATAAAAAATTTAGTAACGCTAAATATTTCGTGAAAAGGCTTGCAGAATATGGTCAAAAGGACATATTTGGATGGCGGACTTTTCTACCAAAAAAAACAAAAATTGCAAATGAGTTTGCTTTCTTCCGTTCTATCTGCTATATTTAAGTAGAATTATTTTTGTGAGTCGGAAAGAACGTTAAAGTGATAACTGCTTTTTGTCTTGAAGATTTGAGCAAGGATAGTAACAAATTGTGTGCAAAGCACACAGCAGGAGGAACCACACATGGAACAAGGTAAAGTAAAATGGTTTAATGCAGAAAAAGGTTTTGGATTTATCGAGCGGGAAGCTGGAGACGACGTATTCGTTCACTTCTCTGCAATCCAAGGCGAAGGCTTCAAATCTTTAGACGAAGGTCAAGCAGTATCTTTTGACGTTGAACAAGGTCAACGTGGACCACAAGCTTCTAACGTTCGTAAATTATAATTTTAAGCCATATATAAAAAGACTCTCATTGGAGAGTCTTTTTTTTATGCTGATTTCCTCCTGTTGTGGTAAATTATTCTTTTCTGAAATAAATGGTATAATGAAAGAACATACATATGTAATGGAGGGATTTGTCGTTATGGCCATTCTGCGTACACAAATCGAACAGTCTGATTTAACTAAATATATTCCGCCAAAAGGAGACTATGAACCATTCCGCGATGACGATCATTTTAAAGAAAAACTCAAGGAATGGGGATTGCCGGCAGCAAAAAAGGAATTTTGGTATAAAGAAGGCAACTATCAGCGTCTTGTAACCATTAAAGGTTATGAAACCTATGGCAATACTGGAGAATTTAACACCTTAGTAATTGAATTCCAAGATGGAAATTTGACCTGTATCCACCCGGCATTTTTAAAAGAAATGCAGCAATCCAGTTTTGGCAAAGAGAGTTTAATTAATCTTGACGAAAAAGATCCTTCAAATGAGGGTGCAGAGCCAAAATCAGAAGAGGCAGCCCAGGAAACTGAAACGGTACCACCCCAAGACACTCCCAAAAAAGAAAAGGCCGCGAAAACTGCTAAGGAACCCAAGCCCAAAAAGGAGAAAGCACCAAAAATCGAACTGCCTGCTGATAAAGTCCATTTTACAGCTGCTGTGAAACAGTTTGCCCTTGTCTACAATCCTTTTAATGAAGAAAATGATGAAGTGGTCGTATTGGAAAACGTGCAAATTGTTCAGGAGACTCCCATTGATTTGGGACTAGCTTGGTGCAGCCATAGTAAGACCTTGAAAAAATTCGAATTGGCAGCAGGGGATTTACTAGAATTCGATGGAAAAGTGGCTGCCAAGAAAATGGGGAAAGGCAAGGATGCCCCCGAGGATTTTGTGGTCGATGCTAAAGTGTTGTATAAAATTAATAATCCATCCAAAATTGTTAAGAAATAGGACTTGTCATCAGGTCCTATTTTTTTAGCTTGTAAACAGATAGTTTAAACTTTATGAGGAAAATTAATCCATAGTAGGGTATAATGAAATTTCGGATTTTTATTTTTTTATAGGAGCCTTCATACCATGAATCAAACGTTTACACTTAAAGAAAAGACAAAACAAATCTTTGTTTTGTTAGTACCGATCTTAATTACGCAACTTGGCATGTTTTCCATGGTCTTTTTCAATACAATCATGTCAGGAAGATATAGTAGTTCTGATTTAGCAGGAGTGGCCATTGGCACTTCAATCTGGAGTCCAGTCTTTAATGGCATTAGCGGGATCTTTCTGGCCGTGTCCCCGATTGCCGCCCAGCGATTTGGACAAAAAAAGCATGACGAAGTAGCGACGGTCGTCAAACATGGAATATTACTTTCCGTTATCATTGCTGTTATCATTATCGTTCTTGGATATTTTTTTCTAAGCCCGATCCTTGATCTCATGAAGCTTTCACCTAGAGTTCAAGAAACCGCTTTTGATTATTTGGTGGGACTAAGTTATGGATTGCTGCCACTATTTATTTTTAATGTGCTAAGGTCGTTTATTTATGCCTTAGGTAAAACGCGTGTCATTATGGTGATTATGCTGTTATCATTACCGATCAATCTGGTATTGAACTATGTCCTTATTTTTGGAAAGTTTGGGTTTCCAGAGCTTGGCGGAGTAGGGGCAGGTTATGCCACGGCCATCACTGATTGGATCTTTTTAGGAATGACTATATTTATCGTAAAAAAACAGGATCCGTTTTCTTCCTTTCAAATCTTTTCAAAGGTAAAAGAGTTTTCCTGGGAACAGTGTAAGGAAATTCTACAGATCGGTGTGCCAATGGGGCTGTCCGTTTTCTTCGAGACCACCGTGTTTGCGATTGTGACGATCCTGTTAAGCAAGTTTAATGTAACGACCATCGCCGCATACCAGTCGGCTTTAAATGTGGTCTCGTTCATTTACATGATTCCGATTAGTATTTCAACAGCGTTAACCGTGCTTGTCGGCTATGAAGTCGGGGCTAAAAGATATAAAGATGCCAAACAGTACAGTTGGTTAGGCGTTGGGATTGCGGTGTTAATTGCGATTGGGACGGGATTGGTCGTCGTGGCATTTCGTTATCAGGTGGCCGGACTTTACTCGACTGAAGCGGCCGTTATTAACTTAACAGCGAACTTTTTAATTTTTGCCTTGTTTTTCCAAATCTGCGATGCAATCCAGGCAACGGCACAAGCGGCATTAAGGGGCTATAAAGACGTAAATATTGCTTTTATCATGACACTAGTTGCCTACTGGCTCATCTGCCTGCCAGCGGGCTACCTACTAGCCAATTTCACCGGCCTAGGTGCAAGAGGATACTGGATCGGACTCACCATCGGCCTGCTCGCCGCAGGAATCGCCCTATCCATCAGACTCATCCATATCCAAAAGAATAGATACAGCGCCGCAGCAACACAATAGAGGTGTCAGGCACCAATAACTGAAAGGGTGTCAGGCACCATTAACAATCTTTCTACGATTCTATTATGGGGAAGGTTATAAATGGTGCCTGACACCAGTTCAAAAAGAAGACGCCATTCCTGTTAGGGAATGGCGTCTGTTGTTAATATAGTTTTTTTAGGCCGAACCATTTGGAGAATAAACTTTGTTTTTTATCCTTTATGATCAGTTCATCCATAACTAATTTTTCACGATTGTTGTGGATCCATTTCTGTAATTCTTGTTTGTCTTTACAAAGAGTATAATATGTTTCCCCACCTTTTCCAAGTGCGTTGACAACATATCGACTTGTGTTCTCCATAATGCCCACCTTTAACATGTATTGTTTAAATTGGATTATATCAGGCTGACCAAAATAATCCATGGTTATTTATCATCAAAATAAACCCCATTTTTTTCAATCGAAGCTACAACCATTGTAGGATGTCTTTCCGTGTAATTCAAGCCTTATTAACTTAATAGTTTAGAATTTACATATTTTTTACATGCTAAATAATAATATTATGTAAACAGATAATATAAATCCATCAGTTTATGTGATCCTGCTCAAACTAACATATAATAAAATAAAATAATTTATTTAACCCGTATCTTTTGTTCCTTCTTAAAACGTTTATAAAGCAGAGAGTGCAAAAGGAGTGAAACACATGTCAGTAAAGCTTAACCCAACCAGGACCATGGGTTCAATGGAGGAAGAGAACCACTGGGCTGAAATCTATCCTAAATTACAACGTTATTGCCGGTTTTTAGCCCAGAACAAATGGGATGGAGATGACATCGCACAGGAGACCTATCTGAAGGCGCTGAAATATCATCAGCATCAAATGAGTACGGGTTTGCTAAACAAAATTGCCTATCATCATTGGATCGATCAGCTTCGAAAAAGAAAACAGGAAAGGCCTGAGGCTGAACTAGATATCTCCAGCTACGAATTAACGAAACAACTCGATGAAGTAACGAATGCAGTTGAAATGCTAATCAATAAATTTACGCCTAAACAGGCCGTTATCTATTTGCTAAAAGAGGCATTTCAATATCAGCTAAAGGAAATTGCTGAGATTCTAGACTCAACCGAAACGGCTGTAAAGGCCAGTCTTCATCGCGGAAAAAATCGGCTGGCAAAAGCAATAGAGGAAGATGAACCTTTTTCAGTCGATTTATTTTGGAGTGAAAAAGAAAAAGAGGCGCTGACGGGAATTTTTTATGAAGCCTTAAAAGAACAGGATCCATCTGTATTAATAGAGGCCATTCCTTCGATAACGGCAATCAGTACCGTCACAAGTTTCTATTCAATGTCATCTTCTAAAAATCAATCTCCTTCAAGCACTCTCTGTATGGCTGCTTAGCCTAATAAACGCTTCAAGGAGGATAAACAATGAGTACGATACCATATGTAATTGAACAATCCAATCGCGGTGAGCGTTCTTACGATATTTATTCCCGACTATTAAAGGACAGAATTATCATCATAGGAGAGGAAATCACGGATCATACCGCCAACAGCGTAGTCGCGCAGTTATTATTTTTAGCGGCAGATGATCCGGAAAGGGAGATTTCGCTCTATATAAACAGCCCAGGCGGCTCGACTACTGCAGGATTTGCTATCTATGATACCATGCAAATTATTAAGCCTGATGTTCGGACGATCTGCACAGGTATGGCTGCTTCCTTTGGCGCCATGTTACTATTAGCTGGAACAAAAGGGAAGCGGTGCGCACTCCCGAATAGTGAAATTATGATTCATCAGCCATTGGGGGGAGCGAGAGGGCAGGCAACCGAAATCGAAATTTCGGCCCGGCGCATCCTTAAACTTAGAGAACACATTAATCAAATCATAGCAGACCGAACAGGCCAGCCAGTTGAGAAAGTGGCCAAAGATACGGACCGGGATTATTTTATGAGTGCAGAAGAAGCGAAAGCATACGGGATTATTGATGAAATCCTTTCCCCAAAATAATAGCAAAAAAGCAATGCGGTGCACTTCAATCGCATTGCTTTTTTTATGAGAGACTTATGCGGGTCTCTTTATTTTTTTAGACCCCACTTTAAAAAACAGCCGCAGCATCGGCGGGACGACAAAATAGATGAAAAAGAGCCGGAATAGTTGATAGCCCGTGACCATCGATAAATCAGCATTGACTTCATGAGCGAGGATGGCCATCTGATCCATCCCTCCCGGTGCCAGGCTCAAAAGGCTTGTCGACGGTGTAATATGGTAAAAATAAATGAGCAGCAGCCCTAAGCCGACAGACCCGACAATCATCAACAGACCGCTTAAAAACGCAAGGCTAATGACCTTCGCTTTATGCTCTAGTTTTTCGGGTTTCAATAATAACCCAATATAGGAGCCAATCATAAACTGCGAAATGTCCAAAACAGATGGCGGCAAGACAGGGCCATGCAGACCCGAAATACCGGCAATCGCAGTGCCAAGGATCGGTCCCAATAAATTAGGAGTAGGAAATTTAAGTTTCCGCGCCAGGAAAGCACACACTACACAGATCATCGCTAAGATAATAAAATTAGGAAATACCGGACCTGATACTTGTGTGGCATGATTTACTACATCCACTGCCGCACCGCTTCCTGGATGATGAAACAATGGACCCAGGATTAGAAAGGGAACGACGAAGATAATCATCATCAAACGTGCCACTTGCAGGAACGTCACCGTCGTTATATCAATTCCTTTCATTTCTTCCGCAAAAATAATCATCTGCGAAAGTCCGCCTGGTATACTTCCGGTCAAGACAGTTGGATAGTCAACACCGGTTAATTTAGAAACGATCCAGGCAATTCCGGCACAAAAGAGGACAAGCAAAGTCGTCATCAGCAACATCGAAGGAAGTTTGGCGATAATTTGTAAGAGCGCGTCTTTTGTAAAGGATAAGCCAATCGAATACCCGACAACAATTAAGCCTGTATCACGAATCGCAACCGGCCAGTAAAACGTAATTTTTCCAAACCTTGCGCCGATTAAGACAGCTGCCATTGGCCCAAGCAGCCATGGAATCGGGGTATGAAGGAATGAGAACACTACTCCCCCAATGAAAGCTGTTACCAGAGTAACAGTAAAACGAAGTATTTTATTGTCTAGATTCATTAGTGAATGATTCAAAAAAAACCCTTCTTGTCTATTAGTTTTTAACCGTGTGCTTCTTGTGAGGGAGTCAGATCCCCATTCATTTCATTATTTTAGCACGATGATGTGTAAAAGGGTAATGAGAAACATTATGGAGGTAAGGGCCCTTCCTTATGTATATAGCTTTCGGAAAATCCATCGGTAACGGGATGATTTTGTTGCAAAAAAAGAGAAAGCATAGGATTGCTTTCTCTTGGGAAGCAGTCTTAATGACTACTGCTGCTTTCATGATGTTCTGATGACTCCTCGACTTCCCCAGGTCCAAACCCAAATGGTCCTCTAGGTATAAAATTTTCTACTCGGAAAATCGCTACGATCGTTTCGATTCTAATCGCCAAAACTCGGTTTCGGCCCCTTCCTCTCGATTCCAATACAATCACATCTCTGCCAACCTCAAGAAGCCTGCCAGTAAAATTCCCTTGCAGAGTAACGACTTCTACTTCCTTTTTTAACAATTCATGGGCAATTTGATGAAAATTCAATTCCGTCACATTCCTCATCCTCCTTCACATTACAGTAAATGCAAACAATCAAAAAAGGGCATTGGTTTAAAGAAATTTTTTTGCTAAAAGTTCACCCTAAAAAGATGGCAATGAAGAATTTTTTAAATTTTATATTTTTTTATTTACATAAATCCTATTGGTATGGTAGGATTAATCACATCAATCAATTATTCTTATCTAGAGAGGCTTAGGGACTGGCCCGTTGAAGCCCGGCAACCTGCCAAGCAAGGTGCCAATTCCAGCAAAATGTTTTTCATTTTGGTAGATAAGGTGTTTACTGGACTTTCGTGAGCGCCTTTCCTAAAGTGGGAAAGGCGTTTTTTGTAAAAAGGAGGCGAATAAGCTGAACGCTATTGAAAGACAAGAACTTATCACGCATTTAGAGAATATGCTGGTTTCTTTACAATTTGGCTCGATTACACTAGTGGTTCAGGATGGCAAGATTGTACAAATAGAAAAAAATGAAAAGGTTCGGCTTAAACAAAATAAAAACTGCTGACCAGGCATCTGGAGGCTGTCTCAACGTCAGCCGCCCAGGAAGACGTTTTTTTATGAAGAAAAGGAGGCATATAGCATGACCGCTGCAATTACCTATCAAAATTGGCAACAAATTTCCGACACATTTCCTTTCGAGGATGAAACAAAAGGGGCACTTTCTGTTTTAAAGTGGGCATACAACACGTACGCCGATCAAGACATCGTCTACGCATCCAGTTTCGGAGCAGAAGCAATTGTGTTAATTGACCTGATTCAGCAAGTAAAGCCAGATGCCCATATCGTGTTCTTAGACACCGGGCTGCATTTTCCTGAAACTTACGAGGTCATCGACAAAATCGAAGCCCGTTTCCCAACATTAAGAATTGAGCGGAAACAACCGAAGGTAAGTCTAGATGAACAAGCCGCAGAATATGGCTCAGCGCTGTGGCTAAGGGATGCCAATCAGTGCTGTAATATTCGCAAGGTGATTCCTTTGAGGGAAACATTAACCGCTAAACAAGCGTGGATCTCAGGACTTCGCCGTGAACAGTCACCAACCAGAGCCAACACAGAATTCCTTAATAAAGATGATAAATTCGAGAATATTAAAATTTGCCCATTGATTCATTGGACATGGGATGAAGTTTGGGAGTACATCAGAAGTAAGGATCTTCCATACAACACCTTGCATGATCAGAACTATCCAAGCATCGGCTGTTTCCCTTGTACAAAGCCGGTTGGGGATGGCGGCGATTCACGTGCAGGACGCTGGTCGGGCAGCGGTAAGACAGAATGCGGCTTACATACCCGATAAGCTAAAGCCTCCACCACAGTGGAAATCCCCACTTGGTTGTTTGGCCAATCTGGCATGACGGGCGGTCCCCGCCGCTTCGGTCTCTTAATCTATCATACCTTTAGAGTAAAGGTGGATCGTCCGTAATGCGGGATTAAAGGAGGGTATTGTATTTGCTCACAATCATTGCAGTGACGATTGGTTTATTTTTTGCTATTAATATAGGTGCAAGCGGGGCAGCCGCTTCCATGGGGATTGCCTACGGGGCTGGCGTAATCAAAAAGCCGCTCGCATTGCTGCTCTGCAGTATCACCGTATTCTTTGGCGCATGGCTTGGTGGCGGAGAAGTGGTTAAAACGTTAGGCAGCGGAATTGTACCTAGCAGTACGTTTACAATCCCTATCGCCTTAATTGTGTTAACTTCAGCAGCATTGTCACTGTTTCTAGCAAACCTATTTGGAATTCCGCTTTCGACGAGCGAAGTTGCGGTGGGAGCTGTCATTGGGGCCGGGATTGTCTACCAATCTGTGTTAATCAGTAAACTCGTTTGGATTTTGTTATTCTGGCTGCTTACCCCATTTGTTGCCTTTATTATTGCGATTAGTGTCACGTTTCTATTAAAAAATAAACTTCTTAAAAAATGGATGGAAGCACCGAAGGCAGTGCCATATCTGTCCGTGCTAGTCGTTTTTATGGGCCTGTTTGAAGCCTTCTCGGCAGGAATGAATAATGTAGCCAATGCGGTTGGTCCGTTAGTCGGAGCTAAAATCATTTCGACGGAGAACGGGATTTTCTGGGGCGGGTTGTTTGTAGCCGGCGGGGCATTGCTCCTTGGTTATCGTGTCCTTGAAACCAACGGGAAGAAAATCACGAAACTGCGCTTAGAAGAGGGCTGCGTTATCTCTGGAACAGGCGCAACGATAGTGACGATCGCTTCTGTTTTTGGGATTCCAGTACCGCTGACACAAATTACGACCTCCTCGATTATTGGAATAGGCTTTGCTAAAAACGGCAAATCTGTTTTGAAAAAAGATATTGTTGTACAGCTGCTTACAGTTTGGATTGTATCGCCAGTTTTATCCATGGTATTATCATATACAATGATTCAAATGTTGATTGAACATAACTTTTATCCCATCATCGCAATGGCAGGTGTGTTAATTTCCGTCTTTGGTGTCATGTCATTAATGAAAAGACAGAAACCAGGTATGGCGGTACACCAGGAGATTGTGAAAGATTAAATTTGTTAGTTTCATATTTTATTTGATAAATTATTTTTTTGAAAAAGAAAGGACTTGATTAACCGTGTCATTTTTACCAGCACCTCATGGAGGAAAACTAATTCAAGCATTTGACCCAACTTATGATTTAACAAACATCGAAAAAGAGATTGAAATTGATGCGATTGCATTGAGTGATCTTGAGTTGATTGGTGTTGGCCTTTTTAGCCCGCTTACAGGGTTCCTTGGGAAAGCAGACTATGAAAATGTTGTTTCTAACATGCGTTTAGCTGACAATACGATCTGGTCGATTCCAGTTACATTGCCTGTTTCCTATGAAACTGCTGCAACACTTAAAGTAGGAGAAGAAATCAAGTTAGTTCACCAAGGCGATGTTTATGGGGTTATCACAGTATCTGAATGGTATGAGCCAGATTTAGATAAAGAAGCCATCGAAGTTTACAAAACTGACGAAGTCGCTCACCCAGGCGTGAAACGTCTTTATGAAAGAGGACCTGTTTATGTAGCAGGTGATATTGTTCTGGTTAAAAAATCAGATAAAGGCGTATTCGCTGATGTATGGCATGAGCCAAAAGAAACTCGTGCAATGTTTGAAGAAAAAGGCTGGAAAACAATTGTTGGTTTCCAAACTAGAAACCCAATCCACCGTGCTCATGAATATATCCAAAAAGCAGCATTAGAAACGGTTGATGGACTATTCGTTAGCCCGCTTGTAGGGGAAACAAAATCAGACGATATTTCCGCAGAAGTACGTTTAAAAAGCTATCGTGTATTACTAGATAATTACTATCCAGCTGAACGTGTACAGCTTGGTGTGTATCCTGCAGCAATGCGCTATGCTGGACCTAGAGAAGCCATTTTCCATGCGATTGCCCGCAAAAACTTTGGCTGCACACACTTTATCGTTGGCCGTGACCATGCTGGTGTAGGCAACTACTACGGAACATACGATGCACAGCATATCTTCAGTAATTTTGAAGAAGGCGAGCTTGGCATTAAACCAATGTTCTTTGAACACAGCTTCTATTGCACAAAGTGCGAAGGCATGGCATCTGATAAAACTTGCCCGCACAGCAAAGAAGACCGCGTGATCCTTTCTGGAACAAAAGTTAGAGAAATGCTTCGTGCCGGAGTTCTTCCTCCTGCTACATTTAGCCGTAAAGAAGTAGTAGAAGTATTAATCGAAGGTATGAAAGAAGAAGCCGCAACGGTCTAAGGGGGAAATACAACAATGTCTAAAGCAACGAATATCACATGGCACTCTGCAACAGTTACAAAAGCAGACCGCCGTTCTCAAAATGGTCATGGAAGCTGTGTTCTTTGGTTTACTGGCCTTTCCGGTTCTGGTAAATCAACGATTGCTAATGCCGTTTCAAGTGAATTATATCGTCAGGGAATTAATGAATATGTTCTAGATGGTGATAATATCCGCCATGGGTTAAACAAGGATCTGGGCTTTTCAGATTATGATCGGACAGAAAATATCCGCCGAATTGGGGAAGTAGCCAAACTTTTTGTGGATAGTGGAGCAATCGTAACGACTGCGTTTATTTCTCCATTCCGTTCCGACCGCGACCAGGTCCGCGAGTTGTTTGAAGAGGGTGAGTTTATTGAAGTATACATTGACTGCCCGCTTGAACAATGTGAAGCACGTGATCCTAAGAAGCTTTATGAAAAAGCACGCCGCGGTGAAATTAAAGATTTTACTGGAATTGATTCTCCATATGAAGCACCTGAGCGTCCTGAAATTACAATTCGATCTGATAAATTAACGGTAACTGAAGCCGTTGCCCAAATTTTTCAATACCTGCAAGAAAAGAACATTATCTAGTCTTTCGGAAAGGATGAGCAGCCATGGCTGGCAAGGTTTATTTAGTAGGTGCGGGTCCTGGGGATCCAGATTTACTGACGGTCAAAGGATTACGATGCCTGCAGGAAGCCGATGTCATCCTCTATGATCGGCTCGTTAATCCTGAATTACTTAAGTTAGCAAAAGAAGGGGCGCAGTTGGTTTACTGCGGTAAACTCCCCAATTATCATACGATGAAGCAGGAAACGATTAGCCACTTTTTAGTAAAGTATGCTAAAAAAGGGTATAAGGTGGTTCGCTTAAAAGGCGGAGATCCTTTTGTATTCGGCCGTGGCGGCGAGGAGGCGGAAGAATGTGTGAAACACGATGTTCCGTTTGAAGTGGTTCCCGGGGTTACTTCCGGGATTGCCGCTGCTGCTTATGCCGGGATTCCAGTTACCCATCGAAGTTTGAGCAAAAGTTTTGCTTTTATTACCGGTCATCAGGCTGCTGGCAATGTGGCGGCTGAACACCAATGGTATCATCTGGCGAATGGGGTGGATACACTTTGTATTTATATGGGGGTATCCCATCTGCCGAACATTGTCGAGCAGCTCATCGAGGCCGGTAAATCTCCTGAGACTCCAATTGCCCTTGTGCATTGGGGGACACTGGCTGATCAGCAAACGGTGGCAGGAACGCTTGAAACCATCGAGGAACTTGTGAAAAAAGCGGCAATCTCGAATCCAAGCATGATTGTGATTGGCGAGGTTGTAAAGCTGCATCATCGGTTAAACTGGTATCAAGAAGAAATTGTTCCTAAACTTCCGCTTGTGCATGGGTAGTGTTTGGAGGGGATGAAGATGAAAGCAGTATTATACATTGGTCATGGCACACGCTCGAAAAAAGGAGCAGATGAGGCAAGAGCCTTCATTGCGAGAGTAAGCGAGCGGGTGGATGTGCCGATTCAAGAGATCAGTTTTTTAGAGTTAACAGAGCCTTCGATTCAAGAAGGGTTTAGGCGCTGTGTGGAGAGAGGGGCAGCAGAAGTAACGGTTGTTCCGCTATTTCTACTAGCGGCCGGGCATATCAAACAAGATATCCCGTCTGTACTTGAGGAGTTACGCTCGACTTATCCTGATGTTTCGATTAAGGTTAAGGATCCTTTCGGTGTTCAAGGGCAAATTCTCGATGCTGTCGCTGAACTCGTTCGAGAGACCGCCGGGACAGTGGAGCTTACGGATCGAGTGCTAATTGTCGGAAGAGGGAGCAGTGACCCAGCCACAATGGCCGATTTCGGCTTGATTGAGGATGGCGTGAAGGAACGGCTTGGTATCACAGGTGTTTCGGTCTGTTATTTGGCGGCGGCGGAGCCCCGGTTTCCGGAAGGGCTAGCTGCGGTTATGGATGATGCTGAGGGTAAGGTGATTGTGATTCCTTATTTGTTATTCTCAGGGCTTCTGATTGCGGAAGTAACGTCGGAGGTTCGTAAGTGGACGAAGCTGGGCTGGGAAATCTATCATACTGGTATCCTTTCCGAGCATCGGGTGATTGAGGATATTGTGGTGGAACGGGCTACCGAAGAATAAGAGCAGTTCATAACTGTCAAAGCCATGAAAAAAGAGCAGCTCCGACGGATAAGAAGTGTTCATAACTGTCGAAGCCATGAAAAAAGAGCAGCTCCGACAGATAAGAGTGGTTCATAACTGTCAAAGCTATGAAGAAAGAGCAGCTCCGACAGATAAGAGTGGTTCATAACTGTCGAAGCTATGAAGAAAGAGCAGCTCCGACAGATAAGAGTGGTTCATAACTGTCGAAGCCGTGAAAAAGAACAGCCCCGACAGATAAGAGTAGTTCATAATGCTGAACCGGATAAAAGTCCCAATCAAAGTAATTTTGAAAAAAAGAGAAATTTTTAGAATAATAGTTGTCTGAATCATAAAAAAATGGCATGCTAGATTCTAAGAGAATTTTCTCAATAATATTGCAAAATAATTATTTTTTAATTCCATGTGAGGTGGTATTGTTGCAACTTCAGGTATTGAACAGCCCGTTTACAGAGGAGCAGGTGGAGCTTCTTAACAGACTCCTGCCAACTTTGTCCGAAACACAAAAGGTTTGGCTCAGCGGCTATCTTGCCGGCTCCCAATTGGGAACCGCACCAGCCCAACTGGCGCAGCTTCCAACCGAAAATTCAAAAATATCAAAAGAGGTAACGATTCTTTACGGTTCTCAAACAGGGAACTCTAAAGGTCTAGCAAAAAAATCAGCACAGTCGCTTGAAGCAAACGGATACCAAGTAACCGTCAGCGCGATGAGCGATTTTAAACCAAACAATCTAAAGAAACTGCAAAATCTTCTAATCATTGCGAGTACACATGGAGAAGGGGATCCGCCTGATAACGCGATTAGCTTCCATGAGTTCTTATATAGTAAAAGAGCACCAAAACTAGAAGACTTACATTTCTCAGTTTTAGCTCTTGGCGACAGCTCTTACGAATTTTTCTGCCAAACAGGAAAAGACTTTGATGCTCGTCTAGAAGAACTAGGCGGTACACGTCTATACCCACGCTTTGACTGCGATGTTGATTTTGACGAACCTGCTGCTGAATGGCTTGAAGGCGTTCTAGCCAGCTTAGGCGAGGCCGCAGGAGCAACTCAAGCACCAGCTCAAACGGCAGTAAACCAAGCAATCGAATCGGTTTACTCGAGAACAAACCCGTTTAAAGCAGAAGTTCTTGAAAATATCAACCTTAACGGCAGAGGCTCAAATAAAGAAACCCATCACCTTGAGATTTCGCTTGAAGGTTCTGGCCTAACATTCGAGCCAGGAGATGCCCTTGGAATTTATCCAGACAACGATCCAGAGTTAGTGGATCTATTAATCAAGGAATTAAATATGAACCCTGATGAAAAGGTAACCGTGAAACAGGGAGACGTTCGTACTTTACGAGATGCGCTTGTTTCTTATTATGAAATTAGCGTTCTAACAAAGCCATTTCTTCAAAAAGCAGCAGACCTGACTGGTAATGCAGCGTTACAGGATCTCCTTGCCCCAGGTAAAGAAGAAGAAGTAAAAGCCTATATTCATGGACGCGATTTAATCGATTTAATTCGCGACTACGCTCCTTGGAACGTAACTGCGCAGGAGTTTGTTTCCATATTACGAAAAATACCAGGTCGTCTTTATTCCATTGCCTCTAGCTTAGCGGCAAACCCTGATGAAGTTCATTTGACGATCGGAGCAGTACGCTATGATGCACATGGACGCAGTCGGAATGGCGTATGTTCAACGTTAGTGGCGGACCGGATAAACCCTGGGGATATTCTTAATGTGTATGTCCAGCAAAACGAAAACTTTAAATTGCCACAAAACGCAGAAACCCCAATCATTATGATTGGCCCTGGTACAGGTGTTGCGCCATTCCGCTCCTTTATGCAGGAACGTGAAGAAACGGGTGCAGAAGGAAAAGCATGGATGTTCTTCGGTGACCAACATTACGTGACGGACTTCCTTTACCAAGTTGAATGGCAAAAGTGGCTTAAAAACGGAACCTTAACAAAAATGGATGTTGCGTTTTCACGAGACACTGACCAAAAGGTATATGTACAGCACCGTATGCTTGAGCACAGCCAGGAGTTATTCCAATGGCTTCAAGAAGGTGCCACAGTTTACATCTGTGGTGATGAGAAGCACATGGCACATGATGTTCACCAAACACTCATCGATATTATTGAAAAAGAAGGCAGCATGAGCCGAGAGCAAGCAGAAGCTTACCTTGCCGACATGCAGCAACAAAAACGTTACCAGCGGGATGTATATTGATTTAAAGGGGAAGGAGTTTTATTTCAACATGGTTAATCAACTATTAAAAGCACCAGATGGACCACCTAGTGATGTTGAGGATATAAAAGTACGAAGCAACTATCTGCGCGGTACACTGAAAGAAGTAATGCTGGACCAAATGAGTGCCGGTATTCCAGACGACGATAACCGTCTAATGAAGCACCACGGCAGTTATTTGCAGGACGACCGCGACCTTCGCAATGAACGTGCTAAGCAAAAACTTGAACCAGCTTATCAATTCATGCTTCGTGTCCGCCTTCCTGGGGGAGTAGCCGCACCGAACCAATGGCTTGTTATGGATGAACTTGCTGACAAATATGGTAACGGCACACTGAAGCTGACCACACGTGAGACTTGGCAAATGCACGGAATTCTTAAATGGAATATGAAAAGCACCATTCAGGAAATTAATGGTGCCCTTATGGATACGATCGCAGCCTGCGGTGATGTAAACCGTAACGTAATGTGTGCTTCGAATCCTTATCAATCTGAGATTCATGCGGAAGTGTATGAATGGTCTAAAAAATTAAGTGAAGATCTTCTTCCAAAAACAAGAGCTTATTATGAAGTGTGGCTGGATGAAGAAAAAGTGGCCGGCACGCCTGAATTCGAAGAAGTAGAACCAATGTATGGTCCGACTTACCTGCCACGTAAGTTTAAAATTGGTATCGCTGTTCCGCCTTCCAATGATATCGATGTCTTTTCACAAGATCTTGCTTTCATTGCGATTGTCGAAGAGGGCAAACTAATCGGTTTTAACGTGGGGATTGGCGGAGGAATGGGTATGACACACGGTGATACCGCGACCTATCCTCAGTTGGCAAAAATAATCGGCTTCGTTAAACCGCACCAACTTTATGAAGTAGCGGAAAAAACGATTACGATCCAGCGCGATTACGGAAATCGTTCCGTTCGTAAAAATGCCCGCTTTAAGTATACAGTTGACAGACTTGGTTTGGAAAACGTCAAGGCTGAGCTTGAGAACCGCTTAGGATGGAGCCTCGATGAAGCAAAGCCCTTCCAATTTGACTCGAATGGCGACCGCTATGGATGGGTTAAAGGGGTTCATGGTAAATGGAATTTTACCTTATTTATCGAAAACGGCCGTGTGGCGGACTACCCAGATTATCAATTAAAGACGGGCTTGCGTGAAATTGCCAAAGTCCATACGGGCGATTTCCACTTAACCGGTAATCAGAACGTAATTATTGCCAATGTTTCTAGCCAGAAAAAGAAGAAAATCAATGATTTGATTGAAAAATATGGTTTAACAGATGGCAAGCATTATTCTGCTTTACGCCGCAGTTCAATGGCTTGTGTTGCTCTACCGACATGTGGATTAGCGATGGCAGAAGCAGAGCGTTATTTACCATCTCTAATCACAAAAATTGAAGAGATCGTTGATGAATCAGGTTTACGTGATAAGGAAATTACCATCAGGATGACAGGCTGTCCGAATGGTTGTGCCAGACACGCACTTGGGGAAATTGGCTTTATCGGTAAAGCGGTAGGTAAATACAATATGTATCTTGGCGCAGCACATGATGGCAGCCGGTTAAGCAAAATGTATCGTGAAAATATCGGTGAAGAAGAGATTCTGAAAGAGTTGCGCGTGATTCTTCCACGCTATGCGAAAGAAAGATTGGAAGGCGAGCACTTTGGTGATTTCGTCATCCGTGCTGAAATCGTGAAAGCAACCACTGACGGTACCAATTTCCACGAATAAATTGGATACAGGTCGAGAGGCAGCTTATTTAAAAATGGCTTAGTTCATATGAACTAAGCCATTTTTAATTATTTTACCATATAAGTAATTGCTTTTTTAGGACAGTGATCAATGCATGACCCGCATAAAATACACTCATTGTCATCCATGGCTTCTTTTTTAACTTTGTCTGATACATTAAGACTCATAGGGCAGGACTTATTGCACAAATGACAGTTTATACATGCAGCCTTATCTGCCTGTAACCTGACTCGTTTAATATGAAACAGATTCCCAATTTTAGTTCCTAGTACCATAAACGGCGCCATCCAGCAAAAATAGTGGCAAAAGATCCTTTTCCCAAACACAACAGCTGGAATGAAAATGAGCAAAACTACCCCATAATAAATGATATAATCATATACATTTGCTATCGATATTCCATGAGTAGTTTGATAGAAAAAATTTATGGATATTTCGTGCTTTCTAGCTATAAAACAAAATATAATACTGCTTACCCATATCAACCAAATGACATATTTTATATTATTTTTCCATCCATGGCTGGTTTTTTTATCATTAATAATCGCAGCACATTCCTGAATTCCTCCTGCAGGACAGAGGTATCCACAAAATAATCTTCCTAAAAAAACTGAACTTACGAGCAATGCGAGAAAAACAATGAAGCTTCCGGTCATAATCCCGTCTCTTGCACCTAAAATAATTAATTGTGGTGAAAGATAATAGATGGTTATCGGGAAAAGCAACATAGAGACGATTAATAGTAATTTTCTACTTTTTTGCCTTTTCATCCTTGTTCCCCCTTAACATAACTAATGCGTTGCGAAGGATTCACAAATCTAAAGAAGCCTTTATTTAACCATAGTTGTTTTTAAATGCTGAATGTGGATCCCGATATGTCCAATCCCAATAATGACAGCTGTTGCAATTAACCAAATCACTTTTCCATAAATGCCTAAGAGCAAAAAGGCCATCACAGGGAGACTTGCACCAGGCACGGGAATTCCATAAAAACTTCGGTAAAAATTTTTTTCCGTATGCTCACCAATAAAATATCTAAGCCAACTAATCTCATATAGAATCATTAAAGCAACTGATGCTAGTAACCAAAAACTCCATGCTGAAAATGGAGCAGGGTTAAAATCGCTAAAAATTAGGATGCTGCACGTACAGCATATTTGTCCAACACGTTCAAAAAATAATAATAGTTTGTTTTCTTCTGCAGGGTTATAATCAATTGGCTTTTGCCTACTCCATATAGTGTTGGGAACCCATAACATCAATAAATAGATCAGACCTACATAGGAAAAACCTAAATGACCGACCATATTACCCCCCCTAAAAAGATTCAACATATCCCATATCTTAGGTCTCATTACCTATTCACTCCTTATTTTACCATCCGTCAAATGAATATAAGTGGCCGGAAAAAGAGAACATTGTGAATTTTTCTGCAGCGCTACTACCCTTTATTTAGGTACAGACCAACCATTTGAAAGTTCTGTACATTTGCCTTTTTGACTATCCCCAAAAAATAAAATTGCTGTACAGAAACCACTAAAGGTGTAAAAATAAAATATGATTTGAATCTATGGTTATGGTTATATAAATACTAAGACATCGATGGATTTTACATAGGGGGTATGGAAATTGCGTAAAGGTATTATATGGAGGCTGGCATTATTTTCTTTGATCATACTATTAGGGGTTGCCGCCTATACGATTGTTCAAAAATCAGAAGAGCAACCAAAGCGTGCTATGGCCCAGCAAAACGGCAAGCCAGTCACAATCTATCTTGCCGGGGATTCCACTGTTTCCAATTATCCAAAATCACTATACCCGCGGGCAGGCTGGGGGGAAGTGCTGCCATCTATGCTAGATTCAAAAGTGACGATTCGGAATTATGCAAAGCGTGGGAGAAGCACGAAAAGTTTTATTTATGAAGGAAGATTAAAATTGATTTTGAATCACATCCAAAAGGGTGATTATCTCTTCATTCAGTTTGGACATAATGATGAGAAATTCAGCTTTAAGAGACTTTATACGAATCCAAACACAACCTATAAGACTTACTTGAAAAAATATATTGAGGGAGCCAGGAGTAAAGGGGCAATCCCAATTCTCGTGACACCTGTTCAAAGGTTTAGGTTTTCAAGCGATGGCAAGGCAATGGAAACACACGGCCGATATCCAGCAGCGATGAAAGCTCTGGCTAGGGAAGAAAATGTCCCTGTTATTGATTTAGCGGCAAAGAGTAAAAAATTATATCAACAGCTAGGACCCGCTAAAACGAAAAAATTATTTTTATGGTTAAAAGCAGGCGAGTACCCAAACTACCCGGATGGAGTAAATGACAGTACACATTTTCAAGTCTATGGAGCACGGCAAATTGCCCAATTGCTTGTTGAGGGAATAACTGAGCAAAACCTGCCGCTAAAAATACATGTCTTACCAAAATACCGTTAGTAAATGCCAAAAGAAAGACTGCCTCTAAGGACAGTCTTTCTTAATTATTCCGGACTTAGCTTAGTTTTACAATCGTTCTTCCTCTTGCCTGCGCTTTTAGGAGTGTAGGAAGGACTTCAGGCAGTTGTTCAAGTGTGACTTCGTCTTGGATGAGTTCTTCCAAATTGGCTGGTTTGAAATCGGAGGCGAGCCGATCCCAGATTTTTAAGCGAGCTTCCATCGGACAATAAACAGAGTCAATCCCTAGTAAATTAACGCCTCTAAGAATGAATGGAAACACGGAGGCTGGCAATTTTGTTCCGGCTGTTAAGCCGCTAGCCGCAACGGAACCGCCGTATTGAATTTGGCTTAATAATGAAGCGAGTGGTTCTCCACCCACCGGATCCACAGCGGCAAACCATTTTTGCTTGCCTAAGGCTCTAATTTTCCCATCATAAACTTCTTCCCGCGGGAGGACCACTGCTGCACCGAGCTTTTTCAAGTAGTCATGCTCGGATTCTTTACCCGTACTTGCTTCCACTTGGTAGCCACGCTTAGCAAGAATGGAAACAGCAAAACTTCCGACCCCGCCCGTTGCACCGGTAACGAGAACCTTACCTTTTTCTGGTGTAACGTTATTCTCTTCTAATCGCTGGACTGAGAGCGCAGCAGTAAAACCGGCTGTACCTATGACCATTGCTTCTTTTAAAGTTAGGCCATTAGGGAGTGGAACAATCCATTTAGCAGGAACTCGGGCATACTCACTGTATCCTCCAAAATGGGAGACACCGATTTCATAGCTCGTGGCAATGACTTGATCGCCTTCTTGGAAACGAGCGTCACTAGACGAAACGACCACACCTGCTAAATCGATACCCGGAATGAATGGATAGCGTGTGACAATATTGCCAGTCGGAATACTGGCCAAACTATCTTTATAATTGACGCTCGAATAGTGGACTTTGATCAGAACTTCTCCCTCAGGAAGATCAGCTATTGTTCGTTTTTGTACTTCAACAGAAAACTGCTCGTCCTGCTTATCAACAATCAAGGCTTTAAACGTTTGCGACATGGTTTGAACTCCTCACAATAATTAGACATAAGATTATCATACAATAAATAGTATCATTTTACCTTTATGGTACACGCACGAATTGTGAAAATACTAGGAAATCGTCTGTGAGGATAAAAGTCCTAAGAAAGGAACAAAATGAAGTTCTTAGCATATCATATGGAAAACGGATGAGCCCGCTTTAGAAATTCATGTAACCTTAATTTTTAATAAAAAATCTACTCGTTAAATTAAATTTATATTAATATTCAAAAAACCAGCAATATCCTGTATAGTACTTCTGGTTTATTTAGTTCTTTTGGAATATAATTAACTTATAATCTTTTATTGTATTCGGTCGGGAGGTTAACTTATGAGCATAAAACATAAAAAGTATAATTTCTTTCAACGTCTAGGACGTGCTTTTAAGTTAAACTTTTTAAAACTTCTCCGTTCTCCTGGAGGGGCAAAAAAAGTATCATTGGGTTTTGCAATTGGATTCGGACTTGAGATGTTAGTCATTTCGTCTGCTTCCCTCATATATATATTATTCGTACCGATTGTCCGCTTGGCGAAAGGATCGCTCCCAGCTTCGATAATCGGTAATGTAATTGGAAAACTGACCTTGCTGCCCGTCATTTTATTGCCTTTTGCCAGAAAATTAGGGAAAATAATTCTTCCAATGAAGGTGAAAATTGGACACAATGGCTCTTTTTCATTCCAAAAGCTGTTGCATGGTGACTTCCACAGCCTAGTAAGCCTCATTCACGGTGGATTTCACGCTTTGATTGGAATGACCATTTTTGGAATTATCCTTAGCGTTATTTCATACTTCGTCGTTCATTATTTTTATGAAAAAGAACGAGCAAATCGTTTAAAAAGAAGGCGCTCTAAAAGTGAGATTCGGATTAAAAGAGTGAATAAAAATTTTATTTGACCTGTAAACGTTCGCATGAATGTACAAAAAAAACGAAGGAGTGATGCTCCTTCGTTTTTTTATGCGGCTGTTTTTCGATATTGATGTTTGAATTGATAAATCATCTGTTCGGAAATGGCGGTATAACCCGCTAAATTGGGATGGACACCATCGGCAGATAAATTTTGTAAATGCTCGCCGTTAATTACCTTTGTTGTTTCAATTACCATCGAAGAGGGCAGGCGGTTTGCTACTTCATAAATATGGACATTCCATTTTGGCAGCAGTTTATCAGCAAGTGCGTACATTTGGTTGTCCTGAGGTAATGGATTATATAATTCTAATAAAACAACCGTAGCATGAGGATTTAGTTTGGTAACTCGAGCCGTAATGGCGGTTAAATTCTTGGTAAAGGTGGCTTGCAGCTCGTCATAGGTTTGAAAGACAGATTGGAGATTTAGTCCTTTGGCTGCATGAATGATATCATTTCCGCCCACGTTGATCGTAATAATGTCAGCCTGTTTAATTGCGTCATCAAATTGCCCGGTCTGGACAAGCTGGTTTAATTCGCTGCTCGTAATCCCGTTAATTCCTTGGTTGTTAAACTCTATTTTTTTATTGGCCTGTTCGCCCAATGAATTCGAAAATTGCGAAACCAGATCTTTACTTTGTTCGGCTCCAACGCCACGGATCACCGAGTCACCGATGGCTAGATGATACAAGGTGGCAGCTTTTTTATTTTTAAAATAAGTAAGATAGGAAACTTGGTTGTCTGCCTGACTGGCTTTTACCGTATGTTTTTTCATTTGATATAGTTGATAGTGTGGATAATAGATCCAGAATGCTGAACCGAGTCCGATAATTAATACGAAACTGATTAGGTATTTTAAAAACTTCATTTTATTCACTCCCTGATATTCCATTATAGCAAGGAAAACAACAGAAATATGTAGGAGTTGATTTCCATTCAAACTGACACTTTTAAGGCAGTGTTAATTGTTGATTTCCGCTCCAGGCGGCTTCGCTTTCCGCGGGCGTGCCGGGGAGCCTCCTCGGCGCACTTGCGCCTGTGGGGTCTCCCCTGACCCGTACTCCCGCAGGAGTCTTCGCCGCCTTCCGCTCCAATCAACATGCTAAAAATAACAATAACCTTTAACACTGCCAACATAAAAAGAAAACTGACAGGGAATGATTTTGATGGGTAAAAATGAATTGGAAATTGTTCTATATGGGGCTGAAACATTATGCCCGAGCTGTGTAAATTTACCTTCTTCAAGAGAGACTTTTGAATGGCTTGAAGCCGCGATTGCCAGGAAATTTCCCGATCAGCCGTTTAAGATGACTTATGTGGATATTTTTCAGCCAGAGGGTGACCAAGGCAAAATAGCGTTTGCTCAGCGGATCATTGAAGAAGATTTGTTTTATCCGGTTGTAGTCATTAAGGAAAAAATTGTTGGTGAAGGAAACCCACGCTTAAAAACGATTTTTGCAGAACTCGAAAAGTATGGATATAAAGCAAACGTATAAAAAGAAGCATTCCGGCGGGGATGCTTCTTTTTATACGTACCTCTCCAGCAATTAGTATATTTGCTAGTCGGGCGCTTTTCTTATGATCAGCCATTATGAAATTTATACATCCATAAAATTCCTGATTTTATGATCCGGGCGACACGGCCAGTGATAGCTCTGTCGGCCATAACACCAAAGCCTTGTTTTTTTCCAAGTGAGCCAAGGACACCTTTTAATTTAATCGTCGGAAATGCTGCTGGCAATGGTTCACCATTCCAGCGCTTTTTTAATACTTCCACAACCTGTTCCGCCTGACCTTCGGCTAATTGGGCACTGGGTGCGTGCGGGGCACTGGCACAGTCACCGACAATAAACACATGTTCATCGTTTGGCAAGTGATGGTGAGGTGTTACGATTAATCTGCCTAAGCGGTCTTTTTCTCCGTCCATTTGACGGACGATCTGATTCGCTTGAATACCAGCCGTCCAAACGATCACATCACAATCAATCGGCTTATCGTGGTTATACAAGCGTCCTTCTTCTACTTTTGTAATATTGGATTGGTTAATAATCTCGACATTATTGCGGACAAACCAGTTTTCTACATATTTACTTAATCTCTCGGGGAAGGAAGATAAAATATGCTTCCCTCTATCAAACAACTTTATCTGAAGATCTTCACGGCTTTCGCTTAACTCACTTGCTAATTCAACACCGCTTAAGCCAGCTCCAACGATAGCAACTACAGATCCAGGGCCAAGATTGTTTAAGACGGAGTAGGTGCGCCGGGCTTTTTCAATCGATTGGATACTATAGGTAAATTCCGCAGCTCCAGGGACATCGTGGTATTTATCTTCACAGCCCAGACCGATGACTAAATCATCATAGACAATCGGATCAGCATTCTTCATGATGACTTGATTATTTTTAGTGTCGATCCCCGTTATTTCTCCATACTTAATTTGTAAACGTGGGTGTTCAGGAAAAGCAACCCGCACTTCTTTATCAGAAATCGTTCCAGCAGCTAATGCATAGTATTCTGTTTTTAAACAATGATATGGAACACGGTCTATCAGTGTAATCGAAACATCGGAGGGCAAATGGTTTGGCAGAAGTTCACTCAAAATTTTCATTCCACCATAGCCGCCACCAAGAATCACAAGGTTTTTCATCGTTTATTACCCCTTTGTTTATCAGGCATTATAATCTTATCAATTAGTCAGTAAGAATAAATAATAGTAGAATAATATTTCTACTTAACCAAATTCGAGTATATCTAATTTGTGGTGAAATAACAACATTTTCACACGATTCTTGACAAGATGGCAGGAACGTGGTATTTGACGGTTTTTGTTAAATAGAGTAGGATAAGTAGGTGTGGAGAGGTGAAAACGTTGATTAAGCCGATCATTGAATTTTGTATTAGTAATTTGGCTAATGGTGCTCAACAGGCACTTGAAAAGCTACAAAGAGATCCGAACCTGGATATTATCGAATACGGATGTCTGGGATACTGCGGAAAATGTGCCTCCTCACTATACGCTCTTGTAAACGGAGAGGCTGTGACCGGAGATACTCCTGAGGATCTGGTGGATAATATTTATCAATACTTAGAGGAAAATCCCATGTTTTAAATGAAGGAGCTTTTTGCTCCTTTTTATATAATGCGGAAGTCTAATAAATTTGTGCTTTTAGTTGGTTGAGACTTCATTTATAAGTGTATATACTAAATTAAAAGCCAGAGGAGAAGGAGGAATTCTCATGAGTAAAGAAGTTGTGATCCTGACTGAAGCGGCATCATTACACATAAAAGAGATGATGAAGCATAATGAAGAGGAAGGTGCCTTTTTACGAGTAAGTGTAAAGGGCGGTGGTTGCAGCGGCCTATCTTATGGAATGGGCTTTGACCATAAAGTGAACGATGATGACCTTCAGTTCGACCAGTATGGCATTCAGGTTCTAGTTGATAAAGAAAGTTCACTCATTTTACAAGGTACAAAAATTGATTATAAAGAATCAATGATGGGCGGAGGCTTCACGATTGATAATCCAAACGCCATTGCTTCTTGTGGGTGCGGATCATCGTTCCGTACGGCAACAGCAGCAGGAACACCTGAGGAATGTTAATAAACAATAAGAAAAGGCGTCTTCAAAAGACGCCTTTTCTTATTGTTTAAACATAGAGGAACTATGAAGCGGCTGAATTCTTGCTTTTGGATCAATGAAAGATTTTGCGTTGTTGATGGCTGTTGGTGCTTCGCCAAACCCACAGGCGATTAGTTTCGCTTTTCCAGGATACGTACAAATATCTCCCGCTGCGTAAATGCCGGGTATATTGGTTTCCATTTTGGAATTCACAACAACGGAGTTCTTTTCAATTTCAAGTCCCCATTCTTTAATTGGTCCAAGTGAGGAAACGAATCCATAATTACATATAACCGCATCAACCTCAATGGTTTCGGTTTCTGGACCGCTAACTGTCTTTAGGACCACTTGTTTAATTCCGTTGTCGTCACCAATCAACTCTGCTGGTACATACGGAGTTTTTACAGCAACCTTGGAGTGAAGGAGATTCTCAACACTGTGTTCATGAGCTCGGAACTTATCACGACGGTGAACGAGGGTTACCTGTTTAGCAATAGGCTCCAGCATTAACGCCCAGTCGACAGCAGAATCCCCGCCGCCAAATACTACAACGTTTTGTCCTGCGAACTGATGTAAGTCCTCAATAAAGTAATAGAGGTTTTTCTTTTCATATTGCCCTGCACTTTTAAGCTCTAAACGACGCGGCTGAAAGGCCCCGTTTCCAGCTGTTATAATAATCGATTTACTGTAGTGAACTTCTTTATTGGTGGTTAATTTAAAGACACTGTCCTCTTGCTTTTCTAACTTCTCAACAGACTGCTCTAAGACTACGGTTGGTTCGAATTTAGCCATCTGTTCTTTCAAATTATTTATTAATTCTTGTGCGCGGATCTTCGGAAAACCTGCCACATCATAAATATATTTTTCCGGATATAGGGCCGACAACTGACCGCCAAGCTGTGGCAAGCTCTCAATAATTTTTACAGACGCTTGTCTCATACCGCCATAAAAGGCCGTAAATAGACCGGTAGGACCGCCGCCAATTATCGTAATATCAAATACTTTTTGATCTTCTTGCACTTAGGATCCCCCCAACGAGTAGTAACAAACTCCATTCCCTATCCATCACAAATAACGGCTTCCTCACCCTTTAGTTTCCGAATATCTAGATAAAGTAAATTAATGGGTGAATAATTTAGCTAAAATATTTATTTAAATGCTTGAAAATAGAGAGAAACTAGCATAAGATGTATTGTGAATATATTGTTAAGAAATTGTGACAGAATAAGTACAGTTATGTGAATGAGCTCTATTCATACTATTCATTTTTGTTCCTTAAAATTCCTCATTCGCTTTCTAAGTACTTATGGTTATTTCTTTTTCTTTATTCCTATTCGTGAATTACATCACATAATTTTTTTCGCTATGTATCGTGAAATATCTCACATACAGCAAATTTCAGCTAAGTAAAATAAAATTGGACATAGCAGTGGAAGATAAGAAAAAGAGCAATAATAAAAAAATATACTAAAAGGTGGAAGTGATCACTTTGAGACAGCCTAAAATTGTGATTCTTGGTGCAGGTTACGGCGGACTTCTGACGACAGTTCGTTTGCAGAAGATACTCGGCGTAAATGAAGCCGATATTGTATTAGTAAATAAAAATGACTATCATTATGAAACAACATGGTTACATGAGGCCTCTGCTGGTACGCTTCATCATGATAAAGTCCGTTATGATATTCGTGATGTCATCGACCGCAGTAAGGTTAGCTTTGTACAGGATACTGTGGTTGAGATTAATAAAGACGAAAAGAAAGTCGTACTAGAAAAAGGCGAAGTAGATTATGACTATCTTGTTATTGCCCTTGGCGGTGAACCGGAAACATTCGGTATCAAAGGCTTGAAAGAATATGCATTTGGAATTACCAATGTCAATTCTGCCCGTCAATTACGTGAGCATATTGAATATCAATTTGCTACGTACAATATGGAAGAAGAAAAGAATGATAACCGCTTATCCATCGTTGTAGGTGGTGCTGGTTTTACTGGTATTGAATTCCTTGGTGAGTTAACAAACCGGATTCCAGAATTGTGCCATGAATACGATGTCGATTTTCACAAGGTAAAGATTTATTGTGTAGAAGCAGCTCCAACGGTATTGCCTGGCTTCGATCCTGAACTAGTAAATTACGCCGTTTCTACATTAGAACGTAAGGGTGTAGAGTTTTTAATTGGCACGGCAATTAAGGAAGCTGTTCCTGGCGGTATTCTTGTCGCAAAAGGCGATGAAGAGCCATATGAAATTAAGGCTGAAACGGTTGTTTGGGCTGCCGGGGTTCGTGGTAACTCTGTTATCGAAAAATCAGGCTTTGAAGCAATGAGAGGCCGTGTTAAGGTCCAGCCAGATTTGCGCGTTCCTGGATTTGATCATGTCTTCATTATTGGTGACAGCTCTCTAGTTATTAACGAAGAAATCAATCGTCCATATCCGCCAACCGCACAAATTGCGATGCAGCAAGCAGAATTGACTGCTAAGAATATTGCTGCTTTAATTCGTAATAAGTCAGAATTAGAAAGCTTTACGTTCGATAATAAAGGGACTGTCTGCTCTCTTGGTGAAGACGATGCGATTGGTGTAGTTTTTGGCAAAAAACTTACCGGCGGAAAAGCTTCTTTTATGAAAAAAGTGGTTGATAACCGTGCCCTTTACATGATCGGCGGAGCAGGTATGGTATTGAAAAAAGGTAAATTTAATCTATTTTAAACAAAAAAAGCGGAAGCGCCTTGAAGGGTGTTAAAGCTTCTATCATTTTTTACAAAAAGGACAGAGAAACTCTGTTCTTTTTTGCTATGATAAAAAGGAGAGATTCTGAGGCAGGGGACCTTTGGACAAGGGAAGGTCCGAAACCCGTAGTCCTGTCCGAAAGCTGCTCACCTTTGGACAAGGGAAGGTCCGAAACCCGTAGTCCTGTCCGAAAGCTGCTCACCTTTGGACAAGGGAAGGCCCAAAAACCTTAGTCTTGTTCGAAGTCGGCTCATCTTCGGACAAGGGAAGGTCCAAAACCCGTAGACCTGTCCGAAAGCTGTTCACCTTTGGACAAGGGAAGGCCCAAAAACCTTAGTCTTGTCCGAAGTCGGCTCATCTTCGGACAAGGGGAGCTTCCAAACCCGTAGTTCTGTCTGAAGTCGGCTCACCTTTGGACAAGGGAAGGTCCCAAACTAGTAGACCTGTCCGAAGTCGGCTCACCTTTGGACAAGGGGAGGTCCGAAACCCGTAGTCCTGTCTAAAGTCGGCTCATCTTCGGACAAGGGGAGGTCCGAAACCTGTAGTCCTGTCTGAAGTCGGCTCATCTTCGGACAAGGGAAGGTTCAAAACCCGTAGACCTGTCTGAAGTCGGCTCACCTTTGGACAAGGGAAGGTCCAAAACCCGTAG
>NZ_JAGGQG010000001.1 GCF_018613415.1 Bacillus sp. ISL-18 | reverse complement strand
TGTACTGTGCGAAACGTTTCCTTATAAGTGCGGAAAGCACGAAATAGGAGGATTGCCGAAAGGCAATTACAACTGATTAATTGAAACTCGGAATGAAAGCCGTCATGTTGAGCTAAAACGAGTTATCTGATACTCCTACATGCATGGAAGGGTAGTAGCTCGAACATGTATGAAGCTAGGTGAAGTCGGCTGAAATGAACCTAAGTTCTAAACAGAATATGGTTCATGATAGGTCGGGATGCTACAAAATATCTAAGGTGAGTATGTCCAAGGGGACTGACGAACTTGCGAACGTACGGGTCTAGAAATTAATACGCTCGAAAGACGTATGCTGTAAATGCAGTGTCAAGCACCAAAAAGTACGATTAGTACATAGGAACCTCGGAATATCTAACAATTGAGGATATAGAATTGACAGGCTTAAAGTAAGCACCTACGGATGTATGTAAAAGCTAGATTAATCGGAACGTTGTAAGTAAGAAACATCCACTATAAAACGACTACTATCGGGATGGTATCTATAAGATAAATGATTATCGAAGTGACTTTATTCTTACGAAAGCAGGGATATAGTACCAATGAGACGTGTAACGAGCGTGGAGGGATGGTCCCAAGTCTTATTCTTTGAATGCAAATCAATTTAATAAAACTCACAGGGTCGTGTAAGATGATGGGATTTTCCGTAAGGAAGGAGAAACAATCCATCGGTGAGTACAGCTTTACGACATGCAGAATATTACAGTATGCAACACACATTTGATGACCTTTACGAGCGAAGTAAAAACAATGCTACAAAGGGTTTAAGGCTATATGAACATATCATATCGAAAGACAATATCTTATTAGCCTTTCGAAACATCAAAGCTAATACAGGTTCAAAAACAGCTGGAACAGATGGGATCACGATTGATCAATATAAAATTGAAAACGTTGATGAATTTATTGAAGTAATTCGAAAAGCATTAAAGAATTATAAACCTCAAACGGTACGAAGAGTTGAAATACCAAAACCGAATGGAAAGAAACGACCGTTAGGTATCCCAACTATGAGAGATAGATTAATTCAACAGATGTTCAAACAAGTATTAGAGCCAATTTGTGAAGCAAAATTTTATCATCATTCATACGGTTTTAGACCAAACAGGTCCACCCATCATGTAATGGCAAGATGTCAGTTTTTAGTCAATAATGTGAAGTTGCACCATGTAGTAGACATCGATATACAAGGTTTCTTTGACAATGTAAATCATTCAAAATTAATCAAACAAATGTACAGTATAGGCATACGGGACAAAAGAGTATTAACTATTGTATCGAAAATGCTAAAGGCACCAATAAAAGGCATAGGTGTTCCAAATAAAGGAACCCCGCAAGGGGGAATCCTATCTCCCCTTTTATCAAACATTGTTTTAAATGATTTAGATTGGTGGATAGCTAACCAATGGGAATGCTTAAAATTAAAACATACTTATGCACCTAATAGTAAGACAAGAGCGTTAAAGAAAACGAATCTTAAACAAATGTATATCGTTAGGTATGCAGATGACTTCAAGATTTTCACAAACTCTCATAAAACAGCTATTAGAATATACCACGCCACCAAAGGATACCTAAAAGAACAATTAAATCTTGATATATCTACCGAGAAATCAACGATTACTAATCTAAGAAAGAGAAATTCCGATTTTCTAGGCTTTTCTATCAAAGCAGTAACCAAGCGTAATAAATATGTAGCCAATACACACATTACGGATAAAAAGAAGAAAAACATACTAGAAAAGCTTAGATATTTAATTCAGGAAATTCAAAACAAGCCAATACCAAAAACTGTTTTGGATTATAACACTTATATTCTCGGAATAAAAAATTACTTTAAAATTGCAACTCATATCAATACTGATTTCGGAGAAATAGCCTATCATCTAACGAAAACCATGTATAATCGTCTAAAATCAATTGGGAAATATGGAAAACCCATTAATCCATCGCAAACATACAAGAGACTTCATAAAAATAATTTCAAAACATATAAAATTGCTGGCGTGTATTTATTTCCCTTAGGAGATACACAAACAAACAATGCTATGAACTTCAGTCAAGAAATATGTGATTATACAATAGAAGGAAGATCTAAACTTCATCAAAATCTTAGGGCTGACATTGCCATAGAAATAAACAAGATGTTACAAATACCTTACGGTAAAGACAACATAGAATTTGCAGATAACAGAATTTCAAGGTACTCTATGCAACTAGGCAAATGTGCAGTAACAGGGGATTTCTTGACATCCGATAAGCTGCAATGTCACCATAAGTTACCCCGACATATGGGCGGAACCGATGAATTTAGCAATCTTGTAATCGTACATGAAGATGTACATAGATTAATCCATGCTACAAGTGAAACGACGATTGAACGATATAGGAACATTCTTCAACTAAATGGGAAACAATTGAAGAAGCTAAACCAATTTCGTAAAGTTTGTAATTTAATTGCTTTAGTCTAAAAGAGTAAGATGGAACGCCTAATGCGGTGAAAATCGCACGTTGGGTGTGGAGCAGGGGAAAAGATGGAGATTACATCAAAGTCTTACCTATTGCTATTACACTAACGGGTGCAAGAGTTTAACAATGAGTTGCTGCGGCGCTCATTTTCTTTTTGTGCTATTGTGGCAGCTAGTTTAAACAAAAAGACAGTAAAATCGGACACTGATGCTCATTGTCCTATTAACACTAGTACAATGAGGAGTTGTCACTATACCGAAAATAAAATAATAACACTTACAAATAGGCAAATATCTATCCCTCTTTAAAAATGGACACATACACTATTTTTGAAACAATTTGAGGAGGAGATATAAAATGGAAAGACAATTCTTTGGAAGCGGTATGAGTTATGGAGGTTATCCTGGTTATGGCATGGGTTATGGTGGTTACCCATTCCATCATGGTTATGGTGGGTATCCATTCCATCATGGTTATGGTGGATATCCATTCCATCATGGATATGGCGGCTATCCATTTCATCATGGTTATGGTGGCTGCTGTTAGAGATGGTTCGTGCTAAGCTCATTAATTAAATATTAATTTAATTTTGCACATGACGTTATTTTAAAATGAATGTAAAATTAATGGTGGATAATTAATCCTAGACCACCATGAAAAAATGCTTAGCATATTGCCAAGCATTTTTTATACACCTTATTTGGCTTTAGGGAATACTCCCGAATTGTTTCAGTAAACTCATTAAAGAAACCTGAGATTGGTCTACCATTACGAATATCAGAGGCATATGTGGTCATGCGATCATAAAAGTCAGGGTTTTCCGATACGTAAACGTTATCAATGAACAAGGCAGTCGCTTTTTGTGTTATTTGCGCAGGTAGGTTTTATATAGAATAATACTATTAAGGTTAGTAGAGGTTTCAGAATATACGCGGGAAAATTAACCTTCCCTTTATTGGTAATCAACACGATTCCTATTTTTTTCTTTTTTTGATTTTTAAAGTAAAAGTAGTTGACACTGAAAATAAATTTATGATATTATTAAAAATTTGATAAAAAACAATAGATGTGTTAAGGTTAAGAAGGTTATAATATATGGAGGTGGATTATTTGTTTCAAATTGGCGATAACATTGTTTATCCAATGCACGGAGTAGGAATAATTAAAGCGATAGAAGAAAAGGAAATCTCAGGGGAAAAACAACAGTATTATGTCATAAAAATGTTAATCGGTAATATGCAAGTCATGATTCCTACGGGTAAAATATTGAGTTCAAGAATACGCCCTGTTACTGACATAATTGCATTAAAACAGATCATAAACATTTTTCATCATGGAGAATCAGATAGATTACTACCGTGGAAACAAAGGTATAGAGTGAACACGGACAAAATAAAAACAGGTAAAATACAAGAATGTACTGAAGTTGTACGTGATTTAATGCGTATGAAAAAAGAAAAAGCACTTAATACAAGCGAAAAAAAAATGTTAGATACAGCACATGAATTTTTGATTAGTGAACTGGGATTAATTAATGGGATTACTGAAAATCAAATAAAAAGTTTCTGTTAAGGTTAATTTATGATAATGTTTTACATCTCCCGAAAATATCCTGAATTTTTGGGGAATATTATTAAAAGTAAATCTTTTCAAAGACATTCAACTTCTCCAACTCACCTTTAGAGTATTAACCTCTTTTGTTTCTACAACCTAATCCATTTTTATTATTTAAATTTCTTTTACGAACGTTTGAAGTTTCATCAAATAACTCGATAAAATAGTCACTTGATTTTTGCAATCCTGATTCAAACTGGTACGGACAAGGAGCCGTAAGGATGAAAGAGAGGTAGGGCTTTCATTGTTTTAGGTATACAATTTATTATTTAAGTCATTATTTCTAGAAGAAAAAATAATCAATCTCACCTCTATCTTTAAGAATTTTTTACATCTACTGAGACAGTGAATAGTAATTGTTTATCTTCTTTACGTAAAAGAGAAAAACGAATTGGTAACACCATATCGTCTACTACAAAAATGGTTTCCAGACCAGGAAACCATTTTTTATTTTATTTACATAACAATAGTAAAGATTACTGATGATGGTTTTATGTGCAACGCGTACAATTTGATATTCTAAAAGGACAACGTGGCTCTCAAGCAGAAAACGTTTCTAAAATTTAATTGATCTCCTACCCCTTTGTAAATATGAACTCTGATCATAGGGGGGACCAAGCATAATCACCGCTTTGTAATTGAGTATACTTTTGTCATTTCCTTTTACTTCAATGTTTTCCCCGAATAATGGGACGAGGGAGCAGGTCCCTTGTCCCATGAGACTATTTGTCCAATACTCTATCCCTAGAAACTTTTCTCGAACGAGTAAGTTGCCATCTAGAAGAACAAAGGAACCACCCACTCTCCACATGAAGATACTATAAAAGGTCCCGTATTAATAGATTAATAGTAACTTTTTTTTGTTCCTGTTAAAGGAGATATTATTGATCACCCAGATTTTGATTCAAGATTTCATAATGGATTGAGGTTGTAAAAGTTACCCTAAATTATGAGACAAATGAAAGCTATGTATCTCCACATCCACTTGCAATTGAATTAGAGGAAATTAGTATCAATGACTATATAGAAAAATTTGTAGCACATGAATGGCGTATTGTTTCAAAAGAAGAATTATTAACCTGTTAAATGAGAAAGATTCACCGCATACCCCTGCATGTTATTGAAATAACGTAGCAGGTTAGATTAAGTACAACCTTTCACAAAGTTTAGAAAAAAAGCCGACGTCAACATTTGGAAATCATCAACAGGTTCTTACCAATCGTTTGCCTTGGGGTAAGTGCAAGTCAAAATGGATGGAAGAATTCATCGAAGAAGTAAAACTGCTGTAGGAAATATGAAGACGCGCTCATGAAAAAAGGGTATTTTTTTAGGGAATAAAAAGAATAGAACTACCATCTTATGGGGACAGGATGGCAGTTTACAGTAAAAAGTTCCAAGCTTTTGGCGCTCTTGGTACTTTTAACTTGGGTTATTTAAATTTTTTTTATACAGAATAAAGTAAAAGAAAGCCAACCTTATTACTAGATGCAGGGTCTACTCTACATCAAAGTATTAATTAGCTCCTATTTTATTATAGCATTTTTTTAGGGGATTAAAAGCAGTAAAACAAGTCCATATTTTTAATCATATTCTTGGATGGTTTCGTATTAAACATATATACTGAATAAACTTTCATTCATCAAGGTAATAATATGACCAGACCAAGATTCCTTAAACATCTTGGTCATGTTACAATCCATCAACAAATGTGTGCAATTTACACAATAGGAGGCAACTAAAAGTGGAAAAAGGTAAAGTAAAATGGTTTAACAGCGAAAAAGGTTTCGGATTCATCGAACGTGAAGGTGGAGACGATGTATTCGTTCATTTCTCAGCGATCCAAGGCGAAGGCTATAAATCACTTGAAGAAGGTCAAGAGGTTACTTTTGACGTAGAGCAAGGTCAACGCGGACCCCAAGCTTCAAACGTTCATAAAGCTTAATTATAAGAAGAACGAATAAGGACAGACTTTTATTTAAGGGTCTGTTTTTTATTTTAAACCAAAAAAACCTACTGACTAATTCAAGAGGTAATTGAATCGATAAATCAAATGGTAAACTCAGTGTATCATATGTCCTGAAAACAATATTCTTTTTTGGCAAGTCACTTACAGTGGGATGAGTCGACACTTATATCACCGTGATGCCTATTGTCTGTATTTCCCTTGCACCCGATGGGTGGATGCCTTAATTACCTAATTAGCTTGTAAAAATCAGTACAGATGTGCATTCAATCAAGGGTATAGACAATATAAAAAATAGTAAACGCTTAGGAGGGGTTTTTGAGTATGACAACATTTCAGGAAATGGGCATTAGTGAGCCCATAAAAAGAGCGATTACGGATATGGGATTTGAAGAAGCATCTCCTATACAAGAGAAAGCCATTCCCATAGCTTTGTCGGGAAAGGACATTATTGGTCAAGCACAAACAGGTACCGGAAAGACGGCTGCCTTCGCCATACCGATCTTGGAGAAAGTGGATACGAGTAAAAAATACGTTCAGGCGATTGCAATCGCACCTACAAGAGAATTAGCTATTCAGGTTTCAGAAGAGATCAATCGACTGGCTAAATACATGGGTATAACCTCTCTCCCTATTTATGGAGGGCAGTCGATAGATCGCCAAATTAAGGCATTAAAAAAGGGACCTCACATCATTACGGGAACACCTGGAAGACTTTTGGACCACATTAAACGTAAAACGCTAAAATTAGACCGTATCTCATTGGTGGTTTTGGATGAAGCTGATGAAATGTTAGATATGGGCTTTCTGGAGGATATCGAACGAATCCTAAAAGAGACCCCTGAAGAAAAACAAACCTTGCTGTTCTCCGCAACCATGCCTAAACCGATTCAAAATCTTGCCGAAAGGTTTATGAACGATCCAGAGTTAGTAAAAATGAAAGCGAAGGAAGTCACCGCTCCAAATGTAAAGCAAGTTTATTATGAGGTTAATGAACGGGATAAATTTGAAGTACTTTGCCGTCTGCTAGACGTGGATAACCCAGAATTAGCGGTGATTTTTGGGAGAACAAAAAGACGCGTGGATGAATTAAGTGATGCATTGAATAAAAGAGGGTATCTTGCTGACGGATTGCATGGAGATTTAAATCAACGACAGCGAGATGTTGTGATGAATAAATTTCGTGAGGGGAGCATTGATATTTTAGTTGCGACCGATGTGGCTGCGAGGGGAATTGATGTTTCAGGGGTTACCCACGTCTACAATTTTGACATTCCTCAAGACCCGGAAAGTTATGTTCACCGAATCGGCAGAACGGGGAGAGCAGGTAAGTCAGGGTTAGCTATTACATTTGCTACACCGAGGGAAACCAGACATATCCACAGTATTGAACAAGCCTCGAAAGGAAAGATACAGCGCAAGTCAATACCAACGGTAGCAGAGGCAAGGGAGTCTTTACAGAAAGACACAGTAGAAAAGATGATTCAATTGGTTGAAGAGGAGCAGTACTCACAGTTTAAACATGCAGCCAGTGAATTGCTCGATCAGTTCGATTCGATCGCGTTAGTTTCAATTGCCTTGAAATTGTTGTCGAAGGAACAGAGGGATGTTCCTGTTCAGTTGACTTCCGAGACACCGCGATATGCCAGTAAGCCTAAAATAAGGGTACAAGAGAAATCAAGGAAAAACTATAGAGGGAATAGGGGATTTGGGGGAAAAGCAGGAAATGGTAAACGAAAAAAAACTTCCATGACCTCACAGAAAAAGTAAGGATTGTGAAAATAATGCAAGGAGGATTATAGTAGCTATCGTCCTATTAATAGCCTTTTTTTTCCTCTAGATTTAACTATGTTTGAACAATATAGCTTAAGGATTAATCGGCGTTATAAAAAATATTTAATGCTTTCAAAATAAACCTCAGACTAAAAAGTGCTAACGATTTTAAAAGAAAATAAAAATAATGTTCTTGCAAATACTTTTCAAAAGTGTTAAAATTTAGAAGAATTATTTTTGTTCGGTGTAAAGGATAATATAAGATTAACTATTCGTCTTGATGATCACTGAGTGCAAGGATAGTAACACATTGTGTGCAAAGCACACAGCAGGAGGAAACAAAATGGAACAAGGTAAAGTAAAATGGTTTAACGCAGAAAAAGGTTTCGGATTCATCGAACGTGAAGGCGGAGAAGACGTTTTCGTTCATTTCTCAGCGATCCAAGGCGAAGGTTTCAAATCTTTAGACGAAGGTCAAGCAGTTACTTTTGACGTTGAGCAAGGTCAACGTGGAGCTCAAGCAGCTAACGTGCGTAAAGCTTCATAATAAGAATAAACTAAAGAGGCTGACCCAAAAGGTCGTTGAATAACGACTCTTTTGGGTCAGTTTTTTATTTCCCTTCCGTTTTTTGGGATAATTTGAAAATTTGGATGGCGTGCGGGAATTTCCCCTCTATTTTTTTGCTATTTTCAATTGTTTTTTGGAAGTGGTTTGCCACTTCATTAAATTATGTGCAACACAAATAAGACCCCAATCCGTGGTATTTTTGGATAGGCCTCTTAATGCAAACCTCTTGAACTCCTGATTGTGTTTAATTTGTCCAAACACCGGCTCTACTTCGATTTTTCTTTTCCGGTATTTTTGTTCGCCATCTTCAGTCGACAGACGCTCCCGTACTTCCTTTCTTTGCTTTTGGTTTTCAATAGAGACCTGGACGGTCTTTGTATCTTTATTTTTGGCATAGGAAGTTTGGAATGGGCAGTTAAAGCACTCCGTACATCGATACGTTCGTTTGACGGAATCGTAACCATTATCTGATTTTTTTCGACTTTAATATTGGAAAATAAGGCGTTTGCCATTTGAACAAATCCACTCATCAAGCTCTTCATCGTAGGTCATATTTTCGACCCGTCCGATTTGTTGTCTCCACACCTTTGTTTGTTCTTTATCGAACGTGTTATATTTGATCAATGCCTCAATTTCTGCTTTTTCACAATGGGTATAATTTTCTTCACTTCCATAACTGGAATCGGCTATAACGGACTTTGGTTTTGGACGGTTATACTTTTCCAATAGATCTAAATGGGGAATCAGGCAGCCAGGATCTCCCGCACGCTGATGAAGGCTGAATCCAATGATGAATTGATTTTCCGTTCCAATTTGTACATTATAGCCAGGTTTAAGCTGGCCATTCTTCATATGGTCCTCTTTCATTCTCATAAAGGTTGAATCAGTATCCGTCTTGGAATAGCTGTTGCGTTCTCCTAACGTTGCCTTTTGTTCCTCATACTTTTGCTTACGAGGCAGAAGATCCTTTTCTAACTGACGCTTCGCTTTCTTTAATGGCTTGTTCTTAGGATCCCGTTCCAGTCTTTCCTCCAATTTTTTCACGGTTTCAGCGATTTTCTCGGAAGTAATCGGTGATTCTTCTAATTTTTCCTCCAAGTCTAGATTCTGTTCTGCTTCTTCGTCTTCTTTCATGACTTGTTCGATGCCTAATACAATCTGTTGAAACTTCTCATCGAGTTTCTTATCATATTTTTCAGTAGATTTACGCCACACAAAGGTATACTTATTTGCATTCGCTTCAATCTTGGTACCGTCCAGGAAATAATCCTATAATTTCACTAAACCTTCTTCATGAAGGAGGTCAACGACAGAAAAGAAAGTTTCATAAATAACCTCTTTCATCCGTTCAGAACGGAAACGGTTAATGGTACGGAAATCTGGTTTTGCTCACCCGAAAGCCACATAAAGATTATGTTCTCCTTCAGTTGCTTTGCGATTTGTCTAGAAGAGTAAATACGAATGGAATACGCATAAAGAATGACTTTTAACATCATTTGAGGATGGTAGGGAGGCCGACCTCCACCCGGGTACATGGATGAGAAAATAGTAGGATTAATTTTGTCGACCGCAAGGTCGATTAAACGAGCGAGATGTTGTTGGGGTATCAAAACTTGAATGTCCATTGGAAGAGTTAATTGGTTCGTGTTATACTGTTTGTACATAAGAAAATCGTTCCTTTCTTGGATAATTGTGTTGTGGTGACTTAATTATACCAAAAAGAACGATTTTCTTATTTTTTTATGCACAAAAAAGGGGTGCCCCCTAAAAGTTATACTTTTGGGACACCCTCTTTTTTATTATTATTCTTTTAAAAACAAGGAGCCCCACTCACGAATGAGTAGGGCACATGTAAACAAGTAAATCAAATGGTAAACACAGTGTATCACATAATGACGAATTCTCCTAATTACAATTTTAAAGTGCTATTGTAGAAAGTGGCTAAAACTGTGAAGTTTTGTACTTAAACTCCCTCAGTTTAATACGATTTTCTCACAAATGCTCGCTAATTCGCAGGATTTCTTAACCCTTGGTCGTAGATTACGGTTTAAATGTAATGAATTAAGACCAATATGGCTTCGTGAAGGCATAGTGAAATAAAGGAGTAATAAGGAACTCCATATTTTACCATATGATGTAATATAATTGAATGAATTGGATTAGTTGGAACGCCGTATGCGGTGAAAGTCGCACCTACGGTGTGAACAGGGGGAAAGGGTGGCGATAACTTCAAAGCCTTACCTATCTGTATTAATAAGATACTTCCATTTGTTTAATTGTGTACCTGCTCATGTTATAATGAGGAACTTAGGATAATTACGACTTTTACTCATAATTGAACGGATGCCAAGTAAGCCTCCGACTAGCGATAAAATAGGGGGTGTAAGAGAATGAATAAACGATGGACGATTGGTAAAATTAAAGAATTTGTTGAGAACAATTCGGAAAGTAAGTTGCTATCGACGGAATATCACGGTTTTTCTCAAAAGTTACTGTTTAAATGTGCATGTGGTAGCAACTTTGAAAAAACATTTACGAAATTTAAAAATAATAACCAACGTAAATGTGACGTGTGCCAACCGCCAATAGCGTCACGCTAAACGTATATAACGGGTGCGTTGATCCAATTAGGATTAGCGCACTTTTTATTGAACTTCTTATTGAACAAACGGGCAGGTTAGCTTAACAAGAATTGGGTGTATTTAACTGAATAAGTTTTTGTTAGTTTCTGCTATGATTTCTCTATTAGGAGTTTAAAATCAATTTCTCAGGGAGACAACAAATGGTATTAAATTTCTTTCTGCTTTTAATAACTTTTCCGTTTGGACTTGCTAACATTGTTAATATTTTCATACCTATCGAAATAATTTTTAATTCACTGCTTATTTTAGATATTGAGTTAGTGTTGATATTTATGAAAGTTTATATCAATTTTTCAAAAAAAGAAAGAAGTATAGATAAAGCGTTCTGGTTTTATATTTTCTTTAACATTATAACAAATGTATTTTTTATTATTTGGGGAATATTTTACATGGGTTCTGGTTTATCAATATAATCCAGATTACTTCTTTGTTAAACAAACGAGGGCGTTACTATAATAAGTGGTGTCTATATAATAAGAAAAAGAAGGAAATCTATGGATAAAAAATCATTTATAACAATATTTTTAATATATGCTACTGTAGACATAATGAAAGATATAGAAATATCGAATATGTGGATATTTAACCAATTAATTAAATTAATTATCTGTCTCACAGTGTTTATTATTTTTGCTTTTATCTGGAACTTTTTTAAAAAAGAAAAATTTTAAACAATGATATTCAACTACCATGAAAATAAACTTCTGTAAGATCCTAAAAATGGCAATACTTAACTAGACGCAGCTCACTCATTTTTTAAAAAATAGCGTGGCGCCTGATTAGTGTTTATGGACTATGAATATTGGATTAGGATGCTTCGGTAATTGTCACAGAATAACCTAAATTTTCTAGTCTCCGAACCGAGTGGCGTACAATAAATACCTGTCTTTGTTTATCAAAATAATCTTCGCCTAAGTCAACATACATTTCTTTTCGGGTTAAAAGGTAATATGCGATCCGTAACATCGCATGGGCGACTACAATTGCTGCTTTTTTCTTTCCTTTTCGTCCAGCTGTACGTCTATACAGCGCACCGAGATAATTTTTTGACCCTCTAGCTGATTGAGCTGCTTCTGTTAATGCGGATCTTAAATACTTATTTCCCTTTTTAGATCTGCTAGATTTCCTTTTACCTGCGCTCTCATTGTGTCCAGGAACCAAGGCTGCCCATGAACATAGATGTGCGGCAGTCGGGAATTGGTTTCCAACGTCCGTACCAATTTCAGCTAAGATTTGCTCAGCCATTCTTGTGGCGATGCCAGGAATGGAATCAAGTCGTTCTATATCTTCCTGATAAGAGCTTACTCTTTGAGCTATCTCTTGATCCAACATTTCAATTTGCTCAGTTAAAAAATCAATATGAGTTAAAATTGTTCTTAACATTAAACGTTGATGTGGGTTAACATAGCCTTGAAGTGCCAATTCAAGTTCGCCTTTTTTCTTTTTCATTGTACGACGAGCGAAATTTGCTAGTTTTTCAGGATCGTCTTCACCATTCGCAATCGCTCTAAGCATATTCTTCGATGAAACTCCCATAATATGAGAAACAACAGAACCAAGTTTGATATTGGCTCCTTCTAAAACCTTTTGAATTCGATTATGTTGTCTGGCTCGTTCTTCTATAATACTACGGCGATAGCGTACAAGTTCACGCAGTTCTCGTTGATTCCGATCTGGAATAAAACTTGCTTTCAGAAGTCCGTGACGAAGAAGTTGGGCAATCCATTCGGCATCTTTAACATCCGTTTTACGTCCTGGAAGTACCTTCATGTGTTGAGCATTTACAACTAAAAACTCAATTCCTTCGGACTCTAATAAGTTAACAATAGGTTTCCAATAAACACTCGTGCTTTCCATAGCTACGTGAGTACAATTATTCTCCTTAATCCAGTCCAATAACTTTAATAGAAAGACCGTTTTAGTAGAAAATGTTTGAATCTCCTTTCCTTGTGAAGTCATAATACAAGCAGTGATATTGTCTTTATGGACATCCAATCCACATGCTCTTTCAATGATAACATCCATTGAAATCTTCCTTTCTAGGCTTGAAAATTGGAGGCTGGTGCAACAATCAGAATTAGGATTAATCTACCATGAGTGCTTCCCGTAAGGGAGCGACAGTTTGTGGTGCACCGTGGTCGTTGGAGTCAGACTAACGGATGGGCTCTAAGGCACCATAGTTGATCGACCTTCCTCTCCCAGTCTTATAAGCAGTATGGACGGATTCAATACATTTTCATTCTTTGTGGTGAAGAGCTGTTTTTTAGCGATTCATGGATGGCTAACGGGTGCAATAGTTTAAGATCGGCTGTCATATATGGTGGCCTTTTTGTTATTCAACTAAAGGGGCAGGATAATTTAACAAGGTTATTGAATTAAATTTATTATTAAATAGGAGGGATAAGTCCATTGAAAACAATAGGTTTAATTGGTGGAATGAGTTGGGAATCGTCGTCTGAATATTACCGTTTAATAAATGAAGAAATAAAGAACAAATTAGGCGGATTACATTCTGCCAAGTGCATTTTATATAGCGTTGACTTTGACGAAATTGAACGTTACCAAGCAGATGGAGATTGGGAAAGTGCTGGTATTACTTTGGGCAATGTTGCACTTTCTTTAGAAAAGGCAGGAGCAGATTTTATTGTTATTTGTACAAACAAATGCATAAGGTAATAAATTATATTGATGAAAAAATAAATATACCTGTTTGTAAACGCTAGAATAAAGTTGACAGTTTTCGCTTGATAGGATTTTACACTTTTGCTCTATCAACCTATTACTTTAGTAAAATAGATGTTGACGTTATTTTACTGGAGGTTAGGGTTTTGGAGGAGAAGTTAGTGTTATATGTAAAGATTCATGAACTACGTAAAAGAAAATTCAAAGTAGCACAAATTGCTAAGGAGCTTAAGATTTCAAGACCAACTGTTATAAGTATTTAGAAATGACATTTGATGAGGCAAGAGCTTACACTGAACAGCCTTTGGGGAAGAAGAAAAAACTAGATCACTATAAAGACTGGATACTTGCTTGGCTAGAAGAGTACCCTCACCTGAGTAGTGCTCAAATTCATGATTGGCTTTTAGAGAGATATCCCGACCTATTGATCGGTGGAAGTACTGTGAGATCTTATGTTAAAAACATTCGTGAATTCTATCAGATTGAGAAAAAGGTCATTATTCGTCAATATGAAGCAGTTCCTGAACAACCGATGGGAAAACAACTTCAGGTAGACTGGGGTGAAACAAAACAAAAGACCATTGACAAGAAGGAAATCAAACTGTACTTTATTGCCTTTGTGCTGGCTCATTCTAGGCATAAATATATGGAATGGCAGGCACGACCATTTACTACAAGAGATGCGATCGATGCCATGAAAATGCATTCCAGTTCTATGGGGGACGAACAGAAGAAATCGTCTATGATCAGGATCATTTAATCACTGTGAGTGAAAATGCAGGTCAACTGCTTTTAACAGCTGAATTTCAAAGTTATGTGAATGAACGAAAATTCAAAGTTCACTTGTGCAGAAGAGCTGATCCGGAATCTAAAGGCATGATTGAAAATGTAGTGAAATACATAAAAGGCAATTTCGCAGACAGCCGAGTGTTTAGTGACATAGAAGATTGGAATGATCGAGCATTACAGTGGCTTCAACGTACCGGAAACCATCAGGGTCACCAGACAACAAAAAAAAGACCAGCAGAAGTGTTTCTCCTCGAAAAGCAACACTTACAGCTAGTCTCCTCGTTACTTTCATATGAAAGTACCAATAACCAAAGTATAACAAGAACTGTAAGCAAGGACAACACTATCGTTATAAGTCAAACCGTTATTCCGTCCCACTCGGGACTTATCAAACAATGACTGAAAATCTTGTATGGATTGAAGTGACAGACGACGAACAACAAACGCTTATGATACGAAAAGAAGCAAATGGTGAAATCATTGCCGAACACATTATTAGCTTAGAAAAAGGCAAACTTATTCAAAACCGTCATCATACCCGTGATCGTTCAAAAGGGGTTGAAGAGCTAAAGCAACGTCTAATCTCTTACTTTAAAGATCAGACACAGGCAGCTGCTTATTTTGATGAGATCAGCCAAAGATACCCGAGGTATCGTCGAGACCAGTTTGCGATCATCCACAAGGTAATTCAACAGTATCCAGTTTTAATAGATACTGTGATAACTAAGTGCATGACAGAGAAACTGTACAATGCGAATGATTTTCGTGATATCACTCATCACCTTGATACATTACGTGATGAACCGATAAAAGAGGTACAACCCTCTTATACCAATCCAGCAAAACATTCTCATATTAAGGCCTCAACTCGTTCTTTAAATACATATACCAGTATTTTAGGAGGTCAAGCATGATGAACAAAACTGTGAATGAATTACAAGATCAATTTCGTCAGTTACGTTTATCAGAGACTGCGGAGGAGCTGCCACAGCTTCTTCGCGAAGCTGAAAAAGCATCATGGACCTACATGGAATTCTTAGAATCTATAACGCGATATGAATTAGCAAAACGTGAAGCGAAAAGCCTAGAAAAAAGAATGAAATGGGCACGCTTCCCTTTCGTGAAGTCGTTAGATGAGTTCGAACTGAAAGGTCAAAACGTTCTGTCGTCCCGCCAGCTTACTCAACTCAGAGAATTAAGCTGGCTAGAGCAACAATACAATTTAATTCTTCTAGGTCCCCCTGGCATTGGGAAAACGTATATAGCAATCGGTCTGGGACTCGAAGCTGTTTACAGAGGATTCAATGTTTACTTCGCTGCAATGGGCGAGCTTGTCCAGCTTTTAAAGACAGAGGAATATCTGAATAAATCCAAAGTTCAGCTCAAAAGGATTAGAAATGCCGATCTTGTGATTATTGATGATCTAATGTACATGGCTATGGATCAGAGAGAAGCAAACTTATTTTTTCATTTGATTAATCATTTATACGAACGAAGTTCGATCATCCTGACCTCAAATAAAAGTCCAGATGAATGGGGGAATTTAATTGGAGATCAAGGGATCACAACAGCTATTTTAGATCGCTTACTTCATCGCGTGGAAGTTATACTTGGTGCGGAAGATGAGGACAATCATCGGATGAAAAACAGGAAAAGCATTTTTTTAGCAGAAGTGTAAAAAGGAAACGAGCAAAAAGTGTAAAAATTGACTTGACGTCTACACTGTTCTCCATATTGCTGATGCAACAGCAAATCAAATACAGAAATCTAAGATAAATACAGTTGGGTTACTTGGTACTAAATATACGATGGTGCAAGATTTTTACAAATCAAGAATTGAAGCTAATGGCATAAAAGTATTTATTCCAGATAAAGAGGAAATTGAGCTTATTAATGAAATAATTTATCAAGAATTATGTTTAGGCAAAATCAAACAAACGTCAAAAGAATATTATAAAAAAGTTATCAAAGATCTAGTTGATAAGGGAGCCGAAGGGATTATATTAGGATGTACGGAGATTGGATTATTAGTAGAACCAGAGGATTCTGAAGTGCCAATATTTGATACAACAGTAATTCACGCTATGGAATCAGTTAAGAAGGCAATTGAAAAATAAGAGTATCTTCTTCAAATAACGGGTGCAAGAGTTGAACAAAGGAGTTGTTGTTACAGCTCCTTTTCTTATGTGTGCCAGGCATGGCAACTATCTAGGTGGTGAAAGTCCACTGTGGGGGTACACATCGACCAACCACTAAGGAAGCGCAAGGTACTTATCGTGAGATAAGGGCTGAAGGAAGCGTGGAATAAAATCTTGGCTCGACGAACAGAAATCTGATATCAAGGCTCCACAAAGGGATAAGGCTCCATAACAAGTCAAAGTCCAAAAGATGTGCGTAACTTTGTAGGGTAAATCAGGCGAGTAAAAGAGGAAAGATAGTTGTCTTACCCTGGGAGGTCTTGCGAATGTACGGAAGTACAGTCGGAAAAGGTTAGTCGCAAGAAGTCAGCCGAAGCCATAGTAGTGAAATTGATTCATGAAGGGCTGAACAATTTATAGTGTTTCAACACCAGGAATGCGTAAGTGAAGTACTCCGAATGTGTTAATGGCGAAAGTATGAAAAGTATGAGCGTACCTTAAAGGATAGCCAGAATGGAGATATCACTTACTACGTGAAAGGGAAGGAGAAACGAGTGTGAAACTTTTAGAACAAATTCTAAGTAACCGAAATATGAACGAAGCCTACTTACGTGTCTATAAAAACAAAGGTGCGAGTGGAGTCGATGGAGTAACAGTTGAAGAGCTAAAGCAATATCTGAGGGAGAACAAAGATGAACTACGTCAGCGCATCAGAACAAGAAAATACCGACCACAAGCTGCCTTAAGAGTGGAAATCCCAAAAGAAAATGGTAAGATGCGCAAGTTGGGAATACCAACAGTAGTGGATAGAGTAGTTCAACAAGCCATTCATCAAGTACTTAGTCCGATATTTGAAAAGCAATTCAGTGAATTCAGTTACGGTTTTAGACCAAAAAGAAGTTGTGAGATGCAATTATTAAAAGTTTGGAATTTCTGAATGACGGATATGATTGGATTGTGGACATTGACCTTGAAAGATTTTTCGATACAGTCCACCACGATAAACTCATGCGACTCATTTCTAACAAAATAGATGATGGTGATGTCATTTCTCTAATAAGAAAATTTCTTGTCAGTGGAGTTATGGTGAATGGGAAATATGAAGAAACACCAGTTGGAACTCCGCAAGGAGGAAACCTAAGCCCACTGTTGAGTAATATTATGTTGAACGAACTGGACAAGGAACTAGAAAGTAGAGGACTCCAATTCGTGAGATACGCTGATGATGCCCTTATCTTTGTGAAGAGTGAGAAAGCAGCCAATAGAGTGATGGAATCAATCGTGAAATTCATAGAAAAGAAATTAGGATTGATTGTCAATGTGGAAAAGAGTAAAATCTCCCGCCCAAAAGACTTGAAATTCTTAGGATTTGGATATTATTACGATTCCAAAAATGAAAAATATCAAGTAAAATCTCATTTTAATATCCATACAAAAATTTCAAAGAAAGCTTCGAAAACTAACAAAGCGAAACTGGAGTGTTCCGCTTGACTACCGAATTTTAAAATTAAAACAAGTCATACTTGGGTGGGTTAATTACTTTAGAATCTCAAATATGAAAAAAGCAATGACTGAGATAGATAAGAAGCTTCGCTCCAGGATTAGAGTTATCATCTGGAAACAATGGAAGGTACCGAAGAAACAAATCAAATCACTTGTTCAATTAGGGATTCCTAAGGAAGAGGCGATTGGATTAACTCTTTGCCGAAGAGGTTACCGGTACATCGGACTATCGAAAGTTGTTCAAAGAGCAATCTCAAACAAAAGACTAAAGCAGAGGGGACTTCCCTCTGCTTTAGAACATTATCTAAAAGTACACACTGTAATATAAATTGAACCGCCGTATACGGAACCGTACGTACGGTGGTGTGAGAGGGGCGAAAATAATTAAATTATTTTCCCTCTACTCGATTTCTTCTTTTAAAAACAAGGAGCCCCACTCACGAATGAGTAGGGCACATGTAAACAAGTAAATCAAATGGTAAACAAAGTGTATCACATAATAACGAAATGTCCTAATTTGAATGGGAGGCTGAAAAGCTTGCTCGTTTTATTTACTACTTTTATCGAACCAATCAAATGCCATGTGAAAAAGGGAACCTAACAAAATCAGGATACCCCCAGACACAAGCAGAAAATACAATTTTCTTATTTATTTTACTTCTCGGATGAATATTAATACACATTACGATGATAATTTGTCACCAGAGGGATAAAATCATGTCCACTTGTAACAGGTTCTTTTGTTTTTATACATAAAACCAGTTTATGTTAATGTCCCTATAATAATTAGGGAAAAATAAAAGGAAACATTACATACTAGAAGGAGATAAGGATGACAGAACTATCGAGAAACAAACAGAAAAAATTATCAAAAACTAATGTTTTAAAACGTGTTATTGCTATTTTTATCGGGGCTGTTTTGATGGCGACAGGATTAGAGATTTTCCTTGTCCCGAACAATGTTATAGACGGGGGGGTAACTGGTATATCCATTATGCTTTCCCATATTTCTGGATTACCTTTAGGATTATTTATTTTCATTCTCAACTTACCGTTTTTTTATTTAGGTTATAAGCAAATTGGAAAAACATTTGCGATATCATCAGTCTTCGGTATTATTGTTCTTTCTATTTTCACATCGCTCTTTTATCCCATCCCAGCTTTTACAGATGACATTCTTCTAGCTTCAATTTTTGGGGGAATAATTTTGGGAGTTGGGGTAGGACTAGTTATTCGTTATGGCGGAGCCTTGGACGGAACTGAAATACTTGCGATATTAATTAATAAAAAAGTACCTTTTTCTGTTGGTGAAATCATAATGTTTTTTAACCTTTTTATTTTAGGTGCAGCAGGATTTGTTTTCACATGGGATAGAGCAATGTACTCCATACTTGCCTATATAATTGCGTTTAAAACAATAGATGTAGTTGTTCTAGGTTTGGAACAATCAAAATCCGCATGGATTTTTAGCAATAAGAATAAAGAAATAGGAGATGCTATACTTGCTAGGTTGGGGCGTGGTGTAACCTACATGAATGGTGAAGGTGCATATTCAGGAGATGACACAAAGGTGATTTTTTGCGTCATAACACGTCTAGAAGAAGCAGAACTTAAGAATATCGTTGACGAAATTGATACGACTGCCTTTTTGGCTATAGCTGATATAGCAGAAGTAAGAGGTGGAAGAAATAAAAAGAAAGACATACATTAATTAGGCTGAGGATACTTTTCGATATATTTATTAGGTATTAGATATTTTGTATTTAAAGATATACATCAGCAACATGTTTGTGAATAAATGTACTTAAACTCCCTCAGTTAAATACATTTTTCTCTCGAATACTAGCTATCGGGGTGCTTTACTTTAATAAACGATGATCGTCTAAATGGCGGTCATTTTTTTATGATAGCTATACAATGTTAAATTCTGTAATGAAACAAATAGTCGGAAGAGGAACGTATATACAATGGGCAATAGCGTAATGGGGGTACCCGCATACGGTACCGTATGGGATATTATTGAATAAATTGTAATGCATTATTTTCCATTCGTTAACTCTAATTCATCGTATAGCTCCCATAGGGTTTAAAGCAGAAATTGAGGACTATACAAGTAATATGGATCCAGATGATTATTTATATCCATCCAATAAAGGTGGTCATATTACTCCCACACAAGCTTACCGTATTTTAATCAAAGCAGCCGAGGTTTTAGGTAGAGATGATATTGGGACACACTCAATGAGAAAAACTTTTGGATACTTTTATTATCACAGAACTAGAGATCTAGTTTTCCTACAAGAAATTTTCAAGCATAGTGCACCCAGTATTACTAAACGCTATATAGGTATTACCAGGGAAGAAATTGATGAATCATTAAAGATTTTTATCTATAGGGGAATAAGGTAGCCAAAGGCAAAGTGGTTTTAGGGGGAAGGAAACGATTCGAGGAATGAAGGGCCACTATGGAAAATTAAATCAAAAATCAAGAATTTGATGTTTAATGTCAAAAGAGTTGTTCCAGAAAAGGTCTAGATTGTGGAGGAAACAGTAAGAATAAGGATACTGATTAAAGAGAATTTGTGAATAATTACACTTAAACTAACTGGGCAGAATAGTTAAAAAACAAAAATACATAAATATTACAAACAAATAAGACGGGTGAAAGGAATTTAAATAATAGGAGTTTTTATAGGAGAATATGCCTTTTGTGTATAAATATAAGATGAAGGGAGGGATAAATTTATGTATGAGGCAAAAGGTTTTCAAAGTACAGACTTCGCAGAACTTTTTCGGGTAGTTAATGATTTTCTTGGCTCATTAGAGGAAGGAAAGCTGATAGATGTTAAATACCATGCTGTTCCTCTTGCTGTAAGCATGCACACAGAATATGGAGTGAATCCTGATACAAAATATACGGCAATGATTATCATAAAGAAATAGTGAGTTCAATGGATTTTTCTATCTCTTGCCACTTCTCACAAAAAATGTTATGATTAAAAAGAATTATTTTTGTTCGGTGAAAAGGTTTTGTAACTTTTCGTCTTGATAATCACTGAGAGCAAGGATAGTATTACATTGTGTGTGTTTACACACTAGGAGGCAATACAAATGGAAAAAGGTAAAGTAAAATGGTTTAATGGCGAAAAAGGCTTCGGATTCATCGAACGTGAAGGTGGAGACGATGTATTCGTTCATTTCTCAGCGATTCAAGGCCAAGGTTACAAAACTTTAGAAGAAGGTCAAGCAGTGACTTTTGATGTTGAGCAAGGTCAACGTGGACCTCAAGCTTCAAACGTACGTAATGCTGCTTAATTTACAAAACAGGGAAGGCAGGCTCTTTTATGGGAGTCTGCTTTTCTTTTTGCTTGTGAAACAAAGATCCCCCACTCGTAAAGGAGTAGGAGACATGAAAACAGTAAATCAAAAGGTAAACCGAGTTTAGCATACAATTAAGGATTTCCTAATTTAATGAGAATGGCTTATATAAATGACTCTTATTTTTATGAGATACTTGAAGGATATTGTGAAGAAATGCACTTAAGCTAACGGGTGCAAGAGTTGAAGATCTGGGCTGTCATTTGGGCAGCCTTTTCTTATTCGACTAACTGGCAGGTGTGCGGCCGAGCCTAGGTCGTATCATATAACGGGTGGGATTCCCGTCGAGTAGAACTAGCCATTCGCTCGTAGCGAGTCTTGGAGGGTTAAAGGTAACTTTAGTCTTTAAGCGTAGACAGTTAGGTAGCGGGCCGAAAGCCAAATGGTTGAAGGGATTGAGCTCCATAATGTTAGTAAATCGAGAGGGCTGATGCCTTACCTGCGACAGAAAGCTACATTTTATCCTTCGTTAAGGGCAAGATGGATAAAACCTCTCTGGAGTCAGAGACCTTGGCACGTTACAATGATATGATACGGCAACTCGGGAGACCCTACCGGTCTCTTCTTTTAGAAGAGTATGGTGTACAAGCGATAACAAGCAAGGAAACCAAATGCCGATTGTAGGGAGTCGGATAGCAGCGTAGTACCAATGAAGTTGGGTAATGCCGATGGAGGAAAGGCTAGCTACCAGTTATCACCCATAGGAACGACCTTGAAACTCCTTTTGGAGTTTTAATAAGGATTTCGTTGTCTTGAAAAAGACTTCAATGTCCCATCTCATGCCGTATATTTTGATAATTTCTTGGTCATTTAACGTACAGTCTGTACTCAAAATAGCTAGCCACTCGCTCTTTTTATTACGGTTACGAACGAAGACCATTTTGACTGGAACTCCGTTGGCTTGGGTGGTTTGTATGGAGCGAAGAAGCCCTTTTTTTCCTTGAATGGGTGCTGCTAAACGATAGAGTGGAAATGAGGTTCTCGTTCCTTGAGATACATAATGAGTAAGTTTGGAACAAATTTTAACTTGACAGAATGTTTGATAAATAGTAACATTACTACTATAAATTAATTCTTTAATTGATTTCTCTAAATAAATAGATTACCTTAGCATGAGGTTAATAACTTTCTATTGACTATATGAAAACGTATCTATTATAAAGAGGACAACTGCAAATATACTTTCTTATTGGAAAAAAGCAAATTACAAAATTAGGTAGACTATTAAAAGGCCTTACTGGGCCCGTTAAGAGTAAACCGACAATTTTCAAAGTTTAATGGTTTTAACCATTATGCTTAAAAAAATTGTCGGTTTTTTTGTTTTTAAAAATAAAACAGAAAGGAATGTAGCATAATGAAGGAAATTGGCCAAAGTCATATTTTCGGAATGTTGGTTTCTTCCATACATCGATGGGGGGAAGTAAAATGTTGATTTCTCTGCCAGAAATATTTTTTGGATTGCTTGCCATATCGGTGCTTAGCGCGCTATTCCTGTTATACCCAAGGGTTCCGCTGTCTTTTGTTCGGCTTCACGTCGGTGTCACATTGTTGCCCCCGATCGCTGCCCTACTTTCCCTTGTTACGAACAATGAGACCATTATTTATGGCCCTTGGCGGCTCGATTCCTTATCATGGCTGCTGGCGTTGTTTGTCCTTACCATCGGTTTTATCGTGCAGCGGTTTTCTGTTCGTTACTTACTCGGTGATCGTTCCTATCGAAAATATTTTGCTCTTATGACTATTACTACTACTGCTGATTCAGGTGTCTGGCTAAGTAATGACCTTCGCCTGCTGCTGGTTTGCTGGGGAGTTACTCTCCTGGGACTGACTTTACTTATAAGATTAAAAAAAGAGTGGAGTGTTGCTAGAAACGCAGCTAAGCAATCCGGCCGTCTGTTTGCGATAGGCTGGCTTATCCTGTTGGGAGCTGTCATCTGGATCACCCAAACCACGGGGCATTGGCAGCTGTCACTCGTCCTTACCAAAAGCAGTCTTGCACAGCTTGATTCATGGGAAAGGACTTGTATTAACCTGATGCTAATCCTGGCTGTCGTGATTCCGGCAGCACAATGGCCTTTCCAACGCTGGCTGTTAGATTCAGTAGTGGCTCCAACGCCTGTCTCTGCGGTAATGCATGCGGGATTAGTGAATGCAGGCGGAATTATTTTGACTCGATTTTCACTGCTTTTTAGCGGAGATATAACCCAAATTATTTTGCTTCTATTGTCCAGTGTTTCAGTCTTGATAGGGACGGGAATTATGCTGGTCCACGTTGATTATAAACGGCAGCTGGTCGGGTCTACAATTGCACAGATGGGGTTTATGTTAATCCAATGCGCATTAGGTGCTTATTTGGCAGCGATTATCCACGCTGTCTTACATGGTCTATTCAAATCAACCCTGTTTTTACAGGCTGGTTCTGCGCTTCATCATCATGAGGAGCCAACCTCGGGGACGCAACAGCCAACTTCATCATTATGGACAATCACTGGTGGGATTTTAGGCCTCCTGGTTGCACTAGTTCTTTGGAAGTCTTCTCCTGGAGAGGGCTATCAATTGATAAGCGCTCTTACGTTAGGATGGTCAGTTTCTTTAGCCTGGACCCAGCTAGTGGCTTTTGGATCCGGACGTATCGGGCGTATTGCAGGATTTTCTTTGGTTGCAGGTGCGGCAATTGTATACAGTTTCGTACATGATGCTTTTTATGGTGTATTACAAGATTCAATCCCGAAAGGAATTCAACCAACGGCATCAGCGGCCATTTTGCTCCTGATTATCTTATTGGCGGGAAGTGCTGCATGTATATGGCTGGCTCGTAATCGTTCATCAACTGCCTATACTGTTGTTTATCTTTGGCTTGTCCGCTTGGGTGAACCTAAAAATGATTTGGTCGAAAGTCATCCTAAGCATTTGACACAATCATTCTTTAGAGGAGGTCATTTAAGATGAATACAACATTAGCAAAAACATTACATTGGGAAAAACAGCCTGATACCCTTGATTTTGATCTTACTGACTTGGTGAAATCTGCTAGCAGCGTCATTGCACCGCTTGGGCCTATTAACACATTTGCAGCACGCAACCCTTGGGTAGGCTTGGAGGGAAAACCGTTTGAAAAAACTGTACGCTGGCTCAAAGATACTTGTGATGTGGATATCTACCCCAATGATTCCGTATTTCAGTCTGCAAAGGATCGAGGCGAGATTCATCGGGATTTTTTAGAAAAGGGGCTTCAACATTGGCTAAACTCACAGTCTTTGGAGTTGCCGCTTGAGGTTGCAGAGCGGTTTTGCCGGGCTGCACTTTTACAGAATCAACCATCTTTAAGTACTTTGGAAGCACCTGAGTTAAAAAGCATGGCAAGAAAACTAAACCGTTTTGCATCCCAATTGACCGAAAAACATTCGGTCAAAACCTATAGCCAGCGGTTGGAACAGTTGGGAAGAGTGAATAAAGCTCACGAGCTTAACCGCCATATTATCAAGTGGTGTAAATTGTTTTTGGATGAGTCTCAGGCTGTTTGGTCGATGCCTAACCGGGAAGAAGGTTTCTATCATGCGTGGCGGAAACTAGTCCAGCATGACCCGGCACTTAGCCGTAAGGTACGTAAACAACTAAGTGAGCTGCCAGAAGAAGCAGACGCTGCCTTAATGGAAGTTTTGCTTATTCTCGAAATTCCTTTTTCGGAGATCCAAGACTATTTTGAAGCACATTTCCTTGCTTTGCCGGGCTGGGGGGGAATGATGCTTTGGCGCTCACAGCAATCAGCAGAAGAAAGTTCACTGCTGCTTGACTATTTAGCTGTACGAATTTCGATGGAATGGGCTTTAGTTAAACCCTATCTTCCCTTGCCAGAAAAAGGAAATGATAAAGTAAATCTAAAACCATTAATTTCAGCCTGGGCGGAATGGGGGAACCTGCCAATCAATGTTTGGTCACAGTTATCCTCTACAGAAATAAAGGCACGTTTATCCCTTGCATATCGTTTTGATACGGTTCTGCGGAGTAACCTTTGGCTTGAAGCATGGGAAAAAACATATGAAGACCAATTAAAAACGATGATTACATCCCAACTGCCTGCTGTAGCGGCAGAAAATGTAAAGCCGGCACTCGCACAATTTGTATTCTGTATAGATGTGCGTTCAGAGCCTTTTCGCCGAAAACTTGAAAAAGCAGGAGATTTTGAGACTTTTGGAACAGCGGGATTTTTCGGTTTGCCGATTGAAACCTGCGAGCTTGGCAGTAACCACACGCATAACTCTTTGCCGGTAATGTTTAAACCGCAATACAAAGTAAAAGAGTATTCATCAGAGTCTGAATCCTTTCAACAACGGCATCAGGCAGTCAGTTCATTAGGTTATACATTTAAAACGATGAAACATAATCTGGTTTCCAGCATGGTGCTTCCGGAAATAAGCGGTCCTTGGCTAAGCCTGCAAACGCTGGCTCGCAGTTTTATGCCGCAGAGTGCGGGCCGGATATTAAGTAAACTGCGCGAAACATGGCTGAACAAACCATCCACGGAACTCTCGCTTGACCATACGAACACATCGGAATCAGATCTGCAAATTGGCTTTTCGGTGAAAGAAAAAGTATACTATGTAGGGCAAGCTCTAAAAATGATGGGGCTAACCGATAACTTTGCACCGCTGGTGGTTATTTGCGGACATGGAAGTCACAGCACGAACAATCCATATAGTTCTGCACTCGACTGCGGTGCATGCGGAGGGGCATCAAGCGGATTCAATGCACGGGTGCTGGCAACCTTGTGTAATCTTCCAAACGTAAGGAAGAGCCTTGAAACTGAGGGGATTATCATTCCGAAAGAAACCGTTTTTGCAGCTGCCGAGCATATTACCACACTTGATGAATTGCGTTGGCTTTATGTTCCGGAACTATCAGCTGAAGCTAAGGAAGCATTTAAACGTGTCCAAACCGCGTTACCAAAGGTGAGTGAGGAAGCGAATGCCGAGCGGATTCTGAAATTACCAAATCTTGGGAACCATCTCAAGAATCCGAAGGCTGAGGCGCAGCGCCTTTCAGAAGATTGGAGTGAGGTCCGTCCGGAATGGGGCTTGGCGCGTAACGCCGCGTTTATCATCGGGGAACGCCGGCTGACCCAAGGCTGTAATCTGGGTGGAAGAGTTTTCCTCAATAATTATAATTGGAATAAGGATAAAAACGGTGCTATCCTCGCCAACATTATTTCCGGTCCGGCAACAGTAGCTCAATGGATTAACCTGCAATATTATGCATCTACTGTCGCCCCTCATTATTATGGCAGCGGGAATAAAACAACCCAAACCGTGACAGCCGGTCTCGGGGTCATGCAGGGGAACGCCAGTGACTTATTATCCGGACTTCCCTGGCAGTCTGTTATGAAATCGGATGAAGAGGCATATCATGAGCCACTGCGTTTGCTGGTGGTCATTCAAGCACCGAGGGACTATGTGAAACGGATGCTGGACCACGATCATGCCTTTCATCAAAAAGTGAAAAATGGATGGATTCGGCTTGCGTCCATTGATCCGGAAGGACACTGGGAGAGTTGGTCTTAACCACTTTCCCGGCTTATATATATATATATGTCCTTGTGTGAAGGCTGCTTTTCTTTCCGGCGCTTTTGTAGCAATGGTACATAGATTTCCGAAAGAAAGCTGCCACATGGGAGGAAAAGATTGTTTTTTTAGAATATTATAAGCAATATTTGGCCATCTATGGAAAAGGAATGGGTATGGAAAAAACAAAAGGAACACTTGAAGCTGAAATAAGCAAAGCTTTAACACATTGGGAGAAAAATTATCTTGGACGAGGCTCCGTATCTGTTAAATCGGATATCTTACGGGATATGGTGATTGTAATACTCCACGGTATACTAACTCCTGCTGAATATACAGTATGTCTGGATAAAGAAGGATTGTTATCAGTAAAAGAACATCGCAACAGTTTAGTGGAATCCGGTCTGGATGATTTAAAAGAAATTATCTTAACGATAACAGGGGAAGAAGTAGTAAGTTTTCACACCGATATTAGTACACAAACTGGAGAACGAGTAATAGTCTTTAAGCTTTCCAGTGATTTAGAAAGAAAATTATGTTAAAAACAAAAGGATAAGTTCAAGACTTGCGCATTTTTCAGGAAACTTATTTGGAACAAAATTCAAATCATTAATGGAGTGAATTTAATGTCTAGAGATGAAAAGAAAAAAGTACTATTTGTGATTGGAATGGAGCAGAAATTTGAACGATTCATTAAAGAAGAAGCCAATGTCAATCCGGAAAACATGATCATCTTACAAACATATCAGCCAGTAGTTTTACACCCTTTCGACGATTTAATGAGGGACATCATTATTGCTGTGTATCGGGATAATGTTGAGGAAATCGTTGTGGTCTCCACAAATGATTATCAAAAGAATACTGGGGATATACTGAACAATATATATATAAACAAAGAATTACAGGACAAGATTCAAACATTAGATTATCTTTTTAAAAATTGCATGCCGGAATTTCCTGAGGGTACGGTAAGTGTATGGCTACAAGGAAGCAAAACTTTAACAGATAGCTTACAAAAAACTGTCAACATCATACGCAATCATCCGCTGCTGCCGTCAGATGTTAAGGTCCAAGAATTATATATTGATCAGGGGAATGAAAAGCTATCAGAAATTTTCTAAGAAACTATTGCCAATGTATATAATGAAATAAAAGTCTTAATTCCTCCAATTATAGGGATTAAGATTTTTTGTTTTGTATTTTAATTATTATTATTGATATTATTTTGATAGCCGCTGCTCATATATTCTGTATCATCTAACTTATGTGAATGGAGAGGTGAGCATGATAGCCTCGATGGGCGGAGCAGTCATTGATAATGCTGGCAAAGTCGGATATTCCTTTCTTAGCGTACAGGAATCCGGCTTTGTTTTGTAACAAGTAGGCTTAGCGTATAAAATTCGCATTTATCTTAACTATGAAAATCGGGAGTATTTAAAGTATTCAAAAACGAAAAATTGAGTGAAAACTTACTTTGAATACTTGATATCTTAACTCAGTAACAAATGTATTCAACGTATTCAATGTAGTGATGTCTTGACACTGCGAAAACAGCGAATAGCTTTGTCTAGAAAACAATTTTCTAAATGAAGAAATTACACGTTTACGGGAATACACAATACACTTAATATCGATTTACCAAACTTTACTTCGAAATTAGACTTTCTATTCAGGGATACTCTTGAAGAGGTATGGTAATGATTATCTTGATCTTCCGCAATCGGGCGCAATTCTGCAGCAAAAGAATTGTGTTCTTTCTTTATTATAAGGGCCATGTTGTTGAGGAACGTTTTCACGTATTCCGCTAGATTATTAATTGAAATTGTGAAGGATTTCACTCACACTAACGTAACAAGATATAACATTGTATTATTTTAACAATGAAATTATCGAAATATTCTATTGATAATATAGTAATAAAGTAATATGATAGATTAGTTAACAATTTAATGTGATAAAACCTAACATATAAATTTTACAAAGGAGATAAAAACATGCAGATGGCCGATACAGTATTTATGTTTTTGTCAACCATTATTGTATGGATTATGACACCGGGAATAGCACTGTTTTACGGAGGTATGGTAAAAAGTAAAAACGTGTTAAGCACGGCAATGTACAGCTTTGGATCAATTGCAATTGTTTCTATTATTTGAATTCTATTTGGTTATTCGCTTGCTTTTTCAACACATGGAAATCCATTTATTGGTGGACTCAATTGGGTAGGATTAAAAGGTGTAACCTTTAAACCTAATAATGATTACAGTGCAACGATTCCTCATAATCTGTTTATGATGTACCAGCTAACCTTTGCCGTTTTAACAGCAGCGCTTATTTCAGGGGCTTTTGCAGAGCGTATGCGTTTTTCTGCTTTTGCTATCTTTACAGTCCTTTGGTCCATTTTGGTATACTCTCCTGTAGCCCACTGGGTTTGGGGAGTAGGAGGATGGATTCGTAATCTCGGAGCACTTGATTTTGCCGGAGGAAACGTCGTGCATATTTCATCTGGAGTTACCGGACTGGTTCTAGCGATCGTTCTCGGGAAAAGAAAAGACGCAGTCTCAACGACTCCACATAACCTGCCACTTACCATATTGGGAGGAGCCTTAGTTTGGTTTGGTTGGTTTGGATTTAATGTTGGAAGCGCCTTAACCCTAAATGAAGTAGCGATGGACGCATTTATCAATACAAATACAGCAGCAGCTGCAGGAATTATTGGCTGGTTAGTAATTGAATGGCTGATAAATAAAAAACCGACGATGCTGGGAGCTATTTCTGGTGCAGTTTCGGGTCTAGTAGCCATTACCCCTGCAGCCGGATTTGTTACCCCTGCTTCCTCCATATTAATTGGATTCCTTGGAGGTACGATTTGTTATTGGGGAGTTTTCTGGGTGAAAGAAAGATTCGGTTATGATGATGCTCTTGATGCATTTGGATTACATGGAATCGGTGGAACATGGGGCGGAATTGCGACCGGTTTGTTCGCAACAAAATCCGTAAATTCAGCTGGAGCAAATGGATTATTTTATGGAGATCCAAGCTTAGTATTAAAGCAGTTAATTGCAATTGTTTCCACATATTTATTTGTTGGAATCGTATCCTATATTATTATAAAAGTTGTAAAAGTCTTCGTCCCTGTTCGAGCAAATGAACAAGAAGAATCCATCGGATTGGATATTACACTGCATGGAGAAAAAGCCTATCACGAAGCATAATTTCCTAAAAGGGTGATTGTATGAGCGAAGTTCTAACAAAAATTGAAATTATTACACGTCCAACAAAATTTGAAGAATTGAAACAAGCTTTGGCTCAAATTGAAGTTAGTGGAATTACAGTAACCCATGCTCTTGGTGCAGGCTTTCAAAAAGGGTATACGGAAACATACCGGGGCAAGAAAATCGATGTTAATATGTACGAACGGATCAAGGTTGAAATCGTTGTTTGCAAGGTTCCTGTACAATTAGTAATTGATACGGCACGAAAAGTTTTAAATACCGGACAACCAGGTGACGGGAAAATTTTTGTATATGAACTAGCCAATGTTATTAAAATACGTACAGGTGAAGAAGGTTATGATGCACTACAAAACACGAAATAGAGTATTTTCTACTATGCCAATATTTACAAATTTAAATTTGGCGATGCTAACACAAGGCATCGCCTTTTTTATATTTAGAATAATAAAGTAGTTTAGTAAATAATGATATGCTCCCGATAAAGTAGACAGATGAAATAATAAAAATCTGTTTTACTTTATTGGGGGTTTTTTTATGGCCAAAAGTGCTTATTCTGCACAAGAAAAACATGAGTTAATTATAGCTTTCGAGA
>NZ_JAGGQG010000018.1:36203-66195 GCF_018613415.1 Bacillus sp. ISL-18 | reverse complement strand
GCACCCATGCTGGGCGCACGTATAGAAAACCACCAGTCTAATCGACTGGTGGTTTGTTTTTATTTTCTTGTGATGTATTTACTTCTTAGTAACCTCTTAATTAGACTCTCTAAGTCTAATTTGATCATCTCTCATTAAAATTAATCTCTGTCTAATTTTTATGTTTACACTTTGGGAACCAACAAAAAAAATCTCCATAATTAGAAATATTATAGTGAATAACTTTATCACTTGTATTATTACTAGGTTGTTTAACTTGATTATCATTATTTTGCACCTGAGTATCTTTTGGATAGCTTATTAACGTGGCAGGTTACTTTTAAAATGATTATAATGAATAAAGAACTAACTCAGAGGTGTTGCTGTTTCTAATTAAGGAGGTATATGATGATGTTTTTTATAAAGTTAAATACTCTTAGTGCCTTATACGCAATAGCGTTGTTTATAGCAATCGAACTCATAATAAATGTAACTCATATCAGTACTTTAACTGGCTGGGAATGGGATAATGTTTACATCATAATTGCTGCTATTAATGTTATTGGACTTCTACTTTTGACAATTTTATTCATTTACTTAACAAAAAAATGGACTATAGGCAGAAAATACAGCTATTTGTCACTCATTTTGTGGATACCATATTTTATTCTTTCTTTCTCTTTTTTCCCAGTTGTTTTTCCTATTAATGCAGGAGTTACACTTTTTCCTAGATATAGCCTTCTGATTTATGGGTCTGTTATTCTGTATCCAGTTTACATACTATTTATAAATATGTATGCTTCACCTCTAAATACAGATTATGAGGAATTAAGTCATTAATATTGCAGGTCACTTTGCGGGTGCATTAATTTAAAAGAAAAAATAATTAATTCTTAAGTGTTTTTTTTTATCAAAATTAGAAGCCCCTCTCGATTGAGAAGGGCTTTTTGTTGTGTGGCGTATAACAGGGTATACGGATATATTTCCTAGCGAACAAAAAAATATTAATTGTTTAAATATTGATTATTTGGATAAATAAGTAATAAGTCGTTCATTTTGTCTTATTATTTTAGGAGTGTAAACTTTTCAAGAAGGAGTTGAATTTCAATGAAAAATAAGGATAAAAAGGACTATGATAATTTAACTGAAAAAGACTTAGAATATTGGAATTTACTCGAAGATTTATTTTATGCATCTGATGATGATGAAGAATAAAAGATTTTAAAGCCCTCCAATTAAGGAAGGCTTTCTATATTTTAGAAGTGAGTTAATCTTATCAATCGTGTGATTCCCCCCAATGGAACCATGTACCAGTACCTTGACCATTTCATCCCTCGCTACTATTGGAGCAACGAATTTGTATTGCTTCATCTTTGACTCTCCTTTATTACACAACATATTCGAATAACGAACTAAAAATTAAGTTTGCACGTCTAAATTTTCGAACTTCCAACATATAATGGAATAAATAAACCTTTGAAACTATAAAGAGAGGAATACACCCATGAGCGAAATAAAAATTTTCTTATCGAAAGAAATCGGGCGACTAATTGATGATATTTATAAATGTAACAACGAAACTATAAGGGAAATGATTTTAACAGATATAATTTTATTAAATGACGCTATTATGCTTGATGATAAGGATTTTTAGTTTTTAATTATGTCTCTATTTTCGCCAACAATTTTATACTTAAATTTTGCCTTTGATATTTATGATCAAAGGTTTTTTTGCATAAAAAAAGTAAATTAAATCCTCAAGATACATGAATACATTTTTTTTAAATAGACATTCTAAGAAAAAAGTGTAGAGGAATTTTAAAAATGTCAATGAAAAATAAGTGGTTATTTAATATTTCAATGGTACTACTTTCATGGATACCAATGTTTTTTTTGGAATGGAGGAGTATTAAGAGATTTTTTCCATCCTTTATCTTTGTGTATTTAATAAATCTTATTGATGTTCCAATTGGAAAGAAACGTAGATGGTGGCTGTTTTATAATAAACCAAATTCCTTTTTTTATAACGAATTTCCGTTTTTAATAGGTCCAATGTTAACGGTGGCTTTATGGTCCTTAAAATGGACATATGGAAATTTCAAAAAGTTTATTACCCTAAGTGCCTTTTTTCATTTAATATTTACAATTCTAGCTAAAAGTTTGTTCCCAAGGATTAAACTTTTTAGATTGGTTCGATTCAATGCATTTCAATTTTTCTTCTACTTCCTTTACAAGGCTTTTTTCTTATATGGATTTCAGTTCATTTATGAAAATAAAAAGAGATTATTTCACTAACAGGTATGAATATTGAACCAAAATAAAAAGAGCAAAAAGCTCATTAATGAAAAAAAATTAGGTTAATCCCAAAATATATGCTACAATGGTTATACCATTTGAATTACTTTTTGTTTTCATGTGCCCCGCTCATTCGTGAGTGGGGTTTTTGTTTGTTATGTTTTTTAAAAAAATAAAAATAAAAAAACAGACTCTAAAATAGAGCCTGTTTTTATTTGAGCTTACAATTAAGCTTTACGAACGTTAGAAGCTTGTGGTCCGCGTTGGCCTTGTTCTACGTCAAAAGTAACTGCTTGACCTTCATCTAAAGATTTAAAACCTTCGCCTTGGATTGCTGAGAAGTGTACGAATACATCGTCTCCACCTTCGCGCTCGATGAATCCGAATCCTTTTTCTGCATTAAACCATTTTACTTTACCGTTTTCCATTTGTATTTCCTCCTGCTGTGTGCCATGCACACAATATGTTACTATCCTTGCACTCAGTGATCATCAAGACGAAAAGTTAATCTTATACTATCCTTTACACCGAACAAAAATAATTCTTATTCATCTTAACATCCTTCACAGTTAATTGCAAGGATGTTAAAAAGGTAATATCAAAAAAATCAGACGGGTTAGGCTAAACTCCGTCTGATTATATCTAGTACTCCTGATAGACTCGTTTCAGATATCCCACTTGCTCCACTGCTAGTGGTAATACTTTCGCCGGCGTTATCTCCACCAGATCCTGATGTAGTTCGTGTAATGGATATCGGTGCAATCGTAACTGCTCCACCAAAGTTTACAATCCCCCCTGAAATCGTCCCAATCGTAATTCCATCTCGGTTGACCGCCGTCAAGTAAACACTCCTCCCTTCCTTTTTTTCATTATATGTACAAGGTGGAATGCTTGTTTAAGCATCTTCATTAAATCTTTAAAAAAAGCTGAAATAAATCACTCCTTCCTAACAAAAGGATGGAATGTTGAAGAATAGTCACAAATGATAGTTTAAGAATAAAAACGGTATCTCTGCATTTAGGCAGGTTTTTTCTTGTAAACACTGTGCTTCCAAATTAATTCCCGTTAATCACCTATTCATAAAATCGATTAAACTTTATAGAACAAATAGATTAAATGAATTTATTCGACAAAATTCTTTCTTTATAATGAGAAAGGCAATAAGAATTTACTATACTAAGAGGTGCGGACATTTATGAAGAAATGGTTATCTGTGTTAATATTAGCTATGCTGGTTTTCTCCTTAGCTGCATGTGGCACGCAAAAGGACAATCAAGCAAGTGATACAAAAAAAGATTCAACTAATACAAAAGAAGTCTTCAAAATTGGTGCAATTCCTGACCAAAATGCTGCAGAACTTGATAAAGGGATGACAGCAGTTGCAAAATATTTAAGTGAAAAAACGGGAATGAAAGTAGAATTTGTTCCATCAGTTGATTACGCTGCCCTTGTAACAGGGTTTCAACGCGGCGAAATTCATATGGCCTGGTTTGGCGGCTTAACTAGTGTTCAAGCAATTAGCCTTGTTCCTGGTGCTCAGTCTTTCGCACAAAGACCAAGAGATGCCGAATTCCATTCTGTTTTCATTACTCAACCGAATTCTGGTATAACAAAGCTTGAAGATTTAAAAGGGAAATCGTTCACCTTTGGCAGCGAAAGCTCGACATCTGGACATTTAATGCCGCGTTATTATTTATCAGAAGCGGGAATTGACGCTAGCAAAGACTTTGACGGAAAGCCAAACTTCTCTGGCTCACATGATACTACTTATAAATTAGTAGAATCAGGTGCATTCAAAGCAGGTGCACTAAACGAAGCCGTCTGGGAAGCAGCCGTGAAGGATAAAAAAGTAGATACTAACAAAGTAAAGGTATTCTATACAACTCCTCCTTTCTATGATTATAACTGGACCATCAACAGCAATGTAGACGACGTCTTTGGGAATGGTGCTAAAAAGAAAGTGGAAGATGCCATCCTTTCCATTACAACCGATCAGAAAGAAATAACCGATTTCTTCCAAACCGAAAAATTTATTGAAACAAAAAATGATAATTATCAAAAAATCCAAAAGGTAGCAAAAGAATTAAACATCATTAAGTAGTAGGTGTCAGAGAAATGTCTTCAAAACATATGATTGAAGCGCAAAAATTAACAAAACACTTTGAGCGGAAGATAGCCCTATCTTCCCTTTCTTTTACGATTAAACAAGGCGAACTAGTGGCATTAATTGGACCAAGCGGAGCGGGTAAAACCACTCTGCTTAATTCTATTGCCGGGCTTGTGCCTATTTCAGGGGGGGACCTGCACATTGATGGTCAGCCCCTTTCTGCTTATAAAAATGGAAAAGTGTTTGCAAAAAAAGTGGGTGTAATCCGCCAGCAATTCGATTTAATTGGACCGCTGGCGGTCATCCATAATGTGCTTGCCGGAAAACTTTCAGAGTGGGGAACAGTTAAATCTCTTTTCTCCCTCTTAATCCCTCAGGAGAAAGAGTTAGCGATTCAGGCATTAGAACGTGTCGGACTTCACGATAAGGCCTTTGAAATCACCTCCACTTTATCAGGCGGAGAACAGCAGCGTGTCGCCATGGCAAGGCTTATGGTCCAAAAGCCAGAAATTATTTTAGCCGACGAACCGGTCGCATCATTAGACCCGGCGAGAGCAGATGACATTTTATCCATGCTGACAAAGTTTGTCACAGAGGAAAACCAGACCTTAATTACCAGCCTCCACTCGGTTGAATATGCTAGAAAATATTTCACAAGAATCATATCAATGAAAAATGGTGAGATCTTTTTTGATTTGCCAGCCGAACAAGTAACCGATGACCTCTTAGCTGAGTTATACCAATTACAAAGCGGTGGTCCCCTATGAAAGTAACCCGCCTATTTCGATTGCATAACCGCTTTCTCCTTTCACTCCTGTTGGCAGCTATTTTTGGATGGAGCCTTTTTTCGATTCGGTGGAATGCCGATTTATTTCATTCCGGCGGGATTCCAACCTTATGGCAAATCGTTGAAGGCCTATTTCATCCGGACCTATCTCCGGATGTTCTGCTGCTTGGATTGAAATCTGCGTGGATTACACTAGCATATGCCGTTGCCGGGATGTCTTTGGCGATTCTATATGCCTTTATTGTCGGGATTCTAGCATCAGGTGTATTAACCTCTACAAAGATTTCGAAATTGGTTTCAAAGGTGTTTTTTAGAGGTATTTTAGGGTTTACGCGTTCGATTCATGAACTTATTTGGGCCTGGCTGTTTGTGGCGGCAGTGGGACTTTCCCCTTATGCAGCGATATTTGCCCTCGCCATCCCCTATGGTGGTATTTTGGGCAGGATTTTCGCAGATATGTTAAATGATGTCTCAGAGGAACCGATTAAAGCCTTAAAAACAGCAGGGGCTTCTAAATTGCAAATTCTTATTTATGGCTACCTGCCATTAATTTGGGCGGATATGATTAGCTATACGATGTACCGCTTTGAATGTGCAATACGTTCTTCAGCTATTATGAGCTTTATCGGGCTTGGCGGATTGGGCTACCAAATTCAGCTGGCCCTTCAGGACTTAAGATATGATCGAGTTTGGTCCTTTGTGTTTTTTCTGATCGGACTAGTTATTTTGGTTGATTTATGGAGCAATTTTGTCAGAAGAGCCTTAACGGAGCGAAAGAAACAGCGAGGTTTTAGTCCTGGCTGGAGATCCGTCTTTTTTACCTTATTCCTTATCATTGGTTCATGGGTATTTATCAAAATAAGCGAACATGCATCATTTATCGAGCTGTTTTCTAATCGGAATATCGAAGCGGCGAAAAGATTTTTCGGCGGGCTTATTGGGATAGGTGGTGATCATCCAGCGTTTCTTGATGGCAAAAGCTGGTCCGCTGCCTTCAAGCTTACGATTGAAACACTGGAAATGAGTATTATGGCTATCGGGTTCGCTACCATTACCGCCTTTATTACGGTCGTTCCGGCCGCACGGAACATCGCAAACGGCAAATTAACCGGGGATAAAAAAGGGGTTAACTGGCTGCTATTTGGTGTAGTGCGGCTCGCTTATATTTTTTCCAGGGCCGTGCCTGAACTTGTTTGGGCGATGATGATTATCTTTATCTTTAAACCGGGTTTATTACCCGGTGCGATTGCCTTAGCCCTGCATAATTTTGGGATTCTAGGAAAGCTATGGGCTGAAGTAATTGAAGACATGGACTCCCGTCCCATCCGTAATTTAGCATCAGCGGGTGCATCTAAAACAGTATCCTTCTTTTATGGAATCCTGCCGATTGTGATGCCCAGATTTCTTACTTACATCCTTTATCGCTGGGAAGTGATCATGAGAACAACGATTGTTGTGGGGTTTGTTGGTGCTGGTGGATTAGGAATGGACTTTAAGTTAGCCATGAGCTTCTTCAATTACACGCAAATTACCTTACTTCTTTTATGTTATATGATTCTCGTTGTTATAGCGGATTTTGCCTCTGAAAGCACTAGAAAAGCTGTTAAATAAGAAAAAGCACATTTCATTAGAGATGTGCTTTTTCTTTGCTATCAAAAACTATATGCTTGCTATTAATTTGCTAGCTTTTTGTTAGCTCCCTGTTACATAGGATTAGCTAAGCTATATTATCTATATCCTTCGGTTCATGAGTTTACAAACTGTTAGAATGCATACAATTTCCAATCGAGGAAATAATGGGATGTAATTGCTTGTTTTCGAACATTCCTTTGCTATATTCTAATATAGAATGACTTTTTACCATTGGGGGTGAGAACTATGCAAACAAAAAGGGCTTTACCGATATTATTTTTAGTTATGTTTCTCGTCATGGTTGGATTCGGGATCATCATTCCGGTTTTACCTTTTTACGCGCAGGAAATTGGGGCTAATCCAACAGAACTCGGTCTGTTAATGGCGGTTTATTCGCTTATGCAGCTTATTTTTGCCCCAATATGGGGTCAGGTTTCTGACCGGATCGGGCGAAAGCCGGTAATGATGCTTGGAATCGCTGGACTGGGACTCTCCTTCTTCATCCAGGCTATATCTACCCAATTGTGGATGTTATTTGCCGCGAGAATACTCGGCGGGATTTTATCCTCTGCCAATATGCCAACCGCGATGGCCTATGTAGCTGATATTACAACTGAGGAAAACCGTGGTAAGGGAATGGGGATTATTGGGGCAGGGACAGGCCTTGGCTTTGTTTTCGGGCCGGCAATTGGCGGCATCTTCTCAAAAATCAGTTTAAATATGCCTTTTTATCTGGCAAGTGGCTCTTCGTTTATTACCCTCGTGCTTGTATTCATTTTATTGAAAGAATCAAAACAGCAGGGGAGCGAACCGGGACAAAAAAGACCCGCTTTCTGGAAGGCCCTTAACGGACCCACATCGATTCTGTTTTTCGTTCAGTTTTTAATTTCACTCTCCCTTTCAGGGCTTGAAGCAACATTTGCTTATTTTGCTGCTAAAAAAGCAGGTTTGGACGCCATACAGCTTGGTTATATTTTCATGATAATGGGCTTCGGCAGTGCACTCGTTCAAGGGGGATTGGTTGGGAGATTAACAAAGAGATTTGGTGAGAGAGTTGTGATACAAGGCGGGATGATTGTTTCGGCCCTTGGATTCGGGCTTATCTTGCTTGTCCATAGTTTTACTACTGCTGCAATCTTTTTAACTATTTTTGGGTTAGGAAATGGCGTCATCCGGCCAAGTGTCTCTTCCCTATTGACGAAATTGTCGACAGCGGGACATGGCCGGGCTACTGGCTTGTTATCGTCATTTGATTCACTCGGCAGGATAATTGGGCCGCCTTTAGGCGGATGGCTATTTTCGCTAACCATTGGGCTGCCTTACATTTCGGGGGTCGTGATTACAATCGTTGCCTTTGTGTTATTTCTTATCTTCCGTCCTCAGGTGAATCCTGCAAAAATAACCAATCCCTAATTTATCAGGCATATGTTGTGGGGACATGCATAAAATGGGTTTGAGGATTCAATAAAAATGAGGAGCATAAACATGAAAAGAAAAACCCTTATCAGTGTTTTTTTCGTTGTGATTCTCTTAGGCTTTTCAGCTTATCTTGATTCACCATACTCATTCTTGTATAAAGACTATGCCTATTCTAACGATCAGCCCGCTGCGGCCATTCCAGCAGAAGTGAAACCATCAACGAACGTCCCGGAAACGGAAGAACGACTTGTGAAACGTAAAAAAGAGGATGGGTATATCCTAGAAACATATGAGGAATATGAAGTCTATAAAGACAAAGATGGTCATATTTTAAAAAGTGAACCGACCGGCCAAACGGATACCCTTAAATATTGGGACTATAGCAAAGGTAAAGGAATTAGTAAAGACCGCTAGTATTTTTTAACGGGCAGTGCAAATCGCAACAATATTGACAGTGCATTCGCAATTGAAAAAGCTGAGGATTTAACATCTCTCAGCTTTTTTTATTTATAAATTTAAAATTTCTGTACGTCGGATTTTACTCAAAGTTCGAAAAAGGAAAAACTTTTTAAGAATAATTACATGCTTGTCCCTTTCAAGTTATCTCCTTAAGCATAAAATGTATTACCTCTTCAAAAGGAGGTGAGCTTACATGAGCTACCAAGGCGGCGGAATGGGCACAAGTTTTGCTTTAATTGTTGTTCTTTTCATCCTTTTAATCATCGTTGGAGCATCCTTCATGGGTGGAGGATACTAATCTATTCACAAGGTGATTAATTTATTTAGAGGGTTCTGAAACTTATTCAGAACCCTCTTTATTACTAATTTTTCATGTACCCTTTAAGTATTTTTAGCGGTCTTTTTTCTTAATCAGGGATAAAGCATCATCTACATCGTTTGTTGGTTGATTACATACAAAATTTTCGCAGACATATATGGTTGTTTTTGAATCTACCATTTGATAATCTTTCGTAAATGGTGCTTCTTCTGCCAATTGCGCCTGATTACTACTAACCAAGTAAGTAACTTCCGGGTAAAAACCAGTTTGCAGTTCCTTTATTAGTTCATCGTAATCATTTCCGGATGAAAGGACGATTACCTCCTTCATTCCCATTTGGGTAAGCAAATAAGATTGCAATAACAAGGTATGTCCTGTTGGGTATCTGGTTAACTCATCAGAAAAAACATTAAATAATTTTTGGACCTTTTCCTCTAACTCGTAGTCACCTGTCAACCGCGCCAGCCGAATCATTTGTAAGGCAGCAACACTGTTTCCTGATGGAATAGCTCCATCATAAGCTTCTTTTTGCCGTACTAGTAATTCTTCATGATCACTTCCGCTAAAGAAAAAACCTCCATCCTGGTTGTCCCAGAATAGATCCATCATGTTTTTTGTTACCTTCTTAGCTTTTGAAAGGTACAATAATTCTAATGTGCTTTCATACATTTCTACATAAGCCCACAGCATGAAAGCATAATCATCAATAAACCCTTTATTTTTGACTTCACCATCACGGTACCGGACCATTAAACGGTTATGGATGATTAGGTGATTTTCAATAAAAGCGATGGCCTGCTCTGCAGACTTTAGATACTCATCTTGCCCGAAAGCCCTGCCCGCTTTTGCAAGGGCAGCAATCATTAGCCCATTCCAGGAGGTAAGGATTTTATCATCCTTATAGGGATGGACCCTTCCCTCTCTATACGTGAAAAGCCTCTGCCTTGCCTCTTCCAGCTGACTTTTTAGAGTTTCTACAGATAGATTGTGTTGATCAGCGAATCTGTTTAAATCCACGTTAATTAAATTTGGGATATTATGACCTTCAAAATTACCATGTTCGGTTATATCATAAACATGGCAATATATGTTGCCTAAATCTTCTCCCAACACTTCCATCACTTCATCAGGTGTCCAAACATAAAACTTTCCCTCTTCACCTTCAGAGTCCGCATCTTCTGCACAATAAAACCCGCCATCTGAATGCTGCATATCCCGAAGAATATAAGTAAGAATTTGCTCGGCAACTTGTTTAAAACGGTCATACTTAGTAATCTGGTAAGCTTCTGTATAGGCTATAACCAGCAGGGCATTATCATAGAGCATTTTTTCAAAATGTGGGACAAGATAATACTCATCAACGGAATAGCGCGAAAATCCGAAACCGATGTGATCGTAAATACCTCCTTGAGCAAGTCCATCAAGCGTTTTTACCACCATATCCAGGGCGTGTTCATCATTTCTATATTTGTAATAACGTAAAAGAAACATTAACGAATGAGGCATCGGAAATTTAGGGGCTTCGCCAAATCCGCCATACTTGCCATCAAACCGTTCAACAAAATCATCGAAGCAATCTTCAATTACTTCTCTAGATAATTTAGCTTGAGGTCCTTCCTGATCCTGAGGTGTTAATGCCCCCAGCACACTTTCAACCACTTCATTAATATGATCAGGGTCTTGTTGATATTTGTTTGATAGTCCGACAATTAGCTCCTTAAATCCAGGTTGTCCATAGCGGGCTTCTTTTGGATAGTACGTCCCAGCATAAAAAGGAACTTTTTCCGGCGTCATAAAAACACTCATCGGCCAGCCGCCGTGACCCGTCATCATTTGGCAAACTTGCATGTAAATAGAATCAATATCAGGCCGCTCTTCTCGGTCCACCTTAATCGAGACAAACCGTTCGTTCAATAGCTTCGCCACAGCTTCGTCCTCAAAACTCTCTCTTTCCATCACATGACACCAGTGGCAAGTGGACTAAGAGATCCACTAGGAGTAGCCAATAGAAACAAATACAGGTTTATTTTCTGACTTTGCTTTAGCAAAAGCCTCGTCTCCCCATGGGAACCATTCTACAGGATTGTGAGCATGTTGAAGAAGATAGGGAGATTTTTCTTGTATTAGTCTATTAGCTTTTCTCTCAGTAGTCATTAGGCATCATCTCCTTTCATAATATTTCTCGAATTAGCGGGCCGAAAGTGCTTGCATATAATCAAACGAATAGTTTGCCATTGTCTGGATGTCACTGTATTTGGACCTTTTATCCGTCTTCATCACCACAGAGATGACTTCCTTATCCCCCTTTTTTAAATATTCAACCAATGTATGTTGTGCGGCATCTGTAAAACCAGGTTTCCCGGCAATTGCGTATGGCATGTTTCGAAGCAGAGTATGAATCGTTTTCTCTTGCCTGCTTGTTTTAATTTGCGTCGTTTGTGTAGACAAGACTTTCAGCACGTTAGGATGCGCAATCGCTTCTTTGGTGATAAGCGCCATATCATATGGTGTTGTGTAATGAGCCGGATGATGTAATCCATTTGCTGTTACGAAATGGGTGTCTTTAAGTCCCCATTGTTTCACGGTTTGATTCATAAGTTCGGCAAATCCGGCTTCACTGCCAGCCACATTTTCAGCAATTGCCACAGCGACATCATTTGCACTTAACAGTAATAAAGCCTTCATTGCGTCTTGTTTAGAAATCATTTCGCCTGCTGTCAGTCCGAAACAGATGCATTCTTGTTGTGCTGCATGTCGACTAACCGTTAACTTTTCCCCATCGTTCAAACGAGCATCCAGAATTGTGGCCGTTAACACTTTCGTCATACTGGCAGGATATGCTTTTGAGTGGGCATTCTTGTTGTAAAGAATCTCGCCTGTCACGGCATCGATGGCGACTCCATACTCCCCCACAATATTGGGCGGTACTGCCTCAGCTGTACTTACCTTCTGTGACCACCCATTCAGGATGAAAAGGATTAAACTGGTTGTTACAACGAACTTCCGGATGTTGACCATGATGTTCCTCCAGTTTTACTAGTGCTTTTTACCAAATAAACAACCCCACATACAAGGCACTAAGCAGCGAAACGGCAATTCCGCTCACTAACAGCTTCCAGACATTTTTTCCGATGATTCGAGACTTTTCATCCCCCATAATCGAGGAAATGGCTCCGTAAATCATCCCCACCGTGCTAAAATTGGCAAAGGATGTCAAAAACGTTGTGGCCACTGCAACTGTATGACGTGGTAAGGAAGCAAGATGCTTCTTAAGATCAATCATCGCGACAAATTCGTTTGTCGCAAGCTTGGTACCCATCAACTGAGCAACATACATGGCATCATGTCCTGACAATCCTAGAAGAAAAGCAAAAGGACTAAAAATGAATGAAAAAATCTTTTGAACCGTAAGTCCATGTACAAAAAATCCTAATATTCCATTAACGCAGGCGGTTAACGCTACGTAACCCACCACCATCGCCATAATGACAATAACCATGCGAATTCCCACAAGCATACTGTTGGAAATGGTAGAGAAGAAATCTTTTCGTTCATTCTTGGAAGGTACATAGACAATATCATCTTCTTTACTGACCTCAATCGGATTTAACAAACTTGCCAGTAATAAAGCATTTAGGCAGTTTAACGGAATCGCAGCAAACACATAGATACCAGGAACCATGCTTAAGTAAGCACCGATAATCGACCCGCTAATGCTGCTCATGCTCATGATTCCAAACGTTAGGAGGCGGTTTTCCTTCAACACGATGAGTTGTTGTCGAATGACAGCCAATGCCTCGGTATTTCCAAGGAACATCATTTGTAACGAAAAGAAGCTTTCCAACTTAGGCAAACCTGAAACCTTAGAAATCACCCAGCCTACTTTATCGATTATCCAGATTAAGATCCCAAAGTAGGTAAGGATGTCAAAGAAGGTAATGATAAAAATAATCGGCATTAATGCACTAAAGAAGAAATCAACCGATGGATTTGCCATGGCAGATGGGAAAACAAAAGAGATCCCCTCGTTCGCACAGGATATGAGAAACGTAAAAAACGAGGCAATTTGATTGATAATCCATGTTCCGATTTTCGTTGCAAGCATAAACCAGGTAATCAACAATTCAAGCACGATCAAACTAATAATTGAACGCCATTTTACTTTTTTCTTATTAGGAGAGCAAAGAAATACCAGACCTAAAACAACTAGAACCCCTAATACATTCATAAGAAAAAGCATGCAAACACCCCCCTGTGCTCGGGCTTCCCTGTAACAGAAAGTCCTCATTCCAAGCTCAGTACTAGACTTGGGAATGAAAATAATCAGTATCTAAGTAAATAGTCTGCATGTTTTTTACTAGTTTATTCATAGTTAAGAGTAGCCGGCCGACGCCAAGCGTCCTCACCCTTTTATACAAAAGCCAAAAATAAATCCAACCCTTTATTCATAGGTTGGAAGTACTTAAAAAATCGATTTCTAAATCCTAATTGAATCTAACTCTGTCAAATACCGTCTTACCGGCCACGACGGTTTTCACGGCTTTTGCAGCCAGCATTTCTTCGGATGTTCCTGAAAATAAATCCCGATCAAAGATGGAAAAGTCTGGTGCGTATCCAGGTTTAATAAGCCCGCGTTCGTGTTCTTTACAAATGGCTTTTGCACTTCCAATGGTATAAAGTTGAATGGCTTGGAAGCGAGACAGCTTTTCTTCTGGAAGGTATCCAGCATGTTCTGCATAAGGTTTTTTTCGCTCTACTGCTGCATAGATAGAATATAAAGGATTAATGTCCTCTATTGGTGCATCTGTTCCAGCCGCACACATTAAACCCCGGACCATTAGTTTTTTCCAAGCGTAAGACCATTCCAACCGGTCTTCACCCAGTCGATTTATGACCCATGGGAAATCAGAAGGTACAAATGCTGGTTGAAGGTCTAACACAACGGGTAACTTTTCCATCCTTTCTACTAAGTCTTCGCGCAACACAGAACAATGAATCAGTCGGTCTCTTTTACCATTCGTTACTGGATATTTTTCAATAGCACTAAGCACTTGTTCTGCTCCTGCATCGCCAATCATATGTACGGCCACAGCTTCATTATACTGACGGGCCATTTTTACTAATGCTTCTAATTCTTCATCTGTATAGATGAATAAGCCGCGTTTTTCCGGTTGATCCGCATATGGTTGAGATAATGCTGCTGTATGGCCTCCTAATGCACCATCCACAAAGATTTTCATGGCCCCTGGTTCAATAAAGGGCTCGTCAAATGAAACATTTGCTTTCATCATTTCTTCAAACACGGCATTATGTCGAAGCAGTGTGACTCTAAAGTGATGTTTTTCTCCTACAACCCGTTGGAAGGCGGTTAAAGGATTCATAAATTCTCCAAAGTAGCTCATATCTTCGGTATGTCCACCAGTTAATCCATAGGATAACATCTGATCAACCGCAAGATTAAGAGATCCGGTTAACGACTCTATGTACGCTTCCCCCTCTCTTGGAATTGCTCCTGTCACGGCGCTGGATGCCTGATCATACAACAAACCATTTAACTTACCATCGTTATCCCGGCCGATTTCTCCGCCTGCTGGGGATTCACTTTCTTCAAAGATACTCCCTGCTTCAAGTGCTGCTGTATTGCCTAAGATCACATGGTGACAAATTCTTGTTAACAGGATAGGTTCCTTGCGAATTTTATTGAGCTCTTGAATCGTCGGAATCCGCTGATCCGCAAAGTTATTTTCATTCCATCCTTCACCAAATAGCCACTGATCGGGAGGTGTGTTTTTTGCTGCCTCTTTCACCATTTCAAGCATTTCTTCTGCGGAAGTTGCCTTCGATAAATCTAGGCGGGTTAACTTCTCCCCTTGAAAGATCATATGCAGATGGCTATCAACGAAACCTGGATACATAACGGCACCTTCCAAATGATTTAACTCATCTGCATGATTCTTGAGTTTATCAAAAGTCCCTGTGGCGATAATTTTGTCCTCGTCCGTAAGAACCGCTTCTACCATTTCCTCTTCCTTTTCCATGGTGTAAATCCTTCCGCCATACCATAATTGTTTCATATTATCTCTCTCCCTTTTATAGTGAGTTTACTATCAGTTCAACTGTTAATCTCTCTTCCTAAATCTTTCCTTTAATGTTAACACACCAAGATCTTAATTTATTATTTCAGCAGGGATTATTTAGATTGATGAAAAAAGATCAGAAGAAAGATTAGATTTAAAAAAAGAAAAAAAACACCCTAAATACAGGAATAAAATCGCAGAAAATAACAAATAGTAAAATTTGAAGGCTAATAAAATGGAATAAAAAGGAAAACATTTTAACATGATTTGTATTTAGCCATAGGTGGTGCTTGAATTGGGCTTTTTTAGCAGATTATTTGGTCAGGAAACCAAGGAGGAAACAAGTATGGCAAATGAAAAGTTAAACATCGGGATTATTTTAGGAAGCACACGTCAAGGGCGTGTAAGTCCACAAGTCGGCGAATGGGTGAAAGGAATAGCCGATAAACGTGGAGACGCAAATTACGAAATCGTTGATATTAAAGATTTTGACTTACCATTCTTGGGCACCACTGACGGGTCTGAGCCTGGTTTAGGAAGATGGAATGAGAAGCTTACAAGTTTAGACGGATTTGTGTTTATCGTCGCAGAATACAACCATAGTATTACAGGGGCTTTGAAAAACGCTCTTGATTGTGCACGTGAGGCATGGAACAATAAAGCAGCTGGAATCGTCAGCTACGGATCTACCGGCGGTGCACGTGCCGCAGAGCATTTACGTGGAATTTGCGGGGAATTAAGTATTGCCGATGTCAGGGTCCACCCAACATTATCTTTATTTACTGATTTTGAAAACGGTACTGACTTCAAACCACAGGATTTACACTTAAACAACGTGAATGCCATGCTCGACCAAGTTCTTGCTTGGAGCGGCGCATTAAAAACTGTACGCTAATCAATAAAAGGAGCAGCATTCTTTTGAATGACTGCTCCCTTTTTTTAGAAGAAACATGAACCCGATATAATGAACAACAATAAAACAAACTCCAAATCATACCCCTAAAATAGATCTCAACGGTAAATTACACATTAAGTAATTTTCGTTAGACTATTTTAAATAAAAAGGCTCTTTTACTATGGTCATTTATCCAATCCCTTCTTCTGCCTCTGAATATCCTATCTAATGAGAATTGGACAAGGAGTTGATATTATGGCAAAGAGAGAGTTTGATAACTTAGGAAATCAAACTTCCTATAGAAGTTCAACGAACGATCATTTGGATTTCTTACGAAACGACGAATTCGATTTTAATTTTATGGAAATGATGGATCACAATAGTCGTAAGCATGAACATACTTCCAAATGTAATTGTGATGGTAAAGATTCAACCATGTGCCAAAAACTAGCCGATATCATTGGAGGAATGGTAATTACCTCAACACCTGTATGTGTTGTTCAACGCCTCCGAAATATCCATGCAACGATTTTAGAGCGACGCACGCAATCCCCACTGGCACTGCCATTTGCGCTTTCATTTGAAGACAATCGAAAGGGTAAAACACTTAACCTTGGTGAGTCTGTGGTGCTTCAAGAAGAAATTAATCCTTTTCTATCTGCATTGAGAAAAAGAGGCTTGATTGTCACTGCCGTGCACAACCACTGGCTATTTGACAATCCGCGCTTAATGTATATGCATTGGGAAAATGTCGGAGATCCAGTTGAATTTGCGAAAAATAGTTTTGAAGCAGCAAGAGAAGCAGGTCTATTTAAATAAGAACAGCCCCCGGTATAGTGGTATTCACCGGGGGGTTTTCTTTTAGCTTGGTTCAAGTCAATTTAGGTATTCAGGATGTTTTTGCGGAGTATCGGAATAGATTTCATCGAAGATATTTTGGCCTGCATCTTGACTCTCATTTTGTTGTGAACTGATGTTCATTAGTTTTTTAAACTCGCCAATGGTTAATGGTTTTGCTTCTTCTTTTAACTCATAGCCTAATTGGCCGTTTGGTTCAATGGTTGCCATTTTGATATCTGCTATTTTTGTAAGGCCCATATTACGCATCCGCATCTCCAACCCATCGACCGTTAATCGTAACTTCTTCAAATTTTTTATATTTAATTCTCCGTTTTCAATAACCATTTTTGATTTTCCCATAATTAATTTTTCAAATCTGTTAAAATGAAGCTGGATATATTCCACTACTATAATGGACACAACAAAAATAACAGCCCCTCCAATGGCTTTCACCATGCTAACTTCTACAATAGGCTCAACGATCATGTGACCAAGAGAAACTATGACGATGGTTTGAGCAAGGGTCATCTGTGAAATCGATTTTCTTCCAGCAATCCGAAGCAGGAATACACCCGTAAAGAATAGTATAAAAGATTTTACGATAAAGGATAAATCCATTCAAAATCCTCCTGTAAATTTCACTTTTACTATTTTTCCCCACTTAAAGGAAATTATGTAAGATTCCTATCTAGGTTATGATTGCTGTTCTAATTAACGGGGGTCAATGTTGAGAAAGGGATCAAGTATTCCATCTCGATCCCAAAACAGGATGGATCCTTTGTGTTAACGATGCCAAAAAAGGAATGGAATAAGCATCCTAGTTTCTTCGAGGTAAGTTATGCTCATTTTCTTGAGAAAAGCAAAAAATCGGGTGAAGTGATCAATTCTTCCTTTATTCCCGCGCCAAAGGAAACAGAACCAAATCATATTCAGGCCACAAACTAAAAACCAGCGTTTGCTGGTTTTTTTGTGTTCTAGGAAATTATAGATTTACTACTTGTGGATATCTTTTTACAGGGTTAGATACGTCCAGCTCCAGCGCCTAGCCCCTCGAGGTCATAAGCCAATCCGTCCAAAAGGTTAAAGAGCAACCTTTCAGCCGGCTCGTCTTATGCTTGTCGGGGCTAACCAAGGCGCTTGCGCTTTTGTTCTTACGTCTCCTCCATGATCGGATAGGGAGTTTTTGAGATCATTTTTTTATTACCAATTTCTTTAAGACCTGCGCGAATCAGCAGGAAAACTACGACCCAAGAAGAGATCATCAAGAAAATCTGCCCAAACGGGAACATCCCTGTTATTGGCGTATCCCAAAGAGCATGCATTAAAACTACTAAGAAAAAGACACGTAAAAATTTAAACTTAACTAACATGCTGAACGTAAAGGGCTGATCGCCTTGGACTCTACAGAAGGCAGCACCTGTCAATGCAGCCCAGGCTACATGTCCGCCGGGAGCCAAAATACCGCGCCAAAGCATGGTGATATATAGATTTTTAGCGTCCCCAGATAACATCGCTCTTAGGGCATATCCCGCTGTTTCAAAAGCGGCAAAACCTGCCCCGACGGCAGCACCAATTAGAAGTCCATTAAGGATAAACCGGTATTTGCGGTATCGAACGAAACTGATGACTGTTATCGCTTTGGCAAGCTCTTCTGCAATTCCAATTGTAATCGGATTAATCGTATGCCTTAGAATATCAAAAAATACGAGGGCTACTAACATGGAGAGAATCCCACCAATAAACACAACATAGATAATTCGATAAAAGGCAATATTTTGTGGAGCATTCATTTCCCAAAAGAAGATTAACGTAGTCAAGGGCACAGCAAAAGCACCGACAATGATAAGTCCAGGGATAAAGTTCACATTTCGGAAATATGCAACGCCTATAAACAAGCCGACGAATGCAATGATCGCAAAAACGAATACCCTGGCAAAAAGCCAAGGCTTTGGCCAAGTATCGGTCACTTCCGTTATTTTTGGTGTGGTAAGTGCAGTGCCAACGATAAATAGCCTCTCTGCCTCTAGTTCACTATGATTTCGGAAAACACGCGAAAAGACGTTTTGAAATTTGGGCTCAACCGAGCGTTCAAATCTCGGAACCATATCTACATAATGGGCAAACTCATAAAATAAGCTGTTATCATCCTCTTCTGTATTCTTCTTAAAGAACTTTTCACCGCAGTTTAAGCAGAATTTTACCCCTTCTGGATTTTTGTAGACACATTGCGGACAGTTCATATTATTTCACCCCTCTAGGTTTACTTCCTGCTGTTTTTTACTTTAAAGACTCGGACCTTACTGGATCTGAATGACAATCTTTCCTTTCGCATGATGGGTTTCACTTAAGGCGTGCGCTTCCCTTATTCCCGCTTCTGTTAATGGGTATTTATGCCCGATTATCACTTTTACTTTTTCATGCTCTACTAATGCTCCAATTTGAGCCAACTGTTCCCCATTTGGTACTAGCCAAACAATACCAGCTTTAATTCCTTTTTCTTTTGCCTTTTGTTGGTTTGGTTCTGACACAATCGAAGCTAATTTGCCGCCTTCTTTTAAAATACTAAAGCTTTTTTCTTGAATTTCTCCCCCTAAAGAATCTAAAACGAAATCAAAGTCAGTCAAAACGGATTCAAAGTTCTCTTTTTTATAATCAATCACCTCATCGGCACCAAGCGATTTTAACAATTCAACATTTGAGGTTCCCCCAGTAGTGGCCACATAGGCACCGGCATTTTTCGCAAATTGGATGGCAAATGTACCGACTCCCCCGGCTCCTGCATGGATGAGCACCTTATCCCCTTTTTTGACTTCACCAAAATCAAATAGACATTGCCATGCAGTTAAACCCGCCAGTGGGATACAAGCTGCTTCATCAAAGCTGATATTATCTGGTATTTTAGCAAGCAGGCGGGCATCAACTGCTGTAAATTCTGCGTAGGTTCCCCGATTGGTCGTATCAGGACGGGCAAACACTCGGTCACCAGGTTTAAACTGATCGACCTTATTCCCTACAGCCTCGATTACACCTGCAGCATCCCACCCTAATATAATTGGAAATTCAAAAGGCATCATTGCTTTTAGGTAGCCTTCACGTAATTTCCAGTCAATGGGGTTAATCGATGTTGCATGAAGCTTGACGATTACCTGGTTGTCACCAGGAATGGGCTGATCCATATCTTTTTCTTTTAATTGCTCTTTCCCGCCATATCGCTCAATAACAATTGCTTTCATTATATACCCCTTCATAAAATTCTTAATTACAGTTAATTTAACCAACTAACACAAATAAAAACAGACGAATTTCTCGCCTGTTTTTAAAAATTCAATCATTCAATTCAAGAGGACGCAAGTTTGCTTCAATTTCTGCCCGTCTTGGTTCTAAAAATGGTGGTAATGCCAGGGTTTGGCCCATTGTTTCCATGGGCTCATCCGTTGCAAATCCTGGTGTGTCGGTCGAAAGTTCAAACAGTATTCCATTAGGCTCTCTAAAATACAGTGCCTTAAAATAATAACGTTCTACCTTGCCAGAACTAGCAATACGGTTGTCCTTTAAACGTTGTACCCATTGATTGTATTCTTCTTCATTTGGTACTCGGAAGGCCACATGATGAACACCACCGCGTCCAATCCGTGCCCGCGGTAAATCCGGTCTTCGTTCAATATGGACTTCCGCTCCGGCACCACCTTCTCCGGTTGCATAAACCACTATCTCAGGGAAGTCCCCTTCAAGAGAAGGATAGGAGCTTACATAACGAAAGCCCATTACTTCTGTTAGAATACCGATTGTTGGTTCAGCAATGCTGATGGTAAGGGTTACAGGACCTAATCCAATAATCGCATGTTCAACTGGTATCTCGCTCCGTTCCCAAGGAACCCCTGAACGTACCCCTTTTTCGCCATTATCTGCAACCAGAATTAAGCGAGTTCCTTCAAAATCACGGAAAGCTAGGGTATCTCGGCCAGCACGATTTTGAATGGAGTCATGTTCAATTCCCAGTTGTTTAAACCGTTCTTCCCAAAACAACAGTGAATCTGTTGTTTTGACCCTTAAGGAGACTGTAGAAATATCTGAGGTTCCCCGATAAGTGTGGCCTAGACCAGGAATATCAAAAAAAGTAACTTCTGTACCTGGTGTCCCCTCGGCATCCGCATAGAAAAGGTGATATGATTCTGTATTATCTTGATTGACCGTTTTCTTAACTAATCTCATCCCTAAAACTTTGGTATAAAATTGGTAATTTTTCTCAGCCTTGCCTGTCAAAATCGATACATGATGCAGTCCTAATAATTGCATGTCAAAAACCTCCCTTAACTGACAATCCCTTTATACCATTGCGCTGCTTCCTCTATCTCTTCTCTGGTTAATTGATGGCCTCGGTTTTCCCAATGAAGTTCGACCGATGCGTTGGCATCTTGCAGCAATGCCTGCAGTTCCTTTGATTCCAGGGGTGAACAAATCGGATCATTTGTCCCTGCTGCGATAAACACTTTCGTTCCTGTTAAATCAGGAAGCTCCACCCTCCTCGGAACCATTGGATGATGAAGAATAGCCGCTTTTAAGGCGTGCTGATAATGAAATAATAAGCTTGCCGCAATATTGGCCCCATTTGAGTAGCCAATGGCAATGATATTATTCCGGTCAAATTCATATTTCTGGGCTGCCTCATTAAGAAACTCGTTTAATTCTTGAGTTCGGAAAACGAGATCCTCTTCATCGAAAACTCCTTCTGCTAGGCGTCGGAAAAAGCGAGGCATACCGTTCTCTAATACATTTCCACGAACACTTAGTATGGAGGCTTCATCATCAATCATTCCAGCCAGTGGCAGCAGATCCAATTCATTTCCTCCGGTACCATGAAGTAAAAGCAAGGTTGGTTTTGCTGGATTTTTTCCTTTTTGAAAAATATGTTTCATTGTTAAAGTCTCCTTTCAAAGTACGTATTCTACTATTGTTTCCAAAAATCATTCGAATTTTATTTCGAAATTAAGTATCTTGAATATGAGATAATAGTAATACATCCAGTTGAAATAGTCAAATAAAAAACACGCTGAGTTTTTTCAGCGTGTTGCTTTGAATCGTGGAAACGAGCCATGTTTAATGACTTGCCACTTTTTCGAGACTGCCAGGCTTGTTATGAACAGCCATTTTATTCATAAGCCTATGACTCTCCGTATTTAACCCTTTAAGGTTTACTTTCACACCATTTTGATGGTACTTAATCACGATTTTATCAATGGCCCCCACAGCGGAATCATCCCAAAGGTGCGCATTGGATAAATCGATGTCAATTTCCTTTATGTTTTCTTTAAAGTCAAACCCATTGATAAAATCGGTGACAGAAGCAAAGAAAAGTTGGCCCGTCACCTGGTAGGTTTTTTTAGTTGCTCCTTTTGCTGAAATACTGGTTACTTTTACTTTAGAAATTTTTGAAGCAAAGAAGATCGCGCTAAGGATGACGCCTACTAAAACACCCAGCGATAAGTTGTTTGTCATAACTACTGTAATAACTGTCATAATCATGACAATCGAATCCGTAATAGGCACCCTCTTAAAATTCTTCAGGCACGACCAATCAAAAGTACCAATCGACACCATAAACATAACGGCAACAAGTGCTGCCATCGGAATTTGGACTAGGAAACTCTTAAGTAAAACGATAAGAGTCAATAAGAATGCACCGGCGATAAAGGTAGACAAACGCCCTCTTCCCCCTGATTTAACATTAATAACAGATTGTCCAATCATGGCACATCCAGCCATACCGCCGAACAAACCTGATACAATATTGGCGATCCCTTGTCCTCTGGCTTCTTTGTTTTTATCACTTTCCGTATCAGTCATATCATCGACAATCGTAGCGGTTAATAATGTTTCTACCAAACCTACAATCGCAATCGAGATCGCATAAGGAAAAATAATTTGTAAAGTTTCCATGTTAATCGGGATATCAGGAATTAAAAATACCGGCAGTGTAGAGGTTAATTCACCTAAATCTCCAACTGTCCGAACATCGCTGCCTGTCATAATCGAGATAACGGTAACCACAAGGATGGCCACTAAAGGAGCCGGAACCGCTTTTGTAAAACGAGGCAGGATATAAATAATCACAAGTGCTAAAGCGACCATTGCATACATCTGCCAGGTAGCCCCTTTGAATTGAACTAATTGAGCTGAGAAAATTAAGATCGCAAGTGCATTCACGAAACCCGTCATCACTGAGCGCGGGACAAATTTCATCAAACGGCCTAGTTTTAAAGCTCCCATGATGATTTGTAGGACTCCTGTCAGGATGGTCGCGGCAAGTAAATATTGCAACCCATGTTCTTTAACCAGAGATGTCATTAATAAAGCAGTAGCTCCAGTCGCTGCCGAAATCATCCCTGGTCGGCCGCCCACAAAGGAAATGGTGACAGCAATACAAAACGAGGCATACAACCCAATCATTGGATCGACACCGGCAATGATAGAAAAGGCAATCGCTTCTGGGATCAGGGCCATCGCCACCACTATCCCGGATAAGATATCCCCCTTGATGTTTCCAAACCATGAATATTTAATTGAACTTAATTTCAAATAAAGCACCTCTCCCTTTTATAACGCTTCCGCTTTTTTGTTTGACTTTCAACTCTCATGAAAGTCGGGGCCGTTGTGAACAGAAAAAGTATAATGGAATATGACAATTTTGTGAAATCGCATGTAAGCGGAGTTATTTAAGGAATGCTTCCATTATCTTTATTTTCCTTGTGGGATCACCAACATTTCAATAATTAAAAAAAGAGGGTTTTTATTAAAAAAAAGTCAAAAAAAGAAAGCGTACATCTTTATACGCTCTCCTTCCATGAATTATTTAGTTAAGATAATCGGACCATCCTTGGTCACAATCAAAGTATGCTCATATTGTGCGACAAAGCTCTCTTCTGTCACATAGGTCCAGCCATCATCTAGTTGAAAAACTTCCTCGTCATGGGTAGAGATAAATGGTTCAAAGGCAATGACCATTCCCTCTTTCAGCAGCCCGTGGTCCGAGGTTTCATTATAATTATAAATATACTCTGGTTCTTCGTGAATGGTCCGGCCAATACCATGCCCGGTAAGGTTCATGATGACCGTTAACCCATTTTGTCTCGCAACCTGATGAACGACTTTACCCATACCGGTAATTCTAGCGCCTGGTTTTACTTTTTTTAAACCTGCTTCAAAGGCTTCCTTGGCAACATCACAAATTTTCGTAAGAATTTCCTCGCCTTTGCCTACTACAATGGAAACACCAGTATCAGCGAAGTAACCATTTTTCGAACCTGAAACGTCGATATTCACTAAGTCCCCTTCTTGAATGACTCGTTTTCCAGGGATACCGTGTGCAACCTCTTCATTCACACTGATACATGTAAACCCCGGAAAATCATACTCGCCTTTTGGTGCGGAAATGGCACCTTCTTTTTCAAAAAGTTCACCGGCGAGATCATCAAGCTCTTTCGTAGTCACGCCTGGAACAGCTCTTCGCACTAATTCATCTCGAATAGATGCCACGATTCGGCCGATTTCCTTTAAACTGTTAAAATCCTCTTCTGTTTTTGCAATCATTGGTCTTGCCCCATTCTACATAATTTAGTTGTCAAAACACCATAACTTAGATTTTACCCGTCCTTACGCTAAAATCCAAGTATGGATGATTGTTCAAATTTTTTTGAAAATGATTCTGACTTTCCCTTCGAGATTTTGTCCGTTGATTAAACCGCTATGAAAAAGGCAAAACAGCTGATAAACTTCCGAAAACTGCCGATAATTTTCTTTCAGTTCAGCCATTCACCTTACCATCAAGGGGTGATAAACTTAACTTATCATGATGAAAAATGAGTGGAGGAATTCCGTAATGCCATCAGAAAAACAAATCTTTCTCGAAAAGATGAAAACACTCGAAGAAGTTTTTTGGTTCAATCCTGCTATCCAAACGGCTCAAAACGGCCTTGAAGACGCTCCGCTCACGTTTGCGGATATTCAAGACGCAGAACAACGATTAAACCGATTCGCTCCCTACATAGCTCGAGTATTCCCTGAAACCAAAGGTACCAATGGCATCATTGAATCCAACTTGGTACCCATTCCTGCAATGAAACAAAAATTAGCGGAGAATTACGCTCAGCCATTTTTAGGAGATTTATGGTTAAAATGTGATAGCCACCTCCCCATTTCCGGCTCGATTAAAGCAAGAGGCGGCATTTACGAAATCCTCAAACATGCAGAGGATTTAGCCATCGAAAATCAACTTCTTAGCAAGGAAGATGATTATACTATTTTAGACAGTGAAGATTTCCGGCGTTTTTTCTCGAACTATTCGATTGCGGTTGGTTCGACTGGTAATCTAGGATTAAGCATCGGGATTATAAGTGCTAAATTAGGTTTTAGGGTAACCGTCCATATGTCAGCTGATGCGAAACAATGGAAAAAGGATTTGCTTAGAGGTAAAGGCGTCCACGTGATCGAATATGAGGCCGATTATAGCAAAGCGGTGGCTTCTGGCCGTATTCAGGCTGAATCAGATCCTCATTGTTACTTTGTAGACGATGAGAACTCAAAGCATTTATTTCTTGGATATGCTGTGGCGGCGATCAGGTTAAAACATCAACTTGAAGAACTTGAAATAAAAGTGGATGAAAATCATCCCTTATTTATCTACCTTCCTTGTGGTGTCGGCGGTGCTCCCGGCGGGATTACATTTGGTTTAAAACAATTGTTCCAAAACCATGTATACTGTTTTTTCGCTGAACCTACTCATTCACCCTCCATGTTACTCGGACTAATGACAGGGCTCCATGACATGATCTCCGTCCAGGATTTAGGAATTGATAATGTTACCGCAGCGGATGGACTGGCGGTTGGCAGACCTTCTGGATTCGTCGGCAGGATCCTTGAGCCCATTTTAAGCGGGGCTTATACAGTCAGTGATGAGGAGCTATTTAAACTTTTAAAGGATTTAGTTGATACAGAAAAAATAAAATTAGAACCCTCGGCTCTCGCCGGGATGATTGGCCCGGTAAAACTGTCGCAGAAAGGCCGCTTATTTTTAAAAAAGGAACATTTGTTAGAAAGAATGGAAAATGCCGTTCATATTGTTTGGGCAACTGGCGGGAGCATGGTTCCTGACGAGATCATGGAACAAGATTATAAAAAAGGCTCCAATCAATAGACTGATAGAAATGGCGTGTCAACAATATCGTTGAAACACGCCATTTTTCTATGTTTTGCTTTTTGGATCAAATATTCCATATTGTGTAGTTAAATCGAATTTCTGCTTCTGTCTTGGGTGATCAACTACCCCTGTATTGACTATTTTTACTAACATTTTCACCGCATCGATAACAAAAGCCCCTTTATTTAACATGATGCAGTTTGCACGAGTCCCATAGGCTGCATCGGTCATTTCTGCACGCGTAGGGATCCCTTTTTTTGTAAGCTTTTCCAGTACACCTGTTGCCCATATTACAGGAGTGTAAGCGGCCGAACAAATGGTTAAAATTTCATCTTGTACATAGGATAAATTTTCTAGACCGACCTCAACGGCCAAGTCGCCCCTTGCCAACATAATACCGAATCTCTTAAAATGTAATCCTTCTAGAATGATTCTCGCCAAATTGTGGACTGCATCCTTTGTTTCAATTTTAGCGACAACACCCATATCCGTCCGATTAAGTATGTTTAATTCTTGCCGCAGCTTTCGTAAATCAAGTGGGGAGTGAACAAAGGATATTCCTACAATATCTGCGTGCTTAGTAATAAACGGTATGTCCGCCAAATCCTTTTCCGTTAAGGCTGGAAGATTTAAACTTAACAGAGAATCTGGTAAATTTAATCCCTTCCCTTCTTTAATCCGAATCGGTTTGAGCGCTGGTGAATCAATCTCTACTTCTACAAATTCTTTAGTAACCTGTGTGACAAATCCACGGATTTTCCCATCATCGATAAAAATAGTATCGTTGACGCGAACATTTCGAAACGCTTTTTCCAGTGTAACCGGTACGCCAGCCGGAGAATTTTCGAAAGCAGGATGCCCACCAGCTTCGGAATTCAAATATAATCGCAGCCGATCCCCTTTCATCACTAAAATAGGAGCAGACGGCAGTTTCCCAACCCGCACCTTGGGACCTGCTAAATCCATATAGATTTTACAATCATTTTTATGATAGTTTCCTTCCAGCCTCAAACTTTTTTCTACATCTCTTATTGCATCAATGAGACCTTTCCATAGATCCGGATCATCATGAGCGCAATTGATTCGAGCAACGTCCATGCCATTACGTAATAACTCCTCTATCTGGCTCGGATTGTCCAAGACTTTAGAATCCACTGTGACCATAATCGCTGGTTGGTTCATTCGGTTCCCGAAAAGCTCATTCGTCCGTTTTGTTGAGATTTTACTTGAATCGTCCGGAGTGGGAACCAGCAAATTTTTTTGCGATGGTAAAGAGATCATTAAATAACCTAATATTTTTTCTAGTGTAAATAAAAGGTGTGGAGGTGATTGCATTAGATCGGCTAGCCCTTTATCCTTAAGTTCTTGACGCAAATTCAGGATGTGCTGTTCCCGAAGTCCTAGATACGAAATCAAATTGTCCCGACACATCCTCGCTTCGTCCTGCAAGTCATGTGGATCCACCAGATGATAACTGGATTGAATGATTTGTTTATAGATATTTTCTAATCGTTGTGCTAATTCTTGTTGGTTTAGCGGGAATTCTACCACATCCCCTTCACATCCTTGTTTCCCGAACTTAATAAGTGTTCCCCTTTATTTACTATTCATAATTGTAAAAAGTGTGTAGGGTGTTTTGGGCAAAAATAAAAACAAGTTTAATGAATGAAAGAACTCTCATCAAACTTGTTTAGATACCCTTATTTCACAAAAATCAGCATGAGCCATAGATACAAACTGATTAAAGTAAAGATCAAGGTTGGCGGTATGACGATTAACGTCACTTTAATGTAGTCAACCCAGGAGATCTTAATTTTGCTTTTCTTTAAAATATGCATCCAGATGAGGGTTGCCAAAGTTCCAATCGGCAGGATAAGGGATCCCATATCACTTCCAATTATATTTGCTAAATACACCGTTTTGATAATCAGGGGGTCCAGTCCCATTTCTGTTAATGCCAAAGTAGAGACCATTAAAGCAGGATGATTGTTAAAAATGTTGGATAAAAAGGCTGTTATAATCCCCATGGTCAAGCTTGCATGTAAGAAGCTGTCTTGTACAAGCGGTTTAAGATTTTGAATTAAATAGGCTGTTAATCCAATATTGTGTAATCCAAAAATGATCACATACATGCTAAAGGCAAAAATTAAAATGTGCCAAGGGATTTTTTTAAGGATATCCGTTGGACTCATTTTTAAATACATCCATCTCCATATCAATAGAATTAACGAGCCGCAGACCGCTACTAATGAAACGGAGACCCCGATAAACGAGGCGGCAAAAAGACTAATTCTTACGATAAAAACGAAAAATAACATTTTCATCATTAGGTTCTTCTGTTGAGTAAATAGGCTTTCAGAATTTTCTTGGAGAGGATGGAATGGACGGTTTTTCTGCAAGGGAATCGAGTACGAATGGAAGCGGATTTGGGATGGGATGTTCTTTTTAAAAACGAGGAACAACAAATAGGCTAAAAACAGTAAACCCAAGACTCCTGGAACAAACATCATTTCCGTTTGAAGATAAAGGTCCATTCCAATTATTTTCAATGCAATCAGATTCACAATATTGCTTACACCAATCGGAGCACTGGATGCAGTGGCGATTAAAGCTCCACTTAAAAGAAAGGGAATTTTTTGTACATTTTTTAGTTTTAAATTATTTAAAATTAAAATCAGGATGGGTGTTGTAATGAGAATACTTCCATCGTTATTAAAAAACAATGTCATTAAAAAGCATAACAGCAAGGTATTCCAATATAAGCGGTAACCAGACCCCTTTGATAGTTTAAGCATTAGTGCTGCGGTCCAGCTGAAAAAGCCGATGCTCTCAAGAACGATTGCCATGACAATCGTAGCTATAATAGTTATCGCAGCTCCTGTTACCTTGGAACTAATGTCAAGCAAGTCACCTGTTGACACACTGCCGCTCAAGAAGACCAGAACCGCTCCAATCGTAGCTGGTATCGCTTCGTTCATATTTTTGGGACGGATGAAGATCATCACCATAGTTAGAATAAAAGCTGTTATCGTAACAATCACCGTCAAATGATGATACATAAAAGTTAATTTACTCCCTTCATTTTGTTTCCTTCCAATTATTTTCGTTTATTCTCTTCTTGTCCTTGCCATATAGTACGTCTAATAAGAAGGCTTGTTCTAAACGAATATCCCGTAATCACACAAATCAGCATTTATCTAGATAAATATTTTTGTACCTAAAAAGTAAATGGCCTAGCAGATTACTTTTAGGCCATTAACTCTGCATATAGGATTTAGGCATTTATGTAGATTGAGATAAAATTGCTTGCATTGAGGGGCTAGGCGCTGTGAATGGACGTATCGAACCCTGTAAAAAAGTTATCTACAAAGTGGTAAATCTATAAATTTCCTAGTACAAAAAAAACCGGTACTTGTAGGAGTACCGGGTTTTTAAATTCAACTATTTCTTACCTTTAGGGCCTTTTGGACCTTTAGCACCTTTTGAGCCTTTACTTCCCTTAGAGCCTTTACTTCCCTTAGAGCCTTTGCTGCCTTGGGAACCCTTACTGCCTTTTGAGCCTTTGCTGCCTTGAGAACCCTTACTGCCCTTTGAGCCTTTGCTGCCTTGAGAACCCTTACTGCCTTTTGAGCCTTTGCTGCCTTGAGAACCCTTACTGCCTTTTGAGCCTTTGCTGCCTTGAGAACCCTTACTGCCTTTTGAGCCTTTGCTGCCTTGAGAACCCTTACTGCCTTTTGAGCCTTTGCTGCCCTGTGATCCATGGCTGCCGGATGTTCCATGGCTGCCGGATGTTCCATGGCTGCCCGATGTTCCGTGGCTGCCCGATGTTCCGTGGCTGCCAGATGTTCCATGGCTGCCTGAAGATCCATAGCTGCAGAATGAACCATGGCTGCCTGATGTTCCATAGCTGCCGGATGAACCCATAGAGCCTTTAGAACCGCCAGTACCCTTTGAGCCTATAGAACCGTCAGTACCTTTTGAACCTTTAGA
>NZ_JAGGQG010000018.1:0-36148 GCF_018613415.1 Bacillus sp. ISL-18 | reverse complement strand
CCTTTAGATCCGCCAGTACCCTTTGAGCCTTTAGAACCGTCAGTACCTTTTGAACCTTTAGAACCGTCAGTACCTTTTGAGCCTTTAGAGCCGCCAGTACCTTTTGAACCTTTACTTCCTTTTGACCCTTTAGTACCCTTTGGTCCTTTTGGCCCTTTTTTAAATTCAACAGGGTTATTGATTAAGAATTCAATTACCCCGTTCTCTTGTGCTTGTGTAAGCAGCTCTTCCATTACCATTTTCATTTAAACACTCCACCACTTTCTAATATTTTTATACTTCATTGATAATTTATGGGAGAAATAATGAAAGGGTAATAGACAATAGTTTATTTTTTTGAAAATAACCAAGTAGCCCATAAGCGGCACCATTGTTAAAGACAGAGCATAGTATTCTAAAAAATATGTATTTAATAGGGGTTTTTAAATTGCAAAAATATGAAATTTTTATCAATCCCAAGACATTAAACCAGCTTAATAAAGATATCTGGATGAATGAACATGTGCCGGCAGTCCTCAAAATAGGAAACAATCAATATACAATCGGTTTGGCCTATCGAGGAAATGTGATCCGCAAGAATAAAAAGAAATCCTATAACATTATTTTTCAAAAACCATTCACCGTTAATGGCGCTCATGAGATCCATTTAAACGCAGAGTACAAGGATATCTCACTTAGTCGTAACAAGCTTTCCTTTGATTTCTTTGACTCCATTGGTGTCATCTCTCCTCACTCCCAGCATGTTCTTCTCTATATAAATGGTTTTTGTAAAGGGATTTATTTAGAGATCGAGTCTTTCGATCAATTTCTCTTACAAAAAAGAAATTTACCAAAGGGACCCATTATATATGCAACTAACTATTACGCGAATTTCTCCCTGTTATCACCGAAAAAAAAATTAAAAACGGATTTACTCGAAGGATATACCCTTAAATATGGAGATGAGGATGATTTATCGCATGTAGGAGATTTAATCATTAAAACGAACACCCTTAAAAATGAGGAGTTTGAAGAAGAAATAACAAAGGTGCTAAATGTGGACCAGTATCTAACCTGGCTGGCGGGAGTTGTTTGTACTCAAAATTTTGATGGCTTTATCCATAATTATGCACTTTACCGAAATAGTGAAACCAACACTTTTGAAATAACTCCATGGGATTATGACGGGACTTGGGGCAGAGATCTGCACGGAAAACGGCTTGATCATGATTTTGTACCTATAACTGGGTACAATACCTTAACAGGCAGACTACTTTACGTTTCGGATTTTAAAAAGAAATATTGTGAGATTCTTTCCTGCATTTTAGACAACCATTTTACGGTTGAAATCCAAATAGGAATAATAGAAGATCTCTTTGACACGCTGAAGCCTTATTTACAATTGGACCCTTATATTAACAGTAAAGAAAATACACTTGATTCGGAAAAGGACGTTATTGTTCATTTCATTGAAAAACGGAATAGTTACTTAAAGCAGCAACTAATAAAACTACAGGACGACAAAGTATATGGTTGAATATCATATACTTTTTTTTGCCTATTTTTTTCAAAAAATACGAAAAAGGGCCTCTTTATTAGTACAACGTCATCCCGTGATACATATAGATGGAGTGTAAATGTTTATTTAATAAAGGAGGAAGAAACTTTTATGGATAGAGAACTTATGAACATGCATGTGGGGAAAACAATTAGGGTAGATCGTGGCGGTCCAGAATCCAGAATCGGGAAATTGCTTGCTGTATTTGAAGACTTCTTTGTACTTCTCACAGAAAAAGACGGTGTGGTTTACTATAAAACGAACCATGTCAGAAGTATCACAGAAAGTTCTAAAGATGCAATGAAATTGGGCTTGAAAATTCCTGAAAAATTAGATTTTAAGACTGCAGAAAATTTTCATAAACTTTTAGAAAGCATCAGATTTCAATGGGTGAAAATAAACCGCGATGGTGGTCCAGAGTCTTTAGAAGGTGTACTAAGTGACTCTAACAAACACTATGCCTCTCTCATCGTGAATGAAGAAGTAGTTCGTTTTTCATTGAAGCACATTCGCAACATTAGCTACGGCCTGATGGTAGAGAAATCATCAAATGATGATGAGAGCAGCAACAATTCTGATAACAATAATGAGGATCATGATAGCAAAAAAAATGATGACAACGAAGATAACGAGTAATAACTATTGTCGCTTCTCCAAAAAGAGAAGCGACCCACTATCTCTTAAGGAGGATGAAACATGGGGTTAGAAAAATTTTCAGCTGCATTGGATTTACTAAAAGGGTTTCAGGTAAATCTTTATGTGGGTGAAGACATCTTTAAAGGAAAATTGATTGGTGTAGAAACTGACCATGTGGTTCTGGAAACTGAAAATAAATATATTTTCTACTATAACATTGATAAAATCCAAGCAATTCTAAAAAACACAAAGCAGTTTCAGCCTGAAAACGCATCTGTTGAATTCCAAAAAACTCAGAGCTTAATGGAGCTGTTACGCTCTTTCCAATATTCATGGGTAACGATTTTGAGTATTAATAAGCAAAGTTTTTACGGCGTACTAAGCGAGATTGATGAAGATTTTGTTACGTTGATTAATGGCGAAGAGCGAATCCTAATCAAGGTAGCCCAGATCTCTAATATTTTAAAAGGAGTTATAAAAGAAGAAAAACAAGAGAAAAACAAACAGGAAAAAACGGAAAGCAAGAATGAAACGAATAATCAAGAAAAAGAATCAAAAGAGTCTAGTGAAGAGAAAGATTCAAAAAAGAAAACTGAAACAGACCATTCAAAAGAGTCTAATGAAGTGAAGGATTCAAAAAAGAAAACAGAAACGGACCATTCAAAAGAGTCTAATGAAGTGAAGGTTTCAAAAGAGAAAACGAATAAATCAAAAGAAAAAGATAAAGATCATTTTCCCAATCATTCTCCAAAAGAATATAAGACAGAAACCAAAGCAAATGACAAGAAATCAAAATCAAAATCCCCATCCACCTACGAAAAAATCGAAATAAAAATGGAAGCTGAATCCTCAGAGGTTATGGAACCGAATCACATGGTGGTATGGTCGGGTTCATACAAACATGAACCAACTATAATCGATGATCCTTTAGCAAAAGGAAATATGAACCTTGACGAGTTTGAACCAATGCAAATGTTTAAAAGTGAAATAACAGTATCAAAAAACGAACTGCCTCAAAAAGAATACAAAAAGAGTGAAGCAATGGGTTCCAAATCCACTACCACTTCACCTGCATCTAAAAAAGAAAAGAAACACGAAAAACCTAGAGAAACCGTAAATGCCGTATCTAAGAAAGCTGAAACTTCTTCGCAGGAGAAAGTCTATAACGATACGAATAAAGTATGGAAACAAACAAACCAAGAAACCAGAGGCTTCTTCTTTAACGGTGAACCCGCTCCACGCAGTCAAGAAAGAACGTTCCCATTTGCAGGTTGGCCAAGTAACAATAAGCGAACCTTTAGATTTTAATTGACCACATTGCACATGAAAACATGTATATTGCTCGATCAAACAAATATTTTGAAGGCATCCATGTCCTCTTACAAATAAGAGCTGGGCAAACAAATGAGTTTTTAACATGGATAAAGAAGTGATGATATCAGCCCATCTCTATTTGTGAATGGAAAAACCAAGGAAAGGATGTGAGTAAGTCTGTGAAAATGAAAGAAAATATTGGTAAGTATATAAAAATTGAAATTTCCGGAAAGAAATCCATTTCTGGACTTTTAGTGGATATCGGGAGTGATTTATGGGTAATTTTTAACGGAAATGACTATCTTTATATTCCAACCATTCATATTCAAAATTGGCAGTTTATGAAACAATATGAAATCGATGAAATTACTTTCAACGATGAACCAGCACCCATTTATAACCATAATGAAGAGATCTCATTACGGAAAACTCTAACGGCAGCAAAAGGAATTTTTACGGAAATTTATGTCACAAGTAACCAAGCTTTACATGGTTATATCATTAGTATCATGAATAATTACTTTGTTTTTTACTCCCCCATCTACAAAACTATGTTCATTTCGTTAAACCATTTAAAATGGTTAATTCCGTATACGAACAATCAGCGTCCTTATGGCCTCAGTAACGCCAGTCTGCCTGTAAGTCCAAGCAACCTCTCATTTGCCAGGTCCTTTGAGGTCCAGATTGAAAAATTAGTTGGAGAGTTAATCGTCTTTAATATCGCTGAAAATGAAAATGTAATCGGAAAAATTCAATCCATTAATAATAATTTTGTTGAATTAATTAGTGCAAAAGAAGACCCAATTCATATTAACCTCCAGCACATTAAAACCGTGCATATGACATAGCTCATTTTTTTTAGCCCCGTTTTAAACAAGCTTTTTCATGCAGCCAAATAAGAAAAATCTAAAAAGAGTGTCGTGTGACACTCTTTTTAATTGGAGCGAATCGACAATCAGGATAGTGAACGATTAGTTGCGGCTGGTATATTACCGTTTTGTTTTCTGGTAAACCCGTGATACCTGGTTCCTTGGAATACTAGTTCTCCGATATCACCTTCAGCCAAAAGGCCGTAGTCCCTTCCGCTGACGGCAAATTCCATTCGATCCCCGCTTTCAAATTGAAATGTTGCATAATACCAAGTACTTGAGGAGTGGTCAGCTCCTCCTCCTCCACTGACTTCGGTTCTTTTGGAGATTAAGACTGCGTCAACATGCAAGCGTGGTTGTTTATTATTATGGCTCCATTGTTTTATCCCCATTATGATGATAAATAAAATGAATCCCGCAATAGCGATAAAAAAAATCGGAAATACGAATTCGATAATGGAAAAAAAATCGATCCCCTCATTAATCTCCATCCAAACTCCCCCTTTATTTATTAGAACGAATTATTTATCTATATGTTTCAAAATTATTGAAAAAAATTAGTACAAATACGCCCTGTTAACCATATGTAATTCCATCCTGTTATTTCTTCTCTATGTAAATTTTCATCAGAAAAATGTTGAGTCTTTTTGGTGTTGGCAGCTTATATGCTATGCTAATGATACATTGGTTAAAGTAGGTGTTTTGATGAAACGAATTATTTTATTTGACGGTGAATGTAATCTTTGCAACAACAGTGTGCAATTCATTTTAAAAAGAGATCCTAATGGGAAATTTCACTTTACCTCTCTTAAAGGAAAGATTGGTCAGGGTTTGTTGAAAAAACATGGCCAAGAGATGGCTGTTAATAGCTTTGTTTTAATAGAGGATGAAAAATTATACTTAAAATCCAATGCTGCTTTACGTGTGTGCAGGCAGCTAAATGGTCTTTGGAAGCTGTTGACGATCTTCCTGGTCATTCCCCCTTTCGTAAGAGATTTTGTTTATGATATCGTGGCAGCTAACCGGTATAAATGGTTTGGAAGAAACGAAAGTTGTCTGCTTCCATCCTCTAAGTGGAAAGACAGATTTTTAGAATAGCAGTTAGATAGGAGTGGATCACTGGGCTATATCCTTAATGGGGAACAGCAACTTAATTGATCATAAGAATCATCCCTGAAAGGATTGCTTATGAAATTGACCAATAAAGCTAAAAAGAATCTCCCCATCCGTTGGAAAGGTCAATTCTGGCTTAAGTTTTTTATACATAGCCTGATAAGGTTCGGGTACCCAGATATAGTGGTGGATATAATCGGTTAAGACAAAACCGCATTTTTTCCAAAAAACATTCCGGGCCTGATTTTCCGGCGTTTCTTCCGCTTCGACTTCAATCACTAAACTAGTACAATTTCCCAAAGTCATCGCCCAATCTTCGATATATTCCAACATCCGAATCCCCTTCCCCTGCCCTCTTTGTTCCTTTTTCACCGCCAAATAATCGATAAGCAACGACTCTGTTTCTTTCAATTTTCCGGTTAATGCCATCGCTGCTGCTCGCCCATCAATAAAACAGATATGCAGAAAACAAATTTGTTTCCGAAACATATTTCGGATAATCTTTTCCGGTTTTGCCCCTTTATCAGCAAATGCCTGTTCATAAATTGGAGAAACTTCTTTCCATATATCTTCATTCCACTGATCAAACGTCATAAATTCCACTGTTTTGTAACCTCACTTTTAAAAAGGACATTTAGGTAAATCTATAATAGCAAATACACTGTACAGGATGCCAACACAAAAAAAAGGAACCTTTGAATAGCTTCAAAGGTTCAAATAAAGAACTTAGTGGTCTAGGCTAAGCTCTCACAATTAGGAGGTCTAAACTCAGAAGAATTTAAACAAGTTCATTTTACCATTTTCGGAATCTTCTATCAATAATTTATTACTGTAAAGTAGGAAAGTAATACCAAAGACTTATTTTACAATATTAAAAATAGTCCTTCCCTTTTATACCTAATCCATATCCATGCATGTTTTATTTACACTAGAACGAAAATAAAAGTGATTTTAACTCGAAAAAATTATTTTAAAAAACTTAAAAATTATTTGTTGACATACATGTATATACAAGTTAGAATGAAACCGTAAACAAAACTTGTATATACAAGCTGGGATGCGTAATGAAACCGTACACAACGCTTGAATAGAAAGGTTAGAAAATTTAAGGGAAAGAAAATGGTCATCACACCATTTATTTAGGGGGAAAGAAAATGACGAAGTATACGGATCCTTCGAAGGAATTACTACAACACATTGGTGGTATAGAAAACATTGCAGCCGTAACCCACTGTGTAACAAGAATGCGTTTTGTTTTAAATGATCCAAGTAAAGCAAACGTAAAAGAAATTGAATCCATTAAACTTGTAAAAGGTACATTTACCCAAGCCGGACAATTCCAGGTTATCATCGGTAACGAAGTACCTAGCTTTTATAATGAATTTGTAAAAATTACAGGTGTTGATGGCACTTCTAAAGAAGAAGCCAAGAAAGCAGCCAAGCAAAATCAGAACTGGATTCAGCGTATGATGGGACATTTAGCTGAAATCTTCACTCCATTAATCCCTGCCCTAGTAGTCGGAGGTTTGATCCTCGGTTTCCGAAATATAATTGGTGATATTAAACTATTAGATAACGGTACAAAGACAATCATTGAAGTTTCTCAATTCTGGGCAGGTGTTCACTCATTCCTTTGGTTGATTGGCGAAGCAATATTCCACTTCCTTCCAGTCGGAATCACCTGGTCAGTGGCGAAAAAAATGGGCGCATCTCAAATTCTTGGAATCGTTCTTGGTATTACCTTAGTATCACCACAATTATTAAATGCTTACGCTGTTGCCGGTGCAAAAGAAATTCCTACATGGGATTTTGGATTTGCACACATTAAAATGATTGGTTACCAAGCACAAGTTATCCCTGCGATCTTAGCTGGTTTAACATTAGGTTTCTTTGAAACAAGACTACGTAAAATCGTTCCAAATTCCATATCTATGATTGTTGTACCATTCTTTGCATTAGTTCCAACAGTATTAATCGCACACACCATCCTAGGTCCGATCGGCTGGAAAATTGGCGCTGGTATCTCTCACGTTGTTTACTCTAGCTTAACATCATCCTTTGGCTGGTTGTTTGCCGCAGTATTCGGATTCGCTTATGCTCCACTCGTTATTACTGGTTTACACCATATGACAAATGCAATTGACCTTCAATTAGTAAGTCAATTTGGCGGAACAAACCTATGGCCAATGATTGCTTTATCAAATATTGCTCAAGGTTCAGCTGTTCTTGCCATGATCTTTATCAACCGTAAAAATGAAGAAGAAAAGCAAGTTTCAATCCCAGCAACGATCTCCTGTTATCTAGGTGTAACAGAGCCGGCGATGTTTGGTATTAACCTTAAATACGGCTTCCCATTCTTAGCTGCGATGATTGGTTCGATGATTGCAGCGGTTGTATCAGTGGCAAGCGGCGTAATGGCAAACTCCATTGGAGTCGGCGGTATTCCTGGTATTCTGTCTATTCAGCCAAAACATATGGCAATGTTTGCGATCTGTATGGTGATTGCAATTGTAGTTCCATTTATCTTAACTACTATCTTTTCAAAAACTCGTTTGAATAAGTCTAAGTTAACCAATTAATCAGCACTCCTTACAGGAGGGAGACCATCTCCCTCCTTTTCCACATTAGAACAATCAAAAAATTTAGGCAGGTGTTTAGTATGTCAACAGCATGGTGGAAGAAAGCAGTCGTCTATCAAATTTATCCAAAAAGCTTTAATGACACAACAGGAAATGGTACCGGAGATATTCAAGGTATTATCGAAAAGTTAGATTATTTAAAAGAACTCGGTGTCGATGTCCTTTGGCTGACACCTATTTATCAATCTCCACAGCGTGATAATGGGTATGATATCAGTGATTACTACTCGATTCATGAAGAGTATGGAACAATGGAGGATTTTGACTTACTGCTTGAAGAAGCGCATAAACGCGGTATCAAAATTATTATGGATATCGTTATTAACCATACATCGACGGAGCATGAATGGTTTAAACAAGCTAAATCGTCTAAAGACAATCCATATAGAGACTTCTACATTTGGAAAGACGGACAAAATGGCGAAGCCCCTACCAACTGGGAATCTAAATTTGGCGGATCAGCGTGGGAATACGATGAAACAACCGAACAATACTATCTACATTTATTCGATGTAACACAAGCGGACTTAAACTGGGAAAATGAACAGCTCCGTGCCGCTCTCTATGAGATGATGCATTTTTGGTTAAAGAAAGGTGTCGACGGATTCCGTTTGGATGTCATCAATTTAATTTCTAAAGACCAGCACTTCCCTCAGGATGACAGCGACGGCCGCAAGTTTTATACAGATGGTCCTCGAATTCATGAATTCTTACATGAAATGAATGAACAAGTCTTTTCGAAATATGATATTATGACAGTTGGAGAAATGTCTTCGACTTCCATCGATAATTGTATTCGTTACACGAACCCAGACCAACAAGAATTAAATATGACCTTTAGCTTTCATCACCTAAAAGTGGATTATCCAAATGGTGATAAATGGACAAAAGCGGATTTTGATTTTCAAGCTTTGAAAGATATCTTGTCTAAATGGCAAATCGAAATGAACGAAGGCGGCGGCTGGAATGCCCTTTTCTGGTGCAATCATGACCAGCCAAGAGCAGTCTCCCGCTTCGGTGATGACATCCATTATCATAAGGAATCCGCCAAAATGCTCGCAACAACGCTTCATCTCATGCAGGGAACTCCTTATATTTATCAAGGCGAAGAATTCGGAATGACCAATCCAAATTTCAATGCTATAGACAAATACCGTGATGTCGAGTCATTAAATATGTTTCAAATTTTGAAAAATAGAGGCCTTGAAGAACAACAAATCCTTGAAATTTTGAAGCAAAAATCGCGCGACAATTCAAGAACACCTGTTCAATGGAATGATCGAAAAAATGCCGGATTTACGACGGGCACTCCTTGGATTGATACAGCGGCAAATTATAACGAAGTTAACGCTGAAAAGGCAGTTCAAGAATCAGATTCTATCTTCTATCACTATCAAAAACTGATTCAATTACGCAAAGAGATTGATGTGATTACGGATGGTGATTTCCAATTAATTTTAGGACAAGACCCTGACCTTTTTGCGTTTATCAGAACCAGCCGTGCAGAAAAAGTACTCGTTGTTAACAATTTTTACGGTCGAGAAAAGAGATTTATTCTTCCTCCGCATTTAAATCTTGATGAGGCTGATAGTGAAATGTTAATCTCTAACTATGAGGACTCCCCTGCACACCTAGACCATGAGATGATGCTGCGGGCTTATGAGTCGATCGTGTACTATCTGAAAAATTGATCGGAGATGTCAGTATGACAAACAAGTACCTAACCATATATGAATCAATAGTTGAGCAAATCAAAAATGGAGAATTAGCTCCACAGACGCTTCTACCCTCTGAAAATGAGTTAAAGGATCAATATGATACCTCGAGGGAAACGATCAGAAAAGCATTAAATTTGCTCTCCCAAAATGGCTATATTCAAAAGGTTAGAGGAAAAGGTTCCATTGTCATTGACATCAGTAAATTTGACTTTCCAGTTAGCGGTTTAGTTAGTTTTAAGGAACTAGCAAGTAAAATGGGCAGTAAGCCCGTAACTCTTGTCAATGAGCTGGCCTTAATTAAGCCTGATGGCTACATCCGCCAACAGCTGCAGCTGGGTGGAAAAGAGTTGGTTTGGAAGGTAGTCCGCACAAGGGAAATGGGCGGAGAAAAAATCATTTTAGATAAAGATTATTTATGCAGCAGTCTTGTTCCTTCTCTTACAGAAGAAATATGTGCTGACTCGATTTATGAATATCTAGAAAATGAACTTAAGCTGACAATCAGCTTTGCCAAAAAAGAAATCATTGTCGAAGAACCAACCGCCGAAGACCGCTCACTTCTTGATCTTGAAGGGTTTCACAATGTGGTGGTCATTAAAAACCATGTCTACTTAGATGATGCCACACTGTTCCAATACACGGAATCAAGGCACCGACCCGATAAATTTCGCTTTGTGGATTTTGCTAGAAGATGACAATGCTGTTAGGAGACCTTGAATGAAAAGGTCTCCTTTTCCTTTTTGATACAGTTGTCCAAACATCCCCTCTTTTTTGGCATATTCTATTATGAATCTTAAAAAATCGAGGTGATAAAATGAACGACAGGAAACTCGTCCTAACAATCCTAGGTAGTGCTGGCGGTCTCGCAAGATCACTCCTCGCTCTCCTAAATAAAGCAAGCCTAGATCAACATGACCCCATTCAACAAAAGCTGTACAACAGTACCATCCACTTAATTGACTACAAACAACGACCACTTGATTATTATCAGAGGATCTGCCCCAATCTTATTCACCAATTAACGATTCACCAAATGGATTTGAAGGACACAATTATCCTAAGAAACTTTTTAAAAGAATCCCATACAGCCCTTGTCATAGACGTATCATTAGCTGATTCTGTTGAAATGCTAGACTGCTGCAACCAGCTGGGTGTACATTATGTTAACAGTGCTTTGGAAAATATCTATATCCAGGATCATGCCAATGATTACAAAGGCTTTCCGTTGATTGAACGACTTCGTTTTTTTGAAAAATATAAACAGGATTATACCAACTTAAAAGCGATTATCTGTTCCGGGATGAACCCTGGTGTGGTTCAATGGATGGCCATCGAACTGATGAATCACTATCCTAACGAGCAGCCTCTAGCCTGCTTGATTGTCGAACATAATTCCTCCTTCTTAAAACTACAGACAGCGGCTAACAAGAATGCCGTTTATACGACTAAGCCTCCTGATCGGTTCCTGACAACGGCCATCCAAAATTTTCCGATGTTTATGCAAAATAGGACCCCGCTCTTCCTTAATGAACAGGTCTATGACCTAGGATTCAGGGCAACATTAGGGGACAAGCAGTTTCATGGCTGTTTACTGCCAAACGAAGCAGTTTATTTCCTGTGCAAACAGTATGATATGGAAGGGGGATACTTGTATAAAGTAAATGATCATACAACAAGCCTGATTAGAGAGAATGTAAATCATCCGGATAAAATAGGGAAGTTGGATAAGACCATTCTCGCCCCCCTCCTATCCCCTCTTGATGGAGAGAATTTAGTCGGGGTTCTCCTTATCTATCCTGATAAAGAACGATATATGTATCATGGCTTATCCAATGAGGGTAGTATGGAGCGGTTTAATACAAACGCCGCCTATTTTCAGGCTGCCAGCGGATTATATGCAGCCCTCGCCGTTATCCTAAATGACGGAATCCCGAATGGAGTCTATTCTGTGGACGAGCTTTTATTAAAAACAACTAATCACTATGGACAGTACCTCTCCTGCCATCTGACAGACTTTGTATGTGGAGAAAACACACAAACAGATGGTCTTTTATTAGAACGGATGAAAAATCCACGGACTAGTTAACTTTTGTCATCCTAAGCAGCAATTGCTACAATAAAGGTAACTTAACTCTCGAGGTGAATAGTATGTGCGGCCGCTTCACATTAACAGCATCCATTGATGAGATCATGGATCGTTTCGATATCCAATCTTTCTTAAACGAGGAACTGTATGCTCCAAGTTATAATATTGCTCCCTCACAGTTGGTTCTGGCAGTTATCAATGATGGTTCCTCAAATCGGATGGGCTTTTTAAAATGGGGTCTTGTCCCGCCATGGGCCAGCGATCCCTCGATTGGCAATAAAATGATTAATGCCCGAGCAGAAACAATTACCGAAAAACCCAGTTTTCGTAATGCCTTCAAGAAGAAACGCTGTTTGGTGATCGCTGACAGTTTTTATGAATGGAAACGCCATAGTGATAAAACGAAGACCCCGATGCGGATTAAACTAAAGTCAAATGAGTTATTTGCCATGGCAGGTCTCTGGGAAGGTTTTAAAACACAGGACGGGAAAACACTTTATTCGTGTTCCGTTATCACTACAGGTCCTAATGAACTAATGAAAGACATTCATGATCGCATGCCTGTCATTTTAAAACGTGAAGACGAGTCCCTCTGGCTTAACCCGGAGATTGCCGATCCGAACAGGTTAACACCTTTGCTTATTCCCTTTGATGAGAATGTAATGGATACCTACGAGGTTTCCTCCTTGGTGAATTCACCTAAGAATAATACGATTGAGCTAATCCAAAACTTATGTTAAGCCCTTTTTTAAAAAATATTTTTTAAAATGGACATGTTCACTACATGCACGTACAAGCACCAACATATGCTGTACTAACCCATAAAAGTTTTCCTTCTTTCGAAAGTGGCAGACCCACTTTCTTTTTTTTGTCTTGACGGTGATCTTTCAATTGTTCTGATTCTCCCTGCCTGCGAATATAGTAAGAGATACAGCAATAGGTTTCCTTTAAGGAAGGAGGCTAAAAGATGTTTTTTATCCCAACAAATGTAACGATTGGTGATGTGAAGATTAATAGTCCGGACCATTCAAGTTCTATAAATTTTGGACCGACCTTGCTCAAAGGAATCAATGTTTATGGCAAAAAATCACAAGGATTTGGCCAGCAAATGGCCGATGCTACAGTAACGGTAATCCCCATCCATCTTGTTCTAGATGATGATCTCATCGATTCACCCGACAGTAAGCAAAACGGTCTTGGATAAAACTCCTGAATAGGGATGATAAAAAATAGATGCTTAGGAGTGATACAGTTGAATCTCGCCCCAATGGCCATAAATTTTTTAGGCTTTAAAGTGAATTCATTAGATAATGCCGCCTTCATTAATCTTGGACCCAATCAATTTATTGATCAATTCAACTCCTATAAAAGGAACCAAGGGGTCGGCGAACAAAACGGTGATTTATCCCCGGTTAACATCCCGATCTCGTATGTGGTGGACCCAGATTTAACCGACAGCAACACCACGAAAAACAGTTTGGTGTAATAGGAGGGGATCCTGTTGATTTTTGCACCTATGAACGTCAATTTTGGCGATATGAAAATCAATGTATTTGACCATGGCTCCATTCTCAACATGGGACCAAATCAAATGACCGATGTGTTTATTTCCTATAAACGGAATCAGGGCTATGGTGAACAAAATGGCGATATTGCCCCCATGCTGATTCCCATCTCTTTTTTACTAGATAATGATGTGAGTGACTCTGCGACTGTGAAAAATAGTATTTTATAATGATTCTGGGAACTTCTTTCTATAGAAGTTCCTTTATTTTTGAGCAATAGAATAATAATAAAAGTAATTTGTTTCTTTTTTAAAGCCTATTTTTTCATAGAGCCTTTGGGCGTTATCGTTATCGTTTGCTGTTTCTAAGAATAGCCCCTTTGCTCCTGTTTCTGTTGCAAATTGAATGGCTGTTTGCAGTAAATTCTCACCAACGCCTCTCCCTCTGGCTTCTTTTTTTACATAAAGATCATTTAAAATCCATGAAGGCTTCATGCTGACACTTGAAAAGGAAGGATATAGCTGCACAAACCCCAGCGGCTGATCGCCGTCAAAGGCAATAAAGGCAACAGATTGATCGTTGCTGATTCTTTCTCTTAAGAACTGTTTAGCACCTTCCAAATCCGATTCTTGTTTGTAAAAAAGCCGGTACAAATCAAACAACTTTGTCAGCGGTTCAAGTTCAGTTATGGTTGCTCGTTGGATAAACATGTATGGTCCCCCTTGTACTTTACTAAACATATTATAGCAATATTTCCCACTTGGTAGATTTTTATTTTAAGAGGAAGGATTATTTATAGTAAATGAAGAATTCTTTTGTGAAGTCATCATAGTGAGGTGTTAGGGTAGTGGGTATTAAACAGTACAACAGTGAGATAAAATTTTATGAGAAGGTCATCCCGTATAATGATCGTCTAGCACCTCTATTCATTCGCAACAGTTTATATTCACTCATTCCAGAAGGTACTCAGCATATTTATGTGGTAGGGATTGGTTCTAATTTAATAAGTGGTGACAGCCTGGGACCCTTTGTTGGGACTTTGCTTCGTAACACTTTCCCCAATCATTTAACGGTACTGGGGAATCTTGAGTGCCCAATGGATGCAACCACCATCGTTCAGAAAATTTCCGGGCATATTTTTCCTAAAAATAGCTTTGTCATTTCAATTGATAGTGTGCTCGGCTCTGTAGATTTTGTTAACTCGATTGTATTACGACCAGGACCGCTGCAGCCGGGCCTAGGCCTTGGGCAAAACCTTCCTCCAATTGGCGACTGTAGTGTGATGGGGGTTGTTCTGACAAATGAGGCAGTATTGGGGAGCGCTTTATTATATACGAATCTGCATTTAATTTACACGATGGCAACCAATATTGCCAAAGGTATTTCGCTGGCAGTGAGGCAATTTTTTAGATATCCTTCCGACCATCCTATTTTATCTGTTAACTAAATTTTAAAAAGCCTTGAAGGAGCCAAGGCTTTTTGTGTTAAGTCGTCTTTGATTTATATTGTTTAGCTGGAGAAATTACATTCCTCCCATTCCACTCATTCCTCCATGTCCACCTTGACCTGAGAAACCTCCCATGCTGCCATGGCTTGAGAATCCGCCCATCCCTCCAAATCCGCCATGGCCTGGGTAGCCACTCATGCCGCCATGCCAATCATGGCCTGAGAATCCGCCCATCCCTCCATAACCGCCATGGCCTGGGTATCCACCCCAGCCGCCGTGCCAGCCATGGCCTGGGTAGCCGCCACCCCAGCCGCTATGCATACCATAGCCTGGATAACCTGTTCCCATGCCGCCAAATCCTCCCATGCCTGGATAGCCTGTTCCCATGCCGCCAAATCCTCCCATGCCTGGATAGCCTGTTCCCATGCCGCCAAATCCTCCCATGCCTGGGTAGCCTGTTCCCATGCCACCATAGCCTCCCATACTCATGCTTCCATAACTACCTGGATATCCACCTGTTCCCATCATTTTGAGCATCTCTCCTTTATATAGGTTACAGTCTAGAATATGTTCGAACAATAAAAAAGCATGGGCTAATGTCTAGGTTTCCAGAAACTACTTGGGTTTTTCGGTTCGTTCAAATAGTTCTAATGGCAGGCATTTTTATTTTTCAAAAAATTCATTCACTGCATTTTCATTTTTTATATAGTCGTTTATAAATTTAGTAAGGTCTTTCTCATTTTTAATACCATCAAACTTTTGTCCATACCATTTTTGCAATTTTTCCTTTGTTACGGTATATTCTTGGTCTGGAAATCGAAACTGTACTCATTCTACATTTTTAATCAAGGCAAAAATGAAAGTAGAATTGTACATCGCTGTTTTTTTCATTTCTTTTTCTACCATCGTAGAATTTATTTCTTTATAATCTAAAGTGATTCCATAAGGTTCTTTTTTTGTTTGGAGCGAAATTTGTTTTAACTCTGTGCTGTGTGGCAAACTCTTTACGATGTTTCCTACTGCACTATTGTCGCCTACATAGGAACCTTTGTATTGAAATATACCTTGTTTTGAACTTACATTTGTACTACATCCACTAATAAGTAACATCAGGAACCTTGAAAAAATAATAGATCTTGTAACTTTTTTCACTTTTATCCCCCTTATTTCTTTATTTATATTCATTTATCAAAAGAAAAATGGTTCCTCATTCATTAATCTTATCTGTCTTAATTAACATTTTAAAACACAGGGTATGAAATAATGGAGGGTGTGTGGAACTTGTACAACTTACGGCTGCATAATAAAATTCAAAAAAGCTTGGAGATATTTGCATCTCTAAGCCTTTTTGACTGTGATCTATACTGTGAATTGTGCAACTTAATTTTCATTAGCCGATGCTGGCTTTTCTTTGTCTTTATCAAACCAAAGCGGTTCATCATCATCAACATCACCATTATAGTTGATCAGAATCTCTTCTCCTGCTTTAATATCCTTGTACGCAAAGAAATCAAACGTATGGTTGGGAAAGTTAATTTCATATGTTGCATTCGGCTGATAGGAATGGTTAAACAGCATCCCATACCCTAGAAGAATGGCGGTGTGATTGATCCCATATTCAAATGCATAATCGGCTAATAACGTTTTTTCGATGTGAACGTGTTCCTCATTTGGATAAGGAAGAACCGGTGCTTGATGAATCAACTCACCCTTTGCGATATCACAAGTCGCAAAAACCCCTCTGTTCAATTCCCCATCACTAAGCTTCGAAGTTTTTACCTCTATCATATTAATCACCTATTTGCTCTTTCTACAGAAGATTTATCACTATTAAGCTTGCCAGACTAAAGACAAGAAAGCAAATACTTTTTGGTACCATTTTGGTGCCTGTCACCATTAAGTAGGTTCCTAAGGTGTTAATAATTGTTTGTTTGGGTTATATTCACCACTGTCCCAACATATTATAGAATATACGTTCGTATAGGGAGGCTGGCAGCATGGTTAGCAACAATGAGTCCTTGATTACTGGTGATATGTTAGTGAGGTATTATGAACTAAATAAACAAAAAAAAGAAATTGAACTGGAATTGACTCAATTAAAGGACGCTTTTCAAAATTATTTTAATCACCTAGTTGGTACCGAGAAAAAAGGTGAAATTACCGTAAGCGGGTTCAAGCTGCAAAGACAAATACGTAAATCAGAGAAATTTCATGAAGTTGAAACCGTAAAAAGACTAGAAGAATTAAAGATGACTGATCTAATCCAGGTAACCAAAAAACCAGATGATACGAAAATTAAGGCTGCCCTTGATTTAGGTTTAATAATGCCCAGCCACTTAGAGGGCTGTATAGCAACTAGTTATAGCCCTGCGATATCGGTTAAACCGGTTACCCCTCGATAAAGGGAAGAAAAAAGAGCTTGGATCTCCAAGCTCTTTTACTATGAATATCTTTTCTTTTTCTCTTATGAAATTGCTTCATCCATCTTTTTCAGGATAAAACAGGTTCCGTCTTCAGCAAAGTACAAGCATTCACCTTGTTTAACATTGAAATTGACATTCTTTTTATCATAAATTAATTTCTTAACCTTAACAAATTGGTCGACTAATTCCCGATCTGGATTAAAAATAATTCCTGTATCTCCATTTGTAGTAACAAAACCTTTGGGATCGTTCTTCCGTTCCGGCTTCAGTTCAGCAGACCAACTAGCATTTAAAAGAACCGTACCCGCATGGACTCTCGACTTTCTGGTTTGGATTGACCAAGTTTTCCGGCAATTACAGCGGTATATTTTGAATTTCATCACCCGATTCCTTCTTCCTATGATGATTATCCTTGTTAAATTCAAAATAAAATCACTGTAATTATATTAATCAATAAGGCAAATTATTAATAAATCCCCCATTATATAGGTAAATAGAATGATCCACTAAGCCTGTATTTGTTGATTAACCGTTGCAGTCACTTCGTCCTCTCCCCAGCCTTTACAGACATCTACCCACTCCTTGGCAGCCGAGTATTCAAATAATTCTTCCGTTGTTAATTCAATAGCAGAGTTGGTGCTGCCACATGCGGGAAAGACCGTCTCAAATCGCTTCATAGAAACATCGAGGTAGACCTCTAGATTATTTTTTAAACCAAATGGGCAAACCCCGCCAATCGCATGGCCAGTTTGCTCCAGCACCTCATCTGGCGACAGCATACGAGCTTTATAGCCGAATTGGTGGCGGAATTTCTTATTATCAATTTTGGCATCTCCGGCCGCTACAATTAAAATCGCTTGTTCCTCAGACCCTCGAAAGGATAATGTTTTGGCAATTCGCGCAGGACTTACCCCAATTGTTTCAGCAGCTTGGTCCACGGTTGCACTGGATGTTTCAAATTCCATCACATCCTGCTCCCGATTCCACTGTTCAAAATGCTTCTTAACACTCTCAAATGACAATTTACTCATCCCTTCCTTTATTTACAATATTAGAATAATAGCACAATTTATTCGAATAAAGCGAATGGATGGCTTATTAAACAGTTTCCTCGCAAAAATCGAGGTCTTCTTGCCAGTAATATTAGAATTAAGTTGATAATGTTCATTATGAAAACAAAATTTTGTTGTAAACTGGTCATGTTTCACCTTAAAGAAAAGATACATACTATAAGAGAAATTACATCTTTGATGATCCTTAGGGGGGTTTGCAATGAAATTAGAGAAAATTATTGCAGACGAGTTACAGTATATGTTTCTTAACGACAACCTGCATGGATTTAAAGAGACATATATTAATAACATTACTATGAGATTAAGGAATGGGGAAATTAAATTATTTGACATTTTAAGTGATGATTTTGATTTAAAAGATCAGATATTAGAGGCATTAGTGAAAATACACAAGGAGAAATTATTTTACCCGTAGTGGGATTAACAATCTACGGGCACTGTCAAAAGTAGGCAATAATGCATTGTTTTCCAAACTACATCCTACATTTTAATTAATTTTAATAATTACAGTTTCAACTTCTCCTTCTTACTATTTTAAAGATATAATATACAATTACAATTGATACTGCTAAGGAAAATATAAGTGAAATATTAATCATCTGTAAATCACCTGTAGACTACTCCCCCCATAATTTATGTATATTAAGTGGGACTATCTCATTCCCGTTTATTTTTTTGTGAATTAAAGGATTCTCGAAAGGGTCAATAGCACATATATTTGCTTTATTTACATTATGCCGGGCACGGACATCAACACCCTAGGATACTTTTAATTTTTTGATGAGTCATTTTATGAACCTCCACGGGATAAATGATATGGATATTATTTACCTTTTTTAAAATTTAAATAATTTTTTATTTCTAAATCGAAATTCTTTGTAAATATCGTTAAAACATACAAAAAACCCACCTTTATTATGAATTTCTCATACTAAAAGTGGGTTTAACGCTTGTTACTTTAATTAATAGTGATTTTTGGTGCTATAGAGGCCTGCCTGCTTGTTTATTCACCAAGATCTACGTTGTGGTATACGCGCTGAACATCCTCTAAATCTTCTAATACATCGATCATTTTCTCAAATTTGGCTAATGCTTCACCATCAAGAGTAATCTCATTTTGTGGAAGCATGGTTAATTCTGCTACAATAAATTCAGTAATACCTGCTTGCTTGAAGGCTTCTTGAACGGCATGGAATTGGTCTGGCTCCGCGTAAACAATCACCTGTTCATCTTCATCCGCAATATCACGTACATCTACGTCTGCTTCCATTAACAGTTCAAGGACATCATCAGACGATTTACCCTCAATACCAATTACAGCTGTAGCATCAAACATATAGGAAACGGAACCGCTGACGCCCATGTTACCGCCGTTTTTCCCAAAAGCGGCACGTACATCTGCCGCAGTACGATTGACGTTATTTGTTAAGGCATCCACAATAACCATGGATCCGTTTGGTCCAAAGCCCTCATAACGAAGTTCTGTATAGCTTTCTTCAGAACCCCCTTTAGCTTTTTCAATCGCACGGTCAATAATATGCCTTGGCACATTATACGTTTTTGCACGTTCTAGGACAAATTTTAATGCTTGGTTAGACTCAGGATTCGGTTCGCCGCTCCGAGCTGCCACATAGATTTCAACGCCAAATTTTGCGTAAATACGGCTCGTATTGGCATCCTTTGAAGCCTTCTTTTCTTTAATATTGTTCCATTTACGTCCCATTCTGAACACTCTCTTTCCAATTTGAATCTTCCAAAATGCTTAAAATGAAAAATGTACTTTTCAAAATAACGATTTTGGAAGATCATACAATTTATACTGACTAGAAAACAAGAACTGTTTTCATGCACAAATAATATTATACATTAAATGTTGCATTTGTTAAGTATCCTGTGCGTTAAAACGCTAAAAAAGACCATTCAGCGAGAGAATGGTCAGTTAAAATCAAACTAGCATTTGAAATAAGGTGCTGTCTTTATTTACTTCTCGGTGTAAAAATCCTTTTGCCTTAATTCGTGCAATTAATGGATAGTAATCTTCTTTATCCTTCAATTCAATTCCTACTAGAGCAGGACCGGTTTCACGATTATTCTTTTTGGTATATTCAAAATGGCTGATATCATCATTGGGTCCTAATACGTCAAATAAAAATTCACGCAAGGCTCCTGGCCGCTGTGGAAATTGAACGATGAAATAATGCTGAAGCCCTTCATAAAGTTTTGATCTTTCTTTAATCTCTTGCATTCTACCAATATCATTATTACCCCCGCTAACGATGCAGACTACCGTTTTCCCCTTGATTTGTTCCGCATAAGAATCTAAGGCTGCAACCGAAAGTGCTCCGGTCGGTTCAACGACAATCGCATTTTCATTATATAGTGATAAAAGAGTCGTACATACCTTTCCTTCAGGGATCACCACAATGTCATCAACAAGGTCTTTGCATAGATTAAAAGTTTTCGTCCCAACTGTTTTAACAGCGGCCCCATCCACAAATGGGTCAATCTCTTCTAATGAAGTTACTTCGCCTTTCAGAATCGATTCCTTCATTCCAGGTGCGCCTTGTGGCTCGACTCCGATTAATTTAGTATGTGGAGAAAAATGCTTTAAATAAGTTCCGCAACCGGCAACTAAACCACCGCCGCCGATGGCTGCAAATAGGTAATCAATTTTTTCTGGGCAGTCAGCGAGCATTTCAACCGCAACCGTTCCTTGACCGGCGATAACATCGAAATCATCAAAAGGATGGATAAACGTACGGTTCTCCGCGAGACTGCATTCCATCGCCTTTTCATAGGCATCATCAAAGGTATCTCCAACCAGGACAATTTCGACACTGTCTTTGCCCCAAAACTTTACTTGATTTACCTTTTGCTTTGGTGTGGTGTTTGGCATAAAGATTTTGCCATTAATTTTTAACAGGTGGCAGGAATAGGCAACACCTTGAGCATGATTCCCGGCACTTGCACAAATAATTCCGTTCGTTAACTCATCTTCATTTAACTTTCTAATCCGGTTATAGGCACCACGGATTTTAAAGGAGCGAACGCTTTGCAGATCTTCCCGCTTCAAGTAGATATGACAGCCATATCGTTCGGATAATAGGTGGTTGTATTGTAATGGTGTGGGTGAGATGACATCCTTGATCGTATGACTTGCAATGATGATGTCCTCTACATTAAAAACTTTTTTATCGACTTGTTGACTCATGCTTTTCTTCCTCCTCTATAAGTACACATTCATTTATGGACAACAAAAAACTCGCCCCTGGTTATAGGGACGAGTGAACTCGCGATACCACCCTACTTCCGCTGCCTGAATGAGGCTGCGGCTCTCGATCAACGTACAATCAGCTGTACGTGTTCCAAGTTAACGGTGGACATTCCGGTAAGACTTACTACTAATTCAGCCATACATCTCGGAGATGATCTTCAGATGGTCCTGTTATCGACTTGCACCAACCGTCGATTCTCTAGAAACAAATAACCTATCCTACTCTTCTCGTCATCAATTCTTATGTAATTTTAGATAAGGTTACCATCGAAAAAAAAGTCTGTCAATGTTTTTTGACTATTTTAACTATTTTGTTTATTTTAAAGCGCTTACATGGGACATACTTACAATTACTTTAAAAAAACCGGTCACATTGGGTTGTGACCGGTTTTTAACTAATCTTCTTATGATCAAAAAGTCCCCCAGCTACTGCTCCCTTACCGCTGCTGTCTTAGCTGGGATTATAAAACTAATCCCAACTGTGACCAAACTTAGAATAAGCGCATAAAGAAACACATTTTTCATTCCAACACTGATACTAGCTGCGTGGTTAATGATCAACCCCATGATGGTTACCCCAACAGATGTCCCAATGTTTCGCAGGAAAATCTGCAAGGAGGTCGACATCCCTTTGATATGGGCTTCCGCAAACTCTTGCGATGCGATTGTCCCAACCGCGAATAACAAGCCGAACGCTACCCCTTGCACCATCAAAATAAGGAACAAAACAAGATAGGAAACGTTATTAACAAATAAATAAAGCATCAGACCAGAAATCGTCGTAATAAAGCTGCCTACTATAAACAAAGATTTATAGCCAAAGCGAATAATCCATTTCCCTGCCGGTGTACTGCCAAACATCCACCCGACTGCAATACTTAACAGAATCAAACCGCTTTTATAAATACTCATCTGCTTGCCTTCTTGTAAAAACAGCGGGATAAAGTTTGATGTACCAAAAAAGGAGAGGCAGTAAAATAGCATAAACAGATTAGTTCTAAATATCCCTTTGTTTTTAAAAAGAGAAACAGGTAGAAAAGGCTGTTCTTCCTTTCTTTCGACCAAGATAAAAACCAGCATCCCAATAATCCCAATGACAAGATACCCTAACGGATGGCTGACATTGGTCGACAACAGTAATAGCGAAATGGAAATCCCAAATAAGAAAAATCCTTTATAGTCAATAAAGGTCTTTCTAAATTCAGTCGTTTCTTTGTAAGGTATTAAACATAAGACCGTAGCAATCCCAATCGGAATATTAATAAAGAAAATCCATCTCCATGTTAACGCTTCAACAAAAAAGGAACCTAAGATTGGACCAATAACTGACGATATTGCCCAGATACTGCTAAAAACGGCTTGGATTTTGCCACGCCTTTCAATCGTAAATAAATCTCCGACAATGATCATCGAAAGAGGGACCATCCCGCCTGCACCCAGACCTTGAATACCCCTAAAAACAATCAGCATGACCATCGAATTCGCCATACCGCAAAGAATGGACCCGAACGTAAACAGTCCAACCGAAATCATTAAAAGCTTCTTCCGGCCATACATATCCGATAGTTTTCCGTACAGCGGCACGGTAATGGTACTTGCTAACATGTAGACAGAAAACACCCAGGCAAATAACTCCATCCCACCGAGCTGCTTTACAATGGTTGGGCTTGCCGTTTGCATAATATTCGCATCTAATGCTGAAATCAAGGTCGTAATGACTAGACCCCAGAAAACATATTTATTTTTATTCATAAAATCCCCTTTATCCTCCCTTTTTTTGTCAAAATAAAAATAGGCGCATTTACCATTATAGCAAAATATCGATTAAGTTTATTAGTAAAAGGGGCTTAAATTAATAAAAAGAGCCCCATCCTAAGGAGCTCTCACTTTGCTTAACAAATCACGTATGTATTTTCAACTAGTTTATCATGCTTATCTGGGTGAAATTTGATTTAAGCGATTGAAGGTAAAGTAATTTCAATCGTAGTCCCTTTATTTACTATACTTTGAATATCAAGAATCCCATGATGACTTTCTATGATTTTATAGCAAGTCATTAGGCCAAGTCCTGTCCCCTTTTCCTTTGTGGTATAGAACGGTTCTCCAAGAGTGGATAGTCGTTCTTTTGGGATTCCCACTCCCTCATCTTTTATTACAATAGAGATTTGTCCTTCTCCTTTTTTCCTCACGTTAACCTCGATAGTTCCACCATGTGGCATGGCTTCAATGGCATTTTTAAATAGATTAAGAAAAACCTGCTTCAATTGATTCTCTTCACAGCTAACCTTTGGAAGATTACCGTCGTAGGCGACGGCGATCTCCACATTATTTAAGATCGTTTGGGTACTAATTAAGGTCACAACGTCATTTAGTAATACTGTTAGGTCGTGATCCAAATATACCGCCGCTGTTGGTTTAGCTAAAAAAAGAAACTCACCGACAATCGCATTAATTCGATTAAGCTCCGCTAAGACAATATCAAAGTATTCGTCCTTTATTTGATGTGCCTTAAATAACTGGATGAACCCTTTTATCGAAGTAAGTGGGTTACGAATCTCGTGGGCAATGCCTGCAGCCATCTGGCCTAACAAGGCCAATTTCTCCGATTTCTGTAACAGATTTTCCGTTTGTTCCTTTCGAGCGGTAATATCTTTTCCAATCGATAAAATGGCATCTTTACCACCAAGGGAAATGGATAAGGAGGTGACTTCGAAAAAAAATGTAGACCCGTCTATTCGTTTTGCCTTGTATTCCATTGTGTTAACAGCACTTTTCTCTTTCTTTACCTGGTTAAGTCGTTCATTAAAACGATCATTATAATCCGGAAGAATAAAGTCCAGTAAATTTCTCCCAATCATATCCTCCCTTCGCTCAAAACCTGCCATCTGTACAGCAGCTAGATTGGCATAAAGAAAGTGATGATTCTGGGTAATATAGACAGGTTGCGGCAGGGAATCGATTAATGTTTTATAGCTCTCTTCACTGGCTTTTGCTTTTTTCTCATAGTAGCGCGCTTTATCATATTGCCATCCGACAATCCAAGCAATCATCGTAAAAATGAAAAAGTCTAGCGTGAAAAAAGGGTGGTGATCGGTAAGTTTTTGAAAAATGGTAAAGAGAATGGAAATCGAAACTAGTATAACTTGCCCTTTTCTTTTCATTTCATTTCATACCCTCATGAATGTTATAGTTCTAAATGAATAGTTCTTAGTGTGTATATTCGCCAAAAAGTTACACTTTCCTTTAAAATAAGCTAATTTTTTCGAAAGTTGTCAACGTGCAAAAGCAGCTTGAGTCCATCAAGCTGCCCATGTTCATAACCTAAGATTCCTATTTACGGTCGACCGAGTTTAGAAAATCCCCCATGATTCGCATATACTCGTCTGATTCTTCAATATAAGCCATATGAGCGCTTTTCTCAAACACATGAAACCGTGAGTGTGGGGTCAGTTGGCTATAATATTCGGTAGTTTCTGGTGTAGCTTCATCAAATCGGCCACAGGTATACAAGGTTGGACAGGAAATCTCTTTTAACTGTGAAGTGCAGTCAAATTCTTTCAAATTACCAAGAACGGTAAATTCATACGGGCCCCACATAATGTTATAGATTTGTGCATTCCGATATTCCTTAGGTCTCTTCTCTAGCCACTCCGGGTTTTTCTCTAACCGATTTACAAAATGTTTATTAAACACCTCAATCGCTGCTTCAAATACTTTAGAGTCAGTGGTTCCATTTTCTTCCGCGCTTTTGATCGTCTCTTGTACTTCCAGTGGAAGTTGCTTAAGGTTCCGCTTTTGATCTTTTTCCCATAAAGGTGCACTGAGACAGGGACTTGAAAAGATAATGCTCTTTACTCCGGCGGGCTTTGTTAAAGCGTAGGCACTAGCAAGCGTGGTCCCCCAGGAATGACCTAAAATATGTACTTCATTAAGGTGAAGCGCTGTCCGCACTTGACCTAATTCTTCTACAAATCTCTCAATTCGCCATAAACTCTCATCCTTTGGCCGGTCAGAGCGACCGCAGCCTAATTGATCATATAAGATAACAGGGCGTTCCTTGCTAAGTTCCTTCAATCCTTGTAATGAAAAACAGGATGAACCTGGCCCGCCATGTAAGACAAGTAATGGTATTCCCTGGCAGTTTTCGTCAAATTGTTGATACCAAACTTTTCCTCCAGTTACGTCAATTAATCCTTCTTTATACATGGTAATCTCTCCCTACCATCTGTTTCCTGCTGCCCTGCCGATCCTTTGCTTTACCGATAAATAAGCCAATCAACCAGCCCCCTCCGGCAAAGAGTGGATAGAGGATCATGATGGCAATTCCTTTACTGCTATCTTCACGACTGACATCATAAGTTAACAATCCACTAATGATCACTCCGATAAAATGACAAAAACACCATACATTTTAGCATACTGTTTTTTCGCCACCCAACAATTCCAAACAGAAGACCCACTCCAACAAATAACACCAGCAAGAGCATATCCTCCAAAAAATAATAAACCTGCAAATCACTACCTCCGCCGGTTAAAATTCTCTTCATCTTTTTATTCTACAATTTATTGATAATTCCTTTCCATTATTATGTAACGAATGTTGAAAAGTGGGGAAAGGTAAGAAATAGCTATTTTGGAATAGAAAGAAGGAATTTGCTTGGAAGATAATGTTGTTGAGGTAATCAGCTTGCAAACCAAAAAGAAGATAGAGGATGAAATATCAGGCATGGTCTATACAAAGAATTTCCGTTCCCCCTCTGCCGAAGAATGGTATATCTTTTTACCTCACTTTAAAGATCCCGTAACTGGCGGAGCTGCAGGGAAAGCCATCATCCATTACAATCTGTTGGGGACAAAAGAAATCTTTATTAATACAACCATTATTTTTGATGATCCCGCTCTGCATCAAAAAGACCAGCATCTGCTTGTCTATGGAATCTCAGATGAAATTATCAATCGATTAGTTGGTTATGCCGACACTTTATTATCAGTCCATGCAGGTGAAAATTCATACAGCGCAGAGTATAAACAATAACTGTGTTTCATTGTCATAAACTTTCGATCATTTACAAACGATAAGAATGGAGGTGAAGAATATGGAAAAAAACAATCAACCAAATACGGGTACAACAGACAATGAGGAAATTTTAAATAGAGTCAATCAAACATTTGATAAAATTTCACAGGATGTTAAAGAAATGATTAATAGCAATGAGACGGAAAGCGAAAACCAATATTCTTAACGCACTCTTTTAAGGCATCCCAACAATTGGGATGCCTTTGATTTACTCAATTCCTGGGAACCATCCTGGCGAATGAATAATGGCCTGCCAAAGAGGATCAGGAACGACCAATTCCTGCTGTTTACTTTTATCTATTTTTGTTTCAATCTCTGCTTCGCGTCCTTCTTTTACCTTCTGAACCCAATCCGGATCAATAATCAGTTCACGGCCCATAGCAATGAATGGTACACCTGATTGGCAGGCCTTTAGCACATCATCTGCTGTATAGAGGGATCCCACGCCAATGACGGGAACCTTGTCACCGACCCGTTCTTGAATGATTTCAATTCTGGAACGCGAATCCTCTACACCGCGTCTTGGTTTTGACCAAAATTCCTGTAGGGAGACATGAAGATAATCAAGATTTTTTTTGGCAAGCGCATCAATTAATACGAACGTTTCAGCCATCGTGATCCCTGGTGTTTCCGGCTCCTCTGGTGAAAAACGATAACCGATGATAAACGGGTCCTTCGCATGTTCCGCCGCCACCTTTTTCACTTCATCCACTACTGCTAATGGAAAGGTTAACCGTTTTTCGCTACTTCCTCCCCAGCGGTCGTCACGGCGATTGGTGTGAGGCGAGAAAAATTGCTGGATCAAATAGCCGTTTGCCCCGTGTATTTCAACACCATCATAGCCTGCTTCAATTGCTCTGCGAGTCGTCTCACCAAAATCGTGTATAATCGCTTCAATCTCCTGATCCGTCAATTCCTTAGGTACTGGTTTTCCTTTTCCTTCAACCGGAACAGGGCTAGCACTAACGATTTCTCCATTTGGCACTAATTCAGGCGGACATTGTCTGCCGCCATGAAAAATCTGCAAAACGGCCTTCGCTCCTTGTTCCTTAATACCTGTCGCAAGCTGCTGTAAACTAGGGATTAATTCATCGCTGTCACCGCCAAATTCGCCTTGGAACCCTTTTCCATTGGCTGTTACATAGGTACAGGCGGTCACAACCATCCCCACTCCGCCAGAACGTCTGGCGTAATAGCTTACTTCTGCATCCGTTACCGTTCCATCGGGATTAGATGAGAAATTCGTCATCGGAGCCATAACAATCCGGTTCTTCACTTCCACTCCACTCGGAAACGTAAACGACTCGAATAATGGTGCATATTTTGAATTCATAGTATCCTCCTAATTAACCCATTTCTCTAGTTGGCCCCTTTACCGGCTAAACCCTTCCTAACCATACTCATGGACAACAAGGTTAGTTTACCGGTTTTGATTTAGGTCCATTCCACTTAAATATATACCCAGAAAGGAAAGAAAAATGCAGAATATCATTAACATGACATTCTGCATTTCATTAAGTATCAGTTTTTTGAATGATTATTCGCCCTGAGCCCCATTAGGTGTCACACGTCGAACGTGATCGTCTTCAAAATTATTTTGACGAGCTTTTTCTACTTTATCATTTAAAAGTTTCTTTTGATCCACTTCTGGTGAAGGTGTATGCTTATCTTTTGACATTGAAACTCCTCCTTCGTTTGACATTCCCCTTTCTTATTTTGCAGACCTTTTCAAAAAATAATCATCAAATTAATTTGTATTTCCGGTCTCTCGTAAGCGGTGAAGCTTAGTATGAGTGGTTGAAAAAATCGGCTTTACTTTTTTTTCCGGCTCTATGTAGGCTTTGGCGCTGTTCACGGCCGTAGGACCTTCAAAGAAACCTCCAGTGATGAGATGCAGTTTATTGGCATATCCTGCAATATCACCTACAGCAAAGATTCCTTCAATATTCGTTTGCATCGAGTGATCCACTTTAATACTTCCGTTTTCAAATTGTAAACCCCATTGTTTAATTTCACCTAACTCGATGGAAAAACCATGATTTAGAAGAACTGCATCTACAGGAATTTCCATTGTTTCTTCGGTTTTGATATGTTTAACCGTTACACTTTGCAATGCTTCATCGCCATGTAAAGCATCAAGAATGTAAGGTGTTAAGATGTCCGCCTTTGAGCTTTTCAAATTATAGATATTTCTTTCCATTCCAGAAAATTCATTTCTTCGATGAACAACCGTTACCTGTTTCGCAATCGGTAATAATCGGTTTGCCCATTCTACCGCAGAGTTACCCCCGCCATAAATTAACACATGTTGGTTCTGAAAGGTTAAGTAGTTTTCAAAGGTATGATAGAGGTATTTTCCTTCGTACTTGTCCGCATTTAGGAGGTCCAGTTCAGAATTTTTAATTGCACCAAATCCGGTCGCTAAAATAATCGTTTTTGTATGATGCTGCTCACCGTTATGACTTGTTAATAGGAAAGTTCCATCCTCAAGTCTGTCCAATTCCTTCACCTGTTGATTTAAAACGATGGTTGGCTGAAAAGTCATTGCTTGTTGTTCTAATTGTCTTATTAAATTTTCCCCTGTAATCGCAGGAATTCCACCCACATCACCAATGACTTTTTCTGGATAAAAATAAGAAACCTTCCCCCCTAGATAGGGAAGATATTCAATAATCTTGGTTTCCATTTCTCTCATACCACAGTAAAATGCGGTGTATAAACCGACCGGGCCGCCGCCAATGATTGTTACATCATAAAGTTTCATAGTATCCCCATCCACTTCTAAAAGCTAAACGCTTTTTGGTTCTCCGACTGTGTCTCTTTATTAAGTAAATTATAGGAAAGGCAGACAGGCTTTTTGGTCCTCGGATCTTCCACAATTTCCGCATCTATGTGAAAAACTACCTTTAACACTTCGTGTGTCATCACCTCTTCTGCCGTCCCTTCCTTGACCATTTTCCCCTCACGCATAGCGACCATATGGTGAGAAAAACGAGCTGCATGGTTTAAATCATGGATAACCATTACAATCGTCCGGCCTTCTTCTTTATTTAATTTTTCCAATAATTGTAATATTTCAAGCTGATGCGCCATATCCAAGTAAGTGGTTGGTTCATCTAACAATAATAATTCAGTTTCTTGCGCAATCGCCATCGCAATCCAAGCACGCTGCCTTTGTCCACCCGAAAGAGCATCGACGGCTTGGTCGGCAAAAGTAGACAGCCCAGTTACCTCTAAGGCCCACTGAATAACGTTCCGGTCTTTTTCCGTTAATCTCCCGAATCCGCCTTGATGTGGGGAACGGCCAAAGGAAATCAATTCATAGACAGTTAACCCGCTTGGCGCCTCTGGACTCTGGGGAAGAACAGCCATTTTTTTGGCTATTTCCTTTGTGGGAATTTTATGGATCATCTTTCCATCCAAATAGACCACCCCAGAATTGGCTTGATGAACACGAGCCAGTGTTTTTAAGATCGTCGATTTTCCACAGCCATTTGCCCCGATAATCGTAGTAATCTCGCCTTTATTTATATATAAATTTAAGTCTTCAACAATAATCTTCTCACCGTAACCAATTTGAAGATGTTCCGTTGAAAGTGATACCACATTTTTTCCTCCTTTATTTTGCTCTCATAAGTAGGTAGATAAAATAGGGAGCGCTGCATATGGCTGTGACAATTCCAACTGGTATCTCGGTCGGAGCTAATACGTTTTTCCCAATCGCATCGGCCGCTAAGAGAAGCAATGCACCTAAAACAGCTGTAACTGGAAGCATCAGTTGATGTTTTGGACCGATAAATTTTCGTGCTATATGCGGTGCAACTAATCCAAGAAAGGCAATGCCTCCTCCTGCAGCCACACTAAATCCGGCTAACGCAACTGCCACCATTAGTAATATTCTTCGTTCCTTCTCCACCCTTATGCCAAGTCCTGTTGCGACTTGATCGCCGAGATTTAATACGTTAAGACTATGTGACTTATAAATGGCATACGGGAGTACTAAAAGGATTAATGGAGCAATGATTGAAACGAACCGCCAATTTGCCCCCCAGATATCACCTGATAGCCAAACCGCTGCTTGCATAAAGTCTTGTGGGTTCATTTTCAGTTGAAAGATTACAATTGCCGCACCAAATCCAGAATTCACACCAATTCCGACTAAGATTAGACGTACCGAATCAATTCCTTTTTTCCAGGCGATAGAATAAATCAACAATGCCGCAATAATGGCTCCTACTAAAGCAAATAGAGGCAAAAGAAAAACACCATATGTTGAGGATACATCGTTCATTGACCCTTGAAAGAAATAGATAAATAGAATAACAGTGAAACCCGCACCAGCATTGATGCCTAAAATCCCCGGGTCTGCCAAATCGTTTTTGGATACCCCTTGAAGAATGGCACCAGAAACGGCCAATGCCGCACCAATCAATAAAGACAAAATCATTCTTGGCAGTCGAAAATCAACCAAGACAAGTCGATCGCGAGAAGTACCTTGTCCTATTAATGTTTTAAAGACATCCATTGGAGCGATTCTTACAACCCCTAAGTTAAGACTTATCATAAACGTTAGTAATGTAAGAATAACTAAAATACTTATGGTTAAGATAAATTTTCTCCGTTTTGGATTAACCACATTCATTACAGCCCTCTCCTTTCCCCACGTGCAAGGTATAGGAAAAAGGGTACACCGATAATCGCGGTGATGGCACCTACAGGAGTTTCATAAGGAGCATTTACCATCCTTGAAGCAATATCGGCCATTACTAGTAGAAGACCTCCTAATACAGCAGAAATCGGGATAATCCAGCGGTAATCAGATCCAATGATAAACCTTGAAATATGGGGGATGACTAATCCAATAAAGCCGACTGCTCCTGCAACGGATACGGCAGCACCTGTTAAAACAAGGACAACCATCACACCAAGTGATTTTATTAGTAAGGGATTTTGTCCAAGTCCCTTCGATACCTCTTCCCCGAGACTCAAGATCGTAATCGAACGAGAGATGAGCATCGCAAGCACTAGTCCAATGAGTCCCGCAATGGACAATATTTTAATGGATGTCCAGCTGATGGAAGTTAACCCGCCGGCATACCAAAAGCTCATATCCTTTGCCACTTGAAAATGTAAAGCAAATGCACTTGAAATGGCGCTTAACATGGAGCCAACCGCCACACCGGCAAGTGCCAGTTTAACAGGTGTCAGTCCCCCTTTTGAAAAAGCGCCAATCGTAAAGACAAGACTTACTCCTAGTCCGGCACCCACTAATGACGAAAAGGTTAGTCCTAAAATGGTGACAGTTGGAAAGAAGGAAAGCATGACAACAATTGCAAACGCTGCCCCATCGGTAACGCCCATGATGGAAGGAGAGGCAAGCGGATTTCGTGTTAATCCTTGCATAATCGCACCTGAAACCGCAAGTAAGGCGCCGACCATCACTGCTCCAATGGCCCTTGGCAAACGGATTTCTTGGATGATTTGGTGGGATGCAAGCTTTGAGTTATAATGTGTGACTGCTTCCCAAACCGTTCCAAGTTGAATATCTGCCGCGCCATATGCAATCGAACCACTGATAAAGATAATAATCAAAATAATACCGAAAACTAAAACGAATGAGCCTGTCAGGGATGTTTTCCGTTTTGTTTTATGCTGTTTAGAATGATTTGTGACGCCACCATGATTCTTGGCATATTCATTCAAAAGGAACACCCTTTCTTATTAACGCAAGTAAAACATATTATTATTTGCCAATTAGGATAATGATAATCATTATCACTAGTATAAAGTGAAGATAAATATTTTTCAATATGTACATATTATAAAATGGTACTCCCAAAAATATCCTTAAAACATTTTTAATAATTTAGTGTAATAAAAAGCCATTTTCTTATTGACTGTTTAGTTGAAAATGATTATCATTTGCATTAGTTAACATTTATTCATACATAAGGAGGAAAATCATGTTTAAAAAGCACCTTACGATCCTATTCACTATACTTACAATTTTATTTTTGGTAAGCGCATGTAGTAATTCTTCAGAAGATAACAAAAAAAACGAAGATAAAACGGCGGAAGTTAAATTAACAGACGCCAAAGGTGAGGTAGTCATTCCAGCGAATCCAAAGAAAATCATTGCCCCCTACCTAGAGGATTCTTTAGTGGCACTTGGTGTGAAGCCAGCGGCACAATGGTCGATCGGCAATACTGTATTAGATTATCTGCAGCCTGAGTTAAAAGGTGTTCCTAAGATTAGCTGGGATCTCCCTCTTGAGCAAGTGATTAGCAATAACCCTGATTTAATCCTCTTCAGCTCCCCTTCTGCGATTCAAAAAGGACAATATGAGGAATATAAGAAAATTGCTCCAACCTATGTTTTCAAGGACGAAATCAGCGCTGACTGGCGTAAACAGCTTACTCAAATGGGTCAGATTTTAAGTAAGCAAGATAAAGCAAAAGAAGTCCTTGCTAATTACGATACAAAAGCAGCAGAGGCAAAAGCGAAGATTCAAAAGTCGATTGGTGAAGATACCGTTGCCCTCCTCTGGGTAATGGGGGATAAATTTTACTTAATGGAGCATAACCGATTCAGTGCTAATGTACTTTATAATGATTTAGGGATCAAACAGCCTGACTTCGTGAAAAATCTTGGCGATGCAGCAGTTCAATGGGATCCCATTGCTCTTGAGAAATTACCGGAAATTAAGGCAGACCACATTTTCCTTATCAGCAAGAAGGGCGAAGCTGGCCTTGACTTGTTAAGTAAAAGCTCGATCTGGAACGGTCTTGATGCTGTTAAGAATAAACATGTTTATGAGATGAACGATCCATCTTTCTGGACGATTAATGGGCTAATTGCGAGCGAAAAAACGATTGATGCGGTGGAGAAATCCTTGGCTAAATAATGCTTGGAAGGGCAAGTCCTTTTTAGGACTTGCTCTATTTATTTAAAAAAATTATGGTAAAATAGTAGTTTAAAGAGCGTTTGAATGAGGGGAAAACTTTATGTGGAGAAACAAAAATATATGGATTCTTTTAACAGGGGAATTTATTGCTGGTTTAGGATTATGGCTCGGCATAATTGGTGATTTGCAGTTCATGCAAGATAAGGTTCCCTCAGACTTTTTAAAATCACTCCTTATGACAATCGGGATTTTAGCTGGTCTAGTATTTGGACCATATGCAGGTCGACTAACGGATCGTTCAAGTAAAAAGACTGTAATGCTTATCGCGGGTTTTGTCCGAATCATTAGTGTTGTTTTTATGCTTATCGCGATAGCGACTGGCGCTATCGAGTGGATGGTCCTATTTCTTATCTTACTTCAGATCTCTGCAGCATTTTACTTTCCAGCGCTGCAGGCTACCTTGCCATTAGTTGTTGTTGAAAAAGATTTACTTCAATTGAATGGTATTCATATGAATGTGTCAACACTTTCCCGAATTATTGGGACAGCGCTTGGCGGTTTCTTATTAGTGATCCTCCCTCTTTCTATTTTATATATTGGTTCTTTAGTAACTTATGTTGGTTTATTTATCCTTACCTTTTTCTTGGATATTCATGAAAACAAGGATCTTAATCTTGTGAAGCAACCAATTGAAAAGACAGGATTTAAACAGGTATTTCCCATTATTAATAGAGTTCCTATAGTCTTAATGACCTTATTAATTACCATTGTTCCTACTCTTTTTCTTGGTGGATTCAACTTAATGGTCATTAACATAAGCGAAATTCAAGACAGTACATCCATTAAAGGCTGGGTATATGCTGCAGAAGGAGTTTCCTTTATGATTGGTGCTCTGTTGATTAGAAAAATAAATAATCAGGTATCCCCTTACGTTGTCTTGTTCGGCAGTTCTTTTGTGATTGGGTTTTCACAGCTTTTGCTCTATTTTGCCGCGAATCCACTTGTAACGGTGTTTGCTTTTCTCTTATTTGGATTTTCGGTTGGCTGTTTTTTTCCTACTGCTGCTACAATCTTTCAAACCCAAGTACCAAAGGATTTTCATGGCCGTTTTTTCTCTTTTCGGAATATGCTTGACCGGGTCACATACCAGATTGTCCTTCTTTTGTCGGGTTTTCTTTTGGATTTTATGGGACTTCAATTAATGTGTGTTGTTTTTGGCAGTCTTTCGATTTTTATGACATTAATTTTTTATGCTAAAAATAAACAGATTGGTACAGCAATCGAACAGAAGCAGAATATATTTTGATGCAGGTTATGGTGTCTGAATTACCCTTGACTTCGGACAGGTTTCATTGATTTTTGGCTCGTGCTGTCCGAACTTGCTTTGACATTGGACTGCTCCCATCAATTTTGGGCTCATGCTGTCTGAACTTAACCTATCTTCGGACTGCTCCCATCAATTTTGGGCTCATGCTGTCTGAACTTCGCCCATCTTCGGACTGCTCCGATCAATCTTGGGCTCATGTTGTCCGAACTTACCTTAACTTTTCCATCGTACCCATAGTCTTTTCGCATTAAAAAGAAGAATACTAATAACTAGAGTAATAAAAGAAAACAGTAGAGCAATACTCCCAAAAGCAAGGACATAGGCATTATATCCTGCTAGTTTTATGATCATTTGATAAGTATCCCAATTAAGTAATCTAGATAGGATATTAATCAAGAACAGAATGAAAAAAATAGAGCTTAACCCTTTAGCCGACCCCCTAATATCCGCCGTACTCAATGCAATATGAGAAGAAATACTAAACGCAATAACTAAAAAAATCCAAAAAAGAGGATTTAATAAATTTTCTATTGTAAAAAGATTCTTACTGATAACCGAAACAGATTCGACAATCGTTTTTAATAGGGTAATATCCAGTTGCTCAAATTTAATACGTTGTTGCAATTCTGTCTTAAAAGCAAAGTAAGAATCTGGGACCAAAAAATACATACCTAAAATCAAAGAACCAATACCACTAAAAATAGGGCCTAGCCCAATAAAAAAATTTCCAACTTGCTGATACATACTATTCGGATTGTAATGATGTTCCACAAAACCAAGAATACCGGATGGGTGATTTAATTGAAGTAATTTGATCCTCGAAACACGATGACCCCATATAAAACATTGAATAAGATGACCAATTTCATGAATGGGTGTTCCAATCCATGCTGTCACCATAACTCCTTTTGCCCCGAAGGCAAGTACTAAATATGTATTAGATAACCGTTCAAGTACTCCTAAGATTAAGCCAATGATGATAATCACACCTACTAGATAAAACATTTCTAAAAAACTATTTAGCAAAGTCTGTAAAAAAGATAAAAGGATGTCCATTTTCTGTTTCCTCTCGGCAGAATCTTTTCTTCAAAGTAATAACTTCATTATATAACCATAGAACTGCAAATCCTAACATGATTAGTAAAAATCAAAAAAGACAACCCATTTAGGCTGTCTTTTTTCATGCCTGGCAACGTCCTACTCTC
>NZ_JAGGQG010000017.1 GCF_018613415.1 Bacillus sp. ISL-18 | reverse complement strand
TTACTCACCCGTCCGCCGCTAAACAACAGGAGCAAGCTCCTGTTGTTTCGCTCGACTTGCATGTATTAGGCACGCCGCCAGCGTTCGTCCTGAGCCAGGATCAAACTCTCCAAGAAAGTTGATTTAGCTCAATTTGTTACGTTGGCTTAGTTTCATAATAGAAACTAATATTATTGTTTGTTGACGTTTTTGTTTGTTTAGTTTTCAAAGAGCAATTTTTCTATCGCCCAAAAGCGACTTTATCATCTTACCAAGTTATTAACGTAATGTCAACAACCTTTTAAATCTTTTTTCTTTCGTGTTACTGTCTCGCAGCAACAGATAATAATATACCACCATTTGACGGTGGTTGCAACACCTTTTTTCAAAGTAAAAATATTCTTTCTTTTTTATAAACAAAAAAAGCACCAGACTACTCTGGCACTTTTAAATTCCTTACTTGTGACGCATTAATGGGAATAATAGTACGTCTCGGATTGATGGGGAATTAGTTAACAGCATAACTAGGCGGTCGATACCAATTCCTAATCCACCTGTTGGCGGCATACCATATTCTAATGCCTCCACAAAGTCCTCGTCCATTTGGTGGGCTTCATCATTACCTTGTTCACGCTCTTTTATTTGAGCCTCAAAACGCTCTCTTTGATCAATCGGATCATTAAGTTCAGTAAAGGCATTTGCATGCTCACGAGCAACGATAAACAACTCAAAACGATCAGTGAAACGTGGATCCTCTTCATTTTTCTTCGCAAGCGGTGAAATCTCTACAGGATGCCCGTAAATGAAAGTAGGCTGAATTAACTTTTCTTCTACCCGCTGTTCAAAAAATTCATTAACAATATGTCCATAGAGCATGTGTTCTGTTATTTCTACATTATGCTCTTTAGCAAGTGTACGAGCTTCTTCAACAGTCATCTCTTTCCAGAAATCGACTCCTGTATATTCTTTTATCGCATCAACCATGTGTAGTCTTTTCCATTCAGGTTTAAGATCTACTTCATAGTCACCGTATTGAACAGTCGTTGTCCCTAAAACTTCTTGAGCAATATGGGCAATTAGGTTTTCAGTAAGACTCATAATATCCCGGTAATCTGCATAGGCTTCGTAAAGTTCAATCATTGTAAATTCAGGATTATGACGAGTAGAAACACCTTCATTTCTGAATACACGGCCAATCTCATAGACCTTTTCAAGTCCGCCAACGATTAGTCTCTTTAAGTGAAGTTCAATGGCTATCCTCATAAATAAAGGCATATCAAGAGCATTGTGGTGTGTAATAAACGGGCGTGCGGAAGCACCACCGGCAATCGCATGCATCATTGGTGTTTCAACCTCTAAATAACCATGGTCATCTAGATAACGGCGCATCGATTGGATAATTCGGCTTCTAGTAATAAATGTTTCCTTGCTTTCCTGACTCATAATTAGATCTAAATAACGTTGACGATAACGCTGCTCTACATCCTTCAAACCATGAAACTTATCTGGAAGCGGACGAAGTGCTTTTGTAAGGAATACAAAATTGTCTACTTTTACAGATAGTTCACCTACTTTGGTCTTAAACAGGGTGCCTGATACCCCAATGATGTCCCCAAGGTCAGCTGAATCAAATACCTTATAGGACTCTTCACCAACAGCATCTTGACGCACATATACTTGAATTTGACCGGTTAATTCTTGAATATTGGCAAATCCGGCCTTACCTTTCCCGCGTTTTGTCATGATCCGTCCGGCTAATGTAACAGAAACATTTTTAGCTTCAATTTCCTCTTTTTCTAATTCAGCGTATTGGTCAATCAACTCTTTTGTAGTGTGAGAACGGTCAAAACGCTTTCCAAATGGATCTAATCCATTTTCACGCATTGTATTCATTTTTTCACGTCTGACCAAGAATTGGTCGTTTAATTCTTCCTGACTCATGATTACTTCAACTCCATAACTTTCTATTTTATGTAAAACTAAAAGAATACTGGCCGATTAACTTGTCTAGCTTTAGCACCTACCCTTTAACAAATGCATAGCTCTAATAGCCCCATTTGCAGGTTTCGGTCCTTCCACTTTTTTTGCATACTATATTATTTTACACAAACATGGCAATTCAGACATCAAAAAAGTTCATAAATACATAAAAACTGCCAGTAACGCTACTGGCAGCTCTAATCAGTAAACTAAAGATATTATAGAAAATAGGGCGAGGACTGTCAAATTAACCCACGATTAACTGACTTTCATCCATTTCTTCTACTTCAGCTACTAACCCTCTTAATACGGTAACTAGGTCTTCTCTCGTGTTGCACTCGTTAACGGCATTCCGCACTCTCGCATTACCGCGGACTCCTTTTAAATACCACGCTGTATGCTTGCGCATTTCACGAACTGCAATATACTCATCTTTTAAAGCAATTAAACGATCTAAGTGAAGGATACATACGTCGATTTTTTCCCGCGCCGACGGTTCACTTAAAAGTTTACCCGTTTCTAAATACTGAACGGTACGGTAAATCATCCAAGGATTCCCTAGTGCAGCCCTGCCGATCATGACGCCATCTACACCTGTTTCTTCTAGCATTCTTTTCGCATCTTGAGGCGTTTGTACGTCCCCATTTCCGATAACAGGGATGTTAACAGACTGTTTTACTTCACGAATGATATCCCAGTTTGCTTTTCCCTCATACATTTGCACACGGGTACGGCCATGCATTGCAACAGCTTTTCCACCAGCCCGCTCAACCATTTGGGCATTTTTAATCGCAAAAATATGCTCATCATCCCAGCCCATACGCATTTTTACTGTTACAGGCTTTTCTACCGCATCAACAACAGCTGATACCATTTCATAAATTTTATCTGGATCCAACAGCCATCTTGCCCCGGCATCACACTTAGTGATTTTTGGAACAGGGCAGCCCATATTGATATCAATAATGTCGGCGTTTGTGTTTTGATCAACAAATTTGGCTGCTTCCACAAGCGTATCTTTTTCACCGCCAAAAATTTGCAGACTAAGTGGCTTTTCCCGCTCATCGATATACAGCATGTTCATGGTTTTTTCATTTTTAACAACAATTCCCTTGTCACTGACCATTTCCGCACAAACTAATCCCGCTCCAAACTCTTTAACCGTCAAACGGAATGCTGAGTTGCATACACCCGCCATAGGCGCTAAAACCACAGGATTTTTTATTTCAATATCACCTATTTTTAACATTCGGTACCTCCTTTTCTCTATTCTCTTGGTTTTAAATCTTCTATACTAATTTTTAAAGAATCAGCAATCCTCTCGATTAAATCTTCGGCAGGCAGGCGATTTCCTCTTTCAATCTCACCTAAAATAGATACTGATACACCTAATTCCCTCGAAAAGCCTTCTTGTGTATAACCCTTTAGCTTCCGATAGGCACGAATACGTCTTCCCCATTTTTCCGCTTCCATAATCGGACCCCTTCTTTATCTGGTAGTTCGTCTAACAATATGTTAAGAGGTTTATCCACCCCAGTTATTCTAAGGTTTTGATCCATTTCAACTAATGGAACTAATACAAACGCCCGCTCAACAATTCTTGGGTGCGGTACAGTAAGTTTCTCTGATTCAATATTTTCTTGGTTAAAAGTTAGAATGTCAAGGTCTATTGTCCGTGGGCCCCACTTAATGTCCCTTTTCCTTCCAAGTTCTAATTCAATTTTTAAACATGTTTCTAATAACTCCATCGCACTTAGGTTCGTTTGTACCTTGATTACCATGTTCAAAAATAAATCTTGATCCTCATATCCAACAGGGTCCGTTTCGTACACAGATGACAAATTTACCAATTGGATAGCAGGATAACTCTTTAATCGATTAATTGCATTAACTATATTATCATAACGGTTTCCTATATTAGAGCCAAGGGCAATAAATGCTGTATTTTCCACTTTTATCTACTCCTCGTAATTTCTACGGCCACCGATTTGTAATGCCCTGGGATTGGAGGATCTGGTTTAATTACTTTAACAGTAACATCCATTACAAGTGGAAATACCCTTAAGATATTTGCCGCAAGTTCTTCAGCGACTGCCTCTAAGAGCTTATATGGTTTCCCCTCAACCACTTCTTTGCAAACCTGGTACAATTCACCATAATTAACGGAAAACTTAAGTTCATCCGTTGTCCCCGCTTTTTTTAAATCAACAGAAACTGCTAAATCCACAATAAATCGCTGACCTAACCGATTTTCCTCGGGAAAAACGCCATGATAACCATAAAACTCCATCCTATTTACATATATTTTATCCAATGACAGCATCCTTCCCCATCAATATATCCATCATTTTAGCCATTCTGCTCATTTCTTTTACGTCATGAACTCGGATCATATGGCAGCCTTTTTGAATCCCATAACAAATAGTTGCACCAGTGCCTTCGATTCTTTCATGAACAGGCAGGTTTAATGCTTGTCCGATCATTGACTTTCTAGATGTTCCTAATAGTACAGGATAGCCCAGCATGACAAACTTTTCTAAGTTTTGCATGGTTAACACGTTTTCCTGATAATTACGCGCAAAACCTATACCGGGATCCAAAATGATATTTTCATCGCTTACTCCGGCATTTTTTGCAATTGTAATACTTTCATAAAGGTCATTTAAGACATCTCTCATAAAGGAGTTGTAATTTTGGTCATGACGATTATGCATCAGGATGATCGGAACATTGTAGTCAGCTGCAACCCTTGCCATTCTAGTATCGGCTTTAGCTCCCCAAATATCGTTAATAATATGAGCCCCCGCTTCGATTGCCTGCTTGGCAACCTCTGCTTTATAGGTGTCGATTGAGATTGGAATGGGAACCTGTTCCGAAATGGCCTTTATTACTGGGACAACCCGGCCAATTTCTTCCTCATCGGAAATGACTGTATAACCCGGTCTGGTGGATTCACCGCCAATATCAATAATATCCGCACCATTTTCCGCCATTTCCTTAGCATGTTCCACCGCGCGCTCAATTTGATTAAAATCCCCGCCATCTGAGAAGGAATCAGGGGTTACATTTAAAATTCCCATTACAAGGGTCTTTTTCGAATAATCCAAGGTATAGGGCCCGCACTTGATTTGTTCTTGAGTTGTTCTCATTCCATATTCCCCCACAGCTTGTTTTTCACATTTTATCATAGTTTTCACAAAAAAAAGAGGCTTCGGCAAAAACTCGCCAACGCCTCCTTCTTTATTTATTCAGCATCATATTGGTAAAGTGGGGTACTTAAATAACGTTCTCCATTATCAGGAATAATCGCTAGTACCTTTTTACCTTTTCCTAATTCTTTCGCTACCTTTAGGGCTGCAGAAATAGCTGCGCCAGAAGAAATACCGCCTAGGATACCTTCTTCTCTAGCAGCACGGCGGGATGCTTCAAATGCTTCTTCCGTACCGATTTGAATTACTTCATCATAAATGTTGGTATTCAATGTATCAGGAACAAATCCTGCACCAAGTCCTTGAAGTTTGTGCGGACCAGGGTTACCACCTGATAGAACCGGTGAATCTTTTGGCTCAACGGCAACAATTTTTACTTCTGGGAACTTTTCACGAATAACACTACCTGCACCTGAAATCGTTCCACCTGTTCCGATTCCGGATACAAAAGCATCAAGTTGATCCATTTGTTCCACAATTTCTTTCCCTGTCGTTCTTTTATGTACTTCAGGGTTTGCTTGGTTTTTAAATTGTTGTGGTAAGAAATAGCCGTGTTCCTTAACTAGTTCTTCTGCTTTAGCAATAGCACCCTTCATACCTGCTGGACCAGGTGTTAACACAAGCTCTGCACCATATGCACGAAGAAGGTTTCTTCTTTCTAAGCTCATTGTTTCAGGCATAACAAAGATTGCCTTGTAACCTTTAGCTGCTGCAATCATAGCAAGCCCGATCCCTGTATTTCCGCTTGTTGGTTCAATGATGGTATCACCTGGTTTAATTAAACCTTCGTCTTCTGCTGCTTCAATCATTGCAAGACCAATACGGTCTTTAACACTGCTGCCTGGGTTAAAATATTCAAGCTTTAGATAAACGTCAGCACTATTTTCATCTACTAATCTGTTTAATTTTACAATTGGTGTTTGGCCAACTAACTCAGCCACTGAATTTGCAACACGAACCATGAAGGCACCCCTATTCCGAGTATTTTTATTGGATTTATATTATTAAATTTACCAGTTTTCAAGCCAACTTGTCAATTGTTTTGATTGTAAAATTTCAAATAAATTGAAAATATTATTAGTAGGTATGTCCTAATTATAAGTCCTTTGGACTAGATTTCCAAATACTCCTTTTTAGGGGGATTGAATGATCACGGTGTCTTTAATTTGAGTCTTTCTTTCCGTAAAACCAATTGACCTTAGCTTCATCCCAAAAAATAGAGGCTGTAGCTGGTGTTTTCATTTGCTCTAGCGCAATTTGCCGGCGGATTTGGTCTTTAACCTCAGCAAAGGAATAGCTTTTTCCACTCATTTTTCCATTTAGTTTTAAGAGAACGTATCCGTCCTTCACCTTTATCGGTTTGCTGACAGCCTTTGGTTTTAATTTTTTAGCCGCGGTCAGATATTGCTTTGGATACCGCTCATCTCCTTCACTAATATAGCCGATATCCCCGCCTTCATTGGCTGAAAACTCCTCAATCGACCGTTCCATAGCCATGGCTGAAAAGCTAGACCCATGGGCAATCTCTTTTGACGCTGTTTCTGCTTCTTTTTTCGTTTTAACCACAATATGTGATAAATGGTAGGCAGCTGGTGCACTGAAAAGATTTTTATTTTTAGTATAATACCTTTTTAATTCACTGTTGGACACAGACACATCCTTAGTCAAAAGCTCTTCTAAGAGCAGACTGCTGCGGATTTGATCCTTCCATTTAGTTTCGGTTTGATGATTTTTCTGACTAAAAGCATTATAGGTGGTCTGAAGCATTCGATATTCTCGGTCAATATCTTGATTTGATACCTTAATTTTGTATTTTGCCGCCATTTCTTCGATTACCTTTTGATCAATCATTTCCTTCAATACATCTTTGCCATATTTAGCCTCTAGCTCATTCAGCCAGGCTTGTCTCGTAATTTCCTTCTTCCCTATATTTGCCACGGCCTCGTCATTAACGGCTATACCATTTACCTCGTTTACCCTTGTTAAAAAATAGGCTACAGTCAGGCAGTTTAAAAAAACAAGGGCGGCAATGATCATCCAAAGCTGCTTCTTCCCCAACCATTTCTCCTCCATTTGAAAAATGCAAGCACCCGTTTTGCGAAGTCCACTTTGGGACTGGGTGCTTGCTGGATCCTTTTGCATAATAGCTTATTTTGATTCAGACCTTAAGGCTTCGAGCTCTTCCCTGGAATACTGATACTTTTCATTACAGAAGTGGCAGTGTGCTTCCGCCTGTCCATCTTCCTCAATCATAGCAGTTATTTCAGCAGCTCCTAGGCCAATAATCGCATTGGCAAAACGCTCTTTGGAGCAGTTACATTCAAAGTGAACAGGCATCGTTTCTAAGACCTTAACATGCTCTTTTCCAAACAATTCTTCAAGGATTTGCTCAGGGCTAAGACCCCGCTCAATTAGTTTTGATATCGGCTCTATCGTTTTTAATCGTTCTTCTAGATTAGAAATTAGCTCATCAGGTGTTCCAGGCATTAATTGAAAAATAAATCCTCCTGCAGCCAAAATGGAGTCATCCGGGTTCACTAACACACCAACTCCGACAGAGGAAGGTACTTGTTCAGAAGTGGCAAAGTAATAGGTAAAGTCTTCTCCTAGTTCTCCTGATACCAAAGGTACCTGTCCAGAAAAGAAGTCACGTAAGCCAATATCCTTTACTACAGCTAACATGCCCTCGGTGCCGACTGCACGGCGGACGTCAAGTTTGCCGTGTTCATTGGACTCAAAATCAACCTCTGGATTAGTCACGTATCCGCGAACCTCACCCTTGGCATTACTATCAACTACGATTGGGCCAAGCGGACCGCCCCCATTGATTTTCACAGTGAGTTTATCCTCACCTTTGAGCATAGCTCCCATCATGACTGCTGCAGTCATCGTGCGGCCAAGCGCAGCCGACGCCGTGCGCCATGTTTGATGACGGCGTTGTGCTTCACTGATGGTATCTGTTGTGCGAACAGCATATGCCCGTATATTTCCATCATAGGCTAATGCCTTTACTAAATAATCTTTCATTGTCTCGCTCCCTTCTTGCTGAATACGTTTAGGTTATCCCATGTTCCGTTTATAGATAAGTGAAAGACCCTTTAAAGTTAAAAAAGGATCGACGATATCGATAATCTTTGACTCTTGTGAAATCAAGCCTGCTAATCCGCCTGTGGCGATGACAGTAGGTTGTTTTGCACTTTGGTCCATCATCTTTTTCACAATTCCTTCCACTTGTCCTACATAGCCATAGACAATACCTGCCTGCATAGCAGAAACCGTGTTCTTTCCAATTACCCCTTCTGGTCTTGCAATTTCAATCCGTGGTAATTTTGCTGCTCTGGAATATAGAGCCTCCGTCGAAATTCCAATTCCCGGTGCAATTGCTCCACCCATATATTGACGTTCCTCATTCACATAACAATAAGTGGTTGCTGTACCAAAATCCACAATGATTAGCGGGCTTCCATATTCGTGAATAGCAGCCACAGCATTCACAATTCGGTCAGCGCCAACCTCTCTTGGATTTTCGTATTTAATATTAAGTCCTGTTTTTATGCCCGGTCCGACAACAAGGGGCTTTAGGTGAAAGTACTTTTGACACATTCTTTCTAAAGCTAACATGATTGGCGGCACAACTGAGGAAATAATAATGCCATCAATATCAGAAAAGGTAAGACCTGAAAAGTCAAATAAGGCCTTTATATTCATTCCAAACTCATCTTCTGTACGGTTGCGGTTTGTTTCCACCCGCCAATGATACTTCAGGTCATCGCCATCATATACACCTAAGACAATATTGGTATTTCCCACATCAAATACGAAAATCAAATCTATCACTCGCTTTTATTAATATTCTTTACCTCATACGCAACATCATATCATAAATAGGATATGAGTAAAAAAAAAGAGTGCCTCCTTGAAGCACTCTTTTCCACTTTAATTACTTATAATCAATATCATCTGAAGGGCTGTCTAGGAAAGATTTTTCCTCACTTTCAGCTTCATCCTTCTTTTTATTGATATTTACCTTCACATCATCTGTTTTTTTAGGTCCGATCTTAACCGTTTCTAAATGAAGAGACGGTTCTGGCATATGACCATTTTCCACCAGATATTTAATTTGTTCAGCGACAAGCGTTTCAACCTCAAGAAGTGTCGTTGCGATGAGATCAAGCTTATCACGATTTTCCATAAGAATTTTTCTAGCTCTTTCGTAACATTCTTTTATAATGCTTTGGATTTCCAGGTCAATTTCATAGGCAATCGCATCAGAATAATTTTGTTCATTATGAATGTCACGTCCTAAGAAAACTTGACCGCCTGACCCTTGACCAAATTGAAGCGGTCCTAGCTTATCACTCATTCCGTATTCGGTTACCATTTTACGAGCAATTCCTGTAGCGCGTTGGAAGTCATTATGTGCACCAGTACTTACTTCACCAAACACAATTTCCTCCGCAACCCGTCCGCCTAATAAACCTACAATTTTATCAAGTAATTCAGGTTTCGTCATAAAGTAACGATCTTCTCTTGGAAGCATAACAGCGTATCCACCAGCCTGCCCGCGTGGGACAATCGTAACTTTGTGAACCATATCCGCTTCATCAAGCACTAATCCAATAACAGTATGTCCGCCCTCATGGAAGGCAACAATTCGGCGTTCTTTTTCAGAAATAACACGGCTCTTTTTAGCAGGACCAGCAATAACACGGTCCGTTGCTTCATCAATGTCTTCCATGTCAATTTTCTTTTTATTACTGCGGGCAGCCACTAGTGCTGCTTCATTTAATAAGTTTTCCAAATCAGCACCGGAAAAACCAGGTGTCCGCATTGCAATATTTTTTAAATTAACGGTTTCGTCTAATGGTTTATTACGTGCATGGACCTTCAGCACCGCCTCACGTCCGATTACATCTGGACGATCAACCGTAATTTGACGGTCAAAACGGCCTGGGCGTAATAATGCTGGATCGAGAATATCTGCCCGGTTTGTGGCAGCTATAATGATAATTCCCTCATTTGCTCCGAATCCATCCATTTCAACTAAAAGCTGATTCAATGTTTGTTCACGTTCATCATGTCCACCGCCAAGTCCAGCTCCACGCTGGCGTCCAACGGCATCAATTTCATCGATAAAAATAATACATGGTGCATTCTTTTTCGCATTTTCAAATAAATCACGTACACGAGAAGCCCCAACCCCGACAAACATTTCAACGAAATCTGAACCGCTGATTGAGAAGAAAGGTACGCCCGCTTCACCTGCAGTGGCCCGTGCTAGTAATGTCTTACCTGTACCAGGAGGTCCTACTAAAAGGACACCTTTTGGAATCCTTGCTCCAAGTTCAGCAAACCTTCGAGGGTCTTTTAAGAATTCAACTACTTCAACTAACTCTGCTTTTTCTTCATCTGCACCGGCAACATCTCTAAAACGAACCTTTTTCTTATCATCGTTATACAGCTTTGCCTTTGATTTACCGAAGTTCATGACTCGGCTTCCGCCGCCTTGAGCTTGGTTTAACAAGAAGAAAAATAAAATAAAGATAATCACGAACGGAATAATGGAAGTAAAGAAAGTAACCCAGCCGCTTGTTTCTTTTGCTGGTAAAACCTCTACTTTCGAGTCAGCCTTATCAATACGGTCGAGAATCTTTTCACTGTTAGGAATATAGGTAATAAACTTTTTGTTATTAGCCTCTAGCTGTCCCTGAACCTCATAAACACCGCGTTCAGGCTGCATAGAAAATGACTTAACTTTACCACTCTCTAGCTGCGATACAAATTTATCATATGAAATATGATCTGTCGGCTCATTGCTTCCATTAAAGAAACTCACCACGCCGATAATAACTAAAAATATTAATAAATAAAAGATGGTATTACGGAAAATCCGATTCATCTCTTACCTCCTCCCGCGGATAAAAACTATATTAAATAGTATCATAGAAAATCTTACTAATTCAAGGAATTACTCTCAGTAAAAAGGCTTTCAGAAACCAGACTCATTACTTCTTCTTACTTCATTATTTGCTATATACTTCTGGTTTTAATACTCCAATATATGGTAAATTGCGGTATTTTTCAATATAATCTAATCCGTAACCCACCACAAACGCATCTGGAACAACAAAGCCAACATAATCAGCCTGGATGTCGCTCTTTCTGCCAGTCGGTTTGTCGAGCAAAGTAACAATTTTGATTGATTTTGCTTTGCGATAACGGAATAAATCAACCAGATAACTGAGTGTTAACCCACTATCAATGATGTCCTCAATAATTAATATGTCTCTGCCTTCAACCGAAGTATCAAGGTCCTTTAAAATTTTAACCTCTCCGGAAGATACAAGGGCCGTACCATAACTTGATACATCCATAAAATCCATTTCAAGATAACAATCCAATCGTTTTAGCAGGTCTGCCATGAATGGCATTGCTCCTTTTAAAACCCCAATCGCAAGCGGGAAACGGTCCTGATACTCTTCCGTTAGCTGGCCTGCTAATTGCTTAATCTTATCTTGAATTTCTTCTTCTGAAACTAATACCTTTTCAATATCATCTTTCATCATAAAATGTGCCCCCTAGAAGATCATTACATAATGTATGTTAGTTGGATATATTGTTCTGCAGTTGCATCGATACCTTCAAAAGAAGACCTTTTTAAATTTGGAAGCCAAATAATGGATCCCTCTCCGTCGGTTATGACCGGCCAGATATCCCGGTCTTGCCGTGGAACTTTTTGATCAATAAAAATATCTTTTAATTTCTTCGAACCCTGTATGCCTTTGATTGTCATTCGGTCGCCCTTTTTTCTATTTCGGATAATCAATGGAAATGGAAGAAGAGCTGCATTAAAAATAGCACTATTCTGTAACACTTCAGGGTTTTCCCCAGGTATATAATCGATTATAATGCTCCCTCCATTTGGCAGCATAATCGTTCCAGGCTCATTGATTTCAAAATAAAATGATTCTGGCTTTATTTGCTCATATTGAAAAAAAAGTTGAAAATAGGAGCGAATAACCTTTAAACCATTAGGAAGATCAAGTGTTCCTGAAGGTTCATGATGATAAATTAAAGAAAATACTTGATCAATATGTATTGCAGAAAGAGATGCAGGTTTTTCTTTGTAAAGATAGTTTAATATTAGTTGAATCCCTCTCCTTTGTAAAGGTAAAGGCATTGTTTGGAATTGTTTTATGTCAATAGTAATTTTGTCCTCTTCTCTTTTTGTCAACACTGTTTTCAATTGCTCCGCTGTTAATTCCTGCAAATACTCTTCATCGCTTTGCAGTTCTTCACTAAACCGTTGAAAGTGTTCGTGTACTTGCCTGTTCTCAGCTTTAAGGAAAGGCAGGACCTGTTTACGAAAACGATTTCGGCTATAAATACTCTTGGCATTGCTTGGGTCTATTCTTGGGATGAGATGATGCCTACTACAATAGTGTTGAAGATCCTCTTTCGTTAAGCATAAGAAAGGGCGAAAAATAATTCCTTCATAAAACGGCCTGGAGAATGGGATACCCGCTCTTGCCTTTCCACTGCTTCCTCGTGTTAGCCGCATAAGCATGGTCTCCATTTGGTCATCACCATGGTGCCCTAATGCTAAATACGGGGAGTGGTACTGTTCCATTATTGTATGATAAAAGTTATATCTTACTTCTCTTCCCGCAATTTGAGAGCTTTTTCCTGTTTCCTCCATGATTTTAGTGACATTAACTTGAACCATTTCAAACGGGATGTTGTATTGTCCGCAAAAGGCTTTGACAAACATGGCATCTTGGAAGGATTCTTCACCACGGAACATATGATCAACGTGGGCAACAACAAGAAACAGGTTTCTTTTTTCTCTTTCCTTCAGCAAATAATGCAGCAGTGCTAATGAATCAGGCCCGCCTGAAACGCCCACTACAATCCTTTTGTTTTCCAAGGAAAAAGAATGATGCTGCAAAAAGGACTCGACTTTTGATTCTAACATATCAATTGCACACTTTCTAAAGCAAATTTGATTAAAAGCGAAATGGGGAACGGCACTAACCGTCAGCTTCCGCTTTTCTTTGTCTAGCTTCAGCGCACAGCGGCTAGTGTATTGGCCCTCTCCTCCTTACGATAAGTCAACATCGGATCGCTTACGCTCTCCGTGTTTCCTTTATCTCATTCGGAGCGGATCCAATCCATACGCCGCTAACCGTGCGCTTCCGCTTTTCTTTTTAGCTTACCACTTTTGATTAGGAACTATCAAAAATAAAGGCGGTGAAAATTTGCTTTTCTCTTTATACGGATGAAAGTAAAATTGGTTTCAATTTATTACGGTAAATTATTAAAAGTATACCAAGCATATAACACACCTAGAACAATTGAGATAAATAAAAATTCCATCCAGCCGCTTTTTTTCTTTTTTCGCCTGTAGCTCTGTCTTGAAAGTGGAACAGATTGCGTATCTTTCCCGCCCGCTTGCTTCGCCTGAAAAGGATCAGGTTTGTTTACCTGAGGTTTTGTTTGTGTGGAGGAGTTCTTATTCTCAGTCATTAAATTTAATAAATCTGCCCGCATTTGTTTAGCTTGAATGTATTTCCCTTGGAGTGCCTTTAAAATTACGGGTTCAAATTTTATTAATTCTTGTTTTTGTCGAATCGCATTCTTGAGCTGCTGAAGTCCACCTGTTGTTTTCGTAAATCGTTTCGGATAGGCTGTATTAATCATGATCATGGCAACCGCAAATAAGTCGTAGGAGGGCTCAGCCTTTCTGGAGCCTAACCCCCAATAGCCTCGATCATAAAACTCAGTGAATTCTTTAATTGCCCTGCCCTGAATGGTCGTGCCGCCCACATCAATACATCTGATTTTTGGAGGAGGCCCCGTCACGATTAAATTCTCCGGTTTCAAATCCCCAAATACCCAGCCATTTTGGTGCAGCTGTTCTAAATCATTCAGCAGCTGTAAAAATAAAACACTCGTCCAGGATGTTCCTTTCGTTTGCAAAAAGGATAGGAAATCCGGTCCCTGAATATATTCCATCACATAAAAGGAAATACGGCTGTTATTCCCATGCCAATCATCAACATCAAGCAAACAAGGTCCGAGGGAGTGTCCCTGGACCTTTGCAAAGGATTTTAAAACATTAACCTCTGAGGTGATTGACATACCATTATCACTCATTTTTAAAGCGACCTGTGTGTCATTATGCTTGGCGAGATAAACCACCCCATTTGCACCAAATCCTAGTTCCTTAATAATCGTATATTTTTTCGCATGCCATTTGCCTGTAATGATTGTCCCTGGGCTAGCCTTACATTGATTCTTCAAAGTATGATTCATCATCACGAGACAGCAGGCTCCTTAATGATTGTTTTTTTTCTGTGAAAGCAGATAAGGCCATTTTTAATGCCGGTCCAGTTGGCGTAATCCCACCAGTCGACAGCTGAGAAAAGACACTTGTCAAAACTTGTAGTTTCGGTGTCCAATCGAGCAATTTTTCGACATCATTCTTTTTCCCGGGAAATACATACACAGAAAATAGATTATCACCCGTTCTGGCGTTTAAGCTTAGAGAAAGGTCAAGGAGTGCCTCTTTTACGGTTGGGAGCTTGTGTTTCATACTTGCGCTTGTATCGACAAGAATCAACACCTCTAATTCGACAGTTTCCCCTAATTCGTCGACAACCTCCATTACTTCGCCGCGCTTTTCAGGCGGCAGGTCCTCCATTGTTTGTGAGCCTCCCAATATTTCCTGAAGCTGGCGGTTTACGACACCTTGAATGGTTTGATTCATTGCTTTACGAGTAACCATTTGGACTGTTTGGGAAAGTCTTTCCGCATAAACAATTTGACTGACTCCACCGCCTGACATGGCCATCCCTTCAATTTCGGTGATTCCTTTTTCATCAATCACGTCATGTTCCATGACACCAATGACATTTACTGTAATCCCTTGTTCATTTGCAAGAGCTGCCATCGCAATCGGGTCATCCCCTTGGTTTGAGCACCCATCTGTTATCAGTAAAATTTGCCGAATCTTCCCTGTGTACATAACCTTCTCCCTCCAGAAATAGTATTGCTACCATTTTCGACGGGATCTGGTTGATTTATACATAAATTATTGGAAGGATGGATAAATTAACTAGTTAGGCATGTCGCTTTACTTTTTGAATGGGGATGGAGGCCCACTTTGGTGTGTTGTGTTTAATTTTGGCAACCGTCACCGTCATGTCATCATCAATCAAACCAGATCTAGAGCGAATAACCTCCTCCATGATTAAATCGGCAACCTCTTGCGGGTCGTCCGTCTCCAATTCTTGTACCTTTCGTTTCATCCATAAATCATAATTCTCTACATGCTTAGGTCCTTCAAATACCCCATCACTCATCATAATGAGCAGATCTCCTGCTTTTAATTGTTCACTGACAACATCTACTTCAAACTCTTGAAGAATTCCCATTGGTAAATTACTAGCTTGAATTTTAATGACTTTATTTCCTCTTTTTATAAAACTTGGTGTCGAGCCTATTTTAAGGAACCGTGCAGATGCATCTTTCAAGTCAATCATCGCTAAATCTAATGTAGAAAAAATCTCATCCGTCGTCCGAAGTGATAGGATGCTGTTTACCGACTTAATCGCAACCTTCTCTTCTATTCCTGATTGCAATATTTTTTGCAGCAGCTGAAGTGTCTCACTGCTTTCATAATGAGCTCTTTCTCCATTCCCCATCCCATCACTTATGGCGATGGCGAATTTACCTAATCCGAGCTCAATCGTCGAATAGCTGTCTCCTGATACTAAGCCGCCATCTTTGGCCGCATGGGCTACACCTGTATCTACGGTATAGGCCTTCGATGAGCGGAAGTTTACATTACATAATTCATGAGGGAGGCGACCGCATTCCTCCTTGTTTACAATTATCGTTTCCCCGAGAATATCTGACAGCATCGGCGCTATTAATTTGTCGCATTCCCCGTGACCATTACAAAATGGTACGGTCATCTCAATATCGACGTTGCTTGGTTCGAGGCTGTAAATTTCGACCTGTTCAATTTGAATCCCAAAATCCTGGATTGCCTCCATAATTTGTTCTTCTTGTTTATAATGATTCTCTCTTTCACGCTGGATTTCTTTTGCAAAGTTATCCATGACTTCAGAAACACCCAATAATTGCTCTGCAACGAGCTTACGGCTTTCCCGCACTTGCTTCTTTAATTTTAAATTAGCTTGATAGAAGGTTAACTGCTGCCCAATGGTTTCGTATACCTTTTTCGGACGGGAACAAATTTTATCCCATTCCCTTGCCATCCTTGGTGAAACAGTGCCATCATTTTGATCCATTTCATGAATAATTTCTTCCATTGATGCATAGGTTGTATTAAAGTTCTTTGCCCAACATTGTTCCTTTTTAAAACAGGTCTGGCAAGTCCGTTCCGTTACATTGCTCATGAAATAATCCATTTCACGGTTTTCTTCCTCGTCCTCCTGCATCACTTCCATTTGTGAGAAGCTTTTAGAGAGTGCATGGAAGACACCCGAAAATTGGGATACTCTTTGTGCTGTAACATCACGCATTTTTCGCATGTATTTTTGCTGTTCTGCCGTATGCTCCGGTGTTCCCGGTATATATTTTGCTAGTCTTGATGTTAGCGCTTGTGGCGTTAAGAGAAAGAGGAGAATGGCAGATAAAGTCTCCAAAACCGTTTGGAGAATCGATCCCCCGCCTTCCCCGTACATGCCAATCAGTAAGGTGGCAATAAACAAACCGATAGAAACTCCAATTTTTTTACCTTCTTTTAATAAACCGCCAAGCACCCCCGAAAAGGCTAGCAGACTCATATGATAGAAGCTGGATACGCTTGCAAGACTAAAAATCAGCCCAGTCACTACTCCGACCGTGGAACCGACTGTGGCCCCGGCAATGAAGGAGAAGACCAATACCAAATATCTCGACATGATATGTTCGATCGACATATCATAAACCTTCCAGCCGATGGTCCCTGACATAATCGAGGCAAGCATGATAATTAAACAAACAATCTCTTCCGTTTTTAACAGCTGTCTCCGTTTATTTAGAGTTAATAGTGGAATACTTTGCAGAAAAATGAGTGTCAAGATAAAGGCCAGGCTTGCCTGAACCCCTACCATCATCAAATCATAGAGAGTTAATTGTCTTGATAGAATAAAGGACTCAATTAACTTTCCTGCGCCTAGGATTATTCCGACAAAAAATGGCAGGGATCGTACCTCATTCGTCAGCCACTTTTCGCTAATCCGATAGATGGTTAAAAATAGAACAGTCACAGCAAAGGTAAAGGCAGCATTTCCTAAGGAAATAGTAGAGGCCCCAACAATCAATCCGATTAGGGCAAGCGGTGCCCGGTCTCGTTTGATTAAATAAACTGAGGCGAAAAAAGGCAGGCAGAATGGTGTTAACTTTGCTAAAATCAAAGCCCGTCCAAGTAAGAATCCTACTAATACTAATAGATAACCCTTTTTAATAAAAAAGGACTCAAGCATTAATTGACCTTTCCGTAATCCTTTTCCCAAATCCCATTTAGATGAATGAAGGTTGACTTCCCCGACTGGTTCTATGAAACTTACGTTAGTCTTTTCCATAAATCACACTCCCTAATCTTTCATCGTTGCAAACTATTATAAAATTAATAGATTTAAAAGTTTGTCAAAATAGTGAACAAGTTCAAATAATCGTTCGACGGTTTTCACTATAATCATTCAAATAATATATTTATGTCGTTTAAAGTAGAAAAGGAGGCCGACCTAAAGGGTGGTTGATGAATAAATTTGCACACCTGTTGATTGGAGCGGAAGGCGCGAAGACTCCTGCGGGAGTACGGGGCAGGGGAGACCCCGCAGGAGCGAAGCGACGAGGAGGCTCCCCGTACCGCCCGCGAACCGCTCGCGCCTGGAGCGGAAATCAACAGACTAGTTTAATGTATAAAAAAGAAGGTATCCCTAAACCATTTGGGATACCTTCCTTTAGTGCAAACAAAAAAGACAAGCCGCCGTTGACTTGTCTTTTATCTATTAAGTGAAACCTGCCTTATCCCATTAAGTGTGCAGCAAGTTAACCCCGTCTAGCTCCTCTTCCTCCACGCTTGGATTCCGTATGGCGCTTTAAGGAAGTTAAACGATCCTCACTGTCTTTTAGGAATTTGGCCATTTTAGACTCAAAGGTTTCCCCTTTATTGTTATTACGATCGTTTGAACGGTTTTGACGAGGGCGTTGCGAATGTGAATATTGCTTTTTTTCAGGCTCTGGCCGATCCTTTGCCTTTTTAATCGATAAGCCGATTTTTCCATCTTTCTCAACATTAAGGACTTTAACCTCAACTTGGTCGCCAACCTTTAAATGGTCGTTAATATCTTTTACATAATTGTCCGCAACCTCACTGATGTGTACAAGTCCTGTTGAGCCATCCGGCAGCTCCACAAACGCTCCGAAATTGGTTATCCCTGTTACCTTTCCTTGTAACTTGCTGCCTACTTCAATTGACATAAAAAGAATGTTCCTCCTTAAATTTTCAAAAAATCAAACTTTTTATATATTATACAGAAACCAAAAAATCAGTGTCAATAACTCGCACAGCAGGTCAATTTTCTTTACTGTCATCAGGGATATTAAAGATAACTTCATCCTTTTTTGAGAAAAAATACTCTTTCCTCGCTAACTTTCCTATATAATCATCATCGTTTAATTTTACAATATTTTCTTTAAGGATCGATTCCTGTTTTTTCAAATCTGCAAGCTGATGATCAAGCTTTTTCTTTTGCGCCAGTTTAGCTTCGAGTTTAGCGGTTTGGGAAATGTGATTTGAAATCATCAAATAGGTTAGCAGGCTAGCAAAAACAAAAAACACCGATAAACGTCTTAGCACTAATCTTCTTTTTCTGCTTGAGGCAATCTCGGCGTATTCTTGTTTCTCCACATAGGTTGTCTGAATTTTAGATACATTTCTGTTTAAATCCGCTCCCATTTCCCCTAAAACCTCCTTACTCTTTTTTCTTTTTCCATTTATCTCGCCATTTATTAATATAATTCATGATTTCCTTTAAATTTCCTGCCGTTTTATTATATAACTTCTCGACGGTTTTTTTAATACCCTTCGGCAAAAGTTTCCAAAATAACAGCAATATTTTTTGCATTGGAAACACAATTATTTTCAGTATCAATAGTAAAACCTTATAAATAAATTTGACAAGGGTGATTAGTCCCCTGCCAAGTGCGAGAATGATCATAATCAATAGCTGAATAAGACCAACAACAGGTTTATAAATCAGCATTTGAGTCATTTTGGTTATAAATTTATAAATGGCGATCACTGATTGAATCCCCATCTCTAAGAGATGAAGATAAATACCTTTTAACAATGCCTGGTAGGCGGCATATCCGCATAGCAGTGCAATAAAGATGTAAAAACGCAATTCACCGCTATTTACTATGAATAAGGTATAGAAAATAATTAAAGCTTGAATAACCCAAAATAAAACATCATTTATGAAGACGATCCAAGCTTTTTGTTTTGGACGATTTAAAAACCGTTGATACGTATCAAACATGGCGCCAAACAATGACCCCATGCCAATCATGGAGAGCATGGTAAGAAATTGCGTTGAAAGGGTCATTTGAATAACTTGCTAAAGAAGCCTTTAGCTTTCTCCCCATGCTGTTCATCCAGATAAACTAAGTCAAAGATTTTTCCTTTAATGGAGACAATCCCTTTTTCGACATCCAGATTCTTCATTTGCAGGTTTTGTCCCTTGATCGCTAAAAACCCCATTACTGTTTCTAATAAGAATTCCTCATTATCAAAGCTTTCTACTTGTTTTACTCCCGTAATATCAAGCAGCTTTCTTCCTCTCATAATGACATCATGGTCAGGAACAGTGCTTTTTGGTGGATTGCTATCATAATATTGACTCATCTTCATCCCTCACAATCATTTGTACAACCCTTTTGTACATTTTTATGTGAGGGAAAGTTAAATTAGAACCGTTACCTAAAAAGGGTCTTGAGAGCCCAGTTTCTCTTCCTGTAAAATCGTATACATTTCAGCCGCTTCTTCCTTACGCGATGTTTCTTGAATTCGATCAATTCGGGCAGTCATCTTCCGCTGTCCAAGGCGAATGGTTAATTCATCACCTACTTTAACCGTAGAGCTGGCCTTTGCCTCTTTACCATTAATTTCAATTCTGCCTTGATCCGAAACTTCCTTTGCCAAAGTTCTTCTCTTTATGATTCTTGAAACCTTTAAAAACTTATCTAAGCGCATTTGCACTTCCCCCCTCTTTTATAAACCTTTTTCCTTCGCTTCATCCCAATATAGATCGAGCTGTTCAAGTGTATGCTCTTCAAATGACCGACCACTATTCTTTACCTTTTCTTCCACATACCGAAACCTTCGGATAAACTTTTCATTTGTTTCAAATAAGGCCTCTTCCGGATGAATGCTTAAAAATCTCGCCACATTCACAAAAGCAAACAGCAGGTCACCGAATTCCTTTTTAGCTAGGAGAAGGCCTTCTTCTGTTCCATCAAGCTCATTCACAAACTCATCGAGCTCTTCTTTTACTTTCTCGAGCGCTGGTTGAATTTCCTTCCAATCAAAGCCAACCTTTGCTGCTTTCTTTTGCAGTTCATAGGCACGAAGCAAGTTTGGCTGTGCCAATGAAACACCCTCTAATAGGGAGGCAGGCTGCTGACTTCCTTTTTCCTGCTGCTTGATCTCCTGCCAGTTCTGAACCACTTGTTCCGCAGTATCTGCCTTTCTATTTCCAAACACATGCGGATGCCTGCGAATCATTTTCTCTGACAGCACCTCGATAATATCATCAATAGAAAAATATCCATCATCCTCGCCTATTTGGGCATGAAGCATGACTTGAAGCAGTACATCCCCCAATTCCTCGACTAAATGATCAATATCATCACTATTAATCGCCTCGATGACTTCATAGGTTTCTTCAATTAAGTACCTCTTTAACGATTCATGCGTCTGTTCCTTATCCCAAGGACATCCTTCAGGACTCCTTAAGATCGCAATAATCTCACGAAGCTTTGCAAAATTTTTCAACAATATATGTTCATCCTTAACAGGAGGAACATAGACAGAGGTTAAATTGTTAACTGTTACTTTTCGGTCCAGCTCATACAAGGCAACTTTTTCAATCGATTCCTGACTGCTTCCGGCAGCTGTCACAATATAAACCTCATAGTCATCCGGCAGCTTTTCCATTAGGGTAAGTTTAACCTCTGATGCGATAAATTGATCATACACCTGGCTGATAAACATATGCTGCTCCAGCTGCAGCTGGCTGGCCAAGAGCGCTGTACCATCAAGCAGTTGAAACCCTTCGACCGGGTCAATCTTTAATGAAGCAAAAATGGCATCTAAAAAGCTCTGTCCACCGCCAATAGTTATTTGAATCCCTTTTTCGGGGCCATATTCTAGAAGAAGCTGAACCGTGCGCTCTGCAACCAGTGGATGCCCGGGAACGGCGTAAATAACCGAATCAGTTATTGCCTCCTGCAGCAAGGTTTGAACAATTTCTTCATATACGGCTTCAAACTGATCATGCTTTTCATAGACTGCATCAAATGAAACATAGGTTAGACCTTCTTTTTCAAGGCTAGAGACAACTGGATGCTCCTTTGTCCGTAAGAAAAGACGGTTTGCCTTTAATATTTTTCTATATACCCCAACAGGCAGCTGTTCTAAGTCGCCAGCACCCAATCCTAGTATTTCAATTTCTTTCACCATGTTCACTCCTATCCTTTCGTGCTAATAAATGAATGAATTTGCTGCCAAGCGGAAATAATGCCAGTTCTTCTTCACAAAAAGTCCCGCCGCGAATAATCATCAGCAAAAACAGAAAACCACCGATTATTACTGCGCTTATTGATTGGACGGCGGCGCCCAGCCGTTCCACTTCAAAATAAGCAAAGAAGTAATCTGTTATGTATAAATAACCTTTTAAAAACAAGACCATACTGATCGTTGCTGTCAGAACCGTTCTTAAGTATCCATTTACGAATATTCTTCCAGTAGTTATTTTTCTAAATCCACCCATTAAGATTAGTGTAACGATTGCTAATGAAATAAGCGAGGAAACTGCCGCTCCCTTGATTCCTGCTATCGGAATGAACAGAACATTTAATAGATATTTTACTGGAAACACCATGACCACAGCAAAGGCTGGATACCATACCTTTCCCATCCCCTGCATGATGGCAATGATCGTTGAGATAATCGATGTAAAAAAAATCACAAAACTAAGTATACCCAAAACAGATGATCCTGACTTATTTTCAAACAGCATCATGTTAGTAGGCTCGATAATGGCCCAAAGGCCTGCTGAAGCTCCGACACCAACAACAATACTAACCTTTAACGCTAATTGAATATGTTTATGCAATTCCTCCCGCTTAGAGGTTAAACGTGCTCTCGTGATCAGCGGTACAAGGGTGAGTGACATGGAGGTCGCGGCAACGGTTCCTAATTGGATTAATGGCTGACCCCGGTCAAAGACCCCTTTAACACTTTTGGCTAATTCTGTTTCCATTCCATTCGCAACAAGCAAGGAATAAAGATTAAGGGAATCCGCCAATTGGGTGAAGATCATCAGCATTCCACTGATACAAATCATCAATCCTTGGAAAAAGAGCGCCTTCCAAATAGCGCCTATTTCCTTTTTATACTTTTGAAACATCCCTTTAACAGGCTGTATTATTTTCCATTCTTTACGAATCCTTAAAAACATAAACAGAATGATAGCGGAAAGGATACTTCCGGTGATGGAGCCAAACATCGCCCCGCCTCCGACTAAATACAATGACAGACCTTTGTTCATAAAAATCGAGGACAAAAGGATAATCGTCAGCACTCGGATTGATTGTTCTCCGACTTGTGATAAAGCTGTTGGAACCATATCGCCGACTGCCTGGTAATATCCTCTTAACAGAGAGCTGATGGGAAAGGTTAAAAACACAATGGCGACGATTTTTAGTAAAATCGTTAAATGTGAATCGTTCATCCCATCGGCAATTTCCTCAGCCCCTAGAAAGAGAATTAAAAAACAAATGATTCCAAAAACTTGTAAAAAGAGGTACGAGGCAAACAGAAGCAAACGAGATCGTACAACGTCTCCCTTTTCCTTCTGCTCTGCATAAAGCTTAGAGATCACCACTGGAAAACCAGTGGTGGACAGAACCACGGCCATGCCATAAAACGGGTATACTTGCTGATATATGTAAAAACCGACATCCCCAACAATATTTTGAAAAGGAATTCGGTAAAAGGCACTTAGGATTTTTGTAACAATCGCCGCAATGGTTAAAATAAAGGCCCCTTTGAAGACGGCTTTTGATTGTTTTATCGACTTTTGCATTTTCTCACCCGCTTATTAAAACTCCAAGGTATTATAGCATATAAAAAAGACAGCAGATGCTGTCTTTTTTATAAATTATAAGTCCTCTATTAAGACTCCATTTGTCGTGCGAGGAACCCTGCTGCAGTTTCGACTGCTTTTTGCTCTACTTCACCAAGAGTACCTTCTTTAGAAAAGATAATCACTCCACCTATTGGGTCTCCGTTTGCAATGATAGGACCAATGGTGTACGATGAGACGGTTTCGTTATTTCCTTCTATTAATGCCATTTCACCTTGCTGTGTATGTAGAACGGAATTTCGTTCTTCCATCGTTTTTTCGACTAACTCACTGATGTTCTTATTTAAATAATCCTTTTTCGAACCACCAGCTACTGCAATATACGTATCTCTATCACAAATTAAAACAGGATTACCGAGGCTATCAAATAGGGCTTCTGCATATTCTTTGGCAAAATCGCTAAGCTCGCTGATTGGTGAATATTTTTTTAAAATGACTTCTCCGTCTCGATCAACAAAAATCTCTAACGGATCCCCTTCGCGGATACGCAAAGTTCTGCGTATTTCTTTAGGAATAACAACACGACCCAAATCATCGATTCGACGAACAATTCCAGTTGCTTTCATCCAATGTTGCCTCACTTTCATCTGATGATTTTACTAACTTGGCAATGATGTTAATCATCACCAGCTTTGAAATTAGTATCTTTCATCTGGAAAGTTCTATTCACAAACCTAATATTTTTTCACATATAAGAGAAATATCACATTTATGGATATAAATAGTAGGTAAATCGGACTAGTCGAGTTCAAATGAGATGCCAAATTACCATTAATTCACAGGATTTCCTTGGCCCCTTTTCGCCAATGGTATTCCTTTGACCATTTCCTGAACAGCATGAAGCCACTCTGCTGTTTCGTACTCTTTCGTCTTAATCATGATTTTTAACTTAGAGCCTTCCATCCCAGGAATAATATTTCTGCCAAACTGGCTGCCTATATGGAATATTTTACTTCCATCAATATTGCCGGTAATCTGCTCATTAACCAAGATGGTGACTTCTTGTTTCACTTGTTTAATTTGCTCAACCCCGTTTAACAGAGCATAAACCTTGATTTCAGCAATTTGGAATAGATAATCGACTTCTACCGGATATTCGCCAAAGCGATCACGAATTTCCGTTTGAAGCTCTTCGATCTCCTCAAGACTATCGGCCCCTCTAAACCGTTTATACATCTCAATCTTCTGATGTCCATCTTTAATATACGTATCTGGGATATAAGCATCGATTTCCAGATCAATTTCAACGGATTTTTTCACTTCGCCGCCAAGGTCGCCCTTCCGCTCTTCAATTGCTTCCTTGAGCATTTGAGAATAAAGGTCAAATCCTACGGAATCAATAAATCCATGCTGCTGGGCACCTAATAGGTTTCCTGCACCGCGAATCGATAAGTCCCGCATCGCAATTTTAAATCCGGACCCTAACTCCGTAAATTCCTTAATCGCTTGAAGACGCTTTTCTGCCACTTCCGTTAAGACCTTATCTTTTCTGTACGTAAAATAGGCATACGCAACACGGTTGGATCTGCCAACCCGGCCGCGCAGCTGATAAAGCGTGGAAAGGCCCATTCGATCTGCATCGAACACAATTAACGTATTTACATTCGGAATATCAACACCCGTTTCGATAATCGTTGTGCTCACGAGCACATCAAATTCCCCTGCTAAGAAACCAATCATAACGGATTCCAGTTCATTTTCCGTCATTTGTCCATGTGCAAACGTTACGCGGGCATCTGGTACAAGCATGGAAATTTCTTCAGCCTTACGTTCAATATCTTCGACTCGGTTATATAAAAAGAATACTTGTCCGTCCCTGGCAAGCTCACGTTCAATCGCTTCTCTTACCAATGAACCATTGTACTCCATAACATATGTTTGGACTGGAAAACGATTTTCCGGTGGTGTTTCGATAACCGATAAATCACGCACGCCAAGCATGGACATATGAAGTGTCCTTGGTATTGGTGTAGCGGTTAAGGTTAACACATCTACATTTGTCTTCAACTTCTTGATCTTTTCTTTATGTGTAACACCAAATCTCTGTTCTTCATCGACAATCAATAGGCCTAAATCGCGATAGATAATATCCTTTGATAGCAGACGATGAGTGCCGACAACAATATCAACAGTACCTGCTTTTAAGCCCTTAATCGTTTCTGTCTGCTGTTTTTTTGTACGGAACCGGCTTAATAAGCCGATATTAATCGGATAATCCTGAAAACGCTCCCTAAGTGTCTCAAAGTGCTGCTGTGCCAAAATCGTTGTTGGCACCAGAAAGGCTACTTGTTTTCCATCTGCAATTGATTTAAATGCAGCACGGATGGCCACTTCTGTTTTACCATAACCGACGTCACCACAAAGGAGACGGTCCATCGGGCGAGGTCTTTCCATGTCCTTTTTAATTTCATGAATCGAGCGCAGCTGATCTTCTGTTTCTTGATAGGCAAAAGAAGTTTCAAATTCACGCTGCAGGTCGCCATCGGGTGAAAAGGCATAACCAACTGCCGCTTCCCGCTCGGCATATAGCTTAATCAAGTCATCAGCGATATCTTGTACAGATGATTCAACTTTCTTCTTAACCTTTTTCCAGTCAGTGCCGCCAAGTTTATAAACCTTTGGCTCTTTTCCTTCTGATCCCACATATTTTTGAACCAGATCAATTTGTTCCACTGGTACGTAAAGCTTATCTGATCCTTGATAGCGAATATGCAGGTAATCTTTATGAATACCGTTAATAACGAGTGTTTCAATTCCTAAATATTTGCCGATTCCATGATTAACATGAACAACATAGTCACCAATTTTTAACTCGGAGTAACTTTTTATCCGTTCGGCATTTGATAATTTCTGCCGGCTGGTTGATTTTTTAACGCGTTTATTAAATAATTCTTCCTCGGTGATGACAGCAATTTTTTGAATCGAGAGTTCGAATCCTGCATGGAGATTTCCTTGCATGATCTGGACTTTACCTGCTACGAGCGGCTGGTCACCTTTTATCATGCTCGCACTTATTTCATAGTCCTCTAGAACCCGTTCTAATTTTTTTACCCGGTCTTCATCCGGACCTAAAAATAGAATGCAATAATTCCCTTTTTTCCACCTGTCAATTTCTGCTTTTAAAACATGCATTTGCCCATGGAAATTTTGCATTTGTTTACAAGTAATATTAATTATATTTTGCGGGCTTGTATTGGCTACATGGCGCAAAAATAATGACATATAGAGAAGCGGAAATTCTTTTCGCTGCAGCATGGCCTGTAAGTCATGGGAAATATGCAGGTCATGAATAATCTTCCCTTCAGAAAGTAACCCTGTATACCACTCTGCTTCTTCTTTTACAAGGGAATCATTCATCTCTTGAACTCTGCTAATTTCATCTACAAACACAAGTCCATTACTTGGCAGATAGTCTAGTAAACTAGCAGGCCGCTCGTAGGCTAAGGATAAATATTTATAGACTTGATCTGGCTTTTGGCCGTTCTTCAACTGTTCAAGCTCATAGCTGAGGTTTTGACTAAGCTGCATCTTTGCTTTATCATCTTTTAGTTTCCGTAATGACAAAGCTAATCCTTCTTCAAGCTTCCCAATCATTCGGCTATAGTTTTCGGCTTCAAGAATGATTTCGCTTGCTGGTCCAATTAACACCTCTTGAATCTTTTCTTTAGACCGCTGATCATCAAGGGAGAAATAACGGATGGAATCAATTTCTGTATCAAATAGTTCAATCCGCAGTGGGTCAGCTTCCGTAAGAGGATAAATATCAATAATTCCGCCCCTTACACTAAATTCCCCTGGAGTTGTTACCATTTCAGAGCGGACATACCCCATTTTAACAAAGGTGTTTAACAACTTTTCGATATCAATGTCTTCTCCTAGCTTTAACGACAGCTGGTATTGCTGCCATAGCGATTTAGGAGGAACAATCTTTTTCAGCCCCGCAATTGGAACAATTAAAACCCCTTTATTTTGTCTGCTCCAATAGTTAAGGGCATCAATTCGCTGAGCTTTTAATTCCGGACTGGCAACGCTGAGCTCGGCGGCTATCAATTCATTCGCTGGAAAAAGAAAGACTTCCTTTTCACTTAATAGATTGACAAGATCATCATAAAGTTTTTGAGCCTGTAGTAGATTATGGGTAACAAGCATGATCGGCCTGTTCATCTTTTCATAAACGGACGCAGTTAGGACTGTACGTGATGATCCTGAAAGACCTGCAACCAGTTGTTCTTTTAATCCTTCTTCAATCCCGGCGATAATGGAGTGAACATCTTCCTGCTTTAAAAATATTGATTTTAAACCATTCAAGGTTTCTCCTCCCTTCCTAAAAAATAATTATATTAAAACAATATTTATATGAGTAAATTTTTAAACAGAAAAACGCTTTGGAGAGCTTCCAAAGCTGGGCAGAATAGCGGAAGCGCCCGGTCAGCGGCGCATACTAGCCGCGAAAGGCGCTAAGCTAGACTATTATCTAAGTAGAGTTTTTTACAACTATATCAATGAATAAGGAAATCATATTGATGATAATCAGGGTTTCGTTCTAATGCTTCCTGACAATCTTCGCATATGGCCGTGATATGAATATCACCGGTCGGTTCATATGATATCATTTCCTGTCTTTCTTGATCCGTTAATTTATGAAGGCCGAGTGTTTCTGCATGAATCGATGTTTGTTCAATTGAACCAAGTTTTGTACCACAATGACGGCAATGATAATGGATGGCCATGCCTGTCCCTCCCTAATCTAGGATTCCACTACTAGTATTAACCTGGCAGGTGGAAGTTATTCACTAGATTAAACAGAGAAAAACAGATGTTTTTCTTCAATGTATGAATGAAAGACTTGTATCATGAACGATTATTGATTATATTCATTCATAACCTGCAAAAATGGTTTCTGCAGCCAGGCGGCACAGGCCTCTGCACTTCTCTTCACGGCATCTTGAGTTAAAGGTCTTTCCTCCGCACGAAAACGTCCAAGGACATAATCTGGTACGCTCATCCCTGGAGTTGGCCGGTCAATGCCAATCCGAATTCGATTAAACTCTTGTGTCCCTAAATGGGCAACTGTAGACTTGATTCCGTTATGCCCTCCTGGACTTCCTTTTTGGCGTAGTCTTATTTTGCCAACAGGCAAATCAAGGTCATCATAAATGAGTACTAAATCCTCTAACTCTATTTGATAATAATCCATTACGGCTCTAATTGATTCCCCTGATAAGTTCATATAGGTTAATGGTTTTAATAGTAATACCTTTTCCCCGTTATGAAGGCCAATTCCATACATCCCCTTAAATTTCGACTGATTTAACGGAATTGAGAATTGGTCGGAAAGGGCATCGATTACCTCAAAGCCAATATTATGTCTTGTCTGATCGTATTGCTTCCCAGGGTTACCTAAACCTACGATTAATTTCATCTGTGTTCCCACCTCTTCCGGTTTAGTCATCCTTTTATAAATTTTTTGAAACATCGCCATTCTCCCATAATAACATGATTTCCATAATTATGCGTTAAAAGACGTAACCTTAAATAGGTTACGTCTCGTATTTATTCTTCACCGGCTGGAGTGGTCTCTCTTCCCTCTTCTTGATCAGGGTGACCCCCTTGCTGTTGTTCACCAGAGTTAATTTCCTCTTCCTGTCTTGGAGGCAATATGGATGCAACGACTTCCTCATCTTCATGATTAATAGTAAAGCCGCCGATTTCAGGAATATCCCCAACCACTACTGTCTCGCCAACTTGAAGGTTTGTAATATCCACTTCTATTGCCTGTGGGATATTATCCGGAGTGGATGTAATCGATAACTCGTGAATGGACTGCTGCAGGACACCGCCATCTTTTACACCAATTGCTTCCCCTACTAGCGCTAGTCTCACTTGCACATTAATTTTTGAGGACTTGTCTACCGCTAAGAAATCAACATGGAGGATTTCTTTTTTAAAGGAATCTTCCTGATAATCAGATAAGATGACATCGTGCTTGTTTCCATCAATATCAAGGGAGATGATCCCGTTTCTGCCGACTGTTCGGATTGTTTTGGTTAAATCAGCCGAACTTACAAACACTGGTTTGCTTTCGACTTTCGCACCATATACGATTGCAGGAATATTTCCATTACTACGAAGCTGCTTTAATGCCGAATGCCGGAGTTCCGTTCGTTCCTTTGCTTGTAAAACCGTACTCATATGATTAGATACCCTCCTATTTTTAACACTTTCTATATAGAAATGCCCCAAAATAGGATGGTCTAAACATTATTATCAATCAAATAGTGTACTTACTGACTGTTCTTCGTGAACGCGGATAATCGCTTCACCCAGTAATGGAGCCACAGAAAGATGAACAATTTTTTCAATGTTTTTCTCTTCAGGAAGCTCAATTGAATTGGTGATCACTAATTCTTTTATTTTTGAGTTTTGAATTCTTTCAATTGCAGGCCCTGACAATACAGGGTGTGTACAGCAGGCATAAACTTCTTTTGCCCCATTTTCCACTAAGGCATTTGCAGCAAGGGTAATCGTACCAGCTGTATCAATGATATCGTCGATTAAGATGGCAATCTTTCCTTCGATATTACCGACAATATTCATAACCTCTGCAACATTTGGTCTTGGACGGCGTTTATCGATAATTGCAATTGGAGCTTTTAAACGTTCTGCCATTTTACGTGCTCTTGTTACACCGCCATGGTCTGGGGAAACGATCACCACGTCACCATTAAATTGGCGGCTTTTAAAATAATCCGCTAAAATAGGTACACCCATTAGATGATCAGTTGGGATTTCAAAGAAGCCTTGAATTTGCGGTGCATGCAGGTCAAGACAGATAACCCGGGTTGCCCCAGCCGTTTCGAGCAGGTTTGCCACTAATTTAGCGGTAATTGGCTCACGGGCACGTGCTTTACGGTCTTGACGAGCATACCCGTAATAAGGCATAACGATGTTGATGGTTTTGGCTGAAGCTCTTTTTAAGGCATCAATCATGATTAGTACTTCCATGATATTTTCGTTCACTGGCGAGCTAGTTGATTGAATAACATACACATCACAGCCACGGATACTTTCTTCAATATTAATTTGAATTTCACCATCACTAAATCTCGTTACAGAGCATTTTCCAAGCTCTACACCAATAAATTTTGCAATTTCACTTGCCAGCGGCAGATTTGAATTTAAACTAAATACCTTTAAGTTTGGATCTAAATATTGATTTGACATGATTGCCCTCCAATTGTAATAGCTTTATTTCTTAAGATTAAGTTTCTGAACGTAACCTTCTTTGTTAACCTGTTTTGCACGAGCAATCGCTAAAGCTTCCTCAGGCACATTCTTTGTGATCGTTGAACCTGCAGCTACATATGATCCCTTTTTAATGGTTACCGGAGCAACTAAATTTGAATTGCAGCCAATAAAGACTCCATCTTCAATTTTTGTTAAGAATTTATTTTTCCCATCGTAGTTAACCGTGATGGATCCGCAGCCAATGTTTACATCGCTGCCCACCTCTGCATCACCAATATAGCTAAGATGTGACGCCTTACTTCCCTTACCAAAGACCGCCTTTTTAATCTCAACAAAGTTGCCGATTTTCACCTCATCTAGGATAGTGGATTCAGGGCGAATGTGGGCAAATGGGCCAATGTTTACATGAGATCCAATTGAACTGTTAAAAGCGGCAGATTGACGGATTACTGTTTCATTACCAATTTCACATGTATCAATTTCTGTGTTAGGACCAATTATACATTCCGTACCAATTTTAGCTTGCCCCTTGATCATTGTTCCTGGATAGATAACAGTATCTTGCCCAATCTCAACATCTGCTTCTATGTAAGTATTTGCAGGATCAATAATGGTTACCCCATTGCGCATATGGGATTCATTAATCCGGGAACGCATAATCCGTTCAGCCTCTGCTAAGGCAACCCGGTCATTTACACCGAGGGTTTCTTCGAATTCACCTGTCTGGTAAGCTGTAACTACTTCCCCTTGTTTCTTCAGAATCTCAATTACATCTGGTAAATAGTATTCCCCTTGCACATTGTCATTGGATACCTTTTTTAATGCTTCAAACAATGCCTGGTTGTCAAAACAATACGTACCTGTATTTATTTCATTGATTTTCCGTTCTTCTTCTGTAGCATCTTTATGCTCTACGATCTTTTCGACTAGGCCCTCTTGGTTACGGATAATTCGACCATAACCTGTTGGGTTATCTATTTTGGCTGTAAGGATTGTCGCTTTTGCCTTTAACTTTTCATGATGGTTAAAGAGAGATTCCATCGTTTCAGCTTTAATTAAAGGAGTGTCACCGCACACCACTATAGTTATGCCTTCTTTTCCCATTAAGCTATCTTGAGCCTGCATCACGGCATGAGCAGTACCCAGCTGTTCTTTTTGCAATGCATAGAGACTTTGATCACCTAATTGCGTTTGGACCATTTCAGCTCCATGGCCAATAATAGTAACTATCTCTTTAATAGTAAGCTTCGTTATTTGATCAACTACATGTTGTACCATAGGTTTACCGCACACTGGGTGTAAAACTTTATAAAGCTTAGATTTCATCCGCGTTCCTTGCCCTGCAGCTAAAATCACAGCATAACGATTAGACATGGACAGTCCTCCAATTTACCTTTTTATCCATTAAAAATATTAACGTAAATGGGCTCGCTTTTCAAGGAATGAAGGGAAAGTGTCTAATTTTGTCATAATATGTAGAATTTTAGATAAAAGAAAATGTGTCGAGGAGATTGTTTTGGGGTAAAAAATATAAAAAGAGCCTTACATAGAAGAAAGGCCCTAGTTGTTAAAATCTTTAGGAAGCTCCGGCTTCTTCAAATTCTACTTCCAATTCACCTAAACGGTGATACTCCGCCAAAACAGCTTCTTGGATTTTACCGCGTGTTCCTGAATTGATTGGATGCGCAATGTCACGAAATTCTCCATCTGGAGTACGTTTACTTGGCATAGCTACAAATAAACCGTTGTTTCCGTCAATAACACGAATGTCGTGAACAACAAATTCATTGTCCAATGTGATTGATGCAATCGCTCTCATTCTTCCATCCGTATTAACCCGGCGTAATCTTACGTCAGTTACTTCCATGTGCTCACACCCTTTTTTGTTATATAAAATGCTAGTTAAATAAATTCAACAATTAATTCTATTATCCTTCTCGAATTTTAAAATTTTTTTGAAAAATTAGGGCGGAATCGTGAACATTTGTAAAAAATAGCGTTTTCAACACGTGTACAGTAGAAAAGCGTCGAATAGAAATGCGGAATTTCCTGTTTTAGCCTAGGACAAGAATGAAGCGGAAACATTTTCAAATTAAAATAAAAAAGCGCCCGAATTACTTCACGAGCGCGATTACTTCAATTTCAACTAATGCATCTTTTGGCAGCCTTGCTACCTCTACACAAGAACGGGCAGGTTTATGAGTGGAGAAATATTCGCCATAGACCTCATTGACATCAGCAAACTCATCCATGTTTTTAATAAAAACAGTTGCCTTTACTACCGTTTCAAGCGATGCTCCTGCTTCAGCTAATACTGCCTGTAAATTTTTAAATACTTGATGGGTTTGTTCCTTTACATCTCCGGTTACCATAACCCCTTCTGCAGTTAATGGGATTTGTCCCGAACTATAGAATAAATTATTGACCACTATCCCTTGAGAATAAGGACCAATGGCTGCTGGTGCTTGAATGGTTTGAACAACTTTCATGTTAATCCCTCCATATATTAAAATAATTACCTGCTTGAACACTTATCCTTTTTTCTTTTACATCCACATCGGCTAGTTGTACCAGCGATAAATATTCATCCACTAACCGTTCCTGGATTTTCTCATCTTCCACTAGAACAGCAATACCAGCGAGCTGAGAATTAAACTCCTCAAGCATACTGATCATTCCCATTACCGTTCCGCCTGCCTTCATAAAATCATCTACAATAAGGACACGGGAATCCTGTCTCATACTCCTTTTAGAGAGTACCATCGTTTGAATCCTCTTAGCCGATCCAGATACATAATTAATACTAACCGTCGGACCTTCCGTCACTTTACTATCTCTTCGAACAATGACTACCGGCACATTTAATTGACTGGCAACAGCATATGCTAAAGGAATTCCTTTTGTGGCTACGGTCATGACCACATCAATTTTTGTGTTCGCATAGGCGGAAGCAATAATTCGTCCAGCTTTCTGAACAATTTGCGGATCCCCCAAGATATCGGTTAAATATAAATAACCGCCTGGTAATAGCCGTTCGGAATTGGCGATTAACTGACAAAGTTCATTTACAAATGGTTCTGCTTTTTCCTGGCTTACTTTTACAAAAAATTTCACACCACCGGCCGCCCCCGGCACGGTTTGTAAGGTGCCAATTCCTCGTTGTTCAAAAGTCTCTTTGACAATTGCCAGGTCTTCACTAATCGAGGACTTTGCGGATGCGTATCGATCAGCAAAAAAAGTGAGCGGCACAAGCTGGCGAGGATGGTCTAATAAATAATTGGTCATATCAATCAAACGTTCACTACGGCGAAATTTCATAACTACCCTCCCAGAACCCGAATATTCTATTTAAAGAATATCATTATTGTACGTCTTTAATCAAGTGAGTGGCGTTCTCCCAGCATGCGGACTGCAAAAACTTGGTCACAAAAGCCCCTTAAGCCATTATAGATTCGATGCATTCTTGAATCATGCTGTACAATTCCAAATACGGTCGGTCCGCTTCCGCTCATTAACACCGCATCTGCCCCAAAACGCTTCATTTGTTCTTTGATTTGGGCAACTTCTGGGTAAAGACTCAAAGTGACCCCTTCAAGAACGTTTCCGACATTATCACAGACTCGCTGGTAATCATGTTCTTTAATTGCCTGGATCATTCCATAGATATCCGGATGTTTGGTTCCATTCAGATCAAGCCGGCGATAAACCTCGGCTGTCGAAACCCCAATAAAGGGTTTTGCTAAAATAACCCAGCATGTTGGCGGCGGTGGAAGCTCCGTAATGATTTCACCTCTGCCCTTTGCCAAGGCTGTACCTCCATAGACACAGAAAGAAACGTCCGAGCCAATTTCGCTGCCGAGCGCTGCTAATTCATCCAAACTTAAACCAAGGTCCCATAGTTTATTCAGGCCCCTTAGCGTGGCTGCAGCATCACTGCTGCCTCCTGCTAAGCCGGCTGCCACGGGAATTGTTTTCTCGATTGAAATGAGTACACCCTTTTTAACGCCAAAACGATCCTTTAACAGCTGGGCTGCTTGATAGGCTAGATTTCGCTGATCATCCGGTACATAGCGATTATGGGAAAGAATATGTATTTTGTCCTGTTCTAATAGGGTTAGTTCAACCCGGTCGGCTAAATCAATCGTGGTCATGATCATTTCAACTTCATGATAGCCATCTGGGCGTTTATGTAAAACATCTAATGCTAAATTGATTTTAGCCGGTGCTTTGACTAAAAGCTTCACTACGTCACCTACTTTTGTTTTATCCACTTAGCACCCAAGGGGTGCTTTTGCATACGATTCCAAAAATCCACATTTTGTCCTATTTTACCACAAAAAGATAAATGTAAGACGTCAGATATAAGATATCTACCCAATTTTATAATTATATCAGTCGTTTTTCGTCGAAAAAAGCCACTTTTTCGACAAAAGTAAAAAAGCCGCAGCCAAAAAAAGAAAAAGGCCAGTGCAAAAGAGGCCCTTTCGGTTCCTTGCACTGACCAAGCTGTGGTGAAGATTTGTTTAATGCGGAGGTGCTAATCTATGTTACGTTTGACGATTCTGATTGACTAACTGCTGCTGGGCAAGTTCTACGGCACGCTTCACCATATTCCCTGCATCTTTTGCACGGATACCGCCCCAGCCTTCTTTCTGAACCACATCATAAAACCCAAGTTCCTTGGCTAGCTCCTCTTTAAAGCGATGGGACATAATCCCTCTTCTTCGGCCCATCTAAACAACCCCTTTCATACCACAGCATTCTTAGTATGTAAAAGAACAATCCTTTTCATGAAGAATTTTAGATTATATAGACAGCAAAAAGCAGTAAACCTTAGTTTACTGCCACCCATTGCTTATATACTAGCTTAAAGCTACATGTCCTGCTGCATCATCATAGAAAGTAATTTGAACTGTTTCTGTAAGAACATCCGCATAGCTGTATGAAACACGCTCAAACGAATTCTCATCTTGATCTAACTCAATAACAAAAACGGATGGGTAAGTTTCTGCTAAAACTCCAGAACGTTCGATTGTTTTTCTGCGTCCACCGTTGGCTTTCAGCAATAATCTTTTTCCCAAATTTGTGTCAAGAGCCTTTTTAATATCGGCTAAGGTTTTTGGCATTCGGTCCACCTCACTGTGTAAAGTATAACACACTGACATAGTTCTGTCAAACAAAAATATAAATTATATCAGTCCAACAAAATGATTGTCAATATTTTTTCTTCTACTTTTTCTTCTAATTTTCAACATTGTTATCGTTGCCTTATTTAGTGGTTAATATGTATCTAAAAAAAATTAAGCAAGATTAGAATAAGGGGAGCCAAGTATGAAACTAGCAGCTCCACTATTCTAATCACTTATTCAGCCTCATCAATAATGGGCCGAAAAGGCATTCCTGTCCGCAATACACCCCTCGTTTCAATCCCTCCGAGACCCTTTTCACCTGTTAGAGTATTCCTTAATACATCCCAGACGTTGATGCGTTCCATAAACGGGGTGAAACTTATTTTTGCGACGATATAAACCGGGTCGAGTGCATGAATATTGATCCTTGATGGAGAACTGGCATAGTTTGCCCCTGCATGGATGAGTGATTCAAAATGAGATTGGCAGGCGCCTGCAAAGATAACGAGTTGATCTAAATGAGGAACCCTTTTTCGAGCTTCTCTGACCGCTTGGACGAAATGCCTTGAATGTCGATAGGCATTGATATCAGACATCTTTCCCTTCGCCTTTGAATAGGCATCGTGGCCAGTAATAACCAAGATATCGGGACGGTACTGATCCATTAAGGCGCCAATTCGTTCCGGCATTTCTTTTTCATTACAGTGTATCCCTACCACAGGGATACCGATTTTTTCGTATACGGCCATGCATTTTTTTAAATAGGAGGGATCACCGTCCAAGTGAAGAACCTTTCCAGGAATTTGAAAATAGTTGCTTGGTCTCACATAACCGCTGGTCGATTCATATTCCTGACGATGTTTCACTAAATCGGCATCCTGCCGAAATAGTCTTAATGACTGTTCTTCAAGCGTTCTATATTCTTGCTGCAATTTTACCCGTTCATTTTGATTAAGGATAACCAAATCAGTGTATGGTGCATCTGCAGCTAGACGGAAATCCTCCCCATAGAGAATGGCTACCTTCTGGTTGTTTATGTTTTGAAAATCGATAACGCGGAACATGATGTCGCAGTTATACGATTTCCTTCCGACAATATCCATTTGCTTAATATCCACTGCCCGTCACTCCAATAAGACCAGCTTAGGCCTTTTAATTATGGGTTCTTTCATAGGCTATGCATGGAAAGTTGTCCTTGTTAAAAATTTAGGAAAAATGAGACATTTGGAGGGGAGTATTTCGCGGTGGATAAAACAAATGCCCTCATGAATTCATCATGAGGACATTCGTATTAATGAAAGTATGAATATAGTTCATCTGCTAACCGGCCAAATTCTTCTAGAGAAAGGGTTTCTCCCCGGCGAACAGGCTCAATTCCACTTGCACTTAGGGCCGTGAGAATCTCTTCTTTCTTCTCTTTCCCATCCGGCAGCTGACTTGTTAAATTATTTAATAGCGTTTTCCGCCGCTGTGCAAAGCTCGCCTTGGTCACTTGGAAAAAGAAATCTTCATCCTTTACCACAACAGCAGGCTTCTCTCGCTTCGTTAATCTAATCACAGCAGAATCAACATTTGGCTGCGGGACAAACACCGTCTTTGGTACAATCATGACAGTCTCAGCCTCTGTGTAGTATTGAATAGCAATCGAAAGCGATCCATACTCCTTTGTGCCTGGCTTGGCAGAGATTCGGTCTGCCACTTCCTTTTGCAGCATACAAACAATCCCGCGAATCGGCAGCCGGTCTTCAAGGAGCTTCATAATGATCGGGGTCGTTACATAATAAGGAAGATTCGCCACCACCATAATATCATTCGTTCCTGGAAACTCCTCTTCCATTACCATTCGAACATCTGCTTCTAACACGTCCTTATGTATAACCTTTACATTTTCATAGGGCAACAGGGTATCCTGTAAAATCGGCAGCAATCTTTGATCGATTTCAAAGGCAACCACTTTTTTGCTTGACCGTGCCAGCTGCTCTGTCAGCGCGCCAATTCCAGGACCAATTTCAATCGCACCAGAACTTTCGCTTAAATCGGCAAAACTAACAATTTTCTTTAATATATTTGTATCAATTAAAAAATTCTGTCCCAGGCTTTTCTTAAAAGAAAAACCATATTTTTCGAGGATCGCCCTCGTTCTGACTGGTGTTGCTATATCCTTATCCATTCTTTTCCTCCTGTCGTAAAACACGTAATGCTTCTGCAAACTCTTGTCTGCTAATGCGGAACATCATTAATCGTTTATGAAGCTGTTTTCCATTTGTATAACCGATTTTTAACAGCTTGCCCAGCAAGATTCTCCGCTCCTTAGCGCCCTCTCCGCCGATTAAGCCGGCCGTTACTAAGTCCTCTTGGGTAATTTCTTCTGAAATCACCTCATGCATGATTTGCGCATCCTTTAACGCTTCCCTAATATCCTCTGGGCTGGCATGTTCTACGCCCACACCCTTTCCTCTTTTAGCTATAGCCGCCTCTTTTGGCAAGAAGGCATGTTTACAGCCGGGAACAGCTGCAGCAATCGTCTTTCTGATTTTTTCACCAGGATAGTCTGGATCAGTAAAGATGATGACACCACGTGTTGCTTGGGCCCGTTTTACTTTTTCAATAGTAGTTTGATTGACGGCCGATCCATTCGTTTCAATTGTATCAGCATCAACGGCTCTTTTTATTGTTGTCGTATCATCTTTTCCTTCAACGACAATGATTTCTTTAATTTTCATGTAAAAATAAATGCCTCCATCGAAATAAATTAAAAATGAAAAAATTGAAACATTTTTGTAATATCGTTCGTCTATATTATGGATTGATTTCATACATTTAGATATAGGCTTTGGTAAAGAAATTTGAAGCAAGTATTCGTTGTTAGTATAAAGAATTTTAGAAAAAAAGCAAAATGCAGAGGAATAAAATCCTCTGCACCTGAGTAATTAGTTTAGGACGGTAATCTTTACTTTCTTACGCCCCCAGCGGTATGCATCCGCATGTGATGGCATTAATAAATCAACAATATACCCTTTGATTGCTCCGCCTGTATCAGCCGCTACAGCGTAGCCGTAGCCTTCTACATACACCTTCGAACCAAGTGGAATAATCCTTGGGTCAACCGCGATTACTTTCATATTTGGATTAGCACGAAGATTAAGACCTGTAGCTGTATGTCCGGAGCAGCCATTACAATAGGCCGTATACGCAGTTGCCGTCACATAAAACTCCTGTCCATTTGGAGCCTCACCGCGGGAAACCTGTAACGCCAAATCCTTCGTACCGACAGCCACAATTTTATCCTGTTTTTGTAAGATATTCTGTTCGTTGATCAACTTTCTTGAAACTTCCCTGCCATTTTCAAGCACGACGTCGTACTGTCTTGAGACACGTCCCTGCTTTCCAGGAGCAATGACTTTTTCCTGCCCTTTTTGCAATTTTTCATCCTTTTTCGTTACCACGGCAAATTGAACGGGTTCTTCCACTACATCGGTGACTTTTTCTACCCGAATGACGTTCACAACACCATTCTCTGTTATTTTATCTGTTAGTGACGGTTCCACTCGGTCTAATTCATTTAGTTTAATGCCCTGTTGTGTTAAAAAGTCAGCGACCGTAGTCGAAGTGGACCAAACCTTTTGCGATTTTCCGCCGTCCACATATGTAAGATGCAACGCAATATTAAGCTTTACATTCATCTTATTTTCAATTGCCGTTTGTGGATTTGGTGAAATTTGATCGTGTTCCTTTAATACAATCTTCTGTTCTTTTAGGAGTTCAGCCACAGTATCGGCTGTAGTCCAGATCGTTTTCTTCTCGTTGTCTTTCACAATGTGAACCATGTTCGCCTGCTTCCAAACGACATTAAGGTCATCCCTGACCTTCGTACTTGCCCTTGGATACAAGTAGTCTTTTGACGTGAGGGGTACATCCAGTTCATCTAAAAGTTCCTTGATGGTAACTGCATGTGTGTTCACAACCATCTTCTTGCCATCTAGTGTCATTGCTACAGTATGCTTTGAGCCTTCAAATAAAAGAATTCCCAGAGTTGTAAGCAAAACTATAAAACTAGCAAATATGATGGTCCATGACCTCCCGCTCAAAGACGTTGGGAACAGGTTTTTCATGTTTGGGAATACGATGAAAAACGCCTCCTTTTCTTTGGAGAGATTATAGAGAACCATATGCCGGCTGTCAATCCTTGCTAATCCTGTGAAGGTAGTTCTAATTATGCACAACCTTAGAAGCTTTGCAAAGAAAAACTTATCGACACGTTCATCCTATGTTGAAAAGGAGACATGTAGAACTTTTTGTTATCAGAAAAAATTAGGACAGGCTTCTTGTCGTTTCGACAAAATCCCTTATCATTTTATGCCGAATAATTTCTTAGCATTTTGTGTCGTGGCTTGGGCCACTTCTTCAAAAGTCAAGCCCTTTATTTCGGCAATTTGTTCGGCAACCAGCTTCACATAACTTGGTTCATTTCGCTTTCCCCGATGGGGATGAGGTGCCAAATATGGGCAATCTGTTTCAATTAAAAGCCTTTCAATTGGTACTTCTGCCGCTACCTCTTTTGGTTTTTTAGCATTTTTAAAGGTAACTGGTCCCCCAAGAGAAATACTAAAGTTCATTTTTATACATTCTTTTGCTACCTCTGGGCTGCCGCTAAAACAGTGCATAATCCCTCCTACTTCCTCTGCCCCTTCTTCTTTTAAAATTTCAACGATATCAGCCGTTGCTTCACGATTATGAATCACAATGGGCAGTTTCACCTTTTTAGCCAATCGGATTTGCCGGCGGAAAACATCTTTCTGGACCTCCTTTGGTGACTTGTCCCAGTGGTAATCTAAGCCCATTTCACCTATAGCAACCACTTTAGGATGGGAAGTCAATTCCTCAATCCAGCTTAAGTCTTCATTGGTCATGTCGATCGCATCAACTGGATGCCAGCCCACACAGGCGTACATAAAATCATAGCGTTCGACTAACTCCATAGCCCGTTGAATCGTTGGACGATCAAAACCTACAATGACCATATTGGAGACTCCTTCCGTTTGGGCCCGATCAATCACCTCTTCAAGGTCTTCAATAAATTGCGTGTCGTTTAAATGTGCATGTGTGTCGAATAACATACGGATCAAACTCCTCTTTTTTTGTTAATTTCTCGCTATTTTGTACTTCTAGTATTCCATTGTCTAAAGACAACTAATGAACAGGATAAATGTTCCACGTGAAACATTTTAATGCAAATCCCGACATTTTTCTAAGTAAAAAGCGCCCAAATCGGGCGCCTTTGTCTATATTTATTTTACCTTCGATCCATTTGGCAATGATTGATCCACAGTAGCAATCGAAAGTTGGCCATCTTTAGAACCAGCCAAAATCATACCTTGTGACAATTCGCCGCGGAGTTTAACCGGCTTTAAGTTGGTAATACAAATTACCTTCCGGCCGACAAGTTCTTCAGGCTTATAATATTGGGCAATACCAGAAACCACTTGCCGTTTTTCATACCCTAAATCTAACTGAAGCTTGAGTAATTTATCTGCCTTTTTTACCGGCTCTGCTTGAATAACCTCAGCTACACGCAGGTCCACTTTCATAAAATCGTCGATAGAAATTTCCGCAGGCTCCTTTGGTTTCTCTTCTTCTTTCTTTTCTTCAATAACCGGCGCGCTTCCTTGCATTTTTGTTTTGATGAATTCTACTTCCTCAGCAATATCCAATCTCGGGAATAACGGAGCATCCTTTTGTACCTTAACTCCACTTGGAATCTTACCAAAGCCTTCGAGACTCTCCCATGTTTTCAATTCCTCATCTTGAATACCTAATTGTGCAAAAATCCCATTAGGCGTACGAGTTAAAAATGGCTTTAATAAGATCGCCGTACGGCGTAAAGATTCTGCCAAGTGAACCATTACACTAGCAAGTTCTCCTTTTCGCTCTTCATCTTTAGCCAATGTCCATGGTTGTGTTTCGTCAATGTACTTATTTGTCCGACTAACTAATTGCCAGATGGAAGTTAATGCCACGGAGAATTCCATTTTTTCCATTGCCTCTTCGTATTTTGCAACTGTTTCACGGTTTACCTGGAGCAGCGATTCATCAAAGTCACCAACAGAACCAGCATATTCAGGAATCACACCGGCAAAATACTTTTCAATCATCGCCACTGTCCGGTTTAGTAAGTTGCCTAGGTCATTAGCCAGGTCAAAATTAATTCTTTCAACAAATCCTTCTGGTGTAAATACTCCGTCTGCACCAAATGGAACTTCACGTAATAAATAGTAGCGAAGGGCATCTAAACCATAGCGGTCAATTAAGGTAACCGGGTCCACTACATTTCCTTTAGATTTTGACATTTTGCCATCTTTCATCAACAACCAGCCATGAGCAAATACCTTCTTTGGCAGTGGTAAATCTAATGCCATTAACATAATCGGCCAATAAATCGTGTGGAAACGGACAATTTCTTTACCAACAAGATGAACATCTGCTGGCCAAAACTTTTTGTATTTGCTATCATCCTCTGTACCATATCCTAGCGCAGTAATATAATTGGAAAGCGCGTCAATCCATACATAGATGACATGTTTAGGATTACCTGGCACCTTGATACCCCAGTCAAATGTTGTCCTAGATACAGCTAGATCCTCAAGACCAGGCTTAATGAAGTTATTAATCATTTCATTTTTACGGGATTCAGGCTGAATAAACTCTGGATTTTCCTCGTAATATTGCAAAAGCCTGTCAACATACTTACTCATTCTAAAAAAGTATGATTCTTCTTTCACTTTTTCGACAGGCCGGCCGCAATCAGGACAATTTCCTTCCACTAACTGACGGTCTGTAAAAAAGGATTCACATGGTGTACAATACCAGCCTTCATACTGATCAAGATAGATGTCTCCCTGCTCAAGAAGTTTAGCAAAGATTTTTTCTACTACTTGTTTATGTCTATCTTCTGTTGTCCGAATAAAATCATCATAAGATATATCAAGCTTATTCCAGAGGTCTTTAATACCTCCAACAATTTCATCTACATATTGCTGCGGTGTAATTCCCTTTTCCTCGGCTTTGCGCTGGATTTTTTGACCATGTTCATCCGTACCTGTTAGATACATAACATCAAAACCGCGCATCCGCTTATAACGAGCCATGGCATCACCAGCAACGGTGGTATACGCATGTCCAATATGTAAATTCCCGCTTGGATAATAAATCGGTGTGGTTAAATAAAAAGTCTTTGATTTTTCCTCCATTATATTCCCTCCTAAACAATGCAAAACCCATTAAACCATTATTGCCTCTTTTTAACACTTCTATCATCAAAATATACCGAAAAATAAACTTTTGTGCAAGAAAGCGTAATGCTAGACTTCCAGATTTTTAAAATTATTTCCTATTACACCCATAAAGGAGTTAAAATCTACGAAACTTATGAACGACAACAGGATTATTGTAGAACTTTGTCGAAATTCTAATTTATTTTACGACAAGAAGTATGTTTCCCCTGCAATAGTATTATTAACCAGCACGACGACTGAATTTTAATATCAATCCTTGTTATATCAACAATATTGTAAATGGAAAAATTTTCACTAATACTTTTGAAAATAAAATAATTGACGAATCTGGGAAGTACTGGTATTATAAATTTATAAGAAATTTGTCGAATAATGGCGAATCTAAAGGAAAGATAGATAAATAATTTGAGTGGTTATGAGAGGAGATTATAAAATGAAATCTACTGGTATTGTTCGTAAAGTTGATGAGTTAGGCCGCGTCGTTATTCCAATTGAATTAAGACGTACACTTGGTATTGCAGAAAAGGATGCTCTTGAAATCTATGTCGATGATGAGCGTATTATCTTGAAAAAATACAAGCCAAATATGACTTGCCAAGTAACTGGTGAAGTTTCTGATGATAACATGGCTCTTGCCGGCGGAAAATTAATCCTTAGCCGTGAAGGTGCAGAACAATTAATAGAAGAAATTCAAAAGAATTTTGAACTTGTAAAATAAAATAATAGAAGGTGTCCCAAATTTCGGGGCACCTTTTTTTATACATTAAACTAGTCTGTTGATTTCCGCTCCAGGCACAAGCGGTTCGCGGGCGGTACGGGGAGCCTCCTCGTCGCTTCGCTCCTGCGGGGTCTCCCCTGCCCCGTACTCCCGCAGGATTTTGAATTTGCATCCTCGAATCCGCCCACGCACGAAGGAAATGCGATAGCATTTTCGAGGAGTCTTCGTGCCTTCCGCAAAAATTATTCATCAACCCTTTTTGGTCAGCCTCTTATTTTTAATGTTCTTCTATATGATAAGCTTGATACACCTCGCGCTTATTCAGATCTCGATCTTTTGCGGTTTGCTTAATGGCTTCCTTTGAAGAAATGCTATTAACGGTTATGTAGTGTTTAACATGTTCCTCTATAGATAAATCCTGCCACCAATTTGCCTCTTCATTAACTTCTTGATATTCAGTTCCTTCTACAATCAGACAAAATTCTCCGCGAATTTCATCGGAATGAGCCCACTCAATGATTTCCTCGAGGGTTCCACGAATAAATTCCTCATACTTTTTTGTTAATTCCCTGCAGATGACAATTTTTCGATTACCTAGAATATCAAGCATAATAGCTAACGTTTCTTTAATCCGATGGGGCGATTCATAAAAGATTAAGGTCGCATTTTGTTTCCTCAAACTATCTAATTCTGCCCGCTTTTCTTTCTTGCTTCGATGTAAAAACCCATAAAAGTAAAAGGGCTGACAGGAAATTCCTGAGGCAATTAAAGCAGTCAGTGCTGCGTTTGCTCCAGGTAATGGAACGACCGCTACTTGTTCACTAATCGCTGCTTGGACGAGCTCATATCCTGGATCAGAGATGGCTGGCATTCCAGCATCACTGACCAGTGCTACTTTTAGTCCCTGCTTGACCTTTGCAATCAGCTTTTCTCCGCTAGTTTCTTTATTATGTTCATGATAGCTGACAATCTGGGTATCGATTTCAAAGTAATTACAGAGTTTTTTTGTATTCCTTGTATCCTCCGCTGCTATCAAATCTGCCTCTTTCAGAATTCTAATGGCTCGAAAGCTCATATCCTCTAGATTTCCTATTGGAGTAGGAACAAGATAAAGGATTCCCTTATTCGCTTCGTTTTCAAAGCTTTTTTGCTGCCACATCCGATTCACCTGCTTTCTTTAAATACTCCAGCTTTTTCTTTCTTGTTAACTGTTTAAACTGATATTCTGCTCTTAAGGCCTCACCTTTGCCCGCAAAAACTTGATAATACGTCAATTTGACCGGTCCTCTGCCTCGTGTGTATTTTGCTCCCTTGCCTTCATTATGCTGCTCAACCCGACGTTTAAGATCATTTGTATAGCCCCCATACAGACTTCCATCGCTGCATGTTAAGACATAAAAATAATGACGATTACTCTCCATATAAAATTCCACTGATTTCAGGAGTGTATTCGCCCGCCTCATTGTATACGATCAATGGGGGAAGTATTTTTAAATCTGGACTGCCGTTTTTAGTCGCTTCTACTAGAAGGATATTTGCTTCCTTTCCCTGCTTTGGGTAAACAAACTGAATCCGCTTTGGCTCAAGTTTGTACTGGCGCATTAATGTAATGATATCAATGAGACGGCCAGGACGGTGCACGAAAGCAACCTTGCCCCCTTGTTTGACTAACTGACTTGAAGCTTTGATTGCATCTTCAAGTGTGCAGAGTATTTCATGTCGGGCAATAGCTAAATGCTCATTAGGATTTATTTCTTCCTTAGAAGGAGTGGTAAAGTAAGGAGGATTGCAGGTAACCACATCAAATTTACCATGCCCTAATGCTTTTGGCATTTCCTTAATATCGCCATGAATCATTTTTAAACGGTCTTTGAGCTCATTGTGCTCAATGCTTCGAACTGCCATATCATATAATCGTTCTTGTATCTCCACACCTGTAATTTGTCCTTTTGTCCGTGTACTTAAAAATAAAGGGATCACCCCATTGCCGCTGCAGAGGTCGATTAAGTTCCCCTTTTGAATGGGAACATATACAAACCGGGCCAGCAGGACTGCATCGAGAGAAAAAGCAAATACAGATGGGCTTTGAATAATTCGGAGCTTCTCAGCTAGTAAATAATCAAGCCGTTCATCTTCCTTTAAATACACCACTATATCCATCACCCTGTCAAAAAGATATGAAAATAGAGGCTGCATCAAATCAGCCTCTTAAGATTATTTCTTATTAAGAAAAGAAAGACAAAACAAACAATCGCCTTCCTTACGCAAACTGCCAAAATGAAGGTTACAAATATGAAACCCCTCTTGATAGAGCCTTGCGAGGTTATCATATCCTTCACCAACATCAAAATGCTTACTCCTTGGAGTTTCTACAGCTGCTTCAGCGCCTTGTGCTGGATCCGTTTCTTTCTTTTCATCTTCCATGGTTACATCTAAACGGCGCCTTAAATGTTCATTTTCAAGCTTTAAATAATGATTCTCTTCTAGTATCTCGGCTAAATGCTGCTTTAATTCCCCTAATTGCTGATAAAGATGGCCAATTTGTGTTTCCATATTACTTACTGATTCAAAAATTTCCTTTTTATCCACGGCTTCCACCTCTTAATCTGTGGATTGTATAGAAAAGGCACCTTCTTTAATGATTTCATCCAAAGTATACTCCAGAACCCGTTCTTGTTCCTTTAGTTCAATCTGAAGTACCCGCTCTAATATATTTAATCCAACCACTTTTCCTTTACCCTGTGGTGTTTCAATGATTTCCCCTAAATCTGGCAGAGCTTCTTTAGCGGATTCGTATTCATCATTTTCATATTTCAAGCAGCACATAAGTCTTCCGCATAAACCGGAAATCTTCGTTGGATTTAATGAAAGATTTTGATCTTTTGCCATTTTTATCGAGACAGGATCAAAATCACCTAGAAAGGTTGAACAGCATAGCATTCTTCCACATGGTCCAATACCGCCAAGCATTTTTGCTTCATCGCGGACACCAATTTGGCGTAATTCAATGCGTGTCCGAAAAATAGCTGCTAAATCTTTTACAAGCTCTCGGAAATCAACTCTTCCATCCGCTGTAAAGTAGAAGATTACCTTATTTCTGTCAAATGTATATTCAACATCCACTAGTTTCATATCCAGCTGATGTTCATTCACTTTTTCATTACAAACCTCATAAGCTTCTTGGGCTGCCTGCTTATTTTCTTCAACAATCATTCGATCCTTTTGGTCGGCAATTCTGACTACCTTTTTTAACGGAAGAACTACATCATGTTCTTCCACCTGTTTACGGGCAATCACTGCCTTCCCATATTCTACACCGCGAACTGTTTCAACAATGACGTAGTCATCCTTAGCAATTGAGAGGTCTCCCGGATCAAAATAATAGATTTTCCCCGCTTTTTTAAAGCGTACTCCTACAACATCATACAAATGAAGATCCCTCCTGCAATTTTAACACAAGCTGTTCCATCATCAGCTGAGGATTCATATTTGCCTGCAGCTTCCTTTTGGCATCAAGAATAGCTGACATTTGATCCGATAAGCGCCGTCCAGATGTTTGCAGAGCATATTGTCTTAACCGCTCATTCTCCTCAATAAAAACAAGCTGCTCCTGCCTATCCAATTGTATATATAGTAAATCTTTAAAAACTAAAAGTAATAGATCTAAACCACGTTGAATCTGTTCTTTCTCTTTAAAGTGTAAAAACCAATCTCCCTGGAGTGTAACCATTGCCTCCAGCGGATTTTTTTTTAACACCTCATATAATTTTACCACTATTTTTTGGGCTTGTGCAAACCATTCATCGACATTTAATTTGAGAGCTTCTTCCAAATTATTGGTTAGCTGTGCTAATAAAGGTGCTTTAGCAGGATGGACCCCGTTTTCAATTAACTGTTTAAACATCATCTGCGGTGCTAAGGGTTGAAATACCAACATTTGACATCTAGATAAAATCGTTGGCAGCAACTGCTGAACCTGCTCTGTTAATAGAAATGCAACCGTACCCGGATTTGGTTCCTCGAGAAATTTTAGTAAGCTGTTTGAAGCACTCACACTCATTTTATCAGCATGAGAGATCAAGTAAACTTTATTAAATGATTCTACTCCCTTTTTCGAGAACTCTGCTTGAAGAGCTCGAATCTGCTCTACTTTAATCGATAATCCATCCGGCTCCACCATATGAACATCTGGATGGTTACCATTATTGATTCGAAGGCAGTTATTACAGGACTCGCAGGGTTTATAGCCTTCTATTACCTTTTCACAAAATAAAGACTTTGTGAGCAATAAGGCTATTTCCTTTTTTCCTGTTCCTCTCATGCCTTCAAAAAGGTAAGCATGGGCCACTCGATTTTTCAGCAAGCTGTTTTTTAACATTTTCAATACCTTCGGCTGCAGCTCTAGTAGTTGATCCCATGTTTTAACCAAATTAATCACTCACTATCTATAATTAAAAATGCATATATTGCTCAATTGGTAATACAAATACCGTTGCTCCGCCTACTTCTACTTCTACCGGATAAGGGACATAAGAGTCAGCGTTTCCTCCCATTGGTGAAACAGGGGCAACCAGCTGATCCCTGGATTTGCAGTTATCCTTAATAATTTGCAGAGCCCGGTCTACCCGGATATCTTCGGTACCTATCATAAAGGTTGTGTTCCCCGACTTCAAAAAACCACCTGTACTAGCTAGTTTGGTTGCTCTAAAATTATTATCTACTAATGCTTTAGATAAACGATTGCTATCTTGATCTTGAACGACGGCTATGATCATTTTCATATGGAACACCCTCTCCTCTTTTTTCCTTTATTTTATTATAACAGGTTATCTGCCGGTATACCTAAATAAAAAAGCCTTATGCTAAAGGCTTTTCTCTGCTAATCTTGCTTTGATTATATTTAATGTTTTTTGATAGACCTCATCAATGGTACCTGACGCATCAATCCGGACCATTCGATCTGGGAAACGCTTCAAAAGTAGAAGATATCCTTCTCTGACTTTATGGTGAAAATCGAGATTTTCTAAGTCGAGGCGGTTTACTTCTCTTCCTTTATTACGATTAATTCGCTTCATTCCTAATTCTGGTTCTATATCAAAATAAATAGTCAGCTCTGGGCTCAAGTCCTCAATGGCAAATTGATTAATTGCATAAACCTCATCCATTCCTAATCCACGGGCATATCCCTGATACGCTAATGAACTATCAACAAATCGATCACATAGAACTACTTTTCCATCTTGTAATGCCGGCTTTACTTTTTCAATTAAATGCTGCCTTCTTGCCGCGGCATATAATAGTGCTTCTGTCCGAGGGTCCATAGCGGTATTTTCTTTATCTAAAATAACCTTTCTAATTTGCTCAGCTATTTCAATGCCTCCTGGTTCCCTGGTCAACAAAGCGTGATCCAACTCTTTGGCTATCAGATTGATAATCGTTGTCTTTCCAGCCCCATCCGGACCTTCAAATGTAATAAAAGTTCCGTTTTCTTTCAAAATAAAACCTCCAGTATGTATCATCCTACGTTATAGAAAAAGTCTTTAAATAACCTGCTTTTAATAGAGAGACATCCCCTTGAAATCTTGCATCTGTTTGCATTAAACGATTAAGCTGTCCAATTTTTCCACTTGTTATTCTTTCTCCCTTCATTAGCAAAGGTATTCCAGGTGGATAGGGTATGATCGTATCCGCACAAACCAATCCTAATGCCCTCTCTATCTTGACCTCCGTTACATTTAGTTTTTCCATTTCACTATAACGGATGGCTAATTCCGAAATCCTTTCACCGCCTGTCGGAATTTCTTCTATTATGTCGTTAAACGGCAATCCGGCAAGCACACTTTTCATTTTTTCCGCAGTATCGAATAATGGATAGACTTGTCCTTTTTTTAAAAGAGGTAAAATAAAGAGGACATTATACGGATCAGCTAACTCCGTATAGATTCCATTCGCTTCCAACCTTTTTTGTAATTCAATTCCTGTTAAATTAGATTTAGATTGGATCGTGATTTTAAGAGGGTCACCCTCGTTCTTTGGATAGGTTAACACTTTTATGCTTTCAATCTTAGCTAAAGCTTCTTTAAACGATTGAATTTCAGATAGAAGAAAGTCTACATCTTCAGGTTCATATCCTGCTAAATAATATCGGGAAATATCTAGTGATGCCATAATTGGATAGGACGGGCTGCTTGATTGAAATATCCCTAGATATTCTTCTACCCTTGTTAGGTTTACCAAGTTCCCATTCACGTGCAAAAAGGAACCCATTGTCATCGCTGGAAGGGTCTTATGTGCAGAGTGAACAACCACATCCGCACCCAATTGCTGTGCAGATGGGGGAAAAGGTTCTCCAATGATAAAATGTGGACCATGTGCCTCATCCACCAATACCGGAATTTGATGGAGGTGAGCCAACTCAATTATTCCCTTTAAATCATCGACCATCCCATAATAATTCGGGTAAGTTAAGATCAGTGCCTTAGCGCCAGGATACTGGTTAATGGCTTGTTGGACGGTTTGAATGCTGATGCATGCAGCTACCTTCCAATCCTGATCGATCTCAGGCTCAAGAAAGACAGGCCTTACCTTTGCTAACTTCAGAGCATTTAACACCGATTTATGGCAGTTTCTTTGAACGAGGACTGTTGAATCCACCGTACAGACAGCCATAATCATAGCCAAGTTGCCAACGGTTGAACCATTCACAAGAAAGTAGCTTTTTTTCGATCCATATAACGCAGCTAACAGCTCTTCTGCTTTTTTAATGGGTCCCTCTGGTGAATGAAGGTCATCTAAACCCGTTAATTCTGTTGCATCTATTTTTACTATTCCTTTAAAAAATTCATCCTGTTTATATGCAGCTATTTCACCATATTTATGGCCGGGAACATGAAAGGATACAGGATTATTACTTATATGCCTCTTCAACGCATTATACAAAGGGATTTCTAATTGATTTTTCATTTATATCTACCTTGCCTATTAAACGACATTTTTAAAGATCACTTTATCTAGTTTCCTATTTTTCAACAAAAAAATAAAGCCCTTTAAGGACTTATTATGAAAATATTTCAGGTGTAGTAATCTTTTTTAGCTGTTTAAGGAAATATTTATATCTTGGATCATTTGTATCAGTATGAATTAAATCATTTTCGCAGTCTGTACAAATAAAAGAAGTGTATAGATGTATGCCTTTTGGTTTTAGACTTTCACAAATAACGCACGTTTCCTCAAAATGATTATGTGCTAATATTGAATTCAATCCCTCCACCTCCATACATCCATTCTGTCCATTACCGCAGATTTGTATACAATTTTTTGAATAATCTTTTCACCCGGCTCCTGTATTATCTTATGTTAATGCCTCTAATTGGGTGTATGTCTATATGTATTTTCTTTGAAAACACTTCGTACTATTTGCTTTTTAAGCATCTTTTTCTTCCATAAATGAAAAAGGACAATCCTTCCGGATTGTCCTAAACATGCCTGGCAACGTCCTACTCTCACAGGGACAAAGTCCCAACTACCATCGGCGCTGAGAAGCTTAACTTCCGTGTTCGGTATGGGAACGGGTGTGACCTTCTCGCCTTAATTACCAGACTATTCAATTGAAA
>NZ_JAGGQG010000016.1 GCF_018613415.1 Bacillus sp. ISL-18 | reverse complement strand
TCATTACAGGAATGCTGCCCCGTTAGAGAGCTTAATAAGAACTTCAATAGAAAAGTGCCTTTATCCTTCTTGGATCAAAGCACTTAATTGTTGAATATTCAATAACCTGCCTCCTGAAGTTTTATATGTTTTGTGAGAATATTGTCCATAATATATTATATGGGTTTCTTTTAACGACGACAGTCTATTGTTATTTTATTACCTTTTTATCACCACATTTAAGTGTTTATTACCACTTTATTGCTACTTTTAATACAACATCAATTATTTATTACCTAAAAATCAAAAAAACCCCCTGTCAAAAAACACCAGCGACTCAACCGTACTGATGTTTTTTTTGACATTTTATTAAAGTAATTTTCCTAAATAATACGGCATTTGGCGTCGCCACCAAATCCAATCATGCAAAACATCTTCGCCCCACTCATCAAACCATGCTGGAATTTGTTTTTCTTCAAAGGCTTCTTTTAATGTATAGTATGAAGGCAGCCCATCCTGTTCCCAATCACCCAGCCCGGTACAAATAATGATATCTGCTGAACGATATCGATCAATAAACCAGCCGTCATTTTGATTCCATATGTAATCACTCGGTGAATTTTCGTATACAAGCGGATCATTTCCGTAATCCCCAAAAAAGAAACGCACATCGTAAACACCGCTTAGTGCAACGGTTGTTTGGAAGACATCCGGATGTCTCAAGAAAAAGTTCAACGCATGATATGCCCCCATACTACACCCCGTTGTCATCATTGGATCAAACCAACCTGTTTTATGTTTAATAAATGGAATCGCTTCTGAAATCACATAACGGTCATATGCCTCATGAGCTAATGCACGGTCATGCGCCGGTTTTGAGTCGTGCAGCCAACTTTCGCTATCTATACTAGCCAATGTAAAAAATTGAACTTTTCCGGATTCAATAAAGTCATGACACACATCAATCATTCCAAAATCATAGTATTCAGAATGCGTCCCTCCAGATGAAGGAAAAACTACGATTGGCATGCCACTGTGTCCATATCTGTTTAACAGCATTTCACGTCCTAATTCGCCACTCCAATGGTTTAACTGTTCTATATGCATAGAAAAATCTCCTTTCCCAAATTTTTTCGTTCATGTACAAAACGGATAATGTCATCCACTTCTTCATGCGAATCTGCATTAATCGCATAAAATTGATTTCCTTGGAGTTCCGCAAACGCATCTGGCATGCGCTGTTCAAACTTCACACGGTCGCCAAATTGTTCATAAATAGCATTCGTATCATGTTTATACTCATACGCATCACGCTGTGTTACACCGACACAAAACTTGTTTTTGGCATCGGACTTCTTAAATTCTCCTCCTGCCACAAGAGAAGCATACTGAGCAAATAAATCAATGGAGTACGCGAAATTGTACATATCAATCGTGTAGCCGCCAGCCAAGCGGTTATTGTATTCAAGTGCAACATAATCCCCATTTTCTAATTTAAAAAACTCAATATGGAAAAAGCGTTCTTTCATGCCAAAAGCGTTCACAATCGCCTTTCCATAAGTTTCGAGCTTTGGATCAATTTCTTTTTGAATCACATAAGCTAAATCCAACTGACCATTAACGAGTTCCAGAGTCGGCACATTATATGTAAAGCTTGTTTGGAAAACAATGTTACCTTTCTGATCCACTAAACCATCAAATGTACAAAGCACGCCTCCTTCGACATATGGTTCTAAGAAGTACACTTGTGCTTCTCCCCATTCTTCTTCAAAATGACGTACAGCCTCTTCTGAACTTAATTTAAAGGTTGCAGCTGATCCAACTCCATTATCCGGTTTAGCGATAACTGGCAGTCCTAATTCATCAATGGCTTTAGATAACTCCTTTTTAGTTTTAACGATTCTTCCTTCTACAACAGGCACATCCGCTTTTTTAAACAGCTTCTTCATTTCAGATTTATACTTAACTTTTTTCAAGTCATTCGTTTTATTGCCGTATACGTTAAATTGCTCACGCAGCTGCGCATCAAGTTCTAACCAGTATTCGTTATTGGATTCAATGCGGCCAATTGGACCATGTTTATAAAATAAAAATGCAACAGCACGTTTCACTTCATCTACATCTTCTAAATTATTCACACGATAATATTCTGTTAAAGAGTTTTGTAATTCGGAACCTAATTGGTCATATGGCTCTTCGCCAATTCCTAAAACATTGACACCTGCGTCTTTTAAACGATGAGCAAATGACTGAAAATTACCTGGATAATATGGTGATATCAAAATATAATTCATAAAAAAAGCTCCTTTCTCAGAATCAAAAAATTCATTATTTTCACGACTAAGGTACAATTATATCAATTTATAATCAATCTAAACTTCCTAAAATATTCAAAAAAAGTGATAGATTCCTCCCATGATCAAATTCAGTCAAATATAATTATTCAGTTCATTCAAGACCACTTCTCACTTAAGAAACGTAAACATTCTGGCAAGTGTTTTGCCCAAGATTTTTCATTATGTTCTTCATCCGCAAAAATATTTAAACGAATGCTATCAATTGGAACAGAGCCTTTTATCAGTTGTTTATAATACTTAAGCGAGCAATCGATATATGCCTGCTTCATATTACCATACATCAATTGTCGATCGGCATCATCGCCTTCCTGAGTCCCAACTTGAATGTACACGCGTTGTTCAGGATCCAACTCTTTTCTAGCAATATAACTGTCAAAGGCATTACTTGTAATCCAATTGGCTAAAGAAAAAATGCCTAAACCACCAATTTGATCTTTATATTCAATACCCATAAAAGCCGAAATATTTCCTCCAAGTGAACTGCCAATCATCGCTGTATGATATTTATCCGATTTAGTTCGGTAATGCTTATCGATAAACGGCTTCACGACTGTCATGACAAACTCAGCAAACTCCGCGCCTCTTCCGCCTAGTTCAATATCTTCAGGAAGTGGGCTTTCAGTAATTTTCCAAGGCGTATATTCATTAATTCGATCTTGTTCAGCGTTATCTATCCCAACAACAATGATCTTCGGAAAATCGGGGTTTTGTTTAATTGCCGGAATAACTTTCCATGAATACCCGCTATAAGCTTCACTACTGTAGAAAACATTTTGTCCATCATGCATATAGACAACTGGATAATTTTTAGCCTCATCTTTATCATAATTTTTCGGCAATAAAACACGTACGCGACGTTTTTCATTTTTATAAGACATATGTAATTGATGTGTTTCTAGTTTTAAATAAAAATAGGATTGATTCATTTTACCTTCCTCACTCCTTTGAGATTACTTACTAAAGGTACTTATCCAGAGTAACAAAGTAATCAATTGAGTGAAGTTCCTTATTCAATTCGTGAAGATAATGTGTTACAGCTTCTACTAATACAGTTGTGGAAATGTATTTGTCTGTTTCAAACTCTTGCCAAATTGAATAAATTCTCCAATTATCTTCACCCTCATATAGAAAGTTGATTATAGCCTCGTCATGGTCAATGGTATCAAAGTCCATATCTCTCTAACATCACTACGAATCTTTTGTAACCATTTGCCCAGTTTCCATCCTAGTTCTACTAGGTTGATAAATGGTTCTTCGAAAAATAATTATTCATCTATATAAATATTTAAATTACCTGTTATATAACCATTCATATAAGATCCATAATATTCTGGTCCAGTTGGTACATCTGTGTCCAAAACAAACGAAAATCTTATATCCATAGAATCACTCCTCAGAGAAATATTCTACATTAAAATCACGATTCCTTCTTCCACTAACCTGCCCTTTTAGTTGAATAACCACCGATAAAGTTAAGGTGTAAAACCCAATTTATGTTAATATAAATTTATAAAACTCTCTGGGGGATGTTTATATGTCACCAATATTTTTTGTCTTAATATTAATTTTGGTTGGTATTGTCCTTATTAAATTCTATAACAAGTTACCACACCCAGTAATTACTTTTATTATTGTTTTTGTAATGATGTGCATTATCTACGGAATACCATATATTTTTATGTTGATTTAAAGTGTAAGTTTGGCTAAATTAGCGGTGTATTAAATTTCTATCTTATTCAACCTGCCTCGTTAGTACAACTAAAAAGCTTTACCCTTTATTTGAGTAAAGCACTCAGTTACTTGAATAAGGAACGGAAATATTGAATGATTTCATAGCCGATATAATCCTCTTTATTTGGATACAGTTTCCGATAGTAGCAATCCCAATAACTCACGACACGACTTTCAGTGGTTTTATAAAATTTTGGATTATCAACAATGAAATCTTTTAATATCCCTTTATTCACTTTATCTAAATTGGATTTAATCACCTGTAAAATTTCGATTACATATTCACCCGTTAAACGAATTAAATTAGGAATAATCCAAATATAATGATTGCTGAGGTGAATGATCTTTCTTAAATTTTCTTCTCTAACAAAACCATTGTGATGCCTTGTAAATAAACAAGCCAAAATTACTTGTTGCTGTTCCGATAAGGAATTTAATTGTGATGAGGAAGGTTCATTATAGTAAATCCGTTCAGGAATAATAAGCAAATTTCCACAAATGTTAACCTCGAAACAGCACGAAAAATCCAACGTGTTTGTTTGTTTAATCTGACGTAAAACCACCATTACGTCATCTTCTAAATTTGTTGGAAATGCATTTAATAATTCATATTTCCTATCTGACAAAATCTCACCCCTTTAGGCAACCTGTTTCTTTAATTCGATTAACAATCGCCCGTTACTTGAATAAGAAAATGGCTCTACTTCTAATTAAAGTTAAGCACCCTTTAGCCGAAGAAGAAACCTCTAGTATAAATCGTCAATTTCATCAAAATTAACTGAATGTAATGCCCGCATTGCATCCACAGCATGATTTCCCCAATGTGATTCAAAACTAAACTTCCATCCCCAGATCGCCTCATTATGATGATTTTTTTGGTATGAGATTATCCCTTCCTTAACATCCTTATAAATATCTAAAGTGTCATCACTTAAACTACCACATACAGGTTCATCTATTTTGTAGGGGTTAAATACTTCCCAGTAATATTCGTACTTGTCGAAATTAATTTGGGGAAGAGGTACATTAACTTTCAGTGATTTGCCTGGGTCAATATCGGGAAGATGCAGAGCTTTTGAATATAAATCTAAAAGCGAAAGGAGGAGAGTTTTAAATTTGTTTTCATCTTGATTTGAATCAAAATTTTCAATTACGCTACAATATTGTACAGCTGAATGAAAAAAGTGGTCTACCGCTTTACCTTTCATTTTACCTCACTCCTTTCGGCTAAACTGCCTTTAATTCACTATGAAAAAAGGCTGTTGCTAACAGTCTTACCATACTAAACTCAAGCACCACGTTTAGCACAAAAAAGAAATATAAAATTTCAAATTACAGGAATTTGAGCTGATGGAATAAGTGAGTTTTTCTATCCCACTCGATTAAATATTGCTCCACGCCTAAAACTGCTGTTTCTGGTTTCGAGGTTTGGTTATGAATCCATTCCTTAATCAATGGTAACACTTCATTATGAAATTCATTAATCGCACTTTGGTTATAGAGGTCCTGGGATATAGGGTAAAAACCAATGCTAATTTTCTTATCTCTGTTACAGGAAGCTGAAGCAACAACAACACCGTTTAGTTGTGGAGGACGTGGGCAACGACTATCAAATTCAAATTTTCTATTTAGTCCAAAAGAAACATACATATCTTCTTCGATGGAAAAATAAAACTTAATTTGCCGTTTATTTGTGGCGTAAGTCTCTACCTTATTCAGATTCCGAAAAAAGCCAATCTTCAATTTCCCACCCCCGAATAATGGTCACAACAGTTAATATTCCACTTCATTTTATTTAATCCCTGCTTAACAGTCTTATTGAAGTAATCTGCTAGTTAGTTCAACAGAAAAAAATGACCGTCGCAGCCATCCCATTCTTTAACTCTTGCACCCGTTACTTTAAGTACAATTTTTCACAATCTTACTTTTTATCCTCTTCAATATATTCAGTATAAGGTTCATAATCCCCGCAACATATTATAAGCTCACTACTATCTGGGTGAAGCATTATACCCATAGATTGATATGCATCACCTTTATAAATAGGGTCTATATGAGAATGTTTACCATTATGATAATTATGAGCTAAACGGATTAGTTCCGTGCCTAAACCTAGTAAAGCATTCTTGCTAAGAGTAAATTGAACTCTCGATTGCTTTGTAACATCGTCTCCATTTATATCTAAGACTGTAACCTGAGCAATATTATCTCCTGTTAACTCAAAGCCTTCTTCTACGTCAAAATTATTGTTCAATTTTATCGTATAGTTTTCCATAATAACCCTCACAACCCGCTCTAATATGTATTATTTTACCACACGTTCTTAAGCTAAAATGACACGTTAGCTCAAAATAGAAAAAGCTGCCACAACGACAGCTATGAACTTCAATTCTTGCATCCTTCACAATGTCCAATTATGTTTTGATAAGGGAAGGAAGCTGTAATAGCCCCCAACACTCCATTCAGCTACAGGCTTTAGGATTTGATTTACACAATAATTAGCACCAAAAAGAGCGTTGAGATTTCTCAACGCCTATTAAATAAGGTCAAACTCTGCTCCATCAGGATACAAAACAATATATTCTTCATCATCAGGATTTAGATAAGCAATTTTCACAACCTGTAGTAAATTGTTATTTTTAAGTTCCTCTATTATTGTTCGTGTCGCCATTCCAACATCTACAACATTGTTGAAAATATTAGCTGTACCGCTGCCAATATCCCCGCCATCACACGAACCATTACCTGTCCAACCTAGACATTCATTCATTAGGTCTTCTACAGAGTGTCTAAGTTCCAGTGCTGTTTGCATTTCATCTTCTTTATAACTATATTGAACCACTAACTCAATTAATTCGTCCTCTTCTAGATACTCAAAGCCTTCATTAACTTTTTCTTCCGCTAGTTCATCCATTACTTTTTCTGCTCTCTGAAACCTCGGCAATTTCAATTCCTCTGTTTCTCCAGGATCCCCGACAGTTCCGTTATGGATGATTAGGACACGCAGATTAATTCAAGTCGGAGCCATTTTCGAGAAGTATTTGAGATTACGGACGTAGATCAAGCTGAGAAAATAGCTTTTGCATTGAAGAAACATGTTGAAAATAATAAAGAAAAGATACTGGCCATTGATTTAAAAAAATACAAATCATCGGGCCTAAAAGGTTGCCATTAAGGCAACCAAAACCTTGTTTGTAAGGGAATATAGTTAACATAATCATCCTTATTGGCAATGGGAGCAGAGACAAGCACTTCCACATTTCTACCTATATGACACTTGTCATACTTATGACCTGACGTTTATGCCTACTCCTAATAAAAATATGCCTTTATAATTAGGGTAATAATTCGTTTTAGGAGGATAAGATGAGCAGAGAAAAGACGCTTGAATTACGCAAAAATGTGAAACCATTTGAAAATTCCGAGTTGAGAAAGAGTATTTTCCAACTTATTAATACGATTCCACCATTTTTTATCCTTTGGTTCTTAGCTTACTTGAGTTTAGATGTTTCTGTTTGGTTGACAGTTGGTTTGTCCGTTATCGCAGCAGGCTTTGTCGTTCGTATTTTTATTATTTTTCATGATTGTACACATGGTTCTTTCTTTAAAAACAAGAAAGCGAATAATATTACTGGTACTATCACTGGGATTATTTCATTATTTGCATATGAGAAGTGGAAACGCGAACATAATATTCATCATGCTACAAGCGGAAATCTAGATAAGCGCGGCGTTGGTGATATATGGATGATGACTGTGGAAGAATATGTGGAATCTTCCCCAATGAAACGACTTTCCTACAGACTTTATCGAAATCCGATTGTTTTGTTCGGTTTAGGACCAGCATTATTATTTTTAGTAAGCAATCGATTTAATAGAAAAGATGCTCGACCAAATGAGCGTAATAACACGTATCTGATTAATATTTCGGTAATTGTTATTTATTCTCTCATGATTTGGTTAATAGGTTGGCAAGCATTTGCGATTATTCAAGGTACGATTCTTTTCATAGCCGGTTCCCTAGGCATTTGGTTGTTTTATGTGCAGCATCAGTTTGAAGACTCTTATTTTGAAGTTGAAGCAGAATGGGATTATGTCAAAGCTGCAGTCGATGGAAGTTCTTATTATAAGTTGCCAAAGGTTTTACAGTGGGTAACTGGAAATATCGGCTTTCACCATGTGCATCATTTAAGCCCAAGAATTCCTAACTATAACTTGGAAAAAGCACATGAATCGACTCCACCTTTACAACAAGCAACAACGATTAATCTTCACACAAGCTTACAGTCTATTCGCTTCCGTCTATTCGACGAAGAAAATAAAAGCTTTGTAAGCTTTAAAGAAATTAAACATTTACTGAAAAACACAAAAGATAAAGTGAAATTAAATGCAAAAAACGTAGCTCTTGAAGGAAAATAATACTCTACTAAAAACCATTCCTGTCTAAACTGGAATGGTTTTTTTCTTTATCTAATTGTTTACTTTCCATCATTAACCATTATTGAAAACTAATTTAACAATAACCAATAATTATGAGAATTTCAGTAGTAAACTGTATATAAGAAAGATGACCATTAGACCATCTAATACGTAGTATCATTTTGTAGAATCCTGCACTACATGTTGTGAAATATAGGCTGAGTAGTTACCATATTTTCTATATTTTAACAATATTTAATTATTCTCTTCTTCCTCTATTTCTATCCTTGAAATTAATACTTTATCTACCCGGACACGATCCATGTCAACAACTTCTAATTGTAATTCTCCCACTTGAACTGTATCCCTAACTTTCTGTATATCCCCAATTTTATTGGTAATAAATCCTCCTAATGTGTAGAAGTTTTTACTACGATTAAGGATTATGTTATCTTCTAAGTCGAAAAATCATATAAATGTTTCAATTGAAACAAGACCATCTGCTAACCAAGAATTCTCATTTCTCTCTATAATTTGTGGATCTTCTTCATTATCTTTCTCTGGCATTCACCAACAATATTTTCCATAATGTCATGAAGGGTTACAAATCCTTCAATTCCGCCATACTCATCAATGATAATGGCTTCATGCTGTCCAAATTTCTTAAACATTTCTAATGCCCGAAACACCTTCATTGGTTCGGGTAGTACGAGTGTATCTTCGATGTAATCAGTTAAAGCAATTTTCTCTCCTGCAACAATTTTTGATAAAAGATTTTTTGTACGAATAATCCCTTTAAAGTTATCTAACCCCCCTTTTCCAACAGGAAATTTGGAGTAAGGACTTTCCTTCATTATTTTCATATTTTCTTCAAATGAATTCTCTATATCAATCCAAACAAGCTGGGTACGAGGTGCCAAAATATCCCTAAGACGTTTGTCTCCTAAATAAAAAATTTGTTCAACCATATCCTGTTCGATTTCTTCAACAACCCCACTGTAAACACCTTGTGCATTTAATTGGGAAATTTCTTCTTCAGTTACATCCGGTTCTTTTGTTGGCTTTATTCTCAACATTTTTAATGCAAATTCAGTAGATATACTTAAAAACGAAATGATTGGACGTCCAATTTTTGAAAAATTAAACATCGGTTTTGCTACTGCACAAGCAACTTTTTCTGGATTTCCCATACCTATCCGTTTTGGTACTAACTCACCTATAATTAATGATAAATAAGTAGAAAGTCCAACAACTACGATAAAACTTAGCTCATAACTGAAAGTAGCAAGAACTTCAACCTGTTCAACATAAACAGCTAGCTGACTAGCTATTGTTGCGCCTCCAAATGCACCTGTAAATACCCCCATTAATGTGATTCCAATTTGGATTGTTGATAATAATTGATTCGGATCCTCGGCTAATTTTAATGCATATTTAGCACTGGAGTTTCCTTCATCTCGCAATTTCTCAAGTCTGCCCTTTTTAGATGTAACAATAGCAATTTCCGGCATAGCAAAAATACCATTTGCCACAATTAGTATTAACACAATTACAACTGAAGTCCATATACTGTCCAAAAAAATCTTCACCGTTCCTTTATTAAATAGATACATTAAGTATTTTTACTTAAGTATAAATTATATCATACTAATCTATTCCTTCTCCTAACATAGATATCCAATTTTCTTTAAAGTGTTTTTCAATTAAATGGCCCTTTAGTTGAACAAGGTCCCAAAGGATCACATGAATACTCTATACAAATCTAGTTAACATAAAGTTAACTATTGGAAGCGAGCAAAAGAGCCAATCCCTTGAAACGTAAGGGATTGGCTTGTGTTCGTTTTTTATCGTTTATGCAGGTTTTTATACATGGTTGATTTATCAACGTTTTAGACTTCTTCAGAAGACGCATGGCTGCATAAAAAAGGGGGTGTTTATGCATTCCTTCTTCAAGCATGCCCATCAAGTATTGTGTATGATCATACACAATACTTGATTCAAAAGTTACATTTTCAGTTTGAGCAGATCCCGGACTCGGAACCTGCTTACATCCTTTTAGTAGTAGGTTGCGAAAAGGATGTAAGTAGGTTCCGAGCAATGTCTCTTTAACCTCCTACTTCATATTCTTTAACTGTTGCTGATCCCGAATTAGCTGCACATCTTTTATTTGATTCATATGACCTTACGACCTTTCCTTCGATTCTGAATAGGTTTCGAACCCTTTTAAACCAAGAATTTGAATATGTAATTTTTCACCGTAATTTGAATGAGAGTGGAAGATGGAAAGGTCAATTAAATTAAGAAAAAATTTTTTTGGTATTTTTTAATCCAAAACCACTTTTATTATTTTATGACCCTATTATTCCGATACATACTTAATTATTCCATGTAAATAAACTGAGTATTGCCGCTGTACAATTTCTCTTAATTTGATTTTTCCCTCTCTCTCTAATTCTCCGACGAATTCTTCAATCTTTTTTTCATCTTCTTTTGTAGCCGTAGGGATCTCTATTGAAAAGAAATTACCTCGACTGGCACTTTTTAATTTTTTTAATAATCCATCTTTATTCATTCGGTCATCCCCTTTATCGATTATTTTCTCAAATCTAAACGATTATATCTACCACCAAAGGGATCTCTTTAACTCACGATAAGGGGGCTTATCACATATCCCGCATTTTGCTGCTGGAACCCCAATTATAGCTACCTGTAAAATGCATTTTTACTCTATGCCACTATTTAAAAAATTAATAACGGTTGCCCATAATTCCTCGGATACATCTAATTGATAATCAGCAATTCCTGTTCTATACGCTTTAAGCCCGTCAAATAGTCCGTCCAAAACGTTTTGTTGCATGGTTAAACTCGTTAATCCGTTCAATGACAAACTCGTCGTTTTCTTTGTAAATTTTCAATTTCTTACTCATGAACTTTCCCTCCTATTTTTTCTATTCCATTGCAATTTCCAATGTTCTCTCAACACTTCTGGAAAACACTTTTAGAATACCAATTACCATACTCGCCACCTGGAAGCTGCAGCATTCCCGTTTGGTGAAACCACTTTGCACAGTCAGCACACATTTGTTTTACTTCCGATTCTCCCAATGCTCTTCAATCTCCAAATCCTCTTCAATCATTCTTTTTAACTGTGATTCATCCACATATTTAGGACCTTTAATTAAAACATTTAAAGCTTCTCGATAGGTATAGGCTGTTTTAAAGGATGGGCAATCAGAAAGCTTTTCGTATTGATTGCTTTTCCATTCCTTTTTTAATTCCTCATATTCAATATCAAACCAAACCCTTAAACTGTTTATTGCGTGATCGTCTACTGCCATTATTTTACTCCCTTTGCTTTTGCGTATATAGTTGAACGTGGCACGCCCGTTTGTTTAGAAATGTCATTTACACTTAATCCATTTTTCTCCCGTTCTGCAAACAGTTTTAATGCCCTTTTGATTTCCTTTGTGTCCTGTCCTTTTCTTCCTAAGTGTTTCCCTTGTGCTTTCGCCCGTTCTCGCCCTTCTTTGGTCCGTTCATTGATGAGATCGCGCTCGAATTCAGCAATAGCCCCCAGCATAGTAAACATGAGCTTTCCAGCCGGAGTTGAAAAGTCGATTTGTTCCTTGATGAATACAACACCGATGTTTTTCTCTTGTAATTCATGAACAATATTATGTAAGTCTCTTGTTGATCTGGCCAAACGGTCAATCTTATAAACGACTAATTTGTCTCCTGCTCTTAAATACGCCATGGCTTTGTTCAGTTCGGGCCTACCAGTATTCTTACCACTTTTCTTTTCGTGAAAAATCTTAGTGCATCCATACTTTTCTAATTGTTCAACTTGTAAGGAATAATCCTGGTCTAAGGTACTTACCCTTGCGTATCCAATAAGTTCACTCAACTTTGATCATTCCCGTCTAAAAGATATATAACTTCCTGTACATTTATTATAGACTAACTTTTAGATGGAAAACAAGAAAGAAAAAAAGATGTTACTTTTCATTTGTTTTGTCGTATGTTTTTTCAATAAAAATGGCAAGTAACAGATGTAAATTCTGTTACTTGCCGATTACAAGAATACTCTTTGCTGTATCAATAACCTCTTTATTGATACTGGATAGATGATTAATTTTCATGATTCGTTCAATTTGAGCAAGCATTCGATCTAGTATTCGGAAGTTCCCACGTGTAACACGAATTAACTCTCGCATTGCCTCATAGTTTTCAAAATGATCCATCCCCTTATAATTACTAATCTCTCTCAATCTGTTTTCTAAAATAAATTGTAATTCATCTTCCCCTAGCGTCTTGTACTCATGAGAAAAACCAATTCGGGAATATAGTTGCGAATATCGAGACAACTTTCGCTGCATTCCCGGCATGCCGATCATCACCATCCCAATTTCCGTATCATCGAATAGTTCTCGTAACACCTCAATCCCCGGCAATTTTAAGCGATCAACTTCGTCGACAATGACAAGATCAACCATCTCTTTCAGTCTCGTTTTTAATTGAAAAGACTCATCTCCTGATTGAATCATGATTTTTTCTTCTAAATATTTTAGCCGAAGTCCAATATTATAGATGTCCTTTTTTATTCGGCTTGTCCCAAAGGTGGGAGCGTTGTAATAGATCGTGCGAAGTTGACTTTTATTAATTTTAGTTTCAATTTTTATTTCATCACGGATCGAATCCAATGGTGGTTCGACATCGTACCAAGAAGCTATTGTTTTGGCGGACATTGTTTTCCCTACACCCGGAACACCGTGACAAATACCAATATAAGATATTTCCTGCAAGCTTCACAAAATTCAACAAAACGGCGATGTTCTTTAGTTTCGATGAAATTATTCATTTTCATACCTCTTTAATGTACGCATTGGTTGCTTTTCATTCTTTGGAATTTGAGATTTAGCAGGTTGTTTCAATTCTTTCAACAATTGTTGATCTTTTTTGTCGTTGTGTATTTCGGGCAATCATGATTTGCTCCTCTAGTTCCGAGTTTTCCATCTCATCAAAACAAATGGCTGTACATAAAGCTCTCTCTTGAAAGAAAATACGGATGGTAGTAAGATCATCGGGATGATAACGAATGGTAACAGATTCTCCCATATAAGGTTGTAATACAGGAGAAAAATAGCGTTTACCTTTAAAATGAATGCCATCTTGTCTGACAATGCGAGGCTTTGCAAGTAATAAAAGTAAAAAATCAAGATCTTCATAGTTAGCAGGCAAACGTGGAATAATGTCTGCTTTATACCATACTTTCAATGGTGACTGTTTAAGGGAGCTGTGAACTCGTTCGTGATAAGTATTAAGGAGAAAAGAATGAAAAAGACTTTTCAATTCGTTTAAGGAAAGGTGTTTAGTTTTTTTAGAAGTTGTTTTATGGCCTGGCATGTGTTGAAAAAACAGCTGGTCCATTGTCTGGAAAAGCCGTTCTACTTTTCCACGACCTCTCGGAAACCCTACTTCGGAGAAGTGGAGTTGGCATTTGATTGCCACTGCGACTTGTTCAAGATGTTTTGATGTAAAATCAGATCCATGATCTACATATAAACGATCGGGAATTCCATAAATTGGCCAATTCAATTCAGTTTTTCGGTTAATGGCTTGATGAAATGCAAGGGAGGTATGAAGACTGTTTGGAGGAAATTCACTTAATAGATAGCCTGCAACCATCCTTGTATAATCATCAACTACAAGAGTTAACCAAGGACGAATCAAATTGTCTGAAGAATTTTTCACCCATATATCTAGTTGGGTATGATCAGCTTGCCAGATTTCATTAGGGTAATCCGTTGAAATACTCAATAAAAAATCATATTTTTCTCTGTATTTTTTTGTCCCGTGTGAAGAAAGATATTTTAGGCGTTCAGGAATTTTACTAACTATACGATAAACGGTGGAATAACTGGGAATAGTTTGGCTTTGTTTCTCTGCAATCGCTTGGAGTTCTCGGTAAATAAAGCTTATGCTTGCATGGGGATGATGTAGTAACAACTGTTCCACCTGTTTAATAATTTCTTCAGAAGTTGCTTGTTTTCGTATTACGGGCTTTCGAGCAAGTCCAACGAGTCCATCTTTTTTGTACCGAGCATACCATCGTTGTAACGTACGGAAAGAAACCTTGCTTTCCTCTGAAATTAGAACGAAGTGGTACACCATCCTCGATATAAGGCTTTAGAATCTTATAACGTAACCACGCTTGCTGCCTCTCTTTTTCGTTTAAACTTCCTAGACCGTGTGCCATTACGATTCTCCTTTCTGATTGTTAATGTCCTTCTAAATAGCGATAAATAGTTGTTCGGGACACTCCCCATCTTTCTGCAACATCCTTAATTGGTGAGCCACTTTCAATAAGAGATTTCATCATTTCAATATCTTTCGGTCCATATTTCTCTGGTCGCCCTCCAAGACGTCCACGAGCTTTGGCTGCTTCTCTTCCTGCAGCAGAGCGTTCCTGTATAAGATTTCTTTCGAACTCTGCAAATGCTGCAAAGAGGTGGAACATCAATTGCCCAGTTGCGTTACTTCGATCCATTGTCAGGTTTTCTTGAAGACTGTGAAAGCCAATTCCTCGCTCGTTTAAGGTGTTTACAATTTGAATCAAGTCTTGCATGTTCCGGCCTAGGCGATCTAATCGCCAGACCACGATAACATCTCCTTGCCGGGCATAACGAAGTGCTTCTTCTAATCCAGGGCGTTGTTTTTTTGTTCCACTCATTTTATCGTGAAAAATTTTAGTGCAGCCATGTTGAGTTAAGGCATCTGTTTGCAAATCTAAATTTTGTAAACCAGTGGAAACACGTGCATATCCAATTAACACCAATTATCACTCTTTCTAACTTTTAATCTGATTTTATTGTATCATAAGATAGAAATTAATAGGTTAATGAACATTGAATAATGAACAGGGTTTTGTTACATGAAATATAATAAAAACTCAGCTATTTTGAACTAGAATGATCGTGTTCAGAAAAGGACGAGTTTTGGAACATCTACAGTGCAATTTAAATTCAGCTATCGGACCAGATTGTTGAGCAACACATTTAAAGTAAATTGGTAAGGGTGAAGAGATTGTGAATATTTTCACTTAAACTAAATAGGCAGTTTAGTGGAAGAAGAACTAACGGCTTTGTATCTGGTTATAATGATTTTAGAATGCTGTTTTCATGGAGGAAACTATGATAAATAATTTTGAGACTAGGTATTTTTTTATTAAAAGTCCCAACGATGAAATATTTATTAGATGGAGTACAGTTAAGGGAAATCTGAATGAAGACATCTTAGATAATGTGACAATGCCTTATTAAGCAAATTGGTAGCATACTTTAACAACGGTATAAAAATTAAAAAATGCTTTATTTGATTTGGGTATTGAGAGGAGACTAGAATAGTGATGAAACACTGGAACCAGGTAAGACAAATATGGGAAGCAAGAAATGTCACAATTAAATCGGCAGAATCTTATATAGTTTTTTCCTATGAGTATGTATTAAGGTTTGTAAAAGCTGAAAACCAATTAAACATTGTTAATCAATTATTGGAATGGTCCCAGTTGTTGTTTGATAATAAGTCTTTTCAAGATATTGAAAGAATTGAACAAAGGTTTGAAAATGAACTAATTAAAGCTGACGAGGAAATGGACATCGAAATGAATTGGGATGACTACCTACAAAGAACATATTACATAACAGGTAAGGTGCTCGCTGGTAGAACAATTAATAAAGAAGAAATTGAATGGTTAAAACATTCCTTTTTTGAAGATTTTCCGTACTATTTGTTTTTATTAAACTATACCAAAGACTATGAGAGTTTTTTTCAGATTAATAAATTAGTGCAAAAAATAAAAATGACGAATTTATACTACTTATACATTGAGAAAAGCTAATTTTTAAATTCATTTTGCGATTAGTTTTTCGCTTACAGTTTGTAAGTTGCATTGGCAGCTTTTATTTTTTCTTATTCCACTTACGGAGCAGTTTATTTCAAAAAGGATTGATGATTATATCCGAATTGTTTAATTCAAATGATAAAAATAGAGGTGCTTAGTGGATATTTTATATGATGAAAAATATCATCTTCATTTAGGGTATTACGAGGGTAATTGTGATTATGAGTCGATAGCATTTAAAAGACAATCTGAGGATATATGGGATATATTCTTTGATTTTGAAGGGTATGGGATTCAAAATATTACCACAGAAAACGAATTAACATTAGAACCATTCGGAACACGGATTTTTTCCATTTACAATAAAGAAATTGATTATGATATTGGAACACAGCAGTTTAAACGATGGTTATCAATTAATAAAATCATTTAAATTGTTTGTTAATGAAGATGACCGCCGTTACGTTTTGTTGTTGTGCTAACGTGGCAGGATAGTTGAACAAGAATAATTACATAATATTAGCGGAGGTGTTGTGATGATTACCGTTAAAAATGCTGAAAGTTACCTTAAAGATAAGATTGGTGAAGATGTCAATGATATAAAAAAAGTTTGGGATATATTTAAGGGTTTTTGTAAAGAACCAGTTGATGGAGAAGATGATAAGGAAATTCTATTTCAATGTGGTGTATATGATTTTACTGGAGAGGAACTATTTCATTTTGATTTTGTACGTCAGTTTACTGTTTATGATGAAGATGATTATTCTAATATGGAACAACTTCACTGTGAATTTTTATTTAAACCAACAGATGAATTAAGAAATTTAGAGGTATCGGAATGGTCTATGGATTATGATGATATAGATGATTTTTTAAATCATTAGAAACCCTTCAGGAGTTTAAAATACCTTTGGAACTAAAGCCAATAAAATCAGAAATATATCAGGAAGAAGTCTAAACCTTATTTCACTAAAGGGTGCTTGAATGGAACAAAGGGTTGCTGCGGCAACCGTTTTTTTATTGTGCTAACGGTCAGGATAGCTTAAGAAAAATAATATATACCCAAACAAATATGGTAAAATGAGGATATGAATTCAGATGAATATTTAGGGAGGTCGAGAAATGGTAAAGAAGAAAAATGAAATGTATGAATGGATTAAAGCCTTAATAGGTGCACTTGCAATAGCAGTCATTATTCGCTCTTTTTTCTTTACACCGATTGTTGTTGACGGTGCTTCAATGAACCCTACTCTTCGAGACCTGGACCGTATGATTGTAACAAAAATCGGAGAACCGAAAAGATTTGATATTGTTGTGTTTCACGCCCCAGAAGGTAAGGATTACATAAAACGCGTAATCGGACTCCCAGGTGACAGAATTGAATATAAAAATGATGTTTTATATATAAATGGGAAAGCTTACAATGAACCTTACTTGGAAAAATACAAAAAATCATTAAAAGATGGAGGAACATTAACAGACTCCTTCACTTTAAAGGAAACCGCAGTAGGTAGTGATACTGTCCCTAAAGATAGTTTGTTTGTAATGGGAGATAATAGAAGGCAAAGCAAAGACAGCCGTGCTATTGGAGCGATACCATTGAAAAAGGTAATAGGGACAACAAATGTTGTTTATTATCCAATAAAAGATATTAAAATCGTAAATGACTAATTTCTGGTTTCACAAAATAGTTAGACTGTTTTCTTCTTTAACCATCGGGTGCGTTTAATCCTAGAAGGATTACCACCCTTTTTTTGTTGAATACCTTCTTAAACAAACTGAGCAGCATGTCTGAATAAATATAATATGTGAAGTATTACACTTAAACTATCCTGAAAATAAAAACGATTATGTGGGATTTTGGGCAATACAAAACTAGACCCATTAAAATCCGTTAAAAAAAAGGGATCTGGGCTCTTAATTAACAATATATGCTGTCCTTTATTAGGCTATAGCTTCAACCGTTACTTTACAACCCAGTACCTCTAGTCGTTTAATAGATTGTTTGATCACTATTTCTTTTTTTCGTCGATCAAAGTAATCTGCACCTAACTCAACATAAAGTTGCCTTTTGTTTAACAAATGATAAACAATCGTTAAAATGGTATGTCCAACCGCAACTGCCGCACGTTTTTTTCCAATTCTTGCTGCCAAGCGCTGATATTGAGAAGAGAGATAAGTGTTTTTGGTTTTTGCCGCCGAATGTGCTGCTTCAACAAGTGCCGCTCGCAACTTTTTATTACCTTTTCTGGTTTTACCGGACTTTTTTTTTCCAGCACTTTCGTTATTACCTGGAACCATCCCAGCCCATGAACATAGATGGGCGGCTGTAGGAAATTGCTTCGCAATTTCTTTTCCGATTGATTATGGTTAAGTAACATCGCGATAAACTCCAATACATAAATGATTTATCTCTATTTTAACAAAAAAATGCATAAAGGCGTTTTTTCCAATTAATGTATTCGTTTTGCAGTGCCCTCGCATAGGAGGATTTTTTTTTATCTTTGAATATGTAGTAGCTTAGGAATTATCATCAGAATAGATAATGTACATGGTATCCGAGTATTTGAAGGTACTGAATTAAAAAATATCTCGTACGAAATTGCTCTTGGGCGATCTTTAGTTGTACCGGCCAACTCTTATTTTCCCATTAATATGATACCGAGTGTTATTAAAAAAAGTGAAAATATTGAAATCAAATTTAAAAAATTAAGGGAACTTGTCCATTCCAAATAAATTTCCCATCATATAATACCGTATCTCTTATTAAAGGAGGTGAAAAAATTGGGTAATGATAAAAAATGTAAAGATTGCGGGCACAAAACATGTCAATGCGATCGAAAAAAATGTAATGATTGCGGGCATAAAACATGTCAATGCGAATCTAAAGCAAAGCAAAAAGTCGTGGTCAAGGTAAACGCACCTGCTGGAGCAGCTGGAGCAACGGGACCTTCAGGAGCAACAGGAGCAACAGGACCTTCAGGAGCCACAGGAGCAACAGGACCTTCAGGAGCAACAGGAGCAACGGGACCTTCAGGAGCAACAGGAGCAACAGGACCTTCAGGAGCCACAGGAGCAACAGGAGCTACAGGAGCAACAGGACCTGCTGGAGCTACAGGAGCAACAGGACCTGCTGGAGCCACAGGAGCAACAGGACCTTCAGGAGCAACAGGAGCAACGGGGGCTACAGGAGCGACTGGAACTCCTGGAGCTGGTGCTATAATTGCATATGCGTCAGGTACTCCTGTTGCACTTTCGAGTGTTTTAGGAGGATTACTTGATACTGGGGCTCTTATTGGGTTCGGAAGTTCTTTTGATGGTGTTACTATTGGTGGAGGAACAATTACTCTGAGCCCTGGTATCGGAGGCGTTCTTGACTTCGCATTCGTGGTTCCTCGTGCCGGAACTGTATCATCAATATCTGCATTCTTTAGTACGACAGTGGCAGCAATTATAGGTACACCTGTTACCGTAAGAGCAGAATTATATACGGCACCTGCAGCTAGCAATACCTTTTCTCCATCAGGCGCCTTTGTACTTTTATCACCAGCTTTAGGACCTATAATTAACCTTTTAGACGTTTCTACTGGTACTGCTGCAACGGCACTCCCGGTTGCTAGAGGGGATAAATTATTAATGGTTTTCTCTATAGATACTGCAGTTTCTGTTCTCACATCTCTTGTAGGTTTTGCAAGCGCAGGTATTGTAATCGATTAATTTAATTTTGTTAAAAATCTTCAAATTCAAAACTCAGTTACTGTTTAACAAAAAGGATAAAAAAACGGGAAGGATTATTTAAGTAAACCTTCTCGTTTTTATGTGTATTCAGTTTGAGTTTGAGAAATTATTAGTAAAAATCTCACCTCCCAAAATGATTAATACAGATCAGCATATTTTCATACAAAGGAGAATAGAAACGTTTTTATAAAAAATCCTAATTATTACACGTCATAATTTTTAAAATAATTTTTAAAAAACTTTTCATTTGTCTTCACACTTGAGTCATTCGGTCGATATACTTTGGCCCTATTATTATGTTCTTCAGCTAGTTTTTGCTCTCCTGTTTCCCAATAACATACACATAACTGAAGATGTGGATACCATGTTGAATATGCCTCTTGCCTAAACCCAGGGTTATTAACTGCCTCTTTTTCAAGAGCTAGGCGGTACCATACAATGGCTTTGTTGAATTCTTTGTTTTCTTTATATAAGTCCCCTAATCGACATGAAGCTTCAGGTCGTGGTACATCATAAATAAATGACATCACAAGTGATTCTTTTTCTTTTATTAAATTACCAAGGTTTCTATAACACTCCGCCATGTTTATACAGGCACGGATTTCATCTTCAATCCATCCTTTTTTTGTATCTAAGAAATTGTGATAATACTTTATAGCTTTCTGAAAATCGGCATGGTCTTTTAATTCATTTGCATAATAATATAAATCCCTCGGTGAAAAGTCTTCTCCATTTTTTAGACGATTTTCATAAATAAGAATGTTTCGGTCACTTTGAACAGTTTTAGTTTTATCCGATTTTCGATGAATAATAGCTATATCAGCTGTATAAATATTACCGCTAACTTCTAAATATTCATGTACTGGACCAATCCATTTGAATTTTTTCTCTCTTCTTACTAAACGGTTTCTCCTATAACTAAAGGTTGGTTGGCCGTATTCATCGAAAGCGATATTGTAAATCATAGAAACCGCATCAATTGAAGCATTTAGATTTTTCTTTAGTATTTTAAATTTTTGATGATCTTCTTTTAGTAAAATATCATCTGCATCTAACCATAAAATATAGTCCTTTGTAGCATGACTAAAAGCAAAGTTTCTTGCAGCAGAAAAATTATCAATCCATTCAAAATCAAAAATCTTTTCTGTGAAATTCTTTGCTATATCCTTAGTCTTATCCATTGAACCTGTATCAACAATAATTATTTCATCACAAATTTCCTTTACACTACTTAAACATTGATGCAAAACCTCTTCTTCATTTTTCACGATCATACAAAGAGTAATTGTACACATAGCCATCACCACTCAAAATATCATTTATTTCTAATATATGGTATCTCGAAGTATTTCGTAACAATAATTATTGTCAACCAGATTTGAATCCGTTTTTCTCCTCATCTAAACAATCTTTAGATCCGAACAACTGGGGAGCCATATGACTAATGAACTTTTAGAATTAATAACGTATTAATTATTAAATCTCCTGGATAGGGAGATTTTTTTTATCTTTGAATATGTAATAGCTTACGAATCTTCATCAGAATAGATGGATAATGTACATGGTACCCGAGTTTTTGAAGGTGACTGAATTAAAAACATATATCTTACGAAATTGCTCTTGGGTGATCTTTAGTTTAATTGTACCGGCCCACCCTTATTTTCCCATTAATATGATACTGAGTGTTATAAACAAGTGAAAATATTGAAATCAAATTTAAAAAATTTAGGGAACTTGTCCATTCCGAATAAATTTCCCATCATATAATACCGTAACTCTGATTAAAGGAGGTGGAAAAATTGAGTAATGATAAAAAATGTAAAGATTGCGGGCACAAAACATGTCAATGCGATCGAAAAAAATGTAATGATTGTGAGCACAAAACATGTCAATGCAAATCTAAAGTAGAGCAAAAAGTCGTGGTCAAGGTAAACGCACCTGCTGGAGCAGCTGGAGCAACGGGACCTTCAG
>NZ_JAGGQG010000015.1 GCF_018613415.1 Bacillus sp. ISL-18 | reverse complement strand
TCATATGGCGGAATTACAGATAGCAGCTTAAATTTCTTTTAGTGAAATTCATTAGGTAGTAGTTTTATTGTTTAAGACATTTGAAGCACGGATTAGTCAGTAAATCAACTAAAATACGGGCAAGGACCCTGTCGGGCAGCATGACTGACATCCACCTCATGGAAAGGTTGGACGAAGGAATTTTGGAGCTAAGACTCTGCGAGAAATGGGAGGGTTGACCTCCATGAGAGATGTGGAGATCCACCAGTGCAACCATACTTTAACTAGTTATCCAACTTTTGGATAAGGTTGGTTTGGTTAACTATAAGTTTCTTTTTCACTTTGCCCCCAAAATTATCCTTTAGTACACTATAATTCCAATCGTCAAATGGATTTTAAAACAAACTACTACGAAATTTGGAGAAAACAAGAGAAATCGTGAGATTTTCCTTTCTATATAGAGGGAGTTTAGTTGAATAAGGCATTTATGGATATATTATAGAAAATTGAATAAGCGAGGAGCGGAGTTAATGGTTTATGAACTTGTTATAACCTTCCTTTTAGATTACTAATAGGTACAGCGATCAGCTGTGTAGTAATTAAAATCTTATCAAACGATGTGAAAGAGAAAAGAATGTACAGGCATCTTGTGATTCAAAGTTTTATAATCGCTACTCTTCTTACTTGGGTAATATAGATTTTCCTTCAAGAGAGGTTGCCGTGGCTGCCTTCTTTTTTAATGAACTAACGAAGCAGTATAGTTGTGGTCAGATCGACTAAACCGAAAAATAATAATTTTCTTCTTGAGCTAACGGAGTTTAGTAGAATAAAAATAAATGATATACTAAATTTGCTGAATATTTAAATTTTTATAATATAGGAAGGGTAATTACGGAAGATAATATGGAGGATAGAATCGTTACAAGCAAGGCACTGTTAGCTATATTTTTACCGATATTAGTATTGGACATCGCTCAAGGAATGGCAAGCCTTATCTATTTAATTCCGATTTCAGAAGTGATTTCACCTGTTCTTTATGCCATATGTTATGTTGTTCTGGCGTATTGGGGTGTTAAGCTATTAAGTGAAAAGGTAATAAAACTATCTTTACAAGAGTGTCGTATTGACAAGCCTCATATTGAAATAAAGTGGCTTACTTGTGCAATTGTTTTGCCTATTGCTGTAATGACAATATTGTTATGCACTCCGGGTGAATTTGTTAAAAACGATAGTAAAGCTACACATGCAATAGGAATTATTATAACAGCAGTCTTTGTATATGGTATTGGTCCAGGAATCGTCGAAGAAATAATATTTAGAGGGTTAATTATGAAAGCACTTGAAAAGCGTTGGGGGAAAAGAGTTGCGATTCTAATACCATCTATTATATTCGGATTAGTTCATGCAATAGGTGCAAATTTACATTTGATAGATTTGCTGATGTTGTTAGTCGGAGGTACCAGTGTTGGGATTATGTTCTCTTTAATTGTGTATAAAAGTGGGTCTGTTTGGAATAGTGCAATTGTACATGGAATATGGAATATTATTATGATTGGTAATATTTTTCATGTGGGCACTTCTTATAATAAAGCCTCTATTTTTTCTTATAAATTATTATCTCATTCATTTCTACTGACAGGTGGAGCTTTTGGTGTGGAAGTATCAATTGTTGCTATTTTAGGATATTTGTCAGTAATTGCATTAATACAATATTCAATGAAGAAAAAACAAAGGCTTAATGAGCAGCTTGAGCGAACTGTCCACTAATTTTAGGAAAGGCATTTTAAATGGACTGCAATTAATTCGAGGAGTTAAGCCGTGATGAAAAAACGAAATTTAAATAACCTTAAAATCTTAATGTAAAACAAACGGGTGCGATTGCTCAATAACAGCAGTCGCCTTTTTACTAACTGGGCAGTTTAGTTTAACAAGGATGAGTTAGAATAAAATAAAAAGCTAAGGATTGATTCAATTGGTTCGAATGAAGATTGGGGATGTATTTGAAATCGAAACTTCAAATGGCATAGCATTAATTCAATATGTTCACAAGAGCGAAGATTAAGGTCCGTTAATTAGAATGGTACAATAAAAAAGTGGGACTAAAAGCTGTTCAAGAAATTGTTTCTGCTAAGAACCACTATAATGCTGATGAATGTTGGGTTATTACAAATAACTATTTCACTGCACCTGCTGTGAAACTGGCAACCTCTAATAAAGTAATATTAATTGATCGAGATCGTTTAATGAAGTAGATTTTAGAAATTAATAAAGGAGCATAAATGACCCGTTGAGATATGGGAGGGAAAGTCTCCTGGGGAGGCGTGGAGATGTACATTATATGGTAAAATATGGAGTAGTAGCTAACTCCTTTATTTAACTATGCCTTCACGAAGCCAAATGTTCTGGATTAACTCCAATTACCCGTCATCCTGTTTAAAAAGGGTTATGAAATCCTGCGAATATTACTGGAACAACGGTAATGCTTTTTTCTTATTGATAATATAACGTGGCAGGTTAGTTCAACAAGGACTTCTTATTTTTTATATCGAATAGATAATAAAAATATATTTTTAAAAAAGGAGAAGGTATGCTTTTTCATTATCATTTTTGGACCCCTTATGTAGAAGAAACGGAAAAATTTTATTTAGAAAATGGATTCCGTATTTCTCAACGCATAGGAAAATACAATGGCGATTTTCAAGCCTTTAATCCTCCATTAACGTGGGATGATTTTCGTGAGAAAAAGATTCTTTTTCGTATTATAGAGGCAAGAAAAGGGGCAGTAAATATTACTTTTGGTTTTGGAAAGAAAATTATGTTTGACCATATTGGCTTTTTAGTTTCAGAAGAAGTACAAGGTGATATATGTGAAAATGCTGGAAAAATGAATTGGGAGATTGATAAAGGGGAACGTCGAACCTTTATTGCAACACCATACAATTTTAGAATTGAACTTCAAACCAATGAAGATGCAGTAGATACCTTTAACCACCAGGTAAAAATCAAGGAGTTAAAATTAACAACAAAAAAAGTAGGATTAGAAAGCGACCTTTTTTCTTTGTTCGGTAATTCTACATATAACATTTGTTCAGAAGTTGGAGATGTGGTTACAATCAAACAAGTGGTAATAAAAAACCTCATTTCAACCCCTATAGTAGACCCTAATGGCGTTGAAATTACAAGTGACCAAGGTTTTTAGTTTGTGAAAAGATGAACTTAAAGTAACGGGGCAGTTTGGCTTTAACCTTCTGCTTTTGAAATGGGTTTGTTGGCAATAATACTGTTTCGGTCTGCAAAAATGTTTGGTTTTATTGGTTTTTAATCTAATTTCCAATTAAGTGTGTCACTTAAAGCAAAAACTGTGTTATTTTACTAGACAGTCACAAGGGTCAATAGTTGTAGGTCGAGGCTGTCATTTAGGCAGCCTTTTTGTCTTATTGAGCTAGTTACAGAGGTAAAATTGATGATCTTGAAGCGTTACTGTAGGTCAGGATGGAAATATGATTGAAGACGTTCAAGCAGCTGTAAAACATCAAGCAAAGCGTACTGTTACAGGTGCGGAATGGGTAAAAAAAGAGCAAAATGGATTGTTCGATAACCAGACAATCCATTTTTTCTGTTATTGATTCAATTCAACCGTTTCATTAACATCTGTCGATTTCGAACTTTGTCCTGTCATACTTTTATAGAGAAAGGCAATTTTCTTCGTAAAATTACCGGTATCCCAATATTCAGCTGCTTCCGCGTTTACTTTTATCAAGACAACGTTTGGATCATCATAAGAAGTTTTCATAATTTTCTCATATGCTTTGCTCCACAATTCCTTTTTCTTGTCTAAATCATCAACGATTTCCGCTCGTCCACGGACGGAAACATAGGATTTACCTGCATAAGCAACATTAACCTCTTGATCATCTAAAATTTCTTCATATTTATCAGTCTCTTTTTTTGTGAAAAACCATAAGTCACCATCAAACCCTACTTCTTGTGTCTTCATAGGACGAGAAACAAGGCCTTCTTCCGTTACCGTTGTCAGCATAGCTATGTCTATGTCTTTGATCTACTCTCTTAAAGTTTCTATTTCTTCTTGTTTCATCTTCCATCACCTCATCATGTTCTAAGAGGTATATTACCCTATCCATCACCTTAAAAAATATTCATTTAATTTAGTGAGTCTTTACTAACTAACTTAAGAAAACGTCTATATAACTTTTTCCAACTTTTTAATCTTTTTGGCAATGTCATTCAATACATTCAACTTTCCTCTAGTAAACGCGTTGTTATACTCATCCTGTATTTTAAAAAGACGGAAGGAAGATTAGTAGCTATTAGCATAATTTTTGTACTTTAGGTAATTATACCAATGTTCTTATAAAAATTAGAATGTCTTAAGGAGGTATAAAACTCTAAGTGGAATAATTCATCATCAAAAGTTCAATTTATTATTTCATATGTCAGGAGGGTATTTCCGTGATGAGATTTTTAAAGTCATTAGGTTTAGTTTTGCTAGCGAGTATCGTTATAGTCGGCTGTCAGTCGAATAATGAAAAAAATAATGCAAAGAACAAAGGGGAAACCAAGGAATCCAACCAGGCAAATCAAGCAGATGAAACAGGATTCCCTAATTGGGGGTATGACTTTCAACATACTCGACATGTGCCCTATAAAGAGATTACAAAAGATAATGTAAAAAAAATGGGGATTGCATGGCAGCAGGATATTTTAGATTGGAATAAGGATGTTCCAAATTTACAAGAAGATTTTCCTGTAGTCCACGACGGGGTCATGTATGTGACTAGTGCGAAAAATCATGTGTTTGCGATCGATGCCGCAAGCGGAAAGAAACTTTGGGCATGGACACCTCCCAAGGACGTACTTGATCATATTAATGGTTTGCCATGGCAGTCCAATGTGGCAAGTAGGGGTGTCGCAGTGGCCAATGGAAATGTATTTGTCTTGATGATAGATAATCGGCTGGCCAAACTGGATGCGAAGAGTGGAAAACTGTTAAAAATGGCCAACTTTTGGGATTATGAACCTTCTATCAAGTTAGAAAACAGATATTATGAATCTTCAGCTCCGATGTATTATGATGGCAACGTTTACGTTGGAAGCAGCGGCGGTGATAATGGTACTAGAGGTTTTGTTTGGGCGTTTAAAGCAGATACCCTGGAACCGCTATGGAAAGAGCCGTTTTGGACCGTTCCTGAAAGAGGAACGGGCTGGGCAAAAGGTAAATTTACAGGCGGAGGTTCCGTATGGACTCCGATGTCGTTTGATCCAGATACTGATATGATGTATTTTGCAGTAGGGAATCCAGCCCCGGACTTTTATGATGCAGATAGAAAAGGAAAAAATCCATATACCGATTCTATCACTGCTTTAGATAGTAAAACAGGAAAGTTAAAGTGGTCATCTACTCAAGTTGATCATGATATATGGGATTATGACGCTGCCGCGACACCGATGATTCTCAATGCAAAGGTCGGTGGGAAAAAGCAAAAGGTTGTGGTTGAAGGCGGTAAGAATGGAAAGTGGTATGCGTGGGACGCAAAAACAGGGAAAACCATTTATGATGGGGTACCTTTTGTAAAAATTCAACATTCGGACATACCAAGCGATGAGAGTAAGGCTGTACTTCAATGGCCAGGAACGCCAGGTGGAGAAAGCTATGCTCCACAGACTTATGATCCCGAAACCAACTATGTGCTTATTCCGGGTATTAATAGTCCTAATTTAATGGTAGCAGCTAAAGATGCAGAAGAGATTGCAAAAGATAATAATACCTTCCCAGGAACAAAGATCCTTCCTTTGCCAAAGGATGTTGATGTTTCTGGTACCATTACAGCAATTGATATGAATACAGGGAAAAAAGTATACCAAAATAAAACGGATTATCCGATGTATGGCGGACTTACAAGTACTGCTGCCGGTCTTGCTTTTTACGGGGAATTGGGTGGAAACGTAAATGCTCTTGATATTAAAACAGGTAAAGTATTATGGAGTGAGCAAAGTGGAGGAAAACAAATCAAAATGGCACCTTCCATATATACAGTTGACGGCAAAGAATATGTTGCAGTCATCACTGGTGGTACGAAGGTTGTTGTTTATGGTCTAGGAGGTAAGTTACAACCTGGAGCTATAAATAAAAATGCAAAATTACAAGGGGAAGCAGACGTAGTTATCGATCCGGAAAAGGTATACAAAAGAAGTTGTATTTCCTGTCACGGGGATAATCTCCAAGGCGCAACAGCTCCAAATCTTCAACACATAGGTAAAACAATGTCTAAAGAGGACATATTGAATAAAATTCTAAATGGTGGCGACCGCATGCCAGCAGGCATGGCTAAAGGTGCAGAGGCTGAAGCACTAGCCGATTGGCTATCCAAAAAGAAATGATTTGTACTCTAGCAGCAATCAGAGTCTGATTTCTTTAATGGACTCAGATTATTTCTTAAAAGGATGAATATAGATTGGCGAAACATGAGATATTCACGAAAAATAAGGATGGTGGTAAAATGAGAAAATTACTGAATTATACCGTGCGATTCATTGGTGCCGCCTTATGTATTTCCTTAGTCTTTGGATTTGCCTGCCCAACTTTGACTAATGCTCAAACAAGTATAGGTTTAGGTTCCTCCGAGGATAACGGAATCAGGTTAACCATCAATGACTATTCGATCATAAACCACGGCCAAGACATTCAGCTGCATTATACGATAAACACAAATTCAAATATACAAGTTAGTTCGAATACTAAAAGTTTGATTGCAAACCCGTATATTTGGATTGGGAATACGTTAGTCCGTGAGGAATCAGAATCGTTTAAAAAAGTAAGTAAGAATGAGTATAGAGGGACGATCATAGCACAGATGCATCATTACCGAACCGATAATTCTAAAATGTCATTTCATACGCATGGAATATTGAATCAAAAGGGTCAATGGACAGTTGATTTTATGTTAAAGAGTAGTCAGTACTGATGCAGATGGTGAAAAACTAAAGGTATCCCGTACCATTCTTAATTCGTACAATAGAAACAAGACAACCTGAGTCTATGGACTCAGGTTGTTTTGTTTGTCAGGTAAAATTTGCAGCAATTTGCAAAATACGAGTTTATTTTTGGACAACATCTTGTTGAAATTTTTGTTATTTTGGAGTTTCATCCGACATAACATAGTTTTGAAAAGTAAAATACGACACACCTTTAATAAATATTTATTATTGAAGGTGTCTTGATAGGGGGGGATCACATGTGGTTGAAACCTGAGTACGAAATAATCAACACGTCTTGCGAGGTGACAATGTATTCCTACATCGCCAAGTAGCGCAGACCGCTTGCCTCTTGTTCATGATTGTAATCAAAACATGGAGGTGTGCCAATGAATCTTTACTTAAAATCAGTGATGGGCTTGATGATCGGTACAGCAGGACAAGAACAATATCTTAAAATCTATATCTAAAAACCAGATAACCTAAAAAATTAAAAACTATAGCTACAAAGGGATCAACATAAATTTTAGAAAAAAATGGATTGTCCTAATCAGACAATCCATTTTTTCTGTTACTGATTCAATTCTACCGTTTCATTAACATCTGTCGATTTAGAACTTTGTCCTGTCATACGTTTATAGAGAAAGGCAATTTTCTTCGTGAAATTACTGGTATCCCAATATTCAGCTGCTTCCGCGTTTACCTTTATCAAGACAACGTTAGGATCATCATAAGAAGTTTGCATAATCTTCTCATATGCCTTACTCCACAATTCCTTTTTCTTGTCTAAATCCTCAACAATTTCCGCTCGTCCACGGACGGAAACATAGGATTTACCTGCATAAGCCACATTAACCTCTTGATCATCTAAAATTTCTTCATATTTATCAGTCTCTTTTTTTGTGAAAAACCATAAGTCACCATCAAACTCTACTTCTTGTGTTTTCATAGGGCGAGAAACAAGCCCTTCTTCCGTTAAGGTAGTCAGCATGGCCGTGTCTATGTCTTTGATTAACTCTCTTAACGTTTCAAGTTCTTCTTGTTTGATCATGTTCCATCACCTCATACATGTTTTAGAGGTATATTACCCTTTAATACAACTTTTATTCAGGTATGGCGCATGACTAAATAAATGGAACCACGTCTTTTCTCAGCTCTTCATAACAACTAACTTTGAAAAGTTTTATTTTCTAGACAAACTAACATCCCTATTTTTGCGATTTCTGACTTCATCCATCTTTTTGTAAAAGCTTTCTTCCAAATCAATATCAAAGTAATTCGCAAATTTAATCATATAGGCTAAGCAATCAGCAAATTCCTTCCCTAAGTCTTCTTTTGCATTTTCTTTCGCTAAATCAAAAGCTTCACTTTCATTCATTCCATTTAAGATATGGCTATGGGTAAAATTAAAAGCCTTTCTAAGTTCTTCTGCTACTTCAGCTACCTCAGTGGTTAGGAGCATATAGTTGTTCAAAAGGGAAGCACGTGTTTTCTCATAACTTTCATTATTAATTTCCCAGTTCATTTCTTCATGATATTTTCTTAAAAATGTCTGCATTTCCTTCATTGTGGCACCTCTGTTGTAAATGATAATTTTAAATAAATTAGGTAACTAGGTAAAAATAATTCTCAATTTTAATTATAAATTAAAGGTGCAAAAATCCCTAAGCAAATACTTGATGTTGAAGAAGAGTCGTTTGAGTGATTTAAAAATAGGAACCCAAGTAAAAAATGACCAGACCACAAGGCCCGGTCATTTTTTACTTGGGTTCTGACTTTTTAAATACGATCGGGATTTTTCAACACCGAGGGTTTACAATTTAATATTTTTGGTCATTTCGTCGCTATTCTCAACCAACTCCAAGTTTTCGAGCAGTCGTTTAATGGCAAAACCCTTATCAGCAGCTTCATTTGCCATCAGCCCCCCAGCTAAATTCAGAATCTCCGACTTAAATCGTGATAGCGACAATTTCACATCCAGTAACTCATTCAGCTAAGCACGATACCTCCATTATTTGGGCTTCAATATGTATTTGTAATGACGCTGCGATGAGTTCATTCTTCCGATGCACTTCGACAATTAGTTATTTTCGCTAATGGATTTATGGTCTTTAGGAACTAATGGTAAGTGGTTATAAATAGTTACAATGGTGCGTGGGATTGGATTCAATAGAGTACTAAATTTATAAACAAGGCATAAACAACTGAATATTTATATTGTTCTTTCCCAAAAACCACATAAGAAGTAAAATTAAGGCAAATACAATCAGTGCGTACTGCGTGGTAAAAATTATGAATAACAGGGGATTATATTTCAAAAGGTAATTAATTGAGGTATAAAGGATTTAAGGAACAATTCCTTTTGGGGGTCAAAATGGTCAAAAAACTCATGATCGTTATCTTACTAGTTAGTATCATAGGTTTAGGAATTAGAGAAAAAAGCACGCTTATCCTGATGATTACCCAAGGCGGTTTCCCTGCAATGGTGATGAGTCTACTGCTGCTTTCTTTATGCGTCTTTTTTCCAATCATCCCATTCCCTGTAACGGCTGGCATGATTGGAGCGGTTTTTGGACCGGTGAAAGGGAGTATCGTTACCCTTACAGGATCCATGATCGGAACTGTCTTGTTCTTTTTTCTTATGAGGTATGGGTATCGACAATGGGCTCAACGAAAGTTGAAGAAATATCCAAAAGCACAAAAATATCAGAATCAGCTGAAAGACAATGCGTTTATGGCGATTTTTATTGCACGATTAATCCCCATTATCCCTGCCATAGCCGTGAATATTGGCTGCAGCCTATGTACAGTGAATTGGAAAGTATTTTTTGGGGCTTCTGTTATTGGAAAAATACCTAACATAGTATTTTTATCCTTTGCAGGAGCAAGCTTCCAGCATAATATCCGGTTTTCAGTTTTCCTGTACGTTCTTTATTTAGTGAGTATGTTAGTCATGAACATTATGTGGGTTTATCGGAAGGTACCTAAAACAAAGCAGCGTTAATTCAATAGAATAGTTCAACGCAGATTACCTCTATTATCATTAATGTGCTTATGATCATGAGTCCCATTACAAGATGTTTCATATACCTAAACATCCTCTCGTCTTTTAATTAATTTATGTAGTAAGAATGAAATGAATTGAAATGACCTAATCCAGAAGAGGAGTAGGTCGTATTTATTTTTTTCTAGTGACGTAAATACAAAATAGTCTCCCATATTTAAAATAGCAGTAAAATCCTAAGAATACGTTAGTATTTTATTAAAAATTCCTTAAAATGAATGATGTCAATAGAATAAGTGGTACTATTTCAAAAGTAAACGACTCATTAAAATTTATTTTACAAGGAATTGATTTGCATAGAACCATCCACAATTACAACCTATCCTAAACGTCCTTCGTATATAACTAGTGGTAAAAAGGAATAGCCTCGGATTCGGAGCTATTCCTTTTCCTATTCATTCGCTTGTTTTTGTCGATAATGTCTTTCCTTATATCTTTGATAAAAACCAATCGCAAAGGTAAGCCAAAAGGCACTCATAAAGTAACCAGCGATTATATCACTAGGATAATGAACTCCTAAATAAATCCGGCTTATTCCTATAGCTGCAATTATAAATCCACTTAAAATAATTAAAAGGGTCCGCCCCAATCGGGTAGAAATATGCCGCCACAGCAGGAAGGTTAGAACTCCATATAACGCAAACGCCATCGTTGCATGACCACTAGGGAAACTGTAATTACTTGCTTGGGCTAAGCGATGTAAATCAGGCCGGGCTCTGTGAAACAGCTGCTTTAATGTTACAAAGAGAACATTAGCACCTAGGATCACGGCAATAAATAATACAAGTTCTGAACGATGTTTTAATACCTTATACAGAAAAACAATGGAAAAAAGGGAAATCAAGATTACTGGTATTGTTCCACCAATAAATGAGAAAAATTTCATAATAGTGGTAAGCATGGGTGCTTCAAAACCTTGAATAAAAGAAATGATGTTTCCGTCAAAGGTAAGTATGGTATGTTTACTAACCAGCAGCGCCATAATCCCAAATCCCAAAAGGGCGACGAAACTTAATATAAAGGCAATGAAAAGCTGCTTTTTTAAATTCATCATCAGGCCTCATCTCTAATGTAAATAATAAGAAACAATTCTCTGTTCTCTTGATGTTTTATGTACGCTTATTGTTAGATTCACCGTGTCTTAGGATTTACCCTATTTTTAGGAATCTCATACATTAATCTTATAGTCTCCCGATTCTAAAACGATTAATGTACAGTTTTTCCAGGATAACTTTATATTTTTTAATGACCATGTTGGTTAAAGTGGTTCTCTCATTTGGTTCTACCAGCATAGCCTCTATCCCGACGAGAGTAATATAACATAGGCCGCTCGGGATTTCTTACCAAAACTACAAATTCTTGCGATGAAGGTTTCAGTCTTTAGCGCATTATATCGGAATTTCTAGGATTTTATAAAACGATTATTATTTACTATAATTTCCAAAATTGGAATAATAGAAGAGTATCACTTATCAAAGGGGGAGTTTCATGTTTCGGAAGAAAACGATGATCACGGTGCTAGCAATAGGTATGCTTTTATCTTCAGGGGTGGTGTATGCTCAGACAAATGTTGCCCCAAATGCACAAGCATCCACAGCTTTTGACAACAAGGTTATCAAAAAAATCAGCGCGGAGAATATGTACAATACGATTAAGTATCTATCATCAGTGCCAAGGGAAGCGGGTACCGCGGGAGAGGTTCGCGGGGTTGAGTACATAGAAGGCCAGTTTAAAAGCTTGGGACTCGAAACGAGAAGAATACCGTTCCCGATCTATGATTATAAGACGAATCGACAATGGGCTAAAGTTGAAGGAGTAGATTTAAATGGGCGTGCCTTTAGCGGCAGTGGAAGTGGAAATGTAACCGCAGAGCTCGTCAATGTTGGAAAAGCAATAGCTGATACGATTCCGGATAATGTTAGTGGGAAAATTGCCTTGATTGAGCGGGGAGATATAACGTTCCTTGAAAAAGTGAAAAATGTAGCCGCTAAAGGTGCAGCTGGGGTACTTATGTATAACAACAGTCCTGATGGTAATAACTTTGGCCAAGCCAATGGAGAAATTCCCGCCGTGGCTATTACCCAAGCACAAGGGCAGGAATTGGTCGAAAAATTAAAGAACGGTGCTGTTACTGCCACCTTAGATGTTGAAATCGAAAAAATTAAGAAAACATCCTATGTAGTTGAGGCTAAATTAAAGCCTAACAAGAACAAGGACACAGGACAGATTGTCACGATTGGAGCACACCATGACTCCGTTCCTAATGGACCAGGAGCAAATGATGATGCTTCCGGAGTTTCAGCCGTATTGGAGCTGGCACGGATTTTTGTTAATACTCCGATTGATACAGAAGTCCGCTTCCTGACATTCGGTTCTGAAGAAAGAGGGATGATGGGTTCATCCTTTTATGTATCACAACTTCCAAAGAGTGATATCGACCGCATGGTTGCCCACTTCCAAATGGATATGATTGGTGGGGCAGAGGCAGGAGAAGACAATCCATTAGGTGGACTGATTATGTACACCATTGACGGTCATAAAAATCTTGTTACTGACTTAGGAGCGTCGGCCTCCTCGAGAATGTATGATGTGGCCGTGCCGTATGGTCAGTTAGGAAGAAGTGACCATCAGCCATTCCATGACGTTGGCATACCTTCTGCTTTATTTATTCATTCACCTGTTGAACCTCAGTATCACAAACCAACAGATACGATTGAGCATATCAGTAAAGAAAAGCTGCAGCAAGCTACTTCAATCGTTGGAGCCTCAGCCTATCAAATTGTTCGTCCCGATACGCCGGCTCTTGATCGTGCACATGTAAGTCCAGCGTCAGTGGAATACGATTTTGAAAACCGCCCAGTAGATTAATAAGAAAATAAGATAATCAGTAAAAACGCTTGAATCTTTACTTTGATTCTAGCGTTTTTACTTTAGGCGTAACCCAACCACTAACGAAAGATTTTATGAATAAGGTAAGGGATTAGTAGATATTTACCGAAGAGAAAAGCTTGTTTCTATGAAAAATGCACAAAATCTTAAATTTTTTCACTATGTGGATAAGTAGAAGGGTGATACACCAATTGAAGGTGGGCACCCTTTTTAATTTTGACTTTTAGGAGTGAACTCATAGTGGGGGGAGATCCGAACACTGTGATAAATTCATTTATTAAATTTATTTGTATAAATATTACCAATATAAAAAGTCTCGAAATATTTGACATGGAGGAATAAAAATATGTATAATTAATAAGTTGCCTTTGAGATTTTACAACAAAGCCGCCCTCAATCAAACGTGTATGTTTTTGCTCACTAAATCTATTATCCTGTATTAATCCTCTATCGATATTTTTCAATGGGCTCTTTTTCCATCCATTCATTTTATTTAAAACCATTTTCGGTACATACTGAAAATCCATTTCCCCGGATCTATCCTTACAAATTAGGTATTGGAAAACCTTAAAAAATCTTGTTTATCCTCAACTTTTAGGTAGAGGTGTATTTTTCCTCGTTTATATTGTGTAAACAATCTTCTTTGTCCTCCAATATATATTACTGCCTGATCATGCACAGGAAAATCAAAATCAGGAACTAAAGGTGAAGCAACATTTGGAGCCTAATCTTGCTTGACTTAAAAAAGTCTTTATTCTGTGCAGACAAATAAAAAAAATACATTTCCAGCCGGCAAAAGAAGGGATATGGAATGGAAACCGTGCGGCCATTCTGTATTTTCGAGCGGTGCGAACAAATGTGACATGCATATCCCTTTTCCGAATCTCACTAAATAAGTTTTTTAATAGTGAGATTGATAGTTTAATAGCATGTGGAATTATTTGTCAGATTTAAAGCTGACGATTAATTTGGCCGGTTTCCAGGAAATGATTTTTGGAAAAGAGGTTAAGTTAATGAATGTAAAAAAAATTAAAAAAGCTAGAATGGGTACACTCCTAGGTGGAACTTCAGCAATTACTTGGGGAATCGACACGGTGATCATTGGCATCATAATTGCTAGTACACCGTTTAAACAGAATGTGTTACTTGCACCAATTATAGCCGCTTTCATGCATGACTTTTTCTCAGCACTTTGGATATCATTGTTAATGATTGCAAAGGGCGAATTTTTGAATGTATTAAAATTACTGAAAACAAAGAGTGGAGCGATTTTAGTTTTAGGAGGAGTGGTCGGCGGTCCTTTAGCAATGACCTCTTATTTTCTTAGTATTCAATATGTAGGAGTAACTTATGCGGCAAGTATTTCTTCTATATTCCCTGGAATAGGTGCTTTGCTTGCTTTCATTTTTTTGAAGGAAAAAGCCAGCAAGAGTACTTGGCTCGGCGTTTTTTTGAGTATAGTCGGTGTGATTATATTAGCATATTCTCCATCGGAGGTTACCGTCGATCGTCACTTTTACATCGGAATTTTATTTGCATTAGGTGCCGCCGTATTTTGGGGATTAGAAGGAGTGATTAGTGACTGGGGAATGAAAGGAAAAGAGGTCGTTCCACTATATGCGGTTAATATAAGACAGATGACCTCTGCACTCTGCTATGGATTATTAATTGTTCCATTCCTACATGGGCATCATTTCGCATTACAAGTAGCGTCATCCAACATCGTATGGATCATTGTTATTGCAGGATTATTAGGTACCGCCAACTATTCTTTATACTACACATCCATTCATTTAATCGGTACTGCTAAAGGTCAATCCCTAAATAATACCTATGTTTTTTGGGCGATTGTAACTGAAATGATCTTCATAGGCACCCCAATTAGCTTACAATTTGCTATCGGTGCGATAATCGTCATTCTTGGTTCAATCCTTGTTTCAGGTAACCTAAAAAAAAGGACCAGAATGTCCGGTCACAACCAACGGTGTTGTGAATCATTAATGACAGGAACAACCGTATCATTAAAAAGAAAATTTTATTTAATTAAAATGGCTTTATTTATCCACAAAAACGGGTATTATACTATTCGAAGGGGAACAAAAAGTGATGATGAAAATCATCAACTATTCAAATGAGGTGTCTGTCGCAGACAAGTTCCGTTTCAATTGATCAGCTTCCTAACGTTCTACCGTCATCCGATCATTATACGTTGAGAAACATATAAAGAATACAAGGGGATGGTTAGCTTGAACAAAGATCACTCTTTATCCAAACACTAACATTTTAAAAAATGAGGTGTTTATCAAAGAAAGAGTCCTAAGCGAACGAAAATAAGGAGCATTCCCCTTCAAGAAGGCAGGATTCCATGCGGGTCCTGTCTTTCTTTGTAAAACAAGGATTAGTAATTGTTGTATAATAGTTGAATTTTATTTATAAAAACTGATTTTTGAAGAGGTGTGCTGCCATCAATTGAAGGCGGCTTTTCTTTTTGTACAAGCTGGGCAGGGCAGTCTAGTTGAAAAAGTATTAATTGTATTAATATTGACTATATCTAGAAAAATTTAAATGGGGGATTCAGATAGTTTTAAACAAGTAGTATGTCAGGATAACTCAAGATCCTCAACTCAAAAAAAGAGATGGTTCTCCTCTTATGTTTAATCCATAGGTGAGTTGGTATGCTTTCTTTGTTTAATTAAATGAGAAATACCAGTTCCCAAGTAATAAAGAAGGAAATAGCCAAAAATAAGAAGAGTAGGAATTGCGTTAGGAAGTATTTTTAAAAGGATAATACCTATAACCAGAAAAATAAATGAAACAATAAAATTAAATTTATATTTCGGTATTCTTTTCATAAAATCACCTCTTCCTTAATTTACCATCATTCTCGGAATTATGTAATAATTGATTCAGAGGAATTTGTGTATTACTAACATTAAATAACCCTGTATTAGCAACAATCATATACGAAAAGAGTATAGAAAAACAAAATATATGTCACTTATTTACCGTTTTATGGTAATGTTGTAATAGTTTATATATTTCGGGGTGACAAAGTTATGGGGATTATTTTAACTTTATTTTATGGTTTTATTGGTTTAGTTGTTCTATTTCTTATCATTGCATATGCAGTTAGTGTTGGCATTGATAATTCTAAGCAAGTAAAGGCTCTAAGGTCCGAACTTAAGGAAATAAAAAAACAACTTAATAACTAATGTGATTACTTTGTACCGAGTGGCTTTGGTAAGGGACAATATTTTATTTATCATCATATTTAATGAATAATAAACTTTTAGAAATGGAGCTTTTCTTCATTTCTCCCATCAAATAGGTGATAAGAAAAAGGGTGAAACACCAGCTGAAGGTGTTCACCCTTTTTCTTTATAAGGAGATATCCAACTACTTGTGATAAATTACTTATTAAATTTATATGTATAGATATTTCCATTATAAAAAGTCTCAAAATAACCAAGTATGCTTTCCTTACCATTAAATGAAACGGTAGTTATCGCTTTTGATTTCAGAAGGGCCCCTTGGTCAATTTGCAATAGTTTTTTCTGTTCAGCGGTAGGCAAAACGGCCTCCATCTCTAATTCACTGCCAAGTACAGTATAGCCTAACGATTTCAAGTAATCATAAAAGGAATGATTTAAAGATTCTACATTGATGGCAGGCAGGACTTCCGTAGATACATAGTTATAGCTTATAGCGATGGGAGTACCATTTCCGGTCCGTAATCGAACAAAATGATGAACAAAAATATTTTCTTTTAAATTTAATTTTTTTGAGATTACAGGGATCTCGTTCGATTTTATTAGTTCATAGGTAAGGAGCTTAGATCCTGGTAATAGCCCGATACTCTTCATATCTTCTGTGAAACTAGATTGACTTTCCAGTGACTTGGTAACATGCGAGGAAGATACAAAGCTGCCTTTTCCAGAAATCCGTGTGATTTGTTTTTTTTCAACAAGCCTATTTAGAGCTTTATTTATGGTCATTCTACTGTAACCAAAGAGTTCAGCTAGCTGTTCTTCCGTTTCAATCTGATCACCAACTTTTAGTTCCCCCGTATTAATCCTATTAATTAAATAATCTTCCACTATTGTATATTTTGGGGTTGTTTTCATATAGTTATGACCCCTTTCTTTGAAAATTTTCTATTATGCAATAATAGTTTATTCCGTCTTGACAGTATTATGAGACTTTAATGGATGGAGAGAGAACAAAATTATATACATATTCATATTTGTATATACATTTTGAAGTAATATCCATATAAATAAAGGAATATTTCCGAAAGCTGAGTCATTAGATGAGGTTTTGAATGAATAATAAGGAGGAGAAATTAATTTTAAAAATATATACATATTCATATTTGTATATACATAATATACTAACAAATCAACTTCCAGTAAGGAAGTTACAACTACCTTTTTCTGAATATTTTGTCAGTTATGAAATGAGTCATGAATGATAGGAGGTGTGAATCTTTAAATAAGTATACCAGAAATGGATTTGCTAAGTTAATAGGAGTGATTGGTAATGAAGATGATTGATTATATCTACGATCAGCCCAATAGGCTAAAAAAAATCTTAGACTCCAGAGATGAGACATGTATACCGTTACTAAACTTTATAGAAAAGAATCAAATTAAAAGAGTGTATTTGACGGGATCTGGAACAAGCTATCATGCGGCCTTATTAATGAAAATGTATTTTGACCAATATACAGACTTCGAAACATCGGTTTCGATACCTACCTTTTTTTCGAGATATGAAATTTTTAGCAAAAATTTTAAGAATGAAGAAACAATGCTTATAGCTATTTCTCAGTCCGGAACGTCGGTTTCCTCCATAAATGCGGTGAAAAAAGGGAATCTATTGGGGATTCAGACGGTTGCACTCACAGAAGATTTAAACAGTTTCATTACGAATGAAGCAAAATTATCAATTCATTTAAATTGTGGGAAAGAGAAGATTCCAATTGAAACAAGAGGATATACCTCTACAGTATTTACATCCATCCTAATGGCTGTTGAAATCGGCAAACGGATTGGGAATCTATCAGAGCTTGATTATAAAACAATAATGGAATCGTTGGAAAAGGATATTAGTCAACTGCCATCTGCCATAGAGCAAATTGAAGAATGGTACAAGAGGAACAAATATGAATTAATGACCATGGAAAAAGGGTCGATCGCAGGCTACGGCCATAATTACGTGACAGCGATGGAAGGTTATTTAAAGATGTACGAAACCTTTCATAAACCGCTTTCTGCACATGAACTTGAAGAGCTGCTTCATGGATATGAAATGGCCTTTGACTCTAAGCAGTATATTTTTATGATTGCGTCTGAAGGAGAAGAGATCCAATCAATTGAGAAGTTTAGGTCTTTCTTAGATCAGCTAACAGAACATCAATTTATAATCACGAATCAAACCATCACTCTTAGAAGTAAAGACTTATATTTAGCTGCCCCTATAAGTAAGGTGTTTAGTCCGATATTATTCATTATGCCGTTTCAAATAATGGCTGCTAGGAATTGTGAATCAATCGGCTATGACACGTCTATCTATCCGCATAAAACAAGAAGTTTCTCCCATGTAAGATAATTTTTACCATCACCTTATGTCAATTTAGATAGCCATTCATATTTCTGGAAGGGGGTTTAGAGTGACTAATTTTATCATCGCCACCCATGGTCGTCTAGCAGAAGGATTCTATGAGTCTGTAAAGTTTTTTAACAGTCAGATCAAAAATGTTTATTATATGAATGCCTATGTGGAACATAACGATTTTGAGAAGGACTTTATCGAGAAAGTGAAAGAATTATCAGGATCTCCACTTATTGTATTGACAGATATTCCAGGTGGCAGCGTGAATAGAATTGCTTCAAAACACATGGCTGCATTTGGTTATCAAGTGATCAGCGGGATTAATTTATCGATTCTATTGGAATTGGTGTTTAGTCCTGAAACGATAAATAAGGAAACCATTGAGAGGGTTGTAACATCATCTAGAGAACAATTAGTGTTTATGAACAAATTGATCGAAGAAATGGAAGGGAAGGAGTTTACGAATGATTAGTTTAGTAAGAGTGGATGATCGATTGGTTCATGGAATGGTAGCAGTTTCCTGGACGAGTGCGCTGAAGCCGGATTGTATTTTAGTGGCGAATGATGCAGCTTCAAAGGATGCTTTTATGAGTATGACGATGAAAATGGCGAAACCGGCAGGGGTTAGTTTGATTATTAAAAATATCGAAGAATCCATAGGAATATTGAACAGTGAGAAATACAAGAGTAAGAAGTTTTTTGTTGTGACGGAAAGTGTAGAAGATGCCTATAAAGTCAGTGAACAGGTTAATGGTATTAAAACCGTTAATATTGGGACAGCAGGATTAAAAAAGAAAGAAAAATTAATTTCAACCTTGCCGCAAATCAAAATGACAATCGAAGATTTCGAGTATGCTAGAAAGCTGCATGAAAAAGGAATTGACGTTTTTGCTCAAGTTACTCCTTCTTTAGAAAGAATGAATTATGAGGGAATCCTTAAAGCATTTCATACTATTTAGCTAAGAGGAGGCAAAAGTAATGGTTATTCAAGGAATTTTGATTGCCTTAATTGCTGCAGTTGTTTACATGGAAAGCCGAATTGGCGGGCAGCACATGTTAGATCGGCCCATTATCATTGGTCCGCTGGTTGGTTTGGTGATGGGGGACTTTCAAATGGGTTTAATCATAGGCGGTGAACTTGAACTAGTTTGGATGGGACTGGTGGGGATTGGAACATCAACTCCTCCCGATGTGGTGGTTGGCTCTGCTTTAGCGACTGCATTAGCGATTCAAACGGGCGCCGATTATCAAACCACTTTAGCATTAGCGATTCCGATCGCTTTACTTGCTCAATTTGTAGCCATTGGGGTGGCAATTTTGAATACTACCTTTGCCCATTATGCGGACAATCAGATTGCAAAGGGCAGCTGGAAAGGAATCGCCATTGGAAATTGGTCAGGTTCACTCATGTACTTCTTGTCTAAGTTTTTGATGGTGTTCATTGGATTTATGGTCGGTGGAGATGTCATTAAAGGGATCGTCAATCATATTCCTCAAGTGATTCAAGCGGGTTTAGCACAATCAGGAAATCTGCTTCCTGCTCTTGGGATTGCAATGTTAATGCAGTTAAGTCTTGATAAAAAATACGCTGCCTTTCTATTCCTCGGATTTGCGCTTGTTGCTTTTTTCAATATATCAACGATTGGTGCGGCCATATTCGGTGCGATCTGCGCCTATCTATATTATCAATTTAAGCCAAGGGAAGGGGAATTATTCTAATGGAAAATAACTCAAAGAAGTTAACCAAAAAAGACTTAATGAGTGTTTACGTAAGACATTACCAGCTTCTCGGTTGTTTTAATTATGAAAGACAGATGTCGACGGGATATGGATGGGCCATGACACCTGTTATTAAAAAATTGTACGGTGATGATGATGAACAGCTAAAAGAAGGGTATCAACGACACTTAGAGTTTTTTAATTGTGCGACATCCACTTCACCATTCATTCTCGGAATCAGTTGTGCGATGGAGGAACAGTATGCCAATGCCGAAGAAGACGAGTTCGAGGTATCTTCCATTAATTCCGTAAAAGCGGCACTAATGGGGCCGCTTGCCGGCATCGGGGACTCGTTTTTCTGGGGAACGTTTCGAGTCATTGGTGTGGGAATCGGTGCACCATTGGCGATTAAAGGAAGTATTTTGGGACCGCTATTGTATTTTTTGATGAATGTCATCCCGAGTGAATTGGTAAGATGGTTTGGATTTAAAATTGGTTACAAAGGCGGCAGCGAATTTTTAGCGAAGATTAGTGAAAATGGAACGTTGCAAAAACTAACAGAAGCCGCCAAGGTTCTTGGCCTGGTTGTGATTGGGGCATTGATTGCTTCCATGGTCGTGATCAAATTACCTACGTCCATTAGCATTAATCACGCGAAGATTAATGTTCAAGAAACCTTAGATTCGATCATGCCTAAATTGTTGCCTTTACTCGTTACGTTTGGCTGCTATAGTCTCCTGCAAAAGAGAGTAAGTGGAACCTGGATCATGTTTGGGCTGATTATACTCGGTATTCTTGGTGTTCTTTTAGGCGTTTTAAAGTAAGGGGAGGTTAGGATGAGAAAAGAAGAAATTATCGACGGATTGAAAGACGGTTTAATCGTTTCCTGCCAAGCGGTTCCGGGTGAGCCTCATTATATGGAGGGAATGACGGCAAAAATGGCCGAATGTGCAGCATGGGCTGGAGCGGTCGGCATACGAGCGAATTCACCGGACGACATCAAAAGAATCAAGGAAACGGTCGATTTACCCATCATCGGTCTCTGGAAAATAGACCGGAATATAAAGGATGTTTATTTAACGCCCCATCTAAACGCTGCCAGGGAAATTTGGCATGCTGGTGCAGAGATTATTGCGGTACAGGCAACGAAACATAAGAGAGACGATGGAAAGTACTCCTATGAAACCATAAAGGAAATCAAAAAAGAAATTCCCGAAGCTCTCATTTTTGCAGATATTTCCACTCCTGAAGATGCTAGGATTGCTGCTGAGTATGGAGCTGATTTTGTCGCACCTACCTTACAAGGATATACAAAAGCGGGTTACTTCGATCATGTAACGCTCAAGGATACACCTGACTTTATTTTATTGCGAGATATTGTGGATGCAGTAAAAGGTACAGAAACAAAGGTGATTATGGAAGGTAAGGTTTCTACTCCTGAAATCGCCATCCAATGTTTATACATGGGGGCTTATGCGGTTGTTGTTGGGAATGCCATCACTCGTCCTCATATTACAGCAAAGCGATTTGCTAGAATGCTGAAACGATACCATGACTAATTATTTAGTCCCCTCATTATTCTTTATTTGTATCTTCGCTAGTTTTATCTATAAGAAGGTTATCACTAAAAAATATTTGTCGTTATTGATGGAATATAAACTTTATAAAAAAGAAGAAGAATATATGGATTTGTTGTCTTCTTTACCTATAAAACTATATTTTTCTTCAAAAACGATCATAGTATTAAAAATTAAATATTATTTAGATACAAACCAATACAATCAAATAAAAGAGATAACCGAACAATTAAGGAAATCGAATGTCAAAATGAAAGATTTGGTTAGTATCTTACTGTCGGTATATGGTTATTATTTAGACTTCGGGCACAAAAAGGATGCAGTAGAAATCTACCATTTCTTAATTAATCAAATTGATAAAGAATCAAATCAAGAATTATACCGTGAATTGAATGAACTAAAAACAATTTATATTGATCATGACAGGAACTATATCAGTGTTTTGGAGAAAAGGATTGAAAAAACAAAGGTATTACCCGAAGTGGTCATTCTTTATTTTAGACTTGCCAAGCTTTATGAATTTCTTGGAGAGGTGGATCAGTCGAAACGATTCCTCCAAAAAGCAAAGAGTTTTTCTAAATCACAAGGACAAATGAAACAATTGGACAGATTAATAGGAACTTGAATATCGATTGACAGAACAACAGGGATTTAAACTTATAGGCGAGGAGAATAATATGACTAACCAAACATGGGATATGTATGATTATATTGTAGAATCAAAGGATGCAGTAAGAAGAATGGTAGATCAAAAAGATGAGATTCTGGAAGAAGCAACTGTATACTTTTTCTCAAAGCAAATAAATAGAATCTATTTAGTCGGATCAGGAACCAGTTATCATGCGGGGTTAGCGTCCAGAAGTATGATGGAGAAAGTGTTAGGTATTCCAGTCATAGCTCAATATCCGATGGATTTTAAAGATCAAGAATTTTTACCGGATGAAAATACGTTGGTCATTGGTATTTCTCATGCAGGAAGATCTACATCTACCATCCTAGCCTTGGATAAGGCCAAGGAAAAAGGATATGCAACTATTGCTGCATCTGCAGAGAAAAATACACCCATTATCGATCATGCAGAACGTTTCTTAGAAATTTCAGTCGGACCTGAATATGCAGCACCAAAAACAAAAGGATATATTGGAACAGTAGCTTCATTGGTATTATTGGCTCTAAACATTGGCTTACAATCAAAGAAACTCACTGCGTTAGAGTATGAGAACTATGTATTCGATCTGCTTGACACAACGGATAATATCCCTGATATTGCCAGAAAAAGTGTTAATTGGTATAACGATAATAAAGAGGAATTACTTAAATCTAGAAGAATCATCATGGTGGGTTATGAGCAGTGCAAGTCTGCTTTAATGGAAGGAACATTAAAAGTACTAGAAGCCGTTAGATACAGTGTAACAGGATATGAATTAGAGGAATTCATGCACGGCGTTTATCATTCGATTGATCAAGATACTTTCATGTTCTATCTTGGTTCAGAAGGTCAGTATTACAATCGAATGATGAATATGAGAAACTATTTTGAAATGGAACGAGGAAATAAAAACTTTGTTATAACCTCTGATAAAGGTTTTGAAAAAGATCCTCATAATTTAATCTTTGATTTTAAAAATCATCCGTATTTTGCTTCTTTAGAATATGTTGTACCATTACAAGTCCTTGCCAGAAAGCTTTCTTCCGATTTAGGGATTGATTGCAATCTATCTTCTGATCCTGGTTTCCATAAAAAAATGGGGAGTTATACTTATTAAATCATAAAACAGGCAGCGCCTCCTGAATGGATCAATTAATGGAGGTGCTTTTTTATATGACTTTCTCTAAATGAATATCCCATTCCTTAATCACACAATCATTTGGCAGTATGATTATTTTATTTGAGCCACAATGTTATAATAGATGGGAATTTTATAAGATTTAAAACCTTCAAAGGGAGTGTTGATTTTGACAATCAAAACGATTTCGCCAAAAGAGCTTGAAGAGCGACTGAAAGAAAATACCCAAACTTACATACTGGATGTCCGCGCAGAGGAAAAATACAATGACTTTCACATTGAAGCTGCTAAAATCAAAAACTTTAATATTCCAAAAACAACGATCTTTGAGCTTGAGGAAAAAAGTGATGAAGAAGTCGCAGCATTACCTAAAAACCATGAAATCATTGTAACCTGTACAACAGGAAACTCTGCCAAAAAATGTGCCACAATCTTGTCCAGAAAAAACTATAATGTTGTATTGCTAGAAGGCGGAATTACTGCCTGGAAAGAGTATCTGCAATCACAAAAAAGAAATTAATATGGGTTTTGGTGTGTAATTAGAATAGTCTTTAATTTAATTAAAAAAACGCTTGAATCAAAATATTGATTCAAGTGTTTTTACTATAGGCATAAGTGCAACTACCAATCAGCAGCCTTTTCTTTATGGCTTCAAAATGACTTTGATACATTCGTCTTCATGGTCATTGAAGATTTTATACGCTTCGCTTGCTTGATCAAGCGGTACACGGTGGGTGATAATTTCTGTAGGATCGATTTGACCGGATGTAATCATATCGAACAGGGTCTGCATGTAATGAATGACAGGGGCTTGTCCCATTTTTATTTGGATGTTTCTTTCAAATAAATTTCCAAGAGGGAATTGATTATACTTAGAGCCATATACTCCTGTCAACTGTATGGTTCCAAATTTGCGGACAGCCTCCATGCCAATTCTGATCGCACTTATCGTACCGCCGGAAAGCTTTATTTTTTGATCGACTGTTTCTCTTGGTGTTTTTTCTCCATCCATCCCAACACAGTCAATGACAACGTCAGCTCCGCCTTTTGTAAGTTCAGCGATATAGGCTCCTGTTTCATCGTAGTCATCAAAATTAATGATTTCAACATTGTTCATCTTTTTTGTATGGTTTAGCCGGTATGGAAGATTATCGACTGCAATGACTCGGGAAGCGCCTTTCATCCAGGCAAACTTTTGTGCCATTAACCCCACTGGACCGCAGCCAAGCACGACCACTGTATCACCGGATTTAACACCTGCATTCTCGACACTCCAATAGGCAGTCGGGAGAACATCAGATAAGAACAGCACGGCTTCATCTGGCACCTCGGCTGATTCCGGGATCACAAAAGGCATGAAATTGCCATAAGGCACACGCAGCAATTCGGCTTGCCCGCCTGGATGCCCCCCGTATCTTTCTGTAAAACCGAAATAACCGCCTGTATCAATATGGGGATTTCCATTGGAATGATCACATTGACTTTCCATATGATTTTGGCAGTAATGGCAGTGTCCGCAAGAAATATTAAATGGCAGTACCACGCGGTCACCTTTCTTCACTCTTGTTACTTCCGGTCCGACTTCTTCCACAATCCCCATGGGCTCGTGTCCAATGACATAATCTTTTGATGCCGGAAGAGCACCACTGTAAATATGAAGGTCGGAACCGCAGATAGCCGTTGAGGTAATTCTGACAATTATATCCTCATTCTTTTGAAGGGCAGGATCTGCTACTTCCTTTACTTGAATTCCAACGTATTTGTCTTTGGTTTGCTTACATTATTTTGTAGCATACTATACGAAGCACTAAGATCGAACCAACGTTTAAGAGGGAAAAGGGATGGTGTGCGATGGAAAAGCAGCTTCCACCTGGCCAATTCGAAACAGAAAAATGGCCAATACTGCATGCAGGTGATGTTTCCAAGTTTGATGAATCCACATGGAATTTCAGACTTTTTGGTGAGGTAAAAGAAGAAAAGTTCTTATCCTATAAGGAAATCCTTGATTTTGCCGTATTCGAAAAAAAGATTGAGTAAGGAAGATTTGGCAAATTATAAGAAGAAGGAGGTTTTGAGATGAAATTTACTATCCGTTTTTTCTTCAGGGAAAACTTTAGCAATTCAATATTTGAAAGAGAGCTAAAAAAATCCTTAGAGGAAATTAGTGTATCTGTTTCAAGTATCAAGTTTAATCTATTTGAAGAAAAACACATACATAATAGAAGGAATATTATTGAGGTGAATGTTGAAGTTAAAGGGGACTTCATCGATTACAGAACTGTTTTCGGTTGTGTATTTATAGTAATAGATGAACTTTCATTAGATTTATCTGGAATAGATATAAATGAATAATAGGCTTCCCTTAGTTTTTTAAATTTTTCCTAATAAAAAAATTTGTTTTCCAAGGAAGAGATAATGAAAAAATTAATTATTTCTTATAATAATGATAATGAAAATGGTGTCCATAGGGATGAGGAGTTCCCAGTTGACAATTTCAAAGATAACACTCAATTGATATTTATGTTTGAAAATAATATTCCAAATGTCTTTATCACCCAGATTGACAATGGTCATTTTAACGTAGGAAGGAATGTTAATCTCAAAAAGGTTAAACCTAATTATAATACTAAGAAAAGGTATATGGTACCTCTTCATATAACTTCAGAACCCGCGTTGAGGAAAACAAAAGATGAAAAGCATCCATAAAGACCGCTGTTCATTCTATTTTGGGAAGCGTCATGGTTTTGACAAATTACAACGGTAAGGGAACAAATACTGATATTTCAAGGTTTATGAGATTTGTATCAATAGGGTTTAACTCTATTGAGAATGACGGATATAACAGTGGTTAAAGGGTCCCAAATGTCAAATATACATGTCTCAAAAAATCCCTTATAGTTGTTAAGTTTAACATTTTTACTTCTTAAAATTGCTTAACGTTGTAAATCCACATTTTTCTGCCCCGACCAACATTAACATAAATATTGAACTATTGATCTTATTGAAGATGAAATAGACCAAAAGATAAGTGAGTTTACTCAATTATCAATTGATATAGTGAAATCGAGGCTGGTTTATTTTCAATTAAGATAGATGCATTTTTGTTATAAATTTTTTCTCGCATTGGAAAAGATAAAGTAAGCAACTAGTACAATCAAGTTTTATCCCAATAACATAATATATTAGAAACCTTTTGAGGAAAGGAGGGTTTCTGATGCTTTGTTATCCGGGATACAGATATTGAGGACCTGGTTGTCACGGGCCGGGTGCTCCTGTAAATGTATTGGATGCTATTTGCTTGGAACATGATAATTGTTACCGAATGACTGGAAATAGAAAAATGTGCGATCAAATGTTTATAAATAGAACGAGACCGCTTATCAATCAACCTGGAAAAATAGGAAGAGATGCAGCAATTATGAGTGCACTGATACAACTTAAGTTAATGTTTTAAAATGTTGCCAGGCACCTTATAAAAACCAACGGATCCGCTAGTGAGCGATCCGAACAAATTGTATTACAAAGAAGAGTAAGGGGCTTATGAGGTGCATATATGGAAACGTCGTTTAAGAGGTTATTAAACTTGGTTCAAAACTAGATAAAAACATACACTATTTTTTAAAAAAGTAGAATATGGTAAACGGGTTCCGATTTGAAGTAGAAGGCGGTAATTCGCAAGCAAATTCACAATAAAAAATGGAGGGGAATTCAAATAATTCACACTACTTTTCTATTACTCTAATTTGTGAATATTAGCGTCGTATTAAGTAGCAAATGACTTTGTTTTAACAGATGTTATTCTTCCACATAAGACTTTAATTCATGATGTTAGATTGTTCAGGATATTAAGAAATATTCTCCTCCATGGCAAACTGCAATAGCTTTGTTTCAGGAAATGCCGTTAAGATACTCCTAGATATAATTACACCTTCCTGTGAAGAGGGGCATTCGACCCTATCTTCATTACTACATATTGGGGTAGGACCAGCAATCGTAGGGTAAAAAACTTGATTTAATAAGAGGGTTACATTGTAAACATATTCTTCTAGAAAAGATTCTCCCTTATTATAGTGAGGACAACGGGCGTCCTTTGGACCCACTAATTCTTTTAAAAATGATGTTCATTGGTTATATGAACGGTATTCGCTCTGAGAGGCAATTAGTAAGAGAAATAAAAATGAATGTTGTCTATCGATGGTTTTATGTTTAAAATTCCATGATCCCATTCCTGATCATTCCACCAATTAATACCCCCCAGCGCTTTTTAGACTTCTTTTGCTATCAGTTGAAAAATTTTTTAATTTTTTTATTAGAGCCACTTGATTGAATGCGATAGAAAGGGTTTAAGCCATAATGCTCTTTTTGGGTCGAAAGAAGTACAAATGATTTCTTACGTTGCTAATTCCTAAACTTTTCCGAAAAATCCATCTGTGAAGTCATGGCTGTACGTCTGCTCACATGGGGGGGCATGACGATGTGGGTGTCGCCTATGGAGTTCGTGTAACTGGCCTATGTGCCGAGTAGTTTCTATATCTTGATTACCACCAGGCATCGTTTCTATTTATGTGACCAATTAGACACAGGTGGTTCATTAAACCAATTTTTCCTTATTAATAACTTCAGCCCTTTCTCTGAGTAGTTTTCAATCATCTTGATTAGTTCCTTTAAAGAATCTATATGATCCTTTTTATAACTGGATACCACTGCATTTTGTAGATGGGTTATACTTACTGGATTAAGGAACATTATTAAGTTTGCAATTAATTTATCGGAAAAAGGTGATTCCTTTCCTTTATTAACGTGAGCCTCTAGTCCAGTTGTAGTTGGAATTCCATTTTCTCTATAGATATCGGATAAAGTGGCTGATTGATTAAATGCTAACTTTTTCCCTTCTAGTATAAATTCCTTTGTGTCCATATCCTCTACGACTTCAGAAAAACCGGTACAAAGAGCAATTCCAACATTGTTACATTGAAGGGCACCGAACATATTTGCCAATTCTACGGCATTGAGTGGTCGTTGCTGAGTTGATGCAACTTTGAATAGTCTCCCATCCCTTTTATCTGCTTTTTTATAAGAGAACGAATTATTTTGTAATAAATTTTTATCATTAAGTAATTTTAATAAAGATAAATCTAATTGAATTACATCAATAAGTAGTTTTTTATAAAAATTTTTTACTTTATAATCTGTTAATTCAACATATTGAACAGCAAGCGCTCGCAATCCATTACTCGTTATATGCTTTAAGATTTCTATCATTAATTGGTCTGAAAATAGCTTTGTTGTTGAACTATATATATCATCTTCCCTGAAGAACGGTGTATCTTTATAACCTTCCTCAGACAATAATTGAGTAGCCTCTTGTTCCTGATATGTAGAGATTTCATATATTTCATTTAAAATATTCCTTAAATCGGTATCCTCAGAAGTTTCACTAAGATATTTTAAAAAATAATTCATCATGTTTGAACTTGATTGTAAGTACCAAAGGAAACCTAATTCATTTACGTTCATTGTTATACCCCCTAAAAACTCTATCTCTTTTTTTATTTTTTCAAAAAATTTCTTGATTATTCATGAATCGGTAATTCTTCCTAAATACACTCAGAGTTTCATTGTACGGGTTGAACCTATCGAAAAGGAACAACATTTCATATATCCGATCAAACTGATGTTGGTAATATAATGATTAAAAAAATTGAGGTGAATATCTAAAGCTAACTTCCTTTAATGGGAAAAGTCTTTACGGCGAAGTGGAAAGATATAAATAAGGTCAACCAGAAATATTTAGCATTCTGGCTAAACTTATAATACGAAAGGGGCAGGTTAATGAAATAGGTATGAACCCTCTTTAATAATTCATTGTATCAATTTAATGGATTTTTTCATGAAAAAATCCTGTACTTAAAGTAAATTAATTTTAAACAGGACTATTAGTTGCTTTTCGGACTATTGCAATAAAAGCCCGAGACATAAGTAAAGTTATACTTGAAGTCCAGAAGCTAGTAAAGGAATTCCATCCGTTGTTAAATTTAATTAAAGACGTTTTCTTCTCTAAGAAATACTCTGTTATAGCCATTGGAATAGTAAAAAAGAATGATTTAACAATTATACCAAAAATATTGGATTTCTTAGTAACTTGGTTATAGTAAACACAGTTTATAGGATAAAGTAAATAATCAAAAATAAAGCTAATATCAAAGGATTTAAATAAATTTATTGGATATTTGATGTATCCCTTTTTCACAATTATAATATCTAAAAGTGTAGATATAAATCCTTTAAATAGAAAGATAAGTAACCAATCTTTTGCGGGTGGTTTTCTCATCAAATTTATGAATGAAATTATTCCAAAAATTAATAAAGCCCTTAATATGTTTTTCTCTAATGTGTGTTTCATAAATTCACCTCATAAGTAAGTATGCTCAATTCGATGGAGAAAACATCTGAAAAAAAATGTTAATTGATAGTACTTATTCAACTAAGATAAAAAACACAGAATCATGTGTAAATGAATGTTGTGAACCACATAAAATGTGTGGTTTTCCAGTTAATCCTTGCTGTCCATCACCATTTGGATATTAGCTTCTTTCACCCCCGCCAATTAGGTAGGGGTATTTTTATAAAGGGGCGTTTTTTACTTCCCAATGTGGTTTATTATGTAATACTTCTTATTGAAGTAGTTGTTGCAAGAGATAAAGATGGGGAGGCTGCGAAGGTCCAGATTAGTTCAGCAACCGGGGGCTATACCATTAAAAGCAAGGATTTGTATTTTTATGAAAATCCAATTTGGAGATAAATATCAGGCAATATAAAGGAAAGGTCTAAATAAACATAATAGTAATGAAAAAATGGCCGCCCAGCATCAGAGCTGCAGTTCTTGTCACCATTTTAGTTTTAGAAAAGGTGGGATTGTTAGATGGTTTGGACTATTTTTATCTTCCTATTGATTGTGTTTATTGTAGGACCCATTGCCCTGCTTGTGTGGTTACATATTTTATCAAAGAAACCACAGCATTCGATTATTAGAGCACACCCTTATTTGGGATGGATGCGCTATTTGTTAGAAAAGATTGGTCCGGAATTTAGACAATATTGGTTTGATGATGACAATAGTGGCAAACCATTTTCACGTACAGATTTTTTAGGGATTGTGTTTTCGGCCAAATATCGAAGTGACCTTGTGAGCTTTGGTTCGAAACGTGACTTTGAAAAGCCTGGGTATTATATTGCCAATAGCTTGTTTCCACTATTAAATGAAGAATTAAGAGTTGACAACCAGGAAAAAGTCCACGCAATGAAATACAAAATTGATCATGAAGGATTGTTTACGCGTCACGAACAGTTGGAAAAGGATCAAACCACACGTTGGCTTTACCAGGAGGAAGACACGATCATCGTTGGCAGTGATCGGAAAATTCCATGGAGACTTGCAGGTCCATTTGGTGCCTCTGCCACCTCTTATGGAGCAGTCGGCGAAAACTATATCCTTTCAATAGGTCAAGGGAGCCGGATGGCAGGCGGTTCATGGATCAATACAGGGGAGGGCGGAGTGGCACCAGAGCATTTAGAGAGCGGCGTAGATGTGGTCGCTCAAATTGGCCCTGGTTTATTTGGTTTTCGCGATGATAAAGGGAATTTTTCTCTTGATGAATTTAAGTGTAAAGCCCAGGAACCGAATATAAAAGCATTTGAGCTTAAATTCGGCCAAGGAGCCAAAATCCGTGGCGGACATCTGGAGGGGGCGAAGGTGACAATGAAGGTAGCAACTATTCGGAAGGTTCCAGTGGGGCAGACCATTAATTCACCCAATCGCTTTCCCTTTTTGCATAATGCTGTTGAAACGTTGCAGTTTATCAAAATGCTGCAAGAGGAAGGGGGAAAACCTGTCGGAATCAAAATCGTCGTTGGCTATCCATCCAGCTTGGATGAATTTTTCGAGGCCATGAATCATCTTCGGATTTATCCGGATTTTATTACGGTTGATGGCGGAGAAGGTGGAACAGGCGCTACTTATAAATCGATGGCAGATACCATGGGGATTCCTTTATATCCTGCTTTAATTGCCGTTGTGGATAAGGCCTATCAGTTTGGTGTACGAAACAAGCTGAAAATTTTTGCTTCAGGAAGGTTAATTTCAGCCGATAAAATTGCCATTGCGCTTGCAATTGGTGCTGATGCCGTGAACTCTGCACGAGGATTTATGATTGCGAACGGCTGTATTATGGCACTTCAATGCCATACGGGTAAATGTCCTACGGGCGTAACGACCACTGATCCAAAATATCAAGAAGCACTTGTGCCAGAGGAGAAAAAATGGCGAGTCATGAACTATATCATGAATGTACGTTCTGGTTTGTTTGCCTTAGCCGCGGCTTGTGGCATTGATAGCCCTCATAAATTCACACGGGAACACATTGTATTTAAAGATGTCGATGGAAAAATAATCAGGTTATCAGAACTGTTTCCAATTCCTGATTCTTCAGCAGAATGATTCAAAAGAGTTTTATAGTTTAATAGAAAATGAACGGGAACACATTGAGGATCTGTCAAAAAATGTGGCTATTTTCAGTTATAATCAAGGATTCAAACGAATTCCTTTTTTGCGTAGACCCGGAATTACTAGGTAAAGCGTTACAAGGTGGTAAACGTGAGCAAGCAATCGTCGCTACAAAATTCACCTTTGGTCCGAACTGGCAATTATTGGTGGGCATCCTGACTACGTGAAAAAAGCGATTGATGAATCATTACGTCGCTTAAACTTAAATTACATCGACATTTACTACCAACATCGTGTAGATCAAAACGTACCGATTGAAGAAACAGTTGGGGCAATGGCTGAACTGGTACAAGCGGGTAAAGTGCGTCCATTAGGTCTTTCTGAAGCGAATGCTGAACAAATTCGTCGTGCAAATAGTGTACGCCCAATCGCAGCACTTCAAACAGAATACTCACTATGGAGTCGTGACATTGAAGAAGAGATTTTACCGACAACACGTGATTTAGGCATTTGCACGTGGCATACAGTCCATTAAGCCGTGGCTTCATTTCAGGCGAATTAAAATCATTTGAGGATTTGTCCGCTGATGATATACGTCGTAGACTACCACGCTTCCAGCCTGAAAATTTCCAAGCTAATGTAGACATTGTTACAAAACTAGAAGAAATGGCTATTGCAAAAGGGGTATCAGTTGCTCAAATGGCGATTGCTTGGACAATGGCAAAAGGTGCTGTACCATTTCCTGGAACAAAACGAGTGAAATATTTAGAGGAAATGTAAAAGCAGCCGAAATAACATTAACAAATGAAGAATTAGCAGCACTTGATGCGATTAGCCCAAATGTTGCGGGTACACGTTATTAAATAAGAATTAGTTCACGAATTATAAATTTATTATATAAACCCAACCTTTTGATTTAACAAATGGGTGGGTTTATTTTAATTATATTCTTTGAATAGACTAATGAGATGTTCAACAATCGGGCGTTATTCTTTAATAAGAAATTGTGCCCTATTTGAATGGATAATAAAATAAAGGAATTAAGTTTATGATGTGTAAATAAGATTGTGAAGAACTACACTTAAACAAACGGGGGCATTTCTTGAAGAAAAGGCTACCACAATTTAACGGGTTCGGTTGAGAGGTGCAAAATTCAATTCACAGCCTATTTAACACTGTAATTAACGAAGTTTTTAACATTAATTTAGAAATAGAAAAAGGATGTCAATTTTGACATCCTTTTTGACAAGTATCAATAATATTCTTTAAGCGATTTTTCATCCTAACATTCTACGGGTAACAACCTCGTGCGAAGTAACTTGGTGACCCAATAATCTTTCATTGTACTTATTTACTGTTTTGCACCACTGAACCGAACCCGTTAACCACAATTGGCAGCCTTTTCTTATTTAGCTTAGTGCAGGATATTTGAAAAGGGTTTCAACTTTTGCCTAATATAACTAAAAAAAGTGATCGTTGAGATCTATTGTTTAATTTAAACCTAATTTTCTGCTAACTCCTTTCTATTTGGAGCATGTGGTGGTTCTTCCATCCATTCCCTTTCTATCAAAATGTCGGTGCCCTCCTTCCCGTACTGCAATATTTCAGGAATTAGTTTTGAATATTCAGAAGCTAGGTCCACTCTTGCTGATGTAGCTAATGCATGACCAATATAGGTTATTGCTTGCGTATTAAGTATAGTTACAAGGTTCATGATGAGCTTTTCTGAAAAAGGAGATACAGTAGAAGTTGACACTTCTGAGTTAACCATTACAGTACCAAGCAGATCTTCCTTGATTAAAGTATGGTTTAGGAATTGAATTTGTTTTTGAGCTAAGTCTTTTCCTTTTGTCAAAAACTTTTTTATTTGTTCATCTTTCACAACTTGAATAAATCCAGTGAGTAAGACTAAACCAAAATAGTTCCTTTCAATGTTAAAAAATATTTCAGATAGTTCAAGAACATTCAGAGGGCGTTTCTTTTCAAACCACTTGGATAAAAATATTTCTTTCTTTTTAACAAATTCAACTTTATCGGGATAAGGGATCATTGTTGGGCGATCGTATATCCCTTTGGATAGCATTAGATTTACTGATGTATTATAAAGATCCATTGTGGAAGTTAAACACTTTGAGAAGAAAGATCGAACATCTTCACGGACGACATTAGAAATGAGCATACTATAGGTCATCAAACCCATACGACTCATCCCGTAAGTGTAGCTTACAGGAAATAAATCGAAAAACAAAGGTGGAGCTGAAAGATCAATGTCTTCATCGGAAAATCCCTTGGGAATAGGGAAATTCTCGTTTTCAAAAATATTCTTGATTTCCTCAATATTTTTTTGTGATAAATCTAATGTTAGTTTAATTAAGGGTTTAACATCTTCGTTGTTCGACTGTTGAAGGAAATGCTTAGAGAGACAGATAGATAAGCTATCGTTAATATATGTAGCCCATAATCCTGCAATTTCTGTTGATGATAAACCTACAGAATGTTTTGTATTCATTGAAGAGCTCCTCTTAGTAGTGGATTTTTCTAATTTAAGTATTACTCCTACCAAAACAACTTATTCTTCCTTTAATATTTGTGTAGAATAAGCTATCCGTTAAGGGAGGTAATGTGATGGAGAACAAGTTTTCTGACCCAACCACTGCTAAAGGACAAACCGTTGAGAAGCTTATTGAAAGTTTCCCTGAAAAAGGGCTGTCATCAAGGGTAGCTTTTTCTTATTGAAAAAAAACGGTAAGGCTGTTGGAAAAAGTAATACTTTTGGTTATTTAGAGTGATAATAAAACGAAACATGATTATAGTAAGAGGTAGATAATGCATATCATCGGTCAATTTTTATGGATTTTTGCTGCATGGCGTTGGGGGGATTGGAGGAATTGGAGGAACTATCAATCAACATTGCTCTTTATGATTGTTTTTTCATTACTTTATGATGTTCTTTCATATAATTATTCCCTCTGGATATTTAGTGACTTTATTTTACCTACTCACACATTAAATAGCCTTGCAGTAACATTTATAGGTTTCCCTTGTTCTGTACTTTTATTTCTTTCACGTTTCCCTAAAAACAACCGAATAAAACAATTAATATACGTTTCTTTTTGGGTAGTTTTATACATAGCAATCGAGTATTTCTTTGTTGTTATTGGGTTGTTCCATTACTATCATGGATGGAACATTTGGTGGTCTGCTTTGCTTGACGCTACTTTATTTCCTATGTTGCTACTTCACCATAAAAAACCCTTAGCAGCATACATAATTTCTGTTCCAATCATTATTTTTTATTTCTTATTTTTTAATTTACCAATAAGTAAAATGAAATAAGATTCGGTTAGGGACATATAAACATAAGAAGATTAATTGCAAAGGTAGCTCTTTTTTAGTATAAAAAAAGATTGTGAAGAATTGTACTTTAACAAACGGGTGCGATTCTTCAAGAAAGAAGGTCGCTTTTTTCTTAATAAAAGTAACGGGGCAGGTTAGTTTAAGTGAGATTCTTCACAACCACTCTTTTTTTATTAGTAATAATTAATCCACCTATTTCAAAGTAAAAAGCACTCAAGTTAGAGTGCTTTTTCATGTATACGACTAATCTTCGTCAAAATGAGACATTTTCTTTTATCCTTAATTTTGTAATGATGTTACATTTCCTTTTGTTTTTCCATGTAAGAAGTAATATAAAATAACGTCTGCTAAAATGACTATAGCCATCATTATATATAAGTTTGAAAAACCATAGACTGGAATTAATAGTCCAATTAAAAATGGTCCAAAACCACCACCAAAATCTGCAAATATAAAGAAAGTTGACGTTGCCAAGCCCATACGATTACGAGGTGAAACCTTAACAGCTATAGCCTGACCGCTTGGAATAAATGTCCCATAAGCCAAACCGATAAAAACGGCAGAGAATAAAAGCATAAATCCAGTATGAACATGACTGATAATCAGGAAACCGATAATAAAACAAATAAGAGCAGGATACACTACAAAATTTTCTCCTTTAAGGTCAAACAACCGTCCTGTAAATGGTCTCGAAACCAAGGCAGCTATTGCAAAGACAATAAAGAAGAAGCTAGCGGCATCGACTAAATGTATTTGTTGTGCATATGTGTTAAGAAACGAAAGAATACTAGCATAAGCAGCGGTTACTATGATACTTACAATCGCAATTGGAAGAGCTTTCGGTTCTAAGAAGTTGTTTAGCTTAAACCCTTTCATGCATTTTAATTGCTCTTTATTAAATTCCACTTTTGGTATCTTAAGAAAAAGAGAAGATAAAAAGCTTATCAGAATTATTACGGTACATACTACAAAGTTCATCTTAAATCCTAAATGCTGATTAATAAATATACCAAAAAAAGGACCAATTGCGGAAGCAATGGTTGTACTTAAGGCATAGTAACCAGTACCTTCGCCTCTTCGTTCATCAGGAATAACACTCGAAACTATTGTCCCTGTTGCTGTTGAGGCTATTCCGAATCCAATACCGTGTAAAAAGCGAACAATTAAAAGAATGGATAAGTTTATAACGGCAAAATATAAAAGAATCGTTATAATCGAAAAAATAATTCCGATAAAAAGCATTTTCTTCCATCCAATAAGGTCTATATACTTACCCGAATAAAGACGACCAAAAAGCATTCCGATGATAAAAATACCTGCAGCCAATCCACTCATACTTGCAGAGGCATGGAACTTATCTGCTGTAAATATTGCAATGGTGGCGATTAATAAATAATGAATTAAATAAAGAAAAAAATTTGTTATAGATATAATAAGAAAATCCTTTGTCCATAACTTAGGTTTATTCAATTTTATCCTAACCTCTTTTCTATTTATCACTCCAATAATATAACAACCTCGATTATATATATAATTCACTTTAAATGTAAAATTACAATTATTGATGATAATATTAGAGAAACTAATATAAAAGGAGAAACCAATGAATTTTGAACAGTTGGAGTATGTAAAGGAAATTATTGAAACAAAATCAATGTCGATTGCTGCACAAAATCTGCATATTACGCAATCAGCTATCAGTCAGTCGATTTCTTTATTGGAAAAAGAATTCGGAGTTCAATTATTTAAACGTTCAAGGCTTGGAACTGTTCCCACAGCTGAAGGGAAAACTATAATTAAAAAGTTACTTGAAATTTCAAAAAAGACCGAAGAATTAAAAGAAGAAGTCCAATCCCTTACTTCATCATTCAACGGAGAATTAAAAATTGCTACAAGTCCAAGCATATTTATGACTTTTTTACTTAAAGCACTTGCTAGATTTAAAAACGATTACCCACAAATACAAGTTACAATTAAAGAAATGGAAAAAGAGGATGTAATTAGTAGTGTTGACCAAGAAAAAGTGGACTTGGGCTTAATTACCTTATTTAATCCTGGAGATAAATTACCTTCCCATATTATATTTCACTCCTTTCACTATGAAGGAAATTTTAATATTATAGCCCCAAAAGACTCAGCCTTGGCTTTTAATAAAGAACTACAATTAGTGGATATTAAGGATTATCCATTTATTATGTATGAAAGGAGATATTTTAGACATTTAATTGAAGATTTAGAAAAACAATACGAACCAATTAATGTTATTTTAAGAACAAAAAATTCTGAAGTTATCAAGAGAGCTGTTTCAGAGGGATTGGGTATTAGTTTGGTATCTAGTTTAATGCTAAAAGACGACCCATATATAGAAAGTGGAAAGATCGTTGCTATTCCTCTAACTGGGTATCCTCTAAACTTTAATTCCGTATATGGGGGGGTTTTCTTAAATGGTGGAAATCAGTATAGATTAGTAAAGAAATTTTTAGAATATGTGGAGATATAGCTTATGAGTGCTTGGGTAAATGCCCTTCCTCGTGTGACCAAAGAAATAATGATTTAATAAATCGAATTCGATGAGCCAAACTTGACGGTTTTAGGCGTTTGCTGGATTTTGCTAGTATCCTTTCAGTTGATCAGTAGTCAATGACTCAATATCCACATCATTAAAGTGTTGAATCGCAGTTTTGATTGGAGTTTATATGCATTTAATGTCTGAGGAGAGAATCCTTCAATCCTTCAATCCTTTTGTCTGATTCATATAATTCCCAAGCTTTTGATAATAACAAAATATTTCCTCCTTTTCGGTTATATTAGAGGAATTATTGCCCTGATTATAGCTTTGGAAACGTGGTATTGAAGTAACGGGACAGTTTAGAGGAAGAAGGTTTTTATGATAAAAATCTAATACGTAATCATTTTACTCTACGACAAAAAAAGATGGCAGCTTTTGCTGCCATCTCACCCTTCCACCTAAAGGTTTTCTTTATAGAATCCTACCAGTTTTTCAACAGCCTTATTAACAGGTTCCGGTTTGTCATATAAATCATAGTGACTTGCACCATCAACAACAAACAAATTCTTTTTAACGGAAGCTGCTCTAGTATAAAGTTCTTGTCCATCTTTTATTGAACCGAATCCACCTTGTACGGTACCAATAACTATTTGTAAAGGTTGAGTAAGAAATTCTTCTACTAAATGGAAAGCATCAAAAGCCATTACTGATCCTATACTAGTGAATTTTAACTTATTTGGAGAATTAGGACTTTGACCTCTTGGAGTAGTATAATAATCAACGGCTTCCGTAATATCTATATCAGTAATACCAGCTTTTTCTCTTTCCTCTTGGCTATTAGGAATCCAATTCGTAATCATTGGTTCAGCCCCACGAGCTTCAGCAGTACGTTGTTTACCAATTCCCTCTAGTGCCTTGATTGCATCACCTTCACGATATAAACGACCGATATTAGCGCCAACGACTGTACCTACTGCCTTGATTCGACGTTCTGTCATTGCGGCATTTACTGCATAACCCCCTCCAGCACAAACGCCTAATACACCGATACGATTTTCATCTACATAATCCAGTGAACTCAGGTAATCCACCGCACAACGAATATCTTCAACCCTTGCAGACGGATCTTCAATATATCGAGGTTCACCTTCACTTTCACCTTGATATGACGCATCAAATGCAATGGTTATATATCCTTGTTCAGCAAGTTTTCCGGCATAGATTCCCGCGGTTTGATCTTTACAGCTACTACCCGGATGGACACAAACTATTGCAGGATACTTTTTATTTCCTATAAACCCCTCTGGTAAATAAAGATGTCCTGCTAACTGAAGACCTTTGCCATTAAACTGTACATCTGTTTTGGTTACTTGCATTTTGAATCCTCCTATTTATTATTTCGCACAAATGTGCTATATTTACCTCACGTACCTTATTATACACGGGGGCGATTTACATTCAATGACCAATTATGCATCATTTGAGTGATAAAGAACAAACTGCCGAAAATAGTGCAATATCTTTATGGGCTATATTTATACATGTGATTAAATCGAAATAGACTGCATTAAAAAAATGAAAAAAAGTTTAGTAAAGGTAGGATGATATAGATGGAAACAGTTGATAGAAGAGTATTGAAATCACAGGAGGCAATCAAAACAGCGTTTATTGAGTTGATGGCTGAAAGGAATTTTGACCAAATCACTATCCAAGAAATTGCAGATCGAGCTAACGTCGGAAGAAGAACAGTCTATGCACATTACTTAGATAAATTTGATTTACTTGAGAAGTTAATCGATGAACATTTAAAGGAGCTCCAGCGTATTTGTGACGAAAGAGCAGAGGAAAGCTTTATAGATGGAACAATTATCTGGTTTGAATATTTTGATAAACATGAGTTGTTTTTCTCTACTATGTTGGCGAGTAAGGGTGGTCCAACATTTAGAAGTCGTTTTCTACAATATGTCATTGATGAATTACATGATGAAGTTCATGTACATGAGGGGAAGAATAAAGGATTAAATAAAGAATTATTGCTACAGTTTTTCGGAGTTGCCATTGTCGGCGTAGTGGAAGCATATATTTTAAACGCTATAAAAGAAAATCGTGAATCGCTACCTAAGCAAATTGGGATTTTATTAGAAAGAAATTTGTAAGTGAAGTATGTGAATAGATGTACTTAAGCTAACGGGTGCATTACTGGAACAACGGTAATGCTTTTTCTAATTGAAGTAATGAAGCAGGATACTTTAAGAAGGTTATAGAAATAAGGGGAATGGATATGAAAAATGGTATTGGGGGTTATTTAAAAATGAAGCATAATTTAGGTACTGAAGAAGCGATTAAGAGATGGGATGCCTTTGCAAATACATATTCAAATAATCATACTGAACAAGGAGACCTTCATAAAGAGGTATTCTTAAACCCAACTCTATTTTCACTTATAGGGAATATAAAAAATATAAAAGTTTTAGATGCAGGATGTGGTGAAGGGTACTTAAGCAGGATGTTTTACAAGTCTGGTGCCACAGTTACAGCAGTTGATTATTCTCCTAGAATGATAGAAATTGCGAAAGAAAGAACTCCAAATGATTTGTTAATTGATTTTAAACAAGGTAACTGTGAGGACTTAAATACTTTTGAAGATAAAAGTTTTGATTTAATTGTGTCCAATATGGTTATTCAAGACCTTGCTAATTATGAAAAAGCATTTCAAGAAATGTATCGGTTATTAGTAGATGGAGGCATTTTTATTTTTTCAATTTTGCATCCTTGCTTTGTTACTCCAGAATGTGGTTGGGAGAGAACGGATAGCGGTGAAAAGTTGCACTGGAACGTAGATAAATTTTTTTATGAAGGTGCGTATGAACAAGGTTTAGGTGACAAAGAAAAAATGCTGTTCTTCCATAGAACATTAACGAGTTATATAAATTCTCTTATCAAAACTGGTTTTGCTTTAGAGAGCATTGTAGAACCTATGCCATCAAAAGAAATGCTAAATAAATATCCTTCATCTGAAGAAGATTTTAGATGTGCTGACTTTATAGTGTTCAAATTAAAAAAATAACTGCATTATGAAATAAATTTTGTTAAGCTAACGGGGGCGTTAATTGAAGTTCAGGCTGCCATTACGGCGTCCAAAGGGGCAGTTTAGTTGAATAAAACGACATTTCCAATGACAGGAGTATTTGTTATAATTAGTGAAATTTTACACTATATGTATATGTGTTAGTCTAGGGGGAGCTGCATTGAAAATGGTGCATTTTTTAATATGGGTGTTATTGATAATTGCAACTGTATTAGGCGTTAACGGACAGTCTTTAGCATATTTTATGGATGAATTATTTAAAACAAATCGAGCATTAAACTACTTAACCGTACTTACAATTATTAGTGTGCTAATATATATAGTCATCCCTTTATTTGCTTATTTGAAGATAAGGGTAAAAAAATTTGCTCTTATATACATATTTGGTTTTGGAATAATAGGTTTTTGTATATCGGGATGGTCGGTGTTTGTTTGTGCGATGTGGTGGGGCTAAATACAATACAGAATTATTTGAACTGAACTGGTGGTGTAACTCTTCAAGAAGAAGGAGTTTGCTTCACATTAAAAGAAAGGTTTGTGAAGAAATGTACTTAAGCTATCGGGTGCGTTAGTGAAATAAAGGGTCGTCAATAAGATAACGGGTTCTCTTTTGGGGGACAAAAGGCAATAAAAATATTTAAAAACGCAAATAAAAACCACGATTTCTAAAAAAAATCGTGGTTTTTTTA
>NZ_JAGGQG010000014.1 GCF_018613415.1 Bacillus sp. ISL-18 | reverse complement strand
AAACTCTCCAAGAAAGTTGATTTAGCTCAATTTGTTACGTTGGCTTAGTTTCATAATAGAAACTAATATTATTGTTTGTTGACGTTTTTGTTTGTTTAGTTTTCAAAGAACAATCCATCGCTTTAATTAGCGACAACAAAATCTATTATATAATTTCGCTTTGTAAAAGTCAACTACTTTTTAAAGTTAACCTTGCCGCCTTAGCGACGCATATTAATATACCAAGATTTCTATATATAAGTCAACCATTATTTATAAAAAATTTATCTCTTTTAAAAATAGTTAGTTTTTATGATCATAGTTACTAGACATGTATTATATAGTGATCATTCATTTTAACATGATAAAAAAGGATTGCCGCATCAGCCAATCTTCACTTATTTTACTAATGGTTCTATCCCTGTTCATTTATAAAGCCCCTCAGTATTAGACATTTGCTATCCAAAAGGTGGATCACACTATAAAAGCCTAAATGATCAAAGACATCCTAAAAGGAGTCTTTTTTTAAATGAAAAATAAACACTTCATGTTCCTTACTCCTCTAACTACAAATTTTTGGTTATAATATAGGAATATGGATTTTTACAGATGAACTTTTTACTGCCATTTTTTGATCGTCCACGCATGATGCATGGATATTTTCATATAACCAAGGGTTCCAAGTTAAAGGGGTACATTATCTATGCTTAAAACTAGGTTTATCAAATTACTGACAACTAAATTAGAGGATGGCCGCTTTCTGTTGACGGCCCAGAACGAACAAGGTTCTTACATGAATCCGTTCAGGTGGAAAAACCTCGTTTTTAGCAGCCATGAAGAAAGCTTCTTCGGCACCCTTCTTGAGACTGAGACGGTTAACGACGTCGAAGGGATCATTGTGAGCGGCTGGCAGCTTGTTTCTTTGTTTGCAAAGGAGTCTTTCAATCGTTTTATTGATTGGGACTGGAATGAGCAATCTGAGATTTGTCTTGCTTCCGCATTGACCCTTTATGAAGGGATTGTCGAAAAGGATTGGCTTCCGGATTTCTCCGTTTGGGAGAATGGCGACTTCCGTTGGAAGCTGCCGGAACGGGTCAAGGACGAATTCGACTCTTCCTTTTGGGAACAATCCATCGAGGAAGAGACCGAACCATTGGTCAGCGGAGAGAGAGATCTCGGTACAACCAAAGACTACATTTCTGATTTATATAATGGAGCTCTCGATGCTTATTTAACCAGAAACGCTGCGATGAAGGAGCTTTTCGGTCCGAAGCTGGATCTGTTAAGAAAACAAAATATCTCAGGGGTTGAGCTCGCCCGTTATTTTGATGAAGATAGCTGGCTTGAATGGGTTGGCATAAAGGACAGCGACACGCCGTTTACAATTGGGCTCCGGCTTGATGAACCTCTAGATGGCGAGGGTGCTTGGATCCTGGATGTATTTTTGCGCAGCAAGAAAAATACCGATGAAATCTATGATGTCGAAGGAGTTAGAAAGATTCCTGCGAGGTGGCAGCCCTATTTAGATAAAGTCGATCAAGAGCGGATTCGCTGGGCCCGGTTAATCCCATGGCTAGAGGAGGATGGCTTTTTTAAGACCCACCTTACCGAGGAAGAAGCCTGGATGTTTTTAACCGACGCAAGTGAAACCTTGGTTGCACTCGATGTTGAAATCCTTCTTCCGTCCTGGTGGCAGGCGATGAAGAATGCCAACTTGAAGGTAAAGGCGTCACTGAAGGGATCTTCCAGCCATCGGCCATCCTTCGTGGGACTGCAGGCAATGCTTGATTTCAACTGGCGCTTTTCGATGAACGGTGTGGATTTGTCGGAAGATGAGTTTGGGAAGCTTGTCGAGGAGAAGCGACGATTGGTGTTTATCCGCGGCCGCTGGGTGAAGCTCGACCCGCAGTTTATTCGGCAGATTCAGGATTTGATGAAACGGGCGGAAAAAGAGGGCTTGCATGTCCGTGATTTGCTCGAGCAGGAACTGGTTGAGTCGACAGATACGGAAGAAGAATTAGAAAATCCAAAGGCATTTGCGAAGATTCAGATTGAGTTGAACCGCCAATGGAAACAGATGGTCAAAATGCTGTCGGAGGTCTATGAAATACCGCTCGAGACTGTACCTGAAGGGTTGAAGGGTGAGCTTCGTCCCTACCAGCAGCTCGGCATGAGCTGGCTTTGGTTCCTGCGGCAATTCGGCTTCGGCGCCGTCCTCGCCGATGACATGGGCCTCGGCAAAACAGTCCAGCTTATCTCCTACCTATTGAAGGTGAAAAACGAGGATACATTAGAAAAGGTGCCTGACACCGTTAGTACTACAAAGCAAAAGAAAACGGCTGGTGATACAGACTCTGCCCCTAAAGTGAAGGTTCCTACGAAAGCGGCGCTGATTATTTGTCCAACGTCTGTGTTGGGGAACTGGCAGAAGGAATTAGAGCGGTTTGCTCCCGAGATGAACGTATATCTTCATTATGGTTCGAACCGTCTGAAAGAAGAAGGCTTTTCGGAACGGGTCCAAGATGCTGATGTCGTGTTGACTTCCTATGGATTGAGTCATCTTGATTCGGAAGAGTTTGAGTCGATGGTGTGGAGTTCCATTGCGATTGATGAGGCGCAAAACATTAAGAATGCTCAAACAAAACAATCGAAGGCCGTACGGCGACTGCGCGGCCATCACCATATTGCCTTGACCGGAACTCCGATGGAAAACCGCCTTTCCGAGTTATGGTCCATCTTTGATTTCACTAATCACGGCTATCTTGGCAGCTTGGGGCAGTTCCAGAAGAAGTTCGTCATCCCGATTGAAAAGGATGAAAAGAAAGAAAAAGTCCAACAGCTTCAATCATTGATTCGTCCATTCCTGTTGCGCCGGACGAAAAAAGATGAAGAAGTTGCCCTTAATCTCCCTGATAAGCTGGAACAGAAGGAGTACTGCCCGCTCACCGCAGAGCAGGCATCACTGTATGAACAGCTGATTCACGATACGTTTGCGGAGATTGAAAAGTTGTCCGGCTTTGAACGGAAAGGGTTAATCTTACAGATGCTGACTCGTTTGAAGCAGCTATGCAACCACCCTGCTCTCTATTTAAAGGAACAGGCTGTTGGCCGCGAGCTGCTCGACCGCTCAAATAAGATGGAAAAGTTGGTTGAACTCGTTGATGCGGTCTTGGATCAAGGCGAGAGCTGCTTGATTTTCACCCAGTATATTGAAATGGGCGAAATGATTCGCAGTACCCTGAAGAAAAAGTTTGGTATCGAGGTGCCGTTCCTGAACGGAAGTGTCCCGAAAACGCAGCGCGATACCATGATTGAACGGTTTCAAAATCAGGAGTTCCCTGTGTTCCTGTTGTCGTTAAAGGCAGGCGGAACCGGATTAAACCTTACGGCCGCGAACCATGTCATCCACTATGATCGCTGGTGGAATCCGGCAGTTGAAAACCAGGCAACCGACCGTGCTTACCGGATTGGCCAATCGAGGTTTGTCCATGTCCATAAGTTAATCTGTACCGGGACACTCGAAGAGAAGATTGATGCCATGCTCGAGAAGAAGCAATTCCTTAACGACCAAATCATCACCAGTGAAAACTGGCTCACAGAGCTGTCAACCGATGAACTGAAGGACCTTGTCTACTTGGGGTGAGGCCGCAGGGTGCCGGCGAGGGCAAGATTAGTACTGTGATAAGATGAGGAACGGTAACAGGCACCATTTGCAACACCAAAGAAGTAGAAAAGGGAAGATTCTATTGTTTTAGAATCTTCCCTTTTCCCTATCGCTCACAGGCGATTAAATCTTTATCTCTGTCGCTCTTTTTATTTGCATCATAAAGAGCTTGTGAAGCAAAGGGTTTGAAATACGTCTTGCCACCTTTGTTTTTTACGGAGGCTGAACGGGCTACTCCACCTTTGTAAACCTTATTCAACTCTGTACAATTTTTGAAAACCACAATCTTTGTTGCAGCCTCTGACTCCCCTGCCGAACCTAATGTAAAACCTAATAATAAAGCAACCGGAATTCCAACTTTAAAAAACTTTTTCATCATAAATACCCCACTTACATTATTTTCTATTTCTATTAAATATCTTAAGTGAAGTATTCTAACTATTCAATTTAAATTTTCTATTTAATAGATATTTATTTTGTTTGACGCTGGGTTTTTATAATCTCTAAGTATTGTGTATCACCTAAACCATAATCTCCGGAAAATTGGTTGATGAGCGCTAAAACAAGTTCATTTTCTGGCATATCTTGATGCGCTTGTATATAAACCATCAAGTCACTGTCATGATTAAGATAGTTTAAATATAGCCCAATCCCCTTTTTTAAAGGATCTGGCTCCACCTGGTCAGGTAAGCGTTTATGAATCAAAACTTGTTCGTACATAGCCAGATAGCCCTTGGCCGCTACTCTAAAGTGTTTAACAGGTTCAAACTGGTCACCGACTATATTAATATCAATAGCCTTTTCATGCCCTGCCTTGTCTAACCAAGCAAGAACGGTCAGAAGGTTAATTTGGCAAAACATATCCGCATCAAACCATAAAACGATATCCGTAAATTCTTTATTTATTAGAGGATACAATGGCAGTATAGTGTGCTCCGTGTATTGTTCTCGTGTTACATGATGAACCTTTGCACGTATATCAATGAATTCTGGTGAGAATAAATCCTTACATGTACTTCCATAACACATCGCTTCGTTAAACGGGACCATTAATTCCCCTTTCAGAAAATCTGTCTCTTTATAAAAATTGTACATGGCTTGGCCATTGAGAATATGTAATGTTTTTTTTTGGATCATGATTCCAGCCCCCTTCTCTATAAGTAATTCTATTTATTTCTATCTTAAGCTTTTCGAGCAAGACAGCAGGGATTCAAAACACTGGTGTCTGAATCCCGCTTCATTGGGACAGGGCCTGCAGATTTTCAACTGATAGTGTCCGAATCCCCTCCCCATTCGTGCAGATTCAGGAGTATATTCTATAATACTATTCTATTTCCTTAACCTCTTCCAACCGTATCCTCCTCTTTGCCGTATTTTTAACAGAACAAAGAAAGAACAGCCCTCCGCCTAATGTAGGAACAAGATAACTTGGAATATGACTCAAAAGAAACCCTGAAGATACCATAGCAACAGGCAGGAGCACCTTGCCAATACTAATACCGATACTCAGTACCCTGCCCCTGTATTCATCAAGAATCTCTATTTGCATAATGTAGGAAAATGGAATATCAATTAGTGCCACGACACCCCCAAAGAGAAACATAATCAGACTATAAAAGCTAACAATCCAAAAATCATTGAGTCCTTCCACCATAAGCGGAATCCCTGAAATGACCATGAGTAGAGACAAAGCTACACTTAAATATCGAAGCAAACTGGAATAGGCAATCCTTTTAATGATTTTTTTTACCAGCAGCGCTCCTAAAATCATCCCGACTGGAAATGCGCCTTCGATGATTCCAAACTCCTTGGCACCAATACGGAAAATGGTATTCATTATATAGGGGATGGGAACCATTACAGCAAAACCGAGAAAAAAATTCAAAGAAATTAACAAAATAAATAAATTCAGGATTTTCCTTCTCCCAATTAAATAGTGGAATCCATCCTTGATTTCCTCCGTAAAAACGATCTTCCCTTTTAACTGGCCAGCACTTTTCGATTCCTGGCAGGACGTAAACCTAATCAACAGGATCGAAACACCGGAAAGGAGAAAGGAAATCCCATTAATGAGAATAAACGCTCGAATATCAACAAATGCAAATACCATTCCCCCTAACATCGGTCCCATGATTGAAGAAACTGAATCAATCACTTTTCCGATCGAATTAAGGTTCATTAACCTTTTTTCCGTTACGATGTTCGGTTTGGCCGACTCCATCCCCACCCCAAAGAAGGTACTAAACACTGTCATCAGGAGAGTAGCTGCATAAATAATCACCAGCGTTAATCCAAAAATATGGCTGAACACATAAACGAAAACTAACAGCATCCCGTTTAACAGATCCATGGATACCACTAATCTCTTTTTATCGAATTTATCGGCAATGACGCCAGCAAACGGATTGATGATCACCATTGGGAGAATTCCCAAAATTAGAGTGGCCGCGAAGCTTAACGCTGAGCCCGTCAACTTTAAAACATATAGACCCATCGCAAATTGGTAAATGGCCGTGCCAAATACGGATATCGTCTTTCCCGCCGCATAAAGAAGAAGGTTTTTTCTTTCACCATCCCTTTTTTCCTCGCTTGCATTTATAGCTGCTATACTCATAAACGTCCACCCCTCTGAACTTCTTACATCAAGTGTAAAGGGTCGGGTGAACGCTACATCAAGAACCTATTTTCATCATTTCTTACATAAAAAAATGAAAAAGGTAGGGTTCACCCTACCTTTTCCCCCAAAATGAATAGGAGTAAATCTCTTCTCCCGGGACAAAAAAATCCTCGAACTTTCCGCCTTTATCAACCGGTTCAGAAATCCTTTCATCCATCGCCTTATACAGTAACTGGCCGATGTTTTTCCGAATCGTATCGAGTGTAAAGTTATCTCGGTATTTTGCTTCAATTTTACTGTTAGGACTGAAATTTTTAAATACTAAGTAGGACCCTAATAAATAACCGTCCGGTTTACTAAGCGAATCAACTTCATGCAGCAGAAACGTTTCATGCTCAAAGCTATAATTACTTGTACCGGTATTATCAACAATGATATCAATGGAATGACTTGGCAGCGGCAGTTCTAGAAAGTCAGCGCAAATAAACAGAATGTTTCGTTTCAAACCGGTCTTCTCCAGAAATTTTTTTAAAAATAAATGCCGGTCGAAGTTGTGATCAACCGCGATATAAAGACCATCCTCTGGTAAATCTTGATAAATATTTCGAAGAAAAAAACCTGATCCAGACCCTAATTCAAGAATTACCTTTTTAGACAAATTCACTTGACCCAGCTTCCTTTTTGACCAATGCAATCCTTTATTGAAATTTGCCAAATAAACGGAATCCGTTTCCTGAATATATTCCGGAATATTATTTATCGGCGGAGGAATGGGCTTCATTCGTTTTCCAACGTTTAAAACGCCTGACTCAATCGGATAATCAACACCACACTCACAGGATAGTTTCCCTTCGATGATCTGATTTCTAGTAATCATTCCCTCCTGAAGAGTCAGCTGTCCATGGCATTTTACACACCTCAGCAGATCTAGTACGGTTAAATTGATCCCCAGCACACCGCCTTGCCCTTGGGGATGCGCAGCTAATTGATCCAATTTCCCTTTTAGGCTGTCTCTAGCTTCCTCCAGCATTTTTATTTCTTGCTCTAACTCCTGAACCTTTTTTAAAAAAATAGATTGATAATACGTATCCACTTCATAATCAGTAAGTTTAGCAAAGTTTTTATAATGAAAAATCTTCTTCATTTCATTTAAACGAAAGCCAATCTTTTTCAACTCTAAGATAAGGTCTAGATCACTTTGGCAACGGTCATCAAAGTCATATTGCCCGCCTTGTTTTTCCGGGACAATTAAACCTAATTCCATATAGTGCCTAATCGTATCAATACTTACGTTATTTACTTTTCCAAACTTGCCAATTTTCATGATTCTTCCCCCTTCCTTACTATTCTTTATTCACATCAAGAAATCCTATCTTTAATAGACAATGGGATTTCTCTAAAGGGCGCTTTTGTCAAAAATGGTTTGAGAATCAGGACAACGGGTACATAAAAGACGTAAGTCAAATAGCAATTCCAAATATTATTAGCAAATATTATTAGGAGGGATTTTATTATGGCAAACAAAGATAATGAAAACAGAGGAAATATGACACTGGAAGAAGCAGGCCGCAAAGGCGGAGAGGCGACTGCTCGTAACCATGACAAGGAATTTTACCAGGAAATCGGGCGGAAAGGCGGAGAAGCCACTTCCGAGAATCATGACAAGGAATTCTATCAAGAAATTGGTCGAAAAGGCGGAGAAACTACCGCCGAGAACCATGACAAAGAATTCTATCAAGAAATCGGACGAAAAGGCGGAGAAGCTACCTCCGAGAATCATGACAAAGAATTCTACCAAGAAATTGGTCGAAAAGGCGGAGAAGCCACTTCCGAGAACCATGATAAAGAATTTTATCAGGAAATCGGCGAAAAAGGCGGAAACGCCCGCGCGGACCAACGAAATGATGATTAAGACCGATCCATAAAGGGGGGAGCTTAGCTTCCCCTTTTTTCAATTAGCTGCCCCCCCCTCTCCTCTCTTCCCCGCTAGAAATCATTTTCCGAATCTTTGAGAAATAATCAGTTGTTTCCCCTTAAAAATGTTAAAATAATCTAGTAATCTGATTTTGATAGATAGAAATGCAGGAGTTGGACGATAAAAATGAATCCTACATTTATTGATTTCCATAAAAAACGATTTGAATGGGTGCAGAAGGCGGTAAAGGATTTCTCCGTTCGCTTTAATGAATGGAAAAGCGAAGCCCCTTATACAGCGGGAATGGCCCACTCAGTGGAAGGTCTTGTGAGAATGTTGCAAACACACTTGGAACCTCCCCATGACGTGTCCTTCAACGGCCTCAAGAATTTTTTCCAAGAAGTTGAAAAAGAACGGCAATCAGAACTAGAAAACGTTGAAAAGCAATTGGAACCCTATCAAATGTTAATCAACAAACAAACATCGATCCTTGAACATGAAAAAGAAAACGCCCACTTACAGGAAGAACGCTTATTAAACGATATCAATCGCTTTGATCAATTCCAACAACAGATTGAGCTTAAAAATACAGATTCTGACCACATCTGGGAATTAGTGGATGATATTATTGAGTATACTCCCTATAATAAAAAAGCTAGTGTCATCAATTATGATGTGTCTAGATTACAGAATTGGGCTGAACGAGAGTTAGGAAACTCGCTTTTGACCATCAAACAGAAAGCTAGTGATGCAAACATTAAGCTAGGACAACCTTTAGAACTTCCTTTTCTGGCTCCTATACCTGAAATTGAGCAGAAAATTGATGCCTTCTGGTTTAAAACCACTTATGAAAAGGCCTTGTCCACTATGCGTGAACAAGCACATCAATGGCTTACTGAGATGTATCAAAACTTTAATCATTTACTAACTTTAGTCTTAACGGAATTAACAAGGCAAAAAGAGCAAGCCATAAAAGAGGTTGAAGCCGTAAAGCTTGAGTACCGGACCAAGATTCGCTCCCACGAGAATCAATTAGTCACGTATCAAAAGGAAGAAGCGGAGCTGAAAGCCCGTTATCTGAAGGCCTGCCAATTGTGGGAACAGTTCAGTGACCAAGCCTCTCAATTGCAAGGCTATTTAATTAAGTACTGGCTGGAGTATAAGGAAGAGCTGCAGCAGCATTTCCTGTATGGTCAGACGGAAGACCGCTGGCTGTCCGCCCACTATTTGCAGCTTTTGCGGCAAGACGGTGAAAACATGATTGAATCATTAACCAAAGGAGGCCATGAATAGATGGTTACCACAAAACTCCCGACCAATAGTGAATATGAAAAGGCTGTTGAAGAATTAAAGAAGCTGAACGAAGATATTTTTTACGGTGATTTAAAAGAAAAAATGAACTTATTAGAGAGCAGTAACAAGGAGCTCTTGGAAAACGCTGTAACGGTGATTGACACGGCTTCGAACGAAATAGCAGCCTTTACCCGTGATCTCACCGTTTCCGCCGAGAACAACCGCAATTTTTTGAAGCAAAATGAAGCGTACGTTGCCCTTACGAAAGGTGAGTTAGCGAAAGCAGAGGAAAAGTTAGCTGCCCACGTAACAGCCATTCAGCAAATGGAGGACCGCCTGGAGCGGCTTCAGCAATCGTACAAAGAAATGTTCCATAAACATTCCGAGTCGATTAATACCATTCTTGTCGTTCGCGAAGAAGCACTCATCAACAAAGTCATCTATCAGCTCGAGACCTTAACCCATCAACACCTTGAGCAGCTCGAAGCTTACAAGTCGGAAATCGAATTACTGCGGGAAAAAATCGAATCCATGAGCAAACATCATACAGAGATTCTCCACATCCTCTCCAACCGGATGGCCGGCAAAGAAGACTTGAAAAAAATAGAAAAGAAAAGCGCGCAAAAGATGAACATTTTGTTAGCCGTAGTGGTAGTAGAAGCAATCTTGATTGGCATTAAATTTTTCATTTAAACAATAGGCTGACTCAAAATTTGGTTGATGTATAGGTTGGCACACTCTGTTGATTGGAGCGGAAGGCGCGAAGACTCCTGCGGGAGTACGGGACAGGGGAGACCCCGCAGGAGCTAAAGCGACGAGGAGGCTTCCCGTACCGCCCGCGGAAAGCGAAGCGCCTGGAGCGGAAATCAACAGACTAGTTTAATGTATAAAAAAGAAGGTGCCCCTAAAACTTTTGGGACACCTTCTAACGTTTCAACCACTGTGATAAAGGGTACTTTAGTATGGAGTCTTAGAAGAGGAGTTGATTGCTATGAGCAAAAAAATTGCTGTGTTAGTAACAGATCATTTCGAGGATTCCGAGTATAGTGAACCAGTACAGGCCTTCAAGGAAAAAGGCCATGAGGTCACCCCCATCGAAATGGAAAAGGGCAAAACGGTAAAAGGAAAACAGGGTGAGAGTGAAGTGGTCATTGATCAGAGTATCGATGAGGTCTCTCCTGAGGACTTCGATGCCCTGTTCATCCCAGGCGGATTTTCACCGGATATTCTCCGGGCCGACGAGCGGTTTGTTCAATTTGCGAAAGCCTTTATGGATGCGAAAAAGCCGGTTTTCGCCATTTGCCACGGACCTCAGCTGCTGATTACAGCGGAAACGCTTGAAGGGCGCGATGTCACAGGGTACAAGTCGATTCATGTGGATTTAAAGAATGCCGGCGGAAATTTGCATGACAAAGAAGTGGTTGTGTGCCAGAATCAGCTGGTCACGAGCAGGCAGCCGGATGATATCCCGGCCTTTGTCCAAGAATCTTTACGAATATTAGGTTAGCATCATGAAGGTGTCCGAGTTCTTGGGCACCTTTTTTTGAGCATATAAGATAATCCCCCCGCCTGTTATTTTCGGCGTAGAAATGGTCAAACCTTCTCCATTCAAACCATCCCTCCTCCACTTGCTAAACGGTCATCGGTAAACAATTTACCAGACTTCCTAATTCCACGCCCATTTTTTCCCTCCCCTTTAAGTGCAGAAATCATTTTACAAATCTTAGATACTTTCCATACAATAGACAAGAAAGAATTATACGTACAGGAGATCTCCATGGCTAACCATTTTGACATACTTTCTGCTCATGGGAATGATGGCTATCAGCAATTGATTGAGTTTTTCCCTGAAGCCATCATCATTCACATTGAAGGAATCATCGTTTATACCAATATTGCTGCTCAAAAAATTTTAGGAGCCACTTCAAGCGGGGACTTAATCGGGAAGCCTATCCTGGAGATGGTTCATCCAGAGGACCGGGAAAAGGTGCTGTCTGCCATTATGGGGGCATTGCAAAATCCATATGATGCGGGAATCGGGAAAATCGACCCTGAGATCCGCTATATCGAAGAACGGTTATTAAGAGTCGATGGGGGAATTGTAAAAGTAGAAGCCACCGGGATTGCTATTATCTATGAAGGTAAGCCTGCTATCCTAACGATTGGAAAGGAATTAACACATCCTAACCGCTACGAAAATTTACTTAACGACCTTGCTTATATTGATTCTTTAACAGGATTATATAACCGTCGTTGGTATATGGATGTTTTTCGGAACAGGTTAAGCTCCCATGACTATCAGGAACTTGCTATCTTGTTTATGGATTTAGATGGTTTTAAGAATGTCAATGATACCTATGGACATTTAGTTGGTGATCACTTCTTGAAAGAAGTGGCTGAAAAGATTAAAGTCACGGTTGGGTCAAAGGGTGAGGTGGCTAGATTTGCGGGAGATGAATTCATTATTATTCTCCATTCCCCTGAACACCTTGCCGATCTTATTAATGAAGTGATTAACCAGGTTGTAAATCAGGGCGTGAACCCGCAGCTTCAAACCTATGTCACTGCCAGTATTGGTGTGTCCCTGTATCCGAAAGATAGCGAGAATGCGGAGACTTTATTAATGCAGGCCGATAAAGCCATGTATATGGCAAAATATAATGGGAAGAATCAATATTGTTTTTTTCATGAGGAAAGGTAAGGAAGGTTCAGTAATTTTAGTAAAAGATTATTTACTTTATGAAGATTTCCGGCCTACCCTACCTCTTTTTAAAATTTTTATATAACCTTAATGATTTGTTCATAGTTTGTTCATCTATCGAGAGTAAGATAAACCTATGAAATTGATTTTACCTCTTTTTCATAAATGACCCCCTTTTAAACATATATTTTTAGTCCAGCTGACCGTCAGCTGGATCTTTTTTTTGCCCATTTATCTAAAGCTTCTCGGTGTGAACGCAAAATAGTCATGCACCGCCCACCCAAATTTGCATAGTGTAACATATGTTGATCGAAGGAGTGAAAAACGAATGGCATTTGAGATTCTCACGGCTGACCAGGTGATTCAAAGGTTAAATGGCCGGAAATACAAATATTCGCAAGTGCACCATACCTGGGAACCTAGTCATAATGATTTTAACGGCAAGAACCATCTCCAACTACAACAGGCCATGCGGAATTACCATGTGAACACGCGTGGTTGGGATGACATCGGACAACATGTCACCCTCATGCCAGATGGTTTATTTGTCACCGGAAGGCCTTTTAATGAAACACCCGCAGGAATCGCCGGCTACAACGAAGGCGCCTTTATGACCGAGATGTTAGGAAACTTTGACATTGGTCATGATGTGTTAGAAGGCGCCCAGTTGAATTCAATGTTAAAGCTGCAGCATTATCTTGTAACGGCCTGCGGGGCGCAAATCATGTTCCACCGCGAACATGCAAGTAAAACTTGCCCTGGAACATCCATCAATCGAGATGAATTTGTTCGTCAAGCCATCAATTACGATTCCCTACACCCTACCTTGGTTGCAGCAGCACATACGAACCAACCATCCTCCTCCACATCAAGTCCCCATTTGTTACAATTAGGCGATAATGGGCCAGATGTCAAAAAGCTGCAGCAGTATCTCATGAAAGCTGGGGAAAGGCTCCCGAAATATGGAGCAGATGGTGATTTTGGCAAAGAAACCGAAGCGGCTGTCCGGTCTTTTCAAGCAAAGCACGGGCTTGCTGTCGATGGAATCGTTGGACCGAAGACAAAAGCAAAACTGGAAGCAGTGGTCAATACATCAAATCGTCCTTATCCTGGTCACCTGATCAAAAGGGGCTCCACGGATACAAACAATATAAAACTAATCCAAGCAAGAGTGGGCGTTGCCGCCGATGGTATTTTTGGACCCAAAACCGAAGCGGCTGTGAAAGCATTCCAAAAAAGCCATGGTTTAGGAGTAGATGGGATTGTCGGCCCGAAAACTTGGGCAGCGATGTTTTAATCAGGGATGAACCGCCGAAATAAGACCTGCTGTGGACAGCAGGTCTTATCCCGGTTCACTTAAAAGGTAAATATTAGAAAGCTACCTTCGTTTAAATCCAAACCAATCCAGCGGTGTGAGAAATGCTGCCTGTCACCATTTCCCACACCGCTGGATTATTTATGTGTTTGGTCCTCTATCCTTGGCCAATCTGTGTTATAATATCCCTCGGCATAAGTTATATAACTAAATGAACTTTATGCGGGTGGGAGAGGGAAATCGCGAAAGTGTGATTACTATTATGAAGGGAGTATTTAAGCTTAAGCAGCATGAAACAACTATTCGAAAGGAGGTTATTGCAGGGTTAACGTCGTTTTTTTCCATTGTCTATATCCTGGCCGTTAACGCAAAGATTTTGGAAGATGCCGGAATCCCTTTGGAGGCTGGTATCATTGCCACCGTCCTTTCTTCGTTTGTTGGCTGTTTATTGGTTGCTTTTATCGCCAATGTACCGTTGATTATTGTTCCAGGGATGGGGATTAATGCCTTATTTACGTTCACGATTGTCGGTTCGTTAGGGCTGGATTATCGGGAGGCTTTAGGGGCTGTGGTTCTTTCTGGAATTTTGTTTGTAGTTGTTGCCTTTACCAACTTACGCAACATCGTAACAAGCGCTATTCCAGATTCCTTAAAAGAATCGATTTCTGTTGGAATCGGCCTGTTTATTGCCTTTATTGGTCTGCAAAAGAGTGGAATTGTAGCCGGGAGCCCGACCAATTTTGTGTCGCTTGGTGAGTTATCTTCGCCTGTGGTGCTGGCTTCGATCATTAATCTGATCATTGCCCTATTTCTGTTCTTAAAGAAAGTTCCAGGCAATTTTTTAATCACCATTATCCTTGGTACGATGGTTTCCTATTTCTTTGGACTTGTTCCAATGAATGGGATGGACACTAGCTTTATTTCCTTTGACAGCTATAAGGATGTTTTCCTAAGCAGTCATTTCGGCAAGTGGTCTTTCCTTCCTTTTTGGTCGGCTGTCTTCTCATTGGTGTTAGTGCTCGTCTTTGAAAATATTGGACTGGTCCATTCTCAAGTGAATGGGATGCTTCAGGCACCTGAAAAGAACGAAAAGTCATTAAAGGCAATCTCTATTTCGACCATTGTCTGCGGGTTATTAGGCACAAGTCCTGCTGTTTCGACGGTTGAAACAGCGGCGGGTATTACGACGGGTGGCAGAACCGGTTTAACCTCTGTTGTAACAGGTTCACTCCTTTTGGTATCGCTATTTTTCATGCCGTTTATTAAACTAGTTCCAGATGCCGCGATCACTCCGATTCTGATCATTATCGGGGGATTGATGATGAAAAATGTGGTAAATATCGATTTCACTGATTTTACTGAAGCATTTCCGGCCTTTCTGGTGATCATCATGATTCCATTAACCTATAGTATCGTCGATGGAATTGCTTTCGGATTTATCGCTTATCCGCTTGTAAAAGTTTTTTCCAATAAATCAAAACAGATTACGGTTTCAAGCGTGATTATATCACTGTTGTTCTTTACTAATTTTCTGCTACATGCGATTAGTTAATAAAAAGAAGACCTCTTAAATACCATGCGTATTTTAGAGGTCTTCTTTTTCTATATTAAAAAATCGATAATTTCAATGCATCCAGATTTTTTTTCATCACACCTATAAAGTCTAATCCTTGTTGTTGCTCCTCTTTCGTTAATCCTTCTAGTGGATTTAATACTTCCGTTTTAGCCCCTATTTCTTTCGCTAACGTTTCCGCCACTTTTGAAGAGGCCATTTCCTCAAAATAAACAACCTTTGTATTTTTCTTTTTTGTTAGTTCGGTTAATTCCGCTAATTTCCCTAATGTTGGTTCAACGTCGGGTGATAATCCTGCAATCGGAGTTTGAGTTAGTCCATATTGTTTTGCCAAGTATCCAAATGCAGCATGTTGTGTAACAAATTCTTTTTTCGTGGCTTTATCAATCGTCTGTTTATATAAGCGGTCCAAATCCGCTAACTCTGAATTTAATGCTGTTGCATTTTTTTGATACTGATCTTTATGACGAGAATCTGCCTGTTCTATAGCTTTAGCAATCGTGTTCACTTCTTGCTGAGCTAAAACCGGAGAAAGCCAGACGTGTGGATCTTTAGCAGTCGTATGCTCCTTCCCTTCCTCTGATTCTAGTGCATTCATCAATTTAATCCCATTGGAAGCTTCGACCACCTTTAAGTTGGAATCATTAATACTTTTTAATACTTTTTCAGTCCAAAGTTCAAAGTATCGGCTATTGTATATAAAAACATCAGCGTCTTGAATTTTTGCCATATCCTTTGCTGTCGGTTCCCAATCATGTGGTTCTACACCATTTGGTATTAATAATTCCACGTTTGCTGCGTCGCCCGCCACCTTTTTGGCAAAATAGTACATTGGATAAAAAGTCGTGACAATCTGCAGTTTTTTAGATCCATCACTTGTTTTTTCACTTTTGGTTGAAGCTATGTTTGAGCAGCCACTTACCATTAATAGAAAAATAATTAGTGGGACTAATAGTCTTTTCACGTTCATTTACCTCCAAGTTATTTTATAATTAGGAATTATTACGATTTAAAGCGAATAATTATTTTATATAATGGATGATTAATAGCGATACACAAATCGTAACTATTACGAATTACATCTTATAACGATTATTTATTTATGTCAATCATCAAATTTTAATGAAAGGAATGAACTAGACGTGCATATCCATATGATAGGATTGATAGATTTGAGGAGGTAGAATGTTGTGACCTTTTTTCATAAGATGGTAAAAGATAGCCTGGCTTTACTATTATTTTGTTTATTCCTGTTTCTATTTCTCTTTTCGGAGGAGCTAAAAAACATCTCTTTGTTTACTAGAATCCCTAGCATATTTTTTAATGTAAATACCATTTTTCTTAGTATTATTTTAGAAGCCATTCCCTTTATTTTACTGGGTGTATTTGTATCAGCCATTATCCAATCATTTGTGTCCGAAAATGTCATCCGAAGAGTTTTGCCCCGTAATGCCTATTTAGCCCTTATACCAGCTGCATTACTAGGAATCATCTTTCCGATATGTGAGTGTGCCATTGTTCCTGTTGTTCGCAGGTTAATAAAAAAAGGCATGCCTTCCCATGTAAGTGTTGTATTTATGCTCAGTGCTCCCATCTTAAACCCTGTCGTTTATGCGTCTACTTATTTTGCATTCAAAAGCACGCCTTATGTAGCCAATGCACGGATGTTTATAGGATTTATAAGTTCCGTCATTATTGGATTAATCATTTACAGACGTTTTAAAGGTGAAAATATTCTAAAAGTACAGCAGGAAGGTCACCACCTCCACAACCACCATCGAGGAAATAAACTATTAGAAACCCTCTATCATGCTAGTGATGAATTATTTGATACAGGAAAGTATTTATTTATAGGTGCATTTCTTGCCAGTTTATTTCAAGCCTTCTTAGACCGCAATGTTCTCTTATCAATAGGGACAAGCACCACCTTTGCACCAATGGCTATGATGGGACTAGGATACGTCCTTTCGGTATGTTCTTCAGCCGATGCCTTTCTCGCCTCGTCATTTGGTTCCACTTTTACAGAAGGCTCCATCCTAGCCTTTCTCGTCTTCGGTCCTATGATTGATATAAAAAACACTTTAATGTTATTCGGTTATTTTAAGAAAAAGTTTGTCCTCTATCTACTAGTGGTAACTCCTCTTGTCGTCTACTTTTCCGTTTATGTTTTTCAGCTAATTTTTTTTAAATAGGGGTGTCGAAAGATGAGGCCAAATAAAGTCCAAGATGTTTCTTTTCATCATCTTATCAGGGGAATTATTTTAATAGGATTTATGCTGCTGTTATTTAAATTACTGCTAACGAATAATATTTCCCTATTAATTGCACCAAAAATGATTCGATTTATTTACTTTACTCTCTTTATTTGTCTGATTCTTGGCGTTCTTCTCATTATAAGAGGAACATCAGGGAAGGATCATTCGTATCAATGTGATTGTGACGGGGATCATACTTATCCTTCCTCTTTCGGGAAAAGTGTGTTTCTTTATTTATTGTTTATTATTCCTATAACCACTGGCTTTCTTTTTTCAAACAATGTGCTGGGCAGCTCGGTTGCAATGAACAGAACGATTAAATTGGGAGCCAGCTCTCAACCCCCTAAACAAAATAACAGTTCGAATTTACCATCAAAACCTACTACCAACAAATCGAATCCATCCACGAACACGCAAAGTGTACTTGATAACCAGCCTGAGCCTTTAACTCAAACAGAATATAATGAATTGAAGAATAAACTTGTAAAGGCTGATCGTATTACTATTGACGATAACCAATACGTAAACATCATGAACATTATTCAAGATAATTTAAATGCCATGATTGGAAAAACGGTAACCACAAAAGGATTTGTCTATCGGGAAAAAGAATTTATGCAAAACCAGATTATTGTGGCTCGCTTTGGAATCACATGTTGTGTTGCCGATGCCTCGGTATATGGAATGATGGCAAAAGGAGAGGTAGCCACATTGCCGAAGGATAAATGGGTTCAAGTAACAGGGAAAATTGAGAAAACACAATTCAATGGGGAGACCATTCCCGTATTAAAAATTGACCAGCTTTCAAAAATTACTGCTCCACAGCAGCCCTATGTATTTGATGTAGGCATTAAAATTGAATAGGCCTTTATTTCCATACTCCAAAACAAGATTAAACGAAAAAAAGACCTGTTCACGAAAAAACAGGTCTTTTTGGTTTCATTATTTTTTACGGAAAGCACCGACAAGTGCCACTAGTGAAAGGATAACAGACAAAATCGATAGGATAAGAGGAAGGGAATTAGATTTCGCAGTATCAGCTGCTTTCGCTACTTCCTTTTTACTAGTCTCTTTTGTTGCAGCTTGATCATCATGATGATCATCTGTGGCAGTTCCTGCGATAATTTCTGTGATTGCATGGGGTGTTTTGGCTGATTCGTCTCCTGTCCATTCAACAATACTGCCGTCTTTATAATACTGATAAGCATCCCAGGCAATCTCGGTCGCTTGATCAGGGTTTTTAGCGACAAAGGTAAACTGTTGGAATTGACCAGGTAAAATTCCTGCTCCTGTCGCTTCAAATGTAATCGATTTTACCTTGCCACTTGCTTCCTTATCAGCCGTATAGTTCCAGCCAGGGACGGGTTGATACGACATAATTTCTACCCCAGCAGGTGCTTTTAAGGTAACTTTCGTGGTTGCTACTTCTTTTTCGACTGGAACTTTTACCGTATAGGTTTCCCAAGCTCCCGTTGTCGATGTGTTCGGAACGACGGTTACATGTGCACTTGCAACGCTTGCGAATGAAAATAATCCTAAAACGGTTGGTAAAATTACTTTGGAAATCTTTTTCAATGTTTTCTTCACTTCTTATCTCCTCAATCTTGTATTTTTTTGACTGCCAGTCCAAATCGAAGCAGCCTCTGTTTCAGTAATTGCTCCACTGTTTGTAGAGAGGTGATGATTTTATCACCATTACATTATTATAGTTTTTTAATATAAACAAGTTAGAAACGTGAATTTTTTGTGAAAATTTAACTTTGAAATCACACATTTCCACAAAAAAACTTCCCTGTCCTCATAAAAAGAAGACCTCTTAAATACCATGCGTATTTTGGAGGTCTTCTTTTTCTATAAAACAATACTTACAATCACAGCTGATAAAACACTCACTAATGTGGCGCCATACAATAATTTTAAGCCAAAACGAGCGACTGTATTTCCCTGCTTTTCATGTAAGCTTTTTACGGCCCCGGCAATAATTCCGATTGAAGAGAAGTTTGCAAACGAGACAAGGAATACGGAAATAATCCCTAATGTCCTTGGGTTAAAGCTAGATTGTATTTTCGTTAAATCCATCATCGCTACAAACTCATTCGTGACCAGCTTGGTTGCCATAATTCCTCCAGCCCGGACTGATTCTGAAAATGGGACACCCATGATAAAGGCAAGCGGTGAAAAAACATATCCTAAAATTTCTTGGAATGATATCCCGAAAATCAGATCAAATACGTCATTAATTCCAGCCATTAATGCCACAAAACCAATTAACATCGCCCCAACAATGATGGCTACCTTAAAGCCATCGATAATATATTCCCCGAGCATTTCAAAGAAGCTTTGTTTTTCCACGTCTTGGATCACTAGTATATCCTCACTGGGATTCACTATGTAGGGGTTAATGATCGAGGTTACGATGAACCCGCCGAATAAATTAATGACCAGTGCGGTGACCACATATTTTGGTTCAATCATGGTCATATAGGCTCCGACGATGGACATGGAGACGGTCGACATGGCCGAGGCACACAGCGTATATAAACGGTTTGCTGGCAGCAGACCCAGTTGTTTCTTCACCGTGATAAACACTTCCGATTGACCAACGATTGCCGAGGCTACTGCGTTATATGATTCCAGTTTTCCCATCCCGTTCACCTTGCTTAAAGCTAGACCTATCGCCTTCATAATGAAGGGAAGAATTTTTAAATACTGAAAAATACCAATTAAGACGGAAATGAACACAATCGGAAGCAATACCGTTAGAAAGAACGGCGCTTCTCCTTTATTGGCAAGCCCGCCAAATATAAACGAAATCCCGCTAGCTGCGTACTCTAATAATTTACTAAACACTTCAGCAAATCCTCTGATCAAAACCAAACCAAAGGTTGTATTTAATAATAACGCAGCCAAAATCACTTGAATCACAATCATAAGGATGACTGGCTTCCATTTAATCTGGTTCCGATTATTGCTGGCCAGATACGCTAGTCCAAAAACGACTACTAATCCAATAATGGCAATGATGTACTTCATAGTTAAGTTCCTCCATACTGTCTTTCTTTTCTGAATTCGCTTACAATTAGACGGAAAATTTTTTAACAACGATTTATTACTATACAAGTAGTAACCAACCTTGTAAAGGCGGATTAATCATAAGAAATATTTTACAACAGTCGTTTTATCCCCTATGATTACTTTAGTGTTTCCAATTTTTTAAAAAGAGGTCAGAATGATGCTTAGAAAGTTTGGATTTTCTCAATATGAAAGCCAGGTATATGAAGTTCTGGCGTCTTCGAGTGAGCCGTTGGATGCCACACTCATCGTTAAATATTCCGGCGTTCCCAAGGCAAAGATTTATGAAGTGCTGACGCGGATGGTTGAAAAAGGTCTCGTATTAGACTCTGTTTCCGAAAAGAAGAAACTCTATACCGCTCTGCCTTTAAATCTTGTTATTGAAAAATTAACCAAAGAATTTGAAGAAAATATAAGCCAATTGAAAAATAATACCTATCAAAACAATCGCTCGGATGATCGCGTCTGGAGTCTAAAGGTGGATTCTTCCATTCAACTCCAATGTAAACAGCTTCTTCAAGAAGCGAAGCACTCGATTCAAATTTCCGTTTGGAAAGAAGACTTCCAAGCATTTTTGCCTATTTTAATCGAAAAAGAACAATCCGGCGTAAAAGTCGAGGCCCTTGTTGTTGGGGATGTCCAAGCATCAGCCTTATCCTCCCTGCTTATCCTGTCGCCTAATGAAGAACACCGCAGATTAGAGAAAAACCGCCTCATCATTATTGATGAAGAGACGATTTTGTTTGCCGGTGTTGAAAACGATGCATGGCAGGCGATGCTGACAAAATCAAAGCCATTTGTGAAGTTTTTTGTCGAGTTTTTCTACCATGATGTCGTGTTAACAAAAGTAACAAAAAAGTATGAAGATCAGTTAATGAATGATGAAGAATTTAAACATCTACTGTTACGGCTTCGCTATTAATAAAAGGCAAAGGGGAGTTCCCCTGCCTTTTATTTAGTTAGCGTTTCTAGAGCAATAACGACCATATCATTAAAGGTGGTTTGCCGCTCTTCCGCTGTGGTATCTTCCCCGGTAAAAATATGATCACTGACAGTGAGAATAGAAAGAGCGGAAACGCCATACTTGGCCGCTAATGTGTACAAAGCGGTTGTTTCCATCTCCACAGCCAATACCCCGTAATCTCCCAACTTCTTGACGATCTCCATGCTGTCACGGTAAAACAGGTCAGCCGATAACACGTTGCCTGCCTTAATGTCCATGCCCCTTTGAGTCCCATTTTCAAAAGCTTTGGTTAACATTTTAAAATCTGCACATGGTGCATAATCAATCCCGGGGAAATTTTGACGATTGATACTTGAATCCGTAGAGGAAGTCATGGCAAGAATGACATCTCGGACATGAATATCCTTTTGAATGGCGCCACAGGAACCAACCCGAATTAAGTTTTTCACCCCATAATCGCGGATTAATTCATTTACATAAATCGAAATGGAAGGGATCCCCATCCCTGTTCCTTGAACGGAAACTCGTTTTCCCTTATACATTCCTGTAAATCCAAGCATACCGCGAACCTCATTGTAGCAATGGACCTCTTCTAAAAAAGTCTCAGCGATATACTTCGCCCTTAATGGATCTCCAGGCAGTAGAATATTTTCGGCAATTTCACCTTGTTTTGCATTAATATGAACACTCATTTGATCATGATTACAGAGATCGTATCACCTGTAATCATGTTCACCTCCTTTAAATTTGTTTTGCCTCTCTACTTCTCACATTTCCCCGTGTAATCGAAAAAATGGCGCATAGTAAGGCGATGAAGACAAAAATCCCGCCAATAGAGGCGTTATATAAAACGGAATACTGATTGATCACCATTCCGCCAATCACGGATCCTAACGCAATTCCCACATGTAAAGCTGAATTATTTAAACTTTGTTGAATATCAGATGTCTCTGGTGAGGTCTCAATTAAATAGTTTTGCTGCGCAGGTGTAATCGCCCAGCTTAACATACTCCACACCATCATCACGATGACAAACAGGATGATAGAAAAAGTTACTTTTGGCAGGACGAACATCACAAGGCAAAAGGTCACCACAATCGTCAAAATACTTTTCTTTGACCCCCACTTATCCGCCATAAAGCCGCCTAGTCCCCCGCCAAAGACAGCAGAAATGCCAAAGATAAAATAAAAGAAACTTACCCATGTTGAATCAAGATGTAAGGTTGTTTTTAGAAATGGCGTCAGATACGCATAAAGTGTTAAATGACCCGTTAAAAACAAGACCGACGTTAGTTGAGCAAACAAAATCTTTGAATTTTTTAAGGTGTTTAATTGCTTGCCAAGCGAGATAACCGGTTTGGGTTCGATTTTTCCAAGAAAGAAATAAACCCCCATCATTGAAATAAGTGTAAGGATTGCAATGAACAGAAATGGTGAACGCCAGCCAAAGTGATTCCCTACGATAAGTCCCGCTGGTACTCCTAATACTAAAGAACCGCTGATTCCCATAAAAATAACCCCAATCGCTCGGGCACGAAATTCTTCTTTTACCATACTAGAACCAATCGTTACACATAGGACTACTAATAACGATCCACTCGCAGCCGAGATCATTCTTGATAGGAAAAGGACAAGAAAGTTGGGACTTAAAAAGGCCACAAGATTTCCCACCAAAAACAGGCTTAGTGTGATAAGCGCTAATCGTTTCCTCTCGACCTTTGCGGTTAGCGTTAACAGGACAGGTGATGAAATGGCAAAAACAAGTGAATAGATGGTGATTAGTTCACCAGCTTTACTCACGGAAACGCCTAATCCGCTTGAAACAATATCTAAAATACCGCCGACAATTAATTCAGCCATCCCTACTACAAAAGACACAATAGCTAAAATATATACTCTAAAATTCAACAGATCTAACCTGCCTTTCAGTGACGCACTCATTTGGTTACTACCATAATAGTAACCTTGTTTATATGTCTAATGCAAGGACTTTTTTTATGGAAAGCAGAAAGCCTTTGTTATTAAGGAAATATTGGTATTTCCTAATTCAAACGGAATTTTGCCGTTTATTTTTCAAAACACAATGATATCTATATTCCGTGAGCAAAAACGACCGATATTTATGAAAAAAACGAAAAAACCCTAACGGAAAGTTAAGGTTTACATTCTAAGCTATATGAGAACATCTTTAAACTATTCAAAAATATGGTTTACGAAAAGAGCCTTCTTCTATATAGTTCAGCCTCTTTCGAAAATAGTAGGTCTTTGGACAATCATTCTTGATCGTACACAATAGGATGAATTAGGACGGTGATTACAAAAATGAAATTCTTCATCAATATCACAAACTTTATTGTGGACAGCCTTTCGAATAATGCCAACATTAATTATGGACCGACTTATCAAAATAGTCATACCGCTAATTCAACCATTATTGGCAGTACGATTAATATTGGGGATAACGGCACGATCATTTCTAAAAGTATCAATAAAGGGAATCAAACTACGCTTCCTAAGGATAGTAACAGTGAGGAAAACTAAATCACCATTATTATGGTGTTAGTACTACAAATGGTGACAGGCACCAAAAAGGCATCAAAAAAAAGAGACCTAACCGTTTTATTGGTTAGGTCTCTTGTAATGTTAAGAACTATTAAGCTTTAGTTAATTTAATTCTAGTAGTCCCGCTTAAATGGCATCTAATTTAAGATGACAAGTTTTACGGTTTTTCTTCCAAAAGCAAGGGCTGCTGCTTTATTTGGCATTAATACATCGATTCTGTGGCCCTTAATGGCACCGCCTGTGTCACCAGCAATCGCTACACCATAGCCCTCTACCCAAACTCTGCTTCCAAGCGGAATAATTCTTGGGTCTACGGCAATTATTTTCATATTTGGATTTGCCCGAACATTGTGACCCATAGTTGTAATTCCGGAGCATCCAGCACATTCGGCCGTATACGCCGTTGCTGTTACATACATTTCTTTACCTTGTGCAGCAGCTTGTGAAGTTTTGTTACCTTGTGAAGCTGTTTTATTTGCTACTGGTACAGCTATCGGTCTAGCTGTAGCTGCTCGAGCTTTTGCTGCGGCTGCCGCTGCGGCCGCACGAGCCTTCGCTTCTGCCTGTTCCCTTTGGATGGCTGCTTGAAGGTTATTCATTTGTGACTCAATCCCAGCTTTCTCTTGCTGAGCCATTGCCACTTGTTGAGAAACTTGTGCATATTTCTGTTGCATCGCGGTTAAAGTTTGTTGTCTTTTTTGCATATTTTGGTCAAGCGCAGCCTGCTGATCTGCAAGCGCTTTCTGATCCTCTTCTAACACTTGCTCTTGCTGATCAATTACTGCTTTATCTTTCTCAATCTGCTTCAGGTCCTCTTGTTGCGCCGTCAAAATATCTTTATCTGCATCAATTAGTTCGGATGCAGCACTAGCACGCTGGATGAACTCTGTAATACTGTCAGATTCAAAGAATAGGTTAATAATTAAATTAACGTTACTGTTTTGCTGCATCGCTACTGCCCGCTTTTTCATTACTTCTTGCCGGGCCAACATTTTATCCTCGATCGCAACGATTTCTTCTTTTTTCTCTTCAATTAACTTATTCGTTGCATCGATTTTTTCCTGTGTAGCTGCCATTTCATCTCTGTTTTTGGCAATCTCATCGGAAATGGATTTTAACTCATTTTGAATATTTTCTATATCTTTATTAACCGCTTGTTGTTCTTGTACTTTTTGCTCTACTACTTGTTGCTTTTGCTCGAGTTGAGCTTGAGCATTATGTAGTGCCTCAGTGTTTGTTTGTGCATATGTAACCATTGATCCCGATACACATAACATAGTTGTAAGTAACACGAGAATTATACGCTTTCTTGTCGTTTGCATACTTTTCTCCCTCCTTATTAACTATATTTATACCAGACTAATGTAACAGTTTTGTTACAAACACAATAAAAGTGTATCACATTTTGTCTTATTTAATGAGAAAGTGTCTTTTCTGTGGCATAACAGTGTCAGTTTTTGGACAACCTGGCTAATTATTCTACTATCATAGATTGATATAGTGTTAATATCATTTATGGTGACAGGCACCACTAATTGCGGCTTACCTCTAGCTTCTTTTCTACGGCGAGGATGCGTTGTTTTTTCTTTCTTTGTGACCGTTTTTTGCGGTAAGGCGAGGTGCTTAAATAGCTAACTTTGTCTGCTACCCTGACAATAAAGTTGGTAAACACCTCTAAAACTTCTTCTTCCGAAAGAATTTCACCCGTTTTGGTTATCTGCAAGGAACTTTGTTGATAGGAGAGTACAATTTGGTAATTTTGAATATGGATTAAAAGGCTTGCCTGTTGCACTAGGGGGATGGACTGATAGGATTCGCTCAATGATGGCGGGGTAGCTGGGAATGACTCGTCTGATAATAAGAAAGCATCGTAAAGGCTTGGTTTTCTCGTAATTCGTATTTCCTGACTGCTAATCATTTCTCCAATAAACATCAATATCGTAATGTTATCCAAACACAAAACCTCCAGTTATGACAATAATTTACAATCAATTTTTATTATTCGACAATAATAACAGCAACTCCTGTTTAGCAGCCTCCAAAAAACACAAGATTTCCCCATTTGTGCATGATTTTCACGGTAACAAATGTGCACAACCTTCACATTCCGGCTTTTCCATCTTTTAAACCGTTAAGTTAAAAACATGAATTGTTCTTACGGCGGTGAAAGAGATGGCTTTATCAGAAAAATTAAGAGAACTGCGTGATAAGCAAAACTGGTCGCAAGAAACACTTGCGGATATGATGAAAATGCACCGGTCCACGATTAGTCGTTACGAAACCGGAAAAGCGATTCCCAATTACCAGACAGTCATACGGTTTGCGGAGATTTATAAGGTGGACAAGGAGTATCTTGTGGATGAGCTCAACCAGCTGCTTCCAAGTGTCGAGGCACCGGGTTTTGTATTAAAGGAAAAACTCGAAGATCCGGATGTTGGTCTGATTTTTCAGCTGATGCAGAATGAGCCCGAATTAAAGAAGGCACTGATTGAGTTGCACCTAATGCCCCCTAAACGCAGAAGTTTCTATTCCGACACAATTACAACGTTCATAAAGGTAAATAAGAGGCATAAAGACAAAATGTAACACCAAGAAGCCGCTGACATTAGATCAGCGGCTTCTTTTTAAAAAAACAGGGGGGTTTTTCTACTAGTTTACCCTCCGCGCTGATATCTATACATTCATTATTCAGAAAAGTCGCTTTTGCATAAAAAAACGGCATCTGTCATGATGCCGTAAAAAGAGGAGACGATCGGGGAAATGATTGATTTTTTATACGAATGGAAATAACAATAGCGGAAATCATCAGTCTAACCAATGAATAACAGTCGTGTCGTGGATGAGCTAGTCAGTTTATTAAAAATACCCGCTCTGACCCGAGTCGCGAAAGGAAACATATATTTCAAAGATGTAAAGGGAATTTTTCAGTAGAGTGATGGTGATGACGCGGGTAGATTTCTAAGGGGTCACTTTCCTTTACGACAATCTGCTGCTCCCGAATCAGCGATTCCAGCTGACGTACCCGGACCTGCAGGCTGTCGACATTTTTATTGGCTTTTCCAACCATTTTAATTAAACTTTCAAGCAGCTGCTCCAAACTGCCCTGTTCCTCCTCATGATATCCCAACGGCGGTTTCCTCCTTTCTTTGCTCTGGTACAACATCGTGCGGCTTGGCACTTAGAAAACGAATCGTTTCTGCCACTACCTCGGTGACATACACCTTTTTCCCCTCCTTATTGTCGTAATTGCGCGATTGAAGTCTGCCGGTAATGCCCACCACCGTTCCCTTTCGACAATATTGGCAGGTGTTTTCTGCTGCCTTCCGCCAAAGTGTACACGGCACAAAATCTGTCTCAATCTCGCCATTATGATTGCGGAACGGTCGACTTACTGCTAGGGAAATATGCGTCACAGCCGTTCCTTCCGTTGTCTTTTTCAACTCTGGATCCCGGGTTAGCCGGCCGACTAGTGTGACTTGATTAATCATACTTTCATCTCCTTCACCATTTGATGGTTTTATCATAGCGTTAGTGTTACACTGTTGTAAAATGGCGATAAAATGATTATCCTGGCTGTTTTTGTTTCAAATTTCATTTATCTCCCCTGTTTATGTCATTGATCCTCCCCATTTTCCCCGATAAAACAGATTAATCAAGTTTCGACAAAAAGTTTTCGACATTCGCTTTTGCCCCACATATGCTATAATTAGGAAAAAAATAAATAGGAGGTAGCGATGAAATCTTTTAAGTTGTACTCATTGGATGTAGTTGGTGATGAAAACTCAATGGAAATTCCGTTAGTGGATGGCTTGATTCTAAACAAAGAAGATGAACACTCCACGTGGCTGCTTGAGGCTTATACGAACCTGTCCCTCTATGATTATTTTAAAAAAATCTCTGAAGAAGACCGTGACATTATTTTGGAAGCGGTTATCACCAAGAAGGAGAACGCCCCTGCCTATTTTCAAACTAAGATCTGCTCGCTCATTCGATTCGAAGAACATATAAGTGTCCTATTCCAAGGCCAAATGCGCCGCAATAAGAGTGATTATTCTGAGTTATTGCTCGACAGCCTGATCGAAAAAGGTTTCAAAGGACCTGATCTATTAAAAGAATTTAAAGAAAAAATGCAAAGTAAACCTAAAATTAAAGTGAAAAATCCTTAAAACCAGCCCATGCTGGTTTTTTATTTTTATATAAAGGAAATTCACACCTTGATAAAACAACCTATATTTGTAAATTTTTGTTGCCTTTTTGACTATTTCTAAGTGATACTAAAATTAGGAGGCGAAAGGGGGAAATTTTTTGGAAAGTCTTATTGGGTTTATAATTAGTTTAGCATTTGCCATTTTTTTATTTATTGATGCACCAAGGCACAACAAAAGCCGCTGGTTGTGGGCCATTTTAGGATTTATCTTCGGACCGATTGCGTTGGGGATTTATTTTATTAAAACTGGCCGTAAAGTGGCAGGCTGGATCATTACGATTCTCGCTATTCTTTTCTATATTGTGATTATTGTTGTAATGGTTTTAGCTGTCGCACTATTTGCGAACGGTTTTTCATGAGAAAAGTGCAAGCGCCCTGGTCAGCGGCGTATGGCCTGGAGTGCTCCAACTGAGATAAAGGAAACACTAAGAGCGACAGCGATTCGATGTTGACTTATCGTAGGGCGGAGCGCGAAGGACACTAGCCGCTAGGGCGCTGGAGCTGGACAATCATGAGAAAAGGGACAGGCCAGCCTGTCCCTTTTCCTTATTTATCAATATGGTTACGATCGTTTCGATCAAGGTCATCCTCAATCATTTCTTCTTGTCTTGTGTTGATGTCTTTCACTGGGTCCTTATCGGTATCCGTGTTGATGTCATTCGTCTTTCGATACCGATCATTATCGTTTACATCATCGTCATCAATATTATTGTTGCCGCCAAGACCATCGTTGTTGTCATCCCTTAAATGATTATCGGCAGGGTTTTGGATCCTATTTTTAGTAGGATTTTGAATATTGTTATCGGTGATTGGCGCGTTTCGGTCATTATCATTGTTGTTACAGCCGACAAGAAGTACCCCGCAAAGAATAGACCCAATCAGTAGTTGAAAAAGCTTTTTCGTCAAGGTAAGGTCCCCTTTCGCAATTGTTTTACCTTCTTAGGGTGCCCTCCTGTCGATTGCTTTTATCCAAAAAAAAACGACTGAGATTATCTCAGCCGTTCTTCCAAACCTATTCCTTTTTCTCACCAAGTGCAAACGTGATTTCTGCTTCGCAGGCAATTTCGCCGTCAACGGTCGCAACCGCTTTTCCCCTGCCGATGGGTCCACGCAGACGCGTCATTTCCACTTCAAGGCGAAGCTGGTCGCCAGGCTTTACTTGCTTTTTAAAACGGCAATTGTCTATGCCAGCAAAAAAGGCTAAGCGCCCGCGGTTTTCTTCTTTTTTCAACATGGCGACAGCCCCGACCTGTGCGAGTGCTTCGACAATGAGGACGCCCGGCATGACAGGGTAATCAGGAAAGTGGCCGTTGAAAAACTCTTCATTAGCTGAAACATTTTTTATGCCAACCGCTCTTTTTCCCTCTTCCACTTCTAAAATACGGTCAACGAGCAAGAATGGATAGCGGTGCGGAATAATCTCTTTAATTTGTTCAATATCCAACATACTTAGTACCTCCTCCTAGTAACTGATAACTGATTCCATTCTACTATATAGAAATAGGAAGGGCAATTACTCCCTTCCCGTTATTCCTTATCGACTAAGTCTATAATATGTGTCCAGGTTGATTCTTTAAATACATCTCCCACATTTCCGCCGCCGAGCACCCCGTATCCAACCGTTGCTCCCGCCATCACGCAAATGATGATACTGGCCAGTAAAAGAACGAGACGAAGCCAGATCGGAATCAAACGGGCCCGAACTCGTTTATCGGTCTTAGGCGCTGGTGCAGGTTCTGTCTTTTTGAGTTTTTCCGCTTTCGTTTGTTCCACTGCCTCTTGTTTCGCCTTTTTATATTCTTCTCTCGTACTGACTTGTCCATTATTTCCTGTCATTCGTTAATTCCCCTTTAACCAAATTCGGCACTTTTCACGAATTTGACGAGTTAATACATATTATATCCGATTCAATATCTCTATTATAAAAAATTATTCCTAAATACTCATTAATTTTTTTCTGGAAGCATGGGGAAGCATGGGGACGGTTCTCTTGCTTCCCCCGGGAAGCAAAAGAACCGTCCCCATGTTTTTTCCCAAAAATAAAAAAGCCTAATGATGGAGGGCTTGTCCGGCCTGCTTCATTAGACTTTTTGTATCGTAATATTTATCCTAATTTGCGGTGTGAAATGCGGTCGATGTTATCGAGCATGATGCCTGTGCCGATGGCTACGCAGTCCATTGGGTTTTCTGCAACCAATACCGGTACCTTTAGCTCTTCAGCAAGGAGCATGTCGATGCCGTGTAGCAATGCGCCGCCGCCCGTTAAAATAACGCCACGGTCGATGATGTCAGCAGAAAGTTCTGGTGGTGTCCGCTCTAAGACACTTTTTGCTGCTTGAACGATAACAGCTACTGATTCACGTAATGCCCCTTCGATTTCTTCAGAACGAACGGTAATCGTCCGCGGTAAGCCGCTGACCATGTCACGGCCGCGGATTTCCATCTCTTCTGAACGGGAACCTTGGAAGACCGTACCGATGTTTATTTTAATATTTTCAGCCGTTCGTTCCCCAATCAAGAGCTTATACTCGCGCTTAATGTGGTTGAGAATCTCCATGTCGAACTTGTCACCGGCCATTTTGATGGAGGAAGAAGTCACGATATCGCCCATTGACAGGACCGCTACATCGGTTGTTCCTCCTCCGATATCCACTACCATGTTACCGCTAGGCTGGAAGATGTCCATTCCAGCACCGATTGCCGCCACTTTTGGCTCTTCTTCCAAGTAAATCTTTTTGCCGCCGCTTTTTTCAGCTGCTTCCCTGATTGCCTTTTGCTCCACACTGGTAATGTTCGTTGGGCAGCAGATCAGGATGCGCGGCTTTGATAAAAAGCCTTTTACGTTTAATTTATTAATGAAATGCTTTAGCATTGCTTCGGTTACATCAAAGTCAGCAATTACGCCGTCTTTTAGCGGACGAATGGCCACGATGTTTCCTGGTGTACGGCCGACCATGCGGCGCGCTTCTTCACCGACTGCTAAAACTCTATTTGTATTTTTATCAATCGCCACGACGGAAGGTTCATTCAGTACAATACCACGGCCTTTAACGTGAATCAGCACGTTGGCCGTCCCTAAGTCAATCCCAATATCCCTTGCAAACATTCTCTTTTCTTTCCTCCTTGGAAACAAAAATCCACATTCTTTTCCTAATTGACTATTTTATCATATTCATCAACTTTTCCATAACAATTTAATGTAATATTAATGACTTTGTTGAATTTTGTTAAAATTAGGGGGAATTGGATTGAAAAGCGGAATGGTTTGCATGAAAAGAGCAATCTGGGATCAGATTGCTTGTTTCCTCTTTTTTTGGGTTTCATAGTAGGTTCCGGTTCTATCAGGTTCTATCAGGTTCTAGCAAGTCGCTTACTTGACGGCCTCGCCTTCCTTTTCTTCTTTTTGATATTTCATTTTGGTCGCCTCTCCACCCCTGAGGTGACGGATTGATTTATGGTAATCTAGAATTTCCTTAACCTCATTTGCCAGCTCTGGATTAATCTCAGGAAGTCTCTCTGTCAAATCCTTATGGACTGTACTTTTGGATACGCCAAACTCCTTCGCAATGACGCGAACCGTTTTCCTCGTCTCCACGATATACTTTCCAATCTTGATAGTTCTCTCTTTGATGTAATCGTGCACACTCTCGCCCTCCCTAAATTGGATGTGAGAAGTGTGAAATGAGACCCGCTTATCACTTCGACGAATTCTACTTCCGTGTGTAGTAGTAACGGTGACAGGCACCACAAAAAGACATTGTCCACGTTAGGCGGACACTGAGTGCATATTTGTTCCACACGGCAGAAAGTTGTAACCTTCTGTCAATACGATGAATAATCATGTCCCCGGCTGAATACCTGTTATCTTCAAACGACTCCTCACCTCAAACACTCTCTTTGTAAAGGTTTGTAACCATTTTATTAGCTTGGATACGGGTTTATGCACAAAATAGACAAACGGGACAAGGCTGGTTAGGAAATTTTTCGAAAATAGGACGGATTCCATTTATTCGACATTTGTGAGAAAGCCACGTCCCCCAAGGGTTCTCCTTCCAATTTCCATCTAAAGCACCATGCGGCTGGCAAAGAATTTGTCGAAAGAATTTTTTTGAAAATATTAATTTACTGCAAATTGTTTTTCATTTTTTATGCAGGAACCTCCGGGAAAATGATGAAATCGCTAGCCGTCATACGGAAAACGGACTCCACTTGCCTGTTCAAAATATTATATAATGTTCCTATTATAAATTATGCTCACCTAATAATTACCGAAAAGGAAAGGATCAACCCCTATGACCCCATTTACGGAAAATGTCATACAGATTATTCGCAGCATCCCTGAAGGCAAAGTCATGACTTACGGCCAAATTGCGGCACTCGCTGGCAGCCCCCGTGCCGCCCGTCAGGTGGTTCGTGTCCTTCATTCGATGAGCAGGAAATATAAGCTGCCTTGGCACCGTGTCATCAACAGCAAGGGCAAGATTGCCCTCTCAGACGATGAATCCTATCATGAACAGCTATTTTCCCTTGAAAGTGAAGGCGTTGAAATCGGCCTGAATGGCATTATCGATTTGAGGAGATATCAATATCAGCCTGAGGAATAATTAACCCAAAAAGCACAAGTGATCTCAAAAAATCACTTGTGCTCCACTCACACGCCTATTTCCATTTCATAAACACATTTTTCACTTTGTTCACCGGCACCAGCGAGCTGCCCCGGCCTTGGACACCTTCCACCATCATTGCCACCATCAAGCTCGGGTTATCGGGATTATACGCAATAAACCAGCCATTTTCCGTGCCAGTTACCCCTTGCTTTTGCTTTATCTCAGCCGTCCCTGTTTTGCCTGCCAATGGATACCCTGAGATCTGCGCTGCACGTGCGGTCCCGCCTGGGTCGCTCACAACCTTACGCAAATCTGCCGAAATCAACTTAGCGTTCTCAGCCGAGACCGCCGCTTCCTTCCAAACCTGGCCCTGCTGCTCATCCGTCAGCAAAATCGGTTTGATCACATTTCCGTTGCCATTTGCAAACGGTGTATAGGAAGCCAGTAAATGAACAATGCTCATCTGCACCTGACCCTGACCATATCCTGAGTCAGCGAGGGAGATATCATTGCCCAGCGTACCCGTTACCGATTTCTCAAGCGGGTATGGATAGGCTAGCGCTTCTTCAAAGCCAAATTTTTTCAGTCCTTCAACAAACTTGTCTTTCCCTATCTTCAATGCTGCTTGCGCAAAATAAATATTATCGGAATAAACGAGCGCCTTTTCTAAGTTCACCGGCTCTGTCCCGGCATGAACCCTCGTCACGAAATACTTGCCCCATGATGAATCCTTTTGCCATTTTGCTCCTAAAATCGGCACTGCTTCACCCGGCACAATCGCACCAGACTCCAATCCGACCGCTGCCGTTAGTGGTTTCATCACTGAGCCAGGCGCATAGGCTTGCTTAAAACGAGTCGTCAACGGCTGCTTAGGGTTCTGCCGCAGTGCCTGCCACTCTTCGGCAGCCATCCCCAGCATGACCTGATTCGGGTCAAACGATGGACTGCTAACAAGCGCTAGCGTTTCCCCCGTCTTCGGGTTCATCGCTGCGGCTGTTCCGGCCTCATCACCCATTTCCGTAAACACCGTCTTTTGCAACTCCGCATCAATTGTCAACTTAACATCCTGGCCATCGACCACCGGCTTCTCGGCAAGGACCACATCCGCGCTTCCGGCTGCCTTCTTTTTAATGACAATCTTCACGCCGCTTGTGCCCCGTAAGCGCTCATCCAGCACCTGCTCAAGGCCGCGCTTGCCAATCACATCGCCGCTCGTATAGCCATTTTTTTTCAGCTTTTCTAGCTCATCGGCCGTAATCGCCCCCACATAGCCAACAAGCTGTGCTGCAGCCTTTCCATAAGGATAAACCCGAGCCTCCACTTTCCTTGTCTTGACTGGCTCGAGGGCAATCAACTGAGCAATTCGCTTTTGGTCATCCATTGACACCTTTGCGAGCGGCACAAACTGCCCTGGCTGCACCCAGCTGGCGCTAAGCAAATTATTAATCTGCTCCCGTGTCATTTTAAGGAGCGGTCCCAATTGCGACAGAACCGCATCATCCAGCTTCCCAGCGACGACGCCGACTTCATATACCTGGCCATTCACTGCCAGACCCGTGCCGTTGCAGTCGAGAATTTCCCCGCGCTTCGGTGCCGACGTACTCACGCTGATTTTGTCGCCTTCCTTTAATCCTTTAAAAATGAACTCAGTATTCCAGTCCACATACCAGTTCTTGTTATTGTCTCTTTCTTCTTCTTGTAATCTAGCTTGCTGGGTAAAATTAATCGGCCCAGCGATACTATTCATGCTGGCGGTAAAAGAATAGCGGACTGGTTCTTTATCTCCCTGATCCTTTTTCGGCTTTTTGAAGTTGATCTTGAGGTCTTTTATCTGCAGATCATCGTAGAGTTTTTCGTAGCGAGTTGTAAATTGTTCTTTGCTGATATTCTTTTTCGCATCACTAGAAAGATAATCATACATTTTCGAAAACTTTTGCTGGTTCCATAAAGCTATGTAATCGGAGAATCGTTGTTCTGGAGTGGGTTCCTTGCTGCAGCCGGCGATCACGGTGATCACAAGCATGAGCAGAATCCCGAATATTTTTTTCAAAACCAAATCCCTCCTTTTATTTCCATTCTAACATATTAAGGCGGGGAAATGGTCAAGTCCGGATTGGCACGCTTTGTCACAAAAAGTGCTCCTTTTTAGAAATTATTAATTGTTTTTTAATAGTTTGTTCATATCTAGACGCTATACTATGTTTATTCACACTTATTCAAACCCCCTTTGATAATCCGTCCTTCATGGCGGATTTTTTTTTGCCCAAAAGGAGCACGGGGACGGTTCTCTTGCTTCGGAAGCAAGAGAACCGTCCCCGTGCTCCCACCCGTGCTCCCACAAAAAAAAAGAGGAAAGTATTTTTCCCCTTCCCCTTTGTTACTTATTTTATTATGAGTTGCTTTTATCTGTAGAGTTGGTTGAGTCATCTGTAGCCGGATCTTCTATTTTTTGTTGGTCTTGTTTTACGTCCGGAGTTTTTGATGATTCTTTGCTATCATTCGTAAGGGTGTCTTCTTGCAGTGTGCTCAACGACTTTTCGAAGTAGTTTGTTGGGTTTACTGCTACACCATCTTTACGGATTTCAAAATGTACATGGGTTCCAGCTTTTTCGTTGAACAAGCTTTGTCCAGCCTTGGCAATAACTTGATCTTGTTTCACTTGGTCGCCAACCTTCACTTGAATATCTTTCACGGATTGATATTGTGTGACAATACCTTTGTCGTGTTCGATTTCAATAACATTCCCTAGGGTTGCATCTTCTTCGACACGTGTAACGGTTCCGCTAAGGGACGCAGTCACATCAAAGCTTTCGCCTTTTTTCTCCGTAATGTCGATTCCTGTGTTTGGCACATACGTATTATTGTAGAATACTAAGGCCGATTCTTGATCCGCTGCTTTGCCTGTGAAATCATAGAATTTTGTTTTGACAACCGCATCATCGGCATTTGCTACTGGCATTTTGAAGTTTTCGATTGACTTGTTTACTTCAACTGCTGGAGCATTGTTCTTTTTACCGGAAAGGTCACTGGCCTTGTAATCAAACTTATTCGTGTTGCTGCTTGATGATTGATACCATAGGACTCCGGTTAAAATGATTGCTGCACTTGCGATATAAATGGCTGGAAATACCCAACGCTTTTTGAAAAAGCGTTTTACACTGGAACTTTGAGAAGATCGTTTGTTTTCTTCCTCTCTCATTTTCATCACCTCAGCAATCATTCTGAACAGATAAGTAGAATTATATACACGGCGATAAAAAAATTTTTAAAACTTATTTTTCGACAGTAGGCATGATTTTATGCATTCTTTTTTAAAAACTTTTCGAGGTGGCCTTGTTGTTGGTTGTGATGCGAGAGTTGCCCTTTCTATCGAATTAATATAAGGTCACCGGATCGGTCAAAATAATTACTAAAATGAGAAAAAAAGGTAATCCTATTATAGATGCATTTTGCTATTTCTTACTGTAAATGAAGAGGTTTCCTGTAACCAATGTTTTTGGGGAAGAAGGGATGAACGTATGCAGAAGCTCCAAATCAGTTCGTACCAAATGTTTGTCCTGATTGTTTTATTTGAATTAGGTACGGCTGTTTTGTTTGGTCCCGGAGCAACGGCCAAACAGGATGCCTGGATCGCAAATTTACTCGGACTAGCAGGTGGAGTATTACTCTTTTTGATTTATTATCGGCTCTTTACCTACTATCCTGAACTTCCGTTGACGAGTTATGTCCAAAAAATCTTAGGGAAATGGGCAGGCAGTTTGATTGCCTTTTTCTATATTTCTTATTTCTTATATCAGAGTTCAAGAGTTTTAAGAGATATTGGGGAGCTTTTAGTGACTACCATTTACACAAATACCCCCTTAATCATACTGAATACGGTTATGATTATTACGATTATGTACGGGATTTTTAAGGGTTTTGAAGTTATCGCTAGAGTGGGCGAGCTTTGTTTTATTGGTGTTTATTTATTAGCCATTCTAGGTTTTTTTACCATTATATTTACGGAGATCTTACATATAGAAAACCTAAAACCAATCCTTGAAAATGGCTGGAGTCCCGTTTTAAAAACCGTTTTAAGATCAACAACCCATTTTCCTTTCGGTGAAATGGTCATTCTTACGATGCTGCTGCCTTTTTTTAAAAATCAAAAGAAAGTGGTAACGGTTTGTTTGAGTGGAATGATATTAAGCGGTATTAACATCGCGATTACATCCGTCATCAATGTTGCGGTATTAGGGGTGGAATTATTTATTCGCTCCCCCTTCCCACTCTATAACACGATTAGAAAAATTGAACTCACGACTTTTATCCAACGCCTGGATATTTTTTTTATTCTTTATTTGATTGTTGCTGGATTTTTTAAATTATGTCTTTATTATTATGTTGCTGTGATTGGAGCTGCAGACCTTTTTAAACTGAAAGACCACTCCACGCTTATTTTCCCGCTCGGGGTCGTCATTATAATAGGTTCGATGACAATCGCTTCCAATTATTCAGAACATATACAAGAAGGCATGATGATTATCCCCTATCTTTTACACATGCCTTTTCAAGTCATTATTCCAATAATTCTGTTAATCATTGCTTTTGTAAAAGGTTTAAAAAGTGGTCATTGACAAGTACCTAGACAAAATAAATAAGCCAGGCGCCACGCCTGACTTATTTATTTTTGTGCGGTTAAGGTTGACAGCATACTCTCTGCGGAGGCAATCTCTACCCCTTTATAGTAATGCTTCACGATCGCCTTATAATCCGATCCATTTTCGGCCATGCCGTTCGCTCCGTATTGACTCATACCGACACCGTGGCCAAAGCCTTTGGTCGAGATGACAATATTATTTCCCTTTCGCTGCCAAGAAAAATCCGATGACTTCAAATCCAGTTTTTCACGGATGTCCCTTCCCGTTAACACCTTGCCATTAAAGTCTACTTTCGCCACCCGCTTTCCAGTGGTACGGGCGACAATTTTTCCGATTGTCGAACTTGAGCCAATCTTCACACCGAGTTTCGTTTCAAACGCTCTCACCGTTAGCACCTTTTGATTGGAAAACTTCGGCGACTCTTTATCCCATGGACTTGAAACACTTCGTAAATAGGGTATACTGCCAGCCCAGTAGTCCTCTGAGTCTTCGGTATAGCCATTTCCAGTCGAAAAGAACAAGGCATCGATCGGTTTTCCGGCATAGGTCAAAATCTGGCCGCCCGTTGAGCGAACGGCTTCGATGACCTTTTTCTTTTTCCACGTGTAATCCTGACCCCAGTCGCGCCTCATTTCACCATCATTCATATAGACCTGATGGATTTGCGTATCCGTCACCTGTGCACCCTTTGGTACACCCATCGTATCTTTATTTACCAATCTGTTTACGATATATGTTCGTGCCGCTAGTGCCTGAGCCTTGAGTGCTTCTTCCTTAAATTCTGCCGGCATTTCCGCTGCCACAACCCCAACCAGATAATCTTCAAATGGAACTTTTTCAATTACCTTTCTCGCCGAGCGATAAACCGCTACTGTTACAGCCGTGTCAGCGTCTACGCTTGAGGTTGTCGGCGTTGCCTTTGCGGAAGCCTTGGTTAAGTCTTCCCCGAGCTTTCCGCTCGTGTTGCGGTCCCCTGAGAATGGTAATACGACGACAGAGGGAATAATGATGGTTAAGGCAATGAGGAGTGATGCTAGTACGATGAGTGGTTTGATTTTGTTCATGATAGTGCCTCCAGTTTGTAAAATTCTCGAGCCAGCACAAACCTGCCGGATTGCGTCTCAATTACATACATATGGATGCGGACAAGCATTTATTACAGATTTTTTAGCAGTGGATGATGATGTTGTTGGAATTGGTGACAGGCACCATTCCTACCATTAACACTTTGATTATGCTCCCCACCTGGGTATCGGTGACAGGCACCATTCCTACCATTAACACCTTGTTTAAGCTCCCCACCTAGGAAACGGTGACAGGCACCAGCTATAACAAAAGAATCCCTTAGTACTACAGCCGTCAGATATCAGACGACTGTCTACTAAGGGATTCTTTCACTTAACTTTCATTCTCTTTTAGTAAGCTTTAAGCATTCATATCAGAAACATATTTCTTTGCTTCAACAAACGTTTCGTCTGCTTCTGTAATACGTTCGATATCTGCCCCTAATCCTGCCAACTTGCCGTGGAAGTTCACATAACCGCGGTCTAAGTGTTTCAACTCCGTAACGCGTGTCATTCCTTCAGACACCAAACCAGTCAGAATCAACGCTGCTGCGGCACGAAGATCCGTTGCGGACACTTCAGCCCCCTGCAAATTAGAAGGACCATTTAAAATAACAGAACGGCCTTCAATCTTGATATCTGCATTCATGCGGCGGAATTCTTCCACATGCATAAAACGGTTCTCAAACACGGTTTCAGTAATCATAGAAGTACCCTCTGCACGAAGCAATAACGCCATCATTTGTGATTGCATATCAGTTGGGAAACCTGGGTGCGGCATCGTTTTAATATCGACTGCCTTCAGACGATCAGGACCGATGACACGAACGCCATCTTCTTCCTCATGAATCTCAACGTCCATCTCTTCCATTTTCGCAATCAAAGAAGATAAGTGTTCAGGGACTGCACCTCTTACCAATACATCTCCACCTGTAATCGCCGCAGCTACCATAAACGTACCTGCTTCAATCCGGTCAGGAATAATCGCATGTTCAGCGCCAAATAATACATCAACGCCTTCAATACGCAAAGTACCAGTGCCGGCACCCTTAACGCGAGCGCCCATTTTGTTCAAGAAATTAGCTAAATCGACAATCTCTGGTTCTTTTGCAACATTTTCAATAATGGTAGTACCCTGTGCTAGAGATGCTGCCATCATGATATTTTCTGTTGCCCCTACACTTGGGAAATCTAAATAAATCTTTGCACCTTTTAAGCGGCCGTCAACCTCCGCTTCAATAAAGCCATTTCCTACCTTTACCTTCGCACCCATTGCTTCAAAGCCTTTTAAGTGCTGGTCAATAGGACGGGATCCAATCGCACAGCCGCCAGGTAACGCAACCCGGGCCCTGCCATTTCGAGCTAATAGCGATCCCATTACGAGGACAGACGCACGCATTTTTCGTACGTATTCAAACGGCGCCTCTTCTTTTAACACTCTAGATGCATCAACAACAACTGTATTATTGTCAAAAGCCACTTCAGCGTTTAAGTTGCGAATCACTTCATTTATTGTGTATACATCGGAGAGTGTGGGTACATCACGTATCACACTTTTTCCATCACTTGCTAATAATGTTGCAGCGAGCACAGGCAGCACGGCATTTTTTGCACCTTCAACTTTAACCGTACCTGATAACCTTTGTCCGCCGCGGACGATGATCTTTTCCAAGAGTATTCCCCTCCGCGTCCATTTTCTCTATATTAATATTCAATCGTAATGATAGGGGTTCCAACTACTATGGTAGTCTTCGCGCCCAATCCTTCGGAGCGTAAGCCAATTTGTAAATTCATGTTATTCAATTTATGATCTATGGAGCCTGTAAACATTGGCGATGATGCCGAAACCGACATGAAATTCTCCTCTTTTAACGCTTCGATCTCTTTTGCATTAAAATCTGACATCACCCTGCCAGCTTTCTTTGCCAAAGCCGTATCAATCTTATCATTGAAAACGCCCTTCATACAAGAAAAAACTGTAGGTTTGCCCCGAAATATGTCAGATAGCCTATTTCGGAACTCTTTGGTAGTAAAAAAGCCTTCAGTCGCCTTGTTCCACTCACTTCCACGAACACTATATACTATATACGCATCTACAGGTTGTTTTGTGTGGGTTGCCATTAATTGAAGCATTTCTTGGTGGTGTTTTGATGTTGGAGATATTGCTGTCACTTGCCACTTTTGACTAGTGTTCGTTACAGACCATTTCCAATCCGGAAACTTCTGCTGAAGCTTTTTCGCATATTTCTGCACTTCTTCTACACTCTTCATGCCCGTCACATGCTCACGTGCATAAAAAGACCAATTATCGAGCAAAATATGTTCGGCTTGCAAAGTAGAGCCTATCTTCGCTAATTCCTCGGCGCCATTTGGCAAATTCACCGAGTCACGGCTGGCCTGCTTTTCTGCCTTTAAAAAGCTGCTCATGGCTTCAGTTGTTTTGTTTCCCATCATAACAAGGATCAAACTGACAATTAAAATTATATATATAAAATTCTTAACATGTCTCTTCATTTCTCCACTCCCCCTTACCACCATTGTTGCCAGGCAATTCGAGAGCAATACGTGGGAAATGTCGTCACTTTATGACAAAAATGAGCTCATTCAATCATTTCATACATTCCAAATTTGGGACATCCTTAGCTTTCCACATAAACTCGATTGTACTCGGAATATTGTGTTTTGGAAACACGAAAGAAGACCTAAAATTTTTCCAATTCCATTTGTCAAGGTGAAGCAAGGAAGCATGGGGACGGTTCTTGTGCTTCCTACAGGAAGCAGGAGAACCGTCCCCATGCTTCCCTTCCGCCCCGTCGCTTATGGCAGTAATAATGGCAGTTGCTTAGACCACTGCAGATAGTCAAGGAAAAAGTTACTAACAGATGAACCGATCATGATGGCTAATAATATGTATAGTAATCGTGCCTGAACCACATGGTTTTGTTTCAACAACTTTTCTAAACGGATTGCCTGCAGTGCATACCAGGCGATCACAATAAAGATGAGATGTGACAGGATACTCACTAACGCTATTTGCCCAAAGTCCTCCATCCATTTCCCCTCCCTTTTCAGGTCCAAACAATATTCTATCATATTGACGTATGAAAATCAGAAAAGATTCACATTTTGGATATTTTTGGATTATTCAAAATAAGGAAAGGGTTTACATATAAATTGCCTGCCTAAACAAATTTCCTCCTGAGAGACATATGTTTAAGCAGGCAAATGAAAATTATATCTCATTCCACACCCGGTCGAGACTTAATGGAACAAACACCCTGTCCCCTTGAATCTCCTTATGGATAATTGGATTTTCAAAATAATCCTCTAAGCTGCGTTTTTTACTTCCTCGGTGTCTTACGATTCGGTGGACACCTAATAATGTATCTAAACTTTGCTTCGAAAATTTCATCTTCATCACCTCATTATTTTTTTAATCGATAGGAAACGGCTGCTTCCTATCGATATTTTATATATGGTTAGGCTGATTTTGCTGCTACAACGATGACCTTGCCATGGTCCAATTCTTCTTCGTATCGTTCCGCATCATTACTTGATACGCCTAGTGACTCTAATTTCGAGCGAAGTTCGTCTCCGCGACTTTTGAAAACATTAGCAATAGAATCGAATACCCCCTGCTCTTGAACACTAATATCGTTAATATCTAATGCATCGGTTAGGTCCTCAGAGCGGTTTCTGTCATGGGCTAACAAGTAGATTTCATCCTTTGTATACCCCTGCGTGATCAACTGCTCAATTTCTTGTTTCGCTTGTACACCATTTTCAACGATTCTAACTGTTTCCATTTCGCTTCCTCCTTTTTTCAACTTCTGTTACGTATATATCCGCTCCAAATGAAATAAAACCTATTTTTCTAAAAATCTATTACGTTTGGAAACAATTTCAACGTGGGTATATAGAAAACACTTACGAATTCTGGAGGTGGAATAGATGAAGAAATTAATTTGTAGAAATTGTGGAAACGCGGAGTTTGAGGTGTTAAATGTAGGTGAAACGTTGTGCAAATGTGGCCGGAGGTTAACGAAGCTAAGTGACTATCAAATGGAGTCCTCATCCAAATGGAAAGAAAACCAACGACGCCGCGCTGAAATCATTTCTAAAATCAGTTTATTGAAACGGGAAGTTGACAAATGCCTGGATGAACGTGACGAAGAAGGCTTTAAAAAGCGATCGTTTGAATTAAAGCTTTGCTATCACTTTTTAGACAATGCCTTGCAGGACCCGCAGCTCCGCCTCAAGGAGCGAATCAAGCAAAATCAAAATAAGTTTAGTTTTTAAGTGTTTAAGTACTTCTATTACGGGTATTTAATAAGCATAAGCTTAACTCATTAAAAAATAGAAAGGGGACATTTTCATGGGATTCATTTGGTCATTAATTATTGGAGGAATCATTGGTTGGTTAGCTGGACTCATTCTAGGACGTGACATACCGGGTGGTATTATCGGAAATATTATTGCAGGATTTATCGGTGCATGGCTTGGTTCATTAATCTTAGGTGGATGGGGACCAGAGATCGGTGGATTCTTTATCCTTCCAGCACTAATCGGAGCGATTATCCTGGTATTTATCTTAAGTCTCATCCTAAAAGGCAGAAGAAAAACTGCATAATCAAACGATTTAGTCGAGACTGCCGGTTAGGCAGTCTTTTTATGTTGTGGAGAAATCCACTGATCACTATGGTGTGGCCATGAAGTTCACTCCATAAAAAGAGAGGTACCCGCCGCAGCCGAAGCCGCAGCGAATACCTCTATAAGACCCCTGAAAACAATCTGGCAAACGATTCTTTCCATTTTACCCCCAGGTCTCTTTTATAAAACTCAACCGGCCGGATGCGGCGGCAATCCTTTAAATCCTCCTCATAATGAACAATAAGATCATCAATCGAGTCCGTTCCCGTTAAAAACAAATTCACCTCAAAATTCAAATGAAAGCTGCGCATATCCATGTTGGCTGTCCCAATTGAAGCAAGATCCCCATCCACAATCATCACCTTTTTATGTAAAAAGCCCTTTTGATACGAATAAATCTCAATCCCAGCCCTTAATAATTCCGGAAAATACGATTGCGTCGCATATTGAGTTAAGAAACCATCATTGGTGTCAGGCACCATTAAGCGCACCTGGATGTTGTTTTGGGCAGCGATTCTGAGTGCGGTTTGGATGGCCTGGTTGGGAATGAAGTACGGGGTGGCGATCCAAATCGATTTGGTGGCGCAGGTGATCATCGCGTAGTAGTGGTCACTCATATCCCGTGTTTCAGGACCTGTTGCGACGACATGGACCAATCCATCCCCCTTTACAGGCACAGGCCTTAGGTAGCGGTCATTTTCAAACAGGATTTCGCCACTGGCGTACTTCCAATCTAGCAAAAACACCGCATGCAGCGTTTGAACGGCTTCCCCTTCGAGCATGACATGGCTGTCACACCAAAACCCGAAATTATCATCTTCGCCAAGGTATTCAACCCCAACGTTTAATCCGCCAGAAAAGCCGACCTTTCCATCAATGACAATGATTTTACGATGATTCCGGAAGTTAAACTTTTGATTATACCAGCCTCTATTTAAAGGTAAAAAAGGCCGGACGTTGATGCCAGCCTCCAGCATTTTCTTCATGGCCTTCTTTGAAAGGGAGAAACTGCCGGCCGCATCGAACAGGAGCCGCACCTCGACACCTTCCCTCACCTTCGCTTTTAAAATATCAATCAGTTCTTGGCCTAGGCGGTCATAGCGGAAGATGTAATATTCAAGATGTATAAAGTCACGCGCTTCTCTTAGCTGCCGTTTAATTTCTTGAAAGGTATCATCGCCGTTTCGTAAAATTTTGGTTTTGGTGTTCTGGTTTTGGTCGGTTAAGGTTACCTTTTCCAAATAGCTGGCAAACGAACGCTGGTGATCATTCAAGTTTGATAAGTCGAGCGGTTTTTGCTTTTTATCAAGCGCCTCGAATAGCTGACGATCACTGATCCGCTTGCTTTTAAACAACTCCCCTTTGACCAGTAATTGTCCAGAGTAAATGTAAAAAAGGTAGCCGAGGACCGGCAGTAAGATTAGTATGTAGGTCCATAGGAGTGTAGTTTGGGCGGGGCGGTTCTCGAGCCATAAGGCCAGGACTGTGTTGATAATGATGACAGCATAAAGGGTCAAAATCAGCGCCTTCCACCATACCGGCACTTCCATAAAAAAGACTAAATACCCACCAGCGATCATTAATGCAGCAAAAAGCCATTCAAAGCGTTTTCTTTTCATGACGGTATTCACCCTTTTTTACTATGAAATACCCTTTCTGTTTGTAACTAAAACAAAAGAAGCCTTACCCCTTGATTAGCGGGCAGGCTTCTTTTGTTTTTTAAAATGGTTTGGCGGGTGAGAAAGGGAGATATCGGCGGTTTCTTACCTTTTATCAGCAGTTTCTCATCTGATACCACCAGCTCCCCACCGATATCGGCGGTTTTTCATTTGATATGAGCGGTTTCTTACTTTATATCGGCGGTTTTCGGCGGTTTCCCACCTTTTATCAGCGGTTTCCCATCTGATACCACCAGCTCCCCATCGATATCGGCCATTCCTAAATCTTGCGGTAAATCTTTTCCTGTGGACTAAATTCCTCATACTTCAGACTCTTAGGAACAAACAAAAGCGACTCCTTACTGCCAAAGCCGACAAATCCCCCGTCAGCCAAACTGCTATGAATCAAGTAATGCACCTGCTGCTGCAGCTCATTATCAAAATAAATCATCACATTCCGGCATAAAATCACGTGGAATTCATTAAAGGAGCCGTCCGTCACCAGGTTATGCTGCGCGAAAAATAAATTCTCCTCAAACATAGGATTAAAATAAGCAAATTGATGGTCGGTCGTATAATACTCTGAAAAAGCCATCTTCCCACCGGCTTTCAGGTAGTTTTTTGTATACTGCTGCATCTTCTTTAAAGGGAAAGCCCCCTTTTGCGCAGCAATCAGCGCCTTTTCATTCATATCGGTCGCATAAATCTTTGTCTTCTTAGCGAGACCTTCCTCCATCATCAAAATCGCCATCGAGTAAACTTCCTCACCAGTCGCGCAGCCGGCATGCCAGATCCGAATCTCCGGAAGGTCTCTCAAGAGCGGTACGACTCGACTGCGAAAAGCGGCAAAGAAACTGGGATCGCGGTACATTTCTGTCATCCGGATCGACAAGTCATTTAGCAAGCGCTCCAAGTACCCTTTTTCATGCAGTACTTTTTCCAAAAGGGCTGTAATCGTTGGTAACCGCTCAGATTTCATCCGGTTTAAAATCCTTCTTCGTAATGAAGCACGCACATATCCTCGAAAGTCGTATCCAAACATCTGATAGAGCCCTTCTAGCAGCAAATTGATTTCGACTTCCTGCAATTCGTTCGTCTCTGTGTCTTCCGTGTCTATCCATAAATCAGGCGTCTTGTTGTGGTTCAATCTTGGTTCACCTGCTCTGTCAGCCATACCCGCATTAACGAGAATAGTTGATCGATATTTAATGGTTTCATAATATAATCAGAGGCACCCGCCTCCATACACTTGTCCCGCTCGCCTTTCATGGCCTTCGCGGTCAACGCGATAATCGGCAGATTGTGCATACCCAGGTCTTCCCGGATGATTTTCATTGCCTCATAACCGCCCATGACCGGCATCATAATGTCCATAAAAACAAGGTCAAAGTGGCCGCGTTCTTGCAGCATTTCTAACGCCTGCTTTCCGTGTTCTGCCACCTGCACGTTCACACCCTTCCGCTCTAAGGCGGTAACCAGGGCAAACACATTTCGGCCGTCATCTTCCACTAGGAGGACTCTTTTTCCTTTAAATAACTGCTCATCGGGGCATTCTTCTTTGGTTAGAGCAGCTTGCTGCTCCTCGCTTTCCCATGTCGGTTCTTCCGTTAATTCAATTTCACTGGCCGTTGCCGCTTCCTCTATTGCCAACTGCACATCATTCGGCCTATCTTCTTCTGCCTCCCAGCGGCTCGGGATAAACAAAGTAAACGTGCTGCCTTTTTGCGGTTCGCTGTGGACCTCAAGTGTACCGCCAAGCAATCGAGTAAATTCACGGCAAATCGATAAGCCAAGACCCGTACCGCCATATTGCCGGTTGGTCGTCCCATCCACTTGTTGGAAGGCATCAAAAATAATTTGCTGCTTTTCCTGTGGAATGCCAATTCCCGTGTCCGTTACAGAAATGGCGAGGACAGGCTTTCGCGTTTGTTTATTGAGTAATTTTCCTGCTTTTTCAGAAGGGGCGAGCCCAATTTGCAGAGTGACGCTGCCTTGTTCCGTAAATTTAAAGGCATTCGATAAAAGGTTCTTCAATATCTGCTGTAATCTTTGCCCGTCCGTCGAGATAACGGGTGGTATATTAGAATCCATGTGGATGTCGAACTGTAGATTCTTTTTCGCTGCCACCGGGTTGAACAGATTGCGCATCGTCTGCGGAATCTCTGTGACATTGACTTCATCTGTTAAAATTTCAATTTTTCCTGCTTCGATTTTTGATAGATCCAGGATATCATCAATCAGGCGCAGCAAATCAGCGCCGGATGTATTCACCACCCGTGCGTATTCGGCCACTTCCGTGTGGTCCATATCCGAATTATTTTCCATCAGCATTTGCGACAGGATGAGAATACTGTTTAATGGGGTGCGCAGTTCATGCGACATGTTTGCAAGGAAATCGGTTTTGTATTGTGAACTCATCCTTAATTTGATTGAATAATCTTCGAGCTCGTCCTTCGCTTTTTTAAGTTCGATGGCACGCTGTTCCGCATATTCCTTCTGCTCTTCCAAATAATCATTGGAGAGCCGTAATTGTTCTTGCTGCATTTGTAATTCTTCCGATTGTGCCTGCAGTTCTTCTGACTGAGCTTGTAATTCTTCGGTCAGGACTTGGGATTCCGCTAGGAGCCTTTCCACTTCCATTCGTCCCGTTACCGTTGCAATCGATGAGCCAAATTTATCTTGGATCAAATCGAGTAAAGTCAGGTGTTGGGCATGAAACGGCTGCAGTGCAGCGAACTCGACGACTGCTTCTACGCGATCATCAAACAAGATTGGGGCAATTAATAGATTACGCGGGTTCGAAGTCCCTAACCCTGTTGTTATTTTAAAATGATTATCTGGTATTTGATCAATTAGAAAAATTCGTTTATCAACGGCTGCTTGACCAATGACCCCTTCGCCTAAGCGAAAGCTCGTCTTGACGAGGTCACCATCGGCGACAGCATACCCGGCTACCTTCACAAAATCCACTTCGCCCGCTTGCTCGCGGCGCAGATAGACGACCCCGTAAGTGGCCCCCACCAATGGAGCGAGTTTGTTAATAAACATCTGGGTGAGTTCATTGATATCGGTTATCCCTTGATATAAAGTGGAAATATCGGTTAGACTTTTTTGCACCCAATTCCGCTTTTCAAGAGCTTCCAGTAAGTTATTCATAGCCTCAGCAAGTTCCTGGGTCTCATCATGTGAGTTCACTTCGATTCGTGATGTCAGGTCGATTTCTGAGTTTTCATCCATGATTCCATTAATGGCTCCTACTACCTTTTTAATCGTTCTAACGATCGTGTTGGAAAGAATAACAGAGATGGCAATTGTAAATACAGATACTAAAATAATAATTGCGTATAAGATTAACTTTAAATTATTCGTATGCTCATTAAGTTGATTGATACGCCCGGTTGTCAATTTCTTTTCGGTGGCTAGAAAGGATTGAAACTGCGTACGCAGTTGATCCGTAATCTTTTTGCCCTTGTTTTCCGCGAATTGCTGATTTAAAAAGCGTGTATTATTGCTCTTTTTTGCATTAATGACAGCCTCACCAGTATTTGTGATCCAGTCTACGATCAATGGTTTCATTTCTTCCAAATTCCGCTGCTGACTGCGGTTATCTAGCAGGGAATGAAGATTATTGTAATTATCAAGCCAGCTCCGATTCCCTTGATTATAAGGATCCAGATACTGCTCATCCCCCGTTATAACATATCCTCTCATGCCTGTTTCCATGTCGAGGACATTTTTTTGAATTTGATTGGCCAGGTCGTGGATTTCGATATCGTGTTTGGCCACATAGTCTACCTCTTTTTGCAAATCTGTCATCCTATTAATCACCGTTAGCAGTGACAGTACCAAGCAAAGTAAAATCGATAAGTAACCTACGATAATTTTTGCATGGATGTTGAAGTTCAAGCCCTTTATGGTAACCGCCCCCTCAATGAATATACTCTTATTTTAACCTCTGAAAAATTAGGTTTCATTGGTTTTAACAATTTTGATACTATAGTAATAGTTTTAATTCCAGTTCATTTATCCTAGTTCTAATACCCGCTTTTCTTCTTGTTGAAACCTTTTTTTAAAAAAATATTTGTTGTTTTGAATGATGGTTTGCCGGGTAATCAATTAGTATCATGATTATTTTGGAGGTTGATCAAATGGCGAAAACGAAGGAAAAGGTTCAAGTAACAGAGGTTCTCAACCAGCAAGTGGCTAACTTTTCAGTTCTCTATATGAAGCTTCATCATTATCATTGGTATGTAAAGGGCGAAAACTTTTTTACCCTGCATGTTAAGTTTCAGGAGTTGTACACGGAGGCCGCGCTGCATTTGGACACGATTGCGGAGAGGATGCTGTCACTAGGAGCGGCACCAACCGCTACGCTTAAGGAGCAGCTAGAGCTGTCGTCGATTAAGGAAGCGGCTGGGGATGAAAGCGCCGGCGAGATGGTTCAGGCGCTGGTTGATGATTTTGACAATGTCTGCAGTGAACTTACAGAAGGAATTACGGTTGCTGAGGACAAGGATGACCAGCCGACTGCCGATATGTTTATTGCGATTCGGACGTCGTTGGAGAAGCATGGCTGGATGTTGAAGGCATATTTAGCAGAGTAGATATATCCGGGTGCCAGTTTGTAAGCTGGCACCTTTTATTTTTTAGGTGTTTTTTTGGGGGACAGGTACTATTAACCTCTTATTTTACCCGTTCTACTCGTTTTTCCACGTGTGCAGGCACTATCAGCCGCTTATTTTGACCATTCTTCTCTTTTTTCCACGCACTCGGGCACTATCAACCTCTTATTTTGCCCATCCTACTTATTTTTCCACGCGATCGGGCACTATCAGCGCTTATTTTGACCATTCTACTTATTTTTCGACCCGCATGGGCACTATCAACCCTTTATTTTACCCATTCTACTTATTATTCCACACGCTCGGGCACTATCAACCTCTTATTTTACCCATCCTACTTATTTTTCCACGTGCGCCGGCATTATCAAACTCAAACTCTTCCCCCCCAACTCACAGGCACCATCTTCCACCCAGAACGCCCACCCCACTCCACACCAGCACTACTTCTTCCTCACCTTGCCCGTCCGAATCACTTTTTCCCGTCCACGCGCACGATTCTCCCCATTCGTCGAAACCATCACCAAACACATATCATCCTTAGCGGCCTGCAGCAGCTCGGAACTTAACTGCAGCCGCTCAAATAACTCCTTAGGATCCTCCATCTCCTGCTCGCGCAAACTGCGAATCAATTTCGAAATGGCCACCTCATATTCCTCTTCAAGCCCCTCCGACAGACCATCCGTAAACAGCAAAATTCGGGCATCCCTTTGATAAGGAATCACCCCTTTGGTGACCTCAATCTCCTCAAAAAAACCAAGTGGACAGCAGCCATTCGTCATCAACTGCACTTCTTCATCCACAATGGAGATCCCCGCCGGATGACCGGCATTGACGTATTCAATCGTCTGTTCCGCCGTATCAAGCACAAAATAAATCGCCGTAAAATAATAATTTTCTAGACTTTCCGGCATCTGGAGCTGGTTCATCCTCCGATTTAGTTCGATCATCACGGCTTCAGGGTCACCTATCCCTGTAATCGCATCCTTTAACGCCGAATAGATGTACATACAAACGAGCGAAGACGAAATCCCATGGCCCATCATATCAAGCAAAATGACCCCATAGCGGCCCGGGCTGATTTGGTACCATGCATACAGGTCCCCAGCGAGTTCAAAAGAGGGCTTGTAGACCGCTGAAATGGCGACATCGTCCTTTTGGATCGGTTCACTCAGCATGCTAAGCTGGACCTGTTTGGCCAAGTTTAACTCATGCTGAATCCGTTTATCCCGCTCCTTCCGTAAGTCCTTTTCATACTTTAACCTTAGAACAGAGCGAATCCGTGCCAACAGCTCCACTTTATTAATGGGTTTCATCACATAATCAAGCGCGCCGGCATCCATCGCCTCCGCCATCTTATAGGAATCGCCCATTGCCGTCACAATAATAATTGGCAAATCCGCGTACCGCTCATCGGCAAGAATCGTCCGGCAGGCTTCCAGTCCATCGATCTCAGGCATCATCAGGTCCATTAAAATTAAATCAACAGGGACTTCCACAGAATCTAAGCCCGAACTAGCAGGCTCAAGCTGCAAATAATCGTATAATTCCCTGGCAGAAGACATCAACACCAATTGATCATAGCCCGCCTTCTGCAGGATTTTCTCAATAATCATCAGATTTGTTATATTATCATCCACAATGACAATATTCATAAACATACCCCTTTTGAAAAAGGTGCCTGTCACCCACCCTTGTTAAAACGCTAACCCGAGTGGGTGACAGGCACCTTTTTTTCTATTTACACGGTGTTTAATCCTTGGTAGGAATCACGTGCTAGTTCCTTGCGCAGTTTTTCAATAGCCTTTTTTTGCAAGCGGGAAACATGCATTTGCGAGATTCCCAATTGTTCACCCGTTTCTTTTTGGCTTTTATTTTCCACAAACGTGCAATGAATAATTTCCTTCTCTCGTTCCGATAAAACATGGAGTGCGCTTTCGAGCAAAAGTTTTCGGTCGACTTTTTCAAAACCATCATCAGGCGAACCAAGTATATCTAAGGCAGTGACCACATTTCCTTCCGAGCCGGTTTCGATCGGCAGGTCAACAGAAGCGGTCTGGTAGCTTTTCCCCATTTCCATCGCTTCCAAAACTTCCTCTTCCGATAGCTCCATGTACTCGGCAATTTCTTCGATTTTAGGAGAACGCTGGTTTTTATTCGTCAGCTCGTCGACAACGTTTTTAATTTTCGGCCAAACTTCCTTCACTCGTCTCGGAACATGGACGCTCCATGTTTTATCACGTAAAAACCGTTTGATTTCTCCGATTACCGTCGGAATTAAAAAGGATTCAAATGACTTCCCGGCACCTTGGTCATACCTTCGGATCGCGGCCAATAATCCAATCATTCCGACTTGCATGATGTCTTCATGAAAATCTCGTCCTTTTGAATATTTTCGGGCAAGGCTTCCAACTAGGGCGGTATAATGTTCGACTAAAATCGTTTGGGCTAAAGGGTTCTCCTTTTGTTGAAATTCCAAAATCAGGGCGTCGATTTCTTCCTTAGTTCGCTTCACGGGTTGTGGCTGTTGTCCCATTATTTTCACGCTCCCCACTTAGATACTTCGCCATGAAGACCGTTACACCGGAATGATTCAAAACACGGACCTCGTCCATCAGTGTTTCGATCAAAAACAGACCTAACCCTCCCTCTGAAAGTTGTTCAACGCTACTTGATTCCGTATAAGGGCCTAGCTCGTTTCTGGTTTGGATAAAATTAAAGCTTTTTCCACTGTCAGCTACCATAACTTCTAACTTGTCCTCATAAATGCCAAATCCTAAGGTGACTTCGCCGCCTTCCTCCGTGGAGTAGGCATGCTGGACAGCATTGGTTGTCGCTTCACTGACAGCAATTTTTATATCCTCAATCTCCTCATATGTATAACCCATGCGGCTGGCAATTCCTGATAACGTTAATCTAATTACACCGACATAGTCTGGTTTTGCTGGAATCTTCATTTCAATATAGTCCATCACTTGTTTCATCGTCCCCCACCCTTTAATTTGCAGAAATATTCATTATGTTCCCCAAGCCTGTGATCTCAAAAAGCCGCTTCAGTCGATCAGATAACTCAATCAATCTTAATTCTCCACCGTTTTCCTTGAGCTTCTTAAATAAACCAACAAACACACCAAGACCCGTACTGTCTAGATAGGAAACGTCCCTGAGATTAATACTCATGATTCTGTTTTCCCCTTCAGCGAGCGGCAACAATTCCTCTCTTAGGTTTGGTGCGGTAAAGGCATCAATTTCCCCTGCTAGCATCACCGATACTTCCTCGTTTTGCTGATGTACATCTATACTTAGATTCATTCCATCATCACCTCTAGATATTTATAGTGTATATAACCACATTTAAAACATTCTAAACCTACTTTTTTAAAAAAATTTTTGGAGCATAGGGACGGTTCTCTTGCTTCCGAAGCAAGAGAACCGTCCCTATGCTCCCTATTATACCCAAATCTTGTAATCTAACGAATAGTCCGTGCGGCCTAGCTCTTATGTTTTGGTTTAGGATTTTGGTAATTGGGTATACAAAAGCTACCACAGCTGGAAGGAGGAGGATTTTATGGATGAGCTGAAAAAATTAAAAACAAAGTTGAAAGTCGAAACGGAGAAAAATGGTTCGATGGCGCAGAACTTTGATGAAGTAAAAAGACTTGGCAAGCAAATGACGAAAGCCAAAACGGGTACTGAGCTGAAAGAGGAAAGAGGTTTAACTCCAGATCCGCTTCAATAGATAGATGTAACGGCCATTTCTCAGGGCCGTTATTTTTTGCCAAATATATAATATAGATGAAAAGGCTTGCACCACTAGTAAGGTGCAAGCCTTATTTATAGTAAGCTTCGGTACCCATAGATCAGTTTTTAGAGCTGTTTATCAAGTGGATCCTCTCGACCATATCGCTGGTAAAATTCATCTACCTGCTTTTCAGGATGGGGATCCCCATTGTTTCTTTCAAGGTCCTCTTGTGTTTGAAAGTCCTGCCCATCACTCTTGGCGATGTTGTAACCAGACAGGTGCTGGCCTTCTCCCCGAAGGTCCCGCTGGCCATTTTGGGAAGCCCGCTCCTGATTGGCTTGTCCAGTCTGGTTCAGGTCACGGTTTTGCGAGCCCTGAGTCTCCCTCGATTGTCCAATTTGCCTAAACTGTTCTTGATGTTCTTGATTCTCCCGCTGTGAACTTTGTCCATCCATTAACGGGAGGTCATCATCGTCTCTATGACCATACTTTTGCTGCAAGTTGTTCTCGCCATTCATGGATTTTTGCTCGTTTTCCGTCTGCTTATAAAGAGTGTCGTCCTCTTTAATACCTGCTTCATCCAATGTGTTCGTGCCATGATAATTGGTAGTCATGATTATATCCTCCTTTTTCCTAGACTGCTGTTGTTCATCCCTTGTCATTCAACAGGATTTACCGAACAGGCAACCACATATTTCTATCACCCGCTTCCTTTTGTTAGAATTTTCATCCAGGCTAACTTTTTGCTAGCCATGTTAGTGTAATACCACCTCATCTTCGTCCTCAAACCACTTATTTAAAAAAGGATCCTTTCTTTTTCCCTTTTAACAGGTCGCCTGTCCAGCCTTTATTTTTAATAAAATAATACAAAAGGGCTGTTGAGACGAGGATCATGACAATTGAAAAAATATAACCGTAGTGCCAATTAAGTTCCGGCATATTCTTAAAATTCATGCCCCATAACGACCCATAAGCCATAATCGGCGTAAAAATGGTCGTCATCACCGTCAAGGTTTTCATAATTTCATTTCCGCGATGGGAGGAAATGACCTCTTCTAAATTAATCAGCGAGTCAAGCTCGTGTTCATACTCATTGAGCAAGACTTGGGCCCGCTCAATCCGTTTGCTCGTACACGAGAAAAATTCTCCGTCCATACTATCAGGGAAATTGATTTCGTCGATGGCCATTTTTACTTCATTGATGGGAATTAAAAGGTTTTTGCAAACTAACAGTTCATGCCGGCGTTTATAGACAAGTTCAAGAATCCCTATTTCATTTCTTTTCCTTACATTCCAGATGAGTGTTTTAAGGGTCTCCTCAAACTGATCAATCTCCACCAGCATTCCATTCATCAGCTCTCCGAGAAAAAGTAAAAAGCCTTCAACGGCATTATTCGTCCGTGCTAATTGGCGGTTAAGGTTGTCTCGATCTAACGAGGTGATTTCAAGGTCAACGGTAATTAATTGATTGGTCGTTAAAAAGAAATGAAAGATTTTATAATCATTTTCATCGGTATAACTCTGTTGAAAAATAAGAGAACCGTTGATGACTTTTTCGCCATTCTCTAAGCTAGTTACGCGCAAACTATTGGCTTTATCTTTTCCAACCTGCTTCAGCCAAACCGTCATAACAGGATCCTCATTATTTGATGGGGGGAGTTGGTTCATCTTTTCACTGTTCCACTCTATCCACTTCCATTTGTTCGCACCAATATATTTTTCCAAAAGAATCCCTCCTCTTTAGACCTTATCCCCGCTTATCCGTTCCTTTAAACGTTTAATCTTTCATCTAGGTGGGTATTTATTAATTAGAATAGGTTGTTCAATTCTTAAGGAGGTAATTTAGATGAAACGTGTCTTAAGTATGAGCTCACTATTAGCGGTTGGGGTTGGCGCTTCGGCAGCAGTGTGGCTAAGCAATAAGCCCAATCGGATTAAGGCAGGGACCTTATTAAAAGATTGGAAGCGGAGGATCCTGCCAACAGTCTATCAAAAAAGTGAACAGCTTCCGATTCATAAAGGCGGCCACCCGCTTCCACATGATGTTGAAGATAACAAAATGGTTGATGAAGGCGCGATGTACTCAGTTAAGTTTTATAATGAAAAATTACAGTAACCATAACGAGTTGGGGCTTCGAGCAGCCCCAACTATTTTTGTGAGGTGATCACACTGAATTTACTATTTTTGTTCATCTACCTGGTGGTTATTCTAGCAGTCATTGAGATCTTTGTGATTTTATTCCGGTTAACGGGATTGAAAGTGGAGGTCTCGAGGTTTCAGGTGATCTCGCTGATGACGGGAACCGGCTTTACCACCGGGGAATCGGAGCTGATCTTGGGGCACCCGATCCGCCGGAAACTGGCGATCTTTCTTATTTTGTTCGGTGCGTTCTCCCTCGCCGTGATTGTTTCATCGATTAGCCAATTTCTATCAGAGGGTCTGCGGGCAAAGGAGATCTTTGTCAGTGCCGGCGCGGTCATTCTGGTTTTTGGAGTATTAAAAATGGCAAGCGTTCGGCGGGTCCTGGCGAAGTTTTTTAATCGAGAAATGAAGCAGAATATTGAACTGGCAGATCTGCCTATCCGCGATGTTTTTTTAAAAGATAAAGAGGATCTGCTGCTCCATCTATCTATCTATGAGACCTCTTCGCTTGCACACCAAACATTTCAGGAAGCTATCCCCAATCACGAAGGGCTGGAGCTGGTTGTTTTGTTTATTCAGCGCGGCGATATAATCATTCGCACGCATCTCTATCAAACTAAGCTTCACGAAGGAGATCAGCTGTTGATTTATGGGGTCAAGGAAGTCATTCTGAAAGTGTTTCATGATGATATTTCGATTATGACTGAAAAGCAGAAGGAACATGAACTGCCATTGAACCATATTCCGTGATTAAAAAGCCTCTAATCAGAGGCTTTTTTTTACTTCTACGTATTTAATATGGTATCCCTCCGATTCCGTCACCTTAAATTCATAGCCCTCTGCCACTACGGCTGTATCAAGGGCAACCCGTGCCGATCTTTTGGTTAAAAGCCAGCCGCCCAGTGTATCGATGCCTTCCGCATTTAAATCAATATCCAATAACTCATTCACGGTGTGAATGGCTGCCTTAGCATCAATAATATAGTGGCTTCCCTCCGTAATGGTCCGAATCGCCGGAACCTCGTCGCCATCAAATTCGTCTCTCACCTCACCGACAATTTCTTCAATGATATCTTCGACCGTTACCAGCCCAGACGTACCGCCATATTCATCGAGCAAAATCGCCATATGGGTCCGTTCCTTTTGCATCAGCACCAATAAATTACGAATCGGGATCGTTTCAATCGCCGTAATCACCGGCTGAAGATGGGACTCAAGTTTCCATTCATCAAGCGCGCTTTGATTCATAAACCACTGCGTTAACAGCATTTTTACGTTCAGCATACCAAGGACATGATCCTTATCCCCATCCACCACAGGATATCGGGTGAATTTCTCCCTGCGCAGTGTCTCAGCAATCTCTTCGATCGAATCATCAACGGATAGGCAGCACATTTCTGTCCGGGGGACCATAATTTCTTTTGCGACCCGCTCATCAAACTCAAAGATATTATTCACATACCGCCATTCATTCCGATTAATCTCCCCGCTCTTATAGCTTTCCGACAAAAGAATACGCAGTTCTTCTTCCGAGTGGGCCATCTCATGCTCAGACGCCGGCTTTAGACCAAACATACCGACAAGCAGACGAGAGGAATGGTTTAACAGCCAAATAAACGGAAACATAAGTTTGTAAAACCCAATAATGGGTTTGGCGAACCCGAGTGTAATTTGCTCCGCTTTTTGGATGGCAAGGGTTTTTGGCGCCAATTCTCCAACCACGACATTTATAAACGTAACCACCACAAAGGCCAGGATAAGCGATAGGAAATGGGTAACTGCTTCATTTAAATGAAAAACAGCTACGAGGGGATGAAACAACTTCTCTACTGTCGGTTCCCCCAGCCAGCCAAGTCCTAATGCCGTTACGGTGATTCCGAGCTGGCAAGCCGATAGATACTCGTCGAGATGGGTAACCACTCTATTTGCAGCCCCGGCCCGCTTCTCGCCTTCCGCCATCAGTTGGTCAATCCTTGAGGTTCTCACTTTGACAATGGCGAACTCAATCGCCACAAAAATACCAGTTAAGACAATTAAAAGGATAATCGTGAATATGTTCAACCATAGCATTAACGGAACACCCCCCCAAAAAAATAACAATCCGGAATCCCGCTGGATTCCGGATTGCCATGGTCTATTACTGTTTATTCTTGTCGAGCTTATCATCTAGTTTTTCTAAATATTTAGCGGCAAATGTTTTTCCGCCTAGACCAAAGGCCAGACCGAAGGCCAGCGCCAACCCGCCTAGGACAAGAATGAAGGCGGCATTGACAATCGAGTGTGCGACACCAAGCTGGTCTAATGCCATAAACACCGTAATCACGAAAATGGTATATTTGGCGATTGCTGCCAGGGTACGTGAGGAATTATTTTTAATAACATTTTGTAAAATACGTTCGACTAAATGACCGACATATAGTCCAACGCCTAAAATGACAATCGCAGCAAATAGCATTGGCAGATACGCAATTACTCCTGTTGCCAGCGTGACTAAGAAGTCTAAGTGAACAATTTGCAGTGCTTCGACAGCAAATAGTAAGACGACGACAATTTTAACAAGCAGTCCGACTATTTGTGATAAGGAAAACTTCGACTTTTCCGGCGTTGATGTACCAATGCCAATCTGATTGAAGATGCTATCAAATCGTAAGCGCCAGAGCATTTGAACGACCATTTTTTCAATCCATTTTCCAAGCCAGATCCCGACTAACATTAGAATAATCGCCACGATCACATTTGGAATTAACGTCAAGATGCGGTTTAACATCGCGATTGCAGGTTCCGAGATCCCTTTCAAATCTAGCTTTTCCAAAGCCGTAATGATAGTTGGAATTAAGATGAAGATAAATACGATATTCCCAATGATCGTTGATAGATTCGTATCTCCCTGATTTTTCATGATGCCAAAACGCTGACCGATCGAATCAGCTCCTATGCTTTTTAAAAAGTTCGTTAAAATATCGCGGACTAGTTTCGCAATCAGCCAGCCAATTAAGACAATCAATGCGGCTGCAAATAATTTAGGAATAAACGAAACCATGGATGTTAGTGCATGGGTAAATGGACCAGAGATCCCATCGATTTGCAACGCGCCCAATACTGCAGGTAAAAATAACAATAAAACAAAATAGAAAACTCCCTGGGCAATTCGATCGACACTCGATTGGGCTGCAACTTGATTCTCGGCCATTTTCCATTTAACCAAGCGGGAATCTAATTGCAGCATGGCTGCGCCTTTTTTGAAAAGCATGCGGAGCAGGAAAGCAACCACCCAAGCAAATAATAGAATAAGAGCCGCTTTTAATAGATGTGGAATTGCCCCTGTGATTGTTGACACCATGCTAACGAGTGGCTGAGCAATCAAACTTAAGTTCAACATATTAAAAAAGATAATCCAGACTATTACTAATAGTGCATAGTAAACGATTTTTCCAATAATCGTTTCCGATGAATACCTTCGACTATTCCCAAAACTTGAAAACAACCTGTCATCGAAACTTGTTTTCTTTAATAGTGACGTCACCGCTTTTCCGATTGCTTTTGCGATTAGCCAGCCAATTAATAGGACCACCAGTGCAAATAGCAGGTGGGGAATTTGATCAGTATATATGTACCAGCCAGCTACCATATCCTTTACGTTCATCAACATCGCTCCTTTTGATTTTCTCATGCTTGTTTACAAGCCCGTTTGCTAGGTGATATACCCGGTCTAATTCGTTTCAAACATCTGAAAAAATAGGTTTCACAGGCAATTTCGCTGGGAATATACGTTAGCAATTGAATAACAAAAGGAGGAGAAACGATGAGTAAAAAAGCATGGTTGACTGGTGGAATGGCAGCATTACTAACTTTTGGCGGTTTAGCCGGGTGTGGTGATGGAGTTGACTCGGATAACGGTATTAGTGATGGCCAGCAAAAAGATGCGGTCGATCAAAAGACAAAAAACACATCTAACGACTCCCTTCAGCAGGCAAAAAAAAATATCGAGGATATCCAAAAGGATGTCGAAAAAAAATTAAAAGAAAAAGGTGTCGGTGATGGTGTCGATCAAGACAATGGCATTAACGATGGTCAAAAGAAAGATCAACTAGATAGCCTCTAGAACGTTTGAGCGAAATTCACCTAGGGTACTCATTTTATAGAACAAACATGATAAAGGAGGAAATTCAGATGAATAAAGATAAAGTTGAGGGCGGATTTGATCAGGTAAAAGGAGAAGCAAAAGAACAATGGGGAAAAGCAACGGAGGACCGTTCTACTGAAACGGATGGTAAATTTGATAAAGTGAAAGGGAAAGTAAAGGAAGGCATCGGAGAAATAAAAGAAAAATTGTCGGAGGATTGATCAGGACGGTTTAGCTATAGAATGCAAAAAGAAGGTGTCCCAAAAGTATAACTTTTAGGGGTACCTTCTTTTTTTTATACATTAAACTAGTCTGTTGATTTCCGCTCCAGGCACTTCGCTTTCCGCGGGCGGTACGGGGAGCCTCCTCGTCGCTTGCTCCTGCGGGGTCTCCCCTGCCCCGTACTCCCGCAGGAGTCTTCGTGCCTTCCGCTCCAATCAACAAAGTGTGCAAAAATTATTCACCATCCACCTTTTGGGTCAGATTCTTTTTGCTAGCTTATCCTTCTATTAAAACATCCTCGGACCAGTCCACTTCAACAGGAAGAATTACTTCTACTTCCAGTCCTGTATTTATCGATCGTAACGAACAATGACCTTCCAGGCTCCTTATCCTCTCTTGGATACGGTACAATCCTAATTGTCTAGTCATTCCGTTAAAAACCTCTTCTAATCCGCCTCCATTATCCCGGTACGTTACATGTATTTTTCCAAATTGATTAAAAAGACGGAGTTCAATTTCGCTTGCCCGGGAATGTTTGCCGGCATTCCCCAATAAATCTTGAACGATTCGGAAAATTCCAAGGATCTGTTCTTCATTTAAACAGTCAAAGCTTCCTTCATGTTGAAAGTCAATAACAAATTCACCAAAGCGGATATGTATATCCTTAATCATTGCCCCTAGGAGTTGGACAATCCCTCTCTTTTTTATAAACGGAGGTGCAAGCTCATTACATGTAAATTGAATATGATGAATAACCTCTTCAAACCCATTGAGAATTCTTTTCAGCTGTTCACGTACTTCCTGCGGCAGTGCAGCATCTTCAACCAAATCTCCTAATTTTCGATACCAGATAATTTGCTCCTGCAGAGCAGAATCATGAAGGTCAAGCGACAACTCCCTGCGCTGCTCTTCTGCTACCCTGAACATCAGCCGTGACAGCCACGCGGGTTCTTTTCTCTCTTTAACGAGTCGTTTCAGTTCAGCTACCATATCTTCCATTTGAGAAATATCCTCAGAGATAATTTCAGCGATCCGCGAAACTGTCCGTAACCATTGTAGAAAAATCCGTTGAATGTAAGGGTCTTTATTGTCTTTCACATATACATAACTTTTTATTTTATCGTCAGTAGCAATTCTAGAAAAAATAAACCCGTGTTCAACGATCAAATTCTTATCGGTTAAATATAGGTTTTCCTCAGGTAAGGGTATCTTTTCATCCTTCTTATCAAATTCAACCAAACCCTGTGTATTCACACTTAAAATCCCAACATGTCCTGTTTCAAAGACCTTACCAATTTTCCTAACAAGTACTTGCAGAAGCTCCTGCTTTTTCGTAACCCTTTCGGTTTCATTCGTAATAATGCGTAATCCATCATAAAGGGTTCGGTAAAGCTTTTCACTATTAGCAATAATTTGGTCGGCGCGCTTTTTTTCCCCAATATCCCGCGTTACATAAACGAGCTGCTCAGGTTGGCCCATTCCCTTAAAAACTGGAGTTACTTGGGTCTCGGTGTAAACAGTTTGACCATCCACATCCAGTAGTCTTAATTCAAATCTTCTTTCTTTCTTTGTTGATTTTAAAATTTCAAATTCTTGCATAAGAAACGGAAGGTCGTCAGGATGTATTAGTTTGCAAACATTCTCTCCGATTGGAGCAATAAACCCTAACACTTTTTGATGGGAAGGAGAAGAGTAAACAACGTTTAGATTTAGGTCTAAAATGCCAATTAAATCGTTTGTATTTTCAGCCATCAACCGGTACTGGGCCTCACTCGCCTGCAAATCATTTTTTAATTTTACTTTTTCGGTTATATCCTGTATTTGAGCCACAAAGTATAATGGTATCCCTGTATGATCGGGGACAAACGTTACATTTAACTGAACCCAAACCACATCTCCAGAGCGATGAAACATACGTTTAACAACCTCATAGGTTTTTCTCTCATTGTTTATAAGGGCTTTTGCCTGTCGATATTCCCAATCCACCTCATCTGGATGGATGAAATCGTTCAGGCTTCTCTTTAAGAGTAACTCTTCACTGTACCCCAATATTTGGCAAAGTGCTGGATTCACTTTAATCCATTTTCCCTCTAAGGACACCATACCAATTCCAATCGGTGCATATTCAAAAGCATGGTGAAACAAGAATGGATCCATCTTTTACACCTTCTCCTCAAAAGACGTCTTTCCTACTCAGCTTCTAAGAATCGAGCAAGCCCAATTCATTTGCTTTAACCACCGCTTCAATCCGCGTTTGCACACCTAGTTTATGAAATAAGCTGGTTAGACTATACTCAAGCGACCGTTGACCCATATAGAGCTTTTGGGCCATTTCTTTGTTAGTTTTCCCTTTTGTTAATTCTTTTAATATATTCCTTTCTTTTTCCGTTAACATAAGTGGATCCTTTGTTTCCTTTACCCGTTTATTAGAAGATCTGCCTAACATATAGATTTCCTTTAATATGGAAAAAGGTAGTACCACTTCCTGGTTTATGGCACAGCGAATAGCTCGAATCAGCTGGTCTCTTGTAGCTGTTTTTGAGATAAAACCAATTGCCCCTGACTCCATTAATAATTCTAAATGGGGCATTATTTCATAGCCGCTATAAATAAGAATGTTTGCAGCAGGTTCCATTTTCAACACATTTTTAGCTAATTCAAATCCGTCCATTTCTGGCATTTGCAAGTCAAAGAGCATTACATCAAATTTCTGGGTCTTAACTAGCTCTAAGGCCCTTACACTAGATGTCTCAATATGAACCTTCATATCCTGTTCATTCTCGATAATTAATTTTGTCCCTTCCACCACTAACGGATGGTCATCAACCAATAGAATTTGAATCATTAAAATACCTCCAAAAACGAATTGGATTGGACATTTTTCTTTCCTGCTGGAAGGGTAATCAATACATTTACGCCCTTTCCGATGGCAGAATAGATTTCCACTTCTCCTCCAATACTATCTATCCGTTTCCTCATCCCTGATAAGCCAATATGTTCAAACGTATTCACCTGTATCTCCGTATCAAAACCTACCCCATTATCTTGATAGATAAAATAAATTTTTTCATCTAAGCTGGAAACCGTTAATTCTACTTGCGTAGACTGAGAATGCTTTTGTGCATTGGCAAGCAGTTCCTGGGTAATCCGATAAAGAGACAGGATCTCCTCTTCATTTAATTCATGTTTTAGCCCTGTATAATCAAAATGAATCGTAAAATCAACGTGAAAGCGCGTATTAGCTACAAGGCTTTCGATTGCTTTAATCAACCCCTGCTCCTTTAAATAAGGCGGCCGCAAATAATTACAAGTGACTCTAATTTGCTTAATCGTTTCTAGTATACCTTGTTTAACAAGAGTGACATCCTGTTTAAACTCTGCAGGGAGTTCCTTATTCATAAAAAGAGAATCAACTTGCCGATAGTGGATAATCAGATTTTGCAAAACCGAATCATGCAGGTCAGCGGATAATCTCATTCTTTCCTTTTCAGCCACTTGAAATAATAAGCGGAGAATCCATTTTGGAGTTGACTTATCTTGCATCCGTTCTTCAAGTTCTGAAGCTAAATCTTCAATCGTAAATAAATTTTCATATAATACACTGACATAACGAGAGATTGTCTGCAGCCAAATCCGCTGGGGCGGTAATAGTTCAGCTATTTTCTTGTCATCTTCGATTATTAATAAAATGGTATGACCATTGCTTTCACCAATTTTCACATACCCGCCTTGATCTGCTGTAACCAATTCACCAATTAAAGACTCAACATTGTAGTCTTTCAAAATGAAGGAATGCGACTGTGCTGATCCTCTTGTACTGCGGTAAAGATTTAGCTGGTCATCAATTTCAATAATGTACAACCCATCTAATTTGAGAACTTGGGTTAATTCTAACATAAAACGATTTTCTAAATCCGATATCTCCATTACCTTAAAAAGATCTTGTGAAAAATGATTTAAGCTTTCTTGTAAAATTCGATAACGCTCTTCACTGATTATTATTTCCTCCACATAGTGTGCCAGCTGCTTATCTTTTTCTCTTAAGCGGCGGGAAACGTTGTAATAGATTACGATGATTGCGCTAACAATAATTAAGAAGAATAACAAATTAGAGGTTGTTTGAGAAACTGCAATCATGGATGTGATGCGTCTCCTTTCAATTAGAGAGAAGTAACAAAAAAACCTCCTAGAGGATATCCGAATTAAGGTGATCTCCAGCAGGTATCGTAACGAGGAATGGTCTGAATAGAACCTTCTTATTTTACTTCCCATTCTCATACCAAACTACTGTAAATTTATGTAAAAACAACATTTTGGTATATCCATAAAAAAGTCCCTGCAAATAACAGAGACAGATGGTATTCCTAATAAACTTACAAGAAAGAATCTAGTGTAAAGCCCTTCGCTTCGAATTTTTTTCGTAAACGCATAATCGCTTGCGAATGAATTTGCGAAATCCTGCCCTTGGTGAGATTCATCGCTTCGGCTATCTCCACTTGGGTAAGCCCCTCATAATAAAGGAGCGAAAGGACAATTTTCTCTTTCTCAGGCATCTTGTCGATGCAACTTGCCAATAAATGGCGAAACTCCCCCATTTGTGTTTTACGCTCATGGGAGACCGTTCGCTCATCACTCACCAGATCCAAGCGGCTCTGCTGGTTACCTTCTTCTTCATTGGCATTAATAGGTTCATTTAAAGACAGCAAAGTGGATAGCGATAAGGCGGATATTGCCTGATCGACTTCTTTAAGTGGCATATCCAAAAACTTGCTTAACTCCTCTTCCGTTGGTGTCCGCATCAATGTTTGCTCCAACTGACGGTAAGCTTGATTTAATTTCTTCGCTCGTTCCCTTAGACCACGGGGAACCCAGTCCATCTGGCGAATTCCATCGAGCATGGCCCCTTTAATCCGCCATAGTCCAAATGTTTCGAATTGATATCCCTTAGTATAATCGAATTTTTTAATTGCTTCAAGCAAGCCTATGTACCCTAATCCCAGTAAATCTTCTTTCTGAATCATCCGTTGTGGAATATTAATACTTAACCGGCTGGCCATTCTTTCTACCAAGTATAAATACTGTTTCACTAATTTCTCTTCTGAAACAGAGTCACGTTTCTCTTTATAGCTTCTCCATAAAAAATAATGCGGAATGGATTCTTCTTTGATTGCTGGTCTCAAGCGTTATCTCTCCTTGTTAATCAAATCTGGAAAGCTATTAATGTAGTAACCTATCCGTTGCACTTACCTTCGTTGAGCATTATACAGGCTGATTGTATGATGACTTCAAAGATACTTATTTTCTTGTTCATCATTCTCTCTGGTCAGGATTTACGGCACGATCCTGTGTAAGTTGATCTATCGTTGTGTTTGGTACCTCTTTTGTTTGTATTTGATGTAAGACAATTCGAACCAGGTATCCCATCAGAAAAAAAACCACAAATCCTATTGCCGATCTGAACAAGGATGTGTTGAGGATATTATGGACCCGTGACACTAAAAAGGTAATAACAAATGCGGCTAATCCTAAAATGATATTAATTTTCACGGCACCCTCCCTGATTACGACATTCTTTTGAATGACAATATTTTTTCAAAGAATCCACGAATTCCAGCAGGCGCAGCAGCAGTTGGTGTTTCTTCCATTTCAGGTAGATAGGTATAAACAATTTGTTTGATACTTTTTGATGCCGGACAATTCGGATAAGTTAGATAAAAAGGTGTTTGTGCACGGACAGACTGCCTGACATGATGATCCTCCATAACGCTGCCTATTAAACGCAAGTCCAGCTTTAAGAAGTTTTTACAGGCATTTCGCAGTGTTTTAGCCGTTTCAACAGCTTCTCTATAGTTTTGGGATCGATTAACCACCAAATTAAATTTTGGTGCTTTGTTTGTGAAATGAAGTACCGTCTTTAACACAGCATATGAATCTGCCATCGACGTCGGCTCCGGTGTGGTAACCATAAATGTTTCATCAGATGCTAGAATAAAATCTACTAACTCTTTTGAAACTCCAGCACCTGTGTCTAGTAAAATCAAATCGGCATAAGACTGAAGCTTTTGAATTTGGTTCCAAAAAAACAATAGCTTCCTTTCATCTAAATCCATTAAATCCTGGATATCCAATCCGCCGGAGATATACTCAATTCCAGCCGTACCCTTTTCTATTACGTCCCAAATACTTTTATTTTGATGCAAGACATCAATCAGGCTATATTTAGGCGTAATTCCCATTAAAATATTAATATTGGCAGTGGATAAATCTAAATCCAGCACCACTACTTTTTTTCCGGCCTCTTTTAGACCCAGAGCAAAGTTGAGGGTAAAGTTTGATTTCCCAACCCCGCCCTTTCCGCTCGTAATGGTAAGCACACGAGAGGAAGGCTTTTTGGGCTTAGGAGGTTCTACAGCATTTAATCGATTCATATATTCTCGAAGACTTTGTGCTTGATCCATGTTACTTTTCCTCTCCTAGTATATAACTGGCGACCAGTTTCGCATTCATTGCCGTAATATCCTCGGGCACACTTTGACCATTGGTTATATACGCTAGTTCGTAAGGATATTTATAAGCGATGTTTAGTATCGAGCCAAAGCTAGTGGTTTCATCGAATTTTGTCATAATTAATTTTTTTATCGGACTTTCTAAAAATTCATCTAATAAAACTTCTATATCTTCGAATTTCGTGGTCAGACTCAAGACCAAGTAATTATCACTCTCAAACGGTTGATTTAAATAACCGGCAATGCATTCCCGATTTTGAAGTTCTTTGTAGTTTCGTCCAGTTGTATCCATATAAATGAGGTCGTAGCGTTTGAGATTATTTAAAACCCTGACCAGTTCTTCGGCAGAACGGACGACCTCAAAGGGTATATTCAGTATCGCGGCATAAGTTTTTAACTGTTCTACCGCAGCAATCCTGTAAACATCCGTAGTAATCATGGCAACTCGGCGCTTTTGTTTAAGTACCTGCTCTGTGGCAAGCTTAGCAATGGATGTCGTTTTGCCCACTCCGGTTGGTCCGACAATATTGATCATACGTGTTCCTTCATTGACGCTGTTTGATTCAGGGATACGTTTTTCAATAATTTCAATGACTGCCTTGCGAATTTCTTCCTTAAGGACACTATCACTCGCCTCATCTACAGATTCAACCTTCTTCAACAGACCATCTACTATATACTCAACCACTTCCTGGTCAACCCCCTGCTTTTTCAAACGGTTGACCCACTTGGTTACTCCAGTTGGCATTGCCTGTCCTTGTTTGTCGTTCATCATGAATGACATCAACATTTTCCGCATGTGCTGCAGTTCATTCAATACGGCGGCATCATTACCATCGGACTCAGCTGGAGCGGCATCGTTTTTTTCACTAACAGAAGCTTGAACTACCTCTTTAACCACTTGGTTTTCTACCTGTTTTTCTTTGTTTTGTATGTGTGTTAAAGGTTGAAATCCTTTTTCCGCAAACGGAGAACCTGTCTCGTCTATTGTATCCTCTTGCTTTATGGCTGTTTCTACCCTAACTGCTTCGTTGCTCAGGGATGGTGATGTTTGCGTTGCTTCACTTGTTTGAACAGATTGTGCATGATAGCCATAAAGCTTTTGCGTCTTCTTCGGAACAGCAGGGTTCTTGCTTTTCAGTGGAGCGACCGTTTGTCGGCCAGTGTCTGGTTTTTCAGCATTAGGTTTCTGCTGATTATTCTTTCGTTCTAAGATATATTTTGGGACAGGACGCTGTTGACTGTCTCTTTCTACGGAATAAGCGGTTACTTCATACTTTTCTTTGCCAAAGAGCCCGAAAATCCCGCCCTTTTTAATGGTTTTCGTGTTCACAATTATGGCGTTTTCCCCCAATTGTTGGCGTACCATTCTTAAGGCAAGCGGCATGGAGTCAGCAATAATTTTTTCTGTTTTCATATGTTCACCACTCCTATATTTTGAATCTCAATTTCGGGCTCTAATTCTGTGTACGCTAACACAGGCGCAGTCGGCAAAACCTTATCGACAAACTGTTTTAAATACATTCGAATCGATGGAGACGTTAAGAAAATAGGCTGGCCCCCCGTTTTGATCACTCTTTCAATCTGATCTCGCAATTCTTCCGTAATTTTCCGAGACGTTTGTGGGTCCATCGAAAGATAATGAACGCCCGTCTCTGTTTGCTGGATCGAATCTGATATCCCTTTTTCCAAGGTTGCTCCTGCCGTTAAAACATGTATGACCCCCTCCTCGGCAAATTGCTGGGTAATCTGCCGTGTTAAAGATTGCCTTACATACTCTGTTAATATTTTCGGTTCCTTTGTATAGATAGAAAAATCAGCCAGCGTTTCAAAAATGGCAGCTAAATCGCGGATCGAAACTTGTTCACGGAGCAAATTCTGTAACACCTTTTGTATTTCTCCAACAGGGAGTAGATTGGGAACCAGTTCATCGACAAGGTTCGGATGTGAAACCTTTAAGTTTTCAATTAATTCCTTCGTTTCCTCTCTGCGCAGCAGCTCGTGGGCATGCCGTTTAATTACTTCAGTTAAGTGAGTAGCAATGACTGACGGAGGATCAACAATCATATAACCCATGAGTTCCGCTTTTTGCTTTTCCTCCATATTCACCCAAACGGCTGGCAAGCCAAAAGCGGGCTCTATTACTTGGATACCTTCAATTCCTTCCTCTTCAAAACCTTGATTCATAGCAAGAAAATGATCGAGATATACTTCACCTGATGCAATCCGGTTGCCGCGGAATTTCAACACGTATTCATTTGGCTGTAATTGCAAATTATCACGGATTCTAATGGTCGGAATGACTAAACCTAACTCAATGGCAAATTGTCTTCGAATCATGACAATCCGATCAAGAATATCCCCGCCTTGTTTTTGATCAGCCAGTGGAATCAGGCCATAACCAATCTCTAGTTCCAACGGATCCAACTGCAGGAGATTGATCACTTTTTCCGGACTGCTTATGTCTTCCTCTGTTTTCTCTAGCGCTGCCTGTTCTTGATGGAAATCCTCTTGCTTCCTTGTTTTCTGGATCGTATATCCCCCATATGCTAACACTCCTGCTACAGGAACGGTGAGGAGCAGTCCAATTGGCGTAAAAAGACCAAACGTTAAGATTGTCCCCGCAACAATGTATAATAATTTAGGATAATTGAATATTTGGTTCATAATATCAGAACCAAGATTCCCATCGGACGCTGCTCTGGTTACGGTAATACCTGTCGCCGTTGAAATCAGTAAAGCGGGCACCTGACTTACTAACCCGTCCCCTACCGATAATAATGTAAATGTACTGGCTGCCTCGGCAAAACCCATCCCATGAATGGCAATACCGATAATAAAGCCCCCAATGACGTTGATCATCAGGATAATAATACCTGCAATGGCGTCTCCCTTAACAAATTTACTAGCGCCATCCATAGCCCCGTAAAAATCTGATTCCTGTTCCACTTTCCTACGGCGTTCTCGTGCCTCGTGCTCACTAATTAATCCAGCGTTCATATCAGCATCTATGCTCATTTGCTTACCTGGCATTGCGTCCAAGGTAAAACGAGCGGCAACTTCGGCTACCCGCTCTGAGCCCTTTGTTATGACAATAAATTGAATAACAACTAGAATTAGAAAGACAACAAAACCAACCACCGGATTTCCACCAATTACAAAGGAACCAAACGTCTCAATCACTTTACCTCCATCGGCTTTCGAAAGGATAGAACGTGTGGTAGACACATTCAAAGCTAAGCGAAACATGGTTGTCAGTAACAAGGCGGTTGGAAAAATAGAAAATTCCAACGGTTCTTTGGCATTCATTGCAACTAACAAGATCATTAAGGATATACTGATATTTATGATTAATAGAAAGTCTAATAATAATGTCGGTAACGGAATAATCATCATACCGACAATTAAAATGACTACGATTAATACGGATATATCTTTTATCTTCACAACTACTTCATCCCCTTATAGCGGCCTTCCTGATAGTATACATAGGCTAAAATTTCACCGACTGCGTTAAATAGTTCTTCGGGGATGGTATCCCCTACTTCAACAGCAGCAAATAGAGCTCGTGCCAACGGACGATTTTCAACAGTAGAAATTTTATTGTCTTTCGCAATTTCTTTTATCTTCAAAGCAATATGATCTTTTCCTTTTGCAATCACTTGCGGAGCATCCATTGTTTCAAAATCATATCGGACCGCCACAGCAAAGTGTGTAGGATTTGTAATAACCACATCGGCTTTTGGTACCTCTTGCATCATCCGGTTCATCGATAACTGTCTTTGGATCGCTCGCCGCTTTCCTTTAATGTGTGGGTCACCCTCCGATTTTTTATGCTCATCTTTAATATCTTGTTTTGACATTCGGATTTGCTTTTCATATTCAAACCTTTTATAGAAATAATCGGCAGCTGCTAACACCACTAAACAAAGGGAAATAGTTACTCCGACTTTACTCATTAAAGAACCGATTAAGCGCGCTGCATCAAGGAGATTTCTTTGCCCTAAAGAAAAAAGCTCCGCTTTCTGCTTCCAAATCAATAAAAATGCTATGCCGCCAGTGATAATGATTTTTAAAATGGACTTAATTAATTCAACGACGGTACGCATGGAAAGTATGTTTTTGGCCCCTTGCAGAGGATTTAATTTTCCAAGATTCATTTTGATTGACTCAAGATTAAACAGTAAGCCTACTTGAATATAATTGGCGGCCACACCTGTGACCATAATAACAGCCAGAATCGGGGCCACTAATTTCGCAGCATCCCAAACAATCTGATTAAAAATCACCCGTGTGTTTGCGACAGTCATATCCCAAAGTAAGTACTCCTGAAACGAATGACGATAAATGGATAAACAGCCATCAACAATACTCTTTCGGCCTATCATTAAGAATGAGAAAGCAATCAACAGGGTCAGGGCAGATGAAACTTCGGGACTCTTGGCCACTTGTCCTTTTTTTCTTACTTCTTGCCGTTTTTGCGGCGTCGCTTTTTCTGTTTTTTCTCCGGAAAAGAGCTGTAAGTCCAGACGAAGTAGCATCTATTATCCCCCCATTATTTTTAAAATTGATGACATTGAACCAAACATCGTTTCCAACAATACGTTTAGCAAGTAAAAGAAACTAGGCAAAATCAATATATAGATTAAAAAATAGATTAACATTTTAACAGGAGGCATCACAGCGAAGATATTCATTTGTGGTACCGTCCTAGCAATAATACCGAGCGAAAAATCAACAATAAACAGTGTTCCAATAATAGGAGCTGCCATCATAAAGCCAATCATAAACATCTGTTGGAAACATTCTAGAAGAAAGCTGGAAACCCGCCCATCGTTCCAAGCAGGGACGACCGCTTGCAAATGGATCCAATCAAAGCTAGCGAGCACACCTTGGATCAGAAGGTGGTGACCATTGGTTGAGAGCATCACTAAAATCGCTAGAATATTTTTAAGGCTCCCCGTTAACTGTGTATTTGTCCCAAAAGTGGGGTCAAAGAGATTGGCCATCGAAAAACCTACCTGTAAATCAATAAGTGTCCCAGCCAACTGAACCGCATAAAACATTATGTTGGCCGTTAAGCCTAGCACAACCCCAACAAACAGCTCCTTAAAAATTAACAAACTGATGGTTCCAAGCGGCAGGCTGCCTATTGGCTCTTTGATGACACCTGCGCAAAGAATGGAAAGCACAACACTTATTCCGATTTTGTATTGAGCCGGGATTTGCCGGCCAGAAAACAGTGGTGCTGTCACCATAAATGCGGTTATACGCATGAAGATTAGTAGAAACGTCCACCATGTAGCTGTATTGGTTAGCATTGCCTACCCCACAAACTGGGAGAGATTCCCTAGTAGACTTTGGGTAAAATCAAGCACATGCTGCAGCATCCATCCCCCAAAGACAAGAATGGCTAGAAAGACAGCGACAATTTTCGGAACAAAGGCAAGTGTTTGTTCTTGGATTTGCGTGGTGGCTTGAAATATACTTACTAGTAATCCAACTAATAAGGCAATCCCGGCAACAGGTGCAGTCACAAGGAGAATCGTATAAATAGCATTTTGGGCAAGTCGTAACACTAATTCTGTTGTCAAAAGTTTACACTCCTTCCTAAAAGCTCAACAGCAATGATTTGACAATTAAATGCCAGCCATCAACAAGAATAAATAATAAAATTTTAAAGGGAAGTGAGATCATGACAGGTGGCAGCATCATCATCCCCATCGACATCAACACACTTGAAACGATCATGTCGATAACAAGGAAGGGAATAAAGATGATAAAGCCCATCTGAAAAGCTGTTTTTAACTCACTAATGGCATAGGCCGGTACTAATGCCCGAAACGGAATGCTCTTGATATCTTTAGGCCTGTCTAACTTGGCATAATCCAAAAACAGCGCTAGATCTTTTTCTCTTGTTTGCTTGGTCATAAACTCTTTTATCGGCAGACTAGCCGCTTTATAGGCTTGTTCCTGAGTCATTTTTCCATCTAAGAATGGGTGCAGCCCCTGATCATAGACTTTTGAAAAAGTAGGCCCCATCACAAAGAAGGTCATAAAGATTGCTAAACCAATTAATACTTGGTTAGGCGGGGATTGCTGTGTGCCGAGTGCATTTCTGACAAACCCTAATACAACCACAATTCTTGTAAAACAAGTCATCAGCAACAGGATTGCTGGTGCAATAGATAGGACAGTAAGTAATAAAATAATCCTTAGTGTGTTCGATACTGTGTTCGGGCTGCCATCTCCGAGATCAATGCCTGGAAGAAGCGTTTGTGCAGGTTCCGCTGCATGGGCTACGGTAAATATTCCAAGGAAAAGGAGCGGAACTAACAGCAATAGTTTTTTTAACATATTCCTACTCCTCCTCGTTTTCCCGTTGGAACTTTGTTATGTGTTTACGGAAAACGGCATTCCAGTTTGTTTTTGAAGCTTGTGGAAACCATTTTGGCGGCTGCACCCCATCCGCTTGGGTTTCATAGCCTTCAAGCAAACGCTGATACTCTTCCCCCTGCGAAATGGTACGTATGAGCGTAACGTCTTCTCCTACCCCGACTACATAAATGGTTTGGCCGATTAACAATACTTGCAGCGAACGGTTATTCCCCAGCGAATGGCCTCCTAAGGGAAGCACAGGTCCATTAGCCGGTAAGAGACGGTTCTTTTTTGCAAGAAAACGCAATAATAACACGAGTAAAACAATGACTAAGCCAAAGGAAACAATAAACTTAATAAACATGGGAAATAGTGATGGGGACGTGCTATCAGCGACAGTCGCTGCCGAAGTGGAAGAGTGTTGATTCCCCTTTTTGATAGCCTCGTAGACGGAAGTGCCGCCGGTATCCGACCCTGCGGCGAAAATTGTGGGCTGGAATGAAAATAAGTAAAAAAACAATATAATAAGCGACATCAAGCGTTTCATGATGTTCTCCTTCCTTGGAGTAAAGTTTCATTAATTTAAGCTGGTGGTAATTTGCACCGCTAGTTTCGAATCCGCCTTAGCGATTTCACTTAAAATTTGAGCTCGATTCGCCGTTGGGATCGCCTTCATCAGTTCAATGGCTACTTGAGAATTAGTACCCATCATCGACTTAATCATTACTGCCGCTTCAACAGCGGACATACGGGAAAGTGTTTCAGCTAAAGTTTGTGTTGGATTGTTTTGAATTTGAGCGATTTCTTGTATCTTTGCTTTCAGCGATGCCTCATTTGTTTCATTTAACGTGGCCATTTCTTTTATAATCATCGTCAATTGAGCTGCTTCCTTGCTGTCTTTCATACTGCTTAGAATCCGGCTTTGTTGTTCCTCATCCAACATCGACAGCGTTAAAGAAGCATCTTCAAGAGTCATTGACTCAAGCATGGCTGCTGCCTTGGATGATGGAATTTTCTCATAAATACTAGCAACCTTTTCGGTCTGTTCTTGAAATGCTTTTGTTAAATTTGTATCGACCTGTCTTTCAAGCTGCTGATTGGTTTGTTTCATTTCTTCGAGATTGTTTTGATAGGATGATAGCTGTTCTTTTAAATTAGCAATCTCTTCGTTTTTTTTCTTTACACTAGCTGCCTTCTGTTGATATTTTTGTTTCCAACTCTCACTCTTCCCACTATCAGTTGCTGCTTCAGCGATACTAGGCCCTGGTACCAGTTTCTCTAGAACGGGAACGCTATTTCCCCAAGCTAGAAGTGTCTTACCAACTGGGTACCCCATGATGATAAAAATCACTAAAAGCAGGATAATCGTAAACGTCAATGGAAATATTGCCAAGTAAAGAACGTTCTCTAATTTGCCCTGATGTCTTTCATTCATCTTTTCCTTCGCTCCTTATCCCCTTCGCGAATACCTTAAAATAGCCATTTCATCGAGCATAGCTTGTTCTTTTTGTTCAAGCTGCTTCTTCCAGGCGTCTTTTGATTTTGATTTCCATTGATTCCACATCTTTGCTTCTTTTGATTTATCAATCAAAATTTGCTGTTTTTGTTCGGCTATTTGATGAACCTGTTGTTTTTGATTTGCGAGATATTTCAATTGCCGATTAACATGGTCAATTTCCTCTTGAAACTCAAGAATTTCTGAAATAATTTTTCGATGAACATGATTATACTGATCAAATACTTTATCCTTTTCAAGCTCAAGGTTTTCTACTTGTTCCTGTAATTCCATCTGTTTGAGTTTAATCGTGCCGTATTCTTGCATGGCCGCTTCCTGTTCCTTTTCTTTGACATCTAAAACTTTTTGAAAGGAAAATTTAAAAGTCATCACATCATCGCTCCAAATTGTGAAATTAAAAAGGCTTGGGTTTCCTCCAGCTGTGAAGGTTCATAAATGCCCTGACGCAGAAACTGATCCATTTGGGCTTTGAGACGAACTGCTAAGTCGATTGTCCGATTTGACCCTTTTTTATAGGCTCCAATATTAATTAAATCCTCGGCATCTTTGTAAGCTGCCATTAACTTCTTGAATTGACTGGCAGCGGCTAAATGTTCATTTGATGTAATCTCTGTCATGACCCGACTGGCACTGTTTAATACATCAATAGCGGGAAAGATCCCTTTTCCGCCAATGGCCCGATTCAAGACAATATGTCCATCCAGAATCCCCCTGACGGCATCGGCAATCGGTTCATTCATATCATCACCGTCTACTAAAACCGTATAAATTGCCGAAATGGACCCCTTTGGTCCTGTCCCGGCCCGCTCTAGTAATTGCGGCAGCATCGCAAAAACAGATGGCGTATATCCTTTCGTCGTTGGCGGTTCACCAATTGCCAGACCAATTTCCCGCTGAGCCATGGCAAAACGAGTAACCGAATCCATTACAAGGAGTACGTTCTTTCCTTGGTCACGGAAGTATTCGGCAATGGATGTTGCTGTTAACGCCCCTTTAATCCGGATAAGTGCAGGCTGATCAGACGTAGCAACAATGACGACTGATTTTTTCAAGCCTTCTTCTCCTAAGTTTTGCTCAATAAAATCGAGTACTTCCCGCCCACGTTCACCAATTAAGGCAATCACATTCACATCTGCCGTGGTATTTCTTGAGATCATCCCGAGCAATGTACTCTTTCCAACACCACTGCCGGCAAAAATACCAACTCGTTGCCCTTTCCCCATCGTTAATAATCCATCAATGGTTCTTACACCGACGCTGAGAGGAGAATGAATTCGCGGGCGGCTAAGTGGATTGGGCGGCATTGCATGGGTAGGGACTTCTTCTAAACCGAACGGTAGTGGCTTTCCATCCATTGGATTTCCGAGACCATCGATAATCCTGCCTAATAACTGGTTTCCGGCTTTGACCATCATTGGCTTTCCACTAGCAACCACATCACAGCCGGGGCCAATAGACCGTACCTCACCTAAAGGCATTAAAAGCACCTTATTTTCACGGATTCCGACAACCTCCGCTTGAATAGGCGTTTGCGACTGGGACGGATAAATTTCGCAGAGCTCACCAATCCTAACATCAGGTCCCTGAGATTCAATGGTCAGGCCAATAATTTGTGTGATTTTTCCGTTGACCCGAACCGGGTCAATATTACGGATAAGCTTAACATAGTTATCAGCTGATAAAATCACTTTCCGGCTCCCTTCGTGCCTCTAAAATGGCCTTTTTAACTTCATCAATTTGTGTGTCTATCCGGGCATCAATACTTCCGTATGCGGTACGGATTATACATCCTTTAGGAGAGACTGAATGATCTGTGATGATTTTAATCTCGGTTTCACCATTAACCACTGCAACAAGGTGGTTTCGTTCATTCTGGATAAATTCAAAATCATCCGGATGTACACAAACTGTAATAAACTCCTTTTCTTTAAAACGCAATATATGTTGGCGAATCAACTCAAGAAACTTATCAGGATGGGTCTCTAATTCTTGTTTCACAATTTGCGCTGCAATCACCGTGCTTAACTCTAGTAAAAACGGCTCCGCTTCAGCAATAATTGCTTCTTTCTGCTGGTAGGCATTCTCTAATATCTCTTGAATTTGTTCCAATTTATGACGATATTCTTGCTCGATCTGTTCGCGTGCTTCAGCCTGCCCGATAGAATAACCATCCTGATAGCCTTGCTCGTTCGCCTGCTGGGACAATTCCGATAGCTTTATCTCATTTTCCTGCCACCATACGGCCATTTTTTCTTCCGTTTCTTGTTCTCGTAACCGGATGGTTTCCTCAGCCTGAGCGATTATTTCCTGTGCCTTTTTTTCTGCTTCGTGTAACAAATACGGAGTGTCGATGGTACTCTTATCAAGATCCACTTGCACTCCTTCAGCGTTCGTTTTTATTTCTACCAACTTAGGAACAAATGGTTGTTTTATTATTTTCACTTCATCTGAAATCGATAATTGTGAAGCCTTAAATACTTTAGAGTAGGAAATCATCTGATCCACCTCGGGCAATCACTACTTCACCTGAATCCTCTAAGCGGCGGATGACAGAAACAATTCTACCTTGAGCTTCCTCGACATCCTTCACTCTAACTGGGCCAAGGTACTGCATATCTTCCTCAAATGTTTCGGCCATACGCGTCGACATATTTTGCAGAATCACCTTTTTAACTTCTGCACTTGCTGCTTTTAAGGATAGCAGTAAATCTTGGTTGTCCACTTCCTGGATAACACGCTGGATCGCACGGCGATCAAGATTAATAATGTCTTCAAAAATAAACATCCGCTTCTTAATTTCATCGACTAAGGCGATGTCCTTCAGACCAAGATTCTCTAAGATGCTCTTTTCCGTACCACGATCGACACCGTTTAAAATATTGACAATAGCATCTATACCGCCGACGATGCTGTAATCCTGACGGATGGTCGCGGCAAGCTTTTGTTCTAGAATAAGTTCTACTTCTTTAATCACATCGGGTGACGTTTGTTCTAATGTAGCAATTCTCCGGGCTACGTCTGCCTGAAGTTCCACGGGAAGCGATGAAAGAATAGTTGATGCTTGGTTAGATTCTAAATGAGCTAACACTAAGGCAATGGTCTGTGGATGCTCATTTTGTAAAAAGTGATAAATTTGCATAGCATCGACTCGGCGAGCAAAATCAAATGGTTTCACCTGCAATTGCGATGTCAAGCGTTCAATAATCTCTTTTGCCCGGTCCTTCCCTAATGCTGACTCCAATACATCTTGGGCATAGTCAATGCCACCCATCGCCAAATAATCCTGGGCGATGCACATTTCATGAAACTCCTGTAGAACCTCTTCCTTTTCTTGGCTGTCCACTTTATGAACGTTTGCTATTGCCAAAGTCAGCTGATCAATTTCCTCTTCAGGCAGATGATTAAATACCTTTGAGGAAGCATCCTTTCCCATTGCAATGAGCAGGATTGCCGCTTTTTGTTTTCCAGTCAATTTTGCTTGAGCCATGAGAAATTACGCCTCCTCTTCGTTTAGCCATGTTCGAATAATATTTGAAAAATCCTCAGGTCGCTGCTCAAGTAATTTCTTGAGTTGACTCTCTACCCCCATATCTTGATTAGCAAAGTAATCTTCTTCTTTTATAGGCGGGGTAAACATGATTGTTTCTTCCTCTTCTTCTAGGTCCATTTGATTCTGTTTTCTGCGACGTACAAACCACCAGGTTAAACCACCAAGGAGTAATAGCAGAGCTGCCGCTGCTGCACCGATATATAACCAATTTTTCTGTGCTGCTTGGCTCGCAGATACCGTTGTATTATTTGCAAACGAATGCGGGAAGATCGTAATGCGCTGATCAATCTCCTGTTGTGTCATCTGTGGATGGCCAAGTGCAGTCCGAACCGTATTCGAAACAATGTTACGAATACTATCTTGTGTTGCTTGAGGTAATTTCCCTGTGCCGGAATCAGACTCCACACCGACGTTAATCGTGATATCGTCTAGTTGATAGGGACTTTTTAAAATTTCGTTATTGATACGGTTTACTTCATAATTAACACTTTTATTTGATTCGTCGTAAGTACTGTCCCCACCTGAGCTTGACCCAACGTAGCTAGGCACATCTGTTGATCCGGTACCAACTACACCACCAGTATTTGAGCCTTTACCGGTATAGGTTTTGGAACTTTCTTCTGAACTAATGGGAATCCCACTGTTTTTTCCATCCGTTGGTTTAACGAGATTTTCCTCTGTTTTGACTTTATCAAAATTCATTTTTACAAAGGTTTGAACATATACTTTATCGGTTCCAAGGACGGTTCCGAGGAGATTGTGCAGACTTTGTTGGATGTCCTGCTCAATATTTTTCTGAATCTTTCGCTGTTGATCATATTTATCAAGAGCTCCATCTTCATTTGCTACATCCGCAGGTGCAAGCGTTTCACTGTACTGGTTCATAATCGTGATGTTCTCAACAGGCAGATTGGGTACACTGTGCGAAACTAATGTATAAAGAGCTTGGGTTTGTTGGGATTTTAACTCCACCCCTGGCTCCACCTCTACCATCACAGAGGCAGTTGCCTTTTGTTGATCCTCCTCGCGGATAAACACACTATCTTTTGGCAATGTTAGAATAACTTCTGCATTCTTTATTCCATCAACTTGTTTGAGAACCTCAGCCACTTGGTTCTGCATAGCTTCTTTTTCAAGAACGTTATACTGTCGATCTGTCGCACCAAATTGAAGATTCTGACTAAAAACATCGTAGTTTATACTGTTATCCTTTGGAAAACCCGCAGAAGCAAGACTGACTAATAAATCAGGTGCATCCTTACGTGGAACGGAGATCATCGTTCCTGTTTCTGATAGCTTATAGTCTGTAAAGCCCTGTTTGTCCAATTGTGCTTTAATGTCACCAATTTCCCGCTGGGTTAATTGGCCTGTATATAAAGGAACATATTCTGGTCGCGAAGCTATCAAAATAAAAGTAGCTAAAGCAATGACAAGAAACAAGAATGTTCCGATGAACGTCCCCTTTTGTTTCAAGCTTCTGGCCTTCCAGTAGTTTTTGAACTGTTCTCCTGATTGTTGCAGTTGATCTTTCCATGATCGTTTCATCTCTCACCCTGCCCAGCTTTCTATTGATCATACTAAAATTGCATCCGCATCATTTCTTGATAAGCTTCGACTGCTTTATCTCTTACGGTAACGGTCATTTCCAGTGCTAACTTTGCCTTCTGGGCCGCAATCGTTACATCATGAACGTTGTCAATTTCACCCGCAGCAGCCTTTGTTCCGATTTCCTCCGATTGCTTAACGGTTGTATTGACATTCTCTATGTATCCTTTCAAGACATTTGCAAATGATGTTCCCTTTGTTTGAGTTGTCGCTACTTTTTGAAATGGATTTTGACTAATTTTGATTGAATCAGTATTAATTCCTGAAATGTTCATCTAACTTCCTCCTATTGACCCAGTTCCAATGCTTTTAACATCATTGATTTGCCCGTATTAAACGCTGTGACATTTGCTTCATAGGACCTTGATGCTGCGAGTAAATCTACCATTTCTTTAGACAGGTCAACATTTGGCATTTTCACATTACCGTCTGCATCAGCATCTGGATTGGACGGATCATAAACTGTTTTAAATGGGGTTTGATCCTCCACAATACCTGTTACCCTTACTCCTTGGAGGGTAGATTGTTTTTGTAATTCCCCTTGTAGAATTTGATTAAATTTCTCACGAGGCTCCATTACTACCATCTTTCTTCGATATGGCTCCCATTTACCATCCACAAAGGTTCCTCTAGTCGTCTGAGCATTGGCAATATTGGAGGAGGTTACATCCATCCGTAACCTTTGCGCAGTTAATGCAGATGCACTTATATTCAATGAATCAAACACCTAAATTAACTCCTTCCTTTAATGGCAATAGATAACTGTTGAAACTCACTGTTAAGCTGTTCAGTAAGCGTATAGTACCAAAGTGCGTTTTTTCCCATTTCCGTCATCTCAGCATCCGGATCGACGTTGTTTCCGTTATTTTGCATGACGGTATCCGTATTCTCGACCATCTTGGCCGTTATCCCATCGGTCGGTTGACCAATTACAATATGCCTTGGATTTGTTCGAGTACCAACAAAATTTGTTTGATTAGCTAAATGCTGTTTTAGGATGTCTTCAAAGACAACTTGTTTCGCTTTATATCCAGGAGTTTCTGCGTTTGCTAAATTATTAGAAATCACTTGCTGTCGTAAACTAGAAGCATCTAGAGCCCGATTTAAAAGATTAATATTGGTCAAGCTAACTCTCTCCTACTACTGTAATTTTTGATATATTTTGATATATTTTTGTAAAAAATTTGTTTTCTTTCATCAATATACAAAAAAATCTAATACAAATCTACCATTTTTTTTGATTAACAGAAGATGGAAACAAAAAATATGACATTCTTCCTACCTTTTATTCCAAAGAAAGCGGTGTACTTTTTTTGCAGAAAAAAATAATGATCACCATTTGGTGACCATAACATCGTTGGAGTTAAAAAATGACTCTTTTTCGAGGAAAATGAGAAATGGGTAGATTATATGTACGGTTTCTTATTTTTATTCCTACTATCCTTTTTCTTTTTTTAAACTTTTATATTGCTAGAGTATGGAGCATCCTTTAGGGTTAATTGATTAAAATACTTTGTTACTCCGTTTACCCAGTGGTTGTTTAAGCCTGTCGGGTCGTTTGATGCACCAATCGGAGCGTACTTTGCACCAATTTCAGTAATGCTTGACAACCCCTGCCCCAGATAATTTTTACTTATATTTCGTGCCATATCCATAATACTATCATCAACGGAAGCATATGATTTCAACCCGTTACTGCCCATCATACCAGCTATATTATTTTTGACATTAGCAGCCCTGGATTCCCCATTACCCGACTCGTGTTTTGCTATCGCTGTCAGCAATGCAGGATCAAGGTTATATAGCTTTCCGGCACGAAGCAACGTTTCGCCCTTGCCTGCTAATGCCCCTTTTAATCCTTGATTGAGAAGTTCGGTACTCCTTGACTGAAACCGGAGCGACCCAGCAGATGTGATTTCCGTATTCTGCGAACTAACATGATTTTGACTATTATCTAAATAGTCGATTGTACTTAACAAGTTTGGGACAATCGACGGAGCCTGAGTCTGTTCTGAACTATCTGCTCCCAGCTCGGTTAACAGCTCAGTAAAAATCTTCGCAAACGGATTTTGATTTATTATATTAGATGAACTCGTCTGTGATTGGAAATTTTTATTGTGGGATAGTATATTTGCTAACATCGTATTGGTAAACCAATTATCATCGATCTTCATGACTTGATTCCTTTCTATGTTGGTTTAGTTCACTTTTTTGACACGTAGTTAAATCGCATAAAAAATGCGTGACCACGCAATAATCTGTGTTCAACGCACTTTGCTATCTATATAAATTTTAAACTCTTTTCTAATTTAAACCCTTCAAAATATAGTAAGATATTAATTTAATTAAATAATATCTCTTAATACATTACTTAGCCCTTCCAAGTACTCATCCGCAAGCTTAATTACCTGGACTAATTGCCCGTTTTCAATTTTTGCCTCCACAAGGATCTTGTCTTCAGATTCTGGTTCCTTGCTTAAAATGAGAATTTGCTTTTCCATATAGACAATATTTTTTGTCATATAAAACGTTTCATTCATTGGGCTTCCCAGCCTTAATTTGAATGGTTTAGGAAAGAATGGCTTTTTTTTCTTGTATTCCATAAAATCAAATATCCCACCAGTCAGACGTTTAGCATATAACACATGTTGCTGGTCCATCAGTTTCTTCCTCTCTGCCACTTCTTAATATATAGTAACTTTCTCTTGTGCTGTTAGAACTAAAAAGTAGGCCTGACTGCACATGCAAAAATATAATCCCTTCTTTTTTCACGTAATTATATTGTAAATAATTATTAGTTTTACATAACCGAAAAAATACTACGGACCCACGCAAAAAGGAAAATCGACCCCCATAAAAACATGTGTACTCACGCACTTTTTTATCATTTTCAAATCTACTTATTTGAATCTATAAATGCTCCACTTGTTTGTGTTATAAAAGGATGATACTTTTTAGAGACAGCTTTAATCTTTTTCGCTTGTTTAAGAAGTGTTTGCGTGACTGCCATTCTTTCCATTAATACCGGAGTATAACTTTGGTCTAACCTAAGGATCTCTTCTAGCAGTTTTTTCTCTTGAAGCGAATATTGGTATTCAGGTTGTTTCTCTTTTGAAGAATCCACCTTACTCATTAAGACACTTCGCTTTGATAATAAATCAAGAAAACCCTCTACATCCTCCTTTTGTAACAATGGTCCCATGTCTACAGTCAGTTGGTATATAGTTTCAATCAATTCATCCATTGTTCTTTAGTTACCTGTTTTCACTTTTTTCATAGCTGTTCCCCAAGTTTCTGCTAATTCTACAGCATGTCCTTCAACATCCTCTAAGATCTCAACATTTTTATGTAAATTAGCCTGAATAAGCTGATATTTCATATAATCATAAATCGGCAGCAACGAATCAGAAATAGCGTTTCCTGGTTTCAGTGTTACCATTAGTTCCGTTATTATATCTTGCGCTCTAATATTATAGCTATGAGACTCTTCTACCTTATTATTTTGCAGGGCGAGTTTGCTTAATCGAATAAATTTGATTATTCCTTGATAGAGCATCAATGTTAAATCCTCGGGTTTTGCTGTAGTCACTGCTTGTTTTTGATAAGTTTGATAGGGGTTCTTGATCATTTTGATATCATTCCTTTCTCATTATATACTTTGGTCAAAAAGAATTCCTATAAATTTTTTCATCTCGGAAAAGTAATCTAATATTTCTTTTGAAGGAATCTCTCGGATAACCTGATCTGTTTTGGAATCAATAACTTTAACATAATACTGTTCGGCCTCCTTATGATAGGTAAACTTTAAAAAGTGTTGGGATTGCTCTGCAGCAATGCTATTCAGCTGCTCAACTGCTTCTATTAAATCCTTTTCAGATTGTGGTTGTTGCTCAGCGTCTTTATTAGTCGCTTCACTCTTTTGCCGTTGATCATTTCCGTTGTAGGCTTGGACCGAAGGGATATTAGGTATTTTCATATACGCCCTCCATTCTTTTTATTAATCTTTATCGGCAGAATCAACCATAAGTTTACGGTCATTTTAATAAATGGCTGTGTTAATCTTGATTGTTGATTTCCGCTCCAGGCGGCTTCGCTTTCCGCGGGCGTGCCGGGGAGCCTCCTCGGCGCTTGCGCCTGCGGGGTCTCCCCGGCCCCGTACTCCCGCAGGAGTCTTCGCCGCCTTCCGCTCCAATCAACAGGCTAAAAAATCAACAATAACCTTTAACATAGCCCAATAAAAAAAAGGGATACTCCCATTAGGAATACCCCTTTCCTTAACTTAGCCGCTGACGTTTTGAACCATTCCAAATTCATCAATAATATAATTAAGCCGCTTGTTATAAGATTTTAGATTTTGAATCTTCGCGGCATCACCTAATTTGTTAAATGCCTGTATTTCTTTTGCCAGCTTCGCTAACTCCAGCTGCAATCTATCATTGCGTTCCTTTTCCAGACATAATTGTTGCTCTTTAAGTCGTAATGATTCTCTTAATGCCTCTTTTTCATGAGAGATTTCTGACTTGAAAGTTTCGATTTCTTGCATTGCATCTTGATTTCCAAGTGCCATGTTGGATAATTGGTGCAAACTGCCAATAAGGCTGTTTAAGTTTAAACCAGGCAGCTGTTGGGCATTTGAAATTAGACCAGACAGGCTGTCAAGTAAATCCTCGCTTCCCTCTTGATCCTCAGTCCTATTTCGAGAAGGTTTAGATACAGGAACAACAGCTTTTGGATGCTCCGTTGCTACTTCAGTGGCTATTACAGGAACCTCATCATAGTTAATTGTTTTAAAAGAATAGCTGTTTTGGTTTACGGCTTTCTTATCCTTCGCCTTAATAAGGTTATAATATTTGTAATTAACCGATTGATATCCACGATTTAATAGCTGTGCCACTTCCTCTAGTATTTCCGTAATATTAAGGGCACCTTCTTCTTGCCGCTCTTTAATATAGTGGAACATGAACTCAATTTCGGTCTTAGTCCATTTACGATTTACCTTTTTTGCATCATCAGCGGAAGAATTTCCATGTTCTAAACTTGAAATGCTGACCATCATTAAGTTATTAAAGTACCAGACTAATGTTCCAGGCTTTAAGTTATTTGTAACTTCAAGGTCATGAATGAAAGTTTCTTCCGATCCAACCGCTTGATTCGTAATCTTCTCCTTTACCTCAAAGAGCGCCTTTTTTAAACTCATGAAAATACCTCCTTATATTTGAAATGTGCAGCTTTTTTATTCTAATATAATAATTTTTTATTAGGGATTTTGATTAATAAAAGATGCTTTTATACTACACTATTCGTTTTAAAGATTTTTTTTTGAGGGTACAATCAAAAAGAATAAAAAAATAAATATAAAAAAGAAGGGCTATATTTTTCAAACTAAACTTATCTAAGTCTATTATATGAAATTTGTATTTTTTTGTAAACCCTTTGGTTAATTTTACCTACAAATTATTGGAATTTGTTCAAATAAAACCCTCCTTTTTAAAGAGGGTTTTATTTTCATATTTATCGCATTTGACGCTGTCGTTCAAAACAATATTGGACTATTTTTGATTGGTCACGTTGATTAACGTGGGTAAACTCAATTGCAATGTTTTTTATATTATCATGTTCAGTTGGGTCGATTCGTTTCACTTGGCCTTTAAAAGCAATAGCCTCCGTAACTTTGCTTTGAACGTTGGGAACAAATAAAGTCCCGGAGACCCCTTCCCCTTTGGTAAAGGATACGTCTGTATTAGAAGCAAACAAAGCTCCACCTGCACTAATATTAATCGTCGTTAACTCCAGGTCATTTAGGTTCAGTTTTAAATTGGTATACACTCGGAAATTATCACGCCGCTGAACTTTTTTAATCCTATCATTACTAGGTTTGATGACCCGATACAGGCGAATCGTGTCATTTTTACGACCAACAATTTTCGTATGAAAACGATAAAGACTACCAGATGTAATATAAGTTATCTCTAATTCTGTTCCGTCCGGCAAAAATCCAATTAAATCTGCCTCCACTGGAAAGCCAATCAAAATCTCATTCTCATCTATTTCAGCTACGATGGAACGATAGGATTGGTCTTCATTTGGAACGTTTAAGAAGATATTTTGATTTATCTTAGGAAACATCTTGCCAAAGCACCTTCTTTTCTATTTCTATATAAGAGAATCTCTCTCTATAAAGCTTGTTTGAAGTGTAAAATTATAACTCTACTAGATTATCATGCAATAAGACTTCAATATTTTCCATATTTAAGGGTCTGCCAATTAAATAGCCTTGAGCCTGATGACAACCATGCTCCGCTAAGAACTCCATTTGCTCATTTGTTTCTACACCCTCTGCAATTACGGTCATATTCAGGCTTTTTCCCATTGCAATAATCGCCTTGGTAATCGCACGATCTTCGTCCTTAACGGTTATATCATTGATAAACGACTTATCAATTTTTAAGGTCTCAACCGGTAACTTTTTTAAATAACTCAGAGAGGAATAACCTGTTCCAAAATCATCTATGGACAGAGTTATACCCATATTTTTTATCTCATCCAATACCGACATCACAATTTCTAAATTTTCCATAATGATAGATTCAGTGATCTCTAATTCCAACCATTTGGGTTTCAATTCAGTTTCTCGTAGTATTTGGTTGATGTCGAATAAAAGACCGTCATATTGAAACTGCTTGGTTGATAGGTTCACAGCCATCTGAACATATAAACCTTTCGCTTTTTGCCAATATTTATTTTGTTTGCATGCCTCTTGTAAGACCCATTTACCAATTGGAATAATAAGTCCAGACTCTTCTGCAATGGGGATAAACTTATCAGGCGGTACATTGCCTAGTTTTGGGTTATTCCAGCGTAGTAATGCTTCCACTCCTGTAATTTTATCCTGCTTTATATCCAATTTGGGCTGATAGACTAAATATAACTCATTCTTATCAAGGGCTTTACGGAGAAGACTTTCTATTTCTAAGCGTTCCTGCGACTTAACACTCATTTCCGGAGTGAAAATTTCATAGGTGTTTTTCCCCTTACTTTTTGCTCCATACATCGCATTATCTGCATGACTTAATAACGTTTTAACATTTACACCGTCTTCCGGAAAAAAACTAATTCCAATACTTGCTGTCACATGCAGTTCATGAGTCGCCAACACAATCGGCCTTTCCAGAATTGCAAGAATCTTTTGCGCTAAATCCACTGCTTGAAATAATGTAGCATGGGGCATCCAAATCGCAAACTCATCCCCGCCCATCCTTGAAAGAACAGCTGGTCTTAGAATATTGCGTTTTAGCAGCTCAGCCACCTCTCTAATCAGTTCATCCCCCACTGCATGTCCTAAACTGTCATTAATCGTTTTGAAACCATCTAAATCTAAAAACAGCAGTGATGCCGTTTTGATCTCCACACTATTCATATCTAGATCCATTTGTTTTTGGAAATACATCCTGTTGGGCAGCTTCGTCAAGAAATCGTGATTAGCATGATATTCAATTGCCTGTTCCTTTAGTACTTTATCGGTTATTTCTGTTGATACTCCAAGAACAAGCTCACATTCACCATCAGAAGAAACAATCGGTATTTTCGACAATTGAAACCAACGGCGCTTCCCATCCTTATCAAGCATCAGACAATCTGAGAAAATCTGTTCCTGCTGCTGATTCATCACAGTTTTGTCGCTATCAAAGTACTCCCAAGCGGTTTTTACATCATATAAATCAAAAACCGTAAGATTTTGAATATTTTCGATTGTATCATGATGTGCGTCAGCAAATGCTTTATTTACAAGCGTAAATTCCCCGTGCCGATTTCGTATAAAAATCAGATTATGGCTTTGATCGAGTAATTGACTCAAGATTAATTGTTGTTCTTTTACGAGACAATCCATATTTAGGATTGTTTTTTTTTGATTACGGATATTATCGATCACTTTATTAAAATCAGTTGCAAGACGGCCTATTACAGCATTCGTTTTTGAATCAAGTATATGCTCGTATTTCCCCACTGTGGCGGAATTAACGGGTTCAAAAAAAAACTTAATCGGTTGCATATTTCGATAGGTATAAAAATAAAGGAATAAAAACAGTATGGGTAAAATCCAATAGGTGGACTGCCATATCCAATGATAAAAGGAATCAAAGCTCGCAGCAATAACGGATTGGTACGATGCTTTTGTTAATTGTATAAGACTGCTTTGTATGGTTAAGAAAGCGATCGTTACAATTAAGATTACCAGTATAAAATTACGAAAGTATAATTTCCAAAAGAAGTTATGAAACTCCGACCCAACAGGGTGTTTATTTTTCATCACTTTTCCACTCGTTTTTTTGACTTTTATAACACTAGCCGTACGGTTCCTTAAAAGGCCGTCATCTGACTAGTTACATAGATAGCTGTGCTTTTTACTATGAATTTCATGTCTATTTACCTTAAAAAGTCCATTAATGTTGGCTGGATTATTCTTGCTCCTACCGATAGGGCGGCCTTTTGGACATTTTCCTGTGACTTTAAATTGGTAATAACCACAGAAATGTCAGCATCCTCTTCTTGTGAGAGTAAAGAAGTGGTTGAAACCTCTAGTCCATCAATCCTCGAGGCACTTAATTCCATCCTGTTCATTCTTGCTCCTAATTCGGCTCGTTCTTTCAGTATATTATCGATTTGGCTATCTAATTTATCTAAACTACCAGAAGTCGATGGTTTAGTAGAACGAAATTCTGATACGAGTTGATCCAGTAATTTAAAGATTCCTTGGCTCCCGTCCCCCTGATAGTTAAAGACATCTGTCCCAAGAACATTTATTTGAACATTATTGTTTTGACCTACCTGCAACTCGAGTTTCTGATTATTTGAATTGGTAAACTGTTTTGTTTCTGCGTCATATGGCGGCGTCTTTACAGCTGTTCCGGCAAAGATGTATCTTCCAGCTATTTGTGAGTTGGCAATTTCACCAAGATGCTCTTTTAATTGGTCAAGTTCTTCGGCAATGGCTGTCCGAGCACTTGCATCATTCGTACCATTTTCCCCTTGAACAGTTAGTTCTCTTACTCGTTGTAGAACCTGGGTAACTTGATCCATTGCTTCATCCGTTGTCGTCATCCAAGAGGTCCCATCATCTGTATTTCGCTTATATTGATCGATCTGGTTTAGCGCTGAACGGTAGGTCATTCCCCGGACAGCCGTTACCGGGTCATCCGAAGGTTTATTAATTTTTTTTCCAGAGGAAAGTTGGGTTTGATATTTATCCATCGCTTTATTGCTTCGCTGCAGGTTAAACATCATATTTGAGTTCAACATATTTTGTGTGATTCGTGTGCTCATCTTACTCCCTCCTCCTATAATCCGGCCCGGCCCATACCGTTAATAATTTTATCTAAACATTCATCCATGACATTCACGACACGTGCTGCTGCATTGTATGCTTGCTGATATTTAATCATATTGGCCATTTCTTCATCCAATGAAACACCCGATACAGACTGGCGGCGATTTTCGACTTGATTAATGATCACTTCCGAGTTTTCCTGCATCCTGCTTGCTTGCTGTGAGTCAATTCCGAGCTGACCAATCATATTGCTATAGAAATCAGCCGCTGTAGAGGTCATTCCTGGAAGGGGTTTCGACTTTAAATCCGCCATTTCCTGAGCGTTTTGTCCATTGCCTGTAGAGGATGTCCCATTCGCTTCCTCTTTTGCAGCAGCAATCAAATCAAGAGAGTTCATAATCGCTGCATTTACTTGGATATCCTTTGCAGTCGTTCCTGTAAAAAAGTCAACACCCTGAGCTGATTGGGTTACTACCCCGCCATTCGTCACAACCAAATTTTGCCCATTATTGTGAACTGTATTAACAGCATTAACAAATCCTGCCACTAATTGATTTAGTTTATTTTTATAATCAGGCAGCGTCCCTTTTCCATCGACCCCAAACGATTCCAGTCTTCCTAGTAATTCACCGGATTCTAATTTAATCGTTTTATCACCGATTTGGACGTTTGTTACCGTCTCTGTTCCATCTGCTGTTGAACTATAGCCAATGGTTAACTTATCGGCTTTTTGGCCTGAAACTAACAGTTCCCCGCCAACCGAAACATTCACCATTCCCGTTGCTGAAGGGGCGCTTACTTTCACATCAACCAGTTTAGAAAGTTGATCTAGCAGCAAATCTCGTTGATCGTATAAATCATTAGGCTGGTAATTATTTGGTACAATCCGAGAGATTTGGTCATTGAGGCTGGCGACCTGTGTTGCCAATGAGTTGATTTCACTCGTTTTCGTTTCAATCACATTTTTGAGGTCAGTTTGCATTTGGTCTAACGAATTAGCAAATTGATTAAATGTATCAGCGAGCGCTACCCCGCGCTGCCTTAACACCGCCCGAACTGCTGAACTGTCTGGATTTTTCGCCAGCTCCTGCCAAGCATTCCAGAATTCATCCATCGAATTAGCTAAACCGGTGTCAGATGGTTCATTCATAATCTCTTCTACTTTGGATAAAGTATCACTTTTAGCTTCCCAGTATCCCAGATTTTTGTTTTCTCCACGATATTGAACATCCAAATAATCTTCTCTTAATCGAACGAGCTTATTTACTTCTACCCCTGTTCCTAATTGAGCAGGAGATGTACCGTTATTCATTCCTGGAGCCGGAAGGGCATTTGTTGCCTGCATTTCCGCACGTTGACGTGTATACCCGGCTGTATTGGCATTGGCAATGTTTTGACCAGTGGTTGATAGCGCTGCTTGTTGTGCATACAAAGCTCTTTTTCCTAGCTCTAAACCATGAAATGTGGAAGTCAACCTTTTCCCTCCTATCCGTTATATTTTTGCATCTAATAAACTGGAATATCGTTTTGCTGCCTTTGGTCCATAGCCAATGGCTTGTTCTTTAGGAATAAGAATTCCCATGGCAAATTGAACATAGGATAATGATGTTTGAATTAATTGTTGATTACTTTCATTTATATGGGTTATTTCATAAACAAGGTCACGTAATTGTTTGGAAATCAGGTTTATTTTTATCTCTAAAGCCTGGTCGATTACCGTGTTTAATACTTCTTCTATTGTATATAAATGGCTAGAGCAGCCTTTGTTTTCCATATATTCTTGAACAATCTCTTTTCTTTTTTGTTCTAGTTTTTGAATTTCATCAGCGCAAGAACTTTCTCGATAGACAAGGGTTTGAAGCCCCTGAATATTCCCTTCCACGAGAGTCGCTCTTTTTTCTTTGGCTATTTGGAGTAATCGACTGTGTGCACCGATCATCATTTCCAGTGTTTCGATTAGCTGGTTCAGGGCTTGCATGTTCTAACCCCTTTACTCTTCATTTTTGTTCCAGAAATCAAGCATTTTATCTGCTACTTTACTGCTATCTACTTTGTAGGTTCCATTTGCGATTTGCTGTTTCAGTTCTTGAACTCGCTGTTGACGCTGCGCTTGTTCAGACATCATTGCTTGTGACATTTCACGGCCGCGTGATGATATTTTAACCTCTACTGATGCCGAAGTTTTCTTTGGCAGTTCTGTTACTTTCGATTGGTTCTGTTGATTTTGGTAGGAAATATAACGATATTTCGATTCATCGATACGCATGGATTGTTCCTCCTATTCCCTTTTTAGTTATTATCGGCCTTATTCGATAAAAGTTTAGGGCCCTTGTGAAAAAAGAAAACAGTATTTTATACCAAAGGACAAAATACTGTTTTCTGTATGGTAGTATGAAATCCGCCTTTTCAGCAACTTTTAAACCTCTATGATTATAGCAAAAAAACCATTCTTCATCATCAAAATCTAAATTTTTTATAACCTTCATATTTTCGTTAGTAACTTAAGATTCCCTATTCACATTTCCACCGACAAAATCAATTTTAAGTGACTGCATCTGCCTCATATAGACTTCTGTTTTTCCAGGAGTATAGTGGTGGACAGGCTTATTCACCTTGGCCTCTACTTCAGCTCCACCTAACTTCCAATCTATTTGAATCTCTGCGGGGTTATACTGAATATGAACGGACCCATAGCTCGGAATAAAGGCAATGGTAAAATCAGCAGGAGGAGGGTTGCCTTTTTCTTCTGCAATTGACACGATGGCATCCCCCTTATGCTCGATACTAGCCAGTTGATCACCTTCCTGGGCCGTTTCAGCAATAGCCTCTAAGGCTTCTTGTTGCGAAAATTCAGCTATATCCCTCGTTAACACACTAATAGGTTTGAATCCAAGCTGATTCCAAGCCTCTTCTTGATCGATGATCATCTCTGATGGCTTGCGGTCAATCGTCATTGCAGCTGGTGTTTGTTTTATGGATAGTTCTGCCGCAGGCTGCTCTATTTCCTGTACAGGCTGTGTAGTCCGCAGGCCAATTAAAGCATTGGTCTGCGTGATGCTAATTTGCGGGATAGGCATTAAGGCACCACCTTAACTATTTGAAAAAGAGGAGCGTCGACAAGCTCCTCTTCCCATTATTATAATTTAAACTTCTTCAGTTCATTTTCGAGTTGTTCTGATAGCTCTTTTAGACCATTTGCATGGATGGTGAACGATTGCATGGTTGCTGAAATTTGTTCTGCAGACGCCGAGACTTCATCCGTAGCAGCAGCGGTCTGTTCGGAAACGCTCGAGATACTATCCATCTCTTGGCTAACTGCCTCTTTATTGGATTGACTCTGTCTAATCGTTCCCTGAACTTCTTCTACCTTTTCGGCCAAATTATGAATAGCTGATAAAATGTCAGTGAAAATCGCTCTCGTTTCAGTCACTGCCACATCCTGTGCCGATACGGCCTGATTGGTTTGTTCCATTGCTTGGACAGCTTTTTTAACAACGGACTTAATACTTTCAACAATTCGTTTTATTTCAACCGCAGAAGCTTTTGATTGTTCTGCTAAATTTCGGACTTCATTCGCAACAACTGCAAACCCTCGTCCATGTTCCCCTGCCCGAGCGGATTCAATGGAAGCATTGAGTGAGAGTAGGTTTGTTTGGTCCGTAATTTTGGCAATAACCTCAATGATGGCGTTTATTTCTTCCATTCGTACATCAACCTCATTGACAATTGTTGCCACTTCTGTGGTTGATGTTTTTGTTTCTGCTGATTTATCCGTTAATAACTCTACTTGGGTTAAGCCTTTGTTGCTCAATTCCATCGAAAGTTTGGAAGCATTGTTCATATCGTTAGTGGCATGTGAGATTTCATCCAATTGCTCGGACAATGCTCTCATCTGTCCAGAACTTACATTGATATTTTTTGCTTGCAGATTTGCCCCTTGGGCGATTTCACCGATCGCTAAGGCGACTTCTGATAAAGCAGCTGTCGTTTCTCTTGTCATGTTAGATAAGTTTGCAGAGGTTTCTAAAACAGCTTTTGATGTTCCTTCCACTGTTTGAAGTGATGAAGTCAGCTCTTCCATCGTATGATTAAAGCTTTGTTCCAGTTCCTTAAATTCATCGTTTGTTTTTACTGATACTCTGCCGGTAAAGTCCCCTGCTGAGGCCGCTTCAAGGGCACCTTTTACGGAATTAATATTGTTAGAAATACTTTTCCCAATAAGGTATGCCACAAGAGCAGATATCAGTGCAAAGATAGCTGTTAAGATCCAGCCCATGGTCTTAATATGGTTTGCGCCAGATGTGATCTCCGACTTTTCTAATGTAGAAACAAACTTCCAGCCTGTTTTTTGATTGGTTGTAAACGCCGAAAATTTGTCTGATCCTTTAAAGGTATACTCGCTATAGCCCTCAGTTTTCTGAGATACGTCCTTCCATAGCGCAAGATCCTTCGCACTTTCTCCTAATAAACTTTTATCTGGGTGAGCAATATAATTACCATCTGGACCGATAACAGTCATATACCCGTTCTTGCCAATTTTAATGTCCTTAAGTTCGTTGGAAAAGCTCGTGACATCTAAATCTATTGCAGCAACACCGACAGATGCACCGTTCTTGTCCTTAACAGCTTGAGCAACAGTGATGATGATTTGTTTTGAAATAGCATCCTGATAGGCAGGGCTATAATAAACCGCTCCATCTTTCGCGATGGCACCCTTGTACCAATCCCGCCCAGTTGGGTCGTAACCCGCTGGAAGCTCTTGCTTAGGGGCTAATATCATTTCTTTTTTTGAAGATGCAAAATAAACATTTGAATACTCTTTACTCGTTTTCTGGGTGCCTTCTAATAAAAAGAATCCGTAGGTGGCGTTGTTTGGATTTTGATAAAATTCTGTAAAATTAATATTATGAGACAATAAACTTAATTGATTCGCCACACCTTGCATTTTGTAATCTAAGCTTTTACTTGCCTGTATAGTGGCTTGTTTCGTCGATTGCGATACCTCAGCGGTTAAATCGTTTTTCGTGATCACGTTGGATATTAAGGTTATTGCAATCATTGGAACTAATGCCACTGCCACCATCCCTGCAATCAATTTGGTTTTGGCGCTGTTCCACTTGAACCTTGTGTTCGTACTTCTCTCCTTTTTCATGCTGTACCCCCTGATTTCTTGTTGGTTGTTTTACTAGACCCTCGAGTTATGTGTGAATGATCCAGCTTAAACTCCCGCTTTGCTTCTACTTTATTTATCGGAAGAGTTCTAGAGGAGTTTAACGGATATTTTGTGGATTATTTCTTTTAAAATAAAAAAAGGCTTGTTGAGGCTTCAACAAGCTGTGCAAATCGTATTGCAACAATATGTAGTTGTGATAGGTTTTTTGAAAGTATTGCTTTATAGAAAAAAGAGAAAATAAATTATCAATTAAAGAGTTTAAAGAGGCTTTGGTAAAAGCAAAGCCTCTTTTAAGTCTATTAGCGAAGAAGTTGTAGAACTCCTTGTGGTTGCTGATTTGCTTGCGCCAGCATTGCTTGTGCTGCTTGAGAAAGAATCGAGTTCTTAGTTTGGTTCATCATTTCTTTCGCCATCGTGCGAACATTTATTTTCATAAATGACTAGACTATATCTTCACCCTCTAGCATTCTAGTAGGGGCCGGGCACTTCGGATTCACAATGCTGATGATCATTGTTTCACCTATGGATTTCATCATCATAGCTTGCGCCTTAGATGGTCTATCCTAGTCGTTGAACCTTCTCCACTCTTTCGAGACAGGAGCTTGGCTGCTGATTGCCCAATCTTTTCTTTTTTCAAACCATCACGCTTGTCGTTTCCAACTACGTTGTGGTAAGAAAAGTTCTAAGGGGTTTCCAGCAATTCACCCGATAATGATCTCTAGCCGTTACCAGCTAGGACGACTGTGCTTGTTACTGATTAGGCAGCTAAAGCATAATCTACGTCACGGATACGAGATTCCGCAGCAGTTAGGTTTTCAGAAGATGTGTTTAGGTTGTTAATTGTATGTTCTAAACGGTTTTGAGTAGCACCTAGTTTTGAACGTTCAGCCGAAACCTTTTGGATTGCTTCGTCAATAACTTTTACTGCTACATCTGCTTGACCTTGGTTGCCTACTTTAAGATCTTTTACTCCTAAAGCTGATGCCCCCATATCTTTAATTGCCAAGTTAATGTTTTGGCCAGTATTAGCACCGATTTGGAATGTTGCTGAACCATCGGAGTGTACGTCAGTTGCTTGTTGTGTCTCAGAAAAACTAGAAAGGGCGTTCGTTGCTCCAGTTCTAACATTACCACTGGCATCTTTAACTGTGATAGTTAAACCATGAATGGCACCAGCTTCACCAAGATTTGATGCAGTTGCATTTAAACTACCCTTTGCATCAACTGTAAGAGCAAAGTTAGTATCATCAGTTGAACCACCGTCTGTTGTTTCCAATTGAGCAACAGTTAAAGATGCTGGTGTAGCTGCACCATCAGAATTTGTAAATGTATTGGTTACCGTTTGACCATTTTTTACATAAGATACTTCTATAGTATCTCCTAATTGGATACCCAAATTATTTCCATCTTTGTCAGTTAACGCATCTAATTTAGTTGTTAATGCTACTGGAGTAGATGCACCTGCTTTAAGCGCACTATTACCTTGAATATTTGCTTGTGAAACAGTAGTTTTATCCATTGAACCGTCTAATAAATTCTTTGTATTGAATTGAGTTGTACTTGCAATACGGTCGATCTCTTTACCTAATTGATCCATTTCATCTTGAATACTTTTTCTGTCCTGGTCTGTGTTTGTATCATTTGCTGCTTGAGTAGCCAACTCACGTTGACGTTGTAAAATATCATGAGTTTCATTTAATGCACCTTCTGCAGTTTGAATCAAAGATGTTGCATCCTGTGCATTTTTTGAAGCCATATCCAAACCACGGATTTGACCGCGCATTTTTTCTGAGATTGCTAGACCAGCCGCATCATCTGCAGCACTATTAATGCGAAGACCAGATGATAATTTTTCCATTGATTTAGATTGTGCATTTGAAGCACTGTTCAACTTACTTAGAGTGTTAAGTGCTGTGATATTGTGATTAATTTGCATAAATACTTCCTCCTTAAAATATAATAATTTTTTGCGGAAATTTCCCCCCGCGAGAATTTATATATAATGAACCCACATAGGGTTATTACCAAAAGAATTAAGCCTTTATTACAATATTCTATTTTTATTAACTACCTACCAAGGTTTTGTGCTTTCATAAATTTCTTCACGAAAGATACTAATTTCCTTTGGGGCATTAATGGCGAATCTCAATAAACCTGACCGTGTTTGGATAAGGGCAATTTCTACATTGTCACCTATTAGCAAGGTCTCTCCAATTTGTCGGTCTTTATTATTAATCTTCTCTAATTTGTAGCTACTCTGTTTTACTCGAGATTTTCGAGTGGAAGTTGTTGCATTAATAGCGAGTTTGGGCTTTGTTCCAATTTGAAGAAGGGTAACTTTTATGTCACTATCAATTATCACAGATTGTCCAATCTCTCTACCTACAATCAACATGTGCCATCCTCCATTTTTGTACCAAGTAATACCCAAGTAATCCAAAGAATTATCTTAATTATCATCCACTCTTCGTTATTTCCTTTATCGGTCCATCAGAAGATTAGTTTAGTATGTAATTATGAATTAAGACGCATAATTTTTAGATTTCGCAGCTATTTTAATAACTTGGTATGTTTATTATCGGAAGACCAAAGATTTTGTTTAGAATAATTAAAAAGGAATTTAAATAAGTCTCAAAAGCCTCTAAATTACTAGCTCTAATATGGATTATCGGAAGAGAAGATAAATATGTTTAGGGATTTTTTTTTAGATTACATAAAAAAACAAACCATTGACAGCAGGGTAATGGTTCGTTTTTTACAAATTATTTTATATAAATTTACTATCCCAGTTGTTGTGTTAACCAAGAACTTTGAGTATTCAGCTTTTGCAGTGCACTCTCCATTGCATTAAACTTTGTCCATAAGCTTTGTTCTTGAGTATCCAACCGATCTTGCATTGATGATATTCTCTCATTGAGTGAGGTTGCCTCTTTCGCTAGATTACTGGTTAAAGAAATAGTCCCCGCTGTTCCTGCAATTGTTGTTAATTTTGATAAACTGTCATTAATACGATCATAAAGCCGAACTCCAAAGCCACTATTCTTGTATTTTGTTGTACTTGTAACAGTTGTATCTGAAGCAATTTTTGTATCATACTTCTTAGAAAACAATGCTTGGACATCGGCCAAGTTACTATTTAATAATGATTTAAGCTTGGCCTCATCCAGAGTCAACTTACCATTATCTTTGTAGTAGGTACTTGTTGTAATACCAATTTCCGCTAGAGAGTCAAATGATGAGTTAGCCCCGCCAACCGCTTCGCTTAGACTTGACCGAATCTGTGTTAAGAATTGTCTAATGGTAGGGTCATTGGCTAAAAGACCACTCTTTGCTTTATCTTCCCAAAGCTTGATATCCTCATCCTTCATATCTTTCTTTTGGTCATCGGTTAACGGCGGATAGTCGTGGTACTTTGTTTCTGATAATTTGCTATTTAAATCCGTGATTAGCTCATTGTATTTATCGACAAACGTCTTAATTTTATCGAAAACTTTATCTGTATCCGAAACGGTGTTGATGGCGACCGGATCGGTATTGGTTATATTTGCCTTTAAATTAATTTGAACCCCATCAAAGGTAAAAGTATTAGTTGAGATATTAATTTTAGTACCATTGATCACAACCGAGCCTGGTACAGCATCTAAACCGTCCGTAAATGTTCCTTGGTCAAAAAGTGAAACGCTAGTGGTACTAGTTCCATCAGATAACGTTTTTGGCGTGGTAGTTGTGGTACCCTCTTTGATATTTAATAATGAAGCATTACCTGTATAGCCAGATATCGTAATGGAATTGTCTTTCCCTGTTCCGGTGGTACTAAGAACCAACGACCCACCGACATTTGCAGCTTTTACATTTGTAGAAGTACTCATCGAGTTAATTGCAGCAATCGCTTGATCATATGTACTACTGCTCGGTATTTTTACTGTATAACCGTTTAATTTAAATTCTATATCACTTGGTGTTTGGTCTTTTGAAAAAATAGGGTCGGTCCCATTTAGTGTCGTACCAAAACTCACTAAACCTCCCATAGCAGGTTTTGCTTGCGTTGCTTCTGTTATCGAAAAGTTTTTCAAAGTTGATGTACCAGCCATTGAAACATCAACACTTGAACTGCTAGAGGTTACTTTTTGGGCATTAAATGTTCCCTCGAGTCTCAAATCCTGCATCGCATCCCGAAAGCTCGCTATTTTTGTATTGATTTCGCGGTAAGCATCCGTTTTCCAGGTATTGATTTGTTTCGCCTGCTGAAGCTTGACTAGCGGTACTCTATTTGCTTTCATTAAACCACTTACAATACTTTCCGTATCCATTCCTGACGCTAATCCGGATACGTGAGTGGTCAGATTAACACTTGCCATAATATGCAATCCCCCTTCATTTTCATCATAGAAGGATATCCCTTCAAAAGTCGTAAAGTGCCTTATTGCGTTTTATCGACTATAAACAGAAAAAGTTTAGTCGATTTTTACCCTAATAAAACAAAAAGAGACGTAACGCTACGTCTCTTACCAATTTACTTCATTATACTATTCGCAATCCCCATCATCTGGTCAGCATACGAAACTGCTCTGGCATTCAATTGAAAGCCACGCTGCGTTGTCATTAAATCCGTCATTTCTTCTGATAAATCTACATTGGAGCCCTCCAAATAACCGGATGAAAGCTGTACCTCGCCCGGTGCCATCATTCTTACATAGTTTGCTGCACCGGCTCCATTCGATAATGCAGTGGGGTTAATAGTAAATTCATTATTCCCCATGTTCTGTAAAACATGTGGATTTTGAATATCAACAATCCCCACTTGCTGTCCAGATAAAAACGCAGCCCCTTGACCATTTTTATTACGTAATTGAATCTGTCCATTAGAATTAATACTCACTTCATTCTGCCCATCGAGCTGAATTGGTTGACCATTTTGGTCTAACAAATAACCGCCATTTGCATTGACCAAGTGATACTTACCGGATTGGTCAGGGTCAGGGCTTAAATGAAAACTGCCATCACGTGTATACCTAATCTCTGCTGCCGTACCTTGGCCCGTAGGATATCCTACCTGGAAAAATCCATTCCCTGAAATCATTAAATCAAAGGGATTGCCTGTTTCTTGCGCTTGTCCTTGCGCCGTATCAAGCTGTGTTAACCCTGTACGAGTTCCATAGCCAACACGAATACCAGCAGGCGTAAGACGTCCTATTTCCTGACTTGTCCGAGTTTGATTATTGATTTGCGAGGCTAGTATTTCTGTAAAACTTTGTTCTCTCCGTTTAAAACCAGGTGTATTCACATTGGCAATATTGTTTGCAGAAGTATCTATTTTTTGTTGATACGCTATTAAAGCGCTTGAAGATATATACAGTGACGTATTCAAGATTGGTTTCTCCTATTCTACCATTCTATTAGCCATTTATTTTTCCAACAGAGTTTAGTTGCTCAAGAGATTGATCATAGGCACCAAGTACCTTTTGATTGGCTTCATAGCCCCGTACCGCCAGCATCATATCCGACATGGTCTGCCCAGTGTCCACATTGGATTGTTCTACATAACCCTGCTGCAAAGAAACCCCAGGATTGGCGCTGCCCGGGTCTTGTACAAATGTGAGCGGATTATTTGCCGTATAAACATTCCCGCCAGCCCTCCGCAGGTCATATGGATTATTGGCCACAGCAATCCCGATTTCGCCCACAACCTTCGTTTTAGTGGCATCACTTGGATAAGCGATAATTTGACCTTCTTGATTAATAAGCAGTTCTTCTTTCTTTAAGCTATCCGTCAGTTTGATTGGCTGATGATTCGCTCCTAATATGCGATATCCCTCTGAAGTTACTACATTGCCATTTTCATCTAAGTCCCATTTGCCATTTCTTGTGTAGCCAACCGTCCCATCCGCCAGTTGAACGGCGAAGAAAGCGGCCGGTTTTACTTGGCGTCCATTAATGGTCTGTGATGGGATTTCCTGGTCAGAAATCGCCACATCCAGGGGATTATCCGTTTGTACAAGCGGCCCTTGGGTAAAACTCGGAATTCGCTCTTGGGCATAAACACCATTTACTAGTTCACCGATTCCCACTCTTGCCCCCGGGACGTTAACTCCCTCGGGAGCCGTTCCTTGAAAGTCTTGTATTCTCTGCATTAACAATTTAGGAAACGCCCTTAGCATGGTGTCATCCTTCTTATATCCCGGTGTTTGCGCGTTCGCTAAATTATCTGCTAGTGTTTCTTGCTTTCGTTCTAGTGAAAACATCCCTGATGCAGCCGAATAAATTCCTCTTAACATGACAAATCTCCTTTCCTGATTCAATCTGGTCGATTATTGTACGATTTTTTCAATAATATATACACGAGTAATATAGTTGTGGTGAAGCTCTTTGTTAAGCTCCGTCTTTATGTTGTCTTCAAAAGCCATGATCCCATCTGGCTGATTGACCGAGTCCTTATTGATTTCATTAATATACTGAATAATAGTACTTTCCACTTGAAATCCTAGTTTGTTCAATTCTTCGGCCTGATCTTTTGTGGTGGTGACAATTTTGAATTTCGATTTAATAAATCCGCCATCCTTAAAGTTGGTGGTGATTTCTTCCGTATCGAATGATCTCGCGAGTAATTCTTCTGCTGTTGGCGCTTCTTTGGCAACGGCTTCTTTTGGTGTTTGCAGGTACTGCCAAACGAAATATCCCCCGACCCCAATCACCGTAATGATGCCAATAATGAGTAGCGATTTTAAATAAAGCTTCATTCCTTATGACCCCTTATCTATCATGTGTAGAGATTTATTAATAAGCCTTTCATTTCACCAATCCGCTCAAGAATCGATAAACCCTCTTTTTGCTGATTGAGGACCTGGTCTGTTAATTCAATCATTTTTTGATCAATCACCCGCACAGTTTTGAGTGTTTTATTGCCCCCATACAAATCCCATGACTCTGATTGATAAAGGGCTACCCCATTTTTCGATGCCTCTCCCATGAATTTCTTGACCAATTCCTTGTATTTTTGGAGTTCACGAAATGTCGGTGTTTCACTTAATTTTTGACCTTGCTGATCGATATCTTCCAAAAGTCGACTCAGATGGTCTTGGGTAATTTCTTTTGAATAGGTATTCATAATTTTTTGGAATGATGGTGATTGACTCGATACCCTTTCAGATGTAGATAGTGGGAATTCCCCTCGATTAATTCTTACCGCATCCTGAATCTTCAAGCTCAACATCCTCCTCTTTCATCCAACAAAAACTATCAAAATTTATCAAAAATTATGATGTTATTATAACTTAACATTGCTATGATTTGATATGAAAATTTTTAAAAAAATGCTCCATTCTAAAAAAACACCCAGCTAGTTAAATGCTGGCTGGGTGTGCTACGATCATAAAATGATTGTGTCCTGTGACAATCTATAAGGCTGCTGTAATTTCTTTTAGTTCATCGAGATTGGTGGTGTCTTCTAGTAACTGCTCGATATCTAGTAAAATCAGTAAACGCTCATCTAATTTGGAGATTCCTTTCAAATAAGCAGCCTCTTTTTCTTTTAATAGATTTAGATGCTGAACGGTTTCAGCGGTAATGTCCAATACGTCTGTTGCGGCGTCAACAACAAGCCCAATTTCCTTTTCTTTTACAAGGACAATAATAATTCGTGTTTGATCCGAAGGTTTTAAGTCAACTCCTGTTAAGGCAGCACGCAGGTCTACAATCGGTGTGACCACATTACGAATCGAGGTAACACCAAGGACGTGACGCGGACGGTTGGGATATGGAGTAATGGCCTGCATCCTTTCAATTGAAACAACTTGGCTGATATGAACCCCATATTCCTCCTCACCTACTTTAAATATAAGTGTTTTATTATCTTGTTGACCCATCATTCGATCCCCTTTTATTAAAGTTATTCATTATCGTTTTTCATTATTTCCTCTAGTTTTAACAGAATAATTAAACGCCCATCTATTTTAGCAATGCCGTTAAAGTAAGTAGATTCAAAACTACCTGCCGCTGATTCAATATGCTCAGGTGCAATATCAATCACATCGCTTGTTTGGTCAACAATCATGCCTAACTCAATATCTTCTATCTTCGTCATAATCACTCGTGATGTTTCTGTATAGTTGCTTTGGCCCATTTCCAGCTTACTACTTAGGTCAATCACTGGAGTCACATTCCCACGGAGATTCATTACCCCTTTTACATATGCTGGGGCATTCGGAACTCTAGTAATATGCTCGATTCTTTCAATCGATTGTACATGATTAATGTCTAATCCGTACTCCTCTTCTCCTAATTTAAAGGCAACAATTTTCATTATTCCCATGTTTGAGGCTCCACCCTTCTTACTTAATGAACTGATTAGCGTCGATGATTAAGGCCACTTCTCCATTGCCAAGAATGGTTGATCCTGAAATCGCATAAAGATTCGTTAAGAAGCCGCCTAGTGATTTTAAAACCACCTCTTGCTGTCCTAGAACGGAATCTACTACTAAACCGACAGTCTTTTCACCCTTGCGAACAATCACAATAAAGAGCTGTTGTCTATCAGCTTTCCCTTCAACCTCCGGTACTTGATATTCCTCATTCAAATAGATTAAAGGAACGACTTGTCCTCTAAACTGGATTACTTTTTGCCCATATAAAGTGGAAACCTGATCGTGTCTTACATTTGTAATCTCTACGATCGAATTGAATGGGATCGCATAGGTTTCATCCTCTACTTTTACTAGCATTGCGTAAATAATTGATAAGGTTAAAGGTAACTGGATACGGAAGGTCGAGCCCTGTCCCTCAGACGAATCAATGGTTATGACGCCGCCCAATGACTCGATTTTTATTTTTACCACATCAAGACCTACACCACGGCCGGAGATATCAGATATCTTATCAGCTGTACTAAACCCAGATGCTAAAATGAGACCATTCACTTGTTGATCTGTCAGTGTTTTAGCCTCTTCCTGGGTCACCACACCACGTTCAATTGCTTTTGTTAATACTTTTTCACGGTTGATTCCCTTACCATCATCGCGTACTTCAATGAAAACATGATTACCGCCATGATAGGCTTTTAATAAAATAAGCCCTTCTTCTGGCTTATCGGTTGCTTGTCTTTCAACGGTTGATTCCAAGCCATGGTCAAGGGCATTTCGTAATAGGTGGACAAGCGGGTCGCCGATCTCGTCAATTACCGTTCGGTCTAACTCTGTTTCTGCCCCTTCAATTACTAATTGGACCTTCTTGTTTAGATCTTTGGCAAGGTCGCGTACCATCCGCGGAAAACGGTTAAATACTTGTTCCACTGGTACCATGCGCATATTCAGTATCAATCCTTGCAAATCAGTAGATATTCTTGTCATGTGTTCAACGGTTTCCGTTAATTCACTAAGCTCTGCCTTGCGGGAAATTTGTTCTAATCTGCCGCGGTCAATAATCAACTCGCTAAACAGGTTCATTAACTGATCAAGTTTCTCGCTATCGACACGAATGGATTTAGAACGTTGTTTTTTCTTTCCAGTCTCTGTCTCTTCTTTATCCTTTTGTTTGTTCAACCCGTTCTCCGGGTTAGTCGTTCCATTGACAAGCTTGTCCTTATCATGGACCTGTTGCCCTAGGTCAGCAACTTCAGAAACCATCACTTCTTTTATCTCGGAAATGTTACTTATTTGAAATTGGATTTCTCGTGTCTCTTGGTCAGATAGAAGCAGGAGTGTAAAGGATTGGTCGAATTTCTCTTCCTCAATTTGTTCAACCGATGGTACAGTCTGAATGATTTCACCAAGTTCTTCCACTGCCTGGAATACCATGTAAGCACGAACTGACTTCATCGTACATCTTTCATCCAGCGTTACCGAGATGCTGTAGGCTTTTTTTCCTGTTTCTTTTGCGCTTTTGACAACGGATAATTGAAACTCATCAAGAACTAGTTCAGCAGCAGCCGCTACTTCAGCAAGAGCTGTTACGATTTCCCCTTCCCCTGCTGTGGAGGGATTTTGAATGTTTGCCAATTGATTGACAACGTCTGTAACGTCTGCCTTGCCATCTCCGCCTTGTTCAATGCTATCCACCATTTTTTCGATTAAGTCAACGCAGGTAAATATGACATCCATGATTTCTGATGTGATACTCAGCTTATTATTGCGAAGCAAGTCCAACACATTTTCCATTTCATGTGTCAATGATGCCAGTTCCTCATAGCCCATTGAACCAGCCATTCCTTTTAGCGTATGAGCCGAACGAAAAATTTCATTTACAATGTTTGTATTATCCGGTTCAGCTTCCAACTTTAGTAATTGGTCATTTATTGCTTGTAAATGTTCTTTTGACTCTTCAATAAACATTTCTAAATATCCGCTTAAATCCATGCCATACTCCCCTCGCTAATTAGCAGTCAAAAAATCCTCCAAGATGTTGGAGCTTATATTTAAATCTATTTAAGTTAGTTAAATGTGTCTTTTTCACACTAACTTTATTGCCTTTTTTAGATATTATCGGTTGCATTTTTTTCGAGTTTAATGTAATTTGATATTTTTTGATAATAAATCTTTTCTATCAAACAAACGGTTGTTTTCTGTAATTTAATCAAATAAAATGAAAATATATGAAATGGATATTACTATTTTACTATATAAGGAGGAGTTTAAATGAAAGAGCCTTCAACGCTCTTAGGGATTATCTTTGCCCTAGTGGCGATTGGGGTAGGGATGGTATTGAAAGGCGCCAGTCTTACTGCCTTAGTCAACCCGGCGGCATACTTAATTATTATAGGTGGTACCATTGCTGCAATTTTTATCAGTTTCCCATTAGCTGAAATTAAAAAATTTCCTAAGCTTATTAAAATAATCTTTGGCGGAAGCAAAAAACTCCCTACTAAGTTAGAAGTTATCGATATGTTCACCAAGTGGGCCACTCTTGCTAGAAAAGAAGGTTTACTAGGTTTAGAAAGCGAAATTTCCACCATTGAAGATCCGTTTCTAAAAAATGGAATGGAATTGATTATTGATACGACGGACTCCGATTTTGCAAATGATGTCTTATTGGAGAAAATTAGTGCAATGCAAGAACGCCATCGGAAAGGCGCCTTAATTTTTTCACAGGCAGGCACATACGCACCGACGCTTGGCGTTCTTGGGGCGGTTGTCGGGTTAATTGCGGCTTTAGGGAATCTAGCTGATATTGAAAAACTAGGCCATTCCATTGCCGCTGCCTTTATTGCGACACTACTTGGGATTTTTACCGGTTATGTTTTATGGCATCCGATGAGTAACAAACTGAAACTTATCTCAAGACAAGAAATTGAAGTCCGTCAAATTATGGTCGAAGGTTTGCTTGCTCTACAAGAAGGTATTAACAGTAGACAACTGGAGCATAAGCTAAATGTTTATTTAACCCCAGCGGAATTAGATAAAAAAAGTGCTCAAGCAAACGAATAATGGAGGTTTCAAGTGGCTAGGAAAAGAAGACATCTCGAAAGTCATGAAGAAGAACATATTGATGAGTCCTGGCTGATTCCTTATGCTGACTTACTTACGCTTCTTCTTGCTTTATTTATTGTATTATTTTCGATGCGGTCAGAGGATTCAGCAAAGGCAAATGCTGTCCTTGAATCACTCTATAATGCTTTTAATACTGTCTCGGTATTTGAGACCAATAGCGGTGGACAATCACCTACTACCAACAGCACAAAAAATAGCGACTCACTCAAACAATTGGAGCAGAAAGAACAGCCACAGCAACAGGAGACACCGCAAACAACTAATGCTGAAGAGCAACAATTACAACAATTGATGCGAAATCTGCAAGTTTATATTGATAAAAATAAGCTTAATGCGGAAATCACTCTTACGGATAAGAGTGAAGGGATTCAGATTACTCTGAAAGACCGAATTATCTTTGATTCGGGAAGTGACCATCTTAAAGACAACTTTTTACCGATCCTTGATGACATTGTCGGTATGATCAAAACTGTCGACCGTTCGATTACGATTGAGGGTCATACCGACAATAAACCAATCCACAGTGCCAAATTCCCATCCAATTGGGAACTTTCCGGAGCTAGAGCCTTATCCGTATTGCATTATTTCGAAAAACAAAAGATAGCCCCAACCCGCTTACAGTTTGTTGGATTTGGTGATTCGAAGCCGATCGTCTCAAATGATACCCCTGAACACAGGGAAGCCAATCGCCGGGTTAATATCATTATTCTCCGTAATAAATAAAGTTAAAAAGCACACGCATAACTGAAGGCGTGTGCTTTTTTAATTACTCTTGTTTCGGTTGATGATTTTTACTCTATGTTAAAAGGATCCCTTGCTTGGGATCCGTTATATATTATTGGCGAGTATTGTAACTAACGCAGATATTATTACTGTAGCCACCACAAATATTACAGACAAAAGTTGTTTCCTTCTTTTGTTTCTAAGAACTGCTTCCTCTGGTGTTAGCCAAAAACTCTTAGCCATTCAACACTTCCCCCATTCTAGTTGAATCCTGTATGTCTATGAAGGGTACTTATATTTTTTGTGATTTAACCCTTAAATAACTTTTCTTTATCTCTGGTTCTGGCGTTTTATTGACCTGCTTATTCAATTTATTAACCGTTTCTGTACAACTAGAGCATGCTTTACCCGTACGAATCATGTTCCCACATATTTCACACGGATAAGATATATTAGGAAATTGCACCAAAAGGAGTCGTCCTGACAAAATAAATTGACGAATCTGACCGATTGAAACCTTCGTAGCCTCGCTTAACTCTTGTATGGTACAACCCTTATTTCTGCGAAGAAAGTCATTTACGTTTAAAAAATCAGTCTCTTGTTTTTGATAACAGTCATCGCAAATATCCCTAAGCTGTAAAAATAGTTTTTTACATTTTGGGCAATTTCCCATTTTTGGTAATACCAAGGGTCCCCTCCCCCTTCTACGTCACTTAGTCTTAACTTGCTAATACTTTCTTAATAGATTCCATTACGCGATCAGCCTGGAAGGGCTTAACCACAAAGTCTCTTGCACCCGCTTGGATTGCCTCTAATACCATCGGCTGCTGTCCCATAGCGGAACACATAATGACCCTTGCCTGCGGGAACTGCGCTTTAATTTGCTTTACTGCTGTAATCCCATCCATTTCTGGCATGGTAATATCCATCGTGACAACATCCGGCTGCAGCTCACGATACTTTTCAATCGCATCTGCTCCGTTTACTGCCTCCCCGACAACTTCCAGTCCGTTCTTAGTTAAAATATCCTTTAACATCATTCTCATGAATGCCGCATCATCGACGATTAAAATCCTTGCCATCTTTTCTCAATCCTCCAAAATTTCTAAAGTTGTATTATTACATAGTCATTTTCGTTAGGCGATCCACCTGGCTAATTATATCTGTGATTCGAACACCAAAGTTCTCCTCAATAACGACAACTTCCCCTTTAGCAATTAATTTGTTATTTGCTAAAATGTCTACCGGTTCCCCAGCCAGTTTTTCAAGCTGAATGACTGCACCCGGACCCAATTCTAATATTTTGCGAATCTGCATTTCAGTTCGGCCTAATTCTACCGTGATGGCTAAAGGAATATCATATAACATATCAAGATTTCCTAAACCACCAGCAGGGGCAGCACTAGATGTATTGGGAAAGGTTGTATACTCTACTTTTTGTACATTTGCATTTTCCGGAGTCTTGGGTGGTGCTGTCTGAACAGGTGCACTTTCCATTCCCATTACAGCTGCTTGGACGATTGAATTAGGCTGTTGCACGCTAGCAGTTGATTGTTCAGCCACCATAATAGGCGCAGAAGAAGTAACTGTTGTTGAAGCAGGGGCTGCCTGTTCTCCTGAATAAAGGATCTGTTGAATCATTTCCTTCGCAAATGACAAAGGAATTAACTGAACCATATTTGAGTCAATTAAACTTCCCACCGCTAATCTAAAAGAAACCTTAATAATAATATCATCTTCCAGATCGTTTAAATTGGTGGGTGGGTAATCAATTAAATCGATGGTTGGCGGTGAAATATCTACTTTTTGATGGAGCATCGTTGACATCGATGTTGCCGCTGATCCCATCATTTGATTCATCGCCTCTTGAACTGCACTTAAATGTAATTCTGATATTTCTTCTTCTTGGACGGTTCCATCACCGCCCATCATTAAATTGGCAATGATTTTTGCATCGTTTTCCTTTATCATTAAAAGGTTTTTGCCACGGATCCCAACTGTATAATCAACGTGAACCGCTACATGCCTGTGATTCTCTTCATCTTGTAATCGATCTTGCTCAATCACGGAAAGTGTTGGTGTCGTGATTTCGACACGTTGATTTAACAAAGTGGAGAGGGCTGTAGTGGAGCTCCCTAATGCGATATTTCCAATTTCACCCAAAGCATCTTTTTCCATCGCACTCAAAACATCATCAATTGTTAATGATTGTGTTGTTTCTACTTGATTAAACAGTGCATTAATTTCCTCTTGTGATAAAGAACCTTCACTCATTTATCCTTCATCCCCTTCCACTTGAATTTTTTCATCAATCTGTACAGCGTAACGGCCCTTTTGGATACCTGGATTGCCAAGGAATCTAGTTAATTGGCCAACCTTAACTTGTAACTTCCCTGTGTCAATACCAATCACATCGCCAATTTGAAGGTTTACTAAATCTGAGACGGAAAGTGTTGCCCTTCCAAGCTCGGCAATAACCGGAACATTTACGGCATCAAGTTTTTGCTTAATGTGACTTTCTTGTTCAACGCTTGTCTTTACCATCGTCGAGAGCCACTGATGTGTCGATAATTTTGGCAGTGCTGACTCTACCGTTAAATGAGGTAAACATAACGTCATCCGCCCGCTGATTTCACCGATTGTCGTGTGAAGGACAATGATAATGACTGTGTCATTTGGAGAAGCTAGTTGAATAAACTGGGGGTTCGATTCTATCCCTTCCAATTTCACATTAATTTCTTCAATGTTTTCCCAGGCACTTTGGTAATAATCAAATGCTTGTGAAAAAATCTTTTCCATTAGAACGATTTCGATTTCAGTTAACGTCCCATTCCGTGTCGAGGCGTCTCCTTGTCCTCCCAGCAGACGCTCTAAGATCGCATAGGCTACCTGGGGGTTAATTTCCATGACCATTTTCCCATCCATTGGCTGAACCTCGAATACATTTAGAATGGTTCTTGATGGAATGGAGGCGATAAACTCATGGTAGGTCACTTGATCGACCAGATCAATTTCAATTTGAACGTACGTTCGAAGCTGAGCCGACAGATAGGAAGTAAGTAACCGGGTAAAATTTTCATGGATACGCGAAATACTACGTAATTGTTCCTTAGAATAACGCATAGCACGCTTAAAATCATAAACTTTTACTTTATCATTCTTCTCTGTCATATCTGATGCTTGTAGTTCGCCATTATTTATGGCCGATAATAAAGCATCTATTTCCTGTTGCGATAATACATCAGCCAAAGGTGGTATCCCCCTAACTCTTCCCTGAGTTATTGAATCATTTTATTAGTGGTATAGATTCGAACAATCTTCCCTGTTTGCATTTCTTTATTTAGCTCGGTCTGCATGTTTTTTTCAAACTCAGTCATACCCTCCGGACTTTTCACTTGTTCTTCTGTCATCGCTGAGATCAATCGAATGGCAATATTGTTTACTTGGAACAAACGATTTGTTAACTCCTCTTTTGCCTTTTCAGAACTGGTCTCAATCTTAAACCCTAATTGGATAAAGCCGCCGGCATGCAAATTGGTTGTCATCGGTTCTGTCTCAACCATGCGGGCCACAATTTCATCAGCTGACAATTCTTTGGGCTCTTTTTTACTAGTAGATTGAGAGAGGAAGAACCAAGTCCCTCCAAGTAACAGAATGGCAACCGCTCCAATTAGAATCATCGGTTTTATTTTAGACTTCATGATTATTCCTGCCTTGTTATCGTTTCAAATTGACGATTTCTTCAAGCATAGAGTCAGAAGTGGTAATCGTTCTAGCGTTCGCTTGGAAACCACGCTGTGCAACAATCATCTCCGTAAATTCTTCTGTTAAATCGACATTGGACATTTCAAGAACTCCTGCATTCATTTGTCCGCCAGCATTGTCTTCAATTTTTTCTATGTTCACCCTACCTGAGTTTGGTGTTTCTTGGAACATCGTGTTTCCAATCTTTTTTAATCCACTAGGGTTTGTCACGACAGCCGTTCCTAAAGAAATATCATCATTTGTGTTATTGGTAGTATTTAAATAATATTGACCAGCTGGATTCATGGCCAATTTTCCGCTCACCCCATCCTCTCGAACTACATTGATATAGCCATTAGCATCAATTGCATAGGATGTAAATTTCATTGGTGCTACAGGATTTCCATTATTATCCCTTAGAGGGTTCCCGCTTGCATCGAGATTCCGGGCATCTTCTGTTATATTAATCTTTACAGGTGTATTCGAAGACTTGTTAACCCCTAGGACGAAATATCCATTAGAATTTACAAGGTTTCCATTGTTATCTCTAGTAAAATTACCGGCCTTCGTTAAATATTGCGCCCCGCCTATTTCCGGACTCACGGCAAAAAAGGCATCACCATCAATGGCCAAATCTGTACCAACATTTGTTGTCATTGGGCTGCCTGGCGTTTGTATCGTATCAATGGATGCAATCTTTGTACCTAAACCGACCTGTCTCGGGTTAATTCCACCCCGCGTATTTGTAGCAGCAGTAGCTCCCGCAATATTTTGGTTAATGATATCCTGAAACATGACCCTGCTCTTCTTAAAACCTACTGTATTTACATTGGCTACGTTATTTCCAATTACATCAAGCTTGGTTTGAAATCCTTTCATCCCCGAAACTCCTGAGTAAAGTGACTTTAACATCCTATATCCTCCCTACATTTCTATTAAATTGGCTTATTTAGATTCTGAAGTTGATAGTTTAATTTCTGTTACATTTTCCATTGGGATTTTTTGAGATCCTACTAGGTAATAAAAATTCCCACCTTGATTGGATATCCCGGTTACAACACCTGTTTGAGGAGTTGTACTGTTTTCTGGTGTCCAGGTTATTTCTTTTCCTATTGAAGCGGCATATTGCCCCGTTTGCTGATTGGCAAACTTACTAAATGCACTATTCAAATTGGTTATTTGCTCCAGTGAACTAAATGTGGCCATTTGCGCAATAAAATCCTTATCCTCAAGCGGACTAGATGGATCTTGATTGGCTAACTGTGTGGTTAAGATCTTTAGAAAATCATCTTTCCCCAATTTACTTTGTTCTTCATAGGATTTCACATTACTAAAAACCGAATTATTATTGGTAACAGATGATATATTTGTCCAATTACTCATTACCTTGGCTCCTTTCTATGCGGTAAAGTCAATATTGGAAGCAGATCTTAGGGATGTTCTACCGTACGTGACCGGTTGCACCTCTCCCTCAATCTCATTCTCCCTTTGCGGTTTTGCCGCATCCCCGTCTCTAGTAAACGTACGCTGCTGACCTTGTTGATAGCCGGAGCCACTTTGAGAAAATGAAAGGTTTGTTTGATTGAGGTTAGCCGATGGTACCTGTTGGATGATGTCCAACTTTTGTACTTGTAAGCCATGCTGTTGCAGTGCCTGATGTAAATTTTGAAGCTGCCCCTCTAATACTTTTTTTGCTGCCATTGTGTCTGTGAGAATTTGGGCTGATACCTGACCCTGCTGAGATGAAATTTTTATCTCAATTTCCCCCAGATGTTCCGGAAATAATGAAAGTACTGCTTCTGTATCACCAGATTGTCCATTTGTAACCTTCATGAACCTGTCCATCCACTCACTTACTTCCGGAACAAACCTAGAAACCAGAAGCGGCGATTCAGGTGGTTTGTCCTGTATCAAATTTTGAGAAATGGGAACTGTTTGCTGATTTAAAACAGCGGATGTTTCCAGCTCCTTATTGACATCTTCCTTTCCTGAAGAAGCATCTCGAGCGTTGCTTTGGTTCCCTATCCTCACTACCTTAGGCATTGAAGATTGAAGGATTAGGTCTTTATCTAAGCTTATCGGTAATAATGGTTCAGAACTTTTTTTTTGTTCAACCTTTGTCCCCCATGCTTCTTTAAGCTTATCTATGATTTGTTGAGGAACTTCACCAATTACTTGATTAGTTTGATTTGTTTGATTTGTTTGGTTTTCTTGTTTTTCTTGGGATTTTATCAATACATCACCAATTTGGCTGATTAATTGACTTTGCTCCGCGGTTAAGGGCTGTCCCTCCAAAAACTTAGCCAATACACTGCTTATTTCATTCGTAAATTGAATTGGATTCTGTTTCAATTTTTCGTCAAATTGTTGCAAACTGCTACTAATAGGCAAACTCTCTGCACCATATGTATTTTCGGCTGGCAATTTTGCTTCTGGAACAGGCATAGTTTGACCTTGCTGCAATGTTGCAAACAAGGTAGATAACATAGATTCTAAGACTTGCCAATCATCTTCTTTTATCATCAACGGATCTTCTTGATCAACACTGCTCTCCGTTTGTTCTTGAGCAGCGGAGTCAGATTTGCCATTCGATCCTGCCTTACAATCTGCTAATATTTGTCTAAAAGAAATCGCTGATGGCTCTCCCGGAGTAAGCGGACTGTTTTTTTCGATATCCACTGTTTTTATTTGATTATTTTTGATAGAAATTTGATTGATATCCAAATAGATCCTCCTCCTTTTTATTTGGACACCATAGCTTTTGTCACTTTATATTATAACTTATTACATAGTTACAAGTCATGAGTTTTTTTGATAATCATCAAACAAATCAGGGTTATTTTTACAAATATTTTGATGGTTTTTGTGTTATATTTTGTCACTGCCTATAACTGTACTTTATTTTTATATTAATTCATCTGTGAAACAAGCCAGCCGGAGACTTGGGGATCTAATTGCGAGACTACTTTTGAAGCTGTTTTAGGATCCAATTGTTTAATTTGCTTTAATACTTCCGCTCGATCACTGATTCCTCTTAAAATGGATGCAATTTGATCAGGACTCATATACTGGTACAACTGTACTGATGAATTGGTTGTGGTTTCTGCTTCTTCCCCTTTGTCTAAAGCAATGGCAAGCCTTGCCCCTTCCTCTCCTGGCATTTCAGCAATAATGGCTGTTTGGACGTCTCGTTCTAAGAGTTTTAAATTCTTCACCGCTTCCGCTTCCGGCATATTGCTTAACATCTTGGCTGCATCCTTTGGGTCCATACTTGCTAAAGAATCTGCAACCACCGATGTTTTCGTTGATTCATCTCCGTTAGTTTCCGGAGCTGTATTATTTTCCACGGCTTTAGTCTTCTCCGTATTTTCAGCAGTGCTGGTAGCAGAACTGCCTGTATTGGTTGTTGCGGCAGCCGTATTATTCGCTGAAATCCCCGAATTAGTAGCGGCAGAACTCGTTTTACTATCTGAACCGTCGCCTTTCGTTGCGGAGGCTGTGCTCTTGTCATTCGTTTCCTTTGCTTTTGCTAATTTCTGTTTCATCGCAAACAGTGGCTTTGTATGGTCTTCCACCCATTTTACTTGGGTTTGAAAATCAATACCTGAAAAGTGTAGAACTACCATCCCAAGCCCAATCGAATACAATAAAGGCAGGATCCCTAAAAGAATCAATTTAGAGAAAAAGCCAGGCTGCCTCTTTTCTTCTTCTGTTTGCTTACTCTCTGTGGTTGACATTCGCCTTCCCCCCACTCATGTTTTTCTCCTGAAAAGAAACGATATGATCCATTAATCAAGTTCCTTCCTACCATTTAAAAAGTCCACCTCCAGTTGGGTGGACTATACAAATGAAATAATTTCTTGGTGCATGCGGGAAAGCAAGAACTGTTTATCGGCATATCCAGCCTCAAGAACCGCTTTAGGCATTCCGTAAACGACACAAGACTCCTCAGCTTCAACAAACACATGTCCACCGTATTTTTTTACCAGTCCACAGCCCTGCATTCCATCTACTCCCATCCCAGTTAAAATAACGGTTAAGAGACGGTCACGATAGATTGGTGCAGCAGAATGAAGCGTAATATCCACACATGGTTTATAGAGAGCTTTCACTCCTTCTTGCTTCTCTATTCTAAAAACTATGGAGCCATCCGCTTTCCTCTCAAACTGTGTTTGAAAACCAGATGGTGCTATATAGATATTTCCTACCTCCACCGTCTGGCCACTTTGAGCTTCCATTACCCTCAATTTACATAGGTTATTAAATCGGTCTGCTAAAGGTTTTGTGAATCCAAGAGGCATATGCTGGGCCACAACAACTGGTACCGGAAAATCCTCTGGAATTCTTGGAAGAATGGTTTGTAATGCAGAGGGGCCTCCCGTTGAACAGCCAATAAAGACAAGATCAGTCTGCCGCTGACCACTCTTTTTTATTACTCTCTTTTGAGATGGAGCAACTTCTATTTTCCTTGGCAGTTTTGCTTCCGCAATCCCTTTTAAGCGATGCAGGAACTCTTGAACTTTTTCCTGGTCATCGCGAACTTTAATTAGACTATCTTTTAAAAAGAAATCAACTGCCCCGCTTTCAAGAGCCTGAAGTGTTTCGTATGCACCCTCTCCGGTTCGGGAGCTTAACATCACCACAGGAACTGGTGAAGTCTTCATAATCTGTTTCAAAGCTTGTAAGCCGTTCATCTCTGGCATTTCCACGTCCATGGTCACAAGGTCGGGTTGAAGGCGTTGCACCTTTTCGATCGCCTCTATTCCATTTCTAGCAATGCCGATTACAAAAAATTGCGAGTCTTTCTCAAGAATTAAGCTTATCGCTCGCCTCATAAAAGCTGAGTCATCAACTACTAATACTCCGTACTGTTTCATTCTGACCAAGTTCCTTTCGATAATAAAAAGTCTTATCCGAGTCCACTTTTTCAAACCCCATGCCCATGTCTGTTATCGATTCAGCATGGCCAAGAAACAAGTATCCACCAGGTGCTAATCTTTGATAAAAACTACGGATTATCCGCTTAGTCGTCTCCTGATCAAAATAGATTAATACATTTCTGCAAAAAATAACATCCACCTCACCAATTAGTGCTAGTTTAGTAGGATCCAGTAAATTTAAATGCCTGAATTTAACCATATTTCTAGTAGTCGAAGTGACTTGAAATCCACCTTCGGTCTCGATAAAGTACTTATTCATTAAGATATTGGGAATTCTGCGAAATGCAAATGATCCTTGGTGATACCAAGCCTTTTCTGCTTTTTGCAGCACCTTCTTATCAATATCAGTGGCAATAATTTCAACCGCTCCCGGTAAAAACTGACCAGTCTCTTGGATTAGCATCGAGAGGGTGAACGGTTCTTCACCAGTGGAGCAGGCTGCACTCCAAATCCTTAACGGACGATTTCTGACTTTTGCTTTCAGTTGTGGTAAGACGATGGAGCAGCACTCATTCAATTGGTTTTCTTCCCGATAGAAATAAGTTTCATTAATGGTTAATAACTCCACAAGCTGGTCCCACTCTTGTGGTGTGATTCTTAAATAACTACAATATTCCCACAATGAAAGTCGAAGCTCATTTAGCCTTTTTGAGACTCTATCTTTCAAAGTTGGTAATCTATCACTATACCGCAGTCCACAATAGTCATACACCATTTTACTCAACTCTCGCAGTATATTATCCTCCATGATCATCACCTTTTAATGCCCCACCATTTTTGTAAAACGGTAAGGCTATTTTTATTTCAACTTTTTTACTTACTCTTCAACTAAACCTGCAACGTTCTCAGTATGCCCGTTTACCTATTGGGAGTTGGTACTATCTCCTCATAGCTCTGAATATATTAAATGGTATTATTAATGACTTATTACTATATTTCGGAAATTAACGGAAAAAGTTTAACCCTTATTCAAAAAAAAAAACACTTTTTCGTTATAAAGGTCCTAGCAAACAAGATGATTTATCCAATTGTTGGATTTGAATTGAGAATATGTACTTAATCTCTATAAAAAAAAGAAGAGGCTCCAACGCCTCTTCTTTCTATATGTTTACCCCTTTTATTTGACCACGTTCTCCAGTTGGCCGCCTTCCCCAAAGCGGCCAACTCGATGGATTTCTTATTTCCCCGGGAAATAATCTCCTCGGACAAGCCAAGGTTCAAAGCCTAGTCCCGAGTTCCTTTTTAAAAAAATTACTGCAGGTTGTTCAAGAAGTCGAGTGCGATGTTTGGCGCGACTCCAAATAAGACTGATCCGACGATCGCAACTACTAATACAACGACAATGCCGAATGGAATGTTCAATTTACGCTCGTCCCTAGCCGGACGGAAGAACATTTGCGTCATGATGCCAAAGTAGTAGAAATACGAGACGACGGTCGTTGCAATCATGATAGAAGCCAGCACATAATGCGGTGTGCCGTAGAAAGTTCCGATAAAGATATTTAATTTGCCGATGAATCCGGCTGTACCTGGAAAACCTGCCAAGGAAACAAGCAGAATGCCCATGATGACGGCGAGAACCGGTGAACGGCGGTATAGACCAGCGAAATCAGCAATTTTGCTTGATCCGGACTGTTCCGTGATCAACTGAATGACCGCAAAAGCGCCGAGGTTCATTAACATATAGGCAAGCAGGTAGAACCAAATCGAAAACAGCATGTTCGAGCTCAAAGAGGTTAACGCCACCAAGATATACCCGGCATGGGCAATACTAGAGTAGGCGAACAACCGCTTAATATCGGTCTGTCTTAACGCGATCACGTTTCCAACAATCATGGTAACGGCGGCGATCACGGCAAGGTAATCCTGCATCTTAAACAGGATGCCTTCGCCGTTTGCCCCAGTTGGTGCCGCATTGTAGAAGACTGCAATCAATAAGCGAATAACGATTACAAATCCAGCTGATTTTGATACGACACTCAAGAAGGCCGTAACCGGCGTCGGCGCTCCTTGATAAACGTCCGGTGCCCACATATGGAACGGAGCGGCCGCTAATTTAAACGACAAACCTACAAAGATAATTAAGAATGATAGACCGAGCAGGTACGCATGCTGCGCATCTGTTACGGCGGACAGTGTCTGGGCAATGTCGAAAAGGTTCGTTGATCCTGTTAATCCATACACATAGCTCATTCCAAACAAGGTGATCGCTGTGGAAATCCCGCCATTGATGACGTATTTCATCGCAGACTCATTTGATTGTAAATTATGCTTGCGGATGCCCGCTAAGATATAGGAAGAAACAGTTAACAATTCCAGCCCAATGAATAACGTGATTAAATCCCCGCTTGACGTCATGATCATCGCACCGAGCAAAGCGGTTAAGAACAAGTAATAAAACTCGCCGCGGTAGGTTTCCATCCCTTCCTTTGCCTCGTAGCTGAAAGCAAGGAACATGACGAGCCCCGAACCGGCAAGCAGGATTAACTTAAAGGCTTTGCCAAAAGAATCCAACGTGAAGCTGTCATCCAAAATCGATGTCGCCCCCGTATTGAGCAGCGATACAACCGATACAATGGCGGCGGCAATGCCAAGGATTCCAATCCAGCCAAGGAAGCGGCGGTCTTGTTTTTTCGGTAGAAATAAATCGATTAATGTCAATGCTGCTGCCACACCGAGGATGATGAACTCTGGTGTCATGACACTCCAGTTAAATGATTTCAATGCCGTTAAATCCATTCTTCATCACCCTCCTAACCCTAACATGATGGTTTCTAGTGTTGTTTGCAGCGGAGAACTTAGAACACTTGGATAAACACCAATTAATACAATTAAAGCCATTAGTACCACAACCGGTACGAATTCGACACCTTTTAAGTCAATCACACCGGTGAACTCACGATGCGCTTTGCCGTAGGTAATTCCTAAGACAGCGCGCAATACGTACGCTGCGGTCATGATAATGCCAATCGTTCCACCAGCGGCAAGCCATGGTATTTCTTTGAAAAGCCCTAGAAAGGCCATAAATTCACTAACAAAGCCGGACATGCCTGGAAGTCCCAGTGAGGCCATCCCGCCTGCAAGTAAGAAGCCAGCCGCAAGCGGCATCCCCTTTGCCATTCCGCCCAAGTTCTCGAGGAGTGATGTATCCGTACGCTCGTACAGGATGCCGACGATGAAGAATAATAACGCCGAAATCAAACCGTGTGAGACTACTTGGAAAATCGCCCCTTGCACTCCAGCTGTGTTCATCGCCGCAAGGCCAATCAGCACGATGCCCATGTGGGAAATCGACGAATAAGCGAGAACCATTTTAAAATCTGTTTGAATGAAGGCTAGGAACGCCCCGTAAAGAAGGTTGATCACGCCAAAGACAGCAATCAGCGTCGCAAGGGTATCAAACTGCTTCGGAAAAATTCCCAATCCAAAACGGATTAATCCGTATGCACCAATTTTTAATAGAATCCCAGAGTGAATCATAACAACCGCTGGCGGTGCATGAACGTGCACCTTTAACATCCAGCTGTGCAATGGGAAGATCGGCAGCTTCACACCGAAGGCTATTAATAAACCGATGAAGAGGCCCATTTTCAAGTCACCGGACAGCGGTGCGCTTGGGTCTGCCATCATTTGTGTCAGCATTTCAATATTGGTAGTACCTGTTTTGGCAAACAAAATCATTATTACAATCAGGAGTACAGCAGAGCCTAATCCGTTGTAGATTAGGAAACTGTATGCCGCCCTTTCTTTTTCAAAATAACCCCATTTCCCAATTAAGAAGAACGTTGGGATGAGGGTAATTTCAAAAAAGATGAAAAATAGGATTAAGTTCTCCGCGGTAAATACACCGAGCATTCCTACTTCTAGGAGAAGAAAGAGCATGAAGTAGCCCTTCCATTCTTTTTTAACAAACCGTGCCGCGGCAATGGCTGATAATGTTGCCACTACGGCGGTTAGCACGACGAGCAAGAGCTGAAAGCCGCTCAAGCCCAATTCATAGTTGACCGCAAAGTAGGGCTCTTCGGTATTCATGCCGCGGAAGTGAATCCACTCTTTCGCGACATTGAAGTCTGCCAGGTTCTTGCCCCACTGAAAGTGAAGATAACAGGCCAAGGACAGGAATAATGCTGGCAAGGTGGCTAGAAAGCCAACGATTTTGATTGGTTTTTCAACTGATTTTGGCATCATAGCCAAGACAATGATACCGAGTATCGGGGAGAATACTAGGATTGAAAGAACAGCTGATAAATTCATCGTAAGTACCCCCCTGTGAATGCAAAGATGACGACGAGCAGTGCGAGACCGATAAAGGCGACAGCCCCATAGGTCTGTACCTGTCCGGATTGCAGTTTAGAACCAGCTCTGCCGAGTCCTTGAACAATCCCGACCACGCCTTTAACAAGTCCTTCCACAAGGAAAACATCAATGAACCGTAAGAAGTAGCTTAATGCTTTGGACGCTGCGACAACGGTATATTGATAGAACTCGTCAACGTAATACTTATTAAATAAGATACTGTGCAAGGTGTCCCCTGTGCCGCTTAACCAGTTGCGGGCAAGTGAACGCTTATAGTACATCAAGTACGCAAGGAAGATTCCTGCTAGCGATACGAGTGTGGCTGCGATCATGATCCAGACAGGACCTTCCGTATGTCCATGTTGGGCAAGGGCTGCATTGCCGTCAACGAGCCAGTCACCTAGGAACGTGCCGAACCAAGGTGTGTTCACGTAACCAGCAATGACGGCGAGTACGCCAAGGATCATCATTGGCAAGGTCATATTGGATGGCGATTCGTGGACATCTTTTTGATTTCCGCGTGCTTCTCCGGTAAAGACTAGGAAGAACAAGCGGAACATATAAAATGCCGTCATGAAGGCCGCAATAAGCGCAAGCAAGAACAAGATCGGATGTCCGCCTTCCCATGCCGCCGCTAAAATTTCGTCTTTTGAGAAGAAACCGGATAGTAACGGCACTCCGCTGATCGCGAGGGTTCCGATTAAGAACAATGGCCCGGTCAGCTTCAACTTTTTCCAAAGTCCGCCCATTTCTTCAATGTTTTGCGTGTGGACCGCATGAATGACTGAACCTGCTGCTAAGAAGAGCAAGGCCTTAAAGAAGGCATGTGTCATTAAGTGGAATACACCTGCCACATAGCCGGCAGAGCCAAGGGCTAACATCATGTAGCCAAGCTGCGAGACCGTTGAGTAGGCAAGCACCCGTTTGATATCGGTTTGCACTAACCCAATGCTTGCCGCAAAAATGGCAGTAAACGCTCCGATGACCGCGATCGTCAGCAGTGCGGTTGGGCTTGCTAAGAACAATGGGAATAGTGCTGCGACTAAATATACACCAGCGGCAACCATGGTAGCAGCGTGGATTAGGGCCGAAACTGGTGTCGGACCTTCCATCGCATCTGGAAGCCAGGTATGAAGCGGGAACTGACCGGATTTTCCGACGGCCCCGATAAAAATTAGAATCGCAATTAAGGTAATCATCGATGTTGGGATCGCACCGGTTTCAACTGAATGGAAAATGACGCTGTATTCAAAGCTTTTCGTTTCCCAAAAAAGAAGAATCATCCCGATAAACAAGCCGACATCGCCGATACGGGTCATGATGAACGCCTTTTTGGCGGCCGCTTTCGCTTCTTCTTTGTAAAAATAAAATCCGATTAATAAGAAGGAACCAACACCAACTAGCTCCCAGAAAATATAGGTTTGCAGCAGGTTTGGTGAAATCACCAGCCCGAGCATTGCAAAGGTAAATAATCCTAAATAAGCATAAAATACATGGAACCGCTCGTCGCCATGCATGTACCCTTTGGAGTACGTATGTACCAAGAAACTAACGAGCGAAACGATTACTAGCATTAACGCATTTAATTGATTGACTTCGAAGCCCGCTGTAAGATGCAGATCTCCTATCGTGAGCCATTCAAAATTTGTCCCGTAGGTTGGCTCCGAAAAGCGCTGGAATAAGACCAAAATGGAATATATCAGCGATGCGAGCGTGAAGAGGATCCCCACATATGCGCTCGCGTCCTTCAGCCGCTTACCGAATAGAAGAAGGATCAAAAACGATAATAGCGGGAAAAGCGGGATAAGCCAAGCATTTTCCAATATTATCAACCCCTTGGATGGTGATCGAGTGACCATCCTAATTTTGTCGATTCCTCTTCGGGCGTTCCGTGCTTGTCACTGCCCGAAGTATGGTCGATTCGCCTCAGGACCCGTGTGGTTTGTTTCTTCCCGAGGAGTGTCTAAATCATTTTAGTTTTTCATTGTGTCCATTTCATCAATGCTGACCGTCTTTTTATTGCGATAAAGGGCAATAAGAATTGCCAGACCTACTGCTGCCTCTGCTGCTGCCACACTGATGGCAAACAAGGCGAAGATTTGTCCGGTAATTGACGGTGCCATGCCATATTTACTGAAGGTTACCAGATTAATATTAACAGCATTCAGCATGAGTTCAATTGAGATCAGAATGATTACGGTATTTTTCTTTGTCAACGCACCGTATAAGCCGATGCAAAATAAAATGAGTGCCAATGCCAGGAAGGCTGAAGCGGGAACTGAACTCATTCCTCATCCGCCTCCTTCTTCTTATCATTTTTCGCTAAGACAATCGAGCCGACTAGAGCTACTAAAAGCAATACAGATGTTAACTCAAACGGAATAATATATTTTGAGTAGAGCGCCTGCCCAATCTGTAAGGTGTTATTTTCATGGAGCTTGGTCGGAACCTGTTCAATATTGAAATTGTAGATGCCAATGTAAACTGCAAAGGCAAAGCCGACCACGCCAAGGAACAGGAGGAACTTGCGTAATCTGCCTGTTTTCGGTTCACTGTCATCATTATGCTTCGTTAACATGATGCCGAAAAGCATAATGATCGTGATCGCCCCTGAATAAATTAAGATTTGCACTGCCGCGATAAATTCTGCAGAAAGCAGTACATAAATCCCCGCAATCGCTACGAATGTGAAAATAAGAGCGACAACCATATGGATTACCTTATTCAGGTTTAACAGCAGCACCCCGCCGATAATGGCAACGAGTGCGAGTCCCATAAATGCGAGGAATTCACCTGAGAATGTCATGGTTTATTCACCTGCCGTACGTTTTCGTCGTTTTCATCCAGCCATTCCAGATTTTTAAATAACATGTCACGGCTGTATGCAGCGAGCTCGAAGTTATTCGTCATGACGATTGCTTCCGTCGGACAAACCTCGGTACACAGGTCACATAGAATACAGATTTCGAAGTTAATATCATATGTGTCGATGATCTTTCCCTTTTTTGTAGGGTCCGGATGCTTCTTACCCGTTAAGTTAATACATTCTGTCGGGCAGATATTCATGCACTGATTGCAAACAATACACTTTTCCGGATAAAACTTTTGGATGCCGCGAAAGCGGTCCGGCAGCGGAAGTGGCTCATTTGGATAATCGTACGTAACCTTCTCGCGCGATAATTGTTTAAGGGTATATTTCAAGCCTTTAAATACTCCAAGCACGTTTTTCACCCCTTTTGACAGTTTAAATATTGTTATTGGTGTCAGGCACCATTTTTACTGCTATCACAGTGTTGTTGCTGATATTGGTGTCAGGCACCAAATGTAATTAGAAAAATAGTGATTTGATGACGGCGGTGAGGAAAATGTTTGCTAATGCGATTGGCAGTAGGACTTTCCAGCCGAATTCCATCAATCTATCGACACGGAAACGCGGCAGCGTACTCCGAATCCAGAAATACATGAAGACTACTAAACAGAATTTAAGTGCAAACCATACTGCTCCAGGAATGAAGCTAAGGAATGCAAATGGCGCCAGCCAGCCGCCTAGGAAGATGACCGTAATCAGTGTCGACATCCCAAATACATAGACATACTCTGAAAGCATGAAAAACGCCCAGCGGAATCCTGCGTATTCAACGAAGTAGCCGGCAACCAGTTCGTTTTCTGACTCTGGCAAGTCAAACGGTGTCCGGTTTAATTCCGCAATCGAAGCGATAAAGAACACTATAAAGCCAATTGGCTGCAATAGAATAAACCAGCCATGTTTTTGCTGCAGGACGATATCATTTAAATTTAAACTACCTGCTAGCAGGATAACCCCTAACACCGACATGACGAGCGGAATTTCATACGAAATCATTTGTGCCGCCGCACGCATCCCACCCAAAAGGGCGTATTTGTTATTCGAGGCCCAGCCGCCGAGCAGCATCCCAAAAACCGTTAATCCCGAAATGGCAATGTAATAAAGCAAGCCGACACCGATATCGGCAAATTGAAACTTGTCAGTAAACGGTAACGTCGCCAGCACCATGAATGATGGAGCAAAGGCAATAATCGGCGCCAAAATAAATAATGGCCGATCTGCTGCTTTCGGGATGACATCTTCTTTTAATAAAAGCTTTAATACGTCCGCAACAGTTTGCAACAGTCCAAAGCGGCCGCCAAGTTGGTTTGGGCCGTGACGCAATTGCATATATCCCATTACTTTTCGCTCGGCTAAGATTCCGTAGGTAACGAAACCTAAAACGACCAAAAGCAAGATGACACCGAGTAAAAAGAAAATTCCAAAGTTTGCCCAGCCAGGGCTTGATTGGAGCAAATCTTGAATCATTAGCCGTCAACCTCCCCAAGGACAATATCCACTGCTCCTAAAATGGCTATCAAGTTTGCAATATTTTCGCCTACAAGTAATTTCGGAAGAATTTGTAGATTATAGAATGATGGTCTCCTAAACTTTAAGCGGTACGGTTCCTTCTTCCCGTCACTGTAAATATAGCAGCCAATCTCCCCGCGGGGTGATTCAATTCGCACAAACCCTTCCCCTTTTGGTACTTTAATGATTTTCGGAACTTTGGCAAGAATGTCGCCTTCAGCTGGGAATTGCTCGACAGCCTGCTCAACGATTTTCAGTGATTCCGTAATCTCCTCAAGCCGTAAGTGGTAGCGCGCTAGGCAGTCCCCATCCTCTGATGTTGGAACATCAAAGTCAAAGCGATCATAAATCGAATATGGCTCATCTTTCCGAAGATCCCATTTTACCCCTGTACTGCGAAGATTCGGTCCGCTGAGTGAGTATTGAATGGCTTCTTCTTTCGTATATTTGCCAACCCCTTTTACCCGGTCTAAAAAGATTTCATTTCCCGAAACAAGGTCGTGATAACCTTTCAGCTGCTCGCGCATATAGGGAACAAAATTTCTGACCGTTTCAATCCAGCCCTCAGGAGCATCCCATTTCACACCGCCGACCCGCATATAGTTGAAGGTCAAACGGGCACCTGATAACTCGTTCAACATATTGATAATCATTTCACGATCACGGAAAGCGTAAATAAATGGACTAGTCGCCCCAAGGTCAAGGACATACGTTCCCCAAGCCACCAGGTGACTGGCAATCCGTCCTAACTCCATGGCAAGAACGCGCAGGTATTCCGCACGGTCAGGCACCTGGATTCCCATCATCGTTTCAACCGCATGACAGATGACGTAATTATTGGTCATCGCCGATAGGTAGTCCATCCGGTCTGTATAGGGAATAATCTGTGTATATTGCAGGTTCTCGGCTAATTTTTCCGTTCCACGGTGTAAATAACCGATGACAGGCTTTGCCTCTGTTATGATTTCCCCATCAATTTTAACCACAAGCCGGAATACTCCGTGCGTACTTGGGTGCTGGGGACCAACATTTAGCAGCATTTCTTCTGTTCTGATCAATGGTTACACCTCCACATCATACTGTTCATAGTCTTTACGCAGTGGATGGCCAACCCAATCTTCTCCAAGCATGATCCGATGTAAATCGGGATGTCCTTTAAAGTTAATTCCAAGTAAATCGTATGCTTCACATTCAGGCCAGTTCGCTCCGGCCCAGAGTGGCTGCAAGGATTCGATTGTTGGTTCATCTCGGTCAATCTTCACTTTTAATGCCACCGATTGCCGGTTTTTGTATGAGTATAAGTGAACATAGACTTCCATATGTGTTTCAAAATCTGTTCCATGCAGCTCTGACAGATAATCAAACCCAAGCAGCTCATTATATTTTAAAAATTGAGCTACTTTGAAATATGTATCATGCTTCGCCACAAGTGTCGGAACATCTTTGGATAGTTTATTAATATAAGAATCTTCTAAAACATCTGGCCCTAAGTGCTCCGCAATCACTTTTACATACTTATCTAAGTATGGCTGATTGACAGATGGCTTCACTTCAGCTGCCGGTTCCGCCGCTGCACCAGTTTTCCCGCCTGCTGCCGCTTTTGCTTTCGCTGCTGCTGCTGCTTTGGCCTTCGCTTTGGCTGCCGCAATTGCTTTTGCTTTTTCATCATCGCCGCCTGCATCTGCTGCATCGGTTCCAGCTGCCTTCGCCTTTGCGGATGCCGCTGCCTTGGCTTTCGCTGCCGCGGCGGCTTTTGCTTTGGCCGCTGCTGCTGCCTTCGCTTTAGCATCATCCCCAGGTGCATCATCCGTTGCCGAAGCGTCACCGCCCGCAGATTCCATCGCTTTGCGTTTTGCTGCCGCCGCCGCTTTTGCTTTCGCCACTGCGGCCGCCTTTTTCTTCGCAAGGTCATCGGTATCGTCTGCTTGCTCGGATGCTGTTTCATCAGCTGAAGCCGCTCCGCCGGCTTGTTCCATCGCTTTGCGTTTTGCTGCCGCCGCCGCTTTTGCCTTCGCCACTGCGGCCGCCTTTTTCTTCGCGAGGTCATCGGCGTCATTTGCTGAAGCAGTTTCCACGACCTGCGGTGGTGTTTCCTCCACCGGCGCCTCTTCTTCCGTGATCCCTTCGCGTTTCTTCTTCGCTAACGCCGCCGCTTTTGCTTTGGCCGCTGATGCTGCTTTTTTCTTAGCAAGATCATCTGTATCACTACTAGAAGCAGGTTCCGCCGTTTGAGCTGGAGGGGCTTCTTCTTCTATGATTCCTTCACGTTTCTTCTTTGCTAACGCTGCCGCTTTTGCTTTTGCCGCCGCGGCTGCCTTTTTCTTCGCGAGGTCACTTGAGTCTTCAGCACCTGCAGCTGATCCTGGCGCCTCCTCCGGTGTTAGAGGTGTCGGTGCCGGTGGTGGTGTCGGTGCCGATCCGCCAGCCTCTTTCGCCTGACGCCTTGCTAAAGCCTCAGCCTTTGCCTTTGCGGCCGCCTCTTTCTTTAATTGTTCGAGATCCTTCTCCCCGCTCATCGGTTAGATCACCTTCTTCCCAGTCTTCGCTTCGTAACGAATTTTATCCTTTAACTTATTGATTCCGTATATTAAAGCGGCAGGGTTTGGCGGGCATCCTGGGATATAGACATCCACCGGAACAATCTGATCGACTCCTTTAACCACGGAATACGATTTTACATACGGACCGCCTGCAGTCGCACATGACCCCATCGCAATCACCCATTTTGGCTCCGGCATTTGGTCATATAAACGGCGTAAAATCGGTGCCATTTTTTTCGTCACCGTACCAGAAACAATCATACAATCCGATTGCCTTGGCGACGTACGGAAAATCGTCCCAAACCGGTCAAGGTCATAGTTCGCTCCCCCTGTACCCATCATCTCAATCGCACAACAAGCCAGACCAAATGTCATCGGCCACAAAGAATTACTTCGTGCCCATGCCTTAATTTGCTCCAGCGTGGCAAAAAATACATTTCGTTCTAATTCTCTTATTTCATCCGGTGTGAAATCTTCTAGTCTTAAATCCATTGTAACACCTTCTTCTTCCAAGCATACACAAGACCAAGTAAAAGCATCGCCACAAAAATCAGCATCTCAACGAGTGCGAAAATCCCCAGCTTATCATAAGCCACCGCCCATGGATATAAAAACACAGTTTCTACATCAAAAATAACAAACATCAGGGCAAAAATATAATAGCGGACATTGAACTGCACACGAGAATCGTGAAATGGCTCAATACCGCTTTCATATGTGGTATTCTTCTCATCGCTCGGATTATTCGGACGCAGAAGTTTCCCAAAATATAACGCCACCACAGGCAGCAGCACACCAAGACATAGGAACACAAAAACTATCAGATAATTATTCTGATATACATTAAGTTCCATGTCTATCCCCTCCAATGTTGTAAATTTTCATATTAATTAAACATGTAACCGAATTCATTATAGCATTGTTACAAACCCATGTCGACAAGCCAACTTTATAAAAAATTGGATTTCTATCGCCGCGACAATTTCCCATTTTTAGCCTCGTGAGAGCTCGCTCTCAAAAGAGGCTAAAAATGGGAAATTTCGCAAGCTGGAGCGACAGCGGAAGCGCAATGTGCGACAGCACATGGCGATAGAAATACAATTTTCACCCTAAACTTGTCTTACGGCACGGGTCCCCTCCCCCTGAGCGTTTGCGTGATCTCGCAGAGAAGCTCCCTGAAAAACATCAGAGATGACGCAAGAGCGAACCCGCAAGAACTAATCCTAAGAGCGGCTTTAGGTGCACGTGATCTGGAGCGTTAGCGGAAGATGACGTGCATAACACAGGGTTCGCAAGAACCCAAACCGTTTGCTAATTCCTTCGCCCTTTATCCACTATTTAACAATAATTTTGTCGATATTGTCTGTGAGATTTGTCATCAAATATTCACTTTTCTTCCCTATTTCTAAAAATTAAACAATAATCACTCTCTTACGACAAAAAACCACACCAACTTGTTATATTACTAGAATATCAACCAATTACGGACAGCCCAACTGCATATCCATTTCCCCTATCATCATATGCAAAATTCAGCCCTTCATTCCATCGGCCGAAAAAACTGAGACTTTATCACTACCAAATGAAATTTACTAACAGTTCATCTATCAGATTTTAATGTCTTTTAACACAAAAGCCAGTCGCAAGACTGGCCCAACAAATACCTGCCTTTACCCTCTAATAGCAACTCACGGGAACAAAAAAGTGAGATCCCGCCTAGTTTCCGCACTCATGGCGACATCATGAGACAAAGATGAGAACTTCCATCCGGCTTCTGTCCTCATAACAACTTATTTTTACAGCAAGAAAGAGCGTCCCCAAAAAAACGCTCTCCCCCCAACACCCTATACACCTTTCGCCACCTTAGTCTTACCAACCTTATACCCCTTACCAATCATCTCCTGAACAAGATGAACAGTCACATAAGCATGCTCATCCACTGCATAAATCAAATTCTTCAACTCAACAATTTCCTGCCTATTAATCACAATATACAGCACATCCTTATTATCACCGGTATAACCGCCGCGTCCCTCTAAAACAGTAATTCCTCGCGATAACTTATTTGTAATCGCATCCAATACCAATTCAGATGAATTCGAAATAATCAGGACAGCTACCTTTTCTTCTAGACCTTCCACAATAAAATCAATCGCCTTAGCGCCTAAGTAAACAGCAATCAACGTATACATCGCTTTGCCGAGCCCTATGATAAACACCGAACCCGCCACTACGATCAGATCAATCGCCAAAATCCCCTTCCCCATACTCCAGCCCAAAAACTGGTTGGCCAGCCTCGCTAAAATCGTCGTCCCGCCCGAGGTTCCCCCTGCACGAAAAATAATCCCTATGCCGCCGCCCACCAATAAACCGGCAAAGATGGCCGCTAATAACGTGTCATTGGTAAGCTGTTTTCCCGTTTCCTCGGTAATAAATAAAAACAACGAACATGAAAAAATGGAAAATAACGTATAAATAATAGCTCTTTTCTCTAAAAACCTCATTCCGACCAAAACGAGCACCGTATTGAGAACAAAATTTACAATCCCAAGAGACCAGTGAAATACATAGTGAAAGATGATCGTCAAGCCGATAATCCCGCCTTCTGATAACAGGTTAGGAATGGTAAAATAGTTAATCCCAATTGAATAAATAAGCGAACCCAGCAAAATGTATAAACAATCTTGGATCGTTTTCCTCATCACGCTCTACTTCCCCATATCAAATTCCCAACTTCTTTTTAAACTATTGCTGGAAGATGAATTTATAGCTATCCCCTAAAATATACTGTTTTCCGCGATGGACCGGTTCATCATTCTCATCATAAACGGTCGTTTCCATATAAAATAGAGGCTCACCGCTTGAAGTATTGAGTAATTGCACTTCATCCTCGGATGCCCGGACAATCTCCAACGTCGTCTCCCAAGAACCACGCGGCTTAATATTGAGCTTTTCTTCGATTACTTTATAGACAGAACCCTCTAAATCCTCATTCAGTAAAATATGGAACTTTTTATAGGAGTAATAATTGTTTTCAATCATAATCGGCGAATCGCCAGCATAGCGGACCCGCTGAATAAATAACAGGGCATCCCCCTCTTCAAGCTGCAGCAGCTCTTTATCCTTTGCCGCTGGCTGCACAATTTCCTTTTTAATCACCTTACTACTTGCCGTCAGGCCATTCGCCTTACAAGCATCGCTAAAACTTAAAAAGTGAACAATTTTTCGTTCAATTTTCCGTTTGTTAACAAACGTCCCTTTACCCTGGCGCTTCACCAGGAACCCATCTTCAACCAGCTCAAGAATGGCCTTTCTTACGGTAATCCTGCTGATTTTATATTCTTCACTTAATTCGGCTTCCGTTGGGATTTTATCCCCGTACTTTAAATCCCCATTCAAAATGGAGCTGAGGAGTGATTCCTTTAATTGAATATATAAAGGAATCTGGTCATCCTGTTTTAACATAACAATCACCTGCCTAATTTTCTTATTCGTAAACTAAATAGGGAGGAAAGCCCCCCTCCTTATGATCATTTAGTTCCATCTGCTGATTTTTCTATTGATACTTACAAGTATATACAAATCATTTCCAGCTATCAATTTGTTTCAATCGACTAACACCCCTGAAAGTACGTCCCACGTCCGTTCCATCGCCTCATCCGGGTTCTGCACATATTGATAGGATGTATACTCTAAAGTCAGTGATCCCTGATAACCATGTTGACTTAACTGATCGATATATTTCTGCAGCGGTAACTCGCCGTCTCCCCACACCAAGTGGCCTTCCGGTTTCCCGTCAATGAAATGAATATGGACAATCTCGTCTTTAAGGAGGCTGAAATAATCATTAAAATCTTCATTCGCTAAAGCCATTGGAATCGTATCAATCATTCCTTTAAGGAAGGGACTATTTACTTCCTCAAGCATCGCTTTTAACGACTTCGCATCGTAAATGATATTAGATTCCACCCTTGTTAAAGGTTCAAGCGCGAGGGTTAACCCCAGTTCACCGGCAACCGTTGATAACTTTTCCAGCGAATCTCTCGTTCTTTTCCATGCCTCGTGTCGTTCTTCATTTTCATAGCCCCAGCCTGGCGTAACCAATAATAATGGGGCCTCTAATTCTTTTGCAGCCTCTGCTGATTTGATGAAATATTGGATACTTCTCTCCCGAATATTATCCTCTTTGGCCGCAAGGTTGATCGGATACACACATTGTTCCGGTGTAAAGCAGACCACCGATAAGTTTCTTCTATCAATCTCTCTTTTTATATTTTTCATATCCTGAAGTGTTAGTTCATCTACATAAAAGTGAGGGGATGCTCCCCATAATTCAATATTTTTGCATTCATATCGAACCATTGCATCTAAAAAGTATTCCAAAGGATAGTGCTTATAATGGAAGTTCATTCCCGTAATTTGATCCCTCGTGATCTTTGACATTTCCCCATCCCCTTCACATTATCTTGTCATTATTTTTAAAAATAATTAAGATATACAAAGTTAATATAACATTATAATATGTTATAAGTCAATTAGAGATAAATTATTAAATTTAATTTTCAAAAGAGATTGACAATTTGTATCATGTATAATACTATAACATCATATAATGTATTATTATATGTCAGACCAAACAGTCCTAAGGAGGAAAAATGAATGGTAAACTCACAAGTAGTTGTAGATCCACAGGTAAAAAATGTGTTAGATGCTTTGAAAGGGCGCACAATTAACCATGTATACTTTGTTGCATGCGGCGGTTCCTCTGCTATCATGTATCCGAACAAATATATCATGGACCGAGAAGCAAAAAACATTCCTTCTGATGTATACAGCTCCAATGAATTCATTCATCGCAACCCTAGAAAACTTGGCGAAAATTCTCTTGTCATCTTGTGCTCAATGTCAGGTACCACTCCAGAAACCGTAAAGGCAGCTGAATTTGCCCGTCAAAAAGGAGCATTAACAGTTGGTTTCACAAACGAACCAACCTCCCCGCTGGCACAGGAAAGTGAATTCGTGGTTAAATACGAATGGGGCGCTGAATCCGTTGCCTTCAATACCAACTTAGGCTTACTATATCAACTAACGATGGGTGTTCTAAACGTCCTAGAAGGAAACGATAAGTTTGACAAAATGGTCAATAGCTTATCCAATACGCAGGCAGCTTTTGAAAAAGCTGGCCAGCAATTTGCAGATCGTGCCGCACAATTTGGTCAATCATATAAGGATGAAAAAGTAATCTATACGATGGCGAGCGGAGCCAACTATGGAATCGCCTATTCCTACACGACTTGTATTCTATTAGAAATGCAGTGGATCCACTCTAACGCCATTCACGCAGGTGAATACTTCCATGGTCCATTTGAAATCATTGATGAAGAAGTACCATTTATTATCCTGCTTGGCTTAGATGAAACACGTCCACTCGATGAAAGAGCCTTAGATTTCTCGAAAAAATATGGTAAAAAACTCGTCGTGTTAGATGCAAAAGAGCTTGATCTAGAAGGTATTGACGAAGAGTTAAAAGGTTATATTGCGCCACTTGTCCTAAATTATGTTCTTCGCCGCTATGCAGAACAATTAGCTGATGCTCGTAATCACCCGCTTTCAAAAAGAAGATATATGTGGAAAGTGGAATACTAAAATGCAACCGCTCCCTAAGTTACAGACTTAGGGAGTTTTTTATTAAAATGTTTTCATTAACCGGGCTAGCTCCTAATTTCCCTTTTGAGGCAATGAAACTACCTTTCATTTCCCGAACTAGCTCCCATTTTCTCTTTTGGGGCAATGAAACTACCTTCCTTTTACCGATCCAGCTCCCATTTTTCCTTTTGGGGCACTGAAACCACCTTTCATTTACCGTGCTAGCTTATACTTTCTCTTTTAGAGGGCAATGAGACCACCTTTCATTTACCCAACTAGCTCCCATTTTCCCTTTTGAGGCAATGAAACCACCTTTCATTTACCCAACTAGCTCCTTTTTTCCCTTTGAGGGCAATGAAACCACTTTTCATTCACCCAACTAGCTCCCATTTTCCCTTTGAGGGCAATGAACTCATCAACTTGCATTTTTTAATGGAACTATGATAAAGAAGAACCTGTTCCACAAAGAACAGGTCCCCCTTACCTTAGCCAATCGTAATCCGTTTCCCACGCTTTTTTCCATGGCCGAAGGCACCATAGCGCTGGCATGTTTCCGCGGCCGCTGCAGCACCCTTCTCCATCGCTACCTGTGTATCGCCATGCGATACGTACTCTTTTAAAAAGATCGCTACAAACGTATCGCCCGCTCCAAGGGTATCCACTACATCCGTTTCGACAATTCCTTGTTGATACACCTGTTTTGAATCTGAAAATAACGATCCCGCCGAACCCCGGGTAACAATAATATTCGGTGTGCCTAACTGGTGAACACGTGCAATGAGTGCTTCACATTCCTCATGCGTCAGGTCGCCGCCCGAGAAAATGGCATATTTGATATAAGGGCAGACAAGCTTTAAATACTCTTCATCATATTTGGTTGAAAAATCAAATGATAGATCAATATACTTCTGTAATACCGGCAGTTCTTTTTCCAAATAACTATAGACACTGGTATGCAGCAACGAAAATGTGCTGATAAACGCTAGTTCGGTTTCAGTAAAATTTAATTTCACCTGTGTCTGGACACCGCCTTTATTCGAGCCGACAAACTTACGGTCGCCCTGCTCATCCAACGTAACAACCGCTTCACCAGATGCTCCGAACACTTTCCTTACCCGGGAAACATCAATTTGTTCCTCCGCTAACGAGCTGACAATATGATCGCCCTCTTCGTCATTCCCGACAATCCCAATATAGGAAACTTCCTCTACACCGTAACGCTTCCAAAAGACCGCCACATTGACAGCATTCCCGCCGGGAAACATTTCTTCTCGATCTTCATAATAATCAACTACATTATCCCCAACCGCTATTAATCTCATCAATTGTCCCTCCCATTCGTGAAGAAGGGAAAGATATCCTCTTTCCCTTACACTTTTTAATATGCAACTGTGCGGTAATATCTGCGAATCTCTAACGAGTGATTCCGCTTATCCTCGAGGTGAACACTAAGTCTTTGCAAAAGAGTCGACGTAACAATTGGTGATAAATACTTTCTAAATTCCAGACTAATCCCCTCTAGCGCATAGTCTTTCGTATCAAGCACCGTCAATTTCTTCGTATACTGCTCAGCAAACCGCTCCACACGATTCATCAGTGGGCGAGTTTCATCTTCCCCTTTTAACAGAATCATGCTTGTATCTTCTTCCACCAATTCTATTGTGCCATGGAAGAATTCCGCTGCATGGATCGATTTCGTTTTAATCCACTGCATTTCCTCCAATACACACATCGCATAAGAGTAGGCCCGGCCCCAGGTGGTTCCTGATCCAACCACCATATGGTACGGCTCATCCTTATAAACAATCGCAAACGCTTCTGCTTTCGGCTCAAATTTTTCTTTTGCCTCGATTAACTTTTCCGGAAGGATTTCAAGCTGTGAGGCAAATCTTTCATATTCAGGGAAATCACCATTTTTATGCATCAGTTTAAAAATAAGGTGGAAGAGCACCAATTGATTCGAATCACTGGCAAAATCATTTTCTGCAAAGTTGACTAATGGGAAGTCTACTGTGTCAGCAAGCGGCTTATTGTACTCACCAGTTATGCCAATCGTCGTTGCTCCTCTTTCTTTACAGTATTTTGCTGCAGCAACCGTCTCCTCTGTCGTTCCTGATAGAGAGGATAGAATCACTAGTGATTCTTCACTTAACTGTTTATTATTTTGTAGAACAAATTCTGCGGCGATTTCTGCATAGGCTGGAATCGTCGATGTTGAGTTCACGATATATTCGAATGGATAGAAGGTAGCGACTGCTCCGCCGGATCCGATTAAGAATAGGTTTTTAAAGCCTTTTTGATAGACTTGGTCTACTACTCTTTCAATTTCTTCTCTCAGCCCGATGGCTCCACCTGTCACCTTTAAATACTTTTCTCTGCTAAAATTCAACATTGCGTCCACTCCCTATTATTATTTTTTAAGCCTTAAATTTGGCTGTTGATTTCCTCTCCAGGCGCTCAGCAAACCCGCGGGGCCGGGGCGCCTTCCGATCCAATCAACAGAGTATAAATAACAATATCGGTTAACAGAACCTAGTTTAAAAAAATTATCCCTTCACACTTCCCTCGGCTAAGCCGCGGACAAAGTATTTTTGCATCATGAGGAAGATGACAATCAGCGGAATGGCGGAAATAACCAAACCTGCCATTAACACTCCCCAGTTCGTGCTCAAGGCACCTTTAAACACTAACAGTCCAGAGGTAATCGGTTTAACGTCTTCTGATTGAATAAAGAGAATCGAAAACAAAAACTCATTCCACGCATAGTAAGCAGTTAAAATCACACCCGTGAACAAAATCGGTCTGCTCATTGGCAAGAATATTTTTGTAAACACCTTAAAGCTGTTAGCCCCATCAAGGTAAGCAGATTCCTCTAACTCTTTCGGGATCGATAGGAAAAAGGAACGGATTAACAGTACGGTTAAAGGAATTCGGTAGGCCGTAAACGTTAGAATCAATGCCCAGTACGTATCAAAGAGTCCCAGTTTTTGAACCAACTCATAAAGCGGAATTAAACTGCTTTGCGGAGAAAACATCAGGCCCGCTGAAACAAACAAAAGCAGGAACTTGCCACCTTTGATTTGAAAACGAGTTAAACCATACGCACACAGAGCACTTACTAAGACCGTTAACAAACAGGTCCCGCCAGTGATGATCAAACTGTTCATGAAGTAGCTGGAAACCCCTTGTTCCCAAGCCGTCGTATAATTCGAAAACAGCCATTCTTTTGGAAGCCCCCAGCTGTCGTTAAAAATGGCAGCCGTCGTTTTAAAAGAGTTGATGACCATCCAGAACAAGGGATAGGCAATGGCTGCAAAGTAAAGGAGTAAAAAGAGGAAGATCAATCCGACCACGACTGAAAAGCCCGATTTGCGTTTACTAGATTTCAAGTTAAGCGCGGCCAGCTTTTCAATTTTTGGTTCATGACTCACTGAATCTCCCTGTGATTCCACCAGCTTCATTTCTACTCCTCCCCTGTTTTTAAGAATTTATTCTGCACGAAATAAAAGATCAGCGTGATACCCAGAATCACGTTTGCGATTGCTGAAGCAAATCCTGGTTCATTATCAATAAACGCTTTTTGATAGAGATATGTACTAAAAACCTGTGATGAGTTCCCCGGACCACCACTCGTTAATACATATACCTCACTAAAAACTAAGAACGAGCCCGTCACAGTATAGATTAATAGAACAAAGGTCATTTCTTTTACTTGTGGAACCGTAATGCTGAAGAATGTACGAATCTTCCCGGCCCCATCGATGGTAGCCGCTTCATATAATTCTCCTGGAACCTTCTGAACGGCTAAGACATACAGCATGACCGCATAGCCAATACTTTGCCATTGAGAGACAAAAATGACTGCATAAATCGCTGTTTTCGGGTTGCCCAGCCAGCCCTCTGCCAAATTCCCTAGTCCGATTAGTCGTAAGAAACTGTTGAGCAGTCCTACTTCGGGATTGTAAATAAAACTAAATAGGATTCCGATAACCGTCATCGAGATGAGAACGGGGATGAAAAATGTTGTCCGGAAGAAGGTAGAAAATCTCCTAAAAATCTTATCTTCCAGTACCGCTGCAATCACTAACCCAAGCCCAACCTGCATAATCACTGAGATCACCGCGTATAGCATATTGTTTTTTAACACTTTGTAAAAAACAGGATCTTTAAAGAGCCGCAGATAATTATCTAGAAAAACAAAGCTTCTATCTGATGTAAATGGGTTCCATTCATAAAAGCCATTTACGACATTTCGAACTAATGGATAGTATACAAATAAGGCCAGCATAATTAAGGCAGGTGCCATGTAAAGAATTGGGACCATTCTTTTCTCGCGCATCTTAACCCCCCCAAACAACAAAGTCATTGAGCATTTTGCCGGTTAAAAGGGAGTTGTTGTCTCTCTTAACCGGCACCTGTGATAGATTTGCAGTTCCTACTACTTGTTATTCACTTGTTTTGCTGCTTCTTGAACACTCTTCATAACATCGGCAGGCTTCATTCCGCCGCCAAGCATCGTCTGTACTCCATCACCATATGGTTTGAAAATGCGGCTGTCTAACGCACTATCCGTCCAGATCAGCATATTTTTCTGTTCCTTAATTAAATCCATTGCTTTAACTTCTTCTTTCGTCGCGCTATTCTCATTGACTGCGTCAACCACTGTGCTGGCTAATCCAGTATCTTTAATTAACTTTTCGCCATTTGCCTTAGACGTCATAAACTTCAAGAACGCCATTGCTTCTTTCGGATGAGCAGATTTACTGTGAACCATAAAGCCTTCAGGTGCGCCGATTAAACCACCCTGATCCCCTTTTGCCCCGTCAATCGTTGGTACCTTAAAGGTATCCCATTTAAAGGTTGCATCTTTCATATACGTAATTTCCTGTGTTTCTAGGAATGTGATGGCTGCTTTTCCGCCCAAGAATAGGCCTCTTGCTTCATCGTGTGCAACTGCATTTGGATCGTCATTAAAATAGGGTCTTAATTCATTTAATTTCTTTAAAGCTTCTACATATCCAGGGTCGGTAAACTTAGCCCCCTGATAACTAAGATCTTTGTCCAGCACTTCCTTAGGAACTAAACGCTGATTCAAAGCTGTTACATAGTGAGCAGCAGCCCAAGGCGATTTATTTCCCAAGATGATTGGCGTTGTTCCACTCTTTTTAATCGTTGCCAATACGTTCATGAACTCATCCCATGTAGTTGGAGCCTTCAGACCCAACTTATCAAATAGATCTTTGTTGTAGAAGAACAGCTTGCTGTCTGTAAAAAGCGGTACTCCATAGACCTTGTCATCCTTCTTAAAGAAGTCTACTTGTGAACTGATTAACTGGTCAGACCACTTAGTGTCCTCTTGATAATATTTTGTCAGATCTAACGCCACACCATCTCTAATAAACTTTTGTCCATATTCTCCAGCCCAGCTAAAAAATACATCAGGTGGATTCTGGCTTCCCAGAAGAACATTTGCTTTTTGCTTATAGTCGTCGTTTAATGCGGTTACCTCTTCGACTTTAATGTTAGGGTTTTGTTTTTCAAAATCGGCAATAACACTCTTAAAATAGGACTTGTATGGCTCATTTGGCCAACGGTAAAAAAAGGTGATCGTAGTCTTTCCATCTTTTGATTTTGAAGTAGTGCTTTTTGAGGAACAACCGATTATTAATGACATAACGATTAAAATACTGATAGCTAAACTAAACCAACGTTTCACATACATTCCCCCCAGTAAATTCACTCTCATGGCAAAAGGCTTTTTAAACCGCTTTCACAAAGAACTAAACTAAACTGTATAAACTTTTTGTTCATCCTCCTTCGACCTATCCTGTCTGTGTTTATTACCTGTTGTATTATAATATATTATTACATGTTATAACGTTTATCGTCAATATCGAAATAGCTAAAACTTTCAAACAATTTATTGCAGAATGGTAAACTCTTTTGTTACTATTTTTCGACTATCGAAATTGGTATTGTAGAATATTTCTTTATTTGTCTAAAATACCATAGGTTCAAGTTCTCTGACAGCAAAAAAGTTATTTATTTAATAATTTTTTTCCTTGACCATTTGGTCGATAAAAATAAAAAAAACCCTCCTGGCACAAACACCAGAAGGGTTTTTCGATCTATCTATAATTTTTTTTCCGATACGGCGAGGCGATTGATGGCACGCTGCAAGGCAAGCTCAGCACGTCTGAAATCCGTATGCTCAGCACGCTGCTCATGCATGCGCTGCTCAGCACGCTCCTTCGCTTTTAAAGCGCGTTCCACGTCAATATCAGAGGCTAATTCAGCTGATTGCGCCAAAATAGTCACCTGATCAGGACGGACCTCTAGGAATCCACCGCTAACAGCGACGTAATCCGTTTTCCCACCCTTTTTCAAACGAACCGCACTAATTGCAAGCGGAGCAACCAACGGAATGTGACCAGGCAAAATGCCCAGCTCACCACTCTTAGCCTTGGTACTTACCATCTCTACTTCAGAATCATACACCGGGCCATCGGGAGTAACAACACTGACTTTTACCGTCTTCATTTTTTACCCTCCTGGCAAACTTTAAGCTTCTACACCCAAGCGTTTTCCGGCCTCAACCACTTCTTCAATACGTCCAACTAAACGGAACGCATCTTCTGGAAGATGGTCATACTTACCTTCAAGGATTTCCTTGAAACCTTTAACCGTTTCCTTAACAGGAACATAGGAACCTGGCTGTCCAGTGAACTGTTCTGCTACGTGGAAGTTTTGTGATAAGAAGAATTGTACACGACGTGCACGAAGTACCACTAACTTATCATCATCAGAAAGTTCATCCATACCAAGGATTGCAATGATATCCTGTAATTCACGGTAACGTTGTAATGTTGATTGAACTTGGCGTGCTACATTATAGTGCTCTTCGCCAACAATTTCAGGTGACAATGCACGAGAAGTGGACGCAAGCGGATCCACCGCTGGGTAGATACCCATCTCAGAAAGTTTACGCTCTAGGTTTGTTGTTGCATCCAAGTGTGCGAAAGTCGTCGCCGGAGCCGGGTCAGTATAGTCATCGGCTGGTACGTAAATCGCCTGGATTGATGTAACAGAACCTTTGTTAGTTGAGGTGATACGCTCTTGTAATTTACCCATTTCGGTTGCAAGCGTTGGCTGGTAACCTACCGCAGATGGCATACGGCCAAGTAGCGCGGAAACCTCAGAACCTGCTTGTGTGAAACGGAAGATGTTATCCATGAAGAAAAGAACGTCCTGTCCTTGTTCATCACGGAAATATTCAGCCATTGTTAAACCAGTCAAGGCTACACGCATACGTGCACCTGGCGGCTCGTTCATTTGTCCAAATACCATTGCCGTTTGCTTGATAACGCCTGAATCCGTCATTTCATGATAAAGGTCATTACCTTCACGAGTACGCTCACCAACACCAGCAAATACGGAAATACCGCTGTGCTCTTGGGCGATGTTATTGATTAATTCCTGGATTAAAACGGTTTTACCTACACCGGCACCACCGAATAGACCGATTTTACCACCCTTGATATATGGTGCAAGAAGGTCTACTACCTTAATTCCAGTTTCGAGAATTTCAACCTCAGTCGAAAGATTTTCAAACGTTGGAGCTTCGCGGTGAATCGAATCACGGCGGGCACTTGCTGGAATATCTTCTTTAAGGTCAATGGCATCTCCCAATACGTTGAATACACGGCCAAGTGTTACGTCGCCAACTGGTACTGAAATTGGTCTGCCAGTATCTTCAACTTCCGCATTACGAGTTAAACCGTCAGTAGAAGACATCGCAATTGTACGAACTGTATCATCACCTAAATGAAGGGCTACTTCAAGGGTTAAGTTGATCTCAACTTCTGATTCAGTACGCGTTGTGTTTACAATTTTCAATGCGTTATGGATTTCAGGAAGCTGACCGCTTTCGAACTTTACGTCAACAACCGGACCCATAATCTGAAGAACGCGTCCTTTGTTCATCATGTTCCCTCCTATCTTACTCTTTCAAAAAGAGTCCGGGAATAATGGACTTATTCCCACGACTTCTTATATCTGAGACCCCAAAAGGGTTCTTTTTTCAAAAATTCAAGGCCGAGCAGCCAGAAACCTACTATTCCAGTGCAGCCGCACCGCCAACGATTTCAGTAATTTCTTGGGTAATCGATGCCTGGCGGGCACGGTTGTAGCTCAATGTATAGTTTTTGATTAATTCTTTCGCATTATCGGTAGCATTTCTCATCGCAGTCATCCGTGCGGCATGTTCACTTGCTTTACTGTCAAGCAGCGCGCCGTAGATTAAGCTTTCTGCGTATTGCGGCAGGAGAACTTCCAAAATTTCTTCGGCAGATGGCTCAAATTCATAGGAAGTGAGCTTTGAAGAAGTTGTTAAATCCGTTAATGGAAGCAGTTTCTTCTCCGTAACCTCTTGAGAAATCGCACTTATATAATGGTTGTAAAACACATATAATTCATCAAAGGTTCCATCTTCAAACATACCGACCGTTGAACTAGTTAGGTCTTTAATATCACTAAAGTTTGGCTGATCAGATACGCCGACGATCTCCTGCGCTACATTCATACCGCGCTTTACGAAAAAGTCACGGCCTACACGGCCAATCGTAATAATCGCGAACTCATCATTCGATTGGTGACGGCTTTGAATGGTTTGGGTCACTCGGCGGATGACGTTACTGTTGAATGCACCAGCAAGGCCACGGTCAGATGTAATGACAATATAACCGGTCTTTTTAACTGGACGAGCTTTTAGCATCGGGTGATTCACACCTTTAGAGCCAATTGCAATCGACGCTGTTACTTCCTGGATCTTCTCCATGTAAGGTACAAATGCTTTCGCATTTACAACACCGCGGTTCCATTTAGCAGCCGAAGTCATCTCCATCGCTTTTGTGATTTGACTCGTCTTTTTTGTTGAAGTAATACGCTGTTTTATATCACGTAATGAAGCCATAGGTTCTCACCACCCTTTTTCAAAGAATGTCTGGTTTAGGCCGTGCGGCGGACCGCACGCCCTAAACCCCTCAATATGTCAGACCCTATTATTCAGAAACTGCAAACGTCTTTTTGAAGTCGTTGATTGCAGAAGCCATATCCTCATCAGAAGGAAGATCCTTCGTTTTGGTAATATGGTCTAACAATTCTTTGCGGTTGTGGTCTAACCAGTTATGGAATTCAGATTCAAAGCGGCGTACATCCTGTAATGGAACATCATCAAGGAAACCGCGTGTTAATGCATAAAGGATTACAACTTGCTTTTCAACCGTAAGCGGCTTGTGAAGATCTTGCTTTAGAACTTCAACCGTACGAGCACCACGGTTCAGCTTCGCTTGTGTTGCTTTATCAAGGTCAGAACCGAACTGAGCAAATGCTTCTAATTCACGGTATGAAGCAAGGTCAAGACGCAGTGTACCTGCAACCTTCTTCATCGCTTTGATTTGCGCCGATCCACCTACACGTGATACGGAAAGACCTGCGTTGATCGCCGGGCGAACACCGGAGAAGAAAAGGTCAGATTGTAAGAAAATTTGTCCATCCGTGATGGAGATAACGTTTGTTGGTATATAAGCAGAAACGTCACCTGCTTGTGTTTCAATAAATGGTAATGCTGTAATGGAACCAGCACCAAGAGTATCATTAATTTTACATGCACGTTCTAACAAACGGCTGTGTAAGTAGAATACATCCCCTGGATATGCCTCACGACCTGGAGGACGGCGTAGTAACAAGGAAAGCTCACGGTATGCAGCAGCTTGTTTTGAAAGGTCATCGTATACGATTAAAACGTGCTTGCCGTCATACATAAACTCTTCTGCCATTGCAACACCCGCGTATGGAGCTAGGTATAATAGCGGTGCAGGTTGTGATGCAGAAGCTGTTACAACGATTGAGTATTCTAATGCGCCATATTTACGAAGAGTTTCAACCGCGTTACGAACAGTTGATTCCTTTTGACCAATGGCAACATAGATACAGATCATGTTTTGACCTTTTTGGTTTAAGATGGTGTCGATCGCAACAGATGTTTTACCTGTTTGACGGTCACCGATGATTAATTCACGCTGACCGCGACCGATTGGAACAAGTGCGTCAATCGCTTTAATCCCTGTTTGAAGCGGCTCATGAACGGATTTACGAGCCATAACGCCAGGAGCTACTGCTTCAATTGGGCGAGTTTTTGTTGTATTGATTGGACCCATGCCATCAACTGGCTGTCCTAATGAGTTTACAACACGTCCGATTAGCGCTTCACCTACTGGAACCTCCATGATACGGCCTGTGCGGCGAACCTCGTCTCCCTCACGAATATCTGTGAAAGGTCCAAGGATGATAATACCGACGTTATTTTCTTCAAGGTTTTGTGCCATACCCATAACGCCGTTTGCAAATTCAACAAGTTCTCCGGCCATAACATTGTCGAGGCCATGAACACGAGCGATACCGTCACCAATTGAGATAACTGTACCAACATCACTCACTTGAATTTCTGCCTGATAGTTTTCAATTTGTGATTTAATCAGGGCACTGATTTCTTCAGCTTTGATGCTCATGAGTTTCACCCCTATCTTCTGATACTTTGCGTATATTTTTTCCTGCAGTAAACTTTTAAAAGTCGTCCAGCGCCCAGCGGCGAGTGTACTTCGCTTACCGGTTGCTTTACATTTCGTCTTAGCTTAACAACTTACGTTCTAAACGGTCTAGCTTTCCGCGCAAAGAGCCGTCATAAATTCGATTTCCAATCCGAAGGCGGATGCCGCCCAGCAGGTTAGAATCGACGATATTTTCAATTCTTAGTGATTTTTTGCCAATTTTCGCAGCAAATGTCGCAGATAATGCTTCGCGTTCAGCATCCGTCAACTCACGTGCGCTGTACACTTCCGCTTCTGCGATTCCCATTGCTTCATTTGCCAGTTCAAGGAACTGATCGGTTACTTCAACAATTTGGTCCTCGCGATGACGATCAATTAAGACCAATACCGTATTTAGGACAAACACATTCACTGATGCAAAAGCATTTTTCACAATCTCTTTTTTCTTATCGAGCGTAAGTTTTGAAGATTTAAGGACAGCTTTTAAATCAGGATTGTATTCCAAGACTTCCTTAACTACACGAAGGTCCTCTTCTATTTGACCTAGAACCTGCTGTTCATTAGCGATTTGAAAAAGAGCGGACGCGTAGCGTTTTGCTACCATTGTGTTGCTCATCGTCCTTCTCCTGCCTCTTTAATGTATTCGTTAATTAGTGCATCTTGGTCTGCATTTGTTAATTCTTTCTCAATTACTTTAGAAGCAATTAACACAGACAAGGAAGCAACCTGTTCGCGAATGGCAGCAACAGCTTTTTCCTTTTGCTGTTCAATTTCAAGCTTGGCAGCTTCTTTCAGGCGTTCTGCTTCAGCCCGGGCCGTCGTAATGATTTCTTCACGCTGCAAGTCGCCTTGCTTCTTCGCACTCTCAATTAAGTTTTGTGCATCATTACGTGCTTCTTTAAGAAGGTTACGCTGCTCTTCGATAAGTTTTTTCGCTTCTAAACGGCTGTTTTCTGCCGCAGTAATTTCATTAGCGATATGCTCTTCACGTTGTTTCATAATGCCCATTAATGGACCCCACGCGAATTTTTTAAGCAATGCTAACAAAATGATAAATACGATTAGCTGGAAGAAGATATCTCCAGTATTAATGTGGCCGCCGCCTTCAGCCGCAGTGGCCAATACAAAACTGCTAGTTAACACCCTGGGTTCACTCCTTTCAAGAGTTGCTAAAACGTTTGGAAACAATCAATTCAATCAAACAAACATAAATGAATGGCGAAGGATTCGGTTATCTTCGCCACCAGGAAATTTTCGAGTTTTATTTGTTCAATACCATGAACGCAATAACTACCCCGATAATCGGCAAGGCTTCAACTAACGCAACCCCGATGAACATTGTAGTTTGAAGCATACCACGTAATTCAGGCTGACGAGCCACACCTTCTACTGTACGTCCTACGATAAGACCGTTACCAATACCTGCACCAATTGCTGATAAACCGATTGCGATCGCTGCTGCTAAAATACCAATTGAACCTGTCATTTCTTTTTTTCCTCCTTAAATGTATGAAAACATAATATTTTTTTATTTTTGTTCATGAGCATGAACGGTTATTTTAATGGTCATGACTCACTTTATGAGACATGTAAACCATTGTTAACATAGTAAAGATGTATGCCTGGATCGAGCCGACAAACACAGAGAAACCTTGCCATACTAATGTCAGCGGCACTGCGGCGATGGTACCGGCAATTCCTTGGTGGGCCAGTCCCGCTGCTAAAAGTGATAACAGCAATTCACCTGCGAAGATGTTACCGTAGAGACGCAGACCAAGTGTTAATGTGTTGGCGAATTCTTCAATAATCTTTAATGGGAACAAGAATCCCATCGGGCTGAAGAAGCCTTGAGCATATCCTTTGAAACCTTTTAACTTTACACCATAATAATGGGTAAGACCCAAAATCATAACAGCAAGAGTTAACGTGATGATTGGGTCAGCTGTTGGTGATTTCCACCAAAGTGTTCCATCAATCACAATTGAAAATGGCAAACCTAACATATTGGATACAAAGATATACATGATGAGTGTGATTCCAAGGATGTGAAATCTTCCTCCATCCTTCCAATCCATCGTGCTGTTGATGATGCCTTTCACAAAGTCCATCACCCATTCAAAGAAGTTCTGCATCCCTGTTGGTTTCATTGCCAGCTTGCGTGTCGAAAGCACGGCTATTAGAAAAACAATGACACTTGCTACAGTGATCATTAAGACGTTAGCGCCATTAAACCATAAACCTAAGAATTCAAACTCAGGAGTTTTATGTTCCATATGTACTCACCTCACTTCCCCTTTTTGTGTACATGTATTGCATTGTAAAAATAATCTATCATAATGACAATATAGGATGTCATTAGTCCTATCACAAAGCTAAAAATATTAAAATATTCCGGGTACTTCAATGCAATTGCAGCCCCAATACCCGCTGTCGCCATCCTTGATAAGGATCCTAGTGACCGGGGTTTTTTCCCCTCTGATACTTGTTTATCGAACTTCTCAGTCTTCCTTACCAGGAGTAAGAGGTTAAGAAAACCGAAGCATGTCCCTAAAACTAATCCTAAAAAGATCGTATGGTGCGTAGTGAAGCCCCAGCCAAGAACATAAATGGCCAGCAAGTAGAATATCCATTTCTTTTGCCTGTTGTACATAACTCTGAAATCTGGCATTATGATTTATCTCCTGAATAGAAATGGCGGATTGAAAGAAGCATAGAATAAGTCCCTGCTGCCAGTCCCAAAAGCAGTCCGATTATTAAGAAAATTGGTTCTACACCCCAATGCCGGTCAAGCCATCTGCCTGCAAAAATACCGATGAGAATGGAGCCGACTAACTGGGAGACAATCGCAGACATTAACGCCATTGCTTGGAATGGATTGCGGTTTTTTTGACGCATATAGTCACATCCTCACTCTTAGAGAATGTCAAACGGGCAGGTGACAAATTCATTCCATAAAACTATCTTTATATAGATAATTCGACATGAAAACCCTATCATTGATACCCTTTGTTAGCATACAATAGCCACTTGTCAATGTCAATGAATTTACGTGAATTATACCACAATCTACTATTAATAATTTCTGAAAGTTTGACACCTTTGTTACACTTTAATTGTATTGTAAATTTTGAATTTTTTTGGTCCGATTTGTGTCTATTTTGTGAACTTTTAATCAAATTTTAATCTAATTCTAATAAAATATTATTTTTTTGTCTAGAGTTTGCTTGAAAAGAGGTGTAATTTATACGGTTTTTTTAACCTAAAGAAAGCTGGTGCTTTTTTCTGCCCCAGCCTTCCGAATCTATTCCTCTCACTTTTCGATCATAATCATCCTTTCGATGAAATCCTCTTTTCCTGCCTTCTTGGCAAATACCTTCACTAAATAAGTACCCGATGCCGGGAGCTGCTCTTTTCGAATCAGCTTGCGCAGCTGTCCCTTTTTCACATTTGTTTCTGTGTCTAAGAAGCCGACAAAGCGATAGCTCTCCGGGTTAAACAAAGCAATTCCAAACTCCTCGGCACCGCCTGGCAGGTACACCTCATAACGGTATTCTCCCGGCCTGTCCCCATACGCAAAATCAAAGCCCATCACCCGCGGGTATCCCGGCTCCTCCAGCACATACAGATAAGGAATTTGAATCAGCTTCGCCCCTGCCTCGAGCTGGATAAAACCATCATGAATCTTCCGTTTAAATACCTGTGGATCAACTTGCAGCTCGACCGGTACTTCCGTTGACTCTTTTGGTCTGAGCGTAAACGATAACGGAAACCGCCAGCTGATCCCTTCAACTTTGTATGGTATTCGAAAAGAATAGCGTTGTGTCTTCTCACTCGTATTTTTAACTTTCACTACGGCCTTATGGCTGTCGTTCTCATCACTGTATTTGCCAAAACGAAGACTGCTTGGAGTGACAAGTGATGTGGTCTGAATCGCCTCATCCACCTGAATCCTTCCAGCTCCTTGCTCATACGTCCGGTACAAAGCGTTTGGATTTGGCCCAATCGGTTTGGCCGTATTCATCAGCGCTGCCTTAATCTCCGCCGGCGACCAATCCGGGTGGGCCTGCTTGATTAACGCACATGCCCCTGCCACATGCGGTGCGGCCATACTGGTGCCTTGTAATGATAAGTAACCGCCTGGAATCGTTGATTGAATCGCCACCCCTGGCGCGACGATATCCGGCTTAATTTCCCATGTCCCCGTCACCGGTCCGCGCGAGCTGAAGTCTGCGAGCCGGTCCCGCTCCTCACTGACCAATACCCTTGCCGTCACACGTTGGTTCGTTATTTTTTTTTGTAAAATGACTCCGTCACCCTTAGCGAGTGCTCCGATTGGGATGGTCATAGGAGTATCGAGGTTTCCCATAAAGCTCCCGCTCAAATTGTTATAAATCAACACTGCTTTGGCGCCCGCTGCATAGGCGTTTTTTGCTTTTTCGGTAAACGTCAGTGTTCCGCGTTTGATTAGCACCATTTTGCCTTGGACGTTGTGAAGGTCCTCCTTGCGGCCCAACCCGCCGTCCGCCAATTCGAGAGAACGGTCCAGTCCCCAGTTGCCTGATCCCTCCAAGGGCTGGATTCGCAGGCGGTTTCCTTCTATTAGTAAAGAGGGAATTTTCATTGTCGGTGTGGAAGCCCCGACGGATATGGCTTTAGAGGCCGTACCGGGAGAGCCGACTGTCCAAACATTTGGACCCGAATTTCCCGACGCCGCCACGGCAACGATCCCTTTGTCGACGGCACGGTTTAAGGCTAGGGAAATCGGCAGGTCCGGCCCGTTGATGTCATTTCCAAGGGAAAGATTGACCACATCCACTTTGTCTTTGATCGCCTGTTCGATCGCGGCAAGGACCTGCTCGGTAGTTCCGCCACCGCCAGGCCCGAGCGCACGGTAAGCGACAATTTTGGCCTCGGGGGCAACACCTTTTATTTTTCCATTGGCCGCGATAATGCCGGCGACGTGGGTGCCATGGATCGTGGCTTTGCCAATGGCGAGGGTTTCCATCGGGTCCCGGTCATTGTCGACAAGGTCGTGCCCGCCGGCGTAATTACTTTTTAAATCGGGATGCGTATAGTCGACCCCGGTATCAATGACGCCGACGGTGATGCCTTTGCCGGTGAGGCGCTGATTCTGATGGTCAAAGATGCGGCGCACCTCTTCCCCGCCAATTATTTTGACGCTTTCTTCTGTTTCGGCTTGGTATTGAGCGACTGGCGATACGGTTAGGACGCGCTGTTGTTGGCCCAGCCTTGTGATCGCCTCAGGGCTGCCTTCAATTGAGAAGCCATCAAGGGCCTCATGGAAAATGCGGCGCAGCTTTACGTTTTGATACGGACTGATCAGTCGTTTGATTTCCTGTTCAGATTGCGATTGTTTTAACACAACGATTGCGACTTGGGTAGATTTGGGTATCGGCGGGTGAATGAGTACGGTAGAGGTTTGCAGTGTGAGAAAAATGGATAACAGCCATTTCATTTATGGATTCCCCTTTTTCCTCATAGCGTTTTCTTTGAGGGGGGAAAGTATGCAATCGGGCGGGAGAAAGTATTGTGTCGTCCGTTTTATACCTGTAGATGGAAGGTTTAGAGAGTGAAGCAGGTTTTTGGCTACACCACGTTGCTGAATGAGTAAAAACTCTTGAAATAGTTTGGGATTTCCAACCTTATACAATTATTCCAATAAAAAAAGCCGAGCATCGCTGCTCGACTCTATTATTTCGTACCAAATAACCGGTCGCCGGCATCGCCTAAACCTGGAACGATATAGCCATGGTCATTTAATTTCTCGTCCAATGCCGCAATATAAATATCCACATCTGGGTGGGCAGCTTGTACAGCCTCCACACCTTCAGGAGCAGCAATTAAACACATAAACTTAATATTTTTTGCGCCGCGCTTTTTCAACGAACGAATCGCTTCAATCGCAGAACCGCCCGTTGCCAGCATCGGATCTACCACGATGAAATCGCGCTCTTCAACATCACTTGGAAGCTTAATGTAATATTCCACTGGCTGCAATGTTTCTGGGTCGCGGTATAAACCAACATGACCTACCTTCGCAGCAGGGATTAATTTTAAAATCCCATCAACCATTCCGATTCCCGCGCGGAGAATTGGCACGATGCCAATTTTTTTCCCGGAAAGAACCTTTGATTTTGCCGGGCAGACAGGTGTCTCGATATCGATGTCCTCAAGCGACATATCTCGTGTGATTTCGAATGCCATCAAGGTTGCCACTTCATCAACGAGTTCGCGAAATTCCTTCGTTCCTGTATGTTTATCACGTATGTAAGTAAGTTTATGCTGGATTAATGGGTGGTCGAAGACGTATACCTTTGCCACAATAATCGCCCCTTTTTTCAAAAATTAATCATCGCCTCATTTTACAGAAAAAAGCCCCATAGAGCAACTTATCTCCTAATGTTTTAAGAGAGAAAAGTAGAGCGAATATTCTTTCTAATAGGAAGCGCACCGTGGTGGTCTCTAAAGCTGATTAGCGGTGGTTCACGCAGATATAAAAAACGGACCTCCATCTGGAAGATGAAGGTCCATTTAATAAACAATTAATACTCAGGATAAAGGATGAATTTATTTGTTAAGGCTTCAACACGTTGACGTGCTTCGTTAAGCTTCGCTTCGTCTTCATGGTTTTTCAATGTAAAAGCGATGATTGACGCAATTTCGTCCATATCCTCTAAACCAAAGCCGCGGCTTGTCACAGCTGCAGTACCAATGCGGACTCCGCTCGTTACGAATGGGCTGTTTTGGTCAAACGGAATGGTGTTTTTATTAACGGTAATGCCGACTTCATCCAACACATGCTCAGCAATCTTTCCAGTTAAGCCGAGGCTTGTCACATCAACTAACAGCAAATGATTATCTGTACCGCCAGAAACTAGCTTTAATCCTTCTTTTTGCAGTGATTCTGCTAGGCGCTTCGCGTTCGCAATAATGTTTCCTGCATATTCTTTAAAGCTATCCTCTAGTGCTTCACCGAAGGCAACAGCTTTTGCGGCGATTACATGCATAAGCGGACCACCTTGGATACCAGGGAAGATCGACTTATCAATTTTCTTTCCAAATTCCTCTTTGCAAAGAATCATCCCGCCGCGAGGACCGCGCAAGGTTTTGTGAGTCGTAGTTGTGACGAAGTCTGCGTATGGAACTGGATTTTGATGCAAACCAGCTGCCACAAGTCCAGCAATGTGCGCCATATCAACCATGAGGTAAGCTCCCACTTCATCGGCGATCTCACGGAACTTAGCAAAATCGATTTCGCGTGGGTAGGCACTCGCACCGGCAACAATAAGCTTCGGTTTGTGAGCTAACGCTTTTTCGCGGACATCATCATAATTGATGCGGTGAGTTGTTTCATCCACACCATATTCAACGAAGTTGTATTGAACGCCACTGAAGTTTACTGGGCTTCCGTGTGTTAAGTGTCCGCCGTGAGAAAGATTCATCCCAAGAACGGTATCGCCCTGCTCGAGGATTGTGAAGTAAACAGCCATGTTGGCTTGTGCCCCTGAATGCGGCTGAACGTTTACATATTCGGCACCGAAAATTTGCTTCGCACGTTCGCGCGCTAGATCTTCAACCACATCGACATATTCACAGCCGCCATAGTAACGGCGTCCTGGATATCCTTCTGCATACTTATTTGTTAATACAGAACCTTGTGCTTCCATCACTGCTTCACTTACAAAGTTTTCCGAGGCAATTAATTCAATTTTTGAACGCTGACGTCCTAATTCCTGTTGAATCGCTTTAAAAACCTGCTCATCCGCTTGAGACAAATGCTTCATCCTAAATCCCCCTTTTTATGTAAAACACCAATAAAATTCAAAATTCGAAAATTCCTTCTTCATTCTAACATATCTTTCGGAATTTGCCACCATAAACTCTATAAAAATAGAAGAAAAGGTGCCTGTCACCATTAATAACCGAACAATAGTGCTAACGGTGCCTCTAACGGTGCCTGTCACCATTAGCACTACGAGCAGCTGTTATTCTCGGTGTTTTTTTCGTAGACGGCACGGGCGCCGCCGATTAGTTTGGGGCGGGTTTTTGCTAGGGTGACAAGGGCATGTCCGACGCTTTTTTGCTTAACGCGTACGGGCACGGCTACATGTTTTATGTGCATACCGATGAGTGTTTGGCCAATGTCAATGCCAGCCTCAGCCTTTATGAATTCGACCACCACGGCGTCCTCAAAACCCCCAAAGGCGTAGGTTGCCATCGCACCGCCAGCCTTGCGGACAGGTACCACAGAAACCTCTTCATAGCCCCGCTCACGTGCAACGGAGCGTTCCATGACCAATGCCCGGTTTAAATGCTCGCAGCATTGAAAAGCAAGTTGAATTCCCTTCTCCGCTTGGAGCTTTTTAAACTGTTGAAAGATCATTTCAGCTACTTCAATCGTCCCGGCAGTACCAATTCGTTCGCCAATCACCTCACTCGTGCTGCAGCCGACGACAAGCAGCTGCCCTGGCTTTAGTTCCGCCTGTTCTTGGAATTCACCTAGAATGGTTTCAAGCTCTATTTCCCAATCTTGAATCATTACCATACCCTTCTTTCCGTCTTGCTTAAAGGTGCGTTTTCTCGTACTCGGTAATCTTCCCAATCCGGTTTGCATGACGGCCGCCTTCGAACCCTTCCGTCAGCCAAATCTCAGCGATATCGCGGGCCAATCCTGGGCCAATGACGCGCTCGCCCATTGCGAGCATATTCGTATCATTATGTGCACGCGTTGCGCGGGCACTGAAGGTATCATGAACAAGGGCACAGCGGATGCCTTTTACCTTATTGGCGGCAATGCTCATCCCAATCCCTGTTCCACAAATCAAAATACCGCGGTCAAATTCGCCGCTAGCTACCTTTTCAGCCACAGGCAGTGCATAATCCGGAAAATCCACGGATGTTTCACAATCACAGCCAAAATCTACGTAGTCAATCTTTAATTCTTCCAGTAATTTGGCGATTTCCTTACGTATATTGACGCCGCCATGGTCTGACGCTAATGCCACCTTCATAAAAAATCCTCCTGTTCCATTTCCCAAAATTCAAAAAACTGCCGTTACAAACAGACGCGTAAATCTTCTGCAGCAACTCTTAGAATAATCTGTTTTCATTTTGACACACCCACTCAAAAATTTAAAGCAGAAACCTTTCCCGGTTCAGTTATTTGAGGCAAAAACAATAGCCCTCTTATTTCATTAAGAGAGCTCTATCTTTTCTATTTAATGGATAGTTTTTTCAAAAAGTCTTTCCGCCATTCGCAAAACCACTATGCTTTAAATTTTTCTATCGCTTTATCAATTAATTTTTCTAATTCCTGATAGGTCTCCTCATAGACTGCGAGACTGCCGCCGTACGGGTCACTAACATCCTGGCTGCCAGTTTCACCTGTATACTCCTTCAACGAGAACACCTTCATTACCGCCTGAGGAAACTGCTGTTGAATCGCAAATTTATGAGAGCTCGTCATCGTTAAAATGAGATCTGCCCAGTCAACGGCCTCCGCTGTTAACAGATGTGAGCGATGATTATGCGGAACCTGATTGTCATCGAGCACCTGCTTCGCATGAGTGGATGCTTCACTGCCGTTTGCCGCATAAATCCCTGCCGACTTTACCTCCACATCGGTAAGCTTTTTATTTTTTAAAATCGCTTCTGCCATTGGACTCCTGCATGTATTTCCTGTGCAAACAAACAAAATACGCCGCATTTTACTAGCCACCTTCCCTTAAAAATTTTACCCCAGAATTGGTTAATTGAACCAATTCTTTTTAAAAAAAGACCTTCTCCCGAATCATTTTCGAAAAAAGGCTGTACCACTAACAAGGCGACGAATCGTCGTTATGTGGTTTATGTAACGAACCTTGGTATTTTTTTAAAAACCAGGCGATTAGATAACTTCATTCTAGCAAATTTGGGTGGTTTTTTGAAAGATTCCTAGTTTCATTTTACCAAAATTGCGTAAGCAGCTTTATTCCAAACGCAAGCAGGATCGTTCCCCCTAAGGCCTCGCTGTACGTTCCGAGCCAGCCCTGGACTTTTCTGCCGAGCAAAAGCCCCGCCCATGTTTGCACTGTGGCCACAATACCAAAGCATAAAAGAACCATAAAGGTTTTCGCTCCGTAAATCCCTAAGGTCAACCCAACGGAAAAACTATCAAGACTTACACTTAAGGCAAATAACAGTAAGCCGAAGCCTACTGGTGAAATGACCTTTGCTTCTTCTTTTTTCATTGTCGACCAAATCATCTGCACCCCTAGGACCATGAGGAGCAGCCCGCCGATAAGCGTCGCAAAGGTGCCGAATTTTTCAGATAGAAATTTTCCAGCTAATAGGCCTAAAAGCGGCATCCATACATGGAATAAGCCGATGGTCAGGCCGATATTAAAAATTTTCCTCAGCCGCAGTTTGTACATTCCCATGCCAAGCCCAACCGAGAAGGCATCCATCCCAAGCGCAAATGCCATTAATAATAGTGTAATGAGTTCGCCAAACATTTCTGACATTGATCTTCGCCCCCTTGGACTAACTATCCTAGCCTATGCACGTCCAAGGGAGTTTAGAAGTAAGAAAAGCACCAATGCCTCCCTAAAGGAGACAGTGGTGCTATTGGGTGATAAGCTTATGGCCGGCTGCTTTTTGCAGACGGTTCATGATGGCATGTCCGACGCCTTCATTCGGGAAAATTTCACTAAAAATGATATCAACATTGTCTTGATTAAAACTTCTTAGTGTGTCATATAAAGCGGCCGCGACCGTTTCCAGCTCAGCCCGCCTGCCACATGAAAGAATAACATCCGCCTTGTAAAAGCGGTAATTTTCTTCGGTTGTCAACACACCCACCCGAAGTCCTTCCTGCTGCTTTTCCAACACTAATGTTTGCAGAAATTCTTTGGTGCCTGACACCATATAAAGCGGGGCATTTGGTGCGTAGTGGCGGTATTTCATCCCTGGTGCCTTTGGACGTGCAGACTGATCCTTTAAGGCCGCATCTTCACGGACTTCCCCAACAACCGCTTCAAGCTGCTCCATCGTCACGCCGCCGGGCCTTAAGATGACTGGAATCCCCTCTGTGCAATCAACGACGGTTGATTCAACGCCAACTCCTGTCGCGCCGCCATCCAATACGCCGGCAATTTTTCCATTTAAATCATCCAGCACATGCTCCGCTTTCGTTGGACTCGGCTTTCCAGAGCTGTTCGCACTTGGAGCGGCAATCGGAAGTCCACAGGTTTTCAACAATGCCAGCGCAACCGGATGGTCCGGCATCCTTACCGCCACGGTAGCAAGTCCGGCTGTCGCCACTTCTGACAAAATGCCATCTTTCTTTTTAAAAATAATCGTCAGCGGCCCCGGCCAAAAGGCATCCATTAATTTTGCGGCCGTTTGAGGAACCTCCGTTACAAATCTACTAAGCTGGTTGCGGTCGGCAATGTGAATGATTAATGGATTATCACTAGGGCGTCCTTTCGCTGCAAAGATTTTGGCCACTGCTTCATCACTTTCAGCATTACCGCCAAGCCCGTAAACGGTCTCTGTTGGCAGGGCGACCACTTCATTTTTTCTTAAAAAATTGGCTGCATCCACAACCTGTGGATTATTCTCTAGATTATCCACATATTTATCCACTATCCAGATGTTTGTGTTCATAGTTATCCACCTTTATTGATGACAAAACTTTTATCGAATTTTGGCGAATTTACGCGGAAAAACTCCTATCTTTTCACCTTGTACGTTTGAAAGTATAAAAGAAGGTGGGTATAAATACAAGTTTTATCCACAAATTGTGTATAACTTTGAGGAAAAAGTGGATAACTTTGTGGATTAATCCACAATTATAGTGAAAATTTTAAAAATAATGAGTTATCCACATTTAAAACGTGTCGAATGTGCTCAGAGGTAGAAAATTCTGTGGGTAACGCTTCTCGCTCGATTTTTTGAAAGCCCATCAATTCAAAAAATGGCAAAGCCACACTTTTATTAGTTGCCAAAAACAAGCTTTTCATCCCTTTTTCTTTCGCTAATTTGACCATTTGCTCAAAAAGCATAAAAATTTCTTTATCCGCTTGTCCTGGAGAAACCACCAGTGAGCGCAGCATCCCATGCTCCTCAAACGCCTCCATGCCGAGCGAACCACGGATTGTGCCATCTTCGTTTTCTAGCAGGAGAAAATAGTCTATGGTTTCTGCGGTTAGTCCATCAGTCCCAAGATTAGCTCTTGCCAAAAACGCCTGTAAACTTCCCAAATCCTTTTGATTAGCCTTGCGAATTATTGCCTGCATCCCATCCACCTCGTTTAAAAGATTCTACTCTATTACTATGAAAAACTAGAGATAATAGAACAGCAGGATGAGCGATTTCATCAAAAAAACTAGTCCGGCGCTGGACTAGTTTTAGTTAAACATTTTCTCCCACATTTCTACCACGAAAAACTTAACCTTTACTGGTTCTTCGTCCTTAGCGGTATAGACAGGGGCTTCTCTCTTTACTTTCTTCTTCGCCTTTTTTACTTCTTCAACTGGCTTAATTTGTACGTCTTTATCCAAGTTTTCAGCGTTAACTTCCTCCACAGCTGGTTTCTTCATTTCTTCTACAGATTTTTCGGGCGCTTGAATCACTTTTTTTACGGGCTGTTCTACTTCTTTTACAGGCTCAGATGGTTCTTCTACCGGTTCGCTTACGATGCTTTCCGCTTGTTGTTTTTCTTCCACTGGTACAGGCGCAGGTGTTACTGCCTCTTCTGTTTGACTTTCATTTTGCTGTTCTTTTTCACTGACGGTTTCTGCTTTTGCTACGTGTTTTTCCTCAAAGCCATCGCTCACTGCGACACCATTTGAAAAATCAAGGAAGCATAACGGCGGGTATAAAACGCACCACCAGTTTGCGCCTTCGCCTTTGCCTAATGTAATCAGGATTGCTTGATATTCGCCAGCTGGATATAAGTACTGACCATATAATTTGGTAGGAAACTGAACTTTTCCAAACTCAACCTTCACTGATTGGTTGGATCCTTGATCATGAACTACTTTTTCGGCAATGGTTTGGATTTCAGGAAGCTTGTTATTAATGACCTTCTTTGCTTCGTTCATCGACGTTAAATCCTGTACCCACAGTGTAATTTGTGCATTTACAGCATCGCGCACTTTGCGTTTGATTGCTTGGTCTTGTTCAAAATCACTGTTTGCCAAAATCCTTAAGCGGATGGCTTCCCCCGGGATGACAATTGATTCCTTTGATGCTGCCTCGGTCTTTGGCATATATAAATTCAACATTGTTCCCAATGATAAAATGACTAAGTATCCCCAAACGATTAGTTTTCCTCTCACCTTAGCACAACCCCTTTGCCCTTCGATAGTTTCATTTTGGACAAAGATGAAGAATCTTAAACTAGTAAATTTGAAAAACTCTATTAAATTTTTCGCTGGCAAAAATCTGTCTTCCTGATAGGAGTGGTCTATTGGACAAAACTAATTTCCAACCTCACCAATCTGTCCAATAGAAATACCCTATTGGACAAAATCCATTTCCTACCTCACGAACTTGTCCAATAGCACGTAGTATATGAATTTCACGAAACTGTTCTCCACAAGGTATGTAATTATAATTTCCTGGTTAACGAAAAAAGAGTGTTAAACCAATTACGGCTTAACACTCTTTAATTTCGGCAAAAACCATCCGATCCCTGCCATTAATATCATTAACAATTTCGACCTTAACCTTTGGAAAGGTTGTTCGGAACAGTTCCGCTACCGCTTCACCCTGCCCCATGCCGATTTCAAAACAGACAAGGGCCGTTGGCGCTAGGACCAGTGGCAATTCCGTCATAAAACGGCGGTAGAAGTCGAGGCCATCATCGCCCGCAAACAAGGCACGATGCGGCTCATGCTCCGTCACCACTTCAGACATCGTTTCCCTGTCAGCAACCGGAATATAAGGAGGATTTGACACCACCACATCCAGTTTCTCGCCATTCTCAATAAACGGCCCGAGCAAATCACCCTGCACAAAGCGGACATCCGCCCCAAGCCGAGCCGCATTCTCCCGCGCCACCGCAAGCGACCCCTCCGCAATATCAGTGCCTGTCACCCTTAACACCTGCTTCACAGTGTTATCGGTGCCTGTCACCGTTCCTACCATCTCCGCAGTATTATTGGTGCCTGTCACCTTTTCCACTGTCAGCGGTTGGTATTCTAATTCCAAGCTGATGGCGATGCCGCCGCTGCCTGTGCCGATGTCAGCTAAACGGATTTCCTGGTGGCTGGTGAAGATCTTCTTCATGCGCTGAAGTGTCCCGTAGACGAGTTCTTCTGTTTCCGGGCGCGGGATGAGAACTTCTTCATTCACCACAAAGGTCCGGCCATAAAACTCTTCAGAACCGATCAAGTATTGGACCGGGACACCTTCTTCAACATGTGCCCGCACAGCCCCTTCAAACGCCTCCCAAACACTCGGCTCTAAATCCTCACGCATACTGGCAAACAACTGCGCCCGTGACATTCCAGTAAAATGCCGAAGCAAAAGTTCGCCGGCATTTTCATTACGACCCGATTCAACTAAAAAAGAAGAAGCCCATTTTAGGGCCTCAAATACTTTTTTACTCATTAGATGCCTCTTCTAGTCTTTTTGCCTGTTCATCCATTACCAATGCATCAATAATTTCATCCAGCTTACCTTCAACAATTTGATCAAGCTTTTGAAGGGTTAAGCCAATGCGATGATCGGTTACCCGATTCTGCGGGAAGTTATAGGTGCGAATTCGTTCTGAACGGTCGCCCGTTCCAACTGCCGATTTACGAACCTGATCATATTCAGCCTGGGCTTCCTGTTGGAACTTATCATAGACACGTGCACGTAAAACCTTCATCGCTTTATCCCGGTTTTTGTGCTGGGACTTTTCATCCTGGATTGATACCATGATTCCGGTTGGTATGTGTGTCAACCGAACGGCTGACATCGTCGTGTTAACGGATTGTCCGCCGGCACCGCTTGAAGCAAAAGTATCAAAGCGGATATCTTTATCATGGATTTCATATTCAAATTCTTCCGCCTCTGGCAAACATACAACCGTTGCCGTTGAAGTATGAATCCGGCCGCCTGATTCTGTTTCTGGCACACGCTGAACACGGTGGGCGCCGCTTTCAAACTTTAATTTAGAGTAAGCACCTTGACCATTAATCATAAAACTGATTTCTTTATAGCCGCCAAGGCCTGTTGGGCTGGCATCAATCAAGTCTGTTTTCCAGCCCTGTGCTTCCGCATACCGGCTGTACATCCGGTAAAGCGTACCGGCAAACAATGCTGCCTCTTCCCCGCCAGCTGCGCCGCGGATTTCAAAGATAACGTTTTTGTCATCGTTTGGATCCTTTGGAACAAGGAGAATCTTCATTTTTGCTTCAAGCTCTTCAATTTGAGCCTCAAGCTCATGGACTTCTTCCTTCACCATTTCACGCATTTCGGCATCAAGCTTCTCTTCAAGCATAGCCTTTGCATCCTGAAGTTGCTCACGAGTCTCTTTATATTGGCGGTAGGTTTGTACTGTTTCTTGTATATCACTTTGTTCTTTTGAATATTCGCGAAGTTTCTTTGAATCATTAATAATTTCTGGGTCGCTTAAAAGTTCGTTCAACTTTTCGTAGCGATCTTCCACGGATTGAAGACGATCAAACACAGTTCATTCACCTCGAGTTTTAGTCCATAACATTCTAATTATAGTATAGGTGAAAACCCCCGTCAAAACCAAATTGAGGGAGAAATATTTTATCTGTGACCAAGCCCTTTTTTTAGAACAAAAAAACATGCCCTAAAATCAGAGCATGTTACCTGCGGTCTTCCTGGACGCGGACTTCAATATTGTAACGCGGAAGTGCTTTTACCAGTTTCCGGTGAAGGCGCGCTTCTGCTTTGTTTCTTGCTTGATCAGACAGCATCCCTTTTTTATAAACAGTTACCCACATCCGGTCGCCGTTAATCCAGACAGAATCCGTTCTAAATTCATTCGTATAAGCAATGACTTGTTTTGCTTTGTTGATATCATTGCCGTGATTGGTCGCACCTGCTTCCCCACCGCTGCCTGTCCGTTTTAAATCAAGAAAGTTCGGGTTTTGGTTGGTAATATCATCTTCGACCATATGCTGCTTGTTCTTACGGCGATCACTGATACTATCAGGTCCACCATTGTTCATCTTGGACATGTTCGTGTGTTGTGGATTATTGTGGCGAAGGTCATTGGCCGAACGATCATTTTGTCCTTGACAGCCGCTAACGATTAACAAAAACATGATACCCATGAGGGACATCCATTTTTTTAACATTCCTACACCTCCCATTACTATCATGCCCGGAGCTGAGTTGGAATGAGCTAGTGAAATCTTTCCAAAGCTTATGTAGAGAGGAGTGATCATGATGAGGATAGGTAATTTCGTGGATTTCCAGTTTATTTCCGCATATTTTATCAATAATTCCGTGTAAAACGACGATAATTCCGCGTAAGACGACTAAAAATCCAAACATCGATCAAATCAACCCACAAAAAAACTGCCTGAGAACCAACTCCCAGACAGTGTTAACGGTGACAGGCACCATTTATTATATTTGTACATTGCTAACCACGTTTTTGGTGTCAGGCACCGTTATGGCACCATCACCATCGCACCACTAAGAACTTAACGCGAGGTGACAGGTGTTGTTTTGGGGACTTCGTGGTGGTGACGGCAGCGCGGTTCGTATGCTTCCGAAGCACCGACCAATATAACCGGGTCATGGTAAGAGGCTGGACGGCCATCAATCAGCCGCTGCGTTCTGCTGGATGGTGAACCGCACACAGTACAAACAGCCTGCAGCTTTGTTACCGACTCCGCTACCGCCATTAATGCCGGCATCTGCCCGAAAGGCTCACCGCGGAAATCCATATCAAGTCCAGCGCAGATCACGCGGTGCCCGCTGTCTGCCAGCTGCTGAACAACCCGGACAATTCCTTCATCAAAAAACTGAACTTCATCTATCGCAATAATATCGATATCTGCCTCTACATGATGCAAAATCTCAATAGAATGGGAAATTGGCGTCGCATGAAAAGAAGAGCCATTATGGGATACGACTGACTGTTCACTGTAGCGATTGTCAATTTTCGGCTTAAACACAGCTATATTTTGTTTTGCAAACTGAGCCCGCCGAACCCGACGAATCAATTCCTCTGATTTCCCGGAAAACATACTGCCACAGATAACCTCAACCCATCCGCTTTGTTTCATTAAATACATAAACGGCGTCTCCTTCCTATAACGAACCCTATAACGATTTATAATATATTTTAAGCTGAATTCCCAACTATATTTAAGTATTTTCCTTGCCTATCTATGTCTATCCACTAATTTTTCTCAATAAAAAACAGGCAAGCCATAGGTTCTCTTGCCTGTTCCTTGAGTAATTATTGTTGTTGTGACTTAAGGCCGTATTTTTTGTTGAAACGGTCAACACGTCCGCCAGCTTCAGCGAATTTTTGACGACCAGTATAGAATGGATGACATTCTGAACAAGTTTCAACACGGATCTCATTTTTAACAGAACCTGTTTCAAATGTATTACCGCATGCACAAGTCACCTTTACTGTCTTATAATTAGGATGAATTCCTGCTTTCATTTCTTTTCAGCTCCTTCCGCCCTGAATCATTCGAAACAGAGTTATATAAATGCCTGTCTTTACAAACAAGCACCAATTACATAAAAGACACTGCACCCATTATAACAAGGGTATCCTATTTTTGCAAGCTGGGATTTGTTGGTTTCTTTTTAAAAAAGGAACGCAAATTGAACCCCCAATCAATCTAGTCCAAAGCAAAATCTTCTACTACCGTCTAGTCTTCAACTCTTCCCCTAATTGGGCGAAAAATTCTTCGTTTGACTTCGTCTGGCGTAATTTTTTCAAGAAGCGCTCAGCAAAGTCCGGTGAATCGGACATCGATTTGCGAATTGCCCATAACTTATCCAAATGGTCCTTCGGAATAAGTAATTCTTCTTTACGCGTACCGGAGCGGCGAATGTCAAGCGCAGGGAAAATACGGCGCTCTGCCAATTGACGGTCAAGATGCAGCTCCATATTACCTGTCCCTTTAAATTCCTCATAAATAACATCATCCATACGTGAACCCGTATCCACAAGGGCCGTAGCGAGAATCGTTAAGCTGCCGCCCTCTTCAATATTACGGGCTGCCCCGAAGAAACGCTTCGGACGGTGGAATGCTGCCGGGTCAATACCACCAGAGAGCGTCCGGCCGCTTGGCGGGATGACTAGGTTGTAGGCACGAGCCAAACGCGTAATGCTATCCATCAGAATCACGACATCGCGCTTATGCTCAACCAAACGCATCGCCCGATCAAGAACAAGCTCGGCTACTTTGATATGGTTCTCAGGAACCTCGTCAAACGTCGAGCTGACCACATCGCCAGCAACAGAACGTTCAATATCGGTTACCTCTTCCGGACGTTCGTCGATTAACAACACAATTAGCTCGACATCTGGATGATTCGTCGTAATGCTGTTGGCAATTTCTTTTATCAGCATCGTTTTCCCAGCCTTTGGAGGGGCTACGATCAGACCACGCTGACCAAAACCGACCGGTGCCACAACATCCATAATCCTCGTCGACACATGCTTCGGCGTTGTTTCCAACTTCATTTGTCTATTTGGATACAGTGGAGTTAACGCTGGGAAGTACACACGTTCCTTTGCAGATTCAGGATCTTCTCCGTTAACGGCTTCCACGTGGAGCAAGCCATAATAGCGCTCATTTTCTTTTGGAGGTCGAACCTTACCGGACACCTTGTCCCCATTACGAAGATCAAAACGGCGGATTTGCGAAGCGGAAATATAAATATCCTCTGAGCTTGGCGAATAATTGATTGGCCGTAAAAATCCAAAACCCTCTGATTGAATAATCTCGAGAACACCTTCCATGAAGAAAAAGCCCTGTTGTTCGGCGCGTGATTTTAAGATTGCAAAAATTAATTCTTTTTTGGTTAATTTGCTGTAGTAGGTTACTTTATATTCCCGAGCAAGCTCATAAAGTTCCTTCAGCTTCATATTTTCTAAACTTGAAATAGTTAAGTCCATTTGTACACCACTCTTTAAAATTTTTCCAGCAAATCCGCTAGTTGAAAGCGGGAGATTGTCTAGTTAGATAATAATTAGAAATTAGAGGAATTGAAATAGAAGTAGATAAAAGAAATGAATAGGATTGCAGAATAGATGCATAATAAAAACAATTACTATTTTACCCTCTCTACAAAAAATTAATCAACTAAAAAATAATAATTCCATTATTGGTAATTATTCCTTATCCTTGCGAATTAAACGAAGAGACTAGATGCATTAATCTAGCCTCTTCTCTGTGGTGCCTGACACCATTTGCACTGTCTACGTCTACTTTATTTTTTTATGTGTTCTTAAGATGTTCAAGCTCGTCCTTTGTTAATGCTTCCCGCCAAACAGTGGCACCGAGTCCATTTAGTTTTTCAACTAAATTACTATAACCGCGATCAATATGATCAAGACCAGTCACTTCCGTAATCCCTTCGGCCAACAGCCCAGCAATGACAAGGGCTGCTCCGGCACGGAGATCGCTTGCCTTCACTTTTGCACCTTGGAGCTGAATCGGACCGTTAATAATCGCGGAGCGGCCTTCCACCTTAATATTCGCATTCATTCTTCTTAGTTCATCAATATGTTTAAAACGGGCACCATAAATCGTATCGGTCACCACAGCTGATCCTGAAGCTTTTGTTAAGAGCGTCGTAAATGGCTGCTGCAGGTCGGTTGGGAACCCCGGATAAACAAGGGTTTTGATATCAACCGCTTTCAAGTTGACTGAACCATCAACAAACACTTGATCATCACTCGTCTCAATCTGCACGCCCATCTCACGAAGTTTAGCAATCAACGATTCTAAATGCTGCGGGATGACGTTATCGACTAAGATTCCTTCGCCGACAGCGGCGCCTATAATCATATAGGTTCCTGCTTCGATCCGGTCTGGAATGATTGTATGCCGGCAGCCGTGAAGCGTATCGACACCATCAATCCGAATCACGTCGGTTCCAGCTCCCTTTATTTTCGCACCCATATTGGTTAATAAGGTGGCAACATCAATAATTTCTGGTTCTTTCGCCGCGTTCTCAATGATCGTCCGGCCTTTAGCGCGTACGGCAGCCAGCATAATATTAATGGTCGCGCCGACACTGACTACATCCAAGTAAATTCTGGCACCGCGCAGTTCATCTGCACGTAAATAAATCGCCCCTTGTTCATTGGTAATTTGAGCACCCAACGCTTCAAACCCTTTAATATGCTGGTCAATCGGTCTTGGGCCGAGGTGGCAGCCGCCAGGCAAACCAATCACTGCCTTCTTAAACCGACCTAGCATTGCACCCATTAAATAATAGGAAGCACGCAGCTTTTTTACCTTTCCGTTTGGCAGCGGCATCGAAATCATCGTTGAAGGGTCAACCGTCATTTCCTCATCCGTCATAGCGACTTTCCCGCCAATCTCCTCGAGCAAATCTTTTAAGATTTCCACATCAGAGATATTTGGCAAACCCTCGATCGTTACGGGTGATTCTGCTAAAATGGTTGCTGGTATGAGGGCTACAGCACTGTTTTTAGCACCACTGATGCGAACTGTTCCTTTTAACGGATAACCGCCCGCAATTTTTAGTTTTTCCATTAATTGACTCCCTTCTAAGCCCACGAAAGGTCACGAATGATTGTCAGCGCGAGACTTTTGTTTTATGCACAAGCACCATAAGGGTGTTTCTGCTTTATTTAAAAAGACCACTGGTACCAAGCGAGGCTATAGGTATATTTTTCCAACACAAAAAGTCAAATTCCGACAGCTTGTCTATTATTAGTTTACACGAAAATCTCAATTTCATGTATTCATAATAAAAAAATTTATCCTAATTTGCAAAGCAGTCGTGAGTGTTTGTTTTCGCTGTGAAAAATGGAGGAGGTTTCCCAATGAAAATAGGCGTTTTTGCGGTTGTTCCTGTCTTATAAGGAGCCTCAATTCTTTCAGTATCGACTAAATTTTCAGACTTCCATTTACAGACACAAACCGCCCTTAAAAAAGGACGGTTTTCAGTTTTTATAAAAGTTCCGGTTAATTCCAGAACCAACAGATGTTATTAAGCTCTGCCTGCAGAACCGAATTCACGCATTTTACCAATTACAGTTTCTTTGATCGCGTCACGAGCTGGGCCTAAGTATTTACGTGGATCGTATTCGTTAGGTTTTGCCGCTAATACTTCACGAACTGTTCTTGCAGAAGCAATTTGGTTTTCAGTATTCACGTTGATTTTTGCAGTTCCAAGAGAAACAGAACGCTGGATGTCCTTTGTTGGGATACCAGTACCACCGTGTAATACTAATGGCATACCAGTAAGGTTGCCGATTTCTTCCATTTCTTTGAAACCAAGGTTTGGTTCACCTTTGTAAGGACCGTGTACAGAACCTAATGCAGGAGCTAAACAGTCGATACCTGTGCGTTTCACTAACTCCACACATTCCTGAGCGTCAGCATAGATAATGCTTCCAGAAACGTCATCTTCTTGTCCGCCAACTGTTCCTAATTCAGCTTCTACAGAAACATTTTTTGAATGAGCATAGTCTACTACCTTTTTAGTAATTTCAACGTTCTCTTCAAATGGGTGGTGTGAAGCGTCAATCATAACAGATGTAAAGCCTGCATCGATGGCTTCTTTACATTTTTCAAAGCTTGAACCGTGGTCAAGGTGAATAGCCACTGGTACAGTAATTTTATAATCTTCCATTAAGCCTTCTACCATTTTCACAACAGTTTTGAATCCGCCGATGTAACGGCCAGCGCCTTCAGAGACACCAAGGATTACAGGTGAATTCTCTTCTTGAGCAGCTTGAAGAATGGCTTGTGTAAATTCTAAGTTATTGATGTTGAATTGCCCTACAGCGTAGCCTTCCGCTTTCGCTTTGTTAAGCATGTCTTTCATTGATACTAAAGGCATTTCTCTTCCTCCTTAAGTTAGCTTGATACCATTTTAAACAGGGTCTTCCATAACAGGATTTCCCTCTGATTTGTCGATTATGTATAAATCAAATGATACCCAGCCTGTTAAAAGTTCATATGTATCATATCAAAAGAAATGAGGAAATGCCATTATTCGAGTGCTTTTTTTGAAACTGTCACAATGAAAGCGTACCCACTGGAAGTTGTCTGCTTTCGTGCTTTACTTTTTAAAAAAATACCATTATTTAGTTTGCTTTTTGCGGAATATGTTTGCGGACAGCTGCACGGATATCGTCAATATCGAATGGCTTTGCAAAATGGGTTAGAGCACCAAGGTCTTTGGCTTCTTGAATCATATCCAATTCACCGTAGGCGGTCATGATGATGACGCGAATCTCTGGATCGATAACTTTCATTCGTTTTAAAATTTCTATACCGTCCATACCGGGAATTTTCATGTCCAAGAGGACAAGATCCGGATGATGATTTGTCACGATCTCTAGTGCTTGGACTCCATTTGCAGCTTGAAATGTTTGATATCCTTCTTTTTGGAACACTTCATTCAGCAAGATGCGAATGCCAAATTGATCGTCGACAATTAAAATTTTCTCTTTCATAAACGCCACCTCTTTCTTAGCTTTCTCTTTTACTTGTTATATTTCTACCTTGGGAAATAAATATCCTGCTTAAAGTTTTGTTATTTTTACATTTGTTTTTGGGTTACGCCGAAAAAAGGCTTATAATGAATGGCGTAAAAGGAGGGTTAAAATGTTAAAAATGTTTACTACCCAGTTAACGGGTGTTTTTAAAAAAATAGCAGAAAAAGAAGAATTTTCATTTGAAGATGGCGCCCGCTTGCTCGCCCAAGCCCCTGCAGGTGACGGTTCCATTTATATTTATGGCACGAGGGAAATGAAGGCCGTGGCATTGGAAGCAGTAGAAGGGGCTGAGCCGTTACAGGCGGCTAAGGTGTTAACCGAGGCTGAGATTGACGGACTAAGTGACGCTGACCGTGTCCTGTTGTTTTCAAGGTTTTCTACTGACGGGCCTGCACTTGAACTCGCCCATTTGCTCCGCGACAAGATGATCCCTTTTGTGGCGGCTTCCACTGTGATTGAGCCCGCTGATCAGGATTTATCACAATTAGCCGATGTTCATATCGATTTGCGCTTAACAAAAGGACTGCTTCCCGATGAGGCAGGAAATCGTTATGGCTATCCGTCTGCGATGGCTACATTGTTTATCTATCATGGCTTAAAATTTACGATTGATGAGATTTTAGCGGAATATGAAGAGTAAAATAGGGCCTTGTTGGGCCCTATTTTGTTTGGCTGATTATTGGAGGTGATTGGCCCATTTTCCGGCTAGATTGGCTGTTTTTCCTTTTTATTACAAAAAATAAAGACCAGTCCGCAAACAGGACTGGCCAGTAATCTAAATTATTTTTGAATAGAAGCTTTAATAAAGTCACGGAACAACGGCTGTGGACGCGTTGGTCTTGACACGAATTCCGGATGGAACTGTGACGCCACAAACCATGGGTGATCTTTCAACTCAATGATTTCCACTAAACGGCCGTCAGGACTTGTTCCTGAGAAAATAAATCCAGCCGCTTCCATCTCTTGACGATAGAAATTGTTAAACTCATAACGGTGACGATGACGCTCATAGACCACTTCATCCTCATACGCTTCAAACGCTTTTGTCCCTTCCGCAAGTCGGCAAGGATATAAACCTAAACGTAATGTACCTCCTAAATCTTCCACATCCTTCTGCTCAGGAAGCAGGTCGATAATTGGGTGCTTCGTTTCAGGAAGGAATTCTGCTGAATGTGCATCAGCATAACCCAATACGTTGCGGGCAAATTCAATCGTTGCCAGCTGCATACCTAAGCAAATACCAAGGAATGGCTTCTTCTGCTCACGGGCATAACGGGTTGCTTCAATCTTCCCTTCAATTCCCCTGTCGCCAAATCCGCCAGGCACAAGCACGCCATCGACATCTTTAAGGAGTTCAGCCACATTTTCACGGTTAACATCTTCGGAATTAATCCACTTGATTTCTACATCAGTATCAAATGCATAACCGGCATGCTTCATCGCTTCGACAACTGAAATGTAGGCATCCTGAAGTTCTACATACTTACCAACCAGACCAATCCGGACTTTACCAGATAGGTTTAGAACCCGGTCAACAAGTGCTGTCCACTCGGTCATTTCTGCTGGAGAAGTACCCAATTCCAAGTGATCACAAACAATTTGATCCATGTTTTGCTCTTGCAGCGCAAGCGGAATGGAATAAAGGGTATCCGCATCACGGCATTCGATCACCGCTTTGGCATCAATATCACAGAACAAGGCCAGTTTATCCTTCATATCCTGAGAAACTGGATATTCTGTTCTGACGACAATAATATTTGGCTGAATTCCTAAGCTGCGCAGTTCCTTTACGCTATGCTGGGTTGGTTTCGTCTTCATTTCACCGGCCGCTTTTATGTAAGGAATCAGCGTACAGTGAATGTACATTACATTTTTGCTGCCAATATCACTCTTAATTTGACGGATCGCTTCAAGGAATGGCAGTGATTCGATATCCCCAACCGTACCGCCAATTTCCGTAATGACAACATCAGCGTTTGTTTCTTTTCCCGCCCGGAAGCAGCGCTCTTTGATTTCATTGGTAATGTGTGGAATAACCTGAACGGTTGCCCCTAAGTAGTCCCCGCGGCGCTCTTTTCTTAATACAGTTGAATAGATTTTTCCTGTTGTTACGTTGGAGTACTTGTTTAGATTAATGTCAATAAAACGCTCATAGTGACCAAGATCCAAATCTGTTTCCGCACCATCATCGGTAACGAATACTTCACCGTGCTGGTAAGGACTCATGGTTCCTGGGTCCACGTTAATGTACGGATCAAATTTTTGGATCGTTACATTTAAACCTCGATTTTTCAGTAAACGCCCTAAGGAAGCAGCGGTAATCCCTTTTCCAAGTGATGACACTACACCACCCGTAACAAAAATATACTTTGTCATAAATAGTCCTCCTCTATTACAGTTTGTACATTATTCAGGTTGTTTAAGGATATTTTTTTAAAAATTATTTCCCTATTGCTCCAAAAACGAAAAAACTCCTGATATGGAGTTTTTTAGAAAAGCATCAAGTGCCAGGCACTCTCCAGCTTCACATAAAAATAAAAAGCGCTCCACTCGCGGCATTGCGAGGGGAGCGCATATTCGTTATATTCATTCGTCCTTTTAAAAGGAGCCCAAAAAAGATAATACAGGGGCTTGAATAAAAAGTCAAGCTGTTTCCTTCACCCTAAAAAGAAAGAAACGGTGGAACCCGGGATCAAACTTACAAGTCTTCGTCTTCTTCCACGTCGTCGAACTCTTCATCTTCTTCATCCTCGTCAAGTTCTTCATCGAGAACTTCTGCTTCATCAAGCTCGAATTCATCTTCATCATCTTCGTCAAGGACATCGTCGTCGTCGTCGAATTCATCGACATCATCCAGATCATCGTCCAAATCGTCGTCATCATCGTCAAGAAGATCGTCATCATCATCAGCAAAGTCATCCAGATCATCATAATCTTCTTCATCGATTTCATCGAAATCCTCAAGCTCTTCTTCGTCGACAACCTTCTTCGCCTTTTTCTTCTTCGGTTTAACGGCTGTGATTACCTCTTCTTCCGCCGTATCGACTGGATACCAGAAGCGTAGTCCCCAACGGTTTTCTCCTAATGAAAGGAAACGGCCGTCGATGTTGATATCTGTATAAAATTGTGCCAGGCGTGTCCGAATTTCTTCGTCCGATATTCCAGCTGCGGCTTTAATCTCGCTCACTAAATCATGAAAAGAGATGGGCTGCTTGCTATTTTTTAAATATTCATAAGCCATTTCCATGAGGGAAAACTCTTGCAATTCCTCTTTTGAGTATTGTGCTAAACTCACTATTGGCACTTCCTTTCTCTATTTAACACTCATAACTTTCCGAGTGGTCCAGGACAGTTAGGATTCTTATGTATGAAAAAATAATTGAATTTTGATAACTGTCTAGCTCCCGTGCGGGTAATACACTTTCCACACTTCTAATTTTTGCATATTCTTCATTATAAACAAATTCTTGGTGTTTATGCTAGTGTAAGTAGATAGTTTGTCTTGAATTTTTGCAGGGATGAATTATTCCCCTTTCTGCGATTTCTCCCTTTTAAGCTTTTTCATCTCTTTCAGGGAAACATATAAAAAGAGGATGGCCAAAAGCAGGAACGAAACTGCACCCAGCTGCCGTTGATATAAATAGTTTAATGGCCAGGCGAAAATGATTAAAATAATGATTATGTGAAGACCCTTCATCTGGACACACCTACCTATAAACACATTGAAGTTGAAACGCTAAGATTGATTATATAAGATACAAGATTAATTTGATATCGATAACAACTAACTATTTTAACACAAAAATAGACATTCCGCGAAAAGCACCATGTGAAATTTCCACATGGTGCCTGTCACCGTTAATACTATTTTCATATTACATATTCCTACGGTACTGTCCCCCAACCTCATATAAGGCTCTCGTGATTTGCCCAAGGCTGGCGACTTTAACGGTTTCCATCAATTCAGCGAAGATGTTGCCATTGTTGACCGCTGCAGCCTTCAAACGAGCTAAGGCAGCAGCTGTTTCACTCGAATGGGCTTCCTGAAAGGCCCGCAAATGATGAATTTGTAATTCCTTCTCCTCTTTCGTGGCCCGGGCCAATTCCATATTATTGACCTCTTCCTCAGATGGCGGATTCGGATTCACATACGTATTGACGCCAATAATTGGCAATTCTCCGGTATGCTTCTTCATTTCATAATACATCGATTCGTCCTGAATCTTGCCGCGCTGATACTGGGTCTCCATCGAACCGAGCACCCCGCCGCGGTCATTCAAGCGGTCAAACTCCTGAAGTACCGCCTCTTCCACTAAATCGGTCAGCTCTTCGACAATAAACGAACCTTGAAGGGGATTTTCATTTTTCGTTAACCCATGCTCCTTCGTAATAATCATCTGAATCGCCATCGCCCGGCGCACCGACTCTTCGGTTGGCGTCGTAATCGCCTCATCATAAGCATTTGTATGAAGGGAGTTACAGTTATCATGCAGGGCCATTAACGCCTGCAGGGTCGTGCGGATATCATTAAAGTCGATTTCCTGGGCATGCAGCGACCGCCCTGAGGTCTGAACATGATACTTCAGCTTTTGACTGCGCTCATTCGCCCCATATTTATCACGCATTACTGTTGCCCAAATCCTCCGTGCCACCCGGCCGATCACCGTATACTCGGGATCCAGGCCATTCGAGAAAAAGAACGATAGGTTCGGTGCAAAATCATCAATCTTCATACCGCGGCTCAGATAATATTCCACATACGTAAAGCCATTAGACAGCGTAAACGCGAGCTGCGAAATCGGATTAGCACCGGCTTCGGCAATATGATAACCGCTAATCGACACAGAATAATAATTACGGACTTGATGGTCTATGAAATACTGCTGAATATCGCCCATCATCCGTAAGGCGAACTCTGTTGAAAAAATACACGTATTCTGGCCTTGGTCTTCTTTTAAAATATCAGCCTGAACGGTCCCGCGTACAGTGCGCAGTGTGTAGGCTCGGACTTTAGCAAACTCTTCAACCGTCAACGTCCTGCCAAGCTCTGCTTCCTTCTCCTGCACCTGCTGATCAATGGCCGTATTCATAAACATTGCCAAAATAATCGGCGCCGGGCCATTAATCGTCATTGAAACCGATGTGGAAGGGTGGCATAAATCAAAGCCTGCATACAGCTTTTTCATGTCATCTAAGGTACAAACATTGACCCCGCTTTCGCCAACTTTCCCAAAAATATCGGGTCGGTAATCCGGGTCTTCCCCGTACAAAGTCACTGAATCAAAGGCAGTACTTAACCGCTTTGCCGCATCATCCTTTGATAAGTAGTGAAAGCGGCGGTTCGTCCGGTCCGGTGTTCCTTCACCGGCGAACTGGCGCTTCGGATCTTCACCCTCGCGTTTAAAAGGAAACACCCCAGCCGTATAAGGGAATGAACCTGGAACATTCTCGCGGTACACCCAGCGCAAAATCTCACCATAATCTTTATATTTAGGCAGAACCACTTTCGGAATATCAAGGCCTGATAAACTTTTTGATTTTAAAACGGTGATAATCTCTTTATCCCGAATGCGCGTAACAAATTTTTCACCCGCATACGCTGACTTGGTCTGTTCCCACGACGCCAGGATTTTTTGCGATTCCGCCGTCAGCTGTGCCTCCGTTTCTTGCTTCACTGCCTCTAAAGCAGCCACCACTTCCGGCTGATTCTGAACTGCCTCGATGGCACCCTCAAGCTGAAATAATTTCCGGGCAATATTGGCTTGGGCTTCAGCCTTGCGATGATAGCCGCGCACTGTCTCGGTGATCTCACGTAAATAATAACGGCGGTCTGTCGGAATGATGACATTTTGCTTTTCAACCACGGCTTCCTTACTAAACGATGTCACCCACTCGGTGCCTGCTTTTTCATTAATTACCTCAACTAACGCCGCAAACAACGCATTCGTCCCCTGGTCATTAAACTGGCTGGCAATCGTGCCGTATACCGGCATTTCGTCCAGGTCTTTTTCAAACAGCATATGGTTGCGCTGGTACTGCTTTTGCACCTGGCGTTTTGCATCCTCAGAACCCTTGCGTTCAAATTTATTGATGACAATCAAATCGGCAAAGTCGAGCATATCGATCTTTTCCAGCTGTGACGGCGCTCCAAACTCGCTCGTCATCACATACATCGACACATCACAAATCTCGGTGATTTCCGCATCGCCCTGACCGATGCCGCTCGTTTCGACAATAACTAGGTCAAAGCCTGCCGCCTTGGTAACCGTGACAGCATCCTTAATCGCCAGCGATAGTTCATTTTTGGAAGACCTTGTCGCGAGACTGCGCATGTACACATTCGGAGAGAAAATCGCATTCATGCGGATCCGGTCGCCAAGCAGTGCTCCGCCTGTTTTTTGTTTGGTTGGGTCGACAGAAAGAATCGCGACCTTTTTGCCTGGAAATTCATTGATAAAGCGGCGGATTAACTCATCGGTTAACGAACTTTTTCCGGCACCACCCGTTCCGGTAATCCCAACAACAGGAATCCCCTTTTCAAGTGACTTCACCTGTTCAAGCACCTGTTCAGCTGCAGCCGCGGCCTCGTTCCTTTTATCAACATGAAGCTCTGCAATCGTAATCAGCTTGGCAATCGCTTTCACATCGCCCGCCGGCAGCTTAGCAATCTGTTCGTTAACATCGGAAGTGACTGTTGAAAAATCACATTCCTCGATCATCCGGTCAATCATCCCTTGCAGTCCAAGTGTCCGCCCGTCCTCCGGCGAAAACAGCCGGGCAATTCCATAGGCATGCAGCTCATCCATCTCGCGCGGGATAATCACCCCGCCTCCGCCGCCATAAATCCGAATATGCGGTGCCCCTTTTTCCTTTAACAAATCATACATATATTTGAAATACTCAACATGCCCGCCCTGGTACGACGAGATCGCAATTCCTTGGACATCTTCCTGAATCGCGGCATTTACAACCTCTTCGACCGAGCGGTTGTGGCCAAGGTGAATGACCTCCGCCCCACTCGCCTGCAGAATCCGTCTCATTATATTAATGGAGGCATCATGACCGTCAAACAGGCTCGACGCCGTCACAAAGCGAATATGATGCCGTGGCTGATATTTCCCCATCGTGCTCCCCCTTTTGGAAAAATGAATCGTGTGATTACCCCTTCTCCGGAACTGCAACAGCGCCCGAGACCCCGCCTTGAATCCCCGATAATAAGACTTCTGTCTGCATTGCAATATATTCCTCAAGCGTAAACAGCTTTCTTAAGGCCCAGCGGCGGAATCCCCACATTTGTCCCTGGACAAAAATATTGTGGGCGACAAGTTCGATTTGTTTTTTCGATAATCGCAGTTCCCCGTTCTCGACACAACGGGTCAACAGCTCCTCAAACATCGCGACCATTTCCATCTCTTTCTTCAATACATATGGCAGGGCATCTTTGGATAGTGACTTCACTTCCTGATACATAACCAACACCTCGGCCTGCATTTCATCCATGACCTGGAAAAAGTCAGCAATTCCGTGCTTCAAGCTTTCCAATGTCCCTTTTTCCACTGCCAAATCCTGCTGAAGCCGTTCGCTGACATGGTCATAGATGCTGTCACAGACCAAGTATAGGACATCCTCTTTCGTGCGAATGTATTCATACAATGTGCCGATGCTGAATCCAGCTGCTTTGGCGATTTCCCTTGTCGTTGTCCGGTGAAACCCCTTTTGTTTAAAAAGTGATACAGCCCCTTTGATCATTTGGTCGCGCCTTTTTTGCACAAGACGCTCATCCTTGACAGAGGCTTGAACTTCTCTTTTTTTCATCCTAGGTACCGCCTTTTTCTAGCACCAACGCCAAGGGGCCCCCGAGCCCCTGTTGGCATGGCTGTTTATTTTGTAATCATTCTCGAAATCACGAGACGTTGAATTTCTTGTGTTCCTTCATAAATCTGAGTGATTTTTGCATCGCGCATAAACCGTTCAACCGGATAATCTTTTGTATAGCCATACCCGCCAAAGACTTGAACGGCTTCCGTCGTCACCTTCATTGCCGTGTCACCTGCAAACAGTTTGGACATCGCCGACTCTTTACCGTACGGTAAGCCATTGGACTCGAGCCATGCCGCTTGATAGGTTAGTAGTCTTGCCGCTTCAATATTGGTAGCCATATCTGCCAGCTTAAAGGAGATGCCTTGATTGGCGACAATTGGTTTGCCAAACTGTTGGCGTTCGCGTGCATAGTCGACGGCTGCATCGAGTGCGCCTTGGGCGATGCCGACTGCCTGGGCAGCGATGCCGTTGCGGCCGCCATCGAGCGTCATCATCGCAATTTTAAAGCCATCGCCTTCCTCACCAAGGCGGTTTTTTATCGGAACCTTGCAATCTTCAAAAATAATTTCGGTTGTTGGCGAGGAACGAATACCGAGTTTTTTTTCCTTTTTACCAACCGAGAAGCCAGGGAAATCGCTTTCGATAATAAACGCTGTCGTTCCTTTTTGCTTACTGGTTGGGTCGGTTAAAGCGAAGACCACATAAATGTCGGCCTCACCGCCATTGGTTATAAAGATTTTTGAGCCGTTTAGGATATAGTGGTCCCCTTCTAAACGCGCAGTCGTTCTCATCCCGCCCGCATCCGAACCGCTGCCAGGCTCTGTTAATCCATAAGCACCGATTTTACAGCCTTCTGCCATCGGGCGCAGGTAGGTTTGTTTTTGATCTTCACTGCCGAATTTGTAAATCGGCCAGCCGGCCAGCGAGGTGTGGGCAGACAAGAGGACGCCTGTTGACGCATCCACGCGGGAAAGCTCTTCAACCGCGATACAATAAGCAAGAAAGTCACTGCCAATGCCGCCGTATTCTTCCGGCCATGGAATTCCCGTTAATCCCAGTTCCGCCATTTTGTCAAAAATCTCGCGATCAAAGCGTTCTTCCTCATCACGTTCTGCCGCTGTCGGCGCGACCTCGTTGCGGGCAAAATCCCGGACCATTTTACGAATCATTTCATGCTCTTCCGATAATTTAAATTGCATTTTGAGTGCCTCCTCTGCCCAATCCGGGCCCATCTTTGGCTTTATTAACAATAATTTTAGATATATTTAAAAAAAGTGCGGACAATTTAACAAATTTTTAGATTTATTACCACTTCGCATCTAAATTATAGATGCTTACTAATCACAATCCGCTGAATCTCGCTCGTGCCCTCATAAATCTCCGTCACCTTGGCATCACGGAAAAAGCGCTCAACGGGATAATCCTCCGTATAACCGTAGCCGCCAAATACCTGAATCGCTTCTGTTGTCACTTCCACTGCTGTTCTAGTGGTAAACAGCTTTGCCATCGACGCCTCCAACGTGCACTTCAACCCTTTACTCCGCAAATCAGCAGCCTGATAGACTAATAGTTTAGCCGCCTCGACACTTGTCGCCATATCGGCCAGCTTAAAAGCAATCCCCTGCTGAGCAGCTATTGGTTTGCCAAACTGATGGCGCGTCTTCGCGTAGGCTGTGGCCGCTTCAAAAGCTGCTTCCGCAATCCCCAATGCCTGAGTGGCGATGCCAATTCGGCCGACGTCAAGGTTCGCCATTGCAATTCGAAAGCCTTCTCCTTCTTGGCCAAGCATGTTTGCCGCGGGGACATGCAAATCCTCAAAGGTTAACTGCACCGTTCTTGAGCCGTGCAGCCCCATTTTCTTCTCATCCTTGCCGACGATAAAACCAGGGGTATTTTTTTCAACAATAAAGGCCGCAATCCCTTTTGTTCCAAGGGATGGGTCCGTCGTTGCAAACACTATATACACATCGGCCTCACCGCCGTTTGTGATAAACACCTTGGAGCCGTTTAGCACATAATGCTCGCCTTTTTTCACCGCCCGTGTTTTTAAACTGGCGGCATCGGACCCAGAACTTGGTTCGGTTAAGCAAAACGCCCCTAAGTACTCGCCAGACGCCAGCTTGGGTATATACTTTTGCTTTTGTTCCTCCGTTCCAAAGTATAAAATTGGGTTCGTACAGACGGAGGTGTGGACAGACAGGATTACGCCTACTGTAGCGCTTACTTTTGACAGTTCATGAATCGCAATAATATAAGAAATAAAATCCATCTCCGCCCCGCCGTACTTAGCGGAAACGGGAATTCCCATTAGACCGAGCTCGCCCATTTTGCGAAGAATGCCGCGGGGAAATTCCCCTTTTTCCATTTTTTCAATAAATGGTGTGATTTCCTTCTGGGCAAAATCACGAACCATTTTCCGCATCATTTCTTGCTCGTCTGTCAATGTCAGATTCATCATATGTCTCCCCTTCCTGAGGATGAATAGTTCAGATGCTGTGTGCCAGGGGAATCTTCGATTATGTAATGACGGCGTAATCCACCTGGTTTCTTTTAATTGTCCAGCTCCAGCGCCTAGGGGCTCGGGGTCTTAAGCCATTCCGTCAAGAAGGCTAAAGAACAGCCTTCTCGCCGGCTCGTCTTAAGCCTGTCGCCCCTGTTCAAGGCGCTTCCGCTTTTCTATTTTATTCATAGCTGTAAAAACCGCGCCCTGATTTCTTACCGAGCCAGCCGGCTTTCACATATTTACGCAAAAGCGGGCACGGACGATACTTATCATCACCAAAACCTTCATGAAGTGTTTCCATAATGTATAAGCATGTATCTAAGCCGATAAAATCAGCTAGCGTTAGCGGTCCCATTGGATGATTCATGCCAAGCTTCATCACTTCATCGATGGCTTCTTTGGTGGCAACGCCCTCGTAAAGCGTGTAAATGGCTTCATTGATCATTGGCATGAGGATGCGGTTCGAGACAAAGCCAGGAAAGTCATTTACCTCAACCGGTACTTTGCCCAACGTTTTGGTCATATCCTCAATCACTTGATAGACTTCATCGGCTGTTGCAAGCCCGCGGATTATTTCAACGAGTTTCATAACGGGAACAGGATTCATAAAATGCATGCCGATTACCTTTTCTGGACGGCTGGTGGCAGCGGCAATTTCTGTGATAGGCAATGATGAGGTGTTACTAGCTAGGATGGTATGTGCTGGAGCGATTTTGTCTAGCTGTGAAAAGATGTTTGTCTTGATTTCCATATTTTCAACTGCTGCTTCAATGACCAGGTCGACGCTGCTGGCATCGTTGAGATCGGTTGAAGGGGTTAGTCTGGCGATTACTTCCTGCTTTTGTTCCTCTGTAATTCGGCCTTTGTCTACGTTGCGGGTGAGGTTTTTCTGGATGATTTCTAAACCCCGCTCCACAAATTCAGGTTTTAAGTCATTCAATACCACTTCGTAGCCGGCTTGGGCACAAACCTGAGCAATTCCGGAGCCCATTTGACCCGCACCAATCACCATAACCTTTGAAACGTTCATTGTTTTCCCTCCATCTCTCTATTAAAAAAACTGTGGTCCGCCTTCTCGCAAGTTGGAAGGTGGTATCCGCAAGTGAAATTAGCTTATCCGCAAGTGAAAGTCCGGTATCCGCAAATAGTTTCTGGCTATCCGCAAGTTAGCCTCCCTTGCGCAAATTAAACCTGCTTATCTGCAAGTGAAAGGCCCTTATCCGCAAATAAAATGAACTTATCCACAAATAAAGGCCTCCTAACCGCAAATTAAATCTGTGCTGTCTCACTCCGACAGCCTTACGCTTTTGGCACCTCAATCATCACCGCATCACCCTGGCCGCCGCCTGAACAAATCGCAGCAATTCCGACTCCGCCGCCGCGGCGCTTCAATTCATGCATCAAGGTAATAATAATCCGTGCCCCGCTTGCACCAATCGGATGACCAAGCGCCACCGCACCGCCATTGACATTGACCTTTTCCAGATCAAGCCCGGCAATTTTTGTGCTCGCTAATGCCACAGCTGCAAAGGCTTCATTTATCTCAAACAAATCAATCTCTTCCAAGCTGCGGCCAGTCTTTTTTAACAGCTCATTAATCACCAAGCCCGGGGTCTGCGGAAAATCTTTTGCTTCGACTGCAATCGCTGTATGGCCAAGAATGACGGCCTCCACCTTGCGTCCCTCACGCTCAGCCCGCTCCTCACTCATTAACACAAGCGCTGCTGCACCGTCATTCACGCCTGGCGCGTTCCCGGCCGTAATCGTCCCGGTTGAATTGAACACCGGGGCCAATTTGGACAAGCGCTCTAACGACGTATCCTTGCGCGGCCCCTCATCTGCAGAAACCAACACCGGATCCCCTTTGCGCTGCGGTACCTCAACCGATACGATCTCCTCCGCCAATTTCCCGCTCTCGATAGCGGCAATTGCCTTAACATGGCTTCGCAGCGCCCATTCGTCCTGAGCTTCACGTGAAAGATCCATTTCTGCTGCTGTACTATTTCCATAAGTGCCCATATGAACCCCGGTGAAGCTGCAGGTCAATCCGTCATGAATCATTAAGTCCTTAACGGTTGAGTCACCCATGCGAAAGCCCCATCTTGCTTTTGGTAAAATATATGGCGCGTTGCTCATCGATTCCATACCGCCCGCGACAATGACCTCTTCATCGCCGGCACGGATGATTTGGTCTGCCAGCGTCACGCTCCGCATTCCTGAAGCACAAACCTTGTTAATCGTCTCCGTCTTAACTTCCCATGGTAGTCCGGCATGAATAGCTGCCTGCCGCGATGGAATTTGCCCCTGGCCGCCTTGTAACACCGTTCCAAGAATGACTTCCTCTACTTCTTCCGGCTTCACACCTGAACGAATCAATGCTTCCTTTACGGCAATTCCGCCAAGCTGTGACGCCGTAAAGCCGCTTAAATTCCCTCCTAATTTTCCAAAAGGTGTGCGAACACCGCTTAAAATCACCGTTCTCCCCATGCTAATCTCTCCCTTATTCCCATTTTTCAGCTGTTCTCCCTTTGCTTGTGGCGACTGAACGCTCGCTCGAAATGAAACGAAAAATATAACGCAGGCAAGGAACCAACGATTCCGGCTTACGCTTTTTAAAATAATGTAAGCGTTTAACTATATACCTCTATTTTACATAAAAAAGAGCAAGAGTTGAAATGTTTTACACAAAATTTTTAAAATTTTGATTTGTAAAAATTCAAGCTCTTGCTCATGGATTTAAGAAGCGACTGCTTGCCCGTCACCACAAACGGCTTTTTCAAGCAGCTCAGCCACATCGTAGGTTGCAACCTTTTCTTCCACTTCTTTTGCCTTCGTTCCATCGGAAAGCATCGTCAAGCAGTAAGGGCAGCCCGAACTGATCACGGATGGATTGACGGCTAGCGCCTGCTCTGTCCGGCTGACGTTGATGCGGTGACCGGTTTCTTCCTCCATCCACATTAAACCGCCGCCTGCGCCGCAGCACATTCCTTTTTCCCGGTTGCGTTCCATTTCGACCAGCTGCACACCCGGAATCGATTTTAAAATCTCCCGCGGCGGATCGTAGACGTCATTGTAACGTCCGAGGTAGCAGGAATCATGGAAGGTAATCTTTTCATTCACCGCATGCTTCGGAACAAGTCTTCCATCACGGACCAGCTGATAAAGCACTTCCGTATGATGGAAGACTTCTGCTTCTAACCCGAAATCAGGATATTCATTTTTAAAAATATTATAGGCATGCGGGTCAATCGTAACGATTTTCTTGACCTCTGCCTTTTCAAACTCCTCAATATTCTTGGCCGCAAGTTCTTGGAATAAGAACTCATTTCCTAAACGGCGAGGTGTATCACCAGAGTTCTTTTCCTTATTGCCAAGGATGGCAAACTTCACACCTGCTTCGTTGAGGAGCTTGGCAAACGATAAGGCAATTTTTTGACTGCGGTTATCATAGGAGCCCATTGAGCCAACCCAGAAAAGGTATTCAAATTCTTCGCCGGCCTTATTCATTTCTTTCACGGTTGGAATGTGGACATCCTCGCGAGCCTCACGCCAGTTCTCACGCTCTTTACGGTTTAAGCCCCACGGGTTGCCTTGACGCTCAATATTAGTCATCGCGCGCTGGGCATCGGCATCCATCTTTCCTTCTGTCAAAACTAAGTAACGGCGCATGTCGATAATTTTATCGACATGTTCATTCATAACAGGGCATTGGTCCTCACAGTTTCGGCAGGTGGTACACGCCCAAATCTCCTCTTCGGTAATTACATCACCAATCAAACTAGGGTTGTAAAGCGCAGCAGCAGCTGTTTCCTGTGCACCCTGACCTTGTGCCGCAAGTGCGATCTGGTTTCCTTTTGAATTGGCAAATGCAAACGTCGGCACCCATGGCTGCTTAGAGGTTACAGACGCACCATGAAAGGTGAGGTGGTCGCGCATTTTAACGATTAAATCCATTGGGGACAGCATTTTGCCCGTTCCTGTGGCCGGACACATATTGGTACAGCGGCCGCATTCTACGCAGGCATAAAAATCAATCATTTGGTGCTGGGTAAAGTCTTCAATTTTACCAACGCCGAACGATTCTTGTGATTCATCTTCAAAATCAACTTTTTTCAATTTTCCCGGTTTATCCAAACGGTTAAAGTAGACGTTGGCCGGCCCGGCGATTAAGTGGGCATGCTTGGACTGCGGCACGTATACTAAGAAGGTTAACAAGAATAATAAATGCGCCCACCATGCTATGTAAAAAACAACAATGGAGGCGGTTTCACTAATCCCCGAAAAAATAACCGAAATCACTGAAGCAATCGGTTCCGTCCATGATGGCTCTTCCCCATGCCAAATGAGGCCCATTCCATTCCCCAGTAAAACAGACACCATTAATCCGCCAATGAATAACAGAACAAGACCTGATTTAAAATTGCGTTTTAAGCGGACTAATTTTTCTACATAGCGGCGGTGAAAAGCCCACACTACCGCAACAAGAATCATTAATGTGACAATCTCTTGGAAAAAGGTAAATCCCGCATACAATGGACCCAGCGGCAGATGTGAGCCAGGTGCGAGCCCTTTCCAAATAAAATCAATGGCGCCAAATTGGACTAAAATAAAGCCATAAAAGAACATGACATGAATGGCACCACTTTTTTTATCTTTTAAGAGTTTCTTCTGGCCAAACACGTTGACCCAAATTTTTTGCAGCCGTTCTTTGACATTATGATCAAACTCCACTTTCTTTCCCAGTTTGATAAATTCAATTCTTGTTTTAACCACATAAACAAATAGACTAATCGCGTAAGCGGTTACAGCCAGAAATGCAATGAGGTTGACCCATAAAAGACCATTCAAGTAAAACGCCCCTTTCTTTGATTCTCCCCGATTGTTTGTAGAAAATAGTAAATTTTCAGAATTGTATCTATGTCTATTATAAAAATGAATGAGCATTCAGTCAAATCATTTTTATCAAATTGGCCAACTTATAGAAAAGTTCGTACATGGGGACACTAACGAAACCGAATGGGGGAAGATTTTCAATGAAATTTGTAGTCATTTTGAGTGGACTGCTTGTTCTTTTCATTATATGGCTTGTCCTAGATTTTAGCTTAGGCCGAAAGAAGCATCTGCTGATTGCAAACAAAGTGGAGACCGGCATCCTCCACAGCGAGTTTGAGATTTTTACACATGGCAAGGATTTTTTCCGTAGCTATTTTTCTGAGATTCAAAAAGCCCAAAAACATCTCCATATTTTGTATTATATTATAAAGAATGACAGCTTGGGACAGGAATTTTTCACAATTTTAAAAAAGAAGGCACAAGAAGGTGTCGAGGTCCGTTTGCTGATTGACCGGCTTGGCAGTTTAACGATCAAGAAAAAAGAGGTGAAGGACCTTAAAACCGCTGGCATCCATGTCGCGTTTAGCAATCGGGTCAAACTTCCCTTCCTCTTTTACTCTGCCCAAGTTCGAAACCACCGAAAAATATCGATTATTGATGGAAAGATCGGCTTTATGGGCGGCTTTAATATTGGCAAAGAATACATTGATGAAGACCCGAAGCTTAGTCCTTGGCGGGATTACCAGTTAAAGCTAACAGGTGAGGGCGTTCATTTTTTGCAGAGTGCGTTTTTGCAGGATTGGAACGAGTATGCGAGCGAAAAGGTTCATCATGATCCAAGGCTTTTTCCTCCACTGTCCAAAGGCAGCATCCGGCATCAATTAAACCCAACGGAAGCGGGGCTGTTGGAAGGAATTTTTATTGACCTGATGAGGAAAGCCGATCAATCGATTATCATCGGCACCCCTTATTTTATTCCAAGCTCGCCCATTTTTAAGGAATTACTGGCAGCGCGGCGGCGCGGCGTCCAGATTACGCTCATTGTCCCCTATACCTCTGATCATATCCTAGTTCAAGAGGCATCTTACCGCTTTTTACGAAGGCTTATCACGGCAGGTGCCCAGGTTTATCAATACCAAAATGGTTTTTATCATGCAAAGACAATCCTGATTGATGATAAAATTTGTGATATTGGCACGGCCAATTTCGATCGGCGCAGTTTATTTTTAAATAAAGAAATAAATTGCTATATCTATGATCCAGCCTTTATTAAGCGATTGAAGAGTGTCATCGATCGGGACATCCTTGATTCTAAAAAGCTGTCGCTCACTGTCCTAAATAAACCAAATCTTTGGCGATCTGTAAAAGAAACAATAGCTGGGGCTGTTTGCTACTTTTTATAAGGGGGAGTGTTGATGATCAAAATTCGGTTTGGCTATGTTTCACATGCAATCAGTTTATGGGATGCCTCCCCAGCGAAGGCACTGACTTTTACCCGTTATCAGCAGCTTAGCGCCTCTGAGCGCAAGGAAAAGCTGCTTGAGGTGACGAGGTTAAATCTCAAGCACACCTTAAGGATGCTTTACTACAATCTGGCGCACGAAATTGAATTGTACCGGTTCTCAAGCTCAATTGTCCCGTTGGCGACACACCCAGAGGTGCGCTGGGATTTTACCACTCCTTTTTTAAAAGAATGGCGGGAAATTGGCGACTTAGTAAAACGGAATCATTTGCGCGTCAGTTTTCATCCGAATCAATTTACCTTGTTTACCTCTCCCAAAAAGACGATTACCGAAAATGCCGTCATCGATATGACGTACCATTATCAGATGTTTGAGGCAATGGGGATTGCTGACAAAGGGCTGATTAATATCCACATTGGCGGTGCCTATGGCGATAAGGCCGCCGCACTGTCGCGATTTTATGAAAACCTGACCACCTTGCCTAGTCACATTAAAAAGGTCATGACCCTCGAAAATGATGATAAGACTTATACGGCGGAGGAGACTTTAAAGGTGTGTGAAAAAGAAGAAATCCGGTTAGTGTTTGATTATCATCATTATATGGCCAATCTTAGTGAAGCCCCGCTCGAGGAGCTGCTGCCGCGGATTTTTGGGACCTGGTCTAAGGGTGAAATGGTGCCGAAAGTCCATATTTCTTCTCCCAAAAATGAAAAGGAATTCCGCTCCCATGCGGATTTGGTCGACCCGGAATTCATTATGCCGTTTGTGAATTTACTGCGTGAACTCGGGCAGGATGTCGATTTTATGATTGAGGCCAAGGCAAAGGATCAGGCGGCCTTAAAATTAGTCGAGGATTTAAGTAAATTGCGGGGATTTAAGCGGATAAGCGGGGCCAGCATTGAAATAAAATGAAAGAGTCTCCGTTTACGCTGGAGACTCTTTTCTATTCTTCGATTAGATTGAGGACGGGAACATCTTGTTCATTCTCCGGATCCTTTCGGGTATAGATCCGCGCCATTTTCGTGGTTTCGTCAACATGTTGAATAATGACGGGGGTCCCATCATAAGTCACATTAATCATATCCGCTGATTCAAGTATTTCTTTTGCTCTTCCAATATTCATTTAAACGGTTCACTCCTACTCAATTTCTATCTTTACTATCTGCATTTTTTTGGAAGATATTCATGTTAAAAATAAAAATTCCCCACAAAAAAAGCCTCAAGGATTAAGTTTCCTAACCAAGAGGCTTCCATTTATGTTTTACATTTTTTCTGGAGCTGAAACGCCAATTAAAGCGAGCGCATTTTTAAGTGTGATCTGCACGGATTTTACCAAGGCAAGGCGTGCTTTCGTGCGGTCTAGATTGTCGCTATCAAGCACCTTGTCCGCATTATAAAAACTATGGAACGCTGCCGCTAATTCCAAGATATAATTCGTGATGCGGTGCGGTACACGCTTCTGTGCGGCCTCGCCAACAGCTGCCGGAAATTCACCAAGTTTCTTTAATAGGTCAATTTCTTTTTCAGATTCAATGAATGAAAAATCAGCATCTGCGTCAACGGAAATTCCCTGGTCTTCGCCTGAACGGAGGATACTGGAAATTCGGGCATGAGCATATTGTGCATAATAAACTGGGTTTTCATTGGATTCCGATACAGCTAAATCCAAGTCGAAATCCATATGCGTGTCTGAACTGCGCATCGCGAAGAAGTAACGCGTCGCATCGAGGCCAACCTCATCGACTAAATCACGCATTGTTACGGCTTTTCCGGTCCGCTTACTCATCTTCATTTTTTCACCATTTTTATAAAGGTGAACTAACTGAATAATTTCAACCTCGAGCACCTCGCGGTCATAACCAAGGGCCTGAATGGCGGCCTTCATCCGTGGAATATAGCCATGGTGGTCAGCACCCCAAATATTGATTAATTTTTCAAAACCACGCTCAAGCTTGTCCTTGTGGTAGGCAATATCCGGTGTTAAATACGTATAAGAGCCGTCTTGCTTAATGAGAACGCGGTCCTTATCATCGCCGAAATCCGTTGAACGCAGCCAGGTTGCTCCGTCCTGCTCATAGATATAGCCTGTCTTACGAAGTGCGGCGAGTGCCTCATCGATTTTACCATTTTTATAAAGGGACGTTTCTGAGTACCATACGTCAAAGCCAACCCGGAAATCTTCAAGATCCTTCTTCAGTTTGGCCATTTCATATTTCAAACCATACTCACGGAAGAATTCGAAACGCTCTTCATCCGTAACATTTACATACTTATCGCCGAACTCTTCTGCTAAAGTCTTACCAATTCCAATGATATCGGCACCATGATAGCCATCCTCCGGCATGTCTTTCTCCAAGCCAAGTGCTTGGAAATAGCGGGCTTCTACGGACAACGCTAAATTATTAATCTGGTTGCCGGCATCATTAATATAGTATTCACGCGAAACATCATAGCCTGCTTTGGCAAGGATATTGCTAAGCGAGTCGCCAACGGCCGCACCGCGGGCATGTCCAAGGTGAAGGTCCCCGGTTGGGTTGGCTGAAACAAATTCAACCTGGACTTTTTGGCGGTTGCCTGTTGTTGTTTCGCCGTAGTGTTCCCCAGCATGAAGAACGGTCGGAATTAAATCTGTTAAATATGCATTGTTCATGTAAAAGTTAATAAAGCCTGGGCCTGCTAGTTCAATTTTTTCAATCGAAGCCTTTGTACGGTCAAAATTGGCAACCAATGCCTCTGCAATCATCCGCGGTGCCTTTTTTGCGACGCGCGCAAGCTGCATCGCCATGTTGGTTGAATAATCACCGTGAGCCTTTTCCTTTGGGGTCTCTAGAATGACATCGGGAATCTGTTCCTCTGAAGCTAGGCCTGCCTTCAGCACGGCTGCTTTGATCTCTTCTTTTAGTTTTGTTTGTACCTGTTCTACTATATTCATCTTTCTTCCTCCTGAAAGGTTATCTCCATATGGAATGTACCGGCAGGTGAGCCCTGCATTGTGAAATCATAAAGAATATCAATCAGACCCTTTGTGTGTTCGAGTCTTCTAGTCATTGTCATTGTTTCAAATACCCCAAACGGCATCTCGTAGCTGCCTCTTAATTTCTTATGTAACCTGAAGGGTAGGCGCATCTTTACGGCCCCGCCTCGGAGGATCAGCGCCTCATCTGGCGCAACCTTCACAATTGTCCGGACTGTACCTTCTTCTAGTACTTCCTCATATTTAAGGAATGAAGCCCCGTCCTTTTCAAAATAGCGGCCAAATACCTGCAGCTCAATGGTCTCTGAGCCTTCTTGCTGATGAATCGTTGTTTTCACATTAATCTTCATGGGAATCTCTGTAGTAGACAAACTTGACAACTGTAACACTTCCTTTATTAAAAGGAATTTATCATCCTCTTTAGATCGTTCGCTAGTATCATAATTGACCTAAGTACATAAAAGCATACTTTTTCTATTATAAACTTAGATCACCAACAAATCAAAAAATGCCCGCCCCGCACCGGGACAGGCACCCATTGCTTTCATGGTGTCAGGCACCATTAACCATCAAGGCACTGTGGCTATACGACTAATAGTGACAGGCACCATTACCTAACAAAGCACTATGGCTATACAACAAACGGTGTCAGGCACCGTTTATTTTACCCAGCCTAGGATCATTTCGCGGAGTAGTTTGCTGGCGGTGTTGGCTGTTTGTTCTGATGGGTCATAGATTGGCGCCACTTCAACAAGGTCGCCGCCGACTACGTTAACTTCAGAACGAGCAATTGCATGGATGGAGGCGAGCAGCTCTTTTGATGTGATGCCGCCTGCATCAACCGTTCCTGTACCAGGTGCATGTGCAGGGTCAAGCACATCAATATCGATGGTGACATATACTGGACGTCCTGCTAGTGTTGGCAGGATTTCTTTTAATGGCTCCAGCACTTCAAATTTAGAAATATGCATACCGTTCTCTTTTGCCCACTGTAACTCTTCCTTCATCCCGGAACGGATTCCAAAAGAGTAAACATTTTTTGGTCCAATATGTTCGGCAATTTTACGAATTGGGGTGGAGTGTGATAATGGCTCACCCTCGTATTCCTCACGCAAATCCGTATGTGCATCAAAATGGATAATCGCTAAATCCGGATACTTTTTATACATAGCCTTCATGACCGGCCATGAAACAAGGTGCTCTCCGCCCATGCCAAGGGGGAATTTGCCAGCTGCTAAAATCTGATCAACAAATTCTTCAATCATATCCAGGCTGCGCTGCGCATTACCAAATGGAAGTGGAATGTCACCGGCATCAAAATATTTAACCTCTTCTAACTCACGGTCAAGGTAAAAACTATACTCTTCAAGACCAATGGATACCTCACGGATACGGGCTGGGCCGAAACGTGACCCTGGGCGATAGCTCACTGTCCAATCCATTGGCATTCCATATAATACAACCTGACTATCTTCAAAATTCGGGTGACTTTTAATAAAAACATTACCCGAGTATGCCTCATCAAAACGCATTCTACTATCCCTCTCTTTTATGTATTACCAGCCACAAACGATTTTTGTGACCGTTCTGTTTGTATTATGAACCCAAATGGGCGCAATTTTTCTTTTTTGTGACCGTAGGACTACTTTTCTTGACACTTTGGTCACAAAAAACTATTTTTGTTACCGTCACATCACTTTTCATAACCCCAGCGGGCACAAAAAATCACTTTTTTGACCGTACCGCCGCACAGCCTCGGGTTATGGGCACAATTCCGCTACTTCAATAAATCGCCAACAAACTTTGGCAAAACAAACGCGGCTTTATGCAGTTCTTTTGTGTAATATTTGGTCTCAATCTCATGGAAGCGCTCTTCGCTAACCTCCAAAGGATCATATTTTTTTGAACCAATCGTAAATGCCCATAAGCCGCTTGGGTATGTTGGAATATTGGCTACATACAGACGTGTAATCGGGAAAATCTCTCTCACATCGCGTTGAACATCTCGGATTAACTCCGCTTTAAACCAGGGGTTATCCGACTGCGCCACGAAGATGCCATCTTCTTTCAATGCTTTAGAAATCCCCGCATAAAAACCTTTCGTAAACAGGTTCACCGCAGGACCTACTGGTTCAGTTGAATCTACCATTATCACGTCATACTCATTTTCGCTTTTGGCAATGTGCATAAATCCGTCGTCGACGCGGACATCGACACGCGGGTCATCGAGCTTGCCGGCTATTTCAGGTAGGAATTTCTTAGAGTACTCGATTACCTTTCCATCAATATCCACCAGGGTAGCCTTCTTCACGCTTGGGTGCTTTAGGACCTCACGGATCACACCCCCGTCGCCGCCGCCGACCACTAGTACGTTTTCCGGGTTTGGATGGGTGAATAATGGTACGTGTGCAACCATTTCATGGTAAACAAATTCGTCACGGACCGATGTCATCACCATGTCGTCTAACAAAAGCATGTTGCCCCACTCTTCTGTTTCAATCATATCTAGCTTTTGAAATTCAGTTTGCTCTGTATGTAAGGTTTGGTTGACTTTCATGGTAATCCCAAAGTTTTTCGTCTGCTTTTCTGTAAACCAAATTGACATGCCCAACTTCCTTCCATTTCGCATATAGTCAAGCGGCTGCATGAACCTAGAGCACGGCCGCTTCCGCTCTTCTTTGTCCAGCTCCAACGGCCAACGACTAGTGTATTGCCCCTCACCTCCCTACGATAAGTCAACATCGAATCGCTAACGCTCTTCGTGTTTCCTTTATCTCAGTCGGCGCGGTCCAATCCATACGTCGTTAAACGGCCGTTTCCGCTTTTCTTTTATGCTACCCAACCTATTGAATTACAAACATAAGAAAAAGTCTAGTAAAATTTAAGGAATTTTTCCATGAATGTTTAAAATGACTCTATTTTTTCAATACTATTACTATCTAAATTTTAAAAGTGTCAATCGTAGGAAAATCTAGCTGCAGCGCTAAGCTGACAAAGCGCTCCCGCTTAATAGAGAGGTGAATACAATGGAAATCATGACTGATCAGGGATTTCGAAAGACAATAAAATACCTAAGGGCATTTATCATCATCAGTTTGATCGGCATGATTTGTATGCTCATCCTCTTTGCCGGTGTTCTTGGCTATGCGAAAATACTGGGGGCACCGCCGCTGGCTGTCCCGCAATCAACGTTATTTTTCGCCGATAATGGAACTTTAATCGGTGAAAGCAACAGCGGTCAAAAACGCTACTGGGTCGGGATGAAGGACATATCGCCAGATCTAGTCAATGCAACCGTCTCCGTTGAAGATAAGAACTTCTATCATCATCACGGCTTTGATTTTAAACGAATTGCCGGTGCAGTCGTTGCTGACGTTCAAGCCTTTGCCAAAGTTCAGGGGGCAAGCACCATTACGCAGCAATATGCACGGAATCTGTTTCTTGAGCACGATAAAACCTGGAAGCGGAAACTGACTGAGGCGTTCTATACGATACGCCTTGAAATGAACTATTCCAAAAAAGAAATTCTGGAAGGCTATTTAAATACCATCTATTACGGCAACGGCGCCTATGGTGTGGAAGCGGCCAGCCAATATTATTTTGGAAAAAAAGCTTCCGAATTAACCCTTGCCGAGGCCAGCATGCTTGCAGGCATACCTAAGGGTCCGGGGATCTACTCGCCGCTCGCCAATATCGGAAAAGCCAAAACCCGTCAGGCAGTTATTTTAAAAACCATGGTGGAAAACGGCTATATTACCAAAAAGGCTGCCCAAGCGGCCGCGGCTGCCCCGCTTAGGTTAGAAGGCGTCCACAGCACACATAAAGTGAAAGTGGCCCCTTATTTTCAGGATGCCGTTCGGAATGCACTCAAAAACCAGCTTCATTTAGATGACCGCACGATCGCCTTAGGCGGTTTAAAGGTCTATACAACCCTTAATTTAAAGCAGCAAGAAGCGGCCGAAAGCCAAATTAAAAAATATGTGGCCAGCTCCTCCGACATTCAAGTCGGTCTTGTCGCCATGGATCCGAAAACGGGCGATGTCAAAGCCATGGTCGGCGGCCGGGATTATGAAAAAAGTCCGTTTAACCGCGCCGTCCAAGCGATACGGCAGCCAGGTTCAACGATCAAGCCGTTGTTGTATTATGCTGCCCTTGAGCATGGCTTTACCCCGTCATCAACGATGCGGAGTGAGTATACGACATTCCATTTTGATGATGGCCAGCCAGATTATACACCGCATAACTTCAATAATAAATATGCGAATGGGGAAATCACGCTTGCCCAGGCGATTGCTGTATCTGATAATATTTTTGCCGTCAAAACTCATTTATTTTTAGGCGAAGATACCTTAATTGAATCAGCGAAAAAATTTGGTTTGTCTACAAAGATGACGGAAGTGCCATCACTAGCTTTAGGAACTTCCGGCGTCCGCGTAATTGAAATGGCCAACGCCTACAGCATGTTTGCGAATGGTGGAAAAAAAGTTCATCCGGAGTTAATTACACGAGTGGAAGACTATAATGGCAATGTCATTTTTGAAAAAGAAGATCATCATGAACGAGTATTAAATGCAGCACGAGCGTACGTTATGACACAAATGTTAACAGGGGTATTCGATTCGAAGTTAAACGGCTATGCCAAGGTGACTGGAAGTACGGTTAGTAAAGATATCACCCGACCCTATGCCGGAAAGTCCGGTTCAACGGAAACAGACAGCTGGATGATTGGCTACTCGCCGCAGCTGGTTACAGCAGTGTGGGCGGGTTATGATGTCGGAAAGCCGATTGAAATGGTTGCCGAAAAAACGTACGCCAAAAAGATTTGGGCTCATTTTATGGAAGATGCTTTAAAAGGAAAACCAGTTAAGGCGTTCAAACCGCCAAAAGAAGGTGTAATCGGCCTATATGTTAATCCGGAAAACGGAAAACTAGCAACAAAGGATTGCCCTGTCCGCCGCTTCACTTACTTTGTCAAAGGAACTGAGCCAACGGAATATTGCACCGATCACCTAAAGAATGCTCATCATCCTGCCAAAAAGAAGCTAGATGAGAAACAGGTTCCTTGGTATAAGAAAATTATGCCTTGGAATTAAAACAGCAAAAAGCGGCGAACTCCAGCCGCTGGTATTGGGGACAATAAACCATTAGAAAAGCTCCGGATTGCTCCGGAGCTTTTCTTGTCCTAGTTTTACAGTGTGTTCACACTGAATATAGTTTACCTCATTTATCCAAAAAAGAACAAGAATTAAACTTGTTTTTTTTACTAAAAAATTATTCAGCTAACAGGCCTTTTTTCAGTTCTTCGGTAGAATTCTCCCATAAAACCGCGTTGTGTGCACGTAAGAAATCAGCTAAAACTTTTTTAGAAGAATCATCCATCACATCGACGATAATATGGCGCTTAAGTGATTTATCCATGCGGTTGACATGTTCCGGCAAAGATTTATAGCCGCGGCGGATTCCACGGTCCACGGTCATAAAGCAGGCCGTCACACCGGCATAATAAGGGCCTTCCTCATTGCGATCAATCGTCACCCAAACCAGCCAATACGGCTTGCCATTTGGTACTTCTTCTTGATTTGCCAAAAATTTAATTCCTTTTTCCACGGCACTGCGGGCATGCATGGCGCCGATATCAATCTCCGCCTCGCCTGCCTCAATATCAATAAACACTGGTGAAACATTATCAAGGCTCAAAGCCCCTTTTCCAAATCCTTTGTGACCATCCATCGGGTCACTTTTTTTGATAATATTAAAACCAAGTTTTTTCTTATTTTCTTCCATTGAAAAATAAACCTCCTAGAAAAAAAGTGTATAAAAGAAATTGCTTAATCCTTCCCTTACCCATGGGACGACGATGCTAAAAATAGGCTGAATCGTAAATCGATCAAGCGGGGTGATCACGAGAATTAAAAAGATTAGCATTCCGTACTGTTCATATTGTGTCATTTTCGCACGAACATGATGAGGGGCAAGGTCCTCTACAATTCTGTAGCCATCGAGCGGCGGGAGCGGTATCAGATTAAAGATGAACAAAACGATGTTTAAATTAATAAAAATCATTAGGAATTCATCAAAATAAGCAGAAGATCCCACACTGAAGCGCATAAGTCCATAACCGACAATAAAACCGAGCGAGGCTAGAATCAGATTTGATAACGGGCCTGCTGCGGAAACAAGGATGCCGGCAAGACGCGGTTTCTTAAAATAAAAGCGGTTAACCGGTACGGGGCGGGCCCAGCCAAATCCAGCAATAAAAATGAGAATCGTTCCGATCGGGTCAAGATGCTGGAGCGGATTTAGGGTCAAGCGGCCTTGCTTTTTGGCTGTATTGTCACCAAATTTATAGGCGACGTAGGCATGGGCAAATTCATGGAATGTGAAGGCAAAAATAAGGGTAATCGCCACATAGGGAATTAGCCGCAGTGGGTAGGCCAAGTGGAATCCTTCCATTTCATTTCTCCTTCCTTATGATAAACCGTTAGATGAATGGCTAAACCGTCATTCATTTGGACCATTACTTCATATTTCTTTAAGTATACCTGATACCGCTTGGAAAATGAAAATCAAATGTTCACTCTATATTGCACTTTTAGTTTGTTTGTGGAACACTACTAGTAGTTCAGTTAATAAGGAGGAAAGTAAAATGCCATATGTAACAGTTAAGATGCTGGAGGGCCGCAGCGAAGACCAAAAACGCGCATTAGTCGAAAAAGTAACGGATGCCGTAAGCGAAACAACCGGCGCTCCAAAAGAAAAAGTCACCGTGTTCATCGAAGAAATGAGCAAAAACCACTACGCCGTAGCCGGCGTACGCGCAAGCGATAAATAATCAAAAAGGTAACATCAACAGGTGACAGGCACCGTTTCTTACCTCGTAATAGTAGAAATGGTGACAGGCACCACTAAAAAAACCGCCTGGGATGGTTAATCGATCGTCCCGGCGGTTTTTTGATCTTATTGGATTTTCGTTTTTAAGGTTTCAATGTATTGATAGGCTTCATCCACTTCAGCCATTGTATAGCGCTGGCTGCTTTTTAAGGTGAACACCTTGTCCGCTACTTCCTCTTTTGGGAGATTATCAAAATATAAAACCGTGGAAACCAGTTCGAGGAATCTAGCATTCTGCTCATTCATATCATTAAAGCAATCCTCTAAATACGGCATTTCAACTTGGTTTAGGCTCAAAAACTCTTTCCCCGAGTCTGTCAGCGTATAGCGATATTGGTAGTATCCACCCTTCTTCTCTTTCACTTCATTTAAAAACCCCATATTACATAGCTCTTCAACTCTCGTCGTTAACTCCTCTGAATAAGGGCCGTAAAAATGAAACTGAAACCGCTCATGAAAAGGAAATTCTACCTTCTTCGCAATATAAATCATCTTCTGCAGCTTTTTTCTCCCAGTAATCTCACCAGAAACCATAATTGCCTGCATCAGCTTAGCATGATCTTTTAACAACATTCGTCATCTCCTACTCCATCTAAACAGATCTCGATTGGTGTCAGGCACCAATTCTCCTATTTCAACAATGTTAAGATCTCTAATGGTGACAGGCACCATTTCTATTCCAAAAGGGCACGTATTTGCTTTTTTAGTTCACTGTGGCTAGAGTCAGAATCGTCTTCGAGGAAATCAGCCGGGTAGTAGAGTTTGTGGTCCGTTCGCCGCTTTCCTGAAATCGCATCAACAATTTCAGATTCACGGGAAAGTTCCCGTAATTCCCCATTCTTCATTAACAAATGAATCGGCAGCCGTTCTTCTTCCTCGCCAGGCCGGTAAAAGTCATAAGGCAAGTCCGACGATGAATCCACCACCAAATAATATTCCGGATCAATCCCGGCTTTCGCAAATAGAACTGTCAATTCTGCAAGCTTTTTATATTCCTTAGCAGGATCAAATTCAGCGTATTTAAACAGATTGCGATTAACGAAACGCCGGCAAAGGTCGCTTATAATCGGATCCTTCTCTTCCTGCCAAATTTGAAAATAATAAAAACACACAGACTCATCCAATTTTAAATAGTCTTCTAATGTCACTTCCTCTTTAAACAGAGAGGTGAAGTGGATCGGTTCAAGTTTAAATGAATAGTTATTCTCATATAAGTACTTAGCACGGTGAAGGATTTTCGTTAAAATCACTTCAGCGCTGCGGGAGACAGGGTGAAAGTAAACCTGCCAGTACATTTGATAGCGGCTCATAATATAATCCTCAACCGCATGCATGCCGCTTTTTTTAATGACAACCTGGTCTTCCCTAGGCCTCATTACCCGTAAAATCCGTTCCATATCAAATTGACCGTAGCTGACACCCGTAAAATAGGCATCTCGCTGCAAGTAATCCATCCGATCGGCATCAATCTGACTGGAAATCATGCTGACAACCAGTTTTTTCGCGCTTGTTTTAGCGATCACCTCAGCAACCTGCGTGGGGAAATCAGCTCCTACCTTTAGAAGCACTTTGTTGACTTCTGTATTGCCTAAAATAATCGCCCGGGTTAAGTCTTCGTGGTCAAAATCAAATACTTTTTCAAAGGAGTGAGAAAATGGGCCATGCCCTAGGTCGTGGAGAAGCGCTGCACATAGTGTGAGCAGGCGTTCGTCATCGTTCCATTCCGGTCTGCCCGCAAAAACATCATCGATGATGCGGCGGACAATCTCATAAACTCCGAGAGAGTGGTTGAATCTGCTGTGTTCTGCACCGTGAAAGGTTAAAAAAGTAGTGCCGAGCTGTTTAATCCGGCGCAGCCGCTGAAGCTCTTTTGTTCCAATTAGATCCCAAATAACTCGGTCTCGGACATGAACATAGCGATGAACGGGGTCTTTAAACACTTTTTCTTCGGTTAACTTTTCATCCGAATATCGCAATTGCATGGAATACCCCTTTCCTCATAACATACCTAACTTACCTACTGCCAATTGGCCAGTATACTGATTATTCCTATTATATACCAAAAACCAACAAAATTCCGCAGGATTTTTCGACATCATGTAGAGTGACAGGCACCATTTATAACCCAATGAGAAGAGAAATGGTGACAGGCACCGCAGTGGCAACATAGTGGAACCCCAGTGGTACCGCGGCCAAGAAAAAGAAAAATCACCTGGGGTCTTGGGGACGTAGGTGATTGTCTTATGAGGTCTATTTTCAGCCGGAGCTTTACTTGATTTTTTTATTGACCTTCTCCATTAATTCCTCTTCTGTTAACGCAGCTACAGGGCGGTTATTAACGAAGGCAAAGGTCTTTTTCCGGCCGGGACCGCAATAGGACTGGCAGCCAATTTTAATTTCCGCATCCGGATCTATTTCTTTCAAACGAGGGATCAATGTCTTTAAATTCACGGCCTGGCAATCATCGCAAACTCGAAATTCATTCGACATTCCATCCACCCCTTTCTATCGACAATCTATTATCTACTCACTATTTTATCCAATTAACACCATATATAATTTGCCAAATCCAATTATCTTAGAAACCGCCTAACTCCATAGGTCATTTTACAGGTTCTTTTTTTCCAATGCAAGTTGAAATCATTAGTAACTCTTGTCAATCCCACTTAAATCTTTTAGTTAAAAAATCTACTATCCTTGTATTCATTTTGGTATAAACCTTGAAAAACTTGTCCATCCTAAGACTAGAACTTTAAAAACAAGTCAGTCAATGGAACTGACAAATTGGTAAATTAATTTAGGGAGTTGAATAATATGAAAGTTCGTCAAGATGCATGGACAGATGAAAATGACTTACTTTTAGCTGAAACCGTCCTTCGTCATGTAAGAGAAGGCAGTACCCAGCTTAACGCTTTCGAGGAGGTTGGAGACAAGCTTAACCGCACGTCGGCCGCCTGTGGATTTAGATGGAATGCCGTCGTCCGCCACCGCTATGAAAAAGCGCTGCAATTAGCGAAAAAACAACGAAAACAAAGACAGCGAGTGTTAGGCAAGGATCAAGGCGGCAAGAAAAAGCTGCTCTACAATCCGCCGGTCCCAGCTACCGATGAATTAGAAACGCTAGCGCCGCTTACAATTGAAATGCCAATGGAAACAATCGAAACATTTGAAACAATGGAAGAGATCCCGGATATGCAGACCGAAATCGCAGCCGAAACATATGTTAAACCATCAGCAGCCGTACAAGCCTACCGAAACGCAGCACCTACTGGTGGACAACTTTCACTTGATTCTGTTATCTCCTATTTACAAAACTTTCATCATGCCAATCTGCAAAATGAAGCATTAAAAAGTGAGAATGAAAGATTGAAAAGAGAAATACTCGAGTTAAGAAGGCAAAATGAAGAAATGGCCGCGAAAATAGAAGGGCTGGAGCAAAATACCGAAACCATTCAAGAAGATTATGAGACACTGATGAAAATCATGAATCGGGCCCGTAAACTTGTCTTATTTGAAGAAGAGGAAAGACCTGCCACTAAATTCAAAATGGACCGAAACGGCAACCTTGAAAAAGTAGCCGAGTAAGCATCTTTTAAAAGCGTTTTAGGGAGAAGAGGCAAAGCGCAGCAGCACTCAATATAGAAAGCCGTAAATCGATTAAATCGATTTACGGCTTTCTTGTTATAAAACCACTGAACCCCCACAGCTGCTTACTTAACAATTGATCATCTCAGCAATTTTTTCATTGCGGTCAACGACACGTTGATAGTAACCTGGAAACAAACCAAGCTCGAACTCATTCAACTGCCCCGCATACAAATGGTCACTGTTGGCTTTTAACTGCTTTAGTAAGCGCAGCATCACATCAGCAATCGTCAGTTCAACACCGAACAATTCTGCTAGCGAGGCCATTACCGCAGGAACAACCTCTGGATAAACAAATTTCGTTTGCTCCTCTTTTTTTGCCAGTTGATAAAATCCCCGGACTAACTCTGCCCGTCTTGAGCCGCTCCCGTTTACGCATAAATAAATCTGAACCGCTACGCCTCGTCTTAAACGGCGCTGTGAGATTCCCGCAAACTTTTTCCCGCCGATACTAAGGTCATAACTTCCCGGGCAATACGAGCCGACAATTTCCCGCGCTTCAATCATCAGAGGAAAATCAGCAAACATCTGCTGAATAAGCTGCCACATGACCTCATAGCCGCGATTAATATCAATCCCTTTTTCCACCTCTGGAAAAACTAACGAGATATTGAGGACACCCTCATCGAGGACCACAGCTAACCCGCCGGAATTCCGGACAATCGGCTGGTAGCCCTGCTCGGTCAAATAGTGAATGCCCTCCTGTAAAAATGGCAATCTCGTATCCTGGATCCCTAACACGACTGTATTATGATGGATCCATGTCCGGGCGGTCGCAGGTGCCTCACCTGCCCCGACAGAGGCACATAATGTATCATCCGTCCCAAAAGATTGTAATGCTTGAAAATGTATTCCAACCGCCGACTGGTCGATGATCCGCCACTCTGGCTGGTGCAGTAAACCGTCCATACTTGTAACTCCTTACTGGTTTAATACGCTTATTTTATCAAAAAGAAGCAAACTTAAACAGCCACGCAAAAAAAGAGCCAGCCCTCGCTTGGACCAGCCCATTCCTTCTTATAATCCTTGTGCCGCTGTAATCAGCGCAAGCTTGTACACATCTTCTTCGTTACAGCCGCGTGATAAGTCATTTACGGGTGCATTTAACCCTTGTAAAATCGGACCAACTGCTTCAAATCCGCCTAAACGCTGAGCAATTTTATAGCCGATGTTTCCTGCTTCAAGGCTTGGGAAAATAAACACGTTGGCATCGCCTTGCAGTACAGAACCAGGTGCCTTACTTTTCGCAACGGAAGGAACAAATGCGGCATCAAATTGAAATTCTCCGTCCAAGACAAGCGATGCATCGCGGCGTTTTGCTTCCTCTACAGCCTCCGCAACACGCTCCGTTTCCGGTGATTTAGCCGAACCTTTTGTCGAAAAGCTTAACATGGCAATCCGCGGCTCAATATCAAACATTTCCGCCGTCTTCGCACTCTCAATCGCAATTTCCGCTAAATCATTGCTGTCCGGTGCAATATTGATCGCACAATCGGCAAATACATATTTCTCATCTTCCCGAACCATGATGAACACGCCAGACGTCTTCTTCACGCCAGCTTTCGTTTTGATGATTTGCAGTGCTGGACGAACTGTATCAGCCGTTGAATGAGCCGCACCGCTGACAAGACCATGTGCTTTATTTAAATATACGAGCATCGTACCGAAATAATTTTCATCCAGCAAAATTTTGCGGGCATCTTCTTCAGTTGCCTTGCCTTTGCGGCGGTCCACAAATGCTGCTACTAATTCTTCCATGCCTGCATATGTAGCAGGGTCATAAATTTCTGCAGACTCCAAAGAAACGCCAACCTCTTTAGCCTTTGTTTGTACTTGCTCAATATTTCCAACTAAAATCGGTGTGATTAAATTCTCCTCAGCCAAACGGCTGGCTGCACGGATAATCCGCTCATCCAACCCTTCAGGAAACACAATTCGCAAGTTACGTCCAGAAATCTTCTCTTTTAATCCTTCAAATAAATCACTCACTACACTAATCCTCCCTTAAAAAAGCTACCTCTTCTAGCATACTTTACCATGATAAAATTTCAAGCAATGTAAGTCACAGGCAGCGGTTTCATGAAAAAGTTTTTGTTTTCAAAAAATTACACTCTCATTCTTACTATTTACCCTTTTTTATTTAAATATCCACTTCTCTGAATATAGAGTTTTATTAAGGCGGCATTTGGTCAAACTATGATATAGTTAAGATTGGTAATAAGCAGAATGATTATTTAGGAGTGATTATAATGAGTGAAGCAGCACAGACGCTTGATGGCTGGTATTGCCTTCATGATTTCCGTACCGTTGATTGGACAACTTGGAAAATGCTTTCAAGTGATGAGCGCGAGGCCGCGATTCACGAGTTTTTAAGTCTTGTTGAAAAATGGAATGAGACACAGGCACGCAAAGAGGGCAGCCATGCTTTATATACAATCGTCGGTCAGAAAGCCGATTTTATGATGATGATCCTTCGTCCAACGATGGAGGAGTTAAACGAAATTGAAACTCAATTTAATAAAACAAAATTAGCGGAATTCACCCTTCCAGCTCATTCCTATGTATCCGTAGTGGAGCTCAGCAACTATCTGCCAGCAGGTGAAGATCCTTACCAAAATCCGCAAATCCTTGCACGTCTTTACCCAACATTGCCAAAAGCTAAGCATGTCTGCTTCTACCCAATGGACAAGCGCCGTCAAGGCAATGATAACTGGTACATGCTGCCGATGGAAGAGCGCCGCAGTATGATGCGCAGCCATGGCATGATTGGCCGTACATATGCCGGGAAAGTAAAACAAATTATCACTGGTTCGGTTGGCTTCGATGACTACGAATGGGGCGTTACCTTATTCGCTGAAGACGTACTTCAGTTTAAAAAGCTCGTCTATGAAATGCGTTTTGATGAGGTCAGCGCCCGCTATGGTGAATTTGGCGCCTTTTTCGTCGGCAATCTGCTAGAAGAAGAAACTGTACCGCGCTTTCTCCACGTTTAATTAATAAAAAAGTTCTCGAGGCACATGCTTCGAGAATTTTTTTTCTGTTTTATCCTCCTGTTCATTCAGTCATATTTGATTCCTTCTCCTCATACTATTTTAACAGCGAGTCTAAAATGAAGCTCCGAAAGTCTCATCAAAAAGAGGTGAGAAAAGAGCCGAAAAAACTGTCAACATTTTAGGTTCAATGGAGTATGAATACAAATGTTAGGTCATTCGTCTAGTTGTACTTATTATTTATGAATTTTTTATAGGAGGGAAAAAGATGAGTCAATATTACAATCCTCAAGGATTTCAGCCTTATACAGGTGCAGCCGGCCAGCAGGGTGCACAACCGATCGCAGGCGGGCAAGGTTTCATGCCTGGCCAGCAAGGTTTCCAACAACCCTTTCCGCAGCCTGGAGTTGGAGGCATGCCCACAACACCACCTGCGCAAGGATCTGCATCAGCTCCTGGCATGCTGCCAATCGAGCAGTCTTACATTGAAAATATTCTTCGCTTGAACAAAGGAAAATTAGTAAGCGTATTTGCAACCTTTGAAGGCAATAATCAGTGGAATGCCAAGGAATTTAAAGGAATTATTGAAGCAGCTGGTCGGGACCACGTCATCTTAAGTGATCCTCAGGTCGGAACTCGCTATCTCATTCCGATGGTTGCGGTTGACTATATTACCTTCTCTGAGGAAATAGAGTATGAATATCCATTTGGCAGCGGCCCATCATTAGGTACTTACCCACCTCGATAAATAAGGGTAAAAAAAAAGGCATCGGGTCTCTCCCAATGCCTTTTTGCTATTAAAAATTCTTTACTGCTCCAACAATCATTAATACCCAGGCTGCCAAAAAGCAAACTCCACCGATCGGTGTAATCGCGCCTAACACGCCAACCTTCGTTAAGCTCAAAAGATACAAGCTGCCGCTGAAGAAAATGATCCCAACCAGCATTAGCCATCCCGACCAATTAAAAAGAGAGCTCATTGGTACTTTACCAAGAAGCATACCAATAATTAGAATTCCAGTTGCATGAAACATCTGATAGGTTACACCCGTTTTCCAAATCTCTAAATAGTGGGCATCGAGTCTGTCCTTAAGTCCATGTGCGCCAAACGCTCCCAGTGCTACCGCTAAAAAGGCGTTAATCGCCCCAACAATAATAAATACTTTCATGGCTAATTTCTCCCATCTTAAAAATCAAATAGTGAATCCCCATTTGCTTCATCTTCCATATCGAGCTTTTTCAGCTGCTGTAATGACGAGCCTTGCTGAAATACTTGTTGATTCATTAATGGCTGCTGATAGACCTGCTGGGTGACGGCCGGCTGAATCGCTGCTGCAGCAGGCTTCACATTAGCTTGCTTTTCATCTAGGATGAGTTCGCATAATATTTTAATAGAGTAAATCTTTTCTCTTAAGGTTTCTTCCTTTGAACTCGTCTTAGCTAGTTTCAACTCATTCTCTATTTTAGCCAGTAATTTCTCAACCGATATATTCATGTGTGACACCTCTACATTCAATCTCTTATTTATTCTACATGATTATCGTCGATTTTACGAAAAAATAGACCTGTTTCGTTTTTCGACATGTTTCACGTGGAACATGTCGATTCGTAAGAGGGATGTGCCTTAATGAGAAGGATAGGAATTTTTGTAAAATCCCCCATACAGGACATAAAAAAACCCGAACCAAGCCCGGTCCGGATTTCCCATTCAACCTAGTATTCGTTGATAGATTGACTTGGCGTGAGTCAAATCTTTCGTACCATGGATGAGCGCGCGGCCATCTTGAAAAATAACCATCCGCTCCGCCCCCATTTCGACCGATATCAAGTAAGGATTTCCTTTCACTTGGTAACCTAACGAACTCAGTTGTCCCGCGAGCTTTTCCAGGGAAACATCGCCATAGCTTGACGGGCGGATCTGGACGGTATCGCGGCCGCACAGGACACTGGTCTTTGTCCTGTTTTCTTGGTCCAAATAAGGATAGGTCCGTTCCTCACCACAAGACAAGCAGCCCGCAAACTTCGCCTTCGACATTTTTAAACTTGTGTATTGATTTCGCCATAAATCAAAACTGACAAACGTTGTCCTGACTGCCTCCCAATCCTCAACCAGAATTTTCAAGGCTTCAGCTGTTTGATGGGCAATCACCATTTGCACAGCGGGGGAAATAATCCCGCCCGTGTCACAGGTCATTCCCTGGAGCGGAATGGTACGGAGCAAACAATTTAAACATGGCGTTTTCCCAGGGATAATGGAAAAACTCATTCCGAAGCTGCCGACACAGGCTCCATAAATCCAGGGAATTTGATATTTCTGCGCCACATCATTCATCAACATTCGGGTTTCAAAATTATCTGTCGCATCGATCATTAAATTAACATCCACAACCAATTCTTCCAGCATTTCCGGAGAAGCATCACCGATGATCGCCCGTATCTCTACATCCGAATTAATAGCGCGCAGCCGTTTTTCTGCTGCTGCTGCTTTTGGCAGCTTTTCGGCCACATCCTCTTCTGTATAGAGCTGCTGACGCTGAAGATTACTCGCCTCAACATAATCTCTATCGACAATGGTTACTTTTCCAACTCCGGCTCGCGTCAGGATTTCAGCACTCCCAGAGCCTAACGCTCCGGCCCCAATGATAAGGACATGCTTTTTGCCAATCCTTGCTTGTCCTTCCTGGCCGATTCCTGAGAAAAGGACTTGTCGTGAATAGCGTTCGTTCATAATTGTTCCCCCATCGAAAAGCGCAAGCGCCCGTTTAGCGACGTCACTAGTCGCGGGGCGCTGGCGTTGGACAATTTTCATAGCCATTTTATACGTTCTTATCTAATCTTGAATATTGATTTCCACTCCAGGCGGCTTCGCTTTCCGCGGGCGTGCAGGGGAGCCTCCTCGGCGCACTTGCGGCCTGTGGGGTCTCCCCTGCCCCTCACTCCCGCAGGACTTTGAATTTGCATCCTCGAATCCGCCCACGCACGAAGGAAATGCGATAGCATTTTCGAGGAGTCTTCGCCGCCTTCCGTTCGTTCCAATCAACATGCTAAAAATCAGCAATAACCCTTAACAGAGCCTTTTAGAAAAACTCGCCACACATGGCGAGCTTAAACTAGTTCAACCTGTCTAAATCAACCGCCGCTCACCGGTGGAATGAAGGCAATTTCATCCCCTTCACGGATTACCTCATCATTGGAGGCAAACTCTTCGTTGATGGCGGTCATAACCGTATCCATCTGCGGTATATCATATTTAGCAGCCAGTTCTGTCTTCAATTCAGCAACCGTTTTACCGGCAGCCTTAAGTGACAAGAACTCCTCACCGACCGCATCTCGCAAGTGCGCAAAGAACAAGACCTTATTCATCTAAATCACCTGCCTCAGGTTTACCACTAGGATAAGCAACCGTTTCAAGCTGGTTTCCCATCCAGGCTTCGCCATCCTCCCAATGTTCCTTCTTCCAGATCGGGACGATTTCTTTAATTCGTTCAATCGCATAGCGGTTGGCTTCATAGGCATCCGCCCGGTGCGGCGTTGAAACAGCAATGACGACTGCCACATCTGTAATATCTAACCGGCCGACGCGGTGCGTGATCGCCACCTTTGATCCTTCCCAGCGCTCTTCAATTTCCCGGCCAATCTGCTCCAATTTTTTTACGGCCATCGCTTCATAGGCATCATAGATTAAAAACAACGTTTTCTTACCGTTTGTTAGTTCACGTACGGTCCCAATAAAGGTGGTAATCGCACCAGCTTCCCGTTGAACTACTTTATCAATTACCGCTTGTATATCAATCGGATCCTTTGAGATTTCATACATTTTCATTCTTCCACCTCTTCTGTCAACCGCTTTGGCACGGCGTTCTCCACGACTTGATAGCCGCCAATTTTTTCAACCTGTTCCTTAAAAGCAGGTGATTGGATGATATCAATGAGCTGCCGGCCGCTATCACTTTCATAAAAATCACGTTTCATGACTAAATCATATTCTTCATCGTTGACCGGAATAAAATCGAGCCCCATTGCCTTTGCTGCCGGATAAATTCCCATCCCAGCACCACGCAGGTCACCTTTCACTTCTGCCGCTACCGCTAGATGAGAGAACATCTCGCGGTCATAACCGGTAATCTCTTCGGCGCTAAGGCCTGCTTCCTCTAATAGTAAGTCAAACAAGATTCGGGTGCCTGCTCCTTTTTGCCGGTTCACAAAGTTTGCGCCTGTGCGGACTAAGTCTGTAACGGTTTTGATTTCAAGTGGATTGCCTTGTGGCAAAATCCAGCCCTGCATCCTTTTTAAAAAAGGATATAAAACGACATCTTGACCTGCTAAAAGTTTATTTACGTATGATCTATTGTACTGTTTTGTATTAGGGTCTAGCAAATGAATGCCCGCTACGTGGGCCTCGCCTTTTCGAATCGCCATTATACCAGCCATACTGCCAACATGGGAAGAGACAATTTTCAGCTCTGTCCGTGCCCGTTTCAGCTGGGATGATAACAGATCGATGGTTAGGTCATGACTGCCGCTAAAGACGATTGCATGTTTGATTTCCTCCAGCGGTCGTAACAGTTCAACTTCCGCCTCATCGCCTTGTTCATAGCCGCTGATGTTAGGCGGGATAATCAACATAGCGTCTGCCCTAACATAGGACATCGTTACCCCTGCTGCCCGGGTAAGCGGGTTGGCCACAAATTGTCCATTCACATAGCCGATATTCATTCGGATAAAATCCTCTGCTCCCATCGAAGAGACGATGCGGCGGCCAAGCTTAACCGTGATGGTTTGCCGTTTCGGAACAGGAATCCCTAAGTACTTACAGATTAATGGCTGAACAAACCATTCTAGTGCCAAGTAAGCAGACACGGGATAGCCCGGAACACCGACGACAATTTTGCCGTTTATTTTCCCTAAGATAACAGGCTTACCTGGCCGTGCGGCGACCCCATGGGTAAACACCTCGCCAATTTCGGCAATGATGTGAACAGTAAAGTCTTTTCGTCCTGCGGAAGAGCCGGCATTGATCACAATCATATCGGAGGTTTCCGCTGCCTCTAAAAGCACTTCTTTAATTTTCTCCGGTTCGTCCTTAACGATGCGATGCAGGCGCGGCTCGCCGCCCCAATCCTTAATAAACCCGGAAAAGACTGTGCCGTTAAACTCAATTATTTTTCCAGGTGACAAATCAGCATGGGCTTCCACTAATTCATTACCGGTTGGAATAATGGTAACCACAGGTTTCTTTACAACAGGTACTGTTAGCTGCTGTGCCGCCAATAGCACGCCTAAGTCTGCAGGTCTGAGCGTATGTCCTTGCGGAAACAACATCTCTTCTTGAACAATATCCTCGCCAATTGGACGGATATGCTGCCAAGGAGTGGCCGGTTCAATAATCTCAATTGTTTCATCGTCAACGATATGGACATGCTCAATCATAATAACGGCATTAAAGGGCGTGGGAATGGCGTTCCCGGTATCAACAAAGCAAAATTGTTCACCTATCTTAAGTAATAGCGGGTTTTGTTCGTGTGCCTGGTACGTACTTTCGGCAATAACAGCAATTCCATCCATCGCAGAGGCATGGTAATGCGGCAAGGAGACATGGGCAAAGATTGGCTCAGCGGTCACTCGGCCTAAGGCCTCTGACACATTCATCCAGTCTATTTCAGGGGTCTGTTGAAAGGCCTTAAGAATTTCTTCTCTTGCTTGCACACGGGGTTTATCTTCTAAATAAATTTTTCGTTTATATTGATTCTGTTCCATTGACTTTAACCCCTTACCTTGATGGAATCACAGGAACCCATTCGCCCTGTGAAATTCCTTCTTTTTCTGAACTAATCTCGACAATACCATCGCTTTTAACCAATGTAGTAATTAAACCCGACTTACCAATAATGGGCTCAGCCCACCATTCTCCTTCTTTGTCTAAGAGACGGACGCGGATATAATCAGCCCGGCCCATCGAGGATGGAATATTTTTCGTTATTTTTGCAAAAATACGATCCGGTTTGCGTTCACTTGTTTCTCCTTTTAATTTGCGGAGAACATGCTCGCCGAATAGCTTAAAGATAATCATCGCGCTGGCAGGATGTCCCGGCAGACCAATGACGGGCTTTCCATTCGCTAAGGCTAGAATCGTAGGCTTTCCTGGTTTGATGCTGATCCCGTGGACGAACACGCCCGGTTCTCCTAATGATTGGATAACATCTGTTGTATAGTCTTTTGCTCCAACCGAGCTGCCTCCTGAAAGGATTAAACAATCGACCTCATCATAAAGGGCACGGGCACGCTCGCTAAATTCGGCAAAGTCATCACGGACAATTCCGCCATATACCACCTCAACATTCCATTCCTGGGCAAGACCTGCAATGGTTAAATAGTTGATATCACGAATCTGCCCTTCCTGTAATGTTTCTGTTTGATATGGGACGATTTCATCACCTGAAGACAGATAACCGACCTTTACTTTCCTAAAAACCGTTACATGGGTGACTCCTAATGAGGCGAGTGCCCCTAATTCCTGGGGCCGAAGCTTTGTTCCGCTTGTGAGAAGAATTTCTCCTTGTTTAATATCTTCTCCGGCACGTATCACATTTTCTAAAGGAGCGATTTGCTTGTACGTATTGAGAAGTGAATCCACATCCTCGCAGTGTTCAATCATGATAACGCTGTCACTTCCCTTGGGGAGCATACCGCCTGTCGGGACATAAACAGCGCTGCCTTTCGTTACTTCTACCGTCGGAACTTCACCCATTTTCACTTCACCTGCAACGTTTAAAAAGCCGGGCATGGATTCAGAGGAACCATACGTATCTTTGGCGCGGACAGCATAACCATCGACAGTTGAGCGGTCAAAACTCGGTACATTTTCCTTAGCAGCCACCGGACTCGCGAGAATATAATGGAGGGCGCTTGAGAGCTCTCTAACCTCTGTATCCCCAATCGCTGATATTTTTTCATCTATTAAGGTAAATGTTTCTTCAACTGTCTTAACTTTAAAAAATTGCATGGTTCCCTTACTCCCCCTTAGATTGTTCTACATGTTTAAAAAATCAGACTCAGCCTTCTTTTTGGCCTCTTCATATTCTTCTGGGTGATTCATATTAAAAAAGACTTGATCTAACCCCATTTGACAATAGGTTTCTAGTTCTTTTTCAGTCAGATAGAGCACGTTCAAGTGGTCAAGCAAATGTTTCATCCGCAGCTGTCCTGCTTGAATCTGTTCCTCTATAACAGCAGCAGTTTGCTTTTTAAAAACAGAAAATAGCGGCTGCTGTTTGCCATGGATGACTGGTATGACCGCATCATAGTGCAGGGCATTGGTAACCAGGGCCTCAGCCAGCTCGTTCGACAGAAACGGCATATCACAGGCCACAATCAAATTGAGATCGTAGTCTGACGCCGTAAGGCCTGCTTGAACTCCCGCAAGCGGCCCTTGGCCGGGATAGTGGTCCGGGACCATCCGTACACTTAAAAATTCATATTGTTCAGAATCATTCGTTACAAGAATTATATCATCAAAAAGAAGTTTTAGCTTATCTACTATTCTTTCAATATTCGTCTTTTCATTGATTTTAAGCAGGGCTTTGTTTGTCCCCATCCGGCTGGATTTCCCGCCTGCTAAAATAATCGCTGCAGCTTTCATTTATAAAAGCACCTTCTTAATTTGTCTGTTTCTTTTCCCCGACGGAATGATACCCTTTATCCTGAGCAACCATATCGAGATGAATGGAGTTAAGGTCCAATAATGCCACCGACGGTTTTGTAATATATTGTCTGCTATCAATTAGTTTAATATAGCCGTTACATTCCTCGCAAACTTGAATTTTCGACGTTACATCGCCATCAATTTCTAAAAAATAAATACTGTGATGATCTTCATTGCCGCAGTGTGAGCACTCCAAGCGTCTTGCAGACCAATGAGCAAAACAACGCGGGCAGTGGATGATCTTTTTTCCATCCTCATCAATGGCTGCTAATCTAACAGGTTCACCGCAAACAGGGCAGCCCGCACCCGGGACAGCATGGTCAATCTCAGGCTGAACTTTTTCTGCTGTTAGCTGCAGGTATGGCCGCAGGGCTGTTTCGGCAAGGAAATGAGGAATCCATTCTTCAAGCTCATTTTCCTCTGCATAGGCCGTAAAATAGACATGATTGAAAGCAAAGGCCTCTTCAATCCAGCGAATGGCTGTTTCTTCAGTAAGTAAAGCAGTGATACCAGCAAGCTTCGGCTCTAACTCAGGATTGTTGCTTACAAGCAGGGCGTTAACTTCCTCTATCCACTGTAAAAATAGTGAAATTTCAAAATCAATAACCGTTAAAGCGGCTGCAGGGACCCCTGCTTCCATGGCTGCTTTATCAAGGTTTGGTCTGATGGTTTCCGGGTCAAGCTGCAGCTTCCATTGTTCTTGAAGCTTGACGATCTCTTTTTGCAGTTCCTGGTATTCCTTTGAAACAACGGATTTAATCATGATCTCACACCTCATATTTGTGATAAGAAATGGCTGTCATATTTTCGACAGCCATCCCTTTTTTTAAAATATAAAATTTATTCGAATGGTTGTATTATATTAGGCACCCTTTTTACGTTTCGGATCATCTAAGTTAGGGAAGTTGCCTTTTTTCACTTCTTCGTCATACCAGTCCTCATAGTGGCCTTTTGCCCACCATGCTGGGACCTTGCCTGTTACAACACCTGAATAACCTGGTCTAGAGTGTTTGTGCACAACAGAAAGATAAATATGGCCGACAATAACGGCGATTCCTAGGCCAAACCCAACATTATGAAGGACGTAACCCCACTGAACAAGTGCTCTTGGAAAAAACTCAGGGAACCACATCATGAAGCCTGAAGCAATCACCAAGATGGCACAAAAGATCTGAAGAATGGAGTTAATTTTTTCACCTGCGTTAAAGAATGTCTGTTTTACATGATCAAACCTGAAGCCGAACAACTCTTTCACAAAATTACCGAAAAACTGGAGATCCCGCTTTTCCACGTGATTAATTCTTTCGTCCAGAGAAAAAGAAACTTAGGACTAAAGAGCAGTAAGATGAATGTAGGTGTTATAAACACTACAGCAAAAATTCTGTGCAACAGCCGGGCATTTGCCGGGCCGCCAAAGACTGGATATAGCCAATCAAAAAATTCGGTATACATTGGCAGGGCTGTGATGTAAAGGGCAAAGAAGGCTATTCCATTGATCGCATGTGCCCAAACAAATGCCTTAGGAAAGCGGCGAATTTGCTCATTAGCCTTTGGATGCTTTTGATGATTACTCATGGCTATCCCCTCCATCTTCCTGACCTTGTGTTCTTTTACTGATAATGTTATTGGTAATAAATGCTCCGACAAGCGCCATCGTTGTGGCACCAAGCATCATCTTGCCGATTGGCTGTGTGTAATCTTTCCAAACGACTGCGGATGTTGGAACCTTAGGATTTTCCGGAAGACCATAAACACTAGGCCGTTCAGCCAGCAGGTAGATGGTATGTGTTCCTCCAACCCCTTCTGGATTATAGATGTTCGCATTAGGGAAACGTTCTTTAACCTCAGCTAAACGTTTCTTGGCTCTAGCCAGCATTTCATCTTTTTTGCCAAACTGCATCGCATCGGTATGGCAAGTCGTCACGCAGGCAGGCTGTAAGCCTTCTTCGAGACGGTCCGTACACATCGTACACTTTTGAGATTTTTTGTATTCTTTACCGTTCTTATCTTTGTAAGTCTTTAATGAAATCACTTCAAATGGACAGTTTTGTACGCAATAGCCGCAGCCTACGCACTTATCATGGTCAATCACAACAGACCCAAATTTTGAGTAACTGATGGCATTCTCAGGACAAACCTTTTCACAGGCAGCTGTATCACAATGGAAGCAGGATGAGTGACGGAAAAGGTATTCTAAATCGCCTTTTCCGTTTTCATGCTCGACATATTGGAGAACATTCCATGTATCAGCACTTGTTTTTGGATGTGATTGGGCACTTCCTTGGAATGCGGTTACTTCTGCCGGAAGGTCATTCCAGTTTTTACAGGCCACCATACAGGCTTTACAGCCGTCACACCTGGTAACATCAACGTATTTTACGTATTCAGCCATCACTAAGCCCTCCTTATGTCACATAGGAATGCTTTATATTCCGGAATCATCGTGTTGGCATCCCCAATATGTGGAGTCAGGCGGTTTGCTGTTGCTCCTGTTGCGTACCCTTTGTATCCAAAATTCCAAGGCATTCCGATTTGGTGCACTATTTTACCTTTAACGGTAAACGGTTTGTAGCGTTTTGTTACCATTGCATAAGCTTCAATTTTGCCGCGGGCAGAGGTGACAATAATTTTGTCTTTATTTTTGATCCCTTTTTCTTTGGCAAGTTCTTCACTTAATTCAACATACATATATCTAGCAATCTCGGAAAGCCACTCTTGGTTACGCGTCATCGAACCTGATTGCCAGTGAGCTTCCGTCCGATAGGTGGTTGCAACAATCGGGTAGTCCACCATGTAGCCTTTTTTGTTAAAGTCACCGTCATTAATGACAACGGCAGGGTTTAAATTTACGGATGAGAATGCGTTAACTACAGGACTCTCAAATGGCTCATAGTGTTCAGGGAACGGGCCGTCATTCATCGTTGGTGCAAATAATAAAGCGACTCCGTCTTTGTTCATCATAAAGGCACCTGTTCCGCCTGGATCGGCAGGCGCTATGACTGCTTTAAAGTCTGGGACATCATTTCCGGCCCATTTCTTCTGGGCAGCATCCCACCAAATCACTGCTTTTTCCTGGCTCCATGGCTTACCGCTTGGGTCTGCCGAAGCACGGTTGTATAGAATTCGGCGGTTTGCCGGCCAAGCAAAGGACCAATTTAAGAAATTTCCGCCGCCTGTATCTTTATTATCACGGCGCTGCGATAGATTTTTTCCTTCTTCAGGATAGAAGCCGGAATAAATCCAGTTACCGCTTGAAGTGGTGCCATCATCTTTTAAATCGCCAAAGGTTTTTAATAATTTACCTGTTTTAAGGTCATAACCGTTAATTTCCTTGGCAATGGCGTCTAAATTTGGTGCTTCACCGATGCCATAATTCCAATCAAGAGCTAAGAATGGCTGATCGGCTGATTTTGGACTGTTTGCATATAGCTTTTTAAGCTTTATAGCAAGTTCATGAACGATATCAAGGTCCGGACGGGACTCACCCTTCGGCTCTATTGCTTTCCAGCGGTACTGCATCCAGCGTGAGCTGTTTGAAATACTTCCTTCTTTTTCATACGAAGAACAAGCCGGAAGAAGGAATACTTCTGTTTTAATGCTGGCTGCATCATTGCCAGCTTCTTTTTGCCAAAAAGCTGACGTTTCTGTTTCCCAAAGGTCAACAGCAACAAGCCATTTTAAGTTGCCAAGGGCTTCTTTTTCTTTACCAGCGTTAGGTCCGCCGACAACTGGGTTTGTACCCCAAAGGAACGCACCCTCAAGCTCGTTGTTGAACATCGCTTTAAATAAGTTAATATGCGAGTAGTTTTTATTGCCTTTTGGTAAAAACTGATAGCCGAACTCGTTATCTTTGGTCGCATTTGCTCCGTACCAAGATTTCAACAAGCTGACCACAAATTTAGGTTTGTTGCTCCAGTAGCCAGATGGCGGTGTTTCTTTTTTCAAATAACCATCCAATGTAGCATGCTCCGGAAACGTTGCTTTTGGTGCAGCAAGGTAACCCGTTAAGTTATCCCATAACAAGCCAAAGTCCGTTGAGCCTTGAACGTTGGATTCACCGCGCATCGCATTGATTCCTCCGCCTGGCAGCCCAATATTACCTAATAGAAGCTGCAGGATTGCAAAAATCCGAACGTTTTGTGAGCCAACTGTATGCTGGGTTGTCCCCATTGCATAAAGGATGGTACCTGATTTACCTACTTTTCCTGTTTCACAGAAGGCTTTACAAACCTTTAAGTAATCTTCCTTTGGTGTTCCTGTTACGGACGTTACTGTATCCACATCATAGCGGGAATAGTGTTTTTTCATTAATTGAAAGACCGAACGAGGATGTGCTAAGGTTTCATCCTTGACTGGTTTTCCATCCGGAGTGGTTTCAATCGCCCACTTCGTTTTATCGTAAACTCGTTTTGCTTCGTCATATCCAGAGAAAAGACCATCTTTAAAATCGTAGCCTTCTTTCACGATAAAGGAAGCATTTGTATATTTCACAACATAGTCTTTGTGAATGAGATTATTTTCAATAGCATATTTAATCATACCGCCGACAAACGGAATATCCGTTCCAGAACGAAGCGGGGCATAGAGATCAGACACGGCAGATGTCCGTGTATAACGCGGATCAACGCTGATAATTTTTCCGCCCTTTTCCTTCGCTTTTGTCAGCCATCTAAAACTGATTGGATGATTTTCAGCAGGATTGGCTCCCATAATGAGGGCACAATCTGTCCACTGTAGGTCATTCCAGTGATTTGTCATTGCTCCACGACCAAATGTAGGTGCCAGACCGGCAACCGTAGAACTATGTCATATTCGTGCCTGGTGCTCTAAGTAAGTGACACCAAGCCCTCTCATTAATTTTGATACTAAATAGGTTTCTTCATTATCAAGTGCCGCGCCGCCAAGGCTGGCAATCTTTTCTGTTTTATTTACGGTAATGCCTGCTTCTTTCTCAACGAATGAAGCGTCACGTGTTTCCTTCGTACGTTTGGCGATGGTGTCAAGCATCCATTCCCAATCTTTTTCTTCCCACTTATTGCTGCCAGGAGCACGATACAGTGGTTTTGTTACACGTTTTTCAGATGTATAAATTTGTCGTAATGTTGTTCCTTTACTGCATAGTTTACCTTCGTTAATCGGGTTATCCGGATCCCCTTCCGTATAAACCACGGTATTATTTCTGGTGTGGACGAGTATCCCGCATCCTACACCACAAAAGCAGCAAATGGTTGGTGTTACAGTAGCTTTTGCAATCTTGAAATTTTTTGTGTCCGCATAGGCTTTTTTATCATTAAAGCCTAGTTCAACAACTGCAAGAGTTGCGGCCGTTGCACCTGATAGCTTTAAGAATTGCCGACGGTTTAAGTTCATTTCAACCATCACTATTCTCCTTCCCAAAAATGATTAGAACATCCCTCTGAAAGCAGCCGTACCTTTCCTATTGGTTTTACGGAACATGCTTTTTTCTCTCTATTTATTTACTGCGTTTTAACTCTGTTTTCAATTCCCCCCTTCAATGCTTCTCTCCAAGTCTATTTCTTGTGAAAGATCATTTTTGACTCTTCCTGTAGAGGTATAGACCGTAGCCATTTTCCCTCTTAAATAGCCGATTACCTCAATATTTAAGAATTTTGCCAGCTGAACAGCCTGTTTGGTGGCGGCAGTACGGGAGCCGATCACAGGAAAGCCAAATTTTGCAGCTTTTGAGAGCATTTCATATGAAACCCTTCCGGTTGTCAGTAAAATTAACCGTTCAGGAGGTAAACCCTTTCGCAGTGCGTGCCCAATAATTTTATCAACCGCATTATGGCGGCCAATATCTTCACGGATGGTGATAGTTCCGTCTTCCTCGACAATACAAGCTCCATGCATTCCGCCTGTTTCCAGATAAAGGCTTGAGGCTCCAGCAAACTCACTTCTCTTTTTTAATAAGTAACTTAATAGATACTTTTGGCCTGCGGCCACCTTGGCAAAGTTTTTAACATCGGTCATTGAGAAGAAGGTTACCCCTCTGCCACAACCGGCCGTATAGTGTTTCTTTTTCAAAAAAAACTGTTCTTCATCAAGCTGTGAATGAAGGGAAACATGGATCGCTCCCATCTCTTCATCTATGGTTATGGTTTCAATATCCTTTGCATCCTGGATGAATCCTTCAGAGAACAAATACCCATATGTCCAATCGTCTAGATTGTATTTCGTCAATTGAAAAACAGCTATCTCATAGCCGTTAAGATGTAAGGATATTGGATATTCATCGGGACAGCCTTTACGGCCCATACCATCCCCTCCTTGAGGAAATTTTTCCTTATTCTTTATTGTAAAAATAGGACCAATGTCACTCAGCGATTAATGTCACAGCCTTGAACGGAATTGCCAAGTGAAGGGAGGAGTAAAGACCTTTGAAGTATTTAGGCTCCCTTAAGAATGGCGGCATTATCACCTTGGCCTTATTTGTGTCAAATTTCCAACAAAATATAAAAGATAACAATAGGAATACAGTTAAAGAAAACGGTTACATATGACTTTTTGCTGTCTTTTGAAATTATCGTACTTCCAGCAGGTTATTTTGAAAGTAATATTTATCACTATGTATCCTAGTTAGTAGTACTATTGGTCCATTTGTCATTTTTTTGTAACTATTAATTAAATTGCAACCGACCATAGTAGTTTCCTGTTATATTTTTTATTTTGTTTTATAATAAGGAAGGAGTTATTTCCTAAAGGAGGCATACATAATGGCAATCAAAAAGGTATTAACCATTGCTGGTTCTGATTCAAGCGGCGGAGCGGGGCTTCAAGCTGATTTAAAAACATTTCAAGAGCTGGGCGTTTACGGGATGACTGGGATTACCTGTATCGTCACGATGGATCCAAAAGGATGGCATCATAATGTATTTCCGATTGATGTCACCATTCTCGAAAAACAACTGGATACCATTCTGTCAGTTGGAATTGACGGGATGAAAACAGGAATGCTTGGCACTGTTGAAATTATCGAGCTAGTCGCACGAAAAATCGATGAACATCAATTAAAGCATGTTGTTATTGACCCTGTCATGGTTTGTAAAGGAGAAGATGAAGTCTTAAATCCGGAAACGACGGAAGCGATGCGGGAATTGCTTCTGCCACGTGCTTATGTCGTGACACCAAACCTTTTTGAGGCAGGTCAGCTGGCAGGAATGAAGACACCAAAGACAATTGAAGAAATGCAGGATGCAGCTGTAAAAATTCACGATCAGGGTGCTAAGTTCGTGTTAATTAAAGGCGGCAGCAAGCTTCAAACAGAAGAAAAATCAATTGACCTTCTGTATGATGGGAAGGAGTTTCAGATTTACGAATCAGAGAAGATTGAAACAAACTTTACCCATGGTGCTGGCTGTACGAACTCAGCGGCTGTTGCTGCGGAAGTGGCAAAAGGAAATTCCGTTTATGATGCAGTCGATGTGGCAAAGAGATTTGTCTCTGCAGGGATCCAGCAAGGTTTCCCATTAAATGAATATGTCGGTCCCACTTGGCATGGTGCCTACCGCAGTGGACGAGCTGTAACAGAGTATTGTGAGGACTGTGAATAATAATGATAAGGATGAAGAACCGAGCTTGTTCGGTTCTTTTTCGTTGTGACAGGAAGTTAATAATTAACATGGAGAATTGTCCAGCGTGAAGCGCCTTAGAAAAAATGAACTACCTTTTCCCCTGGGCAAGGCGCTTGTGCTCTTTTATTAAGCACGGATTTCGCATTTTCTATTTGATTTTAGTATGATAATTACATTATGAAAAACAATACTCATTAGGTATAAATCCATCAGTTTGGAAGGAGGCTGCACTTTGGAACTCATCGATGTTAAAAAAGTTCAGGACGCTATCAACCTTTTTGCTAATAAGGATGTTTATATTCATCTTGAAACAACCAATGGTGCCTATGCAACACATAATGACCAATCGTTCTTCTCTGCCGGAGCGTTTATCCGCAACGCCCTTGTCCGCTATGAAATCGGAAAAATTAAAGGACCCGGTCCGTATCGTGTGGGTTTAAAGATCAATCTCGGCTGGATTTATGCTGAGGGGATCACCCACTTTGAAATTGATGAAGAAAATCATCTATTGTTAGCAGGTCATGACCATGATGGCAAGCTTGCTGTGGCATTAGAAATTAGTCTAACGCCTTTTGAATAAGACGTCCTATTAGACCCGAAAGGAGAATGTTTTATGGAAAAAGAACGCCATTTATTGGTCGTTTTCCCTCATCCAGATGACGAGGCGTTTGGTGTATCCGGGACGATTGCAACACATGTCGAGAATGGAACTCCTGTTACCTATGCTTGTTTAACCTTAGGGGAAATGGGGCGCAATATGGGAAATCCCCCGTTTACCGATCGGGAAAACTTACCTAAAATTAGAAAAGAAGAATTAAAAGCGGCTGCTGAGGCTATAGGGATCCAAGACCTTCGCATGCTTGGTTTCCGTGATAAAACGGTTGAATTTGAAGATGATGAAAAATTAGCAGACACCCTTACAGCCATCATTGATGAGGTAAACCCGTCCTTGATTATCACTTTTTATCCTGGTTATTCTGTTCACCCTGACCATGATGCCACCGGCGCGGCTGTCATTAGGGCAGTTGAAAGAATGCCTGCTGCCGCGCGGCCGACCTTACACTGTGTTGCCTTCTCCAAAAATTGTATTGATGAGCTTGGTGAACCTGATATTATCAAGGATGTTTCACCTGTTATTCATAAGAAGCTGGCTGCCATTCAGGCACATCGGTCGCAAACTGAGCATTCATTTAAAGGCACTGTCGAAAAGTTGAAAAATCAAGAACCGCAAATGATGGCTTGGATTAACAATGAACGGTTCTGGACATATAAATTCTAAAGCGTAAGCGCCTTGATCAGCCCCGACAAGCACAAGACGAGCCCGGCGAAAGGTTGTTCTTTAACCTTTTGGACGGATTGACTTGTGACCTCGAGGGGCTAGGCGCTGGAGCTGGATGTGTATAACCTGTAATAAGCCATCACCCAATACCATTACCAAAAGCCCTTCAGTGCGAAGGGCTTCTTTTATTGAATCTGTTTGTTGCAACTATTCTATAACACTTCAAGTATCGCCTGTGCTACTCCATGTTCATCATTGGTATCGGTAATCACATCACATAATGCCTTAATTTCGTAGCTGGCATTGCCCATGGCAACCGACCTTCCTGCCCGCTCGAACATGGAGACATCATTTAGGTTATCGCCAATCGCCATTGTCTCAGCCATATCAATTCCTTTAGCTTTTGCAAATGTTGCGAGGGCAAGACCTTTCTGAGCCTGTTTATTCGTTATTTCAAGGTTTTCATGGCCGGAAGAAGTAACATCCAAGTCTGAAAAATCACGAAGCTCTGCGCCAGCCGCTTTAAGTTTACTGCGATCAAAACAAAATGCCAAGACTTTATAAATCAGATAATTTTCATCAGCAAATAGAAGCTCGTAGTCGTCAATTTGATGAATTAAGCCATCGCGGATTCTCGCCCCTGCTTCATGTCTAATCTCCTCAGGATCTATCTCGGGATTAGCACTAACAACAATGTCCACCAAGATGGAAACAGCCTTTTCCGGATCAATCGTGTAGGCACCCTTGTCTGTATAAACTTCGTAATAGACATCATGTTCACTTAGTTTTGCTGCTACCGCTCTCGCAAGTTCCTTACTTATGGGCGTTGAAGAGAGGACATCTCCTTCTTTAGAGCGGATCTCTGCCCCATTCACACAGATAACAGGACACGATAAGCCGGCCTCAGATAGTACGTATGTAGCTTCTTGATAAGACCTTCCGGTAGCAACCACAAATTCAACACCCTGGGCCTGTGCTTTTAAAATCGCTTGTTTATTTTCTTCACTAATTTGCTGCCTTGAATTTAATAATGTTCCATCCATGTCTGAAGCAATACATTTAATCATGTTGTCCACCTTTTCCCTTTTTTCTGTCTATATTATTGCCATTCTAACACAGATCCCGAGCCATTAAAGAATGGAAAGCTCAACCCAAATACTTACTGCCTTCGCGAACACTTAAAGGGGCTAACTTATGTTCCCCGATAAATTTCTTCACAGATGCTGGATTTGTTTTTGAATACTCCCGCAACGCCCAGCCGATCGCTTTTTGAATAAAAAATTCCTTCCTCTCAGCATTTTTCAATATGTATCGATATAGCAGGTCTTCATTCGTTTTCTTCTTATATTTTAGTTGAAAAAGAATCGCGGCCCTCCGCAGCCAGATATTTTCATGAATGGCCCAGCCATCAATCGTTTCTTCTATAACATCTGGAAATTTATCTGCTATATTTCCGACTGGTTTAGGAGCAATGGCATCAACAGTATCCCACCAGGGTTTGGTCGTAATCAGCCATTCCATGAAAGGCAAATCACTTTTTTGTAGTTTCTTCAGGGATTTTTCCATATAAGTTAATGCTGTATACTGATATTCTCTTTCCTCTTTATTCCAAAGCTCTTCTATGAATTCTTTATTAAAAGGCTCAAGCAGCATGCCTGTTTCCTGAAAGAATTTCTTTTCTAATTCCTTACGTAAAGGGGATTTTATTCCTAGGAAAGAGAAATGACCTTTCATATAATTTTGCATCGGCCCAGCGTTGTCCTCATTGCGATTCTCCTCAAACAGCTTTGTTAAAACATGTGTCTTTGTTAACATTAACATCCATCCTCTCCCAAATCTGTCCGATAATTAATTCTACTACTTCCCATTTTTCCCTTTATTTTATCCGGATAATCCACTGACTCAATGACACACTATTAGCAGATAGGGGGGATACATAACATGACAAAGAAAATTAATAAAGGCAGCCGTAATCAAAATTCACCGCAAGCAGGACACGCGGAAGCGGAATTCGGCACGGAGTTTGTCAGCGGCGATAACAGCAAGGGGAACAAGCGTAATAAAAGCCAGCAGAGTAAGACAAACCCACATAAATAAAGTGCCGGGGACCTCCCCGGCACTACCCGCTTTTATAGGACCTTGCTCGCCGCCAAATCATTTATTTCCCCAGCAATTCTCGCATGAATTTTTTCAACAACCGAAAAATCCATTGCTGCTACATAAATCTCTTCCAGCTCATCGTGCAGAGATTTAGCTTTTGCCAGATAACTTGTCGCCTCGGTCATTTTGTTTTTATATTTTTCAGCAATGTTACTGATGAAGTCAGCAAACAGCTCATCCGTTCCAGGCTCTATCAAAATCTCATACATATCAATAATCTCATCGCCATCTCGGCTTGGGAAATATTCATGCGGGGCCGTACTGTCAAAAATCGCCACACCCAGTTCCCGAAAAATGACCATATCGAGGCTGTGCGGATCAAAACCGCAATGATAAACTTCGACATCGATACCGCGCTCTTCCCCTGCGGCTGCCAGTTTTTTCAGCATTGTCGACTTTCCAGAACCTGGACGTCCTTTAATAAAATAGCGTTTTGGAATTTCCTCCGTCAAATTCGGAACATAATCAACTGCTCCTTGCGGCGTGGCAGCTCCTAAGAAGCGATGACGGACATCAGGCGTTTTATTTAACTTTATTTTTCCAAAAAACGAGTCAATCAATTTATTGGTTAATTGGTCCGCCTTTTTAAAATTCATGCTGTTAATATAAATTTTTTCCCAATCATCATGAATTTCTAATGCTTCTTTAAACGTTGCATAGGCTTTCTGAAATGATTGACTGATTTGGTTTGTCAGCTTTTGAATCACATTTTTCTGCCTATTAAGAGCGCGCGAATTCCAAGCCTCACCAAGATTTATATACTCTTCAACAGCACCTGGCGCCTTAGGCTCAATCACATGCGGCGCTGTCCCGTCAACAAGACCTACCTTTAACGCGGGAATAATCACGCCATCAATGGACTGGTTATCAGATGAACAATGGAGAAACTCAATATTATAACCTTTTTCGACCCACTCTTGGCCTATTTTCTTCATAAGTGAGGATTTCCCGGTTCCTGGGCCGCCCTTTAAAATAAACAATCTCTCTAATCCTTGCAGATTGGAATCATACAGATTATAAAAGCCTCTGGCCGTATTACCGCCGGCATAATAATTTTTGATTTTTCCTGCCACTCTTCAACACTCCCTTTTAACAAATCAACTTGCTTAAAAGCTTAAGATGTATAACGTTTGAATAGGTTTCTAAAAGTAATATTTAAGTTTAATTCACCCCATTTGCAGGTGATTCACTTTCACGTTATCTTATGCTTTTGTTGTTTTTTAGGTGAGTGCCTATGAAAAATTTATCTTACATCCATGGACAAATCAGATTGTCAGTCCTTCTGTCATTTTGTTACTTGGATCCATTCAGCTTTTATTACTTCCTGTAATTTAATTGGGGAAACCACAATCTGAACACCTATTTTCCCCGCGCTTACGACCATATTTTCCAGTTGTCTGCTGCTTTCATCGAGGAATGTCCTGTAATCCTTTTTCATGCCGATCGGAGAACAGCCGCCGCGGATATAGCCTGTCCATTTTTGAATGTCCTTCATTGGCAGCATCTCAATCGCTTTTTCTCCCGCAGCCTTGGCTGCCTTCTTTAAATCCAGTTCCTCTGCAACAGGAATGACAAACACAAGAATATTTTTACTGGCACCTTGGGCTACTAACGTCTTATAGACAATGTTAGGGTCTTTTCCAATCTTCTCTGCTACCGATATCCCGTCAATTTTCCCATCTTTATTATCGTATGTAAGCACGTCATACCCGACCTTTTTTGCATCAAGTATTCGCATTGCGTTTGTTTTTGTCTGTGCCATCACCATCATCCTTTTAACCTTTTTATAGTAGGATTATATCATTGCCATTTTTTATTGAAAAACCTTGATATACACAAAATCACCTAGATTCTGTCACCCGATTGTCACTCTATTACTCCATTATTATAGTAAACTAAATTTAGATCCTAACAAAACTACACTGGGAAAGGGCAGATCGCCAGCTATCCAGCCATAGACCTTTGTGAAAACCCTCACATATCCGACTGCCTTCACACAAACTACTTTTATAGAAAAGTATTTCCCCATAAATTGACCTGAGGTGAAAACAATGAAATACGATTTAGTATTATTACATGCGCCAAGCGTATATGACTTTAGAAAAAACTCATTACTTGCCGGTCCAATCAGCGACGTAGTCCCATCCTCACCGGTTTTTGAGATGTACCCGATTGGACTGACAAGTATTGCCGATTATCTAGAGCGGTACGGCCTTAGGGTAAAAATTATTAATATTGCCAACCGGATGCTGATGAGTGATAAATTTGATGTCGAAGCAAAGCTCCGAAAAATTAAGACGAAGGCATTCGGGATTGACCTTCATTGGCTGCCACATGCACACGGCAGTATCGAGCTTGCTAAAATTGTTAAACGCCTCCATCCTGAAACCCCGGTCATCTTTGGTGGATTATCGGCTACTTACTATCATAAAGAGCTAATTGAATATCCTTTTATTGATTTTGTTATGCGCGGTGACTCAACTGAAAAACTGATGCTTTTACTTATGAATAAGATAGAAGCGGGCAATAGCCATTATGCTGATATCCCTAACCTTACCTGGAAAAAAGGCACGGAGTACGGTTACAATCCCATTACCTACGTTCCGAAAGATCTCGATGATATTGATGTTCCAGGTTATCGTTATACCATTCGCTCCGTGTTTAAATACCGGAACTTTCTGGACCCGTTGCCCTACAACGGCTGGCTCCAATATCCAAACACTGCCCTGTTAACAGCCAGAGGATGTACGCAAAACTGCTTGATTTGCGGCGGCTCGAGAGAGGCTTATGACCAAAATTGCAATCGGAATTCTTTAGCATTACGCTCACCGAAGAAGTTAGTAGAGGATATTCAATTTATTTCCCGCTTTAGCCGAGCGCCTATTTTTATTCTGCATGACCTCCGTCAGGGTGGACGTGATTATGTACAGGAATTTTTCAGCCGTTTAAAGGAACTCCATTTAAAAAATGAAATCGTGTTTGAATTGTTCCAATATGCCGATGAGGAATTCTTTAAAATGATGAATGACAGCGTCCCAAAATACAGTATTGAAATCACGCTTGAAACACATGATGAAAAGATTAGACGCTATAATGGCAAATTTAGCTGTACCAACCAAAAAGTAATCCATACCCTTAATTTTGCTTTAAAAAATGGCTGCAAAAAGATCGACCTGTTCTTTATGGTCGGAATCCCAGGGCAGACCTACATAAGTGCGGTTGAAAATATTGATTTTTGTGAGACTATTCATCTGGCATGTAACAAAGACCCTAGAATCTTTTACTTTGTCGCACCACTAGCACCATTCTTAGATCCTGCCAGCCCGGCCTTTGAACATCCTGAAATTCATGGCTATAAGAAGTATTGTCACACTCTTGAGGATCACCGTAAGGCCATCACGCAGCCTTCCTGGAAGCATATGCTAAGCTATGAAACAAAGGATATGACACGCGATGACATTGTCAATTCCACCTATGAGGCAGCCGAACGCCTTAATGACTTTAAATTAGAGTACCAGTTGATTAGTAAAGAGGATTACTTTGATATCAAAGAGAAGATTGAGAGGTCAAAGGAATATATTAAATTGATTGACCATGTCCTTTCTCTTCCCGTCGAGGAGCAGGCCGCTGAATTAGCTAAGATTCAAGAAGAAATAGAAGAGTTAAATAAGTATAGTATCTGCGGGAAAAATGAATTGAAGTGGGAAGTACCAAAGAATTATGCCAATTTCTTTTCGCTCGCCTTAGTTGGTATGGAACAGTTATATGAAGATTATGTAAACAAACTCAGACATCTCCTCAGTCCGAAACGCCGCCAGCAATTTAAACTTGATGCAGATTATCGAAAAATAAAGGGCTAAAATAGTAAAAGGTATCGGATTCTTTTCCGATACCTTTTTTAAGAGATAAGAAACTATAAAATTACTTTGAAAATTGTCCAGCTCCAGCGCCTAGGGGCTCGGGGTCATAAGCCAATCCGTCAAGAAGGCTAAAAAACAGCCTTCTCGCCTGCTCGTCTTATGCCTGTCGCCCCTGTTCAAGGCGCTTACGCTTTTCTATTAGTGCCCGCCAAGGTAGGCTGCTCTGATTTGATCGCTTTGGCTGAGTTCTTCAGCTGTTCCGGAAGCGACTATTTTTCCTGTTTCAATAACATATGCACGATCGGCGATGGATAAAGCCATATTGGCGTTTTGTTCAACAAGAAGGATCGTGGTACCAGTTTGGTTAATCTCTTCAATAATACGGAAGATGGTTTTAACTAACAGCGGCGCAAGACCCATTGAAGGCTCATCTAACAGCAATAAGCGCGGTCTAGCCATTAAGGCCCGGCCCATCGCAAGCATTTGCTGCTCTCCTCCTGAAAGCGTACCGGATAGCTGTTTGCGGCGCTCTTCCAAGCGGGGGAATAACTGATAAATTTTATCAAAGTCTTCCTTGATCCCTTTTTTATCTTTACGTAAATAAGCACCTAATTCTAAATTTTCCTCCACCGACATGTTAGCGAAGACACGACGGCCTTCAGGAACATGTGAAATTCCTCTCTTTACGATGGACTGGGCTACCTTACCAGCTACATGCTCATTTTCAAATACGATTTCCCCGCTTTTTGGTTTAAGTAAGCCGGAAATCGTTTTTAACAATGTACTTTTCCCCGCGCCATTGGCACCAATCAAGGTCACGATTTCTCCCTGATTAATCTCTAGAGAAACTCCCTTTAATGCATGTATATTGCCATAATAAACGTTCATATCATTAATTTTAAGCATTACGAGACCTCCTCGCCAAGATACGCTTCGATGACTTTTGGATTATTTTTGATTTGCTCTGGTGTACCTTCGGCAATTAATTGGCCATGATCAAGTACATAAATCCGCTCACATACGCCCATTACTAGAAGCATATCATGTTCAATTAATAGAATGGTAAGATCGAATTTTTCTCGAATCAACGCGATTAAATTCATTAATTCTTCCGTTTCCTGTGGATTCATCCCTGCTGCTGGCTCATCGAGCAGCAATAGCTTGGGATTAGCCGCTAATGCCCGGGCAATTTCTAAGCGGCGCTGCTGACCGTACGGCAAATTTTTCGCTTGTTCATGCAGGACATTATCAAGCTTAAAGATTTTCAAAAACTCAATTGCTTTTTCTTCCATTTCCTTTTCACCTGAAAAGTGAGAAGGAAGACGGAAAATTGAGCTTAAAATTGAATGCTTTGCAAGCGCATGATAGGCTACCTTAACATTGTCCAGAACAGATAGCTCATTGAATAACCGGATATTCTGAAATGTCCTGCTAATTCCTTTTTTCGTTATTTTAAAAGGGGCTAACCCGTTAAGTTTTTCTCCATCGAGCGAAATACTTCCTTCTGTTGGAACATAAACTCCCGTTAACAGGTTGAAAAAGGTTGTTTTACCGGCACCATTTGGACCGATTAGACCAACAAGTTCACCCTTCCTTAATTCCAAATTCACATCAGAAACAGCCTTTAAGCCGCCAAATCGGATACCGGCATTTTCTACTTTAAGCAACTGTGTTTTTGCTGTCATGCTGTATTCCTCCTTTAGCCGATTTACCAACTTTAAAGAATGAGGTAATTTCTTTTGTCCCCAATAATCCTTGTGGACGATAAAGCATCATTACAATCAGTACTAAGCTATAGATTACCATCCGCAGCTCTGGATAGCTTTGCAGGTAGGTAGAAATAATTGTTAAAAGGATGGCTGCAATAACAGCACCTGACATACTGCCTAAACCACCAAGAACCACATAAATTAAAATATCAAATGATTTCAAAAAGCCAAAGTTGGTTGGTTGAATAATATAAAAGTTATGAGCATATAATGCACCGGCAATACCGGCAAAAAAAGCACCAAGCACAAAGGCCGCAACTTTATAATAAGTCGTGTTAATCCCCATTGCATCCGCAGCTATTTCGTTTTCCCGAATGGAAATACAAGCTCTGCCATGGGTTGAGTTTGTGAAGTTCACAATGACGATCACAGTTAATAATACGCAGCCGATCAGCCAAGGCCATGTCGTTAAATGAGAGACCGTCATACCACTTGCTCCGCCAACATAATCAATATTTAAAAAGACAATTCTAACAATTTCTCCAAAACCAAGTGTCGCAATTGCAAGATAGTCCCCTCTAAGCCGTAACGTAGGGATCCCAATAATAAGACCCGCCACCGCTGCTGCTAATCCGCCCACTAGTAAACCTACTGGAAAAGGCAGGCTTAATTTCATAGTCATAATCGCAGAGGCATAGGCCCCAACTGCAAGGAACCCGGCATGTCCAATCGAAAACTGTCCGGTAATTCCGATAATTAAATGCAGGCTGACTGCAAGAATAATATTAATACCCATAAAGAATAAGGTATTTACATAGAATTGATTTACTGTTCCACCGGTAATTAAAAATTGCATGACAACTGCAAAAATAACGGCTAAAACGATTGATGTCCAGAAAAACTTTGCTTGTTTTAAAATATTCATCGTAGAAGCCTCCCCTTAAACCTTTTCTCTGACATTTTTGCCAAATAGTCCCGCTGGACGGAAAATTAAAATTAAAATAAGAACAATAAACGCGACGCCATCACGCCATAAAGAGTATCCTGCTGCACTAACAAGTGCTTCAATCACACCTAATAATAAGCCGCCGGTCATTGCACCCGGAATAATTCCAATTCCACCTAAAACAGCAGCAACGAAAGCTTTTAGACCCGGGATAATTCCCATTAACGGTTCAATCTTTGTATAATACATTCCGAAAATCACCCCTGCTGCCCCCGCTAAAGCAGAACCAATTGCAAAGGTTGCAGAGATGGTGTTATTCACGTTAATCCCCATTAATCTGGCAGCATCCATGTCATGTGAGACGGCACGCATTGCTTTACCGATTTTTGTTTTATGAACAATAAATTGCAAAAGAATCATTAAGACAATCGATGTTAACAAAATTAAGATGGACTGACCGCTGATTTTCACACCCAAGATATCCATGTCTTTTAAAGGCACTAAATTACTTGGATACGCCTCAGGCTGTGCTCCGCGAACATATATCGTCCCATATTCGATAAACAATGATACCCCAATAGCGGTAATAAGGGCCGCAATTCTAGTGGCATTCCTTAACGGCTTATAGGCAATCCGCTCAATTAACACTCCAAAGATCGCACATACGACCATTGAAATAAGCAGGGATGGGAAAAACCCTAAATGAAGAATAGTAATTGAATAAAAACCTATAAATGCACCTACCATGAAGACATCTCCATGGGCAAAATTAATTAATTTAACAATACCGTAGACCATTGTATATCCTAATGCAATTAATGCATAGATACTGCCTAAGGATATTCCATTCACGAGCTGCTGTATTAACTCCATATGTTTACACTCCTTCTGATGAACTCCTATATTTCTTTTTCTAAATACTAGTTTTTAAGCTTAGCACGCTAGTTATCTTATAATTCTTTTATAAACTGGAATAGGGAGACATCAGCGCTCCCTATTCCTTGGCAAACTATAAGATTTGTCAAATGTAGCAGATGTTCAAAGTTTCCACTTTTCTAATTGTCTAGCTCCAGCACCTAGGCGCTTCTGCTTTTCGAATTACGGGTTAACCTTTGTCTTATATTGTTGTTGGCCGTTTACGTATTCTAGAATAACTGCGGCTTTAATTGGATCATGATGGTTATCAAGCTTCACTTTACCTGATACAAGCTGTAGACCATCTGTTTCTTCTAGTGCCTTCTGAATTTTCTTAGGATCACTGCTTCCTGCACGTTTAATGGCATCGGCAAGGAAGTAGACCGTATCATATCCTAGTGCTCCGAAAGCATCAGGGGATTTACCACCATACTTTGCTTTAAATGCTGAAACAAACTCTTGAACCTTCTTGTCACTATCACCTGAAGAATAGTGGTTCGTAATATATGTGTTCTTAAGCGGATCGGCACCAGCAATATCCACTAGTTTAGGAGAATCCCAGCCGTCGCCGCCCATAAATGGAACAGTAATACCAACCTCACGAGCTTGTTTTACAATCAAACCGACTTCTTCATAGAAACCAGGAAGGAAGACATAATCTGGTTTTGCGGCTTTGATCCGTGTTAGGGTAGCATGGAAATCTGTATCTTTTGCCACGTATGCTTCTTCAGCGACAATCTTTCCGCCATTAGCTTTAAAGGACTTTTTAAAAGCATCTGCAAGACCTTTAGAGTAGTCACTTGAGCTGTCAATTAAAACAGCCGCGTTTTTCACTTTTAAGTCATTGGTAGCAAAGTTTGCTGCCACTGTGCCCTGGAAGGGATCAATGAAGCAGGTACGGAAGACAAAGTCATTTAATTTTCCATCTTTATAGGTAATGGTTGCGTTTGTGGCAGTTGGTGTAATTAATGGAATCTTATTATCCTGGGCAATTTGTACTTGGGCTAGGGTGTTTGTACTAGTTGCTGCACCAATCATTGCTGCCACTTTATCTTGTGTAGCCAGTTTAAGGGCACCGCTTGTAGCTTCTGCAGCATCAGACTTATTATCGACCGTTACTAATTCAAGTTTTTTACCGTCAATACCTTTTTTGTTAATCTCCTCAATCGCTAATTCAATACCTTCCTTAGCAGATTGGCCATAGGAGGCTACTCCGCCTGAGAGTTCTAAGTTGGCGCCAATTTTAATTGTGCCGCCTTTTTCTCCATCACTACTCGCACTTGAATTACATCCTGCCATTACTCCTGCTGCTACCATAAAGGACATACAAATTCCAACTAATTTCCTCTTTCTCATCCAACTACCCCCTATTTTTAAAAAAATGCCCAAGACCTTTGTCCTACTGATTCAAAAAACTATAATATTCTGAAAACATTGTACATTAATATTTAGGGGTTCGTCTAGTCCTATTATACAGTTATTTTAAAATAATTAAAAGAATAAGAAAATTAAAACGTTTTTTAAGCAAAAAACGCTTTATTGCAATAAAGTAATGTTGAATAACTTTTTTAACGCAAAAGCAATCTATTTTTAATATTTTGGTTAAATATAATCAGTTGTTCGTTCCAAAGAAAAAGGGATTCCTTTTTTTAGAACCCCTTTTCCATAATTATTATACTAATTCTTTATTTTTCGTTTCTTTTCCTAAAATAAAGACTGCTAATGCACCAATTAGGATCGAAATACAGAAAATCATAAAAATGGTTGAAATCGCCACATGCTGAGCAACCAGATTTCCTACTAATAACGGACCCAGCACACCGCCAATCCGCCCCACCGCGGCCGCGAAGCCTGTCCCTGTTCCGCGAATAATAGTAGGATACTGTTCCGGCGAGTAAGCATATAAGCCGCCCCAGGCCCCAAGGTTAAAGAATGATAACAGAATCCCAGAGGTCATTAACGTGGCCGTAGTGTCTGCGTTGCCAAAGAAATAGGCACTAATCGCAGTCCCAATTAAGTAAACCACTAACACAAATTTCCGGCCAATTTTTTCAATAAACCAGGCTGCTGTAAAATAACCCGGCAGCTGGGCTATGGTCATGATCAGTACATATTGAAAGCTCTTAATGAGACTGAATCCTTTCATGACCATGACACTAGGCAGCCATAAAAACATTCCATAGTAGGAAAAAACGACACAAAACCAAACGATCCAAAGCATTGCCGTCTGCCGTCCGTAATCCTTAGAGAATAATTTCTGTAAACTTTGACCTAGTGTGGTCTTCTGCTTATCTTTTACTGCCGTAAACCGAGGTGAATCGGGAAGGCCCATTCGCAGGTATAGGGCATATAGGGCTGGAATCGCACTAATGACCAAGGCTACCTGCCAGCCAAACTTCGGAATAATAAAATACGAAATGACCGCAGCCACTAACCAGCCGCCTGCCCAAAAACTTTCGAGTAAGACCACAATCCTGCCGCGCTTCTCAGCAGAGACGCTTTCTGAGACTAAAGTAGAGGCAACTGGAAGCTCTCCGCCCAAGCCTGCTCCAATAAAAAATCTTAAGACAAGAAAGGCTGCTAGTGAGGTCGTAAGTGCGGACGCACCGCTCCCTACTGAAAATAGTAGTAAGGTAATGATAAAAACATTTTTCCGGCCGATTCGATCAGCCATTAATCCAAAAATAAGTGCGCCTACGGCCATCCCAATCGAATTGATACTGCCAATCCAGCCCATTTCTCCTGGCGTTAAATCCCATTCTACTTTCAATGCTGCAATGATAAAGCTAAGCATCCCTACATCCAAGGCGTCAAACATCCAGCCCATGCCGGCAATTCCGAGCAATCTCCGGGTGGATATTTCTTTTTTATTTTTCATGATAATCCCCCTATGTAACAAGTATTTACATTATTCCCCAAAAACCTCTAATCTAGGTAAAACAATAATGAACATATGGTATTCTACCAGTTGTCTTGACATCTGTCATTATATTCCCGTAAAAAAAGAGAATGCACAACTGCCAGTGCATTCCCGTTAACCTTATTAATCATTTAATTTACTTGTCCTACTCAAGGGCTCCTTCGACATTTTTAAATTGATTAAAAAACATCTGAAAATACCGGCCTTTGGCTATCATTAATTCCTCATGGCTTCCTTTTTCGATGATTTGACCATTGTCAATCACCATAATCATATCGGCATCCCGTATCGTATTTAAACGGTGAGCAATGATAAAGCTAGTTCGTTCTTCCATTAATTTAAGCAATGCCTCTTGAATATGAAGCTCTGTTCTTGTATCAATGCTGCTCGTGGCTTCATCTAAAATGAGCAAGGCAGGTCTTGCCAGGATCACCCTGGCAATTGCTAAAAGCTGACGCTGACCCTGGCTGAGATTTCCGCCATTTTCCGATAAAACTGTTTCATATTTATTTGGCAGTCTCCTGATAAAAACATCTGCATTAGCCATTTGGGCTGCCTGCTCCACCTCTTCATCGGTGGCTTCAGGTTTGCCATATTTAATGTTCTCTTTTATCGTTCCTGAAAATAGATACGTATCTTGCAGGACAAACCCAAAACACCTCCGCAAACTATCCCTTGTATAATCACGAATATCTCGTCCGTCCAGCAGGATCCTGCCTTCTGTAACATCGTAGAATCTTGTCAGCAGGTTCACAATCGTGGTTTTCCCAGCCCCTGTTGGGCCAACTAGGGCCGTGCTGCTGCCGACTCGGGCCTCAAAGCTGACATTTTTAATAATGGGAACGTCAGGACGGTAGCCGAAACTAACATTTTCAAAGACGACATGGCCTTTTGGGTTCATTAATTCCACCGCATGCGGAGGATCAATTACCTCCTCGGGCTCATCAATGATTTCAAAAACTCGTTCTGCCCCTGCCACACCTGACTGAAGAATATTAAAAATATTGGCAAGGTCATTTAACGGCCGGACAAATTGACGCGAATAGGTGATAAAGCTCGCAATCGCCCCAACGGTAACCAGACTTTTCACTGCCAAAATCCCGCCAATAACTGCGACAATGGCAAAGCCAAGATTATTAATGACATTCATAATTGGCATTAAAAAACCCGACCAGATTTGCGCCTTAAGGCCGACATCACGAAGCTTGGTGTTAACCAGTTCAAATTCTTTAATCACTTGGTCTTCATGATTAAACGCCTTAACGACTTCAATCCCTGAAATGGACTCTTCAATATGACCATTTAATTTACCGAGCTCTATCTGTTGATTCTTAAATAAGACACTCGTGCGCTTTGCAATTGTCTTGGTGAGTAAAAAAACAAGCGGCACGGTAATTAAGCTTGCTATTGTTAATAACGGGCTTAGGATAATCATCATGATTAAAGAGCCGGTAATCACAATCAGTCCCGACATTAGTTGGGTCGTGGACTGGGAGATGGTGTTACTAACATTATCCACATCATTCGATAACCGGCTCATTAGCTCCCCGTGCGTCCGGGTATCAAAAAAGGAGACTGGCAGCTTTTGCAGCTTCCGAAAGATTGCCTCGCGCAGTCGCTTCACAACCCTTTGTGCCACACCCGCCATCAGCCAGCCTTGTAAAAAAGTCAGGGCCGCATCTGCTAAGTATGAACAGGCCAGCACAATAATCATTATTTCTAATAGATTGAAATCAACCTTACCCTGTTTAAGGCTCATTGCATCAACTGCTCTTCCAATTAAATACGGAGCAAGGAGCATTAGAACGGCATCCACGATAATAAAGAAAAAGATTAAGCTCAGCATTTTTCGCTCGTTGCCAAAATAGTGCCATAAGCGATTTAACGTTCCCTTTAAATTCTTCGGTTTGACAACAGGGCCGCGAAGGCGCTGGGCACCACCCGGTCTTAACGGAGGAGGTGTATGGACAGTCTGTTCATTTCCTTTTGACATTTACAAAGCCTCCTTGCCCATCTGCGATTGATAGATTTCTTGATAAACTCGGCAATCCGAAAGCAACTCGCGGTGGGTCCCGACTCCAACAAGTTCACCATGATCCAAAACGACGATTTTATCCGCATCGATAATCGAGGTAATCCGCTGGGCAATCAAAATACAGGTTAGGCCTTTAGCATATTTTTTCAAGGCAGTCTTAATTTTCGCTTCAGTGGCAACGTCCACTGCACTCGTACTATCATCCAAAATTAAAATGTTCGGTCTTTTCACCAGGGCCCGCGCAATTGATATCCGCTGTTTCTGACCGCCGGAGAAGTTAACACCACCCTGGCCAATTTTTGTTTCATATCCCTCCGGCGAGGCGGCAATAAAGTCATCGGCACCGGCTATCATGGCTGCCGTCCTTACTTCTGCATCGGTGGCCTCTTCTTTTCCCCAGCGGATATTATCTGCTACCGTGCCGGTAAATAAGATATTTTTTTGTGGTACAATCGCGATTTGATCTCTTAGCAGCTGCGGTTTTAGCTTTGAAATATCTTGGCCATCAACCTTAATTGTCCCGCTTGTCACATCATAAAAACGGGGAATTAGCCCGACGAGGGTACTTTTTCCTGAACCAGTTGAGCCAATAATGCCTACCGATTCTCCCGGGAGGATGGTTAAATCAATATGTTTTAAGATTGGCTCGCCACTGGTTCCTTCATAAGAAAAAGTGACATCTTCAAAATCAATTCTGCCTGTTTCTTGACCATGATGCAGCGATGCGGCCTGCGTTTCTACTATGGTACCATTCTCCTGTAAAAACACTTCATTAATTCTGCCCGCGGATGCCTTAGCCCTGACAAACATATTAAAGACCATTGAAATCACCATCAGGGAAAAAAGAATTTGCGTCATATAGTTGGTAAAAGCAATGATATGCCCTACTTGAATGTTACCTGATTCTACCCCTAGTCCGCCCATCCATAGGACGGCGACAATACCGAGATTCACCGTCAGCATGATGGCCGGGCTGAATGTAGCCATCAGACGCCCTGCGGTGATAGATTGATCCTTAAACTGGTCATTTGCTTTGGCAAATTTGCCAATTTCAACATCAAAGCGGTTAAAGGCCTTGACGACACGAACCCCTGATAAGTATTCCCTCATCACCGAATTCACGCGGTCTAAGGCCTGCTGAACCTTAGAAAAGAGAGGAAAACCGAGGCGCAGATTCAGGACAATTAATAAGGCTACAATCGGAACAACCACGGCCAAAACAATGGATAAGTGCAAGTTAAGCCGTGTGGCCATCACAAGGCCCCCTATCGCAAGCAGAGGAGACTTAACAAAGATTCGCATCAGCCCATTCACAAACACCTGCACCTGTGTGACGTCATTTGTTAACCGGGTTATCAACGAGGCGCGATTAAACCGATCGAGATTTGTAAACGAAAGCGTTTGAACTTTTTTAAATAAATCGGAGCGCAATTCGGTGCCGAAGTTTTGCGAGACAATGCTGGCAATTACGCTGCGGGCAGAGGCACTGATGGCACCGAGGGCAGTAATCAACAGCATCACGCCGCCCATTTTTAACACATAATGAATGTCTCGGTTCACAACACCTTTATCGATGATTTTTGCCATAATCGTTGGCTGCATCAAATCACTTATTGCCTCAAAGGTGAGAAATAGTACGGCAATGCTAAAAGACTTCCAATATTTCTTTATGTACTTTGATAAAAACTTCATGCTCTCACCTAACCCTTTGGTGATATTAATAAAGCTATTATAATTTCGTTTACCGGAATAAAACAATTTTTAAGCATAGAAAAAACAAAATAGCCCATTGCAGAGAATGGACTATTTCTGTTTAACCTGATTAATCTTGGACCGGGCTAAATTCATGGACCCAGACACGCATCTGTGGGAGCCACGGCATACCTGGATGATAGGCAAGGATCGACTGCTTATATTCCTCAACTGTGCTGAAGCCCTCGCGGCGGGCATCATCATCCGTCAACTCGCCCAAGCTCTGAGAATAAACCTTGTCGACGACGAACTGACGGCCTTCAAGTGTCATGATTTCGCCTGGGTCGGCATACCGGCCGTTCCGGCGTGTAGCGGTTTTTTCACCCGCCAAAACCTTCTCGACATCGGTCTTTACGGTAATTAATTTTTCAACCGAACAAGTTTTCGGTGGCAGTATAGCGTTTTCATTTTCGTTTGTCATTTGATTCTCTCCCTTTGTTTGATTTATTCATATTAACACTTTTTATATAGTTATATCCATTATGAGCTCGGTTAAACTACCTGACCTCCTTTATCACGGTATCAAAAGACCGGAGGAAAATCCCCCGGTCTTTAACTAGTTAAATCTCGTTTTTTATAAAAAAAGTAAGTTACACTTGTGAAGGCTGCGATTAAAAAGAGGGAAATAACAACAAAGAGGGGATCCAACCCGCCTCCGTACATCACATTTTTCGCCTCAAAATATTTAAACGGGCTCAAGTACTTAAGGTTTTTCAACCTTTCATTCAAATCTATCGCCACAGACAAAATAAAAGTCAATAACAGGACACCTGCCGATAGGGAAGGTGCCTTCTTTGATTTCCTTTTTACAGAGGAAATGGCACTGCCCATCACCATAAACAACAGCTGCAAGATGAACATCCCCGCCATCAAGATGATCAAATCTCGATTTACATTTTCACCCTTGCTGTATTTAGCCATCAGGACAATCGACGAAGTTAATGTTACTAAATTAAAAACGATGAGATTGAACAAGGCTGCCAGCAATTTTGCCGTAATAACCTTTGTTCTGGAAACGGGCTTCACAAATAAGAACTCGGCTGTTTTGTCCCGCTCCTCTTTTGCAATGATCCCGGCGCCAAGCATGGCTGCATGTATCGTTGCCATCAAGAGCAAATAAATAAACAGCATCCCATAATAACCACTCGCTTTTGATAAATCTAAGCTTCCTGCTCCCATTACCACCTGCAGCGATTTGGGCATATCTTTCATTACGTCATTCATTGATTGCTGTGATGAATACAAATTAGCATACTTATTCATGCCGGATAACACCATTAGAAACACACCAATGCACCAAAATAGGAGTGATTTACGATGAGAGTTTAATTCTTTTAAAAATATATTCATCTTCAGATCCCCCTAAACAGCATGAATATCCTTTTTAGTATAGATCATATAACTTGCCGCAGTGGCTGCAACGACAATCACGGCACCTGCAATGAGAAAAGATCCTTCGAAGCTAGCGTGTTTGGTAATATAGCTGTGATCAAAGTATTTAAATGGCGAGATGTATCGTTTCACATCATCACCGGAAGTCTCACTAATGACACCGAGAAAGTAAAACGCAAACACCGTTGCTAATGAAACCGTTAAGACAGATTTAATTTTTGGAACAATGACAGAGATGATGATGCCGATTGCTAGAAAGATTAATTGAATAAAAAACATTGTCAAGGAGAGCAGTACGAATTTCTTTATACTATAATCTACTGTATTAACCTGCAACGCGATCAAATTGGCTGCAATCTGGTAGACAACATTGGTAATTAATAGGGACGTGAATGCAGCCATCAGTTTACTAGTTAAAACTTGTATGCGGGTCACCGGCTTGGTTAACAGGAAATCAGCCGTTTTTTCGCGAACCTCTTTGCTGACAATTCCAGTACCGAGATTCATTGCTTGAATGGCCGCACAAAGCGTTGTGAACGTCAAAGCATAGCTGTAAAATCCCAAAATCGTAAATATACTCTCCAAATTAAGTCCGATCGCCTTCCTCATCGCCAACGGGTAGCCAGCTAATAATTTCTTGAACTCATCCGCATCTTTCGCAAACGAGGGAAACATCGACAGGAATAGCAATGCCACCATGATTAACGAAAAGGTCCAAATCATCGTTGATTTCCGATACGCCTTTAACTCATGAAAAAAGATATTCATAGACTCTTAGGCCTCCTTTTCGTAATAATGCATAAAGATCTCCTCAAGATCAGGCTCTTCAATCCACAAATTGCCGACTTCCATTTCGGCTAACTTCTTCAAGACCGTATTGATGTTTCCTTTAAAAAGAAAGCTGATTACATTACCTTTAGCCTCCAAATTACTTACACCGATGATATTAAAATAGTCGGGAGAGAGGGCCGAGTTCGTTTCCACCTTAAACTTTTTATAATTGTTTTCTTGTAACGTACTTATCTTTTCTACCGTAACAATCTTGCCCTCTTTAATAATTGCCACCCGATTGCATAGTCTTTGAACCTCACTCAAAATGTGTGACGAAAAAAGGATTGTAGCGCCTTTCTGATTTTCCTCCTCCAGCAATTCAAAGAATCTTTGCTGCATTAACGGGTCCAGCCCGCTTGTCGGTTCATCAAGGATGATTAGCTTTGGTTCATGAAGCAGGCCTTGAACAATGCCCACCTTCTTTTTATTTCCCAGGGAGAGATCATCAATCTTTTTGGTTAAATCAAGATCCATCATTTCCGCTAACTCTTTAATTCTCTTACTGCAGTCCTTCTTATAGAAGCTGGCGGAGTATTTTAAGAGATCCTTCACTTTCATATTGTCATAGTAAAAAACTTCCGAAGGCAGATAACCAATTTCCTTTTTGATTTCCGGTGCAAACTGAATGCAGTCTTTTCCAAAGATTTTGGCGCTGCCGCTCGTTGGATAAATGAGGGAAAGGAGGGTCCGGATGGTCGTCGATTTTCCGGCACCGTTTGGTCCAATGAAACCAAAAATCTCACCTTGTTCAACATGAAAGCTAATATCGGTAATCCCTCTAGACTTGCCGTACGTCTTTGTCAGGTTGTTAATCTCGATTATATTCATGGTTCCTGCCCCCTTTTTACTTATAAAACACTTTGGTTAATACTTCGAAATATTGCTCAGCTTCAAGCTGGATGGCCGGGTAGTCAATTTCGTGATTTGCTGTTAATTTTGCTTTGTTAAGCTCCTCTTCACTTAATTTTTCAAACGTCCAGGTAATAATTTTTAAGATTCTTCGGATGTCGACATCGTCGCGAAACTTCGAAAGATTAATGCCCTCGTAAATTTTCCCAAAGTTAATCTCATTTAAGGCTTTCACCTTTTTCTCAATTTCCGCTCTAATGTCGGCTGCATCGTCCATATAGGCTTCTTCAATAAATTTAAAGATGTCTGGATATTTGGCAAGGAGGTCCATTTTAATTGCGACCGCCTTCCGTATTCTTTTGAAAAAATCTTCCTCTTTAAGGTCGACCTTTTTGTAGAAGTCATCGGTAATAATTTGGATGCAATGGTCAAATAAGAATAAGAATAACTGCTTCTTGTTTTTAAAATAATGAAAAATTAATCCCTTTGAGATTTCGGCTTCTTTCACGATTTCGTTGGTTGAGGCCTTATCATATCCTTTCTGGGCAAATTCCTTTATGGCAGCATTTAGGATTCGGTCTTGTTTTTCCGTTTCTAAGTTGAAAAATTTTGAGAACACTGGTGCAGCCCCCCTGTTTTTAGTGTTGACCACATCAGTCAATGGAGTCATTATAATCCCGTTGACTACCCTGATCAATAGGCGGATAAGCTATATTTTTTACAATATTATGAAATTGATACAGAGGGTATCGTTTGGGTTTGTGGGATATGATACGATTCATGTAAATTTAAGGGAGGTGTTTTATATTTGCATCAAAAGTCGAGACCCCTCATTGAAGTTAGAAGGCTTGATATCCTCTCAAGGCCGTCTTCCTGCCGGGCATCCTCTTCTGCCTGTATTGGCAGGAAAACAGTCCTCAGTTGAAGCAGGAATTGGCGGGGAAGACCAGGTCGCTGAAGTTCTCCGTACGTCCTCTTTTTCTTTTAACCACCACATTTTTCATGATTTATCTCCTACTTCTGATTTTCAAATGGATACGTTTTTGTTGAGCCCCAGGTTTGGGGTGGTGTTAGAGGTTAAAAATATTGGCGGGATTCTCGAATTTAAAGATAACCCTCCACAATTGATTAGGACCCGGGAAGACGGACATAAGGACGGGTTTGAGAGTCCGGTGGTTCAACTGGAGCGAAATTATGAGTTGCTTTCTGATTGGCTAAAGAGCCGAAATATCAAGATTCCTCTTTATGGTGCTGTTGTTTTATCCTACCCGAAACAGATTGTGGCTGTTCCTCCTCAAAGGACAAAGATTTTATATCCTAACTTGATTCCTTCTTATCTAAAAAACATTCCGAGCCTGGAACAGAAGCTAGATCCTGATACCTTCCATTGGCTGTCTGCAGAGCTTCTCGATAGTCATCAAATGTACATTCCAAAACCAGTTTGCGAGACTTTTCATATTCCTTTTAGTGATTTCAAAACAGGCGTGAGGTGTCTGAAATGCCATAGAATCGGGATGGTGAAGACACCACGAACCTGGGTTTGCCCTATTTGCAATACTAAGGATCATCTTGCACATGAGAGGACTTTAAGGGAGTGGTTTTTGATTTTTAAGAGGAGTATCACTAATAGGGAGTGTCGGGAGTTTTTGGGGGTGGAGGATATTTACACTGCAAATCGAATATTAACAAGCATGAATCTGCTAAGTGAGGGAAAATATCGTTACCGGTCCTACACAATGGATTTTCGTTTAAAACGGTGATATTGGCCATTGAGCAAGTTGGAGTTGCTTTCCACAAGTTGATTTGACTTGCGCAAGTTGGGGGCGCTTATCCGTAAGTTGTTTTGACTTGCACAGGTTGGGGGCGCTTATCTGCAAATTGGCTCTCTCTTTCCGCAAGTCAGCGCCTCTTATCCGCAAGTTATTTTCCCTTGCGCAAGTTGGAGGCGCTTATCCGCAAGTTGCCTCTCTCTTTCCGCAAGTTAGCGCCTCTCATCCGCAAGTTGTTTTCCCTTGCACAAGTTGGAGTTGCTTATCCGCAAGTTGCCTCTCTCTTTCCGCAAGTTAGCGCCTCTCATCCGCAAGTTAGCACCTCTTATCCGCAAGTTGTTTTGCCTGGCGCAAGTTAGAGTTGCTCATCCGCTAATTGCAGTAATCTATCCACAAATCCTCTCACCTCTTGCCATTAACTTTTTTCAAAACGTGTAACCGCTCACCCAAAGTGATATGATATTCATGATTAAAAACTCAAAAAAAGGGAGTGCAGCAAAGTTGAAAAACGAACTAATTGAAAGATTTACTTCCTATGTAAAAGTTGACACACAATCCAATGAAAACAACGAAACCTGTCCATCAACAGAAGGGCAGTGGACATTGCTTCGCATGTTAGTTGAAGAGCTAAAACAAATTGGGATGCAAGAAGTAACCATCGACGAAAACGGCTACGTGATGGCAACCCTGCCAGCCAACACCGACAAAGACGTATCAACCATCGGCTTCCTAGCCCACGTTGACACTGCCACCGACTTCACCGGCAAAAACGTCAACCCGCAAATCGTCGAAAACTACGATGGCGGTGAGATCGTCCTAAACAAAGCCCTAAACGTCATCTTGTCACCCAAGGACTTCCCAAGTCTTCCAGAATACAAAGGTCATACACTAATCACAACAGACGGCACCACCCTGCTAGGCGCGGACAACAAGGCTGGCGTTACGGAAATCATGACCGCAATGGCTTACCTTATTCAACACCCTGAAATCAAACACGGTAAGGTCCGCGTTGCGTTCACACCGGATGAGGAAATTGGCAGAGGCCCACATAAGTTCGACGTTGCGGCCTTCAATGCAAAATATGCTTACACCGTTGATGGCGGTCCGCTTGGTGAGTTAGAATTCGAAAGCTTTAACGCCGCAGGAGCGAAAATTACGATTAAAGGCAGTAACATCCACCCAGGATCAGCCAAAAATAAAATGGTCAACTCTATCAAAATCGGTATGGAATTACATAGCAAACTTCCGGCACAAGAGGCACCAGAACATACCGAGGGATACGAAGGCTTTTATCATTTGCTAGCTTTCAACGGTGATGTGGAGCAAACCAATCTTCACTATATTATCCGTGACCATGACCGAAAAAAATTCAATGACCGCAAGGCAGCCTTACAATCCATTGTGAGTGAATTCCAGGCCAAGTATGGCTCCGACAGAATCGTGCTCGAACTGAATGACCAATACTACAACATGAAAGAGAAAATTGAACCGGTTATGGAGATTGTCGACATTGCTCATGAAGCGATGGTTAGCTTAGACATCAAACCAATCACTAAACCAATCCGCGGCGGCACTGATGGCTCACAGCTTTCCTATATGGGTCTGCCAACCCCGAACATTTTTACCGGCGGCGAAAATTTTCATGGGAAGTTCGAGTTTATCTCGGTTGAAAATATGGTAAAAGCAACGCAAACCATTATTGAAATCATCAAATTAACTGAGCAAAAAGCATAATACGCAAAAAAGCTAACCCAAATGGTTAGCTTTTTTTCAAAGCGCCTCCGCACATTGCTTAAGACTTACGATGGTTTCTTTCATCTGCCTATGCAATTGTTCTTCAGGCCATTTCCGCTCCTTTGCTTGGAGGTCTTTCTCGATCAGCCCGATCATCCACATCGAGAAAACCGCGGAAAACAAATAATATTCTTTCATAAACAAGTCGCGCTCCACTTCAAAATCTACTTGATTAAGGTATATCTCCAAGATTTGCTGGCGCAGTTCTGATGTAACCTGTTTAGGAAAAAGAGGATGGGACATATCAATTAAGTGATACAAATCCCAATAGGGTGAATTTAGATGGGAATGTTCCCAGTCCAATATCTTTAGCTGATTGTCGACTAAGGAAAAGTTACCTAAATGTAAATCCCCATGTGATAAAACGAGTCGAGTAGAGAAATTAATTTTTCCAAGCAATGTATATACTTGTTCAATAGGCTGCCGATCTAATCCTAGTGCCGGCAACCGTTGTAAAAACGCATCCTTGCTGCAGCCAACTTCAGCTGCGATTGTATCCATTTGCGGCTTCAAATTTGGGATCGGGACATCTTTTATTTTTTCAATGGGCAGGGAATGCCACCAGGCCACCCACTTACTAACTTCTAAAGCACTTTTTTCACTAAAATCGTGGTTCAGTGCCCCGAGGTCCTCTACGATCATCCAATTCCATTCAGGCTGTTCACTTATTCTGTAGGAAATAATTTTGGGGTATATGGCAGGAAACTGTGGGAGTATATGTTGGTGGACCCATACTTCTCTTCCTAACTGGCCATTGTTGGTTAATGGTTTGAAAATAAAGCTTACTGCAGGAGATAGAAAAAAACGCTCAACAAATCGCCCATTCATTCCTTGATAGAGGAATTCTCTTTTTAAAATTAAGGCATCATTAAGAACACCATTTTCAAGGACAATATTAGCAGGCAGCATTATCGGCCCACCACCCATTCATATAGTAGTATTTTCATATTTTTTTCCATTATAGTAAATAGCTCTATTCAAAACAAGGAAAAGGAACCATAAATATCCTAGTCAAAAAGACCTTCACTAATATGTATGAACAAATCTCGAGTTTATATCTGGCACCATTAAACAGCCTACATAATTTTATTGGAGTTGGACAGAATAACTATGGTTCATTTTTAAAAGGAGGCATGCATAAATGGAAGACAATACTACACATGAATTTGTTGAAAAACTGCAGGAAAGACAAGAAAAAGACAAGGATAACAAAGAACGTCAAAGTAATGGCCATCAAAGCCAGAAGCTACCGAATAAGCAGCACTAATTGACTGAGTTAAAGGATCAAACAGCCCCGCCTTATAAAAGACGGGGCTCGTTTTTTCGGATTATTTATTCATATTCGCTAAGAAACCGCCAAGCAGATCATCCGCATCTAATTCCTCTTCGCTACTTTCTTCCTCAGGCAGCGGCTCCGCTTGCCTCGCCGTCTCCCAATCAAAATCATTTAAGTCATCCTCCAGGTCATCAACATCTAGACCTGCCGCAAGTTCCTTAAAGGAATCTATTTCAATCGGGATATCCTCGCTGTGAGCGGAGGCAGACGGCATATCCTCCTGCAGATACAAGGCCTCCTCAATATCTAAGGAATTACTGTTCAATGAGGCAAGTAACGACGTCGCCCGAATTGGATCAGAAATCAGTTGATAGAGGATACTGCCCAGCATGGCTTCCGAATGCTCATGCTTTAACCAGTCCCGCTGTGCCTTTGTTAACTTTTTAGGAAGGGGGATGGTAATCGTCTCCTTCTCACGTGCGAAGGAATGACTGACCCCTTCCATAACAAATTCGGCAATGGTACTGGAGAAATTCCGCCGCTCGGTCTCCTTTAGCCTTTGTAAATGCTTGACGATATGATCAGGTGTATCTGAAGGAACACGGAAGGATATCGCCTGGCCGCGCTTAATTTCAGATAGGGAATTTTTCTTCATACGATCACCTAGTTCGTTTTGATTGGTTCTTTAGGCTTCTCCGTTTTTCTGACGAAATCCATGATGAGCTTGTAGTAAGCATTGGCCATCATCCAAATACTTTCCTTATCATCTTCAAAGAATTCAATATTGTAACCATCTAAATTATTATTTAGCGTTTTTAGATAATCTTTAAGGACATGTGATCCGCCGCCAACAAAATAGCAGATTTCTGTCTGTGAATTTTTCTGCCAAACATTTCGTAACAAACGATATTGTTTTTTGGCTAAATCAAGCAATATACGATCGGTAATATCGTGAACGCTTGTCCTGCTTCCCTTGACCATAATATGATTGCGATCGTTTTTTCTTGTAATGATTTCCACTACATCACGGCGGCTGTCCAGCTCAACACCGTGCTTTTTACGGATTTCTTCACGGATCGCTTCTAATGACTCTGATACCCCAAGGTTAAAGCCCTGCGCCTTATCATCGTCTACATTTCGATTTTTAATTACAGCTATATCAGTTGATAACCCGCCAATATCCTGAATCAAGATACGTCGATCGATTAAGTCCTTGTTGATGATTTTCAAATTGTTATCCATTACTAGATTAATATAAGCTGCGAAGCCTTCCGGATAGACCTTTACTTCGTTAAATTTAATATTAACTTTTAGTCCTTGATATTTCGGAGTGACCAAAAATTCAACCTGATGGACATTTCCAACTAATCTTGAACGGTAGCCGGCATCCTTACCTTCCTTTACCTCACGAAGGGGAAGACCTGTTCCTAATGTATAAGAAGCATCTATTACGTTCTTCGCACGTGGAAAACTATCTTGATTTACTGCATCTAATGCCAATGTGGCAAAAAGCATGATCAGTGTTTGATCCTCTTCCGATTTACTACTGCCTGGATCTAATTCCGTCGCATTATCTGTCTTGGTTGCTAAATTACCAACACGATAAATTGCATTATTCTCCTTAAGGGCAGGGGAGTGGACTTTAATATGAATGCCATCGAGCGGATTTTTATTGTCAAGCTCTTCAATACCGATGACAGGGCGGTCTTCTGTATCCCTGGCGATAATGTTAGGAATATTCAACTCATATTCCAATTCCCCGAAAATAGCTTTAATGGAGTCATTTCCTACATCTATTGCTGCAACTCTAGATTTAGTCATAATAATTATCATTCCTTTTCATTAAATAGTTTTTTATGTAATAAAAACTCTCTCTCTATAAGGCTATAGGAGATTGATAGATTCTTCAAGGGGGACGGATAGAAAAGAAATAAAAGTGTAAAACAGTAAACAATTTGTAAACTTTTTGATTTTGTAAACAGTTTTGTAAACAGTTACTACATATCCGTATACATAGTGCTATTCCCGCATGTGTACACCTTTGTATACATGTAAACGCGGTTGTGTACTTCATGTTTACAATTTGTATACACGTAAACAAAAACGCAAACAGACCGTATACATTATGTTTACAAGTATACAATAAATGTAAACATAATAATAAAGGGTACTTTTTCTTCCGTAAAAAAATTAGGCACCCGGCAGGGGGTGCCTAATAATCTATAAAACTATTTAATTACTTTCCAAAACTCACCAGCAACTACTTGATATCCTAATGAACTTAAGTGAATGTTTTGTGGGTTTGGCAGGTAATTTTGGAAATCAGTTACGTTAATCACCTGCGCGGTTGGTACAAACGTATCACCATGCTGAACAGCCTGTGCCTGAATCTGACCGTTAAAGCCAAGTAAATCTAAAGCTACATATTAAACTTGCTGCCAAGCACCATCTGGTCCGATTTTACGGCCCTCAATAACGGTATTAACTGCCATGTTTCCGTTAGGATAAGGAAAAAAGTAGTACGATTTTCCACCGATTTGTACCCAGCCCGTTTTCAAGGCTCCAGTTTGATCAAGGAAATATTTCTTTTCTCCGGTTACTAGCCAGCCTGTTTTCAATACTCCAGATGGATCCAGGTAGTATTTCTTTCCTCCAGTTACAACCCAGCCTGTTCTCATCACTCCTATATGATCAAAGAAGTATTTTTTCCCACTGATTGTTAACCAGCCATATTGAAGTGTTCCATTTACATAATAATAACGGTGTCCATTCTTTTGAACCCAGCCATTTGGAACATTCACTTTGACTCCGTTTGCCTTGGCAATGGCGTCAAAACTGCTAGTAGAGTATGTGATGACAACCGGCGTATAATTTTGAACTCTGCTGTAAAGCCAGCGAATCTCTTGATTGTGCATCCGTACACAGCCATGGCTTACATATTTTCCAATTGAGTTTTCATTTGCATTTCCATGTATGCCATAGGTTGTTCCATATGTACCCCTTGCTTCTAATCCCATCCATCTGTCTCCTAATGGATTACGTGGATCGCCGCCAGGAATATGCCCCTTATAATATGGACGGTTTACCATTTTGATAACAATTCTAAATTTACCCTCTGGAGTTAAATTTCTTGTTTTACCAGTGGCCACTTTAAAGGTTTTTACTAACTTTCCCCCATCATAGAAAGCAAGAGTGTTAATTTTTTTGTTAATAATAATCAGTTGGGAACTGCCTGCTGCATCTGTTGGTGTAGTAAAGACAAAGATACTAAAAAGCAAAACAAAAATAATCGATAACTTCTTCATTTGCATCTCCCCATATATATATGTATTTTAGATTACAATAACATTTCAGAGAGGAAATTTTTGTCACAATTTGATAGAAACATTTTAATAGTTTACAAATCTATCAAAAATTCATTCGACATTTTTGGTTAAACTGATTGCAAATAGAAGAAATGGTGACAGGCACCAGTTGGACAGCTTGAAAAGAATAATAAAAGTAGGTTATTCTTAAGTGACTATTCCACTTAAGGTTGTGGTTATTATGAGGATTAATAAATTTATTAGTGAGTCGGGAAAGTCCTCTAGACGAGGAGCAGATAAGTTAATTAGCGAGGGCAGGGTCACCATTAACGGCCAGGTCGCGCAAATGGGCAGCCAGGTAGAGCCTGGTGACTTGGTTCGCATTGATGGGAGTCCTATTAAAGTTAAGAAAGAATATGTTTATATTGCCTTAAATAAACCAGTCGGAATTACAAGTACAACTGAAAGGCATATAAAAGGAAATATTGTTGACTTTGTAAATCACCCAATGCGGATTTTTCATATTGGCAGGCTGGATAAGGACTCAGACGGTCTAATCCTCCTAACAAATGACGGAGATATTGTAAATGAAATTCTCCGCGCAGAGAATAAGCATGAAAAAGAGTATATTGTTACCGTGAATAAGCCAATTACCGCTGAGTTTGTAAAGAAAATGGCTGGCGGAGTGGAAATCTTAAATACCAAAACACTTCCATGCAAAGTCACACAGCTTTCAAAGTATGTCTTTCAAATTATCCTAACCCAGGGGCTTAACCGGCAAATCCGCCGGATGTGTGCCGCCTTAGGCTATGAGGTAGTCAGGTTGCAGCGGACAAGGATCATGAATATCCATTTGGGGAAACTGCCCATTGGCCAGTGGCGGGATTTAACCAAAAAGGAAAAAGAGCAATTATTCGATGACCTTAACTATCAGCCTCGGGAATGGTAGATAAAAAAGGATGAACCAGCATCATTTTGGTTCATCCTTTTATTTCTCTTCGGCCTTCTTCCAGAACACTCTCCATCTTTTTCAACTTCCCGATAAATAATCGGCTGGTCTTTCCTTGTTTTTTTGCGACTTTCTCTATTACCCTCCCTCTTTGAGTTGGTCTATGTACAAAATAAAAACTGTCACAGTTATAATTACTTGACCTTCCTTCTATTAAAAATCGCAATAATACAACAACCTAATGAAAAGAAAAATAGCCTATTAAAAGTTACGAAACTATTTATTTGAGTATATTTAAAATTCCCTATTGAAAGTTATGTAATGTTTAATTATAATACAAGGCATAACAAATAAAACGTTTTCAAATAAAAAGGGGCTGATAAATGAGATCTCTGGGGATGAACATCACATGATACATTCAGTAAATCATTGAAAAAAGTAAAGGAATTGGAAATCTTAGAATCTGGATTTGGAGGAACTCTTAATGAGTAATGGCACTCTTACAAGAAAACTGGGTTTTTGGTCTGCTCTAGCGATTGCGGTTGGAACTACTGTTGGGTCAGGTATCTTTGTCTCATCTGGTGATGTTGCAAAAGCAGCAGGAACTCCATCTATTTCAATTTTAGCTTGGATTATCGGCGGCCTAATCGCCATACCGCAAGTAATGGTATTAGCAGAGTTATCCACTGCTTATCCTGAAAATGGAAGCGGTTACGTATACCTAAATAAAGCCGGTTGGAGGCCTCTTGCCTTTCTATACGGTTGGGCGACGTTCTGGGCGTTAGATCCCCCATCCATCTCTATTATGGCTTTAGCAATTGTTTCTTACCTTGCTAGCTTTTTTCCATTCTTTTCTGGTATGGCCGGAAAGTTGCTAGGGGTTGCGATCATCTTAGTCATTACCTCCATCCATTACAGAAGTGTAAAAGAAGGTGGACTATTCCAAGTTATTATCACTGCTGTTAAGATCATTCCTTTTATTATTGTCATTGTTTTAGGCTTGATGTATATGAAAGCTGGCAATTTTTCATATGTGCCTGCGCATGGAGCTGTAAAAACAAGTTTAATCGGAGGCGTATCCGCAACTACTTGGGCTTACACAGGGATGGCAGCGATTTGTTTTATGGCTGGCGAATTTAAAAATCCTGGAAAAATACTCCCACGTGCACTCATTAGCTCGGTATTCATTGTCCTAGCTTTGTACACCTTGCTGGCCATATGTGTCATCGGCTTAATGCCGTTTGATAAATTAATTCATTCAAATGCTGCTGTTTCAGAGGCAGTGAGTTATATTCCAGGTCTATCTCACATTGCTTCTTCCTTTGTCGCCATTACAGCCATTATTGTTATTCTCGGATCATTAAGCTCCTGTATTATGTTTCAGCCTCGTTTGGAATATGCGATGGCGAAAGATGGACTATTTTTTCAACGGTTTGCTAAGGTCCATCCTAAATATGAAACTCCTAGTTTTTCAATTATTATTCAAGTTACGTATGCTTGTATTCTCGTGTTTATGAGTAATTTAACAGCCTTACTTGGGTATTTTACACTCATTCAGCTTGTTATTAATATTTTGGACTTTGCTGCTGTTTACAAATGCCGTAAACGGGATGATTATAACCCAATCTATCGTATGCCAATGTGGAAATTAACGACTATTTTAGCCATACTTGGTGCCTCATGGCTTGCTTGGGGAACCTTCACTTGGGCTCCTTGGCAAGGTATGATTGCAGCGTTTATTGTCATTGCAACCGGACTTCCTGTTTATTTTTATTGGAATAAAAGGTATGGGTCCGCAAGTAGCAAGGGCAATGATGTAGTGGCATGACTGGATTAATAGGAAGTTAGATCCAAATACTAACTTCCTATTTTTGGGGCTGTGTTAATCTTGAATGTTGATTTCCACTCCAGGCGGCTTCGCTTTCCGCGGGCGTGCCGGGGAGCCTCCTCGGCGCACTTGCGCCTGTGGGGTCTCCCCTAGCCCGTACTCCCGCAGGAGTCTTCGCCGCCTTCCGCTCCAATCAACTTGTTAAAAAACATCAATAGCCTGTAACACAGCCATTTTTTTAAATATGCATTGCATTATTTGTTATATCTAATTATAATACAAGACATAACAAATAGTTTTTTCCACGATATAAAAGGAGGACCAAGTCCATGTTGAAATTTGATGAAGAATTATTCCTTACGCTAGTTGAAAAAGAGGGCCTTGCATTTAGAGGGGAAATTGAGAGTTTTGTTGATGAAATTTGCCAAAAAGGCTACAAGAACATTTTCCTAATCGGTGCAGGCGGAACCATTGCCATGATGTATCCTTATGAGTATATTTTAAAATCAAACTCTACAATTGATGTTCATGCAGAAATTGCAGCGGAGTTTATGGTTATGAACCATAAGCATTTTAGTAAAGATTCTGTTTGTATCTTTACCTCTGTTTCTGGAACAACGAAAGAAACCCTTGCAGCTGCCGAGTATTGTAAAGAAAAAGGAGCCACAACCATTGCATTAGTCGCAGAGCCGAATACACCATTAACAAAAATGGTCGACTATTGTATCACTACAGGATCAGAAAAACATTCTTTTGATACTTTTTATCTGCTTTTATACATGGTTATTTTCCGATTTATGTATAACCACGATGAATTTCCTCAATATGAGCAATTTACGAAGGAAGTTAATTTACTCCCACGTGCCATTCTGAATGCTGTTAAATCTTTTGATCGACAAGCAGAAGAATTTGCAATCAAACATAAAGATACAGATTATCATATGATGGTCGGTTCCGGTAACTTATGGGGAAATACTTATTGCTATGCGATGTGTGTTTTAGAGGAAATGCAATGGATCCATGCTAAATCCATTCATGCGGCTGAGTTTTTCCACGGTACGCTTGAACTTGTTGTCGAAGATACAAGTGTGATTTTACTTAAGGGGGAGGATGAAACAAGGCCTCTTATGGATCGTGTAGAAAGATTTGTTGAAAATATAACAAAAAATGTAACGATAATTGATACAAAAGATTTCGAGATGGAAGGGATCAGCGATGAATTTCGAAAACACTTTGCTGTTAGCATTAATTGGTCCGTCTTAAGCAGAATCAGTGTTTATCTTGAGCGTGAACGGAACCATTCGTTAGACCTCAGAAGATACTATCGCCAAATGGAATATTAGAATTGATGAATGAGCACTACTTGTAGTGCTCGTTTCTTCTTAAAAAAGGAAAAGTGGGGATATAACAATGAAAATAGCTGCTGTCGGAGATAACTGCATGGATGTTTATCAAGCAAGCGGGAAGGCCTATCCTGGAGGAAATCCCGTCAATGTCGCTGTCTATTTACAAGGCTTAGGTGCTGAAACGTCCTATATTGGCTGGGTTGGGTCTGATTCATACGGTAAAGGAATGATTCGTGCTATCCAACACAAGGGTGTTAATACCACTCATCTATCTCAAAAGGAAGGTAAAACGGCGGTCACCTATGTTGAATTAGTTGACAATGATCGCCACTTCGGAGAATATGATGAAGGTGTAATGGCTGACTTTACCTTAACGCCCGAGGAAATTAATTTTATCGGAACACACAAATGCGTACATGCTGGAATTTGGGGACATGTGGAGCACTATTATCCTGCCTTTAAAGAACTGGGGCTGCTTACTTCATTTGACTTTTCAAACCAATTAGATGATCCCCTCGTAAATACCTTACCACCGTTTGTCGATTATGCCTTTTTTTCCTATACAGAAGATGATGCCTATATACGTCAGTATTTAAAGGAAATTAAAAACCTTGGCTCAAAAGTTGCTGTGGCAACATTAGGAGAAAATGGTTCTCTTGCCTATGATGGTCGGCAATTTTACCAATATGGTGTGATAGAAGAGAATGTAGTTGATACAATGGGAGCAGGAGACTCTTTTATTTCGGGTTTTATTTATGGAATCTTGAAAGGCTGTACCATTAAAGAATGTTTACAGCTAGGTACGGAAACAGCCGCAAAAACGATTCAATATTTCGGTGCATGGTGACTAGGACTGGGCTATAGATGTATAATAGATAGTAAAATTTATTGATTGATAAGGATGAAGCAGGTAATGAATTTAAATCCTTCTACCCCCCAGCCGCTCTATATGCAAATAAGGCAAATGTTGAAAAATGATATCCAGCAAGGTAAGTATAAACCAGATGAACAAATCCCAACTGAAGCTGAACTTTGTGATATTTACAATGTAAGTCGGATTACCATCCGAAAAGCAATTGAGGAGCTGGTAAAGGACGGTACATTAACACGTATTCCACGAAGAGGAACTTATGTTACCTCAAAAAAGTTTCATAACGAGTTAATATCTGTAAGCGGATTCTCGGAGTTTAGTCATCAGCTTGGCATGACCCCTAATTCTAGAATTTTAAAAAGCGAGGTTATACCTGCAACTGAGGAAATAGCAGAATATCTTAAAATTGAGGAAGGAAGCCCCATTTTGGAACTTGAGCGGCTAATGTATGTAAATGATCGCCCTCTGTTTTATGATATTGCCCATTTCTCGTTAATTCGATTCCCAGATTTAGAAAAGAAAATTGTCGGAAATGAATCAACCTATAAAATTCTTTTGAACGATTACCAAACGGAAATTGTCAGTAATGACAAAATTATTGATGTTATTGGTGCTACAAAAGATTATGCTAAATGGTTGGAATGCGATATTGGGGCTAATCTTTTTAAAATTTTAAAGATCTCATTCAATTCAGCTGATGAACCTGTCCATCTCTCTACCTTTATGTGTGAAACAAACAAGGTTAAACTTACGGTTCATCGGGCAAAATAGCTCATGTAAGTTTGGTGAAACCTTTTTTAGATATTTTTTTAAAATTCCTCTTGCAATTATTTTTATATACTGCTAACATGAAGTAGCATGATTTTGGAAAGCAAATATTTAAATATATCTGGATCTTTCCAAGCAGATAACCTTGACCACTTCTTTGGAAGTTAAGGCCATACGGACAGCCGGGTCAACTGCCGATTGGCAACTTTGGTTGCCTTATTGATTGAGTTAAAAGCTCAAATTTTATAAGTTGGTTACTTTACAACCAGTGCACATGCACACAACTTGTGAAACGGTCAATAAGAGTGGTAAAAGTGATTATTTGCTATATAGACTCTGATCCTAAAATGATATATGTTAAATATTAAAAAGCTTTCTGCCAAAATGTTTGATGACTTGGTAGAGTATAGATATGACCTTTTGTCATGGATATACTTGATTTTTAATATTGAATATATCAAAGCAAGTGTTGTGCGCAATTAATTCCTGCGTTTTGCACTTGCTTTTTTTGTTGTTACGGAATTTAGTTGTGCTAAAAAATTTATTAGGTTAGGAGATAGGAAAATGGGAAAAGCGCTTATTATCGGGGCTGGCGGCGTAGCATCTGTTGCCATCCACAAATGTGTTCAAAACAACGAAGTATTTGAAGAGATTTGTATAGCAAGCCGTACAAAATCAAAATGTGATGAATTAAAGGCCAAACTTGATGGCGGCAAAACAAAAATTACAACTGCACAAGTGAATGCAGATAATGTAGATGAGTTAATCGCGTTAATTAATGAAGTAAAACCAGATATCGTCATGAACTTAGCATTACCGTACCAAGATTTAACGATTATGGATGCTTGCCTTGCAACAAAGACACACTATATGGATACAGCAAACTATGAGCCAGAAGATACTGCAAAATTCGAATACAAATGGCAGTGGGATTACCGCGAGCGCTTTGAAAAAGCTGGCATTACAGCACTATTAGGCAGCGGCTTTGACCCTGGTGTAACAGGCGTATTCTCTGCTTACGCTCTAAAACATTATTTTGATGAAATTGAATATATCGACATTCTTGACTGTAACGGCGGCGACCATGGCTATCCTTTCGCTACAAACTTCAACCCTGAAATCAATATTCGTGAAGTTTCTGCTAATGGACGTTACTGGGAAAATGGCGAATGGATTGAAACGGAGCCAATGGAAATCAAGCGAGTTTATGACTTTGCTGAAGTTGGCCAAAAAGATATGTATTTGCTTTATCATGAAGAGCTTGAATCTCTTGCTCAAAACATCCCAGGAATTAAGCGAATCCGTTTCTTCATGACATTCGGTCAAAGCTACCTTACACACTTAAGAGCTCTTGAGAATGTTGGAATGACATCAATCGAGCCAATTGAATTTGAAGGAAAGCAAATTATTCCACTTCAATTCCTTAAGGCTGTATTGCCAGACCCAGCTTCCCTTGGACCTCGTACAGTGGGTAAAACAAACATCGGCTGTATTTTCAGAGGAAAAAAAGATGGAAAAGACAAAACTTACTATGTTTACAACGTTTGTGACCACCAAGAGTGCTATAGAGAAGTAGGCTCACAAGCCATCTCTTATACAACTGGGGTTCCTGCGATGATCGGTGCAGCAATGATCCTAACTGGTAAATGGAACAAAGCTGGAGTTTATAATATTGAACAATTTGATCCTGATCCATTCATGGAAGAGTTAAACAAATGGGGACTTCCATGGGTAGAAGACTTTAATCCAGTTCTTGTTGATGATGAGCCTGCTGAGAAAAAAGAAGCGGAGCTAATTAAATAAAATGCGGTTTGAAGATTTACCAACACCATGTTATGTCGTAGACGAAAGTCTGGTTGAAAAAAACCTGAAAATCCTGAACGGTGTGATTGAGCGTACAGGTGCTAAGATTGTTTTGGCCCAGAAGGCATTTTCTATGACAACAATGTATCCCCTCATTGGAAAATATTTAAGTGGTACCACAGCAAGTGGATTATTCGAAGCACGTCTTGGTTACGAGGAAATGGGCAAAGAAAATCATGTCTTTGCCCCTGCCTATCGTGACGATGAAATAGATGAAATTATCTCGATTTGTGATCATATTATCTTTAATTCCTTCTCACAGTTAGAAAAATTTAAAGATAAGGCTTTAAAAGCTGGCAGAAAAGTGGGCTTACGGATCAATCCGGAATGCTCTACGCAAATTGGACATGCCATTTACGATCCATGTTCACCAGGTTCCAGATTCGGTGTCATTAGAGACCATTTTCGCCCTGAGCTGCTTGAGGGTGTATCCGGTCTTCACTTTCACACCCTTTGCCAGCAAAACTCTGATGATTTAGAAACCACTCTAAATGCAGTGGAAGAACGATTCGGAGAGTGGCTTCCGCAAATGGAATGGATCAATTTCGGCGGCGGTCATCATATTACAAGAGAAGATTACGATATCCCTCGACTTGAGGCTTGTATTAAGAGAATGCAAGATAAATATGGATTAGAAGTATATCTTGAGCCAGGAGAGGCCGTTGCTCTTAATGCCGGTTATCTCATTACCTCTGTGCTGGATTTACATCAAAACCGAATGGATATCGCTATTCTTGACACTTCTGCAACCTGCCATATGCCGGATGTCTTGGAAATGCCTTACCGTCCTCCACTAGTTGGATCAGGTGAAGCAGGCGAAAAACCATACACGTATCGACTTGGCGGGCAAACTTGCTTAACAGGCGATGTCATCGGTGACTATTCCTTTGATGAACCCTTAAAGAGCGGGGACCGATTAGTCTTTGGCGATATGGCCATCTATACGATGGTAAAAAACACAACCTTTAACGGTATGCCATTACCAGCTATCGCCGTAAAAAAACCAGATGGTGATTGTGAAATCGTTCGCGAATTCGGCTATCAAGACTTTAAAATGAGATTAGCTTAATAGATTAGAAGCAAGGGGACGGTTCTCTTGCTTCTTTTTTATAAGCAAAAGCAAGCAGAGAGACAGTCCCCTGCTTCATTCAATGGAAGCAAGAGAACCGTCCCTCTGTTTTTTTATATTCTGATGGGGTTTGTCCAGTGACTTTCTTAAATACTCTCGTAAAATAATTTAAGTCATTGTATCCGACAATTAAGGCGATATCTGTAACTGCTGCAGTTCCGGTTTGTAGATGGAGCATGGCTTCCTCGACTCTTTTTTGATTTACGTAGTCAATGATACTTTTGCCTGTATCCTGCTTGAATTTGCGGGATAAGTGAGAAGGATGGACATGGATGCTGGCTGCAATTTCTTTAAGGGTTAATGTTTGTTCAAGATTTGAATGAATATAATTGACTGCCTTTTTTACAATCATGCTGAAATCCTTGTTCGAGTGTTTTTGAACGAGACCGCCATATTCGTTTATCATATCGAATGCTAATATTTTTAAGTATGGAAGATTTGGGGCTCTTTCAATAAGGATTGCAAACTTTTCTGACACATAGTGGACAACAAGGGGCTGCAGGCCGCCCTTTTCAGCTGAAATCCGGCATATCGTATTTAAGACAAAAAGTAGGTTTTTAGCCGAACGAAAGGGACTCTCGGGAATACGGTCTGAAAAGTCCATCATCCCCTTAACTTCCTTTGATAACTTGCCGATTTCCTCCATATCACCTTTTTCTATCGCCCTCATTAATTTCTTTTCCTCTTTATATCGCTCCTCAATCAAATTTTTATCTTCTTCGTAAAGAACTTTTTCAACCTTTTCCGCTGACTTACGAACTTCCGTGTTCACTAATTTACCCTCAATATAGGAATGTTGACATATGTTAACCAGTAGGTCCCCCAGATAGGTAGACTTGTTACTGCCAATAATTGAAAGTGATTGATAATAATCTTGAAGCTGTTTCCGCTCACTAATTGGGAATTTATGTGCTGAAATAAGGTCACTAATCAGCTCATTGGAAGGAATACTTGATAAAAATGGACCCAAAACAATAAAACCCTGATAGTGATTATTACTCCAAAGCCCAGTTGCTAAATATTCAAGCCCAATGCTATTTATATAATGAAAATACTGTCCGTTCTCTGCTTTCATTAACTTTTCATTCATTGTTGGATCATCATTAGCGAAGGGCTGCAGGAGCAAGGGTGTTTGGATTTGCGATTTTTGAAAGATGATCTTCCCCTCGTGGTCAACAATCTTTACATCTAAATAAGTAATCGAATGAAGAAGCTTTCCTTTTTTAGTGATTTCTATCGATAGACTCATCTTTCTTATCCTCCCTAATCTATTTCCACTATTAAAACCTTTCAAAAGAAAAAACGCAATATTTATGCTAATAAAGTCAATTTTGTATGATTATCTATCGAAAGCGTATACTATAATGAATTTGGTTGAAACGATATTTAGGAGGAAGCTAAATGAGAAAGGTCTTAAATATTAATGCTAATTGGAAATTTATTAGACAAGATGAAGAGAATGCAAGTGCAGTAAACGTTAATACAGATAATTGGCAGGAGGTTCAGGTTCCTCACACCTGGAATGCCATCGATGGTGCCAATGGCTTTGATTATTATAAAGGTGCCTGCTGGTATCGAAAAGAATTTTTAGTAGATGCATTAGAACAAGGAAATAGAGTATATATTGAGTTTAATGGCTCAAATAGTATTACGGATGTATATGTGAATGGACAACATCTTGGACAACATCGCGGCGGTTACTCAATTTTCCGCTTTGACATTACAAATGCCGTCGAGTTTGGAAAAAAGAATACACTCTCCGTCAAAGTTGATAATACCGTTGTCGATGATGTGTATCCACAGATGGCCGATTTCACTTTCTATGGCGGGCTCTATCGCGATGTCAATCTTGTGATTGCAAATTCAATTCACTTTGATTTACTCGATTATGGTTCCAAAGGTGTCTATATTGTTCAAGAGAATATTTCAAATGAGAGAGCTGTTTTAACCATTAAATCTAAGGTGGTTAATGACCTTGATGTTGAAAAAAAAGTAAGAGTTTGGGCAGATATCTTAGATGCTAATGGTAAAAATGTAGCCTACGGGGCCAAGGAAGTTTTTCTAGCAGCAGGTGAAACAACAGAAGTAGCGATTCCTGTTACGATTGAAAACCCTTCATTATGGAATGGAAGAAAGAACCCCTATCTTTATGAAACGAAGATCTCACTAGTCAGCTTTAACGATACTGTTGATGAACTAACGATCCCATTTGGAGTGAGATACTTCCATGTTGACCCGGAGAAAGGTTTCTTTTTAAATGGAGAATCACTTCGATTAAATGGTGTATCTAGGCACCAAGACCGCAAAGACATGGGCTGGGCAATTACGAAAAAAGAGCACTTAGAAGATATGGAACTAATTAAAGAGGTCGGCGCCACATCGATCCGTTTAGCCCACTATCAGCATGATCAGTTCTTCTATGAACTTTGTGATCAGGAGGGCATGGTCATTTGGGCGGAGATTCCCTTTATCTCGGTTATGTCAAAACATGAGTTAGAGGGAATCAATGCTAAGCAGCAAATGACTGAATTAATTCGTCAAAACTTCAACCATCCATCGATTATGTTCTGGGGTATCCAAAATGAAATTCAAATCAGCGGAGAACGGCCTGAACTGAGAAGACTCGTCAATGAATTAAATAAGCTCACGAAAAAAGAAGACCCCACTCGTTTAACGACCATGGCAAATGTTATGTTTGTACCTGATAAGGATGAATACAATTATGTGACGGATGTTGTCGGCTATAATAAGTATTACGGCTGGTATCAAGGAAAAGCGGAGGATTTCGCTGATTGGTTAGACGGTTTCCATCAAACCAACCCGCAGGTGCCTCTAGGTATCTCTGAATACGGGGCAGAAGGAATCCTGCAATATCACACCAATACTCCACAGGTAAAGGATTATTCAGAGGAATATCATGCTCTTTATCATGAAATAGTATGGGGGATTTTCTCAAAACGTCCATACCTATGGTCAACGTATGTATGGAATATGTTTGATTTTGGGGCCAATATCCGTGACGAAGGCGGCGTACAGGGCAGAAACAACAAAGGGTTGATCACTTATGACCGCAGAATTAAGAAAGACGCCTTCTACATGTATAAAGCGAACTGGTCTGATGAGAAATTTGTTCATATCACGAGCAAGCGCTACATTGACAGAGCAGATGAGCATATTACCATCAAGGCTTATTCAAACTGTGTTGAACTAACTCTGTATGCAAATGGCAAAGAGATTGAAACGAAAACAAGTGACAATCATGTATTTGTTTTTGAAAACGTGGGGTTAGCAGAAGGAATCACTGAAATCAAGGTTACTTCTAACCAAGACGGCATGACTCTTGAGGATACAGCTCGATTCATGAAAACAGCAGAGCCAAATCCAAGCTATGAAGCGCCAGAAGAAGATACAGGCGGAGTGGTCGGAAACTGGTTCCAAATGCCGGAAATGGAAGATGTCGAGATAGAAGAAATTAACATCACCGATGATGTCTACTCTACTCGTGATACCTTCAAGGCATTAATGGAAAATGAAGAAACAAAGGCAATCCTAGAAAAATACTTAGGCAACTTCACTGAACATCCAATGTACGGAATGGCAGCAGGAATGCAAATCGACTTCATCGCCTCCATGGCACCAGAACAATTTACCGAGAAAATGATGTACACCTTAAATAAAGAATTGACGAAAGTTAAGAAATAAGCAAAGGGACGGTTCTCCTGCTTCCAAAGAAGCAGAAGAACCGTCCCTTTGTTTACTTTTGATTAACGTTAATAATCAAAACACTTCCCTTTTAAATGGTGCTGCTCTTTATTCTTGAATCGGGTAGCTGATTAATGTTGTAAATGCCTTTGCAACTTTCCTAGCAAAAACAAGGGGCGGCTCCACCGATTGTATATGAATGTACATCAGATGTGGTTGTGTATAGATCCAGTGATTATGCAATGCTCCCACAATGAGCCCTTGTTCCACACTGGATTTCATGAATCCTGGAATCTCCTCTTCAAGTAATGTTATTTCTCCCAAGTTTAAGGCATTCCCATTCACATCCAAAGACTCAAAAGAAATTCCTACTGGTAAAATGGAATGACTAGGACGTCCTTGAATAAGTACATTAAAACTGCGCTTTAGTGAAACAGAACAGCCATTATGCTTTAGCTCGGCTTTTCCATTTAGGATTTGGGCAAATTGTTCTCCTAGCTGCTTGATGTTATTCACCTAATCCCCCCTTCATATACACATCTAAGTCTATGTTTAGACAGGGTTATTAAGTACTCCATGGACATCGTTTTCAACGTATGACATCAGATGTTGACATCATTTACTGGTTTTACCTTAACAGCACTTAATTTAAAACCAGGCATCCTGCAGACAGGGTCCAATTCTTCTCCGACAAGATTATTCACATTTTGGGAGTCTGCCCAATGAAATGGAACAAAGATGGTATCCGGACGAATCTCCTCCGTGTATTTGCTTCGAACGATTATACTGCCTCGTCGAGATTCAATTTTAACTAAGGAATGGTCTACAATTTGGTATTTCCTTGCCGTTGTCGGATGAATTTCCATATAGGATTCAATATTTCTAGCAGCTAATGCAGGACTTCTCCTTGTTTGAACTCCCGTTAAGTAATGAGACATAACTCTTCCTGTTGTCAAATACAAGGGATACTCGCTGCACACCTCTTCCTTTGGAACAACAGATTTGTTGGGAACTACAACCATCACAGCCTTGCCATCAGGATGAGCAAAGGACGTTTCAAACAGCCTCGTGGTCCCTTTATGGTCAAGTTCAGGACATGGCCACAAAATGCCGCCTTCCTTTCGCAGCCTTTCATAGGTAATCCCGTAATAATCCGCGATTCCCCCTCGGCTAGCCAATCGCAATTCATTAAAAATTTCTTCAGCAGATGAAAAAGAAAAGTACTTTTCTTTCCCCATTACTCGGGCAATCTCCACAATGATTTGCCAATCATGCTTCACTTCACCCGGACATGGGCAGCTCGCTTCCCGTAACGTTACCCTCCCCTCCACATTCGTCATGGTCCCTGCATCCTCTAAGTAGGAGGAAGTGGGCAGAATGAGATCCGCTAGTTTGGCTGTTTCTGAAATAAATAAATCGACCGCGACAAGAAATTTTAACTTTTTCAATGCATTCTTAACAAAATGAGCATTTGGATTGGAGACAACTGGATTGGAGCACATTAAAAACATCCCCGTAATTTCTCTCTCATCGATTTTCTCCATCATTTCATAGGCCGAGACGCCTTTTCCGGGTAAATCCTCTGGATGGATTCCCCAAACATTGGCTATTTGTGTTCGATGTGCTTCGTTTTCAATCAACCGGTACCCTGGGAGCTGGTCAGCTTTTTGGCCGTGCTCTCTCGCCCCTTGACCGTTCCCTTGTCCGGTAATCGCCCCAAAACCGCAATGCAGCTTGCCCAGCTTGCCAGTAGCTACAAGGATATTAAGGAAGTTACGGACCGCGGCTGCTCCATCTGTTTGCTGCTCGACTCCTCTCGCGGTAAAAATCATTCCTGTTTCTTCTTTGCCAAATGTAATGGCCGCTTTGCGAATTTGGTTTATCGAGACTCCTGTAATTTCTTCGATTTCCGCTAACTTTATTGACCTTACATACTCTGCAACCTCATCAAAGCCATTCGCACGTTCTTGAATAAATTGTTCATCCATGTAATTTTCTTCGATGATCACCTTCAACAGCCCGTTTGCTAATGCTGCATCGGTTCCTGGTTTCACTTTTAAATGTAAGTCTGCTAGTTTCGTAGTCGATGTTTCCCGTGGATCGATCGCAATAATAAATGCCCCATTTTCTTTTGCTTTTTCAAAATAGGGCATGATTGTTGGCTGGCATTCCGCGATATTCGTTCCGGCTAAAATAATGCAGCGGGTATATGGAATTTCAGCGAGACTATTGGTCAATCCTCTGTCCATCCCGAAGGTTTGACTAGCGGCTGAAGCAGCGGCCGACATACATAACCGGCCATTATAATCGATATACTTCGTCTTTAAAGCCACTCGGGCAAATTTACCAAGTAAATACGCTTCTTCGTTCGTAATCGATGCACTCCCATACACCGCTAAGGCATTAAGTCCGTCTTCGTCTTGTATTCTAGTAAACTGGTCTTTAATCTGTTCCAATGCTTGTTCCCACGTAATTCGAACAAATTCTCCATTTACTTTTAACATCGGGTATTTTAATCGTTCCTTATGAAACGCATGCTGGTAGGCATTCAGGCCTTTGACACATACACGGCCATGGGTGGTCGGATTATCTATTCCAACTGTTTTATATTGCTTTCGTGAAACAATCGACTGTTCGATCAATTGCATTTTACACTGCATACTACAAAAGGGACATTGTGTATCATATATTTTTTCCGTTTGTACTTCCTGTTGCTTTTTACGGAAATACTTTAGCATCAATTCCGTCACAATTCCTCACCTTTTCCTACTGATAGTTCTTCATCTAAGCGCTCTAGTAATTCCTGACGAAGCTCTTGGTCGAACAATACTTCCCTGACATGAATTAAGCCCATTCGTTCAAGCCACTGCCCTATTTGCTCCTGGTAATGAGCTGATTCCCGATAATATTGAATCAGCCCCCTAATGATTTGGACAGCTTCTTTATCAGTCGGGACAACCGCCAATAATTCGCCTGCTTGAATCAATCTTCCGCTGCTGCCTCCCGCATAAATTTCCCAGCCTAATCCCGTTCCAATGACGCCAATATCTTTTATTGTAGAGCCCGCTCCGTTATGCATACAGGTGGAGACACCTAGCTTTAACAGGCATGGCATGGCTAAAAACTCTAATCCCTTTTTAAAGGCAGCCGCTAATTTCAGGGATCGTTGTTTATCACATTGGCAATTGTATTCCTCTATACACGTGATGATCCTGTCAATGCCTTGTTCTCTGCCATTTTCCGGATAAATCATTCCTAAGTAATAGTTGATGGCAGGACGACAAATGCTGCAGCCATTGTTGGTATTCCAATTCAGCTTCTCTATTGCTTCTATGAAGGTAGTGATGCCGAGCTGCAGCAGCTCCTGTACGACTTCATCCTCTGTTAGGGAGGTACAGGGACACATCGATTTTTTTTTGCTGATTTCAGTACACTCATCGCTCTTTAGATAGGAAACTAGTTCCGTAACTACCGATTTACAGCCACCGCAGGAGCCGGATGCTTTCGTGCATTTTTTCACTTGGTCAACGGTGGTCAATCCTTTTTGTTGAACTGCTTCCACTATTGCTCCCTTTGTCACCCCATTACAGTTACAAACTAGTTCGCTATGAGGCATGGCAGCAACTGAATAACTGGTCTCTCTTGCTGATTGCAATAAAGCCATTTTTTCTTGGTCAGACACTTCCTGCTGGCTGGCAATCATATCGAGCAATCTCGTCCGCTCCCTTGTATCTCCAAAAAGAACAGCACCAATCAATTTATGATCTTGAAAGACCAATTTTTTATAGATTCGATTGACCTCATCGTATAGTTTAATAGACTTCGACAAGGAGTCCTCATGAAACTTTCCTGCAGAAAACACCTCTATCCCTGAAATTTTTAATTGTGTAGAAAGAACAGAACCTTTATAGCCTTGGTCCCCGATACCGCAGATATGTTTGGCTGCTATTTTCCCTTGTTCATATAAAGGCTTTACAAGTCCATAAACACGGCCGCGATGTTCAACACATTCTCCGACAGCGTAAACATTCTCTGCGCTTGTTTGTAAAAAATCATTCACGAGGATGGCTCGATTCGTTTCAATTCCACTTTCTCTGGCTAATTGGACATTCGGTCTAACCCCCGCTGCCATCACCACCAGATCCGTATCAATCATGGTCCCGTCTTTAAAAACCAGCCCTTCTGCCCGGTTATCTCCGGTAATTTCCTGCGTGTGTTTTTCAAAAAGAAACTTCATTCCTTGATTCTCCAAATCAACTTGAACCATCCTCGCTGCCGTATGATCTAATTGTCGTTCTAATAAATAACTTCCAATGTGGACCACACTCACATCCATTCCAAGGTTGAGGAGCCCTCTTGCCGCCTCGAGTCCTAACAAACCTCCTCCAATGACCGCTGCTTTTCTAAAATGCTTCGCTGTTGCCATGATCGTCTGACAGTCTTCTATCGTTCGGAAGGCCGTAACCCCTTTTTTATCCGCACCTGGAATAGAAGGAAGAAAGGGAACTGATCCAGTCGCTATGATGAGGCGATCGTAGGAAATCTCTTGGCTTTTATCGGTAATAACCACCTGTTTTACCGTATCAATTTTTACAACTGTTTCCCCTGTAAATAGTTTAATTTGGTGCCTTTCATACCAATTACGATCATTTAGGGTAATCTCCTCAAGGGTTGTGCCGCCTTGCAGCACCGTCGACAAAAGGATCCGATTGTAGTTCACATGTGGCTCACTGCCAAAAATCGTCATATCAAAACCATCGGGACAGATCGTTAGGATCTCCTCCATACAACGTACACCTGCCATCCCGTTGCCTATTAAGACCAGTTTTTGCTTTTTCATAACAAACCTCCAGCATTGTAAGAGTACCTGCCATGTTCATGAATACCGTTTATTATTTCATAAAAGAACGAATTAGAAATCAATCATGTCATATCTCCTTACACAAAAGTTTCTATGTTAGAGGACCTTACATAAATCATGACAAAAGAATATTGGCAGACTATTCTAACAACATGCAAAAAATTAAAAAGCAGGAGGCCCAAAATGAAAAATAAAGTGAATCTGTTCTCATTCATACTGTTGCTTGGGAAAGTTGTCTTTTCAAAAAAAACCAATGTCGGCTGGTAATAGGAAGTGAAAGTATTGGATAACTATTTACCGAACTAAAAGGAGGAGAAGTATTTTATGAAGTTATCAGAGCTAAGAAAAAGTGGTCATACACCGTCATTAGTTGCGTCATTTTTATATTTTGATGTCAGTTTTATGATTTGGGTAATTTTGGGTGCGCTTGGCGTTTTTATTACGAAAGACTTCGGTCTAACTCCTGCACAAAAAGGCTTCATTGTAGGGGTTCCTATTCTTAGTGGTTCCTTCTTTCGCTTAATCCTCGGCCTACTGACAGATCGAATTGGGCCAAAAAAGACAGCCATTATTGGGATGCTTGTCACGATGGTACCTCTCGTTTGGGCATGGTTATTTGGCACAACATTAACTGAGCTCTATTTAATAGGGATTCTTCTTGGTGTCGCAGGGGCAAGCTTTGCTGCAGCCATTCCAATGGCAAGCCGCTGGTATCCTCCTCATTTACAAGGATTAGCGATGGGGATTGCAGGTGCCGGTAACAGCGGAACCCTGTTCGCCACGCTATTCGGTCCGCGTCTTGCAGAAAAGATTGGCTGGCATAATGTGATTGGATTAGCAATCATTCCTCTTTTGATCGTCTTTATTCTTTATATCGTTATGGCAAAAGATGCACCCCTACAGCCTTCAGCTAAGAAGCCAGCCGGATATTTCACTATTTTTAAACAGAAGGATACCTGGTATTTCTGCCTGCTTTACAGTGTGACCTTTGGTGGATTTGTTGGGTTATCAAGCTTTTTAAGCATCTTTTTTGTTGACCAATATCAATTATCAAAGGTTAGTGCTGGGGATTTTGTTACACTGTGTGTGGCAGCCGGAAGTTTTTTCCGTCCTGTGGGCGGGTCGATTGCTGATCGAATTGGCGGTATTCGTCTCTTGACTATTTTATTTATTGCCGTAGCTCTATGCATGTTCGGTGTAAGTCAGCTTCCACCTCTCCCGCTTGTCACGACGTTATTGTTTTTCGGAATGCTTTTTCTCGGAATGGGAAATGGAGCCGTCTTTCAATTGATACCGCAAAGATTCCAAGCGGAAATAGGCATGGTTACCGGGATTGTGGGAGCAGCCGGAGGAATTGGCGGGTTCTTTGTTCCTAATATCCTCGGCACACTTAAACAAATAACAGGAACCTACACACCAGGTTTTATGGTGTACGCGGGAATTGGTTTAGCTGGTTTGGTGATTGTATTACTTGCTAAGCAATCTTGGCAAAAAGCATGGACATCCAAGGAGGTCTCTAGACAACTCTAAGCTGCTACTATTTTGGGATCTAGCCACTACGATTGCAGGATTCTACTTACCTATCTTTATACCGGTAAACTTAAACTGGCCTATTATTCAGATTAGCGATACTTTGTCCTTCTATTTATCTACATTTTGTAAATATAAGGACTAACATCTAAGTGAAATTTTGGTATTATTTTGGTATAATTGAAATAGTAATAAATACTCTACTAGATTACTAGATTTTTAATTGGAATAATTTTAATATTAGGAATCTTTCAATTATCCTTGAGGTGAAGGTCTTGCATAAAGTTAAAGTCATCATTGGAAGCAGTCTTATTGTGATCATTGCGCTAGTATTAGCTGGGATGTACTACCACCAGTCAACCAGGTTCAATGCGCATGTCATGATCAATCACACTAAGGTGGGCGGATTGACTGCTGATAAAGCATTAAAAAAATTAAAATCCACTGTATTAAAAAATGATGTCTTTATCGGAGAAAATCGAATTTTTGACGGAAAAGATACAAAAATGGAATTTACCAGTAACGATTTACCTAGTGTAAAGAAATTGTTAAAAAGCCAACAGACGTTTTGGCCCTCCTCAAAGGAAAAGAACTTTTCACTACAGCCAGGAAAAATGGACCAGTATCGCAGCCAAACATTGAAAAAGCTAGTAGAGGCTAAGCTTCTTTCCATGAATAAGAACTTATTAGCCCCGAAAGATGCTGAAGCCCGTTTAGAGCAAGGCAAAATTATTGTCTCAAAAAGCGTTGCTGGGAAACAATATGATGTTGCTCAATTAGTAAAAAATTATCAAAAACAGGAATATACAAGTGAAGTCCATTTGAAACCTGAATACCTGCAGCCCATCAAAGCGGACAGTCCCATTATAAAAAAAGAAATGACAATGCTGCAGGAACTTGTTCAACGAACCGTTGATTATAAAGTGCAGGACAAGGTCTATTCTTTAACAGGCAGTGATTTAATAAGAAATGCATCGGTGACAAAAGAGATGCAAGTCACAATCGAATCTGATGGCATAAAAGATAAGCTGAATAAAATTAATGACTCCCAATCCACGTTAAATAAAAATTTCCATTTTAAAACCCATTCAGGTTCAGTGATAACAGTTAAAGGACAATCTTATGGCTGGGCCATAAATGTCACAAAAGAAACAAAGCGGGTTCAGGAAGCTTTTGAAACTGGGAAAAAGTCACTTGAAGCGGATCATATTTATGGTGTTGGCTGGAGTACTTACGGTACAGGCTATAATGCTAAAAGTAATGATGGCATTGGTCATACTTATGCTGAAGTGTCAATTGCTGAACAGCGTATTTGGCTTTATAAGAATGGGAAATTAACCTTTACCTCCAATGTGGTTACCGGCAGACATAATACCCATGAAGATACACCGACAGGAGTATGGTATGTTATGTATAAAGAAACGCCATCCATCCTTCAGGGAAGTGAAGTGGGTAATGCAAATTATTCTGTTAAGGTTCAATATTGGGCACCCTTTACCCTTAGTGGGTGCGGGTTCCATGATGCCAGCTGGCGAAGAAACTGGGCAAGTACTGCTTATCTAACCGCAGGATCTGGCGGCTGTGTCAACACTCCATCTAGTGTAATGAAAGTTGTGTATGACAATCTTAGTAAAAATGAACCAGTTGTCGTTTACTAAACCAAATATGTAAATTAACTTAAAGGAGGCTCATCGCTAGTAGATAAGCCTCCTTTTAGATATCTATTACTTTTATACTCTACTAAACTCGTCAGGATCCGCAAACATACGTTTATCCTGATTTAAGGCGTTTATTTTATCCATATCTTCTTGTGAAAGTTCGAAATCGAAGACATCCGCATTTTCAGCAATTCGGTGAGGTTTAACTGACTTTGGAATAGTGATTACTCCAGTTTGAATATCCCAGCGAATAATGACTTGAGCCGTGGATTTATTATACTTTTTGGCAATTTCAACTAACACAGGCTCGTCTAGAAGCCCCCCTTGCATTAAAGGTGACCATGCTTCGAGCTGTATTTCATTCTTCTTACAAAAATCATGCAATTCCCTTTGATTAAACCGTGGATGGTATTCTACCTGATTGACCATTGGTTTAATTTCACAATTTGCTAAAATATCTTGAAGGTGATGGACCTTAAAGTTACTTACGCCAATGGCCCGGACGCGTCCATCTTTATAGAGTTTTTCAAGCGCTCTCCATGTATCCACGTATTTCCCATGGGATGGAAGCGGCCAGTGAATGAGAAGAAGGTCTAAATAATCCAACCCTAGCTTTTCCATACTGACATCAAATGCTTTTAATGTCTCTTCATATCCTTGATCAGCATTCCAAATCTTCGTGGTAATAAAGAGCTCCTCACGGGGAACGTTTGATTCAGCAATCGCCTTGCCGACACCTTCTTCATTTTTATAAATTGCAGCTGTGTCAATGCTTCGATAGCCAGCCTCAAGAGCTGCTTTAACGGATTTGACCACTTCTTCTCCGTCTTTTACTAAAAAAACACCTAAGCCTACCCATGGCATTTTGACACCATTATGTAATGTCACCGTACTTTTTAGACTAGTAATCATGGATTCTCTCTCCTTCACAAACTATTAATATTTTCGAATACTAATGCTTCACGTAATTTCTCCACTGATGAACAGGCTGCCATTTCAACAGTCTTTTTGCCTTCTCATTGTTTAATAATGGGGCGAAACCTGCTAAATCATTTCGGAAATCCTTAACAGCTGGATAGCAAATTTCCATTAATTGTTTGCTTTCAATGTCCATACTGGTTTCATCCGCACCAATATTAAGGGCAACTGAACCGAGTCCGTCTGTCTCAATGGCCAACCGGTAAGCCGTCGCTGCATCTCTTGTATCAATATAACTCCAAAGAATGGTTTTTCGTTGTTCAGGATCATGGATAAAGCCAGGGAAATTTTTATACATTTCTGGAGAAATGACGTTTCCTAATCTGAATGACACCACCTGCATGCCTGTTCTCCGGTGAATCATATCGGCTGTTTTTTCATTCACAATCTTGGATAATCCATAGCTTTCTTCCGGCAATTGTGGATGATCCTCATCAATCGGTACATATTGAGGCTGAAGATCCTGCTTGGAAAAACAAATACCATAGGACGACTCACTTGAAGAAATGACAGCTTTTTTAATTCCTAAATTCCCTGCAGCTTCTAAAATGTTATAGGTGGACATGACATTGTTTTGGAAGGTCACTTCATTTGGATGCGAGTAAGCAACTGGGATAGCTGCAAGATGAATGACAGCATCCGCACCAGCTAATACTCCATATACCTCACCTAGTTTCGTTAAATCGGTAATAACGGTCCGACAAAGCTGTTCTTTAGGATATATCCTATCAGCATTGACAACCTCATACCCATGGTCCAGAAATTCTTTTATGACGTCCCGTCCCAGGAGCCCGCTTCCACCTGTTATTACTACTTTTTTCATGTCTATTCCTCCTTTCCAACAACTCACTATTCAGCGATTGACATTTGTTTGTTGTTTGCATAAACTAAGTATATTACAAAGCGTTTTATTTTCAAGTATTTTGTTTATGATTTGTTCTCTATAAAACGCTTCCCAACTTGTGCTGCTTTCATGTCTAAAAAACTAGTAAAATCTTAAAATAGTAAGGAGATTAAAAGATGGCAAAAACCGTAAAACCCAATAAACCTTTAGTGGAACATATCTATACAGCCGATCCTTCTGCCCATGTATTTGATGGTAAAATTTATATCTATCCTTCCCATGACCTTAGTCATGAGGGACCTCTAACCCAAGACGGGGAACACTATGCAATGGAAGATTATCATGTCCTGTCCATCGAGGATTTTAACTCTCCTTGTGTAGACCACGGAGAAGTTCTTCACGTGAAGGATGTACCATGGGCAAAGAAACAGTTATGGGCACCCGATGCTGCCTATAAAAACAATAAATATTATTTATTTTTCCCTGCCAAAGATCACGAAGATATTTTCAGAATAGGAGTTGCTACTAGCTTACATCCTGCTGGCCCTTTCACACCAGAAGAAACTTACATACCAGGCAGTTTTAGCATTGATCCCGCCGTTTTAGTGGATGATGATCAAAAGGCATATATGTATTTCGGCGGACTCTGGGGTGGACAATTAGAAAAATGGCGGACGGATACTTTTCTTGCTGATGGGGATGGTCCCGCTGAGTCAGAACCTGCTTTAGGGCCGATGATAGCGGAATTAACGGAAGATATGCTGACTTTTAAGGAAAAGCCACAACAGATTTCCATTGTGGATGAAGAAGGGAATCCAATCCTTGCTGGAGATGAGAAAAGGAGATACTTTGAAGGCCCATGGGTCCATAAGTACAACGAAAATTATTATCTCTCTTATTCTACTGGAACTACACATACCATCGCGTATGCTATGAGTAAAAGTCCACAAGGTCCATTTGTTTTTAAAGGGACAATCCTTACTCCTGTAATAGGCTGGACAACCCATCATTCGATTGTGCCATTTGGTGATAAGTGGTATTTATTTTATCATGATAGTTCTTTATCAAATGGAGTAGACCACCAGCGCTGTGTAAAATACACAGAACTAAAGTATAACGAGAATGGGACCATCCAAACGATTGACCCCTATAATGAAAATGAATAAAAATGGGAAAACCCACAACTGAAAATTTTTATGAGTAGTAACGGCCATCTCTTAGAGTTGGCCTTTATTACATAACGGGATTGGAGGAAATGAATAGTGATTACGTTTAGTATTATTGGCGGCGCTAGTTTTCGAGCACAATACTATTTGAGAATTGCCCAGGCTCTTCCTGATTTATTTCGTGTTAGCGGGATGGTGGTAAGGGATGGTGCTAAAGGAAAATGGTTAGAACAAAAATGGAATGTCTCAACCTATCGGACTTTAACTCACCTTTTGGAAAATGAAAATCCTGATTTCGTGGTCGTATCTGTTAGTGGATCGGCCATTCCTGAATATTTACTTCAATTAGGAGAAATGGGTATCCCTGCATTGGCGGAAACCCCGCCGGCATCTTCAATAGAGGGGTTATTATCGCTGCATGAGAAGCTTACTTATAAAGGGGCTAAAATACAAGTTGCTGAGCAATATCATTTACATCCCATCCAAGCAGCCAGACTTTCTATGATTCAGTCGGGAAGACTAGGGAACGTCACACAAGCCACCGTTTCTATTTCTCACTTTTACCATGGGATAAGCTTACTAAGAAAAATGCTGGGCGTTGGCTTTGAAGCCGCAACGATTAGAGGAATGAGATTTGAAGCTCCAATCATCGCAGGTCCTGACCGCGGCGGGGCTCCTAAAGAGGAAAAAGTCATTACGGCTGAACGTGACTTAGTTTGGCTTGAATTTGATCGGAAGTTAGGCATCTATGATTTTACTAAGGATCAGCATCGTTCATGGATTCGCTCCAACCACTTATCGGTTCGTGGAGACCGCGGGGAAATTTTCGATAACCGTTTAACGGTATTGGCCGACTATTCTACTCCTGTTCACTTGGAATTTAAGCGCATCAACAAAGGGGAGGAAGAAAACCAGGAAGGATACTATCTTGATGGAATCTTAGCTGGAGAACAATGGGTGTATCGCAATCCTTTTTTACCGGCAAGGCTTTATGATGATGAAATAGCTATCGCTTCATGCTTGAAAAAAATGGGGGAATACCTAGCGGGTGGCCCTAGTTTTTATAGCCTGACTGAGGCGTCACAGGATCAGTACCTTAGCATTATGATGGAAAAGGCGATTCGTTCTTCCGAGATCGTAAGGACCGTACGTCAACCCTGGGCTGAATAAGCTAAATTGGGGATACAACTTTGCCGAAAACACTCCTATACACATTAGCAGGATTTTAGTACATTTCCCCCTTTAAGCACTTTGGCCTTGAAAAGAGAGAAGAAATCCCAATGGTTCCGCAAATTTAATGTTTAAAGTGGGGTCCTAAGTACTAGAAGAGAAAATGCCAATCTTAGGAAGTAAGTGTTATGATATAAATATAATACTAGAAAGGAGCATCAGGATGGATCAAGATATTCTCGTTCGGAATAATGTAAAGGTCAAAGGCCATGGCAGACAGTCGATTATTTTTTCTCCGGGCTTTGGCTGTGATCAAACAGTATGGAAGTCGGTTGCCGACGCATTCAGTAAAGATTACCAAGTCATTTTATTTGATTATGTAGGTTCGGGGCGTTCAGACATTCGTGCTTATGACTCAAAAAAATATAGTAGTCTTCAAGGCTATGCACAAGATGTACTGGACATTTGTTCAGCCTTAGATCTAAAAGAAACTGTATTTGTGGGACACTCTGTTGGGGGTATGATTGGTGTACTGGCATCATTGAAGCATCCTGAGTACTTCTCTCATCTTGTTATGATTGGCCCTTCTCCATGTTATCTAAATGACCCTCCGCATTATTTTGGGGGCTTTCAAAAGGAGGAGCTGTTAGGCTTAATTGATATGATGGAGAAAAATTACATAGGCTGGGCGAATATATTTGCACAGACGGTAACAAATAATCCGGAACGGCCGGAGGTTAAACTTCAGCTGGAAGAACGGTTTTGCTCCACTGACCCAATTATTGCCCGTCAATTTGCAGAGGCTGCCTTTTTCGCAGACAACCGCGACGATTTAAAAAAAGTAACGGTACCCTCACTTATTTTACAATGCTCAAATGATATTATCGCTCCAGCAGCAGTGGGAGAGTATGTTCATCAGCAAATTCCTGCTAGTATGCTGAAAATAATGGAGGCAACAGGCCATTGCCCGCATATGAGTCATCCTGAGGAGACCATCCGCCTCATCCATCAATACCTGAAGGAAGCTTCCACAGCAGGCAGCCTTGTGGTTAGAGGTGTTACTACTTAATGGACGAACAACTCGATCATGCACCTTGTGGATTTCTAACTCTATCAGAAGATGGTCTTATTTTATCCATTAACCACACATTACTTAAGATACTTGATTACACCCATAATCCATTAATAGGACAGCATGTCAATTCTATTCTCACCGTTCCTGCCCGTCTGTTCTTTCAATTCTACTTTTTCCCGCTCATAAAACTAGAACAACATGTCGAGGAAATGTATATTTCACTCGTATCTAGTAAAGGAGACGAAATCCCTGTTCTGATCAACGCTCTCCAAAAAAAGAGAAATGAGATAACGATATTGGAATGTATTCTGATTCCCATGCGCAAAAGAAGCGAATATGAAAATGAATTGCTGCTAGCAAAAAAGGAAACGGAAGCGGCATTAAAGGCAAAGGATCAAGCGAATGCAGAATTAGAGGCTACTCTTAAAAAGCTGGAAAAGCAAAAAGAAGAACTGCTGGAACTGAATAAACAAAATCACAAATATAAAATAGAAACAAAGAAAGAGTTGGAGCTTGCTAGAATCATTCAGGAAACTTCATTAACTAACCCGATTAACAATGAAAAGGTAGAAATGGAAGTATTCTATAATGCCTCTAGCGAATTATCCGGTGACATCTATGGGATTTATCAAATAGACCAGCATCACTATGGAATTATTCTGCTTGATGTGATGGGCCACGGGATTTCTTCCGCTTTAATTACGATGACTCTTCATTCTCTGTTTCAAAGATTACTATCAGCAGGAGTTGCGGTTGATATTGTGATGAAAGAGCTGGATCGCCACCTTCACAAATTATTTGAGAACAATGAGGAGGCTAGGCATTATTCTACTGCTATCCTTCTTTCAATTGATACAGATAAACAAATAATAGAGTACATCAATGCAGGCCATCCGCCTGCTTTATGGCAGGACTCTGACGGAAATCAATCTGAATTATTTTCTACAGCCCCGCCACTTGGAACCTTTGAGGGTATAGAATTTAAGAAAAATACATTCACCTTCAAAAAGGGGAGCAGATTGCTCCTTTACACTGATGGTGTTGATCCCCTTGCATCAGACCACTTAGCTCCATTATTAAAGGAAACAGGCTCATTACCTTTAGTAGAACTAAAAGAAAAAATTTTACAGTCCCTAAACCACGAAAAAAATGTCTATCATAAGAGCGATGATAAAAGCTTTATTCTCATTGACTTAAAATAATCAACAACAAAACCAAAAAATGTCCACTCTACGTGGACATTTTTGTGTGTTTGTCTTTTTATGGTGTCAGGCACCCATATTATAATAAGGATTCTGCCCCGTCGATATAGACTTCGCTTCCGGTGATGTGGCTTGATTGGCTGGAGGCTAGGAATAGGACGAGGTCGGCGACTTGTTCGGATGTTCCTGCTTTATGTTCTAGCGGCTGGCTGCCTTGCGGATATTCAACAGGTATTTCAACCTTTTTTAAATTCTCTTTTTCTTTCCATGTATTCTCATTGATATTCGTATCTATTGCTCCTGGACAGATCATGTTAACTCTAATCTTATAATTAGCGAGCTCGAGTGCTGCCATTTTCCCAAAGCCCATCTGGCCGATTTTAGATGTGCTATATGCAGACATACCAAAGTTTTTATATACTCTGTTCCCATTGATTGAACTCGTAATAATGATACTGCCGCCATTAGACTTTAAATGAGGAATGGCATATTTAACAGTTAGAAAGGTACTTGTTAAATTATTAGAAATAGTCAGGTCCCAATCTTCCGGGTTCAAATCCTCGATTGGAGCAACCTCTCCGTTAATACCAGCATTCGCAAAAACAACATCAAGTCTTCCCCACTGGTCAACCGTTCTTTTGTAACATTCCTCTACCTCCTCTGGATGAGAAACATTGGCTTCTAAGACAAGTGCCTCACTGCCCATTTCTTCAATTTGCTGTTTCACCTCTTCTACATTTTCCTTATGCAAATCGACTAAGGCAATCTTGCCTCCATTTTGCGCTAGCTTAATAGCAGCTGCTCTGCCGATCCCTGATCCAGCCCCTGTAACAAAAGCAACTTGATTTTGAAGTAGTTTCTCCACGTAATAAAGCCTCCTTAATTGATGATGTATTTGTACTATAACCATCCTCAAGGTTTTAAAACGGGAGAAACACATCTAGTTAAGAAATGGTCCAAATGTCCTGCTGTCCTACTCGATTGAAATAATACCCTTTTCGCCCTGTGAAACTTTCCCCTGCTTCTTAATGTTTAATTTCGTTAAGTTTGTAAAAACAACAGGAGAAACGGTCGACGGTACTGATTGCTTAATCTTATCTAAATCAAATTTTATAATTTCTTGCCCTTTTGAGACTGAATCGCCATCCTTCACAAGGACAGTAAATCCTTCCCCTTTTAAATTTACTGTATCCATACCAATATGAATCAATATCTCATATCCCTGTTTCGATTTAAGGCCGATTGCATGTTTCGTTGGGAAGACATTGATCACTTCCCCATCAACAGGAGAAACCACAGAACCCTTGGCAGGAATAATCGCAAATCCGTCTCCCATCATTTTTTGTGAAAATACTTGATCCTCCACTTCCGTGATCGGAATAATTTCACCTTCCATCGGCATCACAAAATCTTGTTCACTTAACGGCAGGCAGTTTTGAGTTTCAGCCATTACAGCTTGCTCAGAAGGAATACTTCCTGACCTTGTATCCAATCTCTTCATCGCATCTGCTACAAATTCAACTTCCGTCCCGACGATGATTTGCAGGTTTGTTTTGTTTAATTTCATAACACCCTTTGCACCGTGCGATTTTAACGAAGAATCTCTTACTTGATCCATGTCCTTAACATTTAAACGAAGACGTGTGGCACAGTTATCAATATTTGTAATATTTTCCTTACCGCCAATATCATTGATAAAATGATAAGCCATCGTTTCGTATTTAGTTGCTCCAGCAACGGATTCAATCGTTTCTTTTTCTTCTGATTCTTCTTCTTCGTCTTCACGGCCTGGAGTTTTAATATTAAACGCTTTAATGACACCATAAAAAACAAGAAAATAAACCACTCCGTAAATCAATCCAACTAGTAATAAAAGCAGCGGTTTTTGCGCAATATTAAAGTTTAAAATATAGTCAATCGCCCCGGCTGAGAAGGTAAAGCCGTCCTTAATTCCCAACAAAGTTACGATGACAAATGAAAGGCCTGTTAATAAGGCATGAATTCCGTACAGCAGCGGTGCAATAAACATAAAGGAAAATTCAATTGGTTCGGTAATACCTGTAATGAATGAGGTGAGTGCAACCCCAATAAACATACCAGTAATCGCTTTTCTTTTTTCCTTCTTAGCAGCGGCAATGATGGCAAGCGCTGCCCCAGGCAATCCAAACATCATAATAGGGAAGAAGCCTGTCATATAGGTTCCAGCTGTTGGGTCACCAGCAAAGAAGCGGGCAATATCTCCTGATTTACCTTGGAATGTCCCAAATTGAAACCAAAACAAACTGTTTAAAACATGGTGAAGACCAAGCGGGATTAACAGACGGTTTAAAATCCCAAAGATACCTGCTCCAAGTGCCCCTAAACCAATGATCCAGTTACCGACCCCATTTATCGCATCTTGAATCGGCGGCCAGATAAATCCAGCAACACCAGCAATAATGACCATTGTTACCGAGGTAATAATCGGAACGAATCGTCTTCCACTAAAGAAACCTAACCATTCAGGCAATTTGATATCATGAAAACGGTTGTATAATAGTCCGGAAATAATTCCAGTAAGAATTCCTCCAAGAACACCCATATTAATATCCTTATCAATGGCTACTGTTCCTTGGGTTAAAACCAAGTAACCAATCGCCCCTGATAATGCGGCTGCCCCATTACTATCCTTTGCAAACCCCATGGCGACACCAATGGCAAAAATTAAAGCTAAGTTTGCAAAAACGGCATTACCCGCATTTGCAATAAATGGGATATTCAGCAAATCCGGCTGACCAAAACGTAATAACAGACCAGCAGCTGGTAAAACGGCGATTGGAAGCATTAATGCTTTCCCAATTCGCTGTAAAAATCCTAACATGATGCATCTCTCCTCTTTTTATGTGTAAGCGTTTTTATATCACAGGGACCATCATACCATCCAACTATTATAGTTGTCTATACCAATAGAGTTGAAATTATTGGTAAACAAGCAGATAACTAGCATATAATATAGAGAGATACCGATATTTCTTAGAGAAAATTGGTATAGACATCTATATTTTGTAAATGATAAAATTACGGTGTCTGGAAAGGGAGTAATGAACATGACAATAAAATTTACACCTATTTTGCTCAAGGGAATTCAAATATATGCTGAAGGCCAATGGATTGAAAATGGCTATATAAAAATAAAAGATCAAAAAATCGTGGAATTAGGTCCAATAAAAAATCTTACATTCGAGGAAGAGGAAGAATGGGAGGCACTTAACATTCCTTCATCCTATAAAGCTGTTCCCGGTTTTATCGACGTTCATATCCACGGGGCCAACGGGGCTGATACGATGGACGCCACACAAGAAGCGTTGGATACCATGACCCAGGCATTGCCGGGTGAAGGAACCACTAGCTTTTTAGCCACGACCATGACCCAAGAAGAAAATAAAATTGAAGAGGCCTTACTAAACGCCGGCCGCTTCATTAAAAAAGATCAATCTCCAGGAAAGGCGGAAATACTCGGAATCCACCTTGAAGGTCCGTTTGTTAATAAAAAGAAAGCTGGAGCCCAGCCCATTCAACATATCGTTAATCCGAATCTGAAATTGTTTAAAAAATGGGAAGACCTCGCTAGTCAATCCATTAAACTTGTCACACTTGCACCCGAGCTGCCAGACGGGCTCGAGCTGGTACGATATTTAAAAACAAAAGGAATCATTGCTTCCATTGGCCACTCTGACGCCACATTTGAAGACGTCATTCAGGCCATCGACGCGGGTGCAAACCATGTCACCCATCTATACAACCAAATGCGGGGCCTGCATCACCGTGAGCCTGGTGTGGTGGGAGCAGCCTTTTTAAGGGAAGAGTTAAAGGCAGAATTAATAGTAGATGGTGTGCATGTCCATCCCGAAATGGTGAAACTCGCCTACCAGCAAAAAGGGAAAAAGGGGATCATTTTAATCACCGATGCCATGCGGGCAAAGTGTCTAAAAAATGGTCATTATGATTTAGGCGGACAGGATGTAATCGTCCAGGATGGAAGAGCGACCTTACGTGACGGAACCCTTGCAGGCAGTATCCTAAAATTGGGACAAGGGGTAAAAAATATAGTAGCTTTTACCGGATGCAAATTAGAGGAAGCAGTTGAAATGGCCGCTGTCAATCCAGCCAAACAACTGAAAGTTTTTGATCGAAAGGGCAGCATTTCGAAAGGAAAAGATGCGGATATTGTGATCCTTGATGAGAACTTGGATGTTTATCTGACGATATGCCGTGGAAAGGTTGCCTATACTAAGGGAGGAACAACAAAATGAAAATTATCGAAGCAATCGATTATCAAGATATGAGTAAAATCGCCGCCGATTATATTATTCAAAAAGTGATTCAAACTCCAAAAATTAAACTTGGACTTGCTACAGGCGGAACACCTATGGGTATTTATGCCAATTTAATTGCTGATCATCAAAAGAATGGGACTTCGTATCGGGAGGTTACATCCTTCAATTTGGATGAATATGTCGGACTCTCTGGAGACAACCCGAATAGCTACCGTTATTATATGGACGATCACTTATTTAATCATATTGACATTCAAAAAAATAACACATTTGTTCCACGTGGAACTGTCGAGGATGTTTTAAAAGAATGTGATGACTATGAGAAATTGGTTGCCCAACATAAGGGAATTGATTTGCAAGTTCTTGGGATTGGAGCAAATGGCCACATCGGATTTAATGAACCTGGAACACCCTTTGATACTGAAACGCATGTGGTCCAATTGACCGCTTCCACACGACAAGCGAATGCAAGATATTTTAACAGTTTGGAAGAGGTCCCGACAAAAGCCCTAACGATGGGAATAGCGACAATAATGAAAAGCAAAGAAATTCTCTTACTCGTTTCCGGAGAACAAAAAAAGGATGCACTGAGGAGACTTTTGACTGAAGATACGATCGATGAAAGATTTCCTGCATCCGTGCTGAAAAATCATCCATATGTTACAATTATTGCAGATAAGGCTGCAATTGCTGGTTTAAAGGTTCACAGTTGAGTTCTCCTCTTTCGTGTCCTTCTAAACGAGAAGCAAACAGGTTTCCTGAGTTTAAATAGAAAGGATGCACGAGAGGAGTATGATCAAAAAGGATTCCCCCATCCCGATATATTATCAGCTTCAAGAGCTTATAAAGGATTTAATTGAGAAAGGTGAGCTAAGACCCGGCGATTCCATTCCTCCTGAACGAGAGTATGCTGAAAAGTATCAAATCAGCCGGATGACAGTGAGACAGGCTTTAACTCAGCTTGTTAACGAAGGCTATCTACATCGAATCCAAGGAAAAGGGACTTTTGTGTCGGAGCGAAAAATTGAACAACCGCTTCATCGATTACGCAGCTTTACGGAAGATATGGTTGCTAGAGGGTTAAAACCAGACAGTCAATTGCTCTCCTTTGAAATTATTCCTGCAACTAGCCAAATTGCCAGCCAGCTCGGTATTCAAGAACATGGCCCCGTGTATGAGATTAAACGTATTCGGCTTGCTGATGATGTTCCAATGGCTGTGGAATCAAATTATATCTCAGCAAATCTTATTAAAGGCCTAACAGAGCAGATTGTGAAAAAGTCTGTTTATGCCTTCATTGAGGAACAACTGAATTTTCAAATAGACCACGCTTCACAAATAATTGAATCGTCCATTGCGAATCAAGTTGAGGCTAAATTTTTAAAAATTAAAAAAGGTGCCCCGATTATGCTTATTCAACAACAAACTTTTTTAAAGGATGGTACTCCCGTTGAATATGTTCGCTCCTCTTATCGTGCCGACCGGTATAAATTTATGATTCAAATGAAACGGTAAAGTCGAAAAGCGGAGACGCCCTAGTCCATTTTCAAAAGAGCCAAGACACATGTCTTGGCTCTTTTGCGAAAGTTTGTCATTTAATGCCTATTGATTAAGAATACTATCTCTTTACTTCGACTTTCCCTGAACCAATCGCCTCGAGCTCTTCTAACGCAGGTATACCTTCCCAGTCACCTTTAAATTGAGTTGCTAACGCTCCCATAATATTGGCTCGAGTTAAGGCCTTTTCCAAAGAAGCTGGTGTCATGGCAGTTTGATTGTCTAAAAAGACAGAGACAAAGCCAGCGGCAAATGCATCCCCGGCACCAACTGTATCGATTACATGCTGAACCGCATGGGGAGCCACTTTCATTGAATTCCCTTCTATAAAACCAATCGAACCCTCTTCGCCAAGCTTTAATGCCACAACTTTTGGTCCCATTCCAAGAAATTGCTTACCGTAATCTTCGATTGATTGTTTCCCGATGAGAAACTCTGCTTCTTCTTCACCTGGAAGAAACACATCGCATAATGGGATAAGAGAAAGCAGCACCCTTCTTGCCTGCTCCTCACTCCAAAGCTTTCTCCTTAGGTTAGGATCCAACGAAATCGTTATTCCCATTTCTCTGGAAAGTTCCATTGTTTGACGAATGGCCGCAGCAGCATTTTCGCTTAATGCAGGTGTTATTCCTGTCACATGTAGGTGCCTGGCACCTTCCAGCCACTCTGGACGAACATCAGACGGTTCCATTTTGCTGGCGGCGGAGTTTTTCCGATAATAGTACACGGTTGGATCTCCAAACGCTTTTGTCTCCTTAAAGTAAACAGCTGTAGGGGACCCTTTATCCCGGAGGGCATGGGATACATCCACCCCTTCGCCCGCAAGCGTTGCTAAGATAAAATCACCAAAAGGATCGTTGCCTACCTTACTAATCCATCGAACTTTTTTCCCTAAACGAGTTAGTCCAATGGCTACATTTGATTCTGCCCCTGCCAATGACTTTGTAAAAAGGGACTCATACTTAATTCCCTTTTCGCCCATTGGCTGAAATAGGACCATACTTTCACCGATTGTCACAACATCCGCTCTATGATTTTGCTGCATTTTCCTCCACCTCTTTAGCTAGTTTGGTATACGATGCTGTCATATGAGTAATTTTCTCAAAGTCACCTTTTTCAATCAAGCTATTATTTACGAGATTTCCCCCTAGGCCTACTGCAACTGCGCCGTAACCAAGTACTTCCTTGATATTATCTAAATTGACTCCACCCGTAGCAACCATTGGAATATGAGATAGAGGCGCTCGTAAATCCTTAATATATTTCACACCTAGGGAACCAATTGGAAATACTTTTACTACCTTTGCCCCGAGATTATAAGCCCGGACAATCTCAGATGGAGTCATGGTTCCCGGCCAGACCTCCACACCCTGCTCAAGTCCATATGTTAAAACTTCCTCATCAAGGTTTGGCGAGATGATGTATTCAGCACCCGCCTGTATCGCTTCCTTTGCCATTTTAAGATTTAAAACGGTCCCTGCGCCTACTTTTATTCGTTCTCCAAATTTTCCCTTGACTTCGTCAATCATATCTAAGGCGCCATCCGTATTTAAAGTAATTTCTAAAAATGAAATTCCTCCTTCGGCTAGAGCTTTGGCTGTTTGCTCCCCGCTGCCCCTTGGAATTCCCCTGACGATAGCGATTATTTTTTCCTTTGCAAGTAATGACAGTAAATCTTGTGCCAATGTCTTGTCCTCCTAAAGTAGAATTGATCGTTCCCACGGCTTCGTTGTAGCAAAAGCTTATAAAGTAACGCCTGTCTTAAAAATAGCAATCTCTTTAAATTCATTCTTTTCATTGTTCACGAGTTCACCGCTCGCTACTTTAATAATATAGTCAATAAAATCACGCAAAACGACATCGCCTGACTGCTCAAGCAAAACTCCTGCATTATAGTCAATCCAGTGAGGCTTTGCTTCATAAAGCGGTGTATTTGTTGATACCTTCATTGTTGGGACAAATGTGCCAAATGGTGTACCTCTGCCAGTTGTAAAGAGAACCAATTGACAGCCAGCCGATGCTAAGGCAGATGCAGCAACAAGGTCATTTCCTGGGGCACTCAAAAGATTTAAACCCTTTTTCTTAATTCTTTCTCCATATTTAAGTACGTCATTAACCATCGATGTTCCTGCTTTTTGGGTACAGCCAAGCGATTTATCTTCTAGTGTCGTGATGCCGCCCTCCTTGTTCCCTGGTGACGGATTTTCATAGACAGGCTGGTTATTAGCAATAAAATATTGTTTAAAATCATTGATTAGTTCTACAGTTTTAGAAAATACTTCTTCATTCGCTGCCCGTTCCATGAGAATCGTCTCAGCACCAAACATTTCAGGAACCTCGGTTAAAACCGTCGTTCCACCTTGAGCCACAAGGAAGTCGGACAGCCTGCCAAGCAATGGATTCGCGGTAATACCAGACAGTCCATCCGAGCCGCCACATTTTAGGCCGATTTTTAATTCAGACAATGGTACATCTTCACGCTGATCATTTTTGGCATTTTCATAGATTTCCTTTAATAACTCTACTCCTGCCTCAATTTCATTTGAAACCTCTTGCGAAACGAGAAACTTTACCCTATGATCATCAAATTCGCCAAGACTCTCTTTAAATTCATATAAATTATTATTCTCACATCCAAGACCTAACACCAGCACACCACCCGCATTTGGATGAAGGACCGCATCTCGCAATATGTCTCTTGTATTCGTATGGTCATCCCCAAGCTGGGAGCATCCGTAGTTATGTTTTAGTACAAGAATGTCCTCAAATGGGCTGATATTTCCAACTTCTTTTACAAACCGTTTAATGATCGTCTCTGCTACGCCATTCACGCAGCCAACTGTTGGGACTATCCAGAGTTCGTTACGGATCCCAACAAGACCGTTTTGACGTTTGAAGCCCTTAAAGGATAACGGTTCTTTTTTATAGGGATTTTCAGTCAGCTTTTGGGTGAATTGGTAGTCTTGTATGCCATCAAGATTGGTTTTTGTATTATGAGTATGAACGTGTTCCCCAGCTTGAATAAACCCTTTTGCATGCCCAATTGGATAACCGTATTTGACCACATTTTCATTTTCCTGAATGTCCTTTATAGCAACCTTATGGCCCCTTTTAACAGCCTCTTTTAAGATGACTTCATTTTCGTTTACTTCAATGGATTGACCCATTTCCAGGTCCTTTAAGGCAACGACAACATTATCATTTTCATTGATTTGAATAATATCTAACATGATTGTTCCCCCTTATTGTTCGGCTTTTACGTTTAATACAGCTTCAACCGCGCTTTTCATTCCCTTTGTTTCAATCTCATAAAGATAAGTTGTTACCATATCCGTTAATCCTGGAACTGCATTTAAGTCCATTTCCCAATTCTTCTCATATCCTAAGACTGTTTTGACAATCGCTCTTAAACTTTCAACTGTTCCATCAAATGTTCCCCATTGCTGATGAAACAAATTAAGAATATCCTGATCATCTGACAACTGAATATCTTCTGTTCCTCTTTTTCCTTTATAGAAAGAAATAAGCGCCGCAAGGGAAAATACAAGCTTTGCTGGCAATTCCTTTTTTCGGTCAATAAATTCCAATAACGATGGCAGATCTCTCGTTTTATATTTTGACATTGAATTAAGTGAAATGCTCATAAGAAAATGTTTGATAAATGGGTTCATAAATCTTTCCAGTATTGCATCAGCAAAATGGTTTAATTCTTCAACTGGAAGATCTAAGGTTGGAATAATTTCATCAAAGATTAGTTCCTTAATATAGGACCCCACTACTGGGTGATCAACTGCTTCGGCGACAGTTTCTAAGCCATATAAATAAGAGACTGGAGTCATGGCTGTATGAGAGCCGTTTAAAATTCGTACTTTTCTTGTCCTGTATGGGGTTAAGTCATCCACAAATAATGTATTTAGGCCTGCCAAATGTGTTGGAAACTCATCCTTAATCCATTGCGGGCCTTCAATCACCCATAAATAAAATTGTTCGCCGACTACAACCAAATCATCTTTGTAACCAAGCTCTTCTGTCATTTCATCAATTGTGTCTCTTGGAAAACCTGGGACAATCCGGTCCACAAGGCTGCAACAGAAGGTATTTGCTTCATTTAGCCACTGAATAAATTCGTCACCAAGGTCCCATTGGATCGCATATTGGAGAACAATCTTTTTCAATTTTTCACCGTTACACTCAATTAACTCACAAGGAATAACGATGAATCCCTTATTTATATCCCCATTAAAAGCCTGGAAGCGGTGATAAAGGAATGCTGTTAGTTTTCCAGGGTAGCTTTTTTGCGGCTGATCCTCTAAACCATCTGTTTCATCAAAAGCAATTCCAGCCTCTGTTGTATTAGAAAAAATAAACCGAAGGTCCGGATTTTTTGCTAACTCTACAAATTGATCGTATTGAGTGAATAAATCTATGCCCCTGCTGATAGCATCAATTAAGGTATGCTCTTTCACCGGCTTTCCGTCTTTCATGCCTTGCAAATAAAGGGTATATAAGCCATCCTGTTCATTAAGTTTTTCTACCCCTGCACTTCCCCGTGGCTGGACGACCACCACACTGCCATTAAAATCTGTGGTCTTGTTGAGAACATCAATTTGCCAATCAACAAACGCCCTTAAAAAATTCCCTTCTCCAAATTGCAACACCTTTTCAGGATAGTTTTTATAGCCTTCAACTGTTTTTTTGTTTAGTTTTTGCATAATTGTTCCTCCTTTTATGCACACGTTAACATTTTATCTATTTAAAACCCGTTTATAAGCATTTACTTACAAACGGGAAATATTAATTCCATGTAGAAACGGACTTTCTTATAATTAACTCTGTTTCAACAAATATTTTTTCGCCTTTAATCTCTTGACCTTCGACAGCTTTCAGGATTTTTTCTGCACCGAGCCTGCTGATTTTCTCAATTGGTTTCTTGACGGTTGTTAATGAAGGATTGGTATATCGTGCAATTTGAATATCATCAAAACCTATGACGGAAATGTCCCCAGGGACAGTTAGTCCCTTTGCAAATACAGCATTGAGAGCACCTACTGCCATATCATCATTGGAGCTAAAGACGGCTGTTGGCGGGTTTTCTAGTGACAACAATTTTTCCATTGCCTTATATCCGCTTTCCATATCATAATTTCCGTTAACAATATATTCGCTCTGAATGGGAATTTGCTCATCAATCAAGGCCTTTAAATATCCCTCTCTCCGCTCCAATGAAGATTTAAATCCTTTAATACCTTCTATAATCGCAATATCCTTGTGACCCTTTTGGATAAGATGCTTTACAGCCTGACAAGAACCTTCACGGTCATTCGATAAAATATTAATAATAGACTGATCGCTAACCTCTCGATTAATCACAACAAGAGGAATTTTTTGATTAAGGACATGATAAATAAAGGAATTATCTACCTCACTTTGACTCATTAAAATAATTCCATCGAATCGTCTATGATGAATCGATGAAAAGTTAGGATAATCATCGATGCCTCTTACAAATAAATTGTAATCCTCATTAATGACATGATTAACACCTTTTACGGTATCTGCAAAGAAACTTGGTGATGTACCATTTGATATACTTGTAAAGAAAAGACCTATCGTATAGGACTTTTGCATGACAAGGCTTTTGGCATTAAAGTTAGGTATATAATTCAACTGTGCAGCTAATTCTTGTATCTTTTTTTTGGTTCCTGGCTTGATAAGCGGACTGTCATTTAACGCACGGGACACAGTCGTATGGGATACATTTGCCAGTTTTGCAATATCTTTAATTGTAACCATGTTTGTTCACCCTTTTTCTAACCTTCCGCTTCTAATTTTACCAGTAGCGCCAATTTATTAATACTATTATAGCATTAGCTGTTAATCTAAAAGACGGGGGAGTGGAGATCCCCACGTCTTTATTTTTTATACTTAGAAACGTCCTTTTTCCCAACGGCCATTATTTAAATCGTGGGCAATGCTTTTGAATTTATCATCAGACAAATTGTATAGCAAGCCGAGAATGACCGCAGCAAGCAGTAAGGCAACCGCTGGATAAAGAGTCATTGTCCCCTTAATCCCCAGGAGTGTTCCCGCAGATTGGTGAGCATTCGCAATATAGCCAGTTGCAGCAAGTACACCAGCTGAAACTAGAGCAGCAAGCGACTGTGCAATCTTACGAGAGAAGTTAAATGCGGCATACGTAACACCTTCTTTACGAACGCCAGTGTGCCAATGTCCATAATCAATTGTATCGGAAACAAAGGCCCACGTAACACCATTTGAAATCGCTAACGCAGCATAACCAATTGAAACTAAGACGATAAAGCTATAAATATTTGTTGGGATAATAAAATTTAACCCATCAGCAACAACACCGATTAACAAACCGGCCATCGCCGTTTTCTTTTTGCCAAAGCGGCGTACTAACATTGGAATTAAGGCAATACCTGCAACTGAACTACCCATTTGGATGAAGTTAATAATTGGCTGTAAACCCACGTGGCCAAGGTTATATTGGCAGAAATAAATCATCATTGCGTTATTCGTATTCATGGCTGAAATTGTAAACAAAGTCATTAAAATTAGGCACCATAATGGACGATTGGTGAAGACAACACGGAAATAATCTTTCGCTGACTGCTTTTCTTTTCCTTTAGAGTTTTCAACTTTAATATGTTCTTTTGTATTTTTATAGCAAATCCAAAAACCAATAACACCTATTAATGCCATAATGGCAGCCGTTATTGGATAACCTATTTTTTGACTTGGGAATAGCATCAGGATTGGAACAAAAGCAACACCAGTAACTAATTGAGCACCAATGGATCCCGCTTGCCGTGTTGATGCCATAATCGAACGTTCACCAACATCCCTCGTCATAACGGAAGCCAAGGAACCATAAGGAACATTTGTAAAGGAATAGATTAGACCCCATGCCATATACGTTCCATATGCCCAAGCAATCTTTCCACCCATTGAAAGGTCAGGCATGGTAAAAGTAACGACCGTCATAACTGCCAGCAAAATGGAAGCAAACATCATAACAGGGCGGAATTTCCCGCGTTTACCAGGCGTCCTCGAGTCAATAAAGGAACCTGCCAAAGGATCCATAAAGGCATCGAAGATTTTCGTTATTGAAAAGACACCTGCTGCAGCCGCTGCGCTTATGCCCGCAATATCCGTATAGAAATGCATTAAATAGGACTGACCTAAGTCAAACATGAAGCCGTTTCCAAAGTCACCAAATCCATAACTAACTTTCTCTTTTGTGGTAATTTTCCCTGATCCTTGATCTGAAGTATTACTTTTTTTATTTAATGTTCTTGCCATATTGTCTGCCATACATACACCACCTTTATATAATAAGAACCTGCCATTCATACATATATGGTTAATTCAACCAGTCTGCTGAATCCGTTTCCATAAAACCTTAAAAACTTTGGTTTTTTACCTTTTAAACGATGTGTCTACTTGAAACAAGGAGTGAATCTTTGATATAATTTATTGATTAATTTTTTCTTGGTGTTCCACCTTACTAGTATTACTGCAATAATACTAGTAAGGGTGGGACTTTTTTTATAGCTCAAACCCAAAGTATTCTTTGGCATTTTGATAACAAATACCTTGGACAATACTCCCTAAAAACTCAATGTTATTCGGAACTTCCCCGTTTTCAACCCATTCGGCAATCTGGGAACATACGATTCTTCTAAAATATTCATGCCTTGTGTAAGATAGGAAACTCCTGGAGTCAGTCAGCATTCCAATGAATCGGCTGAACAGCCCCATATTGGACAATGACTTCATTTGTTCAATCATTCCATCCTTAGTATCATTAAACCACCAGGCTGTACCGAATTGAATTTTCCCTGGGATTCCTCCGCCTTGGAAATTACCAATCATAGAGGCAATGGTATTGTTATCGTTAGGATTTAATGAGTAGATGATGGTCTTTGGAAGTCCGCTTTCTTGTTCAATCAAGTTCAATAATTTTGATAATGGCTTCGCAATCGATTCATCGTTAATCGAATCCCAGCCAGTGTCAGGACCCATTGCTTTAAACATTCTACTATTATTATTTCTTAATGCATTAATGTGGAATTGCATCGCCCAGTCCAGCTCGCTATAAAGTTTGCCTAAAAATTTAAAGGTGAATGTTTTGAATTTCTTTTCATCTTCAATGGAAACCTTATTTCCTTGTATTGCTTGATTAAAAATGACATCTGCTTCTTCTTTTGTCGTGTCAGCGTACATCATTTGATCAATAGCATGGTCCGAGACTTTGCAGCCAACCGAATCAAAAAATCTTACCCTTGATTCAAGTGCCTCTAGGAAATCCTGATAGGATTCAATTGAAACACCTGATACAGATTGAAGCATTTCAACCCATTGCTGGAAGGTGTCTCTATTAATCTCTAAAGCCTTGTCAGGTCTAAAGCTTGGCAGCACCTTGACATCAAAGTTAGTTTCTTCTTTCAATTTAAGATGATACTCCAGACTGTCTGTTGGATCATCGGTTGTACAAACGACTTTTACATTTGATTTTCTAATAAAATCTCTTGCTCCAAAGCCCTCACTATTTAATAAGGCATTAACCTTCTCCCAAATTTGCGGTGCACTTTCTTCATTGAGTAAATCATAAATCCCGAAAAACCTTTGTAATTCTAGATGTGTCCAGTTATATAACGGATTACCAATTGTCATTGGGACTGTTCTTGCCCAAGCCATGAATTTTTCATAGTCACTTGCACTTCCAGTGATGAACTCTTCCTCTATCCCATTACTTCTCATTAAACGCCATTTGTAATGATCACCATAAAGCCAGATTTCCGTAATATTTTTAAAGGTTTTATTTTCATAAATTTCCTTTGGGCTTAAGTGGCAATGGTAATCAATGATTGGCATTTGTTTTGCATAATCATGATATAAGCGGACTGCTGTTTCATTTTTTAAAAGAAAGTTATCATCCATGAATTTTTGCATATTCTTCACCATCTTCCTGTAAATTTATATTTTGGCCATTTCAAAGAAAGTTTAAGTTGACGCAAAATACTTTGTTAACGTTAACATAATTACTGGTAAAAAATTGATTTTATTCCATTTTAACGATTGGATTCTTTGGTTTATTCTCCCGTGATGTTAACGTGAACATTTTATCTGTTTCTATAATACCTCGGATAAAGTTATCATTCAATTGTTTTTATAAAAAATTTTTAAGCGTTTTCAATAAATGTTCAAAATTCTATTAGAAGGTTGTCACAAATCTGCCAGTACACTTTAGTTAGCTTACTATAATTGTTAAACTAACATAATTCAAAAATGCCTCCCATTTTGGAGGCATCTACTTACTATTTACTAGTTTCTAAATAGCTCTATAGACTTGCACTTGATTACGTCCTTCTCGTTTTGCGGAATATAAAGCTTTATCCGCCTTATTCAACAGCTGATGCAGCGTTTCCTCTGTGTCTTCCATTGCCTCAGCTACTCCACTGCTTAAGGTAACAGAAATAACTCCCTCAGTAGTTAGCAGCGGCTGTGCTTCTACCTGCTTTCGCAGTTTATTAGCCAACACTTCACCCTCTACTACGGTCCATCCTTTCAGAGCCAGAACAAATTCCTCACCGCCATATCGCGCAAATAAAATATCTTCCTTTAACTGCGTTTGGCAAACTTTTACTACGTGCACAAGCAATTGATCACCGACATGATGACCATAGGTATCATTGACTCTTTTAAAATAATCTATATCACACAATATCATCGTAAATGGTAATGAATCCTTCTTTGCTGCGGAAAATTCTTGCTCACACTGCTGAAAAAATGCTCGGCGATTAAAAATTTGTGTAAGTTCATCGTAGTAGGCTAGATGCTCCAATTTTACCTGCAGCCGTTTTAGCTCGGTAATATCAGTAAAAATAATTAATTGACCTTTACTATTATTAGCATGCTGTAAGGATGAAGTACGAACTTGATAGATACGTTCTAAATGATCGACAGCTAACTGCATTTCCCAAGTGGACGCTGCTTCTTTTAGCATAAAGGGAGACGATCCTCCTGATAACATTGGCCAAACCCGATCAAAGCTCAATCCAAACATCGATTTATTTAGAGGTGGAAACATATTCTTACACGCTTGATTAAACTCTATTAATCGATAGGATTCATCTAACACAATCACTCCATCATTAATACTATTAAATATCGCATCTTTCGCAACTGGCATAATGGTGAACATTCGTGATGTGTTAATAGACCATAAATATAATAGTGATGAAAGCCATAAAACCATTGGAACTGGATCAATACCCGCAGGGGTAAAACCAATTAGATAAACAAAAGCGGTTAGCATCGGAACCAGTTGACCGCACAATAATGAGATTAATTGCGGGCGATAAACCTTATCAGTCTCACGCCAATGAAAAATAACTAGTAAAAAAGCTACAAACATGCAGGCAAATATGAAAATGCCATGAATCATATACCAGATACCGATCTCCTGATGAATATAAGGAGCTCCCAAGATTGGATCGATTTCAAATACACGATAATGCAAATGATGCCAATCATTCGTAGCAACCATGAGCAAACTAATGAGTGGGATCGTAAGAAGAGCTGTAATCCTTTTTTTCGTTATCTTTATTCCTAAATACTGCATGATGAACAATAATCCCAAGGGTGGAGAAAACGGCATGCCAATGTATTGAATGATTGTCCAAAACTTTAGTTCTTCAATTGTTGTAGCCATTAAACCAACAGCAGAAGCAAAACAATAAATGGTGATGGAAGCAGTATAAAGAATAAAGAAATAAGCTATATTCGTATAATGGTGCCGCTTTACATAGGCGTATAAGCATAAATACAAATTAAGTACGCCCGATGTACAAACCAGCGTTATATAGGCTGTCAGTTGTGAGTTCACGATTTTGATACCTCTTTTTGGATAACACCTTTCCCTTTAATGTAGCATAGATAAAAACAAATGTGGAATATTATTAATAACATCCTCTAGATCATCGTCTGCATAATTGAAACCAAACCGAAACGGGAATTGGATCATCCAATTCCCGTTTCTCTACTGTATTTATTATGATGATTCTATCATACTAGGATTTAACAAAATTAACTATAGACCAATTCTTTTTCGCTTAGGTTAAGCGTCTGTGCTGTTGAAATATGAATGTCGTGGAAAAACTCTGGATTTTCCACTAGCGACAAGCCATAGGAAGGGATCATCTCCATGATTTTCGGTTCCCACTCTTTTATATGCTGCGGGAAACATTTCGCTAACACTTCCAGCATAACGTGAACTGCAGTAGAGGCACCTGGAGAAGCACCCAGTAATGCTGCGATTGAGCCATCCGCAGCGTTAACTACTTCTGTCCCAAATTGAAGTGTCCCTTTACCGCCTGTCTCCGTATCCTTGATCACTTGCACCCGTTGGCCTGCTGTCACGATATCCCAGTCCTCGATTTTAGCATTCGGAATGAATTCCCGTAACTCTTCGATTCGTTGTTCTTTTGATAGCATGAGTTGTTGGATTAGATATTTTGTTAATGGAACATTCTTTGCCCCTGCAGCTAACATCGTCAGGACATTATTCGGCTTTACGGAATTTAGTAAATCCATGTTAGAACCAGTTTTTAAAAACTTGGGCGAGAAGCCAGCAAAAGGTCCAAACAGTAAAGATTTTTTATGCTCAATAAATCTTGTATCAAGATGCGGGACGGACATTGGGGGAGCACCCACCTTAGCTTTCCCATATACTTTTGCATGATGCTGTTCGACAATCTCCGGTTTGTTACATACCAAAAACAATCCACTTACCGGAAATCCCCCAATATGTTTGGACTCAGCGATACCGGTTTTTTGCAGCAAAGTCAGACTGCCGCCGCCGCCGCCGATAAAGACGAATTTTGCTGTATGATATTCTATCGTATCGCTAGCGATATTATGGACTTTTACTTCCCAAGAGCCATCGTTTGCACGTTTAATATCTTTAACACTATGATTATAGTTTATCTCGACGTCTTTGCTCTTTAAGTGATCAAACAACATGCGGGTTAAAGCACCGAAATTGACATCCGTTCCGGAATCAATTTTAGTTGCCGCTATCGGTTCATTGGATGTACGGCCTTCCATGATCAGCGGAATCCATTCCTTCAGTTTTTCAGGATCTTCGGAAAATTCCATCCCTTGAAATAGGGGATTGCTTGACAGCGCTTTAAATCGTTTTTTCAAAAAGGTTACATTATCTTCCCCTTGTACCAAACTCATATGAGGGATTGGCATGATAAAGTCTTGCGGATTTTGAATTAAATTACGGTTTACAAGATAAGACCAAAACTGTCTAGAGAGCTGAAACTGTTCATTAATTTGGATAGCCTTGCTAATATCAATTGAACCATCCGATTTTTCGGATGTATAGTTTAGCTCACACAGAGCTGAATGGCCGGTACCGGCATTATTCCATTCATTCGAGCTTTCTTCTCCAGGATTTGCGAGTTTCTCAAACACCTTAATTTCCCATTCTGGTGCTAACTCTTTCAATAATGACCCCAAAGTCGCACTCATGACTCCGGCCCCAATTAAAATAATGTCTGTTTTTGTCTGCATGCTGCTCATTATAACCGCTTCCTTATCTCTATATTTGAAAAAAGATGCAGGCGCTCCTGAATAGGTGTCACAAAAAGCAAGGCGCCGCCTAGGAACACACGTTTTTGAACCAATGATAATCAAGTGACAATTACTATTACTATTTATAGATTAATATATTTAGCATTATCTGATAATTATAAACTATTTAAAGCATGTAATAAAGTGGGACGTTCCTTTTTCGAGACCCTATAAACACAAAAAAACCGTTTTGATTGACATTCCTTTCCATACAAAGTGGAGGTTAATCCAAAAAGTAATGGTATTTATATCAAGTGAAAAGTAAAATAAAGGATGTAGTCATTATTTTTGTTAAGGGGCGGATCGATATGATCATCGTAACAACTGAAAATATTGCTAATCATAAAATTACAGAAGTGATAGGTCCAGTATTCGGCTTAACTGTACGAGCAAGAGGAATTGGTAAAGATATTGTTGCTTCTTTAAAGGGACTTGTAGGCGGGGAAATCAGTCAATATACTGAAATGCTCGAAGATGCCAGAAAACAAGCAATTGACCGGATGGTAAAAAATGCTTCGGCCATGGGTGCAACCGCAATCATAATGATGCGCTTTGACTCTGGAGAAATCGGCCAGAATATGAGTGAAATTGTTGCTTATGGAACAGCAGTTATTGCCGAAAAGGTATAACCCATGAAATGGATTGTTGGCTTTTATGGAATTCAACTCATTATTCTAATCATTTTAATCATTGGATCTTGGTTCATTTGGGACCGCCGCTTCAAAGCAAAGCATGGACAGCAAGTACCTAAAGGCTTTGTCCGAACCAATGAAGTATCATTTGATCCAACAACAAATAAAAGATTAGTCGTTTATTTCAATCAGGAAACAGGAGAACGCTTTTATAAAGAAGAATGATGCCATTTCGATTATTAAAGAAAAAAGGAGCCGGTTTAATGTTTAACTAAACAGGCTCTTTTCGTTTTATTTTCTTACTAGGTTTACTGCAAATTATCTACCATACCGTTATTATTCTTTAAAAAAATACAATCCTACTGAACCAATACGGTTCCTATTTCAGTAAAAAGTGCTTTAAAAAAATTCAATATTATCTAGGATACTGTATTTAAAAATAGAAATTTCTCTAGGGCTTTAGCAATCCCTTTATTATCATTAGAAGTCGTAACAAAATTTGCTACTTCTTTTACAACATCAGAAGAATTACCCATTGCAATTCCTAATCCTGCATACTCAATCATAGACATATCATTTTCACCGTCACCAATTGCAATGATTTCTTCCTTCTTGAAGTTATACATTTCGGCGACTTTTGCCAGAGCATGCGCCTTAGAAACATCTTTATCAAAAAATTCCAAATAATTCGCTGCAGAAGTACAATATGATATCGTTTTATTTATGGTGTTTTCAATCTTGGTTTTCATTCTTTCAATTTTTTGCGGTTCATCCATCCAAACAATTTTAGACAATCCATTATTAATAATAGTATCATAATTATTGATTACAATTGGCTCTATTCCATGTATTTCTTTATCTTGTGTAATGTAATGATTATTTACATTTACATATAACTGTTTATTTGACCATAAAAGCATAGTAGTTTCAAAGCTCGAACCTAGTTCAATTATTTGTCTGGCATCATTTGTGCTTAGATTTTTTGCGAAAATATTTGCATTCGTCTTTGTCTCAATAATCATTGCACCATTATAAATAATAACTGGTGTATCTAAATCAAGCATTTCTATGAATCTTGTAACTCCATCCAGGGTTCTTCCAGTTAAAAAGGTAACAATGGTCCCAAGTTTAATAGCCTTTTTAATTGAAATAATTGTAGATTCACAAACTTCCCCATTACTCTTCAAAAAGGTCCCATCTATATCCAAAGCCAATAATTTATACATTTCCGCTCCTATGCTTCACAAAAGCCATCTATTCAACTGATTACTGTTGGCCAACCTTCGTACTCAGTGAAGCTTGATTTTTGGGTGCAATACATATTCTAAACCCATGTGTAACATGTCGAACATCAGAGTGATTTTTTGTTAAGTAATCAATAGCAAGATGTTTTCGAGACTCTTGGGAGTACTCTTTATCTGAGACTAGGAATGAACCACCCTTTACCATCATAGCCATTTGTTCTACCTTTGAATCTTTCGAGTACGGTGTTCTAGTTGGGTGTTCCCAATCCTCACCCCACTCAGTACTAAGCCATTCCCAGACATTCCCAATCATTTCTTCACACCCATAAGGGCTTACACTGTTAGGAAAAGCTCCAACAGGTGAAGAACCATTAATTCCAAAGATCCCTATTGGGCATTCAGGAATTGATTGATTATCCTCCCAAGTATAGCTGCGACGAGAGTTCGGGTTAGTATCATGTTCCTTCTCACTTGAATGAATGTGTGATTTAAATTCGTTTAACTTATATACAACTGGATTCTTTGGTATCGATTGCCCGCCACGAGCAGCTTTAACCCACTCTTCCTCTAACGGTAATCGAATTTCCCAATTTGAATTTAACCAATTGTTTTTATGAGCTAATTCATTTAACCATTTACAAAATGCATATGCCTCAAACCATGTAATAGCAATTGCCGGTTGATTTTCATTTAATAGGATATTATTAAAAAAAGGAATACTATGTGCTTCCTTGTCGAAAAACCATGAATCACATTCATTAGGATAATATTTACGATTTTGATAGCATTCATTCCTAGCAAAAACATTAAATTGTGACCAAGTAATTGGAAATTTACCCATATAATAATCATACAGTATAGAACTAGGCTTTTCGTCGTTACTATTTAAAAAATAATCTCCCGCCTTGACCTCGCAGAAATGCATGGAATCGATGGTCGTTACTTCTTTTCTAGGATCATTCAGTTTGGCGACAACTTCCCCTGCCCAGCTTCTAATTTTAGGATTTGATTGCCCGTATTTACATGTTAGAATATCTAATAATCTTTGTTTTGTCCTCTCTGCCTCTTTGTAGCCACGTGCGATCTTAGAATTTTCAGACAATACAAAACCGCATAATAAAGGGCCAATTCCCAGTCCTTCCTTGTCAAATGACTCAATATTTTTAAGCATGGTATTGACATCCGTACCATTTCGAGACGCAATTAAAACAGCGCTTGTAATAGCTAAAGCAACGGAGAAGAGATTATCAGCGTTAATCATAGATACAAGAATTGAATAGGCCTTTTGACCATCTTCCAAAAGGACGTCTGATAGGCTATATCCGGCAATATAATATCTAAAAGCTTGAAATAATATTGTTAAACGCTCATTTTTTAATTCCCTGAACAATAAACAAAATGGATCATGTAGATGGACATTTAAAGGTATTTCAATTTGATTCAAGCTTGGATGGTTTATATAATTAATCTTCGTTGTTAGTTCGTGAGCATAAAATCCAAAACTATCACCTTCAGAAATACAGTCGTCCAAAGCAAGTGGGCCTAGCGTTTGTAAAATCAAGTTACTATTCCGCAACTTATTGACAAGCCCCTCTGATCCTCTGAATATTTCTCCACCTCGGATTAAACCATTTAAGATCAATTCAATTGTTTCCATTTGAGATAACTTTTTGCCATTACTATTTAAACTAATAATAGCTAATCTTGTTAAAATACTAGGATTAGAAGACATTTCTCTGTTCCATTGGGAGGAACTAATAAGATCGAGTAAATCAAAACAACATTTTTTTCTTTGCTCTTCATTTGTTGTAATGATTTGAGACCAATTGTTGGAGAATTGGATTATATCATCATCATTAAATCCGCTAATATAACATTCCATGTGTGATTGCGAAAGATTTAACCGTACTTCTTCATAGCCAATGATCCTGCTTGTAAGTAATACTTTATTACCCAATGGAATAATTGAATTTAAAAAGTCCTCTAAACTCTTCAATGCAAAAGTCATGGCTTCTGTATGAAAAGCGGCAACATCCAAATCTTCAATAATGAGAAAGGCCCCCCCGGTAGAAAGTGTGTCTTGGAACCAACCTTTTACATCATCGTGAAGACCCACAATTTGGACAATCTCTGCGTAGAGGTAATCAGTAAATTTAAGCCTTTCTTCTGTACATTTTTTAATATAATCATTCATACTTACACAAAAAGGCCATTTATTTAATACTTCACTATTACTCTCTGAAAAGAACTGATTTAAAATGTATTTAACAAAAGTGCTCTTTCCAGAACCGGAGCCGCCAAGGATCGTGACAGAATTATGTTGAGTAATTAACTCTTTTAAACTAGCACGACCAATCCCGCCGCGTTCTGGCAAGCCCATTAAATCTGCTTGAAAGCCAAGATCGATATACAGTTGTTTCAAAGGAATGGATTGAGGTAATAGTTTTGTTCCTTTAAATGAAAGACTATGAGATCTTTTTTGAGCATGCTTTATTAAAATAGTATTATACATGGTTTCTATTTCATATCGATTCATGGCTTTCTCCTAAAAACTAATACACATCGGTAAGCATTATTCACATCTAAATGTACATTTTGGTTGGAGAGCAATTCTTCTTGAAAAGTTTGAAGTTTTCTATTCACCTGATCACTGTTTCCTCTTAAAGCTATTGTATTCCAAAGCATCGCCATCTGAAGGGACCAATAATCACGTTTTACGGTTGCAAATTTTAACATGCCAGAATTCTTATTAACAAACTCTTGAAGCTCCTCATATGTAGGTAAACCGTATAACTCATGCTCCACTAATGATGGCGGTGCCTTAATTCCGAATCTTGCACACACATCCAGCACATATCTTTCCTCCGTTTCATGATCTAACCTACGAAACGGTGAAACGATGATGGCCGCTTTTTTGGAAACTCTGATCATTTCGTTTACAAATTTCTCACGGCCCTCTGATGGAAGGTGCTCAATACAATCAACCGAAATCGTAAAATCAAATGTTTGATCATCAAACGGTATTGTCACCCCATCATATAGGTAATCACATTGTTCATTATTATACCAAGCTGTACCGACATTAATTGATTTATAATCAAATGATTCAAAGTGGTCCATCACCAAGGCGGCTCGTGAAACATAACCGCCTACATCCAATATTTGAGGATTATTGTCATCTATTTCTTTAAAAGCAAGGGCATAACGATGCCGGACCGGCGAAAAAACATTTGATTCCATTTATACAATTCTCTCCTCATCTTCAAACAGGAATTTAGTACGATAATGTTGTAGTAACAGTGCATTATTAGATAAACGGTCCGCAGGATAAGTATCTTTTACATCCCAGACCACATTTTCCTCTTTTATCGTCACTTGTAACGTCAACATATCAGATTCATTTGTTAAAGGCATTACTCTCTTAACAAGCCCTAACTCATTGGAACTTAGGTTCGTTGCCCAAAAAGGACAAATCAGTTTCCTTCTAAGATTCGTTCGCCATTCTGAAATATTATCGCTGCTAAGATAACCAAATTCACTATCATCTTTCCCCAACAATGGGATCATTGAAATAGTCGGAACATCGATGATTTCACTTGATTGCATGAGCATTTTTATTCTAAGTGCTGTATCTGTTTCAGCCTGTGCAGTTTTTTGGGCTTTAACTATGGCTAATTTTTTTTGTTCGTCCCTCTTTTTAAAAAACTTATAAGTACCCTTTGCAATTGCAGCAACCCCAGTAACAATAGATACTAAAGTTGCTACAATTCCTATTATTTGCATCATACTCTTACCTCTTCGAATTTAATGGGTCCCATGATTCTAAGGGTATTTCGTGGTCGATTCGTATTTTTTCCAAACGCTTTCTTCTTTCCAAGTCATTTGCTAGTTTTTCACTTGGTGTGGCAAGCAAGCCCTCTATACGTTTCTTTGAGACCGGTTCATTCGGATCAATATTTTGATGGGTAATTTTAATCGCTTCATCATAATTTGAAGCGTGATAGATACCTGTCCCAATTACAACTGCATCAGCACCTGCCTGAACAAATTCCGAACAATTATCCGGCTTCATTCCACCATCAATAACGATGAAAAGATTAGGGTTTATCTCTTTGGCTCGCTCTCTAATTTCAATAATACGCTGAACTGTTTCGGAAGATGGCTTTTGACCGCCAAATCCTACAGTAACGGACATGATTGTTAGTGCATCTATCGACTTGAGTACAGCATTCGATATTTTATCGAGGGGTGTTTCTTTAAGAATAGCGATACCTGCCCGTATACCCCGCGCGTGGATGGAGTCAATAATAGAGAGTGGGTCATTCGCAGCCTCTATATGAAAAACCACCTGATCTGCTCCAGCATCACAATACATTTCAACATGGTTCTCTGGATTACTAACCATTAAATGGACTTCAATAGGTACATTTGTTAAATTCCTAATAACAGAGACATCTTTTGGCCCAAATGTTGTTCTTGGAACAAATTGCCCATCCATAATATCAATACTAAAACCATCTACTCCTGCACGATCCACATCACGTATTTCATCAGATAATTTCGACCAATCTGCATCTAGAATGGACGCAAGTACAATTGCCATATTTTTACACCTTCCTGTCTATAAGTTAACAATTTCAAGGGTATCTTAGAAATTCAATTAATTCAATATTTCCCTATTGAAGGCTTCAGGAAAATATACCCACTCATTGTACTTTACCTATAATACGGTAGTCAAGATTCCGTGATTTCAGACTAATCCGTCCCCAGATCAATGGTAGAACGCAAATTATTAGTATTATGGAAGGACATTTTTCCAGCTGTTCAAAAAGTTTTAGACATTTCTTGCAGGCCTAGACTTGGCACCGTGCAGTTTTAAAAAAAAGGGAAGCATAAGGATGAGAAAGGAAGGGAAGGTAGAGGACTTGAGTAGAGACTCTGAGCATGTATGGAGAAAGGATGTTAAGAAACATGAGAAAACAATTAATGGACATGTTAGAAGCTCGGCAAGAAGAAATGATTCAAATTCGCCGATATTTACATGAAAACCCTGAATTATCTTTTCACGAGGAAAAAACAGCTCAATATATTTTGGATTTCTATAAGGAAAAAGATGTAGAAGTTCAATCCAATGTTGGGAATGGTCATGGGATTATCGTGACCATCAAAGGTGGAAAGCCGGGGAAAACGATTGGACTTCGTGCTGATTTTGATGCCCTGCCGATTTTAGAAGAAACGGAGCTTCCCTTTAAATCGAAGAATGAAGGGGTCATGCATGCATGTGCCCATGATGGACATACTGCTTACTTAATGATCCTTGCTGATTGTCTGATTCGATTAAAAAATGAGCTGCCTGGTACCATCAAAATCATTCATCAACATGCCGAAGAAGTCCCGCCAGGCGGTGCAAAAAGCATTGTTGACTCTGGAGCACTTGATGATTTGGACACTATTTTTGGAATTCACTTACTTCCACTGAATCCGGCAGGTTTTGTGGGATACCACAGCGGCTATTCTATGGCGGGTAGATCCTATTTTAAATTGGGTATACAAGGGGTGGGGGGACATGGCTCTTCCCCGCATATGGCCAATGATGCTATTGTTGCCGGTTCCTATTTTGTGACAGCCGTACAGACGATTATTAGCCGCCGTTTAAATCCTTTTGATATGGGGGTCATCACTATTGGTTCATTTGACGGAAAAGGAACCTTTAATGTGATTAAAGATCGTGTCGGGCTTGAAGGGGATATTCGATACATGACAGGAGAAACAAAAGAGTTAATAGAAAAGGAAGTTCGCCGCATTGTCAGCGGGATGGAAGCTGAATTTGGCGTGCAATGTGAATTAACCTATACATCTGATTATCCGCCTTTGTATAATCATCCAGAGGTTACAGCAGGAGTGAAAGCCAGCCTTGAGGGGGCAAATGATCCTGACATTAAGCAGGTTGTGGAATATCCAATGATGTCACCTTCAGATGACTTTGCTCACTACTTAGAAAAAATCCCTGGCTGCTACTTTTATATTGGCTGCACCCCAAAAGGCGTCGAAAAACCTTATTTCAATCACCATCCCAAATTTGATATCGACGAAGACGCCCTCATTGTCGCAGCAAAATCAGTCGGTTATGTCGTTTGCGGTTACTATGGATTAGAGCAATAAGGTGTCAGGCACCATGTGAATTTTTCACATGGTGCCTGACACCACCGTTGCTTTGGCTCTATTTTCCAACCTCATAAGGATTTTTATTTGTTTTTTTGAGGATTAAAAATAAGATCCTTGCTATAAAAATATCCGAACCGATTTTCGTTAAATTGAACTCTATATGAATATGCACCTGATTTACTCTGCATTTGTTCACTAATAACCCCTGTTTTACTCTCAAATCCTTTTAAATAATAGTAATCCTCAGGCTCCATTCCCTGTATCGATTCTTTATCAATCACTTTGATCTTTACTCTTTCCCCAATCTCAAATCGCACCGCGGGAGACGCATCGTCTTTCTCACCTTCAGAAAGCTGCTGATGTTGCTCTTTCACAATCTCCATTTTCTACATCTCCTAATTTTTAAAAAATCACATTCTAACTGTACATAAGTCCACTTTCATTGTCAACAAGGTTGACAAAACGCAAAAATAGGAGTAACATGGATTGTAAACCAGGTTTACAATCCTGGAAAAAGGGGTATGAAAATGTTTAATGTCGGAGATATGGTGATTTATTCCATACATTAAAAAATAGTTAAACAGGTAAACAGTTTAATAAAGCAGTAATCAAAAAAAGAGTTGGAGATCATAGGATGATCATCTCAACTCTTACTCCATATAGGCTTCCTCTAATCCCCAATTGGATTTTAATAAATCCTTCAGGAATGCTACTTGCTTTTCTCCAATTTTATCAGTGACTTTTTTCACAAGTGAAGCCTTTAATGCCGCATTTTTTTCATAACACTCTTCACCTAATAAAGTTAATTTTATGCATTTTTCTTTATTGTTGTTTTTTACGTTCATTACCTCAACTAATTCTTTTGATTGGAGGCTTTTAATAAATTTATGGACTGCTTGCCGCGAAATATCTACACTTTTTGATATATCCGCAATCGTCGGCTGCTTTTTGTAAATTCTCGCCATGATAAACCATTCAGAATTGGAAATATGAATATCACTGCTATCATTCCACAATTTCTCTGTGATTCTACGAAGCAAAAGATGACGCTCACTTAATAAGTCAATTAAGTCCAAGTAGTCTAATTCCGGATTCAAGTGTTTTCACTCCAATCATTTCATTGCCACCTACTATATAAAAAAACCTTTCAGATGTCAACCACGGTTGACGTTTAAGATAATTACCATTTATTCAAGCAACTGCCTTCATGATGGATAAGGATCACCCAATAAAGTTAGCAAATATATACAATATGACGATACTAATTAATATGGTTATATTTGATATAGTCGCAATTAAACGGGTCGTACTATAGTTAAATTCAACTGCAAAGGTTAAGGCAGAGGCCGCACAAGGCAGCAGCAGACCAATTAACATGGTAGACCGAAACATCTGACCATATGGAAGGAAAAAGTACAATGCTAAGCCTACAATCAGCCCTAAACCATAGCGGAAAGTTAAAAATTTTAACATCGGTTTGATTAATTGTTTATCAACCTTAAAGTTTAAGTAAAGCCCTAATAATAATAAGGATAATGGCATATTTGCTCCAGATATTGTTTTCGCAACATGAATGATCAGATCAGGTAAATGGATATGGCTATAATTTAAAATACTAGCAATAATATACGTCATTAAAGGAACCGACTTGCTAAGTCTCTTTAAAATTTCAACTGGTTTTAAACCCAGTCCTTCTTCTGAAAAATAACTTCCTAGAATATAGGCAATCCCAAAGACGGTAAAAGAGGTGCCGACATCAAACATACTAAAATAGGTTAAGCCCTTCACTCCCCATATGGCATGAACAAGAGGGAAGGCAAATAAACCAACATTAAATCCGGATAGCATGAGAAAAGAACCTTTTAGTTCCCTTTTCTCGTTTTTGAAAAATAGGACACCAAGCAATGCAGTCATGATTCCAAAGATAAAGACCATCACTGGTATCAAAATTAAAGAGGTTTCTATTTTTACAGAATCGAATGTTACAAGAACTAAAGCTGGCAGGGTGATTTTAAAAATGATTTTTGAGATGACTTCTCCATCGCTTTCTTTTAAGACCCTTAAACGTCTTAAAACATAACCAAGCATAATGATCATAATGACGTAAAGAAATTCTTGATTCATAACTATAATGCACTCCTCTATATGCCCTGTGTTTCTCTAAGAGAAATTTTTGAGTAGTATTCCCCCCCTAAATCATATCTCCTTCTATTGTTTTCACATTGCAGCAAGATTTTATCCAACGTTTTTATTATAGAGCATTATGGTGTACTTGGAGCAACCTATTACATATGCATGTTGTCCCAAGATCTAAAGGAAAGGATAACTGGGGTGAACAGGAAAGGGGTCAAATAGATTAAGGGCCAAAGACAACGGCAGGCTTTGGCCCTGATTAAGAGGACTTTTCGTTATGAATGGCGATCCGCCAGTTCCCTAATCAATTGTTCAATCTTCTTTTTTCTGTCTTTTTCCTGTTTTCTGACCATCTTGATTTCCTGGTCCAAAGCTTTATAAATAGACACACACATGAGAGCCATGATAATTCCAAACGGTAAGGCGGATACGATGGAGGCTGTTTGCAGGCTTTCTAACCCCCCGCTCAGTAATAAAACAATGGCAATGGAAGATTGAAGAATGCCCCATGAAAACTTCACCCGATTAGATGGATTTAGATCCCCTTCAGATGATAACATGCCTAAAACAAAGGTGGCTGAGTCGGCAGAAGTAATAAAAAAGGTGACGATTAACAGGGTAGTAATGATACTCATAATCGTTCCAAACGGTAATCCTTCAAGGGTTACAAACAAAGCGGAGGTAATATCGTTTTGTACAGCCTCAGTGATTTTTTTTCCCTCAAACATTTCGAGATGCAAAGCGCTGCCTCCGAAAACCGAAAACCAGATAAAACTAAATAAACTTGGAATCAACAGAACACCCAGAACAAATTCTTTTATGGTTCTCCCTTTTGATACCCTTGCAATAAACATTCCAACAAAAGGAGCCCATGCAATCCACCAAGCCCAGTAAAACAGGGTCCAATTTCCGATCCACGGATTATTTTGAAAAGGTGTTAATCTTAGACTCATCTGTAACAGATTTTGAATGTAGGCTCCAATACTGACTGTAAAGGTATCTAATAAAAAGGAAGTTGAACCTAGAAAAAAGGTCAATAACAGTAAGGCAACCGCCAAAATGAGATTCCCATTACTCAGCAGTAATATCCCCTTATCAAGGCCAGTGGTTGCGGAAATCAGATATAGAACAGTGACTACTATGATAATAATGATTTGCCAGGTGGTAGATGTTGAGATCCCAAGCAAATGGGATAAGCCGCCATTGACTTGTAAAGCACCCAACCCCAGTGAAGTAGCCACCCCGAAAACTGTAGCGATAATAGAAAGGATATCTATAGCTTTTCCTATAGGACCTTTTACTTTTTCCTTTAAAAGCGGATAAAAGGTAGAACTTATTAGTCCCGCGTAGCCTTTTCGATATTGAAAATACGCTAATGATAAAGAAATAATGGTATAGATGGCCCAAGGATGCAATCCCCAGTGAAAAAAGGAATAGCGGATCGCCAGCCTTGCAGCATCCGCTGTTTTGGCATTCCCATAGGGAGGGTCCATATAGTGGGACACTGGTTCAGCCACACCCCAAAAAACGAGGCCGATTCCCATTCCGGCACTAAACAGCATGGCAAACCATGATCGGTTTGAATATTCCGGTTCATCATCATCAGAACCTAAACGTATATTTCCAAATTTGCCAAAAGCTAAATAAAAAGCAAATAGTAAGAATCCCAAAGCTAAAAATAAATACAGCCAGCCAAAGTTATTGATGGTAAAAGTAAATGCCTCTTTCGATATAGTCCCTAAATTTTTAGGTGCTAACGCTCCCCATAGAACAAATAATACTGTAATTAGAACTGATAATTTATAAACCAATACTCCTGCCCCCTTCTAACTTTTTTCTTATGATTTGTTAAAAGGGCTTGATTATTCTAATCTTAAATGAGGAAAAACTAAGATAAACTAAAAAAGAGCCGACCCCAGAACAGTCATTGATTGACCGGCTTCCTAAGTCAGCTTATGAAAAATTATTTCAAATCTTCGATAGAGTCAATATCCATATAAGCTGGAACGACGAGTCCCAATTTTGTCCCTTTCAGGTTTTCACCGAGATCATCAAATTTGCCTTCATACTTTTTGTAATAATCTGCATGGGTCGATGGCAGCCAGCCAGCTACATGTGCATCTAAACTTCCGTCGGCAACACCTGTCCACATTGGCCCAGCTTCAACTTGGCTTAGTGTTACTTTAAAGCCAAGGTCTGTTAAGACTTTGCCAATCACATTGGTACTGGCAATTTCGCTGTCCCATGCAACATAACCAAGGGTAATTTTGTCGCCGTTAACTTTGCTTGCTCCTTTGATCCATTCGCTTACTTTATCGGCATTGTCTTCCACCCACTTAGCTGCTGCTTCCTCCGGTTCTTCTCCATTGACGATCTCATTCATCACCACGCCCATATCATCCGGAGTCCAATTGAATTGGTCCAATACCTTATAGGCATCTGGCAGATCTTCTTTTAGGCCTTTTCTTGCAATTGTATGAATGCTTTCATCTTTTCCGAAAACACCTTTTGGATCATCTAGGTATTTTAAATCAAATTCAGCGAACATCCAGTGAGGTGTCCAGCCTGTGACAATGATGGGCTCTTTTTTCGCGTAAGCTTTTTTTAGTGAGGCGGTCATTGCGGCACTTGATCCTTCGACAAGCTTCCAATCGTCTAATGAATATTCATCTATGGCTTTAGCTGCTGCCTTCATAAGACCTGCGCCTGGGTCAATTCCAATGATTTTATAGTCAACGCTGTCCCCGACAGTTGTCTGCTTTTTCCCGCCATTTTCTTTCGATGTCGTATTTTCCGTCCCGCAAGCAGCTAGTCCAATTGTTAGTAAAGCTGCCAGCAGCATGAACATCCACTTCTTCATAAAGCAGTTCCCCCTTGTTTTTTATTTTTTCCTATATTTTGAGTAACCCGGTCGAGAATGATGGCGATGACCACAATCGAAAGACCGGCTTCAAAACCTTTGCCAATTTGGATTTGTGTTACAGCGCGATAAACATCGGCGCCAAGTCCTGGGGCTCCAACCATTGATGAGATGACCACCATGGAAAGGGCAAGCATAATGCTTTGATTAATTCCTGCCATGATGGTTGGCATCGCCAGCGGGAGCTGTACTTTAAGTAATCGTTGACTTGTTGTCGACCCAAAGGCTTCTGTGGCTTCAATAATATCGGCCGGTACTTGTTTAATGCCAAGGATCGTCAGCCTGATCGTCGGCGGCATCGCAAAAATAACAGATGCAACTACACCTGGGACTACCCCAATATTAAAGAAGAAAATCGCCGGAATAAGGTAAACAAAAGCAGGCATGGTTTGCATAAAGTCTAAAATTGGTGTTATCACTTGCTTAACTGTTTGCTTTTGCGACGCCCAGATTCCGATTGGTATTCCTAATATAATTGAAATGATGACAGCTGTTAGGACGAGTGCCAATGTCTCAAGCATTGGTTCCCAGTAGCCAAGATTGGCAATTAAAAATAAACCGACCAAGGTAAAGAGTGCGATTCCCTTATTGGAAACTTTCCAGGCAAGTATAGTTAATAGAATCATAAATATGTAGGAGGGTATATAACCAAAGCCGATAACCATTCCATCCACTATAGATTGGAGTACGGTGGTAACTCCATCGAAGGCCGCGGCCATATGAATCGTCAGCCAGTTAACAAATGTATCCACCCAATCAGCTACTGGGATTTTCGGGAACCATTGTTCCATGTGATTTTCACCTCCGTGTCTTCCTTGTCAGCTGCTGTTTCAGCTATTGCTGGCTCAATTTTGTTAATGGAATCATTGTTACCAGCCAGCGCGCCAATGACCGCACCACGGACAAGAATACCATTTAGCCGCCCTCTTTGATCGACAACAGCTACTGGAATGGATGCACCAGAAACTTTCTCAAATAAATCGATTAAGAGTGTTTCCGGTAAAACAGTCGAAACATCATGCTGTATAATACTTATGATTCCTTCGTTCCGGTCAAGCGCCTCCTTTGCATCCGCAGCGGTTATGGCACCGAGTAATTGCTTCTTGCAGTCGACAACATAGATACTTGAAATCCCCAAATCCCTCATCATTTGCAAGGCAACCCGCGGACCCTTTTCAACGGACACCGCTTCTGCCCGTTTCATGACATGCCCTGCAGTTAATACCTTGGATAAATCTACATCCTCTACGAATCTCTCTACATAGTCATTGGATGGATTCATGAGAATCTCTTCTGGCGTTCCGATTTGTACAATGGCACCATCTTTCATGAGAGCAATTCGATCGCCAATTCTAAGGGCTTCATCTAGATCATGAGTGATAAATACAATTGTTTTTTTCATCGTTGCCTGAAGCTCCAGGAGTTCATCCTGCATATCTTTGCGAATGAGGGGATCGAGAGCGCTAAAGGCTTCATCCATTAGCAGAATATCAGCATCATTGGCTAATGCTCTCGCTAATCCGACTCTTTGCTGCATCCCGCCGCTTAATTGCTTGGGATACTGGTCTTCATATCCATCCAATCCTACAAGCTTTAAAGCCTCCATTGCTTTATCCGTTCTAATTTCTTTAGGTACCCCCTGTACCTCTAAACCATACTCTGTATTCTCCAGTACGGTCCGGTGAGGGAGGAGAGCAAATTTTTGGAATACCATACTTATTTTTTTACGGCGGACGTCTCTTAGCTGTTCTTTCTTCATCCTGACCACATCAACACCATCAATGAAGACCTCACCAGCTGTAGGCTCAATCAGTCGGTTGAGCATCCGGACTAAAGTTGACTTCCCGCTTCCAGATAAACCCATAATGACAAAAATTTCACCTGCTTCTACATCGAACGAAGCTTGATTTACACCAATCGTTGCCCCCGTTTTCTTTAAAATACTTTGTTTTGATTCCCCTTCCTGTAATAATTGAAGAGCTTTTTTGGATTTTCCAAAGACCTTTGTTACATTACGAACGCTGATCTTTTTATAAATAGAATTCATGTGTTCACCTCAATTGCTGTTACTAAAGTGTTGGGACTTTCTTATTATAGTAACAACTTTATGTTTTAATCAAAGTTGTTAATTGGGCAAATTTGGGCATAAATAGCATACAGAAAAAACTGTACGTACTGAATATACAATATTCTTAAAATTACTTAAAAATGCTCCCATTTCCTCTTTTCCTCCATTCTTTACTTTTAAAATAAACATGGTAGTCTTATTTAGTACATGTATACAAATGGATGTGATGCAAGATGAATGGCGAAGAAAAGCTGGAACAAGCCCGTGAACGGGTGATTGAAGCGATTTCTCAAAATATGAACTTATACGGAGTAACGGAATCTATAGGCAGATTATATGGAGCTTTATATTTTCAGGAAGGTCCATTGACACTGGATGAAATGAAAGATGCGCTCGGAATGAGTAAGACGAGTATGAGTACATCCGTCCGAAGTTTGTTAGAGCTTAAGATGGTTGGGAAGGTGTGGAAAAAGGGGGTAAGGAAGGATTTATATCAAGCTGAGCCCGATTGGTATCAAACCTTTATTGATTTTTTTTCGATTAAATGGCGGTCAGGGATTTCGATTAATGTCACAGCTATGGAGAAATCACTCACAGAGTTACAGTCACTGTTGGATGATGATCATGTGGATAGTAAGGTAAAAACAGAAGCAAAAATGGATATTGAAAAATTAACCGATGCTCTTGGCTATTATGATTGGCTGAACCGTCTTGTGGACAGCTTTGAATCGAAAGAGATTTTTAACTATATCCCTAAGAAGCAGTGAAAATGCACATCTTAATTAAATGGCCTGCAATGTCCTTTATAGTATAAAAAATCACCAGAAAAACCCAGAATAGATCCTATGCAAGGTTTTATTGCACTATGTTCTATTCTGGATTTTTTAAAGTAATTATTTTTAGATATGTAGTGAAGAATATCCTCATAACTCTAGCTTCTTATCGCTTCCCCCATTGAAGCTGTTATAATTCCTCCAATATATCCAGTATAGACAGGATTTTAAATATAATGAATGTTCCATGTGAAACAAAATGGGGAAATTGGGGATTCTGTTCTCCATTAAAATCACTTTGGGTAAGTCTAAACTGGTGATTTCTTACGTCTATTATTCTATGGTCAGAATTGGCCATGTCTAAAGGATCACTTTGAAGAAATCCCTTTATTAATTGGATGACTGAAATGATCATATCCTTATTTTCCTCATCCAAAGGATTCTTATGTGGAGGAAGAGAGTTTAAATTTCCAAAATGATGGATCAACTGATGCAGTAAATTGATTTTTTTTATAGGCATAATGGAATCATTTCTTCTCTACTAAAACGATGAATCCTACATTCTTTTCTTTGATTTTCACATAAAGTATCAATTGCTTCCTACTTTTTTACCAATGACTGAAACTTCATTTTGGTTTCTTTATGCAATGGGTGCCCATATACAATTTCAAACCCTCTTTGTTCTATTAATAGGCCCGCCTCCCAAAAAGGAATACATCCACAATCCAAAATCACAATGAAAGAGATCTCTGAATATCCATTACTCCATCTTCATCGGATATACGGGACCGTTGCATATGAACTTATTTTAAGTGAATTTAAGAAGCATGGTTTAACACCAAAAATAGAATGTGAATCACCAGATGCGATCATCCATCAAGGGCTAAACTTTGTTGAATTTCATATTGCACGATTAAAATGGATGCCTTCTTAATCTGGTTAAAGGATAGCTATCTCACTAAAGTTGCCCAAAAATTTATTGAAAGTTTTGATGCCTGATATAATTAAGTCAATACGTTATTTAAAATAGTTTTAGTGAGGGACTAGCAGCAATTAAACCTCTTGTTTCTTATATGAAAATATCAATTTTAAAAAAATCCAAAACAAAAAAATCGCACGATACCCATAAGGTTCGCACGATTTTTTTGTTTATTACGCATGTCCGACTGGCAAATTTGCACCGTATTTAGGAAGAATCGTATCCTTAGTGTATATATCCACTTGACGAAGTGTTTCTACAATAGCCGGCATATCCAATGCTTTTACAAGTTCGTTAATTGCTTGAACACCTGATTCTGCATGTGCTTCTCTTTCTTCAGATGTTTTCAAAAGCGGAGTAGCCATATGATCAGAAGGTTCGTTAAAGTAAGAACCCACTGCACCGGATTGATAAGCATATTTCCCTAATAGATTACCAGGATTCATACTCATTCCAGATAACATATGTTGAACATCATACGTAACGGAATGAGATTCAGGTACATTCAATGGGACATCTTCTAATCTACCTAAAACTTTATAAGCACCGATGGTCATGTTATGAAATGAGTCCATTAAATTGAAGTTGGCTGCCTCTGCCGCCTTTAATATATCCATATACAAGGCAGGCACTTTGGTTTCATCAAAGAAATCACGAACCATGCCACTAACTGTCAAATAACCTGGACCATGACTGGTAATATAAATTTGTCGTTTAAAGCCTTGATTTAGTAATGACTTCGCAATTTTATCCAAATAAGCCATCCCGTCTTTTATACTCATTTGTATCGTCCCCCGGCCGACTATCGTTCCACCTGGGAAGAAATAAGGCAAGTTGTGCAAAACAAGTCCATCTGATGCTTCAGCCATTTTTAAAGCAATTGCTTCCGCTAAAACAGTTTCAGAATCCAGCGGCAATGCTCCATGAGTTTCCGTTACTCCTACTGGAACATAGATAATATCATTTCGTTCTAAATATTCTTCAACTTCCCCATTTGTCATTTTTGATAGGAATCTAGTACGCATCTAAATCTCTCCTATAATACTATTTAATAAGAATTCACTATAAATGGATTCCTTTACGACGCTCTTCTTTCTTTTAATGCCGCATACATTTCATTTGTGCTCTTTGTATTCAGATTAAAGATTAAACCTACACCAATTAGTATGATAATAAAAGCGGCAACTGGCATACCTGTGTACATTTTTAATATACCTTCTGCAACTTCTTGTGATTGTGATTTTGCACCGGATACAAATCCAACCCAACCTAAAGAGTAACTACCGACGGCTGCTCCTAATCCCATTCCTACTTTACGGCCGAAAGAGTAGAGGGAGTAAAGAGTTCCTTCGATTTTTTTTCCGGTTTTATACTCTGAATAATCGATACAGTCCGTAACCAAAGCCCAAACAAGCATAACAAACACGGATGAACCAATTGTTGCGATATTGTATAATGCTGCAAATACATATACATTTTCAAAAGTAACAAACGTCATAAAAGCAGATGCAACTAAACTGAATGCTGATGTAGCAAGAATCAAGTTGCGTTTATTGAATTTTACTGTGAGTTTTGGAACGACAACGAATAGAACAAGTATGATCCCCATGTTAATGAAAGAGTTGATAGCAAAGGCACTAGGCATGTTATAAAATTCAGCAAATACATAAGCAGCTAAAGTAGCAACACCAGAAATAATTAAGGTAGAACCAAGCGTTGCAACAATCATACCGATTAATGGCCTGTTGGAAAATGCTACTTTAAATGCTTCCTTGAAATTGTAATCAGGCTTGGCTCCAGCAGGCTTTTCGTCACGGATACGTTCAGTTGTTAATTTTACAAGCCCAGTATAGGATAGTAATGATAAAATACTGAATACAATCGCGATATAGAAGAATGCTTCTGGAACAATATTTCTAGCTTTGTCATAGATGAACATTGGTACAAACGATAAGAATCCAATTCCTACAATCATACCGCCGATCGAACGGGAACGGGATAATTTTGTCCGTTCATCAGGATCATTGGTAATAACAGATGCTAATGAACCATATGGAATGGCATCAGCCGTATATGCAACACAGAAGAATAAATAAACAGCTACTACCCAAATATGCGTTGCAGTAGACCCCAAACTAGAGACGTCAGCAAAAGAGAGTAAACAGGCTGCTGCTAGTAACCATTTAGAAAAGCTAATCCAAGGCAAAAATTTATCGCCGCTTTTTCCGATTCTATAACGGTCCGTAATGGTTCCCATAATACCAGTAACAATGGCGTCGAATACTTTACCCGCTAAAAACATTGTCCCCATAAAGTAAGGGCTTACACCTAATACATAGGTACAAAAGACAATAAAGAAAGAACCAATGTATAAGTTTACAAAACTTCCACCAATATCCCCAAACGCATATCCAACTTGATCTCTTACTCCAAACTTTTTCATGAATATATCTCCCCTTTTTAACCGTTTACATTTTAGTTAAAAATAAAAATAATGCGTTTTTACCTGTACCCGCTCCAGCTAGAACTTAATTACAAGTATACATCCATTTGCTAAAACACTTTTGCACTACAATTGCATGTTTTTATACTATAGTTGCGTGAATATTTGCAAAAAAAGGCGCATGATTTTTCATGCGCCCCTAAAAGGATTCCTAGACTGACATTGGTCATTTCTTATTATTCTTTTTATACTCTACAGGAGTCCTACCTTCTACCTCTTTAAAGAATTTGGAAAAATACTGGGGATTACTAAATCCAACCATTATGGCGATTTCAGTCATCGAAAGACGGGAGAATAGAATCAGTTCTTTTGCTTCTTTTAATCTTCTCAGATTTCGAAAATTACTAATAGTCATCCCTTTATCTTTCTTAAACGCACGCATTAAATGCGAAGGATGAACATGTAATTTTCTTGCCATTTCCTCCATTGAAATGTCCTCAGCAAAGTTCATTTCTATATAGTTTTCTGCTTTCTCTACAATCGTTAAGTTGTCACTTTGAGATTTCCGAATAGAGCGATTAGAATATTCCGCTATCATATGGTCATGAATTTGATCTAATTCAGCTAAGGTTTCGGCGAACTCAATCATAATCGCATATTTTTCCGATATAAAGTGGCACTGCCATGGACTTAACCCTCCCTTTTCAGCCGCATAGCTATAAAGGGTATTATGTGATAACAATATATTTTTATAGGAACGAACTTTATTATTTGGGACTCTGTTTAGGATGTTTAATTGTTCATCTCTAAATTTCTGAGATGCATCTCTTTCGTATTCGCTGATCAAATCCCGGTCACCAAGCTGAATGCCGCGGAGTAATTTTTCCCTTAGCATATGAACGGTTTCAATGTATTCAGGCGTAGGCCCATTTCGATTAAGAATTGAATTTGGCGTATCAGCTTGCCGATGTTGTTTCATCTAAAGTCCCCGCCTATATTTACCTTTTGACTTTATTATACTATTCACTGCCTATTTTAGGCTATAAGCCTCACTTATATATGATGGTTTTAATACAGCCAAATAACCCCATTGAATCTAATTTGACAATGATCCTACAAACTAGCCACCCATAAAAAAGCCTATTCAAGATATCTCCATCTCGAATAGGCTCTTTTTTTAAGAAGTCTTAAGAAACACGTTTGATATGTCCATCCTTCGCTGCACGCTTACCGATACCAAAAGCATAATAACTGATAGAAATAAGCGCTAGGAAAACAATCCCTACCACAAGCGATACACGAGTATCTTGATTAAACCACATGGCGATTAATATTAGAACCAGAAAAGCGATGGTCAGGTAGTTTGATACAGGGGTAAACGGCATTTTAAATGGATGTTTTTCCATTTTGTCACCCTCCGCTTTTCTGAAGCGAATTTGGCTGATCAGAATCACAAACCACGGAATCATCCCCGGAAGCACACTAGCACTATAGACATAGACGAATAAATTCTTTGGTGCAATATAACTTAAAATAATGCCCACTGCCAAACCAATCAGTACACCCATCGTACTTAACAATGGTACCCCATTGGAGGATAGTTTCGTAAAGATTTTGGGAGCTTGTCCATTAACGCCCAATGTGTAAAGCATTCGGCCGGCACTGTAAATCCCACTGTTACACCCGGACATTGCCGAAGTGATGACGACAAAGTTTATAATTCCCGCTGCCGCCGTAATTCCAAGTTTTGCAAATGTGGCTACAAACGGACTGCCAATTGAATGCAGTTGGTTCCAAGGATAAACCGTCACTATCACAAAGATTGCCCCAATGTAAAAAATTAAAATCCGCCAAATTATACTTTGGGTCGCTTTTGTTAATGTTTTTTGCGGATCTTTTGCTTCTCCAGCAGTAATCCCGATTAATTCGACTCCTTGATAGGCCCCAATAACAAGTGATAAGGCAAAAAGAAATCCCGACCAGCCGCCTGTAAAGAAGCCGCCATGTTTCCAAAGGTTGGAGATCCCGGTTGCGATTCCTCCATTGCCAATTCCAAAGAAAATGAGACCAAATCCGGCAACGATCATAACTAAAATAGTGACGACTTTTATCAACGAGAACCAAAACTCAAATTCACCAAAGGATTTTACTGAAATTAAGTTGGCTGCCCCAAGAATCACAAAGGCAACTAATCCCGGAATCCAAGCGGGGAGATCTGGGAACCAATATTTCATGTAGGCCCCAACGGCAATAATTTCTGACATCCCCACAATTACCCATTGAAACCAGTTGCTCCATGCCGTTAAATACCCTGCTAATGGATGAATATATTTATAACCGAATGTTGCGAAAGAGCCCGTACTTGGCTCCACATATAACATTTCTCCCATAGCCCGCATAATAAAAAAGATAAAAATCCCTGCGATGATATAGGCAAGCAGGACAGATGGACCCGTCCATTGAATGGTACTTGCTGAACCCATAAATAATCCGACACCAATTGTACCGCCCAACGCAATCATCTGAATATGACGCGATTTTAAGCCTCTCTTTAATTCCTTCTCTTCCACTACGGCACCCCTCTCCCTATTAATCTCTGTCTACTAATCTTTCTGAATTATTATTTGATTATAATACCTCCATGTAGAAAATACAAATGTATTTTCTAGAAAAACACTACCTATCAAGCTTTTTTAGATAATAGTTTTAAGAGGAGGAATTAATTTTAGAATATTTAAATAACTTTATTGGCACTATCATCCATTACTTTAACTACTAACTAATCATTATAAAGCTGCCTATAAAGAGGCAGCTTTACCTTTTTGCGAGAATTAATAAACGAAAATCAGCATAAAGATAAAAAAAACGATTGGAGTAGATTGCTGTGAGCAATTTCAATCCTGAAAAACTATCAGTAAAATTCAGAGATGGGATCACTGCTACCGAACCCGTTATTCCAAGATGCTACACACTAACTCACTCTGATTTAACTGGAGATCTATTTTTAACGATTGGAGTTCATTATGCCTGGGATAAGATAAATCCAATGAGAGATGAAGTATTAGGAGAATGGAAACAAATGGGAGGTTCCTACTATTATTTTGTTTATTTGCATATAGATCAAGGACAATATAACAAAAATGTCTCAGCAAAACGTAATGAAATATTTAGACGTGAATTGCCGCTTGCATTAACAGCTATTCGAAAAGGTGATAGGTTCTTGTTCACCACATACCCTAATCTAGACCAAGCGTCCATCATCATTAACTTTTTGTCTGCCTATCCTCAGTTTGCTAGACAAGAAAGTAGGAGGACTTTTCATAGTTATTTAATATAGACTAATTACCTATAAGTTTTTGATTGATTTTATTTGTACACATTCAACTGACAAACACAGTCAGAATATTTTATAATAGAATTACATTATTGTATATCATTTACAGGAATGGGTAAAATTTGATTAAGAAAGTGTTTCTCCCCATACGCGTAACAGCCATTTTGGCTGGCTTTGTCTTTTTGATGAATATTCCTATATTTCTTCATTTTAATGCTAAGGAAAAAAGAATAGATTTGGATATTAGCTTATATTGGGAGTACTCCAAAAGTAACCTAAGCTGGTTTCTTCATATCAAAGACGAAGTTCCTTTTATATTTGAATATTTAAATGCTTCAACCATTGATAAATATTTTTATACAATGAGCATCTTATTACTTGCTCTCCTATTTGTAGTAATTGTGGGGCTGGTTGTCTCCACCATCATCATGATGCTGCCAACATCCGCTCGAAAAAGATTAACAGGTTTCATTGATTTCACGACGAGTACACCTGAACTATTAATCATCTTCTTGTTACAATATTTAGTCATCTATCTATATAAAACATACGATATTAAACTGTTTCAGTTATATGGCGGAATGAGTACACAACCCTATTTTCTACCGGCTTTCGTATCGTCCTTTCTTCCGGTCCTTTTCTTAATCCAGTTTTTATTAAAAGAATTTTCGAATGAAGAGGTAAAAGAATATGTCGTATTTGCAAGAGCAAAAGGCCTGTCACGCAGAACGATTTACTTAAAACATATCATACGTAACATTATTCCTTTATTACTCATTCATTTAAAAGTAATTATCTGGTACATTCTTACGAATATTATTGTAGTAGAATATCTATTTAACATTGACGGGTATATAGGAATTGTAAAATCCTTCTTTGCTAAGCGGATTGTCCCATATGTTATAAGTCTTCTGCTTTTTGCTGTTCCTGTTATTCTATCAAATTTACTTTCTTGGATTGTAACATTTAGAATGAATAGAAAGGAACGTAACAGTATATGAGGATAGTAAATTACAAAAAGACCATTTTGGGCTTGTCGATTTTGAGTCTTATCTTAATTCTAAGCTTTCTCTACCCCCTATATGGTCCGGAGGATTTTAACAAGACGCGGATTCTTTCGGATGAAAATGGGGATATAATCGGAGTCCCGCCTTTCCCGCCTTCCCTTCATTTTATTCTTGGTTCTGACCGAAATGGAGCAGATATCCTTCTAATGATGATTTATGGCGCGAAATATACCATCCTTATTGCCTTTGGCATCACCATACTGAGAGTTTTGATTGGTGGTCTGTTCGGAATCATTTTTTCCTTTTGGCTTAAGCTATTTTTGCCAATTGTAAAAGATTTATTTGTTGTATTTCGGATTATTCCGCATATTATTATCACCTTATTACTTATTACAGCTACTTCCACTATCTATGTAAAAGATGGTGCAGTCTTCATAATTGCTTATCAGATGATCATTTTAGTGATTGTGGGTGTTCCTTCTGTCCTGATTAGTACATCAGATATCATCCAAGAACTAAAAGGAAAGTCCTTTATACAAAGTTCATATTTGATGGGGGCAAGTCATTTTCATATCATAAAAAGGCATCTTAAGCCTTTTATAAGCTCTTACGGTTTGCTACTATTTGTTCAACAATTACTCAATACCTTGGTGTTAATTATGTTCCTTGGTACCTTCAATATTTACTTAGGTGGCATCTCGCTGGAAGAAATTGTCGGGACCTCAGAAACAGGAAGCTTGGGGATCGGTGCTCACAATGTTCCAGGCCAAGTTAGTTCACTTACGAAGGAATGGTCGGGATTAATTGGTCAAAACTACCGAGAATTCTATAGGATTCCATGGATTGTCCTAGATCCACTTTTTGGATACTTTTTTTTAATATTCCTAATTAACATGATAAAAAAAGAGCTCGAAGCAGGAATGGCAGGCAATTTCAAAAAATCGCCGTTCTAAGAAATTACAGAAAGATAACAATCAAGATGACTATACAGTTCCACCTCTTTCTCCGGACTTTACTTTTCAGACTAAAGCAGAGTTGGAAAATTAACAAAACAAAAAGGTGTTTCATCCTAAAATAAGCTTTTTTTTGGATGAAACACCTTCGATTGGAATTAGGTATAGAATGTTATTTAACAAGTGCCTATTTTCGACCAAATTTATTAGTTAAACTTAAATAGAAAAAATTTATAGGGTAATCCTTCCACATTTTGATTTTGTTGTGAAACCAAATGGTAATTTTCATGAAGATAAGGAATTTGGAGCTGATTAGGATTCATCGCTGGATTCCCTCTAATGACAACAAATTGAATCATTTTTTCTTTTATATAACGATTCTGCTCGTCCCTATTTTCAGGATATACACTATAGTCAATGTTTTGCATTTCAAAATAGCGAATATTCGGCAGAATATTAGCTACAGTATAAAAACCGCCATCTAAAGTTCCATAATTTAATAACGTTGGATGAGGCTCTTGATTCATTATTCTTGCAAATGTCTGTTGAGCCAGAGGGGCTTTTATATACAACCTTGAAGAATTCATATTTACATTATAACCAAAGCACATGAAAATAGTTGTTAATGCGACTATAGCTAAAGCAAACCATCGGCTTATATTATTCATGTGAATCTGCAATTGCATTTTAGCGTTTTGCAAGTAATGGCCAATTGCTAAAAGTCCCATTAATCCCAATGGAGTTATAATCAGGAAAGAGTATCGATGGGCTTGTCCTCCTATATATACCCCGGTTATCAAGAAGATGATCGTACTTATTAACATCCATTTTTGACCTTTATCTTTTAAATATTTCCATGTGAATAGAAAATCAAGTAAACCAATCGTAATCAAAACTTTGCTTTCAAAGTTTCTATTAAATTCTGAACCAAATGTTATGGCAAATTTAACAAGTTTTTCGATTAGATTCGTTTGAGTTGAATACATAAAAATGTTAAATTTTAAGTACACATCTATAAAATCCTTCAAAGCATGATTCATTCCAAAATAAATGAACCATGGAAAACTTGCCAAAACTAGTCCCACAAAAGTAAAGAGGATCGCATTTATTAATTCCTTCCACTTCTTATCGCCTACACAAATGAATAAAATAGCAAGGTAAAATCCAATCCATGCCCCCACAAGAGTAAATTTTATCCAAAAAACACACCCAATCATAATCCCATTTAACAAATAAATTGGCCATTTAAAAAGAGATACAGAGTCTTTCTTAAAATATTTCAAAATAATATACAAAAGGGTCATTAAGAATGGAATAGAAAACTCTTCTGCACTATCCCCAAACCGAAAGGCTTGTTGATTTAATATGATTAATGGGAAGAAAATAGATATACTCGCTGCAGGCATCCAATTAAAGTAAAGACGGGCAATTTTAAAAGCTAAAATAAGATTAGTAAACATTGCAAGGCTTTCAAATAGATATACTCCTAGAAAGGTTGTATGTGAAATACAGTAAGCTATTGCATGGATGCCATATAGCAAAGGACCTTTTTGTTCAAAAAGATCGCGATACGGAATTAAACCATTCGCCATACCTTTTCCAACTGTAAAAAATGCATTTGAATCTACCCATTCCGTTATCACAAAGAAGGGTGAGGTTTGTGTGAAAAACAACATGATGAAAAAGGAATAAAAAAACAAAAAAATAGTAAGTTTTTCGTTGAAAATCCCAAATAACCTAATCTCTTTCCATGTATTGTTCATTTTTGTCTCCCGTGCCTTTTTGATGAATCTCAAGGGTTGCATACCTTGTTATCCTCTATTTATCTCTTTTTAAATAGGATAAGTTTTTCTTTTGTTTCTCAAGAACACTATTTTGTTCAATGGTATATCTCGGCCGTCCTTTTGTTTCATTAAAAATTTTACCTATGTACTCACCAATAATTCCAACTGCTAATAATTGTGCCCCTCCAACAATCCAGATGGATAACATCAATGATGTCCAACCACTAATGGTATATGAAAATATTTTTGCTAATAGGGTATAAACAGCTATCGCAATCCCGATTAGTACCATTAAAAATCCTAACATCGAAACAAAACGTATTGGTGCAACGCTAAACGACGTCATCCCATCAAAGGCGAACGCAATCATTTTTTTTAATGGATACTTTGACTCCCCAGCGAATCTTTCTTTGCGATTATAATAAACTTTAGTTGTTTTAAAACCTAAAAGAGGAATGATCCCTCGAAGAAATAAATTTACTTCTTGATACTTTACTAATTCATCTAGAGCCCTTTTACTCATTAAACGGTAATCTGCATGATTGGGTACTAACTCGACACCCATTTTCCTCATAAGGCTATAAAACCATAAAGCAGTTTTTCTTTTAAATAGAGTGTCAGTATCGCGCTTATCTCTGACTCCGTAAACAATTTCATAACCTTCTTGATACTTCTCAATAAATTGATGAATAATCTCCACATCATCTTGAAGATCAGCGTCGACTGAAATCACACAATCTGAAAAATTTCTTGCGGTTTCTAAACCAGCAATTAATGCTCTTTGATGGCCAAAATTTCTACTTAATTTTAACCCTTGAACATATTGGTTTATTTCGATGTTTTCCTCAATAATATCCCAAGTATGATCTGTACTACCATCGTTGACAAATAAAATAATACTCTCATTACTTATAGATTTATTTATAACCAAATTTGTCATTATTCTGGTTAGTTCTTTGATTGTTTCCTCTAAGGTCGCTTCTTCATTGTAACAAGGAACAACAATCGTTAGTAACGGTAAATTATTTTGCATTATTTTACTCCTAATTTCAAAAAATATTAGTTTCTTTTTTTATAGGTTATCTAGGATATCCTAATTTTACTCCTTACACAAAAAGAAGTACCACAAAAAACCTCATTTACTTATAATACGGTTCACCGCACCTATTTAACAGTAGTTTTTATGAAAAAATTATTTAAAAATACGGGGCAACTTTTAACGGGGTATTTGTGCTTATTTGGTATTTCTTCGGACATCATTTCACTTTTTTGGTTTGCCCTTGTCCGATGTTGGCTCATCTTCGGACACAACCTCGCTTTTTTGGCTTTGCCTTGTCTGAAGTTGGTTCATCTTCGGACACAACCTCGCTCTTTTGGCTTTTTCTTGTCCGAAGTTGGTTCGACTTTGGACGCAACCTCGCTCTTTTGCCTTTGCCTTGTCTGAAGTTGGTTCGTGTTCAGACGCAACCTCGCTCTTTTGCCTTTGCCTTGTCTGAAGTTGGTTCGTGTTCAGACACAACCTCACTCTTTTGCCTTTGCCTTGTCCGAAGTTGGTTCGTCTTCAGACACAACCTCACTCTTTTGCCTTTGCCTTGTCCGAAGTTGGTTCAACTTCGGACACAACCTCGCTCTTTTA
>NZ_JAGGQG010000013.1 GCF_018613415.1 Bacillus sp. ISL-18 | reverse complement strand
CGTGTTACTCACCCGTCCGCCGCTAATCTTCCAGAACAAGTTCTGAAAGATTCGCTCGACTTGCATGTATTAGGCACGCCGCCAGCGTTCGTCCTGAGCCAGGATCAAACTCTCCATGAAAGTTGATTTAGCTCATTTTGTTACGTTGGCTCATGTTCATCCTATATAATAGAAGAAACATGATAATTTATTGTTTGTTGACGTTTTTGTTTGTTTAGTTTTCAAAGAACAATTAGTGACAGGATATTATCATATCACTTCGTTAGCTAGGATGTCAATAATTATTTTAAAATAATTTTTTTGTCCTGCTCAACGAGTATTAATACTATCAGATTCATTTGATCTTGTCAACATCTGATAATTATTTTTTCAATGAGTAGTTTGCCGATTGCGGCATCCCCTCATCAGGATTACTATGTTACTATCCTATCAAAAGGAAGTCAACAACTATTTAACAATTTTTTAAAAAGGCATTTTTCGTAAACAAAACCTGATTACTTAAACGTAATCAGGCAGCCTAACCATAAACGTAGTTCCCTTTCCCATTTGACTTGTTACTTGTATCGTTCCTTTATGTGTTTCGACAATCCATTTTGCAATTGATAGTCCAAGTCCATGGCCTCCTATTTGGCGGGATCGGGATTTATCCGCCCGATAAAAGCGTTCAAAAATTTTGTGATAATCCTCTTTCTTAATCCCTATCCCTGTATCTTGAACGATAATTCTTATTTCTCGCCCTTCTTTGAGGAGGTTCAGTTTTACTTTTCCTCCATCTGGCGTATATTTTATACCATTGTCCAAAAGGATATAAATCAACTGAGATATCCTTTGAGGATCTCCTATAACAGTTGCAGCAGCAGGGGCAGATAACTCCAGCTCAATCTGTTTGCGGGCTGCAATCGGATGTAATGATTCGATTGCTTTTTCAGCTAAAGGCTTTAAATCAAACACTTCTGTTTTTAGCTCATTAGTATTGGAATCTGAGCGTGCGAGGGTTAAAAGATCGCTGACTAGGTTGGTCATCCGCTTGACTTCTTCCCTCATATTTGCAAGTAGTTTACCTGTCATCTCATCCTTTTGAGTATCAACTGTCATTTCCATCGCATCAATAGACGATAGCAAGACACTTAGAGGTGTCCTTAATTCATGGGATGCATCCCCCACAAATTCTCGCTGCCTTTTAAAAGCAGATCTAATCGGAACCATCGCTCGTTTAGACATACGCAAGCTAATGTATATGGCAACTCCCACAAAAACAATCCCCAGCACAACAAGAATCACCAGAACCCAGTGAAATAACCGATAAGCAAATGAGACATCTTTACCTATATAAATTTGGCCGATAAATTGACCTTTGTAATAAACTTCATGGCTGGCAATCATCATATGGATATCCTGAGATTCATCAGGTGCATGGAATTGTGCTCGTCCTCTAGATGGTTTCTGATCCATGCGTATCATTTCATTTTGAATATCCTGTTGATTAGATATATGTTTATTTATGAGTGAGAGGAATTGCTGCCGTAAGCGGGGATTGGCCTCGCTGCCCACTACTACTTTCTCGGTACTATCCATTACATAGTAGAAGGATTGATCTACTCCAGCAAAAGCCAACTCTTGATTTTGGATTCCTCTAATGTCTCTTTGGTCATTCCTGCTTAACAAGTTCTCAATGTAACTCGCTTCCTGTGAGACCAAGGTCCGAAGATCCCGTTCCTGTGTATTGAGAATGACAAAATAAAGAACCGAATAAACAACAAGAATAAACAAAAAGAGAAATAGCATGATAAGTCCACTAAAATTTCTTGTTAACCGGTTTTGCGTATTTCTAAAAACATCTTGATCCCCGAGATTCAATAGGAAGTCAAAGAAGGAAAAAAAATTACGTTTCAAATTTATAACCCACCCCTCTTATACTTTGAAGTTTATTTTGTTTACTGATTAAGGATAGTTTTTTACGAATTAATTTAACGGTTGCATCAATGGTCTTCATCGTCACATCTGTTTCAAGACCCCAGACGCGCTCATAAATTAGCTCACGCGGCAGGACTTGTCCTTTATTTTTCATCAGTAAATCTACTAGTTGAAATTCTCGGGGACTAAACTGGATTTCGATGTCTTCAAACCGAACCATATGGCTGGCCCGTTTAAGAACTAGACCATCTATCTCCGTCTCTTCTTCTACAATTGGTGCATAATTTCGGCGGGATAGGGCGCGCAGTCTAGCTAATAGTTCATCAAATTCAAAAGGTTTAACAAGATAATCATCGGCACCGGAGTCAAGACCTTCAATCCGGTCTTGGACGGTATCTTTGGCAGTCAGCATTAAGATGGCACCTGAATAACCTTGTTTTCTTAAACGTTTGCAAATATCGACACCGTCTCCATTTGGCATCATCCAGTCCATTATGACCACATCATAATGGGCAGAGGTTGCATAGTAGAAGGCGTCATCCCCTTCCTTAACCCATTCTACATTGCAATTTCCTTTCTTTTTCAACATATATACCATTAAATCACCTAGGCGATTATCATCTTCTGCTAATAGGACATTCATCAATAACGAGCTCCTTTTTTCCGCATTTGTCTATATGTATCCTAAGGAAGATAGCTTAAGTTTGCCTTAACACCTCGCTCATAGCTGGTTTACTCCCCTTGAGAAACCTTTCATCTGGAGCTGTTTTTCATGAATGGATTTTCTATGATTGTAGTTGTGATTGGTGAAAGTTTAATGAAAAGAGGTCGTTCACTTCCTTTTTTCAAAAAAAGAGCACCACCCATTTTTCTGGGATGGTACTCTCTTCATGACACTCCTAGGCAATTTCTCTTTCCATCTTCAACCTTTTCCTTTTTCTATCTGCACCAATCACCTTTAAGGAAAGGTAGATTCCTGATCCAGTTAAGAAAATCATTGCGATGGCTGTCAGGTCTATTAGCCATTTAATATTAGTCGTTCCAATTCTTCCTTCGTGAAGTCCTTTAATCGTACTCATGAATGAACCTGATTGGGAACCTTTTGTTCCAAAGCCATTTTGTCCGCCTGGGCCAGGAAACTGCCCATTTGAATTACTCTGTGTGCTTCCGCTGGTTTGATTATTAGTTGTACCATTCGTTTGAGATGTTGTTCCAGACGGAGATTGAGTTTGGCCTGATGCTTGTGTTTGACCTGTTGCTTGGTTTGAATTTGTAGTCGTGCCTTGCTGTTGCCCTGGCATCATGCCTGGCTGAAAATTACCTCGTTGTTCTGTTTGTGATGACTGACCAATCAGCCACGGCTCATTCATGAGCAGACCTGTAATTGATTCCATCAAGATAAATATCGAACAGATTAACCCGATCCATAAATGTGCTTTTCTAGTTTTTTTCATAAAATACACTCCTGTTTGTTTCAGTTTTTTAGTTGCCAGACTTTCCACTTGTCGTTCCTTGTCCACTTCGCTGCATATTGCCGCTCGGCATTTGACCCATTCCGCCTTGCATGCCGCCCATACCTTGCATCATTCCGCCTTGTTGGTTCGTTGATGAACTACTTGATGATAGCTGTGGCAATTCGACCGTTTCACCTTCTGTTACACCTTCAGTGATCTCAACATATTCGTCGGTAGAAATACCAGTTTTAACAGTTTTTTGTTGTCCTGACGCAGTAGTGGAGCTATCAGTGCTTGTACCTGTCGAATCGACAATTACGTATTTTTCATTATTGTTTGTGTAGATAGCATCAGCGGGTACATATATTGCATCTGCTTTACTTGCTGTTAATATAGTTGCTTCTGTACTCATTCCAACTTTTAGGTTGGTTGGTTTTTCAATATGAATGGTAACAGCAAAGGTTGATGAACCATTTGTTGAGGTTCCTTCTTCCGCAACGGCAGTAACTTTCCCTGTGTAAGTTGCATCAGGGTAAGCACTAACTGATAATGTTACGGTTTGACCCACTTTTACCTTAGGAATGTCTAATTCATCGACTTGAACGATTGTTTGCAAATCGTTGTAATTGGTTAGGTGTGCGACCACCATGCCTTTGTTGATCCGGTCTCCTGAGGCAACCGACACCGTAGTAATCGTTCCAGCAGTTGGCGCAGTAATTGGATCGCTGTCATCCGTAAAGGTTACTAATGATTCTCCTGCAGTCACGGTATCTCCTGCAGAAACTAACACTTCGTCGATCTCGTTATTATCATCTGTTGCTTTTATATCTTCTGTGGTTACTGGTTCAACTGTTCCCGAACCGCTAATCGTCACTTCTAACTTCCCTTTTTGGACAGTAGCTGTTCGAACCTGTGCAGCAGTGCTTGTACTAGCACTGCTTCTGGAGTGAAACCATTGATAGCCGACATACCCAACAACTAGTACACTAATCAGTATCCAAATCCACTTTTTCATTTATCTAGACTCCTTTGATCATGGAACAGTCCGGACCCGCTCCAAACATTTTTTAATTCATGAGCCTATTATCATGTGCCTCCCTTAACTTATCCTTAATTAAAATAAGAAAAGCGCAAGCGCCCTGGTCAGCGGCGTATGGCCTCCTCGGAAAAGCTATCGCTTTTCCTTCGTGCGATTGCTTATGCTATCGAAGCGTTCCTTATGGAGTGCTCCAACTGAGATAAAGGAAAGTCGAAAAGCGGAGGCGCCTTGATCAGGGGCGACAGGCATAAGACGAGCCGGCGAGAAGGCTGCTCTTTAGCCTTCTTGACGGATTGGCTTATGACCCCGAGCCCCTAGGCGCTGGAGCTGGACAACACGAAGAGCGACAGCGATTCGATGTTGACTTATCGTAGGGCGGAGCGCGAAGGACACCAGCCGCTAGGGCGCTGGAGCTGGACAATTTTCAAAGTGGATTTTATACTTTCTTAATCTTAAAAAAAGTGCCTGACACCAATAAATGGTTTAGGATAGTGTTAATGTCGCTAATGGTGACAGGCACCAACTTATAGCACGGAAAAAGGATATATTATACAATTGACGTAAGATATGTTAAGTACGGCGGTGAATTTATTGTTTAAGTTATTATTAATCGAAGATGATCAAGCGCTTTTTAATGAAATAAAGGACCGGCTTATGGGCTGGTCTTATGATGTGTATGGGATAAGTGATTTCAACCTGGTGATGCAGGAGTTTACGAGAGTTAAACCTGACTTAGTTATTATTGATATTCAGCTTCCGAAATTTGACGGCTTTCATTGGTGCAGGATGATTCGCTCCCATTCGAATGTTCCAATTTTATTCCTCTCGTCGCGCGACCATCCGACAGACATGGTGATGTCCATGCAGCTTGGTGCGGATGATTTCATTCAAAAGCCGTTCCATTTTGATGTGCTGATTGCCAAAATTCAAGCAATCCTCAGGCGCGTCTATAATTACAATCATGAACAAATAACCCTAAAAACCTGGCAGGCTGCAACGATTGATGTTGAAAAAAATACAGTCAGCAGCGAGGCTGGTACGGTTGAACTCACAAAAAACGAGATGTTTATATTAAAAAAGCTGATTGAACAAAAGAATAAAATTGTCAGCCGTGAAGAATTAATCAAAAGCTTGTGGGATGATGAGCGGTTTGTCAGCGATAACACGTTAACGGTCAATGTAAACAGGCTTAGGAAAAAGCTGGACGAGCTTAATCTCGGACAATTTATTGAAACAAAGGTTGGCCAAGGATACATGGCAATTGAAGAGGCGCAAACAATATGATTAAAACTTTTTTAAAAGAAAGAAGAAGCTGGATTGTTCTTTTTGTATGTTTACAGCTTTTAGTCCTCTTTGCAGGCTATATTGATTCCGCTATACACTTTATGCCCCTTCTCTATATTGTTTTTTTATCCACGCTTATCTTTGTGATCTTTTTGTGCTTTCGCTTCCATAAGGAAACGAAATTTTATGCAGCCTTAGCGGAATGGGAAAACAATCTTGATTTAACCAATATAGCCGAGGCGGAAAGTCCGTTTGAAAAAATTATTGAGGAAAGTATTGTGAACCAAACTCTGCTGTTGAAACAAAAGGTTTCGAACAATGTGGTGTCTGTGGAGCAGGAAAAAGATGAGCTTTTAGCTTGGATTCATGAAGTCAAAACACCTTTGACAGCGATGCATTTAATGATTGACCGTTTAGAAGAAAGTCCATTAAAAGCACAGCTAGCTCTAGAATGGCTGCGAATCCATCTGCTGCTTGATTCACAGCTTCATCAAAAGCGCCTGCCCTTTATGGAGAATGATCTATATATAGAAGAGACTGACTTAAAAACCTTACTTTTTAAAGAAATTAAAACACTGCAAACCTGGTGTATGCAAAAAGGGATCGGATTTGAAGTGGAGGTAGAAGCCGCGTCTGTCTTAACGGATGCCAAGTGGCTTGCCTTTATGATCCGCCAGTTGTTAACAAACGCTGTGAAATACAGCTCGGCATCGGATATTGTTATACGAAGTTTAATGGAGGATGACCGAACGAAGCTAATGGTTCAGGATTTTGGGCGCGGAATTGACCCAAAAGACCTGCCGCGGATTTTCGATAAGGGCTTTACCTCAACAACCGCTCACCATGACAACGCCTCTACCGGCATGGGTTTATATTTAACCAAGAAAATTTCAGAGTCTCTATTGATTCATATCGATGTCCTATCAGAACCTGGAGTTGGAACCATATTCACGTTAACCTTTCCACGAAGAAATGAATTCGGAGCGATTTTAGGCATGTGACAAAAATGTCACATGCTTTGTTGTTTTGTTCGGATATTCGAAGGAGAAGTGAACCGTCAGATTTTATAATTGGATTATAGAAATAAAGGAGCGTGTTGTTATGAGTATTTTAACAGCTAATAAAATTCATAAGAGCTATGGTAATAAGCTGAATAAACAAGCGGTTTTAAAAGGGATCGATATTACCGTTGAAAAAGGGGAATTTGTGAGTATCATGGGGGCCTCCGGGTCCGGGAAAACCACACTTCTCAATGTACTGTCCTCAATTGATAAGGTCAGCGGCGGAACAATTACTATTGAAGGCAAAGAAATGACGGCCATGAAGGAAAAGCAGCTTGCTGAGTTTCGCAAGCAGCATCTTGGGTTTATTTTTCAAGATTATAATCTATTAGATACGTTAACAGTTAAAGAAAATATTCTATTACCATTATCGATTACGAAGGTTTCTAAAAGAGAGGCGGATGAGCGATTCAATCAGGTTGCAACGGAGTTAGGAATCATGGAGATTAAAGATAAATACCCAAATGAGATCTCCGGCGGACAAAAACAGCGAACGTCGGCGGCCCGTGCATTCATCCACGAACCAAGTATTATTTTCGCGGATGAGCCAACAGGAGCGCTCGACTCGAAATCTGCATCTGATCTGTTAAACAAACTTAGTGAATTAAATCAAAACCGGACGGCCACGATTGTGATGGTGACACATGATCCCGTTGCGGCCAGCTTCAGCGGCAAAGTGATTTTTATAAAAGACGGGCAGATTTATACCCAATTAAATAAAGGGGACCAATCCCGGCAGGATTTTTTTAAGGATATCATGAAAACCCAAGGCGTGCTAGGCGGTGTGCCATATGAGCGTTAATCAGCTTATCTTTCGAAACTTGAAAAAAAATCTAAAAAACTACTATCTTTATGTGTTTGCACTCATCTTTAGCGTTGCCCTTTATTTTTCGTTTGTCACGCTGCAATATGATCCGTCCATGAATGAAACAAAGGATTCCATTAAAGGGGCGGCTGCCATCCGGACAGGCAGCGTTCTCCTGGTGGCCATTGTCTCCATCTTTTTGCTATATGCGAATAATTTCTTTATTAAGCGGCGAAGCAAAGAAATTGGATTATTTCAATTGATCGGGATGACAAAAGCTCGGATTTTCAGCATCCTAAGCGCCGAGAATTTTATTCTCTATTTTGGTTCGATGTTGGTTGGGATCTTTATCGGTTTTTCTATATCTCGGTTAATTATTATGATTTTATTTAAAATTACCAAGGTGGATGCAATTGCCCGCTTACATTTTTCTTCCCAGGCTTTGGTCCAGACTATCATTGTATTCAGTGTCATCTATCTCCTGATTATGCTGATGAATTATTTTTTTATTAAGCGGCAAAGCATTCTATCGCTCTTTAGGGTCGTTTCCTCAACGGAGGAAAAAGTGAAAGGAATGTCTATCTGGGAAATTCTTATGGGGATTTTCGGATTGCTTTCAATTATTTCCGGCTACTATATTTCATCGAAGTTATTTACTGGCGATTATACCACGATGACAGAATTGTTTTTGGCGATGATTTATATTTTGGGCAGCGTCATTATCGGCACTTACCTGTTTTATAAAGGATCGGTTAGTTTTATTTTTAATATCGTCCGGAAAAAGAAGGATGGCTATTTAACCATTAATCAGGTATTATCCTTGTCATCAATTATGTTTCGGATGAAGTCAAATGCCCTGTTACTAACTGTGATTACCACAATATCCGCTCTTGCAATTGGGCTATTGTCTTTGAGCTATATCTCCTATTATTCTGCCGAAAAGATGGCTGAAAACGATACAGCGGGTGATTTCGCCATAACCAATGCAGAAGATGCTGATAAATTTAAAAAGGCGTTGGCTGCAAAGGATTTTGATTTTGATGAAAAGAGGATTGAAGTACTCCAGGTGTCCGCCAATTTAAAGAACATTTTGAATACTAACCTGGAAGGCATGATGGTGGATCCTAGTGAGATGACCCTTCCGATGATTAGTGAACGGGCTGTGAAAGATATTGATGTGGCCACGGGTGAGACCATTTTTACCGGTTATAATGATTTGCTCCAGAAGTTTATGAGTTTAAAAGATAGCGGCCGAATCGAATTAAAGGGACAAACGGAAACGATTCCGCTCCGCTACTTAGGATTAAAGAAAGATTTTGTGATTTCCGGATATTTTACAAACGGCGGTCAGCCAATTGCGATTGTGGACGAATCCGTATTTGAACGATTGAAAAAGGATCTAAATCCTTCTATTCAAAAGAAGACTTCTCTTTTTGTTGGGTTTAGGTTGAAGGATGAGAGTCAGCTCGAAAAAGCCAATCAAGTCTATCAAGATTTATCCTTTAACGAGAATGACCTTTATTCGTCTCGTTTGGAGATCAGTAATACTCAGAAAAAAAATATGGGATTGATTATGTTTATTGTTGGCTTTTTGGGTTTAACCTTTCTGATCACGTCTGGATGCATTTTGTATTTTAAACAGATGGGTGAGAGTGAAGAGGAGAAGCCGAACTATACGATCCTGCGGAAGCTTGGTTTCACAGAAGGTGATTTATTGAAGGGAATTCAAGCTAAGCAGCTATTTAACTTTGGAATTCCGTTAGTGATTGGATTGCTGCACAGTTATTTTGCCGTCCAATCCGGCTGGTTTCTTTTCGGCAGCGAAGTTTGGACCCCGATGATACTAGTGATGGTCCTCTATACTAGCCTCTACTCCATCTTTGGAATCCTATCTGTGCTCTATTACAAAAAAGTAATCAAAGCAGCATTATAAAACGAAGTGGGAAAATATAAAACAAAGCAGCCGTGTTCCACGGCTGCTTTGTTTGTGGTGCCTTTTTGGTGCCTGTCACCATTTCTTTTTATCGATTATCTACCTTTTCTGGGTAAAGGTCATGGTTCATTAACCGGTAGGTGGCCATTTCTTCGTATTTGGTGCCTGGTTTTCCGTAGTTGCACCATGGGTCAATGGAGATTCCGCCGCGTGGCGTAAATTTGCCCCATACTTCAATATAGCGCGGGTCGAGCAGTTTAATTAGATCATTCATGATGATATTTACACAGTCTTCATGGAAATCTCCGTGGTTCCTAAAACTGAAAAGGTATAACTTCAACGACTTACTTTCCACAATTTTTTTATCCGGAACATATGAAATATACATTGTTGCGAAATCCGGCTGGCGTGTCAGCGGACACAAGCTAGTAAATTCAGGGCAATTAAATTTTACAAAATAATCCCGTTCTGGATGGAGATTGTCCACTGCCTCCAAAACCTCTGGTGCATATTCAAATGAATAAGTAGTTCCTTGATTACCTAATAGTGTTAAATCCTTTAATCCTTCTTCGTGGCTGCGGCCAGACATAAAAAAACCCCCTATAAAAATGTGTCCCCACACTTTATAAGAGAGTTTCAGCTGAATGATCCTATAACTAATGGGATAAAAAACAAAAAGCCACGTCCGGATATGGACATGGCAGAAAGTCATGTATCCATAGTTTTTTATAGAGGGTATCAGCTATGAACCTCTCCCGTTCAAGTACGGGTATTCTCTTCTCTATATAATAGAGAATGGGCCCGAAAACGTCAAACAGAAAATTTAGGTAAACCAATTCTAACGTTTCAATTCCCCCTCGGGAGAAGCATGTTCCTACTTTAAATGATTGTTTAATACATTCTCTTCTAATACTGACAAATCACCATACACTCTGGTGATATGGTTGGCTCCCCAGGCACAAAGGGAATCCAAGATTCCTTCCAAGCTCTGGCCATATTCACTGAGCTCATATTCCACCTTGGGCGGTACTTGATTATATACAATCCGGTTAATAACGCCGTCTTCCTCTAATTCTCGTAACTGCTGCGTTAACATCTTTTGGGTAATATCCGGCATCAGGCGTTTTAATTCACTTGTCCGTTTCTTTCCATGTGTTAAATGGCAAAGAATGACACATTTCCATTTTCCCCCGATGACCTCTAGTGTTGCCTCAACGGATATATTGTACTTCTGTTTTCTCATCATCCAGTCCTCCGTTTTCATAGGCACCCATAAGTGCCTACCGCACTTTTTAGTGTCTATATCACTTTAAAGTGCGTACTTTTCCTTTATACTCCTATGTCCCATAATAACATTTGCCGGTTGAAATATCACATTTTGATTCTTTTTTATAGAATTGCTTTTAGCCAATCATTCATGCAATAAAACTACTTTTAGGAGGAAAATAGAAATGACCTTAGATAAAAAAAGAAGTACATTCGCACTATTGGCATTAGCGGTAAGTGCCTTTGCCATTGGTACAACGGAGTTTATCAGTGTTGGGCTTCTGCCGCTTATAGCAAAAGATTTACAAATATCAGTTACAACTGCCGGCTTAACTGTTTCTTTATATGCCTTGGGAGTAATGTTCGGAGCTCCTATCCTCACATCGCTCACTTCAAGGATGTCACGTAAAACCTTATTACTTTGGATCATGATTGTTTTTATTATCGGCAATGGGCTGGCAGCAAGCGCAACAAACATTGTGATTTTATTGGCGGCCCGAGTGATATCGGCCTTTTCACATGGTTGTCGATTGGTTCCACCATCGCTGCAGATTTGGTCCCGGAGAATCGAAGAGCCAGTGCGATATCGATTATGTTTTCAGGCCTTACGGTGGCAACCGTTACTGGTGTCCCATTTGGAACCTTCATTGGCCAGCAATTCGGCTGGAGAATGGCGTTTGTTATTATCGTCGCAGTTGGCGTAATTGCCTTCTTTGCGAACAGTATCCTTGTTCCGTCTGATTTACGAAAAGCGGTCCAAACAACGTTCCGCGACCAATTCAAAGTAATAACCAACAGTCGGCTTTTACTGCTATTTGGTATAACTGCATTAGGATATGGCGGAACTTTTGTAGTCTTTACGTACCTATCGCCTATTTTGCAAGATATAACAGGCTTTAAGGAAAGTACTGTTGCTGTGATTTTGCTTGTTTATGGGGTCGCGATTGCCATCGGAAATATGGTGGGCGGCAAACTGTCTAACCAAAATCCCATTAAGGCGTTGTTTTATATGTTTATCGTCCAGGCTGTTGTATTATTTATTTTGCTCTTTACGGCACCTTTTAAGATTGCAGGATTAATTACGATTTTTTTCATGGGCTTATTGGCTTTTATGAATGTGCCTGGATTACAAGTTTACGTGGTTATGTTAGCAGAGCGGTTTGTGCCGACTGCAGTTGATGTTGCATCAGCGATTAATATCGCTGCCTTTAATGCTGGAATTGCTATTGGATCCTTCTTTGGGGGTGTCATTACCGACTCCATTGGATTAATTCACACCTCTTGGATTGGAGCATTAATGGTCTTAGGAGCGGTCATTCTTACAGGCTGGAGCCGAGGCCTTGAAAAGAAAGACCGTGAGGAATCGGGTAATAAGGCTTTAAAAGTGGTTTAGCTGCTGCGATTAGTTTGACTTCGAACTAACGAAAGCAGAAATGGAACAAATGGACGGTTTGAACCAAAACCATCGCATCGGTCCAGACCCAGACAACGTCGATTTCTAAACAAAAAAAAGGGTTGGTAATGATGATGCCTTTTTACCATTACCAACCCTCTTATTGTGTGAATCTACTTATTGGTGCCTGTCACCGTTTGTAACCATTCCACCTTGTTTAACTATTTATCGGTGCCTGTCACCGTCACCCTTTAGAATATTTTCCCTGGGTTTAGGATGTTTTGGGGATCGAGGTTGATTTTGATTGTTTTCATGATGGGGATTAGGTCTCCGTGTTCTTCCTGCAAGAACGCTTTTTTGCCGAGTCCGATGCCGTGTTCACCGGTGCAGGTTCCCCCTTTGGATAGGGCATAGGAGACAATCTGATGATGAACTCCTTCGACCACTTCCAGTTCTTCTTCGCTGTTCGGGTCAATTGGCAGGCAGGCATGGTAGTTCCCATCACCGACATGCCCTAAAACAGCTCCCTCTAAGCCAAATTTCTCAATGACACCCCTCGTCTGCTTTAAGGCCCCAGCGAGTTCCGATAACGGAACGCAGACATCGGTAAACATTAAGACTTTGCCAGGATTAGCGGCCTGTATAGCAAAGGCTGCATGATGCCTTGCCTCCCATAATTGGGCCCTTCTTAACGAGTCATTCTCAAATTCAAAAGAAACACATTGCTCATCCTTTAGAATCTCTTGCATGACTTCTACGCTATATGTAACTTCCGGTTCATTGCCGCTGAACTCCAAGAAAAGGGTTGGTTCTTCCCTGAATTCAGTACTCTTAAAATGATTTACTGCTCGAATCGTTTTTTCGTCAACCAGCTCGATTCTCCCAATTGCAAGACCTGCTTTTAAAAGAATGGCAGCCGCATTTCCTGCAGCTTCAATCGAAGGAAACGTGGCTTTCACAGCAGATATGGTCTCTGGAATCCCGCGAAGCTTTAGCGTTAACTCTGTAAAAATACCCAGTGTCCCTTCTGATCCGACAAACAAGCCTGTTAAATTGTAGCCTGCTGAAGATTTAAAAGAATGTCCACCTGTTCGAATGATGGACCCATTAGCTAAAACCACCTCTAACCCGAGGACTTGATCACGCATCACCCCGTATTTCACGCTGTTGGTACCACTTGCATTCGTCGCGGCCATTCCGCCAATCGATGCATCTGCCCCTGGATCCGTTGGAAAAAACAGCCCATGCTTTTTCAAGGCTTGATTGAGCTGATTTCTAGTCACCCCTGGCTGGACGATGACCTGAAAGTCATCAGGCCGGATCGAGACGATTTGATTCATTAGACTGAAATTAAGACTTATGCCCCCCTGAACCGGAATAATTTGCCCTTCCAAGCTTGTCCCCGCCCCGTAGGGGACTAGGGGAATAGAATGTTCACCCGCAAATTGAACAATCCGGCTTACCTCCTCTTTTGACTTAGGAAACACGACGGCATCCGGGCTGAATGGCGGATGGTATGCCTCCCCTTTACTATGCTGTTCTAAAAGGGTTTCATTGATTGACACGCGCTCACTATCCCCGATCATCGCTAACAATTCATCATAAAGATTCATTCTGTTCTCCTCCATCACATTGAAGCTAGTAATCTATCTTAATTACCATTTTAATCTTCGAGAAAGTTAATTTATAGACAATATTAAAAATTTTCACTTTTTTATTTGGAATTAGCAGCTATCTAAGCAATAAATTTCAGAGAAAAAGTCTTCCTTTATCAACGGTAAGGTAAACCCAATCTTCAGCAGCTCATCCCCATAAAAAACCCTGTCTTCGTTATCAATTTTGTATTTAAGCTGTGGATTCAGCCCCCGTAATCTTAATCGTAAAAAAGGTGGATTTGGCGTTGCCAGCGCTTTATAATAAAATACCACAGCTTGCTTTTGATCGTGTCCTACATACATCCAAGCGGTATCCATCCCCTCAAAAGGGCTCCACAGCCGATACAAATCACCAAAAAGGACAATCTCTTTTATTTGATGATAAAGTTGGATTTCCTTCTTGACTAACTCCCGATCTTCCTTGCTTAGTTTATCAACATTTAATTCAAAACCAAGATTGGCTGCCATTGCGACATGACACCTCATCCGTAATGGCGTCACCCTGCCAACCTGATGATTGGGGACATCTGATACATGGGCACCCATCGTGATGGCTGGATAAACGATACTTGTTCCATATTGAATTTTCAGCCTTTCGACGGCATCCGTATCATCACTCGTCCAGGTTTGCGGCATGTAATAAAGCATCCCTAGGTCAAAGCGGCCGCCCCCGCCCGAACAGCTTTCAAACAAAATCTCTGGAAATCTTGACGTTAATTCCCCTACTATCCGGTACAACCCGAGCATATAGCGATGGGCGGTCTCCTTCTGCCTTTCCGGGGGCAATGCAGCTGACCCCACTTCTGTCATATTTCGGTTCATGTCCCATTTTACATAGGAAATCGGGGCACTTTGAAAAAGTGTCGTGAGCGTATCAATCAGCCATTCACATACATCATTCCGGCTTAAATCTAGAACAAGCTGATTTCTCGAAAGAGTTCGATTCCTCCCCGGTACATGCAGACACCAGTCCGGATGCCTGCGGTACAAATCACTATCCGGCGAAACCATTTCCGGCTCGACCCACAAACCGAATTGCATCCCTTTCCCGTTGAGATAACGGGCTAATCCGTTTAATCCATTGGGCAGTTTTCTTCGATTAACCTTCCAATCTCCGAGTGAACTCTTCGCATTATCACGACGGCCAAACCAGCCATCATCTAAAACAAACAGTTCAACGCCAAGTCCCTTTGCAGCATCAGCAATTTCCTTTAACTTTTTTTCAGTGAAATGAAAGTAGGTCGCTTCCCAATTATTAATGAGGATAGGTCGTGCTCTGTCCCGATAAACACCCCGGCAGATCCGGCTCCGAATCATTTTATGAAAAGTTCTCGACATTCCGCCCAAACCCTCTGAAGAATAGACCATCATCACCTCTGGTGTTTGAAAAATTTCGCCTGCCGTTAAAGCCCAAGAAAAATTAAATGAATTAATCCCCATGCCGATTCGGGTGATTTCAAAGGGATCGACCTCAATGGAGGCCTGAAAATTCCCGGTATAGACAAGACTCATACCATAAACCTTGCCATGGTCTTCCGTGGCATCTTTTGATAATAACGCCAGAAAAGGATTCTGTTGATGACTGCTCGCACCCCTTGTGGAAGAAATGGATTGAACACCGTGGGTCATCGTGCGGCGTTCTATCTGCCGTTCTCTAGCCCAAGTTCCCTGAAGATGAAGCCAGTCCCAGTTCGAGTCATGAAAATCTACAGACATGCTCATACATTTTTCTATCTTCACCTCACGGCTGCCTAAATTTTCAAAGGAGACCGACCTCGTTATCACTTCAAAATCACGGTAAATCGTATAATGCAAGTTCAGTCCAACACCTAGCATGGAATCTACCAGTGTGATCACCAGCGTGTCTGCCTCATCCTCCTTCTCCACATAGGCCATTGGCAACCCAATCAAGCGAGGCTTTCCTTTAAAAATTTCATGTGAATCATAGACAAATTCAGTGACCGTTGACCCATCAGGTGCTTGAAGCTGATAGGCCGGCGTTCGGAAGTCGCCATTTCCAAAGGCCGGATATTCCTGCGGCAGGGTATCAAGCGAAAAACGGGGGTCAGCCGGTTCATTCATCGGCGAAAAGGCTCTTCCTTTAAATGGAAGGATCGCTGAGGGCTGAAGCATTTGAACCCTACTCCCCCAATATACATGCGCTAAATATTTTCCATAGACAAGTTGAATCATGTAACTGATTCTGCCATTATACAAATGAAATAGCTGCTCTTCTTCATTCCATTCAATCGGCATCAGACCACTCCTAAAACAGACATTTACTTCACTATATTCACGACTGAAGTGGAAAATGGTGTCAAGGCATACATAAAAGTTCCAAAATAGGCACATAGGAGTGAGGGTAGGTACGCTAGTTTTCCCTCGAAAATATTATAGCCAACATAAGTAAGAAGACTCATCAGGAATTGGCAAGCCAATAATTCCACCGACCAAGGCGAAAATAATTCCAAGATAGCCAAAGTGTTCAATAAGATGATTTAAGTAATCCATCGTTACACTTCCTATATTCCATTCTAAAATTTAGCTAATATCTATTATCTGCAAAAATTCTGCGCCATTTTTACATAAGTTTGGTCCAAAGCTCCATATCAGTGAGGCAAAAATTGAACGAACGAAGAAATTATTCAATAAATTCGGCCCATTCCTTCTTGTTATAGGTTTTTTTATTCCAGGAGTTCGGCATATTACTGCCTATCTCGCAGGAATTAACCATTTCTCTTATAAAAAGTTCGCCTTGTATGCTTATTTAGGAGCATTGTTATGGTGCTTTGCCTTTATTTCTCTTGGCAGAATACTTGGTGAAAATTGGGTCTATGTAGGAACCTATTTTTCAAGATATAGTATCTATATCATTGTTTTTTTCCTAGTAGGAATCCTCCTGTCCTATTCCTATCTGAAGAAAAGAAAAGGAATGAAGTTAGAAAAAGATGCCCTCAACTAGAGAGCATCTTTTTTTGCTGGCATCACCAGCCTCGGCTTGCTCCTCCGCCGCCAGAGGAACCGCCGCCGCCGCCGCGGGATCCGCCGCCACCGCCTCTTCCGCCGCCGCGGGATAATATGGAGAGGAGTAAATAGGTAAGTGTGCCTCCGAAAAATTTAAAATCAAGGAAGACAACAACCAAAACAATGATGACGATCAGCCAAGATGGGATTCCGATTCCTTCATCCTTTGGCACCGTTTTTTGTCCATTCTCACCGTTATATTCCGCCAGAACTTCTTTGGCGAGTGCTTTGTAAGTTTCCGTTACAGCCTGGTTTGGCTGGTTATTTTTTAAATAAGGAATCGCATATTGATCCAGAATTCGGCCGGCTTTCGCATCGGGAATTCTTCCTTCTAGGCCGTAGCCAACCTCAATCCGAATTTTGTGTTCCTTCATTGATAAAACAAGCAGGACCCCATTGTCCTCTTTTTTGCTGCCGATTCCATATTGACGAAATGCCTCATTCGCATATTCTTCAATGGTTTTATCGCCAATCGTTTCAACAGTCATCACAGCGACCTGTGCGGTTGTCTGATCTTCGATGTTCCTGCCTATTTTGATTAATTCAGCTTTTTCTGTTTCATTTAGGACATGGGCAAAATCTTGTACATAAATATCTCCGACGGGAGCAGGTATTTGGACATCCTCAGCAAGTGCACGGGCTGTACACAGAAATAACGTGGTAAAAACCAATAAGAAGCTGAAGATCCGTTTTGCTTTCATTACCCATTGCCTCCAAAATCAACTTTTGGGGCTTCTTGAGCTTGGGGGGCTGCTTTAAAATATTCTTTTTGATCAAACCCGCCGATTCCTGCAATGATCGAGCCTGGGAATCTTTTTACTTTTTTATTAAATTTAGCAACTTGCTCATTATAATCCTTACGCGCAACTGCTATTCTGTTTTCGGTTCCCGCCAGTTCATCCATCAACTGGGTAAATTGCTGGTCCGCTTTAAGGTTTGGATAATTTTCAACGACAACAAGCAAGCGGCTTAATGCACCGGATAATTGATCGTTAGCGGTCGCTTCTTCCTCGGGGGTTTTTGCTCCGGCAAGCTTTGCACGTGCATCTGAGATCGAGGCAATGACTTCTTTTTCATGTGCTGCATAGCCTTTTACAGTATTGACTAAGTTTGGTATTAAATCGAGCCTTCGCTGGAGTTGATTTTCGATTTGAGCATGCGACTGATTCACGTCTTCTTCTAGATTGACAAAGCTGTTATAGCTGGACATAAACATGAGGCCGAAGATAACAATCACAGCGACCACAATTCCTATTCCTAACCAACCTTTTTTCAATCTACTCACGTCCTTTCTCACTTATAGTATATATCACTTAGTAAATAAGTTCCCTTTTTAGCCATTTAAAAACTTACCTATAATATCCATTTAACTAAACGTTTGATTAGTTATCTTATATGGGCAAATAATGTTGATTTATCAATGTTGTCCAAGATCTAATCAAACGTTTGATTAGTTTTGTTGCTGAATTAATTAAACGTTTGATTAATATTTTTCATTCGCCAACCGTTGAATTTAAGGATTTGTTAAGTTATTTATGGAATAATAAACCCATTAAAGGCCTTGTCACTACGGCTTTCCCGTATGATATTTTTATCTAACAGGGGTTCAGTATAAATAGCATTTTATGATATCAATTAGAATTATGAAACCTTTAGTGGGCTTAGTCGTATATATATGTATCTTACGAAGTTTGTACTTATAATAAAACTCTAAAAGACGGGGAGATATAAATTGGGATTATACATTTTGCAAATTGGACAATATGCTTTTGAAATTTATTATTGGCTTATCTTAATATCGATTTTTGGTTCCTGGTTTCCACAATTTCAATCCACCAAGATTGGCATGTGGATTTCTAAGCTCGTCGAACCATATTTAAGCATTTTTAGACGTTTCATTCCTCCATTGGGACCTATTGATATCTCACCAATTGTCGCTATATTTGTTTTTAGGTATTTAACAGGGTTTGCTCTAGAAGGACTGCGCCAGTCATTGAATGTAATTGGGGTGTAAGGACAAGTATGTTCACCCCTCTCCAAAAAAAACCTGAAAAGGGAACACTTTTAAAAAAAGTGCTCCTTCTTCTGGTTTTTTAATTTTCGTACTCTACCTTTCCATCTTCCTGCCTAATTACGTTTGATTAGTTTTCTTTTTCAAACAGCTCAATCGTATATGGTTGGGTATTTTCGCCGTTCTCTGTATAGACTCTTTCTATATATTGAAGCTTTGTCCCTGTCATGAACATCACCGTTGAACTTCTCGTTCCATAGTGCTCACTCTCAATAAACAACGGCGAAAGCATCCGTTCCCATTCCAATGTTACACCTGTACGTGGAAGAGCTTCATCCGGGGCGGGATCCGCATTTTGCAGAAGGGCAAACAATTTTTCAGTCATATCATTGGTGTGTTCCTTTATGATGTGAGCTAAACCGGCCTTTCCCTTTTCTACCTTTGGCCAGTTACTATTTAATAACTGGTTACTCACTCCATATATACCAGGCTTTAATTTTTCCAGTTTTTGACCGACATTCGAATAATAATATAAATTTTGCCCATCACCTGCCAATAAGTTATAACCAGGATACAAGTGATTATGTGTTGCAAGATGCTGCATATATCCTTCTATATTTCCTTTATATTTCAAGGCATCCGCCACTAATTCTCCGCGTGAACGCTTTCCCTCCGTTGCTTCTTTTGGATTGCGGTAATTAGTCAAAGCCGCAAAGCGCCCGCTAGTGGTCACTCCCATCCACGTGCCCATTTTTTCCAGGTCCCTTCCTGCCAGAATTTCAGGATGGTCCTCCCAAAAGTGTGCAGGAGCGGTTGACCGTCGATAAAATTCATCGCGATTTGCCGCAACAATTAGTGGATACTCCTTATGAACACGATAAGCAAACAGAATCAAACACAAAAAAAATCACCACCTTAATATAAAATACACTTTACTAAAATAGCCTTCCCACTTCATAATTCGTCACATTCCCAACAAAAACCTTTAACTTGGTGCCTGTTACCATTATTAACCCCTTCGACTTAATAATGGTGACAGGCACCGTTTGGGAATGCACCGAATTATTTTTGGGGTTTAGCGGAAAATAATCTTGTTTGAAGGATGAAGAGGAGGGTTTTGTATGTCTGAATTAGAGCCGCTTGAGTACGATACGGGTACGGCGATTCGCGATTATGACATTATTCAAATTACGCAAACTGAAATTGGGTATGAGGTTCTGTTGGATGTGAATTTAGACAGCGGCTATTCTTTAGCAAGAACAAAATTAGAAATCACTCATGAGGATTTACAAGGTTATGAAACAACTGAAGTAGAAGAAGGCATTAAATATGCGTTGGGGTTTTTCTCATAAGGAAAACCTCTTAAACGCAAGAAAGATCCCTGCTCATTGCGCTAGAAGAGCAAAGCAGGGATCTTTTCTTTTATACGACGAGATGAATTTGGTTTCCTGCTGGGTCACTTGTAACATAAAAGTTTCCTTCATTGCTTAAAGGAGCTCCTATTTGCTTTAGTTGCTCCATGACTTTTTCCCTTGCCTCCTGATTTGGGAAAACAATTGAATACCAATTTAAACCAACACTATTTTTCGGCGGCGTTGGAGCCCCTGCTCCCTGCCAGGTATTGATGGCAACATGATGGTGATACCGGCCGGACGAAAGAAACACTGCTTGCGGATAGTAACTTACAACCTCAAAGCCCATTCCTTTTGTATAGAATTCTTTAGATTTTTCTAAATCACCTACATGCAGATGGATGTGCCCCATAATTGTCCCAGACGGAAGGCCTTTCCATTCAGCGTTACTCTCTGCTAGAATTCCTTCTGCATCCAGCTGTTCAGTTGCCATTTCAACTAATCCATTCTTCCAGGTCCATTCAGAAGAAGGCCGGTCCCGATAAACTTCAATCCCGTTACCATCAGGGTCATTCAAATATAAAGCCTCACTTACATAATGATCGGCAGCCCCAAGCGGATACCCTGTTAAAATTAAGTGCCGTAAAAAGTCCCCTAAGTCGGCCCGCGATGGCAGTAGTATAGCAAAATGATACAATCCTGACATGCGTTCTTGTTTCGGAATGACATCTGCTGGTTCTTCCAAAGTTAACAGCGGCGTTTTACCGTCAGCGGTCAAAACAGCTTTCCGTTCACTTTGTTCCAATACTTGAAGACCGATAATATTTTGATAAAACGTAACAGAATAAGCGAGATTTTTTACCTTTATAGTAACTTCACCAACATAAATGTTTGGTTCCTGATGAAACTGTTCCATATTCATCCCATCCTTTTCCTATCGATACAAAAATAATAGCAATCATTCTATGCCTAATATGGTTTAATTCCATTCCACTTATTATTCATTTGAACCTCTTAAGTGTAACTTATAATTATCTCGAATCCAAGTATTATTAATTAAATATATTATTATGCACTTTTTAAAACTAACACAGTCTTAACACTCTCTTTACACTAGGTTTAGAAAAAATCCATCATTCGCTAATACAATAGAGTAAACAAATTATTGGAGGGATTGGATGAAGGTCACAGTTGCTGGAGCAGGTTATGTAGGATTGGTTACTAGTGCTTGTTTAGCGGAGCTCGGACATGTGGTGACATGTGTGGACGTTAAAAAAGAGAAAATTGATATGCTGCAGAGCGGACGTTCCCCTATTATTGAGCCTGGTTTAGATTCTCTATTAGAAAAGAACTTACATAACAAGCAGCTGAATTTTACGATAAACCCGTATGATGCATATTCAAAAGCTGACCTTATTTTCATTGCTGTTGAAACACCAGAAAAACACGACGGTTCAGCAGATTTAAAGTACATCCACGTGGCTGCCCATACGATTGCTCATTATATTGAGCAGGACGTAATTATTTGCACTAAGGGTGCTGTTCCAGTTGGTACGAACGAACTCATTCAAGAAATCATTGACAGCAGAAAACCTCCTAACCTTCAAGCAGAAGTAGTTGCTAATCCTGAATTTCTTCGTGAAGGTACAGCGATTATTGACTTTTTTCACGGAGACCGTATTGTGATCGGTACCAGCGACCCCAAAGCGGCAGCGATTATGGAGCAGTTTTACCAACCGCTGCAAATCCCGATATATAAAACGGACATCCGAAGTGCCGAAATTATTAAATATGCTTTCAATGCCTTTTTAGCAACCAAAATACGTTTTATGAATGAAATGGCTGGTTTTTGTGATAATGTCGGGGCTAATTTAGAGGAAGTAGCATATGGAATCGGACTGGACAAAGAGATAGGCCCTCACTTTCTCAAAGCTTGGAGACCTGACATTACTAAGTAACCTGTTGGAGGGGACTGACCATGACGAAAATAATCGATGCTGTTTATGGATTTGATTGCCGCTTATTACAACGAGTAAACCGCCATTTTGATAAAAAGCTGTTAAATCTTTTCTTTCGAATCCTTACGCAGTTTGGAGGAGCAGACATCACCATCGCGGCTGTCTTCCTTCTTATTGTAATCTCTTCAGGTGAACCTAGGTTAACCGCCATTAGCAGCGCTCTTGCATTATCGGCAAGCCATATCCCTGTCCATATCATGAAACAGCTGTTTCCGCGAAAAAGACCTTACTTGATGATCGAAAGTACCAAGTTTCCCGCTAATCCATTACAGGACCATTCTTTCCCTTCAGGGCATACAACGGCCATTTTTTCTGTTGTAACTCCTTATATTTTAGCCTATCCACAACTTGGACTCGTTCTAATTCCTTTAGGAACGTGTGTAGGGATATCCAGGATTTATTTAGGACTTCACTTTCCATCGGATATCCTTGCAGGTGGTGTTCTTGGGACCATTTGTGGGTTATTGTGCTTTTGTTTGTTATGCTTGTAGGATATTTTTGTTAGGAGGGATGACATGAGAATTGCCATTTTCACTGATACCTTTTATCCTGACATAAACGGTGTCGCCCGAACATTGAAAAGGTTGACTGACTTCCTTGAGAGCCAAAACATTACGTTTAAACTTTTTGTACCAGCCTCTCCAGCAGAGGAGCTTGATGCTGGCCATATACATCGCTCTAAGAGTCTTTCATTTTTCATGTATCCTGAATGCCGAATAGCCTTTCCAAATCTTTATCAAATGAAATCAGAACTACAAAACTTCGCACCTGATTTAATTCATGTAGCAACCCCATTTAACATTGGCCTTTGTGGAGTTTATTTTTCAAAAAATCTAAATATACCTCTTGTTGGATCGTATCACACCAATTTTGATGATTATTTGCAGTATTATAACCTTCCGTTTCTATCGAAACTGCATTGGAATTACATGCACTGGTTTTATCAAACATGTAAAAAGATTTTTGTCCCCTCTCCGACAACACTCCAACTACTAAGCAAGCATGGGTTTCCCAATCTTGAGCTTTGGCCAAGAGGTGTGGATTGCCAGCTGTTTCATCCTTATTATGATAAGGAATCAGTTATAAATCGTTATAGCCTGCAAGGTTCCTATGTGCTGACATATGCTGGCCGATTAGCGCCGGAAAAGGATTTACACACCCTCTTTGCTGCTGCAAAATCTATTCCACCAAACATAAATCAACATATTCATTGGCTAATTATTGGGGACGGTCCTTTGCGGGAAGAACTAGAAACCCAAGCGCCAGAAAACATGACATTTACTGGATATTTAGATGGAAAGCGTTTGGCTGAGGCGTATGCGGCATCAGACTTATTTGTTTTCCCTTCTGCCTCCGAAACTTTTGGGAATGTGGTATTAGAATCACTCGCAAGTGGAACACCTGTGATAGGAGCAAAAGCGGGTGGTGTACAGAATATTATTAAGGCAGGGGCAAATGGACTCTTGTGTAAACCGGGCAATGCTCATGAGTTTTCAAAAGCTATATTGCAACTGTTAACACATGGAGAATTACGTCAGCAAATGGGGAGAGCAGGCAGGAACTATGCACTGACCCAGAGCTGGGACCGGATATGGAATAACCTCATCCGCCAGTACACCGCTGTAATTCAAGAATGCGAACTTCAAAAATACGCTTAACTATGTGTAAAAGTTAAAAATGGTGACAGGCACCGCCTGTCACCTGTTTTTTAGGCTTCAACAATATTTGGCTGTGAATAGGTCTCCTCGTTGAATTCCCCAGTGGCTTTGCTTGTGAGAACACCTGCTGTCATCGCCCCACTAACGTTTAGTGCTGTCCGTCCCATGTCAATCAGAGGCTCGACTGAAATGAGAAGACCGACGATTGCAATAGGAAGGTTCATCACAGATAAGACAATTAAGGCAGCAAATGTGGCTCCGCCGCCAACGCCGGCTACTCCAAATGAGCTAATGGCCACAACCAGAATAAGAGTCACAATAAAGGACAGGCTTGTAGGATCAATCCCTGCACTTGGCGCCACCATTACCGCTAACATGGCTGGGTAAATACCCGCACAGCCATTCTGGCCAATCGTTAAACCAAATGATCCGGCGAAATTGGCAATTCCTTCTGAAACACCAAGGTCCTTGGTTTGTGTTTTAATCGTCATAGGCAATGTCCCTGCACTTGTTCGGGATGTGAAGGCAAAGGTTAAGGTTGGAAGTCCCTTCTTTACATATCTGAATGGATTTAATTTCGCCAATGATAAGAAGAGTAAATGCACAACAAACATGATGATTAGTGCCACATAGGAGGCAATGACAAACTTCCCTAGTTTGGCAATTGCCTCATAATCACTTGTTGCGGTTACCTTTGTGATAATGGCTAGAATTCCATAAGGTGTCAGGCGCAAGATGAGCGTGACAACTCTCATGATAACCGAATAGAGCGTGTCAATAATCTTCGCGAAAAACTCAGCAGGTCCCGGGTCCTTCCTTTTAACCCCAAGGTAAGCAATCCCAATAAACGCTGCAAAAATCACAACCGCAATCGTAGAGGTAGCCCTCGCACCTGTTAAATCTTGAAATGGATTACTTGGAACCAATTCGATGATTTGCTGCGGCAGGGTCATATTTTCAATTCCTGCGGCCCTTTCCGCTAATTGATCATTTCGTGCCTTTTCAGCATCCCCTTGAGTAAGCTGGACGCCATCTAGGCCAAAGCCTAATGCTGAGCCAATCCCAATTGCGGCAGCAATAGCGGTGGTTCCGAGCAAGATTCCAATGACCAGAAAACTGATTTTCCCAATGTTCTTCGTCAGTTTAAGTTTTGTGAACGCCCCGACAATTGAAATAAAGACAAGCGGCATCACAACCATTTGGAGAAGTTTTATATATCCGATCCCGACAATGTTAAACCAATCAATCGATTTGGTGGTCACTTCATGTGTGGTCCCATAAATCAAATGAATAAGATAACCAAAAATAATTCCTAAACCCAAAGCTGTGAAGACCCGTTTTGAAAACGACACATGCTTTTTCTGCATCATAAATAGCCCAAACATAAGCAATAGTAGGACAGCGACATTTATAATGATCAGAACTGTATTCATCGTATTCCTCCCCTGTTTCCTTATAGAAAATCTAATTCTCCTATCAGTCAACTCGGAATTACATTCATCCTAACCAATTGCTTTTTACCATTCATCAAACGTTTGATAGTAAATAAATATGCCAAGTTAGTCATTATATGCCACAACCTTAACTTGCAAATATAAGAAAAGGTGACAGGCACCGCCCGTGGACATTGTCCACGGGTGGTGCCTGTCACCTATATAACTATTTTTAACTTGTTAGCGGGAGTTTGATTACTACTTTGGTTCCTTTGTTTAGTTTGCTTTTATAGGTGATACTCCCGTTGTGTTGTTTTAGGATTTTGTGGCAAATCATGACACCCAGGCCTGTCCCTTTTTCTTTTAAGCTGTAAAACGGCTCTCCTAAACGCGGGAGCAGTTCCTCAGGGATGCCCAAGCCATGGTCCTGAACCGATATTATACAATCATTTGCCTCGTCTCTTCTCATTTTAATGTGAATATCACCTCCAACAGGCATCGCTTCTATGGCATTCTTTAAGACATTTAAGAAAACTTGTTTTAATTGATTCTTTTCCCCTTTCATAATAAAAGGCTCCCCAGTAATCTTTAAGTCAAACTGAATATTATTCATATTTGCCTGAGGAGAAAGTAACTCAACTGTGTTTTCAAGTAACTCCCTTACATTCACTTGGTCCAACTGCACGGCTTGCGGTTTTCCCAGTGAGAGAAGCTCACTTGTGATCGACTCAATCCGCTCCAGCTCACTTAGGAGTAAATCATTATAAACAATCGAACTATTTTCAGCTTTATATAACTGAACAAAGCCTTTGATTGTGGTCAATGGGTTCCGAATCTCATGAGCGACCCCTGCAGCCAGCTCCCCGACAATCGACAGCTTTTCTGACTGCAAAAGAATTTCCTCAGATTTTTTCCGTTCCGAAATGTCCCTGCTAAGGATGACAATGTTTTCAACTGTATCTCCTTCACCCTTAACAGGCATACATTTAGACTCAAATTCAATCCAGTGTCCATCTTTATGAGCTATTCTAATTTCCATTGATTGGGACTCATTATATTCAAACATTCTTTTAATCGCATCTAAAAACATCAGTTTATCATCAGGATGAAGGAGCTTGAAACATCTATGTTTCTCTAATTCAGAGCACGGAAAGCCTAACACATGATCATGGGAAGGAGAAAGGTAACTAATAGCGTGTTCCTTATCCATCAACAATATTAAGTCTGACGTGTTTTCGGCAATCAATCGGTATTTTGACTCACTTGCTTCCACTAGCTTGTACATGTCTGACAAACCCCGATTTAACCGGAGCAGCTTTTCATAGGATTCTATCAATAATACGCCAATGATCACACCCAGCATGACAAACATTAAATATTGCAAATGAAATAAGGGTTTATCTCTAAAGGCATGAAAGAGGATGGGGACTATGATGATATAAATGGCCACATAAGCTGCGAAAAATATAACACTTTTTTTCACATGAGAATGCCGTTTTGTTAGAAAATGAATGATAGTAAAAATAAGCATAATAGCTATCCAGCCAACAATAGCTGTTGTCCATTGACCGCTTTCAAGTAATCGCGTCACCAATGCAAAAATACCCGTAATGATACCAGGCAAGGGACCGAAGTAGACAAATGCCAAAATTACCGGGGCATAGCGAATATCATAAGAATAGCCCTGCTGCTGAAAGGATAACTTGATCAAGACAACCGAAACAATTCCCCCATACACCCCTACCCAATACCGGAAATTCTTAATGGGTTTATGATAAAGGAATGAACCGATGACCAACGGTGTACTTACCAATAGAGAAAAAATCGAGAGATTAATAATATAGTCTAAAAGAACCATCAAATTCCACCCAAACTTTTTCAAATTTACATTATCTCTCTAATCTTAAAACAGAGTTAATCCTATTGCTATTTAGAAACGACATTTTACAGAACTTTCATCCTAGAAGTTTTATTGCTAAGGGAGAAGAAGTTATTTTATATCATAAAACTTACATTTTTCATAAAAACTTGTTTTACCTATTTCCAACAATCTAGCCGCTTCCTGCTTATTCCCATTGGTCATAGTCAGCGCATTCAAAATCGCTTCTTTTTCCACTTGAGCGAGCCTTTCCTTTAACGGAAGTATTCTTTCAGGAGTTTTTTCTTTACCCACAGGACTAACCATCTGGGTAGAACTCTGCAACTCTAGTTCTCGTAAATACAATGGAAGATGGAATACTTCAATTGTTTGTCCATCAAGGACATTGATTGCTCGCTCCAATACATTTTCAAGCTCACGAATGTTCCCAGGCCATGAGTGCTCCATCAGTCGCTGTTCCACTCCTTTAGAAATTTCAATTCCTGTACGAAAAAATCTCCGTTCCAGTTTTTTTAACAAGCTTATTGATATTAACTTTATATCCTCTTTCCTTTTATTCAATGGAGGAATCTCAATTTTTATAACATTCAAGCGGTAATATAAATCACGGCGGAACTTTCCTTCCTCCACCATTTTTTCAAGATCACGGTGTGTAGCGGCAATAATCCGGACATCGACGGGAATTGATTTTTGTCCGCCGACCCGCTGGACTTCTTTTTCCTGTAAAACTCTTAACAGTTTACTTTGCATCGACAGCGGCATATCACCGATTTCATCGAGAAAAAGGGTTCCGTTATGAGCAAGTTCAAATTGTCCCTTTTTCCCACCCTTTTTCGCTCCCGTAAACGCGCCATCCTCATATCCGAATAGTTCCGATTCCAAAAGATGTTCAGGTATTGAAGCACAGTTGATTGCTACAAACGGCAGTGAAGAACGGAGGCTGTGGTTGTGAATGGCATGGGCAAACAATTCTTTTCCTGTGCCGGATTCCCCTATTAAAAGAACAGAGGAGTTGCTGGCAGAAATCCGCTCTGCCAACTTTTTCGCCGCGAGGAAGGACTGACTGCTGCCAATTAAGTCGTGAAAATAGTATTTACTCTTTAACTCTTTGTCTATTTTTGTTTTATAATATTTTAATTCTTCCACTAAATGCTGAATCCTCGTTTTATACATCCGCCATTCTTCTGGACTGCGAAACATAACGGTCCCGAGGGCCCCGACAAGTTTCCCATCGATAATCAGAGGGTACCGGTTTGCGATCATTTCACTGCCATTAATGGGATGAAGGGCGGCCAGCTCTTTTTTGCCGGTCTCTGCGACAATGTGCATCCTTGTGTTTTCAATCACATCCTGAACAGGCCGGTTGATCGCCTCTTCAACGGTTGTTCCCAAAAACTCACAGTAGGCTTTGTTTATATAGAGAATCAAGCCTTCTCGGTCGGTCACAACGATTCTTTCCGCCAATAGGTTGATAATCTCTTCATGCCAATCAGCTGGAATCGCTTCCATTTTGCTGTTCATAGAGTCACACCTTCCCAATGCTGAATATCCTTATTATAACAAAGGATGATGGATGTTCACTAGATTAGAAGTTTTTCACACACAAGAAAGAATCCTATCCGCTATCGAATAGGATTCAAACTATTATTGTGCGGTGTAACCGCCATCTAAAATCACAGCCTGGCCGGTAATTCCTCTCCCTTTTTCACTTGCTAAAAAAACAGCATAATCGGCAATTTCGGTTACGGATAAAAGTCTTTTTTGTGGTACAAGCGGTAAAAGCACCTCGTCAATTACACTGTCTAAGCTGACATTTCTTGTTGATGCAAGGTCTGCTAATTGATTTCTAACAAGAGGTGTATCAACATAACCTGGGCAAAGGGCATTGACCGTTATTCCGCTCTCTGCACCTTCTAACGCCGCAACCTTTGTTAATCCGATAACGCCATGCTTCGCACTATTATAAGCAGCCTTTCCAGCAAAGCCAATCACTCCATTGATGGAAGCCATATTAATTACTCGTCCAAAGCCCTGTTCCTTCATAATAGGGAAGACGTTTTTAATACCAATGAATGGTGCTGTTAACATAATTTTAACCAAGAGTTCAAACTTTTCCGTTGGGAACTCCTCAATTGGTGAAACATACTGCATGCCGGCATTATTAACTAAAATATCGAGACGGCCGAAAGTTAAATAGGCTTGGTGGATACTATTCTTAAAAGCCTCCTCGTTTGTTACATCACATGGAGCAGCAATGGCCTCAAATCCCTGGTCCCTTAATTTTGCCGCCTCCTGTTCACTTTTTTCAGCATTTAAATCGGAAATGACCACTTTTGCCCCTTCATGTGCGAAGGTCTTGGCAATACTTAAGCCAATTCCGCTGGCTGACCCTGTAATGAATGCTGTCTTTCCTTCTAGTAACTTGCTCATTTATGCGAGCCTCCTAATTATCTAGTAATCTTTTTAAATGATTCCAAAGATGGTATAAAGCGCAATCACAAAGAATACCGCTAATGTTTTAATCACTGTTATGGCGAAAATATCTTTATAGGATTGTTTGTGTGTTAGGCCTGTTACAGCAAGCAGCGTAATAACCGCTCCGTTGTGCGGCAATGTATCCATACCGCCTGATGCCATTGCGACCACGCGGTGCATGACTTCTGGTGGAATATTGGCTGCGGCAATCGCCTGATTATACTTATCGGCCATCGCACCTAAGGCAATCCCCATTCCTCCGGAGGCAGAACCTGTCATACCGGCAAGTGTGCTTGTTGTGACAGCCCCGTTTACAAGCGGATTCGTGAATGTACCGGAAATACCATCACTAATTTTTGCAAAACCAGGCAGGGCGGCAATAATTCCGCCGAAACCATACTCAGCACCTGTGTTCATCGTTGCCAGCAGGGATCCGCCAATGGCTGTGTTGAGCCCCTCTTTAAAGTTTTTCGTGACTCGTTTCCAATCATAAAAAAGCGAAGAAATAATCCCAACAACTAATGCCATAATAATGGCCCAAATCGCAGCCATTGCTGTAACATCGACCGTGTAGGCCTTCAAGCCAATCGCTGAAAAATCAAAGCCGTTTGGATACCATTTTGGAATATACGTTATAAATAATTTATTCGTCACTCCCACAAGAATGAGAGGAACAAAAGCTAAAATTTGTTTTAGAACGGATTGTTGCGAGGTTAAATCAGGAGCAGCTACTTCATTTGCCTCTAATTTTTCAGCGGCAGCCGCGTTTTCAGCACCAAATCCGTAATAACCCTCACCCGCTTTTTCTGCCTTTCTTCTTCTAGATTCAAGATAGACGAGTCCTAGAACTAAGACAAAAATAGCTCCAATGATTCCAAGCGTCGGTGCCGCATAAATATCTGTTTTAAAAAAGTTAATTGGGATGACGTTTTGTATTTGCGGTGTTCCCGGTAGAGCGTCCATGGTGAAGGTGAAGGCACCAAGAGCAATTGTTCCTGGAATAAGCCTTTTAGGAATATTCGCTTGCCTAAACATTTGGGCTGCAAATGGATAAATGGCAAAAACGGCTACGAATAAACTTACGCCGCTGTACGTTAAAATAGCTCCTAATAAAACAATCGACAGCATCGCACGTTTTGCTCCAAGTAAACGGACAATCGTTTTGGCAATCGATTCTGCAATCCCTGACATTTCAACAACTTTTCCAAAAATCGCCCCTAATAAGAAGACGGCAAAATAGGATTTAATAAATCCAACCATTTTCTCCATGAATACCCCGGAAAAGAAAGGTAAAACATGGCTTGGATCAATTAGTAATACAGCAAGAAGTGCACATATTGGCGCGAATAAAATAACTGAAAATCCACGGTAGGCTACAAAAATCAGGAGCCCGAGCGCCAGTAAAATAACAAATAATTCCATGTAAATCCCCCTTAAATGTTTTTGTAAGCTTCCTCGTTTACCCCCCTGAAAGGTAAGCGTTTCCATTTAAAAACTTACATCTACTTATTTGCAAGAATTATGCCAATTTCATTTCTATATAAATGAACTAAATAGATCTGGAATGATTCCGTTAATCCGGAAAATTAATTGAAAGCGTTTCCGCAAAAACGGAATTTTCCGTTTTTGCGGAAACAATGTTATTTCTCCATTTCTACTACTGTAGCAATTCCTTGCCCTCCGCCAATACATAGCGTCGCAAGTCCGTAGCGGGATTCCCTTCGTTTCATCTCGTGAAGCAGGGTGACTAACACGCGGGCACCACTGGCACCAATTGGGTGGCCTAAGGCAACCGCACCGCCGTTAACATTCAATTTCTCTCTTGGAATCTCCAGGTCTCTTCCTACAGCAAGGGATTGAGCAGCAAACGCTTCATTCGCTTCCACTAAATCCATCTCCTTGATAGAAAGACCCGCTTTTGCCAGTGCCTTCTTAGATGCGGGCACAGGGCCAATTCCCATTATTTTTGGATCCACCCCTGAGGTCCCATTGCCGCGGATGACAGCCATTGGTTTAATTCCCAGCTCTTCTGCCTTTTCTCTGCTCATGAGTACTAGTGCGGCCGCACCGTCATTGATACCAGAGGCATTGCCAGCTGTTACCGTACCGTCCTTTTTAAAAGCGGGCTTTAATTTTGCTAGCTTTTCAGATGTCACCCCTGAGCGAGGGAATTCATCTGTATCAAAAACGACTGGCTCGCCCTTACGCTGTGGGAGGACAACAGGGACAATCTCATCCTTAAATTTGCTGTCTTTGATGGCTGCCTCTGTCTTTTGCTGGCTCCAGGCGGCAAACTCATCTTGCTCTTCGCGGCTGAGGTCATATTGTTCGGCAATGTTTTCGGCGGTTACCCCCATATGATAAGAGTTAATCGCACATTGCAGTCCATCTTGAATCAAACTATCGAAAATTTTGCCATCACCCATGCGGTAGCCTGTTCGTCCATCCATCAGCAAGTATGGTGCTAGACTCATATTTTCCATACCACCTGCGACGACAATTTCTGCTTCACCGGTTTGGATCGCTTGGGCTGCCAAATGAACTGCTTTTAAACCTGAACCGCACAGTTTGTTGATCGCCATAGAGGATACCTCAGCTGGCAAACCGGCTTTGAGTGTAGCCTGACGGGCAGGCCCCTGGCCAAGACCTGCTTGCAGAACGTTTCCCATAATGACTTCATTAACTTGATCTCCGCTAATCCCGGCGCGGTTTACTGCTTCTTTAATGACAATTGCTCCTAATCCGGTTGCTGGTGTATTACTTAATGTCCCCATGAAACTGCCAATTGCTGTCCGTACTGCACTAACGATCACTACTTCTCGCATAAATAGTTCCTCCTGAAAAGTTATTTTCTTTATAAATTGGAAGATTTAAAATTTAACGGCGGTTTTTATTCATTTATCAGCGATTTTTTAATTTTATCGGCGATATGTTCAGCAATATCAGCGATTTTTGCAATATATCAGCGATTTTAAGAAAAGCCCTCCCAATTCTCTTTCACTAGCAAACACTTTTATTTTATTGCAAGGCCTAAAGTAAAATCCGCTTCTGTCTTTTCCGTTACTGTCTCTAGGTCGACACCCTCTTGAAGTTCCTCCAAAACCAATCCATCCGCTGTAACACGAAAAACAGCCAATTCGGTTACAATTAGATCAACTACCCCTTTACCAGTCAGCGGCAGACGGCATTGCTCGAGAATTTTAGAGGAACCATTCTTGGCCGTATGTTCCATTGCGACAATCACCTTTTTTGCGCCGGTCACAAGGTCCATTGCCCCGCCCATTCCAGGAACCATTTTCCCTGGAACCATCCAATTGGCAAGATTTCCTTTCGCATCTGCTTCCAGCCCGCCAAGAACAGTAACATCGACATGTCCGCCGCGAATTAATTCGAAGGAAAACAGACTATCAAAGAAGGCACCTCCGCGAATAATACCAGCTGGCTGACCGCCGGCGTTAACTAAATCTGGATCAATATCGCCCTCTAAAGGTCCAAGACCCACATAGCCATTTTCTGATTGTAAAATCACGTTCACACCATCAGGCAAGTAGTTGGGCACCATGGTTGGCAGCCCGATGCCCAGGTTCACCACATCTCCATCCTTCAATTCCTTTGCCACGCGTGCAGCGATGATTTGTTTTGGATTAACGAGTGTAGTCATCATGATCGACGACCTCCTTGAACATAGATTTTATCCACGAGGATTCCAGGTGTTATGACTTCATCTGGGTCGATTTCTCCCACTTCTACAAGCTGCTCCACTTGGACAATAACGGTGTCAGCAGCCAAGGCCATCAACGGGTTAAAGTTCCTGGCAGAACGGTGATAAATTAAATTTCCTGCTTTATCGGCTTTAAAAGCTTTCAACAAGGCAACCTCAGCACGAAGGGGCTTTTCAAGCAAATATTCCCGGCCGTCGACGGTAATCTTTTCTTTCCCATCTTCGACAACAGTTCCCACTCCAGTAGGAGTTAATACTCCGCCTAATCCTGAACCTCCGGCACGTACACGTTCAGCCAAGGTTCCCTGTGGAACTAGTTCTACTTCCATTTCGCCCGCAATCATTTGCCGGCCAGTTTCCGGGTTTGTTCCAATATGTGAGGCAATCACCTTTTTCACTCGTTTATTTACAATTAAAGGCCCTACACCTGTTTCTGAGAAAGCGGTGTCATTGGCGATTAAGGTAATATCCTTTACATTCGCTTCAAGCATTGCTGTAACAAGTTCCTGAGGTGTCCCCACGCCCATAAAGCCCCCAGCCATTATCGTCATTCCATCTGTAAAAAGGGACGAAACTTCTTCCCTTGAAATCATTTTATTCACTTCAAAAGCACCTCCTGTAAATTAAAAAGCGAATTAAGTAGGCTACGCTTAATTAATATGCAAGAATTGTGCCAAAAAAAAGACTCCTTCACCATTGGAGTGAAGAAGTCTTTTTATAATCATATTTCGAGATTTATTTAGGGTCAACCTTTGTATTAAATACTTGCTTACCGTCTTTATATTCTAAGACTGTTGCAGATTTAATCGGATTGTGATTTTTGTCAATCGTAACCACACCAGTAACAAGGGATAGATCTTTAGTTTTTTCTAATGCTGCCTTAATTTTGCTAGGGTCAGTGCTTCCTGCACTCTTAATTGCATCTGCTAATAGATAAACTGAATCATAGCCAAGAGCGTTGAAAGCATTTGGTGATTCTCCATTGTTCTTTGCTTTAAAAGCAGATACAAACGTTTGGATCTTTTTGTCTGGGTCTTCGGAAGAATAGTGATTTGTGATATAGGTATTGTTTAACGCATCTTTACCAGCTAATTCTACTAATTTTGGTGAATCCCAGCCATCTGCACCCATTAGAGGAGCAGTGATGCCCATTTCACGAGCTTGTTTTACAATTAACCCAACTTCTTCGTAATATCCAGGGATAAAGATAAATTCAGGATTTTTGGCCTTGATACGAGTTAATGTTGCACGGAAGTCTGTATCCTTTCCAACATATGCCTCTTCAGAGACAACCTTACCGCCTGCTTTTTCAAACGTTTCTTTAAATGAAGCTGCCAAACCTTTCGCATAGTCACTTGCACTATCAGCAAAGATTGCAACGTTTTTAACTTTTAATTCGTTAGCTGCAAAGTTGGCTGCAACTGTTCCTTGGAATGGATCAATAAAAGAAGTACGGAATACGTATTCGTTTAATTTCCCTTTATCTGTAACTGTTACGTTTGGAGCTGTTCCTGATGGTGTTAATAAAACGGTTTTATTGCTATCGGCGATTTCCGCTTGGGCAACAGTGTCACCACTTGTAGCTGCACCGATTATAGCTGTTACTTTATCTTGGCTGGTTAACTTGATGGCACCATTTGTCGCTTCCGCTGCATCTGATTTATTGTCCACTTTAACAAGCTCGATTTTCTTGCCGTCAACTCCGCCCTTTTTGTTAATTTCATCAACAGCAAGATTGATACCTGAAGCAAGTGACTCCCCGTAAGAAGCAACTCCGCCTGAAAGTTCAAGGTTTACACCCAATTTAACGGTGTCTCCTCCTCCTCCAGCACTATCTTTTGCTCCCGAACATCCGGCTAGTACGCCAGCCAATAATGTTGAAGCCATAAACATCTTTGCAAAATTCTTCTTCATCATGACATCCCCTTTATCTTTTTTCTGATTTTTCTGACACAAACATCCATTATTTAGTATCTTAATAGGATCGGTATGTTTAGTCGTTGAATTAATTGATATTTAGTATTGTAATACAATTAATTTCATTCGTCTAGTATATTATTTATTTATTTAAATATTTCTGAAATATATTATTTTTCAAACTTACAAACTGTACTAAACTCACCTTATAAACTGTTTATCTCTATTCATATCTTATTTTTTCCATTGTTAAAGATATTCTATAATATCGAACAATCAATGATTCAAATAACATCATTGGTTACGTTTTCTTTATAAAAGAAAAAGGCAGCTCTCCATGTTGGAAGCTGCCCTATCGTTTTGTGTTTATTTTTTCTTTGCGTGTTTGCGCATATCGAAGGCTACTGCGACGATAATAATTAAGCCTTTTACGATGAATTGGATGTACGGGCTTACGCCAAGGAAAGCTAATCCGTAGTTGATAACTTGGAAAATAAGAACTCCCGTTACGATACCTGGTACAGTTCCAATACCGCCAGTCAATGATACCCCGCCGACTACGCAGGCTGCAATCGCGTCCATCTCGTACATGTTACCTGTATTATTAGTGGCACTACCTACACGACCTGCTTCAAGAACACCGGTGAAGCCGTAAAGAAGACCTGCGATCATATAGATAATGATGATATTCTTGGCTACGTTAACCCCTGAAACCTTTGCTGCTTCAGGATTTCCGCCAATTGCATACATGTTTTTACCAAGCTGCGTTTTATTCCAAATAACCCAAATAATAAGTGATACAATAATGGCATAGAAGATTAGATATGGAAATTCATATTGACCAAGCTTAATTCCTCTTTGGGCAAACGTTGTAAACTTCTCACTTAAACCGCCAATCGGCTGTGCACCATACGGAGGACGGTCAAAGTAGATAGAAGAAGTACCGTACACCACAATCATCATACCTAATGTGGCAATGAATGGCGGCACATGAAATTTTGCCACAATCACACCACTGATGGCAGAAATGAAACCAGTTGCTAACATCGCAATAATAATTGGAACAAATAGTGGTAATTCATGTAAATGCGGGTACATTTTATAAGCATAGTCACTTGCTTGAAGCATGGAAGCTGAAACAACCGCTGCCAAACCCACCATCCGGCCTGCGGAAAGGTCAGTACCGGCCAGAATCAAAATACCCGCTACCCCAAGGGCAATAATAACACGTGATGACGCCTGACTTAGAATATTAATTAAGTTCGTCATCGATAAGAAATCTGGTGATGCCACAACGATCCCAACGACTAGTAGAATTAATACTAGATAAATCACATTATCAACAATCCATTTTGAGAAACCTGATTTCGAATTTTTTGCTTCCTTAGATCCCGATTTTTTTAAAGCTTCTGTACTCATTTTTGTCGCCTCCTAATACAATGCGGCTAATCGCATGATTTCTTCTTGAGAAGTCGTCTTCGTATCAACGATCCCAGCTGCTTTTCCATTACTCATTACGAGAATTCTATCTGTCGTACCCAACAGCTCCGGCATTTCGGATGAGATCATGATAATCCCCTTACCGTCTGCTGCTAATTTGTTGATTAATTGGTAAATCTCGAATTTCGCCCCAACATCTATGCCTCGTGTCGGTTCATCAAGCAATAAGATATCAGGCTTAGTCAATAGCCAGCGCCCGATAATAACCTTTTGCTGGTTTCCGCCGGATAAACTGCCAATTGACGTTTTTTGTGATGGTGTTTTCACTTTCATCGAATCAATTACCCATTGGGTATCGTCCGCTACTTTCTTATTGGATAGGAATCCACTCTTTGTTTTATACTGCTTCATGTTTGAAATGATTGAATTAAAGCTGATGCTTAAATCGGAAAATATACCAGTGGATCTTCTTTCTTCAGTTACAAGGGCAAAGCCGTTTTTAATGGCGTGTTGTGGCGATTGATTTTTAACCACCTTGCCATTCAGCTCAATTTTTCCAGATTTTAATGACCTGATTCCAAAGATTGCTTCGAGTACTTCTGTCCGTTTAGAACCTACCAAGCCGGCAATTCCGAGTATTTCACCCTTTTTCAATTCAAAGCTTACATTCTTAAAAGACGGCTGTGTTTCTGCAGTTAGATCAGAAACCTTTAAAATAATATCTCCTGGTTTGTTTTCCTTAGCGGGGAAGCGCTGTGATAAGTCCCGGCCTACCATTAGCTTAATGATTTCATCCGTTGTCAGATCTTTTGCACTTCTAGTGGCAATGTACTGGCCATCTCGCATGATCGTTACTTCGTCTGAAATCTTTAAGATTTCTTCCATTTTGTGTGAGATGTAAATGATGGCCACATTCTCACTTTGAAGCCGCTTAATGATTCTAAATAAGTGGTTTACTTCCGTCTCTGTTAAGGATGAGGTCGGCTCATCCATTACAATAATTTTTGAATGATAAGATACAGCTTTTGCAATTTCAACCATCTGCATCTCAGAAACAGATAATGAACTAACCTTACTGCGCGGGTCGATATTTATGTCTAGGCCTTTGAATATCGCTGCGGTGTCCTCATACATTTTCTTTTCATCTACGAAAATACCTTTTTTCGGATAACGGCCCAGCCAGATATTATCCATAACATTTTGCTGGCGGACTTGGTTTAATTCTTGGTGCACCATGGAAACGCCGTTTTCTAATGCCTGCTTGGAATTGGCAAATGAAATCTCGCTTCCATTAAAGATGATTTTGCCATTGTCCATCGAATAAATGCCGAATAAACATTTCATTAAGGTTGATTTTCCTGCACCGTTTTCTCCCATTAAGGCATGAACCGAACCCGGCCTCACCTTCAAGCTAACATTGTCTAATGCAAGTACTCCAGGAAATCTTTTTGTGATATTCTGCATTTCAAGTAGATAGGTAGTACTAGATCCTGTCATAAGTGAACCTCCTAACTTAACCATTTAAAAAATATGAGTGATCCTTCCAGGTCCAGCTCATATCTATTTAATAAAAAGTAGTTGAATTTACTATTTGCTCGGTATTCGCTTCACTAAGATGAAAGCTTAGGTCTCCGAACGAAGGAAAAGCATGATCTTTTCCTTCGTTCGAAGAGCGCCAAGGGGAAGTGGCTCCGCCCCCCGAACAGGCGCTTTTCAGATTTTACTTATTTGTAAGCATCCCTACCGACTTCGATATTGTCCTTCGTGATTTCAACGTAAGGAACACGAACGGCTTTCTTGTCATCAAGCTTCCACTCAGTTCCATCTAAAACATCTTTTCCTTTTGCTGCATTAGCTGCAAGGTCAATAGTTGCTTTTCCTTGGTTCTTCGCGTCATTCAAGACTGTACCAACCATTTTGCCTTTTTCGATCATTTCAAGTGCTTCCGGAATCGCGTCAACCCCTACAACTGGAACAAACTTATCTCCTGTGAAATAGCCTGCTTTTTCAAGTGAAGAAATTGCACCTAATGCCATACCATCGTTGTTGGCAATTACAAATTCAATCTTATCGTTGTACTTAGAAACCCATGCATCCATCTTTTCAGTTGCTTTTGTTGCATCCCACATCGCTGTATCCATTGCTAATTGTTCTACTTGGATCCCTTTAGACTTTACGGTATCAACTACATATTTTGTACGCGCTTCTGCATCTGGGTGTCCTGGCTCCCCTTTTAGTAACACATATTGAAGTTTGCCATCGTGGTTTTTATCCCACTTATCTTTGTTAGCTTCCCAAGCCTTCGCGATTAACTCACCCTGCAGAACGCCTGATTCTGAAGAAGTAGTTCCTACATAGTAAGCTTTATCATAGCCGCTTAATACGCTTTCATCCGGCTCTTTATTGAAGAAGATAACAGGAATATTTTTAGCTTTCGCTTTGTCTACAATGGTTTGTGCTGCTTTTGGATCTACTAGATTGATCGCCAGTGATTTTGCACCTTTAGCGATTAACGTATCCACTTGCTCGATTTGCTTTGCTTGGTCATTTTGTGAGTCGTTCAGCATTAAATTCACATTTCCTTTTGCTGACGTTTCCATCGCGCGACGTACGTATGACATGAAGTTATCATCGAACTTATAGATGGTTGCCCCTACAGCTGGAAGGTCATTGCTCTTCTTTCCAGAATCTCCAGAGCCGCTTGTCGAACTACTGCTGCAACCTGTTGCTAATAGAATACTAGATGCAACTGTTAATGATAGAATCAAACCTTTTTTCTTCACTCTCATCAATCTCCCTTTTTCTTTTTATAAAGACCCTATTAAGCTGTTTTCTTGGAGCTTAATTCAGTCTTAATGTATGCCCTTGCAAATATCGTATCATGGTGACAGCGGTTACAATAGGTACTACCTATAGCACTAATTTGTGATTTCCTAGATTATTTTGCAATCTTTGAAACAATTATGTAATAAAACAACTTTATTTTGTAAAAAAACAAGGACCAATTTCACATGAAATTGGCCCTAAAAAATATCTTCCTAATTCACCGTTACCTTTCGAAACTCACTTGGCGATAATCCTGTCAGCTTCTTAAATACCCTGCTGAAGTAGTTTGGATCCCGGTAGCCGACTGAATAACAGATTTCTTTCATGCTCTTTCCGGGGTCCAGCATTTCCGCTTTAGCTTTCTTGATCCTAATCTCCGTCAAATAATCAATGAAGGTCATTCCAAATCGATCTTTAAAAAGCTTGCTAAAATAAAACGGACTTAATTCGACGTATTCAGCGACAGATTCTAGTGTAATGGAATCCGCATAGTGTGTCTCTATAAAATCCTTTGCTTTTTGCAGCATTCCCTTTGCGTGATTATTCCGCCACACCTGGACATGCTGGACAACTGCAAGTAAGTGCGACTTGCCCGTTTCCAAAATCATTCGGATATCCTCGGATTCATCCATGTTGGGAATCCGTTCATAGTTAATCCCTAAATCATGCAGCATACGGGAAATAAGAATAAACAGCTCATCAAACGATTTTTTAACAAAAGATGCTGTTACCGTATTGGTGCTAATCTTTGCGACAAAGGAATCAAAGGTTAACATCACCTGGTTGACATCCCCTTGTCTAACACTATCAAGCAGCTTTTTCTCTACCTCAATCACCTCTGAGTCAGTGGGAACTTCAAAAGCCTGTCCCTGCTTGTTAGAGAATAAATATTTACGGTTCGGCATTTTTAAAAGCTCGTCGAGTGCCAAGACCGCTTCGTGGTAAGACCGATTGAGCTCATGTGCATGATTATAGGGGTGACCAATGCCAATTTTCATTTCTGACCCAAGGCGTTCTTGTTTGAATAAGCGATAAAGGGTGTCGATGACGGTTTCGGCATTAGTCCTAAAATGACTTTTCTCTGCTGACTTTTTGCACAAGAATAAAACGGGAACTTGGCAGTCCATCATCGCTCCCACCATAATTTCATGTTTGACGACATTCGATTGGAGTGAATCCTTTAGCCAGTTGTACCATTTTTCTTTTTCCGGCAGGGACAATTCCGTTTGAGAGGATGATTTCAATGAAAATAACATCATATATCCGGATGTAATTTCTACACCAAGGAGCTGACTCCATTCATCAAATGATATATCCTGCACCTGGTTCATTAGTAAGGAGGTAACCCATTCTTTTTGAGCAATCGACACGGCCCTGTCCAGATTTGCTCTCAGGCTTTGCTGTTCTTCCTTTTGCTTTAGTTCTGACTGGATTTCCTCTGCGACCCGCTGCATGCTTTCAAGAAGGTCCTTTTTACTGCTTGGCTTGAGAATGTATTCCTTTACCCCTTGCTGCATGACCTCCTTTGCATATTCAAACGTATTAAATGCTGAAACCATGATAAAACGAATACCCTGATCGAACTTTTTAATTTCCTTCACCGCTTGAACGCCATCAATCCCAGGCATTTTTATATCCATAAAGATGATGTCAGGCCGATGTTCTTGGGCCATTTCAATCGCAATTCTTCCGTTCTGTGCTTCCCCAATCACCATGACATCCGCTTTAGAGCTTTGAATGATTTTTGCTACTGCTTTTCGTTCGAGTACCTCATCATCTGCTATAAGAATTTTCAACAAGTTCGGTTCCTCCTTTGGCTGCGACAGGAATCGTCAGTCGGAAAATGGTTCCATTGTTTAGTTCTGATTCTATTTCAACAATATCTTTTCTATGGTAAAAAAGCTGCAGCCTTCTAATCACATTTTTGACTGCAATCCCATTGGATTGACCTTTTGGCTTAGCCTTTTCAGCGGTTTCCTCTAATTCGAAATGATGGACGTAATTAGTTAGTTTCTTTTTCGTCCGCTCGTCCATTCCTACTCCGTTATCGATGACTTCTACATTTATACGGTCATTCAGCCGATAAATATGGAGCTCGATCACACCATTTTCTTCATATTCTTCAACGCCATGAATGAAGGCGTTCTCAATTAACGGCTGGAGAACCAAACTCGGGATTTCCATATCCAAATATTCCTCTTGAATATCCGTAATAAATTGAATTCGATCACCGAATCTTGTTTTTTGAATAAAGAAATACTCTTTCACAATACTTACTTCATCTCTTAAGGTTGAGACCTTATCGAAATCACTTAAATTGTAGCGTAATAATGCGGCAACTGCTTCGATCAACCTTGACGTCTCCTCCGCTTCTTCAAGGTAGGCCATCTTTGAAACAGTATTGAGGGTATTAAATAAAAAGTGCGGATTGATTTGGTTTTGCAGACTTCTTAACTCTAATTCTTTTAACAGCTTATCGAGTTCACCTTGTTGTTTAATCTCAGTAACCAGTACTTTTAAATTCGTACGCATTTGATTAAATGTTTCTGTTAAAAGCTTGAGCTCATCCTTTGTGGTTATTTTAATATCATCACCGGATAAATTGCCTGTTGCTATCTCTTTTGCAGCACTTGATAGCATACTAATCGGCCTTGTAATCCCGCCGGAAATCCATAATGCCAATAAAGTGCTAAGGAAAAAGGCCGCCGCGAATAAGGACATCGACAGGAGCTTATAAAAATGATTTTGCTGCTCCATTTGATCATAGAATTTTTGATAATCAGTTAATTTATTATTCAATAAAGCCAGTGTACTTTCCTGAAGAAACGAGTTAATTTTCAAAACTTCGTTAAAGTGGTTTGAATATTGATTAATTTGATCCTGCTCAAATGTGCCGATGGTAGCATCTCCCTCATCTAGGAAGCTGTCAATCATATTTTTATAATTTGTAAGGGTCACATCATTGCTGTTCATCACTTTAATCAGTCTCTTCTGGTCCTTAATTAACTTCAACTTTTCGCTTCGATAGTCATGAAGATATGTTTTTTCCTTATCTAAGATATATCCATGCAGCTTTTCTGTAAGGAGATTACTTCTCTGTGAGATATCATTCAGTAAAAGAAAACGTTCAAAGCTTTCATCGTACTCAGAAACAAGTTTTTCACTTCTGTCATAAAAGAACATTCCGACTGAGGTCAGTAAAACGACTAGGACAATAAAATAGAGTAATAGTTTAGAACGGATCCGAAATAGCATCATTGGTCAACCGCCCTTCGGAACTGATTACTCACAGGCAGATCCGCTTTTCTTAAAATCCGAGTATCAGTATGGACGACTGGCGGAACCTTTTTTCCTTGAATAAGATCAATCATCATTTTAACGGCTCCATACCCCATTTGATATGGTTCCTGAACAACGGTTGCATGGATGGTGCCCTCACGAATAAACTCCATTGTTTCTGGGAGCGTGTCAAAGCCAATAATATAGATCTGCTTTTGTTTATGATATTTTTTGACCACATGGGCTATTTCAATTCCATCAAGGGCGCTTGTACCAAAAAAGGCTGTAACCTCCGGATGATCCTGTAAGATTTGATTGGCCTTTTCTGCTGCCTTTACCCTGCTAATCTCGGATTCTTCCACCGCAATGATGTTAATTCTTGGTTCCGGTTTAACGGCATCTTCAAACCCCTTGACCCGCTGCTGCATATGATTCGCGTAAAAGCTGCCAGTAATGATGGCGACATTTACCTTCCCAAATGTATCCGCTATCAAAGCTTTCCCTGCCAAATAACCCGCATAATAATTATCGGTTCCAATATAGGCCATTCTTCTACTGTTAGCAGCATCGGTATCAACGGTTACAACAGGAATCCCGCTGGCTACGACCCGGTCGATCAGCGGTGTAAATTGCTCATCACTCAATCCTTGAGTCATGATTCCATCTACTTTGGAGGCAGCTGACATTTCAATCGTCTTCACATGATCATCAATGTTTGCCTGCTTTGGACCAGCATATTCCAGAAGCACTCCATATTTATTGGCCGCATCCTCTGCGCCTTTTTCGACAAGCTTCCAATATTCATTGTCTAGCTCTTCTGGAACTAGCACAAAATGATAGTTATACTTTTCTACTGTTTTCTGTTCCTTAGGTAAATCATGCGTGATTACCTTGTAGCCATAATAGAATGAAAATGAGCAACTAATTAAGAAAAACAAACTTCCAACAGAATACGCGATGATGGATAATCTGCTCATATCCCAACTCCGATCCCTCAGCATAGATAAATCTATTATACGTAACTTTCCAAATGTCGACAATCTCATTTAAAATGCAGCATGTGTCAGAATTATACCGTTTAATAATTCTGTGTAAAACTATAAAAAACCAGCCTTCAGAGACTAAATGATGGCTGGTTTTGATCATTTTTTCTTTATTTAGTAAGTCTCTCAAATTCAACTTTCGGTGCCAATGCTTCGTTAACTTTTTCAACGACCATATCATGTTCTACTGTAAATGTAGCAGACTCTTTAATATCTTCTGAGGACGCCCCAACTTTTACGGTATATGTGCCCTTTTCAAGAACCCATGCATTTTCCTCTTCATCGTAGGAGGCAAGGTCTTTGGCATTAAGCTCGAATTGAAGAAGCTCACGCTGATGAGGTTTAAGATCCTTTGTTTTACCAAAGGCTTTTAATTCAACTGCAGGTTTCTCAAGTTTTCCATCTGGTGCGGAAACATACACTTGGACAACCTCTCTTCCAGAGAGGTTACCCGTATTCTCAACCATAGCAGATACCTTAAGCTTGTCTTTAAATTTCTTGCCCTCGTTAATATTTAAATGATTAATATCAAAGCTAGTATATGACAATCCATAACCGAATTCATAAGCAGGCTTTACATTAAACGTGGTATTGTAGCGGTAGCCAACATAAATGTCTTCGTTATAGACCACCTGTTTTGGGTTATCAGCAGGTGTACCTGGAAAGCTATTCGCCGATGCCACATCACTGTATTTTACTGGGAAGGTAGTTGCTAGTTTCCCAGAGGGATTGACTTTACCGGAAATAACATCCGCAACAGCATAACCTGCTTCTTGACCTGGCTGCCATGCTAATAGGATTGAGTCGACTTTATCCCGCCAACTTGCCACTTCGATGGGCCCGCCAATATTCAAAATAACTGCCACCTTTTTTCCTTGCTTATGGTACTCTGCTGATACCTTCGAAATCATTTCTTGTTCTGCATCGCTTAACAAATAATCCCCTTTTACAACTTTACGGTCCGCACCTTCTCCAGAATTACGGCCAATTACAATGATTCCGATATCCGATTCTTTGGAAGAAGAAGCAACTTCGCTATCTGCCAAAGGCTTTTCAGGAATTGCTGGGACTAACTTGCCAAAATCTTCACCCCATGGACTTTGTTTAATTTTATACTGATCCTGCGAGCGTAATGTATCAATATATGTCTTATATTCTTGAAGTAGACGTTGATTTATTTGGTATCCACCAGTCTTTAGTCCTTCAACAATAGAAGTAGTGTAAGCCGCATTGACATCGCCGCTTCCTGTACCTCCTTTAACTGTTTCGATTTGTGTATTGCCAAATATAGCAATCTTATGGTCCTTGCTGATAGGAAGCGGCATCTTGTCGTTCTTTAAGAGAACCATCCCTTCTGCCGCTGCATTTCGAGCTGTTTGAGCATGAGCCGTCAAATCTGGCTTGTCTGTGTTTTGATACTTTTTAAACTCAGGGGTTTGGATGACGATCTGGAGAATGTTTTTAATATTACGGTCAAGGACCGATTCATCCAAATCCCCACCTTCAACAGCTGCCTTAATTAATTCGGATTGATACGACATACCTGGCATAATCATGTCATTGCCAGCTTTCATTTGTTCTACCGGATTATCCCCGCCAAACCAGTCTGTCATTACAAAGCCTGTGTAGCCCCAGTCCTTACGTAAAATAGTTGTAAGCAAGTCCGCATTTTGGGATGTGTAGGTTCCATTAAGTTTGTTATAGGAACTCATGACCGACCAAGGGTGGGATTCTTTTACAGCAATTTCGAAGCCTTTAAGATAAATTTCTCTTAAAGCACGTTCTGAAACTATCGTATCAATACTATTCCTGTTAGTTTCCTGGTTATTGGCAGCAAAGTGCTTGATTGTTGCTCCAACACCATTGGATTGTACCCCATTTACCATCGCCGCAGCCATTTTCCCTGCAATTAAAGGGTCTTCTGAATAGTATTCGAAGTTTCGTCCGTTTAATGGATTACGGTGGATATTAAGTGCCGGTGCTAGTAAAAGGTCAACACCGTATTCTTTCACTTCATTTCCCTGAGCTTGTCCTACTGCTTCTGCTGTTGCAGGATCCCAAGTTGAGGCTAGAGCCGTTGCAATCGGGAAAGCGGTTGCATAATAAGTTTGGGTTTGACCTGGTCTTGTCGGTCTGATCCTAAGACCTGCCGGCCCGTCAGCTAAACGCAGTTCAGGGATACCTAAGCGAGGAATTCCAAATGTACCGCCTACGGCTCCAGTTACTTCAAATGGAGGTGTCCCCCCGAATCCAGGCATTCCTACACCTACAACGAATTTAGCCTTTTCCTCGAGGCTCATCGCTTGAATAACACTGTCAATAGAAGCAGCATCGGTTAAGAATGGTGCTGTTGTTTGTACAATAGAAGTTTGGTTTTGTTGTACGGTTGATGAATCTGGACTCTGAGCGGACGCAATGTCAAAGGTGATTCCTGAGAGAATTAACGATGATGTAAGAGTGATGGCTAGTAGATTTGATTTTTTCTTTTTCTTGAGCTTTTTTAACATAATTGAATAACCCCCTTATTTCATTTGGTTAGAATATCGCACTTAAAAGCGCTTCCAAAATCAGTTTAACTGAATTAAATATTCAGAGTTTTAGTAATATTCTGGATTATATTGCGAAAATCTTCACTATTTTGTTTTTTGATAGATAGACAATAGAAAAACAAAAAGTACTAAAATCCATCCAATTTTTTAGCGGTTACTACTCCTGTTACTAAAGTCATGTCGGATATTGTCTAAGGAATATGAATAAATACCCTTGTCTTCTCTATCTCTATTTGAATTTTCAGATAATAACAAATTAATCTAGCAAATCGCAAGTTAATGCTACTTCTTGTAATTATCGAATTACAACTAACATGCTAACCTTTTTAATGTAAGGGTTTTCAAATAAAAAAGGGGTTGTTACGTGTGAAGGGTTATTACAAAGTTCTAAGTACATCCATGTTTAGTCTTATGCTATTATCATCAGGTTATACAAGTGCGTTTGCTGAGGAACAGCCGGCAGGACAGGTAAATACTACAGCTGTTTCATCAGATAACAGTAATGTTCAAACTGGGCCAACCGAGGGACAAACGCCCATTTTAGTTGACCAAGCTTCCATTCCAGCCGTTATTAGAGCTATGACACTGGATGAAAAAATTGATTTAATTGGCGGAGCAGGAGCTTCCATTTCAGGGGCTGCAGGAGGTACTTTTGCCATTCCACGGCTTGGCATTCCGAAGCTCAACTTTGCAGACGGCCCAGCTGGACTTCGCTTTGGATCGACTGCAAATAAATCTACAACAGGTTTCCCTATTCCAACAGCCCTCTCTTCAAGCTTCAATAAAGACCTCATGTATAATGTGGCGGCAGCTATGGGAAAAGAAACTCTTGATTATGGTGTGGATGTGATTTTAGGACCTGCCTTGAATATACATAGGGATCCTCGCGGCGGACGGAACTTCGAATATTACTCTGAGGATCCACTTCTAAGCGGTGAAATGGCAGCTCAGTTTACTAAAGGGGTTCAGGATCAAGGCGTTGGTGTCAGCATGAAGCATTTTGCCGCCAATAATCAGGAAACCAACAGACAGTCAGTTAATGAAATTATTTCTGAACGCGCCTTAAGAGAAATATACCTATCAGGTTTCGAACGGGTGGTTAAAGAAGCTCAACCATGGACTGTAATGAGTTCCTATAACTCTATTAATGGACCTTTCTCTGCCCATAATTCCTGGCTCTTAAATGATGTATTAAGAAGTGACTGGGGCTTTAATGGCATGGTCATGACAGACTGGGGCGGATCTAAAAATAATGGTATTGCTATGATGAATGGTGGAAATGACTTGTCCATGCCAAGTTTAAATGCTGTGGGTAAGGCGGCAGTAAAAGCAGCGATTTTAGACGGTTCATTATCAGAGGAAAAACTTGATACCGCCATCGAAAATATTCTTGCCTTAGTGGTTAAATCCCCTACTTTCAATAAGTTAAGTACCGTTGATAATTCGAAACTAAGCGTTAGTCCCGATCTAGCCGCTTCTGATGCACAGATCTCACGAGAAGCTGCTCCAGAAGGAATGGTCTTATTGAAAAATGAAAATAAAACGCTTCCATTTAATGATAAAGTGAAAAAGGTTGGTATAGTAGGTAACTCCTATTCCATGCCTAGCTGCGGCTTTGGAACTCCTTTATCTGCCTGTACAACTGATAATGCCGCTACAAAAATGTTCCTAATGGGTACCGGCAGTGCCTATGTTACTCCAACACATTCCGTACAGCTTCCAGATGGGCTAACTAACGCAGGATATACACCTGTTACTACTAATGCTAGTGGTGCTGAAATTAATGAAAATCTTACCGCTGAGGATGCAGCCTATATGGCTCAGAATTCAGATATTGGCGTGGTGGTGATTGCTCGAGGTTCTGGCGAGGGGGCAGATGGAAATGCTACAACCTTTGAACCAACTGCAAAAGAATTAGAACTAATAAAAAAGGTATCTACTGCTTTCCATGCAGTAAATAAAAAGGTAGTAGTAGTCTTAAATGTTGGTGCTCCATTTAACACGGTAACTTGGAGAAATGACGTAGACTCCATCTTATTATCCTGGCAGCCAGGAATGGAAGCTGGAAACTCCCTTACAGATGTTCTTTCTGGAAAAGCCTATCCATCTGGTAAACTTCCTGAGACATTCCCAATTCGTTTGGAGGATGCTCCAAGCTATGCGAACTTCCCAAGCTCTGATGGCAATCCCAACTTAGTAAAATATACAGAAGATATTTATGTTGGTTACCGTTACTATTCTACCTTTAATGTTAAGCCTGCTTACGAGTTTGGCTACGGTCTCTCCTATACCACTTTTGATTATGGTGACTTTAGATTAAACAAAGACAACTTATCTAATAAAATCAAAGTCTCGTTTAAGGTTACTAACACTGGTTCATTTGCAGGGAAGGAGGCTCCGCAAGTTTATGTAAGTGCGCCTGATGGAAAATTAGAAAAACCAGCCATTGAGCTCAAAGCCTTCGGAAAAACCCGTGAGCTAAAGCCTGGTCAAAAAGAGACATTCAACTTCTTTATCGATCCAAAGGACATTGCTTCTTTTGATGAATCTACCTCCTCTTGGATTGTTGAAAAAGGAACCTATAAATTCAAGATCGGAGCTTCTTCTTCCGATATCAGGGGGACAATGGATTTTAAAGTGGACAAAGATATCATTGCCGAAATAGACAATGACAATGGGCCTGATGTGCAATTAGCAACACTATCAAAATACAATCGGTAGAGAATTTTTGAAAATCCCTAAAATAACATGCTGGAGGTAAAGGCAAATGCTTAAAAAAGTGAAAAAAAGAGCCATGTTGGCCTCGATGGCGGCAGTGATGACATTATCATTTAATACGAACGTTTTCGCGAAACAAATCAATACACAGCCAACATCTTACCAAACGGTTACAGAGATTGAAGATTGGGGCGCAGCAACAACGAAAGTCATTGTTAATGTTGGGAAACCGATCCCAAAAGACTCTATCACAGCAGATACCTTTAAAGTCCATGTTGCGAGAAGCGATAAACGGTTAAAAACACCGTTTCTTGAGGAAGGCGACCGGACAATCACTAAAGTATATGTAGCAGATAAAGATGGTAACCCTGTGGTCCAAACAGGAAAATATGTAGTCTTAGAAATGAAAATCGGTCCTGATGTATCTCTTGGTTCACCTCTTAACTATGATTGGGCAACTACTGGATTTAATGATTGGATTGATATGAAATATACCATCACACAGCAAAAAGATATTGAAACAAGTGCAGGAACGATTTCAGGATTAGTTATTGATCAATTCGCAGGGGAGACAAGAGAACTAGTAGATGATTTTTCAACAGGAAAGGGAACCTATGACAATGTTAGTTTAACTTATGCGGACTATTCCCCAGCCACTGACAATCATAAGAATCCATTAATTATCTGGCTGCATGGAGCTGGTGAAGGAGGTACAGACCCTACGATTCCAATCTCCGCCAATAAAGCAGCCAACTTTGCTTCAAAGGATATACAATCCTTCTTTGATGGTGCCTACGTTCTGGCCCCTCAAACTCCAACTTTTTGGATGGACGGTTTTACCGGTAGGGGAGATGGAACCTCCAAATATGAGAATGCTTTAATGTCTTTAATTAAGGATTATGTGGCTAATCACAAAGACGTTGATACCAGCAGAATCTACATCGGCGGTGACTCGAACGGCGGGTATATGACCATGCTCATGGCTCGAGACTATACCAACTATTTTGCCGCTGCATTTCCAACTTGTGAAGCATTAAAGGATACGTTAATAACAGATACACAAATTAATAAATTGAAAGACCTTCCAATCTGGTTCATTGCCGCTAAAACAGACCCAGTGGTGATCACATCTCAATATGTTGAACCTACGTATCAACGCTTAGTCGATGCAGGTGCTAAAAATGTCCATTTATCATTATTTGATAGGGTACTAGATACCTCCGGTTTATATACCAAAGCGGATGGTACCCCCTACGAATACAATGGACACTGGTCTTGGATTTATGTATACAATAATGCACCAACAGACATGATCAACGGAAAAACAACCACCATCATGGAATGGCTGGCAAACCAAAGCAACGTAAACACCAAGTAAACAGTTCAAATGGTGACAGGCACCATTAAAAGACAAATAGGGGGAATTGTCCATCTTGGATGGACAGTTCCCCCTATTTCATTCTTCGTTAGAAGCTGCTGTTGCGAATGATGAGTTTGGTAGCGATAAGAATTTTTTTGGCAGTCTTTCTGCCTTCAATCCGTTCTAGCAGCGTATCGACCGCTGTCTCACCCATCAGCTCCGTATAAACTTTGACCGTACTCAAAGTCGGAAAAACATATTTTGAAATGCTGATGTCATTAACCCCAATAAGGTTAACCCGTTCCGGTACAGCAATGCCTTCCTCGAGCAGCGCCCTTAAGGCACCAACTGCTATCGAGTCATTCCCCGCGAAGAAGGCAGTCGGTAAGTTGTCACCATGCTCCTGAATAGCCTGTTTCATCAAAGCATGGCCATCTTCCGCTGAAAATTTGCCATTATACATCACGCTCTTATCAAAAATCCCTTTTTCCATTAAAAAACGTTTAAAGGTTTCTTCTCTTGCATCTTCAATCGTGGAAGTCTTGTCTTTAAATTCCTCTTTGCCGCCGATATAGCCAATTTGTGTATGGCCCTTTTCGATAAAGTAATCAAGCACCTTCTTCGTTGCCTTCTCAAAGTCGATGACAATTGAATCATACTGTTCTTCATCCGGTGAGGTATCCACAAACACAATATTCTTAGTAATCGACCGCAATTCTTTCACTTGCTTACGGCTAAACTTACCAATGGCGATCAGCCCTTGAAGTCCATCATCTTCTTTTAAGTCTTCATAGTTATCCTGAAAATACTTTACAAGCTGGAGACCATGATGACGACAGCGATTTTCAACGCCCAACCGTATCGACATATAATAAAGATCTTCAAGTTCTTCCTTTTCGGTATACCACTGAAGGACAGCAATTTTACCGGAGTCCTGTTTCCGAGCCGATTTCTTCTTATAAGAGAGTTCCTCAGCTGCCTCAAAAATTTTCTTTTTTGTTTCATCGCTGACAGAAAGTGTTGTATCATAATTCAGCACACGCGAAACCGTTGCGATCGAAACACCCGCTAACTGGGCAATATCTTTTATCGTAGCCATAAATCAATCACCTAACATCGTGGTGAAGAAACGATACGTGGTCGCCGCACGGTATACATCCTCTGGATTTAAAGTGACGGATGGAAAGTTCGAATGATGGATCGCATCTGGCAGCCCTTGAGTCTCTAAGCAGACACCTAGATAGTTTCCAGCCTTTACACCTGAAATCTCAAACTCTCCATCTAACATATTGGACGTATACAGAACAACGCAAGGCTGGTCGGTCGTAATCTCAAGAACCCGTCCGCTCTCTTCCTCACTTAGGACAATCTGATTTTCCCCTTCTTTTGAGAAAAGAAGCGGGTGGTCGTACCCTTTTCCAACCAAGACATTTTGTGGAAAAGAAGACTCGATGCCATCCTTTAATTTTCTTCCGTTAGTAAAATCAAACGGTGTATTCACTGACAACGGCATCTCCCCTGTGGGCATAAGATCCGGAGCCAATTCTACGTATCGGTCACTAGCCAATTGGAGTACGTGTTCCGAACAATTCCGCTTATTATTTCCGCTTAAGTTAAAATAGGAATGATTCGTTAAGTTGACTAAGGTTTTTTTGTCTGTTCTTGCTTCATAACTTACTTTCAGTTCATTCTCATTTGTTAACAAGTAGGTTACTTTTGTTTCTAGATTTCCTGGGTAGCCTTCTTCTCCATCTGGACTAGTATAAAAGAATACCAAACCAACAGCGCCATCGGCTTCAATTTTTTCCGTTTTCCAAATGGCCGAGTCAAATCCTTTTACACCGCCATGCAGGTGATTCAGACCATCATTTTGCTCAAGCGTATATTCGTTTCCATCCAGTTCAAAGCTTGCACCTTTAATTCTTCCCGCCACACGTCCGCAAACAGCACCGAAAAACGGTGACCATTTTGGATAATCTTCAAAGGTATCAAAACCAAGGACTACATTTTCTACCTTTCCATTCCGGTCAGGAACGAGGATTTTCGTAATCACACAGCCATAATTTAAACAAGCTACGGTCATGCCAGAATCATTGCTTAATGTGTACTCGACCACATCCGCTCCATCATAATTGCCAAAAAGCTGCTCACTCAATTTCATTGCTATTCCACTTCCTTTTTTTCAAAATAGAGATTATTATAATGTATCGATAAAGCGGCGGAATCCTGCCTCTCCCTCTACATTCCGCTTAAACACACCAGCATCTTCTAATACTCGTAAAAACTTTTTGCCTGTTTCTTCTCTTACCAGTGTTTCCACATCGGTTTCGTCTACAGACGTTCCATAACGGTTCTTTAATTCAATTGCCCAATCACGATGATAGTCAGCCACCGTATCCGTTTTACCTAGCAGGAAGTTTTCTACCTTTTCCAGTTCTCCCTTAAGGCGCGCAGGGAGGACAGCCAATCCCATTACCTCAATCAGCCCAATGTTTTCCTTCTTGATATGATGAACATCTGCATGCGGATGGAAAATGCCTAGTGGATGTTCGTCACTCGTCCGGTTATTACGGAGAACCAAATCTAGCTCAAACAAATCACCATTTTTACGGGCGATTGGGGTTATTGTATTATGCGGTGTTTCATCCGTCCAGGCTAAAATATCAAGGGCTTCGTCACTGTAGCCTTTCCATTTTTCTAAAATATGGGCTCCTGCATCTACCAGTGAACCGGTATCTGCTGACCGCAAACGGATCACCGACATTGGCCATTTAACAATCGAGCCTTCCACATTCGGAAATCCGTCGATGGTAAATCTCCAATCAATACCTGCCTTGGCCATCGCAAATTGATAGTTTCCGCCTTGATAATGCTCATGAGATAAAATAGAGCCCCCCACAATCGGAATATCCGCATTGGAACCTAAGAAATAATGAGGGAATTGCTCAACAAACTCCAAAAGCCGTTTAAACGTGAGAGGACTGATCTTCATGTCCGTATGGTTTTCCGCTAACACAATGCAATGCTCGTTATAATAAACATAAGGAGAGTATTGTAAATACCAATTCTCATCAGTTAAATTCACTCGAATCATCCGATGGTTCGAACGAGCAGGGTGGCCGATTCTTCCAGCATACCCTTCATTTTCGATACAAAGCAAACATTTAGGATAGCTGGACTTTTTCGCCAGCTTCTCGGCCGCAATACTTTTTGGATCCTTCTCGGGCTTTGATAGATTAATGGTAATGTCTAACTCACCATATTCTGTCTTAGCCTTGTATTCAATATTTTGACGGATTCGCTTCATCTGGATGTAGTTACTATTTTTACTTAATTCATAAAAGTACTCCGTCGCCTGCTTGGGATTTTCTTGATACTTTTCATAAAACTGAGTGTTCAGACTCGATGGCCGGGCAATAAAGCAATTCATAATGTTACTTGAAAAAATATCCTTACGATCAAAGATATCTTCGATGATTCCTTGCTCCACTGCATAATCAACGATCTTTTCAAGTAAGTCAGGAATCTCCGGAATGCTTTCCTCCAGTTCAACTTCCTTATACTCCTCTAATTGCAGCAGTGCGAGTACTTGGTTTCTTGCATATATTTCATCTTCACGCTCAATTAATTGAGTAGCAAGCGCCTGTTCAACTAATTGCTGGACTAATTGAAAAATCATAATTGATCGCCACCTAAAATTGATAACTTTTGGTTGATGCTCCTGTTCGTTCAAGCATTTTCGATTATAATTCTTTTGCTCCATCACCAATGCTGGCTACATAAAAATCTGCTTCATATCCAATCTTGTCAGCATATGCCGCTCCTACATTTGCAATAAAGCTTTCTACCTGATCATTTTCCACAATAGCAATCGCACAGCCGCCAAAGCCAGCTCCTGTCATCCGTGCCCCAAGGACACCCGGTTGTTTCCATGTTGCTTCTACTAAACTGTCAAGTTCAATCCCTGTCACTTCATAATCGTCTCTCAGCGAGATATGTGATTGGTTAATCAATTGGCCGAAAGTCTCTAAGTTTCCAACCTTAAGTTCTTCGAGCGCACGCAAGGTTCTAATATTTTCATAGACTGCATGCTTTGCCCGTTTCCGAACAATTTCATTAGTAATTAAAAACTTGTTTTCATCAAATTCCGCTTCGGAAAGCTGTCCAAGCGCTTCGATTGGAAGCTTTTGCTGCAACTGTTTTAACGCTTCTTCACATTCGCCTCGGCGTTCATTGTATTTTGAGTCTGCTAACTCGCGGCGCTTGTTGGTATTCATAATGATAATTTTGTGATTTTCTAACTGAATTGGTGCGTATTCGTATTTCAAGGTCTGGCAATCAAGTAAAATTCCTGCATCTTTCTTGCCCATACCAATTGCGAACTGGTCCATAATTCCACTATTAACACCAATAAATTGATTTTCAACCTGCTTGCCAATTTTAATTAGTTCAAGACGAGGAATCTCTAAACCAAACAGTCCTGCGACAAGAACTCCTGTTAACAACTCAATTGACGCAGATGATGATAAACCAGCACCATTCGGGATATTTCCTTCTATCACGCACTCAAAGCCAGTTGGAATTTGATATCCCGCCTCTGAAATGTAGCGAAGCATTCCCTTAGGATAGTTAGCCCAATTGTGATCTTTATTGTATTCGAGTTGTTCTAGCGTAAATTCAATAACACCTTTGTCTGGGAAGTTTGCAGAATACAAACGAACAAGCTGATCATCCCGTTTTTTGGCAACCGCATAGGTCCCGTACGTAATCGCACATGGAAAAACATGTCCGCCATTATAGTCGGTATGCTCACCAATTAAATTAATCCGCCCTGGTGCAAAGAATGATTTTTCCGGTGCCGTATTAAAAATAGTTTGAAATATAGAATCAAGTGTTGAGATTGTCATTTTATCGTTCCTCCATCCATGTAATCCTTTTCATTTTTTTAAAACTAACTATGAGTCTTACCTTATATTTTACTTACCAAAGTAAAATAAATCAATATTTTTACTAAAAAATTACTAAAAATTAAAAAAACGGCGCATGAACCATTCACCTTCATGCGCCGTTTTTTATTTATTTATTTAAACAAGGTGTCTTTCACCGGAAGAATACCTTATTTTTTTGAATTATCATGTTTTACCATAATTAGATTGGATTGAGCGGCTGAATTTCCAGCATTATCCCAAACCTTATAGGTTACCGTATAAACTCTGTCACCGTTTCCACTTCTCTCTGCTCTCAGCAGAAAATCAGTATCAAAGGTTCCAAAGTCCGCCTCCTGAATATCATTGACTGTATTTCCATCGCCAATTCCATTATCTAATTGATTACTTTTAATCGATACTAATTCAATCCTGTTAATCCCTGATTGAACATCATCACCAACAACCGATGCCTTAATGGGAATCAGCGTATGGTTTCGGTCGAATAGAATACTAGGGTTAAAAGATACATTCAATGTCGGAGCGGTTTTATCAATTTTCACTGTAACAGATTGCGCCTTTTCGACATTACCCACTTGGTCTGTACTTCGGAATTGAATAACATTTACCCCTTCGGTTGTTACATAAAACGGTCCGCTATACGTTTGCCAATTACCATCATTAACTTTATATTCTGTTGCTGCCAGTCCCGATTGATCATCAGTACCAGTTAAACTTACATTCACATTCTGATTATACCAGCCATTAACAGCTTGCCCTGAAAGATTCGCATTGGTTACAGGAGCCTGCGTATCTTGATCATTTGACCGATATAAATAGAAATCATCTAAACTTCCCCATGCACCGCCATTAGCTTTTATACTTGCTCCAATTGTTATGGTTCCATCTGTAACAAGTATATTTTGGATTTCAGGGTTACTCCAATTTACCCAGCCGTTTACACCTGTAGCGGCTTTTATTTCTTTACCGCCCGTTTTGGCATAGAGATTCATTACTGGATTTACTGCGTCTCCGCCTTGTAGAAACATAGAAAGATTATAATACCCTGGCTTTAAGCCGGAAATCGTCTGTTCTACTTTAAAATCAACTCCAGCAGCTGAGTAAAAGTGCAACGAATAATCGCCTGTTTTGGCATCTGAAGCCTTTTGCTGATAATCAGTGTGTGTCGCTGTTCCATTTTGATAAATAATTTTCCACATCGTTCGATTACTATTTTCAAAACTTGGGTTCAATACAAAGTTTTCTGCTTTGATTTGAAGATGCGCCTTAACCGCCGCTCCACCTTCGGCGATCCCATTAATTAGATAATTTCCCGTTCCACTTTTGATAGCGGTGGTAAGTGCGTCTTGATCCCATGTAACGGAAACCGTCCCAGTGCTTCCATCATTATAAGTAACCACAACGGTTTTTGGTAAAGTGATTGTGTCGCCTTGTACAGCACGAACGGAAATATCCTTAATTTCGTCAATAGTTAACGGAGCAACCGCACCTGTATCAACATATTTAAAGACATTTAAAGAAGCAAGCGGATGTCCAGTAAAATCAAACATAGCCTGATTGTCAACAGCACTGCCGCCGTACCAAACACCAGCATCGGCTGGATCGTATTCCTTAGAATAACTAGCCGCCCAACCGGATCCATATTGTTCCCAAAGCTGTTTATTTTGTGTTAACTCCTGTGGAGTCCCGACCGGTATCCACGCAGGTTCCCAATAAAATACACCGATCCCAGCTTCACCAATATTGGCAACCGCTTGAATGACATCCCTGACAGAATCAGCTTGGCCTTGGACAGTAATTGGGTAATTTAACGTTTGACCAGCGTCCTTTGGTGCCGTATTTCCATGTCCATCTCCATCTGCTGCGGTATAGGTATAAGATGTTTCAGCGACCATCACCTTTTTTCCATACGTATCAGCAACATTCTTTAGAACTGATGTCAAATTACTTAATGTACCATGCCAAAATGGATAATATGAGCTGGCAAACACATCATAATCTACGTTATTATCAGCAAGAGTTTGAGCATAGGAAGCATATCTTCCTGCTGTTTCAGGGTTCGTAAAATGAACAGCCACTAAGATTTTCGGATCAACTGCTCTTACCGCTTTACTTCCTTCGTTAAATAAAGCACTAATTTTCGTCCAATCCTTTTCACCAGCAACTCCTCCATTTGTTTCATTGCCAACTTGAACCATACCAATATTTATTCCCGCAGCCTTCATGGTCTCCAGGCTTTTTTTAGTATAGTTATATAAAGCTGTCTTCTTATCGTCAAAATTTAAGTTAGCCCATTCTTTTGGTACCTGCTGTTTAGCTGGGTCTGCCCAGAAATCGGAATAATGGAAGTCTACTAACAGTTTCATTCCGTTAGCAGTTGCTCGCTTTCCAATTTCAACCGCCTTAGCTAAATCGTTATTTCCGCCGCCATAGCCATTTCCTTGTGAATCGTAAGGATTATTCCAGACACGGACCCGAATGTAATTGACTCCAGCATCGTGCAAAGTTTTAAAAATATCCTGCACTTCTCCGTCCGTATTATAAAATTTAACTCCGCTGTCTTCTAAGGAAATAACACTAGAGACGTCCACGCCTTTAATAAAATCCTTATTCATTCCATCTACTTTTTTTACAAAAATATCAGCATTAACAGGTTGGGGAACATTCCCACTATTGAGAGAGGTTAAATTAAAGCTATCTAAATATCCCCATGCCTTTGGTGCTCCGGAGACCACTGCGCCAATTTTTAAATTAGACGTGTCTTCGTTTAAATTGAATCTCAAGGTAATTTTTCCCCAATTATTGTAACCTGTTGTCGCAACAGAATTGATCGTATTTGTGCCAGCAAAAAGTTTAATACTCCCTGCTTCAGAAGCTGCTCCACCCATCGATTTTACCGATAACTCATAGCTTCCGGCTGGAAGATTTGGAATCGTTTGTTGTACAGTAAAGGATGGATTCCCCGTTGCAGTATCTTTGATCCAATATTTAAATGCATGATCCCCTTCATCTTTCGTCATCCAAGCGTCATTCGAATAAGCAAATTGGCTAATATCGAAATTCTCCCAATTGGTTGTGTCAATATTCCATGAACCATCACTCCAAAAATCGCTTTCAAATCCTCCATTCTTTACGTTTGGAGTCTGTGAATCTGCCGCAAAACTAATGTGACTATTGAACAGAAGTGTACTAAACACCATCACAACAGTTAATAGAATCGCAAGCGGTTTGACTGTTCTTCTCAAATTCTTCCACCCTCTCATTTGTTTTTATGAAAATAGCAGCATTATCGCTAAACCACCAAGGAAGCGGTTCCAATAAATTATAAAACTATCAAACTATAGAAAAGACATCCACTCACACGATTAGAATGGATGTTTTCTACAGTTAGGATAAATCTGAGCGGGAAGAACCCGGCTCATCATCTATTATGATTTCTAGCTTTTTCTAAAATACGAACCTCATATTTTTCCAATGTAAACTCACCTGTCAGCTCAGCACCGGTAACTAAATCTTTTAGATGATCCTTAATGACGATCGGCTGCTTTTCTTCGGTAAAGTTCATGATAAAGATATAATCCTGTTCAGGCGCTTGTCTAACTTGTACCGAAACACCATTTTCATGTTTTACAGAAACAACTGGCTGAAGTGCTAATTCATTGATTACTTCCTGGTAAAATTCACGATGGAAGGCATCTTCTAACCGTCCGCCAATATAGTAGGTTTTTCCTTTTTCATATTCATGGCTCGTTACCGCTGGAGTATTGGCATAAAAGTCTTGTTCGTATTGACCCTCTGTCTTTGCAGCAGCTAGCTCAATAACAGTAGCATAGTCCTTCAGTTCAAAGGATTGATTGTGATAGCTTACATAGTTTTTATCATTTGTATATAATGTATCGGTTTCAACCGGCTTCATCCCAAACATCTCTTGCAAGTCTTTGTGCCAGCCGCCCAAATACGTTAGATCATGTTCATTAACAAGTCCGCTGATATAGGTCATGACTAATCTGCCGCCATTTGCAACAAATGTCTTTAATCGGGCAATGGTTTCTTCACTTACTAAATAAAGCATCGGAACAATCAATAGTTTATAGGAAGAAAAATCTTGTTCTTTCGTAATCACATCAACAGGGATATCCGTTTCCCAGAAGGTCTTGTAATGTTGCTGTAATGTTTGTGGATAACGCTTGGTCTCCAATCCAAACCCTTGGGCATCATTTAAAGCCCAGTTGCTTTCCCAATCATACAAAATCGCTACATCTGCCGGGCGATTGGTTCCAACTACATCAGACAGCTTTTCTAACGTTTGACCAACCCGCGCTACTTCTTTAAACACACGGTTTTCCGAACTATTGTCATGGTCGACAACCGCACCATGGAACTTTTCCGACGATCCACGCGATTTCCGCCATTGGAAATACATCACGCTATCAGATCCATGAGCCACCATTTGCATTGACGCAAGCAGGTGCATACCTGGGCGTTTTGCTTTATTGACATTATGCCAATTGACAGCGCTTGGGGTAGATTCCATTAATAAAAATGGCTGTTGTTTTAAACTGCGGTATAGGTCATCGATAAAGCCAACCTTCATCGCTAAATCAGCGGTGCTCTCCCAGTCATTGTGCCATGCAGGGTAGGCATCCCAGCTAATTACATCGAGATGTTTCGCAAACTTGCTATAGTCCAAAGCCTGGAATGGAATAAGTTCATGCGTATCTGCCATAAAGTTTGTGGTAATCGGAATATCTGGTGTCAATTCTTTTATTGGAACAATCTCATTTTCAAAGAATAAAATTGTTTGATCAGTAACGAACCTGCGCCAATCAAGGTTTAGGCCATGAACCATATTTTCTCCGATTGGTGATGGCGATTCAATTTGTGACCAAGCTGTAAAGGTATGACTCCAAAACGGACCCCACCAAGCATCATTCAGTGCTTTAAGATCGTTATTGTATTGTTCTTTAAGCCAGTTTCTAAAAGCATGCTGGCATTTTTCACAATGGCATTCACCGCCGTACTCGTTGGAAATATGCCACATTAATAAAGCAGGGTGTTTTCCGTATCGTTCTGCAAGCAATCGATTGATCTTCTGAGTTTTTTCACGATAAACTTCTGAAGTAAAGCAATGATTATGTCTTCCGCCATGCAATTGCTTTACCCGCGCACCATTTACACGCAGAACTTCTGGATATTTTTGCGACATCCATGCAGGTCGTGCCCCGCTTGGAGTAGCTAAAATAACCCTTCCTCCAATACCATGAATATTGTTGAAAATCTCATCTAACCATTCAAAGTTGAAAACTCCCTCTTCCGGCTCCAGCGCTGCCCAAGCAAAGATGCCAACAGAGAACGTATTTGTATGTGCAAGCTGCATTAATTTGATATCGTCTGCTAAAATATCAGGCCGATCTAACCATTGATCCGGGTTATAGTCTCCCCCATGAAGCATGAAGTTCGCTTTCGTTGTATAGGTCTTTTCATGTTTTGTCATAATAATCTCCCTCTACCATTTATCAATTCATGTTGTTCCATTAACCTTTTGTTCCACCAGCCGTTAGGCCTGAAACAAAGTGCTTTTGCAATAACAGGAAGGCGACAGCAATTGGTATACTGATGAGAATAGCCCCTGCAGCAAAGGTTGTGTAACTTGCCCCCATTACTTCATTGACTAAATTGTATAGTCCAATTGGCAATGTGTAGGATTCAGGTGTTCTCAAGATGGTTGATGACATAACGAAATCCCCAAGTGGTCCCGTAAATCCATTCATCGCAACGACCGCTAGCATTGGTCTTGATAGTGGCATGATAATTTGCAAGAAGATTCTTGTATTGCTTGCACCATCGATTTTGGCACTTTCATCTAGATCCATCGGAATGGAATCCATATACCCTTTCATCAAATAGGTATTCATTGGAATCGTACCGCCAATATACAGGAGGATTAGCAGCCAGTGGCTGTTCATCATACCAAGAAGCTGTGCTAACACGAACAGAGCAATTAACGCCGAAAATTGCGGAATCATCTGTAGCAGTAAAAACAAGGTTAGAGCATTCTTTCTTCCTTTAAAGCGAAAACGCGAAAAGGCATAAGCCGTAAAAGAAACACTTATAACCGACCCAATCATTGTAAAAATACTAATTTTAAGAGAGTTCAAATACCAGCGTCCATATTGCAGACTTTCTTTTCCAGCGAACAACTCTTTGTAATGATCCAAGGTTGGATTTTTAGGGATAATTGAATTACTAACTAAACTGTTACCGGGATTAAAACTTGCTCCCACTGTCCAAAGTAAGGGGTAAATAATAATTACCGCCATTAGAATTAAGATGACATGTGAACTAAGGAGACGAAAGAATCGATTGCTCTTCATTCCTGTCAGCATTATTAAGCCCCCTCCTTAAATGAATTTGTTCTTCTGAACTGCCATAAAGCAATCGCAATGACAAATACAGATAATAAAATGGTTAAGGCTGCTGCAAGTGAGTATTGACTTGATTGCATGGTCAATTTGTAAATCCAAGATACTAATATATCGGTTCCGCCGGCATTTGAACCCGGAACAGCTGGTCCGCCGCCATTAAACAGATAAATAATGTTGAAGTTATTAAAGTTAAACGTATATTGAGTAATAATAATTGGTGCCATTGCAAGGAGAATCATTGGCATAGTGATATGTCTAAATTTCGCAAAGATGGAAGCTCCATCAATTGTGGCTGCTTCATAAAGATCATCAGGAATCGACTGAAGAACGCCTGTCGTCACGATAAAAATATACGGGAATCCAAGCCAGCCCTGCATCAGAATAAGCGCTAATTTAGACCAGGCCGCATTAGTCATCCAAGGAATAGGATCGATTCCAAACGCTGCTAAAATCGTGTTATTGATTGCCCCGAAGCTGTCGTTAAACAGACCAGCAAAAATCAAAATTGTAACAAACCCTGGTACTGCCCATGGTAAAACTAAGATCGTACGATAAAATCTTTTAAATTTAAGGTCCTTTTGATTCACTAGGACTGCCAAGAAAATACCAAGAGCTACTTGAACAGTTGAAGCAACGAGTGTCCAGATGACGGTCCAGCTTAAAACATCAAAAAATGTGGAACGCCAAATATCTACGGTAAATATTTGCTTAAACGTGTTTAAACCAACCCAATCCGCTAAGTGCGCAGGCGGTGAATGATATAAATCATAATTCGTAAAAGCTAGAGCAAAACTGAATAAAATCGGAAAGACAACTGCGAAGATTAAAATAAACAGTGATGGTCCACTAATGACATATGGATAACCCTGTGAAATTAAATTATGGTAATCTTCTCTAAGAGAAGTTGGTTCCATATTTTCGTCACGCATTTTGCCATTTTTATAGGCATCTCGGAAATTTGCGTAATAAACGGCAAGTCCGAATGCTGTCACAATAAGGGCAATAATCCCTTCAGCTAACAGGAAAATGGAGTTATCACGCGGCACTTCCGTCCCCAGTGTCAATAAACCCCAAAAACCCATATTTAATAGGTCTTTAAACACCGCAATGAACGATACCCCTAAGATCAGGAACAATAACCCTTTAACCCATTGCTTATTGTACAGTTGGCCAAGGCCGGGAATGACAGAAAGCACTAAGGCTGTTTTACGATGCTGCATAGTTTTTCACCTCTTATTGATGCGGTATTTAGAAAACAAATGGTGTCAAACATCATTAGGCGTTTGACACCATCCTTATACCTAATTATTTGCTGTGTTTTGCTTTAATTTGTCCTTTAATCGTTTCAGCTGCTTGATTTAAAGCTGCCTTCGGCTGTGCCTTTCCAGTTGCAATGGTTTGTAATGCTGCATCAGCAGGAGTCCAAACTTCGTTCATCTCAGGAATATTTGGTGTTAATTCTGAGAATTGAGATTGCTCAGCTACTGCTTTTGCTGCATCACTCCCCGTTACTACTGGGTCATTAGCTAAATCTTTAACAGCAGGAACTTCTTTTGTAATTTCGAAACGTTTCTTCGAATTATCCTTGTTAGCTAAGAATTCAACCAGCTGTTGGGCCAGGTCAGCATTTTTCGAATAAGCACTAACGTTATAGCTTTTCACACCAACAAATGCGCTCATATTTTTACCATTATCTAGCTCAGGAAGTTTCGCTACACCATAATTCACGCCCGCTTTAGTGAATGGTTCGATATTCCAAGGACCAGAAATGATTGCCGCGGCTTTTCCAGATGTAAATAATGATTCTAATACATTAATACCTTGCGCTCCGATAATACCGGCAGGGAATAGTTTTTCCTTATAGAACTTTTGAATAATTTCTGCACCCTGTACAGCACCTGCGTTATTAATGCCAATGTTAGCCGGGTCATAATTTCCTTTATCATCTTTATTAAAAATATAGCCGCCATAACCACTCATCACACTTTGAGCATAATAAATTTGGTCAAATAGGGCTAAGAATCCATAATTGCCGCCTTTCGTTACTTTCTTATCATACTCGTACCATTCATTAAGTGTTTTTGGCAGATCTTTTTCTGAAATTAGGTCTTTATTATAGTAAAGCATCGTTGTTTCGACAGCTTTTGGAAGGCCGTAAACCTTACCTTCCACTTTTTGTGATTGCATTGCGACATCAGTATAGATCGATTGAACATCGTCACCTACGTTTAATTCTTTAATCAATCCTTCTGTTACAGCTGTGCCAATTTGATCACCAGGCATGGTTAATACATCAGGGCCAGTCCCGGCCGGACCATCTAAACGCAGCCCTTCAATTTGTTTCGCATACGGCTTTTCAACGACTTTAATTTTTACGTTATGATCTTTTTCAAATTGAGCAACAGCATCTTTGATACCATCTGCCTTCTGTTGATCCTCCCACACTAAGAGCTGCTTGCTTTTATTGTCACTCTTAGAAGTATCGGAGCTTGACTTACTGCTATCCTGTGGTCCACAAGCAACTAAAGAGAAACTCAATGCAAGTCCGCTAACAATTCCAGCGTATTTCTTAAAATTTTTCATATCTATTCGTCCTTTCAAGTCATTTAAGTGAAAGCGTTTTACAATAATTAATATATCACCCCCAAGGAAATGTGTAAACAACTTTTTTACTAAATTCAGTGAAATATTTTACGAAAATAATATAAAAAGAAGGCAGTAGTTTTACTGCCCTCTAATTGGTACTCTTTCTAACTATTAACTCCGATCCTAAATATAAAGTTTTTACGATTTTACGTTTTTCCAGGACTTGCTCCAGAAGCAATTCGATAGCGTTTTTACATATTTCCTTCAAATCAATATGAAAGGTCGTCAATGGCGGTGATACATATTTTGCTACACTAATATTGTTAATACTTATAATGCTTACACGATTGGGAATGGCGATTCCATTTTCATTTAATGCTTGCAGACAGCCAACAGCAATCGGGTCTGCTGCAATGAAGAAGGCGGTTGGTAATCCATCCCCGAGTTTTTTTATGGCGTCCGTCATCATCCGATAGCCCGTTTCTACAGAAAATCCTCTTTGACAAAATATAAATTGCTCCTTTAATAACCCCTTCTCCGCCATATACGAACGAAACGTCTGTTCACGAATATCCATTTCATCTTGATCTGTATTGGGGTTATGATAGGTACCGCCAATTAGACCAATATCGGAATGGCCCTTTTCGATTAAAAAGTCCACCGTTCTTCTTGTCATTTGCACTAAATCAGGCCGAACGGAATCATAATGATTCGGGTCTGGTGTTGTATCGAGGAAAACACCCTTTGTCGTAATCTTCCTCAAGTATGCTAACTCTTTGTCGGAAAACATCCCTACGGCGATAAAGCCTTCAATTGTATCAGGGATTTTCTCAATTCCGTCGCTTATTTTATAAGTGGTTAGCTCGATGTTATATTTACTTGCCCACTTTTCAATCTCAATCCTCATCGTCTTAAAATAGACATCTTCTAATTCTTCAATATCTGTTAACCAATACAAAAAGGCAATATTCTTTACTAGGAGCCTTACAGTTTTTTTACGATAATTTAGTTTTTCTGCAATTTCATATATTTTTTCCCTTGTTTCATCCGGAACAGAAAGGCTTTGATCATTATTTAAGACACGTGATACCGTCGAGATTGAAAAACCGGACTCTTCGGCAATATCTTTTATTGTCGCCATTCTATTCACCTCCACTTCTGTTATCGTTTACATAAAATTTTAAAAGTATTAATTTCACTTATTTATCAATGGTATGTCCCATGTATTAAAGTAAAACATTTTACTTGTATTTTACTTGTTTTTCTTAAAGTGGTCAACCCTTCCTAGAGTACTTTAGATTACAGCCCCTCTACCTCGAACTTAAATCCTAGATCGCCAAAGCTTTTTTACACAAGAAAAGAGCCTGTATACCTAGGCTCTTTTTTGCTAATCTTCCTTACCTATTGGAATAGTAATTTTCTCAAGTCCCTCTCCAATAATAATTTCTCCATCCGTAACCACAACATGTGGTACATTGCCCCATAGATTAATAGCGTTTTCACCGTCCGGTTCCCCAAACACAGCATTTACCAGACAGTGCGTACCTGGCTTAAAGCTTGTCTTTACTGACGGAATGATTGTCCGGGCATTCATCAAATTCGTATTTGCATTTGGATAGACCACCTCCGCCTGCCCGTTTCCAAAGATACTTTTGATGCCGCTTGCTCCCCACGTTAATATGGCCAAGCTTTCTTGATTATTCGCCAATACTTCCATTTTTTGATCTATAAATGAGTTATGTTCTAGGCCTAGGGCGAATCCCCCGTCCGCAACATCGAGGCCTCTACTTGTCTCAATACAATGGATGCGGATGTGCCACGGTGCCCCTGCCACAATCCAGGTTCGGATCACAACATCCTTCCACGGCTTCCATTTTGTATAAATCACGTTTTCATCAATGGTATATTCTTCACACTTTCTTTTACCTCTATAGAGATTATCACCCTCGCTTACAGCCAGCATTGAATCAAATGCACTCTGCCCAAGTCCCCACTCTGCTTTTGAAACACTAAAGCCAAATACATTTGAGTAAACAAACTTCTCGTATTTAGCAGCAGTGTGGGAGTGGTCATTCGTATGCTGATATCCCGCGTTAAACGCAACTAGATGATCTTTTTCATCCTGTCTGCACAATATAAAGCGTGGTGCTGGCTGCACCACTTTCGTTTTTAAAACTGGAAGCGGCATTTCTTCTGCCTGCCAAAAAGGATGACTCTCTGGCAACGCTATAGGTAAAAAGGTCTTCAAGGCCCAATACGGTGAGCCGGGTGAATTGTAATTTTCCGCCATAAGCAAATTGGGATAGCAATAGCCAATTGTCAACAAACCATTAGAATCAAAAATAGGCTGACTGAACCACCAACGAAGGTTCCTTAGAATCAGTCCCTTCATTACTCCTTGGGGAAACGGCTCCGCCCCGGCATAGACGAGTGCACTCCAAAAGGCGGATTGGGCAAAACGATAGGTTAAGCTTCTTCCATATGGAAGGGCCGAACCATCACCCGCAAACCAATAGATAAAATCCTTTGCATAGGCCTCCGCTCTGCTTTTATACTTCTGTGCCCTTATTGGATCCTCTTCACTCATCAGAGCTGAATATAGAAGACTGTAAAAATGGATCGCAAATGGCCCGTAATAGTCACAATGCGCATCCTTTCCGTCCGCATACCATCCTTCTCCTAAATAAAATTGATCAATTCGGTCAAGGTTTTCCTTTACCTTTTCCTGATCATAAGGCAATCCCACTCTTTTAAAACCAAGGTTCACTAGCACAGGAAAAAACAGCCAGTTACAATCATATACTTTAACTTGATTAATTTGATTGAGCCAGTTAAATAGATTTGCTTTTTCATGTTTACTTAGCGGTTCCCAGACCTTTTCGGGTGTTAGTGCAAGGGCGTAGCCAAATGCTGCCATTTCGACGGCCTTTTGATGAAAATCGGTAATTTTCCCCCAATATTCCTCATGAGAAGGATTTGTACCATTCTTGATTCCCTGCAGACAGTCATCCCATAGTTCCAACTCCTCTCCCCCAGCCAGTAATGGAACAAGTCCCCATAGCATCCTTGAGAAGCCTTCCATTCCTGCGATTGAATCAGAGTACCCGGCACCTGTACTTCCAATTTCCAAAAGAGCTCTTCCCTTGCTGTAGTAGGGCTTTAATGGATTTATCACTTGATTAACGGCATCAATAAAATCTCGTCTTGTTTGGAGGGGGTTCTTTTGAATAGGTAAATCGAGTTTTATCATATACGATAGCTCCTTTTAATGAATAGCCGCCCAGGCAGGCCGATTTTCTACCAAAATAATTCCTTGTAACCTTTTAATCTGGCAAGGCCTTCAACGAAATAGTAATCCCCATAAATCAGTGGGTTATCCGTATATTTCCCTTCAGGAAAATGGCTTGTCCCATGCAGGATTAACCCTTCCTCCGAGCCCTCCCAATCACCATAATGCTTGTGAAGGGATTCGAGAATCTTCTCCCCAGTCCGTTTGTAAACAGGTACTTCTGCGGCTGTTACCTTATCCGCCAATAACAAGAGACCCGACGCGGCAATCGCACCGGCAGAAGAATCCTTTGGTGAATCGACTTCTGCAGGAAGGCGGAAATCCCAATCAGGAACAAAATCCTCTGGAAGATGGGAGATAAAGAAATGAGCCACCCGTTTGGCAGTTTCCAAGTATTTCTCTTCTTTCGTATAGTGGAAGCACAATGTCAGACCATATATCGCCCAGGCAGTCCCCCTAGACCATGCCGATTCCGGGCCGTAGCCTTGTCCCCCCAAAGCCTCAAGCCTATTCCCACTTTCAGGATCAAAACGGACAATATGATGAACACTACCATCATTCCGGATGAAATGCTCAAGCACCGTGTCAGCATGCCTTTTGGCAACACTCTTAAACCTTGGATCATCTGTTTCTTCACTTGCCCAGTACAATAGCGGCAAATTCATCATGCAATCAATAATCGCTACCCCGCTATTGTCTTCGCCCTCTGTCCATGGATTCCATGCTCTGATAAAATTTCCATTTACATTAAATCTTCCCATGAGGAGATTGGCAGCCAAGAGTGCACGACGTTTGGAATCCTCATTTCCTAAGAGTTTATAGTGGGCAACACTGGTAAGAGTCCACATAAACCCCATATCATGATCGAGCCGGTAATACTCATTTTGAACAGCGTCCAACTTGCTCTCACATTCCTCTGCCAGCAGCTTTAATGCAGCATCTTTTGTATCCTGATACACCAGCCAAAGCATTCCCGGCCAAAAGCCTGCTGTCCACCAGTGCGGTTCTGCAAGTATATACGTTCCATTTTCACTTGCGTGTGGAAAATTGGCCCCTATTGTTTGGCTCGTTCTGTTTATTTTTTTCACAGTCTGCTGCCATGCTTCATTTACCCAGTTTAGTTGTTCCGTCATTTTCTTCACCCTTTCCTAGTCAAATTGGAAAACCAAATTAACACTGCAATCCTTTTCTGGATTAATTACATTAAAATCAAGCGCCATAATATTTTCTGTTTCTCCGAAATGATTCTTAAATTCTAGCATTCTTACAACTAACTCTAGCTTTGTTTTGTTGTAAAAGACTCTAAGTCTATGCTGCCCCTCAAGGATTACGCCTTTACTATCCTTCGTTATGGAAAGTGATGGTATGATAAAACGTTCAATAATAGATTCGGGCTGTTCTGTAAAGGTATAGATGTCTTCCAAAATAAGCTTAGGCTGATTTCGTTTTATCCAAGTAAACCTTCTGGATAACTTTTGAAGACTGGCTACTTCATATGCATTTTCCATATCCAGTTCAAAGGTATCAACCTCTTCTTCCAGGGATGCATTACAAATCCCTGCCAAACGTTCTGGACCATCTTTTTGAAATTGATGATTAATAATAGGAACAGAATGCCCCTGTGAACCGTTGCATAAATACGTATAGCGTTTCTCATTAAAGTAATCCTTCGTGTATAAACCAGCGCCCAAATCCTTTAAGAACACTTCATTATTTCCTAGCAGGATAAAATGACCGATATCATTATGATTATGAGGCTCGTCGTTATGGCCGCCTTTTGCTGCAAAAGAAAAACTCCCCAGTTCAGATTGATGCCTTGAAATAAACCATGCAGACTCCCTCGAGTGGAAAGTCCCACTTTTCCAAGGCATTGGTACAGTATTTTCATCAAACCATAATAAATTGCGAATGGCAGGAGCCCATCTGCTGCAATGGTCCTCTGTATACTTCGAGCGTAATTCCTGTTCCGGGACATCAAAATCATGATAAATTTTGCTTAAATAATGACTCAGACCCAAAAAAACAGTAGCTTCCGGCTGGGCATCTGAAAAGTTCACCACCAAGTTCCGATTTAAAAAACATCTTTGTTGAAAGAGGGCAATTTGATGAACCTTTTCTGAATCAAATAGGTCGAGCTTGCCTCCCGTCTTCTTTTTCAATAAGTCTGCAAAATAGACATAATAGCCAAAGCCATATTGCCAGTAGCCATACCCCTCCAGGCAAATGCCATCCTCATTGAAACCTGTTAAATAAGAATCCATGGCTGGAAGCACCCGCTCTACTATTAAGGCGAGCTCCCCAGGGTCTTTTATTAAATGCAGCGCCGCTGACCCTATTGATCCGGCACAAACCGCAGCCCAATTATGAGTTTGTTTTTCCCATCCAAATTGATTTTCCTTAAACGGATGAAGGATTCGTTTAAATACTTCCTCATTAATGCGCTTACAAATGATTGGATTCAAGTATTCCTCTGTGAGTCTCAATATTTCTGCCAATGAAAATGCAGTTTCAGCCGCAAACAAGTCAATCGAATAGGCTTGTACAATAGCTTCTTTTAAAGTGTAACTGACTTGTATTGATGTTTCGGCACTATTTTGCAAATGAGCGGGCAGGCACCAGCTATACTCATTGCAAATCGACCAAATGGTATTTTCTAATGCCGTTAAAAAATCTATGTTAGCAGGTTCGAGCAAAACCATGATCGTAAAGGTATTCAGCCGTCTCCTCTTTTCAAAATAAGCTTTTTCGTATTCAAGCCTGGAACCCAATTCAGCAAAAATTTTAAACAATGAAAAGGGCAGCTGTGGGTCTTTTTCTGTCAAAAGCCTCTTTGCCTCATCCCTAATTTCATCGAGAAGCGGCTTGAAAGCGGCATTTTGGCTGATCGATCTCCACCATGTGTTTTTTTCTTCGTTACTTGAAAATAATAACGTTGAATTAAATCCTAATAATTTTTTATCAACAAGAATATTCAAGGACTCATCTCCTAAATGAACATTAACTTTAATTCTAAAGGCCCTGTTAAATTTGGCTGCTGGTTTCTGCTCAGTTTATAAAAAAACAACATCAACGTTTATAGTGCTATTAAAAAAAGAGGAATCTGGTTTTTCCAGATTCCCTATAACTACTTTCAGATTGTTCCTGTTCAACCTACCTCTAAGGATTGATGCTGTGATTGATGCAGGTTCCAATAATAACTTCTGCGGTTCAATAGCTCGTTATGCGATCCTTCCTCGATGATTCTGCCTTTATCAATGACAAGAATGCGGTCTGCATTTTGAATTGTAGAAAGGCGGTGGGCAATAATAAAAGAGGTCCTTCCCGCAAGCAAGGTCTCAAGACCCTTTTGCAGCGCCAGCTCAGTTTCTGTATCAATCGAAGAGGTAGCCTCATCCAGAATTAAAATTTTCGGATCGGCTAAAAGTGCACGCGCAAAGGAAATCAACTGTCTTTGACCAGTAGAAAGCCTTGTGCCGCGTTCGTTGACCTCCGTTTGATACCCATCGGCTAAACCGCTGATAAACTGATGGGCCTGGACCGCCTTCGCCGCTGAGATTACTTCCTCATCTGTAGCATCAAGCCGCCCATAACGAATATTATCCATAATCGTCCCAGAAAAAATAAAGGGATCTTGAAGCATGACGCCCATTTGCTTTCTTAAGGAAGGAATGGTTACTGTACTGATATCAACACCATCAATTTCTACTTTTCCGGTAGTTACATCATAAAAACGGCTGAGTAAGCTGACGATCGTGGTCTTTCCTGATCCTGTTGCGCCTACAAGTGCAATTGTTTCACCAGGATTGACAGAGAAGCTTACATTTTTAAGGATTCTTTCGCCTTCTTCATATTCAAAGACTACATCCTTGAATTCAACTTTCCCACTGATAATCGGAAGTTCTACAGCATTCGGACGATCTTCAATTGCCGGCCGTTCATCGATCATTTCAAAAATTCTTTCTAAATAAGCGGTTGCATTAATAATCGCATTGTAGAAGTTTCCAATATTAGCAATAGGAGCCCAAAACATACTTATATACCCAACAAACGCCACCAAAGCACCGACCGTTACTCCATCTCCGATTTGGGAGATACCGAAAACATAAATGATTGAAGTAGTGAGAATCGAAATATTCTCAATCGATGGCCATAGAAGGAACTGGATTCTAACGGCTTTCATCCACGAGCTTCGATAACTGTCCGATACATCCCTAAAGATTCGTTTATTTTCTTCTTCCCTTGTAAAGGCCTGAGTAACTTTGATTCCATTGATACTTTCATGAATATAAGCATTCATGTTGGACTGCTTATTACTTAATGTTTGCCAGGCTTTCCGCTGTGCATTTTTAATAAGAAGAACGACAACAGCAAGGATAGGAAATCCAATCATCGCCAATAATGTTAACTTTACATCAATCGCTAACATGAACCCGAAAATCACGAAAAGACTAAACAGATCTGTTATCAAATTAATTAAACCATTTGATAATAAATCACTTAAGGAGTTAACATAGTTAACCACCCTCACTAAAATCTTTCCGTGCGGTCTGCTGTCATAAAAGGAAAAGGACAATTTCTGCAAATGGGTAAACAGGTCCTTTCGAATGTTGAGGATGACGCTCTGCCCAATCTCGGACATCATTCTAATTCTGTATTTCATACATATCCCGGTAATCACCAGGGCACCAAGGTAAATGCAGGAAAGGACCACTAAACTTCCTGCATCCTTGTTCGGAATACTCTCGTCGATTGCCCTTTTAATTAAATAGGGTCCAATTAGATTGGCTCCACTGGCAATCAGCATAATCAAAACGGTCAAAACAATCTTTTTTTTGTACGGCTTTAAATAAGTAAACAATCGTTTCAAATGAACAAAGCTGAAGGGTGATTCCAATTCTTCATCCACATCAAATTTATTGCGCGCCATTGAGATAAATCACATCCTCACCATTGTGCTGACCATCAAAATTTCCATTTTGATTCATAAACACTTTGTAGTAATAGCCTTTTTTCGCAAGCAGCTCTTTATGCTTCCCTCTTTCAATGATTTCGCCGTTGTCCATGACAAGAATTAGATCGGCCTCTTTTACAGAAGAAATCCGATGCGCGATGATAAAACAGGTCTTTCCTTTTAGTAATGACTTTAATGTCCGCTGGATGCGAAGCTCTGTTTCCATATCAACAGCTGATGTTGTGTCATCAAGGACTAGGACAGATGGGTTTTTAAGTATCGCCCTTGCCAAGGCAATCCGCTGCCTTTGGCCGCCTGAAAGACCGACTCCCCGTTCCCCAATAATCGTATCGTAACCTTCTGGAAGATTGGTAATAAAATCATGAGCCTCTGCCATTTTTGCAGCAGATTGGACCATTTCCAAGTCAGCATCTGGATTCCCATACGCAATATTCCCCTCAATCGTATCAGAAAATAGGAATATATCCTGCATGACCATGGCCATACTATCTCTCAATTTAGAAATATCCCAATCTCTAACTTTAAGCCCATCCACGATTACTTCCCCGACGGTTGTATCATAAAAACGGCTTAACAGGTTTACCAATGTAGATTTACCAGCTCCGGTTGGACCAATAATCCCCACTGTTTGGCCCGGGTGCACTTTAAAGCTAATATCCTTCAAAACCTGTTCATCCCCATAACTAAACCACACGTGATTAAACTCAACACCCTCGTTAATGTGTCTGACTGCAGTCCGGTTTGCTTCATTTGTGATTTCTGGTTCGGTATTTAACAAGTCCTCCACTTTTTCAGCTGAGGCAATAAACCTCTGCACATCATTGAGTAGCCATCCAGCCATCCGCATTGGGTTATTTAACGCCCAAATCAAGGAATTGAAGGTTACTAATTCGCCAAACGTCAGTGAACCATGAATGACCATTATTCCTCCAACCAGAATCATTACAACCGTTAATACCCCAGCAAGTGAATCAAGCACAGGCAAATACTTTTCCCAAACTTTCGCGGAATTCAGACTTTTTTCTTTAAACGCCTCATTTTCGATTGAAAATTTTTCAATTTCGTAATCTTCCTTCGCGAATGCCTTTACAACCCGATTTCCACTAATGTTTTCCTGTACTACGGAGTTTAACCGTGCAAATTGTCCCCTGATTTCTGTAAAGGTCGGTTTGACCGTAAAGGATAAACGAGTAGCAAAGAAACCAATAATCGGTGTTACCGCTATCATTGCGAGGGCTAACAATGGATTAATATAAAACATAAACCCAATCGCAATCAGTAAGATGGTAAGATTTTCAAAGATCATGTAAATTGCCCATGCTGTAAAGTGCCTTACTGCTTCTAAGTCCCCAGTCATACGGGCCATAATATCCCCCGTTTTGGTTCGATCGAAAAAACTAAAATCTAATTTTTGAAGCCGGTCATACAATTGTTCTCTCATTTTGAATATAACGTTTTGTGAAACTGCTTCGAACATGATTTGGTAATTATAGCGAATGACCGTTTTGATAACAGTTACCCCTATCATAGCTCCTAAAAAGGGCCATAATAGACCGCTCTGGTGGCCATAAATCACTTTATCGACGATTTTTCCTGCAAAATATGGATTCAGCATGTTTAACACTGAAACTACTAAAGCCAGAAAAAGTCCACTGAATAATCGAATGCGAAAGTCCTTAATATACCCCCACACCCATCGTATGCTTTGCATGATTCACTTCCCCCTCCCCACACCTCATTACTATAAATACATTAAAATAAAACCATTTATGAACCTATTATAGTGTTATTATTAAAGAATAAAATATAAAATCATAACATAAAATTGCACAATCCTAACATTAGAGGAGAGATAAAATGCTTCAATTGTTTGCCCCGCCTTTACCCACTCTTCTTGCGGCAGGTAAGAATATTTTTGATATCGGTCAGTCACACCTAAATCGGAACAATATCGGGGTTTTTGATTTATTAGTTGTCACAAAAGGACAATTGTTCATGGGTGAAGACTATCGGAAATATAAGGTTAGCAGCGGAAATGCACTGATTCTCTACCCAGACCGGTACCATTATTCCACTTCTCCATGTGATGAAGTGACTGAATTTTTTTGGTTTCATTTCATGGCCGCAAAAGGATGGCAGGATTTGACGATATCGAAACCAATTCATTACGAAGAGAAAGCAGGTGTAGACAGCGGAAACTGTTTATCAGAGAGCCCCTTCGGGATTACCCTGCCCAAATATTGCAAACTTTCCAATCCCGAGGCAGTTGAACTCCTGTGTTCAAAAATTATTTCTTCTGAAAATGAGTCCATTTATTCGGGAGAATGGCAACGGCAAATACTCTTCCAGCAATTACTGCAGGAACTTTCCAATCATATGCATTTAGCCAATTCTCTGCCGGCATTCGCGGTAGCAGAAAAGGCAGCGGTTTATTTACGGAAAAATTATGCTAAAAAAGTTACTTATGAAGATCTGGGGCGCGCACTTAGATTTCATCCGAATCATATTGCAAGATGCATGATTCAGTCCTTCGGCTGTACTCCGATTGAATATGTAAATAAAATTCGTATTGACCAAGCAAAGATATTATTAGTATCAACGGATTGGAGTATCGATCGGATTTCAGAAAGCAGCGGTTTCACACAATCCGCCTATTTCAGTAGAATCTTCAAAAAGCTGGAACATCTATCTCCCCATCAGTTTCGAAAACAATATGTTGGGAAAGTTCCTAAACATAAAGCAGAAATAAAAAACAATAGGAACACGCCCTAGTTCTATTCCATCACTACTAGGACGTGTTCGTCTCTTTTAATTTTATTTTAATATAAGGTTACTAGATAAAGAGATTAATGTATTTGCTTGCTCTTTCGTAAGAGCTTTCCCGCTTTGGGCCGACAGCTCATTCACATATGCATTAAGTTTGCCTGCCACTGCTTCTTTATTTTCTCTGAGCGATGCTTCTTTAGCTGATGCAAGTTTGGCTGTAAGTGAATGCGCGATTGCCTCGTCGGCACTAAACGATTCAGTCAGGCGGCTTAAACTATCAAAATCAACCGATACTGTAAATTGGATATCAGCTTCCGATGTATTTCCTGCACGATCTGTTGCTTTTGCCGTAAATTTATTTTCGCCAATACTATATTCATAGGCAGGACCTTCAATCACCGGGCAATCAGCAGAGGCTATTCCAGATAAATCATCGCTTGCGCTGCAGGAGATGGAAATGTTCTCATCAACAGAATAGCTTCCCTTATTACCCCTAACTGTAATGACTGGAGCTGTTGTATCTTCTTCCACAATCATAATCCAGCTGATTTGCGGATCCGGTGAGCCAGGTACCCTGCGAACCGTCACATCCAGACTTCCATCGGTTACGTTCACATGTTGATAGCTTAGGACATCATATGCACTTGTAAATACATACCCCTTGGTTTTTGTTTCACCGTTAATGAGAATATCTGCTTTTCTGCTTCCCTTAGTCGATGAGTACCAGCGATCATATAGACCGGTATATACCGTGTATTTACCATTCTTTAGATCAAACTTATACGACAGGTCATCACCGGAATTTGCTAAGAGGTAACGTAATGAAGAAAATAGGTCATCACCCTCGCCGCCAGCAGGTCTGGTTTGATTCCCAACATAGCCCCAAGTCTGCCCATTAGCTGGATCGTATTTCTGATCAATTACAACTTTGTTTAATAGTGTATTCTCCATATAAGAAGACCATGTCAGATAATCACTTGTTTTCACTCCGCCTGCATGGATAAAATATCTTACATGGTCCGGGATCACTAAGATTTTTATTCTAATCACTTTATCTGCTAACTTAGAAAGTGTCCCTTCTACGACAACCGTTCCAGGCTTAGAGAAATTGACAGGATTCATTGTCCATGTAACCGGTGTATCAAGCTTCTCACCTTCTGAATTTGTTACATTAATACTAGTTGGCAAGGCTGGAACTTGACCAACCGAAACCTTTTCAGGCAGTTTCGTATTGATGGAGACTTTCCCCATCCGGTCTAGTACATCCAGTTTCCACTCGTCATACCATTGCAAACTTATTTCATCATCCTGGCCAAACTCAATTGGCAGCCAGATATATCTTGAATCTTTTAGATCACTAGCCTTCCATCTGTCAGCCATAAAAATAAACTTCCCCTTTTTAGCATCGACGGGAATGACATTGGTACTTTGTGAATCAAATGTGGTCGAAGCTTTGTCTCCTATCGAAGGATCGCGCAATGGCTTCCAATCTCCAAAAATAGTATCCGCCACAGTATACCTTGCTGGATTAGGGTCCCAGCCGGTAGCACCAGATGTTATTAAATAGTATTTTCCTTGATATTTAAACATAGCCGGCGCTTCACGCTGTGCCCCTGGAAAGACCCTCACATAATCCTCACCATATACGGCTTTGTATTCAGTATCACGCTCGGCCTTGCCATCTTTATGCCAGCCAACCACATCTGTATAGGAATCATTTAGCTTTGAAATATAAATGGTCCTATTCTCTTCACTGGAATAGATCAAGTAGGCGGTACCGTCGTCATCCTTGAACAAGTTCATATCACGGGCCATCCCTGGCTGGTCTGGCTGTCCATTATAAGTCGCATCTTTTGGCGCTCTGTCCATCCGGTTACTTTCTTGATAAACGAACGGTCCTATAGGGGAGTCACTTAATGCATAGCCTGCTTCCGCTTTGGCATACATCGCCGTCGATGTCGTTGAAGGGCCATCGGTATGCATCCACATGACATATTTTTTGGTCTTTTCATTATAGATGACTTTCGGTCTTTCGATTACCCGGTCTGTGCCAATATCATTCAGAATATCGGCTTTGTCCTTTCTGCCTTCATAAAGCTTAGAGATTAACGGATCGGTTTCGAACTGGCTGATTGACTCGATTGCGGTAAGTGCTAAGCCTTCATCTTTCCAGTTATATAGATCAGTAGAAGAATAGACTCTTACCCCTCTGGCAGGAAGATATCCATTCGTTTTATCTTCCCCGTACCAATAATATTTCTTGGATTGCTCATCATACATGATCCCGCCGCCGTGTGCCTGAATAGGAGCACCATTTGTATCTGTCCAAACTTGCCCGGGTTTATAGGAAGTATTCAGAGCGTATACAGTAAGACCTGCCAATTTAGTGTCTAGATTGTTTATAGCTGTTCGAATTTGCTCCTGATTGGTTTTATCCTGAGCCTCTAACCCGTTTTCCTTGATCGCTTTAACCAGAGCTTCTGCTTGTGTGATGGCTTTATTTAGTGGCTCTAGACTAAATTGAGTATAGGTATCTGTTTTTTCCGCCTCCTTCTTTGCTGATGCTATTTTTGCTTCCAAAACAGAAAGAGGAACCACAACATACTTTTTAATCATGATATAGTTTATTAGTGGGTCATTATAGTTTGATAGGGAAGCTGTGGCAGGTCCCTGGATCCTGACATCTAATTCTCCATCGGTTACCGAAACCTGTTGATAAGTGACCTCTTTTTCAGCATTATAGCTTCCAATATCTAAATCACCATTGGATAGATTCTGCCCCTCACTGATGATATTGACGCTTCTGCCGCTCCACGGATTTTTAAATCCTAATGTAAGATCATATTCGCCAGTCGGCAGCTCAAACTTATACTCTAATGCCTTATTCCGAACTTGTGGTCCATTATAATATCGAAGTGATCCTAATTTATCAGCTCCATTAGAGACATTAGTATTGCTGGTAGTGGTAACTAGCCCCCATTTTTTCCCTGTTACGCTGTCTAAACCGTAGTTTTGCTCTGTTTTACTAGAATACAGCCCAAATTGATCGGTTCCCTCAACTGTATTAGGGGTAGGATCACCTGCATTCACAAAATAGAGCACGTCTGTGTCCACGGTTGTCCCCTCAGCAGAAACATGTTCGGTTGAGGAAAAGGTTGGGATTGTAATGAGTGAAGCTGTTAAAATGGACGATAAAACCTTTTTCATTTTAAGCAACAAGATTCCTCCTTACTTTATTAATGTTTATTTTTCATCTGTATCTGTAGTCAAAGAGGTAATTTCATGTAGAGGAACCCTACTTCCTAGCCATTAGTGAATGGGGTTCATTGCGTTTTTAAAGGTGTCATATACCAAACGTGGTTTTTCTTTGTCGAAAGACATTAATCCCATTGTGGAAATTCCATTAATCTGTTGGTTGTAGTTATTTCTTTCTTTATAATCTTTTAACACCCAGAACGTATAACCGGCCATATAAGGCAGACGGCTAGGATCTGTTACCTGATTCCAATGGTTAAGAAACTTATACGATTGCCATTCTTCTGTTCCGGATTGTGTTTCTGGTCCATGATTATTAACTTCATCCGCATAGGCCCATGTTCCGTTTTCCGTAATCAGAATCGGCTTATTTGGATAGGTACTATGAACAATATCCACTGTTCGACCTAAGTCTGAGTCCTGCATATAAAAATATCCAAAGTATTCATTTAAACCGATGACATCTGCCAAGTCATAGGCCGGGTCCCAGCTGCTGCCTGATGCCCATGTGACGGGACGTTTTTGGATATCAACGCTTTTGACCGCTTCCTTCATATCTGCCAGCCAATTACGATAAACGGTTTGATCATCCCAAATTCCTGACTCATTCTGTAATGACCACATGATCGTGGAAGGGTGATTGATTTGATTCCAAGCCATACTTAACGCTAATGCTCTAGAAAGACCATAAGAGTTAGTTTGCAGCGCTTCCTGCTTTGTATCAAGCCACATATTCTCTACTTCATCAAGCACCATTAATCCATGTTGATCCGCAAAATCATACACATATGGATGACGGTTGTAGTGGCTATTACGCAAGAAGTTTGCATTTACATCCAGAACATGATTTAACTCCGTATTATACTCTTCAATTGTCATCGAGCGGCCGCTTGCTGCCGTTTCCTCATGCCAGTTAAGGCCTTTCAAAAAGACCTGTTTCCCATTTAGCGCTAATTTTCCATTCTCTACCGCAATGGTTCTCATTCCATAGTTTGTAGAAAGACTATCATCGAGAGATCCATTTCCTTTTTGAGTAACCTGACCTTCTCCTTTTCCTTTATAAAGATCTGCGGTTACTTGATAAAGCGTCGGGGAATCCGGAGACCAATAAGTTGCTTTTGGAATCTGGAAATCCATTGAAACAACTTTTACTTCACCAGGTTTTAAATCCACTTCCTGTGATTTGGGGTCTCCACCCGTTTTTTCCCCTGGATCGACCACTAATTGGCGATGCACTTCTTTGTCACCATGGTTGTACACAACCACTTTTGTTGTTAAGGTATGATCGCCTGTTGCCGTTAGTATTTTACTAACATTTACATCGGATGCTGCCTCCAAATAGACACTGCGTGTAATTCCTGCATATGGCCAAAAATCTACCGGTTTATAAGGCAGTTCTGTATCAGCTGTCACAGGTTTTGGATTTGAGCTTGTATAGGAATCGAAGGTCGGTTTACGGTATACCCGGACCGCAATGACATTATCTTTTCCTGGTTGTAAATATGCGCCTACATCCAAGGCAAAAGGTGTATAGCCCCCCTCATGTTCCCCCACAAAATGACCATTTACATAGACAGCTGCACGATAGTTAACGCCAAGGAAATTAAGCTTAATGAATTGATTTTTCCAATTGGCATCAAGCGAAAAATGTGTCCGGAACCAGGCGTAACCATCGTAAAAAGCACTTCCTTTCCCGAAGTTTGAGCCATTGTATGTACCAAAGTCAGGGGTATCATACAAGTCCCAACTGCCTGGAACCTTTTCTTGCTGCCAATTTTTATCATCGTATCCTTGTGCAAACCACTTTTCATTCGTCCCTTGATTATTGGGGTCCATGGCGAATTTCCACTTACCATCAAGGTTTAAATAACTTCTACTTTTCTCTTTTAACGTCCATGAATCAAACGAAGGAACGGGTTCCCCATATTGAAACAACACATTCGTTCCATCAATTGATTGCACTTTCGTATTCATCGGTTCATGTTCAGCAATATTCACATTATTTCCTTTTGTATCTGCCTTGGCATTAGGCAGCCCAGCAAAAAACGTAGAGCCAAGAAGAAGAACACCAATCCCAAAACTAGTGAATTTTCGATTCATTTGCCAACCTCCCGTTTGATATAAATCTTAATCCTGATGAGTAAAGTACTTTTGAATTTGAAAACCTTACCTTTTTTAGACTGCTTGATTTCAAAAAAAACCACAATTTGAAATCGGTTTCATAATTCTCTAATAATAGAAACGCTTACAATTATTTAGATAACTAAATTTTCATCACCCCCCTAATTGCCATCAAAGTGTTGTTTCTAAACGAACCTAAAGTCCCCCTTTTTTATATTGCTGATACTTTATCATTACTTTTCTAAACTGCCAAGTTTAATATATATGCTGATTAACGGATGATTGACCAAATCTTTTTTTTTATATTTCTTGATACCAAAAATAACTAACTAATTATGAAACCCATTTCAAAATTATGTTTTATAATTGCCTGGTTGAGTAAATTTAAAGAATTTTTTTACAATTGTAGCTAAATTTTACATGATAGGCTTCTACTGTGTCATGGGCCTATTGTCTTATGTTAGGCTGCTATTGAATAAATTTCATTATGAGATGGATACTATTTTTTTAAAGGGGGTATGATAGTGGATTTAAATTCATTATGCTATCTCGGACTTGGATTCATTAGTATCATTCTTCTTATTTATATATGTATAAAATCAGATGTCAGAAGCGCGTTATTAACTTTTATAGGCATGGTCGGGGCAGGGTATATCATTGAGGCTGTTATTTATACCTTTTTAAGCAGCTATCAATATTATCCTCATTTCATCAAACACAATCCTATTTATGATAGTGTTTGGGGAGCCATTGCATCTAATGCCTTAACCTTACCTGTAGCCGCCACCTTCCTTGCATCCTTTCATAAAAATTGGCTTTGGGTGGCATTTACAATTGGTTTGTATGCAGGGATTGAATGGCTGTTTTTAGAACTGCATATCTATAAGCATTACTGGTGGAGGACTGTCTATACTTCCTTAGGCCTGCCATTTTATTTCTTATTTGCTAAATTTCTTTATCGAAAAATGAGTGTCTCTTTAAAAGGTTTTTTTCATTTCCTTTGTTTATATCTGATTATAAGCCCCTTTTCAGGTTCGCTGCATATTATCCCGATTATATTTTTTTCTAATCGCTATTATGAGTTTGGTTTTTTTGCTAACCAATCTAAAGATACGATCGCTTTTTCGACCATTTTTTATTTATGTGCCAGCGTTGTTTATGTGTTTATCGCCAAATATCAACCGTTACCACGCTGGGGCAAGTACCTTGTTATCGGACTTTGTATGTACTGCGCCACACTCTTACTGAGACGTGCCGAAATCCTCCACAGTTTAGTATGGTGGGACACATGGTATTACATTGTACTATCTTGCCTCTCCCTTTACTTCACCGAATACATTAGTAAATCTCTCCATCAAGGCTCCTTAGCATCCAGAACTTAAAGTTAAAGCAAAAGCGGCTCAACCTCTACAGGTTGAACCGCTTTTTACATTGTGACAAAGTGAGTAATGGTGTCAGGCACCACGTTTGAGTTGTTTGAATTGGCCCTTGGATAGGACGGTTTTTTCGAGGCGGTGGGCCATTATTCCGGCTAGGATGGATAGGAATAGGTCCTTTGGCAGCGGGGCGACCATCCATAACCACGCCATTTTGTAGGAGAATCCTTCTGGTGCAGATCCCCAAAGTTTGTAAGCAAAGTACATCCAGTTGGTGCCGAACAGATAGTTGACTGCCATGCCGATTAATGAGGCTATAATAAACGCAGGCAGACTTTTATTCGTTTCAACGATTTTCCCAATAATAAACGCCGCTAAAATGTAAGAAAGAATAAAGCCAAATGTAGGTCTAATGATGATCGACAGCCCGCCGGTAAAGTCAGCAAATACAGGAACCCCAACTAAGCCTACTAACATATAAACAATCATGGCAATTGAGCCTAAACGGCTTCCTAAAATTGCTCCTGCTAAAATAGCAAAAAAGGTCTGTAGTGTAATCGGAACTCCACCGACATGTAAAAATGGAGCAATCGTCGATATATTTGCCCCGATGGCCATGAGTGCAACAAACATGGCTGCAAGTGTTAAATCTAGTGCCCTTAATTTCCTCATTTTTGTCTCCCACCCTTATTTTTTATCTTATCTTAAAAATAAATGGTAAGAGTGTCTATTGTCAACTTAAAATTTTAATTAGTTAACAATATAATATAGGCAGCAACTCATGAAACGTTATTTTTTACGGCAATTTTTGCAAACTTGGATGGTCTGCCCTGTTTCAGTTTTATGTGAATAAAGCAATTTTATCCCGGTTCTTGCGCATAATGGGCATGTCCCCCGTCCATTTGAAGGCAGATTGCTGATTGTCTTTCCTCTGTTTCTTTTTGCCATCTCCATCATCCTTTTCCAATTAATCTTGTTTCTTTATCTAATGATGGACTGGCATAAATATTGTTAGGCAAACAATGGTTTTAAGATAAATCTTTCTCTGCTGCTGCTCCCATTCTCGCAAAGGACTAGCCGTACCCAGCCAAGCCTCCTACTTGTTTTACTATTTTCCGTCAATACGACATACATATAAATTAGACTGGATTGTCGTAGATGTCCGCACGACAAATGTCTCGTCGCCATAAGATAGGAATAAGAGTTAGTCTACGTTTTTTATCCAAGGGAAAGAGGTGGTGTTTTCAATATGAAAGATAATTCAATGTACCACCATACATTTCAAAATCTTCAAGAGAAGGGACTCACGTTCGAACAGGTCTTTGAACGAATCATTTTATTCATGTCATCCGCCCCAAAAGGAAACTATCGCTTGATGGTGGGAACAGATTCACAGGTTCATAAATTGCAAACGGTTTTTATCACTGGGATTGTCATTCAGAATGAAGGAAATGGTGTCTGGGCCTGTATCAGAAAGATTGTGGTCCCAAGAAAAATGACCCAGCTGCATGAGCGGATTTCACTTGAATTATCCTTAACGGAGGAAATTGTTGCTATGTTTACCGAAGAGCGGAAAAATCAGCTGATTGCGATTGTCCTGCCCTATCTCTATGAAGGAGCAACCTTTTCCATGGAAGGGCATATCGATATTGGTGCTGGCAAACGGAATAAGACAAGAGAGTTTGTAACAGAAATGGTAACACGAATGGAGTCCATGGGGGTAGAACCAAAAATTAAACCAGATGCCTTTGTCGCCTCGAGCTATGCCAACCGCTATACAAAATAAGCGTCAGACACCTGAATTAGCTGGTGCCTGACGCCTTTTTATACATATTCTAATTCAACAGTAATCGTTGTGCCTCTGCCTAACTCACTTTCAATTTTCATCGTGCCATTATGTTCTTGAATGATTTTGTTACTAACCGTTAAACCAAGTCCAATCCCCTTATCCTTGGTGGTATAGAACGGCGTCCCTAAATAATCCATAAGATGATTGTCAATTCCGGTGCCTTCATCCGTAATCTGAATCAAAACCTGATTGCCTTCAGCTTTTTGCACATCAATATGAACCTGACCGCCAGACGGCATCGCTTCAATCGCATTTTTTAAAAAATTAACAAAAACTTGTTTTAACTGATTTCTGTTTCCTAGTAAATGGATATCATCCGTAATGAAGTGGTTAATAATTTGCACATTATGTAATAAGGCTTGCGGATGAAGAATGTTAACGGTGCTTTCAAGAATCGCGCTTAAACTTTCCCGGTTAAATTGAATGGCTTGCGGCTTCGCCAGCGACATAAACTCATTGACAATCATATCAATTCGGTCAAGTTCATTCATGATAATCGATAAATAGTCGTCTTGTTTTTGTTTATCAATGGTACTCTTCAATAGCTTGGAAAAACCTTTTAAAGAGGTTAAAGGATTTCGGATTTCATGAGCAACGCCGGCAGCTAGTTGACCAATAATCGAGAGCCGATCTAAATTACGAAGTGCCTCATCATTTTTGATTCTGTCGGTAATATCACGAGCCACGGTAACATAAGACTCTATTTCATTTTTCTCGTTATGGATTGGTGAAATGGTGATCTCCGTATCAATAAAGCTGTTATCACTCGTTCTCATTTTAATCTGAAAAAGCTGGGGTTCCCCTGTTCTCATAAGTTTCTCATAGACTTGGTCCAAAAACTCTTTGTCTTCTGGCATAATAAGACTGTATACCTCCTGATCAATTAGTTCATTCATGGAGGTTCCCAGCCACTTTTGGTGAGACGGAGAAGCATAGATTATTTTTTTATCTTTCGTATAAAGCTTGATCATATCAGTGGTATTTTCTGTAATCAATCGATATAGCTCACGGGTTCGATTTAATTCTCGTTCAATAGTTAAATGCTTGGTAATATCACGATAGATCCCAATGATGGCGATAATTTCCCTAGCTGAGTTACGTAATGGGGAAAAAGACACGGCTATATCAAGCAGACTTCCATCTTTATGTAAACATTGAGTTACTAGATCGTGGAAAAACTCCCCTTGTTTTACCGCCTTGATGACCTCTATCGCTAAATTAGGCTGATCAATTTCCTCGAAGCTCCGTCCGACCAGCTCTGTTTCGGTATAGCCAAAAATTTTCGTATACATATCATTCACGCGAATAAACCGATTTTCCATGTTCAATATACATATACCATCGGCTGTACTATTAAGAAAAAGGTCGATTAAATCATCAGGATTAATCGTATCTGAATGATTCAGCTCGCCAAAAATAGGGAAACTCTTAGCCATACATATCTCTCCCAAACACATAATCTCTCAAACTTCATTTTACAGAACTTTTCGATAAAGAAAAGAGGGAATTTTCATGGTGTCAGGCACCACAAAAGAACATTTCTCCTTTTTTGTCCGTCTCTAATGGACAGCGACATAAAAACGCTTGGCTTTTTTTGATGGCCAAGCGTTGGTTTTCTCTGTTATTCTCTTTTAAAGGGCTGCTTCTATCTCTGCAGTCATATTTTTCATGGATTGTAAACCGCCGCCGCTTAGATACCAGGAGTCGGCATCTAAGTAAACGATTTGGTCCTCTTGGTAGGCTGAAGTTTTTTTAACTAGTTCATTCTCTACGATCTCTTTGGCCCCGATTTCCCCGCCTACCGCTGTGGCTCGGTCAATCACAAACAAAACGTCCGGATTTTTCTCCTTAATGTATTCAAACGTAATGCTTTGCCCATGGGTGGAGACTTCAATATTCTGATCAGCCGCTCCAAAGCCAAATACATCATGAATCAGACCAAAGCGTGAGCTTGGGCCATAGGCGCTCACTTTCCCTTCGTTTGCCAGCACAACCAACCCCTTTTCGTTAAGAGCAGCTGCCTTTTTATTCACCTTGTTCACCCTTGCCTGAATCTCTGTTAATTCGCGGTCGACTTGATCTTCTTTCCCAAAAATCTTACCGATTAAATTCATATTTTTTGTAAAGGAATCCATGTAGTTAGTATATTCCATTCCTACATAAACCGTAGGGGCAATCTCAGCAAACTGATCGTATAATTCCGCTTGGCGGGCTGAGATAAAGATTACATCAGGCTTTAAGGCATGAATCGCTTCAAAGTCAGGCTCCTTTAAACTGCCGACATTCGTATATTTCTTATCATTGTATTTTTTCAGGTAAGAAGGAATCGTTACTTGCGGGACACCGGTCACTTCGACCCCTAACTCATCTAAGGTATCCAGTACACCAAAGTCAAACACAACCACTTTCTTCGGGTTCTTTTCAACCACTGCTTCACCATACTGATGTTTAATGGTCATTTTCTCGTCTGATTGTTCGCTAGAGGATGCCGGCTTGGAAGCCTCCTCCTCTTTTGTCCCGCCGCAAGCAACTAACACCAAAATCACCATAAAAATAAACCCTAGTAAACTCCACTTTCTCATCTCTTTCATCCCCTTTTTATGAATTAAAATAAACGCAAATCCGGCAATTGTTCACTTCTTGAATCGGTATATCCATATCATAAATCTCATTTAAGGCCTCCGATTGGATAATCTCCTCAGTCGGGCCATTTTTGACCACCTTCCCGTCCTTCATCGCGACAATCCAGTCCGAATAGACAGAGGCAAAATTAATATCATGAAGGACAATCACAACTGTTTTACCTAGTTCATCTACTAGGCGTCGCAGTATTTTCATAATCTGAACAGAATGCTTCATATCCAAATTATTCAACGGCTCATCAAGCAATATGTACTGAGTATCTTGAGCGATTACCATCGCAATAAAGGCGCGCTGCCGCTGTCCTCCTGATAATTCATCCAAAAAGCAATCCTGCAATTCCGTCAGATGCATGTAGGCTAAGGATTGATCGACCATCCGCTCATCCTCTTCGGTGAGCCGCCCTTTAGAATAGGGAAATCGTCCAAATGAGACGAGTTCGCGGATCGTGAGACGGACATTCATATAATTCGATTGTTTTAAAATCGACACCGATTTGGCAAAATCATTGGACTTCATCATACGGACATTGGACTGATTGACAAGCACTTCACCAGTATCTGCATGGAGCAGCCGGCTGACCATCGACAGTAGCGTTGATTTCCCGGCACCATTCGGCCCAATAAAAGAGGTGATCTTTCCTGGCTGGATATCAACAGTCACATCCTCGACAACCGCCTTCTTCCCGTAAAACTTCGTTAACGACTTCACTCGAATCATGCTGCTTTCCTCTCCTTTACTAGTAGATAGATAAAGTAAATCCCGCCGATAAAGTTTATGATGACGCTGAGCGTGGTTAAAAAAGTAAAAATCCGTTCGACCACCCATTGCCCGCCGACAAGGGCGATAACACTCATGATAATTGCCCCACTAATGAGAACCTTATGTTTATAGGTTTTAAAAAGCTGATAGGAAAGGTTTGCTACAATTAAGCCAAAAAAGGTAATCGGCCCAACAAGTGCTGTAGAGATGGAAATAAAGACGGCCACGATAACCAGCATTTTCTTTACAATCGAATCATAGGGCACGCCAAGATTAATCGCCCACTCCCTCCCCAGTGACAATACATCGAGGTATTTCATATAACACCAAGCATAAATCATCACGACACTTACCAGCAGCAGCGCCAGCCAGACCAAATCCGAATTAATATTGTTAAAACTTGCAAACATCCGGTCTTGAACTATCTGAAACTCATTTGGATCAATCAGCACCTGAAAAAATGTAGATATACTCGAGAAAAAGGTGCCAACAATAATTCCAACGAGCAGTAAAAAGTAAATCGACTGACTGCCCTTTTTAAAAAGAAATCGATATAGAATAAGGGCAAAAATAATCATGACCACTATCGAGATTAAAAAGTTAACTTGCCTATTAACCACTGCCAGATGATCAGAACCAAGGAAGAAAATAATCACGGTTTGCAAAAGCAAATAGAGGGCATCGAGCCCCATTATGCTCGGCGTAAGGATTCGATTATGGGTAATCGTTTGAAACACGACCGTTGCATAAGCAATCGTAAATCCTGTAATGATCATCGCAATGACCTTAACCGCCCTTTTCGGAAGCGCATAATCAAAGCTTCCATTGAGGTTGTGAAATAGGTAAATCCCGCAGCACAAAAGTGCGGCTAGTACTAAGCCCCCCATTTTTATCGATTGGTTACGCATAAGCTCTCCTCCTAAATAGAAGATAAAGGAAGATTCCGCTGCCTATGACCCCAACCATCAGGCTAATGGAAATCTCGTATGGGTAAATAATGATTCTCCCCAGAATATCGCAAACTAGTAAAAAACTTGCTCCTAGTAAGGCCGTATGCGGCAGCGTTTTTTGCAGGTGGTCCCCTTTAAAAATCGAGATGACATTGGGAATAATTAGACCGAGAAACGGAATCATTCCGACTGTGAGGACAACCGTTACCGTTATTAGGGCAACGAGCACCAGTCCAATGTTGACGATTCTCCGATAGGCAAGGCCTAGATTTTTTGAAAAATCTTCCCCCATTCCGGCAACAGTAAAACGGTTGGCATAGAAATAGGCGATAATTAAAATCGGAATACTTATGTATAGGAGCTCATAGCGCCCTTTCATCACCATAGAAAAATCTCCTTGAAGCCAGGCGGACATGTTTTGAATCACATCTGCCTTGTAGGCAAAGAACGTCGTGACCGAAGATAATATGTTGCCGAACATTAAACCTACTAGTGGGATAAAAATGGCATCCTTCAACTTAATCCGGTCTAAAATTTGCATAAATAAAAACGTTCCCGCAAGTGCAAACGCCAAGGCGACAACCATTTTTTGCATCATTGAGGCATTAGCAAACAGCAGCATGGACACCAATATTCCTAAACGGGTGGCATCCAGTGTTCCGGCTGTTGTTGGTGAGACAAATTTATTACGGCTCAGCTGCTGTATGATGAGTCCTGCAATGCTCATACCTGCTCCGGCGAGAATGATGGCGACAAGCCGCGGGACCCTGCTGATCAGAAATACTTGTGTTTCTTCAGATTGGAAGTTTAGGAGATCACTAGGCGATATACTGCTAACTCCCACAAACAAGGAGACTCCTGACAATATAGCTAACACCAATAATAGATATCGTTTCTTCATCACTGTCTCCATAAGTTTATTTTTATAAATGATATTGAAAATCATTATCACTTACATCTAGTATAAACAATTTCCAAAAATGGTGTCAATATGTAATTGAGAATTTCTATCAATTAATTTCCCTTGCTTGCTGGTTTATCGTTTTTTAATAAAGGTGATTTTTTTATCTCCTAACATATTGGACTTCCAGCACCTCATAAATTGAGGATTAGGAGGTGATCGCAGTGAAAAAAGGGCTTTTAGCGATTGTTTTTCCGATCATTTTGCTGTTGTCAGGCTGCTTTAACGACCCTGTTCAAGATGATCTGCTGAATTACGTGAACAAGGAAATGAAACCAGCGGGGAAATTAGAAGCAGCAGCGGTTTCTGCCTACGAAGGGGTATCTGGTGTGAATTATCAAGATGACCAGACGATGTACGATGCGTTAACGAAAGAAGTTATTCCAAACTACAATGAATTTATTAAAGAGCTGAATTCTGTCAAGATAGAAACAGATGAGTTAAGAAAGATTCACGAAATTTATATTGAGGGGGCTGACATTCAATTTAAAGCATTTGTTACGATTAAACAGGCCTTAGAGGAACAGGATCCGGCACTTGTTCAGAAGGCAAATGATATGCTGGCCGATGCGAGAGAACATATTCGCGATTATAAAACGAAGTTAAACAAACTGGCAAAAGATCATAAGGTCAAATTAAAGTAAATAGGATTTTACAAAACGAACAAAGTGCCGGGCCTCATTCCATGTTAGTGCCTGGCACCTTGTTTATACTGTGAAATTGTGAAGTACCACCTTCCGGACGGGCGGAGGAGGGCTCGGCTAGATTCTTTTTCGCATCGGCGGTAACTCTAGGTAGGTCAGTGCTCTCCAAACCCATTCTAAGGGGCCGAATTTGAAATAGCGAAGCCAAAGTGTACTATAGCTTAATTGAATAACATAGATAGCCAAGCAAATATATAAGGTTTGAAAATAGCTTATCTGACTTTGCAGCTGCAGCGCTTTTCCTGCCACAAAAATCAAGACCGTTTGCAATAAATAATTGGTAAAGGCCATCCTGCCATAGTATTTTAAAGGCGTAAGAAGTTTACGAAAAAAGGGCAATTGAATCAACAAGATTATACAGCCCACATAAAAGGCAGAAACCACAGGACCAATCGTAATGCCAATATGTATAAATGGCTGCAGCGGGCCGGAGATTGCTTCATTCGCGGCACTGCTGATGAAATTGGGAGCGGACTGATATTGAAAAATCAGCCCGCCTAGAGCTAGGACCAACATGATAACAGTAAAAACAGCTGTTGCCTTTAAGTAATGGGAGATTCTTTCAAACACCTGATATTGTCCCGCAGCGATTCCCAACAACATGAATGGAATAATCATAAAGATTTTTGCAGCAAAAAGACTTAAAACAACTAACATGACGATGCCAAATAAGAGATTGACTCTTCTGGTTACTTTGTAAAATGGGAGGAGAATGAGGCCAGCGACGGCATAGAGCGTTAATGCTTCGCCAGGATGAAACTGCATATGTACGAACCCAAATAGGAATAACACCACCATTCTCCGTACAAACAAGACTTGTCCTTTTTTTCCTTTTGTATTGGCACGGTTGATGAAAAGATAGAAGCCGACACCAAATAAGAATGTGAAAATCGTATAAAACCGGCCTTCGATAAATAAGTATAAAAACTTCCAATAAGCAGCATCGGCAGTACCTGCTGCCGGAGGATTGACCGCCAATAATGTGCCAATATTAACCAAAACAATCCCCAGTAATGCAAATCCCCGCAAATAATCTAACACATCAATCCGCTCATTTTCTCCTATTGCACTCATAGCAAACTCCTAATCCGTGAACGGTGCCTGTCACCATTTCTACTATAAACTTGCTCACAGTGTTAGTTTATAGATGATAAACCGTTCATTTGGGTTATGTTCATATACATATGGTAATGTTACTTCCTTCTTCTTCTCGAAAGCAGTGTCCTGCTCTAAGAAATAGATATAATCCTCGGATGGATAGTATAAAACCATTTCGAATTCCCTTGGATGATCTTCCAAGGACCGCAGAATGTTGTTAACCACTCTCCGAAACACTTGAATCGAGAACGGATTAAAGAAATAAAAGCGATTATCGAAACGGTTGATTTGATATTCCTCTGCCAGGCTGCAAACAAATTGAATTTTACCTTTGCCATTCTTTTTCACGTAGCGCTTTTGGTTTAACAGCGCCTCATGATAAAGAGCTTCATTCATCTCTACCCCGACAACTGTTACATCAAAAAAGTAATGAAGGTAAAAATTCAGCCTGCCTTTTCCAGATCCAAAGTCCACAATATAATCGTCGTGATTGATTTCATAATGGCGGAACAACTCCTCGAGCGCGCTGTATGGAGTCGGTTCGTACCGATGATAATGCAAGGACTTGTTAAATCCCTGCTGGTCACCGCGGGTCTTAATGTTAAGTAATTTATCATAATAATATTCTTTCATCAGAAGCTCCTATAATCTCTATTTTACCTTCTTTTATTTTAACAAACAGGACCATAAAAAACCGCTTAGATGATAACGAATCTAAGCGGTTCCTAATCCTATTCCCTTTCATTTCCCTTTACGCAGCTTATGAACCTCATCGGCTACAAATTGGACATTGGTACCAATGATGACTTGGATGCTTTGTGGACCAACAATGTTAATTCCCGGTACACCCGTCGATTTAATTTTCTTCTGATCGACTTTGCTCATATCCTTCACTTCTAATCGCAAGCGGGTGACACAGTTATCCACTGAAACCACATTCTCATCGCCGCCCAAGCCTTCATAAATGATCGCTGCCATGGAAGCAAACCTAGATTCGCCCGCTGCCTCCTCTGCCACAGCCTCATCATCGTCCTCTTCGCGGCCAGGAGTCATTAAATTAAATTTCACAATGATATAACGGAATAAGAAGTAGTAAATAACCGCAAAAACAAGGCCTTGAACAATTAACATATATGGTTTATTGGCTATTGGAATTTTAAAACTTAACACAAAATCCACAAGCCCGGCACTAAATCCAAAGCCAGCTGTCCAATGGAACGCTGCTGCAATCGCCAAGGAAAGCCCTGTTAAGATGGCATGCACCAAATAAAGCATCGGAGCTAAAAACATGAACGCAAATTCAATCGGCTCTGTTACACCGGTAAAGAACGAGGCAAAGCCCGCAGCTAACATTAAAGAAGCGACTTGCTTCCTCTTCCTTGTTTTAGCCGTATGAACCATGGCCAAAGCAGCAGCAGGCAGCCCGAACATCATGATGGGGAAGAAACCAGCTTGGTACATTCCCGTAACGCCCTTTACACCTTTGCTTGCCCAGAAGTTCGTAATATCACTGATTCCAGCCACATCAAACCAGAACACCGAGTTTAAGGCATGGTGTAGTCCCGTGGGAATTAATAAACGGTTGAAGAAACCATAAAGACCCGCACCGACAGCCCCTAAATCACTGATTGTTTTACCGAATGTAACCAAGGCAGTATAAATGACTGGCCAGATAAAAAATAGTATCCCGGAAACCACCAGCATCGAAACGGCTGTCATAATTGGCACCAACCGTTTACCGCTGAAGAATGCAAAGGCATCGGGTAATTTAACATGACTATAACGATTGTACATAATCGACGCAACAATACCGGAAATGATTCCTACAAAGGCATTTTTAATTTTTATAAAAGAGGGATCGACCTTTGAAGGATCTACTCTTTCTAGTAATGCCACTGCATCTGTTGAAAGCAGTGTGGTCACAACTAAGAAAGCAACTAACCCGCTCAATGCTGCCGAACCATCTCTCTCTTTCGACATCCCAAGGGCGACACCGACTGCAAACAGAATCGGTATATTATCGATAATCGAGCTCCCTGCCTTAATTAAAAAGGCAGCAAGCGGACTGTCTGCCCCCCAGCCAGTTGGATCAATCCAATACCCGATCCCCATCAAAATCGCCGCTGCCGGCAGAACTGCAACCGGTAACATCAAAGAACTTCCTACTCGTTGGAGATATTTTTTCACTTTTTTTACCCCCTCTTCTGATTTTCTTCGCTGCTGCAACTATCAAAAACAAAACGAATAAATAATGACTATAAAACTATAAAGATAGCTGCTTCCTTTCTAGAAAACACCTCCTTTAGGACCTTGCCCCCATTACTAGTTTACTGTCGGGTATTCACTCCTATTACTGATATTAGGACAAAAAATAAAAAAGCATCGAGGTACAATAAAAAGCCTTAGCGGCCTTTCTTGTTACCTCCATGCCTAAAAAGCGTATTACCGATCCCTTCCTAACTTGGAAAGGATTTTTTCACAGATCTCATGAGTTTCTAGCGCATCGCTTGCCGATATGCTTACCTTTGACCCCGTGGTAACTGCCTTTACAAAATCCGCAACCATCTGCTCAAAACCACGTTTCCCAAGGGTCGGCTCCCAGTCATTGCCCCGCACCTCGATCGTCTCCATTCCTTTTGAAACAACCAATTTTGACACATTATAAACACTGCGTTTCTCCAGCGGCCCCATTACCTCAGCGATTTCTTCATTTGTGCCATTGTCCCGGTTCATGATTCCAATGGCTGATGCTCCGCCCGATCTAAACTGAACAATCACATGGTAAAGGGAGTCCTCCACCATTCTGCCATTAACAATTAACTCGTCAATCGGATGCGGAAATAAATATCTCATGGTATCCACCACATGGATGAAATCGTCATAGATAAAGGTCCTTGGCTCCCCTGGATGGGCCTTTCGGTGCTTCTGGACGATAACCATATTCGGATTGGCTACCTGCTTTAGCTGCTGGTAGGAGGGAGCGAATCTTCGATTGAATCCTGTCATTAAAATAAGATTCTTCTTTTCAGCTAATTCGACCATTCTAGCAGCACTTTCAAATCGGTCTGTAATCGGCTTATCGACAAACACATGAATGTTATGTTGAAGTAATAGCTCCACTATTTCTTCGTGAGAGGCAGTCGAGGAATGGACAAATGCCCCGGCAATTCCACTGCCTAATAAAGATTCTAGTGAAGAATGAAGATGCTCAAACCGATATTGGCTGCCAATGGCCGTTAGCTTTTCCTGATTACGTGTAAAAAAGTGAAATTCTTGATCCTTCATTTTGCTGTAGACCGGCAGATACGCCTTTTGCGCAATATCTCCGAGCCCAATTACACCGAATTTAGCCACAATGTCTCTCTCCTAAAAAGTTTGTTAGTAGTATTAAGTATATCAAGTATAGGTAAAGGACTAAGAATTGCCTTAGTCCTTTATCTTTTGTTAAATTAATAATTTTATTGCTGATACGGCCGTAACCACGATGATAATAATACGAAAAGGCTTTTCATTCATTTTTTTAATTATGAAAGCCCCGAGAATCGCACCGATTGCAATGGCTGGTATCAGTATTACCGCCAATAAAAGTGTTTTTAAATGAATGTTATGCCACGCCAAAATTTGCATCGGTACTTTTGACACATTAACAAGGAAGAAGAACCAAGCTGTGGTGCCCAGAAATTCTGCTTTTTTAAACCCTTTTGCTAATAAAAAGACACTGAAGATGGGTCCCGCCGCATTGCCAATCATTGAGGCAAAACCACTAAGAATTCCCGTTAAGGCATAAAACCACTTTCCTTTAGGGACTTTAGCTTCTTCACCCTTTTTCTCCATATAAATTAAAATAAATAAACAAGCGATTACACAAATAGAAATAATCATCTTAAATTGTTCGTCATTCGTATACTCACCAACGAACAGCCCTAATAAAAGCCCCGCCGCCACCCATGGAATTAATTGCTTAATATTCTTCCAGTCAGCATGGCGATTATAATAATAAATGGCAAAAAGATCAGCCAGAATTAACAAGGGTAAGATGGTTCCAGTCGACTCTTTTCCTCCAAAAATCAAGGCAATAATCGGAATGACCGGCATTGAAAAGCCGTTAATGCCTGTTTTTGAAAAACCAATTAAAACAGCTGCAACAATTAACCATATCCACTCTGATATGTTCAAATGAAATAAACTTAACATTATATTATCTCCTATTAATCTAGCATCTATGATGTCATGGTACACTAAAAAAAGCAGAAGAACCATTGATCTATTCTTCTGCTTCTATATTCATATTGAGTTTTGCTTCCCATAATGTCAATAGCGGCCAAGTGTTTAATGTGATAATCTTTCTGTCCTGTTTTTCCGGATCCCATGCACAATAAACGTAATCACAAAGGCGACCACCATCACGATGATAAAAATTTCATTTGGTATCTCAATATCAACAAGGGTAAGCCCCATTTTAACGGCAATAAACAAAATTAAGAAATAAGCCGTCGTTTCGAGCTCCGGTACCCTGTTCATTAAACTGATGAAGAAGGTCGCTACTCCCCGCATCAAAAGAATCCCGATCATACCGCCAAGTAAAACAACCCAAACTTGATCAGAAACGGCAAGTGCAGTCAGGATACTATCCACCGAAAAGGCTAAGTCCATTAATTCCACACTAATAACCGTTGCCCAAAATACACCAAATGTTTGGGTCAGCCAGCCCTTCGGCTCCCGCACATCTTCCTCGTCTTCCCCTTCTTTACTTTTCAGCTTGTCCATAAAGAACTTAACGGAAAGCCACAGTAAATAGAGCGCACCAATTAACTTAATAAACCATAGTTTGATTAAAAACGTCCCTAGTCCGATAAAAATAAACCGGAATAAATAAGCTCCCCATAGTCCGTATACTAAGGCCTTTTTTTGTTGCTGCTTTGGTAATGGTTTTACAAAAGCGGATAAAACCAAAGCATTATCAGCTGATAAGATACATTCCAATACCGCTAACGATAAAATTAATCCCCACGCCTTTGGTGAGGACAATACATCTGCCCACATATGCCAATTCAGCATCGAGGCAAAGTTTGATACCACTTCTTCCCACATCGTTCATTTCTCCTTTTTCCAAAAAACCAGCAGCTGTTTATCCTAACACGTTGCCTAGATTTATTTTAGCGTATAAATTGCTTTACCCTCTAGTTTTTCGCCTTACTACACACTTTCTCCCTTTATTATACCCTAAAAATGGGAGCATTACCCATTAGAAAAGGGCCAGCCTCGGAGAAAGAGACTAACCCTTCATTTTATCTTTGGTATTTGGTTAATTTGGATGTAATGTTCCCTGCTTTCCTCTCCTGCGGCCGTGCTTTTAAGTTAGAGGCCCAGGAAACCTGCGACTCATAATGCTGGGAATATTCCTTACTCACCAAATGCTGGAGCCGATCTTTATTTTTTTCAAGATGATCTTCAAGAGCCTTCATACGGCGGGCCGGAAATGCCAGCCCTGCCAAAACGGTTGTTATCGTCGGGTCTGATTCCGAAATATAGGTCCCTTCAAATAACTCAAGTGGTTCTCCAACCCTCTCAAAGATCGATGGAACATTAATTAGTTTCGCCATACTTTCAGCACCTTCATAAATTAATCCAGCTCGGATCACGCCTGTCGATTCAACCGGGCAGAAAATCGAGTTTACCCACGATTGCTGGACTTTATTGGAGACATCAGCGGTTGTCTTAGCGTCCGTGATGGTGGTTGACGAGATGATGGTTACTCCTCTTGTTCCGAGGATATTCATTAAATCCGTTTCATCAAAATTCCCAAAAAAGGAGCTCTTTCTTGTTACTTGCAGCACATTATTTATGGCCTCGATGACTTGATGATTAGAAGAAAGGTAGATCTGATGTTTACTTGATTGAGGATTGAGCTTCCGTAATTGATCATTATCAACAAGGAATACGGAGGATAGGGACTCAATTCTGGAAATCTCCTCGAGGCAGGCTGCGGCATTGATCCGGTTTCCTGCCAGTGCATTACGGTCCGGGACCACTGCGATCGCTCCGATGTTGACCCCTGGCAGCTGGTCTAATAAGATGTCCATTAGGAGCGGGCTCATTCCCGACCCTGTCCCCCCGTCTGTAGAGAAGGCTACTAATAACAGTTTAATATTCTTGAAGGACTTTTTAATAAAGTCGATTAATTCCCGGTAATTCTCATTCACTGCTTTTAACCCAATCGAACGATCCTGACCGGCCCCGCTGTACCCTGGGACAAAGTATTTCTTTTCGACCCTTGTATTGACGGTCCCATCTCTTTGATTTGTATTGATTAGGGCGGCTTGGAAGCCCATAGAGGCAGCAATTTCTGCGATATTTCCGCCTGCCTGGCCGATACCCAAAATCCCAATAGATTTCACCATTTTCGATGATCCCCTCCCTTTCTTTTAAAATAATACTCATATTTTCAAAAATTAGACTTTACCATTTTTAAAAAGCCGCAAAATAGTTATGTTTTTATACATTAAACTAGTCTGTTGATTTCCGCTCCAGGCGGCTTTGCTTTCCGTGGGCGTGCCGGGGAGCCTCCTCGGCCCCGTACTCCCGCAGGACTTTGAATTTGCATCCTCGAATCCGCCCACGCACGAAGGAAATGCGGTAGCATTTTCGAGGAGTCTTCGCCGCCTTCCGCTCCAATCAACAGAGTGTGCAAATTTATTCATCAACCACCTTTTGGGGCAGTCTCTTTTACATGAATTTAGAAAGACGCTTAATTTGCTGCCTGCAATGGTTTTATGGAAGAGAGTTTTAGTGATAATGGAAAGGCGAGCAGAAGTAAACAAACCATAAAACCGATAACCCCTTCCCAGCCAAATTTGGACCAGAAAAATCCCCCCGCAGTACCGGCAATGCTCGAACCAGAGTAGTAGAAAAACAAATAAAGTGATGAGGCTTGAGCTTTGGCTGTGCGCGCCCGTCTGCCCACCCAGCTTGAGGCAATGGAATGTGCCCCAAAAAAGCCAAACGTAAAGACCGCAATCCCGATTATTTTTAACACTAATAGTGCAAACAGAGTCAATAATGCTCCGGTAACCATAATGACAAGACCGATCCATAATACCTTCTGTCGTCCTAAGGTATCAGAAAGACGCCCCATCCATGTTGAACTAAACGTTCCAGTCAGATAGACGATAAAAATCCAGCCTACAATGGTTTGGCTTAAGTGGTAGGGAGGTGCCAGCAGTTCAAAGCCGATATAGTTGTATAAAGTAACAAAGCTTCCCATTAAAATAAAGGCAATGCAAAATAAACACAAAAGAGCTGGATCCTTTAAATGCCCTAGCAGCGATTTACTTAGTGCTTTTAGCTTTAGTGGTTTAGGTGTAAAGTAACGGGAGTTTGGCAGGTGAAACCAAAACCATATGCTGAGGATTAAACTAATGATACCAATACTCCCCATGGCGAAACGCCAAGAGTACAGATCGGTAATGGACCCGGTAATTATTCTGCCAGCCATGCCGCCAATCGAATTTCCACTAATATAGATGCCCATCGCAATTCCAAGACTCCTAGAATCTACCTCTTCACCAAGATAGGCCATCGCAATCGCTGGAAGTCCTGCGAGCACCATTCCTTGCAGAATACGAAATCCGAGCAGCGCACTAAAAGTCGGACTAAAGGCAGTAAATATTACGATTAATGAAGAGAGAAGTAACGAAACAGACATAATTGATTTACGTCCCCACGCCTCGGATAATGAACTAATAAATAACATTGAAATGGCAAGCGTAAACGTGGTTACCGATAAGGTCAGACTCCCAGCGGCCGCCGTGACACCAAATTCTTTTGTAAAGATTGGCAGTAAAGGCTGGACATCATAAAGAATTGAAAAGGTAATGAACCCTCCAGCAAAAAGTGCAAAATTGGCCTTTCGAAACGCAGTCGTTCCTTGTTGCAGCTTCTCCAACGGTAAAACCCTCTTCCCTTCTATTTTCCCACCTCCACTTTACTCCTCTGCCACACAAAATTCAAAAAACTTGGTGTCAGGCACCACTTCCTATAGAAATAAATTAAAAATTAATTTCCTTTTCATTAAATCTTAATGCAAAGAGTTTGAAAGCGAATTATGATTATAACGTTAAAAAGAGATTACTGCGGGGGAAGCATGATGCTGCAAAAAATAAAAGGTTTCCTTAACCAAGAGAAAGTGAGATGGACCAGCCGGTTTGTCTATTACCTGCTCATTCTTCTGTTACTGTTTTTTATGTACGGATTTAATGATGCAAGTGCAGGTTCGTATATTTACAATGATTTTTAATTTCGGGGGGATTTTAAAATGGAATTATTACAAGCCATTGACAACATGGCTAGGTTACAACCAGATCAATTGGTCTTTATCTCTCCAGCTAAACAGATCACTTACGGTGAACTTTGGAAGAAATCCGACCAAGTTGCCGCCTTCATTCTAGCACAGAACTTAAAAAAACAATCACCTATTTTGATTTACGGACATATGGAACCAGAAATGCTAATCTCCTTTCTTGGCAGTGTAAAAGCTGGTCATCCCTATATACCTGTAGATACATCCATCCCACTCGAACGTGTTGAAAGAATAATAAAGAATTCTAATCCGGAATTATTGATAAATGTAGCGGGTCTTCCCCTTCCGATCGACCATTCATCATTTAGAATGGTGACCCTGGAAGAAATGCGGAAGCAGGAGCCTAAAACCATTGATTCATCAACATGGGTTAAAGGCGTTGAAAATTTCTATATTATTTATACATCAGGGAGCACAGGGAATCCCAAAGGTGTCCAAATATCTGCTGCTAATCTGCAAAGTTTTGTGGATTGGATGGTAGAAGATTTCCCTATTAAAGGAGGGCTGCGCTTTTTAAACCAAGCTCCGTTTTCCTTTGATCTGTCAGTCATGGACCTCTACCCTTGTTTAGCAAGTGGTGGTACCTTAATGGCGATTACAAAAGAAATGGTCGCTAAGCCAAAACTCTTATTTGAAGAATTAGAGAAATCAGAAACACAGGTATGGACCTCTACACCATCGTTTGTACAAATGTGTTTAATGGATCCATCATTTAACAGCGAACTGCTTCCGAAATTATCAGTCTTCCTTTTCTGCGGCGAAATTCTTCCTGTTTCAATCTGCAGGCAGCTGCGGGAACGGTTTCCTGAAGCAGCGATTTTTAATACCTATGGCCCGACAGAGGCAACTGTCGCAGTCACCTTTTTAGAAATAACAGATGAAGTAATAGAAGATTATCAAACTCTTCCAATCGGCACCCCGAAAGCAGATACGCAAATCATCCTACTAAATGAAGAGAATGAACCTGTATCTGAAGGGGAACAAGGAGAAATGATCATTGTTGGACCAAGTGTAAGTAAAGGCTATTTAGGACAGCCAGAACTAACAAATAAAGCCTTTTTTACCTATAACGGACAGCAGGCATACAGAACGGGTGATGCCGGCTTCAACCAGAAGGGGTTACTTTTTTATAAAGGCAGATTAGATTTTCAAATCAAATTACATGGCTATCGGATGGAACTCGAAGAAATTGAATATCATATTGCCAAATCGAACTATGTGAAATCAGCCGTTGTTGTTCCTATCTATCAAGATGATAAAATTGAATACCTTTCCGTCTTGATCATTCCAGCGGAACATCCTTTTGAAAAAGACTATCAGTTAACGGGTGCGATAAAAAAAGAACTAGGGTTGGTGCTGCCCGCCTATATGATTCCACGGAAGTTTTCTTATCATAAGGAACTGCCGATCACACCTAATGGAAAAGTGGATCGAAGGCAAATTCGCAAAAAGGTATTGTGATGATTCCATATAGTTCTTTTACATTCTTTTTCATCCTAGTGATTTTATTAGCACCAACGGTCATCCTTGGCCTACAAGGAAAAAGATTTCAAACTTACAATATGATAGTGACTGTTATCGTCTTAGCCGTTATTTTTGCATCTAAGCCGGCAAGTGCTCTTGCTTTAATTCTGTTTACCATCTGGCAGGTTCTACTAATTGAAGGATATATAGCCTATAGAAAACGAGCAAACAGCGGCTGGATTTTTTCATTAGCAGTGATGGCATCGATTCTTCCATTAGCTGTCTATAAAGTGCTACCGTATTTTTCAGAGCCCAATTGGATGGCCTTTTTGGGGATTTCCTATTTAACCTTTAAGGGAACCCAATTGATTATGGAGACTAGGGACGGATTAATCAAACAAAGGCTTCCTCTTGCTCGTTTACTGTATTTCATCTTGTTTTTTCCGACTATTTCATCAGGCCCGCTCGACCGTTACCGGCGGTTTGACAAGGATTTAAAAGCAGAACTAACGGGCGAGCAGTATAAGCAGCTTTTATATGACGGGATCAACAAACTATTCCGTGGATTTTTATATAAATATATCATCGGTTATTCTATTAATCATTTTTTCATTGCCAACTTAAGATTTATAGCGGAAAATCATTTTCAAAGCCAGCTCTTTTATATGTATGGATATAGCTTTTATTTATTTTTCGATTTTGCCGGCTACAGTGCTTTTGCCATCGGCATCAGCTATATTATGGGAATCAAATCACCGGAAAATTTCAATCTGCCGTTTATCAGCCGCAATATAAAAGATTTCTGGAATCGCTGGCATATGAGCCTTTCCTTTTGGTTTCGTGATTATGTCTACATGCGGTTTGTTTTTTGGATGACGAAAAAGAAGTGGACTAAAAACAGAAACATCATCTCCAACCTCGGTTATGTTTTATTATTTCTGTTAATGGGGGTTTGGCATGGTCTAGAAATTCAATATATTCTCTATGGAATCTATCATGCCCTTCTGATGGTCGGCTACAATACCTTCGAGCAGTTTAACAAAAAGCATAAATGGTGGCCGCAAACTAGATTAACACGGATCATTAGTATTGTGATTACCTTCCACTTTATTTGCTTTGGATTTTATATATTTTCAGGACACTTTATTCAAAAAGGAGTATGATTTCGATGGAATTTAAAGATCAAGTGATCGAGTTACTAGCAGAAATTTGTCAAGATGAGGTTATAAAGGATAATCCAGATATCCATTTATTTGATGAAGCACTATTAGATTCATTCGGAACAGTGGAGCTTTTGGTTCAAGTTGAAGAACGCTTTGGCATCCTTGTCCCGATTACTGAATTTGACCGGGATACTTGGAATACTCCCAATAACATCGCCATTCAGTTGGCTGATTTGAGATGAAGAAGCCTGTTTTCATCCCGCTTTTTCTAGCTTTCTTGGTTTTGTTTATCCTGGTAATCATTCCAGATCGCTGGATTGAAAGCCTGATTCCAAAAAACCGAATCAGCCAGGCGGCAACGGAATTAAATCCCGTCATGTTTCAAGGAAAGTATATCCAGCAAAAATGCTCGAGGACAGCCGTTATCTGCCCATCTATGGTTCTTCGGAACTGGCAAGGCTGGATCGGTTTCATCCGTCTAATTACTTTCAAGAAGTCCATGAAGGCTTCACGCCATTTCTTGTTGGCCGGGGCGGAACCGAATCACTGATTCATTTTTTAAATTTTTCCGAGCATATGGATCAGTTAAAGGATAAGAAAATCGTGTTTGTGTTGTCTCCGCAATGGTTTAATCCACAAGGAGCCGATGAATCACATTTTGTACCCAATTATTCTTCGTTACAGGGGTATGATTTTGCTTTTAATACACAGGTTGATCCTGAGGTTAAAAAAAGGGCGATTAAGCGTCTCTTAACCTATTCGTCTGTGAAAAATGACCCTATTCTCTCAACTCTATATAAAGCTGAGATCACAAATGATCCGTGGATAAAACGGGAAGCAAGCGCACTTCGCCCTGCCGCGGTTGTCTACCGGCATTTACTAGCCAAAAAGGACTTATATTACTCATTGGCAGGCTGGTTCTCTCGTCATCGCGACCTAACCCCTAAGGTCAGAAATAAATCGTGGGACCAATTGGCGCAAGATGCAGATCAATATGGGGCAAAGCGGGCAACGAACAATCATTTTTATATCAGTAACTCGCAATATAATAAAATTAAAGGTTTCCTGCCGTCTTTAAAAAACAAAGACATGAAGCGTTCCTACGGTGAATCAAAAGAATACGGAGACTTTCAGCTTGTCCTCGATGTTTTAAAGCAATCGGGTGCAAAGCCGTTGTTTATCTCTGTTCCGGTTAATGGGCATTACTATGATTATACGGGGTTCCCTAAAGAAGGCCGTGCTGCCTATTATTCTAGAATTAAACAGCAAATTGAAGCGGATGGGTTCCAAGTTGCCGATTTTTCTGGTCACGAATATGATCCTTATTTTATGAAGGATACCATTCATATAGGCTGGAAGGGCTGGGTTTATACAGACCGGGCGATTAAGGAGTTTTATGAGGGCAACGATCAAAATCTTGCAATGGTGAATTTTTAGCACATTACTAACTATTTTCATAAAGAAAGAAGGCAGCTCCGAAAAATTGGTTAGCTGCCTTCTTTTATTCATGTCTTCCCGATAACTCTACATGACCGCGTGCAAGTGGTTGTTTATTGAGAATTATTTTGATTTTTAATTAACCGCTTTAACTTAGATTCCGTTCCGGTATCTTCAGCTGGCGTATAGACGCTGCATCTTAAGTCGTTATTTCCCTGTACTTGTAAAGAAGTTAAATTAAAAATCATTTTTCCCGCCTTAGCATGACGAAATTCAATTTGCATTTCCGGGGCTGAGCTCACTTCACCTTCATGCCATAAAAGGCGAAAGTCCGGATAAGCCTGTTCCAAGTCCTCAATAAATTGTTTATACCACTTATCAGCTACATATTGCCCGTAATAGGTGCGAAAAATAGCGAGAAACCCTTTCACAAAATGTTCCCAATTAACTGCTAGACTCCGAAATTCCTTTCTTGAAAACAATAATTGAATTAGATTCCTTTCCTCAATTGGAATCTGGTCAAAATCTAAAAAAACATTTGCAGCGGCGGGATTCCACCCGACAATAAACAAGCGCCGATCAGTAATAATCGTTGGGCAGTACTGAAGTTCCTGGAGAATTCTTTTCAGGGATGGACTAATTTTCGTTTCTTCTATATTGGAGGAGACAGGATCTACGCCCTCTTCCAAGGCCAATGCATATAAGTACTTTTTTTCATCTTTATTTAATTGCAATGCATCTGAAATAGCATCTAAAACGGAAGTTGATACTTTAATTTCTCTCCCCTGCTCTAACCATGTATACCAAGTGGTACTTACACCAGCTAATTGAGCAACTTCCTCTCTTCTGAGCCCCGGTGTCCTCCTTCGTGTACCTGCTGGAAGGCCGACCATTTGAGGATTCAATTTGGAACGCTTGGCCTTTAGAAACTCTGATAATGCTTGCAGTCTAGTTTCAGGATTCATAACATTTCCTCCTATCATGGTGTTCATTATACTATGATAAACAACAACTTGTAATAGGATATAAATGAGTTAAAATGAAAGAAAAATGAAGGCAGGAGGAATCACGATGAAAAGAGTAGTTATAACGGGAATGGGAATTATCTCACCTCTTGGCAATGATCTTGATACATTTTGGGGTAATTTAGTGGAAGGAAAATCAGGAATTTCTACTATTGATACCTTTGATGTATCTAATTCCAAAACTAAGATAGCTGGTGTTGTTCGTAACTTAGATCCAGAGGGACGCTGGGGGCAAAAGGAAGCCAGACGCTTGGATCGCTTTGCCCAGTTTGCTTTAGCCGCAGCCGAGCAAGCACTAGAAACTTCTCAATTACAACTCGAAAAAATTGATCGTGAACGTCTTGGCGTCTATGTCGGTTCCGGAATTGGAGGTATCCAAACCTTTGTTGATAATGTGAATCTGCTAAATGAACGAGGTCCTGGAAGAGTAAGTCCTAATTTAGTCCCGATGATGATTTCCAATGCCGCAGCGGCTCAAATCAGTATTAAATTTGGTGCACATGGTCCATCCTTATCACCAGTAACCGCATGTTCTATTGGTAATACAGCGATTGGTGAAGCCTTTAATACCATTCGCTATGGTGATGCAGATGTTATTTTTGCGGGTGGAACGGAAGCTGCCATCACCAATTTATCGCTGGCAAGTTTCGGTAATGCAAAAGCATTATCCACCAGAAATGAGGATCCCGCACTGGCAAGCAGACCGTTTGATGCGAATCGAGATGGTTTTGTCATGAGTGAAGGTGCCGGAATTTTAGTGTTAGAATCATTAGAACATGCCGTTCAAAGAAACGCACCGATCTTATGTGAAGTAATCGGGTATGGTGCTAGTTCTGATGCCCATCATATGGTGGCCACGCACCCTGAAGGAAAGGGCGCCTATCTAGCGATGCGAAATGCCTTACTAAAGGCCAATCTATCGATTGATGAGGTCGATGTGATCAGTGCCCATGCAACGAGTACACAGCTGGGTGACCTTTCAGAAACTATGGCGATAAAGAGGCTGTTTGGAGATTATGCCTATAAAATACCCGTTACCGCTAATAAATCGATGCTTGGCCACATGCTTGGTGCTGCCGGTGGTGCGGAGGCAATTGCTCTTGTGAAAAGCCTGCAGCAAGGGATCGTGCCTCCAACGATCAATCTAGAAAATCGAGATCCTGATTGTGATTTAGATTATGTTGCAGAGGGTGCTAGAAGAATCCCATTGTCTATTGGTATATCGAATTCATTTGGTTTTGGCGGTCATAATTCAGCGATTGTATTGAAAAAATTTGAATAAACACATGGTATAAAGCTACCATTCACATATGTAAAAAAGAGTAACTATTCCTTCCTCCTGAAAAGAAGGTAATAGATTACTCTTTTTTCTGGTTCTATTTTCCCACTGAATACCGTAAAAGATCTTTAGAGAAAAAGATTTATGATTAACACTCCTGCAAGTCCGACCAATGAAGCAATCGTAACCATAACAGACCAGGTCTTAATTGTTTTACCAATGGAAAGGTTAAAGAATTCTTTGTAAATCCAGAAGCCTGCATCATTTACATGGGAGAACGTCATACTTCCAGCACCTGTAGCTAAAACCATAAGCTCTGGACTTACATGTGTTGCTGCAACGAGTGGTGCTGCAATACCAGCTGCAGTCATACCTGCAACAGTAGCTGAGCCTAGAACGACACGTAATATTGCGGCAATTAACCATGCTAGGATTAATGGAGAAATCGATGATCCTTCCATTAGATGGGCAACATATTTATCGACATGGCTATCAATCAATACTTGTTTGAATGCACCGCCGCCGCCGATAATCAATAAAATTACTGCAATACTGCTAATTGATGCTGTAAGTGAATTCATCAGTTCCTGCATTTTTCTGCCGCGATTAAGACCAAATGTGAAAATGGCAACGATTACAGAAATTAACAACGCAATACCAGGATTACCTAAAAATTGAGCAGCAGGTAAAAGACCTGATTTTGGTGCTACAATTTCTACAATAGCCTGGAAGGCAATAAGAATAACTGGAATAAGAGCAGTAAACATACTAATACCAAATTCAGGCATTTCCTCTTCTTTGAAGTGTTTGGGTGTAAAGAGACCTTTTGGAATCTCTACTTCTAAATCTTCCTTTTTAAATAACTTCGTATATAATGGTCCGCTAATAATAACAGCAGGAATAGCGACGATAATCCCATATAATAATGTCTTTCCAAGGTTTGCTTGATAGATGCCCGCAACCGCTGTTGGCCCTGGATGCGGCGGCACAAAGCCGTGCATAGTAATTAATGCTGCGATAACCGGCATTCCAATGTATAGGATGGGAACACCCGCTTCTGCGGCAATTGTGAATACTAACGGGATTAAAACAACAACGCCCGTTTCAAAAAATAAAGCGATTCCAACAACAAATGCAGTAAGAACAGCTGCTAACTGCACTCGCTTTTTGCCAAATGCTCGGATTAAGGTAACAGAGATTCGCTGGGCACCTCCGGAATCAGCCATCAGTTTCCCAATCATACCCCCAAACACAATCACTAAAGCTAGATTTCCCAAGGTGCCGCCCAAACCGGTTGTAATGGATGTCATCGCTTCTACTGGTGACATTCCTTCCATTATACCTACGAGCAATCCGACTACAATCAACGAGATGAATGCGTTTAACTTAAAGACCACCATCAATAATAGTAATAAAGCTACCCCTATGCAGATATATACTATTGGCATTTTCTCCATCTTCTCCTTTGTTTAAGGGGATGCCAATCCTATGTTTATTGGCATCCTTTTAAAATAAAATCTATCTACCGCTTAATATTTCAGCAACCTCTTTTAAATCGGTTTTGGATCCTACGTTCCCTGGGAAAATGACATAAGCCATACCAGGATACTTGCTTTCAGCCCCTGTTCTCCACACCGGGATACCAGGGCGAATTTGCCCAGCGACTGTTGCTCTCTTCACCTTCAAGCCTTTTGTCCCAACATCACTGGAGGTAATCCCGCCTTTTGCAATCAGAAAGTTCGGTCTAACTTGTAATCTAGTGACGATACTTGTCACCGCATCTGAAATCGAAACGGAGAGCTTTAATTCTTCTTCCTTTTTGCCTTCCCCAAGGTCAAGACGCTCTCTGCTGGTATAAACAGCAACGGTTTTACCGGAACGAATAAGATCGTCAGTTGTTTCAATTACCCGGTCACATTCTTTTTGAAATGCTTCGGGCTGTAAAACTAAATGGCTATTAAACTCAATAAACTCAATCGCCCTTAACTTTTTAAGCTCTTCCAGCTGTTCGGTCGTTTTTTTCACATGGGAACCAATAATAATTAATCCGCCATTCCCAGTTTCTTCTCCCACTAATTCTGCTCTAGTAAGCAGCGGTTTGCTGCTCACTCCTCCGATAACCTTTGGAAGAGCGGCTGCACTCCTAAATAAGAAGTTCTTGCCGCTGTTGATAGCCTGTACTAAAGCAATGGTAAAGATTTTTACATCCGTCTCATCAACAGCATTGACTACTACTTTATTAAAATTGTTCACTTGAAGAAGCTGTTCGGTTATTTTTTCAATCTGCAATGAACGAAGCTGTTCAAGTGAAATATATAATGTATTTTCAGCAGTAAATTCTCCATTAGACTTCTCTTCAATCCATTCACCTAAATCAGACTTTGTGTACCCAAAGGTGCGATCCTTGGCAAATTCTGTTTCGCCAGCCGGTACAAGCTCCTCACCGTACTGAACATAGTGAATATTATTGATGGTAAGGCGCCCTCCCTCTTTGAAGAAAGGCAGGATGACTTCGCCATCTATTTTCAAATCAGAAGCAGTCTCAATCGTTTCCTTTAAAACGTTTGTTTCTAAAGGATAGTGGCCTCTTAAAGTTGAATCTCCACGGTTGATAATCATGAATTCCCGGTTTAATTTCGATGCTACCGTTAGAATATTTTCCGCTATTTCCCGATGGACCTTCTCAGTTTCTTCTGCTGTAAACCCTCGTGAATTGGTCAAGATAAAAAATATCGACTGTTCTTCCTTAAATCCCTGTTCGATACTTTCTGGGGACCAATCTGTAAAAACTGAGATGTCATGAACTGTTTGAACACCAGTCGGATCATCATCCAAAACAATTATTTTTTTATTTAAGGACGTTAATGCTTCCTCAAGCAATTGATCAACATGGACATGGTTTACTTCAGGAAGAGTTTCAAGAATTTCTATGGATACGCTCTTTGTCTCATTCATGTTTTAAACCCTCTTTACTTCAACATTTGCAAGTTTTTCATAGTATCTAACAATGCTGCCATGATCGTCTTTGATTTTTCCATCCACCTTTAACGCATGGAAAATCTCTAATAATTGGCTTGATAGCGGTAATGGAACACCGATTTCATGGGCTGTATCCATTACATTAGTAATGTCTTTCATATTGATGGCAATGCTTCCGCCTGCAACAAAGTTTCGGTCTAAAATCATTGGTACCTTTGCATCAAGCACTGCACTTCCTGCAAGACCACTTCTGATGGCCTGATACATTTTTTCAACATTAATACCTGCCTTTGCTGCTAATACAAGTGCCTCAGACATAGCGGCAATGTTAAGGTTTACAATAATCTGATTAGCAAGTTTTGCCGTTACACCACAGCCATTATCACCTACTAGGGTTACATCCTTCCCCATGCCATAAAGAACGGACTGAACACTTTCAAAAACATCTTCCTTACCGCCAACCATGATCGCTAACGTACCGTCAATGGCTTTTGGTTCCCCGCCGCTAACAGGTGCATCGAGCAATCCTACACCTTTTTTTGCCGCTTCATTTGCAAGTTCTCTTGATACTTCAGGAGTAATAGAACTCATATCAATGATTACGGAACCTTCTTTTGCTCCTTCTAAAATGCCATTTCCACCTAAAACAACTTGTTTCACGTGTTGCGAAGCTGGCAGCATGGTAATAATGACATCACTTTTTTCTGCCACTTCTTTAGGTGATGCCGCTGCAGCTGCTCCCGCCTCTACTAAACTATTTACCGCCTCTTGATTAAGATCAAAAACAGTCAGTGTGTGCCCTGCCTTCATTAAGTTTAACGACATTGGTTTTCCCATGATGCCAAGTCCAATAAAACCAACTTTTCGTTCCATTCTACTTCCTCCTCTATTTCCTTTGATTCAATATACATTAAGCTGGCTGCGCTTTCTCGAAATTAACGCAATCGCTTTCAATTAGTGATTACATTTGATATTGTATACTAACTCTTTTATTTTGTATACATTTTTAATTAATTTTGTATACAAAAATTTATTTAGTGTATACTAGATTGTGGATATAAGATGAATTTGGTATTTTTTTATCTTTAAATTTGGTAAGATAATTTTAATTAGTGAAATCATATTTGAGGTGAAAGCTTTGTTAGGAAGTGATCGTTCTCGCCCTGCTTTTCATCAATCCTATGAAATTATTCGCGATAAAATTTTAAATGGAGAGCTTCCCGGGGGGACCAAAATTGTTGAAGAAAAGGTTGCCGCTGAATTAGGTGTAAGTAGAACACCGATAAGGGAGTCCATTCGGAAATTGGAACAAGAAGGACTTATTGTGAATAAGAGGGTTGTGAAGCCGACCGAAAAAGATTTGAGAAATATGTTCCAAGTCCGCATACTCTTGGAGGGCTTTTCAGCAAAATGTGCAGCATCGTATCTCCAGGAAGATGAACTTGAATCTTTGTATAACTGTGTGGAGATTGGAAGAAAAGGTGCTATCGAAGAAATCATGCGTGCTAATGAACGTTTTCATGAAATAATTGTTCATGCCAGCAATAATCCGGTTATGATTGATATCATTGATCGGATGCAATCTACGATTTATCTTTTTCGGAAAACGGTTGTATTTTACAATCGTCCTCATTTAATCGATGAACATGAGGAAATCTATGAGGCCATTAAGGCAAGAGACGGGGAAAAAGCTGAAATGCTGATGAAAAATCATTTACAAGCTGATTTAGATTTTTGCTTACATTTAATTGGCAGCTAGGTTTAAAAGAAGATGCATCTTCCTGTACTTTAGGAAGATGTGTTTTTTTTAAGGAAAACAAAAAGCACCTGCAGAATGCAGACGCCTTGTTTGATCTAAACGGTCATTTTCCAATTTGAAACTGCCAGCCAGTTTTCCTTTTCCTTATAATCGGGCATGATTTTTCCAACCAGGCGCCAAAAGGAGCGATCGTGATTTAGATGGACCATATGGCACATTTCATGAACGACTACATAGTCGACCACCTCACGAGGTGCCATCGCCAGCCTCCAATTAAAGGTTAACTGCTGCCTTGAATCACAGGTTCCCCAGGTTGTTTTACTATCCGTAATCCGTATCGAGCGCGGTTTTGTTTTAAAGTAGCTTTGATAGGAGGTGATACTCTTCTCGATTAAGGCTTTACACTGCTGATAATAGAAGCGTTTAAGAGCTTGCTTTAAGCTCTCATCTTCCATCTTCTTCACATAGATTTGTAATGTCTCTCCTTCAAACACCACATAATCCTGCTCGATCTGATTGTTTTCAAGGATTTGGACAGGATAATTGTTCCCTAAATAAAGAAAACTCTCCCCCTGCTCATAGAGCCTTTTCTGTGGACCCTCGAGCCTATCCTGCATTTCTTTTAATTTTTGCTGAATTAGCTCCCATTTGTCCTCTAATAATCGAAGCACTCTTTCATCAGGTATCCCTTTCGGAGCCTGTACTTCTAGGTTTCCATAGCTATCTATCGTGATCCCAATCGAAGTTCTGTTTTTGTACTTGATTTCAAAACGTATCGTCTTCCCTAAGTAGGTATGTATCATCTCATCACCTATCTTTCGTTATCCCCTGTACTTAAGCGCTAATCCTTTTAAGAAATTCCGAGCAAATTTATCGCCGCATTCTTTATAATTCTTATGCCCTTCTTTTCTTAATAAAGCACCGAGTTCCCCTTTGGATACCCTTATACCTGCCAGTTCAAATATTTCGAGCATATCGTCTGTTGTTAAGGCCAGAGCTATTTTGACTTTCTTTAAGAGAAGATTATTCACGTTTGCACTTTTTGGTGAGACCAGTTCAGGTGTATTAGACTCTCCTGGTTTGGGTTCTTGTCTTCCTCTTTTAAAAATAATCAGGCCATTTAAAAAGGAATCGAACATATGGTTATTACATTTGATTTGATTGTCATCTTCATATTCATCTTCATCATCTGACTTTGTTAGGATCTGGATTACTTCTGGAACAGTTACTTCCTCACCGCCAAGTTTAAAGATCTCAGCCATTTCTTTATTTTTTATTTCCAAAGCATATCGCAAGCGAATTAATATATCGTTATTATCCATCAATAGACCTCCTATTTATCTTAATTTGAGCTTCGCCACTGCCTCGACGTGTGTCGTCATCGGGAACATATCAACAGGCTGAACCTCAACGGTTTTATAGCCGCCATCCTCAAGGATACGTAAATCCCTGGCAAGTGTGGCCGGATTGCAGGAAACATAAACAACCTTCTTTGGCTTCATTTCAATAATGGTCTGAAGCAATGCTTCATCACAGCCTTTGCGAGGCGGGTCAACCACGAGCACATCAGCGGCATTGCCCTCCTTATACCACTTCGGAATCACCACTTCTGACTCTCCCGCTGCAAACTCAGCATTGGTCAGTCCGTTCAGTTCGGCATTTCGTCTGGCATCTTCAATTGCTTCTGGAACAACTTCTACACCGAAAACCCTTTTAGCCTTTTGCGCTAAAAATAACGAAATGGTCCCGATTCCACAATACGCATCAATGACGGTTTCTTCACCGCTTAAATCCGCATATTCAAGTGCTTTGTCATAAAGCACCTTTGTCTGGACCGGATTAACTTGGTAAAACGACAAAGCGGAAATGGCGAATTTCACTTCACCAATATAGTCATAAATGAATTCACTTCCCCAGAGCACCGTTGTTTTTTCACCCAAAATAACATTCGTCCGCTTGGAATTAACGTTATGAACAATCGATTTCACCTTTGGCAGCCGAGCGACAATTTCTTCTACCAGCCGATTCTTTTGTGGTAAATCTGCTGTTCTAGTAATCAGCACAACCATCAGCTCACCAGTCTGCTTACCGTAGCGGGCCATGATATGGCGGAGCACGCCTTTATGTGTTTCTTCCTGATAGGCCGTGATCCCCAGATTGCTGCAAATCTCTTTAATTAGTTGAACGGCCTCATTAATTTCCGGTAATTGAATCAGGCTTTCGTCAGTATCAACAATTTCATGGCTTCTTGGTTTAAAAAAGCCGGCAATCAGTTTGCCATCTTTTTCACCAACAGGCACCTGTGCCTTATTCCGATAATGCCATGGACTTTCCATTCCGAGAATCGGATGTACAACCACCTCTTCAAGTTTACCGATCCGCGTCAGTACCTCGCGGACTTGGTTTTCTTTGTACGTTAACTGTCCTTCATAACTGATATGCTCAAGCTGGCAGCCACCGTATTTATGACGATCACTGCCTGGAATTTCCACCCGGAACGGGCTTTTCTCATAAAGCTCCATTAATCTTCCAAAGCCATAACTTTTACCAGTCTTAATTACTTTCACTTTAGCTTTTTCACCCGGCAGTCCGTTGGGAACGAAGAGTGGATATCCGTCCACCTTTGCTACTCCTGCCCCGTCATGAGTTAAATCTTCAAACATGACATCTATAAATTCATTTTTCGTTACTGGAATGGTTTTGTTCATTTCGTTCTTCCTTTTCTCCGAATTGACTAGAAAGATTGTAACATATAATGGGGCGGAACACGAAATGGAGCTCGGGGGGACACAATTCCGCGGATCTTTGGGATAATTCCGCGACATCCTTTATTTATTCCGCGCAATTCCCGTTTAATTCTGTGAAAAACAGCCATTTTTCCGTGAAAATTCTCGATTATTTCTCGTGCGAGTCCCTTCAAGCAGCATAAAACAAGGACGCCCCCTGTAGGACGCCCTCCAAATTTACTCTTCTGCTTGCATTTCAGCCACTTTTTCTTTTACTTCTTCAATATTTCTCATCTTGTTATCCCAGCATTTTTGACTTAAGTCAACTGGATATTCTTCCGGATTCATTGTCCGTTTATACTCATCCCAGAGGGCATTAAGGTTTTGCTGTAAGTAGGTACGAGATTCTTCCAAACAAGGAACTTCATAGACTAGCTCTCCGTTCGTAAATATATCAACATGGAGTTCCTTTGCCGTAAAGTTGGTTACCACTTTATTGATGAATGTATGGGTAGGATGGAACATGCGGAGCCGTTTTTCCGGCAGGACTTCCTCTTCCATCGCAATATAATCCCCTTCAGCATGATTATTGGTATTATTGATAATCCGGTAAATTTTTTTCATCCCCGGAGTCGTTACCTTAACCGGATTGGAGGAAATTTTAATGGTATCAACTAATTCCCCCTGTTCATCATCAATGGCGACAATTTTATAAACCGCACCTAGTGCCGCTTGGTCATAGGCGGTAATCAATTTCGTCCCAATTCCCCAGCTGTCAATCCTTGCCCCTTGGCCTTTCAAACTGATGATCGTATATTCATCAAGGTCACTTGATGCCACAATCTTAGCATCAGGAAAACCGGCTTCATCCAGCATTTTCCGAGCCTCTTTGGATAGATATGCAAGGTCACCGCTGTCAAGACGGATTCCGATGAAATTAATCGTATCTCCCAGTTCTTTTGCAACCTTAATGGCATTTGGCACCCCGAGGCGGAGGGTATCATATGTATCAACTAAAAAGACACAATCCTTATGTGTTTCCGCATATTTATGGAAAGCTGTATATTCATCCTTATAAGCCTGCACCATCGCATGGGCATGTGTTCCCGATACTGGCACGCCAAAGAGCTTTCCTGCCCGGACATTACTGGTTGAGTCAAATCCTGCTAAATAGGCCGCTCGTGTTCCCCAAATGGCCGCATCCATTTCTTGTGCTCGTCTCGTCCCAAATTCCATCGCAACCGCATCACCGACAACCTGCTTAATTCGAGAAGCTTTCGTTGCAATTAATGTTTGGTAGTTCACAATATTAAGTAAAGCTGTTTCAATAATTTGTGCCTCGCCTAAGGGTGCGTCCACACGTAAAATAGGTTCATTTCCAAAGACAAGCTCACCTTCTTGCATGGCACGGATGGATCCGGTAAACCGCATATTTTTCAAATAATCGAGGAAATCATCCTTGTACCCTACTTCATCCTTCAAATATTCAAGGTCTTCCTCACTAAAATGAAACCCTTGGATAAATTGAATGACCTTTTCCAAGCCCGCGAAAACAGCATAGCCATTTCCAAACGGCAGCTTGCGGAAAAACAGCTCAAATACAGCCCGTTTATTATGTATGCCGTCTCTCCAATACGTCTCTGCCATATTTATCTGGTATAGGTCAGTATGCAGAGCTAAACTATCATCATGATAAATGTGTTTCATCATAAAACCTCCGGAATACTATTACAGCTTTTTACGATTATAACTCATCATAACATTTAAAACCTTATTTCACCATAGCGCCAAGGGTTTGTTCAAAGTGACCCAGCGCCCAGTCATGCCCGGCTTGATTATAGGATGCAACAGCATCCTTATAGACAACGATTTTAAACCCTCTGTTATAGGCATCCACTGTCGTGTGGAGCACACAGATGTCTGTACAAACGCCAACTAGATGCAATTCGGTAATGTCCCGTTCACGCAGTTTAATTTCAAGGTCTGTTCCTGCAAATGCAGAGTAACGGGTTTTATCCATATAATACACATTTTCACGCAGTTTATTTTCTTTATAAACATCCTGAAGAGCCCCAAACAAATCGCGGCCAGCCGTACCTCTTACGTTATGCGGCGGGAATAATTTCGTTTCCGGGTGGTATTGGTTTCCCTTGTAATGGACATCAATCGCAAAAACTACATAATCGCCATTTTGGATAAATCCCTTGGTCAGCTCGACCATTTTGCCTTCAATCCGCTGCCCTGGCATTCCGCAGGTTAACGCCCCGGCATCCGCAACAAAGTCGTATGTATAATCAATATTAATTAAGGCCTTCATTTCCTGATTCCCCCTAACAATTTTGATGATCGTCTTTCACTCATTATATACAGAAATGTGAAAAAAAGTCCGCTCCATAGTGGAACGGACTTTTTCTCAGCTGTATCTTTGACCTGTAACCCAATCTGTTGGACGGTCATTGGGACGGATATCATCAAGTGGTACAAACACCTCTAAATGGCGGTAAAGATTTTCAAACTCTGCCGGAAGCAGACCGCCAAATTCACCATCTAAATTTAATTGTACCTTTTCATTGGAGTAAACCTTAATGCGATTGGCCTGTGTATAGATGACATTCGGATCATTTACGTGTTCACCGCGAACCGCTAGGGTCGATATCCGAATAAACTCAGCCAGATTTACCTTTTTCAAAATTAATAAAGAGAATAACCCATCGTTAATCGAGGAATCCGGTGCCAGTTTTTCAAATCCACCGATTGAGTTGGTCAGCCCGACAAGGAACATCATCGCTTCCCCCTCAAACAGCTTCCCATCATATTCAATCCTTAAGTCGGATGCTTTAATCGACGGGAGCATTTCCATTCCTTTTAAATAGTAGGCGAGCTGGCCGAGCATCGTTTTTAATTTGCTAGGCACCTCATAGGTAAGCTCGGTAATCCGGCCGCCGCCAGCAATATTGATAAAATAACGATCATTTATCCGGCCGATATCTACAGGAATGAGTTCCCCTCTAGTGATGATATCCACTGCCGATCCGATATCTCTTGGGATTTGGAGGGCTCGGGCAAAATCATTGGTTGTACCTGCTGGAATAATCCCTAATTTCGGACGATATTCCTGTTCAGCGAGTCCGTTGACTATTTCATGTATGGTTCCATCGCCGCCTGCGGCAATGACAATATCGTACTGGCGTTCCACCGCAAGCCGTGCAGCCTTGGTTGCATCTCCCGCACCAGTTGTCGCATGGCAGGATGCCTCATATCCGGCGATTTCTAGTTTTTCAAGGATTTCGGGTAAATTTCGCTTCAGAATTTCCCGTCCTGAAGTAGGATTGTATATCAGTCTTGCTCTTTTCATTCATCATCATCCTATTTTTTAAATAACAATTGGCTTTGTCAGTTCTATATTCTACCAATTATTATTCAAGCTTACAAATATATTGGTAAACAGATTATTGATTTGTATTTAGTTTAACCTCATACGCATTGCTAATATGGATAAGGTATTTACCATCACCAGATTGATATTCTGCATTTTTGGGTCCTGGCGAACCGAGCTCTTCGCCCTTAGGTTCCTCCGTGATCTTCCAATCTTTCCCGTTTAGTTGATCTACTCCAACAGCCTTAACTGTCATATTGCTATTTTTCATTACATCAACTGCCACTGCTGACGAACTTTCAATATCCCAGTCATTGGCTAGGGTACGCGGTTTTAAGCTGAGTGACTCATTACTTCCCACCACTTCTAACTTTACATGGCTTGGAACTAGGACGGTTTCCGCTACGATTCCCTGTGAATCAAACAGGCCCATCTTGTCCGGCAGCATTTTAAAATTCAGGTAAAGCGTGTCCCCCTTTTGATTAGCGGTCACAATATCCTTTGCATTTTTTAACAGTGCAGTTTTTTTCGCCGATTCGATCCTGTATGTGCCAAACATCGAGACTTCTTTGCTATCGGTTGCCTCAACCGTCATATCATATCCAACGGATTGGATGACTACACGTTTAATGCTTTCATCGGTTTGATAGGAAAAAGCCGGGAGATCATAGGATCGTACTTCTCTAGCCATGACTTCTTCCACTTTGCCCATCACTCCGGCTGAGCTGAGGACGGCAAAGACAATGCCTGCTGTACCGATTAACCCAACAAGGAAAATACTTAGAAAGTCATATTTTAATATCGGTTGTTCTTGTCTTGATAAAAATAGATAGACCAAAATTTCAGCACCCAACACAACTAGCAATACCGGCCACCAAGCCATCAGCACCTCAGCTAAATCAAGGCTAAGAAACTTTGAAAAGAAAAGAAAGAGGCCTAGGAAAATAAGCGAGGCCCCCATCGAAAACGTCCCAACACGCCAAGTCCTCATTCCTTATTTTCCCCCTTTCTTTTTCTAAAAAGGAACCCGATACCGGCTCCAATCAGCACGACCCCTGCCATCCTATTTCCCCACTTACTCATGGCTCTTTGCCCCCCTTTTTTGCTTACTTCCAGATAAAAGCTTGAGACCACCGCCAATTAATAGCACACAGACAAGCGCTGTTTGGAAATAGCCTTGAATCCAATACATGATATCAACATTGATTAATCGGTGAATCAGCGGTGAGAAAGCCGGCAGCAGGATGTTCATCAATAAATAATAAGCCCCTAATAAAACGAGCCCAATCCCGACCCATTTTTGATGATTAACGAAGTAAGCGATAATCGGCTCATCCTCCACTTTTTCACCCCCGTATCTCGAAACCTTTTGCATGGCATCAAAAAAGCTATAGAACCAGATGATCGGAATTAAAAATAAGAAGATTCCGAGCCTTAACACATCTAGGATATAGATCGAGAACAAGAATGCCGCCATTAATTGGATTCCCCGGCGCTGCAGACCTAAATAAAGGTGGCCTGCTCCTGGGAAGATTGAAAGAAAGGTTGCAATCGATTTACTCTTTTTTCCGTCTTCCCGGCGCATTTCAAAGTCTTCAAAGATGGTTCGGTCAACAAGTTCTTCCCCGCGCTGCTTTTTATTTACCTGCTGAACAGCATCAAAGAATCCATATACCCAGATAATCGGCAAACCTGCCAAGAAAACCATAAACTCGCTGCGGTTGGACATGGCTGTTACAAAGATGACCATAACAGCCAGCCCCAAAAACGCTCCTAGCAACGTTAAGCCTCTATTCATCAGGCCAATTTGAAAGTGTCCAAGCCCAGGAATAAAGGAAAGGACAATCGTATAAAAGCGCTCTGAGTCTTGGACAGCCTTGCTAGGATTCTGTTGGTCAGTGTCCCCTTCAGCAAGCGCAAGCTGGTTCTTCTTTTGTTTTGAGACCTGTACACCCATATCGATAAAGCTGATCAAATAAATAAAGATTCCCGCCATAAAAGCTAAGATGGCAACCTCAGGGGTGTTATTCATTAAGGCTATGACGGTTAGGAATGCCAAGCCAACAACCGAGAGTAAATAGAGAACTCCGCGAACCATATTACCGAAATAAATATGACCGAGGCCGGGAAATAACGATAATGTTAATGCCTTGCTTGAACTTTTCATTTCTTATTTGCCTCCTTTTTTTCAAGTGAATCCATCCATGCAAATGTTTTATTAATAACGCCCTCCGTCACAGAAGGCTTCTTCTCTTCCATAATCGGCTTCTCTAAAGAACCAGCATACGAGGCAAGCGATTGAAACGCCCCCGAAAACATCAACAGCAGCGTCGCAGCCGCCGCCAGCAAATAATGAAAACCCGCCCGCTGATACAACGGCCGATCGTAGTTGGTGTCAGGCACCAATGAATCCATTTCCACGATGTTAATGTTCTTATTGGTGACAGGCACCATTTCCATTATGCGGGTGGTGAATTCGTTGTCGTTTGGAAGGGCTGGCAGGGATGTTTCATTGGCTGTTACAGCTTCTAGGTATACTTCAAGACACTGATCACATGTATAGAGATGATCCTCTAACTCTTCGCGCTGGTGTTCACTCAGTTCGTCCTTCACATATTGCTGCCATCTTTCGTAACTGTAATGCTTCATGAAAAATCGTCCTCCTTCCAATTTCTTTTCATCCAATTCCTGGCTCGATACAACTTGGTCTCAATCGTTTTAACCTGGACATTTTGTTCTTTGGCCATTTGCTGATAGCTTTTTTCAGCTATGTAAAAACCATAAATCACTTCCCGGTAATTTTCCGGCACTTCATTAAGCTTTTTTTGAACCAGCCTGCGCTGGTCCTCGGCGATGACCACCTTTTCTACACTATCCTTAGGCGACCCTATCGCCTGTTGGTCTAGCGCATCCACAACATCCTCTCTTCGCCTTGCCTGTTTTCGCTTTGCATCTATTGCATGGTTAACAGCAATACGCGTTATCCACGTTTTAAACCCTTGATTTTCATAGTGGGAGAGAGAGGTGTAAACTTTCATAAACACTTCTTGAGCAGCGTCTTCTGCTTCCTTTTGATCACGAAGAACTGCAAAGACAGTCCGGAACACATCATTGCGGTACTTCTCAACCAATAAGCGAAAGGCATGATCATTGCCCTCGAGCACTTTTTCAATTAAGACTGTGTCACTAATCGTTCTCTCCCCCTTTCTTTTTTTCTTTCTACAACATTAGACGTACGATCTCCGATCAAACCCTACACCCATTTTTAAATATTTTTAAGATTTTTTTCATCTTAGCATTAAAAATTATATAAAACGTAGACATTCCAAGTGTTAGGTCCAAAGAACAAAAGCGCAAGCGCCTTGGTTAGCCCCGACAAGCATAAGACGAGCCGGCTGAAAGGTTGCTCTTTAACCTTTTAGACGGATTGGCTTATGACCTCGAGGGGCTAGGCGCTGGAGCTGGACATATCTAACCCTGTAAAAGTTATTCACAAGTAGTAAATCTATAATTTCCTAAGACATAAAAAAACGTGCAAGGATGATCCCTACACGTTTTAACCGTTACTTTTCTGATAATCGTAAAAGACAAACATTACACTCGTGGAATATCTTGAAAGGCTCCTGTTCGGAAATGGTGCTGGACAATTCCAAGAGTGCCTTTTTCCGTACGGACTCCTCCAAGCCCGCCATCCACGAGACCGATTCTATCCTGTCCAGCCACTCCTGCTTAGAAAACTCCACCGTATAATTCAATTTATAAAAATCCCTCAAATCAAAGCCGGTATCCTGCCATTCCTTGAACCATTCCACTGGGAAGCCATTGATCCGCAGCTTAGAATCTGCCTTTGAACCTGCAGGGGTTAAGCCGCCCTCTAAATATTTAGACAGCACTTCAAAGGTTTGCGCTACAACGGTTGTACCGGTTAAAAAACCCGAATCAATCACAATCAATGTTCCTTTTTCCTTTATGATGCGCTTTATTTCCGCAATTGCCTTCAGCCTGTCGAACCAATGCCAGGCACGCATTACCGTGACGATATCAAACTTGGAATCTTCTAAACCCGTTGCTTCCGCCGTTCCATGGAGATAGGGAATTTGAAAATTTTTCGTCACATTTAAAGCCAAGGCCTGTGCTCTCAATTCATGAGAGGGCTCTATCCCAACCACATCTGCATTTCGCATAGCCATCTTCCTCGTTAACGCTCCAGTTCCAGCCCCAATATCAGCAATCTTTTTTCCTGCAAAGAAAATATTTCGCAGCTGAAGACTTTCCATTAAAGCTACAGGTATATCTTCTCGCGAACGCGCATAGCTATTAGCAACTTGGCCAAAATCTGTTTGTCTCATGTCGAGCGCTCCCTTACTTCCTGATTGTGATAATTTAACAAAATAATACCATTTAAGTATGTTAGAATGCTATTAGAAACTATTTTATGAGGGAATGATGCAAATGATCTGGTCGTTACTCTTAGCCTCCTACTTAATCGGAAGCATTCCCACTGCACTAATTGTGGGCAAGCTATTCTTCGGAGTGGATATCCGCGAGCTTGGCAGTAAAAACCCCGGTGCCACAAACACGATGAGAGTCCTCGGTAAAAAATCGGCCTTGTTCGTGCTCTTCATCGATTTGTCCAAAGGGGCTGTAGCAGCCTATTTGCCAATCTACTTTCAACTTGATGCAGAGCCGCTATACTTCGGCCTATTGGCAGTGGTTGGTCATTGTTTTCCCATCTTTGCAGGCTTCCGCGGCGGCAAAGCGATTGCAACTACCGCTGGTGCTCTTTTGATCGCTAACCTCCCATTACTAGCCATTGCCTATTTATGCTTCTTCTTAATGATCTTTCTAACAAAATATGTGTTTATTGGCTCCATCTCAGTAGGCCTTAGCATGTTAGCCTATGCTATCATCTCCCCTAAACTAGAATTAGAGCTTATCTTTCTAGTATTCTCACTATTTTTACTGTATCTGCACCGCTCCAACATACGAAATTTCATCCTTGGCATCGAGCCGAAGATCAATGACAAGAATCTTGCGAACGACCGCATTCCTCCCAAAAATGGAGGATTCAAGATGTAACCAAATAAGGGACTCCTCCTTTGAATGAAAAGCAAATCGTTGTAAAAAAAAACGACAGGGACCTGTCGTTTTTTTATATGAGTTTAGAGATAATACTGTCCGCAACGGTTTGCCAAATTCCTGCGTCCTTTAGATATGATTCTCTGAGCTGTTTATACATCGCCATTTGCTTCTCCTGAAAATCAGGTGCATCCTTGTCAGGCAGGTCCGCACGTCTCTCCATTACAAGCGCCTGCATTTCAGCCGCCCTTGGTCCCCAAACTGCAACTTCATTTCCTTCTTCATTTATAAAAATATAAATAGGAATCGCTCGGGATGTGCCATTGGTTAAGTATTGGTCCATTAGCTCGAGATTTTGGTCACGAAGGATAAAACGAAGTTCGATTCCCGCTGCTTCAGCTATCTTCATCAAAATCGGATTATTGAGCAGCGCATCACCGCACCAATCCTCTGTTAAGGCCATAACCCTTAAATGCTGCTCTCTTAATGCCCCTAGTTTGGCTTGATCCACGCTAGTTAAGGTAAACTTCTCATAGATAACCAACATTTCTTCCTTATTTTGCTTCATTGAGTTGAGGTACTCCTCAGCGGTCATCCCTTTTTGAAACCATTCATTTAAATTCATAATCGTTCCCACTCCTTCTTATTATAATTTCAACATTTCATCCAGCTTCACGACCGTCTTCCAATTACGAACGGTAGCCGGCACACGAAGTTTGGGAAGCTGAGTGGCAAGCTTTGAGTCCCTGATACTTTTTCGGAAGTAAAAGTAAACTTCTTTGCCTTTAATTTTACACTCTTCTAGGTCATTATTATAGGTGTACATGTGGTCAATACCCTCTCTGCTTGGTTCCCCGCCTAAAAAAGCAACTTGGACACTTTCCCCTTCACGTAACGAATCCGATGAATAGGGGCAATCATTGATAATCTGTTGAAATTCCTTGGCTGTTCTTAAAACCACCGGAACCGGAAAGCCAAAGGTATGGTTTAGTTCGTCCTCAATTTTCTGACTAAGCTGTTCTGCTTCTTCTTCTGATTCAAATAAGACATTTCCACTTTGAATATACGTCTTCACATTTTGTAAACCCATCGATGCTAATAAGTTTTTTAAGTCTGCCATCTTCATTTTATGATGCCCGCCTACATTAATTCCTCGTAACAGCGCAATATAATTAGTCATCGCTCAGCCTCGCATCCATCTCATTATCTCCATATCTAAATCTTACCATTTTCGATCGTTATTAAACTATAGAAAAGACTTATCTGCTCTTTCCTTAAGCCTAGGCTGGCCTAGGTCATACTGTACAGTGATATTTAGGTCAAATAAGAAGGAGTCTAGCGGCTTATGAAGAACAGTAATACTAACAAATATTCTATGGAGGAATGAACGATGGTCCCACAACGAGTTAGTTTACTAACAATCGGTGCATACGACTTACCGGCTCTTCGTGCTTTTTACAAAGCCTTGGGATGGGAGGAAACTGAGAACAGCTCCGATACTTATGCTGTCTTTAAAACGGCAGGCGTCCTGCTTACCCTTTTTCCGATAGCTGAACTGGCAAATGACGCTGGCGTTGAGCTGCCAAAAGCTCCAGAAACCTTTCACCCTGTGACATTTGCTATAAATGTAGAAAAGTCAGAAAAAGTAGATTCAACTATCGAAATAATCCGGGCAGCTGGCGGTGTCATTCTAAGAGAGCCTAGTAACGCATTCTGGGGTGGACGAACGGCTTACTTTGCAAATCCTGAAAAAAATCTTTGGGAAGTGGCCTGGAATCCCAGTTCTGTCTTTGACGAACGGGGAGCAATGATTTCCTTTTAAAAACGAGGATGGACAAACATCCTCGTTTTCTTTATTCCAACATAAAAACTAATCAAACGTTTGATTAAATCCTTTTTATAACTAAACAAACGTTTAATTAAATTCCTTACAAACCTTGATAACCTTAGATTTTTTCGTTATATCCAGATAAATCTTGTAGAAATATAGAAACTATTCAAACGTTTAATTAAATTAGGCTAAGTCCTTACAGGCCTTTGGTTCAAGTGCTTTTTTAGTTTTAGTATGGGCCCTTCAGACTGAAAATAATGCCGAAAACAAGTACCTATGACACCCATCGACACAATCCCCCAACATTCCTTATCAACCAAACGATTGATTAAAAAGGCAGTAACCCCTTAAAAACAAATGACTTTTCCCAATTTCCCGGGAAAAGAATGTCGAGACTTGTTTCGACATTCCCATATGTAAAAAAGCTGGCAGAATGAAATCTGCCAGCCTTCCTTTAACGTTTCTGCAATTCCTGCTGCAACAATTTATTAACCAATTGCGGGTTAGCCTGTCCCTTTGTAGCTTTCATCAGCTGACCAACAAGGAATCCAACGGCTTTATTTTTGCCATCCTTGAAATCTTCCACCGATTTCGGATTGGCATCAAGTACCTCAGCAATAATCTTCAGAAGTGTGCCTTCATCAGAAATTTGCACAAGTCCTTTATCCTTTACGATTTGCTCAGCATCTCCGCCCTGCTCAATTAACTCTTTAAAAACAGTTTTCGCAATCTTAGAAGAAATCGTTCCATTTTCAATAAGCTTAATCATGCTGGCTAGACCTTCAGGTGTTAAGGCAACCTGATCGAGTTCCTTACCTTCTGCATTTAAGTAAGCAGAAACATCGCCCATGATCCAGTTCGAAGCAAGCTTCGAATCAGCACCATCTTTAACCGTTGCTTCAAAGAAATCAGCCATTTCTTTTGTTACCGTCAATACTTTGGCATCATAAACCGGTAAACCAAGCTCTTCGACATAACGTTTTTGGCGTTGGTCTGGGAGCTCTGGAATTTCGGCACGAATGCGTGCTTTCCAATCCTCATCTATAAATAAGTCAAGTAAATCTGGCTCAGGGAAGTAACGATAGTCATCTGAACCTTCTTTTACCCTCATTAAAATAGTAGTCCCGGTTGCCTCATCAAAGCGGCGTGTTTCCTGATCAATCGTCCCGCCTGAGGATACTACTTCGCGCTGGCGTTTTTCTTCATATTCAAGGCCCTTACGAACAAAATTGAATGAGTTCAAATTCTTTAATTCCGTTTTCGTTCCGAACTCTTCCTGCCCGACGGGACGAATCGAAATATTAGCATCGCAGCGAAGCGAACCCTCTTCCATTTTACAATCAGAAACGCCTGTATACTGGATGATGGACTTTAATTTTTCAAGATAAGCATACGCTTCATCCGGCGTACGGATATCCGGCTCAGAAACGATTTCAACAAGCGGCGTGCCTTGACGGTTGTAATCGCATAAAGAATATCCTTTTTCATGGTTCAGTTTACCGGCATCTTCCTCTAAATGAATCCTGGTAATTCCGATCTTTTTCGTATAGCCGTTTACTTCAATTTCAATCCAGCCATGCTCGCCAATCGGCTGGTCAAATTGTGAGATTTGATAAGCCTTCGGATTGTCCGGATAAAAGTAATTCTTCCGGTCAAATTTTGTATGTGTAGCAACCTGACAATTTAGGGCCATTGCTGCCTTCATTCCAAAGTCAACTGCCTTTTTATTCAAGACAGGCAATACGCCTGGATAGCCAAGGTCGATTACACTTGTATTAGTATTCGGCTCCGCACCAAAATGGTTTGGGCTCGCTGAAAAGATTTTCGATTCTGTTTTTAACTCAACATGGACCTCAAGTCCAATCACTGTTTCAAATTCCATCATTTCCACCCCCTACAATTCCGGCTTTTGTTTATGAAAGTCTGTCGCCTGTTCAAACGCATGGGCAACACGATAAATCGTTGCTTCATCAAAATGCTTACCAATGATTTGCAATCCAAGCGGAAGACCTGCATCAAAGCCGCAAGGAATTGAGATTCCCGGTACACCTGCAAGGTTAACTGGAATCGTTAAAATATCATTGATATACATGGTTAGCGGATCATCGATTTTTTCCCCAATTTTAAACGCAGGTGTTGGCGTTGTTGGTCCGACGATCACATCATATTTTTCAAAAACATCTTCAAAATCCTTCTTAATTAACGTCCGGACCTGCTGTGCTTTTTTATAATACGCATCATAATAACCAGAGCTAAGTGCAAACGTACCAAGCATAATCCGGCGTTTTACTTCATCACCGAATCCTTCTGCACGTGTCTTTTTATATAATTCAATTAAACTTTCGGCATTTTGAGTACGATAGCCATAACGCACTCCATCAAAACGAGCAAGGTTAGCTGACGCTTCTGATGAGGAAAGTAAATAGTAAGCAGCCAGTGCATACTTGGAGTGCGGCAGAGAAACCTCTTCCCATACAGCGCCAAGCCCTTCAAGGGTCTTTAAAGAATCCATCACAGACTTGCGAACAGCTTCTGTCACACCTTCGCCTAAATATTCTTTTGGTACAGCAATTTTAAGGCCCTTAATATCGCCTGTTAATGAGGCTGCAAAGTTAGGAACGTCCACATTGGCGGAAGTGGAATCCATCGGATCTAGACCAGAAATGGCTTGTAATAGATACGCGTTGTCCTCAACGGTTCTTGTAATCGGTCCGATTTGGTCAAGCGATGAAGCAAAGGCCACAAGACCAAAACGAGATACACGGCCGTATGTTGGCTTCATTCCAACGACGCCACAAAAAGACGCCGGCTGCCGGATCGAACCGCCGGTATCAGATCCTAAAGAGAATAGTACTTCGCCCGAAGCTACTGAAGCTGCGGAACCGCCTGAAGAACCGCCTGGTACTCTTTCTAGGTTCCATGGATTGCGTGTTTTTTGGTAATGGGAATTTTCATTGGAAGATCCCATTGCAAACTCGTCCATATTTAACTTTCCAATCGTGATTGTTTCGGCCTGCTGCAGTTTTTTTACAACAGTAGCGTCATAAATTGGGTCAAAGTTTTCTAGGATTTTACTCGCACAAGTTGTCCGTAATCCTTGGGTAACAATATTATCTTTGACACCAATCGGCATTCCGAACAACAATCCTCTTGAATCCCCAGCGTTCAACTTTTCATCTTGTGCTTTTGCAGCTGCCCGGGCTCTTTCTTCATCCAAGGTTAAAAAGGCCTTGACCTTGTCCTCGACCTTACCGATTTGTTTATATGATTCTTCTACAAGGTCTGATACGGTTACTTCCTTCTTATGTATTAATTCATGAAGGTCTGAAACTTTATAATCAAATAAACTCAATGTTTTCACTCCCTACTCTCCCAAAATCGATGGTACTCTAATTTGCCCGTTTTCATGCTCAGGTGCATTTTTGAGTACCTCTTCACGCGGCAGCCCTTTTTGTGGAATGTCTTCGCGCAATACATTTTTCATATCAAGGACATGGTATGTAGGTTTCACATTTTCCGTATCCAATTCATTTAACTGTTCAGCAAACGTAATAATCGCGTCGAGTTGTTTTGTAAATTTTTCGACTTCTTCTTCCGTAATGGCTAATCGCGCCAAGTTAGCAACGTGTTTTACTTGGTCCGTTGAAATTCGTGACATCATTTTGACCCCCATTCTCCATGTTATTTTATAATTGATAATACCAGACTTTTCTGCGTTACCGCAATGATTCCTTCTTCAGTATTAACAAACAGAAAGAGTTTTAGATTAAAAAAATAGCATTTTAAATAGGAAACCTGACAGTTAGTAGATCCGTCATTTATAATATTTACAGAAGAAAAGAATTTGGGAGAGTACGTGAATGAAGAAAAGAAGAATACGGAAGAAACGGAAAACCTTCCTCGTGCTGTTTTTGCTTTTTTGCGGATTGGCATGGTTTCAGAGTTATTTTCAACAACAAAGTTCCCCACCGCTCGTCAAAACCGATTCCTTTGCGGCAGTCAAAAAATATATGCCTTATATCCAAGATGAATTAGCAAAATACCATCTTGAGGAACATACGCCTGTAGTCATTGCCCTGATGCAGCAAGAAAGCCACGGACTTGGCGGAGACCCCATGCAAGCCTCGGAGTCAGCAGGGCTTTCGAAAAATACGATTACTGACCCTAAACAAAGTATTCAGGTCGGGGTCAAACATTTTCAACGTGTTTTGGCTTATGGAACGCAACAAAAGGTAGACTTTCCAACGATTATCCAGGCCTACAATATGGGGGCAGGCTATATTGACTACGTGGCACAGCACGGCGGTAAACATAGTGAGGAACTGGCGAAGGAATTTTCCCTCCTTCAAGTAAAACAAAAACCAACCCTCTATAATTGCGGCGGAGACAAGAATAATTTCCGTTATCCCTATTGCTATGGTGATTTCAGCTACAGTACAAAGGTATCCAAAAACATCCAGTTACTTGTTGATACGGTTCCAGTGACGAACAGTGAAAAAACACCCAGTGGATCTTTTTAAAGATTCATTAGGTGTTTTTATTTTGAGGCCGATTTACGGTCGTCATCTGAATAATTTTAATAGGGATATAACCTAGGATACCCCCAAACGTATTTAGGATGAGATCATCGACATCAAAACTGCCAAATTCAAATACTAGTTGGATAAGTTCGAACGTTAAGCTCAATAAAAAGGTGGCAATGGTAACCTTGCTAAGTTTTTGGAACCCTTTTGAAAGTAATGGTAAAATAAACCCAAATGGAGCAAAGCCGATGACATTTCCTACTAAATTCTCAATTCGGATATTTAAATTAATATCGGCTAAATACAGGTAGAAATGAATGGTTTTGAAGGGAACGAAGTTATTGTCACGCCAGTGGTAACCATCATATGTAAAGTTAAAGTGTTCAATTATCTGCGATAACGGGATATATTTAAACAGGATTAATTTTGAAAGAATGGCAATATATACACAAAGGATAAGGATCAAGATTAGTTTAAAAATCAGCTTCATTATCACTGCTCCATTTTTAAAGTATCAAATAATACCTTATCATAGTTGTCCAAAATTGTGTGGAAAAATTAAAAATTGGAGGAAATTATCATGGCAGAACATCATTTTCACTTAAAAGCAAGCTGGCCAGGCTTGCGTAATGACGTAGGCGATATCGAGGCGGGTAACTTAAAAACAAAAATATCGATCCCTCCGGAAATGGACGGGCCTGGCGTTGGCACAAATCCGGACGAAATGCTGCTCGGAGCGGCAGCAACCTGTTATATTATTACGCTTGCAGCGATGCTGGAGCGCTCTGGCCTGGAAAAGGTTTCATTAACAATGGAATCGGAGGCCGTTGTTGATGTGACGAGCGGCGTTTTCACGTATAAAAAAATTATCCATCGCCCTCGTTTAGTTTTGAAGCGGGGTGCAACGGAAAAAGACGTGGCATTAGGGGAGAAGCTTGCCCGTAAAGCCGAGGGTTCGTGCATGATCAGCCGCGCGATTCAAGGAAATGTGGGGTTGGAATTGCAAGCTGCTGTAGAGGTGGCTGCTGAATAAAACGGGGAGCATGAAGCTCCCCGTTTTTTGGTCTTATTCGGTTGGCACTTTGCTTGTTACCGTTTGAATAATTTAGCGAATAGACCTTTTTTCTGTGGAAGCTGGGCTGACATCTGGACTTTTGGGGTAACTAAAATTTCTTTTTTGTCGATTGCTGTGCTCATGGCTAATACCAATCCGATGTCTGTGTCATGTTCTTTGTTGGTCACTATCTTATGTTCGAGTTTATTTTTTGCCGCTAGTTTTACATATTTAGATAGCTCTTCATAGGCCATGTTTCCGTTTAGTAATAGCTGGGCCTGTGGATACTCCTTCATTGATTGTTCTACTTGAGGATAGATGTTTGTTTCTGCAACTTGGTTTTTCGTTAGTGCCACAATGATTCGTTCACGTAAGGTTCCTAGGTATTTGCGCCGTTCTTCTGGTTTTGTTTCTAGAGGCCCATAGATGCCTTGCTGCAGGACATCTTCAACGGTTTTCCTTTCCAAAGTGTATCATCTCCATCTAAAAGGCTATTATTATGTATGATCATACCCTAAAAAATGTGCAGTTCCAAAAATGATTATGTATATTGGGTTGCGAGTCGCCAGTATGTTTGTTTTGTTTGCCAGTAAATTTTGCTTTCTCCAGTATAGTTATCATATCCGCCACTAACTTCCTTTTTTACCCGCCAGTTAACCCTGCTTATGCGCCAGTGAGTTTGTTTTATCCGCAAGTTATTTTGGCTTTCGCCACTAACTTCCTCTTATCCGCCAGTTAGCTTTGCTCATGCGCCAGTGAGATTGTCTTACCCGCCAGTTATTTTGGCTTTCGCCACTAACTTCCTCTTATCCGCCAGTTAGCTCCTCTCATGCGCCAGTGAGATTTTTTTATCCGCCAGTTGGCTCCCCCTATCTGCAAGTTGACACACCTCATCCGCAAGTTGCCTCCCCTTATCCGCCAGTTGGCTCCTCTCATCCGCAAGTTGCCTCCCCTTATCCGCCAGTTAATTCCGCTCATCCGCAAATAACTCAGTTGCCGCAAACAAAAAAAATCCTCCTCTCCAAAAGGAGAGCAGGATCCACACACACAACTTTATTTATTACTACTAAACTGCTCTACTTCCGTTGACCCCTTCAACGCCGTAGTCGAAGATGTTCCACCCGTAATCACCATAGATACCTGATCAAAGTAACCCGTACCTACCTCACGCTGATGGCGTGTGGCCGTATAGCCATATTGCTCACTGCCAAACTCAGCTTCCTGCAATTCGGAGTAAGCAGCCATCCCGCGCTCCTTATAGCCTCGGGCAAGCTCGAACATGCTGTGATTCAAGGCATGGAAGCCGGCAAGCGTTACGAACTGGAACTTGTAGCCCATTCTGCCAAGCTCCTCTTGGAACTTCGCAATCGTCTCTTGATCCAGTTTCTTCTTCCAGTTAAACGATGGCGAACAGTTATAGGCTAATAGTTTACCAGGGAACTGTTCATGAATCGCTTCCGCAAACTTTCTAGCTTCCTCAATATTTGGCTCAGAAGTTTCGCACCAAATAAGGTCTGCATATGGAGCATAAGCTAACCCGCGGGCAATCGCTTGATCAATTCCAGCCTTTGTACGGAAAAAGCCTTCCGGTGTCCGTTCACCCGTAATAAACGGTGCATCATTACTATCAATATCACTGGTAATCAAATCAGCCGCATTGGCATCCGTCCGGGCAACGAGTACAGTGGGAACCCCCATTACATCTGCAGCCAAGCGCGCTGCAATCAAGTTGCGTACCGCTGTTTGCGTCGGCAGCAATACTTTACCACCTAAATGTCCACATTTTTTCTCGGAAGACAACTGATCTTCAAAGTGAACACCTGAAGCACCCGCTTCAATCATGCCTTTCATTAGTTCAAAACAGTTTAACTGTCCGCCAAAACCAGCTTCAGCGTCCGCTATAATCGGTGCAAACCAATCGATCGAATCATCCCCCTCTGAATGATGGATTTGGTCTGCCCGCTGGAGGGCTTGATTAATCTTTTTTACTACATTCGGTACACTGTTCGCTGGGTACAAGCTTTGGTCCGGATACATATGTCCTGAAAGGTTTGCATCCGCAGCAACCTGCCAGCCGCTTAAGTAGATCGCCTTTAGCCCGGCCTTTACCTGCTGTACAGCCTGATTACCAGTCAAGGCTCCCAGTGCATGAATGTAATCCTCTTCATGTAATAACTTCCAAAGCTTTTCAGCACCCCTGCGGGCCAAAGTATGCTCAATATCAATCGATCCGCGGAGTCTGATAACATCCTCTGCAGAATATGGTCTAGAAATCCCTTTCCACCGGCTATCCATTTCCCAGCTTTCTTGTAAGTGCGCAGCTCTTGAATCTGTCATTTTAAAATTCCTCCTATCAATCTATTAAAAATTTTTATAATAAAGAATCCCTTACAACTGCTGATACCCTGGCAGTGTTAAAAAGTCGATAAATTTATCATTTAAGATTAAACGGTCAAATAATTGAACAGCTTCGGTAAATCGGCCGTTTTCAAAGTTTTCAGCACCGACTTCCCGCTTAATCTTTGCCAACTCTTCTAGCTTTAATTGCTCATACATTTCGGCCGTCACTTTTCGGCCGTCATCTAAACTACCTTTTGGGTGGCGGATCCACTGCCAGAGCTGCGCTCGTGAAATTTCCGCCGTTGCTGCATCCTCCATCAAATTATGGATTGGCGCGGCGCCTCTTCCATTTAACCAGGATGCGACATATTGAATCCCGACATTAATGTTGGTTCGAACGCCTTCTTCTGTAATTGTCCCGTTTGGTACCTCTAGTAAGTCAGCCGCTGTAATTGTTATTTTCTGCTGTTTAGCCGTGTGGATTTGGTTTGGTGTTGGCATTTCGCGGTTGAATACTTCCATTGCGACCGGCACTAATCCTGGATGAGCAACCCATGTTCCATCATGGCCATCACGGGCCTCACGTTCCTTATCAGCACGGACCTTAGCGAAAGCTTCCTCATTGGCCTGAGGATTATTTTTTATCGGAATTTGTGCAGCCATTCCACCCATTGCTGGTGCCCTGCGGCGATGACAAGTTTGAATTGTTAATAATGAATAGGAGCGCATAAACGGTGATGTCATGGTTACCTGTGACCGGTCCGGTAAAATAACGTCCGGTTGATTACGCAGCTTTTTAATATAGCTGAAAATATAATCCCAGCGGCCGCAGTTTAAACCTGCGGAGTGTTCCTTTAACTCATACAGGATTTCATCCATTTCAAACGCAGCTAAAATGGTTTCAATAAGTACAGTTGCTTTGATGGTTCCTTGAGGAATCCCGAGTTTCTCCTGTGTATACACAAACACATCATTCCAAAGCCGTGCTTCTAAGTGACTCTCAAGCTTGGGCAGATAAAAATAGGGTCCTGAACCGTTTGCAAGCAGTGTGTTTGCATTATGGAAGAAGTACATGCCAAAGTCGAAAAAGCTTCCGGAGATAGGCTTGCCATCTAAAAGTACATGTTTTTCTTCCAGATGCAGGCCGCGTGGTCGAACAATGAGAACCGCTGTTTCTTCGTTGAGCTGATAGGCTTTTCCATTTGGATTTTCAAACGAGATCGTCCGGTTGATTGCATCTCTTAAGTTAATTTGTCCTTCCATGATACTTTCCCATGTCGGTGATGTGGCATCCTCAAAGTCAGCCATAAACAATTTTGCCCCAGAGTTCAACGCATTGATGACCATTTTTCGATCGGTAGGACCGGTAATTTCTACCCGGCGATCGTGGAGATCCTTTGGCAGCGGCGCTACTGTCCAATCACCTTTCCTAATATGCTTTGTTTCAGGAAGAAAATCGGGAAGCTTACCGTTATTCAGTTCCTCTTGGCGGTTAACCCTGTACTGTAACAGTTCCAGTCTGCGCTGACCAAATTTGCGCTCTAACTCTTCAATTAAGTTTAATGCCCCTGGTGTCAAAATCTCATCATACTGGGCTTTTAAAAGCCCAACTACTTCAATGCCTGTAGTTTGCGTCGACATGTACTCGCTCACCCCTTTGTTATAATACAGTAATTACCTTTGTTTTGTATTATATAACAGTAAAATGGAAAAGTGAACCACTTTTTCTGAAATTTTTTAAAATAGGTAAAACTTCCTTGTCCATTTTGAAATCTTTAAAAAAGGTTTTTGGATATAAAAAAAACGAGCACCCTAAAAAAGGTACTCGCTTTTACGTTAATTCCTGATATAAACGCTGGAAATCTGCGGTGCGATTTTGACTATTTAAGAATTCCTTGCTTACGATTGCGGTCAGTAATTTTCTTTTTAAAGCAGGATCGTCCACTTCCTTGAGAATCCATTGCCTTGTGGTATAAAGAAATTCAAGGTATTCGTCATATCGTTCATCAAATTGCTGTTCTAACACCTCTCGTACCTTCTTTGCAAGGATAGGGCTTGCCCCGCCGGTCGATACTGCAATACTTAAGCGGCCTCGCTGCACATGTGCCGGCAGATGAAAATCGGAAAGATCCGGATCATCGGCAATCGTCACCAGCTGGTGCTTCCCTGCTAAGGATTTCACGGAATGATTGATGTCTCTGTCATCCGTTGCCGCAAAAATGAGCGCTGCATCCTGAAGGTCTTCCGCTGAAAAGGTTTTTTTCTTCCAATCAATTCTTCCCTGAGCAAAAATGGCTTGGAGCTCCCTCGTTGCTTCTGGACTAATCACGATGATTCGGGCTCCTGTATCAAGCAAGCCGTGAACCTTTCGCTCGGCCACCTTGCCGCCGCCAATTACCACTACTTTTTTTCCACCCAGTTGTAACATAATCGGATAGTTTGTCCTCATTCTTGTACTCCCAGTAATGGAAACTCTACTAAATAGTTCACTACCGCTTCTTTCGACGGGCTGACTGGCATCTCGAGAGAACCAAGTCCAGCATTTTTCGCAGTGGCTAGCGTTAATTCTCCCATTGCGATAACCTGTTTACCCTTCAACAACTCTATTGCATGTAGATCACATTCCGCTAGTGCTGTCATAAACGGTTTAACGGACGCACTGCTTGGAAGAATGACCGTATTGACTTGTGCTTCCTTAAGCATTCGTTGAAAAATCGGCAGGAATTGTCGATCTAATTCCTTGCAGCTTGTTACCATTACCTCTGATTTTTCAAAGCCTCTTTCTAACAGGTGGTTATCGCCGACAATCAGTGTACTTTCTGAGTCGACCATTTCCGGAGCCAGCTTTGCCATCAATCCGCGCTCACGTAATGCCCTTAGCGTTTTGCTAGATAGCCCCATGAGTTCCGCACGTATGCTGCGAACATCGATATCCTGTTCAATCACGGCTGTAAAAAACTCTGCTGCACTTTCAGGAGAGGTAAATAATATTTTTTCAAACTGAGTGACCTTGGTGAGATCAAGCGGCCTTTTCGTCACTTTCCACTTTGGAAACTCAATCATGTCTGCCCCTTGGGCCAGTAATTCTTTTGCTAATTCACTTGGGCTGGTGCTTGTGCGGGCAAGCAGGATTTGCCGGCCGTATAAAGGCTTTTTCTCAAACCAGCTGATTTTTTCACGCAGGGAAATGACATCCCCTACTAAAATGATAGATGGATTACTAAACTTGGCCTCCACTACCTTTTGGGAAATATCAGCTAGTGTTCCTTGCAGTGTTTTTTGCCGGCTAAAGGTGCCCCAGTGAATCAAAATCACGGGTGTAGACGAAGGCTTTCCATGTTGAATGAGATTTTCACAAATAAACGGTAAATTTCCCACCCCCATGTAAAAAGCAATCGTATCCACACCGCGGGCAAGACCTTCCCAATCAAGGAGCGGCTTGCCATCCTGTGATTTGTCATGAGCTGTTACGACAGCGAACGATTCGGCGTACTCTCGATGAGTGACAGGAATTCCTGCATAAAGGGGGGCTGCAATCCCCGATGAAATGCCAGGAACGATTTCAAAAGGAATCTGATATTCAGCAAGAGCAGCTGCTTCTTCGCCCACCCTGCCAAATACGCCAGGGTCGCCGCCTTTTAAACGGACCACAATGTTTCCTGCTAAAGCCTTTTCGACTAGAAGGTCATTAATGTTCTCCTGCCTTAAGGTATGACGGTCAGGCAATTTGCCGCAATAGATAAGCTCACAATCACTGCTGGCATACTCTAATAGCTTGGGATTGGCAAGCCGGTCATATAGAATGACTTCTGCTTGTTTAAGTGCATCCAATCCTTTTACCGTCATGAGGCCTACATCCCCTGGCCCCGCTCCTACTAAAAATACTTTTCCTGTTTTCATTCTGCAGCCTTCCTTCCCTCTATAAAACAATAAAGATGATATCTTCTTTGACTTCCACCTTAAACGTTCTGACATGACCTTCGTCAGGCGCCTGAACTTTTCCGTCTAGTAAGGAGATTTTCCAATCATAGACCGGACAATACACATAATCGCCGCTGATCAGACCTTCAGAGAGGACACCGCTCTTTGGATGGGGGCTGCGGTTTTCTAATGCATAAACCTCTCCAGCAGTTGTTTTAAATAGAGCCACTTCTGTTGTATCAACTTTGATTGAATATCCAGCTCTTGCTTTTACATTTTTATAATGTGCTACTGGTATACGGGTGATTGTTTCGATCATTTGGATTCACTCCCGACTGAAATGTTATGTCTTGTATAATATTTGTCTTTGATTTCTTCATTTTGAATCGCTTCGTTCCATGGCTCAATATATTTATTCAAGGTTTGATCCATTCTTTCGTTTAGGGCTTTACGTGTTTCTTCGTCTGCGAGGACTTCCTTGACATGATCCAGTCCCATCCGCTCTACCCATTTAGAGGTACGCTCCAAGTAATTAGCTGTTTCTCGATAATATTGAAGGTAAGCCCCCGTCATTTCCATTACATCTTGTTCGGTTTTCACCGTACATAGCAGGTCGCCGGCCCGAAGATCCACACCGCCGTTACCAGCAACATAGATTTCCCAGCCGCCATCAATACCGACAAAGCCGATATCCTTGATGCCTGCCTCTGAACAGTTCCTTGGACAAGCAGATACACCCATTTTCACTTTATGTGGTGTATCCAGACGCTCAAATTTCTTTTCCAACTCGATGCCCAGAGCCATCGAATCTTGTGTACCATAGCGGCAGAACTGCGCGCCAACGCAAGTCTTAACCGTTCGTAACGTTTTTCCGTACGCATAACCGGATGGCATATCAAGCTCCTCCCACATAGCCGGAAGGTCTTCTTTTTTCACTCCGAACAAACCAATTCGTTGTCCACCAGTTAATTTTACTAAAGGAACGCTATACTTTTCAGCAACTTCAGCAATTTTTTTCAAATCCGCAGCTGTGGTGACACCGCCATACATTCTAGGAACAACAGAATACGTTCCATCTTTCTGAATATTGGCGTGCATTTTCTCATTCACGAGACGGGAATCACGGTCATCCTTATATTCATCCATATGAATCATGCCAAGATAGTAATTGATCGCCGGGCGGCATTTTGTACAGCCTTCTGTGTTGTTCCAATCCAGTACATTCATGACCTCTTTTACACTTGTTAAGCCTTTTTCCTTAATTTCCGCTACCAATTCCTCACGGCTTACTGTTGTACATCCACAAATGCTTGTTTTCTGAGCTGCGGCTGCATCAAACTGATCACCTAGTGTGTGAGCTAGAATTTGGCTGACCAGTGGTTTGCAGCGTCCGCAAGACCGCCCCGCATTTGTACAATGGCTTACTTGATCTAATGTTGTCAGGCCTTGTGTTTGGATCGCTTCGACAATTGCGCCTTTGGTAACACCATTACAGCCGCAGACTAGTTCATCATTAGGCATGGAAGCAACATCATTACTGCCAGCTTCACCGGTACATTCTGTATGGAAAATAGAGACTCCAGTGATATCTTCTTTTTTGGTCAGCATTCGATATAATCTAGTACTATCTTTTGTATCACCATAAAGGACAATTCCTACGATGGTGTTGTTTCTAGATAGAACTCGTTTATAGAGTCCCTCGTACTCATTGTAAACCATAATCGATTTAGTCGTGCCATCTTCAAAAATTTCACCTGCAGAAAATAGGTCCACGCCAGCAACTTTTAGCTGTGTTCCAGTTACAGAACCTTCATATGGGTTCGTTTCATTTCCGCAAATATGACTGGCTAGGATTTTTCCTTGTTCATATAATGGGGCAACAAGGCCATAAACAATTTCTCTGTGTTCCGCACATTCGCCGACTGCGTATACATGAGGGACACTTGTTTCCATATAGTCATTCACAACAATGCCGCGATTGACATAAATACCACTGTTTTTAGCTACTTGCCTGTTAGACTTAATACCGATGGCCATCACCACAAGATCGGCTTCGACTTCTGAACCGTCTTTAAAGCGAAGTCCTGTAACACGTTCATCACCCAAGATTTCAACGGTTTGTTTCTCCATTAAGAAGTTCATGCCTTGTGATTCTAGTTCTGTTTTTAGTAAAGAAGAGGCAATTGGGTCAAGCTGGCGTTCCATTAGATGCGGCATCAGGTGTACTACATCTACTTTCATACCTAGGTTTAACAGACCTCTCGCTGCTTCTAATCCAAGCAGCCCACCGCCAATGACAACAGCTTTTTGGTATTGCCCTGCTGATTTGATCATCATTTCACAATCTTTTATATCACGAAAACCCGTTACACCGATTTTATCTGCACCGGGAATAGGTAAAATAAATGAGTTAGAGCCTGTTGCGATAATAAGTTCATCATACTCCACTTCTCGGCCTTGATCACTGATGACACGCTTGCCTTCTGCATCAATAGTGACAATCGCTTCTCCTGTGTACAACTGAATCTTATTTTCTTTATACCACTCAAGCGGATTGATAATAATATCCTCAAAGTTGGTGTCACCTTGGAGAATGTTTGATAGTTTAATACGGTTGTAGTTTGGATGCGGCTCTTCCCCAAAGATGGTAATGTAAAATTGCTCCGTGTTAAGTTTAAGAATCTCTTCAATCGTTCTTACTCCAGCCATTCCGTTACCGATCATTACTAGCTTTCTCATATCTGGTTGGCTCCTTTATGATTAATAGTTGGTTAATTTCTCATTAGTAGGTTTTCTCTATAGTTAGATTGTAAAGCGTCCAACCCTAAAAAATTGTGACGTTCGTCACATCTTAAAAGCTAATTGTGAACATTTCTTAAATATCAATTCCTAATTACAGACACTACCGTAACCACTATTAATAAATGGACAAAATAAAAAAGGGTGACAGGCACCCTTTTTATGTTATGCGGGTTGTTTACTCTTTTTTAGTAAGAGCTGGGGTTTGATGATGGTGTTGATAACGGGAACAAGGATACCTATTAGCGCTACAGGGGCAAGTTCCCATAAGACCAGCGGCGGTGTGATGAGTATTCCGGATTTATGAATGGCATATAGGCTGAGAAAATAGGCAAGGCTGCCAATGAATCCAGCGAGCCAATTGGTTCTTTTGAGCAATAAAAAGGCCAGTGGTATCAGGATAATCGTCATTGGCACATAGGAGGTTGGATAATTTACGGCTGCAAAGATCGCTTTCCCGATAAATCTTAAACCAATGTAAAGAACGGCACCCATAAACGGAATCGTAAAATCACGGCAAATTCGAACTGTTACAACCGTCAATAACCCTACCATTAACACCGAATATAGCGGATAAACATATTGAGGGATGCCGCCGAAAATCTGGGAGGCGGGATCCGAGATTAATTGAAGGATCTCCTTAGAGGCAATAGACCTACCATGAATATATTGGTCATATGAGATTGCCCCATTTTCCTGCTGCATATTTGGGAACAACAAGCATTCCAACAGGAACATTGCAAACCATGTATGCAACGACTTCCATGTTGGTACTGTATACCACGTAAAAAAATAATAACCGCGCCAAACGCCAAAAATCATGATGTCTGTTGCTATATAGTAAATGAAATGGGTTGGACTCCAGGTCGTTAAATCAATCCCATAGGCAATATGATACGTAAAATCAAGCGGAATTCCGATCAAAAACAGCCCGTATCCGATCGTAATGAGATTCCTTGAGAATCCGTCCAGGTAGGTCAAGTGTCTCCACTCTTTATATAACAGGACTCCACCTAAGGCAAACCCCATTGTATTCACAATATGAGGAATTGAGTATTCTTCAAATAAATATTTAAAGTGATACGATGCATCCCAAGCGGACCCAATAAATTTTAATAGAAAGGCAATCACCCATAAACGGTAATATTTCAATCCATTCAACTCCTTTTAGTTTTCCTCCACTTTGTTCCCTGCGTCCAGCACCTCATGATTCGCCTATTACACCATTGCTGTCATTATCCCAACAAGTCAAACGGGTCCCCAAAAATAGCGATAAGGATATAATTAATAGCCAATGCTACACCAAACACAATCCCGGCAATCCGTACCTTTTTTTGTGTAAACAACTTATAGATAAAGACAATACCAGCACTGACGACAAAAACATTACAGGTTAAAAAGGTCCAAAGCATACTTTCACTATGTTCTACTGCTGTGACATGGAACAAATATAATGGGATCAAAGGTACAAAACCTCCAGGATGACGATTTACTAACAAGTTCTTTTAGTCAAATAATCGTTCTTTATTATGACGAATTTCATTATAAAAATGTTTCTTTTTTCCTCTTGCTTTCTTAATATTATCACAGCGGATATATATTCACATAAATTTCTTGTAAAGGAATATTATGCATTAAAATTTGAATGGCGGAAAACCATCCCGACAATTATAGTTTTGTCGCTTTCCACATTATTATTACATTCTTAATCAAAAAGCCCCTTCTCGAGTTGAGAAGGGGTATCCTTTATTAATTAATACATTTCTGAAGTTGTTTTTGCCTGCATATGAAGAAGTAAGTAGTCAGGGCCGCCCGCTTTTGAGTCAGTACCAGACATATTGAAGCCGCCAAATGGCTGGTAGCCGACAATTGCCCCTGTACAGGAACGGTTGAAGTATAGGTTACCAACATGGAAATCTTCACGAGCCTGTTCCAGATGGGCACGGTTATTGGTAATAACTGCTCCAGTTAAGCCGTATTCTGTATTATTGGCAATATCAATTGCTTCCGTGAAATCCTTTGCTTTTGAAAAGCCAACAACAGGGCCAAAGATTTCTTCCTGCATAATGCGTGAAGTTGGTGAAAGATCTGCAAAAACAGTAGGTTTAATGAAATAGCCTTGTGAATCATCACCTTCGCCGCCAGTCAGCAGCTTACCTTCTTGTTTCCCAATTTCAATATACTCAAGGATTTTTTTATAGGCATTGTTGTCGATTACCGGCCCCATGAAATTCCCTTGCTCAACAGGATCTCCTGCGGTTAATTGGTTGGTTAGCTCGACCACACGGTTTACTACCTGTTCATATACATCCTCTACGACTACTGCACGTGAACATGCTGAACATTTTTGACCAGAGAAACCGAATGCTCCAGCCACAATCGATTGGGCTGCAAGCTCAAGGTCAGCCTCTTTATCAACAACAATTGTGTCTTTTCCTCCCATTTCGGCAATCAATCGTTTCATCCAGATTTGACCCGGGCTTAATTTAGATGAACGTTCGAAGATTCGAAGACCGACATCACGAGAGCCGGTAAAGCTAATAAAACGTGTATCTTTATGATCAACCAAATAGTCTCCCACTTCAGCACCGCTGCCTGGGACAAAGTTTAAAACTCCTTTAGGCAGACCCGCTTCTTCCATTACCTCAACAAATTTCGCTGCGATAATCGGGGTGGTAGACGCTGGCTTTAATAAAACCGTATTACCTGAGACAATTGCCGCAACAGTAGTTCCAGCCATAATGGCAAATGGGAAGTTCCATGGTGAAATAATAATGCCGACACCAAGTGGAATATAGTCATAGCGATTGAATTCATTCGCGCGGCTTTGAACCGGAACACCATCTTTTAAAGAAAGCATTTGGCGTCCGTAATATTCAAGGAAGTCAATCCCTTCAGCTGTATCCGCATCAGCTTCTCTCCATGGCTTTCCTGCTTCTTTAGTCATTAAAGCTGAAAACTCATGTTTACGGCGGCGAATAATGGCTGCTGCCTTAAAGAGGACATCAGCGCGAATTTCAGGTTTTGTTTTTTTCCAAGTTTTAAATGCTTCTACTGCTGCTTGCATGGCTTTTTCTGCAAGTTCCTGGGAAGCCTTTGAAACTTGGCCGATTACTTCTTTTTTATTTGCTGGATTGTAGGAAATGATTTTCTCTTCTGTTGTGATTTTCTCTCCACCAATGACCAGAGGATAGTCTTGCCCCAAATAACCCTCTACTGTTTTCAATGCTTGCAGATAGGCCTGGTGGTTATCTTCCACGGAAAAATCAGTAAACGGTTCATGCTTATATGGTTGTATCATTTCTAACCCCTCCTATGTACTAAAACGGTTACATACATGTACATTCTAACATGATTAAGAATGATTAGGAAAGATAATGAATGTAGACTATGATGGACCTTGCTGTTTAGAAAGTAGAAAAGACCTAGCAATAGCCAGGTCTTATTGATAAATATAAACAAATGGTTCTGTTGCATTCGCTTTTTTGACAATGAGTGCCTCGGGACCATCCACAGACGTTACACTAACAGAAACAGAAAGATATTTAGGGAAATGTTCCATCACAAGACCCGTTACATATTGGGAAAATCCAATTCCCTCTGTTTTTCCATAAAATTGGATTGGAATGGTAATATTTAAATCCTGAAGCTGGTCACCGATATAAAAAGCTCTACCGATTACGCCATTGTAATTAGGGAAATATTGTTCCACATCTTGTTTGAAGTTCAAGAAGGCAATCGTATCATCACGATGGTCATTTTCAGCATCAGTTGAAGGGAATAAGTAATATTTTTCGTCTACTTTTTCCCAGCTATTTAGATCGGAGCTTCCTTGATCCACCGTTGAATAAGTGAAAAAGTTACCAGGTACAACCGATGTCTTACTTTGCTGCTCAAATAAAGCAATGGTGATGGGTATATTCGATAAATTTTTCATTGATCTGATACGTTTAACCACTTCCGCCGCCATTTTCTGGCCTTCCCTTTCCATTTCAGCAAATGGAATCTTTTTCTCAAACGTATCACCATCAGGATTTATTTTATAATAATAAATCGAATTTAATGCCAGACCAATGGTAATACCTCCAAGAGACACGTTCCCCTTATCGTCTTTTGTTAAGTAATCGTGCTCTAAAATATGGGCCAGGTAGATAGGACTTGAAGGAGCACTGCCAGTTGGACTGGTATTCACTGGATTTAAACCGATATTTTCGTTTGCTTTCAGTTTATTTTGCTTAAGCTGAGCATCCGTATATTGGCGGTTTAACCACTGTTTAATCGTTGATCCTTTGATTTGCTGCCCTTCTTGAAAATAATACTTATCCGTATCGAACTTGTTTTGGGCAATTCTCATTAATCCCATTTCAAACTCATTTAAATCATACCTTGTATTGATATTGTTAACGACTAATCCGCGCGCTTCCCCTGGTTCGAACGGCAGGATTGTCCGATAATAATTATTCGAGATATTATATTTAGGAATAATCGCTTTCCCTGTTGCCTTCTCCTTTGTTTGAACCGTTTCATTTTGCTTTTGGAAGTTAGGTGCACAAGCACTCAGCAAAAAGACAAGGGAGAGTGCGAGCAATGAGATTTTTCTCACGTCGGTCCACCTCTTATTTATTTAATTCTACTAAAAGCCTCTCCTCGTCCCACACTTCGATACCCAGCTCTTGGGCTTTCGATAGCTTAGAACCCGCATCTTCACCTGCAATGACGAGATGTGTTTTTTTACTAACACTTCCGGCCACATTGCCGCCTAGGGCCTCAATTTTTTCTTTCGCTTCATTTCGGGATAATTGCTCCATTTTCCCTGTAAGGACCACCGTTTTACCGGCAAATACACTGCCTGATTCTTCAGCAGAAATGGGCCTTGCCCCTTTATATTCCATGTTAACGCCTGCCAATGCTAACTCATTTATCAGCTCGATTGCTTCTTCCTGCTCAAAAAACGAGACAATCGAATCAGCCATCTTATCGCCGATTTCATTAATACTAATTAGTTCCTCTTTGGAGGCCTGAGCTAATTTTTCCATTGTGATAAATTGTTGTGCCAATGTTTTGGCGGCCTTTGCTCCAACATGGCGGATCCCTAATCCAAATAACAGTTTTTCAAGGGAATTGCCTTTTGAAGCTTCAATCGCTTTTAACAGGTTAGTGACAGACTTTTCACCCATTCTTTCCAAGGCTAACAGCTGCTCATGCGTTAGTTTATAAATATCCGCAACATCACCGATTAATTTCACAGCAAAAAGCTGACTGATTACCTTTTCCCCAAGGCCCTCAATGTTCATGGCATCACGGGAAACAAAATGAATCAATCCTTCTCGAATTTGTGCCGGACATTTCGGATTAATACATCTAAGGGCTACTTCCCCTTCTAAACGAACAAGTTCACTTTCACACTCCGGACAATGTGTTGGCATTTGAAAATCCACTTCTTCACCTGAACGTTGGTCAGCCAATACATTCACCACTTCCGGAATGATATCACCTGCCTTTTTAACAACCACTTTATCACCGATTTTAATATCTTTTTCCCGAATTAAGTCCTCATTGTGTAAAGAAGCCCGTTGTACAGTTGTCCCCGCAACTTTTACTGGCTCGAGAATGGCAGTCGGTGTGATCACACCCGTTCTCCCCACACTTAACTCAATCGCTAAAAGGGTCGTCACCACTTCTTCAGCTGGAAACTTGTACGCAATTGCCCAGCGCGGGCTCTTTGCCGTTGTCCCAAGTACCGCCTGCTGCGCAAGTGAATCTACTTTGATGACAATGCCATCAATCTCATATGGAAGATGGGGCCGTTTATCAATCCAGCTGTTAACATACTCAATAACGTCCTCAATTGTTGCACATTTTCTTCGCTCTTTATTGGTTTTAAAGCCAAGATGGTCTAGATAATCCAGTCCCTCACTATGAGTCACAACCCCTGTTTCATCTGTGTTGCCAATCCCATATAAAAACACATCCAGCTTCCGTGATGCTGCGATTTTTGGATCGAGCTGCCGTAATGAACCAGCTGCCGCATTTCTTGGGTTGGCAAATAGCTCCTCACCGCGTTCTCCCCGCTGCTGGTTTAATGCTTCAAACGAGCGCTTAGGCATATAAGCTTCACCGCGCACCTCAATTGAAACATTTTCCCGGAGGCGAAGCGGGATTGCATTTATTGTTTTCAGGTTAGCCGTAATATCTTCCCCAATGGTCCCGTCGCCTCGTGTTGCACCTTGAACAAATAATCCATCTTCATAACGTAAGGAAACGGCCAATCCATCAATTTTCAATTCACCAATATAGGAAACATTGTCACCCACAGCTTGTCGGACCCGTCGGTCAAAGTCCCTTAAATCTTCTTCATTGAAAGCATTACCCAAGCTTAACATCGGTGTACGATGCTCCACTTTTTCAAATAGGTCAAGAACCGAACCACCGACACGGACAGACGGAGAATCCGGTGTTTTTAACTCTGGAAATGTTCCCTCCAGCTCTAACAGCTCCTGCATGAGCATGTCATATTCAGCATCTGGTACCGATGGCTTGTCTAACACATAATATTCATAACCATATAGAGTTAAGAGGCTTCTTATTTCCTCGATTTTTTTCGAAGCGGTTTGAAGATCCATATATCCAGCCCTTTCATAAAGGTAATCTATACTGTTTAAAACAGCTATTATGCCTTTTTAATCGGCGCGAATTTTGCTAATAGGCGTTTAATTCCCACTGGGCTAGGAAAAGCAATATCCAGCTCTGTTCCCTCACCCTGTCCTTTTACACTGACAACCGTTCCAATCCCCCATTTACCATGCTCCGCCTTATCGCCAACCTTCCAGCCGGTTTCATCTCCACCGGAGGCAGCCGATAGAGGCCGCATAACAGGCTTTCTGGTTGTCGTCGGGGTCGTAAATGTACCTTTTGAAGAACCAAATGATGTTCCGGATGATCCAAATGATGTTCTTGATGAGCCAAATGATCTTCCGCTAGAACTAGACGAACTGCCCGTCCGTTGTTCTGGCACCACCCCTTCGATTAAATCTTCTGGTATTTCCGAGATAAATCTAGAGGCAGGGTTCATACTTGTTCTACCATACAAAGTTCTCATTTGGGCATTGGTTAAAAATAAGGTCTGCTCTGCCCTTGTAATGCCTACGTAAGCAAGACGGCGTTCTTCCTCCATTTCGGCTTCTTCCATTAAGGAACGGCTATGCGGGAATACCCCTTCTTCCATTCCAATTAAGAAGACAACTGGGAATTCTAGTCCTTTTGCGGAGTGCAGCGTCATGAGGGTAATGGAATCAACCTTTTCTCCGTCCTCATCAAGTGAATCAATATCCGCAACGAGCGCCAAATCGGTTAAGAAGGCGACTAGCGTTTTATCCTCACTTGCGTCCTCAAAATTTTTCGTTACCGATAATAATTCCTCAAGGTTTTCGAGTCGGCTTTGAGCTTCAATTGATTTTTCTGCTTTCAGCATTTCCCTATACCCTGATTTATCGAGAACTTCTTCGACTAATTCTGTAACGGATAGGAATTCCTGCATATTCGTATAGTTAGAAATTAAATCGCGGAACTGCGCCGCAGCTTTGGTAATTTTGGGGCTCAGCCCAAGCAATTCAACTGACTCTAACGCCTGATATAAAGAAATATCATGCATGGCTGCAAAGTCGGCAATTTTATCTACTGAGCTCGAACCAATTCCGCGTTTCGGAACATTAATCACACGCCGCAAGCTGATGTCATCGTCGGGATTAGAGATTAAACGTAAATAGGCAAGCATGTCTTTGATTTCTTTTCTGTCATAGAACTTGATTCCGCCGACAATCGAATAATCAATATTTGATTTTAAAAGTACTTCCTCCATTACACGGGACTGTGCGTTAGTCCGATAAAGAACCGCAATGTTGGAAAGTTGATAATTTTTATCACGCGTTAGTTCTTTAATTTTCCCGGCAACGAATTGGGCTTCACTCTGCTCACTATCCGCCCGGTAATAGACAAGCTTGTTTCCTTCCGGATTTTCCGTCCACAAATTTTTCTTTTTCCGGTTTAGGTTATTTTCAATTACCTTATTGGCCGCTAGAAGAATCCGTTTAGTTGAACGGTAGTTCTGCTCGAGAAGAATCACTGTTGCATTCGGGTAGTCTTTTTCGAAAGAAAGGATATTGGCAATATCGGCGCCGCGCCATCTATAGATGGACTGATCGGAATCCCCGACAACACAAAGATTACGGAACCGGCTGGCAAGCATTTTTACCAGCATATACTGCGCTCGGTTTGTATCCTGATACTCATCGACGTGAATATATTGAAACTTACGCTGATAATATTCAAGGACTTCCGGAACCCGCTGGAATAATTGAATTGTCATCATAATTAAGTCATCGAAATCAAGGGCATTATTTTTTCTAAGCTGCTTTTGATAATCTTTATAAACTTCACTTACCGTTTGTTCAAAATACCCCCCGGCAGCTTTCTCATATTCTTCCGGCCCAATAAGTTCGTTTTTAGCCGAACTGATGGATCCTAAGATTGCACGCGGATCATTTTTTTTCGGATCAAGATTTTTATTTTTGAGGATTCCTTTAATCACTGATTGTTGGTCAGTTGTATCTAGAATGGTAAAGTTTCGGCTAAAGCCCATTCGATCGATATCGCGCCGTAAAATTCTTACGCACATCGAGTGGAAAGTAGATATCCATATTTCTTCTGCTGCTCCGCCCATCATGTTAGCAATACGTTCCTTCATTTCTCGTGCCGCTTTATTGGTGAACGTGATTGCTAGAATATTATAAGGATTGACACGTTTTTCCACTATTAAATACGCAATTCGATGTGTTAGTACTCTTGTTTTACCACTTCCGGCACCTGCCATTAAAAGAAGTGGGCCATCCGTTGCCTTAACAGCATTTTGCTGTTCGGGATTAAGTCCGTTTAGAAGCTTATCTGTTAAAAATTGCACATATTCCACCACCATTACAAACATTTGTTCTTATTTTATTTTAGCGTTTTTAAGATTGTGACGCAAATTCTATCGAACTGTCTTTACTGTTTCTAAGGCCTTTTCAAAATCTTCATAAATCACGTTTCCTACCACAATAACATCTGCATGCTTAGCCATTTCAGCTGCCTGCTCAAAATTATTGATGCCTCCGCCATAGAAAAGCGTTGTTTTTTCTAGCGCCTTTTTCGCTTCTCTTACTAGATTCGGGTCACCATATTTACCACTATATTCTAAATAAAAAATCGGGAGTTGAAACATTTTTTCAGCCATCATGGCGTAGGCCTTAACATCCTCGATGGTTAAATGGGCATCTGCTTTCGTCAGTTTTGCCGCCTTACAATCCTCGTTAAGGATACAGTAGCCTTCCATAAAGAATTCATTCCAGTCCATGACTTCGCCAAATTCCTTAACGGCCTGATGATGCAGTCCTGTAATCCATTTTGGATCCTGGCTATTTAAAATCGTAGGGATAAAATAAAGATCAAATCCCGGCGTTACGCTCTCTATACTAGACACTTCCAGGATACAGGGAACGGTATAGCGGCGGATTCTTGCCATTAAATCGAGGACATTTTCGAGTGTCACTCCGTCTGTTCCGCCCACAATCACAGCATCTGTCCCTGATTCGCAAATTAGTTCTAATTGGTTGTCTGTTATTTTTTTATTAGGATCGAGTTTAAATACATGCCTCCACTCGCGAATATCATACATCGAAGGAATCCTCCCATTCATCTTTCCATTACACCATTATAGCATTAGCCGTTTGTAATAAAAAAAGAAAACCATAAAACTATAGATAGAAATCATATCCAATCAAAAGCGGAGGCGCCTTGAACAGGGGCTCAAGGCTACAGACGAGCCGGCGAGAAGGCTGCTCTTTAGCCTTCTTGACGGCTTGGCTTAGACCTAAGAGCCCCTAGGCGCTGGAGCTGGACGCATCTAAAAGTAGAACAAAGGAATTAATATCTTCCTCTCAAAAAGAAAAACCGAAGATAATGATCTCCGGTTTGGGTTATTCTTCTTCCACTTTACTTTCTTCTTTAATTCGTTCCAGTACCATTTCATACGTATCATTTCCAAAGTTCAAACAGCGTTTTACCCTTGAAATCGTCGCTGTACTTGCTCCCGTTTCGGTTTCAATTTTATGATACGTGTTTCCTTCACGAAGCATTCTTGCTACATCTAGACGCTGTGCTAACGATTGAATTTCATTAATGGTACATAAATCATCAAAAAAACGATAGCATTCTTCAAGATCCTGTAAGGAAAGAACCGCATTAAATAATTGATCTAGTTCTTTTCCCCGCAATTTGTTTATCTGCATTCTACTTTACTCCTTTAATTTGAAGTTATTTATTGAGCACTTAATGAAACACTTGTATGCAGCCCCGGATTGGTTGGAACCACATTAACCCAGGTTTTCCCTTGAACAAATGGGATCTCATCACCATTTTTCATGGGAACAATTCTGCCATTCTTATTCGCCCATTCCACTTCATTTACTTTACCCATTTGAAGCAAATAAGCTTTTCCGCCTGATTGTAAATCAATATCCCTAAGTCCATATGAATCAATGACTTTGTGTACGGCTTCGATGATAAAAACATTATCCAGCAGGATTGGTTCTCCGGTATCTAAGTCTACTGTTTGCTCTCCAGCCGAAAAACGCTTATATTTACCGAGCGTTTCATCAAACTGGTATTTTGAATTAAATGTGCCGCTCTTTGAATAAGTAATGTTTACCGACTTAGCCTCTTGACCCGTTAGATCTTTGCTTTCTTCCACTGTGTAAAAGCGGAAGGCTGACGGACTCTTTTTCATAGTATATCCTTTTTGCTCCGCACCTTTTAAGATGTTGGCATAAGTAATATAGGAATTATGAGGTGGTTTTCGTGAGCTTGATCGTTTAAATAATGTACCATCATAAACCATCCCATTTAAATTATCCACATAATTGCTTTCGAGCAATTGTTTGGCCTCTGGACTGTAGCCATGTGCAATGTAGAGTGCATTTAAACCTTTGGCTAGGTTAATATAATAATCCCTAGCACTCCTTACAGGACCAATTTTTGCTGGTCTCTCACTCTGAAAGACAGCCAGGAAGCGGGTAACATCCCCCTCAGCTAAAATCTCATAGACAATGTCAGCCTTATTCAGCCCTGATTGTGGTCTTGCTTTAGGATGGTTATTGACCATAACGGCTACGGCACGCTGATCTGGTTTTGTATCTGTACCAATTCCGGTTAATGGATAAAAATAAGGGTAGGCTTTTACCATGTCTTCTGGTTTATTCTCATGTTTCGTATTTGGCTTTTCTTCCTTAACCGTTTTTTTTACTGGTTCTTTACTGGTACACCCTGAAAGCAGTAAAAGGAACGCTGCCATGGCAACAGCCCATTTTTTCATTAAATGAACACCCCTATTTTAACCTTTTCACAAAATACTTTCACGCTTTAACTCTTTAGTCATTTACAGTTTAACGCATTATTGAAGGAAAGAGTACAGATTTATTCATAACATCATACATTCCTTGCTGCGTGATACGGATGTATGGTAAATGTGTAGCTGAAAAAAAGGCAAGGCTGTAGATTGGATCTGAAAATTTGTAGCCTCGTTCTCTCAATTCTGTTAATAATGTTTTCTCTTGTTCTATTAATTCTTCAATCGGAAGGCTGGACATGACTCCACTTAAGTCTAGCGGTACTTCACAAACAACTTGAGCGTCCTCCATCATGACAATTCCCCCGCCTAATTCTTTCATTCTATCAAACGCATTAACCATATCATTCCTATTTTTTCCTATTAAAATAATATCTCCAGTAGTCGAATAGGAGCTTGCCAGCGCGGAGAGGTTGGTTGCGAATCCCTTTAGCAGAGTGTTTATTCTCCATTGCCCATAACGATCAACCAACATGAAATAACATTCATCAGACTCTTTTGGCAGTTGATCTGCCGAAGCATCGATCGAGATGGAATAAGGCTTTGTTATCACAGAGTTTTCCATCTTTATTCCAAATGGCATAGAAAATTGCAAATCATCAAGTGACAACTGCCAATCCAGTTCCATTCGTTTAAATCCATATTCATCCCAATCTAATTCTCCATACATATCTTCTGCCTTTACACCGTCTCGCTTCACCCATTTCCCCTTAGCTAAGATAGAAACTGGTGTTGGGTCTTCGATACGTGATAAAAAGTTAATATTAGCGATACGTCCGGTTGCAATTGAACCATGCAGATGGCCAATGTTGTAGTATTTTGCAATATTGACCGTTGCCATATTATAGGCATCTATAACAGGGACTCCTTTTTCGATGGCAATTCGAATCATTTGGTCGGTGATTCCTTGTTCGTAAAAAGTAGACGAGGAACCATCTGTATTGAACATCAGCTGGTCATAAGTCTCAATTCCTAACCGTTTCATATCATCTAAGAGCTGCGGCAGATCAGGCCGAATTGATGAATAGCGTAGGGAAACCATATAGCCCTGCATGAGCCGGCTGTATACTTCTTCACCTGTCATGGCTTCATGGTCGGAATCAGCACCTAACAGCATCATTTTTGCTAATGTATTTTCCGAAGCACCAGGAAAGTGCCCTTCAATTTGCTTGCGCATCCGCTTGGCTTCTTGAATCCAATGAAGCATCATATCGTCGCCGTCGAGCAATTTAGGCCAGCCTGTTAATTCGCCGCCTTGGAGAACCGCATCATGCTCAAGCCATGCTTTTACATTACTATGTGAAAAAACTTCTTCTTCATTCAATAACTCAGTCTGTGAATCCAATCGGCTCCACCAGTACATGGTTGATGGGATGGCGCGAAGATCCCTTAAAAGTGAAAACGCTTCCCTTTTTTTCAAATGTGAAACAAGCGCCATATTATCATTAATTAATGTCGTTGTGCCAAATTGAGATGCATAGGCGGCTAATGACAGGGGATTATATAATTGAAACGGATGTGCATGCGGCTCGATATACCCAGGCACAAGTATTTCATTCGTGCAATCGATGATTTCACAGTCTTTCATATAGGAAGGCATGTTTTCGCCAACATAGACGATTCGATCTTCATAAATCCAGATGTTGGCTCTCATCCATTTGCGAAAAGTTTGATTTAAGTACAAAGCATTTTTCAATAATAATGTTGGGGATGTTTTCCCTTCCAAAACGGATACATGCATGCGTAAGTGTTTGTTTTTCCAGCGGTAGCGTTGTTCCAGCATACCATGTCCCTCCCTTAATTTACTATCTATATAATAATAAGTTGATTTAACAATAAAGAAAGCCCTTACATTTTTTCCTTAGATTCTTATCTTATCATATTTTACTTTTTAAAGCAGTAAAGTATTGATAAATTTTGTAAAAATATTGTGAAGGAGTGAACAGGTTGAGACTTACACCAAATATCGGGATTTTGAATGCATTGATTCGGATTACGGTTGGATTAACGATTGTTGCTTGGAGTACTTCTAAGATGGTCAAGCGTCCGTGGAGGGATTCTTATTTGGTTGCCGCTTTCTGTGGTGCAATGAAGGTGGCTGAGGGGATTGTCCGCTATTGTCCGGTAACGGATGTGTGTAAACGGTGGTCAGATATGGTTAAGGAGCACCAGCATGCGACTGATTCGGTGGATGAGATGGAAGGTCTCGCTGGAGATAGAGATTCGATCGTACCTCATAATCCAACTTGATCTTCTGGGATGGAGCTCTTTTGGTCGGTTCATTGACCTCGAGGGCTCTTCTTTTCCTTTTGGGGGCAATGAGACGGTAGGTCATTGACCGTTGATGCTTGATTTTTCTTTCGATGGGCAATGAAACGGCTCTTCATTTACCAATGCCGCCCGCTTTTTCCTCTTTCGAGCAATGAAACAACTTTTCATTTCCCCCGAAGGCTTTAGTTTCTTCTTTTGGGTAAATGAATTGTCTCGTCATTTACCTTAAGAACCTCCTATTCATCGTTTGGGGCAAAGACAAAAATAACCGCATGAACCTCTCATGCGGTCATTTCCTAATCTATCAAATTTTAACGAACCACCGGTACAATCGCCTTTGCGCCAATATCTCTGCGATAAAATGCGCCATCACAATCTAACTTCGATAACTCCTGATACACCTTCGCCTGCGCACCAGCAAGAGTCTCAGCCTTGCCTCCCACAAGAAGCACCCGGCCGCCTGCTGTCAAAAACTCACCTGCGTCATTTTGAACTGTACCCGCATGGAAGGTATAAACATTCTCTGAAAAATCCGATAATCCCTTCAGTACCGCGCCCTTTTCATAAACACCAGGATACCCTTTTGCGGCAACGACAACACCGACCATTGCCTGCGGATCCCATTCAAGTTCTGGCCGCTCTCCATTCAAAAGAGCCAAGATAACCTGAACCAAATCGGATTGCAGCCTTGGTAAAATAACCTGTGTTTCCGGGTCGCCGAAACGAGCATTAAACTCAATTACCTTTGGGCCTGCTGCTGTTTTGATCAACCCAGCATATAAAATCCCGCAGAAACTGCGTCCTTCTTGAACCATCGCTTTAGCTGCCGGGAGCAAAACAGTCTCAACGGCAGTTGCGACCGTGTCCTCACCAATTTGCGGAACCGGAGAGTAAGCACCCATTCCACCAGTATTTGGACCTTGGTCGCCATCATATGCACGTTTGTGATCCTGAGCAATTTCAAGCGGGATGACTACCTCCCCGTTCACAAAGGCCATTAATGAAAATTCCTCACCGTCTAAAAACTCTTCAATCACTACACTTGAAGAAGCCGCTCCAAATTTCGCCCCAACGAGCATTTCTTCCACACTCGCAAGAGCTTCTTCTAAAGTCATGGCAACTGTAACACCTTTTCCTGCTGCCAACCCATCTGCTTTAATTACAATCGGAGCGCCTTTTTCATGGATATATTGACGCGCCTCATCAATCGAAGTAAAAACAGCATAATCGCCAGTCGGAATCTCATACTTTTTCATTAAATCTTTTGCAAACGACTTGCTGCCCTCAATCTCGGCCGCTGCCTTACGTGGTCCGAACACAGCCAAACCAGCTGCTTCAAATTTATCTGACAATCCTTCAAGTAAAGGAACTTCTGGTCCGATAATCGTTAAGCCTACCTCTTGCTCTTTTGCAAAGGCGATAAGCTCATCATGCTGGGATTCGTCAATCGAGATCAATTCTGCCACATCTACCATTCCAGCGTTACCAGGTGCGACAAATACTGTTTCAACCAATGTGCTTTCGCTGACCTTTCGGCAGATCGCATGCTCGCGGCCGCCGCGGCCGATGATTAGTACCTTCATCCATTACACCTCATTTTAATGTTTGACTTTGTTAAACTTGGATGTTGATTTTGCTCCAGGCGTTCGCTTTCCGCGGGCGGTCCGGGGGAGCCTCCTCGGCGCCATAGCGCCTCCGGGGTCTCCCCTGCTCCGTACTCCCGCAGGAGTCTCACGCCTTTTGCTACAATCAACATAGTTACAATCAACTAAGCTTAATGTTTAAAGTGTCTAACGCCCGTAAACACCATGGCGATTCCGTATTCATCCGCTTTTTTAATCGAATCAGCATCCTTAATCGATCCACCAGGCTGAATAATCGCAGTAATTCCTGCTTTTGCTGCGGCTTCAACGGTATCATCCATTGGGAAGAAGGCATCAGATGCTAGTGCAGCGCCTTCTGCTATATCCCCCGCTTGCTTAAGTGCAATCTCAGCTGAACCAACGCGGTTCATTTGGCCTGCGCCAACCCCAAGCGTCATGTCTTTACTAGTAACAACGATGGCATTGGATTTCACATGCTTAACCACTTTCCAGCCAAGTTTTAGAGCTTCCCACTCTTCCTCCGTTGGTTGTCTCTTCGTTGGAACAGTGATCGTTGCATCCTCTAATGAATAACGGTCTTGTTCTTGAACAAGCAAGCCGCCTTCAATGGTTGTCATTTTTAACTCAGGTTTTTTCACATCATTAAACGGAATCGTTAACAGACGAAGATTCTTTTTACCTGTTAAAATCGTTAATGCTTCCTCTGAGAACGATGGTGCAATGATAATCTCTAAGAAAATTTCATGAAGCTTTCCTGCTGTTTCAGCGTCCACTTCACGGTTAAAGGCAATTATCCCGCCAAAAATGGAAACTGGATCTGCTGCAAATGCTTTTGTAAAGGCTTCAAAGCCAGTTTTACCCGTTCCCACTCCACATGGATTCATATGCTTAACTGCAACAGCTGCAGGCTCTGTAAATTCTTTTACAATTTGCAAAGCTGCATCAGCATCATTGATATTATTGTAAGATAGTTCTTTCCCATGAAGCTGAACGGCATTGGCGATCGAGAAGGTTGAACCTAACGGCTTTCTGTAAAAAGCAGCTTTTTGATGCGGATTTTCTCCGTAACGAAGGGTCTGCTTAAGGTCATATGTAACCGTTAAGGTTTCTGGTGTTTCTTCTTGTGCAAGGTTGGTCATGTATTCAGCTATCAAAGCATCATAAGCAGCTGTATGACGGAACACCTTCGCCGCCAGCTTTCTTCTTGTTTCAAGCGTCGTTGTACCTTCTGCTTTAAACTCCTCAATCACGGTTGCATAATCTGCGGGATCAACGACAACCGTTAAATATTGATGATTTTTAGCTGAAGCGCGCAACATAGACGGACCGCCAATATCAATGTTTTCAATCGCATCTGCTACCGTAACATCTGGTTTTGCAATGGTTTGCTGGAAAGGGTAAAGATTGACGCAAACTAGTTGAATAGGCTGAATCCCATGCTCGTCCAGCTGTTTTAAATGATCAGGATTATCATGCTTAGAAAGCAAACCGCCATGAATAAATGGATTTAACGTTTTGACACGGCCTTCTAAAATTTCCGGAAAACCTGTTACATCACTAACACTCATGACAGGGATTCCCTGCTCTTGAAGAGCTTTTTTTGTACCGCCGGTTGAGATCAATTCAAATCCTAAGCTGACTAGTTCTTTCGCAAAATCGGTAATTCCATTTTTATCAGATACACTAATTAGCGCGCGCTTTTGTGACATTGAGTACATCTCCTTGTGTTAATAGCATTTGAAGTATTTCTGGATATAGTTTGTGCTCGATTTGCTGTATTTTCTTTTGCAGGCTGTCTCTTGTTTCATTCTCTTCCAATTTTACACGTTCTTGAATAATAATGGGACCTGTATCCATCCCTTCATCGACATAATGGATGGTAACTCCGCTCCACTTCGCTTTGGCGTCAAGCGCCTGGCCGATCGCATCTTTCCCTGGGAATGCTGGAAGCAGCGATGGATGAATATTGATGATCCTTCCTTGATAGGCACTTAGCAAGGTTGGACCAAGCAAGCGCATGTATCCGGCAAGGACAATGAACTCCACACCATATTTCTTTAATTCTGTTACAATCGCTTGCTCATACTCTTCCTTACTAGAATAATCCTTTGCCTGAAAAACAAAGCTTGGAATTCCCGCTGCATTGGCGCGATCAACCGCATATGCACCTGGTTTGTCACAGACTAAAAGAGAAATTTCCGCCTTCAGCTCTCCTGACTCTACGACGTCAATGATGGCTTGGAAATTACTGCCGTTACCTGAGGCAAACACTGCTATTTTTTTCATAGCCGTCCACCTTGACCCTTTATTTCAATCCCAGCTTGATCCGTCACAACACCGATCTGATAGGCTTTTTCACCGCTTTGTTCAAAATGCTGAATCACATCCGCAGCGATTTCGCGATCCACTGCGATAACCATTCCAATTCCCATGTTAAAAATATTATACATCTCCTCATAGGCAATTTGCCCGTGAGAGGAAATCAATTGAAACACCGGTGGAATCGGCCAGCTTTTTTCATCTATTTTTGCCCCAAGGCCCTCAGGCAGCATCCGCGGAATGTTTTCGATAAAACCGCCTCCGGTAATGTGAGCCATCCCTTTTAACGGGAACTTTTTCAATGCCGAAAGAATTGGTTTAACATAAATTTTCGTCGGTTTTAATAACTCTTCTCCTAATGTACAGCCGAGCTCATCAACAAAATCTAGCAAGGACCAATTATTAAAAACCTTACGTACAAGGGAATAACCATTACTATGAATACCGCTTGATGCTAACCCAATCAGCACATCCCCAGCTTGAATGGTTTCACCCGTAATTAACTGTGATTTTTCACAAGCCCCAACCGTAAATCCGGCAAGGTCATACTCGTTTTGGCTGTATAATCCCGGCATTTCAGCTGTTTCGCCGCCGATCAAAGCACAGCCAGCCTGCTCGCAGCCGTCGGAAATACCTTTTACAATCGCCTCGATTTTTTCAGGCTCCGCTTTCCCACACGCAATATAATCTAAAAAGAACAATGGCTCTGCACCTTGAACTACAATATCGTTCACACACATAGCCACCGCATCAATCCCAATCGTATCGTGTTTATCCATCCAAAACGCAATCATCAGCTTCGTGCCGACTCCATCGGTGCCTGACACCAAAACAGGCTCCTTTAATTGAAGTGATGATAAATCAAACATGCCGCCGAAACCGCCCAATCCGCCAATAACACCGGCCCGTGCTGTTCTTTGGACGTGCTTTTTCATTCGTGAAACAGCCTCATAGCCCGCTTCAATATTTACGCCAGCTTCTTTATATGCTTTAGCCATGGTTGTTCCTCCACCTTATTTTTGATAATAGTATTGTAATGTATCTGGATAAATCTCTGTTGGATAATTCCCGGTGAAGCAACCTAGGCAGTAGCCATTTGTTCCTTCTTGACCTAGTGCCTTCATCATTCCTTCGACACTAATGAAGGTTAATGAATCAGCACCAATCAGTTCTCTAATTTGCTCAACGCTTTTATCTGAGGCAATCAATTCCTCTTTTGTCGAGGTATCAATTCCATAGAAGCATGGATTTTTTATTGGCGGTGAGCTGATTACGACATGAACCTCCGTTGCTCCCGCTTCCTTTAACAAATTCACAATTCGTCTGCTCGTCGTTCCGCGTACGATCGAATCATCGACCATGACGACACGCTTTCCTTCCACAACGCCGCGAACTGCTGAAAGTTTCATCTTAACCCCTTGCTCCCGAAGCGATTGTGATGGCTGGATAAACGTCCTGCCCACATACCTATTCTTAATTAAGCCCATTTCATACGGAATTCCGGTAGCTTCTGCATAACCGATGGCTGCTGAAATACTCGAATCAGGCACCCCTGTTACAACATCGGCTGCAAATGGTGCTTCAACTGCCAGTTGTTTCCCCATATTTTTACGGGCAGTATGAACATTGATTCCTTGAATATTACTATCCGGTCTTGAAAAATAAATATATTCCATCGTACAAATCGCTTTTGTAGTACTGATAGCAAACCGTTCAGATGTTAAGCCATTTTCATTAATAATTAATAGTTCGCCTGGCATAATATCTCGGATATATTCGGCACCTACCACATCAAACGCACACGTTTCTGATGCCACAACATAAGCATCTCCAAGACAGCCAAGCGACAGTGGACGTAAACCATGTGGATCGAGAGCGACCATAAGCTCGGTTTCTGTCATGATTAAATACGCATAAGCTCCCTTTAACATCGATAAAGCGTTTTTCACTTGATCCTTTAAATGTGGATAACCGCTTCTTCTAACAAGATGAGCCAAAACCTCTGTGTCAGAGCTTGTTTGAAAGATACTTCCCTGCGATTCAAGCTGGTACTTCAGGGAATTAGCATTAACGAGATTGCCATTATGAGCAAGCGCAAGACTCCCGGTTTGCGAATGAAACAGAAGCGGCTGCACGTTCTCGTAGCCTCCGCCACCTGCTGTCGCATAACGAACGTGACCAATGGCAGCACTGCCTTCTAGGTCCTTCATGGCTTCCGTTGTAAAAATTTCCGATACTAGCCCTTCGCCTTTTACACCTGTAAGCTTTTTCCCATCAGAAACAACAATGCCGGTTCCTTCTTGGCCGCGGTGCTGCAGGCTATGAAGTCCGTAATAGGTTAACTGGGCAGCATCTTGGTGTCCAAAGACACCAAAGATACCGCACTCTTCGTTTAATCCCTTTATTTCAGGCAGCATGGGATGGCTCCTTTCCAGGCAGCTTTTAGTTCTGCTACTGAAGCAGCAAGCACTGATGCATCATTGTTTTTGATTTCTAATTCTGAGGTTTCCGTTACAGTACCAATTTGTACTGCATCTACTAAGCTTTCAAACTCAGTTTTATGTTCGGGTTTTACCGTTAATAAGAAACGTGATTGTGTCTCACTGAATAAAGCAGCGACAGAGTTTCCTGCAATCGTTACTTCTGCTCCAAGCTTTTCATTTGTGAAAAGACTTTCCGCTAACGCAACCCCTAAGCCGCCTTCTGATAGGTCATGGGCTGATTGCACTACACCTGCACGAATTGCTGCAAGCACTTGGTTTTGTCTTTCTTTTTCTACCTTTACGTCTAGTTCAGGAGCTTTACCAAATACACGTCCGTTCAGAAGCTTTTGAAGCTCACTGCCGCCGAATTCGTCCTTGGTTTCCCCTACTAGATAAATAAGATCGCCGTTTTGTTTGAATTGCTGTGTTGTAATATGATCAAGATCCGTTACTAAACCAACCATCCCTACGACTGGCGTTGGATAGATTGCGGTTCCGCTCGTTTCATTATATAAAGACACGTTTCCGCCAATAACCGGTGTTTCTAACACGCGGCAGGCTTCACTCATGCCATCAGCTGCTTTTTCAATCTGCCAGAACACTTCAGGCTTTTCTGGGTTCCCGAAGTTTAAGTTATCCGTAATCGCTAAAGGCTCTGCACCAGAACAGACAATATTACGTGCTGCTTCAGCTACGGCAATTTTCCCGCCTACTTCCGGATCCAAATAGACATAACGAGCGTTACAGTCCGTTGTCATCGCTAAAGCTTTTCGTGTACCGCGAATCCTTACCACCGCTGCATCCGATCCAGGAGCAACAACGGTGTTCGTACGTACCATATAGTCATACTGCTCATAAACCCATTCCTTGCTAGCTATTGTTGGCTGGCTTAATAGATTTACTAATGTTTCTTTCAAATCGTCTACTTGAGGAACTTCATTATCCATCGCTTGGAATTCTGCAAAATACGCTGGCTCTTTAGATGGCTTGTGGTAAACCGGTGCTTCTTCCGCTAGGGCATCTGCCGGAACATCTGCCACGATCTCTCCTTTATGGTATAGACGCATTTGTTTATCGCTCGTAACCGTTCCGATCCCTACTGCTTCTAAACCATATTTTTCAAAAAGCTCAACGATTTCATGCTCTCTTCCCTTTTTAACAACGATAAGCATCCGCTCTTGGGACTCCGATAACATCATTTCGTAAGCAGTCATGCCAGTTTCCCGCTGCGGTACCAAGTCTAAATTCATTTCAATTCCCATTCCCGCTTTGCTGGCCATTTCTGCAGATGAACTAATGAGTCCGGCAGCACCCATATCTTGAATACCAACCAGTGCATCACAATGAATCAGTTCTAAGCAGGCCTCCAATAAAAGCTTTTCCATGAATGGGTCGCCCACCTGTACGGCTGGACGGTCTTCATTGGATTGGTCCGTTAATTCCTCAGAAGCGAAGGTTGCGCCATGGATTCCGTCACGGCCCGTTTTTGCCCCAACATACATGACCGTATTTCCTTCACCATGCGCTTGCCCTTTTTTAATATCTTTATGGTCAATTAGCCCAACACACATCGCATTCACTAACGGATTTCCGTCATAGCAAGGGTCGAACCCGATTTCGCCGCCAACCGTCGGAATTCCGATACAGTTGCCATATCCGGCAATCCCAGCTACTACCTCTTTGAACAAGTAGCGGACGCGGGCAGAATCTAGTTCACCAAAACGCAATGAGTTCAACATGGCAATTGGACGCGCACCCATTGAGAAAACATCACGGATAATACCGCCCACACCTGTTGCTGCTCCTTGATAGGGCTCAATGGCTGATGGATGGTTGTGGCTTTCGATTTTAAAAACAACTGCTTGCTCGTCACCGATATCAACGATCCCAGCACCTTCCCCAGGTCCTTGGAGTACCCGTTCACCTGTAATAGGGAATTTTTTTAGAATCGGTTTTGAATTTTTATAACTGCAATGTTCCGACCACATAACCGAGAAAAGACCTGTTTCGGTATAGTTAGGTGTACGCCCAAGAATGTTTTCAATCATTGCAAATTCTTCGTCGGTCAAACCCATTTGCTGGTATACTTTTTCTGCTTTAATCTGAGTAGGATTTGGTTCAAGCGTTGACAACATGTGCTTCCCTCCAAGCTTTTACGATCGATTGAAACATTTTTAAACCATCCGCTCCGCCGAGGAGCTCATCAACCGCTCTTTCTGGGTGCGGCATCATTCCGAGGACATTTCCTCTTTCATTGGTAATCCCTGCAATATCGGCAAGGCTTCCGTTCGGATTTTGATTATAGGTAAATGCAATTTGATTGTTTGCTTTCAATTTCTCTAGTGTTTCTTCATCACAATAATAATTTCCTTCTCCATGTGCGACAGGGATCATGATGCTTTCCCCTTCACCATACGCGTTTGTAAAAAGTGTCTGATTGTTCTCCACCTTTAGTTCAACCGGTTTACAAATGAACGATAGGCTTTCGTTTCGTCTCATTCCCCCTGGAAGCAGACCTGCTTCAAGAAGAATTTGAAATCCATTACAAACGCCAAGAACTGGCTTCCCAGCTTCCGCGGCTTTTATAACCTCTTTCATGACGGGGCTGAAACGGGCAATAGCGCCTGTGCGCAGGTAGTCACCAAAAGAGAAACCCCCAGGCAGCAAAATGGCGTCAAACTCGTCTAGGTTATCGGCATCATGCCAAACATATTCCACTTCTTCACCAAGTTCATCCTTAACAGCATGAAACATATCAACGTCACAATTCGATCCTGGGAATACGATCACCGCAAACTTCACTGTGTCACACACTCCTCTACCTCGTAACGGTAATCCTCAATAACCGGGTTGGCTAATAGGTTCGTACAAATTTCATTCACAACTTCATTGATATCACGATCTGATTTTTCAATTGTTAACTCCATATATTTTCCGATGCGGACATCTGTAACTTGTTGATAGTTTAATGAATGTAAGGAATGAGTTACGGCTTTCCCTTGTGGATCTAAAACACTTTCCCTTAATGTTACATACACCTTAACTTTATACATGTTGATGTCCTCCCAATTTCGCTAAAATAGTTTCATAGGCTTCTGTTAAACTTCCTAAATCCCGGCGGAATACATCCTTATCGAGCTTTTCATTGGTTTCTTTATCCCACAGTCTGCAAGTATCTGGAGAAATCTCATCGGCAAGTAAAATCTGCCCTTTATGGTCTTTGCCAAACTCTAGCTTAAAGTCGATTAAGCGAATTCCGAGCTCATTGAAAAAGCTTGATAAAATTGCATTAATTTGAAGGGCTTTATTCTTTAGGATTTCAACTTCCTTTACAGTTGCTGCCTTTAGTTCAAGAATGTGATCAATCGTCACAAGCGGATCACCTAGAGCATCGTCTTTAAGATAAAACTCAACGATTGGCGTGGAAAGTTCTTTGCCTTCTTCGATTCCCAGACGATTGGAAAGTGTTCCTGCTGCGACATTGCGTACAACAACTTCAAGAGGAATGATCGTTACTCTCTTCACCAGCTGTTCCGTTTCGGAAACTCTCTTGATAAAGTGTGAGTCAATGCCTTGTTCTTTAAGTTTTAAAAATAATAAACTAGTAATCTCGTTATTCAAACGGCCTTTTCCAGTAATAGTCGCCTTCTTTTGGCCGTTAAAAGCAGTGGCTGAATCTTTATATTGAACCCGGACAACTTGTTCATCGTCCGTAGTGAAAATCCGTTTCGCTTTTCCCTCGTATAGCATTTCGCTCATCCTAATTGCACCTCTATTCATAATATTGGGAACTTTTCTGACATGAGAAGGGCAAACTTCGCCCTTCATCATTCTTTTATTTATCCATTCAACCCTAAACGATCAAAAATCGTATCTACATGTTGGAGATGATAATTATAGTCAAAGCAATCCGCAATCTCTTCTGGTGAAAGCAATGCGGTAATCTTATTTTCTGCTTCAATTAAGCTGCGGAATGGAACTTGTTTCTCCCATGCTTCCATCGCTTTAGGCTGTACCGTATCATAAGCCTCTTCACGTGATAACCCCTTATCAATCAAAGCTAATAGGACACGCTGAGAGTATATCAATCCTAAAGTACGATCCATATTGCGTTTCATATTCTCTGGGAACACCGTTAAATTTTTCACAATGTTACCAAAGCGGTTTAGCATATAGTTCAAGGCAATCGTCGCATCCGGTAAAATAATTCGTTCTGCAGATGAATGTGAAATATCGCGCTCGTGCCATAGCGGCACATTTTCATAAGCCGTCATCATATAGCCGCGAATCACACGTGCCAATCCTGTCATGTTCTCGGAACCAATTGGATTACGTTTATGCGGCATGGCCGAAGAACCCTTTTGACCCTTTGCAAAGAACTCCTCTACTTCACGAGTCTCACTCTTTTGCAGGCCGCGAACTTCAACCGCGAACTTTTCAATTGAAGTCGCAATCAGAGCAAGCGTAGACATATAGTGCGCATGACGATCACGCTGTAAGGTTTGTGTCGAGATTGGCGCTGGGCTTGTTCCTAATTTCTCACAAACATATTGCTCTACAAATGGATTAATGTTTGCATAGGTTCCGACCGCACCGGAAATCTTACCAAACTCCACTCCTGCAGCTGCCTGTTTAAAGCGCTCAAGGTTGCGTTTCATTTCTTCATACCATAGAGCCATCTTTAATCCAAAAGTAGTTGGTTCAGCGTGAACCCCATGTGTCCGGCCCATCATGACTGTAAACTTATGCTCCATTGCTTTATTTTTTAAAATCTCAATGAAGTTTTCGATATCTTTTAATAGGATTGCATTAGCCTGCTTTAAGAGATAGGATAGTGCTGTATCAACCACGTCTGTTGATGTTAATCCATAATGGACCCACTTCCGTTCTTCACCCAATGTTTCCGAAACTGCACGGGTAAAGGCCACGACATCGTGTCTTGTTTCCTCTTCAATTTCTTTAATTCTGTCGATATTGAAAGAGGCATTCGCGCGTAATTTTTTTACATCTTCTTTTGGAATTTCCCCTAATTCTGCCCATGCTTCACAAGCAAGAATTTCCACCTCTAGCCAGGCATTAAAACGGTTTTCCTCCGTCCAAATAGCTCCCATTTCTGGTCTCGTATAACGATCAATCATTCATTTATCCCCCGATCTTTTCTTTAGCAGTTTCCCAGATGCTGCTTTCATCAATTTCTTTCAGAGCCATCTCTACCTTTTCTCGTAGAATCGTTACATGGCCCATTTTACGTTTGAACTTTGGTTCCTTTTTACCGTATAAATGAACTTTCCAGCCATTCAACTCTGGTATCTCATCATATAGGTTTTCCAGATGTTCTCCTAATAGGTTGACCATAACGGCTGGTTTTAACAACTCTGTACTTCCTAACGGCCATCCGCAGATAGCCCGAACATGCTGCTCGAACTGTGACGTCTCGCATGCCTCAATTGTATAATGTCCGGAATTATGCGGCCGTGGTGCTAATTCATTAATCACAATCGTTCCATCATTGTTCACGAACATCTCGACAGCGAGCGTCCCAACTAACTCCAGCGAATCGGCGATCTTCTTTGCTTTTTGAATTGCATCCAGCTCAGTAGCCTGTGAAATTCGTGCCGGCACAATTGTTTTATACAAAATATTTTCTTTATGAATGTTCTCTGCCACTGGAAAAATAGCTGTTTCCCCATCAAGCCTGCGTGTCACAATCACTGAAATTTCTTTTTCAAAGGGAATCCATTTCTCCAACACACAAGCACCGTGTGTTAGGAGCGGCTCCGCCTTTTTCAGATCCTGTTCTTCTCTAATTACCAACTGGCCTTTTCCATCATAACCGCCTCTAGCAGTCTTTAATACAGCCGGGTAACCAATCTCATCTATTTTTAAAAATAAGTCCTGATGTGTGCCAATGACCGCGTAGGGTGCCACTTCCACACCAGCTTGCTGGATGGCTGCTTTCTCCTTAATCCGATCCTGTGTAATCGTGAGCAGTTTTGGCCCCTGAGGAACAAATGCCTGTTCACATAGCCAGCTTAACGTATCGGCATCTATATTTTCAAATTCATAGGTAATGACATCACTCACTTCAGCCAAGCGGCTGATGGCTTCTCTATCGTCGTAGGCCCCGATCACTTCTATATCTGCGACTTGTCCGCATGGCGAGTCTGACGCAGGTTCTAAAACAGCAATTCGAAAGCCTTGTGCCCTCGCTGCCAGAGCCATCATTCTTCCGAGCTGGCCGCCGCCAATAATCCCAATCGTTGCTCCTGGTAAAATGGTCTGCTTATCCAAGTTGATCACTACTTTCTAGTACCTCTTGTTTAGTGGCTTCTCTTCTTGCCTCTAATCTGGCGGCAACCGCCTGGTCTTCCGTGCCGATAATTTGTGCAGCTAATAATCCCGCATTGACTGCACCGGCTTTACCAATCGCCACGGTAGCGACCGGAACACCTCCCGGCATTTGAACAATAGACAGCAAGGAATCGATTCCCTTTAACGCCTGGGTTTGAACAGGAACACCAATGACGGGCAAGGTTGTTTTGGCTGCGACCATCCCTGGAAGATGAGCTGCTCCGCCTGCTCCAGCGATGATTACCTTTAACCCTCTATTTCTCGCTTCTTCTGCATAAGTGAACATTAAATCAGGTGTACGATGTGCAGATACTACCTTTTTTTCATAACCGACCTCTAACTGGTCTAAAATTTCACATGTATATTTCATGGTTTCCCAATCTGATTTACTCCCCATGATGACACCAACAAGTGTGGTCATCCTAGCTCCCCCTTTTTTTAGGCAAATAAAATGCCCGTAACAAATAGCTTCTCAGTGAAGAGAAAGCCATTTGCCCGGGCATGTCGAAGCATAGTAAAATAAAGTAAGGGACCAGCCCTTTTGCCGAACATATTGACTTTCCCTCATAGTCCAATAATTTACGGTTATTGGGTAGAGACTTATGGGCCATATTCCCATGGATATACGAGGGTAAAAATTGTTGTTTGATCCGATAGCTTTATCTTACCAACCATCACCTTAGGTGTCAATAAATATGTCGAACATTATTTTTAAATAACACTATAATGTTCGTGTTTTACTCAATTAACTTAGCTTCAAAGACAATTTGGCGGCCAATCGGTTCATAAATAGTTTCGCCTGCTTTTTTTACCTCTTGAAATATAGGCTTCTCTGTCCGCCTGATGGGAGCATATCCCTGCAATTTCATCCTATTCAGACATTCCTCAATACTTTCATTTTCCTGCAGCTCGAATAATAGTTTCTTCTTGCTCATGAAAACAACTTCCCTCTTTTCACTGATTTCACCCAAAAGCCACCGTGAATTGATTTAGGTTCATATGAGATAATAAAGGCTTTGGGATCTAAACTTTTAATCATATCATATAGTTTTAATTCAAATTTTCGGGGTGTAAGGATTTGCATGGCCATTCGGTTTCCTTCCAGACCATGTGCAGCCCAGTCGGTCACCCCGTAGCCTTTCTCCCTTAAAAGCTTAGGTAAATCCTTATCGTACTCTGCGGTAATTACATTGACTGTAATATACCCTAGAGCGAGCTTCTCTTCAATCTTCATCCCAACAATGACACCAATTCCATATCCTACTGCATAAGCAATCAGATTCTGGATTTCATTTAGGTTATTCAGGACGAGGCCCAGGCCAAGTACATAGATAACAACCTCTATCATACTTAGCGAAGCTGCTAAATACCTCTGCCCCTTTAAGGTCAAAATCATCCTTATTGTAAAAAAAGTAACATAAATGATATTAATGATTAAGATGATCGCTACCATCATAACACTATTATCTAACACGTTTAGCCCTCCTTCTTCTTACACTTCCCTCACTTTATCACAGATATATTTTTGAATTCATTATTTATTTGTACAAAATAACAAAAAATCATTCTATGTAAGAGGAAGTATCTACCTGTTTTTGCAACAAACACCCCAGCCGCCAAGTGTAAATCATAAGTGCAAATGGGTACCTCGAGCGAATAAAATTAGTTTTTTAGTATGTCATCATTTATATACCCTGAATCTAGACCCTGCCATCTCCTTTTTAACCACTAAGGAGGGATATTGAGAATTTCTCATGTGCTTCCTAATAGGTCCGGGATTCTAAACTCTTCAAAGAAAAGCATGCTCTTCACTCAGATATCCTCTTAAGCTTCCTTCTGAAAAAGAAGCAGATACACAAAAAAAGACAATCAATAAAGATTGTCTTTTTCCGTGCCTGGCAACGTCC
>NZ_JAGGQG010000012.1:220949-262624 GCF_018613415.1 Bacillus sp. ISL-18 | reverse complement strand
TCCTGCGGGAGTACGGGTCAGGGGAGACCCCACAGGCGCAAGTGCGCCGAGGAGGCTCCCCGGCACGCCCGCGGAAAGCGAAGCCGTCTGGAGCGGAAATTAACATTCACGATTAACACGCCTTTATTTTAAACTAAAGCGAAGAAAAATCTAAAAATATTGTCTTTAAATGTGTATTTTCCTAATTTCTGAGAATGGATTTTTACCACTATTCACATTATAATATAATTAGGAAAGGAGTCGATCACATGGCAACAGAAACTGAAATCTTTGAACAAGTACAAGAAGTACTAGATAAATTACGCCCATTTCTTCTTCGTGACGGTGGAGATTGTGAATTAGTAGATGTAGAGGAAGGGATCGTAAAGCTTCGCCTTTTAGGTGCTTGCGGCAGCTGTCCTAGTTCTACCATTACATTAAAAGCCGGCATCGAAAGAGCTCTGCTTGAAGAAGTTCCTGGCATTGTTGAAGTCGAGCAAGTTTTTTAATATACGTCAAAAAAGCGATTGCCACCAGCAATCGCTTTTCTTATTTATGATCGATTAACTAAGGGTCGCCAGTCCTTGTTTACTAAGGTTTTAGGCTCTTTTCCGTCTAATATGGAGCAAATATTTTCAATACATAACTTAATCATTGCTGTTCTTGTCTCTGTGCTTGAACTGCCGATATGCGGAAGAGCAACGACATTAGGAAGCTGTAATAATGGATGGTCAGCCGTAATCGGTTCCTTTTGGAACACATCTAGTCCTGCTCCAGCAATCTCTCCTGCTTTAAGGGCTTCATATAATGCCTGTTCATCCACTACGGCACCTCTTGAAGCATTTATAAAAATAGCAGACGGCTTCATTTTTTGGAAAACTTCCCGGGTAAATAGATTTTTTGTCTCAGGAGTAAGCGGTGTCAGGCAGACAATGAAATCTGACTTTTCAACCAGTTCATCAAAAGCTGTATAAGTAACACCCAATTGCTTCTCTGCCTCCGGTTTTCTCGTCCGGTTATAATAAAGAATATTCATATCAAAGCCAGTTCCACGTTTGGCAACCGTTTCCCCAATCTTTCCCATTCCCACAATCCCAAGCGTCTTATGGTGCAAGTCATGACCTGCTAAAAGAAACGGACTCCAGCTCTGCCACTTTCCCGCTTTGACGTATTCTGCAGCTTCGACAATTCTACGGGCTGCAGCCATCAATAGCGCAAAGGTTAAATCTGCGGTCGTATCTGTAAGCACATCGGGTGTGTTGCAAATCGCAATCCCTTTTTCACTGGCCGTTTTTAAATCGATATTATCAAAGCCAACCGCAAGATTTGCTACAACCTTTAAATTTCCCCCTGCCGTCAGCACACTTTTATCAATAGAATCAGCTAGAACGGTAAAGAGAGCATCTGCTTTTTTTGCTTCTTCCCTTAAGACATCTTTTGGGACTGGAATATCATCATGTGTCCACATATTAACGGTATACTTTTCTTGCAGCGGTTTCACTAATGCATCTGGAAGCTTTCTCGTAATATAAATGTAGGGCTTCAAATCGTGTCACATCCTTGGGCTATAGTAATATCATCTATTGTACCATCCATTTTATCATATGGGCCCTATTAACAACTCAATTTGGATAAAGCCAATCTAGCGGTGGAAGGTGTAATTGTTTGATGGGCGCACCGGATATAGGGTAGAATTCCGCTAAAAACCGTTCGTAATCACTCGATTGCCGTAAAATCTTACTTAACCTTTCTTCGAGTACTTTCTTTTCTTGTTCTGAACGGGTGATATAGTAACTTTCAATACATTCAAAATAGTGGAGCGGAAAGACTAAGCGAGCGTATAATAAACGCCAAGAAAAGGACGATAAAGGGGCAATGCTCTGATATTCTTCATAAAAGTTCCGCAATTCGACCTGATAGGTTTGGATGTTGCGAAAGTATCGTTCTCTGGTCCATTCAGCCAAGTCGCGGCTTCGATGGTCAAAGACCCAATCAAATGGATTTTTAATCACGTACTCGTTATGTGGTCCCCAGCTTCTGCTTGTAAACCGCTCATGACAAACTGTCCCACTATCGGTTTCGTGCGGTTCATCATCAATCTCGGTATCAACCAGGTATTGAATGGCATTTTCCGTTAGTCCGAGATAATAAGGAAAGGAATCTATAAACATTCGTTCAAAGTCATCTTCAGGAGTTTGAAACAACAGGCCATTCCAGACCTTTTCCATTTGCTCCAAGCGCTTCTCCCATAACGATTTCCATTGGCCAATTCGACTGGACCTTTCAATTTGGAACGGGACTCTCCTTCCTCGTTCATGGAATTTAGCCAGCTTCCGTCCTAACTTTATTTTTCGCTGTTCTTCCATTTGCCGATTCGCTAGAACGCAATATTGATTTTTTTCCCATGTGGTAATTAAACTGCCTTCTTTAGACGGTAAAAATATCGGCACATTTTGGTCCCCATAATTTCTTAAATGCTCGGCAATTTTTTCTAGTTCTGATATATCCTCTTCGGCCTTTCCGCCTGGACGAGAGATCAAATAAAGCCAGCCATTTCCCCTTAAGGCCTCATAAGCATCTAGCTTTACATATTCTTCTACGGTAATTCCATATTGATTCTCCAGCATTTTTTGAAGCATTCCTACACCCCGCCTCATTAACCTTCATTACCCTATGTATATGTATAGTCACTAAAAACTTGTTGTTTTTTAATCGGGCTTATCGGGTAATAATAGCAGGATATGATTATATTTTAGTTTGTCCATTTGAAGGAAAACTGCATAATTTATGGATAAAAAAAATATATATAGTGAAAATAGAAAGTGCTGGAACTACATTCAATTGTTCTCCAATTTCACAAGGAAAAGGTGATTAGGAAATGGCAGATGACAAAAAAGTGGATCTAACTGAGGAAACGGCACGCAAATGGTTGAAAGAGCGAGGCGTCGAAATTAAAGATATTGCTGATTTGGTCTTCTTTTTGCAGGAGAAATATCACAAAAATTTAAAAATGGAAGATTGTTTTTCGAACGTAGAACGTGTCCTTTCCAAACGGGAGGTACAAAACGCGATTCTTACTGGAATACAGCTAGACATACTGGCTGAAAAAGGAATGCTGGAAGAACCGCTTCAATCCATCATCGGCACGGATGAAAGTCTTTATGGGGTCGATGAAATCCTGGCATTTTCGATCGTAAATGTCTATGGTTCGATCGGTTTTACGAATTATGGTTACATTGATAAGCTTAAGCCTGGAATATTGGCTCACTTAAATGATAAATCAACTGGTGAATGTCATACCTTTTTAGATGATATTGTCGGTGCGATTGCCGCAGCAGCTTCAAGCCGGCTGGCCCACCGTGCCGCACATAAGGAAGAAGAGGAAGAATAGATGCACAAAAAGGGATGGATCTTTCCATCCCTTTTAAAATTCCCATTGGTCTAATGTATCGATGGAATAGGTCGGCTTCCGGTTATATCCAGTCAGCATTTCTCTTGTGGTGACACCTGTATGAACAAGCAAGGTATCCATGCCGGCATTCATTCCCGCTAAAATATCGGTATCATAATAATCCCCTACCATCAGCGTTTCTTCTTTAGAAGTACCTAACACCTTTAAGGCCTGCTCCATGATAATCGCTTCCGGCTTCCCGATAAACGTCGGCTTTGTTTGGGTGGAAACGGCGATGACCGAGGTGAACGAACCGTTCCCTGGTAGCAGCCCTCTCTCAGTTGGAATCGCAATATCCCCGTTTGTTGAGATAAATTTAGCGCCATTGCGGACTGCCAGGCAGGCAACGGCCAGCTTTTCATAGCTGATCTCACGGTCAATCCCGATGACAACAAAGTCCGCCTCTTCCCCGGCAACTTTAAATCCCTTCTCCTCAATGGCTGATTGAAGACCCTCTTCTCCAATCACATAAACACTAGCATCCTTTTTTTGTTCAGCGATATAATTAGCGGTCGCTTGACTTGTCGTAAAGACAAGCTGCTCGTCTGCCGGGATATCAAAGCTGTTTAATTTATCAGCAACTTGAGCTGGCGTCCTCGAAGAATTATTGGTGACAAATAAATAAGGAATATGGTGATCCCTCAGCTTTTTTACAAAATCAGACGCTGCTTCAATCCGCTCTGTTCCTTTATACATTGTCCCATCTAGATCAATTAAATAGCCTTTATATTTTTTCATCTAAAATCGCTCCTATGTATATCGAATGTTAAAAGTGAAATAGACCGTATGAACGGTCCATTTGTTAGTTTTTAAATGCAGAAACAGGTCCTAATTCATTGACTAAATAATCGCGGACATTCGTTGAAAAAATTTCCAACTCATGGAGATACTGTAAAAATTGCTTCTGAAGTTCCTGATGAGGAATCTCTAGATAGTCCTGAACAAGGTTTTTCCGATAATGAATGAGGAGCTTTAAATTTTCCCCTGTTGTTCCGCTAATCACCTTTTCATCGATTAAAATATCAATAATATCCTCATAACTGCCGGGGTCACGCATGATAAAGCCATCGATCATGCTATTCCCTACATCGAGAATAGACTCAATCATCATTTGGCATAGACGCTCCAAGGCTGCTTTTTCAAGAGGCGTTGACCATTCCTCAGTACCTCGGAATAGATGGATTTGTACTTCTAAGTATTGGAGCATGCTTTCAATTTTTTCTCTATCAACAAAATACACCTAGTCCACTTCCTTCCGCCGTTCTTATTCTATGTAATCATATCATTTCTTATTGTATCACAAACCAAGCGATTCGGATTTTTTAGGGTGACAGAAATCATGAAACTTGTCCTCCCAACATGAACGCAAATTTGATACTATAGAGGAGATGGTAAATAGTTAACCCAAAAGGAGACGAACGAATGCAGGAACGTTTTTATTTATACGATGATACAGAAAATACAAAGACTCGATTTGTCAGTTTTGTTGGCGAAAACCAACGCTTTGATTTGGCTATTACGCAAACAAATCGCCACTATGGAAAATCGTTGGTTTTAGATATCCAAGGTAATCGTTTTGCTATTATTGGTCCTGATGACTTAGAGGAAGAAGGGTATTTAGAGTTTGCGTTTCAATTAAACGAAGAGGATGCAGAAGAATTGCGCAGCTTTTTGGCAGAAATCGTCTAATGAATGACACATGTTTTTCACTCCCCGGTCTCATAATAAAGCAAAAGGAGTGAAACCATGACAAACAAAGGCTCTGAAGAATATACAGAATTATCAAATGTTGAAAAACAACAAAATTATCTTACGGCGCAAGAGTTTCCTGAAGGTCCCTATGGTTCACCAATTCGAAAAAATCAACCCGTTCAGAATAAAAGTACTCCATGGGAAGACGGACAACGTTATTACAGCAATTTTAATTATGAAAATAAATCATTGCATCAGAATATCCCAAGGCAGATGGAGGGAGCCCATCCGCCCCACGATGATCCGAATACGGATGAACAGCCGCCGTATGACAATTAAAGCTTGAATCCAGGGTCTAACGCGAAGTACAGGAGTCGTTTGAGGCTCGAGAAGATTCTGAATGCATGATTTGATTGCAAAAAAAATGAGAAGGTCAGATTTCTGATCCTTCTCATTTTTTTACTTTTTTCAATACAAAAAAGGCACAGCCAAAGTTGCAGTATTCGTAAAGATACTCACTCAGGGTACTAATTTTGGTATCAAATGTAGCCTTTTGGTTTTGGTCATCGAAAAAACCTTTAAGACGAAGCTGGCCATATCCCCAATCGCCCACAATATAGTCATATCTCGCTAATATATCACTGTACCTTGCTTTAAAGGCTTCTTCATTATATCCATCTCGATATTCCTGAAGAATTTCATATGTGGTATTGTTGATCACAATCATCTAGTTCACCTCATTTTTAACCGACAAATTCCTACTTCCCATTATACCCGATTCACCATCAATTGCTAAGAAAATAAATGCTGGCTTTGGTCATCCTAAGGATAGGAGGTGTAAAAATTTGAAAAAGTTACTCGTAATCGCTGGCTTATGTACCGTAACCGCATTAAGTGGCTGCTCAAAAGATAATGGAAAGAATGACGTATATGAAGAAAGCGGAAACACCATTAACGTCAATAATAAACGGCATGAACTTTATAATGAAGGTGCGGGCCGCAGTATTCGCAATGCCAGTACAAACTATGGCTTTGTCCGTCACCAAAAAAGCCCATTAATGAACGACAATACAGCAAATGACCATTATACAGCTCTCGACCGCGAACAGTTAGCTAATATAATCAGTAAATACAGTGCAAACATTCGTCATGTAAATGACGTGGCCACACTTGTTACAGACCAGGAAGTATTGATCGCTTATCGAACAGATACTAAAAACCGCAATCTGACTGCGGACCAAGTTAAAAAAACAGCCTTTTCAGTGGTACCCCGTTATTATCATGTCTACGTGACCGATAATGCGACATTAATGCGTGATGTACAAAATCTTGCAAGCCTTGATTCCACCAGCCGGCATGCCCGTAGTACCGTTAATAGTGTCATCAAGCAAATGTTAAAGTCTCCTCAAGGAGCGCGTTTGAATGCAAGTGAGGACGAAAATGGCCGGACACCGGATGATTTTGATATCAACAATACGCCAAATGCAAATAATAAAAACTACAATAACACTAAATCCCTTGATAAAAATACAAATGGCGGCGGCAAAAACACAAACATGAATAACAGTAAATAATAAAAAAGAGTTCAAGCCGATCATTTGGCTGAACTCTTTTTTAAGGAAGAAATAACGATGAAAGTTGTCCAGCTCCAGCGCCCAGCAGCTAAACGGGCGCCTCCGCTTTTCTATGCTTCTTTTACTTCTTCTTTTTCACCTAGCAATTGTTTATGCTTTGCGGCTGCATTTACTTGTTCATCTGCATGGTAAGAGGAACGAACGAGCGGACCTGCTTCACAATGGCTAAAGCCTTTACTGAAGGCAATTTCCTGCAATTCCTTAAATTCATCAGGAGTATAGTATTTTTCAACCTTTAAATGGCTTTTTGTCGGCTGCAGATATTGCCCAATCGTCATGATATCAACATCATTGGCTCTTAAATCATCCATAACCTCTAAAATTTCTTCTTTTGTTTCACCCAGACCAATCATTAAGCTTGATTTCGTAGGAATATTGGGCTGCATCTCTTTTGCACGGCGAAGGAATTCAAGCGATCGTTCATATTTCGCACGGGCCCGTACTCTTGGCGTTAAACGTTTTACCGTCTCAATATTGTGGTTAAGAATATCTGGCTTCGCATCCATTAAGACTTTAAGGTTTTCTTCCTTTCCCCCCATGTCGGAAGGAAGCACCTCAATACTTGTAAATGGATTTTTACGTCGAATCGCTCGTACCGTTTCCGCAAACACTGCTGCCCCGCCATCCTTTAAATCATCACGAGCAACGGCCGTAACCACGACATGCTTAAGATTCATTAATTGTACGGAATCAGCCACTCTTTCCGGCTCCTGCAAATCAAGCTCTGTCGGCAGACCCGTTTTTACGGCACAGAATCGGCAGGCACGTGTACAGGTATCTCCTAGAATCATAAAGGTAGCTGTGCGTCTTACGGCCCAGCATTCATGAATATTTGGACATCTAGCTTCTTCACATACTGTATGTAAGTTTTTTTCCCGCATCATTTTTTTTAAGCCTGTGTAAGACTCATTCGTGTTTAATTTTATTTTTAGCCATTCAGGCTTACGTAAAATTTCTTCTTTCTTGCTCATTTTTACACTCCTCAAAGTACATATATGGTTCAAGTTGAGTTCATAGTCACTTTATCATACTAGAGGATGAACAACAAGCATTCAAACCGATTACCAATTATTAACCATTATGAAATAAGGAAAAGTTCACACACTAAAGTTGTACATTAATTGGAAGGAGGATTCCTGTTGCGGGCTGTTCTAATGATTGGAACCATCCTTATGCTTTTTATTTCTACCTTGTCTGTCAGGGATGCTCATGCACAAGAAACCGATCCCTATCAGGAAAGAATGAAGCTTTATAAAAAAGTGGAAACCGTTACGCAAATTCCCTGGTATTATTTAGCAGCCATTGATCAATACGAGCGCAGCGTCCGCTTAGCTCGCAGAGATTTACCAAAAGCTGAAGGCGTAATCGGTATTTATTTTCGTCCTGAAGTGTGGGCAGGTTTGACAAACCCTAATCCGAACGAGGAGAATCCGGCAGTCATTCAGTTCTTTAATGGAATGGGCGTGGATGGAGACGGAGATGGCAAAGCAAGTTTAAAGAGTGATGAGGATGTTTTATATGCATTTGCAAATTATCTCCTTTCATACGGTGTTGATCCTGATAATATAAAAATTGGATTATGGAATTACTATCATCGCGACCGATCAGTAGGCATTATTGCGGGTAAGGCTAAAATTTACCAGCATTATGGACGTCTTGATTTAGATAAACGTGTGTTTCCTGTTCCTTTGTACAGCAATCATAGTTATCGCAGTACTTGGGGCGATGCCCGCGGCTGGGGCGGGAGAAGAATCCATGAAGGAACCGATATTTTTGCCGGTTATGGCGTTCCCGTCCGAGCAACAGCCTATGGGATTGTTGAGATGAAGGGCTGGAATAAGTTCGGCGGCTGGAGAATCGGCATCCGTGATATTAATAACACTTATCATTATTTCGCCCATCTTAGTGGTTTTGCCAAAAACTTAACAGTAGGGCAAGTAGTAGAACCAGGCATGGTGATAGGCGGTGTAGGCAGCACTGGATACGGTCCTCCGGGTACGTCAGGAAAGTTCCCGCCGCATTTACATTACGGAATGTATAAAGACAATGGGATTACAGAATGGTCATTCGATCCCTATCCACACTTAGCCCAGTGGAAACGGCTGGAACGTATCGAGCTTCGTAAAGCAAAGCAATCTCGTTGACAAGAAAGCTATAAAGAACAAAAGCGCAAGCGCCTTGAACAGCCCCGACAAGCATAAGACGCTCTGGGAAGGAAGGCGCTCTTTGCCTTCATTCCCAGAGCGTCTGTAGACCATCGAGGGGCTAGGCGCTGGAGCTAGACGTCGAAAAAAGGGACTGTCCGAAAAGGATCAGTCCTTACTTAGTTTCCTGTATTTTTTTGCGTTTTGTTTGTAGCTTTCTTTTTTGACTCCGTCTGACTATCGCTCTTGCTCTGCGGTATCTGAATCGAAGGTGTTAAATTGCCGCCGCTATTATAGAATTGTGGTACTTCTCCTTCAACAAGTGTTCCGCCTACCGGAATGCTTTGTTTTAATTTCGTTACTTCCGTAGCAAAAGGAGTAATAATTTGCACGGAAACCTCAATAACAACCGAAACCTCCAGCCACGTATTGTTGATTCCCATTTCTTTTGTGGCAATATGCACATCCGGTTCCACTTCACCGATTGCGTGAAATCGCACGGGAATTTTCGGACCGATGTTTCCTAATAAGGTGATATTCGTCGCCTGCCCTAATGGAATGTACCAGACTATCCCGTCCTCTTTTTCGGTGTTCTGTGTTTCAATTTCTACATCATTTTCCAATAAAGCGATATCACCCTTTTTAGCCGTTTTTAAGTTCTTTTGAATCTGTGCTGTCGTTTCTGCCAGAACGCGATTGATTAAATCGGTATTTAATTGGGCGTTTTGTCCTTTTCCATTACTGCCTGGTACTATTTTTATCACATCATTGTTATCACCTACATTGGTGGTGCGTTTGGTTATGGCTCTGTTGATAACAAGCGAAGCGATATTCCGAGTTTCGGATGTAGCAATTCTCATTAATGTCGGCTCGATCCCTTTATTAACAAGCCATAAACCAGAGGCAGTAGAGAATAAGAATAGGATAAAGGATAATAACAGGACATAGCGAAATGGCAGCGGCCCCCGTTTTCGAAGCCGTCTTGTCAACTTAGCCAAGAAAATCACCCCTTCTTGTTAAATGTATGCACAAGAAAGGGGAACTAGCCCATAAAAAAGGACACAGAAGGAAGCGGTTGCTTTTAAAGCAAAAAAATGCCTGCTAATAATAGCAAGCATTTAAATCATTTTAAGCAAAGCTTCTTTACCGATCATTCCCTTTTGAATTCCAAGTTCCTCGGCTTCCCATGTCACCGATTCCAAAGGGGCATTTAGAAGCTGCTCAATAGTCCGTACGCCAACAGCGCGGCCCGCAATGATTTTTCGATCTTTTAGCTTATCATTTAATAAACCTATATCTAATGCACCACACATGATATAGCCCTTATCATTCGTAACGGCTAACAAGGTGGTTTTAGGGAGTAACACCGTAACAGCCAAGAAGGTATGTCCATTGATTTCAATTGGTGAAAGCTCAACCAAAGGTTCCTCACCCCTTTCCTTACTATCACTGTATGATTAGAAGGATTAAAGGGTGACAGGCTATGGTCTATTGTTGCTTTTCTAACTCCCATTTTAGTAAATCCCGCAAAAATTCCGGAAGAAGATAGTCTTTATGTTTGTGCGGTATAACTTCTTTGAAAAAATGACCAAAGGTAAACATATCTGGCAGCGCTAAGGTATAGGTTTTATCATAGTCCAAAGAGGCATGATTGATGAAGATTCGACCATTTTCAAATCGGATTCCTTCATAAACGAATATCCCCACGACGGTCCCTCTGAAACCTAAGCCTTTTATTTCTCGGCGTGCGAGTTCTTCTCCATTCGTCTCCATTAAAATCGTTTCTAGTTCCCTCCCGGTCAGTTCTACGACACAGGGGTTAATCGGATGAGGACAAATAGTAAGGAGATCAAATGTCGTCACGACCCCGGATAATGAACCTAAGAGAAGTCCTGCGTTGATCATGGCACAATCTGTTTGACACCAATCTCTTAAGGCTTTGCACAATAACCTCGAAAAGTTTGTTTCATGAAAAGGGTCATGAAGCAATGGTTCCTGGAGAGTGGTAACTTGTTGATCCAGGAGCTCTTTTCCTTTTTCAAAAAAGGCTGTGACTTGCTCCTGTTCATTTAGTGGTGCAGGAAGTTCCTTATATTCATAAAGGATCGCTTTTTTGTTTTGAATTGCCTTTTCCTCATCGATGTCTAGTGTCATGTGACCGACAAAGTGGCCAAATTTTCCGGCGGCACCAATCAGTGTTTGCCCCACCACTTTACCTTGCTCAAGAAAATGATGGGTATGAGCTCCTAAAATAACATCGATCTCTGGAAAATGGGCCGCTATACTTTCGTCCTCTTTTAAACCAAGGTGGGAGAGTAAGATGATGATATCAGCTTCTTTTTTTAAAGGCTCCAGCCACTTTTTAAGTTCTACAAGCGGCTCTGTGATTTCCCAGCCTAATAGTGTGTATAGATGGTGAAAATAAGCGGTGAGACCAATCACGCCAATTCGAGTTCCTGCTTTAGTGGTATAGACTTTATAGGGTTTGAGCCAATTAGGATAGCTTCCATTGGCATTAAACAGGTTGGCATTCAATACATCAAAGTCTGCCATATCATATAGGTGCTCCAGATCCTCATGCGGGAGATTAACACCCTCATTATTGCCCATGGTAACCGCTGTATAGCCAAGTTTATTTAACAGCTCAATGCTCCCTCTTCCTTTTGTTGCTTCTGAATAGGGATGCCAGCGGTCAATAAAATCACCAATATCAAATAAAAAAAACTCATCTTCCTTGGAGCGATAAAACTCCTTTTTTTCCATTAAGAAGTTTTGAATTCTAGGCCAATGCTCGAAGTGGCTGTGAAAATCATTTGTATGAAAAATATGTATGGTTTCCATTTTTACCTACCCTATTATTCCTTGATAAATTAAACGCACTCCTACAATGATGAGGGTGGCTCTAATAATGAATACAATTGTTTTACTCTTAAACCTGGTATTTAAAAACACACCCACCTTAGCACCAATCCAGGCCCCCGGTATCAAGGCCAATGCATATAGCCAATTCACGTTTCCTAATGTGATATGGGTAATCGAACTTAGGATGGAGGTCGGTAAAATCATAAACATCGATGTCGCTGTGGCTACATGCGGCGGGAAGAAAAACAGCAAAATCATCGTTGGAACCATGAGTGACCCTCCGCCGATTCCAAAAATCCCTGAAAGGAATCCGACGATAAAAGCAATCACGACTCCAAGAATTGGGTTGTAGCCATATTCAAACGAGCGCCCGCTATTATCAGTAAATGTTCGGACAATTCCTTTATCTTTACGGAACGGGAGCGGCTTTAATTTGTCTTTCACTACCAGGACGAACGAGACAAACAGAATAAACGTACCGAAATAGATGTTAAAGGAGTGTAAGTCCATTTTTTCTGTTACCCATGCGCCCAAGATGCTTCCTGGTCCGCTGCCGATCAGAAAAATGAGTCCACTTTTATAATCGACTGTTTTATGTTTCATATAGGCCAATGTGGACGAGAGGCCTGTAAAGATCATCGTAAACAACGAGGTGCCTACTACCACTTGTGGTGTCAAGTGTTGGAAGGAGGGAAGGGTTGCCAAGTAAAGCAAGGCAGGAACCACAATAATTCCTCCCCCCATACCAATTAGGGAGCCGAGTGAGCTAGCCGCTATTCCAATTACAATTAAAAGAATCCACTCCATTTTTGCGTTCTCCTTCTATTATGATTATAGTTCATTAAATAAATCCAGCTGTTTCGGTGCAAGCCCTTCGTATGTGAGCTGGAGGAGTTTCATCATTTCTTTGGCATTGTCGGCAGCATCACCGCCTGAGTTATTGTTAAACAAAAGATATACATCTTTACATTCCGTTGCTAGGGTTTCGATATGAGTCTTCCATTCCTGTAGTTCTTGTTGGTTATAGCGATAGAGATAACGGACCTCCCGCCAATTATCGGCATTCCGTTTTTGCCAGCCATATACGTTGCGGCCATGAAATCTTATTAGTACTTGGTCTTTTGTAGTAGGCTCGAGAACCGTTGGAATCGATCCTTCCCCTGATTGCGGCTCGTCACAGATACTATGAATCCATATTTCTGCTTTCATAAATTCAAGGGTTCTTTGAAGGTAATCGCCAGCAAACCAAGATTGGTGCCGGAACTCCAGGGCACAGGGGATATCCCCCATTTCTTGTTTACACCATCTTAGATAGTCGACGTTTTCTCTTTTACAAGTAAACCAGGGCGGAAATTGAAACAGAACCATGGCTAATTTATTTTTTTGGAGGTACGGTTCTAAGGAATCTTTAAAGGCTTGGAACATGCTAGGTATGTTATCAAACGGGATGTCTCCTCGTTGGTGGCCGGTCATCCCTTGATAGGCTTTGACGATAAATTGAAAATTATCAGGGGTTTCATGGACCCACTTTTCGGCATTTCGTTTAGGCTGAATTGCATAAAAGGCGGAGTCTACTTCAACAATGGGGAAGTGCCCGGCATATTCTTTTAATTTATCTCTAGAGGAGATCTTATCCGGATAGAGGCTGTCATGGTCGCCCCAGCCGGTTACACCAATGTAGATCATTGTCTGTCACCCCCATTTAATAATAGCATAACCATTTTTTCTCCCGCCAAAATAAGCGTAGGTTTTTTGCGATTTATTCAGACTTCGGTTTCTTTGTTAGGATTTTATCGTTTGACGTTATTTCCGTCCGTTTTTGTGTTTTTTCTGTGAGATTGCTGTGTAATACCGCAGGATCCTCGTTTTTTTCTGTAGACTTTGGACTTTTTTCCGTCCGTTTTCTAAATAATTCCGTGAACATAGCAACGAACCCTTGTGTATCACGCACACATCCTTTGCCGAACATTTAATAAAAAAATACCCGTCTGCCAGCAATGGCAAACGGGTATCTTTAAAAGATTAACCGATTGAGCCTTCCATCTCGAACTTGATTAAAAGTACTTAAAATAGCATCAAACCACATCCAAAAAAGCCCCTACAACTATTGATATAAAGCCTTTTGGGAATTATTTCAAACTGTTGTTATAAACTAATCTTTGCACGAACTTTGCACGAACTTTGCACAGCATGGCATAGCTTGGAGCTGTATAAAATAAGGATTTTGAACATAAATTTTTAGCACATGCAATATTAAATATAAATGGTCAAGAAGCCAAACTAAGCAGTGCTTGTTTGATGAAAATAAACACTTGACCAAACATCGATTCAATATGTTGCTTCAGCTTCAGTTGTGCAAATTGCAGCCTTTTGGCTGCTTTTTTCGTTACTTATATTATAAAGAACCGTCTTTCGACTGTATTATTGAAGAAATGCACGACCCTATTTGAAGTACACTTTTTCACAAAGTTAGCCAAATATATGTCGTTTGAATGCGTAGTATCCTTGTACTGCGCAATAAATATATCTATTGTTTTTCTAATTGCTTATTCAACAATAGCGCTCGATAATGGAGTAGGCTATTTTATGTGGAAACCAGTAATAGTAACTAAATATCAGAACACTGATTATCATTATGATTCTAAAGTGTTTTCCTCTTGGTTCTTTAGCAAAATCACTCCCACAAAAAAAGAAATACAGTGATCCAAGAACAAAGATTAAATAACCTAATATTTTTAGAAAAAGTCTATAGAACCTCCTGATTTTTTTTTCAAATTTATTCGGAAACCTTAATCCAATGTCACATAAGTAATGCCCGAAGAGAGGCTGACTGACCGCGCATCCATTATCGACGTGATGTAAAACAGAAAATAAACCTTAAAAATTAGGGAGAACATCCAACAACATGCTCTCCCTGTTTTTCGTAAAAATTTATTCTGCTGTTACTTTGTACACCTTGCTGAGAGGACCAGTGAAGAGTTCCTTCGCAGATGTCCCCGCAAATGTCTCAATAGCTTTCTGTACAGTTGGAAGCATTAGGTCAAGGTAACGAATTTCGCCGCCCTTCTTATCAGCAACTACCTGGACGGAACCAAACATATCAGGATGGTCCCTCAGATATGTGACGTATCCCTGCAGCTTTGCAACGCTGTCGCCAAGCCAATCGCCGTGCGGGTCAACAACCGCAGGAACAATACTACCGTGGTTCAACTTCTGGAAGAAGATGAAATCAGGATACATGTTCTCCCATACGCCGTTCAGCATGTACGGAATCGACAGCGCAGCGTTCAAGTTTCTTGACTGGTTTCTGTACCATGCAACATTTAGCGAGCGAGAAAGCTCCGTTTGAACGACCTTCTTCTCCAAATCATTCAGATTCAGATATGCCCAGCCATCCTCATCACTGATAATGTGCTTCGGATAAGCATCATAATCCTTGTTCTGACGAGTAATGCTAGCCTGAATGTTCAGATTACGTTCGATATAAGGCTTCGTGTTACCTTCAATGCGGTCCCACTTCTCCTTATTCTCTTCAGACACTGCATAACGCTGCGGACCATAATTGCTCAGCAGCTCATTTGTCTTGTTCTCAGCCCAAACTTCAAGTCCCTGAATAATCTCAATACAGGCACCAACTGCTGAAATACGGCTGATCGCCTCAACATCACTGTCGAATTCTTCGTTTTGACGTCTATTGATGTAATACTTCACTAAATCAGAAGCGCCAGCAAACACATTGACTGCACGACGATAGTACGATACAAGCCTGTCAGCATCATTCTGAACCAGTTCTTCGCGGTCTTCGAATTCTTCTCCCGTCAACGGGTCAATACGCTTGACAATCACTATCGTATTGCTAATATCCGTGTATGCGCGCTTATAAGCAGCAGGATGACGCTTAATCTCGCCCTCGACGTTGTTATAGAAATCCTCATCTATCTGGCTTGATGTATCATAATCACTATCAATATCAGATGTAATCACGTCAACGCAATCCCACAGGTCGAGGAAATTATTCGGCTTATCATGTCGTACCCTACGTGTAATAATTCCCTCAAAACATACCTTAATATCTTCACTGTTAACCTTTGGAATTCGTTCCAGGGCAGCTGTCAGCTCTTCCTCAGTCTCAGTGTCATCTTCAATATCTGCAACATAGAATTCTTCGTCCTCTGTATTCACAGCGAATTCTGTTTCAGCGACAGTTTCCTGTGCCGACTCCTGTGTCGTAGGAGCTTCAGGTATGTTCACTGAAGGATTATCTGCAGGCTCTGTATTCACAGCGAATTCTGTTTCAGCGACAGTTTCCTGTGCCGACTCCTGTGTCGTAGGAGCTTCAGGTATGTTCACTGAAGGATTATCTGCAGGCTCTGTCTGCGTAGGTGTCGCAGTACCAGTTGATGACTGCTGATGCTTCTTCTCCAGTTTCTGTTCAATTTTTTTCTTTGTATTACCGAAGAAACTTACATCAGCTGGATTCTTCAAAATTGTTGTAGTCGCAACAGCAACGTTGTCTTCTTTCAGCTTCTGAACTACGCCTTCGACTGTCACTGCGTCATACTCTGGAAGGTAGCAGGCAACAGTATTCAATTCCTCGACTAGATCAATTCTTCTTGCAAGTGGTGTACGAATCATTCGACCAATCAGCTGAGCAATATATGTCGGGTCTGTACGCTTACGACGAGAATAAATAACCTCAGCACGCGGACAGTCCCAACCTGTTGATACAGCATCCTTAGCAAACAGGACTCGAATCTCTGTCCGCTCTGCTACATCTTCAGGACTCACATAAGGAATTTTACCTGCAGGTGTAACAATATCTTCATGTTCACCAAATACGTTAGCAAAGCAATCAGAAATGTCCAACCACGGCAAAATCTTGTGTATATGTGCACACAATGATGTCAGAGTATCTTTTGTAACCTTGTCTTCTACCTGTACAACCATCAACGGCGTCACGACTGGGCGTATACCTTTATCCGTGCAATAATCCTTCCAAGCATTTGAAGACTCTGCCAATTTAACGCATGCATGCGTTAAATCCTGATGTTTCGTATCCGCAGTTTTCTTAGGTGTGCGAAGTTCAATCGTATCCTTAATCAGCCCAGAGGTACGAACGGACGATACAGGCACATCAACAGACGCCTTTATATCACGATTCTTACGCCCTTGCATAGCAGTATTAAATCGCTCAGGGGTAGCCGAGATACCGACAACGCAAGGCATTGGCGGATTTATTCCGTCCTGACCATCAATTAATTTGGCATAAATCGTTTTATTCGTGGATTCCTTTGTAGCATCCTTGCCAAGTCCTCGATGAGCCTCGTCGATGAAAAGATACAAATGAATATCTGGATCGCTAATCGTATCTGTCAGAACATCATAAAATGTTCTTCCTCCTTCAGAAGCGTTAGTCAGTTTACCCTTTACAGACAAAAGTTGTCTGTTCAGGAAATAAATACGGCCTGGCATCAACTTGATATGGCTATTCGCAAAATCTGGCCCAATTGCTTCCATCACAGTAGCTCCCGTCAGCAAATCAGAAGCTGCTTTAAATCGCTTCATCGTCTGTTCGTTCAAGCTCGGGCTATCAGACAACCACAAAATCACTGCGCGGTCATCTCCAGCATAAGTATTATTGCTATAAAACAAACCTTCTGCTACCGCTGAAGCGATAACTGTCTTACCAGCACCTGTCGGTGCCGTAAGCGATACTGCTGAGACAGAGCCATCTGAAGCATAGCTTTGCTGCATAGAATCCATTTTCTTTAGAAGGTCATTGACTGCAGACTTTTGAAAATCAAATAATTCGTATTTCATCAATCAAGTCCTCCTTCGCCACAAATTTCAAACGTCCTCAAATAAGTCTCATACAGTCTATGGACGTCGACACCTGGAAGACGTTTGCACATATTCGAATATCTTCTCTGGTCGTCAGTCACAACGAATACTGTCTTGATAGACGGAGTATTCTTAACCTTATCGCAGAACTTACTTGCCTGATTGTAATCAAACAGGACGCCATAGTAATCAGTCGTCAAATAGCTCTTTCCGATGCGTTTGATAATCGGTCCTCTGCAGCCTGCCTGCATCCAAAGAATCGGCGCAATCGCGTCAAAAGCTCGGTCAAGACGAATCGGCCATGCTGACTCGTATGTAAGCTCACAGAAAATAGCATTTGCATTAAATCCATCTGCTTTAGGCAATTCGTATCCCAAATCAATGTCTTTTGCTGGCACACCATAATCTCCATCCAGCAGATTTCCTTCCACATCACACCCTTCAATCGAACATTTCGTACGAGGCCATGTGACGTAATGCGCAATGCCATGCTCTTCCCATATATTATCGCCATGGCGAAGTCCTTGTTCAATAAACTCTTTTTCTTCTTCCGCGGATACTTCATTATTAGTCACACAAATACAACGCCTATGACCGCCATCGAGGGCATTCAAAATATTCACTGCATGAAGCGTTGTCCCTGAACCCGCGAAAAAATCAAGAATTAACGCATCAGGTTTTTGTGCAACAAAATACTTTAATGTATCAACCACGGCATAAAGAGATTTTGGAAAACTAAATTTCCCGTCTCCGATAATTGATTTCAACAATGACGTCCCATACGCACCAGCGTCATAAACTTTGTTTTGCCATACTGTAGTAGCACGAGTAATTTTTCCGCCAGTTTCTACGATGATCTTACTTCCATCTTCACGCTCTCCTCGAATTTCCCAACGGCCTTCCTTAAATTTCTTAGCATATTTTGTACTTACATACTTAAAAATATATGGTTGTAAAGGATAGCCCTTTGACACCTGAACAAATCCCTTATCAACCAAATCCTGAAGAGTTTCCTTTGTGACTCCCCAGTTCATTTCCACGCCATCTTCTCTAATAGGAAATACTGCCGTTGCACCTTCAATTACAGGAGCATCCTCAATTTTTTGTTCAGGCGTAAGATAATCGCCAATAGCTACAATGCGCATAGATGTATCATCAACATAAATCGGATAAAATTGAGCGGTTCCACCCTTAACAGTGCCTCGTCTTGACGCATAATCCGTTCTTCTTAAATAAAACCATCTGATTTCTTTTTCATTACCATCACCCATAGGATGAGTTACATGTGCTTTACCAAACAATAGAACATAAATATATTCGTCAGCACGAGAAAATAAATTATCGCGTTTAGCACCAGAAGGATTAATTGTAACGCTCACCATTTGCATCTGTGCTTCAGGAAATGTTTGCTCCAAAAGTAGGCCGAGACGTGCATATTCTTTCTCATCAATCGTTACAATGAGAACGCTGTCTTCAGGATTCAGTAGCTGTTTAGCAAGTTTCAAACGACGTTCCATAAATGCAAGCCACTTTGAATGCCTATATTGGTCGGAGCTGTCAACATAATTATTATTATATTTCCAGTCTTTTGCGCCTGTGTTATACGGAGGGTCGATGTAAATACAATCGACCTTACCAGGATAAGCATACGACAAAGCCTCAAGTGCATGATAATTCTCTGAATTGATGATCATATGATATGGGTCATCAGGATTTCCACGCTCTACACGGTCAATTTCCTTGAGTCCTGGATAAATGACGTCACGATAGCTCACAAGAACTACCACGTCTTCGACAGCAACAGATTTTGTCTCACCATCGTGCTCTAGTCTCGCTGAACCATCTTTAATCTCCTTTACTACCCACGGAATTGAATTCTCATCTGTTTCCTTCGCACCTCGCTCAGGAAGAATATTGACAGTATCCCCTACGGCAGGCATCTTTTTATAAAGACGGAGAGCCTCAGGGAGATTATGCTCAAACACAAGCCCATAAGAATGATTCTTAACGTACTTCTGAATCTGTCGTGCAAGCTCAGGATTCAGTTTTGCAACTTCAGAAATGGTCTCATTGATATTCGCCATTTATACGACCTCTTTTTCATTATGTTCTTCAATCCACCCGTGAATAATGGCAGCAATAGTCGTACCTTTCTCAGCAGCCATCATTTTCAAGGCTTTCTTATCAGACACTGTCAGCGAAAGCGATAGTGTCGTTCTCGGTTCATTTACAGCAGCAATAGACTGAACAACTGTCTGCTCAATCTGTTTCTGCTCCGCTTCTCGCTTCGCTATGCAAATTACCTCCTACATTTTATGTAATTATACATTTAATTAAATATACATTTATTCGTTAGGCACGTCCAGCGCTTTGCGCACTGTATTCACCATCTCAAGCGTTGCTTCCGCAGCTTTTCCCTTTGTGGCAAATTCAACGACAGACTTGCCCTCGACACCAGCCTGAACAAATGCTTCCGACTGACACAGCTTTACGATTATTTGGTCTCCAGCAAGCTCACCGAACCACTCGAGAAAATCTTTCGACGCCTTGAATCGGTTCCATCCCTTCATCAAGTAAATAATCTTCGCATGACCATGGTTGAACACCGCTTTGCACATACCAGTTTAAGTATTATGTAAGCGTCGAATAGCTCCCACCTTCATCTAGATGGGAGCTCTATTTGATACTTACTTTCTTTTCATTATTCCTTTTTCTTGTTTCACTATCTGCCCTATACCTCGAAAAAAATTATTTTCCCATGATTTGAGCAGTCACTTTATTCAAGATAATGGCCCGATTATTGAACACCTTTATATGCAGTGATTTGAAACATGCAAATTTCGAGGATGCCAACCTTCGCCGAGCAAAACTCCTTTTCTCTACTCTGAAGGATGCAAATTTTAAAGGAGCCGACCTTAGCCAAGTCAAATTCCTTGTCTCGGACCTAAAAGATGCGGATTTTAAAGAAAGTATCCTTGACCGAACCGATTTTCGTTATGCAAGTCTTTCTGGCGTATCTTTTGATGCACTGAAATTAAATGGTACTATTTTTAATAACGCAGCATTGAAAGAAACATCATTTAGGAACGCAACACTCATAAATGTTTCATTTAAAAAGCAAGCCAAGCATGTGATTTTCGATGGTGCATCAATGGATAAATTGACTTATGCTATTCTCCAAAAATATGGTGCAAAACTTGATAATGTAACTGTTATCTGCATATAAAAGGCGACCAATTCTTTTAAAGATTGGTTGCCTTTATCATTACATATATATAAGGGTTAAACTTGGCTTTTTTGTATACAAAACATACTGCAAAAGAAGTGGATTTTATCATACATTTTTATATACATTTCAGACTGCAATTTACCGTTTTTGCGATAGGTAATGGAACCCGTTAAAAAGATGATCCTTCTTTTTTCACCATCGAGACAGCTTAATATCATTTTTTAATATTAGATACATACTGCTGTTACTCAAAAGCACCCTTTAGTGGGTGAAGTAAAAAGTTGTTTTTTATATAAATTAAATTACAAAAAGCACTTGAAATTAGAACGACAGTTTTTAAGCGTGGACTTTTAACTTTTGCAGCCGTTTAAGCAGAACCCCTTTTGTTTAATTAAAGCGCCCTATAGTTAATTAAGAAAAGGGATTATTCGCAAGTAAGCTAATTTTATAATTTTCAATTGACTCACTTATTCACTGTATTCTTCAAAGAAAAAACCCTTTGAAGATTTTCTTTTTCCTAAAATAACAGCAGAAACATGACCTGCTCCTGTTATTTCTCCAGCTTCTTTTATTGATTCAAAAATAATTTTTTCACCTGTTTCCAAATTTGTTGCTAAAACTTTCTTTCTTTTATCGTGATTAAATTTCTTTTTGTCTTTGACGGGCGTTTCAACCGCCTTTTCAATACTCCATTTAAATTGATAGATTCTTGTACTTAAGGCACTCATTGGCACTCCGTATTTTCTAGATATATCAGCTAAAATTAACTGCTCACCTTTATAGTAAAAATAAGTATTACTTCTTTTGTTTTTAGCCTGTACAAACATGTCCGCCCATCTACAATTTAAAGGATTATAGCCTTTATTATTTTCAATTCTATCTATCGTCAAGTGGTCTTCATATCCGTTTTCCATAGACCATCTATAAAACGGTTCAAACGTAAGCCACTCTGTGCAAATTCTTATACCTCTGCCACCGTAGTCATGCCATTGGGTATGGTTTTTATTCGTACATCTTTGAATCATACCTTGCCAAATTTTATATAGTCTCTTCCCTGCTTGACCATGTGTTTTTTTAGGTGGATTTTCTTTTTTATAACATCCACACGACTTAGCTCTTTTACCTTTTAAATTTCCAGTAGTCTGAAGTGTAAATTGTCCACAATCACAAACACATAACCATTGTAATTGCTTTTTTCCATTAGGCATTATTGCAGGTTCACCAATTGCAATTACAACTAATCTTTCAAATCTTTCTCCAATAAGATTTTCATGTTTTCCATTTTTACACCCGCAAGATACAGTTTCACCACTCATTAGATTTGAATGAAAAATGCTTTTTATTTCTCCGCAATCACACTTACAAATCCATTTTGTGTTTAACTTGCTGGCAGTTCTAAAAGGCACATCTCTATCCATTACAACCAATCTTCCAAATCTTTTTCCTTTTAAATCAACTCTTTTTCCACAACCACATGAAATTGTTTCTGCATATTTTTTCAAAGTGGTATATGAAATACTCTTGATATCTCCACAATCACATTTGCAAAACCATCTTGATCCTCTACTTTTGCCATTTTCGGGATCTCTTTCGAGTACAATCACTTTACCAAATCTTTTTCCTACAATATCAGCCAATTTTGCCATTTGATCATTTCCTTGATAGTAATGTATAGATCAATTATAAAACAAAATTTACTATCATATTTGAACCTCTTTCATTTTCCTCAATATACCATTTTCATTGAACTAACCTGACCGTTAATTCAATAAAAAGAGCAGCCACATTTTATAGTAGCTGCCAAAAGATTGGAGGATTAGTTACAACTAAAAATTACAAAAAGCACTTGAAAATAAAACGCCAGGTTTTAGTCTGGGCTTTTAATCTTTGCAGCCGCTTTTGCAGGATGCCTTTCTTTTTTCAAAGCCCTTTAACCGTGATTCCCGATTGTCCTGATATTCGGCTGAACGATGGACTTAATAAGACACCACTTTGTACACCTCCTTCAACTAAGTTTAATTAGTGCCTCTTCCAATTTGCTTAATTTCTTTTGTTCATTCTTCATGTTATCAGTGATCTTTTTTAACCCAACAGGAGTTAACCCCAAGCAGTTTGAATAAGTCAAAATGTCTTTTCGTAGGGTTTCTAAGACACCAATGAGAGGACTTTTTTTCATGCTGTCATTGTTCCTTGTTGTGGGTTCAATCACTTTAAATTTCGACTTTTTCAGTTCTCTTAAGAGGTCATTATATTGCTCGATTAAGCCCGAATAAATTTGAATGGTTTGGTCAAATTCTGGTCTGTAGATTCCCAGCCGCTGCATATTTGCTTTGGTCTGGTTTTCAATCTTGAGCAAAATGTCACCTCCAACTTTTTTTGAAAACTGCTACGTATTTAGAAAAGCCTCCCTTGTCGCCGGTCTTCCCATTAGGCATTATGATATTAAAAAATTGGGGGGGGATTATCTTTAACAAATCATTTGTTCAAATGCTCCAGCAAATGATTGTTTAGTACTTCTTGGAGCATTCTATCTTCTAACGTAGTCCCGTTCATACGTGCAGGTCTTCTTTTCACCTTTTCTCGCAGCTCTTCGTTCTTAAGCTCTTTATCAAAACGCTTAATTAACTTCTCCCGTAATTCTTTATCCAGTATTAGTTGTACTGGTATCTTCCTGTTATCATGCCTGAGTTGATTTATGCGTTCACGTTCTTCCATCTCTTCTTGGACTAACCTTTGATTAAGACTATAAATGATTCCACGAATATAATCAGCCGGATCGATTCCCTCTTTACTGGCTTCTTTTATCAAGGCTTTCCGTACACTCTTTTCAAACCAGACCGTGCCTTGATTATTATGTCGTCCTGTCTTTGACAGCGTCACTTCTTTTAGGCTATGCCTTTCATCGATTGCCTTCCGTATGGTTTCAGCATAAGGATCTGCTTTCCCGTATAAGTTCCAACGACTGACTAAGCCATTTAACGCTTGGACATCTTGATTACTTAGATAAAAATCCGATCAGGTTCTCTTCTGGAGGTCTCACAAACCCTTGAACTCTTTCTATCACATTTAAATTATTTATTTTCACGGTTCCACCTAGCCCTTTTCATTTCTTTAAAATTATATTTTGTTCTCAATGCTGTGATTTTCTTAGATGGAACGCCAACAATCTTGTAAACATATTCGCTCATGGATTTGCTTTATCTCCTTTGATATTCAATTGTTCTAAACCCACTTTAAGAAAAAAGTTATCCTGGTATTGTCGAGCTTTTGCCTTGTTTTCTGGTTTCTGCCGATATTGGCGATAATATGCTTTCCGTCCTTCATCAATCAGCGCTTGAATCTCGGCATCTTTTTTCAATATTTTCACCGCACTTCTTGTTGTTTTAATTTATTATATTTTGCATAATTTTTGTCATATTTATGCATACTATTTACTTTTATATACAATTAAAAAGACCCCTTGCAAAGATTTATAGATGTAATCGACGGTTTAAGGGTGTTGTTTTTCCACCCTTCACGTTTCCTTTCACCTATTCAACAAACAAATTCTCATTCTTACCAACAAAATTGTAGTTTTTGCATTGGATTGTAGTTTTGTTGTAGTTGGATTCAGCCCTACAGCCGCAAAGGGCTCTGGATTACAAAATACAAAAATACATTTTGTTAATTAATTTATATTTTTTTAATTCTTCATGTACCTTAAAAAAATATAAAATAGAATGGGTACCAAAATTAAGTAATATTAAATTTTTCAATTTAATATTTGTATAAAATATTATTTTTTTTAAAAAATGTATTTTTGTATTTTTCCACTCCAATCCCTTGATATTACTGGGCTAATGCCTACTACAAAAAAAATACATTAACTACAATTTTGTACTAAATTGTATTTTTTTCTTGCGAAATTTTGCATTTTTTTAATAAAAAATGAAGGTGTAGACTTTTTTGTAAAAAATAAAATGGATACCCTTTTGCTTTTTGGGAACCCATTTCGTAAAATAACTAGTTTTCTTTAAACACTCGTTCTGGTTTTCCTTTAACTGTTGTAGGTTTGACAACCAAATTATGAACTTCCATGATACTTTCTTTCAATTGTATGCAATTAATTGGAGGTCTTCCACCATAATTTTCTTTATGCCATGTCGCAAAATCATCGCCCTTATTATCGTTGTAGACTTGAGGGGAACGTTTATTAATAAAAAACTCTTTACCTTTTGCCCGAATCCAACTTAAGGCAGTATTATTTTCTTCATGGTAATTGTCCGTACAATCTTGAACCTTTTGGCATTTTGTAAATGCCCTTTTTTCATATAATCGGAAATATGCTTCCATGACAAGCCGTAACAAATATTCTAGAGCATCCTGCTTCGTTAATTTTTTTTGAAGATCGGGATCTTTGACAGTTGGTTTTTCAAAAGCAGGACACCATATTAACCTTCTTTTCCAAGCATTCCCTTTTTCACTTGATGTCAAAATATGATTTGTACTATATATGTGAGTTGCCGTTAGAACTTCTTCTATTGAGTTTTCATACATTTTTCTTATTTGTATCGGATCATTGGATGCTAAATTTTTAAGTGCCTTCGTTGTCCTAGCATTAATCGGTTTGTTTTCAAGATCATCCCCACAATTAGCTAGTTTATTTCTCAAACTAAATAAATACTTTTCATCTATAATATTCTCAAGTGAAAGAGAGGACACGTTTTCCCCTCCTAACAGCGCACGGATTATATTCAGCAGCACTCCTTTGCCGTTTTTTCCGTCTCCATGAAAAAACGTAATTCGCTGAAAATCCTCAAACCGTTTTACATTCGGATCTGTAATCAAACAAAGTGCAATGGTTTCTAGGATAAAATTCCGATAATCCTCATCATCTCCAGTGAAGAAATTTAGAAACCTGTCTACCACTGGAACCGATTCAGCGTAAGGATCATACCGAAGATTGATATAATGAGGTGTAAAACCTGTAAAATCAATAGGGTACCATTCACCATTATACAAACAACCATTTTGAAATTTGATTGCCCAACCGTCTTGAGGTTTTTCTATTGATGGGGAATGAATCTTGATTTGCTTTACGACCTCATTCAAATATCTTGAACTAACCCCAAAACCTTTTAATTCCCTAATGACATTTTGGGGAAGAAAATCACCCGTACGAAAGCATTTATGATGGTATGTGTAAAGCGAATCATTAAATTTTACAGTCTTTAATTTATGAATTAATTTTTCGGCAACCTCTTGTTCATTGTTTTTTTCAATTTTGAGGTTATCATCTAATTGTTCATTAATTTCATATTGTCGATCTTTTAATATTTCATCAATAAATTGCAAAATCTCTTCATGGTATTCCAAATGCTTGATTATACGTTTATAATCAAACAGCAAATTTTCTCTTCTTTTTAATAAATTAAAAATCCTTTTCGGATTTCCATGAAAAAGACTCGTATTTATTGCTGAATCGCTCAAACCTTCGAAAAAATTTTTTGCATCAATAAAGGAGGTTAAAAAATCGGGCAATTCTTGTTCCAGATCGTCCAGATTAAGATCGACCTCTTTAGCTGAACATAATTCCCAATTCACTTTGAAACCCAAAACACACAGACCTTCTGGTTCATGAACATAATTCTCAGGTTTCCTAAAATACATTCGAGCATAATCTTCATCCAAATCAAGTTTTTGAATATCAAAATAATCAGTCATGACATCCACAATCTTTTCTAAATCTATATCCAAATCGTCACTTGAAATTGTTGCTACTATAATTTCATCGGTCTCTTTTTTTGTCTTTGCTGCTTCGGTTGCTATTTTCGTTTTCATTAAAAAACCCCTTCATCATTGATATTTCTTCCCTCCAAGGAGATGAAATTACAACAATAAAAGAGTGACATTATTATGCTTAAACTTGTTCTATAGGTGGCATAATGATTAATGAACTTCTTTTTTGATTATAATTTCAACCTTGGCAAAAGGTTATAAATAGGCTATGACAAAAGGGAAGGTTGATTAATCACATTGGCATGCAACTACAAAGAAGGCTTATAGCTATCCGCTATGGGTCTTCTTACTTTTTGTCAAAGCCTATAATTCTTAATATTGACTAAAACCTGAAAGTGAAAATGATCGAATGAGCGTTCTCATAAATACCTATCCTTTAATATCTACAACCGAATAGCTTTTTGTCATTCATTGCTGTAATAATAAGCTCTGGTTATATATTATTTTTCATAGTACTTTGTTATAAGAACCTTTATATATCAATGTTTTGTCAGGTACCAAAATTTTATTTTTATAATTAATGTTTTGGTACCTTTAGTACTTTCTATTACACTTAAGGAACGCTGCAAACCGCCTTTTTAGAATCTCTTTTCCCATCCTGCTGCCAATTGCTCAAGAGATACAAGATTATTATTTTTATCTCTTATCTCAAAACCAAATTCATCAAGAGTTTCAAAATATTGTTGGGCTGTGATTCTCTCACCGTATCGCTCAACAAGTATTTCAATAATTTCTTGGTGTTCTGCATCAGTCATTATTTCATATTCCATTTTCTCACCCCTTTCAAGCTTGTACCCTTCAATTTTGCAATGCTACTAATCCGAATCTACTTCTTGATAGTAATCTTCTTCAAAATCAAGCCCTGTATTTTCATAAAACTCTTTGCTTACGATCACAGCATTGTATTAGCAGTGCCTATGCTTAACCTGTTTATACTCATTTTCCTTCCCGTCTTTAGTGAGATGAGTTTGAGTAAATCCACGTTTTTTCCATTCTTTTCGAATCATTTTTTCTTCTGTTCCAAGTTCTTGTCTTAAAAAATCAGGTGTAAGGCATACTGTGTCATATTTGTAAATCCCCCAAACTGTATCAGGCGTGTAATGATTTGCAATATATTTTCGATTGGCATCAAGCTTGTCTTTTCTTTTTTTTTTAGATTTAACCACACTCTACATTACCGCCATTCTTTCGAACATCACTTGACCAACGTTTGATATATTCCTCTACCTCTTTACGAGGAAATAACCACTTCTTACCCACTCGCAAAGAAGGAAATTTCGGATTGGAAATAAATAATTTTTCTACTGTTGGTCTGCTTAGCGAAAGCATATTACATAGTTCATTGACATCTATTAACAACTTCTGTTCCTCAATTTCACACACACGTTTACGGACTTCTTCTAAATATAATTTCTTTAATTCATTTTCGTCTAAAGAAATGTTAAGCATTTGCTTTTTCCTCCTAGGTGTATTTTTTAAAACATTTTACTTCTTTTTACCATAAACTATAGTTTACAAAAAACATTATACCACCATAAACTATATTTTATACAAACTATTGTTTACGGTTTATAAATTATTGTTTATAATTGTAAATAAAAGGGAGAGTGATTATAATGAAAAACTTTGCAGATTATCTCAAAAAGAAAAGAGAAGAAAAAAATCTTTCAATGAATAAACTGGGTGAATTATCTGGTGTTTCTGCTATGTATATTTCACATCTTGAAAGTGGTAAACGAGATAGACCTTCTCCAGAAATTATAGAAAGATTGGCAAAAGGTTTAGATGAACCATATGAAAATTTAATGACAGCAGCAGGATATATTGACGCATCCGATTTTATTAAAATAAAAAACGAAAAAAACAGTCAAGAAGATATAGAATGGTCACTAGCAGAGCAGGAACAGGAGCCGTTCGCACTTGATTTTTTACTGGGATCAAATCATCCAATATTTTTTCAGGACAGGCTTTTGACCAAAGAAGAAAAGGCAAAAATAAAAAGCGTTATCGAAATCATTTTAAAAGGTTGAAAAGGGGAAAAGACAGCATGGCAAACATAAGAAAATTACCAAGCGGAAATTATCAAGTGCAAATTTATATAGATGGAAAATTAAAAGGTATCGGAAGTTTCAAAACAAAAAAAGAAGCTGAAATTGCTGCCGCAAAAACTGAGGAAAGAAAATACTATAGCCAAACTATAGCGGATAGAAACATGCCTTTTGAATATGTTGTGGAACAATGGCTGAAATGGAAAAAGCAATCAACAAAGCCTTCAACATTCAGACAGCTTGAAGTAATTATAAGAAATCATGTGATGCCTGCATTTGGTCATAAAAAAATTGCAAAAATCACAAGGATAGAAGTGAAAGATTGGCTTGCAGCCTTTGGGGAATTTGATAAGAATGGAAAGCCTAAATATTCAATAGGATCAAGGCGAAAATATCTTTCGGTGATAAAAAGTATTTTGTTTTATGCCGTTCAAGAACTTCAGGTTCTTGAAAAGAATCCAGCAGATAGATTGAAGATAGAAGTTCAAGACAATGTTGCTGTGAAAAAAGAAGATGAAAAAGTGAAATATTTCAGCCTTAATGAAATGAATCAACTATTGGATTATTTAAGAACATACAAGCATCAAAGGTTCCCTGAATACCGTTTGTATTACATGTTGATTTTGTTCTTATACAAAACGGGTTTAAGGATATCAGAAGCCCTTGCATTAAGATGGGAAGATGTTCAAGGAAATACGATTGATATCAACAAGCAAACAAGCCGTGATGATAATAACAAAGTGCAGCTTACAACATTGAAAAATGATTCATCTTATCGTGTAATCAGCATCGATGAAGAAGTTATTCGTGAACTGAAAAAACTCAAGGCAAAACAAAATGAACTGATTCTTGGAAACCCAAGATTCAAGAAAAATAATGATGGAATCATCTTTCAAAATTATAATGGGCATTATCTCACACCTTCAATCATTCGTGAAACGATTCAAAACTATCATAAGGCTTCAGGGGTTGAATATAGGGGCTTACATGCTTTCAGGCACACTCATGCCACTTTACTCCTTGAATCAGGTGTAAGTGAAATTTATATAGCAAAAAGATTAGGTCATAAAGACACAAAAGAATTAAGTAGAACATATGGGCATATTACAGGAAAAATTCAAACAGATGAACTTGCAAAATTCACTGCCTACGTCACAAAATAATCATGTTAACAATTACTTCAATTAATGTTAAAATAATTTCAACTTTGCACGAACTTTGCACAAAATGAAACTTTGCATTTGCAAACATAAGAAAAACCCTTGATATACAAGGGTTTATTCTTTGTTATCCGATAGAACCTTCCATTTCGAACTTAATCAGACGGTTCATCTCAACGGCATATTCCATTGGTAACTCTTTTGTAAATGGCTCGATGAAGCCCATTACGATCATTTCAGTGGCTTCTTGCTGAGAAATACCGCGGCTCATCAAGTAGAATAACTGCTCTTCAGAAACCTTCGATACCTTTGCTTCGTGCTCAAGAGAAATGTTGTCGTTTAAGATTTCATTGTATGGAATTGTATCAGAAGTAGATTGATTATCCATAATCAATGTATCACACTCAATATTGGCACGAGCACCATCCGCTTTGCGTCCAAAATGAACCTGACCGCGATAGGTTACCTTACCACCATGCTTAGAGATTGATTTTGATACGATGGTAGAAGAAGTATTTGGTGCTAAGTGAATCATTTTTGCACCAGCATCCTGGTGCTGACCTTTACCTGCAATGGCAATCGATAAAGTCATCCCACGTGCACCTTCGCCTTTTAAAATAACGGCAGGATATTTCATGGTTAACTTAGAACCGATATTACCATCGATCCATTCCATTGTTGCGTTGGCATCACAAACGGCACGCTTGGTAACCAAGTTATACACGTTGTTTGCCCAGTTCTGGATCGTTGTGTAACGGCAGTAAGCATCCTTTTTAATGATGATTTCAACAACCGCACTGTGCAGGGAGTTCGTTGTATAAACCGGTGCTGTACATCCTTCTACATAGTGTACGGATGAGCCTTCATCAACAATAATAAGGGTACGTTCAAATTGTCCCATGTTTTCAGAGTTGATTCGGAAATACGCTTGTAATGGCGTATCTACCTTAATACCTGGTGGTACATAGATGAATGAACCGCCTGACCAAACAGCTGAGTTTAATGCCGCAAACTTGTTGTCTGTTGGCGGAATAACTTTTGCCCAGTGCTCGCGGAAAATATCTTCGTTTTCTCTTAAGGCAGAATCTGTATCCTTAAAGACGATTCCAAGCTCTTCAAGGTCTTCCTTCATGTTATGATAAACAACCTCTGATTCATACTGTGCAGATACACCAGCAAGGTATTTTTGCTCTGCTTCAGGAATTCCAAGCTTATCGAAAGTCGCTTTGATTTCCTCTGGTACTTCATCCCAAGATTTCTCGGACTTTTCAGATGGTTTTACATAGTAAGTAATTTCGTCAAAGCTTAAAGAATTTAAGTCCCCGCCCCATTGTGGCATTGGCATATTGTAGAAATGCTCAAGAGACTTTAAGCGGAAGTCAAGCATCCACTGTGGTTCATTCTTCATTTTTGATATTTCTTCAACAATCTCACGTGTTAAACCACGTTTTGATCGGAATATGGAAACGTCTTTATCGGCAAAACCATATTTATAATCACCGATTTCCGGCATTTTTTTCGCCATCGTCGAGTTCCTCCTTCATAAACGATTAGAGCATTAGCCCAATCGTTTTACTTTTGTTCCTCTTCCTTCAATCCCTTTTCCATTGCCTTCCATGCTAATGTCGCACATTTAATTCTTGCAGGGAATTTGGAAACACCTTGGAGTGCTTCAATATCACCTAAATCAATGGAATCATCGTGTTCTTTCCCTAGCATCATTTCAGAGAAAATCTCTGATAATTTTAGCGCCTCTTCAACCTTTTTCCCTTTAATCTCCTGCGTCATCATTGAGGCAGAAGACATCGAAATTGAGCAGCCTTCTCCTTCAAACATGGCATCTTTCACGATTCCATCCTCGACCTTAAAGGTTAATTGAATCCGGTCGCCGCAGGTAGGGTTATTCATATTAATCGTATGGCTTCCATCTTCTAAAACACCGCGATTACGGGGTTTTTTATAATGGTCCATAATCACTCGACGGTATAATGCATCTAAATTATTAGAAGACATCGCTGAAATACTCCTTTGTTTTGACAAGCCCTTCAACGAGTTTATCAATATCTTCTTCAGTATTGTATAAGTAAAAACTTGCACGTGCGGTAGCTGAAGCGTTAAGCCATCTCATCAGCGGCTGTGCGCAATGATGACCGGCACGGACAGCAATTCCTTCTGCGTCCAAAACGGTTGCAACGTCATGCGGGTGAACATCCTTTATATTAAAGGTAATCAGGCCTGCACGTTTTGCAGCATCCAACGGACCATATATGGTCATTCCTTCGACTGCTGACATTTTTTCTAACGCATAGGCTGCAAGTTTATGTTCATGCTCCGCAATATTGTCTAAGCCGACTTCGTTTAAAAAGTCAATCGCAGCTCCAAGACCAATCGCACCGGCAATAATAGGTGTACCGCCTTCAAATTTCCAAGGCAGTTCCTTCCAGGTTGATTCTTGCAGGTGGACAAAATCAATCATTTCTCCGCCAAATTCAATTGGCTCCATGCTTTCAAGCAGGTGTTTCTTTCCGTAGAGTACCCCGATACCGGTAGGTCCACACATTTTATGTCCAGAGAATGCAAGAAAATCGCAATCAAGATCTTGAACATCAATTTTCATGTGTGGTGCACTTTGAGCACCATCAACAACCATGATCGCTCCATTTTCGTGAGCAATTTGCGCAATTTCTTTAACAGGATTGATGACGCCAAGCACGTTAGAAACCTGCATTACAGATACAATTTTCGTATTTGCTGTAATTGTTGCCCGTACATCTTCAAGAGAAAGCGTGCCATCTTCTTGAAGCGGAATGTATTTTAACACGGCACCTGTCCGTTTCGCTACTTGCTGCCATGGAATAATGTTACTATGATGCTCCATGTAAGTAATAACGATTTCGTCGCCTTCCTTTAAATTAGCAGCTGCATAACTGGAAGCTACCGTATTAAGGGAAGTTGTTGTACCTCTTGTAAAAATGACTTCCTGTATGGATTTAGCATTTATGAACTTACGAACCTTTTCCCTTGCCCCTTCGTATGCATCGGTAGCTCTTGTTCCGAGTGTATGCACACCACGATGGACATTGGAATTAATTTCGCGATAATATTTTTCAATGGTTTCAATAACTTGTAGCGGTTTTTGGGAAGTAGCTGAGCTATCCAAGTAAACCAATGGGCTGCCATTCACTTCTTGATCTAGGATTGGAAACTGGTTACGAATATCTTGGATATTCATTAGCGAACTTTCCTTTCAATCACTTCAGTTAATTGTTTCTTAACTCCTTCTATAGGAAGCTGCGTAACAACCGGTGCAAGGAAACCGTGAATCACTAAACGTTCTGCTTCTGTTTTCGGAATTCCGCGGCTCATTAGATAATAAAGTTGAACTGGATCGACGCGTCCAACGGAGGCCGCATGTCCTGCTACAACATCATCTTCATCAATTAAAAGAATTGGATTGGCGTCCCCACGCGCTTTTTCGCTAAGCATTAACACACGAGAGGTTTGCTCTGCATCAGATTTAGATGCACCATGTTCGATTTTACCAATTCCGTTAAAAATGGAAGTGGCGCTATCCTTAACCACACCGTGATTTAAAATATTTCCGATCGTATTTTTACCGAAATGAACAACCTTAGTTGTAAAGTTTTGGGTCTGATCGCCACGGCCAACTACAACAGTTTTCGTGTCGCCCGTTGATCCATCGCCAAGCAAGTTAGTTGTATTTTCAGAAATGGTATTCCCTTCGTTCATAAGGCCAAGAGCCCATTCAATCTGAGAATCCCTGCCTGCTACACCACGGCGGTTGACATAGGTAGTAATCCCTTTTGCCAAGTAATCAACAGCCCCGTATTGAACTTTTGCATTAACGTTGGCAATAACCTCCGTTAAAATATTCGCTAGGGTATTTGAGCTTTCCACTGTAGAAATGTAGTTTTCTACGTATGTGACAGAACTATTGTCTTCTGCAACCACAATAACATGGTTAAACAAATTTGCCTCAGGATGATCTTGAACAAACACTGCCTGGATTGGTTCTTTAATTTCTACATTTTTAGGAATGTATAAGAACACGCCTCCGTTTACAAGTGCTGCATGCAGAGCTGTTAAACGGTGTTCATCCATATTGATGGCTTGTGTCATATAGTACTTTTTCAAAAGGTCACTATGTTCTCTTGCAGCCGTAAATAAATCTGTAAAGATTACACCCTGACTTTTTAGCTCTTCTGTTAAGGTTAAAAATGCTGGTGTTTGATTACGTTGGATATAGAGGTTTTTATTTTCAGTATCAAAATTGATTAATGCTTTTACTTCCTCTGGCAAAGTATCAAGGGAAGAATAAGCATCACTTTTAACTGTATGCTGTTGGAATTGAGTAAAATTCCATTTATCTATTTTGGTTTTGTCAGGTCTCGGCATAGAAAGCTGCTCAAATTCGTTTAACGCTTTAAGCCGGAATTCCTCAAACCAAGCAGGCTCATTCATTTCTTGAGAGAACGAACGAACAAACTCCTGATCCACTGGTAATTTGGTTTCTGTTGTCATTGTAATCCTCCTAACACGTGTGTTACGCTTCTTGCCCAACTGTTTCGTCTTCAATGCCAAGCTCTTGTTTGATCCAGTCATATCCTTCTGCTTCTAAGCGTTGTGCCAGCTCTGAACCGCCTGATTTAACAATACGGCCTTGCATCATAATATGCACATGGTCAGGAGTGATATAGTTTAACAGACGTTGATAGTGCGTGATAATTAAGCAGCCAAAATCTTCGCCGCGCATTTGATTGACACCTTTTGAAACAACCTTTAGAGCGTCAATATCTAGACCTGAGTCAATCTCATCTAAGATTGCGATTTTTGGTTCGATCATCATTAACTGAAGAATTTCATTCCGCTTTTTCTCACCGCCAGAAAATCCTTCATTTAGATAACGCTGAGCCATATCCAAATCCATTTCAAGGAATTCCATTTGCTTATCCATTTTACGGATAAATTTCATAAGGGAAATTTCGTTTCCTTCGCCAAGACGGCTGTTAATAGCTGAACGTAAGAAGTCCGCATTTGTTACACCGTTAATCTCACTTGGGTATTGCATCGCCAAAAATAGACCTGCACGTGCGCGCTCATCTACTTCCATTTCTAGAACATTTTGTCCGTCAAGAGTAATGGAACCGCTAGTTACTTCATATTTTGGGTGTCCCATAATCGCAGAGGATAAGGTTGACTTACCAGTTCCGTTTGGTCCCATGATTGCGTGGATTTCTCCACCTTTTATTTCAAGGTTTACACCTTTTAAAATTTCTTTCCCATCAATTGCTACATGTAAATCTTTGATCGTTAAAGTTGATCCAGCCATATTTATACCTCCGAAAAGAAAGTGTTTATTGCTTGCAATGCAAGTTTATTTGTAACTCTATTCTCATTTTATTCTCATTACAATCTTATAACAAATGAAATGTATTAGCAACTCTTAAACAGTAGAAATCAGAGAGCTATTTTCATTAAGCAAATGCTAAATGAGAATATAAAGGGAGTGTTTAAATGAAAATTCAGATAAAACTCCTTATGTAAGAATGACCCGATTAAAATCATACCTCATTTTTAAAAAATAACCAAGGAATGAATTCATCATGATCCAATCTACTTTTTACCAGAAGAATCGAAAAAATAATAAAACCCTTTCCGTTAGCTATAGGTTGCTTAAACTATATATTCTTCATTCGTGAAGACAAAGAACCAGTGCATTTTCGCACTGGTTCTATTAAAGCTGTCTAAGGATATTATTCTGCGGCTAGAACCGCACCTTTATATTTATCTTTAATGAACTTTTGAATTTCTTTTGATTTTAAAACCTCTACAAGTGTTTTAATTTCTGGACGGTTTTTGTCCTCAGCGCGAACCACTACAAGGTTAGCCGGCACAACATCACTGCCTTCAAAGGCAATTCCATACTTACCAATGTCAATTCCGCCTTCTAATGCGTAGTTCGTATTAATAACAACTGCATCACCTTCGCCGCTTTCAAAAGAAGATGCTAATAATTTAGCTTCAATTAAAGTAGAGAAATCAAGTTTCTTTGGATTTTCAACAATATCCTCTACCCTTGCATTAGCGCCGACGCCTTCTTTCAGCTTAATTAAACCTGCTTTTTCAAAAATAGGTAGAATTCGTCCATGATCACTAAATGAGTCACTCATAATAATTTTGGCACCAGTTGGAAGATCTTTTAGACTCTTGTACTTTTTAGAATAAATGCCGATCGGTTCCTTATGAATTTCACCCACACTTACAAATTTAAAATCCTTGTTTTCCTTCATTTGAAGTGCTAAATAACCTGGTGTTTGGAAATAGTTTGCATCAATTTCTTTATCTCTTAAGGCTACATTCGGAAGAACATAATCTTGGAAAACTTGCACTTCAAGATCGATTCCTTTTTTCTTTAACAACGGTTTTGCAGCTTCAAGTACTTCAGCATGAGGTACAGCAGATGCACCAACGACTAATTTTACGTTGCCATCTTTTCCTTTTTTGGCTGTATCATCTTTGGCAGCGCCACAAGCTGACAGAGCAAATGCTAATAAGGCAATTCCAATAAGACTAAATACTTTTTTCATTCTTTTCTCCCCCTGTTATCGTTTGTCAGTTTTCTTTGTAAAATAATCTCCAATAAATTGGATAATAAAAACTAAAATTAATATTGCTACTGTTGCAATTAAGGTGATGATTGGTCTATTACGCTGAAATCCTTCCAAGTAAGCAAAATGACCAAGGCCCCCAGCTCCGATGACACCCGCCATTGCGGTGAAGCCGACTAATGAAATAGCTGTGACAGTAATTCCTGAAATTAACGCTGGCAATGATTCGGGTATTAACACCTTAAAGATAATATGTCCATGTGTTGCTCCCATTGATTGAGATGCCTCAATCACACCTTTGTCAATTTCTCTCAGAGCGATTTCCACCATACGCGCATAGAAGGGCGCCGCCCCAATGATTAAGGCTGGTAAGGCTGCGTTCGCACCGAGCATAGATCCAACAAGTATTTTGGTAAAAGGAATTAATAATACAATTAAGATAATAAATGGTATGGATCTAAAAATATTAACAAATCCAGCAATAATGATATTGATCACTTTGTTTTGCCAGATATTCCCCTCTTCCGTTAAAAACAATAAAAGACCGAGCAACAAACCCAAAATGAATGTAGCCAACACTGATATGGAAGTCATATAGATAGTTTCTTGGGTTGCAGCAATTAGTTGATCCCAGTTTAGTGTTTCCATAATGTTAGTCATTGCTTAACACCTCCACACCGATTTTCTGTGAATGGAGATAATCGACGGCTTTTTTAATTTCAGTCGGCTGCCCATCAAGGTGAATAAATAAAGAACCATAAGATCCATTTTGTGTATGTGATATTTTACCTTGGAGAATATTTACGATCACATTGTAATCCCTAATGAGAGTTGTAATTAATGGTTGTTCTGCCGACTCACCAACGAACGAAAGCTGTATAACCTGTCCCTTTGGATAACGTTCAAGTAAATGGTCGATGGTTTCCTTCGTTTCCTCTGGTTCCGTAACCTGTTGAACAAATCGTTTGGTGATCGGCTGCCTTGGATGTTTAAATACTTCTAAAACAGGACCCAATTCCACTATTTTTCCGGCTTCCATTACGGCCACGCGATGACAGATTTTTCGAATGACATGCATTTCATGTGTAATTAAGACAATGGTTAATCCAAGTCGTTTATTAATATCGACAAGCAGATCTAGAATCGAATCCGTTGTTTGCGGATCAAGTGCTGATGTTGCTTCATCACATAATAATACTTTCGGATTATTCGCAAGTGCCCTTGCAATGCCAACCCGCTGCTTTTGACCACCGCTAAGCTCCGAAGGATACGCATTTTCCCGGCCTTCTAAACCAACTAGCTGAATTAGCTCAGCCACCCTCTTCTTTCTTTGCGGCCCTTTGACACCAGCAATTTCTAATGGAAATGCGATATTTTCACTAACTGTTCTGGACCATAGTAAGTTGAAGTGCTGGAAGATCATACTGATTTCTTGACGGGCCTTTCGTAATTCTGAGCCCTTTATTTTTGAAATGACACGGCCGGCAACTGTAACACTGCCCTCTGTTGGAATCTCCAAACCGTTTAACATACGGATTAACGTACTTTTTCCGGCCCCACTATAGCCAATCACGCCGAAAATTTCTCCTTCTTTAATCTCAAGGTTCACATCATCGACTGCCTTGAGGTCCCCTTTTTTGCTAGGAAATATCTTCCGAACATTCTGAATTGAAATCATTTGATCACCTACTTTTTATCGACTTTATTTGAATATAGGGTTAACTGTATGCACCTAAAGGATTCTATTATTTCAGAAAAATAAAAATGCCTTTCTGCACGGGCAGAAAGGCATTATGAAAAATAAACCTTTCTCCCATCTTCCAAAGCAAACGCTTTGTGTGAATTGGCACCATTTCAATAAACATTGACGGTTGCCGGGCTTCATCGGGCACATCCCTCCACCTCTCTTGATAAGAGCTTACAGCTTCTATATTCAATTTAAATTCTTATTAGTTTAACTAAAATTATTTTAACAAAAATTATCGTATCATGTCTAAAAATAGGTGTCAACGATTTTTTCGGAATATATTTATAGGTAAAATTTAGGCTTTCGCTTTTAATGAAAATAATCCTGTTGCAGCTTCAATCGCTGACTCCAAGTCATCGATTAGATCCTCGACATTCTCAATACCGATGGAAAGGCGGATTAAATCCTCTGATACACCGGCGGCCTTCAGTCCTTCAGCGTCTAACTGCTGATGTGTGGTGCTGGCAGGGTGAATGATTAGACTCTTAGCATCGCCAACATTGGCAACATGGGCCCAGAGTGTCAAGGAATTGATCAATTCGGCACCTGCTTCTTTTCCGCCTTTAATGCCAAAGACAACCATGGACCCCGCACCCTTTGGTAAATACCTTTTCGCTAACTCATAATCAGGATGGGAGCTGTGACCAGGATAGGATACCCATGTTACTGCCGGATGAGCTAGTAAATAATCCACAACTTGCTTGGTATTGGCTACATGCTCCTTCATCCGCACATGAAGGGTTTCAAGCCCTAATGTGAACTGAAATGCATTTTGCGGGCTGAGAGCAGGCCCAAGATCGCGCAATAATTGAACGCGGGCTTTTATGATATACGCGACCGCCCCTAAAGCTTCTGCATAAACAAGGCCATGATAGCTGTCATCAGGGGTGGTGAAGCCTGGGAATCGTGGTGAATTCCAATCAAACTTCCCGCCATCGACGATAACTCCACCGGTTGTGGTCCCATTTCCCAATAACCACTTGGTTGCAGAGTGCACAACGATGTCCGCACCATGCTCGATTGGACGGCACAAGTATGGGGTGGCGAACGTATTATCAATAATTAAGGGGACCCCTGCTGCATGGGCAATGTCGGCTACCTTTTCAATATCCAGTACTCGTAAACTTGGATTACCAATCGTTTCGGCAAAGACCGCTTTTGTTTTTTCCGTTATCGCTTGGTGGAAGTTTTCCGGATTTTCGGCATCGACAAATTTAACGTTGATTCCATATTTAGGCAAAGTGACTGCTAATAAATTATAGGTTCCGCCGTAAAGATTGGAAGCAGCCACGATCTCATCGCCTGCTTCAGCGACATTTAAGATCGCGAGTGTAATCGCTGCCATCCCGCTGGCAACAGCGAGTGCACCTACTCCGCCTTCCAGCAGGGCAACGCGGTCTTCGAATACAGTGGTCGTCGGGTTGTGAATTCGTGTGTATATGTAACCAGGTTCTGCAAGACTAAATAGGTTGGCCGCATGTTCGGTATTTTTAAATTGATAGGCATTGTTTTGATAGATTGGAACAGCACGTGCTCCTGTTACAGGATCGGGTGACAAGCCTCCATGAACACTTAGTGTTTCAAAACGGTACTTCTTTTGATTATCCGCCATATTTCCTGTTCCTCCTTTTTGACAATAGAACGACAAAACCCCCGCTTCCGAAGAAGAGGGGGTTCTCTCTTCTCATCTTTCGAGCTGGTTTGCTCTGCTGGAATTGGCACCGTGTTCGTAAACCGGTTGCCGGGCTTCAAAGGGCCAGTCCCTCCACCACTCTAGATAAGATTCTGTACATTCGATTGTTGTTAACTATAGATTACTAGAAATTTAATTCCGAGTCAACATATAGGATTACATAACTTTAGCAAGATTTTCATGTGCTTTTGTTAAAAAAAAGATGGATTCGAGTAGCAGTGTGGTTCTTAGGGGGGCGGTTACGGTTAGCTTCCCTTTCTTTTCGAGTGTTCGCAGTGTTTCGGTTCCTTCAAAAAGCTGCTGGATGGCTTGTATGTCCCCTCTGACTTCCGAACAAATGATTTCAGGATCATTTAGTAACGACATTTGGCCATTTTTAATTTGGATAGTCGAGGAATCCTGTTCACAATAAAATTTTACCTTTATATCAGCATGTTTGATAAGGCTAAGGATATGGCCTTGTATGGTGAATTTTTCTAAAAATTTTTCTGCCAGGTCGTTCATTTCTATCACTCCGGTCTGTGCGCACGTGTTAGTTTACTTATTCAGCATCGAAGACGGGATTCCTTTGATTATCGCTCGACAATTCTCTGTTGAATTAGGCTATATAAGACGATTTCCCAAGAAATATGTCGAGTCTTCGAAAGTGTTAAAAAATAGTCAAATCTTTGGCATGGGATTATCGTTAAAATGAAGGTTAGAAAGGATGTGGAGTATGATTTTAAAAGATCGCCCTGAACCGCTTGAATTAAGACTATTAAAGCTATTAGACGCTCGAACAGTGCTAGAAGAAAAGGAAAAAAAATATCTTCATAATAAAGTTAAAGGGTATGAAGGTGAAAAAATGTTTGATTTGTTAACGGAGAAGCTCACCTCTCCAAGTTACATTTTAAATGACTTATTGCTGGAGGCAAATAATAGCCAGTTTCAAATTGATACGTTGATGATTAGACAGGGGCCCATTTATCTTTTTGAGGTAAAAAATTTTGAAGGTGATTTTTATTATGAAAATGGCCGATTTTATTCTCTCGCTTCCAATAAGGAAATAAAGAATCCACTTCTGCAACTGGAACGCTGTGAATCACTACTTAGGCAGCTTCTCCAAAGTCTCGGGTACCGTATGGCTATTGAGGCCTATGTTATTTTTATTAACCCTAAATTCCACTTATATCAATCCCCAATGAATCAACCCATTGTCAATCCAAATCAGCTGCCCGATTTTATGAGTAAATTAAATAGGAAATCGTCCACTTTGAATGGACAGCATAAAAGTCTTGCTGAGCAATTGGTCTCTATGCACCAGACGGAATCCCCGTATGAAAAGTATTCGAAGTATTCGATTGATCGGTTAAAGAAAGGGGTTATTTGTGCGGCTTGTCATTCATTTGGTGTATTTTGTTATGATAGGCATGTGCAATGTCAGGTATGTGGTCATTGTGAGGGGCTTGACTCTGCGGTCTTAAGATCTGTAGGGGAAATACAGTTGCTTTATCCCAATGAGAAAATTACGACTAACTTAGTTTTTGAATGGTGTAATGGGATTATATCTAAACAGCCTATTGGAAGGATATTGAGACAAAATTTTTGTGCTCATGGTATTAAGAAGTATACCTATTATGTTTAATTTATTTTTAAGCTGATCTCTCTTAATTCTAGGGGAGATTTTTTTATTACTTGTATTTTAATTACTCGAAACTTTTATACTTTGCTGTATACGTGGTTTTGAACCTGTCTTATTTGTCGTAAATTGGCTTTCGTTTCGGCTCCGGGGGTTATGAAAACCTCTTA
>NZ_JAGGQG010000012.1:0-220840 GCF_018613415.1 Bacillus sp. ISL-18 | reverse complement strand
TTCTTCTTCGGGGGGTATGAACCACTTTTATTCATTAAAGTTCATCCTTCTTTGGAACCCCAACCCATACAAAAAGCAGATGCAACACCCCGCATCTGCTCACTCAAGATAAGATTTAATTTTTTCAAGTAAATAAGGGACAGAATGAAACGCATATACAGCTTCCTGAACCTCGCCATTACAAATAATCAACAGGCAGGGTACACTCTCAATTGCAAAATTCTTAGCCAAATCCGGATAAAAATTCAAATTCATTTTTCCCATTGTCACATCTACAAGTTCCCCGACGATTTGAAGCATTCGAGACGCTACCTGACAAGTGCCGCATAGAGGAGTATAAAAATATAACAGACCGATTCCCTCATGGTCGAGGAAATCAGCCAATTCAGTTTGATTCCATTCATTCATCACACATTAACTCATTTCTAAAAACTCAGCATGGACATCAATATTAGCCCCTAATAGGACCATTGCCAGGTGGTGTTCAGGCGCCGTTGCTACCTCCCGATACATCCGGTCAATATACAAATGCTCCGCATGGGGAAATTCACGCTTAAATCGTTTGCGAAGCTTCTCACCCGAATCATCTGCATCAACGAGGATATAGACATCCTTATCCTCTAGAAACTCAATCAATTCCTCAAGTTTAGAATGACTGATTGTTCCATTTGTGCAGATAATCTCCACAGGTTCCTTCACAATATTCTTCACCTTATTTTTATCGGATTTTCCTTCGACAATAAGAACTTTGTCAACACACGAATCATTCATATCCCATCACCTGTAATATAAAGTTGTTTATGTTAACATATTCTAAAATACTGATTTCGTGTACCATCTTGTTAGTAAGTTAACTATAACATGATTGTCCGCCAAGAAATAGGTATTTGCTTGAAGTTATGTTAACACCATCCACCATCATCACAGTCGGTATACTTAGCATTCGGCTGTTCAGTTACGGTGACATGCTGATAAATTTTTTGCTGTTCAGCCTCAAAGTGATGATCCAATTCGACTTGCATCTGATCAGAAAGCTTTATTTTTCCTATTGCTGTATTTTCAAGAAACAGTTCTAGTTCACCATTCTTTAATTTTCCAACCACTCGGTCAGTTACATCAATCTTTTGCTGTTTTAATGTCATTTCTTCCACCCTTTTCGATATGGATTAGGTTTAGTCTGTCCCGGCTGGATAAGAAAAAGAGTGGAAATTTAAGAGAAAAAGCACCCATAAATAGGTGCTTTAGAAAATTAGTCTTCTTTAATCATTTCTGCATATTGCTCAGCAGACATTAAATTGTCTACTTCACTTACATCTGAAGGCTCAATCACAATCATCCATGCTTTTTCATATGGGGATTCATTGACAAATTCAGGGTTGTCACTCAATTCCTCATTGATTTCAACGACTTTACCACTAACAGGTGCATACAGCTCGGAAACCGTCTTAACAGATTCTACACTGCCGAAAGGTTCGTCAGCTGATACATCTGCACCAACCTCTGGAAGTTCAACGAAAACGATATCGCCTAGTTCATGCTGCGCAAAGTCAGTAATCCCAACGCGGACTTTCTCTCCTTCAACCTTTACCCATTCATGCTCTTCAGAATAACGCAATTCTTTTGGTAAACTCATTTTAAAAATCCCTCCAGTTTCTTAATAAACATCGATTAACTCTTCTTAAAGCCAAGTTTTTGCAAACTCTTCTTCCTTAAAACCAACGGTAACACGCTCGCCGTCCGTCAGAATTGGCCTTTTGATTAACATCCCATCTGATGCCAGCAAATCAAGCAGTTCAGCCTCTGTTGCCGTCTTCATTTTATCTTTAATCCCTAATTCACGATATTTTAAACCGCTTGTATTAAAAAATTTCTTTAATTCCAAGCCGCTTTTCTGATAAAATTCCTGCAGCTGCTCGCGTGATGGGGCTTGCTCAACAATATGTACTTCTTCATAGGAAAGATGATGGGCATCCAGCCATTTCTTTGCGTTTCGACAGGTGCCGCATTTGGGATACCAGTAAAAGGTTAAAGCCAATCGTTTCACCACCCTATCCGTTTCATTCATAAAAAGTTTATCATATGGCCTTCTAAAATCCTAATGGACCGCACTCCTTATAGGAAAAATTCGACACATTTTGTATTTTTTCCTTCCCACTTCAAAAATATAATAGAGCCCCATCAAAATGAAGGGGCTCCTGAATAGTTAAACTGTATAACGTTCTGCTTCAATCACTACGTCTGCAGCTGCCCGTTTTTTGGCAATTACGTTGATTGGCTGGTGGCGTGTAAACTTACGAAGCGAAGTTAACATCATTCGAAGTGTATCGCCTTGTTCAATCGCTACGAGCGATTCTTTCGCAGTTGCTTCGATTTCATTAAAGGCTTCTTGACAGAAAATTTGGGTATAGAGAAGTTTTTGCTGATTCTTGTCTAAGCCGCCATTAGCAATCGCTTTTTCTGTACGGAGCACAACGGATTCCATCGCGTAGACATTCGAAACGATATCTGCAATATTGGCTAAGATTTCTTGCTCCCTTTCTAATGCCTTACCAAATTTTTGGGCTGCTAAACCAGATGATAATAAGGCAATCTTTTTGGCATTTCTTACAAGGTATTTTTCCTGTGCTAACGGCTCATCACCCGGCTCTTCTGGCATTAACATCATTAATTCCTCTTGCAGCGCTAAAGCCTTTTGGAATAGCGGCAGCTCGCCTTTTATTGCTTTTTTCACTAGTGTTCCAGGTACAAGCAGGCGGTTAATCTCATTGGTTCCTTCAAATATCCGGTTAATCCGGGCATCACGATAGGCTCTTTCAATCGGGTATTCCTGCATGAAGCCATAGCCGCCATGGATTTGTACCCCTTCATCGACTACATAGGATAAAACTTCACTCGCAAAGAATTTGTTTACCGAGCATTCAATCGCATATTCTGCGATCGCATTTGCCACCTTTTTAAGATCTTTCGCATCCTCAGTGGAAAGCTTTCCTTGGTTTTCTTCATATAAACCAATTGTACGATAGACTGAACTTTCAGCAGCATATATTTTCGATGCCATCGTGCCGAACTTCTCTTTTGTTAAGTTAAATTGAGATATCGCTGTTTTAAACTGTTTGCGGCCATTCGCATATTTAACCGTCATATCAAAGGCTTTCTTTGAACCGCCAACACCACCGACCGCCAATTTGTAACGACCAATGTTTAAGATGTTAAAGGCAATGACATGGCCTTTTCCAAACTCACCTAATAGATTTTCAACAGGAACCGCTACATCCTCTAAAATCAAGGTGCGAGTAGAGGAGCTCTTGATGCCCATTTTCTTTTCTTCGGCACCGGTTGATACTCCCGAAAAGTCCCTTTCTACAATGAATGCAGTAAAGTGTTCGCCATCGATTTTTGCATATACGACAAATACATCCGCAAAACCGGCATTTGTGATCCACTGCTTTTCACCATTTAAAATATAATGAGTTCCAGCAGCATTTAGTTTTGCTGTTGTTCTCGCACCTAAGGCATCTGATCCTGAGCCCGGTTCTGTTAAGGCATAGGCAGCAATCTTTTCGCCAGATGCAAGGGCTGGTAAATATTTTGTCTTCTGCTCATCATTTCCGAATAACACAATTGGCAGGGAACCAATGCCGACATGTGCTCCATATGAAAGGGAGAATCCGCCTGCACCCGCCATTTTTTCAGTAATCAGTGACGAAGTGACTTTATCTAAGCCTAAACCTTCAAACTCTTCGGGCACGTCAACAGCTAATAGACCAAGCTCGCCCATTTTCTTTAACAGTTTTACAGTGCGGTCAAATTCATGGTTTTCTAAATGCTCAATCTGCGGGACCACTTCTTTTTCTACAAAGTCCGCAGCAGTCTGAGCAATCATTAAATGCTCTTCATTAAAATCTTCTGGTGTAAATATATCTTGATAGGAAAGATCCTCAATTAAAAAGCTTCCGCCTTTGACAACTTTTTTTGTTTCCGTCATTAAAATTCCTCCTATTCTTTTACTACAATAGTTCAAATACTCCGGCTGCACCCATTCCGCCGCCAATACACATCGTCACAACACCAAATTGTTCATTGCGCCGTTTTAACTCGTGAATTAAAGAGAGAGTTAATTTTGCTCCCGTACAGCCAAGCGGGTGTCCTAGGGCAATGGCACCCCCGTTAACGTTGACAATCTCTTCATTTAGACCAAGCTCCCGGATGACTTGCAAGGATTGGGATGCAAATGCCTCATTTAATTCAAATAAGTTAATATCTGATAACTCTAGGCCAGCGAGTTTAACTGCTTTTGGAATCGCGACAACAGGTCCGACACCCATAATTTCAGGCGGGACGCCGCCCACGGCAAACGAACGGAATTTTGCCAGCGGCTTTAATCCTAGTGCTTCTGCTTTCTCACGATCCATGACCATAAGTGCGGCAGCCCCGTCACTTGTTTGCGAGGCATTACCTGCTGTTACAGAACCCGTTACGGAAAAAGCTGGACGAAGCTTGGCAAGTGTCTCTAAATTGGTATCCGGGCGAACTCCTTCGTCCATGGAGAATTGAACTGTTTTTTCAACAAGTTTATTGTCATTTCCAACCGTACGAATGGTTACATCGACAGGGACAATTTCATCAACGAATTTTCCTTCTGCAATGGCTTTCGCGGCACGCTGATGGCTTCTGACCGCAAATGCGTCTTGGTCTTCACGGGAAATACCGTACTTTTGGGCAACCTGCTCGGCTGTATGACCCATTCCCATATAATATTGCGGTGCTGTTTCCGCAAGTTTAATATTCGGTCTGACGACATGCCCCATCATGGGAATCATGCTCATCGATTCGGCACCGCCGGCAATCGCTGTATCGGTATGCCCAAGCATGATTCCTTGTGCGGCATAGGCAATCGCCTGCAATCCGGATGAACAGAAACGATTAACAGTAATCGCAGGGACTGTATAGGGAAGACCTGCCAATGCCCCGATATTGCGGGCCATATTGTTTCCTTGTTCCGCTTCGGGCATCGCACAGCCAATGATTAAATCATCGATATTCCCTTCATAATTTCCGGCACGCTTTAGTGTTTCTTTTACGACCAATGCTCCTAAGTCATCAGGACGAACGTTAGCAAGCGTTCCTTTCTTTGCCTTACCAACAGGGGTCCGTGCCCCGGCAACAATCACTGCTTCTCTCATCGAATCTCCCTCACTTTCTCTTAATCTAGTATTAGTTTCTTAACGGTTTCCCTTTCACGAGCATGTGCTGCATGCGCTGCTGTGATTTCGGCTCGGCAATCAGACTTAAGAAAGCCTCTCTCTCTAAATCTAAAAGGTATTGCTCATCGACTTCTGTTCCAAACGGTACGCGGCCGCCCGCAATTACATACGCGATCTTCTTGGCAATTTTTAAATCATGCTCCGAAATATAACCGGATAAACGCATTGCTTCCGCCCCGAGCAATAAGGTGGCATAGCCTGTTTCGCCCACGACTGGGACTTTCCGGCGTACTCTTGGTTTATATCCTTGTTCATGTAAAGCAAGTACAGCCTGTTTGGCATCATAAATGAGATGATCACTGTTAAAACTAATGCCATCAGACGAACTCAAGAAATTATTTTCGCGTGCTTCTGCAGCAGATGTTGATACTTTTGCGGTGGCAATGGTTTCGAACACTTTATTGGCGATATTTTGCAAATCAAATGGAACTCCGTTTGGCAGGTTCTCTAAGTGCTTCATGTAAAGTTCTTTGTTTCCGCCTCCGCCTGGAAGAAGACCGACTCCTACCTCCACAAGACCCATGTACGTTTCCGATGATGCTTGAATATGGGCTGCAGGCAGACAAACCTCAGCGCCTCCGCCAAGTGTCATGCCAAATGGAGCGGCTACGACCGGCTTCGAGCTATATTTCACTTTTAACAAAGCGCTATGAAGATGACGGACGATCATATCTAACTCATAAATATTGTCATCCTGCACTTCCATTAACATCATCGCGAGGTTAGCCCCAACGCAGAAGTTTTTCCCCTGGTTGCCGATCACCAATCCCTTATAATTTTTCTCGACTTCATCGACTGCAAAATTGATCATTTGAACAATATCGAGACCAATCGCATTGTTAGGTGAATGGAATTCGAGTAAGGCAACGCCATCACCGATATCAATCAAACTTGCACCGCTGTTCTTTTTAATAACACCCTTTTGTTTCTTAATTTTCTTGAGGTCAATCGCCTTTGGATTTGTTTCCACTAGTCGATATTGACCGTTATCATAATAGAACTGCTCGCCATTCTCTTCTAAGTAGAAGGAGGTATGCCCTTTTTCAAGCATGTTGGTTACCCAAACAGGTACTTCAACGCCTGCTTCTTTCAGCTTTTGCGCAGATTTTTCCACACCGATCGCATCCCAGGCTTCAAATGGCCCCATGTCCCAGCCAAAGCCCCATTTCATCGCCCGGTCAATTGCCACGATATCATCCGCAATCACACCTAATAATTGAGCAGAGTATATAAACGATTCAGTGAAGGTTTTCCATAAAAATTGACCAGCCTTGTCATTTGCATATACAAGCGCTTTCAATTTATTAGCTGTGCCTTTTTCCTGCTTAGCCAACTCAACCGCTGGGGTTGTTAATTTTTTACGAGGCCCATATTCTAATGTAGCAGGATCTAACTCCAGTATTTCTTTACCTTTTTTCAAAAAGAACCCTTGACCCGACTTGCTGCCGAGCCAGCCTTTTTCGACCATTGTCTTAAGAAAGGCAGGAATTTCAAAAACTTCTTTCTCTTTGCCTTCTACTTGTTCATAGACATTGCCGGCTACATGATAAAAAGTATCTAGTCCGACGACATCCAGTGTCCGGAAAGTGGCACTTTTTGCCCGGCCGATTAATGGTCCAGTGATGGAATCTACTTCGCCGACACTTAATCCAGCTTTTACCATTTCTCTAACGGTAACAAGGAGCCCATATGTACCAATCCGGTTGGCAATAAAGTTTGGGGTATCCTTAGCAATTACAACGCCTTTCCCTAATACATCCTCACCAAACGTTTTCATGAATGATAGTACTTCTGGCGACGTATATTGAGTTGGGATGACTTCAAGTAATTTTAAATAACGCGGCGGGTTAAAGAAGTGTGTTCCTAAGAAGTGCTTTTTAAAATCTTCGGAGCGTCCTTCCACCATCGCTTCGACTGATATTCCAGAGGTATTTGAGCTGACAATGCTGCCAGGTTTGCGGTATTGATCGACTCTTTCAAAAACCTGTTTCTTTACATTAAGGTTTTCGACGACTACCTCAATGACCCAGTCAACATCCTTCAGTTTCACTAAATCATCTTCGAGGTTACCTGCTTCAATCAGGGCGAGATTCTTTTTAGAGGTGAGTGGTGCAGGCTTTTGTTTTAATAATTTTTGGATATTTTGTGCACTAATTCGATTGCGAACGGGTTTATCTGCAATGGTAAGCCCTTTGGCTTCCTCTTCCTTTGTTAATTCCTTGGGCACGATATCCAATAATAGTGTTGGGATTCCGATATTTGCTAAGTGAGCTGCGATTCCAGATCCCATTACTCCTGATCCAAGGACAGCTGCTTTTTTAATCAATTGGTTCAACATTGTCTCCCCCTTCAACTTTGAATGAATACTCATTCATTTTTATAGCAAAAAAAATTCATTGATGAATGAGTCCTGCTACTATTTAATATAAAATATTTCGAAAATTTGTGCAATCAATAAACCCGATATTTTTAATTTTTTTTAAACACATTTTTCACTACATATTTTTATGAGGCTGGGCATCCTATTCATGAGGTGATAATGATGGCAAAAATGAAAAAGAACCCTTCCAAAGCTGGTGTAAGCGCGGCAAGTGTGAAGGGCAATGCCGGACCAGGAAATGAAGAAGCCAGCATTGATAAACGAAACAGCCAAAATAGCCAATACAAGCGCTAGGCTGAGTTATTTAGTTTTATTAGGGCTGTATGATAATTGGGGTTAATACAAATGCTAAAAACGATATTTTTATACTCTATTCGGGAGGTGAAGGTACATGAAGACCTTATCACGAGTTGCTTTAGTTTTAGTGATTATCGGGGCCATTAACTGGGGACTAATTGGGTTTTTTCAATTTGATTTAGTAGCAGCCCTTTTTGGCGGGCAAGATTCAGCTTTATCTCGAATCATTTATAGTCTTGTTGGACTTAGTGGACTTGCTTGTCTTCCGCTATTATTTGCTCCATTGGGCGAGTCCAAAACGGATACGACCAGTCAAAGTCAAAACTACGGCCAGGCTAATTATGCAACCGAGTTTGGTGCAGAGAATGATATGACAGATATTAATAATCAAGCTAAACAATCTGATTCTCAATCAAGCCAGACTTACAAACCTACTGATAGCAATCAATCGGACGACCAAATGTAAGCAAAACGGCCATGTCACCTGCATGGCCGTTTTTATTATTTCTTTGCTTTTCGATGCTGCTCATTTAGCTGTTTTATTTCTAGACTGATTTGTTTTATTTCTTCTTTGGCATCGGGGTAAAGTTCATTCCAGTGCTTTGCTAGGGCTGGCATGGATTTGGCAATATGTGAATATAAAGCCCAAATCTTCACTTTTTCTTTTGTCTCTTCCTTGCTTTCGCCAACGAGGAGCTCACTGTATTTTTCGAGTAATGCTTCAAACTGAGCTGTAAATTCTTTCTCCATTTTTGACACCTTCCATCCATGCTATTTGCGTACGGTGCAGGTTTAGTACCGCTTTTTGTTGCTTGTAACTGTTTATATCATTTTACCATATTTGTTAGTGGGCAGGGTTTTGGGGTTAATTCTGCGGACTTGGACGATATTTCCGTGGATTTTTGGATTTTTTCCGTGAACTTCTGGATTAATTCCGTATCATTTTAAGTTTTTTCCGTGGATTTGCGAAATAATTCCGCGAACTGTATTTTGACTTGAGAGGTGATTCGTTGATTCCGCGGGTCTGTTGGATATTTCCGTGGATTTTTGGATTTTTTCGGTGGACTTCGGGATTAATTCCGTATCTTTTTATGTTTTTTCCGCGAACCTTCGAATTAATTCCGGGAACTGTATTTTGACTTGAGATTTGATTCGTTAATTCCGCGGGTCTGGGCGATATTTCCGTGGATTTTTGGATTTTTTCCGTGTACTTCAGGATTAATTCCGTATCTTTTTATGTTTTTTCCGCGAACTTCCGAAAAAATTCCGCGAACTGTACTTTGACTTGAGAAGTGACTCGTTGATTCCTTGCCATCAATTTAGACAAAGCACAAAAAAAAGAGCGAACCATGTCGCTCTTTTTATGCCGAAGTAGAAAACATATACTTTTTATAATGATAACGAATCGAGAAAATTAATCCCAATCCCATCATGTTCCCCATCAAGGCACTTCCCCCGTAGCTGATAAAAGGCAGCGGGATACCGGTAATTGGCAGAACGCCAATGGTCATGCCGATGTTCTGGAACACGTGGAAGGTGATCATACTGATGACACCAACACAAATATACGTATAAAAATTGTTCTTTGTTTCCATACCAACCTTCGTAATATGGTAAATAAGCAGGAAAAATAAGCTGATTAGCACACTTGAACCGATAAAGCCATATTCCTCACCCACGACACTAAAAATAAAGTCCGTTTGACTTTCAGGTAAATAGACTTCACGGTTGCCAAAGCCTTTACCGCCTGTTTGACCGGAGCCGATGGCAAGCAAGGACTTCGTCAGCTGGTAAGCATCCGTCCCCTCATAACTATACGGATCAAGCCAAGAGTAGATCCGGCGAAGCTGATATTCACCAACCCCCAGATACTTTTCCAAAACATCCGGGTTCCAAAGAACAAAATAAAATATCGTACCAATTAAGACAATACCGAACGCAAAGATCGGCACTAAAATTTTCCATGAGATTCCAGAAATGAAAATCATGCCAATTAAAATAGCCAAGAAAACAAGCGAGGTCCCTAAGTCTTGTTTAATGATCATCCCCAACGGAACCATCGTGACGATACCCATTTTAATTAACAGCCAAAAATCAGTTTGCAGTGTTTTAACTGGATTTTTCAAATGATGTTGATCAACCACACGTGCAAGACCAAGGATCATAAAAATTTTAACAAACTCAGAAGGCTGGATCGAGCCTACCCCTGGGAGCACAAACCAGTTTTTTGCTCCATTAATGACAGGAGCAATACTTGCTGGTGCAACAATTAAAAAAGCTAGCAAGAAGATGCCCAACCCGTAAGCGTACCACGTTAATTTTTTCAATTGGTCTGAATCAAGGGTCATTACCATGGTAATAATACCGCCCCCAACTACATACCAGACGATTTGCTTGATTAAAAAGTTCTCCTTATACTGTCCGCTTGCCTGGGCACTGTAGATCGCTAAACAGCTCGCTAGAAAAAGCAAGATTAATATAAAAACAAGGCTGTAATCAAGTTTTGAAGTTGTATTGCGATTTGAAGTCATATTGGTACCACCTTACAAAAAACTTGTCCATTCCTCCATTATATTTTGAAAAACGACAAATCTCAACTTATAACCGGCTGCTGGTTTTATTTACATGATTTCAAAATAGATCTTTCGTACCTCTTCAGCCATCCACTCTAAATTACTCGGGACTTGTGGAATACCATACCCAATGTATAACGGGGTAGTCACAAACCGGGAGACCACTTTTGCATAAATTTTATCATCCAGATGATGAAAAAAGATATTATAGCTTGTCGCTTTAAAAGGAAAATGATTCAGAATATAGTGGACCGCCTTTTGAATATATTCCGCGAACTCCTCCCTGTATCCGGAATCCTCCATTTCAATATTAAATTCATAAAAGCCCACACGCGGCTTTGTTGACAAGGTAAACCGGACACCAGGGTTCTCGGCAATGAGTAGCCCCTCAAACATATCATGTGACGATTTTTCTCGATAATCAATATCACGCAAACCGACAATCTGCATATGTGGATGGGCGATGGTCCCTCCCGACAGCGGTCCATGATTTTTGAAAAAAATGACCGATCGGTATTGGCCTGATTTCTCCATGTCTAACCAAGCAGTAAGGCCAAATCGAATCAACCGATGGAGATGCTCATTGGAGTAGGTGGAGAGGTCGCCATGGCAATCGTCTGTTTCAATTAGCACGGTTTGATACGTATTTTCTAGGACAGGATATTTATTCTTCAAGAGAATGATCGGGCCATCAACAGCAATGATGCCGGTCAACTGGTCTCTTTCACAAAATGGACATGCCTGTTCTTTGTTTCGAATATTTTCTGGCTTTTTGACCCCAATAGACGTATTAAAATGAAGATGAGAATTTTCCACAATACGTTTCTCCTCTCAGGCAAGTATAATCCTATTTTATGGGAGAAGTCGTTCGGTTTGCACTTATTTTGATTTCATCTATCAATCTTTTATTTAATACCTCCTAAAATGGAAGAGGACTTCATGAAATCGTTCTTTCCTGCATATTCATTAGTGTACAGGCTTAGATCACTTTAGAATGAGAGGGAGCGTATGTTAACAAAACTGGAAGCATTAATCCTCGGAATTATTCAAGGTTTAACTGAATTTTTGCCCATCAGCAGTACAGGACATCTTTACTTAGGAAGAAATTTATTCGGCCTTCAAGAAGCGGGGCTATTGCTTGATACCATGCTGCATGTCGGGACCTTATTGGCTGTGTTTGTCTTTTATAAAGCTGAGTTTATCAAAATACTTAAAAACCCGTTTAGCAAATTAACCTTTTTGTTAATCGTGGGAACGATTCCTGCGGTTGTATTTGGGCTTGCTTTTAAAGATTATATTGATGAAATCTCGAAAACAGGTGTGACGATTGGCTGGGAATTTTTAATGACGGGAATATTTTTGTGGCTTGCCGATTCGGCTAAAAATGGGTATAAAAAAATGGATGATATCGGCTATAAAGATGCCTTCATCATTGGTACCTTTCAGGCGGTGGCGATTATGCCTGCCATTTCACGTTCGGGGATGACCATCGTTGCCGCACTTTGGCGTAAATTAGACCGGGAAACTGCTGCTTACTTTTCTTTTCTTTTATCAACACCAGCGATTGCCGGTGCGATTGTCCTGCAGACGAAGGATTTACTCGAAGGCCAAGGCGAAACCATCACCCTATCGGCATTACTTGTGGGGATTATAGCTTCTGCTCTCTTCGGCTACGTTGCCGTTAGATGGATGATTAGCTATTTAAAAAATCATTCTTTAAAGCCATTTGCGATTTATGTTTGGGCATTAGGGATTCTTGTATTATTCTTTCAATTTACAGGCAAATTTTAAAAGAAAAATGCGGCTCAGAGCGAGTCGCATTTTTCTTTTAGATGTTAACCGTTTCTTTTGCCATTTCGCGTGCTGCTTCGGCTGCTTGTTCTTTTGCCTTGGCCATAATTTCCGGTATCTGTTTTGGAAAATGATCCATTCCCTCTGCAATTACGGTATCCAAGCTCTCTAAACCAAGGAATTCGAATACCTTGCGTAAGTAGCGGTCTCCAAACTCGAAGTCTACCATTGGACCGGAAGAATAGATACCGCCGCGGGTTTGAATATGAATCGCTTTTCTGCCCGTTAAAAGTCCCTTAGGACCATCTGGTGTATTGGTAAACGTTTTTTCAACGATAAATAAATTATCAATAAACTTTTTCAAAATCGAAGGGGCGCCAAGATTCCAAATCGGTGTCACAAACACATAGTAATCAGCATCAATAAATCGGTCAGCAAGTTCATGCATTTTTTCAAGCTTGGTCCGTTCCGCTTCCGATAATTGCTCTTTTGTATAACCCATAAAGGATAATTTAGCCCGTGCGTATAAAAGATCCATGTCAATATCTGGGATTTCCATATCATATAAGTGCCACCGTTCGATTTCCACATCCGGCTGGGCAGCCTTAAACTCCTCTAAAAATACTTCGCCGATTTGCATCCCTTTTGATCGTTTTATATCATTTTTAGGGTTTGCTGTAATATACAAAAGTTTCGACATTTACATCCCTTCCCTTAACTAGAAATTTTCCCTCTATGAACATACTACAACAAATTCCCATGCTCACGATTGAACAATAAGTGACGTTTGTGAAGATTGTGTGACTCATGAACATTTCTTTTGTACAAATCATGACATTTCTAAACAAAACCTAACGAAACTTAACAAAACTTAACAAAAGTCACATATCTTGTGCTATTCTTTTTATAAAATGAACTGGAAAAAGGAGGGTGAAAAATGGACGAACGGGCCTATACTCCCGATGAAGTAGCGCAAATCTTTCAAATCTCTAAACATACAGTGTATGAGTTGATTAAAAGAGGTGAATTACACGCCTTTAAGATTGGAAATAAAATGAGAATCGAGCATGCCGAACTCGAGCGTTATAAGGAAAGCATGAAAGCGCCTGCTAAAAAAAGTATGGATGCACCACACGTAACCAGCATGCCAACGGCACCGATCCGTCTTTCTGGCAGCCATGATTTTCTCGTAGAACTTTTCGCCAAACAAGCTGCAAGCGCTTTAAATTTGCAAATCCAGCCTTCTTTCATCGGAAGTTTAGAAGGATTAATGATGCTTTACCGCGGTCAATGCGATATTGCGGCAATCCACTTATTAGATCCAGCTTCACAAGAATATAATCTGCCATTTATTCATCAGCTGTTTGTCTATGAAAATATTGCGGTCATACGATTTGCAGCCAGGCAGCAAGGCTTCATTGTCGCAAAGGGTAATCCTAAGAGTATTCTTGATTTTACGGATCTTACTAGAAAAGACGTTCAGTTTATTAACCGGCAAAAAGGAGCGGGAACAAGGTTTTTACTCGATTCCAAGCTTTCTGCCTATGGGATTCATCCAACTAAAATAAACGGTTATGGACAGGAAGAATGGAACCATTTATCTGCGGCTTCCTACATAAATCGAGGAATTGCGGATGTTACCTTTGGAATCCAATCCGCCGCAAGCCACCTAGGACTTGATTTCGTCCCGATCACGCAGGAAAAGTTTGATCTTGTTTTTCGCTTCACCACAGAGAACAAAGAGGATTTACTGGCGTTAATTCATTATTTACAATCTGCTAGTTTTAAAGATAGCCTGACAGATTTAGAAGGCTATTCGATTCAAGAGTTAGGAAATGTCATCTATCAAACTAGTCAAACGGAGGAACTTGTATGAAGAAAAATCGTTTCGTAATTGCGTTATTTGCACTCATGCTTCTTGTTTTATCAGCTTGTGGAAATACAACATCAAAAGATTCGGCCGCTAAAGAACAGAAGCCAGCAGCAGCTAAACCTGCTCCAACAAACATGATTCTTGCGACCACAACCAGCACACAGGACAGCGGCTTATTGGATGTCATTATCCCTATGTTTGAAAAAGAAAATAATGTCAAAGTAAAAGTAATTGCTGTCGGTACTGGCGAAGCATTAGCAATGGGTACAAAGGGTGAAGCAGATGCCCTGCTGGTTCATGCTCCAGCAGCAGAGAAGGCGGTTGTTGATGCAGGGGATGCCATTAACTATAAACGCGTTATGTACAATGATTTTGTTTTAGTAGGTCCAAAGGAAAACCCAGCAGGCGTTAGAGGTGATGATATTGTCGCGGCGTTTAAGAAATTAGCTGAAACCAAATCACCTTTCATTTCACGCGGCGATGACTCTGGTACAAATAAAAAAGAACTGGCTATTTGGACGACTGCCAATATTAAACCTGCAGGCGATTGGTATGTTTCAACCGGACAAGGAATGGGCCAAACCTTACAAGTTGCTGCTGAGAAGAAAGGCTATGTCTTAACGGATCGTGCAACCTGGCTTGCCCAATCCAAAAATCTAGATACACTAAAAATTGTGGTTGAAGGCGGTAAAGATTTAATGAATATCTATCATGTAATGGAAGTAAATCCTGAAAAACATGATAAAGTGAATAGTACAGATGCTAAAAAGTTTGTAGATTTCATGGTAGCTCCAAAAACACAAGATGTAATTGAGAACTTTGGTAAAAAAGAATTTGGAAGATCACTTTTTATTAAATACACAGAATAAATGATAGAGTGGCGTTCTTCTAAACGAGTCCGCCTCCTGTCAACTTCATACGAAATTACTGGAGGCACGACGGTATGGAATTACTAGTAGATGGAATCAAAAAGGCAATCGAAATCATCCTTTCTGGTGATCAAGAAGTGTTAGCGATTACGGCTTTAACGCTTAAAGTCTGCCTCATTTCCATTCTCATTAGTACACTAATCGGCTTGCCTTTTGGTATGCTCCTTGGATTAACTAGATTCAAAGGCCGTAAATTATTACTAGTTTTCATTAATATTGGTCTAGGGCTCCCGCCAGTTGTGGCGGGACTCTGGATTACCATGCTTTTATGGCGCTCCGGCCCATTAGGTGATTTCTCCTTGCTCTATTCGCCGACCGCCATTGTCATGGCCCAAATCTTAGTCAGCCTGCCCATTGTCACAAGCCTTACCTGTACAGCCTTTCAGCAAATCAGTGATAAGATGCTGCTGCAAATTAAGGCACTTGGGGCCACAAGACTGCAGACATTGTTTATTCTGATTAAACAATTAAAAATGGCCATTTTAGCGGCGGTCATGGCGGGTTTTGGCCGCGTGATTGCCGAGGTGGGGGCAGCAATGATGGTGGGCGGAAATATTCAAGGCGATACTCGCATCTTAACCACGACCATCGTAATGGAAGTATCGAAAGGAAACTTTGACATTGCCTTAGCCCTTTCGTTTATTTTATTGTCCGTTGCTCTATTGATAACGGCTGCCTTAACATTTTTACAGCAAAGGAAGCGAATATCATGAACCCGTTAATTGAGCTAAGAAACATGACCTATCAAGCCCAGCAGAAGACGATTCTTGATATTCCTTCCTTCAAGATTTATGATGGTGAGTTTCTTGGTATTATGGGGCCAAACGGTGCTGGAAAAAGCACCTTACTGAAGGTCCTTTCGTTTCTGGAAAAACAGTCAAGCGGTGAGTTCCTCTATCGGAATCAACCCGTTCCAATTGGCAATCCTCCGCTTGAATGGCGAAGAAGCTTCTCGGTTGCCTTACAGCAATCCCTTCTCTTAGATGGATCCGTCTTTCAAAATATTGCTATTGGCCTAACATTAAGGAAGGTATCCAAACCAATCATCAAAGAAAAAGTTGCTGAGTGGCTCGAGTTGTTTGGCATTAGCCATTTAGCAAAAAAAAATGCTCTTTATTTATCAGGCGGTGAGGCGCAAAGGGTTAATCTTGCTCGCGCCATGATTGTGGAGCCGGAAATACTTTTTCTAGATGAACCTTTTTCAGCACTAGATTTTCCAACAAAGATCCGTTTAATGGAAGATTTCAAACAGATTTTAGAAGACACCAGAACTACTACTGTGTTTGTCAGCCATGATTTGATGGAGATTCAGTATTTGACAAATCGGCTTTCAATAATTGTCAATGGTCAAGAAAAGCAGACAGGACCAACCCCACTGGTCATTGAACATCCCAACACTTCCACCCAATCCTTCCTAAATGAGTGGAAGAAATTCTATCCTGCATTAACGGGCAGTAAATTAATCCCCAGTTCAAGCCTGAAAAATGGTTAACGGTTTAGTGCCTAAAAATGCAGCAGCAGTTCCTTGAATGGAGCTGCTTTTTTTATATTTCTTCCAAATTTGCTTAATATTTTTTTGAGGAATAAAATAGATAATATACATAATGAAACTAGCTTTAGGGGGAGTGTTCCATGAAATATGCAATCATAACCGGGGCTTCTAAGGGCTTAGGGGAAAGTATTGCGAAACACCTTTTGCAGGAGCAAATTGCGGTAGTTTCTGTTTCCCGGACAGAGAATAGCGAGTTAAAGAATCTTGCCATCTCAAAGGGAATGAACTATAAACATATTTCTTGCAATCTCTCATTAGAAAAAGAAATACAAGAGGTCTTTATGGAGATTGCCCACTGTCTTTTTGAAAAGAACCCAACTGAGATCCTGCTTTTCAATAATGCCGGTGTGATTGAACCCATTCAAACGGTCGGAAATTTAGATCAAACTCCAATTATTCGAAATATAAAAGTAAATTTAATTGCGCCTATTTTGATTACCAATTTATTTTTAAGCCAGGCACAGTTAACCAATACAAAAGTAACCGTTATCAATGTCACGTCTGGTGCCGCTGTCCGCTCGATCGAAGGCTGGAGTGTTTATTGCAGCTCAAAGGCCGGGTTAAACATGTTCACCCAAACAACCGCCATCGAACAGGCAGAATTAAAAACCCAGAATACCATTATTGGCTTTAGTCCAGGCATCATGGATACCGGCATGCAGGAAACGATCCGCTCTTCCTCCGAAGCTGCCTTTAAGGAGCTAGAAAAATTTAAAGAGTTTAAAGAAAAGAATCTATTATTGGAAACGGATGCAGTGGCGAATGGTTTAGTGGACCTAGTGCTGCGCGGCACACCCGAAAGCGGCCGGGTATACCATATAAAGGAATTATTAGAATCATAGAAAGAAGGCCGTTCATTGAAGAACGGCCTTTACTCTTCCTGTGGAAACCATAAGGTGATGCTGGTTCCTTTATTTAACTTACTTTTTACGTTAATTAAGCCTTTATGGGCATCCATTAAGGCCTTTACAATCGAGAGCCCCACTCCTACACCGCCCGTTTTTCTATCACGGGATTTATCTCCCCGATAGAAACGTTCGAAAATATGGGGGATGTCGTCTTCAGCCATTCCGGAACCTTCATCCTGAATTTTAAAGCCCACGTAACCTTCTTTGTCAGTCACAACCGAAATGGTGACGTTTTTCCCTTCCGGTGTATACTTTAAAGCATTATTAAGAACATTGGACAAAACTTGCATCAAACGATCTTTATCTGCTTCAAACATTTCTTCCTGGTAGGGTTCTTCAATTTGCAGACCTACACCCTTTTCTTTAAATATGGGCAAAAACATTTCCCATAAAGCGGCTAATACGCTGCCTGCCTCCAGTTCCATTTTCTCTAGTCTTATTTGCGGATTTTCCGCTGCAAGCAGTTTCTCTAACTCATTCACCAGCCTTACTAACCGCATGAGCTCTTCATGACTAACCTGCAAACGCTGTGGTGTTGGCTCCCAAATTCCATCTTGGAAAGCTTCAATTTGACTTCTTAACGTAGCAAGCGGGGTCCGCAGCTCGTGGGCAAGGTCGCCTGTAAATTGTTTCCGCAGCATTTCTTCCTTAGCTAGCGATTCAGCAAGTTTATTAAAAGAAATCGCGATCTGCTTTACCTCTGTCGGCAGACCGGATAAAGGGATACGGATATCAAGATTATGCTGCTGCAGCTCACCTGCTGCAAACGAGAGCTTCTTTAGCCCGGCGGTTAGTTTTTTAGAAAAAATCATTCCAAAGAGTATCGCTAAAACTATGGTTAAGCAAACGGCAGCTAAGATATACAATTGAATCGTTTGAATAAAGGTGTATTCATCATCAATTGGACCTACCGGATAAATGGCGACGAGCTTGCCGATAATGGCATTGTCTACCTTCAACGTATAGGTTTTACTGTGCCACTTTTCTCCATTAGGCTCGGGTTCCGTTAACCCAAAGCTATTTAACATGCCGCGGATACTTGATGTATCCATCTGCATTTTCCCGAATCGATCATATAATTGAAAATAAAGTTGATCAGACATAGCATTCTCATGCAGTAGACCATAGACCGGATCCGTGGTATAGTGTCCATTTTTTCGATAGTCTTTCTCGATTTCCGTAATAATTCGATCAATCTTTTTTTCACGATTACGGTCTAAATAACTAGTAAAGCTCTCCTCAAAGCCGTACTGAATAAAGAAGCTGACAATTAAAATTCCAATCATCGAGATGAAGACTAAATAAAAAAGTATTTTAGACCGGAGCGTTTGCAGCATCTAGTACCCCTCCAAATTTATAGCCCATCCCAAAAACCGTCACGATAAAATCCGGCTGCCGTGAATCCCACTCTATTTTTTTACGGAGATTTTTAATATGGGTATCCACACTCCGTTCATAGCCATCATAGTACATGCCTTCATCCTGAATTTTTTCAAGCAAATCCATTCGGCTGTAGACACGGCCAGGATTGACAGCCATATTGGTTAATAATTTATATTCAATCGGGGTTAACGTTACATACTCCCCATTTACTGTTACCTCTTTTTTGACTAAGTCGATTGAAAGTTTTTTGCCGTTAAATTCAAGGCGTTCGACCTTGTCTGCCTTTTTGACGCGTCTGAGAATGGCTTGAACACGAACAACCACTTCCCTTGGACTAAAAGGTTTGGTTAAATAGTCGTCCGCTCCCATCACAATCCCGTTAATGCGGTCATCCTCCGCCGATTTCGCTGTCAGCATAAGGATCGGGACATCCGACTCTTTTCGCACGAGCCGGCAAACCTCTTCACCAGATATATCAGGCAGCATGAGGTCAAGAATCATTAAATCAGGTTCGATTGTTTTCGCTTTTTTCAAAGCATCTATCCCATTATCAGCACTATGAATCTCATAGCCTTCTCTCTCTAAATAAGCTTCAAGGACTTCTACTATTCTGCGTTCATCGTCCACTAATAGAATCTTCATGAATCATCACTCCCCATACCCTTACTATATCATCTCTGATCTGTGATTTTTGTAACTTCACAAATTCACCACAACTTCTTCATAACATCTTCAATTTTTCTCGCTAAGATAAATCATGTGAAGAGTGTTGACACCTTGAACTCCCCAAAGTTATGGTGATCGGCTCTTTATCAATTGAGTACACTGGTTTTTTAGCCATCTTACTCATCCCAAAATTAACCTCTCTACTATAAAGGGTGTCCCAGTTAAACGGGACACCCACTTTTTTTATAAAATTGCAACAAAGGAATGCTATCTCACGGCCTGACATGTAGTATTCTTATGGAGTGAGGTGCTGACATGAATAAAATATCACTTAAAATTAGTCTGCTTTTCTTTCTAGCTATTTGTCTGTTAGAAGGAATTTCGATGTTTTTTTTACACAATAATATCATCCACTCTCGTGTACATGAAGAATTATCTGCACTTCAGACAAGGGGGAATAATCACCGCGATGTTCTAGAGGCGTCGTTTCACGAAGATACGGTCAGGCACATTGCCATGATGGAAGCGCGGACCGATACACAAGTCGTCTTAACGAAGCCAGATGGCTCTATCTATATGTCATCTAATAAAGTGACAGATGAAATGAAAAAAACGATGAAGTCTATTCCTAAACATGTTCCCCATGATGGATTAATCTTAGTAGAAGATTGGAAAACAGCAGCTACCATTGCCGCTGTTAGTCCCGTGATGGTCGACAAGAAAATTGCCGGTTATGTCTTTATGTTTCAAACTACACAGAAGATTAGGGATTTAATTTCTGAATTAAATAAGCATTTTCTTCTTGCCAGTCTGCTTACGCTTCTATTTACGATGATGATTATTATCTTCTTAACCAGATATGTAACACACCCGCTTATTCAGATGAGTGAGGCAACGAAACGAATTAGTAAAGGCGACCTCTCCGTCTCGCTTCCGAAACTTGGGAAGGATGAAATCGGCGACCTTGGTGAAGCAATTAAGGTGTTAGCGAATGACTTAGAAATTTTAAAAAATGAGCGGAATGAATTTCTAGCCAGTATCTCTCATGAATTGAGAACTCCGCTGACGTACATTAAAGGTTATGCCGATATTGCCCGCCGGAGTAATACGACTAAAGAAGATAAGGATCACTATTTAGAGATTATTCATGAAGAGTCGGTTAAACTAGCTAAGCTAGTTAAGGAATTATTTAATCTAGCAAAAATGGATGAAAACACATTTTCGATTGAAAAAGAAGAGGTTCATTTGTCCCCCTATTTTCAATCCATCATCGAGAAAGTAGCACCTGCTCTAAAGGAGAATGAGATGAGAATTGAGCTTAATTGTTCTGAACATCTTTATGCACATATTGATCCGATCCGGTTTGAACAGGTCATTCTAAACCTCCTCGATAATGCCAGGAAATATTCTGAACCCGGTACCAAAATAATCGTTTCCGTATGGCAAGTTGAAGGGAAAACTCATATCCAGGTTCAAGATGAAGGGAAAGGGATTCCCAAAGAAGATTTACCGAGGATATTTGAACGCTTTTACCGGGTTGATAAATCAAGAACCCGTGCATTGGGTGGTTCTGGTCTTGGGCTTTCCATTGTTAAGCAGCTAGTGGAGGCACACGGAGGAACAATTGAGGCAGTAAGCAGCCAAAGTGTTGGAACGACTTTTAAGATAATTTTATAAGGAAAAGAGACATCGGGAAATTCCCGATGTCTCTTCTCTTTCTTATTTGTGAATCCAAACCGCTCCAGCAGTGTTGTCTTTTGCTTCGCCGATGACTTGTACCTTAATTGGATATTGTGATGGTACTTTAACGCCGGCATCAGGAATCACATTATTGATATAAGATTTTGTTGAGTCAAATTCTGTTACACCTGGAAGACCTTTGTAATCATAGATTCCACGAGTTGGAGAATTAACACTCCATGCAGGTGATGGGTCTAATGAGAACGCAGCGTCTGCAACTTGGTAGCGAGTTGTCTGGCTGATTGAGTCTTGACCCTTTAGGTTAAAAATAAGCGCTTCTGGATGAGAGTCCACTACACTTAGGAAGCCTTCGCCAGGGTGAACGCCGCCCCAGTTATCTGTGAATGTATCGTCACCATACCAAACTACTAAACCAGTATTATATTTTGCGTCACGAGAGTATTGAAGAGCTGTATCGGAACCAGCATAGTTTCTCCACTCTAGGTAGTAGTAATGTGGTTTTTGAATCCAGCCGTCAGAAACTTCAAAGCCTTTTAACGTTACTTTTGGTGTTCCTTCAGCATCGTCTGAGAATGCAACTTGTCCATCAACCGTTAATTGTAGGTTGTCGATTGCAAATCCATCTGGAGCAAGCCCGCCGTCTGTTACATAATTGAATACTAGTTTTACTTTTTTGCCAAGGACTGGTGTCAAGTCAAGGGTCTTGTCTTCCCAATTACCCTGAGATGTTTCAAAACCGCCAGCGGTGTTTTGATCGCCAATTGTATCAAGTTTAACGCTTTTGCCATCTTCAGTCACCGCATTAACATTTAGGTAGTCATAGCCAGCTTCAACTTTATAATATTGCTTATAATCAAATTTTGCAGATGCAACATTTGTTAAGTCAAAGACAGGAGTCTCAAGTACTGTATTAAGGTTATCGCCTTTAGTACTGTAGTAATATTTCGCACCAAATCCTACTGGAATTCCAGGAACCTTTTTAGCAGGAAGGTTTACCTTCACAATACCTGGATTCTTAGATTTAGTTACACTTTGATCGATTACTGTAGCTAAACCGTTTTTATCAATATCCTGATAGTTTACTTCTGTAATATTAGCCCAGTTTCCGCCAATTGTTTTTTGATAGAATTCTTTCACTTGTGGTGAAAAACTTGGGGGCTGTGTACCAGCAATATGACCGCTCCAGCTGCCACCGCTCATGATCGACCATTGGGCAACTGAGTCACCATTACCAGTATATTGTGTATCATACTCATCTGGAGCACCTAAATCATGACCATATTCGTGGGCGAATACACCAACTGCACCATCTTCTGGCTCCACGGTATAGTCGTAGGCTGCCATTTTTCCGCCCCAGTAATCAACCGAAGCTGTTGTGTTGGCAACTGGATGAACACCATCCAATGTCCAGCGATGTGACCAGATTGCATCATCACCAAGAGCTCCGCCGCCTGCTTCTTGACCAACACCAGCATGAATAACCATCAAGTGGTCAACCAAGCCGTCTGGCTCGTTAATATTCCCGTCGCCATCAAGGTCATAGATATCTAATTTATCATAATTCGCTAAATTTATCCCAGATGCAACCGCAGCATCTAAGGAATCCTTGATGAATCCACGTGGTCCCTTTGTACCCGGCTTATTATCGTTTCCACCTTCTGGGTCATCGCTGCCGTAATCAGCCGCATTTCCCGGTACCGTTAGCCAGTCCGAAACGGTTCCGTCCACAGTATAGCTGCCGCCAGATTGCTCTTCATAATATTGTTTAAATGTTTTTATTTTGTCACCATTGAAAAGGGTAAAATCTTGATCACCAAATAACATTTTTTGATAATGCTCTTTACTGAAGTCTTTTGCATACATATACCCAGGTTCTTGTTCGACTTGATTGTGCTTAAAGTCAGCATACTCAACTAAAAGAACGAGTACTTCATCTTTTCGAACATCGCCGTTATAAGCAGCCTGCTTGGCAGAATCTACTTTTACTGCCCCAGTTGGCTTGCCCTTTTTAAAGTTTTCGTGGCCTTTGTTAAGCTGCTTTGTCAGCTTGTCCTTTTGTTTTGTAAGGAAATCTTTTGCCTTTTTGTCTATTTCCTGCTGTCCCTTTGTTTGGGCTTTGTCTGCTTTACCTGGTTTTTGGCCTTGTTTTTTCTGTATGTAGGCCTTCGCTGCTTTTGTAATTTCCTCAGGTGTTGCATTTTTCGCAACTAGTCCTCTTTTTTGGAGCGCTTTACCAAGACGATCGATATCAACCACATTCAAGTCGATTGGAGCCGATGAGATGGTTGTTGCCGCCGCTGCCGGTTTAGGTGCAACCGTGCTTCCAGCAAATGCGCCTGCGAACATGGTCGTAGCTACCATGGTACTAGCCGCAAGACTGGATAAGACCTTTAAGGTATTTTTTTTCTTCACCTGTTTATTCCCCCCATTTTATATAGTGCAATGTTCCACTAGAAGAACAGTGCTCTATCATTTTATCAGACTAGTATAAATATTGTAAATAATATGAATATAGTGATAATTTACTATATAAAAATAGGTATTTAAAACCAAAACAGGAAAATAGCAAAAGAAATATAGGTAATTAAACATGGTGAAGTGCTGGGAAATAAAACCTTTTAGTCTAATTTATCCCTTCTATCTATTCCTTCTGTTAAAAACTTAAACTTCGAATTTCGAAATTTAAGTAATTTAGCCTACTACTACTTCGTAAAAAAACACTCCAAAAGTTACAGGTTCATATGCAAAAAACCTTATCAAGGTTATGATAAGGTTCAGGTTCATTAGTCTTATTCAGCTTTTTGTTTAATCTCGTCCGTTAAATCTTCAATGCTTTTTCTTACATTCGATTTTCCGGAATAGTTTTCAATTAGTTCCTTCACATCAATCCCACTCGAAGCCTTCAAGGACTCTTGCAATGTAGCCATTAAGTTGGTCGCATAACTAGTGATTTTATTGGCACCGCCATTTGATCCAGAACCGCCGCCTGTATCTACTACGGTAATCTTATCAATGTTAGAAAGAGGTGCAGCCACCTGTTTTGCATATTCAGGAAGCATCTTGATAATCATATCTAAGATAGCAGCCTGACCAAACTGTTCGAAGGCTTCAGCGATTTTTTCCTTTGCCTCCGCTTCCGCAAGACCTTTAAGGCGGATAATTTCGGCTTCTGTGGAACCTTGTGCTTTTTGTGCTTCCGCTTTTGCCAGACCATCGAGACGGATTCGTTCTGCCTCAGCCTTTGCCATTGCTTCAATCCGGTATTTATTCGCTTCCGCTTCCGCTATTTCCTTGGCTTTATTTGCCGCAGCAGATTGCTCTACAGAATAACGATCAGCGTCCGCTTTTTTCTTCACTTCAGAATCATATTGGCGTTCACGGCGAAGGATCTCTTTTTCCTCTAGTTCAATTTGCTTTTGTCTCTCAATAATCTTGATTTGCATTTCCTGCTCGGTTACATCCTGCTTCGACCTTGCACTTTCTAGATCATAGGCTTGGTCCGCACGGGCTTTGGCAATATCCTGCTCTCGGCGGAATTCCGCAATCTTCAGCTGATTGATTTTTTCTGCTTCAGCAATTTCAGTAGCTCGCTCTAATTCATTGCGTTTCGCTTCCTTAGCTGCTTCTGCTTTTTTAATGCGCGTTTCTTTTTCAGCCTCGGCCGTTGCAATATCGGCATCCCGTTTTACTTGGGCAATTCGTGGTTTCCCTAATGACTCAAGGTAACCGTTTTTATCACGAACATCTTTAATTGTAAAGGATACAATGACTAACCCCATTTTTGCTAAATCCTGTGAGGCAACCCGTTGGACCTCTTGGGAGAATTTATCACGGTTTTTATAAATCTCTTCTACCGTCATCGAACCGAGGATGGAGCGCAAATGTCCCTCAAGCACTTCTCTCGCTTCATTTTCCCGGTCTTCCTTTGGTTTTCCCAGGAACTGCTCAGCAGCGGTGGCAATTTCACTAATCGAGCCGCCGATTTTAATAATCGCCACTCCATCCGCCATGACAGGTACACCCTGTTCGGTGTACACCTCTGGAGTGGTTACTTCAAGTTTACTAGATAGCAAACTTAATGGTTTTGCCTGCTGGAAGACAGGTAAAATAAAACTACCGCCGCCGCGGATAATTTTGATTCGATTCCCCGATTCATCCACGTGGACATTTCTGTTCCCAAGAAAGCTACCTGTTACGATTAAGGCTTCGTCTGGTCCCGCTGTTTTATACTTTGTAATAAAAACACCGATTAATGCGAGCAGGATCAATACTACAACCCCGATGATAATCCAAATAAATCCAAATCCCATTTTCTTAACCTCCCTATAAAGTAAAATTCTCTAATTGTTGATAAACGGTTACTTCAAGTACACCGTTTTTCACCTGAACAACAAGTACCCTTGTACCATTGGGAATAGAATCAGCGTCAAAACTTTTTGCAGGTTTAGCAATTCGACCGCTCGTACTTTCAATGATCACCTCGCCAAACCCATCAGCGGGAATGGAGGTAATCACCGTACCAACCCTTCCTTGCAAATCCGATTCTTTGTAAACAAGCGATTCCTCCGCCTTGGATACCGGTACAAGAACAAATACATGTAAAAGAGTGACCAGAATCAATCCAATCACGATGGAAATTCCCAGTATAAGTAAATAATGGATGGATGATAGCTTTTCAAATAAGTATCCACTCGCAGACATAATCGTAACAAAAGCAAAAATTAATACCGGATTAAGAAACTCCAGCCCTTCCCCTGCCCCATGAAAATGAAAGACATCAGCGAACAATACAAAAATAATCGTGATGATACCGGAGATTATTAAGCCGTATAAATAAATCGTTTCTAAAGGAATGCTGAAAGGTTCCAAGGCTATCCCTCCTTATGATAAATTTTGATACTGAAAGGAGAAAGTAACGTGTAGACATCCTTCCTTTCCATACCCTAATTATAAAGTATTACGGTTAAGAATAGGAAAAGTTTCACAAATTTTAACTAATTTTTCCCATTAAATAATAAAAAGTGCCATAGCTATTGAGCTACAGCACCTTATTGAATCATATTCAAAAACTTCTTGGTTCGTTCTTCTTTTGGATTGGTAAAAATTTCGTCTGGCTTATTTCGTTCGACGACAATACCTCCATCCATAAAAATCACTTCATCTGCCACATCACGGGCAAAGCGCATTTCATGGGTCACAACAATCATCGTCATTCCCTCTGCTGCCAGGTCCTTCATCACCTTCAACACTTCACCGACCAATTCTGGATCGAGTGCAGAGGTGGGTTCATCAAATAGCATAACCTCCGGCTCCATCGCCAGCGCCCTGGCAATACCGACACGCTGCTGCTGGCCGCCTGAAAGCTGTGCTGGATAATAGTCCTGCTTATCAGCCAGTCCGACTTTTTCAAGTAAGGTTTGCGCTTTTTTTCGAGCCGTCTCTTTATTTTCCCCTTTTACAACAATCGGCCCCTCCATGACATTTTCAAGGGCTGTTTTATGTGGGAATAAATTATAACTTTGAAATACCATCCCGGTTAATCGGCGAAAAGAAGCAATATCCTTCTTCCCCACCGGTTTTGAAAAATCTAAGCTTTGACCCTCGATCGAAATGACACCTTTGGTTGGAGTTTCCAACACGTTCAAACAGCGAAGCATGGTCGTCTTCCCGGAGCCAGACGGTCCAATTACGACCACCACTTTTCCCTTTTCTACCGCTAAATCAATCCCTTTTAACACCTGCAACTGGTCAAATTGTTTATATAAACCGTTGATTTTTATCATGATAACACTCCCTTTTTCCTAGTTACGCCCCATAGCGGCCCAGTCTCTTTTCCAAGTATCCTTGAAGGATGGAAAGGAAAAAGCAGATAACCCAATAAATGAGTGCTACTTCTGAATATACCAGTAAAAATTCATAGTTCGTGGAAGCAATCTCTTGTCCGCGGCGAAACATCTCGGTAACTAATACCAAGGAAGCAAGGGAAGTATCCTTAACAAGACTAATAAATGAATTAGATAATGGAGGAATCGAGACCCTGGCTGCCTGCGGCAAGATAATTCTTCTAAGGACCTGTGAATAGGTCATGCCAATGGAATAGCCCGCCTCCCACTGTCCTTTTGGCGTTGATAAAATCGCCGCTCTGATAATTTCGGACGAATAGGCACCGACGCTTAGAGAAAAACCAATGACCGCCGAAATATAAGGATCTAACGTGATTCCGAGATTCGGCAGTCCGTAAAAAATGATAAATAATTGCACAAGTAATGGTGTACCACGAATCGCTGAAACATACACTCGAGCGATGATTTGAAAAATTTTTACCTCTGAAATTCGGGCTAAAGCGGTCAGAATAGCCAAAATCATCCCACAAACAAAGGTAATAAGCGTTAACGGAATCGTATAAAAAACAGCCCCCTCCAGCAGCGGCTGGAGGGAACTTTTTGCAATGTCAAATAACCTTGCTGTTCTTTCCGGATCAGCAAAAATACTATTTAAGTACATCTTCACCAAACCATTTCTCAGAGATTTTTTTATAAGTGCCGTCGTCAACGATCTCTTTTAAGGCCTTATTGACTTCATCAACGAGTTTGTCACTATTTTTTCGAAACATAAATCCACTTGAAGACGCATCATTTGCCGTTGCCGCCACTTTGATTGGGGCATCTGGCTTTTGTTTTTTATAGTCTAAATAGGTAAGTTTATCGTTAATCGTTACATCCACACGTTTTTGTGCTAACAATTCAACGGCTTGCTGGAATCCTTCTACGCCAACAAGATTGGCTCCATATTTTTTAGCTATATCCCCGTAGTTACTTGTCAAAGATTGGGCAGCGTTTAATCCTTTAATATCTTCAAATTTTTTCACTTTTGTGTTAGAAGTATTAACAATTAGAACACCCGCAGACGTTATATATGGATCAGAAAAATCGTATTTCTTTTGGCGGTCAGGACGGATTCCCACTTCGTTGGCTATCATATCAAAGCGATTGGCATCTAAGCCCGCAAACATTGCATCCCATTGCGTTTCTTTATAATCTGCTTTGACGCCAAGACGTTTGGCGACTTCATTTGCTAAATCGACATCAAATCCTGTTAAATTACCGTTTGTATCATGGAAAGTAAACGGCGGATATGTCCCCTCAGTACCAATGGTGATTTTTCCATCGTCTTGGATTTTTTTCAGTAGATCTTGATTATCAGCGGTTTTTTTTCCTTTATCTTCCGTATTGACCGCTCTCTTTTGATCTTCTTTTGCTTTTTCCTTATCTTTGCCGCACGCTGATAAAATGAACGTAAAGCTTAGCAGCAATGCCAAGAATACCATTAGTTTTTTCACGTTGTAAATCCCCCTAATTCTTAGTATTTTTTCTCGGATTTAATCAACTTAAATCCGAGAGTATGCTACATCTGAAGTATGCTTATTTTACCCTTTTCTTAAAAATAAAAACCTACCAGAAAAATTCCTGATAGGTTAAGCAGATCGTGCATTTTTTATTTTCAATTCACCTGACTTTTTCCTTTTTGTATTAGGTCGATAGAAAAGAATACCGCTCGCAAGTAAAATCATCCCGTACATAAACGTTTTAAGATCAGCTGTACCAGCAATGATGACCCAAATCGAATAAGCAGTGGCCAGGATCGCAATTATACCGTCGTTGATTCTTTCCCTTCCAATTGTGTATGTTTCTCCTGTCACGACCAGTTTCAATTGGTAGACAGATGAAATAAGGTATGGAACTAAATAGGCTAAGGTCGCAATCACAATGACAAAGTCAAACGCTCCAGAAATTGACTTTGATACTGTTGAAAAAATAAAAAGCTGTCCTAATCCATTGGAAACAATCATTGAAAACACCGGCAGGCCTTTTTTGTTTTCTTTTAGGAAAGCAGGCAGAAATAATCCTTGTTTGGCGGCTTGATAGGGAACTTCAGCCGTTAACATTAACCAGCCAATTGCTGAGCCAAACAAACTAATTAATCCAATCCCTGCTAATAATTTGCCGCCGATCGGTCCTAAAATGGTTTGAATGGCATCAATTAACGGTTTATCAGAATGAATAAGCGTGTTTTGATCGAGCATTCCCATGACAAGTGTGCTAATGCCAATATAGATACCCAGTGCAATAAGTAAACCTAGAATGGTCGCCCTTTTCACATCTGATTGTTTTTTGGCCCGGGACGCAAATACAACGGCTGACTCCACTCCAATAAACGCCCATAACGTATTGACTGCAGCACCGTTGATTTGGCTCATAATTCCGAGTGCATGTCCGGATTCATCCATTCTTGGAGCCATAAACGGCAGGATGTTGCTCTGTTCAAACGCAAACAAGCCGACAATAATAAAGAAGAAAAAACCAGCTACTTTTGCTGCCGTCGCTAGGAAATTTAATCTGCCCGCACTTTCCATTCCACGCAGAATAATAAAGTGGGTACCCCAAAGAAGTAAAGAACATACTAGGAATGTTAGTCCATTCCCTACTTTTATTGTAAGGCTGCCCAACGTAAACCAGTCAGCATTGCTTGTTAAAATGGGAAAGAAGGTCGATAAATATCCGGCAAAAGTGGTAATCAACGCAATGTTACCAGCTAAGTTTCCAATCCAATAACCCCATGTCGTCATAAATCCTGATAAGGTTGAAGCATGTGAACCAGACTTAAACAGTTCTTTTGCATAGATTTGCGGTCCACCGGTTAAATTCGGTTTACGTACCGCCAAGCTGCCAAAAACAAGGGCCAGCAGCAAAACTCCTAAGCCAGTAACAAGCCAAGCCGAAATGACACCTGCAGGACTCGCTGCCTCAGATAGTGAACGCGGCAGCATGAAAATCCCCGAACCAACCATATTTCCGATGACAAGGGCTGTTAACACCCAAAACCCTAATTGATTTGATTTCCCCACGGTGTTCCCCTCCTCAAAGTACTATATATATTAAAATAACTTTTTTGATCGTCGATAATCAGTATTGAACCCTACTAAATATAGGATTTTCCAGGCATTTAGTCAATGGGAATTTTTATCTCAATAAAGTTTTTTTGTGCTATTTTTCACCTTATAAAAAGAGACTGCCAATTTGACAGTCTCTACTCTTTGTTTATTTCCACCACTCATCAAACATGCTGGCTGGCAGTCTCCGTTTATGTTCGGTAAGGATATACCGTTTCTCGACTTTATCAGCGACTTCCGGTGAAACGGGCTTCCCTTCCAGATAATCATCGAGTTCATCATAGGTAATTCCTAATTCGGTTTCGTCTGCTTGTCCTGGTTTTTGATCGAGGAGGTCGGCTGTCGGAACCTTTAAATAGAGACGTTCATCCGCTCCAAGCTCCTTAAGAAGTGCTTTTCCCTGCCTCTTCGTTAATCCGGTCAGCGGCAGGATATCCGCGCCCCCATCCCCATATTTCGTATAAAATCCCGTTACAGCCTCCGCTGCGTGATCGGTACCAATAACAAGGAGACCTTCCATGCCGCCAATCGCATATTGGGCAATCATTCTCATTCTCGCTTTGACATTTCCTTTATGGTAGTCACTTAATGGTGATCCTTTAATACTGGCATTATATTCAGTCTGTACCTCATCAACGGCACTCTTGATATTAAAAATTTCTTCGCGATCGGCCCGAATGAAAGCTAACGAGCGCTTCGCATCTTCTTCGTCCTGCTGGACTCCATATGGAAGGCGAACGGCAATAAACAGAGCATCATTACCTTCCTTCCGCAATTCTTCAACAGCCATCTGGGCAAGGCGTCCCGCTAATGTGGAATCCTGTCCGCCGCTAATTCCTAAAACAAAGCCCTTAGCCTTCGTTTTTGACAAGTAATTTTTTAAAAAATCAATTCGCTTTCGGATTTCTTCTGCCGGATTAATGCTGGGATTGATATTTAACTCTTTCATTATTTGTTCTTGGAAACTCATTTGTTGACCTCCTGACCAATTAATTGATATATGTAATGTACCACATTTACCTAAATTTCACCTAAAAAGAAACAAGAAAAATTAGATTGTGGACAAAATATAGATGACAAACTTGGAGGGATTGTATGGAAGCCAAAACATGTAATGAGACAAGAGTAGTCCGAACTAGCCGAATTTTTCCGAATGATGTAAATAACCATAATACCCTTTTCGGTGGAAAGCTGATTAGTGATATCGATATGATTGCATCCATTTCGGCTGTGCGCCATTCCAGAGCGGAGTGTGTTACCGCATCGATTGATTCTGTTGATTTCCTAAGTCCGATTACACCAAAGGATTCTGTTTGTATTGAAACCTTTGTAACCTATACCGGAAACTCATCGATTGAAATTATTGCGAAAGTGATTGCAGAAAACCTCATGTCCGGTGACCGAAAAATTGCTGCTACAGCCTTTTTAACGTTTGTGGCCTTAGATGAGAACGGAAAACCAACAAAGGTTCCGGCGATCATTCCTGAAACCGATGAAGAGAAAAAACTGTATGAAACCGGGAAAGAACGTGCAGAAAAGCGGAAAGAACATCGAAAAAGCAGTAAAGAATTGGCGAGGATTTTAACGATGCATAAGCCTTGGGAATAGGGAAAGCGAGAGTAACTGGTTTTTAAGGTGATTAGTTGCGATCAGTGCTCATTTTAAACAATGGCCCGGAGTCTTCTCCGGGCCATCCATTTTTGTATTGACTTTTATATTGGAAAGATTCGGACACAAGGGCTCGGGAATTTGCCGGTTATGAAACCCTCTTATCTGTCGTAGCTCCGAGGTGCAGAATCCTTCAGCGGTTATGAAGCCCTCTTATCTGTCGTAGCTCCGAGGTGCGGTCTCCTTCAGGGGTTATCAAGCCTTCTTATCTGTCGTAGCTCCGAGGTGCGGTCCCCTTCAGGGCTTATGAACTCCTCTTATCTGCCGTACCTCTACTTTTTACTTAATCTTTAACTTTATTGTGTGGGTTTTGGTTTTTGCCACGTCATCACGTCATCGGCTTCATCAATCTCAATCGTGACATCAACGACGCCCTTTTCTGCCATAACTTTTTCATGAATTCGATCTTTAATATCATCGGCCGCGGCAACTGTTAATTGAGGGTCAATCTCGATTTCGAGCTCAACGTGGAGGTCTTCCCCCTCTTTAATAACGGTTATGTCTTGGATATCCTTTACATCAGGATCCTCCATCACGAGTACACCGATCTTATTTTCCATTTCCTCATCCGCTTGACCAATTACCCCAGCTGCATTATCTAAAAAGACTTTCCCGACTACAAAAAGCATCATCACACCAATCAGTACAGAGGCAACACCTTCTGCCTGATGCAAGGGGGTAAAGTGGGCTAGAACAACGGCTATGATGGCTAACAAACCGCCTAAAGTGGCCACCATGTCCTCCATGAAGACAAGCTTTGTCGCCGGCTTGGCTCGTCCCAAATTGGCAAAGGCCATAGTAAAAATGTTGATCCCCTTTGCCTCCACCTCGATATCGTGCAAAATTTCCTTCATGGCTTTAAACAAGACAAAGGTTTCGAGCAGGGTCGCTAATGCTAAAACAAGAATATTAATCAAAAAACCGGTCGACTTTGTTGGATGGACAATATGGTGATAGCCTTCTTTGATCGTTTCAAACGCCATAATCCCTACAATTAACACCGCCCCTAAGAGAACAAGGTTGACTAATCGGCCAAAGCCGTTGGGATATTTCTCTGTCGGTGCTTTTTTGCTCAGTGCGGATCCAACGAATACAAAGAACTGATTGGCTGCATCGCCAAGGCTGTGCATTGTTTCAGCAAACATGGCGACATTTCCTGTAAAGAAAAAGGCCACCCCTTTAATAATCGCAATAATGGCATTGATAATGGCTGCCAGAAAGGCCGATTTATTCCCTCGTTTTAATAACTGAATTAATTCTCCCATTCTATCCTCAATTCTTTAAACGTTTTTTAACACTAAATATAACCGGTTATTTCTTTCCTGTTTTTCTTCGGAAGATGCTAAGTCATATTTTTTCAATAAATGAAAGACTTCATTCAACAGTTCTTGTGAATGCTCGTTTGCAAAAAAACGGTTGAATAATCCCTTCATGTCTTCAGGCAAAAAAGCTGCCTGCGATTCGTATTTATTTTCCACATCTTCCTTTGAGTGATTCAGTTTACATTCGCTCATTTCGTTCTCTCCTCCTCATTAAGGTATATACGTTTAGCATAGCAGAAAAGATACAAAAGAAAAAAGCCCAAGCAACTGGACTTTTCGGTTACACCTTTTTATGGTCTGTCACTTCTAATACATCCAAAAGGAAAACAAATACAGGGATCCCGATAATTAACCCCCATACACCGAAAAAGTGCTCGGAGAAAATTAAGACGATGAATGTATAGAAAACAGGAAGATTGGTTTTTGAACTCATTAAATTTGGGTTTAGAATGTAAGCTTCAATCGCATGAATGATCAGAATCGCTATACCCACATAAAGAACCTTCATTAATCCGCCTATACTATAAGCGATGATCACAAGCGGGATTAACGAGATAATAACCCCCGCTACTGGGATTAGTCCCAGTACAAAGATCATAATCGATAAACCGCCTAATTGCGGAAATTTTAACAGCCATAGAAAAATGGTAGTAAGGATACAATTAATAACCGCAATAATTAATTGTGCTTCGATCACCTTACCGAATGTCCCAACAAATTTCCGGGCAAAAAACTCAATTTCTTCATAGATAGGGGCGATTTTACTAGTTCTGAATTTCTTTGTAAATTCGATTAAGTGCGGCTTTTCCAATAAGCAGAAAATGCTCAGCAGCAAGGCCAATAACACCTGTAACGTAATACTGCTAATATCTTTAAAATACTTTATGATAAAAGTAACGCCTTGCTCGAGATAGCTCGACAGCTTGATTTCTTCCATCCGGTTGACCAGATAATTTAGAATAATATTATCGTGCTTTGCAGTATAAAAAGCGGTTAATTGCTTGATTAGGGCGGTAATTTCCTGAATAATCATCGGTAAATACATAACCAAACAATAGGAAAGTAACCCGACAATGCAGGCATAAGAAATCACGACAATTAACTTGCGATTAAGCGGAATCTTTTTTTCAATAAATTGAACTAACCGATCCATTAAGAAGGTAAAGATAAAGGTAAGTAAAATTAAATTTATCATCGACCTCATTGCATATAAAACGAGGGCAATAAGGACAAATATAGCTATTCTTTTAAAACCGCTGCTATTCATTAGTTTATTTATCATAGATACTGATCGAACCCCATTATATTTACTAGTAGTAAGTTTTTTAACTTTTTTTAATTATATCAAATCTTAACCCTAATTTGTCTGTTTTAGACTTCTTTTATGGGTTAAATTGAACCGGCGTCATCGAGCTGTCTATCTTCTTACTGATCCAGCCTTGTTTCGATAAAAAATCAAGCAGCTGTGGCAAGTGTGCTAGCGTTTCTTTCCTTTCGTGCAGCAGAATGACAATCGGTCCATTATGGTTAACCATTCGGTTTAATTGTGCGATGACGCTGTTTACATATCGGGCATCTTTATAATCCCAATCCCGGCTGTCAATATTCCAATCCCACATCAAATATCCTTGATCATGTACAGCCTTTCGATATTCCTCTGTCATATACGGAACACTGCCATACGGGGTTCTCATAATATAGGAATCTACCCCTGAGATTTCTTTTAAGGTAAGACGGTTTTGTGTTAATTCCGAGATGATCGATGTCACAGATGCATAAAAAATCTTCCGATCATGTGACACGCTGTGCAGGCCAACGGTCTCCCCAGACTGGACCATTAATTTAACAGCATTGGGATAACGGCGAATATTGCCATCAATCATAAAAAAGGTTGCTTTATACTGATATTTTTCAAGCAAGGCGATTATCGGAGCGGAATAGGCCGATGGACCGTCATCAAAGGTTAAATAAATCGTTTTTTTTGAACTTGGATTAGCTGGCGGCGGCGTATTCGGCTGCTCAGATTGTGCTGGAATTGTTATCTTTTTTGGCTGCTCGGCAGTAGTTGTTGGGTTTGAGGCAGGTTCTGTTGGAGTCGGTTCCTTAACTTTGCTATTGTCTCGTTCTTGTTGATTTCTCCAAGCAACCGCTTCTGCTTGATGTTTCCGAATTTGTTCTTTTTCCAGCAGTCCATCCTTGGTATCCCTTCTAATCAATTCAGGTGCTGCCCCCTTGGCCAATGCCCGATGAATAGGTTCATGTTTTGCTGGATTAGTAGATTTATTTATGACGTTTTCCTGAGAATAATGGCTTAGAATTACCCCTGTAAATAAGAAACCAAAGACAATAAGGACAAGTAATGTCCCTTGTGGCCAGCTTCTTTTTAAATTCCCCATTGTTCATACCCTCTTTGGTGTTTATTTCACTTCCCCCATTATAGACGAAATTCCTATCCAATTGTTTCAAATCTATTAAAATTATTACATTTCCATTAAATCATTCGAATGGCATGGGTATTTTGCCACTTTATATATTACAGGTTTTACCAACCAATTATACCAATAAAAATGGGAAAAGGGGCATAAACGAAAATAATTCTGAAATTTCAAAAAGGGAGACAGGCAAATTACTTTACAGGTTAACATACATATCATTGAACAAGATTTTTCTCCTATCCAAATTCAAGCCTTTAGATGGAGGTGAAATGAGTGTCAGGTGGACAAAAAGCACTTTTTTATATTCTATCGATACTTATTCCGATTGTTGGGATTATTTTAGGAATTATTTGGATGAACGATCCGGAACCTGAGAAGAAAGTTGTGGGGAAGAATTGTTTAATTATCGCGATTGTGGTGACGATTTTAAGCTGTATTTGCTGGTTTGCTGCCTCGGCATTGTCAATCATGCCGGCGGTTTCGGGGTATTAAAGTTTATAAAAATTTGCAGGAGAAAGGAACCCAATTTTGTATAATAGAAAATTGGGTTCTCAGTTGGAGGGGATAGCGGTTGATCCAAGCGATATTCGACTTTTTTGGAAGGGCTATCTGCCACCAATTAGATGAACGTTCCCTTCATGTATCTGGATTAGCACTTTCTGTTTGTGCCCGAGATACCGGAATTTACATCGGGATTTTCTCCACTCTATTGTATTTACATATTTTTAAACGGAAATCAAAACTCACCATACCCACTATTAAAATTAGCTTCCTTCTATTACTACTAATGATTCCTTTGATGATTGATGGTCTGGGGTCATACACTCATTTATTTCAAAGTAACAACGTCAGGAGATTAGTTTCAGGTATTTGCTTTGGTTTCGTGCTTCCTTATTTTCTTTATCCGCTCTTTTTGGGAAGGTCACTTGACCAATCATCTGAGCCTGTTATTCAAAAAAGGATGGATCTTTGGGTTCCCTTTTTGGGCAGCAGTATTTTAGGAGGATTATTTTATTTCGGTATATTACCTTATTACCTCTTAGATAGTTTCATTATTTTTACTATTATTGTTTGGTTTAGTTTATGTGCCTCTTTCTTGATTCCATTTGTTAAACAAACTTACTATAAAGGGGTTATTTCTATTATTCTTAGTCTCTTTTTTCTCTCTTGTTTGTCTTTGTTACATGCTTGGCTGGTTCAATTTTTATAAATCATTAGAACTTTATAAATAACCACATCCTAAAAAATCCCTACAGTTCAATTAGATCGTCCTTCCCATTCTTACGGATTTATTCCTGCCTGTTTTAGTTATAAAATACCTGCCCTTCCTTGAAATATCTAAGCAGGGTTTTTGAGCTTAATTTTAGATTTTCTGCTTGATAACAATAGTAGGAAAAAATATAATATAGGGGAACGTATGTTTTGAATTGCGTTTTTTGGGGGTATATATGGAGATTTGGGAACCAGCATATATTGCCGGAATTATTGATGGAGAAGGAACCATTACGTTAACAAGAATGCATGAAAAGGAACATCGCCGCCCCTGTGTTACTATTGCATCTATTGATAAAGAGCTTCTAGAATATATTCAAAAATTAACTAATGGCAGAATTAATAGTAAAAAGAACTACGACCCTATCCGCCATAAGGATTCCTATACACTGTACATAAAGAACAAAGAAACAGTTTTAAACTTATTAAGGGACGTTTCACCTTTTCTTAGAGTGGATAAAAAAAGAAATCGCGCTCTATGGATACTTGATAACTATGAAAAAGTCACCCAACGGAATGGTAAATACAACGCTGATTTACTAGAGAAAAAGATCATATTTGAAGAAAAATTCTTTGAAATATAAAAAAAGACCAGCAATTTCTGCTAGTCTTGTTATCCACCTATGTATGGTGGAGACGGCGGGACGTGCTCTTCCATGCTTTCGACATGGCACTGACTATATCTTGAACCTGTCAAAAAACAGGCCCTCTGGCGTCTTATGCGAAACATAAATTTACCTCTTCAAGGCAGGAATCGCATCCTAGTACTACCTTATTGCAAGGCAGCCTATAAGTCGATACACGGCTGTTGAATTACTTCACATACCGCTCGGCATTGCCCTATCGCTCAAGAGCGACTTAGGTTTCACCGATAAAGCCAGATTATCACTTGTATGTTACCACACAAGGCGACTAAAAATTAATCGAACCCGCGTCCAAAGATATCGGCACTTAAGCATCTACGAGTGTAGTCGATATATTGGCGTTTCACTGATCCTTTTGCCTATCGACCGGCGTCCGGTCAGCTAGCCTGGTTGTTCTCTTCCTTCATCCTCAGGCGGTGGAATCCGGCGTAGCCCACTTAGAGTGAGTCCCTTACCCTACCACATGGGCAATGGAGGGAGGAACCGCTATGCAGTATTAAGCTGCGAAAGCGAGGTTGTTGTTAGTTTTGCCAGTTATGGCTTTGACGTTTTAACGAGGCCGATCCCCTCGACTCGCAACCTAAGCTCAAACTACCCCTGTCGAATCCGTAGCGTCCCCATTATAAAATGTGCTGAAATCAGTTAAGATTTCTCGCAACAGACGTTAGGATTTGCTCAACACGTTTGTCAGAGCAAAAGATTTTGCCGCTTTATCAGCGACAAACTTATTATAACACACTCAGAACATTTTTCAATTGTAACTATTTGTAAAATAATTTCCAGTTACATCTTTTGACGATCACGGAACGCTCGTTCAATCTCCCGCTTCGCCTCTTTTTGCTTAAGCGATTCACGCTTATCATAATTCTTTTTACCCTTTGCTAAACCAATTAAAACCTTACAGAAGCCATTTTTCAAATAAAGCTTTAATGGGACGAGGGCATAACCTGCTTCTTTTGTTTCCCCAAGCAGTTTATTAATTTCACGTTTATGAAGTAACAGTTTGCGTGTCCGTAATGGATCGTGATTAAAAATGTTTCCCTGCTCATAAGGACTGACGTGCATTCCAAACAGAATCGCTTCACCATTCTGAATCCGTGCGTAGGCATCCTTCAGATTGACTTTCCCCGCACGAATTGACTTAATCTCAGTTCCTTGCAGCACAAGCCCCGCTTCGTACGTTTCTTCAATAAAATAGTCATGGTAAGCCTTTTTGTTTTGCGCGACTACCTTTCCTGCACCTTTTGGCATTTGTTTCACCTCAACTCTATGGATTTATTTTAGCAGATTTACATATCCTGTACAACGAGAAAGGGGCCTTGTGTGATAAGGGCCCCATTCCTTTTATTTATTTTTTCTTTTTCTGCTCTTAGATTTCGGTACATTATCATAAAACTTACGTTTACTTTTGCCTTTGCCGCCCTGTCCGCCGACAGATTCAGACTTTTGACCGCCATTCCGGCTGCGCCCTTGTCCTTGTTTGCCTTCGCCCTGCTGCTTATTCCGGCGCGGCTTATGAGTATCGCTGCCTGTACTAAAGACTCTTGTCGTTTCTGGTCTTTCACGGCGCGTCCCTTTCATGCCGACAATTTCAAAATCAATTGAACGCTCGTCTTTATTTACTTTTACGACACGAACGGTAATTTCATCACCAATTCGGAAAACATTTCCAGTCCGCTCACCAATCATCGCATAATGACGCTCGTCAAAACGATAATAATCGTCAGTCATATAGCTGACATGAACAAGTCCTTCAATGGTATTCGGCAGTTCCACAAACATACCAAAGTTGGTCACAGAGCTGATAATGCCATCGTACTCAACACCAATTTTATCTTCCATGTACTCGGCTTTCTTCAACTCATCTGTTTCGCGCTCGGCATCGACAGCACGGCGCTCCATTTTTGAAGAATGCTCGGCAATTTCAGGCAGGCGGGCATTCCATTTTTCCTGCGTGGCCGAATCGATTTTTCCTTCAATTAAATAGGTACGGATTAAGCGATGGACAATCGTATCCGGATAACGGCGAATTGGCGATGTGAAATGGGTATAAAACTCGGTCGATAACCCAAAGTGTCCAAGACTTTCCGGATAATATTTAGCCTGCTGCATGGAACGGAGCATGACAGTCGAAATCACCATTTCTTCTGGTTTGCCTTGAACCTCTTCAATGATTTCCTGCAGTGCACGAGGATGCACATCGTTGGCTGTCCCTTTTACGATATAGCCAAAGTTGGTAATAAACTCGAAAAATCTCCGTAATTTATCTTCCTTAGGATCCTCGTGAATCCGGTAAATAAACGGAACTTCCATCCAATGGAAATGCTCTGCAACCGTTTCGTTGGCAGCCAGCATGAATTCTTCAATTAACCGCTCCGCAACAGACCTCTCGCGTAAAACAACATCTGTAGGTTTGCCTTCTTCATCAACCAAAACCTTGGATTCTTTGAAGTCGAAGTCGATGGCACCACGCTTCATTCGTTTGTTTCTGAGAATCTCTGCAAGTTCTTCCATCATTTCAAACATCGGAACAAGCGATTCATACCTTGCGCGTGTCTCTTCATCCTTGTCGGTAAGGATTCGATTCACATCATAGTACGTCATCCGCTCCGTTGTTTTAATAACGCTTTGAAAAATTTCATGCGAAACAACGGTTCCTTCTGATGAAATCTCCATTTCACAGGACAATACAAGACGGTCTACTCTTGGGTTAAGAGAACAAATCCCGTTTGAAAGACGATGAGGAATCATCGGAATCACTCGGTCAACTAAATAAACACTCGTTGCCCGTTCCTCTGCTTCCACGTCAATCGGCGTACCCTCTTTAACATAATAGCTGACGTCGGCAATGTGGACACCAAGCTTATAGTTACCGTTGTCTAATTTTGTTACGGTAACAGCGTCATCCAAGTCTTTTGCGTCGGCACCGTCAATCGTCACAATGGTTTCATTACGTAAATCGCGGCGGTTCGCTAGTTCACTTTCATCAATCGTATCAGGTGTCTCATTGGCCTGCGTTAATACATCATCAGGAAATGCCATTGGCAGCCCGTGCTTATGTATGACGGATAAAATGTCTACGCCTGGGTCATTTTTATGCCCAAGAACTTGAATGACTTCACCTTCTGCACTTTTACGTCCATCCGGGTAGGTAACAAGTTTAACGACCACTTTATGTCCTTCGACCGCTCCTTTTGATGCATTCTTCGGGATAAAGATATCGTTGGCAAACTTTTTATCATCCGGAATCACAAAGCCAAAGCTTTTGCTCTCGACGTAGGTCCCCACAATTTGCTGGACACCGCGTTCAATTATCCGAATAATACTACCTTCACGGCGAGTACCGGATGTTTCTGATGAAACTCGAGCAAGCACGATATCGCCATGCATAGCGGTATTCGTTTCATTGGGCGGAATAAAAATATCGTCCATTCCCGGTTCATCTGGTACCACAAATGCAAAGCCCTTGGCATGTCCAATCAGCTTGCCGCGAATTAAATTCATTTTTTGCGGGAGCCCGTAGCGGTTGCTGCGTGTCCTCACAACAAGACCTTTTTCCTCCATTTGAACTAGGGCCTTAACAAACTCTTTAAAGTCGCCGGAATCTTGAATGCCAAATGCTTCTTCCAGTTCCTGCACGGTTAATGGTTTGTAGGCTTCATCTCTCATATATTGCAAAAGCTTATCGATGTGCTTTTGAATGTTATCTTCCAAACTATTCCCTCCTTTGGGGTGCTTTATTTATACTTGCCAATCTAGACTCTCTAAGAAAGCATAAACATCTTCATGAAGCTGTTCACGCTCTTTATCTAGGGTAATGACATGTCCTGATTCTTCATACCACTTGATTTCTTTTATGGTCGATTCAATTTCGTTGTAAATGATGTTGGCACTCTCGGTATTAATCATTTTATCGTGACGTGCTTGGACAACGAATGTTGGGGCATAGACCATATCTACATGGTTACGCACATCGGCAATTAATTGCTGAAGTGCTTTTAATGTTTTCATGGGGGTCTTTTTAAACTCATTCATTTCCACTTCGATTTGTTCGTCTGTTTTTCCTTCATACCTTTTATATTCGCGGGCATAATCGAGAATTCCTTGGTACATGACTTCTTCACTTTTTATATGCATCGGGGCACACATCGGTACAATACCCTTTATAGGTACAGTGTAACCCAATTTCAAGGAAAATACGCCGCCAAGTGAAAGTCCGGCGACAGCAATTTCGTCATGTCCGTTATTTTTTAAAAAATGGTATCCATTAAGGACGTCCTGCCACCAATCCTCGGGACCGGTATGGACGAGTTCTTCCGGTGGTACGCCATGGCCTTTATAGTGCGGGGCATGGCAGGTGTAGCCTTTTTTTTCTAAAAAGCGGCCCAGCATCCGGACATCTGCTGAATTTCCGGTAAACCCGTGGAGCAGCAAGACGGCGCGTTTTCCTCCTTCAAAGGTAAATGGTTTCGGTGGTGCAACTTTCATGTTAAAAACTCCTTTTAATTCTAGTAGCTTCTCTTAGTTTAAGCATTAAAAGAGGTAACATTCCAGAAAAAAGCCTTGTGGGGTGTTAGCAAAACGATTAGCTGGAGAATGTGGGGATGGGATACTTTGCTTGTTTTGATTAATTCCGTGGATTTGTGAAATAATTCCCTGGACTTGATCGATATTTCCGTATGCTTACTAATTAATTCCGTGGGTATCTGAATTAATTCTGCAAACGCCTAATTAGAGGCTTGCTTCTACCTGGGATTCCGTGAACTTTTGGTTTTTTTCCGCGAACTTGAACGTTATTTCCGTATGATATCTAATTAATTCCGTACGTTCTTCAATTATTTCCGTGGGTTTCTTAATTATTTCCGCGAACTCCTAATTTGGGGCATGCTCCAACCTTGGATTCCGTGAACTTTTAGATTAATTCCGCGAACTTGGTCGATATTTCCGTACGATTTCTAATTAATTCCGTACGTTCTTCAATTATTTCCGTGGGTTTCTTAAATAATATTTCTGCGAACTCCTTTATTAGAGGCATACCTCCACCTTGGATTCCGTGAACTTTTGGAATAATTCCGCGAACTTGATCTTTATTTCCGTATGATTACTAAATAATACCGTACCTTCTTCAATTATTTCCGTGGATTTCTAAATTAATTCCGCAAACTCCACATTAGAGGCTTGCTCCAACCTTGAATTCTGGGTACTATTTGATTTTTTCCGGGAACTTAAACCTTATTTCCGTATGATTTCTAATTAATTCCGTGCGTTCCTCGATTAATTCCGTGGATATCTGAAGTATTTCCGCGAACTCCCCATTGTAGGCATGCTCCTACCTGGGATTCCGTGAAATTATAAATTTTTTCCGCGAACTTGATCGTTATTTCCGTATGATTTCTAATTAATTCCGTACGTTTTCCAATTAATTCCGTGGATTTCTTAATTATTTCCGCAAACTCCTAATTTGAGGCATGCCCCAACCTTGAATTCCGTGTACTTTTGGATTAATTCCGCGAACTTGATCTTTATTTCCGTATGATCTCTAATTAATTCCGTACGTTCTCCAATTATTTCCGTGGATTTCTGAAGTATTTCCGCAAAACAGGCTCGCACCAGCCTACCATTCCACGTGTCTCTTGATTAATTCCGCACCCACACAGCAAATCCCCAAATAAAAAACAAAAAACCCAGCACAACGGCTAGGTTTGGATGTTTACATTAAATTTTAAAATAAGTAACCGCAAGGGCAAGCAGGAAAAATAATACGGATAATACAACTGTAATTCGGTGTAAGATCAAGTCCATTCCTCGTGCCTTTTGCTTACCGAATAAAGTTTCAGCACCGCCAGAAATGGCACCAGATAAGCCAGCACTCTTACCAGACTGTAGTAAAACAACTGCAATAAGAGCAATACTAACGATAACTAATAATGTTACGACTAATGCATGCATGTAAGCCACCTCCTGTTAGACGTACAGTTCACAGTATATTAAATTTACCATACAATTTCCCTTTAGACAATAGTCGTTATTGTGACAAGTTACCGTAAGCCTTATCGTTTAATCTTATAATTCTCTTCAATATACGCCTTCTCTTCTTCCACCGATAAAATCCCCACTGCCTTGCCTATGGTTCCTCCTTGCAAATTCCAAATTCTGTTATGATCCTTGTCTACCGCTGAAAAATCCCCTTTAGACCAGCGCTCTAAAATGTCTATGTATACAGAGGAATTGGCATAGTGATTAGCATTCTTTTGAACTACTTTTAAAAGTTGATTGACACGGCCGGGTGTCAGTGGGATTGCTCCCCACTTCTTACTGGCTTCCACTTTTTGATGAGACATTTTATGAATCGCATCCATGACTTCATCTTCTGTCATATTCATAGGAAAGTCCTTTTCAATTTCTTTGCTGGCCGGGTCATCGATTTTAATCGCTGATTGACCATCCTTTGATGTTTGTACCATTACCGTGACAGGTTTCTTTTGAAAAGGAAGTGAACCTGTCGTTTGATAATAAGAAAAGATACCTAAGACCATAACTGCAATCATAATCATCACACGCTGTGCCCATGATAGTTGTTTGAAATAGTTTTTCATCGTTTTACCCCAATCCCTATCGCAAGTTGTTTATTGTATTATTAAACACAACCTTGCGATTTCCCTGCTTGACATTTTCAGGAATTAAAAAAGCCCCCGTTCACTAGAAACGAGGGCTTACCTTATATAGAATTACTTCTTCAGGTTATAGAAAGATTTAAGGCCGTTGTATTGAGCTGTTTCAGCCAATTGATCTTCGATACGAAGTAATTGGTTGTACTTCGCTACACGGTCAGTACGTGATGGTGCACCAGTCTTGATTTGACCAGCGTTTGTAGCCACAGCGATATCAGCAATTGTGCTGTCTTCTGTTTCACCAGAGCGGTGAGAGATAACTGCTGTGTAACCTGCACGCTTAGCCATTTCGATTGCATCAAAAGTTTCAGTTAATGTACCGATTTGGTTAACTTTGATAAGGATGGAGTTGCCGATTCCTTTTTCAATACCTTCAGCAAGCTTCTTAGTGTTCGTAACGAATAAGTCGTCACCTACTAATTGAACTTTTTTACCAAGGCGCTCAGTTAATAGTTTGTGGCCTTCCCAGTCGTTTTCATCTAAACCGTCTTCGATTGAGATGATTGGGTATTTAGAAGAAAGCTCTTCGTACCAGTCAACCATTTCAGCAGATGTTTTTACAACACCTTCGCCAGAAAGATGATATTTACCGTCTTCTTTGTTGTAGAACTCAGAAGATGCAGCATCCATTGCTAAGAATACTTCTTGACCTGGCTTGTAACCAGCTTTTTCGATCGCTTCTACGATTGTTTGAAGTGCTTCTTCGTTTGATCCTAGGTTTGGAGCAAATCCGCCTTCATCACCAACTGCAGTGTTTAAGCCTTTGCCTTTTAATACAGAACGTAATGTATGGAAGATTTCAGCGCCCATGCGAAGTGCTTCTTTGAAGTTTGGAGCACCAACAGGCATGATCATGAATTCTTGAATATCTACGTTGTTATCAGCGTGCTCTCCGCCGTTTACGATGTTCATCATTGGAACTGGAAGCTGCTTCGCATTGAAACCGCCAAGGTATTGGTATAAAGTTACGCCAAGGTAATCAGCAGCAGCACGAGCTACAGCAAGAGAGACACCAAGAATCGCGTTTGCACCTAATTTACCTTTGTTTTCAGTACCATCTAATTCGATCAATGCACGGTCAACAGCTACTTGATCAAGAACGCTTAATTCTTCTTGTACAAGGTGTGGAGCAATGATTGTGTTTACATTCTCAACCGCTTTAAGAACACCTTTTCCAAGGTAACGTTCTTTGTCGCCATCACGTAGTTCAACTGCTTCATATTCACCAGTTGAAGCACCACTTGGTACTAAAGCGCGGCCGAATGCACCGGAATCAGTTGTTACTTCTACTTCGATCGTTGGGTTACCGCGTGAATCTAATACTTCACGAGCGTATACATCTAAAATATATGGCATTTAATTTCTCTCCTTAAAAAGAATAATTTATTTGATTAATGAAGTTCCAGTCATTTCAGCTGGTTTTTCCACATTTAATAAGTCTAACATGGTTGGAGCTAAGTCACCAAGAATACCGCCATCACGAAGTTCGACACCCTGTTTAGTAACAATCACTGGTACCGGGTTTGTTGTGTGTGCTGTCATTGGCTCGCCTTCTAGTGTTACTACTTCGTCGGCATTACCGTGGTCAGCTGTAATAATGGCTGTTCCGCCTTTTTCAAGGATTAAATCGACAATTTTACCTAAGCATTCATCAACGGTTTCAATCGCTTTAACGGTAGGCTCTAGCATTCCTGAGTGTCCAACCATGTCTGGGTTAGCAAAGTTCAACAGGATGGCATCAAACTTATCATTTTGGATTTCATTCAATAGCGCATCCGTTACTTCATAAGCACTCATTTCAGGCTGAAGGTCATAGGTTGCAACCTTTGGAGAATTGATTAAAATTCGTTCTTCTCCAGGGAATTTCGCCTCACGTCCGCCGCTCATAAAGAAGGTGACATGGGGGTATTTTTCCGTTTCAGCAATTCTGAGCTGCTTTAAGTTATTTTGAGAAAGGACTTCACCTATTGTGTTGTCTAAGTTTGTTGGCTTAAATGCCACATAACCATCTACCGATTCACTGAAGTGCGTTAAGCAGACAAAGAATAAATGTTTTGGATGCTTTGGTCCGCGATCAAAGTCCCGGAAGTCTTCATTTGTGAATGTGTTAGAGATTTGAATGGCACGGTCCGGACGGAAGTTATAGAAAATAACAGCATCATTGTCCTGAATCGTAGCCACAGGCTGTCCATCTTCTTTTGTAATCACAGATGGGATCACGAATTCATCAAAAATTCCGTGCTCATAAGAATCCTTCACAACGTCAAGCGGATTGGTATAGGCAGGTCCTTCACCATAAACCATCGAGCGGTATGATTTTTCAACGCGCTCCCAACGCTTGTCACGGTCCATGGAATAATAGCGCCCGGAGATCGTCGCGAATTCACCAACGCCATACTCCTTCATTTTGTCCAGTGTTTGCTGAATATATGACTCAGCTGTTTTTGGACCCACATCACGTCCATCTAAGAATGCATGGACATAAACCTTTTCCACGCCTTCTTCTTTTGCCAATTTTAATAAAGCAAACATATGCTGAATATGGCTATGAACACCGCCATCTGATAATAAACCAAATAGGTGCAGGGCTGTGCCATTCTTTTTCACATGATCCATGGCACCCGTAAAGGTTTCATTTTTTTCAAATTCTCCTTCACGGATTGCAATATTTACACGCGTTAAGCTTTGGTACACAATCCGGCCAGCCCCAATATTTAAGTGACCAACCTCAGAGTTACCCATTTGACCTTCTGGAAGACCAACAGCCTCACCAGATGCGGTTAAATGGGAATGCGGATAATTGTCCCAAAAACGGTCAAAGTTTGGCTTTTTTGCATGTGCCACTGCATTTCCTTTTGTTTCGCTTCTGCATCCAAATCCATCAAGGATGATCAGCGCAACTGGAGATTTACTCATACTGACCTGCCTCCAGTAGCTTTAGGAATGATTGTGCTTCAAGGCTTGCTCCGCCTACTAATGCACCATCAATATCTGGCTGTGCCATGTATTCTTTGATGTTCTCTGGTTTTACACTGCCGCCGTACTGAATGCGTACTGCATCGGCAACATCTTGTGAGAATTGCTCTGCCACAACTTGACGGATATGCGCACAAACTTCATTCGCATCAGCAGAAGTAGAAGATTTACCTGTTCCGATTGCCCAGATTGGTTCGTAAGCAATAACAGATTGTTTTACTTGCTCATCGGTGAAACCAGCAAGCGCTTTTTCGATTTGGTCACCAACTAATTGGTTGGTTTCACCATTTTCACGCTGCTCTAGTGTTTCACCACAGCAAATGATTGGTGTTAAGTTATAGTTAAACGCTGCAAGAGCTTTTTTGTTAACAGATTCGTCTGTTTCATTGAACATTTCACGGCGCTCTGAGTGTCCAATAATGACATATTGAACACCTAGGTCAGCAAGTGCCTTCGGGCTGATTTCGCCAGTGAATGCTCCGCTTTCTTCAAAGTGCATATTTTGAGCACCAATTTTCACGTTCGTACCTTCTGTTACTTCGACAAGGCTTTGTAAAAATAAAGCCGGTGCACAAATAACAGCCTCCATTGTTTCTGATGAAGGTACAAGACCTTTTACTTCTTCAGCAAAGCTTTTTGCTTCAGAAAGGGTTTTGTTCATTTTCCAGTTTCCTGCAATGATCGGTTTACGCATAGTGGCACATCCTTTCATAATTACGTTCGTTGCCCATTATTACTATCTATCAAAAAATGGTTAATATCTACCGTAACTTTGTAAATATATTAAAAAATTTGTTAATCTTATTTATCGTTCAATGCCACGACGCCAGGAAGTGCTTTACCTTCCATAAACTCAAGAGATGCTCCGCCGCCTGTGGAGATATGGCTCATTTTGTCTGCTAAGTTGAACTTTTCAACTGCAGCTGCTGAGTCTCCGCCGCCAATAACGGAATATGTACCTTCTGATTCAGCAAGTGCTTCTGCAACCGCTTTTGTACCGCCAGCAAAGGCATCAATTTCAAATACGCCCATTGGTCCATTCCAGATCACAAGCTTTGAATTTTTGATCACATCACTATAAATTTCTCTTGTTTTTGGTCCGATATCAAGAGCTTCCCAATCAGCAGGGATTTCTTCGATTGAAACGACTTTTTTATTGGCATCAGCAGAGAAATCGTCAGCTACTACCACATCAACCGGCATAAGGAAGTTAACACCTTTTTGTTTTGCCTTTTCAATGAAAGAATTTGCTAGGTCGAGTTTGTCTGCTTCTAGTAATGATTTACCCACTTCATGGCCTTGAGCTTTAACGAATGTATAAGCCAATCCACCGCCAATGATTAAGTTATCCACTAGTTCAAGCAGGTTTTCGATTACACCGATTTTGTCCTTTACTTTCGCACCACCGATGATCGCTGTAAAAGGACGTTCAGGGTTTGATAGAGCTTTGCCAAGCACATCAAGTTCTTTTTCCATTAAGAAACCTGAAACTGCAGGGAGGTTGTGAGCAATACCTTCTGTTGAGGCATGGGCACGGTGAGCCGCACCAAATGCGTCGTTTACATAAACATCCGCAAGTTCAGCGAAAGCTTTTGCTAATTCAGGGTCATTCTTCTCTTCACCAGGATAGAAACGAACATTTTCAAGAAGAAGAACATCGCCTTCACTCATTGTATCAATCATCGCTTTAACAGAATCGCCATATGCCTCATCCGCTTTTTTCACTTCTTTGCCGAGCAGCTCAGAAAGTCTTACACCAACAGGAGTAAGGCGCATTTCTTCGACCACTTGCCCTTTTGGACGGCCAAAGTGGCTGGCTAAAATAACCTTTGCTCCTTGTTCCATCAAGTATTGAATTGTTGGTAATGCTGCGCGAATCCGTGTTTCGTCTGTGATTTTTCCATCCTGCATGGGAACGTTAAAATCTACGCGGCAAAAAACGCGTTTGCCTTTTACATCGATATCCTTAAGTGTTTTCTTGTTCATGTGTAAAGGACCTCCAGTATGTGCGGTGTCATGACAGCCGCTTGAATATTGTTGAAAGCTCATAAAGTAAAAAAGGAGGGGGAATCTTCCCCGCTCCCCTTTGGAAAACATTATATAATCTTAAGGATTAAAGTCCTTTTGATGCGATGTAATCTACAAGGTCAACAACGCGGTTAGAGTAACCAACTTCGTTGTCATACCAAGACAATACTTTTACCATGTTGCCTTCAAGAACCATTGTTGAAAGACCATCTACAGTTGAAGAAACAGTAGCACCATTGTAATCGCTAGATACTAATGGAAGATCGCTGTATGCTAAAATGCCTTTTAATGGGCCTTCTGCAGCAGCTTTAAGAGCTGAGTTAACTTCATCCGCTGTAACATCTTTTTCTAATTCTGCTACTAAGTCAACGATTGAAACGTTTGGAGTTGGAACACGCATTGCCATACCGTTTAATTTACCTTTTAATTCAGGTAATACAAGCGCAACAGCTTTTGCAGCACCAGTTGAAGTTGGGATCATGTTTTCTGCAGCTGCACGTGCACGACGGTAGTCTTTATGTGGCAAGTCAAGGATTTGTTGGTCATTTGTGTATGAGTGAACAGTTGTCATCATACCACGCTTGATTCCGAAAGTATCGTTTAATACTTTTGCAAATGGAGCTAAGCAGTTTGTAGTACATGATGCGTTAGAAAGTACATGGTGGTTGTTTGCATCGTACTTGTCTTGGTTAACACCCATAACGATTGTGATATCTTCGTTATCTGCTGGAGCAGAGATGATTACTTTTTTAGCGCCTGCTTCTAAGTGTTTCGCAGCATCTTCACGCTTTGTGAAACGGCCAGTAGATTCAACAACAACTTCTACTCCTAGGTCGCCCCAGCCAAGTTGTGCAGGATCGCGCTCAGCGATAACTTTTACTTTGTGGCTGCCGATTACTAGGTATTCACCATCAACGGTTACTTCTTCAGAAAGAGTTCCGTGAACAGTGTCATATTTTAAAAGGTGTGCAAGCATTTTTGCATCTGTTAAGTCGTTAATTGCAACGATTTCTACATTGCTATTGTTTAGAGCCGCACGGAATACGTTACGACCAATACGTCCAAATCCATTAATACCAACTTTTACTGTCATGATAAATTTCCTCCTTTGTATGGGTAAAGCTATATTTTTTTAAAAGGAATTACCCTTTCAATAACGTTTTTGCTGCACCTTCATCGGTAATAAGAATCGTCGATTTCGGTGCTTGTTTTAAATAGGCCTTTATTGCCTTGGCTTTTGATATCCCGCCTGCAACCGCAATTACATTAGGGATATGCTCTAGATCTTCGAGCTGAAGCCCAATTGTTAGAACCTTATGGACAATCTCGCCCTCTTCGTTAAAATAATACCCAAATGCCTCGCCAACAGCCTTCCCTTCTTCAAGTTTCATCTTAGTATCAGGGTTGGTTTTTCGCCGCTCAGCCATTGTAATAGCATCTCCAATTCCATGGAGAACCATGCTGGCTGATTGAATTAAAGTTAAGACCTCGTGGATATCGGGCTCTTTGATCAGAGATTCGTAAATTTCCGAACTAACCTGACCTGGAACATATAAAACTCGATGCCGGGAATCAGTGTTGTGTGCCATATTCGAGCAAATCGTGTTTGCCTGATTATGTACATCTTCACCAACCCCTCCCCTTGCCGGAACAAATAGTAATTCCTTTTGGGTTAAATCGGGTGAAAGTCTTTCCGCGACGGCTGCCATTGTGGAACCGCCAGTCACAGCGATGATATTTTTTCCGCCTAGAAGCTTTTTCATACAAGATGCAGTAGCCTTGCCGAGTTCACCTTTGACCAACGATGATTCGTCGCTATCACCAGGGACAATAATCACCTTTTTAATGCCGAGCCGGTGTTTTAATTCTAGTTCCATGACGTCTATACCCTTTAGCTCACGCATTAAACCTTCTAAATCTTCAAGTAAATTTTTCCCTTCCGACGTTAAACTCATTCCTACATTATTGGTATGAATAAGATTTTGCTCTTTAAGGAAGTCTACTTCACTGCGAAGTATTCTTTCGGTAAGCCCAAGGCTGACAGCTAAGCTCCTTCTTCCTACTGGCTGCATGTATCCTATGTATCGTAAAATGGTGTGTCGCTTCTGCAGGATTTGAAGGAGATCGGGTAATAATCTTTTTTGGATATCAATAAATGACTGCATGAACTGCATGCTCCTTTATTATATGTAGTTGGTCGTAAAATGTCCACCATAGACAAATTATGTCCCACCTACGCTAAAAAAAATCACCCCTACTACGTTTTTCATTGTAACAGGAGTAAATATTCATTTCAACTCATTTACCTCAGTTTTTTTCTTGCAAACGATTACTTATGTCAATTTTGTCAACAAAGCCAAATCCCACTTCTTCTCCATCGATATGAACAACCGGAATCATGAGACCATAAAGTTCGGTTAATTCATCACTTGAGTCAATATCGATTTCTTCAAGGCGAAACTTCCAATCCTCTTGCAATTCTAAAATAGTATTTTTCGCTTTGTCACAGAGCGGACAGCGTTTTCTAGTATATAACGTGATTGTCTGCATTTCTTTTTTCCTTTCCTTAATTACACAAACCGTTTCCTTTTTGCTGAGGACGGAATGCCTAGCTGCTCCCGGTACTTAGCCACGGTTCTTCGTGAAACGAGGATTCCCTTTTGCCCCTTCAGCAGTTCAACCATCTCTTGGTCCGATAGCGGTTTTTCCTTATTTTCCTGGGCCACCAAGAAACCAATTTCATTCTTTACCAGTGTGGAAGATGTACTCTCATCGTCTGCGGTTTGAATGGTACTAGTGAAAAAAGTTTTTAATGGATAAGTGCCTATTGGTGTTTGCACATATTTTTCCCGGACAGCCCGGCTGACGGTAGATTCATGGATTTCAAGTTCACTGGCGATCTCTTTCATCGTCATGGGTACTAAATATTGGCTTCCCTTTTGAAAAAAGGCCGGTTGTTTTTCAACAATCTTGGCAACAACCTTCGTAAGGGTTTCTTTCCGTTGTTCAATACTTTTTAAAATCCATTGGTAGTCCTGTACTTTATCCTGCAGGAAACGGCTGACCTGCTGATTTTGTTTATGAAACTTTTGATAATAAGGCTCATTAAACCGAATCCGCGGCAGAGATTCATCAAACATTCGGACCGTTAATCCCTCATTGGTTTGCTCAATAATCGCATCGGGAATAATATAGGTAGTTGGCTCCTGATGGAGTAATGCACCAGGTTTTGGGTTGAGCTGCTGGATTTCATCAAAAACATCTTGCAGATCCTTCAAGCTCACACCTAATTCTTTTGCAATCGGCTTCCACTTTTTTTCAGCAAAGGGCACAAAGTATGTTGATAGAATCGTTTGCGCTAGTTCGTTGTTTGGATTTTTATAATAACATTGCAAAGCTAAACATTCTTGCAAATCTCTTGCCCCAATGCCAGCCGGCTCCAGTGTTTGAATAATCGCGAGGCAGTCCTCAATGATGTCTAACTCCACCTGCAATTTTAGGGCAATTTCAGAAAGACTCCCAGTAAAGTAACCGTTTCCATCTATATTTTTGATCAAGTGCCGAATCACTTTCATTTGCTCAGCCGTTAAGTTTTTAATGTTAAGTTGAGAGAGTAAGTATTCCTCAAGAGAAAAGGGTTTGTCTGCAATCTGTTCAATCCAGTCCTTTTCCGACTTTTGATGCTTCCGACGGTTACGGTCGATCAGCGGATTCATCGGTTTAACATTCACATTTTCGACTTTTAGGAGAGGATTTTCCAATGCCTTATCTTCTAAAAATGCAGCCAGCTCCTGGGCAGAATACTGCAATAAGGCGATTGCCTGCGACAACTCCTGCGTCATGGTTAATTTTAATGTTTGCTGCTGCCATAAACCCGGTTTTAAATCCATCATGTTCACCCCTCCTTTTCTATTTTACACGATGAGTGGATATCCGTGTTAAATTATTAGAAGATTTAATCAAACCAAAAAAAGGAACCCTAATTTTCAAGTTTGTTCAAACCTTTTTATTTTATTTTCTTACGATAGTAATTTTTGCACACCTAAAAAAGAACAAAAAAAATATCACTGTGTTTAAAACACAGTGATATTTTTGACGCGCTCGGAGGGAATCGAACCCCCATTTTAAGAACCGGAATCTTACGTGCTATCCGTTGCACCACGAGCGCATAAATATTAGCGACTTTTATATTATATGTTACATTCTCGATAATTGCAAGCAGCAAATAGGTTTTAAATTTACGAGAAATGGTTATCCTGATGATGGGAAAGTTGTCGAACATTTTAGAAGGCAAACTGTTTGACCTTTATTGACCATCAGTGTATGATACTATTACATAAGCTTTTACCTTTTCTAATCAAAGGAGGAAGAAAAATGAATTTGATTCCTACAGTTATTGAACAAACAAACCGCGGCGAAAGAGCCTATGACATTTACTCCCGTCTCTTAAAAGACCGGATTATTATGCTAGGAAGCGCAATCGATGACAATGTAGCTAACAGCATTGTAGCACAATTATTATTCCTTGAAGCAGAGAACCCTGAAAAAGATATTACACTTTATATCAACAGCCCAGGCGGAAGCATCACAGCTGGAATGGCGATTTACGATACCATGCAATACATTAAAGCAGATGTATCAACCGTATGTATCGGTATGGCCGCTTCAATGGGAGCATTCTTGCTTGCTGCCGGACAAAAAGGAAAACGCTATGCACTTCCCAATGCAGAAGTGATGATCCATCAGCCACTAGGCGGCGCGCAAGGTCAAGCAACAGAAATAGAAATTGCAGCAAAACGCATTCTTTTCCTTCGCGAAAAATTAAATGGTATCTTAGCAGAGCGCACTGGTCAACCGCTTGAAGTCATTCAACGCGATACAGACCGTGATAATTTCATGACTGCTGAAAGAGCCAAAGAATACGGCCTTATCGACAGCATCATCACTCGTAAACCTACTGATACAACAGAGAAAAAATAAAAGTAAAGCAACCGTCATCACGTCGGTTGCTTTATTTTTTTTTGACTATGTTAAAGGTGATTGTTGAGTTTTAGCACGTTGATTGGAGCGGAAGGCGGCGAAGACTCCTCGAAAATGCTATCGCATTTCCTTCGTGCGTGGGCGGATTCGAGGAAGCAAATTCAAAGTCCTGCGGGAGTACGGGGCAGGGGAGAGCCCACAGGCGCAAGTGCGCCGAGGAGGCTCCCCGGCACGCCCGCGGAAAGCGAAGCCGCCTGGAGCGGAAATCAACATTCAAGATTAACTCAGTATTTTCATTAAAAAAGGATTCAGCCTGTGCCGAATCCTTCTTTATTACTGTTCTTTTTGAATAAAATCTGATAACACCACAATAGCTTTCTCTTCATCTTCCCCATCGGCAATGATATTAATCAAAACCCCTGAACCAACAGCAAGGCTCATTAATCCCATAATACTTTTCGCATTTACCTTCTTGCCATCCTTCTCCAGAAAAATATCTGCGGAAAACCGATTTGCTTCTTGAACAAAAAGAGCTGCAGGACGTGCTTGAAGACCTGTTTTTAATTTTACTTCTATTTCTTTTACCAACATAATAATTCCTCCTCAAGTTGTTTTATTATACTTGTTAAATATTACACATATTACACATTTAAAAACTGTGAGTATGTGACGTTACTTCTCCAATACGGAGCTTGTCAGCAATCTCATCGATTTTTCTTAAACGGTGATTAATTCCAGATTTACTAATGGTACCACCGGAAACCATTTCCCCTAATTCTTTCAACGTGACATCAGGATATTGAACACGGAGCTCCGCGATCTCCCTCAGCTTATCAGGTAAAACTTGAAGTCCAATGGTCGAGTCAATAAAGCGGATGTTTTCCACCTGTCTGATCGATGCACCAATCGTTTTATTTAGATTGGCTGTTTCACAGTTTACTAAGCGATTAACGGAGTTTCGCATGTCCCTGACGATCCTTACATCTTCAAAACGAAGCAAGGCATTATGGGCACCCACGATATTGAGAAATTCCGTAATCTTCTCGGCTTCCTTTAAGTAGGTGATAAATCCTTTTTTACGTTCAAGGGTTTTACTATTCAATCCAAATGTATTCATTAATTCGCATAAAGAATCATTATGTTCTTTATAGAGCGAAGCAATTTCCAAATGATAGGAAGAAGTCTCCGGGTTATTGACCGAGCCGCCAGCGAGAAATGCACCACGCAAATAAGAACGCTTACAACACTTCTTCTTGATCAAATCCGGCGAAATATCATGAATGATGGTAAATCCTTCACCAAGTATTTTCGTATCCTCTAAAATTTCCTTAGCCTGCTCAGCTAAGCGGACAATGTAAACATTGTTCTTTTTCAAGCGCATCTTTTTTCGAACTAGAAGTTCTACCTGCACTTGATAGCTTTTTTTTAATAATGTATAGATTCTTCTGGCAATCGCCGCATTTTCGGTTTGAATATCGACAACTAACTTACGATTCGAAAAGGAAAGGGAACCATTCATACGAATCAATGCTGATAGCTCAGAAAGATTACAGCAAGTTTTCACTTCCAAGTTAGTTAATTCTTTTTTGGTCTCCGAAGCGAAAGACATCCCCTCACCACCTAATTAAACTGAATGGAACAAATTTATAAACTTTATTGTACTACTTATTACGATTCATATCGCTTTTTAGTTTCATCAATCAGTAAATTATATAAAATTTTTGCGACCTTTTTTGGATCATGCCTCAATGCCCCATTTTCCTGATAAGCAATATCCGCATGAACGACTTCAAGACCGAGTTCGGATAGCTTTTGTAAATCGTATTGGACAGGGTCTGCTAATTCTTCATTATAGCGTAGTTGGATATCAGGCGGGATTTCTTCATTATTGACAAGAATGGTATTGATAAAGGCACAATTCATATGATCATAGATGGCCTTTACATGATCACTCGCCGTAAAGCCATGTGTTTCTCCGGCCTGCGTCATTAAATTGCAGATATAAACCTTTTTGGCTAGGGAGTGGCACACCTCATCACCTAAGCGCGGAACAAGGAGATTCGGTAAAATACTCGTATACAGACTTCCTGGTCCGATAATAATTAAATCAGCCTGTCGAATGGCTTGAATCGACTCCGGTAAAGGCCGGATACTGCTTTTGGAGGTAAGATAAACCTTTTTAATTTTTTTCCCTGAATAAGGAATTTTTGATTCCCCCGAAACGATGGCACCGTCCTCCATCTCAGCATGTAAGACAACGCTTTGGTTCGCTGCCGGCAAGACCTTCCCACGTACATTTAAGATTTTGCTCATTTCCTGAATCGCATGGACAAAATTACCTGTTATCGAGGTCATTGCGGCCAGAATTAAATTACCAAGCGAGTGACCGGATAATTCATTCGCCGTTTTAAAGCGATGCTGAAACATCTCCTCAACGAGCGGTTCAACATCTGACAGTGAGGCTAACACATTGCGTATGTCGCCTGGAGGCGGTATATGCAAATTCTCGCGCAAACGGCCCGAGCTGCCACCATCATCTGCCACTGTCACGATGGCGGTGATATCAACAGGATACTGTTTTAATCCACGTAGCAAGACGGGTAATCCTGTGCCACCGCCAATTACGACAATGCGAGGCTGTCCTAACTCTCTCATGTTGTTTTTTCCTTTCTCCTCTCAATGTCACGATGAGAAACAACCGTTTTATAATCATTTTGGAAAAAACGGCCGATATTTTCAGCTAAGGCAACGGAACGGTGCTGTCCGCCTGTACAGCCAATCGCAATGACAAGCTGCGCTTTTCCTTCTCTCTTATAATGCGGAAGCATAAAGCCGAGCAAATCGGTTACCTTTTCCAAAAACTTCTGGGTCTCATTCCATTTTAAAACATAATTGGAAACCTCTTCATCCAACCCTGTTTTTGGACGCATATGCTCAATATAATGAGGATTCGGCAAAAAGCGTACATCAAAAACGAGATCAGCATCGATAGGGATTCCATATTTAAATCCAAACGACATGACATTGACAGTAAACATTAATTGTTTATTTGTCGTAAATTCAGTTAATATTTTCTCACGCAATTCACGCGGTTTCATCTGGGATGTATTGTAAACTAACTGTGCTCTGCCTTTTAACTCTTCTAGCAATTCTCTCTCTAATGTGATTCCCTCAAGCGGAAGTCCTGTTGGCGCAAGCGGATGGGTCCGTCTCGTCTCTTTATATCGGCGCACCAATGTAGCATCATCTGAATCTAAAAATAAAATCTGTGGAGTTACCCAAGAGGTCTCTGCCAGTTCATCTAATCCTTTAAATAGATGGTCAAAGAATTCTCTGCCGCGCAGGTCCATGACAAGAGCAACTTTATTCATTTTATTCCCAGATTCCTTCATAAGTTCAAGAAATTTAGGCAGGAGTGTAGGAGGTAAATTATCCACACAGAAGAATCCCAAATCTTCAAAGCTTTGAATGGCCACTGTTTTTCCAGCCCCAGACATTCCCGTGATAATGACCATCTGGGTTTCGCTTGTCGAACCGGTACTCATATTCATTCCCCCTATTCTTTAACTTGGATCTAATCGATAACTAATTAATTCAAACTCGCTTGTATAGGTAAACGTGCCATAAATGATTCCTTTACCATGGATCATATAATCAATGATATGTAGATCGCCCGCTGCCATCGGCAAACCTTTTATCTGGTCAACCGGCTGCCAGGCAAGCTTGCCTTCTTCTGACTCATCTAGATCAACACCGTCAGAATCGGTTGCCACAAACGTAAACATCATCCACTCGGACAACAGCTCGTCGGCATCCTTCATAATCATTGTAAAAATTCCTTTTAATTGTGGATTTTTCAAATAGATGCCCGTTTCTTCGCGGAACTCGCGAATACAGGAATCGCGGACCGACTCACCCGGTTCCATTTTCCCGCCCGGTGCCACCCACCAGCCGCGGCGCGGTTTTTGCAGTAGTAATACTTGATTATTTCTGATTAACACACAATTGGTTACCCGCTGCACTTTTTTCACCTCTTCAGAAGCGCACATACGTCACTCACGCAAGTTGTATATTTAGAAAGAACAAGCACCAGGGTAGGAGCTTGGATGATTAAAATTAATTTATTCTTTTCATTATACTATTTTTAGGAAACCGCCACAATGAATACAAAGTTGATATTTATGTTAAATAAATTTAAACAAGAGTAGAAGCGCCTGAATAGTGGCAATGGGTGGCCTAGATCTTGAACGTCTCAAATTCAAACACCTAGAAAACAAAAAAAGAGCACAAGCTGCTGGGCCTGTGCAGAAAGGTATATATTTTAAAGGGGGTCAATTTCCTTTATCATACACCATCTTTATTTCACTACTGTTACAGGAGAGTTATAAAAAGGTTACGCTTTTAATTTATCTATTACTTTTTAATTTCATTTCTTCAATGAGTTCTTCTACATAATGCTGAGCACTTTGCGCAGCGATACTGCCATCACCCGTAGCAGTAACAATCTGACGAAGCATTTTTTCACGAATATCTCCCGCTGCAAAAATACCAGGCACCTTTGTTTCCATGCGATCATTGGTCTCGATATAGCCATTTTCATTGGTGATGCCAAGATTCTCAAATGGTTTTGACAGTGGAACCATTCCGATATAAATGAAAACACCATCTGCCGGTAATTCTTGCTCTTCGCCATTTTGCGTCGAAACAAGCGTTACACTGCCGACTTTTCCATCTTTATCGTTAATCGATTTAATTGTATGGTTCCAGATAAAATCAACCTTCTCATTTGCAAAAGCACGGTCTTGAAGAATCTTTTGCGCACGTAACTGGTCGCGTCTATGAACGATGGTTACTTTTGAGGCAAAACGAGTTAAATAAACGCCCTCCTCGACAGCAGAGTCACCGCCGCCAATGACAAATAACTCTTTGTTTTTAAAGAAGGCTCCGTCACAAACTGCACAATAAGACACACCGCGTCCGCCTAATTCTTTTTCACCAGGTACACCGACTTTTTTATACTCAGCACCTGTCGTGATGATGACAGAGTAGGCTTTATATTGTTTTGAACCAGCGTTGACGATTTTGTAATCGCCATGGTCTTCTATTCCTTTAATATCACCGTAAGCATACTCGGCACCAAATTTTTTGGCATGCTCAAACATTTTGGATGATAAATCAGGACCTAAAATGCTCTCAAAGCCAGGATAGTTTTCTACATCCTCGGTATTAGCCATTTGGCCGCCCGGCATACCGCGTTCAATCATCAGTGTGGATAGGTTGGCGCGAGATGTATAAACAGCCGCCGTCATTCCTGCAGGACCAGCACCGGCAATAATGACATCATAAATTTTTTCTTCAGTCATTTAATTCACTCCTATATAAAAAAATACGATTAAGTATTAGTATTCCCACTTAATCGTATAAAACAATTGAATTATAGTCCACGAATATGCTTAGTTCAGATAGTTGTTAACCAATTTTACATATTTCCCAATCGTCGCAGTAGACAAGCCATAGCGTTCGGCCACTTCCTGCTGGGAAACTTTCTCACTTCTTAGTTTATGCCACAAGTATTCGACCGCTCCAGCCCAGGCACGTTTATTTTTTAATGGAGCACCGTCTTTAGATACTTCGACAAACACGGAAAACCACAGAAGATATAACCCCGACTCAATCGTGCCAATCGGCTGATGATTTTCATAAAATAGTTCTGCTACTTCTTGGGCATCATTTGTCTTAGATGGTTTCCCTAATCGGATCATCGAGAGATACTCTTTTTCCAGCTTCGTCAACTTTTGGTTTTGAAAAAGCCGTTTGGAGCCGATGATTTCTTCTTTTTTACTCGAAACAGTCGTTAAGAAAAGGGCAAATAAACGCTCTTCCACATAATCGCTGTCAAGCTTTTGAAAAATGGATTCGGCCATATTTTCAAAACCATTACCTAGTGAGTTTTTGGTTTCGAGATTCCATGGTTCTGAGCCTTCTTTGTCAGGATTGAGCTCAAGTACCTTTTTCCAAATGCTTTTTGCAAAGTTTTCAAAGCCTGTATAAAAGGCAGAATAAGCAAGCCAGTAATAAAATGGTCCATCCCCGTCAAAACCATGCTTATATAGTTTCTTTAGCCATAAGTAGGCAAGGTCGTATTCACCGACTAACGCAAAGGTTGCGCCAAGTTTAAACTGATGCTCACTTAGAAGTGGCTGAATTTTTTTCAATACCTGGAGTAATTCAGCAACATTTTCTGATTGTCCTTGATAGTGGGCAAACACAAGCTTGTTACAAAGGGCATGAAGGTTGCCCGTATTGCGCTCGAGCACATCCTCGAGGATGGCTTCCGCTTTTTCTACTTTTCCTAAATAAAAGTAAGCTAGTGCTAAATTATTATAAGCCGACCAATATTCCGGGTATTCCTTGACGACATCTTTTAAAAGCTCAATTGCCTTTGGAAAATAGCCGGATTCCAGCAATTCTCGGGCTTGCTCTTGTTTGATGATTAAGTCATCCTGTTCATATAGCTCATCCTCGAATTCTTCCGCTTCCAATGTAAGCACTTCTAATAATTCTTCGGTGTCGTCGGAAAAATCACCGTCCGGATCAAGCTGCAAATATAATTTGCTATGATGGTAGGCATCTTTAAAAAGTCCCATATGGGCATAATTATTCGCTAAAAAGTAGTGGCATTCTGCCATTTCTGGATCAAGCTCTTCAAGGATTTCGTGCAAGAGTCGGTTGGAATATTCGAATTCACCAAGTTCTGTCGAAACAATCGCCAGCTGGCATGTAATCATTGGTTCACCCGGCTCAAGCTGAATCGCCCGCCCAAGATATTTTTTGGCTTTGATAAAATCTCGTCGATGGTATGCCTTGACACCCTTCTTGAAATAATATTCACCTGTAGGAACAAATGATAGTATTTTTCCCTTTTGAATTCTTGCCTTCGCTTCTTTCACCATGAAGTCCTCCACATTTTTCAACATAACTTATGTAGTATAGCACATTAGGGGGTATTCGAGAAGAGGGTGGTGGATTTAACTTATGGATTGAAATCAACTGCTTGCGCTATATAAAGTACACATATTGGTTCTCCCTCCTAAAATAAGCAGATCCCATTTAAATTAACAATTAAGATTAACCCAAATCAAATAAAAGGAAATGGAGTACTCCATTTCCTTTTTATAAACTATTTAACTATAATTAAAGGATTACACCGTTTGAAGTTCTTTTTCATTATAGAATGCGGGTCTTTCTTGAAGTGTAATGGCTTCTTTTTCACCAGTTTGTTGAGCTTTTACACATGCATCAGATGTTACTGCTGCGATATATCCATCCCATGCAGTTGGTCCTTCTGGCTCACCTTTTTTTGTAATGGAATCAATAAAGTCTTGGATTTCCACATTGTATGCATCCATAAAGCGGAATTTCCAATCATTTAAAATGCCTGTGCTTAATTTTTCATCTTTTCTCATCACCACACTGGAGAATTCAGGTAGTTTTACAATTCCCTCTTCACCAATCACTTCACATTGAATGTCATAGCCATATTTACAATTCACAAATACTTCCACACTCATGACAATGCCGCTGTTCGTTTCAATCGTAAATAATTGTGGGTCTTGCAGTTTATCATGTGAATATTTTGTCTTCCTTGGGAAAACAACCTGAACAGATTTATAGTCATCATTGACTAACCAGTGAAGGGCATCAATTTCGTGAATTAAAGTATCTGTTACAGCCATATCCGTTGTATAGTTTTCACCAACGATTGGATTGCGGTGTGCAGCACGAATCATTAATGGCGCACCAATTTGATTGTTGTCAATCACTTGTTTTAATTGAACATATCCGCTATCATAACGGCGCATAAATCCAACCTGAACTAATTTCTTACCCTGCTTCATTTCCGCTTCAACAATTCGAATACAGCCTTCAGCCGTAGTGGCTAAAGGTTTCTCACAAAATACATACTTACCAGCTTCTACTGCTGCGACAACGGTTGCTTCATGGGCAGGACCCCAGCTTGTAACAAGGACTACATCCACATTTTCATCCGCAATGAGGGCTTTATCGTCTGGATAAACAACCGCATCTAATTGATAGATTTCAACCGTTTGCTTAGCAGACTCTTGATTCACATCTGTTACCGCTACAATTTTACCGCCGGATAATTTATTGGTAATTCGATCAATATGCTCCCTTCCAATTGCTCCTGTTCCTACTACACCAAATCTTAAAGTCATGTTGATACTCTCCTTTTATATTTACATATTTAATGGTTAAACTCAGGCAACGCTTTCATTTTTTAATTAAAGCGTAGTTTTATAACATTACTGATTAGAAGCTTGTTTATGACTTTTTTGTCCATAGCTCCGGAAATCGCTTTCCAACTGTTCAAGCGTCTTTCCTCTTGTCTCTGGCAAGATCTTATTCACAAATATAATAGCGGCAATTCCACACACTGCAAAAATGAAGAATGTGATCGATAAGCCTACTGCACTTAGTAAGATTGGGAAAAACAGCCCAACAAGGAAGTTTGTGATCCATAAGCAGAATACGGTTACCCCCATTCCAATACCACGTAATTTTAATGGGAAGATTTCTGATAACATTAACCAGGTTACCGGAGAAATAGCACCCTGCTGGAATGCAAGGAACGTAACCGTCAAGCTTAGTACGACCACCGGAAGTGCTGGTGACCCTTTAAGTACTAACGAGAACACCCCAATTAAAGCAAGAGCAGCTGTTGTACCCGTCAATCCAGCAATTAACATAGGACGACGGCCAATTTTCCCTAATAACCAGATTCCAACGAAAGTGGCAATGACTGAGATCGCTCCATTGGCGATATTCCCCAAAAGTGCCGCATTGGTTGAAAAACCGGATTTTTCAAGTATTTGAGTACCATAATACATAATCGAGTTAACACCTGTAATTTGCTGCACAATGGCAATCCCGATTCCAATTCCGACAATCCGGCGAACCCATGGTACGTTTAAATCCTTAAATGTCGCATGTTTAATTTCTGATTCATGAGCAATATGTTCTTTCATCTCTTTAAGTTCAGAATCCGCACCGTTTGCTTCCCGTATTTCTTTAAGGACCCTTAGTGCATCTCCCCATTTCCCTTTGGATGCAAGCCAACGCGGGCTCTCTGGAACCGCTAACATTCCAAACCATAAGACAACAGCCGGAAGTGACGCAATCACTAACATATAACGCCAAACATGTGAAGCTCCCTCACCAATCGTATTTCCTAGGATGGCATTAAAGACAAACGCTAACAGTTGACCGGAAACAATCATTAATTCGTTCTGGGTAACCATCCTTCCCCGCTTCTCCACAGAAGACATTTCTGCTAAAAAGGAAGGCACCATGACAGATGCAGCCCCAACGGCTAATCCCAGCAAGAATCGGAACACGATCATAACACCGGCTGACGGTGAAAGCGTACACCCAATTGCGGCAATAAAGAATAGTAACGCGAGATTTAAAATCATTTTACGGCGGCCAAAACGGTCAGATAAACGCCCGCCAAATACGGATCCAAACGCAGCTCCAAAAAGTAAGGAACTGGTAACAAGACCTTCCGTTGCGGGTGTCAAGTTTAGCTGGTCAGGTTTTGCCATAAAAGGTAATGCCCCGTTAATCACACCGGTGTCATAACCAAAAAGAAGCCCCCCAAATGTAGATATAACCGTAATCTTTTTTAAAGCTTTTTCGTAATCACGTGTTTGTTTAATCGCCTGATTACTCATATTCTCCCTCCCCAGGGTTCGTTTTTTTATTAAGCTTTAATCAATGAACCATTTTCTAATGGCAGTAATTCTTCATTAATATAATTACGGGCTTTCAAGGCATACTCCAACGGATGTGCAACTGAGGGGTCTTGTTCTGCTTCAATGACAATCCAGCCTGAATAATTCGTTTCCAGAAGCGTCTTGTATACCTCTGTAAAATCAATACAGCCGTCACCAGGAACGGTAAACATTCCTGCCAAAAAGGATTGTAAGAAGGACTTTCCTTCTTTTTCACATTGTTCTTTTACTGCTGGACGCACATCTTTAAAATGAACATGGTGGATACGATTGATATGTTTATTTAATAGAGTCATATAATCAGCATCAGATACGTAGATATGGCCGGTATCATACAGCAAATGAACGTGATTAGGATCGGTGTTTTCCATAAGACGATCAATCTCGGCTAATGTTTGTACGCCCGTCCCCATATGATGGTGAAAAACTAGCTTCAAATCATATTCTTCAGCAACTTTTGCTAATTCGTTTAGTCCTTGGCCTAACTGATGCCATTCTGTATCTGTGAAGAATGGTTTTTCTTTGAAGACATTTTTATCAGTACCTTGAATACTATAGGTTTGTTCTGATACAACAGCAACAGATGCGTTAACCGCTTTCAAATACTCGCAATGTTTATGGAAAGCTTTAGAGGCTTCTTCCACACCGTCACGAATAATAAAACTGCTAAACCACTGTCCCGCAATTTTTAAGCTGCGAAGTTGTAACTCTTTGTTCAATACGTTAGGTTCTGGAAAAAAGCCGCCAACTTCGGTTCCCTCAAAACCTGCTACTACAATATCACTTAGTAAGTGTGATAGGGTATTCTCTGCCCCAATTTCCGGAATGTCATCATTTCGCCACCCAATTGGAGCAATCCCCCATGAGATTTTTTTATTTTCCATCGTATAACCTTCTTCCTTATAAAAAGTAGGACTGTTTAACCGGTTGACCTTATTTTATAAATTATGAAGAATCGATGTATTATAAAAAATTGCTATCAAATTATCATTTCTTGCTAAACTTTTATAAGTTTAGCAAAAACTAACAAAAAGATACCCACAAAAGTGGATATCTTTTTAAAAGACAGATCATTAAAAACAAAGTTTTCTAAACTTTCCAGGAGTGATGCCCCCAGTAGATTGGGAGAAGACTTTAATAAAATGGCCAATACTATTAAATCCGCAATCCATGCTTATTTGCTCAATTGAAAGATTGGTTTCCACCAATTGATTCTTAGCCTGGATCAATCTGTAATTCAGTACATATTGGTGAGGGCTGGTTCCTATGTACTTTTTAAACGTACGACAAAAATGATAGGTACTTAAATTGGATATTTCACTCAACTGCTCGACGGAAATCTTAGATGAGTAATTCTCACTAATAAAGGACAGTACAGCTTGAATTTCGGGCGGTATTGCTTTTGCCGCATTTGCCTTTCTGTTTTCAAACGTATCTCGGGTACTTTCTACTAAATTACCAAGCAGTTTATAAATTTCTAAGGATATTGCAAAGTCTATTTCCTGGTTCGATGCAATCAGGGATAAGATAGTGGGAATATTATTTTGTTCACTCGGCAGTCTAAACGTGCAGCCCTTTCTTTTGTATAACTTGTTATACATAGCTTGCGTCTGACTGCCTGTAAAGTGAAAAAATTGGAAGGTTGTTTCTTCCAGTGCAGAGTAGTTATTTTTTTCTTTACAATCTAACAGAACAATGTCATCTTTCGAGGCTACAAATGATTGGTCAAGATAGTGGAACTGCATCGATCCTTTTTTTATATAAAAGATGATAAAGGCATTCATGTAATCTCGCTTAATGCTGTAGGGAACATCTACGATATATTCACCGCCCCATAGGACATAATGATATAATTCTTTCGTTAAAGCGGAAGGCTCATAAAAATATAATCCCTTAGATTTGATGCCTGGTTCTACATTTGGAATATAGTAATTCATTTTTCCACCTCTCACTAATTTAAGCACTTCCTATAGTATATTTTATCCTGACTCAAAAGGTAATGGTCTATTTTTGGGAACTATTTAATATTAGACTAGCACGTAAACGACCTATTTCATCTTCAAAAGTTATTAAATAATATTAAATAGCACCAAAATACAATTTTAGAGCAAGAATATATAAGATAATGAAGGAAAATTTCCATTAAACTGAAATCGCATACATAAGTTATAAAATGGAGGTTTACCTATGAAATTATCATTTAATGAAGGAACAACATTCGAAAGTGCTTCTCTTCAACAGAATTTAGAGTATTGCGAAAAACACGGTTACGACTTTATTGAAATTCGTTCCATTGATCAGTTAAAAGACTATCTTAAAGAATTTACATTAGATGATTTAAAAGCCTATTTTGATACCCATCATATTAAACCGCTTTCTTTGAACGCCTTATGCTTTTTTAATAACCGTACGAAAGAAGACGAAGAGAAGATAATCGAGGAATTCAGAGAATACTTGGAGATTTGTAAAAAAATTGATTGTCCATATATTTGCGTGGTACCTTCTAATATCGATGTGACGGAAAAAGGAAAAACATTGACGGAAGAAGTAAATGCAAGTTGTATCCGAGTTTTAACCCATCTATCTGATTTAGCCGAGCCATACGGAGTAAAGATTGCCATTGAGTTTATTGGAATCCAGGAAAATACCGTTAATACCTTTGCACAAGCATACAGTATTGTAAAAGCAGTTGATCGAGATAATGTGGGTCTCGTGTATGATACGTTCCAATTCACTGGGATGGGTTCAAGATTAGAAGATGTAACCGATGAAACAGCAGATAAATTGTTTATCTTCCATATCAACGATGTGGAGGGTTATCCGATTGGCCAAATGCGTGATAGTGATAGAGTATGGCCTGGGCACGGTGTGATTGATTTAGAGGCACATTTGAAAAGACTAAAAGAATTGAATTATGATTTTGTGGCATCCGTTGAGTTATTCAGACCGGAATATTATCAAATGGATCCTGAAGAAGTCATTAAAAAAGCGAAAGAAACGACCTTGGAAGTATTGGAAAAGTACTATAATAAACACGCTGTTCATAATTGATCGAAAGGCATAAAGGATTTTTTTTAAAAAAAATTCTTTATGCCTTTTTTTAGTTACCTAAAGAAACATGTAAATAAGGAGAAATATTGAGATATTATATATATCACACGCTTTCATTATAAGTGTTAGCGTTTTTTTCGTGTATGTTTTCGTTTTCATCATGATTGCTAAAGATACTCACAGGGTACAATATTAAATTAACCAATTTATTCCTAGGGAGGAATCATGATGAAAAAAATAATAGAATTCCTTAAACATACAATGCAATCTTTTAACCATTCAATGGATCAATATGGAGAAGCACGAATCACTTTTTATGAAAGTATTTCTGCTTTAAACAAAGCAAAAATAACTTCATTTAACAAAGCTTATACAAAAAAACACGGGGCGATCCTCTAGACTATCTCCGTGGTATGTTTTTCATTTAATCGTAAGGTTCAGCTACAGAATTTTTCTTACTGATCAAAAGTGGGGGCAATAGGTTTCCCCTAACTCATCTAAAAGCTGGACCGTTTTCCCTTAAGTACAACGTTTTGATCCTTTTTGTTTTTATATTTCTTTTCATAGTTAACAAACATTGAAACATTGACTAAAATTCCGAGAGCAATTGCTAATTGGATAAGAGAAGATCCTCCATAACTGACTAATGGAAGTGGAACACCAGTAAGTGGGATGAGGCCTGAGACACCAGCAAGATTAACGAAAGCCTGGATGCCGATCATGCTTGAAATACCGATTGCTAGTAAACTTCCAAACGGATCTTTGCATTGCAATGCAATATAAATCCCTCTTAACACTATATACGCTAATGTAATGATAACAAAACCAACACCCCATATTCCTAACTCTTCCGCAATAACAGCTATAATGAAGTCTGTATGTGATTCTGGTAAATACCCAAGCTTTTCGATCCCTTTTCCCAATCCTAAGCCATTTATTCCCCCATTACCAATTGCTATGAATGAATTTACAAGATGGTAACCAGATGTTTGTTGGAATTTAAACGGATCATTTAAGACTTCCAATCGATTCATACGAACAGCTGTAAAAATTTTCTTATAAAATAGAAGAACAAATGGTAACAATACGATAACACCAATTGTAACTAGTTTGGTTAAATTCTTAATGCTTGTGCCTGACGAAATGATCATGGCTCCAGAAAATAATAAAATCAATTCCACTGTCCCGAAATCTGGTTGAATGGCTATTAATAAACAAACGATTCCTAAATAGAGTAATGGAGGGAGAACCCCTTTTTTAAATTGATTTATAAATTCCTGCTTTTTAGCATACATAGCAGATAAATAAACAATCACACAAAGCTTAACAAACTCTGCAGGCTGGATACTAATCGGCCCAATTTTAAACCAACTTTGTGCATTCCCAGCCACATGACCAAAGATAAAGAGAGCCATTAAAACAACAATGGATGAAAAAACCATATACATAAGTATTTTTCGGCTTTTCAGGGCTTTATAAGGGAATAAAGAAGTGATAACAAAGAAAAAAGCACCTATTATTAGAAATATCTTTTGTTTCTGATAGAAATAATCACTTGCAACACCATACCTTTGTACAGCAGTAGCCATGCTTGCACTATAGACCATGACCAAACTAAAGAGGGATAATAAAGTGATCGCAATAACTAAAGAATAATCATACGATCTTAGTATTTTCCTAAACATCATTACCTCCAATTTTTTTAAAACAGATTTGCGAAAATGTTTTGATGTTATGTATAAAAAATAAGCCTAAATCTTACAAAGTATAAGAAAAGGTTATTTTAACTTTAATCTAGCACAGAATGATTAGATTTTTATTAAAAATAAACTAAAGGTCGATTATTTTTATATGAACTTAGTGTTAATTCTTAAAAAAGGTTGTATATAAAAAGAGCCTAAATACGCAAGTCAATTATACAAAACTTGCATATTTTGGGCTCTTTAATTTCATAATTGCGATGATTTTGTTTTCGGCTGTCCGAAGCTGCCTCGCCTTGTTTGCAACCCAAAACGGAACCTTACAGATAATTACGATCAAGAGATCACATTATAGAGGTGCTGAGAGAACAAGTATCTGATGCCTATCTCGCTCATCTGCAAAAAATAGGTATATCATATATTTTCGGCGGAAAAGTAAGATTAAATTTTACAGTCGTAGTGGAAAAGCTAAAAAATCTATTTGAGGTTGATCAATTAATGCTAGAAGGTGGAGGCTATTTAAATGGCTCCTTTTTGAATGAGGGATTAATTGATGAATTGAGCCTGGTTTTAGTCCCAATTGCAGAGGGTGCATCTAACTCTGTGACACTATTTGAAACAAGTTCTTTTCTAACAAATCAGCATCCAGTAAATTTCTTCTTGAAAGAAGTCGAAAAACTGGACGATGGTGGACTAAGGTTAAAGTGTGTAACAAAAGGTGATTAATCCTCTTTTTATTATTTGAAGTTATTATTTATAAATTATACCTTTTTTTATTCCATTATCTGCAAAGCGTACACAGTTCTACTTCCAACAAGCACCCTCTACTCCTCCCCGATTCCTGGATACCAACATGCATTAATTAATATTAAGGTTCAGCTATAGAATTTTTCTTACTTAATAAAAGTTGTGTCAATTAGCCAAAAATACAGTTGTTTGTGCATCCACAAACCCTGAACGAAAACGCCCAGGTGAAATCTGCATCATTGTCGTAAACACACGAGTAAAATATTGGACAGAAACAAAACCAGTTTCCTCAGCAATTTCTTTCAATGATAAATCCGACTTTTTAAGTAAGGTGACAGCTTTTTTGATTCTTTCATCCAAAATATAATTTGAATAACTTACGCCTAACTCTGACATAAATATTCGTGATAAATGCCGTCCTGATATATGCAAATGTTTAGCCACTCTTAAGGGACTTGATAAATTATCGTGTATATATAATTATGCTTGAGTCAGGAGTAAAGAAAAACCCTCTGGAACCATTCTTTGTTTGCTGTGATTTAATGGTGAAACGAAATTTTCTACTATTGAAAGAATAAGGGAATGGGCCATGCTTGATAGCATTTCTTCAAAAAAAGAATGTTCCTTCATGGTTGCTTGGATCAGCAACGATTTCCAAAGTAAAGTAGTAGGTATATCATCACTATGATGCAAAACTACCACCTCTTGTTGTTTGGCTCCCTCCATAATCCTTATCCATTCTTCACTTGATTCCGATTCCATTAAGTCAAATGCAACATATAGCAGAAATAGACCTTCCTTACTTTTTATTTGATGTAAAACTTCTGGTCGTGATAAAAAAAGTGTGCTTTTATGGAGCGGTTGGCTACTATTTTCTTCTATATAAGTTCCTTCCCCATCTACCACATAGCACACTTCAAAAAAGGAATGTTTATGTAATAGATTGTCATAATGCTTCGGCATGACTCCCCAATAATGCACTTGAAAAGACGCACCATTTTGATTTAAATGATGAACATATTCATTCAGCGAACGTTTTCCATAAACAAATTTATTTAAATCCAACAAGAGCCCTCCTTTTCAAAGATTTAAATACTGAATGAAATCTCACCTAAAAAAATAGAGATGTCATAACAATCTCTACTTTTTTAGGTGCAACTGTATTTAATCACTCTATCTATTGGTAGAATTAAAGGTTAATCTCAAAAACTAAGAGTTTGTTTTAAAGCATCCACTGATGTTCTAATTCCCGCCTCAACGGACATGGTCAAATCTTCCATTTCAAGTGACACTTCACCGTTATATCCCATCATGCGAACAACCGAGAAGAATTCTTTCCACCACTGCAAATCTCGACCGCAGCCGACGGCCACATAATTCCATGCCCTATTTGCTGTATCCGTAACCTCTTTTGTTTCCAGTACGCCATTAATGGCAGATAAATGTCTTTCAAGTCTTACATCTTTACCGTGAACATGGTGAATCGCAGCTGCTAATTCTCTTGCTGCAATAATTGGATCTGCCCCCATCCAGATTAAATGGCTCGGGTCTAAATTCAAACCAACCATAGGTCCGACTGCATTCCGCAATCTAAATAAGGTTGCTGGATTATAGACTAATTGCGAACTGAAATTTTCAAGGGCAATTTTTTCGACACCGCATGATTCAGCTTTTTTCACTAACTCTTTCCAATACGGGATCGCTACCTCATTCCATTGGTAATCCAATATCTCTTTTAATACTGGGGGCCAGCTGACTGTATAGGTAATCCAGTTAGGAATTTTATCTTCCGGGCTTCCTGCCGGCAGGCCACTCATCATAATGACCTTCTTCACACCAAGTAAACCGGCTAATTCCATTGTTTTTTCTGTTACATCTCTATGCTCTTTACCAAGTTCACCTGGATCTAACGGATTCCCAGAACAATTCAATGCGCAAAGCTTAATATTCCGCTTTTCTAATTCACCTAAAAATTCACTTCTTTTTGCTTCACTTTCCAGCAATTCATTTAAACGCAAATGCGGAGCCGGTGACCAGCCTCCAGTTGTCATCTCAATGGTATCAATCCCCATTTCAGCTACCGTATCTAACATTTTTTCAAAAGGCAAATGGCCTAAGCTATCCGTTACATATGACAATCTCATGTTAAAACCCTCTCTCAATCTAGTTTATTTTTATGCCAAAACTAAGCTGTTTTTATATAAAGCTGGACATTCATCCAGTTGAATTTGTACACGTTCCCCAGTATCTCTTGCCTTCGAGCAAGCCGTAGAAGTAATCGCCGCTACATACCCATCCCAAGCATTAGGTCCATTTAATTCATCTGCTTTCACAGAATCAACCCAAAGTTGAAATTCTCTATCATATGCCTTTACAAAGCGATCCTTCCAATCGGATGATACTTTTGTAAAATCTTTCCCTTCCGTACGAACGCTTGAAAAAGCTGGATCCGTTAAAGATACCATTCCATTTTCACACATGACTTCACATTTTATATCATATCCGTAATGGCAATTTACAAAGATTTCAATATCAATATGGATGCCCGACTCTGTTTCTAAAATGACAATCTGAGGATCATGTAAATCCTTATGTGCACTTGATGTTCTTTTTGGCAGAATCACTTGTGCTGCTACATAGTCCTCTTTCAGTAACCATCTTAATACATCAATTTCATGAACAACTGAATTTTCAACAGCCATAGGGGTAGTATAGCTTTCATCTACGCCAGGATTTCGGTGAGCACAGTGAAGCATTAATACTTCTCCAAGTTTTCTATTATCAAGCAATTCTTTTATTTCTTCGTATCCTTGATCATATCTTCTCATATATCCTACTTGAACTAATTTTTTACCTAGTTTGATTTCTTCATCAACGATTCTTTTACAGCCCTCCACTTCAACAGCTAAAGGTTTTTCACAAAATACATATTTTTTATTTTTTATAGCTTCTAAGACATAACCTTCATGTGTCGGATCCCAGGAGGTAACCACTACTGCATCCACCTCAGGCAATCTGATTAGCTCTTCTCCAGATTCTACAAATTTAGCACCCACTTCTTGAGCAATTTGTTGCGCTCTTTCCGCATTAATATCAGAGACTGCAACTACCTTTGCTCCCTTTGTTTTATATGTAAGTCTTTGAATATGATCCATTCCAATTGCACCGGTACCAATAACACCAATCTTTAATTCCACAATAAACACTCCTTATTAATAATTTTCTTAAATTAAGCACTTCCCTATAAGAATCTCACTAGTATTTTTATAGGAAAGTTATCATCTATAAAACACAAGATTTTGTAGGCGCATACAAATTGATATGTAACTCGCCAATACCATTTTAAGACAACTGAAGTTGTTATTTAGATACTGCAGCTTTCTCATCAGCATGAACTTCATCATAGGTGCGGAAGTAACTTTCAATCTCCTCAAGAGAGCGGCCCTTTGTTTCAGGCATCATCTTCCAAATAAAAGTGATAGATACCAACCCTACTGCCGCGAAAGCAAAGAATGTTCCTGATAAGCCAACTTTGTCGATCAATATTGGGAAAAAGAAGCCAATTACAAAATTTGTTATCCAGAGGAAGAAGACGCTAATCCCCATGCCAAGTCCTCTCAGTCTTAACGGGAATATCTCTGAGAGCGAGACCCATAATACCGGCCCAATGGCTCCTTGCATGATCGCTAGAAACGTGACTGTAAGGGAAAGTATTACATATGGAAGGGATGTATTCCCTTTCAGAAGGGAAGAAAACACTCCAATAAGTAAAAGTACCGTTGTTGTTCCTGTTAAACCCCATAACATCATGGAACGACGTCCAACTTTTCCTAGGAGCCAAATTCCGACGAAAGTTGCCAATACCGAGATCACCCCATTCGCAACATTACCGATAAGAGCGGCCTTTGTAGCAAATCCAGCTTCTTTCAGAATTTCAGAACCATAATACATAATCGAGTTGACACCTGTAAGTTGTGACGCCATCGCAATTCCAATCCCTAGAACAACTATACGTCGCACCCAAGGTACTCCCAAATCTTTCATTGTTGCTTTCTCAATTTTAGATTCTGAAGCAATGGCATCTTTAATTTCTTGTAATTCTTCTTTAGCCCTGTTTTCCTCACGCACTTGTTGGAGAACCCGTAAAGCTTCTCCTATTTTCCCTTGCGCTGCCAGCCAGCGTGGGCTTTCAGGTACGATTAGCATTCCAAACCAAAGGACAACTGCCGGAAGTGTTGCTATAACTAACATATAACGCCAAACGTGTTCATTTTCACCCAATGTTGATGCAATCGCGGCATTAAGCGCGAATGCTAGAAATTGTCCAGTAACAATCATTAACTCATTCTGAGTAACCAACCTGCCCCGCCGTTCGGCTGGTGCCATTTCTGCTAAAAAGGTTGGAACTGTAACGGAGGCCCCTCCAACAGCCAGACCAAGTAGAAAACGAAAAACAAGCATCATACCTGTATTTGGTGAAAGTGTACATCCTAGCGCTGCAATAAGGAATAATAATGCCAGACTAAGAATATTCTTTCGCCGGCCGTTACGATCTGACAGCCTGCCGCCAAACACTGCCCCAAGCGCAGCTCCGAAAAGAAGTGAACTCGTAACAAGTCCTTCTGTTAGCGGATTCAGATTGAGCTGGTCGGGTTTAGCCATATAAGGAAGTGCACCGTTGATTACACCCGTATCATATCCAAACAGCAGTCCCCCGAATGTCGATACTAATGTAATGATCCGTAAAAATGCCTTTGGAGTACGCCTCTTCTCAGTTACCTGATTTGCCATAAGTATTTCTCCCCCATATTCTAATGTTTAATATGAACTTCCGAGCCATTTATGTATGGTTCTTAGAGTCTCCTTAGGCTCATTTACGCATACGCTTGCATTTATGTTTTAAAAAAACTGTTAATATATTTACGCTGATTTACTATATTTCAAATCTATCCTTCTAAGTATCAGCATTTAATGCATACGCTTGCATTAATGGGAGAAAAAAGAGTAAGTTAGACTCTTCCCCCGCAAGATTCTCTAATAACTAATGTAGGACTAATTTCTAGTTTTTGTTTCATGGTTGATGTTGAATTTAATTTCTCAATTAACCGTTTACATGTTAATGTTGCAATTTCTTTTATAGGTTGATGAATTGTTGATAAATATGGTTTGTAGAAGGTACATAACTCAATATCATCGAATCCGATAACGGATATCTCATTAGGGACCTTTATATCCAGCTCCTTCAATGCCGAGATCGCCCCCAGTGCCATTAAATCATTCTGTGCAAAGATGGCTGTCACGTCTTTTAAATTATCCATATTATCCTTTATCAAGCGGTAACCCGACTGGAAAGTCGTATCTCCATAAAATAATTTATCACCATCATACTGGAGATGATGATCCTTAAACGCAGCTTTAAAGCCTTCAGTCCTTTGTTGAAACTCGCTGCCGCTGATATTAGCTGACAAACACATGATGTTCCTATGACCTAGTTTAATTAAGTGGTCACCCGCAATATACCCGCCTTTGTGCTGGTCTACACAAACAAAGTCTACATCCTTTGTTTTATAAAATGGTGGTAAATATTTGCAGAATATGAAAGGGACTTCCGTTTTTTCTAGTGCCTCTATGGATTTATCATCTAAAGACGGCTCCATAATAATCAGTCCATCTACCTTCTTTGCAGCAATGAATCTTTCGATATTATTTTGTTCTGTAAACCTATTCTCAAAAAATGAGCTAATAACATCCATTTGCAACTGTTCAAGAGTTTGGATAATTTCATTCTGCCATGAGCTAAAGTACACTTCTATCCCCTGTCCAAATAAACTCTTTGGTAAAATAACACCTATTGTATTGGTTTTATTCGCACTTAAGCTTCTTGCATTCGCATTAAATTGAAAGCCATACTCTTGTGCGATTTTCCAAACTTTTCTCTTGGTTTTCTCAGAAATCATTGGACTGTCATTTAAACATCTGGAGACAGTAGATTGGCTCACATTCGCCATTTTTGCAATATCTTTCGTGGTGATTGCCATAATAGCATTTTCGCCTCTTTATTTTAGACTACGCATACGTATGCGTTATGAAGAATATTTTATAATATTCAGTCTATAAAATCAATAAAGAGTTCAGTTTTTGTCAATGTGACAGAATAAAATTGGCGATAAATCATTTTTAGAAGTTACTTGTTTTACAATTTGGCTGTGCGGAAGAAAGTAGTAAATTCCATTACCTTTTTAATTGATCACTCCCTTTCAACTATTTTGAGGAAAAATTATCCAACAGTTTTTTTGGTTAACTCTTGGTTAATGTATGGATAAATATTAGTATTAAAAACGCTTTCAGTCAATAGTTGTTTCAATATTCGTAAAAAAAATATTATCCTTAATAAAAAATCCCATTTGTGCAGACAATATATTCTTTTTATAACTGTCTGCACAAATGGGATAATATCAAATCGCCATCTATGCTATATATTTTTAATACATTCTAGACGCCTGAGTTACTATTTTCAACAGATTGTTGGACAATTAACTCTTTTCTGTACCCTTTACAACCCGGCTGTTTCCCTGATGTACTTTCTTGCTTTCACTGCATATTCAAATGGATTGGCAATTGCCGGATCCTGTTCGGCCTCGACTACAAACCAACCTTTATAGCCTGCTTCGCTTAGCACCTCAAATACCGGTTTGAAATCAATGATGCCGTCTCCTGGTACGGTGAAAACCCCTGCTTTTACAGCCTCCAAAAAGCTCATTTTTTCACTATGTACTCTTTCAACAATTTCCATACGAATATCCTTTAAGTGAACGTGATGGATTCGATCAACGTATTTTTTTAACACTGCCAGGTGATCTTCGCCTGAGAATACAAGATGGCCTGTATCGTAAAGAAGAGATACTTTTTCAGGGTCGGTTCCTTCCATTAAGCGGTCGATTTCTATTTCAGTTTGCACTCCTGTACCCATGTGGTGGTGGTAGACAATTTTCATGCCCTTTTCAGCCGCCAGGTCGCCAAGTCGAGTCAGCCCTTCCAATAAAAGCTTCCATTCTTCTTCCGTATTTACAGGCTTATTTCCAAATAGCGGTGTTTCCATTTGGCCCTGGATGCTGTTGCCTTGTTCTGAGACAACAATCACTTTTGCACCCATTTCATGAAGAAAATCACGGTGTTCTATATAAGCTCTTTCCGTTACTTCTAATGGCTTTGATGTTAAAAAGGAACTAAACCAAGCACTTGCAATCTCTAATCCTCTTAAAGAAAGGGCCTTTTTCAAAACCTCTGTGTCGCGCGGATACTTGTTTCCCACTTCACTTCCCGAAAAACCGGAAAGTGCCATTTCGCTAATGCATTGCTCGAAGGTAACTTCGCTGCCAAGTTCAGGCATGTCATCGTTCGTCCAGCCGATTGGGGCAATAGCCAATTTTACTTGATTTGCGTCAAACATTGTCTGATCCTCCATCATTCATTGTTGTGTGTTTTTCAATCTTGATCTATTCGTCTCATTGCCTTGTAAGTTTAAAAAAACTCCTAATTCCATCAGATAAAACAGTTGGATTTTCTAAAAATTAGGAGGCTTGTAGTATTGTTTCGTCATTTCTATTAAATGACTGGAGCTGCCTGTTTTAATTGGACTGGAGCACCCTTTACAAGCGATTCTTTTGCTGCTTTCGCGATTTTTTGCGCTTGTAAACCATCAAAGCCTGTGCAGGCAATTTCTTTCTTTTCAAGAATAGAGCGAGTAAATTCTACTACTTCATCAATATATGCCTGATTGTATCGCTCAAGGAAAAAGTATTGCGGCTTATCTACCGTAACAGCCTCAGCGGTCGATACTTCCACAGTAGTAGGACGATTATTATCAGCTTGTGCTGCCCCTTTTTCACCGAAAACTTCAAGACGCTGATCATATCCATACACTGCCTGACGACTATTATCGATTACCCCTAGTGCACCATTAGCAAATTTCAATGTTACGATAGCGGTATCAATATCGCCAGCTTCACCGATTGCCGGATCCACCAATACTGCTCCTGCAGCAGATACCTCAACAACTTCACTGTCCATTACATAGCGTGCCATATCAAAATCGTGGATCATCATGTCCATAAACAATCCGCCGGAAGCTTTCACATAGTCAACACCTGGAGGCTCAGGGTCACGCGAAGTAATTCGTAAAATATGCGGCTGACCAATTTGACCATCTTTCACAAGTGTTTGAATTCTGCGGAAATTTGGATCATAACGGCGGTTAAAACCAATTTGCAGCCTTACTCCCGCTTTTTCAACCACAGCTAATGCTTCTTCTGTTTCTTCTACGGAAAAACTTACTGGTTTTTCACAGAAAATATCTTTGCCGGCGAGTGCGGCTTCTTTAATGATTGTTGCGTGAGTATTGGTTGGCGAACAAATGAAAACGGCTTGAATTTCCGGATCATTTAGCATTTTGTGATAATCAGAAGTTAAAACCTCAATTTGCTTTTCTTTTGCCCATGATTCAAGGTGATCGATAAAAACATCTGAAACACTTTTAATGCGAATTTGTGGAATCTTTCTTAAATTATCAACATGTAATTTTCCAATCCGGCCTGCACCAATTATTCCTACTGTTAATGATGGCATTGTGACTCCTCCTATTTATTTAACATAATGGTTTTTGGTTAAGCGCTTACCCCACCCACACGCCGAAATGTAATCAACGTCATTAAAGATTCTTTAAGTTTCTTACAGAATTACGTTCGACCAACCTAGGTGAAAGCATAATTCGCTGCTGCGGGACCTTTGGGTCTTTTATTAGCTTTAAAAGCTGACCCATCGCAAATTTTGCCAACTCCTGCTTTGGCTGGGCAATCGTCGTTAAGCCGGGCTCTGTTAATTCCGCGTAAATCGAATCATCAAAGCCTACTATTGACAGATCATTTGGTATGCGAATATGTGCTTTTCGTGCTTCCTTGATGAATATTGCCGCAATTAAATCGGTTGAAGCAAACACTGCTGTCGGCCTATTTTCCAATTGCAGTATCTTCCTTGCTGCAGCTTTTGCATCGTCTATTTTAGACATGGCATTCAAAGTCCATTCATCCTTTAAGACAACCCCTTCATCAGCCAGGGATTTTTTAAAGCCTTCAAGACGCATTCTGCCGCTGGCCCTGTTTTGCTCTGCGATAATAGCAACTTCTCTATGGCCCATATCAAGGAGATACCTTCCTGCCATATATCCCCCTCGTACATCATCTGTTGTAACAGTATGGGATGAAAAACGGAGGCTGTCCACAGAAAACATTAAATGCGGTATTTCCCTTTTTTGAAGACTCTTATAGGCGTTCCAATCTTCAGGCTCTGTCGCAATAATAATCCCGTCAACCTGTTTTTTTTGTAGTAATTCTAAATAATCATGTTCGCGTTCAATCTGGTAATCTGTACTGCACAAAATAATAGAATAGCCCATTTCCCTAGCGTTGTTTTCCAACGCACGGGAAACTTCGGCAAAAAACGCATTTGAAATATCAGGAACAAGTACACCGATTGTAAAGGTTTTTTTACCTGTTAATGCCGCAGCAACACTGCTTGGCTGATATTCAAGCTCACCCATTATTTTCAGAACTTTATTTCTCGTTTCCTCACTAATACGCCCTGTATCGTTAATTACCTTGGAAACGGTCGCAATCGAGACTCCTGCCTTTTCAGCTACATCATAGATCGTAGGCTTCATTTTGCTCCAAACTCCCTTTCCAAAATCCTTATGTTGATATTATTTTACCACAAAGGATTAACAGGGGATGCGATGCTATGTTGGAATCTCTTTTATAAAACAAATTTCCTGTCTTATCTTTAAGCTTTCACAAACATTTTTGAAATCCCAATAGCCATTAATTACCTACATATTGTTTAATCTTAGAAAGTGACTCATCCACATTTTCTTTAGTAATCACGTTAGCACCGGAATCAATTCGTTTGTCAACTGACTTTCCATGAATCGCTTTAACCGCTGCATCTACCGCCATATAACCAATCTTATACGGATCCTGGGCTACCTCAGCATCCAGCCCGCCTGCCTTGATCGAATTTAGTCCCTCTGATGTTCCATCGAACCCAACAACCATTACTTTGCTGTTTTTTGATTGAACAGCACGTAATGCACCTAATGCCATATCCTCACTTGTTACGAATACTGCTTTAATTTTTGGATTTGATTGAAGAATATTTTGCATTACATTCATCGCTTTCGCTCTGTCACTATCAGCAGGTTGAATCGTCACCACCTTAATACCAGCAGCTTTCAGGGCTTTTTCTGCTCCATTGGACCGGTCATCGTGGGTTTTATCACCTAAAGCTCCACGAATGATGGCTACCTTGTCTCCTTTATGAAGTTTATTGGCCATGTATTTTCCACCTTCTTGTCCAGCCACTAAGTTTCCTGTTCCTACGAAACTAACTTTTTCGGAATAGTTTGCATCTGTATCTGCCAAAATGACAGGAATCTTATTTCTATTGGCCTGTTGAAGAACATTTAGTACGGTAGCGGGTTGACTCGGTGCGACTACCAAAGCATTCACATTATTGGTAATTTGATCTTGAATCAGTGTAACTTGTTTTTGTACATCCGTTTCAGCACTAGGCCCCATTACTTCAACAGTAACTCCATCTTTTTTACCCGCATCCATTGCACCACGCTGGACCAGCTTCCAATATTCACTATTTAAAGCTTTAAGAACAACAGAGACCTTTACTTCTTCATTTGAAGCAGACTTATTAGAACCAGAAGCAGTCTTGCTTGCCCCCGGAGAAGCCGAATTACTGCATCCCCCCATTACTAATCCGGCCCCTAATACACTCATCATTAAAATCCCGCTAAGTTTTTTCATCATTTCTGCCCCCTTAAAATTTAAGTTTAAGAAATCGCATTCTCCCGAGCATTATTCTTTGGATATTTTTTGAATCAACTTTTTCACACAGTATTAGTTTTTCTTACTTTTGCGTTGACGAAGAACGTCAACATACACTGCCGCAATGATAACCAATCCGATTACCGCCAGTTGAGCATCTGCGGAAACGTTAAGAAGGTTAAGGCCATTTTGAAGAACAGCAATTACTAGCGCCCCGATTAATGTGCCGGAAACTGTACCAACCCCGCCAAAAAAGCTGGCGCCGCCAATAATAACAGCTGCAATGGCATTCGTTTCATAGTTTAGTCCTGCAAGAGGGAATGCCGAGTTAACTTGCCCTACCATTACTAATCCCGCAAGTCCCGCCATTAAACCACTAAGTGAATAAACAATCATCAGCACCCGGTCGACGTTTATCCCAGACAGACGGGCGGCTTCCTTATTGCCCCCGATGGCATAAATATAGCGGCCTGTCTTTGACCTTGTAAGGAAGATGTGAAACAGTACATAAACAGCAATGACAAGAAGAAAGCTCACCGGAATTGGACCAACAAATTGATTTCCGGCAAATTGAATGGCGGCCGGGAAACCAGCAATCGGTGCTGCAGCGGTTAAAATAAGAGCAATTCCGCGGCCGATGAATTGTGTACCGAGCGTAGAGATAAACGGGTGCGGTAAATGCAGCTTCGTTAATAACACTCCGTTTACCCAGCCTAAGAAAGTCCCTACACCAAGACAAACGATCATACCAATAAATGGGTTCATATGCAGGTTAACAGTAATGATCCCCATTAACATAATCGATACGGCAAGAATTGCACCAACTGACAAGTCAATCCCTGCTGTTAAGATGGCTAAAAGCATCCCAAGCCCCATTAACGCATTAATGGATGATTGACTGGCAATATTCATAAGGTTGTTAACGGTTAAAAACTTATCTGATAGGCAGGTCAGGATGACAATCAAGATGACAAGGGCTAATAAAGGTCCCAGCTTACCAATTACCTTCTTTAAAGTGATCTTTTCTTTTGGATCCGTGTTCACTGAAAGATTCTTTTCTGATTCTGTCACTAATTGAACTTGACTCATTTTCTCATCCCCCTGTAGCCGCTTTCATTATTCGATCCTGCGAAGCCTCTTCAATCGGCAAATTTGCAGTTAATTTTCCTTCACTCATTACAAGCACTCGATCACACATCCCGAGAATTTCAGGAAGGTCCGAAGAAATCATCAATACAATGGAACCGTTTTCAACCAACTGATTCATCAAGCGATAAACCTCAACTTTTGCCCCTACGTCTATCCCTCTGGTCGGTTCATCAAAGATAAACACCTTCGCATGTGTGCATAACCACTTGGCAATAACAACCTTTTGCTGATTTCCGCCACTCAAGTTCCTGGAGTGAAGTTCAATGTTACCAGGACGAATTTTTAACTCTTTTACATACTTTTGTGCTTCCCTGCGCATTTCTTTTACATCCAGCAAACCTGTATTGCCTTTAAATTTGTCCATATTCGCTATAGCAATATTAAAGTCAAGCGTCATGTCGAGCAGTAGACCTTCACTTTTGCGATCCTCTGTAATAAAAGCGATCCCTGCATTTATGGCGTCGCGTGGAGATTTGATCTTCATTTCCTGACCATCAATAAAGACCTTCCCGCTCTTTTGGTGATCAACACCAAAAATAGATCTGGCCAATTCTGTACGGCCCGCACCTACAAGTCCAGAGATGCCAACAATTTCTCCATAATGGATTGAAAAATTAACAGGTTCGCTCGTGCCTGCTACGATTAAATCTTCAACACGAAAGCCCTCTTTTCCAAGTGTAAAGGACTGTTTTGGAAACTTTTCATCTAATGATCGTCCCACCATCAGTTCAATCCAGTAATCACTATCTGTAGTTTTAACTGGTAAGGTTTCGATTTTAAATCCATCCCGGAGAATAGTTATCCGATCACCAAGGTGTTTAATCTCCTCAAGACGATGGGAAATAAAGATAATGGCGATGCCTTTTTTCTTAAGCTCTTCGACCACTTTATAGAGCTGTTCTACTTCCTGGGCGCTTAAACTGGATGTAGGTTCATCCATAATAATTAATTTGGCATCTAACGTGATTGCTTTGGCAATTTCAACTAACTGCTGCTGACCAATACCTAGTGTTCCCAGTTGTTTTTCTGCAAGTTTCGGGCTTTGGCCAAGCATCTCCAAGCAGCGCTCCGCCTCTTTCCGCATTGCTTTATGGTTAAGCAAGGACATTTTTCCACCGTGTTTTAATTCTCTGCCAAGAAAGATATTTTCATAGACTTTCAGTTCAGGAATGACATTCAATTCTTGATAAATGGTTGCAATGCCTAGTTTCATGGAATCAACAGGGTTATTTAGTGTTACCACGTTCCCTTCCCAATAGATTTCTCCTGCATCCTTTTGATGCACGCCTGTTAAAATCTTGATTAAAGTAGATTTTCCTGCACCGTTTTCCCCCAGCAGAACATGTACTTCACCCGGTTTTACGTCAAGATCGATTCCCTTTAATACATGATTTTGAGCAAAACTTTTCTTAATTCCTTTAATTTCAAGGAGGCTCCCTGCACGTACAACCATATATGGTCTCCTTTCTGCAATTATCCATTTTGGATTTTAATTAGTTTTTTGGTAAAGCGCTTACCCTATATCGATAGAAAGACATACTGATTTTCAAAACAAGACATCAAATAGCTTCATTTGGGTAAGCGCTTTCCTCTTAATTATATTCTAACCTACTCCTATTGGAAATTTCAATTCCTTTTTTTTAAATGAACAAAAAATTATTATGTGTTTAGCAAATAGTGATCAAGTTATTGTTATTTTACTTGACCATGGCTATCTTTTCTTATTTATATTTGGTGATATAGTGGTTAACTTATAGTGATCTAATGTTTATATCTCTACTTTTAAGGTATCCCATGCCTTTAGTTTTTCTAATGAAGTTATATAGTAATTGGTCAGAACCTGAAGATAATTTGGTCCTTTAACCGCTGTAAAAGGATTCGGACCTTCCGCAGTCATTTCCATAATAATTGGCCCAGTATAATTGATTTCATGTAATGCTTCAACTTGGCCTTTTATATTGGAATGGCCATTTCCCACAGCTTGACGATTAGAATCGGCTACATGATACACTCCTAACTTACTTCCTGCTTTTCTTAATGCATCAATAGGGTCTGCTTCCTCAATATTCATATGATAGGCATCTAAAAGAATAGATAAATTCGGACTGTTTACTGAATAAAGTAGTTTCATAGCCTCTTGATTTGTAATAATTTGATGGTTCTCATAGCGATTTAACACCTCGAACACTACTTTGATATTTAATGCTTCGGCTTTCTTCATCACTATCTTGGAACTTTCAACAAGAAGCTCCCAGTCCTTCGCAAAATCTCCACTTCCAACTATTTTTCCCACATCGCCATGTAAACAAATTCGTTTTGCACCTAAATCGTTTGCCCAATCCAATAGATTTAAAAAGTAGCCTACTGCTTCTAGTCTTATATCTTCATTTTCACTGGATATATCCACATTATCAGGTGTAACAGATAAGACCTTTAACTCGTATCTAGACAAGATATTTGCTAGTTCCCTTGGATCTTGCGTAAGATCACCTTGAACTTCTACACCATCTACACCAATATCCTTAGCTAATTTACACTTTTCCTCTATAGAAATATCTCCAAAAGTCCATAAACATAAACCATATTCTCTACTCATTTTACTTCCTCCTAGTTACTAATTTTATTTAATATTCTTTTATAAGTACTCTACTATATTTAAAAATTAACAAAGTTTTCAGTTCATTATTTTATATATGATTCTAGTACTACTTGAAAATATAAAACCGGACCTCACATTTATAATCGGTCTTTAACCTATCTTACAATCCTTACCCTGATTTACATCATATTTACCTCTAAACTCATCCTCTATTTGTTCCAGTGTCAGCCCTCTTGTCTCTGGTAAGTTTTTCGCAACAAATAATACCCCAATGAATCCAAACACAGCAAATAAGAAAAAGGTTCCTGACAGTCCAAGTATACTTAAAAGAGTAGGGAAAAATAGTCCTACTAGAAAATTGCAAATCCATTGGGAGCATGTAGCAATCCCCATACTAAGACCACGCAGGCGAACTGGGGCAATTTCAGCTATTACGAGCCAGCCTAAAGGTCCAATAAACCCTTGAAAAAAGGCTAAGTAAGTTACTGTCAATGTTAATACGATAAATGGTAAAATCGGTGAGTCGGTTAGCGCAATATTAGTAATCCCAATCGCTATTAGAACCACTGTAACACCAATAAAACCTGTAAGCAGCATCGTCCGTCTATTCACTTTGTTAAGAAGGGACATACCCACAATAACGGCAATAACGGCAATTAATCCATTTGCTACGTTTGCAATCAAAGCTGTCTTGGTTCCAAAACCAGCATTTTCTAAGATTTGAGTTCCATAATACATAATAGAATTTATTCCTACCAATTGAGCAATTGACCCGACTACAACCCCTATTCCTACCATATATCGAACCCAAGGTACCTTTAATTCTTTTAGTGATGCTTTTTCTACTTTTTGCGATTCTTGAATATGTGCTTTTATTTCATTTAATTCTTGTTGTGCAATACCCTCATTACGAATCATTTTCAAGACCTTCAACGCTTCAGCCATTTTTCCTTTTGAGGCTAACCATCGAGGGCTTTCTGGTAGAACAGCGACTCCAAACCATAAGGCCACTGCCGGTAAGGTTGCAACAACTAACATATAACGCCAAACATGTCCTGTATCACCAAATGCATTTCCAATAATAGCGTTAAATACATAAGCTAGAAATTGCCCAGTAACAATCATTAATTCATTTCGTGTAACCATCCTGCCCCGATGTTCCGAAGGAGACATTTCTGAAAGATAGGAGGGTATGATTACCGAAGAACCGCCGACAGCAAGGCCTAGAATGAAGCGGAAAATAATCATTACTGTTGCATTTGGTGCGGTAACGCAGCCCAATGTTGCAAATAAAAAGATAATAGCGAGATAAAGTATTAGACTTCTGCGCCCTTTTCGATCGGATAACTGTCCTCCCATTATTGAACCAAAGGCAGCTCCTAACGTTAGAGAACTTGCTACAAGTCCTTCTGTAAGAGGGGTAAGATTTAATTGTTCGGGCTTTGCCATAAATGGTAGTGAACCATTCATAACTCCTGTATCATATCCGAATAATAGCCCCCCAAATGTTGATACAGTGGTAATTAATTTCAAAAACTTTTTTGGGTTCTTTTTCGTAAAATGATCCAATTGCACACCCTTATTTGAAATATTCTCCATATAGAAATTCCCCTTATATTTATAAGTGATAAACTCTTGGGCAAAACAACTGTAAAATCTATCTAAGATTACAAAAATCCAAACGTAAAACTTCCATGGGTTTTCAAACTATATAACGCTTACAAATTTCCTTTCAAGCATCTCCCTTTTCTATGTAAAATGGAATGAAATCCTGTTCTGGTGTAAACTTACATCACCCTCAGAAAGTGGATAAGAACTTATCTTTCGTTCTTCGATATTGGAGCCGTTGAATCACGAACAATCAAGAGTGGAGACATAACTACCCGTTGCATCACTTTATTTGATGGTTCTTTCTTATTGGTAATTTCATCAACAAGCAACTCCACTGCTTTGGCTCCCATCTCTTCTATAGGTTGAGCGATAGTTGTTAATGGCGGGTCACTAAGTTTTGCCAAAATACTATTATCAAAACCAATGATAGATAACTCATGAGGGATTTGTATCTTCAGAGTTCTTGCTGCCCGGAAAACACCAAAAGCAAGTAATTCTGTCGAAACAAAAATGGCTGTGGGCCTGTTTTCCTGGTTTCCCAATAAATTCAAGCACACTTGTCCACTGTCATCCAAATCTAAGGAACTATATAGGATCGTTAAATCATCAGAAGATAGCCCAGAATCTATTAATCCTTCTTTAAATCCCTTTACCCTGTTTTTTATAGAAGGAATATTGATGTTTTCTACGATCATCGCTATTTTCCGATGGCCTAACTGTGCTAAATATGTACCAGCTTCATACCCACCCTGAAAATCGTCTACCATTACTATATGAATGGGTAAATTAGGAACATCACGAGAAAGCATCACAACTGGAGTATCACTCTCTATTAATTGTTGAAAAGCACGCCTATTTTTTAAACCAGTTGCAATAATCATTCCGTCTACATATTTTTGTTTCAACATAGATATATATTCATCTTCTTTGGTACTGTCATTATCAGTGCTGCATATTATGACATTAAACCCTTTTTTACGACCGTTGTCCTCAATTGCTCTTGTCACTTCAGCCATAAATGGATTGGAAATATCAGGAATCAACAAACCGATTGTTTTCATTGCCTTTTTAACGGAAGAAGCAATATTTGGCTGAAACTGTAATTCATCAATGACCTCCCAAATTCGCTTCCTAGTCTTTTCACTAATACTTCCCTTTCCGTTTAGTACCTTTGATACAGTAGATATAGAAACATCTGCTTTTTTTGCAACATCATAAATGGTTGGCTTCAATGCTTATCTCCCTTTCCCCAATTTCTATTTTTCATTATAAACACAGTTATTAGGAAAAGGGGCAATTTTTATCCGTTAAACGGTCATTAAAACATTATTTTCTACTTTAACTGGCTTTTTCTCCTTATATGATTCTATACATGCAAGAGCGATTAACAACGCAGAACGAGCATCTTCTCCAGTAACAGAAGTAGGTTTATTGTTCTTTACTGCATCCACAAAATCTTTTAATTCATCTACATAAGCATCAAAGAGCAAGTCCTGATCGTAGCGCAAAGTATTATAACTTGCTCCCTCTTTTGTATACCTAGTCATACTTGATTCGCGAATGCTTCCCATCTGTAACATCCCTTCTGAACCAAAGACCTCCCCACGGACATCATACCCATATACCGCTTGGAAGTTTGCTTCTGCAACAGCAATAGCGCCATTATCAAATCTAATACTTACAACAGCTGTATCGAGTAAACCTTTATCTTTATATTCTGGCGCTACCAAAGCATCTGCCATGACAAATACTTCAACTGGTTTTGCATTTGGATTTAGGTATAAAAGTGTATCAAAATCATGAATAAGTGTTTCTAAAAAAATAGTCCACTCAGGTTTATTTGGATTACCTAATTCTGGATCTCTCGTTAAAGATCGTAATAATTGTGGTGTACCAATTTTTCCAGCAACGATTTCTTCATGCGCGCCTTTGAAGCCTTTTGAAAAGCGACGGTTAAATCCAACTTGTAATGGCACTTTCATCTCCTTAACAACTTGAAGAACTTCATCTGCTTCTTCTAGTGTTATCGCCATTGGTTTTTCACAAAAAACAGCTTTTCCGTTTTTTGCAGCAGCAATAACATTACTTGCATGTGTTCGTGCTGGTGAAGCAATAATAACTGCATCTACATTGGGGTCCTGCATCATTTCAAGTGGATCTGTATACGTTTTTATATGTAATCCTAATTCATTTGCAAATTTTTCTGCAGCACCGGGAAATGGATCTGCTACTGCATATAAAACAGCATCTGGTATTCGTTTTGCTATACTTTCTCCGTGAAAAGCCCCCATTCTGCCAGCACCTAATAACCCAACCTTTAATGGACTCATTTCAAACACTCCTCATCACTTTAAGAAATACTTTTTTCTTTTGAAAAAAGCTCACTAGCTTTTAGGAAAGTTCTTTCCTAACTATTTTTCATTGTAACCACTTACAAATAAATCGTCAATTACTTTTATTCAATTTTTTGAAAATACATGAAATTAAAACTGAATTGATAAATCATTGAACATTTTTAGAAGGAAAATCTGATCATAAACATTTTAAATATTATGCACGTCTTCTATTTAGAGTCTCGTTACTTTTATAATTGATTGATTTTTAGGAAAGTGCTTTCCTTATTTTCTAAATCACCCTCATTTCTAGTACGTTAAAAAAAAGATACAAATTATTAACTTATTTCCATTATTAATTCCAATTTCAAAACTATTATTTTTTTGCTTTCTACATTTTCTTTTAATTCACATTAATTACACCATTTTATTAAGTGATTTTGCTCACCTGCTTAAACATCTTGTTCTTTTTAAAAGCATAAAATGCTTGTGAATATTTTGAAGAGAGATCCACTTAAATAGTAAAAGATCCCCCTTTTTAATGAAAAAGGGGGATCTTTTTTCAAAACCGAACTAGCCAGACTTTAGTTCTAATTTGGAAACATGTACTAATTGAATATTAAATTGATTGTTTTTTTCCTGTATTTCACAAAAACCGGAGGCGTACTTGAATATCAATATATAAACTTTTCCACCATAAATGACATCAATACATTTCATAGACTCTCCATCCTAATTCAAAAAAACAATTATTTTTTTATCCAAATTTAAGAAGTGCAGCACAAGGACACTGAGACATTTACTATGTACCAGTCTTGCTTTTGTCGACAGATTTTTCAACAGCGATTTCAGCATGACCTTTCCCCCAAATGATGATAAGGAGCACAGCCACTAATCCTAGTATCCCGACAAAATAAAAACCCGCTTTAATTCCCATAAGTGAATTAAAGATTCCTGCAAAAAATGGCCCCGCAAAGATGCCAATCGCATAAATCGCCTGATAGGCACCCATTGCCGTTGCTCTTTTTTCAGGTGCAATTTTTTCAATCGCCAAACCTAACAGCAACGGGAAAATTAAGCCCAGTGAAAATCCGCTAAAAATCTGTACAGCCAATAATAATCCTTTACTCTGAACAAACGGGAGCAGTATCGTAAAAACAGAGGCAAGGAAAAAGGCAGTTTTGAGGGCATTCCATTCACCTAAAAGTGGTACCAATACTCTCCCCATAAAAAGAGTCGCAAAGGCGTGAGGGACCATAAACGCAAACACGATCCAAGTTAGCTCACTTTTCGTAAAGCCAATATAGAGGGCATAGTTGGATGTAAAGCCAAACATTGTTGAGAAAATAATACTATGTGCCAATATCGAAAGAAGAGCCACCTTTAACAATGATGGTTCTTTTATAACAGCCGCAAGATCCTTCACTTTTAGCGGCTCTCTCTCTATCCCTTCTTTTGATTCAAAAATAAACAGGGACAGGATTACACCGAGAATGCTGAAAGATACAGCCAACAAAAATAGAGCTTTCCACCCCCATTCACTTACGATTGAACCACTGAAACTCATCCCTAAAAACTGGGCAAGTACGACAATAAATGAAATACTCCCCATTGCCCGATGGACCTCATGGTCAGCAAAATAACTTGGATATAAGACGGTAAAGGCAACCCACGTAGCTGCAGAAATTCCTGCAAGCGCGCGGGCTCCGAGAATCCAGCCTAAACTATCTGTTAGTAAAAAAATTACACAACTAAACATGCTGACCAACATGCCAAAAATGATAAATGGTTTCCTAACTTTCTTTACATCCGAAAAGATCCCAATTGGAAGTCTGCATAAAAGCTGCATAACCCCGTAGCTGCTCAATACGATCCCAATAAATGTATACTTTCCGCCCAACGATTCCATATAAGGTGAAAAAATAGGAACATAGAGAAATTGCGGAAACCAAAATAGAAAGGAAACCACAATAAACATATATTTGTTTCGATTCGTTCGTAATGTACTCAGAGTTGCCACTTCCAATCTAATAATATTTAGAAAAAACCGGGCAAAATCGGCAAGGTTCGGTTTGGTATCGAAAACTTTTAGAAATGTAATATAAAATGATGTAGAAGGGGCGCCAACAGATCTTATTGACGACCGGAAGACATGTAAATGATTCTACCGGGTCGCCAATAGACCTTATTGATGACCGAGAGCCAAGTAATTGATTCTTCTGGGTCGCCAATAGATCTTATTGACGACCGAGAGCCAAGTAATTGATTCTTCTGGGTCGCCAATAGACCTTATTGACAACCAGGAGCCAAGTAATTGATTCTACCGGGTCGCCAATTACCACGTGATATTAGTCTTCGTATATAAAATGTACAGTGAAGGAATGGCAATATCTCAATAAAAAATGACTATCAAATTATAACCCTTTGATAGTCATTTTTATTGTTTGCGATCGTTGTTGGAACCGATTGATCTTATGCTTTATAACTTGATCTAAACTCTCTAATCTTCTCTTTGACTGTTTCTTTCACAGCTTCCTTACCTGGTGTAAGGATTGCCCGGGCGTCATACACTTCTTTGTCGTTCTCTAGTACATTTCGAACCGCTCTCGTCCATGCCTGCAAGCATTCTGTATTCACATTAATTTTGGCATGCCCTAGTTCAATAGCTTGATGGACTTGGTGTAATGGGATGCCTGAACCGCCATGTAAGACAAGCGGCACATTGGTTAATTCTGAGATCTCTTTCATTTCAGCGAACCCTAATTTTGGTTCACCTTGATAGGGACCATGCACAGAGCCAAGAGCCGCTGCTAGTGCATCAATGTTTGTTTCTTTGACAAGCTGTAAACATTCCTGTGGATCCGCATAATTAATGCCGCCGATAAGACCATCTTCGTTACCACCCACGGTTCCTACCTCTGCTTCGACTGTGACACTATGAAGCCGCGCATAGTCAGTCACTTGCTTTGTCATAGCAATATTTTCTTCAATGGAATAGTGTGAACCGTCAATCATCACGGAAGTATATCCAGCATCAATGGCTTCTTTACATCTTTCGACACTATTTCCATGGTCAAGATGAAGCGCAACGGGAACCGTAATCTTCTTTTCCTCTACAATTCTATTTACCATCATAGCTATCGTCTTAAATCCGCCTAAATAATCTACTAGTCGGTCGGATGAGGCTACAATGATAGGAGACCGTTCCTCTTCAGCTGCCTCCAGCATCGCTTCTGCCCATTGAAAGCTGTTGATATTAAATTGCCCTACCGCATACTTTTCTTTTTTCGCCTTCTCAAGCATTTCTTTCATTGGAACTAATCTTGATGTTGTGATCATGTCCATCCCACCTCTCTTGTCAGAATTTTCAAACTCATTAAGGCGGATCAAATTCCAGAGAATTTGATCCAACCCTTATTATTTAATATTGTCTTGCTGTTTCTAATTTTTGTTTTCTTGCTTCAAACGCCTTTTGAATGCTTTCTTTATGGGATACTTCCGCAATCCCGACATTCCACCAGCTGTCATAGCCGTCCGTCATGGTTTTTGGAAGAACTTTAATATCGATAAGTGTAGATCCTTCTTGCTGTTTGGCATCTTCTAAAGCTTCTTTCAGCTGTTCAACTGTATTCACGCGGTACGTCTTTGCACCATAGCCTTCTGCCACTTTTGCATAATCGATAGTTAAGATTTTATTATCATGTGTTCTGAATTCCGTATAGAAACTGTCGCTTCCATTTTCCATTTGTAAATTGTTAATACAGCCCCAACCTGAGTTATCAAATAGGACGATATTGACCTTTTGATTGTATTGGATTGCGGTAATGAATTCAGAGTGCATCAACAAGAAGCTGCCATCACCTACTAGTGAATAGACTTCTTGATTTGGCGCAGCCAATTTGGCTCCTAAGGCGCCTGATACTTCATAGCCCATACAGGAATAGCCGTACTCAACATTATACGTATTTGTTACCGTTGGATTCCAAATGCGCTGTACATCTCCTGGCAGGGATCCTGCTGAAGTAATAATGATGCTGTCAGGGGCAACTGTTTCATTAACAGCTAATAGTGCCGTTGTCTGCGCAAGCTCCGTGTTAAGCGCATCCGCATACTCATTTAGTACTTCTTGAGTAAAGTTATTTTTCACTTCCGGCTGAAAATTTTCACGGTTGTAGGTTACTTGGCTCAAGCGGTTGCGCTCCGCCGTCCATTCTTCCTTCAATTCAGAAATGATTGGGCCGAATTCACTTTCATATCCGTCTAATAATGGGGCCAATTGCTCCAATGTGGTTTTGGCATCTGCTACCACTTGGAAAGCATCCAATTTATAAGCTTGCAGACGGCTGACATTGATATTTAAGAACTTAGTTGTTTCAAAGTTAAAAGCCGTTTTCGAAGAAGTGGCAAAATCCGTGTATCGTGTACCGATACCAATGATTAAGTCAGCTTGACGGGCGGCTTTATTGGAAGCCAATGTACCAGTTATCCCCATTCCGCCTAAATTATTTTCAAAATCAGACTCAACAGTGGATTTACCAGCTTGTGTTTCTACTAATGGGATATTATGTTTTTTGGATAGAGCAACTAAAATATCACGAGCCTGTGAATACTTTGCTCCTCCACCAACTAAGATCACTGGCTTTTTACTTGCTTTAATTAGTTCTGCAGCTCCATTTAATTCACGTTCAACCGGTGCTTTGCGATCTACATAATGGACACGCTTTTCAAAGAATTTCTCATCATAATCGCACGCTTCCCCTTCTACATCCTGGGAAATACAAATTGTAGCAGGGCCTGATTTTCCTGGATCTGTCATCACTTCAAAAGCACGAATTAAACTGGACATTAGCTGTTCTGGTCGTGTAATTCGATCCCAATATCTTGAAACTGGTTTTAAGGCATCATTTGTGGTAACGGCTGCGCTATATTCTTGTTCTACCTGCTGTAGTACTGGATCTGGCTGGCGGGTAGCAAACGTATCTCCCGGTATAAGCAGCATTGGAATATTGTTGGCAAGAGCGGTAGCTGCAGCTGTGACTAAGTTTGCAGAACCTGGTCCAACAGAGGTTGTTACGGCATAAATTTTTTGACGAAGCATTTGTTTACCGTAAGCCATTGCTGCAAGAGCCATTCCTTGTTCATTTTTCCCTTGAATGACTTTTAGATGCCCCGGATCTTGTTCAAGCGCCTGGCCAATACCGAGAACATTTCCATGTCCAAATATAGCGAAGACCCCTTCAACAAACGGAGATTCCTGGCCATCCACATGGATATATTGCTGATTTAAAAATTTGATTAAAGCTTGTGCCGTTGTTAATCTAATTTTTCCCATGGCTATTTTCACCTCTAGCTTAATTGTTCTGCTTTTTCCGATCTTTCTTCAATCAATTGTTCAATTTCAGCCACTGTTGGCATTGCTTCTGAAGAACTGTGTTTACTTACAACAATTGCTGCAGACGCACTGCCGAATTTTAAAGCCGTTTCAATATCTTTACCTGAAATTAACGCATATAAGAAGGCAGAGGCGTAGGAGTCTCCGGCACCAAACGTTTTTAGTACTTTTGTTAAGTAAGCATGGCCTCTGAACGTTTCTCCTGACTTTGTATACGCATAGGATCCTTCTACACCATGCTTAATAACGACTAATTCTGGAGAATACTTAAACAATTGTTCAATGGTTTCAGCGTTGCTTCCTTCAGTCACATTTTCCATTACATCAAATTCATCGCGTGTACCAACAACGACGTCTGCCTGCTGTGCTACTAATGTATAATAAACAGATGTTTCTTCAAGGGATGTCCATGTGTATCCGCGATAGTCTAATTCGAATACTACTTTTACGTCATTTTTCTTTGCTAGTTGAATCGCTTTTAACACCGCTTCACGTGAAGGACTTTTGGCAAGAGCAGTTCCTGATACTAGCAGAACCTTCGCCTTTTTAATATAGTTTTCATCTACTTCTGATGGTTGCAAATAGAGATCCGCTACTTCATCACGATACATCAAAATGCTGCATTCTTCCGGACTCTTAATCTCTGTAAAAGCCAAGCCTGTCTTATGACCTTCTTGATCCACTACCATGTTGGATGTATCAACACCCACACCGCTCATATATTGCTCAATAAACCGTCCATGCTGATCATTGGCAAGTTTTCCAATAAAACCTGCTTTTAAACCAAGCTTCGATGAGCCGATGGCGATATTGGCTGGTGAACCGCCCACATATTTTTTAAATGTCATCGTTTCTTCCATTGGACGATTGTATTCCACTGCGTTCAAGTCCATGCATGCACGACCAATTGCAATCAAATCAAACTCTCTATCAGAACTAAATTGAATTTTCATGTTTAAAAGCCACTCCTTTTTATTTGCGATTTAGAATCCATTCATGGGCTGGTTCGTTGTAGAATTTCCAAATACGTGTTGGGCCTGCCATAACATTTAAATAATAGGATTCATAACCATCAGGTACACCAACTGGATGATAGCCGGCAGGTACTAAAACGACATCACCATGCTCGACAGCCATGGTTTCATCTATTGAACGGTCATCTGTATAGACGCGCTGGAATACAAATCCTTGCTGCGGGTTCATTTCATGGTAGTAGCTTTCTTCTAAAAATGATTCATCTGGCAAATTATCCTGATCATGCTTATGTGGTGGATAGCTTGACCAGTTCCCACTTTCTGTGAATACCTCTACAACTAGTAAACTATTAGCAGATGGATTGGAATCTGGCAGGATATTATGGACTAAACGCTTATTGCTGTATTTTCCTCTATTTTCAATTCCATTCTCATCTGCCTTTATTAACTTTGTAGGAAGTTGATTGTTCGATGGTGAATAGCAAAGAGCCACACGAGCTTGTGTAACACCCTCCACCTCAAAAGAACGGTCATTGGAAACATAAACACTGTCGGTTGGTTTCTTTTCAAAAACGTTTTCCCTTGTGCCGATATTCTCAAAAACTTCTTCGCCAGCCGTCACATTTATTTTTCCTGTTAAGGCAACTATGCAGCATTCCACTTTGCTTAAGTCTTCTGTATACTTAGCACCCGGGGCTAAATCGACTACTTTGAAACCAACATATTCTAACGGGGAGTTTTCACTAGTTACTTCCTGAACGATGGTAACTCCTGGTGAAGTTTCGTTTTGTTTGGGTTTTCGGAGCAATTTACTCACGTGTAATCCTCTCCTATCTATGTAATAGCTATTATCCTGACTGTAAGAGACAGGATAATAGCCTTTTTATGATGCTGATATTTATTCGAATGAAGGTGTTTTATAGTTTGCTGTAACCACTTTTTTATGTGTGTAGAATTCTACGCCGTCTTTTCCGTTCGCAGGTAATGTTCCAAAGAAGGAAGATTTCCATCCTGAGAATGGGAAGAAAGCGATTGGTGCTGGAACACCTAAGTTAATACCAAGCATTCCTGCATCAATATTCTCACGGAAGTAACGAATGGAAGATGCATTTGAAGTATAGATACATGCGCCGTTTGCAAATTCTGATTTATTTGCGGTTTCCACAGCTTCTTTTAGATTTTTCACACGAACGATGGAAAGTACTGGTGCGAAAATTTCATCTTTCCAGATCGTCATATCAGTTGTCACATCATCGAAAATAGTTGGTCCAACAAAATATCCTTCTTCAGGAGCATTTTCACGGCCATCACATACTAGTTTAGCACCTTCATCAATACCTGTTTGGATATATCCTAATGTACGCTGCTGATTTTGTTCGCGAATAACTGGTCCTAAGAATACTCCCTCGTCAAGGCCATGTCCGATTTTGACTGCTTTTGATTTCTCGACTAATTTCTCAAGAAACTCATCTGCTATTCCTTCTTCTACGGTTACAACGGCACAAGCCATGCAACGTTCGCCAGCCGAACCAAACGCTGAAGCAATAACGTTTGTTGTGGCAAGCTCTAAATCTGCATCGTTTAAAACGATGGAGTGGTTTTTCGCACCTGTTAGGGCTTGAACACGTTTTAGATTTTGGCTTCCGCGCTTATAAACATATTCTCCAACCGGCTTTGAACCTACGAATGAAATAGCTTTTACTTCTGGGTGGTCTAACAGTCCATTTACTACATCATGTGCACCATGAACCACATTAAATACGCCCTTAGGAAGACCAGCTTCTTCTAATAGTTCTGCTAATCGATTAGCTAATAATGGTGTTCTTTCAGATGGTTTAAGAACGAATGTATTTCCAACGGCAATGGCGGTTGGGAACATCCAGCATGGTACCATCATTGGAAAGTTAAATGGTGTAATTCCGCCAACGACCCCTATTGGATAACGAAAATTAGTGACCTCAACATCTGTTGCAATCGTTGAAAGTGAATCTCCCATCATCAGTGTAGGAGCACCTGATGCAAATTCCACATTTTCAATTCCACGTCCTACCTCACCTAGTGCTTCAGAAAGGTTTTTACCGTTTTCGATCGTGATAATACGAGCCAATTCTTGTTTATTCTTTTCTAATAATTGTTGGAATTTAAATAGAACTTTCGTACGTTTTGTAACAGGTACCTTTTTCCAGCTTTCGAACGCCTTTGCAGCGACTTCAACTGCATAATCCAACTCTTCTTTTGTTGAAAGTGGAACCTTTGCAATAATTTCCTTTTTAGCAGGATCGTAGATATCTTCAAACTGTGTCGTTTTACTTTCGACCCATTCACCATTTATGTAATTTTTTAGAGTTTCAACTGTTACGATTACGTTAGACATTTTTTTCTTCCTCCTTTAGTTGGGTACAAGTTCTACAAAGACCACCTATCAGCCTAGAAACTAATAAGTTATCACTATATCGTTGTCACCTGTTGGTCACCTTTTGGTTATCTTTGATTACATGTTAATACTAAAACCGCTTTCAGTCAACAGTTTTTTATTACTTTTTAGATAAAAATTTACTATTAATAAAATGCACGTATGATTACAACTCTCCAGTTAAAAACTGTGCTTTTCCAAAACCAAAGCTCCAGTCAGCTGCCCCATTTGTAACGATTGAGACCATGATGTCGTTTGGTTCCATATCACAGGATTCTACCAGCTCTTTTACTAAGAGTTTATAAAATTCCTTCTTTTGTTTATCACTTCTTTGAGTACTTGTTACACTGACAATAACTAGATTCTGGCTTCTTCCAAATCCTAAACCAGTATCTTCGATGATTAATTCATGGGCAGGGTGCTGATTGATAATTTGGTAACGATCCCGTTCTGGTACGCCAAAGGCTTCTACAACAGCTCGGTGCGCGGCATCCAATAATAGTTTTATAGCATCCTTACCTCGTCCTTCTATTAAATCAAATCTAACTAACGGCATCTAATTTCCTCCCACTAATTGAATATTACCTACCAACTTAATATTAACTATTGATTAAGTTTTGGTTATATTATGATTATATCATAATGATTAGAATATTCGTCAACCACTTTCTTCGATCCCACAAAAAAAGTCTCTTCTCAAAGATTGAGAAAAGACTTCTAATATAAATAGACGATTAAATATGTAGACCCTCTCTAATGGATTTCAACGTAACTTCATTGGACCACTCTGGTCTATCAGGGTAAGCAAACACTGAATTTGTTACAATTCCATCAAACTTCATTTCTCTTAATTTCCGGTATAAAGCATCAAAATTTATTTCCCCTTCACCAGGATTCAAGTGCTGGTGGATTGTGACATTTGCATTGGGAGGATTAATAATATATCTTAATCCGAAGGCTGCTTTATGATTAAGTGTGTCAGCAATTAAAACATGGGCAAGTAAATCTCCCGCTTCCTCTAGGTGTTGGGCTACATCGCCGATCCCATCGTCATAAAAGAAAGCATGGGGGACAGAATAAACTAATTTGATCCAATCTTTATCGAAGGCACGAATCATTCGGATGGCTTCAGTGTTTAACTCGATAAAATCATTTGGATGGGATTGTAGATTTAAATCAATCCCCTCTTTTTCAAAAATAGGCATTAGCTCTTCCATTGATTTTACAAAAGCAGCTTCACTTTCCACTGGACGGCTTTTGTCACCAGCGAATTCACTGTTCATTAAATCTACTCCTAAATCAGAAGTGATTTCAATACAGCGTTTCCAATTTCTTACGGCAGCTTGGCGTTCTTGTTCATCTGGTGAAGACCATTGTTGAACAGGAAGGACAGAAGAGATTCGAACACCAGCATCGGAACAATATCTTTTTAAGTCCTTTATCAATTGCCTATCAACCTTTGGATATTCGTAGAACCAAATAAAATCTTTACGCGGTGATAACTCTACCCATTCATATCCTAATCTAGCAACTGTATCAATTGTTTCTTTAAGATTCGTATTGTCACGATAATGTGACGGATCGTATGCTAAACGCATGCTAATTTCCCCCTTCTTTAGTAGGCCAAAGCACTTTCAAGTTAATCAACTTAAGATATCCAACTTTTTATTATATGTTGGTTAACTTTTGGTTATTTATAAGTACATATTAATACGAACAGTGCCAATAATCAATATATTTTTATCAATTAAACAAAAAAACCCTTCTAAAATGGAAATAGCCAAAAAGAAGGGTTTTAGCAAAAATCCGCTAGTCAGCGATAACAAGCTGAATTTGGTTATTCCTAGCGTATTCTTGGTAAGTCTCATCCGGAAGTTTATCCGTAATTAAAAAATCAAGCTCATTTAGACTACAATAGGTCATTAATCCATATCGGCCGAATTTATCGTGGTCTATCAATAGATAGACCTCAGAGCTGCGATTAACAATGGTCTTTTTTAATTCACTTTCCAAAGGAGAAGCGTTCGTTACTCCGTTTACCAATGAAATACCCGTAGAAGCCATAAAGGCTTTTTTAATATTATAATCTTTAAATAACTCCATATTTCTTGGATTAACAAAGGAATTGGTTTTACGGTCAAGCATCCCTCCTACAGAGATCACATTGAGATTCTCAAACGGAAGGGCACGAACGATAAAGTCGATACTATTCGTAAAAATGGTCAGGTTTTTCTCCTTTAGAAAATCAAACATTTCAATTGTAGTGGTGCCCGAATCGATGAAGATAAAATCCCCATCCTCTACAAAGCTAGCTGCCTTTTCTGAAATTAATGCCTTTTGTTCTTGATTACGTATTTGTCTATCTTGAAAAGGTTCAAGTTTTTTATGAACGACCGATACACCACCATAGACTTTTTTGAGATCTCCCCGGTCAACTAAATCCTGAACATCACGTCTAATCGTATTTTTAGATACATCAAAAACTTCTACTAGTTCATCTAATGAGGCAGATTGATGTTCGATCACATAATCATGTATTTTTTTGATGCGTTTATCCTTTATCATTTTAATTTCACCCTATGCTATTGTTATCGCTTACGTTATATCTATTCTATCTCCATAGTACCAACAAATAACCAGAACTTCATTATTTTTTATAAAAAGGATGAAATATTTTTATTTTATTCTTAAACGAATCATGCATTTATTTAGAAATCACAAGCCGGATAGAATTTTTTTTAGCATATTCTCTGTAAGTTGTATTTGGGGATTTATTAGTAACTAGGTAATCAATTTCATCTAAATTACAATAGGTCATTAACCCATATTTATCAAATTTATCGTGGTCCACTAATAAAAAAACCTCTGAACTTCTTTTAACGATCGCCTTTTTTAATTCACTTTCTAATGGCGATGCATTCGTTACCCCGTTAGAGAGTGAGATACCGGTAGATGCCATAAAGGCTTTCTTTATATTGTAGTTACTTAGTAAGTCTATATAAAGCGGGCTTCCAAACGAATCGGTTTTTCGATCAAGTAACCCGCCGGTTGAGATAACGGTTAAATTTGTAAATGGAAGTGCACGGATAATTAATTCAATACTATTGGTAAAAATGGTCAAACTCTTGTCCTTAATATATTCAATCATTTCAATAGTTGTCGTTCCTGAATCGATGAAGACCACATCCCCATCGTCCACATAGCTAGATGCTTTTTCTACAATCGATGCTTTTTGGATTTGGTTTCGTGCTTTTCGGTCTTGAATGGACTCGAGTTTCTTATGAATAACAGATACACCGCCATAAACTTTTTTCAAGTCCCCCCGTTCTACCAGTGTTTGAATATCACGCCTAATGGTGTTTTTCGATACATCAAAGACCGAAACCAATTCGTCTAATGATGCAGATTTTTGCTTAATTACATAGTCATGAATTTTTTTGATGCGCTTTTCTTTAATCAATTCGTCTCACCCCCTATGAATCATTTGTTTTCCATGTATACAAATATATTATCATTACTTACCCAAAACTTCACTAATATTTTTTAAATAAAATTATATAAAGTGGATAAATGCTGTAATTTATGACCAAATGTTGATTCATGGGGAAGGGAATATTGATTTTTCACGCAAAATAAAAAACAGAGCCCTATTAGGACCGGTCTTTGTGTCTTTCTTCTAACGTTCTTAATACTTCTTTAAATGGCAGCTCTTGTTCTACCAATAAAACCTGAAGGTGATAGAGTAAATCGGCTGCTTCCCAACGAAGTTCTTCATGATCACGGTTTTTTGCCGCAATAATAACTTCCGCTGCTTCTTCGCCAACCTTTTTCAAAATCTTATCGACGCCTTTTTCAAACAAGTAAGTGGTATAAGCCCCTTCTGGACGCTGTTTTTCACGTTCTAAGATGACTTTTTCTAAAGATTGTAAAATCTGATAATCTGCTAAATTGGCCTCACGGTCCACAACCCGTTCAGAAAAACAGCTGACGGCTCCGGTGTGGCAGGCAGGGCCCTTCGGATAAACCTGTACTAATAATGCATCCTGGTCGCAGTCATAGTTAATGCTGGCCACCGTCTGGGTATTACCGCTGGTTGCTCCTTTGTGCCACAACTCCTGGCGGGAACGGCTATAAAACCAAGTTTCGTTCGTTTCGATTGTTTTTTGTAAAGATTCTTCGTTCATATAGGCAAGAGTTAACACTTCTTTTGTATCAGCATCTTGGATAATAGCGGGGACGAGCCCCTTTTCATCAAATTTCACGTTCATCGTATGCTCACTCCTTTTTCCCTTAAAAAGCTTTTAACCTCGTCAACCGATGTTTCCTTGTAATGAAAAATAGAGGCAGCAAGCCCGGCATCGGCCTTACCGTTTAAAAAGGCATCAGCAAAATGGTCGGCATTGCCTGCCCCGCCTGAAGCAATAACAGGAATCGTGACAGCTTCACTAACCGCTTTGGTCAACTCCAGGTCAAAGCCATTTTTCTCACCGTCACTGTCCATGCTTGTAAGGAGGATTTCCCCAGCACCAAGCTCGGCTGCTTCCACCGCCCACTCGACAACTTTTTTCTCTGTCGGTGTTCGGCCGCCATGGGTGTAGACACGCCAAGTACCAATTTCCGGATCATATTTTGCATCAATTGCCACAACTATACATTGCGAGCCAAAGTAACTGGCACCTTCCCTGATTAGGTCAGGATTTAAGACTGCCGCAGTGTTCAGCGACACTTTATCGGCACCAGCGCGGAGAATTCTTTTCATATCCTCTAAGGCATTGATGCCCCCGCCGACAGTGAACGGAATCGCAAGCTCGGATGCTACCGCTTTAACAACTTCGACCATTGTTTTCCGGCCCTCAACAGATGCAGAAATATCAAGGAATACCAATTCATCCGCGCCTTGTTCATCATAAAATCGAGCTAGTTCCACCGGATCACCTGCGTCGCGAAGCTGAACAAATTGAATCCCTTTTACAACCCGGCCATCTTTTACATCAAGACAAGGAATAATTCGTTTCGTTAACGTCACTTTACTCCCACCTCTTCCAATGCTTCCGTAAGGGTAAAACGATTTTCGTACAGGGCCTTGCCTACAATCGCTCCTCGAATCCCTTTCTTCGCAATCGCCTGCAAGTCGGCAAGACTGCTGACACCGCCGGAGGCAATGACAGTTTTGCCCGTTACTTCTGCTAGTTCACAAACGGCATCAATATTTGGGCCCGCTAAGGTACCATCGGTAGCAATATCGGTAAAAATAAATGTTTCGGCACCTGCATCGGCAAATCGTTTGCCAAGCTCGACCGCCTTGACCGAAGAGGTATCAAGCCAGCCATGTGTCGCAACATAACCATTTTTCGCATCAATGCCCACAGCAATTTTTGCTCCATACTTTGCAATCATTTCGATCGCAAACTCCGGATTGGAAACGGCAATACTGCCAATAATGACGCGGTCGACGCCATTTTCAAGATAGTGGACGATATCTTCTTCTGAGCGGATTCCGCCGCCAATTTGAACCTTGGCATTGAGGTTTTGCGCGGCTTCAATGACAAAACGGTCGTTTACGCGCTTGCCGTCTTTTGCTCCATCAAGGTCAACCATATGAATCCACTCGGCTCCCGCTTCTGCAAAACTTTTTGCCATTTCGAATGGAGAATCTCCATAAACCGTTTCTTTATCGTAGTCCCCTTGAAGGAGACGGACACATTTTCCGCCCCGCATATCGATTGCTGGATAAATGGTTAAACTCATCGAACCGCCTCCCTTTCCGCAGCCATTTTTAAAAAGTTATTTAATAAGGCCATCCCCAGTTTGCTGCTTTTTTCCGGGTGAAATTGCATGCCATAAATATTATCTCTGCCTACAACCGCTGAGACTTGTTCATGATAGTCTGCCTTCGCCAAAAGGGCATCGTTACGGTCGGAATCAACAAAATAGGAGTGTACGAAATAAACATAGTCTTCGTTTAGACCCGTTAACAATGGCGAGTCTTTCACAAATTCAAGCCGGTTCCAGCCCATATGCGGGACCTTGTAGGTTTCGCCTGCTGGTGTGGTTCCAGGGAAACGGCGGACCTTGCCTGGCAGTAAGCCTAATCCTTTGGTAGGACCGTTTTCTTCACTTTCTTCAAAAAGAAGCTGCATGCCGAGGCAGATGCCTAATAACGGCTTGCCGGTTGCGGCGAATTCTTTTATGGTCTCTACCTGCAAGCGTTCCATCGCATCACGGAAGGAACCGACTCCCGGAAGAATTAATCCATCGGCATTCAGTAACTCGGTTTTATCTGCGGAGATAAAATAGTCGGCGCCTAGCCGTTCAAGGGCTTTGCTGACGCTGAAAAGGTTTCCCATTCCGTAATCTACGATTCCAATCATTTCTGTCACCTTCCTTATCGGTCGCTTTCTATGGTTGATCTTAGAGCATTCCTTTGGTCGATGGCACGCCTTTGATGCGCGGGTCGATCGTGGTTGCTTCGTCTAATGCTCTTGCTAGTGCTTTAAAGACGGCTTCAATCATATGGTGAGTGTTTTGTCCATAATGGACAATAACATGAAGGTTCATCCGGGCCTCTAGGGCTAGTTTCCAGAGAAATTCATGGACAAGCTCGGTATCAAAGGTTCCCACTTTTTGACTAGGGAATTCAGCGCGCATTTCTAGGTGCGGGCGGTTGCTAAGGTCGACTACTACCTGTGCGAGCGCCTCGTCCATTGGCACGAATGCATTTCCGTAACGCTTGATGCCGCGTTTGTCTCCTAAGGCTTCACGGAGGGCTTGGCCTAAACAGATACCGATATCCTCTGTTGTATGATGGTCGTCGACCTCGATATCGCCTTTGGCATCGACCGTTAAATTAAACTGGCCGTGTTTGGTAAATAGATCGAGCATGTGGTCCATGAACGGGACGCCGGTTTCGAGATTGGACCTGCCTTCTCCATCAATATCAAACGCTAGTTTAATTTGTGTTTCACCAGTAATTCGTTCAATACTTGCTGTTCTTTCCATTTTGAGGTGCTCCTTTTTACTCTTTTTAATAGTTGGGACATTACCCGGTGGTTTACTTCGTTATTTGTCCTTTAAACGGATTCTTAGACAGTACCAGGCGGTCTTCTTCGGGATTTGTCCTTTAGACGGACTCTATTGGACGAAAACCGGAAGTTTTCTTTGTGATTTGTCCTTTAGACGGTCTCTATTGGACAGCCTATGGACACCTCATAAGGTCAATTCCTTTGATTTCCTACTTATTTTGTCCTCCTCAATCCTCTTAAGGACAATCCTTTCGATTTTGAGCTCAATGTGCGATTTATTTATCGTTCTTCATCCTAGTCTCAACCGCACGAGCGTGGGCTTCGAGCCCTTCCATTCGGGCGAACTTGGCTATCTTTTCGCCATTTTCCTTTAATGCTTTTTCACTATATACAATCACACTAGACTTCTTCTGAAAATCATCGACATTCAACGGGCTGGAGAACCGTGCTGTCCCATTTGTCGGCAGAACATGATTCGGTCCGGCAAAATAATCGCCGACGGGCTCAGAGCTGTAACGGCCAATAAAGATGGCGCCGGCGTGGCGAATTTTCCCGAGCAGCTCCATGGCATTCTCCGTGATGACTTCAAGATGTTCCGGGGCTAATTGATTAACTGTTTCCACTGCTTCATCTAGATCAGCCGTTACATAAATGGCACCATAATCGGCGATAGCACGAGAAGCAATTTCCCTGCGCGGCAACACAGCAAGCTGCTTTTCCACTTCCTTAGCAACCGCCTCTGCTAACGCAAGCGAAGGTGTAACAAGAACACTGCAGGCGCGCGGGTCGTGCTCGGCTTGTGATAACAAATCAGCCGCGACCTCATCAGCACGGGCAGTATCATCTGCTAACACGGCAATCTCACTAGGGCCGGCGATCATATCAATATCAACATCACCAAACACTTCACGTTTGGCTAGTGCAACAAAGATATTTCCAGGTCCGGTAATTTTATCAACAGGAGCAATCGATTCTGTTCCGTATGCAAGCGCAGCAATCGCTTGAGCGCCGCCTACTTTAAAAATTTCTTTGACGCCTGCTTCTTTTGCGGCAACTAACACTGCTGCAGGAAGTTTCCCTGATTCATCTGGAGGAGATACCATCACAATCCGCTTCACTCCGGCTACTTTCGCCGGAATCACATTCATTAAAACCGATGAAGGATAGGCAGCCGTGCCCCCCGGCACATAGACGCCAACCGAATCGAGCGGGGTAATTTTTTGACCAAGAATCGTTCCATTTTCTTCGGTTGTCATCCAGGACGGGCGGAGCTGCTTTTCATGAAAAGACTTAATATTCTCCGCTGCTTCGCGGACGATTTCGATATACTCCTGATCCACTTCTGTATAAGCCGCTTCTATTTCACTTTCGCTCACCGAAAAAGATGTTAAATGGACGCGGTCGAATTTTTCCGTAAACTCCCTTAATGCCTCTTCGCCGCGATGGCGGATTTCTGAAATGATGCCTTTAACAATCTCCACCTGCTCGGAGGTTCCTGCTTCAATCGACCGTTTGATCGAAACAAGTTCATTTACTTTTAAGATTTTCATATCTATGCCTCCATTACACTACTTCACTAAGTCGTTTCACCATATCATCAATCTGTTGGTCCTTGATGCGGTAGCTGACAGGATTGACAACAAATCTAGATGTGACATCCTTGATTCGTTCATATTCCACAAGTCCATTTTCCTTCAAGGTCCGCCCAGTGGAAACAATATCAACGATCCGGTCAGATAAACCGATAATCGGCGCAAGCTCAATCGAGCCGTTTAATTTAATAATCTCAACCTGCTCGCCTTGCTCACGGAAGTAAGCCTCAGCCACATTCGGATATTTGGTGGCCACTCGAGGAGCAACGTCATTCATTTTTGTATCTGGAAGGCCGGCAACTGCCAAATAGCAGTAGCTGATTTTAAGATCAAGAAGTTCGTAGACATCGCGCTCTTCTTCTAGCAGTACATCCTTCCCGGCAATTCCGACATCCGCCACACCGTGCTCTACATAGGTAGCCACATCCATCGGCTTTGCTAAAATAAATCGTAAGCCCTCTTCGGGAACGTCAATGATTAGTTTTCGCGAATCATCAAATTCCGGCGGCAGCTTGTACCCTGCTTTGCGGAGCAGCTCAACGGCCTCTATAAAAATCCGCCCTTTTGGCATCGCAATTGTTAATAGGTTACTCATTTGTGCGACCTCCAATTAAATAAGTTGTCTCGGCAAATCTTTTCGTAAATGCATCGAGATTTCTTACACCGGTGATATCTTGGAGTACAGCCTTTTTCCCTTGCTCGTGCATACTTGCTGCCAATTCAAAGGCTTCTTTCCGCCGCTCTTGACTGAAAAAGATACAGTGCGTGGTATTTTCAATCTGACCGCCACTAAGGGCTTCAAGGAGCGTATCCATTCGGATTGCAAAACCAGTAGCGCTTGCTGTTTTTCCAAACTTTTCTATTAAACTATAGCGACCGCCATTTCCAATTGGAAAGCCGACATTCCCGGCATAGGCTTCGAAAAGAATCCCGGAATAATAACTCATATGGCTGACAATCGTAAAATCAAATTTTACGTATTCTTCCACACCATAATCCTTAATGACATCCCACAATTCCTTCAGTTCAAGGATGGCCTGTTTTCCTTTATCATTTTCAATGATATCAAGGGCCAAGCCGATTACCTCTTCTCCGCCCCGTAATTCAAGGAGCTGCAAGAGTCTTTTTTTGTCGATCGATGAGAGCTGGAGCGAGTTGACATGCTCGCGGTAGCCTACATAATTTTTTTCAAATAAAAATTTTCGTAATGTGGTTGCTCTGCCATTTGTTCCAAGGATTTGGAAAAACAGTTCGTTTGCAAAGCCTACATGTCCGATGGAAACCTGGAATTGCTCTAGTCCCGCTTTTTTCAAAGAAGAAATAAGCAGGGCAATAACCTCTCCGTCACAGGAAACCGTTTCTTCGTTGAGACATTCAACGCCGATTTGCTCAAACTCAGCCGGACGTCCCCCTTCGCGCTGCTGGGCGCGAAATACATTGGCCGAATAGGCTAATCTCACGGGAAGGTCTTCATTTAAAAGCTTGGAGGCAGCTACTCGGGCAATTGGTGCCGTCATATCAGGTCTTAATACGACTGTATGGCCTTCTTTGTCGAGCAGTTTAAATAACTGCTGGTCTGCGATGGCCGAGGCAGCTCCCACGGTTTCGTAGTATTCAAGTGTGGGGGTTTCGATAAATTGGTAGCCCCACAGTTTCAGGGTATTTGCCATCTCGGTGCGGACATGGTGCTTCTTTTCATAAAGTTCAGGGAGTGTGTCCCGCATTCCCAACGGCTTTTCAAACATAAACAAGCGACTCATTCTGCTCCATCCTTTATCTTCAGATTTGCTCCTATTTTTAAAATCCTTTAGTCTGCTAATGTGCTAATAAATTAAAGTTTACCTGTTTATATGACCTCCGTCAATCATAAACAACTGAGTTTCTTTCTATTTTAAACTAGTTTTAGGTCCAGTACGCAGTAAATTATGCAAATTTTCACGAGATTCAGCAGAAATTGCGTTATTTTGTAAAAAAAACACCCCTGAAAAATCTCTCAGGGGCGCTAACTATCGGTCTTACTGGAATTTCGGATTGCTTTTTACTAATTTAACTGAAGTTGTTTCACTTGTGTTACCAGCTGCGTCTGTAGCGGTGAAGGTTAACACTGTATCATGTGTCTGAGCTGCTTTGAAAGAGATGGTAAATACTCCATTTTGATCAGCTACTGCACTGCCTAGCAGTGTTTTTCCATTGTATACTTTTACGGTTGAATTTGCTTCTGCTTTGCCGGTTACGCTTTTCGCTGGGGCAATGATTTGTCCAACTTCTGGCGCTTTTGGAGCCGTAATGTCCGCTATCAAAATTCTGCCTTCAATTTTTGCTGAAATTGGCTGCCCTTTAAAGGACTTAATATAGTTTACAAAGACATCCAGGTCAGAGGACCATGTCGTGCGATCTGTACCTTGCTTAAGTACTACAAATCCATCTCCGCCGTCTGCCATGAAGTTATTGACGGTTACTGAATAGACTTTATTGGGATCAATCTTTGATCCATCTGGCAGGTAAATATCAATAACCTTTTGTCCTAGTGGTAATAAATCGGACCAAGTGTATTTCAAACCAGAAATTTGCATAATTCGGTTTCGATCGGCTGCGAACTGTTGATTTAGTAAGGTTCTTACTTGCTCACCAGTGATATTTTCTGTCACGATGTCATTGCCGAATGGCTGGATGGCAAAAAGTTCTCCCCATGTAATCTCTCCAGCATCCTTGATATCGTCACGGATTCCGCCAATATTCATGAAAGCAAAGTCAGTACCGGTTGCAGCTTTCATACCATCAGCAATTAGGTTACCAAGCGGGGCTTCCCCTGCTTCATTCGTCGTACGAGAAATTGGTGCAGCCGCCTGCCCTACTACTTCATTCGTGATAGGAGCAACATCTGCCTGATATTGATCCATCTCTGCCTTAATTTTTGCATCAAGGTGGGCAGCATCTTGGAACGTTGTAATAATTTCCGCTTTTTTCTCAACAATATCTTGTGTTAATGGATCGATGGTTAAATCGACATCAGAAAAAGCTGTTCCATAAGAATAAGATTGAACTAGCAATTTTCCGTCAACAGTCGAGTTTAGGTATTTATGGTCATGTGCACCAAAAATAACGTCCACCTCATCATCGACTGCCTTGGCGATATCAACTACTTTACCTGTTGGGTTAGATCCGTCTGTTGCAGAAGTTCCAGGATCATGGGCAAGAACGACAATTGCTTTAATCCCTTTAGCTTTTAATTCAGCTGTATACTTATTAATCGCTTCTGCTTCGTCAGTGAATTTCACACCTTTTACACCACTTGGCGTTACAATGCTTGGTGTTTCCGTTGTAACCACACCGATAAAGCCCACTTTCACGCCGTCAACTTCCTTGACCACGTATGGAGGCAAAATTAACTCGCCAGTGTCTTCCTTCACAACGTTTGCTGCAACATATGGGAAGTCAGCCCCTTCAAACACACCATACTTCTCGACCGTCTTTGGATGTGCACCGCCATTAATTAAGCGAAGCATTTCGGTTACACCTTCATCAAATTCATGGTTACCAATCGTACCTACATCAAATCCAAGTTCGTTCAGAATGCGGATGGTTGGCTCATCTTGTAATAATGCGGATACCGGACGGCTCGCACCCACAGCATCTCCTGCCTGCACCATTAAGGTGTTCGAAGGATTGGTTGCTTCTCTTTCTTTCAAGTAACCTGCTAAATATTCAATTCCGCCGGCAGGTTTACCAGCGACCGTAGTTTTATAGTCTAGTTGTCCATGAAGGTCGTTGATTCCTAGTAATTGTACGTGAACATCTTGATTCAGCGCGTATTGTTCAAAGCCATCAGAAGTCGAACCAACATCTTTAATAGAAGGTGTTGAAGCTATAACTTCTTTTGCGGCTGGTGAAGATTTAAATGTTAATGTTTTCGCCACTCCGCCAACAGGCGCGATTTTCCAGTTATTATCTGCAACAGGATTGACAACCCCTTGGTCCTTAATATAATCCATTAAAATCTGGCGGTTTTCTAATGGAGAATCCACCACTACGGTTGCGTTACCACCCTTCGTACCCGGGAAGTTTCCGCCGCCGCTTGCACGGTAGTTGTTAGTTGCAACGATGAATTTTTGATTCGGATCAATCGCTGATCCATCCATGTTTGTAAAATTAATGATACGGTGTGCATCAGAATTTGATACAACACCTGTTGTATAGTTGTATCTCGCTGGCTGTGTTACATCGATTTGGTATCTAACTCCGTCAATCACATCAAAATTGTAAGGCTGGAATCCATAATCAACTAATTCTTGTGGATTAGGATTAGCAGAATCAATTTTGTTGAATTGTGAGGCAGACATTTCTAACCATTCTTTCACTTCTGCACCCGTTAATTCGACTGCTTTTAATGTGTTGTTATACAAATAAAGATCATTGGCGCTCTTAATAGAAAGGTCACCTTTTGCAATGTTTGTATAATCAGTTGCCCCTTGACGGCCCGCTTTGAATGGAGCACCCGCGGAAATGACTGGTTCATCCTTCAGGTCTGGACGGTTTTTATTAATCCAGTTTTTCACATAATCTGTTTGTGCATTGTTAACGATTTGGATGGTTGGGTCATCCATGACACGGGAGAAATAGCTGGACATTGGTGTACTAGTTTCTCCAATTTTCCCGCGTACATATTGAAGGGTTGCATCGTGTTCAGCTTTAACAGCATTAACAATCGCAGGATCCTCAGCGGTTGTAGCTGTTACAGGCTTATCTACAGAATGGGAAGCAGCCTTATCGGCTTTCCATGTTCCATCCGCATTTTGAACTAATGCCAAGTCAAGAACACCGAGATTGTTACCCCAGAAACCTGCTTCTACTGCAGGTGTACCATTAATCGTACCCTTTGTAGTATTAAGGCCATCTAGATCAGGATTTGCTAGATTGCTGCCTTGGTGGAATTCTTTACCTGCTGGGAAGGCGTAGTGTGCATGTCCGAATAATAGGGCATCGATGCCATCCACTTTACTTAGTGAGAATACGGCATTTTCAGCATCTGCTTGACCATCATTTGTCACGTCACAGCCGGAGTGAGCAATTGCAATAACTACGTCCGCCTTTCTCCCCTTCTCATCTCCTACTTCTTTCATTTCTTGAACATATTTTTCGGCAGTCTTTACAATAACCTTTCCTTCAAGGTTATCTTTATCCCATTGTAAAATTTGCGGTGGTGCAAACCCAACAATCCCTACGTTCACAGTTTGTTCGACACCGTTTTTGTCTTTGATTTTTTTAGGTAAAATTTGATACGGTGTAAAATAGTTTTTATCATTAGTTGGATCATTATCATGATCATCAACATAAATATTAGCATTTACAATTGGATATGGAGCATTTTTTAAGGCAGTGTTCAAGAATCCTAAGCCATAGTTAAACTCATGGTTCCCAACGATTCCCCCATCATAGTTTAATAGCTTCATCGCTTTAAACATTGGGTGAACTTCGTTTTCTGTCAGAGGCTTAACTTTTGCCACATAATCGGCCATCGGATTTCCCTGAAGTAAATCACCAGCATCAAACAACATAGAGTTGTCTGCCGTTGCTCTAGCCTGCTGAATTAATGTCGCCGTCTTTGATAAACCGTAGTTAATTCCAGTCGCTGTATCTTGGTAATAATCATAGGCCATTGCTGCATCATGCAGATCAGTAGTTTCTAGAATTCTTAGAGTAGCAGTATTACTACCTGCCTCGGCGGCTTTTACCTTGTAAGGTATTGAGGGTGCAACAATTGTGCTGAGTATCAAAGCTGTAGCAGCTAATCTACTAAATCTTCGAGTATCTTTCTTTTTCATATGCCTCTTCACCTATCCCCTTTGATTAAATTTTCTTGCCAAGACCTCCATGTTCTGTCTAACTTTCTGAAAACCCTCTCCTTTTTTAAGATTCAGAAAAAAATGGCTATGGCTGCTGTTTGTCATTTTACGAGGACATTTTCCATCTTCCATCAATTTTTTTAATAGATTATAGGTTTTAGCTATATTCTATTACTATCTAAATCTTATTGTTTTCCAATCATTACTATTATATCGTTCAGAATCAAGAACAAAAATGTGCCCTCTTACCTATTTTTTGTATAGAATCTTTAAACAAAGTAAAAAAGTCTGATCAAATTTGATCAGACTTTTTTACTTTTCTATAGATAGGGTCCTCTTCCCAACGTTTTTCTAGTTCTTCTTTCGTATAAATCACCCGCATCGGGTTTCCGCCTACGAAGCATCCAGGGGGAACATCCTTATGCACCAGCGTGCCAGCTGAGACGATGGCCCCATCCCCTATCATAATCCCGGGGAGAATGGTGGAATTTGCGCCAATCATCACTTCACTCCCAATTTCGACAGGACCGAGACGGTATTCTTTTATCAAATACTCATGGGCGAGAATGGTCGTATTATAACCGATCACGGTGTTGCGGCCGACACTAATTTTCTCGGGAAACATGACATCGAGCATCACCATTAAGGCAAAGGAGGTCCGCTCCCCCACCTTAACCCCCAGAAAAGAACGATAGAGCCAATTTTTCATCCCTAAAAAGGGTGTGTACCTCGCCAGCTGAATGACAATAAAATTTTTAACAACCTTCCAAAATGGCACGGTCTTATAGACGTGCCATAAAGAGTTCGCCCCCTCAACAGGATAGCGGGTCGTGTTTCTCATCCTTCTCACTCTCCGAGAATGGTTAATAGGTCCGTCATGTTCTCGAGCATGTAATCTGGTTCATAACTGGCAACATAGTCACGGCCCTTTATCGACCATGCCACACCGGCTGTTTGCGTTCCGGCATTTTTACCGGCTAAAATGTCATGGTAATTATCGCCGACCATCATCGTTTCTGAAGGAGTGGATTTCAACTGCTCCAATGCGTTAAAAATCGGTTCTGGATCCGGCTTCGTCTTTGTTACATGTTCATAGGCCACAATGACTTCAAAAAACGGCTCTAGATTCATCAACCGCAGACCTTTCAGCGTTACGTCAAGGCGCTTCGTTGTTACCACGCCTAACTTATAGCCGCGCTCTTTCAGGGTGTGGATCGTTTCTGTCACCCCGGCAAACTCTTTTACTAGTTCGTCATGTTTGGAGATATTATACTCACGATAAGCAGCAATCATTTCCTCTACTTGTTCCATGTCCGGAGTCATACTGCCAAACGCCTCATGGAGTGTTGGACCAAGAAACGGCAGGACATCCTCACGTTTATACTTGCTTGGAAAATATTTTTCGAGCGTATTTAGGTAAGTGGAGATGATTAATTCATTCGTATCAATTAAGGTTCCATCTAAATCAAATAAGATGGTGGTAATTTTGTTTGTCATCGCTGGTTTCCTCTCTTCTTATTGCTATGGTGGTAACGATTTAATTGGTTTGATCTAAGTAATGGGCCTCGTCAAGACGCTTCGTGCGGCGATAAATTATAATAGCCGCCGCCACTATAATCAAAGCAATCGAAATGGTTTGCGCCATCCGCAGATTTCCAAGCATTAAGCTATCTGTTCTTAGTCCTTCGACGAAGAAACGGCCAATTGAATACCAAATAACATAGGATAAAAACAGTTCTCCACGGCGAAAATTCACACGGCGGAGCAAGATTAATAATAGAAAGCCGGCAAAATCCCATACGGATTCATATAAGAACGTAGGGTGATAATAGGTACCATTAATATACATTTGGTTGATAATAAAATCCGGTAGATGCAGATTTTCAAGGAAGGACCTTGTTACTTCACGGCCGTGCGCCTCCTGGTTCATGAAATTTCCCCAGCGGCCAATCGCCTGTCCTAAAATGAGGCTAGGAGCTGCAATGTCGACAATTTTCCAAAAAGAAATTCCTCTTTTCCTAGCAAAAACAATGGTGGTGATCACAGAACCAATTAGCGCTCCATGGATGGCAATTCCGCCATTCCAGATTTTCGGGATGTCTGCCGGATGGTTTGCATAATAGCCCCATTCAAATACCACATAGTAAATCCGCGCCGAAATAATCGCAATGGGGATCGCCCAAAGCATTAAATCGGCAAATGTATCTTTCGGTAATCCTCTACGGTTGGCCTCTCTTATCGCCAGATACAAAGCAAGTGCCAGACCGGAGCCGATAATAATCCCATACCAATGCACTTGAATCGGGCCAAGTGAAAAGGCGATCGGGTTCAATGGCTGTATTGTTTCGTTCATCTCATTCTCCCCTTATTCGTGGTCTCCCTCTTCAATTACATCTGACAGGCGGTCGGTAAATTGCTGCGCCGCATTTACGCCCATCCGTTTTAAGCGGAAATTCATCGCTGCGACTTCAATTATAACGGCAAGGTTTCGTCCTGGACGAACTGGAACCGTCAGCTTAGGAACATCGGTATCAATAATCCTCATTTTTTCCTCATCCAAGCCAAGGCGGTCATATTGCTTTTTCGCATCCCAAATCTCCAGATTCATGATTAACGTGATCCGCTTATTACTGCGGACAGCCCCAGCCCCAAACAAGGTCATCACATTGATAATTCCAAGACCGCGGATCTCTAAAAGATGTTCAATTAAATCCGGTGAGGTTCCAACCAATGTGTCCTGGTCTTCCTGACGAATTTCGACGCAATCGTCGGCCACGAGGCGGTGCCCGCGTTTTACTAGTTCAAGCGCGGTTTCACTTTTACCAACGCCGCTTTTCCCTGTAATTAACACGCCAATCCCATACACATCTACCAATACCCCGTGAACAGCGGTCGTTGGCGCGAGCTTGCTTTCTAAAAAGTTGGTTAACCGGCTGGAAAAACGGGTCGTGACCATGTTTGTCTTTAACACAGGAACAGACTCCCGCTCGGATGCCTCAATGAGCTCCTTCGGAACATCAATACCTCTTGTGACAATGATTGCCGGAGTCACATCTGTACAAAGTTGTTCCATTCGTGAGGCGCGGTCTTTCGGAGATAGTTCGCTAAAAAAGGATAATTCTGTTTTTCCTAACAGCTGAATCCGTTCAGCTGGGTAAAACTCAAAGTAGCCGGCCATTTCAATCCCCGGACGGGAAATATCACTCATGGTGATCGGGCGGTTAATACCTTCTTCACCACTGATTAATTCTAAATTAAATTTTTCATAGATATCTTTGGTACGTACTTTTGGCAAGAAGATTTCCTCCTCAAACGGATGTATTTTTAAAAAAGATAGAAATAAGAAGAATTCATACCTCCTATTTTAGCATTTTTTGAAAAAGAACCAAATGTAAGTTATGCAAAAATGAAAAAAGGTGCCCTCTATTAAAAAAAGGAACACCCTAATTGATTATTTTTTTGCCTTTCTGGATGGCTCAAACAATGTTTTTTGAATGATAACATTAACAAGCGACATCAGCACGGCAAAAAACAGGGCCATGCCAAAACCATTGATTTCAAAAGCAGTGCCCATCAAATAATCCGTTAGTTCTAACGTAACGGCATTGATGACAAACAGGAACAGTCCCATCGTTAGGACTGTAACCGGCAAGGTAAATAAAATCAACAGCGGCCGGACCAGTACATTTAAAATCGATAATAATACGCTCGCCTCTAGCGCTGCCACAAAACCCTTTAATTGAAAGCTTTCGTGAAAATAACCGGCGAGGGCCGTAAATAATACCGCATTGATCAAACAACCTATCAGCCATCTCATTCCTAAAGTCTCCTACTTTTCTTCTTGTGATTGGTGGATCGTGATGGACCCTGTTTTCGTATCTGCATATAGGTTTACGAGTTGTTCAGGGTGATTAATCGATTGGAACCGCAGTGATTTTTGGATCATTTCAGTCTTTTCCTCAAGCACTTGAATGCCGACTAGGTTCACATGAAATCCACCGAGGTTCGTCTTTAAATCCCCATTTACGGGGAGCCCCTCAGGGAGATAGAGGTCAATTCCACCCGCTGCTGTTTTGGCTCGAATGAATTCAGCTTCGTTTCCATGGAGTTTTAAATTGATATTCCCGTTAAACGACTCCATTTCGAGTTTCTTAAACTCACCGTCAAGTTGGATCGCGCCGTTAATGGTCTCTGCTTCCACTTGATCGAACTGACTGCCTGTCAGTTTTATTTTTCCGTTTGCTGTTTCCATTTCTGTTTTTTTACCGGTAAAACGGTCGAGAACAATTTTTCCGTTCGCTGTTTTGACACGGAGCTCGTCAACATTCATATGTTCTCCTGAAACGGGACCATTAAACAATCTAACCCGAACTCGGTTATAAACGGCTTTTGGCACATAAACAACCGCTTCCACCTTCATCCATTTCTGCTGGGTGCTAAAACGTAATTTCTCATGTTCAATCGTGAAAAGGACGTCTCGTAAAAAATTTTGCCGGGCCTGATCCTGGTTTTCCACGCGGTACACTTTTGCCTGACATTCGATTCTAACATCTGGCTGCTCCCAGCCAACGAGCTTTACAGCCCCATTCGCGACGTCAATGTCGATATCGTTTAGTTTGGCATCCGCTTGGTGGAAAATATGCGAGATATCCACAGAATGGCCAAAGTTTAAATCTAAGTCTAGGTCTTTAATTTTTTTCAAGGCGATGTCCACAAATTCAAAGATTTTGTCCTTTGTAGATTGGTATTTTTCTTGGAATGGTTCTTCTTTTTTGGCTTCCTCAAATTGGACAGTGGTCGACAGCTCATTAACAATTTGCGCCTGTTTTTGTTCCATCGATTGCTCTGCTTTTTCCAGTTCCTCGAGAAGCGTTAGGGCTTCCTCGACATTCAGTTTGCCTTCCTCGACCATTTGTAAAATTCGCTTTCTTTCCTCTTTCATTTTTTCCACCTCTAGTTTTATGGATTTCTCACTTTTAAGCTTATTCAGCTGTTAACACCTTTACGCCCTTGATTATGTTCCAGATGACAATAATGAGCCAAAGTAAAGCCAGCACGATGATACTAATAATCGTAAACACAGGGATGGTAGCTTGCTGTGCCGTAAAGTCATGGAATACCGCAAACACTAGCAGCGGTGTCAGGATGAGTGGAATGAGGTGTGAGAAAAGTGATTTCTTGGCATGCTGTTTGGTTCCTTCGTCACTTGTTGCTAGAGATAGACGGCTAAAGGAAAAATAAATCCGGCGAAAAAGATACTAAAATAGCATAGACTGGATAAAACTTTCGGGTTTCCATACGTTTATCACCTCTATCTGTTATTACGGACGGAGAAGGGAAAAGGTTTCTTTTTATTTTTTAAGTTTGGGTTGTGTCTAGGGAGGAGGGGAGCGATTCCGCGGGATTGGACCGTTTTTCCGTGGGAATGTTGGTTATTTCCGTATGTTTTTGGGTTTTTTCCGTGAACTTTCGGATAATTTCCGTACACTTTCTTATTTTTCCCGCGCGGACGACTGCGCCTGAGCCGGATTCTACGTGATTTCTGTTTTTCAGCGGTATCAATGAAAAATTCTGTACGTTTCTTTGTTTTTTCCGCGCACTTTCGCATTATTTCCGTACATTTACTGATTTTTTCCGTGAACTTTTGGAATAATTCCGCGGACTTGCGATTTATTTCCGTACACTTACCGTTTTTTTCTGCAAACTAACTGCAGCTAAGCTGAGTTCCGCATTATCTCCAGTTTATGACTCATACAATCTAATTTATTCCACCTACTTCCACATTAATTCCAGAAACCCTAGGCTAATCTGCAGCATCAAAAAAAGCCGAAACCTTCCAGAACTTTCACCTGGAGATTTCGACTCTTCCTATGCCTTAATCGCACTCTTCTCTTCAATTAGTTGTTTCATCCGCTCTCGATCACGCTCAAGGACTGGTTTTAAATACTTTCCGGTGTAAGATTCAGGAGTCTCAGCAACCTTTTCCGGAGTTCCCGTCGCGACAAGAGTACCGCCCTTATCTCCGCCCTCAGGACCGAGGTCGACTAGATAATCCGCAGTCTTAATGACATCAAGATTATGCTCAATAACCAGAACGGTATCACCATTTTCAACCAGCCGCTGTAAGACAACCAGCAAGCGGGAAATGTCATCGACATGAAGCCCGGTCGTCGGCTCATCTAAAATATAGAACGTTTTCCCATTTGAACGGCGATGCAGTTCAGAGGCAAGCTTGACACGCTGGGCCTCGCCTCCAGACAAAGTGGTCGCCGGCTGGCCCAGCTTCACATAGCCTAGTCCAACATCCATAATGGTCTGCAGCTTCCGGCTGATTTTTGGAATGTTTTCAAAAAATTCAACTGCCGCTTCCACCGTCATATCAAGAATATCGGCAATATTTTTCCCTTTATATTTTACTTCCAGCGTTTCACGGTTATATCGTTTGCCGTGACATACCTCGCACGGAACATAGACATCAGGTAAAAAGTGCATTTCAATTTTGATAATTCCGTCTCCACGGCAGGCCTCACAGCGGCCGCCCTTCACATTAAAACTAAAGCGGCCTTTCTTATATCCGCGTACCTTTGCTTCATTCGTTGAGGCAAACACATCACGTACATCATCAAAGACGCCCGTATAGGTGGCCGGATTGGAGCGTGGTGTTCGGCCAATCGGCGACTGGTCAATATCAATGACCTTTTCTAAATGCTCCATTCCCTTCACCGCTTTGTGTGATCCGGGCTTGGTTTTGGCACGATTCAGCTTTTGCGCCAAGGATTTATGAAGGATTTCATTAATAAGCGTACTTTTCCCGGATCCGGATACCCCCGTCACAGCGATAAACAGACCAAGCGGAAACTTTACATTTACATTTTTTAGATTATTTTCAGATGCCCCTTTTACTTCAATAAAGCGGCCATCCGGCTTACGGCGTTCAAGCGGCAGCGGGATGAATTTTTTCCCGGATAAATATTGACCTGTCAGTGAATTCGGGTCGGCCATTACTTCTGCCGGAGTCCCGGCAGACACAACTTCACCGCCATGTATACCGGCACCCGGACCAATATCAATCAGATAATCGGCCGCAAGCATCGTATCTTCATCGTGCTCAACGACAATTAAGGTATTGCCGATATCACGCATGTTTTGCATTGTACCGATTAACCGGTCATTATCGCGCTGATGGAGACCAATCGACGGCTCATCTAAAATGTAGAGCACACCTGTCAACCGTGAACCAATCTGGGTAGCCAAACGAATCCGCTGGGCTTCACCCCCGGAAAGTGTCCCCGCAGTACGGCTAAGGGTCAAATAATCCAGACCCACGTTAATTAAGAAACCAAGCCGTTCATTAATCTCACGGAAGATCAGCGCAGCAATTTGCATTTCTTTTTCTGAAAGCGTTAATTCCGTAAAAAATTGATCAGCATCTTTAATCGATAGGTTGGTTACTTGTGAAATATGGAACCCGTTAATTAGCACGGCCAGAGATTCTTTTTTCAAGCGGTAGCCTTTACAGGTCGGACAGGGCTGTTGACCCATGTATTTTTCCATTTGTTCACGGATAAAATCGGAGCTTGTTTCTTTATAGCGGCGCTCGACATTACGCATAACACCTTCAAATTGGATATGACCTTCGCGAAGCTGCCCAAAATCATTTTCATAACGAAAATAAATTTTGTCTTTTCCGGAACCATAAAGAACTTTTTCCATTTGGTGCTCGGGGATATCTTTAACCGGTATATCCATATCAATTCCATAATGATCACAGACCGCCTGAAGCAGCTGCGGGTAATATTGCGAACTGGTTGGCTCCCATGGGGCTATCGCATGCTGTTTTAGCGTCAAGTCCTTATTAGGGATGACTAAGTCAAGATCGACTTCCAGTTTGGAACCGAGTCCGTCGCATTCAGGGCAGGCCCCGAATGGACTGTTAAAGGAAAACATCCGTGGCTCTAATTCACCAATCGAAAAACCGCAGATTGGACAAGCATGGTTCTCACTGAACAATAACTCTTCCTCACCCATTACATCGACGATGACGTTTCCTTCCCCTAGCTTTAAGGCCGATTCAAGCGAATCAGCGACACGGGCTGAGACGCCTTCCTTGATGACAATTCGGTCGACTACCACTTCAATCGAGTGCTTTTTATTTTTATCTAATTCAATTTCATCACCAAGATCGAGCATTTCGCCGTCCACACGTATTCGGACGAACCCTTGCTTTTTGATATCTTCCAATACCTTTACATGGGCCCCTTTTCGGCCTGATATCACGGGTGCTAGGATTTGCATTTTGGTTCGTTCCGGATAGCCTATGATTCGGTCTACCATCTGCTCGATCGTTTGGGATGTGATTTCAATACCATGATTCGGACAAGTTGGGTGTCCGACTCTTGCAAAAAGTAATCGTAAATAATCATAGATTTCCGTTACCGTCCCCACTGTTGAGCGTGGGTTGCGGCTTGTTGTTTTTTGATCAATCGAGATCGCCGGAGATAATCCTTCAATCATATCAACATCCGGCTTATCCATTTGACCGATAAATTGGCGGGCATATGCTGAAAGAGATTCCACATAGCGGCGCTGCCCTTCTGCATAAATCGTATCAAATGCGAGCGAGGACTTCCCTGAACCGGAAAGTCCCGTCAGTACAACAAGCTTATCTCTCGGAATGGTGACATCTATATTTTTCAAATTGTGGGCGCGGGCGCCTTTCACAATCAGTTTTTCCATTGCCATATTACCGTCATCCTTCCGCTTTCAATTCCAATAATAAATCACGAAGCTCGGCAGCACGTTCGAAATTGAGCGCCTTTGCTTCTTCCTTCATTTCTTTTTCCATCGTCATAATTAGTTTTTCTCGTTCCTTCTTACTCATCTTACCGAAGGATGCTGCTGGTTTGTACTCTTCCTGATCCTCAGCCGCTTGGGTCGCACGGATGACATCGCGGATTTCCTTTTGAATTGTCTGCGGTGTAATCCCGTGTTTTTCGTTGTATTCCTCTTGGATCGCCCGGCGCCGCTTCGTTTCACTAATCGCCAACTCCATTGAGTTGGTGATTCTATCGGCATACATAATCACATGGCCATTGGCATTTCGGGCGGCCCGGCCGATCGTTTGAATTAACGACCGTTCCGAACGCAGGAAGCCTTCTTTGTCAGCATCGAGAATCGTGATTAGGGAAACCTCAGGAATATCAAGTCCCTCCCGGAGCAAGTTGATTCCGATCAAAACGTCATATTTTCCAAGACGCAGCTCGCGGATAATTTCAATCCGCTCGAGTGTCTTGACTTCTGAATGTAAGTATTGAACCTTAATTCCAATCTCTTTTAAGTAATCGGTTAAGTCCTCTGACATTTTTTTCGTTAATGTCGTCACAAGGACACGTTCATTTTTCTTTACTCGCTCCTGTATTTCACCAATTAAATCATCAATTTGCCCTTCAATTGGACGAACCTCAATCGTTGGATCGAGCAAGCCTGTCGGGCGGATAATTTGCTCGATCATCTCCGGTGTATGCTCAAGCTCATATGGTCCAGGTGTGGCCGAGACAAATATCGCATTATGCACATGCTTATCAAATTCTTCAAAGGTAAGCGGCCGGTTATCAAGTGCGGATGGGAGGCGGAAGCCGTGGTCGACTAATACCTGTTTTCGCGCCTTGTCACCATTAAACATACCCCTGATTTGCGGTAAGGTAACATGCGACTCATCGACTACCAGCAGGAAATCTTCCGGAAAATAATCTAGCAATGTATATGGAGTGGAACCCGGCGGCCGTAATGTCAAATGACGGGAATAGTTTTCGATTCCTGAGCAAAAGCCCATTTCCCTCATCATTTCTAGATCATAGCGTGTACGCTGTTCAATCCGTTGTGCCTCTAACAATTTATCTTCCGCTCTTAATTCGGCGAGCCGTTCTTCCAGTTCTTTTTCAATATTTTCAATGGCTACCCTCATCTTCTCTTCGCGTGTTACGAAGTGGGAGGCCGGGAAAATGGCAATGTGTGAGCGTTCGCCGATAATTTCACCTGTTAAGGCATCGACTTCGCGAATCCTGTCAATTTCGTCTCCAAAAAATTCAACACGAACACAGTGTTCATCACGGGAAACGGGGAAAATCTCGACAACATCACCGCGGACACGGAAGGTTCCTCGTTTAAAATCAATATCGTTTCGTTCATATTGGATATCTACGAGGCGATGCAGGAGTTGATTGCGTTCGATTTCCATCCCAGTACGGAGAGATACGACCATCTCGCGGTATTCTTCCGGAGAACCGAGACCATAGATACAAGAAACACTGGCAATGATGATGACATCTTTCCGTTCAAATAAGGATGAGGTCGCCGAGTGGCGCAGCTTATCAATTTCATCATTAATACTGGCGTCTTTTTCAATGAAGGTATCGGTTTGTGGTACATAGGCTTCCGGCTGATAGTAATCATAGTAGCTGACGAAGTATTCGACTGCATTGTTTGGAAAAAAGTCTTTAAATTCACTGTATAGCTGACCGGCCAGCGTTTTATTATGGGCGATCACAAGGGTCGGTTTGTTCACTTCTTTTATAACATTCGAAACGGTAAAGGTCTTCCCTGTTCCGGTCGCACCAAGCAGGGTTTGATGGCGTTTATTGTTTTTAATTCCTTCCACTAACTGGCGAATCGCTTCCGGCTGGTCACCTTGTGGAGAGTACTTTGAAACTAATTCAAATTGATCATTCACAATTTATTTCCTCCCGTAAAAAGTATCACACTCAAAGCTCTCATTCTGTTTATGATCCGGGATGGTGCTAGATAAGTGGGTTCTCGAAATTTGCATATTAACATTCTACCACATTCCCCCAAAAACAAACCAATAATATGCGAACGAATATTCGTTTTTAAATATTTCTACATAAATATAAAAGGTTCGTTTTTTTATTGGCGGTTTTGAATAAGTTATCGGCGGTTTCAGGAAGTTTATCGGCGGTTTTGGTGAGTTTATCGGCGGTTTTTGTGCATTTATCAGCGAAAACAAAGAAAAGCCTGCCAGTTTCAAGGCAGACTTCGTTTCTAACTATTCTTAACTTCACGCGGTTTCATCTTGGCTGCCAGCCAGAAGCCGGCCGTAAGCGAAAAGGCATCAATAACAATCAGGTAAAAGGTGTCGGTATAGCCTTTGTAAACGGACCCCGCAATGAGTGCCACGGTTAAAACAAGGCCGATAACGCGATTGTAAGTGACCCGAGAAAAAAGTAAAACCAGCAATCCGGGCATCGTTAGTGCCGAAAATATCCTAATCATCTCAAACATGGGTACACCTCACTTATAAAACTCGTTAATTTATTCTAAAAAGATATCCATAAAATTGCAACCAATATCGCTTAATCCGCTGCGTTTTTCAAACGGAAATCAGTCTTTTGCTGTGATACTAGGCTAACAATAATAAAGCCCAGTAATGACAGCACAATTGGCAGGACAACCGTATGCAGTCCAAAGGCATTCGGGTAAAAACGATCTAATAGAATATAAGAACCCATCCCAATAATCATCGACGTGATCGCACCGTATTTATTTCCTCTATTCCAATACAACCCCAAAACCACCGGCCAAATAAACACAGATTCCAATCCGCCAAAAGAAAATAGATTCAGCCAGACAATTAAATCAGGCGGACTTAATGCGAGTATAATCACGATAATCCCAATAATCGCGGTTACACTGAAACTTACTTTTTTGATTTGTTTGTCCGCAGCATCCGGCTTAATATAATTCAAATAGATATCCTTTACCAAAGCCGAGCTCACCAGGATCAGCAAAGCATCGACTGTTGACATAATCGCAGCCATCGGGGCCGCCAGCACAATCCCTGCTACAAACGGCGGCAATACTTTCATGGATAACAGCGGCATAACGGTATCCCCAATTTTCACCCCAGGAAGCACAGGGCGGGCAAACACACCAATCAAATGCATTCCCAGCATGATAAAGCCGACGACAACCGTCCCAATAATAATGGCATTATGCATTGCTTTTGAGTTTTTATAGGACATCGCTCGGACCGTAATTTGCGGCAGTCCGACAACCCCAACACCAACCAAAATCCAAAACGACGAAACGTAGGCAGGCGTTAAATTATGCTGGGCACCAAACGGGCTAATGAGATTCGGATTCTCGGCTTCTAAATCAGAAATGATGTTTGAAACCCCTCCGCCCGCTTTAATCGTAGCAATCAAAAGGATCAGCGTTCCCACAAACATCACAACACCTTGGACCGTATCAGTGAGTGCAACCGCACGAAAACCGCCGACAATAACAAAGACGAGTACGGAAAAAGCAAAAATGAGTAAGGCAGTCGTATATGGCATGCCGGTCAGCGATTCCACCAAGCGGGCGCCGCCAATCCACTGTGCCGTCATTGATGAAAAAAGGAAAATAATAATACTCGCAGCGGACAGAATCACAACTGTTTTACTTTTATATCGTTCTTTTAGAAAATCGATTAGGGTGATTGCTTTATACTGACGAGCCACAATCGCAAATTTCTTTCCAAGGACCATTAGCGTAAAATAACCGGTGACCAGCTGGGCCATGGCAAGAAGAACCCAGCCCAACCCTTGCGTATAGGCAACTCCAGGTCCGCCGATAAAACTGCTCGCACTTCCATAAGTGGCCACCATCGTCATGGCCAAGATGAAGCCGCCCATTTGCCGTTCCCCTAAAAAATATTCTTCTAGGAACGAGCTAGATTTTAGGACAAACTTATTGGACCAGATCCCCACTGCAAAAATAATCAATAAGAAAATAATTAATGGTGTAATAACAGCCCAGTTCACTTGTTTTCCTCCTCATTTACTTCAAAGGGGATGTCCTTGAAGAGGAATTTCACGGTCAAAATAACAAGGATAATCATGACGATGGAGCCGAGAATACAGCTGTAAAAGAACCAGGCCGGCAGACCAAATACGTATGTATAATCTTTGACATCGACAGAACCAAGCCCGTAGGCAAAGCCATACCAAATGATAAAATTAAGAATAACAAGAATAACTCCAATTAGTGCTTCCTTATGGGCAATCTTAAAACGCTTGTCCAGAGAATCCACAGATTTTTTCACACTTCTACACCCCTAGTATGGATCTATATTTAGTTCAATTTTTACCAGATTAAAACATTTTACCACAAACACCGAAAAAACCTTACTAACATGCGTATTAAAAAGGAGAAACCATGCATTTTTTACTTTCTTAAAAAAAACAGGCCCCTTATTTAATAAGGGACCTTGTTTTTTGATCATAGCATCAGCTAGCATTGCTTTGATTTGACGTATTTACATTTTTCGTCACAGTCTTTTTATGCAGCCATTCATAAATAATCGGGATAATTATAAAGCTGTTGATGGTCGATGTAATCATACCACCTATTACGACAATACCCAGCGTTTGTGAAATAACCGTATCGGCATTATGTGAAAATGCAAGCGGTAGTAAGGTAAGAACCGTTGCGGCCGCCGTCATTAAGATTGGTCGAATCCTTGAAAGGCTGCCAGTTAATACAGCTTCTCTAACCGGCATTCCTTCTTTTCTATTTCTTTCAATCTTGTCAATTAAGACAATACCGTTGGTTACGACAATACCTGTAAGCATTAGAATACCAATTAATGCGGCAAGATTCCATTCTCCGTGGAATAGGATTAACGCGATTACCACACCACTTAACGCAAGTGGAATGCTTAAAAGTACGGCTAATGGTGCTCTCCATCCTTTGAAAATCGAAGAAGTAATGAGCAATACTAAAAGGATAGAGAAAGCTACTGCAATGGACATATCAAAAATCATTTGTTTGACTTGTTCCGTGATTCCTCCCAATGAATAGGTTACATCTTTAGGAAGTTTCATGCTGCTTAGAGCTTTGTCTGCTTGGCTTGATACCTTACTAATATCATTTGATGTAATCTGTGCTGTTACAAGGGCGAATGGTTGACCATCCCTTTCACTAATTGTTGAAGGAGACTGATCTTTTGAGATTTTTGCTAGTTGGTCAAAACGAACTTTTTCACCATTCGTTCCATTAACCGTTTCAGCTGCAAGAGATGCTAACACATCATCCGCAGACGCATTAATCGTAAGAGCAGAGTTTGTGCCTGTAGCAATTTGATCTAAATATTGGTCCACAGGAAGTGCTTTATGATCCACCGTAATGGTTGCATCCTTAGATGAAGACATATAACGATTAATGACCGCTAGAATATCCGCCACTTTTACACCTTTATTTTGAATCGCTTTTTGGTCAAAAGTCACTTTGTATTTAGGTGAACCGTTGGTTAAATCAACCTTCCCATCCACACTTAGGTTTGCAATTTTTGATAAGTTCGTTCTTGCCTCTTGGGCTACTTGATCCAATGTTGCCTGATCTGAGCCAGTAAACAAGATGCGCATTTGTGAATCATCACCAGAAATATTCTGGCTTGTTACAGTATAAATGACGTTTTTAGATAGGGCCGGAAGCTGTGTTTGTAAATCTTTAATGACAGCATCAGCATCTTTTTCGTTTTTCAAAACAACTGCTAAGTTAGCAACGTTTGGATAGGTAATAAAGCCGCCGCCTTGGTCAAATACATCATCACTTTGAGGTGTCATGGTAGAACCAAAATTGGCTGAATAGGCATCGACTTTTGGATTGTCCTTTAACGTTTTTTCAATTTTTTGAACTTCAGAATCTACTTCTATTAGCGTGCTTCCTTTAGGCAATTCAGCTTTAATCGCAATTTGTCCGATCTTACCACTAGGCAATAAACTTACTGGAAGAAAAGCTGAATAGATTCCAGCGGCTAAGAAGACTAGGATCGAAACAATAATCATTGCTTTTTTATGGTTAAAAGCAGACTGCAAGATTGGTTTCATTTTTGAATCGAGTTTAACCGTTTGCTGCTCTCTGTTTCCACCTTTCCAGCCCATAAAAGCAAGAGCAGGGATGACAAGCATCGCTACAAAGAAGGAAATGATTAAGGCAATGACGACTGACCAGGCGAATCCACTATAAGAGGCACTGATGACGCCCCCCACAAAGGCGATTGGAATATAAACGGCAATCGTTGTGAGCGTTGAGCCTAATATCGCAGGAATCATTTCTGTTACAGACGATGCGAGAATGGAAAGCAAAGGTTTATCTTTCGATTCCTCTCTTTTTCGATACATGTTGTCCAAAATAACAATCGAATCATCGACAATCCGTCCCATTGCTACAATCAAACCAGAAACGGTTAAAATATTTAACGTGATCCCCATTGATTTTAAGAAAGCCGTTGTCGCCAACAATGAAATAGGCAGCGAAATGGCAATTAATAAGGTAGATCTTACATTTCGGAAAAAGAAGAACACACAGATCATCGAGAATAAGCATCCCAATAAACCTTCTCGAACTAATCCAAAAAGAGAGCTGTTTAATTCTTTTTCTCGGTCAAGTATTACTTTGAACGAAACGTCTTTTGGATTTACGGTATCCAAGTGAAGGTGTGAAACGCGGTCCTTAACTTGGTCAGCAACATCCGTGATATTGGCTGAAGGTGTTTTGATTACATTTAACGTAACACTTGGTGCCCCATTTGTTCTGGAGACGGTTTTAACGTCATTTAAAGAATGGGTAATGGTACCAAATGCAAAAACAGGAATGACCTTTCCTTCCTTATTCTTAATTGTTGCACTTTCCATTTGCTGTTCCGTTAAGGGTAACCCATCAAAAGAAACGGGGATGGATAATTGGTTGTTAACAATATTTCCTTGTGGCATGGATGGAACAGCTAAAGCAAACGATTTATTGACATCATCCAAAGTTAATCCGTTTTTCACTAGATCTTTCATGCGGACAGTTAATACATATCCATCCTTTGCTCCGCCAATGGCGGTGACATCTGCCACCCCAGGGACAGATTTTAATTGTTTTACGATTTCCTGTGTTGCAGTCGAACGCAGTGTTTGTTCATCTAATTTTGAACTTGACACACTGTAAGTCAAAATTGGGAATGAACTAGTTGTTAATCTTGTTACCGAAGGAGTGCTTGTAATCGTTGACGGAAGATCTGCATTTGCTAAGGCTTTATTCACTTGATCTTCTGCCTGCTTCATGTCCGTATTCATCGGAAAATACAGACTCATAAACAATCCGCCGTCATAAGAGGTGGTCTCGACATTGGCTAAACCATCAACTGTTTTGACAGCACCTGCCAGACTATCGGTCACTTGCTGTTTTACCTGTGCGGCTTGATACCCAGGAACTCGCATACTAACTGAGAGAGTTGTATTGTTGATTCCGGGCAAATAATCTCGTTGCATTTGGAATGCGGAAATACCTCCCCACACCAAAATAATGACCACACATACGATCATAAGAATCGCTCTTTGCATGGTTGCTTCTACTAATTTTTTCATTATTGGACCTCCCTGATTTTTCAAACCATCGATATTTTGAAAAAAGCCTACTATCCCAGACAGCTGCGACGAATGCTATAAATACAAATATGATACGGCTGTCTAAAACTGGGTAAACTAAGTATATAAAAGGAACCTTTTCGTTCTATGAATTAATCATTAAGAATTCCTTAAGATGCCTAAAATACTTTGTAAGGATTGGTTTTTGTACGAACCTTCTGGAGTTTTATTGCTATTTAAATGTGAGATTTAGTTAGGGGGATGACCTTGTTCAATCAGTTAGTAAAAGCGGTGCCAAATTTATTTACGCTTGGTAATCTATTGTGCGGTGTGCTTTCCATTACATGTAATATGAGTGGTTTATTAGAGGTCTCGGCTGTTTTAATATTCTTTTCAGCTGTTTTTGATCTTTTAGATGGAAGGGTTGCAAGAAAACTAAAAGTGAACAGTGCATTAGGCGTACAATTGGATTCCTTAGCAGATATTGTCAGCTTCGGAGTGGCACCTGCGCTTTTATTTCATTCATTAGCAGCCCCATCTATTTTAACTTCTATAGCCTTTATGCTTTTCCCGATGATGGGGGCATTAAGATTAGCTAGGTTCAATGTTAAACCAACGGTTGGATATTTTAGAGGATTACCAATTCCAGCTGCTGGGCTGCCATTGGCAGGTATGGGATTCTTTTTATATAGCAATGCGTGGATTACCCTGATCCTTGCTCTCTTAATGGTCAGTCCAATTAGGGTTAAAAAACTTTAATGATCATTCCCTCTGAAAAAAAGCTATTAACCTTTTCCTAATGGGTATAGCTTTTTTATTTTTACATAATCCTTTTTGTTCCCTTAATACAAGATTAAGAATTCCTTAACATAGAAAATGTATGCCTTTATCGTGCTACATTAATATTGAAGAATTTATGACTTTAAAGTTTTTTTTCATAAAAAATGGAGGCATTTATATGTCACACTTAATCACTTTATTTGAACAGCACAGTTATCTGATATTATTTATAGGGATTTTTCTAGAACTCATGGCACTGCCGATTTCAGGTGAATTTTTAATGAGTTACGCTGGGTATTTTGTCTATCAGGGGAAAATGAATTACGTTTTGGCCCTCCTAACAGTCTTTTTATCAGGCGGCGCAGGTATCACGGTCACGTATTGGATTGGTAAGGCAGGGGGATACAAACTAATCGAAAAATACGGAAAGTATATTCATCTTGGGCCTGATCGATATAAGAAAACAGCTGCTTGGTTTGAACGTTCAGGCAGTAAATTGCTGGTTTTTGCTTATTTCATTCCTGGTATTAGACATTTTACTGGTTATATCTCAGGGATTTCTAGAATGCCGTTTAAAAAATTTATTATTCCAGCTTATACAGGTTCATTCTTATGGGGAGTTTGTTTTATCACGTTAGGAAAAGTTTTGGGCCCGCGCTGGGAGGTTTTCCATCAGGCTGCAAGTAAATACTTTATCATTTTTATTATTGTTTTTGTGATATTGTTAGCTGGTTATTTTGCTTATCGGTTTTATAAAATTCAAATTAAAAATTTATTTATTCGTTCAATTAATTGGTTAACGAATCGACTTAAAACGATAAGAAAAACAGAGATCTTTCTTATTTTTCTCACTTTCGTTTTAATCGGTATGGTAACTTTGATGCTGGGAATGGCTCAGGACTATTTATATAATGAATTTACTCAGTTTGATGAAGTTGCTGAATATATGGTTCATTCAGTTGTTTTTAAAAGTTGGATGAAGAGCTTTTTAGTATTCCAACCTCCGTTTGCGCTTGGCAGCATTATAGTAATCACGATCATTCGTATTTGGATAAAAGGAAGAAACAGAGTGCTAGAGTATCTTTTGCTCACCGTTTCCATAGCAGGAGCAAAGCCTTTTCATGATTCAATCATAAAGACATTTTCTTTTCTTCAATCTTTTGGTTTTGCAGGGAAATTTCATTCCGCCAATTTTCCTGATCTAAATGCTACTCTGATCATCATTATTTATGGAACATGCTGTTTTTTACTTATTCGTCACTCGAAAAATAGTTATACATCCATATTCGTCCCTTTAATTGGTTTATTGTTATTAATGGGGTTAACCATTGCAAATATTGCATCCACAAACGTCCTTCCAAGTGATATTTTGGGTGGATATGTATATGGCGGTGTCTGGATATTCTTTAACTTCTTGCTTTTTGAAATGCTAAGACTAGTAATAGAGAAGGAATGAATTAAAATTTATTGAGTTGTAGGGAGATTGTTTAGAAGGGATGAGTGTAGTTGAAAACACATATTCTTGTAATCGAGGATGAAACTCAGATTGCACGTGTCTTAAAAGTGGAATTGGAGTATGAGGGCTATCAAGTCACAGTCGAGCATGACGGTAAAGCAGGATTAGAAGCCGCCTTGCAGCCTGGAATCGACCTAATTTTATTGGATGTAATGCTGCCAGGGTTAAGTGGAATTGAGGTACTAAGGAGATTGAGAAAGGAGAATAGTAATCTTCCTGTTATTCTTCTAACCGCTCGAAATACAACATTTGATAAAGTAGCAGGATTAGATCAGGGAGCTAATGACTATGTAACAAAACCTTTTGAAATTGAAGAATTATTAGCGCGTATTCGTGCCTGTATACGCAATTATCCCAATAAGCTGGTAACACAAAAGGAAGATTCGCCCTTATTGACAGTAGAGGATCTGATCATAAACACGGATACAAGGGAAGTAGAAAGGAATGGAAAGGAAATTTCGTTAACACCGAAGGAATACGACTTTTTGGTTTATTTAGTAATGAATAAAAATAAGGTAGTGACACGGGAGAGCATCATCATTAACGTTTGGGGATATGAGTTTGAGGGCGAAACCAACGTCATCGATGTGTTTATAACACACCTTAGAAAAAAAATGGATGAAGGTTTTTCTTCCCATTTAATTACAACCGTTAGAGGGATTGGTTTTACCATAAAGGAGAAAGCGGATGAAAATCACTACAAAAATTAACCTCTTAACAACTATCTGGCTGCTTTGCATATTAATGCTCATTAATTTCGTGGTCTATTTTTCATTTATGAAAACAACCGTAAATATGGAAGAAAATGTCCTTTTTCAAAAGGCTGAAGATATTGTAAAAGGTATCGATACAAACCCATCCTCTAGGAATGTTGAGGCAAAATTAAAAGAGTATTTAACCGACCATTCCTATATTCGAATCATACAACCGAACAACAAGGCGCTTCATGAAGTAGCCAATGATCAAAAACTGTTAAAAAAAATAAAAGGAAAATACACGAAGACAAAACAGGCTCAAACTCGTCTGATTTCCGCGGAGAACGGGGAAGAAGAAGTTTTGATTGTTCGTGTGCCGATTAATAATCGGAGCTTAGAAATGGGAGAACGGTTATCAGGTCTAGAAACGAGAAAAGAAATTCTTCGCGCGATTTTGGTATTTTGCACCATATTAGCAGCGATATTATCTCTACTTGGAGGGAGATGGTTAGCTAATATGATCATGAGACCCATTTCCAATATGATCAAAACCATGGAAGAAATTGAAAAGAGCGGTGTTCCTAAAAAGATCAACATTCAAAATGAGACAAGAGATGAACTCCAAACAATGGCGAGTACATTTAATCGGATGATAGAAAGGCTCCAAGAAAGTATGGCGAGGCAATCACAGTTTGTGTCTGACGCATCGCATGAATTAAAGACACCATTAACTGTGATTAAGAGCTATGCAAATCTCTTAAGAAGGCACGGATTAGAAAATAAAGAAATGGCTGATGAGGCCATCCATGCCATCCATTCAGAAGCAACCAGAATTCAAAAGATGACTGAAACGTTTTTAGACCTAGCTAACTTAGAGCAAGAAAATGTTTTAGAAATGCATAAAGTAGATTTGGTATCTATATCTGAAAGTATTCTAAAACAACTTAAAGATGTATATAAAAGAGAAATAACACTGCGTTTTGAGGAAAACCCAATCACTATTTATGCGGATGAATTAAAGATCAAGCAGGTGATTATCATCTTACTTGATAATGCGATTAAATATAGCAATGAACAAATAGAGGTCTTTATACACAGGGATTCACAACATGCAAAAATACGGATAAAAGATTATGGTATAGGAATCCCCCAACAAGAAATTGAGAATATTTTTGAGCGCTTTTACCGAGTCGATAAAGCAAGAAGCAGAGAAACAGGAGGTTCTGGATTAGGTCTGCACATTGCCAAAAGTATTATTAAACTGCATAAAGGTGAAATTAAAATAAGCAGCAAAGAAGGATCAGGGACAACAGTAGAATTATTTTTACCCATTAGCAATCGTAATATTGAAGTTTAAAATTTTCAACAAGGTGAATAGAGGTGAATTATGGAGTCTGAAAAACAATCGAAAAAACAATTTTTCGGATTAAGTTCAGTGATTTTTGTCCTTGGAATGGTGAGTCTTTTGACAGACCTTTCGAGTCAGATGATTGTACCAATCCTTCCACTTTATTTAACTTCCGTATTACATGTCCCAGTTGGGACCGTGGGGATTATCGAGGGAATTGCAGAGAGTACGGCAAGTATTTTAAAGTTTTTTTCTGGGTGGATTTCGGACCGATTTGGTAAAAGAAAATGGTTAATGGTTGGCGGTTATAGTCTATCCAATCTAATAAAACCTTTTTTTGCCTTATCCTCAACCTGGGGGCAAGTTCTCTTTATTCGGTTTGCCGACCGTTTTGGTAAAGGAATTCGTACATCCCCAAGAGATGCCATCCTTGCCGATACCACAACAAAAGAAGAACGTGGAAAAGCCTTTGGTTTTAGACGGTCAATGGATACACTGGGGGCAGCTCTTGGACCTTTTGTCACCTACTTAATCCTTACTCTATGGAATGGTAGCTATCAGGCCGTATTTTGGATATCTGCTATTCCTGGATTAATAGCAACGCTGCTCCTCATCTTCTTCTTAAAAGAGAAACGGAATCCACTAAAAACACCAGGTAATGTAAAAATGTTACCAAAGATTAGCTTCAAGGGACTTAATTCACGGTTTGTGTGGTTCACACTTATCACATTCCTCTTTACCATAGGGAACTTCTCTGATGCGTTCCTGATCTTGCGGGCAAAAGATGTTGGTATGGCTGCCGAATATATCCCACTGACTTATTTTGCTTACAACATCATCGCAAGTATTTTTTCTACTCCATTTGGGATCATCTCCGATCGAATTGGCCGCCGCCCCGTTTTAATCACAGGTTATGTCATGTTTGCACTCATTTATCTCGGCTTTGGTCTGGTCCATACGGTGATGGGGATTTGGATCTTATTCTTTATTTATGGGTTGTACTATGCCACTACGGAAGGGATTCAAAAGGCATATGTAGCCGATATGGTACCTGAAGGACAACGAGGGACGGCAATGGGAACATTTAATGCCTTAACAGGTATTGCTGCCTTGCCCGCAAGTGTGATGGCAGGGTTCTTGTGGCAATCCTTTGGGGCTTTTACCGCTTTTGGTGTGAGTAGTATACTTGCTATAATTTCTGCATTGCTGATGTTTATTCTTCGTATATAACTACTTGGCTTTATAAGCTGGATGGTTAGAATAAATGTTATGTTTATAAAGGAAGGGAGTGATAAACGATGGATTTCGAATATGTTATGCAGGAACTGAAGGAGCTCGGCAAGGAACGCCTGAAAAAGACCTATTTAAGCAATGGTGCACACGAGCCGCTTTTTGGTGTGGCTACAGGCGCAATGAAGCCAATCGCAAAGAAAATCAAGAAAAATCAACCGTTAGCCGAGCAGCTTTATGCCACTGGAAACTATGATGCCATGTATTTTGCCGGTATCATTGCGGACCCATTGGTCATGACGGAGGAGGATTTTGAGCGCTGGATCGATGCGGCGTATTTTTATATGCTGTCTGATTATGTAGTTGCCGTCACTTTGGCTGAAACTAATATCGCGCAAGCTGTTGCCGATAAATGGATCGCAAGCGGGGAAGAACTTAGGATGTCGGCTGGCTGGAGCTGCTACTGCTGGCTTTTAGGCAGCCGCCCGGACAGCGAATTTAGTGCAAGCAAGCTGGCCAGTATGCTGGATCAAGTAGAAAATACGATTCACGATTCTCCTGAACGAACAAAATCCGCTATGAATAATTTTATTTACACAGTCGGGACTTCCTTTTTGCCGCTCCATGATAAAGCGGTGGAAACCGCCAAGAGAGTAGGACCAGTTGAAATCAAGCGGGACAAGAAAAAAAACAGTATTCTGCTTGCTTCCGAAAGTATCCAAAAGGAAATAGATCGAGGAAAGCTCGGTTTCAAACGAAAATATGTCAGGTGTTAACGAGCAAAATATAGGCGAAGCACCTGGGGCGGAAATCAACAAACTAGTTTAAGGGTATAAAAAAGAAGGTGCCCTAAAAGTGATACTTTTAGGGCACCTTTCTTCTGTTGCAGCGTTTAAATAGAATCCATTGGCGCTTGTGAACAAGCAAAGGTCCCTTTTTCGATCTGAATCGTGGTATGTTCGATCCCAAATTCATCATGTAATTCTTTATTTAACCGTTGTAACAATTGATCATTATCGGTTATATCCGACCGGACTAGGTGGACGGTTAAGGCCGGCTCAGTGGTACTCATTCCCCAAACATGTAGATCATGTACCTCGACAACAGTAGGTAAATGAGTTAAATAATTTTTTATCTTATCCATATCAATCCCATCCGGAACGGCATCTAATGATAAATTGAGTGATTCACTTAATAATCCCCAGGTACCAATAAAGATCACGATTGCAATGACTAAACTTACAAGAGGGTCGAGCCATTGCCAGCCAAACCAAAGCATAATGAAACCTGATACGACAACTCCTAAAGATACGACCGCGTCTGCCACCATGTGTAGGTATGCTCCGCGAATATTCAAATCATGTTTCCTCCCAGACATAAATAGGAAGGCCGTTATCGAATTAATGACGATACCAATCAGTGCCACAATGATGACAGTTTTTCCAGCAACGGGTGCAGGAGCCGAGAACCTCTGAATGGCCTCCCAGGCAATGGCGCCAATCGCTACAAGTAGAAACACGGCATTAAAAAGAGCAGCAAGAATGGAGCTTTTCTTAAACCCATACGTCCGCTTGCTGGTAGGTGCTTTTTTCCCCAGCCAAACAGCAATCCAGGCAATAACCAGGCCTAACACATCACTTAAATTATGTCCGGCATCGGCTAGTAACGCTAGGGAGTCTCCCAATAGTCCAAAAATAACTTCTATTATGATAAAGATCACGTTTAACGTGATTCCTATTCCAAAAGCAAACCCATAATTTGCCGGCTCATGATGATGATGTCCGTGACCGCCGTGTGAATGTCCATGATGATGGTGATGATGATGACCCATGTTTATCCCCCCAGAGCTCTTAATGGTAAGTGGCTCTATTTCTCTTTCTAAAACGAAAATATTCCGATTAAGGATAGTTTTTTCTATTCGATATTTTTCAATACATTTTGTTGCGAACCAAAGCATATAATTCGATTATTCTTTTACTCTTAATAGCCTCAACCCGTTTAGCGTAACGAGCAAGGTCACACCCATATCGGCAAAAATAGCAATCCACAAGGTCAGCCAGCCGGGCACAACTAAGAGGAGAGCAAACAATTTTACTACGATTGATAACGTGATATTCTGTTTGATAATTTGCAGTGTTTTTCGGCTCAGCTTGATGGTGAACGGGAGTTTCGTTAAATCATCGTTCATTAAGGCAATGTCAGCCGTCTCGAGGGCTGTGTCAGTTCCCGCCCCGCCCATCGCAATTCCGACGGTTGCAGCTGCCAAGGCCGGCGCATCATTCACACCGTCGCCAACCATCGCAACCCTTCCGTACTGAGCTTTTAAGTGTTTGATAAACGTTAATTTATCTTCAGGCAGCAACTCTGATTCTACTCGATTAACACCCGCCTCACGGCCAATCGCTTCCGCTGTGACTTGGTTATCTCCTGTCAGTAAAATGGTCTGCTCAATCCCCAGCTGTTTAAGGCGATCAATCACATGGCTGCTGCTATCACGGACCTCATCGGCCACGGCAATTAGTCCGAGAATCTCACGGTCAGTTCCGGCGATCATAACCGTCTTGCCTTGATTTTGCAGCAGAGAGATTTTATCCAAAACCGCTTCAGGCACTTCCTCAAATAACTTCCTGTTGCCTACACGATATTCCGTTCCCTCTACAACCCCTTTAATTCCTTTTCCTGGTATGGATAAGAAATCTTCAATCACATAGTTTTGCGGAAGATGAGAGGCTTTTTTCATTACAGCGGAAGCAAGTGGGTGCTGTGATTTACTTTCCAGTGCGGCGACAACTCCCAGGAGTTGTTCATCATATGTGTAGTTCACGAAATCCGTCACTACTGGAACCCCTTTTGTTAGTGTTCCAGTCTTATCAAACGCGATCGCCTTCAAGGCCCCGGCTTCCTCTAAAAAACTCCCGCCTTTGATGAGCACGCCATTTCGTGCACCGTTGCCAATTGCGGTAACAATCGAAACAGGCGTTGAAATGACGAGGGCACACGGACAGCCAACCACTAATACCGCAAGCCCTTGGTAAATCCACTCCTGCCAGCCTGCATCGAAGAACAACGGCGGCATAACAGCAACAAGAGCGGCCACAAGGATAATGACAGGGGTATAATACTTGGCAAAACGGTCCACAAATTGCTGTGAGGGAGCTTTTTCGGCCTGGGCTTCTTCGACTAAATGAATGATTTTCGCAATTGTTGTATCATCCACTAGTTTGGTTACGCTTATTTTTAAAAAGCCTGCTTCATTTAAAGTCCCGGCGAATACCTCATCTTCAATGCCTCTTTCAACCGGCACCGATTCACCGGTGATTGCAGCTTGATTGATCGTGGATGTTCCCTCGATAATCACCCCATCCATTGCGATCATTTGTCCTGGTTTCACGAGCATGATATCGCCGATTTCAACATCTTCCGCCTTTAAAAGGAGTTCTTTCCCCTTGCGAACGACAAGCGCTTCTGCCGGAGCATGCTCCATCAGCGAACGAATGGAATTTCTCGCTTTGTCCATGGAATAGCCCTCAAGGACCTCACTAATGGCAAATAGGATGACAACGACTGCCCCCTCACGCCATTCACCAATGATGGCAGCACCGACGATGGCGATTGTCATCAAGGTTTTCATATCAAAATCAAAGCGGATTAGGTTTTTAATACCCGTTTTGAATAAAGGATATCCACCTATTACGATAGCAGCGGCAAAGAGCAGGGTTTCTGAAAAAATATAGCCTGCCAATAGGAATAATAGTGAGATTCCCAACAGCGAGTATCGCTTCCAGAAAGGTTCCCTTGGAATCAACGTTTGTTTTTCTTTTTCCGGGACAAGGATTAATTTTTCAAAAGCACCTGCTTTATGCAGTTCTTCAAGGCTGGTGTTTCCATAGACTGTAAGCTTGGAAGCACCAAAATTAACTTTGGCATCCACAACACCATCCAGGTGCTGTACGTTCTTTTCGAACTTGGCGGCGCAGCTAGTTCAGGAAAAGCCTTGGACTCGATAGACTTGTTTTTCTGTCGATGCTTCACTCACGGCCGGCCACCTCCTTCTGGTGCTCAATCGCAATATGGATTAATTGTTTAACATGTTCATCATCAAGGGAATAATAAACGAGCTTACCCTCTTTACGGTATTTCGCTAGGCCAAGCCCCTTGAGGTGACGTAAATGGTGGGAAGCGGTTGCGGTGGTGGCGCCGACAATATGGGCCACGTCACAAACACAAAGTTCTTCTTCCAGTGTTAAGGCATAGGCGACTTTCAAACGTGTTTCGTCTGATAAAGCTTTAAAAAGCTTGGTCACATCAACGATATTTCCATTCGTAATCTGCTGCTTGACCCGAGTTGTTTTCTCGCTGTCGACACAGGTCACCTCGCAAACATCCTGTTCTTTCAACATCGTCACCTTCTTCATTCAAATATTCGTTTGATTATATGATATTCAAATGAGTGTTTGAATGTCAAACATATTTTAAATTTTTTAAAAAAGAATGTAAGAAAAACGAGCATAAAAAAAAGAACCCAAAACGGGTCCCTACAGTAACTATTTTAACAAAAGTTCTCGCTCTTTCTCCTTAACCTGTGATGTGAAACGGTCCACTTCAATCGCATACCTTGGGCGCTGTTTCACTTCCCGATAAATCTTGCCGATATATTCACCAATTATGCCAATACCCATTAATTGCAATCCGCCAACGAACCAAATCGAGATCACTAACGAGGTCCAGCCTGACTCTGTATGCCCCAAGATTTCTTGAACAATGGCATAACCGCCAACCAATGTACTAATGAGCACAGCGAGAAAACCTAAAAAGGTGACAAAGCGGATGGGCGCTACACTGAAGGAAGTCATTCCATCAAAAGCAAAGGCAAGCATTTTTTTCAACGGGTATTTCGATTCGCCGGCAAGCCTTTCTTTTCGATCATAATAAACTTTCGCAGAGGTAAATCCTACTAGGGGCACCAGACCTCGTAAAAACAAATTGGTCTCCTTATATTTCAACAGTTCGTCCAACGCCCGTTTGCTCATCAGCCGGAAGTCGGCATGATTCGGGACAAGTTTAATTCCGATCCGCTCCATGAAACGGTAAAAGAACAAAGCTGTGTTCCTCTTAAAGAAGGTATCAGTCTCGCGGCTGTCTCTTACACCATAAACAATATCGACCCCTTCCCAGTATTTCTCTACAAAGGTCGGAATGACATGTATATCATCCTGCAGGTCCGCATCTATCGAAATCACGCAATCGGAGTATTGATTAGCTGTTTCAAGTCCAGCAATGAGGGCGTTCTGATGACCGACATTGCCTGCTAACTTCAGCCCCGTAACGAAACGATTTTTCCCGCACTCGCTTTCAATCATATTCCAGGTTTGATCCTTACTGCCATCATCGACAAATAACAGCTTACTATTCTTAGAAACAAGCAAATCCTCGATTAAATGTTCCATTATTTTCGTCAATTGTAAAATCGTTTCATTCAGGACAGCTTCTTCGTTATAACATGGAACAACAATCGTTAAGATTGGTTTATTCATCTGAAATTTCCCTCCTTACTTTACGCGGTAAAGATAAATTTTCCAGGCTGAATCCTTTTGAATGAAGGTCTTTTGAAGTTCGAGATTATTTTCATTGGCATTCATAATCGGCACCGCCGAAAAGATATACTCTCCGCCCATTTGTTTAAAAACGTTGGTATTTAGCTGCAAATGATGTATTTTCACTTTCGAATCTTTTTTAAATTCATAGTGTTTCCCTAGTTCAGCGACAAATAGATAACACCTGCCGCCCCACTGATCAAAGTATTTCTTTAATGTCGGGCTCTTGTCCAGCTCTCCGGCAATAATTTTTCTAAATTCATGTTTGTACGTTAGCGGATAAAAGTTATTGTATGTATCCAACGTATAAAAGCCATTATACTGAGCGATTGCTGGGTGAATTCCGATACTTGCAACCCGGTAGCTGCTCTTAGGCTTTCCGATATAATCGGCAATTTGTTTAAACTGTTCGGTCGCATAAAACTGTTGAACGGATGGCTTTCCAGCGACACGATAAACAATTTCATCGTTTGCACAGAATAAGACCAGCAGTTGTACGATCAGGCAGATTTTTACGAATGACTTCCACCGCTTGCCTTTATTCCACAAAATAAACGCTCCCACCGCAAACATCAGATAGATGATTAACGGTCTTAGGAAATGGAACCGGGCAAAATTAAAGGTATTTAATAAAGAGATTCTCTCTTTAAGAGGCTCCCACTCTTTATTAAACCAAAAGGCATACCAGACAGAAAGGAGAATATTAATAACAAATAAGTACATATATCGTTTGTCTGTCTCGTTTCGGTCCTTCTTTTTCCAAAGCATAGCAATCACTAGGAAGGACAGCGGCACAATCACCAGCGTATGAAGGGTTAACACATGGGTATGACCAAGGAAGTAATTTTTACAAGCAAGTCGAATCGTATGCCAAAAGCCCAGTGTTGAGCTGACAAACTCATTTCGGCTCGTTGGCGCTTCCGGAAATACTAAGGAATAGACAAGGCGGTATTCTATTAATAAGTAAATAACCGTCATTAACACAATACTGCTAAAGAACACCCCATTCAGCTTCCGCTTGACGAGCAGGTCTCTCAGCCACGTGAGTCCCATGGCAAATAAAAAGAAGAAAAACCCTAACACAAAGCTGGAATAAAGGGGCAGCAAAATCAGTGTCAGCCATTCTTTCCAGGTATAGCGTCCTTCCCTGATATTCATAAACGCCCACAGAGCAAGCGGCATTCCCAGTGTACTTAACATACCTGAGGGCCAGAAGGGAGTTAAGGCAAACGCAAGCGATACCCAAACACGAATGGGGTACGCCTCATCTTTTTTCACAAAGTGCCGCTTCAGCAATAAATACATACCAAGAAAAGCAAATAGCCTTGTAATGGTTTGACTTAATGCATAGGCAAGCATGGAAGGAAAGAGATGATGAAGCCACTCAATTCCGCTGAATTCTGTTCCGAAGGTATTCCGCGGCAAACCATTGATGACTTGTGGTATAACCGAATTAATTCCGCCGAATAACTGCCCGCTATTCTTCAGGACTTTGTACCACGCTATATTTGAGTCCAAGTTGTCATGGACCCTTATATGAGCATTTTCACCTAAGATAAACAATGGTGACAGATACAAAAGGATGAGGCAGATGGCAAGGATGAGCGACTTTTTTTCTGAATCTAAAACTGACTTTATTTTTCCGCAAAGCTTTTTCATGGCTAAGAGAACTGTACCTCCTGATGCCTATCTTTTTCTAAGCATAATTGTTTTTTTGAGGATTTTCCCTTCCACACTTTCATATACCCCAATGATGGCTTCCCTAACTTTGTTCATTTTTTCAAATCGGCTAAATAGATAATGGACCACAAACGCAATGCTAACCCCGATAACCATTCCCGCCGTCACATCCAACGGATAATGAACACCTGTCCACACCCGGGCCAAGGCAATTCCGGCTGCTAAAATCAGCCAAATCCAGCCATCCCGCTTAATCCAAATCCAAAATGCCGTTGCAATCACAAATGCGGCGGTCGCATGGTCACTTGGGAACGAAGCGTTTTTCGCATGTGAAATTAAAAAGTTGACATGATGAGTGACAAATGGCCGGGCTCGGTAAAAAAAGTGGCCAATCGCGCCGTTGATACTAAGGGCAACACAGGCAGCCAGGATGGCCTCCACGACCATTTTACGATTAGTGGCTTTGGGATAAAACCAATAAAAAACAATCGCGGCAAAGAATAAATACTGTGCTTTTTCAGCTAAAAAAATCATCAATGGGTTTAAAAAGCGATCACTTACCGCCAGATGATTGATCATCTGAAAGACACTATAATCTAAATTTGACATCTACTTAATCCTCCCTAGTTTATTATTGTGCGCTGCTAGCGTGCAAAACGGCAGATGACAGAACCGCTCCCGCCAGCACGTTTTTTGGTTGTTGGTTTACTGCATCTAGAATCGTTTCGATGAGTGGTTCCTTGCTAGTCAGCTCCATTCCTTGTTGATAGGAATCAATCGCTTTTTCCCATTCCTTCATTTGCTGCCTGTTATTCAACACCATTACTAATTGCTGTTCGATTGAACGGCTCTGGTCAAGGACAAAGGCCAGTTTGTGTTCTCTTAAAAAACGCAAGTTGATTTTTTCTTGACCAGGCAGCATGGAATGGACAAAGATCGGCAATCTTTTGTGCAATGCTTCACTAACTGTCACGCCGCCAGGCTTTGTCATAATCGCATCAACCTCTTCATAAAGCTGATTCATGGCTGACCTTGAGGAAAGGTATGGCAATGGAGTAATATGCGCAAGCTGCCAGGAACGAATCTCCTCATACAATTTTTTATTCTTGCCGCATAAAACGAAAAAGTCCAACCCGCTTGAATTTTTCAACTCTTCTAGAAGCTTGCCCATTCCGCCTAGGCCGCTATTTCCGCCGGCAATTAATAGTTTCGGACGCGCTTGAGGCGGTTGGTAGGTCTTAGAGCACTTTGTTATCTCCTCATGAACAGGAATACCGGTAACCATTATTCGGTGCTTAGGGATGTGAAACCGCTCAACCAGCATTTCTTTAACCTGCTGACTCGGAACAAAATGGGCATCTATTCCCTCTTTTCCCCAAACACTATTTACAAAAAAGTCGGTGTATACATTAATAACTGGAATATCACATTTACCTTTTTTCTTTAAGATACTAAGCAAGCGGGAAGGAAACCCATGGGTACAAACAAGCAGATCTGGCTTTTCCTCCAACAGCAATTGTTCCATTTTCTTTAAAAATAAAGGCTGGTACCAATTAAAGGACTGCCTTTTCGTGTCTGGCATGTAAAAAAAACTCTTATAGGCCAGATTATAGGTTTCAGGTGCATAGCGGATCCAGTTCAGATAGCCATTAGTAATCATTTTTTCTAATGATTTATTGGTATAACTTAATAAGTCGACTTTCTTTAAGATTAGATGGTCGGCATGATTTTTTAGAAGGTCCATTAAGGCCTCAGCTACCTGATGATGGCCTGATTGCATTTGTAAGAGTGGTAAAAACAAGATTTTTTTCATTATTGACCAGCTCCTGTTTTGATAAGCTTGTAAATTTGTCTCATTTACTGTACCACTCATTTTTGGGAAAACCCGGTTTTTAATTGATTTTTAATCAACCCTTCAGGAAGAATTAAAAAAACTCGACACATCGAGTTTTTGTTTTGTCACTATTCGGTTAAACGGGCACGCCGCTTGTTTCGGAACCAAATAAAGCTCAAGAATACTAGAAACGAAATGATTCCGGCACAGGGAATGTACGCTGGATTAACCGAAAAGACCTTCCCGGTAAATACTCCTGCCGACATCACCGGAATCGTCCAGGCTAGTGTACCCAATAAGGAGAGCAGCCCAAATTTCCGAAACGGAATTTCGGTAATTCCGGCAAAGTATGGACTGATTTGCCTTAGTCCTGGCAGGTAAAATCCAAATAGAATCGTTTTCTGGACATTTTTCGAATAAAACCTAACCGCTTTTTGCCATCTCTCATCGTTAATCCCTACATACTTCCCAAACTTTTTAATAAAAGGATAACCAAGATATTTCCCACAGGCATAGGCTGACAGCATGCCGGTAAACACGCCGAGAATGGCGGCTGCCAGTCCAAATTCAAAGGAGAGTTTGTGCTTTCCACACAGTACCCCGATCAAAAACAGCAGGGATTCCTCAGGAGCAGGAATCCCTACGATTCCGAAAAAAAGACAGACGAAGATAACCGCATAACCATATAGATTAATATAATGTAGGATGGATTCTATATTCATAAACAGCCTCTTATTATTCCTTTAAGGGTATAAATTTTGTTCCATGATCGATGGCTTCCCTTAAATAGATTTCTAGATTCTTAATCATGTAACCCGGTGCTTCCGGGTCCGCACCCAGTGTTTCCCCGCAGTCATGAAGCAGGAGGATTGAACCTGGCTCTGCAGCTTCCCGAAGTTCCTCCAGCAGACCATTTTTGCCCTTCTCAACCTTCCAATCTCCAAAAATATGCGACCACATTATTGTTTTATACGGTTTGCTTACCAACAAGCTAAAAAGATTGAAATGGCCCCAGGGCGGCCGATAAAAAACTACCTTTTCCTTTGTACATTCCGCTATCGCTTGATCCGTTAATTCTAGCTGCTTTTTTAAACGAGACGCTGTACAGATCCAGCTTGAGACATGCTGAAAATGATGAATTCCAATCGTATGTCCTTCCTCGCTCATCCGTTTAATAATCTCCGGATTCTGTTTTACCTTACTGCCCACCACAAAAAATGTTGCTTTCACCTTATACTTCTTTAATAGATCTAACAACTGTGGAGTATAGAATGGATTAGGGCCATCATCAAAGGTAATCGCAATCGCATCTGATTGCGTCCTTTTTAAAATGCCCCAACTATTCATGCGAATCAGGATCGTTGGGACGATTGCATAAACCAGTAAGAACACGATGATGATTACAATGCCTAACAATAAAAGTTTCATGGCTGGTCCTTTCTCAGCTTTTCGGTAAAAATAATTCGGCCTCTGTCCCTTTACCTTCCGTACTGCTTATTTTAATTTCTCCGCGATGCTGTTTCATGATATTCTTCGCAATGGCCAGTCCCAGGCCAGTTCCCCCGGTTTCACGGCTTCTCGCCTTGTCCACTCGGTAAAAACGTTCAAAGATATTTTTAATTTCATATTCCGGAATCCCAATTCCGTAATCTTTTACCTTAATAACCGTATTAAGTTCGTTTACCATTAGGTAGACTTCGATTTTGTCTGTACTATATTTAATGGCATTATCGATTAAAATAATGATGGCTTGTTTAAGCTTTAGTTCATCCGCTTTAACCATTATGGCCGGAGCAGCGAAGTGCAAATCAATGTCCCGTTTATAAGCACTTTTAAGTTGTTTGATGGTGTTTTGACATAATGCGACCAAATCAAGTGACTTGGTTTCCAAATGATTCCCTGATTCGGTATCGGCTAAATCAAGAAATCTTTCGGTCATTTTTTGAATCCTGGTCGCTTCAGAATGAATCGTTTCTATGGCATCCAATGCATCGGCCTCATTTCGAATTCCCCGCCTTAATAAATGGTCAGCGAAACTCTTAATAACCGTAAGGGGCGTTTTTAATTCATGGGAAGCATCGGAAATAAATTGTCGTTGTTTATCGAGATTTTCTTCTAACCGGCCAATCATCTGATTGAAGGTAACCGCCATTTTTTGCAGTTCATCCTTTGTTTCGTGCTGTATTACAATCTTTTTAGGAATCCCGCTTTGCTCGATCTCTTCCATCGTGTTAATCATATTAGAAATCGGCCTTATGATCAGATTGGATAACCACCTGCCGCCAAGTAAAGCCAATAAGGCTCCTAAAATGGTACTTGAGATTTGAATCGAAAGTAATACATCCTTTGCCAGTTCGAGACCGGATAATTTTTCTCCCATCTCCAGTGTCGTAGTCATGCCGTCATTTGAATGGATGGGAATCCGCACAATCAGAATCTGCTCTTCACCATTCTTCTGCATAACGGTTTTTCTTTCTGCTTCTTTTTTTCTAACGAATTTCGGCTTAATTTTAGCTGCCATAGGCTTATCATTGGTTACTTCATTGGTCACTTTTGAACCGGGTGGAACCATTCTAATAAAAGAATGGCCTGTTAAATACGGTGTTAATTGTTCTTTTATAAGGACAGAGGAAGGGTTCAGTTTCATATCTTTAATCAGACTATTAGCCCTTTGGTAGAGCTCCTGATCTTCCATGTTGATGGTGATTTTCATAAATGAAAAAAAGACAACCGCATTTACAGCCACTAAAACACAGAGAATCCAAGCAGTTGTCATGATGTTTATTTTGGTTGTTATCTTCATTTGCTTAATTCTCCTTTATGGTATAGCCAATTCCCCTCACTGTTTGAATAATGGTTGGGTCGGTGAACCCTTCTTCGATTTTCTTTCTTAAATGTCGGATAAACACATCAATGACATTTGTTTCTCCTTCATATTCATAACCCCAGACATGAAAGAGGATATTTTCTCTGGTGACAATTTTATTTTTATTCATTAACAAATAAACCAGCAAATCAAATTCCTTCGGAGTTAAGGAAATGGAGGTATTTCCCCTGGTAACTTCCCGTGTTTCAGGATTTACCGTTAAATCTTGAAACGATAAGATCGATTCCTCTGGCTGCATAGCCTTGACTGCTAGAGCATTTTGCCGCAGACAAGAACGGACGCGCGCTAATAATTCCTCCATTTCAAACGGTTTGGTGATATAATCATTGGCCCCTTGGTCAAGACCTGTCACCTTGTCCATTGTCAGGTTTCTCGCCGTTAACAAAATAATCGGGATGAGGTTGTTTTCTTTTCGAATCCTTCTTAACACTTCAATTCCGTTCATCTCAGGAAGCATGACATCTAATAGGATTAAATCTAGTTTTTCGGCGAGTGCAGACTGCAAGCCGGCTTTCCCGTCATAAGCAACTACTACCTCATAGCCTTCGTATTCGAGTTCTATTTTTAAGATTTTGGCGATATGCCGTTCATCCTCGACAACCAAAATTCGCAACTTTTCCTGCATCATCAGCCCCCCTTTTGATCAAGGTAGAAACTCTATCTACTACTTCATCTACAATTTAGCACTATTTTTCTTTATTTTACTTGATTTCATTAAATTTTAATCTATTTTTCATGGAAATGTGGAAGCACCCGTTTAGGACTGTACAGGGCTGGAGTGTTTTGACTGAAAACCTTTCCCCATAAAAATAAGGAATAGCCATCAGCCATTCCCTGTTAAATCCTTCGCTATGACTTTATTTCTCAACCGAACGGTTAGCAGGAGCGCGAATTTATGAATGATTATCATTAAAATACCGGCCAAGATTAAATCAGCCCTTGTGTTGAAAGGCGGCGGAAGGATACTAAGTGAACTTAGGGCAGATGGAGTTATGCACAAACTGGCCATCATTCCGCTTAGGAGTGGATTTGTCCCGCTCCCAAAAAGGCCGCTCAAAATGAGCAAACTGCATGCTGGCAATAGAACAATCCCGCTTAAGAAGGCGAATCGTTTATTCTGTTCCGTTACAATCGGCCGCCAAATCAGCAAGGATAAAAGCATTAGCAGGAGCAGATAGCTATTATGGATATACGAATGTAAGGAAAGATAGGTTAGAATGGCTTGAAAATGATAGAAGAAAAACAGGACAGCAAAGGGAATTAAAGCAGCTAAGAAGGGGATGTTTAGTCGTTTTATCATAAGAAGAGAGGCTTCTGGAATGCCTAATAAAAACAGAGGCGGGATGACAAAAAATAACAAACTCATCTGGATCATGTGCAAACTGAATGATAAATGATTGATGCTCGATAAGGGGCTGCCGATCGTCAGATAGAGTAAGGTTAACGAGAGGAAGAAAAGCAATGGCTGCTTGTCATAAATTTTGATTTTTGTATATGTGTGTAATAGAACGATATAGAAGGCACAAACACCAATAAGTCCAGCCAATAAGGGAAAATTCCACACGAATGGATCTTCAAACAAAAAAAAGTCTAACATCCCTCTTCCTCCCCTCTGAATCAATCCTATGGTGCACACTTGGAGAAAGCCGCTATTTCCAATCTTGTTAAGAACTATAAATTATATGATTTCTGGATCAAAATATACCCACGATCGGGAGGATCTATGAGTTCAAAAAGAAAACACTCCTTCCATTACCACATAGAAGGAGTGTTTATATTGAAAATGGTGTCAGGCACCCACGATTTCCTGGAGGGTGTGTTTGCGGACTGCGAGTGCGAGGTCGGCAAGAAAGTAGAGTCCGACGGCTGACCAGATCCAAGCCCACAATGGCTCAATCTCTCCATACATTAAGGCCATGGCTGGGTGAATCCATTTTAAACAAAGGAGGGATAAAAAGCCCCAGCAGATGGAAAATGGCAGACAGATATGTCCGTGCAGCTGGAATCGGGCAGTGGAGTAATCCCACCATTGCCGTTGGAATAGCTTCTGCAGCAATGCCCCACTGGCATACTCAACCAGGGTAGGGATAAGAAAACATAAAAACAGTATGTAAGCCCAATGTGAACCCGGTGGAGTGAAATAAACCAACAGTACGGGGGCAATTCCATACATCGGTTTAAAGGGACCAAATAAAAAATTCTCCTTCAAAAACTCTCGTTTGGTCACGTAGTTATAACTATTTTCCAGCAGCCAGCCAATCAATGAATAGAGCGTGAAATAAAATAGCATGGCGGCGGCTCCCTCCATTGTAAGAACTTCTACAAGTTGAAGTTCCAAGCCTTTTAACCAATTATGTGTCATGGCTAAACCACCTTTCACGGATAAGAATTTCCCATTTTATGATTACCCGCAAAGTTGGAAATTATTCCAGTAATTACTGAATAAATAGTAACAAAAGCGCAAGCGCCTTGAACAGCCCCGACAAGCATAAGACGCTCAGGGAAGGAAGGCGCTCTTTGCCTTCATTCCCAGAGTGGCTTATGACCTCGAGGGGCTAGGCGCTGGAGCTAGACGATAAAAAAGGTGCCTGACACCATTTAGGTATCAGACACCTTTATAGCAGTTTCAATAGGAGAAACTTCTTATCTAATTGTTTTTAATGCTCCGCTCCACTTGATTACTTCGTCAAGCATGGCTGTTACATTTGTTAGGTGTAATTCAGCTGGTTTGAAAACACTGCCGTTTTCGAAATCTGTGAATAATGACAAAGTTGGATGTGTACGAACGTCTGCCACTTTTAATTCACCTAAGATACCGCGTAAATGTTCAGCTGCGCGCGCGCCGCCTGTTGATCCATAGCTTACGATACCAGCCGCTTTGTCATTCCAAGCTTCACGAGCAAAATCAAGAGCATTTTTCAACGCGCCTGTAATGCTGTGGTTGTATTCTTGAACAACGAATACGAAGCCATCTAGGCTCGCTAATTTTTCATTCCATGCAGCAATCCCTGGTTCTGTACCATCAGTAGTTCCTAAGAATGGCAGGTTGAAGTCTGCGATATCAACGATTTCGTAGTTTGCGTCACCGCGTTTGTCAGCAATTCCTTTAACCCATTCTCCTACTTGTGGACTAACGCGTCCTTGACGTGTACTTCCTAAAATAATCCCGATATTTAATTTTGTCATGTTATTTTCCTCCTTTGGTGTTTGACCAAATAATCGATTTAAAAAGCCCATGCTTGCACCGCCTCTTTGATGTTATATCTTAGTTGTGAGTATCTCAAAGTTGTTTATTTTTAATTCGAGATAATCATATAATAAAAGCTCTTTCGATGTCAACAGTTTTTTTCCAATACAATCAGAAAGGTCATAAAAAATACGTTGAAATACACATGATCGGCTTCTATGCTCTCTTGATCTATTTAGCTTATTTGGCATCTTAAAACTTAATTTACATAGTGACAGAAATCCAGACAAAAATATCAATAGGAGTGTGATTCAGTTCACTTAAGTGATAATGATTTTCATTTATAATGTGGATAGAGAAAATAAGGAGGGGGAGACATGGATAAGCAATCGATTAAGACCTATCAGGAATTTAATGAAGAAAAATTTACAAAACGGGTTATTTTTAATAAAAGCAGCAGTACGGCTTTTGTCTTAAATTTCCTTCCTGGACAAAAACTGCCCGCTCATAAGCACCCTGGCGCGGACGTCTATCTGCTTGTGGTATCCGGAAACGGCACGATAATCATTGACGGCAAAGAAAATGAAGTAACGGAACAGGATGTCATCCATATCAGTGATGATGAGGAACTTTCAGTTATCAATACGAGTAGTCAACCTGTTAGTTTGTATGTCGTGCTAACTAAGCATTCCAAATAAGAAAAGTTTGATATGAAAAAACAGTGGACTTTAGGAGGACAAAATGGATACTGAAAAAAGTGATCGCCTGCGTTCTATGCTTCAAGAGGCATTGACACCGTTTATACAGAAAATAGAGAAGTTAGAAACAGAAATAGCATCGTTAAAAGAAGAACAAAAAGAACTTATAAAAATACTCAAAAATCAGTGATACACTTTTTTGGGATAAAGCCGATAAAAAAACTAAGAGAGGTACCATTTTGGTACCTCTCTTAGTAATAAATAGCTATAAACAAATCGTTAAACCTAGCAGATTTTTTCATCAAACTTCCGGTCCCCCTGCACAAACAGAACGCCGAGCTCGTGATGGTCTCCCTCATACAGTGCGCGCTGCACAAAGCGGATTTCGCCGTTTGTGTCGAAAACCTCGAGCTTACAGTGGGCGCGGTTTTTTTGCAATGCTTCATAAAAGGTTTGTTCATCGCGGACTATAACCCCGTTGGTCTTCGAAATAATTTCCCCGACCTGAAGGCCCATTTTACTCGCCGGAGATTCCGGAATAATCCCAATAATCATCACACCGTTATTCTTCTTAGAAAAATACGAAGCTCTGCTGTCATCCTTCAAATAGGCGATTAATGCTAGTAGTTCCCGGCCAATGACAGCTAATGCTGCGACAACAATCGAAAACAACGGATACCAATAACCGGCAAGCGAAAGCAATGAAATCACAACCCCAAGAACAATGACCCGGCGCCCATGGAGCTGAATCGACTCTTTTGGGAGCATGCCTTTAATTTGCTGATGAAACCCAATTGCAAACGGTACAAAAATCAAGGAATACTCCTTTGCCCCCAAATGGAAGACTGGCCACCATTCAAAAGGAAGATGCAAGGCATTCCCAGGAATCAGCAGGAACAAAGGCACCATCCATAGCCGCTTGACTTCATGGACACCAACCACTTGGCCGCGCTTACTTTTTGCAAGCTTAGGGGAAGAACCTTTGCTGGCATTTTTAAAAATTAAGATGCCCTCGGCAACTAACAATAATCCCAGAATAACTACTAATGATGGATAGACTTTATTATCAATCGAAGAAAACGCCTTTGAAAACAGAGGTATCGACCAATTATTTTGCGCAATCATAATGATAGCGAAAAAGGAGGCCCCAAGTGTATATGCTGGTGACATCAACCGTATATTGGTTGTTAATGACCAGATCAGCGTGAAACCGGCAATCAGTATGATTGCGGCAAATGGTACAGCGATTCCCGCGGCTATCGTGAAGACCGACAGAATGAGCCCAATGACCATTCCGATTGGAAATAGCTGTCGAAGTTCAAAATAGGCATCTTCTGCCCGTATATGAAAATTTTTCCGTTCACGTTTTACCCGTTTGACACCTAATATCCCGGCAAGGAAAACGAGATAGTATAAAACAGGATGAAGAAAGAACCTGCCTGCCCCTTTTAATACTTCCACAAGCCACATTTCTACCATTTCCTGCCACCTGCCTCTATTAAAAATTTCTTAAAAATATGAAATAAAAATCTCTTAAACTTTATTTTACCAAATTACTAACATAAAACAAATTGCTAGTTTTTAGAAGTAAGGAAAATTCGTCATTTTGTCCTCACACGGTGCCGATTCCGCTCATTTTTGGAGGAATTCCGTCAATTTGTGGAGCATTTCCGCAGAATCTGCGACTATTTCCGTGGAAATTCTTGATAATTCCACGAAATTGGACACTTTTTCCGCCATCCCATAAATGAAATGAACCCCCTGATGGTTCCCACAAAAAAAACAGAGGCTTAAAGCCTCTGCCGAGTTTATTTCGTTATTAATTTTAGCGCCATTTTCAGCTGCAAATCATTTTTCTCTTTTTTCATTTCCTTTACTGCTGCCTCTTCCAGCTTAGCCGCTGTCCTTTCATCAATCTTTCCAGTAGACGGCAGATTATATTCCTGTTGGAAGACCTTTACTGCTACCTTGGTTTCCTCACTAAAATAACCATCCTTCCGGCCCGGTTCAAATCCCAATCCGTCTAATATTTCTTGAGCATTCTTGACTTGTTCATTGTTCATATCTTCCACTATTGGCTTACTGACTTGAATTGGATGGGTATTAAAGATGGCCGGCTGCTTAATGGCAACATCCGGTTTGATCCCTTTCTTGTGAATCCAGTTTCCATCCGGGGTCAGCCACTTAGCCAATGTCAGCTTAATATTGCTGCCATCCCCCATTGGAATGGCCTGCTGGACAGTCCCTTTGCCAAACGTGGTTTCCCCAACAAGCTTATATCCGTCCGCCTCCTGAAGAGAACCTGCCAGGATTTCAGATGCAGACGCACTGCCTTTGTTAACAAGGACAAGGACTGGATAATCCTTTTTCTTAGAAAGGGTTGAGAAGAAGCGTTGTTTCTCACCGTTACGCTGCTCAATTTGTACATATGGTTTATCCTTTGGAACGAACTCTTTTAAGATTTCTCCGACACTATCTAATAAGCCGCCAGGATTACCGCGTACATCAAGGACCAACCCTTTTATATGATCATTCTCAAGGGCCTTTAGGTCTTTCTTAAAATCAGCAGCGGTATCCTCGGAGAACGAGGTGATTTCAATATAGCCAATCTTTTTGCCATCCTGTTTTTTGATCGAAGAATGAACGGTCTCAAGTGGAATTTCATCACGTTTCACATCAATGCTCAACGGTTCTTTTAAGCCTTTTCTAGCGATCTCTAGTTCAACCGTGGTTCCTTTTTTTCCACGAATTTTGAGGGTAGCTTTATTTAAATCGAGGCCCTCGACACTTTTTCCATTCACTTTTAAAATTTGGTCATTTGGTTTGATGCCAGCTTTTTCAGCCGGTGAATTTTTAAAAGGCGACACAATAACAATTTTCCCATCTACCATGCCGACCTCGGCACCTATCCCTTCAAAGGATGATGATAAAGTTTGGGTGAATTGCTTCGCTGTATCCTTGTCCATATAAACCGAGTACGGATCCTTTAAAACGGAAAGCATCCCCTGAATGGCCCCTTCCACCAATTGGTCATGGTCTACCTTTTCGACATAACGGCTTGAAATGAGTTCATAAGCCTGTTCGACCTTTACAAGATTATCAGCATTTGCCTCAGTAGCTGCCGCTTTTTCTTTTGGACTGACTGCTTGTTCCAATTTTGCTGCAGCATCTGTTTTATTAAAATAAGTCATTCCCGCATAAGTTCCCCCTGCTCCTGTCAGCAGTGAACCTGTCATTAACAGGGCCATCCATCTACGATTCATCCTGAATCCTCCTCAAGTAAAAAATGCCTGTCCTTCGATTCGTCAAATTCAACCGAACCCCTGCCCGATTATTAACTTATATGTAAGGAATGGACGAGTTATGATTAGAAAAGCGAGAGGGACGCATGAATCGGAAAAAAGTAAAAAAGGAAGAAACCTGTTGGTCTCTTCCTTTTTCTGCTATGGTAATGGCACAATGCCGACAGGATTAATCGCAAAGCGCTTATCCTGTGTCCACGGACCTTTATGAAGTTCAAAGTGTAAGTGCTGGCCATGAGACGCACCTGTGTTACCCATCACACCAATTTGCTGGCCTTTTTTCACAACGGCGCCGCCGCCGACCAAACGTGTGGTCATATGAGCATAGACAGTCGTATAAACTTGTCCATTAATAGAGTGGGAGACAAAGATACAATTTCCGTAAGTGCTAGATAAATAGGATCGAATGACGACACCGTCAGCAGCAGCAACAATTGGTACTGCTGTACGATTGGCAATGTCTACACCGACGTGCCTTTCACTGCCTCGTGTTCCAAATCCAGAGCTTAAATAGCCGACAGCAGGCTGTGTCCAATAACCGCTGGATACACCAGGCGTCGATCCGGAACTAACAAGTCCAGAACTACTGCTAGAACTTGTATTACTACTACTACTACTGCTGCTGTGGCTGCTTGCTGCCTGACGCTTAGCAGCTTCTGCTGCTGCTTTTGCTGCCTTTGCGGCTTCAGCAGCCGCTTTCGCTTGGGCTTCCTGCTCCATTTTAAATGCTTGTTGAATGGCTGTTTGTTGAGCAGCAAGAAGGGCATCTTGTTCTTGTAAATCCATTAAGCCCTCGTGGACCTCATTTTCTTGATCCTTCAGGCTCGCTAATAATTTATCCTTATCTGCCTTTTGAACATTTAATTGTTGTTTTAAGGTTTGTAAGTCTGCGGCCATTTTTTCGATGTTGGCAAGATTGGCTTGAACTTGCTTCTGTTTTGTTTCCAAAGCCTGCTTATCTGCCTCGTGCTCTTTTAAGATAGCCTGGTCAGCCTGCATAATCGTTACAACTGCATTGGCACGGCCAACAAAATCACTAAAACTGGTGGAACCCATTAAAACATCCAGATAGTTAACGACACCGCCTGTTTCCTGATAACTGCGTGCTCTGTCTTTTAAGAGGATATTACGTTTCTCAATCCGGTCTTTAATAACTTCCATTTCGCCTTGAAGTTCCAGAATTTCAGCTTTGGTACTTTCTAATTTAGCGGTTGTTTCATTAATTTTATTGGTTGAGTCAGCAATAGCCTTATCTAATCTAGTAATTTCATCTTTTACATCTGCCTGCTGATTCTGTAGATCCGTAATCTGATTGCTTTTCTGATTAATAGTGGAATTGATATCGGAGCGCTGTTCTTGAATTTTGTTCTGCTCACCCTTTAAGCTGGAAATAGAGGCAGCTTCTGTTCTAACAGATGTTCCTCCAAAAATGGTTCCAAACCCTACCGTTGCCGTCACGGCAAGGGTAACTATTGATTTCCTCATAACCGGTTGTTCCCTCCGTCTCTCTATTTACAGGTAAATCGTTGCTGGCCCTGCTTTACTCATGATTGAAGGAAGGACAAATGAGTCGTCCTTCCTTAAAAAATTACACTCTTAAGAATTTACGTACGGACATGACACTGCCCCATACACCAATCAGGGCACCCATTAAAATCAAAATGCCTGAAACTTGGTACATAAATGGGTTAAACGGCAAGATCTTGATAAAGGTACCAGCAAGCTTAGGACCGATATAATCATAAGCACGATAGTATGCAATCGAGATCAGGACAATTGGTAAAATCGAGCCGATAATGCCGAGCCATAAACCTTCTAAAAAGAACGGCCAGCGAATAAACGTATTCGTTGCTCCTACTAACCTCATAATCTTAATTTCTCTTCGTCTCGCAATAATTGTAATTTTAATTGTATTGGAGATTAAGAAAATAGCCGTAAAGAACAATCCAATAACGAGGACAATCCCCACATTTCGGGCTGCATTGATAAATTTAAATAATTTTTCAACCTTGCCCTGACCGTATTTAACCTTTGCGACAAAGTTGTCTTTTTCAATCAACTTTGCCACTTTCATCGTATCTGCCGGATCTTTTGTTTTGACGATAAAGACATCATTTAGCGGATTATCCTGTTCAAAAAGCTTAAACGCTTTACCATCCTCACCAAGACTCTTGACGAGGTTATCTAGTTCCTGCGTTTTTGGTGAGAATTGAATACTTTTTACTTCTGGTATACTATCAATCTCGTTTTTCAACGTTTGCTGATCTTGTTTAGAAGCGGCAACGTCTATGTGCACACGAATTTCTACGTCTTGTTCAATTGTTTGCGCTACCCTGTTAAGATTCATCATAATGGCGAAAAAGACACCCACTAAGATTAAGGTAACCGTAACGGCACCAACGGACGCAAAAGTCATCCAGCCGTTTCTTTTAATACTTTTTAAACTTTCTCGGGCGTGACGGCCAACTGTTCTAATTTTCATAACCGTATTCACCTCTTTGCTCATCACGAACAATCTTACCGCCTTCAATAGCAATGACGCGATGTTTTAATGTATTGACGATCTCTCTGTTATGCGTTGCCATTACAACAGTGGTTCCTCTGTTGTTGATTTCTTCAAAAATTTTCATAATTTCCCATGATGTATCTGGATCCAGGTTACCCGTTGGCTCATCGGCAATCACAACCTTTGGCGAGTTGACGATGGAACGGGCAATCGATACACGCTGTTGTTCCCCGCCGGATAGCTCTGTTGGCAGCATTTTAATTTTATGCTTTAAGCCGACAAGATCGAGTACTTCCATTACCCGTTTGCGGATAAATTTTGGCTGTGCCTCAATAACCTCAAGGGCAAAGGCCACATTTTCATAAACCGTTAAGGACGGGAGGAGTTTAAAGTCTTGGAACACGACGCCTAAATTCCTTCTAAATATCGGTACCTTTTTCATTTTTAATTTGGCAAGGTTGACGCCATTCATCGTAATCGTACCAGTTGACGGTACTTCTTCACGGTACATCATTTTAATGAAGGTTGATTTACCGGCACCACTTGGTCCAACGACATAAACAAATTCGCCCTGATTAATTCGGACATCTATACCATTAATAGCTGTTACACCATTCGGATACTTCTTATATACATCTAGTAGTTCTATCATTCATTATCACCTATTATCGAAGATTATTCGACATTAATCTTCGTATTTTTACAGATTGGGCCAAAAAAACAAATAATACGTGCATAATCTTGCATGTTTTTATTATAACATCATAATCTGCTAATAAAACGGTAAAAATATTACAGTTTCTTTTCAAGAGACGCCTATCTTGACAAATTTCTTACTATTCTAAATCAATTATACAAATAAAAAACGCCCTGTTTACAAACAACAGAACGTTTTCCTCAATTCTTATTTCTTTCCTGCAAGCCATGTTGCCATGGTATTGGCATCGTCGCCCGTAACCACTTTTGCAGGCATTCCGCCTGCTTTACCGTTTTTAAGAATGTCGAGAATTTCAGCTTTGGAATACTTTGAACCAACCTTAGTTAAGTTCGGACCCATTGCACCCTTCATATCACCGCCGTGACAGCTCGAGCACTTTTGGTCATAGATTTTTTGGGCGTCACTGGCATTTGAGGTTTCCGTTGTGCCGCCGCCATTATCTTTAGACGTATCCTTTTTGTTATCATTGCCTCCGCCACAGGCAGCAAGTCCCATTACAAGAGAGGTTCCCAGTAATAGGGCTAACAGTTTTTGCTTCATCACATTACCTCCTTTTATGAGAAAAAGTTTCCATCAATGTACTATTATACCAATCTTATGCGCGTTTGAAACCTTCACCAAGTACTTCAGCCGCATCCATTACAATGACAAATGCAGATGGATCAATAGATTGAACTAAATGTTTCAATTTTGTGAACTCCGTTTGATCTACCACGCACATAAGCACTGGCCGTTCATGGTCTGTAAAACCACCATATGCTGATAGTTTTGTCACGCCACGGTCAATTTTATTCAAGATTCCTTCTCTAACTTCTTCTTGGTTATTCGTAATAATCATGGCCATTTTCGAACGTCCAAAGCCAACCTGGACAAGGTCAATCGTTTTGCTTGTCACATAGAGGGCTATTAACGCATACAAGCCTTTTTCAATATCAAAAACAACCGCAGCGGTTAGTACAATTAATCCATCAATGATGACCACACATCTCCCGAGGGTAAAGCCAGTATATTTATTGATGATTTGAGCCGCCAAGTCAGTACCGCCTGTCGAGGCATTTCCACGGAAGACAATCCCAAGCCCCAGGCCTACGCCAATCCCCCCGAATAACGCCGCTAGCAGGGCATCATGGGTCCATGGTTCTAAGTGTTTCGTCAGAAAAACGACAAACGGCAGAAAAATCGTGCCAACAAGTGTTTTGACACCGAATTGCTTTCCTAAAAAAATAACACCGGCAATAAATAACGGGATATTAAAAGCCCATTGAACAAAGGCCGGTTCCCATCCAAAAACAGCTTTAAAAATCGTACTAATCCCACTGACTCCTCCTGAAGCTACTTGGTTAGGCAGTAAAAACACATTAAAAGTTAACGCAATAATTGCCGCTCCCACTAACACGTAAATGTAATCAACTGTTATACTCCATTTCGGATACTTATGTGTTAAATTGCTTAAAACATTCATACAAATTCTCCTCTATTTTCTTTCCAGATAAATGAACCGAAAGTGAGTATAGCATTTGATAAATAGGGGTGTAAATGGCATTGAGTTAACGTGATAAAGTGTTACAAGATGTTTCTCCATTCTCCATTAGAATGTACCTTTCTTCATTGTTTCATGAAAAAGAAAAGCCTTTGCCGAAACATCTCGGCAAAGGCTTGATGATTATGAAATTCTTGAACGCAGATAGGCATTAATAAACTGATCTAAGTCTCCGTCCATAACAGCCTGCACATTTCCACTTTCCGTACTCGTCCGGTGGTCTTTTACCATGGAATAAGGATGGAAGACATAGGAACGAATTTGACTTCCCCAGCCAATTTCCTTTTGTTCACCACGGATTTCCAAAAGCTCTTGTTCCTGGCGCTCAATTTCCCGCTGATATAGCTTCGCTTTTAACATTTTCATCGCTGACTCACGGTTTTTAATTTGTGAACGTTCCGATTGGCAGGTCACGACCACTCCCGTTGGCAAGTGGGTAATCCTTACTGCCGAATCGGTTGTATTGATATGCTGTCCACCTGCACCAGTAGCACGGTACGTATCAATTTTTAAATCCTCAGTGCGTATTTCGACCTGAATTTCTTCATTAAACTCAGGCATGACTTCACAGGATACGAATGAAGTATGACGGCGGCCTGATGCATCAAACGGCGAAATTCGCACAAGGCGGTGAACCCCTTTTTCTGCTTTTAGGTAACCATAGGCATTATGTCCTTTAATCGACAAGGTCACACTCTTTATGCCCGCCTCATCACCAGGAAGATAGTCGAGCGTTTCCACCTTAAAACCCTTCTTCTCCGCCCAGCGAGTATACATCCGAAGCAGCATCGAACCCCAATCCTGTGATTCTGTCCCGCCCGCACCTGGGTGGAGCTCGAGGATGGCATTATTTTTATCATATTCCTCACTCAAAAGAAGCTGGAGCTCAAATTGGCTTAAACGAGAGGTTAGTTGTTCCAACTCTTCTTCAAGTTCAGCCCTTAATTCTTCATCATTTTCTTCTTTTACAAGTTCATATGTCAGCTCGAGATTCTCATAGGAGTCATTTAACTCCATGAACTCATTCACTTGATCTTTTAAACCATTCGCTTCGCTGATCACGGCCTGCGCCTTCTCTTGGTCATTCCAAAAGTCAGGATGAAGCATTTCATCATCTAGCTCTGCGATTCTGGCTTCTTTATTTTCAAGGTCAAAGAGACCCCCTAAAGTCCGCTAATGTCTTAGCTGTTTTTTCAAGTTCATTCCGAATTTCTGCTAATTCCATTTTCTTCACCTCTAAAAAAAATTAATCATTGCTTTTTGAATTAGTTAGTCCCTATCCATTATAGCGTGAGAACCGGATTAAATTCAAAATTAGACGATTTAGATCGTATTTTTTTAAAATCATCCCCATACATCCGCTAAGATAAATCGGGAAAAATCCATTAAATATCCTTAGTATTTATATATTTCGAAGTGTCAAAGATGGTACTATTAGATAAGAGTAAACGAGGGTTATCATCCAAATTTATACATAAGCAGTTGGAACAGAACGAGCGAAGCTAAAGAAAAGGAGCAAAGGAATGGAGAAAATAAACCGTAATGAACCTTGTCCTTGCGGAAGTGGAAAAAAGTATAAAAAGTGCTGCGGAGCAACTGATGCCATTTCCATCACCGAGGTCCTTGAACAGGAAATAGATGAACTACAGAAACAATTCCTCCATTTCGCTTACTATCACTTTGGTCATGAAATGGCGGAAGACTTTGAAGTAGTAGAAGCAAATCTCGAAATCATGGATAACGAGGAGCAGGAATTCTATGAAATGATTCACTCCATTTGGTTCTCCCTGTTTGAAGGGTTGGATGATGGTGAAACAATCATGAAAAAATTCATTCAGGTCGAAGCGGGAAAAATAAAGCGGCCTAAATTAAAGCATATTTTACAAACCTGGACAAATGCCAGAACCATTGCCGGCACTGTAATCGCTATAGATGAAAACAAGCTGACAATTAAAGATGGTTTTACTTCGGAACATCTTGAAGCGATTAATCTAACCGAGCCCCTTCAAGTGGATGAAGGATCATTTATGGTTGGAATCTTGCTTCCATTTGAACAACAATATGTCTTCTTCCCGGGTCCATTAGAACTGCCAGACCTCAACCCAGACCTTGCTATTTCCTATATTGAGGACAGCAGTCTTGATGCCGATTATGATTCACCACAGGAATATTTGACCGACTTCTTTGTAGACGTTGTAAGTGAGCTCCCGATGGCAGGTGGTTTAATGGACATAGACGAGATTGATTGGCCTGCTCCTATTTACAAGGAAGTAGCTGATCTTTTTAAAAAGCAGCTTGAAATGCAGCTGCCCCCTCCCGTCTTAGATATGGGTCTGATTCTTTGGTATTCTTTCTGCAAAAAGAAACAAAAGCGAATCCAAAATCCCAATATATATGTAGCCGCCCTTCATTACTTAGTGTCCACGCTCACTCCATTGGACCAAACCGTGACGCAAAAGGATCTGGCTCAGCAATACGGTGTTTCTGCCCGCAGTATTTCCTCGGTTGTGTCAGAATTGGAGTTCGAGTTAGAGGAAGATATTGGCGAGTTTTTCGGGTTGGACAATCTGGGTAAGGAGGATACTTTTGTACTCCCTAAGGCTCAACTAGCACCTGTTATTGAGTTTCCTAAGAATAAAGGGTCGAACACTGCAGCCGGGCCTAATGTGACAAACTTTCCAACTGGGTCGGATCGAGCTGCGAAGAAAACCACCGTACGAAAGATTTCCAAGCGTGATGAAGAGCGGGCTCGAAACTTGATTTATGACGCCTTGCAAACAGACGGGAAGCAGCGTTATAAATTTGCAGAGGAAGCATTAAACATCAATCCGAACTGTGTCGATGCCTACGTCATTCTTGCTGAAAAAACAAAGAGCCTAGAAGAAGCGATTCTATTATATGAAAAAGGGATCCAAGCGGGTGAACAAGACCTGGGCAAGGACTTTTTCAAAGAAAACAAGGGTTATTTTTGGGGATTGGTCGAAACAAGACCTTTCATGCGCGCCAAACTTCATTATGCCGAAGCCCTTTCGCTTTTGGGAAAAATAGACCAGGCGGCTCGGCAATATGAAGAGTTGCTTGAATTAAATCCAATGGATAACCAAGGTGTCCGTTACTCCTTGTTTGTTGCTTATATGGATATGGGAGACTTAACAAAGGCTCATGCGATTCTGGAACAATATGAGGAGCCCACTGCCCAATTCTTCTATAACCGGCTTTTATTGGAGTTATCTGAACATGGTTTTTCGGCTAAAGCCGGAATGCTTTTGAAGGGTGCCAAAAAGGAAAATAAGTATGTGATTCCCTATTTAACCGGTAAAAAAAGACTGCCTGCTTATCCTCCTGATTATTTCGGATTTGGGGATGAGAATGAAGCGATTGTTTATGCGGATATGCATTTGCATTTGTGGAAGAAGATTGATGGGTTAGGGGAATGGTTGAAGGGGAAATAAAGAGAATGGAAAAAGTCTTCGGCTTCATTAGGAATGCCTGAAGGCTTTTTTGCTTTGGCCTATTAAAAAACCGAGGGGCTTAGCCCCCTCGATTTTATGGTGTTGATATTATTGGCGCATGCACAGCTTCGGTAAATGACTTACTATTGCTATGACAAGTAGAGCAATCCACGTCTATACTATCCCTTGCATGTGCTGTTTTTACTGTTTCGTTCGTTGTAATAAGTGATTGACCCGTTTCATCATATATGGCTTTTCCTGTTACTCCGAAAAGGACTGTTTCACCATTATGACAAGTTAAACAATAATCACGTTTCTTTTGAGTTGACCAATCATCTATTTTGGTTAAATTAAATGTTTGCTGATTTTCATGGCCTAGTTTATCTTTTAATAAAAAAATATTTTGCGATGCATGTGTATCATGGCATTCTGAACAAGGAAGCTGACCATTAAGTTTACTTCCATCCAACGCTGACATGATATGTTTGGAATCATTATTAGTATAATAGGTTAGGATATCCTTTGTCCCATCTTTAGTTTCCTTTTCACTATTGTGACAAGTAAAACACAAGTTGTAATCATCCACATGTAAAACTTTATTTGTAACCCCATTTTTCACTTCGTCAGTTTCTGATATATTCCCAATCGCCGTAGTCTCTTGTCGATAATGGAGGACGTTATAACCACCACTTTTCTCTGCTAAGGACTTATAGGAATAGGTAAATCTGCCATGACAGGCTTCACACATTTGAACATTGCTGTCAATTTCCCCAACTGCATTCCCTTCCCAAGTATCTTCTGCTTTATGGTTATATACATAGTGATCAATAAGTAAATTAGGGTTGTCTTCACTCCAAGTTAGATGTGGATTATGACAGACTGTGCAGGATCCAGACTTCGTATCGTGTTCGATGATTTTTTGTGTCTCATGTTTCGATTTAACTGATGAGTCAAAGTTTACTATTTTTGGACCAGTTGTTCCATCATGGCAGGTCATACAGTATCCCTGTGCCATATCTTTATCTTCCAAACTACTATTTGCACCTTCGTGAGTATTATGGCAAATTGCACAGTTATTGATATTATAGTTGTATTCCCCATGCGGCAGCTGTTGTAGGTTATTCATTTCCTGAACAGTATATCCGTTAACGGCGAAGTTTTTTGCTGCATTACTAACCGTTGTAAATTGTTTGGTAAGGGAATAAAACGGGTTAGTCAAATCATCAACTAGTTTTCTTGTACCATCATTATAATTAAGACTGATTAGACTCGGGTTAAACCTTAAGTAATAAGTTTCACCAGGATTCAGCGCAGTTTGATTGGTAATTGTTATTTTATTAGAAGCAGGTGTAAAGTCAATGTCGAATGGAACTTCTTGTTTGTTTTTATCATAAATGATAAAAGGATTATGGCTGTTATCAATCGGATTTGTCAATGTGTCGCTTAATTCTATTATAATGGTTTGATTTAAAGAGACTCGGGTGATGTTATCTTTATCTAGAATATTAACATTTGCAGTTACATCTTCTACTTTATAGGGCTCAGTGCCTTCATAATCCTTCTGCTTATATTTAAAGACATTCATAGTTATAGATTTAATATAAGGACGTTGTACAAAAATCACCGTTGCATTGTTAGCCGCATCGATTGCTTCTATTTTATATCGATTAAGTTTTGCTGTGACACTTGTTTTGAATGACCAGGCCCCAGAATTAGGAACTAATGATTCTTTATGACCGTCAGGATAAATAATATTCATAGTTAATGGTTCAGTGGTTGGCTGATTGTCTGAAACTGTTCCAGCAACAGTTATTCCGTCACTTTTTAGTGTTATGCTATTTACGAATATTGAAGGCGTAATTGTATCGCTGGCTTCAGTTGTTGTTACAACCAACGCTGGTTCCGTAACAGGAGTTGTTTGATCAACCGTAGCGTGAGGAATATTTACTGTATCAACCTGCGGAGAATCCCCGATAGGAATCTGTTCTTCTGCAGATGCAATGGAGGGTATGGTGGTTGATAGAAGAAAAAATATAAGTACAATAAAAAAGCTTAGCATTTTATTTCTTGGATTATTCGAGGTCACGGATGGCCATTCCTTTTTTGCTTTGACATAAAAGCTGAAATTTAATTTATATGATGTATAAAAAGTTTACAAGGTAATAAATATTCGAACACCGTTTTCTTGTAATCTACATTATTATTATACTTTTATTAGAAAGTTAATTGGGTAACAGAACTGTGAAGATAAATTGACAACATTGTGAACCTATTAACGTGACAATTTTGTGAACAAATGGTTTAATTAAAATAAATAACAGCCCACCGAGGTGAACTGTCATTTTAATAACTTAAATATTCCATTCAGGGCTATCAAATAGTAGGGCTATTTGGTAGCTTTTTTAATAGCCAGCATTTGGCGTATTAGGTGTTTGAGTATTATCAATTCCGTTACGATCTGTATCTACACCAGGAGTTGTACTGTACTGATAAGTATCTCCATTTCTTGTTCCACCAGAGTGGGAAGAAGTGTGACATCCCCAACACACAGCCATGTTAGTGTAACGCTTCAAAGCAGAAGATGGGTTCTTGTCTAGCAGGTAATCTTTAACCATTGCTGTACGAGCGTCACCAGTTACACCTGGGAAGTAGTTAGTTGTATCACTTAAGATGTTATTGTAAGTTAAACCACGAGCATCACGCATAATTGTTACATCAGTACCGTGTGCATAGTGACAGCGTACGCAAGTGTAAGTGTCAGAGTTTGTAGTATGTCGGTATGCATGGTCAAATGTACCAGTTTCTTTACCGGATGAAGCAAGGTAGTCAGTGTGGCAGGATGCACACCAAGTAGACATTGCTACACCTTTACCTCCAGCAGATGAGCCCCAAAGTGAAGATACATTTGTTGTTGTTACATTATTTGCATCTGGAGCAGAAACGTCAAGCTTAACTACATAACCGCGAGCGATATTACCTTTTATTACTTTACCAACATTAGTTGTTAATGTATCAGCTCCAGGATAAGTAGTTGTGTCATTTCTAACACCAATGAAGCCCGCGCCTAGTTTTTCACCAGCTTTTAAGCTGTCAGTGTGAACTATATCTTTTAACTTTCCAGCATATGCAGGATCTGCATAATTGGCAGCGTATGTTGAACCATCATAGAAAGCGGTCCAATAGTGTTTTGTATGACTAGAGTCGAAATCATACTCATGTAACCATGGATCTGTATCGATTACATATTGTGTTCCATTCCATTTCATCAACTGAAGGACAACGTCACCAGTTTGAAGACCTTTTGCAGCATAGTCAGCGTTTGTAGGTGCGTTAGTATCAGTAGCATCACCAATATTGAAACGGTAAACAATATAGTTTGCAGTAGATGATACTTTGTCTAATGCGTCTTTGATTACGATATCAGCTGCAGCATACTTAACTTTCATGTCAGGCAAAGTAGTTTTGTCAAGAACTGGAGTTCCTTCTAATTTCTTACCACCATCTTTGATAAGAGTATTACCCATGCCGTTTGGATCCTCATGTAATAATCGGCTGGAGTAAGAACCGTGTGGTGCGTGACAGTTTGCGCAAGTGAACTCTTCGGTCCACTCACCGCCGCGACCAGTTACTTCATTCATGTTACCGCCAGGAGCTGCGCTTAATTTTACAGTTCCGTCAGCTAAGTGAGCAGACATGTTTCCATCATGAGTTCCGCCGAAAGTACCCGCAGAGTTTGAACCAGTTCCCATAACGTTATAGAATCCTAAAGTACCGTCATGACATGCAGTACAAGTTGCATATTCACCGTCTTTGAACAATAAACTTGCACCTGCGCCAGTGTGTGTTTGGTGACAGCTGGCACAAGAGTTAGTGTTGTTCATGTATTCGCCGTGTGTACGTTGTGTTCCGTGAGAACCGTCTTGTCCCTTAACCATGTCATCTGATTTGATAACGTTACTAAAGTTTTCAGTTTGACCGCCAACACCAGAACCCGTTTTGTTGGCATTGCTTTTAGTAACAGTGTCGAAACTATTATCATGATCACTATCAGTTGTAGCCTTACCATCTACTACGCCTGTACCGCTCTTGTCGCCTACTCCAGGATTGTAACTTGGAGTGTTACCAGCAGCAGAAGCCACAATGCTAAACATTGCTACTAACATTAATGTTAGCAGGAATGAAAAGCTTAATTTAATCTTACTCATTCCAAAAAACCTCCCATTGAAACTCTCTTTTTTTCTTTTTTTTCTCTCTCTTTAATGTAAACTATGAAATTACCTCATTACCCTACTTCCAGACACCACCTCCTTAAATAAGGAAAGCTTAATAGTATAACGCCACACGCTGATTTAACGTATCGGTAATATAAACCCGGTCATTATCATCCACATATAATCCATTAGGAAGATAGAACTGTTCATTTTGATCTCCCATAGATCCAAACGTAAAGACTTGCTCACCTTTTTCATTAAATCCATAAATCGTATGAGATAAATTGTTTACTACATAAAGAACACCTCTTGAGTCAATACCAATTCCACGTGGATTAACAAATACGGAAGAACCTTTACCATCTTTAGAACCATTAATAGTTCGTAGGTATTTTCCTTTTTTATCATAAGCTAGGACTCGCTGATTTCCTGAATCACAGATAAACAGTTCATCTGTCTTTTTATCTAAGGCAATTGCATTCGGTGCTTTAAATGTGTCATCCTTAGTTGCACCGGTACTAATTTCCTGTAGCTTCTTACCAGAAAGATTTAATACAAATACTTTGTTTTGTTGTACATCAGTTACATATAATTTTTCATTAAAAATTCTTATTCCAGCAGGCGACTTTATTAGTTTTTCTTTATCATCAAAGTATTTAATAAATTTGCCTTTTGAATCAAAAATAGAAATCTTACCGTTATATAAATCCGCTACATACACATTTCCTTTTTTATCTCCAGCAATCCCGTATGGAAATTTAAATTCACCTTTACCTTCGCCTTCTTTACCAAACTTAAAGACAGGTGACCCTGAACTATCAAAAACTTGAACTCTTTTATTGTTAGTATCAGATACGTAGATGAATTCTCCAATTTTGGCAACATCCATTGGTTTGTCTAGTGCATTATCAAAATCACCGTAAAAAAGCTGACTAAAGGTTGGAGGTGAATTAGGGTCAATCACATTTGATGCCTTTTTTACAGTTGACTCCATATTTAGAAAATAGATAGCAGTAAACGCTGCTATTACTAGGATAACTATTCCGCCCATCCACATGTACATGGTTTTTTTCTTCACTGGTTTTCACCCCTTGTTAGCTATTTTTTGCCGATTCTCTTGAGCCCTTCTAAGGCTGGTTTGTACATAGGGTCGTAATTTAGTGCGTCTTTGTAGATTTCTTCCGCATTCTTTTTATCACCTTGGTCTTCCGCAACACGACCAATTTCATAAAGTATATCTGTATTTCCTGGCATTAACTTATTTGCTTCATTTAATGCCTCAATGGAATCGCTATACATCTTGAGTTGACGGTAAGACATTCCTTTTAACAAAAATCCTTTGTAGTCTTTTGGTGAGATCTCCGTTGCCTTTTGCGCCATTTTCACTGAGTCATTAAGTCTATTTTCTTTGTTATAGACAAGTCCAAGATTGAAGTAAGCATCAAAATCATTCTTATCTAAATCTAGAGCGATCTTGTATTGGTTAATGGCTTCATCGTTGTCCCCATTTAAGAAATAAGCATAACCAAGGCTTACGTAGGATTTGGGGTCATTAGGCTTTTTATCAACAGTATCTTTTGCGCTTTGTAATTGCTGCTTTAGTTGGTCTTGATCGTAGCTTGACCACAAATATTTACTGCTTACATAATATCCTGCTCCAACTGAGATAACTAAGGTCAGGGTTAATAGGAGAAGGGTTTGCCACCATTTAAATTTTTCATTTTTTGATGTCTTTTTTTTCTTATCAGTTTCTTGTTTTGTACGTGTCTCTTGTTCTTGATTGAGTGGATGTTCTTGAGCTTCCATATGAACCCTCCTAATCTAGCAACGTACCCGCCTATTATTTATGACAGGCTGCGCATTTATTTTTTACATGACAGGTATAACATTTCTCAGTAACACTTTGCTTTTCTGCTAGTGGTATTGGATGCCTTTCTTTATCAAATCCCTTATGCAAAGCGGGATGACAAGACGCGCAAGCAACCATTGTTGTACTAACTCCACCTGCTTGTTGGTAGTTATGGCACGCTAAACATTCTTGCTTATTTTTTGAAGCTTCACTGCCATGGTCCTTCATCCAACTGCTTGAATGACTGGCAGGGCGCTTGCTGTGGCAATCTTTACAGAAGGTATTTTCCTTTGCATAATCGTATTGGTTCTTTAACTTTTGAATGGTGCCGCTATCCTTATGAAGATACTTCGTTACTGCTGGAACATCCTCGTATCCCTCAATTGGGACTGTTGACATATCCTTATGGCATTGATTGCACTTTTGTAAGTTAGTTGCAGCTTGTAGTCCATGTGTCTTGGTTGCAAAGTTTGCTTTCTTATGACTTTTTGGAACCATTCCCGTTTTATGACAAGCACTGCATTCGGTTGTCACTTTCCGTGCCTTATGGCATTCAATACACGTATCCATATCCGGCCGGATAAACTTAATATCTGACATCGCTTCTGTACCAACTTGACTATCCCATCTATCTAAGTCGGTTGTGTAGGTCATTTTTCGATCCGCTACTTTTCCATGTGCAACCCCACTATGACATTGCACACATTCGACACCTTTATTTTCATGTTTGTCATGGGGAATAATGATATCCCCTGAAGGCGTTACTTCTCTTGTAAAAACATTGTGACAAGATTCACATGCAATATTCGGTATTTCACCAGGCATACGTATCGGTGCTGCTGAAGTACCCTTAGATTGTTTTTTTAATTGAGCCACTAATTTTTGGGCCTTATCTTTCGCTAAATCCTTGTACACTGCATCCTTATGACAGCTGGTACAAGCAACCTCGCTGTGCGTAGAGGCTTTCCACGTATAGTACTCTGGTTTCATCTCATGGCAGGATGTGCAAACCTTTGAGCTTGAGGTTGTTTCTAGTCCGAAGAACCCTGCAAAGGACAAAAGAACTAGAAACAACAGAGTTAACGTTGCTATTTTGATTAATTTATAGCGAAATTTTGGAGGGGCGGGCAGCTCTTGATTGTGCTCCTCATCCATAAAAGCGACCCTCCTTTAAGATTTAATTAGTTCTTTACTGGAGACTTAAAACCTGTTCTGTGACAGTATTGGCAATAAACATCCGTTGGTGCTTTTGGAGTTGTTGAACCTGCTACTGGTTTTACCCGGTCATGACAGACGAAACATTCTTCTTTTTGATCTGCTGTTAAGGCCTTCTTAGCGTGTCCTGTTAACCAGGCATCACTTGTCCCGTGTCCTGATGGGCGGTCGGCGTGACATGCACTACAGAACTTATTGATTCTGGTTTGATCTTTAACAACTATTAGGTTTGGTTCATAGTGTGTTTTTGTCTTCATCTTAAGAAGAGAGATAATATCTTCTTTTGGAATAGCTCTGGCCCATTTAGAATCTTGGTGACAGTTTACACACTTGTCTAAGCTTTGAATGGCCGTGCTGCCGTGGGCTCCGCTCCACCCTGCCACTTTATGGCTCTTTGGCACCTTCACCTTTTTATGACAAGTTTCACAGGCCATGGAAAGCTTTACGTCTTTTTGCTGCTTACCAATGGCTTGAAGAATGATGTCTTGTGTTTTTTGATCATGTGCTGCTAGCGTTGCAGCTTCTGATTCACTTGTTGTGGCTGTATTTTTACTTTCAATTGCAGCAGCAGTAGTGGTTGTTTCACTGGTTGTTACGTTTTTACTTTCTTCCAATTTTTTCGCTGCTTCTTCCGGATTCGGTGGAACATTGTAAGAAGCTTCTAACCAAGGCTTTTCGCCATTATTTACTTTGTCGTGACAGTCAATACAGGTACCCATATTCGGTCTCAAGTATTTTTCTTCCATTAACTTTTCGGCACTTGCCTTTGTCCAATCACCGCGAACCTCTTCCGTGTTGATACCGCGAGAGGCCATTTTTGCGTGAACGACACCTGAGTGACAGGTAATACAAGGGATCCCTTTTTCGATATGTCCTTTGTGATTTACCTTTAAATCGCCTGAGGCTGTAACCAGCCGGTTTTTCGAGTGACATTGTAAACAGTTCTGACTTGAAACTGCTTCTTCTTCTGTTTGAACAATTTGTTCTGGTACTCCTGTAACGTGGTAGTACACTTCTTTCAACGACTTCATTTTGTGTGTCAGCATATTTACCGTACCTGGCTTAATATGACACTGAACACAGGAAATCTGGTTGTGGGCACTAGCTGTATAAGAAGTATATTCCGGCTGCATTTCATGACAGCTAGAACAGAAGGACGGCGAGTTGGTAAAGGAAAGAACTCCATATCCACCGCCAAATAAAACAATACAGCCAATTAATGAAACAAATAATAACTTCCATCTATTAACTGGGTTCTTCCAGTCAATTCCTCTGAACTTTTGCCAGAGTCTGCGGATTGGGCCAACTTTTTTTCTATCGGGATCTGTTTCTTTATTTTTCTTTTTCCCCCAAATGGCCACTTAACTCACCCTTCCCATTTCGGACTATTTCTCTATTTATTTTCCATATTAACCTCTCTACAGGTAGTATCTAACATTGTAAGAGTATATTCCAATGTACAATTTGTGAATATTTCTTCATACTTTTCGCGAGTTTGTTTTTTCCTAAAAACAACATACAAATGTTGTTTTTAGGGGGTTTAATTAGCACTACTACAATAGTGCAAACATCCGCAATTGTTCATTTTTATACAAAAGTATTGTATTTTATACAACCGTTATTCATTTAAAACCATCATGGTCTCCCAGGTCACAAAAGTGCCATAAGTCTGTCAATATTGTCGGAAAATCGAATTTTTGATTGCGCTTTAGTAGTAGTTCGATGAGTAGTTATTATATAATAGTAGAATCACCCTTTTTACTCTGTTTTTAACATTGTTGTCACTATAAAAAGTAAATGGTAAGATGAAAAGGGTAATTATCGAACATTTTTGACATGGATATTTAATGTGAATTAGTCTCAGATAAAGGAGCGTTCATCAGGTATGGGGATTTTAAATAAAGTATTTGATTTGAACAAACGCGAGTTGAAGCGGTTAGACAAGCTTGCAGCCAAGATTGATACACTTGCAACCGAAACCGAAAGATTAACAGATGATCAGCTTCGCGAAAGAACAGAAGAGTTTAAAGCACGCTATCAAAAAGGCGAAACACTTGATGATTTGCTTGTAGAAGCATTTGCAGTTGTCCGTGAAGGTGCCCGCCGTGTGCTTGGATTATATCCATACCACGTCCAATTAATGGGTGGTATTTCATTGCATGAAGGTAACATTTCGGAAATGAAGACCGGGGAAGGTAAAACATTAACGGCAACGATGCCGGTTTACTTAAATGCCCTTTCTGGTAAGGGTGTTCACGTTGTCACCGTCAACGAATACTTGGCAAGCCGTGACGCCACTGAAATGGGTCAACTGTATGAGTTTTTAGGCCTCACTGTAGGCTTAAACCTAAACAGTATGGATAGTGAAGAAAAGCAGGCTGCCTATGCTGCGGATATTACGTACGGAACAAACAACGAATTTGGTTTCGACTACCTTCGTGACAATATGGTCCTTTATAAAGAGCAAAAGGTTCAGCGCCCGCTTTTTTATGCGGTCATTGACGAGGTTGACTCCATCTTAATTGACGAAGCCCGTACACCATTGATTATCTCTGGTTCAGCTCAGAAATCAGCTGTCCTTTATATTCAAGCGAATGCGTTTGTGCGGACGTTGACAAAAGAAGTAGATTACACCTATGACGAGAAAACAAAGGGCGTTATGCTCACCGAAGAAGGAATTAGTAAAGCTGAAAAAGCGTTCGGAATTGAAAACCTCTTCGATATGGCCCATGTTACCTTGAACCATCATATTAACCAGGCGTTAAAAGCCAATGTTAGTATGCACCTGGATATCGATTACGTTGTTCAAGACGGCGAGATTGTCATTGTTGACCAATTTACCGGCCGTTTGATGAAGGGCCGCCGTTATAGCGAAGGTCTGCACCAGGCCATTGAAGCGAAAGAAGGTCTTGAGGTCCAAAATGAAAGCATGACCATGGCAACGATTACGTTCCAAAACTACTTCCGGATGTATGAAAAATTAGCCGGTATGACAGGTACAGCAAAAACGGAAGAAGAGGAATTCCGCAACATCTATAATATGAATGTTATTGTCATTCCAACAAATAGACCTATTGCCCGTGATGATCGTGCCGATTTGATTTATGCAACGATGGACGGCAAATTCCGTGCAGTGGTGGAAGATATTGCGGAACGCCATCAAAAGGGACAACCAGTGCTGGTTGGTACGGTCGCGATCGAGACATCCGAATTAATTTCCAATTATTTATCCAAAAAACGGATTCAGCATAATGTCTTGAATGCGAAAAACCATGAACGGGAAGCGGAGATCATTGCGGAAGCAGGCCATCAGGGTTCGGTTACGATTGCGACGAACATGGCCGGTCGTGGTACAGACATTAAGCTTGGTGAGGGTGTGATCGAACTAGGCGGTCTCGCGGTAATTGGCACCGAGCGCCATGAAAGCCGACGGATTGATAACCAGCTTCGTGGACGTTCCGGACGTCAAGGGGATCCTGGTGTTACCCAGTTCTACTTATCGATGGAAGATGAATTGATGCGCCGCTTTGGCTCTGACAATATGAAAGCCATGATGCAGCGACTTGGCATGGACGACAGCCAGCCAATCCAGAGCAAAATGGTCTCCCGTGCCGTTGAATCTGCGCAAAAACGGGTAGAGGGCAACAACTTTGATGCTCGTAAACAGCTCTTGCAATATGACGATGTCCTTCGTCAGCAGCGTGAGATCATTTACTCGCAGCGTGATGAGGTATTGGAGTCTGAGAACCTGCGCGACATCGTTCAGAAGATGATTCTAAACTCGATTGAGCGGAATGTCGATGTTCATGCCCCACGTCATGAGGATGAGGAAGCATGGGATCTGCAAGCGATTGTTGAATATGTTCAGGCCACCCTTCTTCATGAAGGTGATATCACGGTAGATGACTTAAAAGGCAAAGAGCCGGAAGAGATCGTCGAAGAGATCTTTGCAAAAGTCAAGGAGCGCTACGAGGAGAAAGAACAGATTCTGTTCCCTGAGCAAATGCGTGAATTCGAGAAGGTTGTTACATTAAGAGCGGTTGACTCTAAATGGACGGACCATATTGATGCCATGGATCAGCTTCGTCAAGGAATCCATCTGCGCGCTTATGGACAAATTGATCCGCTTCGTGAATACCAGCATGAAGGGTTCGCCATGTTTGAGGCGATGATTCAATCCATTGAGGATGAAACAGCCATGTATATCATGAAGGCAGAAATTCGCAATAATCTCGAGCGTCAAGAGGTGGCGAAAGGCCAAGCGGTGAATCCGAAGGAAGACGGCGAACCAGTGAAGCAGAAGCCAAAAGTGAAGCAGCTGGATGTCGGCCGTAATGCTCCGTGTATCTGCGGCAGTGGTAAGAAGTATAAAAACTGCTGTGGAGCTGGGAAATAAGAAGAAGAGCGCAGCACACCAGCCGCTATGGCATTGGCGCAGGAAATTCTTAAAGATTTTGTGTTTCGGTCAGCGATTTTGTCGCTGGCCATTTTTATGCTCTTATCCGTTTTCTAATGAATACCTCTCTATTGGACAGTTTTCTAGCATTCTCGAGAGTGTTGTCCGATAGATGCGCATCTATTGGACAATCTTCTTTGGCAGTACAAGGTTTCTGTCTATTAGAGTCCTTCTATTGGACAATCTTCTTTGGCAGCACAAGGTTTTTGTCTATTAGAGTCCTTCTATTGGACAATCTTCTTTGGCAGCACTAGGTTATTGTCTATTAGAGTGCTTCTATTGAACAATTTTCGATAAATCACAAGAGTTTTGTCTTATTGGGGCTCTATATTGAACAGTATTAAATATACACTAAGCGTTTTGTCCAATAGGCTTAATCCTTTTAGACAATTCACAAAGGAAATACCTGAACTTTGTTCTATAGGAGAAGTTTTCATAGAAATCCACCATCCCTCCCCTTCTCTCAGGACTTTATACACATTTTTTATCTAACACCTGTGACTAATGTGCATAACATTCAGAATTTTGTGGATAAGAATATAAAAATAGAGTTATCCACATGGGGACAACTCTATTTTTATTAGTTCCTGTTCATATATTCTAAGATCTCTAAGTCAATTAATCCTGTAGGCTGTTCTCTCATTTCAAGGTTTTCTGTATGAATAAAGTTGGTTAACGCACGATAAACTTCCTCGATCCCAATCATATCACCCGTTAAATAGCCCCATCTTCCCAACTGTACAATTAACTCCGCTTTTACCTTCCCTTCAACCGCGACGATCTTCTTTGGTTTTGATGGCGCAAAATATAATTGCTGAAGCTGATAGAGTCGGATTAAGGCCTTAATCGGGTCTGGATGATCATCAACGCGGAGGTCCACATAGCGGTCATTAAAGCCGCCATAGCCGCCGCTTCCTTTACCACGAATAGTCCCGACGACTGCTTGCCTCTGCTGTCCCCGCCGGCTTCTTGCCCCGCATCCAATGCCGCAAGCAATCTTGATGCAAGAGTTCCGTGAGTCTCCTCAAACACGCGTCCCATCGCGTTCACAGGTCTTTTCGTCCACTAAAATATTTCCTTGTGCGGCAAAATGAGCCCCTGTGAGCCCTCCTGCCCAATCATAGCATTCCTTACCAGTAAAGGCAGCGTTTCCTTCGGCATCAATTAAGCCGAACTGGCGCATCTCCCGCTCAGGGTCGTCGGCAATTAATAGTTCAAACACCTCTTAACGCTGTTTTTCCCTGAGCCATTAATTCAAGCCCGTTTGGACCATAAGCCGTATTGGCATATGACTGAGTGGCAACCGCACCGACACCCGCTTTTGCCCAAGGAACTACTGAACCTACCCCTAAAAACTTAGACTGTACGGCAATTCCCCATTCTTTTTCTATTGGGTCATAGCCAACGATTGAAAATGTCATGATGTAACCTCCACCTAAGCGTTTTTATAAAAAAACACTGCTCCGAAAAGGGAGCAGCGTTCCTGTATCACGTTTACTGTGCTTCAATTAAGCCATAACGGCCATCTTTACGCTTATAAACAACATTTGTACGGTTAGTATCAGAATTATTAAATACATAGAAGCTGTGGCCCAGCATGTTCATTTGCAGAATTGCTTCTTCACTGTCCATTGGTTTTAAGTCAAAACGCTTCGTACGGACTAATTCTAAATCTTCTTCATCATGATCGTGAGCTTCAGGGCTTTCAGTTGCTGCAAAAGTGAATGAAGGTTCCCCTTTTTCACGGAATTTACGGTTTACTTTCGTTTTGTGCTTGCGGATTTGACGCTCAAGCTTGTCAGTAATCAAGTCAATCGCTGCATACATATCAACGTTTGTTTCTTCAGCGCGTAATACTAGTTGCGGTAGTGGAATAGTGACCTCTACTTTTGAAGATTTATCTTGATTGAATCTAAGATTCACGTTTACATTTGCATCAGGTGCCTCAGTAAAATAACGCTCTAATTTAGAAATCTTCTTTTCAACATACTCTCTAATTGCTGGAGTAACCTCAATGTTTTCGCCACGTACGTTGTATTTCATGTGGACTCCTCCTTTTGTTAAGGCTATGTAAATACAATTCTATTTTACCCTATGAGATTCCTGCTAAAACCGGATATTAATTTTGTCGAATTTTTGACAAAAACAATAGGGTAATAGTGCCTATAGGGATTACAATCGTTGACTTTACTGGGATATTTTTACTAAAGTGAATGGTTATTCATATATTTATCTTATTATTTTGGAGGACAATTTGCCACTCATATGCCTAGGGAATACGTTACATTGATGTGAACATGAATGGAGGATGCAAATCATGGAACAGGAAAATCGGAAGAAGCTAGCCTGGCATGAGACCCTGGAATTACATGAGCTGGTGGCATTTCAATCCTTAGGATTAATGAAACTGAAAATGTCGATCAATAAAGTGACTGACTCCGAGCTAAGAGAATTATACCGTTTATGTATTCAGGATCTGGAAAAAAACCTTAACGAATTACTGAAATATTATCCTTCCGCCCAAGGCTATCAAGCCCGTGAAGAGGAAGAGGTTCGCGAAGATATTGGCTTCTTCGCCGGCGATTTATTGGCTTTATCGAAAACAATGGTGCGAAATCTTTCTGTTGCCATCACGGAAACAGCCACCCCTGCTTTACGAAGAACCTTTACAAATCAGCTGATGGGAGCAATTCATGGCCACGAGAGAGTTTTTAACTATATGCACAAACATGGCTACTATCCTGCCTACGATTTAGGTCTTCTGCTCGGTCATGATATTGAAAATGCTCAAAAGGCACTAAAGATGCGATTCTAATTTCAGGCGCGGCGGGCGCCGAGTCTATCTTGCAATCGTAAATGATTGGACGCTCGCCGCCCCTGCCCCTTTTAGAAGTTTAGCTGCATGCCTAAGTGTCGAGCCGGTTGTGTATATATCATCAACTAATAAAATCCTTTTTCCTTGTATTTCACTGTCAGGCTCAACTTTAAAGACCTGCGGGATATGGATCCGCTCTTCCCTTGATTTTTTCGATTGTTTTTCAGAATGGACCCGCGAAAGGATATCATCCGATTGGAAGCCTGCAAAGGTTAGGACTACCGTTGCCTGATTAAAGCCGCGTTCATACAGCCGCTCTTCACTTAAAGGAATAGGAACAAGTAAATCTGGGGTAATTTTAGTGATTTCCTTTTTAAAAAGTTCCGCAAATATCTTGGCCAATACATAATCTCCGCGAAATTTGTACACGGCAATCAAGTCTTTTAAAAAATCGTTGTATAGGTAAAGAGCATGATTCTTTTCAAGAAAGCCCTGCCAGTCAGGGTCCTCCTCCCAGCGTGTGCAATCATGGCACAAGTCCCCATCACGGAATTGTTCATTTAAATGGTGAAATGGCCGACTGCAAATCCGGCAGGTTTCCCCTGCAATGTTCTCCAGCCTGCCTTCACAAGTTGGGCATAGAAGGGATTCCTTTTCTGGTGAGAGTAATGTATCCCAACTAACAAGAGGTGTTATCACCTTGTGGCAGTAAAGACAACGGTCTTGCTGGAATAGATTCATTTTACAGCCCCCTTTTGATCAAGTAATCCCTTGTTAAATCCTTCTCGGTTCATCGTGACAATCTGTCTTTTCGCCTTTAGCATGTCTTCGGTTTTTCCATAATGAAAAAAAGTTACCACCCCAGTTGGGTGATCCTTGCTTCGCCCTGCACGTCCGGCAATTTGGACGAGGGCACTTTCGGTAAAAATAGCATCCTCCGCTCCCACTACGGCTACATCGATATTGGGAAAAGTTACCCCTCGCTCAAGGATGGTGGTGGTAAGGAGCATTAGAACTTCTTTGTTCCGCATTTTTTGCACCTTTCTTTTTCGGTCCGGGTCTTCGGCATGGACTGCTTCGATGGCAGGATGAATTTTTCGTAAGATGGCCAATGCTTTTTCCATCAACGGAATATGTGGAAAAAAGACTAACGTTTGTTTGTCCGCTTGGATTCTGGTTTTAATCCACTTAACCACATTGGGAGGCAGCTTCCCTTTTTCAAGCTGTTTTTGCCAGTTGCCGCACCAAATGAATTCTGGGACCGGGAGCGGTTTACGGTGAAATCGGGCCGGAATGGTCGTATACGGCCTTTTACCTGTTCGGCATTCTCTTTGCCATTTGGAATTAGGAGTCGCGGTGAGGTAAATCATCGCGGAAGCTGGTTTCCGGGCTTGAACGGCTGCATACTGGAGCGACTCTTCGACTGTATAAGGAAAGGCGTCGACTTCATCTAATATGATGGCATCGAAGGCATGATAAAAACGAAGAAGCTGATGGGTGGTCGCGATGGTTAGCGGGGCAAATAGGTGGCGGTCCTCACTCCCACCGTATAGGGAAGCAATGGGGATATCTGGAAAGGCCGCTTTTAATCTGGGGGTGAGTTCTAAGACAACATCCGTTCTTGGCGTGGCAATGCAGATTCTTTTTTTCGCGGCTAGTGCGGATTCGATTCCAGCAAACAAGACCTCCGTTTTGCCTGCCCCGCAAACGGCCCAAATGAGGTGCTCTTGGCTTTGCTCGATCGCCTCGACAACATGATGGGAAGCAACTTTTTGCCCTTCAGAGAGTGTCCCCTGCCAGGCCATGATTTGGGCTGGGATCTGAATGTCAGGGGCAGGGCCGTTCCAGCCTATAAGCGGTGTGCATTCACTGATTCTCCCCATCATCAGACAGTTGCGGCAATACAGACAGGTCTCTTTGCATCGAGCGCATGGAAAGGCAGCAAACCATTGCGGATCCTTGTTGCCACAACGGGCACATAGTGGGTGTTTACCGCTATTTTCGATTCCTTTTCGGTAGGTGAGGTATCCATGTTGATAATGTGCCTGAATGTCAGTGAGCGGGAATGGAAGGTCCTCGAGAAGGAGCTGTTTGCCGGTAAGCTGCTGTTGTAGATCCCGATTGTAAGTGAATGCGGGGTTAATCGGTGGGTTCGGAATGGTTGGGATTTGTGAGATGGGCAGGGTATCCTCTTTTGTTGTGCTTGGGATTATTAGGTTGTCTTTTTCGATAAATCGCATGTGTGATCACCTTCTATAAATTTGATGTTGGGCGATGATTTTGTCTGCTGCCATTACATAACTTTTATCGCCGGGCCATTGATGATACAAGCGTTTTTTGGTATGACCTGAAGTTGGAAGGCTGAGAGAGATTAACATATTTCTTGAGATGTCTGGTGTTGGGATTTGAAAGAAGGTCTGGCATTCACGGTTTGTGATGGACGGTTTAATCAAGAGGAAATAATCAATGAGTGCTTCGATATGGGCTTCTTTGGAGGCAGAGCTGCATTTTGGACAGTTCCATTTTCCTGCTTGGTAATCCATTGGAAGGTAGGTACAATTTGGGCATGGGACACCTTTGAGTAAGTCTGTTCTGGTGAGACCATACTCTTGTAATATATCAATTTGTTTTGGGGTATGCTGGCTTAAGAGGAATTGGGCTATTTCATTCCTTTTGGAGGCTTGGATTTTACCTTGTTGGAATCGTTTTTCGGAATCTTCAATTTTACTAAAAAGGTCTCTTCCTTTACAAATTCTTGTAAGATCTGTTCCGGTACCGCTGGTTTTTAAGATGGTTTTGTTGGTGCTTTTGAAAAAAACAAGGTAATCGATAGGGAGCAAGTGGAAATGATGAAGGATTAGCCATCTTTTAAGAAGGGATTGCAGTCTTCGGCATTGGATTCGCGGGTCCTCAAAGGACTCTTCTGGTGCTTCCGGGTTTTTTCGGATGAGTTGGTTAAAGACATTATCAAAATATAATGTTCCGATGATATTTTTGGCTTCGATGATCAGGATATGGGTTTGAGAGATTAGCAAGGTATCAATTTGGAAGCAGATATCGTGGAGTTTGAGCTGAAGGTCGTGGAGGATTAGGTACTTTTCTTGCGGCAGTTCTTTCATGTAGTTCGCTAGTGCCCATTCGCCCCAGTAGCCTGCCCATCTTTTGGCTAGATCTTTTTCTATTACTGGATACATTGGGTGGTTGCGGTTTAGGTATTTTTTTAAGCTAACGGTTAGGGTAAGTCTTTGCGGAAGCGTTAGTTCTTTTATAACCAATATACATCACTCCTTTTTTCTTTATAATTCTACATTTTTTGATAGATTCCTACCTGTTGGTGGAAAATTTTTTGGTTTTTTTAAGTTTTTTTCTAATGTGATCGGGTTGACTCCGTTTGTGATTCCGTGGACTTGGACTGGAATTCCGTGGGTTTCTGATTTATTTCTGTGTACTTTCTTAATAATCCGTATACTTCTCATGTTTTTCTGTACAAATCTCCATTATTTCCGTAAACCTCTTCTTTTCAATTACCTTTTTCTAAAAATAGCTCTATTACCAGGTTGGGGGCCTTTCCAATTCCGTAGACTTGGCCCACAATTCCGCAGGTTTCCGATTTATTTCCGTATACTTCCTTAATAATTCCGTACACTTCTCTCTTTTTTCCGTACAAATCCCCATTATTTCCGTAAACTCTTCTTTTTCAATTACCATTTTCTAAAACTAACTCTGTTACCTGGTTGGCTGCCTTTTCAATTCCGTAGACTTGGCCCACAATTCCACAGGTTTCCGATTTATTTCCGTATACTTCCTTAATAATTCCGTACACTTCTCACTTTTTTCCGTATAAATCCCCTTTATTTCCGTAAACCCTTCTTTTTAGTTACCTTTTTCTAAAAATAGCTCTGTTACCAGGTTGGGGGCCTTTCAATACCGTAGACTTTGCCCACAATTCCGCAGGTTTCCGATTTATTTCCGTATACTTCCTTAATAATTCCGTACACTTCTCACTTTTTTCCGTATAAGTCCCTAGTATTTCCGTACAACCTTCTTTTTCAATTACCATGTTTTAAATCTAGCTCTGTTACCTGGTTGGCTGCCTTTTCAATTCCGTAGACTTGGCCCAGAATTCCGCAGGTTTCCGATTTATTTCCACGAACTTCCTTAATAATTCCGTACACTTCTCTCTTATTTCCGTACAAATCTCCATTATTTCCGTAAACCTCCTCTTTTCAATTACCTTTTTCTATATCTCGCTTTAAACCAAGTTGCCGGCCCGTTCCATTTCCGCACACTTAATACAGAATTCCGCAGGCTCCCGATTTATTTCCGCGAACTTCCTTAATAATTCCGTACACATCTCTCTTTTTCCCGGACAAATCCCCATTATTTCCGCACTCCCACCCCACTCACCATTCCAGCACCAATCAAAAAAGCCATCCCGGTCCAAACACCGGAATGGCAGCAAACTAACAATCTTATTTTTTCATCCAACCCATTCCCATCGCACCCTCACCAAGATGGGTACCAATCACCGCTCCAAAATAGCCGGTCATAAACTCAACCTGAGGATACAGACCCGCTAACTCTTCACGCCACTCCTCCGCCTCCGCCTCGCGATTGGCATGGATAATCACAGCCCGGTATTCCGCGCCGTCGGAGACAGCTTCACCCAGTAAATCAACAATCCGTTTTAACGCCTTTTTCCGGGTACGAATTTTTTCAAATGGCACAATGACCTTCTCTTCAAAGTGCAGCAGCGGCTTCACCTGCAACAAACTGCCGATAAAGGCTTGAGCACTCGACAGACGGCCGCCTCGCTGCAGATTAGACAAGTCATCCACCATGAAATAAGCATCAGCTGACTGCTTCAACTCTTCCAACCGGCTGATAATCCGCTCAGGCGACTCCCCGCGCCGGGCCATTTCAGCTGCCTCTAGCGCATAGAACCCCTGAACCATGCAGCTGATCTCAGAATCAAACGGATAAACCTTAATCCCCTCCACCATGGTCCCAGCAGTCACAGCGCCTTGGTACGTACCGCTGATACCGCTCGACAAATGAATACTAATCACCGCATCATAATCGGCTGCCAGTTCCTCAAAAAGCTCGACAAACTTCCCAATCGGAGGCTGGGATGTCGTCGGTAAATCTTTTGTTTTTATCTCTTCATAAAACGCATTCGCGGTTAAATCGATTTCTTCTTCGTATACCTCTGTCCCGAAAATCACATTTAACGGGATCATATGTATAGTAAATTGTTCTCGTAATTCCTCCGGTATGTACGCGGTGCTATCCGTGACAATTGCCGTTTTCATAAAAATGTACCATCCTTGTATTTTTGACTACACTTTTATTTTATATGAAGCCACAAAAAAAGAACACACCCATTTTAGGCGTGCTCCTTAACAACTCTATCTCACTTCGACCCAGCCATTTTTAATCGCAGATACAACGGCTTGGGTACGGTCATTAACATTCATTTTTTGTAAAATATTACTTACATGGTTTTTAACTGTTTTTTCACTGATAAATAAGGATTCGCCAATGCCTCGGTTACTTTTTCCATCGGCAAGCATTTGCAGAACTTCACATTCACGGCGGGTTAACAAGTGCAATGGCCGGCGGATATCAAGTGTTTGCACATAACCGCCTCCGGAACGGCCGGCAGTTGTCGCCAGCTTGCGATATTCATTCACAAGGTTGTGGGTAACCTTTGGATGTAAGTAGGAACCCCCATCCGCCACAACTCGAACTGCCTCAATCAGAGCGTCCGCATCCATTTCCTTTAATAAGTAGCCGCATGCACCTGTTTTTAAGGCATGGGTCACATAATTTTCGTCATCGTGAATCGATAAGATAATGACTTTTGTACTTGGATATTTTTCAACAAGCTCACGGGTTGCCTCGACACCATTCATACCCGGCATATTGATATCCATAATTACCACATCAGGCTGGTACTGTTCCACTAGTCCTACAGCATCGCTTCCGTCATCGCCTTCGGCCACAACCTGGAATGACTTTTCGAACTCTAGTATTCTTTTCACACCTTCTCTGAATAGTTGGTGATCATCAATAATAGCAATTTTGGTTGTCATGTGGTACTCCCCCTTATTACAATTTTATCATTTGCTGCAATAATTTCTTTAGTTAATGAATGGAACACGAATGAGGACGGACGTTCCTTTACCAATTTTCGAATCATAGGTGATTTCCCCTTCAAGCAGGTCGACACGCTCTCTCATCCCAATCATCCCAAACGACTCGGGTTTCTTGATCGACGTATCGAATCCAACACCGTTATCCTTGATAAGGACGATGACAGCAGAATTGGTAATTTCCAATCTGACGTTGATTACACAGGCATTCGCGTGCTTAAGCGCGTTTTGCACAGACTCTTGGATCATCCGGAACAACGCAACCTCATACTTGGTTGGCAGGCGGAGCTCCAGACCGACATTCACAAACTCGATCCTTGAGTGGTTATGATATTCTTCGATCGTTTGTAAGTATTTTTTGAGGGTGGGGACAAGGCCTAAATCATCAAGTGCCATCGGACGGAGGTCATAAATAATTCTCCGCACCTCATAAAGCGCGGCCCGCACCATTTTTTTATAGCTGTGAACTTCAGCAAATGCCTCTTCTGGCCCTTTATCTCGATAAACACGTTCAATCAGATCAGAACGCATAATCACATTGGCCAGCATTTGGGCAGGACCATCATGAATCTCCCGGGACAAACGTTTCCGCTCCTCTTCCTGAGCTTCAATAATTTTCAAACCAAAGTCTTGTTTGGCTTTGGCCGTTTCGATGACTTCCCCGACTTGTTTTAAATCACTTGTCAAGTAATTCATCACCACAGAAATTTGGGAAATAAGCTGGTCGGCGCGGTCAATCGTATCATCTAACCCAATTAATCTCCGCTCCAAATCATCCCGTTTTTCCAAAAGCTGTTTTTTATACTGCCAATTGATCGAAAGGTCCATTTGAAGCTGGTGGGCTTTTTCATAAGCCTCACGCACTTCTTCTTCGGTATACTTTTTAAAATTCATACTAACTTCTGATAACATCAGCCGGGCTTGATGAACCTGATCTTCAAGCTGGTTCCCCTCTTCGATGAGCTTAACCATCATTTCCTTGATATTTCGAAGTTCCGATGTCATACTCTCGTAATCTTGACGGCACTGCTCACCAATTCGAAAGATATCACTTTTACTGCTTGTTACCCTGTCAATCATTTCTTCACGAATTTCATCAATTGACTTTGTATTGACCTTTTTAAGTTTCATTTCATTCCCTCCAGGGTTTTCCCTTAAGGCCCTTAACATATTTTACATGGAATAAAAGCAATTAGCGAACGATAACACTCTTATTGACCTTCTTCTGGGGTGAAAGTAATATAATGATAGTGTTACATTCCTTTAAGGATACTTATTGAACTATTACTATTATATCATTCGAAGGTTACCACCATATTAAAGGTATATTACAAATATTTTTTTAAAAAAGGAGGGGAGCTTATTATGCTTCCTCGTTACCATACTGTAAAACAGAGCGGCGGCGAACATGAGATTACGATTCAAAAATCCCGGTTTATTGCCCATTTGAAAAGAGCCGAAACTGAAAATGAAGCGGTAGAGTTCATTCAAACCATTAAGAAGCAGCATTGGAATGCTACGCATAACTGCTCAGCCTACCTCATCGGCGAGCATGACAACATTCAAAAAGCCAATGATGACGGTGAACCAAGCGGAACAGCGGGTGTGCCGATCCTTGAGGTTTTAAAAAAGCGAAAGCTAAAGGATACTGTGGTAGTTGTGACTCGTTATTTTGGAGGCATTAAATTAGGAGCCGGCGGGCTGATCCGTGCTTACGGCAAAGCCACTTCTGAAGGGCTTGATGCGGTAGGCATCGTCGAAAGAAAGCTTTCTCAAGTCATTCATGCCAAATTTGAGTATCCTTGGCTTGGGAAAATTGAGAAGGAACTGCGCGCCTCCGATTATAAAATAAAAGAAATTCACTACTTAGATACCGTCGAGGTCGAAACATATGTAGACGAAAGTCAAGTCCAATCCTTCAGAGACTGGATGATTGAACTAACCAACGGCCAATGTACACTTGAGCAAGGTGAAATGCTCTATCTCGAACAAGACTACGCAAAAGAATAAATTTCCCCTTAGGTCCATTATAATAGGACCATAACGGCTAGACAATTGGGAAAAAAATTAAGGGGCTCAAATTTTTGAGTCCCTTGTCCTATTAGGAGCGGTCTTTGGCTGTTGTTAATGTTCGTACGATATTCAACAGCGGCTTATGGTCCTTGCCCATTAGGCCGATTTTTTCAGCAATGATTTCGATTAACAAAACGATTACACCGATTAAGACGAGGGCACCGCCAATTCTTGCCTGCGAAAAGATAACGGCAACAAGTCCAAAAAACGCAGCCATCGCATAAATAAGCAGCACGGTTTGCCGATGGGAGAACCCCATTCTTAGCATGCAATGATGGAGATGAGATTTATCAGGAGCTGACAAGGGCTGTTTGTTAATGATTCTTCGGATAATTGCGAAAAGCGTATCTGAAATGGGTACTCCGAGAATGATGACGGGAATTATAAACGAAATAAAGGTTACGTTTTTAAAACCTAGCAGCGATAAGACGGAGATGATAAAACCCAAAAAGAGGGCACCTGTATCCCCCATAAAAATCTTAGCGGGGTGAAAATTGTATATTAAAAATCCAAGTGTGCTCATGAGTACGATTAAACCAATGACGAAGACATATAAATATCCCTGAATAAAAGCAATCCCTGATATTGAAATTAAGGCAATCGATGAAACCCCTGCCGCCAGGCCGTCTAGACCATCGATTAAGTTTATGGCATTTGTAATGCCAACAATCCAAAGGATCGTAAAAGGAATGCTAAAAAAACCAAATTGAAGCTGTGCGCCGAACGGCAGATTAATAAAGACAACCTGCAAATTCCCCCACAGAACAACCACGCATGCCGCAGCGAGTTGCCCAATCAGTTTGTATTTTGCCGGCAGTTCGATCAAGTCATCCAAAAAGCCTGTAGCGATAATGATAAAACAGCCAACTAGTATGGGTAATGAGGATGGGTTTTCAGGATGCAAGAGGATCATTCCTATTATAAAACTAATAAAAATCGCTAATCCTCCAATCCTTGGCATAACAGACTGATGAACCTTACGTTGATTAGGTCTGTCAGTAGCACCTATTCGGAATGCAAGCTTTTTTATAAGAGGTGTAATAAGAACAGATAGGACAAAACATAATATCAAGGTAAGAAAAAACATATAACATCCTCCTTAAAAATAAGTTTGTCCATTAATGCTGATAAAAAACATGTTAGGAGATGTTAATATCCGGAAATCTCAATTGGAAAATATAAAAAACAGGCAGCCAAACTGAATGTTGGCCGCCTGTTTTTTTATAACTATTTATTTCGCACATTCGCTAATCTAAAACCTCTGATTAGTTTTAGGAGTGGTTTGTAATCTTCACGTACAAGACCAATTTTCTCCACAATAATCTCAATGGTAATTAAGATTGTGAGGATAATAAGAATGGCTCCAAGAAGCGTTGACTGTGAAAGGATAAATGCTGCTAGTCCAAAAATGGCACTCATAGCATAAATGAGTAAAACAGTTTGACGATGTGAAAAGCCGGATCTTAGCAAACAATGATGTAAGTGCGATTTATCTGGTGCCGATAAGGGCTGCTTGTTGACAAGTCTGCGGATAATCGCAAAGAATGTATCAGAAATAGGTACACCCAGAATAATAACCGGAATGACTAGTGAAATAAATGTAACACCTTTTAGACCCAATAACGATAGGACACTAATTAAGAAACCTAAGAATAAAGCTCCCGTATCACCCATAAAGATTTTAGCTGGGTGGAAGTTATAGACAAGGAATCCTAGTGTTGAAACGGCAGCAATTAAGGCTACAACCGTTACATACGGATTACCTGTTATATAAGCCATTCCTGCAATGGCAAACAAGGCAATTGTTGATACCCCGCCAGCTAAACCGTCTAATCCGTCGATTAAATTGATCGCATTGGTTATACCGATAATCCAAACCATTGTGAATGGGATACTAAAAATCCCAAAGTCTAACCGACCCCCACCAAAGGGCAGGTTAATAAACTCCACTTTAATATCTCCTAACATGATAATGACCAAGGAAGCAAGAATTTGTCCTAAAAGCTTTACCTTTGGTGATATTTCTTTCACATCATCAACTGCACCTGTGAGGATAATAATTAAGCTTCCAAGCAAGATGGCGATGTGTACATTTCCATTAGGATGTAAAAGTGGCAAATGAAAATTCTCAATTGGTTTAATAATTAATATTCCTAAGATAAAACTTATATAAATAGCCAATCCGCCTAAACGAGGCATAATTTTTTGATGAACTTTCCTTTGATTGGGCTTGTCAGTTGCGCCAATTTTAAAAGCTAATTTTTTTACTAATGGTGTGAGGAAGATCGAAGCACAAAAACACAAGAATAAAGTTAAATATAACATAAATGGACCCTCCGTGGTTTTATCATTACCTGTTCTTGTAGTGATTTAAACTATAAAAAAAGCCAAATTTCGATAAAATACTCCCTAAGGATTATAGCACAGACTTTTACTCAATGAAACTATTAAATTTACTTTGTAATAAATCTCTAATATTGAAAACTATTAGTTAACACACTTCCTTTTATGTACCCACTAGTTAGACGAATTATTGCAAACTAGGTTACATTTCGCTTATAAATGTTTGATGCTCTTTTACATAACAATAAGAATATGTATGAAAAAAGGAATATGTTAAAAAGTCGCTGAAACGACTGTTTACATATCCCTTTCATTATAACTTATTAACCTTTAATTTCCCTTAAGTATGCTGATAAAGCTTCTTTCCAATTTGGGAGCGGAATAAAACCTTGATCAGTGATTTTCTTCTTACTTAAAACTGAATATTTAGGCCTAGCCGCTGGGCGGGGAAATTGTTCTGAAGTCAATGGATTTACCTTCACATTCACACCAGCTTGGTTAAAAATTTCCACCGCAAACTCGTACCAAGAGCAAACACCTTCATTAGTGGCATGATAAACACCATATTGATCAGACTCCACTAAATCAATCATAAATCGGGCAAGATCAACGGTATAAGTCGGGGAGCCAACCTGGTCGTGAACAACCCCTAATTCATCACGCTCTTCTGCAAGACGAAGCATGGTTTTGACAAAGTTATTTCCGTTGATGCCAAATACCCATGCTGTTCGAACGATAAAATATCGGTCTAAAGACTTTTTAACAAATTCCTCACCCGCGAATTTTGTTTCTCCATAGACACCAAGCGGATGGGTCGGATGATCTACCTCATATGGCTCAGAAGCTGTACCATCAAAAACATAATCGGTACTCACATAAACCATTTTAGCTCCAGCCTTGCTGGCTGCTTCGGCAAGGAATTTTGCACCTAATGCATTAACATTATAGGCTGTTTCTTTGTCTTGTTCCGCTGCATCTACATTCGTATAAGCGGCACAATGTAAAATAGCGTCAGGCTTTACTGACTCCATATAGGCTTTCACAGCTTGTTCGTCAGTAATGTCCAATTGATTACGATCAAGGCCAAATACTTCGTGGTTTCTGGCCGTTAATTGCTTTTCAAGGTCATAGCCTAACTGGCCTTTCACTCCAGTAACAACAACTTTCATTTATTCTACCTCTAATCTCTCACCATACTGGGATTTAAAATAATCCTGATACTCTCCAGAAATGATGTTTTCCCACCATTGTTTATTTTCTAAATACCAATTAATCGTTTGCTCAATGCCGGTATCAAACGTATATTTTGGTTTCCATCCAAGTTCATTCCGTAATTTCGCAGCATCAATAGCATAACGGCGGTCATGGCCAGGACGATCTTTAACAAATTTAATTAACGATTCTGGCTTGCCCAATTGTTTTAAAATGGTTTGAACAATTTCAATATTTGTGCGTTCATTATTGCCGCCGACGTTATATACCTCGCCATTGCGGCCATTATGAAGTACGAGGTCGATTGCCTGGCAATGATCTTCAACATGAAGCCAGTCACGAACATTTAGGCCATCTCCATAAACAGGAAGTTCCTTGTCGTTTAAAGCATTAATGATCATTAATGGAATCAGCTTTTCAGGGAAATGGAAAGGTCCATAATTATTTGAGCAGCGTGTAATATTCACTGGCAGGCCAAATGTTTCATGATAAGCACGAACAAGCAGATCCGCACCAGCTTTACTAGCACTATAAGGACTATTAGCCGCTAATGGGGTTTCCTCTGTAAAGTAGCCTGTTTCTCCTAAGGTTCCATAAACTTCATCTGTCGAAACCTGAAGGTATTTCTTTACGCCAATGGTCTTAGCCGCATCTAGAAGGGCAAGTGTCCCTTGGATATTTGTTTGAACAAAGATTCCAGGATCAGTAATACTTCTGTCTACATGTGATTCAGCAGCGAAATTAATCACGTAATCAAACTTTTCTTCTTGAAATAGACCACCGATAAATTCGCGGTTTGCAATGTCACCACGAACAAACGTGTAATTTGCTGCATTTTCGATGTCCTTTAAGTTCTCAAGATTTCCTGCATAGGTCAGTAAATCAAGATTGACGATTTGATAGTTTGGATATTTATTTACCATATAGCGGACAAAATTGCTGCCAATAAAACCAGCTCCGCCTGTGATTAACAATTTCATAAGGTGCCTCCTATTTTTCAAACATAAAATTTAAATTTTTTGCTTCTGCTAATGTTGGGTGCTTGGTATCCTTATCAGAAAGAATAGGATTCGTCGTTGGCCAATCAATGCCTAATTCAGGATCATTCCAGAGAATCCCCCCATCATGCTCAGGCGAATAATATTCATCCACTTTATAAGCAACAGTGGTATCGGGTACTAACGTACAGAACCCATGCGCAAAACCTTTTGGAACTAGCAGCTGACGTTTATTATGTTCACTTAAGATCACGCCAACCCATTGTCCATATGTAGGAGAACCTTGTCGAATATCCACTGCAACGTCATAAATGGCTCCTGTTACACAACGAACAACTTTTGTTTGTGCTTTTGGATTTAATTGAAAATGTAATCCGCGTAAAGTTCCAACCGGAGCGGAAAGCGATTGATTGTCTTGAATAAAATCAAAGTTTAAACCTAATTGCTCGAATATATTTTTATTATAACTTTCCATAAAGTAACCGCGATGGTCACCGAATACCTTTGGTTCTAAAATTTTAACACCAGAAAGCTTGGTTTCAATAACGTTCATTCGTTCTACCTCATTTCAATTCTTGAGTGGCTACTTTTAGTAAATATTGCCCATATTGATTTTTCATTAACGGCCCCGCTAATTCTAATAACTTATCTTTTGTTATATAACCCATTTTATATGCAATTTCTTCTAAACAGGCAATTTTTAAGGACTGCCGCTTTTCCACTGTCTCAATAAATTGTGATGCCTCTAACAATGACGCATGCGTTCCGGTATCTAACCAAGCATAACCGCGTCCAAGCAATTCGACATTGAGTTCCCCCATATCTAGATACGCCTTGTTAATGTCGGTAATTTCAAGTTCACCACGTGGAGAAGGCTTGATGTTCTTGGCAATCTCTACAACCCGATTATCATAAAAATAAAGTCCGGTCACTGCGTAGTTTGACTTAGGCTCTAGAGGCTTCTCTTCAATCGAGACGGCTTTACCTTCGCTATCAAATTCAACCACACCGAAACGCTCTGGATCGTTTACGTAATATCCAAATACAGATGCTCCCGTTTCCCTTGAAGCTGCGCTTCTTAATAGATCAGTCAGTCCATGGCCATAAAAAATATTGTCACCAAGAACGAGGGCAACATTGTCATCGCCAATAAATTCTTCACCGATTAAAAATGCTTGTGCTAACCCGCCAGGATGTGGTTGAATTTTATACGAAAAATTCATTCCTAAATCGGATCCGTCTCCTAAAATTTGCTCAAATCGTGCTGTATCTTCTGGGGTAGAAATAATTAAGATATCCTTTATACCAGCCAACATAAGAACAGAAAGCGGATAATAAATCATTGGTTTGTCATAAACAGGTAATAACTGTTTTGAAACCACTTTTGTTAATGGATAAAGACGTGTTCCGCTGCCGCCTGCAAGAATTATTCCCTTCATTTTTCATTCAGCTCCCATTCAAGGTTATTTATGCTAATAACATTTTAAAAATATGTAATTCCTACTATTTTTCAACGCCTTGAAATCAAGGGTTCTTTTTTATCTTTCTTAGCGTCTTAGCAGCCTTTTATAAACAAAGCCCCTAAAGGAGTTAGGAAGTATTCTGACAGCTCCCCTTGTAATAACATTCTTAATAAACGTTTGTCTATCGATAAAATGCATTTTTACAAATTCCTTTTGCAGTTCCATTTCATTTTTGAAGTATTTTAGTCCCCCGCGTCGGTTGAACATATCTGCGCCCGCACGAGCATAGACTAAAATTTCTGGTAAATTCATTATTTTTATATGACTATTTAACATTCTTCCCCATAAATAATAATCTTCGTTCCACATTAAGGTCTGGTAGCTGCCAGCTTTCAGAACAGCATCCCTCCAGTAAACGACAGTCATATGATTTAAGGGGCAGCGTGTTTTCGCATATTTTAAAATTTCCTCATAGCTGGCAGGAACTTTACGAATCGATTCTATTTTTTCGACATCCTCTTCAAATTCACCGATCCATGATCCAAGGACTTGTACATCAGGATTGCTCTTCATAAAGTTTATTTGTTTTTCAAATCGTTGCGGATGACAGATATCATCACTATCCATTCTTGCGATTAAATCATACGTACATTCCTTAATCCCAATCTCCAAGGCTTTCCCTAATCCCATATTTTGTTCTAGTTCAACATACTTAAACAAATCTGGCTCTGCCTTTTTATATTCATTTAATAATTGATACAATTCATCCGTGAGTTTCCCATCAAATACAATTAAAATTTCAGTTGGTCTTAACGTCTGACGTAACATGCTTTCAATTGATTCTCTTAAGAACTCTGGTTTTTCCTTAAAGTATACGGACATAAGAACTGAAAAGTTCATTATTTCAACTCCATTTTATTCATGACTTTGTATCCTGACGATACCTGGCCGGTCTCCATTAATATTCCCTTTAACTCCCCTTAGTGCATCCATCGTCCCTTTTACCATCATCCTAAAACGGACCGCTCTTGGTTTTACAAACAGGCTGAAAAAGAAAAACTTAAAAAGTAAAATGGGGATATATTTAACTTTAAAATTTAAAGGCACGTAAGACCTTTTTAACATTTCCAGGGTGTTCCGGAACTGATAGTAATGTCTGATCGGAGAAGGGACGCCAATACTCTTGCCTAAAAAGTGATACCTGTCCTCCCCTAAACGATGGGCCATTTTTACATCATTTGTTACATAGGTGGAATAGCCTTGTTTTTCTGCCCGCCAACACCACTCATAATCAACTAAATCAATAAATAAGTCTTCTTCCATTCCGCCAATGCCTATAAAAGCATCCTTTGGAATTAAGGAACCGGAACTTAAGGTTTGTGGAACTTTAATAATTCTTTCATTCGTTGAATTGTAATTGTGATAGACATCATCTTCCGATTTATCACGATCAAACGCTAATGGTCCAATACAAGCGATCTTTTTATCTTGGGATAATAAAAAATTATATTCGTTTACTAATTTTAACACGGTATCTTCCATCAATTTACTATCCTGATCTAATTGAAAAAAAGCCTCATAACCCTTATCTAAGGCCCACTTCATCCCTATATTCTGCGCAAAGGCGATCCCGTAGTTTCCTTTGTTGGATAGGACATGAAACTTTTTATTCTCTTGAAAAGTCAGCAGCTTTTCCTGGAGAGTTACATCGGTAGAATTATCCACAATGCAGATTCCTCCAACTTGATGAACAACGGATTCCATATTTTCCTTTAGCTCTTCAATATTAGGGTTATAGGTCACAACAATTGCACATACGCTATCAATATTTATCATACGATCAGCCATTAATTAATTTCCCTTTCCTGTTGAATAAGCCATCTTTTATCCCTTTAAAGATATACCGAGATCGGATTAACCTTGGGGAGATTAATAAAGAGTAAAGGAAAAGTTCGATACATCTTTCAATTAGTGCTTTTATCTTCCAATAACGAGGAACATAACCCCTTTTTAAAAGGAAAATGGTATTTCTAAATTGATAATAGTGTCTGAGCGGAGAAGGAATTAATAAATTATAGACATTTAAAATTTTTACATTTTTCTGCCCAACCATATGTCCCATTCTAACCCGTTTACTACTAAAAACTCTAAAGCCATCTTTTCTTGCTCTCCAGCACCACTCAAAGTCGACTAAATCGATAAATAAAGCTTCATCCATCATTCCGATTTGTTTGACAGCTTCTGCCGAAATTAATTTTCCAGAACTAATCAAAACATCCTTTTCTACAAAATCCTCACTTAATTCTACTCCCTTATTGACAAGAGGCTTATAGGTTTCATTGGTGTTTTTATTAAAAATATCCGGGCCCAAACAAGCTACTTTTATCCCTTGATCGTTCAGAAATTCCATACCTGAAGCGAGTTCCTTTACTAGATTTTTGGGTGGATTACTGTCCTGATCCAGCAGCAGGATGCCATCAAAATTTTGTTCCAATGCCATTTTGATTCCTACATTATGCGCCGCGCCAATTCCCAGATTCTCCTTCAAAGAAACCCATTCAATTTTACTGACCTGATCGTTTTCATTTAAAAAATTGTGATTAACTGGCTTTTCACTATTATCAACTATGATTAATTTCTCAACTTGTCCAACAATGGCATTAATATTAGAGGAAAGTTCTTCTATGTCAGGATAGAAACAAACCATAACAGCACAAACCTTAAATTTTCGATTCACTGTTATAACCTTCTTTTAGATATAGTTTACTTAATGAATTTAATACAATCAGTACAATAATATTGGTTGCATCAAATAAATAAGGATTGGAAAAAGCATACAATACGTAAGCAAGATAAATTAGATAGACAAATTTATTTCTCCAAAATTTGATAATAAAAGTAACTTTTGTAATTAGGAAGAAGATAAAATACAAAACGCCTACCTGATTGAGAATATAGATAGTTTGTAATTCATAGTAGTAGTAATTGCGATAGTCGCGGTAGTCTGTGATTACATTAATTAAGTTCCCTAAACCCTGACCAAATAGTAAGGAGCTAGTTGTCTCCCTTAAATCATTCATAAGATGAATCACTTGGTCAAAACGAGTTGGAATCGAACGTTGCATTTTCAGAAGGAACAAACTCTGAAAATAAGGGTATATTACAAAGGCAGCCACGCAGAGAACTACTAAAACCGCACCTGCTCCCAAAAATACTCTCGTTCTACTTTTTAATAAATTTTTCAAAAAGGCAGATATCCTTTTATTGGAAAAAAATAGGATAACAAGGTACATACCAAAAAAGAATAAAATGGCTAATATAAAAGCAAAATTCCCCGCTACAATGGTTCCTGCAAATAAAAGGGCAGCGGCAGAGATTTTGATTCGTTTCGATTGAATTGCAAATAAGCTAACTAAAAAGGCAATTGGTAATACGGGATTACCCTTTATTTGCACACGATAAAAATAATTATTAAAGGTATAAATGTCCCCTAACTTCAAACTAAGCACCTTTGATCTTATATATCCAGCAAATCCCGGGTCTCCCTTTAAGACGATAAAGATTTCAAACCCGATTAACAAAACACTCTGCACCACTGCTAATAAAATAAATAGATTCACGTAAATTTTCTTTGGCGGTAAAAAGAAGGCAGCCAGTATTAAGACAAGCACAGAGTAAAAGCGAAGCGCTAACGACAGACTATTATGCTTAACTACAATCGAATACACCAGCAAGATAGTCAAAAAAACGATATTGAGAATAAACAAGTATTTGATTGATTTTTCACTTTTCCAGAAATTTTTTAACAAAAAGGGCACGGAAAAAACAAACACCAAAATGAGACTTATGCTTATTAACTTCGACAATTGGTAAAATGGAAATTGTCTAGTTAAAGCAAATACACATAAAAAATAAGACAAGATTGAAAGTAACGATAAAGCAGATGGAAAAAACCGTTGATTCTTTATAACAAACTCCCCCTGTTAAACATTCCAATACCCTAGAAACGATTCAGTCTAAGTTGTATTGTAACATATTTCGTCATTTTTTTTTAAAATCCAGTAGGAAAAGTCTATTCAAACCAAGCCCACCTGAACTGTAAATTCCCTTGATTATTAATAGCAATATCGTGTAAGTTTGAATCTTGGATAATTTCAGTTGTAGTAAAATTAATAGGAATAATCGGCATTTCATCCATTAGTACTGATTCCGCTCTTTGGATCAATTCCAGACGTTGGTTTTTATCCATGTTCATTTTAGACTGTTCTACCATTGATTCGAATTGCTTGTTATCCCAACCTGTCCTATTGAATAAAGAATGAGTATTCTGTTCAAGGATATGGAGTGTGTCATTATAATCGTTTACAGACATGATTAAAGAAACATCAAAACTTTTTTTGGTTTCTTGTTTATTTTGCGTATTCAGGGCTGAACTATCCAATTTCACCTTAACACCTAGATTTTCTTTCCACATATCCACAATTGTTTGGGCCATTCTTTCGTCTGATTCACTTCCATTAAAAGAGAGTGTAATAACAGGAAGGGCAGAAACATCGTTATAACCCAACTCTTTCAAACCTGTTTGGAGGTATTGTTTTGCCTTTGTTATATCATGATCTTGGAAATACCTATTCTTATTTTCCGGGAATAGGACTGGGGGAATGACAGCCATGGCCGGTTCGACTTCATCAAGCCCACTATGATCAGCCAGCTCCTGGCGATTAATGGCAAAAGCTAAAGCTTTTCGGATATTCTTATTAGTGAAGGGTTTTGCTTCCGTATTGATGACAAGTTTGTATAAACCAGTAAGGGAGTGAGCATATAAATCTTGATCATCCTCTTTTGTTTTAGTAGTGGCAGCCACCATGACATCGAGATCGCCATTTTCATACATGGATAACGCTTTTGTTGAATCATTCACCATTTGCATGGAAATGCTTTCTATTTTAACTTTCGGGGCATCCCAGTAATTCATATTTTTTTCGAAGGAAATTTCTTTATTATGGTTCCATTTTGTTATGGTGTAAGGCCCATTTGTTATGTAATATTTCCCCACTTCATTTGCCCAAGAAGGATGTGCCATTGCTACTTTACGATTGATTGGGAAGTAGGTACTTAGTGTAGCTAATTCTAAGAAATGCGAATTCGGTTGATTAAGTTCAACTTCTAATGTATGGTCATCTAGCGCCCTTATCCCTACGTCGCTTTTACTTCCTTTTCCATCGTGATAAGCTTTTGCACCTTTAATATCATAAAGTTGATAGGCATTTTCTGCCTTATTGGCCGGGTCCAAAACCCATTTCCAAGCATATTCGAAATCTTGTGCCACAACTGGATCACCGTTTGTCCATTTTGCATCCCGAAGTGTAAAGGTATAGGTTTTTAAATCATCTGATATTTTTATGACCTTAGCAGCTGCATTTACCGTTATCCCCCATACATTTTTTCTTGTTAACCCTTCAAAGGCTTGTGAAAGGACTGATCCTGATGTAGAATCATCGGCAAGACCAGGATGTAAGGACTGCGGTTCTGAACCAATGTTAATTCGGAGATCTTTTTGGACATTTTCATCGCTTTGATTCAACACATTATTATTTTTATGAAAAAAAGCAGCATAAAAAATGCTAAGAAACATAGATAAGATTAGCAGTGAGCTTAAAATCAGAATTATATTTTTTTTCATCTTATTACCCCTCATTACTCTATTTAGAGTATTATAATAAAGTCTTTCCCCATTTTACCTTTATAGTTTTAAGATGCCGTACCAAACCTATACAAGAATTTTATCGTTCTGAAGCCTAAACATGACATGTACTAATATACATAACCTACTCATTTACTTCAACTTTTAACTTGAATTTGGTTACATGTAACCAGATTCTACTCACTATAAATCTTTCCATAAAAAGGACTACTCCTCATAGACTATTTTTATAGTCTATAAGATAGTAGTCTAGCGTTTTATACGTTTAGTAAATCTTATTTATCTAAACTGGTCTGACTTTCTGTTCCATTAAGAAATTCATCGATAGCTTGTTTATTTTTGTCAAAATCGATGTCAAGAACGGAGCCCACCCCATCATAATTTGCCGTTGTATAGGAGTTATCGACTGGAATACGTAATGATTCAATTTTACCTGGAGGATTTAGGAAAAAGTCCTTTAATATCGCTAAGCGATCAACACCCTCTAAATTGGTATCAATATATGGCTGAATCGTCCCGACTAGTTTTGGTAATTTCGTTACACCATTGACACTTATAATTCGATCCTTTAGGGAATTCAATACTTCTTGTTGACGTTCAACCCGGCCAAAGTCACCTTGAGCATCATATCTAAAACGGGCGTATCCAAGTAATTCTTTCCCATTTAAATATTGTAAGCCTGGGTGTAAAACCACTCCAATATTTTTGGACATTCTCTTTTGAACATTCATCTCAATTCCATTTGGCGCTAACGTATCTACCACTGATTCGAAGCCTTTAAAATCAACTACTGCATAATAATGAATATCGATACCAAAGTTTTGCTCAATGGTTTGTCTTAGCAGCTCTGGTCCACCAAGAAAGTAAGCCGTATTTAGCTTATAGTTTTTATGATCGGGAATATCAACATATATGTCCCGCATTAGAGAGATGATTTTTGCCGTTTGTTTTTTAGGATCATATTGCGCAATCATGATCGTATCCGTACGTGACTTTTCCTCTCCTCTGGTGTCAATCCCCAGCAAAAGAATATTCACTTTATCCATATTTCCTCTTTTTGATCCATTAAACTCTTGTTTTGCTGTTTCATTGGAAATAGATTTACCCTGAGCTTGTTTAATCCCTTGTGAGTACTGATAATATATATATCCTGAAAGCCCTATTAAAAGTGCAAAAATCCAATAAAGAACTTTCCTTACTTTAAACTTTTTTTTCTTTTTTCTGTGGATTTGTCTATTCATTATTTCCATCCTTTTCAGTAGTTGATCTGCCAAAATCCATTATATAATTTTTTGAAGAGTTTGTAATTCATATAAAAATAATTAATCATATTTTCATGTTTTTGTTAGGAGTTTGTTCATTAATTCTACCATTTATGGTTTTAACCTCATATGGTATCTACCACCATAAAAAAACTCGGTGGTGAGAGACCTGTAGAGAACAGGCTTCTCACCACCGAGTTAGAAGATTATATTCAGTTTTACTGCAAAAGTAAAATACGCTGATAAATTTCCTCACTACTAATTCCCTTTTCATTATTTAACAGAAAAGCTATAGTACTGTCACGATTACTCTTGTATAAATTAGGTTCAGTTAGATTTTTATCGATCGACTCGAGGAGCTTGTCCTCTGTTTTAACAATGGATCCTCCAGAAACATCTTCTAAGTCATAATAAAAACCTCTATCAATACTGCCATATGATTGATAGTCGTAGGCGTAATGAATAATGGGTCGATCAAGTAATAAAAAGTCAAAATAGCAGCTCGAATAGTCTGTAATCAGCATGTCAGAAGCAAGAAGCAGTTCTTGCGAGTCAAACGGAACATCCGTAAGAGATTTTATAAATGGCGATGGAGCTAAAGTGGCCCGAGAAGACCCTGTTTCTGCATAATGGTTTTTCTCTAAGATCACCGCATTATGTTTAGTAAGCACTTCTATCAACTTTTCTTGCTCTTTTCCTGTTAATAATTTAAATGAAAAGTTGTTCGCCGTTTTATCACGAAAAGTCGGCATATAGGTAATAATTTTTTTATCCTTTATTTCAGGAAAAAGGTCATAAAGTTTCTTTTTATACGTTGACGTAAAATCCTTTTGATTGATTAAAAAATCGTTTCGAGGCTGTCCAATTGAAAGAATTTTATCTGCCGTTATACTAAATTGTCGAAAAGCAGTTAACAGCTTATTTGAATTTTCTTGAGAAGATGAGATATAAAAACGATAATTAGTCATTTTATTTCTATTAAAGTTACTAAAGAAATCATTCGAGCTTTCATAGCCAATTGAGTCGTCCCCAATTCGTTTTAAAGGGACTCCATGCCAAAGCTGGACGGTTATGCAATTTCCGAAAACATTTAAATTGGAAATATCATGATGGGAATGGGAAAAGAAAGCATACTTAGCTGTCATCGACTTGAAAAGTCCCTGCAGTGAATTTTTTTTATAGAATGTAATGTTATCGATCTTTTTTATTTGATCATATATATGTGGCTTGCCAATCCAAATTAATTCAAATTCATTTGGATGTTTCTCTGCAAGCCATTCAAACAGAAACCGGGGATTATCACCAAACCTGTCACCTAACCAAGCTCCAAAGACAATTCGATTTTTCTTCTTTATAACCAGACAGCTGATGAGATAGAAGAAAAAATTAATGAACTGCTTTACTTTATTTTTTAAGTCTTTCATTAGAAGTCCCCCAAATTTTGAAAACAACTCTTATATGCATCTATAAATAAGAAGAAAGTATTTTACTATTGTTTATTTAAATCTGTTTTAACCTTCGTAGTCGAAATACCTTCCGTTCTAGGCAGGTAAACCACTTCACAGTATTCAGAAAGGAAATCAAATTTCCCCTTCCAATCATCCCCGATGACAAAAGTATGGACATCGTGATTGATGACATCCTCTTTTTTCTGTTCCCACGTTCTTTCTGGAATGACTTCATCCACGTAGACAATTGCGTCTAACAGTAATTTTCTTTGCTCGTATGAAAAATAAGATTTCTTCCCTTTTATTTCATTAAAATCATCTGTAGAAAGTGCCACGATTAAATAATCGCCTAATGATTTAGCTCGTCTTAAAAGGTTTATATGACCGTAATGTAATAAATCAAACGTACCGTAAGTAATTACTTTTCGCATTTTTTACCCTCTTATATTTTTAGTAAGATTTTTTTCAAAGCATTGATTTTAGTTTACCTACACAATACTAAACCAATACTTGTTCACTATTCAAGAATTTTATCATAAATATGGTATTTTCAACAAATGATGAAGAACAAAGTCGAATGGTCTGAAGTTCGATTTATCTCTCTAAGCGTTTTTCTTTTTGAACTGGAGAAATAATTTTTTGGCACTTTCTCTGTTCAATAAGAGAAATAATCCTAAATATAATAAGTAGGATATGACACCTACAGCGATTAAGTTAATAATCGTTCCTGAATGGATTATTTCTTTTGCTAGAGTACCAACATAATAAATGGGAATCCCCGCACCAATTAAAAGGAAATGCAGTTTTCCATAGGGAAATAAATTAAACAGCCTTTTATTTTGAACGACGTTAAGTGTATTAATAAATACTTTAGAGACCGAAAAAGAAATAGCAGAGCCAAGCAGACCAATTTTAGAAATCAAAATGATACTTAGCCCGAGGTTCAAAACAAATAACAATAGATTATTCAGCAAGTTTGTTTTTGAATACTTTGTCATGCTTAGCAGGGCTCCCGCCGGGCCAATGATTGCATCATATACGGTTCCAAGGAAAAACAAAAACATAATTAACTTAATGTTCTCTACCTGTGAGGCTTTCACTCCAAATATGCTGAGCATCTCTTCTGTACAAACCGTCAACGTCACCCAGGCAGGTAATACTAACGCCGCAATCACTAACGTAGATTGCTTAAATAGCTCACTTAATTCACTCATTTTATTTTTCTTATAGTATTCAGACATGATTGGCCACATTGTAACAAAAGGTGCCACAAACAATCCCAATATGGCTGAATAGTTTTCAAAAATCCGTAAAATCCCTACCTCAAAATTCCCCGTTAAATAACTTAAGACAAATTTATCTAGGGAAATAAGGACAATCGAGATCGAAGCAACAAAAAATAATGGGATTGAATAGTTAACATATTCTTTCACCTGACCCTTAGGCTTAGAATGGACCTTTAAATAGTCCTTGGCAATATAAATAAACCGGATCACCACTAACACCATTTCAACTGCTAACATGACGATAACCGCTGCCTTTAGACTGTGTGTAATGGTAAACAGAGCAGCTAGTAAAATGAATTTGAGCACATTATTTAAAAACGGGGAAAAGATATTCGCCAAAACTGTTTTTTTCTCTCCCTGAAAAAAACCATCCAAAATTTTGGCATACGTTAAAAAAATCACATAAACCAATAAATAAATCCCTAACTCTGGATCTAACTTAAACGACGCAAATATATTTTTTTTCGCTACCCACACTACCAATAAAACTAGGACTAATAATAAGCTTGTTATTTTTAAAGAAATCGTGAGAAACCATTTGCGCTGGCTTTTTTCATCCGTACCTGCAACACTGCGAATGATCCCTGTATCCATTCCAATCACAGGTAAAACCATTAATATATTCGCTAATGATAAAAATATACTCAGGGAACCATAGGATTCAATCCCTAATGATTTACTCAAGATCACTTGGGTTAAAAATGCTAATCCTGCCCCTACTAATTTAATGATAAAAACATATAGTGTTCCTTTAAAAAAGTTATTTTTTCGTTCAGATTCCAATTGTAGTTTCGCTCCTATCCTAGGGAAAAGTAAACAGTCACTCTACCCTCCATTTTAAGTAATATGACGATAAAAGAGCAAATTTCGACACAATCCTTTACCGACATCAATAATACCAATTTTCAGCCAGTAAAATCTAGTCATTCTAGTGAAATATATTCGGAGTTGAACAATAAAAAAGTGCCATTTACTTTGCAGTCTGCTAAGTAAATGGCACTCTCATGCAATTCAAAAAGAAAATTACTGAAGCTCTTTCACAATATACTGTGAACTCATCCAGCCGTCATTTCCATTTGGCAATTTGATTTTATACCACTTTAGAGATGGGTCCATTATCACCTTTTGATTCTCATCCAAAACCAGTTCCACATAACTATTTAAAGTTAAACTTCCAATAAGATTATCGGCCGTAACTTCTGGTGTAGAGCGAACATTTACGCTGCTGGCGCCTGAAACTCTTCCTAAATTCAGGACAGTGAACGATTTTTTATAGCTAGAAAAGTCAATCCTGTTTGTCCAATTGACCGTATCATTAAATTGTACCTTTAACTTATAATCATTGGACTTCTCAAGAAGAACAAACGTTGATCCTGCTTTAATCGTATTTGTATTCGCAATGATATCAACTTTCGCTGCCGCTTGGATGTTAGCAGGAAATTGATCGCTTCCTGCCGGAATACCAGGAACAGCCGGAATCGTGGTGTTAATGGCGGCATTGGCATAATAATTTTTATCAAACGGTAAAATCTTTTGCATGTGCTGGGCAATGGCATTCGCCCAATTTGGATCGGACGCATACCAATAATTCATACCGATACTTTTGCTTGCATCTCGAGTCCCGTTTGTTCCATTCGTCCGGTAGCCAAGGAAAGCACCCTCAAAATGTGTACCTTCAGGATTTAAATAATCTGATTTTATTTTTTGAGCAATATAATTGATACAGTCATCAATGGTTGAAAAACGATAGGCTCCTACAAAAGGAGTGATATCAAAAGCTCCATAGCCAAATAGGTTCAATTTACCTAAAGAAATATTGGAGGTTCCAAAGCCACTTTCGTGGATGGCATGTGCTGCCAAGTATAGGGCGTTTACCCCATACGTCTTTCCTGCATCGATAAAGGCTTGGCCTTTATTCAACAACACACTTGGACGGCCGTTTACATTCGCAGCGATGTATGCATTAATTTGACTGGCGGTTACAGGAGAAGCCGTCCGCAAATCAATAAATTTATAATTATCTTCTTTTTGGTATTCTTTTAAGTAAGTACCGGAGACATACCCTGTATTGCCGTTATACGTAACTTTAAACCAGCCATTACTTGTTTGCTCTGCAGATGTTACTGTCGATCCATTAGGAATAACAGTAAGAACCGCTGCTGAAGTGTTATCTGCTTGTCTTAATCTTAAATCGTCTGTCACTAAGTACGTTTTTTCCGTTAATACTAACGGATTTTCCGTGTTTTTCGGAGGCGATTGGAGATCGGTACCCGGAACATATCCTGTTTTCCCTTGATACGTCACTTCATACCAACTGCCAATCGTCTTTGCAGAGGAGAGAATCGTATCTTTAGGAAGATTCATTAATACTCCAAAACTAGTTCCATAGGATGAGTACAAATAAGAATCTTTATTTGTCTGATAATCGGCTTTTGCAAAAGATTTAACTGAAGCGGCTGTTACATCACTACTGATCACATACAAGGTCTTTCCATTATAAGAAACCCGATAATAGGTTTGTCCGACGCTGTTGACAACTTTTTGTGTCGATAAAAGACCGTTTCCTGCTGCAAGAGTAGATACTGCTTGATTCTTACTATCAGGAGTAGGATATAAGCTCACCGTTTTATTGGTAAAATAATAGGTTTCAGTTGTATTGCTATAACTATAGTATTCCTTTAAAAATTCTCCGCTTACCCAACCGGTTGCGGTAACATTTTTTCCATTGCTCGTATACGTATAGGATACTTTGTACCAAGAGCCACTTTTCTCTGAAGAAGTAACAATTTTGCCGGTCGGAACCGTCATAATCGATTTATAACTTGTTCCTGCCCCTGAACGCAGATTTAAATTTGCAGTCGTTTGGTAAGACGTTTTTACTACAGTTGTCGGTACTACTGGTACCACTGGTTTCACTGGATTCACAGGAGTTTGCGTAACCGATTTAAGGTCCGTTCCTGGAATGTATCCTGTTTTTCCTTGATAGGTTACTTGATACCAACTCCCAACAGTCTTTACAGAGGAGATCAGGGTATCTTTAGGAATCCCCACCAATTTGGGATAACTAGTTCCATAAGAGGAATATAAATAAGAATTCCTTGTAAGTTGATAATTGGCTTTTGCAAAGGATTTTACAGGGCCTGCTGAAACATCACTGCTGATTACATACAAGGTCTTCCCCTTATAGGAGACCCGATACCAAGTTTGTCCAATGCTGTTGACCACTTTTTGAGTAGATACGAGGCCGTTTCCTGCTGCAAGAGTGGATACTGCTTTATTCTTACTATCTGGTGTAGAATATAAGCTCACCGTTTTATTGGTAAAATAATAGGTTTCAGTTGTATTGCTATAACTATAGTATTCCTTTAAAAATTCTCCGCTTACCCAACCGGTTGCGGTAACATTTTTTCCTTTGCTCGTATACGTATAGGATACTTTGTACCAAGCCCCACTTTTCTGTGAAGAAGTAACAATTTTGCCGATAGGAATCGTCATAATCGATTTAAAACTTGTTCCTGCCCCTGAACGCAGATTTAAATTTGCAGTCGTTTGGTAAGACGTTTTTACTACAGTTGTCGGTACCACTGGATTCACAGGAGTTTGCGTAACCGATTTAAGGTCCGTTCCTTGAATGTATCCTGTTTTTCCTTGATAGGTTACTTGATACCAACTCCCAACAGTCTTTACAGAGGAGATCAGGGTATCTTTAGGAATCCCCATCAATTTGGGATAACTAGTTCCATAAGAGGAATATAAATAAGAATTCTTTGTAAGTTGATAATTGGCTTTTGTAAAGGATTTTACAGGGCCTGCTGAAACATCACTGCTGATCACATACAAGGTTTTTCCGTTATAGGAGACCCGATACCAGGTTTGTCCAATGCTGTTGACCACTTTTTGAGTAGATACTAAGCCGTTTCCTGCTGCAAGAGTAGCTACTGCTTTATTCTTTTTATCTGGTGTAGGATATAGACTACTAGTTTTATTAGTAAAATAATAAGTCCCGCCTGTATTGTTATAAATATAGTATTCCTTTAGGAAACTCCCCGTTACCCAGCCAGTTATACTAACATTTTTTCCTTTGACCGGATAGGTATAGGATACTTTATACCACGCACCTTTTCTCTCTGCGGATGTAATAATTTTCCCTTTAGGGATGGTAATAATAGTTTTATAGTTCGTTCCTGCTCCTATACGGACATTTAGATTTGCAGTCGTTTGGTAAGAGGTTTTACTAATCGTGTCAGCATAAACGTGACCCAAACTGTTGGATGCATAAGGGATAACTGCACCGCTTCCCAGCAGCAAACCGGTAGAAAGGACCATCACTTTCCCCATTTTTTTCAATTCATCCACTCCTATATATATAAATCTACCTATATGAAAAAAATAAAAAATGACAATTAATTTGATTGTCTACCCTCGAAAACTAGAAAAATATTCCGAAATATAGTTTATTATCGCTTATTATGACGAATTTTTAAATAGTTTCCTGCCAAATCCTCTATTAATTGGAGGAAAATAAGCAATATTTCCTATATTGGAATATGCAGGGCGATATCCAGTACTTTTTTTAGATAAATGAATTTGTTAAAACAACACTGTCCAGGTTTTTGTGCCTACCATTCCGTTTGCGGCTAATCCGTTGCGTTTTTGGAAGGCCATGACAGCTTTTTCTGTCTTTGGGCCAAAAATGCCATCCACTTTTACATGAATAGCTCTCTGTATTCGCTCGACGTCTTTGCCGATTGAGCCTCTTTTTATTAAATTGCCGGGAAAGGGCATGTTCTCTTGTGAGCTTTTGTGATTATCCTGACTATTGACCAATTGAATAAAGTCATTCCAGTCGATCCCTTTTTCCCCGCTGCGGAGAAATCTAGGACAGTTTTTCCCACTCCAATAGTGATGCTGGACCACATTATCTAAGGGGATTTGATAGGTCTCCATCAATTGTTTTGTGACCTCCGCTGCATGGTTGACCACCTTTTTAAAATCCCCATCACTGTTTACACATAGTTCAATATGAATCGAAGAAGAATTACCCGTACCACTTCTTCCATCCCCTGCCGCCCAGGCTGTCTCATGAAAGGGAATGGATTGAATTGCTTCACGATCATCAATTTGCAGGTGCCAGGAAGCCAAACGGTCATTTCCCCGTTCCTGTAATTTGGCATGTGCCCGAGCACCTGCACCCGGGCTGGGATTATCTGTTTCATGAATGGTGATGTAGGCAGGGACCATTTTAATGCCAGGGCGCGTGTCTTTATTTGAAACAGGAATCAATCGCTGAATTATGTTCATATACAACCTCTCCTTTCCCCTCTATTTATAGAAAACACAAGGATCTGGACAGGGCATTGACTACTTTTTTGCATTTCTTTTCCCAAATCATTAGTATGGAGGTAATCATATTTATGGATTGAAGGGTTCGTATGAAAAAGTTACTGAAGTTCGGACTGGTTGGGATTGTGAATACACTTATTTCGATTGGTTGTTATATATTGTTTGTCAAATTAGGCATGCACTACATCGCAGCCAATATCCTTTCTTACCTGATTGGGTTAGTGAATAGCTATTACTGGAATAAGAAGTGGGTGTTTAAAAATACAGAAAACCATCTAGCTGTTTTCGTTAAATTTGTCATTGTTAATTTAATTGTGCTAAGTATCAATACAGGCTGCCTCTTCTTACTTGTCCATCAATGGGGATTCAATCAGTATGGTTCACAATTAGCAGCAACTGCGCTGGGAATGGGAATCAACTTCATTTTAAATAATCAGTGGACCTTTGAAGCAAACAGAACAACTAAACAAACACATTAATTTTGAACACTCAAAATGCTAGAGATGGTGGAAGTTAAGAGTATTTATCTATAAATTTGGATAATAAATGGATTTTACGCGAGGTTTTATAGTAGGATAGTAGTAGTTTATCTATCCTATTCTATTGGAGGGCTTAAAGTTGCTGACTCCTGCCCAACAAAAAGTGAAACAAGAGCTGGAAGAATTACAGGCGGCGGGGCGATTCTACCACGCGGAAAAAACTGGATCCCTTACGCCACATCCATCTTCTATGAAAAAATGGGTCATACTAGCAGCCGGATTTCTGCTCATCTTGTTAATGGCTGTTCTGTATTCCTTTCACCCTAATCAATCCGATTTGGCTGCCTATTTAACGAAAGAGCAGCTTTTATATAGGCAAAGTGAACAATTGCTCAATCAAGCTCTTTCTGGGCACACGGTTGACTATCGTGAAGCAAAGGCAGAACAAATTCACTTATGGAAAAGACTTTCCGCTCTGGATCCACCCTCACGCTTACAAGCCCATAAACTTGATTTGCTGCATGTCATGGAGCAGCAACAAGAGATTCTTACCTATCTCGACGTTTCCAAGGTTTCAAATACGGCTACCTTAAACCATAAAATAATCGAACTCCGAGTCAAGCAAGAGCTGGTGATGGAGAGTTTACAGAGTGCGCTCGAGCGCGAAAAGATTAAGTATGAGAGACTCGAGGATGGGACAGTTCATTATTGGGTGGATTCCAGGGTTTATACATATTAAAAGAGGTCCGCAAAAAATGCGGAACCCCTTTGCTATTCGGCCGCTTGCACCCTTTCTTCTGTTTCCAGCTGGTGCAGCAAGCGTTTTTGCTGTAATTTTTCTACCGTTTGGAGAATAACATGAACGATTAAAACAATCAAGGTCATTAGTTCGACCGCCGAATCTAGGTAGTACCACGATAGTGTCGCGGTAATGTCATAAAGAGAATGAACGAGGACGGTTACCCACAGGTTTCGTGTCCATAATAAGATTAACCCAAATAATAACCCCATATTCGCAAAGGTAACGATGGCCCCAATTTTAACAGCCCATGGTTCCACTGAGTCTAAAGTATGATCTATTCCAAATAGGATCGAAGTGAGAAATAAGGCACACATCAGAAAAATATCTCTTCTCCCGCTCGCCCATCTGTTTGGAAAGAATTTTTTACATACGACCAGGAGAAGGATAATGTAGGCTAGGCGCCACACCTCTTCTAAGCCTGCGAGCGCATCTGTATATAAATCCGGGCCGATGGTATCTACTTTTTCAAAAAAGGTGGAATCGGGTTTGGTCTTTGTCTCGGAATCAGCAGCACTTGAATGCTGATCCACATCCATTTGCATATCGGTATAGTCTTGAACGTATTGATCATAATCCACGTTAAAATCGTTAAAAGTGTTCGATGAATAGATATTAATAATCGTGCTGCCAATAAAGAAAATTAAGAAAGCGCCTGTAAACTTTAAGGTCAGCTGTCGTTTTGTTGCCTGAATCGGTTCGGAACTGCTAATCCGCCGGTGCAGTTTTAAGCCGACAAACAAGGAAGATACCATCATCGCATCATAGAGGGTACTCGCCAAATAGCTGTACCGGGTTAAATAAAGGAGGACTTCAGCCCCAATCGTGATCACCAGCATGGCAAAGAGTAACTTGATTGAAATCGGTTTTGTTAAGTTTGTTGTCATCTGCGTCCCTCCCTGCCTTCGTGCTTATTTTAATAGCGTTACAGCCAATATTCCGAATCCATTAAGTAATAGCAGGAATAGTAAACAGCCTATGAGCCACTTATAGGTTCTCTTCACTGATTATTCTCCTTTAAAATGATTGTTTAAGATGTTTACCCAATCTATGAATAGATAATAATAGTAATAATTTATCATACCAGCAAAGAAATAGCATTATTATGTTTTTCCATTCGTACTCGTTGCGGTGATTTTTTAGGTTTACCGTACATAAGATTGTACAGGCTGAATGTCCATTTTCTTAGAGTTGGGAGGTTATGAATTGAGGCGTTTTGTTTCTTTGATTCTATTGGTTGTCATCATCTATGTATTATCTGCGACAAATCCAGGGCGGTCGGAATATATTGATTGGATTAATCACAAATCAATGGATCAGTCGTCCAACCTGCTAAAAAGGGGGATCCTCTCCATTGCCGGAAAATCCATCTTTGATGCCGGTACAAGCAAATCCGATTATGTTGTTTTTTCAATCTACAAGACAGATTTTACAGATGTCGGGATGGGCAAGATGACGACGATTGGGATCTTTCATCAGTTTATCCCTTTATCAAGCCTTGAAAAAGAAAAGTGAATTAAGAAAAGCGCAAGCGCCTTGGTCAGCCCCGACCAGCATAAGACGAGCCGGCCGAAAGGTTGTTCTTTAACCTTTTGGACGGATTGGCTTATGACCTCGAGGGGCTAGGCGCTGGAGCTAGACAATCAAAGGACCGAATGGGAATATGCCCGCTCGGCCTTTTTTATGCGTGGTCAATGACTCTCAAATGGGCAAAGAAGCGATTAAGATCCGGATCGGATGAATACTTCCGCTCAATCAGACGGATCGTGCTCCCCTTTAGACTGCCCCAGTCTATGTTGGGATTCGCTTCGATCATGCTGCAAAGCCTTAGGAGGCGTTCTTTTGGCAAATACTCAAGAAATTCTTCAATAAACCCGGAAAATTCGAGGATATAAAGCTTCATTCGTAAGGCCGTATCCGCTATGCTAATGAGTGAATCTCCTCCAAAATCCATCATAATGTTCTCTCGGTAGCAGATAAAGTAAGCGATACACCTCTTAGTGAACCGGGCACGATTCTGTTTTAAAACCTTGAGTGCATAGTTCACAAAATTTTTGTCATATGACGACGGGATCAGCCTTTCAAGCTCGGGTTCAACTCCACTTCTAAATGGTAACTTGTTTAACACGATTAGTTGGCTTATTTTCACTTCATCGCTGTAAACGAAGTCACCTATTTCACAAAGTTTTTCATATGCCGCCTCTAACTGTCCCTCACTTTCAGCTTCTTTTGCAAGGTTACTGTCAAACCGAATCCCCGCCTGAATTTTGCGTAAATCCTTCCTAAGCCGTTTTTTCAATTGGCAGTGATATTCACTTTTAAAAAAGATAGACATTACGATGATATAGCTGATGCAAAACATCGTCCCGCCAGTCAAGAAGTACCTAGTTTGCGTCGTTGGGGCGAATATGACCCCCATACCGGTACCAGTTAGAACCCAGATGGCTTCAGTAAATAAGCGTTTTAAGACACTCTTTCTAACAAGCTGGTGGACTAGTTTATAGTGCTTGCCGCAGACCGGACAAATCGGGTCCTTCAGAACCGAATAGCGTTGACAGTTCTTACACATTTTTAGTTTTTGAAACTGATATTTTTCATTTTTTGCAGGCTTTTCATCCCGTTTAGCCAAAGGTATCACCCTCTGTCAGCATGATCTCCAATTCCTCGTCGATCTCTTCGAAACTCCCGTTGCTGCGTTTATTTTTTCGTAATTTATAAGTTTTATAAATCAGAGTGAAAACTAGGATGCTGGTAAACATCAGTCCATACATGAATTCTCCCCCTTTACACCAATCGTAATCCTAGGTACTTCTCTATGAGACATCTTTCTAAACGTCCAACTTTATCATTCTAGGGAGTACAGCTTGGGAATATAATGACAACAATTGGGATGGGCTTGGAGGTTGTTCCATTTTAGAGATCGATACTGCTAATGGAGGTGGCAGCACATGTTTAGAAAGACAATTAGTAGTTTCATCATACTGGCGGTTATTGTCTGCAGCATTAGTTATCTTAATGTACGCGCGGCAAGTCCGATACATTCCACCTCACGAATGGAAGGAATGCTTGTTGTGGACGTCAGTAATTCCATGAGGGACAGCGATCCGAATAATATCAGTAAGGAAGCGATGAAGATGTTTATCGATATGTCATCGCTCCAAGGAGATAAAATCGGGGTCGTTGCCTACTCGGACGAGGTAATGCGAGAAAAGTCGCTCGTAAAAATCGGCTCGGAACAAGATAAAAAAGAATTGAAGTCGTTCATCGATTCACTTGAGAAATACTCCTATACAGACTTATCAACCGGGGTTTCTGAGGCAATAAAGATGCTTGAATCCAGCCATGAAAAGGATTTTACCCCATTGATTGTCCTGCTGGCAGACGGAAATAATGAACTGAATCCGCGAAAGTCTAAAACGATTTCGCAGGCGGATCAAGACCTCCAATCAGCGGTCAGTCAGGCAAAAGCCAAGGGCTTCCCCATTTATACGATTGGCTTGAACGCGGATGGGAAGCTCAATCAGGCAGTCCTGACGAATGTGGCAGACAGTACAAATGGGAAATTCTTTGAGGCCACTTCAGCGGAGCAGCTCCCTAAGATCCTGAGCGAAATCTTTGCCCGGCATTTTAAATTAAAGATTGTTCCGGTTTCACAACTAATTGGTACTGGCGCGTATCAGGATATCAAGATTACCGTGCCAAACGAAAACGTCCGGGAAGCCAATATCTCCCTTATGTCTGATCAGCCTGTGGAGATTCAACTGATGAACCCTTCGGGCAAAGTGGTGGAGATTCCATCTGATCAGGTCGTGCTGACGAAATCAAGAACCTATTCGATGGTCAAGCTGCTTAAACCCGTTCAGGGGGATTGGACACTAAAGGTCAAGGGCGTCCCACACGATAAAATCGATATCAATCTTATCTTCAACTATGATTTACAATTGAAATTGGCGGCCCTTGCCAAGGAGAGCTACAAAGCTGGTGACACCGTTCAAGTTCGTGCCTTCTTTGAGGACGACAGCACGGCCCTTAAGGATCAAGCTTTTTATCACTCGATGAAAGGTACATTGTTAGTCAAAGACCTCGATAAAGGAAAAACAGAGGAGTTTTCGTTAGAACCTGGAACTAGCGGATTTTCGGGTGCGTTTAAGCTTGGCAGTGCTTCTGCCTATGAAGTGACGGTGAAAGCAGAAGATAACAGCTTCTTCCGTCAGACGATTCCACAGAAAATCACGTTGTTAACAGCACCCGAGGTCCCTGTAAACGAGAAACCGCGAAGCGTGACGGATGATGGCGGCAAATCCTTCCCCTGGCTTCCGATCAGCGGAGCTGCAGCAGGTATCCTCTTACTGGCTGGGCTCGCTTCCCTGCTTTGGTCCAAATTAAAGAGCAGAAACCGCAGGTTCAGCGGGCAGATGGTCATGGAAGTCAAGGACGAAGAAACCGGGGAACGTGTCAGCCCGCAATATAAAAAGTTGAAATTCTTTAAGGGGAAATTCCGTCTTCATCAACTCTTATCTCTGGCACCAGAGTTTGCGGAAACAGAGAAAATCATCTTTAAACCACTCGCCAATGACTCTTTATTACTGATTAACCACTCTAATTGCACCATAGAAAAAAACGGCCGGGCAATCAATGCCCAAAAAGGCCTGACGATCAAACGAAACGACCGCCTGCGCATCATACCGAAGAAAGTTAATAAATCTATCTACATTGAGTATATTTCATAAGGTGACAGGCACCGTTTTGAACACCGAGGGAGGAATAATGATGAAAGCTAGTGTAAGAGAGCATATTCAGCAGTTGGATGTTTCCTTAGGCGGTGGGATTATATCGGAGAAGATCCGTGTTGATACGATTGAGAATCCCATGCTTGTCATTGGTCTGGGCGGGACTGGGATTGATGCCTTGCTCCGGCTTAAATACCAGGTGAACCGCCGCTTTAAGCTGCCGCAGGATCCTTTATCGAAGAAGAAAAAGGAAAAACCCAACAATATTGAGTTCCTGGCCTTTGAAACCAATGAATATGACCGCTACAAAACATACAAAGGAATTGGTCTTGATCCGAATAAGGAGTTCGTCCTCCTCTCTAACCCTGAGATCGGCGGCTTGCTCCAAAACCGCAGCACACTTGAGCCGTGCATTAAAGAATGGCTGTCACCGGAATTATCGATCACGGATGGGATCAGCGGTGCCTCCGGTGTCCGCCAGGCCGGCCGGCTGCTGCTGTTTACAAAAATCAATCAAGTGGTCCAAACGATGGAACGAAAAATCGAGTCGGTCCTCGAAGGAACCAATAAACGGTTATATGTATTCATTTTGACCGGTGTTTCAGGAGGCACTGGCAGTGGATGTTTTCTTGATATTGCCTACATCACGCGCGGGATCATGGAGCGAAAATTCGGCCCGACCGGTATTGATAAAGTCAGCATGCTCGGCTATCTGTTCATGCCGGATGTGAATCTGTCCAAACGCGGCTTAAGCTCCCATACGGTCGAATATATCGAGAAAAATGGCTATGCTGCCCTAAAAGAACTCGATTACTGGATGAATTGTGATGAACGAAATGAACGTTTCAAAATGAAATATGGCAGCATCTTGGACGTTAACTCTCCGATGCCGCCGTTTAATCTTTGCCATTTCATCTCAGGAACGAATCTTGAAGGGAAATGGCTGGAAAATGCCTATGATTACTGCATGAATGTCACCGCTGAAAATATTACCAACTTCATGGCCAATGAGGATAAAAAATCCAGCGAGGAATTTGCAATCCATGACTATATCAGCAATATCCGCACCAATATCGCCCAAATGCCAAAGCCCTATGCCGCCAACTACCAATACAATATTATCGGTGCCTCGATGGCTGAAATTCCCGTGGAAGAAATGACCACTTATATCGGCTTTAAACTATTTGAAAAAATGAAGAAGATGTTTGAAGCGGAACCGGACCAAACAGAAGTGGAACGGTTTGCGGAAAAACTGCGGATGGACCCTGATTCCATTCATCAGCGGTTCAATGAGCGTGTGCCGGAGCCCCTCTCAGGGTATGAGCATAGTGAACGTTTTTCCTATAACAATGTCATTAAATCAGCCGTGATCAATCTTGACGAAGAACTGGAGAGAGACTATTTAGTAAAGGCGAAAGAACAATACCGGAAATGCAAAAAGCAGCTGCCAGGCGAGAGCCTCGAGGAGTTCCGGCGCCAAATGGAGCGAATCTTTCTTAGTCCTGAAAAGGGTCCAATCTATGCATCGAGGTTGATCTACGCCCATGACAGTTCCTGTCTGTTAAAAACAATAAAGACCTATATCGAGCGATTGCGGGATCGGTTGGAACACCTGCCGCGTGCCATTCAATCCGAACAAGATTACGCCTATAGCAAGCTCGAGGAGGCAAAGAGTGCATTCCTCTCCAAAGACCGCAAGAAAAATGCCTATATCGAAGCAAAATTAAACGAATTCGCTGCTAGGGCAGAAAAAGCAAGACTCGAAGAAATGATGGAATTTTATGAGGAGCTGTACCAGATTCTTTACAACCAGAACAACAAAATATATGAAGTCTATCAAGAAATCTTATTAACCTTGAAAAATATCTTTGAAAAAAATGCCGGTATATTAATAGAAAAAGAGGAAATCAATCAGGAAGCCCCCCTCACCTATTATTGGCATTTGGTCAGTATCCCTGATACCTCCCCAGAGATTCAGCTGATGTTTGATTCGAAGGATGGCGAATTACTGCTTCAGAAATGGTCGGAAATGCTCCTTGAAAAATCAGCCTATTGGATCAAAGAACAAGATGTCGATGTGGTCGGCACCGTGTCCGAGTTTCTCACCGATCAGTTCGGAGATTTGATCACGAAATCGATGGAAGACTTTCTGCATCTGAAGTATGGCGAGGATAAACCAATTGATAAAATTATTGAAGAAAAAATCGCTGCCCGTTTGGACCGCGATGCCCTGCCAGTGTTCCACCTTGCCAACAGCAACGGCCAGCTCCACTTCCCGCAATGGGGGTTTGTCAGCGTGCCAGTAAAAGCTCCAAATATCTATAACGGGATTAAAAATTTTGAAAAGCATTCGTTAAGCCATTCCCGCTTCACGATTAAAGAAAGCGAGCTAAGGAATCGGATTTTCTGGTTAAATACGAAAAACGGGATTCCGCTGTTTGCCTATTCGCCTTTAAAAATTTACGAGGCATCCTATGAAAAGACAATCTTAGAAAAAGAAGGAGTGGGCCGGCACTTGGTGCAGACAGAGAAGGAAAACTGGCTTTACCTCCCCTCACCGATCCCGGAAAAATCCTGGGGAGATACGTACCAAAACCTTCGTGTGGAAGAATACAATGCCGGAGTACGGGCTCTATTCGATCAAGCGTTGGCATTCGGCTGTATCACGGTCAAAGAGGACGAACGGAATACCAGTGCCAAATACCGGTGCCATTTTACAAAGGAATTAAACAGGGGAGCATTTTTCTCCAAGTATGAAATCGACCTAAACAAGCTGGATCGAGCCAGTCTTGGAAACTTAAATCAAGTGTTAAGAAAACTGAAAGAATGGTCTGCAGGCGGCATGGATCCTGACGGCAGCAGCGACATTTTCGGAAGCAGCAACTTAGAAATGGCAAAAGAAAACTTAATTCGTTCGCCTAAGTTGATTGAAAAATTGAAAATAGAGGTTCGAAAATACCAATTCATACAAGAAATGATCACGGAAATTGAACGATTCATTTCCTTACAAAAAGAGAATGAGAGGCTTAAAAACCTGTATATCCAGGCCATTTACACCCATACGGTCAAAAAACGCGGAGCCCTTTACATTTACGATCATGGATTGGAGGAAGATGCGTGGGAGCCGTTGGTGAATCTGATGAAGACCACGAAATTCATTGACTATGAAATCTTTCAAGCATTCAAAGCATTGACCCCAAAAGAAATCGCCCAGCTTGAAAAAAAATCAGAGCAGCGGAGCCATGAGTTAATCCAACAGGAAAGCGCGGCACAGTTAATCTTTGCCTTAGAACAAATGGCAGACACCTTTCAACGAGAAAAAGAAGATCTTGATTATGAATACAAGGATTTAGTCAATGGCGAAGAAGTGTACGGCTTCTATAAAGAGATGATGATTAAGGTGCAGGAAATGCTTAGACAACTTAAGTCGTAAGAACCTAGAGGCCAAGAAGGCCGCACGCATTCCCGATGCATGTGGCCCGCCTTATTTCATGTTTTTCAAGGAGGGATACACCTGTGCGAGATCTAGTACAAAAATATGCCGATTCCTTCTCCATCAAACTCGAGAAAATCAGTCAATCCGAAAACGTACAGCGCAGTGTCAATTATCCGATTGTCTTTATATTTTTAGGCGACCTCGTAAAGGATGCCCTATTAACAATCAAAAAGATGAATAAGGAAAAATGGCATAACAGTAATGGCATCTTATACTTCCATGCCTATCAATCCGAAACCATCCTCGCTGATAATCTGTTTTCACTGCAGCTGGCCAATACTGGGTACGATCGCCAATCACAACGGAAAGAGCTGGCAGAGACATTTAACCAGGATGAAACAATGCTGATCGAACTGAATAAAACCTTTCGGAAACTAACATCAAAGCTAGCTGACTATGGAAGGGCCTTTTCTTCGCTCCAGAAAGTAAACCTTTGCGTGGTCACCGCTATTCATGACCCGGCAAATATCCTAATCCAAGAATTCACCCTTCTCCTAAAAAGCATTCTGCAAGAATCGTTCCGAATCGTGGAGATGGATTTATATGGACTGTTAATGGAAAAACAGGACGGTGAAAACTTTGCCTTCACCACTTCACTTGGCATCAGCTTTCTAAAGGAACTGGATGAGTATCAACAGAATGATTATCATTTCGAAAAAGACCTCCAGCTGACAGAGGACCATTTAAGATTGCCTGTTTGCCATCCCCCTTCCCCGCTCTTTGACATGGTCTATTTATTAAGTGATAAAAATGAGAATGGCTTAATTGAGGATGAAGCCCTTCAACAAAACTATGAACTAATCAGTCATCTGAACCTGTTAAAGAATCGCAAAATATGGACCGAGCATTATGAAAAAATGAATAGTTATTCCCACCAATCGTTTAAGCGGGCAATGAAGGGAAATGCAGGGGATCCTGTTTATGCATCAGCAGGATTTGCTAAAGTGACAAGGCCCAATAAAGCCATTGTACTGCACGTTGCAAGTCAATTTTATCAAGGGCTTTTAGATACTCTAAAAAAACAAAGCAAACAACCTAAGGAGAAAGTCCTGCAGCTCTTCGATTTATCTGAGTCATCTTTTCAAAAATATTATGAGCACTTCCTTCCTCCAGCGGACCGGCTTTATGACATGCATGAATTAATGAGGGTCAGCAATTCCTATCGGGCCATAAGAAAACTGACACTGAACGAAACAGAAGAGTTCCTTTACGAAGGTGGTACGGAAACGTTCTTTTACCAGAACTTTGAAGAACCTGTACATGAGTTTTTAAAGGTTTTAGACCTAAGGGAACAAATTGAATGGTGCTTTTATGAAAATATCATTAATCATGAACAGTACGGAATCTATTGCGCTTATAGTTGGACAGCGGACAACGTTCACGCCGAGTCAAATGTGATGAATGCGATTAGCCATATTTTAGAAGAGACAAAACAAGAACAGCTAAGGCTTAAAGAACATCTGGAACTTACTTATCAGCAAATCGTGGATCATTGTGATTTTAAAAAAAGCCTTCTGCCATTTTCAAGCAAGAAAAACCTGACCAGTTTCCTAGAATACTTTTTCGAGGAAATCTATGGATCCAAATACGAGCTGTTAAGGCTTAAAGTGAAACTGGAAATTTTAAAACAATACCGAACGGTCCTCAAGGGACTGCACCGCACATTACAGCCTAAGATCAGACTGATGAAAAAGGTAGATACCTTCCTTAAAAAGACCGCGGCGGATAGTTTGTTTGATTCTGATGATGATTTAGACAGGAATATTGCCCAATATTACTCTAGAGTGAATGATTTGATTACCGCAAAGCTACAGGAAAAACGAGGACCCCACTTCTTTTTGAATGAACGTTTTTTTAAAAATCTCTATCGTTATCTGGAAGACGATCAACCTGAAATCCTTTTAGAGCGACTGTTGGTTGTATGCGACCGGGAGGTATTAACCCACGAAGAATTCCACCGCACCTTTGAAGATGAACTGCTAGAAAGAGCCAATGTGATGACCGATTATGAAAATAGGGAAATTCTCTCTAAAGAGGAATTGTTTCAAAAGTTATATCTTCGATTGGACGAAAGTTCGTCGATCCACATTGAAGTTTTCAACTACACCCAAACGAACCGATATGAAGAGAAGTATTACTTTGGCGATTTTAACAGTCAATTCATGCGATTTGCCATGGACAAAGATCCTGGGATGCAATGGAAGGTCGGCTGTGCCCATGAAAAGAAATCAAGTGGAATAGAAAAGCTCACCCTCATGGGAGGCTTTACCCTAAAAGATCTTATGTTTTACCGCAATGGAGAAAAGTATTATAAGAAATACATTGAAAATGGATATGAATTTCATACAAAAGCGGAAGCGTCCGTTTAGCGGCGTATGGACTGGAGCGCTTCGACTGAGATAAAGGAAAAACGAAAAGCGGAAGCGCCTTGACCAGGGGCGACAGGCATAAGACGAGCCGGCGGGAAGGCTGTTCTTTAGCCTTCTTGACGGATTGGCTTATGACCCCGAGCCCCTAGGCGCTGCAGCTAGACAACACGGAGAGCGAAAGCGATCCGATGTTGACTTATCGTAGGGAGAAGAGCGAAGTCCACTAGCCGCTGGACGCTGGAGCTAGACGGTTAACAAAATTAAAGTCCTATACTATTTTATTTTTCAAAAGCGGAAGCGTCCGTTTAGCGGCGTATAGACTGGAGCGCTTCGACTGAGAAAAAAAAGTCATTTTAAAGGGATCCGGAGTTCTTCAATTGGGATTTAGGTCTAGGGGTGATGTGTAATGAACTGGGAACCGATTCCTTCCCCTAATGATGAAATAAGGGATATCAAAAAGACAATAATCGATACGAGGGTCCACGTACAATGGTACTGGCCAAATGGGATTGACTTTGTCTATATTCAGCAAACCCCTGCAGATCAGGGTCAGTCTCAAAAAGAATTCGAACCACATTTTTTAAAGCTCTACACTCGTGAGGAATATAAAGCCAACCAAGGGCTCTTTTTTAACCTAGAAACAATGGGGCAGATTGTTATCCGGATTTTCCCTGGGAAAAAAGTTGATGGTCATCTGATTGTCTTTCGTCAGAATAATGACCAAAATCGGATTAATATCAACGGTTCAAGGGCAAAGGTTTATTTTTCAATCACCTATAAACAGAAACTCTTTCAAACTCTTAGAAAAGTAAAGATGTCGATTACGACCGAAATACCCATTAGTAAAGAGCAGCTTGTTTATGTAAAAAAAAGAGGCTCCGTACCCCTCTCATTGGAGGATGGAACCATCTATCCTTTTATCAGGGACATTGTTCCCGGAAAAACCATCCTCCCAGAAATAGAAATAAATAAACATGAGTTCATTCAAATTTTTCTAAACAAAGGAAATGATGCTGCTCAACCATTCGAGCTGATACCTGTATAGGGGGGCCACCCATGTTCTCACTATTAAAACGACTCTTCGAAACTAAACAACCAGTAAAGGAAAGACTACCGTTTTACGATATCGTCTGCCCTTACTGTTTTATTAAATTCCACCATGAAGAGGTGGTTTTCAGAGCAGCCCATTATCGTGACGATGATGAGGAAATGGCGCTCCAAGAGGATGAACGTTTGAACGATTACCGTGCCAAATTTGGACTTGCACCGATTGACGAACTGGAGGCCATAATTGACCCTTCGAAAATCACTGAAAAACATAAGATCTATTCCAATAACGTTCTGATGGGGGTTTCTGATAAATACTCGGTGGAAACGAGAAATCGAATTTGCCCGGCTTGCCATAACGATTTGCCCATCACAGCCGGAAAATATCCAAGCAATATCGTCTCGATTGTGGGGGCAACCTCAGTCGGTAAGACCGTTTATATGACCACACTGATTCACACACTTCAACATATGACAGCCAATAACTTTAATGCTGCCTGTATTCCACTAACTACTGACATTAGCAGGCGCTTTCGAGGCAACTATGAAGTTCCTCTTTTTGAAAACGGGAGCCTATTACAATCAACAGAAAAAACAATCCGGCAAGAGCCGTTTATTTTTCAATTTATTTTCAAAAATGAAGACCAAGCCCCTTTGACCCTTGTGTTTTTCGATGTCGCAGGTGAAGGTATGGTAGACAGAGACTACCTCAAGCTTCATGCGGCACATATAAAAAATTCAGCCGGGATTATGTTCTTAGTCGACCCTATCCAAATTCGAACCATTCGCGATAAGCTCATTTATCAGATGGGTGAAAACCCCGGCGAAATTGCCGGCATAGGCGATGAGCCTCGCGAAGTGGTCATTTCAATGTTTAGTGACTTTATTGCCCATTTGGAAGACAGCAAAACAACAATTCCAACCGCGGTGATCGTTACAAAAAGCGATCTTTTAGATGTGATAAAAAAGGATGGGGATTATATCGGAACAAACAGTAATGTTTTCCGTAATTTTACTCACCGAGGATATCTAGATTTAGATGAGTATGAAAACATCAATGGAGAAATAAAAAGATTTTTGGCGAAAGTGGATAACCCGTTAGTAAATGCCCTAGAGGTGTATTTTAAAGAAATCTCTTATTTTGCTGTATCTTCACTGGGAAGTAATCCCATAAATCAACAAGTAAGTGGAATGATTAGCCCAGTTCGTGTGGATGAACCATTTATTTGGCTGCTTTATAAATTGGGGTATATTGAGGGGAGACACAGGGAGTGAGAGGTAAGATTCAGCAGCATATGTATACACGGGAACGGAAAGGAGTTTTTCACGACACCGCCGGATATGACACCATTGCTATGTCGGAAGGACTTGAGCCTTCTTTTGTGAAGAAGTATGTGCATCCCTTTTGTTATTATCATGCTCCGAAAGCGTTAAGAGAACACGGGGAAAGGGATCCTTCTCTCTATCCTCCTGCGGTGACGATCGTTCATCCTGAGACCGGGGACCTTGTGATGGGCCAGGCCGTATTTATCGCTGCCGATTTTACTGGTACTCGCAGCACTTATTTCATGCATACCTATGTGATCCCTCCTTTCCGGAAAGAGGAGTGGGTTCGGCATCCAGAGATGCTGTTCCATTTAGAGGCCTTCCAAACAGCATATGATCTGAGCAATGGTCCTATTTTACCTGAACTAGAGGTAGTGCCTTTTCATGATACTAACATTTTGGAGCATGAAACATTAAAAACGCTTGGGGTTAGTCATGCTCACTTTCAGCAGCTTTTATTTGCTGTTATGACGTCAATTTCCGGTAAGAAGAAGGTATTTATTTCTCTAAATGTGCCTTTGCAAGAATATACAAACTACGCACTCCTGCTGCTCGAATTACTTTATCTTTATCTGCCCTATGGGTATAGAAGAAATTTGGGTGCGATTACCTTTACAAGTGAGCCTGAAACAAGAACGTATATTCATGTTACCTTTTTTGAACCTGGAACACTTAATCTCGGGGATCGTTCGATTGAAAAACAATTTGTTTTTGATTTTTCTCACGGATTTATTTCCGGTGTATCGGCTGCAGTGGAACAGAACGAGTATTTGGATATTGCCATACAGCATGTAACCGAGCTGAAAAGGATGGATGATTTTTTTAAGTTCGCCGAAATGGCGTTAGCCGGTTTACCGGAGGAGGAAAAACATTCTTTAGCTAATTACAATCAGTTAGCTGGTTTATATCTTATCTGGAAAAATCGTGATTTCAATCTTTACTTAAAAGATAAACGTCGCTTTTTAAATACACTGGTTAAATGCCTCCAGTTAAAAAAAGAGGAAAAATCAGAATTAGTGGAACTCTTTTTGAGGATTCTAGATAATGAAAAAATGGCTGATGATTGGTCAATGGCACGTTTTTATATAGAATCTATTGTGTCTGTAAACAATCTAGTGGGGTTTGATGAAGTATGTTTATTTTTACTAGAGACACTCCGTTTTCATCACAAAGACCCGCTTTATCTAGAGCTATGGAAGATCATTGAATGTGACAGACTTGCTTTTGAATCTTTGGTCTGCTACATCAGTAATCAGCCAGACTATGCGTATTTACTAAAAGATTATTTTACCCTTCGTATCAATCATTTGAAATTAGAGGATATAACGTTCCATAAGGAGATTATAACAAATGATTTTGCTGCTAAAATTACGGAGGATATCCTGCGGGATGAATTTCTAATTCTCAAAGTTATTTACAAATTAATTAATTTCCCAACAGAATCAGTTTCACATTTGTTGAAGTTGTTAACGAAGAATGGGCGTGAACAGCTTAACCGGATACTTCAGAGAATACTCTGTGAAGTATCATCACCTATACCAATACAGTTATTCTTTGTTGCCTTTGAAACGAGTGGTGACGGTGTTGATTATCCTAAGTTATTTGATTTTCTTATTGACCATTATAACGAGAACACCATGTGCTCGTTTATAAAAGAAAATGCCCACCTTGTTGAAACGGATGTACTCTATAGAAAATCCTTGAGAATCTATTTTATAACTCATCCAAAATCGATTTGGAAGGATAAAAAGTGGCGTAAGGAACTGCAGGATGTTAATGATGGTAAATTTAAGCTTTTATTAAAGGAAGTAGAGAAAGACACTGTCAACCCACTGGTTAGGTTCCTAAAAAAGACTGGAATTAACCCCTTTTAAAACTTTTTTAAACGACAAAAAAGGGCAGCTACATTTAGCTGTCCTTTTCCGTGCCTGGCAACGTCCTACTCTCACAGGGACAAAGTCCCAACTACCATCGGCGCTGAGAAGCTTAACT
>NZ_JAGGQG010000011.1 GCF_018613415.1 Bacillus sp. ISL-18 | reverse complement strand
CCGTTACCTCACCAACTAGCTAATGCGCCGCGGGCCCATCTGTAAGTGTCAGCCGAAACCGACTTTCAGCTTTTCCTCATGAGAGGAAAAGGATTATCCGGTATTAGCACCGGTTTCCCGGTGTTATCCCAGTCTTACAGGCAGGTTGCCCACGTGTTACTCACCCGTCCGCCGCTAACCAACAGGAGCAAGCTCCTATTGATTCGCTCGACTTGCATGTATTAGGCACGCCGCCAGCGTTCGTCCTGAGCCAGGATCAAACTCTCCATGAAAGTTGATTAGCTCATTTTGTTACGTTGGCTTAGTTTCATAAAAAAACTAAAATTATTGTTTGTTGACGTTTTTGTTTGTTTAGTTTTCAAAGAACAATCGACTTGCATTTTTTGTATCGCTCAAAAGCGACTCTCATAATGTATCATATCTTCCAACTCGATGTCAACAACTTTTTTGAATTAATTTTTAGTTGCGAACCTTCTCGCTGAGGACGAGATTTAATATATCATGATAAATAAATGATTGCAATATAATTTTAAAACTTTTTAAATTTTAATTATCAAATCAAAAATGAAAACAATTGACTTTCTGTTCTTCCCTTTATTCGTACAAATAGTTTAGAATCATATTAAGTACTACACCAAACAACTTTAGTATCGGAAGTGATGAGATGAGTACTACAGACGTTGATATATTGATAAAACTGGGAATTTCAGCAGTATTCGGACTTATAATTGGCCTTGAACGGGAACTTAAACGTAAACCTGTAGGTCTGAAAACAAGTCTTGTTATTTCTGTTGTAAGCTGCTTGTTAACAATCGTATCCATTCAATCTGCGTATATGTTTCCAAACACAAATGACGTGAGAATTACCATGGATCCACTAAGACTGGCAGCACAAATCGTTTCAGGAATTGGTTTTTTAGGTGCAGGAGTTATATTAAGAAGAGGAAACGACAGTATCTCAGGTTTAACTACAGCTGCTATGATTTGGGGAGCGGCAGGTATTGGGATTGCAGTAGGAGCGGGCTTTTACCTTGAAGCTTCTGTTGGTGTAGCTCTATTAATTATAAGTGTTGAATTAGTACCTTTTTTAATGAAACTATTTGGTCCAAAACAATTACGGGAAAAGGAAATCAATCTCCAACTATTTATAAGGGACCAAACGCAAATAGAAACAGCCATTACCTTTTTAATGAATAGAAAGTATATTATCCGCAGGCTGCGAATTAAAGATTTAGATAACGGAGACCATTTAGTACAAATTTTAATGGCAGTAGATTATCGAGAAAAGACAACTGATGTTTATGCTGTGGTGTCTGAATTAGATGGGGTGCAAAAGGTGGAAATTGAAAGCATAAGTTAAAAAAATCACTTATTTATAAAATTTCCTCTTGCAAGATTAATATCATACAGATATAATTTGTCTTGTACCACATAAACGGGGGCTTAGCTCAGCTGGGAGAGCGCTTGCATGGCATGCAAGAGGTCGTCGGTTCGATCCCGATAGTCTCCATCTTAAAACCTTTGCAAATGCAAAGGTTTTTTTTGTTTATCTCATTTAAAAATGGTAAAAAATAACTATTTTTAAATTATAATTTTCAGAAAAGTCATTATTGAGAGAGGAACATTTGATCGATAGAGATTACCCTTAATTACTTGCATGTTTTATATGAAAGGGGGCTTCCCGTTGGAGGCACAAAAAACAAACAAAAATTCTGAAAGCGATTACACTACAATTTTTCACTCAGCCGCATTTCAAAAATTACTCTCCGAAAAGAAAAAGTTTATCATTCCCATCACGATTTTCTTCTTTTGCTTTTATTTTGCACTTCCTATTCTAACTTCCTATTCAACCATCTTAAATCATAACTTTATTGGCAGTATTACTTGGGCATGGGTATTTGCTTTCCTTCAATTTGTAATGACATGGGGATTATGTATGCTTTACTCCAAGAAAGCAGCTAAATTCGACAAATTAGCAGAAAAAGTGATCCATGAAGGAGGAAAGAACGGATGAATACTCCTGCCTTTCTAATGTTTCTTGGTATTGTTTTCGTGACATTGATTATTACCTACTATGCTTCTAAGAAAACCAAAAATGCTAGTGAATTTTATACAGCAGGGGGAGGACTAACAGGGTGGCAAAATGGAATGGCCATAGCAGGTGATTATATGTCAGCTGCATCATTCCTTGGAATTGCCGGAGCAGTTGCATTAACTGGGTTCGACGGGTTTTTTTATAGCATCGGTTTCCTTGTAGCCTATTTGGTGGTTCTTTATTTGGTAGCTGAGCCGCTAAGGAACCTCGGAAAATATACTTTTGCAGATATGATTGCAGCCCGCTTTGATGCCAAAAGGATACGCGGATTTGCCGCTATGAATACCATTGCCATTTCTATCTTTTATATGATAGCCCAGCTTGTCGGAGCAGGTGCCCTTATTAAATTATTATTAGGCTTAGACTATACTACTTCCGTTTTAATTGTTGGGGTCTTAATGACTGTTTATGTTATTTTTGGCGGTATGCATGCAACGAGCTGGGTCCAAATCATTAAGGCCATTCTATTAATGGGCGGTACCTTCTTAATCTCTATTATTGTTTTAGCGAAGTTTAATTGGAGTATCATGGATATGTTTAATCAAATGAAAACGGCTACACCTTTAAAAGAATCGTTTTTAAATCCTGGTGTTAAGTACAAAATCGGGCTTGATACAATCTCTCTCAATATGGGGTTAGTACTTGGCACAGCCGGTCTCCCACATATTCTCGTCCGTTTCTTTACCGTTAAAGATGCGAAAACTGCCCGTTCTTCGGTCGTGTATGCAACGTGGATTATTGGAATCTTTTATGTAATGACGATCTTCCTCGGTTTTGGTGCAGCAGCCTTTGTTGGGAATTCTCAAATTGTTGCGGCAAATCCGGCTGGGAATATGGCCGCTCCGCTTTTAGCAAAAGCCGTTGGTGGAGATATGATGTTTGCTTTTATTTCAGCTGTAGCGTTCGCAACAATCTTAGCGGTTGTAGCAGGACTTGTCTTAACAGCAGCATCTGCATTCGCCCATGATTTTTACAATGAAATTTTACGTAAAGGGAAAGCCACTGAAAAGCAGCAAGTCAGTATGGCACGCTGGGCTGCAATAGGTGTTTCTATCATCTCTATCATTCTCGCTCTAGGCGCACAAACCCTTAATGTAGCCTTCCTTGTTTCACTTGCATTCGCCGTTGCTGCAAGTGCAAACTTGCCGGTTATTATTTACACGATTTATTGGAAACGATTTAATACCACTGGCGCGATTTGGGCCATGGTAGTAGGTCTCATCTCAGCAGTAGGGTTAGTTTTAATCAGTCCAAATGTTTTCAGCCCTGAAGTCGGAAAAGCTATTTTTGTTGGCAATCCTATTTTCCCATACACTACACCAGGGATTGTTTCGATACCACTCGGATTTATTGCCGGGTATTTAGGAACGATCTTCTCAAGTCAAAAATCAGATGTGAAAAAGTTTGAGGAAGTACTTGTGAAATCCAATACGGGAATTGGTATTTGAGGAAAGTCAAAAAGGGACTGATCAATGAATCAGTCCCTTTTTTTAACGTTTCCTGCTGCTTCTAGCTGTTGTTGGTTTTCCGCTTCCTCTATCAGGCTTGCTCGAAGCTGAAAAATTTGTCCGTTTCCCTCTACTATCCTTCATCACACTAGATCTTTTCGTGCCCTCTTTTTGAGCACTTCTGTTTGATCCTTCAGACCTTCTGTCATTTCCGTTTTTATCCCTATTACCGTCTTTTCGAAATTTCTTCTGCGTTTCTCTTCCATGACCATGTGTTTTAGCTGGACGAGTGTGCCGTCTTTCTGACGTGTCCTCTTTAGATCTACTTTTTTCATTTGTTGAATTCCCATCGCTTTGTTTTGGGATGGTAATCGAAAGTTCCTTTTCAATTTGCTCAAGCGCAGACCGGTCATCCGAAGAATAGAATGTTACTGCCAGTCCGGTCATCCCTGCCCTTCCTGTCCGCCCGATCCGATGGACATAGCTTTCTGCATCTTGCGGGATATCATAGTTAAAGACATGGGTGATTCCCTCGACATCAAGACCTCTTGCCGCGACATCGGTTGCGACCAGTAATTGGATTTCGGCATCCCTAAAGCGTTTCATGACTCTTTCCCGTTTAGCTTGAGACAAGTCACCATGTAACTCATCACATGAAAAGCCATGGGCTTTCAGAGCATCATATAATTTACTAACCCTTCGTTTTGTCCGGCAAAAAATAACGGCTAAAAACGGGCGATAGGTCTCAATTGAAGAAATGAGAGCTCCCTGTTTTGCCCTGTCGGTCGTATGGATCCCCAGTTGTTTCACACTAACTGCGGGTCCCTGTGTTTTTTCAATCTGAATATATTCAGGATTACGCATATGTTTTGCTGCTAATTTTCTAATTTCCGGCGGCATGGTAGCTGAGAATAACATAGTTTGTCTTGTAGCAGGTGTTTCCCTTATTATTTCCTCTACCTCGTTAAGAAAACCAATATGGAGCATCTGGTCTGCTTCATCTAATACAAGGAAATCTGTTTCACCCAGCCGTACTGTCTCTCTACGAATATGATCTAACAGACGTCCAGGTGTTCCTACTACAATTTGTGGATTCCTTTTTAACTTTTTCAACTGTTTGTCTACATCTTGACCTCCGTAGACTGCTAAAACAGCTAAACCTTGAATATCTGTAATCATTTTTTCAATTTCTTCCGTTATTTGTAAGGCCAGCTCCCTTGTTGGAGCGACGATTAGCGCTTGAATATGGGCAGCATTTCGATCTATTTTTTCAATAATGGGTAAGATAAAAGCAAAAGTTTTACCTGTTCCGGTTTGAGCTTGAGCAATCACATCGTCCCCCTTCATTACAAATGGAATAGCTTGTTGTTGTATCGGTGTTGGGACGGCGACACCATAAGTCCGCAAATGCTCGGCAAGTTCATTCGATATACCTAACGATAAGAAATCTGACAAAAAATACCCCTACTTTCTAATTTACCTATTCACTAATAATGAGTGTTTATCGTGTTAAATGCAATTATACATTCTCTATTTGTAACAAAAGCTGTTGCCATTTCTTTTTAAAAACTTTATAATTATCCATAATACCAACTTAATCAATCGGAATAATGTATATTAAATCCACAGGAGGGATTGGATGAACCAACAACAGTTTCTTATTATTCATGGGTTAGGCGGAAGCGGCCATGACCATTGGCAAACCTGGCTGGCAGATACTTTAACGAACAAAAATTATCAAGTGAGTTATCCCACCTTTTCAACTTTTGATTCACCAAATCTAAACGTCTGGTTAGAGGAATTACATCTCGCTATTCAAAAAGTTCCGGCCGATTCAGAACTTACCGTTATCACTCATAGTTTAGGCTGTCTCCTATGGCTTCATTATGCAGCAACTCAGGACAAAAAGTTAGCTAAGCGTGTCATTCTCGTTGCGCCGCCATCTCCAGCGATCACACTTACGGAAGCAGAAACCTTTTTTCCAGTACCATTAAACAGTAACCATTTGTCTAGAACAGCAGAGGAGATCTTGTTTGTCCATTCCAATAATGATCCCTATTGCAATATTGAGGATACCAAAATTTATTTAAATCTAGATCATCCTTCGGTCGTGATACCCAATGCTGGTCATATTAATCCAGCATCTGGTTATGGAAAGTGGCCGTCAATCCTTGATCTGTCTCTAACAAACAAAATACCAATTCTAAATTAACGTAAGAAGTGATGTTCAACCATCGCTTCTTTTTTTACACTTTAAACTAATGGCTGTGTTAAAGGTTATTATTGTTGATTTTAAGCATGTTGATTGGAGCGGAAGGCGGCGAAGACTCCTGCGGGAGTACGGGGCAGGGGAGACCCCACAGGCGCAAGTGCGCCGAGGAGGCTCCCCTGCACGCCCTCGGAAAGCGAAGCCGCCTGGAGCGGAAATCAAAATCAACATTCAAGATTAACACAGCCAAAATAATAAGACCAGATTTACTCTTAATTGTGTATATATGATAAGCTATTAATTATCTAAATCATCTATTATCAGCCATCTATTCTATCGATTAAGGAGAAGATGTAATGGACTTGCACCAACTCTATGTATTTACAAAGGTTGTTGAGCATAAAAGTTTTTCAAAAGCTGCGGAGGATATCTTCTTAAGTCAATCAACGGTCAGTTCCCATATACAAGGACTCGAGAAAATGCTGGGAGTGAGATTATTCGACCGAGTAGGACGGGAAAGTATCCTTACACCACACGGGGAACGATTGTATCATTGGGCCCTCCAGCTTTTACTTATTAAAGATCAGGCATTACTTGATTTAAAGGAAGGTATGACCACACTTCGAGGAATGATTCGAATCGCAGCAAGTTCGGTTCCAGGGCAGTTTATGGTTCCAAGGATGATTAAACAATTTAGAGAGCAATACCCTGAGGTTATCTTTCATATCAACCAGTCTTCCTCAAAACATGTTGCCGAAAAGGTTCTAAATGGTTCAGTAGACATGGGGGTGCTAGGTCAGAAATTTGAAAATGATAAGTTGCGCTATATTCCCTTATTAAAGGAAAAACTCGTTCTCGCTGCCTCTAACGAAATAAGCTTAACGGAACCAGTAAACATAAAAGAAATCTTACCATACCCGTTTATCATGCGGAACTCGGATTCAGGAACGAATGCTTTATTAGAAAGATTTTTGAAAAAAAATAAAATTACCAAGGACGAGTTAAATATCGTTTCCTATATTGAAGACGGGCAGAGCTTAATCCAGCTAGTGATTGAAAATGTCGGTATCTCCATCATTTCAGAAGTAGCGGCGCGGGAATATTCCCGCCATAATATGCTAAAGATGTATAACATCCAGAATTTTGACGACGAACGATATTTTTACCTTGTTTATAACATTAACAAAACCCAATCGATTGTTTCTAAATTATTTATTGAAACTGCAGCTGAATTAATTTAGGCTTGATACATTTGCATCTACTACAAAAATAAAGCAAGGGAGAACGAATTTGTTCTCCCCTTTTATCCTTTCATTCCTATTTCTTTTAATTTCTTCTTATCGATTTTGCCAACGTGGGTTTTAGGCAGTTCCTCTAAACGAATAAATTGTTTAGGAATCTTATAACGGCCCAATTTCGGCTCACAATAATTTTTTAATTCTTCGTCTTCTAATGTAAAAGGTTTTAGTAAAGAAATGAAGGCTGTAACAATCTCACCCCATTTGTCATCAGGCAGTCCAATGATAGCTGCTTCATTAATCGCAGGATGTGCAGTAAGCCACTGTTCTATTTCGAGTGGATACACATTTTCTCCTCCAGTAATGATCATATCCTTTTTCCGTCCGACAATATAAAAATAACCATCCTCATCCTGTTTGGCTAAATCACCGGTATGAATCCACCCCTCTTTCATGGTTTCTTGGGTAGCGGTTTCTTGATTCCAATAACATGAAAAAGAATGTTTGCCGCGAATTAGGATTTCTCCAACTTCGTTAGCCATTGTCTCAGAACCATCCGATTTTAACAATTTGATTGAATTAAATAACATCGGTTTCCCGACAGAACCACGCTTCATTTTTGCATCCTCAGGGCTAATATAAAAATTATTCGGTCCGGCTTCCGTCAGCCCGTACCCTTCTTTAAAGGCTAAACCTTTTTTGTAAAAAGCTTCATAAATTTGGAGCGGACAGGGGGCTGCCCCCGATAAAAAGACTTTCATATCAGGAAATGTGCTCTCTTCGAACTCTCTCGTTTGGATCATCGTCTGATACATGGTTGGGACGAGGAGGACAATCGTACATCGATACTGTTGCAGAGATTTGACGGCTTTCTCCCCAGAAAAATGATCTCCAATAACAACGGTTCCTCCACCCATCAAAATGGGAATGCTTAAAGCATTTAAGCCTCCCGTATGAAACATCGGTAAATAGTTAATCGTTGTATCCTCCATGGATAAACCCCAGCTGATAATGGTGTTAAGAGCATTCCAGAAGATGGCTTGATGACTTAACACGACACCTTTTGGTTTACCGGTCGTTCCGCCCGTATAGATCATCGCCAGTGGGTCTGTTTCGGATATTGGCGCTGTTGAAACTGTATGGATGGAATAAGAGACTAGTTTTTCATAGCTCGATTCTCCTACTAAAAAGGAGCTTAGACCATCGCTTATTAATTGCGGACCAAGTGTTTCGAAAGTTTGATGGATCCCAATTAAAACCGGTGTACAATCCGCTAATATTTCCCTTAATTCATGCGGGGATAAACGCCAATTCAACGGTACCAAAATCGCGCCGATTTTGGCGCAGGCAAACAATAAGTCGAAATAGCTAATATGATTAGGGGATAACAAGGCGATCCGATCGCCTTTTCGTATTCCCCGGGCATACAGCCAGTTTGCGGCCGCACATGCACGATTATTTAGTTGTGCATAAGTCCAAGTCTTGATACTTTCTTCCTCAATAATGGCCTTCTTACTAGGGGTTATTCTTGCTCTATGCTCCAGCCAATCCATTTCCCAGCTCACCGAACAATCGCTCCTTCTCCACTAACTAAGATAGCTCTATTTTAACGGTTTTTGGTTACATCGGAGTTACAGAATGGAGATTATAAACAAATGCATAAAAAAACGACCCTAATAAGGTCGTAACATGAAAGAACACTTTCTCAGGCTATTCATCCAAAAATTGTGTTATGGCTGATAATAACTGTGGTAAATCATCTACCAACGGAGAATGCCCGCAATTCTTTAATTCGATAAACCTTGCCTTACTACCTAAATCCTCTAGAATTTCATTAGTCATTTCCGCTGTTACCACATAATCCCGTTCTCCCCGCAATACCAGGACAGGGACATTAATCTCATCCACTTTCCCATTGCCTTCAACAAGCCCGTTGTGATGATGGCTGATATTAAACGTATTATTGGAATGATGCACTTCTGCTAGGTTCCGCTGCGTTCTCATATCCTGCAGATACTCCTCATAAAGTTCTGGAGACGGCTGCTTATGGGTATAAATCACCGCATTCCAGATTAACCTCAATAATTCCGTATTATTCGTATCATAAGCGGTCTGCACTGGAATGGTTTTGGTCACATCCTTTTTAATCTCTTCATGTAAAACAAACCGGCGCGGTACATCATTTTCTTGTATTTTACCCTCAAAAGGATAGCCTCTTGTTGATTCGGACGCTAATAAAATCAGCTTGTTACAATAACCCGGGTAATCAGCAGCAAATTGCATGGCCACTGCCCCTCCCGTTGACCAGCCTACAATAGCAAAGTCCTTTAACCCTATCGCATCAACGAATAGCCTGACATCATCCGAAAAGTCTTTAATTGACGTGATTAGATGGTTATAGGTTGACTGTCCGAAGCCTCGTAAATCGACGGCATACAGCTTATATTTGGCATCCATATTTTCATAAACTAAATCCCAATGCTTTGAAGAGGTCATATTTCCATGTATCAGCAATACCTTTTGTTCTCCGCCCTCTCTTTCTCTATAGGCAAGTGTCTCTCCATTCGATAAATGAACTTCCTTCATTGTGACGTTTACCACTTCCATCACCCTTTCCCCCATTTAATCGTCGTCGCTCCCCAGGCATATCCGATTCCAGCACTTACCAGCACAACAAGATCTCCATCCTTTACTTTCCCATCCTTAAGCGCTAGCTCCAATGACAAAATCTGATCAATTTGACCGATATGCCCATAATTTTCGAGATAAATAGATTGCGCTGGAGACAACCCCAGCTCTTTTAAAACATATTCATGGGCTGACTTTTTCATGTGAAGAATGGCTAAATAAGCAATATCACTCACCCGATAACCGCTTTTCCGGACAGATTCCTTAATCACTTTCAAAAAGTTAGCCATTGACTTTTGTTCGAGACGAGTCTTCATTCCCTCTGGATCGAGAACATCGAGCCTATTTAGCCGCTGTTCAAGCGCCTCCTTCGTAATCGGGGTCTTTGTTCCTCCTGCTACAACGACGACATCCTCGGAAAAAGAACCATCCGTCATCAAATCTGTTTCTAACAATAGATTTTCACTTTGATCCTTTTTTAAAAGAATAGCTCCACCGCCGGCACCCAGATTATACATAAATCGGGTCCTAGGATTCTGATAATCTATAAAGTCACCATTACGATAACCGCCTGCAAGCAAGACGGTCTGGATTCCCTGGTCCGAAATCATCAGACTTTTGGCCAATTTTAAGGCCATTACGGTCGTACCGCATCTTAATGCGGTATCAAATGCCCAAGCATTTAGGGCCCCAACCTCCTGCTGAAGCTTGATTCCGGCTGTCCAAAGCGGATATTCCTTATGCTCCTCACCGATATAAATCACAAGGTCAATATCCAGGGGATCTATCCCTGCCTTAGCTATTGCTCGTTTAGCCGCAATAATCCCCATTTCACAGGTGTGGTCCTGTGCTCCTGGTACATATTTTTTCTTTATACCCATTTTTTCTTCAACAATATGTTCAGGGATACCTGCCATTTGGGCAATCTGTTTACCCGTCACATAATCCTCCGGCAGATAGATTCCTGTACTAAGAATTCCAATAGTCATTGCTGCACCTCCTAAACTTTCGCTTGTTCCGCCATTTTCTTCATATATTCCATCGCTTCCTCCATACTTTCAAATAATGTCTCCCGATCCTGTTGGACATGTGTCACTTTAATTCTCCAAAGTTTTTTTCCAGTGTCTTTTTCAAACAATGCTAATTGAAACCGGACGACGAAGGAAGCAATCTGATTACTCTCCATTAGTTCCTCCCTCTATCCTGCCACTTTTTCTTTACTTTTTACAGCAGTCTGTTTTTTTCGTTTCCACGTATAGGTGCGTAACGTCCCGACAATTCCTTTTGGAAAAAACATTACCACTAAAATATAAATAATCCCGAAGAAAATAATCCAGCGCTCAAAGATGACATGCTCCTTGGCAAGCTCCGTCAGCCAGTCATGAGCAAATTCAATTAACCCCGCTCCAATGATGGCCCCGACTAATGTTCCAACCCCGCCAATAATCGTCATTAACAATGCGTCTAATGTAATATCCATTGAAAACACACTAGTATTCACATATCTTAGCGAAATGGCATATAAAATCCCCGCAATCCCAGCGATCACCCCGGAAACGACACTGGCCGCAATTTTATAATGCAGCACTTGAAACCCGAGTGATTCGGTTCGCTGTTCGTTTTCCCTGATCGCTTGGAGCACCCGGCCAAGCGGAGAATTGGTGAACCGTTTTAAGAATAAAAATATGGCCACCATGAGGCAAAGGCTGAGCCAATAAAAATGAGTCCGGTCAATCAGCAATTCGGGAACGCGGAAGGTAAATCCGTCGTTTCCAAATGTCATCGACCGCCATTTTTCCGCCAGCACTAAAAACAGCCCCGAAAGCGATAAGGTTAACATCGCATAGAAATGACTTTTTAGACGGAGAGTCAACAGACCGACAATAAAGCTTACCAATCCGGTAAGAACAATCGTCGACAAAACCGCTAGGAGAAAGTAAGGAATCGTCGGTTCAAATTTTTTCATAAAAATCCCCATTGAATAGGCGCCAATCCCAAAAAACATCGCATGACCAAACGAAACAATCCCAGTAAAACCGATTAACAAATCATAACTCATCGCAAAAATAGCAAAGACAAATATTTGTGTTAATAAGATGAATAGATTTCTAGACTCATAAACAAATGGCAGAAGGATTAGAAAGGCGGCGATGACTAAAACAAAAATGGTCATTTTATTTCCTTGGATCAATCTCAATTCCTCACCCCTCCCGCACCAAATAATCCCTGCGGCCGAATAATTAATACGACTGCCATTAGAAGCATATTGACTGCCAATGATAAATCCGGGACATAGTAAGCCATGAATGATCCGGATAATCCTACTAAAATAGCTGCTAAGACGGAACCCTTAAAATTACCCATGCCTCCAATCACAACGACAATAAACGCTAAAATGGCAAATTCCATTCCCATTCCAGCATGGATCACACCCGAATAGGGTCCGAGCAGGACACCGCCAAGGGCCGCCATACCTGCACCAATCATAAACACAAACATAAAGACTTTTTGAATATTAATCCCGAGTGCTTGAACCATTTCTTTATTCATTACACCAGCCCGGACAACAAGACCAATCTTTGTCTTCTTCAAAATATATTGTACGGCAGCAAAAATAAACAAGCCGACTAAAATAATAAAAATCCTATATTTAATCACAATGACCCCGCCCAGTTCCCAGCTGCCTTTTAAATAGTCAGGGGGTGAAGCCGTTAGTTGATTGGGTCCCCAAATTACCTTTAACATTTCTGATAAAACAAGCATCAGACCAAGGGTAATTAAAATTTGCTGCACATGATTTCCGTAAACGGGTTTAATGATCCATTTCTCGGTGATGATGCCAAGTAGACAGCCGGTAATGATGGCCCCGGCAATGCCAATGATAAAACTGCCCGTTTGCTGATAAACCCACAGTCCGCTGTAAGCCCCCCAGGCAAACAGCCCGCCATGGGCAAAATTCAACACATCCATCAAACCGAAAATTAGCGTTAACCCCGCTGCAAGCAAAAAGATCAACATTCCCGTTGCCAGGCCATTTAAGGTTAAATTGATGATTAAGTCCATTTGACCGGTCCCTCCTTTCTAAGCGATGCCTAAATATTTACGTTTCATCTCTTCATCTTCTTTTAATTGCTTCATCGTGCCAGAACTAACGGTCCGCCCATCATCAATAATGTAAAAATGGTCACCAATGGTGCTCGCCATCATAAAATTCTGCTCCACTAAGACGATGGTTGTTTGATTCTTCATTTGTAAAATCGACTCCATTACTTTCTCCACAACAATGGGTGCCAAGCCCTTGCTTGGCTCATCAATTAACAACAATTCATTCTCATTTACATAAGCTCTGGCAATCGATAACATTTGTTTCTGTCCGCCGCTTAAATAGCCGCCGGGTTTATTCCAAAACTTCTTTAGGTCCGGAAACAATTCTAGAATCCAATCCATGCGTTTCGCTGTTTCCTCATTTTCCTTTTGAATCGCCACTTTCATATTTTCTTCTACCGTTAGACCCGCAAAGATTCCCTGATCTTCCGGGACATAGCCGATCCCCTTTTTAGCAATCGTATAGGTTGGCAAGGCTTGTATTTGTTCTCCCTTAAAGGTAACGCTGCCTTTTGATGCAGGATTTAACCCCATAATCGTTCGCAAAGTCGTTGTCTTTCCCGCCCCATTTCTTCCAAGCAGAACCGTAACTTCCCCTTTCTTTACCTCGAAGGAGATTCCTTGGAGAATATGATATTGACCAATATGTGTTTCGACTTGATCAAGCTTCAACAGGTCGTTCATCCAAATAACCTCCTAAATAAGCAGACTGAACCGTTTCATTTTTCATAATTTCTTCAGGAGTGCCGTCTGCAAGCAGCCCTCCGTTAAACAACACCATAACGGAATCCGATAAATCTAAGATCATATCCATTTTGTGTTCGATAAGGAGTATGGTCCGGCTGCCTTCATTTTTTATTCTTTTGATTACTTCTAAAATAGCAGGCACTTCCTCTAACGACATGCCGGCTGTGGGTTCATCGAGTAAGAGAACCTCTGTTTCCAGTGCCAGCAGCATGGCAATTTCAAGCTTCCGTTTCTCTCCATGGGCCAGGTTGATGGCAAGTGAATTCTTTTTATCATCTAAGAGGACGAGCTTCAGCCATTCCAACGCCTTCTCTTCAAACACCCGATATTTTTTATGATGAAACAGCATTTGGTACCGAACTCCTGCTTGTGATTGAACAGCCAGCCTAACATTTTCCAGTACGGTTAGATTCGGAAAAACATTGGTAATTTGAAAGGAGCGGCCAATCCCTGTCCGCGTCCGGATTGTCGGGGAGAATTTGGTAATATCTTTTCCTCGATAATAGATTTTTCCGTTTGTGGGAGTTAATTGGCCGCTGAGAAGATTAAAAAAGGTCGTTTTTCCGGCCCCGTTTGGCCCAATGATCGACATAAAATGTTTTTCGGGGACGGCAATGCTGACAGCATCTACGGCTGTATGACCGCCAAAGCTAATTGATAAATCTCTTGTTTCAATAAGGGTTGACATGTTTTCACCGCCCTGATTACTTATCGTTAAAAAAGGAAGAGGGCGACCTCCATTATGGACCGGTCGAACCCTCCTGTTTTTAAAATCTACTTGTTTCGGATTGGGGGAGCTGTTTCCTCAGGAGTTAGTTCTCGAATCAGAACTGGCACTGGATATGGAACACCATCTTTCTTTTCCAGTTTAATGGCATACAACGATTGCAGAGCCTGGTGGTCTTCTTTTCGGTAGGTCATTTTCCCTTTTGGTGTCTCAAAGCTCATCCCTTCCATGGTACTAATTAATTTGTCAGAGTCAGCATTTCCATTGGTCTTCTTTAATGCTTCGACAATAGAAATCGCAGCACTCATGCCGCCAGGCGTAAATAAATCAGGCACATCACCGTTAAACCGCTTTTTATGTTCAGCAACAAGCCAGTCGTTAATTTTGTTTTTTGGCAGGTCATGGTAGTAAACGGTAAAGCCTTCCATCCCAATCAGCGGCTCCATTGTGGAGAGGGCAGCAATATCTGGTGCACCAGTTGAAATCTTTATGCCTTTTTCTTGGACCTTCATGTCTGAAAGCTGCTTCCAAGGAGAGTTTGCTCCGGCCCAGACAACAAATAAATAATCAGGCTTAGCATCAATGATTTTTTGAATATTGGAAGTAAAGTCTGTAGCGGCAGGATCTGCATATTCTTCTTTTACAATTTCAGCTCCAAGCTTTTTCGCTGCTTCTTTAAACGCTGCCACGCCATCACGGCCAAACGAATAATCTGGTGCCAGGGTGGCAATCTTTACTCCCTTTTTAGCAATTGCCGCTGCACCAGCAACCGCGTCTTGGGAGGAGTTACGAGCGGAATGGAAAATATATTTATTAAATTCTGAACCTGTAATACTATCCGCAGCAGCCGGTTCAACGACCATTACTTTTTGGTATTCTTCTGCAAGTGGTAAAACCGCTAACGTATCGGCGGAGCTGGATGATCCGACTAAAAAGTCGACATTATCTTCTTCTAATAGCTTGGTAGCTTTTTGAACAGCGACTTCCGGCTTTGTTTCTGTATCTTCGACAATAAACTCAATCTTTCGGCCGGCCACTTCGCGTTTACCATTTGTGGCATAATCAAGGCCAAGCTCAAAACCTCTTAATGTTTGTTTTCCATATGCTTCAAGAGCGCCTGTTTTGGAGGCAAGGACGCCAATTTTAATCGGTTCCTTTTTATCTGTGTTGGTGCCCCCCTTTGATTCTGATGATGATTTGTCCGTGCTGCAAGCACTCGCGAAGATCATCATAAAAATAAGTAAGCCTATTAATCCCCATTTCACCTGATACCCCTTCACTCTTTTTCCCCCTTAATATGTGTTCAACACTTGTTAAGCTTTAACTTTATGATAGAAAAGCCTAGTTACAGCAGAGTTACAAGAAAAGCGGAAGCGCCCTAGTTGGACGCAAAATCAGCCCTAATCTTAAGGCTGTCCATCGAATTTAAGATACTTTCGGATTCTATGATCATTTGATACATGTGCTTGGTTGGTTCCAATGGTGTGACACCGAGTTCTTCCTCGAGAACCTTCTTACATCTTTGATACCATTTCATCGCTTGCGGGCGGTTATTTTTCCGATAATAACAATACATTAATAAGCGGTAGGCCTCTTCCCAAGTTCTGTCCCGTTCCAAAATTTTTTCACACCAATTGATTGCTGCATCATATTTTTCAGATCGCACCATTAACTGCGCCATTTTCTCCGCACCCCGTAAAAAATATACGGCCATGCTCTCTCTTTTACTAATACACCAATCTTCATAACGTCGGTCGGGAAGATAGTCACCATGATAAAAGGATAATCCTCTTTCAAGAAGCGGAATAGCCTGATCCGGTCTGGTTTCTTCAAGTCCGGCTTCAATTAATTCTTTAAATGGAGTATTATCCATTTCAATGACTGCATCCGGATTTAATCCATAAAACATCCCTTCTCTAATGATGAAAAAGGGAGCTGCACGGGCCTTACGGTGGGGTTCAAGCACATTATGGAGGCAATTCAGAGCCACCTTAAAATCGCGGTCTGCGCTTTTTTTCTCCTGATTAGGCCAAAGGAGTGCAATAATTTCATCCTTAGCCATGAATTCACTCACGGTAATCAATAATTGGAAAAGCTCCTTCGCCTTTTCTCTTTGCCAATCTTTGTCGACCACTTCCTTTTCACCAAGCCATAACTTGAAGTGCCCCAAGGTTTGAACTCTGATGGAATAGCCTGGATGTGAATCATGAGCAGTTATTCCCATATCCTGAAGGATCTTTTTGACATAGGATGGCTGAATCTTTTCTCGCAAACATTCAATCAACAATGGCACAAAAATTTGCAGATCTCGTGGGCCAAATACCGTCCTTTTGTGAAAAAAGAACTCATATTCGTGAATCTGGACCAAATTTAAAAACGCATCTATTGTTTCTTTAAACAAACCTTGCTGTTTTTCAAGGTAATAAACGTAGGCAAGCCAAAACTTCCCTACCATTTGTCCATAGCCATCCTCACACTGACCAAAGAGGGCATCAGCTCTAACTAAAAAATTATGTCCCTTAGAAACCCGCTCATTATATAGGCAGGTAATTCCCATACCAAGTGTTATAAGAGATGAAAGCCACGCATCATGTACTTTTTCAGTCTCCATCAGGGCTTTCTTGCCGGCCTCTAGTGCTCGTTCCAATTCTCCCCTTGTCCCATATAAAATACACAAGCCCATAAGCGGTTCTGCTTTCCCTCGATTCACATGGATTTGTTCCATGATTTCTAATGCGGTTTGATAGCAGCTCTCTGCTAAACTCGAATCATACTTATTCAATATTTGTACGGCATGACCCATGCGAATCCAGCCGCATGCTTCTACATAAGGGGACTTATAGCTGATTCCCTGCTGAATCCCTGCTTGGGCAAGTGCCTTTGCTTTTAAACCTTCTCCCATAAAGGCTTCGATTAAAGCGAGTAATAAATCGGTTTCACGGTGAGATTGCGGCAGTGTATGGATGGTTGACTCCTTTAATTCATCTTTTTTCAGGAAAAGAACCTTCTTTGCAGCCTCAAAACGGCCCGTTCTTAAGTATAATCTCGCTTCTACGTTCCCATCAGGATGAGATTGTTTTGCTTCCTTAGCTTTTTGAATCCAGTTCTCCGCCTCAGATGCCTTTCCAGAGTTTAGTAAATTCTCCGATAACAATTGATATAATTCCCCTTTTTCAGCATCAGCGCCTAACGTTTTTTCTCGATGAAAAATCGCCTCATATAAAAGTTTTTCTGCCCGCTGTGGTTGGATCGTATCCAAGAATATCTTTGCTTTGCCTTCTAACGCTAAGCTCATTCCCAGATGGTCTTGTGTTTTTTCCGCACCAGCAAACGCCTTATCGTAACATTCCTGGGCCTCTTGGTATTGTGAACGATAGCGATGAATTTCCGCTTTTAAATAATAGAGAAAATAATAAAGCTCCATTTCTGCTTCTGATAGGAGGATTAATTGATCGTACAAGCTTTCCAATTTTCCACTTTCGAGCATCCTCAGACCATTTTCTTGTAAAATGGAGCAGATTGCCTTGTGGTGATTCATTTTTTTATAGTGATGAAGCGCTTTCTCCCATTGTTGTTTACGCTCATAATAACGGGCGCAGCGTTCATGAAGACCCATATAAGCAGTTAGATTATTTTTTTGAAAAATATCTTCAAGGAATTCTTTAAATAAGGCATGGTAACGATATTGGGTTCGCCCAATCTTTTGGATAAATAAATTGCGGTCTTTCAGCTGCTCTAGTAAACTTGCGGATCCGTTAATTCCAATCACTGCATCACAAATTTCTTCCTCTATTTCCTCAAAGATGGAAGTTTGCTCGAGAAATTGTTGAATCATAGGCGGCTGTTTCGAAAAGACTTCCATAACTAAATACTGAAAAAAATCTTGGAGGGATTGAGAGGAATGTTTAAAAAGCTTAGGTTTGTCGTTTTGTAATGGTATTTGTGTGGCAATCATGCAAAGGGCAATGATCCAGCCCTCTGTTATTTCATAAATGGACTGCAGATACTCTGCCTCCATCTCTAATCCATAAAGGTCCGTCAACAATAATTCCATTTCTTCCATCGTTAAAACTAAATCGTCCCTTGTTATTTCAAGTAACTGGCCGCACACCTTCATTTTGGTTAGTACCCTCCAATTGGGACGGCTGCGGCTCGAAATAACCATATGTAAATTAGCTGGAATATGCTCGATCAGTTTTTCCATCCAACTATTAATTGTATAAGAATGTTCAATTTTGTGGAAATCATCCAAGACAAGTGTAATCTCGGTCTTCCACTCGATTATTTCGTTAATAAAAAGGGAACTTAAATTGCTTAGTTCCTCTTCACGAATATAATGATTCATTTTGTCCATATAGACTGATAACGTTGTTCCAAAAGATGGAGCTTCCTGTCGGATCGTTTGAATGAGATAGGATAGGAAGGTTAGGATGTCGTCATCTAAGGATGAAATGGAGTACCAGCATCCTGGAAGCCTTTCATCCCTCAAAAATAGGGCAAGTGCCGTACTCTTACCAAAACCAGCGCCGGAATGAAGGAGAGTCAAGGAATAGTCCGGAATCTTTTGCAACTTCCGGGTAAGCTGCACCCTCCTAATAAAATCATCCTTAACAGCAGGGATACTTAACTTTGATTGAATAATCGGCAGCTTCATCTTTGACCCCCTTTCTTTTTTTCTTACTATTTAAACTATTTACACTATTTTACCATATTTAGAACATGCAGGGGAAACTCTTTTCGGAAGCGAGCTTCAGGGGGTGTTGTTATTCCTCTACATAAATCATTTTTCTGGTCATTCCTCCATCAACGACCAAATTAATGCCAGTTACAAAATCATTAGTAGGATTCGTTAAATAGAGACATGCCTTGGCAATATCGCTTGGTTTTCCAACTCGTTTTGATAAATGCTGCTCATGATCAGCATGTGAAAGTTCAGCCTCATCACCATTATGGATCCAGCCTGGAGAAATGGCATTTACCGTTATCATATCTTGACTAAATGAAGCAGCCAGTGCATGTGTAATCGCGACGATTCCCCCTTTAGAGGCTCCATACGCTTCGGAGTTAGGCTCTGACATTAAGGCACGGGTTGAAGCAATGTTCACAATCGCACCTCCAGTTGGATTTTCCCTCATATATCGGGCTGCTTCCCGTGAGCAAAGGAAAACACTGCGTAAATTGGTGTTCAAACAATCGTCCCACTCCTCAATGGTTAACTCAAAGGGTGATTTGAATACACCTTTTCCCGCATTATTGATCAGGATGTCAATTCGGCCAAATGTCTGAATGGTAACCTCCATCAATTGAATAATGTCCGTTTCACTTCTAACATCTGTTTTGACATAAAGAGCCTCTCCCCCCTGATTTCTAATTTCTGTCACGGTTTGTTCACCTTCTTCAGGGTCTACATCTGCCAAAACGACTTTTGCTCCTTTTATGGAATAGGCAGCGGCTACTCCTCGGCCAATTCCTTTCGCTGCACCAGTTATTACGACAACCTTATTGAGAAAATCCACTAAATTTTACCTCCTTTTAAGCTCTTACACTTTCTTTATAGCATAGTCAGAAATATAGAAACAAAGTTTTCGAATGTAATGGATAACTTTTCCAAGTAATAAAACCTCTAAACCGGAAAAAACTACAAAAAAGAAATGAGATGAAAGGAGACGGATTATGGCTGAAAAATGTTTTTATTGTACAGAGGATATTGAGGAAAGGCAATTACACTATGTCCCCTTTATTTCCATGAATCAAGAAAGAGATGAAGCGCTATGTGATGAGTGCTACCGGGAATGGCTGCATGGGATAAAAGGATGACTACTTCCATCTAACCACAAGTTTGTCATGATCCTTTTCAAGTCAGGTACTGGAGTGTTGCATTCTTGTCCATTAAAAAAAAGCTTCCGTTAATTTTCTTTCTGCTCGTTTTGTTTATCTTACTTGCGAATAATACCTTTCATTATTTTTGGTCAAAAAACCAGCTGCTGGAATATAACGAACGAGAAATCTCCGTCATAACCAATGAAGTGTCGTTCCAGGTGGAAAAGACTAGAGAAGGTTCCTTATATGTTGAGAATATTCTAGGGAGAGACTTGAGAATTGCATCCCTTGCAATCAAACAATCTCTTCCTCCAACCTATCAGCAAATAACCAACGATCAATTAAAAAAACTAGCGAGTGAGGTCCGGGTATCTCACATCACCTTATTAGCGAAAACGAGGGACGATATTATTGGAGTCCGTTCATCAGACCCTGAAGAAATCAACATGTCAACAAAAGGCTGGGGCTACTGGTATGACGCCTACCAACAATTGTTGGCCCTAAAACCTGTCAATGTAGGAAAAGGGTTAACGCTGCCGCACTATTGGTCTGGCCCAATTGAAATTGCCTCATCCGATCCTGATCATATTGATAAATGGGGCTATTATTATGACGGGACAACGAACTATATCATCAACCCCTATTTTCGGGATAACGAGGTGTTAGAGTTTGAGGAACGATTTGGTCCTGGGAAAATCATCGAAGGTTACACAAAGGAACGAGGCATTTTAGAAATATCCGTATTTAATCCCAAAAACTTTGGGAAAAAGAGTGAAGTGGTTCACCTTAATGGAAATAGTTATATTCGCATTTCAGCTCGACCGATTTGGTATGGTTCTTATAAATTCCGTAATATCGAGACAGATGCCGCCTACATTAAGAAAGCAATTAAAACAAAGAAAGTGCAATCATACAATGATACCCTTAACCAGAAAAGTGTTTTAAAAACCTTTGTTCCTGTGTCCCCGAAATCAGGTCAGCCCTTTGTTATTGGCCTTGTCTATAATTATGGCCTTATTCAAGATGAGCTTCGACACGAACTATTTATGCATATTCTCCTTTCGCTTGTTATCATGCTGATCGTGTTAATTGTCAGTTTTATCTTTTCCCGTTCCATAACAGAGCCAATTGGCTATATTGTTGAACAAGTAAATGAGATTGCTCAAGGAAACTTCGGGAAACACTTACACGTAAATAGAAAGGATGAATTAGGCCTTCTTACCGAAAATGTAAATGCGATGTCGACCGATTTACTTCGATATGTGGAGGACCTGCAGCAAAGTAAGACCTTAATAGAATATCAGGCAAATCACGATCCATTAACCGGGTTATTAAATAGACGATTTTTACAAGAAAAGCTGAACAGCATTATGATTGAGGCAGAGGAAAATAACGAAGCCGTATCTGTTTTGTTCATTGATATGGATCGTTTTAAACAAGTAAACGATTCCTATGGACATAACAAGGGTGACGAGCTCTTAAACATGATTGCCGCCAGAATAAAAGATGGTCTTGATTCGGATAATAGTATCTTAATAAGACAAGGTGGAGATGAATTTATTATCCTTCTCCTCCGCCATAATCACGAGGAAACAAAAGCGGCTGCCGAACGGTTAATTGATATCTTAAAGAAGCCTTATATGATAGATGGTAATGAATTTTACCTTGGCGCCAGTATAGGAATTAGCCGCTATCCAGAGCATACATCCAACATGGATACACTGATCAGCTATGCGGATATGGCGATGTACAATGCTAAGAAGAATGGCGGAAATAGGGCCATCTTTTATTCAGAAAAGTCGATGCATTCAAGCATTGACCGGCCACGGCTTGAAGCACACCTAAGAAGGGCAATTGAGAATAAAAAGATTGATGTATTTTATCAGCCTAAAATTAAAGTAGATACAGGGGTAGTTTTTGGGGCAGAAGCTTTGGTGAGATGGACAGATGAGGAATTTGGAAATGTTTCACCGGTCATTTTTATCCCTATAGCTGAGGAAACTGGATTTATCCAGCCGCTTTGGGAGCTTGTTATGACTAAGGCCTGTGAACAAGTGAGTAAATGGAATCAAACTCGTTCGCATCCTTTAACGGTCTCAGTCAACTTTTCAGCCCGGCAATTTCAAGAACCAGACTTAATGCTAGAGACAGTTAAGAGGATTCTTGCTGAAAAAAATCTCCCGCCACACCTTTTTGAGATTGAAATAACGGAAAGCATCTTGTTAAATAATTCGTCTGAGATTGTCCAATCACTTCAAACACTGCAAAATCAAGGTATCTCTATTTCGATTGATGACTTTGGAACAGGCTATTCATCGCTAAGTTATTTAAAAGATCTTCCGATTAACACATTAAAGATTGATCAAACCTTTATCCAGAATATTAATGAGAGCTTAGAAAACACAGAAATCCCTGAGGCAATTATTAATCTGGCCCGCGGCCTTCATTTAGATGTAATTGCAGAAGGTGTTGAAAAAGAGTATCAAAAGGAATTTTTACTTTCAAGAAATTGCATCCTCATGCAAGGGTATTTGTTTAGCAAGCCTTTAAGCAGCCCTGAGTTTGAGAAGTTTCTGGCTGATTTTGAAAACAAGTAATCAAGCCAAATAAAAAGAGCAGCTCATAAGCTGCCCTTTTTATTTTACTAATTCGATCACACTGCTGCCAATATAATCAATTAATAGCTTTTTGGCAGTCATTTCAGGAAATCCCGCTTCTAAAGCCTTCACAAGGCCTTCCGCCCTGCCTTTTTCAGTAAAACAAATCATCGTTGGTCCTGCTCCGCTTAATGCAGTCCCGAATGCCCCATTGGCTTTAGCTGTTTGTTCAATTTTATCGTAGTCATGAATAAGCGATTTACGATATGGCTGATGGAAACGATCACTTTCCATCATTTTTCCGGCAAGCTCCCAGTTCTGCGTTAATAAGGCACCAACTAATAGGTTGGCTGTCGAAGAAGCTTCAATCGCTTCTTGACGGGAGTAAGTTTCAGGCAAGACATCCCGAGATGCCTTCGTTAATAAGATTTCCTGAGGGATCAGGACAACCACCTCAATTGGAAGGTTTGTAAATGAAACCATGTCGACCTGATTATCCTTATAGCAGCCAATAACAAATCCGCCATAAATCGATGCTCCCACATTATCAGGATGACCTTCCCATTCTGTTGCGTGAAGGAGCTTTTCTTGTTTTGTTAAGTTCAGGCCTCCAACTGCATCTGCCAGCTCGATCCCTGCTACAATGGCCGACGCACTAGAACCAAGCCCTCTCGCTAACGGAATATCACTCTCAACCTTAATTTTACATGGAGGGAGTTCCACACCATGCTGGGCTGCTGTTTGAAGGGCAACGTTAACGATAAAGTTGTCCGGGCCCGTTGGGAAGTCCTTTAACTCCTCACAAATGGAATAGCATTGCCACTCTTTACTTTTCTCTATTTCCAGGGTCAAGTACAAATCCAGCGCAAGGCCCATTGAATCAAAGCCAGGTCCTAGATTCGCTGTACTTGCCGGGACCTTAATCATTATACGGTCATGAAGTGTCATGCGTGTACAACTCCTTGAAAATTGTTCTGTAACTGCCCATTTAACGTTAGGGAGTTGGATCGAGTTACTTTATATACCTCAAGTAACTCTTGCCCTATTATAGTGATTTTCTCACCACTCTATAGGCACTTTTGATTTCTTTAACTGCTTGTAGATCATATAATTCTATCAAAATTTTATCGTAATTTGTTAACGAAGCCTTGTGTGTCACTAGCACAATTTCAGATGTTTCATGTTTCTTAATTGGAAGCTGAAGAATTTTTTCAAAGCTTACACCGTATTTGGCAAATATAGAAGTAATATCTGCGAATACTCCAACTTCATCCTGCACATGAATCCGTAAAAAGTATTTAGAATACTTCTCTTCATTTTCCTTTAGCTTTTTCGGATATTGCGGTGATACGGCGCTCTTGCCATTTACACCAAGTCTTAAATTCTTAATGACACCGACTAAATCTGAAACAATCGAAGTAGCTGTTGGCAGGCTTCCCGCTCCAGGTCCGTAGAACATTGTTTCGCCCACGGCTTCCCCGTATACATAAACAGCATTGTATTCATTTTGGACAGAGGCAAGCGGGTGATTATTCGATAAAAAGGTAGGGGCCACACTCACTTCCACCTTTTCCCCTTCTCTGTGGGCAAAACCGATTAGTTTCATTGTATAGCCTAGTTGTTTCCCGTAACGCAAGTCCTCTTCTGTCACGTTAGAAATTCCGCTGACCTTCACGTCGTCTAAGTCAATATGCATCGAGAATCCAAGGGTCGCAAGAATCGTCATTTTCCTAGCTGCATCTAATCCCTCTACATCAGAAGTTGGATCAGATTCAGCAAAGCCAAGTTCTTGTGCCTCTTTTAATACTTCTTCATAGGAGCGGCCTTCATCGCTCATTTTGGTTAAAATATAATTGGTTGTACCATTGACGATCCCCATCATTTGCGTAATTCGATCAGAAGCAAGACCATCGACCAGCCCGCGTAAAATTGGAATCCCTCCAGCCACACTTGCTTCATAATATAAGTCGCAGCCATGTTCTGAAGCAACAGTCAACAATTCTGACCCGTGCAGGGCCATTAAATCCTTATTTGCCGTCACAACATGTTTTCCTTGTCTTAGTGCGGTGATCAAATAATCTTTTGTTTCATCGACTCCGCCCATTACCTCTATGACTACGTCAATATCCTGATCAAAAAGGATCTCATCTGAATTAGATGTTAATAGATTGGGATCAACATGAACCGGTCTGCTTTTATGTACGTCTTGTACAAGAATTTTTTTTATGACAACCGGACACCCCACTTGGTGAATTAATTTATCTTGGTGATTTTTAATAATTTGTACAACACCTGAACCGACCGTACCTAACCCTAAGAGACCAATCGAGATTGCTTCCATGTTTTCTCCTCCTGCCACTGTCTACCCTAAGCGTACAATTGTTTTTCTATTGTAGACATTATAAGACTCTCTTTATTTTTTTACAATAGATTTATTTTTTATTTATTTAACTGTAACCGCTTCTTTCCTTGTTGTAAATGGTTTGTTCTAAAGTTGCAAAATTTTTCTGAATAGTGAAGTTTCAATAAAGGGAGCGGCCAAATGCCACTCCCTTTTGTATTTTATAAAATGGTTCTAATATCGAGGACAGTGTCTAGTATATAATCGGCTTTATGCTGTTCAAAATCGTGTCGTGCATCTTTCCCGGATAGACCCGTTAAGACAGCTGCAAATTGACAGCCAAGCTGCCTTGCCGCAAGAAGGTCTGCCAACGAATCTCCGACCACCAATACTTCTTCCCCATTCTGAATTGGCAAAGTTGCATTTATGCAGTCTAGTGCAGAGGTTCCTTTTCCCTTTAAACCCATGATGTAGGTGAAAGGATGCGGCTTTGATAAGGATTGGGGATCTGTTATCTCTTGTTCCGCTTTGGAGACTTCATCCGCCGTAATAATTCGTTTTTCATCAAAGTGTTTCAGCCAATCTAAATGGTGAAAAGGCTGGATTGTTTCTAGCTCTGGCCTTCCTGTACCAATTCCAATCGTGATACCAGATGAGGAAAGCTGCTGAAATAAAGCGGCTATTTCTTGCGCTGGAGCAAGCGTCGTCTCATTGGCAAGGAATCCCTTTTTACCAGTTTGGACTGATGGTCTGCCGGTTGAAGCGAGGACATGTTCGTCGCCTACATACCACTCCTGTGATACATGCTCACAAATGGACCAAAGCTCCCCTTTTTGAAAAATCGATGTTTCTACGTTTAGCTTCTCTTTGGCTAGTACATTCAAGTATTGAAACAATTCCTGCTTTGTCGCATCTGATTGAGAGAATTCGTCCACGAACAAGCTAAAATTCAATTCTACTTGATACCGACTTAATACCGTGCCCATATCCCGTAAGGTTTCATAATGGATTGGATTCGTTAGCCATTGAGTTATTTTGGAAGCTTCATCCTCTTTAATTTGCGATAGGAGATGGATGAGCTGCTGGCCGAAGGATAGGTAGATCATATCCCAGTTTGCGTTTAGGCCGCGCGATTTCATAAATTTAAGAACCTGGTCGTTCTGGAAGACATTTTCCCGTATACGGCTGATGTCTGCTTCAGTATATTCGGTTGTAAATTGTTCCGGTGCGAGTGCTAGATAATTGCTGCTAATCAGCATCTCCCAAACAGTCAGGGCAGATGCATCAAAATAGTGCTCTTCGCTCAAAAGCACCCCATCTACATCAAATAAAACGGTGTTAATCAAATTCCCAACCCCCTTGATTCTTGGTTAACTTTTATACGTTATCGTACCACAGCGGGCGTTGTATTTTGAAGTATTTGACTACTATTATAAAAAAATAAGGGGAATTGGAGTTCGGAATTCTACATGAATCAGCTTCTTTTCTACAAGATGGAAGAAGAATTCTTCGAAACTACCACACAATTCTACGAAATCCCAAACTAATTCTACAATAATTGGTAAATAAATACCAAATTCATGATTCTTCCTCCTAACTCTCTCAATCTTGATTACTTCCGCTCCCATGTCGCCGAACATCATCGTGCAGTATGGACCTGCTAACACACGGATAAATTGATTATTTTAATCCGTAAAGCGGTCAAGACACTCTGGTTCCTCCTTCCCCAGCATTTCTATAAAAAAACCAGTGAACCTTCAATGCTGCTGCACTGAAGGTTCACTGGCTCCAATTTAAAACTCATTTTAATTAGATATCCAATCCAATTGAAATATACTTTACTTCTAAATACTCTTCAATCCCGTAATGCCCGCCTTCGCGTCCAAGGCCGCTTTCTTTATAGCCGCCAAACGGAGCTTGAACCACTGACGGCAGGGCATCATTTAAACCGATAATTCCATACTCCAATTGTTCCGTAATCCTAAAGGAGCGGCTTAAATTTTCCGTATAGACATACGCAGCCAATCCGTAGCAGGAATTGTTGGCCCTTTCAATCACTTCCTCTTCCGTTTTAAAGGTCGATATTGGCGCAAGTGGTCCAAAAATTTCATCCTTCATACACTCCATCTCATCATGGATGTTGGTAAGGATCATTGGGGCAAAGAAATAACCCTTTTCATCTGCAGGCTTTAAACCGCTATACGCTACTTTACCACCTTTTTTAACGGCATCATGAACCAATGACTCTACTTTTTTATAAGCTGATTTATCTATTAACGGACCGATATCTGTCCCTTCCTCTAGTCCATTGCCAACTTTAAGCTTTTCTAATTCTGCTTGAAAGAGCTTAATGAATTCGTCCGCGACACTTTCCTGTACATAGACCCGATTGGTACAAATACAGGTTTGGCCGGCATTGCGAAATTTTGATAGGACAAGGCCGCTGGCAGCCTTCGCTAAGTTTGCATCATCCATCACGATAAATGGGGCATTTCCGCCAAGCTCCAACGAAACTTTTTTTACATTTTCAGCTGCCCCGCGCATTAACGTCTTTCCTACCTCTGTCGATCCGGTAAACGTTATTTTCGTTACACGGGAGTCTTTTAACCAAACATCGCCAATTTCCGAGGATCGTCCCGTAATGACGTTAATCACTCCTGCTGGTATTCCGGCTTCATGTGCCAGCTCCGCCATTTTTAACGCCGTAAGTGGTGTTTGGTTGGCCGGCTTCACGACAGCAGTACACCCTGCCGCAAGAGCCGGAGCCACTTTTCTTGTAATCATCGCCGCCGGAAAATTCCACGGGGTAATCGCCGCAATGACGCCAACTGGTTCTTTTCTTACTAGGATTCTTTTATTTGGACTTGATGCAGGGATGGTCTCACCATAGACCCTCTTTGCCTCCTCGGCATACCAGGAGATAAAGCCATTAGCATACGAAACCTCACCTAAGGCTTCCTTTAACGGCTTCCCTTGCTCGATGGTCATAATTCTAGCAATCTCTTCTTTATTTTTTTCAATTAAATAGAACCATTTCATCAAAAGCTGATAACGCTCTTCCGCTGTCCGTTTTGACCAACTTTTAAAGGCCTTATGGGCAGCATCAACAGCCTGCTTCGCCTCGTAGGCGCCGCCTGTTGGAACAGCACCAATCACCTCCTTTGTAGCTGGGTTGATGATGTCAGTGAATACCTCGTAGTCATTCCCCACCCATTCACCATTTACATACATAGGATAAATTTGATAATTCTGCTTAAGAACATCCATATTATTCACCTCCAACAGATAAGGCAGGATTATTTTGATAGACTGCTTCGACTGCTTCTTCAAGTATTTGTAATCCTTCCTCAAGCTGCTCATCCGTGATGGTAATCGGCATAAGCAGACGAATGACATTACTGTTGATACCGGCACTTAACAGCATAAGACCTCGTTTAGCTGCCTCTTTGACCATTTTTCCAACTGCCTCTTTATCAGGTGTTTTGGACTTACGATCCTTGACAATTTCCATCGCACACATTGCCCCAAGGCCGCGGACATCGCCAATCCCTTCAAAGCGATCGGATAGGAGCTGCATTTTTTCAATCACTCGCTCGCCAATTAGTCGTGCTCTGTCATTTAATTGCTCATCTTCGATAATATCTAAAACTGTCAGGGCTGCCTGGCAGCCAAGCGGGCTTCCAGCGTAAGTTCCGCCAATCTCGCCAATTTCAGGGGTATTCATGATTTCCGCCCTGCCGATGACACCCGAGATTGGAACACCTGCCCCCATTGATTTTGAAATGGTAATTAAGTCAGGTACGACATCAAAATGTTCAATCGCGAAATGTTTTCCTGTTCTTGCAAAACCTGTTTGGATTTCATCAACAATAAACAAAATTCCATATTGTGAACAGATCTCTCTTACTCGTTTTACAAAGGCCTTGTCGGGCACGATGAAGCCGCCCTCTCCTTGCACAGGCTCCATCACCACGGCTGCAATCGTTTCTGGAGCAGCTTCGGCAACTAAAAACTGTTCAAACTGCTCAATGATCATGCCGCTATATTGCTGTTCAGTCATTCCTTCCGGACGGCGGTATACATATGGATATGGCGCCTTATATACTTCCGGGGCAAATGGACCAAAGCCAAATTTATAAGGCTTGACCTTGCTTGTCATGGTCATGGTCATTAACGTTCTGCCATGGAATCCTCTTGTAAACGACACAATCCCTTGACGTTTTGTATACTTGCGGGCAATTTTAACAGCATTTTCAACGGCTTCCGCACCGCTGTTAAAGAAAGCAGCCTGCTTATCAAACTGACCTGGGGCCAGCGCACAAAGCCGCTCTGCCAAATTTATATAAGATTCATACATCATCACATTAAAACCGGTATGGATAAATTGGCTTGCTTGTTCCTGCAAGGCTTTAACCACTCTCGGGTGTGAATGGCCGACATTTATCGTTCCGATTGCACCGGCAAAATCAATATAATGATTGCCATCCACATCCTCGACCAGTGCTCCCTCTGCTTTTTTAACAAACGATTGGCTGTTGTTACTGATCCCTTTTGGAACAAATTTATTTCTTCGCTCCAAGATTTCTCTCGATTTTGGCCCAGGTATTTCTGTTTGGAGCTTGACAAATTTCCTTTCCAATTCGTACTCCTCCTTTTAAAAAAATAACACCCAGGGGATAAAAGTATCCCCCTTGTTCATTTCTATATAAAAGGCGATTATCCCTCTACATGCTCTAACACTTCTTTAAAATTTCTGATAACTTGATCAACCTCTTCATAACTAATGGTTAATGCCGGCTCAATTCGAATCGTTTTTGAGTTGATCAAAGTACCCGCAACGAGAATTCCCCTATCAAACATTCCTTTAGAAACCTCATAACCAATTTCATCCTGATGGAACTCGATGCCAATCATCAAACCTTGACCGCGAATTTCCTGGACCTTATCCTCATGACCTTTTGCAGCTTGTTTTAATTCTTTGAGGAAATATTCACCGACTTCGGCAGCCCGTTCAGGAAGCTTTTCTTCAATTAAAACACCAATTGTCGCAATTGCGGCCGCACAGGCTAATGGGTTTCCGCCGAAGGTAGTGGTGTGCATAAATGGATTTGGGAACCAGCTTTTAAATACTTCTTCCCTGGCAACAATTGCCCCTGCAGGCATAACGCCTCCGCCAAAGGCTTTAGCAAGACAAATAATATCCGGTACCACCTCATATAATTCAGCGGCAAACATTTTTCCTGTCCTTCCCATTCCTGTCTGCACCTCATCAAAAATCAACAAGGAGCCGTATTGGTTACATAGCTCGCGGACTTGTTTGAGATAATTTTTCGGCGGAAGAATGATTCCCCCTTCACCTTGAATCGGCTCTAAAATGACGGCCGCCACATCTTCTCCAACTGAAGCACATACTTCAAATGTTTTTCGCATCATGTCGATATCGCCGAATGGAACATGCCGGAAACCTGGGATTAATGGTAAAAATGGTTTACGGAACATGCCCTTCGCTGTCCCGGATAACGAACCTAAGCTTTTCCCATGGAACGCCCGTGTCGTGGAAATGAAGGTAGTCCGTTCACTGTACATTTTGGCCAGCTTTAAGGCTGCCTCTACACTTTCTGTCCCACTATTGGTAAAGAAAGCATATTTTAAATCGCCTGGTGTAATGTCCGCTAAAATTTTCGCGAGCATGGCACGAAGCGGATCTAGCAAGTCTTGACTGTGCAGAGCCTGACGTTTCAGTTGATCGGTTACCGCTTTCAAAACTTTAGGATTACGATGTCCGACATTGTAAATACCAAAGCCGCCTAAACAATCAATATATTCCTTGCCGTTGACGTCCTTAAAACAGGAACCATTATCAGACCATTCTACTGCGGCAAATTGGCCGTCCTTTGTGACCGTTTTACGGTAGGAAAGGAAACCTGGATTCACATGTTCACGGAATCCATCAACCGTTTCTTTTGTAATCCAAGCTGCTTCTTCTTCATTAATTTCCTCTTTTTCTATTAATTCTAGAACCCTATTAATATATTCAGATACCTGTTCATTTTGTTTACTTTTTAACTCCTGCTTATAATCGATACTCATAAAATACTTCCTCCCTTTGTGTTGTTTTTGTCCCGGTTTATTTTTCAAATACAGATCAGTTGGAAAACCAACCGACCGGTTCTACCTGCAAATTAATATTTATTTGTTTGATTTCTTGAAATTCCTCAAGTCCAAATGTTCCAAGGCTGCGGCCAATCCCACTTTGCTTATAACCGCCCCAAGGAGCTTCGTTATAAGTAGGATGATAAGCATTTATCCAGGTAATTCCAGCACGGAGCTTCTTAATCACACGTAGTCCTTTAGCGCCATCCTTTGTAAATACACCGCCAGCCAAGCCATAAACAGTATCATTGGCTAACTTAACCGCTTCTTCTTCATCCTTAAATTTTTGAATCACTACTACGGGTCCAAAAATCTCCTCTTGAACGATTCTCATCTCTTGTTCGACATTGACAAAAACCGTTGGCTCAACAAAGTAGCCATTCTCCAAGCCATCAGTAACGATCCGATTTCCACCGCAGGCCACGGTTGCCCCCTCCTGCTTTCCGAGTTCTATATAATAAAGAATTTTCTCAAGGTGCTCTGCACTGACAAGCGGCCCCATTTCTGTGGAAGGGTCATTTCCAGGACCTACTTTAATTTTTCGTGCTCTTTCGATGAAGCGGGCTACAAATTGATCGTAAATACTTTCCTCCACGAGAATCCTTGAGCCTGCTGAACAAATTTGGCCAGAGCCTGCATAAATACCAAATAGGGCATAATCAACAGCCGTTTCAAAATCTGAATCTGCAAAAATAATATTGGGCGATTTCCCGCCTAACTCCAGTGATACTTTTTTCATGGTGTCAGCTGCTGTCTTCATGATGTGTTTTCCCGTTTTCGTACCACCTGTAAATGAGATCATATCCACATCAGGGTGGGAAACAATTTCATTTCCGACCACAGCTCCTGCTCCCATGACCATATTCGCCGCCCCTTTTGGCAGACCCACTTCTTCAAATATTTCAAATAATTTTTGTGGAGTAACCGGGGTGACTTCGGACGGTTTAAAAACAATTGTATTACCTGCTGCTAAGGCAGGGGCTATTTTCCAAACACTCATTAACAAAGGATAATTCCAAGGGACAATTAAACCGCAAACTCCGACAGGTTCCCGGACTACCATCGCCTGCATTGGGTCAGCAACATGATAGGTCTGGCCATCAGGCTTTGTAATCAATCCTGCATAATAGCGGAAACACGCTGCCGCATCGGCCACATCAAAGCCTGCCTCTCGCAATGGTTTGCCGTTATCCATGGTCTCCAGCTGGGTTAATTCCTCTGCATAGGTATCAATTTTATCGGCGATTTTTAATAAATAAGAAGCTCTCTCCTGAGCTGAAATTCCCGACCAAACACCCGTATCAAAAGCTTTACGGGCGGCATTAATGGCAGCGCGGGCATCCATAATGGTCCCTTCAGGTGCTTTGGCGATGATTTCTCCATTAGCAGGATTGTAAACTAGTCGTGTTTGTTGATTTTCCGCATCTTTCCACTCACCATTAAAAAACATCCTCAGGTTTATTACTTGGTTTTTTACTTCGACCATTTTATTTCCTCCTTTTTTTCCCTCACTATAACTTTTGCAAGAAGCGTGCCAACAGATAACACGCGGCTAATTCTAAACCTTTTTTCAAAAAAGCCGCTTGGTGTTATTCAATCCTGCATAACTTTATTTCATCGTGCATAAAAAAGCTGATTCAGATTTTGGTCTGAATCAGCTTCAAATTTATAGGGATGAGTAGTTTTCCAATTTACTATTTTTCTCGGTTACTATTTTTTGATATTTCCGGCTGACAGAAGACTGACTAATTCCAAGTGCTTTGGCTGCCTTCGTGGTAGTCTTATATTGATTCATCGCCATTACAATCAACTGCTCCTCTACATAATCAATCGCTTCCTGTAGTGGAATCACCCGAGTAACGACAGGCTTCATTTTTTTATGTTCATAACCAAGTGATAAAAATTGACTGACAAACTCGGCGTCAATTGCAGAATGGTCGGAGGTCACTACTAATCTTTCAATAATATTCTGCAGCTCCCTTACATTACCCGGCCATGAATAAAATTCAAGCACATTAATCGCGTCAGGAGTCAGATGATAATTACGTTCATATTTTTCATTTAATTGTTGAAGGAAATGAAACGCTAACAGCGAGATATCCTCAGTCCTTTCCCGTAATGGCGGGATAATCAGTGGAATTACATTTAACCGATAATATAAATCTTCCCGGAAGGTACCATCCTCGACCATCTTAGCAAGGTTTTTATTTGTGGCGGCAATGATTTGGACATCCACCTTTACGGGTATGGTACTTCCAATTGGAATCACCTCATGCTCTTGAAGGACCCGTAACAACTTGACTTGAAGGTGGAGCGGCATCTCGCCGATTTCATCCAAGAATAAAATCCCGCCGTCCGCTTGTTTAAAATATCCGTCCTTACCGTTCTTATCGGCTCCGGTAAACGCCCCCTTTGCATAGCCAAATAACTCACTTTCAAGTAGATTATCCGGAATCGCTCCACAATTTAACTTTAGGAACGGCTTATCGGAACGTTTGCCTAATTGATGAATGGCCTGAGCAATGACCTCCTTACCTACTCCGGATTCTCCATGAAGAAGGACAGTCGAGGAAAAATCTGCGATTTTTTTTACCTGATGCATGATTTTTTCCATTTTTGGACTGCAATAAATGAGTTTTTTCAAAAAGCGGTCCTTGGTTCTGAAATCATCTAGTTCTTTCTTATACTTTTCTGATATTTTCCTCATTTCCTGCAGTTCACTCTTTAACCTAGTTGTTTCCGTAATATCTCTTGATGCCACAATAATCCGATCCAGTTCATTCTGTTCAGTAAAGACCGGATTTCCAACCGCTAAAATTTTTCTACCGTTAAGTGTTTCTTGTACAACAGAAACCTTTTTCTTCTTTTCAATGACCATCCTGGTAACCGATGGAGTAAATAGACCCCGGTCCTCTAGCTCCAAGATGTTTTTACCGATCAGTTCCTTTAAATCTACGTTCCAGAAATCGTGTATAATATTTTCGCTAAAACGGATTAGTTCTCCCTTGGCGTTGACCACAAGAATTTCATCATAAATACTGGATAGAATCGCATTTAAGTCCTTATTCAAATCCTTTATGTATTCAATTTCCATAGCCATCTCTTCTACCATAGGAAGATCCTGAACCACAATAATGACGCCTTCCACTTCATGGTCATAATTTAAGATCGGACTATAATCAACAAGGACCCCCATCTCATTCGTTATTTCGAGATGATTTAGCAGCGTCTTTCCAGTTGAAAAGACTTGCTGAATGCGCTCCTTGCTAAAAATAGTTTCTGCCGGGAAATTTAACACCTTCTCAGCTGTTGATTTAATCATTTTTAAACCGGCATCATTACAATTAATAATCGTTTTTTCTTTATCTAATACGAAAATCCCCATTGGAATCGAGGTAAGGATAATTTTTAATAAGTCAACACTCTTATTTTCCTGTTTAAATAGCTCTGCGAGGACATCTTCTCGCTGTATGTAACCTGCTGGTTTTCCATCGATCCCTCTGATAATGGCAAAGGGCTCACCGATAATTTGAAACAAAACAGGCAGGGAAATTTGTTCACTAAGGTAACAGATACCATCAATTGGTTTTGCATTTTTTAGCAAGACTTCAACAGATGCTGCTTCTTTTTCCTGGCTGCCAATGTGTAAATAAGCAAAAAGTTGATTTTGCTTTTTTAAAAATAAAAAGGGTTCTTTTAGTTTATTGATTGTTGCACGAAAGACTTCCTCACTTTCATCCACTGTAACTGATATGATTGGTTTGATCTTTTCTTTTGCCACGGAAAACATCACGAAGCCCCCTTATTCACCTTCATACTTTCATACTACCACTTTCTTCAGAATTTTTCTTAAAAACTCGCTGATTGTCAAGTCATAGAAGGCGCAGATCAAACCATGCTGCCCTTATGGCTGATGCCTTTCGCCTAAAAAGGAGATGTGGATTGATCCACATCTCCTCTCCGGCGATTAATCACTGCCGGTGACAAACAAGTCTTCTTTAATAAAAGCAAGCACCATCCCAGGAATCACTTCATCTCCCTCCTGGACTTCTAATGATTCTATTTCACCACTGACATTTGTTTGGATCGTTTCTAGATGGCCTGTTTCTGTTTTGATCATGAATAACGATTCCCATTCATAAATTCTGGCTTCATCTTTAACTGAAACTTTTTCCACCTTTCCATAACAAGGACTTGTAACTACTCCAAAATACATATTTCTCACTCCTACTCGATATATTGTTCCTGATAAGGCTGCGTCTGTAAGACATAGCTGAAGAAATTCTGTAATTCCGTTATATCTTCTTCTTCAATTCCCAAACGTTCGGCCCAATGCTGATCTTGGCTTGTATCTTCCTGACAGAGAAGGACCATATTTCCTGACTGGAGCGAGGTAACCATTGCCTTACCAAAAAAATAACTCGAGTAACCAATTGTTAAATCATAGCGATGATGATTCGTAATTAAACAAAAATAGTGTAAAAGTTGATTTTCCTTTTGCTCCGATAAAATATCTATTTTCATAAAAGTTCCTCCCCTATAGTGGTTATTAATATTTCAGCCATCCTCTGAGCCTGGATGATTCCGCTAACCGTTGAATGCCTTCAATATAGGCGGCAATTTTCATATTGACGCTATATTTTTTTGACGTGTTATATATAGTTAAAAAACTGGCCGTAATTTTTTCCTTTAGACGTGAATCAACCATATCATCTGTCCAATAATAACCTTGATTATTCTGACACCATTCGAAATAGGAGACAATCACACCACCCGAGTTGGCCAGAATATCTGGGACAACCAGAATTTCACGTTGATCCAGGATACTTAATGCCTCTTTGGTTGTTGGACCATTTGCAGCCTCGATGACAATTTGACAATTTAATTTACTAGCATTGTATTTGTTAATCACTCCTGAGATTGCAGCCGGAATCAAAATATCACAATCTTTCTCGAGTAATTCCTGGTTAGTGATTGAGCTATTAAATTTATTAGATACGATTCCAAACGAGTCCCGACTTTCAAGTAAGTAAGGAATATCTAAACCATTTGCGTCATATAACCCGCCTAAAACATCACTAATCCCGATTACCTTAACACCTAAATCATATAAATACTTCGCAAGATAACTGCCGACATTGCCAAAGCCTTGAATAATGATACGGGTGTCCTTTAATTGCATCTTCTTCAATTCACAGACCATTTGAAGTGTATATAAAACCCCTTTAGAAGTTGCGGTTTCCCTTCCAATTGATCCCCCTAAGGCAATGGGTTTCCCGGTAATAAATCCCGGGGAATCAAATTCACGAATATGATCATATTCATCTAGCATCCAAGCCATAATTTGAGAATTGGTATACATATCAGGTGCGGGAATATCTTTTGTCGGTCCAACTAGTTGGCTTACCGCTCTGACATAGCCTCTGCTCAGCCGTTCTAATTCATCTGAACTCATATGACGAGGATCGCAGACAATGCCGCCTTTAGCACCTCCGTATGGCAGACCGGTTATTCCGCATTTTAAACTCATCCAGCCTGCTAGTGCCTTCACCTCTTCCGGTGTCACGTCGGGATGAAAACGGATTCCGCCTTTTGTCGGTCCGGGGGCATCATTATGCTGAGCACGGTAGCCTTGGAAAATTTCTGTATTTCCATTATCCATGCGAACAGGGATACTTACCTCTAAAAAGCGCATCGGCTTCTTTAATAATTCAAATACCTGTGCAGGATAATTGAGAATGTTTACCGCTTCTCTAAGCGTCTCCTGAAACTCAATCAAGGAATTATCTTTTTCCTTACCTGCCTCATTCTTTTTCACCTCTATTGATTTGATTGACACTTTAACACCTCATTTTTTATTGTTATTATTCTTATAGCAATTTTCGTGCCAACTTCGCTTAAGCGCTCCCTTGCGCCTTTTTAAAATTTATTCCTCCCGTTTTTATGAAAATATGATTGGATTATTCCGTTTTGCATAAGTGGTGAGGAGGTAATCTAATAAAAAAACGCATTCTTGTATGGAATGCGTTTCATGACGGATATTTTTTTTTGAATGACGATTGTTTAGACATTATAAGGAAGACGTTCTTTCAGCATCATCTAAATTTAAATCAGCAATTTTGATCGTAAAGAATCGTGTCTGGAAGAGCATATAAACAATTCCAATTCCGATCCAAACAAGCCCGCCAATTAGAGCGTCCGCTTGCAAGTTATACCACAAAATCCCTGTTAATCCGGCACCAAGGACCGGCATGATTAAGTAAGAGAAGATATCTTTTGCTGTTTTATACCGCTTGTGTTTGAAGATAAAATGAGCGATTACGGATAGGTTAACAAAGGTAAACGCAATTAAAGCACCAAAATTAATAAAGGAAGAAATTAATTCTAGGCTTGGGGCAATGGCTAGTAACGAAACCACCCCGACAAGGATGACATTAAACACAGGGGTTCGGAATTTTGGGTGGACATAGCCAAAAGTTTCTTTCGGCAATACACCGTTTCGCCCCATCACATATAAGAGCCTGGACACACTTGCATGTGAAGCAAGTCCTGAAGCGACTGTTGCCGCAAAAGCACCGGAAAGGAAGATTAATTTAAAGAAGGTTCCACCGACATACAAGCCAATTTCTGGCAGCGTATCATCGGTCACCTTGAAACCTGAAACATTTGGGAATAAAGCTTGCGCGAAATAACTACAAACAAAAAAGATTGCTCCACCAATAAAGACGGTCATCATGATCGCTTTCGTCATGACCTTTTGATCAATCGCTTCCTCTGCATACATGGTTACTGCGTCAAATCCGATAAAGGAGAAACAAACAACGGTAGCTCCCGTTAGTACAGCACCAAGGTGGACATTAGAGTGGAATAATGGCTGGGCTGTTAAAATAGTCCCTTGCCCCATCCCTTTGGAAAGTTGAATGAAGGCTAAAACAATAAAGGCAGCAATTAAGACTACTTCAAATACGACCAGCAAGGAATTTAAACTAGAGGTTTTACCCATGCTCCAGGCATTAAGAGCTGTAACGATTGCCACATAAACGACAACCCAAATCCATGCGGGAACATTAGGGAATACGGATACCATATAAATTCGAATAATTAAGGCATTTACCATTGGAAGCAAGATATAATCAAGTAATGCCGACCAGCCCACAAGAAAACCAAGATGGGGGCTCATGGTTTCCCGTGTATACGTATAGGCAGAACCAGCACTCGGATAAACGCTTACCATTTTACTGTAACTAATCGCTGTAAATAACATCACAACCAATGCTGCAATATACGCAAGTGGAACAACTCCATTTGTCTCGTTAGACACGATTCCAAATGTATCGAACACAATTGTTGGTGTCATATATCCAAGTCCAAGCATGACAATTGCCCATAATCCAAGTGACCGTTTAAGAGTGGTATTCTCCAATTTTATCAACTCTCCTTTTCATTTCTACTAAATTGTGCAAATAGTCAATTAATTTAAAGCGGTTTCATTTTTTTATCTGATGGTACTTTTAAATCAACAATCAGCCGTTCATCCTTTCCTCCTATCATAAATAAATTACCTACTATTTAGAATAATGCAATTTTTATGCCAACCTCTACTTTTTATAAATTCCCTTACTAGTTGCCTTTTCTTCCACAATGATTTATGTAGTTTTGCATAACCTAATCCGAGATGCATAAAAAAACAGCAAAATTCTCAACCGAATTTTGCTGTTTTTCGTGAATAGCAGTTATTTTGTTAGACATACTAATTATCGTGCAAATCTGTGATTTCCAATCGTAACGGTTACAGGTCGTGATGTAATCCATGAACTTGTTGAGGTTTTAGGATTGTAGAAGTATAAAGATCCATTTCCCTTTCCAGTTAGCGCGATTGCTTCATTGACAGCTCGTTTAGAAGCCGCATCAGCTGGCTGATTAATTCGTCCGTTTTCTACAGGAGTAAAGGCATAATGTCCATATGCAATTTGATAGATTACACCCTTTACAGTATTGGGAAAATCCGCACTTCTTACTCTATTAAGAATAACGGTCGCAACCGCAACTTTTCCTGCATACGGCTCGCCAACTGCCTCAGCATGTACAAGACGGGCCATCAAGTCTTTCTCGGCTGCCGTGTAAGGAGAGTTTGGTAGTAACATATTTCTGCCAGCATAAAGAGGCACCGATTTATTTGTCGCCATTAAGCTGTTAACGGGTACACCGAACCCCTTTGCGATCTTCCAATAGGTTTCTCCATATTGGATTTTGTGAGTGGTGGTCGCGGCTTCGGTTTGGTTTGTTAAAGTAAATGCTGAAATTGATAACATTAATCCAGCGGCTACTATTAGTTTTTTTAATTTTTTCAACTATATTACCTCCTAGTAGTCGTTCGTTTGTCTACTATTAGGCTATCAGATGTAATACTTCTATTCATCGTCCAAAATTTAGCAATTCACAATAGTGTCTCTTAGCCTTTGCTATTAAACAACTAAACTATCATTAGTTAATATTATCCATCAGCTTAGAATTTCCATAAATTCGACTTGGAGGAAAAATATTGTTCTATTTTTACAAAAGGTTTCAATGTTGTAACAATCCATATTTACACCTAAATTATCACGGAGAAAGCATTTGGGATTGCATTCTTCACCAAATTGCCATCAAATTCCTTTAAATTAGCAGGATTTCCTTTCAATTCTTTGGTAATAATAAGATTGAAGCTAATTTGAAGGAGGATATTCGATCATGGAAAATCAGTTAGTTAGTGTACTTAATAAGCAAATTGCGAATTGGTCTGTTCTGTATATAAAGTTACATAACTATCATTGGTACGTAAAAGGCGGTCAGTTTTTTACCCTGCATGCTAAATTTGAAGAGTTCTATAATGAAGCAGGCCTTCATGTTGATGAACTAGCAGAGCGGTTACTAGCAATTGGAGGTAATCCGGTCGCAACGATGAAAGAATGTCTAGAACTTTCTTCCATCCGTGAAGCATCTGGCAGTGAAACTGCAGATGAAATGGTTCAATCAGTGATCAATGACTTCTCGATTGTCATTGGAGAACTAAAAGAAGGCATGAGTCTTTCAGAGGAAGTAAATGACGAAACAACCGGCGATATGCTGCTAGCGATTCATTCCGGATTAGAAAAACATGTATGGATGCTGTCAGCATTTCTTGGTAAATCCCTGTAAAGTAAAAAGTCCAACAACTAATTGTTGGACTTTTTACTTTTCTCATCGTTACAGGAGAGGTAGCTAATTCTTTTCCTCGATAAACGGCGGTCTTGGATGCGCCCTTCTTCGCCGTGAAGAAGGGCGTTTACTAACCTGTAACAGGGTAAATAACCCGCCGCCCACCATCATAATGAGTCCTGCTGTCTCATTTTGCATGTTGATCTGCGAACCAGCGATTAATACTCCTGTCCCCAACACAGCCAATACTATTTTCCTTGTTTCTCCTGCCTGATGATTGAGTATTTGTTTTTCAAACGATTTTGATGGCTGAATCCGAATTTCACCCGACTCAAACTGCTCAACAAGCGTAAATAGCTTACGGGCAGTTGGGATAACTTGAAAAAGTGTGTTTTTAACTTGATCGATCACCGTTTCTCTAGCAGGATTCGAACGATTACTGTCCATTATATCTTCCACATAAGGTTTTGTATTCGCTGCAATATCAAAATCCTTATCCAGGCCATTACAAATACTAAAAACAGTCATAATTGCCTTACCTAAAAAGGTCATTCGTGAAGGAATTTGAAACGGCTGCTCGTATAAAAATTCGCGTAACTCTTCGAGGAAACTCTCATTATTAATCTTTTCAATATTAAAACTTCCATTAGAGAAGCCTGAGAGAATAAATTTAACATTTTTTGCCAATGCACCTTTATCTGCATTCTTTCTTAAAAAACCAAGCTCGTTAAAAGCCTCAACCATCCCGCCTGCGTCCTTCAGATAAATCGACATCGCCAGCTTGACCATATTTTCCTTCATCTGATGCGAAATGGTTCCGACCATCCCAAAATCAATAAAACAAAGCGTACCATCCTGTTTTACCAACAGGTTTCCCGGATGGGGATCGGCATGAAAGACACCGTCTTCTAGCAGCTGCTTTAAATAGGAAAGATACAAAATCGATGCTAATCTTTTCTTATTAATAGAAGTTCCGTCTAGTTGAGGAATTTCATTAATTTTTACACCTTCAATGAACTCCATAACAAGTACTTTACTCGTGGTCAGCTCCCAATAAACCTTCGGAGTCGTAACACCAGGAAACTCATCGAAGGATGATTGAAAGTCCTCGAGATTTTTTGCTTCTTTTTGATAATCAAGCTCCTCGGTAATGACTTCCTCAAACTCTTGATAAACATCCTTTAAATCTACAAATCTGCTGACTTTTGTAAAGCGGCCGGCAAGGTTGGTCAAAACCTTCAATGTGGCCAGATCTAAAGCAACGATCTCTTCAATACCAGGGCGCATCACTTTTACGGCAACGTCCTCACCGTTTATCAAGACAGCTCGGTGGACTTGTCCAAGTGATGCCGCCGCAACTGGCTCTTGGGTAAACGAGGTAAACAGGTTTAAAACGGTTCCCGACAATTCCGCTTCAATCCGGCTGACTGCTAATTGAGTTGGCACTGGTGCAACGGAATCTTGAAGTTGTGCGAGAATATCTGTATATTCCTTTGGTAAAATATCCACCCTTGAGCTGACAAACTGCCCCAGTTTAATGATTAAACCGCCCATTTCGACGGCAGCTTTAGCAAATTTGGCTGCTTGCGATTTATAGACTGCCTTGTATCTTTTTGCAGAGGTCTCTTTATGTATAAATTTCTTCGTTTTCCCCAGCCACCAAAATTGCATAAAGACCCCAACAAACATAAAAAAGGTGTTCCTAAACCTTTTGTTGAACAGTAAGCGCATGAACTCACGCATTCTTGTCCTCCCCTTCCATTTCTGCCCACGGGACAAGCCTGCGTGGTATACTGACGTTTTAATAATGAAAAATTATTCTACTCTTCCTTTTCCTCTTCTTCGACTTCTGTTTCAGTCTTATCAAAGATCTCTTTAGCTATTTTCTCAAATCTTTTCGACTTGTTAAAAAAGAAATTAGCAAACTTATTCATAATTTCTGATTTAACGAGAATAACAGTACCTTTCCTAGCATCACCGAAGACTACAAATTTCTCCCCAGATTTAATTCCTAATTCCTCGCGGGCCTCCGATGGAATAACAACCTGGCCTCTTTCGCCCATACTAGTTGTTCCAAAAATTTTTCCATGATTCATCATTATCACTCACCTCTCATTTGTAGGATACATCATACTTTTCGAACCACCTATACATTTCACACAATATACATATGCCGATTTTATGGCAAAAAAAGTCCTGCAATGATCCACAGGACTTCCTAATAAAAAGATATATTTTTTAATTTTTTTAAATTATAAGCACTTGTCCATTTCAATCTTATGCGCTGCTTCATAACTTATAATACAGCAACAAAGGAGGTGGATTACTATGGGAAACAACAATAACGGCTTCGCTTTAATCGTTGTATTGTTCATTCTTTTAATTATCATTGGTGCATCTTGGATGTACTAATCTTGATTAAGCTAAATTAAAAGGGAAGAAAAAAGAGCGAAAAAACGTCTCGTTTTTTCGCTCTTTTTATTTGTAGAATTAAACTCTTGGGCGGCGCGCCAGCATGACTAAACTGATTGTAATAACTGTAAAAGCAATAAATGCTAACAATGGGATGGTGATAAACCCAAGCCAATTGATGTAATCCTTGGAACAGGGTACACCCGTTGTACACATTTCGAATTGCTGTAAAAAGGAAAGTTTTTGCAAAAGCGTATGATAACCTGAAATAAGCATTCCAATAATAGAAAGCGGAAGAACATACCGATAAATCCCCTGGTCATTACGGTAAAAGGCGATACCTAATATGATCGCTAACGGATACATAAAGATTCGCTGGTACCAGCATAGGGTGCAAGGAATAAAGTGCATGACTTCACTAAAATATAAGCTGCCTAACGTGGCAATGAGGGCCGCGACCCAAGATAGAAGTAAAGGCTTATTCATTCTATTTCCCCTTCGCTGCTTCTTCGACCATTTTCTTTAAATCATCAATGGTTTGACCTTTAAACATCTCCCCGTTCACAAAAATGGTTGGGGTCCCGGTTACACCCAATTTTTCAGCGTATTCCATATCCTTGTTCCAGGCAGCCTCACTGTTTTTCGATTGGAAGTTTTTCACAACCTTATCTACTTCTTGATCGCTGGCAACTTCTTTTAACGTCTTCGTTAAGAAATCTTCTGTAAAAACATCCATTTTCTCATATTTTGATTCTGTTGGTTGTTTTTGATAGAGAAGTTCATGAAACTTCCAAAATGTTTCATTTCCTAATTCCTTAAAGACTGATTCAGCAAATTTAGCGGAACGAATCGAATCTGTATTAATAAAGGAATCATTCATAAAATAAAATTTAGCTTTTCCTGTGTCAACCAACTCTTTTTCAATCACAGGTACCACATTGGTCGCGAAGTTCTTGCAATTAGGACATTTATAATCGCCAAATTCGATAATCGACACAGGTGCTGTCTTTTCTCCTAAAAAGGGCTGGTTGGAATAATCAATCTTATTGGTTACGGTCGCCTCTTGTTTTTTGGTATGATTCCCGAAAAATATAAACGCGGCTATACAGACCACTACTAATCCAATTACCCAAAAGGTAAACTTCGCTGATGAATTACTTCCACTTTTCTCATTTTTCTTTTTATTGGCCATATAGAACTCCTTTATCTTTCACTACTAATTTCAACATCCATACCATTAAATTTTACTAAACTGAAACGATAATGCAAATAAAACAGTTTGCTACACAAATGAAAAGAAGCATTCGTCAAATGGCGAATGCTTCTTTTCTATAAGGGCTTATATTTTTCTCTCATATTAGACAAATGATCACGAACACCGGTAAGCTCCATTTTATGAAAGACACGGTTACACAGGGAAAAATTAATATACGCTCCTATACTAAATAGAATTAAAGTAAAAACAGGCAGGTACATTAGGACAACGACAAGTAAGGCAAACATACCAACTATCATCAAGGTAATTGGAAAGTTTGCAATCGCCATAAAAAAGGAACTTGTAATGGCTCTCTTCCAAGTAATTTCATAATGGGACATAACTGAAAACAAATAGGCAGAAGTACCTGTAAACAATAAGCTTACTAATAATAAAGGGATCAATATAATGAATTTTGCCCCTGTTTGGTCCTGATTCAAATAAAAATAATTGAAATACAATAATACGGATATGGCTGTCCAGATTAGGCCTATGATAAAACTATGTTTAAAGTTTTCTCTAAAGTATCGAAAGTAATTTCTAACTACACTCGTATCCTGATGCAGCTGCCATTGACGGACAACACTAAACATAGCTGTTGTTGCAGGTACTATAGTAATAATGGGAAGGCAAGAAAGAATCCAAAAGATATTTAATATAAAAAGATTGGAAAACCGATCAACTATCGCGTAAAATCTGGTATCTAATATATTCATTTCTACCACCCAATTCTATTAAAAGTTTTTATATTGATTCTCCTATAACAATTTTATAATCAAGTGTGGTTAACTTTTCAGTGTTTGTTTTCAATTTGATACCCGGCCTATTATTTAATGCTCGATCGACCGTACCTGGTGAAACACCACAATACTTTGCTAAATCCTTTATTGTCACTCACATAGTGAGTTCCTCCGCCATTTACTGCTATGTTAAACTCTGAAAAGATTTCGACTATTTATTTGGCGAAATAATCGGAAGATCGGAATTGTTTTTTAAAAACAACGGAATTCTATCCAAAGGAGCATCAACGGTTATCTGCTGCCCGCCGTTGAAAATTTCGCCAGAGTAAGGATTGGTCCAGTCTGCTCCTGACGGTAAATATACACTTCGGCTTCTTTGACCTTCATGCAAGACAGGAGCGACTAGTAGCTCCGGACCAAACATATATTGATCATCGACATCCCATGAAACCTCATCCTTTGCAAAATCGTAGAAAAGCGGCCGCATTGGGGGCGTACCTTTTTCATGAGCTTCCATCATTAAACCTGCAATATAGGGACGGAGTCGTTCGCGTAAGTGTAAATATTCCTCAAATATTTCATACGCTTCTTCTCCGTAACTCCATACTTCATTAGCTGCACCGCTATGGCATTGCCCTCCACCTGTGGTTCCAATCGGCTTCTTCGCAGGCATTCTATCCCCATGCAGTCTAAACACAGGGCAGAATACACCATACTGGAACCAACGGATAATGCATTCCCGGAATGAAGGATCGTCCGGATTCCCTCCATGAAACCCGCCAATATCGGTTGTCCACCACGGAATTCCAGCAATCGCCATATTTAATCCAGCTTTGACCTGAATACCTAGGACTTCAAAACTGGAATGAATATCTCCAGACCATGCTAGTGCACCATACCGCTGACTGCCAGCCCAAGCACAGCGAACCAGATTAATAATATTCGTTTGCCCTTCCTCTTCCATTCCCTCATAGAATGTTTGACTGTATTTGCTTGGATATATATTCCCTACCTGTAAACTTGAGCCAAGGTGATAGCGATAAATATCATGGTCATAAACTGAAAACTCAGGTTCCGCTTCGTCCAACCAAAATACTTTAATTCCATTGTCATAATAATTCTTCTTAATAATTCTCCAAAGAAATTTTCGAGCATCGGGGTTTGTCGCATCAAATATGGCATTTTGACCCAAAAAATTAAATTGGGTACGAACCCCTCTATCCGATCGAACTAAGTAACCCTTTTCGATCATTTCTTTATAGTTTTCACTTTCAGTTTGAACCGTAGGCCACACTGAAACCATTAGTTCAATGCCCATTTCCTTCAGCTCTTTAACCATTCCCTCAGGATTTGGCCAGTATTGTGGATCGAATTTCCAATCCCCTTGATTCGTCCAGTGGAAGAAGTCGATAACGATGACCGAGATTGGAAGCCCTCTTCTCTTGTATTCCCTTGCAACCTCCAACAGTTCTTCCTGAGTCTGGTATCTAAGTTTACATTGCCAAAATCCCATACCATAGTCTGGCATCATCGGAACTGTTCCGGTAACAGAAGCATAAGATTCTTCAATTTCTGCAGGAGAATCGCCTGCGGTAACCCAATAATCCATTTGCTTGGTGGAAGAAGCCGTCCATTCCGTTACATTAAGATTGAAGTTTACTCTCCCAATTGCAGGATTATGCCAAAGGAAACCGTATCCTAGACTTGACATGACAAATGGAACACTCGTTTGACTGTTTCTATGAGTTAGTTCCAGCATGCATCCCTTTAAATTTAGAAAAGGCTGCTGATACTGCCCCATACCAAAGAGCTTTTCCTTTGGATTAGACTCAAAGCGGAGTGTCAGACGATAATCGCTGCTCCCTGTATGAGGAATTAGCTCTCTGCCACCGTACTTAAGCTGATAGGTGTTTTCTGTTTCTTTTAATAAAACTTCACCTTCCTGATTATAAAAAGTAATCCTGCCTCTACTGGTTACTTCTGCTTTTATTTTTCCATTAACAATGGTTGCACTTTCCTTATTCACTATGATGTCTGATTTTATTTCAGGAGAAGGTAGAAGTGCCCAATAATTCTCTTCCATATTAGTACAGGACGCACGGACACGAAATGCGTTTTCTCCCCAAGGCTCAATCCAAAGCTTTTCTGCATCATACTCCCAGATTAGTCGATTACCCTTTGTTTGGAACACAGTAAAACTCTCCCTCCTTTTACTCTCTTTTATAAACTTTTTAAGATATAGTAGAGTTCACAATTCTAACCCCATAAACCCCGCCTGCTGCTTTTCCTGCACCAGATTGAAATCTAACTTCAACTTTTTGCTTTCCTTTTGTCAAACTTAAGGGAATCTCATAGTACATATCAACAAGCCCATCGGCATGATTCCCCTCAAGTTTTTGATCAGCGATTAATTCACCATCAATAAGAATGCTAAAATCACGTTTAAATACCTTACCATCTGTAAAGAGAATCTTATCTCTGCCAAAATAAGTTACTAGCAAATACAGTTGCTTTTCTGGCTCGACTTGCATTTGATAACTGAAAAACCCTTCCCCGCGGCTGTCCCGCCATGACCGTTCTACCTCGTTAAAATAACCAGTGCTGGAGCTGCTGCTTTGTATGCCATGCTCGATTTCAGGCTGCTGTTCGCCGGGCTGGACCACATCCACAGTAATCGCTCTTAATCTCTCAAGTTCTTCTTTTTCCTTATCTACGAACGTTTTATAGGCCTCTTCATCCATTAGATTCCAATATAAGGTATAACGCTGATGATGCAGATCATAAAACGGAATCAGGGTCACCTTCCTATTACCAGGCTGGCCGACTTCTGTCGTTTCAAATGTCAATGTCTCTCCCTTAACAGGTTTGATCCACTCCGTTAAATTTTCTTTATCGGCAACTAGATTTGGCACATCAATTAATGGGTAATTATTTAACTTTAGGTGATCTTCCAAGATATCCGTCGTATCTGGGAAATTCTCTCTTCCCAGAGCCCCGGCCAATACTAAAGGTCCGTACATAATCCCCACTTTCGTTGGATTATCTTTTGCCGTATAAGTATGAAGACCGATAGGAAGTGAAAATTCAATGGTATCTCCTGCACTCCAGTTTCTTCCGATTACAAGATAACCATTTTTAGCATTAGCAGCTGCTTTAACACCATTCACCAAGACGGTTATGTCACCATTCACCCAATATGGTACACGGATATGGACATTTAGGAATGCATCTTCCGCCTCCTCAAAAATTACCTGCACCTGATTGGACCTTGGGAAATCTGTTTCTTGTTTAAGTTTTATCTTCTTTTCTGCTATTACCATTTCAGATGCAATAAATAAATTAACAAATAAATCTCCATGATCTTGATAGAAAACATTTCTTGTATAACGGGCAGGATTTTCCATTCCTGTCCCTGTGCAGCACCAGAAAGAGTTATCGTGTGAGCAATAGATTTTAAAATGTCCTGGCTGTGTACTTACAAAATAGGTCTTCATTCCTGATTCAGGATCCTGTGAGGCAAGGATATGATTATAAAGGGCCCTTTCATAGTAATCCATATACTCACTCTTATGCTCCCAAGCGAATAAGTGCTCCGTCAGTTTCAACATATTGTAGGTATTACACGTCTCAGCCGTGGTAATCCCTAGCGTTTCCTTATTAATAGGTCCAAAATGTTCACCAATACTATTTCCGCCAATAATATAGGAACGATTTTTGGTTACTTCATTCCAGAAGAAGACGGCCATTTTCTTATAATCTTCATTTCCTGTAATCTCATATAGCTTTGCTGCACCAATGACTTTTGGAATTTGTGTATTGGCATGTTTTCCTTCTAGTTCATCCACATCTCTTGAGAGCGGCTCCAAGATAGCATGGTGGCAGAATCCGATTGCAAGCTTTAAATAATCTTCATTTTTAGTAATGGTATAAAGATCGGCCATCGCCTCATTCATACCGCCATGTTCGCAAATAAGCATTCTTTGGAATTGCTCCTCATTGAGGTTATCTGTTCCTTTCTTTGCCCAATCTGCAAGTCTAGTCACAACCTTCAATGCCTTTTGATTACCCGTTAAGTTATAAACATCTATCAGGCCTGCATAGATTTTATGAATACTGTACCAAGGCACCCAGCCGCCAGCTAGACTGAAATTTTCCACTTCAAAGTCCCCCGTAAAGACTTTATCAAAATAGCTGCGAGTAAAGCCGCTCACATACCCACTGTCATCAAGGCTTTGTACGTAAGCTAATTCGTTGACGGCATAGTCCAATTTTTGCTTTAATTGTTCATCTTTTGTGACGGCGTACATTGTAGCAGCGGCTGAAAGCCAATGGCCAATGGAATGCCCGGCGATTGGAGTAGATTCCCAGCCTCCATAACGAGGTTTTTTAGGTGTTTGTGAAGCCGCTTCGTAACAAGGTGCCACTAACCGGTCAACATCTAAGTAAATCAAATACTCCTTTCCCTTTTCCTGCGACTCCTTAAAGATTCCATTTAATAATGTAACGTTTTTCATTATGTATTCTCCTTCAATGTCTCTATTAGAATCATATTTTTATAGCTATCGATTTCATCGATAGCTATATATGTTTGATTTCATCAGGTTTGTACGTATCACCTGAAACATTTCAATTCATCCTTTTACTGAGCCAATCATAACGCCCTTTTCAAAGTATTTTTGAATGAACGGATAAACAAGCAAGATTGGTAATGTTGACACGATAATGACACCATATTTGATCTGATCTGCATATTTCTGTGCATATCCGCCTGCAGCACCTCCGGATCCGGCCCCTTCAGCAAACACTTGGTTAGATATGAGGATATCTCTTAAAACAATTTGCAACGGCTGCAAGCTATAATCACGAATGTAAATCAGTCCTGTAAAGAAATCATTCCAGTGCCCTACTAAGTAATAAAGACCGACAACCGAGATAACCGCTTTTGATAACGGCAACGCTACTTTTCCGAAAAATTGAAAGTGTGTACAGCCATCCATTTGGGCAGCTTCAAACAATTCCTTCGGCAGTGAGCTTTCAAAAAATGTACGAGTGATAATCAGATTGAACACATTCACAGAAAATGGAACAATAAAAACCCACATATTATTGGTAAGATGTAAGTCTTTCATTAATAGATAAGTAGGAATTAATCCCCCATTAAAAAACATCGTAAAGACAAACACAAACATTAAAAACCGCCTTGCTTTAAATTCCTGTCTTGATAAAACATAGGCTGCAGGCAGCGTAAACAATAAATTGACGAATGTACCAAGAAGTGTGTATATAATAGTATTTTTATAACCCACCCAGATTCTTGTATCTTTAAAAATCTCTGTATATCCGAAAAGGCTGAATCCTTTTGGATAGAGAAGAACTTTACCAGTTGATACTAGAGTCGAGTCACTAACAGAGGCAATAACCACAAAATACAATGGATAAGCAATAATTAAAAAGATAAACACACAAAATACAAAAATCATACAATCAAAAATAAGATCTGAAGTCGTTTTTCCTTTTCTATTAAAAAGCACTATGACTTTCCCTCCTTGCATGTTGAGCTGATTCGAAGCAAGAGAAAATTCAGCTTACCACAAACTAATATTAGAAAATCTCTTGGCAATTGTATTCATTGCTAGTAAGAATACGAAATTTATGAGTGTATTAAACAACCCAATGGCAGCAGAGTAGCTGAATTGACTGGAAATAATACCAATCTTATATACATAGGTCGCAATAACCTCAGATACTGGGAGATTCAATGGATTTTGCATTAAGAATATTTTTTCAAAACCTGTATTTAAGATATTTCCCATACTAAGGATAAAGAGAATAATCATAGTTGGAACAATAGCAGGTATATCCACATACCTAATCGTTTGCCATCTGCTTGCTCCATCAATTTTCGCAGAATCATATAATTGGGGATCCACGCTTGCCAACGCTGCCAAATAAATAATGCTATTCCATCCGGCATGCTGCCATATGTCTGAAAGTACATATACTGGTACAAAGGTTTTCTCCGAAGCTAATAAGTTTATGTCGCCCAGTCCTAATGCTCTCATTAAATGGCCTACCACCCCGGTTTCTGGTGATAATAATACATTTAATAAACCAACCATAACTACCATTGAGATGAAGTGTGGCAGGTAAACGGTAGTCTGTAAGGTTTTTTTCCACCTTTTCCCAAAGACTTGATTAATAATTAGAGCCATAATGATAGGTGCCGGAAATCCTAAAATGATCGTTGCTAAGCTGATGGTAATAGTATTAGTCATTAAATCTTTAAACATATAGTTATGAATAAATTGATCAAAATACTTAAGACCTACCCACTCGCCGCCGGTAAAGCCTTTCGTAAAATCAAATTCGCGGAAGGCCAGCTGGATGCCATACATCGGTATGTAATTGAAAATGACAATAACAACAATGGCAGGCAATATCATGAGCCACAACTGATAGTCGCGTTTAAACGTGTTCAATATATTTGCCTTTTTGGTTGGTTTCACACGGTTGATACTTGATAAATTTTCATTTATTTTTTTTGTTTCAGCGTTTATAAAGGCCACAAAATATTCCCTCCTTTATTTAAGGAAGATGCTATACCACTTTCATGATATAGCATCTCTCTGACAATTATTTATTTCTGATTCTTCTTGTAATCGTCATAATACTTTTGCATAATCTTTAGGTTTTCAGACAAACCTGTTTTCTCCACATTTTTCACATATGTGTTCCAATCTTTATCAATACCGCCTTTTGTGATCCATTGAGAATATTTTGGCATCGCCAGATTCATAAGATTGGTATTGTTTAAAGCTAATTTTGAATTATCCTCTTTGCTGTACTTAATAAACATGCCAGGGAAAAGATCATTATCCTTATCAATCGCATCGAGAGCGCCATTTAGCGGCTCAGTTTGTTTACCAACCGATTGCATATCTGTTCCAAGCTCAAGCTTTAAATCATCCGCAATATACATTGGACCATTATCAGCCCATGTAGAAGTCCATTTCCATGTACCTGGGTCCATCTTTGAATCTGCTGGTGGTAATACTTTATAGCTGCCGTCTCCGTTATCGGCAATATTAGTGCCCATTGAACCAAACAGTACTTGCATACTTTCTTTTGGATCATACAATTCATTGATAAATTTCATCGCAGCCTCTTTATTTTTACTCTGTGCTGACAATGTAATCATATTGGCACCATAGTTTAAGGAATTATAATCGTAGGTCCAGGATAATTTAGCAGTTGAATCAGCCGTCTGCTTTAAAGGAGCCAACGTTTTATATTGTGGAGCCAAAGTGTTTCCGAATCTGTCTGTTAATTCCCAGCCATACGTATAACCAACTTTTGCCACATCACCATTACCGCGGGCTACAGATTGGTATTTAGTATAATCCTGAGTAAATACTTCTTTGCTGATTAACCCAGCTTTATAACACTTATTTAAAAACTTAACAAAATCTTTATAACGTTCGTCTGTAAAGAAGTTTTTGACTTTACCATCTTCAACATAATAGCCTTGGCCGCTGCCTTCACCTAAAGTAATCCCGGTGCTGCCCAAAAGAACGGTCGGTTGGAAGAACCCGAATCCACCTGTTCCTGTCGGAGAGAAATCCATAGGAATTTCGTCGTTTGGATCGCCGTTGCCATTAGCATCCTTTTCCTTAAAGGCTACTAAAACATCGTATAATTCATCCCAATTGGTTGGCTGTTTTAAACCTAGATTGTCTAACCATTTTTGATTGATAAATTGTCTTGTAGCTGTTGCAGGCCAAAATCTTTGGTATTTAGGTAAGCCATAAATTTTTCCGTCAAGCTGGGTGGCAATCCCTTTTGTTTCTGGTTTAGCTTCAAACATCTTTTTAACGTTAGGTAGGCTCTTATCAAGATCATCAGAAAGATCTTCAAATAAGCCATTATATTGTACATAATCCGCATCCGTAATGGCATTCGGTCCAATAATTAAGTCTGGAACATCACCGCTTGCAAGGAGTGCACCCTTTTTCTGATCCCAGTCAGCTGTTACCTCTTGCCATTTAATTTCCACACCTGCACGTTTCTCAACATCTGTTAACCATTTCATTTTTTTAAGGTCTTGTGTTAACGGATGTTTTGTTATAAGGGCTGTCAATTGTACCTTTCCATCCTTTGTTGTACCACCGTTTGATTTTCCGTCACTAGAGGCCTTGTTATTAGAACAAGCAGCTAAAACAGATGCAGATAAGGACAGTGCCAGAAAACCTTTTATAAACTTTTTCTTTCTCATATGATTTCTCCTTTTCGATGATTTATAGAACACTCCTTATGTTTCGCCTAACGATACTACTTGCAGATCAAAAGAAATGGACTTTCCTGACTAAAGTCAATCACTGAAAAATGCCTATTAAACTATAAAATGGCACTGAAAAGAATGAGGCTCTACTCCATTATGTATACCTCCCTATTATTTTTTCCGCTCTCAATCGTGTTGTAAACACTTACATTTGTTGTTTTAAGAATACCATTGGGTCGATATACTGTCAGTAACCAACAAAGTATATTTAGTGGACAAAATTGACTATATCAAAATATAATTAGAATATTGTAATAAGTTTAGGAAAGTTGTGAAATGAAATCTTTCAGGCATGAAGAGGAGAAATTAATGATAGAATACCTGAAAATGAATGTTAGCTCCCCAATTGAATTTGTTCTTGGTGGTAAATTAATTTCCACTGAACCCTTTACTCATATGAAACGAATAATGCCTCTTTGCGAGATTATTATTGGCATAAATGAAATACTATATATGGAATGTAATGGGATAGAGTATGAGGTGAAACCGGGTGATGTGTTATTTGTACTTCCAAATCAGCTCCACCTAGGCTATAAGGAATGCCAGGCAGGGCTTTCCTTCTATTGGTTTCATGTACTTTTGCCGGACGATCTAACCATAATGGATGAGATATCTATGGGAAACCAAGCTAGAATTCTTCAATCTAATCCTTACGCCAAGGAATCAAATCATTCCATATTATTACCCATCTATTCAACCCCAAAGCGGATTGATAGAATCAATATCTTATGTAATCAAATATTGGATGTAGCCCATGCAAACTACTTTAATCGTTATGCAGCCGGTTATCTAACCACCTCTTTACTTATAGAATTATCTGAACAAACCATTACAAACTTTCAAGACCCATTAAATAGCACGTATTCAGACAGCAAACTCGTAAAAATATTAGAATGGATTCGTGTCAATGCATTGGATAGTCATATTTCCACTAACTCTATTGCTAAAACCTTTAATTATAATAGGGATTATTTATCTCGCTTTTTTAAAACTAGTACCGGCATGAACGTACAAGAATATATCCATATTCTTAAATTATCAAAAGCTAAAGATTTACTCATTAGCACAAATATGAATATTGGAAAAATCGCCCACCTAGTTGGGATTAATGACGAAAGATATTTTATGAGGCTCTTTAAAAAGTACGAAAAAGTTACTCCAACCGAATATCGCCAGGCCTATCATCGTATACCCTTGAATAGGGAATAAAATCTATTATTCTTTGATACGTAAACGGACTTTACTACTGAGGATATCATTTCAAAATGCCTTAAAAACAGCAGACTTAAAACTCACCAAAAACAGTTTTGGTGAGTTTTTCTACTTTCTCATTAACTTAAATATGCGGCCATCCATCTTCGCCCCAATATAATGGTCTAATTTGTAAGGTAGGCTTGCCTTTTTTCAAGGCATCGTATGCGTGATTAACGAGCAGACTAGAGTCTCCAGAAAAGTAAACAGCACAGTGACCAGGACCAATCCAGCGGTCATCTCCTGCATCAATCAACGTTCCTCCTCCTTCCATCATCGAAACCCCTTCTTTATCGTAGTAAGGTCCGGTAATAGTCTTCGCCCTTCCCACCACAATTTTGTATGTACTTTCAATGCCGCGGCAGCAAAAATCAAAGGATACAAACTGATAGTAATAACCTTCTCGATAGACAATAAACGGAGCCTCGATGGTATTCGGCTGTTCCGTTCTGCTAGAAATGGACAGTAGTTCGGCATTTTCAGCCGGCTTCATGGTTTCAGGGTCTAATTTAATCAACTTAATGCCGGACCAAAAGGAGCCAAAATTCAACCATGGCTGGCCTTCTTCGTCAACGATTAAATTGGCATCAATACAATTATAATCATCTGATTCAGTTGAATGGATGACATGTCCTCTGTCTTTCCACTCGTATTCTGGATTGTCAGGATTAAGTGTTGTATTCGTTACCAAACCGATGGCGGAAGTATTTTTTCCAAAGGTAGAGACAGAGTAATAAATATAGTAAACACCATTATGGAAAAAAATATCGGGTGCCCAAATGCTATCTTCGTCTTTTTCTGGTACATACTCTTTTGACCACTCGGGCAAAGAAGGAAAAATAGGGCCGACTTGTTTCCATTTCACGCCATCCTCAGAGGATTTCATTTGAATGCCGCTTCCTGTATGAAAGACATACCAACGCGAATCTTCCATTGCTAGGACCGGATCATGTGCCCATAAGTCTCCTTGCAATTTCCAATCTATTTCATTAAAGTTAACTCCGCCAAATTGTTCTATTTTAACCATGGTATTTCCCCTTTCTCATCATCAATAATTAACTTATCTAGTTAATATTAATATTAACAAATCTCCTTTATAAAAAGAAGACTTTACTACGGGTATTTCTATAACTTTTTCTAATTTACAATAAATGGATTATCCATTCTATTTATTTAAAATATGATAAAATACCCATGAGTATTTTATTAGTTTATATTACTATTAATCTATTAAGACTTTTGTTAATATTAGTATTGAAAGCGTTAAAAAAAGTCTATTAGGTGGTGATTTTTAGAAGCGTGGATTTGTTTTTCTTACCGTTACATAAAGAGAGGAGAAATTCTAATGAGTAAACGCATATTTCAAAAGTTTGCATTTATGTTCTTAACACTCCTATTGATTATCCCAAGTGCTGTATTTGGGGAGGATACAAATTCTTCCGATCCCCAGCCTAGTGAAAACAGCAATAAACCACACCTTGAATATCCAGGTGTGGATCCAAATTTTCAAAATGTATCTGTCCATGACCCATCCATTGTAAAAGATGGTGACACATTTTATGTGTTCGGTTCCCACATTGAGGCTGCCAAATCAACTGATTTGATTCACTGGCAAACCTTTACGAATGGCTATACAACACCTAATAATGCGATATATGGTGATTTATCAAAGAATCTTGCTGGTTCTTTTAAATGGGCCGGTGAAAACGATTCTGACAGTAAAGGCGGCTTTGCGGTATGGGCCCCGGATGTTTTCTATAACAAAAACTATGTTAATCAAGACGGAACAAAGGGTGCCTATATGATTTATTATAGTGCTTCCTCTACGTATATCCGTTCTGCGATTGGTTTTGCTGTATCGCAAAATATTGAAGGTCCTTATAAATATGTTGACACGATCGTCTATTCTGGTTTTACAAAAAATGATGCGAAAGATGCCAACAGTAACGTTAATAAAAAATGGACCAATACAAACATCGGACCACTTGTCGATAACGGTACATTAGCAGGTCCAAGAGATGGCTGGTTTAATAACGATGGCTCTTTCAACAATTACAACTTCCCAAATGCTATTGACTCTACTGTCTTCTATGATAAAGATGGAAAACTGTGGATGACTTATGGTTCTTGGTCTGGCGGCATTTATGTCCTGCAGATTGATGAAAAAACAGGTAAGGCCATTTATCCTGGCAAGGATGGAAAAACCGCAGACGGCCGTCTAGTTGACCGTTATTTTGGCACAAAAATTGCCGGCGGATATTATAAATCCGGTGAAGGACCTTATGTGATTTATGATAAGAACACTGACTACTATTATTTATATGTCACGTATGGATGGTTAGGCGCTGACGGCGGCTATAATATGAGACAATTCCGTTCTAAGAGCCCAGATGGCCCTTATGTAGATGCTTCAGGTCAAAATGCCGTTTTACCAAGTGATGTCGCTAATACTCCTTATGGAAATAAAATCATGGGGAACTTCTTATTTGAACGGAAAGTTGGCGACCCTGGAACAGGAATCGGTGTTGGTTATCTTTCTCCAGGACACAACTCGGTTTACTTAGATCCGAAAACGGGGCAGCAGTTCTTGGTTTTCCACAGCCGGTTTCCACAGTCAGGAGAATATCATGAACTTCGTGTTCACCAGATGTTTATGAATAAAGACGGCTGGCCAGTGGTTGCACCGTATCGCTATACAGGTGAAACGTTAGACAAGGTGAATAGACAAGACCTAATTGGCAACTATCAATTTATTAACCAAGGAAAAGATTATTCAGCTGCGATTAATAAATCTGTTTACATCCGATTAAATGAGGATGGCACCATTACTGGCGATGTAACTGGTTCATGGAAGAAAACCAGCCATAACCAAGCCGAATTAACCATTGATGGACATACCTATAACGGAGTATTTGTCCGTGAGTGGGATCCTGTTTCAAAAAGCAAGGTGATGACATTTACCGCCCTTTCAAACGAAGGAATTTCTGTTTGGGGAAGTAAACTAGCCGATAAAACAGATCAGGAAGTTGTTGCTGCAGTCGTTAAGGACCTCCATCTTGGTGATACAGACAAGGTTATTTCCAATTTAACACTGCCAACGGAAGGAACTCGTCATACTTTGATTTCTTGGGAAACTTCAAATGCCGATGTGGTAACGAATACAGGGGTTATTACGCGGCCGGAAGCAGGTTCAGAACCTGCTACAGCTACCCTTACGGCAACGATTACCAAAGGGGATATAACCGACAAAAAAGTCTTTTCGATTAAGGTACTGCCATATGAAGAGGCTGGCTTAGCAGCTCAATACTCGTTTGAAAATAACCTGAATGAGAAAACGGGTACATTTGGGTCAGGAAGCATTACTGGTAATCGCATTGATAATACGGGCGGGATTATTTCTTATGCTGCTGGCAAAAGCGGCGAAGCGGCCGTCTTTAATGGTGCCTCTGGTATTCGCTTACCAAACGGACTGATTTCAAGTAACAAATATTCTGTATCTTTATGGTTAAAACCTGAACAACTAACGATGTATACCACCACATTCTTTGGTGCTGCAGACCCGATTAACTGGGTCAGCCTAGTTCCGAATGGTCCTGCTGGCGGGAATACGATGGTTTGGTCTGGCAGTTCTAAATGGTACGATGCTTCTTCAGGATTAACGATTAAGACCGGTGCGTGGACTCATTTAGCGTTTACCGTTGATAACGGAACGATTAAGGTGTACGTGAACGGTGTTGAAAAGTTTACAGGTACCAACTTCTCGAATATTTTTACAACTAGCAATGCCAGCTTCAGCCTAGGAGTTAACTGGTGGGATCCCCCATTCAAGGGATTAATGGATGAATTAAAAATCTATAATGGCGCCCTTACACCTGCTCAAGTGGCTCAATTAGCTCAATAGTTTTTCAAAAAAAATCGTATGGATATCCAGAATCCATACGATTTTTTTATTGATAGGAGAGTTTTTCTGTTTCTTCTTTGGATAATTCACTATCATGGTAATAGAGACGGAAAAGTATATCCTGATTATAATTGCCAAATCCTGTTCCGAATAGAGTGACTCCACCAACATTTTGACTCTCTTCCAGAACGGCAATCCGGAACGTCCATTGTTTCTCACGAATACTAACATCATCCAGACTGACATCTGATATCTTGAGTCCATCAATATAGGTTCCTTCTGGAGTGATTCGCAGCCGTTTAAGCAAACCATACTGATTAATTTCACTCGGCCACCAGTCAGGTGTGAAATTTCCTCTGCTATCACCAAAATCGCCAGGACTCGTCCATTTCCCTAATAGCACATTATTTAGGTAAAAATGGATATCGGATGGCCAATTACTGTTCGTAAAAGGAGCCTCAGATGAGAGCTCTAAAGAGATTTCAAGTTCGCTTGGGTCTTGATTGCCCAGCAGGAAGTTTGGCAGCTTATATTCCACGTACCCTTTCCCAAACCACAAGATCTTGGCATTCATTCTATTAGGATAGAGAAAATATCTTGGATCATCAAATTCTCCAATAATTGTGTCTGTGGTTGCAATTCCACAGGTTGGTTCGATGGAAAAATCAGTATAGTGACCAACTGACACTTCTGTTTCATGAAATTTCTTAAGTTCACGTTCCTTTGTAGGAAATAATACTTCCATTTTTTCAGTCACAAGATAGCACTTTTTTTGCAATCCGCCTTTACCAGAGACTAATTCCGACTGGATGATTCCCGCTTTCTCTAATTTCTTTACATGCATGGTCATGATCGCGCTGGTGAGCTCTAAGCTTTGGGCGAGCTCCTTTACATTTCGAGGCTGTTCCGCCAAAAGGTGAATAATTTTCATTCTTACCTTACTAGCAAGGGCCTCAAAAACAGGCAGTGATTGTTCAGATATATCTAAATTCATGTAGTTGTTCCACCTTAATAATCATTAATAAATTTATTAACAATTATAACATACTACTAATTTCCTATGTTTTCAATATAGGACTCGAAATTTATTTAGTGAATCTAAAAAAAAAGCATGCAAATGTCTGCATGCCCTTTATTTATGATAGATAAATCTTTCACCAGGAACCATCATATGAAATTTTTGATTAGGATAGTGATGAAATAGGTAATCGACAAAATAAGCTGGGTTGTCGCGGTTATTTGGAAACAGATCATAATGAATCGGAACAACCAAGTCTACCCCAACCGCAGCCGAAAAGTCCGCTGCTTCCCTAGAACTCATGTTTCCGACAATTCCTCGTGCCGTGCGGAAATAGTCCCCACCATTGATGGGCAAGAAAGCAACATGTGGTTTAAACACTTTTACTTTTTCAATCAACTCAGGTGTAACCACTGTATCCCCGCTGTGAAATAGCCGAATTCCGTTAGCCTCTATCAAATAGCCTAAAAATGCATGATTTCCTACCGAATCCGTTTCATATTCCGTATGGGCCGCAGGAATAGGGGTAATTTTAAATCCTTTCATAGTAAAGGATTCACCATCTTTAGCTGCATGTATATATTTATTTGCCACATGCTCTTGGACTAATGAGGTGAGCGGTGCGGGGATTGCAAACACGGAGTCAGAGGCTCTTGCAATCTCTTTAATGCTTAAAAGATCTAAATGATCATCGTGTCCATGTGTGACTAAAACACCGTCTAAGTCTTGAAGCATTCCCGGGGCAACAACCGGTGGAAAAGCTCTTTTAAATTCAGTATCCGGATCCCGTTCTTCAATACTCCCGCTTAAATAAGGATCAATACAAATAAGTCCATCCTCTTCTGTTCCTTTTAGGAGGATACCTGCCTGTCCTAAATTCCAAAAGGAAACAGATTCTCCGTAAATCTTTGTTTGTCTTACCTCATTCATTAATTCTTGATCACTTTTATAAATGGCTGCCATATATTTCACCTATTTTCCTTTTATATTTTTCTTACTGCATTGCGGCCTTCTTCTATTGGACAAATTACTTTGGGGGACTATTGGTTTTGTCTAATAGACTACTTCTATTAGACTACTTCTATTAGACAAATTATATGGTGGACCTATTGATTTTGTCTATAGAACCACCGTAAATAGATAGTGAACCGTGGCTTACCTTAACGGTGCAAAATCTTTTACCTGTTCTAGTATGTTTTCAATCTCACCCAAAACATCTTGAGTTAATACCACATCCACTGCTTTAACATTCTCCACTACTTGCTCTGGACGGCTGGCCCCAATAATAGCAGAACTAATACTAGGGTGTCGAAGAATCCAGGCGAGTGCCAGCTGACTTAAGGTTACACCTAACTCCTCAGCCACGCCATTCAATTGCTGAACACATTCTAAAACATCATTTCGAAGATAACTATTAATCACCCAGTTAGTCGAATCATTTGCTGCCCGGCTGTCTTCAGGCTTCTCCGTATTAGGTTTATACTTTCCTGTTAAAACTCCTTGGGCTAACGGTGAAAAAACAATTTGTCCGATTCCTTTTTCCGTGCAAACCGGTAGGACCTCCTTTTCTATATATCTCTCAAACATGTTATAGATTGGCTGATTGGAGATAATCGGCCGTAAGTGATTGGCCTTACCGATTCCCACCGCGTTTTCAATTTGGGCAGCACTCCATTCACTGACACCCGCATATAATATTTTCCCTTGCCTGATTAAATCATCTAAAGCATATAGTGTTTCCTCAACTGGCACCTCTGGATCAAAGCGATGACATTGGTACAAATCAATATAGTCTAGGCCAAGCCGCTTAAGACTGGCGTCACATTGTTCAACGATATGCTTCCTTGATAATCCGCGCTCATTTGGCCGATCTCCCATCGGGAAGAATAGCTTTGTGGCGACTACATAACTACTCCTTGGATACGCTTTTAGTGCTTCCCCAAGGACCTCTTCTGCTTTCCCACCTTCGTAGGCATTCGCTGTATCAAAAAAATTAATACCGAGTTCATATGCTTTATGGATGCAATCATATGCCGTATTGTCAGTGACAGCCTTCCCATATGTTAACCAGCTTCCTAAACCAATTTCACTAACCTTTAAACCGCTGTTTCCAAGTCTGCGATATTTCATTATTCAAGTCTCCTTACACTCATTGATTTATCCGGCCGTTATCGTTTTTGAATGAACAACCAATACTTTTTTCTCCCATGCCCGGCTTCTCCACCTGAAATACATGACAATGCCTCTTTCCCATTCATCGACGATAAAGGCAATCCAAATTCCAGCCAAGCCCAATCCCATATGAATCCCTAAAAAATAAGAAATGGGTACAGCAATCCCCCACATGGATAGCACGCCTATTTTTACCGAAAAAGCGGCATCACCGGTTGCGCGGAGTGAGTTGACGACCAAGATGTTAAAGGTCCGGCCCGGTTCGAGTATCAAACACAATAGCAATAATTTACCACCGGTATGGATAATTTCTTTATCATGCGTAAAGATGCGCATAAAATCTTCTCTAAAAATAGCAACTATAATCGAGATGAAAATGGTAATAATAAAGCTATATTTTAAACTTTTCAGTAATTGCCGATAAGCTCCTTCAAAATCTCCTGCTCCGACTCGATATCCAATTAGAATTTGCGTTCCCTGTCCCATCGCTAATCCAAATAACATGATGAACGACATGATATTCCAGGTATACACTCGAGTGGAAAGAGCGGCCGCTCCAATAATCGCGGTAATAGCCGTCATCGCCATCTGGCTCGTATTATAGCTAATTTGTTCACTGGCAGCCGGTATGCCAATTTTTAAGATTTTTTTAATTTGTGATAGTTGGAAGTTAAAATAATCTTCCTTTCTTATAGCTATTGGAAGCCTCCTATACATAAGGATAAAGGCAATAAGTAAAGCAGCAGCCCGGCTTAATGCAGTTGAAATAGCCACACCCTTAACTCCCAGCACTGGGAATCCAAATAATCCAAAAATAACAATACTATTGCCAGCTAAGTGAATCACATTCATCATCACCGAGACAAACATGGCCTCTCTTGTAAAGCCGTGTGCTCTTAAAATAGAGGAAACCGTAACGAGGACAGCTTGCAAAAACAGGGTCCCACCTACAATAGATAAATATTCGTAACCTATTTCAGCTATATCCGGTTTAAGGTGGAACAATGCTAAAAGCGGCCCTTTAAACGTAACCATTAACAAACTAACTGCCAATCCTATTCCTAAATTAATGGATATGGATATCGCAGATGCCTGCTTTGCCTCTTTTTTCATACCCGCACCTAAATATTGTGAAACAAGAACCGCCGTCCCAGTTGCAGTAAAACTGAAGATTAGTATCGTAAAAAAGACAAGCTGATTGGCAACACCAACAGCTGCTACCACGTGATCAGAAATATGCGAGAGCATAATGGTGTCGGTACTGCCCATGATTGTTTGCAAGAATAACTCTATGAGAATAGGCCATGTGATCGTTCTTAAGCTCATGTTTCTTTGATCAATTGAAGTTGCCATTTTCCTGTCCACCTTATAAAATTTCACATCATAAAAGCTCAAACGAGACCAGCCGGCCTCTTCATTTTTACAGAAAAAGATTCATATCATAAAAAGATATGAATCTAATTATTAATAGAGTTAACTAGGAAAACCTAGATTGGGAGTACCGTCCGGATTCCAGGTGAACTCTTTCGCACAAGTGTGGCGATTTGGATCATATAGTGGATCTCCCACAATTTCTGTATAGTTTCTTACGTGATAGACAAGAATATCCTTGCTGCCATCTTCAGAAACTGTGAAACTGTTATGTCCTGGACCATATTGACCTGCTTCATAATTAGTTTTAAATACTGGTGCTTCCGATTTGCTCCATGAATTTGGGTCCAACAGGTCCCTTGATTCATCCGCAGTCAAAAGGCCCATGCAATAATTCTCATCGGTAGCACTTCCGGAATAGGAAATAAAGAGCTTCCCATTTCTCTTTAGTACTGCCGGCCCTTCATTAACCCAGAATCCAATCGTTTCCCAATCATATTCCGGTTTAGCAATCATTACCTGCGGCCCTTTAATCGTCCAAGGGTTTTCTAACAGGGCAATATAAAGATTGGAATTGCCTCGGATGTTAGGATCCTTTTGAGCCCAGACAAGATAGTGCTGTCCTTTATGCTCGAATGTTGTCGCATCTAATGCAAATGATTCCCAATCGGTTTTAATTTGTCCCTTTTCTTCCCATGTACCTTCTAATGGATTAGCGGATTTGTTTTCAATCACAAACATGCGATGTTGAAAAAGACCATTAATAATTTCTTTTGATGGTGCAGCAGCATAATAAATGTACCAGCTGCCATTCATATAGTGGATTTCTGGTGCCCAAATCAGAGCACTTAATGGTCCTGTTTCATGCTTTTTCCAGGCGGTAACAGGTTCTGCATCTACTATACCCTGGATGGTTTTTGAACGTCTAACCTCGATACGGTCATATTCAGGAACAGATGCGGTAAAGTAATAATATCCATCTGAATGTTTATAGACCCATGGATCCGCTCTCTGCTCGATAATCAGATCCTGTGCTGTTTTTGCCTGTTCGATTGTTACTTTTACCATCGTAATCTTCCTTCCAAACATAATGTCAGCTATTGATTATTCTTTTGCATCAGCGACTGGGACACCAAAATTCGGTGTTCCATCTTCATTCCAAGTAAACACTTGAGCCCGAGTGTGGCGGTTCGGATCCCATAAAGGATCGCCCTCAATCTCCCGATAGTTACGAGCGTGATAGATCAAAACATCTTGGTTTCCGTCTTCTGATACTGTGAAGCTGTTATGGCCCGGTCCATATTGACTGTTTTCTACATTTGTTTGGAATACAGGGGTTTCTGTTTTTTTCCATGATGCAGGGTCTAATAAATCACTATTTTCATCTGCAGAAAGGAGACCCATACAATAATTGTCATCTGTCGCACTTGCAGAATAGGAAATAAAAATCTTTCCGTTTCTCTTTAAGACCGCCGCACCCTCGTTTACTAAGAAGCCGATGGTTTCCCAATCATATTCAGGCTTTGTGATCATCACTTGAGGCCCTTCAATCGTCCAAGGATTGACCATTTTGGCGATGTAAAGGTTGGAGTTGCCAACAATTTTAGGGTCTCTTTGGGCCCAAACATAATACCTTTGCCCTTTATGCTCAAAGGTCGTAGCATCCAGAGAGAATGACTCCCACCCTGTTACCACTTGACCCTTTTCTACCCAAGTTCCTTCCAGAGGGTTCACGGAATCATTTTCAATAACATACATGCGATGGTCAAAAATCTCATCTGCCCGTGCCGCCGCATAATAGATGTACCACTTTCCGTCAATGTAATGAATTTCAGGTGCCCAAATATTGGCACTCATTGGTCCCTCTTCATGTTTTCTCCAAGCAACGACAGGTTCTGCTTCACCTAACCCCTGTATGGTTGCAGCCCTTCTGACTTCAATCCGGTCATATTCCGGTACAGAAGCTGTGAAATAGTAGTAACCATCCTTATGTTTATAGACCCATGGATCAGCACGCTGCTCGACGATGGGATTATTTAATGTTTCAATCTTAGGCATATTTGATCACCTTTCTCTTTCATTTATCTCACTTCTTCATGATGATTGACTTTGACTACCTCATTTAGAAACTTTAACGCTGTAAAACGATCTCTTAAATGGTGGGCTTCGGTTAAACTTCTCATGACAAAATTTCCGTCAATCCCCAGTTGGCTCGGCAGTATTTCGCCTTCAACTTTTTCGATAAGTTCACGCAGTTGAGAGGCTTTTGGGATAGCCGCGTATGCCGCTTTAATTTCTTCAATGTTTTCTTTAATATTTCGAACTATACTATAGTCTTCAATTGTTTTGATCGTATCATCTAATTTTCTCAGTATATAGAGAAATGGGATAAATTCTCTTTCATATACTTCTGCCAGGAGAGCAACCGCCACCCCCACCTTGACCCCGTGAAGGACTTGTGGGCGGTTTTGTCGTAAAAATTCCATCTCCCAATAGTGTGAGAGATGATGCTCCCCTCCTGAAGCAGGATGGGATTGGCCAAATAGTAACATTGCTAATCCAGATTGAATAAGGGCTTCAATTAAAAAGCGGATCCCTTCTTCATCAGAGGCGGCAATTTTATCCGCTTTCTCAACACATAGATTAAGAGCCTCCCTCGTAATAGTTGCAACAAGGGGACAATAGGGTTCACCATAAACTAGATGCCCAAATTGCCAATCCGCAAGAGAGGTATATTTGGCTAACATATTCCCAAATCCGGCCGCAATCATTTTCTTAGGCGCATTTTTTAATACAATTAAATCAGCAAATACCGCAATAGGCGCCTTCATTTGAAAGGTTTTCTTCCTTCCTCTCACAATTAGCGGGGCTCCCATTGATGTAAATCCATCAACGGAAGGAGCAGTAGGAACAGAAATGAACGGAATTTTCATTTTCGTACTTGTAAAGCGAGCGATATCATGGATAGTTCCAGAACCTACGGCTATAATGACATCCGTATCTTGTGACGTTTCCAACAATGCTTGTACTAAAGACTTTTCATCTGCCACTACATCATTATTCTCGTCAGGCTGCAGCAAACAGGTAGAATAGCCGACCTTGGTTGTGAATAGATGCTTGGTTAGTTCTTTCCCAGCAGCACGAAAAGTCTGATCGTCTGCAATGATGATTGCTTTTTTAAAAGATTTCTTTTCCAAATAAGCAGCGGCATCCCCTAAAACATTGTTTCCTACTAAAATTGTCTCAATCGGAATCTGATTATGATGATTGCCGCAGTCACAACTATTGGCTAAACTCATCATTTCCGTTATTATTTTTTCCATTATAGTTTCTCCTGCTCCTTCAACTTTTTTCCCCCTATTTATTTAGCTGCAACTCCGAATTTATACTTTGTCACAGATGTGTACTCTTGGTCTTTTTCTAAGACCCAGGAAGGAAAGTTAGGATGGTGGATGGCATCTGGCAGCCCTTGCGTTTCCAAACAAATGCCCAGGTATTTACGGGACGGAACACCGTAGATCTCACCTTCTGATTTCATTTGGTTTCCAGAATAGACAACGACTCCTGGCTCATCGGTTTCAATGGTCAATGTACGTCCGCTCACGGAATCTGTAAGAACAATTTCCTGGTCATGGTTGGATGATAGTAAAAAGGGATGATCATATCCTTGGCCGGCTAATTGATTTTGCGGATGATTGGCTTCAACCCCCGATTGAATCAATCGTTCACTAGTAAAATCAAACGGTGTCCCAAAAACGTCCAGCAATTCTCCGGTTGGAAGCAATTCATCATTTAATTCTAGGAATTTATCACTTTTAATTGATAGTGAATGATTGAGAATATCCCGTTTAATATTTCCACTTAGGTTAAAATAGGAATGATTGGTAAGATTTAATAATGTCTTTTCATCCGAAATTCCTGAATAGTGGATGGTTAGTTCATTCTGATTATTAAGTGTATACATTACTTTTATATTTACATTTCCTGGGTAACCTTCTTCACCATCAGGGCTCAGGTAGGAAAATTGAACACTTACTTCTTCGTCATTCTCATCAATAGAAGCATTCCAAATCACTTTATCGAACCCTTTATTTCCCCCATGGAGATGGTTGTTGTTTTCATTTTTTGCGAGGGTATAGGTTTTTCCGTCAAGATCAAACGATCCTTCCTTTATACGGCCGGCTACCCGTCCGACAACTGTACCGAGGAAATAACTGCCACTTACATATTCTGCTAATGTATCATATCCCAAAACAATATTTTCAAAGTTTCCGTTCTGATCAGGAGTGATGATTTTAGTAATAATACAACCATAATTCAGACAAGTAAGCTCCATACCCTGGTCGTTAACGAGTGTATAAGAATTAACAGTTTGATTGTTTAATTCACCAAACTTTTCTTGGATAACCTTCATATTCCTCCTGCCTTTCCTATCATTCAAATAAAAAATAGTCCATATCCTAGTAGTCTTGTTGACTATGAGGATATGGAATAGAAAGAATTACTTACGTTTCGCTAAACGGATTACATTCCAAGAAAGTTTTGAAAGCACAGCCGTTACCCCGCCATTCTCGGTCTTTGCATTTCCGTTAGAATGAGGAGCTACAGGAGTTCCCTTAGCTGAATTCGTTTGCTTAAGATCGTCATTTTCTAGGACAATATGCTCGACTACTTCGTAGCCTTCAAAATTACGGATATCGACTTCTAGGTCTAAGCCTTCTTGAAGGTGACGGTTTACGGCAAAAATGGTTAATGTTTCTTCCTCTTCATTGTAGACAGCTGTTGACTCTAAATATGGAACATCTGTGAAATCCTTGCTATCATATTTAGGACTTGAAATGATAGGATTCAGCGAAACTCCACGTCCGAATACAGATGTATGCATGTATGGATAGAAAATCGTTTGCTTCCAAGCAGGTCCGTTATCCTCTGTCATAATCGGTGCAATAACGTTCACCAATTGTGCAAGGCAGGCAATTTTCACGCGGTCCGCATGCTTTAACAATGTAATCAGCATACAGCCTACTAATAAAGCATCTTCAAAGTTATATATATCTTCTAATTGTGGTGGTGCAATGCTCCATGGTTCAATTCGTTTATCCTGCTCATTGCTGTGATACCAAACGTTCCACTCGTCAAAAGATAGATTAATATTCTTTTTGCCGCGTTTTTTCGCTTTAATGTAGTCTGCAATAGAAATGACAGATTTAATAAAATCATCCATTTCTAAGGAAAGGGCTAAATAGTTTGAAATCTCATTTTCACGATTACCGTAATATTGGTGAAGCGAAATAAATTCCACATGGTCATAAGTGTGGTCAAGTACAGTAGCTTCCCAATCTGCAAATGTAGGCATATTTCTGTTTGAGCTTCCGCAGGCAACTAGCTCGATTGATGGGTCCACCCACTTCATTACTTTTGCCGCTTCTTGGGCAAGACGGCCATATTCAGCAGCAGTCTTGTGTCCAATCTGCCACGGACCATCCATTTCGTTCCCTAAGCACCAAGTTTTAATGTTATATGGATCTTTAACTCCATGAGAAATTCGTAGATCACTATAATAAGAGCCGCCAGGATGGTTACAATATTCGACTAAGTTACGAGCAGCATCAATCCCGCGTGTTCCAAGGTTAACGGCCATGTTTACATCCGCGTTTACGAGCTGGGCCCATTTCATGAACTCATTTGTACCCATTTCGTTTGTTTCCGTTGTACGCCAGGCTAGTTCTAAGCGACGCGGTCGGCTTTCGACAGGGCCCACGCCATCTTCCCAATTGTATCCGGATACAAAGTTTCCGCCTGGATAACGAACAAGCGGTATTTGCAGTTCTTTTACCATTTCAATCACGTCTTGGCGGAAGCCGTTTTCATCTGCTTGAGGGTGACCTGGTTCGTAAATACCGCCATAAACGGCACGTCCTAAATGTTCGATAAAAGAACCGTAAATTCGGTTATCGATCTCAGATACTTTAAAATCCTTTTCTAAAATCATTTTTGCTTTAGTAGTGGTCATGTTCCTTTTACCTCCCATGTCAAAATGAATGATCATGTACTTGAGAATATCCTATAAATTCTAGTTAACTGACTTTATCCCATTTGGGTTTACCTGCAAATGGACAAGCTTTGTTTTTAAACTTGGCCCGGTAGCGGACGATACATCCGCTATGTGCACAAGTGGTACCATATTGCAGGGAAGGACAGCTCTCGCAAGTCTTCAGTCTTACTAGATAGACCTCGTCAGAAACAATTACAGTTGGATTCTCTTCAGCTTCTTTTACTAGTTCCTGAATGACCTCTTCTGTCACCATCACACTTTCTACGCAGCCTTTACAAAGACTTTTTTGATTCACCGTAATTCCCCGCCTTTCTTTTACTCGATTACTAATGTCACAACAGACATAGCTGGAAGCTTGATGGCTAATTTATCATTTTCAACCACTACACCAGTGAATTCAACTGGTTTCACAACATCCGGCTGTTCAAACGTATTATGAGCATTCATCGTGTCCGCAGTGATAATGGTGCCTGACACCTTTGTATTCGCTGCAATAATACCGCGCAGGTCTAAATCTAGTTCAGCCCCGTTTTGGTGATCGATATTACATAAGCTTACATGGATTTTGCCTTCGGCATTTTTCGATGCAGATACCGTTACCTGCGGCAATGTTTCACCATTGTACTCATAAGCACCGAAGGAAGAATCAACTGCTAAAACTTCTGCATCCTGGTGAACCTTGTACATATCAAATACATGATACGTTGGAGTAAGGATCATCTTCTCGCCTTCAGTCAGAATCATTGCTTGCAGTACGTTAACCGTTTGCGCAATGTTTGTCATTTGAACACGATCTGCATGATTGTGGAAGATGTTAAAGTGTAATCCGGCTACTAACGCATCACGGATGGTATTTTGCTGGTATAAGAAGCCTGGGTTTGTGCCTGGTTCCACATCAAACCATGTGCCCCATTCATCAATGATCATGCCAACACGTTTTTGTGGGTCATACTTATCCATAATGGTGCTGTGTTTGGTAATTAATTCATCCATATGAAGCGCCTTTTTCATGGTGATAAACCATTCATCTTCAGGGAAATCAATAGCAGAGCCCTTCCCTGTCCAGAATTCACCTGGGATCGTGTAATAGTGAAGGCTTAGTCCGTCCATTAACCAGTGGGCGTTTTTCATTAATACTTCTGTCCAGTTATAGTCATCGACATTGGCGCCGCCGGCAATCTTATAGATTTTGTTATCGCCGTAATTTCTTACATACGTTTGATAACGGCGATATAGATCTGCATAGTATTCAGGACGCATGTTTCCGCCGCAGCCCCAGTTTTCATTACCTACACCGAAATACGTTAATTTCCAAGGCTCCTCGCGGCCATTTTCACGGCGCCAGTTGGCCATTGGTGATTCGCCTTCAAAGGTCATGTATTCAACCCACTCAGACATCTCTTGAACCGTACCACTTCCAACGTTTCCGCAAATATATGGCTCACACTCTAGTAATTCACACAAAAGCATAAATTCGTGTGTACCAAAATGGTTGTTTTCGACAACACCGCCCCAATGAGTGTTAACCATGCGCTTGCGGTTTTCCTTAGGACCAATACCATCTTTCCAGTGGTATTCATCGGCAAAACATCCGCCCGGCCAGCGAAGAACCGGAACTTTAATATTCTTTAATGCTGCTAATACATCATTGCGAATCCCTTTTGTATTGGGGATGGAGGAATCCTCCCCTACCCAAATACCTTCATAAATACATCTTCCAAGGTGTTCTGCAAAATGACCATAAATATTCTTATTTATTTTCCCTTTTTGAACATCAGCGTTGATAATTACTTTGTTTGCCAAAAAAAACGCCTCCATTTTTTGATGTTTTCTGAAACGTTGATTCGATTCCTAATCGTTTTGAAGACAATCGAAATATGTCTCAACTTAACATTAGGGCTATTATTTTCTAATAGCCCTGTTATTTTTATTTAGTAGTCTTTAACCTTTTTAATTAACGAAAGATAACGTTGTTCCAGCGGATTTCGTTGTTGAATGCATGAGTGTTTGTATTATTATTGATTACTAGGAACTCAATTCCAGCTAGCTCAGCAAAGTCTCTAAGCTGTTCAGTTGTTACCTTATAAGAGAAGCCAGTGTGGTGCGCTCCGCCCGCTTGGATCCAGTTTTCAACCGCTTGGCTTAAAGATGGCTGAGTCTTCCAAAGTACACGTGCAACAGGAAGCTTTGGCATATCCTTTTCAATCTCTACCGCATCTACCTCATTTACAAGTAGACGGAAACGATGTCCGAGGTCCACGATCGTTGCATTCAATGCTGTCAAACCGCCTTTTCCATTAAATACAATTCGTGCTGGGTCTTCTTTACCGCCGATTCCAAGTGGATGAACTTCGATTCTTGGGCGAGTTGCAGCAATGGTTGGACAAACTTCAAGCATGTGAGAACCAAGAACCATTTCATTCCCTGGCTCAAAATTATACGTATAATCTTCCATGAAGGATGTTCCTTCATTACCTGAAATAATTTTCATCAATCTTACTAGAGCTGCTGTTTTCCAGTCACCCTCACCAGCGAAACCATATCCTTGTTCCATCAAACGCTGTACGGCTAAACCAGGAAGCTGACGAATACCATGTAAATCTTCAAAAGTAGTTGTGAATGCAGTATAACCGCCTTCTGTTAAGAAAGCTTTCATACCAAGTTCAATTCTAGCTTGATAACGGATGGAATCACGAACCGGCCCATCAGTCAATCCTTCTGGGGTAATATCATATTGCTCCTCGTATTCAGCCATTAACTGGTCAATCTCTTGTTCTGTTACATCATTCATGCGCTGAACAAGATCGCCTACACCATAACCGTTGACGGTCCAGCCAAACTTGATTTGCGCTTCTACCTTATCCCCTTCTGTTACCGCTACTTCGCGCATATTGTCACCAAATCTTGCAACTTTAAGGTTTTTGCTTTCCTCAAACGCTGCTGCAGTTCTCATCCAGCTGCCAACACGTTCTCTAACTTCTGGGTTTTCCCAATGACCTACGACAACTTTACGCTTTACATTCATACGTGCTGCAATAAATCCATGTTCACGGTCACCGTGTGCCGCTTGATTCAAGTTCATAAAATCCATATCGATTGAATCCCAAGGGATATCACGGTTAAATTGAGTAGCTAAGTGCAGATAAGGCTTTTGTAGGGCAGATAGACCTGCGATCCACATTTTTGATGGTGAGAAGGTGTGCATCCAAGTAATGATGCCTGCACAGTTTTCATCCGCATTCGCTTCTAGAATCAATTTGCGGATAGAATCAGAATCTTTTACTACTGATTTAAAAATTAATTTATAGGAAACAGACGGATCACTATCCAAACCCTTTACAATTGTTTTTGAGTTTTCTTCCACTTGGCGAAGTACATCTTCTCCGTATAATAATTGACTTCCTGTTACAAACCAGAATTCATATGCTTTTGTAGTTAACACTGCAATTCCTCCTAAGTATGGAAATATGATAGTAATTTATTAAATTTGTACTGTATTTTTAATCATCCGTACAAGTTATCCGGGAGTAGTGGCATTTAGTATTCTGTTAGACTACTTCTGTCCGTAATAAGCGTTAGCACCATGCTTACGGAGATAATGTTTATCAAGCAAGAATTGATCGATCGGCTTCATTTGCGGATTAAGCGTAAATGTGTTTAAGGCCATTTTTGCCACTTCTTCTAAAACAACTGCATTATGGACCGCTTGGTTGGCATTTTTCCCCCAGCTAAATGGAGCATGACCGGATAATAAAATTCCAGGCATGGCCACAGGGTCAAGGCCTTCCTTTTCAAATGTCTCAATAATGACATTTCCCGTTTCAAGCTCATAGCCCCTGTCAATTTCTTCTTGAGTCAACGTGCGCGTACAAGGGATTTCTCCGTAAAAGTAGTCCGCATGTGTGGTTCCGAGTGCCGGAATTGGACGCCCTGCTTGCGCCCAGCTTGTCGCACCTGGGGAGTGAGTATGAACAATTCCTCCAATTTGCGGGAAGGCCCGATACAAGGCAAGGTGTGTTGGTGTATCGGAAGAAGGTCTTAAACTCCCTTCCACGATGTTTCCATCTAAATCTAAGACAACTAGATCATCAATTTGTAACTCATCATACGGAACACCACTCGGTTTAATCACAACAAGGCCTGTTTCACGGTCAATTCCGCTCACATTTCCCCAAGTAAACGTAACTAAACCATGCTCCGGAAGCGCTAAGTTTGCTTCTAGGACCTCTTTTTTCAAACGTTCTAACATACGGTTTCTTCCTCCCTCTTCTCTATTGAACTTTTTCTAAATCATTTTCTTCACATTGTTCTCGCTGCGATCAAAGTTGATTATAGGCAGGCCTATTCAATGAAAATCACATTCCTTAATAAGAATACGTTTACAAATCTAAAAAAATATTTTCTTAATCTAAGGATGATGAATAGCTAAGTCAGTCATTCTATGAAAATATAATTATGATACGTACAAGATAATTAATAATATTGACAATCTTATCGATAAGTTATGCCAACAACTCCAACTTGTACGTATAACCTTGATTAAATTTTACCATCTATCTGTTTTTTTTCAATGGTATTTTTAAAATTAATTTGCGTTTTTACGATTTACTTTAAATTGTCTATGGCAGCTCTTTCAATTGCAAGTCCATTGGTATAACGTTTCATAAAACTCTCATATCCCTCAACGTCCTTTTGAACAGGGGACACAGTTGTACCAGCTCTTTCAGCAAATACATGACTGCTTAAATACTCTTCCAACGTTTCATATTGGGATTTGTTAACCATATAAGATGCTAACAGTGCGATCCCCCATGCTCCTCCTTCTCCTGCCGTTTCCATAACAGAAACAGGAACATTTAGAGCAGCGGCCATGATGTTCTGTCCAACGCCTTTTGTTTTAAACAAGCCGCCGTGACCTAGGATAACATCTAGTTCCACTTTTTCTTGTTTAAGAAGAATGTCCATCCCAATCTTCAGCGCGCCCAATGCGGTAAATAAATGTACACGCATGAAATTAGCCAGGTTGAAATTACTATCAGAAGAACGGACAAACAATGGACGCCCCTCTTCAAAGTGGGTTATGTGTTCACCGGAGAGATAGCCATATGCAAGTAAGCCGCCGCAATCAGGATTCCCTTGAAGGGCTAGATTATAAAGAGTTCCATATAATTTATTCATGTCAATATCCATGCCCATCGCTTTTGAAAACTCGTCAAACAATCCGACCCATGCATTTAGATCTGAAGAACAGTTGTTAGAATGAGCCATCGCTACGAGGTTACCTGTCGGTGTGGTAACAAGGTCGATTTCAGAATAAACTTTGGACAGTTCTTTTTCTAATACAACCATTGCAAATACAGAAGTTCCGGCAGAGACATTGCCTGTACGCTTCGCCACACTGTTCGTTGCGACCATCCCAGTTCCTGCATCCCCTTCCGGCGGACAAAGCGGAATACCAGCTTTTAGCTCACCGGTAACATCCAGAAGCTTTGCTCCTTCTTCCGTAAGTACACCAGCGTTCTCCCCCGCTGACAATACCTTAGGCAGAATATCTTCAAGTTTCCACGGCAGTTGTTGAGCTGCAATCAATTCATTAAATTGCTCAATCATGGTTTGGTTAAAGTTCTTTGTATTCAAGTCAATTGGAAATACACCGGATGCTTCTCCAACTCCCAATACCTTTTCTCCTGTCAATTTCCAATGGATATATCCAGCTAGGGTTGTCTGGAAACTAATGTCCGTAATATGTTCTTCCTGATTCAAAATCGCTTGATACAGATGGGCAATACTCCATCTTTGAGGAATTTGATAGTTAAATAGTTCTGTTAGTACTTTCGAAGCCTGCTCGGTAATGTTGTTCCGCCAAGTTCGAAAAGGCACTAGAAGCTCTCCATCTTTGTCGAAAGCCATATAACCATGCATCATTGCACTGAAACCGATCGCCCCTACTGATTGCAGGTTGACTCCATATTGCTGTTTCACCTCTTCAGCCATTTTTTGATAGCTGTCTTGTATGCCCTTCCAAATATCTTCAAGGCTATAGGTCCAAATATTGTTCACATAGCTGTTTTCCCAGTCATGGCTTCCAGATGCGATTGGAGCATTGTCTTCTCCAATGAGAACTGCTTTAATTCGGGTTGAACCAAGTTCAATACCAAGTACGGTTTTGCCACTTTGAATAGCATTTCTTACATCAAAACTCATGTCATTTCCCCCTATTTATAAAAACATCTTTAATTTGTTGTTTGATCGATAAAAACAAATCATTGTTACCGCTGTCTTGATTATATTATCAGTTATCCTTACAACTCCCTTAATCATCAAAACTTGTACGTATAACTCAATTAAATTTTACCATCTACGATTTTTTTTTCAATGCTTTTTTACTATTAATTTAATCTTTTGGACTATTTATTTATTATTTTCTTTCCCCATATAACAGTACCTTCCTGATTCATCCCCGTAAAAACCAAAGTTCCTTTCCAGTTCTCCCAATCCCAGCCGGGAAGTACTTTGACCGTAAATTTCCAATAGTCCTTTGGTGCACTTCCAGGATCATAGATCGACAACTCTAGTGTGTTTTGCCCGCTTAATTTCCAGCGACTTTTCCCTTTTTCATCCTTTATTTTTCCATTAGGCAGTAATTGAAGATTGGTAGAAATTTGGATAGAATCTTCGAAGCGATTAAGGACAATCTGCTGCCAGTTTCCGATTAGATTCGACTCTATTACTTTTTGCTCTTTTTCACCTGCATATCGTTCTGGTGAGACTACCGGCCAGCCATCATCGGTCCAGACCATTTTTCTTACATGCAAATGCGACCAATACTTATCCTCGCCTGCTCTGGCGTTGTGAATCAGATAATAGTTTTCTCCATCCTGAAGTAATCCATTATGCCCGGTTCCAAGCCAGCCAGGATCTTTTCCAAATGCATATGGAGCCACTATTTTATTACCAGTATTAAAGGAGTCATCACTAGGGTCGATCATGTCCTTATGGTTATAGTCTAAAAATGGCCCTGTAATGTTCTTTGAACGGGCAACTCTCACATTGTATGTGTCTTCTAACCAATCATAAGAAACAGTTAAATAATAATAACCTGTTTTTTTGTTATATATAATTTCAGGCCCTTCAATGCCGGCACTCATATCTTTCCTCTGGGCAAGGAGCGTTCCTTGATCATTTGGATTTACTAGTTTCCCCGTGTTTTTATCAATTTTTGTGATAAAAATACCGCCAAAATAGGAACCATAGACCATCCATGGCTGGCCATTTTTATCAATCGTAATATCTGGGTCAATCGCATTCACCGTATTGCCGTCGCCCTCTTTTGATTTAAAAACTGGCCCTTCATCCTTCCAGGGCCCTTCAATCTTATGACTAGTTGCGAGACCAATATATGAGTTCCTCTTCCCTACTTCGGAGACCGAATAATATAGGTAGTATTGATCATTCATTCGGATCACGCTTGGCGCCCAAAAGGTGGTTCCATGCGTCCAATCCCATGCCTCTTGGGACACTTGGTCAAAGACGCGGCCAGCAAATTTCCAATGAATCAAATCCTTGGATTTTCTGATTTGGATGCCCGGAGTGGGCGGTGCACCGACCATATAGTCGGTAGAAAATACATAATACCAGCCATCCGCTTTAATGATAGCCCCATCATGCGTAAAATTAGTCGTCCATTTCTTTTCATCATAAAGGACATCTGTATTCACATTTTTAACAGGTGTTTTTGCCGGGCTTGAAGGCAGCTTTATTCCTGTAAAATCATTTTCCTTTGGTTGGAAGTGTTTCATTCCTAAGATAACAGCCGGTATGATGATCAGAACGGCCAAGACAACCAGAAGGATTCCTTTTGTTTTAGTTTTCATTCATTATTCTCCCAAATAAAGAAACAACATGATTATTTTGATATAAGAAAAGGCACTTATCAAAACTAGATAATAAGTGCCCTTATACTGCCTTTTATTAAAATCTAATCAACCTTTTACCCCAGAAATGGCAATCGATTCAATGATTTGCTTCTGGAAGATAATAAATACGATTAACATTGGCAGTAACGCTACCATCGATGCCGCCATAATAAGCGGGTAGTCACTTTGAATAGCGTATGACGCATTAAAGTTTGCAATAACTAGCTGCAATGTTTGTTTCTCTGGTGAATTCAAGTAAAGAATTGGACCTAAGTAATCATTCCAGATTCCCATGAACCATAAAATTAACTGTGCCGCAACTGCTGGTTTGATTAATGGAAAGATAATCTTATAAAAGATTTGGAAATAAGAGCATCCATCGATTTTTGCCGCTTCAATGATGGAATTAGGAATACTCGTTAAGAACTGGCGCAAAAAGAAAATCATAAAAATGTTACCGAATAATCCAGGTACAATTAATGGCAACAGACTATCAATCCAGCCGATATTTGAAAACATAATGAACTGTGGGATCATGACAACCGGATACGGAATCATAACGGAAGCAAAGAGTGTAATGAAAATTTTATTTTTTCCAGCGAAGTGTAATTTTGAAAAAGCAAATGCTGCTAAGCTGGATGTAAACGTTCCGATGACCGTGACGGTTACAGCTACAATCAAACTATTGCCGATACCTGATAATAGCGGCCCCATATCCCAGATTTCAGTATATTTACTAAAAGAAATAGTATGAGGAATCCATACTGGCGGTAAGGCGAAGACGTCTTCCTTCGATTTGAGTGAAGTAGAAAACATCCACAATAACGGAGCTATCATGAAGATGGCTCCAATTGTTAGTAAAACAAAAATGAATATATTGGTGATTTTATCTTTCTTCTTTTCAGACATTGGTTCTGCTTTAACCGTCTTTTTTGAAATAGCAACTTCCATTTTTTATAGCCCCTTTCTATTACACTTTCATTCACCAATTCTTAATCCAAATCGAAAGAATTCTTCTCGTTGATCTTAAACTGGACTAAGGTAACAATAAAGATGAAAAGTCCCAGTACCAAGGCCATTGCAGACGCATAACCTAATTGGAAGTTACCAAATGCTTTCTGCCAGATGTAGAATACAACCGATGCGGAACTAAATTCAGGACCGCCAGTCGGGGTCATAACGTTAATTTCTGTAAAGATTTGCGCACCGCCAATAATATTTGTCACGATAATAAAGAAGGTTACTGGTTTTACCATTGGTAATGTGATGTACCAAAAGGATTTGAATGCATTCGCTCCATCTAACTTAGCCGCTTCATAAAAGGATTTCGGAACACTTTGGAGTGCTGCTAAATACAATAACATCGTATAACCTAAGCCCTTCCAAACGGTCATAATAATTAAGGCAGGTTTAACAGTAGCTGTATTTTGCAGCCAGTTTGGACCCTTAATGCCAAACAGCTCTAAAAATTGGTTCACTAAACCATAATCACCATTGTAAGCCCATTGCCATAGTATCGAAATCGCAGCAAGGGAAGAAATAACTGGGATATAGTAAAGGACCCGGAAGGTATTTGTTCCAGGAATTCCTCTATTTAATGCTAAAGCAAGTAAAAGTGCTAAAACGATACCAATCGGAATTCCCAGCATCATGAAGATGGTATTATACATAGTCTTATAAAAATATTCATCATGAAATAAATTCTTAAAGTTTTCAAGACCAATAAAATTCATCTGTCCTAAACCGTTCCAATCTGTAAATGCGCCGTAAATCGAATACAATAAAGGAACCATAGCAAATATGAGGAATCCTAAAACCGGTGCCGCAATAAATAAATAGGCGTATCTTTGTTCCGTTCGATACAGCTTGGATGCTGTTTTCATCTTCCCCCACCCTTTCAATGGATTTTTCAAGTACATTTCCCTTTCTCTAAATTACTTATCTCTAAAAAAGTTAGACAAAAGGAATAAATGGCGCTAGCAAAACTTTCTTAAACTAGCACCATTTACATTATGTCAAAATCGATATTATTTCTTTGTAGATTGTTTTTCTTGTTGAATGGCAGCATCTAAAAGTTTCTGCATTTTTGGCTGTTCTTCTTTTACATACTGAGCAGCTGTTTTCTTACCATCAAGTACAGGCTGAATGTTTTTGAAGAATTCATCATACCACTCACTAGTATAAGTGAACTCACCTGGGAAGCTGCGGCCATAATCATTAATAATATCTAAGAATTCTTGCTTGTTTGCTGGTTTTGTAGAAGTATTTGCTGCCCACTCTTCAGCAACTTTCACGCTGTTTGGAAGCTGAATCTGAGCGTCAACTAGTGCTTTTTGTCCTTCTTGGTCAGCGGATAGATAGGTCGCTAATTCAGCAGCAGCTTTAGGGTTCTTAGTAGTTGCTCCTACACCAATACCAAGGGAACCGATCCATGCAGCTGTTTTTCCAGTTGAACCAGCGGGCCATGGAATTAAATCATAATCGAATGGTAGTGAAGCATATGTTGCCATATCCCAAGGACCAACAGGGAAGAATGCTAATTGACCTTTCATCCATCTTTGGTATGTGTCAAGAGTTTGTGCTTCTGAGATAGATGGAGTCACTTTGTATTTAGTTTGTTGATCTGCAAACCATTGTAATGCTTCAACAAATTTAGGATCATCGATAGTGACTTTTGTATGTGTTTTGTCAATAAAATCAGCACCATTACTCCAAACGATCGGCTGTAATGACCATTGTACGTTGAATCCTGTACCGAATTGATCAATCTTACCGTCACCATTTGTATCTTTGGTTAATTGTTTTGCTACATTGATGAATTCATCTAATGTATATGGCTTATCTTTGTCAGGTAGTGGAACTCCTGCTTTTTCAAACATGGTTTTATTATAGCCTAGTGCAAATCCACTGATATCTTTTGGTAAACCGTAGATTGCACCTTGACCAAGTTCTTTACCATCGTAACGGTATTTGTTTACACCTTTTTCCCACATATCACTCAGCTTAACATCTTTTGAACCTTCAACATACTTTGTCATATCTAGTAGGATACCAGAGTTTACATATGCTTTAACTTGTGCTGGGTTATAGAAGAAAACATCCGGAATTTTGTGTCCTGCAATCGCAGCTTTTAATTTTGTATCATATTGATCCGGAGCAACAGAAACAACTGTAACTTTCACATTTGGATGTGACTTTTCATATTTCTTAACCGTAGATTGATAAGCTGCTAACTCTTTGGGCTGGCCGCGGAACATAAAGGTAAGCTGTGTTTTGCCGCCTTCTTTTCCACTACTCGCTTGATTCCCACAACCTGCAAGGATTGAGCCAACTACTAAAATCGCAAGCAATAAAAGTGCACTGATTTTTTTAGATGCTTTAAACAAGTAAATCCCTCCAATAAAATTGTTTTATAAATGGTGTAAAAATTAAAACCATTGGGAGCGTAATCACTTTTCAATAAAAATTAAAGTGCTAATGTTAGTAAACTAGTTAACTCTTTAAAATTTAGATGTACGGACATGTAAAAGTGATTAGATATCAATCCCTCCTAAAAAGCCTTCTAAAGTAAGATTTTTAGGTCTTATGTTCGATATTTCGGAAGACTTTTTTATCGTTTTTTGTAAAACTGTGAAAGCGTATTCCTTATATCCCAAATATTAATATACCTGTTCGTACATGTCAATCATTTTTCTGAGTTTTTTTATTTTTTGTACGTACGTGTAAACGGGTTTAATAGATAGTCTTTTATCCTCATAATCTAGCTTTTTTTCAACTGAATTTTGAACAAGATCCAGCTCAATTATAACTATGGTCCATTTCCCCACATCAACTCGTCAGTTTTTAACCAAACTTCGACATAAACTTGATTCACGTTTAAAAATATACTAAATTTGGACAGGACAAATTAAAATTTTTTTTATAGTCTTTTTTGATTATTTTTGTTACGATAATGTTATAAAAATTGTTGTACGTATAAGTTAATGATTTTTCATACAAGTTGAAAGAAGGTGAACCAATGGCTCAGAAGACAAAATATAATATGGTCAAAGAAAAAATAACCGAATGGATCACAAGCGGGACCGTACAACCAGGCGAAAAAATTTATTCTGAAAATGAATTAGTAAAAATGTTTGGGGTTAGCCGGCATACCGTCCGTCAAGCCGTTGGAGATTTAGTTCATGAAGGTTGGCTATACCGTGAACAAGGTGCTGGTACATTCTGTTCCAATAAAATGTTCGAATCCACCCAAACAGCAGAAGCATCTCCTAAGGTTCAAAGATTAAACACAAACGGAAAAAATATCGGTGTCATTACCACTTACATCTCTGACTATATTTTTCCTTCCATTATTAAAGGCATTGAATCCTATCTAACAGCACAAGGTTATTCACTAACATTTGCTTGTACCGATAACGATGTGGAGAAAGAAAAACAATGTCTGGAGACAATGCTGAGCAGGAATATAAATGGTCTTATTGTTGAACCAACAAGGAGTAGTAATTATAACCCCAATATTCAATATTACCTGCAATTAGAGCAAAATAATATTCCATATCTCATGATTAACCAATATTACTCGCAGTTGATGCCCCCTCATATCATTATGAATGATGAACATGGAGGATTTATTGCGACTGAACATGTAATTAAGCTTGGTCACGAAAAGATAATTGGCCTTTTTAAAACAGATGACCTTCAAGGTGTCAATCGGATGCAAGGGTTTATCCGCGCATTTAGAGAGAATAACCTCTCCTTCTTTCCAGATATGGTGATTACCTATACAACGGAGGATAAAGATAGTAATGTTGTAGAGCGATTACAGGAGTTTTTTAAGAAGGAAAATAAGCCGACCGCAATCGTTTGTTATAATGATCAGCTCGCCTTACAAGTCATCTTTATGTTAAGAGGACTCGGTTTAAAGGTTCCAGAGGATGTATCAATTGTCGGTTACGATGATTCTTCCTTAGCAGAAGCAACAGATATCAAATTAACATCTGTTTCCCATCCGAAAATGGATATGGGAATTGAAGCAGCAAAATGGATTGTTTCTGCGGTCGAAAAACGGGGAACCAATGAGCATTCCACCATTTATGAACCAGAGCTTGTTGTACGGAATTCTACAGCAGCGCTAGTAAAAAATCCATAAATCATTTTTATGAGTGCGCTTTCTACAAAGGGAGTCCCAAACATCCTTGGGATTCCTTTTTACTAACAAGGCTTTATTTAGTCTAATAGCTTTCCATTTTAAGTGACTTTATTTATTAGTAAGCTATGCTATTTTTATGGTACAACAAACTATTTAGGAATTTGGTGAAATACAATGTTTAGATATGATGGAAAATTCTTTCGCGTACTTGAAGTCGTTTCAGCGTTCTTTCAGTTAAACATTCTATGGTTGTTACTTTGTATCCCTGTCATAACCATTTTTCCTGCTACAGTTGCAATGTATTGTGTGACCCGCCAATGGATCTTACACAAGGACTATAGTGTGATCAGGCCCTTCTTTCAATTTTTCAAGGAAAACTTTAAACAAAGTTTTGGCCTAGGAATTCTATGGATTATCTTTTGCGGCCTGTTTTTTTTAGATTTGATGTTGTTGAAAAATGTCGGCTCGTTTCAGCATATATTGCTTCCGGTTTTATTTTTAATGGGAATCTTAATTCTTCTAACGACCATATTTATCTTTCCGACCATCGCTAATTTTAAGATGAGCTGGATCAATGCAATCAAAAATTCACTGTTTTTCTCCATTAGGTATTTCCTGACCACTCTTATTGCGATCCTTTATATTGGATTAATGGCTCTTATTCTATATAAATGGCCGATAACCTTTTTATTTATTTTTAGTCTTGGTGCCTATAGTATTTACCTTCTATGCCACCGAGTATTTACCAAAATCCAATTGGTTAAAACGTCTTAAATACTTGTATGCATAAGTATAGTCATTATTATTTTTCATAAGTAGAGGATGCCTCCAAAGTATTAATCTGGAGGCACCCTCTTGTACTGTAAAATTGTATGAAGTAACCTCAAACGATGGAATTCTCCTTCTTCCACATCTTCGTAAATATTAAACTAACTTTATTAAAATGGAGCCGTGCGGTGGCAGCTGTTGTTTCAATCCATCTGTAATTTCACCAAGCTCTTCCTGGCTCCAGACATTTCTAGCTCTTTTTTTAGACGTAAGTCCCAGCTGTTCTAATGTCACTTCAACTTCAGCGGTTTCATCGGTTGCATTAAACAACGCTGCGTAAGTGTTATTCTCCTGATCCTTTGCCGTCCAGACAATTTTATCGTCCTTTCGGTAGACCAGTCGATTGCTGTGGCTATTCTGATTTAATTCAAGCACTTCTTTATTTGTTAGCAATGAAAGTGTCCATTCATCATTGTCCCTTAGTTCTCCGCCAAACATAAGCGGTGAACGGAAAATAGACCAGAGCGTCATCATCGTCACTTGTTCGTCTTTTGTGAATCGAGTCCAGCGGTCTGCCCCGCCTCCATCAACGGAACGAATGCCAATATGCCCTAATGGAAGCATGTCACAATCAGGCCAATGACCTGCCCCCGTATATTCGTTCCATTGTTCACACCGTTCAAACATGCCGTATAGCAGATTCCAATGATCCCAGAAATCATCCGTCATTCTCCACATATTAGCATTTGCTTTTAAGTCTTCCGCATATTCCAATGGAGCAGGTCCTGGAGACAGACTAAGCACCATATCTCTTCCACAGTTTTCAATTGCATTACGAATCAATTTGATCTCATCTAAATGGGTGTCATACAGCCGTGATGCTGCAATATCATCCACTTTTACAAAATCGACTCCCCATTCAGCATACAGTTGGAACAAGGATTTATAATATTCCTGCGCCCCTTCTTTTGATGCATCCACCCCATACATATCGGTATTCCAAGGACAAATGGAATTAGGGTGAGCAATATCTCTTGCTGTAGCCTTCGTCCCTAGTATCTGGCAATTGGCATGGACAGCCTGACGCGGAATCCCTCTCATAATGTGAATTCCAAATTTTAAACCGAGGTTATGTACATATTCTGCTAATGCTTTAAATCCATTACCGTCAGCGGAAGAAGGAAACCGATTGGCAGCTGGAATTAACCTTGAATATTCATCCATTTCCAGCGGAACAAACGGACGATAAACGGAGGAAGCTGCGCCCGGTTCATACCATTGAATATCAACAACCACATACTCCCAGCCATATGGTGTAAGATACTCTGCCATATAATCAGCATTTCCCTTTACTTCTTCTTCCCTTACCGCTGCTCCATAGCAATCCCAGCTGTTCCAGCCTAATGGAGGGGTTTTTGCAAATGTATGATGTCTCATTTTCTCATTTCCTTTCTACTAAATCATTGCTCTTTAAATTAATAATAAGGAATTGTGACATCTACATCTACGATAACATTTTGCCCTTTGTTGTAAAATATTGCTCACTGAATCATTACTTCAATCAAACCTGAGCTCATTTAAATAAGCAAGGTCTTTGCCTTGGCGAAACTCCCCAGGTGAAAAGCCAATCCACTCCCGGAATACCTTAATAAAGTAGCTGCCATTGGAATATCCAATGTTTCTTGCAATCTCTTCTATTGTTAAATCCGTATTACGAAGTAGCTTGACCGCCTTTTCCATGCGCACTTTTGTTAAATATTCCATAGGTGACAGTCCCGTTGTTTTTTTAAAAAGACGGGTAAAATGATATTTGGATAATTCCACCCTGTTTGCAAGTTCTTCGAGACTCTGCAGGGAAACGTAATCTTCCTCTAAAAAACCGACAGCTTGGACTACTTTTTCGGGCCAGATTTCTTTTTCCTTTTTATAGGCTGTACTATGCCGGAAAAGCTCCATAATAAATTGATAGACTATAGAAGAAGCACGAAAACCATCGGTGATCTGATTCTTGCTTGCGGCGAAATACGTACTTTTTAAAAAAATAATAGGCGAACTGTCCACTGGAATTTGGGGAACATTGCCGATTAACTTGATAAGTTCTGTCCATTCTTTTTGTATATTTATTGGTCTTACTAAAATAAAATAAAATTCCCAGCTTTCACTATTCGGCGGCAAATAATAGCGGTGATTACTTGGGATTTCTACCATAAACGCCGATCCTGCAACGACCTGATGAACCTCTCCATCTATTTCAATATTTCCAAATCCTGAGATAGTATATTGGAACAAAAGAAGCGGGCCATCTTTTCGTTTTAAACCGTCCCAATCATATGAAGATTCAGTGATATTTTGATACCCCACGGCAAATAGCTGGTAGAAGGAACTATTTAGAGTATCTAAGAAACGAAAGCCATAGACCCCATATTTACTGGACATAAAGAACCCCTTGAAAAAAGTAATGGTTTTGAAATATTCATGTTAATTTATCAGTTTCAAAAATATAACAATGCGTATTTAGTAGTCAATATGTTTTGTACGTTGATTCCTTTTTAGTCCATGCACAATCATAAATGTTTAAAATATCGGGCTAAGTGGTGTTACTTTAGTATAATAGAGTAAAAGACCCCAAATAGGAAAAAAAAGCCCGATTAAATGGATGGGATACCAAATAATCGGGCTTTTTGCTGAGTTTACAAAGCCTTCCGAATACTAAATTCTAGAGGTGAATAGTCTGGCTCATTTCTTCTTCTTAAGTTTAATTTCTCCCCTAACGGAGTTGTCCGATTGCACATAAAACGTGGAATTCCTGAATGATTTTGAGAAGAGGCATGATAGAGAAACGGATGACAAAGGTAGACATCACCTGCTTCTGCAGTTGTTTCCACTACTCTAAGGTTTACCTCATCAACCTTAACCGTTTGATTCATAAAGTAATCAACTCGGGTTGTATCCTTGCTTGAAGAAAAGTTTGTGCCTTCCTGACCTGTAAGCTTGCCAAACCATTGATGAGCTTTGTTCACAGCTTGGATTCCATCCTCGAGAGTTACACCATTTTGCTGTTCAGCCAAGTATCGTGCGATAACTTTATGTGAGCCCTCTGCCACTAATGTCCCTCCACCCCGGGGGCCAATATCCGAAAAAACACATAAACAAAGCAGACCTTGGTCAGGGCTATCTACATGATGTTTAAAATGGATCCCATCCCAATGCCATCCATTAGTTGGAACGTCCCATTCCAGATGGGAACCTTCCGAAAAATTAACAGGCCACCACCCCCAACGATTTGGTATGCCACGGCCAACCCAACGACCTGTTCCTACTAAATCTTCTATGGCATCGGAAAGTCTTTCACTATCGCACAGACGGAACTCCTCCGTATCGTAATTTTCATTCAATCGAAGCATGGGCTCAGTCCATGTTGTACGATCCAATCTTTCAACTCCTCTTTTTTCAAGTTGCTTCCACAAGTAATCCTGTGCCTTTAAGGCGGCCTTTCGCTCAAAAGCTTGGGGAACTTTAACCCATCCCAATTCAATGAATTGCTCAATATCATTTTGAGATAAAACCTTTCCTCCAAACATCCTAACAACTCCTTTAAGAAGAAATAAGTTGATAAAATACTAGATTTGTTCATGTAACCGTTACAATTTCATTCCATAAACTAATTAGTCAAATTTATCTATTGATGTTCATATAGAGGAAAAAGGTTAATTCTTACTAATAGCTATTCTAGGAGAAAATGGTATGACAGCATCCATCTTAACTGCTAACGGTACGACTCCTTCAACTGCACTTGTGCAGCCAACAAGACGGTTAGAAGCTGCTACCGTTCTTTGTCTCTTTTTCATGGTTTCCTTCCTCTGTTCTCCAAGTGTCCCTCTATCGAGCTTGAGATCACCTAAGTAAGGTTTCATTTCTCCATTTGTAAAACTCTCAGCATCAAGCAGTTCAATTCGTTTTGCGCGGAAGCGTAAGTGTAATAAATCTCCTTGTTTTAGGTATAACACCCCTCCGCCATTATAAGCTTCGGGAGTCATGTGGCCTATTGCTGCCCCGTAAGTAACCCCAGAATAGCGGCCATCACTGATTAGAGTAGCTAAACGTTTGAGTTGGCGATTGGCATTAATATGCTGCATCGGATTGAACATCTCAGGCATACCAAATGCCTCAGGTCCTTGACCAGCGATAATTATAGTAAGTTTCAAACATTGATCTTTTACCATTCGATTAAATAATTGATGATAGGATAAGGCACCTGCTTCTCCATAACTTTCTGGTTGATTATGTTTCCACATTTGCAGCAAATGCTCTAGCGAAAATGCTTGCTGGTCTCTTAGTTCATCTAATAATTGGTCATTTAATAATTGGTTATTCGCATCTTCTTCATTTTCAAAATAAAGAACAAACGAAACTTTATCATCAAATTGATCTAATTGATAAGTAGTCATCCCACTAATTTTGACAACCGCACTTTCAAAAAAGTTCCCCCGTAACACATCGACTCCACTGAACTTTCTTAGCGGCTTACTTTGGATGATTGGATTGTCCTTAACCCCATCTGCACTTAGTCCTTCCGTATTACTCAGCCTTTCCTTCCAAGTTTGGCCAGTGACAGTTAAAGCATCGACATCCATCGGAACTCCATTTCGAATTAATTCATAAAAAAGAGTTTCCATTCCTCTAATCTGACCAGAGCAGCATTGCTCTGCGAGTACGAAAATATCCCTGCCTTCTGTAAGGCTGTAATGAAATAAATCTGGTATAGGATGTGATTGATGAATTTTCTCAATATCCCAAAGACTGAAGTCATATCCAGCATAGACCATTGCCCCAACAATGTGCATCATTAAGTTCGTGGACCCGCCGCCAGAGCTATGAATCCGGATGGCATTAGCAATATTAGCACCGACCAACTCAGCCACACTGCATTCCGGGCGATTTGCTATCGTAAATAAAGATTCTATGGCTGGCTTTAGCTGATCTGAAGTGGGTGGTTCTGTTAACAATTCAAGTTTAGGATGCACTAACCCAAAGCCCGCCATCAAATCCCTTGAACTATTTCCCGTTCCATGAAAAGCACATATTCCCCCTGCTGAGTCACAAGTATTAATCGCAAGCCTCTTTTCATAATTCTTATGCTGCTCGTGGGTAATGATCCCTTTCTCAACAGCTCGGGCAAGAACTCCTTGAAATTGTGTATTCGATGTACATTGTAAGATAAAACTTAATGCATCGTTAAGATCATCGGCAATATTCTGTTCACCCATTAATGATGCTCTTTCTGCAATTTCTTTTAATTCTACTTGTAAATCCTGCGGAATTTCTCCTCCCTTTAAAACGTGCGAAGGTGCAAATGTTGCAAATACTGGTGCTTCACCACGATAGCGCCGGACTCGATCCAATAAAGCTAAACCACTTAATACCCCTAACGGCTGCTTATCACAACCTTGGATAACAAATGCCCCATGATAGGAATGCGCTTCCATTTGATTGACGACAATCTCAGCAATGGCATTACGGCTTTGTAGTGAATAAGACATCCCCATATTACTTTGGGCTGTACCGTCACACATCACGGGTGTACTAAAATAAAACGGAACCCCGCCTTCTTCCCAAATTTTTAAAGCTGCGCGGGAAACGGTTTCTAAATCTAAAATATGGGCAGGATGGTCGGCGGAGCCGCCAATAATGGCGATACGAGGTGCATTTTCTTCTAAACGGTTATATATTTCCCCTAATGTCCAATCGGATTTTGAACCTTGATATGAGTCTCCCAGAACCTTTTTGGCTCGATCCAATAGTCCTGCCACTGTAATTGGTTCATTTGCCTTCCCTTGGACATTTTCCCGATAAGGGTTAATTGGATTGTTAATTATTGGCCTTTTATCATTTGCATTTCCGGTCATATATAAAGCCTCCTGCTCCAAGACAATTTTCATTAAAACACTAGAATCGTTTTCTAGAAATCTATGCATTTATAAAAGGGAAACCATACTATAATGGATACTTTCCACCTATGTACAGTCCCCTTTGATAACCTAATTTTCCTTATTCATTAAGGCTTAACAAATACGGTTTTAATGGAGGTGTAAAACTCAATTGCAGCGGTTCCTTGTTCTCGTGCTCCGGAACTCGATGCCTTCATACCGCCAAATGGAGCTTGTAATTCAACTCCTGCTGTTTCATAATTTACACGAACAAGCCCTGCCTCACTTGCCTCAATAAATTGAAATGCCTTCCCAATGTTTTTCGTGAATATGGATGCACTTAAGCCATACGGAATGTCATTAGCCAATTCGATTGCTTCTTCAATCGTTTTAACTTTAATTAAGGCTAACACCGGGCCAAAAATTTCTTCTTGACCAATGGTCATGTCTGATTTAACATCATCAAATATGGTCGGCTCTACAAAATACCCATCCTGCAGTTCAATATCTGATGGCCTGTTGCCCCCAACTAGAACAGTTGCGCCTTCTTCTTTTCCTTTTTCTATATAGGAAAGTACAGTGTTTAACTGTGATTCATTTACACATGGTCCCATCCAGGTCCCTTCCTCAAGGCCATCGCCAACCTTTAATTCTCTTGTTCTATCAACTAATCTTTTTTTGAATTCTTCATAGATTCCTTCTTGTACAATGACACGGCTAGTTGCGGTACATTTTTGACCCGTGGATCTAAGTCCCCCGCTTATAGTTGCTTCCACTGCCTCCTCAAGGTCGGCATCATCTGCAATAATAATCGGATTTTTCCCGCCCATTTCTAACTGATATTTTGCACCCCGTTCAATGGCCCCAAATGCCACTCTTTTACCGGTAGAATTGGAACCAGTAAAGGAGATTCCGTTTATTTGAGGATGATCAATGATGCGCTGTCCAACAACTGAACCTTTCCCCGTCACCATATTGACTACCCCTGCAGGCAATCCGGCTTGCTCCATACATTCGATTACTTTAGCACAAGTGACGGAAGCCTCCTGTGCAGGCTTAATCACAACGGTATTTCCATAAATTAAAGCGGGTGCCATTTTCCACAAAGGGATCGCAACCGGAAAATTCCATGGAGTGATAATTCCCACCACACCTAAGGGTACACGGGTTGTATACATTAACGCCTTGCTATCTGTTGCTGGAATGACATCACCGGTTTTCCGTAAGCCCTCTCCAGCATAATATCTTAGAATGGCGATACCGCGCAGCGTTTCCCCCTTTGCTTCTGGAAAGGTTTTTCCCATTTCTCTTGTAAGTGTTTCAGCAATTTCATCCAGGCGCTTTTCCATGATATCCGCAGTTTTAAAAAGGAAGTCACCTCTTTGAGCACCAGATAAATTCCGCCATGGGGCACTTGCATTTTGAGCAGCAGCAACAGCTTTATCTACATCACTTGCTGATGAACTTTGAACGTACCCAACTATTTCATTCCGGTGTGCCGGACTATAACTCTTTTCAACCAAATTGGTAGATGCTGGAACCCATTCTCCACCTATAAAATTTCCATACGTTTTTACTTCAGTTTGAACTGTCATAGCTACCCTTTCCCTTCTGTTCATATCTTTTCAACTAAATTGTTTCAACTAGTTTTACTGCTTGTTTTACTACCGGATTAACCAATTTACCTATACCCGGAATTTCTATTTCAATACGGTCACCGTCTTGTAAAGTATAACTTTCGGGTGGAACAATGCTTGTTCCTGTTAAAAGGACAGTCCCATTAAACACAATATTATCTTTTACTAGATAGGAGGAAAGTTCTTCATATGTTCTTCGCAAGTCACGCGTATGGGCCGTTTCTTCAAATACTTTTTCCTGATTTCGATAGATACGACAGGTAATCTGGAAGCTATAAAAATCTTCAACTGTTTCTGCCAAACGAATAGCTGGACCAATCGAGCATGAATTTTTCCATATTTTAGCTTGAGGTAAGTAGAGTGGATTTTCCCCCTCAATATCCCGGCAGCTCAAATCATTTCCAATTGTGAATCCAAAAATCTCCCCATTCTCATCTAAGACAAGAGCTAATTCAGGTTCGGGAACCTGCCAGCTAGAATCAGATCTTAAACAGAGAGCTTCGCCTGTTCCTCTTGTTCTTTCTTTGGTGGATTTAAAGAAAATTTCCGGTCTTTTTGCCTCATAAACCTTATCATAAATGGTTGGCTCCGTATGTTTCCCACCTGTAGCTTCATAGTTTCGTTCTTCCCTGCTTCTAAGATAAGTGACCCCAGCAGCCCATACCTCCTGTGCCTCAATTGGTACGAGTAATTGAAGCTGTTCTAAATCTTCCTTCTTAGGCAAGGTATCTTGGATCGCTTGCTGAATGATTTCAACCATCGAGACTTTTCTTTGTTTTGCTGTCTGTCTTAATTCAAGGATGTTTTCAAATGGCAATTCGTAAAGTAAATTCTCATCCGTAATAGCAGCCAATCTTGATAAACCGTTTTCTTCTAAGAATCGTATAATGCGCATCCAATCACCTCTAATTAGTTTTACATTATAAAACTAAGTTTTATAATGTGTTCAAATGAAAACTCCATTATTAATAATAAGGAGTTTTTGATACATAACCCATTTCTCGAGATATTTCTTCACTAGTTTGAAGCATCAATGGTATAATTCGTTCCATTTCCTCATCATTTAATCGAGGAGTAGGCATCGAAACACTAAAAGCAGCTATAGCATTGCCTGTATGATTACGAATCGGAAATGCGAGGCAGCAAATACCAGGCTCATTCTCTTCTCGATCATAAGCAAATCTATTTATTTTTATTTCAGCCAATTCATTTAAAAAATCAGATTTATTTGTTATTGTTCTAGGAGTCCTTTGATCAAATACATAGCCATCCATCATTTTATCAATCTCTTCTTGGGAACTTAAAGCAACAAGAAGCTTTCCTACTGCACTTGTATGTATCGGTACCCTCCTTCCAATCCGAGAATATAGAACATTTGCTGAAGTTCCCTCTACTTTATCTATATATAGACCTTCTTTTCCCTCTAATATGACGAGGTGAAGGGTGTGACCGGTTTTTTTCGATAAATCAAGTAGGTATTTTTTTGCGATGTTCCGGACATCTAAGTTGGTTATAACAAAATTACCTCTTTCAAGTAACTTCATGCCAAGCTTGTATTTTCCACTCTCTCCATCCTGATCAATATAACCGCTTTTTTTTAGCGTTTTCAATAATGAATGAACAGTACTTTTATTTAAGTTCATACGCTCACTAATTTCGGTTATTTTTAATTCAGTTGAATGTTCATCAAACAAGTCTAAAATCGTCAATGCTCTTTCAACTGATTGAATTATTGGCATTTAATATCAATCCTTTTTTGTTGGGTCTCTAGACGTAGATTACTATGTTGAAGCATTAGTTCTCTTTAATAATTTGTTTTACATTATAAAACCAGATTTTATAATGTAGCTTAAATCTAGTTAAAATATTACTGTAATGATTCACATGAGTCAACATAATTTACATAAATATTCTGAATCATTGATTTTTTTTTTTATGAACACTGCTCCAAATAAGTAAAGGCTTTCAAATAAACCTATTATTAGGAAGAAGGGTTCAATGAGTAATCATACTCACCATCACCAGGTAGGACATAAAAACTTATAAGGTATATCCGAATCCCAAAATGGTATAACATTTGTCTTCATTATCGGAAGCCATCTTAATTTCTACCTGGTGTTCCCGGCAGGCATTCTCCTGATACAAGATGACAGCATTACAATGAGTCCAGTTAACTTCATGAGGATCGGCGGTTTTTACATGCTTTCCATCCACAAATATTTCCGCTATCCCAAACTCACTATTTCCAGAATCCTTATAAACAAGAATGAGGCTTCTGCTGTTTATTGTCATTTTGAAACTTTCATTTCCCGATGTAGTTGTATGCATCCAGTTATTTGGAAATTGAGGTGTAACGAAAGAGTTAGCATCCATCTCTACCATCTGCAAATCTACATCTGTTTCCCAAAAACTGCCCACATTTATCGTTGCATCTATTCGGTTATCTTTCCTATCAAGTAACTGTACATCCTTAAAACCATTACCATAAACCGGCAATCTATCTATTTTTATATCATTTCTATCTCTAAAGGATTTCTTCGTTTCAGAAAATAGATAAGAAAGGCAATCTGCCATTATAGTATGACCGTCATTTGTTGGATGATAGATATCGTAAAAAAATTGCCGCTTGGTTATGATATTTCCCTCTTCCTTTGTAAGTCTAAATTGCTCTACCACTGCATCTTTTACACTTACCATTGGGAGTTCATGGTGCATTCCTACGGGAGAAAGCCTTTCCTGCAGATTCCAGTCATCTACAAACACGCTGAATAATAAAATAACAGCTGGGTTGTTTTCCGAAGAAAGTATTTTTAAACATAGGCTCTCGTAACATATTCCCTTTGTTTCGTCTCCTGCATCATTTACCGCAAACTCAACAATCACGATATCCGGCTTTACTTTTCCATTCCTTAGAACATCCCGTTCATAGCGGATCATACCGAGTTCAGATGGTGTACCTCCTACTCCGGCCTTCACAAAATGGACATTCCTTCCATCATCTTTACCAAACATTTCTCTGAACTTCAAATAAGATTGATAGGCATAACAATGAGTATGGATTGGTTTTGCTCCAGCTCCCTGAGTAATGGAGCCCCCTATATAGGCGATGGTTACATCCTCGCCTCTTTCTGCTTTTTCAATTGCCGCTTTCAATCTTTGATTGTTTCCTTTACTTAAAAGGGATTTTCTAATCATGGACTGGTAACCTTTTGAGCCAAATGCGACCGGTGGTTCCAACGATATCTCAGGGACCTTATAGAAATCATGCAGATAGAATTTTACACTTGCTGTTGCTAGTTCACCCGGATGCTCAAATTCAAAGGCAAATTTACCTGGTATATCATCATATGGGGACCATTGGTAATCTCCCAGGTCTAAAATGATCTCGGTTCCATCTGTTGGACATGGCATTCTTAGTAGTGTTCCAGTTTCATATTTTTTCCCTTTTCCATAATTTTGTAATACAAAGTTGATTTTTCCTGCATATTCATTTCCTGTTTTTATTACTACCCCTATACTGTGAACCAGCTTACGGAATCCCTTACAATCTTCAAGCAGAGTCAGCATTTCCTCATCTTCCACGCCACCTACAAATCTGGCAAGACTTTTCAATTGTTCTCCTTCTAAATAGATTTCCTGTGAGGGCTTGCCTTCATTACGGGGAGTTGCCTCAATCACACTCTCAAACATAACGAAAAAGCTATCCCGTTTTATCACTTGATCTTTTGGTGCTAGGAAATCTTCATCTCTATTGTCATTTTTCAACAATCTGCTTTTTTCAGTCATTTAACCTTTCTCTCCTATAAATCATCTATTTTTTATGACAAATTATTTAGAATTAATCACTATTTTTCTACGCTAGATTCTAACAGTGTTCAATGAGCCTCTTTGATAATGGAAATAAGCAATATCTACATATCCGCCAATTTGCGCAGTAGCATAATTAAATAAGCCAATCCGGTAACCCATGAAATGATCTAATGTATACTTCATGTTTAATGGACAGCCAATTTTACCCCAATTTTCTCCGTCTTCAGAATAGAAAAATTCCGCTAGATCAACACTATCATCAAAATTAAACTCAATTTTCAAATAAATCTGATTGCTAGAAAATGAAATCCTTTCAACCATTTTTTCATTACCATCACCGCGGTTTACACACATTGAGACGTATTTATTTCCGTCCACTTCTGCCTTAATTCCCACAGTCCCAAAGCTATTCTGGAGAGCGACCAATCCTGCATAATCACCAGGCTTCATGTTTGAAATATCCATCTTCGTTATCCCTGTACAGTCAGGTCCTTCCGTTCTTTGTGTCAATGTATTACGTGCATATAAAATGCTGTTCGTTAAATGGCCGTTTTCCAAACGCAGATAGCCCGGCCTTTTTGTGAATGACCATAGCTCATTATCCGGATTATGATTCCACTGCCAATTCAAGGGCAAATTATTTTCTGTATAGTCAAACTCATCACTGATCACTAACGGCTTTTTTGAAGAAGCAGGCACGTTTATTTCCAATTCTTTTGGTGCCTTACCGTCTATCCCCACCATGGGCCATCCGTCTTTCCAAGTGACAGGCAGTATATAGGGGATTCTGCCAACGGCATCATGATCTTGAAACAACATGGCATACCACTCATGTTCCGGCGTATCAAAAATCGCTCCTTGTGCAATTCCATGATTATGGTATTCCATGTCATCATCAAAAATCACTTTACGCTCATACCTACCCAAAAGCTGGCTAGCGCGATAACATATTTGCCTTCTGCGCTTGTATCCGTCTATTGGCCATTCGATAAATAATAAATAATATCGCCCGTCTATCTTATACGCATGGCATCCTTCACATCGCAAACCGATATCTTCTTTATCGGTTACCAACAATAATTGATGGATGCCTCCCGGTTTTATTGCTGTTACATCTTCTGTCAATTCTGTTATATGAATGTCACCATTGCCATAAATCACAAACACCCTATTTTCATCAAAAAGTAATGCGGGATCGTGATATACTCCTTCAAAAATGGAACGAGACCATTGTCCATTTTCAATTTCTTTTGTTTGATAGATATAAAACCTATTCATGTCGTTACTAGAAAAAGAAACATAGAAGGTTTCATTATGATAACGCAAACTTGCAGCCCAAGAACCTTTCCCGTAAATTCCTTTTCCATCCTTCAAATTATGGGCAACATTGTCTTCCAAAATATCAAATACATATCCGATAATCTCCCAATCTACTAAATTCTTCGACTTCATAATTGGGCATCCTGGCATAGTATGCATGCTCGTACTTATCATATAATAAACTGTCCCGACTCTTATCACATCAGGGTCCGGGACATCCGCCCATATAATGGGATTCTTTAAATTAGTTTTACTCATATAATTCTTTGATCCTTCCATTGTCTATCTACTTCTAACCTGCCTTGGCAATTTAGTTATTTCTTTCTTATAGCTACCGCCTAATTCTCCTGATGTGTGATTCCTTTAGGTGGAAAAGTTGACGCACTCGTTCAGCTTGAGTTGATAAGCAAGTCTTTCCGATAACTGTTCAGAAATATTTCTATATGTAATATTCCTGCCCGTCATTTTGACAGGCAGGAAATGTATATCCTTTGTATATGGGATGTATATTTCTTTGTTAATAAAGACTTTTAGATGGATAACAATGATTAAGCCTGATAAAAATTCCGAATCCATCTATGAGCTTTCAGCTTCTTAACCGACTCTTGAGAAAGCCCTTTTCCGTCCCCAACCTTACAGTTTCTTTCGACATTTTTGATGGTACGCATCCCAGGTATAACGGTAGAAACTGCAGGGTGGCTTAAAACATACCGTAGTGATGTTTCTGCCATATCCTCGATAGAAATGTTAAGATCTGTTACGATTTCATTTACCCGGTTGTAAACTTCACGTTTCCTTTCATCCTTAAAATAATGATTTCTGAAATCGCCCTCGTCAAATCGACTTTCCGGGGTGATTCTGCCGGTCAGTCCCCCTTCATCTAGAGGTACTCGGGCAATCACACCGACATTATGTTTTTCACAAGCATGGAAAAGCTTATCTTCCGGGCTTTGTTCAAAAATATTGTAGATAACTTGAACTGTATCAACCAGGCCTGTCTCAATCAACTTGATGGCATTTTCCGGCTGATGATCATTAATGGAAACACCAAAATATTTAATTTTTCCTTGCTTTTTCAGCTTTTCAATTGCTTCAAGCCATTCTCCTTGATTTACCCATTCGTCAGACCATACGTGAAACTGTTGGACATCGATCGTATCGACACCAAGATTGTGCAAGCTCTCTTCTGTGCAGGAAATAATATGATCTGCCGGGAAAGCTTCTTCTGCTGAAATACCTGCAGGAGCAGGCCATTTTAAATTTTTCGGAGGAATCTTGGTTGATACATAAATCGATTCCTGGCGTTCTCTTAATACTTGTCCAACCAAGCGCTCACTGTGACCATTTCCATACCCTAAGGCTGTATCAATAAAATTCAGGCCGAGATCAATTGCTTTGTTTAGTGCCTTAATGGATTCTTCATCGTTTGCTCCCTGCCATCCGGTATTTCCTATTCCCCAAGCACCATATCCAATCTCGGAAACTTTTAAACCTGTTTTTCCAAGTAATCTGTAATTCATTTGTATACCTCCAATTTTATTACTATCATTTTTACGCTGCCTTAATATCCGTTTTTTTCCAATAAACCTTAATATGAATTAGAACTATTTACGTTTTGCTAACCGGATTACATTCCAAGACAATTTCGGCAACACAGCTGAAACCAAACCATTTTCAATTGCGGCATTACCATTTGAATGTGGAGCAACCGGTGTGCCTTTAGCTGAATTGGTTTGCTTTAAGTCATCGTTTTCTAGGACGATATGCTCCACAACCTCATATCCATCAAAGTTACGAATATCGCACTCTAGTTCCAAGCCTTCCTTTAAATGGCGGTTTACCGCAAAAATGGTTAACTGTTCATTTTCTTCATTATATACAGCTGTTGATTCTAAATAAGGTACATCCGTAAAATCCTTGCTATCGTATTTTGGACTTGAAATAATCGGATTCAAGGAAACGCCGCGTCCAAATACTGATGCATGCATATATGGATAGAAAATGGTCTGCTTCCAGGCTGATCCATTTTCTTCCGTCATAATAGGTGCAATTACATTTATCAACTGGGCAAGACAAGCAATTTTTATGCGGTCAGCATGCTTTAATAACGTGATCAGCATACAACCAACCAATAGGGCATCCTCAAAATTATAATGATCTTCCAGCTGCTGAGGTGCAATGCTCCACGGTTCAATTTTCTTATCCGCATCATTACTGTGATACCACACATTCCATTCATCAAAAGAAAGATTGATATTCTTCTTTCCTCGTTTTTTCGCTTTAATATAATCGGCTATGGATATGACTGACCGGATAAAGTCATCCATTTCGAGGGTCATAGCCAAATAGTTGGAGATGTCATTATCACGATTGCCATAATATTGATGAAGTGAAATAAACTCAACATAATCATAGGTGTGGTCCAAAACAGTTGCTTCCCAATCTGCAAAGGTTGGCATGCCTCGGCCAGAGCTTCCGCATGCAACAAGTTCAATTGTTGGGTCAACCCACTTCATGACCTTGGCTGCTTCGGCAGCAATCCTCCCATATTCTTCAGCCGTTTTATGGCCAATTTGCCAAGGACCATCCATTTCATTTCCCAAGCACCATGTTTTAATTTTATGAGGCTCTTTAAACCCGTGGGAAATTCGTAAATCACTATAATAAGAACCACCCGGATGGTTGCAATATTCTACCAGGTTTCTAGCAGCGTCAATACCGCGTGTTCCTAAGTTAACGGCCATGTTTACATCCGCATTTACCAGCTTTGCCCATTTCATGAGCTCATTTGTACCAATTTCATTGGTTTCCGTAGTGCGCCATGCTAAATCAAGCCTGCGTGGGCGATTTTCAACTGGTCCTACGCCATCCTCCCACTTGTAACCGGATACAAAGTTTCCACCTGGATAACGAATGATTGGAACCTGAAGCTCTTTTACCATTTCCATCACATCTTGACGGAAGCCATTATCATCTGCCTGCGGATGACCGGGCTGGTAAATCCCTCCATAGACTGCACGTCCCAGATGTTCGATAAAAGAACCGTAGATACGGTTATCAATCTCAGAAACTTTAAAATCCTTTTCAAGAATCATTTTTGCCTTTTGTCCCATATTTTTCATCCTCTCAATTAGTTGTTTCTAGTGACTGCTTTTGGAATATATTTTCAATATTATTACTACTCCATTATAACGTTTGGATAACCAACGAACAAAGTATTATTGTTACATCTGTTGTTTATTCGAATGTAAAAGAAGCGAGACTTGCGTTACCGATCCCCTTATAAGTAAAATACAATGCCTGTATACCGTCCGGAATGGTAATTTCAGCGGAATATTCTGTCCATATGTTCGTAAAATCAACCGGTATTTCTCCGAGGGCCGGCCCGTTCCATGATGTTTTGACTTCAAAACTCCCTTTGGCATATCCACGCACCTTGATTTTGACTTTTCGAATACCGTCGCATTGGAAATATTTAAAACCGGCTGTTGCAGTATCCCTCATATTCGCAATGTATCCGATTTCTTCATCTCCATCTTTACCATCCTGTGTAATCTTCGGAAATCGTCCGTCCATCCATGCCCCGAGAGAACCCGAATACAATTCCTCATCCTTACAGAATAGATTGCAAGCCACATAAGCTGGATATTCCCCGTGTCCCACTAGTGGTCCTCCATTGGGTCCGCAGGATGTCATCTCTACTTGGGGTATGGTGCCATTATCCCTAAATTCAATCGGCTCTACACAGCCCTGTCTGCTGTAAACGGTTCCATTAGTATGCCTATGATAAAAGATGTACCATTTCCCATTCATTTCAACAATGCTGCCGTGGTTATTGTGACCATAGTACATAGGCTTGTCCGCTGGTTTGTATGTATCGATATGAAGATCAGCATTGCTTACGATGACTCCCTGGTAGACAAAGCCTTCTGTCGGATGTTTGCTAGTCGCATAGCAAAGCTCATGCATGACGATAGAGGAGTAAATAAAATAATAGGTGTCTCCTTTTTTCCTTATGGACGGCGCTTCAAAAAACTCATGTCCTTCGTACTCGCTGCCCTTGCTGTAGGGTTCACTTGGTGCAATAATAACGGGTTCTTCCATAATGGTAAGCATATCTGGACCAATTACTGTCGCCATGGCACCCTTTCTTGATTTGTCACCTGCTGCACAAAATCCAGTGTACAAATAGGTTTTCTCACCTTCGGTTAGGACCCCTGGGTCGAATTGAGGCTGGTCGCCTTCTCTTTCCCCCAAGCGTGTTCCATCTGGATAATGCACATAACCGTAAAATTCGTAACGGCCTGCCGGCGAATCACAGACAGCTACCGACACAATGGGAACTTTGTCAAGCACATAATAGAGATAATATCGACCATCCAGACCGACCGTGACGTCCGGTGCATAAAGACACATTCTGCCATCAGGATTGAGTGGATCATCTGTTTTTTTGTAAATGACGCCTTCATACCGCCAATCACCTAAATTATCCACTGGTGCCGACCAGCACACATAATCGTTTATGCAAAAGACATGACCGTTAAACCTATCATGCGAGCCATAAACATACACTCTTTCGTTAAAAACATATGGTTCTCCATCAGGAGTATATTCCCATGATGGAAGATACGGATTAAATCCTTGCTTCACCGTCACTTCACTCCTTGTATCTTAATAAACGGGTGCTTTAACCACATAAAATGCACTAATTTACTTCTCAAAAGTATATAAGTTCTTGAAATTTTCACACAATAAAATATAATTGATATATTCTAAGATTGATATATAATACTTGTTATTATATGGGGACTCAGAGGAGTTATTGTCCCTCAGTTTATGAAGCAACATGAAGATTGGAGTATAACTATGACAAATATTTACTATGTAGAAACTGATGCTACTCACAATGGTAGTTTTGTTTTTGATATTCCTAACGGTCATGACTGCTGGCTTCTTGTCATAACAAAAACTCCAGCTTTTTTCTGGGTAAATGGTGAAATCAAGGAATACCCAGCGCACAGTGCCATATTATTTCAACCACATCAGAAAATATACTATCGGGCTTGTGCTGAAACATACATAAATAACTGGCTGCGTTTTGAGTCTAATGAACCTTATATTACCGAAACAATGCTTCCACGTGGTATACCTTTTTCATTGGAAGATCCGGACTATTGCCACAAGCTATTTCAGCTACTTGTCACTGAGCACTCTTTTAATAAAGATTTCAAAGAATCATCAATTGATTATTTGTTAAGAATTCTGTTTAATAAACTTTTGGAATCTTACTTCCAAACTGAGATTTCCCCGCAATATTATAACCTTATAAATCTTCGTACTGAAATATACACTAACCCTGGTGATAATTGGACAATTCCTAAAATGTCAGAATCTGTCCATCTAAGCCCTGGCTATTTGCAGACACTCTATAAAAACACCTTTGGTATCTCCTGCATGGATGACGTAATTATCAGCCGAATCCGGCTAGCCAAAGAATATTTAAGGCATGGTTCCTATACAATTGCTGAAGTCGCATTTCGCTGTGGGTATAACAATGTAGAGCACTTTTGCCGACAATTTAAACAAAAGACAGGATATACTCCAGGCAGATTTCGAAACCATGCTGCCAATTCATACAGTGAAAAAGAATCAATTCTCTGATATTGCAGGAAGAACCATTTGATTGATCCAAGGTTTACTTGGATCAATCAGTTCTATACTAATCATTGTTTCCGGTATATCTAAACCAGTCAAAAAAGGCATTTCCATTTACACAATACACACCAAGGTAGGTACCTGTAAAAGTCATGGTATGCGTTCCTTCTGTGCAAAGGCCAGCTGTCATTCCCTTGCCCAGGTGTTCCCAATCTCCCTCAGGAAGTTTATAATCAAAATAATAGTAATCTCTATCGCTTCTGATTCTAAAAATTATCTCCTCTATGAAGTCAACCTTTTTCCTCTCTGTTATAACCTCAATATCATGTACTTTTTTTCTCAGGCAAGCGTAATATTCCCCATCCATTTTTGTTAAAAATTCTTCATAATGATAACTATCATTGTAGTAAGCGGTTATGCCGGCTTCAGAGTTTTGTTCATCGGCTTTAAAGGACATGTTGACTTCTGCAGTACAGTTAAAATGCTGCTGTATCTTTCCAATAAATGAAGGAGAATCTTTATCCTCGGATAGTGTTTTATTTTCTCCTGTAATTTTGAGCGAGCCCTTTCTTGAAGATAAATCATAGTTTTCTATTTTTGGATTACGGATAAAGTTCCAATTTAGATCCAACTTATTACTCTCAAAATGATCATCCCAACTATCACTTTGTGGGAAAGTATCTTCAGGAAGAGGACCATTCATTTCCATTTCAATATAACCATCATTCCCTATAACCGGCCATCCATCGCTTGTCCAAGTGACCGGAGCAAGAAAGGTTTCACGGCCAAGATTATGTAGCATACCTTTTAATGGTCTGACCCCTAGACACACGAGCCACCAATTCCCATTTTGATCTTCTACCATATCAGCATGACCTGTACACTGTATCGGACTGTATGTACGGTCTCTGTGTGAAAGAATGGGATTGTGCGGGCAGCCTTCGTAAGGTCCCCATGGAGACCTGCTCCTGAATATGGTCTCCATGTGTCCATATTCAGTCCCACCCTCTGCAATCATCAAAAAATACCAATCATTGATTTTGTATAAATGAGGTCCCTCCGGATAACGTCCACCGCTGCCTGAACAAATATGTTGAATGGGAGACAATCTTTCTCCAGTCATTGGATCAATAATTGAAAGTGCGATTCCCATTTTCCCTTCTACGGTTGCATTGGAACAGTAATACACCGTTCCATCATCATCAAAAAATAAGGATGGGTCGATTCCCCCCTGGTCTACCCATACAGGTTCCGACCAGGGCCCACTTGGATCCTTTGCGTGTACAATAAAATTACCACCATGAGATACATTCGTTGTTGTCATGTAAAACATGTCATTATGGTATCGGATGGTAGGCGCATAAATTCCTCCAGATGCCCTTGCGTTTAATAGTTCATCCTGTGATCTTCTCGACAGGCAATATCCAATCAAGTTCCAGTTAACTAAATTCCTGCTATGATAGATTGGAACACCTGGATAAAATTCAAAACTTGAATTAACAATATAAAAATCATTGCCCACCCTGCATATGCTCGGATCTGGGTTAAATCCCGGTATGATCGGGTTTTTATACTTCATCTGGAATCACCTTTTCCTTGTAACCAAATATGAATGATCATCCCTTAAGTCCAGACATTGTAATCCCTTGAACAAAGTATTTTTGCCCAATGAAGAAAAGTATGAGTAAAGGAATTACTGTTATTAAAGACACGGCCATAAGCATCTGAACTTGAGAGGAACCGTAGGAATTCTGAAAAAACTGCAAACCTAGAGCGAGCGTAAAATGTTCGTCACTATTTAAATAAATTAATGGTGTCATAAAGTCATTCCAATGGAAAGCAACTGACATAACTGCAACTGTCATCAAAGCTGGTTTGATTATTGGTAACAGAATTTTAAAGTAGATTTGAAATGAATTAGCACCATCAATTTTAGCAGCCTGATCTAACTCTATTGGTATGGTTTTAAAAAATTGTCTCAGAAGAAAAATATTAAACGCCCCACCGCCAAAATATGAGGGTATTATAAGAGGTTTTAATGTATCCAGCCAACCTAGTTTTGAAAATAAAATATAAGTTGGAATTAATAGAACCTGATTAGGCAGCATCATTGTTCCTAGTACGATGGTAAAAAGGATGTTACTGTAACGTGATTTAAACCTTGCAAAGCCATATGCAACAAAGGATGCTGAGAATACTGCTCCTAAGGTTGCTAAAACAGTTACTATAATCGTATTCCAGGTGTACCTTGTAAAATCTGCATACTGCCATCCCTGAATAAAATTATCTAATGTAAATGTTTTTGGTATTAATTTCGGAGGTATTGTGTACGCCTCAGAAGGTACTTTAAAAGCAGTAGAAATCATCCATAAAAATGGGAATATAAACACTAATGCCAATAAGCTCAATATAATATAACTTATAACAAGATTAATCGCTTCAACTTTTCTTTTATTCTTATAATGATTCACTGTCGTTTCTTTTATCGCCACATTTGCCTGCATTTTTCCGCCTCCAAAATTAATTCTCGTAGTATACCCAGTATTTAGAAGTACGGTTTACAATTAAAGTTATAATCAGAATTACAATAAATAAGATCCACGCTAATGTTGAAGCATACCCCATCTCACCATATTTGAATGCACTGTTATATATATGCATCATATAGGTATAGGTAGCATAGTTAGGGCCCCCTTCTGTTAAAACAAAAGGCTGCATGAAAACTTGAAAGCCACCTATTATTCCCATTACTAGATTAAAAAATAATGTTGGTGTCGACAGAGGAAGGGTAATATGAGTAATCATTATAAGACGATTCGCACCATCGATTGAAGCACTTTCATATAATTGTTCCGGTATATCCTGTAACCCAGCAAGTGTTATAATAATAGAGTTGCCAATCGTCCATAAACCCATTATGATAATCGCAGGCATCGCCCATTTACCATCACTAAGCCAATTCGGACCGGTTATCCCCAAAAATGAAAGAACATAGTTTATGAGACCGAATTGTGCGTTAAAAATCCATCCCCACAATAATGTGACAGCAACACCTGCCGTTATATACGGTATATAAAAAGTGGTTCTGAATATCCCCATTCCTTTTATTTTTTTGTGATTTAGTAAGAGCGCAACCATAAAGGATACGATTAAACTTAATGGGACAGAAACTACTACAAAATATAAAGTATTTTTTAGAGATTTATAGAAAAGGGGATCTTGAGTAAAAGCCTTTTTTATATTGGCCAAGCCTACAAATTCACCCGTTCCAGTCATATCCGCATTTGTAAAGATCAATATAATGGAATAAACTACTGGATATAATGTGAAAATTAAAAAACCCAAAATAAATGGTGATGTATATAAGTAAAATAACCTAGCTTCACTTTTTTCACTACTAGTATTCTTCTTTTTCATTTCTTCACCCCTCAAGAGACGAATATATAAAGGGAGGATATTGCCTTTTATGTCTTCCTCCCATTAATTTAATTGCCTAAACTATTTACTTTGTTTTTGATGAACTTCGTCAAGTGCAGCTTGTATTTGTGGAGCATATTTTTTCACAGCGTCTTTAGCCGAACTTTTCTTAGTAGTAATTTGCTGCCATACTTGTTCGAATAAGTCTGCAGCTTTATTAATGGATCCACCCCAAGGAAACGTAGTTGCATCCGCCAATCCGTTAAGGTAGTCAGTCTGTTTAATATCTGTATTTGGAATAGTCAGTTTACTAAAAGTGGTGTCAGCTGATTCCTTTAATGCTGGAATTCCTACTTTAGCATAGATATCATTTACTTCTTTATTCATAGATATTGTCTTTATGTAGGCCCATGCAGCCTTCTTGTTCTTTGATGCCTTATTCATAGCAAAACCTGTTTGAAATTTAATATTCGTATTTTTTCCATTAGGATCTTTAGGAGGCAAAACAATACCCCATTTAAAGCTATTCCCTATTTTTTTAGCTATTTCTCCAGCCTCGAACAATCCCAGTGGATACATGGCAGCTTTTCCTGATACAAACATCTGGTCCATAGGTATACTTTTAGAAGCAGCATCATCAGGCAACTCTTTTGATTTGACGAGATCTGCAAACAATTCCAACGCTTTTATTGTTTTTGGGTCATCTACTGTCTGTTTGGTCCAATCACTGTTATATGGAGTACCACCATATGGTAAAGATGCAAAACTTTGAAGAATCCAATGTGAAACAATAGCATAAGTCCTTTTAGCACCAGAACCTGAAGAAACTTTCCCTGAAACATTTTTAAAGTCATCCCATGTCCAATCATTTGTAGGATATGGAACTCCGGCTTTGTCGAAAATTTCTTTATTGTAAGCGAACATGAAATCTGATTCAGTTGTAGGCATCCCTTCCCTTTTTCCATCTGGGTCTACGTACCCATCATCTGCACCCGGCGTAAAATCTGCAGTATCGATATTATCCTTTTCTAAATAAGGATTCAAATCTTCAAACCATTTTGAACGGAGACCTTTCCAGTCAGGTGACATCATAATCACATCAGCAGCATTCCCTGCTGCCAATGCCGCATCAAGCTTCTGATCAACACTATCTGCCGGAAGCCATATTTCATGAACTTTCACTTCAGGATACAACTTTTCGAATACTTTTGTAGCTTGCTTTCTGGCCTGGAGTTCTTCTCCACCACCCCAGCCCATAATAGTGAGTTCGCCAGAAATCGTTTTCCCATCGTTTTTGCTGCTGGACTGACTACTATTGCTTCCACAAGCAGTGAGAGATAGTGCTAATGCCCCAGCTAAAAATGATTTTAGAAGTTTTTTCATAAGTTTTTCTCTCCTTTTTATTTTTTCTCAAAAAATAAGACTTACAATTCTCACATCACCCCTTTGACCGAAATCGCTTTCAACTTATTTTGTTACAACTGTTCAATGGAAACTATTTCTTTTGATCAACACTGGTGGCTACAAATTTTTTTACAAATAAAGCGTTTCCAAGTTATTAATAGAATAATAATATAATTATTCCCTCCATGCATTGACATTTTCATATAAATAATTGATATATTCTAAGGTTATGCTGTTAAAGAAAGATTAAAAGGGAAATTAATTCCTCAACCCGTTCATTGATTAGACGTTGTGTTGCATCCTCTAAATTTTATTAGAATAAAAATAATATTTTTTTAAAAAAATAAACCCAAAGAACAAATCTTTGGGTCAGTTTCTAACTATATCTCTAATTTTAAAGTACTATACTTCTTTTGTTTTTTTTCTATACGTTTAAAAGCTATTGTCGCACCAAACATAATCACAATGGACATAAGACTTACCAAAAAAAATGGTATAAATCCCGGGAATTTGGAGAACGGAAAACTTAATAATAGAAGCACTGCTACCATCAAAATGGTAATGTGCAGATTAAGAGTCCCAATATAAAATGCACTTTTAAAATACTGAAAAAACTTTAAATCAAAATGGACATAGACAGGAAAAAGATATAACAAGGTGATCAAATACAAACCAATAATGATCAATAAAGGGACTGACAGAATGTATTGAACGGTACCACCTATTGCCATTAAGAGCCTAAAATCATAAAGCAGGAAAAAGCCAATGACCCCTATTATTAAACCCACAATATTAGCATGTAGGAACTCCTTTTTATAGGTCTGAAAAAAGACTCGAGAAATAGGGATATCTGCTTCTTTCATGCTCCACTTTCTAACCACTGTAAATAATGCAACAGTTGCGGGCATTATACCAAAAACTATGAACCCAGTTAATGTAAAGAGAATCCATAAGATATTAACCAAAGCCATCTTCCAAATCCAATCGCATACAGTTAAGAGTCCTCCCATCACTCTGCCCATTGGCATATGGTATCACCTCTTTCATTTATTTAAACAAGTATGTAAACAATATCATTTTCCTTTTTAAGAAGTACTAGGAGCTATCTTAATATACAGTTAGGGAAAAGCTTTAAAGAAACGTCCTTTACTTTACCACATCCACTTACAATTCCTATTCATTCACATTATCTGAACGAAATATTGCAGGAATTACCCGATCTTGGGTGATACCTGCCGTACTCAATAATCTCTAGCTAATCTTTTTACTCATCCCCACTCCTAGGGATGATAGAAATTTTAACTTTCAGAATATTATATCATCTTATTTTAAGTTTGTATACCCAATAAACAAACTTTTACATGAATACCTGATATCCATTTAATTCCATAAATATGAGCCCTACCGGCTCAAAACTCTTAATAACTAAAAAAGGAGTACCTCCCCAAAATGTCGTAATGAGTAAGTGACCAAACCAACTCTTTGACTAGAGGAAAACTCCCTATGCCTACAATGTTATCCTAATCCGAATAATCAGATGCCCCTAAAATGGGCAACTTCATCAATAGGGACCCTGTTTGAAACATATTGATTATATGGATGCTCGGGGTCCGCATACCCAATCATGATACCCACGATGATTTTCTGATTGGCCGGGATGCCTAGTACGTTTCTAATATGATGGGGGTAGGAAACCGAGCTTGCTGCCGGTGCTGAATCCAGTCCATGGGCCTTAGCTGCAAGCATCAGGCTGTTGGCAAACATCCCAAGATCAAACAATGACCAATCTGTAAGCGAATGATCAAGACATAAGAAGATGGCAACAGGAGCTCCAAAAAACTGATAGTTATTTTTCCAATTTTTATATCGCGCAGCCTCGTCATCACGGACAATTCCCATGCTTTTAAATGACTCTGCAAAGCTCTTTTTCATTCGGTCATCTATATACTCAGGCCATATCTTTGGTGTAGGTAAATCCTGTGTATGGGGTTCGTGATTTTCAAAGGATTGTAAGTAGGCCTTTCTTAACTCTTCTAATTTTTTATCACTCGCTGCATATATTTCCCAAGGTTGTGAATTGGCCCAAGACGGGGCACGAATAGCTGCTGACAGTACCGATGTCAATAATTCCTTGCTTACAGGCTTATTTAAAAATTTCCGAATGGTATGCCTTTCAAAAAATATTTTTGTAGCTTCCATTTAGAACCCTCCTTTAACTACTCTAGTAAACCAGTTAGCTCTTATATTTTAGCTAGTTATGAAAATGGGTTAAAAGAGAAAGCTGATTTCACAAGGTGATTACGATCACTCCTTTTGAAATCAGCCTTTATACTCAGTTATCTATCAAAAAATCAACCATTTCCCAGCTGAACTTTTTCGTTTGTATGTTTTTTTAATATATTTAGCAAGCCTTCGTTAATTTTACAGTTTTTAAAGGCAAATGACTGCATTACAAGGTCAATTTCTTCATTTGATAAATCTTTAAAAATTTTCGCATACTCGGGCTGGATCAGAGCACCCGCATAAATGGTAAAAATGGCTTGTGATATGCTGGAAAGATTAAAGCTATGAGACATTTCCGGATTGACAACCTCTTCCAAATGCTTGGCTAACTCCTCAACTGATTCTCTTGCCTTAAACCCCGGAAGCCAAATCATCCAATCATCCGTATTTAATGCAAGTTTCATTTTTAAAATCGAAGAAACCTTCTGCATATACTCTGAATTAGGATCAAGCGTCACTAACCCCATAACCCCAACATCTTTATACGTCCAAGTCGTCCAATGTGCGCCGAAATCTTCAAAAATACTAATTTGCTCATCCATTGCACTTAAACGATCTGGGATCTCCCGCTCTGGTCCATTATAGACAGAGCCAAACTCACCCACCCAAAGAGGAACATCATATTTCTGTGCAAACTTAGTACCTTCATGGTTATAAAATACTTCCTCTTGGACAGATTTGTCCCAATACTTGCCACTCTCTACGCGGGCCGTTTTTGCATCTGCCACTCCCGGGTACTGTCCTGGTCCAAATCCAGCCGCTGTATAGTTATGACTGCTGTAGACCAGATTTTTTGCAAATGGAGCTTCTAAACCGGCAAACAGCTTGGAATAGTTATCCCCTTCAAGGAAAATGATGTGGTCAGGATCAATATTGCGGATGGCTTTAACGACCCGTTTATAGATCCGATTCATCCTTTCCCAATCCGGTTTATAATTGCCAAAGAATGTATGTGGAAAATCGCCGTGCGGTGTATTCACACATGGTTCATTCATGACGTTATACCCTGCAATTATACCTCGCCCTTTGTAACGGCGGGCAAACTCTTCCCACAGAGCGACAAACCTGTCTTGATACGTTTTGTCATGCCAGAAAAAGCTATGACGTACATCATTATCTGAATGCCAGTGGGTGTTTTGGAACCCCTGTACTGCATGAAGATCAAGAATAACGTAAAGTCCATGCTCTTCACAGAGATCAATGATTTTGTCCAGGCGGTTAAATCCCGATTCCTTGTAAGTAAAAGGTGCTTCATCATCTTCAAAATGACGATAATTTAAAGGAATGCGAATGGTGGTTGCTCCCCAGCTCTTAATAAACTTTATATCGTCTTCACCAAAGAAATAATGCAGCAGCCGGTCGAATAAAAATTCAGCTTTTTCCTTTCCAATGACTTCGGAAACGGTGTGACGGAGGGCATGTTCCGTTCCTGTATAGCCATTAATAAAGTCCTCCATATTCATCCAGCCGCCAATACAAGTTCCTCTCAGTTGAATGGGATTCCCTGTTGAATCCGTAATTTTATTATTTTTTACCTTAAGCAATTCCATCATTAATTCCTTCCTTTCAATGTTGAACAAGTGTCCAATTCTTCGTATTAAAAAAGAACGAACTATTCTGTATATTTTAATTTTTTATCCCCTCGCCTTTAATTCAGCCAATACTCTTTTATGTTCTTTTTCATCCAAGTTGTAGAAATAGATGGCCACAAGCTCGATAAGAACAAAGACTGCTGGAATAGCGGTCATGGTAACTAAAATACCATTTAATGCGGTTGGCGTTTGGGCGTGATTGGCAACATAACCGAAGTTGGCCAAAATTAAACCTGGAACAATGCCTCCGATGGCCATACCAAACTTAAAGAAGAATCCAACTAATGCGTAAATAACACCGCTTGCACGTTTGCCAGTCTTATATTCACCATAATCGATCGTTTCAGGGATTAATGCCCATGTAAAGGCACCTGCCGTGATGGTCCCTAATGCGGCAATTAAACGCCCTGCAAATACTAGTGGAACCATGGATGCAGGAATAACGAATAAAGCAATTAAGCCGATTGCCTTAAAGGATAAAGCAGTAAATAGTAACTTTTTCTTCCCCATCCATTTATACATCATTGGCATTAATGGCATAAGGATGAGTGCAGGAAGCGTTCCCATTAAACCATACCACTTAACCAAGTCCGGTCTTGCAACGTTATAAGTGACATAATAAATTCCAACCGAGTTGACGATGGAGTTAACACCGAAATTAAGAATAAAGAAAAAACATACGATGACTAGCGGCCGATTGGCCTTTAATTGAAGAAAGATATCTTTAAAATTAACTTTTGCATCTTTGGAGTGATTAATTTGTACTCGTTCTTTTGTATTCATGAAGCTGTAAATTAATAGAAGGGCACCTAAAACTCCCATGATTGACATGGTTATTTGCCATCCAGTACTTGTTTTTCCAGTTGCATTTGTAAAAAGTCCGGCTAAAAGCGGTACTCCAAAGGAAACAATTAAGCCACCAGTATTTGAAAATAACATTCTAACGGAGGTTAAACTGACAACCTCTTTGTTATCTTGGGTAATCGCTGAAGTAAGCGCGGCATAAGGAATGTTAATTACTGAATATGTGATCGATAACAGAATATAAGTAATATAGGCATACACTAGTTTCATAGGATCAGAAAACGAAGGAGTGGTAAAACAAAGAATCGCTACCCCAGCAAATGGAAAGGCACCATATAAAAGGTATGGACGAAATCTTCCGTATTTAGTATTTGTTTTATCAACAAATGTTCCAATAAGCGGATCAGCTACTGCGTCAATCATACGAACGATCAGGAACATAAATCCGGCGGCTGCGGCTGAAATTCCAAATACATCAGTATAAAAGAATAATAGATAACTACTTACTGTTTGATAAATGAAGTTACAAGCTAAATCCCCAGTGGCATATCCGATCTTTTCCTTCATTCTAATTTTTCCTGTTGGAAGTACTGTTATTTTTTCAGCAAGGTTTGCACTCATTCTAATCCTCCTTTTGTAATCAAACATCTATAGAAAACATGAAGCGGGAAGCAGAAATCTACTTTGTTTGTCCCTTATACAAACAAAGTAATCATAAAGAATACTTCTTCTCCTTTCTCTCATCCTTATGATAGAAATCATACCGGCAGATATCCATTGAAAAACTATAGTTACCCACACTTCAATTTTTCACTTATACCAAATAATCGAACATATTAATTCGAATAATTCTAGAATTACTTTGGGATTTTTCCCTGTGAGATCACCTATTTTTTCCAATCTATAATTCAACGTATTTCTGTGAATTTTCAGTTTTTTTGCTGTTTGGTTAATATCCCCATTTTCCTCCACATATATTTGCAATGTATGGAAAAGCTCCTGATTGTTTCCCGAACCTTCTAATACCGATAAGACGTTACTAGGATAATCCCTATGATCGGAAGCGAGATCTATAAATAGCCTTAAATGATGATAATAATAGATCTTTTCTGAGGGTTTTATTTTCACACCCACTGTCAAAGCATCAGCAGCCTGTTCCAGTGATAGGGCGGCAAATTCCTCCTTTTCACCTATCGCTACCTTTTCAATCTCTTTTCTGTCTAATAAATAAGTTATTACTTCCTCAAAGCTGCTATGTTCGGTAATAAACAAGACCCTCCTGCTGTTATCAATGGTGGAATAATGTCTTAACCTATCAAAAAACGCCTTTATGTCCTTTGAATGTAAATTTCCCTTTATTAAGATGGCTTGACAGTTCCTTGTAAGGTCGATGCCATACATTTTTCCTTGTTGTAAAAACTCTTCATCATAGCTTGTTTTTCGATACGATAATTCATGGTAAAATGTCTCACGCTTGATTCTGTCATTTTGAGCTTTCTTATTTATGGTTTCTTGTTCAATTAGAAGTTTTGCGGTTGCCCCAACAAGCTTACTAAAGGGCCTCACTTCATCAGGATCGCCTGTAATCCCAATGACACCAATAATTTCACCATTTACAATAATAGGTTCATTGACGCCCGGCTTCATCCCGTCTCCTTCAGTATAAATCTCATTGATGCTCTTGGTGGCAATGACCTTTGTTGCTCCCTTATGTAATATTCCTATCCGTTTCTTATCTCCACTTCCAATAATCAACCCTTTTTCATCCATGAGATTAATATTGTAGGGGATAACTTTCATCATTTCCTTTGTGACCTTTTCTGCTATCGGCTTCGATAATTTCATTACATCACCTTTTCTAAGCTGCTATTTATTATTAGTTTAAACCTGCTAAACTATTTGATAAATAGGACAAATCTCATTTTACCGCCTAGCTTTTGATCACATTTGCCTAGCTAAATTTAAAAATCTTATTACTTGTTCAGAGGTTTTTTGCAGGTTTTTCTGTCCATTTGCTAATGCTTCTTCCAGTGAATAAACTCCTTGCATACTACAAAAAATAGAATCAATCTTCTCATACAATGAATCAATATTTTCACCAATGCTTCCTGCGATTGCCACCACTGGCTTATGATATTTCTTAGCAACTGAGGCAACTCCAAAGGGGGTTTTTCCAAATTTAGTCTGGAAGTCAATACTGCCTTCCCCAGTCCAGACCATATCTGCATCCTGGACTTTCTCTTCCAGTAATGTATATTCTATAACCATATCAATGCCTTTTTTTAAAGTCCCATTTAAGAACACCATTAGTCCAGCACCCAATCCTCCCGCTGCTCCCGCTCCAGGTACATCGAGTAGGTCTAAATTAAGCTCTGCTTTGATTATTTTTGCATAATTCATTAAGTTTTTATCTAATAATTCAACAACCTCTGGTGTAGCACCCTTTTGTGGGCCAAACACAACGGAGGCCCCCCGCTCTCCACAAAGTGGATTATTGACATCACAGGCTACCTCAACGGTGATATCTTTTATACGCGGATCAAAATTTGTCAGATCAATTCTTGCTAAACGGCCTAGCTCTCCTCCGCCAAAACCAAGCTCCTCGCCATTTGCATCGAGCAGTTTTCCTCCTAAAGCCTGTACTAATCCAGCTCCGCCATCATTTGTAGCACTTCCACCGATACCAATTAATAGTTTATTTACCCCCTGATCTAAACAGGCTTTTATTAATTGACCTGTACCGTAGGTGGTGGTAACTAGAGGATTCCTTTCTTCTTTTCGTACTAAATGGAGGCCACTTGCACTAGCCATTTCAATTACACCTGTTTTACCGTCTCCTAATATCCCATAGGGGGCGTCCACTTCATTTCCTAGAGGACCTATTACTCTTGCCGTAAATATTTCGCCACCAGTAGCATCAACCAGCGATTGCATCGTGCCTTCACCACCATCGGCCATTGGAACTTGAATACACGTTATCTGATTATTTACTTTTCTAATTCCACTTTCCATTGCCTCGCATGCTTCTTTTGCTGTCATACTTTCTTTAAATGAATCCGGAGCTAACACGATGACAAAGTCTTTGTTCATGTTTCCTCCCTCCTTTCCTTTTTATATAAGCAGATCAAACATTGCAGCAAAATTTTTTTCCTTGCGGCGCCATAAGTAAAGCGCTTTCTAATGAGAATATTAATCTATTACTTGTTATTTTGGTATAGTCAGCGCAACAAATATATTTGTGCATTTGCATAGAATAAAGGTTTTAAAGTAGGGAATATAAAGGAATTATAGCGGGTTTTGCGACTTTAGATTTTCCTGATTTTAGTGCAAAAGCAAAGAAGTTTCGAAAAAGATTCTCTGTAAAAAAGCTGATTCTTGGTTTCTGAATCAGCTTCTTTATCGATAACATTTTATTAACCTTTAACAGATCCAGCAGCAATGCCTTCCACAATTCGATCACTTAGAACAAAGAAAGCAATCAGAACTGGAATGATACTAATCATTAAGGTCGCACCAATCGCGCCCCAATCTGTTAAATACTGTCCGACAAAGTTATTAACCCCAACCGTGATGGTTTTCCATTTATCAGAACTTAAGAACGTATTAACAAACACGAATTCGTTCCAGTTGTAAATCATGTTAATGATCACTGTTGTTGAAAGTACTGGTACAGTCATTGGCAGTGTTATTTGGAAAAAGATACGATGAATTGAACAGCCATCAATTACTGCTGCTTCTTCTACCTCTCTTGGAAGGGATTTGTAAAATCCGCTTAGAATCATGATCGTGATTGGTAAGTTGAAAGCTACATACGATAATATGACTGAAATAGGATTATCGATTAAATGGACTGATTTAAAGGTATTAAATAATGGGATTAGTGTTGAATGAAGCGGAATCATATACCCCGCCATAAACAACCCTAGAACTAAACCGCTGAGCTTCCATTGCATTCTTGTAATCGCGAATGTCACAAAGCTAGCTAGAATAACAGTTAGTACAACCGCAATTACAGTGTAAATCACACTATTTAAAAAGTAAGCATCAATATGTCCAGCAGTCCAAGCCTTCAGATAGTTGCCCCATTGTGGATGTTGAGGTAATGAGAATGGGGACATACCAAAGACCTCTTGATTGGTTTTTAAGGAAAAAAGGAATAACCATATAAGTGGGTAAATCTGGATAATAGCAATGATTCCTAGAATAAAATAGAGAATTCCGTAGCCAATCTTTTTTCCAAACGTATTACTAGTTTTATATGAAGCGGATAGGGTCGAATGTGTTTGTCTCTCATATGCAACTTTACTCATCTTATTCACTCCCCTTTTTTTAATAATCTACATCTTTAGTAGATAGTAGTTTTTGGATTAACCAGGTCATCAGCATACAGATAACAAGTAAACCAAACCCGATGGCACTTCCGTAACCAAAGTTATATTTTGTGAATGCTTCTGTATACATATAGGATGCCATAACCTCACTCGCATGGTTAGGGCCGCCGCCAGTCAAGACGAAAATTAAATCAAAATACTTTAATGAACCAACGATGGCTAATATGACCATTACTTTGATGACTCCTGCGATTAGCGGAACTTTAATCTTATAAGCAATTTGAAAAGCTGTGGCTCCATCAATTTTCGCTGCTTCAATCAGTTCTTCAGGAACATTCTTTAGTGCCGCGTAGAAAATAATAATATAAAAACCAGCATATTGCCAAACAATTGGGATAAAAAGGGCATATAATACGATGTTTGAATCTGCCAACCAAAGGGGTGGGTTTTCAACACCAAATGTCATTAACAATCTGTTGATCATTCCGTTAGACGGGTCAAAGATCTTCGCCCATAACTGTGCTATTGCAACAGAGGATAACAACATAGGGATTAGGTAAATTTTTCTTAAAAAGTTAGCTCCCTTAATCTTACTAGCTAAAATTAACGATAAAATCAAGTAACCAATTAAGCTGATTGTGGAGAAAATACCGAGTAATAAGGAATGCCAAGTACTTTGCCAAAACATTTTGTCATGAATTAGATTTTTGTAGTTCTCTAAACCTATAAACTTCATCTTCCCGATGCCGTTCCAGTCCATTAAACCATAATAACCTGTTTGAACGATTGGGATGTAAATCAAAATAAGAATAAGTAGTAAGGCAGGAAGTACGTAGAGGCTTATGGCTAACTTGTTTGACATTACGTTTTTCATTTTCTATACTCCCTTCTAATTAAAAACGTAAGCGCCTTGGGTTGGGGCGACAGGCTTAATTCGAGCCTTCTTGAAGGATTGAACTAAGCCTGTCGCTCCTAAGCGCTGAAGCTGAATAGTCTAAAGTAGATAGAGAGCATATTTTGTATGCCCTCTATCTTTAAGAGAATGAGTTACGCTTAATTACTTTTGTTCTTTAGCAAGAGCATCTGCCTGTTGTTTAGCAAAGTCTTTCGGCGTAATTTGTTTTCCGAATAGAGCTGTCATTAAATCATGGTGCAACTCTGATACAGCCGGGCTGGATTGAGTATCAAAATACGTCGTAACGTTGGATGCTTCACTCAAATCCTTCAAGATATCAATGTACATTGGAGAAAGTTTCAAACTAGATGTGTCTACTTTCGTTGCAGGAATAACACCAGCATCTGTAACTGATTTTTTACCCCATTCTTTCACTAAGAATCCAACAAAATCCTTTGCTTCTTTCTTCACTTTAGAATCTTTCGCTACGAATAAACCAACGCCAGGGCCGCCAACATAACTGTTAATGTCTGTACCTTTACCGCCTTCATAAGTTGGGAATTTAAAGTAGCCAATCTTATCTTTAAACTCTTGTTTCACATCAGGGCTTGTTGTATAGTTTGGTAATTCCCAAGTAGCGGTTAAGAACATCGCTGCTTTTTCATTCATAAAGTAACCTTTTGCATCTTCATTTGATAAGGCGCTTGCACCTTTTTCAAAGCCGCCCATATCTACTAAGTTTTGAACTTCTTGAGCTGCTTTTACAACAGCAGGGTCTGTCATTTTTGCTTTTCCATGAATTACATCTGTTAAAATCGTTGGTCCACCGATACGATCTGCTAGATACATAAACCAGAAGGATGCTGGCCAGCCATCTTTAGCGCCTACAGTCGCAGGGGTAACTCCATTTTTTGCTAATGTTTTCACGACATTTTTATATTCTTCAAATGTTTTAGGAACTTCTAGGTTATATTTCTTGAAAATTTCTTTGTTGTAGAAAACATATGAAATGTTTAATTCTAATGGTAAACCATACGTTTTACCATTAACCGCATACGATTCTTTTACACCAGGGATAAAAGCATCTTTAAGAGCTGGATCTCCATTAACGACATCGTCTAATGGCTCTAACATGTCACCTTGTACATAAGGCTGGATAAATCCATCTGACCATGTCATCCCAATGTCAGGTAATTCATTGGATGAAGCTAAAACTTTAAGCTTGTCTCTGTATTGATCAGGGCTTAGAATTTCTGTTTCAATTTTTACATCTTTATGCTGTTTTTCATAATCAGCAATGATATTTTTTACAATTGAAAACTGTGCATTTGAACTGCCTTCCGGCCATAAATGCATAAATTTAATCACTTTCTTACCGCCGCTTGAAGCGCTTTCTTTACCAGAAGAACTTGATGAAGAACAGCCAGCAAGCGCTAAGGCAGCAAGCATTACCAAGGACATCAAGACTGAAATCGTTTTCTTTTTAAACAATTGTTATTCCCCCTATGACCTTTTATTTTGTTTGTTTACATTTATAAGTTTAGCATTCAGATAGTTTTGAAAATAGGTCACTACGATTAGGAAAAATACCACTATTTTTAGAAAGCCCTTTCACAGGAAAAGCGGAAGCGCCTTGATCAGCCCCGACAAGCACAAGACAGGCCGGCCGAAAGGTTGTTTTTTAACCTTTTGGATGGATTGGCTTGTGACCTCGAGGGGCTAGGCGCTGGAGCTAGACAATAAGAAAAGCGGAAGCGCCTTGATCAGCCCCGACAAGCACAAGACAAGCCGGCCGAAAGGTTGTTTTTTAACCTTTTGGACGGATTGGCTTGTGACCTCGAGGGGCTAGGCGCTGGAGCTAGACAATAAGAAAAGCGGAAGCGCCTTGAACAGGGGCGACAGGCATAAGACGAGCCGGCGAGAAGGCTGTTCTTTAGCCTTCTTGACGGATTGGCTGTAGATCTTCGAGCCCCTAGGCGCTGGAGCTGGACAAGTATAACGGCGCAAACAAAAAACTCCCAGCAAAAAATAACTGGGAGCCTGTGTTACGCAAATGATTGAAACTTCTTTTACTTTTGTTCTTCAGCTAATGCGTCTGCTTGTTGTTTAACGAAATCGTTTGGGGTTACTTGTTTTCCGAATAGAGCCGTAAGTAATTCGTGGTGTAATTCGGATACAGCCGGGCTGGATTGAGTATCGAAATAAGTTGTAACATTGGAAGCTTCGTTCAAATCCTTTAATATATCCATGTACATTGGTGAAAGTTTCAAATTGGATGTATCCACTTTTGTTGCCGGGATGATCCCTGCATCCGTAACAGATTTTTTGCCCCATTCTTTTACGAAAAATCCCACAAAATCCTTTGCTTCTTTTTTAACCTTTGAATCTTTCGCTACGAATAACCCTACACCGGGGCCCCCTACATAACTGTTGATATCGGTGCCTTTACCGCCTTCGTAAAGCGGGAATTTGAAGTAGCCAATTTTATCTTTAAACTCTTGTGGTACATCAGGGCTTGTTGTGAATGCCGGCAATTGCCAAAGTCCAGTTAGAAACATGGCCGCTTTTTCATACATGAAATAATCCACGGAATCTTCATATGATAATGTGCTTGCCTCTTTTACAAAACCGCCCATATTAACTAAATTTTGAACTTCTTGTGCTGCTTTTAAAAGTGCTGGGTCATCCATTTTTGCTTTTCCATGTATAACATCGGTTAAAATAGTCGGTCCGCCAATACGGTCTGCTAGATACATAAACCAGAAGGATGCTGGCCATCCATCCTTTGCACCTACAGTAGCAGGGATCACTCCATTTTCCGCTAGTCTTTTCACGACGTGTTTATACTCTTCAAATGTTTTAGGGACGGCAAGGTTATATTTCTTGAAAATTTCCTTATTGTAAAAAACATATGAAGTGTTCAATTCTAAGGGCAAACCATACGTTTTTTCATTAACTGCATAGGACTCCTTTACGCCTGGGATGAATGCATCTTTAAGTGCTGGATCGTTATTAACGATATCGTCTAACGGCTCTAACATGTCAGCATTTACGTACGGTCTAATAAATCCATCTGACCAAGTCATCCCAATGTCTGGTAATTCATTTGCAGTAGCTAAAACTTTAAGCTTGTCCTTATATTGATCAGAGTTAACAATTTCTGTTTCAATTTTTACATCAGGATGTTGTCTTTCGTAATCAGAGATGATACTTTTCACGATGGAATACTGAGAATTCGAACTGCCTTCCGGCCATATATGCATGAAATGAATCACTTTCTTGCTGTCGTTTAAAGCCATTACATCACCAGACGACCTTGATGAAGAACAGCCAGCAGCTATTGCAGCAAGGAGGATCATGAATACCAAAACTGATATCATTTTCTTTTTAAACAATGGTTATTCCTCCCATGACCTATTATTATCTTAGCTGTTTAGATTGATAGGTTAGTATTCAGATCGTTGGAAAATAGGTCTTAGGAAAGAGAACCCAAATTATTGGACAGCCTTTTCATTATAATTTTTACGATAGGCGCTAGGTGTTTCTCCTTCCATTTCCTTAAAAATCTTAATAAAATATTTTGCCGTTTTGTAACCAGATTCCTCTGCAATATCAGCAATTGGAAGATTAGTTGACATTAATAATTCCTTGGCGCGCTGGATCCTCCTTCTTGTTACATATTCACTGAACGTTAGTTTAACATGATCCTTAAATAAAACACTTAAATAACTTGGATTTAAATGAACATGGTCGGCAACTTCCTTTTGGGAAAGTTCATTTTTCAGATGTTGATTAATATAATCGAGCGCTTCACGGATTGGCAGCCGATTGGAAGGACTTTGGGTGTTTACATCAACAAGTTTAGTATCCACCACTTTTTCAATCAATCCTGCCCGTTCTTGTTTCTCCACAGCCTTCACAGCATCCTCTACTGCTTCAATTAGATTTTTTTTGCTAATTGGTTTTAATAAATAGTTAATAACCCCGAGACGAAGAGCCTCATGGGCATATTCGAATTCCGAATACGCAGAAATAACAATAATAACAGGTGACATGTTTTGCTCTTTGATTACTTTTAAGAGCTCTAAACCAGTCATTTCCGGCATACGAATGTCTGTTAAGAGGATATCAATCTTTTGCTGACGCATGATTTCGATTGTTTCCTCCGCATTAGCAGTCGTAATGATTTGGTATTCCCCTTGTGCCCATGTATCCAATGTCTTCTTAAGCCCTTGCCGGGTTCTTGGTTCATCATCAACTATTAAAATCGTTCGTCTATACAACTTGGGTCTCCTCCATTTTCACGGGAATTTCAAAAGAAATCGTTGTACCGTTATTTACCTCACTTGAGATCGTCAAGCCCCTTTTTAAATGAGCATGATAGTATAATAGAAGGCGTTTAAAAACATTGGAAATCGCCATCCCATTTCCCTTTAAGGATGGGCCTCCCCCTTCCGTCATAGACTGTTTTACAACATCTAACTTTTCTTGATCCATTCCAGGACCATCATCATGTACAAGTATTTCGAGGTACTGAGTATCAGCTGAAGGTTGGATCGATACAGTAATCATACATGGCTTGACCGTATTCCCTGCCCCATGAATGACAGCATTCTCCACCAAAGGCTGTATTAATAATTTTGGTATTTTTACTTCATCCCAATCAACATCAATATTCAAATTCCAATTTAACTGGTCTCCAAAACGCATTTTCATAATATCCAAATAATCTTCAATATGTTTGATTTCTTCCTTGATTGATACCCAATCACTATCGGATTGTTTGGTAATGGTATAACGAAATAAGTTGGACATCGCAATGACAAGGTCGGCAAGTTCCTCTTCTTCTTTATCATCAAGTGACCATCTGAGAGCGTCTAATGTATTAAAAAGAAAATGGGGATTGATCTGTGCCTGCAGTGCCTTTAGTTCACTTTGACTGCGAATAATTTCTTTTTGATAAACCATTTTTATGAGATGATTGGTTTCCTTAACAAGCTGATTATAGGTACTGTTCAATTCATTGATTTCATTAACAGTTGGGACAGAAGGATTCAAGGATAAAGAACCTTCGCTTGCTTTTTGCATTGTTTTTGTCAGTTTAATAATAGGTCTTGTAATGATGGTTGAAAGAAATAATGAGCTGCTAAAAAAGATAAACAGCCCTATGATTCCGGAAATCATAATCCCCATTTTCAAAACATTAATCCCTTTAGTAAGCGCTTTAACAGGAGTTAAAATAATAAGCGTCCATCCGGTATTTTTCGAGGCTTGTTTTGTAACCATATAATCCTTATGGTCTAGGGATATAATTGATTTATCATTGTTTATAATCGGGGCAGGCGAACCAGAATAGTTAGACAGAATGGGCTTTAAATCCTTGTCTAGTAATATAGAATATTGATTGATACCACTATTGTCTTGGTTTGCGAATTGAAAATAGTTTTGATAAACCCTTATAAGTAGATAGCCGCCTTTCCCATAGTCATTCCCCATGAGATTCACTTGTCTAAGGGCTAAAATATAATCAGAATTATGAGGATCTTCTCCTATCCAAACCAAACGGCCCTTTGCTTCATTGGCCTGCGTGATCCACCGCTTACCAATGCGGGCAGTTAACTTGGAGTCGTCATTTGGTAACAAGCGATTCTGATTTTTCGTAAAAATCTCGAATGAGAAGATTCCTTCCGTATTAGCTTGAATGGTATTAACTGTTCCTTTTGCTTCTTGAAGATCAGAAAAACTTACTTTTCTGTCTAAATAGGCTTTTGATAAAATTCCCTGAATTTTATCATTTGTCATGACAAGCTTTGAGGCCGTATTCACTTGTTCATATAGTGATTCCAATCTTCCATTTGCCTCAATTGCTGTTTGCTGGATTTGCTTTTCTCCATTATTGTTCAGCATATTGGAAACTTGATTAAAAGTTAAACTGCCAACGATTAATAAAACAATAGCCATGACAATTAAAAAGACGACTAAAATTTGATTTCTCATTGTATTCCATCTCTGCAATTTGGAAAGCATTTGGCCACCTTCTACCAGTATTCATTTTTAATCTAATCATAACTTATTTTAGTATAAAAATAAGTGAAAACAGCAAAAAAAAGGACCAGAAAAATTTAGTAATTTTCCGATCCCTTTTTACTATAAATATACCTAGTCTAAGTTTAATAACTCACTTACGGTTAGAAGCTGATAACCTTCAGATTTAAGCTCAAATACAAGCTTCTTAACCGCTTCTATTGTTTGAGAACGATCTCCAAAGCCGTCATGAAAGATTAAAATACTTCCATTACTCACACACTTCTTTGAGGCTGATAGTATATGCTCTACTCCAGGCTGCTCCCAGTCTTGAGCCTCCATATTTAATGCTCCAATCATAGGATACCCCTTATCCTTTAGGATTGAGATCGTATCATTATTATAGTCTAGATATGGAGGCCGGAAGACAACGGGGAGTTGTCCAGTCAATTCTTGGATTATTTTCTCATTTCGTTCAATTTCCGATAAACAGTCAGCAGGACTTAACTCCGATAATTTAGGATGGGAAAACGTATGATTGCCGATTTCGTGTCCTTGTTCGGCCACTTCTTTTACTATTTCGGGATTTTTTTCCATTTGTTCACCAATCATAAAAAACGTTGCTTTTCCTCCTGCCTTTGCAAAAATATCCAACACTTCCGGTGTATAAATTGGATTCGGACCATCATCGAACGTAATAGCAACTGCCTTTTGTGATGTAGAAACTTCGTTAATCATAGTTAGCTCGGTCAATTGGATTCACTCCCTACAGAAAGTAATTATTTGTGAGGTTTATTGGGCTATTGACTACCCATGGTACTCTTTTTTCGCTTGCTCGGTCGGCAATAAGGGCCATTGACTACCCTTGGCACTCTTTTTTCTCCTGCTCGGTCGGCAATAACGTCTATTGACTACCTCACTAGAGACCGAACCATTAATAAGGTCCTCTAATAAAATCCTTTACATTTTCCTGATAAAAACGTTGAAGCTTCTGTTGTTCTTCTTCTGTAAACGATTTTGTATCCAAGGCTGACAGATTTTGCTCTACTTGTTTCACGTTTTTAAATCCAGGGATGATGCAGGTAATCTCTTTTTGATCCAAAATCCAGCGAAGTGCCGCACTTGCCATAGAATTCCGTCCCTCTGAAATCCATTTAAGCTGATTAGCTAATTCCACACCCTTTTGAAAGCCAAGCCCTGCAAAAGTTTCTCCTACATTGAAGGCCTCTCCATTTTCATTAAAACGGCGATGGTCATCCGCTTCAAACACATGATTACTTGAGAATTTCCCCGTAAGCAGTCCGCTTGCTAGCGGTAATCTAACGAGAAGCCCTACGCCTTTTTGATAGGCCTCAGGGATTAAATCCTCTAATGGCTTCTGACGGAAGATATTAAAGATAATCTGAAGGCTTTTAACATTAGGATATTCCAAACAAATAAGCCCTTCTTCTACCGTTTCAACACTAACTCCGTACTGACGGATTTTCCCTTCTTGCTTCAATCGGTCAAGTACCTCAAATACACTGCCATCCCGCAATATTTCAGTTGCCGGGCAATGAATTTGATACAAATCGATTGCTTCCCGCTTTAGGCGGCGGAGACTGTCCTCACAATAAGCACTTACCGTTTCATAGCTGTAATTATTGGGATCAAAGATATCTCCCTGCCGGCAAAACTTAGTTGCGATATGGATTTGATCTTCACGACCCTTTGTAGCTTTGGCCAATAATTCCTCACTATGTCCATCCCCATAAACATCAGCTGTATCAAAGAAATTAACACCTTGACTAATGGCATAGTCAAGAGATCTCAAAGCTTCTTCGTCGCTTGTCTTTCCCCATGCCCCGCCGATCGCCCATGTTCCAAAGCTTACTTCACTGATTTTGATTCCTGTATTTCCTAATTCCCGATAGTTCATGTCATCATCTCCAATAAATAAATTAAATGCGGTTCCACTGAAAACCAATTTCCTTCAAGAATGCCCTAGCCAATACCATATGCCCAGCAGCGGAAGGATGAACCCGGTCCCAGGCAATGGTTGCTGGATAGAGCTCCTTTAATAGTTCATTAAAAGCAGCTTGTGTATCTACAAATAAACAGCCCGTCTCTTCGGCAATTTGGTGAACGATTTGTCCATATTGGTCCATCGTTTTGCGCATCTGGTCCTGTTCATTACTTTCCAAATAAAATGGAGTCATGAGGACAAGCCCCTTTGTGAGCGGCTTCGTTTCTGTGACAAGCTTCCGAAGGGTTTCCTCATATTCGTCAAGGTATACATGCCATTCTTTTATGAAAGGAGTATCATACTGCCGCCAAACATCGTTGATGCCAATCATGATTGATAACCAATCTGGTTCCTGATTCATGACATCCGCCTGCCACCTGGTTTTAAGATCACGAACTGTGTTGCCGCTAATCCCCTTATTGACTACTCGGATGCCCAATTCCGGGTAAACAGCTTGCAGAAGTGCATCTACATAGGATACATAACCTTTCCCTAATGCACCAAACAGACCTTCACCTTCCGGCTGGGCCCGTTCGCAATCTGTTACAGAGTCACCAATAAATACTAGTTTTTGAGCTGATTCAATCTTCATCTTTATTTCCTCCAAATCTTTTGAAGTTGTGTGTGGGGGGATTCTCTCTATCTTTTAAATTGAAACCATCCAAAATCAAAATGACTTCCTGGCAGAAAGATAAAGGTCACTTTTTGTATGCCGGTGATTCTTTCCAATTCAAACACTCTCTCTTCATATCCATCCGATTGCGTAAATTCGACAAGTTGATTGAATTCTCCTTCTAGGCCCGCAAACCGGATATGAATTGTATTTTTATCAATTGGCGACTTTCCATAAACAACCAGTCTCGCTGCCCCTTCACTGGCAAAATCCATTTGTTCAAATTCTAGCGAAACATTATTTCCGATTCCCTCAACACTATTTTCTGTTACTGTAAACGTATCCCCATAGATATGGTCAGACTCTGCAGCAAGATTTCTTTCAAAGGCTCTATTCTTCTTTTCAAAAGAAAATCCTTTTATATGAACCTTCTTTTCGAGGACAAAACAAATGGAAGTAATCCCACGGAGTCTTTTGCACAACCGATAGGTTTCTTCCTGATAGACATTCCACCTGGATTCTTTTTGATAGATCACATCCGCTAGCAACTCACTGCCCGCCTCATCAGGCATTCCTTCCCAAATCTGCAAGGAATACTCTTCGCTTGATAAGGCAAAAATGGGAATCGTTATCGTATCTGAACCATACGTTCCAAAGTCAATTCCACGAAAACCTACCTGTGTTTCACCATCTCTAGCGGTAGCAACCCCTCTTTCGTTTCCGTTACCAATTTCGCCTTTACTATAATCATAGAGTCCTGCTGAGATAAATCCATAAGGATCCTTATAGGCAGTGCCAAGACCCTCTACCGTAAATTCCAGCTGAGCGATTAATTTCGTTTTGTCCGTACCATTCTTACTGGTACAACGAACGCGGAATTCCCCGTCTCCTAATGCTGTAATCTTTGCTTCCTGGCCAAACGCTTCTACTACAGCAATATTCGACTCAATCCCAGTTTCGTTGACTACGCTCCACTCTACTTCACGGTAAGAAGTATTTTCCGGGAAAAATTTTGCTCGAACCATTCTCTCTTTTTGCGATGCATCAAACACTTGACCGTCTTCGCTGATGATTTCAATCTTACGAACAGGGATATCTTCGCTCATACCCATAACAATCGGCAGGTCCTGATTCCTCGTATGAGCAGAGATTCCTTCGATCACGACCTCTTTTATTGGCAGGGATTCAAACTCCAATTTCTGGCTATCTAGGCCTTCGGAGGACACTTCAAGATGAATCGCTCCGGGGTCTAATGTGGCTCCAATAATAGCCATTAATTTACCGCCGAATAGTCTTCTGCTAACCCCTTTGTACTGGTCATAATCGGTGCTGTCGCCATTATCAAGACCAATTAAGCGGCCCGCTCCGGTCACATCCACTCGTACCCGATTGCTGGCATTCTCTACTGGAATGCCATTCTCATCTTCCATGCTAATTTCGACAAAAATTAAGTCCGTGCCATTTGCCATTAGCTGTTGCTTATCTGCCTGTAAACAAATCTTCTTTGCATCACCGAAGGACCTCTTTACATCTGTTGCAATGATGCTTCCTGCCTCATCATAGGCAATCGCTTTTAATTCTCCTTCTTCATAAGGAATCTTCCACCAGCCAACAAGCTGTGCCCCATTTTCATGGTCAATTTCATGGGTTCCGATAGTGGTCCCATTGAACTGAAGTTCAATTTTCGGTGCATTCGAGCATACTCGGACATCAATCAGTTGTCCTTTATTAAAATCCCAATATGGCAAAATATGAACCATCGGCTTTATCTTGTAATCCGTCCATGCCGATTGATAGATAAAATAGGAATCTTTCTTAAAAGTAGCCGTATCAATCTGACCAAAATAGGAGTTCTTCGTATGGTACGGTGTAGGCTCCCCGATATAATCAAATCCCGTCCAAATGAATTGGCCAAGGGAGAAAGGTATATCTCTTTCAGCTAGAATACAAGCTTCAGCGGATTTTGCTCCCCAGCTCGTAGAACTATTTCCAAGGGCAGAACATTGTTCATCATCATCTGCCAGTATCGATTTTTCAAATGGGAAATGATAGATTCCCCTGCTTTGAACGACCGAAGCAGTCTCACTGCCGTAGATGATCCAATCCGGATGTTCCACATGGTGTTTTTGGTAATACTTTTCTGCATAATTATAACCAGCAACCTTCACGATATCTGCGCATTTTTGCGCATTTTCCCAGGGCATATAGTTCGATCCGATGGTTACCTTGGCATTTTCGTTTGGATCATATTTTCGTACTTCATCCATGAGCATTTTAGTCACTTCCTGCCCTCTCTCATCCGCATGGGTATCATATATTTCATTTCCAATACTCCACATAAAAAGACTTGGATGATTGCGGTCACGCATGACCCAGCTTTTTACATCAATAGCCGCCCATTCCTTAAAAAATCTTGCGTAATCATAAGTTGTTTTAGATCTTTCCCACATATCAAAAGCTTCCGATACAATCAGGAACCCCATCTCATCGGCTAAGTTCATCAGTTCTTTTGCCGGCATATTGTGAGCGGTTCGTATCGAATTGACGCCCATTTCTTTTAATATCTTAAATCTTCTTTTTAAGGCCGTTTTATTAAAAGCCGCACCCAAAGCCCCTAAATCGTGATGTTCACAAACTCCGTTTAATTTCATCCTTTTCCCATTCAGTTTAAACCCTTGCTCCGGGTTAAGTGTAATGGTACGAAACCCGATATTCTGAGATACGGATTCTATTTCTTCGTTTGTTGCTGCTGCCTTTAATTGAGTGATTATCAGATAAAGATTTGGCTGTTCCGTGCTCCAAAGATTTGGATTTTCAATAAACAAGCTTTGACGATTATGTACATTAGAGTTAGTTTTTAAAACAATCTTTTCTGATGATGCGGCAATGATTTTATCTTTATACATAATCGTATGTGAAAGTTGTACATCTTCATAGAGGTTGATTTCCGTGTAAATCTCAACTTGCCAGCCATCATCGTTCTGTATGGTTGTTACATAAATTCCATCTGTTACAATATGGTTCACATCTCTTGTTTTTAGCCAGACATTCCGATAAATGCCGGCACCTGAGTACCATCTGCTATTTGGACTTTGATGCACCACTTTGACGAGAATTTCATTTTCCCCTTCCACAAGGGCGTCTGTGATTTCATGTTCAAAGGATGAATACCCATATTTCCATTCTCCTGCAAACTGTTGATTGACATAAAGGGAAGAATCCATATACACGCCATCAAAGCACAAGAGAATCTGCTTGTCGTCTTTGGTGTAAGTAAATCTCTTTCGATACCAGCCTATACTGTTTTCATAAAGATTTAGTGTATTATAGATCAGCCAATCATGGGGTAAATCAACAGGTTCAAATGTTAAACCAGTACGATCAGTCACGTCCAGGCCGGTTTTAGTAAATTCCCAGCCATCATTAAAAAGTATCTTTTTATTCATTTACGTTTTACTCACCTCTGACTTATATTCACTGATATTGCAAGAGTTGTTTTTAAAGGGAGCTGGCTCATTGGCCAGCTCTAAGTCACTTTTCAACAAATTTTTGCACCTTACTTAGAGCCAATCCAATTGATACAGCTTCCTAAAATGTTCAAAAACTCTTGATTCATCAGACCCTGTTTAGTGTGAGCGGGTGTTAAACAACATACCCTTCCTTCTCCAAAAGAATGTGACCACCCCGCCACAGCTTGACCATCAATAGATTCCGCTTGTAAAAAGACATTGGTATTCGCCTCATCACACTGGACGAAATAATGTTCATCCGGAAATTCAAAGTAAGATGGACCAGGAAGGAATGAATCTTTTTCTACAGTAGAATACTTTACGATCTGGTGCTTTTCCGGATGATAAAGAAAAGATCCTCTTAACATCTTGGTGTAGCCGCTTTCAGAGAAATAGGATGCTAATCCAGAGTGCCAAGCCAACCAGCCTCCGCCATTAGATACATACCTAGTAATCTCCGAATCAAGTTCTTCGGTCAGCCAATTCTCCACTATTTCATCGTTAGGATTTAAGCGATTCTCCTTAAAAAGAATCACTCCATCTGGCTGATCTAAGAGCTCATCTATTAATGTTTCATAGGAACCAAAGACGAGTTGAACATCTTCACGTTCAAAAGTGGATCGAATCGCCTCCTCAAGACACTCTTTAGCCCACTCTGCCGGGTGATAATAATCTCCTAAAATAGCCAGCAATTTAACCATTCGTTATCCCTCACATCATTTGATTAATTAAATAGGCATAGGGTTTCCTTTATAATCAATGAAGACATATTTGCTTTCAACTGCCGGTCTTTTTTCAATAAGATTAAAAATTCCCTTTGCTGTTTCATCCGGATTTCCTGGGGCATTTATTCCACCCATATCGGTCCGGATCCATCCAGGATGAACAGCGTAAACCTGAATATTTTTCCCATTCACATATTTACTCAATTGTTGAGAAAACATATTTAGCGCTGTTTTTGATGCAGCGTAAGCATAATCTCCGCCATAAGCGTTTTCAATACTTCCCGCTTCAGAAGAAATATTGATAATCGATGAACCGTCGCCCAATAACATCAAAGGAAGGAAATGTTTGCTGACTCTCATTGGACCAAACAGATTGATATCAAAAGAAACTTGAACTTGGTCCAGGTCTAAGTCTTCTATTTGTTGATCCCGTCCCAACAGGATTCCAGCATTATTAATAATAGCGTCAATGGTTCCAAACTGCTCTTTTACAAAATTGGCAGCTTGTCTAACAGAATCTTCCTTTGTCACATCTAATGGAACAATCGTAATAGACTTTGAGAATTCAAGATTAGATAATTTTTCTCTTCTTTGTTCAGGATCTCTAACTCCTGCAACAATATGATGTCCTTTTTCTGCCCCTAATTTAGCGAGCGCTAATCCTAAGCCTCGGTTGGCGCCTGTAACCAAAATCCTCATATTCAATCACCAGCCTATGAAATTTAGAAGAAAGTCTCTTGTTTAATTGTCATTTTCTAATAGCTCTAAAATTATTTTCAAATTCTTAAAGGTATCCATATATGCATACCTTCCGCCGGTGTACTCGCCCTTTTGCATTAATGGCATTTGGTTTCTTTCCATTAAAGTAATTTTTTCTTTCATTCCTTTTATAATGAAAGCAATATGATGCGGACCTTCACCATGCTCATCGAGATATTCTCTCCATGTACTTGGATGCTGGTCTGGTTCAATTAGTTCTAATTGAAGTGAACCCATATCAAAGAAGGCAAGTTTAGCACGTGCTTCGGTTGAATTCCCGTTATATTCAGTTGCGGCTTTATCCACCGTGTCAGTAAGATTCCAGCCCGGATTTTCCACACCAAAGAAATCCGCATATGCTTGACTGGTTTTTTCAATATCATGAACAAGAATTCCAATTTGAGCAATTACATTCGTACCAAGTATATTTTTCTCTGTTGCTTGATCATTTTTTGCCATAAAATCCCCTCATTTCAGATAGTTAAATTGATGACATCAGCCTATACATTTTTCTTATCTGGGTAGATCATAATCTTGATACTGGTGTCTTTTTGTGTTCTAGCCCTCTCCACGGCTTCCTTGATATCACTTAGCGCATACTTATGAGTAATCACTTTTTCAATATCGCAATCAGATTTACCTAACGCCTGAATGGCCGCAGGATAGGTGTTTGCATAGCGGAAAAGACCGTAAACATCAATTTCTCCATCAATTAATTGATTAATGTCCAGGGGAATCTCGTTCGTCGTTGGCATTCCTACAAAAACAATTCTGCCGCCCCGATTAACCATTTTTACGGTATCCGAAATAGCCCGCTGATTACCCGATGATTCCACCACTACGGTAATACCTTTTCCAGCCGTTAGTTCTTCAAGCCGCTCTTTCACGTTTTCATTAAGCGGATCAATCACATCCGATACTCCCATTTCCAAAGCAAGTTCTCTACGAAAAGGAACCACATCACTTGCATAAATCTCCGTAACTCCAAACATTTTAGCTGCCTGAATGGCTAGTAAGCCAATCGGACCAAGTCCGCTAATAAATACGCGATCTGCTTGTGTCACCTTTCCACGTTTCATCGCATGAAAGCCTACTGACAGCGGCTCAAGCAAAGCACCTTCCTCATAACTCATGGTATCTGGCAATTTAAACAGCATATCGCTTCGAATCGTGATATATTCAGCCCAAGCACCATCCACTGGCGGTGTGGCCAAAAACACAACATCAGGGCATAAGTTGTATCTTCCCGACTTACAATAATCACATCTGCCACAAGTTACCCCGGGCTCTACTGCTACTCGGTCGCCCACGGATACATTGTTAACAGAATCTCCTATCTTTACCACTTCCCCGGCTAATTCATGTCCTAGAATGATAGGCTCTTTTACCACATAACGGCCAATTTTTCCATGTTCATAATAATGGACATCTGAACCACAAACACCAATACAATAGACTATAATTAAGGCTTCATCTTCCTTTGGTTCTGGTATACTGATTTGTTTGACTTCAATATCCAACGGCTTTGCCATCACTGCCGCGTCCATTAAACCTGTTGTCATATTCTTATTTCCTTTCTCAGAAGTGAGTTTAGTTTTCATCTCTTTCACGGTAGGTAAAATAGTCAAAATCAGCATGTTTTTTCCTGCCGCTTAAATCTTGGGCACATAGGCCAATAAAGGCGCCTGTGAAACCCTGGTCGAGTAAGGTACCACCCTTTTTTAGTTCCACATGATCATCCGATATTTTGCTTGCATCTAAGACTGGACCAATTTTAGTCCAATTCATACCGTCTTCAGAAAAGAAGAATTGCAGTTCTTCATAATGAAAATCGGCTTTTAAGAACACCTGGTTCCAACCTTCTATTGAGATTGGAGTGTCAAGCGGCTCTGTATATACCCCTTGGTCATTCGCCATAATGCCAATGCATTTGCCTAGCTCTTCGTCATGACTAATCCATAGATAATAGAAATTTCGACTGTTGTAATAGTAGACAAGTCCGGCCATCTGCTGGAAAGTTTCCGGTTCAAATTCCACAACGGTCTCAGCTGTTACCGAAAAGGCCTGCTGTCTGCGGGCGATCAAGCTTTGTCGATGTGAAGAACTAAACGATTCTCTTCCTTTTAATCTTAAATAACCTGGTCTTTCAGTAACGGAAACCCATTCTTCCGTAAATGGTACTCGAAGGGAACTAAAATGAATACTTAGTTCTTCCTCATCGAAATAATCGGTTTCTGGTTCTTTTTCAAAAGGGGCTTCAGGTAAAGAAGGAAGTTCCACTTTTGGATCCGGACTAGTAGTTCCATTGGCAAGCCTGAGCCATCCATCTTCCGTCCAAACTCCTTTTTGAATCGCTGTTTCCCTGCCAAGATTACAGTTCATCGAAGGCTTTAGAGGGCGTCCTGTTAGATGAACTAAATACAGCTCATTATCTTGTGTATGGACAATGCTGGCATGCCCCGCCTTTTGAAGTTCAAGCTCCGGTTTGCCGGACGAAGTCAAAATCGGTCCTGTTGGGTCTACCTCATAGGGGCCGAATAATGATGTGGAGCGTGCCACTGTGACCGAATGCTCATATCTTGTTCCGCCTTCAGCAGTCATCAAATAATAATAGTCATTGTGCTTATATACATGAGGCGCTTCTGTTAAGCCTAACTTTGTCCCTTTAAAGATATTATGAATCGGTCCAACTAATTTCTTCTCCTCTGGGGAATATTCCTGAAGTAAGATGCCGCCAAATGAATTTTTATTTTTTCGGTGATCCCACACCATATTGACAAGCCATTTTCTCCCATCATCATCATGATATAGAGATGGATCAAACCCGCTGCTGTTTAAATAAACGGGTTCGGACCATGGGCCCATAATATCGTCAGCCGAAATGAGATAGTTGTGAGTATCCTTAAATGGTCCAATATGACTTTTCACATCTGTGTAGATTAAGTAAAATGTTCCATTATCATAGCTCAAGCATGGAGCCCATGCTCCTCCAGAATCGGGATTTCCAAGCATGTCCAGTTGACTTTTACGTGTTAATGGATGGGTTAGTAATCTCCAATTCTTTAAATCTCGTGAATGATGAATTTGTACGCCCGGAAACCATTCAAAAGTGGAAGTGGAAATATAATAATCATCTTCGACTCTTACAATGGAAGGATCCGGGTTGAACCCTGGCAAAATCGGATTCATAACGAAAGGCACAACAATCTCCTCCTAAGTTGATTAATCACTGCGTTTATTAAAAAAAACTAATTTCATTATATCACCGTCTACTTTGTTTGCGCATTCGACAAACTAAGTTCTTTAAAAAATATAACCTATGAATGGACCATGTACAAAAGATGGATTAAGCACAGCTTTTAACACGGCCCATTAAAAGCTCCCTTCTATCCCTTGTATTTCTTATCAATGATTACCAAGCGTATGCTTCTGGTGCCCGTCCTCCGGGTCCAGGGAATATTTCGTCTACACGGTTCAATACTTCCTCATTCAATACTACTTCAACTGCGCGGAGTGATTGCTCAAACTGCTCCATTGTGCGGCAGCCAATAATAGGCGCAGTTACTGCAGGATTTGCAAGCAGCCATGCTAACGCCACTGTATCTTCTCTTACTTCCAGTTCTCTGCAAAGACCAGAAAATTGTTCTAATTGAATTCTGTGCTTTTCGATTCTAGCAGCGTCTCTGCCGCTTCTTGTGCCAGACTGCTTCTTTAAAGCATTCCCACCCAACAATCCACCATCAAGCGGGCTCCAAGGAATCACTCCAATCCCTAAATGCTGTGCGGCAGGTAAAACTTCCAATTCCGGAAGACGGCAATTTAAATTGTATTTATGCTGTTCAGAAACCAGCCCGAGGAAATGGCGTGATTCAGCTTCTTTTTGCGCCTCCATTAGTTTCCACCCCGAAAAATTGCTTGCCCCTATATATCCGGCTTTTCCTTGCTGAACCGTCAACTCAAATGCTCCCCAAATTTCAGCCCAACTGACTTTCCAGTCAACATGGTGCATTTGATAGAGTTCAATATGATCGGTTTGAAGACGGCGCAGTGAATCCTCCAAGTGCCGGCGAATCTTAAATGCAGATAATCCAGGAGTATTGTTTGGATCCTCTAGCGGATTGTGCATCTCTCCATAAACTTTTGTGGCAAGGACTACTCTCTCCCTGCGGCCGCCTCCCTGAGCAAACCAGCGTCCAATAATTTCCTCTGTTCTTCCTGCATTTTCGCCCCAGCCGTATACATTAGCTGTGTCAAAAAAGTTAATTCCTGCATCCAACGCCGCATCCATGATGCGAAATGCTTCTTTTTCTTCTGTATCTACACCAAAATTCATGGTTCCAAGACATAGGCGGCTAACTTTCAATCCTGTTCTTCCCAATGTAGAATATTCCAAGTGTGATTCCTCCTTAAATAAAAGCTTAATGGTTTACTATTTTTGTTATCTCCCTTAAGAATAAAATTCTGGTTTTAAGTAAGTGCCACACGTTGTTTATTTTTTGCGGATAATAAACACGCATCGATGACTTTCATATTACTGATAGCATCTTCTGATGGAAAACGGGGCGATGTACCGTCAATAATACTTTGGGCAAATTCATCCACCTGGATGGTATACTGATTTAGTTCCTTACTTGGTTCGGTTCGTGTTTCCCCATCAACGGTAACTTTAAAATCCCCCCCTAAATCGGAATTCACGATAAAGGCGTTTGGAATATCTATTTTTCCTTTAGTCCCTACAATTTGAAGGGTGTTTTGAAAATGAGCCCACATGCCGCACATAAAGGTAACTCCAATATTTTCAGGGAATTCCATTAAGCCGGAAACCATCATGTCAACATCGTCATGTTCTGGTGAGTAAAAAGCTTGTACCGTAACCGCTTCGGGTTCCCGCTCCAACAAATATCGTGCGGCACTTATCGGATAACAGCCGACATCGTAAATGGATCCCCCGCCCCATTCAGCACGATAGCGGACATTGTTTTTGTCTGCGGCATTATTAAAGGTAAAGCTCCCATGCAGTCCGCGGATGGTTCCTATTTCTCCAGAATTTAAAATTTCCTTAATACGTTCATATCGAGGGTGATAACGGTACATAAATGCTTCGCCTAATTTGACCCCCGACTCTTTGCATGCCGTAACCATCTCTCTAGCTTCTTCCTGATTTAGCGCAAGCGGCTTTTCACATAAAACATGCTTACCCGCTTTTGCGGCTTTTATGGTCCATTCTTTATGCAAATGATTTGGCAGTGGAATGTAAACCGCGTCGATATCAGGATCTTGCAAAAGTGCATCATAACTATCGTATGCTCGCTCGATGCCTAATTCAGCAGCAGTCGACCTTGCTTTCTCTAATCGCCGGCTGGCAATCGCAATCACCACACTAGATTCAGAGTTTTTAATAGCTGGAATAACAGAATGGATGGCAATATTGGCGCATCCTAAGACTCCCCAGCGCAGCTTCTCTTTCATTTAATTTCCTCCTATTCACCAACCAGCATGTTTGTTGGACGACCGAATTAAGTGTATAAAAAAATAGATTTTTTTGACCTGTCTCTACCAAGCAATACAAGGGGACTAAGCTTATATATTCTTCATGTCCTAACATGTTCCTTCTAATCTCTCTCTTTTTCATTAATTTTTCACCAATATCCATAAAACATCCCCGCCTTTATAGACGATGAAAATTTTTCAATCATTCATTTTTAGGCAGTTGGTGAAACTTGATTTTGAACCAAGACTTTTTTTTCCCATGCCCTGCTTTTCCATCTAAAGAACATGGTAATCCCTCTAACCCACTCATCTACAATAAAAGCGATCCAAAAACCCGGCAGTCCAAATCCAAGATGAATTCCTAAGAAGTAAGCCAGCGGCACACAAATCCCCCACATCGAGATAACGGCCATTTTAACGGATATGGTAGTATCACCAGCTGCTCTTAGTGAACTAATGACGACTAGGTTAAACGTTCGGCCGGGCTCCAAAATGAAGCAAAACAATAATAATTTGCTTCCCATAGAAATAATCTCTTTATTATCCGTAAAAATTGACAGGAGAGATTCCCGGAAGAAACAAATAAATACAGCAACCGTAAAGGTGAGGATAAAGCTGTATTTTAGACTATTTAATAATTGGCGATAGGCACCATCGAAATCACGGGCACCTACCTTATAACCTATTAAAATCTGTGTTCCCTGCCCCATGGCCAAGCCAAATAAAACAATATAAGAATTGACACTTTGTGTATAAACACGGGTGGTTAAGGCGGCAGCACCTAGAATAGCGATCATCGACGTGATCACTAAATGACTGGCGTTATAACAGAGTTGCTCACTAGCAGCCGGAATACCAATGTTTAAGATTTTTTTTACTTGTGTACGATCATTTGTTAGGTAATCTTTTAACTTAATATTCATTGGAATCCTTTTATACATAATCGTGAGAATCACCAATAGTGCTGCTGTTCTGCTTATTCCAGTTGAGATAGCCGTCCCTTTCACACCCAGTTGTGGGAATCCCAATAAACCAAAAATCAAAATACTATTGATCGCTAAATGAACCACATTCATGAACATAGACACAAACATCGCATCTCGCGTGTAGCCATTCGCCCTTAAAATGGAAGATACGGTTTGCAATAATGCCTGAATAAAAAGAGTTCCGCCAACAATGGAAAGATACTGCTTTCCTAAACCAGCAAGATGTTCTGGGAGATGAAAAAATGCCAAAAATTCGCCTTTGAAAATGACCATGATGATACTAATAATGAACCCCATGATGAAATTTAGTTTGATTGACATGGTCGTTACAATTTTAGCCTGTTCACGTAAACCCGCACCTAAATACTGGGAAAGGACTACAGCGGTCCCCATTGAAACAAAATTAAAGATAAGAATGGTAAAGAAAATAAGTTGATTCGATACCCCAACTGCAGCAACTGCATCATCAGAGATATGGGACAGCATGATCGTGTCCGTGCTGCCCATAATCACTTGAAGAAATAGTTCAATAAAAATGGGCCATGTTAACCTTAGCAAACTGATTTGCGGCACCGCTCCCTGGCTATTTGAAATTCCCATACAGATCCACCTTTGATAGGAAGGTAGAAAACATTAACACCTTGTTTCAATAGATTTTTCTATTTTGTTGATCTGCAATGCCTGATTTCCTGTAAAAATAAGTGTTAATGATATCCCGCCACTCTTTAGAATGTGATACTTGTTCTTCCAATCGATTTAAAATATCTTCATAACGTTCGGAATCTATTTTGCCCTCTAATGTTGTCCATCGTTCTTTTAATTGCTCTGCTTCCTGAACGCCCTCAAAGTGAGTATTGTAAATATGCTGAATCACTGTAATACCTGATTTTAACCTATGGGTATATGGAACATGGTGGAAAAACAATAACAATTCATCCGGACAGGCTTCTAGTGATTCATACATGTCGGCATTCTCTTTAAAATACTGTGCCGTGTAACCAGTACCTGTTTTTACGGTGCGGTCAACGCCAATACCACGGCAGTCAGCAAAATGATAGGTACCCCAAACCGAATATTCATACCCATCGACATTCGGTCCATAGTGATGATGCGGATTTACCATCCAGCCAACTCCAAGTGGTGAGGTATACTGTTCATAGATTTCCCATGATTTCAGAAGCATCTGACTGATTTTCTCGTTTACCAGCTGATCCTGCCCAAACGTTTGACCAATCCATTCCTTTGTAATCGTCTCTGCTTCAAGGTCTGGATTCCATGTTAAACGCCCATAGCCATATAGGTTCGCTTGTGCTAACGGATGTCCCGTCCAATTATAGTCATTTCCGATATTAGAAACGGCTGCTATACCTGAATAGCGGTATGGGTATACCGATCCGTCGACAATATGTTTGACAGGTGATTCGTCTCCATTTGCAAATGTCTTAAAATCAAGGATTTCCTTCCATTGAGGGACGAGATAACAAAGGTGCCTCTGCTGCCCTGTATATTCCTGCGTTACTTGAAACTCCATCATCTGGTTCGTTTGCGGCATGGCACCAAATAATGGGGATACTGCCTCACGTACCTGGAAATCCATTGGACCATTTTTTATTTGCAAGATTACATTTTCGTGAAACTTTCCGTCTAATGGTTTAAAGTGGTCATAAGCTGCCCTTGCACGGTCTGTAGAACGATCACGCCAATCTTGAAGGCAGTTATAGACGAAACATCTCCAGATGACTAATCCGCCAAACGGCTCTAAGGCTTCCGCTAGCATATTGGCTCCATCTGCATGGTTACGGTTATAAGTAAATGGTCCAGGACGGTGTTCTGAATCTGCTTTTACGAGAAATCCTCCAAAATCAGGGATAAAGCGATAAATTTCTTCTGCCTTGTTTTTCCACCATCTTTTAACCTCAGGTTCTAATGGATCTGCTGTGTCCAAATCACCGAGCGAAATTGTACTCGCATAATTAATACTAAGGAATGTTTTAATACCATATGCTCTAAATATGCTGGCAACTTCAGCTACCTTAGGAAGTAAACTGCTCGTAATTAAATTGGTTTCGACTTGATGGACATTAACATTATTAATGGAAATGCCGTTGATTCCTACTGAAGATAGCAATCTTGCATAATCCTGAATCCGATTTAACTCCTCTGAGAACACGTCGTCCTTGTAGAAAATGGATTTCCCTGCATAACCTCGTTCAATGCTGCCATCCATGTTATCCCACTGGTTAATCATTCTTAATTGATTTTTAGGAGATTCCACAATGTTTAATTTATTTATTTTTTCTCTATTCTGCATTAGTCTTAAAAGATGAAAAGCCGCGTATAATACCCCGACATCTCTTTTCCCTAACAAAAAAATCGTACTGCTAGTATCAGTGACTACCGATTTGATCATATATCCATCCTCATTGATTTGATCAAAATCAACGTCAATGTTACCGTCTAGCATAGTAGATTCTTTCTTTGTTGCTAATAAAATCCTATTTTTATAACTGACTCCCGATGAGAGTTGAGGTTGAATGTCCAGCATAGAAGAAAACGCAGTATTCAGTTCATTTAGCGCCGAATCGACTACAGCAGAACCTGCCAGACTATGAATATTCCCAGCCCATTTTAGATATTCTCCCGCCAACTCTGCATCATCAATTTTTGTGTACTGCAGCCATGCCGCATAACTTTCTTTATGAGTGACTTTGTATTGTTCGATTGTTGTATTTTCGATTGTGCTATTCATTATGGTTATCCTCCATATTCAATATTCTGATTTCCAAGTAAGAGAAGATAATTTACTCTATTATTTATCGATTAAATGCGTCCCAAGTCCCTAATAGATACATAATGCCAAGGGCACGATCATACAATCCATAGCCGGGACGGCATTGTTCATCCCAAATATGTCTGCCATGATCCGGCCTGATATATCCGTTAAACCCGCTGTCATGATAGGCTTTCATGATTCCAACAATATCCACGGTGCCATCTTCAGTCCGGTGAGATGTTTCAATAAAATCCCCATTATCATAAATTTTCACATTACGTACATGGGCAAATGGAATCCGTTCGGCAAATTCTCTTACCATCGCCGCAACATCGTTGCTTCGGCTTGAACCTAATGCCCCGCTGCATAGTGTGACACCATTATAGGGACTATCAACAAGCTTTAAAATTCGTCGAATATTTTCCTGGTTGGTTACAATCCGTGGTAAGCCAAATACCGGCCATGGCGGGTCATCCGGATGAATCGCCATTTTGATATCATGTTCCTCTGCCACTGGAATAATAGCTTTAAGGAAGTATTGCAAATTATTAAATAAATCTTCTTCTGTTACATTCTTATAAGCTTCAAATAGATTCGTAATATTTTCTAAGCGCTCCGGCTCCCAGCCTGGCATGGTAAAGTCAGGATTCCCGGCAATTTTATTCACCAATTCCATTGGGTCAATATCATTCACTTTGGCAGTTTCATAGAAAAGGGCAGTGGAACCATCTTCATGGGCTTTATATAAATCAGTCCTTATCCAGTCAAAGACAGGCATAAAGTTATAACAGATGACCTTTACTCCCACTTTAGCCAGTTTTTCAATGGTTTTTTTATAGTTTTCTATGTATTGATCCCGAGTGGTTAGGCCTAATTTAATATCCTCATGTACATTCACGCTCTCAACAACATCAATCGTAAATCCGTATTGATCAGCATGTCGTTTTACTTCTAAAATTCGATCCATTGGCCATTCCACGCCGGCCTGCATGTCGTGAAGGGCCCAAACGATTGTTTCAACGCCTGGTATTTGTTTAATATGATTGAGGGTTACGGAATCATTGCCCTCACCATACCATCTAAATCCCATCTTCATTCTGATATCCCTCCGTTAATTCGCACTCTCATTCGGTTTACAAAAGTTCACTTTAATATCTTCTAAGAGGTCCCTGCTATTTAATAAAAATACATAACACACAACGCTGGCCATAAATACAATGAAAAAATTAGAGGTAATCGTGGTCAGAAATAACGAAATGATAATGATACCGATATTTCCAAAGGTTACCTTTACCTTTTTGAAACTGTAATAAATAGAGAGTTTACAAATATCTTTTAATCTAAATTTAAAACCTGCATTAATTAAAAATGAATTCATCATGATAATCATTGTGATCAAAATACCTATGAAAAAAATGACCGATAGAATGTGATGAGGCACGGATGGATTTGAATTAAAGTATTGCAGGTCGACAAAAAGGATATATAGGACGAGAAGCAGCGGCAGCCAAAACTTCATTGTGTCTTTAAAATTCATCTTATATCCATGGAAGAAATCTCTTAATGGAGAAAGTTCCTTCTCTCTAATTAGTTTTCCAATTGAATAAAAAAGGGCTGATATAGAAGGTCCTGTCAGGATAAGGGCAAGAAAGTAAATGGTAATATTCGAAAACGTTGGTTGTAGTGTCATAAAAAAGATTAGGAAAATGGCGTTACTGATGACAAAGTAAATATTGGTCATGACTAGCCAATAAACATGATTGGTTATTGAAAAAAGGGTACCTTCGCCAAACTCTCTTTTTTTCATAAAAAATTCACCCATCCATTTTTTAGTTCTCATTAATAGAGAAAAATGGTTGTGAACGTGAGAAGTCACCTATCTCTCCACAACCATCTCTTCTGTTCGTTTCGTTTTTAAGTAACATGATAGGAGAACTGCCTGCAATGCTAGATGAAAATGATTACAGGCAGTCATCCAAACCCTTAAACTAATTACTTATTTTTCTTTTCGAAATCTTTATAAGCTTTATTAATCATATCTAAATATTTATCCATACCTTTAGCTTTTAATTCAGATACGTAACTATTCCAATCAGATAATGGACGAGTACCTAAAATGAACTTCGCTGTATTTTGTTTAACCGTATCCGTTAATGGTGTTGAAATAAGTGTTGCTTGTTCTTGATCGGTTGCACTCATAGGATAAGGGGGATTTACAGGTAATACCTCCTTATTTTTGTGCATACTATCTTGGAATTTAATTTCTTCATCGCTCATCGTGGATTGAAGGAGGTCAGTAGTTCCACCGTAAGCAAATGAACCAGTTCCAAATCCATAGTCAACACGTAAATCTTTCGTTCCAGAAGGATTTAGACCAAGGAAGTTAATATCTGGCATAAGAACGCGTTTACTATTTTCCTTCTTGTATGTTGTTCCTTCAACGCCCCACTTAGCTAATTCTTCTCCTTCATCGCTGTACCAGAACCAGTCAATAAATTGCAGCAATGCCTTAAAGTTTGGATCATCTTTAGCTTTAGCGCTAATCATGATGCCGTTTTCAAGCCTTGATCCAGCAATCACGTTTCCTTTTGGACCTCCTGGTACGTCGATTTTCGCAATGGAATATTTACCTGCTCCTAACGTTTTGTCCATACTTGTACGCATTGTAACGATTTCTTGAGAGTTACTGCTAATTACAAATGACTTGCCGTTCACAAATTTTTGAATCGCCTGATCATCACTTTGAGATAGGCTCTCTTTGTCCAACAATCCTTCTTTAATAAGTCCATTAAAGTAAGTTAACATTTCTTTGTATTCTTTTGATGCACCAGCAAAAATAAATTTATTTTTGTCTTGGTCAAATGTCACATAGTTTGTGGTCCCCCAGCCGCCAACAGTACCAAAAGTAGGAGCTGCATATTGTAATAATGCACCGAGTGGACTGACTGCACCGGTTGTACTCCAGCGATCAGAGAATGGTGTAACATCAGGATAGATTTCTTTTAACTTTTTCAAAGCTGCTTCAAATTCATCCCATGTTTTAGGAATAGCAATGTGATTCTTTTCAAAAATATCGGTTCTGACAGCTAGTGTGTAATCTGGCCAAACCTCTTCGTGTAAACCTGGGAGTACATAATATTTACCATCCGCTTGTCTTAAATTATCAATCTCAGGCTGCAAGTTCCATTTTTTCACTTTATCCATGTAGTTAGGCATGTATTTAACATAATCACTGATAGGTAAGATAGCACCTGAGGAAACAAATGGAGTTTCCTGACCAGGATATGTTTTAGGGATAATTAATGGGGCATCCCCCGAACTAATTAACAAACTTCTCTTTTGAGCGTAATCGCTCATTGGAACGACAGTTGGTTTTAGAGTGACATTGGTTCTCTTCGTAATTTCATTCCACAGCAGCCAATCCTTTTTATACGCATACCATGCAGCATCATTGTACATCGTAGTAAAGGTAATCGGCTTGCTTGCTTTAAATGTTTTTCCAACGCCATAGTCTGACATGGCAACTCCCTTATCTTTAGGAGTTGAGGCAGTTGAGCTAGTGCTTTTATCACTGCTGCACCCAGCCAATAAGCTGCTGATAGCGGTAACAATTGCAACTAAAAAAGCTAACTTTTTTAAAATCTTTGCCATTGAAGTTCCCCCACTTTTTAATTTTTATAATGAACTTATGTAACTAAGTTGCATCCAGGTTATTGTTTAACAGATCCAAGCATGATTCCGGAAACAAAGTATTTCTGAACAAACGGGTAAACCATTAAAATCGGTAATACTGTTAATACCATGGTTACTGCCTTGATATTAGCGCCAATTTGCTGTAAATCATCGGCAGAGGTCGCTCCAGCCGATTGACCCGATGTAGCTCCAGCCAAAAGATTTCTCAAGTAAAGAGTAACTGGGAACATGTTAGAGTTATCCAAATATAGAAAGGCTCCAAACCATGAATTCCAGCTTCCTACCGCATAGAAGAGAACCATCGTTGCTAAAATAGGCTTTGATAACGGTAAGATGATTTTTAAAAAGGTTCCATAAGTAGACGACCCGTCAATCGCTGCCGCTTCTTCCAATTCCTCTGGCATGGCTTCGAAAAATGATTTCATGATTAACATATTAAAAATACTAATTGCGCCAGGGATAACAATTGCCCAGATTGTATTGGTCCACCCAAGGTTTTTAATAAGGATATAGTTAGGTATTAATCCTCCGTTAAAAAACATGGTGAAAATAGCCATGGAAGTAAAGAACTTACGTCCCATCAAACGCTTCTTTGATAAAACATAAGCAAACATGGTGGTCATCACCATTGAAATCAGCGTCCCTAGTACTGTATAAATAATCGTATTCCGATAGCTAGTCCAAAACGTTTTGTCATGCAGAATGGTTTGATAAGTGGTAAGGTTAAACCCTTTTGGTATCAAGGTCACTTTTCCCGCGTTAATTTCGGCTTGACCACTAAACGACTGTGCAACAACATTTAGAAAGGGAAAAAGCGTCACGTATACAACAAATAATAAGATAATCACATTAATAACTTTAAAAATTTTGCTCTGTATGGTTTCCTTCACTTGTCTCTCCTCCCCTTACCACAATCCATTGTCAGTAAATTTTTTCGATAGAAAATTGGCAGAAAAGACTAATATCAATCCGATGATGGATTCAAACAAGCCAATTGCGGTTGCATAACTAAAGTTGCTAGATTGTAAACCTATTCGATAAAGATAAGTAGAGATAACATCCGAAGTTTCAAAGTTTAATGGGTTGTAGATTAAAAGGATTTTTTCAAAGCCAACCGCCATAATGTTCCCAATATTCAGAATTAGCAATGTAATAACAGTTGGAAGAATCCCTGGAATAGTGATATGGATGGTTTGTTTCCATCTGTTTGCTCCATCGATTTTAGCTGCTTCATATAGAGAATCATCGATATTTGTTAGCGCCGCTAAATAAAGTATGGCCCCCCAGCCCATTGTCTGCCAAACTTCTGAGGCAACATAGACCGGTCTAAACCAATTTGGATCTTGCATAAAGAGGACAGGTTTACCACCAAATAATTGAATTAATGCATTGATGGCACCACTGGTTGAGGTTAACTGTAAAATCATCCCACTAATAATGACGACTGATAGAAAGTGTGGTAAATAAGATGCAGTTTGAACAAATTTTTTGAATTTATTTGATTTAATTTCATTTAACAATAAAGCAATAATAATCGGAGCAGGAAAACAGAATAGTAAGGTTAAGCTGCTCGTTTTAAGAGTGTTTTTAAACACTTGCCAGAATGCTGCGTCCCCAACAAACATTTGAAAGTAATGAAGACCAACCCATTCTTCCCCAAATATATTTCCGCCTGGAATAAATCTTCTAAAAGCAATGATGTTCCCAATCATCGGTATGTACTTAAAAATCACTAGATAAATGATTGGTAAGACAATTAGAGAATAAAGCTGCCAATCCTTTCTTAGTGCTTTTATAACCAATGATCGTTTGGTAGTGGTAAGAATAGGCACTTGGAGTTCTTGTACTTGCTTTGAGACCTCAACTACCTGTTTCAATGAAATTCCCTCCTATGGTTTAGTTTTTTGTAAATCTTCTTTCAAATCAATGAGAAAAAATATAGAAAGAATGCTTATTATTACCCTCCCTCATCACATAGTTCGTCCGCACTACAAATTATCTTTATCTAGCAATTATTTACTATTAATCTTAAAATGGCGGACTAGCAACAGATTACACAAATAGTTTGTTTGTTCGCCATACGAACTATGTTAAACCCATTTTAACACCACATTTTTGTAGGTGCAAGCGGTTTCAGACATATTTATAAATTTTTTTATTAATCTATTATATTTTTGTTATCCTTTAATTACTTGCTTATTAGACCACTTGGAACAGTGGTTTTTCAGGAATGAAATGAATGGGAACATCCAGGAAAATAGTTCTCAACCATTCGGCCAAATATTTCATGCCAGGTACTTCACTTTCGGCATGCCCTAGTACTATTAATGCTTTTCGTTTTCCTTGATATGCTGCATCCCTCACAAACTCTGGGGTCTCCCATTCAGGTCCTTCTCCAGAAATAATTAAATCTAGATTCTCTTTCTCAAAAAGCGGGATCGCCAATGCTCCTCCACCTCTATAGCCTGCTAACAAACCGATACGGGTGCAGCGTTCAGATAACTCTCCTACCGTGCGCACAAACTTAATTCCCAGCTTAGCCTTGATGTATTCAGCAATTTCCAAAACAGTCATTGGAGGAATTTTTACAATCGTTGAGGTTGGATGGTTCTTCTCCACATAGGTTTTCCACTCCAATGCTTCAATCAAGCCTGCCATTATACCGTCTGGCTGGCAACGATGCAAATAATCATGAAAACGGTAGATCGCGATCCCGGATTCTTCGATAAGCCGCTGCTTTTCAAGAACAACTTGGCTATCTTCCACTATTTCGGAATTATCAATATGGCTATAATAGAGACCTTCATGGGTAATCAATAAATTAACCCCTAGGTTGATCGCCTGCTCAATCACGTGCTGTGTAGCCATAAACGTTGTAGCAATGCCCGTTACTTCCATGTTTGGATGACCAAACTTGAGAGTGTCCGCAGTGTTTTGCAGCTGTTCCACTGGTCCGATTAAATGATCGATAACATTTTGAATGGTGGTTGTCATTTTGAACCTTCTTCCCAAAAGTAATTTCACTCGTAGAAAGAGTTGCCCAGTTTCAAAGGCAACTCCTTTATGCTTAATGTTTAGATTCGTTTGATACTAATAGAGAGTCCGCTGTTTCAACCCAGATCGCCTTTTCCTGGGCTTCAATACATAATTCAGCCGCTCTGAATGTATGCTCTTGGGTCATCGCATTTTCTGTTCCGTTTAAGCAATCGAGGATAAATTCGCCAAAAAACGGGCAGCCAACTTGACCCGAAAGTTGAAAATGCTTCTCTCCTTGGTGGTTCACAAGATATAACTGATCACCTCTAGAATCTCTGGCAATATCAATATACTTCCTTACTTCAATATAACCGTCTGTTCCTAGAATAAAAACACGGCCATCTCCCCACGTACCGAGACCATCTGGTGTGAACCAGTCAACACGGAAATAGAAGGTCGCCCCATTATCGGCTACAAGGGTAGCATCTCCGAAATCTTGAAACTTCGGATACTGTTTAAAATGATAGTTGGCTATTTTACTATGCAGCACTTGCGCATCTTTAGCGCCTGAAAAATGTAAGAACTGTTCGATTTGATGGCTGCCAATATCACATAGAATGCCGCCATAATACTCCGGTTCAAAAAACCAATCCGGTCTTGATTTAGGATTTGCACGATGCGGTCCGGTACCAATCACTTGAACAACACGGCCAATCGCCCCGTCTTCAATTAATTGTCCAGCAAAGATGGAACTTTCTGAGTGCAGGCGTTCTCCATAATAAATTCCCCATCTCAAACCGGTCTCTACTACTTTTTGTCTTGCCTGTTTAACCTGTTCCATGGTGGTAAACGCAGGCTTGTCAGTGAAATAATGTTTACCATGGTCAAGAACACTCAAACCAAGCGGACCTCGGTCAGACGGAATATTCGCACTGGCAACTAGCTTAATAGCCGGATTGGAAAGGATCTCTTCCTCGGATGATGCCACTTTTGCTTCAGGGTATTTTGTCACAAAGCCTTGGACTTTTCTCGGATCTGGATCATATACAGCAACTAGCTGGCCTCCTGGTTCGATTAATCCGTTACACATTCCATAAATGTGGCCGTGATCTAAGCCGATTGCAGCAAATTGAAAGACTCCTGGCTCAACGACAACCTTTTTAACCAAACCTTTAGGCGCATAGTTCATCCCATTATTTCGATCCATTATTCCAGCTCCTTTTCCATTTCTAAATTGTTCAGTCATCAATTACGTCTTGTTGACTACCTGCGGTTCTCTTTTTTCACTTGCTCAGTCGTCAATATCGGCCCTTGTCTACCCGCGGGCCTCTGCTTTCTACTGCACAGTCGTCAATAGCGTCCATTGACTACCCGCGGGCCTCTTTTTTCTACTGCTCGGTCGTCAATACTACCCTTGTGCCTTTTTCAAACAGAGTTATTCATACTTTCCGCCGGTTGTAATCGCATTTTCCGAAAAACTCACGACATGATTCTTCTTTTCATAAAAATGGGTAGCATTCTTCAGAACACCATCCCTTGTATAAAATGGGCTTTTTTTATCTATTGGAAGTTTTACAGTTTGACCTGTACTGGAAGATTGATAGATGGCTGTAATTAGTTCCAGTGTTTTTCTTCCTTCCTTTCCATCTACTAACACTTCCTTTTTACCTTCTATCGCCGCTAATAGATCATCGATTTGAGCAGTATGCCCCTCGTATTCAAGATTTGGCAGTTGCTCATACGCTTCTTGCAATTTATGTTCTAATTCTTCATCCCTTTCCGGGAAACCATTTTCCTTTGACTTAGATGCTCGAACCTTCCAGGGCACGGAAACACGTGCCTTTTTTCCTTGAAATATCATTTGCTGTTCTTCTCCGTGATGAACAACCGAGCTCGTAATTTGGGCTAAACTGCCATTTGGATAGCGGAAAATGGCCACTGACAAATCCTCAACCTCCGCATTATCATGTGATGTATTACTAGCTATCGCGGTTACATCAGACGGCATTCCATTCATCCAATGGAAAATATCAATATGGTGAACCGCATGATTTAATGTACAGCCGCCGCCTTCTTTTTCCCAGGTTCCACGCCACCATAAGTCATAATAGCTATACCCTCTCCACCAGAACGAATCAACTTGAGTATGGACAATGGGGTCCATCAGCTTTGTATCAAGGACCGACTTTACCTTCATCATGGGATTGGTAAAGCGGTTTTGTGATACCACAGAAAGGATTTTACCGCTCTTTTCTTGTGCTTGATTCATAGCATCGCATTCTTCCAAAGAAGAGGCCATTGGCTTCTCCACAAGGACATGTTTTCCCGCCTGTAAAAAGGCAATCGATAGTTCAGCATGTGTATAAGGAGGGGTGCAAACAGAAACCAGATCAATATCCGGTCGTTGCAGCATTTCTTTATAATCGCTGTAAATGTCAACCCTTAGATTGTACGACGTGGCACTTTTTTCAGCCTTATCAGGATAGATATCACAAATGGCTACAATTTTACATCTTCCTGCGAACTGTTGATAGGCTCTAATATGTGCAGATGCAATGGCACCTGTCCCAATTATGGCTACGTTAATCATTTATCTGCCCCTTCCAAACTTGAATTTTCAATCCTTTTTACTGGAACCATTCCTAAACACCTGAATAAGACATAAAGCCGCCATCGACGGGCACGCTAATCCCTGTGACGAATCCGCTTGCCTCCTTATCAGCAAGCCATAGCAGCGTCCCAAGTAAATCCTCAGGTTTTCCTAATCGTCTCATCGGTGTATTGGCGATGATTTTATTGGTTCTTTCTGTATTGGTCCCATCTGGATTCGTTAACAATGCACGATTTTGTTCGGTTAAGAAAAAGCCCGGTGCAATCGCATTTACCCGGATACCAGCCTCAGCAAAATGAACGGCAAGCCATTGAGTAAAGTTTTCGATGGCCGCTTTGGCTGCGCTGTATGCTGGAACCTTTGTCATCGGACTAGGAGCACTCATTGAAGATATATTTATGATTGATCCTTGATGATGAATCATTTTTTTTGTGAAAATTTGAGTAGGGATTAACGTACCAATAAAGTTAAGGTTAAAGACATAACCAAATCCCTCTGTGGTCATATCAAAAAAGGTGGTTAAATCAGCTTTTTCAAGATCACTGATCTCAAAAATCTCCTTTGTTGTGATTCCTTTTGGATGATTTCCGCCTGCCCCATTAATTAATAGGTCACAGCTTCCATATTCAGAAGAGACAATTTCCTCCGCCCTTTTTACACTCTCAACATTTAGTACATCACATTCAATGGCGATTGCTTCGCCGCCAAAACTTTTAATCTCGTCTGTTACCTTTACTGCCTTTTCATAGGTACGATTTAAAATCGCCACCTTCATTCCTTGACGGGCTAACTCTGTGGCCATGCAGCCGCATAAAACGCCGCCGCCGCCTGTGACTACTGCGACTTTTCCTATTAAATTTTGGTTTAATGGAAGCATAATATCTGTGTCCTCCTTGTTGTCTACTCTGTTTAAACATTTTCAATTGTTCTCATTCTAAAACATATTAAAAGCTAGTAACCTTCCAAAAAGCTTCCTTTGGCTGGTGATCTTCATCGAACAATAATGGCCAGTTTTTACGTCCACGCACTGGAAAATCACTTAACCATGTATAGTCATCAGCAGCACCCCAGAACGTGACGGCTGTAATAACGTCACGATACTCTCTTAGTAATTCGAAAATTTGCTGATATCTCTGTGTCTGACGTTCGGTCATTTCCTCAGTAGGTTCCGTCAGGTCTGTCCGCTTGTCTTCAAATTCGAAAACAGATACATCTAATTCTGTAAGCTGGAGCTTCAAGCCAAGTGATGCATATCGTTCAATTGCCTCCCGAATTTGGTCCAAACTTGGGTTCGTTAGGTTCCAGTGTCCCTGAAGACCCACACCATGAATCGGGACCCCTTTATCAACCAACGATTTCACAAGCTGATAAATCTTTTCCCGCTTCCCTGGATTGGATTCATTATAATCATTGTAAAAAAGCAGGGCATCCGGATCAGCGGCATGTGCAATTTCAAATGCCTTTTCTATGTAATCTTCGCCGATGATGTCGAACCAATTAGTTTTTCTGTACAATTCAGGCCCTTCGTCAGTTACTGCTTCATTGACTACATCCCAGCAGTATATTTGTCCTTTATAACTCTGCATGACAGTCGTCATATGGTCTTTCATCCGTTGCAACAATTGATCCCTGGTTACTTTTTCTCCATCAGAATTCTGGAAAACCCAGTCAGGCGTTTGATTGTGCCATACCAATGTATGCCCACGCATCTTCATCCCATGACTTTGTGCAAACGTTGCCAATTTATCGGCTCGTTCAAATGTAAATTTGCCCTCTTCTGGTTGTAATAACTCAAATTTCATATCATTTTCAGCTGTAATACTATTAAAATGCTTTGCTAATAAATTTTGCTGGGATTCAATTGTACGAAGGTTTACCGCTGCACCAATGTTAAAAAAATTTTCATAGACTTTCTGTAATGAAGGAACCTTAACACTTGTTTTTGCCATCATTAAACATCTCCCATTAACATTTGGATTTCAAAAGTTTGTTTATACATACAACAAACTAATTCATGTCTATCATATATAATTTATAATGAATTTACAATAAAAAAACAGAGTTTTTTGAAAAAACTCTGTTTTTTACTAGTATTTAATTGGATCACCCTTTAGCCCACTCAATGTAGGCCCTCTCACAAAATACTTTATCCTACTTTTGCGTCGCTAATTTAACCCGATCGTGAACCACTTTATTCATCGTTTTTTCATACGATTTAATATCCAGCGTATTGAATTGTTTCTCATACTCATTCCAGAGCGAATTAAATTGGGACGGCTTAGCTAATACCAATTTAGCCATATATTTCTTTTCCAAATCCGAGGCTTTCTGGTCGAAAATCTGGGCCGGGGATCCTTGTTCAAGCGGTGAGCTCCATGCCGGGAACCACGGGCGGTCTTCCGGTTTCGCAAATAGGTCGGAAAATACTTTTAAGCCGTATGCGTCCAATAATTTTTTATCACCCTCAGTGTAGGAAGCTTGCGCCACTTCCTGTTGTTGTGCCGGGATCCAAGCGTTACCATCCTTGTAAAGTCCGCCACCGACAGGCCAGTACCAATCAAAGGTTGTAAAGCCAAACTTGTCATTAAATTTCGGATCTTGCGTTTTTGCAATTTCTTCCGGTGTCCGATAGAATCTGCCTTTGTCATTGACTTCATAAGTTTGTCCCTTAATTCCCCACTCAACCAGCTTTTGATTGTCTTCTTTACAAAGAGCGTCAAGATATTTAATAATCCGGACAGGATCTTTTGCACTGACGGTAATCCCGACACCGCGATTGTTGACAAAAGTGGGAGGGTCGATGTAGGCATCTCTTGTGCTAGCATCAAAGGTAATTGGCAATGCCATGTAACGCAAATCGTCATTTCCAGCCTGTGTCAGACTATTTAAAGCCTGGGCAGCCTGCCATTGATAATCAAAGAATCCTAGGACACGCCCTGAAGCAATCTTCGCAAGATATTCGTCATAATTGGAAACGAATGCTTCTTGATCAAATACTCCTTTAGCATTAAGATCATTTAATTTTTGCAGATAGGTTTTCATCCAATCCTTGTTAGCATAAACAGAGGCTTTCTGTGTCTTGGCATCGACAATCGTATTGGCGCCATCATTTCCATAACCGGCTGCATGCCTTGCACCATCACGGATTGTAAATCTCCAATCATAGTTTAAGGATGTATAGCCTATCGTAGGAGAACCATTCGTCTGTGGATGTTTTTTCTGGAAATCTTCTATTAATTTGAAATATTCATCAATTGTCTTTACTTTTGGATAGCCTGCTTCCTTCAGGACATCACGCCGGATCCAAAATGCACTTTGCTGAATATCCGGGTATGCTGCATAGCCCTGGTTCGCTCCAAATGGAATAAAATAAATTTTCCCATCCTTTGGATCTTTCATTTGATTTAAGTATGGACCGTATAATTTTTTTAGATTCGGGGCGTGTTTATTAATTAGGTCAGTTAAATCGATAAACCCGCCTGCTTGTACCACTTTATCGATCCCTTGATCGGGAACAAGAAGGTCTGGATATTTTCCGCTGGCAATCATAGTTCCTATCTTTGTATTAACGTCACCTACAATATGTTCTACCTTGAAGTTAACGCCTGTTTGTTTCTCAAGCTCTTTTCCAATTGTTGTTTCGTTCGTATTCAAATCTTTCCCTGCTGCACCGGCATTAAAATAAGTAAAGGTTACAGGTGATTTCTCATTCTTGTTGGAACTTGTACTTGCACTTTGATCATTTGTACATCCTGCTGCAGCAAATAACATGGTAGCCATTATGGGTACAACTAAAAGGTTTCTCTTTTTCATTTGCTATCCCCCTTTATAATTCGTAAGCACTTTCATTATAAAATGTAAGGGTTTTCAACAATACCTTAAAAACTTTAGTTTTTACTTAGGAAACTATAGTTTTTTTCTGAAATTTCATAATATTTAATTAATAATGGGTTTATATTGGTCACATGACCGTTAAAATTTAAAATAAACTGCTAAGGTTTCATTCATTTATAAGCCAACTAAAATAAAAAACCTGAAGATCGGATACAAGGTCTTGAGGTCTTTCCTTTATTTAAACGATATTTCTATTGCTAATACAGATTTTGCTGGCAATACTATGGAAATCTCATTTTCCTGGGTCTTAATATCATCAAAATTACAAGGTTTAATTTGTTCTGGTTGTTCAAACGTGTTACACACATTCATCGCTGCATCTGTTAAAATTCGCGCATTCACACTTGAAATTGCGTTTTCTCCTTTTAAGTTAAACGTGATCTCTTCGCTCCGATTTGGATCAAGGTTACATAATGTAATATGAACCTTTCCTTCCTGATTACGTGAAGCGGAAGCGTTAACAACAGGAATACTGCCATCACCAAACAGGTAATCTCTTGTTTCTAAATCAAGAGGAATAAGGGTTGAATCCTGATGATCTTTATACATATCAAATACATGGTATGTCGGAGTTAAGAGCATATCAGGTCCATCAGTCAGAATTAAAGCCTGCAGAACATTAATTAACTGCGCTATATTGGCCATTTTAACCCGATCGCAATGATTGTTAAAAATATTAAGAGTAACCCCGGCTATTAAAGCATCACGCAATGTATTTTGTTGAAATAAAAATCTCGGATGTGTCCCTTGCTCAGGTTCATACCATGATCCCCATTCATCGACTATAAGTGCAACCTTTTTATTCGGATCATATTGATCCATCACATTAGAATGATTGGTAATGAGTTCATCCATATAAAGAGTTCTTTGCATGTACTCAAACCACAAGCTTTCATCAAACTTCGTTGCACTAGTATAATTTAGACGATTTCTTACATAGTAATGAAGACTAAGTCCCCACATTTGAGGTCGATAGTATTCCCAAACGGAATTGATTGGTTTATCATGTGTTGAATTTTTCAGTTGCTGGGTCTCCTTCATACATTCACGCATGATTACTTCGGTCCAATGGAAGTCTGCTTCGCTGGGACCACAGGCAATTTTAAGGATATTGTTCCCGGAGTAATTATTGACATAGGTCTGGTATTGTCTGTACTTTTCGGCATATGTTTCTGCTTTCATATGTCCACCGCAACCCCAGTTTTCGTTACCTACTCCAAAAAACTTAACCTTCCAAGGTTCATTCTTACCATTTTTTTTCTTAAATTGGCCATTGGGGATTGACCGTCAAAGGTCAAATATTCAACCCATTGCTGCATTTCTTGTACAGTACCGCTGCCAACATTACCACAAATATATGGTTCAGTCTCAAGTTCTTCACACAAATCCATAAATTCATGTGTACCAAAATGATTATTTTCTACTACATGTCCCCAGTCTGTATTAACCATGCACGGCCGGTCTTCACGTGGTCCAATCCCATCTTTCCAATGGTAATTATCAGCAAAGCATCCCCCAGGCCAACGCAAATTAGGGATCTTAATTGCTTTTAAAGCTTCCACTATATCATTTCGAATTCCACGAGTATTAGGAATGGGGGAGTCTTCCCCAACCCAAAGTCCATTATAAATACAGCGACCAAGATGCTCAACAAAATGACCATAAATATGTTTACTAATTACGTCTTTACCTTTGCTTAAATCCAAATCAATAAATGATGTCAAATTTATTTCCCATCCTTTCGCTTCTCCAAGGCACAAAACGAGAGAATTATATATTTTGTACCTTGAGCTATGTTCAGTATGTCTATTTTTACTGTCAGCACAAGAGGAATTATTCAGAGAAGCTAGCAGTTGAATAAAGGCTTTTGAATACCAAATTAGCAGTTTACGTGAAGGGTGCCAATCTCCTGATCCTTGATAAACAGTTTCCCGTCGATTAGAGCAGAGTTGGTAAAAGGTGTAGGCCCAATACTGAAACAGTGTATCCCGTTAATGGTCAGGTTCTTGCAATTCTTGATTATGGTTGCGTTGGGATGCTGAATCTCGATGGCCTGTACCCTATATTGGAACAGATTGGCGATTTCTAGATCCCAACAATTCTCGATGTGGAGCGAAGAGGCATATTCGCTGCCAAGGTTCTCTTCCGTCTGAAGCGCAACAATCTTCCAATTGGAGACGTTCTCCAAGACAACCTCCACATCCAGATGGTGTTCAACAGAAACCATCCAAATCTGGCCTGGAGCGGAAGTGTTACTGATATGGAAACCATCCTTGGTCCAAACGTCGGGCATCCAAATGTTCTTGAACACACCGGCACCATCGTCATGGATATAAACACCGTAATAACGGTCGCGGCCTTTCTTGGTGCTTCCATGACCTCCAAAGTCAAAGAGGCAGTCTTCCATGATGGAGGACGGGTCGCCTAGCCATTCTACCTGAATGACACCTTTGTTCTTACCGCCATCAAAACAGATGCCGGAAATATGGTTCAAACCTCCTTTTGGTATTTTGAACATGGTGGCAGGAGCTCGATCGTTGTCATATCCCGTGGAATGATCCTTCAGTTTTAGTCTTGTCTTCGAACAATGAAGACCGAGAATAGCGGTATCCTGTTTCAGTTCAAGTCCTCGGGTGATCAAATATTCACCCTGTGGCAGATAGATTGCCTGATGTCGAGCAATAGCGTTCTCAAACACCTCGGTATCATCTGATACACCGTCCCCTTTTGCTCCTAGATCTTTGATGTTGACCCACTGCGAAAATGCTGGCATTGGTACATAGTCGGGATCGGACACTTCAGGAAGACTTTCTTCCGGCTCAACATGGTACCTTAAACCAAAGCGGCGGGTGATGTCCTGATTGTCAACATCAATACGTAAGCCCATGTCGATGTTTACGCTGTAATATTCCGATGTCGGCTCGATGTGAGGCACACCGATGTGGTGGTTATACTGATAGCCGAAGGATTCAAAGAACCTCGGCACATTCTTGCAGTGAATTTCGTTAGCATGCAGCCAATTCTGGGGATATCTCACCATATTCATACTAATGCCGGCTTCCGACAAATTCTCCAAGCGGCAATCATGCATATATAACCGTTCAAATTCCTCAATATAATGGTTGTCCCGTTCCTTGTTGGGTACATACACACCATAAGGGGCATTGGAGAGTGTGTTTCGCAGCATGGTCATGCCGGCGCGATAAGTCGAAATACATGCCTTGGACTGACCGGAGAAAACACAGTCACCCAGATAGAAAGGCCAATAGGGTACAGTTTCACCGGTGAGAATGCCGAACTCCCCGCCAAAGAAGCGGCAGCGTTCCATTTCGTTACCGACCATCTCTACAGCTGCACGATTATCTTCCATATAGAAGTCGACATCTTCTATGGAGCAAAGCTGAGCCACACGAAACCGGCAAGCGACCAATCCGGGGTTACCCCTGCCCAGTTTGAAGTCTATGTTCCGGATGCCACTATAAAAAGTGGTGTTCTGTGCATCCCGCAGCTCTTCGCCGGGGCCCGGCTTATTCACACGGAAATGAAAGATGTATTTGGAATCCGGTCCCTGAAAACCCGGAGTGTTTTCCCCCACAATGAATACCGGACGTTCGGCACCAAAACCGATGAGACGGATGCCCCGCCACAAATTCACCGTGCCCTCGAAACGATAGGTGCCCTTCGGGATAAAAATAATTCCGTTATCTACCTCCGCTTCCAGTTTGTCGATCACCGCCTGCATTGCAGCTGTATTATCACCTTTACCGCTCGCGTCGGCGCCGAACTCCTCCGAAGTAAACACATAAGCCTTCGGATCATCAGGTTGAACAGGAAAAATTGATTCGCCATATTCCAAAATTATTCATCCTTTCTTTGCTTTTTACTAGCATTTATAAAGAATTCAAAAAAAAAGGACCTTTAGTCCTTTTTTTAACACATTTCACTGGTAATACATTTACTAGCTTAATAGGATCAGCCTTTCACCCCGCCAAGTGTTAAACCTTTAACAAAATATTTTTGAAGGAATGGATAGACCATAATAATAGGCAAGCTGGCAATAATCGTCATCGTAGCCCGAATGGAAGTAGGCGTTACCATGTTTGCTTGTGCAGTTGTATTCGCCATGGCATCAGACGCTGTTTTCCCCGACATCGAGGCGTTCGAATTTTGCAGAATTTTCATCAATTCGTATTGTAACGTACTTAAATCTGAATTTGATGAATTGTATAAGAAAACATCAAACCAGGAGTTCCATTGACCAACGGCCACAAACAGTGAAACCGTCGCCAATACCGGCAGTGACAACGGAAGGACAATTTTGATAAAAGTAGTAAAATCGCCTGCGCCGTCGATTTTTGCTGATTCAAATAAACTATCAGGTATTCCTTCAATAAAAGAACGAATTACGATGAGATTAAATACTCCAATAATTCCTGGGATAATATATACCCAAAAGCTATCCAATAAACCCAGGTCTTTGATGAGCAAGTAATTCGGAATCAGACCGCCGTTAATATACATCGTAATAACGAAGGCGATCGTCACGAATTTTCGTAATACATAATCCTTTCGGCTGATTGTATAAGCAACCATTGCCGTACAAAGGACAGAAACAAGTGTTCCGATTACAGTTCTTAAAACCGAAATAAAGAAGGCATGAAAAATACTGGCTTCGCCAAATACATACTTATAATTTGCCATCGTAAATATCCTTGGCCATAAAAAAATTCCGCCCTTTAAGGAATCAGTGGCTTCATTCAAAGAAACAGCCACCTGGTTTAAAAACGGATACAGCATAACTACGCAAAGAAAAATCATAAATGTATAGTTAAAAATATCAAAAAGATAATCGCCTGCTCCGGAATAATTTTTTGTAGCTTTAAAGAATTTCCTTTGTTTCATATGTCTCCCTCCTAAAACAGCCTTGGCTGATCAAACTTTTTAGCGATATGGTTAGCAGTAAACAGGAAGATGAAACTAACGACTGTTTTAAATATGCCCGCTGCCGTGGCAAGTGAAAAATTCCCCATTGAAATCCCGTATTTTAATACATATATATCGAGGTTTTCCGAGTAGTCAAGGTTCATTGGATTTCCTAGTAAATATTGGGCCTCAAAGCCTGATTCCAAAATATAACCCAAATTCATGATCAGCAAGATAATAATTGTTGGTTTTAAAGAAGGAAGTGTAATATGCTTAATCCGCTGGAGCCTGGTTGCACCGTCAATATCTGCTGCTTCGTATTGTTCCGGATCAATCATCGTAATGGCGGCCAGATAGATGATTGTATTCCAGCCGACATTTTTCCAAACATCGGAAATCCCGTTAATTCCCCAGAACCAAGTTTCCTTTCCAAGCCATAGGATCGGCTGATGAATAATACCCAGTTTCATTAATACAATATTGACAATTCCCGTATCTGTGGAAAGAGAATAAGAAATGATGCTTGCCGCCACCACCCATGAAAGAAAGTGAGGCATATAGCTGATGGTTTGAACGACTTTCTTAAATTTGCTATGTCTGATTTCATTTAAAAGCAGGGCAAGACCAATTGCAGTTACAAACCCCAATACAAGATTAATAACACTCATACCCAGCGTATTACGAAGCACCCGGTAAAAGTTTGCGTCATCGAATAAAAACTTAAAATGTTTTAATCCAGCCCATGTTTGATCGAACATGCTTAATGCTGGTTTATAATCCTGAAAAGCAATGCTCCAGCCCCATAAAGGGACGTACTTAAAAATAAACAACCAAATCAGGAATGGAATACTCATGGCCATAAGTGCCTTTTGCGTCTTCAACCTTTTGAGAAATAGTCCCTTTTTCTTATTAGACTGAATGGAAACTTTAGATTGAATCAACTCATCAGCAATTTTCGTTTCTGCCTGCATTACTAGCCCTCCCTTAAGGAAAGTACTAAGTCCCTTTCCTTCAAATGTTATAAAGCTTCCCATTAATAGTGTCTACTAAAATGGTCAAGGCCGATATCTTTGTTTTTGCAAATATCGGCCTTGATTACATTCTCTTTATCCTACTTTTGCTCAGCTAATTTAACCCGGTCTTGAACTACTTTATTCATTATTTTTTCATATGGTTTAGAATCTAGGGCATTGTATTGTTTCGTAAACTCATTCCAGAGAGAATTATATTGAGACGGCTTGGCTAATACCAATTTAGCAAAGTATTTCTTTTGCAAATCCTGGCTTCTCTGGTCGTAAATTTGGGCAGGAGATCCTTGCTCAAGCTGTGCGCTCCATGCCGGATACCACGGACGGTTTTCAGGTTTCGCAAACAGGTCAGAAAACACTTTTATGTTGTATGCGGATAATAATTTTTTATCCCCTTCTGTGTAAGAAGCTTGCGCCACTTCCGGTTGTTTCGCTGGGCCCCATGCGTTACCATCGCTATACAGACCATCACCGACAGGCCAGTACCAATCAAAAGTCGTGAAGCCAAACTGGTCATTAAATTTCTGATCTTGGGTTTTTGCAATTTCTTCCGGAGTACGATAGAATCTGCCTTTGTCATTGACTTCATAAGTTTGTCCCTTAATTCCCCACATAACTAGCTTTTGATTTTCTTCTTTACAAAGTGCATCTAAGTATTTAATGATTCGAACAGGATCTTTTGCACTAACAGTAATACCAATACCGCGGTTGTTTACAAAAGCTGGCGGATCGACATAAGCATCTCTTATGCTGGAATCAAAGGTGATTGGCAATGCCATGTAACGCATATCGTCATTGCCGGCTTTTGCCAAACTATTTAAAGACTGGGAAACTTCCCATTGATAATCAAAGAATCCCAAGACACGTCCTGAAGCTATTTTCGCAAGATATTCGTCATAATTGGAAACGAATGATTCTTTATCAAATACTCCTTTGGCATTAAGGTCATTTAATTTTTGAAGATAATTTTTCATCCAATCCTTGTTTGCAAAAACAGAGGCTTTTTGTGTCTTCGTATCGACAATAACGCCGCCATCATTTCCATAACCTGCAGCATGCCTTGCACCATCACCTACGGTAAATCTCCAATCGTAGTTTAGTGATGTGTAGCCGATCGTAGGAGCACCATTCGTCTGTGGATGCTTTTTCTGGAAGTCTTCTATTAGTTTGAAATATTCATCGACTGTCTTCACTTTTGGATAGCCTGCTTCTTTTAGAACATCACGACGGATCCAAAATGCGCTTTGCTGAATATCGGGGTATGGGGCATATCCCTGGCTGGCGCCAAATGGAATAAAATAAATTTTCCCGTCCTTCGGATCTTTCATTTGATTTAAGTAAGGACCATATAATTTTTTAAGATTCGGGGCATGTTTATTGATTAGGTCCGTTAAATCAATAAATCCTCCTGCTTGTACCACTTTATCGATTCCTTGATCGGGAACAAGAAGGTCTGGATATTTTCCGCTAGCGATCATCGTTCCTATCTTTGTATTAACGTCACCCACAATGTGCTCGACCTTAAAGTTTACACCGGTTTGTTTTTCAAGTTCTTTACCAATGGCAGTTTCATCGGTATTCAAGTCTTTACCTGCGGCACCGGCATTAAAATAAGTAAAGGTTACAGGTGATTTGTCATTTTTGCTGGAACTTGTACTAGCACTTTCATCTTTAGTACATCCTGCTGCAGTAAATAACATCGCTGCCATTAAAGGTACAGCCAAGAATTTCTTGTTAATCATTTGCTAACCCCCGTTTCTTTTTAGTTACATGTTTATTATAAAATGTAAGGGCTTTCTTGGAGTACCTAAAAACTATAGTTGTTACTTAGTAAAGTATAGTTTGTTTTGTGAAATTTCAATTTTCTTGTCTGTTATACTCGTCTTATAGGGGATTTTCATTGTAACAATGGTTCCTTTTCCTTTCTCACTATCCACATAAAAGTGAAATTGGTCCGCGTAGTACAGCTTCAAACGATAAAACACATTCTTTATACCCACACTTTTTCCCATTTCATCTTCATTTTTTAAGGAGTGGAGTATCCGTTCCTTTTTATCTTCAGGCATTCCTACACCATTATCCATGACGATACAGGTTAAGATATCTTGATTAACTGTGACTTTTACACTAATTTTCCCATTTCCCTTTAACGGCTCTATTCCATGAATACTAGCATTCTCAACAAATGGCTGGAGAGCCATATTTGGTATCATGCAATGTTCTGCAGCCTCATCTATATCAATTTCATATTCTAGCTTTTCACCAAACCGGTATTTTTGGATTTCAAGAAAACTAACGACCAGGTTTGCTTCCGATCGGACCGTTACCATGTCTTTTCCCCAAGTCAAGGAGTTACGAAAAATTTTGGCCATATTATGGATAATATTAGCCGTCTCAATCTCTTCTTTCATTAAACTTCTCATTCTGATGGTTTCAAGCGCATTAAATAAAAAGTGCGGATTAATTTGACTTTGCAGAGCGCTAAGCTGGGCACGATTTCGTTTAATCTCCATCTCTTGCTTTTGGATATTAGCAATCAATACATCTTGAATCAATTCCTCAATTTTCCTTACCATGCGATTAAACTCACTTGTTAAGATTCCTATTTCATCTGTATATTCCGGATCGGGAATCTTTTCAAAATTTTGATCCCCCATCTTTTTAACATGTCTAAATATGCGCTGTAACCTTCTTAAAAAGGATCGATTAATTAAAATAATGATAATAGTAGGAATGATGATATTGATAAAAGCCAAATAGAGAATAAAGCGCCCCGATTTGTTAACGGTATTAAGCATTGTTTTTTCGGAGAGAGTTCCAACCACCTTCCAGCTTTGAAGGTAGGCTTGGTCCAAGTGGGTCGAATCAAAGAGCACCGTCTTATTTGTGTTTGAGATCTGACTAAATGGGATGTGCTTATCTCTCCATGCTAAATCCTTTTTCGTTGAATACTCAATTTGCCCCTTGTCATTGAGAAGATAAACATCTCCTTTAAAGGTAACATTATTGAATATTTTATCGATGGTTTCCGGATTAATTTCGATTTTTACAATCTTTTGTCTATTATTAAAGTTAAAGTAATCAAGCTTTCTTATAATACTGAAAGTTGATGTTTGGTTATCAAGGATTGAATTTAATACGATAGGAGACGTATTATTCGTTTTCATTAATTGTTTATACCAAGCCATTTTTTTGATTTCCTCTGTTAATGGATAGACACCGCCCGAATAGATAATCGTGGGGTTATCCGTATAAAATCGTATCGAATTGATTGACGGATTAATCGGGCTTGATTGGTTAAAGGTTCGTAGATAAGTATCATAATCATCCACATAATCCACATCTGAAGGGTATTCCCTCTCCAGGAATAAATTAATATTGGTATTGGTATAAAGAGAGGAAGATATCCCGACGGCATCGTCGATAATCTTCCCAAAATCATTACTTATTTGGTTCAATGCAAGCTGCGAGTCGTGCATTTGCTGCTGTTTTACATTTTTTATCGTAACCGTATAAAAAATAATATTGGTTAAAACAATTGGAATAAAGACTGAAAAAATATACATAATCAATAATTTTTTACTTAAACGCACATTATGAAAACTGAATTTTACTTTTTTCATGGTAATCACACTTTTCTTTTTTCTAGTAGTTTATTCCGATATTCAGAGGGAGTTATCTTTTCAAACTTCCCAAAAATGGTCACAAAATAGTCCGTATTATTAAAACCTACTCTTTCCGCAATTTCATATATCTTCAGTTCCGATTGCCTCAACAGTTTTTTCGCCTCATTAATTCTTACCTGCAATAAATAATCTTTAAAGTAGATCCCGTAGGTTTTCTTAAATAACTGGCCTAAATAGACAGGATTCATAAAAAATTTTGCAGCGATGGATTTCAAACTTATATTCTCCCGATAGTGTGAGTCTACAAATTGTTTAATTTTATGAGCCTCACCATCTGCAGATTGTTTGCGAAGGATTGTGATCATTTCTTTACTTTCTAACACAAATTCAAGAAATTGTTTCCTAAGTTGTTGTAATGTTAAATTATAGTTTTGAAGCTGAAGCATTATCCGGAAGTTTTTTAAATTCGATACTTCCCCTTCCATGTTTTTAATAATTTTTAAAATCGCGTGAACAAATCGATTGATGGATGCCTTCACTGCTACTTGAGCCATTTTTTTCGAGGCAAACTGAAGGAAAATCTTATCTATTGTTTCCATAATGGCCATCGTTGTATTTTCTTCTATTTGCTCCATTAATAGATGGTAATAAGAATCCTCAAGTTCTGTATAGGTAATCGATTTATTGTTCTCTATCTCTTTTGAAAGAATAATATTTTTATCTTCATACACATACTTATACTCGCGTGCATTTTTGGCTGCTTCGAACGACTCTCTTAAAAAATATAATTTGGGAACAGCAGGACCAATATAAAAGGTAACCTCTTGAGGCATATTACTTGTAAGTAATCCATAAATCCACTTCACAAAATGACTGATTTGCATTTGGAAACGACACAGATAAGTGGAGGGAATTAACAATCCATAGCTCCCTTGTTCTAACTCTTGAATAAATACCCCCACTTGTGGATCACATATATCGTGGATGATACTAGTTATTTTTTCCTTCACTTGAATTTCTGGAGATTGAGGATGTCCATTTACCTCCAAAATCAGATAATAATATTCGGCAGCACTGCTCAAAGATAGTTCTCTTGAGAAAGCGTAAGCGTCCTCCTCATTGACTTTTCCATAAATCAGATTTTCAAGAAAAACGGCCTTCTTTATTTCAATGTTCCGTTCACGAACGAGCTTTTGTTCTGATATTGTATGGGAAAGCAATTGCAAGGTTTCCTCAATTTCTTCCTGATCAATGGGCTTTAGGATAAAATCATGAACACCGTAACGTACCGCTTGTTGGGCGTATTTAAAATCACTGTGACCCGAGATAATAATAAATTTAGGATGATTTCCCTCTTTTTGCATAACATGTTTAATTAACTCTATTCCATCTAAGACCGGCATTCTGATATCGGTTATGACGAGTTCGGGATCTACTTCATCAATAAGTGCTAACGCATCTTCACCATTTGCAGCTTCTCCTGCAACCCTAAATCCACTTGCTTCCCAATCTATTAAACTTCTTAATCCTTTCCGGAAAAAATTTTCATCATCAACTAAAATCACTTTATGCATTGTCTATTCAACTCCAATTAGATGAAATTAGCATTTTGCGCTTTAAAGCCCCAGAACCTTAAGCGCTTACATAATAAAAAAGACGTATCTCACACCTGATATTATTACTAATGTTTTATTGTTATTGCTGTTGAAAGACTAATAAATAAAGAATAAATTTATTTCCTTATCAGAATTTATTTATTCTCATTTTACCACGGAACATAGTTTAGAGGTTAGACTATCAGAAAATTTTTGGAATTTAATGAAATTTTTAAACGATGAAGCCCCTCAAATTCATTACCTGAGAGGCTTCATTTTTTGTCCTCTATTTTTAGTTTCTATGTAAATTGACAACAAAAAAAGAATACCCTTCGCTTTAATAAATACGAAGAGCATTCTTTTAGTCTATCTATTGACTTAATAAGGTGCCCAAATTTTATAATTGCCGCTTAATGCCAGCAAACTAAAAAAATACAAGCAGTTATCATAATACCGTCTTTCCCCAGTTCGAACAGGAGTATTCCAGAATAATTTCACCCATTTTAATCGATCTGGACCATCTGCGGCAAGGGAGGCCATGGCATTTGTCGCAAGCAAACCAACCGGATGAAGAGATTTTTCCTCAAATGGTTCTCCAGAAATCGTATAACGCCGGTAATCAACAGGATCCTTATCTGCAAAAAAGGCTTGAATCTTATTCGCTTCTTCCGTTTCCCATGCATCCCCTCTAAACCACTCGTAATCAAGACCGATATTAGCAGCTACACGGTAGGCATCACTGAAAAAATGACCATAGCCTCTCTCATTGTTCGGAGTGCCATCATAGTATGCGTACTCTGGGGCTAAGCCGGTTTCAGGATGACAAGAGATCTTTAGATATTCCCTGCTTGCCATACTTGCTTCCTTCCAGAACGGACGGTCTTTCTCGTACGCCCACAAAGCAAATAATTCATAAAAATGCGGTAAATGATAGGATGGATCCGAGAACTCACATTCAGGAATAAATTTAATTAATTTGTTATCCGGATTCCACATAGGGTAGCCCACACCATCTTCACCGTTATGAAGGCAAGTCCTTAGAATGTTCTTTGCTTGAACGCTATAGTTAAAAGGCTCTGGACCATCTCCCCAGCGGTGGGAGGCAAAGAATAAAGCCATCGCGAAGAACTCTTCCCCATCAGGAGCAGGACCGTAAGCATTTTTCGTACCATCAGGCTGGCAAGACCAGGCAAAGTAACCTGCGTGTTCCCCAGTAGTCATGTACATGTACTTCATTGTCCAGTTCCAAAGCCGGTCAAATACATCTTTAATATCCATTTGTACCGCCATCATCATTCCATAGGACATGCCCTCCGTCCGGACATCGAGGTTTCCAGTATCGAGCATATACCCTAAATCAACGCCGACTGGATAATAGATTCTTGTATCTTCATCACCATTAAAAAGTTCTTCCCAATTATTTTTGATTCTTTGGTTGATTTCTTCATCCGTTTTGCCGATTTCTTTGAAGAGATTTCGATATTCCCCAGTGTAAAAAGAGCCATCTAGCTTTTCAACGAACTTTGTCATATGTCCCCTCCACCTATCGATCTACAACTTATCTTCTAAAATCCTTTAATTGATCATTAAGCACCTTTGTTTGTGTATAAACTTGTTGGTAAATAGCAAATAGTTTTTTATATGCTTCTACATTTTCCTCAATAGGATAATAGGTTTTTGACGTTTGAATAAACTTCTCTGCACACTCTTTCAAAGAGGTAAACCAGCCGCTGCCATAAGCCGCTAACATTGCTGCCCCCATACCTGGACCTTGTTCGCTTGTAAGTTTTTCGATTTTAGCATTAAAGATATCAGCCTGCATTTGCAGCCATGTTTCATTTTTAGCACCGCCGCCCATGGAAATGATCGAATCAATGGTCTTACCACTGTTTCTAAAAATTTCAATGGACTCATTTAATGAAAAAGTGATTCCCTCAAGAACCGCACGGGCAAAGTGCCTCCGCTCATGGCCAGCATCAATTCCAATGAAGCTGCCCCGGATATTGGAATCCGCATGCGGTGTTCTTTCTCCAACGATATACGGAGTGAATAATAAGCCATCACTGCCGGCAGATACTTCGTCAACACCTTCTAAAAATTGATCAAAGGCTTCCTCTTTTGCAAATGTATCCTTAAACCAACTTAAACTATAACCGGCAGCAAGAGTAACCCCCATCGTGTAATAAGTATTTTCCTCACCGTGGTTAAAATAGTGAACTTTACCTTCAAAGTCTAGGTCGTTTCTTTCTTCATATGAAAGGACAACACCAGATGTACCAATGCTGCACAATGATTTCCCTTCTGAAAGAATACCTGAACCGATTGCTCCACAAGCATTATCCGCTCCGCCCGCAAATACCTTCGTTGCTTCTGATAATCCAGTACTTTGCGCAAATTCAGCTGTAACTGTGCCAACACAAGCATGGGATTCTACCAGCGGCGGACAAAGTTCAGGAGCAATACTAAATAGATTTAAAATTTCCGGGCTCCACTCCCGCTTACTTACATTTAACATTAATGTTCCGGCTGCATCCGAATACTCCATATGAATATTGCCGGTAATGCGGTAACGCAAATAATCTTTTGGAAGCATGAATACGCTTGCACGTTTGAATGTTTCAGGCTCCTGCTCTTTTACCCAAAGAATTTTCGGTAAGGTGAAGCCTTCCAATGCCGGGTTTTTCGTAATCTCAAGAAGTCTCTCCTGACCCACAGTCTCATAAATTTCCTGACACTGCTTCGTGGTTCTTGTATCATTCCAAAGAATTGAATTTCTCAAAACTTGGTTTGCCTCATCTAGTAAAACCAATCCATGCATCTGTCCTGAAAAGCTGATTCCTTCTATATCCTTTACATCGCCTTGGAATGCTTGGACCAATTCAGCCAATCCTTCCGTTGTCTTTGCCACCCATTCTTCCGGGTTTTGTTCACTATAACCTGATTTCTCGATAATTAAAGGATAAGATTTGGAAACTTCCTGGCATACATCACCATTTTGATTAACGAGGAGAATTTTGACAGCGCTTGTCCCAAGGTCAACACCAATAACGTATTTCATTTGCAGCATCCCTCTCTATAAAAATGTGCTGGACAAGTAACTTCCAGCACATTTTCCATTTTATTTTGTTGGGTTCATTGTTGTTTTTATCGAACTGTCACACCTGAAAGTGTTTCTAATAGATACTGGTTAAGTGTAGCTCTTAATACTTCTGTTCTGCCAGAAGTATTTTTGATTTCAGTTAAACCAAGAGCATACTGTTCTAATTCACGGAAATTTGTTCTGCCTTCAACGATGTCTAAACCGATGCCTTTTGTATAGCTGCTGTAACGATCATCAATGAAGTTTTCGAATACACGGTCTTCTAGTAACTTGTTTGCTACTTTTAAGCCGATTGCAAATGCATCCATTCCAGCGATGTGAGCGTGGAATAAATCTTCTGGATCGAAAGAACCTCTACGTACTTTCGCATCGAAGTTCGTACCGCCTTTTCCTAGGCCGCCATTTAGAAGAATTTCGTACATTGCTAATGTTGTAGAATATAAGTCAGTTGGGAACTCATCTGTATCCCAGCCAAGTAATGGATCCCCTTGGTTTGCATCAATCGAGCCAAGCATACCATTGATACGAGCCACACGAAGTTCGTGTTCGAATGTATGACCAGCTAATGTTGCATGGTTTGCTTCAAGATTGAACTTGAAGTAATCAGTTAAGTCATATTTTTGTAAGAATGCTAGTCCAGTAGCCACATCAAAGTCATATTGGTGTTTTGTTGGCTCTTTTGGTTTTGGCTCAATTAAGAAAGGCACATTTAGGCCAATCTCTTTTGCATAATCTACTGCCAAGTGGAAGAAGCGTGCTAGGTTATCTTGCTCAAGCTTCATATCAGTATTTAATAGTGTTTCATATCCTTCACGGCCGCCCCAGAATACATAGTTTTCTGCGCCTAATTCCTTCGCTACTTCTAAGCCCTTCTTCACTTTTGCAGCAGAGTATGCAAATACATCTGCATTTGGAGCAGTAGCTGCACCATGTGTATAGCGAGGATTTGTGAACATATTAGCCGTGTTCCAAAGAAGCTTCGTCTTGCTTGTTTTCATGTATTCTTTAATCATGTTAACGATAATGTCTTGGTTTTTGTTAGATTCAGCTAATGTGCTTCCTTCTGGAGCAATATCAACATCATGGAAAGCAAAGAATGGAACATTTAATTTTTCAAAAAGTTCAAATGCTGCTTCAACGCGTGCTTTTGCTAAATCAAGTCCTGTTAAGTGGTTCCAAGGACGAATGGCAGTACCTACGCCGAATGGATCTGTTCCGTCTGCTGTAAATGTATGCCACCAGGTAACAGAGAAACGCAGTAATTCCTCCATTGTTTTTCCGTTGATTACTTCTTGTGGATTATAATACTTAAATGCTAAAGGATTCGATGAATTTGAACCTTCAAATTGAATGTTTTTTACATTTTCAAAATATGCCATGGGTGGATTCCTCCTAAGGTTTTTCGGTTATAGACCTAGTCTTGTAAATGCTTACATGTCTTTTAATCTCATAGTCTTTAACCTAGGTTTAATTAGAGTATAGCATCCTCCACTTCGTTTGTCTATCGGATAAACAAAGATTTATAGAATTTTTTTTGAACAAATTATGACAAACAAAAAAGCTGTCCCATTTTTGCGTCGACAGCTTTTTCGGAAGTACAGTTTATTAATTTTGTACACTAAGTTTTTTTTGTTTGGCTTCAATCCGATTAAAACTTTGTTTGGCCCCCGTCATCACCATGAGAGAGAACAAACTTATGCTAAAAAACGGAACAATCCCAGGAATAGAACGATACAAGATGCCTATGAGGATCGTTACAGCAATCATCAAAATAGTGATATGCATGTTAATGATTCCAATATAAAAGGAGTTTTTAATATATTGAATCAGGCGTAATTCGTAATGAACATAAACAGGAAAAAGATAAAGCATCGTGATTAAAAATAAAATCGAAACAATCAACAGTGGGATGGAGAGCACATATTGTATCGTTCCTCCAACCGTAATCAGATACTTGAAATCGAAATACAGGAACATCCCGATCAACGCCATTACCCATCCAAGCTGATTGGATTTGATAAACTCCTTTTTATAAGTAGTTAAAAAGGTTCGAAAGATTGGTACATCCGTCTCATTCATCAACCATTTTCTTAAAATGGTAAACAATGCGACAGATGCAGGGGAAATGCCGAGTAAAATAAGACCGCCCAATGAAAAGAGCACCCATAAAATATTTAAATAAGCTAGTTTCATAACCCACTCACAACCAGTATATGCCTTACCGACTACCCAATTAAATTGCATGGTCTTTCACCTCTTGATGAGTACTATCTTTAGTATAAAACAAGTGTCGCATTACTTCTATTAAAAAATAGGACTGTCCAGTTACTACCAGACAGTCTCGATTCCTTTATTCAGTCATTGCAGAAGCCGCTAATGGTGCGGATTTTTTACTTTCCTCAAGCCATAAAATACTTGTTACTCCGCGCGGGTAATATTTACTTCCGGCGATTTCACCAGAGATGATTTGATCACTCCAGCTCCAAACCGATAGATTTGGATGCGTTAGCCAAGCAACATGTGCTGCATCTGCCTTTGCTCCTTTTTCATCCCAATCAAGCCCAAGAATTTCACGGGCAATAAACTGGCTTAAGTAGATCTTGCTTAACCAAGAATTATTGCTTGTAGACGAAATCTTCCAGCCGCCATCTTCAAACAAGCAAACACCTTCAGTCAATACGGTTGTTAAGTGCTTTTTCAATACTTGAATGTAGGTGCCAAAACGACCATTTGGATCCAATGCTTCTTTGTTGTTTGTATAGTAAGGGAAAATCAGTCCTTCAATCGCTGGAATAATCTTAGAATCGTTCCCTTCCTTAATAACCGCAGGGATATAGCCGCCAGGCGTAATATGGCCTGCAATCGTGGATGCACATTTTTCCGCTAGCTCTCCAGCCTGTTTCGACAAGTTCGTTAGTCCATTCTCTTTAAAGATTTTCTCTAATGCCACATAGGATGCCCATGTCTTGCCGGCTAAATAAATATTGTTTCTTGCCTGGCCCAGTGAAACATCTAAACTATCATAAGTCGTAATCTCTGCACCCCCCATTACGCGTGTGGAGTCAAGACCCATAATGCCATCTCGTTTATCTGCTTCCGGATGATCACGATTGATCATGCTTTCAAAGCAGCGGAAGAAAACATCCAAATTCCCGTTTAACCACTCGGTATCTCCTGTTTGTTCTACATATACAGATGCACATAACACCCAGTTAACCAACTGCTCATAAGTCATATGAGAGAAACATCCATCTAATCCGTATAATTCATAAGAGGAATAATGCGGACGGGAAATCGTGTTAGCAACCCCCATATCATGCGTAAAGCTGATACCGCCAGGATATTCTGTCTCATCCCCTGGGAAACGCACTTTATCTTCATAGCTAAATCTGCTGACAAACATGTCCAGCTCGTTCTTCACTGTCCAAGGATTCATTTTCAATTCAAAGAAAATTTGGTCGACAGTCAGGTCGAAGGTATTCATCATTCGATATTCCCCTTCGTTTACCACCCAAAACGGCTCTCCGTCCACATCCAGCAATTGTGTGCTGCCATAGTAGCTGCGAATGGAATGAATCATCATAAACTTTTGATCATCTGATAAATCCCCATCACTTACTAATTGATTGGATTCTTTCGCAACGGCTGTGAATTGATCAAAATTTTCTAAGGCAAAAGTCGCTACAGTTTCGATATTTGGGAAATATCTTGTATATAAGTAGGAAGCATCTAACCCTGCTGTTACATAGCCCCCGCGGTAAAAGCACACAGCAAATTTATAGGTGCGTTTTTGCCCGGCAGGAACATCCACCACTAGTGCACCGACAGGTCCTAAACCGAAGGCCCAGTTTTCTTCAAACGGTGTGGTTAAAATATTCTCCAAGCTGAAGTGCAGAGCTGACTTCACTTCAGGGTCATTGGTTGCAATGGCTGTTACGCGGCCTTGGCCAACACCAGCAATCCCATCACAAGTATCATCCAAACGACGCATCGAGCTGTATGCGTCACTGCCTTGATAGCCAAAAAAGGCGCGTCGGCTTTTCGTTCCTTGCGTGTTATCAATCGTAAGCTCCGCCCATACAGCAGGTATTAAGGTACTTTTTAGTTGTTCGTCTGATGCTGTAGCTGGATCTGGTACAGATTGGACTTGAGAATAGACGGTAAAGGTTAAATCGCCGGCCTTCCAAGAATCTGTTCCCAATTGGAAGTTCCGCTCTATTTGTTCCTTCTCAAAAGGTAAAATGATGCGCGGCTTATCTGGGTTTGGATCCATATTTTCAATATCATAGCGTTTACTTTCATCATCTTCTAGTTCAAAGAATGGCAGTGCCTCATAGATTCCTTCACGTTCTGCCGATTCAACACCAACATAAACATTTTTTCGTGGTGAACGGCCAAGCTCAAGATCGAGTCCCCCGCCATTCCCATAAAAACCAAGGGTAAAACTTGAAAAGGCTCCAATTGGTGAATGATGGGCATTGAAAAACATATTTTTTGACATATAATTCCCCTGCTTTCTCCAAATAATAGTTAATTGTTTCAGAGATGTCCCTAACTTTACTTCACGGTTAGCTTGAAACGAGGAAGCGATTACACACCAAGTTTGTGGTTATTTCTTACCGTTTCCATTTGTATTATAGCACGCTTTCCTTTGTTTGTATATCCAATAAACTAAGTTTATGTTAAGATAAATATACAATAACGAACATGGGGAGATTTTTTCATTGACAACCATTACATGGAACCAGCAGGTAGTAAAAAGAAACAATAAATCTTTGGTACTGCAAATGATTATGGAGAAAGAGCCAATCTCACGTGCTGACATTGCTCAGGTGACCGGTTTAAATAAGGGCACCGTTTCTTCCATGGTGAATGAATTATTAGAAGAAGATCTCATTTATGAATCAGGTCCAGGTGAATCCAGCGGCGGCCGCCGTCCGGTCCTTCTCCACTTTAATAAAACAGCAGGATATGCCATTGGGATTGATGTGGGTGTTAATTATATCCTAAGTGTTTTAACAGATTTAAAGGGCAATATCATCTTTGAAAAAAGCCAACTAATTCAAGATTCTAGTTTTTCAGTTGTAAAAGAAATTGTTAAAACAGGTATCCATACCATTCTTACTGAAATGCCTCCCAGCAAATATGGCGTAGTTGGTGTGGGGCTGGGTGTTGCTGGTATTGTGGATAAAGAAGGTATGGTTTTGTTGGCACCCAACCTAAGCTGGAAAAACGTATCCTTAAAATCAGAGATTGAGAAAGTTTTTAAACTTCCAGTTATCATTGAAAACGAAGCGAATGCCGGCGCGTATGGAGAAAAACAATTTGGTGCAGGCCAACATCACGAAAATATCATTTATATTAGTGCAGGAATTGGGATTGGTGTTGGGATCATCCTAAATGGCGAGTTGTATCAAGGGAATAATGGTTATTCCGGAGAATTTGGACATATGATTATTGAAGTAAATGGAAGACCCTGCAGATGTGGAAGCAGCGGATGCTGGGAGATGTATGCTTCCGAACATACCCTGTTACAAATGACGAACCAAAAGGACGCAACGCTTGAATCATTGATCCAACGTGCGAAAGAAAATGACAAGACTTCCCTTGAACTTTTTGAAGAAATTGGCCGCTATCTGGGGTACGGCATAAATAACATTATTAATAGCTTTAATCCACAGCAGGTCATCATCGGTAATCGATTAGCCAAAGCAAGGCAGTGGCTTGAAGCACCAATAAAAAGAACGATTGAAAATCATTCTTTGTCCTTTCATCAGAATGAAATGGAAGTACTTTTCTCGTCACTTTCGATTTATTCTTCAGCATTAGGTGTGGCTGCCTTTGTGATTGAAAACTTTATTAAGGATATTGTTGTCACACATTAACTAAACTGCGATATTTTTTTATATCAACTTTTGTCTTGCCTGAGTTCCTCTTTCCCTAAAGCTTCGGTTCGTTAGGGGAGTAATTATTGGTAATGTTTGATAAAATAAAACGAAACCAATTCTGAAGGAGTGTAGCTGATGGCAAACTATAAGGGTTATATCGGAACTTATACAAAGGGAGATAGTAAAGGAATCTATTCCTTTACATTGAATACGGATGAAGCAAAAATTGAAAATATTAACGTGGCTGCTGAGCTTGGGAACCCAACCTATTTAGCAATCAGCCCAGACAATCGCTATCTTTACTCGGTTGTTAAAGAAGGGGAAACTGGCGGAATTGCCGCTTTTTCGATTGGTGAAAATGGTAGTCTGTCGGAAATTAACAGCCAGGTGTTAGCTGGCGCACCACCTTGTTATGTGAGTGTAGACAGCAAAAACCGGATGGTGTTTGGTGCTAACTATCATCAAGGGCTGGTTCAATCACATTTGATTAATCAAGAAGATGGTTCAGTGTTACCGTATGCATCAATTAGAGAGCATGAAGGCTCTGGCCCTGACCCAAGACAGGAAAAGCCACATTCCCATTTTTCCGAATTGACTCCTGATGGGAAGTATCTTGTGGTTTGTGAGTTAGGAATTGATGCACTGATTACATATGCTGTGGAAGAGGATGGCACTCTTAGCAAGGCACATCTTTTGCCATTAAAAGCTGGCAGCGGTCCAAGACATCTTGTTTTTCATCCAAACAGGGATATGGCTTACGTTATGACTGAGTTCAGCTCTGAGGTAATTGCATTAAATTACAATCCGGAAAATGGCCGTTTTAGCGAGGTTCAATATATTTCTACTCTGCCTGAGGATTTTAAGGAAAACAATCAAGGCAGTGCGATTCATATTTCTGCGGAAGGACGTTATGTTTATGCTGGCAATCGCGGGCATAACAGTATTGCTGTGTTTAGTGTGGATCCAGGCTCTGGTGAGCTTACGTTTGTGGAGCATACTTCTACTGAAGGGGATTGGCCACGGGATTTTGAGATTGATCCAAGTGGGAAGTTTGTGGTGGCTGTTAATCAGGAGTCTGGCAATGCGGTGTTGTATACTAGAGACGAGGTTTCTGGCCGCTTGACGTTGATTACTTCTGATATTACGGTGCCTTATGGGGTTTGTGTGAAGTTTTTGAATTATTAATTTATACAAAAAACAGCTTAACAAAATGGTTCAAACCAATTTGTTAAGCTGTTTTAATCTAACTAGAATATTTATAAACATACACTCGTCCTTCGAGATATAATATTCAGAATATTTTATGTATTACTAGTCGTTTTTGATTAATTAATTGATTTAGCTTCGTCCGTTGCTATTCAACATTTTAAGGTCGGTTTCATTATGATTTAAAAGGATTCTCTAGAAATTCTTTTATTTCTTCTATGGAAAGTCCTAATTTTTTCGCTTCAACAATCAGGTCTAACCATTCTTTATCAGTTTCTTCAGCAGTTAATACAGACACGCTATTACCCTCCTAAAAATTGTATTACTATTTTAGGTAACTCAGCCATCATAGTTAAGAACCTTAGACCTGTAGCTTTGCGTCCCACCCTTTCGAATGGTTTGCCTTTGTCTTTTTAGTATTAAAGTATTAAAGAACTATTTTAATAGTACTATAGTCTTTAGCCAATCTAAATGAAAATATTTCCAAAAATATCGACACAATTTCGACAAAATCCAAATTATGTAATGGATTATTCATAGTTTAGAAGTTTTAACACACATTGCTCACAGGTTACTTGACCTAATTCAATAAATTTTATTTTTCTAAGGGTTTTCCTTTTAATAACTCTTTCTGTATTAAATTCCAGACCACAAACACAACAGTAAGGGTCTTTAACAATGTGTATTTGATCTCTTTTTTTTATTAGCGGATAGATCATAGTTTCCCTTCTTTTCTAATTAGTCAGTTCCCAAAAAAGAACGATATGAGTTCATTATAAAGAAAATGTAGAATTTTGTAAATAAAAACCAGGTTGGTATTACCTATAAAATATTTTTCGTATGATACTAAAGTGGTATAGTTTTGGACTATATATATTTTCATTTGTAATTTTATTAAAATACCCAGTATTGTTCTTCATAAAGAACGATGTTATGATTAATAGTAGGAAAATTTCATGGGGAAATGGGAGTAAAAGAAATGGATCATCAACCACTTGAGAGGAAACGCAATTCCCAAGAAAAACGTATTTTTTTAAAATTACTTTTCATAACCTTTTGGGGACTATTTTTGTTATTAAATACCTGGACAGAAAGCATTGAGAAACTTATGTATCTTCATACATTCGGATTTAAATGGGTGCCTAAACCAGATTTTTTGTCTTTCTTTATTTTTAATGACATTACTTTGGTACATTCTGAATTTATTAAAGTAAAATCAGGTCATTTTATAGGATTTGCCATCATGGATTTTCTTCTTTTTAGTTTATTAAAAACTCATAAATCATCGGTTGTGATTGCCTTAATTTTCGCTTTCATCACTGAATTTTTCCAATTGTTTTTCGGCAGGGATGGCAGATTTTACGATTTGATTATTGATTCATTAGGGATATTTTCTGTCTACTTCATAACTAAACGATTCACCACAGAACACAGATCATGATGTGGAAAAGGGTTGAGCAAATACTCAACCTTTTTTGCACATCATGATCTGTTAAAAGAATAGTTAATGAGGTAAAAATACCTTTATAATAGAAGAAAGTCTTTTTTTGTATAATGTCAAATACATCTTGAACAATGACCTTCCATGGTGTTCCCCATCAATTTCAGCAATTAGTTCATATTTTGTAGGCCAAATCAAATTTTGAAGTGCAACTAAGCGATGTTTAACGTTATCGTAGCTGAATAACTGATAGTCAATAAAATCGATATATTGCCTTATTCCTTTTGAATGTTGATACTCCCAATTCGTTCGTTTTATTATGAACGGCAACTCTTTTACTCTACTTAAATGAGGAAATTGAAGATAGACAATGGATAACGTCCTCTTTAACCTTGTTAATGTTTTGTGAGACGCAGCAAGTCTTAACAAATAATCATAATCAATCTTTCCACCTAATTTATAGATTAATTGAATAATGTCTATAAAGTATTTCGCCGAATCTAAATTATGACGCCAGCCGTGCAGGCAGATCATGTAGAACAAATGATTAGGTGAAAGCTCTTTAAGATATTTAGAGTTGCCGACTAGTTCAGCTTGACTCCATAACTCATCAATATTAAACTTCGACGTATTTTCCTTCACTATATTCCAGTGCAACTCTACTACTAGCGGCATGGTTGAACCAGGTATAGTTTTACTAAAACTACAATGAAAATGACCGGGTACCTGCTCCTCTTCAACAGTAAATCCTAAGTTATTGATTATTTCAATAGCTCTATTAAGGTCCTGTAATCGAATTAAAAGGTCAATATCCGAAGTGGACCTTGCTCCGATATGTCCAAAATAGTTTTCAGCAAAATGAACCCCTTTAAGTGGGATAACATCTATACTATGATTCTCAAAATCGGTTAGAATGTTATTCAGTTGATTTCTGATTAAAAGATTTTGGAACAGCCCCTTTTCATAGCTTTCCTTTAAACGATTTTGAAAAAAAACAGGGGTTTGATTTAGCCTCCCCTGCTGCTTTAAAATGAAGTAAACTTGGGATGAGATTCCTTCATTTTCAATATCCAAGAGCGAATGTGTGTAGAAATCTTCTTCTAAGGGCATACCGGTGTTTGGATTATAAAGTAATCTAACCATCTCTAAACTCATGAGTTTTCACCTCCACTCTATCTTGCAACTAAAGGTACAGTATTTTCATTTTTTGAGCTAAAAGATGAATCATAAAGTTTTCGATATAAGCCACTTTGCTTCATTAGTTCGTTATGAGTTCCTTGTTGAACAATTTTCCCTTGCTCCATAACCATGATGACATCTGAATGCTGAATCGTGGACAGTCGATGCGCAATGATAATCGTGGTTCGGCCTCTCATTAATTCTTCTAATGCTTCTTTGACGTAATATTCTGTTTCGCTGTCTAAGGCAGAAGTGGCTTCATCCAATAACAGAATTGGTGCATCTTTTAAAATCGCTCTTGCTATGGCGATTCGTTGTTTTTGTCCTCCTGATAGCTTGATCCCATTTTCACCAATTTCTGTATCATATCCTTTAGGTAATGAAAGAATGAAGTCATGAATTTCAGCACGTATGGCTGCTTCCACCATTTCTTTTTCAGTAATGTTCTGACGTGCAATCAGTAGATTTTCCTTTACCGTTCCTGAAAATAGAAAGGTCTCTTGTGGAACAAGGGCAATGGAACTTCTTAAATCAGATGCCGATAACTCCTGAAGTGACTTCCCTGCAATATGTATGTCACCTGATTGAGGTTTATAAAAGCCTTGCAGGAGATTAAATAATGTACTCTTTCCAGCCCCACTAGGACCAACTAAAGCAACAACCTTTCCTTCCGGAATTTCGAGGTTAAAATGTTCAAATACCTGTTTATTTTCCACGTAGCTGAAGGTAACATTTCGATATTCAATATTTCCGTTAACACAGCTATTTTGAGAAAAGGATGGAAGTTCTTCTACATCTGCTGGCTTTTCGAGAACATCTAGTACTCTCTCAAGGGCAGCAACAGACCGTTGAAAACCGGCCCAAACATTGGCAATTCCTGTGATTGGATAGAATAGATGTGTAACTAGGTTAAGAAAGGTTAATAGTGCTCCAACTGTAAGAACTCCTTTGGAAACAAAAAGGGCCCCAATAGAAACATTGATAATGAAGGTGATCGAACCAATGATTTGTTCGCCTGTCTTATACCAGCTTTGAAGTTTAGCATTTTCCAATTCCAATTGATACAATTCCTGATTTTGCTTAGCATACTTCTTATATTGCAGTTTTTCCAATGTAAACGAACGGATTACAGTGAATCCATGAAATGTTTCACTTAAAAGACTATTGATATTTCCAACTAAACGGTGAATTAATCTGCCATTTTTCCGAAGCAGCAAGCCAAATACCAAACCAGAAAGTGCTGCAATTGGTGCGATAATCAGGCTTACTAAGCATAGTGTAAGATTAATATTCACTAAATACACAAATACAACAATATAAATAATCGGTAGTCTAACAAGGCTAATCAGACTGCTTCCGATCACTCCATCGACACCATGAATATCATTGGAAAAGTGGGACATTAATTCACCGGAACGATAATTGGACACCTCCCCGGCAGGTAATCTTAAAACATGGTTAAAAAAGTGGTTTTTCAGATCCATTTTTACCCCATTTGTCGCAATCATATTAAAAAAGGTATAAGACACACTTGAAGCGATACTTAATAAAATAAGGAGTGCACCGTAGGGAATAAATGATAATATTTGTTTGTAACCACCATGAATTGCAGCATCCGTAATCTCACCGTAAAACTTAGCAAAAGCTATGGTTAGGAAGATATCCACTCCTAATAAAAGAAGAATGGCAACATATGCCTTCCATCTTTTGAGAATATAAGGCAGGACAAAAGAAAAAACTCTGCGAATATCATTCATCGAAAAATATTGGGTTATAATTGATTTCAGCTGATCCTTCATGTTAGGTACACTCCATCATTAATTAAAATGTAGTTTTAACTTCCTATTTAAATAGCTCCGCAGAACACCTGATAGGATTGGAAAAGAAAGGATTAATCCCCCCCAGATTCGAACGATAAAATGATCTGCAGTGATATTGAATTGTTTTTTTTGCACTGTTTCCAGTTTTCCTAGTATCCAATGTTCTTCAATCGGTTGGTCAAAGCCGAGATTGGTATCACCCTTTAGTAAAAATAACGATTGATTCTTTACGGTCGTAGTTCCAACAAAACGATGAGCAATCAATTGACCTATTTGTGAATAATAGAGAATAACATCGCCTTTTTTTAATAATGAAGGTTTACATGGGACAAACCGACAGAGATTCCCCTTCTGGATATACGGAAACATACTATTTCCAGAAGCGGGGAGCTCCAACCAGCCATCTCTATTAATGGTTTTTTTTAATATTGTAAAAGTGTGAATGTCAATCTGCATATTGAATCAACCCGCACTGAAGTAGATTCTCTAAAAATTCTTCCATATCCTTTTTAACTTGAGTCTCGTTTCCATGGGCAGAAAACTTCTCTACCAAGTTTTTCGTAAGTGTATCAGCGGTTTGGGCTTCACTTAATTTTGACCAGCAGTAGCCACCTACATCATTTAACTTCGTAATGGTAAATTTATCAGTATTTAGTATAATGAATTCGCCATCAAGTTCTGTTGTTTCATAATTTCCTTTTTGAATATATTGAGTCATCATGATATTAACTCCCAAAATGTATTATTTTTTTGAAAATGAAGCTCATAGACTGGTACTTGCTTAACTAACTGTGTCATAAGCCGCAGAATTTTTTTAACCTCATCTTGACTCTGCGGCCAAAAAAACACTTTATCCATTAAATGAAGCAGGGCATCCGATTTTTCTAATTTTACTCGTTTATTTTGAAGAGCTTGAAAAAGGATTTGAATACTTGCTAATTCAACATTTCCCTCAAAAGGTTCCGCCTCTAGTTCACTTCGGAATGGTGAATTAAACACAGTAACTTGATTAGGTGTAATTTTTACAAGTGAGGCTTCATCGGATAGAAGTTGCCTAGGAAAAGATAGTTTTGCTGCGGTTGATTTTCCTGCACCAGAATGCCCAGAAAACAGATGAGCTTTGCCATTTTCTAGGACACACGAAGAATGGATTAGCAAGCCCCAGTTGTGATGAACAATAAAGGAACTATACAAATTGGTTAAGGCATGTTTTAACGCGAAATCATCATATACGGATATAGTTGCAGTTTTATATTCTGAATCTACTTCGATCAAATAATCGGCTCTGGTATAAATAATCTTATTATTCTTTTTTGTGATGGTTACTTCGTAATCTTGAAAGGGTATACCGTAGCCATTTTTAATTTTAATTATTAGGTCTGGTTGCTGAATTACCTCAGTATTGGTTTGAAAATTATGTAATATTTTATTGGGCTTTTCAAATTGAGACATTATTTGAATAAAATGGTCACCAATTTTTGTTTGGATTACTTTCATATTGGGCTCCTATTTTTAATCTTTTTAGGGAAGGCAAAAGGAATTATTCCTTTTCGTCTTCCCCCATTTTTATTTTTTGGGATTAGTTTGAGGATTACACTGCCCTATCCCACCCTGCTCTCCTGCTCCACAAGGTTGGGTATTGGTATTACTATCCACTGGGAATTGAATCCCATCATTTCCTTTTCCCTTATGGTCATGATTACCATTACCTGGATTCCAGCTTTGAGCAGTTTCAAAATGTATTGGTTGATGGATTAAGACAATAGGTCTTTGGTATACTTTTTCTTTAGTCACTTAATCACCTCCTTATCTATATTTTAATGTTCACTATAAAGAACGATTTATAAAAAAGTGTTGATCAATAAATTTAAGTAGTATAAATATAATTTGTGATACTATTCCTTATTTAAAATTATAAACTAACGTTTGTTCTTTTAAAAGAACGAGAATTCGACAATTTACTGAATTTATTCCATTTTTTATTACAAATTCACCCAATCTATTATATTCCTCAAAATATATAAATCCGGCAAAATTATCTTGTTAATAAAATAATTATTAGTAAACTTGTCCAATCCAACTATGTATTAATTCATATAATTTAAAGACATACAAATTTATTCTGTATGTGAAAATTAAGGAGTGATAATAATGTATCTTATTGAACTTGATAGATGGAATATCAAGCAAGGTTTACCCAATAAACCATATTTAGGTGCAGATTATCAGATGGCTGATACCAATATTCAAGGAATAAATAATGCAATACAATTTGCCTCTAATAATGGCTTTAACGGAATAATACTGCCAAAAGGGCAGTATGCTTTATGCTATCCAAGAGAAATAAAAATGACTAGTAACATGACTTTTGATTTAAACGGATCCACTTTAAAAGTAATTTATGATTCTGATAGAAAATCTCCTTTTGACACTCGGACAACCACTGATTATTACAACTTTACTGGAAACAGCATAGTATTTGAAAACGTTATGAATGCTCACTTAATTAATGGAACAATTATTGGGTGCAGGGATGATCGTAGTTTTTTGAATGTAACAGCTGAAAGAAAGGTTGAAAGCAGCTATGGTGTTGCATTTCGAAAAAGCTCAAAATATTGTTCAATAAAAAATTGTATAGTTAGAGATTATATGGGAGACAATGTAACTTTTACTAGTAATGCAATCAATGAGTTAAGAGTAGGTAATGTTACATTAAACTCTTTAGACTATTTAACTGGAAATATAGTCTCTTCATCTAATACATTGACCACAGAGTTTATTAAAATACCTACTGGAACTGTATTTTCCTCATTCCAGATTACAGGAGCTGGTTATACTAGACTTACTGCTTTAACAGATAAAGAAGTGGATGTATTTTTCTATAAAGAAGATAATTCCTATATAGGGGTTTTTAAAAACAGAAAAATATATACTGATATTTCAATACCAATAGATGCTGCGAAATTAAAAATTGTATTTTCAAACGAAACTAATACCTCTAAAAATCTACAGGTTACTTTGAGATTCGGTTTAATTCCTCACCATAATGTAGTTGAAAATAATGAAATTTATAATGGCCATAGAGGAGGAATAACACTTGGAGGAAGCTATAATATCATACAGCATAATGTTATTAGAGATAATGGAAAAGGCACTAATAGTTTCTTAGACGGAAAGCCTAACTTTAGCTCTTCAACTAGATATGCTATAAATCAAGAAGATTCATATGGAGATAACTGCGTTATTAAGAATAATCTCATATATGGTAGTTTTCATGGAATACTAGTTGGTTGTTATTCCATTCAAATTGAAAATAATCATATTTATAATGTGGATTCTATTGGTGTTAACCTATATAACTTGTTATACGCCAATATACGAGGGAACTTTATTTATAACTGTAGTACAAGCATAGGTCTAATGGGATCAAATGTAGAGAATGCATATGTAAATATTACAGATAATCATATTGAGGGAGGAATTCTGTCTTTCAATAATAACAATTCTTATCAAATTAACGTTTCTGAGAATAATTTTATTAACGTTAATAGTATTAATATGGGTATCAATTCAATAAACAATACCTTTAGAAACAATCGTCTTAAATTTGATAGTGTTTCAGGTAGCTCTACCATTACCGCTTACAAAGTAGAAAATTGCATTTTTGATTCGACAATATTGAGAGACTTCGTTCTAAGAGTTTATAACCAAATAGGGTGTACCTTTAACAGCTTAAAAATTACTATTCAAACAATTAATGGTAACAGTGCAAGCGAAAAGGTTAGAATAGAGAATTGTGAATATAAAAACAGTATCCTAATTAACCTTGTTTTGGGTACGAAAGACAGAGAAATATTTATTTCTAAATCAAAGTTTACAGATACTGTTATAAAAGTTGGAAATATAAACACTCCAGGATTCCCTGCAACAATAATATTAGAGGAATGTGAATTGGTTACTACCTCTATAAACTATCTATTTGCTACAGACTTTAACCAACCAAGTGGCTTAATAAAATTAGACAAATGTAATATTCAAATATCTAATTCCAACTTTTCTTACTTAATACATCACGATAAACCAACTGTAAAGCAAGTCTTTACTTTGTTTTTAAAAAAATGTAAATTTAAATATTCTGGAGATAGCCCACTAAATTTAATATATTATAATAATATTAACCCTATGATTAATTTCATTTCAGCAGATAATTTATTTATTAATATTAACTTGCCAAGCGAAGACTCAGATATCTACAAAGGATATGATATTGATAACACATACAAAGCAAACTTAACATTACTGAAGGATGAAAATGGTTATTCAGCTACTGTTACCCATAACCTGAATACATTAGAACCTAATGTTTTATCTGTCTCGTCTACATCTAAAATTGTTCAACCAATAATCCTTATAATAAATAAAGATAGTATTTTTATAAAAGATCTAGAAAATCCTTTTTTAAAAATTATTATAAAAAAAATATAGGGTTAAAACCTTATGTTAGAGTCTAGCTTAAATTATAATTATTTGGTCTTTAAGCCTAAAATTTCTTGTACTTGCCAGGTAAAAACAAAAAATAGTTTTAATAAACTTATTCCTGTATTACCATGTCTGATTACTTTAATCAGATTTTAAAAAAACAATGCTTGGTTACGATAATTTTGTCTCTCTTGATTTTTATATTATGAATTTCCTATTCATCTCTTATATTGAAAAATTCATCACTTGTTTGAATGAAATATAGAATATTAAAAGAAATAAAGGGTCGTTTGTTATTCATCTCACTAAGAGAGAAAAACAATCGACCTTTTTTTATTAATACAGAAAGATACAGCACTTTGGAGTAAAGTAATAGTTTATTTAATTATTTAATTTCAGCTTACTTTATCGTTTTTACTTGATTAAAATCATTTTTTATCCCAAAGGTGGACATTTTACTTGTAATTAATTTCCCATAATTTATTGATGGTTTTTCAATTAGATACCAAACAATATTAGAAATTACCAAACTTAACACTACCGAAAGCATATAAATAAACCACATTGGTAGCGCATAATAAAATATATTAATCAAACTAAACATTACTGGCAAATGGAAGAGATACAGACTATAGGATACCTTGCCTAAAAATTTCAATGGATTTAACATTAATAGTTGACCGAATTTCACAGATCCAATTGATATTATAACGATTATAATTGCTCCAAGAGCTATAGAATAATCACTTAATATTTCAGAATAATAAGGAATCCCCAACAAAATGGCAATTTTCGAATTAAGGCCAGAGTAATTATATAACACAAATGAAAATATTACTAATATCCATTTTTGGGATTTAGATAATTTTTTATATAGTCCTACCAAATTGTCTGAATTTTTAGCACCCAATCCACCTATTAAAAACAAAGATATGTAATGTAAGGTAAAGGAATAAGAGATATTAAATCCTTGGCTAGTTTCAAACTTAAAGATGTTATTTAGACCGCTGATACCTGATAAAGTAAGTCCTAAAATCAAAGTCCATTTCCAATTAAATCTCAATATTATGAGGGCTAACAACGGAAAAATGAGAGAAATCCTCATTTCTTGAACTAAAGACCAATAAACACTATTCAAAGCTTCAACATTAAAATTTCCTATCATAAAAATGTGTCCAATAATGTTATTGAATTTAATTGACTCCGTCCAAGAATTATTAAACCAACTACTTAGTTCATTAATTCCACCTCTTGAAAAGGCATAACAAAAAATTATAGTAAATAAAACAGAAACGATATAAGGAAGGTAAATTCTAAAGAAACGTTTAATCAAAAATATGTGATACTTGATATTATTTCCGCGAATAAATGGAAGAGACAATACAAAACCACTTAAGATAAAAAAAAGAATAACTGCTGAATGCCCATTAACAAATACTTTTAGAGGTGAATAGCCAGTAAAAAAAAACGTTAATATTGGAATTTTAGTTACTAATAAAATATGGCATAGAAGAACTGATAAGGCAGCTAACCCTCTTAAGGAATCTAATACATAAAAACGTTTATTCATTGAACCACCCCTCTTGGTCAACTAAAGGTATTAAATTGAAGATTTAACATTATAACATTTACAAAAATTCATTAATATATATGAGAGCTTTTTTATTTTGAAAGAATATACTCTATTTATATACACTAATGCATTCTTATAGTAAAGTAAACTAACCTCTCTAAGCAGTTACTCAAAAAACTTTAAATTCAAACTCAATTTACATATAAAGTTGAATCTTAAGTTTTTAAACAAAAAAAATAATAGTTTATATAAATATTTTACAAATAAGATTATAAAAAGTATTAATATCCGCTAGAACTCATATTTGTAATTAAACCCCAGCGTTTTTTAAGATTTTCGTTAATTGCTCTGAATTAGGATAATCCGAATCAGTTATATCTTTAATCACTTTATTCACATCATACTCCACCCTTACTATTGATGTTTGAAAACCTTCTTCGGAAATATTTAATAAAACATAAGATGCTTTAGATAAACCGTCAAATGGTAAGCCAACACTACCGGTATTGATAATGCATTTACCCTTCAAGAATCTGATATAAGGTTTATGAATATGTGCATATATATATATATCAGCTTCGGTGTCCATCATTTTTTCTTCTAGTAATTTATCACTTTCATTTGAGGAAACTACTTCAAATAAACTATTAGGCGTTGCATGATAAGCATAAATCTTTACTTTTTTATATTCCAGAAATAAATTATGCGGTAACGCTTTAAGGTATTCAATAGAGTCACTATCTAGTTGTGAGAATATCCAATCCCTTTCTTTATTCATGATTTCAAGACTATTATTAGGTACCTCTCCCTCATTGATACCTCTAATCACCCACTCATCAGCATTACCTTTTATAACATGAGTGTTTAATGATCTCACCAAATCAATTGATTTCTTTGGTTGAGGGCCACGATAGCACAAGTCACCTAGTACTATAACTTTGTCAACATCGTCTTTATTTATATCATTTAATACTGCTTCAAGAGCAGTTGCATTACCATGAATATCCGAAATAAACGCTATTTTCAATTAACACACCTCTTTTTTATTCTCATAGGTTATCCCATTTATGTTATATCATTAAAGCTAACTGTCATTGGATTTTTTTATACTTTCCAAATAAATTGTTAAATAATTTAACCAACATTTATCTATTTTAAATTTCTTCTTAATTAAAGGTCCTAATATACTTAGTAAAACTAAATTTTTATTCTGTTCAATAATATAATCAAAATATATTATTTAAACGATTTTTTATCCTTATTAGTTATATTTTGATTCTGCCACTTTATAAATTCAATTAAAGTCTTATATTCTTGTAATTGTATTTTATCAATTCCTCTTTCTTTTAATTCAATAACTAAATCAATCCACTCCTTATCAAATACTGTATCCTCATTGGAAACTTCTGCTTTCAGCAAAGTTTTAAGCTCCACATTCAATACAAGCGATATTTTTTTCAAGACATTAATAGATGGATTTTGATTAAGACCTCGTTCTATATTACTAAGGTAGGACTTAGAAATTTCAGAACGCGATGCAAGCTCTGAAAGAGTTAATCCCCTTTTCTTCCGTAACTCATAAATATTATTCCCGATCATAATAAGCATACCTCGTTTATCCTTAAATTAGTCGATAGTATATGCATCCTTTTAGTCATTTTTGAGCCATTGTTTCGTTTATACATTGAATTATTTTATTTTGTTCGTCAGCCGTCATATTTGAACCTGATGGTAAGCAAATTCCATTAACAAATAAATACTCTGAAATATTTTCATTTTCTTTATGTGAATAAAATCGGCAGCCTTTAAAAACAGGCTGCAAGTGAAGAGGTTTCCAAACTGGCCTGGCTTCAATATATTCTTGATTAAATGTTTTTAACAATTTCTTCACTGAGACTCCTGCTTCTTTTTCGTTTATTGTAAGAGCTGTGAGCCAACGATTTGATTTTGTATTTTTTAGTTCAGGCATAAATTCAAATCCGGGTATCCTTGAAAGTTCTTGATAATATCGCTGAAAAATAGCTCTTCTTTCCTCCACTCTTTGTTGCAGCACTTCTAATTGGGCCCTACCAATCCCTGCCAAAATGTTACTCATTCGATAATTAAAACCAATCTCACTGTGCTGATAATGTGGTGCAGGATCACGGGCTTGAGTTGCTAAAAAGCGTGCCTTTTTTAATAATTCTGTATCGTTCGATATGAGCATCCCACCACCTGAGGTCGTAATAATTTTGTTGCCGTTAAATGAATAAATTCCAAACCTACCAAAAGTCCCACTGGCTTTACCTTTATAGATCGAACCAAGTGACTCTGCAGCATCCTCAATTATTGGTACGTTATAATAATCACAAATTGCAATAATTTCATCCATTTTTGCACTTTGACCATACAGATTGACTAAAATTACTGCCTTGGGTAATCTTCCATTATCTTTTGCATCTAAAAATGCTCTTTCAAGTGCATCTGGTGACATATTCCATGTATCTGGTTCAGAATCAATAAATATTGGTTCAGCCCCCTGGTAAATAATAGGATTTGCACTTGCGATGAAAGTAAGACTTGAGCAAAAAACTATGTCTCCCCTTTTAATATTTAATAAAGAGAGAGCCAAATGTATAGCAGCAGTTCCAGAACTTACTGCAACCGCTTCATTGACTCCGACTTTTAATGCAATCTCTTTTTCAAATTCATCAACATTTGGTCCTAACGGTGCAATCCAGTTTGTTTCAAATGCTTCATTAATATATTTTGATTCATTTCCACTCATATGTGGTGAAGAAAGAAAAATCCTTTTTTTAGATGTTGTACTTAGCAATATTTTCTCCCCCAGTCTTATTTATTTTTTTAACGATTGCTGGAACACCAACTGCTGTACAATCAGAAGGAACATGATTTATTACAGTAGCCCCCGCCCCGATCACCGAGCATTTCCCAATTTTTATGCTAGGAATAATAGTTGCTCCTGCTCCTATATGCACACACTCTTCAATTTGAACGGCCCCAGTTAAGACCGCACCTGGTGAGACATGTGAAAAGTTGCCAATTATACTATCATGCTCAATAATAGCTCCAGTATTGATTATGGTATGGTTACCAATTTTACTATCTGCATTAATAACTACGTTCGGCATTACCACAGTACCATTTCCTATTTTTGAAGAAGGGCTAATCCATGCAGTTTTATGGATCAAAGTAGTAAAATACTCATCTTGTAGATTTAATTTTTCTATTACTTGTTTACGTACTTTATTATCTCCAATGGCAACAATAAATTTGATATTAATAAATTTTAAAAGCATATCTTTCGCAGAATGAACTGGTCCAAAATAAATATTATCTACTAGTGATATTTCCTTATACTTCTCATCTAGATAACCAATAATTTCAAATCTATTTTCAGAAATAATCAAATCGTGAACCACTTTACTATGACCGCCATGTCCAACTATAACCAATTTCATCCAATATCACCTCCAGATGTAGAATTTGAGCCGGTAAAAGTTTCCATTGTAGCGGTTCCAGGTTGATTAATATCTTCAGTCATGATGACTTTAAAAAAAGTCTTAATTAATATTTTCATATCAAGTAGAAAGGAACGGTTATCTACATACCAAACATCCAATTTAAACTTTTCATCCCAGGTTATAGCATTCCGACCATTTACTTGTGCCCAACCTGTTATTCCTGGTCTAACATTATGTCGTTTTGATTGTTCTTTTGTATAAAGTGGAAGATATTCCATCAATAAGGGCCTAGGTCCAACCAAACTAATATCCCCTTTTATAACATTTATCAATTGAGGATATTCGTCTAAGCTATATTTTCTTAAAAATATCCCAAACGGAGTCAGCCTTATGTAGTCAGCTAGTAATTTACCATCATGATCTCGTTCATCGGTCATAGTTCGAAACTTATATAAATAAAAAGAACGGCCATATAAACCTGGACGCTGCTGTTTAAAGATTATAGGTGATCCTAGCTTTAATTTGACTAAACATGCAATTAATAAGAAGAGGGGGAATAGACCTATAAATAAAACTAATGAAATAAAAAAATCAAACAATCGCTTCATTGTTATCCATCTCCCCAAATTTAATTATTTTTTACTGACAAGACTTGCTTTTTTATCTCTTCAATTATTTCTACAACTTTTAAGTTTTTAGCCTCCATTCCTCTTTTATATGTATTTATTAAGATTTCTTGAAACTTCTCCTGCGTTAATTCTTCGGAAACATTCACTTTTTTTACCCCACTATTCTATTAATTAGAAAATCTATCTATTCTTATTTACTTACTAATTCCTTAGTTATTAGCTCTCTCAACATCGTTGATGAAGTCTGTTTAGAATATGGTAAATAAATTATTTCCACACCTAATTCTTTAAATTGTTCTTCAAATTTCAACCACTTCCGTGTTCCTTTCCAATCATCTCCAACAAACATAACATCAAAATGTAATGTTTCCCAAGCTTTCAGTTTTTCCATTGTATTTTGGGGTACAACCTTATTAACATAATTTATCGATTCCACAATAGAGAACCTTTCCTCAAAGGGTATAATAGTATTTTTGTTTTTATATTGTTTTACTAATTCATCAGTACTTACACCAACTATTAATTGGTCACAAAATAGCTTAGCATTTTTCAATAAATTTAAATGTCCTATATGAAACATATCGAAAACCCCTGTTGTATACCCAACTTTATATTTTTTAGACTCCATTATTTCCACTCCTTATGTAATACTTAAGTTATTAAATACTAAAAAAACTCCTATACAGGAGTTTTTTTCTTTAAAGTTATGAAATTATAATTGATAATTAATTACTGTGACAATAATCTTTTATTTCTAATTGTTGATTTTAATTTAAAAAAAGGTGCAACTAACGTTCCTCTTTCAGACTCATTAGCACCAAAACGCCACATAATAAAAATATAAATACAGAAATACAAAAAGCATTTTAATATTAAGCCAAACCATGACTCAATAGGTAATTCTCTTACTCCTCCACCTAATAAAGCAGAAAAAATCACAGAAGGGAGAATACCTTGAAAAAGTTCTTTAAAGAAGCGGGATATTTGTAATTTTAATTTAAAATAATAATATAAATTAATACCAATTACATTCCCAGCTAATAGTCCAATGGCCGTTCCAATAGCAGAACCTGTTCCACCTAAATGTTTAGCCAAAGGAATACTAATAATTACATTAACTATTGCTATAATTAAATACATTACCGAGCGAAAGCCATGCATATTTTTAGCTTGTAAAATTGAAACTCCCACCTGTTGGATTAGTGGGATAGTGTTCGCAATCATAAGTATCACTGCAATACGCCAAGCCTCTAAATATTCAGAACCTACCCAAAGTGTAATAAACTGTCTTCCATAAAGAAAAAAGCCACATAAAATGAGTCCTAAAATAATAAATTGCCACCTTGCTGAACGGATTAATAAATCTGTTAATTGTATATTATTAGCATTTTCTGAAACCATTTTTGTAGTACGTGGAAGTAATAACACTGAAGTAGAAGATGCTAATGCCATATATAATCCACTTATCTGTGTAGCTATCGCAAATATTGAAACAGCTACTGTATTCGATACTACTCCTAGTATTACTTGATCTGTGTTCCAATATATCTGATTAACCAGAGCAATAAGAAACACATAAAATGAATATTTAATCAAATCCTTAAAAAATGATTTATCAAAATAAATGAGACGAATTTTAATCTTAAGTACTTTAAGAACATACCATATGTTAATTGTGGCAGCTAAAATATTAAAAATCGATTGCACCATGACTATAGAAATTGACTTATATCCAAGAAGCAGCAAGGGAATCATAACACATGGCATTAAGATACTTCTAATAATATTAACTGCACGAGGTAAAATAAACTTTTCATAACCAGACATTATGGAGCTAAATACATTAAATGGAAAAGAAAGGGCGAGATTTACAATCATTATAATAAAAATTATCCTTGCAATTTGAAGTTCAGGTTCACTTAAACTAGTGAACAAGGCATCTATTTTGTTATACAGAACAAAGCCGAATAATAAACAAATTATTCCAATTAAGGTATAAATCATTAGACAAAGTGCTATGAGGTTAGATTCTTTATCCTTTCTACCTTGTGCCCGAAACAACGCTATATACCTAATAACTGTATTACCCAGTCCGAACTCCAATATCCCTAAGTACCCTACAAATGAACCCATTAGAGCATAAATTCCATATTCCGCTTGACCAAGATGCTTAAGCATAAACGGTGTATAAAAAAATACAACCAAATTTGAAACAAATAAAGAAACATAAGATAAAATCGAGCCCAATTTTAATTGGTTTATTTTCATAGTACACTATCTTCCTAATAATTTTTTTAAAAGCATCATCAATATTTTATTATATTTATTAGTACAATCTTAGTCCTATATAGAACTGGTTTAATATTTGCAAAATACCAGGAATATAAAGAAAGTGGAAACCATAATTTATTTAAAATTAATAAGGTTTTAAAACTTTTTTCAGAGCTTTTGGCAGCGTATTGCACCTCAGGATTATTTATCATAGTTTTTATGCTTAAAAATCTTTTATAAATATTAGAAGGATTTTTACTACTCATTTCATTAAAGCTAGCTTCTAATACTTTTTCTAAAAAGCGAGTATTTGACATAAATTGATCCTCTATAGAAATCAACCCCCAATCCTCCATCCTTTCTTTAAGAAACTCCCTAGATTTTAAATGTAAATCAAACAGATCATGTCTATAGCTTAAGGTAAGACTATGTGGATTAACTCTCATGTATTTATAAAGAGGTTCCTTAATAAAAGTAATTTTTTTTGCTCTTCCAAGGGCTAATTGATTAAAATACCAATCTTCTCCATAATTTCTTTTCTCCTCTATCCTTAATCCATGGGTTCTTATCCAAGATAAGCGATATATTTTATTAAATAAGGATGCAAACAGTCCGCCACCCTTTCTTAATATTGGTTTTAATATTTTCTCCCGAATTTGTTGCTTTTGAAATATAGTACCAGTAATAAAATCTAAGCTTTTTACTGAAGAATTATCCCCATTGATTTCAATATATCCACAAACTACTATATCCGCGTGATTAGTATTAGCCAAATTGTACATCTGTTCATACATGCTGGGGAGCGGATAATCATCCACATCAACAAATCCTATATATTCTCCTCTAGCAACTTCAATTCCTACATTTCGTGAAGCCCCAGGACCTTTATTTTCTTGGTGAATAACAGTTATATTTTCATTGTCTTTTGAAATACCATCCAAGATTTCCTTAGTTCTATCAATTGATCCATCATTTACAAAAATAACTTCAATCTCTTTTAACGTTTGATTTGATAACGCTGAACAACACTCCTCTAGATATCTTTCGCCATTATAAACAGGAATAATAATAGTTATTTTATAATTCAATTATAAGACCCTCTTTTATTTAAATATTTCTCCCAGGAATTAAATGGATCGATAATTGAAGCGTGATGGTATACTCTTTCATTCTCAGGGGGTAAATCCATATAATTTACACCGTAATATGATTTAAGGATTTTATCCCATTCCTTTGGGGCACATAATTTATGTCCTTCAAATTTCAAGTAACAAGTTTCCTCAAAGTACTTAATAGGCATTACCTTTTTGTGAAATTTTCGGAAACTATTGTGGATACCAAAATTCAAATTATCATATTTATTGTACTTAGTACTGAGATCATGATACCAATTCTTAAATGTAATATCTGGAATAAACTTTGTACAATCAATCAATAAATTAAAAACCCTTCTTTTAAAAGAAGGGTTTTCTGATCTATATCCAAATCTTTGACTATAAATAAAATTAATACTGTTATGGAACTTTCCAAATAAGAACCTCATAACTTTATTTTCTGGTATCTTATCAAAGGCAAATATGTCAATTGAAATCCCCTGAAAACAACCTTTTGGAACATTATCATGGATAAATGACGTATTTTTTTTGTGAAGTTTTCCCCAAGTAACAATACTTAAGGGCTCAGTTTTACTAGTTTCTAAAAAATAATCAACCTTTAGTTCCTTGTTACAAGCTTTTATAAATCGATTATAATCATCCCGAAAAATTAAGATGTCAATATCATCATCCCATGGTATGAATCCTTCATGTCTTACGGCACCAAGTAATGTACCACCGTATAAAAAATATCTAATTTTATGCTTTTTACATATCCGGTCAACCTCTAAAAGTAATTCTAAACATATCTTTTTCACAGCTGACATTACTTCTAAATTACGTGACATCAAATCGTCTCCATTAATTAAATATTATAAATTATCAATCTATTATCGCTGAAATATTTGTGATACTTATATTATTTCGTTTCTTCACTACTTTTGCTGGATTCCCAACCACTACAGAGTAGGGGGCTACATCTTTTGAAACAACAGACCCAGCCCCTACAATACATCCATCTCCAATTGTTACCCCTGGAAGAATTATCGCTCTTCTTCCTATCCAAACATCATTTCCAATAATTACATATTTTTCTTTTTGAAAACCTTGCTTACACATAGGAGTGTCAGTTCTGGAATGCTCGTGATTAATATTAAAAATTAGTACTTCTGGACCCATCATAACATTCTTTCCTATAATAGTCCCACTAGCTACGTCACATTTATAACCAATTCCTGAGTTATCACCTAATGATACATCTCTACCAAAATTTGCACCGTGTTCGACATTAATATTTTTCCCACTCCTCAATAACATTCTAGATGCCAAGAAACGCCTTACTTTCATTCCTATCGAAATATGTATTTGTTTACCAAATACAGAGTAATAAGTATAAGAAGCCGGCAGATTCTTACCAATTAAATAGTATAAAATTGCACAAATTTTTCTCTTCATATTTATACTCCTAAGTAAAATTTGATTATATGGGTCAAAATAATTTTAAGAATTATTATTAAACAATTTATTATTATTCTACAAACCCGCACCCATCAACCAATGCTTCCCTTTGTAACTCCTTCATTTTTTGTGACATCGGCTTCCTTAATGTCCAATTATCATTATATAGAGGTCTTTCATTTATTAAATTAGAGTACTTCTTATTATAGTCCTCTATACTGCATATTGCTCTTGCTGGGTTTCCAGCAGCTACTAAATTTGAAGGTATATCCTTAGAAACCACACTTCCAGCCCCGATTATTACATTTTCTCCAATTGATACCCCTGGAAGTACTACGGTTGATGCACCGATAAAAACATTATCGCTTATCTTAACTCTTGCTATTTTAGTGTATTTATTATGCCTATTTGTACTTGCATCGTGAGCTAAAACATGAACCCTGGGTCCAAAAACAACATTATTTCCAATTTCAATTAACCAACAATGATCTGGATCAATTATTACACCCGTGTTATTAGAAAAATTATCTCCCACTAGTAAGCCTCTTTTTTTTAACATTTCTATAGAGTACTCGCCTCTGATTTTTAATTTTAAGTATTCAGATAATTTACCCAACATATTTATTCACCCATTTTATTATTTTAATAAACTATATTTCAACCAACTCTAAAAATTTATCTATTTCTTCTTGATTATCATGCTGGTTATTTCTAAGATTGTTACTTAATCTACTACGTAATTCAGTTGAATTTATTAACTTACATAAAGACTTTTCTAATCCTTTAGGGCTTAATTGTGCTATTACTCCTGTTTCTTCATCAATGATTTGTTTTTTGAACGATGGAATATCTGTAACAATTATGGGACAATGAAGATTTTTGGCTTCCTCTACTGCAATACAATGTGCTTCTGTTAATGATGGTTGAACATAAACATCACAGTTTTTAATAAACGGATAGGGATTAAGCTTTTCACCTAATAATATAAACCTATCTTCTAATCCCAACTCATAAATTTTTGATTCTACTTTCTTTCTTAAAACACCATTCCCGACTATATACCACCGAATATTATATTGTTGTTGAACAAGTAGATAACAAGCCTCAAGAGCAAGCCATATCCCTTTTTCCTCAGCAAGTCGAGCTACAGTGGCGATACGAATCCCATCAAAGCTATCAGTATATCCCTCTTCTTCTGACATTTTCTTTACCGTTTCTATTGGAGAAATATTATTTATAATTTTAATTTTATTTGAAATATCGGGGAAAAATTTTTTTAGCGATTCTTCAGCAGATTCGGAAACAGAAACGATATAGTTACTCTTTGAAAAGCATCGCCTTTCAAGATTTTTACTCCCCCAACCCTGTCTAAAACTAAACTCATAATCTTGGTGATTATATACAATTTTTTTATTTGCACTTATTTTCTCCGTTACGTAATAATTACTAAAAAAATCAAAGTAACTAATAGCGACATCGTAGTGTTTATCTATTTTACTAATTGAGTTTTTAAATACTGACCATCTAATTCCTATTCCCTTATTCAATGAAAGCTTACCTAACAAGGTTGAAAGAACTTTTCCAGTCAATAGACGAAACTTTCTCTCTTTTAATAAGCCTAAAACCGAAACTGATAGCGTAGAAGAAAAATGTTTATAAATCGGGGGTAAAACATTTACTTCTTTTGGAACCATATTAAATAGTAGTCCACTGTGATCAAATAATGCGAGATCGACTTCATATTTGTTATAATCTATAGAGGATAATAATGCTAATAAACTTTTTTCTACTCCGCCAGTATGAAGATATAAAGTAACAAACAATAACTTCTTTTTCACTGGTACCCCACGTTTCTTTATTAGATTTTAATTCCATTTCTATACTTAAGGAAGCAATTAATTCGATAAAGTTCTGCAACTAATCATTGTTTATACCATATAATGATAACCACTCAGGGATATTTTCTAAGATATTAAAACCTAATTTCGAAAAATTATTGTTAACTGTTTTATCTTCAGGTTTATTAATTTCTAATGCTTTTTTTATTTCCTTTGCCCAATTCTTTATACTATCATCGAGACTAACATATTTCATTAGACCCAAACCCATATCTGTTGTTTTCGGAAGAACATCAGACACTACACAAGGTACCCCTGCACATTGAGCTTCGATTGGAGCTATTCCAAACCCTTCAAAAATGGAAGGAAATAAAAAAATATCGAATGCCTTCATTAATCGTGGAATGTCTCCCCTACTTCCCGCAAACCTTATATTTTTATATACATTCAATCTTTTCGCTTCGTTTTCTAGATAATCTCTTAATTGACCTTTCCCAACTAAGATCAATGTAACGTCTAATCCCTCATTTAGCAATTGCCTCAATATTTTTAAGATAAATTCTTGATTTTTTATATGAGATAGGCTTCCTACATGACCTATAATATTTGATCCTAATGGAATATTAAATTCACGTCTTACACTAGTAGTACATTCACCTAAATTTAAAAATTTGCTAACATCTATTCCATTTTTCAATATATGTACATTACCCTGATCTACCAATTTGGACCCAAATAAAAATTGACCTGCTTCTAAACTACATGCACAATAATCAGTTGCTGAATACTTAATTATTTTTCTTAAAATTTTCAAAGTTAGTTTTTCTTTAAAGCTATTTCCTTTTGTCCATTGATTACTGTGTGAATGAGAGATTCTCTTATTTATTCCTGTCAATTTTGCCGCCAGTATAGGAAAACCACTTTGATAATCTGTATGTGAGTGTACAGCAATGTACCGTTTCGATGAAGTAATTCTTTTTAATTCTTTTATATAATTTATCGGGCCTGCACTCCCTAAACTAGGAATCTTATATATTTCCCCACCTAAATTAGTAATTTCATCGTCATAATCACATTTCTCCTCTCTATGTGTAACAAAGTCAAACTGTACCTGTGTTTTATCTAAATTACGATAAATATTCATTAATAAAGTTTCCGTGCCACCACGGTTCATTGCACTAACAATATGCAATATCCTCTTTGCATCCGCCATTTTCTACACAACCTCCACAGATATATATATATATAAATGGATAATATCACTAGAAATCCAAATAATTACTTTTATAAATAATATTTAGACTAATAACATTTTCATAGTAAAAATACAAAAAATAAAATACTATAATTAGGAAATAAATTAGTTTTTCATCTTTAAAATTAAATAGTTTTGTAACCCACGAAATCAATATAATGTTGTACAACCCAAAATAAAATGTAAATCTTGCAAATATCCAGTCTTGTGTTGAGATAATCATAAAAACAAAGCCCAAGATACACATATTTATAATATAGTCACTATTTTCATTAATATTTGATAATTTCTCTCTTCCAAAATATGCTATTACAATAGGGACTGCATAAACAAAAACTCTTATAATATTTGCTCCGCCGTAAACAATATCCTTATAACCACCATATTGGGTATCCTCAAGAGCTGAAAATAAAACTGTGCTGAATTCATTAAACCCAATTACTATACCTATAGCTATTATCAGTAGGAAAAGTGTGGACGCTGACCAAGCTTTTCTTCTTACTAAAAAATAAATTGGAAGAAGTATATAAGCAGTATTATGAAACTGGGCAGCAATCAATATTACCAAAAAATACGCCTTCCAGTTACCATTAAATAGAAATTTTGAAGCAGAAAACACTATAGCAGCCGCGAGAAATTGTCTAATTCCATTCATTCCAGTAACAAATAATCCCCCAGTTATATAAACATATACTCCTAGTTCAAAAATCCTTGAATATTTATATAAAACTAAAATTATTATCAAATTAGTTATTAAAGAAGTAATTATTATAATAAATTGGGGATCAACCGACACCTTTTGTAAAACCATTTGATAAATATTAAAACCAATATCCTTTTTACCCTTTATATTCTCCCAAGTAAAAAGGGTTTTGGAGTAAGAGTTCATATATGCCTTAGTATCTCCAATATTTATTCTAAGGCCGGAAACAAGAATTAAGATTAATGCAGAAAAAAATGTCAGAAGTACATTGGGTCTAATATATTCCGAATTTGCCAATAGAGGCTTAGAAAAATATCTTGCGAATGTCGAAAATATATAAACAAGCCCAAGATTCACCCATAATATGGTCATTTTATTTAATCACTTCCGTAATAACTGTTTTTTACTGTCAAAATGTCATGATATTCTATTTAATACTATTTAGAACTGTTAATTTTTTTGTATTTTTAATATAAAAAAATAAAATGATTCCAATAGGAGTTGCAAAAAGTGTTGTTAATTTACAAGGGGATTCAAGTATGTATCTAAAATTTTTAAGTAATAAATTACTTGAGACATAGTGAATTGCCTCTCTATATCGATTTTTTAAATTTGGTGCGTTTTGCATAGCTACCTTTCGAAAAAAGGAAAAACTTCTAGGGTTCCTTTTATATTGGTTTATAATATTCATACTCGATCCATCAGGCAGGTACTCGACATAACATAGGACTTCATTCATCAATAGTAATGGGAACTTTTGGTCTATAAGAATATATTTATAACTTAACGGACAATACTTTTCTCCTGTAAAAATCGGATATGGAGGAGTATTTTTAGTTAAATCTGTCCGATAAACTAGTTTCTTGTCTCCTTTAACTTTATGTTTTGCATATAAATTAAATAAACTAGATTCCTTTACGCCATTTGGCATCACCGTACCGATTACATTTCCTTCTGGGGTAGCATCCAAACCTATCATCCCTGCGTATTTTTCATCGCCAAACTTCTCCCAATTTAACTTAATTTTCTCTACCGCATCATCTGGCATATAATCATCAGAATCAATACATACATTTAGCTCTGTGTCAATTAACTCATAGGCTGTATTATGTGCTCCATGCATTCCCTGATTTTCTTGATGGTAATATCGAATGGGAACTATATTCTCGGCAATCCATCCTTCTACTAATTGTCTTGTATTATCTGTTGAACCATCGTCAACTATTAACCAGGTAAAATCTTTGGAAGTTTGTCTTTTTAAACTCTCATAGCATAAATGTAAAGTGTAAGCACGATTATATGTAGGTGTGAATATTGTTAGGATTGGCTTCATGCTTAATACCCCCTTTATTGAGTACAGTCATAATACTATTTAGTACCAATCTATCTGGTCTTACAAATTGATGATAATAATTAAAATTATTTATCATCATTTGATATCGTAATTCAGCATTGTTAATTAACCTATATATTTGTTCCACACACTCTTCGGCTGTTTTAAAAGTAAGGTAATTGTACTTATCCAAAAGATTTCCTGGTACTTCATAGTGTAATTCTTCAGTAACAATTGCCCTGCTTGCCGCAATATATTCTGCAAATTTCCAGCCAATAGATTCATGTAATCCCATTGTTGCAACACAAATAGATGATTCTTTTACCTTTTTTATGTAATTATTCCTCTTTGTAATTGCTTTATCGTTAATAATGACATCTGGATAATTCTCAGAAGCAAATCTTGATGGTGATATTCCTCCAAAAAATTGGTCACCAAATTCTTTTTTACATAATCTAATACAGTTTACTCGCAGTTCATTTATGAAAATTCGTTCCTCCTTTTTATCCAAAGAAATTCCTTCAGTAGTATCACCATTTATATCCCACAATCTAGCCATAAATAAAATTTTTGGATTCAGATCTATAGTTGGAATATCCTCAAATGAATGAACATAGTATTGGCCATTATAGTATTCGGAGAAAGGTAACATACGTACCATTTTCTTAATCTTGTCCTTTTTGGGATCCTGTTTTGTGGGTGAATGTGATATATTCCTAGGGATTGTAACCATATAATTAAGCCCAAGGGGATACATTTTATGGTTACTACATAAATTTTCATTATATTTTCTGCTAAAACTTCGTTTAAAATAGTAATCATAACTATTTAAGAGGTTATTCATAAACCTAACATAGTCCTGTTTTTCCGTTAAAAGGTTATCATATCCATCGTTAACATCATATAAGACCCGGTATTGATTATTAACGATTACCTCCATCATATTGTAGGGTAATTTTTCATTTGCATTTAATTTCTCAACTTTTAAATCAATAATTCCATTCTTTTTAAGGAGTTGAAATCCAGCAGTAATATTATAAAGATGAAGAGGAACCTCTCCTAACCTTATACAACATGTTATCTTAGACATTTTACTCTCCTACTCAATAACCTATATTTATAGAGAAACAGATTGAAATATAGTTAATGACTTTTGTTTTGTTGATATTAAATTCGTATAATAATCTTGAATCCATGCAGCAGATTGAGTTATATCAAATCCCTTTTCTATTAGAAATCTCGAATTGTCTTTTAGTCCCTTTCTAAGACATATTGCTTCGTCTGCCCATTTCTTTGGTGAATCATTAAGATTTTTATAGCTTATTAAACCGGCGCCAATATCTACTTCTTTTGTTATAGAATCACTAACCAAACAAGGTAAGCCTGCTCCCTGAGCTTCAATTAATGTAACTGGCAATCCTTCGTGAAATGATGGAAAAATCATTAAATCAAATGCTTGTACTAAATGGTTTATATCACTTCTTAAACCTAAAAATTTCACTTTATTAAGCAGTCCATTTTTCTCAGCTTTTTCCTCCATACTTTTCTTTAAGGGTCCTTCTCCAACTAATAGAAGATACGAATTTGGTCTGATTTTTATTATTTCTGAAAAAATCTCCAATAAAAACTCATGGTTTTTTTGATGGCAAAATCTCCCTACATGCCCCACGAGTAATTCATTATTGTTCAGGTTTAATTCCTGACGTATATTATTGCTTACTATGGGAGAGTATTTAAATTTTTCATAATCAATTCCATTCTTTAATATCAATGCATCACCTGTTCTTCGACCAAATAACCATTTAGAGGCTTCCGAAGAGCAAGCAATTAGATCTGTTGCACATTTCTCAATAAAACCTCCAGCGTACCACTTATAACATTTTGCTAGTAATCCACCCTCACTATTGGTGTTATGACTATGAGAAATTCTAAATTGAATTCCAGCCTTTTTTGCAGTCTTTAGAATAAGCCCACTCATTTTATCCATGTGAGAATGGACAATACTATATTGTTTATTACTGCTAAAGAAATTAAATAGATTTTCTAAATATTTAAAATGACCAACATTATTTATATAAGGTATTCGATGAATTATTCCACCTAACTCAATAATTTCCTTATCAAAAACCCCCTCTTTACTTGTTAGGAAATCAAATTGAACCTTTGATCTATCCATATTCCGATATAGATTCATGATTAACGTTTCTGCTCCACCACGGTTCATATTGACCACAACATGTAAAATTCTTAATGGACCGCCCACAAATTACCCTCCAATTCATTCATTTGTTCAAGGTAAATTTCACTTTTTTCACCCAAAACCTTTTGGTTACTAAAGTTTGTTAAAATCTTTTTACGTCCATTTGAACCAAGTTCATTTTTTAATTGTCTATTATTTGCTATTAGTTTGATTTTTTCAGCAAAATCTGATGATTGATTTTCAATGAGCCATCCATTTTTTTCATTTTGTATAAGTTCCCTATGCCCCCTATTATTATTTGCAACTACAGGGAGCCCGCAGGCCATCGCTTCCATAATATTTACAGGAAGCCCTTCTCTTTGACTGGAAGCCACTGCTAAATCACTGATATTTAACAGATTTTCAATATCATTTCTAAACCCCAGAAAATCAATCATATCTTCCACCTTTAATATTTGCGCTAGCTTTTGACATTCATCTAATAAAGGCCCATCACCTGCTAACAAAAGTTTAGCATTGGGTACTTCATCTTTTAAGAGAGCTATGGATTCAATTAACAACTTTTGGTTTTTATTTTTATTAAATTCAGCAGCATAAAACATTAAAAAATCATCAAGCTTATAGCCTAATGATTTCCTTGAATTATTCTTTTGTGAATCAGTTACAGGTTTAAAAATATCCGTATTGACACCAACGCCATGCACGTGCTTGATAGATTTTGCCTTAAATCGGTGAGATTTAGCCAATTGATAATCCTCTTGATTAATTGTTACAAGGCAATCAGTGAAAGAAGCAAGGACCTTTTCTATTGGATAATAAAGAAGCCAGTTTATTAATGGTGCTCCTTTACAAAAATGAAAACCGTGTGCTGTATAAATCACCTTTGTTCCCTGTTTTCTTACATTCCTTGCAGCCACCCGTGTTAGTACCCCTCCCATGGGGGTATGACCATGAATAATATTGTAGTGATTGTAATCGATTATTTTTTTTAGTTCCTTATAAGCCTTTATATTCTTTTTATGAAAAGGTAATCTTTGAATAGGGATATTAAACTTCTTATCTACAAATGGAAGTATCAATTCTCCCGCAGCAGCAACGTGAACTTCCCAACCTTGCTCTTTAAACCATTTTAGATATTGTAAATGAAAAGCCTTAAAATGATAATCCACAGTTGCACAGAATAAAACTTTCTTTTTCATTACTAACATCCATCCTTTTCTATCGAACTATTTAATTAGCTCCCTTCTAGAACAGATGTAATAAATCTAGGAGCATTTCTTTTACGTTACTTTTGTCGCTGAAAGAAATATTATTCCAAGTCCACAAGGGGGATAATACTGTTTATTAAAGTTGGATCTAAGTAACATCGTTACACTGGAACTGAAATTTTTGATTTCGGCATTACGTTATAGTTAGCTAGATCAATGAGTCTTGCCCTTATTTCTTCTTTTTCCATGCTAGAATATGTTAGAACTATTTCTTCGATTTCTTTTATTAACAATTCAGAAGTTCTCCCAATATAAATCTTTGGGTAAATTTGCTGTTCATGAACCTCGTCCTCTTTTAATAATTCCTCAAATAATTTTTCCCCCGGTCTAATTCCTGAAAATTCAATACCAATTTCTTCAATAGAATTACCCGATAGTTTGATTAGATTTTTTGCTAAATCTACAATTTTTACAGGGTCACCCATATCTAATACAAAAATTTCTCCTCCGTTTGCAAGTGCTCCTGCTTGAAGCACTAATCTTGACGCCTCTGGAATGGTCATAAAGTAGCGAATCATATCAGGATGGGTAACTGTAACAGGCCCTCCTTTTTCAATCTGCTTTTTAAATAAAGGAATTACACTTCCTCTACTTCCCAATACATTTCCAAAACGGACCGCAACAAATTTAGTATTACTTTGTTGGTCCATATGTTGGATAATCATTTCGGCTAGCTTTTTTGCCGCACCCATAACACTCGTAGGGTTCACCGCTTTATCGGTTGATATCATAACGAAGGTCTTTACACCATTCCAACTCGCAGCTTTTGCTACCTTCATTGTCCCAATAATGTTATTTTTAACAGCTTCTTCTGGATTTGCTTCCATTAGAGGAACATGTTTATGAGCTGCAGCATGGTAAACAATATCAGGTTGGTATGTATTCATAATGGACATCAATTTCTTTTCATCTTGTATATCAGCAATCACTGGAATTAATTCAATTGTAGTATTTTTATTCATTTCTTTTAATTCCATTTCAATAGAATAGATGCTATTTTCACCATGCCCTAATAAAATTAGTGTTTTGGGATTAAAATTCACTATTTGTCTACATATTTCTGATCCTATTGATCCTCCGGCACCAGTAACTAAAACTACTTTATTCGTTACATTATCTGATATTCTATTGATATCTAATTCAACTGGTTCCCTACCTAGTAAATCCTCTACCTGTACATCACGAAATTGACTAACTGACACTTTTCCAGTCATTAAATCTTCTAACATTGGTAATATTTGTGTTTTAGCGTTTGTTTTTGCACATTCTAGGAAAATAGCTTTTAACTCTTTTTTCATCAATGATGGTATGGCAATCACTATATTATCTATTTCATACTCAATAACGGACTTCTCGATATCATCGATACTTCCCACCACAGGAACACCTAATATATCAAGTCTGTGTTTTTTAGGGTCATCATCAATAAAAGCAACTGGTAAAAGGTCCGCTTGAATATTTTGTATTAACTGCCTCACCACCATAGTTCCAGCCGATCCCGCCCCTACAATTAGCGTTCTTTTTTTATTAACCATTTTATTAAGACGAGCATCTCTATGTATTCTCCAACAAAAACGAGACCCTCCAATTATAGACATATTAAGTAACCAGGTTACGGCAAGTAATCGAAAAAATATTTCATGAACGATTAACTGTTGGAAAATAGCTGCGAGAAATACAGAGATAGTTACAATCTTTAAGATACTTAACAATTCACCAACACTCGCATATTCCCAGGCTTTTTTGTACAAATGAAATTTAAATGATAATGTATAATGACCTAGTAAAATAACAATACAGCTTATTAAGACTGGAAAGGTTACAACCTGAATCGTTCCATTTACTAAAAAGCAGCTTATAAAAATAGCAGTTAATACTATACATGAATCTATAAGTATAAATAAGGATAATCGTTGTTGATAAGACATATAACCCCCCCTAGATTTATTCCTTGTAATGGAATTAAATTGTTGTTTTTGTTCTAATTCGGATTGCATTGTCAATCACTTTTTTGATTTCAACCAATTGATCTCTGGAGGCATCTTGCTTAATATACCTCACTGCCTTTTTAATACATTTTGGATAAAGATTATCATTCTTCAAAATATCACTTCCTTTTAAAAATCCTTAATTATATATTCTCAATTAAGAACGTATAATTAAAAATTTTTATTAGTAAAATAGGGCATTTAACCCTCCCTCACATCACACTCTTGACAACTTGTGTCTAAGGTTATAACCCACAGCATGATCGAGTGCCTCCATTGATATTGGAAAGGAGACATCTCCATAAGCATAAAGAATTACCAAGCATCAATACGTTTCTAATAACGAACAATAGTTCAAAAAAATTTTACCCTTTAAGCTAATTATTGGTTTAAAACTATTCCCACAATATTTGCTTTGGAAAATTCAATTACTTTCTTTGCTTCAGCAGCTTTTTCTAATTTGGTTTTTCCATTTTGAGTTACAAGTATAACTCCGTCACACTGACTTGCAAGAAGCTTAGTATCTGTTACCTCTAAGATTGAATTGGAATCAATTATAATAATATCATAACTTTGTTCTACCTTATTAAGGAGCTCTGGCAGCCTCTGTGAACCAATTAATTCAACTGGATTAAAAGGAACTACTCCACTTGTTAGTAAATCCAGCCTCCAAACTTCAGTATGAATTATAGCCTCAGAAAATGATGCTCTTCCTGTAAGAACATCGGTTAAACCAATCTTATTTGATGTATTAAAGAAAGAATGTAAAGCAGGCTTTCTTAAATTCCCATCGATTAAAAGAACTTTTTTCTTCTGCTGGGCTAACGAAACAGCAAGGTTAGTCGCTATTGTAGATTTTCCTTCACCGTCTTCTGAAGAAGTAATTAATATAGTACGGCTGTTTTGCTCTGACATGATGAATTTCATATTGGTTTGAATCATTCTAAATTGTTCAGAAATCACAGAATCAGGATGAGTGTGTGCAATTATTGTTCTATTTTCTGCCGACCAAAATCTTCGAATTTTATTTAAGACCAATATTCTCACCTCTAGATTCCAATTGAAATTTCATGCTTCTCTTTTTAACATTTCTTTTGGTTACTTTTGGAACTCTTCCTAATAAGGGAAGACCCAGTAGGTTTTCAATATCATGATTAGGTCGGATCCTATCATCGAATGAATCTAATAAAAAGGCTAATCCGATTCCAACAACAAGACCCCCAATTATGCCAAGATAAAGCTTATTATTGTTTTTTTGATTAATTGGAACAGGGTTTACCTTTGCTTTTGATAATAGTCGAACATAATCTTGACCAATAATATTAGGAACTTCATCCCTAAAGATTTGAGCTGTGGTATCCGCTATGTTTGCTGCTTGTTCAGGATTTGGATCTATCACAGTAATACTAACTACTTGAGATGAATCAATGCTAGTAACAGTAATTTTTCCGGCTAGTTCCTCAGTTGTTGAATTTAGTCCTAGTTGTTGAATAACTCTATCTAATATAACCGAATCTTTTACTATAACCTGAAGCGTTTTTCTTGACTCTTCATCAGCCCCAATAATAATTCTTGATGAAGATGCATATAAAGGTGTAGTAGACGCATTGTTTAATATTGCTCCTGCTGTTCCTGCTAAAACTGTAACTAATACAATTATCCAAAGATTCCTTTTTAGAACTGTGAATATCTCCGTTAAATTAATTTCCTTTGCTTTATTTCTACCATTAATCCCATTTAAACGTTCCATTCTACCACCTTACCAATATGACATCACTAAACTACTTCCGTTCTCCATAATGAACCTTTTTTGAAAAAAATTAAATACAGAACTATATTCATTATATTAGTTCTTTATAAAGAACATGTCAATAACAATGTATATTTTAACAATCATATATTGTATAAAATAAGGAAATCAAAATGAATCAAACACTTACTCCCATTTGCTTTTCTAGTAAATTACTAAACAGCCCCCTTTTTTCATTGGCTAATTGGTTAAACTGTCCATTTTGAATAATTTTCCCTTCATCCAATACAACCACTTGATCAGCATTTCTAATAGTTGATAATCGATGTGCAATTACAATTACGGTCATTGTTCCTTTGAGCTCTTCTATCGCCTCTTGAATCCTTGTTTCATTTTCTGTATCTAAAGCACTTGTTGCTTCATCTAAAATAAGAATTGATGGCTTTCGTAAAACTGCTCTAGCTAATACAAGTCTCTGACGTTCTCCACCAGATAACTTAACCCCCCTATCACCAATTAGAGTATCAAGCCCATTAGGTAAATTTCTTACAAAGTTTTCAGCTGCTGCAAATTTTAGAGCCTCCCATATTTCCTTTTCACTCGTTTTTGGATCTATAATGAACATATTTTCTCGTATGCTACCATTAAACAAAAAAGGATCTTGGGGAACATAGCTAATTGACTTTCTTAATGAGTGCAAATTTTCAGTATCCAATGGATTACCATCTATTAGAACCTGACCAGATTCAGGACAATTAAGACCCATTAATAAATCAATTAATGTGCTTTTTCCAGCTCCAGAACGTCCAACAATCGCAGTCATCTTATTTGCTGGGACAATTAGATTAATATTTTCCAATGCATAAACCGGTTGATTAGAGTTATACCGAAAGTATACATTTTTACATTCAATGTGTTTCTCAATTCTAAATGGCTCAATGTGATTGTGGGCAAATTCATCGAATTCCTTAAATTGTTTGCATTTACTTTGTAATTCTAATAGTGCGTTAAAGGAGGGGATTATTGAGCCTAATTGCTCTAGATTTGATTGCAAACCACTAAATCTAGGCCATAACCTTGAAAAAATAACCACAATTAGCATTAATTGTGCAGGTTTCGCATTAACTATTTTTATAGAAAAAAACATAAAAAATGCTATTAAAATAGCTGAAATTACCTTATAAATAAATTGCGAAATTGTATTAACCTTTATTAATTCTATTCGATTTTTTTCCATCTTTTCACTTAAATCATTAAAGAGTCTGATGTGGATTCCTTCTAACATGTTACTTTTTATATCTTTAATCCCATTGAAGTGGTCAGTAATACCTGCAGTATACGCCTGAGTAAGCTGATATGTTTCTTTTCCTAAAACATTTGACTTATTAATAAACCTTCTTGAAAAAAGGATTATTCCTATTCCAAATATAAGGACAGATAAAGTCAACTGGATAGATAACAAAAATGCAATTCCTAACTGAATAAGAGTAAAAACAATTGAGGTTAATAATTGAAGAAACAAGTTTGTTCCTGCACTCACTAGTGTTATTTCATTAGTCATTAAATTAATGAGATCCGATTTTCTTTTATTAAGAAAAAATTCCCAATTAGTTTGTAACAAAGACTTATAAATATCCTCACGTAAATGTCGAATATATCCTTGCTGAATTTTAACGTTTAAAATGGTTTGCTTTCTTTGAAAAAAGCTTTGCCCAACAATTATTAAAATAAAAACACTCAAAATTATAACTAAACTATAAGATCTAGGTAAACTTCCAAACAATCTTGATAACCAAGATAACGCAGGGGTAGTTTGGGAATCAACTTCCACTAACCCGCTAAGGTTTATCAATGGTACTAATAATAAAATGCCTACCCCCTCGAATAAACTTATTAATACCATACCGATTAGATTAAAATAAAGTATCGGACCTGCAAGGGATTGTAAACGTCTAGTAAAATATAAAAGTTGCTCCATCTACACTTCCTCCTAAATTACCGTACGGTACTTAGCTTTCCTCCAGGCCCATAAAAAAGGACGTAATAGAAAGTATAAAAAATGTATCTTATTCGGTAATGGCAATGTTTCAGCATCTTCTGGATATGGATACATGAAACTGGTAATAAATACAAGCCTTTGCTTCTTGGACATTAAACTAAACAAATGAGTTTTATGATATCTTGCTATTTCAGTTGGCACAGGATCATTATGCAGATTTACCATTCTTTCAAGATAAAAAATAGCGGCTTGCGCTAATTTAATTGCCCGATTGTTATTAATTAAAATCTTCATTTCTTTTATTATAGGAGTATTAAATAATTCTGAAGACAAAATAAGTGCTTGGCCTCCTACATCAAAAAAATTGAATTTTTTTAAAAGAATAGTGAGATGATCCCAATTGACTTCCTGCCCTGAAATTTGATTTATGTCTAATAACCATCTTAAACGAGACCAACCATGCCTTGCTCCATGAGAAACAAGAAATAGAAATAAATCTTCTCTACCTAAATAGTATATTGGATAACTAGTGAGAGAGCTTTTTCTTTTCCGTTTCCACAAATCACTAAAATTCGGCTCTTTCCCAGGACCCGGATTTAATCTCCAATGAATTTCTATTTTCATCTTCTTTTCTGGATGGATATATGTAATATGGTGATGTCTCCATTTCCAATCATTTAATACTGTTTTAATATAGTCATCTTTTTCGTATCCAATATTCAATAACAACTCTTCAGCTTTTACTAAATCATCAATCGAAATAAGAAAATCCAAATCACCCGATGTTCGTAGTGACACATCCCCATAAAGGTCTACTCCTATTACAGGACCTTTTAAGCAAAGAAGTCGAATGTCATTCTTATTAAACAGTCTACTAATTTCTTCCATTTCACCACTGAATTGTAACATCTGGTATGTATTAAATACATAGGTTTGGGTAATTGTTTGAAGCACATAAGAAGGGACTAGATTTTTATCCATTTTCGTTAATTTAGAATATAATAATGGATAAACACGATGATGCATTGCTAAGTCTAAAAACAACTCCCACTTAGTATCTTTAAGGAGTTCTATTAAATTGTATTGCTCTTTATCAATATCCTCACTTTTAAGTATTTCAATAATCAGTTTTAATTCCATAGGGACTTGAGAAAGATTGAGACTGAATGTATTATCCATAGCTTTCTCCTTATTTATTTTATACACGTACCTTTTTAGCAAATTTACTTACAACAACAAATTTATTCATTACCTCTGCGCCTGTTATGTAGAAAGGCCCACTACGCAGCCATGCATGAGCAATTAGCTCACCATTTTTATCTTTTGATGTTCCAAGGTAAATAGTACTTTCAATGTGGCGTCTTTCCAACATTTTCATTGCGGCAATTGCTTTAACAAGACACATACTTTCCCAAAACGTATAACGACTCATTAGATTTACCGCCTCAGAAACTTTCATTAGTATCTGTTTTTCTGATTCATCAACATTTATGGTAGTTTCACTCATGTACTCTCCTAACAAAGGAGCCACCTTAGAAAAGGACCTATTTTTAATAATTCGAGCCCATCCCAAAAGGAAAAATGCCTCGATCAAAAGCAATTTAACATCCTTATCTATTAACAAGAATAACCGGACCATTCTAAACAATTTCATTAGTGCTCCCTACCTAATTTATTTAGGTTAACTATTTTTAATTTCAATTAATTCTTCATCCAATAAAATATTCAAAAAAGAAACTACATGTTCTTCACATTCAATTTGGCTAACATTATAATCCACAATTAAATTAGCGACTAATTCACTAACAGAGGTTGTATCATCAAGGAGGTCCCAAATAACACCACCGATATCTCCTACATTGTAATATTTTCCATTCTTAATACTTAGCATTACTTTTTCTCCACCCATATTACTAGTAATATGACCTTCAGTCTTCCTAACAGTATCTCCCAGCGTTATACTTACATTTTTAATCATTCCAATTCTCCTTTGCTAATTGTATTTAAAACTCCAGCTACAATTTGAGTAGAACTAGTACCGGTAAGAGGACGTTCTAATTGGTACATATTAATAGTTTCAATTATTTTTGAAGTTGTAACAAAGTGCCAATCCAACAAGCCCAAATTTGGTATTAGAGACTTTTGATAAGTGTTATAATAAAGTTTATAAAAACGTTCTAAGTTTTTGATTGGAATTATATTGAACTCTTTATTTTCTGTCTTCTTTAATTCAAAGATACCACCGAGGGGTATCTCTTCTGAAAAAAATTGGGTGCTAATAGGAATGCAGTACTTATTTTCCCTACCATATATTGGTTGATAATTATTTCTTTCCATTCCAAGGATTTCTAAACTATCCTTCCATAACTTCTGCTGAGGATATGATGGTATAACATATGGAATAGAGTCTTCCAGTGGAAATGATATTGCTATTACATCATCACTTAATAGTTGATATCCTTGATTTAAAAATGCTGATGCAATTGTTGACTTACCTGCTCCTGAATCTCCAACGAAAGCATATGCTTTCCCATTAATTACAACTGCACTGCCATGCAGAGGTAGTACTTTCCTTTGCATTAATATTGCACCAAAACATGTTCCTAAAATATAGAGTCTCATTACATCTTCCTTATTTTCTTTCAAAGGTGAGACTAGTATTGTTGTTCCCCCCTGAACCGAAAAGATAGCTACATCAGGAACTTGAAATAGAACAAAATTACTTTTTATAACAAAAGTATTTCTGTCATCTGACATTTCTGACCACTTAGTTGTTAAATCTACAAATTTCACTTCAATATCTACAGATTCTAAGTTGGTAAAATCAATCGCTTCTAATTCAGGTAAAGGTATCTGACTTATAATAGAAAAACCAAATGCTTTATAGGTAAGCATTTTTTCAGTTTTCACCATTAAATTTCCTCCAATAACAATAGTTATGAGAAAAGCCCTTACAATATTTAAATATAAGGGCTTTCATCATATTTATTTTGAATTTTTGGTAATCTACTAGGTTACCTATGTATGGCACCTGTATAGACTAAAATAACTTTTTAGTTTTCAATTAGCTAAAAGTCAATTTACCTTTTGGCGTGTTTTGTGGGAAAGCTGCATCAGTAAAATCGCCGTCTTTTCCAAGCATTGTCATTTTTACATCTAGAACTTGCAATTCAGGTTTTTGCCATTCTTTTTTCATAATCTCACCTCCTTTCAAGTAAATTGGTTAATAAATCTTGATACAATTAAACTACGCATTAATATTTTATATTCTGGATCGGTTGCATTCTCTGGTTTAGGTCCTTCCTTTAGCTTTACTAATGCATTATTTATGACTTGACCATTTAAAAAGTGTAGAGTTTTTTTATCAGTACTAAGCATTTTTAAATCATTCTTTAATGCATCCCATTGAGGAATTAGTCTATGGACCCAATCAGCACCTTGAACACCACGTATACGCTGATTTAATCTGACATCATCCGGAAGAAGATTTTTAGTTGCTCTTCTTATTAGAGAGCGGTCGACTCCGTTCTGCACATATTGATCCTCGGGTATTGAAAGGCAAAAACGAATTACTCGTAAATCATTTGTCGGATCTCGTTTGGATAGCTTGTAGTGTAATGATAATTTTGCTGCAAGAGTATTACCTGCATTCCACATAAATTGATTTTCAAAGTGCCGCTTTCTTTCCTTAAAAATTGTTGATGGAGGAAACCAACCTGTTTTTTCAATCCCGTATTCTTTAAGCTTTTCGTATACGTGCGTATTTTTGGCGAATACTGGGTTAATTAAAGCTGGCAGTTTATATGTAGTTCCATGTTCTAAAATCTGATTTACAAAAGGAAATCCCACACTAATTATCTCCGGTAGCCTTTTTAATCTTGGTCCTCCAATATTTTTTGAATACCTATCCAATTCTTGATAAAGGCGTAGCCATCTTAGTTTCTTCAGCAGAATTGAATAGTAGTCTAAGGCAAATCCCCAAGAAATGCTGAAGTTTCCTCTATCGCCGTTTAGTAATAACCCAACCCTAGCTTCATTAGATTTCTCAAACATTCCCTTTAACCAGAAGGAATTCTCAAAAAATTTATAAGGCATTTCCAATACTTCTAATAAACTGTCTATTTCTAAATAAGAATTTCTTCCATGAAAATCCAAATAATAATCTTCTATTCCCCCAACATAATTTACTGTTGATTTAATAAAAGGTCGTTCATCAGCTAATAGTTGTTTTGGGGTAAAATCCACAAAATCTTTTGGTGGAATATAACTAAAAGTATATAAACTCTTATTTTTTTCTTTAAGTGTCCTAGCTGCATAACTTACTACAGCACCAGAATCTAAACCACCACTAAGTTGAGCACCAACATTTAGATGAGTACGTAATCTAGCATTCACTGCTTCCTGAAATACCTCTTGAAAGGCTTCAACATACTCCTCATCATTTTTTAGTTTTATTGGTTTTTGTTGCTTTAGATCACAGTATTTTTTAAATGATATTTTCCCTTTTTCCACCAAAATGTAATGAGAAGGTGGAATTTGAAAAATATTTTTATATGGAGTAATTGAAGTATCCACAGCATCAATAGTACCTGATAATACCAAGAATTCCGCAAGCCATTGTTCATTAGATTCCTTATTAACATCAGGGATAGAAAATAAGGGATGAATTACTGTACTAAAGGAAAATCGAGAATTATTAAAATGGAAATAAAGAGTACGGGCACCCGAAAAGTCTCTTGCTCCAAAAAGTTTTTTTTCTATTTCATCCCATACAACGAAGGCAAAATCACCGATTAGATATTTAGGTGAATCCTCTCCCCATTTATGATAAGAAAGCAATATTAGTTCGCTATCAGTAATATCTTTTTGTTTTCTCTTATTAACTTGTAACCTCTCAAACAATTCATCCCGATTATCAATAATTGCATCAGCCGTAATCGCTAACTTCCGCTCATGATCATAATAAGGAAGTTTCTCCCCCACAGACTCAGGTGTGATCCATTGAGCATGGCAGCCAAGGAAGACTTTGTCGTTATGCCAAGTTTGAACATCATCAGCCGGATATTTTTCTAATTCTTTCATCATCCTGTTTCCATGTTCTAAATTGATCGGTTCATCATTTAAATGATATATTCCGGCTATAGCGCTCATCTTTTCCTCCTGCCATACATTTCACCAGTTTAAAAATCTATTAACCGAAATGTAAGTTCACTAAATAGAACATCAAATCCATAGTTAACTAAAGGAAATATCTTTTCATTTATTTTCCTGAATCTATGGTATAATTTTATTAATGTTATGTATCAAAACTACTAAATCCCATTACATAATACCTATATTAGTTCTTTATTGAGAACAACTTATAACCCTATAATAAATCCATAAACTACCACTGTCAACAATTTTTCCATTAACTATTAATATATTTTTATATAAAGATTTTTCGCCTAGTTTCTTCATTGATATAGTTATTGCTAAAAAAACAAATTGACATACCGCAAAATTTGTAGTAAATTTTATAAATAATCTAATAATTGTTTTCTTATCAAGAGAGGTTGAGGGAAGGGCCCTGCGACACCTCAGCAACCTTCAATGTTTTTTCTCATTGAAAAGGTGCTAAGTCCTGCAAATTTACTAATTTGCAAGATAAGAAGAATGACAAATGCGTTGTGCATCCAAAAGTCTTCTTCTTATAAGAAGACTTTTTTTATTTATCTAAAAGCTTTATTACTCAATCGCGTTAATGCGAAACATTATAAACTTTATTTACTACAAGGAGTGTCCGTCATGTACAAAATCGATACAAAACTTGCCCAAATAGGCAACCGCAGCGAAACAACAACTGGAACCGTCAACCCGCCTGTATACTTCTCTACAGCCTTTCGCCATGAAGGAATCGGGCAATCAACCGGGTTTGACTATACCCGCACAGGAAACCCGACCCGTCAGCTCCTTGAAAAGACGATCGCTGATTTAGAAGGTGCGGATCAAGGATTTGCCTGCAGTTCTGGAATGGCTGCTATCCAACTTATTCTTGCCTTATTTGAATCTGGTGATGAATGGATTGTCAGCGATGATTTATATGGCGGAACTTACCGCCTATTAGAAAAAGGCTATAAAAAATGGGGCTTAAAGACTCAATACGTAAATACCTGTTGTCCGGACGAAGTGGAGAAAAAAATCACTCCGCAAACAAAGGCGATTTTCCTAGAAACACCAACCAATCCGCTTATGCAGGAATCGGATATTGCGGCGATTTCAAAGATTGCTAAGCAGCATGGATTATTGTTAATCGTAGATAATACGTTCTATACACCGCTTTTACAACAGCCGATCAGCCTTGGTGCGGATATTGTCATCCACAGCGGAACGAAATACCTTGGAGGTCATAATGATGTCCTGGCTGGCCTTGTTGTAGCGAAAGGTAAAGAACTTTGTGAAGGCTTAGCCTTCCATCACAACGGAGCCGGTGCGGTGTTAAGTCCATTCGACTCTTGGTTATTAATGCGCGGAATGAAAACATTGTCCCTACGCATGGACCGACATGAAAAGAATGCGAAAGCCATCGTTGAATTCCTTTCAAACAGTGATGCTATAACAGATGTTCTCTACCCAGGACGCGGTGGAATGGTTTCTTTTAGAATTAAAGACGAAGCATGGGTAAATCCATTCTTACAGAATTTAAATTTAATCAGTTTTGCCGAAAGCTTAGGCGGAACGGAAAGCTTCATTACGTACCCAGCAACGCAAACACATATGGATATCCCCGAAGAGATTCGCATTCAAGCCGGAGTTTGCAACCGTTTATTACGTTTCTCTGTTGGAATTGAAGATTCACAAGATATTATTGAAGACTTACAGAACGCTTTTGCTAGAGTTCAAGAAGGAGTGATCGCATAATAATGGCACACGAAGAATATAGCTTTGAAACCAGACTGCTCCACAATAAGCATAAAATTGATCCAGTAACAGGGGCAGTTAGTGTACCGATCCAGCATGCGTCCACCTTCCATCAAGCTGATTTTGATTCATTTGGGAAGTATGATTATGGCCGCAGTTTGAATCCAACTCGTGAAGCACTTGAGGATGTAATTGCAGAACTTGAAGGCGGAGTGAAAGGATTTGCGTTTGCATCAGGAATGGCCGCTATTTCAACTGCCTTCCTTCTTCTATCATCTGGGGACCACATTGTGATCACCGAGGATGTGTACGGCGGTACCTTCCGGATGGTCACTCAAGTTCTGACAAGACTTGGGATTGAACATACGTTTGTCGATATGACCAATTTGGCGGAAGTAAAAGAAGCGATTCAGCCGAATACAAAAGCCTTTTATGTCGAAACACCTTCCAATCCATTAATGAAAGTAACGGATATTAGAGCGGTTAGTAGGATTGCACAAGAAATCGGAGCGTTAACATTTGTTGATAACACATTCCTGACTCCTTCCCACCAAAAACCGTTAGCACTTGGTGCAGATGTTGTCCTTCATAGTGCAACGAAATTTTTGGCAGGACATAGTGATGTCGTAGCAGGTCTTGCCGTTGTTAAAGATGAAGAGTTAGCTAAACGCTTAGGATTCTTACAAAATAGTTTTGGTGCCATCTTGGGTGTCCAAGATGCCTGGCTCGTACTACGAGGAATTAAGACGCTAAGTGTCCGCCTCGAGCAATCACAAAAATCAGCGATAAAAATGGCAGAATTTTTAGATTCCCATCCACTTGTGGAAAAAGTTCACTATCCAGGGCTTGAAAGCCACCCGCAATATCAAATTCAAAAAGAGCAAGCAGATGGTCCAGGAGCTGTTTTATCGTTTGAATTAGCGACTGAAGATGCGCTTCGCACCTTTGTTGCGAATGTGAAAATACCTGTATTTGCCGTCAGTTTAGGTGCGGTAGAATCCATTCTCTCTTATCCAGCGAAAATGTCTCATGCTGCTATGTCTCGTGAGGACCGCCATCAGCGCGGAATTACCGATGGACTCGTCCGACTATCAGTGGGACTTGAAAATCCTGATGATTTAATAAAAGATTTTTCGCAGGCACTTGAGCAAGTTCGTACTAAACATCTCGTCCTACATCAAGGGGAATGATTATGAACCTTTTAGAAAAATTACAAAAACAAATCCTCATTGCGGATGGTGCGATGGGCACGCTGCTATATTCGTTCGGTGTGGATACGTGTTCGGAAGAGTTGAATTTATCTCAACCGGAGCAAATCCAAAATATTCATCGAGCCTATATTGATGCCGGAGCGGATGTGATTCAAACCCATACCTATGCGGCCAATTATTTAAAGCTGCAGCGATATGGATTAGAAGACTCGGTTAAGGAAATCAACAGCGCTGCCGTCCGGAATGCTAAAAAAGCCGCTCAATCAAATGCTTTTGTCGTCGGGACTATTGGCGGCAACCGTGGTATTAAAACAAGTTCGATGACAATAGAAGAATTAAAACGGAGCTTTCGGGAGCAATTATATTGTTTGCTCCTTGAAGGTGTGGATGGGCTATTGCTCGAAACCTTTTACGATTTAGAAGAACTTGAAACCGTCCTAACGATTGCCCGGAAGGAAACAAAGCTGCCCATTATCACTCAGGTTTCCCTTCAGGACCCTGGTTTCTTACAGGACCGGACACCTGTTAATGATGCGTTAAAAAGACTGGAAGGCCTTGGCGCCGATGTTGTCGGCCTCAATTGCCGCTTAGGTCCGCACCATATGTTATTAGCTTTAGAACAGGTGGAAATTCCAAAGCATGCCTTTCTCTCTGCGTATCCAAACGCCAGCCTTCCTACCTATACAGACGGAAAGTTTCATTATGAAGGCGATGCCGATTATTTTCAAAAATCAGCGCAAAGCTTTCGCAGTCAAGGAGTTCGGTTACTCGGCGGCTGCTGCGGTACAACACCCGACCATATTCGCGCCTATGCATCTGAATTAAAGAATAGTATCCCTGTGACTGAAAAAGTTGTAAAATTGAAACAAAAGCCGATTATTGTCGAATCAACTCCTAAAAGGGAATTCACTCCCCTGCAGGAAATCGTGAAAGAACGGCCTTCAGTGATTGTTGAATTAGACCCTCCTCGGAAGCTGGATACGACCAAGTTTTTCGAAGGGGCTAAGGCGCTTAAAAAAGCGGGAATCGATTCGATCACACTTGCGGATAATTCACTGGCAACCGTTCGGATTTCCAATGAATCCTTAGGCTATCTTTTAAAAAATGAATACGCTATGCGCCCGCTGATTCATCTTGCCTGCCGTGACCGCAATATCATCGGGCTGCAATCGCACCTAATGGGACTTCACACCCTTGGAATGAATGATATCTTAGCGATTACGGGAGACCCTGCTAGAGTCGGAGATTTCCCTGGTGCCTCTTCCGTTTATGATGTGTCGTCGTTTGAACTGATTCAAATGATCAAACAGATGAACGAAGGCTTGTCCTTCTCTGGTAAAGATTTAGGACAAAAAACAGCTTTTAGTGTAGCAGCAGCCTTTAATCCAAATGTCCGCTCGGTTGAGAAAGCCGTAAAGCGTTTGGAGAAGAAGATTCAATATGGTGCCGATTACTTTATTTCTCAGCCAGTTTTTTCTGAGGAGAAATTGATTGAAGTCTATGAAAATACCAAACATCTTGATACACCGATTTACATTGGCTTAATGCCGTTAACCAGCAGTAAAAACGCAGAGTTTCTTCATAATGAAGTGCCTGGGATCAAAATTGCCGATTCGATTCGTGACCGGATGGCTCTCTTGAATGATAACCCGCTTCAGGCCGCTAGAGAAGGAATTGCGATTACGAAGTCCTTGATTGATACAGCATTAGATTTATTTAATGGAATTTATTTAATTACACCATTCTTAAGGTTTGAATTAACAGCAGAACTTGCTGCTTATACAAACCAGCGGGCTAGTGAGATTAGGGGGGGCAGCTATGCCGAAAACACCATTTTCTGAACAACTTAAAAAGCGCATCTTAGTCATGGACGGTGCAATGGGTACAATGCTGCAGCAAGCCGATCTTACAGCAGAAGATTTTGGCGGCGAGCAGTATGAGGGCTGTAACGAACACCTCGTTCTAACAGCTCCTTCCGTCATTTCTCGTATTCATCGGGAATATTTAGAAGCCGGTGCAGACATTATTGAAACGAATACGTTTGGGGCAACAAGCCTTGTTTTAGATGAATATGAACTGGGATTTAAAGCTTATGAGATTAATAAAATCGCATCGATGCTGGCTGTCAGAGAAGCAATGAGCGTATCGACCGATGAATGGCCTCGTTATGTAGCTGGTTCCATGGGTCCGACAACCAAAACCTTAAGTGTAACAGGCGGAACCACTTTCGATGCCCTCTCTGCTACTTATGAAGAGCAGGCGATTGGGTTAATCGATGGCGGTGTTGATTTACTTTTACTAGAAACTAGCCAGGACTTATTAAATGTGAAAGCTGGTTTTGTAGGAATTCAAAGTGCTTTTTCAAAAACGGGTAAAACCCTGCCGCTGTTTATTTCCGGAACCATTGAACCAATGGGGACAACCTTGGCCGGGCAAACAATTGAGTCGTTCTTTATTTCTGTGGAACACATGAATCCGATCGCCGTCGGTCTTAACTGTGCGACCGGCCCTGAATTCATGCAGGACCATATTCGTTCACTTGCAGGTTTGGCAACAACCGCTGTCAGCTGTTATCCAAATGCCGGCTTGCCTGATGAAGACGGACACTATCACGAAACACCAGAAATATTGGCGAAAAAGCTTTCCGATTTTGCGGCACATGGCTGGTTGAATATTGTCGGCGGCTGCTGTGGTACAACACCTGAACATATCAAGGTCATTGCTGAGGCGATGAAACAATACCAGCCACGTCCGTTCCAATCAACAAGCACGCACATGGTTTCTGGTATTGAGCCATTTATTTACGATGATCCTACTTTACGGCCAATCATGGTTGGAGAACGTACAAACGTTATCGGTTCTCGTAAATTCAAACGATTAATTACAGAAGGCAAATTTGAAGAAGCGTCGGAAATTGCCCGCGCTCAGGTTAAGGGCGGCGCCCATGTTATTGATATTTGCCTTGCCGATCCCGATCGTGACGAAATGATTGATATGGAGAATTTCATTAAGGAAGTCGTTAAAAAGGTTAAGGTTCCGCTTGTTATTGATTCTACGGATGAAAAGGTCATCGAAAGAGCACTCAAATATTCTCAAGGGAAAGCCATTATCAACTCGATCAACCTTGAGGATGGCGAAGAGCGCTTTGAAGCGATTGTACCGTTAATTCACCGATATGGTGCGGCTGTCGTTGTGGGAACAATTGATGAAGAAGGAATGGGAGTTTCAGCTGAACGGAAACTGGCCATTGCCAAACGTTCCCATGACCTGTTAGTTCATAAATATGGCCTTAAGTCACAAGATCTCATTTTTGACCCGCTTGTTTTCCCAGTTGGTACAGGGGATGAACAATATATTGGCTCAGCTAAGGCAACCGTAGAAGGAATTAGGATGATTAAAGAAGCGATGCCGGAAGTGCAGACCATCCTTGGAATTAGTAACGTTTCCTTCGGTCTTCCTCCTGTCGGACGCGAGGTGCTGAATTCGGTCTTCCTCTACCATTGTACGCAGGCTGGCTTGGATTATGCGATTGTGAATACGGAAAAGCTGGAGCGCTTTGCTTCGATTTCAAAGGAAGAAGTGCAATTAGCAGAGGCTTTGTTATTTGATACAACCGATGAAACATTAGCTACATTTACCGAGTTTTACCGTGGGAAAAAGAAGGAAGCAAAGACAACCATACCAAATATGACATTGGAAGAGCGCTTAGCCTACTATGTGATTGAAGGAACAAAAGAAGGTTTGCTTCCTGATTTAGAATTAGCGCTTGCCTCCTACCCTGCTCCATTAGATATTATTAACGGTCCATTAATGGATGGCATGAAAGAAGTTGGCCGCCTCTTTAATGATAACCAGTTAATTGTCGCGGAGGTTCTGCAAAGTGCGGAGGTCATGAAAGCCTCTGTTTCCTTCCTAGAGCCTCATATGGAAAAAGGCGATGTTTCTGCCTCTAAGGGGAAGGTTATTTTAGCAACGGTTAAAGGTGATGTTCACGATATCGGGAAAAACCTCGTAGATATCATCCTAAGTAATAACGGCTATAACGTCGTTGACTTAGGGATTAAGGTTACTCCAACGGATTTGGTGCAAGCGATTCGTGAAGAGAAGCCCGATATGGTCGGATTATCTGGTTTATTGGTGAAATCAGCGCAGCAAATGGTGTTAACGGCCCAAGATATGAAAGAAGCTGGGATTTCTGTGCCGATTCTTGTTGGCGGTGCTGCCCTATCTCGTAAGTTCACCGATACCAGGATTGCCAAGGAATATGATGGATTGGTCCTTTATGCAAAGGATGCCATGAACGGTCTATCGCTTGCCAATCAATTACAGTCACCAGAAGAGTATCAAAAGCTGCTTGAAGATAAAGAAGAAAAGCTGGCAGCTTTGGAGATTCCACGGGAATTACCAACCCGTGCAGCTAGTGCTGTCGCGGTAAAAGTGAAACCTGCGGTGTCAACAGAGGTACCTGTCTTTACGCCGATGGACACGAAGAGACATATTTTAAGATCTTATTCTCTTTCTCATATTGAGCCTTATATCAATATGCAAATGTTGATCGGCCATCATCTTGGTTTGAAAGGAAAACTTTCGAAGCTGCTTGCCGAAAAGGATGATAAAGCCTTAAAAATTAAAGGAACGGTAGATCAATTGTTAGCAGATGCCAGTGCAAATAACTGGATTACACCTGCAGCGGCCTATCAATTTTTCCCAGCGCAATCGGACGGGAATAAGGTCTATATCTATAATCCGGTAGATCAAAAGACTATTATTGAGACCTTTGATTTTCCTCGTCAGGAATCCGCACCATTCCTTTGTTTAGCTGACTTTTTAAAGTCGGTTGACAGCGGTGTGATGGATTATGTTGGCTTCTTTACAGTGACAGCTGGAAGAGGGATTCGCCAAAAAGCAGATGAGTTTAAGGCTGAGGGACGATTCCTTGAAAGTCATGCGCTTCAATCATTGGCGCTTGAGTCTGCTGAAGGCTTTGCCGAGTTGATTCACCGCCAGATGCGCGATCGCTGGGGATTCCCAGATCCGCTTGATTTCACGATGCAGGATCGTTTTACGGCCAAATATCAAGGGCAGCGTTTCTCATTTGGTTACCCGGCTTGTCCGGAGTTAGAAGATCAGAAGAAGCTGTTTAAGTTAATTCACCCTGAAGAGATCGGGATTGAATTAACGGAAGGCTGTATGATGGAACCTGAAGCATCGGTTTCAGCAATTGTGTTTGCACATCCTGAGGCTCGGTATTTTAATGTGAATAGATAAGAAAGAGTCCGCGGTTCTTCAGCGGATTCTTTGTTTTGTATGGGATTTGAGGATTTTGCGCATATGTAATTCTGTGAGATTTTTGATTTTCCCGTGGAATTTTGATTTATTGCGCGTTTCTTTGCGTTATACCCGTGGGAAGCCGGAATAATTCCGTGCATTTTCAAATTAATTCCGTACACTCTCTAATTATTTCCGTGTACTTTCTAATTAATTCCGTGCACTTTCTAATTAATTCCGCGTATTTTCTAATTAATTCCGTACAAATTTCAATTATTTCCGTAAATCCCATTCTCCCACAAATCCTGCCCATTTTTTCAATCCCACCTTGACAATTTCTACAATCTCCACTATAGTTACCTAGGTAACTAATTTTAAAAACATTGGAGCGAACCATGTTAACCCACGAATTATTCCATACACTTCATCAGCTTTCAAGACATCTCACCAACAAACTTAATGAAGCCTTAAAACCATTAGGACTATACAGTGCCCAGTGGGCTCTTATCTACGTTCTGAAAAATAAAGGTTCACTGACACAAAAAGAACTTTGTGATTACCTATTTGTTGAAGCGCCGCCCATGACAAGAACCATTCAACGTTTAGTAAAACAAGGGTATGTGACTCAAGTCCCCGGGAAAGACAAACGTGAAAAACATGTTCAGCTAACAGAATTGGCTGATCAGGAATATTCAAAATGGGAGCATATTGTTAACTCGGTCAATCATGAACTCATGAGAGACTTTCCCATTGAATCTCGAGAACAACTCGTAAAACTCCAAAAAAGCTGGTTACAGCAAATTTTATAAATTGAGGTGCATCACATGAACAAACCTAAACTATGGACAAAAAACTTTATTAGTATTTCCTTTAGTAATCTTTTTCTATTTTTAACTTTTTACATCTTGCTTGTTACACTTCCCTCTTACGCCCTTGATGAATTACATAGTAGCTCTTCGATGGCAGGCTTGATGACAACGGTCTTTTTACTATCAGCGATTATTTCTCGGCCTCTTGCCGGACAATGGCTTGAACGGGCGGGTAATAAGAAGGTATTGCTAACAGCACTCTTTCTTTTCGCTGCAGCCTCACTTCTTTATTTCTTACCTAAAACCGTTGGTGGTTTCTTAGTGATCCGTCTCTTACATGGGATTGGGTTTGGTATGGCGACGACAGCCGTTGGGACAATTGTGGCAGATATCATTCCTGCTTCCCGTCGTGGTGAAGGAATGGGCTATTTTGCGATGTCAACCAATTTAGCGATGGTTTTTGGCCCGTTTGTGGGGTTATTGGCGATGCAGCAATGGGGTGCTCGTCCATTATTTATTCTAAGTGTGATTGTAGCTTTTTGTTCTTTAATAACAGGGTTAATTGTGAAACATAATACATTTGAAACTCCTGAACAAACGAAAGCTCATTCTTCTTTTTCCATCAGCAGCCTGTTTGAGGCTTCTGCCGTGCCAATTTCAATCGTTGGCAGCTTTATGGCGATTGTCTATTCTGCTCTATTATCATTTGTATCGATTTATGCAGGTGAAATTCACTTAGAGCACATTGCCAGCATGTTCTTTGTTGTCTACGCGATTGTCTTATTAGCGTCAAGACCCTTCACAGGTAAATGGCTGGATCAGCATGGTCCTAATGTGATTAGTTTCCCATGTATCGTTCTTTTCGCGATTGGTATGTTTATTTTGAGTCAAAGTAATGGAGCGGTTACCTTCCTTTTTTCAGCAGGATTGATTGGGATTGGCTGGGGTACCCTTTTCCCAACCTTCCAAACGATCGCGATTCAAGATGCAGAACCTCGAAAAAGAGGTTTGGCAACGGCCACGTTCTTATCCATCTATGATACCGGAATTGCGTTAGGTTCGTTTATTGTTGGGGTTATTGCCTCAAAGATGGATTACAGTACTCTTTATTGCTTCTCTTCGTTTTATATCTTAATTGGATTGGTTCTTTTTTACTTCCTTCATACGAAAAAAAATGCTTCGGCAAAGGAATCTGTCCAACAAACAAAAGGACAGGAAATTTAAGTTTTTTAACATTGCTCCTCGATTTGTTATATAATGAAATGAACCAAATCAGAGGAGTGATGATTATGGCAAAATCAAAAGCCAAAAAGCTTAGAGAAAAACTAGCTCGCGAAGGACAAATGAATCCCGAAGTCAAGAGAAGTCCATTTGTTTTCACGGATATGAGAACAAGAACAACCAAAACCAAAAAAGACCATTTATATCTGTTCAAACACGAGAACCATCAATCCCATGACGGAAATGATGGTTCTTTTTATTTTGCTGCCCCCAGCTGCAAATACTTTAATAACCGCTGCCTTTCCAGATAATGCTGCTGCGCTTCCTCTACTGACACCATGGAAAAGTGAAGAATGGTGTCAGGCACCGCTTGAGCAACTTTCGGAATGTCCGCTGAGATTACTGTTCCGATTCTTGTGTAGCCGCCGGTGGTTTGCCGATCGGCGAGGAGGATGATGGGCTGGCCGCTTGCGGGGACTTGGATTCCGCCTAGCGGGATGGGTTCGGAGATGATATCAGGACTACCGATGTGTTCAAGTTTCGGGCCTTTTAGCTGATAGCCCATCCGATTGGCTTGATGGGTCACTACATATTCCTCCGAGCAAAACCGGTGTATACTCTCCTCCGTAAATCGATTCTCATGAGGTCCAATAACCACCCGAATGGTCATTTCTTTTGAATATTGGGGAGCCAATTCTGGATGAAGCATTTTATAAGGCTTTCTTATTAAGGGGTTGCCTGCTAGTACATCTCCTTTCTGCAATGCCCGTCCCTTAAAGCCGCCAAATTTCCCATTTAAAAAGGTGGATTTGCTGCCTAACACAAAAGGAACATCAATGCCTCCTCCAATGGCTATATAAGCTCGAGCTCCTCGTTTACTATGGCCAACTGTAAGAACCTGACCCTTCCGTAACAGGAAGCTTTTCCACATCGAAACTTCCTCCCCATCCACTTTGGGCGTAAAATTACCGCCGCAAATGGCGATTGCTACATCATTTAATGCCTCGACCTCGGGCCCTATGATAGCTGACTCGAGTACGGCTTCACTATTAGGATTTCCAACAAGAATATTTGCCACTTGCATGGAATAGGTGTCCATCGCACCGGATGGACTGATACCATATTGTTGATACCCATATCTGCCTAAATCCTGAACTGTTGTTTGCAGACCGGGTTTCAATACTTTAAAGATAGCCTCCATTAGGTTCGCCAGCTTTTTCTAATCTGAATGTTTACTTGTTGAAAAGCCTGCTTTAATTTTGAGACAAATTCTAACGCCTGCGGATCATCCCCATGTACACAAATCGTATCCGCTTGAATCGCTATATCTGAGCCATCAACAGCCTCTACCTTTCCTTCCTTAATCATGCGAATGACCCGAGTAATCGCAAACGCCGAATCATGAATCATCGCATTCGGCTCCACGCGGTATGTTAATGTCCCGTCAGGCTGGTAAGTACGATCGGCAAACACTTCCCCAGCAACCAGCAATCCCCTCTCCTTGCCCTCCTTCGCTAACTCACTGCCTGCAAGTGCAAATAAAACAAGCTCAGGATTAACATCAAATACAGCTTGCGCAATCGACTCAGCCATTTCCCTGCTCCTGGCCGCCATATTATATAAAGCGCCATGCGGCTTTACATGAACAAGGTTCGTTCCGTTAGCTTTACACACAGCATCTAATGCACCGATTTGATAAACCACAAGATTATATATCTCTCGCGGTGCCAGCTTCATTTCTCTCCGTCCAAAACCAGCTAGATCAGGAAAGCCGGGATGAGCACCTATTTGCACTCCATATTTTTTGGCACGGCTAACCGTCTCAAACATGACATTGTGGTCCCCGCCGTGATAACCACAGGCAATATTCGCAGAGGAGATATGTTTTAAAACTTCCTCATCGTTCCCAATCTTAAAGGCGCCAAAACTTTCCCCCAAATCACAATTCAAATCAATCACAGTCATACGTCCTTCTCCCTTTTATAAGTTTTTAGCGTATATGTTTTATTGTTAATTAATTGCTGGATTCTTTTATACTCTTTAAAATCTATCGAATGAAATTTGATATAGTTTCCCGCAGAAAAAAGTAACGGTGATGGACGATCTAGGTCAAACAGCTTTAAAGGTGTAATCCCAAGGATTCGCCATCCTGATGGAACATCGGTGGGGTATATGCCTGTTTGATTACCGCCAATTCCAACAGAACCTGGCAGCACACTTGACCGTGGATGCTCCAGTCTAGGGACTGCAAGATTTGGAGGCAGCCCGCCTAGATAAGGGAAGCCCGGAACAAAGCCCATCATATAAATAAGGTACTCCTTGCTTGTATGCTGCCGAATAACCTCTTCTTCACGTAACTGATGATACCTCGCAACATAGGCTAAATCAGGGCCAGTTGTCCCGCCATAGTAAACGGGCACTTCATAAACCAAACGCTGTTCATCGTTCATTTTAATAGCCGAAGTGTAGATTCTTTTGATCCAGCTTTCTAAATCATGATAGCTGATCCTTTCTGGCTGATAGTAGATCGCAACCGTAGAATAAGCAGGCACCCATTCGGTAATTCCCTTTATTTCCGCCTCTTCAAGGCCTCTAATAAATTGCTGAATCTCCCTTTGGATTTTTTCACTAATTTGGTTTCCAAACGAAACTTGCAGGCTTAAGTCTCCAAGTGATTTTATCTCGATCATGATTATCTCCCATTTTTTCTTCGTTGGTTTTACGTTATAGCTTGGCTCCATATAATTCAAGTAATATCGTCGCTTTTTAGCCAGAATTTTTGAAATGAAAGCACTTCATTTTACAATCATTTTTAATTACGCTAAGCTAGACTTATTACTAAATATTGGAGGGATTTTGATGTTTGATGTGGTTATTATTGGAGCAGGCGCTGCAGGGGCAAGTGCAGCTTTGTTTACAGCTAAAGCTGGTAAAAAAACGTTGGTTGTCGACAATGACAAGAGCATGACCAAACGCGCTTGGATTGAAAACCATTATGGTGTTTCTGAAATCACTGGACCAGATTTGATTGAAATCGGTAAAAAGCAAGCAACAAAATTTGGGGCAGAAATAGTAGAAGCTACTGTAACCGATGTTCAAAAAAATGAAGAAGGTTTCAAAGTGGTAACCGACCAAAGCCAATACCAAGCCAAGCATGTCATTGTGGCAACTGGAGCTTTAACTGCTCTCGCAGAACCTATTGGTCTAAAAACCAAGCCAGGAACAGAACCAAGAATTAAAACAGTTCTTGATGTTGATACTGCCGGAAAAACCAATATCGATGGTATTTGGGCTGCTGGAACGGTTGCTGGTGTAAGTGTACATACCATTATCACAGCAGGCGACGGCGCAAAAGTAGCAATCAATGTGATTAGTGAAATCAATGGTGAACGTTATGTTGACCATGATGTATTAAAATCTTAATTTATTAAGGAGCATCCAAATGCCTGCAAAGAAAATGGACCACGTTGGCGTATTTGTTAAAGACCTAGATGCATCACTGACATTTTATCAAGAGATTGTTGGGATGGACCTTAAGGATCAGTTTACCATTAATAATGGAGCTTTAACTTTAGCATTCCTTGGCTTCAATGGTTCTGATGAAACGGAATTGGAATTAGTATATGGCGGCAATCCCGATCTTCCAGAGGAAGGGAAAGTCAACCACATCGCTTTTTTAGTTGATGATATTGAAGAGGAATTTAACCGTTTAAAGGGGTTAGATGTTTCATTTATAAGTGAACAAGTCGACACGCTTCCAAACGGGTATCGTAACTTCTTTGTGAACGGTCCTGACGGAGAAAAAGTTGAATTCTTTAAAAGATAGTAGTAAAAAACCTCCTTTTTCCGGGAGGTTTTTACGTATTATCTTAAATTCACTATTTGATCGATATGACTAATGATGAATGAAGTGCTTTACCTGGTTCAACCATGACTAATTCTTCCTTACGGTTCAATTCATCGGTCTTGGCCATCCATGGCTCTACACAAATAAATTCTTGGTCTTTTTCAGTCCATAACACAATATACTTAAATTCATCCCCATACCTCATTGTAACAGTCTTCTTTTGATCGGGAAGCTCAAATGATATCTCCCTTTGAGCTGCATCTAATAGAACAACGGACTCCTTTAAGTCAGTTAAATTCAATGAACCTTGTATTGATTTTTTGCGCATGTCATTATAATCTAAGTAGGTTTTCGCATCCGTTTGATAGATCAAATCCTTATAGGATGTTTTAAAGTACGGATGAAATCCTGCATAAATCGGCATGGTATTCTCCGAAATATTTCGATAGACCTGATCAATCCGGAGGTCATTTTTTGTAATGGTATAAGTAAAGATGACTTCAAACTTAAAAGGATACTCTTTCAGTGTACCATCATTACTAGTTAATCGTAAGGTAATAGAGGCGGTCTTTTCATTCGGACAAGTCTCCACTACTTCCCAGGGATAATTTCTGGCTACCCCATGATTTTTCATTTTATACACCTGACCGTTCCATTCATACTGCCCATTTTCTAATTGTCCTGAGATGGGAAATAGAATCGGTATTCCGCCTCTAATATTCTTTTCTGCATCATAGAGTGTATTTTCATTTAAAAAGAAAATTTCCTCATTTTCAACCCCAAACCCAGTAATAATTCCTCCCCGTTCAGGAACAACTTTCAGCCAGCTGCCGAACTCGGTATCGAATAATTCATATACACTTAGTCCATTCTCTTGATGAACCTTCACTTGGTACATATCTATGTTCATCCTTTCTAGTATTTAGCTAATTTCACTTAACATTTGACAGGTTTTCAGCTAACCTTTTAAAATTACTTTAACCTTCTAATTAATTGCCATTCAACAATTAATAGAATTTATTTAGTCCTGAAAATCTTTTGCAAAGGAGAGTACTTTTACCAAAGTCAAGCTACTTCCATTTCGGAATATAAAGGGGATATTTATGATAAAAAAAGATAATAATCTTAAGCTCGTTGTGGCCGGGCTCTTGCTCGCGATATTAATGTCGGCCATGGATAATACCATCGTGGCAACGGCAATGGGAACGATCGTCTCAGACCTCGGCGGCTTTGATAAATTTGTCTGGGTCACCTCTGCCTACATGGTCGCCGTCATGGCGGGAATGCCGATCTTCGGCAAGCTATCCGATATGTATGGCCGCAAACGTTTCTTTCTTTTTGGGTTAATCGTCTTCCTGATTGGCTCAGCACTTTGTGGAATTGCCCAATCCATTGTTCAGTTAAGTATTTACCGGGCCATTCAAGGAATAGGCGGCGGCGCACTTATGCCAATTGCGTTCACAATTGTATTCGACATTTTCCCGCCGGAAAACCGCGGCAAGATGACCGGTTTGCTCGGTGCTGTTTTTGGTGCCTCCAGTGTCCTTGGACCATTACTTGGTGCCTATATAACAGATTATATTAGCTGGCATTGGGTCTTTTATGTAAACGTTCCAATCGGGATTGTATCCATTATTTTAATTGTTCGTTTCTATCATGAATCCTTACAGCATGCCAAGCAAAAAATTGATTATCTTGGGGCGATTACGCTTGTCATTTCAGTCGTCAGTCTGATGTTTGCTCTCGAATTAGGCGGTAAAGAATATGATTGGGATTCGGTCCAAATCATCAGTTTATTTGCCAGCTTTTTCATCTTTTTTGTAGCCTTCTTCATTGCCGAGTTCAAGGCAGCAGAACCGATTTTACCACTTTGGCTTTTTAAACGCCGCTTATTTGCTACCTCACAGATCCTGTCGTTCTTATACGGCGGAACCTTTATTATTTTAACTGTGTTTATTCCGATTTTTGTTCAAGCCGTTTATGGTGGTACAGCCAAAAACGCTGGATTAATATTAACACCGATGATGTTAGGGTCAGTAGCAGGAAGTTCGATTGGAGGGATCTTTTTAACAAAAACGTCTTTCCGTAATTTGATGTTCTTATCGATTGTTTCTTATGTAGCTGGTATGTACTTACTTGGAACAATGACGGTCGACACCGCCCGCTATTTACTAACGATTTATATGATTTTGGTTGGCTTTGGGGTTGGCTTTTCTTTTTCCTTGCTGCCAACCGCCTCAATGCACAATTTGGAGCCGCAATACCGGGGAACAGCCAATTCAACCAATTCCTTTTTACGTTCTTTCGGAATGACACTTGGGGTAACCATTTTTGGTACGCTCCAGGGTAACCTGTTTACAAATCAATTAAAGGAAGCCTTTAAAGGCATGCAAGGCGGGGGCGGACAGCAATTCCAAATCGGCGACCCCCGGCAAATTTTCCAAGCAAGTGAGCGGGCAAAAATTCCGGATTTTATTTTAGATAAAATTGTTCAAGCAATGTCTTATTCGATCACACACACCTTTATCCTAACATTGATTCCAATTGTGCTTGCTGCGATTACGATTATATTTATGGGGAACGCCCGCGTCGAAGTCAGCAAGAAACCCGCAAAAGGTTAAAAAAACAAGCACTGACCTAAAACGTCAGTGCTTGTTTTCTACACTTTAAGATCCTTGCCTGCTTCCACGATATGAAACAATAAGTGGGCCAGATGATGGATTGCGCCATACTCTTCCTCTTCCTCTGTTTCTTCCTCGCTGACTTGAAGGTCACTTAAGAATAACACCATAAATTCATAGAAGTCTTTCAATTGAAAGGAATAACAGCCGACCGGATCTTCATTGTCGTCTTCATATTGTAAGACCATGTAAGAGAGATTCCCATCAATGTCTGCAGCGTCAAAAAAGACAAAAAAGCCAATATTGGTATCAAGCTCGAATAATTGTCTTGTCCCGCCCTCTGTTGCTTTGTTAAATTCCTCTTGATTTATTTTCTGTATTTGCATGCTGTCTACATTATCTTCTTGGTGAAACCCAACCACAAATGATTCCATGATATCCTCCTTAACCTCTACATAAAGTACAAACACATGTTAGTAGGATACCCAACAAGGGATTCATTTCATTCAGGCTTCTTGTAATCATTACATCGATCTTGGTAATATTCCGTTAGAAGCGGATTTTCTGTTGTGGCGAACCGGGCTGTTTGCAGCGTCATTTCCGGTTCCACGCCATACAGTTGTTTCATCGCCTCTTTTTCCCATTCATCATCTTCAAACAGCTGACGCCGTTTTTCATCTCTCATACCATTCACCTGCTTTCGATTTGAACTCTTTAATTACTTAAGGCCTGCTCTAAATCACGCAGTAAAACATTCACATCCTCGAGACCGACCGCTAGACGAATTGTCCCTGGACTCATATGTTCCTTTATCAACTTTCCTTCATTGTTTTTAAGATTAGGGGTAATAACCAGGCTTTCAAACGAGCCCCAGGAAACCCCAATTTTAAAAGCTTTAAATTTGTTAATGACCTTTTCCACTTGCTCATAATTTGATGCTGCTAATTCGATACTCATCAGACCGCTGTAACCTGATAACTGTTTTTTTCCCAGCGTATAATCCGGATGGGATTCAAGAGCAGGATAGTTAACCTTTGCAACTTTGGGATGTGATTCCAAATAGGTTGCCACTTTTAATGCATTCTCCTGATGGGACAGCATTCGCAATGGTAATGTTCTTATTCCTCTTAGTAATAACGCTGCTTCAGACGGCGGCATGGCAGCGCCCATTAGCAAGTATTCTTTAGTAAATAAGGTGTTCATAATTTTTTTACTCGTAATTAAAGCCCCGCCTAAGACGTCACTATGGCCGCCAAGATATTTGGAGGCTGAATGAACGACTACATCGATTCCGAGGGTTATTGGCTTTTGAAATAGTGGAGTTGCCCAAGTATTATCAATAATGGTACGAATCCCGTTTTCCTTAGCCAGCTTACTGACTGCCGCTAGATCAATTAATCGGTAGGTCATATCCGTCGGACTTTCGAGAAAAATGACTTTGGTGTTGGACTGAATCGCCTGAGATATTTCATCAGTATTAGTAGAATATACAACTGAATGACTTATATGAAACTTTCCTAAATATTTTAGGAGTTCCATCGTCGAGTAATATAAATTACTGACGCAAAGGACATGGTCGCCACTCTGAACACTATTGATAAGGGCCGCGCTGATTGCTGCCATTCCTGATGAAAAGGTCTTGCAGTCTTCCCCACGTTCTAACGCAGCTAATTTTTTTTCCACAATTTCAACCGTAGGATTCGTTCCTCTTCCATACACATAATGGTGTTTTTCTGACTGAACAGCATCCACTAATTCGCTCAATCTTGGATAAGTAAACAATGTGTTTTGGAATGTGGGGGGAACAACAGCCCCGTGAAAACGATCACGGTCATCTTCATACTGCATACAAATCTGCTTATCTTGCTCAAACTCTTTTATATGTCTCATTGGGTAAACTCCTATAAAAGTAACTTTTTGCTTATTTTCTGCCCTTTATAGTCATTCATTCCAATGAATTAAAAAAATCCCTTGAAAAAATAGGGACATTGAAAATCTTCGGTTCATTAAGAATCCTAAAGTAACAACAAAAAAGGTATAATCTCTTAATGATGAGAAATTATACCTTTTTGTTAGACTAAGTAAAAGAACCTGTTGATTGGAGCGAAGCCGCCTGGAGCGGAAATCAACAGCCCAATTTAGACAACATTATCATACTGGAGGCAGAATAGGAGGTCCTTGTGGCCCTACGTAAGCATAGTCATGAGTATGAGATACAGCTTCGCTTTTTACTTCGTGATTGGATGCAAAAAGAACAAGGAACGAAACGGAAAGTAATAGAACAGCCATTTTTTTCATACGATTCCTCCTGTAATTTTATTGAGATAGCTTACTGCTTTGTGAACCATCCCGTTTTCATTGTAATAATCAGCCAGCATTTTATAAAAACGAGTAAGGTAGTCCTTCTGTTCATTAGTCTCCTCAAAATAAGGAATGACCTTTGCTTCTAAATATTTGAACGCTTTTTGCGGTGAAGCCATATGAAATAAATAAAATTCTGCCAAAAGACGATATTTCTTATTTCCTAACTCTTTTGAAAGTAAAAAGGCTTCCTGCAAATATTTTTTTGCCTTTTCAGTCGATTGGAGAGAGCAATAAATTTCACCTATAGAATAAAGGGTAACTAAATAGTGCTGGTCTAAGTTAGTCTGAAGAGCCAAACTTTTTTCATAATAGAACAGTGCTTCCCTGTCATTATTCATCTTATGTTGTAAGAAGCCCATGTTATGGTAAATCTGCGGCAGCATTTTTTCTTCCTTTAACAATTCAGCATTCCGGATTAAATGCTGAAAACACCCTTCTGCTTCCTCGTAAATTTTCGAGTGCGTGTAACTAATGCCTAAGAGCATTAACGTGTGCAGAATGCGCAAGAAGTTATGCTGGTTCATAAAAATCTGCAGCGCCATCTTTCCGAAATGAATGGCATGTCCAGACTGTTCTAGCGAACTTTTTACAAGTGCCCGGTGATATAGGAATTCGCCGCTCGTTGTATCATGTTCATTTTCAATGTACAAGGTTTCAAGGATGTCATCAGCGTTTTTGTGCTGTCCTTTTAAAATTAAGAATATCGCATTATAATAGCGAAAAAAATAGCTTTCATGTTGGGAAAATTTTTTCTTTTGTTTAAATAATAAGTCCCTTTGCGACTCCGCTTCCCCAATTTGTCTTTTAAATAAGAGATAGCGATATTTCGTTAGCTCCCAAATATAAATATGTTTTGAGAATGGGGTCAGATGCTCCCTTTTTTTTAATTTCTGATAAATCTCATCCACCTCTTTAGTCAGGTAGAAATTTATTTTATTATTTACATCTCTAAGGAGGTGTTTAATTTCATCTTCCTTTTCTTCCATTTCTTCAAGGCTAATGCTGAGCCGTTCAAGTAAAAGGGCGATCGTTTCTTCGTTTGCTTCCTTTGAATTGTTTTCAATTTTACTTAAATGCGGAACAGAGCATATTCCTTTTGCAAGCTCTGTTTGGGTCATTCCTCGTTGGGTTCGATAGTATTTAATCAGGGCTCCGAATTCCATTTGTCACCAGCTTGCCTTTCTTTTAATTCCATTTTACTATAATAAAAAAGTTCCTAATAGTCATACATAGACTATTTTTAAAGTATCCAATTTTCAAAAATCATCTGGAACTAAATTATATTCAGACAGTCGGTTGATATAAGGAAAAAAAGTTGGGAAAATTTTTAAAAAAGTGAAAAAACCCAATAAAAAAACCAGCCTTTTAAAAGACTGGTAATCTAGAAATATCTCTTTTTCCAAAAAATAAACGCTGTTAAACTAGTTAAAAATGCCGAAATGATAAGTGGTATGGCATACGAATGGGTTGCATGCTGAAAAGGGATATCCACGTTCATCCCATAAAAGCTAGCGACCATCGTCGGGAAGGACAAAATAATCGTGATCGACGTTAAAAATTTCATGACAATATTCAAGTTATTAGAAATAATTGAAGCAAAAGCATTCATCATCCCGGATAAAATCGAACGGTAGGTTTCCGCCATTTCGATCGCCTGCGTTTTCTCAATAATGACGTCTTCTAATAAATCTTTGTCTTCTTCATACATTTTTAAATAATTGAACCTCAAAATCTTATCAAGGACAACCTTATTCGATTTTAACGAAGTGGTAAAGTAAACTAAACTTTTCTCTAAGGCAAGAAAGGCATATAGCTCTTTATTTTTTAAAGACTGGTGTATTTCACGTTCTATTTCATTTGTTTTCTTATTAATTTGCTTGAGATAACGAAGATAATAAGACGAAATCACAAACAGGATTTGCAAGGCAAAGCGTGTTTTTTTAAAGGTAAAAAATTCTTTCACACGATTCTTACGGAATTCTTCGATAATCGGTGAATCCTTTAAGGAAACCGTAATAATATTATCCTCAGTTAAAATGATGCCAATCGGAATGGTTTCATAAACAGCAAGGCCTGATTCATCGTGAACAATATATGGAAAGTCGACGATAATGTAGACTCGGCCGTCATCACGTTCAATCCTCGGACGTTCTTCATCATCCAGCGCATCTTTAATAATATCGACATCCACTTGGGCATCAGTTGAAACCTTATTAATTTCTTCTGCAGTTGGGGCATACATATTCACCCAGCAGCCTTTTGAGACTGTGTCAACCTGTTCAAGAACCCTTGTATCGGTACTTTTGAAAATTTCTAACATGTCAAAACCTCCTCTGATACTTTAGTCGAGGAAGCCAACAACCTTTTGAAGAGTTGATATTCTGATCTTCAATTTAATCAATTCTAAAATTATATTGACTTCCCCCCGCCTACTTGGGTCCGGGTCTATGGAATAACTCAAAAATATCAACTCCCTTTTCTTTTATATCCTATCCTATCATAAACCGAAATGCCTCAAAGTACAAAGGAGTTTTTTTAGGAATTATTTGTCTTCAGGAAAATAAGGGTTTAGATGGATTAATACTTCACGAATATTATCATTCTGGTCCATGAGTGCCCCTTTAATGGATTTGGCTAAATCATGCCCCTGTTTAATGGTTTTAGAATGATCAATCGCAATACGAACGTCCACTAATACATAATGGCCATGCTCTCTTGCTCTTACTCGGTCGATTCGTTTTACCTCTGGAAAATTCTTTATCACAGCTATGTATTCTTGTAAAATTTCCGAGTCGATATTCCGCTCTAATAAAATATCAAACGCTTCGGTTAACATATCTTTCGCAATTTTAAAAATTAAATAAGCCACAAAAACACTGGCAGCCTTATCACCGTAAAGTAATACATGAATATCCATCCGACTTCCGATAATGGAAAGAAGAACCCCAATCGCTGCTGCAATAGAGGCAACAATATCCGCCTTATGATCAAAAGCGATCGCTTCAATGGCTTTACTATGATTCTCAGTAGCCACTTTTAGGGAACTTCGATATAAGATGATCTTCGTAATAAATGAAAAAAGAGCGACCCACATTGCTAACAGATTTGGTGATTCCACTTCCTGAAAGAAACCGCTGATTCCTTCGTAAGCCACGTAAATCGCAACTATAAGAAGAAGAATCCCGATGATCTCCGATACAATGACCTCAGCTTTTCCATGGCCATATGGATGTTCTTTATCGGCCGGTTTATTGGCAATCTTAATCACAAGCAGAACAATCACTGATGCAAAAACATCTGCCGCAGAGTGAATACCATCTGCAAAAACCGCATCACTATGTCCGTACCAGCCAATCACAATCTTCCCGATTGTCAGGATGACATTACTTATCACACTTATCCAGGCTACTTTTTTCGCCAGAGTTTCTCTCATTACCATTTTGAAACCACCTTTAAATTAAGAAAAGCGCAAGCGCCTTGGTCAGCCCCGACAAGCATAAGACGAGCCGGCCAGAAGGTTGCTTTTTAACCTTTTGGACGGATTGGCTGTAGACCATCGAGGGGCTAGGCGCTGGAGCTAGACATTTCTCGTCCTGTTTCCTTATTAAGTATTAGCAGATTTGCCTAAAAAATCATATCAAAAAGGACCTAGGTGGGTCCAGAGAAAAACAATTGTGTGATTAAACAATATTGAATAAGGGCAGCAAATATGCCCTTACTCTTCTTCCACCTCTTTTTCCTGCTTTTGCATCTCCACTTCTTCGACAACAGAAATCCAGTTGATTTGATCATGGAGATAATGGAACGCTTCATCTAACTCCTCACGTGATGGAAATTCATTTTTTTGTTTCATCGTCATTCCCCTTTCAAAAATTTTTAGGAGTAATAAATGTAAAATAAGAAAAAATACGGTTGTACGATTAATCCAAAAAAGGGAGGTTACAAAGGTGGAACATAAGAAAGCAAACCCTAAAAAAGAACTTGCAGGAAGTTTTTATCATCCAAGCTACTACACTGAAAGCGACGACCTATCCTCTGGCATTGCTACTTCACATGAGCAAGTAAGCGACACTTATGCTGAAGGCGAAATCGGGGCCGTCATTGATGATGTGAATGGAAAGGATATTCCGATCCCTAGAAAAGGTTTTGAATAAGTAGAAAAGCGCAAGGCGCCTGCCTATCGGCGCCAAGCACAAGACGAGCCGGCCGAAAGGTTGTTCTTTAACCTTTTGGACGGATTGGCTTGTGACCTAGAGCCGATGGCGCCTGGAGCTAGACAATTATCTAAGTCAAAATCTAAATAACTTTTTTTGAAGTAGGAAAACAGCTCTCAATCGAAAGCTGTTTTCTTTTTTTCGTTATCATTTATCATTGTCAACATATGGGTCATGTTCAAAAGCAGGCAAATCGCCAAAGCTTGTCATAATTCCTTCTTCGTCAAGAGCATCTTCGTATTTTTCATGCTGGGCATTTGGATAAACGGTTATATTCTGTCCATACATATCATTTCCAACAAAGTTTTCATAGTCCTCTACATAGCCAATACTCTCTTCAGATTCATTATAGGTGTCATTATAATGGTCTTTAGGAAAGGCTAAATCAGATGGTGTATCAGAGGTTCCAAACTCCGCTACTGCCTGCCAGGAATCCTCTGCATCAAAGGCTACATTCTCGTCCGATTCGTCCATATCAAACTTACCAAACGGAGGCATGAGGACTCCTTCTTCAATCGGGCGGTCATGTGAGGTTACTTGGTCAGGACTATGCTCAATACAATACGTCGTATTTGGCAAAGCTTCCAATCTTTCCATCGGAATTTCTTTTCCACAGACCTCGCACTTTCCATATGTTCCTTGTTCCATCGCCTCTAGGGCATGATTAATGTTTCCTAATTGTAATTTATAGTGCTCGAGCAAGGCGTTATCTTTTTCACGCTCATATAGTTCGGTCGCATCATCAGCGGGATGGTTATCGTAGCTGGATAGCTCCCCCATTGATTCGTGATCGTGACCGCGCTCAAATCCTAGATGGTCGTTCTGGTCTAAACGTTCCTCCACATTACTTTTTTCCTTTAACAATTGTAACCTTAACTCCGCTAACTGCTGTGTTGATAGCATGTGAAAACCCCTTTCACTATACGCAATTTCATCATCTATTTACCCATCAACGTTTTTATTTAATCGTTCCTTTCTATTTTCATTTTTTTTAGGGTTGTTTATGTAATGAAAATTTAATTCCAGTAAATTTCCCATTTGTTTTTTCAAGGATCCATCGAATAAGTTTCAGGTGGTCGTGTATCTTAAGAATGATAAAGCAAAATGAAGAGAAAAGAGGAGATTTAGTGTGGTTAATGAAAACTTTGATCAATTTAGGAAGGTTGAGCTCAAACATCAGGGAAAGTATTTAGGAAGTGATAAAAAGAAACAGCCCGGTCTAAATGATCGTGAATATAATAATCAATCCAATACAGATAAATCACCAGGTGCAACAGGTCGTAACCTATAAATAGCTACCCTTAGCCTTTTTAACAGGGCTATGATCGATGCAAAGGAGAATTCAATGAGTAAATCCAAATCAGGTGCAAAAGAAAAAAACAATATGAAATGGTGGCAGCTATCCCTATTTGGAGTCGGCTGTACGATTGGAACAGGCTTCTTCCTTGGCTCTGGGCTTGCCATTAAAATGGCAGGACCCGCTATTTTACTTGCGTTTTTAATGGCTGCGCTTGGTACTTACTTTGTCTATGATGCCTTGTCTAAAATGACCGCAAAAGAGCCCTTAAAAGGCGGTTTCAGGTCCTATGCCAAGAAGGCCTATGGGCGATGGGCCGGGTTTAGCAGCGGCTGGGTCTATTGGTCATCAGAAGTGCTGATTATGGGGAGTCAATTGACCGCACTGTCCATCTTTTCTCGCTTCTGGTTTCCAAACATTCCATTATGGATATTTACCGCCATCTATGCGATTTTGGGATTAACGATTATTTTAATTGGAGTGAAAGTGTTAAACAGGCTCGAAAATATTCTAGCCATCTTAAAAATTTCAGCGATTACCATGTTTATCGTGATTGCATTATTAGCCCTTTTTGGGGTTATCGAGGGCAATCGTCCGATCCAGTTTCCGAATAGCAGCAATGAATTGATCCCGCATGGGACGATCGGTTTATGGTCTGCTGTTATTTTTGCCTTTTATGCTTTTGGCGGAATTGAAATCTTAGGTTTAATGGCCACAAAACTTAAGGATCCAAGTGAAGCACCGAAGGCGGGAAAAGTCATGCTGTTTACACTCATGATTATTTATGTATTATCGATTGGCTTGGCGGTCATTATTTGTTCCTGGAATCAATTCAATACAAAGGAAAGTACTTTTGTCGTTGCGTTAAATGCATACCATCTGCCTTTTATCCCTCATTTCTTTAATGCTACGCTGATTATTGCCGGTTTTTCTACCATGACAGCCTCATTATATGGTGTCACAAGCGTGCTGGAAACCTTGGGCGAAGAAGAAGACGCTCCTGCTTGTTTTGCTAAAAAAGGAAAGCTTAAGGTACCCTTATGGACTTTAATCATTACCATGCTTGGAATCACGGCATCAATTGTCTCGGCTCTGGTACTTCCGGATAAAATTTATGAGTGGGTTACAACGGCGGCAGGATTAATGCTTCTTTATAATTGGCTTTTTATTCTTGCATCCTCTCGAAAAATTTTAGATTTAAAGCGCAAGGAAAAAATCATGTATACAATAGGCGCTTTCTTTATTTTGGTGGCAGTTAGCGGAACATTATTCCACGATACGAGCAGACCAGGCTTCTTTATTAGCTTAGCCTTTATCGGGGTGATCGGAATTATCACCCTCATCCTGAGTTTCAAATGGAAGAAGGAAAAGAAGAAGGAAAAAAGCAAGAGTAAAGTACTAAAACCTTGGCCAACCGCATAAAGAAAAGCAGAAGCGGCCGTTTAGCGACGTATGGACTGGAGCCCATCGACTGAGATAAAGGAAACACAAAGAGTGTCAGCATTTCGATGTTGACTTATCGTAGGGAGATGGGCGAAGTACACTAGTCGCTGGGCGCTGGAGCTGGACAATTCTCAAAGTCAAAATTTATATAATTTCTTTTGAAAGCAAAAAAGTCAGCTATTCTAAAGCTGACTTTTTTGTTACCCAAACATATTATGAAACGCTTGCATGCCAAAATATATACCAAAACCAACCAAGGAAAGTCCCGATAGACAAGATATACCCACTAGTAAGTGGGAAGTTAAAAATTTGCGAGCGCTGCTTGCTACACCTGCCATCATGATATCCCAGGTTAATAGGCCGATAAAAATGGCACTGCTATAAAGAATTAATTGACTGGTATCATAGGTAGCCGCGGTTTTCGCAAGGACAGATCCATAAATTCCTAACCAGAAAAGGATGGTTAATGGATTGGAAATGGACATTAAGAAACCGGAAAAGAAGGATTTGTAAAGCGGCTCTTTCCCTCTGGCATTCTGCAAATTGATTTTTCCAGCATTCATAAATGTTTCAATTCCTGTATACATTAGCACAAAGCAGCCAAAGAACCACAGGAAGGTTTGCATAAAGGCGGTCTCTAGGAATTGAACCACTCCTACGTAAACGACAAGCATATAGATCCCATCTGCTAAAACCGCTCCAACCCCAATCAGCCACGAGTGCATAAAGCCATTTCGAATTCCACGATCAATTTGGGCCGCATTAATCGGCCCAATTGGAGCGGCTAGCGATAATCCCAAAAGTATATAACTTAAAAATACATTCATTAATACCTCTCCCCCCAAAGCAATGGATAGATGCCTGTCTATCCATGTTTATTCAGCAGGAGAAGGTTGTACAACTAAAAAAAGAAAAAAAGAGCTTTCCCTTAATTTTAAGGAAAGCCCTATGGGTAATTCACTGATTGGTTTCTGACACCTTTCTTAAATCAAAACTATATCCTCCCTCTTCCCCAGTCTGATTAAGGAAGTGGTGCCTAGGCTTTGGTAAAGAATAGGAATCAATTTCTACAATATATTTAGGCCTTTGCTTGGTTTCCTTATAGATCTTCCCGACATATTCACCAATTAAGCCGATCGCAATCAACTGCAGGCCGCCAATTAACCAAATCGAGGTAATTAAGGACGTCCACCCAGTTAAGGTTGTACCAAAAAATTTAAGGAATAAGAAGTATCCGCCAAAAAGCAAACTCATAAAGAACGAAACAAATCCTGTTAATAAAACAAAACGAATCGGGGAAATAGAAAAGGATGTAATGCCATCAAAGGCAAAGCCGATCATTTTTTTCAAAGGGTATTTTGTTTCGCCTGCCTGTCTTTCTAAACGGTCATAATAAACAACATCGGAGCGAAAACCTAGCAGGGGAACAATGCCTCTTAAAAATAAATTAACCTCATTGAACCGTTCGAGTTCCTGCAGGGCACGTTTGCTTAACAGCCGGTAATCGGCATGATTATAGACCAGGTCGACTCCCATTTTTTTCATTAGTTTGTAAAACCCTTGTGCGCTGCTTCGTTTAAAGAGTGTATCCGTCTCCCGTCCTTTGCGGACACCATAAACAATTTCAAAACCTTGATGGAACTTGACGATAAATTCACGAATGACCCGGATATCATCCTGAAGGTCAGCATCAATCGAAATAACACAATCAGAATGCTCCTTCGCGGTAAATAACCCCGCCAGCAGGGCATTTTGATGGCCCACATTCCTTGATAACTTGAGGCCGCGGACAAAATGGTTCCGCAGCCCCTCCTTATAAATCAGCTCCCATGTGCGATCCTTACTACCGTCATCAACCAGTAAGATTTTACTTTGCGACGATATAAGCGCTTCAGAGATTAACTCTTTTAGGTGTCCCTCGAGCTGGCTCATGGTTTCTGGCAGCACCTCTTGTTCGTTATAGCATGGTACAACAATTGTAAGGACTGGTTCTATCATTTGTACTACCCCCGGTGTCTACATTGTTTTGTATAAATAAATCTTCCAAGCTGCATTTTTTGAAGAGAATACCTTTTCAAGGAAAAGCTGGTTCTGCTCGGCATTGTCAATTGGAATCGCTGAGAAGATATAACGGCCGCCCATCTCTTTGAAGACTTCTGTATTTAGCTGAAGATTTTTTAAGTGCCGTTTTGAATCTTTTTTGATCATGTATCTTTTTCCAAGTTGGGCTGTAAAAAGATAGCAGCGACCGCCCCACTTGTCATAATATTTTTGGATTGTTTTATTTTTTTCTAATTCTTTTGCAATGATTTTCCTAAATTGATGTTTATAGCTTAATGGATAGAAATTATTATAGGTATCAATGGTATAGAAGCCATTAAATTGGGAAACAGCCGGATGGATACCGATACTGGCGACGCGGTATTCTTCCGGGTTATCGCCAATATAATCCTTTATCTCAGTAAACAAGTCTTCTGCAAAAAACTCTTTAACCGTTGGCTTTTCCCGGTAAATAATTTCATCATTCATTAATCCTAAAAAAGCAATCTGGGAAATGACCAGCCATTTCGCTAATTTCACCCCATCAAGGCCGTGTCCGGCAATAATTTTTAAGGCAAGGGCAAAGCTTGCATAAATCTCCATCGGTCTTAAAAAATGGTAGCGGGCAAAATTAAAGGTATCCATAAAGTGAAAGACCTTTGTTAACGGCAGCCAGCCCTCATAAAACCAAAAGGCATACCATAACGACAGAACGATATTTAATCCAAATAAGAACAAATAAAGCTTTTCCTGCTCCCAAAGCTTTTTGGTCACGACGATGTACATCGCCATAAAGGTTGCTGGCAAAATAATGAGGGTATGGACGGTCATCACATGGGTGTGTCCAAGTACGTAGTTTTTCACAAAAAGCCTAACAGCTCTCCAAAATGGAAGATGCGCATGGAAGTATTCATCCCGGCTATTAGGTTCGGAGGAAAACATAAACGAATAAATCAGTCGGTACTCCACCAGCATAAAAATTCCCGTCATATAACCAATCGCAAATAAAAAGCGCAGGTTCCATCCCTTTCCCCGAAAACAATCCCACAGCCAAAAAACGCCCATCGCGCTAAGAAAAAAGAAAAAGCCTAATACAATGCTTGCATATAAAGGAATTAAGGTAAGAACAAGATAGTCCTTCCATGTATCTTGGTGCTTACGAATATTCAAGAATGCCCAAAGGGCAAATGGCATCCCTAATGTGCTCAGCATCCCTGACGGCCAAAAAGGGGTTAGAGCAAACGCAAGTGCACTGCCAACTTTGATGACAAGCCATTTTTGATCAGGCATGAAATGGTCTTTTAGCAATAAATACATCCCAAAGAAAGCCACGATCCTTGTGAGTGCTTGGCTTAATCCGTAGGCAATCATTGTCGGAAAAAGAGTATATAACCAAACAATCACACTGTATTCCGTACCAAAAGCATTTCTCGATAATTGTCCGTTGATAATTTGCGGAATGACCGCATTCACGCTGCCAAACATTTCTCCACTTCTTGCTAATACCTTATACCAGGCTAAATTAGAATCCAGATTATCATGAACCCTGATATGGGCATTTTCCTGCAAAATGAATAATGGAGAGAGATAGACCGCAATCACAATTAAAGCGAAAAGGATTAAGCTGCGCTCCTTTTTCGTTTCAATAACCACTCTTTAACACCCCTATGTTCGAGAAGTTCTTCCATTTTAAAATTTACTGATAGGTTGGAAATTATTCCAAAAAAGCAAAAAAAGCCACAGCGCCTTGATCAGGCACTGCAGCTAGAAATTAAAAAACCTCCCAATTACTTGGAAGGGTCTTGTCTTATCTTTTTATTAAATTACTGTGATAAACATTTAATAGTGAATCGAGTTTCTGGCTGCATTTAACTACACTGGGATTAGAATATCCAAATTGATGTGCTAAATGAATCATTTCCAATCTCGTATTTTCAATAGTTGATAAAAGGGATTCAATTCTAATTTCCATAGGTCAACCCTCTCTTCACATTATAACTGTAACCATGCTATTAATGATAATTTATAAGTTTTTCCAGGAGAATACAAGTAGGTTTCATACATCATATTCCAACATTTTGTGAACATTGGCCTATTCGCTGAAATCTCCGAGAAAGATTATGAGACTTACTATTTTTGACCATAATACTAATGAGTACAGAAACGAGGTGCCAGTTATGCCGAACAGAGTATATATAGGCTTTTTACGCTTGCCGCTTCTAGTCCGTATCCTAATGATGGCTTTACTGGTGTTTCTATCATTCGGGATATCCATACACTTTTTAGAGCCTGACACCTTTCCAACGATCTTTGATGGGATCTGGTGGGCGATTATTACAGCATCTACTGTTGGATATGGGGATTATGTGCCACATTCATTCTTTGGCAGATTAACGGCCTTACTATTAATCCTATTTGGAGTGGCTTTTGTCTCCTCCTATTTTGGGACATTAGCTGCTGCGGCTGTCACCAAACAAGATGCCCTTTCTGAGGGAAAAATCGCGTTTAAGGGGACCGGTCATATAATCATCATCGGCTGGAATGAGCGCTCAAAAGAATTAATCCATAAGCTTACTAGTGAAAATAAACAACAAATGATCATCTTAATTGATGAAACACTTGAAGCAAATCCTGTTAAATCAAGATACGTCCATTTTATCCAAGGGAAAGGCCATGTAGATGATACAATTGTAAAAAGTGATATTGAAAATGCGGAAAAAGTACTCATTACGGCTGACAGGGGCAACGATGAATTACAAGCAGATATGAACAGCATCTTAACATTACTGACCATTAAGGGCCTATGCCCGCAAGTAAAATGTATTATTGAAATTTTGACTGCTGAACAAGTGGTGAATGCAAAGCGCGCTGGAGCAGATGAGGTTATTCAGTCTAATAAGTTAACAAGTGTCTTCATGATTAATAGCCTTCATTCTAAAGGGGACGGACTATTGTTGAATGTTATTAACCAGCTGCAGGAAAGCAGGCTCTTTACTAATCCTGTCAAAACAGCGGATATCGGGAGGAGTTTCCGGGAAATAGGGATTAATCAGATGGAGAATGGCTTATTATTAATCGGATTAAAAAGGGGGGATGAGACGATTCTTAATCCCCCGCACTCATTTGAAATTAAAGAACATGACCAATTATTAACATTTAAGTAGTTATTCGATGGATAAGAGGACGTTTTCTAATTCGGCCACTAATCTTTTTCCTCTATTGACATATTGAGCAGGAATATCTGCATCTTTATCAATAGGTGCTTGAAATTGATTTAAGGAAGCTGAAAAATTACCAGTATCACCGTGTTCATCAATGCCATATTCGTATTGATGGCCCAGAAGAAAGGGCCGGCCCATCTCGACGGTGCAGCCTCTTGTATCCAGTTCGCCATCGACCGCAGTAAATGGCACCCTTAGAAACTGATAACTTTCTTCATCATTAAGTTTATAGTCGAATGCTCCATGATCATAATCCCAATTACCGCCAATCGTATAGCCGATTGGTTTTAATTTTTGCTCGAGCTTATATAGATCAAATTGTTTTCCTTCGACTTTGGATTGTATTTCTAGCATAAAAACTTCCCCCCTTTTGGATAGCGTTAGTTTCCCCAAACAAAAGAGTGCTGATGCAAAAATGGCATCAGCACTCTTTTGTTAATTTATCTCACGTACTTTTAGAAATTTCTGCATCAGCGCCAAGGCGCTGCTGCTTTCCTATTTATAGACGTTTTTCAAGTTCTGCTTTCTTCTCTTCAAAGCCTGGTTTGCCTAATAGAGCAAACATATTGACCTTGTAAGCTTCAACGCCTGGCTGGTCAAATGGATTCACACCTAGAAGGTATCCGCTCATCGCAACTGCTTTTTCAAAGAAATAAACAAGGTAGCCAAAAGAATATTCATCCATTGCAGGGATGGAGACAATTAGGTTTGGCACACCGCCATCTGTATGGGCAAGCATGGTTCCTTCAAAAGCTTTGTTGTTCACAAAGTCAACGGTTTTTCCTTCTAGATAGTTAAGACCATCTAAATCATTTTCAAAGGCTTCAATCGTTAGCTCATGACGAGGCTTGTCTACTTTCACAATTGTTTCGAATAGATCACGTCGTCCTTCTTGAACATATTGTCCTAATGAGTGAAGGTCTGTTGAGTAGTTGGCTGAAGATGGGTAAATACCTTTTTGGTCTTTCCCTTCACTTTCACCAAACAATTGCTTCCACCATTCATTAAAATACTGTAAGCCTGGCTCATAGTTAATCAGCATTTCAATCGTTTTGCCTTTATTGTAAAGAATATTTCTTACAGCCGCATATTGGTAGGCTTGGTTTTCTTCTAGTTCAGACTGACTGAAATCATTTTGTGCTTGACGAGCACCTTCCATCATCTTGTCAATATCTGCACCAGCTACTGCAATTGGCAATAGACCTACAGCTGTTAAAACAGAATAGCGTCCGCCGACATCATCCGGAATCACAAAGGATTCGTAGCCTTCTTCATTTGCTAATGTTTTAAGCGCGCCTCTTGCTTTGTCAGTAGTTGCGTAGATGCGTTTACGAGCTTCCTCTACACCGTATTTCTCTTCTAGAATTTTACGGAAGATACGGAAAGCAATGGCTGGCTCTGTAGTGGTTCCTGATTTTGAGATAACGTTAATAGAAAAATCTTTACCATCAAGCAAGTCGATTACATCGTGCATATAAGTTGAGCTAATGCTGTTTCCAACAAAGATGATCTGTGGATTGCTGCGTTTTTCTTTTGGAAGTGCGTTGTAAAAGCTGTGAGAAAGCATATCAATCGCTGCTCTTGCACCAAGATATGATCCGCCAATACCGATTACAAGCAGAACATCTGAATCTGATTTAATCTTCTCTGCTGATTTCTGAATCCGAGAGAATTCTTCTTTATCATAGTTTGTTGGAAGCTCGATCCAGCCTCTAAAGTCACTTCCAGCTCCTGTTCCCTCATGCAGGGAATGATGGGCCACCTTGACCGCATCGCGTAAATATGTAATTTCATGTTCTCCAAAAAAGGAGAGGGCTTTCGAGTAATCAAAACGAACGTGTGTCATGTAGTGATCCTCCATTATTTTATTTTCAGTTATCACTTTACATAAGCTTGGGTAAATAATCAAGAAACCCAAGCTTATGTAAACGTACCCATTTTCGACAATTTGCTACTTTTATAAAGAAGCCCGGTAAATAGCTAGTACGTCGTCACGGTTTAGCTTTTTAAAGTTGCCAAATTCGCCATTCACCATCGCACGGTCAGCCATCAATTCAATCTTACTGTCATCTATATCGTAATCTGCCAGACGCGCAGGAGCCTCTATACTGTTCCAGAATTCGCGCAGCTTACGAATTCCTTCTAAACCAGCTTCCTCCGCAGTCTTTCCTTCTGGATTTACGCCGAACACTCTAACCGCCAGCTGCTTAAAGCGCTCCGGTTTAACACTTAGGTTATGCTCCATCCAGTGTGGGAAAAGAATCGCTAAGCCGCCGCCATGAGGAATATCATAGACTGCCGATACTGCGTGTTCGAGGTTATGGGTAGCCCAGTCACCATGATAGCCCATGTTTACCATGCCGTTCAAAGCCATTGTACCCGCGTAAAGAATCGTAGCACGGTGTTCATAGTTTTCAAGGTCTGCCAGTAACTTAGGAGCCGTCTCCATCACCGTAATCAGCAGTGATTCACACATGCGGTCCTGAAACTGTGTATTTTCTTCTAGATGGAAGTAATGTTCAAACACATGTGACATCATATCGACCATGCCATAAATGGTTTGATTTCTTGGAACGGTATAAGTATTTACCGGGTCAAGGATTGAAAACTTAGGGAACGTTACGGCACTTCCCCAGCCGTATTTCTCATTGGTTTCCCAATTGGTAATAACAGAGCCTGAATTCATCTCAGATCCAGTTGCTGCAAGTGTTAAGACGGTTCCGAATGGCAGTGCTTCGCGTGCGAAGGTCTTCTTTATCACGATATCCCATGGATCTCCGTCGTATTTAGCACCTGCGGCAATTAGTTTGGTGCAGTCAATAACACTGCCGCCTCCGACTGCTAAAAGAAATTCGATTCCTTCTTGTTTACAGATATCTACACCTTTTCTTGCGGTTGAAATGCGCGGATTTGGTTCTACTCCGGAAAGTTCAAAAACCTGTGCGCCTATTTCATCCAAGATGCTGGTTACTTGATTATAAAGGCCGCCTTTTTTAATACTGCCGCCGCCATAAACAAGTAACACTTTTTTTCCATATTGCGGAATTTCAGTTTTTAATTGTTCAAGCTGGCCTTTTCCAAAAATTAATTTGGTTGGATTTAAAAATGTAAAGTTCTCCACTGATAACACCTTCCTTTTCATTTACTATTATTATTTATAATGTTTTATTTTGCAAAAAAACTGGTTTGAGACCTTCCGGGGCTAAGAGCATTTCTTATCTGTAGCAGGTCTCGATCCCTTTCGCCATCGGGGGTTATGACCTCTTCTTATCTGTCGTAGCTCTCGACCCCTTTCGCCTTCGGGGGTTATGACTTCTTCTTATCTGTCGTAGCTCTCGATCCCTATCGCCTTCGGGGGTTATGACCTCTTCTTATCTGTCGTAGCTCTCGATCCCTATCGCCTTCGGGGGTTATGACCTCTTCTTATCTGTCATAGCAGTTGCTTCCCTTCCTCTTCGGGGGTTATGACCCCCTCTTATCTGTCGTAGCAGCTGCTTCCCTTCCTCTTCGGGGGTTATGACCTCTTCTTATAGTCAAGTCCATTTAATTGT
>NZ_JAGGQG010000010.1:347572-893398 GCF_018613415.1 Bacillus sp. ISL-18 | reverse complement strand
AAATTTCTCTTGCAAAATTAAAAAAAGACATTATAATAAAATAGTGTCGAATAAATAGTCTGGTAATTAAGGCGAGAAGGTCACACCCGTTCCCATACCGAACACGGAAGTTAAGCTTCTCAGCGCCGATGGTAGTTGGGACTTTGTCCCTGTGAGAGTAGGACGTTGCCAGGCTGTATATGGAGGATTAGCTCAGCTGGGAGAGCATCTGCCTTACAAGCAGAGGGTCGGCGGTTCGATCCCGTCATCCTCCACCATATATTTTCCTTACTTTACGCCGGGGTAGCTCAATTGGTAGAGCAACTGACTTGTAATCAGTAGGTTGGGGGTTCAAGTCCTCTCGCCGGCACCTTTAGTACGAGCCATTAGCTCAGTTGGTAGAGCATCTGACTTTTAATCAGAGGGTCGAAGGTTCGAGTCCTTCATGGCTCACCATAGTTTTTTACGTAAGTAAAATAACTATCAATATTGCGGGTGTGGCGGAATTGGCAGACGCACCAGACTTAGGATCTGGCGCCGCAAGGCGTGGGGGTTCGACTCCCTTCACCCGCACCATTTAAAAAGCAACGTAACATATATGCGGAAGTAGTTCAGTGGTAGAACACCACCTTGCCAAGGTGGGGGTCGCGGGTTCGAATCCCGTCTTCCGCTCCATATGTGCCGGGGTGGCGGAACTGGCAGACGCACAGGACTTAAAATCCTGCGGTAGGTGACTACCGTACCGGTTCGATTCCGGTCCTCGGCACCATTTAAGAAATAAATAATGCGCCCGTAGCTCAATTGGATAGAGCGTCTGACTACGGATCAGAAGGTTATGGGTTCGACTCCTTTCGGGCGCGCCATAATTTATCGGGAAGTAGCTCAGCTTGGTAGAGCACTTGGTTTGGGACCAAGGGGTCGCAGGTTCGAATCCTGTCTTCCCGACCATGTATTCAATTAATTTCGGGGTCTTAGCTCAGCTGGGAGAGCGCCTGCTTTGCACGCAGGAGGTCAGGGGTTCGATCCCCCTAGACTCCACCAATTTAATTTTATGATGGCGGTGTAGCTCAGCTGGCTAGAGCGTACGGTTCATACCCGTAAGGTCGGGGGTTCGATCCCCTCCGCCGCTACCAACTATTATTTAAATATTTTACTTGGACCTTTAGCTCAGCTGGTTAGAGCAGACGGCTCATAACCGTCCGGTCGTAGGTTCGAGTCCTACAAGGTCCACCTGAAGCTTAATAATGTGGAGGAATACCCAAGTCCGGCTGAAGGGATCGGTCTTGAAAACCGACAGGCGGGTTAAACCGCGCGGGGGTTCGAATCCCTCTTCCTCCGCCATATTATTCTCTTGGATTAATTTAATGCCTTTTATTATCGCGGGGTGGAGCAACCAGCGTTGCCTCTATGAAATTCTGCGAGTTGTACCCATCGAGCTGCTGCTTGATTAAGCTTTCTGAGATGGGGACAGTCAGTAACAAACATGGAGCATATTCCAAACTTAATACTTTTTATTATCGCGGGGTGGAGCAGTCTGGTAGCTCGTCGGGCTCATAACCCGAAGGTCGTAGGTTCAAATCCTGCCCCCGCAATTCGGTCTGGTAGTTCAGTTGGTTAGAATGCCTGCCTGTCACGCAGGAGGTCGCGGGTTCGAGTCCCGTCCAGACCGCCATATGATGGCTCAGTAGCTCAGTCGGTAGAGCAAAGGACTGAAAATCCTTGTGTCGGCGGTTCGATTCCGTCCTGAGCCACCATTAGTTTACTAATTAAATATAATAATTTACGGCGGCTGTGGCGAAGTGGTTAACGCACCTGATTGTGGTTCAGGCATTCGTGGGTTCGATTCCCATCAGCCGCCCCATTAAAAATTTTGCGGGTGTAGTTTACTGGTAAAACCTCAGCCTTCCAAGCTGATGTAGTGGGTTCGATTCCCATCACCCGCTCCAACATGTGGGCCTATAGCTCAGCTGGTTAGAGCGCACGCCTGATAAGCGTGAGGTCGATGGTTCGAGTCCATTTAGGCCCACCATAGTCATTTCAAAAAAAATATATTATTCCGCAGTAGCTCAGTGGTAGAGCTATCGGCTGTTAACCGATCGGTCGTAGGTTCGAGTCCTACCTGCGGAGCCATTTTATTTTATGGGGAAGTACTCAAGAGGCTGAAGAGGCGCCCCTGCTAAGGGTGTAGGTCGGGTGACCGGCGCGAGGGTTCAAATCCCTCCTTCTCCGCCATAAGATAAACGGCCCCTTGGTCAAGCGGTTAAGACACCTCCCTTTCACGGAGGTAACACGGGTTCGAGTCCCGTAGGGGTCATACAAAAAACTGGTAACAATTGTTATCAGTTTTTTTGTGCGTTTATAGACTTTTATTCAGTAGAATGTTTTATATAGAAAAACAACCTTGTGAAAGATAGACTTACCTTAAATCTTTCTAACTGGGCACAAAGTAAGAAGTGCAGCTGAAAAATGAGTGCTCTTAGATTATCGTAGCTTCTTATGATCAACCTCTAATTTAGTGCGACCTGCCCTAGGTAGGTGGCTATTTAATTATTCCTACAAATCCCTTTTATATATCCCTCTTCCTGAAGAAATAATAGTCCCATAGTACTAAAATTCATCCTACTTTTGTCCGCTTTTGCTACCTTTTATTTTCATTTTATACACTCTATTCATTATTTTAATATAACTTAATTATAACCCTTATTTTTTAGGAAACATTGATACCGTTTACATTTACTTCTTTTTACCTAAATATTTTACCTTAATTTTTATTATTAAAAAAATAACTTTCCAACACTAACTTAATGAAAATATTCAAAAAAAGATGCTAGATTCTTGTCGAATTATGGGGGAAAATTTGTGGTTTAGTGTCGTATGGTGTAGGGTATTGTAACTTAGTGGTCGAATTCATCAGTTATTGTCAAAAAAGATAAAAAAGTTTTACAAGGCATCTGGGCCATTTGCAATTATAATTGGTCAAAGAAATACATATTTTCAGTGAGATGAGGAGAGCCATGACGGTGAACACACTATTTCCGACAGATTATCAGCTGCACTTATTTCATGAAGGCAGCTTCTTCCAGAGTCATCAGCTTTTTGGCGCTCATATCTTTAAGAATTCCGATAAGGTCTATACACGATTTTGCGTTTGGGCTCCTAATGCCGCTAAGGTTAGGCTCGCGGGAAATTTTAACAACTGGAATGGTGAAGGATATGAACTGCAAAAGGTAAATGATGAGGGCGTTTGGGTCATTGTCCTTAATCAAGATGTAGAAGGCTGTATTTATAAGTACGAGATTATAACATCTTCAGGTGAAAAGCTCCTTAAGGCTGACCCGTTTGCATTTTATTCAGAATTAAGGCCTCAAACCGCTTCGATTGTATATCCCCTGAACAGTTTTGATTGGCAAGACGAACAATGGATGAATCGAAGAGAAAAAAAGAATGTGTTATCAGAGCCAGCAATTATTTATGAAGTCCATGCAGGATCCTGGAAGAAAAAAGAAGATGACAGCTATCTAACTTATAGGGAACTTGCCGATGAACTGATTCCTTATGTAATAGAGCATGGTTTTACCCACATAGAACTTTTGCCAATCATCGAGCACCCGCTTGATGCCTCATGGGGCTATCAGGGTACGGGTTATTTTTCTGTGACCTCCAGGTATGGCACACCGGATGATTTTAGATACTTTGTGGACCAATGCCATCAGCAAGGCATTGGTGTCATACTAGACTGGGTACCAGGCCATTTTTGCAAGGATGCTCATGGTCTTTACCGATTTGACGGGACCCATATTTATTCATATAGCACTGAAAGTGACAGAGAAAATGCTGTATGGGGTACGGCAAATTTCGATTTAGGAAAAGGTGAGGTCCAAAGTTTCTTGATTTCAAATGCATTCTTTTGGATCGATTACTTCCACATAGACGGCTTTCGAATGGACGCGGTCGCAAATATTATTTATTGGCCGGATACCACTAACGGAAAGCGCGAAAATCCCTTTGGAATTAATTTCTTAAAAAAGTTGAATAAAGAAGTACATGAGTTCGATCCCCATTTTCTCATGATTGGGGAGGATTCCACGGATTATCCTCAAGTAACAGCGCCAGTGCACTACGGCGGTTTAGGATTTGACTACAAATGGAATATGGGCTGGATGAATGACATGCTTGAATATATGGAAACACCGCCTTATTCGAGGTCACAGGTTCATTCTAAGGTAACGTTTTCACTTTTATATGCCTTTTTTGAAAATTTTATGCTTCCATTTTCACATGATGAGGTTGTTCATGGGAAAAAGTCCTTGCTGGACAAAATGCCAGGAGAGTATTGGGAGAAATTTGCCCAACTTAGGCTGCTGCTAGGTTATATGTTTGCCCATCCTGGAAAAAAATTATTATTCATGGGATTTGAAATTGGTCAATTTGCGGAATGGAAGGATAAAGAACAACTCGATTGGAACTTATTGGAATATGACATGCACCGCAATTTGAACACATATGTAAAAGTATTAACAAAGATTTATAAACGCTCAAAGGCACTATATGAATTGGATCATATCAGAGATGGCTTTGAGTGGATTGATGTGAATAACAGTTCCCAATCTATTTTTTCCTTCATTCGTAAAGGAAAAAAGGAAGAAGATACATTAATGATTGTTTGCAACTTTACGGGAGTAGGGTATCCAGTTTATAAGATTGGGGCTCCGAAAGCGGGCGAATATCGTGAAATTTTTAATAGTGATTACCAAGAGTTCGGTGGGACAGAAATGGTGAATAAGAAGACCATAGTAGCAGCTGAAGAGCCTTACCATGGTCAGCCATATTCAATAGAGATTGCAATTCCACCGTTCGGCTTTCAAATCATACGACCAGTTAAAAAGCGGAAGGAGAGAAAAGGTAATGGTAAAGAAAAAGTGCGTAGCCATGTTGTTAGCAGGAGGGAAAGGAAGCAGACTTAATTCGCTTACGAAAGAATTAGCGAAGCCTGCAGTACCTTTTGGAGGGAAATACCGAATTATCGACTTTACATTAAGCAATTGTACCAACTCTGGTATTGATACTGTTGGGGTACTAACCCAATATCAGCCGCTTTTATTAAACTCCTATATTGGTATTGGAAGTGCCTGGGACCTAGACCGAAAAGACGGCGGCGTAACGGTACTGCCTCCGTACGCTGAGTCTTCAGAAGTGAAATGGTATACCGGAACCGCCAGTGCCATTTTTCAAAATGTAAATTATTTAAAGCAATACCAGCCAGAATACGTTTTAATCCTTTCAGGTGATCATATTTATAAGATGAACTACGAAAGTATGCTTGAATACCATATCGAGAAAAGAGCCGATGCGACAATTTCTTTAATAGAGGTTCCATGGGCTGAAGCCAGCCGGTTTGGTATTATGAATACAAACGAGGAAATGAGAATTACAGAATTTGAGGAAAAGCCAAGCCATCCAAAGAATAATCTTGCTTCTATGGGGATTTATATTTTCAACTGGAGTATCTTGAAGGAATATTTGGAGATGGATGATCGTGATCCTAATTCAAGCCATGACTTCGGAAAAGATATCATCCCATTGCTCTTAGACGAAAATAAAAAATTGTTTGCTTATCCATTTAAAGGTTATTGGAAGGATGTTGGTACAGTCCAAAGCCTATGGGAAGCAAATATGGATTTATTGGGGGATGAATGTGATTTAGATTTATTTGAAAATGATTGGAGAATCTATTCTGTTAACCCCAATCAGCCGCCGCAATATATCTCTCCAGAAGCCATTGTAAAAGAGTCTATGATCAATGAAGGCTGTACGGTTGAAGGGAAGATAGAAAAATCCGTATTATTTCAAGGTGTGACAGTAGGGAAGAACTCGATTATTAAAGAGTCCGTCATCATGCCGGATGCTGAAATTGGTGAGAATTGTTTGATTGAAAAAGCAATTGTACCTGGAGAGGTCAAAATACCTGATGGGACAGTAATCCGCTCATTTGATGATGAGATTATCCTCGTAACGGATGAGATGCTAAACGGACTATACCCTGCATTATAGACTAAAAGAGACGGGTATTTAATAAAAAACAGGAGGGAATTTGGAGTGAAAAGAAAGCTATTAGGTGTTATAGATGCAACAACCTACCACGAAGATTTAGAGGATCTAGTAATCCATCGCTCACTCGCAGCATTGCCATTTGGAGGACGTTACCGTATTATCGACTTTGTTCTTTCAAGTATGGTCAATTCAGGAATTCGAAGTGTAGCAATCTTTCCAAAAATGCAATACCGCTCCCTCATGGATCATTTAGGTTCAGGGAAAAATTGGGATTTAAATCGTAAACGAGACGGGCTTTTCTTTTTTCCATCCCCTATTGTAGATACTGATGGTAATAAAATTGGTTCATTTGAACATTTTGCGGCTAATATGGATTATTTTTACCGAAGCACGCAAGAATATGCGATTATCTCTAACTGTAACACTATTTTCAATATGAACATCAGACCAATACTAGAGTGGCATAATGAAGCAAAGTGCGATATAACCGAAATCCGTCAGCAAGATGGACGCTCGATGGAAATGTATCTAATTAAAACGTCATTACTGATTAAATTGATTGAAACAAGACATGATACAGGGTACACCTGTATGAAGGATGTTGTAAATGATCTTTCTCATGAATATTCCATTTGTCACTATGAATATAACGGTTATTCCGTCATGATAGATTCGATTGACAGCTATTTCACCACTAGTATGAAATTGCTCGATCCAAAAATTTGGAAGCAATTATTTTTAAAAGACCAGCCAATTATTACAAAGGTTAAGGATGAACCGCCAACTAAATATGTCAAAGAGTCCGTGGTGAAAAATGCGATGATTGCTAACGGCTGTCATATTAGCGGGACTGTAGAAAACAGTATTGTCGCCCGTGGAGTGAAGATCGGTGAAGGGGCAGTCATTAAGAACTGCATTATTATGCAAAAGTGTCATATTGAGGAGAACTGTTATTTAGATTCTGTTATTTTAGATAAGGATGTAAAGGTAGAGGCAGGTACATATTTAGTAGGAAATGCACATGCCCCATACGTCATTCGTAAAGGAACGAAACAAGGAGCGCTGATGAACTCGTGAAAATTTTATTCGCTGTATCGGAATGTGGCCCATTCGCCAAGTCGGGGGGACTTGCAGATGTTGCCGGATCACTTCCAAAAGAATTAAAAAGCCTTGGTACTGATGTAAGGGTAATTCTTCCGAAATATGGGACTATTTCAGAAGAGTATAAAGGAAAAATGAAAAAAATTAAGGAATTTACCGTTTCTGTAGGCTGGAGAAATCAATATTGTGGGATTGAAGAGCTTACACACCAAGGTATTACCTATTACTTCGTTGATAACGAATACTATTTTAAACGAGAAGGTTTATACGGTTATTTCGATGATGGCGAAAGATTTTCCTATTTAAATCGGGCTATCCTTGAGGCGATTGCAGAACTTGACTTTTATCCAGATGTCCTGCATTGCCATGACTGGCATACTGCGATGATACCTTACCTTTTGAGAACGGAGTATTACAAGCGAAAAGGGTATGGATTGATTAAGACCGTCTTTACGATTCATAATTTGCAGTTCCAAGGAATTTTTCCAAAAGAAGTCTTGGGGGATTTATTGGGATTGGATTATACTTCATTCCAATCCGGCCATTTGGAATTTTTCGGGAATATTAATTTTATGAAAGGCGGTCTTGTGGCAGCGGATAAAATCACTACAGTAAGCCCTACTTACAAAGAAGAAATTCAAAGTCCTGCTTACGGTGAGAAATTAGACGGACTATTGCGTGCAAGAAACGAAGATCTCATTGGAATCTTAAATGGGATTGATGAAGAATTTTACAATTCAGCGATTGACCCATTAATCTTTCAAAATTATAAAGTAGATACCTATTCCAAAAAGGCAGTTAATAAAAAAGAAGTTCAAAAGCAATTTGACTTGCCACAGAGTGCTGCTACTCCTTTGCTTGTCATGATTACAAGGCTGACGAAACAAAAGGGTCTGGATTTAGTAAAGTGCGTGCTCCGGGAAATATTGCAAGAGGATGTTCAAGTTATTATACTGGGAACAGGTGATTTTGAATATGAAGAATATTTACGACAAGCAGCCCGGGTTTATCCTGATAAATTAAAGGTCTATACAGGATTTAGCGAGGAACTTGCCCATAAGCTCTATGCTGCTGCTGACTTGTTTTTAATGCCGTCTCAATTTGAACCATGCGGCCTCGGACAGATGATTGCAATGAGATATGGGGCGATACCAATCGTTCGCGAAACTGGCGGCTTAAATGATACTGTGAAAGCCTTTAATGAATATACTGGTAAGGGGAATGGCTTCTCCTTCCAAAACTTTAATGCTCATGACATGCTTTATACGATTCAACGGGCGCTAAGCTTCTATCATGATAAATCAGTTTGGGAAACGATTGTTAAGCAGGCGATGGAAAAGGACTATAGCTGGGCACAATCTGCCTTTAGTTATAGCCAGCTCTATGCGGAGCTCGTCTCAAGGAGTGAAACTCATGTTTTCTAGTAAAGAACTGTTTAAAAAGAACTTTCTGAAAAGACTTGAGATGCTATGTGGGAAGAGCTTTTCTGAAAGCTCTGCACGCGATCAGTATCAAACCCTTGGCAGCATGATTCGGGAGTTTGTCAGCAATGATTGGATTGCAACAAATGAACAATATCTTGCAGCGGAAGGTAAGCAGGTATACTATCTGTCCATTGAATATTTATTAGGTAAGTTATTGCGTCAAAATTTAATTAATTTAGGTGTAGAGGAAACCGTCCAGTCAGGAATGAAGGAATTAGGGATTGATCTGGATCAGCTTGAAGAGTTAGAAAGTGATGCAGGATTAGGAAACGGTGGATTAGGAAGGTTAGCCGCCTGTTTTCTAGATTCACTTGCATCGCTTAATTTGCCCGGACATGGACATGGCATTCGTTATAAGCATGGGTTGTTTGAGCAGAAAATAGTGGATGGCTATCAAGTGGAACTTCCTGAACAATGGCTGCGAAGCGGAAATGTTTGGGAAATTCGGAAGTTGGACAGTGCTGTTAAAGTGCCATTTTGGGGAAAAGTCGAATCGAGGTCGGAAAATGGTCGCCTTGTCTTTCATCATCTTCATGCTGAAACCGTTACAGCAGTCCCTCATGACATGCCAGTAATCGGTTATAACACATCAACTGTGAATACTTTGCGGTTATGGAATGCCGAGCCATCACAATTTCCAATCGATGCGGATATATTAAAATATAAGCGTGAGACAGAATCGATTTCTGAATTTCTATATCCTGATGATACCCACGACGAGGGAAAAATCTTAAGGTTGAAACAGCAATACTTTTTAGTGTCTGCCAGTATTCAATCCATTTTAAGAACCTACCGAAAACAACATACGAGCTTAGATCAACTGCATAAACATGTTTGTATCCATATTAATGATACGCACCCTGTATTGGCCATTCCAGAGCTTATGAGAGTCCTAATTGACGAGGAAGGGTATGAATGGGAACAGGCATGGGAGATAACGAAACAAACGATCTCATATACAAATCATACGACATTATCTGAAGCACTCGAGAAATGGCCCATTCATATTTTTCAACCATTATTGCCGCGGATATTTATGATCGTCGAAGAGATCAATGAACGTTTCTGTCGGGAACTGTGGAACCAAACCCCGGGCAATTGGGAAAGGATTAGTAATCTTGCTATTATCGCTGATAATTATGTGAAAATGGCCCATTTGGCCATTGTTGGAAGCTTTAGTGTTAATGGTGTCGCGAAGCTACATACCGAAATATTAAAAAAGCGGGAAATGAACCAATTTTATCAGCTATATCCGGAGAAATTCAATAATAAAACGAATGGCATTGCGTATCGCCGCTGGTTATTAAAAGCAAATCCAAGTTTATCTACCCTTATTACAGACGCAATTGGATCTTCTTGGACATCGTCAGCCGAAGAGCTTACTCATTTGCTTAAATATAAAAATGATACCTCCTTCTTAGATCAACTTTTACATATAAAAAATGAAAATAAGCAAAGGCTTGCCGAGATCATCTTAGATAAAACAGGGGTTAAAGTGGATACTGGGGCTATTTTTGACGTACAGGTTAAAAGGCTGCATGCCTATAAGCGACAGCTTTTAAATGTTTTACACATTATGCATCTATATAACCGGATAAAAGAAGATCCTAGTTATGCCATTGTCCCAAGGGTGTTTATTTTTGGTGCGAAGGCTTCGCCTGGTTATTATTATGCAAAAAAAATTATTAAACTTATTAACACAGTGGCTGAAAAAATTAATAATGATCCAATCGTTGGGGATAAGATAAAGGTGATTTTTCTGGAAAACTACCGGGTTTCTCTAGCTGAAAAGATTTTCCCAGCCTCAGATGTTAGTGAACAGATTTCAACTGCCAGTAAAGAAGCTTCTGGTACCGGGAATATGAAGTTTATGATTAATGGTGCCTTAACAGTTGGTACGTTGGATGGAGCTAATATAGAAATTAAAGAATTAGTCGGCCCATCAAATATATTTACATTTGGTTTAACTTCAGATGAAGTCCTCCATTATTATCAACATGGGGGCTACCATTCTCGAGAATATTATCATCATGATTATCGAATCAGGCAAGCAGTTGACCAACTTGTAAATGGATTCTTTCCTGGTGTTAATAATGAATTCGAACCAATTTTTGATTCATTACTTGAGGAAAATGATCAATATTTTGTTTTAAAGGATTTCGCTTCTTATGCAAAAGTGCAAGAGCAAATCGGTGAAACATTTACAGACAAGAGCGAGTGGCAAAAAATGAGTTTAGCTAATATTGCACAGGCAGGCTATTTTTCGAGCGATCGAACGATTAGGGAATATGCCGATGATATCTGGGGAATAAAATCCCTAAAATAAGTAAAAAGCTTCTGCCTGCTGGCAGAAGCTTTGTTTATGAAAAGAAGTGGCCAATGAAAATGCCGATTGCGAGTAGAAATCCAAAAATGGTATTGGTTTGAGCCGTTGCAATCATCGCGGGTGCCATTTTAATTGGCACATTATTCTCATTAAAACCTTTGATTGCTTTAATAGGCTTTGGAACACTTAAAATGACAATGGCTGTCCAGAATGGAGCAATACCACTAATAATTAGTCCCAAAATCCAAAGATAAGAAAAGGTAAACATTCCAGCTAGCAGATAAATGGCTTTCTTTTTACCTAATAAAATAGCTACCGTCTTACGGCCATTTTCTTTATCGCCATCAAGGTCACGAATGTTATTGGAAAGCATAATCATTCCGACTAAAACCATACTAGGCACGGATAGAAGAATACTTGAATGATCGACTGTACCCGTTTGAATAAAGAAAGATATTAAAATAATCAGCATGCCCATAAAGAATCCAGAAAGAATTTCACCAAATGGTGTGTAGGCAATCGGAACAGGACCACCGGTGTAGAAATAGCCTACAGCCATACAAACCAATCCTACAATGGCTAACCACCAGCTGCTATTGGCACAAATATATACTCCTAACAATAAAGCGATCGTGTAGAACCCAAAAGCAAGATTGATAACGGTTTTTGGTTTAATCCCATCCCTGACAATCGTTCCACCAATTCCAACCGATTCTTCGGTATCTAATCCTCGTTTATAATCGAAATACTCGTTAAACATATTGGTTGCCGCTTGAATTAACATACTGGCAACTAGCATAGCAATAAACAGGCCAATGTGAACATTACCGGTTTTAAATGCCAATGCCGTACCAAGTAGAACTGGTACAAATGATGCCGTTAGTGTATGAGGACGGGTCATTTTCCACCAAACTTGAAACCCGCGGTTAGCTTCAACGGACTGCTTTGAGTTTTGCTGTATATTTGACTCCATTACTGCTCCCCCTTATCAATTTTCTGTCTATATAATGAAGTTTTATAGTATTAAGAGTTTTATTCCCACACCTAAGTGTATGGAATTCCATGTTTAGTGTCAATTAATTTTTGTTTTCAAAACTAGAAGATAATCCCTGTTCGATTATTATCTGTTTTTCGTGGAAAACTGAAGGAATAAAACCGCTCGCACCCTTCTTTAAGCATTTTGATATATAATAAGGAATAAAGCTGGTCAGATAGTGACAAGTATTATTGACTTATTTACAATGGGAGTAGTATCTTAGAATAGGCTTTAAGATGAATGGATAACAGTCATTTCGGCTGTTTTGGAGGGATTTGTTTGATTACCATTCAAGAAACAGAAATAAAAGAAAGGGGTCTTTTAGGGGCAAAACGGGCTAGAGAATTAGGCCGTCCAATTTTAATGAGTGAAGTTCATAAAATGGACACGACCAAACCTTTCTCCTTTTTTAATACCGGAAAAGACCATTATTGCGGGGAACGTTTTTTTTGGAAGGACCCGACAAATGAGATGGTTCTAGTGGGACTTGGAATTTCAAAGCAATTTCAATCGGATCAGGCTGCTGACCGCTTTTTTCGTGTTGAAAAAGAGTGGAAGAGCTTTTTAAAAGATAGTTTTATTTTTAATGATTATCAGGTCGACGGTGTTGGACCTCTGATGTTTGGAGGCTTTTCGTTTGATCCTTTTAAAGAAAAAACCGATCTTTGGACCAAATTTGCAGATTCTTTATTTCACATACCTAAATTCTTATTGAGTATCGTCCAGGGTGAAACCTATTTAACCACAAATATTATCTTTACACCGAATGATGATCTGTCCTTATATAGCAAGAGTATGGAAGAAAGAAATCAACTGCTTTATTCTTTAAGAAACAAACGTATCACCAACTCTCCCACAGTAATCCGGAAAGATGAAGTCTCTCCTGATAAATGGAAACAAACGGTTGATGGAGTGGTGAATGAATTAACACATGGTGGTCCATTGAAGAAAGTCGTACTTGCTCGAGAACTTAGACTTGTGGTTAGTTCGGAAGTAGAAGCAGAATCTGTCCTGGAGAATTTATATACACAGCAGCCGGCCAGCTATATTTTTGCGTTCGAATCAAATGGAGATTGTTTTATAGGGGCCTCGCCGGAACGTCTAATCAAAAAGCAGGGGGATGAAGTTTATTCAACCTGTTTGGCTGGTTCGATTCCCCGTGGGCAAACAGAGGAAGAGGACCAGGTTTTAGGACAAACTCTTCTATCAGACCAAAAAAATCTAAAGGAACACGGGTATGTAGTCGAGATGATTAAGGGAGCACTTGGGCAATCCTGTAAAGAGGTTATTCTCCCAGATCACCCACAACTAATGAAAATGCGGGATATTCAGCACTTATACACTCCAGTAATTGGAAAGTGCGGTCCAAACACCTCCCTTTTACTGCTTGTGGAGAAGCTTCACCCTACACCTGCACTTGGAGGACTTCCCAAAGCTTCAGCCGTAGAAAAGATAAGAGAAGTTGAACAACTGGACCGAGGTCTATTTGGCGGTCCGCTCGGCTGGGTCGATTACCGGCAAAATGGTGAATTCGCGGTAGCTATTCGATCCGGGCTTATTCAGGGAGATGAAGTTTCTTTGTTTGCCGGATGCGGGGTAGTAGCGGATTCCCAGTCTGAAGAAGAATATTTAGAAACAAGTTTAAAGTTTAGACCAATGCTTCGGGCCCTTGGAGGAAGATAATTATGAATCATCAAGAATCATTAACGGCATATATTGCAGCTTTTGTTTCAGAACTTGTTTTAACGGGTATTACGGATGTAGTAGTCAGTCCAGGTTCTAGGTCAACTCCGATGGCAATGGTCATGGCGGAGCATCCTGATTTAAAAGTTCATATCCATGTGGATGAGCGTTCTGCCGCATTTTTCGGTTTGGGTATGGCAAAAGCAAAAAACAAGCCAGTAGCCATTTTGTGCACATCCGGTACCGCAGCCGCAAATTATTTTCCAGCAATTGTGGAGGCAAAATATTCACGTGTCCCTTTGTTGGTACTAACTGCTGACAGACCACATGAATTGCGAGAGGTGGGTGCTCCGCAGGCAATTGATCAGCTTCATTTGTATGGCCATCAGGTAAAATGGTTTGCTGATATGGCGCTGCCGGAAAAAAGCAATGAAATGCTGCGCTATGCAAGGACGATTTGTGCAAGGGCAGCCGCGATTGCCACCCAAGCACCGGCCGGTCCCGTTCATTTGAACTTTCCATTCCGTGAACCGCTCATTCCGAAAGTGGACGAAACTATTTTTGAACTCTCTGAACGGCCAAAGGGATATGTTAAGGTCCAAAATGGAGATTTAACCTTAAGTGACGAAGAGTTTAAAGAAATTGCCAGTGAATTGGCTGGAAAAGAAAAAGGAATCATTGTATGCGGTCAGTTAGCGGATGAGAAATTTGCGGAAGCAGTCACCGAACTTGGAGCTCTTTTAAACTATCCAATTTTAGCTGACCCGTTATCGCAATTACGAAGCGGGAGCCATTCGTTTGAGAATGTTATGGAGGTTTACGATACTTTTTTAAGAAATGAAGATGCCAAGTCCTTTCTAAAGCCGGATGTTGTCTTAAGATTTGGGGCAATGCCGGTTTCAAAAGCGTTAACAATATTCTTAAAAGATAATCATGGTGCTGCTCAATTTGTCATTGACGGCGGAGGAGGCTGGCGGGATCCTTCGGCATTATCAACCAATATGATCTTTTGTAATGAAACCTATTTTTGTGAAAAATTATTAACCTATATGGGCGCTAATTCCTCTTCTGTTTTTTTAGACGATTGGAAAAATGTGAACCGGCTTACAAAAGAAAATATGGCCGTAATCAGAGATGAAAAAGAATTAAGTGAAGGTAAGCTATTCTATCAATTAGCAGATATGCTTCCCGAAGAAGCAACTCTTTTTGTAGGTAACAGTATGCCAATCCGTGATTTAGATAGTTTTTTCTTAAGCAATAATAAATCGATTAAGGTAATGGCTAATCGAGGGGCTAATGGGATCGACGGGACCGTTTCAACTGCCATCGGTGCTGCTGTTTATACTAAATCCTTATATTTAGTGCTGGGGGATTTAACCTTTTTCCATGATTTAAATGGTTTGATTGCAGCCAAGCTTTACGATATTGATATCCATATCATTCTTGTTAACAATAATGGGGGCGGAATCTTTTCTTTCCTTCCACAGTCAGAGCATCCTAAACATTTTGAATTATTGTTCGGTACACCATTGAATATTAACTTTGAGCATGCTGTTAAAATGTTTAATGGACATTACACTAAAATAGCAAATTGGGATCAGCTTGCCGACCTTTTAAAACAAAGTCACCAGCAAAAGGGTATCCATGTTTATGAGGTTGAAACAAATAGAGACAGAAATCGGGATGAACATCGTGAATTTTGGCATTCTGTTTCCCAGGAAATATCAAATCTTGTCATTGGAGAGCAGGAATGATGGTAAATGTCGGTGGGATTCGCTTTCATCTAGAGGTTTCTGGTGAAGGTTTTCCCCTTGTCTTACTGCATGGTTTTACAGGAGATTCATCTACCTGGGCATCATTTTTTGATAAGTGGGGCAGCCACTCAAGGTTAATTGTTCCTGATATTATTGGACATGGCAGGACGGAATCACCTGAAGACCTAAAGCATTATCAAATCGAATCCATGGCACAAAGCCTAAATAAGATTTTGGAGAAAACTGGTGTTCACCAAATAGACCTGCTTGGCTATTCAATGGGCGGCAGATTGGCCCTAACGTTTGCCGTGATGTTCCCAAACCGTGTCCGAAAGCTAATCTTAGAAAGTTCTTCTCCTGGTCTTGAAACAGAGAGTGAAAGAGAAGTTCGCCGTATGAATGATGCAAAACTTGCAAAGTTTATAGTAGAAGAGGGTTTGGAATCGTTTATTAATTATTGGGAGGATATCTCCTTGTTTAAGACGATGAAGAGACTTCCTGTTTCCGTACAAAACAAAGTAAGAGAACAGCGATTGAGGAATTCCCCCCGGGGGCTTGCCAATAGTTTACTTGGGATGGGAACAGGTTCACAGCCATCATGGTGGAGGGAACTTAGCGGCTTAAAATGTGAGGTCTTACTGCTCACTGGTGAGGAAGATTTAAAGTTTGGCCGCATTGCAGAATCTATGACAGCTAGGATAAAGAATGCAAAATGGATGGTCGTCCAAAATAGTGGACATGCAATTCATGTGGAAGAATCAGAAAAGTTTGGTACAATAGTAAGTGACTTTTTGTCGAATAAATTATAAAGGAGGATTTCTTTTGACAGTAGAATGGGTTCCAGTTAAAAAATACGAAGAAATTCTATTTGAATCTTATAATGGGATTGCAAAGATTACCATCAACCGTCCACACGTACATAATGCTTTTACACCAAGGACCGTGATGGAAATGATTGATGCATTTGCATATGCACGTGATGATTCAAGTATTGGTGTGATTGTATTAACAGGTGCCGGTGAGAAAGCATTTTGTTCCGGTGGAGATCAAAGTGTAAGAGGCCATGGGGGATATGTAGGCGACGACCAAATCCCGCGTTTAAATGTTTTAGACCTGCAGCGCTTAATTCGGGTTATTCCAAAACCGGTAGTAGCGATGGTAAAAGGATATGCGATTGGCGGCGGTCACGTTTTACATATTGTTTGTGATTTAACCATTGCAGCAGATAATGCTGTTTTTGGGCAAACAGGTCCAAAAGTAGGAAGCTTTGATGCAGGATACGGCTCCGGCTACCTAGCGAGAATTGTTGGCCATAAGAAGGCTCGCGAGATTTGGTATCTCTGCCGTCAATATAATGCCCAGGAAGCCATGGATATGGGCTTAGTCAACACCGTTGTACCATTAGAACAAGTAGAAGAGGAAACCATTAAGTGGTGTGAAGAAATGCTTGAGAAAAGTCCAACGGCACTTCGTTTCTTAAAAGCAGCTTTTAACGCTGATACGGATGGTCTTGCTGGTATTCAACAATTTGCCGGTGATGCGACTTTGCTATACTATACAACGGATGAAGCAAAAGAAGGCCGCGATGCCTTTAAAGAAAAACGTAAACCTAATTTTGGTCAATTCCCGCGTTTTCCTTGATTTGAAGATTCTTTTCTGCAGCTTGATGGTCTCCATCAGGCTGTTGTTTTTATCTAAGGCTGTGTTAATCCTGAACGTTGATTTCCGCTCCAGGCGGCTTCGCTTTCCCCGGGCGTGCCGGGGAGCCTCCTCGGCGCACTTGCGCCTGCGGGGTCTCCCCTGCCCCGTACTCCCGCAGGACTTTGAATTTGCATCCTCGAATCCGCCCACGCACGAAGGAAATGCGATAGCATTTTCGAGGAGTCTTCGCCGCCTTCCGCTCCAATCAACATGCTAAAAGTTAACACTAACCTTTAACACAGCCTTATCTAAAGAAAAGAGGGTACAAAAATGCAAACTGAAACAATGCCTAACTTATTAATAAAGCGTGCACATTTAACGCCCAATCGAACTGCCATTTATTTTCAGGATCAAATGTTAACTTTTCGTGATTTATATGAGCGTTCCTTGGAAGTAAGCGGGAGACTTCAAGCTCTTGGTATTCAAAAGGGACACTTTGTGGGAATTTTATTAAAGAATCATTTGGACACGGTCACGATTTTATTTGGTCTACAGTTATTAGGAGTAAGGGCCGTTATTTTAAATAATCGGCTGACGGCAGCAGAACTGGTTTGGCAAATAAAGGATTCGGAATCTGCCTTTCTTATTCTTGAAGATTCCTTTTCTGAGACGAAAAATATTATTAATCAGCAATTGGACTACTTGCCGACTATTACGAAAGCTCAACTCTTTCAATTAGAACCAGAAGAACCATCTATTCAAGAAGAAATCAGTCTTACTGATATTTGTACCATTATGTATACATCAGGCACGACGGGAAACCCAAAAGGAGTGATCCAGACCTACGGGAATCATTGGTGGAGCTCAACAGGTTCAGCCTTGAATCTTGGAGTAATGGAAAGTGATTGCTGGCTTTGTTCGGTTCCTCTTTTCCATATAAGTGGTTTTTCTATTTTAATGCGCAGTGTAATATATGGAATGCCAATTGTTCTCCATGAAAACTTTGAGATTGAACGAACTATTAAAGATATTTCGCTTAAACAGGTAACCATCATGTCAGTAGTAGGTACCATGCTTTCGCAAATTGTGGAGGCGTTAGATAGTAGGCGTTTACCTGGTCATTTTAGGTGCATGCTGTTAGGAGGAGGACCAGCGCCATTACCATTGTTAGAGGCGTGTGTAAGTAAGGATATTCCCGTTTTTCAATCATACGGAATGACCGAAACCTCCTCGCAAATCGTTACGCTCTCGCCGGAAGACAGCTTGCAAAAACTTGGCTCTGCCGGAAAGCCGTTATTCCCTTCACAGCTAAAGATTGAGCTTGAAAATGGGGAAGCGGCGAAAGCAGGGACTGCTGGTGAAATTATCGTTAAAGGACCAAATGTTACTCCTGGCTATTTAAACCGACCAGATGCAACTGCAGAAAAGATACATGAGGGCTGGCTTTATACAGGAGATATTGGTTACTTGGATGAAGAAGGTTTTTTGTTTGTAAAAGATCGGCGCAGTGACTTAATTATTTCCGGCGGGGAAAACATTTATCCGGCTGAAATTGAAGCTGCCCTGCTTTCACATCCGGATGTATTGGATGCCGGTGTGACTGGAATCGAGGATAAAAAATGGGGACAGGTGCCTGTAGCCTTTATTGTAAAAAAGAAAGGCAGGAATTTATCAAGTGAGGTCCTGCAGCAATTTTTGATGGAACGTCTTGCCAAATATAAAGTGCCCAAGATTGTTTATTTTACAGAACAGCTGCCCAGAAATGCCGCAAAAAAATTGCTGCGTAGAAAACTTAGAGAGTGGGTGTAAGGCAAAATGAAAATCGCTCAAGTGGAGCTTTTTATTATTGAAATGCCCTTAAAATCCCCCTTTATCACACACTTAGGCAGCGTGACTCACCGTGAAGGAATCATTGTAAAGATTACCGATCATGACGGCCTCACAGGGCTGGGCGAGGGGGTGGCTTTTTCAACCCCCTGGTATACCGAAGAGACCGTTAAAACAAGTTTACATATGATTACGGATATATTAATCCCATTGCTGAAAAAACACCCAATTGAGCGGCCAGAGGAGGCAGCACAGCTTTTTAAATCGATTAGAAGAAACCATATGGCGAAGGCGGCCCTTGAAACAGCCTTATGGGACTTATATGCTAAACAACATTCATCCCCCTTATCAATGATTCTTAACGGTACCCAATCCATAATTGCGTCAGGTGTTGTCGTTGCGACTAATTCTCCTGCCAATGCCATTAACCAAATCGAGCAGTATTTAAAAGAGGGATACCAGCGAATTAAAGTGAAAATTAATCCCGAACAGGATTATTCTTTTTTAGCTGAGATCCGTAAGGAATATCCGCAACTGCCAATTATAGCAGATGCTAATTCTTCCTATACATTAAAGGATATTGACCGGCTAAAGGCTTTAGATGAATTTAACCTGCTTATGATCGAGCAGCCGCTTGCCCAAGATGACATCATTGAACATGCTGCCCTCCAAAAAGAAATATGTACGCCGATTTGTTTGGATGAGAGTATTGTTAGTTTTGAAGATGCAAAAAAGGCAGTCGAGCTTGGCAGTTGTCAGGTCATTAATATCAAAGTAGGCCGGGTAGGCGGTCTATATGAAGCCAAGCAAATTCATGATTACTGCTTGGCCAAGCATATTCCTGTCTGGTGCGGGGGCATGATCGAGTTTGGCATTTCCCGGGCCCATAATATTGCCCTCGCATCATTGCCAGGTTTTACAATTCCGGGTGATATATCTGCTTCGAATCGCTTTTGGGAGGAAGATATCATTTTGCCAGAGGTTCAGGTTGAAAATGGTTATATTAAGGTGCCAGCTGAACCTGGTATAGGGTTCAGCCTTAATGAAAAAAGGCTGCAAGAAACGTTATTATCCAAGAGAACTTTTCAATTTTAGAAAAATAATAAAGGTGAGTCAGGACGTCCTGGTTCACCTTTATTTGTCTGGATGGCTAACAGCATACATACGACACGCATGATCTATTTTCGGGATTCAGTTACCTTTCTCCGTCTTAGGTACCGTTTATCATTCATAAACAAGCTCCAAAAATAAATAAAACCCGGAAACAATATAGCGAATCCAGCAACATAACTAAAAAAAACTGCACGGAAAGAATTAGGATCTGTAAAAGCCGAATGGATCGTTACTTCCGGATAGACGATATAGGGCAAATGAGCTTTTCCATAAACGTAACTTGCCACCAAATATTGAGCGGTAATGGCTATTACAGCTACCCTTGGTCGGCCTTTAATGTTCTTCTTACCAGAAGGAAAGAATAAACCTATACCTCCGATAAGAAAACAGCCTAGTGATAGAAAGAGAAGAGGAAGGTCTTTCATCATTTTATGGAAAATCCACCCTGCTTCTTGTTTTAGGGTAAGCATAATGAGGAAAGCCATCAATAAAGAAATAGGTCCAATGATTATAGCATCACGCCGATAAACGTTATAGGCTTCATATTCCTCGGATGTCTTTGAATAATCCGCCAATAAAAGCGAGGAAAGAAAAAGTGTGCTTGTTATGGCAAATCCGAAGAAGGCATATTCATTTAGACTTGTGAAAAGTCCGGCTAAGTCCAACGTTTGCTTGTCTGTTGAAAAATCAACATATTTCCCATGAGTAATCGGTAAAACACTAATCAGTAATCCGGGAATGATAATCCCGGTTATACCGGAAATATAGGTTAGCGGTTTTTTATATTCATCAGCGATATGAGAAAAAACGAGAAATGCACTCCTGATGGATAATAGTAATAAAATTAGACTGCCAGGAATAAGCAGAATGGTTCCAAGTGTGTAAGCCCCATAGGGAAACATACTATAAATGGCCACTACTAGTGCCACAATAAAGGTATTGGTCACCTCCCATGTAGGAGAAAGGTAACGGTTGGCAATATTGGTCGCTTTCGTTTTTTCTCGGTTAAAATAAACCATGGACCAAAACCCTGCACCAAAATCCATTGTAGCCATAACCGCATAAATGAAAACAAAGCCCCAGAGTACTGTTATGGCAAGATAGGCGTTCAACATAGCAGGATCACCTCCTTATGAATTTGAACTAAACAGTGGAACTCCTTTTTGCTCTGCCCGATTCAGATCATCCTCTACCTTATTTTTCTTGAAATAATAACGCAGGACAAAGATGACTGATAAGGCTAAGATGATATAGACGGCAGTAAACAATATAAATAGTACTCCCAGGTTTGTGGCAGTCGTCACCGAATCTTTTGTGGATAAAACTCGATAAATCGTCCAGGGCTGCCTTCCTGTGCAGGCAAAAATCCAACCGAATTCAATACTTAGAACAGCAAGTGGACCTGAAGCTACATACAACCACATTAACCACCTTGGGAAATTCTCTTTTTTGACAATCTTCTTCCAAAAAATCCCTATGAACGAAATGAGTATAAGTAATGAGCCAATCCCTACCATTCCGTTAAATAGGGTATGGATAAACAACGGCGGCCATTCATCTTCTGGAAAATCATTTAGGCCTTTTACAACGGTATCAAAACGATTACCGGCCAAAAAACTTAGTGCCCAAGGGACTTCAATTCCCCACTTTACCTTTTCTGTTTCTCGATCAGTAAATCCGCCTATTGCTAGTGGAGCATGGGATTGAGTTTCAAATAACCCTTCTGCAGCCGCAAGTTTTTCAGGCTGATATTTATGAAGGCTTTGTGCGGTTTCATGTCCGTTTAGTGCTGTTAATAATGAAAAGATTCCCCCGATTACAAGGCTTAACATTAGTGCTTTTCGATGAAATCGAAATACTCTTGAGGAGAAATCGGATTTAAGCATTTTATAGGCAGAAACAGTCGCGATGACAAACGCTCCGGTTGTATAGGCTGAAAATGCGACATGACCGGCATTGATAAAAAAGCTTGGATTAAAGAAGGCAACCCATGGGTGAACATCGACTATTTTACCATCCACAACCCTAAAGCCAGCGGGTGTCCCCTCGAATGCATGAACATTTGTGATTAACACGGCAGAACCCATCGCACCAATTGCCACAAGGACTAAACTGGCAATCCTCATCCATGGGGCAATTCGTTCAGCTGCATAAACGTAAATGGACATAAATAAAGCCTCAATAAAAAAAGCATAAATCTCAATTTGAAAGGGAAGGGCCATAACAATTCCAATAACTTTCATGAATCCAGGCCAAAGCAAGGATAATTGGGTTCCTGCAATAGTACCGGTCGGTATCCCCACTCCTAATAGGACGGCAAAGGCTTTTGTCCATCTTTTAGCCATGACAACATACTCGATATCCTTTGTTTTTTGATAGAGGAGTTCTGCTGTTAAAATCATGAAAGGCAGCCCAACGCCAATGGTTGCAAAAATAATATGAAAACCCATTGTTGTTCCAAATAAACTCCTTGCAATTACTAAATCACTCATATGGATCTCCCTTCTCTTTAGACACGTATGAGTTTATTGTTTACAGGTAAGAGATTCCTATGTAATTATTTCCAAAGAAAAGGATAAATTTTAGAAAATAAAAAAAGACCTCCCAAAGAATCAGGAGGTCGAATGTTAATTATTTAAAGCTGTTTCCAATATTTTTAAGTTCGTATTCATGAGAGTAAAGTAGGTTTCTTTATTTTTAAGATTTTCTTTAGAGAGGACGGCTAAATTATGAATATGGAGGGCTTTAGCTCCCATTTCCTTTTGGACAACTTTACCAAGGTTTGACTGAACATTTTGTTCAAAAAGAATATAGTGTATACCCTCGTGCTCAGCAATCGATATGATATTTTCAAGTTCTTTTTGCGTGGGCTCATTGGTTGTAGATAGGCCTGAAATACTAATTTGTTCAAGGCCGTAACGGCTTTCCCAATAGCCAAAGGCCGCATGGGTGACCATGATTTTTTTATGTTTTGCATTTGAAATGGTCTGATCATATTGAGTATTTATATGGTCGAGGTCAGCAGCAAGTTTATCATAATTTTCATTGAAAAATTCTTTGTTTTGCGGCATTTTACTAACTAATTGATCACGAATGACAGCGGCCATTTCTTTACAATAAACCGGATCTAACCAAACATGGGGATTTACATTATTCGTACCCAGCTCTTCTCTTTTACCCGAGTGGGGGTCCTTTGGCAGCTTAAGGTGAGCGGCGGTCGCTACTAGCTTAACATTTTCACTTTTTAGAGTGTCTTTTGCTTTTTCCACAAAACCTTCTAACCCCAGCCCAATATAGAAAAATAAGTCTGAATCTGCTAAATTCATCATATCTTTTTGAGATGGTTCATAAGTATGCTCATCAGCTCCGGGAGGATAGATGGTTTTTGCAGTCACATATTTTCCGCCGATTCTTTCTGAAAAATATTGCAAGGGGAAGACAGTTGTATAGATGGTTAAATGATCTTTCTTTTCTTTCGATTGATTAGTTCCATTTGTACAGCCAGACAGGATGAGGCTTATTGGCAATAAAAAAGAGAGAATCAGAATGAATTTTTTCATAGTTACTCCTTAATAATCTATTAAATCGGATTTATTACGATTTATTGTTTAAAAATTTTTGGAATTCTGAAAAGAAAATAATATATAATACGGAACGATTCCGATTTCCATTAGTATCTTACAAAAAAAATAGTATAATTGCAAGTATAATATTTGTTTCTTACAAGGCATATTATGTATGCTTAATATGAAAGGTGGGATTTAGGTGAGCAATTCATCAATATTAACCGATATTTTAGACTTCAATCAGAAATTTGTAGAGAACCATGAATACGAGAAGTATGAAACAACTAAATTTCCAAACAAAAAGATGGTCATCCTAACTTGTATGGATACCAGACTATTAGAGCTTTTGCCTAAAGCATTAAATTTGGGAAATGGGGATGCCAAGATTATTAAGGACGCTGGAGCACTGGTGTCACATCCGTTTGGAAGTGTCATGCGCAGTATTTTAGTTGCTTTATATCAACTAAAAGCGCAGGAAGTTCTGGTAGTTGCTCATTACGATTGTGGTATGAGCGGGATGAAGGCGGAACCGGTGATAGAGAATATGAAAGAAAGAGGGATTTCGGAAGAAACACTAAGCACTCTTACATATTCCGGAATTGATATTAAGCAGTGGCTGCAAGGATTTGAAAGTGTAACTGACAGCGTCAAGCACAGTGTGGATATGATTAAAAATCATCCATTATTGCCTAACGATGTTCCTGTTCACGGTTTAGTGATTGATCCTAAAACAGGCAAGCTAGATTTAATTGTAGACGGTTATAAGAACTAGAACTAGTGCTGTTTTTTTTCCGGAACAGGATCAACGCCCCCTGGATGAAAGGGATGGCATTTTGAAATCCGCTTAATGGTCAGCCAGCCGCCTCTTAGTACGCCAAAGCGTTGAATGGCTTCTAATCCATATTGGGAACAGGTTGGATAGAATCGGCATGAAGGCGGTTTGATTGGTGAAATGACCACTTGATAAAAGCGAATAAGCGCAATAAAGATTTTTTTTAGCATACATTCTTTCTCCTTTTACATACAGGAATCATACTTACAACATACCATAAATAGTAATAATCGTCTAAAATGCTAAATGTAACTAAGGTGATGTATTTAGTCGGGTTTTATTGTATAGTAAAGAGAGATTACACAAAGGAGTGAGTAACGTGCCTTCAGTTGAAAGCTTTGATTTAGATCATAATGCTGTTAAAGCCCCATATGTTAGACATTGCGGTGTTCATAAAGTGGGCAGTGACGGTGTTGTTAATAAATATGATATCCGTTTTTGTCAGCCTAATAAACAGGCAATGAAGCCAGATGCCATCCATACTTTAGAGCATTTGCTTGCTTTTAATATTCGCAAGCATTCCGAAAAGTATGACCATTTTGATATCATTGATATTTCGCCAATGGGGTGCCAAACAGGCTATTATTTGGTGGTTAGCGGGGAACCAACTGTTGAGGAAATCATCGACTTGTTAGAAGATACGATGAAGGATGCAGTTGAAATTGTTGAGGTTCCTGCTGCAAATGAACGGCAGTGCGGCCAAGCTAAACTGCATGATTTAGAAGGTGCCAAACGGTTAATGCGCTTTTGGCTTGAACACAGCAAAGAAGACTTAAAGCAAGTTTTTGCTTAAACCCTAAAAAAATTCCTATGCAATTGCGAATAGGAATTTTTTAGCGTTTATCTTGATTTTCATGATTTTCATTAGTTGTTTGTTGTAGTTTTTCTTCTTGATCCCTATATGGATTATCCTCTAATGAGTCAACTGTATGCTTATAGGAATATGCTTTAGAAGTAGTTGTAACTGCCAGCAGCAAAACAACAATAACGATAATAATCCCTAGCACTAATACCGTATACATATTAATTTCCTCCCTTTCTACCCATTGTATCATGAAAAAAGAAGAAATTTTTGAAAAAACAAGAAAAAGGAAGCTGTTTCAGCTTCCAATTTGTCAGGTGTTATGTAAAATCAATGTATATTCCTAGGATAATAAGTATGTGTACGATGCTGTCCGTACTCTTCTTGAGCAAACTTTCCTTTTAAGCTTTCAATCAGATAGAGACCCATTAAATCATAAAGTTCTTGTTTATCCATCTCTTGAATTAACGCCAGCAAATCTTCGTGTGACATCTCTTCTAAAAAAGCGAATGTCAACATATCAATGTCTTCTTCATCACCGGTTAATTTGTTTCGATACATCGCATATAATTCATCGACTAATTTCATTTTTCCACCTCCTGGTAAAAACCTTGGGATTGTATGACCTAAAAATGAATTCACTCTACTTATTGAATACCCATAAACGAATAAAATCATCCCTGCCTTTCAAAAGATAAATTAACTGAAAAATCTGTTTTCTTGGTTGTATGTTTATTATATAGGATACTTCACTAAAAAATGAGTCGAAATGTGAAAAAAGAATAAAATTTCTCTATTTGTACATTACTAAACAGTAAAAGGGGATGAAGTAATGGATCAACAAAAGAAAACCTACTTTATTGATGTAGGAACCGGTCAAATATCCGCTAATGCTTCAAGTTCCACTTGGAGCTATAAAATTCAAGCAACTGATGAAGAAATTACACAGCTGAGAGAGCTGTTTAATCAAAACTATTCAACAGAGTGGAAGAACTTCTTTAGAGCCCACGTCCCGTTTGTTCAATACCATTATGACAGGGAAAATGACCAGTATGATAGTACCATCCAACAGGTTTATGGGATGCTGTATCAACTCGGTGACCAAGAGGCAAAAACCCATATTGAAAGCATGAACATTTTACCTAAGAATCAGTAATCCTGTGAGGAGAATCCAAAAGTTTAAGGATTCTCCTTTTTTCTATATAATTATATCATTAAAGAATATATGGGGCGGATATAGAATGAAAAAGTTTTTCGATTGCAACGGAAATACGGTTGAACTTCGATTTGGTCATAATGTCTTTAATATGAAGCCTAAGCATGTTTTGGTGATTTGTCAATTTGAAAATTCCTGGTTTTTAACCAATCATAAAATGCGCGGCTTGGAGTTTCCTGGCGGAAAAGTGGAAAATGGAGAAACCCTTGAAGAGGCGGCTAGAAGAGAGACCTTTGAAGAAACTGGGGCAATTCTCGGTGACCTTCAATCGATCGCTGAATACAAAGTGAATGACACAGAAGGAGCTTTCGTGAAAGCTGTTTTTTGGGGAATGGTGGATAGAGTAGAGCAAACCAATGCCTATTATGAAACAAATGGACCCGTTGCGGTTGAGGGGAATATATTGGAGCTTCGCTTTGCAGATGAGTACAGCTTTATCATGAAAGATCAAGTAATTGGGGAATGTATCAACTATATCCAGCAGCTTAAAAAGAGAAGGAAATAGCAGTAGGTGTTTGCCCCTGCTATTCTTTAATTAATTGTTTTTCTAATAGATCGACGAGCTGATACATAATGGTGGCAAATACGGCGATAATCAATAGAGATAAGAAGACAAGTGTAAAATTAAATACTTGGAATCCATAAATAATTAAATATCCAAGTCCTTTCGTGGAGACAAGAAATTCTCCCACAATTACCCCAACCCATGACAGCCCAACATTAACCTTTAAGGTTGAAATAATCGCAGGGAAGCTAGCTGGCAGGATCACTTCTTTAAAACATTGAACGCGAGTAGCACCAAAGGTTTGAAGGACCTTTATATAGTTGTGATCGACTTCTTTAAAGGATGAGTACACAACAAGCGCCGTAATGATCACCGAAATGATGACTCCATTTGCGATAATGGAGGTGTATCCAGGACTAAGGGCAACAATGATGACCGGTCCTAAGGCAACTTTGGGCATCGCATTAAAAATGACGAGATAAGGGTCAAGTATTTTGGAAATGATGGGAGACCACCAGAGTACGGCTGCTATGATAACACCGAGCAGGGTGCTGACAAGAAAGCCAATGATCGTTTCCATTAAAGTGGCACCTAAATTCGTCATTAATGAGCCATCTTGAATTTTCTCAACACAAAGAGTCCATATTTTAGATGGAGAGCTGAAGAGGAGCGGATCAATCCACTGCATCCGGCTTAAAAATTCCCAACTCAAAAATATGAGTAGGAAAATAATCAGTTGATAAAAACGAACCCATCTTTTTTCAATAGTTAAGGATCGAAGATAATTTTTATGGAGGAGCTCTATATTATACTTTTCTTGGCTCAAGCGACTCCAACTCCTTCCATATCGATTGGAAAATTCCTTGAAATGCTTCGTGATTTCTTGCTTCAAAGGGAGACAGCCGCTTTAGATCTTCCGGCATTTCAAAGGTTTTGTGAATTTTCCCAGGCTTTGCTGAGAATAAAAAGATTCGGTCGCTCATCGCAATGGCTTCTCCAATATCGTGCGTTACAAGGATAGCTGTTTTTCCGAACTCATCCAAGGTTCGGGAAACTAAATCTTCAAGCTTAAGCTTGGTTTGATAATCAAGCGCAGAAAATGGCTCGTCAAGCATCAGTAGTTTCGGCTCGGTCGCAAGCGTTCGAACAAGGGCAGCCCGCTGCCTCATCCCGCCTGAAAGCTGCTTTGGAAGCTGTTTCTCGACACCGATTAAACCAATCTGGTTTAATAGGTTTAGGGCAGACGATTTGGTATGTTCATTTAGCCTTTTAGATAATTTAAGGCCTAATAGGATATTTTCCTCAATTGTTTTCCAAGGAAACAAATAATCCTGCTGGAGCATGTAGCCAATCTTATTTTTTGAGGTAGAAACCGGCTTGTTTTCTAACAGGACAGTCCCTTGGGTTGGTTTTAGTAAGCTGGAAATGATCGAGAGCAAAGTAGTCTTACCACAGCCACTAGGGCCGAGGAAGGAGACAAACTCTCCCTCCTCAACCGTTAGTGAAACATTGGAGAGGGCCGTGGTGGCAGAGGCTTTTGTTAAATAAGTATGATGAATCTGCTGAATTTGTAAAAAGCTCATAAAGACGGCCACCCTTTCCTTTTATTTTTTAATGACTTTTTCAGCGAACTCCGTGTTAACAAGTGTTTTATGATCTACTTCTTTTGGAAGCTCTCCAGCTTCCTTCATAATAGTTTGAAGATTGTTCCACTCTTCTTCATCCAATATCGGATCTGTAGCAAAAGATCCTTGGCTTTTATAACGCTCTACGACCGTTGTCATGATATCTAAATCGGTATCCGGAAAATAGGCAGTAACCGTTTTGGCGATTTCCTCGGCGCTATGAGTTTGCACCCACTGCTGTGCCTTATAGATTGCTCTGGTGAATTTATCCACTGTGTCACTATTTTCTTCTAAATAGCTTTGTTTGGCCATAAAAGTGGTATAAGGGACATGACCGGATTCCTTACCGAAGGAAGCAACAATATAGCCTTTTCCTTGTTTTTCAAAGATACTTGCTGTTGGTTCAAATAGCTGTACATATTCGCCTGTTCCAGAAGCAAAGGCATTTGCAATATTCGCATAATCAACATTCTGAATGAGGTTTAGGTCTTTGTGGGGATCGATTCCATGTTTTTTTAAAACGAATTCTCCCACCATTTGCGGCATACCGCCTTTACGCTGACCAAGGAATGTTTTCCCTTTTAACATATCCCATGAAAAGTTGTCTATTTTATTTCTTGCTACAAGGAATGTACCATCCGTTTGCGTAAGCTGGGCGAAATTGATCACCGGATCATTGGAGCCCTGGGCGTAAACATAAATGGATGTTTCTGAACCGACAAGTGCAATGTCCGCCCCTCCAGAAAGCAAGGTGGTCATGGTCTTATCGCCCCCAGGAGTAGTTGTAAGGGTAACATCTAATCCCTCTTCCTTGAAGAACCCTTTGGCAAGTGCAACATATTGCGGGGCATAGAAAATGGACCGAGTCACTTCGGCAATCCGAACCTTTTCTAATTTCTTTGTTTTGGTCACTGAATCACTGTTACAAGCCGCCAATGAAATCATAAGTACACTAATGAGAAGTAAGGAGAAACTTAATTTCATCCTCTTTTTCATATTGAACCTCCTTTAATACCCTTTTCATAAATCTGGGCTAATTGCCTAAGATATCGTATGTAGGGCGAAAAAATGTGTGAATGCCCAGTGACAATAAATTTTAAAAATGTGGGTGTGTTAATCTTGGTTGTTGATTTCCGCTCCAGGCGGCTTCGCTTGCCGCGGAAATCAACGTGATAAAATTCAACTATAACTTTTAACACAACCAAATATATAAGGATGGACGACAAATGGACAAAAATAATGGAAGGATCATCGAAATGATTCGTTTTCCTTCTCCTAATCCAAATGTAGAATTAAAAGTGATTACGTATCTCTCAAATGGATTAAAAGTGAAGGGGATGCTTGCTGTTCCTTTACAAGAAGGAAACCTGGACGGTTTTCTTTATTTAAGGGGAGGGATTAAAAATGTTGGAAAAGTCAGACCCGCCCGGATCGCTCAGTTTGCCTCTGAAGGGTTTATCGTTTTTGCCCCTTTTTACCGCGGCAATCAAGGGGGAGAAGGAAATGAGGATTTTGCAGGAGAAGACAGAGAGGATGCCTATGCTGCCTTTCAGGTATTGAAATCACTTCCAAGGGTTCAGGATATCCATATCTTTGGCTTTTCCCGCGGGGGTGTTATGGCATTATGGACAGGTATTCTCTTTCCAGAAGCAGCTTCTATCGTTACCTGGGGAGGTGTAAGTGATATGACCCTTACGTATAAGGAACGAAAAGATTTACGGAGAATGATGAAAAGAGTTATTGGAGGTACACCTGAAAAGTATCCGGAACGGTATAAAGAAAGAACAGCGCTTTATGAGCTTGAAAATATAGAAGCCCCAATCCTGATTATTCATGGTGTTCAGGATCAAAATGTGTCAGTTGAGCACGCTCACCGGCTGGAGAGAAGGCTGAGATCACTAGATAAACAAGTAGACTGCTGGTACTTTGATGAGTTTACTCACTACTTTCCTCCGGCAGTAAACAGAAAAGTAGTCCATGATTTATCAAAGTGGATGAAAAATCAAGCTAAAAGATGTTAAAATAAAGGTAATATAAACGGAGGAGCGGATATGTATGGGTATGCCTCTTGAAATGAATACAATGATTGTAACGAAGGGCAGGGAGCATAGGATCGAGGAGAACCTTTTTGAATTAGTGAAAGAAGGATACAGACTTTACCCTATTGAAATTCCAATTGAAGTCAGAAAAACAATCGACTGTGATTCAAGTGGAACGGGGCTAATAAAAAAAGTGGAATGGCAAAGAAATACCACAACCGTAACCTATCAATTAGTATCCTTAAATTCTACAAATTAACCTTGTTAAATATAAGTGCAGGAAAGCCCATATCGGAGTAGATATGGGCTTCCTTGTTATGATAAGACTATTGTAATGGTCCACCTTTTTCCTCAATTTCTGTCTGAACATGGCTAAACTTTTTGAAGTTTTCCCTGAATTTAGCGGCTAGTTCCTTTGCTTTTTTCTGATAGGCCTGTGGGTCTGCCCACGTTTTATTCGGCTGAAGCACCTCATCCGGAACCGCTGCAACATGTACTGGTATATTTAGCCCAAATATGTTATCTTTTACGGTTTCCACATGGTTAAGTTCTCCCTCTAGAGCTGCTTGAACCATTGCCCTGGTGTAGGATAGCTTCATTCTATTCCCAATACCATATTCTCCACCTGTCCAGCCGGTATTCACTAAAAAGACATTTACGTTATGCTCTAGAATTTTTTCGCCAAGCATTTCCGCATAGCGTGTCGCTGGAAGTGGAAGGAATGGTGCTCCAAAGCATGTCGAGAATGTCGCTTCCGGAGATGTAACTCCGCGTTCAGTCCCTGCAAGCTTAGATGTATAACCACTCAAAAAGTGATACATGGCTTGTTCCTTCGTTAATTTTGCGATTGGCGGCAATACGCCAAAGGCATCGGCCGTTAAAAAGACAATCGTATTAGGATGACCAGCAATACTTGGCTGAATGATATTGTCAATTGCCTCCATTGGATAGGCTGCCCTCGTGTTTTCTGTCAGGGTGTTATCATCATAATCTGGAATTCTTGACTCCTTATTGAGGACCACGTTTTCCAAAACCGTCCCAAACCGAATCGCATCAAATATTTGCGGTTCTTTTTCACGAGAAAGATTAATGCACTTTGCATAACAGCCGCCTTCAATATTAAAAACTCCATTAGAAGACCAGCCATGTTCATCATCCCCAATTAAGCGGCGATTTGGATCCGCTGAAAGAGTAGTCTTGCCTGTTCCAGATAATCCAAAGAATAGAGCCACATCTCCTTCATTGCCAACGTTAGCTGAACAATGCATCGAGAAAATATTATTTTCAGGCAGTAAATAGTTCATGACTGAAAAAATGGACTTTTTCATTTCCCCAGCATATTCCGTGCCGCCGATTAGTACAATTCTTCGTTCAAAAGAGATGATAATAAAGGTTTCAGAATTTGTTCCATCGATCACTGGGTCCGCTTTGAAATTCGGAGCAGAAATGACTGTGAACCCTGCATCGTGTGTCAGCAACTCTTCTTCTGTCGGGCGAATAAATAATTGCTGTACAAATAGATTATGCCAGGCGTATTCATTAATGACTTGAATCGGCAGCCGGGATTTTTTGTCCGCTCCGGCAAACCCTTTGAACACAAAAATCTCATTTTGAAGTTTTAAGTAATCAAGTATTTTATGGTAAAGATTCGTAAAAGCTGCCTCAGAAATAGGCTGATTTGTTGAGCCCCACGCTATTTTGTTCTTGGTAGACTCTTCCATCACAATGTATTTGTCCTGTGGTGATCTTCCGGTATATTTGCCGGTGGAAACACTGACAGCTCCGGAAGAGGTTAGAGTACCTTCCTTTCTTCCTAAAACCTTTTCAACTAATTGCGGGACGGATAGCTGTACCTGGACATTACCTTCATGTAACAATTGATTTAATTCAGTTGGAATATGAACAGAATTCATTTACTGAAACCTTCCTTTACTAGGATTATTTGTTCAATAGTATAACACATTTATTTTAATAGTCTATACTAATGAGTGAAATTATGTGAATATTTAAGAATTTTATTTGAATGAGGGACAAATGGCTTGGATTAGGTGTTTTAATTAAACGCAAAAATCCATTTGCAAAAGTTACAATTTACTCTTTTAGGAAAAACTTGATATAAATTAATTGACATTGATTGAAGTAGTAGGTTATGATTTACCCTTGAACGGATACTCTCTTATCCCGAGCTGGTGGAGGGACAGGCCCTATGAAACCCAGCAACCTGCAAACGAATAAAGCGAACTCCAAGGGTTCGGTATTTCGGGCAAAGGTGCTTAACCTGAAGCAAGGCTTGACCTTGAACGATAAGAGTGAAAGGCACGCAAAACTTTTGCTATTAACCTTTCCTCATAATGATGGAAAGGTTTTTTGTTGTATTTACGTGCTATGTTACATAATTGTACTTTTTATTCCATCGTATAAACTTCAAGGGGAGTATACTTAAAATAGAATATTGTATGAGTACAAGCACCAAGGCACTTTTACATTTCTATAATAATAATCCCATGTTTATTTCATACTACTAAGGGAATGAGTTCCGTATCAATCGAGGTTAAACGGCAGGTATACATAAAACCCAAACAGCTAACCTCACTTTATTCCATAATAAGGAGGAATTCAGATGTCAACAAAACGTCGTTTGTTTACTTCTGAATCAGTAACTGAAGGTCATCCTGACAAGATTTGTGACCAAATTTCTGATTCCATTTTAGATGCAATACTAGCTAAGGATGCTAATGCTCGTGTTGCCGCTGAAACTTCGGTAACGACAGGATTAGTTTTAGTAGCAGGAGAAATCACCACATCAACCTATGTAGATATTCCAAAGATCGTCCGTGAAACGATTAAAGGTATCGGTTATAATCGTGCAAAATATGGTTTTGACTCGGAAACTTGTGCGGTCTTAACTTCTATTGATGAACAATCTCCTGATATTGCGATGGGTGTTGACCAAGCCCTTGAAGCTCGTGAAGGTCAAATGTCAGATGAACAAATTGAAGCGATCGGTGCAGGAGACCAAGGGTTAATGTTTGGTTTTGCTTGTAATGAGACCAAAGAGCTTATGCCGCTTCCGATTTCACTTGCACATAAACTTGCACGCCGATTAACGGAGGTACGGAAAGAGGATATTCTTCCATACCTGCGTCCTGATGGAAAAACACAAGTCACGGTGGAATATGATGAGAATGATAAACCAGTTCGAATTGATACGATTGTCATTTCTACACAGCACCACCCAGAAATTACATTAGAACAAATTCAGCGAAACGTGAAAGAATACGTCATTAATCCTGTTGTTCCTAAGGAACTCATTGATGAAAACACAAAGTATTTTATTAACCCAACAGGCCGTTTCGTGATTGGCGGGCCGCAGGGCGATGCAGGGTTAACAGGCCGTAAAATCATCGTTGATACCTATGGCGGCTATGCTCGTCATGGCGGCGGGGCATTCTCCGGTAAGGATCCTACAAAGGTTGACCGTTCAGCTGCCTATGCTGCGCGCTATGTGGCCAAAAATATTGTGGCGGCAGGACTAGCAGATAAGGTTGAGGTTCAGCTTGCCTATGCAATTGGCGTCGCAAGACCGGTTTCCATCTCAATTGATACATTTGGTACAGGCCAAATCAATGAAGAGCAATTAGTGGACTTGGTGGAACAAAACTTTGATCTTCGTCCAGCTGGTATCATTAAAATGCTTGACCTTCGCCGCCCAATCTACAAGAAAACAGCAGCTTACGGCCACTTTGGACGTACGGATGTTGATCTTCCGTGGGAGCGCACAGACAAAGCAGAAGCGTTACGCCAGCAGGCAAATCTATAAATAAGAAGGGTGTTGCATGATATATGTAACTCCCTTTTTTACTTTTCGTCTAATGTATGGTTAATGTATATTATTGGAATAACATGTTTAGGTAGGTCTAAAGAAGTGAAAAATGATGTTATGATATTTACCTATAAGTTCACAGTGTCATTTTGAAAAAAAAGTGGTAGTATTAGAGAGATGTTTTTTAGAAGACGTTTAATATGAAATTGGAGTAGGTGAGGTACATAATGTGTGGTTTTATCGGTTGTGTACACGACAAAACACAAAACTATAGTGAAGAACAAAAACAGCTATTTAAAAATATGAACGATTTAATAACCCATCGCGGGCCGGATGATGATGGTTTTTATTACGATGACCATATCCAGTTTGGCTTCCGCCGTTTGAGTATTATTGATATCGAAAGTGGCCATCAGCCGCTAACATATGAAAACGAGCGTTATTGGATTATTTTTAATGGTGAAATTTATAACTATGTTGAACTTCGTGAAGAGTTATTGACAGAAGGACTGTCTTTTGCCACAAGTTCGGATACAGAAGTAATCATTGCCCTTTATAGCCACTTAAAAGAAAAAGCGGTTGAAAAACTGCGCGGAATGTTCGCATTCGTCATCTGGGATAAGCAGGAACAAACCCTTTATGGTGCGCGTGATCCATTCGGAATTAAACCTTTCTTTTATATGGAAGATGGCGAAAGAACCTTTTTTGCATCTGAGAAAAAAAGCATTTTGCTGGCTTTAGAGAATGATGTCCTCAACTATGATGCGTTGCAGCATTACTTAACCTATCAATTCGTTCCTGAACCTGATACGTTATCTGAAGGAATTAAAAAATTAGAGCCAGGACATTATTTCACCAAAAAAATTGGCGCTCCAATGGAAATGAAAAAGTATTGGAAGGCTCATTTTCAGCCTGTTCAGAAATCAGAAGCTGATTTTATTAAGGAAATTCGCGATGTATTATTTGATTCAGTCGAAAAGCATATGCGCAGTGACGTTCCTGTAGGTTCGTTCCTTTCAGGCGGAATTGATTCATCGATTATTGCTTCAATTGCAAAAGAATTTCATCCCGCTATTAAGACTTTCTCTGTTGGCTTTGAACACAATGGTTTCAGTGAAATTGATGTGGCTAAAGAAACAGCTGAGAAGCTCGGTGTGGAAAATATCAGTTACATTATTACACCTGAAGAGTATATGAATGAAATTCCAAAAATCATGTGGCATATGGATGATCCGCTTGCCGACCCAGCCTGTGTTCCTCTTTATTTTGTCGCAAGGGAAGCTCGTAAACATGTAACGGTTGTTCTTTCGGGTGAAGGTGCCGATGAATTATTTGGCGGGTACAATATCTATCGGGAGCCACAGTCACTAGATGTCTTTAATAAAATCCCAAGAGTCGGGAAAGTTTTATTAAAAGGTATTGCCGGGATGATGCCTGAAGGAATGAAAGGCAAAAGCTTTATTGAGCGCGGCGTTACACCAATGGAAGAACGCTACATTGGAAATGCGAAGATGTTTACCGAAGTGGAAAAACGTGATGTATTAAATGTTTACCGTGAAGGTTTAAACTATCTCGATGTCACTAAGCCTCTTTATCAAGAGTCCAAAGGGTATGACTCAGTCGACAGAATGCAGTATATTGATATCCATACCTGGATGCGCGGCGATATCCTGCTAAAGGCAGATCGAGTAACAATGGCTCATTCGCTTGAGCTTCGCGTACCATTCCTAGATAAAGAAGTGTTTGCGGTAGCTTCGAAAATTCCAACCAGCTTAAAGACGGCTAATGGTACAACCAAATATATTTTACGTAAAGCAGCTGAAGGTGTAGTGCCTGAACATGTTCTAAGTCGTAAAAAATTAGGATTCCCTGTTCCTATTCGTCATTGGTTGAAAAACGAAATGAATGAATGGGCCAAAAAGATTATCCGGGAAAGCAACATGGACCATCTAATCAATAAATCATATGTGTTGGGTTTACTCGAAGATCACTGTCAGGGCAAAGCGGACAACAGCCGGAAGATCTGGACCGTGCTTATGTTTATGGTATGGCATCAAGTATATGTGGAAAATGTCTATTCTTTTCAACGTGATTATGCCCTTCAAAAAGAGTTACAATCAGTAAAGCATTAAAAGAAAAGCACCCGCAAAAATGTGGGTGCTTTTGTTAATCTTTAAGATTGCAAAGACTTATAATATTGGCCTTTCTCGGCATATTCTGTATAAATACGTTCCATATCTTTTTTGTCTTCCGGCGTTAATTCTCTAATAACTTTTGCGGGTCTGCCAAATGCTAAGGTATTAGGGGGGATTTTTTTTCCTTGCGGTACAAGACTTCCAGCGCCAATGAAGGCACCTTCTCCTATCTCTGCTTGATCAAGAATAATGGATCCCATGCCAACTAAAGCTCTTTTTCTTACAATGCAGCTATGAAGAATGACTTGATGACCGATCGTCACTTCATCCTCTAAAATTAGCGGGTTATTAGGGCTTTGGTGTAAGATAGAATTATCTTGAATATTAACCTTATTACCTATTCTCGTTGGGGCAACATCGCCTCGAATCACGGAATTAAACCAGACACTGGACTGTTCGCCTATTTCTACATCACCCGTGATGGTAACATAATCGGCAATAAAGGCAGTTTTAGCAATTAACGGGTATTTATCTTTAAAGGGGTAGATCAATTGGGCTCGCTCCTTTGTAATTGATAAGTATATTTTAGCGAATATAGTAAGTGGTTTTCAAAAAATAAATCTGGTATAACAAATAAGTCTAAACTTGCAAGGTTTTGGACAAAAAGCATATCTTTTTCTAGGGGGACGAAAAATGTGGAAATGGGAAGCTGAAGGGGAGGCAAAAGCAGTAATTGTAATGGTGCATGGTGCAATGGAGCACCATGGCAGATACGGCTGGCTGATTGAAATGTGGCGTTTAGCCGGCTTTCATATCATTATGGGCGACCTTCCGGGGCAAGGGATGACAACAAGGTCCCGCCGCGGCCATATCGATTCCTTTGATGAATATATTACGGAGGTAAAGGACTGGGTGCAAGCGGCCTATCGATATAACCTTCCCGTGTTTCTATTAGGCCACAGTATGGGCGGATTGATTTCGATTCGTTTGTTGCAAGAAGAACAACTGAATGTGGCAGGCGTGATTCTTTCTTCTCCATGTCTGGGACTGGTTCAAGCGCCATCTAAATTTTTAAATGCTCTCTCTCATCTCATAAATGTAGTTTATCCATCGCTTCGGATGAATTCCGGGCTGTCGGTGCAGATGGCCACAAGAAACGAAGATGTCCGCGAAGCGGATTCGAATGATACTCTTTACGTGACAAAAGTTTCGATTCGCTGGTATCGTGAACTTGTTGGGGCGATCAAGGAAGCATTCGAGAATTTGGCAGATACACAAGATCTCCCTATGCTCGTCATGCAGGGCGGGGATGATAAAATTGTTAATAAAGCCACCGTAAAGGAGTGGTTTAACCACGTACCGTTATCGGAGAAAAGGTTTAAGGAGTGGCCGAAGTGCTACCATGAAATTTTTAATGAACCGGAGCGGGAAGAGGTATTTGAATACGCGAAAGATTTTGTTTTTAGCCAATTAAAAGCAATTGGTTATATTGTCTAAGAAAGGTAGATGTTTTTTCCATGATGCCAATCACCCTTATGTCTAGGGTCTATCGCAAAATTATTCCTGCTGTCCATCAAGAATTGGCTTATTGGAAAAGCCGGGCTGAAAATATTCCTAACCAAGAATTAAGAAATCAGGCTCTTGCAAGTATTGACCAAAAAACCTTCCATTGTGAAGGCGGGGGCATACTTGCTCTTAGTGCCAAGGAAGACTATCAAAAAGCAGTAAAGTTTATTGTGGCTTATCAAACGATCAGCGATTACTTAGATAACCTATGTGATCGGAGTACCTCGCTGGATCCTGCCGATTTTGCAGCCCTCCATGAGTCAATGTCAGATGCCCTTGTACTGCAGGCAGAAGAGAAAAATTATTATCGGCTCCGAGATGACCAGGATGACAATGGATATTTACATGATTTATCTGAAACATGCCGTACGGTTTTAAGGGAGTTAGACAACTATGATTTAATCAAAGAGTATCTTCTAGAACTATGCCAATATTATTGTGATTTGCAGATTCACAAACATGTGGTCAAGGAAGAGCGGGTACCTCGTTTAAAAAAATGGTTCAATCGTTACCAAGACAATCTTCCTGAAATGGAATGGTATGAGTTCTCGGCCTGCTCTGGTTCAACCTTAGGGATCTTTTGTTTAGTCTCATATGCGATGCGGGAAGATTTTAAAGTAGAAGATGCGGTAAATATCCGCAAGGGGTACTTTCCTTATATTCAGGGCTTACATATACTTTTAGATTACTTTATTGATCAAGAGGAAGACTTGATTGGCGGAGACCTAAATTTCTGCGCTTATTATAATAGTGAAGAGATTCTTTTTAAACGCTTAAAGCATTTCGTAATCGAAGCGGACCGCCATACGGAATTCCTGCCCCACAAAAGATTTCATCAACTCATTAATCGAGGTTTGTTGGGGATTTATTTATCAGATGCCAAGGTTCGCAAACAGGAAAATGTCCGTAAATTGGCACGAGGGATTATCAAATCAGGGGGATGGATTAGTTATTTCTTTTACTACAATGGACTAGCTTACCGGTCCCTGCAAAAAACGGTACCTGCGTTTGTAACACGGTCGATAACAAAATAAAACCAGGCCTAGTGCCTGGTTTATCTTTTTTCAAGTGCAATTATAAATGGCGGGTTATTTTGTTGGTTAATAAACTGATATTGAAGAACATGGGCTGTTTTTTGATCCAGTCCTTGACAATAGTTCAATAGCTGGTCGCGTTCAACTGCACCTTGTTCATGACCATGGTAAATCACAAGGACGATGGTCCCCTCGGGAGCCATTATTGACAATAGTTGTTCGATTGCCGAAATCGTTGTTTCTGCATGGGTTACAATGTTTTTGTCGCCACCAGGCAAATAACCAAGATTAAATATGGCCCCGGTTATTTTTCCCTGAACATCCTTAGGGATTTTTGCAAAAATTTGTTCATGGCCTTCATGAAAAATGGTGACCCTGTTGATCAGGTTATGCTCGATTAAGCGTTCCTTCGTAGCGTTAATAGCTTCTTGCTGGACGTCAAACCCAAAAACTTGTCCATCTTCTCCAACCAATTCTGCCAAAAATACCGTATCATGTCCATTCCCCAAAGTGGCATCCACTACCATATCTCCGGGCTTTACAGCCTTTTTAAGTAAACTTTTGGCAAAGGGGAGAATGCGCTCCATTTTCATATCAATTTACCACATCCCCTTGGAAAAACTTACCTTGCCAGCTGTTTCTTCTCTTTAATTCTGCATCAATGGAATTCAATACTTCCCATTTATTAACACTCCACATGGGTCCAACCATTAAGTCAATCGGACCGTCTCCTGTAATTCGATGAACAATCATTTCCGGCGGTAAAATTTCTAATTGGTCACATACTAAAGATATATAATCCTCTTTGGTGAGAAATTCAAGCATTCCCTTTTCATATTGTTTAACCATTGGGGTGCCTTTTAATAAATGCAGTAAATGAATCTTAATCCCTTGCACATCTAATTTGGCTACCTCACGAGCTGTTTCCATCATCATGTCATAGGATTCAAGCGGGAGTCCGTTAATGATGTGGGAGCAAATCCGAATCCCATGTTTCCGAAGTTTATTGACACCATCAATGTAAGATTGGAAATCATGGGCACGATTAATCAGCATAGCCGTTCTTTCATGAACAGTCTGGAGGCCAAGCTCTACCCATAAATACGTACGCTGATTTAATTCGGCTAAATAGTCAACCACGTCATCCGGCAAGCAATCTGGGCGGGTTGCAATGGATATTCCAACAACCCCCTCTTGGTCAAGCACGGTTTCATATTTTTCCCTAAGTACTTCAACGGGAGCGTGGGTATTAGTAAAGGCCTGAAAATAAGCCATATACTTGCCGTCTTTCCACTTAGTATGCATTTTTTGTTTGATTTGATTAAATTGTGTTTCTAATGGCTCGACCCGGTTACCAGCAAAATCCCCAGAACCGGCTGCGCTGCAAAATGTACAGCCGCCATGAGCGACCGTACCGTCGCGGTTCGGACAGTCAAAGCCACCGTCAAGGGCTACTTTAAACACCTTATGGCCGAAATGATTTCTAAGGTGGTAATTCCAAGTGTGATATCGTTTATCGTCGGTTGCATATAGAAAAGGTTTTGTCTGAAGCACTCAGAAACCTCCTTTGTAAGTTAAAGATTGCATACCCTTCATTTTATCATGAAGTAAGCCTATATCCAATTGCCATTGCTGCAAGCAAAGGTTGGTAATAATTATCCACCTGTCATGAGTTATAGGATAGGGAATGGAGAACAAAATAAGAAATGAAGCGTGCGCTTCAAACAATTAGGGGGGTTCTTAGATGGCTACTCGCGACTCAATGGATAATCTAATGCAACAAGTTGAGGACACACTACGTTATGCTGAAGAGCAATACAAGCACAGCAGCCTTCAAGAGCATTATAATAACGATGATTATACGACAGCGCTGCAACAGCTCGAGCAAACCTATCAGGATATTTGTACGATGGCCCATAGTGCTAACTCGCAGCAGCGGGAACAGCTCCATCGAATGAGACTTCAAATTCAGCAGCTTCAGAATTCCATGATTATTGAGACACGTTAAGAGGAGGAGAAATTCTTGAAGAAACGTTCCAAGATGAAAAATCCCGAACAAAAAACCCGAAATGGTATCAATAATCAAGACCTTGAGCTCAGCCAGGATCGTGACTTAATAAAAGAGGCAAAAAAGAAATACGAGGATACCGGCGGACAACCGGTTAAATCCAAAATGCATCAAGAACCAGAACAATCATCATAAGAAATGAAAAGGGTCTCTCACTTTGTGGAGAGATCTTTTTGTGTTTATCTGTCGTAAGATTTGAGTCTGTTAGCTTTCGGGGTTATGAGCGTCTCTTATCGGTCGAAGCAAAGGGAAGCAAACGGCTACGGGGGTTATGAGCGTCTCTTATCGGTCGAAGCAAAGGGAAGCAAACGGCTACGGGGGTTATGAGCGTCTCGGTCGAAGCAAGGGGAAGCAAACGGCTACGGGGGTTATGAGCGTCTCTTATCGGTCGAAGCAAGGGGAAGTAAACGGCTACGGGGGTTATGAGCGTCTCTTATCCGTCGAAGCTGTGGGAAGCAAAACCCGAGCCTACAGGTCTTATCTGTTATACCTGTCACTTATCACTTATCTGTCGAAGCCTAGATTCTCATCCCCACGGGTATAAATCACCCTAAAATGAACTTCGAAAAGCATCCGATTTAGCAGAATATTTAATTAAAAAAAGAGGAGAACGAAAAGGATTGCACCCAGCTTGGGAATGGAATACAATGTATCTTTGGAAATGAAATGTTTATCGTAAAGGAGCGTTTTTCATGCCACGTGCCTTATGGCTATTAATTATTGGAATGGCAGTGAATGTAATTGGCTCTTCTTTTTTATGGCCTTTAAATACCATCTATATTCACGATCACTTAGGTAAATCTTTATCTGTTGCGGGGATCGTTCTAATGCTTAATTCTGGAGCAAATGTAATCGGGAACCTATATGGTGGTCATTTATTTGATAAAATAGGGGGCTTTAAATCTATTATTCTGGGGATTCTGATCTCCTTAGCAGCCCTAGTGGGGTTATCTATCTGGCATAACTGGCCTGAATACGTTGTTTTCTTAACGATTGTGGGCTTTGGAACAGGAATTATTTTTCCTTCTATGTATGCGATGGCTGGTTCCGTTTGGAAAGAGGGAGGACGGAAATCTTTCAATGCTCTGTATGTTGCCCAAAATGTTGGTGTTGCAATCGGGGCATCACTTGGCGGGATTGTCGCTGATTATTCCTTTCAACTTATTTTTCTTGCAAATACAGTTATGTATGTCATCTTTTTAGTGATTGCGGTCTTTGGATATAAAGGTATTTCTACAGATGCTGCACATCAAGAAAACAGGGAAGAAAATGTAACGGCCGTTAGCAGAATGAACCTTAAGGCATTAATGATCCTATGTGCAGGCTATTTGCTCTGCTGGGTTTCCTACAGTCAATGGACTACAACGATTGCTTCTTATACACAGGAAGTGAATATCACACTAACCCAATATAGTTTATTATGGACGATTAACGGAGCGATTATCGTGCTAGGGCAGCCGCTCTTAAACGGGATTCTCAAATATCTTGCTTCATCGTTAAAGAAGCAAATCCTGATCGGTATTGGTATCTTTATTATTTCCTTTATTGTAGCAGGGCAGGCCAGCGCTTTTTCAGGCTTTTTAGCGGCTATGGTGATTTTAACAATCGGTGAGATGTTCATTTGGCCGGCAGTTCCAACTGTTGCTTTTGCGTTGGCTCCAAAAGGGCGTGAAGGTTATTATCAAGGTATCGTGAACAGTACGGCCACAGGCGGAAGGATGATTGGTCCAGTGCTTGGCGGTATACTGGTCGACCACTATAATATGTTCACTTTATTTACAGTATTAATCTTGTTGTTTATACTCGCAATCGGCACTACCATCGTTTATGACCGCGGTTTGAGACCAAAAGAGAAAATTACTGCTAAGACAATATAAGTTTATGACCCACAGTCAAGATGATTGTGGGTTTCTTTTATTTTTAGTCTTTTAAATTATTTCCTTGTTTATTTTTTGATATAGTAAATTGATAGAGTAGTTTTTTTAGAAAGGAAGAAAGTGGGGATGGGATGCTAGCTTTAATACCTCTTATGCTTGAGCGGGTTGGTATTTTAATCATTGTTGCATTTATTTTATCAAGGATGAGATCGTTTCGACAGGTGATCCATAACGAGCGGGGGATGGCAGCGAAAGTAACAATCATAGCGATCTTTGGTGCCTTTGGGATTATCAGCAATTATACAGGTGTAGAAATAGGTCATGGAGTCGTTACGTCACAAGATTGGCTGACAGATGTTGATCAGAATGGTGCCATTGCCAACACAAGAATAATGGGCGTGGTGATTGGCGGTTTGCTTGGCGGACCCATGATTGGAATAGGGGTAGGGTTGATTGCTGGATTGCACCGCTTATCGCTCGATGGTTTCACCGCGGTGGCATGTGCGGTTTCCACCATTTTTGCAGGAATCGTGACAGGATTTTTAAGTAAACGTTTTAAAATACAGGAAAGCGGCTCTACAACGAAAGCAGTTATAATGGGAATTTTGATGGAATGTTTTCAAATGGGAATTATTCTCCTATTAGCAAAGCCCTTTGATGAAGCCTTAAATCTTGTAAAACTAATTGCCTTTCCTATGATTGCGATTAATGGTTTTGGGACACTTTTATTTTTACTTATTATCCAGGATATTTTTCAAGAACAGGAACGAACAAGGGCATTACAAACACATAAGGCTTTATATATTGCAAATCAAACACTGCCATTTTTTCGGCAGGGCCTAAATATGGACTCGTGCGCAAAGGCAGCTGAAATTATATTGAAATGGACCGGTGCAGATGCCATCTCCATCACAAATCAACAGCAAGTTGTCGCACATGCTGGGGCTGGTGCCGACCATCATCTGCCATCTGGGACAATGGCCACTGAATTAACAAAAAAGGTGCTAGAACAAGGCAGAATCATTATTGCAAAAACAGCCATGGAAATTCAATGTTTTAACCCGAATTGTCCATTAGAGGCTGCCATAGTGTTACCGCTTAAGGTTTATGATAAGACTGTCGGAACCTTGAAGCTTTATTTTACTAATTCTAGCCAACTCGATAGTGTAGAACAGGAGCTGGCTGAAGGCTTAGGGAGATTATTTTCCGGCCAGCTCGAAATGGCAGAGCTAGAGCGGCAAAGACGCTTATTAAAAGATGCTGAAATTAAGGCACTTCAGGCACAGGTCCATCCTCATTTTTTGTTTAATGCAATTAATACCATTTCAAGTTTAATCCGAAAAGATACCGACCAAGCTAGAAAACTGCTAATTCAGTTAAGTGTCTTCTTTCGCAGTAATCTTCAAGGCGCTCGTCAAATGCTGATACCGCTTGAAAAAGAACTCGATCATGTGGAGGCTTATTTGTCCATTGAACAAGCAAGATTCCCTGACAGGTATAAGGTGACTTTTGAAATAGCTCCACCTTTTAGAGAGGTATTAATACCCCCCTTTACATTGCAGCCACTGGTGGAAAATGCGATTCATTATGCCTTTTCAAAAAACAAAACGGGAACAGTTCGAGTCCGTGCCTACCAGGAAGAGGGGAGAATGGTCCTCATCACGGAGGATGATGGAAAAGGGATTTCACCGGAGAAACTTGCTGTACTTGGAATTCAAACAGTTGATTCGGCAGATGGTACAGGTACTGCCTTATGGAATATTAAAAAAAGAATTGAAGAGATTTATGGGCCTGAAGCATCATTACAGATTGATAGTATCCTAGAAAAGGGGACAAGGGTTGTAATTAAATTGCCATTAGCCCGGCAAAGATGGGGGGAAGAGAGTGTTAAAAGCCTTTATCGTTGATGATGAACCGCTTGCGAGAGATGAACTTTCCTATTTGCTAAAACGAAGTAAGCAGGTGGAAGTAGCTGGAGAAGCTGATTGCCTTGAAACTGCGTTTGAAAATTTAAAAAACATGGATATTGATGTGATTTTTTTGGATATCCAGCTTGCCGATGAAAGTGGAATCGAAATTGCCAGTAGATTAAATCAGTTAGACCATCCGCCATTGATTGTTTTTGCAACAGCATTTGATGAATATGCTCTTAAAGCTTTTGAACTTAATGTAGTTGATTACCTCTTAAAACCAATTGATGAAAAAAGGATCCAGCTCACCATTGATAAGCTGTTTAAGCTGGCTGGAAATAAAGAGCAAAAAATCCCGCTTTCATCTAGGTGGCATTCTAGTCAAAATGATCGGTCAGAAAAATTAGCGGTTTCGATTGATGAAAAAATCGTGTTACTCCATATCAATGACATTGTCTATATTGGCACGCAGGATGGTAAAACAGTCGTAGCTACGGAAAAACAAAAGTTATGGGTCAATGAACCATTAGTAACCTTTGAACGAAAACTGCAATTTCCTTCTATTATGCGTGTTCATCGTGCATATCTAGTCAATATTGATGCCATTCTCGAGATCGAACCATGGTTTAATTCAACCTACAATTTAATTATGAAATCCGGCGAAAAGGTTCCCGTTAGCAGAACCTATACAAAGGAACTGAAACAGCTGCTTGGTTTTTAACAGCTGTTTTTTGTATTTCATTTCAGAATTATTGTTTTTCAACCCTAGATTTCAGCAAAATATCTTGAAAAAAGTATGTTACCGTTTTCATTTAATAAGATTAATATAAGTTATTGATTTAGGGGGAGGAAAAAAGAAAATGAATGCGGTTTCGGTTGTAATTGGTTCCATTTGTATATTAATGATTGCTTACCGTTTATACGGAACTTTCATGGCTGCAAATGTTTTAAAGTTAGACGATTCAAAGCCAACACCAGCTCACGAATTTAATGATGGGAAGGACTATGTCCCAACTAATAAATGGGTGACATTTGGCCACCATTTTGCTGCGATTGCAGCAGCTGGTCCGCTTGTAGGGCCAATCTTGGCTGCACAATTTGGTTATTTGCCAAGTTTACTTTGGCTGTTAATTGGTGCGGTAATCGGTGGTGCTGTCCATGACGCAGTTGTCCTTTACGCCTCTATGCGAAAGAAGGGAAAATCATTATCTGAAGTAGCCAAGGATGAATTAGGCCCTGTCGCAGGTTTTTGTACAGGACTTGCTATGCTATTCATCATTACGATTACCATGGCAGGGCTTTCAATGGTCGTACTTCACGCACTTGAGAACAACCCATGGGGGACTTTTTCAGTAGGAATCACTATTCCCATTGCAATGGGAGTAGGCATCTTATATAAGAAAACAGGTAATTTAAAAATAACGACTACAATTGGATTCATCCTTGTCATGGTAGGCGTATTTGTAGGACCGATGATTCAGAATACCGTTTTGGGCGAATGGCTGACTTTAGATACAAAAACATTGGCAATTATTCTGCCTATCTATGCTTTTTTTGCTGCGGCACTGCCAGTATGGCTATTGCTAGCTCCACGAGATTATTTAAGTAGTTTTATGAAAATTGGTGTATTTATTGCCCTTATTATTGGAGTATTTATTATTAATCCGAACATTCAAATGCCTGCATTTACGAAGTTTACACAAGGCGGCGGTCCTGTCATTGCTGGTCCAGTCTGGCCGTTTATTTCGATTACGATTGCCTGTGGTGCCATTTCTGGCTTCCATGCCTTTGTTGGTTCAGGTACAACTCCGAAAATGCTTGATCGCTGGTCAGATATTAAAGTAGTTGGATTTGGGGCGATGTTAGTAGAGTGTGTGGTTGGGATTATGGCATTAATAGCAGCAACAGCCCTTCAGCCTGCAGATTATTTTGCCATTAATTCCACTCCAGAGGTTTACAAAACATTAGGCATGCATGTGGACCAATTACCAAAGCTTGCCCAGGAAATTGGAATGGACTTGGAAGGAAGAACGGGCGGGGCCGTAACATTAGCTGTAGGTATGACCTATGTTTTCACGGCCATCCCTTGGTTTGCTAAATTATCGTCCTACTTTTTCCAGTTTGTCATTATGTTTGAAGCGGTATTTATTTTAACTGCGATTGATTCTGGAACACGTGTAGCCCGTTATTTAATACAAGATTTCTTTGGTGAGTTTTATAAACCATTGAAAAAAACAGATTGGATTCCTGGGTCTATATTTGCAAGTGCATTAGCTTGCTTTATATGGGGATATTTGCTCTTTTCTGGAGATATCGGTTCTGTTTGGGCCTTATTCGGTGTATCTAATCAGTTGATGGCATCGATCGGTCTCATTATTGGGGCCACTGTCATCCTAAAAGTGGCTGACAAACGCTGGTACATGTTAACATGTTTAATTCCTCTCGCTTATTTGTTTGTCACGGTTAACTATGCAGGCTATTGGATGGTCAAAAACGTTTACTTAAATCCGGCAGCTGCTGGATACAGTGTGTTAAATGGGATTCTTTCGATCATCATGTTAGTACTTGGTATCATTATTTTGGCGACAGCTATTAAGAAATGGACCACCATGTGGAATTCCCCTCGTTTTCAATTTGGTTCAAGAGTTGCTTAAATTTAGGACAGTTGACTTCTTCAGTCAACTGTTCTTTCATTTATCCGTAGAATATAATCCAGATATTTAATGTTTAAACTGGCCGCCACCTGTCTATCCTGAATTTAGGCAAATGTTTGCTTGCATAGTGATAGAAAATTTAATACAATAACCGTAATACTTTATATTAAAAAAACAGTGATCAGGAGTAGTAATGATTCTTACTCGAGAGAATAGAGAGTTGACGGCTGGTGAAAGTCAACCGAGTACATCATGAACTCGCCTTTGAGTTGCAGGCATGAATGAACAGTAATGTTTGCCGTTTACCGCGTTAAGGTTGAATGAAGCGAGTGTTTAGGCACTAATGTGGGTGGTACCGCGGGAAGATACATACAATCCTCTCGTCCCTTTTTGGGATGAGGGGTTTTTTATTTTGCAGTAGGAGGAAAATCAAAATGAGCTTTAACCATCAACAAATCGAGAAAAAGTGGCAAAAACAATGGGAAGACAAAAAAACGTTCAAAACGAGCGAAGAATATGATAAACGGAAATTCTATGCATTAGACATGTTTCCCTATCCATCCGGTGCAGGGCTTCATGTAGGTCATCCGGAAGGCTATACAGCAACAGATATTCTTTCCCGTTTAAAGCGGATGCAGGGCTATAATGTACTGCACCCTATGGGATGGGATGCTTTCGGATTGCCTGCAGAACAATATGCTTTAGACACAGGTAACGACCCTGCCGAATTTACAGAAAAGAATATTAACACCTTCCGAAGACAAATTAAAGCACTTGGTTTTTCCTATGATTGGGACCGTGAAGTCAATACGACCGACCCAGAATATTATAAATGGACACAGTGGATCTTCTTAAAGCTTTGGGAAAAAGGGCTTGCCTATATTGATGAAGTAGCGGTGAACTGGTGTCCGGCGCTTGGAACTGTTTTAGCAAATGAAGAGGTTATTGACGGCAAGAGTGAACGCGGCGGACATCCGGTTGAACGCCGTCCGATGAAGCAATGGATGTTAAAAATTACGGCTTACGGTGATCGTTTACTTGAGGACCTTGAGGAGCTTGACTGGCCTGAAAGCTTAAAGGAAATGCAGCGCAACTGGATTGGCCGCTCTGAAGGGGCCGAAGTAACGTTCCAAATTGACAGGCATGATGAAACCTTTACAGTATTCACTACCCGCCCAGACACATTATTCGGTGCAACCTATGCTGTATTGGCTCCAGAGCATTCATTTGTTGAAAAAATTACCACTAAAGAGCAGCGTGCTGCTGTCGATGCTTACTTAGATAAGGTTAAAATGAAGAGCGATTTAGAACGGACAGATTTAGCAAAAGAGAAAACGGGTGTTTTTACTGGAGCATATGCGATTAATCCTGTAAATGGCGAAAAAATGCCAATCTGGATTGCGGATTATGTTTTAGTAACCTATGGAACAGGTGCCATTATGGCCGTACCTGCTCATGATGAACGTGACTGGGAATTTGCAAAAGTGTTTCAATTACCAATTAAACCGGTTGTAGCTGGCGGAGATGTAGAAAAAGAAGCTTATACAGGTGATGGGGAACACATTAATTCTGAGTTCTTAAATGGATTAGATAAAGAAGAGGCCATTTCTAAAATGATCGCCTGGTTAGAGGAAAAGGGAATTGGAACGAAAAAAGTGACCTATCGTTTACGGGACTGGTTATTCAGCCGTCAGCGTTACTGGGGTGAGCCAATCCCAATTATCCATTGGGAAGATGGCACCATGACAGCCGTTCCTGAAGATCAGCTGCCATTAACCTTACCAAAAACAACCGACATTAAACCATCCGGAACAGGCGAGTCGCCGCTTGCGAATATTGAGGATTGGGTCAATGTCGTCGATCCGGTAACAGGTATAAAAGGCCGCCGTGAAACCAATACCATGCCGCAATGGGCAGGAAGCTGCTGGTACTATTTACGTTATATTGATCCAAAAAATGATCAAGAATTAGCCTCACAGGAAAAATTAAATCATTGGCTTCCGGTTGATATTTACATTGGCGGTGCCGAACATGCCGTGCTTCACTTGCTATATGCACGTTTTTGGCATAAGTTTTTATATGACATTGGTGTAGTGCCAACCAAAGAACCATTCCAAAAGCTTTTCAACCAAGGGATGATCCTAGGTGAAGGCAATGAAAAGATGAGTAAATCAAAAGGAAATGTTGTCAACCCTGATGACATTATTGACAGCCATGGTGCCGATACCCTTCGTTTATATGAAATGTTTATGGGACCTCTTGATGCATCGATTGCTTGGTCGACCAATGGCTTAGATGGATCCCGCCGTTTCTTAGATCGAATTTGGCGTCTGTTAGTGGAAGAAAACGGTGAATTAAGCCCGAAAATCCAGTCAAACGAAGAGACAGCCACCCTTGAAAAAACCTACCATCAGACTGTAAAAAAAGTGACGGAGGATTATGAAGGATTAAGATTTAATACAGCTATTTCACAAATGATGGTCTTTATCAATGAGGCGTATAAAGCAACCGTTCTTCCAAAGGTTTATATCGAAGGGTTTGTAAAATTACTTGCTCCTGTTTGTCCGCATCTTGCTGAAGAGCTTTGGGAAAAGTTAGGTCATAGCGGTACAATCTCCTATGAAGCATGGCCGGCATATGATGAAGCAAAATTAGTCGATGATGAAATCGAGATTGTGATTCAAGTAAATGGCAAGGTAAAAACAAAATTAAAGGTTCCGACAGATGCTACAAAAGAAGCTCTGGAAGGAATCGCCATGGATGACGATCGTGTGAAGGAACAAATTGAAGGAAAGACCATTCGCAAAGTAATTACTGTACCAGGTAAATTGGTAAATATTGTGGCGAATTAATCAGAAATAAAACTGAACATCCTCTTGTAAAATGGAGGATGTTTTTCTGAAGGGATGATTGGGATGGAAGAAATTAACGTGATTACACCAGAAGAGTTGCAAAAGAAGCTCGAGGCAGGGGAAAAGCCAGAGCTTGTAGATGTTAGAGAAGATGAGGAAGTTGTTTTTGGGATGATTCCAGGAGCGAAACATATTCGTATGGGCGATATTCCCGCTAACTTGGACTATTTTGATAAAGAGAAGGAATATATTTTCATTTGCCGTTCAAGCCACCGCAGTGGAAATGTTTGCTATTATCTTCAAGAACAAGGTTATAAAGTCCGGAATATGATTGGCGGAATGCTGGCCTGGACGGGAGAAACTGAATACACAGAATAACCGATTCCGTTTTGGAATCGGTTTTTTTTCTGTCTGTTATGGTTTCAACCACATGCAGGTTTCCACATCAGCAAATCAGGTTCCACCTGTTGTTGTATCAAATCCATGGTGATGTCCGGAGCCTGGACCGCCGCCATTAAAAAATTGATCCTGTTGTTGATCGCTATTATCGAAGCCTTGGCCACTGTTATCATCCTGTGTTTGCTGACTTTGATCTAATTGACTGTCTCCGCTCCAGGAACTATTAAAATCTTGTCCTGTTTGCTGATCTTGTTGTGTGTTTGATCCTCCTTGTTGTTGATCTTGCTGCTGATTTTGATTTGTATTAGAACCTGGCTGCTGCCGTTGAGTAAATGCCATTTGGCTGTTCGTACTTCCGCCATTAGATAAACCGAGATATGAGACCATTCCCGCTGCTAAAGCCAAGCTTCCAAAGCTGACTCCCCAAGTAATCTTTTGTTTTTTATCCACTCAGATCCTCCTTTCAACATTTGATCTCAGAAACAAGTTTACAAGCCCAATCTTAAAAAAACCTTAACTTTTAAAACTATCTATTTTTAAAATTCTGAAAAAGTGAGAATACTGATAGAAAAAGGAGAGGGAGGGAGACTTATGATCCAAGTAAAGTTATTTGACAGGGAGCATGAAAAAGATTTAGAAAAAGAGATGAATCGATTTTTAAAAGGTATAGAGGAACAAAGCCTAGTTGATATCAAGTATAATGTGGCTGCAATGACCGAGGAAGAAGAGGAAGCGCAGATTTACTGCTTTACCGCTATGATTATCTATCGGGCGTGATAGAACTTCACGCCCGATAATTTTTTGCAGATAGTGCTGCATTGGTTCCTGCAAGCCTGCCCGTCACTAAGGCAGATGTAATGTTATATCCACCTGTGTATCCATGGATATCTAGTATTTCACCACAAAAATAGAGACCCTCCATCAATTTAGAAGCCATGGTTTGCGGCTCGATCTCTTTCACGGTAACCCCGCCGCCCGTCACAAATGCTTTTTCAAGTGGAAGTGTGCCGTTTACTTTGAATTGAAATTGTTTACAGCCCTTAGCAAATGCACGAATCTTTTCATTGGAAATCGTTCCTCCTTGGTCGGCAGGATCCATATCATTCCTTTCGAGGAGAAATAGAAGGTAACGCTCTGGAACTATTCCCTTTAAGGTATTTTTGATGCTCTTCTTGGGTTCCCCTTTTACGAGTTTTACAATCTCTTGAAAAATCTCTTCCTCTTTTCGGTCCGGAAGGGCATCCAAGCTCATTGTTACTTCTTTTAAATTCCATTTTTTCATGGCCTTGACCACAAATTGACTGCATCGTAAAACAGCCGGGCCACTGACTCCAAAATGGGTAAACAACATATCCATCCGGTGGGAAATCAAGGGTTTGCCTTTCGGATTCAAGACACTGAGATTAATATCTCTTAACGATAATCCCTGCAATGATTTGTTTTTTATAAAGGGCTCACTGGAGGTAACAGGGACCTCGGTTGGGAACAACTCAGTGATTGTATGGCCTGCTTTCTCAGCCCAGGCATAACCGTCGCCGGTAGACCCTGTATGCGGGACCGATTTTCCCCCTACCGCAATTACTACTGACTTAGTCGAAAATTGCTGGCCATCCTTTAACCGCACTGCGGAAACATGTCCATTTTCATAGAGAACATCGGCAACCGGGCTATTTTTGAAGACTCTTACACGTAGTTTCTCGAGCTGTTCTAAGAGGGCATCCACCACTGATTGAGCTTTATTGCTTACAGGAAACATCCGCCCATGATCTTCCTCTTTTAATTCAATTCCTAGCCTTTCAAAAAAGCGAATAATATCTTCATTACTAAAAATAGAAAAAGCACTATATAAGAATTTACCGTTGCCGGGCAGATGTTTAATAATCTCCTCAACCGGCAGCCGGTTGGTTACGTTACAGCGTCCGCCTCCGGAAATTGCCAGCTTCCGTCCTAATTTGTCTCCTTTATCGATTAAGAGGACCTTTGCCCCTTTTTCCCCCGCAGCAATGGCAGCCATTAATCCGGAGGGACCGCCGCCAATCACAATACAATCGTAATCCATTTTATCCACCAACTTTAATTTATTCATTTCATTATAAACATAACTTGTGAAATTAAAACGAAAAAAGTCATTTTTTTAAGAGAATTAACTCGGTTGTGAGTGGCATCGGAGGAAAAGAAGTTGTAAACTACTAATAGTGTGCAAAAAACGTCGATTATTCTTTGTGAATTTACGAACGTATCTTTCGGGTAGGAAGGGATTTTATGCAGTCAAAGCTTTTAAGAGGAACGTTTATCTTAACGTTAGGAACTATACTTTCTAAAGTAATCGGACTCATTTATGTTATACCGTTTTATCAGATTGTTGGAAAACATGGGACACAGCTTTATTCCTACGGATATGTCCCTTACACCATATTTATTAGTATCGCAACAGCTGGGGTGCCACTGGCTGTTTCAAAGTTTATTGCAAAGTATAATGCACTGGAAGAATATGCTGTTGGCAGAAAATTGTTTAAATCTGGTTTAGTGGTTATGTCGATCACAGGATTTGTTGCATTTTTAATTATGTATTTGGCAGCCCCTTTATTAGCCGAAATGAGTAATCCTGGTAATGAAATAGATGCGGCTATAACCGTCATGCGTGCGGTCAGTTTTGCCTTAATCCTAGTACCGTTCATGAGTCTAATCAGAGGATTTTTTCAAGGTCATCAATCGATGGGACCGTCAGCTGCATCGCAAGTGGTAGAACAAATCGTCCGAATTCTGTTCACGCTTGTTGGGGCTTATGTGGTTCTCAAATTTTTAAATGGATCAATGGTAACCGCTGTTAGTGTTGCCACATTTGCTGCCTTTGTTGGAGCGATAGGAGGCTTAGCCGTCCTATTTTGGTACTGGTATAAAAGGAAGCCGCATTTGGATGAGCTTTTGGAGCAAGATAAGGGAACCATCCATGTTTCACTAAAAGAAATTTATAAAGAAATCTTTATTTATGCAGCTCCCTTTGTATTTGTAGGGATTGCCAATCCATTATTCCAACTTATTGATCAATTTACCCTAACCAAAGCCTTAGTAGAAATGGGAACGACAAAGAAGTTGGCCGATACTGCTTTTGGTATTTTGAACTTTGAATCACATAAAATTGTGATTATTCCTGTTTCCCTGGCCACTGCCTTCTCGTTAACACTTGTGCCGAGCATTACAAAGGCATATGTGGAGAATGATCGTAAAAACTTAACTAATCAATTAAATCAAACCTTTCAAGTGTTATTATTCTTAACACTGCCTGCGGCAATTGGGCTATCTCTATTAGCTGAGCCAGTTTATACGGCTTTTTATGAGCATGATTCTCTTGGGACACAGGTGTTAGGTGCTTATGCGCCGGTCGCCATTTTATTTTCCCTATATGCGGTGACAGCAGCGATCATGCAAGGAATTAATGAACAGCGGTATACGATTTTAAGCTTATTAGTGGGACTATTGGTCAAACTAACACTTAATATTCCTTTAGTTAAAATGTTTGAAACAAGAGGAGCTGTATTAGCTACAGCCATTGGATATATGGCCTCGATTATTATTAATTTAGTGGTAATTAGATATTTCTCCCGCTATCAATATCGATTCGTTTGGCGAAGAAGTTTATTGATTATCATTTTTGCTGGATGTATGTGGGTGGGAACCGAGCTGATGTATAAATTTTTAACGTTATTCTTATCACCGGCCTCCAAAATGCAATCGGTCTTAATGATCTTAATTAGTGCACTTGTAGGGGCTGCCATCTATTTTTATTTAGGATTGAAATCAGGACTGGCAACTCGGTTATTCGGAAACAGAATTGAGCGTGTTCTTACTAAATTTAAGCTGCCAAAAAGGAGGCAAAGCGTTGAGAATTGATAAGATGTTAGCAAACCTTGGCTACGGCAGCCGAAAAGAAGTAAAGCAGATATTAAAAAGTGGTGCCGTTAGAGTCGATGATGTGATCGTTAAGGATCCGAAACAACATGTTGATGAAAAAAGCCAGACGGTGACCTTCAATGGTGAAGTGATTGAATACAAAGAATTTATTTATTTAATGATGAACAAGCCTCCTGGTGTGTTATCAGCGACAGAAGATAGTGCGGCTGAGACCGTTATTGACCTGTTGGAGCTTGAGGATCAAGTGTATGAGCCCTTTCCGGTTGGGAGATTGGACAAGGATACAGAGGGATTATTGCTGATTACCAATGATGGTCAATTAGCGCATAAATTGTTATCACCAAAGAAGCATGTCCCGAAAACATACTTTGCGGTGATTGACCGCGAAGTAACCGAAGAGGATGTCAAGGCGTTTGCCAAAGGAGTCACTCTTGATGACGGGTATGAAACCAAGCCTGGTGAATTAAAAATAGTAAAATCAGGTATTCGCTCTGATATTGAGCTAACCATTACTGAAGGTAAGTTTCATCAAGTCAAGAGAATGTTTGAGGCCGTTGGGAAAAGGGTTGTGTACTTGAAACGGATTTCTATGGGGCCGCTTCCTTTAGATGAAACCCTGGAACTCGGGGAATATCGAGAATTAACAGATGAAGAAGTGGAGCTATTGCGAGAGTACCAAGTGAAATAAAAACCAAACAAGTTTTCTGGTGCTTTTCTTAAAAATGCGTCCGAAATGACAGTCGTATTTATATTTAAAAAGTAAAACTCGTCAAGTAATTGGCGAGTTTTCTTTATAAGGAATACAAAAAACCTTATTTATAATTTCTTTTTTTAAAATATGTAACGGAATATTCACACCCATTTGTCCTGCTTTTTTATAAAATAGGTTTAGAAATGTTGAAGGGAAGCGGCCTATGATACTTAAAAGCAGAACAGAATCAGATGAATTATTGAAAATGCGATCATTAAACACAAGGATGGAGTTAACACAAGAGGAAAAGTTTCATTATTTCAACCTGGAAAAAGGTTATGAGGGAGAGGTGAAATTTGACCGTATGGCAGAAGGTCTTAAAGAAGAAAGATACATTATCAATGACTTGCTGCTTAAAATAAAGAATTCCTATTTTCAGATCGATACAACGCTTGTTTCGCAAGAAGTCATTCGACTGCTGGATGTAAAATATTTTGAAGGAGACTTTTGCCTGGAAAAGGACAGATTTTACGCTGTGAAATCCGGTCGAGAATATAAAAATCCAATCATCCAATTAAGCAAATGTGCATCCCAATTCCGCCAACTGCTCCACGACATCAAGCTTCACTACCTCGTTGAAGCCACCGTCATTTTTATTAACCCTGAATTCACTTTATTCAACGCCCAAGTCGACCATCCCATTATTCTTCCCAATCAAGTTAACCGGTTTTTAAAGAGTATAAATGATACATCATCTAAATTGAATGATGGTTACAAAAAATTGGCTCAACAATTAATTTCTTTACATCAAACTAAAAACCCATTTACACAGGTGCCAAACTATCAATATGAGCAGTTGAAGAAGGAATTGTATTGTAAATTTTGTCGTTCCTTTTTGGTAACTATACAGAATCATCTTTTTGTTTGCGAAAAGTGTGGAGGTCATGAAATGGTCGAAGATGCCATTCTACGGAATGTGAGGGAATTTCAGTTGTTATTTCCTGAGCGAAAGATTACGACTACTAACATTTATGAATGGTGTAACGTTGATTTGTCAAAAAAGACATTCTGTAGGGTATTAAAGAAAAACTTTACCGCGGTTGGAAAAACAAGTGATTCTTATTATATATAACTTTTTTTGTTAGAAGATTGGTATTTGTTCGGACAAAGTTACACTTATTGGGATTGCCTGTGTCCAAAGTTCATCCTACTTCGGACACAACCTTATCTTTTTGATATTACATTGTCCGAAGTTTACTCGACTTCGGACACCGTTTTATCTAATGGGAATTGCCATGTCCGAAGATCATCCACCTTCGGACACCACGCCATCTATTTGGCATGGCCATGTCCGAAGATCATCCAACTTCGGACACCACGCCATCTATTTGGCATGGGCCATGTCCAAAGATCATCCAACTTCGGACACCACGCCATCTATTTGGAATTGCCGTGTCCGATGATCAGCCACCTTCGGACACGCCCCCATCTATTTGGCATGGCCATGTCCGAAGATCATCCACCTTCGGACACCACGCCATCTATTTGGCATGGCCATGTCCGATGATCATCCAACTTCGGACACGCCCCCATCTTTTTGGAATTGCAATGTCCGAAGATCAACCAACTTCGGACACCTCCCCATCTATTTGGCACGGCCATGTCCGAAGATCATCCAACTTCAGACACCACCTTATCGTTTTGGAATTGCCGTGTCCGAAGATCATCCAACTTCAGACATCACCCCATCTTTTGGGAATTGCCATGTCCAAAGATCATCCAACTTCGGACACCACGCCATCTATTTGGCATGGCCGTGTCCGAAGATCATCCACCTTCGGACACGCCCCCATCTATTTGGCATGGCCATGTCCGAAGATCAACCAACTTCGGACACGCCCCCATCTATTTGGCATGGCCATGTCCGAAGATCATCCAACTTCGGACACCACGCCATCTATTTGGAATTGCCGTGTCCGAAGATCATCCGACTTCAGACACCACCTCAACTTTTTGGCACATCCATGTCCAAAGATCATCCGACTTCAGACACCACACCATCTATTTGGAATTGCCATGTCCAAAGTTCAGTCCAGCTTCGGACCTGCTTCACCTTATAGCAGCTAACTTCAGCTTTTTTTGCTAGTGCATCCATATTGTTTCCCAGTGGTTTCTCATCAAATAATAAGTAACGAAGTATAAAAATGGGTACCATACAGATAAATACGCAATAAAGAAGTGTTACTAAGGGGGAACCTTTCATGAAACTAACACACGAGCAGGCAATAGAACTGCACGGCTTCAACAACCTTACCAAGTCTTTAAGCTTTAATATGTATGATATTTGTTTTACAAGAACAAGAGAGGAACGGGAAGCCTATTTAAACTATATTGATGAACAATATAGTGCAGATAGATTGCAAAAGATATTAAAACACGTTGCAGATATTATAGGTGCCCACGTATTAAATGTGGCCAGTCAGGATTTTGAACCAGCCGGGGCAAGTGTAACTTTATTAGTATCAGAAGGACCGGTAACACATGATGTTCCTTCAGAATCCTTTGAAGAGTCACCAGGGCCGCTTCCCGAATCAGTGGTCATGCAATTAGACAAAAGTCATATCACGGTCCATACATACCCGGAATTTCATCCAGATGAGGGAATTAGTACATTTCGTGCAGATATTGATGTTTCAACCTGTGGTGAAATTTCTCCTCTTAAAGCGCTCCACTATTTAATTAGATCATTTGAAACAGATGTAATGACCATTGATTACCGAGTCCGGGGCTTTACTAGGGACAAGAGCGGCCATAAACTCTTTATTGATCATGAAATAAACTCTATTCAAAATTATATTCCTGAAGATGTCGGAGAACTTTTTGATATGATCGACGTCAATGTTTATCAAGAGAATATCTTTCACACAAAATGCAAACTGAGAGAATTCGATCTAAATAACTATTTATTTGGTTATACCAAAGAAAGGCTAACACCAGATGAACATATTGAAATAACAAAGAGATTAAAGATAGAGATGGATGAAATCTTTTATGGAAAAAATATTGTTTAGAGCTCAATACTTGGGCTCTTTTATAAATGATTGACATGCAACCAAAAGGTGCTATATAGTTACAATATGAAACGTAATTGGAGGTCAAGTGAGGAGGATTCTTAGTGGAAAATCAATCACAAGCAACATTAGAGGATATTAAATATACTGTCGTTTATAATGCACCAATTGCTAAAGTTTGGGATGCAGTTGCAACAGCAGAGGGGCTAAGTGCTTGGTTTATGCCGAACGATCTACAGCCTATAGAAGGTCATGAGTTTCATATAAATGCAGGTCAATTTGGAATGTCACCATGTAAGGTAACACAGGTAGACCCGCCAAACCGTCTTTCTTTTAATTGGGGAAAAGACTGGACCTTAACATTTGAATTGAAAGAATTGGAGAAGCAAACAGAGTTAACGTTAATCCATGGCGGATGGGATATTAATAAAGTTACTGAATTTGGTGCGCCGCATACTCCGATACGTGACAATATGAACCAAGGCTGGGCAGGTCTTGTGAAAAAACTCCAAGCGTATGTTGAGGCATAAATGGCCGCTCCCTTAGCAAAACATGACGTCTTTCAAGCGATTGCAGATCCTACCCGTCGAAGTCTTTTGAAACTTCTTAGTAACCAAGAAATGCCAGTTACCGCGATTTGTAAGCATTTTCCGATTACCCGGACGGCTGTTTCGAAGCATCTGAAAGTACTATCTGAAGCAGGTTTAGTTAAGGAGCGGAAGGTCGGCAGGGAAACTAGGTACAAGCTTGAAGCATCACCATTAGTGGAACTAAAAGACTGGCTCCAATATTTTGAGTTGTTTTGGGAAAATAAACTGGGTGCACTTGGGCGGTTTTTAGAATCGAATGATTCAAATTCAGAAAATGAACAATAAAAAACAAGTAGGGATAACCAACTGGCTATCCCTACTTGTTTCTTTATTATTGCATCCGTTTTTGAAAGCTGCATACAATCGTTATTTGTTACTATTCGGTTTCTTATTAATAAATGACAGGATGATTAGGAGGACAATCGTTACAATACTAACGAATGTCCCAATCAAATTATTGGCATTAAATAAAAATCCAATGAAAATGATGCTTAATGATAGGAGTGCAAAGATTGTGGTAAAAGGGAACCACTTCACTTTAAATGCTGGTTTATTGTTGTAATGCGGTCTTAATTTTAACTGGGCTGCACAAATACTTATCCAAATAATCATGACCGTAAACCCAGGAATGGTCATGAGGTAGCCAATAACTTGGCTTGGTGTCAAATAAGCTAAATAAACACCAACCAAAATACAAACACTTGTTATCATAATCCCAATAAACGGTATACCCTTTGAGGAGACCTTTGCAAGGACTTTAGGTGCAACCTCACTTTGAGCCATAGAATGCAAGGTTCTCGATGTAGCATAGATACCGGAATTGGCTGCGGAAAGGACAGCAGTTAATAGCACAAAGTTCATGATGTGGGCAGCACCAGGTAGGCCTGTACTACTAAAAACCTGAACAAATGGACTGTCTTGACCGTTCACTTTGTTCCAAGGCATCATGCCGCAAATAATTAGAATCGGCAAAACATAAAAAATGATGACGCGCCAAACAGCACCTTTAATAATTTTAGGCAAGACGCGTTCAGCATCTTTTGTTTCAGTAACAGCGACTCCAATTAATTCAGCCCCGCCATAAGAAAACATAACAACTAAAAAGGCATTAAACGTTCCACCCAGTCCGTGCGGAAAAAAACCGCCGTGCCCAGTATAGTTTGAAAGTGGATCGTGAATATTGCTTGGAATTAAACCTAAGAGAAGTAAAAATCCTAGAATAATAAAGGCGATCAGAGCAATTATTTTAATCCCGGCAAACCAAAACTCAAGTTCACCATAGTATTTTACTTGGAATAAATTGATGCCAACGATGACAAGCGCACATAAAAAACTGAGAAGCCATAATGGAGCAGACGGAAACCAAAATTGTAGAAAACTTCCCGCTGCTAATAACTCAACAATGGTGACTAAAATCCAATTGATCCAGTATAGCCATCCAACAAGGTAGGAAACTTGGAATCCAAAAGCTTTATTAACTAAATGCTGTACATTTAAGTTTGGGAAAGCAAGTGCCATTTCTCCAAGTGCTGCCATGATTATAAATAATAATAACCCGCCGATTAAATAGGCTACAATTACACTTGGTCCGGCTATATTTAAGGTATCGGAACTGCCTTTAAAAATTCCTGTCCCGATCATCCCCGCAAGGGCAATAAATTGGACATGCCTTGGCAGAAGCCCCTTTTTTAAATTTTGCTGCTGATTATTTTTCATATAGGTACCTACTTTTTCTTTTTTACTTAGACGCTTTTAAGCGTTAAAGCGATTTTCTATACTAATATATCATAATTATGATACCTGTCAAATAGAATAGAAGATTTAATTGCAGGGGGATAAAGTGAGTTCGAATCAGTTCCAGCACCGAGTGGTGCATCGCTTTGCGTTTCGTCCTCATTTGGTTTTAAACAGTAAAAAGCATGCGATAAAATCGCATGCTTTGTTATGCGGATTATTTAATTTTTATAATTTTAAGATGTCATCTTTACTTTCTTTTGTGTTGTAGTCCATTTTCCGCGGCTTGGGCTAATGACCAAGTCATTATAGGCTAAGACATTTAAATCTCGTTGTATGGTGCGAGGAGTGATACCAAATTCCTCTACAAGTTCTTGGGTCGTGACAGTGCCGTTGTTTCGAATAAACATGTAGATACATTTGATGCGGTTTAACATCCGGTTAGTTGAAGGTTTCAAAGAACCACTCCCTATCCTAAATTTCAAACCTATGGCTTAATCCAGCTACCGACAGCCTATTTGAAGATTACTCTTCAAGAAATATGTAGTTTCTTTTCCGCGCGGACATCTCCTTTAATTGGAATGTAACAATGGATACAGTAGATACCTAGATGTCATACATCTAACCTTATTGTACCCATTATTTCAGAAAATTTCTACCAATATAGTAAAGAATACAAAAGAAACCTCGGTAATTAATGGTAATTGTCTGTTTATACCGCCTCCTAAATTATTTCATACTATAGAGTATGGGCGGAGGTCCTTGGTTTATGATAAATTGTTTGAATTTTTAGTTAAAAATGTCTTTTTGCATAAATCGCTTTGGGTTACATAGTGTGTATAGTGACAATTAGAATAAATCACTTGAAAGATATCTTTCCCCGGTGTCACAGGCAATACAGACAACGACCTCATCCTTAGAAAGGCGTTTTGCAACCTCGAGCGCCGCAAAACAAGCTGCCCCGGAAGAGGGACCAACCAAAATTCCTTCCTCTCTAGCCAATCTTCTTGTCATCTCATAGGCATCTTCATCTGTAATTGGATGGATTTCATCATAAACTTCTTCATTAAGAATTTTAGGTATGAATCCAGGGCTTGTACCAACTAGTTTGTGTTTACCGGGTTTACCGCCTGACAGAACTGGAGAACCCTTTGGTTCGACCACATGGACAGATAATCCTTGATAATAGTCTTTTAAAGTTTCTCCTGTTCCCGTGATGGTTCCTCCGGTTCCAGCTGTTGCAACGAAAGCTGATAGTGGTTTGCCGATTTCATTCATGGCTTCGATAATCTCAACAGCAGTAGAATGTCTATGTGCATCCGGATTTGCTTGATTCTCAAATTGCATTGGGACAAAACTATTAGGGATCTCTTTTGCTAATTCCAGGGCTTTCTTAATGGCTCCTGGCATTTTTTCATCTCCAGGGGTTAGAATTACTTTTGCTCCGTATGCCGCCAGTAAGCTGATCCGTTCCTTTGTCATGGTATCAGGCATCACAATAATCGCTTGATAACCCCTGGCAGCCGCATTCATTGCAATCCCAATCCCTGTGTTACCGCTCGTTGGTTCAATGATCGTCGAGCCTTTTTTTAAATCTCCGCTTTTTTCTGCCTCGATAATCATATTATAGGCCGCACGGTCCTTTACGCTTTTGCTGGGGTTGTAAAATTCCAGTTTCAAATAAACGGAAGCCCCTTCTTCAGGAGCTACCCGATTTAGTTTTACAAGCGGCGTTTCTCCAATCAATTCAGCTATATTGTCCACTACTCTCATTGGGATACCCCTTCTATACTTATTTTAAGAATTCCTAATTCAATGATAATGAAAAGGATACTAAATGTAAAAAATATCGCCTATGAGACTGTTTGATTGTAGATACAATTGGGAGAAAATAGACTAAAATTAAAAAAAAGGACTGAGGGGTTTATATGAATCAACGACCACATTTTTTCTTTGCTGTAAGAATACCTGAAACTACCAAACGAATCATGAAGAATCATATCGATCATTTACAGGAAAAGATCCCATTTAGCCGCTGGGTTCATCATTTGGACTTACATATAACATTAACTTTCTTAGGAGCAGCAGAACCTGAGAAACTGAAAGCTGCTGAAAAATATGTAAAAGAGACCATAAGTAACGAGGAAGCTTTTACATTAAAAATAAACAAACTAGGTATATTTGGAAAGGTTGATTCTCCTCGGGTTTTTTGGGCCGATACAGAAAGTAGTGAGGAGCTGGCTGCAATTAGGAATAAAGTATTTTCAGCGTGTGAGAGGGCAGGATTTCAACTGGAAACACGCCCCTTTAAACCGCATATCACGTTAGCGAGAAAATGGAAGGGGCAGGAAGGATTTCAAAAAGAGCTGTTAAATGTTTGGAATCAATTACAGCCGGAACCACTTGAATTTAAAGTTGAAGAGGTTGTTGTTTATCAAACACATCTTGACCAAACCCCAAAATATGAAGCCGTAACCATATTCCCATTGCAATAATGAAATACCACTAAAAGGTGTGTTGTATGAAGCAGATATATTTTATTATTAATCCAAAAGCTGGTAATGGATCCTGTCTAAAAATATGGAAAAAAGTTGAATCCAAACTGATGTCTGACCAGATCTCCTTTTTAGCTTTTTTTAGCGAATATCCTGGTCATGCTAAATTGATTGCTAAACAAATTGCCTGCAGCGATCAGCAGGAAAAGCTGATGATTGCGGTAGGCGGAGACGGAACCATCCATGAGGTGTTAAATGGGGTTGCAAATGACAAAAACATAACACTTGGTTTTATTCCTGGCGGTTCAGGAAACGACTTTTCAAGGGGCTTTCAAATTCCAGCTGATCCTGAAGAGGCTTTAACAGTCATTCTCCGCCTCCGGAAGCGGCCAGGAAAGCAGATTGATATCGGTAAAGTTTGCCTAAATAATATGGAGGAACACTATTTTATTAATAATATGGGTGCTGGATTGGATGCTATTATCTCGTATCAAGTGAATCAATCCCGCATAAAGGCATTGTTAAATAAAATATCATTAGGCAGGCTGGTTTATGTCTATTTCCTATTAAAAAATGTATTTACTTATAAAACTGGAAGATTTGATTTATCAATTGACGGGAAAACGCATATATTTGAACAAACGTGGTTTATTACTGTGTCTAACCAGCCTTACTACGGCGGCGGCATGAAAATTGCGCCGGATGCCAACCCGGATGATGGTCTTTTTGATATTACAATTGTTCATCAACTATCCAGGGTGAAACTTTTATTCGTTTTTATGAGTGTTTTTTGGGGAAGACACACCCATTTTAAAGAAGTGAAAACATTCAAGGGGAAAAATATAACCATCTATTCGACAGAAACACAGTATGTTCATGCTGATGGGGAGCATATCGGATACACCCCACTTTCGATTCACCTTCATGCGAAATCCTTAGAGGTGTTATCTAGAAGTCGCGGGAAGGAAGAAGTTGATCTGAAGGAGAGGGATTCGAATGAATTCTGCTGACCGAAATTTTTTTGCTTACTTAGATGAAATGAACATCGTTACTATCCTTCTTCCCCATTCATACCATCACGGAATATCCACTACATTTTACATGGCAGCGGATTCAGATAAGACGCCCCTAGTCATTGTGGAGAAGACGGAAATTGAGGAACACTTTAAATATATTTGCCAGTTTGAGGGAGAAATTTCCTTTGGCAAGCTGTATTGGATTTTTGATGAGTACGGTGGGAAAACCGATTTACAAATAGGTGCAGTGATTCGAACAGAACAATTTGATGAAAAATTCTATTATGAAGGGAATGACCTCGGTGTAACCTTTCAGGCCGGGCAAACCTGTTTTAAACTGTGGGCACCAACAGCGACAGGGGTCAAATTAAAATTACGCCCATCTGGTAATGGATATTCAGAAATCATCAAGATGAGGCGGGAGGAGTACGGCGTTTGGTCTGTCTCTCTTCACCGCGAGCTGGAGTTTTTTCAATATAGCTTTTTGGTCCTTGTTAATCAAGAATGGCGGGAGGCTGTAGACCCATATGCAAAGGCAGTAACAGCAAATGGGGAGCAGGGTGTAATTGTGCTCCTGGAAAAGACAGCTAGGCCAAGACTCGGGATACCTCCATTAGAAAACCCAGTGGATGCGATTATTTATGAAACACATATCCGGGATTTCACGATTCATCCACAAAGCGGTGTCAAACATAAAGGACTATATTTAGGTGCCGGTGAAATGGATACAAAAGGTCCAGATGGTGATGCAACTGGCTTATCATATGTCAAAGATTTAGGAATTACCCATATAGAATTTCTCCCGCTGAACGATTTTGCCGGAGTGGATGAATTAAACCCAGCAAAGCAGTATAACTGGGGATATAATCCTCTCCATTTCCATGCTCCCGAGGGAAGTTATGCAACCAATCCATCCGATCCTTATTCCCGCATCAATGAACTTAAAAAATTAATTGACCAGATTCACAGTCAAGGTTTAGGGGTCATCATCGATGTCGTTTTTAATCATGTTTATATACGTGAACAATCTTCCTTTGAAAAAATAGTCCCAGGCTATTATTTCCGTCATAACGATATTGGATTGCCTTCAAACGGAACGGGTGTTGGAAATGATATTGCCTCAGAACGAAGAATGGTGCGGAAGTTTATTGTTGACTGTGTCCGCTATTGGTTGGAGGAGTACCGAGTCAATGGGTTTCGATTTGATTTAATGGGTATTTTAGACGTAACAACGATGAATGAGGTGCGAAAGAATTGTGACAGTTTAGCAAAGGGGATTTTAATTATTGGTGAAGGCTGGAACCTTAATACTCCCCTGCCGGCCGCACAAAAGGCGATCATAGCTAATCAGGCAAAAATACCGGAAATCGGACAGTTCAATGATAAATTTAGAGACATCATAAAAGGAAGTACGTTTAACTTGTTTGATAAGGGCTATGCGATAGGGAACGAGCATTTGGTGGATGCTGCAATAGAGGTGATTACTGGCAGTATCGGTTTTACTAAAAAGAGTACTCGTGTCTTTAATACCCCGCAACAATCGGTCAATTATGTTGAATGTCATGATAATCATACACTCTGGGATAAACTTAACGGCTGCTATTCTGAAACGGATCCGGCTATTCGAAAAAAGTACCATCGTCTTGCAACAGCAATTGTCCTATTATCACAAGGTATCCCGTTTCTTCACAGCGGACAGGAGTTCTTCCGCACAAAACAAGGAGATGGAAATAGCTATCGTTCTCCAGATGTGATTAATCAACTCGATTGGGAACGGAAAAGTAAGTATAAGGAAAATGTCGAGTACATCAAGGGTCTTATTAAAATCCGTCAGGAGTATTCATGTTTTCGGATGAGAACAGCGGAGGAAATTTGTGCTCACATCCAAGCCCTGTCATTTCCGGCTCCTGTTGCCGGCTGTTATTATCAATTACCCAAGGAGGAGGTGGTTCTTGTTATTAATCCATCCACTAAAACCCAAATGATCACACTTCCGGAGGGGGAATGGGGAGTGTTAGCCAATCACCAGTTTGCTAAAACCACTGCCAAAGATTTTATAAAAGAGCCCCAATATTTAGTAGAACCCATTTCATTAAATGTTTTGCTGAAAAAATAGTTTTTGAAAGATTACTTGACGAAAAAAGGGAATAGGAGATAAAATTTAATAAGATGGCTATTGTGTGCAATGGTTTCAATAGCTTTTTTTTTATTTAAAAAAAGGCTATTGTTATAATTGTGGTTTATAAACCTTCCTACAGCACAGGTTTTACCTCTTTAAAGAGGATTAAGCCCATTAGAACGGCATAAATTGAAGGTGAGCAATTTTGGAACATTTACTAGGACAAGAGTGGGAAGTTATCCCAGCTGGAGGCAAAACAGGAGAAGCCTTTTATGCAGAATATAAGGATCAAAGGCTTTTTTTAAAGCGGAATTCCTCTCCATTCCTTGCAGTACTATCAGCAGAAGGCATTGTCCCAAAGCTTGTGTGGACAAAACGATTGGAAAACGGAGATGTTATAACAGCACAGCAATGGCTTCCTGGCCGGGAATTAAAGCCCTCTGAAATGAACCAAGAGAGTGTAGCCAGATTGCTTAAGAAAATACACTGTTCTGAACCGATGCTTGGAATGTTAGGACGGTTAGAAAATTCGCCGGTAAATCCTGAGCCGATTTTACAGTCGGTCATCGAGGAATTAGATGAACAGGTACTTTCTTTACCTGAATCACAAAAGGCAATTAACTTTCTTAAAGAGGAAGCCTTACATGTATCTTGCGATGAGAAAGTGGTTTGTCATGGTGATGTCAACCATAACAACTGGCTGCTTGCAGAAGACAACCAGTTGTATTTGATTGATTGGGACGGAGCCATGATTGCTGACCCTGCCATTGATTTAGGATTACTTCTTTACTGGTACATTCCAGAAGAAAACTGGGAGGACTGGTTAAATCTTTATGGTAAAGAGCTAACCAATCATCTAAAACTTAGAATGAAATGGTATGTAACCATTCAAACCCTATCTTCTATTCAGTGGTATAAAGATAAACAACGATTCGAAGAAATGAATAATTGGATTGATTTTTTGCAAAATATCCTCTAATTAGGAAAATTGGTCAATATCATTTACCCATTGTGATAAATTTTCTTGATTAGATAAGATATGCTGATCTAAATCAGCAGATTGAGTACCATGCTGACTGTATTGATATACTTCCTGCAAGATATTTTTAACATTCGAATCAATTTGGTTGTTGACCATAAGAGATTTTACTAAACGCTCCAATTGCTCGCATTCGGCAACAGACCCACAGCAATCGGTTTGGTGGTTGTTTAAAATATCCTTTAGCAGTGTAACTTGGTGACCATGGCTTAATGGCATTAAAGCACATCCTTTCAAGTGGATATTAAGAAGAGCACAAGCGTGTTCAGCCCCGATCTAGGGCGACTTGTTGACTGGCCAGCGTAAGCAGGGCCAAAGACTAGTCGCCCTTAATGCGTACAGAAAGCGATAGCTTTCTGTAGCCAAGCACAAGACGATCCGGCCGAAAGGTTGCTTTTTTACCTTTTGGACGGATCCGCTTGTGACCTCGAGGGGCTAGGCGCTAGAGCTTGACAATTCTAAAAAAGGTATTCACAGTTAGCTTGTGGATTCTTTTTTTGTTTATACGCAAACCTTTTTTCCATTTAGTTTGGCTTGCATGAAAGAGATTAGCATGGTATCTTTTGAAAGATAATGTTTTTTAGGAGTGTCAAAATGAGACTTAGACATAAACCTTGGGCAAAGGAAAAAATAGAGCAGCATCCACAGTATGTAGTAGCAAATCCAGAAAATTTCAAGGGTAAGTGGCATGAAGTATTCGAAAAAGATCAGCCTCTCCATATTGAAGTCGGTACAGGTAAAGGTCAATTCATCACGGGCATGGCTAAGGCCAATCCAGATATAAATTATATAGGAATAGAGCTGTACGTCAGTGTCATTGTTGCTGCTTTGGATCGCCTAATAGAAGCGGATTTACCCAATCTTAAGCTGCTACAAGTAAATGCAGCGGACCTAGATAAATACTTTACAAAAAATGATGTTGATCGAGTCTACCTTAATTTCTCAGACCCATGGCCAAAGGCCCGGCATGAAAAAAGAAGATTAACCTATAAAGATTTCCTAAAGCGCTATGAAGATATTTTGGTTGATGGCGGGGAAATACATTTTAAGACCGATAATCAGGGGTTATTTGAATACTCCCTAACGAGCTTTTCTTCTTATGGGTTATTATTGAAATATGTGAGTCTTGATTTTCACAAAAGTGAGTATGAAGGCAACATTATGACAGAATATGAGCAGAAATTTTCTGAACAAGGAAAACGGATTTATCGTTGTGAAGTAAAATATCAAAACTGATGGCAGGGACAGTTCTTTTTAAGAGCTGTCTTTTTTTTATAAAAATTAAATCCAAATAATGTTAATATAGAGGGAAAGGGGGAGTGGATAATGGAAATGTTAAAGATTGGTGATGTTTCGCTTACTTGGTTATCCGGGGGAGTCACATACCTTGATGGTGGTGCTATGTTTGGGGTAGTTCCCAAGGGGTTATGGTCAAAAAAATATCCGGTAAACGAAAAGAATCAAATTGAACTTCCGACAGACCCAATTTTAATTCGAATGAATGGGAAAAATATTTTAGTTGAATCCGGTTTGGGAAAAGGCAAATTAACGGAGAAACAATTACGAAATTATGGGGTAACAAAAGAATCGATGATAGAGGAATCTTTACAACAAATAGGCTTAACCCCAGAAGATATCGACTTTGTCCTAATGACACATTTACATTTTGATCACGCCTGCGGGCTGACGAAGCTGGTGGATGGGAAGTATGTCTCAACCTTTCCAAATGCTCAGATTATTACTTCTCAAATCGAGTGGGACGAAATGCAAAACCCCAATATTCGCTCCAAAAATACATATTGGCTGGAAAATTGGCAAGCAGTAGCAGCACAGGTGGTCCCTTTTGCAGAAAAATGGGAATTAGAAGCCATCACGATGATCCATACGGGCGGGCATAGTGATGGACATTCCATTCTTATGATTGAAGACGGGGGGGAAACCTGTATTCACATGGCCGACCTTATGCCCACACATGCTCATCAAAATGTACTATGGGTTATGGCTTACGACGACTATCCTATGACCTCCATTGCCGCCAAACAAAAGTGGATTCCATTTGGTCTAAAGAAAAATGCATGGTTTACTTTCTACCATGATGCATTTTACCGGGCTGTAAAATGGGATCCAGACGGGAAACAGCTTGTTGCCAGTATTAAAAGGGAGCAATAAACATGAATGCCGCACCCCTTATGGATGCGGCTTTTTCATATTATGAAGAAAAAGGAATTAGGTCTATGACTGTACCAGTTTGAGCATCAGCGATAAATTCATATTGCTGGATTGCTTCGTCAATGGTTTGAGATATTCCGCCTTTATACACGCGATACGTTATTTGGTTTTTCTCGTAAGGCTCCGCTTCCATATGTATCCATGAGCCAGATACTGGACCGTTCAGTTGAAAGTGTTTTTTGACTGACGCTAATACCCTCTCTGGTGAAACATTTGTTTTTTGAGTGATGGCTTCCTTGGTCACATAACAACCAACTATTCCTACCGCTGCACCTAAGAAAAAAGACTTCCAGTTCATTCATCCACCTCCGAAATAGGAAAAGATTACAAAAAGATTCTCTTCTCAGTATACCGTATTTACAGTTAAGTGGATAATATTACGGAAGGAAAATGAATTATTGGTAACAAGTGAGAGGATTCTGTAAAATGTAGTAGAAGAGACGGATAGAAGTGCTGGGGAATGGAAAGTCATGAAAGTAAATACATAAAAGGAGTCTTATCATGAATAAACAAACACTAAAGCTTTTTCAAACCTTGACAGAGCTGCCAGGCGCACCTGGAAATGAACACTTAGTCAGAAATTTCATGAAAGAGCAGCTGTCATTATTCTCAGATGAAATTATACAAGATAATTTGGGCAGTATCTTTGGGGTGAAAAAAGGAAATCAACAAGGACCAACCGTCATGGTAGCAGGGCATATGGATGAAGTTGGGTTCATGGTTACAGCGATTACGGAGAATGGAATGATCCGCTTTCAACCGCTCGGAGGCTGGTGGAGTCAAGTGCTGCTAGCGCAGCGTGTCCAAGTCATGACCAAAAATGGACCGGTTATAGGTGTGGTTGGTTCTATTCCACCGCATTTATTAGATGAATCAAAGAAAAACAAACCGATGGAAATAAAGAATATGTTAATTGATATTGGTGCTGATAACCGAGAAGATGCTGAGCGGATTGGTATTAAACCCGGTCAGGCCATTCTGCCGATTTGCCCATTTACCCCAATGGCGAATGAAAAGAAAATTTTAGCTAAGGCTTGGGATAATCGTTATGGCTGTGGATTGGCAATTGAATTACTTCAGGAACTAAAAGATGTGTCATTGCCCAATATCCTATATTCAGGAGCAACTGTTCAAGAGGAAGTCGGCTTGCGTGGCGCTCAAACAGCTTCTAATATGATTAAACCGGATCTCTTTTTTGCTCTTGATGCCAGCCCAGCCAATGATATGACAGGGGATAAGCATGAATTTGGCCAGCTTGGAAAGGGGACATTGCTCCGCATTCTTGACCGTTCCATGGTTACCCATCGCGGAATGCGGGAATTTGTGCTGGATACAGCGGAAACGAATCATATTCCTTATCAATATTTTGTTTCACAGGGCGGAACAGACGCTGGACGTGTTCACTTATCGAATGAAGGGGTTCCAAGTGCAGTGGTTGGCATTTGTTCTCGTTACATCCACACACATGCTTCCATTATCCATGTTGATGATTATGCGGCAGCCAAAGAATTATTGGTAAAACTCGTTAAGGCATGCGACCAAACAACAGTAGATACCATTAAATCAAATAGCTAAAAAATAGGAGGCATTGATCGTGCCTCCTCTTCAATGTGGAAAGAGGGGATTCAACATGAGAATTGTGATCGGATCAAAAAATCCTGCTAAAATTACAGCTGTCCAAAATAGCTTTCGACAAGAAGACATTGAATTTATTTCAATCGATATCCCATCTGGCGTGAACGACCAGCCTTTTTCTGATGAGGAAACGATACAAGGTGCCGTCAATCGGGCTGTTGGGGCCTTAAACCAAGGAAATGGTGATATTGGGATTGGGCTGGAAGGCGGAGTACAAGAGACAAGCCATGGATTATTGCTTTGTAATTGGGGAGCTCTTGCAGTAAGCGGCAGGGAGCCTGTAATTGCCGGCGGAGCTAGATTCCTTTTACCGGAAGAAGTGGCAGCAAGGCTCAGAGCAGGAGAGGAATTAGGACCTGTGATGGATGACTATGCAAAAAAGAATAATGTTAGAAAACATGAAGGGGCGGTTGGTATTTTTACCAATGGCTTAGTGAACCGGATCGATATGTTTACACATGTAACCAGCCTATTGGTAGGTCAATTTAGCTATTATTCCCAGACTGGAAAATATTAACTTATGAATGAGGAGCAATAGGCGAGATGATGCATAACATTAGACTCCATAAAGCGTATACTGTTATGATTTGAAAGGAAAGTTATCATATAGGTAAGAAAAAAAACGGAGGCGTTCACTTTGAAAAATTTAGAATCAATCGAACAATTCGATTCTCTGCGTAATCAAGATAAAACTATCTTTATGTTTTCCGCAAAATGGTGTGGGGATTGTCGTTTTATTGAGCCAGTGCTGCCAGAGATTGAAGAGAAGTTTTCCGATTTTACATTTATTCATGTTGACCGCGATCAATTTATTGATTTATGCCAGCAAGTGGATGTATATGGAATACCAAGTTTTATTGCGTATGAGAACGGAAAAGAACTGGGACGCTTTGTCAGTAAGGACCGAAAAACACAAGAAGAAATTGAATCATTTATTTCTGGTCTGAAGTAATAGAGATAAAAACCCCTGTTTCTCTTTTGGAGCAGGGGTTTTTTATTGTCGTTTTTTACTGTAAAATGAACGGTAGCTTCTTACCATGGAGGTAAACAATGAAAATGGACAGTAGACTGATGCGCCAAACATTAGAGACACGTTTGGCAAAGGATGATAGACTGATTACTTATGACAGAGAAAAGGATCAGCTTCGAATCGAAAGTAAATCAACTGGGAAAGGGATTAGCATCGCCTTACCAGGGGTTATCGCCAAATGGCAAGTTGAAAAAGAAAAAGCCATCGATGAAATTGTTTATTATGTTGAAGAAGGTTTGCAAGCAATGGAGAACACCGTCGACCTGCACGATCAGTTTAAACAGATTTTTCCTGTGATTCGGTCGGCGTCATTTCCAGTCGAAGCAGAAGAGGGGGTACCATTTCTGACGGAAGAGCATACCGCAGAAACAAAAATTTATTATGCGATTGACATGGGAAATACTTATCGCTTGATTGATACACGCATGATGAAAAAAGAGGGATGGAGTGCCAACACGATCAAGGAGATGGCTCTATTTAATGTTAGGTCCCTTTCAACTTCCGTAAAAGAGGACCGAGTGGCCGGCAATATCTTCTATTTCCTTAACACCAATGATGGCTATGATGCCAGCCGAATCTTAAATAAGGGTTTCCTCAATGAAATGGAGAAACGGATTACAGGAACCATGGTGCTCGCTGTTCCGCATCAAGATGTGTTAATTATCGCGGACATCCGCAATGACAGGGGATATGATGTGATTGCCCAAATGGCCATGAGCTTTTTTGCAAGTGGAAGGGTGCCGATTACTGCCTTGTCTTTTTTATATGAAGATGGAGAACTAGAGCCAATTTTTATTCTAGGAAAAAATAAATGAGACCTTGAAAGGGATCACGTTATGTGGTCTTTTTTCATGGTACCTTTCCTATTGTATCCAATTCGAACATATTTCGACTCATTCTTAAGAATTGTGTCGATAAAATAAGAAAAACTGATAAAATAGAATGATAGATGAACAAGAAAGAGTGATAGTTTTGAGTTGGATCCAAAACTTTTTCCAAAAGTTAAGGAAAGAAGAGGAAGACGGGGACAAAATGACGGGGTATCTCCTCCATAAGGAAATAGGGGATCACGATTCCACCAGTCAATTGGATAGCTTAAAGGATTTAGATGCTAGAATAGCTTATCAATATCCAAAAGGAAGCAGTACCCCAAAAAAGATTATCAAATCAAATACTAGGCAGGTAACAAGCCGAACAAAGCGTGTGGTAGAATCACCTAAGAAAAGTAAGTTAGTAGAAAATACCAAAAGTACACATGAAATCTCAAAGGTACAGACGGTCATCAAAGAGCAAAAGGCACGCCCGCGCGGCCCGTTTCATCCCACCGAGATACCATCACCTGTTTTCGGGTTTAACAGACCGCAAAAGACAACGGCCATTGTTGAGCATGAATTAAGTCATTTTTTTAATGACCAACTTGATGACCAAGTGAGTAATGTTATTCGAACAAATGTGAATTTAAAAACAGGATCACTTGAAAATGAACCGAAAGAGATGGTCAATCAAAGTGATAAAAATCAACTGAGTCAAACTCAGGAGAAAATGAAAGAAAATTACCTTCCTGAAAAAGAGAAAGATGAACAAGGAGCTAATGAGCTTACATTTGAGAGCGATGACCACACAGAAGCTTACGAACCTGCCTATGAGGAAGATGTTTTAGCGGAAGCGGGTGAACATACTCATGAGGAGCAGGTTCAAGCGGAAGCTATTAAGCTTATATTTGGAGCGGATGTTCAATCCGGAATGGATGAAACAGTATACAAAGAAAATGTCCAGACAGAGACAAATGAACTTGCATTTGGGAAAGAGGCCGACAGCCCCGACCAAACGGAGGCGGCAGGTGAGGCAGTATCTGAAACACCAGCTCCTCCATCCGCACGGTCTCGTTTGCCTTTTAATGTCATGATGCTTAAGCAAGATAAACAAAAATGGGAAGAAAGAAACCGGAAAAGAGAGTTTGAACAAGAGAGGCTTCATCAGCAAGAGAAAATATCAGCAGAAGAAAGACCAGTCATCAAAATGCCATCAGTCCGTGAGGAAGTAGAGAATGATCGATTATATGTACTTCCAAGATCTAATTTGTTAAGTCCTCCTGTAACAGAAATACTCGATACAGACTGGATTGATGGGCAAAAGGATTTATTGAATGTAACCCTTAAGAACTTTAATGTAGGGGCTAGTGTTGTCAATGTCACCCAAGGGCCGTCCGTTACCCGCTTTGAAGTACAGCCTGAACCGGGGGTAAAAGTAAATAAAATCACTAATTTAAGTGATGATATTAAATTAAGTCTTGCAGCCCGTGATATTCGGATTGAGGCGCCAATCCCGGGAAAACATACGATTGGGATTGAAGTGCCGAACCAAAAGTCAAGACCTGTATTGATTAATGAAATCATTGGGAGCAGGGTTTTTAAAGAGTCTGGTTCGCCATTAACCGCAGTGCTTGGACTTGATATTGCCGGGAATCCAATTGTTACCGATTTAAAAAAAATGCCGCATGGACTCATTGCTGGGGCTACAGGATCGGGAAAGAGTGTATGTATTAACTCGATTTTGATTAGTCTGTTATATAAAGCAGATCCTCGGGATTTAAAGCTCCTGCTTATTGATCCAAAAATGGTAGAGCTTGCCCCATATAATCGGATTCCCCATCTTGTAAGTCCGGTTATTACGGATGTAAAGGCAGCAACCGCTGCTTTAAAATGGGCAGTTGATGAAATGGAGCGGCGCTATGAACTTTTTGCTCATACAGGCGTCCGTGATATCAATCGTTTTAACGAATTAGCTACTCAGCATAAACGTTACTCTGACAAATTGCCATTCATTGTGATTGTGATTGATGAGCTGGCAGATTTAATGATGATGTCGCCAGCTGATGTGGAAGAAGCCATTTGCCGAATCGCTCAAAAAGCAAGGGCTTGTGGAATCCATCTAATAGTGGCAACGCAAAGACCTTCGGTTGATGTCATTACAGGTTTAATTAAGGCGAATATCCCGACACGAATTGCCTTTTCGGTGTCATCTCAGGTAGATTCACGAACAATCATTGATATAAGTGGCGCTGAAAGACTCCTTGGCCGTGGAGATATGCTATTCTTAGAGAATGGCGCATCCAAACCAGTGCGTTTACAAGGTACATTTGTTTCGGACGAGGAAATAGATCTTGTCGTTGCTCACGTAAGAGAGCAGCAAGAGCCTGATTACTTATTTGAACAGGAAGAATTGTTAAAAAAGGCGCAGGTGATCGAAGAAGAGGATGAATTGTTTTATGATGCCTGTGAGTTTATCGTCAATCATGGCAATGCTTCAACTTCCAGCTTGCAGCGACGCTTCAAGATTGGCTATAACCGAGCCGCGAGATTAATGGATATGCTTGAACAAAACGGATATATCACAAGTGCAAATGGCAGCAAACCACGTGAAGTCTTAATTACGGAAGCTGAATTACAATCGATGCAAGACTAGTATTATGAGCTAATCTTTTGTATTCTTTATGGATGTGGACAGATATTAAATAGTATAATGAGTAGGGCGGATGTAAGGGAAGGGCAACAAATAGTTTTTATTACAGAATAGTGCTATAATATTGAATTGATTTCTTATAATAATAAAACAACGTGTGTTTACATACTGATTAGCAAATGCAGACAGATTTCATATACTGTTTACCAGTATTACGTTGGTTGGAGGTTCTTCTATGACTATTTACCATTTTGTAGGTATAAAGGGGTCAGGAATGAGTGCACTCGCACAAGTTCTTCATGATATGAAATTTCAGGTGCAGGGCTCCGATGTCGAAAAGCGCTTTTTTACACAACTGGCCCTTGAACAATCGGGGATTACGATTCTTCCCTTTCAAAAGGAAAACATAAAGCCAGGCATGACAATCATTGCGGGAAATGCCTTTCCCGATTCCCATGAGGAAATACAAGAGGCGATGAGACTTGGACTTCCTATCATACGGTACCATCGTTTTTTAGGCGATTTTATGCAAAACTTTACAAGCATTGCCATTACAGGTGCGCACGGAAAAACATCGACAACTGGATTACTTTCTCATGTCATCGCTGGGGCAAAACCAACATCATTTTTAATTGGTGATGGAACAGGAAAAGGCGAGGAAGGGGCAGAGTATTTTGTCTTTGAAGCATGTGAATACAGAAGACATTTCTTATCGTACTTCCCTGACTATGCGATCATGACAAACATTGATTTTGACCATCCGGATTATTTTGCCAATATTGATGACGTTTTTTCTGCCTTTCAAGAAATGGCTGTACAGGTTAAAAAAGGTATATTTGCTTATGGGGACGACGAACAGCTTCAAAAAATTCAGGCAAAGGTTCCCGTTCTTTTCTATGGCTTTGGTGAAGAAAATGACTATCAGGCCAAAAATATCGTAAAGACAACTGATGGAACCAGCTTTGATGTATTTATTCGCAATACCTTTTATGACAAATTTTCCATTCCTACGTTTGGTGATCATAGTGTACTCAATGCACTGGCTGTCATCGGGGTATGTCATTACGAGGAAATCGATGTGGAAATAGTAAAGGAACAATTACAGACGTTCCAAGGTGTAAAACGAAGATTCTCGGAAAAAAGAGTGGGAACACAAATTTTAATTGATGATTATGCCCATCATCCAACTGAAATAAGAGCAACGATTGACGCGGCTAAGCAGAAATATCCAGATAAGCAGATCATCGCTGTTTTCCAGCCGCATACCTTTTCACGCACGCAAGCTTTTTTAGAGGATTTTGCCGAGAGCTTACGGCAGGCAGATAAAACGTATCTGTGTGAAATTTTTGGATCGGCCAGAGAAAATCACGGCAAGCTATCAATTAAGGATTTACAAGAGAAAATTGAGGGTTCTGAAGTTCTTTCAGAAGAAAATACATCTGTTTTGAACAAGTATGAAAATAGTGTCATTATTTTCATGGGAGCTGGAGATATTCAAAAATTCCAAGAGTCCTATGAAAAACAGTTATCATAAGAAAAGCGTAAGCGCCTAGGCGCTTACGCTTGACAATAAGAAGGAAAAAAAGGATGCCCAGCATAATGGCATCCTTTTTGGTTATTTAAGCTTATCAGGGTTTAATACGTCTAATTCCGGCAAAACGAATAGGCCGTCTTTACGGATGAGGGCATCATCAAAATAGATTTCCCCGCCGCCATATTCTTTACGCTGGATGTTAACCATGTCCCAATGGATATTGGAATGGTTGCCATTGAAGGCATCATCATAGCACTGTCCCGGTGTAAAATGGAAGCTGCCGGCTATTTTTTCATCAAACAAGATATCCTGCATCGGCGTCAGGATAAATGGATTCACTCCGATGGCAAATTCCCCGACATAGCGGGCTCCCTCATCTGTATCAAAGATTTTATTAATACGGCTTGAATCATTGGATTCTGCTTCCACAATCTTCCCGTTTTTAAACGTTAATTTCACATTCTCAAACGTAAAGCCTTGATAGGGGGATGGAGTATTATAGGTGATAACTCCGTTAACGGAATCCCTCACTGGAGCCGTGTAAACTTCACCGTCAGGAATATTTAGTCTTCCCGCACATTTAATGGCCGGGATGTCTTTAATAGAAAAATGCAGGTCGGTTCCTGGGCCGGTAATGTGAACTTTATTGGACCGGTTCATTAATTCTACCAAGCTGTCCATTGCTTGATCCATTTTAGCATAATCAAGATTACATACATCGAAGTAAAAGTTCTCAAATCCTTCTGTACTCATTTTAGCTAATTGTGCCATAGAAGACGTTGGGTATCTAAGGACAACCCATTTAGTCTTAGGAACACGGATGTCCCGGTGAACCTTTTTGCCAATCGTATTGCCGTGTATCTTCATTTTATCATCCGGAACATCCGATTGTTCACTGATGTTATCTCCGGAACGAAGTCCTATGTATGCATCCATCTTACTCATGACATTTGCTTCAAACTCAGCCATCATATTAAATTGTTCAACCTGTGCCCCCATTAATAGCGAACGGTCCACTTGATGATCCTTTAACAGGACAAAGGGATATCCCCCTGCGGCATAGGCTTCTTTTACAAGTGCAGTCACTAGTTCCCGCTGCAGCCCAAAATTTTCAATCAGTACCTTCTCCCCTTTTTGAAGCTGGACAGAATAATTAATTAAATTTCTCGCAAGTTTTTCGATACGAGGATCCTTCACACAAACACCTCCAACAAGAATTCTTCTTCCCTTTCTATTGTACCCGAACAAGGGAAGAAAGTTGAAGTTTCAGCTTATATAGGGAAATTTTTTTAAACGAATTGCAGGAAAACAAGACAAATTTATGGAAGTAGTATAAGATAATTTCGAGGTTTATATCTAGATGGAATCGGTTATACATATGGATAGGATTTAAGGCGGAGGTGCATAATGCAAATTATTTTATATTTAAGCGCAGCATTGATAGCAATCGCATTTTTTGTGCTAGTTATCTATCTATCAAAGACACTAAAATCACTTCAAGTAACCCTCACAAGCGTTTCAAACACATTGAGTGGTTTAGAAAAACAATTGGATGGTGTCACAACAGAAACAACCTTACTCCTGCAAAAAACAAACGCATTAGCAGAAGACATTCAGCAAAAATCTGAAAGTCTAAACAGTGTGGTTGCGGCCGTAAAGGATGTAGGCACAACAGTGACCAGGTTTAATGGGACACTTCAGAATATTAGCCATTCAGTTGATCAGCAGGTAGAGGAAAGTAAAGAAAAAATCTCACAAATTGTTCAATGGGGGAATATTATTCTTGAATTAAAAGAAAAGTGGCAGTCTAGAAAGCAGTCTAAACAAGAAGTAAGTGTAAACGAGAGACAAAGGGTAAGGTTACATTAACAAAGTGAAGGAGGAAGAACATGACTAATCGAGAATATGAGTCAAGGGAAACGAATCAAAGCCGTAATGAGGGATCTTCTAGCACCTTCTTTTGGGGGGCAGTGATTGGAGGAGTTGTAGGAGCTGCCGCTGCTTTGCTTTTTGCTCCTAAATCCGGTAGAGAGCTTCGTACCACTCTAGGCAGCCAAGCTGATACAATTATGGATAAAACGGTGAGTTTAAAAGAAAATGTCGTAGCAAAAAGTAATGAACTTGCTTCCAAAACATCATCTTTCTCTCAAGGAATTGTCCTGCAATCCTCAGAACTTGTTAATAAAGTAAAAGGGAAAACATCACAAAAGGACCAAGATAGTACAGACTCCGAAGGAACCTATATTCCTATTCAAAATCCGAATGAATCTCCATCGGCAAAAAAATCAGATAGCAATGATATTAAGAAAAAATTAGAAGAAACACAGAAGGCTTTTGACGAAGAAGAAAGTAAAGTGAAACTTTAATATTTGTGATAAAAATGGTGAAGTGATAAAATTACTTCACCATTTATTTATTTTGGATACTTTGGAGGTAGATAGAAATGCTGAAAAAAGTTGATACAGTTGAACAATTTAATGATTTAATGAAAACTGAAGGTGAGTTCTATCTTTTGAAACATAGTTTAACCTGTCCAATTAGTCTTGCTGCTTATAAGGAATACGAAAAGTTTGCAGGCTCCAATCACGATATCCCTACTTACTTCTTAGCTGTTCAAGATTCACGTCCGTTATCAAACGAAATTGCTGAAAGATTTGAAATAAAGCATGAATCACCACAGGCGATTCTTTTTTCAGAAGGAAAGCCGCGCTGGAATGCTTCTCATTGGAAAATTACAAGCCGTTCTCTTACAGAAGCAGCGAATAATAAGTAAAATTTTAAATTTTAAGAAACTTTTACAGTGAATTTGCATATATTACTCTATTATAACTCCATTTACTTTAGCGCTTAAAAGCGTTTAATTGCTAAAGAAAAAATAGGTGACAAAAAATTATTTTTCAGCTATAATTGGTCTAATTATTCAAAAATTATAAAATTTTAACTTTAAGCTTGTAAATCATTATCTTTAGATAGAAAATTACCTGAAATTTACTTCGAAAAGAAAATGATCTGCAAAAGGAAGGACGGGACGAATAATGAGCAATAATGAATTGGATCAACTGAGGACACGTGTTGATGAATTAAATTTGGAGTTATTAAAAGTAATTAATGAAAGAGCTCAGCTCGTTCAAGAAATCGGACGAGTAAAAGGTAATCAGGGTGTTTACCGTTACGATCCAGTCCGTGAAAGAAAAATGCTTGAAGTGATTAAAGAACATAATGATGGCCCGTTTGAGGATTCAACGATTGATCATCTTTTTAAGGAAATTTTTAAAGCAGGGCTGGATTTACAGAAAGATGACCACGAAAAGGCATTACTAGTATCGAGAAAGAAAAAGCCTGAAGATACGATTGTTTCATTGAAGGGCCAAAATATCGGAGATGGTAAACAACATTTTGTATTTGGCCCTTGTTCCGTTGAGTCCTATGAGCAGGTAGCCACAGTGGCTAAGGCTATGAAAGAAAAAGGCTTAAAGCTTCTTCGAGGCGGTGCCTATAAACCAAGAACTTCTCCATATGATTTCCAAGGCCTGGGGGTAGAGGGTTTAAAAATCTTAAAACGTGTGGCTGATGAGTTCGATATGGCAGTCATTAGTGAAATTGTCAATCCGGCAGATATTGAAATGGCTTGTGATTACATTGATGTTATTCAAATTGGCGCCCGAAATATGCAGAACTTTGAGTTACTAAAAGCTGCTGGTGCAGTTAACAAACCGGTCTTGCTAAAGAGGGGGCTTGCTGCTACTATTGAAGAGTTTATCAATGCAGCTGAATACATTATGGCACAGGGGAATGGCCAAATCATTCTTTGTGAGCGTGGAATAAGGACGTATGAACGGGCAACAAGAAATACATTAGATATTTCCGCCGTTCCAATCCTGAAAAAGGAAACACATTTACCGGTCATGGTGGACGTTACCCACTCAACTGGAAGAAGAGATTTATTACTTCCATGTGCGAAAGCGGCTATTGCCATTGGGGCAGATGGAGTTATGGCTGAAGTTCATCCAGATCCAGCGGTAGCTCTTTCAGACGCTCAGCAGCAGATGGATCTTAAGCAATTTGATGAATTCTATAAGCAATTACTAGCATCAAATTTTGTTAATATTTAAAGAACCATAATAAAGAGGACCTTCTGCTGCGAGTGGCAGAAGGTTTTTTTGTATTTACGGACATTTTTAAAAAAATATTGACTTTTTCAATTGCGGCTTTAATCTAGTTGTCGTATCATTAAGTACATATGAAGATTGTTTATTATCTCACAAACAACCAAAGCGGATGGTCGTTATAAAGAGAAATTTAAACTAGACAAATAATCATGACTAGTTTTTTACAAACAGATGTAAAATAAAAAAAACAATGAACGTTTTAGGAGAGTGTATAAAAGTGAATATTACTATTTATGATGTGGCAAGGGAAGCGAATGTATCAATGGCAACTGTTTCCCGTGTGGTGAATGGAAACCCGAATGTTAAACCGGTTACCCGCAAAAAAGTATTAGAGGTTATTGACAGACTAGGTTATCGCCCTAATGCCGTTGCCAGGGGATTAGCTAGTAAGAAAACAACCACAGTTGGCGTTATTATTCCTGATATTTCGAGCATATTCTATGCAGAATTAGCTCGCGGGATTGAGGATATTGCTACAATGTATAAGTATAATATCATCTTAAGTAATTCTGACCAAAATAAAGATAAGGAATTACATTTATTGAATACGATGCTTGGTAAACAAGTAGACGGAATTGTCTTTATGGGAGGAAATATTACGGCAGATCATGTCGAGGAATTCGGCAAGTCTCCAGTTCCGATTGTCCTTGCAGGATCTATTGAAGAGTCTAATCAAATTCCATCAGTAAACATTGATTATGAAGCAGCTGTTTATGATTCTGTAAAGGAATTTATTGAAAAAGGCCATAAACATATCGCCTTTGTTGTGGGTCCGTTACATGAACCAAAAAATGCTCAGAAAAAATTAAAGGGATACCAAAGAGCGCTTCAAGACGAAGGTCTTCCGTATAATGAAGAATTGATTGTTGAAGGGGACTATACGTACGATTCAGGAATCGAAGCTTTTGAAAAATTGCTTGAAGCGGCAGACAGACCGACAGCGATTTTAGTAGGCTCTGATGAAATGGCACTAGGCGTTGTTCATGGGGCAGAGGACAAAGGCTTTCATATACCGGAAGATTTTGAGGTCATTACCTCAGACAATACCCGCTTGTCACTGATGGTGCGCCCGCAGCTGACCACCATTGTTCAGCCGTTATATGACATTGGTGCAGTTTCCATGCGTCTTCTAACCAAATTGATGAATAAAGATAAGACTAGTGATTCAATCGTTGTCTTACCGCACCGGATTGAACATCGCAATTCGACAAAATAAAACAAAAGGGTTGGCATCTAAAAATGCCAACCCTCTTGTTTTAAATAGACATTTATCGTTGTACATCTCATTACTTGATCAAGGCGCTTCCGCTTTTCTGATGTTTGCTTGGCTTCGAATTGGGAATAGTGCTTTTTCAAGTGTTAGTAGATTTTTTTCGGTAATTTCTGCTTTTCGTGGAATGGGAGTGTATATCCCTTCAGGATCATCCCACTCCATTGGCAAAGGAACAGGAGCTAGCTTTTGCCAATGTCCGATCCACTCATCCGGTAAACGGCCATAGCCTATCTTGTTTTCGGTCATCTCAAGCCAAATAAGTGCCCATGCCCTAGGTACGACACGCCAGATATCATATCCGCCCCCGCCGACAGCAATCCACTTACCATTACAATATTGATGTGCAATTTCATGGGCAAGTCGAGGTATCTCCCGATATATTTTCATTGTTGCAGATAAATGGGTCAAGGGGTCATAATAATGGGAGTCAGCGCCATTTTGGGTTAGAATAACATCTGGTTTAAAAAATGCTGCGACTTCTTTGATCGCTTCTGTGTAGACATGCAGCCATGATTCATCTTCGGTAAAGGCATCAACAGGTATATTAAAGGAATAACCGTACCCGAGACCTTGGCCTCGTTCATTAATGCTGCCTGTTCCAGGGAATAAATATCTTCCTGTTTCATGGATGGACAGGGTACAAACACCAGGGTCATCATAAAAGGACCATTGAACACCATCGCCATGATGGGCATCGGTATCGACATATAAAACCCGGGCATGATATTTTTCTTGTAAATATCTTATCGCAACAGAGCTATCATTATAGACACAGAATCCTGAGGCTTTGCCACGGAAGCCGTGATGTAATCCTCCGCCAAGGTGAAGGGCATGAAGAGCCTTTCCTGTCATTACTTGGTCCACTGCCGTTAACGTCCCACCAACCAATAAGGAACTTGCTTCATGCATATGGGGGAACACGGGTGTATCCTCTGTTCCAAGGCCGTAATTTTCAGCAATTTCCTTTGGAAGAGTTCCCTCTCCTGCCTGTTTTACAGCCTCTACGTAGCTAGGGTCATGGATTAGTGTTAATTCCCTTTCAGTTGCCATCTTGGGCGGAATAATCTGATCTGGCGCTAAAGCATTGATTTTATGTAAAAGGTTAGCGGTCAATTGAAGCCGGAATTGATTAAAAGGATGTTGGTCATTAAATTTATACTTAAGCAGTTCTTCTGAAAATATAAAGGAGCACTGATCTTTCATAGAGATGTCCCCGGGAGGTTGGGCCATAAAACTTGATGGCCCGCTTGTTTAAGATCTTGAATGAGTGCAGTCGGATTCATGGTTTGCACCCTAAGAACAAGGATTTTAAAGTGATCATCGTTTTTATCGGGATAGACGAGAACACTTAGGATATTCGCGTTCCTCTTTTTTACCAAAGCTGTTATATCACTAAGTACACCGGCAAGATTGGGAACCTTGATTTCGATCTGAGAACCAGGCTGGTGTGCTCCAGTTAATTCAACCATAGTCCGCAGTAAATCGGTTTCCGTTACAATCCCGATTAGCTTTCGGTCATTGATAATCGGAATACAGCTGATTTTATGTTCATAAAACATCCCAGCTGCCTCCTCTACAAAGTCAAGCGGGTGACCGGTGATTACCTTTTTCTCCATAATGGTTTCTAGTGGTTTCTTTAAGTCTTCGGGATGTTCATTTGCGTGAAAGATAGAGGGAGTTGCTTCTCGTATATTTGCTATGGTTATTAGTCCGTGTAAATGGTTGTCTTGATCCACAATCGGAATGTGACGAATTTTTCGTGTATCCATTAAATGTATGGCATCTGCAATCGTATTCGTTGGTAAAAGTACGGCAACATCTGTTTTCATGATTTCTTCGATAATCATATAAATCACCCTCAATCAAAAAAGATTAAGCTGTCTAGCTCCAGTTCTTGCGATGCTAAACGGTCACTTCCACTTTTAGTACATAAATCGATTCATAAACCTGAGCCGGTCAAACTTTTGGATGGAATCAGCTTCTATTCTTTTTCCGATCCTTGCCATCAGACAGTTAGCAGGGTGAGAGCAAATTTCAGGATCATCCGTGGCATACCACTCAAGGCCGCCGGCATTCATCATTTTCTCCATAATCTTTCGGTAGTCCCAAACATTTAATTTTGTACCTTTCAAATCCCAATGCCAGTAATACTCCGTTGTAATTGTAATATAATCTTCCATGGCATCATCCATCATGGAGACGATCAACAGATTTTTACCGACGGAGCAGCCCCTGAATTTTGGGATGACCTCAATCGCTCCCAATTCAATCAGATTATCCATCTTTCCTTCTGACCATCGCTCAAGCGGATCAGGATAAAGATAAGTTACATATCCAACGATGGTATGCAGGTCCCTGGCAATAATGATTCTTCCTTCAGGAAGATCGGCAATCCCAATCAATGCCTGATGCTGTTGTGCGGGCTGTCGAAATGCTACAAGGTCGTGGTGAAATTCATATCCGGCAAGTTTTTCAGATGAAATAGGACCCTCAATAATTAAATTCCCATGAGGAGTTTTTAATTGTTTGGCATTGTATGTTTTTGTGTGTTCCATACTGTCACCTACTCTACAGAGATGGTTGTGTATCAATTCTATTATACATAAAAACTATTAGAAAAAAGAAATTTCAAATAATTTTTATGTAAGGAAATAGGTGAATGACCATAAAATTCAAGAAAATAATATTTTTAAAATTGTGAATAATTCTTGTTTGTACTATAATTATCTCATACTAGCAAATGAGGGGGAGATTTAGGTGAAAGTGGAAGCGCTGCCAGTTGTCCAAGGCGAGTTTAATCTTGAAAATTATGAAGAAATGTACAAACGTTTTGACTGGAAGGAAACCGAAAAAGAATTTTCCTGGAGTGAAACAGGACTTGTAAATTTGGCTTATGAGGCGATTGACCGCCATGCGAAAACCTTCCGGAAGAATAAGGTAGCCCTATATTACCGTGATGGCGCTAGAGATGAAAAGTATACATTTAAGGAAATGAAGGATTTATCTAATAAGGCAGCAAATGTATTAAAATCATATGGTGATGTTGAAAAAGGCGATCGTGTCTTTATTTTCATGCCGCGCTCTCCGGAACTTTATTTTACAGTACTAGGTGCGATTAAGCTTGGCGCGATTGTCGGGCCATTATTTGAAGCATTTATGGAGGGAGCAGTCCGAGACAGGCTGCAGGACAGCGAAGCGAAAGTTTTAGTGACAACCCCAGATTTGTTAGATCGTGTCCCTGTTCAAGATTTACCGGCCTTAAAGCATATCTTTGTTGTGGGGAATAATGTTGAAGAGCAAGGAATAACGATTGACTTTATAGAGAAGTTTAAATCGGCTAGTAAAGAACTGAAGATTGAATGGGTGGATCGCAGAGATGGTCTGATCCTGCACTATACATCAGGCTCTACTGGAAAGCCTAAAGGAGTATTGCACGTACATAATGCCATGATTCAACATTACCAAACGGCAAAATGGGTTCTGGATTTAAAAGAGGATGACGTATACTGGTGTACCGCCGACCCTGGCTGGGTAACAGGTACATCTTATGGTATCTTTGGACCGTGGTTAACAGGAACTTCAAACGTAATCGTCGGGGGCCGTTTTAGCCCTGAATCCTGGTATCAAATGATAGAGGATTTTGGTGTTACGGTATGGTATAGTGCACCAACGGCCTTCCGGATGCTAATGGGAGCAGGAGATGAGCTTGTTAAGAAGTTCGATTTAAGCAGTCTGCGTCATATCTCAAGTGTTGGTGAACCATTAAATCCGGAAGTAGTAAAATGGGGTGGAAAGGTATTTAATAAACGTATCCATGATGGCTGGTGGATGACCGAGACAGGCGCACAGCTTATCTGTAATTATCCTTGTATGGAAATCAAGCCTGGTTCCATGGGAAAACCTATTCCAGGAGTGAAGGCGGCCATTGTCGATAATCAAGGAAACGAACTGCCTCCATATCGCATGGGAAATCTGGCTATTAAAAAGGGTTGGCCGTCGATGATGCATACGATTTGGAATAATCCGGAGAAGTATGAATCCTATTTCATGCCAGGTGATTGGTATGTTTCGGGAGACTCTGCCTACATGGATGAGGATGGTTATTTCTGGTTCCAAGGCAGGGTCGATGATGTGATCATGACGTCTGGGGAGCGGGTTGGTCCGTTCGAAGTAGAAAGTAAGCTTGTTGAGCATCCGGCTGTTGCAGAAGCAGGGGTTATTGGGAAACCAGATCCTGTCCGCGGTGAGATTATTAAGGCGTTCGTGGCTTTACGGGACGGTTTTGAAGCATCTGAAGAATTAAAAGAGGAAATTAGACAATTTGTAAAAAAAGGTCTTGCCGCTCACGCAGCGCCTAGGGAAATTGATTTCCGTGACAAATTGCCAAAAACTCGAAGTGGTAAAATTATGAGACGCGTCTTAAAGGCATGGGAGTTGAACCTGCCGACAGGGGACCTTTCAACCATGGAAGATTAATGAACGTTTCAAACACACGATTATTCTAAAAGAATGGTCGTGTGTTTTTATTTTTATATTTCCCGGTAGTATGAAAATCAGTGTGGGTGTTCACTCGTTCAACCGACTAATGACACAAAAAAAGAATGGCTGCGAAAGCCATTCTTTTCTTCATACTTATGTGCAACCTGATACTTATGGTGCAGTCGGATGATCATTCGAAGCCGGTGGTGTAGTCGGTGGTATCACCGGTAGAGGAGCAGAAGCTCCAACTTCAACTACATTAGATGATGCAGATTCATTGCCGGCAATATCAACTGCTTTAACGTGATAAGAGCCGTTTCCTGCCGTATAGGAAAGCTTTGAGCCGCTAGTTATACTTGCTACCTTGGTATTGCCTTGATATACTCGGTAACCGACGACATCATTATCACCTGACTTGGACCAAGATAAGGTATTTCCCGACACGGAAAGAGCTACTCCGTCCGGACTTTTTCCGTTATCGACCATTTTAGCGGTCGGTACAAGTATTTTCCCCCAACGGTCCCTTTTCGGGATCAATTGACTATAATTTTTAAAATTCCTTCCGACCATCCTTGTGATGAAGTCGGGATTCAGGACCAAACCAAACTGGGCAAACTCTTTTGGAGTGGAATCCAAGGCTAAATATTTTTTATCACCTACAGTAACAAATTTCCCTTCCACTAAACTATCATCCACTTTTGTTGGAACATTGTTCACATTGAAATAATCACTTTGGATTAAACCAGCCTTTGAACAGGCTGCAGATGGAAGTAAACCGGAAACTGCACAAAAGGAACGTTTTACGATCCCACTAGGCATTTGGAATGATTCCTTTGGATCCACTAAGTCTGGGTTGATATCGTATGCGGCATTTATTAATTCTGCCCACAGGTTATTCGTACGCTGACTATAACTCATTCCCGATGTTTGCAGGGATTTTGGTGTATCATATCCGGTCCAAATTCCAAAGGTTACATTCGGATTTGAAGCAACAAACCAAGAATCGATATACTGATTACCGGTTCCAGTTTTTCCGGCCCAATCTGTACTGAACTTCAATTTACTCTTAACTCCAGCGGCAGTCCCCATCTTGATAACATCCCGCATCATATCAAGTGTAAGATAGGCGGTTTGCGGCTTAAAGACATCTACAGGTTTTATATCATGCTGGTAGATGATTTTGCCATCTTTATCGACAATCTTATCGATCATATAGGCATCAATAAATTTCCCGCCATTTGCAAACGTACTAAATGCATTGGTATTTTCCTCAATCGTAACACCCGTTTCCATTGAACCAATCGCGGTTGCAAGATTGGTATAATCCGGCTTTTTCAGAGAGGTAAACCCCATTTTTTCGAGATATTTTGCGGGCTGCTGTGCAACGATATCTTTATACAATTTAACTGCAGGAACGTTATATGATTTTGCTAATGCATAACGAGCGGAAACGATCCCACTATACCTTAAATCATAGTTGCGCGGCCATGGAGTGCTTCGGCCATCAGCGAGACTTAGCGCTACATCTGGAAGCGGCATACCTGGTGAAGCTTTGCCTAACTCAATTGCCGGGCCATAAACGAGAAGTGGCTTCATCGTTGAACCATTCTGTCTAATGGCGCTAGTTGCATGATTAAGCTGCTGATTTCCGTAATTTCTTCCTGCAACAAAACTGATAATTTTCCCTGTCTTGTTTTCAATCAATTCGGCTCCCACTTCGACTGGCTCCATCACCGTTACTTCTTTGCCGGTTTCCGGATCCTTTTTCACCTGAGCCTTATCGGGTCCGTAGTATTTATAATGATCTTTTACCGTTTGCATCTTATCATAAATATTTTTGTCGATCGTTGTATAAATCTTGTAACCATTTTGATGGAGATCATGATTCGCTAATGTTTTATATTTATAATAAAGAGTATCATCATTTTTTAAATCCTTATCTGTGTACCCATCTTTTTTTGCCAGCACAGTGGTAAGGACATCGAGAGAACGTTTTTCAATTTCGAATGAAAGCCATGGGTATTTTTCAAGTGGATTTGGTACAGGCTTAATAAAATCCTTTGTGATGTCGTAGGCAGAGGCTTCAGCATATTGCTGCTGGTTTATGTATCCACCGTCAAACATTCTTTTTAAAACCGTTTTCATTCGAGCCAGCCCTGGTTCAAGATTATTCTTCACTGTGCCTTCTCTTGTAAAGGGAGTATATCCAAACGGACTTTGCGGGAGACCGGCAATAAAGGCGGCTTGCGGCAGTGTCAGCTCACTAGCGCTTTTTCCAAAGATTCCTTTAGCTGCAGCTTGGACACCGGCAATGTTTTGACCCGATGAGTTTCTTCCAAAGGTTGAAACATTGAGGTAGGCTTCTAAAATTTCTTTTTTGTTGAAGAATTTCTCTAAACGGAGGGCAAGTAAGATTTCATTGGCTTTCCTCTGAAAGGAGACTTCATTCGTTAGAATCTGATTTTTAATTAATTGCTGTGTTAACGTACTCCCACCTGATTGAACAGCGGAATTTGTTACCTCTTGAAAAAGAGCTCGAAATACGGCCTTCGGTACTACCCCTTTATGTTGATAAAAGTATTGGTCTTCCGTTGCCACCACTGCATTGGTTAAATCCTTTGAGACTTGATCAAGTTTAACCTCTTCCCGGACCAAATCGGTCCTGAGCCTGCCAAGGTAGACGTTATTAGCAAAATATAAGTCCGAGGTTTCGGTATAATTATAAATATCCTTTTTCATACTGTCGTAGGAGCGGACGGGTTCATCCTTTACTAGTGAGGCAAAGTAGCCTGCACCAACACCTGTCGCAAATGACCCGCCAAGAATGCCGACAGTTAGTACAAGGAGCATTAAGTTCCAAACGACTTGGTAGGTTATTCGTGCACTTTTTACCGTTTTTCTATGGGTAAACAAGTTTAATATGGATTTTCCTTTTTCCATCCAAGCTTGAATTTTTTCATTCATTCAGGGCATCACCTCAATATAAAATCACATCCATTATAGCATACAGAAGGACTAAAAACTGACAACCTTCTACATTTTCTGAAATTTCCAGTTCGAGGTTTGACAGAGGCAAGGAATTATGTTAAAAAAAGCTATAGCATATTTTATATTTAAAGCTGTGAAGGGAATCAACTGTAGTTCTTCTATCCCTGTTTGTAGAGAGTCAGCGGTGGTGAAAGCTGATACACATAGAAGAATGAATTACCTCCTGGAGCTTTTTTCTGTGAACTCGTTTGTTAGTAGCGGAAAACGGTTTAAACCGTTATTTTTATTGAGTTGGAGGATATTTCCTCAAGCTGGGTGGTACCGCGTAACTATACGTCCCTGCATTTTTGCAGGGGCGTTTTTATTTTTTTAAGCTAATTGGAGGGATTATTTTGGATTTACTACAGGATTTAACATGGAGGGGCATTATTTATCAGCAAACAGATGAAGAAGGCCTAAAAGATTTATTAAACAAGGAAAGTATTTCGCTTTATTGCGGGGTAGACCCGACTGCCAATAGCTTGCATATTGGGCACTTAGTTGCGTTTTTAACCCTGAGAAGATTTCAGCAGCATGGACATCGCCCTATCGTGTTGGTTGGCGGTGCTACGGGATTAATTGGAGACCCGAGCGGTAAAAGTGAAGAGCGTAAATTGCTAACTTTGGAAACCGTTCAAGAGAATGTTGAAGGCATTAAAAAACAACTTGCCTCTATTTTTGACTTTGATGGTGAAAATGGAGCCACTATGGTTAACAACTATGATTGGGCAGGCTCTATGGATATCGTGACGTTCTTACGTGATATCGGTAAGCATATCGGTGTTAATTACATGCTTGCCAAGGATACGATTGCATCCCGCCTTGAAACCGGTATTTCTTTTACCGAATTTACCTACACCATTCTTCAGGCAATGGACTTTAATCATTTATATGACCACCACAATTGTAAATTGCAAATTGGCGGAAGCGACCAGTGGGGGAATATTACTTCTGGACTGGAATTAATCCGGAAAATGCATAACGAAGAATCGAAGGCGTTTGGTCTAACGATCCCACTGGTTACAAAAGCAGATGGAACCAAATTTGGGAAGACGGAAGGCGGAGCTGTCTGGTTAGATCCAGAAAAGACCACTCCGTACGAGTTCTATCAATTCTGGATTAACACAGCTGATGCAGATGTAGTGAAATACTTGAAGTACTTTACGTTCCTTTCTCAAGAAGATATTGAGAGCCTTGAACAAAGCGTCCAAGAAGAGCCGCATCTTCGTAAAGCTCAAAAAGCATTAGCAGAAGAAATTACCCGTATGATTCACGGAGAAGAATCATTACAGCAGGCGATTAAGATTTCTCAAGCTCTTTTTAGCGGTGAAGTGAAAAACCTTTCTGCGGCAGAAATTAAGCAAGGTTTTAAAGATGTACCTTCCTATGATGCAAACGAAGGTGAAGAGAATTTAGTTGATTTGCTTGTTGCGGCAAAGATTTCTCCTTCCAAGCGTCAGGCACGTGAGGATATTACAAATGGGGCCGTCATGGTAAATGGGGAAAAGGTGACTGACACTGCTTATCTTCTTCAGGAAACAGATCGTATTGAAGGACAGTTTACGATTATTAGAAGAGGTAAGAAGAAATACACGTTAATAAACTATTAAAGACTAGGGCTTTGGGATTCCAAAGCCCATTTTTTATTACAAGGAAAACCATGAGGACATGAGTGCAAAAAGCGGGGAACTATTGTCCGCATGAAGGCCCCATGAGGACACGAAAGCCCGGTAAACGAGGACTCCTTGTCCTCATAAAAAAACAAGGCAAATAAATGAAAAAAACGGATGCCAATTAGCATCCGTTTTTTCATTATAGAGATTAACGAGAGTAGAACTCAACGATAAGTGCTTCGTTAATTTCAGCAGGAAGTTCAGAACGCTCTGGTAAGCGAGTGAAAGTTCCTTCTAATTTGTCAGCATCGAAAGTTAAGAAATCAGGTACAAAATTAGTAACTTCGATCGCTTCTTTAATTACATCAAGGTTACGTGATTTTTCACGAACACCGATTGTTTGTCCAGCAGTTACACGGTATGATGGAATATCTACACGTGAACCATTAACTAAGATATGACCGTGGTTTACTAATTGACGAGCAGCACGACGAGTGCGAGCAAGACCTAAACGGTAAACAACGTTATCTAAACGTGATTCAAGTAATACCATGAAGTTTTCACCGTGGATACCTGATAATTTGCCAGCTTTTTCGAAAAGAGTACGGAATTGGCGCTCATTTACACCATACATATGACGAAGCTTTTGCTTCTCTTGTAATTGTAATCCGTATTCAGAAAGCTTTTTGCGTTGATTAGGACCATGTTGTCCAGGAGCGTAAGGACGCTTTTCTAATTCTTTGCCTGTGCCGCTTAGAGAGATTCCAAGACGACGGGATAATTTCCAGCTTGGGCCGGTATAACGAGCCATGAATGACTCCTCCTTAGTGTTTTTATTTTGGTAAAATAAAAACCGTTATGAGAATCTTTACTAGACATTTTGTTTTCATGCACCTTCGCCCTAGCAGCTAAGGGTTACAAGATGCACCATCAAACTAGTTTGAGGAACAAAATGATACCAATAAAATGAACTCAATAGGCTGCATATATTTTACACAAAGAATATTATATGATTTTTATACATGGTAAGTCAAGTATATTTTTAAACCGACTTAAATGACTCGGAAATGTTCTAGAAAAATTAATATTTTACCTAAAAATATATTCCAAAAGCATCCTGACATTCACTATAATTAGGATACAATGTATTTATTTGGAATTAAAAAAATACAGAAAATAATGATGTAGTCTCTAAAGGGGATTTACTATTGGATACAGAAAAATATAAAAAATTATTTCAAATATCTGAAAAATTTCATTCAACCCTGAATGTGGACAATCTACTAGGGGAAATATTTGTTACACTAAAAGAAATCTTTCCTAATTATTCCTACTACTTACTTCTATCACTTGATGCCTACCATCATAGTGACCTGCCAATCATGGACTTAGAATACGATAGTGAAAATATGAATGTCATTAATGCCTATGAGTCTGGAGAGATTCAATTTGAGAGTTCAGATGTGTCCAAACACGCTGCTCTCTACGCACCTTTAAAAAGTAATTCGAAGATTTATGGTGTGATTCAAGTCATCGCACCGGAAGAGACCAAATTTCCGGAGTATGAGGCAGATTTTATCAGGTCATTGTCAGAGTCCGCGGGCAGTGCCTTGGAAAATGCTAAACTGTATCAGCAAGCGCAAAAAACCATTTCTGACCTGCAATTAATCAATAAAACGTCATACCAATTAAATTCAAACCAGCCGTTAGTCGAAACGATGACCATTATGTCTGAACAAATTAAAAGCTCTTTTGAAGCACAAGAGGTTGGCTTTTTTCTATTCACCAGGGATCAACTAACAGCAAAAGTACTCCCTGGCTCGACAGCATTCTTTTTTACACAACAAGCTCGAATCTACATTGACCATATAAAGGGAAAATTTCAACAGAGTAACGAACCATTATTTATTGGAGATTTGAATCTTCCCCAACATCTTTCACCTGTTTTTCATTCTGTCATGGCGGTTCCGGTAGTTGTCAGCAAGAAGCTGAAAGGATTTGCTATTATTATGCATCGAGAGCCCTACTTCTTCCCGTTTGAGGCGTTTAAATTACTGCAATCCCTGGTCTATCATTCATCTTTGGCCTTAACCAATGCCCTATTAAGAGCTGAACTTGAAAAATTGGTGATTACGGATCATCTTACCAAGCTTCATTCCCGTAAGTTTTTAGATGAAAAAATACAACAATCTATGAAGAAAGATGAGGAAGGCACCTTTATTCTCATTGATATTGATAATTTTAAAGAAATAAATGATACCTATGGCCATCAAATTGGAGATTTGATATTGGTTCAAGTTGCGAATCTCATTAAAGGCAGTATTCGAGAAAGTGATATTGGTGCACGCTGGGGCGGAGAGGAGCTTGCTATTTATTTGCCTAGGGTTTCGTTAGAAACGGGGGTTGCTATTGCCCAAAGGATTGTAAATAAGGTGTCAGAATGCTCAGAACCGCATATTACAGTATCCTGTGGTGTGTCTTACTGGAAAAAGGAACGGAATGACACTTATCAATATTTATTTAAAAGAGCAGATGAAGCATTATACCGGGCAAAAGAAACTGGCAAAAACAAGGTGGTCATCCAAGAGGATGCCAGCATGGCATGTTAGGATGATATTTAATAAAGAAGAGCACAGAATAATTATCTGTGCTCTTCTTATCTAGACTTAACCTAAAAGAAGTTTAAAGATGTTCGACTATTGCAGCTGCCAACTTTTCAAGCTTTTGCTGATCAAGCTCATCGAAGCGATTGACTTCTGGGGAATCGATGTCTAACACTCCAAAAAGTTCCCCGTCTTTCAAGAGCGGAATGACAATCTCAGATCGTGAAGCCGCATCGCAGGCGATATGGCCAGGGAATTGATGAACGTCTTCCACACGAATGGTCTCCATTTTCAAAGCTGACGTTCCACATACGCCCTTCCCGAGAGGAATTCTGACGCAAGCCGGTAATCCTTGAAAAGGACCAAGAACTAGCTCTCCATTAGAATCCATTAAATAAAAACCAACCCAGTTAATGCGGTCGAGAAATTGGTTCAAAAGTGCAGAAGCATTGCTGAGATTAGCGATTTGATTTTTCTCATCATGAAGCAAGGCCTGCATCTGCTTTATGACTAGCTCATAATTCTCTTCGCGAGTTCCTGTATACATTTCGACGTTAAACAAGTAATTTCACCTTTTTCTATAATGAATTATTTATTATTTTATCAAAAAAAGAAGAAAAAGAGAGTACTTTGTCGATATTTTCATAAAGGATTCAGTCATATAATACAGAAATCCTATGTATGGGATACCTAAGGAGGAGAATACATGAAGAAAAATGCAAAGGAAGCAATTGTTCAGGCTGCCATATCGTTGTTTAATTCAAATGGGTATTCAGGTACGTCGGTTAGGGATATTGCCAATTTAGCAAAGGTAAACACCGCTACCATTGCTTACTATTTTAATAATAAGCCTGGACTATTAGAATACTGCTTCATGCATTTTTTTGAACAATATATCAATAAGATAGAAGAAGCGTATCTCTCCATCGACCGTGGTGCTAAAGAATGTTTAAAGAAGATTGTCGCAGATTTACTTCATTATCAATGTGAAAATAGTCAACTTGCCAGTTTTGTCTATCGGGAAATGTCGATGGATTCTCAAGTAGTAAGGGAAATCATGTCAACATATTCCTTAAAAGAAAAATATTATTTGCAAAAGATCATGGAAAGAGGCTTTGAATGGCAGGAATTTCGGCCGCATTCAATTCCTTACTTAATTATTCAATTAAAGAGTTTGTTAATGATGCCATTTATGAATACACAATATATGCGAGAAGTTTTATATATTTTCCCAAATGAGCCATTTTTTGAACAAAAGTATTTAAAGGAACTATACGCTTGGATTGATAAAACGTTAAGCTATGAAGGTCCAGTAATGAAGGGGGCATTGATTAAATAGCGGTAATCGCTATTTTTTTTATTGTATTTTACAAAAAAATTGAAATTAATAGTCAAAAAATGTCGTTAACATGGTATCATAATAGCATTGAATAGGAATAGGAATAAATTTTTTTAATATAGATGAATTCGAATATGTTGTTTGATATAGGAGGCTTACTTGTGAAGTATTTCATTGGATTTTTCATCCTGCTACTAGCCTTGTTTGTATGGGGGTATTTAATAAAGAAAAAATACTTTAAAGAAATGGATCGGCTCGAGGCATGGAAAATTGATTTATTAGATCGGCCAATACTGGATGAAATGTCGAAGGTAAAGCAATTGAATATGACAGGCCAAACAGAGGAGCTGTTTGAACGCTGGCGGAATCAATGGGATGATGTAGTAACCGTGAAGCTCCCTGATTTAGAAGAAATGCTTTTTGATGCGGAAGAATATATTGATCGGTACCGCTTTAAAAAGGCAAAAGAGGTACAACAAGCCATTCATACCAAATTGGAGGAAACGGAAAATCAAATTAAGAATATATTGGATGAACTCCATGAGCTTGTTGGCAGTGAGGAAAAAAACAGAGTAGAAATTGAAGAATTAAAAGAAAAATACCGTGAAGCAAAAAAGAGGCTGCTTGCTCACCGGCACAGCTTTGGCAAAGCGGAAAAACATCTAGAACTGCTGTTAAACGAAGTAGCACATCATTATAAAGAATATGATGAGAAAACGGAACTCGGAAATTATTTAGAAGCTCGTGAAGTCGTTTTACTTATACATAATCAGCTTGGAAAAATCAAACACCATATGGATTTAATCCCCCAAATGTTAATAGAATGTCAGTCACTACTTCCCAATCTGTTATCCGATTGTTTAGAAGGACATCGTGAAATGATCGGTCAGGATTACTACTTAGACCATATCAATGTAGAACAAGAAGTGAAACGTTTGGAAGAGAAGCTTGCTGAAAATTTAGTGCTGATTGAAACAGCAGAAATTGATCAGGCAGAGGAAGGGATTAAAGAAATAAAGGACCGAATCGATGTCCTATTGGATCTTTTGGAAAAAGAAGTTCATGCGAAACATTTCGTGATTAAAAATGAAAAAACAGCCTATGAGCTATTAGCTTCTGCTCAAAAAGAGAATAAGGAGCTGTCAAATGAGGTGTTTGCGGTTCAACAAAGCTATCAATTATCGGACAGCGATTTTGAGACACAAAGGCAGCTTGAAAAAGAACTTTCCACTGTATATAAGCATTATGAGATATTGGTTGAAAAATTGAAGATGAATGGAACAGCACAATCGGCACTTAGCGAAGAACTGAATTCGATTAAAGAACAGCTAGAAGTCATTCGTGAAGGACAGCAGGCCTTTGCCTTAAAACTTCAAGCTTTACGAAAAGATGAAAACGAAGCGCGGGAAAAGGTTATGGAATTAACAAAAAAGGTGGGCGAGACCATCAGAATTGTGAAGAAAAACAATGTCCCTGGTTTGCCTGCAGATTACAAATTTCTTTTTGAAGATACAAACGACAGTATTCAAAACGTTCGTTATCAGCTTGAAGAAAAGCCGCTCAATGTATCAGCGCTTAATCAATACCTAGAGGTGGCTGTATTAACGGTTGAAAAGCTTGTAACCACTACTTATGAGCTAATTGAAAATGTTACATTAGCCGAAAAAGCCATTCAATATGGAAATCGTTACCGCAGCAAGTACCCATCTGTCGCTAAAGGATTAGCAGATGCGGAAGATGCTTTTAGGCATTATGAGTATCAGGAAGCATTAGAGCAGGTAGCGGCCTCCCTTCAAGGAATTGACCCGGAAGCATTGAAGAAAATAAAAGCAGCGAGTGTAACCCATTAGGTTCGTAAAGAAACCGATTCAGCCGTACGGCTTGAATCGGTTTTTTCTTTTTCAAACGATCCTAAATATGATAAGATTTATTTTTGTTAAGTGTCTGGGAGGGGGAGGAGATCACATCATGATTTATTTTGATAATAGTGCAACAACTAAACCATATAAAGAAGTTTTAGATTCCTTTACGATAGTTTCCAGTGAATATTTTGGAAATCCTTCCTCCTTGCATCGTATAGGAGGGCAGGCAGAGAAACTGCTGACTCAGGCAAGAGATCAGGTGGCGAAGTTATTAAAAGTAAAACCCACTGAAATTTATTTTACGTCTGGCGGGACAGAGAGTAATAATATGGCGATTAAAGGGGCAGCTCTGTTGAATCGAAATAAAGGGCGCCATATCATTACGTCAAGTATCGAGCATGCGTCTGTTTTGGCAGTAATGGAGCAGCTTGCCGGGGAAGGCTTTGACATTACGTATTTACCAGTGGACCGAAATGGAAGAGTCTCGGTGGAGGATGTAGAAAGAGCAATCCGCAAAGAAACCATATTGGTTTCGATCATGCAGGTAAATAATGAAGTTGGGTCAATACAGCCAATCGCTAAAATAGGAGAGATGTTAAAAAAATATCCAACCATTTTATTTCACGTTGATGCCATCCAGGCAATCGGAAAAGTGCCTTTATCCATAAATCAAAACAGGGTTGATTTCTGCTCATTATCCGCACATAAATTCCATGGCCTAAAAGGGACAGGTGTATTATTTGTTCGTGAGGGTACTAGACTAACACCTTTATTATCTGGGGGCAATCAAGAGCAAAAGCTGCGCAGCGGCACGGAAAATGTTGCGGGGTTCGTGGCGATGGCAAAGGCCCTAAGGATGACAGTGGGAAAAAGTGCGGATGGGATAGCGGCCATGATAAAAATCCAGGACATGCTTAGGAAAGGTTTAAACGAAATCGAAGGTGTGAAGGTTCATACACCACTAGAAGGAGCGGCACCACATATTTTAAATTTTTCCCTTGAAGGAACAAAATCGGAAGTATTTATTCATGCTCTTGAACAGGAAGGTATTTTTGTATCGACCACAAGTGCCTGTTCATCCAAGCGCAAATCACCAAGTAAAACATTGATCGCCATGGGGGTTCCGGAACAATTAGCCGATAGCTCGATTCGAATCAGTCTCAGTTTTGATAACACAGAAGAAGAGGCTATTGATGTTATTCATTCGATAAAGAAATATGCAAACCAATTACGAAAGGTTAGGAAATAAATGAATTATGACCGTATTTTAATACGTTATGGAGAAATATCCACAAAAGGGCGTAACCGCCATAAGTTTGTTGAGAAACTTAGAAAAAGCGTAAAATTGGCCTTGGCCTCTTTTCCAACTAGTAAAATAGAGGCCAGTCGGGATCGGATGTATGTTTTAATAAACGGAGAAAATGGGACGGAAATAATTGAGAAACTAAAGCACATATTTGGGATTCAATCCTTTAGTCCGGCCATTAAAGTGGAAAGAAATGTTGAGGCACTAAAAGATTCAGCATTAGAGTTTGTTAGGGCACATTATAAGGACGGACAAACTTTCAAGGTAACCCCAAAACGTTCAGATAAAACTTTCGAGTTAAATACAGATGGAATCAATCGGACAATTGGCGGCTATATACTCCAGAATATCCCCGGCCTGCGTGTAGATGTAAAAAATCCGGATATTAATTTACGGATTGAAGTTAGAGAAGACGCGATTTATTTATCATGTGAAAATATACCGGGTGCTGGCGGCATGCCGATTGGCTCGAACGGAAAAGCCATGCTTATGTTGTCAGGAGGAATTGACAGCCCTGTCGCGGGGTATATGGCAATGAAACGGGGATTAGAAATTGAAGCAGTCCATTTCTTTAGCCCGCCCTATACAAGTGAAAGAGCCAAAGAAAAGGTAATAGATCTTACGAAAAAGCTGGGCGAAATTTATGGAAGCACGATCAAGCTTCATATTGTGCCGTTTACCGACATCCAACAAGCTATTCACGAACAAATACCGGAAAACTATACCATGACCTCAACACGGAGAATGATGCTTCGCATTGCCGATAGGATCCGGATGAAACAAGAAGGGCTTGCAATTATAACTGGTGAAAGTCTTGGTCAGGTAGCGAGCCAAACATTAGAAAGCATGTATACGATTAATGAGGTAACCAATACCCCTATTCTTCGTCCATTGATTACGATGGACAAAACAGATATAATCAAAATCGCGCACGAAATAGATACTCTCGAGATTTCCAATCGGCCTTATGAGGATTGCTGTACCATCTTTGTTCCTGCCTCTCCTAAAACAAAGCCGCGTCGAGAGAAAGTACAGTATTATGAAAGCTTTTTTGATTTTACTTCTTTAATGGAAGAAGCGGTTCAAGCGGTTGAAACACTTGTCATTTCACCTGATGACCAACCATCAGAATTTAATTCATTATTTTAACAAGCAAAATATGAATTTTTTGTGAACAATTACCAATTGGATTATAGAATGAACTTTACAGTTTCTACACATTCTATACTCACAAGGAGGTGATATCACATGGCAAGCAACAACTCAAACAACTTACTAGTTCCTGGTGTTGAACAAGCTCTTGATCAAATGAAATATGAAATTGCTCAAGAATTTGGTGTAAATCTTGGTGCTGACACTACTTCACGTGCTAACGGTTCTGTTGGTGGTGAAATCACTAAGCGTTTAGTATCTATGGCTGAACAACAATTAGGCGGCGGATTTTCTCGTTAATCAAATTGAATAAGATGGCTACAGAGGGTGTGGAGGTTTACCTCCCACCCTCTTTTATATTTATCATAATTTGCAAGACCTGGAATCGATTGGGATTCAAAAAGGTCTTCTATATTCCCATTTTCGAGGTATAATAAAGAGTATTTCGAAATTAGAAACATTAAGGGAGAAGAAAGATGAAAAAAACGGATACAAAAAAGGGAGCGCTTCATGCCGGCTTTTCGTATTTCCTTTGGGGATTACTGCCGATTTATTGGAAATTCTTAGATAAGGTAAATGCACAGGAAATTCTAACAAACCGGATTTTTTGGTCATTTATTTTTATGGTAGTTGTTCTAGTTATCACAAAAAAATGGAGTTTATTTGTTACTACATTGAAAGGATTTGCGGAAAATAAAAAACAGATGTATTTCCTAACCATTGCCTCTTTACTCATTAGTGTTAATTGGTTTGTTTACATTTGGGCAGTTAATAGCGGTCATATGATTGAGGCAAGTCTTGGCTACTACATTAATCCACTTATTAGTATCTTATTAGGGATGATTGTCCTTAAAGAAAAATTAACAGTTGCGCAGCTTGTATCTTTTCTATTAGCAGCAATTGGGGTAATTATCATAACCGTTTCTCACGGTGTCTTTCCGTGGATTGCGATTTCTTTGGCGTTATCATTTGGCTTGTACGGACTGGCTAAGAAAGTGATTCATGTAGAATCGTCGGTTGGTTTAACATTAGAAACCATGGTGCTGGCACCCATTGCTGTTATTTATATGATTTACTTATTTCTACATGGGACGAATTCTTTATTTATCTCCGGTTGGAGAACGGATTTATTATTAATGGGTGCAGGTGCCGTTACGGCAATACCACTGCTTTATTTTGCAAAAGGCGCTCAAAAAATCCCACTTTCTTTACTTGGCTTCCTGCAATATATTTCACCAACATTAACCTTGATCCTGGGTGTTTTTGTTTATCAAGAGCATTTTTCTAAAATACAATTACTATCCTTTATATTTATTTGGGCAGCGCTTGTCATCTATTCACTTTCAAAAACAAAACTGTTTACTAAAAGAAAAGTTAAGATATCAAATGAAAAAACAGCTGCTCTTTAATTTAAAAACCCTTATCCGATGGCGGATAAGGGTTTTTTTATAGAAAGGTTCGCTTAACTTTATTCCAAAAAGCGTTATCTTTTAATTTTAAGGTTTTTATTTTGTTATCACTAATTTTGATTTGAATGGATTCAACATGACGGATACTTAAGGCCTCGTTATCCATCCCCATGGTAGGGTGGTCATTCCCTTCCTGAATAATTCTCAGGGTAAGTGTGCGTTCACTTCCAACAATAAAGGAAGCACCAAGTGTTCGATATTGATTTGTATTAACAGATGCCACCTCACTAACCTGCATACAAGAGAGCAGCGGGTCCACAATCGAGCCGCTAACTGATTTATTATAGGCGGTGCTGCCTGTTGGGGTAGCGACAATTAATCCATCACCTCGAAACGTTTCAAGATGCAGCTGATCAATAAATACGTCTATCACAAGTGTTTTAATAATAGATGATCTGATGCTAAATTCATTCAAACAACGGAATGTACTTTGACCATCGACTGTTACCTCAATGGTAGGATAACGGCGGACCTTTAATTGTTCATTCATGGTAATCGCCTCAATCATTTTTGAGGTATCATTAATGCGGAAATCACAATACATACTCAAACTATCCAGGACTGAAATCCCCATATAAAGGCAATCTTCCCTGAAACCAGTTTTTCTTACCGCTTGTAAGAATGTTCCATCGTCACCTACACTGGCAATAATGTTAGCTTTACGGTAATCATCCACAATCGTAAAATCGTAACGTTTCGCTAGTTCTAGCAGGGGTGCCATTTTCAAAAGTAAATCCGCATCCCGTTTGTGATATACATAAATATTTCGTCTGGTCTCCATTTTCAGTCCCCCTGTAAGATGATGAAGATGTCATTTCATGCTGAAAAATAAAACCTCTGAATTTAGTTTAGCATTTTTTAGAAATAATATAAAAGCAGGACTAACCTATCAATATCGTATGGCAGGTTTATTTTTTAGATAAAAGCAAATAATAATGGGCTGAAAGGATGTGAGAAAATGTTTTGGCTTCTTCTCTCTCTTATGATCTTATTGTTCTTATTTCTATTAATTATTTTTACAAAGTTGACGATCTATGTTTATTATACCCATCTAAACGATAATGACGATTTAAAGATAGAGTTACGAGTATTGTTTGGTTTAATCAAATACAAAATAAAAGTACCTGAAATTAAAGTGGATGATGATTCCCCAAGTATTGTTTTGAAAAGCAAATCCCAAATGGGAGACACCGCTGATGAAGACACTGAACCGGATGTAACTCAATTAACCCAGCAAGATTTTTTAAGTAAACTCCAAAGAACAAAACATATCCTGCATAAGGTTTTCGGTTTGAGTGTAATAGTCAAAAAGTTTTTACAAAAGGTCACGATTAAAAATTTTGAGTGGCAAACCTTACTGGGGGTTGGTGACGCCGCTCATACGGGGATGATGACTGGTGCCTTATGGGCTGTTAAAGGAGGCATTGTAGGACTTCTCAGCCATTATATGAGGTTGAAAGAAATGCCGCAATTAACGGTTACCCCCCATTTTCAGGCGACTGTAATCCATACACAGTTAACATGTATGTTTCAGTTTCGAATCGGGTATGCTATTCTCGCAGGATTAAAACTGATTAGATTCTGGAGGGGCGGGAAACCGAACCTAAAAGGCAGTACAAATCATCGAGATGAAAAAACTAAATCCGTTTCATAGAGGAGGAAATAACCATGTCTGACCATCCAATTCAAGGTTTGATGACGACTGCAATGGAAAGTTTAAAAGAAATGATTGATGTAAATACGATTATAGGTGATCCGGTAGAAACCCCAGACGGAAGTGTTATTTTAACAGTATCAAAGGTTGGATTTGGATTTGCTGCAGGGGGTAGTGAGTTTAAACTCGAAAGTGGTCAAAAAGAAGGACAGCCTCAACTTCCATTTGGCGGAGGAAGCGGTGGCGGTGTGTCTATTACTCCTATCGCTTTTTTAATCGTAAATTCTCAAGGTGTAAAAATGCTTCATTTAGACGAAAGCACTCATTTATACGAGAAGATCTTGGAGCTTGCCCCGCAGGCTGTCGATAAAATACAGCAAATGTTCTCGAAAAAAAATGAGGGAAAACAACAGCAATCCCAACAGCAGCCACAACAGCAATCTCAGCAGCAGCAGCCTAAAGTCGATTTAGAATTATAAGTAAGAAAGTTAATCTTCCAAGATTTTTGGAAGGTTAACTTTTTCTTTTGTGATTTCCACCCCTCATTATACCTTTACTCTATTAATTAAAATTCCCTAGTTCAAATAATTGCAAAAATAGTTTTGAACAGATATATTTACACTGTACATAATTAAAGTCTAATTGTTTTTTAGCAAATGGCTTTAATACGACAAAGGAGGATGAATGAGTATGGCAAACGTTACATTTAAAGGAAATGCAATTACGCTGCTTGGCAATGAGGTGAAAGTTGGCGACAAGGCTCCAAATTTCACTGTTCTTGCCAATGACTTATCAGAAGTGACTCTTGAAAATACGAAGGGGCAAGTTCGCTTAATTTCATCTGTACCATCTTTAGATACAGGTGTTTGTGATGCAGAAACACGCCGTTTCAATGAAGAAGCTAACTCTTTAGGAAATGTTAAAATCTTAACAGTAAGCGTTGACTTACCATTTGCACAAAAGCGTTGGTGTGCCGCTGCTGGAATTGAAAATGTTCAAACTCTTTCTGACCACCGAGACCTCTCTTTTGGTGAAGCGTATGGGGTGGCTATCCAGGAGCTAAGACTTTTAGCGCGTGCCGTATTTGTAGTAGATTCAAGCGATACGGTTGTATATGTTGAGTATGTAAGTGAAGCAACAAACCATCCAAACTACGAAGCAGCACTTGAAGCCGCTAGAAACGCAAAATAAACAGAAAAGCGGAAGCGCCTTGACCAGCCCCGACAAGCACTGGAGGGCCTGACGGTGAAGTCGTTCTTTGACTTCATCGGCAGGACCGAAGTGACCTCGAGGGACTAGGCGCTGGAGCTGGACAGCTTGAAAAGTAATTAAATTTGTCATTCTGAAAAGGGCCTCGTGAAATTGCGAGGTCTTTTTACTTGTTTAAAAAATACATACTCGTATAGAATGAATAAGGAAATTTAGTAATGGAGGGAAACAATGAACATTTCTCCAATAGAAGAGTTATTTACATTATTTAACGAAACGGCCCTTATTTTACAAGAGGAACTAGCTTGCAGTTATCTTGAAGCACTTGCTGATACGGGTGAAAATCTATTCCAAGGAGCTATTTTGCAGGAAGAGTTAAGTGAACTAACCGTCAAGCGGCTAAAGAAACAATACAGTGAACTGAGTTTGGACAACTTTTCCAATGAAGACCTTCGCAAAGCCTTTCAGTTAGTGATTCTAAAAGGTATGAAGGAAAATGTACAGCCAAATCATCAAATGACTCCCGATTCTGTGGGAATGCTCGTCGGATATTTAGTTGAAAAATTTATGCAGAAACCATCCTTCCGTCTTCTTGATCCAGCTGTGGGAACAGGAAATCTTTTAACAACGGTAATGAATCATTCGCGTAAACAAATCACCGCGATTGGTGTAGAAATTGACGATATTCTAATCAAGCTCGCCTATGTGAATGCAAACTTGCAGGGGCATCCGATTCAATTCTTTAACCAAGACAGCTTAGAATCTTTATTTATTGACCCAGTCGATGGAGTAATCGCTGATTTACCTGTTGGCTACTATCCGAATGATATCAGGGCGGCCGATTATCAATTAAAAGCGGATACGGGCCATACTTATTCCCATCACTTGTTTATTGAACAAGGTGTCCGTCATACGAATGCAGGGGGATATCTGTTCTTCTTGGTTCCTAATGGACTATTTGAAAGTGAGCAGGCACCGCAGCTTCACGAATACATAAAGGATCATGTGTATATCCAAGGCCTGCTGCAATTGCCAACCAGTATATTTAAAAATAAGAGTTCGGCGAAAAGTATTTTGATTTTACAAAAAAAGGGCGAAACTATTCAGCCCCCTAAGCAAGCATTGCTGGTAAATTTACCTAGCCTTTCAAATGCGTATGAGATGGATAACATCCTCACAAAGATGGAAAAGTGGTTTCAAGAAAATAAAGGATAAAGCAGGTGAAATTCACCTCTTTATCCTTTATTTTGTTTTCTTGGAATTAAGAAATTTGTGAATATATGAACATTTGTAATGTAATCGGTATCAAATGATTTATTCCTTGTAATGTCTTACCTAGAGTGATTAAATGAAAAATTGAGGGAAATAAACAGGGTCGGTTTGCGCAAAATAAAGGTGTATTAAAACAAAATTTACTTCAAGTCGATGTTGTTATATAAAAGGAGCGTTCTGAAAAATGGCAAAAGTTATTGCAATCAATGCAGGCAGTTCTTCGTTGAAGTTTCAGTTATTCGAAATGCCTAGCGAAGAAGTAATTACAAAAGGACTAATTGAAAGAATTGGTCTGAATGATTCAATTTTTAATATAACGGTTAATGGAGAAAAAATCGAAGAAGTCATAGATATTCCCGATCATGATGTCGCCGTTAAGATGCTATTGGATAAATTGACCTCATTAGGTATTATCAAGTCTCTTAATGAAATTGAAGGAATTGGGCACCGCGTCGTTCACGGAGGAGAAACTTTTAACGATTCAGCGTTAATTACGGATGAAGTTTTAGCTAAAATTGAAGAGTTATCAGAATTAGCTCCATTGCATAATCCAGCAAATGCTACTGGTATTAAAGCATTCAAACAAGTTCTTCCTAATGTACCGGCAGTTGCAGTGTTCGATACAGCATTTCATCAAACAATGCCTGAGAGCTCTTTCCTATATAGCTTGCCATATGAATACTATAAAAAGTATGGAATTCGTAAATATGGCTTCCATGGCACAAGCCACAAATATGTGTCCCAGCGTGCGGCAGAATTATTAGGGCGCCCGATTGAACAGCTTCGTTTACTCTCCTGTCACCTAGGAAATGGAGCAAGTATCGCTGCGATTGAAGGCGGTAAGTCCATCGACACATCTATGGGATTCACGCCTCTGGCAGGGGTAACAATGGGGACACGTTCAGGGAATATTGACCCAGCGCTTATTCCTTATATCATGGAGAAAACCAATAAAACAGCTGAAGAAGTGCTTGATGTGTTAAATAAAAAGAGTGGTATGTTAGCTGTTTCTGGTTTTTCAAGTGATCTTCGGGATATTATTGGCGAAGCTGACAAAGGAAATGAGCGTGCAGAGCTTGCATTGGATGTGTTTGCTAATCGTATTCATAAATATATCGGTTCCTATGCTGCTCGGATGTATGGCGTAGATGCGATTATTTTCACTGCCGGTATTGGTGAAAATAGTGACCCAATTAGAGAACGTATTTTAAAAGGCTTAGAATTTATGGGTGTATATTGGGATCCTGCTTTAAACAAGGTAAGAGGAGAGGAAGCATTTATCAACTATCCTCATTCCCCAGTTAAAGTAATCATCATACCTACAAATGAAGAGGTTATGATTGCCCGTGACGTTGTTCGTTTAACACATTAAGGTTAATTCAGGTAACCCTGAAATTTAATAATCTAGAAAAAGGCAAAAGCTCTTGTTGTGGCTTTTGCCTTTTTTCAGTCCTGTTTTAATGTGATATACTGGAAAAAGATACAATGGGCAGGAGGGATTACAATGCCATTGACAGACCGTGAACTAGTTGTTCTGGATGAAATTCGCTCGTGGGAAAAAAACTTATTAAGCTATGAAGCCAATGATTTTCAATTACTCTATGAAAAGTATTTGGACCGATCTTTTTCTTTATTGCCGGAAAAAGTTCAAAGGCAATTTTTTTCCGTAATTGACGGTTGGTTATTTCATTTACATAGTATTATTCAAGGTTCACAGCTTCAAATGGATGCAAAGGAAAGAATACTGGGATCAGGGAGAATCTTCCAAAAAGATATAGAGAATATCGCAGACCTGAGAAGATTGGATATTGACCAATTACAATACATAGCGGAGCAGCAAATTGCCAAGCATCGCCTCTATTCCTTTACCCAAGGTGGACTTTCTGGGACGGGAGGTACGCTTCTGCTAGGGGCAGATATTCCAGCGATGGCAGTTATAAATCTGCGGGTGGTTCAATTGATTGCGATGACCTACGGATTTGAGGTGAATACCCCATTTGAGATGATGACGTCTTTAAAGGTATTCCATACAGCCACATTGCCGCCGAGAATCCAAAAAGAGGGCTGGGCTTGTTTGAACGAGGAATTAGAGCAGCAAGAAGAGTTATATTTTTATGAAGGAAATGAGAAAATTTCCGATATTTCTTGGCTGGAGCAACCCATTCAGCAGCTGTTTAAGGCAATGGTGATTATGGTGTTCCGGAAAAAAGCAATCCAGGGTATACCACTTGTCAGTATGGCCATTGGCGCTGCAACCAATTATCAATTAACGCGCAAAGTAACGGACTTTGCCCATAAATATTATCAATTGCGATATCTTAAGGATAAAGAGGAGTCATAAAGATGAGTACCAAAGAACATAAAAGTGAAGCACCAAAGGCTGTTAATTGTATGGTCATTACTGTTAGTGATACAAGAAATCAGGAAACAGATAAAAGTGGCCGGTTAATGATCGAAATGCTTGAAGATACAGGACATAAAATTGTGGATTATTGTATTGTAAAAGATGAATCGGGACCAATACAAGCTGAAATTCTTAAAGCCTGTAACAGAGAAGAGATCGATGTAATTCTTACGAATGGCGGGACGGGAATTGCCAAGCGGGATGTTACCATCGAAACGGTTAAAGGGCTGCTAGAGAAAGAAATAGTCGGCTTTGGGGAATTGTTTAGAATGCTGAGTTACCAGGAGGATATAGGTTCTGCAGCAATCCTATCCAGGGCGATAGCAGGCGTTGTTAAAAACACAGCTATATTCTCGACTCCTGGCTCCACTGGAGCGGTCAAATTAGCAATGAGCAAATTAATTCTTCCAGAGATTGGGCATGTTGTTCGAGAGTTAAAAAAAGACCTATAAACAATAAAAACTCCCTCTTGCAGGGAGTTTTTATTGATGGACTTTTGTGGAAACGGTTTGATCGGCACGATACCAGAGCCATAAATCATTAATGATAGAAGCAAGTTCCGCTATTTCAGTATTCAACTTACATGAAAGGGGAAAGTCACTTTCATCAGAAAGTTTAGCCTGTTTATAGTTAATTTCCTGCTCGAGTTCAGCAATCCGATCGGGAATAGAACCGCGAATCTTTTCCCAATGAAGCAAAATAAACTGCTGCGTTTCCTTGCTGTATTCATCCCACTCAACCCTTAAATCCGGCACAGGAATCCCAAGACGTTCATCAAAATAAAAATGATCCACCATATATCTGCCTCCTATTTCAAATTCGCTAATAGTAGAAATGGTGTCAGGCACCATCTTAAAATAATTGTTTTAATTGTACTATAGATAGAGAGATCATTCACGAGAATATATTTAACTTTTAACGAAAAAGCACGGGCGATGAGCGCCGTGCTTTAAAATATATAAAGTTTTATTCAGCATCTTTTATGGTTCGAACGACTAGAACATCGCAAGGGGAGTAACGAGTGATATGTTCTGAAACGCTTCCGATAAAGAATCTTTCCACCACATTCATCCCGGTAGCTCCGCAGAGGATTAAATCTACTTGATGTTTTTTGGCTATATCTCTAGGGATGCGAATTTTAGGAGAGCCGTATTCAATCTCATATTGAACATTTTTTATCCCTGCCTCAACAGCTTGCTGTTGATACTTTTCGAGCATTTCTTTTGCTTGCGTTTCTGTACGGTCGCCAATAACCGTATCATATGCTTCAACTAAGGCAAAAGTCCTTGTATCGATTACATGTACGAGTATCATACGTGAACCATTTCGTTTGGCGATTTCTATCCCTTTTTTGAATGCCCACTCTGCTTCTTTTGATCCATCAATAGCGACTAAAATATTTTGATATTTAAGTCCCATGATTATCATCTCCTCACCTTGATTATACAATATTTAACAATGAATAATTGTTTCAATTTTTCGAACAATAATGAAGTAACATCATCAAAAGGGGGGTATGAAAGTATGGTAAAAGGTGAATCAAAGAACAAGTATACATTTGAATTTGATGAAAAGGGGACAATGGAGGTAAGCCAGCAGATTTTGAACTCTTATAATAGTGGATTTATAGGGGAAGGAACGGCACTTGCAAACAATAGTGATTTTGCTGCTGTTGAGGAATAAAATTGAGTTTCTGACAAAAAAGCTGTCTAAATTAGGCAGCTTTTTTGTTTTGATAAACCAGACTTGTAATAGTAGTCATATGTCCATGGAAAATAAACTCTAAAGGGCATTTACCCAAGAGTTTATAGGTAATCATGCATATTCTTTAGTGTGTCAACTATAAAAAGAGGAGGGGAAAATGAAAAATGACAACTGAAATGTATGGAATAAATACGGGAGATGAAAGACTTCACCACGGTTTTGGCCACTTTGGCGGCTTTGGTCATTTTGGAGGTTTTGGCCGTCCTGGCTTTGGCTTTGGACGTCCAGGCTTCGGATTCGGTTTTGGCCGTCCATTCGGCTTTGGCTTTGGCAGACCCTTCGGTTTTGGCTTTGGCAGACCGTGGGGATGGGGATGGGGCCTTGGCGGTTTTGGGCTGCCGTTTTTAGGCGGCTTGGCAGCAGGTGCCTTATTAACAGCACCATATTTATATGGTTATGGATACCCGTATTTCGGTTACCCGTATTTTTACCCATATTACCCATATCCTTACTTTTATTAAAAGTAAAAAAAGAAGAGGCGGGGACCTCTTCTTTTTTACATAGGAAAACCAGCTTCACTAGAAAGCTGGTTTTATAAAGCAATTATGTAGCCGCATTTGCCGTAGAGATATAAGAAAGTTTTAAACCACCACTCCTCAAAGTGGGTGTTCTCAGAAACGTTCCTGCGTGTCCTCCATGTCCTATAGACAGAGGCATGTCATTTCCGCTTCGATAGTTAAACTCCCTTTTACAGCTTAAAGGTTAAAACTTTATTATGATTACGTACAACGCAGCTTGTATTGTTATAATACATCAAATCCTTACAGAGTTCAATGTAAAAAGGTCCCAAATTTTATTTAATAATTTGCAGCTCTTTTGGGAAATTAGTAATCACTTTTGCTCCATCCGCCGTAATATACACATCATCCTCAATACGGACGCCTGCAACCTCTGGTACATAGATACCGGGTTCAATCGTATAAACCATTCCTTCTTCAATTATCAACTGATTGGTCTCTGTTAATGACGGATATTCATGGACACTAATCCCAAGACCATGCCCTAAGCGGTGAGGGAAAAACTTCCCGTAACCGGCATCTGAAATAATTCGTCGGGCAGTAAGGTCCACTTCCGCAGCGCTCACCCCAGGTTTACTAGCGTCTATCGCAGCAAGTTGGGCCTTCAAGACCGTATCATATATTTCTTTTTGCTTATCGTTAATATCTCCATACGCCACTGTTCTTGTAATATCGGAGCAATACCGGTCAACCACAACACCTAAATCAAACAAGACGAGATCGCCCTTTTTAATTTTGGTTCCTCCAGGAGTACCATGAGGAGAAGCTGCATTTGCACCTGTTAGAACCATGGTTGAAAACGACATTTCGGTTACGCCCTTTTGTTTAAGTGCGTACTCCAATGCATTTAGTACATCGAGTTCTGTTTTTCCTTCTTTAATTTCACTAGCACCAAACTGAACAGCGTAATCTGCCAATGCACAGGCTTCTTCAATGATTTTTAATTCCTGTGCATCCTTAATCATGCGCAGCATCCGTAATTTTTCTTCTGCCGATACGAACGAAGCGTGCGGAAACAAACTTAAAAGCCGTTCATAGCGCTCAACGTTCATATGTTCTTTTTCAATAGCAGCCTTCAAAACTTTATGAATTCTTTTATTGATCGAGTTTAAGATCAGTTCCCACGGATTTTCAATGTCACTGTAGCCGATGATCTCATGAGCCCAGCCAGATCGTTTTGCATCATGTACTTCCATTGAAGGGCAAACCAAAAACGGCTCCTCTTCTTGGAATACCGCAAGTGCGAGAAGTCTTTCATGCGGGTCAGTATAATAGCCGCTTAAATAAAAAACATTTTCTGACGATGTCAAAAAACTGACTTCAATTTCATTTTCCTTCATCCAAGTTTGAAGCTTTACTAATCGTTGATTCATGTTAGGGGACCCCCTTGTTAAATATCAAATCCAACCTGAGCGTAACAAGATAATTGGTGAATGTAAACTATCATACCTTATCATGCACTAAAAAGAAGCAGTTATGGGTATAAAGTAAGAAGGAATTCCTAAATTCTTAGGGAAATACATAGAAAAGCGTAAGTGCCCGTCTTAGCGTTGGCACCGAGCTTGATAATTCTTATAGATAAAAAGGAGTAGGTAAGAATGAGAATATCTTATCATGGGCATTCAGTTGTTCAAATTAATACGGCAGGAAAAAATATCATCATTGACCCGTTTATTACAGGCAATTCCTTAACGGACTTAAAGGCGCAAGATGTGAAAGTCGACGCAATTATATTATCACATGGCCATAATGACCATGTGGGGGATACTGTAGAGCTGGCCAAAAGGAATGACGCGCTTGTAGTGGCAACGGATGAATTATCTACGTTCTTAAGCTGGCAGGGTGTAAAAACACATGGTATGCATATCGGAGGTTCTTATCAATTTGATTTTGGCAAAATAAAGTTGACCCAGGCCTTCCATGGCTCAAGCTATACCACAAATGATCATCAAATCGTGTATTGCGGAATGCCTGCTGGAATCTTGTTTATGAGTGAAGGGAAGACCATTTACCACGCAGGTGATACTGCACTTTTCTCCGATATGAAATTAATTGGCGACCGTCATCCAATCGACCTTGCCTTCCTGCCAATTGGTGATAACTATACAATGGGTCCAGAGGATGCTGCCTATGCGGCCGAACTGTTAAGAGCTAAAACAGTTGTTCCAATCCATTACAATACCTTCCCGCCAATTAAACAAGACCCGAATCAATTTCTTGAAATGATGCCTAATAAAAATGGACTCGTCCTTGCACCAGGTGAGGCATTAGAAATTTAATGGTTCTTTCGGTTTTCACATACTTTTTTTCCTTCCTCTAGCATAAAAATGAAACAAGCAGTCTTTTAGGGAGGAAATGAAAATGAAAAAGAACCGATATCTACTTTGCTTATTGCTTGCAGCCTTTATGCTCTATTTTGCTGTACCTAGATTGTCAATTAACCTTGACAACACACAAGGGATCTTTTCTTTAACATGGCTGGCTTTTGCATTAGTTGTGATTGCAGGGAATCTAACAGGTATCCTCTATAGCCCAAAGAAATCGATGCGAAAAATGCAGTCAGGACGTGTAAAGAAAAAGTCCCGTTCCTACCATTAATCCTTCATTATTTTCTTAGGAGTTTTCAAGGCTCCTAGCAAGCAGCGCCTCAAAAAAGGCGCTCTTTGCATGATAAATTGTGAGAAACCGCATTGAATCAAGACTTTTAACACTCTATAATGGAAAATAGACATAATTCCGGTGTAAGACTGGATGAATTGGAATTCAAACAATAAAGGGTGAAGGTCTTGGCTACTAAGCATGAACAAATTTTGCAATACATTGATGGACTTCCAATTGGGGAAAAAATATCAGTGCGGCAAATCGCCAAGGCGATGACCGTAAGTGAAGGAACGGCCTACAGAGCGATAAAAGAAGCTGAAAATAAAGGATATGTCAGCACGATTGAACGGGTTGGCACGATTAGGATTGAGCGAAAAAAGAAAGAAAATATTGAAAAGCTTACATTTGCCGAAGTTGTAAATATTGTGGACGGGCAGGTATTAGGCGGAAGAACTGGTTTGCATAAAACCCTAAATAAATTCGTCATTGGCGCGATGAAATTAGAAGCCATGATGCGCTATACAGAGGCTGGTAATCTCCTTATTGTCGGAAACCGGACACAGGCACATGAGCTTGCCTTAAAAGAAGGAGCCGCTGTTTTAATTACTGGTGGATTTGACTGTGAAGAGCATGTGAAAAAGCTGGCCGATAATTTGGAATTACCGGTCATTTCAACTAGTTATGATACCTTCACGGTAGCAACGATGATTAACAGGGCTATTTATGACCAATTGATCAAAAAAGAAATCATTCTAGTAGAAGACATTTTAACATCGCTTGATGAAACCTATTATCTCAAAACTTCAGATAAAGTATCCAAATGGCATGAGCTAAATCAAAAAACCACGCATAGCCGCTACCCTGTTGTCGACCAAAACATGAAAATTCAGGGGATGGTCACGAGTAAAGATATACTAGGCCGAGATTTAGATACTTCGATTGATAAGATCATGACAAAAAATCCAATGACGGTGAACGGAAAAACAAGTGTCGCCTCAACAGCTCATACAATGGTTTGGGAAGGGATAGAGGTCTTACCTGTTACAGACGATTCCAATCGTCTTGAGGGAATTATCAGCCGTCAAGATGTATTAAAGGCGCTGCAAATGAATCAGCGCCAGCCGCAGGTTGGTGAAACAATTGACGATATCATTACCAACCAAATGGCTTTAATCCAAGGGAAAGCTAAAGGGGAGGAAGTTTACTCCTGTGAAGTAACCCCTCAAATGACTAATCATCTTGGAACCATTTCATACGGGGTATTCACCACAATTGTGTCTGAAGCGGCAAATCGGATTTTACGCAGTTATAAAAAAGGCGATTTGGTTGTAGAAAATATGACAATTTACTTTTTAAAACCGGTTCAGATGGAAAGTACCTTAGAAATTATTCCTAAAGTACTGGAAGTTGGCCGTAAGTTTGGGAAAGTAGATGTAGAGGTTTTTAATGAAAGTGTGTTAGTGGGAAAAGCGATGATGATGTGTCAGTTAATTGATCGGAATTAATAACTTAATTAAAGGCTGTGTTAATCTTGAATGTTGATTTCCGCTCCAGGCGGCTTCGCTTTCCGCGGGCGTGCCGGGGAGCCTCCTCGGCGCACCTGCGCCTGTGGGGTCTCCCCTGCCCCGTACTCCCGCAGGAGTCTTCGCCGCCTTCCGCTCCAATCAACATGCTAAAAATTAACAATACCCCTTAACACAGCCTAATTAAAAAGAAAGCCGCTTCCCTTTGAGAAGCGGCTCAACTTATTTTTGGGCTTCAAGACTGTTAGCCTCTTCAATGGCAAACGGAAGGTAGTGCTTATATTTTTTGAAGCCAATCCAACTAAAGTAGGCACCATAAATAGTAAAGATGGATGCAATAATGTATGATGTGGTAGTCTCGGATATAAAGACAAGATGATTAATGCCAAATAAGCAGACAAAAAGACCAAGTGCGATATTTGATTTGGCGGAAAGCCATTTCTTTTCTACCTGACGGTTGCTTCTAATGTATTTTGTTTTATAAAATAAGTAGAAAGCAAATAAAACGACAATCAATACAACGAATACAAACATTATTCAATCCTCCAAATTTCTTGAAATCATTATTATTTTATCGTGGATTGAAAAAAAAAGCCATAATTGGTACATAAGGAGCAGTGTCATGATTGAGCAAATTTTAACAGCAATTAAACAATATGAAACGATTATTGTTCACCGTCATATCCGTCCAGACCCGGATGCATACGGTTCACAAGGTGGATTAACCGCAATATTAAAGGAATCCTTTCCAGAGAAAAAAATCTATGCCGTCGGTCAAGAGGAAGCGACGCTGAATTTCCTGCGCAGGCTTGATGTAATCGAGGACGAAGTTTATAAAGGGGCATTAGTGATTGTTTGTGATACGGCCAATCAGGAAAGAATCGATGATCATCGCTATACATGGGGAGATAAATTGATTAAAATCGACCATCATCCTAACATGGAACCGTATGGGGACTTATTGTGGGTCGACACCAATGCTAGTTCCTGCAGTGAAATGATCTATGAATTCTATCTAAAAGGTAAGGAATCGGGATTGAAAATGAATGACGAGGCGGCAAGGTTATTGTTTGCCGGTATTGTTGGTGACACGGGTAGATTTTTGTTCCCAAGTTCAACGGAAAAAACATTTGCATATGCAGGTGAATTAATTCATTACAATTTTTCACGGACAGAACTTTTTGACAGAATGTACGAGCTAGATCCTAAAATTATTAAATTACAAGGTTATATCCTGCAGAATTTTGTCCTACAGCCAAATGGTGTAGCTTCTGTTGAGATTACCAAGGATTTATTAAAAGAGTATGACGCGAGACCGGCTGAAGCATCTTTACTGGTTGGATCACTTGGGGAGGTAAAAGGGATAAAAGCGTGGGTCTTTTTCATTGAGGAAGACAACCAAATCCGGGTAAGACTCCGCTCGAAGGGGCCTGTGATTAATGTGGTCGCAAGGAAATTTAACGGCGGCGGACATCCGCTTGCTTCGGGTGCAACGATTTATTCATGGGACGAAGTGGAACAAGTCGTTACGGAATTAGGGAAAGTTTGCGAAGCATATTCCAACTAGTCTCAAGCAAGAAAACGGCCCGTTTTCAGGGCCGTATGTCTAGCTGCAGCGCCTAATAAAGTCGCTGCAGCCTTGCTTATTCAAAATGAATTTCTAATTGGATGGTTAAGTTTGTATAGATAACCATTTCTTTCACTTTTAACTTGTATCTTTTATCATTAATTTTTACTTGTTTGTTTTCAATTATTTTTTTGAGTAAGTCCTTACTTTTATATACGGTTTCGATATCTTTGGCGAGCATCATACTAATATCATCGTGAACCGAATCTTCTGTTTCTAGGACACTCAACGAGTCTAGCTTATATTTTTCGGCGTTTGTGATTTTAATATTTATTTTCTGGACCGTAAGCTGTTCAATATTGCGCCGATTGATTTCCTTATACTCATCCTGCCAAATCTTTTTCTCGTTATTTAAATCAACAATTTCCTGCTGCTGCTTCCGTATTAACTCCGTGTTCTCTTCCTGCCAAACCCCGTAAATATAGAGAAAGATACACCAGCTAATTGCTCCGCCAACAGCGGTTCCTGCAAAAAAGCGCTGCCAGCCGGGTTTACGATATAATTGCGGGACTCTCATGACGAGATATGCTCCTGGGTTAACCAATTAATAATGAGCGCACCTGTTTGGGCCCCGCCCAAGGCAGAAAGGATGAGCAAGAGTTGTTTAAAAAGATCCTTTGTATCCGCGTTAAATATACCTCTTTCAAATGTGTAAACTGCATCAAATGTTCCACCAATTGCAGAAACGATTGCCCATATCCTAAGTGCGGAGGACAATCGGTAGACGGTCGTAAGCGGTGGTTGTCCAGTTAAGAATGAAGCAATTCCTCCAATTAAGGAACCGCCAAGCACGACTCCTAGTGCGATAAAGTAGCCCTCAATAAAAGCCGGAAAAAAACCAATCTCTTTCATGCGCAAACCGCCCTTACAAATTGTTATATTCATGTATATGGACAAAGGTTCTGGAATATGAGTTAGTACCATGAAATAAAGCCCAAGGCGCTTATGCTTTTCGTTAAATAAGAACATATTTTCCTTTTTTCTTATTAAGCTCTATAATTAAATTAATGAAATTTTTTTAAGGAACGGTGTGACATTATGTCTTTTATTCACCTTCATGTATATAGTGCCTATAGCTTGTTGACAAGCACGGCATCTGTCCCGGATTTAATTGAAAATGCCAAAAGAAAAGGGTTTAAAGCCCTTGCTCTGACAGACCGAAACGTCATGTACGGAACGATTGAATTTTATAAACTCTGTAAGAAAAATAACCTTAAACCAATCATTGGTCTAACGGTAGATGTTGAAAGCGAACGGTCAGAAAATGAAGCCTATCCACTTGTTTTACTTGCTGAAACAGAGGAAGGATTTAAAAACTTACTAAAAATAACAAGTGCGGTTCAAACTAAGTCTAAAAATGGTCTTCCGTTTAAATGGCTTAAATCTTATTCACAAGGACTTATCGCCATTTCTCCAGGTTTAGAAGGGGAAATTGAACAGTCACTTTTAAACGGCAATGAGGAATATGCACGAAGATTAATCCTTAGACTGGATCAGATATTCGGAAACGGCAACTTCTTCTTATCTGTCCAGCAGCATCAGCTAGAAGATGAAAAAAGGATATACAAACAGTTTCTTACGATCGCTAACAGAGAGAACATACCGCTTGTAGCTACAAACAGAGTCCATTATTTAGAAAAAGAAGATACATTTGCACACGAATGTTTACTAGCGATTAAAAATGGCGATAAACTTCAGGATGAGCATAGAGAAAAACTAGATAGCGACCAGTTTTATTTAAAAAGTGCTGAAGAAATGGTTGATTGCTTTTCAGAACATCCCCAAGCCTTAGAAAATTCCTTGAACATTGCCGCCCGGTGCACCGTAAATATCGAACTTAATAAAACCTATTTACCGGCATTCCCAACCGAGCATGGTGTTCCCGCGGAGGAGTTTCTTGACCATTTATGTGAAAAGGGATTGTATGAACGGTTCTCTAACCCGGATAAGGAATATTTAGACCGATTGTCCTATGAACTTGCTGTGATTAAGCGGATGAAATTTAGTAACTACTTTTTAATTGTTTGGGATTTTATGAGATATGCACGCGAGCATGGTATTTTAACCGGACCAGGACGAGGGTCAGCGGCAGGTTCACTTGTTGCGTATGTTTTGTATATCACAGACGTAGATCCGATTAAGCATGAGCTATTATTTGAGCGTTTTTTAAATCCTGAACGGGTATCGATGCCCGATATTGACATCGATTTCCCTGATCATCGCCGGGACGAGGTGATCGATTACGTTGCTAAAAAATATGGGGAAATGCATGTTGCTCAAATTGTTACATTTGGAACACTTGCTGCAAAAGCGGCTTTAAGAGATGTCGGCCGAGCGTTTGGTTTAAATGCGAAAGAATTGGAGTATTTATCAAAATTGGTTCCGTCCCGCTTAGGTATTAATCTGGACGCCGCTTATAAAGAATCTGAACGATTAAGAAAGTTTGTGAAGGATAGTCCGCTAAATCATAGATTGTTTGAGACAGCTATCAAACTTGAAGGCCTGCCGCGCCATACTTCCACACATGCGGCCGGTGTGGTCATTAGTGAGAAGCAGCTGGTGGAGTTAGTCCCGATTCAACGGGGGTCCGGAGATGTTTTCTTAACCCAGTATTCAATGGAGTATCTTGAGGAGATTGGCTTACTGAAAATGGACTTTCTCGGTCTACGAAACCTTTCGTTAATTGAAACGATTTTAACTTCTATTTATCGAGATACGGGCAGGAATGTTGACATACGGCAGATACCACTGCAAGACGCTAACACGTTTGACTTACTGGCCAGAGGGGAAACCACAGGTATATTTCAGCTTGAATCAGAGGGTATGAGGAAGGTACTGACTCGATTAAAGCCGTCTCGCTTTGAGGATATTGTGGCAGTAAATGCTTTATATCGTCCAGGCCCAATGGAAAACATTCCACTCTATATCGACCGGAAACATGGCAGGGCGGCTGTAGAGTATCCACACCCTGATTTGGAGCCCATTTTAGCGAATACCTATGGAGTCATTGTTTACCAAGAGCAAATCATGCAGATTGCCTCCAAAATGGCTGGTTTTTCCCTTGGTGAAGCAGACTTGTTACGCCGTGCAGTAGGGAAAAAGCAAAAAGAAGTATTGGACAAAGAGCGCTATCACTTCGTTCAAGGGGCATTAAAGAAAGGTTATACAGAAGGACTTGCGAATGAAATATATGATTTAATTGTTCGATTTGCAAACTACGGATTTAATAGGAGCCATGCGGTCGCCTATAGTATGATTGCCTACCAACTAGCGTTTTTAAAAGCCAACTTTCCAGTTCATTTTATGGCGGGCCTTCTTACTTCTGCAATCGGGAATGATACAAAAATTGCTCAATATATTTTGGAAACGCGGCAAAAGGAGATCAACGTCCTCCCCCCATCGATTAATCAAAGCAAATACTCCTTTCAGGTAGAAAGAAATGGAATTCGATATAGCCTGGCAGCCATAAAAAGTGTGGGTGCTGCAGCTCTGAAGGAAATCTTCCAAGTTAGAAAACGGAAGAGATTTGAAGACTTATTTGACTTTTGTATTAGAGTTTCTTCTAAAGCAGTAAACCGAAAAACACTTGAATATTTAGTTCATTCCGGTGCATTTGATGAATTTGGCGAAGACCGTGCTGTTCTTTTAGCCAGTTTGGATGTAGCGATTGAACATGCCCAAATCTTTAAACCGAATGAGGATGAACAGTTTGCCTTATTTGAGGAAGACATGATCCCAAAGCCAAAATACGTCCAAGTGGATCCTATTAGTCTCGAAAATAAATTGACCTTTGAAAAAGAGGCGCTAGGTTTCTACCTATCTGACCATCCTATCTCCATTTATGAAAAAAGGCTTAAACTAAGTGGTGCCTTGCTGTTATATCAATTTAGCCCGGAAGTAAAAAGGGCTGCCTCAGGTGTCTATATTTCAGCGATGAAATCGATTCGTACAAAAAAAGGAGACTCGATGGCTTTCTTAACCATAAGTGATTCGAGCGGTGAGATGGAGGCTGTGGTATTTCCAAATGTATATAAAAGATTTCAGGTATTATTGAAACAAGGAAGTTTTGTGCTTCTTGAAGGTAAATTGGAAGAAAGAGAAGGTCAATGGCAATTTATTATTCAGCAGGTGTTTGATTTGGAACAATGGTTACAAAACAATTTTAAAACACAAGCTGTTTTATATTTAAAAGTTTCCGCTGGTATGAAGGACGAAGCATTACTAAAACAGATACATCAGTTATTAAAAGAAAATAAAGGAACTGCCCCCGTTATTGTCCATTATGAAGATACCGGGAAAACATTTAGGTTAGGTGATGAGTACAAGGTGAAACCTGAACAGAATGTACTGCAAAAATTAAGAAATATCCTTGGTTCAGAAAACGTGGTCCTAAAGGAATAATTCTTTACAACTTCCCTAGATATGTTATAGTGGTAAAGAGACAAGTGTGGTCTGACCACTATAGATGGCAATAAGTGAATGGGTATTATTATTTTTTATATAATTTTTTAGGGGTGACAGTTCTTGACTTTACGTGAAGAAGCATTACATATGCATCGAATTCATAAGGGAAAGTTAGAATCAAAATCAAAGGTTCCAGTTCGAAATGCACATGATTTAAGTTTAGCCTATTCACCAGGTGTGGCAGAGCCATGTAAAGACATCTATGAAAAACCTGAAACGGTTTATGATTATACGATGAAAGGTAATATGGTTGCCGTTGTTTCCGACGGTACAGCTGTATTAGGGCTGGGTAACATTGGACCTGAAGCCGCTCTTCCAGTAATGGAAGGCAAAGCTGTCCTTTTTAAAAGCTTTGCCGGAGTGGATGCTTTTCCCATTTGTTTAAACACAACAGATGTTGATAAAATTGTCGAAACGGTAAAGTTGTTGGAGCCAACCTTTGGGGGAGTGAATCTCGAAGATATCGCCGCTCCGAACTGTTTTGTGATTGAAGAAAGATTGAAAAGGGAAGCTAATATCCCCATTTTTCATGATGACCAACATGGCACTGCCATTGTAACTGTAGCAGGACTTGTCAACGCCCTTAAAATTATTGGAAAGAAAATGACTGAAATAAAGGTAGTTGCTAGCGGAGCCGGTGCGGCTGGAATTGCCATTATCAAGTTGTTATATAACTACGGAGTCAGAGATATCATCATGTGTGATACAAAAGGTGCCATTTATGAAGGCCGGCCGCAGGGGATGAATTCAGTCAAAGCAGAAGTGGCGAAATTTACGAACCGCGATAATCAACAAGGAAGTCTCGCTGATGTGATAAAAGGTGCGGATGTTTTTATCGGTGTATCGGTTGCAGGAGCACTAACCAAGGATATGGTTGCTTCTATGAACCCAGACTCGATCATTTTTGCAATGGCTAATCCTGATCCAGAGATTATGCCGGAAGAAGCCAAAGCGGCGGGGGCAAAAGTGGTTGGAACGGGTCGTTCTGATTTTCCTAACCAAGTGAACAACGTCCTTGCATTTCCAGGAATTTTCCGTGGAGCCCTTGATGTTCGGGCAACTCATATAAATGAAAAAATGAAAGTGGCAGCCGTAGAGGCAATTGCCGGATTAATAAGCGAGGATGAACTGCATGCAGACTATGTTATCCCAGCACCTTTTGACCCAAGAGTAGCACCAAATGTTGCTGCTGCAGTGGCCAAGGCAGCTATGGAAACAGGAGTAGCCCGTCTGAAAGTTGATCCAGAGGATGTAAAGGAAAGAACTCAAAGGCTCGCAATCATTGGTAAAAGTGAGTGATTCGTAAGTGACGAATACCAAAGTTTATTTAGAGATTGTGAAGCAATTAAGAGAAATGATTACGATTGACGGTCTCAAGACCGGCGATAAAATCCCATCTGAACGTGAATTGTCGGAGCGCCTGAATTTCGGGCGCTCTTCCGTTCGCGAAGCACTTAGAGCGTTAGAATTACTTGGTTTAATTGAGACTAGAAGAGGCGAGGGAACCTATATTAGAGATTTTCGCGGTCATCAGCTTGTCCAACTTCTTAGTACTTTTATTTTGCAGGATCAAAAAGCTAAGCGTGATGTGTATGAAACCAAAAACTATATTGAAATGGATTGCTTGCATTTAGTACTCCAAAAAGCAGATAATCAGGAAATCAAAAAGATTAAGGATTGGTTTGAAATCACGGACCATTTCTCTGATGATGAATTTTTCCAGAGATTTATGGAGCTGTCCGATAACCATTTATTCTTGCGATTATGGTCTATTTTAAAAGAGTATTATCACTCATTAGAGGAAAATGATCTAATCTATAAACGGGAACATTATCTTAATTTATTAAACGCTATAGCTGAAAAGGATCTTGAAAAAACACTATCTGCGTATAAAAAACTTCGAAATTTGTCAAACTTTACCGACAAATACTAACAGATTTTGAACTATGTTTATTTTATAGTGAAAGTTATACAAGCCTGTTAGGAGGGCTATTTTTTAGTTTGATTCAGTTAGAACACTTAGAATGGTTTAGGTATGAAGTGGAGGCTGGATAGAAAGACTTTTATAATAGCAATAATTGGAGAATCTTGCCATAGGCAGGTCGCGTTACACAAGGGAGGTTTTAATTTGGCGCTTAAGGATCTTTTTACAAAAAATCAACCAAAAAAGAAAAAATATGCAACCATAACAAAAGATACTACAAAGAATGACGTGCCAGAAGGAATTATGTCTAAGTGTCCTTCATGTAAAAAAATTATGTATACAAAAGAGTTAGTGAAAAACGCAAAGGTATGTCTGCATTGCGGTTTTCATTTCCAAATGACAGCAAAAGAACGGATCGATAGTTTTATTGATGAAGGAACTTTTGTGGAATTAAACGAGGAAATGGTTTCAATGAATCCACTTAATTTTCCGGATTATCTGGAAAAGCTGGAAAAAGACCGGCAAAAAAGCAATCTTAATGAAGCCGTTGTAACTGGTATAGGGACGGTTAATGACCATAAGATTGTCTTAGCCATTATGGATGCTTCATTCCGGATGGGGAGTATGGGTTCAGTTGTTGGAGAAAAAATAACCAGGGCCATTGAAAAAGCAGATGAATTGTCGCTTCCATTTATTATTTTTACAGCATCCGGCGGAGCAAGAATGCAAGAAGGCGCCCTCAGTTTGATGCAAATGGCAAAGACTAGTGTTGCTTTAAAGAGATTTAGTAATAATGGCGGCCTTATTATCTCGATGATGACTCACCCGACAACAGGCGGTGTCTCTGCAAGCTTTGCCTCCTTGGGGGATTATAACTTTGCTGAACCGGGAGCATTAATTGCCTTTGCTGGTCGGAGAGTAATTGAACAATCGATTCGTGAGGAATTGCCGGAGGATTTTCAAACGGCAGAGTTCCTTTTAAAACATGGTCAGCTTGATGCCATTATTTCCCGTGAAGACTTAGTGGAAAAAATTACTAATATATTAGAAATTCATCAACCTGGAGGTGAACTCGAATGGTAGGAGAATTAGAATTCGAACGCCCAATTGTGGAGTTAAGAAAGAAAATTACGGAACTAAAAGAGTTCACTAAAACAACAGATGTAGATTTAAGTTCTGAAATTAAAAAGTTAGAGGCTCGTCTGGTGAAACTGGAGCAGGACATATATGAAAATATTAAGCCATGGGACAGAGTTCAAATAGCTCGGCTTGCCAGCCGCCCGACCACTCTTGATTATATTTCGTATCTTTTTGATGGTTTTTTTGAGTGCCATGGTGATCGTACCTTTGGTGATGATGAAGCCATTGTTGGCGGTGTAGCCAAGTTTAAAGGCTTACCTGTCACCGTTATTGGCCATCAGCGGGGGAAAGATACGAAAGAAAATATCCGCAGGAATTTTGGAATGCCCCATCCTGAAGGCTATCGAAAAGCATTGCGATTAATGAAGCAGGCTGATAAATTTAATCGCCCTATTATTTGCTTTATTGATACGAAGGGAGCCTATCCAGGGAAAGCTGCTGAAGAACGAGGTCAGAGCGAAGCCATTGCTCGAAATTTATTTGAAATGGCTGGGCTGCGGGTCCCGGTTATTTGCGTTGTCATTGGAGAGGGCGGAAGCGGCGGTGCCCTAGCACTAGGTGTTGGCAACCGCATTTATATGCTCGAAAATTCAACTTACTCCGTTATTTCTCCTGAAGGGGCGGCAGCTATTCTGTGGAAGGATGCGTCTCTTGCAAAGAATGCAGCAGAAACAATGAGAATTACTGCTCCTGACCTGAAGGAACTGGGGATTATTGATGATATTATCCCAGAGATTAAGGGTGGAGCTCAAAAGGATGTTAAAAAGCAGGCTGAGGAAATTGAGAAAATGCTAAAAGCATCACTAGCAGACTTATTAAAACGGTCCGAAGAAGAATTAATAGCAGACCGTTATAACCGGTTTAGAACCATTGGCGAATACACAGTTGCGGAAGATTACATTAGTGTAAATTAACGAATCGTGCTCTCAATGGGCACGATTTTTTTTAAAAAGAGTTCACATTTTATTCACTGAAATTACCTTAAATTGTTAATGATAACGATTGCAACCCAATATGAAGCGCTGCCAATTAATTGATTATTTCGTCTATTATAATTACTAATCTGAATCGGTTGTTAACGCGTTTTGTTCATGTTATTTTATAAATATTCGAGGATTTTATGTTAATAATAATAAAGTACTGTGAAGTTTAGGCTTAATTCATTTATTTACTAACGGTGTGTACATACGGGTCAAATTGATTATTGGGGTGATATACATGAAAAAAATAGGCGTTCTTACAAGTGGGGGAGACTCTCCTGGGATGAATCCAGCCATTCGTGCTGTGGTTCGTAAAGCAATTTTTCATAATGTAGAGGTATATGGTATTTACGGTGGTTATGCAGGATTAGTTAGTGGAAATATAAAAAAGCTTGAGTTAGGTTCTGTGGGTGACATCATTCATCGTGGTGGTACGATGCTTCAGTCTGCCCGTCTTCCTGAGTTTGCAAATCCAGAAGTCCAACAAAAAGGAATTGAGCAGCTTCGTGCACACGGTATTGAAGGGCTAGTTGTTATCGGTGGAGACGGTTCTTACCGCGGTGCGAGAGCCTTAACACAGCAAGGGTATCCGTGTGTTGGTGTACCTGGGACCATTGACAATGACATCCCTGGAACAGAGTTAACGATTGGCTTCGATACGGCCCTAAATACTGTCATCAATGCGATTGATAGAATTCGTGATACAGCAACCTCCCATGAAAGAACATTTGTTATTGAAGTAATGGGACGTAATGCCGGGGATATTGCTTTATGGGCTGGACTGGCAGGCGGAGCGGAAACCATTTTAATCCCAGAAGAAAATTATGACATGAAAGAAGTAGCTGAAAGACTGCGCAGTGGACATGATCGCGGTAAAAAGCATAGTATTATTGTCGTGGCTGAAGGAGTATGCAGTGGCTATGAATTTGCCCGTCAGCTTCAAGAAAACACGGAATTTGAAACAAGAGTATCGGTACTGGGACATATCCAGCGAGGCGGTTCACCGACCGTAGCGGATCGAGTGCTAGCCAGCAGGCTTGGAGCACGTGCGGTTGAATTGCTAATTGAAGGAAAAGGCGGACGTGCCGTAGGAATCGAAAATAATAAGCTTGTTGACTATGATATCATTGAAGCCTTAGAGAAAAAGCATACGCTCGACCTTGACTTATTTAAATTATCTAAGGAATTATCAATATAGGAATTGGAGTTTGTCTTTTCTAAAAATAGGAGGAAAAAAGCATGCTACGAAAAACAAAAATCGTTTGTACGATTGGACCTGCAAGTGAGTCCATTGAAAAATTAACACAATTAATTAATTCGGGTATGAATGTTGCCCGATTAAATTTTTCTCATGGTGATTTTGAAGAACATGGGGCTAGAATTAAAAATATCCGGGAAGCTTCTGAGCAAACTGGTAAGACTGTAGCCATCCTGCTTGATACGAAGGGTCCGGAGATTCGTACGAATAACATGCAAAATGGAGCAATTGAGCTTGAAGCGGGAAAAAACATTATTGTTTCCATGACAGAAGTAGAAGGAACCACAGAAAAATTTTCAGTTACATATCCTGGATTAATTGAAGATGTTCATGTAGGCTCTAGAATTCTTTTAGATGATGGATTAATCGGCCTCGAGGTTACAGACATCAATCAATCCGAAAAAGAAATTCATACTAAAATTTTAAACAGCGGTACTTTGAAAAATAAAAAAGGTGTAAACGTTCCTGGTGTATCAGTAAATTTACCGGGGATTACAGAAAAAGATACCCAAGATATTTTATTTGGGATTGAGCAAGGTGTTGACTTTATCGCAGCTTCGTTTGTCCGCCGTGCGAAAGATGTACTAGAAATTCGTCAGCTGCTGGAAGAAAATAATGGAACACACATTCAAATCATCCCTAAAATTGAAAATCAAGAAGGCGTAGATAACATCGATGAAATTCTTGAAATTTCCGACGGATTAATGGTTGCACGTGGAGACCTAGGTGTAGAAATTCCTGCAGAAGAAGTACCACTTGTGCAAAAAATGCTTATTAAAAAATGTAATGCTCTTGGAAAGCCAGTTATTACTGCTACACAAATGCTTGATTCAATGCAGCGTAACCCTAGACCAACTCGTGCGGAAGCGAGTGACGTTGCCAATGCCATTTTTGATGGTACCGATGCTATTATGCTTTCTGGTGAAACGGCTGCAGGCCAATACCCAGTAGAAGCCGTGCAAACCATGCATAATATTGCTTCAAGAGCTGAACAAGCTTTAGATCATAAAGAAATCTTATCAAGCCGCAGCAAGGACACAGAACACAATATTACAGATGCAATCGGCCAATCTGTAGCACATACCGCTTTAAATCTCGAGGTTAAGTCTATTATTACACCAACGGAGAGCGGCCACACTGCTAGAATGATTTCTAAATATCGTCCAAAAGCAGCCATTGTAGCCATTACAGCTAATGAACACATTGTTCGTCGTTTACAGCTAGTTTGGGGGGTTTATCCACAGCATGGCAGAACTTCAACAACCACAGACGATATGCTCGATACAGCAGTTGAAGAAAGCTTAAACAGCGGCATTGTTAAACATGGCGATTTGGTGGTAATCACTGCCGGCGTACCAGTTGGGGAAGCAGGTACAACGAACATCATGAAGATTCATTTGGTGGGCGATTTTATTACAAAAGCACAGGGGATTGGACGCCGTTCTGCATTCGGTAAAGTGGTTGTTGCCCATGATGCAAAGGAAGCATTGGAAAAAGTAAAGCCAGGTTCCATACTTGTAACACTTGGAACTGATCGTGATATGATGCCAGCCATTGAAAAGTGTGCGGCCATTATTACGCAAGAAGGCGGTTTAACCAGCCATGCAGCGGTTGTTGGTCTTAACTTAAGCATTCCGGTCATTGTTGGTGTTGACCGTGCCCTTGAGCTATTTAGTGATGGCCAAGAAATCACTGTTGATGCAACAAGAGGAATTGTCTATAACGGACATGCAAGTGTCCTATAATCATTAAGCTCTCTTAATGAATAGCATGAAATAGAAGACAAGAAAAAAACGTCAGCATCCATTTGGGGCTGACGTTTTTTCTATCCTTTACTTTGCTTATACTTCTCGGCCTTTGATAAATACCCAGACATCATGGAAGACATTTGCTCTTTTTAGAGTGGTGATAATCACTAGGGTGACTGGACCAACAATTAAGCCCAGAAATCCTATTAATTTAAAGCCTGCGAATAAGGCTATAAGGGTGGCTAACGGATCGAGACCGATACTAGATGAGAGAATCTTCGGCTCCATAATTTGACGCTGGACAAGGACAATGATATAGAGAACACCTAAACCAATCGCCAGCCCCATATCACCGCTGATAGAGGCATAAATAATCCATGGCACAAAGACAGCACCTGTACCCAAGTAAGGGATAATATCCACAATTCCTGTTGCTAATGCAATCGTTATGGCATAATCTACTCTAAGAATGAGCAACCCAATCAGAATAATGACCGTGGTAATTGAAATTAAGGTCAGCTGTGCTTTGATAAAACCAAATAATGCCTTCTTTAGGTCTGCAAAAACCGTTTTTCCACTTGTTTTCGCTTTTTGAGGCAGGATTTTACCGCCCATTGCTGACAAGTGATACCAATCCTTGCTGATAAAGAAGGTGGCTAATAAAGAGAAAATGAGAACAGTCGCAGCATTGGGAAACCACGATATGATATTTGGTATATTACCAAAAAGATTCTTAATAAACGTCCCCACTGTTGAGCCGACTTTTGCCCCTACATTTTGAATATTGCCAATGATCGTGTCCTGTTGACCCGCATCCAGCTTATTAAACACACTTGTTAATTGGTTGTATAAGGGAATAATTTGAGCTGTAAAATAATCCTCTAGGTAATTAATCAGTGTATCTAGATGTTCCGGAACTACTGTAGCCAAATAGGCTGCACCAGAGACAATCTCAGCAACTAACAGCGTAATTAAACCGGCACATAAGGCAAATATCACGATTAAGGCAATGAGAACGGCAAGTACGCGAGGCATTTTTGCCTTTTTCTGAAGGAAGTCGACAAAGGGATTGATCAGAAAGGCAATGATAAGACCAATTAAAAATGGATAGGTGACTTTTGACAAGAAATAAAATAAATACAACGCCAAAAACACACCACCTGCGACCAGTAAAAATCGTATGGTCCGGTATATATATTTAAGCTCCAAAAGCAGCCCTCCTTTAAAATAAATGAGTAATTTCAGTTTAACATTTAATGATAGAAACTGCATAATTTCCCAGAAAAATTTATTCTCTAAAAATAGTACGATTCATAACGGGAAAAGTTTCACGCAGGTAATAAAAAAAGAAACTAAAAATAATGAAATCGGGCTGTAACTAAATAGTATGGCACAATAATTTGGAAAGGATTGGTGATACCATGTTCAGCGAATCATTATTATTCCTCCTGCTATTACTCGTCATCGGGTTAATTGCGAAAAATAGTTCTTTAATGATCGCGATTGCTGTCCTGCTTTTATTAAAGGCGGGAGGTTTAGAGGCAAAATCTTTTTCTTTTATACAGTCAAAGGGGATTAACTGGGGGGTAACGCTGATTACCATTGCAGTGCTCGCCCCAATTGCCAGCGGCGATATCGGCTTTAAAGATTTAACAGCGTCATTTAAGTCACCATATGCTTGGGTGGCTCTAATATCGGGGGTGCTTGTGGCCTTACTTGCCAAGGGCGGGGTTAAACTGCTGGCAGATGATCCGCAGATTACAACCGCTTTAGTACTTGGTACCATTCTGTCTGTTTCAATTTTTAAAGGTGTAGCAGTAGGACCTCTGATTGGTGCTGGTATTGCCTATACGGCGATGAAAGTATTCGGATTTTTTAGCTAGATTTTTTGTGAAATAATAATTTTTTTGAGTTTTTCGGTGTCTTTTCATTCACAAAAATCTGATAATTGTTTATAATAAGCTTGTAAGCGTATCCTTATTTACATATTCCATATATAAATATTGAATTACTTGTAAATTATTTTTTAAAGATTGGTAAGAATACACTTTTCTTGGCTTGATTCCGAGCAATCGCTCAGTCAAAAGAATAAAAGAAAAAGCAGGGCGTCATTTTACGAAGGCAACCGCCATAAATAAGCTTTTAACTCAACTGAATCCTATTAATGGATTTCAGTTGTTATAAGATTTTTGCCAGATCAAAGATATAACGATCTTATCCGGCATAAGAGTAATGAAGAGCTGACAAAATCCTTTATTAGAGTAAATGTCAGCAGACAGTTTTTTAAAGAAAGATGGGGAAATTCAGAATGTGAGGAGAGATTTTCTATGACAGTAACACGCGGTCTTGAAGGGGTAGTGGCAACAACATCTTCCATAAGCTCTATTATTGATGACACACTGACATATGTTGGCTATGACATTGATGACTTAGCAGTAAATGCTAGTTTTGAAGAGGTTATTTATTTATTATGGCATCGAAGATTACCGAATGTAGAGGAGTTAGCAGAGCTAAAAGTACAGTTAGCTGAAAACTCAGCCCTGCCGCCGGAAGTCATCGAGCACTTTAAAATGTATCCAATTAAAAAAGTGCATCCAATGGCAGCCCTTCGTTCAGCAGTTTCCTTGTTAGGGTTATATGATGATGAAGCAGACATTATGGATGAAGATGCCAACTATCGAAAAGCAGTTCGTCTGCAAGCGAAAATGCCAGCCATCGTTACCACGTTCGCCCGGATTAGAAAAGGGCTTGAACCAGTGGCCCCACGAAAGGATTTAAGCTTTGCAGCTAATTTCTTATATATGTTAACTGGGAATGAACCTAAACCAATTGCGGTAGAAGCAATGAATAAGGCATTGGTGCTGCATGCAGATCATGAGTTGAATGCATCTACCTTTACTGCACGTGTGTGTGTCGCAACATTATCTGATGTATATTCAGGTGTTACATCAGCCATTGGTGCCTTAAAAGGACCACTTCATGGTGGTGCAAACGAAGCGGTAATGAAGATGTTAACCGAAATTGGCACTCTTGAAAATGTTGAACCATACGTTCGCGGTAAACTTGCAAACAAAGAAAAAATCATGGGATTTGGTCACAGGGTATACCGAAAAGGCGACCCTCGAGCAAAGCATTTAAAAGAAATGTCTAAGAAATTGACCGAGTTGACTGGGGAACCACACTGGTTTGATATGTCTGTTCAGATTGAAGCCATTGTGACAGGCGAAAAGAAATTACCGCCAAACGTGGATTTTTATTCAGCATCTGTGTACCATAGTTTAGGTATTGACCATGATTTAATGACACCAATCTTTGCGGTAAGCCGTGTATCAGGCTGGTTAGCTCATATTTTAGAACAATATGAAAATAATCGTTTGATCCGTCCTCGTGCCGATTATACAGGTCCTGGCATGCAAAAATATGTCCCAGTGGAGCAAAGAGGTTAATATTTTACTTTTATTCAAAAAATTGATTCAATAGAATTGGATTAATAAAGGTTAGAGGATTACCACTCTAACCTTTGATTCAGTCTTTTGATAGATCACGAACAAACTTCAAAGTCTTTATACATACCAGGAGGGAGAATAACACAATGCAAGGTGAAAAAATCACAGTAAACAACGGAGTTCTAAACGTACCAAACAACCCTATTATTCCATTTATTGAAGGGGACGGAATTGGACCAGATATCTGGGCAGCTTCCGAGAGAGTTTTAAATGCAGCTGTAGAAAAGGCCTATAAAGGCGATCGTAAAATAGTATGGAAGGAAGTTCTAGCTGGTGAAAAGGCATTTAACCAAACTGGCGAGTGGCTTCCTAAAGAAACACTTGATGTAATCAATGAATATCTGATTGCAATCAAAGGTCCATTAACGACTCCTGTTGGCGGAGGAATTCGTTCATTAAACGTTGCGCTGCGTCAAGAATTAGATTTGTTTGTATGCTTGCGTCCAGTGAGATGGTTTGAAGGTGTTCCTTCACCAGTTAAGCGTCCAGAAGATACTGATATGGTAATCTTCCGTGAAAATACTGAAGATATCTATGCTGGTATTGAATATGAAAAAGGAACTGATGCGGCAAAGAAGGTTATCGACTTCTTGCAAAATGAAATGGGCGTTAACAAGATTAGATTCCCTGAAACATCAGGTATTGGTATTAAGCCAGTTTCTGAAGAGGGAACAAATCGTCTAGTCCGTGCAGCAATCAATTATGCCATTAAAGAAGGCCGTAAGTCAGTTACTTTAGTGCACAAAGGGAATATCATGAAGTTCACTGAAGGCGCATTTAAAAACTGGGGCTATGCTCTTGCGGAAAAAGAATTCGGCGATAAAGTGTTCACTTGGGCACAATATGACCGCATTAAAGCAGAACAAGGCTCAGATGCTGCGAACAAAGCACAAGCAGATGCTGAAGCTGCTGGCAAAATCATCGTAAAAGATGCGATTGCTGATATTTTCTTACAACAAATCCTTACTCGTCCACGCGAGTTTGATGTCGTTGCAACATTAAACTTAAACGGTGACTATATCTCTGATGCACTTGCAGCTCAAGTTGGCGGTATCGGTATCGCACCAGGAGCTAACATCAACTATGAAACTGGTCATGCGATTTTTGAAGCAACTCACGGTACTGCACCAAAATATGCAGGTCTAGATAAAGTAAATCCATCATCTGTTATTTTATCCGGAGTGTTACTGCTTGAACATTTAGGTTGGAATGAAGCGGCAACTATGGTCATAAAATCAGTTGAAAAAACAATTGCTTCTAAAGTTGTAACTTACGACTTTGCTCGTTTAATGGATGGGGCAACTGAAGTAAAAACATCAGAGTTTGGTGACGAGCTTATCAAGAACATGGAATAATCATACGCTGGTAAAAGGCGGCATGAACTATTAAGGAACCTTGTTCTCTAAATGCTTTTATCAGGAACAGGGGCTGTTATTAACAGCCCCTTCCTATATGTAGGCCTTTAAAAACTAATACGTTCAAAGGGAGAGCTTAAAATGTCATTAAAACGTAAAAAGATTTCTGTAATTGGCGGCGGTTTTACTGGTGCAACAACAGCATTTTTACTAGCTCAAAAAGAACTTGGTGATGTCGTTTTAGTGGATATTGCTCCAATGGAAAATCCTACAAAAGGTAAAGCGTTAGATATGCTTGAAGCGAGTCCGGTTCAAGGTTTTGATGCCAACATTACTGGTACATCTAACTATGAGGATACACGTGATTCTGATATTGTTGTCATTACAGCTGGTATTGCACGTAAACCAGGGATGAGCCGTGACGATTTAGTGCAAACAAACCAAAAAGTTATGAAAAGCGTTACACAAGAAATCGTTAAATTTTCTCCAAACTGTACCATTATAGTCTTAACTAACCCAGTTGATGCCATGACCTACACGGTATTCAAGGAATCTGGTTTCCCTAAAAGTCGTGTGATTGGTCAATCTGGTGTTCTTGATACGGCGCGTTTCCGCACCTTTGTTGCTCAAGAATTAAACGTTTCTGTAAAAGATGTTACAGGTTTTGTTCTCGGCGGTCATGGTGACGATATGGTTCCGCTTGTACGTTACTCCTATGCTGGCGGTATTCCATTAGAAACGTTAATTCCTAAAGATCGTTTAGAGGCAATTGTTGAGCGTACGAGAAAGGGCGGGGGCGAAATCGTTAACCTTCTTGGAAATGGAAGTGCTTACTACGCGCCGGCTGCATCTTTAGTTGAAATGTGTGAAGCTATTCTTAAAGATCAACGCCGTGTATTACCATCCATTGCGTATCTAGAAGGCGAGTTTGGCTATGAAGGTATTTATCTTGGCGTACCAACGATTCTTGGAGCGAATGGGATTGAAAAAATCATTGAATTAGATTTAACTGCTGAAGAAAAGGCTGCATTAGATAAATCAGTCGAATCTGTTCGCAATGTAATGCGAGTATTAATCTAAATAAAATTGGGTTCGGGGATCAATGTCGGTCTCCGAATTTTCTCTATCATTAATGTAATCGCTTACAAGAGAGGCGTGATTTGATGCTGTTAGGAAAAAAAAGAAGGCTTGGCCGCCGAATTGATGAGATAAGTGTTGGTGAAAAGTTATCATTAACGGAAAAAATGGAAGACAAGGATCTGCTTTTATATCTAGGCCTGACGGATGATGCCAATCCTCTTTATATTCAACATGATTATGCTTCCCAAACTCCATTTGAAAAGCCGATTGTCCCTAGTATTATGCTGACAGGGATTATGACTTCAGCTGTATCTAAATATCTGCCGGGGCCTGGTAGTCATCTTTTAAAACAGGAGATTGAGTTTCTAAAGCCGGTTTATCATTATGAGACGGTCGAGTTTCTGTTCGAGGTAATTGAGGTGAATCAGACCGCCCATGTGGTGGTGATTCGTGTCGTTGGGATGAATGAAGCTAATGATAAGGTGATTGAAGGACAGTTAATGGTATGCCCGCCGCATCGGTTGGAAGATATTCATGGGAAGGTTTTGGATAATTTTTGAATTTATATATGGCTAATTTCTTCATGGACGATTCTAAAAGAAAAGAGACAGTTGCGGTCAATGAAGAATGGTTTCATTTTCCGTCGATGAGAAAAAGAAGTCTATAAGGGAAAAGAAAAAAGGTATCATTGCCCGCAGAAGAGAAAAAGAGGTCTATAAGGGAAAAGAAAGAGGGTTTCATTGCCCGTCGATGAGAAAAAGAGGTCTATAGGGATAAGAAAGAGGGTTTCACTGCCCTCCGAAGAGAAACAGTGGGTAATAGGGGAAAAGAAAAAGGGTTTCATTGCCCGCCAAGGAGCAAAAGTGGTCAAAAGGGGAAAAGAAAAAAATCTCATTGCCCGACAGTTAGATAAAGAGGATGAAAAGGTCAATGAAAAAAATATCATTGACCATCTTTTCAGAATATAAGCTTTACAGGTAAATGAATGTATCTAATTAACTCAACATGGAAGTTATGACCAACTCCATTCCTGCTGCTCATTGGTCTTTACTCAAAATAACGTAATTTTCTTTCTCCTATTGCTTTAAAGTTCTTTTTAAGTATCCGTCGAATGACCTTTTTTGAATCTATTATCCCACACCATTCAAAAACAACATTAGTAGTGATCCTCATATTCGGAAATAATATCCGAATCTCCTCTACACACCGTAAAACAGCGGATTCCACACTTTCTACATGCCCGCAATCAACACAAATAACATTTCCACTAGAAAATGAACAAGAAAAAGAATGACATACAGAACATGTTATATCTTTACGTAATTGATTGTATTCATATGTTGGAATATTTGCATTGGAATAAGGAGATTGAACCTGATGCAATGAAATGAGCTTATCCGCCATCTTCTTATGATGATACGTTAATTTAGATGGTGTATTATCTAGTTTTCTCATAAGCTGTTTTAACTGTGGGGGATAGATAATGGGCTTATCCATTGGAGCTTGATACAAAAAAAATTCAGGGTTTACAAATACAACGTAGGCCTCAATAGATAGAGAAAAACCTAGTTTTTAAAATAATTGGAGTAGTAAGGAGTTGCTTCTACTTATCTGGTCAAGAGGGTTTTTAATAATTTTTCCAAAAATGGTCTCAAAACGTTCCTCACGATAGCAATAATCTCCTTCCAAATTTTTAATCTCAAAGAAATAAAAAGTATGTTGAAAAATTATCGAGGCATCAAGCTGAAACGAGGTGTTATTAACTTCAAGATACAAATCATTTAAAATTAAGCAATCACTTTGCAGCTGCTCTGTTAAGAGATCAAACCGGACCTCCCCTTCAAAACCTTTCTCTTTATATAGATAGTACTTATGCTGTTCTGCAGTTAAAGCCATTCGATTGTTTAAAATCCGTAGAACCTTTAAATCTTCAGGTACCGTACGTGGTTTATAGGCCATATTACACATCCTTTCTTTTACCAATACTATTGTATAAAACGAAAATGGCGAAATCAGCGAGAATTGTGAATTCTATGTAAATTTCTTTACAAGAAAGCGTTCTTATATAACAAATATCTTTAGCAGCCCCTAAAACTAGATAATCCATATTCCTTATAGATATAATGAGAATATCTAGAAGGTGGGGGTTATTCCATGAAAAATAAAGTACTAGTTGTAGATGATGAACAATCAATTGTGACCTTACTTCAATATAATTTAGAACAGGCAGGCTTTGAGGTTGTTACGGCAATGGATGGGGCAGAGGGAAAACGATTAGCCGAAACCGAGTCCCCTGATATGATCGTTTTGGATTTAATGCTGCCCAAATTAGATGGAATGGATGTTTGCAAAAAGCTCAGGCAACAAAATATTATGACGCCAATCCTGATGTTAACGGCCAAAGATGATGAACTAGATAAAATTCTAGGACTCGAGCTGGGTGCTGATGATTATATGGTCAAGCCTTTTAGTCCACGAGAGGTCATCGCCCGGGTTAAAGCCATTTTAAGAAGAGCACAATTCCAAACCGAAGCAGCAAGTGACAGCGATCAAGCAGAGGAGCAGATCCAGATTGGGAAATTAACGATCTACCCAGGAAAATATGAAGCTTTTTTCCAAGAGAATCAACTCGAATTAACTCTAAAGGAATTTGAATTGCTCCTTTTTCTTGGACAAAATAAAGGTCGTGTATTGACTCGAGATCAATTACTGAGTGCTGTTTGGAATTATGACTTTGCAGGCGATACTAGAATTGTCGATGTTCATATTTCACATCTGCGCGAGAAGATCGAAAAAGATACGAAAAAGCCTGCCTATATCAAAACGATACGCGGCCTGGGCTATAAACTGGAGGAGCCTAAAGGAGAATGATTAAGTTTCGTTCGAGGGCTTTCGTTGTATTAATTAGTTTAATAATAATGGTCCTAATTGGCGTAGGAATATTGCTGGGGCAGTTTTTTAAATATAATTTTTTGGACACCCTGAATGACAAAATCAAAGTGGAAATTTGGCTGCTTTTAACCGCCGGTTTGGGAACAGCTGTCATCGTCACCGTCATTCTAGCCATCAGTATTACCACGAGATATACAAAGCCCATTAAAGCCGCCACCGAAGTGGCAATCGAACTTGCACATGGAAACTACCGTGCCCGTACAAAAGTAAACAGGTTAGACGATACAGGAATGTTAGGTTCCTCGATTAACATGCTGGCAGAGAATCTGCAAGAACTCACCAAAGTTCGAGAAATCCAGCAAGACCGCTTAAGTGCTTTGATTGAAAATATGGGTGCAGGTTTAATTCTATTTGACAGTAGAGGGTATATTAATTTAGTTAATAAAGGCTATGTTGATATTTTTCATATCAATCCAAGTGATTATATCAATAAACAATATTACGAGGTGATCGATTATGAAGAGATTCGTCAGCTCGTTGCCGAGGTATTTCGAACGGAACAAAAGGTTAGCAAACAATTACATTTACCTTTGCAGATTGAAAGAAAATATTTTATTGTGTATGGGGTACCCATTATTGGCGCTAACAATGTCTGGAAGGGAGTATTGCTTGTATTCCACGATATTTCAGAAATGAAGAAACTGGAACAAATGCGTAAGGATTTTGTCGCCAATGTTTCTCATGAATTAAAAACTCCAGTCACCTCTATTAAGGGTTTTACCGAAACCCTTTTGGATGGAGCGATGAATAACAAAGAAACGCTTCAATCGTTTCTCTCCATTATCTTAAAAGAAAGCGATCGGCTTCAGACTTTGATTCAAGACCTTTTGGAGCTTTCAAAAATTGAGCAGCATGGCTTTCAATTAAATATACAGTTGATCGATCTATACTCTGTGCTTCACGATGTCCTGAAACTTTTGGATGGGAAAGCTAAGACGAAAAACATTCAGCTTGAATTTCATAGTAAACAAAACAAAGTCCTACTATACGGGGACCTGGATCGCTTAAAGCAAGTGTTTATCAATCTAATCAATAATGCGATTACCTATACACCTGCGGATGGAGCGGTGAGAATTATCCTAATTGACGGGGAAGAAAAAGTGCGTATATCAATAAAAGACACTGGAGTTGGTCTTAGTAAAGAAGATATTCCTCGAATATTTGAACGGTTTTATCGGGTTGACCGCGCGAGAAGTCGAAACTCCGGCGGTACAGGCCTGGGTTTAGCGATTGTAAAACATTTAGTCGAAGCGCATCACGGCAGTATAAGTGTGAGGAGTAAACTCGGTGAGGGCAGTGAATTTATCATTGAACTGCCAAAAGAAATGATTTTGATGGATGGTGAAAGTTAATGGAAAAGAAAAAGCTTGTGCTGATTGATGGGAATAGTATTGCCTATCGCGCCTTTTTTGCGCTCCCTTTACTTAATAATGATAAAGGAATACATACTAATGCAGTTTACGGTTTTACCATGATGTTGATGAAAATATTGGAAGATGAAAAGCCAACCCATATGCTGGTTGCCTTTGACGCAGGTAAGACCACGTTTCGGCATAAGACCTTTGGCGAGTACAAAGGCGGCCGGCAAAAAACTCCTCCTGAACTGTCAGAGCAGTTCCCTTTCATTCGTGATCTGCTGGATGCGTACGGGATTTCGAGGTATGAACTTGAAAATTATGAAGCAGATGATATTATTGGCACACTATCATTAACCGCTGAAAAGGATGGCTTTGAAGTTAAGGTAATCTCTGGCGATAAAGACTTAACCCAACTATCTTCTCCGATTACCACGGTCGGAATTACCAGAAAAGGAATAACAGATATTGAGGTGTACACACCTGAGCATGTTGCAGAAAAATACGGTTTGACGCCAGAGCAAATCATTGATATGAAAGGCCTTATGGGAGATCCTTCCGATAATATCCCTGGAGTTCCGGGGGTAGGAGAAAAGACAGCCATTAAGCTGCTTAAAGAATTTTCCACCTTGGAAAATTTATTAGCTTCCATTGACCAAGTTAGCGGGAACAAGTTGAAGGAAAAATTAGCTGAGTTTAAGGAACAAGCATTAATGAGCAAAGAACTTGCGACAATTGAACGGCAAGCCCCGGTCGAGGTTGAGTTAGATACCATTGCGTATGAAGGCTTTACCAGAGAAAAACTAATCAGCTTATTTAAAGAATTAGGTTTCAACTCCTTATTAGAAAAGCTGGGCGATGAACGAATAGACACAGTGGAACATGTACTAGAGGAAATCGACTATAAAATTCCTGAGGAAATAACGGAAGATATCTTTGCGGATGACAATTATTTTTATGTTGAAATGCTTGACGATAATTATCACTATGCTGACATAATTGGGTTCTCAATCGTAAATGAAACGGGCCATTATTATTTGTCGACCGAGCAGGCATTAAAATCAACTGTTTTTAAAAAGTGGGCGGAGGATGAACGAAAAAGGAAAATTGTTTATGACGCGAAACGCTCAGAGGTTGCTTTACGAAGATATGATATCCATTTAAAAGGAACTGATTTTGATATTCTTATGGCAGCATATTTGGTTAACCCATCGGAAAATATTGAAGATCTTGCCGCGATTGCCAAGAGATATCAAAACCTTAATATTCAATCAGACGAATCTTTTTATGGAAAAGGGGCGAAACGGAAGGTTCCTGAAACCGCAAAACATGCTGAGCATCTGGTTCGAAAAAGCCTTGCCATGTCAGAGTTAAGAGAGAAGCTCGAAGATGAATTAAGGGAAAATGAACAATATGAACTTTTTAACGAGTTAGAAATGCCTTTATCTCTTATCTTAGCGGATATGGAATCCACCGGGATTAAGGTTGAACAAGACCGGCTTCAGCAGATGGGGAAGGAACTAACAGAAAGACTAGTAGAAATTGAAGGGAAAATATGTGAGTTAGCTGGTGAAAAGTTTAACATTAACTCGCCTAAACAATTGGGAGTCATTCTTTTTGAAAAATTAGGCTTGTACTCATACAAGAAGACAAAGACTGGTCATTCGACATCTGCTGATGTGTTAGAGAAATTAGCAGAGGATCATGAAATCATCCAGTATATCCTGCTGTATCGCCAGCTTGGAAAGCTGCAATCCACTTATATTGAGGGCCTTCTGAAAGTCATTAATTCAGAAACAGGAAAGGTCCATACACGTTATCAGCAAACGTTAACCGCAACGGGCAGATTAAGCTCGATTGATCCGAATCTGCAAAATATTCCTATTCGCCTTGAGGAAGGGCGGAAAATCCGTCAGGCGTTCGTACCATCCGAAGAGGGCTGGGTCATTTTTGCTGCTGATTATTCGCAAATTGAACTGCGGGTGCTTGCCGATATAGCGGGTGATGAAAAGCTGATTGATGCCTTTAAGCATGATATGGATATTCATACGAAAACAGCGATGGAGGTATTTCATGTTGACGCCGATGAAGTAACCTCTAATATGCGCCGCCAGGCAAAGGCTGTAAACTTTGGGATAGTCTATGGAATCAGTGATTATGGACTATCACAATCTTTGGGAATCACAAGAAAAGAAGCAGGACAGTTTATTGACCGTTATCTTCATACGTATCCTGGAGTCAAGGAATATATGGATGATATTATTCATTCGGCCCGACAAAAGGGGTATGTGACAACCTTAATGCAAAGAAGACGGTACCTCCCTGAAATTACAGCTCGAAATTTTAATTTACGAAGCTTTGCAGAAAGAACAGCCATGAACACGCCAATCCAGGGGACCGCTGCAGATATTATCAAAAAAGCGATGATTGATATGGATGAGGCTTTAAAGGATAAAGGGCTAAAAACAAGACTGTTACTCCAGGTCCATGATGAACTTATTTTTGAAGCTCCCGAGGAGGAGATTGAAATATTGAAGAAATTAGTTCCCGATGTCATGGAAAATGCCCTTGAATTAAAAGTGCCGTTGAAGGTGGACTATGCCTATGGACCAACTTGGTTTGATGCAAAATAAAAAGGAGGACCAACATTGCCGGAGCTTCCTGAAGTAGAGACTGTAAGAAAAACATTAAAACATCTCGTCCTTGATAAGGAAATTGCTAACATTACTGTCTTTTGGCCCAAAATCATCAAAAATCCTGTAGAGGTGGAACAATTTATCGATGCCTTAAAAGGAGAAACAATTGTGGATGTAGGCCGAAGAGGGAAATTTTTAATTATTTATACCGATCATTTTGCCTTGGTGTCTCATTTACGTATGGAGGGCAAATATGGTCTGTATCCAAAAGAAGAAGAGCTTGATAAGCACACACATGTGATTTTTCATTTTACGGATGATACCGAGCTGCGGTACCGCGATGTCCGTAAATTTGGGACCATGCATCTCTATAAAAAAGGTGAAGAATTTATACAGCCTCCATTGTTAGAACTTGGTCCGGAACCATTTTCGGAGGAGTTTACAAAGGAATACTTAGCTGAAAAATTAAAAAAGACGAATCGTAGGATTAAAACAGCCTTATTAGACCAAAAATTGTTTGTTGGTCTTGGAAATATCTATGTTGATGAGGCTCTATTTCGTTCAGGTATTCATCCTGAGCGGATTGCGAGTACGCTCAATGAAGAGGAAATATCAGTCCTGCATGATGAGATTGTCGCGACATTAAGTGAGGCAGTTAAAAAAGGCGGCAGTACAATTCGTTCGTATGTTAACTCCCAAGGCCAAATCGGTATGTTTCAGCAGGACCTATACGCGTATGGCCGAAAAGGGGAAGCCTGTAAAAAATGCGGAACACCGCTAGAGAAAATCACTGTAGGCGGTCGGGGAACACACTATTGCCCGAACTGCCAAATAATTTAGTAGTGAACTTTGAAAACGGTCCAGCTATAGCGCCTAAGAATGGAAAAGGTGTATCAAATCATTTTTCAAAGCATTAAAAAAGAAGTAGGAAAAATATTTTCCTACTTCAAAATCCAAACTATGGAGTAATTCGGAAATCATTTTTTATTCAAGATTGGCATGCCTGCCATACATCTTATTCGTATCTAATCCCTTTTTCTCCATGAATCGTAAAATTATCGCGTCAAAAAAGAGCAGAAGGGTTTGTTCAAACAGCGAACCCATTGGTTGAATGGTTTTATAATTGCCTTCTGATTGATCCTTTGGGGACCCAGGTAATTGAATGGTGAAATCAGCTAGCTGTCCAATGGTGGAATTAGGATAGATGGTTACGGCTGCTATTTTTCCACCAATACTTTTGGCTTTTTCAGCCATGGAGACTAGGCTTTTTGTTTCACCCGAGCCTGAACCGATAATCAAAACATCATCTTTTTCAAAAGTAGGGGTTACCGTTTCACCTATAACATAGGAATCAATTCCCATGTGCATCATTCTCATGGCAAAGGATTTTGCCATTAATCCTGATCTTCCTGCACCTGCCACAAAGACTTTCTTGGATTCAAGAATTCCGTTTAACAGCTTTTCAGCTTCTTCATCCTTTATTAAAGAAATAGAGCGGCTTAGCTCTGTTAAAATTTCTGCAAAATATTGAGTGGCTTGCATTTTTAGTAAAGGACAGCCATTTCATCTTTTATCATTTGCTGCATTTTTGCCGCCGCATCCTTTTTATCAGCTTGTCCCGTAATACCGCCGCCCACAATGACAAGATCTGGTTGTACTTTTAAAGCTTCTGGAAGGGTTTCTAATTTAATACCGCCTGCGATGGCTGTTTTGGCATTTTTTACAACGCTTTTAATCGTCTGAAGGTCTTCAAATGAATTTTTTCCCACTGCCTGCAAATCATATCCAGTATGAACACAAATATAATCCACACCCATTGTATCAACTTCTTTTGCGCGTTCAGACAGATTTTTTACAGCAATCATGTCCACAAGGATCTTTTTCCCTTGTTTTTTAGCTTCCGCAACCGCACCCTTGATTGATTCATCTTCTGCTGTACCAAGGATTGTAATAATATCTGCGCCGGCTTCGGATGCTTTCATGACTTCATAACCAGCAGCATCCATAATTTTTAAGTCTGCTAATACTTTTAAATTAGGGAATGCATCTTTTACTGCTTTTACTGCATGGAGACCTTCATTAATGACAACCGGCGTGCCGATTTCAACAATATCAATATGATCTTCCACCTCTTTGATCAGTTCAATTGCTTGTGGAATATTGACTAAATCTAATGCTAATTGTAATTCCATCTATATTTCACTCCTCATGATTAGTTTAATTTGTTGCACTATAGTATTAATGCCCTCGAATGACATGAAATTCACTCGGCATCTGTAACCAATGTGCGCAATCATTGGTATAGTGGTTAGTATAATAGCTATATTTAAATTTGAGAAGTACGCACTTTATTTTTACATAGTGTCAAAAAGTATACTAAGTGATAAACTAAGTAGGGGGTGAACATATGTCACGAACGAGTGAAAAAATCTTTAATTGTGAAAAAGAACTTACCCTTTCTGTTATCGGGGGGAAATGGAAAATGCTGATTTTGTGGCATTTAGGCAAACAAGGAACAAAGCGCTTTAGTGAACTAAAGGCTCTCATTCCTGGAATTACACAAAGAATGCTTGTTAACCAATTACGTGAACTGGAAGAAGACCTTATCATCGATAGGAAGGTTTATCCTGTAGTTCCGCCAAAAGTGGAGTATTCCTTGACCAAGCAGGGAAAGAGTTTAATGCCGATTCTTGATGCCATGTATGAATGGGGAAAAAATTATATGGAAAATGTGATTGGAGAGCTCCCAAATAGCAGTACATCTGTAAAGTAGATAGGCAATAAATCGCGTGACACCAACATAAAGCTGTCCCTTGAACTTATGATGAACAAAGATTTACTCCTAATCACATGGGATGGGCTCCTTCCATATACTATCGTAGTGATTTCGGAGGAAGGAGCCCTAGACATCATGGTTCAGTTGTTCTCACTTCTTATTTTAGCTTTTGCGCTCAGTCTCGACAGTTTTAGCGTTGGCTTCACCTATGGGTTAAGGAAAATGGTGATGCCGCTTAGATCCGTTTTAATTATTGCCACTTGCTCGGCTGTCTCATTAATGATAGCCGTGTCCATTGGACATGGGCTGGAAAAGATACTGTCACCCAAACTAACGGCAAGCCTTGGAGGAATCATCTTAATCGCCCTTGGTGCATGGGTGTTATATCAGTTTTTTCGGCCAGAGAAGGAAAAAGAATTGATAGAGCATGAAAAGACCATTGTAAACTTTGAGATACGTTCTTTAGGAATCGCCATAAACATCCTAAAAAAGCCGATGTCTGCCGATTTTGACCAATCTGGAACGATTACAGGGGTCGAGGCCTTAATGCTTGGCTTTGCCTTATCACTAGATTCTTTTGGTGCAGGGATTGGGGCGGCCATGCTTGGGTATTCTCCCTTTTCTTTAGCATTAGCGGTCGCCGTCATGAGTTCTCTATTTGTTCTGTTAGGGATCAAAAGTGGCGCATTTTTTCATAAATTTGAATGGGTTCAAAAATTTACTTTCTTACCAGGAGTCTTATTAATTATCATTGGAGTTATGAAGTTATAACCCTAGAAAGGAACAAAGCATGTCACTCGTTATAGGTCTAACAGGCGGAATTGCCAGTGGAAAAAGTACAGTATCAAACATGTTAAAGGAAATGTCTATCACCGTTATTGATGCAGATGTTGAAGCCCGCTTAGCGGTCATGAAAGGTGAACCTGCTTACCAGAAAATTCTTGCCGAATTTGGCGATGAAATTCTTTTAGAAACTGGAGAAATTGACCGGCAAAAACTTGGTGCTATTATCTTTCATCAAGCTGATCAACGGCAGCGGTTAAATGAAATAACCCATCCGGAAGTAAGACGAAGAATGCTAGAACAAGTGGAGACTGCCAAGAGGAATAATGAAGAGGTAGTGATTTTGGATATTCCTTTATTATTTGAAAGTAACCTAACCGCGATGGTTGAAAAAACGATACTGGTTTATGTTGATCGTGACATACAATTGCAAAGATTAATGGAAAGAAATAACCTAACCCATGAAGATGCACAAGCTAGAATCAATTCTCAGATGCCATTATCTGAAAAAATTAAGCTTGCTGACGCTGTAATAAATAATAATGGATCGCTTGATGAGACGAAACAACAGCTGCTTGTGATACTTGCTAAATGGGGAATAACACAAGAATAATGGAAAAGAGAAGGGACTAACCCCTTCTCTTTTTGCTTTAGACAAATTTTTAAAAATATCCGCGATTAAATGATCACAATTAAACTTTAATGTGTTATACTAATTGTAACAATACTTGATAACAGTATAACACTAATACGGAAGGGGCCGTAAAATGAAAGCGAGAATTGCGATCAATGGGTTTGGGAGAATTGGAAGGATGGTTTTTAGAAAAGCAATTTATGAAGGGAATCTTGAGGTTGTAGCAATCAATGCGAGCTATCCGGCAGAAACCTTAGCTCATCTCATTAAGTATGATACAAATCATGGGACATTTCAGGGAGATGTTATCCCTTTAGATAATGAATTAATCGTAAATGGTAAACGAGTTAAACTATTAAATAATCGTGTCCCTGAGGAATTACCTTGGAGGGAACTTGGGATTGATATTGTCATTGAGGCTACGGGAAAATTTAATTCTCGTGAACATGCCGCACTTCATCTGGAAGCAGGTGCTAAAAAGGTTATCTTAACAGCGCCGGGTAAAAATGAGGACGTTACCATTGTAATGGGAGTAAATGAAGACATGCTTGATCTTAATCAGCATGATATTATTTCTAATGCTTCGTGTACGACCAACTGCCTCGCACCTGTTGCAAAGGTCTTGGATCAAACATTCGGTATCGAATCTGGTTTAATGACAACCATTCACGCTTATACAAACGATCAGAAGAATATTGATAATCCGCATAAGGACTTACGAAGAGCCCGATCATGTGGACAATCTATTATTCCAACGACAACAGGAGCGGCTAAGGCCATATCATTGGTGCTTCCGCAATTAAAAGGAAAACTGCATGGGATGTCCTTACGTGTGCCGACTCCTAATGTTTCATTAGTGGACTTAGTTGTCGATCTAAAATGTGATGTTACACTAGACGATATTAATCAAGCGTTTTTAGAAGCTGCAAATGGCTCGTTAAAAGGAATTTTGGATGTTACGATGGAGCCTTTAGTATCTGTAGACTTTAATACAAACTCCCATTCTGCTATTATTGATGGTCTCTCAACAATGGTAATGGGAACAAGGAAAGTCAAGGTCTTAGCTTGGTATGATAATGAATGGGGCTATTCATCACGAGTGGTTGATCTCGCCCTGTATGTGGCAGAGGAAATCGCTAAAATGTCAAAGGTGAAAGTCAGCTAATAATCCCTTTGTGGGAAGTCCTTCTTTAGGCCAAATGAGCAAATTTTTCTGCTTCCTAATAAAAAATATGAAAAGAGGTGTACTAATTCGTACTCCTCTTTTTATATTTTTAACAGAATGTTGTAAAATAGAGAAAAAGGAAGAAACTTGGAGGGTTTATATGGCTATCATGGTGAATATTTTTACACGATTTAAAAAACAACTAGAAACGTCTGACCGTAATACGGATGTTTCGTTAAAAACGCACTATTATAAAGGGACCTTTAATCAATTATTTCAGTCGGTTGAGAAATTATTTCACGACGATGCGGACTGTCGAGTCACCACTGTATCCAAAGACCATGGGGAGATTGCGGTTGAAATAAATAAACCTATTCCATGCTTTCTAGTCGTCACGATTGTTTCTGTAAAACCAATGGAAACAGCAGTTGATTTTAATATTTCGTCAGAGAGTTTTTCTCTCCTAGGTATATATCCACAATTGAAAAAGAGGATTGAATCTTATTATGAACGAATCAATCGATTACATAACCTTGTCGAAATAAGAAAAAACTCGTAATCCGCTACTTGTGTTAAAGCCCTCTTTTTTATAAGATAAAGTTAAGGATTTTGTTCGGAAATAGAGGGCTGGTTTAAAAGATGTATAAACACAACGTATAACGCCTTTGTCTTCGCCCCTTTAGGGGAACACCAGTTGGCAAGTTCTTTTATTCAGATTTGGAGTTGATTAACAATGAAGTGCCCTTCATGTCAAAATTACGGTACACGTGTGCTTGATTCCCGGCCTGTTGATGAAGGACGTGCAACACGGAGAAGAAGAGAATGCGAGGAATGCGGTTATCGGTTTACTACATTTGAAAAGATTGAAGAGATTCCCCTGATTGTGGTGAAAAAGGAAGGAACAAGAGAAGAATTCAGCCGTGATAAAATTCTAAGGGGCCTAATTAAGGCGTGTGAGAAACGCCCTGTCGCCTTAAAGGAATTAGAAGATATAACGCACGGTGTGGAAAAAGACCTTCGCAGCCAAGGGATTTCTGAAATCAAAAGTGAAGCGGTTGGCGAAATGGTTATGGACAGGCTGGCACACGTAGATGAAGTTGCCTATGTGCGATTTGCCTCTGTGTACCGCCAATTTAAAGATATTAATGTTTTTATAGACGAACTAAAAGAATTAATAAAAAAGGAAAAATCGTAAAAGGAGCTGATGATTTTAGCTCTTTTTGTTTACAAAGCGGAAGCGCCTTGACCAGGGGCGACAAGCATAAGACAATCCGGTGAGAAGGTTGCACTTTAACCTTCTTGCCGGATTGACTTATGATCTCGAGCCCCTAGGCGCTGTAGCTGGACTTTTATTATACAATTTTCAGAGGAAAGGTTGGATTGATATGGCGCAGCATTGGCAGGAAATTCTTCCTATCGACCGTTATATAGTAGCTGCCGGCGGGCTGCTGCATGAATATGACCGTAAAGTGCTGACGTTTTTATATCAGCCGCTGATAGGGTCAGCTTGCTTAAGTTTATACATGACGCTTTGGGCAGAACTGGAGGAAAATCGCCTCTGGTCTGAATCATCGACACACCATCTATTGATGAATCTTATGGGAATGAATTTAAAGGATATTTACGAAGCTAGGTTAAAGCTAGAGGGAATCGGGTTAATCAAAACCTATGTTAAGACAGGAGATGAAGAGCGTTCCTTCATTTATGAGCTCCAGCCGCCTTTAAATCCGGAGCAGTTCTTTTTAGATGGAATGTTGAACATTTATTTATTCCGGAAAATCGGGAAGAACCATTTTTCCCGATTGAAGCGATTTTTTACTGATCAACAAAAACCAAAGGAAACGGAATATCAGAATGTAACGAAGGCATTCCAAGATGTGTTTGCCTCTGCCACCCTCGGGAGCATGCAATATATACAAGATGTTTCAGGAGAATTAAAAGCGGAGGATGATGAACAATTTATTAGCCGTCAGGAACAGCAGGGGATTCAAATTGATATCGATACTTTTGATTTTGGTTTGCTATTGGCCGGCTTAAATGAATCACTTGTCCCTAAAAAGGCATTAACGAAAAAAGTAAAAGAAGTGATTAGTAATCTGTCATTCCTATATAATATAAATCCGATTGAAATGAAAAATTTAATTCTTGATGCCATTAATCCAAATAATGAAATTGATCTCGCGGACTTAAGAAAAGCAGCACGAAACTGGTATCAATTTGAAAATAATGAGCAATATCCAAGCTTAGTGGAACGGACACAGCCGCCTAGATACCGTAATCAATTAGACGAGCCAAAGACGAAAGAAGAGGAGTTAGTCCGTTCGTTGGAAACCACATCCCCTGTTAAGGTATTTAGAGACGCATCACATGGAATTGAACCTTCTGATACCGAATTGAAAATTATTGAAGATGTCATGTCCAAGAAGAAACTGCTGCCTGGTGTTGTCAATGTGCTCATCCAATATGTTCTGTTAAAAGCAGATTCGAAATTTACTAAGAACTATGTCGAGCAAATTGCCAGCCACTGGGCACGGAAGGAAGTTAAAACCGTTAAAGAAGCGATGGAATTAGCGAGAAGTGAACATAGTAAGTATCTTTCTTGGGATGAAGAGAAGAAAAATAGAAGAACATCAAATAAAAAACCTATTAGGACCGAACTTTTGCCTGATTGGTTTGATAAAGATCCAAAAAATGAACCTGTGGAAGTCCTAAAAGAAAAAGATCCTGATTTAGAGGCTAAAAAACGTGAAATAGAAGAAATGTTAAAAGCAATCGATGATTAAGAGGTGACATATGGAAAAGATTAACCGAACGCTAAACCGGATAGCCTCAAGTGAGAGTTTTCAAAAACGATATGAAAAAATGCGCCAAGAAACGCTGTCGCATCCTGCAGTGAAATCATTTATTAGGGAACATGAACATGAGTTGACCAAGGATACAATTGAAAAGGGCTTAAACAAGCTTTACGAGTATATTAATCAAAGCCAAGAATGTAATAAGTGTGAAAGTCTTAATGGCTGTATTAATATGATGAAGGGATATCAGCCCGAGTTGGTATTAGTAAGGAATTCAATTGATGTAAGATATGAACGATGTCCAAGAAAAATGATGGATGATGAAAAACGAAAAAATGAAAAGTTAATTAAAAGTTTATATGTTCCTAAAGATATCTTGAATGCAACGTTTGAGGACTTTGAACATGATAATAATCGAATTGATGCCATTCAACGATCCCTGTCGTTTATTTTAAACTATGAACAAGGGAAGCAGGCAAAAGGCTTATATTTATACGGAGAATTTGGTGTTGGGAAATCGTATATACTTGGCGCCATTGCGAACAAGCTGGCCAAAAAACAAATTTCCTCTATGATTGTTTATGTCCCGGAATTATTACGGGAAATGAAAAGTTCAATTGCCGATTCTACCTTAAACGAAAAAATAGAGGCCTTGAAAAAAGAACCGATTTTAATGCTGGATGATATTGGCGCGGAGGCCGTATCCAGTTGGACAAGGGATGAGGTCCTTGGTCCGATCCTCCAATTCCGAATGCTCGAGAACCTTCCAACCTTTTTTACGTCAAACTTTGATTTAAAAGGGCTGGAGCACCATTTAACCTATAGCCAGCGCGGTGAGGAAGAGAAAATGAAAGCCCGGAGAATTATGGAAAGAATCCGTACCTTGAGTGAGCCTGTTTTAGTAGATGGGCCAAACAGAAGATAATAGTAACATGAAAGGATTGCCTGTAAACATATGGCGGTCCTTTTTTTATTTAAATAACAATTCTAAGGCTGTGCATACTTCTATTTTGGTCAAGTCCCCCATATATATTAAACAGAGATTTTTCTAAAAAAGGGGGGATTTGGTTGGCGGAAATCATCTTCCAAAGCAAGATAGATGCGAACCGGTTTTATAACCACTTGCTAACGTATTTACCATTCAATTCTGATGAAAAAACTATTCTTCTTATAGAAGATCGACATATAGTACAAGTGTTAGATGGTATCTTTTCTAATGATATGTTTAATAAGGTGAAAAAAGCCTTTTATGATTTTATTACCACCGTGAAACGTGATGATTGGTTTCGAGATATAATTAAGAATCACTATTTTTTCCAAGATGAAGAAGAACAGCAGTCGATTATGGAGATTATTTATTCCATCCTTGAAGGTCAAAGAGAGGACCTGGCCGCTTTCTTAAAGGAAACCAAAAAAGAGACATCTTTTATTGAAGAGGCAGTTGATCATATTTTTCAAGAACAGGTTTCTTTCTCTTTTGATGCCTTGCTTAAATTTCGCTTGCGGCCATACCTGCAGATGCTCGAAGAATATGTAGAACTCGCTATTGATGAATACAAAATGGAGCAAGAATATCAAATGTTTATTCAAATGCTTCGCGACTTCTTGGTAAAGCGGGAGCCGAAAATGTCAACGCTGCATGTATTATTTGATGAGGAAATCACGTTTTATAATGAGAATTTGGAGGAAATAAAACGAGCTGAACTAACGAAAATGATTGATCGAAAATTATTGGTAAACCATCCGGTATATGTTGATTCTGTTTCCATCGCACCTCTTCTATCGATTGCACCTACGTCCATTTTTCTCTATACAAAAAATCCAGATGAGCCGTTGGTAAGAACAATCAAAAATATTTTTGAAGAACGAGTAACAACTAAAAATTTTACCGCCTTGAGAAGTTTGAAAAAGTGGAACTTGGACCAAGAGTCATCAGAAAATCATGCATAAAATCTTAAATTCTTGTCAATATTTAGTTTTATGTACCTTGCATTTTTAAAAGTAAATCATTATAATAACGTACATAGCAAATATGTAGTAAAAGTAATGATAAGGACAACAGTATTTTTTTACGGTTTAAAGAGAGGAAGACCAACGGCTGAAAGTCTTCTAACACGGAATTAATACTTACCACCTTTAAACTTCGGCAGTGAACTCTTCATTTTCTGATGGGGAAAGTAATTGTTGACGGCCACAGCCGTTACCTGACCAAAGTCATTTTTAATGGATTTATTAAAAGTGAAAAATTGGGTGGAACCACGTGTTAATCAAAACTCGTCCCTATTCCTAGGGACGGGTTTTTTTATTTTTTTTGCTGTGTTAATCTTGAATGTTGATTTCCGCTCCAGGCGGCTTCGCTTTCCGCGGGCGTGCCGGGGAGCCTCCTCGGCGCATTTGCGCCTGTGAGGTCTCCCCTGCCCCGTACTCCCGCAGGAGTCTTCGCCGCCTTCCGCTCCAATCAATATGCTAAAAATTATCAATAACCTTTAACACAGCCATTTTTTAAAAGCGATTTGTAGTCCAAATGGCTTCAGGCGCTTAAATTTAAAGGAGGAGTTAATATGTCAGATGTTGTTAAGATTTCGTTTCCTGATGGAGCAGTAAAGGAGTTTCCAAAAGGAACAACAACGGAAGATATTGCTGCTTCCATCAGCCCGGGCCTAAAGAAAAAGGCAATCGCTGGCAAATGGAACGGACAAATGGTTGATCTTCGCCGTCCCATCTTAGAAGACGGTTCTATAGAAATCGTTGTACCCGAATCAAATGAGGCGTTAGAGGTATTACGCCACAGTACAGCCCACCTAATGGCACAAGCGGTGAGAAGACTATATCCCGATGTCAATTTAGGGGTCGGACCGGTTATTGAAGGCGGCTTCTATTATGACATGGACCTTGATGTATCATTAACACCCGAGGATTTGCCAAAGATTGAGAAGGAAATGGCGAAAATCGTCAATGAAAATCTTGAAATTGTTCGTAAGGAAGTCAGCCGTGTTGAAGCGGTACAGCTTTTTAAAGAAGCTGGAGATCCTTACAAGCTTGAGCTAATTGAAGCAATTCCGGATGAAGAAACAGTAACAATCTATGAGCAGGGTGAATTTTTCGACCTTTGCCGTGGAGTACATGTTCCGTCTACTGGAAAAATCAAAGAGTTTAAACTGCTAAGTATTGCGGGTGCTTATTGGCGCGGCAACAGCGATAATAAAATGCTGCAGCGAGTTTACGGTACTGCTTTCTTCAAGAAGGAAGACTTAAAAGAGCATCTTCGTTTATTAGAAGAAGCGAAAGAGCGTGACCATCGTAAAATCGGAAAAGAATTAAGTCTTTTCACAAGTAACCAATTAGTTGGTCAGGGCTTGCCATTATGGCTTCCTAAAGGGGCAACGATCCGCCGTGTGATTGAACGTTACATCGTCGATAAAGAACAGCGTCTTGGTTATGACCACGTGTATACGCCAATTATGGGAAGCGTAGATTTATACAAAACTTCCGGTCACTGGGATCATTATCATGAAGACATGTTCCCGATTATGGAAATGGATAATGAGCAATTAGTGCTCCGTCCAATGAACTGTCCGCATCATATGATGGTCTACAAAAACAGCATGCACAGCTATCGTGAGCTTCCAATTCGGATTGCGGAACTTGGTCTAATGCATCGTTATGAAATGTCAGGGGCCTTAGCAGGATTGCAGCGTGTTCGTGGGATGACTTTAAATGATGCTCATATTTTCGTCCGTCCAGATCAAATTAAAGATGAATTCAAGCGTGTTGTGAATTTAATTCTAGAAGTATATAAAGACTTTAATATTAACGATTACTCGTTCCGTCTTTCTTACCGCGATCCGCAGGATACTGAAAAGTACTTTGATGATGATGCGATGTGGGAAAAAGCACAAAGCATGTTGAAAGAAGCAATGGATGATCTCGGTCTTGATTATTTCGAAGCTGAAGGAGAAGCAGCTTTCTATGGTCCTAAGCTCGATGTGCAGGTAAGAACTGCATTGGGTAAAGACGAAACATTATCAACTGTTCAATTGGATTTCTTGCTTCCTGAACGTTTTGACCTAAATTATGTCGGCGAAGACGGAAAGCAGCATCGTCCTGTTGTTATTCACCGCGGCGTTGTATCAACAATGGAACGGTTTGTTGCTTACTTGATTGAAGAATACAAAGGGGCATTCCCAACATGGCTTGCTCCAGTACAGGTACAAGTGATACCAGTTTCACCTGACGCACATTATGACTATGCGAAACAAGTTCAGGAACAGCTGCAAAATGAAGGCTTCCGTGTAGAATTAGATGGCCGTGATGAAAAAATCGGCTATAAAATTCGTGAAGCGCAAATGCTGAAAATACCATATATGCTGGTTGTTGGTGACAAAGAAGTGGAAGACAATGCTGTCAACGTCCGGAAATATGGAGAACAGAAATCAGAAACGATCGCCTTTGGTGATTTCCTTGCAGGACTTCTAGCAGAAGTAAAACGCGGCTAAGCTTATAATGAAAAATACCACAGCCTTTTTGGGCTGTGGTATTTTTATTATCTTTTTGGGGGATATTAGTCCTCGAGCTGGAAAGTATGAGTAAAATGAGTCTTCCCGTTCTCATCCTGTATTTCAACAACTGCCTGCTTGTTTTCAGGGTTCACCTTAAACACACCGAAATTGAAGAAATTACCTTCTGCGTATAATTTTTCAGGACCAAAAGTTGGGTCGAGGGTTCCTGGATTGATTTTTACAGCGCCAATCGGGCCGCTGATTAGTTCATTATAATCGGTTTTTCCGTCATGGTTGGCATCATATTTGATCACTTCTGCAAAATGAACATCAGTGGTGACGAAAAAGACGTTTTTAATCCCTTTTTCAATGATAAAATCAGAGAATTTTTTGAATTCGTTCTCATATCCAGTTGGGTCATTTGGATTTACATTATTCCCATTTGCCCATCCATCCCTAGCCATGGCTTTTCCGGTTGGCACTGAGATTGGCACAGATGTGGCTACTAGTTTTACTTTAGCATCCGACTCGAGTAGCTGCTGCTCCAGCCATTTTACCTGTTCATCACCTAGCATAGTTTTATCTGTTCCATCTGCCTGTGTATTTGGTGAGCGGTAGCCGCGGTTGTTAAGGATCATCATATCCATTGTATTACCCCAAGAATACTTATGATATAGCTTGTCTGACGAACTGCGCTCACTTGAAATCGGCCAATAGTCCTCAAACGCTCTTAAACCGGTTGGGGTGAGTTCCTGGGATGGCCCTGAAAAGTCGTTCGTTACTTCATGGTCATCCCAAATCGAGAACGTCCCTGTTTTTTGCAAAAGGCTGCGCAAACCAGAATCCGTACGGTTTTCTTTATATTTAGCCCAGAAATCCTGAACGGTTTGAGAAGGAGGATTAGGCACAGCTGGTGTTTTATTATCTGCATAAATGGTGTCCCCGCTGAACAGGAAGAAGTCTGGATTTAAAGCCGACATTGCTTTGAAAGAATTATAAGGTGGAATCTCTCCCTGGCCGCCAGTATCTCCGCCCCATATCATTGTCAAGGGCTTTAAGCTGTTTTCCTTCGGTGCGGTTTTAAAGGATCCGGTAACCATATACTTGCTGGAAACAGCATGAGCACGATAATAGTATTTTGTATCGGCACTTAATCCGTTGACCTCTATATTTACCGTAAAATCATCCTCTTTAGAAGCATGACCGGTTTTTACGATCGTATCATTTTTAAAATTGCTGTTAGTTGAAATTTCGAATTGGACTCCTGAGTCTTTATTCGTTCGGGTCCATAAAATAGCTGAAGAATCCGTTACATCTCCGCTTGCCACTCCATGTGAAATAAACGGTTTCTTAAGCAGATCGTCCAACATGTCAGGGGTATTTGTGAATTCTCCATCGACACCAAGAGAGAGCATGGATACCAAATCGTCCTGAGAATTTACGGTCCAAGGATGAACCAGAAGTTTGTTTTGATGAGCAGCTTCCATGAGCTTCGGAACCACAAGCTCCTTGCTCGGACCTACACCGGAAGCATAATCGGAGATTCGCTTCATCTCTTGGTATACATCTTTCCCTGCAAGCATTTTTCCATCATAAAGCTGAATCAGCTTTACGTTAGGGGCAAGTGTTTTTAACTTCCGAAGGCTATCCTCACTAAATGATTCTAGAAAAAGCTTTTCATCATCTAAGGCATCGGTTTTTTTCAATATTTCGATTACTTTTTCTTCCATTCCAGGGTAAACGTTCGGTGCTTTTGTTTCCATGTAAAGACCGACTTTTCCGTTTCCGTGTTTTTTTACATATTCAATTGCTTCCTCAAGGGTTGGGACATGCTGCCCAATGTATTCTTGTTTCGCTTTATTTGGATAAGCTCTATTAAACCATGAGCCCGCATCAAGTTGTTTGATTTCATCAAGCGTAAAATCCTTAACCCTCCATGGTGCACGGTCCGGATAGAGGTCCTTCACATTCGTTGTTCTTGCCAGAGTTTCATCGTGCATAGCGATTAACTGGCCATCCTTTGTCATTTGTAAATCGAATTCCACATAATCCGCCTTCATCGTCATTGCTTGCTTATAGGCTGCAAGTGTATGTTCTGGACCGTAGGCAGATGCTCCGCGATGAGCAATAACGGCAACATCAGAATTAATCGGGCGTAGTGTAGATTGTCCATTGTCAGTAGCAGTACTTTCAATTGGGTGAGCAAATACTGCCAGAGGAGCTGCCGAAGTTACCGAAAATGACAAACAAGCAAGGCTGGCGATCAAACCTTTTTTCATTTCATATCCATCTCCTATACGTTTATGTATTTCAACATAAAACTATAGGAGAATTGTAAAGTGGGAATTACTAGAATATTAATCTTTTGTAAAAGGAGCATAAACAGTACCTTTTACCTATCAAACCCGTATGTCGACAGCCTTTAGTGGAGGATTGTGATGTATAAGCTGGCTGATAATCATGAATGAACAAGAGCATTTGGAAAGGCAATAACAGTATTTTATAAAAAAACTATTGAATAATTTTTTGTTTCTTGCTACAATAAATTTCGTTGTCAAAGAAAAATAGTTTGTTTGACAAGTAATCTTCGCTATGATATAGTTACTAAGGTAAAATTGAATACTTAATTTTGGGAAAAGAAGAAGCACCCGCTTCTCACCTGATTGACGCTAGTTAAGCAGTTGGCAGGTTTTACGTGAACTTTTTGTTTATTACTTATGTTCTGTAAAGTGTGGGTGTATTCATCCGCACTTTTTTGTTTGTGTACTTAAGAAATAGCACTTTTAAAAGTATTTCATGCCTGTCAATCAACTAGGGTGTCAAACAATAAGGTGATCTTATTCTTGTACCCCATAAGTTGTATTCTTGATAAAACCTTGGAGGTGGCTAATTATTAGCAAAGACATGTTGTTGAATGAGGGCATCCGTGCTCGAGAAGTTCGTTTAATTGACCAGAATGGCGAACAATTGGGGATTAAGACCAAATTTGAAGCATTGGAAATCGCCGGAAGAGTAAACCTTGATTTGGTACTTGTAGCACCAAATGCAAAGCCTCCGGTAGCCCGAATTATGGACTATGGCAAATTCAAATTCGAGAATCAAAAGAAAGAAAAAGAAGCACGTAAGAATCAAAAGATTATTACTACTAAAGAAGTTCGTCTAAGCCCAACAATAGATGAACATGACTTTAATACAAAGCTTCGTAATGCCATTAAATTTTTGGAAAAAGGCGACAAGGTAAAAGCTTCTATCCGTTTTAAGGGCCGAGCGATTACCCATAAAGAAATCGGTCAACGTGTGTTAGACCGTTTTTCCGAAGCGTGCAAGGAAGTTGCGACCATTGAATCACACCCAAAAATGGATGGACGCAGCATGTTCCTAGTTTTAGCACCTAAAAACGATAAGTAATAAGGAGGACAATCATAATGCCAAAAATGAAAACTCACCGCGGCGCTGCAAAGCGTTTCAAGAAAACTGGTTCTGGTCAACTAAAGCGTGACCATGCTTATACAAGCCACTTATTCGCTAACAAATCTACAAAAGCTAAGCGTAAGCTTCGCAAATCAGGCCTTGTTTCAAAAGGCGATTTTAAACGCATTCGTCATCTACTAACTTACGTAAAATAATATAAGTGATCGATTCATAGGAGGGAAATTACATGCCACGTGTAAAAGGCGGTACTGTTACTCGCAAACGTCGTAAAAGAGTTCTTAAATTAGCAAAAGGTTATTACGGTTCAAAACATACATTATATAAAGTTGCTAACCAACAGGTTATGAAATCATTACAATATGCTTTCCGTGACCGTCGTCAGGTTAAGCGCGATTTCCGCAAACTTTGGATTACTCGTATCAACGCAGCAGCTCGTATCAACGGTCTTTCTTACAGCCGTTTAATGCATGGCTTAAAGCTTGCTGGTATCGAAGTAAACCGCAAGATGCTTTCTGAACTTGCTATTAGCGATGCAAATGCATTTGCTGAATTAGCAAACACAGCTAAACAACAATATAACAAGTAATTACTAATAAAAGCCATTCTCTAATGAGGATGGCTTTTTCTATAAAAGGGGAAAAAAATGAAGGTATTAATTATCGCTGTAATTGTTATGAACTTAGTCGGGCTGTTGATTATGGGAGAGGATAAAAAGCGTGCCAAAAAGCATGAATATCGAATTAGTGAGCGGACACTTTGGATGGTGGCAATCTTTGGCGGGGCAATTGGGACCACTGCAGGAATGCAGCTTTACCGTCATAAAACAAAACATACATCCTTTAAGCTAGGGTTCCCTATTCTTGCCATCCTCGAGATGATCATTTTTTTAAAAATAATCATTTAAAAGCCGCATGATCTGCGGCTAGTCTATAAAAACTCTTTCACCGTACTTTTCCAATGAATATCCGCATTTGGATATTTCTGGCGTATTTTTTCAGTTAGAAAAGTGAAGTCTTCTTTTATGAGTCCTGTTAGTGCAGCAGGATTGTTGGGCCAAATAAAGACTGATTCAACATCAAATCCATTATCCTTTTTACCCATATATTTTTCGCCAACAAACACGGCACCTTGATACGTCACAATGAAGTTCTTTCTAATATCTTCATCATCCAGAAGCAAAAATCGTTTATGTTTACGAGCTGTTTCAAGTTTACGGGACGAGTTGAAAAAAGATTTGATCCCCAAGTAAACGATGAAGAAAAGTAAGAACAATAATATAAAACGCAGCAACCAGATCATGGTTTTGCCCCCTACCCTAGACGATATTACTTTTTAATACGGTTACGAAAAACAGAAGTTTCACTATTTTTGTGTTTTGATATAATTTCTTAAAGGAGCTTACTATTACATAAATCGAAACGATTGGAGGATAATTATGACCTACACGGTTAAGGTTAATTTAATTCATGAGGATGCTTTATTGCCAAATCGGGCTTATGAAGGTGATGCTGGGTTTGATTTATTCTCAGTAGAGGAGAAAGTCATAAAAACGGGAGAAGCGGCACTGATACAAACAGGTATTCAGTTAGAATTGCCAAAAGGAACGGAAGCTCAGATTCGACCAAGAAGTGGTTTGGCCTTAAATCATTCTATTACTGTTTTAAATAGTCCAGGCACTATAGATGAAGGCTATAGAGGAGAAATTAAGATCATTTTAATTAATCATGGAAAAAAAGATTTTGTCATAAAGAAGAAAATGAAAATTGCTCAAATGGTCATTGCTCCTATTGCTAAAGTTGATCTTATCGAAGCAGATGTTTTAACAGGTTCTGAGAGGGGAACTGGTGGTTTTGGTTCATCTGGGACCACGATCAACTCCTAAGCTATGAACGTAGTTTGAAAAATTTATGGCAGGAAGAATTAAAGGAAGGTGGTCCTGGATGACAGAGAGTAGAACGAATCCTAAGGTTGATGAATTTTTAAATAAAGCAAAACAGTGGAAGGAAGAATATGAGAAATTGAGAGAGATTGTTCTTGACTGTGAGCTGACCGAAGAATTTAAGTGGATGCATCCTTGTTACACGTTTGAGAAAAAAAACATCGTTTTAATCCATGGATTTAAAGAATATTGTGCCCTTCTTTTTCCCAAAGGTGCCTTATTAAAGGATGCCCAAGGGATACTAATCCAACAAACGGAGAATGTACAGGCGGCGCGCCAAATTCGGTTCACCAACGTTCAAGAAATCATTGCAATGGAAACGATCGTGAAAGACTATATTTATGAAGCGATTGAAGTTGAAAAAGCTGGTTTGGAAGTAACCTTTAAAAAGAATACAGATTATAGTATTCCTGAAGAATTTCAACATAAATTAGATGAGATCCCTGCCCTGAAAACGGCTTTCGAAGCATTAACGCCGGGACGGCAAAGAGCATACCTTCTTTATTTCGCTCAACCTAAACAATCTAAAACTCGAGTGTCTAGGGTTGAAAAGTATATGCAGCAAATTCTCGATGGAAAGGGATTAAATGATTAGTCCATTTTTACAAAAATATCCATATGATTCATAGCTGCGCTTGGCATGGTCGGAAGTAAGGCGGTCAGCCCCAAATAGGCCCTGCCGTCGATTATTTGAACCAAAAATTTGTAGCTTGGCAGTTTCGTTTTGTATAATAAGGTCGTACATACCTATTAGGGGGCTTAAACATGGCAAAACTAGATGAAACATTAACAATGTTGAAGGATTTAACAGATGCCAAAGGTATTCCCGGTAATGAGCGTGAAGTCCGTGAAGTGATGAAACAATACATAGCTCCATATGCGGATGAAATCACGACTGATGGAATCGGCAGTTTAATTGCCAAAAAAGTGGGGAAAGAAGGCGGCCCCAAAATAATGGTGGCCGGCCACTTGGATGAAGTTGGTTTTATGATAACGCAAATCGACGACAAAGGCTTCCTTCGCTTTCAAACAGTTGGCGGCTGGTGGGGACAGGTTATGTTGGCTCAGCGCGTCACAATTGTAACAAGGCAAGGTGAGGTAACAGGTATTATCGGTTCTAAACCACCGCATATCTTATCAGCTGAAGCCCGCAAGAAACCAATTGAAATTAAAGATATGTTCATTGATATTGGGGCGTCCAGCCGAGAAGAAGCACAGGGCTGGGGCGTTCGTCCAGGAGACATGGTTGTTCCATATTTTGAATTTACCGTCATGAACAATGAGAAAATGCTATTAGCCAAAGCATGGGATAACCGGATTGGTTGTGCCATTGCGATTGATGTGTTAAGACAGTTGAAAGGCGTTGAACATCCAAACGTGGTTTATGGCGTTGGAAATGTTCAAGAAGAGGTTGGCTTGCGCGGTGCGAAGACAGCTACTTACAAAATTGAACCGGATATCGGTTTTGCTGTGGATGTGGGTATTGCCGGAGATACGCCTGGAATTTCGGAAAGAGAAGCAATGAGCAAAATGGGCAAAGGCCCGCAGGTAGTTGTTTATGATGCTTCTATGGTGGCACATAAAGGGTTGCGTGACTTTGTTACAGATACAGCCGATGAGTTGAATATTCCCTATCAATTTGAATCCATCCCTGGCGGTGGCACAGATGCCGGTTCAATCCATTTGACTCATAAAGGTGTACCTGCGCTTGCGATCACGATTGCGACTCGTTATATTCATTCGCATGCAGCAATGCTCCATCGTGATGATTACGAAAATGCGGTTAAATTGATTGTTGAGGTTATTAAGCGTTTAGATCGTGAAACGGTTGATAAGATTACATTTGAATAAAATGTAGTAGACCCTCGGTTAGTATCTAGCCGAGGGATTTTTTTAGAAAAAAAAAGCCGCCAAATTGGCAGCCTGTAAATTACTTCACGCCTTTTTCAAGGGTTTCAAGCATTTCTTTCTTCTCATCTTCAGATGAATTTTGCCAAATCACTTCAAATAATACCCCAAGTCCTGGAAGCATTTTTTCCTCGCCACTTTGAATGGCATCCACGATTGTATCTTGTAATTGATCTTGTGTATTCCCGGAAACGTTGTGAAGAATCGCATTTCGTAGGTTTAAGTTCATGTAAACATCCTCCTTTTGTTAACCTTTCTTCAATATTATGATTTCTAGGTTTGGGTTTTATTATGTACTATATTTAGGATATAATGAGAAAATATATGAGTTAGTTAAAGGAGAACTGTTTTGAAATTTATAGAATCTGTCAATAATCCTAAGGTAAAACAATGGAGAAAACTGTTAACAAAAAAAGAGCGGGATAAAACCGAGTCGTTTATAATAGAGGGTTTTCATTTAGTAGAGGAAGCACTCAAGCAAGGTGAGCAGATATTAGAAATTATCGTTTCGGAACAGGCAGGTCTGCCGCCGCGCTGGGATGTCAGTTCTACACCAGTCACTCTCGTCACGGAAGAAATATCTAAATTATTAACGGAGACTGAAACTCCTCAAGGAATTTACGCGATTTGTCGTGTACCAAGTAAGAAGGCTGAAATCATGGCCGAGGAGGGAAAGACGTTCTTATTAATAGATGCTGCCCAGGATCCAGGTAATCTTGGTACCATGATCCGCACAGCCGATGCGGCCGGGATTGATGCAGTTGTTGTCGGACACGGCAGTGTCGATATCTATAACTCGAAGGTCTTAAGGTCAGCACAGGGAAGCCATTTTCACCTGCCAATCATTAGGGGCGACCTTCATGAATGGATTGACAAGCTTCAGGATAAAAACATATCGGTTTATGGAACCGCACTAGAAGGTGCTTCGGCTTACACCGATATTTCCAGCCAAGATTCGTTTGCCCTTATCGTTGGCAACGAGGGCAATGGTGTCGCCAAAGATCTACTTTCAAGTACGACCGCCAACCTATATATCCCGATCTTCGGAAAAAGTGAATCATTAAATGTTGCGGTTGCGACAGGAATTCTGCTCTATTATTTAAAAAAATAGGCGAAATACGTTTGACCTTTTGCTGAAAAACGTTATATAATAATGAACAATTGAAAAAAGTTAAAAACGATGACGGAGAAAAGTATCTAGTTATCGACCATTTAGGGAGAAAGTGCCATGACTGCAAGCACTTTTATGGTTCTAGATTAGAGAAGTTCACCTCCTGAGTTGGCATCGGGACCATTTTTTTAAAATGTAAAGATGCATCGGCACAGGCCGTTATTCGAATGAAGCGAACACAATGTTTTTTACATAACGTGTGTTTACAAGGGTGGTACCGCGAATTAACAAACCTCGTCCCTTTCCAGGGATGGGGTTTTTTTGTTTTTTTATGGCTGCCTAAAGTGACCAATTACCATTAAGGAGGAATAGATGATATGCAAGAACGATTAAAGGAATTGCAGGAAGAGGCTATTGAAAAAGTTGAACAGTCTTCCAGCTTAAAAGAATTAAATGACATCCGTGTTGCTTACCTTGGTAAAAAGGGACCAATTACTGAAGTATTGCGCGGAATGGGAAAGCTTTCAGCTGAAGAGCGTCCAGTTATGGGAGCACTTGTAAACGAAGTACGTGAAACGATTGCGGCTAAAATCGAAGTCAAACAAAAAGGATTAGAGGAGGCAGCGGTTCTAGAAAAATTAGCATCAGAAAGTATTGATGTCACCCTTCCAGGCAGTCCCGTCAAGGTTGGAAACCACCATCCGCTGACTAGAATCATTGAGGAAATTGAAGACTTATTTATCGGCATGGGCTATCAAGTAGCCGAAGGTCCAGAAGTAGAGCAAGATTATTATAATTTCGAAGCTCTTAATTTACCAAAAGGTCACCCGGCCCGTGATATGCAGGACTCTTTCTATATTACAGATGAAATCCTCCTTCGTACCCATACATCACCAGTCCAAGCACGGACAATGGAAAAGCATGAGGGCAAAGGGCCCATTAAAATTATCTGCCCTGGTAAGGTTTACCGCCGTGATAATGATGATGCCACACACTCTCATCAATTCATGCAAATTGAAGGTCTAGTGGTCGGTGAAAACATCCGCATGAGCGATCTAAAGGGAACTCTGGAAGTTTTTGCGAAAAAAATGTTTGGAGAAGATCGTGAAATTCGTCTTCGACCAAGTTTCTTCCCATTCACAGAGCCATCTGTTGAGATGGATATTTCTTGTAAAATCTGTGGCGGCCATGGCTGTAATGTTTGCAAGAAAACAGGCTGGATTGAGATTTTAGGTGCAGGAATGGTTCATCCAAACGTACTTGAGATGGCTGGTTATGATTCTAAGAAATACACTGGATTCGCGTTTGGAATGGGACCTGAACGGATTGCGATGTTGAAATACGGTGTCGATGATATCCGTCATTTCTATACAAATGATGTACGATTCTTAAAGCAGTTTTCAAAACACGAGTAAAGGCTGAAGCCCCGTAGGAGTTAAAGCTGAATAATAGGAGGTTGGCGACATGTTCGTATCATATAAATGGCTGCAGGATTATATTGATTTAACCGGTGTAACAGCTGTTGAACTTGCTGAAAAAATTACAAAAAGCGGAATCGAAGTTGAGGGTGTTGAAGTCCTCAACGAAGGAATAAAAGGTGTTGTTATTGGTCATGTCCTAGAACGTGAACAGCATCCAAATGCTGATAAATTAAGCAAATGCCTGGTAGATATCGGTGCAGAACAACCTGTGCAAATTATTTGCGGGGCACCAAATGTGGCACAAGGCCAAAAGGTAGCCGTTGCTACAGTGGGAGCAGTACTTCCAGGGAATTTTAAAATTAAAAAGGCTAAGCTTCGTGGCGAAGAGTCAAACGGAATGATTTGTTCTCTTACTGAGCTTGGCATGGAAGGAAAAATTGTTCCAAAAGAATATTCCGAGGGCATCTATGTTTTTCCGGCAGAGACGGAAGTTGGCGTTGATGCGTTAGCGCAGCTTAATCGTGACGATGAAGTGTTAGAGCTAAGCTTAACCCCTAACCGTTCTGACTGCCTAAGTATGTTAGGAGTTGCCTATGAAGTGGCGGCCATTCTGGGGAGAGACGTTAAGCTTCCTGAGATGACCCTTGAACCAATTACCGAAAAGGCATCTGATTATATTAAAATCACGGTTGAAGCCAAAGAAGATAGTCCGCTTTATGCCGCTAAAATCATTAAGAATGTTAAAATCGGACCATCACCATTATGGATGCAAACCCGCTTGATGAATGCAGGCATTCGTCCGCACAATAATGTGGTTGATATTACAAACTATATTTTATTAGAATATGGCCAGCCGTTACATGCGTTTGATTATGACCGTTTAGGCTCAAAGGAAATCCTTGTCCGCCGTGCGGTAGATGGTGAAAAGTTTGTAACCCTTGATGATGTGGAACGCACGTTAACTGCGGATCACCTTGTCATCACGAACGGAAAGGAACCAGTTGCTCTTGCTGGAGTTATGGGCGGTGCTAATTCAGAGGTAACTTCAGATACTACTACTGTTCTTTTAGAAGCGGCTTATTTCAACGGTCAGACTGTCCGTAAAGCTTCAAAAGACCATGGGTTAAGGAGTGAAGCAAGCGCACGTTTCGAGAAAGGCGTAGATCCTAACCGTGTTCGTGCAGCCGGCGAACGTGCAGCTTACTTAATGGCAAAATATGCCGGCGGTGAAGTGCTTGAGGGAACTTCAGAGGTAGATACGCTAACAGTTGAACCTGCGGTTGTATCGATTACTCTTGAAAAAATCAATCGTGTCCTTGGCACAGAGCTTCAAATGAACGAAGTCAAAGAAATCTTTGATCGTTTGCAATTCCCTGTAAGTATCGAACAGGATACTATTACGGTTACCGCACCAACTCGCCGCGGGGATATCAAAATTGAAGAGGATTTAGTGGAAGAAGTTGCGCGCCTATTTGGCTATGATGATATTCCTAAAACTTTGCCAATTGGTTCGACCACTCCAGGTAAGTTGTCGGCTTATCAAAAGAAACGCCGTGTGGTTCGTCAATACTTAGAGGGTGCAGGATTGTATCAGGCTGTAACATACTCGTTAACCAGTGTAGAAAAAGCTGCCCAATTTGCCCTTGAAAAACGTAACCCAATTCGTTTGGCTATGCCAATGAGTGAAGAACGCAGCGTACTTCGTTTAAGCATCATGCCTCAATTATTGGAAGTATTAAAATATAATAGTGCACGTCAAAATGACAGTTTAGCTGTTTATGAAACGGGCGCTGTATTCTTATCAAATGGGGAAGAAACGCTTCCCGTTGAAAATGAGCATTTAGCAGGGGCTGTAACGGGCTTGTGGCACAGCCATTCATGGCAAGGCGAGAAGAAGGCTGTGGACTTCTTCGTTGTGAAAGGGATTTTGGAAGGGATGTTTGCAAAGCTTGGCCTTGAAGGGCGTATTGAATATGTTCAGGCGCAAGTTGAAGGTATGCACCCAGGACGTACTGCCGAAATCAGGTTGGACGGTGTCAGCGTTGGTTTCGTTGGCCAAGTCCATCCAACTGTTCAAAAAGAACTCGATCTAAAAGATACCTATGTCTTTGAACTTTCCTTACAAGCCGTCCTCCAAGAAGAAACGGCGCCATTACAATACAACAGCATCCCACGCTTCCCAACCATCACAAGAGACATTGCCCTTGTGGTAAACAGAGAAACGGTGTCAGGCACCTTAAAGGATATTATTCTAACTACTGGTGCACCACTTCTCAAGGAAGCGGAAGTGTTTGATTTGTATGAGGGAGATAAAATGGAAGAAGGCAAGAAGTCGATTGCTTTCTCGTTAAAGTATTTGGATCCGGAACGTACTTTGACGGATGAAGAGGTAACAAAGGTTCATGAGCGTGTGCTCGATGCCTTAAAAGAAAAGGCTGGGGCTGTGCTTAGAGGATAAAGTAAAATGCTGGTTCGAAACTAATTCGAGCCGGCTTTTTTTTGTAATTGCTTATAAATTAATTTTTTCGCTGATAAAACATTGAAAAGTGCTGATAATTTGATGAAAACTGCTGATAAACATATAAAAACTGCCGATATAAAAAATGACATGCAAATTTCGCTAAATTTCCGCAGGATTTTCGTGTCTCCTATTAGAATAGTTATGATAAAACGAAAGGAGTGAACATATTTGCTTATAAAAGAAAGGAAAATTCCCTTAGTTATACTTATTTTAGAAGCCCTATGCCGGCGACTTTCCCCTAACCATCCAAAATACCAAGAGATCCAAGAGGAGTTAGGAAGAAGGCGTGCTGGTTTCCAAGGTGAAGTTGCGTTTGACTACTATCTTAGGTTCCTGCCTAAGGATAAATACATGATTCTCCACGATTTAAACCTTCCTGATGGTGATTACAACTGCCAAATCGATACCCTCCTCATATCACCAGAATACGCCCTAATTATTGAAATAAAAAATATGGCTGGTAAGTTGGTATTTGATACCGAAAACGAGCAGTTCATCCAGATAAATAATGAAAGAGAAAAAGGTTACCCCTATCCAATCACCCAAGCAGAGAGACACCAAGAATACTTAAGAAAGCTTTTAAAAGAGCACAAATACCCCAGCATCCCCATTGAATACGAGGTAGTGATTAGTAATAGTTATACGACGTATGTTGTTACTGGGAAAAATACTCATAAAGTAAAGCCTCGTGTATGTAAAGCAGACGTGTTCCAAAATAAAATCAGTTACTTTGAAAATCAACACACGAAGCCTGTCCTTGAGGCAAGGGATCTCCGTAAGCTGTGTCGACTTCTTATGAAAATGAATACGGTACCCACAAGCTATATTTTGCGAAAATATGGAATCAATAAGCATAATTTATCAATCGGTGTATTCTGTCCCCGCTGTAGTTATTTTCCGATGATTGAAAAAAGAGCTAAATGGTTCTGTCCATCCTGTAAGACGGATTCAAAAGATGCCCATATTAGTGCTCTAATGGATTATTTTTTGCTAATTGATTCTCAAATAACCAATCAACAATTTCGAGATTTTTGCCATATAACATCTCCTCATACTTCAAAGCGATTTTTAATATCGGCAAATCTCAGTTATGATCCAGAGACAAAAAAGGGGAGGTCCTATTCTCCGAAGGCCATCCCCTGGTAAAAGTGCTGATAAAATCAAATTTGCGCTGATAAATGGCTGGAAAGTGCCGATAAACATACAAAAACTGCTGATAAGTAACTAAAAACTGCTGATAAAAAAATGTAAACAAATTTTTAGACCGCATTCTCATAAAAAGAATCACCAAATTAGTCCTGAACTCTACTTTTTTCATAGATTTCATCATAAACCTTCGCCAAAGCCATATCCAAATCCGTCAATCCCCCGACATTCCAAGAAGTTAGCCTTAGCGTCACTAATTTATAATCAATGGCAATAAAAGGGTGATGATTTTTCTCTTCAGACAGCTCCGCAATTTCATTCACAAACGCTACCCCACTCAAAAACTCCCGGAAACGATATTTTTTAACAATGAATTTACCGTCTAATTTCCATCCTGGTAATCCAGCTAGAGCTTGATCGATTTCCGATATACTTAATTTGTTTGTCACTCTGGACCCCTCCATTACCCGATACGAATCTTAACAACTCTTAGTTCCGTTTTTTATTTACAATCGCCATCGCCTTATCTGTATTGGCAAAGTGTAGTTTGACAAAGGAAGGAAGACTGTCCCGTCCTTTACTCAAAATCAGCTTGGCTGCTGCCACATCCACCTGAGCTCCTGCCCCCTTAGGAATCTTAAATCCTGCCGCCTCACTAAGCTTATCAATATACTGAATGAACGCATAACGTGCCAGGATACTAGCCGCAGCGACCGCTAAATGAATTCCTTCTGCTTTCGTACTAAAATACACATCTTTATTGGCGATTGCCTTCTGTCCTTTTAGATGCTGAAAATAAGTACTGGGCTGGACAAATTGGTCAATTAAAATCGCCTCCGGCTTTACAGGGGATATCTTCTCCAACACCTTTAAAATGGCTTGATTATGGAGCAGTGCTTTCATCTTCCCTTGGGACATTCCGGAACGCTGCACCTGATTATATTTTTCATTTTTCAAGGTCATCAAGCTAAAAGGAACCACATCCTTAATGACTTTGGCAATTGAGATGATTTTTTCATCATTCAAATCCTTTGAATCCCGTACGCCTAATTCCTTTAATAACGGAATATCTTCTTTTCTGACATAGGCAGCTACAACCGTAATAGGTCCAAAAAAGTCACCCGTGCCCACCTCGTCGGAACCGATGGCTGACATCCCGCCAATACCTGGAGGAAGATCGCCTTTTGCCCCAGCCTTCGCCTTGACTGCAGAAGGTTTTTTACTAGGAGCACCAACAGCACTGCTGCCCCATTTTCCAGCCTCTGATTCACTATCGTTTCCTTGAAACAAAACCTTCCCGGATTTATAGGCCGTAATCATACAGGCCGGTGTTTTGGCAGCAAACACACTTCCGGGAATATTTTTATCTAAAAGCTGCTTGGTATAATAGTTTTTCATTTCATTGATCTTTGCCATTTCTAAATTAAGGACAACATTTCCCACTTAGACACCACATTTCTATAAAATTTCTGTTTGGAATTAAAGTTAGCGATTCATTTTTAATTTGTTTGACTTTTCGACTTATGTACGTTCGTGTTATAGTATAGAGTAGGATTCTGGAATGGAGGCTTTACGTTGTCAAATATTCAAAAACACAAAACAACCGTTGCTATATACGGACAGCAATACGTCATAATGGGTACGGAAAGTCCAAGTCATGTACGACTTGTGGCATCGTTAGTTGACGACAAAATGCGCGAAATTAGTTATAAGAATCCAACTTTAGACGTAAATAAACTAGCTGTTCTTACTGCGGTAAATGCCGTCAATGATTATATTAAAATCAAAGATGAGTTAGAACGGCTGCAAGCAGAACTACAAAAAGAAAAGGACTAAAAAATATGTTAGGTTTAGCCATTATTATTTTACTCATTATGGGATTCTTTGTTGGACTTAAAAGGGGTTTCATTCTCCAGCTTGTTCATCTACTAGGATTTATTATTGCATATGTCGCCGCCACTTCCTACTATGAAGAACTTTCCACAAAACTCATTTTATGGATTCCCTATCCAAACTTCGGTGATGCCCCGGAATTAAAGATTTTAACCGGCTCAACCGATATGGAGAGTGCTTTTTACAGGGCGATTGCCTTTGTGATTATCTTTTTTGCTGTAAAAATATTATTTCAAATTATCGGCTCCATGCTTGATTTTATTGCTCATTTGCCGGTTTTAAAACAGCTGAATATAGTAGCTGGAGGAATATTAGGCTTTTGTGAAGTCTATTTAATTATCTTTATTTTATTATATATTGGAGCGCTAATTCCAATCGGTTTTATTCAGGATGCACTGGAGCACTCCTCTGTGGCAAAAGCAATCGTGAATCACACCCCTATCCTTTCACAGCAAATCAAAAGCTTGTGGATTGAATATACAACTGCTTGAACTTCTCTGTAGCAGAGGAGTTTTTCTCATTCTTGCAAAAAATAGGATAAAATGATAATGCTAAATAGGGCAGGTGTTAAGAATGGAAATGACTAAAAAGGAATTAATACGGTTATTAGAAACCATTGCGATTTATATGGAATTAAAGGGTGAAAACCCATTTAAAGTTTCTGCATTCCGCAAAGCAGCAAATGCGCTTGAAACAGATGAGCGTGTTTTAGCAGAAATTGAGGACTTTACAAGTATTTCTGGGATTGGCAAAGGTACTGCTGCAGTCATGGATGAGTATATCAAAGATGGGGAGTCTACCGTTCTAAAAGAGCTGAAGGAAGAAGTCCCAGCTGGCTTAATTCCTTTACTGCAGCTCCCAGGCCTTGGTGGAAAGAAAATAGCCAAGCTCTATAAGGAACTGGGGATTGTCGATGTTGTCAGTTTAAAAGAAGCGTGTCTTGCTGGTCAGGTACAGGCTCTTGCTGGATTTGGCAAGAAGACGGAAGAGAAAATCTTAAGTGCTATCGCCAATGTAGGAACAAGACCCGAGCGGCTTCCGCTGGCATACATGCTCCCAATTGCCGAACAAATTGAGGCAAAATTGGAAGAAATGACGGATATCACTCGGTTTTCAAGAGCAGGAAGCTTGAGAAGAATGCGGGAAACCATTAAAGATCTTGATTTTATCATTGCGACAACCCAACCGGAAAAGGTCCGCGAGCAACTGTTGAATCTGCCGAGAATTAAAGAAGTGATCGGCGCAGGGGATACAAAGGTTTCCATTGTCTTGAATCTGGATTATGACGTTTCTGTTGATTTCCGCCTCGTGAAACCAGACGAGTTTATCACCACGCTACATCATTTTACCGGCTCTAAGGACCATAATGTCCGGATGCGTCAGCTTGCCAAAGAACGCGGAGAAAAAATAAGTGAATACGGTGTTGAAATTGTAGAAACAGGGGAGATTCTTACTTTTTCATCGGAAGAAGAATTTTTCAAACATTTTGATTTACCGTTTATTCCGCCGCAAATTCGCGAAGATGGAAAAGAAGTCGAGCAATTCTCGGCGTCTGAAGAATTAATTGAACTTGCAGATATTAAAGGTGATTTGCATATGCATACCACCTGGAGTGACGGGGCTCATACAATTGAGGAAATGGTTGAAGCCTGCCGGGCTAGAGGCTATCAATACATGGCGATCACCGACCACTCGCAGTATTTAAAGGTGGCAAACGGTCTTACTCGTGAGAGATTGTTAAGGCAAAAGGAAGAAATTAAAAAATTAAATCAACAATATGATGATATTCTCATCCTATCGGGTGTAGAGATGGATATTTTACCAGACGGTACTCTAGACTATGATGATGAGCTATTAGCGGAAATGGATTTCGTTATTGCCTCGATTCATTCGGCGTTCAGCCAGCCGAGGGAAAAGATTATGGCACGGCTAAAGACAGCACTTGAAAATGCACATGTCGATTTAATCGCCCACCCAACCGGGAGGAAAATTGGCCGCCGGGAAGGTTATGATGTCGATGTTGACTTATTGATCCAATTAGCAAAAGAGACGAATACGGCATTAGAATTAAATGCCAACCCTAACCGTCTCGATTTAGCAGCAGAGTATTTACGAAAAGCCCAAGAAAATGGCGTTAAAATCCTGATTAACACAGATGCCCATCAATTGGATACATTAAAGCATATGGAAATTGGGGTATATGCCGCCAAAAAAGGCTGGATTAAAAAATCTACCGTAATTAACGCATTAGATAAATATGACTTACTTGAATTTTTACACCAAAGATAAGAAAAGGGGGGAAACTCCATGCACGAAAGAGCGTTAAAAGTTTTAGAATTTACGAAAATAAAGGAACAGCTTTTCGATCATGCCTCTTCTTCACTTGGAAGAGATAAAATAAAGGCTTTAGTGCCTTCTACTGACTTTGAAGAGGTTGTTAGACTTCAAGCTGAAACAGATGAGGCGGCAACCGTTATTCGGATAAAAGGAAATGTTCCTTTATCAGGAATTCACGATATCCGTGCTCACATAAAACGTTCAGTGATTGGCGGCGTACTAAGTGCTCATGAGCTGGTCCATGTTGCAAGTACAATCCATGCCAGCCGTCAAATGAAACGATTTATAGAGGAACTTGCTGAAGAAAGAACGGAACTGCCTATCCTTATGGAACAGGTAGCACATATTGTTCCGCTTACCAATCTGGAACATGAAATTAAGCATGCGATTGATGAAAGCGGCGAGGTGTTAGATAGTGCGAGTGATTTGCTGCGCTCACTAAGGCATCAGCTTAGAGCAAATGAATCGCGTATTCGTGAACGCCTAGAAAGTATGATCCGTTCTTCAAACGCAGCAAAAATGTTATCCGATGCAATCGTGACCATCCGCAATGACCGCTTTGTTATCCCGGTAAAACAAGAGTATCGCGGCCACTATGGCGGGATTATTCACGATCAAAGTTCTTCTGGACAAACTCTATTCATTGAGCCGCAGGTCATTGTTCAATTGAATAACCAGCTTCAGGATATTCGTGTCAAGGAACAGCTGGAAATTGAACGAATCCTGACAGAGTTGTCTGCCAAAACCGCTGAGTACGAAAGCGAACTCAAAGTGATTGTCGATATTCTAGCCAACCTAGATTTTATTTTTGCAAAAGCGAAATATAGTAAAAAAATAAAGGCATCCATGCCAATTATGAATGATGAAGGAAGAATTGCTTTATATAAAGCACGTCATCCGCTCATTCCGATTGATGAGGTAGTGGCCAATGATATTATGCTTGGAAAAGAATATACAACGATTGTCATAACCGGTCCTAATACCGGTGGTAAAACCGTTACCTTAAAAACGCTTGGCCTATGCTCGTTAATGGCACAGGCGGGATTACAGGTACCAGCGCAGGATGGATCGGAACTGGCGGTTTTTGATGCTGTCTATGCCGATATTGGCGATGAGCAGTCGATTGAACAAAGCTTGAGTACGTTTTCGTCCCATATGGTAAACATAGTGGATATATTAGATCGGGTTGATTTTAACAGCTTAGTTTTATTTGACGAGCTCGGTGCAGGAACGGACCCACAGGAAGGTGCTGCTTTAGCAATTTCGATTTTAGACGAGGTGCACAGGCGCGGGGCAAGGGTCATTGCAACGACCCATTATCCAGAATTAAAGGCATATGGTTATAATCGCGAGGGTGTCTTAAATGCAAGTGTAGAATTTAATGTGGAGACCTTAAGTCCAACGTATAAATTATTATTGGGAGTTCCTGGCCGGAGTAATGCCTTCGAAATTTCGAAACGTTTGGGCTTAAATGATCGGGTTATTGAAGCAGCCCGCTCTCATGTAAGTGAAGACACCAATCAAATTGATAAAATGATTGCTTCACTTGAGGAAAGCAAACGCGCAGCAGAGCGGGAACATGAAGAAGCACGAGACTTTTTAAAGCAAGCGGAAAAACTTCATCAAGATTTACAAAAACAACTGATCGAGTATTATAATAAAAAAGATACTATGATGGAAAAGGCAGCTGAAAAGGCTGCTGATATTGTGGATGAGGCCAAACAAGAGGCAGAGAAGGTTATCCGTGATTTGCGCAAAATGAGAACGGAAAAACATGCAGATATTAAAGAGCATGAGCTCATTGATGCGAAAAAACGGCTGGAACAAGCGGCACCTGAAATTAAGAAATCCGATAAATTAACCAATAAGAAAACGAAAAAGCATACGTTTACACCGGGTGATGAGGTCAAGGTCTTAACCTTTGGTCAAAAGGGAACCCTGGTGGACAAGGTTTCAGACAATGAATGGCAGGTTCAAATTGGGATTTTGAAGATGAAAGTCAAAGAGAAGGATATGGAGTACTTGAGTACGCCAAAACAAGTGGAAACCAGACCTATGGCGATTGTAAAAGGACGGGACACGCTCGTTAAACTGGAATTGGATCTTCGTGGGGAAAGGTATGAGGATGCCCTTATGAAGGTAGAAAAATACATTGATGATGCTCTTCTGGCAAGTTATCCGCGCGTATCCATTATCCATGGAAAAGGGACCGGAGCGTTAAGACAGGGTGTACAAGAATATTTAAAAAACCACCGTTCCGTTAAGAAAATCCGCTTTGGAGAGGCCGGAGAAGGTGGTTCAGGGGTAACCATCGTCGAATTTAAATAATACCCGGGGAGATACGTAATGGACCAGTTTTGGGAGAATAGGTATATTCAAATTGCTGCATATTACAGTGTTGTGATTTTATGTATGGTTGTCTTTTTAGCTGTTTTTGAAATGGTAACCAAATATAAAAATTGGGAAGAAATAAAAAAAGGAAACCTGGCTGTGGCAATGGCAACCGGTGGAAAAATATTGGGTCTGGCTAATATTTTTCGGGCTTCCATTAAGGAAAACAATTCCTTACTTGAGATGGTTGGCTGGGGTGTTTTCGGATTTGCCTTGCTGCTTGCCGGCTATTTTATCTTTGAATTTTTAACACCTAAATTTAAGATTGATGAGGAAATTCAAAATGATAACAGAGCGGTTGGTTTGATGTCACTGATTATCTCGATTGGGTTGTCCTTTGTTATTGGTGCAGGAATTTCGTAAGGAGAGAAGAAATAGTGGAGACATTAGCCAAAGTACTGCTGGGATTGTGCGGTTTGTTTTTACTGATCGGCATTATCTATATGGTGTTTTTCGCCTAATTAAAATCATCGCTAAAGTCATTTGGCGATGATTTTTTTATTGATCGGATGAAGTGATAAAGAATTTAAGCTGATCGGTCCTGTACCAAAATCGAAAGTCTCATTGTCTATTGTGTAGTGCTGTACTATAATAGAAGAGAGTTTAATATTTTCCAATTATAGATAAAAAAGGAGGTTACTTATGTTGGAGTCAAAACCATGGTTGGACCTTTATCCAGAGGAAATTCCTGCCACACTTGAATACTCCAGTGAACCAGTCCAAGAATACTTAGTCAATGCAGCCCGAGAGTTCCCGGAGAAAATCGCCATTCACTTTATGGGTAAGGAATTAACCTATAAACAGCTCTATGAAGAAGCGCTAAGTGTTGCCAGTTATCTACAGCAATCCATTGGCATCCAGAAGGATGACCGGGTTGCCATTATGCTTCCGAATACGCCTCAATCCGTCATTAGTTATTTTGGGATATTAATGGCAGGGGGAATCGTTGTTCAAACGAATCCTTTATATACAGAACGAGAACTGGAGTACCAAATGAAAGACTCCGGATCAAAAGCTATTATCACCCTAGACATCCTTTATCCACGAGTCACCAAAGTTATGCCGCAGACAAACTTACAACACGTTATTGTAACCGCTATCAAAGACTACTTGCCATTTCCTAAAAATCTTGTCTATCCCTTCATCCAGAAAAAGCAATATGGGATTGTTGTAAAGGTAAAACATGAAGGAAACGCCCATCTGCTCACCGAAATAATCAAAACCAACTCAAAAGAAGTAAACCGTCCTGAATTTAATCCAGCTGAAGATATTGCCCTGCTACAATATACCGGGGGAACAACGGGTTATCCAAAAGGAGTTATGCTGACCCATAAAAATTTAATCGCCAATACTTGTATGATTGAAGCATGGTTATACAAATGTAAACCGGGGGAAGAATCTGTTTTAGGTATTTTACCGTTCTTCCATGTTTATGGAATGACCACAGTGATGATTTTATCAATTAAAATGGCCTGTAAAATGATTTTATTACCTAAATTTGATGCCCTAACAACACTGAAAACCATTCACAAACAGCGGCCCACCCTATTTCCAGGTGCGCCCACCATCTATATTGGCTTATTGAATCACCCAGATTTAAAAAAATATGATCTTTCTTCGATTGATTCATGTATCAGCGGGTCCGCCCCACTTCCGGTTGAAATACAACAAAGGTTTGAGGAAATAACCGGTGGAAAGCTGGTTGAAGGCTACGGTTTATCCGAAGCTTCTCCTGTTACCCATTCCAACTTTTTATGGGATGTTCCAAGAGTAAAAGGCAGTATCGGTGTTCCCTATCCAGACACAGATTCCCTCATTTTGTCCGTTGAAACGGGTGAATCGATGCCGGCTGGCGAAATTGGTGAAATTGTGATCAAAGGACCGCAAATTATGAAGGGCTACTGGAACCGTCCAAAAGAAACCGAGGAGGTCCTTAAGGATGGCTGGCTTTATACCGGGGATCTGGGTTACATGGATGAAAAGGGATACTTTTATGTAGTGGACCGTAAAAAGGATATGATTATTGCGGGAGGCTTTAATATCTATCCTCGAGAAATTGAAGAAGTACTTTATGAACATCCAGACGTAGTTGAGGCCGTTGCTGCCGGTGTTCCTGATCCATACCGTGGTGAAACCGTGAAAGCCTATCTTGTCTTAAAAGAAGGTTCCAACGTGACAGCGGAGGAAATGAATCAATTTGCAAGGAAATATCTGGCCGCATATAAAGCACCAAGAGTGTATGAATTTAGAAAGGAATTACCAAAAACAGCTATAGGTAAAATATTAAGAAGAACACTAGTGGAAGAAGAAAAACAAAAAATAGAGCAAGACACCCAAAAACATGCCTAGCTTTGGAACTATTTTTTTTGAGCAGGAGGGCTTGTCACACTAATTGATTTATATTAGGATGAATGGGTCAGTTTTTCTTGACAGCAGATAATTTAACTTCTATTATAAAATTATGAATGATGATTCATTCATAATTTCTTTTTTTAAGTTGATAAATTTGATTAATGTCTAGCTGCAGCGCCTAGGGGCTCTTTGGTCTAAGCCAATCCGGCAAGAAGGTTAAAAAGCAACCTTCTCACCGGCTCGTCTTATGCTTGGCTACAGAAAGCTAACGCTTCCTGTACGCATTAAGGGAGACTAAGTCGATTTTCAATCGACTAAATCTCCCTATATCGCCCCTAAACAAGGCGCTTCCGCTTTTCGATTTTCTTCAAGAGGGTGGATTATGTGAAAAAGAGCAAACCAAAATATATGCAAATTATAGATGCAGCAGTTATTGTGATTGCTGAAAATGGGTACCATCAAGCCCAAGTTTCCAAAATTGCGAAACAGGCAGGGGTGGCTGATGGAACGATTTATCTATATTTTAAAAACAAAGAAGACATCCTTATCTCACTCTTTGAAGAAAAGATGGGCGAATTCGTTGAAAAAATTGAGGAAAAAATAGCAGGAAAAGTGACAGCGGAAGAGAAGTTATTAATGATGATTGAAACCCATTTCCAACTTCTATCTGAGGATCACCATATGGCAATTGTTACTCAATTGGAGTTACGTCAATCCAATAAAGAATTACGTTTAAGAATCAATGCGGTTCTTAGAGGATATTTACAGGTGATAGACAAAATCATTTTAGAAGGAAAAGAAACAGGGGAGTTTTCTAGTGATCTTGATGTTCGTCTAGCCCGGCAAATGATTTTTGGGACAATTGACGAGACTGTTACTTCGTGGGTTATGAACGAGGAAAAGTATGATTTATTGTCTCTGGCATCCCCAGTCCATCGACTGTTGATTAATGGCTGTGGGAAAAGGTGAGGAATGAAAAGGGGGAGTTGCATTGGAATACTTAAAATGGTCGTATCAGGATCGGATTGCCACGATTACGATCGAGCGTCCGCCCGCAAATGCACTTTCATCAGGTCTGTTGAAAGAATTGTCAGCAGTACTTGATGAAATTGAACCAAACGGTGAGATTGGGGTTATAATCATTCATGGCGAAGGCCGATTTTTCTCAGCGGGAGCCGACATTAAGGAATTTACGACTGTGACTTCAGCAGATGGATTTGCAAACCTTGGCAAGTATGGGCAGGATTTATTCGATCGGATGGAAAAGTTTTCAAAGCCCATCATTGCTGCTATCCATGGTGCCGCACTTGGCGGTGGACTCGAATTGGCGATGGCATGCCATATCCGCTATGTAACCGAAAATGCCAAGCTTGGTCTTCCTGAGCTGCAGCTTGGGTTAATCCCAGGTTTTGCGGGTACACAGCGTTTACCTAAATATGTAGGCGTTGCCAGGGCTGCGGAAATGCTGTTTACCTCCGAACCTATTTCCGGTATGGAGGCAGTCCAATATGGTTTAGCAACCCGTGCCTTCCCAGAAAGTCAACTATTAGATGAGACCTATAAGCTTGCTGGAAAAATAGCTAAGAAAAGCCCTGGTTCTATTCGGGCAGCTATAGAATTATTAAATTATGCAAAAACAGAAGAATTTTACGAAGGAACAAAAAGGGAAGCTGAATTATTTGGCGAGGTATTTGTTTCAAAGGATGCAAAAGAAGGAATCCAGGCCTTCCTTGAAAAGCGGGAGCCTAATTTTAAAGGGGCATAACTTCTGACGGCAGAGACCTGTCTCGGAGTTCTAATAAAATTTTTTTGCCAATCATTTTCTCAATCTTTTGAACTGAGTTAATGTTTGAAATTTACTAGGAGGGAAACCATGAACATTTATGTATTAATGAAAAGAACCTTTGATACGGAAGAGAAGATTGCCATATCTGGCGGCAAAATTAACGAGGATGGTGCAGAATTCATCATCAATCCATATGATGAATATGCAATTGAAGAAGCGATTCAGGTTCGTGATGCCAATGGCGGTGACGTAACGGTGATATCCGTAGGCAGTGAGGAGTCTGAAAAGCAATTACGTACAGCTCTTGCAATGGGAGCAGACAAAGCCGTTCTTATTAATATTGAAGATGATGTAGAAAATGGAGATCAATTTACGACTGCAAAAATTCTTGCGGAATACTTGAAAGATAAAAATGCGGATTTAATTTTAGGCGGCAATGTCGCGATTGATGGCGGTTCAGGCCAAGTTGGCCCACGCGTGGCTGAATTGCTTAATATTCCCTACGTTACAACTATTACAAAGTTAGAAATTGATGGAACAAGCGTAACAGTCACTCGGGATGTAGAGGGAGATTCCGAAGTGATTGAATCCAGCCTGCCGCTATTGGTTACGGCACAGCAAGGCCTTAACGAGCCTCGCTACCCTTCTCTGCCAGGAATCATGAAGGCAAAGAAAAAGCCGCTGGAAGAATTAGAGTTAGACGACCTCGATCTTGAAGAAGATGACGTAGAAGCCAAAACCAAAACGATCGAAATATTCTTACCGGCAAAGAAAGAAGCAGGAAAGGTTTTAGCAGGGGATTTAAATGACCAAGTGAAGGAACTTGTACATCTTCTTCATACGGAAGCGAAAGTAATCTAATCCATTCACATAAAAATTGTTTTTCAGGAGGGTAATCGAATGTCAAGAAAAGTATTGGTACTAGGAGAAGTTCGTGACGGATCATTACGTAATGTTTCTTTCGAAGCAGTTGCTGCAGCAAAAACAGTGGCAGAAGGCGGAGAAGTTGTTGGAGTTATAGTTGGTGAATCTGTAAGCGCTTTAGGTACTGAACTGATCCAATATGGAGCAGACCGCGTGTTGGTCGTAGAGAACGAAAAATTAAAACAATATACGTCGGATGGTTTTGCCCAAGCCTTATTGGCAGTCATTGACCAAGAAAAGCCTGAAGGATTAGTGATAGGACACACAGCGTTAGGAAAGGATTTAGCCCCTCGAATTGCCGGGAAACTTTCATCCGGCCTCATTTCTGATGCTACAGCAGTTGAAGCTGCTGGTGGAAATATCGTATTTACAAGACCGATCTACTCAGGTAAAGCATTTGAAAAGAAAATTGTTACCGACGGGATGATTTTTGCCACTGTTCGCCCAAATAATATTGCACCTTCCGTAAAGGATGATAGCAGAACAGGCGAGGTCTCGTCTCTGTCTGTTGAGATCAAGGATCTTCGTGCGATTATCAAGGAAGTGGTCAGAAAAGCTAGTGAGGGTGTAGATTTAAGTGAAGCAAAAGTCGTGATCTCTGGCGGCCGCGGTGTAAAAAGTGCTGACGGATTTGCTCCATTAAAGGAATTAGCAAAGGTATTAGGCGGCGCAGTTGGAGCTTCACGTGGTGCCTGTGATGCGGATTATTGTGACTACTCTTTACAAATTGGCCAGACTGGCAAGGTTGTGACACCAGACTTGTATATTGCCTGCGGTATTTCAGGGGCTATTCAGCACTTAGCTGGAATGTCTAATTCCAAGGTTATTGTCGCAATTAACAAGGACCCGGAAGCCAACATTTTTAAAGTAGCTGATTACGGTATTGTTGGTGATTTATTCGAAGTCGTGCCACTGTTAACAGAAGAATTTAAAAAACTAAAAGTTCATTCTTAATAAACTATAGCCAGGACGGTTTACTAACGGAAATGCAGGTCAATACTAAAAAGCGGGCGGTGAATGGCTCGCTTTTTTACATGGTTATGAATAGAATACTTATAGTAAAAATGGGGAAATTATTTGCGAGACATATTATTAGCGTGATATGACAAACAAATGTTATACTTTCCGTAGTATTTCAGTATTTATTAGGAGGTCAATATAAATGGCTATTTCACATGTTACCGATCAAAATTTCACAGCTGAAACAGGTTCAGGTCTTGTGCTTGTAGATTTCTGGGCACCATGGTGCGGCCCTTGTAAAATGATTGCTCCCGTTCTTGAAGAACTTGACGCAGAAATGGGCGAAAAAGTAAAAATCACCAAGCTTGATGTGGATGACAACCCACAAACGGCTGCTAACTTTGGCGTAATGAGCATTCCAACTTTGTTGGTATTAAAAGACGGCGAAGTAGTAGACAAAGTAGTTGGCTTCCAGCCTAAAGATGCGCTAGCAAGCGTTCTAGAAAAGCACGTTTAATACCGTTGAACCCGAGAACCTTAGCCAATTGGCTGAGGTTTTTTACTTTTGACAATAGTCTCCTACTTCCTTTTATTGACGCTTTGCATTAAAATTTTATATGTATGAAAAAAGGACGGAGGAGTGGCCGGAATGAATGAAATTATAAAGCAAAAATTAACCCTGCTGCCTGATCAGCCTGGCTGCTACTTAATGAAAGACCGTCAGGGAACGATTATTTATGTGGGAAAAGCGAAAGTTTTGAAGAATCGTGTACGTTCTTATTTTAACGGTTCACACGATGGGAAGACATTACGACTTGTTAATGAAATTGAGGACTTTGAGTATATTGTTACCTCTTCAAATATAGAAGCGCTGCTGCTTGAATTAAACCTGATTAAGAAATATGATCCAAAATACAATATCATGCTCAAGGATGATAAAACGTATCCGTTTATCAAATTAACAGCGGAAAGACATCCGAAACTAATTATTACGAGAAAAGTGAAAAAGGATAAAGGAAAGTATTTTGGACCTTATCCAAATGTCATGGCGGCAAACGAAACCAAAAAGCTGCTCGACCGAATATATCCGTTACGCAAGTGCTCTACGTTGCCTGACCGAGTCTGCTTGTATTACCATCTAGGACAATGCCTTGCACCATGTGTTAATGAAGTACGGGAAGATCAATATAAACAAATGACTGACGAAATCACCCGTTTTTTAAATGGCGGTTATAAGGAAATAAAGAATGAGTTAACAGAAAAAATGACTGCGGCGGCAGAAGAACTCGATTTTGAACGTGCTAAGGAGCTCCGCGATAAAATTGTTCACATTGAGACCATTATGGAAAAGCAAAAAATCACGATGACCGATTTTACGGACCGCGATGTGTTTGGATATGCAGTCGACAAAGGCTGGATGTGTGTCCAAGTGTTTTTTGTCCGTCAAGGCAAGTTGATCGAGCGGGACGTCTCTATGTTCCCGATCTACAATGAACCTGAGGAAGAAATCTTGACATTCCTTGGTCAATTTTATACAAAAGCCAATCATTTTAAGCCAAAAGAGATTTTAATTCAAGATGAAGTGGATCTTCAGTTGGCAGAACAACTGCTAGAAGTAAAGGTACTACAGCCGCAAAGAGGTGCCAAAAAGGACCTCGTTAAAATGGCAATTAAAAATGCCAACATTGCCTTAAAGGAAAAATTCTCGCTGATCGAAAAAGATGAGGAACGAACAATTAAAGCGGTTGAAAATTTAGGTGAACTTCTAGGGATCTATACCCCTTACAGAATTGAGTCATTTGATAACTCTAATATACAAGGGACGGACCCCGTCTCAGCGATGGTTGTTTTTACAGATGGAAAAGCAAACAAACGTGAATATCGAAAATACAAAATTAAATCAGTAATCGGCCCTGATGATTATGAATCGATGCGGGAAGTTACCAGACGACGATATTCGAGAGCTCTGAAAGAAAATCTGCCGTTGCCAGATTTAATTATTATTGATGGTGGTAAAGGACATGTGGAGGCGGTTCGGGATGTTCTCGAAAATGAGCTTGGTTTAGATGTCCCGCTGGCAGGTCTTGTGAAGGATGAGAAACACCGTACTTCGCAGCTGCTTTATGGAAATCCGCTCCAAATTGTGCCGTTAGCGAGAAATAGCCAGGAGTTTTATTTGCTGCAGCGGATTCAGGATGAAGTCCACCGTTTTGCGATTACCTTCCACCGGCAAATTCGCGGGAAAAGTGCTTTTCAATCATTACTCGACGATATTCCAGGAATTGGTGAAAAACGAAAAAAATTATTGCTAAAACAGTTTGGCTCAGTGAAAAAGATGAAGGAAGCCAGTCTGGAGGAATTTACTGCCCTTGGTATACCAACCAATGTCGCAGAGGAATTAATCGAAAAACTTCGTCAATAATTATTGTCATATAAAAATGAACATGCTATAATGGTGAAAATTTAATCAGTCACTTTATCGTAATAAAGTGAAGGTAGAGGTGCGAAATTCAATAGTAATGGTTCTGAGAAGGATGAGCTTCGATGAGGGATCATGAAAGGGAAGGTTCGCCGAAGTAAAGAAGGGCTCATATCCTTCTTTTGCTGGTTCTGTATTGAAGAAATCCAGAATTGTCAAGACGATGTCTTGGAGAGCTATCTTAACGTTATTTGCACAGGAATTTTTATGTTCGTGTTCAAAAAGCAATGAGATACCCTTCTCATTGCTTTTTTTATGTCTAGCTCCAGCGCCTAGCCCACGATGGTCTACAGCCAATCCGTCCAAAAGGTTAAAAAGCAACCTTTCGGCCGGCTCGTCTTATGCTTGTGGGGCTGACCAAGGCGCTTGCGCTTTTCTAATTTACTAGCATACTAGTGACAGCAAAATGGAAAGTGGGGAAAAAGATGGGTATAGTTGTACAAAAATTTGGCGGCACTTCCGTTGGGAGTGTTGAAAGAATTTTAAATGTTGCAGCATGTGTAAGAGAGGAAAAAGAGCGGGGCAATGATGTGGTTGTAGTGGTTTCTGCGATGGGAAAATCGACGGACCAGCTTGTAAGCCTGGCCAAGGATATAACGAAGGAGCCCAGCAAGCGTGAAATGGATATGCTTTTGTCTACGGGCGAGCAGGTTACGATTGCATTACTTTCCATGGCTTTACAACAACAAGGAATGGAGGCAGTATCTTTTACAGGCTGGCAGGCAGGAATTGTTACTGAACCTGTACATGGGAATGCTCGAATTGCCAAAATCGATACAAAAGCGATTCAAACCCAAGTTTCAACTGGAAAGGTGGTCATTGTCGCGGGTTTCCAAGGAGTAACCGAGGATGGCGAAATTACAACATTAGGCCGCGGTGGATCAGATACAACCGCAGTTGCTTTAGCGGCAGCTCTAAAAGCGGATAAGTGTGATATTTATACAGATGTAACCGGCGTGTTTACGACGGATCCAAGATATATAAAAGATGCCCGAAAACTATTATCTGTTTCATATGATGAAATGCTAGAGTTGGCCAATTTAGGTGCAGGTGTACTTCATCCCAGAGCAGTAGAGTTTGCTAAAAATTACAATGTACAGCTTGTGGTCAGATCAAGCATGGAGAAAGAAGAAGGAACAGTGATTGAGGAGGAAGCAACGATGGAACAAAATTTAGTGGTACGCGGAGTGGCATTTGAGGACGAAATTACAAGAGTAAGCGTATTGGGGTTGACTAACTCAATTACAAGTCTATCAACTATTTTTACAACTCTAGCGCAAAATCATCTCAATGTAGATATTATTATTCAAAGCACAACTGAAGGCGGAACAGCTAATCTGTCATTCTCAATCCAAACGAATGACCTATTAGAAACGCTGAAGGTACTGGAAGATAATAAAACAGAATTGGGTTATGAGCAGCTAGATGCAGAAAATAAATTAGCTAAAGTATCCATTGTCGGTTCAGGAATGATTTCCAATCCAGGTGTGGCAGCGAAAATGTTTAAGGTACTTGCCGAGAATGATATTCAAATCAAAATGGTCAGCACATCCGAAATTAAAGTCTCGGCGGTAGTAGAAGAAAAAAATATGTTAAAAGCAGTTGAAGCCCTGCACACAGCCTTCGAGCTGGGCAAACAACAATAAAATAGAAAGATAGTAAAAATGGTGTCAGGCACCGAAAGGGAACCTGACACGATTGATAACAGTGCAATCGTATTTACTCGAATGGGACTGGATTACTCGAGGGAGTCTTTTATGTCCCATTTGACGGTAAATTGCACTTTGTTTGACTTTTTGACGGGGTGCTCGAAGGCTTCGGCGATAGCTCCTTTTTGAAGTTCCATTTGCTGGGCGAGGAAGCCTGCTTCAAGCTGGAAGAAATGCTCAGCCTTTGATTTAACCCTTGATACAATCAAGGGGCTAAACAGCTCAATCTCAAGTTCATTTTTGTTTTCTTTTTTTATTTCCAATTGACCCCATGAAGCTTGATTGAAAAAATCAATAACCTGATCAAAATCAGTTAATGGATACTTCCGAGCCAGCCGTTTACCTGCCCAATATAATATTTCTGGTGCTTCCTTCCCAAGAATCTCAGGCAGAAGGATTTCCCTGATTAATTCATATCCGAAGATCGATATGGTACGCGGTTCTGAAGTGGTCAAACTTACATCGACGACAGTACTTTCTTTCACAATGTTTCCCCTCTTTCCTATCATTCTATTATATACAATTTAACTCGGATTTCATTATCAGTTTTATTAAGATTAAATTAATTATCGTGCAATATTTAATCCTATTTCTCATCATAATTATTATTTCCACCAGTGGAAAATTTCTACCAGTTAGATGTTGGAAATAGATTGAAAAGATTGGGATTAATATATATTTATAACCTGAAAACTCTTACAAGAGACATGGTTAGTATAATATCAATATATTTAAAAAATTTTCTATTTTTGCTTAAGAATCTGTATCCGTTTTCTTGACGCTCTTAAATGATGGGAGTAAAATGAACATGTCACATAATTGTCACAGTGGTGACCATTATACATTTGTAAGAAAAATATAAAAAAGGAAACAGTAAGAACCATTTTTTGAAAACTAAAAGGGGGGTAAAATTATGGCGGGTAATCGAGAGTTTGTAAATCGAAGATTGCACTCATTGCTAGGTGTTATACCGATTGGATTATTTGTAACGCAGCATCTTGTCGTCAACCATTTTGTTACAGGGGGACCAGAATCCTTTAATAAGGCAGCAGGTTTCATGGGGAATCTTCCTTTCAAGATCATCCTAGAAACAGTTCTTATCTATTTACCATTGTTATATCATGCAATCTATGGACTTTATATTGCCTTTACCGGAAGTAGCAATGTTAATAGGTTTGGCACTTTTAGAAACTGGATGTACATGCTGCAGCGTATTACAGGAGTTTTAACCTTAATCTTTATTGCTTGGCATGTATGGCAAACCCGTGTGGCGGCGGCATTTGGGACTGAGGTAAACTATGATATGATGCATGATATTCTATCATCACCATTCATGTTTGGATTCTATTTAATTGGGATTCTCTCAGCTATTTTCCACTTTGCCAATGGTTTATGGTCATTTTTAGTAAGCTGGGGAATTACCGTATCACCACGTTCACAACAAATTACTACATACGTGACGATTGGTGTGTTCGTTATTCTTTCATTAATAAGCATTCAAACTTTAATAGCGTTTATTTCTTAATAGATTGTAGTCGGAAAAAATTGTATTTGGATTAGAAGGAGTGAGTCACAAATGGGTAAAGGAAAAGTGATTGTAGTCGGCGGCGGTCTTGCAGGCCTAATGGCTACGATCAAAGTGGCAGAATCAGGAACACCGGTAGAGCTTTTTTCGCTGGTACCAGTTAAACGTTCTCACTCTGTTTGTGCCCAAGGTGGTATTAATGGAGCAGTAAATACAAAAGGGGAAGGGGATTCCCCATGGATTCACTTTGACGATACCATTTATGGCGGGGATTTCTTAGCGAATCAGCCTCCAGTTAAGGCGATGTGTGATGCAGCACCTGGTATTATTAATCTATTTGACCGTATGGGTGTTATGTTTAACCGTACACCTGAAGGTTTACTAGATTTCCGTCGCTTTGGGGGAACACAGCATCACCGGACAGCGTTTGCCGGTGCAACAACCGGGCAACAGCTTCTTTATGCTCTGGATGAGCAGGTTCGCCGTCATGAAGTAGATGGATTAGTAACGAAATATGAAGGCTGGGAATTCCTTGGTGCAGTTTTAGATGATGAACAGGTTTGCCGGGGCGTTGTCTGCCAAAACTTAAAAACAATGGAAATTAAATCCTTTGCTGCAGATGCTGTGATCATGGCAACGGGCGGGCCTGGGATTATTTTTGGAAAATCAACCAACTCCGTTATTAACACAGGTTCAGCTGCATCAATCGTGTATCAGCAAGGCGCTTACTATGCAAACGGTGAAATGATTCAAATCCATCCAACTGCTATTCCTGGTGATGATAAGCTTCGTTTAATGAGTGAATCTGCACGTGGTGAAGGCGGTCGTATTTGGACCTATAAAGACGGAAAACCATGGTACTTCCTTGAGGAAAAATATCCTGCTTATGGAAACTTAGTACCACGTGATATTGCAACACGTGAAATCTTTGATGTATGTGTTCGTCAAAAGCTTGGTATTAATGGCGAAAACATGGTATTCCTTGATCTATCTCACAAGGATCCGCATGAACTTGATGTAAAACTTGGCGGTATTATCGAGATTTATGAAAAATTCATGGGTGATAACCCTCGTAAAGTACCAATGAAAATTTTCCCTGCGGTTCACTACTCAATGGGTGGTCTATGGGTTGATTATGATCAGATGACTAGCATCAAAGGTTTATTTGCAGCAGGTGAGTGTGACTATTCACAGCATGGTGCAAACCGTCTTGGTGCAAACTCCTTGTTATCAGCTGTTTACGGCGGTATGGTAGCAGGACCTAATGTTGTTAAATATATCGAAGGACTTGAAAAGAGTTCAGATGCTATTTCTTCTACTGTATTTGATCGTCATGTGAAAGAGCAGGAAGAAAAATGGAATAATATCATGACTTTAGATGGTACTGAAAATGCCTATGTTCTTCATAAAGAGCTTGGCGAATGGATGACAGATAACGTAACCGTTGTCCGATATAATGACAAGCTATTAAAAACAGATGAAAAGATTCAAGAACTATTAGAGCGTTATCAACACATCAATATCAATGATACTTCAAAATGGAGCAACCAAGGGGCAGCTTTCACAAGACAATTACAGAACATGCTGCAATTGGCCCGTGTTATAACGATCGGTGCGTATAACCGGAACGAGAGCCGTGGTGCTCATTATAAACCAGATTTCCCTGAACGGAATGATGAGGAATTTATGAAAACAACGATGGCGAAATTCGTTGATTCTAAAACTGCTCCAGCTTTCCATTACGAAGAGATCGACGTTTCATTAATTCAGCCAAGGAAGCGCGATTACACAACAAAACATTAATAGAAAGGGGAGTGGGGAAACATGTCTGAAAATAAAAAGGTAACTTTTATCATTACTCGTCAAGATAGTCCAGATGCTGCTCCTTATGAGGAGACATTCGAAATTCCATACCGTCCGAATATGAACGTTATTTCGGCCTTGATGGAAATACGTAAAAATCCAGTAAATGCACAAGGGAAAACGACTACTCCAGTCACTTGGGAAATGAACTGCCTTGAAGAGGTTTGCGGTGCCTGTTCAATGGTGATTAACGGGAAGCCTCGTCAATCTTGTTCGGCTTTGGTTGATCAGCTAGAACAGCCGATTCGCCTAGCACCAATGAAAACATTCCCTGTTGTTCGTGACCTCTCCGTTGATCGGAGCAGAATGTTTGATTCCTTGAAAAAGGTAAAAGCCTGGATTCCGATTGATGGAACCTATGATTTAGGACCTGGACCACGGATGCCGGAAAGAAAACGTCAGTGGGCATATGAGCTATCTAAATGTATGACTTGCGGTGTTTGTCTAGAGGCTTGTCCAAATGTGAATAGTAAAACAAACTTTATGGGACCAGCAGTATTTAACCAAGTTCGCTTATTCAACGCACATCCAACAGGTGAAATGAACGCAGCAGAACGTTTAAATGCTTTTATGGAGGATGGCGGTATGCAGGGATGCGGGAATTCGCAAAACTGTGTACAGGCATGTCCAAAAGGAATTCCTATTACAACTTCGATTGCAGCGGTTAACCGTGCTGCCACGATGCAAGCATTTAGAAACTTCTTTGGAAGCGATAGTGGTAACTAAACGTAATATAGCCTCACAAAACCTTCTTTTCTGTTTGGGAAAGAAGGTTTTTTCTTTTTTTAGGCAATAGTTTCAATAGTCCAATCGTGTCACTCTTTGGTATACTTGAAGAAATGAACCTCATTAAAGGCAGGTATTCAAGGTGAAAAGAAAATTCCCCTTTTTTCTTATTGTAATAGGACTTATTCTATTGGGCGTTGGTGTTTGGCAATATGCCCATACAAAAGTAAAATCGACTACGGCTCTTCAGCAGGCAAAGGAAATTATCAGCCAGAAACAGCCGGTTACTGCGGATAAGAAGAAACTAGATACTAGTACACCTCCCACTATAGGAGATACAGTTGGCATTTTAAAGATTCCAAACATTAAAGCTGAATTGGCCATTGTGGAAGGAACAGACCCTGATGATCTTGAAAAGGGAGTAGGCCATTATAAAGGCTCTTCTTTTCCAGGTGATAAGGGGCAAATCGTTTTGTCGGGTCATCGGGATACAGTATTTCGCAAATTAGGCGAACTAAAAATAGGTAACCAGTTAAAGATACAGATGCCGTATGGGAATTATACATACGAGATCGTCCGTACAAAAATTGTTAAAGCAAACGATAAAAGCATTATTACCTTACAAAAACAGCAGGAAGAATTAATCCTGACCACATGTTATCCGTTTCATTATGTTGGTAATGCGCCAAAACGATACATTATTTATGCAAAAATAATTAACTCCTAAACAAAAAATAAAAAAGTTGGAATAATTTTGTGATTTTTTAATAAAAACCCACTCCTTTTAGTCAATTATAGTCACTCCATTTGTATCGTTTACATAAGATATGGTGACTAAATATATACCCATCCCACGATACATTACTGGCGAAGGCAAGGAGGGTTACAATACTTGAAGGAGAATGATTATAATCACAAGCCATTACTCACCAAACGGGAAAGAGAAGTATTCGAACTACTAGTACAAGACAAAACAACGAAAGAAATCGCTGGTGAATTATTTATAAGCGAAAAAACAGTAAGGAATCACATTTCAAATGCCATGCAAAAGCTTGGTGTCAAAGGGCGTTCACAAGCTGTTGTAGAGCTCCTTCGAATGGGAGAGCTAGAACTTTAATAATGACCGGCTTCCATTTTGGGGGCCGTTCATTTTTATGAAAATGTTTTTTTAGAAAAATAAAAACAGACCTCCTCACACTAGTTTCCCTATCCGTATCATGCAAATTGTTCTTTCTTTGGCTAGTTTAGAAGATAATATAAGTTAATGGAAAATAGTAGAAATCTATTGAAAGTTTTATCAGTAAAACTTAAAATGAAAATTAGAGTGATCATATATAGGTATTATTAGGGGAGAAAGGAACGGAAAGAGAAAGATGAACAGTCCTGTTGAAGCGATTAAAAGTGAAAAGAGAATGCTTTTATTAAAATATTTAAAAGAAAATCACCGCAGAAATGAGACGTTATTTTCCTGCAACGAAGATAGCATTTTTGTATTGGATATTGAAGGCCGTGTTGTTCAATCGAACCCGGCATTCTTACAATTAACTGGTTTTTCACCCGTGGAAGCGGACGAGTTAAAACTTCAATTTCTATTTCCCATCGACCACATAAATAAGGTGTTCCATCATTTTAGCAATGCGGTATTAGGCCGTTTTTCAAACTTTGATACCAAGATCATCACAAAAATTGGACAAATCCTTGATTTAAATATAACCTTTATCCCGATTAGTGAAGATGACCAAATTGTCGGGGTTAGCGCAGTCGGGAAAGACATAACGGAATTAAAAAGAAAAAAAGAAGAAATAAGAAAAGTTGAAGAAATGCAGCGCGTTTTAACTGATAATATCCTCGATGTTATTGTTAGTACTAACTTGCAAGGTGAAATTGTCTATGTTTCTCCTTCCTGTGAATATATTCTCGGTTATGATCCAAATGAAGTGTTGAACCAAAATATTTTGTCGTTTGTCCATCCGGATGATGTTGAAAACGCCTTTCAAAACCGAAGAAAGGTCCTCGACGGCCAAGAACATGGACGAGACAGCTACCGTGTCCGAAAAAATAGCGGTGAATATATGTGGGTGGAATCGCTTTGTAAACCAATCATCGCCCATGATACTCTGCATGTTTTAGAGATTGTCAGTGTAATAAGAGATATAACAGAAGCAAAAAGACGGGAAGAAACCTATCGAGATCTAGTTGAGTATTCACCAGATGCCGTCATTATTGCAAAAGATGCCGAGATTCTCTTTATCAATGAAACAGGTGCCAAATTATTCGGGGCATCAGATAAAAAGGATATTCTAAATCGGACAATGGCTGATCTTATCCATCCGGATTATCATGAGATAGCCAAAGAGCGTCAGCAAATCGAGACGTCTGGTAATGTCACAGACTTTATTGAGTATAAACTCCTGCGCTTAGACGGCTCTCCATTTGTAGCCGAAGTGAAAGGAATTCCAACCATTTATCAGAATAACCGGGCGAGGCATATCATCATTCGGGATATTACCGAACGGAAAAGGACCCATGAACTCCTGCTTAATTCCGAGAAATTAAATGTAGCAGGACAACTGGCTGCGGGAATTGCTCATGAGGTACGAAATCCTCTCACCGCCATTAAAGGTTTTCTGCAGTTGATGGAGTCAGAAGAGGAGAGGAATAGGCCTTACTTTGAAATCATCGAGTCTGAAATGGACAGGATTGAATTGATTCTAAGTGAGCTTCTGGTCATGGCCAAACCACATGAATTAAAATTTGAAGCCGTTGATCTCATCACCCTGCTGGAAAATGTTAAGACGTTGATTGATACACAGGCCATTATCAGTGGAGTTCAAATCGAGACCCATTACAATTATCATAACTTTACTATTAATTGTGATCGGAATCAGTTAAAGCAGGTGTTTATCAACATTTTAAAAAATGCCATAGAGGCGATGCCAGAGGGCGGGCTTATCACCATTGAGGTAAAACAATACGGTCTTAATATGGTAAAGGTCTTCTTTCAAGACACGGGAAAGGGTATGTCACAAGAAATATTAAAACGTGTGGGAGAGCCATTTTTCACCACCAAAGAAGATGGTACTGGACTTGGAGTGATGATTTCAAAACAAATCATTGAAAACCATGGTGGAACCATTAATATTTGGAGCGATGAGCAGGGGACTTTAATAGAAGTGATTTTACCCATTGCAAGTAAAAGACTTCATTAAGAAATACCTAGGGTAATAAAAATCGGCATCTTTTTAAGATGCCGGTTTTTATTATTTTTCACTTGGTAGAATATAACTAAATTCTAATTCATCAATTTCTTTATTGTAATCAACATGTAAATCATGACCATTAAAGAACCATAAATCAGCACCCTCAATAAAAAAGGTCAGCCCGTCTTTTTCAGTCTTAACTGCAATGTCGATGGGTTCATTATCCACGGTAAAAGCAAGTGAAAACCCTTCTTGAACAGGGCTGCTTCCGTAAATTTTTACATAGAATCTAACCTTATCCCCATTTTTTAAGTCTACTTCTTCCTTAAACCATTGAATCGCAGTGTTACTCAAATCTATTTTCATCTTTTTCTCACCTTTGTTTTAAAATTCAAACATAACTATATTATGAACGAATCTGTTAGAATAAATTTATTATAGCATTTGATTTAGTAAATGGCTTTTCAGGAGTAGCAAAAAGCAAGTTTCTGCTTGAAATTTTAGCAAAAAAAGTAGAAAATAAGTACAAGCTTTAAGACATTTAGCTTTTTTCAGCCGGTTATGACCTAGTGTCGTCTTGAGGAGAAGCAAATTATAGGAGTGTATACAAATATGGAACTCGAAAACCCACAAAAAGTTACAGTGGATATTATTGCTAATATTGAAAAGGACTTACGTTATATTTCTGGTATCATTAAACAGAAGGGCCGGGAAATGTTAAGTCAATATAAAATTACTCCACCACAATTCGTGGCCTTGCAATGGCTTTTTGAAGAGGGAGACATGACCATTGGAGAGCTATCGAATAAAATGTTTTTGGCTTGCAGTACAACGACAGATTTAGTCGACCGGATGGAAAAAAATTTACTTGTGGTGCGAGTGAAGGATCCCAGCGACCGCCGTGTCGTGCGAATTCATTTATTAGAAGAAGGTAAAAGAATCATTGATGAAGTCATAAAGAAGCGTCAGGCGTATTTAGAGGAAATATTAAAAAACTTTACAATGGATCAAATCTTACTTCTTCAATCCAGCTTGAGCAAAATGCATCAAGAAATGCGTTAAAAAGAGGCGAGATTTTTGAAACAACCAATCGGTGTTATTGATTCCGGTGTCGGTGGACTAACCGTTGCCAAAGAGATGATGAGGCAGCTTCCCAATGAGAAAATCATCTATTTGGGAGATACAGCACGCTGCCCATATGGCCCAAGGTCAAGACAGGAAGTTAAGAAGTTTACTTGGGAATTAACTAATTTTTTATTAGAAAAAAATATTAAGATGCTTGTCATAGCCTGCAATACCGCTACGGCTGCTGCTTTGGATGAAATCCGTAAAGCATTATCAATTCCAGTTATTGGCGTAATTAATCCTGGGGCACGAGCTGCGATAAAGCGGACGAAAAATTATCGTGTCGGGATTATTGGCACAATTGGAACGGTCAAAAGCGGAGCCTATGAAATAGCTCTAAAATCGCTCAACAGCAGGCTGTTTGTCACGAGTCATGCATGCCCGAAATTTGTCCCTCTAGTGGAGAGCGGAGAATATGCAGGTGCCATTGCTGAGAGAATCGTAGATGAATCTTTGAAGCCGCTGTTGGAGCAAAATTTAGATACTTTAATATTGGGGTGTACCCATTATCCACTGCTCGAACCGCTTATTAAAAATGTAATGGGTGAGAAGGTAAAGGTAATTAGTTCAGGGGATGAAACAGCTCGAGAAGTCAGTGCTATTCTCCAGTATAATGATTTGCTGGACACTTGTGAGGACGAACCAGAGCACGAATATTACACAACAGGCTCAAAATGGCTTTTTTCAAAAATTGCCTCCCAATGGCTCGGAACTCCTGTCCACAATGTAAATAAAATAAAACTTTAAAAGGAGCTCCAGCCACGGGGCTCCTTTTTGCATATAAATTTAATTCTATTTTTCTTTCTTAAGGCGGTCTATTTTTTCGTAAGGCTCGTATACATGATAGTACAAACTGTCTTAGGGGGGAATTAATGTGTCTAAAAATAAAGCAAAAATAATTGGTATGACGGTGTTGACCTCGACAATGCTACTTTCTGGCTGCGGACTATTTAACACAGAAGTACAAAAGAAAATCGATCCGCCAAAAACGGTTACGGTGAAAGATGAAACGGTAAGCAAGGTGACGACGGCGAAAGATAAAGAAACCGCCCAGAACACAGTTAAAACGGAACTCTATTTGATTGATAAGGATGGCTATGTAGTTCCGCAAACACTTGCCCTGCCAAAAACCGCTTCCGTAGCAAAACAGGCCCTTGAGTATCTTGTGGTAAATGGTAAAGGAACCGACTTGCTTCCAAATAAGTTTAGGGCAGTGCTCCCTGAAGATACAGAAGTTTCGGTTAACATTAATAAAGATAATGGCGTCGCAACGGTGAACTTCTCAAAAGAATTCAAGAATTATCAGCCACAGGATGAACAAAAAATCCTTCAATCTGTCACCTGGACAATGACGCAATTTGATAACGTGAAATCGGTCAAGCTTCAAATGAACGGCCATGACTTAACAGAAATGCCTGTCGGCGGAACTCCGATTAGTGAAAATCTATCAAGAGCATCCGGGATTAATATTGATACCACAGATGTCGCAGATATTACCAATACAAAGCCAGTAACGGTCTATTATATTGGCGGGGAAGAGGGCTCTTATTACTATGTGCCGGTAACACGCCGGATTAGCAATACGGAGAAAGACAATTATGCCGCTGTCATCAAACAATTAATTCAAGGGCCGAGTGAGAAATCTACGCTAGTATCTGAATTTATGTCAGATGTGAAGCTGCTTGAAGCCCCTAAATATGAAAACGGTACGGTAACATTAAACTTTAACAAGAATATTTATGACAGCTTTAAGGACAAAGAAATCTCTCAATCGTTACTAGATACGCTCGTTCTTTCTTTAACAGAACAAAAAGGTGTTGAAAAGGTTGCCGTCGAGGTTGAAGGTAAGGTAGACATTAAGAATGATCAAGGGAAGAAAGTCTCTGAACCGGTAACACGTCCAGAAAAAGTCAATACAGGTAGTTTTTAAAAAACCATTTTTGTTATACTATATAGTGACCATGAAAGAGGTTGGCTCTTAGGCCCGCCTCTTCTTTATTTGAAAGGCTGTGTTAAAGGTTATGGTTGATTTTTAGCATGTTGATTGGAGCGGAAGGCGGCGAAGACTCCTGCGGGAGTACGGGGCAGAGGAGACCCCGCAGGCGCAAGTGCGCCGAGGAGGCTCCCCGGCACGCCCGCGGAAAGCGAAGCCGCCTGGAGCGGAAATCAACATTCAAGATTAACACAGCCATTTGAATAAAAGCGATACTCATAAGGAGGATAAGTTGTGCGAGTGGATGGAAGAGAGCCATTGCAGCTAAGGCCTATACATATTGAAACCAATTATTTAATGCACCCAGAGGGTTCTGTCCTTATATCGGTCGGAAATACAAAGGTTATTTGTACCGCCAGTATTGAAGATCGGGTTCCTCACTTTATGAGAGGGGAAGGGAAGGGCTGGATTACAGCCGAATACGCTATGCTTCCAAGGGCAACAGAAACCAGAAACACTCGTGAATCCTCTAAAGGAAAGGTCTCAGGCAGAACAATGGAGATTCAGCGCTTGATTGGCCGTGCACTTCGTGCGATAGTCGATCTGAAGGCACTTGGAGAGAGGACGGTTTGGATTGATTGTGATGTCATCCAGGCGGATGGAGGGACGCGAACAGCCTCGATTACCGGTGCATTTGTGGCGCTCACCTTAGCCCTAAATTCATTAACGGAGAAAAAGCACTTTCCGAAATTTCCAATTACCGATTATTTAGCTGCAACGAGTGTCGGGATCTTATCGGGCGGCAAGATCGTGTTAGATTTAAACTATGCGGAAGATTCCAAGGCTGAAGTCGATATGAATGTGGTCATGACAGGAAATGGAGAATTTGTCGAGCTGCAAGGTACAGGGGAAGAATCAACTTTCTCTTACGACCAACTTCAAGGGCTGCTCCATGCTGCACAAGAAGGGCTTATGGAGTTATTCGAACAGCAAAAAGCAGCACTTGGTGAGGAGATTATTAAAAAGATTGAGAGTAGAAGGAAGAAATAAGTTGGTAGAAGTAGGATTCGCTTGGATAGAGGAATTGTCTGGCTGATAACATGGGGTAACTGGCGGATAACTAGAGTCAACTAGCGGATAAGCTAACTTTACTGTCAAATTGATAAAAACACTGTTATAAAATAAGAGGCGATAATATGAAAGAAGTCATAATAGCAACCAAAAACCCGGGAAAGGCAAGAGAATTTGAAGAAATATTTTCATCAAGGGGAATTGCAGTTCGAACCCTATTAGATTTTCCTGAACTACCTGACGTGGAGGAAACGGGAACCACTTTTGAAGAAAACGCGATCCTTAAAGCGGAGGCTATTTCCCGAGCACTCGATAAAATGGTCATAGGGGATGACTCAGGGCTAATCATTGATGCCCTAGACGGCAGACCCGGGATTTTCTCCGCCCGCTATGCCGGAGAGCCGAAAAACGACCAGAACAATACAGATAAAGTGCTAGGAGAACTGCAAGGCGTTCCTGAGGAAAAGAGAACGGCTCGATTTTATTGTGCGTTGGCCATTGCAGTTCCTAGTCAAGAGACAAGAACGGTGTCAGGCACCTGTGAGGGACGTATTTTGGAAGAGCCCCGCGGTACTAACGGGTTTGGTTATGACCCGGTATTTTATGTGCCGGAAAAAGGCTTATCCATGGCGGAACTATCCTCAGAAGAAAAAAATCAACTCAGCCACCGGGCAAATGCTCTAAAAAAATTGGATGTCATGTTAGATACTATTTTAGAAAGAGCGGACCGGTCATGAGCAAGGTATTAATTGTCAGCGACAGCCACGGTTTAACAAAGGAACTTAACATCATCAGGGAACGGCACTTACATGAAGTTGACTTAATGATTCACTGTGGTGATTCGGAATTGATGCCAACCGATAAAGCGATCTCTGGTTACTTAACAGTTATGGGAAATTGTGATTTTGGGGCAGAATACCCTTTAGAGACTACTTGTGAAGTGGCAGGAAGAAAGTTTTTTATCACCCATGGCCATCGCTACTCGGTTAAATCTTCATTAATGACTCTAAAATACAAAGCGGAGGAATACCATGCCAATATTGTCTGCTTTGGACACTCCCATGTCCTAGGGGCAGAAGTAGTTGGGGGGACTTTGTTTATCAACCCAGGCAGCATCCGTCTCCCGCGTGAGCGCTTTGAAAAAACCTATGTGATGCTTGATTTACAAAGTGGTAAGGTTAAGCTATCAGTGTTTGAGCTCTCTGGTCGTGAACTAACACAACTAGCACAAGAATTCATTCTATAATTAGGGAGGGGAGTTACTCCCCTTTTTATAAAAAAGTAAAAAATGCTGTTGACTTTTAGATGATAGGATAATATAATAAATATTGTCTTTGAAAGTTAATATGTCCCAGTAGCTCAGCCGGATAGAGCATACGCCTTCTAAGCGTACGGTCGGGAGTTCGAATCTCTCCTGGGACGCCATTTTCTTGTACCAAAGTCAAACTACATATCAAAAGCTCAACTCACCAGTATGGTGAGTTTTTTTTGTTTCCAAATTATGCTACACTATTTTTTACTACACACCGAAGGACGGATTTTATGAAAAAACGGGAACAAGTCAAACGAAAAGATAATATTATCTTCTTTCCCGGACTAGACAAACGATTAGCGGACAAAGGTCTGGAAAGACTTGAGAAGAAAAAATTTCATGAAGCGATCCCCCTTTTAGAGGAGGCACGGGAGCTTGACCCTGATAACGAAAACATTTTAATCGGGCTTGTCCTGGCCTATTTTGAAGCGGGTGCTTTTAAAAAAGCGAAAATACTGGCAAATGAGATGCTGCTAAAAGGCATAGGCGATTATTTTCAGATGGTCGATCTTTATTTGACCGTCCTGATCCAGCTGCATGAATACCGGGAAATTGTCACAACCATTGAAGCACTCTTAGATGAAAGGGAAATCCCGCCCGAGAAGCATGACCACTTTTTAACAATTTTGCAATTTAGCCGCCGGATGGCAGAGGGACATGACCGGCAAGACGCAGAACAGGAGGAAGAAGACTTAGAGCTTCCAGCCCTAAACCTGCTCTCAATCGATAATATTAACGAGCAAATGCTCACTATAGCCAATTTGGCGGACAAAAACATCCGTCCCTATCTTGAGGAACTGGCAGACTACTTAAAGTCCGAGGCGGGTCATCCATTTATAAAAACAATCGTTTTAAATCTATTAAAGGAACAAGAAATAAATCGAGACATCATCGTAGAAAAATTTGCTTGCAAAAAACAGTTCAGTCCTATACAGCTCCCTGACGTAAGGGAGCAGCCTAAAATGCTAGAGGTAAAGGCATTGCTTGCAAAACAAGTAGAAAGTAAAAATCCCGGTCTATATGAAAATGCGATTAATATGGTTGATAGACTATTTTTTATTTGTTATCCGTTTGAACTTGAACCAAATTCCTCGGAAGCTTGGGCTGCAGCTTTTGACATGCTCGCACAAGAATATTTGGGAATGGACCCGGAATTTGACGAAATTGCAGGAGATTACGGTGCTGAACCCTCTGAAATTGAGAAAGCAAGAGAGCAAATAGAGACTATTGAGAAAATTTCTTATCCTAATATTTAGGTCTTCCTGTTGAAAGAAGACGAACCTATGTTATAATGTAGGGGTTGCATTGTGTAAAAAACTATATTTTACATTTAAAAATGGAAAAATTGCTTGTTCGACAAGACATTTTTCGACTCAAATTCGTTATCGAATGAAATGAGAATAGATTTGTTGGAGGGAAAATAGGTATGACAGCAAAATGGGAAAAATTAGAAGGCAACCGCGGTGTCCTTACTGTTGAAGTAAGCGCTGAAGAGGTAAACAAAGGCCTAGACGCGGCATTTCAAAAAGTGGTTAAGCAAGTAAACGTTCCAGGTTTCCGTAAAGGAAAAATGCCTCGTGGCATGTTTGAAAAACGTTTCGGTGTAGAAGCTCTTTACCAAGATGCATTAGATATCCTTCTTCCAGAAGCATACGGAAATGCAATTGACGAAACAGGAATTGAGCCAATCGATCGTCCAGATATCGATATCGATCAAATGGAAAAAGGCAAAGAACTTATTTTTAAAGCAACTGTACAAGTGAAGCCTGAAGTTAAATTAGGCGAGTACAAAGGCTTAGAAGTAGAAGAAATCGATACAATTGTAACAGATGAAGATGTTGCGAACGAATTAAAAACAATGCAAGAACGTCAAGCTGAGCTTGTTGTAAAAGAAGATGCTCCTGCAGAAAATGGTGATACAGTTGTCATCGACTTTGAAGGTTTCGTAGATGGCGAAGCATTCGAAGGCGGAAAAGCTGAAAATCATTCATTAGAGTTAGGTTCAGGCTCTTTCATCCCAGGTTTCGAAGAGCAATTAGTAGGCGTAAAAGCTGGCGAATCTAAAGAAGTTGAAGTTACTTTCCCGGAAGAATACCATGCGGCAGAACTTGCTGGAAAACAAGCCGTATTCAAAGTAACTGTTCATGAAATCAAAGGAAAAGAACTTCCTGAATTAGATGACGAGTTTGCTAAAGATGTAGACGAAGAAGTTGAAACTTTAGAAGCATTAAAAGAAAAAATCAAAACTCGTTTAGAAGACAGCAAAAAGCATGAAGCAGAACACAACCTACGTGATACTGTAGTGGAAAAAGCTGCTGAAAATGCAGAAGTTGAAATTCCAGAAGTAATGGTTACGACTGAAGTAAACCGCATGCTTCAAGAGTTCGAACAACGCCTGCAAATGCAAGGTATGAACCTTGAACTTTACTTTCAATTCTCAGGTCAAGACGAAAACGCGCTTCGTGAACAAATGAAAGAAGACGCTGAAAAACGTGTGAAAATGAATTTAACACTTGAAGCAATTGCTAAAGCAGAAAACCTTGAAGTAACAGATGAAGATGTGGACGCTGAACTTGAAAGAATGGCTGGTATGTACAATATGCCGGTTGATACCATTAAACAAGCTCTTGGCGGCGTTGAAGGCATTAAAGCTGATCTTCAACTTCAAAAAGCAGTTAATTTCTTAGTTGAAAATAAGAAATAATAGTGAACTTTTGGACAAGGCGCGATTTTTATCGTGCCTTGTTTTATACATTTTATCCATTACATATTATAATAAGGACAGGGAAACCTTTTTAAGGATTCCACAAAATATGGGAAGGAAAAAGCGCAGTCAATAGCGAATAAATATTTCCATAGCGTTTTAAGATTTATTTTTAAAAATTATGGTTAAGATTAATGAGTACATATTTTTTCGAATTCCACAAACAAAACGAGAAAAAGAAAACATAATCGATAAAGCGTTTTATTTCCAGTCCACTAGTCAAATGTGTTACAATGCAAAATACATACCATTAGAAGTAGAGAAAAAACTCGGACTTTGTTTGTGTAATTCACGAGCTTCAATAGGGTTTTAACACGTGTTAAGGGGTGAAAGAATTGTTTAAATTTAATGATGAAAAAGGACAGTTAAAGTGTTCCTTCTGTGGAAAAACACAGGATCAAGTTCGTAAATTAGTTGCCGGGCCGGGAGTATATATATGCGATGAATGCATCGAGCTTTGCACAGAGATTGTGGAAGAAGAACTAGGAACAGAAGAAGAAGTAGAATTCAAAGACGTACCAAAACCAAAAGAAATCTGTGAGATTTTGAATGAGTACGTTATTGGGCAGGATCAGGCGAAAAAATCGCTCTCAGTAGCGGTTTATAACCACTATAAGCGTATCAATTCTAATAGTAAAATCGATGATGTTGAACTTTCAAAAAGTAACATCTGTATGATTGGACCTACTGGATCAGGTAAGACGTTATTAGCGCAAACCTTGGCACGTATCTTAAATGTACCGTTTGCGATTGCTGATGCAACCTCACTAACGGAGGCAGGTTACGTAGGGGAAGACGTTGAAAATATTCTTTTAAAATTAATTCAAGCAGCCGATTACGATGTCGAGAAGGCTGAAAAAGGAATCATTTACATCGATGAAATCGATAAAATTGCCCGTAAATCGGAGAATCCATCGATTACAAGAGATGTTTCCGGTGAAGGCGTTCAACAGGCACTATTAAAAATTCTTGAAGGTACCGTTGCAAGCGTTCCGCCACAAGGTGGTAGAAAGCATCCGCATCAAGAATTTATCCAAATAGACACGACGAACATCTTGTTTATATGCGGCGGTGCATTCGATGGAATTGAACCAATTATCAAACGCCGTTTAGGCCAGAAGGTAATAGGCTTTGGATCAGATGTCAAGCAAGTGGATATCGGCCAAAAAGAGCTTCTTTCCAAGGTATTGCCTGAAGACTTACTACGTTTTGGATTAATTCCTGAATTTATTGGACGTCTTCCAGTTATTGCGAGTCTTGAGCAATTAGACGAGGCTGCCTTAATTGAAATTTTAACAAAACCAAAGAATGCACTTGTCAAGCAGTACCAAAAGATGCTTGAAATCGATGAAGTGGAGCTCGAATTTGAAGAAGGTGCTCTAACTGAAATTGCGAAAAAGGCAATCGAACGGAAGACAGGTGCCCGTGGTTTACGTTCAATTATTGAAGGAATTATGTTGGATGTCATGTTTGATCTTCCTTCACGTGAAGATATCACGAAATGTATTATTACAAAAGAAACAGTTTCCGAAAATAGTGTACCAAAGTTAGTCCTTGAAGATGGTACTGTGATTGTCGAGGAAAAATCAGCATAATGAAGTGAGACCTGGCTGTAAAGCTGGGTCTCTTTTTGATGGATTTATTCCATAAATTGTTAAAACAGCCAATCTTAACGAAAAATGAGCCAATACTCATAATTTATCAGCTAATACCTATGGGAAATCAGCCTAATAACCTAGAAAACCGGCCAACAATCGAAGAAAATGAGCCAAAGACAGATAACCCCTCTCTTTCCAACGATGATTTGTTTTTACATTGTTGGTTTATTCCGCCAGTGTAAAGGAAATACTTCTTACTATAGATGAGTATTAGTTGTAGGAGGGAAAGATATGAGTTGGACGGGGATTGCTTTATTTATACAGCTGTTTTTTGGTATTATTATCGGGCTGTATTTTTGGAATTTATTGAGGAGCCAGCGAACCCAAAAAGTGTCCATTGACCGGGAATCCCGGAAAGAGATGGAACAACTACGCAAAATGAGATCGATCTCCTTAACAGAACCGTTATCTGAAAAAGTTCGTCCTACAAGTTTTAATGATATTGTAGGCCAAGAAGATGGAATAAAATCATTAAAAGCAGCTTTATGCGGTCCAAACCCGCAGCATGTCATTATTTATGGACCTCCGGGAGTCGGAAAAACAGCTGCTGCCCGCCTCGTCCTTGAGGAAGCAAAAAAGAATGCAAAATCACCATTTAAACCAAAATCGGTCTTTGTTGAGTTAGATGCAACAACCGCTCGATTTGATGAAAGAGGGATTGCCGATCCGTTAATAGGCTCCGTTCATGACCCGATATATCAGGGTGCAGGGGCAATGGGACAAGCAGGGATTCCCCAGCCAAAGCAGGGAGCAGTCACCAATGCACATGGAGGGGTCCTGTTTATTGATGAAATTGGTGAATTACATCCGATTCAAATGAACAAACTGTTGAAGGTGTTAGAAGATCGGAAAGTTTTTCTTGAAAGTGCTTATTATCATGAAGAAAATACGCAGATTCCAACTCACATCCATGATATTTTTAAAAATGGCCTTCCGGCAGACTTCCGGCTAATCGGGGCCACAACCAGAACACCAAGTGAAATACCCCCAGCGATTCGCTCACGTTGTATGGAAGTATTCTTCCGAGATTTAAATCAAGAAGAGATTGTAACCGTGGCAAAAAAAGCGGCTGATAAAGTGAATATGGAAATAAGCGAAAATGCTGTTAACACACTTTCTACATATGCAAGAAATGGCCGGGAAACGGTCAATATGATTCAAATTGCTGCTGGTCTTGCCATAACCGAAGACCGGAGCTATCTAAAGGACGAAGATATCGAGTGGGTCATTCATTCCAGTCAGATGACGCCAAGAATGGAAAGAAAAATTAATGACATTTCACATATTGGGTTGGTTAACGGTTTAGCTGTTTATGGACCAAATTCAGGCGCATTGCTTGAAATAGAGGTAACGGTCATTCCAGCAAAAGAAAAGGGCTCGATTAATATTACTGGTATTGTGGAAGAAGAAAGTATTGGCGGTCAAGGCAAATCGATCCGGCGCAAGAGTATGGCGCGCGGTTCAATTGAAAACGTTATTACCGTCCTGCGGTCGATGGGAGTACCAGCTAACGATTATGATATTCATGTCAATTTTCCAGGCGGGGTGCCGATCGATGGTCCTTCTGCAGGGATTGCCATGGCGACAGGAATTTATTCCGCCATTTACAAGATTCCAATTGACAACACAGTGGCCATGACAGGTGAAATTAGTATTCACGGTAATGTAAAGCCAATCGGCGGTGTCTATCCGAAGGTAAAGGCAGCGCTAAAGGCTGGGGCTAAAACCGTTATTATACCAGAAGAAAATATGCAAACGATCTTAAATGAAATAAAAGGGATCAACATTGTTACGGTTACCCACCTGCAACAAGTTTTTGATATTGCCTTGGTAAACTCCTTTCAACAAAATGAGGCTATACCTGCTTCCATTGAATTAACAAAAAAAGAGTCCATTTAGTATAAAAACTTCGGTTTGGCAATATAATCAAACCGAAGTTTTTTTATGAGAAAGAAAATGTCTTGATTGGGGAAAATAATTATATTGAGAAAGAAACTGCGTACACTCTCTAAAAATAGACACGAAAAACCAAATGAGATAGAATTGTACAACAAAGACTATTCTGCTATGCAGTAGAAAAATAAGGATTTTGCATGTGGAGGTGCAGTATGATGGCGAACCAAAATGAATTAATCGTCCCCCTCCTGCCGCTTCGAGGCCTGCTCGTCTATCCGACAATGGTTCTGCATTTGGATGTAGGCCGTGAGAGATCGGTTCAGGCACTCGAAAAAGCAATGGTAGATGACCATTTGATATTTTTAACCACACAAAAGGATGTCTCCATTGATGAACCTGCGGAAGAGGATTTATACAAATTAGGTACATTGACAAAGGTGAAGCAAATGTTAAAGCTTCCTAATGGTACCATTCGCGTATTAGTAGAAGGATTAAATAGGGCAGAAGTGGTTTCTTTTTATGATGAAGATGACTATTACTCCGTTAGTATCGTTACCTACGAGGACCCGGATACGAAAGATGTAGAAGATCAAGCCTTGATGAGAACGATGCTGGATTATTTTGAGCAATACATAAAATTATCGAAAAAGATATCAGCCGAAACGTTTGCAACTGTTGCCGATATTGAAGAGCCAGGGCGGATGGCCGATCTGATTGCCTCACATTTGCCAATCAAGTTAAAAGAAAAACAAGAAATTCTTGAAATGATCGATATTAAACAGCGTGTTAACCGCGTAATTGATACCATTCATAATGAAAAAGAAGTCCTAAATCTTGAGAAAAAGATTGGCCAGCGTGTGAAACGCTCGATGGAAAGGACACAAAAAGAATACTACCTTCGTGAGCAAATGAAGGCGATTCAAAAGGAATTAGGCGATAAAGAAGGTAAAACCGGCGAAATCGCAGACCTTACGAAAAAAATTGAAGAAGCAGGCATGCCGGAGCATACTAAAAAAGCCGCATTGAAAGAACTGGACCGTTATGAGAAGGTCCCTGCAAGTTCGGCTGAAAGTGCGGTCATTCGTAACTATATTGATTGGCTGATTGCCCTTCCATGGACAACAAAGACGGAGGATGATATCGATATTCTTCGTGCTGAAAAGATTTTAAACGAGGATCATTACGGACTTGAAAAGGTAAAGGAACGTGTGCTTGAATACTTAGCGGTGCAAAAGCTGACTAATTCAATCAAAGGTCCAATCCTTTGTCTAGCAGGACCTCCAGGTGTGGGTAAAACCAGTTTGGCCCGCTCGATTGCGACCTCGCTGAATCGGAATTTTGTCCGAGTTTCGCTTGGCGGTGTTCGAGATGAATCCGAAATCCGCGGTCATCGCAGAACCTATGTCGGTGCAATGCCTGGCCGGATTATCCAAGGAATGAAAAAAGCAGGGACGATCAATCCTGTTTTCTTACTAGATGAAATTGATAAAATGTCGAGTGACTTCCGGGGTGACCCATCAAGTGCCATGCTAGAAGTATTAGACCCTGAACAAAACCATAATTTCAGCGATCATTATATTGAAGAAACCTATGATTTATCGAAGGTTATGTTTATTGCAACAGCGAATAACTTGTCAACCGTACCAGGGCCGCTCCTAGATCGAATGGAGATTATAACGATTGAAGGCTATACGGAAATTGAAAAAGTTCATATTTGCCGTGATCATTTACTGCCGAAGCAAATTAAAGAAAATGGCCTTTCAAAAGGAATTCTGCAAGTGCGTGATGATGCGATCTTGAAAGTCGTTCGTTACTATACTCGTGAAGCAGGTGTTCGTAGCCTTGAACGTCAAATGGCAACGATTTGCCGCAAAACGGCCAAAATTATTGTTGCCGGCGAGAAAAAGCGTGTAATTATTACCGAGAAGAATGTGGAAGAGTTCCTAGGTAAACCAAGATTCCATTATGGCATGGCAGAATCCGAGGATCAAGTCGGCGTAGCAACTGGATTAGCATATACAACTGTTGGCGGCGATACCCTGCAAATAGAAGTTTCTTTATCTCCTGGTAAAGGAAAACTAGTTTTAACAGGTAAACTTGGTGATGTTATGAAAGAATCGGCTCAAGCAGCTTTTAGTTATGTTCGTTCAAAAGCAAGTGAGCTTGGTATAGCCGAAGACTTCCATGAAAAAAATGATATTCATATCCATGTTCCAGAAGGTGCGGTCCCTAAAGATGGTCCATCTGCAGGAATTACGATGGCAACCGCACTAGTTTCGGCCTTAACCGGCAAACCAATCCGTCGTGAAGTGGGAATGACAGGTGAAATCACGTTGAGAGGCCGAGTTCTTCCAATTGGCGGCTTGAAGGAAAAATCGCTTAGTGCCCACCGCGCAGGTTTGAAAACAGTCATTATTCCTAAAGATAATGTCAAAGATATTGATGATATTCCTGAAAGTGTTCGGAACGAGTTAGAATTTGTCCCTGTTGCCCATGTGGATGAAGTATTGAAGCGTGCCCTTCTAGAAGGTGGCGTCCGATGAAGGTTGTAAGTTCTGAGATTGTAATTAGTGCGGTAAAACCTGAGCAATATCCGGAAACCGAGCTGCCGGAGTTTGCACTTGCCGGCCGCTCGAATGTTGGCAAGTCTTCCTTTATTAATAAAATGCTGAACCGTAAGGGCTTAGCTCGGATTTCCTCTAAGCCAGGTAAAACGCAGACATTGAATTTTTACTTGATTAATGAAATTTTGCATTTTGTCGATGTCCCAGGTTATGGGTATGCGAAAGTCTCGAAGTCCGAGCGGGCAGCGTGGGGAAGGATGATTGAGACCTACTTCACGACGAGGGAACAGCTTAAGGCAGCTGTTTTAATCGTTGATTTACGTCATCCGCCAACCACTGACGATGTGATGATGTATGATTTCCTAAAACATTATGAGATTCCATGTGTTATCATTGCGACGAAAGCGGATAAGATCCCTAAGGGGAAATGGCAGAAGCATTTAAAAGTAACCCGTGAAACATTAGACCTAGATAAAAACGACCAAATTGTGGTTTTTTCATCAGAAACAGGCGAAGGCAAAGATCAAGCCTGGTCGATTTTGCATAGTTATATGTAAGAAAAAAATAACCGCCTAGGCAGTTCTTCTGCTCAAGGCGGTTATTTTTTCTTTTTTAGTAAAAAATAGATACCAACAACAATTAAAAGGGCAGGCCAAAATTTCCAGACGAAATTCATTCCGTTTTGCAACAGGCCAAAATAGCTGGCAATTTTATCATAAAACAGCAACAGAACCGCTATAATGAGAAAAAGAAAGGCTTGAAACAGACCCGAGTTGGTTTTTTGAAAACGAAGGAAAAAGCCTACTGAAATAATTAAAATCAGCATTCCAATCGTATTCGTGGGCCAAAAAGCAAGATGACCTGATAAGTGAAAATGCAGGCCAAATCCACTCATGATGACCCCAGGGAGAATCGCATCATATTCCCTTGCAGAATACCCTTGACCCAAAAAAGCAGCCCCGACAATAATCAGTAATGTCGGCCATGTATAAAATTGTTGAAAAAGAGTAAAGCCTGTCTGCTGGAGTAAAAAGTAAGCCCCGAAGCCAATTAAGATAATCCCAGGGAAAATTCGTTGATTTTTCAATAAAAACACCACCACTTCCAGTAAGGTTCACTTGAATCTATTCTATTTTTTTGGTACTGTACATAAGGAAGTATGTTAGAAATTCTATTTATTCATCACGTTAAGAATATGTAAAGGAAACGATGGTAAAGTTACTATATCAGGCTCGGTATTCATACACGAGTTTATTATATAGTAGCATATTGTTTCGTTTTATGTTCACATTTTTCGAGCAAAAGTCGAAATTGCTCGTGATATAATTTTACTAGTTAATACTGTAAACTCTTTGGGGGTGTAATTTACAAATGCATATAGTAGTCATCGGTCTTAACTATAAAACTGCCCCTGTTGAAATCCGTGAGCGGTTGACATTCAACGAAACCGATCTTGTGGATGCGATTAAACAATTAAATGCCAAAAAGAGCATCCTAGAAAATATCATCTTGTCGACATGTAATCGTACAGAAATTTATGCGGTTGTGGATCAGCTTCATACAGGCCGTTATTATATTAAGGAGTTTCTGTCCGAATGGTTCGGAATGGAGCAGGCAGAATTCTCGCCGTTTCTCTTTGTCAATGAGGATGATGGGGCAGTAGATCACTTATTCAATGTAACATGTGGACTAAACTCCATGGTTCTAGGAGAAACACAAATTCTCGGACAGGTACGAACAAGCTTTTTATTAGCACAACAAGAGGAAACGATCGGTTCCGTGTTTAAACACCTGTTTAAACAAGCGATTACCTTGGCAAAACGTGCACATTCTGATACTGATATTGGTGCTAATGCAGTTTCTGTCAGCTATGCAGCCGTTGAACTTGCGAAGAAAATTTTTGGATCGCTCGAGAATAAGCATGTTTTAATCTTTGGCGCTGGAAAAATGGGTGAACTCGCTGCCCAGAACCTACACGGCAATGGTGTAAAACAGGTAACGGTGATTAATCGTACGTTTGAAAAAGCACAGACGCTTGCAAGCCGTTTTGACGGTCAGGCGCGAAATGTGAGTGAATTAGAGAAATCACTAATAGAGGCTGATATCTTAATTAGTTCAACAGGTGCCAAGGAGTTAGTTATTTCAAAAGAATTAATTGCAAAAGTCGAGAAAAAGCGCAAAGGGAAACCATTATTTATGGTCGATATTGCGGTACCTCGTGACTTAGACCCAAGAATAGCTGAACTTGATAATGTCTTTTTATACGATATTGACGATTTAGAAGGCATTGTCGAAGCAAACTTGCAGGAGCGTCAAAAGGCCGCAACGAAAATCAGGCTCATGATCGAAAAGGAAATTGTTGAGTTTAAACAGTGGCTGGGCACGCTTGGGGTAGTCCCTGTTATCTCTGCACTGCGTGAAAAAGCACTTGCGATTCAAGCAGAAACGATGGTTAGTCTTGAACGGAAACTGCCAAGCCTAAGCGAACATGATCTTAAAGTCCTAAATAAACATACAAAGAGTATTATTAATCAGCTCTTAAAGGATCCTATTTTACAAGCAAAAGAATTGGCGGCAAGACCGGATGCAGATCAAGCAATGGATTTGTTTATGAAGATCTTTAATATTGAAGGGCTTGTTCAGGAGCAGCATAGGAAAGAAGCCAAAACAATTAAATTGCCGGTTGGAGAAGTTCAGGCTTCTTTTCAGTCATAAGGGGTTGTTGCTATGTTTAACACTCTTTTGACAAGGCTTCACGAGTTTACAGTTGTTCTATATGCCTTCAGTGTGTTGTTATATTTTTTCGACTTCATTCACCATAACCGGAAGGCAAACCGTATTGCTTTCTGGTTACTTGCAGTTGTTTGGATATTGCAAACGGTCTTTCTCTTTTTATATATGACCAAAACAGGCAGGTTCCCTGTACTAACGATTTTCGAGGGACTCTATTTTTATGCCTGGGTATTAGTCACTTTGTCGATTGTGATCAATCACTTATTACGGGTGGATTTCATCGTCTTTTTCACCAATATACTCGGCTTTACTGTTATGGCCATTCATACATTTGTCCCAATGCAATACCATTCTCATACTCTGGCAACCAGGCTTGTATCTGAACTGCTGTTAATTCACATTACAATGGCCATACTTTCTTATGGAGCCTTTTCGCTATCATTTGTATTTTCATCTTTATATTTACTTCAATATGATTTGTTGAAACGGAAAAAATGGGGAGCGCGTCTGATCAGGCTGGCAGATTTAGAAAAACTCGAAAAATTATCCTACATACTTGCTGTCATTGGCGTTCCGATGCTGCTTCTCAGCCTGATTCTAGGCCTCCAGTGGGCATTTTTAAAGGTTCCGGGAATGCCGTGGTACGATATGAAAATTATTGGTTCATTCCTGTTACTTTCAGCCTATAGCATTTATTTATACCTGCGGATCGTAAAAAATCTCTCCGGGAGAAAATTGGCGATTTGGAATACAGCGTCCTTTTTAATCGTTTTAATAAACTTTTTTCTATTTGGAAGATTATCATCATTTCATTTATGGTATGCATAACTTAGGAGGCAAACATGAGAAAAATTATTGTTGGTTCTAGACGAAGCAAACTGGCATTAACACAAACAAATTGGGTTATTGACCAGCTTAAAAAGCTAAATCCCGATTTCGAATTTGAAGTAAAAGAAATCGTCACAAAAGGTGATAAAATCCAGGACGTTACCCTTTCGAAGGTTGGCGGTAAAGGGTTATTTGTAAAAGAAATCGAACAAGCTATGCTTGATAAAGAGATTGATATGGCCGTTCATAGTATGAAAGACATGCCTGCTGTTCTGCCAGAAGGGTTAACAATCGGCTGCATTCCATTCCGTGAGGATCATCGTGACGCCTTGATTTCAAAGGATCATGTGAAATTAAATGATTTAAAGCCGGGCGCAATCATCGGAACAAGCAGTCTGCGCCGCAGTGCCCAGCTTCTTGCTCAGCGTCCTGATTTAGAAATTAAATGGATTCGTGGTAATGTCGATACGAGATTAGAAAAGTTAGAATCAGGTGAATACGATGCAATTATTCTAGCGGCGGCAGGTTTATCCCGCCTAGGCTGGGCAAAGGAAGTCGTAACGGAATTTATTGATGCCAATATCTGTATACCTGCAGTGGGGCAAGGCGCACTATCGATTGAATGCCGTGAGGACGATCAAGAATTGCTAGACCTTTTTGAGAAATTCACTTGTAAAAAAACAGAAAAAGCGGTTCGTGCTGAACGGGCGTTCCTTCAAAAAATGGAGGGCGGCTGCCAGGTGCCGATTGCTGGCTTTGCTCAAGTAGATGAAAATGATGAAGTAGTCTTAAATGTTTTAGTCGGCTCACCAGAAGGTCAAGTGATTTACCGAGAAGAGCTTCGCGGACAAAATCCAGAAGAACTCGGAGATCAGGCTGCGGATTTATTAATTAAAAAAGGAGCCAAGGACCTGATTGAAAAAGTGAAACGGGAGCTTGAAGGCCGTGAGTAAACCTCACGCTTTGCTTGATAAAACAGTTCTAGTTCCTAGAGGAATGAATCAAGCAAAATCATTTTCTCGGCTAGTCGAGAGGTATGGAGGGATTCCGGTTGAAATCCCTCTACTTGCTTTTCGGCCGATTGAAAAAAATCATCGCCTTGAAGACTGTTTGGAGGCCATTCATACATACGACTGGATCATTTTTACGAGTAATGTCACGGTTGAAACCTTTTTTTTATTTTGCGACCGGGATGCGGCTGAACTGCCTAAAACGGCTGTAATCGGAAAGAAAACTGCCGAAGTTCTGCAGAAGAGGGGAATTCACCCGGAATTTGTCCCTTCAGCCTATGTGGCTGAGGTGTTTGTCGAGGAGTTTCTACCACTTGTCGATTCGCATACCAAGGTGTTGCTGCCCAAAGGGAACTTGGCTCGGGAGTATATCGCGACTTCTTTAACCGCGGCAGGGGCACAGATCGATGAAGTGGTTATCTATGAAACGTATTTGCCTGAGGAAAGCCGCTTGAAGCTGGCACAGATGCTGGCAAAGAATGAATTAAATATTCTCTTGTTTACAAGTCCTTCGACTGTGGATCACCTCATGGAGGTCGTGAAGGAGTATGGTTTGGAGGAGCAGTTGAAAAAATGTATAATCGGCTGTATTGGACCTGTTTCGGAAAAAAAGCTGCTGGAATACGGGCTTACGGTGCATGTTTCACCGGATCAGTATACCGTGAAGGATATGATTGAGAGCACGATTGCTTATCTTGAGGGTGAGGGTTGACTGGCGGCCAGTAAACGGAGGCTGTGCGCCAGTAAAGGTGAATTTCCCGCCAGTAGTCGTGGGCTATCCGTCAGTAAAAGGTGGTGATGCGCCAGAGAGCCGCGTTATCCGCCACTAACACGATGTTATCCGCCAGCAACCGAGAGCACCGCCAGTAATTTTTTTTATCCGCCAGTAAACGGCGGCGCTGCGCCAGAGAGCTGCGTCTATCCGCCACAAACACGACGTGATCCGCCAGTAACAAATTTAAAACTAAACTTTTGGAGGTATAAATAGAATGGAACTTCAATTTCAACGTCACCGCCGACTACGGACTAGTGCGAATATGCGTGCACTTGTGAGAGAAAATCACCTAAGACCCGATGACTTCATTTATCCGTTGTTTATCTATGAAGGCGAAAATATTCGTAAAGAAGTTTCCTCCATGCCTGGTGTCTTCCAAGTATCAATGGACAACCTTCAGGCTGAAATAGAAGATATCGTCGCACACGGAATCAAGTCTGTACTTTTGTTCGGAATACCAACCACAAAGGATGCATGCGGCACGCAAGCTTTCCATGACCATGGAATCGTCCAAGTCGCAACCCGTTACATAAAGGAAAACTTCCCAGATATCATTATCGTGGCAGATACATGCCTATGTGAATATACCGACCATGGTCACTGCGGAATGGTGGAAGGGGACAAAATCCTTAACGACCAATCGCTTGATCTACTCGTAAAAACAGCAGTAGCCCAAGCAAAAGCAGGTGCCGATATTATTGCTCCTTCTAACATGATGGATGGTTTCGTAGCGGCGATCCGTGCAGGATTAGATGAGGCTGGTTTTACCGAGATTCCAATTATGTCGTACGCTGTTAAATATGCATCTGCCTTCTACGGACCATTCCGAGAAGCTGCTGAGGGCGCACCGCAATTCGGTGATCGGAAGACATATCAAATGGATCCTGCGAACCGCATGGAAGCATTTAGAGAAGCAGAGTCCGATGTCGCAGAAGGCGCTGATTTCTTAATTGTGAAACCTGGGATGCCATATCTTGACATCGTTCGTGATGTGAAAAATAACTTTAATCTGCCTGTCGTTATTTATAACGTGAGCGGTGAGTATGCGATGATTAAAGCGGCAGCGCAAAATGGCTGGATTGACGAAAGAAATACCGTAATGGAAATGTTAGTGGGCATGAAGCGTGCTGGTGCAGACTTAATTATTACCTATCATGCCAAAGATGCCTGCCGTTGGTTAAAAGAAGAGAATTAACAATTTCTGAAAAGAGGGAAGAGAATGCGTTCGTATACAAAATCGATTGAAGCATTTAAAGAAGCCCAAAACCTAATGCCTGGCGGTGTAAACAGCCCGGTTCGTGCCTTTAAATCCGTTAATATGAGCCCAATATTTATGGAAAGAGGCAAAGGGTCAAAAATTTATGATATCGATGGTAATGAATATATTGATTATGTTCTATCATGGGGGCCGCTGATCTTAGGACACTCTAATGATCGTGTAGTAGAGGCGTTGAAAAAAACAGCTGAATTAGGGACCAGTTTTGGTGCCCCAACCGAGTTAGAAACGAAATTAGCAAAGCTTGTCATTGAGCGTGTCCCATCAATTGAAGTGGTCAGAATGGTTAACTCAGGAACTGAGGCGACCATGAGTGCACTTCGTTTGGCACGCGGCTATACAGGCCGTAACAAAATCCTAAAATTCGAAGGCTGCTATCATGGTCATGGTGATTCATTGTTGATTAAAGCTGGCTCAGGGGTAGCCACACTAGGTCTGCCTGACAGCCCAGGTGTTCCTGAGGGGATTGCCAAAAATACGATTACAGTCCCTTATAATGATTTAGAAAGTGTTCAATATGCGTTTGAGCAATTTGGCGATGATATTGCATGTATTATCGTTGAGCCTGTTGCTGGTAACATGGGACTTGTTCCGCCGCTTCCAGGCTTTTTAGAAGGTCTGCGTGAGCTAACGACAGCAAACGGTTCTCTGCTTATTTTTGATGAAGTCATGACCGGGTTCCGTGTTGGTTACAACTGTGCACAGGGCTATTTTAATGTGACACCAGACATTACTTGTCTTGGTAAAGTGATCGGCGGCGGACTTCCTGTTGGTGCTTACGGTGGAAAAGCTGAAATCATGCAGCAAATCGCCCCAAGCGGTCCAATTTATCAAGCAGGGACACTTTCAGGTAACCCGCTGGCCATGACAGCAGGACTTGAAACGTTAAGCCAACTTACACCAGAGCACTATCAAGAATTTATCCGTAAAGGTGATCTGCTTCAGAAAGGCTTTGAAGCAGCGGCTAAAAAGTATGATATTCCGATTACCTTTAACCGTGCCGGTTCGATGATTGGTTTCTTCTTTACGAATGAAGCGGTCATTAACTATGAGAAAGCTAAGTCGTCTAATTTGGATTTCTTTGCGGCGTATTACCGTGAAATGGCTAATCAAGGGGTATTCTTACCGCCTTCTCAGTTTGAAGGCTTATTCCTATCCGTAGAGCACTCTGATGAGGATATTGAAAAAACCATTCAAGCAGCTGAAGTTGCTTTCTCGAAACTTAAATAATCGCTTTTTTACACCCACTTTGTTAAGAGTGGGTGTATTTTTTTTGCTTATAATTGGGTGTAAATGGAATATCATCCAATAAACAAAGAAAATGAGCCAAATATCTAATAAAATGAGCCAAACCACCTGAAAAATAAGCCAATCCCTCCGAAAAATCAGCCAAACAGAATAAAAAGCCCATCCAAAACAATTCTTTTTCAAGTCGGAATTCCATTTTTATCATAAAAAATAGACCTTCCTCATAAAGTGTAAGTGACATAGTGATTTTGCGTGAAAGATACGAAAGGAGGAGTCGCTTTGTCCCAAGAGAATCAATCGTGCCTGCGATTTTCCTTGGAGGAGTCATTGTGGTTTAGAAAAGGACAGGAAGTCGAGGAACTCGTGTCCATTTCCCTAGACCCGGACATCACCATCCAGGAAAACGATCAGTACGTAACCATACGTGGTTCGCTCGAACTATCTGGAGAATATAAAAGTTACGAAGCAAGCGATGTGAGTGAAGAGGAGGCAGTGACCTCTCAAAAATTTGTCGAGAGAGTTGCAGAATTGGAGGAGCCGGGATCTTGTGAGTTTTCACACCGTTTCCCAGTAGATATCACCATTCCGAATAACCGGATCCAAAGTATTTATGATATCGATGTCCTTGTAGAATCATTTGATTATTCCATCCCTGAGCGCAGCTGCTTAAAGCTTTCCGCCGAATTGACGATTAGTGGGTTATATGGAAATGAGCCTGTAGAACAACAGCAAGAAGAAGAACAGCAGTATGAGGTCCTTCACCGTTATGAAGAGGTGGAGGAAGATGTAGAAGTAGAACAACCTGCGGTCCATAGCAGTTTTGAAAACAACTTCTTGTTTGAAGCAGAAGCAAGAAAACAACAGGAAGAAGAAGATCCTGTGGAAATCTTACCAACATTCCCGACCTTCAACTACCAGCCTCAGGTCGAGGAACAAGAGGAAGAAGAAGAAGAAGAAGAAGAAGACTATTCACCTGCATGGAATCTTCAGGAAGCTAGAAGTGAAGCCAGCCAGCCCGAAGCAGTTGAAACGACGGCAGAGGTTATCGTGGTGCAAGATCATGCGCCGCAGCACCATGAAGAAGTGATTATTGCAGAAGTTGAGGTTGAAAGCTCATCTTCCTCCTCATCAGAAGAGCCGCCGCCGAAAGCACAGAAAAAGAAGAAACCTGCTAAAAAGAAAAGCATGACGTTAACCGAGTTTTTTGGCCGTAAGGATGAACGAACAGCCCAAACGAAATTAAAGGTTTGCATTGTTCAAAAAGGGGATACGGTTGCTAGTGTAGCAGACCGCTATGATGTTTCCGTGCCAAACCTTCTTCGGGAGAACAATCTTGAACTAAATCAAGATGTATATGAAGGCCAGGTCCTTTATATTCCTGGTACACTTGCAAAAAATAACAGGTAAACAAAAAAGATGAGCGGGTTTTTTTTAACCTGCTCAGCTTATTTTTAAGGTACTTAACGAATCCTCGCCTTTCTTTGAAAGAGAGATGACATCTCATGAACGATACGAATCGGTTAGAATCAGTAGCACCGATATTAAATCATTATCTTATTGAGCCTTATTTTGTAGAAGACTTCGGGATTGTTCAAAAGGTTTATTCCAATAAAGGCACCTTTGCGTTAAAAAAAATTCCACCTACAACCGGTACAGATTTCATCCGTCATGTTCACCTGCTATACCAAAAAGGCTTTAACCGTATTGTCCCCATCTATCCGACAATGGACGGCAGGTATGCCGTTTTACATGAGAATAATCTTTATTATTTAATGCCTTGGATGCCCAATCTTCAAAAAGAAAACCGTGACCAAATAAATCTTGAGCTATTCCGAGAGTTAGCTAGACTTCATACCCTGTCTGCTAAGGAAGTGACCGTTAGTAAAGAGGAACGGACGGAGCATTATGAAACCACCATTCAACAGCTGGAAAAGCACCAGGAGTTTCTCGACGGTTTTATTGATGAATGTGAAAAGAAGACTTATATGTCACCGTTCCAATTGTTGTATTGCTTATACTATAACGAAATCAGTCAGGCACTTCGATTTTCAAAAGGCAAATTTGAGGAATGGTACGAGAATACGAAGGACACCGAGAAGGCACGCATGGTCATTACCCATGGTAAATTATCTTCCGAGCATTTTCTCTATGATGACCGGGGCTACGGCTATTTTATCAATTTTGAAAATGCCCGTTATGGGTCTCCGATCCATGATCTTCTCCCTTATTTATCAAGGGCGTTAAATACGAGACCGAAGCGGAGTGATACCGCGATCGATTGGGTGTATCATTACTTTAAATATTTCCCTTATAAAGAGGATGAGAAATTATTATTTAACAGCTACTTAGCCCTGCCTGTGCCGATTATGCAAGTGGTCGATCGTTATTATAAAAAAGAGGGCCGGAAAAATGAAATGAAATTTGTCCGTAAGCTGCAGGAGCAATATTGGCATTTAAAAAATTCCGAGTATGTTGTGATGCGGATGACGGAAATCGAAAATCAACGAAAACAAGCAAAAGAAGGAGCCCAGCAGCAGTCTTAATCTGCTTGATGGGCTCCTTAAATAATGTCAAAATAGATAGAAACGGCAATCACAAGAAATGTCACTAACAGTAATACATCTAGGATGGTTGGTAAAAACAAGGTGCGGATAAACTGAAAGATAGTAAAGGGAACAATGAATTGTGCCGCAATTCTGCGCGAAGTAATAAACCAGGGACGGTATTTGTATTTGTGGAAATTGTTACGTTTCACGGACCGAATCCCCCTAATAATAAATTTTTATTTATATATATTCCAAAAGCCTAGATAAGTTCTCTTATAATTACATAACGTATAAAATATAAAAAAATTGTTCATCCTGTTGACGTCGCTCCCCTTTTTTGGGTAGTATAACAATATAATTTAAAATGAAAGCTACGACAGGGAAGAGTACAATGCACACCTGCTTTTTAGAGAGGGAAATCATTAGCTGAAAGATTTCCTAAGCGGAACATTGGAATGTCGCCCATGAGCTTCTTCTGTGAACGGAGCAATCCTAATAGTGGAAGACGGATAAAATCCGTTATCTAAGTTAAGAGCCAATCGTGTTTTTTGATTGGAAAAAAGGTGGTACCGCGAAGCAAACTCCATTCGTCCTTTTATGACGAATGGGGTTTTTTATGTTTACCGGAAATTGAAGGAGGAACTAAAATGGAAACAAAAGAATTATCAATGCCTACCAAGTACGACCCGCAAACGATTGAAAAAGGTCGCTATGAATGGTGGCTGAATGGAAAATTTTTTGAGGCAAAAAACGATGAAGGCAAACAGCCATATACAATCGTGATTCCACCGCCGAACGTTACTGGAAAACTTCACCTAGGTCATGCGTGGGATACGACATTACAAGATATTTTGACAAGAATGAAGCGGATGCAGGGATATGATGTTCTCTGGCTGCCTGGTATGGACCATGCTGGAATTGCGACCCAAGCCAAAGTGGAAGAAAAACTTCGTAACGAAGGAAAAAGCCGCTATGATTTAGGCCGTGAAAAGTTCGTTGAAGAAACATGGAAGTGGAAAGAAGAATATGCTTCCCATATCCGTCAGCAATGGTCGAAGTTAGGCTTAGGCCTTGATTACAGCCGTGAGCGTTTCACGCTTGATGAGGGCTTATCTGATGCGGTTAAAGAAGTGTTCGTAACTCTTTATAAGAAAGATTTAATTTACCGTGGAGAGTATATCATTAACTGGGATCCATCCACGAAAACAGCATTATCTGATATCGAAGTTATTTATAAGGATATTCAAGGTGCCTTCTATCATATGAACTATCCACTTGCAGATGGTTCCGGCCACATTGAAGTCGCCACTACCCGCCCAGAAACAATGCTTGGTGATACCGCTGTTGCCGTACATCCGGAAGATGAACGTTACAAGCATTTAATTGGCAAAAACGTTGTTCTTCCAATCGTTGGCCGTGAAATCCCGATTGTTGCGGATGATTATGTCGATATGGAATTTGGTTCAGGGGCTGTAAAAATCACACCTGCGCACGATCCAAATGACTTTGAACTTGGTAACCGCCATAACCTAGAGCGTATTCTTGTTATGAATGAAAATGGCTCGATGAATGAAAAAGCAGGTAAATATCAGGGACTAGACCGTTTCGAATGCCGTAAACAAATTGTTAAGGACTTACAAGAACAAGGCGTTCTTTTCAAAATCGAGGAGCATATGCATTCCGTTGGTCACTCTGAGCGGAGCGGCGCGGTTGTTGAACCATATCTTTCAACCCAATGGTTCGTTAAAATGCAGCCACTCGCAAACGAAGCAATTGCTCTCCAGGAAAAGGAAAACAAAGTAAATTTCGTTCCAGACCGTTTTGAAAAAACATATCTTCGCTGGATGGAGAATATCCGCGACTGGTGTATTTCTAGACAGCTGTGGTGGGGCCATCGTATTCCTGCATGGTACCATAAGGAAACAGGTGAAGTTTACGTAGGAACGGAAGCACCTGCAGACGCAGAAAACTGGGAACAGGATAAAGACGTATTAGATACTTGGTTCAGCTCTGCATTATGGCCGTTCTCGACAATGGGCTGGCCAAATACTGAAGCGGCAGATTATAAGCGTTATTTCCCAACGGCTGCTCTAGTAACTGGGTACGACATCATCTTCTTCTGGGTATCCCGAATGATTTTCCAAAGCATCGAGTTCACTGGTGACCGTCCATTTAAAGACGTACTTATTCATGGTCTCGTTCGTGACGAGCAAGGACGTAAGATGAGTAAGTCACTTGGCAATGGTGTTGATCCAATGGATGTAATCGAAAAATATGGTGCCGATGCCTTACGTTACTTCTTATCTACTGGAAGTTCACCAGGTCAGGATTTACGTTTTAGCTTTGAAAAGGTTGAATCGACTTGGAACTTTGCGAATAAAATTTGGAATGCCTCCCGTTTTGCGTTAATGAACATGGATGGCCTAACATATGAGGAAATTGATTTCAGCGGTGAAAAATCAGTTGCCGATAAGTGGATTCTAACACGCTTAAATGAAACAATTGAGCATGTGACAAGACTGTCTGAACGCTATGAGTTCGGTGAAGTCGGCCGTGCCTTGTATAACTTTATCTGGGATGATTTCTGTGACTGGTACATTGAAATGGCGAAGCTTCCATTATATGGCGAAGATGAAGCAGCTAAGAAAACAACTCGTTCGATTCTTGCTTATGTCCTAGATAACACCATGCGTTTGTTACATCCATTCATGCCATTTATCACCGAGGAAATTTGGCAAAACCTACCGCATGCTGGTGAATCCATCACAACGGCAGCATGGCCGGTTGTAAAACCAGAGCTATCAGACGACCAGGCGGCTCAAGAAATGAAGCTGCTTGTAGAAATGATTCGCTCTGTACGTAATATTCGTGCTGAGGTAAACACACCATTAAGCAAAAAGATAAAAATGCTTGTAAAAGCAAAAGATGAATCTGTTCTGAAGGCAGTTGAAAGTAATCGCAGCTACATTGAACGCTTCTGTAATCCAGAAGAATTGCAAATGGGCGTTGATATCGAAGTACCTGAAAAAGCGATGACTGCAGTTGTTACAGGCTTAGAAATCATCCTGCCGCTTGAAGGCTTGATTAATATCGACGAAGAAATTGCTCGTTTAAATAAAGAATTAGACCGCTTAAATAAAGAAGTCGATCGCGTTCAGAAGAAATTAAGCAACGAGGGCTTTATGAAAAAAGCACCTGAAAGTGTTGTAGCCGAGGAACGTGCAAAAGAAAAGGATTATCTAGAGAAGAGAGACATTGTTGAAGCTCGTATGAAAGAACTAAGAGGATAACAAGTTGTGCGAGACGAATTCAATCCTGGGTTCGTCTCGCTTACATAAAAGGGGTGTATCAAAATTGTTTACGACTTATCAAGAAGCCCTCGACTGGATCCATGGGAGACTGAGACTGGGAATTAAACCGGGTTTAATACGGATGGAATGGATGATGGACAAGCTTGGATCACCGGAAAAGAAAATCAAAGCAGTCCATGTTGGCGGAACAAATGGAAAGGGCTCCACTGTCACCTTTTTACGTTCAATCCTACAAGCAGAAGGATATAAAGTAGGTACCTTTACGTCGCCATACATTGAACAATTTAATGAACGAATCAGTGTGAACGGAAAACCGATTAGTGATGCGGAAATTTTAAAGCTGACCAATGTCATTAAGCCGCTCGCAGATGAATTAGAAGGAATGGAACTAGGCGGTCCAACGGAGTTCGAAGTAATCACAGCGATGGCCTTTTATTATTTCGCTAATACAAGTAATATCGACATTGTTATTTTTGAGGTGGGGTTAGGCGGGCGGTTCGATTCAACTAATATCATCCAGCCGTTAGCTTCGATTATTACAAATATTGGCTTAGACCATACAGCTATCCTCGGTGACACCTATGAAGAAATTGCTTTTGAAAAAGCAGGGATTATTAAAGAGAATACTCCTATTTTTACAGCTGTTAAACATCCAGGTGCGTTAAAGGTAATTGAGGAAATGGCAGAAAAGAGGTCTGCACCAATCTATCGATTAAATCAAGAATTTCAGATTTCTGGATATAAATCGATTGCTAGAGGTGAGGTTTTTTCATTAAAATCAAAATCTTTATCCTTGGAAGAACTTGAGATTAGCATGATCGGCCAGCATCAGACGGAAAATGCCGCATTAGCTGTTCTCGTAGCTGACTTTTTAAACCATGCAGGTTTCCAAGTAACTGAGCAATCGATTCGTAGCGGATTAAAAGAAGCATATTGGCCGGGAAGATTCGAAATTCTTTCGGAAAACCCACTTGTTATTATTGATGGTGCTCATAATCAGGAAGGGATTACGGCTTTGGTCCATGAGCTATCAACAAGATATAAAGATCGAAACATTCATATTGTATTTGCTGCTTTAAGGGATAAGAAATTGGATGAGATGATTAAAATGCTTGATGGGATTTCTAATCAAATAGCGTTTGTAAGTTTTGATTTCCCGCGTGCGGCTAAGGCGGAAGAATTATTCACACTAAGCAGTTCAGTAAACAAATTGGCGGTCGATGACTGGTCAGCCTATATCTTAGATAAGATTAAATGCCAAGGACCAAACGAGATAGTGGTTATCACTGGATCTCTCTATTTTATTTCAGAAGCGAAACCAATCATTTCTAAATACTTAAACAAACCGTAGGTGAATTATACTAAATTTTAAAAAGGACCAATTCTGAAAGGATGAATTGGTCTTTTTATAGGTTAATTAGAAAAGGTTATCCGCTTTAGGGATTAACTGTTCACTTCAGTTGTTATTTTTACATGAATTTCCAGAGCAGAGAAAAATTCAAGATAGTCTGCTAGTTAAATATATTTATAGTGATTATTTTATCTATTGTCAGCAAGTTCCGCCTAATATTCCATTTCATTTAAAATGCTGAGATTTAGGACAAAATCCTAAAAAAGTTCACTTGTATCCCATTTTTATTATTGTATACTACAAGAGATAATATAACTATTCTATAGAGCTGTAAAAGAAATAAAATCAATAATAAAAACATAAAAAAGAATCATTGATGGAGATGTTAATAAGACTGCAAATAAAAAAAACATTACTGGTTTCAGAGTTCAATATAAGGTTGATTACTGTTTAACAAATAAAAGAACTAAGGGGAATATGTCAATGCTTATTATAATAATATTATTATATGGATTTACTCTTGGCTCATTCTATAATCTAGTAGGGTTGAGAGTACCAATAAAGAAATCAATAGTTTATCCGCGTTCGGAATGCCCTAATTGCAAACATCAGTTGAAATTTTATGAACTTATCCCTTTAGTTTCTTATATTATCCAAGGTGGTAAATGCCGCGGCTGTCAGTCGAGGATTTCTCCTATTTATCCAGTAATTGAATTACTTACTGGAATACTGTTTATGATAGCACTGTTAACTGTTGGATGGTCAGGGGAATTAATAGTGGCCCTAACCCTAATCTCCATGCTTATGATTATTGCTGTATCGGATATTCAATATATGATTATTCCTGATAAAGTTTTAATTTGGTTTGCAATGATTTTTTTATTAGAACGATCTATTTGGCCTTTAATCCCTTGGTGGGATAGTATCCTAGGAGCTTTAACTGGATTTCTATTGCTTCTTAGTATTGCTCTTGTTAGTAAGGGGGGGATGGGCTATGGTGATGTAAAACTATATGCATTACTGGGGTTTGTTTTGGGTGTTAAATTAGTCTTATTATCATTCTTCCTTTCTACGCTATTCGGTGCAGTAATAGGTGGTTTGGCATTACTCTTGAAATTTGTTAAACAGCGACAACCAGTACCTTTTGGACCTTATATAGTAGCGGGAACATTGTCAGCTTATTTTTTTGGATCGGAAATAATTAATATTTATATAAACTTCCTTAATAAAGGATTTAACTAAGGTTTTTTGTTATGGTATTTCCCTATTTAACATCAAAAGCTGAATGATTAATCTGGTAATAAATGATCACTCCATTCGTTTGCTTAATTTAAAATTCCAACCCACCGATAGCTCAAAGAGGTTGTGAACATTTTTTTACCGGAATTATTTGTAAAAATATAAGGTGGCCAAGAAATTTTCAGTATCGAACAAACAATCAACCCCTTAGATAAGTATTTGTGATATAAGGTATTCTATATGCCCAGTTAGCAGAACTTGCCGGTCTACAGCAAAAAATCGATGTCTTTTTCAGCTGGTATGAAAACTCCTCTTAGCAAGTTCCCAGAGACAGTAACAACCCAGCCATAGTTATCTTAATGCCGAACTAACAAACAATTTGACGAAAGACTACCATAACAAGACGACAAAAGTCTTGTTATTTTTTTTTGCCTCTATGTTAGGATGAAACCAATGACCCTTCGGAAGAGAGAGGAGTACAAACAGTGGACAAGCCTAAAAAAGGCAATACAATCACGATCAAATTAAATGGTGAGACTAAAGCCTACCAAGAAGAACCAACACTTACCGAACCGGAAACTAGCCTCGAATCAACTACAAGAGTGATAAAAATAGATTCGACTAACCTAGATTCAGACGTATTTTTGGAAACAGCCGCCGCCCAGGAATCCGTCGATGAGAGCTTTGACTGGATTATTCCCGAATCCTCCGAACAAGAGATAGAGGAATTTACGATCGCAGGCAATAAAAAAACAAACAAAGCCAGCCTCCCCAAAATAACAACTTTCTCTACCAATACAAAAAAGAAGAAGGACAGAAACATTCTATCTATAATAATTTCGGCCACCTTCGCCATTTTGCTCGGTACAACGATTGGGTTTGTAATGTTGAAATTAGTGATTGCAGGACCTACGAACAAGACAGGTACAGAGACAATCCCAACTGTCGTTGAGGAAAAAGGAAACACGACAGTTGCGAACACTGGAGAAAAAACAAACGAAGTTACCTTAGATCAAATGACGATCTATGTGATCCAAGGCGGGGTGTTCTCCTCGAATGACGGGGCAAAGGAAACATCTACTGAGGTTACCTCCAAAGGGGTTCCAGCAAAGTTAATTAAAATAAGTGGAAAGCAATTTTTATTTCTCGGGGTAGCCAATTCCATTGAAGCAGCTAAATCTCTCGGTAATCAATATAAAGCAGATGGTGTAGGGGAGGTCTTTGCCAAGCCGCTGTTACTTGATGAAAAAAAAGTATCCGGTCTTAATGACAAAGACAAAAGCTTCCTAGAGAGTGTGCCTGCTATCTATGAAACGTTATCACTAGCAACCTCAACGGCACTATTAAATAATGAACTGTCTGCCGAATCGACAAAGGCCATTACAGGTCTTGAGGAACAATTAAAGACGAGCGGCCTAAAGAATGAAAAGGTAAAGACGATAAAAACAGAATTAACAACCGCGGTCGATAAGCTAGATACTTATCAAAAGTCCAAAAGTAAAAAGAGTCTCAGTCAAGCCCAGCAGCATCTTTTAAACTTTCTAAGTGCCTATTATTCATTGTAATCGACAATAGATGATATTTTCCGGGAAATAAGCCTCACTAAAAATGGTGAGGCTTTTGACATTGTACTTTGTATAAACGATTACACATTTACAAAAACTGAGCTTTTACATTTATTTTACATAATTTGACATCATTCTTCAAAATTTTTTTCGTCTTGAAATTGTGTGCTTCTACAATTTCTGATACCATTAACATGTATCTCCCTATAATAAATGCCAAAGGTAAGGTGATTGAATGCAAAACCTCATTTTAGCCTCTTCTTCTCCACGGCGAAAAGAACTTCTAGAAAATCTCCACTTATCATTTGCGGTCTCAAGCAGTGAAGTTGATGAAAGCTTTGATCCGGCACTCTCCCCAGAGGAAGTAGTCATGGAGTTAGCCGAGCGTAAAGCACAGGTTGTTTTTCGGAAGAATCAAGACTCTTTTGTGATCGGCTCTGACACGGTTGTGGTTGCGGATAATCAAATCATTGGAAAGCCGGCTGACGAAGCAGAAGCCATTAGTACGTTAAAAAGGTTATCCGGAAGGCAGCACGAGGTTTTTACTGGTGTTGCAATCGTGTCTCCAACAAGTACCACTAAATTTTATGAAAGAACAGAAGTATGGTTTTGGGAGTTAACAGATGAAGACATTAACGCCTATGTGCAAAGCGGTGAACCGTTTGATAAAGCAGGCGCCTATGGGATTCAACAGCTAGGCAGCATGCTTGTCAAAAAAATAAATGGAGACTATTTTGCGGTTGTCGGTCTGCCAGTTGCAAGGACGATAAGGGAATTGAAAAAGGCCGGCTACTCTTTGCCATATTAGAAAGACTCCCACTAAAAAGGGAGGAAAATAAGTGTCAACAAATACCATGATGATCCGTGATTTTCCGCAGGATGAACGGCCAAGAGAGCGGTTTATTAACCATGGACCGCAAAGCTTATCGAATCATGAACTGATTGCCATCCTGCTTCGAACTGGAACAAAAGATGAATCCGTGCTGCAATTAGCGAATCGTTTGTTAACTCATTTTGAAGGGCTGCGCATGTTAAAGGGGGCAACCTTAGAAGAAATGACGGAAATCAAAGGGATTGGTGCAGCTAAGGCGATTCAAATTCTTGCTGCGGTTGAAATTGGGCGAAGGATTGCTAATCTTAATTACACGGACCGCTATGTGATCCGCTCACCGGAAGACGGAGCGAAGTATGTCATGAACGATATGCGCTTCTTGACCCAAGAACATTTTGTCTGTTTGTTTTTAAACACGAAAAATCAAGTCATCCATAAACAAACCGTTTTTATCGGCAGTTTAAATGCCTCAATCGTGCACCCTAGGGAGGTGTTCCGCGAAGCCTTAAAGCGCTCTGCTGCATCAATAATTGCCCTGCACAACCACCCATCCGGAGACCCGACACCAAGCAAAGAAGACATTGATGTTACGAAGCGTCTTGTCGAGTGTGGAAAGATCATTGGCATTGATTTACTCGATCATTTGATTATCGGTGAAAACAAGTTTGTTAGTTTAAAGGAAAAAGGTTATTTATAACACTAGGATATTATTTGACGTTACGATATAATATTGGGTATGATTTTTTAGGATTGTTTTTTAAAGTCATCATTTAAATAGTACGAAAAAAGACATGATAATTAAGGTGATTACCTGCCTATAGAATTTGTGCATTTCGTATCAGAAAGGGAGATACAATAGTATGTTTGGAATTAGACCTAGAGATCTTGGAATTGACTTGGGGACGGCCAACACCCTCGTCTATGTAAAAGGAAAAGGCATTGTCTTAAGAGAGCCTTCCGTTGTGGCCATGCAAACAGATACCAAAAGCATTGTGGCTGTAGGGAACGACGCGAAAAATATGATTGGACGGACACCGGGGAACGTTGTTGCCATGAGACCAATGAAGGATGGCGTCATCGCTGATTTCGAAACGACCGCTATCATGATGAAATACCATATTCGCCAAGCACAGAAAAGTAATAATCTTTTTTCAGGCAAGCCATATGTCATGGTCTGCGTACCATCAGGTATAACTGCAGTCGAAGAAAGAGCCGTCATTGATGCAACAAGACAAGCAGGGGCAAAAGATGCCTACACGATTGAAGAGCCATTTGCTGCAGCCATTGGTGCGAACCTGCCTGTTTGGGAGCCAACCGGCAGCATGGTTGTGGATATTGGTGGAGGTACGACGGAAGTCGCGATTATCTCCTTAGGAGGAATCGTAACAAGCCAATCGATTCGTGTCGCTGGCGATGAAATGGACGACTCCGTTATTACTTATATCCGTAAAAACTATAATTTGATGATTGGGGAACGGACCGCTGAACAAATCAAAATGGAGATTGGGTCTGCGGGCATACCTGAAGGCATCGATAATATGGAGATCCGCGGCCGCGATTTATTAACGGGTCTGCCAAAAACGATTGAAATTACCGCAAAAGAAATTGCGACTGCCCTAAATGATACTGTCTATGCAATCGTCGAAGCGGTAAAAAATACGTTAGAAAAAACGCCGCCTGAGCTTGCTGCTGATATAATGGACCGCGGCATTGTCTTAACCGGCGGGGGGGCGCTTCTTCGCAATTTGGACAAAGTCATTAGTGAAGAAACGAAAATGCCTGTCTTAATTGCTGAAAACCCGCTTGATTGCGTGGCGATTGGCACTGGAAAAGCGCTCGACCATATCCATTTGTTTAAAAATAAAGCAAGAGATTCACGTTAAGTAAGAGCTTTTTAAGACTACTACTTTCTTATCTATATAGAAAAAAAGAGGTGTATAATCATGCCACAGTTCTTTATGAATAAACGACTGATTCTATTACTTGTCAGCATTATTGTTCTCGTGGCATTGATTGGGTTTTCTTTAAGGGAGAGAAGCAAACTATCCTGGCCGGAGCAATTTGTTAAAGATACAACCGGCTGGGTTCAATCCTTGGTTTCAAAGCCTACCAACTATGTTGCAGGCTTTTTTGAAAATCTCCAGGACCTTACGAACACTTACGAAGAGAATAAAGAATTAAAATCACGAGTTGAAAATGTTGCCAGCCTTGAAGCACAGGTTCAGGAGCTGAAGAACGACAATAAAGAACTGCGTGATGTTCTCGGTGAAAAGAAGACCCTGCGAGATTATGAACCACTTCCAGCTACTGTGATTGGAAGAAATCCTGATCGTTGGCATGAAATGATTATAATCGACAAAGGTAAATTAAACGGTGTGAAGAAAAACATGGCAGTTGTCACAGCCAACGGCTTGATTGGAAAAGTAAAGAATGTGACTCAATTTAGCTCGACCGTACAGCTGTTGAGTTCGATGGATCCGAAGAACCGAATTTCTGCCATTGTGCAGGGAAAAACCAATGTATATGGACTGGTAGAAGGCTATGACAGCGAGAAAAAATTACTTCAGGTCAAAGCCATTCCTTCTGGTGCAAAAATTGATAAAGGACAGACTGTCATCACCTCTGGGTTAGGGGATGTTTTTCCAAAAGGCTTAATGATCGGAAAAGTGGTCGAAGTAAGACAGGATCAATATGGATTAAACCAAACGGCCTTGGTAAAACCGGGGGCTGATTTTTATGATATTAAAACAGTCATCGTTACGAAACGAGTAATGGCTCAGTCGGTAACTACAGATACAACATCAGGGAAGGAGTCGGGATCGTGAAAAAATTCCTTCTTCCTCTTTTGTTTCTGTGTATATTTATTTTAGAAAGCTTATTTGTCCAATATGTACCAGCGGATCTTTTGGGTGAAAATAAAATCATTGCGCCGCACTTTCTTTTTGCTGCTTTATTATTTCTAACGATATTTGTGAGCAGAAAACAAGGAATTATTTATGCAGCCATCTTTGGGCTTTTGTTTGATATTGTCTATATTGAAATTATTGGTATATACCTTTTCCTTTTTCCGTTTATTGCGTATCTAGCTTCCAAAATCCTGAATATCCTGCAAAATAATTTTATGGTTGCCATCCTAATCACGATTGTTGGGATTGCGTTATTGGAAGTGGGCGTTTACGAAATGGACCATCTGATCCATGTGACGGACATGGATTTTAGGAGTTTTCTTCATTTGCGCTTTTACCCAACGCTTATCTTAAATGCGCTATTTGTGATCATCGCTGGGTATCCTTTAAAAAGATTGTTTGAAAAACATATGGATGCAATGCGGGCTGAATAGTCTAATACTTTGTTTTCTTCAAAAAAAGGAGAATAGAGCCTTCGTGTCGAATTTGTATTAAATGTCTGTATTTTTTGATTGGAATAGGTCCTTAGAGAACTATTCCTAAATTGTTTTCTTATTATGAGGTGAAAATTCTCCATGAAAAAGCGGCAAAATGTTACAATAAAAGGTACGAAGGAAGGTCTTGTCCTTCATCTTGATGATACATGTTCCTATCAGGAACTAAAAAAAGAATTGGATCAAAAACTATCCGCAAACTCAAGGATGCAAGATGAGCGCAATTTAATTTCAGTAAAAGTTAATGTAGGTAACCGCTATATAACCTCGGAGCAGCATGAAGAGTTAAAACAGCTGATTCTTCAAAAGAAGAACTTGGATGTCGATGCGATCGTTTCGAATGTCATTACGCTGGAAGACGCTAACCAGCTAAAGACTAAAAATGAGGTAAGGACTGTTTCGAAAATTATTCGTTCAGGGCAAGTTCTGGAAGCCCCTGGTGATTTATTATTAATTGGCGATGTTAACCCTGGCGGTACCGTTATCGCCGGTGGAAATATTTTTATAATGGGATCATTAAAAGGTGTAGCTCATGCAGGCTGCTATGGCAACGATGAAGCAGTAATTGCCGCGTCTAGCATGAAACCATCACAGCTTCGGATTAGTGATCAAATTAATCGTGCACCGGATCATGCAGAAAACAATGAACCGCGAGAAATGGAATGTGCATACATAGATGAGGACCGGAAGATCATTGTTGATAGATTACAAGTTTTAGTTCATGTAAGGCCTAATTTAAACAGATTCGAAGGGGGACTTTAGGTGGGAGAGGCAATCGTAATTACATCCGGTAAGGGCGGAGTGGGTAAAACTACTACTTCTGCTAATATTGGAACTTCTTTGGCCCTTCAAGGCAAAAAGGTATGCTTAGTGGATACAGACATCGGTCTTCGAAACTTGGATGTAGTCATGGGATTAGAAAACAGGATTATTTATGACCTGGTCGATGTGGTAGAAAAAAGATGTAAAATTCATCAAGCGTTGGTGAAAGATAAACGGTTTGACGGTTTATTATATTTACTTCCGGCGGCACAAACGGTTGATAAATCAGCTGTAAAACCGGAACAAATGAAAGAACTCATTCTAGAATTAAAGCAAGACTATGATTATATTATTATTGATTGCCCTGCCGGGATTGAACAGGGTTTCCAAAACGCAATCGCGGGTGCGGATAAAGCGATTGTGGTCACAACCCCTGAGGTATCAGCTGTCCGTGATGCCGACCGGATTATCGGTCTTTTAGAAAAGCAAAAGAATATGGAAGCACCGAAACTAGTCGTCAACCGGATTCGCAATCATATGATGAAGACTGGCGATATGCTGGATATTGATGAAATTACCCAGCACTTATCGATTGAATTAATTGGGATTGTCGCTGACGATGAAGAGGTCATCAAGGCTTCTAATCATGGTGAACCGATTGCCCTTAATCCAACTAGCAAGGCATCGATTGCCTACCGGAACATCGCAAGAAGAATTCTTGGGGAATCCATTCCGCTTCAGCCGCTTGAGGAAGCAAATAAAGGTGTTTTTACTAAACTAAAAAAATTCTTTGGTGTCAGATAATTTTGGAGCCTGTCTGTTTAATTGCGGACAGGCTTTTTAATGTTTGTCATACTCGTCCTTCTTCGCACATAAACTTGTACAAAAAGCAGGAAAAGGGTTGATGGGTATGGCGCGGTCTACACCGGAAGAAATACGGCGGCGAATCGCCAAAAGAAAAAAGGAACAAGGTACCAATGCAAATTCAACAAGTCCTGAACGCCAGATTACTTGGCCAGGGTATGATGAGCATGATGATTTTAAGTATACGAGTCCTTCCGACACCGGTGGCGGTGACGCCGGACATCCTCTCTTTAAAAAAGAGGTCTTCTTTTTCAAGATCTTGGCTTCAGCACTTCTCTTCTTAGCAGTGGCCATTCTCTTTCGCAATCATACCGGAAAACTTGAGCCGGCGCGGGATTTTATCACAAGTCAAATGGATAAGGACTTTAAGTTTGCCGTGGTATCCAATTGGTACGAGGAGAAGTTTGGTAAACCATTAGCCCTGCTGCCTTTTACTGACGATAAAGCGTCAAATAAAAAAACAGTGGCAGATAATCAGAATCTTTCTGTACCGGCCATGGGGAAGATCCTTGAAAACTTCGAAAAAAATGGCCAGGGGATCATGATTGAAACAGGCAAGGGTGCTCCGGTTCAAGCGATTAATGATGGTCTCGTTACATTTGCGGGTGTGAAAGAAGGGATTGGTAAAACCGTCATTATCCAGCACTCTGACAAATCAGAAACATGGTACGGCAATTTGGACGAAGTGAAAGTAAAGCTGTATGAGTATGTCGGCAAGAGAGACGTAGTTGGAACCGTTTCGACCTCTGCAGGGGAGGATAAGACAAAAGGAAAATATTATTTTGCCATTAAAAAAGACGATAATTTTATCGATCCGATCCAGGTGATTCGCTTTGACTAGGATGATGACACTTCTAAGACTGATTTCGATCCATCCGTTATTGTGGATTGTGATTGCCTTATCGATTGCTACAGCACATTTCCTGGAAGTCTCCATGCTGCTTGGAATTATTTTTATACATGAGATGGGGCATGCTGCTGCAGCTTCTTTTTTTTCCTGGCGAATCAAAAAAATTTCCTTGCTTCCATTTGGCGGGGTAGCGGAAATGGATGAGCATGGTAATCGTCCTTTAAAGGAAGAGACAATTGTGGTGCTTGCCGGGCCGTTGCAGCATGTTTGGATGGTGGGGCTCGCTTATCTCTTATTTACTCTGCAACTGCTTCCAGAAAATTTATTTCATCTCTTTCTTAATTATAATCTGATGATTTTTGTTTTTAATCTATTCCCAGTTTGGCCGCTTGATGGGGGCAAGCTCGTATTCTTACTGCTCTCCTTAAAAGATTCATTTCCACGAGCCCATCAATTGACATTACTGATTTCTCTATGCTGTTTAAGCTTGTTTTCGGTGTTGATTTTATTCACAGCACCCATGCATTTAAATGTTTGGGTAGTAATCTTTTTCCTCTTTTTCTCGCTATATCATGAATGGAAACAGCGCCGTTATATCTTTATGAGATTTTTACTTGAGCGTTATTACGGGAAAAAGGCGACCCCTGATATTCTGAGGCCCATCCAAGCGAATGAAGGGGACTTGGTCATTCATGTTCTCGAAAAATTTCAGCGCGGCTGCAAGCATCCTATTATCGTCGAGGCAGATGGACGGGAAACTGGAAAACTGGATGAGAACGAACTCCTCCATGCCTATTTTTCCGAAAAACGGTTGACCGATAAAATTAGCGACCTTCTTTTTTCATACTATTAGGGTATAATAATAAAAAAGCGAGAAGCGCCCGGGCCACGAGCGCTTCTTCTGCGATTAAAGAAAGTTGTAAAGTGAGGACGCTTCATTGGAACGATTAATTGTAAACTATCATTCACGGGAAAAGCGATTTGCTTACCTAAGGGATAACCGTGTTGAAAATATTGTCATCGACCGGCCGGAACTTCGTTCGCTGGTCGGTAATATTTATTTAGGGACCGTTACAAAGGTACTGCCAGGTATGAACGCTGCCTTCATCGATATCGGCGAGGAGAAAAATGCTTATTTGCACCGCAATGTTCTCCCCTCGTTCGTTCAATCAAAGGATCAACAAAAGAACGTTACCTCGTTTGTCCATCAAGGCGAAAAAATGCTCGTCCAGGTTGAGAAGGATGCGACAGGCACAAAAGGCCCCAAAGTCAAAGGAATCGTTGAGATAGAGGGGAATCATCTTGTCTATATGCCGCAAGGACGGTATGTGGCCGTATCAAAGAAAATTGCCCATGAATCTAAGAAAATGACCTTGCGTAAAATTGGCACAAAGTTAAAAACGGAAGAAGAAGGGATGATCTTTCGGACATCAGGAATCTATAGTTCAGAAGAGGAAATCGCCGCTGAACTTCAAATGTTAAGAGAACAATACCAAGACCTGTTACAAAAAGCGTCCGTCCAAAAAAATCCCGGAATTATTTTTCAAAAGGACACTTTTATTGAAATGGTCATCACCCAAGCTGCCCGGATGAAAACAGGTGAAATCATTGTCGATGATCTTTCTCTAAAAAATGTTCTCGAGAAGATCAACGATCACACCAAGCTTAGTTTTTACAACGGCAAAGAGAATATTTTTTCAAGCAGTAAGGTCGAGCATGAAATTGACAAGGCGTTAAAGCGGGTCGTGTGGCTTGACAATGGGGCATACCTGATATTTGATGAGACTGAAGCGTTAACGATTATCGATGTGAACACAGGGAAATTTTCCGGCAAGATCGACTACGGTGAAACGGTCCTTAAAACCAACCAGCTTGCAGCGAAAGAAATTGTCAGACAGCTTCGTCTCCGTGATATTGGCGGAATTGTTTTGATTGATTTTATTGATATGCCTCGGGACGATGACAAGCAAACGGTACTCGATACAGTGGAATTAGAATTAAATAAAGATGAGCGAAGAACCAAAATCATCGGGTTTACAGAACTTGGCATCCTTCAACTGACAAGGAAAAAGACGAAGGTGACCTTATCAGAAGCCCTAAAGGTGAAATGTCCGGTCTGCGAGGGTACCGGCCGCATTCTTAGTCCAGAAACCGTTGCTTTCCGGCTTGAGCGAGAGCTGTTAGAGCACCGCAGCTCCGATTTTGAGGCCATCCTGATCGGGACAACCCCAGAGGTAAAAGAAGCGCTCCTTGGAACACATGAGGCCCACAGAGAGGTGTTAGAGGGACTTCTTCAGCTGAAACTATATTTTACGCTTCAGCCTGATCTACCCCATTTTTATCAGTTAAAGCAGTTTGGTCATATCGATGAACTTTCGAAAAAGGAACAGCTCTGACCGATGAAGTGCCCAAATGGCTATTGACACATTCAATTAATCTATGTTAGTATCTTAATGTTATGTTTGTAGCACCCGTGCTACAACCGCACAGTGCAGGTAATAAGACTTTTGCATATGCATAAGCGCCTGTATTTGGCGAGTCTGAGTTTATAAGGAGGTGCAGTTCATGTACGCAATTATCGAAACTGGCGGTAAGCAATTAAAAGTTGAAGAAGGCCAAGCTATCTACATTGAAAAATTAGATGTTGAAGCTGGTGAAACAGTTACTTTTGACAAGGTTCTTTTCGTTGGCGGTGAAACTGTAAAAGTTGGAAGTCCTGTTGTTGCAGGCGCTACTGTTACAGCTAAAGTTGAAAAACAAGGCCGTGCGAAGAAAATCATTGTTTTCAAGTACAAAGCAAAGAAAAACAACCGTAAGAAACAAGGTCATCGTCAACCTTACACTAAAGTTGTCATCGAAAAAATCAACGCATAAGGTGTTGGAAAATAGATGATTAACATTACGATTTATCGTACTGAGTCCGGAAATATTCAATCATTCGAAATGAACGGTCATGCTTTGTTTGCAGATCGCGGCAAGGACATTGTTTGTGCAGGCGTATCAGCCGTATCTGTTGGTGCGATTAATGCGGTTCACGAACTAACCGGTGTCACGCCCGATCTTGAACATCGAGCAGATGGCTTTCTCCGCTGCGTTATACCGGGAGACCTTCCGGAGAGCGTATATGAGAAAGTACAGCTTCTTCTCGAGGGTATGGCTGTGTCATTACGATCGATTGAAGAAACGTACGGAGAGCACATTAAAATAACCTTCAAAAAGCAGGAGGTGGAATGAAATGTTATTAAAATTAGATCTTCAATTGTTTGCATCTAAAAAGGGAGTAGGTTCTACAAAGAACGGACGTGACTCTATCGCGAAGCGCCTTGGTGCGAAGCGTGCAGACGGTCAATTTGTAACTGGTGGTTCTATCCTTTACCGTCAACGCGGTACAAAGATTTACCCAGGTGAAAACGTTGGCCGCGGTGGTGACGACACTCTTTTTGCAAAAATCGACGGCGTTGTAAAATTCGAACGTTTAGGTCGTGACCGTAAACAAGTAAGTGTTTATCCAGAAGCTGCTCAAGAAGCTTAAGCAATTCATCAGAAACTCTAACCTGATTGGTTAGAGTTTTCTTTTTGCAATAAAGACCTCACTCATAAAATCTTCTTAGAAAGCTCTTTTTGCCTCTAAAAAACTTTTCTTATACAAAAAAGTCTACTCATGTATGTTTTTTTGATATACTAACAGCAAACAGTGTCAACACTTAAATGTGGGAGTGTACATATGGGGAATGAATGGGATATCGTGGAAGTGCTGCGGCATTCACGACATGATTGGCTAAATAAGCTGCAGCTAATTAAAGGAAACCTGGACTTAAATAGGATTGATCGGGCAAAACAAGTGATTGATGAAATCGTAATTGAGACCCAGCATGAGACCAAACTATCAAATTTACATATGCCTTTATTTGCAGCGCTGCTTTTAAAATCGAACTGGGAAAATCCTTTCTTTAAGCTGGAATATGAGGTAATGTTTGATCCAGATGCCTCAAAAATTAATGATCTGGCCATGACGAAATGGACACATACTTTTTTTTGCAGTTTGAATCAAGCGATTGAGCCATTTCAAGAAAATAATTTATCAATTACCATAGAACCGCAATCTGACGGTGTTCGTTTCTTTTTTGATTTTAGCGGGATAATAACTAACAGAGAACTGATTGAGAGCTTTCTATCTGATAAATCTTTAGATTTGTCGATCAAAGAATTTACAGAAACGGAACTCTCCCTCGAGTTATTTATGCCAATGCTGAAAAATAACTCGGTTTAATTTTAATTTATTTATGTGCAAGACTGGAGGAATAAGATGTTTGTCGATCAAGTTAAGATATATGTAAAAGGTGGCGACGGCGGAAATGGTATGGTTGCCTTTCGCCGTGAAAAATATGTACCAAATGGCGGTCCTGCCGGCGGGGATGGCGGAAAGGGAGCCAATGTCGTTTTTGAAGTGAATGAGGGCTTACGCACCCTAATGGATTTTCGTTATAAGCGTCATTTTAAGGCGGAACGCGGAGAACATGGCATGTCGAAGGGAATGCACGGCAGGGGCGCTCAAGATATGATTGTTAAGGTGCCGCCTGGAACAGTCGTCCTCGATGCTGAAACAAAAGAGGTCATCGCTGATTTAGTCGAGCATGGCCAACGGGCGGTTATTGCCAAGGGCGGCCGGGGCGGACGAGGAAATACTCGTTTTGCCACCCCGCAAAATCCAGCACCAGAGATTGCCGAAAATGGTGAACCAGGACAAGAGCGGGATGTTGTTCTTGAGTTGAAACTCCTTGCTGATGCCGGTTTAGTAGGATTCCCAAGTGTAGGGAAGTCAACCTTATTATCAGTCGTGTCATCGGCAAAGCCAAAAATTGCGGAATATCACTTCACGACGATTGTTCCTAATCTTGGCATGGTCGAAACAGAAGATGGCCGAAGCTTTGTTATGGCCGACCTGCCGGGATTAATTGAAGGGGCTAGTGAAGGTGTTGGCCTCGGTCATCAATTTTTGCGGCATATTGAGCGGACAAGGGTAATTGTCCACGTTATCGATATGGCAGCAACAGAAGGCAGAGATCCATTTGAGGATTATTTGACGATTAATAAAGAATTACAAGAATATAACCTCAGATTAACGGAGCGCCCGCAAATCATTGTCGCTAATAAAATGGATATGCCGGATGCCGAGGAAAACTTAAAAATGTTTAAAGAGCAGTTAGAAGAGGATTATCCGATTTTTCCTATTTCTGCCCTAACACGAAAAGGTCTTAGAGATCTATTATTTGCGATTACCGATAAAATTGAGCAGACACCAGAATTCCCGCTTGAGCATGAAGAAGAGGTAACGGGCGTACATCGTGTATTATATAAACATGAGGCCGATCCTGAAGCCTTTACCATTACGAGAGATCCAGACGGCTCATTTGTTCTCTCGGGTGAGAAGCTCGAACGCTTATTTAAGATGACGGACTTTTCAAGAGAAGAATCAATCCGCCGTTTTGCACGCCAGCTCCGCGGTTATGGTGTCGATGATGCCTTAAGACAAAGAGGGGCAAAAGACGGGGATATTGTGAAGTTGTTAGAGTTCGAATTTGAGTTTATTGAGTAGTTTTCCGTCAAGAACGAGGTAGAGGTAAATGGATAATTTTGATAAAAAGTTTTACCTGGTCCGTGAGGATGTTTTGCCAGAAGCGATGAAGAAAACCCTTGAAGTGAAAGAAATGCTTGATAGGGGCAAAGCTGAATCGATTGCAGATGCTGTTCTTAAAGTGGACCTAAGCAGGAGTGCCTTTTATAAATACAGGGACACGGTCTTTCCTTTTTCGACGATTCAAAAGGAGAAGATCATTTCCCTCTTCTTTCATTTAGAAGACCGCTCTGGCACGTTGTCAAACTTGTTAAGTGTCGTTGCTGGATCAGGCTGTAATGTGCTGACCATCCACCAAACGATCCCGCTCCAAGGCAGAGCAAATGTGACATTGTCATTAAATACATCAAACATTATAACAAAGCTAGACGATTTATTAACGGAACTAAGAAAACTTGAATTTGTTGAAAAAGTGGAAGTGCTGGGAACAGGCGCGTAGTGGACAAGATCCGCTATGGGCCTGGTCTTGAGCCTTCCTTTTTAAAAATATAGAGGAGTGGGGAAAGTCATGAAGGTTGGTTATTTGGGACCAAAGGCAACATTTACAGAATTAGCTGTGAGCAAAGTTTTTCAAGGTTTCGAGCTGGAACCATTTAGCACGATACCGGAAAGTATCGATGCCATTGGGGATCAAAAAGTGAATTTGGCGGTCGTCCCGGTTGAAAACGCGCTTGAAGGTTCAGTAAATATTACGCTGGATTATTTAACACATGTAGTTGATATTCCGATTGTGGGAGAAATTACGCTTCCAATTAAACAGCATTTGATGGTTCATCCTGATAATAAGGACCATTGGAAGGAAGCTTCCAAAGTATTTAGCCATTCCCATGCAATTGCCCAGTGCCATAAGTTTTTACATAACCATTTTAAAGGTGTACCAATTGAGAGTATCACATCAACCGCTGCGGCAGCGAAGATGGTCATGGAGCAGCCTGAATTGAATGCGGCCGCGATTGCAAATGAACTCGCAGCAAAAGAATATGGTCTGACTATCGTCCAAAAGGACATTCATGATTTTCATTTTAACCATACGAGCTTTTTTGTTTTATCAGAGCAAGACTTGGATTTTGCGGAAATAAGCGGGTCATCGCATTATAAAACAACCCTAATGGTGACACTGCCTTCTGATCAGGCTGGTGCCCTTCATCAGGTACTGTCAGCGTTTGCCTGGAGAAAATTGAATCTTTCCAAAATTGAATCAAGACCAATGAAAACAGGAATTGGCAATTATTTCTTTATTATTGATCTGGAAATGAAACTTGACGAGGTGTTAATTCCTGGAGCCATTGCTGAACTTGAAGCCCTTGGCTGTGGTGTCAAAGTGTTAGGGAGCTATCCATCCGTGATGGTAAACTTAGATTAAGAGAAGAGACCCGTGCATCTGCAGCGGGTCTCTTTTCTTATTCAATCAGGAATCCTTCAATTTTCAGGGCTTGTTCGGCTTGATCTAAGACCTCGAGACTTGAAGCCGAGATCGTATGCAGGTGATATCCACCGGTTAGCTCTGATAATAAAGATGCCTTCGTGCTTGTAATGTTTTCCATAAATTGCTTCACTTCATGGCGGTTTGCCACCATTACGGATGCCGTTAAATCACCGTAAACAGAGTGTTCAATTTTTACATCTTTAACCAGAACACCATGGTCAACAAGTAAATTTAATTCTTTCTCTGTGTCAGCCGGCGAATGTTTGCAGGCTATCGTTCTTTCAAATGCAGGAGTACTCGAGCTTGTCTTTAAATAAATATAACCTTGGCTTGTGGCAATAATCGGTTCATTCTTAGCTTTAAGAAGGGTCATATCCCCAACAATTACTTGTCTGCTTACATTTGTTCTTGCCGCAAGTTCACTTCCTGTGAGCGGTTCAGAGCTGTCTTTCAGCTTCTGGAGAATGAACGACCTTCTTTCCTCCCCCAAAATCTTCTTTTGATCAGCCATAAAAGACCTCCTGTCGTTTTTCTATCTTCCTATTCTAGCACAGATTGTTTCTTTCTATCACGTGAGGCCATTTTGAATGATTTAACAATCTTGACCACCGTTTCCCCGAGTGTAATGACCTGTTCCTTTGTGGAGGAATGACCAAGCGAGATTCGGATAAATTCCTTAGCTTCGTCTTTATCTAATCCAAGTGCCTCCGTCACCTTTGCCGGGGCTTGCATTCCGATTTGACATGCGCTTCCAGTGGAGATGGCAAAACCGAGCCGGTTGCATTCAAGCATCATCCATTGCCCTTCGATACCGGAAATCCGCATCCCAATTATATTGGCCAGCTGCCGGTGATCATCAGCTTGATAAACTTTGACCGATTCTTTTATCGGCTCAAGCGTTTCAATAAATGTTTCACGCAATAATTGAAATTTAGTATGGTCCTTATCAAGTCGTCCGATAATTTTCTGAGCTGCCACAGTTAGTGCAGCGATCGCAGGGACATTGACTGTTCCAGGCCGAAGCCCGCTTTCATGTGAACCCCCCGGGAAAAAGGGCTTCCAAGCGATGCTGGGGTTAATATAAACGCCGCCGATCCCTTTTGGACCATAAATTTTATGACCGGAAAAAGAAAAACTGCTGACTAAGGGCGCAAGGGTCGTTACATCTATTTTTCCAAAGGATTGGACAAAGTCGCTGTGAAAGTGAATCTTGTTTTCTTTCGCTATTTTTGCGATTTCCTCAACTGGCTGGATTGTTCCTATTTCCGAATTAACATGTTGCACGGTTATTAAAATAGTTTCTGGTCTGATCGAACTCAAGAGAAAATTCATATCCATCAATCCATTTGAAGTAAGCGGAATAAAGGTTACTTCATAGCCATTCTTTTTGAGTCGCTTTAGCACACCATGGACAGAGGAATGCTCTGCCATGCCGGCAATAATATGGTTGCCGCTTTTTAGTGGAGCTGACAAAAGAGCCTCGATCGCTAAAAAGTTTCCTTCCGACCCGCCGCTTGTAAAATATAAGCCCTTTTTATTAATAGCAAAAGCATTGGCCAGTTCTTCCCGGCAACTTTCGAGTAATTGTTGAGATTGTCCGCCGATATCATGGAGGCTCTGAGTATTTCCAAAGTATTCAGTTGCTACTTTTACATAAGCCTCCGCAGCATCAGCATCTAAAGGAGTTGTCGCAGCAAAATCAAAATATATCATCCTATTTCTCCAATAATCTATTTTTTTAGTACTTGTTTTTAGTTTAAATCTGTGTAAATATATATGTCAAGACACCTGTTAATGCCAGGAGGGTCATCCATGATAAATGATGATGTAGTAATTATTGGAAGTGGAATAGCCGCGTTACAGCTGGCTGTTCAATTAAATAATCATTTGAATGTGAGAATACTCACAAAGGGGAAATTACGAACGGCAAACTCGTATCTTGCCCAAGGCGGCATTGCTGCCGCGCTTGGAGCAAATGACCACCCGTCCAAACATATTGGGGATACACTGGAGGCGGGAAGGTTTCATAATAACCTTGATACGGTCCGGGAAATCATTAACGCTGCCCCGTCTTTGATTCGAAATCTGTCTCAGCAGGGCGATGTGTTTGATAAAGATCATAATGGTGAATTATTCCTAGGAATGGAAGGTGCCCATTGTGAAAAGAGAATCGTCCATGGCGGCGGTGATGCAACCGGTAAAAACGTGATGGAACATTTAATCAGCAGACTCCCCCAAAATGTGATGGTTGAAGAGGGAGTTTTTGCTTATGAATTAGTATTAAACGCAGAAAAAACTCGCTGCATTGGTGTGAAAGCCAAACAATCGGATGGAACGATCCTGCGGTATTATGGATGCCATATCATCATAGCTTCCGGAGGCTGCGGGCAATTGTTCACCTATACCTCAAATGCTAGAACCGTAGCTGGAGACGGTATTGCCATGGCCTATTTAGCAGGGGCAGAGATCGCTGATATGGAATTTATCCAATTTCATCCTACCCTTCTGTATAGTAACGGTGAAACAAAAGGCTTAATTTCTGAAGCTGTTAGAGGTGAAGGGGCAATCCTTGTGACCGAAGACGGTACAGCTATAATGGATGGGATTCATCCCATGAAGGATCTGGGCCCGAGGCATGTTGTTTCACAGCGAATCTATGAATTTCTGAAAAAGGGCAAACAAGTATTTTTAGATATTCGCAGCATTAAAGAATTTACCAAAAGATTTCCTTCTATTACCGCTCTTTGCGAAGAAAATGAAATTTGCTTAGCGGAAGGGAAAATTCCGGTAGCTCCTGGCAGCCACTTTTTAATGGGCGGAATTAAAACGGATTTAATCGGACGTTCTTCCATTAAGGGGTTATATGCGATCGGGGAGGCCGCATGTACAGGACTGCATGGGGCTAACCGCTTAGCGAGCAATTCTTTATTAGAGGGGCTTTATCAAGGTGTGCAATTATCCAAGTTGATTAATGGTGCCAAAACAAATCCGCAGCCATTTGATTCTCGTGATTTCTTCCCATCTGCCATCATCCAAAAGGCGAAATTACCGGATGTTCAGCTGATCAAGGATTCCATGATGGAGCGGGTAGGGATTGTCAGAAATGAAGCAGATTTGAAAATGCAGCAAGCTTGGCTGGCTCAATTCCGTGCCGATAAAATCCAGTTAGATACTTGTTCTGAGACGGACCTGACAAAGATCTTTATGGTGATTACAGCGAGTTTGATTACGGAATCGGCCTTACAAAGGACAGAAAGCCGAGGGGGTCACTATCGAAGTGATTACCCGTTAGAAGATAATCAAAAATGGCTTCGAAAAACCATTATTCATAAATACAATCGGGGATTGGAGAAAAACCATGAATTCACTAAAACTGCGCTCGCAACTTGAGGATTTTTTTATCGAAGATATTGGGGAACAGGATTTAACTACCGATCTCATTTTTACGGATGATACAACAGGGAAAATTGTTTTTCTTTCAAAGGATGAGGGTGTCTTTTGTGGAGAGGAAATTATCAAGACCGGTTTTCAGCTATTAAATCAAGAGATTGGCATCGAGCTATTTGTGAAGGATGGCCAAGCAATCAAGAAGGGACAGGAACTTGCTCACGTCTCTGGAAAAATTGCTGATTTACTAAAAGGAGAACGAGTGGTCCTTAATCTGGTTCAACGAATGAGTGGGATCGCCACCTTGACACAAAAGACAGTTCAGACTCTCGACAGTGGTCATACAAGAGTATGTGATACACGAAAGACGACTCCGGGTCTAAGAATGCTTGAAAAATATGCAGTCCGCTGCGGTGGTGGCTTTAATCATCGTTTTGGTTTATATGATGCGGTCATGATTAAGGATAACCATATTTCCTTTGCTGGCTCGATCTCAAAGGCAGTAGAGGCTGTCCGGGAAAAAGCAGGCCATATGGTAAAAGTTGAGGTCGAGGTAGAAACAGAAGAGCAAGTGCTAGAAGCAGTCGATGCTGGTGCGGATGTGATCATGTTTGATAACCGAACACCTGATGAAATTAAGGAGTTTATCAAACTCGTCCCGGCTGGTATCATTACCGAGGCTTCCGGCGGCATCCAATTATCTAACATCGCGGACTATCGTGACACAGGGGTCGATTATATTTCCCTAGGGCTACTGACTCATTCCTATAAAGCCCTTGATATAAGTGTAAAAGTGTTATGGAATAAAGGAGATGAGTAGAATGAGCTTCTTAGAAACTTTACAAAAAAATGTCATGATCCCGGAAAAATACAAGCAAATGACACGGGAAGAACTTGAAAAACGTGTAATTGAGGTAAAAAAACAGCTTGGCTCACGCTTATTTATTCCAGGCCATCATTATCAAAAAGACGAAGTGATTCAGTTTGCCGATGCAACCGGTGATTCGTTAAAATTAGCGCAATTATCGGCGGATAACAAGGAAGCGGAGTATATCGTATTTTGCGGTGTCCATTTTATGGCCGAGACGGCCGATATATTAACCAGTGACAATCAAAAAGTATTTCTACCTGATATGCGCGCCGGCTGCTCAATGGCTGACATGGCGGATATCGAGCAAACAGAACGAGCCTGGGAAAAACTCCAGGAACTGTTTGGAGATACGATACTGCCGTTAACCTATATCAATTCAACCGCAGCGATTAAAGCATTCGTGGGTGAAAATGGCGGTGCAACCGTTACCTCCTCCAATGCCGAAACGATGGTAAAATGGGCATTAGGAATTAAAGAACGGATTTTATTTTTGCCTGACCAGCACCTAGGCCGGAATACGGCAGCAGATTTAGGGATTGGCTTAGATGAGATGGCGATCTGGAATCCAATCACAAATGCGCTTGAATATGAGGGCGATGTATCACAAATAAAAGTGATTCTCTGGAAAGGGCATTGCTCAGTTCATGAAAATTTTACTGTTCAAAACGTCGCCGATACACGTGCTCAATATCCTGATATGAAAATTATCGTTCATCCGGAATGCCGCCGAGAAGTGGTTGAATTAGCGGATATGGCGGGGTCCACCAGTTATATTATTAATGCGATCGAAAAGGCAGAGCCTGGTTCCGCATGGGCAATCGGGACCGAGATGAATCTCGTAAACCGGATAATCAACGATCATCCGGATAAACAGATTATCTCATTAAATCCGCATATGTGTCCTTGCATGACCATGAATCGAATTGACTTGCCGCACCTAGTGTGGAGCCTGGATACACTCGATCAACCAAACAATATCATCAAAGTTAGTCCAGAAATAGCAGAAAAAGCAAAATTAGCTCTAGATCGGATGTTGAAAAATTCATAATAAGCGAAAAAAAGATGTAATTTAACTAATTGCATCTTTTTTTTTATCTTTGAAAAGGTAATTTTTAAAATTGGATGATATATCGGCGGTTTTTTTTAACTTATCGGCGGTTTTAACTAATATATCGGCGGAAATCTTCAACATATCGGCGGTTTTAACCAATTTATCGGCGAATATTTCATTTTACGAATCTCGCCGTATCTTTGGGGACTTATTCATAATTTTACAAAAGGAAGCATAGATTTTTTTGAAGAATGTTAGCACTTTGCCCATCTTCACATACACTATATGGACTTATGCCATAGGAGGGAAATCAGAGTGAAGATCCATATCGTACAGAAAGGGGATACTCTTTGGAAGATCGCCAAGAAGTACGGCGTGAATTTTGAAGAGCTGAAAAAGATGAATTCACAGCTCAGCAACCCTGATATGATTATGCCCGGTATGAAAATAAAAGTTCCAACCACAGGTGGATCCATAAAAAAAGAAGCGCCGATGGGAACGAAACCGGAAAAAACAATCAATTTAGGAACAAAGAAAGAAATGCCGATTGCTGAGCATCCGTTTGCCAAAGAGAAGCCCGTTCCACTGCCAATCAAAGAAGCCCCAATCGTAAAAGAAAAACCGATTGTGAAGGAACAGCCGATTGTTAAAGAAAAACCAATTGTGAAGGAACAACCGATTGTAAAAGAGAAACCGATTGTAAAGGAACAACCGATTGTAAAAGAGAAACCAATTGTAAAAGAACAGCCAATAATAAAAGAAGCACCTAAAGCACCTTTCACTCCAAAAATGCCCCTGCAAATCATCCCAGAAATTGATATAAACAATTATTATACGAGCAACATGACCAACATGACCGTTCCACCACAGCTTCCTCCTAAACCTGCCAACATACTTCCAGAGGTCAAAGAAGAAATAAAAAAGGAAATTCCAATTCCGCCTCCGGCACCTGCGAAAGAAATGCCGGTTGAAATACCGCCGCCGCAAGACTATTGTGTGCCAATTACGCCTGTAATGCCGGGACCTGGTTTCTGCCCTCCATTTGGAGGTATGCCGATGATGCCGCCTGTTATGCCTTATCCGGAAGTCCAAGGGGCAGGGTATTTGCCACATCCAGGCATGGTTCACGGGACACCTGGATTTAATCCAGCTATGGCTGGTACGTCCGTTATGCCGGGGCAATTTTTCCATGATGAGTCATCATCCTTCATGCCGCAAATGCCTGGTGTAAATCCGGCCTATAACCCTGGAGCAGTAATGGGAACCCAAACACCAATGATGGACCCTGCAGCATATGGTCAATCCCCAATGGGCTATGGAGGGTTCCAATCTGGAACGGCACCGATGGGCTATGGAGGGGTACCAGCTGGATCAACCCAAATGGGCTTTGGAGGAGCACCTGTACCAACTCAAATGCCGTCTGAATATGGTGGAATGCCGGCAGGAGCAGCACCAATGCAAGCCGGATACGGACAAAATCCAATGGGTTACGGAGAGGTCCCAGCCGGATACGGACAAAATCCAATGGGTTACGGAGAGGCCCCGACCGGATACGGACAAAATCCAATGGGTTACGGAGAGGTCCCAGCCGGATACGGACAAAATCCAATGGGTTATGGAGAGGTCCCAGCCGGATGCGGACAAAATCCAATGGGCTACGGAGGAATGCCAGCTGGATTTGGTCAAACCCCAATGGGTTACGGAGGAATGCCTGCCGGATATGGTCAGATGCCAATGGGCTATGAGGGAATGCCTGGAGGAACAGTCGACCCAATGACAGGGGCACAAGGTTATCCAGCTCAATATCAAGGAGGGATGTCTCAAGCCTCTCCAGGAGGACCTGGCACCATGTTTGGGAACCCTGGAATGGTTAATCCTTACGGAATGGGCACAGCACCATACGGATATCCGCAAATGGGCGGACCTGGACCACAAGTAATGGGTATGCATGACTTTGAATCATCCGATCTTCATACACATGGAGCAGCAGGGCAAATGCCGTTTATGCCGACAGCTCCAGCACAAGGGCTGCCAGTAGGAACCGGAGCTCTAAATGACTGTGGCTGTGGTGGCGGCGGCGGAATGCAGCCTGCTGGAATGGTTCCAACAAGCCCGCCACCAACCAGCTTTGTACCGCCAACACCGCCAATATACAGTGCCCCGTATACAGGGCCAATGAATGTTGCTCACCCGCCTTATATGAATCCATATGGTGTGGGTCCAGCTGGAACAAATCCTTACGGTATGCCAGGTTACCGTGATGAGAGCAATTAATAAACCTGGTAAACAAAAGGGAGACGATGATTACTTGAATCGTCTCCTCTCTTATTTTCAATCACAATTTTATGAGAAAATTGTTCGGCTGGTGATGGTCCGAAAATCTGTCTTTTTATTAAAAACTGATAATAATACCTATATTTTAAAGGGATATCATTCCAATAACAGATTAAAACTTCAAGAAGCCTTTACCGCAACCTTAAAAAAAGAAGGATTTTTGAAAACATACCAATACTTATCAGGTCCGATCAAAGAACAGCTCTTTTTTGAGGGAACCTATTATGGCTGTATCGAATACATTCCTCCACATAACACACCCTTTTCTTATTCAACACAGCGAAATCGTCAAGAAGGTCTTGATCTGCTGAAACAATTTCACCAAACCACTGCTTCAGTTGAAAGCCGTTACCGAACTTTGCTTTCGAGAAGTGATTTAATTGCAAAATGGACAGAAAGGCTCCGAGTTTTTTCAGGCAATCTTCCTTTTATAAAATACTTTTTAGATGATTACATGATTTCTGAACTAATCGTATGGGCCAATTGGTCATTGGCCGGGATGATGAAACACCGCCGCTTTTTTCAAAGAGAGCCGGTTGTGATTCTCCATGGTGATGTAGCCCATCACAATTTCCTCCGTGACAGGAAGGGACAGTTAAATTTAATTGATTTTGACTTAATTAGTATCGGTCCGCCGTCATATGATTATTTACAATATGCCAATCGAATTCTTCCCAATCTAGATTGGTCATTGGGAAAACTGGAAAGTTTAAAGCCAATAGGAAAATATTTAGATGAAAAAGCTTTTTTGTATGCTTTAGCCTTCCCAGCAGATATTTTTCGAGAATGGAACCGGCTGATTCGCGAAAAAGCCTATAATGACCAAGAAAAAATAAGGATGGTGATGGATTTAACTGTTGATCAATTTCACTTAAGAAAAAAATTTATCAGCCAATTACAGGAAAAAGTGAAATGATTTTATCAGAATGATTTACAACAGAAGATAACACCCTATAAATGAGCAGAATTCTATGCTCAGAATGTACTCTAGGGGGTTTATCGCTTGAACAAAAGACAGTGGATGATTCCTCTTTCCTTCTCTTTATTAATAGGTGTTACAGGATGTACAAATGATAATAATCGTGCGGGTACTGGAAATAACGTAGCTCGGCCGATTGGTTATTATTCGAATGAAAACCACGCCAATAATGATTATGGAATGTTAAGGGATAATGATGGTGCCTTGACAGAAATTATGGACCATAACCTTGGCGTGGAAGATCAAGACATTAATGAAAAAAACAGCAGGCAGATGCAAACTAGAGACGAAAACGGGAATCCCCCAAATCCAACAGTCCCTAGGGCCAAAACAGACCGAAACTTCTTTCAGCGAGATAACCGTTTTAGTACAAGTGATTTAAACTATCACGGTCACTTGAGTGCTAAGAACGGTAATTATGGAGTGGTCACGAATCCGGAGTTCCAAGATCGTTTTACAGCAAAAATAAGAAACAAAGTGGAAAATATCGATAATGTTAGAAATGTAAGGTCTGTCGCATATGGAAATACGGTCATTGTATCCGTTTCATTACATGACAATGATCGGGCAGCTGAAACCAAACGAGCCATTCAGAAAGTGGTTCAGCCCTATGCAAAAGGAAAAACCGTCCAGGTTATTACGGACGAGGGCACAATGGGCCGGGACCGTAATATTCATAACGATTCCCAGCGGAATAAGGGCGGCAGCTAACCCACTCCAAAACAAGAGGCAAAGCTTTCGAGCTTGCCTCTTTATTTATGGCTGTGTTAAAGGGATTGTTGAATTTAAGCATGTTGATTGGAGCGGAAGGCGGCGAAGACTCCTGCGGGAGTACGGGGCAGGGGAGACCCCACAGGCGCAAGTGCGCCGAGGAGGCTCCCCGGCACGCCCGCGGAAAGCGAAGCCGCCTGGAGCGGAAATCAACATTCACGATTAACACAGTTTTATTTATAAATAAGCCGCTATTATTTTGTCGGATAAAAAGGGAAATAAAGGCTAAACTAGTACTGTAAACTATGTTCAATTATTAAGATTAAGAGGTGAGTGACATGAGGGTCATTTGGATAGCAATGTACCGGTACACATTAGCCGTATTTGCTGTTATTCTCTTCATGTTGATTGGTAGAGTTCCTGGGCTAATCCCAACAGGCTCGGCTGCCCCACAAGATAACCAAATACCGAAGACAGAGCCCCTGAACTTAACGGTTATCTTAGAAAGAGTCTATCTTGACGGGGAAATAAGTCAGGAATTGGTGCACGAGACATGTTGGAAAATGGAGAATTTCTGGGCTAAATATGACCAATGGCAGCTTACCGACATCAACGAGTCAACCTATGTATTCCGCAAACAAGTTGACGATATCTCGCCATTATTAAAAGCAAATGGTTTTTTTGGTGTCACAGATGATGGTGTTTTGACCATTTTTAATGGCCGGCCGGGACAATCACACATTATCCAATCATTCTTTCAAATAGATATCAAGAAACTTGAAAGCAAGAAACAAGAGGAATTAATTCAAGGCATCCCAATTAAATCGAAGGACCATTATGTGGAAGTCCTAGAAACATTCGAACCGTATTCTGTAAAAAAACAGTAAACCTTTTATTAACTCAGACTGATTGACTCCAATCAGCCTGTTTTTTTATGTGTAGATCGATCTCTCATTTGTATCCAATTTTAGAAGAAGGTCCAAGGGAACTGAATTATTAGACTTTTTGATAGGATACGAATTTCTTCAATAACCGCCTGGACTTATGTTAAAATGAAAGACAGCTTATTTTTCAAGAGAAAAAACTTTTAGGTTTATTTGGGGAGAGAAAACGTGTGTATGAATTTATCAAAGGGATGGTAGAATTTGTCGGACCGGAATACATTGTCATTGAAAATAATGGGATTGGCTATCAAATCTCCACACCGAATCCGTTTATTTTCGCTGGTAAAATGGAAACAATGGTAACAGTATATACCTATCATTATGTCCGCGAAGATGTAATCGCCCTTTACGGATTTGAAACAAGAGAAGAAAAAAGACTTTTTACCAAACTATTAAACGTTTCGGGGATTGGTCCTAAGGGGGCACTGGCCATTTTGGCTTCAGGCGAAGTCCAGCAAGTGGTAAATGCCATTGAAAATGAAGATGAAAGCTTTCTTGTTAAATTCCCTGGCGTTGGTAAAAAAACTGCCCGGCAAATGATCCTTGATTTAAAAGGAAAATTACTAGATATTGTACCGGATTACTTTCCTAACCTATTCAATGCTGATCAATTCCCACTTCCACAGCAAGCGGCCAATGCAGCTTTTGAAGAAGCTGTCCTCGCCTTGAAAGCTCTTGGCTATTCCGATAAAGAAATTAAAAAAATATCGTCTGAATTACAAAAAGAACAGCTTTCGACCGATCAATATATTAAAAAAGCCCTCCAGCGGCTTTTAAAATAGGTGATAATTCATGGAAGAGCGGATCATATCTAGTGAAGTGAATGAAAGCGAGGTCAGTCTTGAACAAAGCCTGCGGCCGCAAACTTTACAGCAATACATCGGACAAACTCAAGTAAAAGAAAATCTTGAGATCTTTATAAAAGCGGCAAAGATGCGGAAGGAGACCCTTGACCATGTTCTCCTTTATGGGCCTCCAGGATTAGGCAAGACCACACTAGCGGTAATTATTGCCAATGAAATGGGGGTAAATATCCGGACAACCTCAGGGCCTGCGATTGAACGGCCAGGAGATTTAGCGGCTATTCTAACCTCTCTCGAGCCTGGGGATGTGTTATTTATTGATGAAATTCACCGGCTGCCACGGACGATCGAAGAAGTACTTTATCCAGCAATGGAGGATTTTTGCCTGGATATTGTCATCGGAAAGGGGCCGAGTGCGAGGTCGGTCCGGCTTGACCTGCCGCCGTTTACATTGGTCGGTGCCACTACCAGGGCAGGTTCCTTATCAGCTCCCTTACGCGACCGATTTGGAGTTTTGTGCAGGCTCGAGTATTATAAGGAAGATCAGTTAAAAAATATTGTTGTCAGAACCTCCGATTTATTTGAAACAGAAATCGATGAACCATCTGCAGTTGAAATTGCCAGGAGGGCGAGGGGAACCCCTAGGATTGCCAACCGGCTCCTCCGCCGGGTTAGGGATTTTGCACAAGTTAAGGGAAATGGTACAATTAACCTGGCCCTTGCGAGAGAAGCTCTGGAGTTACTGCAGGTTGACCGGTTAGGACTTGACCATATCGATCACAAGCTATTAAAAGGAATTATCGAAAAATTCCGCGGCGGTCCGGTCGGTCTTGATACCATTGCGGCCTCGATTGGGGAAGAGGCGGAAACAATTGAAGATGTTTATGAGCCATATCTGTTACAAATTGGCTTCCTGCAGCGTACCCCGCGCGGCAGAGTAGTAACTGGGGCAGTTTATCACCATTTTGGCATGGAAGTGCCGATGGATTGATCTTTTTATAAAAAATAGTAAGGTGTGTTAGTGATGAAAGTAGATATATTTGATTTTCATTTACCTGAGGAATTAATTGCTCAGGTCCCATTAAAAAACCGGACAGACAGCCGATTAATGGTTTTAGATAAGCAAACAGGTGAAATAAAGCATGAAGTGTTTAAAAATATTACGGAATACTTGCGTGAAGGGGACTGCCTTGTCTTAAATGATACCAAGGTATTACCGGCACGCCTTTTTGGTGTAAAAGATGATACGGGGGCAAAAATTGAGGTCCTGCTTTTAAAACAACTTGAGGGTGATCAGTGGGAAACACTTGTGAAACCGGCAAAACGCGTGAAGATAGGTACAGAAATCACCTTTGGTGATGGAATGCTTACAGCTGTTTGCACCGAGGAATCCGACCATGGCGGAAGAGTATTAAAGTTTAAATACTCTGGGATTTTCTACGAGGTACTTGATCAGTTAGGAGAAATGCCGCTCCCACCCTATATTAAAGAACAGCTAGATGACCGTGATCGTTATCAGACGGTATATGCCCGCGAACCGGGATCTGCCGCTGCTCCAACCGCTGGTCTTCACTTTACGGAGTCCCTCCTGGAAGAGATTAAAGCAAAAGGAGTACATATAGCCTTTATTACGCTTCATGTAGGTCTTGGGACATTCCGCCCTGTGAGTGTGGACGATGTATTGGAACACGACATGCACGCTGAATTTTATATGGTTACAGAAGGTACGGCCCAACTGCTAAATGAAGTAAGACAGAGCGGAGGCAGAATCATCACTGTTGGAACTACATCAACTAGGACTTTAGAGACGATTGCATCCGCAAACAATGGACAATTTACCGCGGGAAGCGGCTGGACAAGTATATTCATCTATCCTGGTTATGAATTTAAGGCGATTGATGGAATGATTACAAATTTCCACTTGCCTAAGTCAACGCTGATCATGCTTGTCAGTGCTTTAGCCGGCCGAGAGAATATTTTGCATGCCTACAACACAGCCGTTGCGGAACGGTACCGTTTTTTCAGCTTTGGTGATGCAATGTTCATCATCTAGTGGTAAAGGGGTGGAGCGCCGTAAATAGAATTCATTGTAAATCATATTTTCTGTAATATATAGTCATCACTTTATAAAGATTTAACACAGCTCTGCTCACACCGCCTTTGGAAGGAGATAACAATTTGACTGCGATTCGTTATGAATTAATTAAAACATGTAAACAAACGGGGGCCAGGCTTGGCAGGGTCCATACACCGCATGGTTCGTTTGACACACCTGCATTCATGCCTGTTGGAACACTGGCAACTGTAAAAACAATGTCACCTGAAGATTTAAAAGAAATGGGTGCAGGGATTATTTTAAGTAATACCTACCACTTATGGCTCAGACCAGGACATGAAATTATTAAAGAGGCTGGCGGTCTTCATAAATTTATGAATTGGGACCGGGCCATTTTAACCGACTCTGGGGGTTTTCAAGTATTCAGTTTAAGTGAATTTCGTAAAATTGAAGAAGAAGGCGTTCATTTCCGCAATCACATGAGTGGGGAGAAACTATTTTTATCACCGGAAAAGGCTATGGAAATTCAAAATGCTCTTGGTTCCGATATCATGATGGCATTTGATGAGTGCCCGCCATTTCCTGCTACGTTTGAATATATGAAAAAATCCGTTGAGAGAACGTCAAGATGGGCTGAGCGCTGTTTAAACGCTCACCAGCGACCAGAAGACCAAGGGTTATTTGGAATCGTCCAAGGCGGCGAATATGAAGAGCTCCGCAGACAAAGTGCAAACGACCTTGTTTCGCTTGACTTCCCTGGTTATGCAGTAGGCGGGTTATCCGTGGGAGAGCCGAAGGATGTCATGAACCGAGTCCTTGAGTTTACAACCCCAATGTTACCGTCAAATAAACCACGTTATCTAATGGGAGTTGGCTCACCGGATTCGTTGATTGATGGAGCGATTCGCGGCATCGATATGTTTGATTGCGTATTGCCAACTCGAATTGCCCGAAATGGGACCTTAATGACAAGCACAGGACGCCTTGTCGTGAAAAATGCGCAATATGCCCGTGATTTTGGGCCGCTAGATCCTGAATGTGATTGCTATACATGCCGAAATTACTCAAGAGCGTATATCCGTCATTTAATTAAATGTGATGAAACGTTTGGAATTCGTTTAACGTCTTACCATAATCTCTATTTTCTGTTAAGATTAATGGAGAAGGTCAGACAAGCTATTATGGAAGACAGGCTTGGAGATTTCCGTGAAGAGTTTTTTGAACGTTATGGTTTTAATAAACCAAACGCGAAAAATTTCTAATAGAATATTTATTGAAAGGAGGGAAACAAGATGCAAGGTATCGGTACAATCATTCCATTAATACTAATGTTTGTATTATTTTATTTCCTATTAATTCGCCCACAGCAAAAGCGTCAAAAAAATGTTGCGAATATGCAAAACCAATTGAAAAAAGGGGATAAAATCGTCACGATTGGTGGTCTGCATGGCTTTATTGATTCGATTGATGATAATAAAGTGGTCATTAAATGTGGTGACGGCAGCCGTCTTACATATGATCGCAATGCCATCCGTGAGGTAACTGAATCCGCAGCGGGTTCAAGTGAAGGAAGCGTAAATCTTACGAAGTAATGAATAATAAAAAGGAAGCCATATGTATTAAGATGGCTTCCTTTTTTATTATGCAGCCCTACGTGAATTGTTAGAAGAAATATTGACTCCTAAGATTCCACCCATCATCGCAATTAATGTATAGCAGGTGTGATAAATGACTTGTTCCGCATCAAACAAGCGGTCATAGCCAAGATATTGAAACAAAAAGACAAAAAATGAATAAATGAGCCCTGTAAATCCTCCAATTAGCCAGCCTTTTTCTTTTCGCTTTCCGCCTGAAAGAAAACCGCCGCCGAACAGCCCAATGAAAGACAAGGCTGTAATTACATATTGAAGTGATCCTTCTTGAGCGGATGTAAATCGAAGGATAAAGGCAAATATAAGACTGGATATTAAAGCAAAGGCAAAAATAAAAATTAATCCATACAAAATGGATATCCCAAAGCTTTTCGATTCGATTTTAACTCTCCCCCTTCGTTCCAAGACTAAACCTTCGGCAAGTCCTAGACAGTTATTCTTCCTAGTACAAGCGTATTCAGGCTAAGCGGAAAGTAGAATAAATATTTCTGCTTGCCTATTTTTAATTTTTTGGAACGAACTTCCTCTCATAAATGCTTATCAAATACACGATACTATTCTTTGATTGAAAAAAAGGGGCGACCAATTGTGGAATATGTATCGATCATGTTTCGGACCATTTTGTTTTATATCCTCATCCTCATCATTTTTCGGATGATGGGTAAACGCGAAATTGGCGAATTAAGTATTCTGGATCTAGTCGTATTTATAATGATAGGTGAGATGGCGGTCGTTGCCATCGAGAATCATCATTCTCCGTTACTTCATACAATGGTTCCAATGTTAGTTTTAATGGCGATCCAAATTATCATGGCGATTTTATCCTTAAAGAGTAAAAGGTTTCGTGATCTGATTGATGGAAAACCGATTATTATTATAAATAGAGGAAAAATTGATGAAAAAGCGATGCGGAAGCAGCGCTATAATTTTGATGATTTAATGGTGCAATTAAGAGAAAAGGACATCCGCAGTATTGCTGACGTCGAATTTGCTATTTTGGAGCCGTCTGGAAGTTTATCTGTTATTGAAAAATTAAAAAATCCTGAAGAACCAACCAAGCAAGGCGATATCACAATTCCTTTAATAATGGACGGACAAATTGATGAAGAAAACTTAAAGAGAATCAATAAAACCAACCTATGGCTGAGACAGGAATTGAAGAAGAAGGGATATCGTGATATTAAAGATATTTCTTTTTGCAGTTTTGAAAATGGGAATTTCTATATCGATCTAAAGGACACCGATTAATAAAGACACGCCCATAAGGCATGTCTTCTTTTCATTTATTAAGCTGCTTAGCTAGGAATTAAATTCCCAAACCAAGGGATCCGTTTTAGTTCTTCCTTTTTAATGAGGCGGAATAAAACGAGCATCACTATATAGGAAACGACCATAGCAAGTGCAGAAGTGATGACACGGATGATTAAATGCTCCTGTAACAGGAAATGTTCAAAAAGATAATAGCCCAGCCAGCCTGAAAGCCCCATCACGAGGAAGCCCTTTAAATATTCCCAGGCATAGAAGGAAAAGGACACCTTCTTTAAGACGGTTGCAAAATGTAATCCAGTTACAAGGACAAAACCTACGACAATTCCTAAGGCAGCTCCAGTAATACCAAATGTAGCTTGGGAAGCAAGTAAGAAAATGACGGCGGTTTTAACAACCGAACCGATTAGACTATTAAGCATCGCTGCTCGAGCAAGATTTAAGGCCTGTAAAACTGCCTGAAGGGGACCTTGATAGTAATAAACCAACATAAAGGGAGACATCAAGCGGATAAAATAGGCTCCCTTCGTTGAGCCGTACATTAGCTGCATGAGCGGGTCCGCTAATACATAGAGAATAATCACGGCAAGACCGCCTGTTAAAAAAACAAACCGCAACGCTTGCTGGAGCCGGTATTCAATTAATTTATGATTATTTTTTGAATTGGCTTCGCTGATGGCAGGAACAAGGGAGGTTGCCAGCGAAAAGGTTACAAAGGAAGGCAGCATCAACAACGGCATTGCATAGCCGGTTAGGGCGCCATATTGTTTGGTAGCATTGACAGCGAGAACACCTGCAAGGGCAAGACTGTGGGCCACGACAATCGGTTCAAAAAACCAGGAGATTGAGCCAATCATTCTGCTGCCCATCGTTGGCAGAGCAATCTCCATTAATTCTTTAAATGTACGTTTCCCTTTGTGAACAAATTGGAAAAAGTTTTTTCGCAACTTAAATCGTTTTTTTAATTTAAATGTTGTCAGCAAGTAGATAAGCGAAAGCAGTTCACCTAAAACGGAAGCCCCCATAGCCGCTGCTGCTGCATATTCCACTCCATATGGGAGGAATGTTTTAGTGGCAGTTGCGATTAACGTAATTCGAACAAATTGTTCAAGTATTTGTGAAATGGCTGAGGGCCGCATATTTTGCCGGCCTTGAAAGTATCCGCGTAAAACGGACGCTACGGCGATAATAGGCATGGCTGGGGCAATCGCGATCAGCGGATAGTAGGTTCTCTGGTCGGTAAAGAGAGTGCTAGATAGAGTGGGTGCCAGTAAAATCAATGCAGGTGTCAGGACTATGGATAAACCCACCGTGATCGCCAAGGATACGACGAGAATTTTTTTGATTTCGGCATAATTCCCTTTGGCCTCTGCCTCTGCAATGTTTTTCGAGATGGCAACCGGAAGGCCTAACTGAATGATCGTTACTACAAGAATGAACGTAGGATAGGCCATCATATATAAACCGACGCCTTCTTCACCAATACTTCTTGCCAGAACGATGCGATAAATAAAGCCAAGGACTCTTGTGATAAAGCCCGCAACTAAAAGGATGAAAGTCCCTTTTAAAAACTTCGACATTTAGGTTCCCACCTTCTCAAATAAGAAGAATTCATATACAATTAACTATATGCCTTAGGGTGGACAAAGCATGACAAGTTGTAAAAGCTTTTTAAATGTTTTCATTTAAGTGAATGCGCAAACGAGATTTCTGGGAGGCAGTGAGAATGGATAATAGTCACGTAAACGAAGACTTTCGTACCCAAGTACAGCCGGCATTAAAGAGCAAATTGGAGGAGTTTCGCCTGCTCGGCGTTGATTCTGTAAGAGAACAAGGTCTTTGGGAATTCTTAGTAAAGAAAAAGTGGAAAAAAGTAAAACATGAGATGAAGCTTTATGAAATGATCCAGGATATTCTCTCTGTAAGGGTAAGTGACTATCTAAACTATGTAACAATTGAATCCTATAAAACTTCCGAATTCTCATTTGATAACGAAGCAGAGCTTAAAGAACTTTTAAAATAAGAAAATGTTTTCATTTATGTAAATTGACAGCACTTATAAGTTATTTCATAATGAAAGCAGTGACTTTTTCATTATTTTTGTATAGAGATAGACGTACAGTGCTACATGCACAAGCACTAAGGAGGAACAATACATAATGGTAAAGCGTAGTAGAATTATTGCTTTCTTTCTTGTGATCCTAATAATTGGAGGCACAATAGGAGCAACAACAAAGAACATCTTAAATAATATGAAGCTCGGGCTAGACCTTCAAGGTGGATTTGAGGTTTTGTACGAGGTTCAGCCTGCGAAAAAAGGTCAAAAAATTGACAAAAATGTTTTGGCGAGCACCGCTGAAGCTCTTGATAAGCGGATTAACGTTCTAGGGGTAAGTGAACCTAGTATTCAAATTGAAGGTACAAACCGAATCCGTGTGCAGCTTGCCGGTGTTAAAGATCAAAATAAAGCAAGGGAAATTTTGTCCACACAGGCAAATTTAACTTTCCGTGATGCGAATGACAAACTAATGATGGATGGTTCCGATCTGAAACAAGGCGGGGCTAAGCAAACCTTTGATCAAAACGGTGCACCAAGTGTATCTTTAACATTAAAAAGTGCAGATAAATTCCGCAAAGTTTCTCAGGAAATTTTGAATATGGCTCCAAATAATTATCTAGTCATTTGGCTTGATTACGAAGAAGGCAAAGATTCCTTTAAAACAGAAGTAACCAAAGCAAAGCCTAAGTTTTTATCGGCCCCTACAGTAAAAGAAGTCTTTAATCAGGATACCGTTTCGATTGTCGGCAGTTTTACGACGAAAGAAGCGCAAACCTTGGCTTCGCTATTAAATGCAGGTTCCTTGCCAGTTAAACTGAAAGAGGTATACTCCACTTCAGTTGGGGCTAAGTTTGGGGCACAAGCTCTTAATGAAACTATTTTTGCTGGAATTCTCGGTGTAGCAATCATTTACTTATTCATGATTTTCTATTATCGTTTTCCAGGATTTATTGCGACAATTACATTAACGATTTTTACTTATCTGGTGTTATTAATTTTCGATTGGATGAATGGGGTCCTGACCCTGCCGGGAATTGCCGCCATTATCCTCGGGATCGGTATGGCCGTTGATGCGAACATCATCACCTATGAACGTATTCGCGAGGAATTGAAGGTAGGAAGAAGCCTTAAATCCGCGTTTGAAGCTGGTGAAAAACATGCCTTTACAGCCATTTTTGATGCCAACTTAACAACCATTTTGACAGCATGTGTGTTATTTTTCTATGGGACAAGTTCTGTTAAAGGGTTTGCGACCATGTTAATCGTGAGTGTTCTTATGAGTTTCTTGACCAATGTTTACGGTTCAAGACTCCTGTTAGGACTATGGGTAAAGAGCGGTCTCTTTAATAAAAGACCGGGCTGGTTTGCAGTACATCCTTCACAAATTAGGAAAATTACTGATAACGTTGATACGGTCGACCTGCCAACCAGATTTGATAAAATTGATTTTGTTGGAATCAGAAAGAAAGTATTTATATTATCAGGTACGCTTATTGTTGCAGGGATTATCTGTCTTGCCATTTTCCGCTTGAACTTAGGAATTGATTTTTCAAGTGGTACTCGGATAGAAGTACAATCAAAAACACCATTAACCGCAGAAGAAGTGAAAAGTGCTTTTACTGATCGCGGTTTAAAACCTGATGATGTTGTTATCTCAGGAAACAAAAATCAAATTGGTGCTGTTCGAATGATTGGTGTATTGACAAAGGATGAGATTGCGTCCTTAAAGGCAGATTTCAAAAAGGAATTTGGCTTTGAGCCGAATGTCAGCACCGTTTCTCCGACGATCGGAAAAGAACTGGCGAAGAATGCGTTTATTTCCGTCTTGCTGGCGTCGATCATCATCATTCTTTATGTTTCTTTACGATTTGAAGCCTATATGGCCATTGCGGCGATTGCAGCTATCCTGCATGATGCATTCTTCATGATTGCCATTTTCAGTATTACAAGACTTGAAGTAGATTTAAACTACATCGCGGCCATTTTGACCATTGTCGGTTATTCAAACCACGATACAATTGTCACATTTGACCGGGTTCGTGAAAATATGCAGAAGAAAAAGCGTCTTAAAACCGTTCAAGATATTGCGGATGTGGTAAACGTAAGTATTCGTCAAACATTAACCCGATCCATTAACACTGTTCTTACGGTACTTGTAACGACCGCGTGCTTAATGATATTTGGAAGTCCATCGATTCGTAATTTTTCGATTGCATTATTTGTCGGTTTAATCGTTGGTGTATATTCATCTATCTTTATCGCAGGTTCTTTATGGTATGTAATGAAATGTAAAGAACTGAAAAAGAAGGGTGTCATTAGAACGGTTAAAGAAAAGAGAAAATATTCGGATCAGCCGCAAGTATAGAAAAGCGTTGTCCACTAGTTGCTGGGCGTAAAGCAAGACTACCCTTATATTAAAAGAAAAACTGCAAACCATTTGCAGTTTTTTCTTTTGATTGAAAGCTTATGCTCGCTCCTGTATAATTAGAAAGTCTGAGGGGTGAACGTACAATTGTTAAAATCAAAGTCTAACTGGATTGTTCGCAAAACTGATCATAAACTTGCCCAAATGCTTGTAAATGAATTGAAAATAACACCTCTGGTTGCATCCCTGCTTGTAAACCGTGGACTGGATACCGTAGATTCTGCTCGGTATTTTTTATTTGGAAAAGATGGGTTTCATGATCCATATTTACTTATAGGAATGGAAACAGCGGTTGATCGAATTAAAGAGGCGATTGAAAAACAAGAACCTATTCTCATTTTTGGGGATTACGATGCCGATGGAGTAAGCAGCACCTCGGTGTTAATGATTACACTTCGCGATTTAGGGGCAAATGTCCAATTCTATATCCCTAATCGTTTTAGAGAAGGATATGGACCAAATGAATCTGCATTCCGTCAAGCGGCGGAAAATGGTATTAAACTGATTATCACCGTAGATACAGGAATAGCGGCTGTGCATGAGGCAGCTGTTGCAAAAGAACTTGGCTTGGACCTAATTATTACCGATCATCATGAACCTGGACCGGTTTTACCAGAGGCACTCGCCATCATTCATCCCAAACTGCCTGACAGCACTTATCCATTTCGCGAACTGGCCGGAGTCGGTGTCGCTTTTAAACTGGCCCATGCCTTATACGGGGAAGTTCCCGATCATTTATTTGAAATTGCCGTCATCGGGACAATTGCTGACTTAGTGTCGTTGAAAGGCGAAAACCGCCTGATTGCCAAAAAAGGTCTTGAAAAACTGAGAGTAACCCAAAATATTGGGCTGAGAGCTATTTTAAAAGTTGCTGGGGTTGACCTTAAGGCGATTAATGAAGAAACGATTGGGTTTACAATTGCACCACGAATTAATGCGGTCGGCAGGCTTGAAGATGCAGATTTAGCCGTTCATTTGTTATTAACAGAAGACCCAGAGGAAGCTCAAAGTTTGGCTGAAGAAATGGATGCGTTAAACAAGACAAGGCAGGAGATCGTCAACACCATTACGGCCGAAGCAATCGCCGAGGTTGAAAAAAACTACCCGATTGAGACCAATAAAGTATTGGTGATTGGGAAAGAAGGCTGGAATCCTGGTGTAATTGGAATTGTGGCTTCAAGACTTGTCGAAAAGTTCTATCGGCCAACCATCGTGCTTAACTTTGATTCGGAAAAAGGTGTCGCTAAGGGCTCGGCAAGAAGTATTCTCGGATATGATTTATTTAAAAATCTATCGACATGCAGAGAACTTCTTCCCCATTTTGGCGGTCACCCGATGGCAGCTGGGATGACATTGAAACTTGAAGACGTTGCTGAACTCCGTGAGCGCCTTAACCGCCTCGCTGATGAGCAGCTGACAGATGAACATTTAATCCCAATAACGCAGCTTGATGAGAAATTACATCTTCAAGATATTAGTTTAGCTTCCTTAGATGAACTAAGCTTGCTCGCTCCGTTTGGCATGGATAACCCGAAGCCCAAAGTGTTAATCGATAATGTGGCGATTACGAGTATGAGAAAGATTGGCAGTGGACAAAATCATTTAAAGGTCTTAGTAAATGAAGAAGGCTCCACCCTTGATGGTGTAGGGTTTGGTTTAGGTTCGCTTGCTGACCAAATTTCTCCTGTCTCAAAAATTTCATTAATTGGAGAATTATCTATTAATGAATGGAATAATAATCGTAAACCACAAATCTTTATTCACGATATGGCTGTCCATTCGTGGCAATTATTTGATTTGCGCGGACAAAAACGAGCGAATCACATCCAAACGATTGTACCTGCTGAAAACAGGAAAATTATTATTTTTAATCAAGATCACCTTGAAAAAATAAACAAAGAGTTGCGGTCTGAGGTAAACCTTATCCAAAACATTGAAGATGCAAAAGCCTTTGATGGATTAGGAGCCAATATTGCTTTAGTTGATTTCCCGCCAACCAAGGATCATGTAAAAGAATTAGTAGCCGGAAAAGAGCCTGCAAGGATTTATACTTATTTTTATAAAGAAGCAAGCGATTATTTTTCCACCCTGCCAACCCGCGACCACTTCAAATGGTTCTATGCCTTCCTGTTAAAAAAAGGCCCAATCGACTTGAAACTCCATGGTGAAACCATAGCGAAACATCGCGGCTGGTCGCAGGAAACGATTAAATTTATGTCAAAGGTGTTTTCTGAACTAGATTTTGTTACAATAAACAATGGATTTATCACTTTAAATACGGGAGCGCCAAAGCGTGACCTGACTGATTCCCAAACTTATCAAACAAAACAGGCCCAGTATGCTCTTGAAAGAGAATTATTGTTTTCCTCCTTTCAAGAATTAAAAGGCTGGTTCGATCAAGTCATTCAAGGATCGGTTGAATCTGAGGAGGCAATTAAAGAATGGATTTAAGAGAATTTATAACAATCGTACCCGATTGGCCAAAACCGGGGATTAAATTTAAAGACATCACCCCTTTAATGAATAATGGTGAAGCCTATAGATACGCAACAGATCAAATTGTTTCTTATGCAAAAGAGAAGCAAATCGATATTATCGTTGGACCAGAAGCACGTGGCTTTATTATTGGCTGCCCGGTAGCCTATTCGTTAGGAGTAGGGTTTGCCCCAGTCCGCAAAGAAGGTAAGCTGCCACGAGAAACCATTAAGGTAAGCTACGGATTGGAGTATGGCAAGGATGTACTAACGATCCACAAAGATGCAATCCAACCTGGTCAACGTGTGTTAATTACTGACGACTTGTTGGCAACAGGCGGTACGATCGAAGCAACGATTCAATTGGTAGAAGAGCTTGGCGGTGTGGTAGCCGGAATTGCTTTTCTAGTGGAATTAAGCTATTTAGAAGGCCGCAATAAATTAGACGGCTACGATGTTCTAACATTGATGCACTATTAATAAAGGCATGAGGGCACTCAGGATACGAGTGCTCTCTTTATATAATGAAAAAGGCGGGTTTTTTACCCTGTATTGGGTGTGACAAAACAATAAAAACGACAAAAATATCGTATTTTAGTAAAAAAACAGCCCAATCCCTTTACAATTCGGCAAATTTTTTCGATAATAGTAACAATCATTCTAATTTAGTAACAATTTTTTTTAGAAAAGCATTCATATAGATAGATATTTTGTTCAGACCATAAGGTAACTTACAAAATACGTTGATATAAAAAATGAGATGAAAATAAAGGTGATTTCATGGCGAACGATCAAGTGTTAACGGCCGACCAAGTCATCGACAAGACTAGAAAATATTTAAATGATGAGCATGTTGAATTAGTCAAAAAGGCTTATGAGTATGCGAAACATGCCCATCGTGAACAATATAGAAAATCGGGAGAGCCCTATATTATCCATCCGATTCAGGTTGCCGGTATTTTAGCGGACCTTGAAATGGACCCGGCAACGGTGGCGGCTGGTTTTCTCCATGACGTTGTAGAAGATACCAATGTAACCTTAGGGGATATTACAGAGGCTTTTAACAGCGAAGTGGCAATGCTTGTTGATGGGGTTACAAAGTTAGGGAAAATAAAATACAAGTCTCATGAAGAGCAGCAGGCGGAGAACCACCGGAAGATGTTTGTAGCAATGGCACAGGACATCCGCGTCATTCTGATTAAACTTGCTGACCGCTTGCATAATATGCGGACACTTAAGCATCTTCCAGTAGAGAAGCAGCGTCGGATTTCAAATGAGACACTTGAAATTTTTGCACCTTTAGCTCATCGTCTAGGTATTTCTAAGATTAAATGGGAGTTAGAAGATACCGCATTAAGATACTTAAATCCACAGCAGTATTACCGGATTGTGAACTTAATGAAGAAAAAACGGGCCGAACGCGAGCAATATTTGGATGATGTCGTCGATGAAGTGAAGAGCCGCTTAAATGAAGTATCGATTAAAGCCGAGCTTTCAGGACGCCCAAAGCATATTTACAGCATCTATCGTAAAATGGCCCTGCAAAATAAACAATTCAGTGAAATTTATGATTTACTGGCTGTACGCATCGTGGTCAATAGTATTAAGGATTGCTATGCCGTTCTTGGCATTATTCACACTTGCTGGAAGCCAATGCCAGGGCGTTTCAAGGACTATATCGCAATGCCAAAGCCGAATATGTATCAATCATTGCATACCACAGTTATTGGTCCAAAGGGAGATCCGCTTGAAGTGCAAATTCGTACGTACGAAATGCACCAAATTGCTGAATTCGGGGTAGCAGCCCACTGGGCCTATAAAGAAGGTAAGACGATTAGCGACAGCTCTACCTTTGAACAAAAGCTTACCTGGTTTAGGGAAATTCTTGAGTTTCAGAATGATACCGCCAATGCCGAAGAGTTTATGGAGTCATTAAAAATTGACTTATTTTCCGATATGGTATTTATTTTTACACCAAAGGGTGATGTGATCGAATTGCCTTCTGGCTCTGTTCCGATTGATTTTGCCTATCGGATTCACTCCGAAATCGGCAATAAGACGATAGGTGCCAAAGTGAATGGGAAAATGGTCACCCTTGATTATAAATTGAAGACTGGCGATATTATTGAGATTCTCACTTCAAAACATTCGTACGGACCGAGCCAGGATTGGTTAAAGCTCGCTCAAACATCACAAGCCAAGAACAAGATTCGTGCGTTCTTTAAGAAGCAGCGCCGTGATGAAAATGTCATTAAAGGCAAAGAACTGGTTGAAAAAGAAATCCGTACAATGGAATTCGATATAAAAGAAATTTTAACACCGGATAATCTTAAAAAGGTTGCAGAAAAGTTTAATTTTTCCAATGAAGAAGATATGTATGCTGCTGTCGGCTATAACGGCGTTACCGCCTTGCAGGTGGCCAACCGTTTAACCGAGAAGTGGCGGAAAAAGCGGGATAAAGAACAATCAGCAACAATTGCGAATGCGATTACCGATTTAAAAGCCTTTCCGTCGACGAAAAAGCGAGAATCAGGTGTACGTGTGCAAGGGATTGATAACCTGTTAATCCGGTTATCAAAATGCTGTAATCCTGTTCCGGGTGATGAGATTGTCGGTTTTATCACAAAAGGACGCGGAGTGTCTGTGCACCGTTCTGATTGCCCAAATATTGATTCGAACGACGCTCAATCTAGATTAATTCCGGTTGAGTGGGAATCTTCCTTAAACGATCGTAAAGAGTATAACGTTGATATTGAAATCAGCGGTTATGACAGACAGGGGCTGCTTAATGAGGTTCTCCAAGCGGTTAGTGAGACGAAGACCAATATTTCAGCTGTTAGCGGGAAGTCGGACCGTAATAAAATGGCAACAATTATTATGTCAATTGCCATTCACAATGTCAGCCACCTCCAAAAGGTTGTGGAGCGCATTAAGCAAATCCCGGACATTTATTCAGTTCGCCGGATTATGAATTAAGGAGTTTCTAGCATGAGAATAGTAGTGCAGCGCAGCAAGAAAGCTAAGGTTACTGTCGATGGTGAAATAACCGGGCAGATTAAGAAAGGCTTTGTCCTGCTGGTTGGAGTGACACATGAGGATAAAGAAGAAGATGCCCTCTATTTAGCGGATAAAATTGCGAACCTTCGAATTTTTGATGATCATGAGGGGAAAATGAATCTTTCGTTATTGGATGTGGGCGGTGAAATTCTCTCGGTTTCTCAGTTTACCCTTTATGGTGACTGCCGGAAAGGGCGGCGGCCAAACTTCATGGACGCTGCAAGGCCCGAACAGGCAGTGGTCTTATATGAAGCCTTTAATCAGATGCTTCGGGACAAAGGGATTACGGTTGAAACGGGTGTGTTTGGCGCCATGATGGATGTAGAATTAATCAATGATGGACCTGTTACGTTGATTGTAGAAAGTAAGTAGGCTGGCTTGGCATTCGTGCCGGGCTTTTTTTAGTGGGAGCGCCCGCTAACCACAAAAAGCCCTGGAAGCATCATCCTCCAGAGCTTTAGTTTAGTTATTTTTAAAATACCGCGCTAAGCCATCATATAGTCCTGAAGCTGCATTTTCTTGAAACACACTTGAGTTAAGGGTAATTTCTTCTTGCGGGTTACTTAAATAGCCCAGCTCAATGAGAGCAGCTGTTTGACTGTTTTCCCGGATGACATGGAAATCACCAAATCTTACTCCGCGCCCATCCAATTTTGTTTGAGCAATGGTTGAAGTATAAAGCGAATCTGCCAATCCTTTTTGATCGTCATAGTAATAATAGCCTGTCATTCCCCGTGAACTTCGGTCGTCCAGGGTACTGTCGTAATGCAGACTGATGAAGGCATCAGCACTATTTTTTGTGGCCGCATACACCCGAGATGGCAGGGAAATAAATGTATCCGTACTTCTAGTAAGGTAGACATTGGCTCCAGCCGCACTTAATTTATCGTATAGTAGTCGTGCGGTTCGAAGTGTTAGCTGTTTTTCTAGTGTACCATTCGTACCTGTTGTTCCAGTATCCTCGCCACCATGTCCGGGGTCGAGGACAATAGTTTTATTTTTAAGGTAGCTCTCGGCTCCGCCTTTATGAATTTGCGGACTGGACCCATTGTTTGAAACAATCCAGCCAGCGACGTAGCCTGTTTTTCCATTCCTTAATTGTACCTCGTACCAGTCATTTACCATCCTTTTTACCGAAAACCGATCTCCTTCGTCAGCCAGGGCAGCTACATCGGATTGGACATCTGCTTCTTCTCTGATATTTGTGCCGTTATGTAAAATTGTAACAGTAGTTACCTTTAACGGTTGTTTTTCTTTAGCGGAAGCAGTGGTTTTCTCAAGAAACAAGCCTGAAACCCAGCCAAAACTACCGGACTGAAACTCTATCTTTACCCAATTATATTTTTCATCTAAAATAGTAAACTGTTGTCCCTCTGAAACACTACCAATGATATCGGCGTTTAACGATGCGTCTGAACGGACACTGAGACTTTCCGCAGATACGGTTCCTGTTACCCCTGTTACACTTTCTTTTTGGGTATCATTTGAAATCTCTGATTGAGTGTCAATAAACTCCGCCTTAACCCAGCCTTCTATACTTGAATAACTGATTTTCAGCCATTGATTTTGTTGGGAGATAATCGTCACATCTGTTCCGTTTGTCAGTTTTCCAACCGTTGAACTTGAGACGTTAGGCTCTTCTCTTATGTTGATCGTATCGGCATTCACTGTCCCCATTTCAGTATGTTTAGATGATTTTGGGGAAGTAGTATTATCACTGGTTTGAATGTTTAAGAATTCCCGTATGACCCATCCTTCTCCAAAATAGCTGCTGATTTTATACCAGTTTTCATTCTGATCAAGGATTGTCACTTCTTGACCTTGATTTAACGAGGCGATCATCGGGAAGCTTGTCCCAGGACCGGAACGGATCCTTAATTGATCAGTATTAACCTTTGCAATTTTGCCTCCAGTACTTGTTGCTTCGGGGCCTGAACTAGTTTCATCGTCCTTCGTGACGAGCCAATTGACTATCCAGCCAGTTTGGCCAAACGATAATTTAATCTCAATCCAATCATCTTTTTCTTTTACAATTTGATACTGTTCGCCGCGTTTTACTGTCATGATGTTGGGATAGCTTAATCCTGGGCCGCTGCGGACATTTACAGTATCCGTGGATATCGTTACCGAACCACTTGAGGCGTTGCCTATTTCTTGCGGCAGAAAGGTACCGAAAGCGAGAATAATAGTGAATAAGAGCAGTGTATACTTTTTTGTCATCGTAACCTCCTTTATCTGTTTATTTTATCGTAAAAAAGCCAGAAATTCATTCCTTAATTGGTTAATTGCGCCAATTTTACTAGAAGTAAACCATAAAAATCACAAAAACATGCAAATTTTTTTCCAGAGTGGAAATACTAGTAAAAAAGACTGAGGTGATTGTTGATGAGATCAAGTGAGAAAGGCATGAACATACAATCAATGGAGGGCCGTCTTTTTGGGGTGGATTTCCATGACTTTATTCAAAAAGAAGGTCATACGAACTCGATTGAGCTTGCATCGGAATTTGGGATCACAATGGGCGATGTCAGAAAGTTAAAAAAACACTTAGGAAGGTCTTAAATCTTTCTTGACATTACCACGGTTGCTCCGTATTATTAAATAAATATAAGTCATATTAGGGATAACCAATGATGGAGCATAGTAATTAAGATCATCCATGGAAAGAGAAGAAGTGCCTTAGGCTGAGAGCATTTCTCCATGTACCTTAGTGAAAGAACACTCCGTAGGCTTCTCTTTGAAAAAGCAGCGCTTTAGTAGAAGATGAACGTAGCAGGCGTTAACTGTTTAAGAGGAAGAGCATGTATGATGTTCTTCAACTAGGGTGGCACCGCGGGAACCAAACTCTCGTCCCTTGTATAATTACAAGGGATGGGAGTTTTTTTGTTTTTCCAGAAAAAGCAAGCACCTGTTATTGTGTCCATTTAACTATATATACATAAGTTTTATGTTTATAAAGGAGGTATACACCATGTCTATTAGCATTCCGAGAGGTACGCAGGACATTCTGCCTGGTGAAGTTGAAAAGTGGCAGTTAATTGAAGCAAAAGCCAGAGAACTATGTGAAAAATATCAATACCAAGAGATTCGTACACCAATCTTTGAACATACAGACCTCTTTTCAAGAGGTGTCGGTGACAGCACGGACATTGTCCAAAAGGAAATGTACACCTTTGAGGACAGGGGCAAACGCAGCATAACACTTAGACCAGAAGGAACAGCAGCAGTTGTCCGCTCTTTTGTAGAGAAGAAAATGTTTGGCCTTGCTAATCAGCCTGTAAAACTGTATTACATGGGACCGATGTTCCGGTATGAACGGCCTCAGGCAGGCCGCTTTCGCCAATTCGTCCAATTTGGGGTAGAGGCCTTAGGGAGTAATGACCCAGCAATTGATGCAGAGGTTATCTCGTTAGCGATGAATCTCTACAAAGAAATGGGCTTGCGTAAGTTAAAGCTTATAGTCAACAGTCTTGGTGATAAAGAGAGCCGCACAGCCCACCGTGAAGCGCTTGTCAATCACTTCAAACCGCGGATTGGCGAATTTTGTCATGACTGTCAAAATCGTCTTGAAAAAAATCCGCTTCGAATCCTTGATTGCAAACAGGACCGTGATCATGAACTAATGAAAACAGCACCTTCCATCCTGGATTACTTAAATGATTTTTCAAAAGCCTATTTTGAAAAACTACAGCAGTATTTAACGCTGCTTGATATCCCATTTGAGGTCGATCCAAACTTGGTTCGCGGCTTAGATTATTATAATCACACAGCATTTGAGATTATGAGTAATGCGGAGGGATTTGGAGCCATTACGACCCTATGTGGAGGCGGGCGCTATAATGGGCTTGCCGAAGAAATCGGCGGTCCGGAAACGCCTGGTATCGGCTTCGCTTTAAGTATTGAACGGTTTATTGCGGCCCTTAACGCCGAAGGCATTGAACTTGAAATCAACCAGGGAATCGACGTGTTTTTAGCATCACTTGGCGAAGAAGCAAAAGATTATACGGTTGGACTATTGCAGCAGCTCCGCACGGCTGGCTATTCAGCGGAAAGAGATTATCTTGACCGGAAAATCAAGGCCCAGTTTAAAGCCGCTGACCGTTTAAAAGCTAAATATGTAGCAGTACTCGGAGACGACGAGCTTAAAAATAATAAAATTAATGTTAAAAATATGGCTACAGGTGAACAAGTAGAATTTGACCTAAACACATTTATTAAACAATTTCAGGAATTACAAGCTTAAAAGGGGGATAATCATGTTTGGCAGATCGTATTTTTGTGGGGAAGTTCCAGAGTCAGCAGTTGGGGAGAAGGTAACGTTAAAGGGCTGGGTTCAAAAACGCCGCGATTTAGGCGGGTTAATTTTTATTGATTTGCGCGACCGTTCTGGAATTGTTCAGGTTGTATTTAATCCAGATTTATCAAAAGAAGCACTGCAAACAGCAGAAAAAATCCGCAACGAATATGTTTTGAATGTGGTTGGAACTGTTGTTCGTCGTGAAGAAGGAACCGTCAATCAAAATATTTCAACCGGAACAATTGAGGTGCAAGCTGAAGAAGTAACGATTATCAATGAAGCGAAAACTCCGCCGTTTCAGATCTCTGATCGGACAGATGCTTCAGAAGATGTCCGCTTAAAGTACCGCTATTTAGATTTCCGCCGTCCAGTTATGTTTGAAACACTGAAGATGCGTCATCAGGTAACAAGACATATTCGAAACTACCTTGACAGTGAAGGTTTCTTAGATATTGAAACACCAATTTTAACAAAAAGTACTCCAGAGGGAGCACGTGACTATTTAGTTCCTAGCCGTGTCCATCCTGGTGAGTTCTATGCATTGCCGCAATCACCACAATTGTTTAAACAATTATTGATGGTAGGCGGGGTTGAACGTTATTATCAAATTGCGCGTTGTTTCCGTGATGAGGACTTGCGTGCCGACCGTCAGCCAGAATTTACTCAAGTCGATATTGAAACCAGCTTTTGGAGCCAAGAAGACATCATGGGCATGATGGAGAACATGTTGTCTGGATTAATGAAAGAAGTTAAAGGGGTAGAAGTCCCTGCAAGCTTTCCGCGGATGACCTATGCAGAAGCAATGAGCCGTTTTGGATCGGATAAACCAGATACCCGGTTTGGCTTAGAACTTGTCGATCTTTCTGAAATCGTGAAGGATTCTGGCTTTAAAGTCTTTGCAGCAGCTGTTGCAAATGGCGGCCAGGTAAAAGCGATTAATGTTAAGGGCGCAGCAGAAAACTATTCGCGTAAAGATATTGATGCGTTAACCGAATTCGTTGCTGTCTATGGCGCAAAAGGGCTTGCTTGGTTAAAGGTTGAAGCCGAAGGATTAAAAGGACCAATTTCAAAATTCTTCTCTGAGGAAGATGCACAAGCGATTAAGGCTACGCTTGAAGCAACAGATGGAGATTTACTTCTTTTTGTAGCTGACAAGAAAAATGTTGTCGCCGACGCACTTGGCGCCTTAAGACTCAAACTTGGAAAAGAATTAGGCTTAATTGACCCAAGTCAGTTTAACTTCCTATGGGTTACGGACTGGCCGCTCTTAGAGTATGATGAGGAGGAAGGCCGTTATTATGCTGCCCACCATCCATTTACGATGCCGTTTAGAGAAGACCTTGAACTGTTAGATACGGACCCTTCAAAAGTTCGTGCTCAAGCATATGACATTGTCTTAAATGGTTATGAACTTGGCGGCGGCTCCCTAAGGATCTTTGAACGTGAGGTTCAAGAAAAAATGTTTAGCGTTCTAGGATTTACTCCTGAAGAGGCAAGAGAACAGTTCGGATTCCTCTTAAATGCATTTGAATTTGGAACACCGCCTCATGGTGGAATCGCGATTGGTCTTGACCGTTTGGTTATGCTTCTTGCTGGCAGTTCTAACCTTAGGGATACGATTGCCTTTCCTAAAACAGCGAGTGCAAGCTGCCTGTTGACGGATGCACCGGGTGAAGTTTCCGAGGCACAATTAAAAGAATTAAATTTGTCATTAAATGTTAATAAATAACAAGAATTCGCTTTCATAATTCTTGATGACTGTTGTAAATTATGGTATGATAAAGGCAATTAAAGAAGAGTCCTGAACTGTTCGTTGTGTTACCTGAAGTTTTGACCGAACATAATTGATTCGGGAGTCTAGCGTTTTCTGCCATGCGTAAATGCCCCACCTATACGGTATAGGGACTTACAATCGCGGAAACAGGACACCCACCTGCTAGTAGCGGGATCAAAACGAAGGATCATTAGCAACGGCACCATTGGGACTCTTCGTTATTTTCTAAACTATCACCTTCTGCAGAAGCAGAAGGTGTTTCTTTTTGAATAATTCCTACTAAATTACTTGTTTTTATAAGTGGGTATGATATATTCTTATGGTGAAAAAATATATAAAAGTGATTATAAATTTGGAGTGAATCTAATGCTGCATCAATTTTCTCGAAACGAACTTGCTATTGGTAAAGAAGGATTAACAATTATGAAAAACAGCACGGTTGCTGTTTTAGGAATCGGCGGAGTTGGCTCGTTTGCGGCTGAAGCTTTAGCCCGATCCGGTGTGGGTAAATTAATTTTAATTGATAAAGATGATGTTGACATTACGAATATCAACCGTCAACTGATTGCCCTTTTGTCAACGGTCGGCAGACCAAAGGTGGACATCATGACCGAGCGGATTAAGGATATTAATCCTGATTGTGAAGTAATTCCTTTAAAAATATTTTATACCGAAGAAACGTATGAAGAGATTTTTAGTCATAAATTGGATTTTGTTGTCGATGCTTCTGATACCATTGTTTATAAAATTCACCTCATGAAAGAATGCCTTAAACGTAATATCCCGATTATCTCCAGCATGGGTGCAGCAAATAAAATGGATCCAACCCGGTTTCAGATTGCCGATATTTCGAAAACGCACACGGATCCGATTGCAAAGGTCATTCGTACCAGACTTCGTAAAGAGCGGATTCATAAAGGTATTCCAGTTGTCTTTTCTGATGAAAGTCCAATTGTGATTCGTGAGGATATCAAAAAAGAAGTGGGAAATGAAAATGCCCCAATCCGTAAAGCACAAATGCCGCCAGCATCCAATGCCTTTGTACCATCGGCAGCCGGTTTGATTATGGCAAGTTATGTGGTAACACAATTGTTAAAAGACATTAAAATTCAGCGTGTTGCAGATGAGAAATAAACTGTTAGCCCTAAACTATTGAGGTTTAGGGTTTTTATTTTTCGATCAGACTTGAATTTAAGGAAATTTTTGCTAGATTCAGGTACACTTAAATTGGATTGTTTGTGTTGAGAGGAGATGAGAATTTGGAGACAATTGTAGAACTAAAAGATGTCACTAAGATTATTAAAGGGCGAAAAATAATAGACCGGATTAGTTTCCAAGTAAATAAAGGGGAAGTGTTTGGATTTTTAGGTCCAAATGGAGCAGGGAAAACGACAACGATTCGAATGATTGTTGGCTTAATGGGGATTACCTCCGGAGACATCCTTATTGGCGGGGCTAGTATTAAAACAAAGTTTGAACAGGCTGTTGGTCATGTCGGAGCAATCGTTGAAAATCCCGAAATGTATAAATTTTTGACCGGGTATCAGAACTTAGTTCATTATGCCCGAATGTCAAAAGGTATCTCAATGGGAAAAATAGCCGAAACAGTAGAATTGGTGGGTTTATCGGAACGAATCCATGAAAAGGTAAAAACGTATTCGCTTGGAATGAGGCAGCGGTTAGGTCTGGCTCAGTGCCTCTTGCATGACCCGAATGTCTTAATCCTTGATGAGCCTACTAACGGGTTAGATCCAGCAGGTATAAGAGAGATTCGTGACTATGTCCGCCTGCTCGCCCGAGAAAAGAATATGGCAGTGATCGTTTCGAGTCATTTATTATCTGAAATGGAAATGATGTGTGACCGAATCGGGATTATCCAAGATGGCAGGCTGGTAGATGTACAGCTTGTCCAAGAATTTGTTCACAGCACTGAAACCACATATGAATTAGAAGTAGTTCCCTGCGATAAGGCGCTGGATCTGTTAACGGCCAATTATCCAAATCATAAAGCAAATCGTTCTAGAAACGGATTAACTGTTGAAATAGATAAAGAGGAAATCCCTCATTTGGTAAAGTTATTGGTGGCTGAGGAGATTTCGGTATTTGGGATAAAAGAAGTAGCGAAAACATTAGAAGATCGCTTCCTTGAAGTGACATCAGAAAAGGAGGCGGCTGTACGTGGTTAATTTAATCAAAAACGAATTGATGAAAATTTTTAGACGACCAGGAACCATTGTTATGATTGCGATTTTGGTTTTATCTCTAGCCCTGGTTGGCATTGTGATTAAGTCTCAACAAAATAGTATGGACATTCAGCAAGATAAAAATTGGCAGCAAATTTTAAAAGAGGAAAATGATGCCCTAAAGCAACAGATGGTGAAAAGCCGGACTGATACGGAAAAGCAGTATTTCAAGAAAGAAATTGCAATAAATGATTATCGAATTAAACATGATATGCCGCCAAAAGAGAAATATACCGTTTGGTCGTTTGTTAGAGATTCATCACAGCTGATTTTACTGGCAGGTGTTTTTATTATTATTATCTCTGCAGGTATTGTGGCCAGTGAGTTTAATTGGGGAACCATTAAGCTATTATTGATCCGGCCGATTAATCGGACTAAAATTTTATTCGCAAAGTATGTGACAGTGCTATTATTTACTATTTTAATGTTGGCCATTATGTTTATTTTCTCCAGCCTATTGGGTGCGATTTTGTTTGGTATGCCTGATAAAGCAGTTCCCTATTTAAATTATTATAATGGCCATGTGACCGAACAAAATATAGTTGTCCATTTACTCATTTATTATGGGCTGAGTTCCATTGATACGATTATGTTAGTAACAATGGCGTTTATGATGTCTGCTGTGTTTCGAAACAGTTCCCTTGCGATCGGACTTTCCTTATTTTTACTATTTACCGGTGGTCAGTTTACCGCTTTGTTAGCAATGAAATTTGACTGGGCTAAATATGTTTTATTTGCCAACACAGATTTAATGCAATATTTTGAAGGAACGCCGCTAGTTGAAGGCATGACGATCCCCTTCTCGATAATCATGTTAGTCATCTATTTCGCCCTATTCCAATTTCTCGCCTTCTACGTCTTCCAAAAACGAGACGTAGCAGCATAAACACAAACGGTGACAGGCACCATGTGAAGAATTCACATGGTGCCTGTCACCGTTTCTACTCTTTCTACTTTTTTGATCTTGTTAATTTTTCATAGACAGTAGCTAGAGCTTGTTCGAATTTTCCTGTTTTCTTAGGCTGATAGTATTTTTTGTTTTTTAGTTTGTTCGGTAAATATTGCTGCGGTACCCAGCCGTTTTCAAAGTCGTGCGGATATAAGTAGCCGATCCCTCTGCCAAGCTCTTTTGCGCCTTTGTAATGGGCATCCTTTAGATGATCTGGCACTTCTCCGACTATTCCTTTTTGAATGTCATCAAGGGCCGCTTGTATCGCCAGAACCGCTGAATTTGATTTAGGGGATAAGCACAGTTCAATCACCGCGTTTGCGAGTGGAATCCTTGCCTCGGGAAATCCAATTCTTTCAGCTGTTTCAATTGCCGCTAACGTCCGTGCCCCTGCTTGAGGATTAGCTAATCCTATATCCTCATAAGCGATCACGATCAATCTGCGGCTGATACTAGGAAGGTCACCTGCTTCAATTAACCGGCCAAGATAGTGGAGGGCGGCATCGACATCGCTCCCGCGAATCGACTTCTGAAAGGCTGAAAGGACATCGTAATGACCGTCTCCATCCTTATCGGCAACCAAACTTTTCTTTTGCAAACACTCCTCAGCCGTTTCCACATCAATCGGGATCACACCATCCTCATTCTTATCTGTTGATAGAATGGCAAGTTCTAATGCATTCAAGGAGCTGCGAACATCCCCGTTCGAACCTTGGGCAAAATGCAGTAATGCTTCCTCGGAAATGTCTACTTTTTCTTTTCCATAACCACGCTCTTCATCCTTGAGTGCCCGCAATAAGGCTTGCTTCACTTCATTAGGTGCTAAGGGCTTCAGCTCAAATATTTGACAACGGCTCCGAATCGCCGGGTTAATCGCATGATAGGGATTGCTGGTTGTGGCTCCTATTAAGACAATCATTCCGTTTTCCAGATAAGGAAGAAGGAAATCTTGTTTGGCTTTATCCAAACGGTGGACCTCATCTAAAAGCAAAATGACTTTTCCCGACATCTTTGCCTCTGCAGCCACAATTTCCATATCTTTTTTATTATTCGTTACGGCATTTAAGGTTCGAAAGGCATATTTTGTACTTCCTGCAATAGCACTTGCAATCGAGGTTTTGCCAATTCCCGGCGGTCCATATAAAATCATTGATGTCAGCTGTTTTGCTTTCACCATTCTTGCAATAATTTTTCCATCCCCAACAAGATGCTCCTGCCCGACAATTTCTTCAATCGTTCGTGGACGCATGCGGAATGCTAATGGTTTTTGCTGCATAATCATCTCTCCAAAATTGAACTCATGCCTTGCTCAAAATATTAATATAAGGTAAATAAACTTTTCATTTATAGGTTGTAAAATAGACTTTCCTAATTTAACTTTACCATTTTCCCTTGAAAAAGCATATTAAACAAGAATATGATATAATTTTGAATGCCTATCAATTTACTAAGAATTTTTTAATATAATAGATCCATTAACGAATAGGGGTGCAAGAGATGAAAATATCAACTAAAGGTCGTTACGGTTTAACGATTATGATCGAACTAGCTAAAAAACATGGTGAAGGTCCGACCTCTTTAAAGACGATTGCTCAAGCAAATGAACTATCCGAGCATTACTTAGAACAATTAATTGCTCCATTACGGAATGCCGGCTTAGTTAAAAGTATCAGAGGGGCGTATGGCGGCTATGAATTAACAAGTACGCCTTCAAAAATTACTGCAGGCGATGTGATTCGCGTGTTAGAAGGACCGATTACCCCTGTCGAAGGAATAGAGGATGAAGAACCTGCTAAGCGTGAGCTTTGGATTCGAATTCGCGATGCCATTAGAGATGTTTTAGACAATACGACGCTAGAAGATTTGGCCAGCCATAGTGAAGACCAGGAGCCAGAGGGTTATATGTTTTATATTTAAGGTTAAAAATAACAGTGAGTTTGTTCTAGTGCGCTGACCACTATTTCAATGATACTTCACCGTTTTTAGCTGAATGATAAATGAGAATTATTTGATTGAAGGTGTAATAATGGAACGAATCTATCTCGACCATGCCGCAACAAGTCCGATGCACCCTAAGGTGATCGACAAGATGATGACGATTATGAATGCTACATTTGGGAACCCTTCTAGCATTCATTCCTACGGGAGAGAGGCACGTCATTATATTGATTTAGCGCGGGCTGCACTTGCCCGCAGCATCGGAGCCCAGGAAACCGAGATTATTTTTACAGGCGGCGGCACTGAGGCCGATAATATGGCATTATTTGGTGTAGCTGAAAGCTATCAAACGAGGGGCAAGCACGTGATTACAACCCAGGTTGAACATCATGCCGTTCTCCATGCCTGCAAAAGATTAGAAAAAATGGGCTTTGAAGTAACCTATCTGCCAGTGGATGAAACAGGTAGAATTTCCATGAGTGACCTGCAAGCGGCATTAAGGGAAGATACAATTCTAGTATCGGTGATGTACGGCAATAACGAAGTAGGCACGATACAGCCAATTAGTGAAATTGGCCAACTGCTTGAAGGACATCAAGCCCTATTTCATACTGATGCCGTCCAAGCATACGGAATAGTAGACATAGATGTTAACGAAAGCAAAATTGATCTATTATCGGTTTCCGCTCATAAAATTAATGGCCCTAAAGGGGTCGGCTTTCTTTATGCAAGGTCAACGGTTAAATTGGCGCCACGCCTTTTTGGCGGTGACCAAGAGCGAAAACGCCGGGCCGGGACGGAAAATGTGGCCTCAATCGTTGGCTTTCATGAAGCGGTTTTAATTGCGAGTGAAGCGCGTCCGGCCAAGCGCGAAAAGTTTGTTGAACTGAAGGAAACATTACTTGAAAAACTGCATGATGGACAGGTTGAATTTAACATAAACGGATCGCTTGAATATTGTCTGCCACATGTATTAAACTTAAGCTTTCCGGGAACTAGTGTGGAGGCGATGTTAGTCAACCTTGATTTAGCAGGTGTTGCTGTATCAAGCGGCTCAGCATGTACGGCTGGATCGATTGAGCCATCCCATGTTCTTGTTGCCATGTTTGGTAAACAATCAGAGCGGCTGACCAATTCCATCCGCTTCAGCTTTGGCTTTACTACGACGAAGGAAGATGTCAGTAAAGCAGCTGAAGAAATAGCGAAAATTGTGAAGCGCCTGAAAAAATAGAGGAAGAGGAAGTTGTTAAACGAGAGAGGTGAAAACATGGAAAGAAAGGATCCAAAGGATACACGTGTTGTAGTAGGGATGTCAGGTGGAGTCGATTCCTCTGTTGCAGCGCTGTTATTAAAGCAACAGGGCTATGATGTCATCGGAATTTTTATGAAAAACTGGGATGACACCGATGAAAATGGCGTTTGTACAGCTACAGAAGACTATGAGGACGTCATTCGTGTCTGCAATCAAATTGGCATACCCTATTATGCAGTTAACTTTGAAAAACAATATTGGGACAAGGTATTTACCTATTTCCTTGATGAATATAAAGCGGGCAGGACGCCAAATCCTGATGTAATGTGTAACAAAGAAATCAAATTTAAAGCCTTCCTGGAACATGCGATGAACCTGGGTGCCGATTATCTAGCAACAGGACACTATGCCCAGGTTGAATACCGTGATGGCGAATATAAAATGCTTCGCGGTCTTGATGAAAATAAGGACCAAACGTATTTCCTAAATCAATTATCCCAGGAGCAGTTAAGTAAAGTAATGTTCCCGATTGGTAACCTTGAAAAGCCTCGAGTTCGGGAAATTGCCAAGGAGGCAGAACTTGCTACTGCTGCCAAAAAAGACAGTACCGGTATTTGTTTTATTGGCGAACGGAATTTTAAAGAATTCCTAGGGCAATATCTCCCTGCACAGCCTGGAAACATGGAGACGTTTGAAGGTGAAGTCAAAGGAAGACATGAGGGGCTGATGTATCATACAATCGGTCAGCGTCATGGCCTTGGGATTGGCGGATCTGGCGAGCCATGGTTTGCGATTGGCAAGGATTTAAAAAGAAATATCCTGTATGTCGGCCAAGGCTTCTATCATGAAAAACTTTATTCCGATGCGATTACGGCTGTGAATGTCAGCTGGGTTTCAAACCGTGAAAAACCAGCTGAATTTGAATGCACGGCGAAATTCCGTTATCGTCAGGAGGACCATAAAGTCACAGTTCGCCTGTTAGAAGGCGATAAGGTTCAAGTCTTGTTCCATGAACCGATCAGAGCGATTACACCTGGACAAGCCGCTGTTTTTTATCAAGGAGACGAATGCCTTGGAGGCGGAACGATTGATGAAGTTTATAAAAATGGTGAACGTTTAACATATGTTGGCTAACTAAGTCCCTGATTCCCTCGCTGGAATCAGGGCTTTTCTACTATTTGGCGGAAAAATACTGATTAAAATATGATATACTTTCATTTAGGATTGGAGTTGAAAAAATGGATAAAAACCAATTAGGTGTACAATACATGCAAGAAGGTAACTGGGAAGAGGCAGCAAAAGCGTTTAACGACGCGATCGAACAAAACCCTACAGACCCAGTTGCTTATATTAATTTTGGCAATGTTCTATCAGCAGTAGGCGACGATGAAAAAGCAATCAAATTCTACCAAAGAGCCATCGAAATAGACGAAAACGCCGCAGCTGCTTACTATAGTATCGGAAACGTCCTTTTTAGCCACGACCGCTTCGCAGAAGCAAAGCATAGTTTTGAGCAAGCCATGAAAAAAGGACTCGACTCAAGTGACACATATTTTATGTTAGGTCTTACCCTCCTGCAGTTAGATCAAGGCAAACTGGCTCTCCCGTACCTGCAGCGAAGTGTCGAACTGAACGAAAACGATGCAGAAGCCCGGTTCCAGTATGGATTATGCCTGGCACAGAATGAAATCATCGATGAAGCCATCATCCAGCTAGAAAAATGCATCGAACTAGATCCCGACCATTCCGATGCTTATTATAACTTGGGCGTCTCATATGCATTTAAAGAAGATCAGACACTAGCACTAGCAATGTTTAACAAAGCATTAGAAATTCAGCCGGATCACCTGCTCGCTGGCCACGGTAAAAAATTACTTGAACAAAATCTCTAATTACTAATTAGAACGGAAAGGAGGGAGCAGAATGGAAAAACAAGACACCCTTGATTTATTCGCTGAGCAAGGAAAATTCGTAAAGGGAAGACCGATTGTAACCATTTTCCATAACGAGCAAAACCTCTATACGGTCCTTAGAATCCGTGTCGATGAAACCAATGATCAATATGATGACAAAGAAGCAGTGGTAACCGGTTATTTTCCAAAAATTCATGAACAAGAAACATATGTGTTTTTTGGAGAATTTAAAGAACATCCTAAGTTTGGGGTTCAGTTTCATACCCAACATTTTCGGAAGGATATGCCGCAGACCAAACAAGGGGTTATTGCTTACTTATCAGGTGAAATGTTTAAAGGCATCGGGAAAAAGACAGCGGAAAACATCGTTGAGACACTTGGCGAGAATGCCATCTCCAAGATTCTCAATCAGCCATCCTTACTCGATTCCATTCCAAAGCTTCCTCCTGAAAAAGCGAAAATGCTGTATGATACCTTAATGGAACATCAAGGGCTTGAACAGGTAATGGTAGCCCTGAATCAATATGGATTTGGACCGCAAATATCGATGCGTATTTATCAAGCGTATAAAGACGAAACGCTTTCGGTTATTCAAAAAAACCCTTATCAGCTTGTTGAGGATATCGAGGGGATTGGATTTGGCCGGGCAGATGAACTAGGTTACCAGCTTGGAATCTCAGGAAATCACCCTGACCGGATCAAGGCAGCCTGCCTTTATACACTCGAAAATGAAAGCATGCAAACAGGTCATGTTTATTTACATGCAGAGACTTTACTCGAACAGGTCAAGTCACTTTTAGAAGAGAACAAACGCGATCAAATTGACTTTACGGATATCTCTGGCGAACTGATCAAGCTTGAAGAAGAAGGAAAGATTATTGGTGAAGAAAAACGTATTTATCTGCCTTCCTTATTTTTTGCGGAAAAAGGGCTAGTTACAAATATCAACCGAATTTTGCAGCAAACGGAATATCGTGAGCAATTTCCTGAGTCTGAATTCCTTCTGGCCTTAGGCGGCTTAGAGGAGCGTCTCGGTGTTCAGTATGCCCCGTCCCAAAAAGAAGCTATTCAAACGGCGCTGATGTCGCCCATGCTCATTTTGACAGGCGGTCCTGGTACCGGGAAAACAACGGTTATTAAAGGGATTGTCGAGCTATACGGTGAACTTCACGGCTGTTCACTTGAACCAAAGGATTATTTTAAAAAAGATGAACCGTTTCCGATTTTACTAGCAGCGCCGACAGGAAGAGCCGCGAAACGAATGACCGAATCCACTGGTCTGCCTGCCGTAACGATTCACCGCTTACTTGGCTTTAATGGGACAGAAGGGTTTGACCGCGATGAAGTTAGTCCGCTTGAGGGGAAAATATTAATTGTTGATGAGACATCGATGCTCGATATCTGGTTAGCCAATCAATTATTTAAGGCCCTGCCAGAACATATCCAAGTAATCATGGTAGGGGACGAGGACCAGCTTCCATCCGTTGGACCTGGACAAGTCTTAAAGGACTTGCTCCAATCACAAAGGATTCCAACCGTCCGCCTGACCGATATTTACCGTCAGGCCGAGGGTTCTTCCATTATTGAACTAGCCCATGATATAAAAAAAGGGCATCTTCCGGCAAATGTGACAGCAAAGCAGTCAGACCGTTCATTTATTCGATGTTCAACTGCACAAGTTGCCCAAGTTGTCGAAAAAGTGGCCCAGAATGCCAAGAATAAAGGCTATACCGCGAAGGATATTCAAGTGCTGGCACCGATGTACCGGGGGCCGGCCGGAATTGACCGGTTAAATGTCTTATTACAGGAAATATTTAATCCTAATCCGGATGGCAAGCGCAAGGAAATAGCGTTTGGCGACGTCAAATACCGGATTGGAGATAAGGTGCTTCAACTTGTGAACCAGCCGGAAGACAATGTTTTTAACGGTGATATTGGAGAAATTATTTCCATTATCTATGCCAAAGAAAATACTGAAAAACAAGATATGATCTATATTTCATTTGAAGGAACAGAAGTGGAATATACCAGACAGGACTTAAATCAAATTACACATGCCTATTGCTGTTCGGTCCATAAGTCGCAGGGCAGTGAGTTTCCGATTGTTATTATGCCCATCACAAGAAGTTATTACCGAATGCTGCAAAGGAATCTAATCTATACGGCCATAACTAGGAGTAAACAATCGTTGATTATTTGCGGGGAGGAAGAGGCCTTCAGGCTGGGTGTCGAACGGGCAGATGAGCTTCAAAGGCAAACGACACTCTGCCAAAAGCTGCAGGAATCGATCACAATTGTCACTCAACTAGAAGAAAACTCTTCTAGTGAATTATCCTATGAGGAGCAGTTAATGCAAGTCCATCCTATGGTTGGAATGGAAAACGTTACACCTTATGATTTTTTAACAAATGACGGAAACTAAGAAATGTTCGGGGGTGGAAACTCTTTGCGGACATTTTCTTTATTAAAAGGGCAGCCTGTTTTTGAAACAAAAAGTGGAACAAAGATAGGTGAGATTACAGATCTTTGTATATCCAGCACCGGAAAGGTGAATGGCCTATTGGTCAAAAAAGGAATACTCTTCAAGCAACTCTATTTCCTTGAGATCGAAAAAGTGGCCTCCTTTGGCTGGGATGGGGTAATGGTCCAGGATGGCAGTTACTTAGAGAAACTAAAAGTGAGTCCTGAATATACCTTAAACCATCAACATTCTTTAGATGGGATGATGATGCTCTCTAAGAGCGGTGAGTCACTAGGAATGTTAACGGATGTATATTTTCAAGAAGAAATGGGCACAATCGTAGGGTATGAAATTACGGATGGCTTCTTTTCGGAGATTACGGAAGGTAAACAAGTCATTCAATCCGGGAAGCCCGTTGCGATCGGAAAGGATGCCATTATCGTAGATGTAAAAAATACGTGAGGTGTCTTTTCATGTTCAAGTGTCCCAATTGTCAAAGCAAAGATATTGGCAAAATAGGTATTAACCAATATTATTGCTGGAATTGTTTTATCGAGCTCTCCGTTAACAAAGGGATAATCAATACCCATCAGGTTGAAGAAGACGGGTCACTAAGTTCCTTGGATGATTTGTTTGAAGAAGAAGAACGTCGTTATACGATTTAAACCGGGGTTCCCTCGGGATGTTTAGTCTAGCCAATCTGTCGAAGAGGTGAGACGATGAATAAAATGATGACGACAATGCTTGTTTTTGGTGCAGGGATGGCAGCTTACAATATTGCCCAAAGAAATAATATGATGTCAGCCCGCAATATGAAAAGGATTCAGAAAAAGGTAAAGCGTGCGATATTTTAGATGGATCATCCTCCTCAAGGACATTGAGGGGGATTTTTAGCTTAAACGCTGTATATTTCCAACGTCAGTCTCCAAAACTAATTGAAGGAGGGCCTTGACGTGGATATTCGTGTGAAATGGTATTATCGAATTGGGTTTTTGCTCCTTTTATTAATAGCAATTTTTGTTTTCCTTAAGATTAGTTCATTATGGATGCCGATTATTAAAATAATTGGAACGATTATTTTTCCTTTCATTATTTCGGGGTTTATTACCTATTTGCTGCACCCAATTGTGGAGAAATTGCATGAAAAAGGACTACACCGTGGTCTTGCGATTATCCTCATTTATATTATCTTTTTTGGCGGAATTGGCTTTTCTTTATATAAAGGGATACCAGTTGTTATTGATCAAATCAAAGATTTGTCAGAAAGTGCGCCCGCTTTTGCTGAGCAGTATCGGGAATGGATTACACTCCTGCAAAAGCATACAAGAGAATGGCCTGATGGTCTTCAGGCGCGGGTGGATGAAGGAATTGATGCATTTGAAAATAAACTTGATTCCTTATTAACGATTATCGTTAATATCCTTGTCAATCTGTTAAATTCCGCCTTACTAATGATGATCATTCCGTTTATTACCTTTTATATGCTAAAGGATTATCCGTTATTAAAAAGGACAGTCTGGTACCTAACACCGAAGAAATGGCGAAAGAAAGGAACATTATTTCTAAAGGATGCCGATCATTCACTCGGCGGTTATATTCGCGGTCAGCTGCTGGTTTGTGTGATCATCGGAAGTATCTCTTCGCTATTATTTTGGATTTTTGATTTGAATTATCCGCTGCTTTTAGGTCTGATTGTAGGGGCTACAAATGTGATTCCTTATTTTGGTCCTCTGATTGGGGCCATACCGGCCGTGTTTGTTGCGGCTACTGTTTCAATGAAATTAGTCATTATTACAATCGTGATTGTCTTTGGCTTGCAGTTTATCGAAGGGAACATTTTATCTCCCTATATTGTCGGAAAGAGTCTCCATATGCATCCATTATTGATTATGGCCGCTTTAACAACGGGCGGTGAAATTGGCGGAATTTTAGGATTAATCCTTGCTGTGCCCATTTTAGCTGTCCTGAAAGTGGGCATAGTCCATGCAAAAAACCATCTTATGAACGAATCAAATTGACAAACGTTTTGATGGTGGCTATAATTCGTCATATAGAATATTTGTTTAAAAATGTAGAAGGATTGAGTATGTTGTAGTCCATCTGTAACGCTTTTTTGCGTAAAAGAGAGGAGCTTCCCAGGCTGAAAGAAGCTCTAGATGAAGGATAACAGAAAGCTAATCTGGAGTGCAGCTAATCCCTGCCGTGCTTGCCGCGTTAAGGCGAATTTTGAGAGATGGATACATATGTTTGTATTCATAATCAGGGTGGTACCGCGAGATCAGCTCTCGTCCCTGTTTTGGGATGAGGGCTTTTTTGTATGCTTTTTTAAAGTATGTCTAGCTCCAGCGCCCAGCGACTAGTGTACTTCGCCCATTTCCCTACGATAAGTCAACATCGAATCGCTCACGCTCTTCGTGTTTCCTTTAACTCAGTCAATGGGCTCGAGTCCATACGTCGCTAAACGGGCGCTTGCGCTTTTCTATTAAAGGGAGGTCTTAATTATGAAAAAATTAACAGGAGCACAAATTCGTTCCATGTTTCTACAGTTTTTTAGTGAGGAAAAAGGTCACAATATTGAACCAAGTGCATCGCTTGTACCGCACGATGACCCATCATTATTGTGGATCAACAGTGGAGTGGCAACCTTAAAGAAATACTTTGATGGTCGTGTGGTTCCAGAGAATCCAAGGATTACAAATGCACAGAAATCTATTCGTACAAACGATATTGAGAATGTCGGAAAAACTGCCCGACACCATACTTTTTTTGAAATGCTTGGAAATTTCTCAATCGGAGAATACTTCAAGGACGAAGCAATCGTTTGGGCATGGGAGTTTTTAACCTCTGAAAAATGGATGGGGTTTGATCCTGAACTGCTAAGTGTTACGGTTCATCCTGAGGATCATGAAGCCTATGAAATTTGGCATAAAACGATTGGCATCCCGGAGGAACGCATTATCCGCTTGGAAGGGAACTTCTGGGACATCGGTGAAGGACCAAGCGGACCTAACACAGAAATTTTCTATGACCGCGGCCCTGAGTATGGAGACGACCCTAGTGATCCTGAATTATATCCTGGCGGCGAAAATGAGCGCTACCTTGAGGTTTGGAATCTTGTATTTTCTCAATTTAACCATAACCCTGATGGAACCTATACACCGCTTCCAAAGAAAAATATTGATACCGGGATGGGACTAGAGCGGATGGCCTCCGTTGTTCAAAATGTGGCAACCAACTTTGATACTGATTTATTTATCCCAATTATCCGGGCAGCAGAAGAAATCTCTGGTGTCAGCTATGGTGTTGACAAGGAACAAGACGTTGCTTTTAAAGTGATTGCTGACCATATCCGGACCGTTGCCTTTGCGGTTGGGGATGGAGCCCTTCCTTCAAACGAAGGCCGCGGTTATGTGCTGCGCCGTTTACTTCGCCGTGCAGTACGCTATGCAAAGCAAATCAATATTAACCGTCCGTTTATGTTTGAACTTGTTCCGGTTGTAGGAGAAATTATGCAGGACTACTATCCAGAGGTAAAAGATAAAACCGAGTTTATTCAAAAAGTAATTAAAAACGAGGAAGAGCGTTTCCATGAAACCCTTCATGAAGGCTTGACGATTCTAGCTAGTGTCATTAGCAAGGAAAAAGAAAAGGGCAGTGATACGATATCTGGCGCAGATATTTTCCGTCTCTATGACACATACGGTTTCCCTGTTGAATTGACGGAAGAATATGCAGAAGAAGAAGGCATGAAGGTTGACCATGAAGGCTTCGAGATAGAAATGGAGCAGCAGCGTGAGCGTGCCCGGGCCGCCCGTCAAGATGTTGATTCCATGCAGGTTCAAGGCGGTGTCCTCCGTGATGTAACGCTTGAAAGTAAATTTGTTGGTTATGATCAATTAAAAACCGAATCAATCGTGGCGGCCATTATTAAAGACGGTAACCTTGTTGATCAGGCTGGAAAAGGTGAAGAAGTTCAGGTAATCCTTGATATCACTCCTTTTTATGCAGAAAGTGGAGGCCAAATTGCGGACCGAGGCTTACTTAAGGCTGATGGTGTGACAGTTGCGGTAAAGGATGTTCAAAAAGCACCAAATGGTCAAAACCTTCACAAGGTTATGGTAGAAAGCGGACAACTGAAAACCAATCAACAGGTAACGGCTGAAGTTGATCCGGAAAATCGAGTCAAAATTATTAAAAACCATACAGCCACACATCTTCTGCATCGTGCTCTAAAAGATGTGCTTGGGGAACATGTTAACCAGGCCGGCTCCCTTGTTGAACCTGATCGTCTCCGGTTTGACTTTTCACACTTTGGTCAAATTACATCAGAGGAATTGGAACAAGTTGAACGAATTGTTAATGAAAAAATTTGGCGCAATATCGCAGTAGATATTAGCTTAAAGCCAATTGCGGAAGCAAAGGCACTTGGAGCAATGGCCTTGTTTGGTGAGAAATATGGGGACATTGTCCGCGTTGTTAGAGTGGGCGATTACAGCTTAGAGCTTTGCGGGGGATGCCACGTACCGAATACCTCTGTTATTGGTTTGTTTAAGATTGTATCAGAGGGCGGAATTGGTGCAGGAACTAGAAGGATTGAGGCGGTAACAGGTGAAGCAGCTTATCAATCCTTAAATGATCAAGTTGGTTTATTAAAGGATGCAGCAGAAAAGTTAAAAACCAATCCTAAAGATATGGGCAGCCGAATTGAAGGATTACTGGCTGAAATTAAGCAGCTTCAGCGTGAGAATGAATCACTTGCTGCAAAGCTTGGAAATATTGAAGCAGGCAATCTTGTTTCAAATGCAAAGCAAGTTGAAGGTGTAACAGTTTTATCGGCAAAAGTTCAAGCTGCCGAAATGAATAACTTGAGAAATATGGCCGATGACTTGAAACAAAAGCTGGGATCTGCGGTTATTATTCTTGGCAGTGTCCATGAAGGAAAAGTGAATTTAATCGCGGCAGTGACAAAGGACCTAATTGAAAAAGGTTTCCATGCTGGTAAATTGGTTAAAGAAGTTGCCACACGCTGCGGCGGCGGCGGCGGCGGACGTCCGGATATGGCGCAAGCTGGCGGCAAGGACCCAGAAAAATTGGATGCAGCACTCCAATTCGTTGATGAATGGGTGAAATCCATTTGATAATGGGACAAAGTAGTGTAAAATGTAGGTAACTAGAAAAGCGAAGCGCCTTGTCAAGGGGCGACCGGCATAAGACGAGCCCCTAGGCGCTGGAGCTAGACAATTCTCGTAAAAAATAAGCGAGGTGCATGAAATGAGCTCATTTGATAAAACGATGCGGTTTAATTTTCCGGAAGAACCGTTTGAACATGATGTTAACGATGTTCTTTTTCAAGTCTATGAAGCCCTGCAGGAAAAAGGATATAATCCCATCAACCAAATAGTTGGCTATTTACTATCTGGAGACCCTGCCTATATTCCACGTCATCGTGATGCACGTAACATTATTCGTAAGTTAGAACGAGATGAAATTATTGAGGAATTGGTAAAATCCTACCTAAAACAACAACGAGAGGGTTAATGAATGCGTGTATTAGGATTAGATGTAGGCTCAAAGACCGTCGGGATTGCCGTAAGTGATGAATTAGGCTGGACGGCGCAGGGCTTAAAGACCCTTAAAATAAACGAAGAAAAACAAGAGTTTGGTTTCGAGGAAATTGGGCAATTAATAAAGGAGTATCAAGTTGATACGGTCGTTATCGGTTTACCTAAAAATATGAATGGGACGATTGGACCGCGCGGTGAAGCTAGTCAGCAATATGCTGCTGAAATTGAGAGCAGATTTGCTGTTCCCACAGTTTTGTGGGACGAGCGGTTAACGACAATGGCTGCTGAACGTGTCTTGCTTGAGGCGGATGTCAGCCGTAAAAAGAGAAAAAAGGTCATTGATAAAATGGCAGCCGTAATGATTCTACAAGGTTTTCTTGATAGCAAAAATTAATGAGGTGGAAAAATGGCACACGAACATAATCACGAAGAAGATCGCTACATCACACTTGTCGATGAAAATGGCGATGAACAATTATTTGAAATACTTTTCACATTCGATTCAGATGAGTTTGAAAAGTCCTATGTTTTCTTTTACCCAGTGGGCGCAAATGAAGATGAGGAAGAGGAAATCGATATCCTTACTTATGCCTATATACCTACAGAAGACGGCGGTTTTGGTGAGTTAATGGAAATTGAAACGGACGAAGAATGGGATATGGTAGAAGAAGTATTTAATACCTTTAACGAGGAACAAGAAGAATAGGTTTCATGACCGGCTATTGATTTAGCCGGTTTTTTTATGTGTTTTGGATAAGATTTTTACTACGAGAATTGTTCAGCTTCAGCGCCCTAGCGGCTAGTATCCTTCGAACTCCGCCCGACATATTCATTGTTAAATTGACATTTTTCTTACTATGTGCTCAAATTATTATGGATATCTATTTTACGATAATATAGATAGATAGGATTCATGTCACATTGGCCTTGGGAAGGGGGAACAGGATGACAACAAATGAAAAAGGCAATAAAAAGAATGTCATTCGACAAAAAATGCTAGAACAACACTATGAAGCAAAACTTGTCCGCAAGATTGTTTTAATGATCTCTATTTGCCTGCTATTATTGATCATTTTAATTGGCGGTGGGGGTTATCTCTACATACAGTCTGCCCTAAAACCTGTTGATGCAAAAAGTAAGACGCATAAAACAGTAGATATTCCAATCGGATCTTCTGTAACGGGAATTGGTGAGAGATTAGAGGAAAATGGAATTATTAAAAATGCAAAGGTTTTTAAATACTATGTAAAGCTTAAAAACGAAGGCGGCTTTATGGCGGGCAAATACCAACTAAGTCCTTCCATGGCTGTACCTGAAATTGTCAGCCGTTTGAAAACCGGTAAGGTCCTAGCTGGAGCAACATTTAAGATTACCATTCCAGAGGGGAAGCAGCTGAAGGAAATTGCCGGGATTATGGCAAAAGCCACTCATCAAAATGAAGCGGATGTGTTTAATAAACTAAATGATAAACAATTTATTAAATCTCTTATGAGTAAATATCCTGATATCTTAACAGATGAAATCTTGCATTCTACCGTAAAGTATCCACTCGAGGGGTATTTATACCCAGCAACCTATCCATTTTACAAGCCAAACCCAACAGTTGAAGAAATGGTCACGGCAATGCTTGATAAAACAAGAACCGTGTTAACTGATTACACGGAAAAAAGTAAAGAAAAAAAGCTATCCATTCATCAGTTATTAACGATGGCCTCTCTAGTTGAAGAGGAAGCTACCGGTAAGGCTGACCGGAAAACGATCGCCAGTGTTTTTTACAATCGACTGAAACAAGGAATGCCGCTTCAGACGGATCCAACCGTTTTATATGCACAAGGAAAACACAAAGAAAAAGTTTATTATAAGGATTTAGAAGTAAATTCTCCCTATAATACTTATAAAAATACCGGTCTGCCGCCTGGGCCGATTGCCAACTCCGGCAGGGATTCAATCGAAGCGGCACTTGAGCCGAATCAAACCGATTATTACTATTTCCTCGCTACAGCTGATGGTTCTGTTATTTTCACGAAAACATTAGCTGAGCATAATCAAAAAAAAGCTGAGTATATTTCCAATAAAAAATAAGCAGAACCTTGGGGGAAAGATTAGCATTCCCCCTTTTTTTATGGTAAAATAATTCAGGTGTTTTAATAAGGTGTTTTAATAAGTATTCTATAGCGTAACCCACAGTAAAAGGAAAAATGGCGGTATTATTGCCCCTAAAAAGCACTCAAGCCATTCAGCTTGCAGGGCTCCGAAGCTGTGAACGCTATTTTTTCATGTCTAAAGAGTTCTTTTTTAGCGAATAATAAAAGTATTTGAATTTATGAACGGTCCGGATTTAGTGTGTCTCGCGCTGCCGGCTTTCTTATGAGGATAGAGGTGACGGCAGCTTGTTAAATAATGAGAAGCTGCAGGCTTATATAGACGGTTTATTTGCTGACAGGAATGACTTGTTTAGCGAAATGGAAAATTATGCAAATGAACACCATGTTCCAATTATGGAATTGGCCGGAATTGAAACGATGTTGCAATTGTTAAGAATCCACCGGTCAAAGCGAATCCTTGAGGTTGGAACGGCAATTGGTTATTCAGCTTTAAGAATGGCAGCAGCCCTTCCTGAAGCTGAAATTGTTACGATTGAACGTGATATCGAAAGAATTCAGACAGCAAAAGAATTTATCGAGCGGTCCGGTAAGGCTGAACAAATTATCTTAATTGAGGGAGATGCCCTTGAAGTTGAAGAAGTTGTTCGTAAACATGGCCCGTTCGATGCTATTTTTATTGATGCGGCAAAAGGACAATATAAAAAGTTCTTTGAGCTTTATGCAAAGTATCTGACAGCTGAAGGGATGGTTGTGACAGATAATGTCTTGTTTAAAGGACTTGTTGCAGAAGCCGAGATTGAATCAAAAAGAACACGCAATCTTGTAAAAAAAATTGCTGAATTTAATCAGTGGTTAATGAACCACTCTGAGTATGATTCTGTTATTTTACCAGTTGGTGACGGAATAGCCATAAGTAAAAAGAAGAGGTGAGTGTGATGAAAAAACCAGAATTACTTGTCACTCCATTAACCGTGGATGATATTTTGCCATTAGCCGAAGCGGGTGCCGATGCATTTGTGGTGGGTGAACAGCGCTATGGTCTTCGACTTGCCGGTGAATTCAACCGTGAAAATGTCCGCAAGGCTATTGAAATAGCGCATAGTAAAGGAAAAAAAGTCTATGTGGCCATGAATGCTATTTTTCATAATGAAAAAATCGATGAGCTTGGCGACTATATCCAATTTGCTAAAGATGCCCATGCTGATGCGATTATTTTCGGTGACCCTGCCGTTTTAATGACGGCAAAAGAAGTAGCTCCCGAGATGAAGCTGCATTGGAATACAGAAACAACCGGGACGAACTGGTTTACATGTAATTATTGGGGTTCGAAGGGTGCAAAACGTTCGGTTCTAGCCCGTGAGATTAACATGGATGCCATTGTTGAGATAAAAGAGAAGGCGGAAGTGGAAATTGAAGTTCAGGTTCATGGTATGAGCTGCATGTTCCAATCTAAACGTTCCTTACTGGGAAACTATTATGAATATCAGGGCAAGGTTATGGAAGTGGAAAACCGCAAAATGGAAGAAAATATGTTTTTGCATGATAAAGAACGCGGTAATAAATATCCAATTTTTGAAGACGAAAATGGAACCCATATTATGAGCCCAAATGATATCTGTATCATTGATGAACTTCAAGAAATGATTGAGGCCGGTGTCGATTCCTTTAAAATTGATGGGATCTTAAAAAGCCCGGAATATATTCTCGCCGTTACAAAAGCCTACCGTGCGGCAATTGATTTATGCGTTGACGACCCGGATGCATATGATGACAAAAAGGACGACCTGTTGGAGGCGATCGAAGAAATTCAGCCAGCAAACCGTTCCTTAGATACAGGCTTCTTTTTCAAAGAAACCGTATATTAAATGAAAACCGGAAGTGCCTAAAAAAAACCAGGCAACAAAGTTAAATATAAAGAAATAATTGGGAGGGGTTCAATCGTGAATACCGTTACAGACAAAATTTCTGAAATAATCGATGGAAAACGTGTCATTGTAAAGAAGCCGGAACTCCTTGCTCCAGCAGGCAATCTTGAAAAATTAAAAATTGCCGTTCAGTATGGTGCCGACGCTGTCTTTATTGGCGGCCAGGAATATGGTCTTCGTTCGAATGCTGATAACTTTACCTTCGAAGATATGAAAGATGGGGTGGAGTTTGCCAAGAAATACGGTGCAAAAATTTATGTGACAACGAACATTTTTGCTCACAATGAAAATATAGAAGGCTTAGAGGAATATATTCTTGGCCTAAAAGAAACTGGAATCGCAGGAATTATCGTTGCCGATCCGCTGATTATTGAAACATGCCGCCGGCTGGCTCCTGAAATTGAGATTCATATTAGTACCCAGCAATCACTTTCTAACTGGAAGGCTGCTCAGTTTTGGAAAGAAGCAGGAGCAGAGCGAGTTGTGTTAGCTCGTGAGGTTGGAGCAGAGGAAATTAGAGAAATGAAGGAAAAGGTTAAAGTTGAAATTGAAACCTTTATCCATGGGGCGATGTGTATTGCCTATTCCGGCCGTTGTACTTTAAGTAATCACATGACGGCAAGGGACTCAAATCGAGGCGGCTGCTGTCAATCATGCCGCTGGGATTATGATTTGTATAAGCTCGAGGGCGCGGATCAGGAGACTGCCCTGTTTGGCGAAGCGGACGCTCCATTTGCGATGAGCCCAAAAGACCTTAACCTTATTAAGGCCATTCCGAACATGATTGAGCTTGGAATCGATAGTTTAAAAATTGAAGGCCGCATGAAATCGATTCATTATATTGCAACGGTTGTTAGTGTTTATCGTAAAGTCATTGATGCCTATTGTGCCGATCCTGAGAATTTTGTGATTAAAAAAGAATGGCTGGAAGAGCTTGACAAGTGTGCAAACCGAGAAACAGCTCCAGCCTTTTTTGAAGGGATTCCAGGGTATAAAGAGCAAATGTTTGGTAATCATAGCAAGAAGACAAACTTTGAATTTGTAGGACTTGTGTTGGATTATAACGAGGAAACCCAAATTGTAACCTTGCAGCAGCGGAATCATTTTAAACCAGGGGATGAAGTGGAATTCTTTGGTCCTGAAATTGAAAACTTTACACATGTAGTTGATAAAATTTGGGATGAAAAAGGGAATGAATTGGACGCAGCTAGACATCCACTTCAGATTGTACAATTTAAATTGGACAAACCGGTATACCCTAACAACATGATGCGAAAGGAGAACGCATAATGCGCAAACCGGTTGTTATTGGTGTAACGGGCGGCTCCGGCTCCGGAAAAACCAGTGTAACAAATGCGATCTATGAAAGTTTGAAAGATCTCTCTATCTTAGTTCTAGAACAGGATTATTATTATAAAGATCAGCAAAATGTTCCATTTGAGCAACGATTAAAAACAAATTACGATCATCCGCTTGCCTTTGATAATGACCTGCTGATTAATCATATTGAGAGGCTTTTACGTTATGAAGCAATCGATAAACCTGTTTACGACTATTCGATTCATACACGCTCTGATAAGGTAATACCTGTTGAACCTAAAGAGGTGATTATCCTTGAAGGGATTTTAGTGCTTGAGGATGAGCGGCTTCGCAATTTAATGGATATAAAGTTGTACGTTGATACAGATGCTGATTTAAGAATTATCCGCCGGTTAGAGCGGGATATTCGAGAACGCGGTCGCACGTTTGATTCCGTCATTGATCAATATTTAAACGTTGTCCGGCCGATGCATAATCAATTTATTGAACCAACTAAACGCTATGCAGATATCATTATCCCTGAGGGCGGTCAAAATCATGTGGCAATTGATTTAATGGTCACTAAAATTCAAACAATTCTTGAACAAAAGTCATTTTTATGACACAATAGCAACAGAATAGACGAAAATAAATAGTATAGTGCGCGCCCTTTTTTGAAAGGACGCGCTACTATGTATTTACCGTATGGTACAATACCTACATAAAATTACATACACAATTCTATTGGGGGATTGTGAAGACTAGAAGGAGTGAGGGTTTTGGCTACAGAGAAAGTATTTCCAATGACACAAGCAGGTAAAGAAAAACTAGTACAAGAGCTTGAATACTTAAAATCAGTTAAACGTAAAGAAGTGGTGGAAAGAATTAAAATTGCCAGAAGCTTTGGTGATTTATCTGAAAACTCCGAGTACGATTCTGCAAAAGAAGAGCAAGCATTTGTAGAGGGCCGGATTACAACATTAGAAAATATGATTCGTAATGCTAAGATTATTGCTGAGAGTGAAATGGCAGGAGATTCAGTTGCTCTAGGCCGTTCTGTTACCTTTATTGAACTTCCAGATGGCGAAGAAGAAACGTATTCCATCGTCGGCAGTGCAGAGGCTGATCCGTTTGAAGGAAAAATCTCAAACGATTCACCTATTGCGAAAAGTCTTTTAGGGAAAAAAGTGGGCGACCAAGTAACGGTTCAAACTCCAGGCGGAGAAATGAGCGTTCGTATTGTTTCCATTAAATAATTAATAATGGTTTGAAAACCTCTCACCTCGTCAAAACTTTTGACGAGGTGTTTTATTATGTGGAAAAGACGGGCACTTGGATGGCTTTTTATCTGTATTACAGGACTGGCACTGCTTTTAGTCCGGCTTATCGAAATTCAATTAATGGAAACAGAGACATTTTCAAAGCATAACGTTAATTTACTTGAGGAAAGTGTTAAGCAAAGAACACAAGAGTTAGTGATTGATAATGGCAGAGGAAATTTTCTGGACCGGAATGGCGAAATGCTTTCCCATAAAAAGGTTTCCGTCCTCGTTCTGTTTCCTTTTTTAAAAAAAATCGACTGGGATGCTAACAAGGTTTCTGCCATTACCGGAATCCCAGAAAGTGTCCTTAAAAATGCGGTTAAAGATGCGAAAAAGCCGTTTGCCTATGGTGATCCACAGCCCTTGGAATTAACTGCATCACAAATGGAACGAGTGAATCAATTAAATATTCCTGGTGTTTTTGCGATCGAAAAGAAGTTTGAGCGTTCTCAAGTACCTGCAGAACAATTAATTGGTTTGACAGGTGAAAACCCAAAAGAAGTGAAAAAGCGGTATCCTACTAAAGAATTATCTGAGAAAACCTTATTGGGTGTGTCAGGGCTAGAGGAGAGCTTTGATGAATTTTTACTGCCGGAAGGAAAATCTAAGCTTGTATACCATGTTGACGGCTCTGGCGGTCCTTTATTTGGCATCAATGTTAAGTATGTCGATCCTGCCAACCCATTTTATCCTGTTAATGTACGTACCACTATTGATAAAAATATCCAGCAGAAAGCAGAGGAATTAGTAGACAAGTACCAAATAAAAAAGGGCGGCCTTGTCCTTCTGAATATTGAAGACAATAGCGTACTTGCAATGGTTTCTCGTCCTGCTATTAATAAAAAGGATCCATATAGCGGTGCAGGGATTACCAATAAGATGTTGAAGCAGCAGATTATGGGCTCTGTGTTTAAAACCGTCGTTGCAGCAGCAGCAATTGATAATAACCTCGATCACCCTGCACGTCAATTTGATTGCAGTAAAAAGATTAATGGAAAACCGGAACTAAAATATAATTATGGAATGCTGGATTTTACCAATAGCTTTGCAAGAAGCTGCAACCGAACCTTTGGTGAATTGGCAAAAGAATTACAAAAAAAGGACCCCCATCTATTAGATGAGTACGCTGACAAATTATCATTAACGAACACCGTAGGCTGGCAGGGAGATGTCTATCATACCAGTAATTTTAAGCAGCTTCCTGAAGAAGATCATGGCAGAGTCTTTGTATCCGATGAGGCAAGAAAGGATGCTAATATGGCAGCCATGTCCGGGATCGGCCAGAATGAGGTCCGTGCTACCCCTTTAGCCGTTGCGAATATGATGGCAACCATTGCGAGAGGTGGAAAAAAAGAAATGGTCAGGGCGGTATCAAAGATTGAGTATAAAAATGGGACAACGATGGTCAATTTTCCAATTCAAAGCCTTCAGGGAGATAGCATCTCTCCTTACACCACCATGCGGCTCCAAAAATTGCTTCGAGAGGTTGTTACAAGCCCCAATGGTACAGGGAGATGGTTTAAGGATTTACCATATGAAGTAGCCGGAAAATCAGGTACAGCTGAAACAGGAAAATATGTGGCGGGTAAGCAGCTTCATAATAAATGGTTTGCCGGGTATTTTCCCTATAAAGATCCAAAATATGCTCTTGTTGCTGTAAATTTAGATGTGTATGATTCCGCGGGCGGGGTTAATTTGTTATTTGCTGACATGGTCAAGCTGCTCTATGAAAATGACCATGACGAAAGAAGTAAGTAGGTTTTCCCTTCAAGTTCTCTGTAAATCATGTTAGAATATGAAGAGCCTTATTTATAGGAGGGAAAAATTTTGAGCAAAGATTCCAATTCTCGTTCTGGTTATCGAGCGAAACGAAAAAAAACAAATGTCGTTTTAAATACTTTGATTGTGGTTGTCCTGCTATTAATTATTTTTGTTGCATATAATATATTTTCATCAGGAAATGACAATGCTTCGACGTCAAAAACGGAAAGTACAAAAACAGAACAAACCCAAACTACAGCTAAAGAAAAAACAACTGATAAAGAAGTAACAACCGATGACAACACGAAGGATGACACTGTCTCAAGTGATGACAGTTCTTCTTCAGAGGATCAAACGGCAGCCGAACAAGCAAGTGAAGAAACAACCACACCTGAACAGCCAGAGGATACACAGGCAGGTGTAACGGATGATGGTAGTTCTTCTACGACTCAAACAGGCGAGCATAAAATGACATTTGAGGGTGAGGATTGGCAGGCGATGTTAACTGCCATCTCCAAAGCAACAGGTATTGACCAAAGCAATATGACCGTAAATTGGCTTGGGAGTGATAAGTCTACTGCTAATGCAGCCATTGGGACAGTTACTGCTAAAGATACGAAACAGAAATTTAAGGTTTATATAAAATGGGTGGATGGCCAAGGCTATGTCCCTACAAATGTTGAACAACAATAAGGAAAATAGGATGGTGCGCTACTAGCACCATCCTATTTCTTTTTAAAGTGCACAACAGCCGTAAAATAAGTTTGACCGTTTTCGTTGACATGCATTTGATGTGAAACAGAGTGTACGGCTAACATAATGGCACGATTTTCATCAATCTGTGTTTCAATCTTTTTCTGTAAGGTCTGTAAATTAGTGGCTTCGAAAAACTCTACCTTATCCTCAATAAAGTCGAGCTGAAAATTCATCAAGCAAATCCCCCTTTCCCTATATTTCATTTTAGTTATTTTCTTGTTTGTATACAATTGCTTTGTCATTAATCTAGCAGGTTGTTTTTAAATGGTGATAGAATAGGGTTTGCGGATACGATAGCAAAATCAGAGGAAGATTATAATCGTATAAATGCGAAAATAAAAAACAAGTGCCAGCACTAACCCGACACTACATAACTGAATACAATAAAACAATCACGTTTTCCATGTTTTTGTTTTCCAGGTTAAGGGCTGGTTCAAAAAAAGAAAGAGGTCATTTATGAAGATCGCTATAATTGGAGCAATGGAAGAAGAAGTAACCTTACTACGAGAAAATATCAAGAATCAAACACAAGAAACGGTTGCCGGCTGTGAGTTTACATTTGGTAACATGCATGATTCAGAGGTAATTTTACTGCGTTCAGGTATCGGAAAAGTTAATGCAGCGATGTCGACGACGATTCTGCTTGAAAAGTTTAAGCCCGATTGCATCATCAATACCGGTTCAGCAGGTGGCTTTAATCCTTCTTTAAACGTGGGGGACGCCGTTATTTCAACAGAAGTCCGTCATCATGATGTCGATGTCACTGCCTTTGGATACGAGTATGGCCAGGTACCACAGCTTCCTGCCGCTTTTTTAGCGGATGACAAATTAATTTCTGTGGCTGAATCTGCGGCGAAAGAACTGGAAAATTTTCAAATTGTTAAGGGATTAATCGTAACAGGTGACTCCTTTATGGAAGATCCGGACAGAGTTGAGTTCGTTCGGTCGAAATTTACGGACCTTCAAGCGGTAGAAATGGAAGCTGCGGCCATTGCGCAAGTGGCCCACCGTTTCGAAGTTCCATTTGTCATTATTCGTTCGCTTTCCGACATTGCCGGAAAAGAATCTGAGATCTCATTTGATCAGTTCATCGACAAAGCAGCAACCAATTCGGCTACTTTGGTTATGAAAATGATCGCTGCCTTAAAATAGTATGTAGGGGTGGAGCAATGCAGTTTTACAAAAACGTCCATGAATTAATTGGGCATACACCTTTGGTTGAAATTACACAATTTTCTTTGCCTGAAGGCGTTCGTATTTTTGCAAAGCTTGAATTCATGAACCCTGGGGGAAGTGTCAAGGACCGCCTTGGAATTGAACTTTTACAAGAGGCATTTTCGAGCGGGAAACTAAAGCCTGGCGGTACGATCATTGAACCCACTGCTGGAAATACCGGAATTGGCCTGGCTCTTGCCGCGATTAATAAAGGCGTACAGGTTATTTTGTGTGTACCAGAGAAATTTAGTATTGAGAAACAAGAATTAATGAAGGCGTTGGGGGCTAAGGTTGTTCATACCCCCACAGAGCTAGGGATGAAAGGGGCGATTGCCAAAGCGGAGGAGCTTCTAAAAGAAATCCCAGGCTCCTATTACCCGCGGCAATTTGGAAATCCGGCAAACCCTGAAACCTATTACAAAACCCTTGGACCGGAAATTTGGAAACAAATGGATGGTCATGTCGATGTTTTTGTGGCTGGAGCAGGTACTGGCGGAACCTTTATGGGAACTGCCCGGTATTTAAAAGATCAGAACCAAGCCGTTAAGACTGTGATCGTGGAACCAGAAGGATCTATATTGAACGGCGGAGAAACCGGACCTCACAAGACAGAGGGAATTGGAATGGAATTTTTACCAGGCTATATGGATCCCGCTTATTTTAATGCGATTTATACCGTTTCAGATGATGATTCCTTTCGTCTGGTAAAGGAATTAGCTATGCAGGAGGGCCTGCTTTGTGGAAGCTCTTCAGGTGCAGCCTTCTATGCTGCCTTAGAGGAGGCAAGGACTGCAAAAGCAGGGACCAATATCGTGGTTATTTTTCCGGATGGTAGTGAACGTTATTTAAGTAAGAAGATTTTTGAGGGAGGAATATAGCTTGAAACCGAAGACAAGATTAATTCATGGCGGAATCAGTGAAGACCCTGCTACTGGCGCTGTCTCTTTCCCAATCTATCAAGTAAGTACCTATAAGCAGGAAGGGGTTGGAGGTCATAAGGGTTTTGAATATTCGCGAACAGGAAATCCAACCAGACACGCACTAGAAGAGCTTATAAAGGAAATTGAGGGCGGTACAGCAGGTTTTGCGTTTGGTTCCGGAATGGCCGCGATTACGGCTGTATTCATGCTGTTTAACAGCGGGGATCATGTTGTCATTACAGACGATGTCTATGGTGGTACGTTCCGTGTGCTGACTAAGGTATTAAAACGGGTTGGTATTGATTCAACCTTTGTTGATACAAGTAATTTGGACAATATTGAACGAGAAATCCGTCCGAATACGAAGGCAATTTATATCGAAACACCAACCAACCCTCTTTTAAAGATTACCGATATTGATGCCGCAGCTAAGCTTGCAAAGAAGCATAATTTGTTAACAATCGTTGACAATACTTTTTCCACCCCTTATTGGCAAAATCCACTTGAGCTCGGGGCGGATATAGTTCTTCATAGTGCGACAAAGTATATTGGCGGTCACAGTGATGTAGTGGCTGGATTAGCCGTAGTAAACAGCGACAAGCTTGCAGAAGATCTCCATTTCGTGCAGAACTCTACTGGCGGGGTGTTAGGACCTCAGGATTCTTGGTTATTAATCAGAGGGATTAAAACATTAGGAATCCGCATGGAAGAAACGGAAGCCAATACAAAGGCGATTGTCGAGTTTTTACAAAACCATCCGAAGGTCAACAAAGTATTCTACCCGGGCCTTGAAACCCATCCGAATCATGAGATCGCGAAAAAACAGGCGCGAGGGTTTGGCGGTATGGTTTCCTTTGATGTTGGCAGCGGGGAAAATGCAGACCAACTCCTGAGCAGGATCAAGTACTTTACACTGGCAGAAAGCCTTGGAGCAGTCGAGAGCCTTATTTCCGTACCAGCACGTATGACACATGCTTCAATCCCTGCTGAACGAAGAGCCGAACTTGGCATCACCGAAGGCCTAGTCCGGATCTCCGTTGGCATCGAAGACGTCGAAGACCTAATCGAAGACCTATCGCAAGCATTAAAATAGTACCTACAAACCAAAGGTGACAGGCACCATGTGAAATTTTCACATGGTGCCTGTCGCCTTTTCTAATATTTACATACTGTTTAGCTGGGATTTTTATGGTAAAGTAGGTTAGTAGATTTTAAGAAAGACAGGTGAGAAGTAGTGAAGCAGCAAACGAAGGTGTTGTATGAGAAAATGGTTGATTTTAAACGTTTCGGATCTGTCTTATTGGCTGTCGGTATCTTTTTTTATTTAGGAGTTATCATTCCGGTTGTGACGAAAACCGAATTTACTTTAAATTTGATGGTCCTTGCTTCTACATCGTTTATAGCAGTGTCCATTTTGTTTTTTATCCAGTCCAAGCAATGTCAACTAAAGCTGTTAGAAATAGATGAGAATGAGGATTTATATAATTAAACGGCAGGCGCACCCGATTTTTTATTGGGGCGCCTTTTTGCTTTTCATAAAAGGGCAGTTTACTTATTTATCAAAAAGTTTGCTAAAAAGGTTTACAAAGTTAGTTAGCGTGGATATAATTACCATATGAAGTTAAAAATTCCAAAGGAGGTCGAAGAAAATGATGTTATATCCAACTGCAAATACACCCGTGTCAACTGGAGTTGAAGTTAAAACAGCATACTTGAATAACACGCATTCGACCAGATTGGAATGGATTGCTTAGCGCTCGCATTATTTGCGTACTGTGACAATACATATCCATGCCGCAGGGAGAATGACGCCTTGCGGTATTTTAGTGCCTAAATTTCACTTGGCCGCAGGGAGATATCTTCCTGCGGCCTTTTTGTGCCCTTTTTACGAGCTATATGGATATGTCTGGCATAAGGTAAAACTGTGGCCTTAGAGCAATCGGTCTTTAGGCTTGGCTGTTATCAGAGAACTCATTTAAGGAGGTGTTATCCATGACCCTGAATATTCTATTTTTCTCGATTACGATCAAAAAAAGAAGTTATAGCCCGGAAGAAGCGGCTAACCAGGAAATGATTGAAAAACTGTATGAAAAAAACAAAGATCGGCAAATTTCCATGTATCGGTTAATGTAAATTTGCTCAAAAAGGATGTGAAACAAAATGACTCTAAATATCTTATTTTTAACGATTACCATTTCTAAACGAAAAATCAGCACACAAGAAGCTGCCCATCAAGAGATGGTTGAAAAGCTTTATGAACAAAATAAAGACCGGCAAATCTCAATGTATCGCATGATGTAGTTTGTAGCTAAAAGATAACGCGAAGAAAGGTGGTTTTTTATATGATGTTTTTTCTAATGCAAGGCCGGGGAGCTAGCTTATGGGGTATGAAAGATACCACCTAGTCAAGAAAAAATAGGAGGTAGAAAAAATGCCGCTGCACACCTTATTTTTATCTTTACTATTTAAGCTGCTGAAAGCATCCAAAAACACGAATTAATCACAAGATAATTGTTGCCAGTCGATTATAGCGATAGGAGTGTTAACAAAATGTTCAATTTTCCTTAAGATTGGTACTATGAAAATATGATAAATTCAAATTAGAATATACCGATCTCTAAGGGGTGGAGAAGATGATGTTTATGGTTGTTATGGCTCTCGTTATTACCGGGGCGATTGGATGCGTAATTTCGCAGAGATTAGTGTAGAATAAGGAAGAAAAATGAGCATTGGCACATATACGGCCAATGCTCATTTTTTATCAATTCATTATTTGTTTTCTGTAAGCTTAATAAACTCATCAATATCCGCCAGACATGTGCCTACTGCTTTTTCCCAAAAATCTTTTTGAGTTAAATCCACTTGTAAATGTTTTCGTGCTAAGTCCTCTACCTTCATGGAGGCAGTGTCTTTTAATAGGGCAATGTATTTTTCCTCATACCCTTTTCCTTCTTCAAGTGCCTGAGCATAAATACCCAGCGAGAAAAGGTAGCCAAATGTATAGGGAAAGTTATAAAACGGTACATCCGTGATAAAAAAGTGCAGCTTTGAAGCCCAAAATAGTGGGTGATATTCCTCCAACGCATCGCCATAAGCCTCTTTTTGTGCAGCCAACATCAATTCACTGATTCTATCTGCAGCCACAGTACCAAGTTTACGCTCTTGATAAAAATTAACCTCAAACAAGAAGCGTGCATGTATATTCATGAGCAGGGCAACCGTCCGCTGGATTTTATCATCTAAAAGAACCAGTTTTTCTTCTTCGTCCTTAGCGTTTTTTACAGCCGCATCCGCAACAATCATTTCAGCAAAGGTCGAGGCTGTTTCTGCCACATTCATGGCATAGTTGCAATTAAAATAGGGAACATCCCGCATCGCATAGGAATGAAATGCATGCCCGAGTTCATGTGCTAGTGTAGAAACATTCGATGGCGTACCAGAATAGGTCATAAATATCCGTGATTGTTCTTTCACAGGAAAATCAGTACAAAAACCCCCTGGAGCTTTCCCTGGACGATCCTCCGCTTCAATCCAGCGTTCGCTAAAAGCATTTTTCGTAAAAGCAGCGAGCTTTTCGCCAAACAGGGCAAAGTTCTCTTCAATAAATTTGGCTCCTTCTTGATAAGGTACCTTCGTTTCTGTTTTTCCATATGGAGCATCTAAATCAAACCAGGATAACTTCTTCAGCCCTAGTAGTTTAGCCTTGCGCTCCAAATAATCAACGATCTTTTGTTTAGATTCCGAGATCACTGACCACATCGTTTCTAACGTGACCTTTTCCATCCGGTTAATGCTGAGCGGCTCTTTTAAAACATCTTCCCAGCCTCGTTTTTGATAAACACTTAACCGGAATCCGGCAAGATGATTAAGCGTTTTGGCAAGAATGTCTGCTTGATTTCCCCAGGCTTGCTCCCACTTCCTAAAAATCGCAGCCCGAACTTCCCGGTCGGGGTTTGAGAATTTATTAAAGGCTTGGCCAACGGAAAGTTGTTGTTCCATACCGTTTTCATTAAAAGGGATTTTAATTTTACTTACAATTAAATCGTATAGTTGGCCCCAGCTATGATAGCCGTCTACTTCAAGCGTGCTGATTATTGCTTCTTCTTCTTTTGAAAGCTTCTCTTTAGCCTTTTCTCGGCTCTCTGTTAATACGAAGCTAAATTCTTTTAACGGCTCCTTAGCAACTAACTGCTCCCAGACGGAATCATCAATCGTCGTTAATTGATAGTCCAGCGAACCTAATGCGGTTTGAAATACAGCCCCCAAACTCGTTACTTTGGCATCAAGAGAATACGCCCTCTTATCTTTTGTGTTTTGTGCTAATAAGCAGCCAATAAACGCTCCTGCTTGAGTTAACTTCTTTGCTGCCTCTTCTAAATTACGTAAGAGCTCCTGCAGGTATTGGCTGTCCTCGACTGAATTAACAGGTGTCCAATTATTTACCTTTTCTGCCAACCCTTTAATACTTTCCTCTGTTTGAACCAAAAACGTTTCTAATTCTCCGGAATCACTTCCTCCTGGAAAAAATACATCAAGATTCCATACTTCTGAATATGTATTGACTGTCATCGTTGTACCTCCTCAATTATGTCCTTTTACATTATAATCATTTATCGAAAAATTCTCTAACTTTCACTTTTATAAAAATGACTCAAACAAGTAAAGTTGGGAACTACTTTTCCGGCAGGCAAAAGGTTTGTCCCATTAAATACAAATAAATCTAGAAATTTGTGGTCTTGTTTATAGTATAATTTTATCAACATTTATATAGCTGGAGTTGAAATCAAGTGACCAAGATTTTGCTAGTGGATGATGAATCAAGAATGCTAGACCTATTGTCTCTTTATTTAACACCAAAAGGGTATCAATGTATAAAAAGAACCTCCGCAGCGGAGGCCATTCAGTACTTGCACGAAGATAAAGCAGATCTGCTTTTATTAGATGTCATGATGCCAGAAATGAACGGATGGGAAGCCTGTGTAGAAATTAGAAAAGAATCGGATATCCCCATCATCATGTTAACAGCGCGCAGTGAGAAATTAGATATCATAAAAGGGTTAAACATGGGGGCAGATGATTATATTTCTAAGCCATTTGATGAAGATGAATTGATTGCTCGAATTGAGGCTGTTTTAAGAAGGAAACAGGCGTCTGGTGGTTTGGTGTTTTTTAACGAATTAAGCTTAAACGAAGATTCCTTCCAGGTATCCTATAAACAGCGGCCTATTTCGGTTACGCCAAAGGAATTTTCATTGTTGGCTCTTTTATTAAAAAACAAAAATAAAGTATTTACGCGGGAACATCTCTTAACAACGATTTGGGGTTATGCTGCATTGACTGAGGATCGGACCATCGATTCCCATGTCCGTAATTTACGTGATAAATTACGGAAAGCTGGTTTTCCTGTGGAGGATTATTTGACAACCGTATGGGGAGTGGGGTATAAGTGGATGGATAACGATTTCTAATAAAAAAATATCTCATAGTTTAATATGAATTCTTAGTAGGGGGATAAAATGAGGCTTAATAGTAAAACTTTTCTTGCTGTTCTTTTAGGAGTTGTGCTAATTACATCAGGCTGCACTAATCAGAGTCAGGAGAAAAAAGAAACGAGTTCGAGAAGTAAAGCGACCTTTCATATCGCAGATGCAGGGGTCATAAAACTGAAAAATATCCGCGGGATTGGCTATCCTGGCAACGACACCGCCCTATATATAGCCGCAAATAATGGTTTAAAACTTTATAAAGATAAAAGATGGTACAAAACAACAACAAATCAACATGACTACATCGGGTTTCAGGCGATTGAAACGGGATTTATAGCAAGCGGCCATCCGCAAAAAGGTTCGGGCTTGAAGGACCCGCTCGGTCTAGTAAGAAGTGTTAATAAGGGGAAAACCCTTCAGAAGCTGGCTTTTTATGACAAAGCAAACTTTCATTTTACGGCAGCTAGTTACACAGGAAATGGTCTATATGTAATTGGTGAAGAGCAAAGTGGTTCTGTCAATCTCGGTGTAAACTATTCGACCGATAACGGGAAGACATGGAAGAAAAGTGCTTTTAAAAATTTTTCTGCTGATTCAATGGGGATGATGGCGGTTCATCCGACTAATGGAAATACCATGGCCATGTCAACAAGATCTGGTATCTATTTTTCAACCGATAACGGGAACACCATGAAACTAATCACAGGGCCGATCATGGTAACAGCATTAACCTTCAGTGGGGATTCACTTCTTTTTTCCAGTGTGGAAGATGAGAAAATTCTATTAAAAACGATTTCACCCGTAACAGGAGAACAGGCTAATCTGATCATTCCGTTTCTTGATTATGATAATCCCATTACTTATTTGGCGGTGAATCCTAAAAATACTAACCAGATTGCTTTTACAACATACAAAAATGACCTATATGAATCCACTGATGGCGGGAAAACGTGGAACAATTTATTGTCGGACGGTAAAAATAAATAAATCCAAACCAAAAGGGCAGGAGGAGAAATCCTGCTCTTTTGGAACAATCCTATATTATTCGCTTTCAAATTGGGTTATCTCTTCTTCCGTTCTTTCTCAGCGCGATAAAACTCATGGAACATTTTCATCAATGCCCGTTTTTCAATCCTCGAGACATAGCTCCTTGATATCCCTAACTCTTTAGCAATCTCACGCTGCGTTTTTTCTTTTTGTAAATCTAGGCCGAAGCGGCCAATAATTACTTCCTTTTCCCTGTCATCAAGTACTTCGATATATTTTTTGATTTTTTCTAACTCCATGTTAAGTTGAATGGTATCTACTACATCTTCTGATTCGGATTTCAGCACGTCAATTAATGAAATCTCATTGCCCTCTTTATCCTGACCAATCGGATCATGCAGTGAAACATCCTTTTTGGTCTTTTTGAGCGCCCTTAGATGCATGAGAATTTCGTTCTCGATACATCTTGCTGCATAGGTTGCAAGCTTTGTTCCTTTCCCTTCTGAATAGCTCTCGATTGCCTTAATTAAACCTATGGTTCCAATCGAAATCAAATCTTCTGAATCCTCGCCGGTATTTTCGAACTTTTTTACAATATGAGCGACAAGTCGTAAATTGTGTTCAATTAACATATTACGTGCGTGCGCATCCCCTTCTGCCATTAACCGTAAATACTTTCTTTCTTCCGCCGCAGAGAGGGGCTGGGGAAAGGCATTATTTTTTACATAAGAAACAAGAAATAAAAATTCCTTCATTAAATATCCGAGAGCTGTTAAGATTCCAGTCATCTACGTCCACCCCCGTGCTTTATTGGACTTTAGCCCACTTATTAATTCCTATGAAAAAAACAAAAAATTGTGTCTGTCCTGTAAATTTTATTTACAAAATAAAAATGACCCTCTAGCTTGCCGCTAAATAGGTCATTTTTTTCTGAAGTATTTTTGCCATTATACTTTTTTTAGTTTAAAGGAACTTACCATTAGAAATGATAAAATAATCATAATAAACAAGAAGGTTTGTGAAGGGAGGTAGGGGATTGCCAGAAAACTTAAGGTTGCCAGGCAGCCAGCCGCCGTTATGGGTAAACCAGTAAAATAACCGTTACTTTCTGTAACATTAAATCGTGCTAATCGAAAAGCACCGCAGGCGATGTAAAATACGGTGAAAAATGAACCAGGTCCGCCAAATTCAGATAAAATACCTTGATATAGTAATAGTGCTGGTGCAACTCCAAATGATATAATATCACTCATGGAATCTAATTGTTTGCCTAACTCAGATTCAATATTAAATTTTCTGGCGACCATGCCGTCAAAGCGATCGGCCAAAGCGGCAATGAAAATGAGCAATAAGCTTAAACGTAAATTTCCATGTAAACCAAGCACGATTGCAAATCCGCCCAGTGAAAGGTTTGTTATGGTAATAACATTTGCTGTTTGCGATTTCAGTTTTTTTATTGTGAGATCCAATACATCCAATAAAAACATTCTCCACACCACTCCTTTTTTTGAAAAACAGAAGGGAATATATTTTTAAGCTAGATTATTCTATAATATTTAATTCTACGGGTTTTATGTCATTCCGTAAAGAGTATTTTTACACTATTTGGGGGTATTATCATGTTGCAAGGTTTTTATCGGCTCTTAATAGAATTGACCAATGGAAGGTGGTCATCGGGGATTTTAAAAAGATTTGCCCGCTCGCCAGTCAGTCGTTTTGTTGTCCCATCCTTTGCAAGGGTCTATCAATTAAATCTAGAGGAAATGGATAAAGGACTGTCTGATTATCCAACCTTGCATGACCTATTTGTGAGGACGTTAAAAAAAGAGGCCAGGGCAATTGACCAACTGGCTGATTCAGTAGTCAGCCCTGTTGATGCCGTTTTGGAAGATGTAGGGAACATTAAAGAAACCAGTGAGATCGTTGTCAAAGGTAAAACCTATTCAATTGGTGAGATGCTCGGTAATTCGGATACCCTGGCTAAGTATCTGAAAGGTACATATATGATTTTATATTTGAGTCCAAGCCACTATCATCGAATCCATAGTCCTGTCAATGGGACTGTTACTAAACAATGGCAGCTTGGCTCAAAATCATACCCAGTTAATAAATGGGGGTTAAAATACGGACGACAAGCCCTATCTAAAAACTATCGAGTCATAACCGAAGTAAAAACAAACGGTGGTCATGTTGCCATCGTGAAAGTTGGAGCAATGTTTGTAAATTCAATTGAGACCACTCATAAAGGCAGTGAGCTGGAAAAAGGCGGGGAACTGGCTTACTTTAGTTTCGGTTCGACAGTGGTCCTTTTATTTGAAAAAGGTACTTTTCAAATGGATGAAACCCTTCATACCCCGCAAGAGCTTAAGGTTGGGGAAAGACTCGGAATGCTAGTAAAGTAATTCAAAACGGCGCTTTAGTGGCGCCGTTGTTAGTTTGTAGTTATTTACGCTGTAAAAAAAGAAAAGCCCTCAAAAGGGGCGTTATCACAATTAAGAAGACTTTTTAATTTTATTATATAAAGAGCGTCGGTGCATCTCAGATTCAATGAGACCGATAAATTCTGGACTTAAGTTTAGCTCTCTTGCTTTAAAATATGATTCAATTAATAATTCATCTGACAGGTTCCGCATATCAGAATCCCCCTCCGATTTAGAATAAATGGTTCTATTTTATAAGAACAAAACATAAATTGGTAAGTTCAAATGCTGTAACCTAAATCTACCAAATTAATTCCTTTAGAACAATCGTTCTCGTTATCCACAGTTTCAAGTGGATAACTTGTGGTTAATTTGTTTATAAAGTAATAAAATGTAAATTATTCAATGGGTATATTGTTAATAAGGTTATCCACAGAAGGTGGGAATGTTGGAATTTGTCGAAAAATATTTATTAAAATACCTTTAATCAGCAGATCCTTTAAATTAATCAAAAAGTAATTGTATTTGAATCTCATGTATTTTCGATATATGAAGGATAATAAGATATAAAGTATTTTTGTTGATTAAATTTGTCCTGTTTCACTTTTTCTTTTGAAACAAGGGGGGAAATTGGTTATGATGGTACAAGAAAAGAAAATGGTGGTTCTGCATCCAGCATTTTATTTAGAGCTAATGAGGTGTACGCTTAGTGTTGAAACAATTTTTACCGAATGAACATGTGAAAAGCATTCTCGATATTTCACCTGAAGAATTAAAAGCAAGAGGGATTAAAGGGATTATTACGGACTTAGATAATACCTTGGTGGAATGGGACCGTCCTAGTGCCACTCCTCAATTAATTAAATGGTTTGATGAAGTGAAAAAACATCATATCCTGGTAACCATTGTTTCTAATAACAATGAAGAAAGGGTCAAGTTTTTTTCAGACCCGCTAAAAATACCGTTTATTTATAGAGCACGGAAACCAATGGGGCCGGCGTTTCACCGGGCTGTTCAACAAATGGGAATTAAAAAGGAAGAGGCAGTTGTTATAGGAGACCAATTATTAACGGATGTACTGGGTGGAAACCGCAGCGGATTTCATACGATCTTGGTTGTTCCTGTCGCCTCATCCGATGGATTTTGGACGAAATTCAATCGATTTGCGGAACGAAGAATCTTAAATTGGTTCCGTAAAAAAGGGATGCTTCAATGGGAGGATTAATTAGTGAGTGATCAACAATATATCTGTATGGGCTGTGGAATAAAAGTCCAAACTGAAAACCCAAATGAAATGGGTTATGCCCCTTCTTCTGCTTTAGAGAAGGAAACGATTATATGCCAAAGATGTTTTCGGTTAAAACACTATAACGAAGTCCAGGATGTTAATTTAACCGATGATGACTTTTTAAAAATTTTAAATGAAATTGGCCGGACTGATGCCCTTATTGTCATGATTGTCGATATCTTTGATTTTAACGGCAGCTGGCTTCCAGGATTACACCGGTTCGTAGGTAACAATAAGGTAATACTTGTTGGAAATAAGGTCGATTTATTACCAAAGTCTGTCAAGCATGCCAAGTTAGTTCAGTGGATGAAGCATGAATCAAGAGAATTAGGGCTTAGACCGGAAGAAGTATTTTTAGTCAGTGCCGCAAAAGGATTAAATATTAGGGATACGGCCGCGGCCATTGATGTTTTACGAAATGGTAAAGATGTCTATGTGGTCGGATGTACGAATGTTGGAAAATCAACTTTTATTAATCGGATTATTAAAGAAGTAACAGGGGAAGAAGACGTAATAACAACCTCTCATTTTCCGGGTACCACATTAGATATTATTAAAATCCCGCTCGATGATGAAAAATCGTTAATTGATTCGCCGGGAATCATCAATCACCATCAAATGGCACATTTTATAAATAAAAAAGATTTAAAAATTATTACGCCTAAGAAGGAAATAAAGCCAAAGGTATTTCAATTAAATGAAGGACAAACATTGTTTTTCGGAGGTTTGGCTCGTTTTGACTATATTTCGGGTGGCCGAAGATCACTTGTTTGTTACGTTTCAAACGAAATAAATATTCACCGGACAAAAATTGAAAATGCGGACAGTCTTTATGAAAAACATGTAGGCGAATTGCTGACACCACCAGGACCGGATGAATTAGAATCATTTCCGGAGTTGGTTAGACAGGAATTTACCGTCAAAGAGGCAAAAACAGATATTGTTTTTTCAGGACTGGGATGGATTACAATTAATGAACCGGGGGCAAAAGTGGCTGCCTATGTGCCAAAAGGCGTCCAAACCTTGATGCGAAGGTCATTAATCTAAAGAGAATATGTAAACAGGGTGGAGAAACAGGTGAAAAAGCTATTTGGAGTTTTGGGGAACCCGATTGGACATACCATGTCGCCGGCAATGCACAATGATTTGTTTTCGCTTTATAACATGGATGCCATCTATCTTCCTTTTCAAGTAAAGGATGAAGACTTACATGATGCAGTTAACGGATTAAGAGCATTAGGAGCCGTTGGCTTTAATGTCACCATTCCCCACAAAAGTAACATTATCCCGTTTTTGGATGAAGTGGATGAATTAGCCGCTAGTATTGGAGCTGTAAATACCGTAGTTAACCAAAATGGAAAATTGATTGGTTACAACACGGATGGGGTAGGTTTTTTGAAAGGGCTCAATGGTATTGTTTCTGAAGTCAAAGGAAGAAGAATATTAGTGATTGGAGCAGGTGGCGCTGCAAGAGCTATTTACTTTACCTTAGCCAAAGAAAACCCTATTCAAATCGACATCGCTAATCGCACGGTTGAAAAGGCCGCCGGTCTCATTGCGGAATGTCCTTATCCAAATTCCTCAAGGGCGTTTACCATAGAAGAAGCAGGCAAACTTGTAGGTGAATATGATCTATTTATCCAAACAACGATGATTGGGATGTCTCCGAAAATAACGGAACAGCCCTTAAGTCTCAAAAATTTAGGTAATCAGACTGTTGTTTGTGACATTATCTATAACCCTCTTGAAACAAGGTTTATACATGAAGCGAGTGAAAGAGGGGCAACCGTACAGAACGGTATTGATATGTTTGTCTATCAGGGCGCACTTGCTTTTGAAAAATGGACAGGGATATTTCCAGATATACAACGAATGAAAGAAAATGTGTTGGGACAACTAGGAGGAAAATAATGTTAACAGGTAAACAAAAAAGATTTTTACGGTCAAAGGCACATCATTTAGATCCGATTTTTCAAGTAGGTAAAGGCGGAGTAAATGAGAATATGATTAAGCAAATAGCAGAGGCCTTGGAAGCAAGAGAACTTTTTAAAATAAGTATCCTGCAAAATTGTGAGGAAGACAAAACGGAAGTAGCCGAGCAACTGGCAAACGGCACAGGCGCAGAAATCGTCCAAATTATCGGAAATACGATTGTCTTGTATAAAGAGTCTACAGAAAAGAAAACAATCACTCTTCCATAAAAAAAGGACCTTAAACAAGGAAAAGGATGGCGATCGCATGAAGAAAGTTGGAATATTGGGCGGCACGTTTGATCCGCCCCATTATGGACATCTTTTGATTGCCAATGAAGTTCTTTCGGCACTTGAGCTTGATAAAATTTGGTTTATGCCAAACCATGAACCGCCGCACAAGAAAAAACCGGAGTCGGTTAAAGATGAGGACCGTCTCAGGATGCTCGAGTTTGCTATTGCAGGAAATTCGGCCTTCAGCATTCAACCTATCGAGCTCGATCGTAACGGGCCCTCTTATACCGTTGATACAATGAAATTACTTAACGCTGAGTATTCTGACCATCAATTTTTCTTTATAATTGGTGCCGATATGATTGAATATTTGCCGAAATGGCATGATATTGATATACTTATTAACCTTGTCCAATTTGTTGGGGTTGAGAGACCTTCATACAGCCGCCAAACGGACTACCCTGTTCTATATGTGGATGTACCAGCCATTGATGTGTCCTCAAGTATGATCAGGGATAGAGTAAAAAAAGGTAAATCGGTTCGTTATTTGCTGCCAGATTCGGTTATTGATTATATTGAGGAGAAACATTTATATGGAACGTCAAAAAGCTTTAGACATAGTTAAAGTCCAATTAACGGAACATCGATACCAGCATACGCTAGGGGTAATGGAAACTGCTATTAGCTTGGCAGAGAAATATGGAGCAGATGTGAAGAAAGCGGAAATAGCGGCTATTTTTCATGATTATGCCAAGTTTCGCCCAAAGGATGAAATGAAAGAAATTATTATGTCACAAGGACTGCCGCAGGATTTACTTTTATATAATACTGAATTGTGGCATGCTCCAGTGGGTGCTTACCTGGTTGGAAAAGAAGCAGGGGTCAGTGATAATGAGGTATTGGATGCGATCCGCTACCATACTTCTGGAAGACCTAATATGACGTTACTGGAAAAAGTCATTTATTTAGCGGATTATATTGAGCCGGGGAGACATTTCCCGGGTGTAGAGGAAGTAAGAGAAATAGCTAAAGAAAATTTAGAAAAGGCACTCGTAAAAGCCATTCAAAATACCATTCTTTTCTTAATGAAAAAGAACCAAACGATTTATCCGGAAACATTTTATACCTATAATGATTTAATTTCAAAAACTGGAGGACTGATGAATGGATAATCAAGAACTTCTTAAGATTGCGGTAAAAGCAGCCGACGATAAACGGGCTGAAGATATATTAGCTTTAAATATGAAAGGAATCTCGTTAATTGCCGATTATTTTATTATTTGTCATGGTAATTCCGACAAACAGGTACAGGCTATTGCACGAGAAATGAAGGAAAAGGCCCAAGAGACCGGTTATGATGTAAAAAGAATCGAAGGGTTTGACGAAGCAAGATGGGTGCTAATTGATTTAGGAGATGTTGTTGCCCATGTATTCCACCGTGATGAACGAAGCTATTACAATTTAGAACGGTTGTGGGGCGATGCGCCGCATGTTGATATCCTCAGTGAGTTAAATTCATGAGCTATGAGCAATTTGCCTACCTGTACGATGAACTTATGAAAGATGCCCCATATGATCAATGGGTATCATTTGTTAAAAACAGGCTTGCCAAATATGAGGTGGAAGCAACCCGCCTGTTGGATCTAGCCTGCGGGACAGGAGAACTTTCTGTTCGGTTTGCCAAACAAGGTCTTGATGTTACAGGGATTGACTTATCAGAAGATATGCTATCAGTGGCCCAGGGAAAAGCCGAGGCAGAGGGTGTTAAAATCCCGTTTTTTCAACAGGACATGGCAAATTTGGAAGGACAAGGGCAATTTGATGTCATAGGTATCTTTTGTGATTCATTAAATTATTTACAAACAGAAGAAGAGGTACTATCAACTTTCTTGAATGTACATCAACATTTACAGGATCATGGATTGTTTATTTTTGATGTACATTCGATCTATAAAATGACAGACGTGTTCATTAATCAAACCTTCGCCTTAAATGAGGATAATATTTCTTATATTTGGAATAGTTTCCCCGGGGAAGATCCTAATAGCGTGGAACATGAATTAAGTTTTTTTGTTTTAGACAAACGGACCGGGAAATATGATCGCATAGACGAACTTCATTATCAGCGTACGTATCCGATCGGCCAATATTCTGACTGGTTAAATACTGCCGGATTTCAATTACTTGAGATTAGTGCTGATTTTCAACAGTTCGAACCCACAAAGGAATCGGAACGAATTTTCTTTGTTGCCAAGAAAAAATAAAAAAAGCCATCTTTTTACAAAAAAGATGGCTTTTTTTATGATTTATTAGAGGAATTTGTAAACGATTAGCGAATTATTGTTTAGAGAATTGAATTTCTACCTTTTCTAAATCCTCTTTAAATTTAGCATGGGTAGCTTGGAAGACATGTTCAAATACTGATCCAAGCTCACTATCTAACACCTTAATTCCTTCCCCTGTGATCCCGCCCTTTACACAAACCTTTTCTTGTAAGGATGGCAGGGTATAATGCCCTTGTTTAATTAATTCTCCAAGTCCTACAATCATCTCACTTGCAAAAACAGTCGCTGTTTCTGTATCAATGTCAGTCTCCTTAACCGCAGCTTTAATGAAATTCTGAAGCAAATAGCTAAAGAAAGCAGGTCCACAGCTAACAATATCAGAGGCTACCCTCGTTATTCGTTCATCAATACAAACCGGAACAGAAATCTTCGAAATGAGTTTTTCTAGTTTCATTTTCCAATGGTCGCTGCAATTTTCCCCATACGTAACGAGTGAAACCCCCGCTAATGCCCGATTTGTAATACTAGGAATGACTCGGACAGTTGAACAGGATACCCTATTTTCAATCTGGCTAGTACTGACAGGACTAGTTATCGAAACAAGACACTTATCAGGAGATAAATGGGGATTGATTTGATCAAGCATATTCCGTATGTCTAATGGCTTTATACAAATAAAGATTAAATCAGATTGTGCAGCAACTTCTTCTGGATTCGCGCCAATTAATATGTCCTTATATTTATCTTTAAGCAGCATGGCTTTGGATTTGGTTCGGTTCGTTATCATTAAGGAAGAAGGGGAAGCGGCCTTTCCGTCAATCAAAGCCTCCACTATGACTCTTCCCATATTACCGGTACCGATAATGCCTATATTCATAATCGACCCTCCTTCGCATCAGTATTCTTTTATAAGATTATGAAAATGAAATGTGAAATATACCTTTAGGAAGGATGGATTATCATGAAAGATTGGTTACTGGAACACAAGATTCATTTTGCAGTTGTCTTATTGCTTGTTGTTGGTGGTTTTTATTATTTTTATATACAAGGTCCTGAGGAGTCGGCCCCATTGACTTCTCTCAGCCAGGAAGATGAGGTCCGAACACAAGCTGTCGAGACACCTGCTGAAAAGAAAGACACACCAGCTGCAAATCAGCCTGAAAATATCATGGTAGATGTAAAGGGACAAGTGACTCATCCAGGGGTTTATCAAGCTAACACTGGAGAAAGGGTCATTGATGTAATTGGAAGAGCGGGTGGATTAACGAACCAGGCCGACCAAACACAAGTTAACTTTGCTGCGCATGTGGAGGATGAAATGGTCATCTACATACCAGGAAAGGGAGAAGAGGAAAGTACCTTACCTACAGCGACTGGAAGCGGCGGATCTGGATTGAGCGGGACAGGTCAAAAACAAGGGAAAATTAATATTAATAAAGCGGATGAACAAGAGCTGCAGAATCTCCCTGGAATCGGTCCAGCTAAGGCAGCAGCCATTATCGATTACCGAAATACAAGCGGCCCATTTAAAACGATTGACGACTTAAAAAATATAACTGGAATTGGGGATAAGACGTTTGAAAAGCTAAAGGATTTGATTGTAGTAAAATGAAACTTCCATTGACCTAAAAGGGCTGTACCAGTAAACTTAAAAGAAAAGTTATGCAGGGAGTGGGAAACATGGAGCGAATTTCTTGGGACCAATATTTTATGGCACAAAGCCATCTGCTCGCACTAAGAAGCACTTGTACAAGATTAACCGTAGGTGCAACGATTGTCAGAGATAAACGAATTATTGCCGGCGGCTACAATGGTTCTATTGCCGGCGGAGATCATTGTATTGACAAAGGGTGTTATGTGATTGATCATCATTGTGTGCGGACGGTTCATGCGGAAATGAACGCACTGTTGCAGTGTGCCAAATTCGGTGTTCCGACCTCTGATGCCGAACTTTACGTAACCCATTTTCCTTGTCTTCAATGCTGTAAGGCAATTATTCAAGCAGGGATTAAAACCGTCTATTATGCAGAGGATTATAAAAATCATCCCTACGCGATTGAATTGTTTGAACAAGCCAAGGTGAAAACCGAAAAGGTTGAATTGAAAGAACCAATGATTCAACTTGGTAAATAATCTCCTTTATAAGACGCCGGAAAATGACCGGCGTCACCCCATAAATCGATAACGATTCCCCAGTATCACAAAATTCCAAATAACGGAGAAAAAAATGAGCGGAAAATATATTTATATTGCTCTAGGTGCCTTCTTAGGTGTTTTATGTTCACTTGTTTCATTTTTTCCATTTCTTATCGTAACTTGTCTATTTCTCCTTACTTTGGCTAAACTTAAAAAGTTCAAACAAGCCCCAATTGTCCTGATCATCCTGATAGGTTTTATCTTTTATCTTAAAGGAGAGTGGGTCTATGCCCATAATCATTCAAAGCTTCCGCCAGCGAAGACTAACTTTTATATAGAATATATCAAGGACCCAATCATTGATGGCCATCTATTAAAAGTACAAGGAAAGGAACAACTCTATAATGAAAAAGTTCTCCTTCGTTACCAAATAAACTCGGAGGAAGAAAAACGGCTTTTGCAAAGTCACAGCCCATATGGCTGCATTTGCCAAATTACAGGCACATTAAAGAAACCGGCTGTGGCTAAAAATCCGAATGGATTTAACTATCAGCGCTATTTGGCCACAAAAGGAATTTTTTGGATTCTTAATCTTCAACAAAGCCCTCTTCATCATTGCAAACCCATTAAATCCTCTCCGTCCGCATATGTAAAACAGCTTCGCTTTACAGGGATTAACTACCTAGAAAAGAACTTTCCATCAGAAATTGCAGGGTTGTCTGCAGCCTTAATATTCGGTGATACCAAAATCCTTGACCCTGAATTATTAAGTGACTACCAACGGACGGGAATTGTTCACTTATTGGCCATTTCCGGTCTCCATGTTTCCTTGTTCATTGGGATGATTTTTTATATTGGACTTAGATGCGGACTGACTAGACAGTTTATGACCAATTTTCTTTTGGGCCTCCTACCCGTTTATGTCCTCTTAACAGGCAGTTCCCCCTCTGTAATACGCTCAGCACTAATGATTGCACTGATTTTAATCGCTGAAAAATGGAAGCATCATCTTAGGCTTTTAACTATCGATGCTCTAAGTTTGGCCTTTCTCCTCTATATTTTTGGTTCACCAATGATCATTTTTGATAATGGCTTCCAGCTTTCCTTTTTAGTCAGTTTTGCGATCATTCTTGCTGCCCCCAAAATTCTCAAACGGCATCAAGGGAATGGGGCGAAGATGATTGCTACCTCTGTGACAGCCCAACTTTCCGCGATGCCGCTATTGCTTTACCACTATTTTCAACTTTCCTTTATAGGGATTGCGGCTAATTTGTTGTATATCCCCCTATTTTCATTCGTTTATCTTCCTGCCGTTTATGTCCTATTTATGATTCAATTACTGACTGGAACAACCCCAGGGATACTGATCTTCCTCGTACAAAAGACGATTGAGTTATCCAATAAGCTTATTCAGGTTTTAGGGAATGTGCCTTTCACCAATTTTACTCCGGGAAGACCTCCTAACTTGATCACTATTCTTTACATCATCCTAATCGTTTCATCCTTTTATGTATGGGAAAGAGGGGCTTATCCTAGAAAGAGGGTGCATGTATTTGTAATTATAGTCATGCTTCTTACCATTCAGCCGTGCTGGAATTGGTTGAATCCTTCTGGCGAAGTGACAATGATTGATGTAGGACAGGGTGATAGTATTTTCATTCATTTTCCACATGGACGGGGCGACTATCTGATCGATACAGGCGGTTCAATGAATTTTGTAGAGGAAAGGTGGAAAGAGCAGGCCAAACCATTTGAAGTTGGCCGGGATGTGGTTGTTCCTTTTTTGAAAGCAAAAGGTATTACAAAGATTGATAAATTAATCCTGACCCATGGGGATATGGATCATATTGGCGGTGCTAAATCCATTCTTTCAGAGCTTAAGGTCAAGCAGATTTTAATGCCATCGGTTACTGAGCCTTCTGAAATGGAACAACTTATCACAAAAGAAGCAGCGAGCCAAGGGATACCCGTTATAAAAGTTTCATCCGGTGATACTTGGCAACAAGGGGATAATAATTTTTATATTTTGTCTCCGAAAAAGAACTTCACAGGTGAGCGAAATAGAGGGTCGATCGCCATCGTTGCCGAGATTGGAGGTCTTAGCTGGTTTTTTGGCGGGGATCTTGACCAAGAGGGGGAAGAGGCAATCATAAGAAAGTATCCGCATTTAACGATTGATGTGTTGAAAGCGGGCCACCATGGAAGTAAAACGTCAAGTGCTGAGGTGTTTATCAATCAAATTAAGCCAAAGGCGGCTCTTATTTCAGTTGGTGAACATAACCGTTTTGGACATCCTCATCAGGAGGTACTAGATCGTTTGGCAGCCGTAAAAGCAAAAATATACCGTACTGACCAGCAAGGGGCCATTACTTATCTTTTTTATCGTGGAAAAGGAACCTTTTCAACCTATCTGCCATAAGGTATAGTAATTCAAGAAGAAAGCCCAAGGCTCTGGCGGAAGCGCAATTTTCATAAAAAAAGACTGCAGCGCTGCAGCCCTCTTTACTAAATTATGTAGCATTCATTAGGAACCAATTAGCTTAATGACTGTTGCAATAATAAAGATTATAGCAAAAAAGCCGAAAGAAACTCCAAAACCTACCCCAGAATCAATCGCATCATTACGTTTACTTTGCACGTCTTTTTCAAAATGATTCACGCTATACCCCTCCTATTTTCAAGTATAGTATAAGCTATTCGCCTGAAAAAATCCAGCCTGCTATTTGCTTCTTTCCTGTACTGACAAGAGTTGTCAAAATAGTTCGACTCAGGAAGGGCTACACTATAAGTAGAGGAACCCCGCCAGTCAATAGAAGTACCTAGGGCCAATATTGCTGGCGTTCAAATAGATTCGGGAATTGGTATTGTTGGATAAACGTGCTAATTCCCTTTAAGTACTTGTCAAAAGGTCCAAGCTTCTTTACGATAAGATAGGAGTGAAAATTTAGGGGAGCGCTGGACAAAATGGTATTAGAGATATGGAAAAAAATTAAAAAAAAGGATATAGCTCCTATTTATTTATTATATGGAACAGAAGCATTTTTAATCAATGAAACAAAACAATTACTTCTGAACCATATTCTAGACGAAGAAGAAAAGGACTTTAATTTTTCAGCTTATGATTTAGAAGAGACTTCAGTCGATTTCGCTTTAGAGGACGCTGAGACCTTTCCTTTTTTGGGAGAGAAAAAGGTTGTTTTTTTACATAATCCTGTTTTCTTAACTGCAGAAAAAACGAAGGCTAAGGTAGAACACAATCTGGCAAAATTGGAAGCATACCTGAAAGAGCCTGCTCCATATACAGTGATGGTCATTTCGGCTCCGTATGAAAAATTGGATGAAAGAAAAAAAATAACCAAAGAGATTAAACGGAGTGCTGAATTAGTTGAGGCTAAAAAGTTATCTGAACATGAATTGAAAAAATGGGTAAGAGATCGAGCGATAAGTAATGGGATGGAATTTGAAGAAAATGCGATTGACCTATTACTCTCCTTAGCAGGTACTAATATGTTTATGCTTGCCAGCGAGGTGGACAAATTGTCCTTATTCGCTGCTGAGCAAAAACGTATTGATAGCGGGCTGGTAGAAAAATTGGTTGCTAGGACCCTTGAGCAAAATATTTTTTCCCTTATTGAGAGAGTAGTTCAAAGAAAATTAGATGAGGCGTTGCGGATTTATTATGACTTGTTAAAACAAAATGAAGAGCCTATTAAGATATTAGCGCTTTTGTCTGGTCAATTTCGTCTCATCTATCAGGTAAAGGAACTTTCAAGAAGAGGCTACGGGCAGCAGCAAATTGCCGCCTATTTAAAAATCCATCCGTTTCGGGTAAAGCTAGCCCTCGGTCAGGCAGGAAGTTTTAGGGATGAAGAATTAGCTAACCTAATGGAGATGTTAGCAGAGGCAGATTATCAGATGAAAACCGGCGGAATGAATAAGTCATTACTGATTGAAATGCTTTTGTTCCGTTTAAAAAGGTAAAAAGAAAAGCTGCAGCGCCTTGGTCAGCCACGATATAGGGCGACTGACCGGCGAAAGCAAGGTCAAAGGCTAGGCGCTGGAGCAATAAAAAAACGATTCCGAATAGGAATCGTTTTTTTACGCTTTTAATTAAAGAGCGTTAGACTTTTTCATTAGACGTGATTTTTTTCGAGCAGCAGCGTTTTTGTGGATAAGACCTTTAGCAGCAGCCTTGTCTAATTTGCTAGCAGCAGCAACTAATGCTTCTTTTGTAGCAGCAGCATCGTTAAGAGTAACAGCAGCTTCTACTTTTTTAACAGCCGTACGCATTGCAGATTTAGCAGTTGTATTTTGAGCATTACGAGCTTCAGTTGTTTTCACACGTTTAATTGCAGATTTAATGTTAGGCATTCCATTCACCTCCTACAAAGAATCGAGACTTATATGAACTCGACTTTACATTCATCCATAATAATTCAGAACAAGAAGTATTTTATCAAACAGAAGGCCAGATTGCAATACACAATTCAAAGGTAACCGAATTTAAAATGCATGTTTTACGGGCTTAAGGGCAAAAATAGGAAATAGTTTCTATTTAGGATTTTCTATTAGGGGTGGAATTCATGAATGAGTCTATTGATTTAAGCAAGTATTCGATTCGAACGGATTTAGCAATTGAAGCAAGAGAAATGGTGCTTGCGGGAAGATCTGTCGGAGAAGAAGAAAACCTTTCGAAAATCGAAGGGGTCATTATTAAAGAAAAAGATGTTGACGATATAAAAATTTCTCTAGTTGAGGTAACAAAACAAGGAGAAGAACAGCTAGGCAAAAAAGCAGGCCGATACTTAACGTTAGAGGTACAGGGGATTAGACAGCAGAATTCCGAGGTTCAACAGAAGGTGCAAGAAATCTTTGCCCGGGAATTTGCCCATTTCTTAGCAGGATCCGGAATAAAAAAAACGGATTCCTGCCTCGTGGTAGGGTTGGGGAATTGGAATGTAACTCCCGATGCCCTTGGTCCAATGGTGTGTGAGAATCTCTTAGTCACCCGGCATTTATTTCAGCTTCAGCCTGAGAATGTTGAAGAAGGTTACCGATCTGTTAGTGCCTTATCACCAGGTGTAATGGGCCTGACTGGGATTGAAACAAGCGACATCATTTTTGGGGTGGTTGAAAAAACGAAACCGGACTTCGTCATCGCCATCGATGCCTTAGCATCACGTTCGATAGAAAGAGTCAATTCAACCATCCAACTCTCTGATACCGGTATCCATCCTGGTTCAGGGGTCGGAAACAAAAGAAAGGAATTAAGTAAGGAGACCTTGGGAATTCCGGTTATCGCCATAGGAGTTCCAACCGTCGTTGACGCTGTTTCAATAACAAGTGATACGATAGATTTTATTCTAAAACATTTTGGGAAAGAGCTGAGGGAAGGAAATCGTCCTTCAAGAGCTCTTGCACCCGCAGGTATGACTTTTGGCGAGAAAAGAAAATTAACCGATGAGGATTTGCCCGAGGAAAAACATCGTAAAACCTTTTTAGGTATGATCGGCACACTCCCGGATGAAGAAAAAAGAAAATTAATCTACGAAGTTCTCTCACCAATTGGTCATAATTTGATGGTAACACCAAAAGAAGTAGATGTGTTCATCGAGGATATGGCGAACCTTATTGCCAATGGATTAAACTCCGCGTTACATACTGCTATCGATCAAGAGAATGCTGGTTTTAATACAAGATAAACAAACTAAAGGGGGCTGTTCCTTCAATAGCCCTCTTTACTTCGACTATTAAATAAAAAGATAGTTCTACCATTTCTAGTAATGACATAGTATTTACTAGAATCGTTTAAGCGAGGTGGAACTATGAAAAACACAAAAACGTCAAGTGCCTTTTTAATCGTCCAAGGGACAAGCATCCTGAAAGCTTTTGCCGTACTTTCCCTATTTATTATATTAATTTTCTCTATCAGCGGTCTTTTAACGTCATTAAAACCGCAATATAGACTTATGTCAACATCTGTAAATGAAGCTGCTACGAATGTGAATGGTGAATTACTATACCAATTTATGGGCTGGGAAAATCATCATTTTTTAAAGACAGGGAATAGCTGGGTGACTACACCGAAGCTTACCAATTTGATATTTACCCTATCAAGCAATATTAATCTAAATGATCCGCGCAGCCTTCTTGGCAGAGAACTTCCGGGCTTTTATCAATTTGATGGAAAGATCCTTGTGGCTGGGGAAGGAACAAACTATACAAATATGCCGGTTGAGTCAGCGCCGCCGATTGAAACTATGAAAGAGGAACGAGAAGCAGCCTTACAAAATTTAGAAGGATTGGACAAGCTTTCGGATGAAAATTCCTCACCTGCACCAGGGCAGACTACTGGAGGAAGGATGGTTGTGTATGTGTACTTCTCTCATAATCGCGAATCCTATCTTCCCTACCTTAAAGGAGTAACTAACCCGGATTTAGCTTATCACTCGCAAATAAATGTGACAAAGATTGGTGATCAATTAAAGACCAGCTTGGCTGACAGAGGAATTGGCAGTTTTATCGATAAGACTGATATTCAAGCGGCATTAAATAAAAAAGGCTGGAAATTCTGGAAGTCCTATGATCAATCGCGAACCGTGGTTCAGACCGCGATGACATCTAATCATGATTTGCATTATTTTATTGATATTCACCGTGATTCACAACGCAGGGATAAAACAACGGTTTCAATTAATGGAAAGTCCTATGCAAAGGTTGCGTTTATTATCGGCGGAAAAAATCCAAACTACGAAAAAAATGCAAAACTAGCAAAAGAACTTCATGATCGACTGGAGAAAAAATATAAAGGTTTAAGCAGGGGAGTCATTATCAAAAATGCTGCCGGATCGAATAGTATATATAATCAGAACCTTTCGGAAAATGCAATCTTAATGGAATTTGGCGGTGTTGATAATACATTTGAAGAATTAAACCGCTCCGCTGATGCGCTTGCCGATGTGTTTAGTGATTTCTATTGGCAGGCAGAAAAAGTAAATCAGGATACGCAGCAACCGTCTACTAAACAATAGAGGTTAGGAGCATTTTTATGAAGATGTTTATGGTTAAAAGCTTCTGTCTAGCTGCTCTACTGTTCATTGCTGTTCTAACAGGGATGCAGTTAGCGAATAATGGGATTCAAAAAATGAAAGGGTATGGCGATCCCAATCTAGAAACAGCTGTCAGCATTCATGAAAAGGACCATAATGTGAGGGCATCGTTCCTTGGGAAGGATATTTCCAGCCACGATATTGCAGCGAAGAAGAAAAAATTGGAGGAAATAAGCGCCTTTAATCTCTTTTCTTCAATGGGCAGAAAAATGTCAGATGGGATTACAGGTGCTTCAGAAAAATTAGTTCACTTCATTGCGGATTAGGTAAAGACGTCAGATCTTTTAATGTTCATTGAAAAAGTCCCCTAAATCTAACTTGGCTGTTGATTTCCACTCCAGGCGGCTTCGCTTTCCGCGGGCGTGCCGCGGAGCCTCCTCGGCGCTTAAGCGCCTGCGGGGTCTCCCCTGTCCCTTACTCCCGCAGGAGTCTACGCCGCCTTCCGTTCCAATCAACAGAGTTCTTTTACATATTTTATTTAAAAAGGTATAGTTCTCATGGTTAAGAGGATTATACTTTTTTATTCAATTGAAAATGCACTGCCATCACCCTTCTGATTTTGCTCCAATCATTGCTAATCCGTGGGAGAGGGATTCTGTATTGAATCTTAACAGCCCTACTGATATAATCAAAAATAGTGTACATGTGCGAGTATAGTAGGAGTGGAAGACCATGAACAGAGAAGAAAGACTTAAACGACAATCGAAAATTAGAAATTTTTCTATTATTGCCCATATTGACCATGGGAAATCAACTTTAGCTGACCGGATATTGGAAAAAACGAATGCCTTATCCTCTCGTGAAATGAAAGATCAGCTATTAGATTCAATGGATTTAGAAAGAGAACGCGGAATTACGATTAAGTTAAATGCTGTCCAATTAAAATACAAAGCAAAAGATGGGGAAGAATACACCTTTCATTTAATAGATACACCGGGACATGTCGATTTTACGTATGAAGTTTCAAGAAGTCTTGCAGCATGTGAAGGGGCTGTTTTAGTCGTGGATGCTGCGCAGGGAATTGAAGCACAAACACTAGCAAACGTATACTTAGCCCTGGATAACGACCTTGAAATATTACCTGTCATTAATAAAATTGACCTGCCGAGTGCGGAACCAGAAAGAGTCCGCGCCGAAATTGAAGAAGTTATCGGTCTAGATGCTTCTGAAGCAGTTCTCGCATCAGCAAAAGCTGGCATTGGGATTGAGGAAATTCTCGAACAGGTTGTTGAGAAAGTTCCTGCACCAACAGGTGATCCCGAAGCACCATTAAAAGCATTAATCTTTGACTCTTTATATGATGCCTATCGCGGCGTCGTTGCCTACATCCGTGTCGTTGAAGGTTCGGTTAAAGTCGGTGATAAAATTAAGATGATGGCTACGGGAGCAGAGTTTGAAGTGAACGAAGTCGGTGTATTCACACCAAAAGCAGTTATGCGGGACGAGCTTTCCGTTGGGGATGTTGGTTTCTTAACAGCCTCTATTAAAAATGTCGGGGACACTCGTGTTGGTGATACCATTACCAATGCTAAAGGCGGTGCAATTGAACCGCTCCCAGGTTATCGTAAATTAAATCCTATGGTATATTGCGGTCTCTACCCAATTGATACAGCTAGATTTAATGACCTGCGCGAAGCGTTGGAAAAACTGCAGTTAAATGATTCGGCACTTCAATTCGAACCAGAGACATCTCAAGCACTTGGTTTTGGTTTCCGCTGCGGCTTCCTTGGACTTCTCCATATGGAGATCATTCAAGAACGGATCGAGCGCGAATTTAAAATTGACTTAATTACAACTGCACCAAGTGTTATTTACCATGTTCATTTAACAGATGGTTCTCAACTGAATGTTGACAACCCGTCTGATATGCCTGATCCGCAAAAAATTGACCGTGTGGAAGAGCCATATGTTAAAGCCACGATGATGGCTCCAAATGATTATGTGGGTGCGATCATGGAACTTTGCCAGCTTAAGCGCGGAATCTTTATTGACATGCAATACCAAGGGGAAAATCGGGTCAGCATAGTTTATCAAATTCCACTAGCAGAAATTGTCTATGATTTCTTTGACCAATTGAAATCGAGTACGAGAGGCTATGCTTCCTTTGATTACGAGTTGATTGGTTATCAACCATCAAGTCTGGTTAAAATGGATATATTACTGAATGCCGAAAAAGTAGACGCTTTGAGTTTTATTGTTCATAAGGATTTTGCTTATGATCGAGGTAAAATCATCGTTGAAAAACTGAAAGAACTCATTCCAAGACAACAGTTCGAGGTACCTATTCAAGCGGCGATCGGACAAAAAATTGTCGCACGTTCAACCATTAAAGCAATGCGCAAAAACGTATTAGCTAAATGTTATGGCGGGGATATTTCCCGTAAACGTAAATTGTTAGAAAAGCAAAAAGAAGGTAAGAAACGGATGAAACAAGTAGGTTCTGTTGAAGTACCGCAAGAAGCGTTTATGGCCGTATTGAAAATGGACGAAAATAATACGAAAAAATAACAACGTAAAGGGGTTAGGGATTGCCTAAGGCAGGTTCTCCTAGCCTCTTTTTATTACAGAATAGAGGAAGAAACATGATTAAAGCAGCATACCTCCATATCCCTTTTTGTGAGCATATTTGCCACTATTGTGATTTTAACAAAGTTTTTTTAAAGGGCCAGCCTGTTGATGATTATATAAAGGCACTTGACCAGGAAATGAAACTTACTCTTCGTGAATTTCCAACTGATTCACTAGACACCATTTTTGTTGGCGGCGGGACACCGACTTCCTTAAATGAGCAGCAGCTCTACACTTTTTGTGAAAGTATTCATACCAATCTGCCGAAAAGCGAAAAGCTAGAGTTTACGTTTGAAGCCAATCCCGGTGATTTAACCAAAGAGAAATTACAAACATTAAAAGATGCTGGGGTTAACCGAATAAGTCTTGGGGTACAAACCTTCAATAACGAGCTCTTAAAAAAGATCGGCCGTGTCCACCAAGCAAAGGATGTTTACCAGACAGTTGACCAGGCCAAAAAGGTTGGCTTTGAAAATATCAGTATCGATTTGATTTTCAGTTTACCAACTCAAACTGTTCAGGATTTTAAAGATTCCTTAACGGAGGCTTTTTCGCTTGATATCCCTCACTACTCTGCTTACTCGCTCATTATTGAGCCAAAGACCGTTTTTTATAATTTATTAAAAAAGGGCAAGCTGCCAACTCCCGGGGAAGATGTCGAAGCGAGCATGTATGAAATATTAATGGAACAAATGGAAAAACACGGATTTAATCAATACGAAATCAGTAATTTTTCAAAACCAGGGTATGAAAGTCAGCATAATTTAACCTATTGGAATAATGAATACTACTATGGGTTTGGTGCAGGCGCACACAGTTATGTAAACGGATGGAGACGGTCCAATACAGGTCCACTAAGAAAGTATATCGACCAACTAGATAATCAATTGCTGCCCATTTTTGAAAATCATCAGGTGACAAAAGCAGAACAAATGGAGGAAGAAATGTTCCTGGGTCTAAGAAAATCAGATGGAGTTTCTATTTCCCACTTTCATGAAAAATTTGCCGCCGATCCTTTAAAATTATTTGCTAATGAACTTACGGATTTAAGGGCTAAACAATGGATAGAAGTACAGAACGATAATATATATTTAACTAAACAGGGCCGTTTGTTAGGCAACGAAGTATTCCAGGCCTTTTTGGGAGTAATCTAAAGCAAAGTCTTTAGGCTGATGTGCCATTTTGTATTCTTTTTAATTGACACCATCCCACCTTTTTTGATAATTTATTAATATAATTAGCACTCGTTAACAAAGAGTGCTAACAGAGGTGATGAAAGTTGCTAACAGATCGGCAGTTGTTGATTCTTCAGGTAATTGTTGATGACTTTATTCGATCTGCCCAACCAGTCGGCTCAAGAAGTTTGTCGAAAAAAGAGGAAATTTCCTTTAGTTCCGCTACCATTCGAAATGAAATGGCCGACCTTGAAGAGTTGGGGTATATCGAAAAGACACATACCTCCTCAGGACGTGTGCCTTCTGAAAAAGGATACCGGTATTATGTGGATCATTTACTCTCGCCTCAAGCATTAAATAAGCAAGATATCTCTATCATTCAATCGATTTTTGCTGAAAGGATCTTTGAGTTCGAAGCAATCATCCAAAAATCCGCAAAAATCTTATCAGAGTTAACCAATTATACATCCATCGTTCTAGGACCAGCTGTTAGTATAAATAAGTTAAAGAAAATACAAATTATTCCTTTAAACAGGGAGTCAGCAGTCGCTATATTTGTAACCGATACAGGTCATGTGGAAAACAGGACTTTTTCACTGCCGGATATGGTGGATGCCAGTGATATCGAAAAAACGGTGAATATTCTTAATGACCGTTTATCCGGTGTACCGCTAGAAGAGTTAAATGATAAGATTTATAAGGAAGTGGCAATGCTATTACGCCAGCATATCCAGAATTACGATTTAATGCTCCACATGATTGGAGAATCCTTTAAAATGCCCGTAGCAGAGAAACTGTTTTTTGGTGGAAAAACCAATATGTTAAGCCAACCGGAATTTCACGATATCACCAAAATCCGCAGTTTATTGACTATGATTGATCAAGAGGAATGGATTTATAATTTAATCCGAAACGAGTCTGCTGGCATCCATATTAAAATTGGCCGGGAAAATAATATTAGTGCGATGGATAATTGCAGTTTAATTACTGCTTCCTATTCTGTGGGTGTTGAAAAATTAGGAACGATTGCGATATTAGGACCTACAAGAATGGAATATTCGCGTGTAATCAGCTTGCTTCAATTTTTGAGCAGAGATTTAACCACTGTTTTAACTAAACTGTATCAAAGTAACTAGTGCTGGTAATATTGAGTAAGGGTGAATCGCCTTTTTAGGCACCCCCTTTTCCTTTGTATTGATCAGTTACGATAAATTGTTATGAATCCTTTAAGGGAGGTGAGTAAGTTGACAAAAGAACAAAATAATACCATCAACGAAGAAGTTGAAATTGAGCATAATGAACAAGTTGAACTTACTGAAGAAAATACAGGTGAACCTGTTGCTGGTGAAAGTGAGCCAACAAATGTGGCTGAGTCTAATCCAGTTGATGAATATCTGCAAGAAATCGAGCAGCTTAAAGCTAAGTTAGATGAAGCAGACAATCGAATCTTAAGACTTCAGGCAGACTTTGATAATTTCCGCCGCCGGACTAGAATCGACCAAGAAGCGAGCGAAAAATATAGAGCTCAAAAATTAATCACCGATCTACTGCCAGCATTAGATAACTTTGAAAGAGCCATGAAAGTAGAAGCTGACAATGAACAGACTAAGGCTTTACTACAAGGAATGGACATGGTTTACCGCAGTATGGTTGATGCACTGAAAAAAGAAGGTGTTGAACCTATTGAGGCTGTTGGCAAAGAGTTTGATCCGCACCTGCATCAAGCAGTTATGCAGGGAGAAGATGAGAATTACGGAGCAAACGTTGTTACTGATGAGTTTCAAAAAGGCTATCTATTAAAGGATCGAGTTATTCGCCCTTCAATGGTTAAAGTAAATCAATAATCTACATATTTATTAGGAGGAAAAGGCAATGAGTAAAATAATTGGTATTGACCTTGGAACAACAAACTCTTGTGTATCTGTTCTAGAAGGCGGAGAACCAAAAGTAATTCCAAACCCTGAAGGAAACCGTACAACTCCTTCTGTAATTGCGTTTAAGAACGGTGAACGCCAAGTAGGGGAAGTGGCAAAACGCCAAGCAATCACAAATCCAAATACGATTATTTCAATTAAGCGTCACATGGGTACAAATTACAAAGAAAATATTGAAGGAAAGGATTACACTCCGCAAGAGCTTTCAGCTATTATTCTTCAATATTTAAAATCATACGCAGAAGACTATCTCGGCGAACCAGTAACGAAAGCGGTTATTACGGTACCAGCTTACTTTAACGATGCAGAGCGTCAAGCAACAAAGGATGCCGGCAGAATTGCAGGTCTTGAAGTAGAACGTATTATCAATGAACCAACAGCAGCTGCACTTGCCTATGGTCTAGATAAAACTGACCAAGACCAAACTATTCTTGTGTATGACCTTGGCGGTGGTACATTTGACGTATCAATCCTTGAATTAGGTGACGGTGTATTTGAAGTTAAAGCAACTGCCGGTGATAACCGTCTTGGCGGGGATGATTTTGACCAAGTTATTATTGATTATTTAGTAGAGCAGTTTAAAAAAGAAAATGGAATTGATCTTTCTCAAGATAAAATGGCATTACAACGCCTTAAGGATGCAGCTGAGAAAGCGAAAAAAGATTTATCAGGTGTATCTACAACACAGATTTCTTTACCATTTATCACTGCTGGTGCAGCTGGCCCGCTTCACCTAGAAGTATCATTGACAAGAGCAAAATTTGATGAAATTTCTGCACACCTTGTTGAACGTACAATGGGCCCTGTTCGTCAAGCATTAAGTGATGCAGGTTTAACACCATCACAAATAGATAAAGTAATCCTTGTTGGTGGATCTACAAGAATTCCAGCTGTTCAAGAAGCTATCAAAAAAGCAACAGGTCAAGAGCCTCACCGTGGAGTAAACCCAGATGAAGTAGTTGCAATGGGAGCAGCTATTCAAGGCGGTGTTATCACAGGTGATGTTAAAGATGTTGTCTTACTTGACGTAACACCACTATCACTTGGTATTGAAACAATGGGCGGTGTGTTCACGAAGTTAATTGACCGTAACACAACGATCCCAACATCAAAATCACAAGTGTTCTCAACTGCTGCTGATAGCCAAACTGCTGTTGATATTCATGTTTTACAAGGCGAACGCCCAATGGCCGCTAATAACAAAACATTAGGACGCTTCCAATTAACCGATATTCCGCCAGCACCACGTGGAATCCCACAAATCGAAGTTACATTTGATATCGATAAAAACGGTATTGTTAATGTTCGAGCAAAAGACCTTGGCACAAATAAAGAACAGCAAATTACCATTAAGTCTTCAACAGGACTTTCTGATGAAGAAATTCAAAAAATGGTTAGAGAAGCCGAAGAAAATGCAGAAGCAGATAAGCAGCGCAAGGAAGAAGTTGAACTTCGCAATGAGGCGGACCAGCTAGTGTTTACGGCGGAAAAAACTTTAAAAGACTTGGAAGGAAAGGTAGATGCTGCAGAAGTTGCTAAAGCAAACGATGCTAAAGATGCCTTAAAACAAGCTATTGAGAAAAACGATCTAAATGAAATTCGTACGGCAAAAGATGCTTTACAAGAAGTTGTTCAAGCATTAACAGTTAAACTTTACGAACAAGCAGCACAAGCACAACAAGGTGCTCAAGATCCAGGCGCTGCAGGTCCTAAAGATGACAATGTCGTCGATGCAGAGTTCGAAGAAGTTAAAGATGATAAGTAAAAATCTTATGTAATTTTTATTCTTGTAAAAAAAGTCAAAGTCAAAGTTACAGGCTTTGGCTTTTTTATTGCAATACCCATCTAAACGGTGTTAGAATAATCTTTATGTGACAGATTCGGGAGTGGTAATCATGAGTAAACGGGATTACTATGAAGTACTAGGTGTTAGTAAAAGTGCTTCTAAGGATGAAATAAAAAAAGCCTATCGAAAATTATCTAAACAATATCATCCAGATATTAATAAAGAGGCTGATGCAGCTGAAAAATTTAAAGAAATTGCTGAAGCTTATGAAGTGCTAAGCGATGACCAAAAAAAGGCCCATTATGACCAGTTCGGTCATACAGATCCAAACCAAGGCTTCGGAGGCTTTGGTGGTGGTGGTGACTTTGGCGGCGGTTTTGGAGGGTTTGAAGATATCTTTAATACCTTCTTTGGCGGTGGCGGCGGTTCGAGAAGACGTGACCCGAATGCGCCTAGACAAGGTGCTGATTTGCAATATACGATGACGGTGTCATTTGAAGAAGCGGCGTTTGGAAAAGAAACAGATATAGAAATTCCAAGAGAAGAAACATGCGAAACCTGTCATGGCTCCGGTGCTAAACCTGGCACTCAACCAGAGACTTGTCAGCATTGTCATGGTACAGGACAGTTAAATGTGGAACAAAACACTCCATTTGGCAGAATTGTTAACCGCAGAACTTGTCATCATTGTAATGGTACAGGCAAAGAGATTAAACATAAATGTTCAACATGCGGCGGAAAAGGTAAAGTTCAAAAACGCAAAAAAATCCATGTAAAAATTCCTGCCGGTATTGATGATGGACAACAACTGCGCATGTCAGGCCAGGGGGAAGCTGGAGCAAACGGCGGTCCGGCCGGCGATCTTTACGTGGTATTCCAGGTTCGTTCACACGAATTTTTTGAACGCGACGGCGATGATATATATTGTGAGATGCCAATTACGTTTGTTCAAGCTTCCTTGGGTGATGAAATTGAGGTTCCAGCCTTAAAAGGCAAAGTAAAGCTTAAAATTCCTGCTGGTACACAAACAGGTAAAAAATTCCGCCTGAAAGGGAAAGGAATTCCAAACGTTCGTGGATATGGTGTAGGAGATCAGTATATAATCGTCCGTATTATTACTCCAACAAAGCTGTCTGATAAACAAAAACAGCTTCTCAAAGAATTTGCGGACATTAGTGGTTCCTCACCAATCGGTGAACACGAAGAAAGTTTTTTCTCAAAAGTAAAAAGAGCTTTTAAAAGCGAGTAAGGATGGAGTTGGTAGAGATGAAGTGGTCAGAAATTAGTATCCACACAACAAACGAGGCGATCGAACCTATCTCAAATATTTTACATGAAGCCGGGGCGAGCGGTGTAGTTATAGAAGATCCCCTTGAATTAACGAAGGAAAGGGAAGATCAATTCGGAGAAATCTACCAACTTAATCCAGATGATTATCCCGAAGAGGGCGTTATGATCAAAGCCTATTTACCTGTTAACAGTTTCCTCGGAGAGACGGTCGACGCAATTAAAGAATCCATTAACAATCTTATCCTCCATGATATTGATTTAGGGTTAAATAAGGTAACCATAAGTGAAGTAAATGAAGAAGAATGGGCCACAGCCTGGAAAAAGTATTATAATCCAGTTAAAATATCAGAAAAATTCACGATTGTGCCAACATGGGAGATCTACGAACCTGTTAGCAGCGATGAATTAATTATTGAATTGGACCCTGGTATGGCCTTTGGGACAGGAACACATCCAACAACGGTTATGTGTATTCAAGCGCTAGAAAAGACCGTGCGGCCTGGTGATCGGGTAATCGATGTAGGGACCGGCTCAGGAGTACTTAGTATCGCAGCTGCTATGCTAGGGGCGGAAGACGTCAGGGCTTATGATCTTGATGAAGTGGCAGTCGCATCCGCAAAGCTCAATATTAAGCTCAATAAGGTCAATGAGAGTGTAGTGGTTTCACAAAACAACCTTTTAGACGGTGTGGAAGAAAATTCCGCTGATGTTATTGTTGCAAACATTTTAGCTGAAGTTATTTTACGATTCACGAATGATGTTGCTCGTGTGGTAAAACCGGGTGGCTCTTTTATAGCGTCGGGAATTATCCAGCCTAAAAAAGATTTAGTAAAAGATGCACTAATTGATTCCGGTTTTGAAATCCTTGAAACCATTCTAATGGAAGATTGGGTTGCGATTATTGCAAAAAGGAAATAATGCTTAAAAAGGGGTGGAAAAACCCCTTTTTATTTTCCTTACTTCTTAAAAGTAGTAGAATAAAGAGTAAAATGTTAAGAGAGGTGCAATGTATGCAACGCTACTTTGTTCAACATCAAGCAAATGATAATCAATTTTTCATTGATGAAGAGGACCGTCACCATATTGTAAAGGTCATGAGGATGCAAATCGATGATCAAATTATTTGCGTTGATCCAAATGGCAAACAGGCTGTTTGTAAGCTTTCAGAAATTACCAATTCAAGTGTCGTTGCAGACGTTGTACAATGGATAGATGACAGTCCCGAGCTTCCAATTTCGATTACCATCGCAAGCGGGTTGCCCAAAGGGGACAAGCTGGAGTGGATTATTCAAAAAGGGACGGAATTAGGTGCCCGGCAGTTCCTTCCTTTTTCTGCTGCTCGTTCGGTTGTAAAATGGGATGAAAAAAAAGCGGCAAAAAAAATAGATAGATGGCAAAAGATTGCTAAGGAAGCGGCAGAACAATCCCATCGGACTGTAGTACCGACCATTATCAATCCGATGTCATTTAAAGAGCTGCTGAAAATGAGCGGGGACTTTGATTATAAATTAGCAGCGTATGAGGAAGAAAGCAGGCAAGGCGAGACCTCGGTGCTTTCTTCCACGTTAAAACAGATAAAAAGCGGCGAAACCCTCCTGATCGTATTTGGACCAGAAGGCGGTCTAGCTGAGGAAGAAGTTCAGCAATTAAAGGAATATGGTTTTGGGCTATGTGGTTTAGGACCGCGAATTTTAAGAACAGAAACGGCCCCATTATATTCACTTGCGGCTATTTCCTATCATTTTGAACTATTGAGGTGAGATTAAATGGCAACAGTTGCGTTTCATACACTAGGTTGTAAGGTGAATCATTATGAAACAGAAGCCATTTGGCAGTTGTTTAAACAAGAAGGTTACGAACGGGTTGATTTTGAATCCATTTCCGATGTCTATATTATAAATACTTGTACCGTTACTAATACGGGCGATAAAAAAAGCCGCCAAATCATCCGGCGTGCTGTTCGAAAAAATCCAGATGCTGTTATTTGTGTAACTGGATGCTATGCTCAGACTTCTCCTGCCGAAATCATGGCCATCCCTGGTGTTGATATTGTAGTTGGGACCCAGGACCGTGTAAAGATGCTGGATTATATTGAACAATTTAAAACACAACGGCAGCCAATAAATGGCGTAGGGAATATCATGAAGAGTCGAGTTTATGAAGAGCTTGATGTTCCAGCTTTTACGGACAGAACGCGTGCATCCCTGAAAATTCAAGAAGGCTGCAATAACTTTTGTACGTTTTGTATTATACCGTGGGCTCGAGGGCTGATGAGATCCCGTGACCCTAAAGAAGTCATTCATCAAGCCCAGCAGCTTGTTGATGCCGGTTATAAGGAAATTGTCTTAACTGGTATTCATACTGGCGGTTACGGTGAAGACATGAAAGATTATAATCTTGCTGCTTTGCTTCGTGATTTAGAAGCAGGTGTAAATGGCCTAGAAAGATTGCGGATTTCATCAATTGAAGCAAGTCAAATTACCGATGAAGTGATTGAGGTAATTAATCAATCCAATTTGATTGTGCGTCATCTGCATATTCCTCTCCAATCCGGATCAAATTCTGTTTTAAAACGTATGCGTCGTAAGTATACAATGGAATTTTTTGCTGAACGATTAGATAGACTTAAGGAAGTACTTCCAGGGCTTGCGGTTACATCTGATGTCATTGTCGGCTTTCCAGGGGAAACCGAAGAAGAGTTCATGGAAACTTATAATTTTATAAAAGAGCATAAATTTTCTGAGCTTCATGTATTCCCATATTCAAAGCGTACTGGTACTCCTGCAGCAAGGATGGAGGATCAAGTTGATGAGGAAGTCAAAAATGAACGGGTACACCGTTTAATTTCTCTTTCAGATCAACTTGCAAAAGAATACGCGTCTCTTTTTGAAGGGGAAGTATTAGAGGTCATTCCGGAAGAGGAGTACAAGGAAGAAGCCAACAAGGGGCTTTATGTTGGATACTCTGATAATTACTTAAAAGTTGTCTTTCCAGCAACAGAAGATATGATTGGGAAAATTGTTAAAGTTAAAATTACCAAAGCCGGATATCCTTATAATGAAGGGCAGTTTGTCAAGGTAATGGAAGATCGAGAATTAATGAAAGAAGTAATTTTTAACAAAGAAGAAGCTGCAATTTAAGTAGAAAAAGGACCTCAGTAGGTCCTTTTTATTTTAGATAAGTTAAGAAATCGGTTTTTTGGGAGCTCTGTCGTGTAAAAAGAGAATCATTTCCCCAAACTTAGTGGCGAACGGCAAAACGATTAAAGAGGTAGCAACATTAAAAATAACACTGATATGTGCTAGCTGAATATCTGTTTGACTTGCAAGAAGCTTTGCATTCTCCGTTAAAAAAGGGATGAGCGGGATAAAAAGTAATACTCCAAAAACATTAAGCCAAACATGGGCAAATGCTGCTAATCTTGACTCCCTGCCGCCACCAATCGATGCAATCACAGCCGTAATACACGTCCCAATGTTTGCACCAAGAACAATCGCAATCCCTGCATCAAGCTGCAGCAGGCCGGCAGTTAAAAATCCCATCGCAATCCCCGTCATGGCAGTACTTGACTGGATGATCGAAGTGATAACCGCCCCTGTGAGCAGGCTTAAGAAAATATTGTCATTGATAGATAATATAAATTTGTTGATAAACGGCATGACTGTAAGAGGCTGTGCCAATAATTCGAAACCTTTCATCGCTGTGAACACGGAAGCAATCCCAAAAAGCAGCATTCCAATGCTTCGTGCTTTTTTATTCTTGAATAATATAAGCAGCGCACCGCTTATGGCTAATGGAACAAGAATTCTATCTATATCAAACGTAATTAATTCAGTTTTAAAGGTTGTCCCAATATTGGTGCCGAGTATAATACCAATCGATTGAGGAAACGTCATAATCCTCGCCGAAATTAAACCGATTGTAATCACCATTACCGCCGAGCTGCTTTGCAAAAGGGCAGTAATGAAAGTTCCAGTTAACATTCCTTTTAACGGTGTACTGGTTAGTTTAATTAACCATGTTTTTAATTTATTTGCTGATAAATTGAATAACCCAAATCGAATAATCGTCATTCCAAAGATAAATACTAAAATACAAAGTATAAATAATAGTATGTATAGCATATGTTTGGCCCCCTCCCTTCATTGTATGGCAGCGCCTGAAGGGACATGCCAATTATTTAGACAAGCATTTAATCATGTTTTCCGTTTATTTGTGTGAATTTAAGTTGACCTTGTATAAAGGTTATATTATAATTGCAAGGTACATGGATTGAATGTAAGTGTGTTGTGTTTCGGAGGGAGGGAAAGAGAATGTCTAAAACCGTCGTTCGTAAAAACGAATCGCTTGAAGATGCTCTTCGTCGCTTCAAACGTACAGTATCAAAAACTGGTACTTTGCAAGAGGCAAGAAAGCGCGAATTTTATGAAAAACCAAGTGTAAAACGTAAGAAAAAGTCTGAAGCTGCAAGAAAACGTAAGTTTTAAGAGAGGGTGTATTATATGAGTCTTCTCGAGCGTTTGAACAATGATATGAAACAAGCGATGAAAAACAAGGAAAAAGACAAACTCTCAGTTATTCGGATGGTGAAAGCTTCACTTCAAAATGAAGCGATCAAGCTCGGTACAAAAGAGCTTTCTGAAGATGCAGAGTTAACAGTCCTTTCTCGCGAAGTAAAACAACGCAAAGACTCCCTCCATGAATTTGATAAGGCTGGTCGTCAAGACCTAGTTGATAAATTGCGTACAGAACTTGAGAATATTGAGCTGTATTTACCGAAACAGTTATCTGAAGAGGAACTGTCAGTGATTGTCAAAGAAACAATCGCTGAAGTCGGCGCAACATCAAAAGCAGAAATGGGAAAAGTGATGGCTGCTATTATGCCTAAAGTTAAAGGTAAAGCAGATGGTTCGCTCGTTAATAAATTTGTACAACAACACCTTTCATAAGTATTCTGACATAAAGACTGCTGGTTAATGCCAGTAGTCTTTTTACATATTTTGATTCATTTGAAACTTTTTATTGTCCTGAAACGTAAAACATATAGTCAGAAAGTTTCAGATGGAAAGGGGGAGCTAGAATGATTGAGTTTCTAACAAATCCGGTTGTTGTGACTATCCTTTTAACCATTGCAGGAGTGGGAATCGTTTTGGAGCTTTTTACTGCCAAATTTGGTATTGCGGGTTTAATAGGGATATTGGCGTTAATCTTATTCTTTTATGGTCACTTTCAAGCAGGTTTAGCAGGATTTGGAACATTAATTTTATTTGTTGCCGGAATCCTGCTTATTTTTTTGGAGTTTTTTTTACCTGGGGCGATCGCAGGGACACTCGGATTCACTGCCTTACTATTGAGTCTGTTTTTAGCAGGCCAAGATGCCTTGCAAATGGGTGTTTCCATCTTAATAGCGATTGCTGTTTCTATTTTTACATTCTTTTTGATGATTAAGACTTTGGGAAAAAAACTTGTTTTATTTAATAAGATGGTACTATCCGATTCTGCTAGAAAAGAGGATGGGTATGTTTCAAATATTAACCGTACTGATCTCTTAGGAATGGAAGGCCGTGCACTCACGATCCTACGGCCTGCAGGTACCATTGTTATTAACAATGAACGAGTGGATGCTATCACTGAAGGGGGTTTTATAGAGAAAAACGCTCAAGTGAAAGTCGTTAAGGTTGAAGGAGTACGAATTGTTGTGAGAGAAGTACAATAAATGTTAGGAGGGTTTTGTACATGGATATTTTATCAGGCGGAACTATTTTTATTATTGTAGTTATTATCGTTGCCCTAATCCTTTTAGGAATTTTATTATCGTTTGTACCAGTTATGCTGTGGATCTCCGCACTTGCTGCAGGAGTCCGAATAAGTATTTTTACATTAGTTGGTATGAGGCTTAGACGTGTAACACCAAGCAGGGTGGTAAATCCGCTAATAAAAGCCCATAAAGCCGGTTTAAATGTCACAACTAATCAGCTTGAAAGTCACTATCTTGCAGGCGGAAATGTCGATCGAGTAGTTAATGCGTTAATTGCGGCGCATCGTGCCAATATCGAATTATCCTTCGAACGCTGTGCTGCTATTGATTTGGCAGGACGTGATGTACTAGAGGCCGTGCAAATGAGTGTAAATCCGAAGGTCATTGAAACTCCTTTTATTGCTGGTGTTGCGATGAATGGAATAGAAGTAAAAGCAAAAGCAAGAATTACCGTTCGTGCCAATATCGAGCGGCTCGTCGGTGGTGCTGGTGAAGAAACAGTTGTAGCTCGAGTGGGAGAAGGTGTGGTATCTACCATTGGTTCGTCTGATAGTCACAGCAAAGTTCTTGAAAACCCGGATTTAATTTCACAAACCGTTTTGTCTAAGGGTCTTGATGCCGGTACGGCATTTGAAATTCTTTCGATTGATATTGCTGATGTTGACATCGGTAAGAATATCGGAGCAGAATTGCAAACAGAACAAGCGGAAGCAGATAAGAAGATTGCCCAGGCAAAAGCAGAGGAACGCCGGGCAATGGCTGTTGCTCTCGAGCAGGAAATGAAAGCAAAAGTACAAGAAATGAGAGCTAAAGTGGTGGAATCAGAAGCGGAAGTACCACTTGCAATGGCTGAAGCGCTTAAATCAGGGAATATCGGTGTAATGGACTATATGAATTTTAAGAATATTTCAGCTGACACGGATATGAGGGGCTCAATCGGAAAAATGACAGGTGATAAAAAGAATAATCAATAATCCCCGTTTTCCTTAAAAGGAGGGATGTCGCTTTGGAAACCATAGTAATTATGATAATTGCTGGAATTGTCTCAATGATCATCCATAAGAACAAAAACACTCCAGGACAGACACGGAGGAATCCTGCTGGCAAGCCGCTGGGAGAGATTCAAACCATGTTCAAAGAAATAACTGAAAATTTTACTACAGAAACAAAGCCTTTGAGGACGGAGAACAAGCCGAAACTACAAAGAAGTCTAAATACACTTGAAGTAGAATACGAGCAGGTAAGACAAGAGTCTCAAGCTAGCAGAATTGGGATGGCAGCTGCACGAAACCAATCAGCAAATAGGGACATTATTAAAAATCAGGAAGAAGTAACGCCTGATTTAACCTTGAATCCAGATCAACGCACAGTAATAGATGGATTAATTTGGTCTGAAATACTTGGGGAACCGCGTTCAAAGAATCCTTATATAATGAAAAAACGTTCTCGGTGAATTAAAACGAGAATATGGAGAGAGCATGAAACCTTTGGGTTTTGTGCTCTTTTTTTTATTTTTAAAATTCGTAATCCCTCTGTAAAGATGCAGTTTCAGGTACTGCTCTTAACGCCTTTTAATATTACAAACTAAAGTAGAGGGATGGATAATGGATAAAGCCGCTAGCTATTACGAGCGGGTGCAATTAGGAGGGGCTGCCCAGAAAATTGTCTCCTCGCTAAGGCAGGATGCAGCACAGAAGGTGTTCGAGCCTTTAAAGGAACTGGCAGTTGCATCCAAAACCACTGAGCCAACAAGTGAGAAGATGCTGTTAAATGCATCCTTCCTGGTAGATCGGGCCAATGAAGCCTTGTTTGATCAAAAAGTAAATGAAGTACATGACAAATGGGACGATAAAGTTGAATTCAGCTATAGCGGTCCGTGGCCCGCATATAACTTTGTGAATATCAGATTAACCGTCGATGCCTGATGCTTCACAAGTTAGTTTCTGCACCGATTAACCTCGTGATCAAAATCGCGGAAAAGGTGAAAGAAGAGGCTGATAAAGAATTGTACCACCTTCCCACCATTCAACAAAAGCTGATTCAACTTCAAATGATGTTTGAGCTTAGTGATATTCCTGAAGATGCCTATAAAGCAAAAGAAGAAGAGCTGTTAATAAGATACGAAGTAGCTAAACGAATGGAAATGGAACAATGGGAACAGATGACAAAGAAGAAGTGAGGCAAAGAAGATGGACGGTCTAATTTATTTATATGGATTAATTCCCACCGCCGAAGCAGATAAGAACTCGTTACCATTTTTAAAAGGCTTTGATGGTACCAGTAATCTATACACGATTCAGTTAGACGAAATTACCGCAATTGTTTGTAACCTGGATTCCGGACAATACTCGGAAGATAGTATTCAAGACCTGATCAACAGTGATATGGAATGGGTGCAGGAAAAGGCCTTTCATCATCATGAAACGGTAATGCATCTATCAACGATGTTCACGATGGTCCCGTTGAAGTTTTGTACTCTTTATAAAAATAAAGCCAGTTTGGTGACGACGGTAAAGGCGAATGAACCCAAAATGCTGGAGACGTTTGACATAATTTCCGGAAATGAAGAATGGAATTTGAAAATTTAATGTCAGGATGAACTCCTAAAAAAACTAGTAAGTGAAAGCAACCCGGTGATAGAGGCGCAACGGGCAGAAATCAGCAAGCTGCAAAAAGGACGACAATTTTTCGAAAAGAAAAAGCTTGAAAAATTGGTAAATTTGCAGCTTGAGGAAGAGAAGAACAAGGTGAGTGAGCAAATCCACTCGGATTTAGCTGAGTTGGCGCTAAAAGCTAATGTGAAAAGAACTTGGAACAGCCAAGTGACAGGCAGGCGGGAGCAGATGGCATGGAACGGTGTCTATCTTGTTACTAAATCGCAAGTGGAGCCATTCAGGGAAAAAATCCAACAATATCACAATTTAATGCAGGAAAAAGGATGGCTGTTTATGGCAACGGGGCCATGGCCTGCTTACCATTTTTCCAGCGTTTCATAAGTGAGGACAAGCATATGTCTGTAACGGAATCGATTGAAAATAAGGATATGCGTTAATTTGATATTTTGGATGTCATTCTTGATAAGGGTGTAGCAATAAAAGCAGATTTAGTGATTTCCATTGCCGGGGTTGATCTTGTTTACCTGGATTTGCGGCTCCTGATTGCGTCGGTTGAATCTTTGGTTCAGGCTCAAAACCGGAAAACTGTATCCTCAGAAGAATTTGATACACAGAGGGAGGCATTGATTGATGCAACCGGCCAGCCAAACACCAAATGGAAAGATTAATCTGGATCCTGATAATGCAGAACATGGATTAGCACAGTTAGTGTTAACTGTCATTGAGCTGCTGCGGCAAATCGTCGAACGGCATGCCATAAGAAGGGTTGAAGGCGGGACGCTGACAGATGAGCAAATTGAAAACCTGGGTGTCGCTTTAATGAATCTTGAAGAAAAAATGGAAGAATTAAAAAAAGTTTTTGGCCTTGATGATAAAGATTTGAACATCGATTTGGGTCTTTTAGGAAGCTTACTGTAAACCAGGAAAGGAGGAATTTTAAATGGAACATTCCATGCAATCAAGTACTATTGTAGACGTACTTGAAAAAATACTCGACAAGGGTGTTGTCATTGCTGGAGATATTACAGTAGGGATTGCGGATATCGAACTGCTTACCATTAAAATCCGCCTGATTGTAGCTTCTGTTGATAAGGCAAAAGAAATTGGCATGGACTGGTGGGAAACCGATCCATATTTAACCTCTAAAGCCTTAGAACACACAAACAAAGTGCTTGAGGAAGAGAATAAGAGGATCCTGGAACGGCCCGAATCTCTTGAAAAAGGCATCTCCACGAACCGCTTAAATTCACCTGATATCAATTATTAATAAGGAGGATTTTATCATGGGAAAAACTATAAAACACGAATACCAAACAGAGGAAGCAAACAACACTCAAAATGAATCTGGAGAGGTAAACTCACTGAAGTCAATGGATTCTTTCTAGGGAAGATATATGAAAACATTGATAAATAGTGTGGATTTCAAAATATACAATAATCAACTTTCAGATGTAAATAAAATTGTATTTTCAACACCCTTAAGACTTATTCTGACCCAGCGGCTTGCGGGAAAATCCCGCGGCCTCTTTTTATGCAGCCTATAATGGCCGGCTAGGTTGGGAGTTTTATTATAAAAAAGGTGCTAGAACCCTCTTTCATTTCATAAATATGAATTTTTTTATAGGTGGTGAGACGTGGTTCTTGCTATGACTCGGCATCTTTAAAATTTTGATGATGTGGATATGTAGCAACCTACCCCGTCTCCCGCTCATAACCGCCCTTAAAGTGTGGAAAATACCGCCCCTCATATCATCACGAAAAGAAAAGAGACTCCTCAGTTTGGGAGTCTCTTTAACTTGCCTCATATTCTTTAACCTTGCGGTAGAAGGTAGCCTTAGTCATTCCTGCTTGTTCCATTGCTTGAACACCTGTTATTTCTCCTGCTTTCCATTGTTTGTAGGCATTCTCAAATTCAACTGTAATAGACGCTTTGGGTCTTCCTAGATGTTTACCTTGTGCTTTAGCGGAAGCAATTCCTTGTGCTTGACGCTTCTTAATATTATCACGTTCTCTGTCAGCAACAAACGATAGGACTTGTAGTACTAGGTCACTTACAAACGTTCCCATTGTGTCAGCATACTTACGAGTGTCTAATAATGGCATATCCAATACAACGATATGTGCTTTGATAATCTTTGTAATATCGTTCCATTCCTTCAATATGCCAGTGTAGTCACGTCCTAAACGGTCAATTGACATAATGTATAGGACATCACCTGCTTTAAGCATACGCTTCATTAATTGATAGTCAGGTCTGTCAAAGTCCTTACCGCTTTGCTTGTCTGTGAATATGTAGCCTTCATCAATTCCTAACTCTCTTATTGCATCTAGTTGTCTTTGTTCATTTTGTTCCTTACTTGAAACACGTACATATGCGAATTCTCTTGTCATTTTAATTAACTCCTTACTATTAGCTTGTGAGTCAAGTATATAACAAGGTGTACCAAAAGGTCAATATTTATTTTGATACGTTTCATAATCAGTTATTGCACCTTTTGCAACTATACAAACACAGGTTTATTCAGTACTTAAATACCGTCTCATAAGGTGTACCTTTTGAAACTCATAGCTTATCAGAACCAATACAGCGATGTCTATTCCTCACTTAACAGGTTTCATCCTCGTTTTCGATGATTCGTCTCGAACAACATCAGTGTATTACTATAGGATTTATCACTTTACCGTACTAAAACATATCTATTATTTGAGTCGTGTCGGAAATATAACGAATACTGGTTTGTGAATGAGAGTGGTCTGTATCAAACGAACTTACAAACACCACATGAGGCTTACAGATTCAATCCTAAGCCTGACTTAGAATAAAGAGGTATAGAGGGGGGAGGAAAGACTTCTTAGAACACCACGAGCCATTCTGAGCGTCTGTGGCGTGTGTATGTACATTACATACTCATACTGCTTCCGCTAACCTTTCCGTAGCAACAAAAAAGCGTCCCTGCTTGATACAGAAACGCAGCTTGTTGTTAACAACTCATAATTCAGCGGGTTGAAATTCAATTGATTTTGCTTGAAACATTTTGTCTCGATATTCATAAACAATTACAATATCCCCAATAAAACCTGCAGGAGATATTTGTCCACTAACTCTTACGATAAGTTGATTTTCTTTTACTTCGTATTTAATAATACCGACAAAGGCTATATCATCAAATAAGTTTGAAGGTTGTATTTCTAAAGGGGTTATATCAACTTTGTGTACTTTGTTACCCACTCTGATTTCGGCTTTTTCAGTCGTTAACTTAGTTTTTACCTTTTTGTTGATAATTGCCAAAGGATTATCAACAAGTACGTCAATCAATCCATTAGTATATCTATACACATAGACTTCTTCATCTAATAAACCAGTACCATACCCCTTCGTTAAGATGATGACTAACTCCTTCTTTTCATCTTTGTTGATGTCTTCGTAATATATTTGTGGGGCATAAGTAGGGTTAGTATCGTTCATCCAAAAAGGTCGGAAGTAAGTTTCCCCCTTAAAATCAATTTTGAAGTCATGATATAACCCATCCATTTTCCTCGCATAGATAGTTATATTATCTTTATCAGACTTTGCTATAACAGTGTATTTTGGAATTACTGCCCTTACGTTATTGGGGGCAATTACAAGAAGAAATGCCATTACAAAAATAACGTATCTTTTCATTGGTTCAACACCTCATTAATAGTGTTCCCAATGAAGTTTTCTAATTCATACAGATAGGAATAGTTTGCTAAATCCGCTCCTTACCACAACAACAAAAAAGCGTTCCTGCATTGCTACAGAAACGCACACCCTTAATAATATTTATTTAGTCTAATAAATTTAAAACAATCACTAACAGAAATGATATTAAAAGGAAACCAATCATAAAATACCCAAAATATTTCAATGGTTTTGGCAATCTTTTCAATTTAGCATTGGTTGGATTTGTGGCATTTCCTTCTATCTTGTTAAAGTGGTCAATTACATCATTGAATGGTTTCTTTTCCTCTTTCATTCAACCCCCCCCTTTACCAAATTTTAACATAATAATTCCTTCTTCGCTGGAATATTTTGTTTGCTTTTGAGTGAAAGGGGGATTTGCTCTTAATGAAATCAGAGTTTTATTAGACATTCGGTTTCAGCCTTAAAGGTTGTTTTCTTTTGCATAAATGATAGTTTTACTTTTAGCGAGTTTGAACCTTTCCTTTAATTCCTTATTAGCCTTTTTGTATTCTAGATTATACTTATCCTTTATTTCAGATATACTCCTATCAAATTCTCTACCTAGAATAGCCTTTTTGTTCTGCTTCTCTTTCGTTACTCCATATTCCCAAGGTAGCAATTGTGAATAATCGATATGAACATATCTTAGTACTCTGTCTTTGGTTGTGTAACCCTGACGGTTAATATCCTTTAAGATAAACTCCTCAATCTTTGATTGAACATTTTGGCTATACTCTGATATTTGCCGTTCATCATGGAATATTGTGTCGGCAAACTCTTGCCCAAATACCCTTATCAAGAAATTCTTACTAAATCCATTGGTACGAAAATTGTTATCTAGAAGAACTTTTGCTCTATGATTTGCTTCTGTCAGCAACTCATCATTGTAAATAGGTATAGTGTAAAAGTTAGGGGGTGATAGCTTTTCGTGGTCAATATCCAATCTCTTGGCTAATGCTTTTGTTTCTCTTGTTGTTCTACGTTCTATCATTCGATTATCAGTTTTTACCTTGTTTACTAATCCTAAGGTGCAAAAAATCGAAATGTTTCTATTCCAAGTATTGTAGGTGCTAAAGTATTGAGATGCTAAATATCTAGCTGATGCAAAGAAATAGTAGTTTCCTTCTATTCTTGCTACAGGACTAACTATTTTGTCTCTTGACTCCTCAATTAATGTTGATAAGAAGTGTAGTCTACGTTTAATCACTCTATAGAGAAAGGGATACATTCCTTGTAATAGTTCATCATTGATTAGTTGTTCAAGATTCCATTCAATCTTTACATAATGTGGGGTAGTTTCTTCGAAAGTAAAGTTATACTGTGACATAAATTCCTTGGATTTTTCTTCACTTAACTCCATTGAGAACCACTCATATTTTACCCCGTCTTTTTTACCTTGAATGGTTCTCTTGTCTATAGGTATGAATTGCTTATATACCTCTCTTTCGTTACTCCTCAATTTATCACCTTCAAGCTATTGTTTTTACTGTTAGTTAATCATGTTTATAACTATGTGGAACAATAAATCGGACCAGTTAGAATGTAACAAAAAAGAATGAGTAATTACAAACTGTCAGTTAAGATATTAAAAGGATACCCTAATTCGATGGATACCCTCATTTTGACTCTATACTCAACTCAACAAAATCACCTTGCTCAACATCCATATATCCCTCAAGAGGAGAAGTGATTGTGACTTTCTCATCCACTCTTGCATAATGAATCTTATTGATTATCAGCTTCAATATACGATTACATTCATCAAAATCCTGCTGAGAAGCTTCCTTATTATATGCTTCATGGAAACGATTAATCTTTTCTATCTTGGACTTATATTGAGATGTGATTGAATCCTTATCCATGGTTTCAATGTCTTGAAGCAAGTCATCTATTGAAACGGATATCTTCTTTAACTCGCTTTCAACATCATTCTTTGTCTTTAAATACTCTTCTTTGTTAAACACTCCATCGAGATAAGCATCTTTTGCTCTTGAAAGTCTTGTATTTAGCTTGTCCTGTGTCTTTTTTAACTCCTTGACTTGGTGGAGTAAGGTATCTTTAGAAACGCTCTGAGGTGATTTCAAAGCTTCCTTCCATTCTCTTTGAAGCAACCCTTGAAGGAAGTAAAACTCATTCATGAAAGAATCTAATACTAGATTTTCAACGACTCCACGATTACCACATTTACATGCTTTGAGATATATTGCATTCTTTTGCTTACTGTCCTTTCTAAATCCCATCTTTAGACCACATTCATTGCAATATACAAGGTCTTTCAGTATACTCAATATTTTTCCTCTTGAGCGGTTTCTAGTCTCCAAATTACCGCTCATACGTCCTTTAATAGCTTGCTGAACTGACTTGAATTGTTCCCTAGTGATGATTGGTTCATGAGCATTCTTAGTTAATATGGTTTCAGTGATATTTCCCTTTTTGTCTTTGACATTGTATATAATGCTCCCTGTGTAGGTCTTATTATTTAGAATGGTGTAGACCGCTGTATCAGTAAATGATTTACCCGCTTTCGTCTTGTACCCTTCAAGCTTTTTTACAATGCTTTGGATTCCATAACCATTCTCAGCATAGTTGAATATCATTCTAACAAGGCTTGCCTCTGATTCAACGATTACAAGCTTCTTATTGTCTCCTTTTGAATATCCAAGAGGAGGAACACCTTGAATCCATTCACCCCGTCTTACACCTTCAAGCTTTCCAACTCTCATTCTGCGAGTGATTGTTCTTAACTCTTTACTGGATATCATGGATTCCATATCATACATGAGTCTGTCTGATTCATCACTTAGATTGTATGTTCTGCTTGGAGTGATGATTAGAACTCCATTTTCCTCTAATACTTTAGCAATCATTTGTGAATAGAGATTATCCCGAGCAATACGACTCAGTTCAACGACAACTAGTCCATCATATAATCCTTTATCAATATCCTTGAGCAACTGTAAAAGTTGGGTACGCTCTTCAAATTTCCCACCCGACTCAACCTCTTCATATAACTGGTACTGATATCCTTTTTCTTCGCATAATCTTTTTATAATAGTTCTGTGATTGAGAAGGACATCATCTGATTCACCGTTGTCCCTTGAAATACGATTGTATATAGCGACTGTTTTAATTAGCATGATATGAACCCCTGTAGAATAAATATGTTATTGAGACTTTATTATAGCACAAGCAACAATCGGTAACAAATCTCATAAATATGAGATGAAAGGGGGTTCTTTTTTATGGCAAAAAAATGGGGCCAGCGTGTTCGAAATTGGATGGCTAATAAAATGGATCTTCCTCAAGATGTCATGATGGACCTGCCACGAATTACAATGATTGGACATATCCATATATATGTGGAAAATCACCGCGGCCTGCTGTCGTTTACTGATAAAGAACTCCGTTTGTTGTTAAAACAGGGCCAACTGTTAATAAAAGGTAAGGGGTTTGTCATAAAGACCATTCTGCCTGAAGAAATTTTATTGCAAGGAAAGATAGATCAGGTCATTTATATAAATGAAGATGCGGGAGGCACAAAATGAAAAACCAGTGGATTGAATTTCTCTATGGCAGAGTTACCGTAAGAGTATCTGGCAAAGGGCTCGAACGTTTTTTAAATGTTTTAACAAGAAACGGTTTACATATTTGGCATGTCAAACGGCATGGCACTGAGACCATTACATTCAAGATGCGGGTTCAAGATGCCCTTAAAATTAGAAGGTTTGCAAGAAAAAGTGAATGCAAAATTACCTTTTTACAGCGCAGCGGTGCCCCATTTCTGCTAAAAAGGTTGTTGAAAAACAGCGGCTTTATGTTGGGAGCCGCCGCCTTTTTATTTATCATTTTGCTCTTGTCTAATATGATTTGGGGAATTGAAATTAAGGGGGCAAAACCAGCTACTGAGTATCAAATCCGTAAAGAATTGGACAAGATGGGCGTTAAAATTGGAAAAGTCCAATTTCTTGTTGCCAACGTTGAGGGAATCCAAAGACAATTGACCAATAATATTGGCGCGTTAACATGGGTTGGTGTGGAATTAAAGGGGACAACCTACCATCTGCAAGTGGTAGAAAAAAATGAACCTAAAAAACCTGAGCAATACTCACCACAAAATCTTATTGCAAAAAAGAAGGCCATCATTGTAAAAATGTTTGTGGAAAGCGGGCAAAAGCTGGTTGATATTCATGATCATGTTGAAAAAGGCCAGTTACTCGTTTCAGGTGCTTTTGGACAAGAAGATCATCCTGAACTTACTGCTGCTAAAGGTGAGGTTTGGGGAGAAACCTGGTATAAAAGCCATGTTGAGCTTCCACTCGTCACCAAATTTAACGTCTATAATGGGAAGGAAGAGCAAAAACATTCCCTCTTATTAGGGAAGTTAGAAGTACCTATTTGGGGTTTTGGGAAACCTAAGTATAAGCATTATGAGACAGAAAAGAATGTCCATAAAGTTCGTTTTTTAAATTGGGAATTGCCTATTTCTTATGTGAATAAAACAATTCGAGAGCGAGAAGTGTACGAACGAAGCTATTCTACTAGTGAGGCTGAAAAAATGGCAGTAGAACTTGCAAAAAAACAAATAAAAACCAGCCTAGATGAGGATGCTATGATAAAGGATGAAAAAATTTTACACAAAGCAATGGAAAATGGTAAAGTTATACTAGATATCCATTTTAAGATAATCGAAAACATTGCAGTCGGACAACCGATTTCCAAGGAGACTCCTGATGACAGAGAAATTAACAACCATTAATGTACAATTAGAAAATCCGGCAGAAGCGATTACGCTGCTAGGAAATTCGGATCAAAACCTTAAAACAATTGAAGAAGAGTTAAATGTATCGATTATTACAAGAGGAGAATCTGTCAGTTTATCTGGTGATGAAGATCAAGTCACTATGGCAGGCGAAATCATCGACAGATTAATTTTTGTAATCCGCAAAGGTATAAATATAAGTCAAAGAGATGTTCTTTATGCCATCCAAATGGCTCAGAAGGGTACTTTGGATTATTTTGTGAATTTATATGAGGAAGAAATCGGCAAAAATGTTAAAGGAAAAACAATTCGAATTAAGACGCTTGGACAAAGACATTATGTAACAGCCATAAAGAAAAATGACTTGGTGTTTGGAATTGGACCAGCCGGGACTGGAAAAACGTATCTTGCAGTTGTCATGGCCGTGAATGCTCTCAAATCAGGGCAAGTAAATCGAATTATTTTAACAAGACCTGCTGTGGAAGCAGGTGAAAGCCTCGGTTTCCTGCCAGGTGATTTAAAGGAGAAAGTGGACCCTTATTTAAGACCTCTCTACGATGCGTTAAACGATGTTCTAGGGGCAGAACATACTCAAAGGCTTATTGAACGGGGGACAATTGAAATTGCTCCTCTTGCCTATATGCGTGGCCGTACACTAGATGATGCTTTCGTTATCTTAGATGAGGCACAAAATACAACTCAGGCACAAATGAAAATGTTCTTGACTAGGTTAGGTTTTGGGTCAAAAATGGTGATTACCGGTGACCAAACGCAAGTCGATTTACCTAAAGGTGCCAAATCCGGCTTAATTGTAGCAGAAGAGATTTTGCAAAATGTAAAAGGGATTTCCTTTATCTTTTTAGAACAAAGTGATGTTGTTCGGCATCCCCTTGTCGGAAGGATCATTGAAGCGTACGAAAAAAAGGGTAATCAGCACTAAAGAAGGCAGAAGGGATAAACCTTATTGGTTTATCCTTTTTCCATATTTAAACAAATTCTTCGTTATAAAGGTGAAACTTTCCCGAAAAACTGATATGATTTTACATAAAGCGCATTTTCTAGTAGTATTTTTGTTAGTCTTTTACTATTACACTGATCGATGGGCCGTGGTTGGGGGGATTTAGTTGGATAAACTACAGCAGAACTTCATACGGATACGGAAATTACTTGACTTTACTTTTTTTCGCATTTTATTTTTTATCGTACTAGGAATTGTTTTAGTCGGGGCGCTTTACAACCATGTGAAACCCGAAAAACTTGAGTTAAGCTTGTTCTCAGTCGCAGAAAATACGATTCGTTCTCCTGCAACAGTAGAAGATAAGGAAAGTACCGAAACCAAACGCAAAGAGGCGATTAATCAGGTACAGCCTGTATACGCTTTGAAAAATGAGTATACGCAAAATCGGGTGGATTTAATCACATCTATTTTTCAAGCTGCAAACGAGGTTAATAATGAAATTAAGGAGGCAACGAAAAAACAGGAAGAGGCTAGTTCTGATGAATCAACCACCAATGAGGAGCCCAGTGATTCTGATAAAGAGTCACAATTAAAAGCAAAATTAACATCTAGTGTTTCGAAGGAGCTTTCTAATCAGGTTTTTGCAGCCTTAATTCACGCCAATAATGATGAACTAGCAATCGCAAAGGATTTAACGGTCACCGCCATCAATAATGTGATGACCAAAAGAATTTCTGCTGATGAGGTGGAAAATGCTAAGAAAAGGGTAGAAGAAGAATTAAAATACACTACCTTAAATGATGAATTAAAATTAGCAGCGATTGAATTAGGAAGATATGCTGTTATCCAAAACGAATTTTATGACTCTAACGCAACAGAAGAACTAAGACAACAGGCTGCAGAAAATGTGGAACCTGTAAAAATTCTTCAAGGACAAATAATTGCCGAAGAAGGAGAATTAATTAATCAGGATATCTATCGGCGATTGAAATTGGTAGGTCTGATCAACAATGATCGTTCATATAAGCCCCTGATTGGCTTAGTCCTGTTAATTTTCATTACCCTTTCGGCTATTTATTACTATTTTCATCAAATGAAATCGCTCCCTGAAAAGCGGCAAACCTACTTATTGTTGTATGGGATTATTTTCATTTTCTCGATTTTTATTATGAAAATTATTAGTATGCTTCAGGTTTTTAATTTTGATGGAATCGGTTATATTTTTCCGGCCGCCATGAGCGGAATGTTGATTAAAATATTAATTGATGAAAAGCTGGCCATTTTTATGTCCGTTCTTATGGCTGTCTGCGGGAGTATCCTTTTTAATGAAGGGATTACTGGAACACTTAATTTTTCAGTAGGAATTTACTTCCTTTTTAGCAGTGTTGCAGCAATTCTGTTTTTAAACAGCCAAAATCGCCGTTCAAGAATATTCCAAGCTGGTATCTTCGCATCACTGATCAATATATTAACGATTGCTGCATTAATGCTCCTCCCAAATGGACAGTACTCTGGGATTGAGTACGGCTATTATCTAATTACAGCACTTGTATCCGGGGTCATTTCTGCTGTGTTGACTGTTGGGGTATTACCTTTCTTTGAAGCGAGCTTTGGAATACTTTCAACCATCAGGCTGATTGAATTATCTAACCCAAATCATCCACTCCTAAGGAAGATTCTAATGGAGGCACCAGGAACCTATCATCATAGTGTAATGGTTGCTAATTTAGCAGAATCAGCATGTGAAGCGATTGGAGCTAATGGTCTTTTAGCAAGGGTGGGGAGTTATTACCATGATATCGGGAAAACCAAAAGGCCAAACTTCTTTATAGAAAACCAAATAAATCATGAAAATCCCCATGATAAGCTGCCTCCTGATAAAAGCGCAACTATTATTATAGCTCATGTTTTAGATGGGGCGGAAATATTAAGGAAATACCACATGCCAAAAGAAATTATTGATATTGCTGAGCAACACCATGGAACCACATTGTTAAAATTCTTTTACCATAAAGCCCTTCAAGCTGAATCAACTATGAAAGAAGAGGAATTCCGCTATCCAGGCCCAAAAGCGCAAACGAAGGAATCTGCGATTGTTGGTATTGCGGACAGTCTTGAAGCAGCTGTACGGTCTTTATCACAGCCTACACCGGAATTAATCGAAACGTTTGTAAAAAAAATAGTTACTGAAAGGCTTGAAGATGGGCAGTTAAACGAATGCGATATTACGATGAAAGAAATTGAAACGGTCTCCCACACATTATGTGAGACATTAAAAGGGATCTTTCACTCAAGGATTGAGTATCCAGAATTAACAAATACAAAGCAGGTGAAGCAAGCATGACCTTACTTATTGACAGTGTTGATGAAACAAATGAATTGACCGAGCAGCAAATGCTTGAAATAGAAAGATTAATCAATTTTGCAGCTAAAACCCAGCAGATTGAAGAGCATAGTGAGGTATCGATAAGCTATGTTTCAAATGAGCGGATTCATGAAATTAACCGTGATTATCGTGATAAAGATGCCCCGACAGATGTTATTTCCTTTGCGATGGAAGAACTTGGTGAGGGTGAGGTGGAACTATCCGGAATAGATATGCCTCGGATCTTAGGCGATATTATTATTTCGATCCCAAGAACAAAAGAGCAAGCTGAAGAATACGGCCATTCTTTTGAGCGGGAGTTAGGATTTTTGGCTGTTCATGGTTTCCTTCACCTCTTGGGCTATGATCACATGACAGAAGAAGATGAAAAAGAAATGTTTACTTTGCAAAAGGAAATTTTGAACGATTATGGACTCACACGATAAAAGGGAACGGTTTATCTCGTTGAGTTCCTTTTCATTTGCAATTGCAGGAATTCTCACCGCGATTCAAAAGGAAAGAAATATGCGGTTCCATTTGATTAGCTCGATACTCGTTCTGGGGTTATCGTTTTATTTTTCAATTTCTAAAATAGAGTGGCTCCTCATTCTCTTCACGATTGGAGGGATGTTTGCCTTGGAATTAATGAATACAGCCATTGAACGGGTAGTAGACCTTGCTACTGCCGAATATCATCCACTTGCAAAACAAGCCAAAGATATTGCTGCTGGAGCTGTGTTTGTTTATGCGGTTTTGGCAGTTATTGTGGGTATCATTATCTATTTACCCTATGTCCTGAAACTGTTCTAGAAAGAGGTAAAAATAAATCTAATTTTAACCGATTTGAAATATAAGGATCATTTCGGTAAAATAACTAAAATAATTTGTTTTAAAAAGACAAGTTACATTATGAGAAAATTCTAACTTTTTAAAATTTTTTATTACTATTTCGCTACAAGTAATGATTTTCTCTAAAAATTGCGGTAAAATAAAGAAACAGCAGATTCCTGCTGGAAGGGAAGACGTTTTTGTGAATATTGAACAATTAATGGAAGAAGCAAAAAAAGCAAGAGAAAAAGCATATGTTCCATACTCTAAGTTTGGAGTGGGGGCAGCATTGTTAACGACTGATGGAAAAGTATATCATGGCTGCAATATTGAAAATGCCGCTTATAGTATGTGTAATTGTGCAGAACGTACAGCCCTTTTTAAGGCTTATTCCGAAGGTGACCGAGATTACCAAATGATGGCCGTTGTTGCTGATACAGACCGCCCTTGTTCGCCATGCGGGGCTTGCAGGCAGGTAATATCTGAACTTTGCCCAAGTGACATGAAAATAATACTAACCAACCTAAAAGGTGATGTAAAAGAATTGACGGTGGCGGAGTTACTTCCTGGTGCCTTTTCTCCGGAGGATTTACATGCAAACTAAAGGGAATGAAAACGGATACAAATCAGGATTTATCTCCATCATAGGAAGACCTAATGTCGGGAAATCAACTTTTCTTAATCGGGTAATAGGCCAGAAAATCGCCATTATGAGTGATAAGCCGCAAACAACAAGAAACAAAATTCAAGGGGTATTATCCCTGCCTGATGCTCAGATGATTTTTATTGATACACCAGGAATCCACAAACCAAAACATAAATTGGGCGACTTCATGATGAAGGTAGCACAGAATACACTTAAAGAAGTTGATTTAGTCTTATTTATGGTAAATGCCGAAGAAGGATTTGGCCGGGGTGAAGAATTTATACTTGAAAAATTCCAAACGGTAAATACTCCTATCTTTCTCGTAATTAATAAAATTGATCAAATTCATCCTGATGAGTTGCTGCCTATTATTGAATCATATAAGGAAAAATATGATTTTAAAGAAATCGTGCCAATTTCTGCATTGGAAGGAAATAATGTTGAACGATTATTAGAGCAAATTAAAGGATTCTTACCTGAGGGGCCCCAATATTACCCTGCAGACCAGGTAACCGATCATCCGGAGCGGTTTATTATTACTGAATTAATTAGGGAAAAAGCACTTCATTTAACAAGGGAGGAAATTCCCCATTCTTTGGCAGTCGTGATGGATAAAATGGAACGCCAGCCAAATAAGGATATTATTCATGTTATGGCTACGGTGATTGTAGAAAGAGATTCACAAAAGGGTATAATTATTGGCAAACAAGGGAGCATGCTTAAAGAAATCGGTAAACGCGCCCGAGTAGATATTGAGAATCTCCTTGGTTCAAAAGTATTTTTGGAGCTTTGGGTTAAGGTACAGAAAGATTGGCGTAATAAAATGTCTCAACTCCGTGATTATGGCTTCAATGAAGATGAATATTAAGTAAACCCTAATTAAAATATTAACTCTTAAACAAGATTATGCATGGACAACATTAACAATTATTTCGTCTTATATTTTGGCTAAGGCAGGCTATGATAATAATAAGGTTTGGGATTTAACATTAGGCTAGTCTAAATAATGAAAGGTGGGGTTTTCGATGATGGATTTTACGTGGAAAGTATTCCTCCAAACAGGTAATATTGACACATATCTTCTCTTCAAAGAGCTTGAGAAGGAAAACCAAGAAATACCCGGAAATCAGAATGAAGATCTAGCACAAATTGATTTTCCCGTTTCATAAGTTTGTTTTCGCACGTATGATAGAAGGTGGCAAAAAATGCTTCAGAAATATGAGGGCATTGTCATTAGAACCACAGATTATGGAGAAACAAATAAAATAGTCACGTTATATACTAGAGAAGGTGGTAAGATTGGTGTTATGGCACGCGGAGCCAAAAAGCCCAATAGCCGCCTTTCCTCTATTTCCCAACTTTTTACACATGGATATTTTCTCCTGCAAACAGGTTCCGGTTTAGGGAGCCTGCAGCAGGGAGAAATCATTACTTCTTTGCGTTCTATTGGGGAAGATATTTTTTTAACAGCCTATGCCAGTTATATTGTTGAATTAACAGATAGATGTACGGAAGATAAAAAAACAAACCCCTATCATTTTGAATTACTCAATCAGACCCTTCATTATCTGAATGAAGGGTTCGATCCCGATATTCTTATGAATATTTACGAGATGAAGATGTTAAATGTGATGGGACTCTACCCGGTTTTAGATAAATGTTCTGTTTGCGGCAGTACAGACGGTCATTTTTCATTTTCAATTCGGGAAGGCGGTTTTATCTGTCATCGTTGTAAGGAAAAAGATCCTTACCATTTTCCATTATTACCAGCGACTGTTAAATTATTACGGCTATTTTATTATTTTGATCTTTCCAGATTAGGAAATATTTCAGTTAAAGACGAAACGAAGGCTGAATTGAAAAAAATAATCACAGCCTACTATGATGAATATTCAGGTCTCCACCTTAAATCTAAAAAGTTTCTTAATTCAATGGATCATTTTCGCAATCTGTTATAAATGCCTTGTTGACAATGTAAGAAGTTTTCGTTACTATTTCTTTAATAAAAAATATTTGCGGTGACGGAAAGTAGTAATTAGATTTCTCTATAAAAGCGAACCTAGGATGGTGGAAGCTAGGGTATAGAGTACTAGTGAAGGCATTCCTGAGCAAACGTGTTGAAGAAACACAATTTAAGGAGGCTGCTTCCATAGCAGCAAATAGGGTGGAACCGCGGGTAACTCTCGTCCCTATGCTTAATTAAGCATAGAGGCGGGAGTTTTTTATTGTCTAATTGATGTATTATGAGGACATTCCACTTTTTATTTTAAAAAAGGAGCGAAAAAACAATGAATGTAACAATGGAACAAATCGTTTCACATGCGAAGCACAGAGGATTTATCTTCCCTGGGTCAGAAATTTATGGTGGTTTAGCAAACACTTGGGATTACGGTCCATTGGGTGTTGAATTTAAAAATAATATCAAACAAGCTTGGTGGAAAAAATTTGTTCAAGAGTCTCCCTATAATGTAGGCCTAGATGCAAGTATTTTAATGAACCCAAGAACTTGGGAAGCGTCAGGTCATATTGGTAATTTTAATGATCCAATGATTGACTGTAAAAACTGTAAGGCTCGTCATCGTGCTGATAAGTTAATTGAAAATGCTCTCGATGAAAAAGGAATAGAGTTGGTAGTAGACGGGCTTCCATTTGAAAAAATGGAAGAATTAATTAAGGAACATAATATTGCTTGTCCTGATTGTGGCAGCCACGATTTTACGGGAATCCGTCAATTCAATTTAATGTTTAAAACGTTCCAAGGCGTAACGGAAACGAGTACAAATGAAATATTCCTCCGTCCAGAAACTGCTCAGGGTATTTTTGTTAACTTTAAAAATGTTCAGCGGACAATGCGAAAGAAATTGCCGTTTGGTATTGCGCAAATCGGTAAAAGCTTCCGCAATGAAATTACACCTGGTAATTTTACCTTCCGAACTAGAGAATTTGAACAAATGGAACTTGAATTCTTCTGCAGACCTGGTGAGGAATTAAAATGGTTTGATTATTGGAAGCAATTTGCTGAGAACTGGTTATCATCTCTAGGTCTTACAAAGGAAAATATCAGACTTCGCGACCATTCAGAAGATGAGCTTTCCCATTATAGTAATGCGACAACTGATTTTGAATTTAAATTTCCGTTTGGCTGGGGCGAATTGTGGGGCGTGGCTTCAAGAACAGATTATGATTTAAAACAGCATATGGAATTTTCGGGAGAAGATTTTCACTACTTGGATCCAGAAACAAATGAAAAATATGTACCATATTGTATTGAACCATCACTTGGTGCTGACAGGGTTACACTAGCTTTCTTAATCGATGCGTATGATGAAGAGCAGCTTGAAGATGGTACCTCCAGAACCGTCATGCATTTTCACCCGGCGCTAGCCCCTTATAAAGCTGCAGTGCTGCCATTATCGAAAAAACTGTCTGAAGAGGCCAGAGAGGTATTTGCTGATTTGTCTAAACACTTTACCGTTGACTATGATGAAGCAGGCTCGATCGGTAAACGGTACCGCCGTCATGATGAAATCGGTACACCATTTTGCATCACTTATGATTTTGATTCAAAAGAAGACAACATGGTTACAGTCCGTGACCGGGATACAATGGAACAGACCCGCCTGCCTATTTCGGAATTAGTTAGCTTTTTACAAGATAAGATGGTATTTTAGGGAAAAAGGTGCGGATATCCGCACCTTTTATCTATAACCATTATGATTTAAAATAGCCGCTAAGTAGTATATAATATTTCTTAATCAATTATGGCAAATCGTATTGTATTTTTTTAGGTGGTGAGGACAATCGAACTGACTAAACGCCAGGAGCATATTTTACAAATCGTTAAAGAAAATGGCCCAATTACAGGTGAACAAATTGCGGACCAATTAAGTTTAACCCGTGCTACATTACGGCCGGACTTGGCAATCCTAACAATGGCTGGGTTTTTAGACGCAAGGCCGAGAGTTGGCTATTTTTATACAGGAAAGTCGGGAGCTCAGTTATTGACTGAGAATCTGCAGAAAATTTATGTATCGGATTATCAATCGATCCCAGTGGTAGTAAGTGAAAGTGTTTCAGTTTATGATGCGATTTGTACAATGTTCCTTGAAGATGTGGGCACATTATTTGTAGTCGATCAATTATCTAATCTAGTCGGAGTACTATCAAGGAAAGACTTATTGAGGGCCAGTATTGGCAAGCAAGAGCTAACAAGTATCCCTGTTAATATCATTATGACTAGGATGCCAAACATAACCACATGCGAACGTGAAGATTTATTAATTGATGTGGCTAAGAAATTAATTGAAAAACAAATCGATGCCTTACCTGTCGTTAAAAAGTCAGAACAAGGCTATGAGGTTATTGGCAGAGTCACAAAAACAAACATTACCAAAGCCTTTTTGGCGATAGGTGATGAAGAAAGATAAATAGGAAATGGAGCTGATGGGGGAGAATGAGTACGCCAATCATTTATGTGGTCTCTGATTCAGTTGGGGAGACAGCTGAATTAGTGACGAAAGCAGCGATTAGCCAGTTCAATGGGTCAGGTATGACATTAAAGAGATTTCCTTATGTGGAGGATAAAGAACATATCGAAGAAGTTTTATCACTGGTTTCCCATGATAAGGGGATGATTGCTTATACCCTGGTTAAACCTGATATGCGTACATATTTGAAGGAGAGGGCCGATGAGGACGGTATACAAGCAGTAGATTTAATAGGGCCGATCATTGATCAAATTGAAGTTTTCAGCGGGAAAACACCCCTTTGTGAACCTGGTTTGGTAAGGAAACTTGATGAGGATTACTTTAAAAAGGTAGAAGCGATTGAATTTGCAGTAAAATACGATGATGGACGAGACCCAAGAGGGCTTTTAAAGGCAGATATCGTTTTAATTGGGGTATCTAGAACCTCTAAAACACCATTATCACAGTATTTGGCACATAAACGGTTAAAGGTGGCCAATGTGCCGCTGGTTCCGGAAGTAGATCCTCCTGAAGAACTATATAAGGTTCCGATCGAAAAGTGCTTTGGCTTGAAAATCAGTCCGGAAAAGTTAAATAATATCCGAAGAGAACGGTTGCTTTCTTTGGGATTAAACGATCAAGCAAGTTATGCAAATATTGAACGAATAAAAGAGGAATTAACCTTCTTTGAAGAGATAGTCAAGAAAATTAAGTGTCCAGTGATCGATGTGACCAATAAAGCAGTTGAAGAAACAGCAAATGTTATCTTAAATTATATTCAAAAGGGAAGATTCTAACACATAATCAATTGATTATGTGTTTTTCAAACGAAAAAAATGAAAAAAAGTTATGGTAAAATGATAACGAATATACTATAATAAAAAATTGTGATAAAAATATATCTTTTTAGGTTTAGAGTTGCATTGGAACGAATAAACTATTTATTGTTAGATGTCAAGGCAGCCCCCCTAAAAAAATTCGACATAAATCCTTTTTATAAAAGTTGTTTCTTTAAGAAGGAATATGCGGAGTGATGTAGAATTAATACTTATGGAAAAGGCAAATAGGCTATTTTGTCGATGCAGAGTTTTGCCCGGTTAAAGAGGAAATTGTCGAAAATCACAGCCATATTTTCCGTTGACGTTTGTTTAGCTGCTACCTGTGATCATCATGTGAAAGAAAAAACATTACATATGTGCAATCTGGAAATACATTGACTCAGGTAAGGAAGAACAAACCTGTATCTGGTAAACAATCCCGGTAAAGGAGATATTGGTGTCAAAGAGGAGAATACCGAAAGGACCAAGACCTATTAATCTGAGGATCGAGCAGGATTTGTGATGGAGTTAACAAAAAAAATGTCGAAATTTGCAGGAATTTAACTGGTGCCTGCCGAATACCTGTAGTACAAATGGAGTTGTTTTCATGGCAGACCTTATTGCCGAAGAAAAGATTGACCAAATTCGTCAGGCTGTTGATATTGTCGAGGTAATAAGCGATTATGTTCAGCTGAAAAAACAGGGGCGAAATTACTTCGGATTATGTCCATTCCATGGAGAGAGCACCCCATCATTTTCAGTATCACCTGACAAACAAATTTTTCATTGTTTTGGTTGTGGGGCTGGAGGAAATGTATTTTCTTTTTTAATGGAACTCGAAGGAATATCATTCCAAGAGGCAGCCATTAAACTAGCAGCAAAGGTAAATATTGAATTAGGTATTAACTTGCCGCAAACATTGGGTGGAAAAAAACTTTCAAAAGAGCTTCAAGCAATGATTGATGCCCATGAGCTTTTAAGAAAATTTTACCACCATCTTTTGGTAAATACAAAAGAGGGCCAGCACGCACTTGAGTATTTACTAAACAGAGGTTTTACCCAGGAATCGATTGATAAGTTTCAAATCGGGTATTCATTAAATTCATGGGACTTCGTGTATAAATTCCTGACCAAAAGGGATTTTTCACCTGAATGGATGGAAAAAGCCGGTTTAATTATCAAACGAGAGCGGGATGGAACGTACTTCGATCGTTTCAGGGATCGAATTATGTTTCCTATATTTGACCGTCATGGTAATACGATTGCTTTTTCTGGGAGATCACTTGGGGCTGATGAGCCCAAATATTTAAATAGTCCCGAAACGGCAATCTTTAATAAAAGTAAAATTTTATATAATTATCACTTGGCAAAACCAAGTATAAAAAAATTGCAATATGCTGTTTTATTTGAGGGATTTGCCGATGTCATTGCAGCCGACCGGGCTGGTGTAGAAAATGGGGTTGCCACAATGGGAACAGCCTTAACAGAGGAGCATATCTCTCTGTTAAGACAAAATGTTCAAACGATAACGATTTGCTATGATTCCGATAAGGCCGGAATCGAGGCTGCCTATCGGGCAGGGAATCACCTTCAAGAAGCCGGCTTCCAACTAAAGGTCGCGATGATGGCAGATGGTCTGGATCCTGATGAATATATTCAAAAGAATGGTACAGATAAGTTCCGTAATGATGTAATTGGCGCAAGTTTAACCTGGATGGCCTTTAAATTTCTTTACTTTCGCCGCGGAAAAAATCTTCAGCTTGAAGGAGATCAGTTCGCATACATCGAACAAATAATCAAAGAGATCAGCAAACTCGATAAGGCTGTTGAAAGAGATCATTACTTAAGACAGCTGGCAGCTGAATTTTCGCTCTCATTAGAGGCATTAAAGCAGCAACAGCAGCAAATATATTTTGCTGAAAAGAGAAAATCAAGCGGGTCGAAGGAACCGGCTCATAAGCCTTTGGTAGTTATTAAGCCGGCAGAAGGACTGAAACCGGCATATCTTACAGCCGAGAGACGGTTAATTGCCCATATGCTTAAAGATCGAGATGTAGCATATAAGGTTCAGGAATTACTTGCAGGACAAACGTTTAATATGGATGAACATCAGGCAATAATAACCTATCTGTTAGGATTTTATGAGGACCATGCAGAACCTGACACCAGCGCATTTTTAACCTATATTCAAGATGATAATCTTAGAAGAATAGTTGCAGACATTGAAATGATGGCCATAAATGATGAACTGACTAGTCAGGAATTAACTGATTATATCAAACAGGTGTTGAATTATCAAAAGTTGTTAAAGATAAAAGAAAAAGAAGTGGAACTAAAAGAAGCTGAACGAGAAAAGAACTTTAGTAAGGCCGCAGCGATTGCTACTGAAATGAATCACTTGCGTAAATTGTTATAAATTCTAATATATTGTTTTGATTTTGGAAGGAGGGGGACATATGGCTGCTGAAAAATCAGCCCGTTCAAAAGAGGTTGAAAATGAATTAACCCTTGAACAAGTAAAAGACCAGTTAACTGAACTGGGTAAAAAAATCGGTGTCCTTGCCTATGATGATATTGCTGAGAAAATGGCGAACTTTGATGTAGATTCCGAACATATGGATGAATTTTATGAGTCCTTAACTGAGCAAGGAATTGAATTAGTAGGCGAAAGTGATGGAGAAGATCCAGACGTTAAAAAATTGGCAAAAGAAGATGATGAAGAATTCGATTTAAATGATTTAAGTGTACCTCCAGGAGTTAAGATTAATGACCCAGTCCGCATGTATCTGAAAGAGATTGGCCGTGTTGACTTACTTTCTGGGGAAGAGGAAATTAAACTTGCTAATCGGATTGAAGAAGGGGACGAAGAAGCTAAACGTCGTCTTGCTGAGGCCAATTTACGGCTTGTTGTAAGTATCGCAAAGCGTTATGTTGGCCGGGGTATGTTATTTCTTGACTTAATTCAAGAAGGGAATATGGGCCTCATTAAAGCTGTTGAAAAATTTGATTATCGAAAAGGCTTTAAATTCAGTACTTATGCTACTTGGTGGATTCGTCAAGCAATTACCCGTGCCATTGCTGACCAAGCAAGAACGATACGGATTCCCGTTCATATGGTTGAAACCATTAATAAGCTTATTCGCGTTCAACGTCAGCTTCTTCAAGATCTTGGTCGTGAACCAACACCGGAAGAAATCGGTGAAGATATGGATTTAACCCCTGATAAGGTGCGAGAAATCCTAAAAATAGCACAAGAGCCAGTCTCACTCGAAACTCCAATTGGTGAAGAAGATGATTCACACTTAGGTGATTTTATTGAAGACCAGGATGCAACGTCCCCTTCAGAGCATGCTGCCTATGAATTATTAAAAGAGCAATTAGAGGATGTTCTCGATACGTTAACTGACCGAGAAGAAAATGTTCTCAGATTGCGTTTTGGATTGGACGATGGCCGGACCCGTACCCTTGAAGAAGTTGGAAAGGTATTCGGTGTCACTCGTGAACGTATTCGTCAAATCGAAGCAAAAGCGCTGCGGAAGTTACGTCACCCAAGCCGCAGTAAACGTTTAAAAGATTTCTTAGAATAACTGAATGTGTTGCCAATTATAGTTTACTTCTTAAACAGAGGTAGACTATTTTTTTGTTCGAAACACAAAAGCTTTCAACGAATGTAAGCACTTTCTGTATTGTTATTTTACTGAATTGTCTCTCTTTTTGCAAATAGGCTTTTCAACATCTGTTCCGTCTTTTACGTTGCTTTACTTTTTTACAAAAGGAAAAATGGCTTCTACATCCATCTCAAGCAACAGCTTAGCGGTAATCCTATTCATTCCATCCCCCGGGTTTGACCAATCCCGTTTATATATTTCGATAATATAATATATTTTAAAATTTTAAATGTTATGAATTAATGGCAATTCCTTATATAATAAAAAAGAAAGCGTATACAATGTTGTTTTGGGGGGATGAAAATGAATTTTGACTTAACATCTGAACAACAAATGATTAAACATATGATCAAACAATTTGTAGATGAAGAAGTGGCACCAGGAGCCATAGAACGTGATCGAACAAAGCTGTTTCCAGTGGAGATATTAAAAAAGCTAAGCAGTTTAGGGATGATGGGGCTTCCTTTTCCTGAAAAATACGGCGGCGGCGGAGCAGATACAATCAGTTTTGCCATAGTGGTCGAAGAGTTAAGCAGGGGATGCGGCTCGACGGGGATCACATACTCTGCACATATTTCTTTAGGCGGTGCACCAATTAATATGTTTGGAACGGAGGAGCAAAAACGTAACTATTTAACTCCAATTTGTAAGGGAGAATCATTGGGGGCATTTGGTCTAACAGAACCTAATGCCGGCTCAGACGCGGGGGGAACAAGGACATCGGCCAAAGAAGAAGATGGCAAATTTATTATAAATGGAAATAAGTGCTTTATTACCAATGCCAGTTATGCGCACCATTTAGCATTAACAGCTGTAACTGGAGAGAAGAATGGACAAAAAGAGATTAGCGCCATTATCGTTCCTACAAACGCTGAGGGATTTACCATCATTGATAATTATGAAAAGATGGGTTTGAACGCTTCCAATACAACGGAGCTAGTATTAGAAAATGTAAAGGTACCAGTTGATAATCTACTTGGGAAGCGTGGAGAGGGCTTTAGACAGTTTTTAATCACATTAGATGGTGGACGTATCGGGATTGGGGCAATGGCTGTAGGGATTGCTCAAGGTGCTTATGAGAAGGCGTTAGCCTATGCGAAGGAGAGAAAACAATTTGGTAAATCCATTTCTTCCTTTCAGGCTATTCAATTTAAACTAGCCGATATGGCCATGAAAATCGAGTTAGCACGAAATATGGTCTATAAAGCTGCCTGGTTAAAAGATCAAGGCAGGCCGTTTTCCAAAGAAGCAGCCATGTGTAAGTTATATGCATCCGAAATGTGTATGGAAGTAACAGACCAGGCCGTGCAAATCCATGGTGGTTACGGTTATATGAAGGAGTACCAGGTAGAAAGAATGATGCGCGACGCAAAGCTCCTTGAGATTGGCGAAGGCACCTCCGAAGTACAAAGAATCGTCATATCCCGCCTCATCGGCGGCTAATAAATAAAGGGCTAAATGGAGAGACTGTAGAGATAAATGGTTAAATTCTTCAGTCTCTTTTTTCTATATTAAAAAGATTATAGTGATAAAATAAGTTTAGGGCTTTTCCTTCTGTTATTTTTCAAGTAAAATAGTAGTTGTTTGTAGACTATTTATTTTTAAGATGCGTTCGTACATAAGGGAGGTAAGATCATGAAACGGAATCCGGTTATTCCTTACATTCTTGTCATGGTTTTTGGGATCGTATTAGTGTTTATTCTTTCCTTCAAAGGCCTGGGAGACATGAAAGAAGTCGCCAAAGAGAATGGAAAAGGAAGCGGCAGCGAGACGACAGAGGTTGCAGCAACAAAGCCAGAAGACATTTATAAGCAAACCTGTATTGGCTGTCATGGGGATCAGTATCAAGGGGTAGTAGGGCCAACATTAAAAGGTGTCGGCAGCAAGTATTCTAAAGCAGAGATTGTGAACATCATTACAAAAGGTAAAGGCAACATGCCATCAGGTCTTGTTCCTCAAGAACAAGCTGAAGCAATGGCAGAATGGGTTTCAAAAATTAAATAGCAAAAGAAGTCCTTTGCATCTGTAAAGGACTTTTTTATATACTTAATAAAATACATTATATAAAAGTGGTGGAATCTTGAATACAGATAAATTATCAGTTCGTTTAACGACAGTCGCAAAATATGTACCAGAAGGGGCACGGTTGGCGGATATTGGCTCCGATCATGCCTATCTGCCATGTTATCTAGCAAAGAATTTAAAAATATCGTATGCGATAGCAGGCGAAGTGGCCAAAGGTCCATTCCAATCAGCCGAGAAAAATGTACTAACAGAAGGGCTCGCTGACAAAATTACTGTCCGCATGGGTGATGGACTTGAGGTTATTCAGTCTGGTGAGGTCGATTGTATTACCATTGCCGGAATGGGAGGTGCTCTCATCTCAAGTATCTTGGAAAATGGGAAAGACAAGCTAGGTTCAGTTAAGCGTCTTGTACTGCAGCCGAATATTAGTGCGTTCTCCATTCGAACGTGGTTGTTTGAAAATCACTGGGAGTTACTTGCGGAAGAAATCCTTGAGGAAGATGGGAAAATTTACGAAATTTTAATTGCCGAACAAGGTGATCCGGTTAAACCTTATCAGGAAAAGAAAGAAAGAGAGTTTTTGCTCGGTCCATTCCTTTTGAAAGAAAAGAATGAAATCTTTAAAAAGAAGTGGGATTTAGAGATGAAAAATTGGCAGCGCATTGTGGAAGCGATGGAAGGGGCTTCGGAAACCGCCGAAACGATCGAAAAAAAGAATGAGCTCATTGAAAAGATAAAACTTGTGGAGGAGGTCCTAAGTAATGATAATGAAGAATCCGAACGGTCATGAAATCATCCAGCTTTTTGAACAATTTTCACCAAAGGGGTTGGCAATGGAAGGCGATAAAATAGGTTTACAAATTGGGCATCTAAATAAAAAAGTTGAGAGAGTAATGATTGCTCTTGATGTCCTCGATCATGTAATTGATGAGGCAATTGAAAAAGATGTGCAGCTCATTATTGCTCATCACCCGATTATCTATCGGCCGCTTAAAAAACTGTTAACTGATACAACCCAGGGGAAAATGTTTGAAAAGTTATTAAAACATGATATAGCTGTTTATGCAGCCCATACAAATTTGGATGTGGCCAAAGGCGGGGTCAATGATCTATTGGCAGAAGCTTTGGAGCTTGAAGAGGCGGAGGTTTTGGTCCCAACCTATGATACAAAGCTTAAGAAATTAGTTGTTTATGTCCCTTCTAGTCATGCAGAAGAAATCAGACAAGTGTTAGGTCATACAGGGGCTGGTCATATTGGAAACTACAGTCATTGTTCTTTTTCGGCAAATGGTATAGGGAGATTTTTACCAGGTGAACATACAGATCCATATGTGGGCAAACCAGGGCAGTTAGAGAAAGTGGAGGAAGTAAGAATAGAAACCATCCTGCCTGAATCCCTTTTAAAGAAAACAATCACTGCGATGATTAAAGCACATCCATATGAAGAGGTTGCCTATGATGTGTATCCGGTTGAGAATAAAGGGGAGACACTTGGTCTCGGCAGAATCGGAAAAGTGAAAGAGATGACATTAGCTGAGTTTGCTGAAAAGGTAAAGACAGCATTAAACGTCTCCACAGTCCGGGTTGTAGGTGATTTAACCTCTAAAATTAAAAAGGTTGCTGTATTAGGCGGCGATGGTAATAAATATTTTATGAGTGCGAAATTTAAAGGGGCAGATGTATATGTTACAGGGGATATCTATTACCATACGGCCCATGATGCGCTGATGCAGGGCTTAAATATGATTGACCCGGGACATAATGTGGAAAAGGTAATGAAAAAAGGGCTGACAAACGTACTCCAAAAGATGTGCCAAGAGTCTGGCTACCATGTTGACATTTTCCCATCTGAACAAAATACAGATCCCTTTCAGTTTGTATAAACTACATAGAAAAGAACCGGTCTTTATAGGACACGGTTCTTTTTCTATTAAATAGTTACAGTGGACAAGTCCTTAGCGTTTTTTCTTACGCTTTGTCAGCACTTTTAACTTTAGGTAATATTTTGTTCAATTGAACTTGTTTACGGCGCTCCCAAGTCGATTCATTCGTTGGATCAAATTGCTCAAGAAATGTGATTACCTCTTTGGTAATAGGGGTCGGTGTTGAAGCACCCGACGTTACGGCCACAGTTTTGGCATCTTTTAACCAATCAATTTCTAATTCTGTTATATCGGCAATGCGATATGCTCGTGTTCCAGCAATTTCCTCCGAAACTTGTGCAAGACGATTTGAGTTATTACTTTTTGGATCGCCCACAACAATTGTTACATCTGCTTTAGTTGCTTGGTCCGCAACGGCTTCTTGGCGGATTTGCGTTGCATGGCAAATTTCATTATAGACCTCGACATGCGGATATTTTTCTTTTACTTTCTTCATAGTATCGGCAACATCCCACTGACTCATGGTAGTTTGGTTCGTAACAATAAGGTGTTCACTTTGAATGGTTAATGCTTCAACATCATTAGGAGTTTCCACTAAATGAACCATATCTGGTGCAACACCAACCGCACCTTCAGGCTCCGGGTGTCCCTTTTTACCTATATAAATAACTTGATATCCTTGTTTGGTTTTTTCCTCTATCAAATCATGTGTTCTAGTTACATCAGGACAGGTTGCATCAATCGCTACTAGTCCTTTCTTCTTTGCAAGCTCACGTACTTCCGGAGAGATGCCGTGGGCGGTGAAAATAACCGTACCCGATTCAACTTTATTAAGAATATCCATGCGATTATTACCATCAAGGGTGATAATACCCTCTTCTGCAAACGCATCTGTAACATGTTTGTTATGAACAATCATCCCTAAAATGTAAATGGGACGTGGCAATGATTTATCTAAAGCAGCATTTCTTGCAATAACCATGGCATCGACGACACCGTAACAGTAACCGCGTGGTGATATTTTAATGATTTGCATATTTTAAAGTCCTCCTACATGAACTTTGCTTTTTATTAGATCAGCAATCCGTTCTTTTCCCTGAATCAATAGGCTTTTCTGTAAGTCTATGTATTTATTATATAAAACTAATAGATAGAATACAAAGATACATTTTTCCTGTAGGATTAATTAAAAAAGAATGCTGGGTTTCAGCATTCAAGTGTTTTAAATATACATTTTCGGGATTGAACTTCCTTTTTGATACTGATGAGAGCGTGACTTTTGGCTTCCTTTTTGGGTTGCCGACTGTTTAGAATGTCCGGATTCCGAACTTTCACTGCTAGAAGATTCCTCCGTGACTGATTCTGCTTTTGATTTCTTAGTGGATGACTCACTGTCCTTTGTAGCATTTTTAAAGCCCCGATATAGCTTCCACATCGCAGGTATATTCTTAACCATAGGGCCATATTGTTGGATCATTGGTCCAATTGTTTGTGCTGTTTTTAACACTTGCTGGGTATTATTTAAAATTCCTGTTAACCCCCCAGGATTGCTTAAGGATTGAAGTAAGCCGCCGCCGCCGCTTCCTGCGGCCCTTCCCATTCCCATAAGTCCGCCAGGAGTACTTGCTTGTGTACCTCTTCCGAGTAGTTTTGAGAGCATTCCGCCTCCGGCTCTTCCCATCTGACCGGATCCGGCTCCCATTCTCGCCCCCATCATTGAGTTTCCACCGCCGAAAGGTCCTGTTTGAGGCCTCATCATCGGATTTCTACCGAATGAAGGGGTGCCCCCTGACCCCATCATGGGGCCACCGCCGAACATTTGCTGTCCCATTCCGCCGTTAAAGGGCATTCTTGGTCTTGGCTGCATTCCAAAACCTCCTTTCTACCATGACTTCATACTTTAAAATATGCATAAATCCAAATTTGGTTTAGGTTTACACACAAGGAAATAACTTAATTTCGTTTTAAAAATTGGCAAATTAGTAAAAGCTGTGAATAAAAAAATAAGTTAACTGGTTATTTAGGAGAAATTTTACTATAATAACATGATGGACATAGAGAAGGAAGTTAAACTTGAGGAAACACTACTCCATAAGAAGATTAAAAAGAATAAGGAGCAATTTTATGAAAGCAAATCAATTTGAGCGTTTTAAGTTTCAGCCTTTTATTATAGAAGCATTGAACCAATTTGGTTTTTTTGAGCCTACAGAAATTCAGGAACGGATGATTCCATTAGTGTTAAAAGGAGAAAGTGCGATTGGTCAATCCCAAACCGGGACAGGGAAAACATTTGCTTATGCTTTGCCGATTCTGCAGGGAATAGATCCAAACCGTCAAGAGGTTCAAGCAGTCATTACCGCACCAACAAGAGAATTAGCTTCACAAATTTACCACCAGATTTTGAAAGTTACCGAACATTGCAGTCCTGATCAGCAAATTATGACTAGATGCTATATCGGAGGAACCGATAAGCTAAGAACAATTGAAAAATTAAAGGTTCAACCGCAAATCGTGGTTGGTACCCCGGGCAGAATTAAAGATCTTATGGTGGAACAGGCATTATTTATCCATACAGCCAAAATCCTTGTAGTTGATGAAGCTGACATGATGCTTGATATGGGATTCATTGAAGATGTCGATCAGGTTGCTGCCAAAATGCCAGAGAAATTGCAAATGTTGGTCTTTTCAGCTACGATACCTGAAAAATTAAAACCATTTTTAAAGAAATATATGGAAAATCCTAAAACCATTCAGATTGATTCAAAAAGAAAAGCAGCTGAGAACTTAGTGCATTATCTGTTACCATCAAGGCATCGCAATAAAAAGCAGCTTGTCCATGATGCACTGCTTGCCTACAATCCATATCTAGCGATTGTTTTTACCAATACGAAGAAGATGGCAGAAGAGGTTGCCTATTTCTTAAATGATAAAGGCTTAAAAGTCGGACGAGTTCATGGCGATTTAAACCCCCGTGAACGAAAAAAAATGATGAAACAAATACAGGACTTGGAGTATCAGTATATTGTTGCGACCGATCTTGCTTCTAGAGGGATTGATATTGAAGGGGTCAGCCATGTCATTAATTATGAACTTCCAACTGATTTGGATTTTTATATTCATCGGGTGGGAAGAACAGCACGCGCAGGTAATTCTGGAATTGCCCTCACGATTTATGAAAGCTCCGATGAGGACGCTTTAAACCGGTTGGAAAAAATGGGCATTCAATTTAAACATGTTGATTTCAAAAATGAAGGAATTGAAGAGATCGACGATAGAAATAGACGGAAAACCCGTGTACGAAAAGAAGATGAGGCTGATCGAACGGCGAAATCAATTGTTAAAAAACCACAAAAGGTAAAACCAGGCTATAAAAAGAAAATGCAGTGGGAAATGGATAAAATAAAAAAACGGCAGCGGAAGATAGAGAAGAGAAAGAAATAATCATCTAAAGGGAGAGAATGGGATGTTGAAAATTGGCTCACATGTATCTATGAGCGGCAAAGATATGCTGCTTGCTGCCAGTGCGGAAGCAGTATCCTATGGTGCTAATACTTTTATGATTTATACGGGTGCACCGCAAAATACCCGAAGAAAGAAAATTGAAGATCTGAATATTGAAGCAGGAAGAAGACATATGGAGTTGAACGGGATCACAGATATAATCGTGCATGCTCCCTATATCATAAACATTGGAAATACAACTAATCCGGATACGTTTGAATTAGGAGTAAGATTCCTTCGCAGTGAAATTGAACGAACAGAGGCACTTGGGGCGAAACAAATTGTTCTTCATCCGGGTGCCCATGTCGGGGTGGGAACGGAGCTTGGCATAAAAAAAATCATCGAAGGCTTGAATGAAGTCTTAACAGGTAAGGAACAGCTTCAAATTGCGCTCGAAACGATGGCAGGAAAAGGTTCTGAATGTGGAAAATCATTTGAGGAACTAGCGATGATTATGGACGGTGTCAATTTTAACGACAGGTTGTCAGTTTGCTTTGATACTTGTCATACACATGATGCCGGCTATAACATTGTAGACGACTTTGACGGTGTTCTAAATGAATTTGATAAAATTATCGGTTTAGACAAACTAAAAGTCCTTCATATCAATGATAGTAAGAACACAGTGGGGATGAGAAAAGACCGCCATGAGAATATCGGATTTGGTCATATTGGATTTAAAGCCCTAAATTATGTCGTTCATCATCCTCAATTAACAGAAGTCCCAAAGATTTTGGAGACTCCTTTTGTTGGCGAAGATAAAAATAATAAAAAACCGCCTTATAAGTTTGAAATCAACATGCTCAGGGAGCAAGAGTTTAACGAAAACTTATTAGATGAAATAATGCAAGGATAAGGAAAAAGCTGTGCTTCGGCACAGCTTTTTTATTTTTTCGTAAATTCAACTAATAGCTTATTAACTTCTCGGGCGGTTTCGGGTCCAGCTGCTTTTGCTATTTGCTTTACCAATTGGGACCGTTGTGTTGTATCAAAAATATTAATGTTTTTCCCTCTTAAGTATTCGGAGATCTTGTTTGCCTGTTGGTTACTGATCGTAATATTAAACTGATTTGCATACTTTATAAGCTCTTCTGCTGTAATTGTGTTAATTTTATGATTAATGATGCTTTCAAATATTTTCACCCTCATCACTCCTCCATGCTAATGTATGAAGATGAGGATAGAGTGTGACAATGGATTATAATGGGGATTGACCAAGTTTCTTTGCCTTTACAATTGGGAAGTCCTATTGTATACTACTTGAAGTTAAATCGGAATCATTCTGATAATTAAAAGTGAGAGTGTGGACCATGCAAGCTAATATTGAAATAAAAGATCTTTTTTACCGTTATGAAAAAGAAAGTGTTCTTGAAGATATTACGATTACTGTCCCAGACGGATCCTTTTTGGCCATTGTCGGCCCTAACGGTTCAGGTAAATCTACTTTGTTAAAATTAATATTAGGTTTATTAAAGCTGCAAAGAGGGGACATCTTTTTATTTGGTCAGGAAATAAGTAAATTTAAAGATTGGCAAAAAATTGGTTATGTGTCGCAAAAGGCCAATTCCTTTAATACTGGATTTCCAGCTACTGTTTTTGAAGTGGTTTCAAGCGGATTAACCAAAAAGTTGGGATTATTTACCTTCTTTAAAAAGGAACATAGGCAGAGGGTAATGGAGGCACTAGACGCAGTGGGGATGAAGGCATTTAGCCATCGAAATGTTGGAGAACTGTCCGGAGGTCAGCAGCAAAGGGTATTTATTGCCCGTGCACTGGTAAGTGAACCGAAGCTTTTGATTTTGGATGAGCCCACCGTCGGCGTGGATGCGGAAAATGTTCATTCGTTCTATGAGATGCTAGGCGACTTAAATAAGAGCAGGGGGATTACGCTTTTATTGGTTACCCATGATATAGGCACCATTTCCGATAAGGTTACACATGTTGCTTGTTTAAATAAACATTTGCATTTTCATGGTAATACAGAGGAATTTGAACAAGTTAGCAGGAATGGGTTGTCTAAGGTTTATGGTCATGATGTACACGTGTTAGCCCATAACCATGAACATGGAGGCGTTAGAAATTGATTGAAGGTATTTTTCATTATGAATTTTTACAAAATGCGTTTTTAACAGGGATTTTGATTGGAATCCTAGCCCCTTTGCTAGGAGTGTTTATCGTCGTCAGAAGGTTATCATTAATTGCTGATGCCTTAAGTCATGTTACCTTGGCAGGCATTGCTGCAAGCTTGCTTATTGAGAACAAATTTACTATGCTTGCGGGTTTGAACCCGCTTTATATGGGAATGGTTTTTTCTGTAGGCGGCTCATTGTTTATTGAAAAGCTAAGAGGCGTTTATAAGCAATACCAAGAGCTGGCGATTCCAATTATTATGTCAGGCGGAATTGGGCTTGGAGTCATTTTTATTTCGCTTGCCAATGGATTTAATACTGATTTGTATAGTTATTTATTTGGCAGTGTCTCTGCTGTCAGCCGGACCGATTTATGGGTTATATTGGTTATAAGTATACTTGTCACAGTCGTAATTATTTTATTGTATAAAGAGCTATTTTTACTTTCTTTTGATGAGGAACATGCCAAAGCCTCAGGAATACCTGCGAAAAGTATTCATTTCATCTTTATTGTCATGGTAGCCCTTGTGATTGCTGCATCGATGAGAATTGTAGGAATCTTGTTGGTTTCCTCTTTAATGACACTTCCAGTTGCGGCCAGTATTCGCATCGCCAAGGGGTTCAAACAAACGATCTTTTTATCGGTTCTCTTCGGTGAACTCTCTGTCTTAGGCGGACTTTTTACGGCCTATTACCTGGATCTTGCACCCGGGGGTACGATTGTTATGCTCGCGGTTCTCATCTTAATAATGGCAATCTTTTATAAAAAAATGACCAGTCGATTAGGAGGAGGAGCTAAGTGAATGTTAATGAAGCCATACAGCACCTAAAGGAAAATGGATTTAAACAAACAGGAAAAAGAGAAGATATGCTGCAATTATTTGCAGATAATGATAAATATTTAACGGCTAAAGATGTCCTCGATTTATTAAAAGAAGATTATCCAGGTTTAAGCTTTGATACCATTTACCGTAACCTATCTCTATTTGTCGATATGGGGATCTTAGAAATGACAGAGTTATCCGGGGAAAAACATTTCCGGTTTACTTGTTCCAGAAACCATCATCATCATCATTTTATCTGTTTAGATTGTGGAAAAACCAAAGAAATCGATACCTGTCCCATGGAGGGATTAAGTGAAAATCTAAAGGGATATGATATTTCTGGGCATAAATTCGAAATATATGGACGTTGTCCGGATTGTTGTTGTTAAAAAAAAGCTTGTGGGTTACACAAGCTGTTTTTTACGTACTGGTTTTTGATTCTTTAGCCAGGTTTCTACCCAATGATAGGCCTCACGCCAATTCTTAACACGTATAACGCCTTCTGGCAGGGGATCCTGATTATAGGGAGTATCGAAGAGAATAACCGGAATACGGCACTCCTCATGAATCATAACCGCATTATCATGTTTATCCTCAAAAAAAAGATCAATATTATGCCTCTTGGCAGTTTCCACCTTATCGTGTGAACCGATCAACTCAATATGGTGAAACGTAAGCCCATGCTTGAAAAACCATTCCTCCGTTACATCGAGCAAATGAGGTCCTCGTGCACTAATAAAAAATAATTCATGTTTATGTTTCCATCTCGTTAGTACATCAATGGAACCAGGTGCAGGCGGTGAACCTTCGTAAATAATCGGTTCATTTTCGGTAAACCACTTTGCGAATTCCTGTTCAGGTACATTAACAAACGGGGTCAATTCATACTTATTTACATCCTCATATAAGATAGTTAAGTTAAAGGCCTTATTAATAAAAGGAATCAGGGAGGTGGGAGAGGTTACGGTGCCATCTATATCTATACCAAATCTTTTCATTATATTCTTCACCCTCGTTTGATGTAAGTTCTCCTTTTATTTTACCAAAGTCAGGCCAACAATAAAGGATTAATTTAAAAAGTTACATTCCGCTATTTCAAATAAATCCCTATTTAAGACAAACATTGACATACTAAAAACCGTCATGTGGTCCACACTAATAAATGCTCCTATAACTGAAAGAGAGGGATTAGGATGGCAGATGAACGAGACACGAAAGTGCAAGAAGCTCTTCGAGGACCAATAATTGGAGAAGATATACCCAATTCTCCTTCCTCATATAGGGAAGAAACCGCTTCAGAAGTAGCTGCACCAATTAGCACTTCTTATTCCTTGAAGAAGTCAGAGAATACTCCTGAGATTGGTGCTTCCGTTCCGATCAGATCTTCTCAATACCGAGAAGAATCGGCAGCTGAAATTGCTGCACCTGTTCCTGTTGCACTAAGGAAAAATCAAAACAATACGCAGCAGCAGCAGAAAGCTGGAGCTGCCGCAGGAACAGGGATAGGTACCCTTGCCTTAGCGTTATCGATTTTATCACTGTTTGTAATGCCTATACTATTTGGTGCTGCAGGTATTGTGTTAGGGTTTGTAGCGAGGAGTAGAGGTGCCCAAGGTCTTGGTGCATGGGCAATTGGTATTGGAGCCATATCAATTGTTGTCGGTATCTTTATTCTTCCGTTCTTTTAACAGTACTGCTGCATAGGAGCTAAGAAAAGCGCAAGCGCCTTGTTCAGCCCCGACAAGCATAAGCCAAGCCGGCCGAAAGGTTGCTTTTTAACCTTTTGGTCGGATTGGCTTATGACCTCGAGGGGCTAGGCGCTGGAGCTAGACAGACAGACAGACAAAAAGAAACCCGGCATTCATACCGGGTTTCTTTGCGGTTAGTTTTTATTTAACAACTTTTCTTCTTCTGCCTTTTTGCGGAAATATTCTTCAGCGACTTGATCAATTTCCTTCTTAAGTTCCTCAACCATTTGTGCCTCTGGAACTTTGCGGACAATTTCACCTTTCCTAAACAATAATCCCTCACCACGAGCACCGGCAATTCCGATATCCGCTTCCCGTGCTTCGCCAGGACCATTTACAGCACAGCCTAATACTGATACTTTAATCGGAGCTTTTATGGTTGAAATATATTCTTCAACTTCATTTGCGATACTGATCAGGTCAATTTCAATTCTTCCGCAGGTTGGGCATGAAATTAATGTTGCTGCATTAGAAGAAAGTCCAAATACCTTTAAAAGCTCGCGTGCGACTTTCACTTCTTCCACAGGGTCGGCGCTTAAAGAAATCCGTAATGTATTTCCTATCCCTTTACTGATAATCGCACCTAATCCCGCCGCACTTTTAACTGTACCGGAAAAAAGTGTCCCAGATTCAGTAATACCTAAGTGTAATGGATAATCGAAAGCGCGTGCGGCTTTTTCATAAGCTTCGATAGCTAGGTTAACATCAGATGCCTTCATCGAGACAATAATATCGTGGAAATCTAAATCCTCGAGAATTTTAATATGGTGAAGGGCACTTTCTACCATACCATCAGCTGTCGGATATCCGTATTTTTCAAGAATTTTCTTTTCTAGAGATCCAGCATTTACTCCAATTCGAATCGGGATTCCACGTTCTTTCGCTGCTTTTACAACTGCTTCAACCTTTTCACGTTTACCGATATTCCCTGGGTTAATTCGAATTTTATCAGCACCGCCTTCAATGGCTTTAAGTGCTAATTTATAATCAAAATGAATATCGACTACAAGAGGGATATTAATTCTTTTCTTGATTTCTGGAATGGCATTTGCAGCCCGTTCATCTGGACATGCAACCCGGACTATTTGACAGCCTGCTTCTTCCAAGCGTTTAATCTCTGCAACGGTCGCCTCCACATCGTGCGTTTTCGTTGTAGTCATACTTTGAATAATGATTTCATTGCTCCCGCCAATGGTTAAATTTCCTACTTTAATGGGCCGGGTTTTGGTGCGATGTATAATTTCACTCACGTGTAATTCGCTCTCCTTCAAATATGGATTCGAATCTGAATAAATTCGATCTATTGCCGTCATAACGGTCAGTACACTCGAATGTTCTCCCAAGCAGAAGTATGAATAGCCCCTGCTTGGAGGTTCATCTTATTGTATCAGCCATGTGCTATTTTTGACAAGATTTACGATATATCCTCTTTATTTTGAGTAATCAGGAAAATGATATGTAGAGCCAATTTGAATTTTTTCAGGGGACTTACCTCCATTTAATGTTTGAAAGTCCTCGATTAAGTCAGGGATGGGAACAGGAAGTGATTTATTGATTCTATGCTCAACAATGGAAATCACTGTATCACCTGGTTTTACTTCTGCATCAAAAGAAGGTAAATCTGTTTTAGACGGGGTGCTTTGCTCAACTTTTGCGTCTACAGGTTTAGGGGTGGAGGTTGGAAGAGTGCCAACTGTTAGATCGTAATAAATGACGTATAGGACTAAGATTCCTAGTAGAATGCCGAATAGTTTTTTCATGGGACAAGCCTCCAGAAAGAATGTTTGTACATTCGTATGCTTGTCCACATTAAATTAGACCAAAAAACGTCCGTTTAAGGACGTTTAGTTTGCATTTTTTGGTCTCGGGACTTCCTTAATAGCCAGGAATAACACAATGATAACTACAAACCAATTAATTAAGAAACTGTTCGGAACTATAGTTTGAATAGCGGCCATAATGGTGAAGAATAAGGTTGGCAAAGTTTCACTATAAGCTGCCATTCTCCATAATTGCCGGTAATTAAGCTTACGATTTCCTTTTAAAGCAAGCCCGATAAAGGCTAAAACAGATATCTCAATAAAACTAGCTGCGCTTGAGAAAATATAAATGAACAGTGATACAACAGGAATAATAATCCCTTTCATTCCGCCGATCGTATCAACAAAATTTAGCAGGTCGCTATTGGTAATATGTATATCATTCATCATCGAATATGGATAGGTCTCAACGTTGCCGCCGGAGGACAATGCAAACCCATCCTTCAATAATGCGAAAGCATTTCCTTCATCCGCTACATCATCTCCAGATATTGCACCAGTAGGATCAATAATAATGGTAAAGTTGTCTTTATCGATTGTAACTGGCACTTCTGTTTTTGCTGTAAGCCGTCCATTTTTAATGGAGAAAGAAGGAGCTTCGTCTTTTATAATTGTTTTTGCAGCGTCAATTCCCTCTATGAGCGCGGTACTAAAATAAATAATAGATGGCAGGATGGAGATGAAGGTTAAGAAAAATACATATAGAATCGTTTTTCCAATCCCTTGAAAACGAAATAGGGCAATATCCCTTGGGGAATAAATACTTTTATAAAATTGTTTGAAGATATTCATAATAACCACCTTTTAATGAAACATGATAACAAGACACACATTCTATTGTAGCCTGAGTCATTGAGATATACAAGAATGTAGAGGTTAATGAAACCATTTTGAGGGTAAACCGTAAAATAGATAAGAATAAAGAAGGATGGGGACGATGGAAATTGTTTATTGGAGTATCATAAGTATTCTTTTTATTATTGCTTTTGTTGGCCTGGTGTACCCGATTATTCCGAGTGTGTTATTTCTGCTGGCAGGATTTATACTGTACGGTGTCTTCTTTTCATTTGGGCCTTTTAGTTGGTTATTTTGGCTTATCCAAGGTTTATTTGTCATATTATTGTTTGCAGCTGATTATGTAGCAAACCTCATTGGGATCAAAAAGTATGGCGGCTCCAAGGCGGGGGTTTGGGGAAGTACGATCGGTATTTTAGCAGGCCCGTTTGTTATTCCTATTTTCGGAATTTTAATTGGTCCGTTTATTGGGGCGATTGCAGCCGAGCTAATAGTGAACAGAAGAGGATTTACTGAGAGTGTGAAAGTAGGATTTGGTTCGGTCATTGGATTTATAAGCAGTGTAATCACAAAAACCATTATTCAAGTCATAATGGTAGGCTATTTTTTTATCCTTGTACGATAAAAAGCCACTTGATGACCAGGTGGCTTAGTGTTTCGGCTTCAGCTTCTTTGCTAGACACTTTAAGCTGTTAATTAATCCCGCAAATTTCGCTCGGACAGTTTTGGCAATCCACTTCCATTTTTAGATATGCTAAGTTCTTTATCGTGAATTTTTGATTTTCATATAGAATGATGTCTTTTTCCCGGAGTTCTTTTAAGGCACGTTGGATCACTTCTCTAGTTCCATAGGTTAAGTTGGCAAGTTCCTGATGGGTTAAGGGCAAGTCAATTAATATACCGTTTTCCGTTTTAACTCCGTAAGTTTTGGATAACCGGATCAGGGTGGAAAATAAACCACCTTTTTTGCCATTCATAATTAAGTCCTGACACTTCATTTGGGACTTTAAGTAACCAGTGCTTAACCATTCAACCAAAGCAATCATCGCTTCAGGGTCCGTTACTATAAATTCTTCAAATTGTTCTTTTTTTATAGCAATTAATTCACAGTCAGACAGAGTCTTGGCGAAAAACTGATAGTGGGGATTTGGCTTAAAAAGCTGATACTCCACAATTAATTCCTTGTCATCCAAGACTTTTAAAATAAATTCCTTTCCGCGTAAATGAACCCTGCCTAGTGCAATACTTCCTTTTAGATTTAAGTAGATATATTCTACGGGATCTTTTTCGTGAAAAAGGACGGTTCCCGCTTTTACCTTTTGGACTGGCTCATTTTTTTGGAAAAATTGTACCAGTAAAGTATAAATTGAAATGCCTGTAGTTTGCATATTTGGCCCTCCTTTTTACCCCTTCAAATTGATTAAAATCCTTAAATAACAACCTGTCAATAAGGCATTGAAGCTGATTTGGAATTGTTTTTCCGTGGTATGACAAAAATCGTTGACAGGATGCTAGTTTGATGAATCATGACAATTTTTCGAATAATAGTTAGGCTTTAAATTTTTCCCTTTATTTATCGGTATAAAAATCTGTTAAAAGGAAATTGTATTTATGTTGGGCATAAGCATTTTATTTGAAAGGAAAAACCAACTTTGGTATCTTTTAAGTAAAGCTTTAGAAATATTCTTATAAATCGTAAAGGTTGTAAGCTTACCTAAAGCCCCAAAAAATAATACGTACATAGGAGGAATTAATGATGGCATTTGAATTACCAAAATTACCTTATGCAGAAGATGCACTAGAACCACATATTGACAAAGAAACAATGAATATTCACCACACTAGACACCACAACACATATGTGACAAATCTAAATAATGCATTAGCAGGAAACGAAGAATTGCTTTCTAAATCAGTTGAGGAAGTTATTTCTAATTTGGATGCGGTTCCAGAATCTGCACGTACAGCTGTGCGCAATAATGGCGGTGGGCATGCTAACCACTCTTTATTCTGGCAAATTCTTTCTCCAAATGGCGGTGGTGCCCCAACTGGTGAATTGGCTGACGCAATCACTAGCAAATTTGGCAGCTTCGATAATTTCAAAGAAGAGTTTGCAAAAGCAGCAACTACACGCTTCGGCTCTGGCTGGGCTTGGTTATCTGTAAACAATGGTGAATTAGAAGTTTCTAGTACTCCAAACCAAGACTCTCCATTAATGGAAGGTAAAACTCCAATTCTTGGCCTTGATGTTTGGGAGCATGCTTACTATCTTAAATATCAAAACAAACGTCCTGATTACATTTCTTCGTTCTGGAATGTTGTTAACTGGGATGAAGTTTCAAAGCGTTATAACTCAGCGAAGTAATGAGTATTTAAAAGGCAGCATTAGCTGTCTTTTTTTCATTTATTTTAATTGTATAAGAACCCTATCCTAGATAAAGACTACCCTTATGACAAAGGGGAGTTTTTTTTATGGCAAAAAAATTTAAGATTTTGGGTGACGTAGAATTAACGAAGGATTTATCACTTTTGCTGATCATTGGCGGACTGTATTCATTGAGTGTTGCTTTATCTAACACGTTTGTGAATATTTATCTTTGGAAGCAAACGGGACAGTATTCCGATATTGCCCTATATAACCTCTCAATAGTCGTATTGCAGCCGATAACGTTTATCTTGGCGGGGCGGTGGGCGAAAAAAATCGATAGAGTGATCGTACTGCGAATTGGTGTCATTTCGTTAGCATTGTTTTATCTAGCTGTATTGATTACCGGCACAAATGCTTCTACTTACTTACTTTTATTAGGTGGACTGCTCGGAATTGGTTATGGCTTTTATTGGTTAGCTTATAATGTGTTGACCTTTGAAATTACCGAACCAGAGACCAGGGATTTTTTTAATGGATTTTTAGGGATATTATCCTCCGCAGGCGGCATGATTGGCCCAATTGCAGCAGGTATTATCATCACAAAATTTGAAGAATTTACCGGATATTCGTTTGTTTTTGGATTGTCACTAGCATTATTTGGTCTGGCAGTGTTTATGAGTTTTTCACTAAAACCGAGGCCTGCTTCCGGCCGGTATTGCTTTAAACGGATTATTGAGGAAAGGAAACAAAACGAAAATTGGCGTTTTGTGACAAATGCTCATTTTGTTCAGGGGTTACGCGAGGGGACCTTTGCTTTTGTTATCTCTGTTTTTGTCTACATTTCAACCGGAAGTGAAATGTCTTTAGGGACATTTGGTTTGATTAATTCCGGAATATCCTTTGTTGCTTACTATTTTGCGTCACGATTGATAAAGAAAAAATTTCGTAAAAAAGCCATTCTAATTGGTGGGATTATCCTCTATGCTTCAGTTATGCTAATTATTTGGGATTTGAATTTTGTAAAATTATTATTATATGGAGGGATGATTGCAATAGCGTATCCACTATTGTTTGTCCCTTATAGTTCAACTACATATGATGTGATTGGGTCAGGATGGAAGGCAGCAGAAATGAGGATAGAATATATTGTTGTCCGGGAAATTTACCTTAATCTCGGCAGGATTATTTCGATTTTAGCTTTTCTTGCAGCAGTTACTTGGTTTAATGAAGAACAAAGTATTCCAATTCTGTTATTCTTTTTAGGTGCAGGTCATTTATTAATTTATTTGTTCATGCGAAGAGTTCAAATACCTGCAGCATAAAAACGGTGAGTTTACTACTCATCGTTTTTTTGTAGCCATGAAACAATTTGGTCCAGGATTTTTAACAAAATTGGTAAGGGTTATTCATAGATAAATAGGACATTATCCTTTAAAATAAAGAAAGTTATGTAAGCTTTGGTAAAGGAAGTGTATAGAGATCTTGAATCTTAAAAAGAAGAAGAAAAAAACACATGTCCCGTTTCGTTTAAATATGGTGTTTTTTGTTGTATTTATCCTTTTCTCTGTTCTTATTCTTCGTCTTGGAGAACTGCAAATTGTCTTTGGTGATGATTTTAAACGTGAGATCCAACGAACCGAAGATATTACTGTGAATAACCCCGTACCGAGAGGGAAAATGTATGACCGTAATGGCAGCACAATTGTAGATAATAGTCCGCTAAATGCGATTACCTATACAAAAAGTCAAAATGTGACACAAAAGGAAATGCTGGATACCGCTGCAAAATTAGCAAAGATTATCTCGATGGATACCTCCAAAGTTCCGGTGCGTGACAAAAAGGATTTTTGGATAATGAAACATCCAAAGGAAGCCAAGAAAAAAATTACGAAAAAAGAGTGGGCCTTATATAATCAGAAAAAATTAGATGATAAGGAAATTTATCAATTACAGCTGGACCGGGTGACTGATCAGGAAATTAACAGCATTCAAGGTGAAACCCTTGAGACACTTGCCATCTATAGCAAATTCAATAGTGGTTATGCATTAACCCCGCAAATTGTTAAAAATAAAGACGTAACTGCAGAAGAATTTGCCAGCGTCAGTGAAAATCTAGAAAATCTGCCTGGCGTTGATACAACCACAGACTGGAAACGTGAGTATGCATTTGGTGATACGTTGAAATCTATTTTAGGGGATGTGACTTCCTCTGAAGCTGGGATCCCGAAAGAACAATTAGATAAGTATCTCGCTCATGGTTACAGCCGAAATGACCGCGTGGGGAAAAGTTATCTAGAATTAAAATATGAAGATGTTCTCCATGGCCAGAAGGCAAAAGTGAAGACTGTCACGGACAAAGCTGGGAAAGTCCTTTCGACCGAGGTTGTTTCGGAAGGGAAGCGAGGGGACGACCTAGTCTTAACGATTGATATGCAGCTTCAACAGCAGGTTGAAAAGATTATTGAAGAAGAAATGTGGTCTGCTAAAAGCAAACCTAATACTGGTGTTATGGATCGTGCCTTTGTCGTTGTTACCAATCCTAATACAGGTGAAATATTGTCGATGGCCGGAAAGCTAATTGGTAAGGATAGTAATGGTAAGACGGTTATGAAAGACTATGCTAGTGGTACTTTTACCAGCTCCTATAACGTGGGGTCAGCGGTGAAAGGGGCTACCATTTTAACTGGTTATCAGACTGGTGCGATTAAACCGGGTTCCTACCAACTAGATGAACCGTTAGTGATTAAAAATACTCCTATAAAGAAATCATGGAAAACCTTTGGTTCTATTAATGATCTAAGAGCCTTACAGGTTTCTTCCAACGTCTATATGTGGAAAACCGTTATTGCAATGGCGCATGGAAAGTATGTGCCGCATGGTACGCTCAATATGGAAACTGCAAAGACCTTTAATACGATGCGGCAATCTTTTAGCCAATTTGGACTTGGAACACGAACAGGAATTGACCTTCCAAATGAAATGAGCGGTTTCCAAGGACAAGAGAATATTCCGGGTAAACTTCTTGACTTTGCTATTGGTCAGTATGATACGTACACACCGATGCAGTTAGCTCAATACGTTTCAACGATCGCTAATGGGGGTAATCGTGTCCAGCCTCATATAGTCAAAGAAATTCGCGAACCAGTAATGGATAGTAATAAGTTAGGACCGATTATTGAAGAAATAGAACCAAAGGTATTAAATCGTCTCGATATGAAGGATGCTTGGATTAAACGGGTCCAAGAAGGTTTCCGAATGGTTATGCAGGTTGGAGATGGTACGGCAACTAGCGCCTTTAGAAGTGCACCATACAGCCCTGCTGGAAAGACCGGAACGGCTCAAGCCTTTTATGATGGTTCTGTTAAATCTTTACGTGGTACAGCAGTAATGAACTTAAGCCTTGTTAGCTTTGCACCGTCAACTAACCCGGAAGTTGCCATTGCTGTCGTTGTGCCTTGGGCATATTCAGGTAATAGTGGTCCAAGTATCAACTCCTCAATTGGGCGCCGAGTATTGAATGCCTATTTTGACTTGAAGAAAACACGTCAACTAACAGATGGTGTTTCAGGTTCTGAACAGCAAGCAGACCAAAATACAGCAGATTCTACTCAAAATACGCAACAAACGGGACAATAGATTTATATTCTTATAGCCACCTGTCATTAATTAGACAGGTGGTTTTTTTATTTTTTTCAACTTTACAATATCTAAACATAGATTTACAAAACCTTTACATACGATTAAAACTCCGTTTACACTTAGGATTTATGCTTGTATATGTAAGAGAAAACAGGAACAAGGATGAAAGTAGAACGTGATACGGAAGGAAATTAAAAAGATTTATAAGTTGATAGTTAATTGAATAACTGGGTAAGTGTGGAACTGCATTTACCCTCTTATGACGTATATAGGGGTGTTGCTGCAATGGAAAAGATCGTACCTGCTAGGGAAAGATTGTTAAAGTCCGGAAAAAATCGGATGGATGGAGAAGTTCGTGGAAAGATTCTTGTGTTACTGTGCGCGGTGATTATGATCTCTGCCACCATTTCGATTACCATCTTCCTTGGTACAAAAGGGCTGCAATCATTTATTAAGAATGGTGTTAATTTTATTGAGTTCTTAACCAGTGTCCACTGGAATCCTACCGATAAAGCTAATCCAGAGTATGGGGTATTACCGTTTATCTTCGGTTCCTTTGCTGTTACTTTTTTATCAGCAATTGTTGCGGCACCATTGGGAATTGGCGGTGCGATATTCATGACAGAAATTGCACCTTCATGGGGACGAAAAATATTACAACCAATCATTGAGCTTTTAGTTGGAATTCCATCTGTTGTTTATGGATTCATCGGGCTTACAGTATTAGTTCCTTTTATCAGAGAACATGTGGGCGGATTAGGATTTAGTTTGCTTTCAGGGACGATTGTGTTATCCATCATGATTTTACCAACGATTACGACCATTGCGACAGACGCAATGAGTTCATTACCAAAAAGTTTACGAGAAGGGTCCTATGCTCTTGGGGCAACACGTTGGCAAACGATCCGCAAGGTTCTTATTCCGGCTGCTTTGCCCACCTTGTTGACTGCCGTAGTTTTAGGTATGGCAAGGGCATTCGGAGAAGCTTTAGCTGTCCAAATGGTAATCGGTAACGTTCGTGATATACCAACAAGCCTATTGGATGCTTCAGCAACTTTAACGACCATTATTACCTTAAATATGGGACACACCACTTACGGAAGTGTTGAAAATAACACACTTTGGTCGATGGGTCTTATTTTATTAGTTATGTCGTTTGCGTTTATTCTCCTAATCCGTTATCTATCATCGAGGAGGAAGCTGTAATGAATAGCAAAACTGCTGACCGATTAGCTACAGGAGTATTTGTAGCGATTGCCATTATAATTATTTCTATTTTAGTTGGACTATTTTCCTATATTTTAGTGAACGGCCTAAAACATGTTTCACTTCATTTTTTAACAACACCTTCAAGTAATGTACTTGCTGGGGGAGGAATTCGCGATCAATTATTTAATTCCTTCTACGTTCTATTTATAACGATGTTAATTACCGTTCCACTTGGTGTAGGTGGTGGAATCTATATGGCGGAATATGCAAAACCGGGGAAGGTCACCGATATGATCCGTTCATGTATTGAGGTCCTTGCTTCTCTGCCATCGATTGTTATTGGGATGTTTGGTTTATTAATGTTCGTTAATTTAACCGGATGGGGTTATACGATTTTGGGCGGTGCTTTAGCATTAACGGTATTTAATCTTCCAGTGCTTGTACGGGTGAGTGAGGATGCGATTCGTGCTGTTCCCCGCGAATTAAAAGAGGCAAGTCTTGCCCTAGGGATTACGCATTGGCACACAATTAAAACGGTTATTTTACCAAGTGCATTTCCGTCCATTTTAACTGGTGCCATTCTAGCAGCAGGAAGGGTATTTGGTGAAGCGGCCGCCTTGTTATTTACAGCTGGTCTATCGACACCAAGGCTTGATTATGCCAACTGGAATCCATTTTCTGATCAGTCGCCATTAAATATTTTTCGTCCTGCCGAAACACTCGCTGTACACATTTGGTCGGTCAATACACAGGGGCTAATTCCTGACGTTGAAGAAGTTTCAAATGGTTCTGCCGCCGTGCTGGTTATTTCAGTCTTAGTATTTAACCTCTTAGCAAGATGGATTGGCAGATTGATTCATAAAAAAATTACAGCAACTAAATAAAGGGCAGGTGAAAATGGATGGTTACGACTCTATTGGAAAAGGAATCTATGGAACAAACATTTGAAACAACCGTCCCGTTCCCAATGGAAAATATTTTAAAAGTAAATAATTTAGAAATATTTTATGGGGAAAAACGTGCCGTAAATGGTATCTCAATGGATATAGAGAAAAATGCTGTAACTGCATTAATTGGACCGTCTGGCTGTGGGAAGTCAACATTTTTGCGAAGTATTAATCGGATGAATGATTTAATTCCAGGAGCAAGAGCTGAAGGTGAAATTCTTTATGAAGACCTAAATATCTTATCCGACCAAATCAATGTAGTCGCATTAAGGAAAGAAATTGGTATGGTATTTCAAAAGCCTAACCCGTTTCCAAAATCTATCTATGAAAATATTACCCATGCATTGAAGTTTAGCGGCATTAAAAAGAAAAGCCGGCTTGATGATATTGTACAAGAAAGTCTAGAAAAAGCAGCTTTGTGGGATGAAGTAAAGGACCGACTCTATAAATCTGCTCTTTCACTTTCAGGCGGGCAGCAGCAGCGTCTTTGTATAGCTAGGACGATTGCAATGAAGCCGGCAGTTATGCTCCTTGATGAGCCATCATCCGCATTAGACCCCATTTCCAATGCAAAGGTCGAAGAGCTGATTGTTGACTTGAAAAAGGATTATTCGATTATTATTGTTACACATAATATGCAGCAGGCTTCCCGTATTTCCGATAAAACAGCGTTCTTTTTAAATGGAGATTTAATTGAAATCGATTCTACTGAAAAAATCTTTACCAATCCTTCCGTTAAAAAGACTGAAGAATATATTTCTGGAAGATTCGGATAAGGGGGTATCGTCATGACAACTTCAACGTTAACAAGACAAATATTTGATGTAAAAGATTTAAATTTATGGTACGGAGACCATCATGCCTTAAAAGATATAAACTTTTCCATTAATAAAAAAGAAGTTACGGCAATAATTGGACCATCTGGATGTGGTAAGTCCACCTTTATTAAAACACTTAACTTAATGATTAATATGATTCCAAATGTCAAAATGACAGGTGAAATTAACTTAAATGGTAAGAACATCCTTGATGAAAAAGTTGATCTTGTAGACCTTCGCAAACATGTGGGGATGGTTTTCCAAAAGGGAAATCCCTTTCCACAATCTATTTATGATAATATCGCCTACGGACCGAGAATTCATGGGATTAAAAAAAAGGTCCATCTTGATGAGATTGTCACAAAATCATTGATGGACGTAGCATTATGGGATGAAGTGAAGGATCGATTACACGCACCTGCATTGGGGTTATCGGGCGGACAGCAGCAAAGATTGTGTATTGCTAGGGCGTTAGCTACCAAACCTGAGGTATTACTAATGGATGAACCAACTTCTGCGTTAGATCCAATCTCTACTTTGAAAATAGAGGAATTGATCTTAGAGTTAAAAGAAAAGTATACAATCGTCATTGTTACTCACAACATGCAGCAGGCATCACGGGTGTCAGATAAAACAGCCTTCTTCTTAATGGGGGAGCTTATTGAATTAGATGCTACTGCTGCTATATTTTCAAACCCTGCGGACTCACGTACGGAAGGGTATATTACCGGAAGATTCGGATGATGGGGTGGACAAAATGAGTACAAGGTCTAATTTTGATCATAATTTACTGCAATTAAATGAAATATTATTATCCATGGCTAAAAAAGCAGAAATGGCGATTAAAGATGCTATGCTCTCTTTAGTCAATCAAGACCTCGATAAGGCAAAGGCTGTTCTAATGGGGGATAATGAAATTAATAATTTGGAACAAGAAATCAATGATAAAGCCTTATTATTAATTGCAAGAGAATCACCTGTAGCTACCGACCTTAGAAAAATAAGCGCTGCATTAAAGGTATCATCAGAAATTGAAAGATTGGCTGATATTGCCGTAAATATCGCTAAATCCACCATTCACATAGGTCATGAAAAGCATATTAAGGAGATCATTGATATACCAAATATGATGGGAATCGCTTTGGAGATGGTTTCTGAGTCGATTGAAGCTTTTACCACCGAGGATGTTTCTCTGGCACAAGAATGTGCAAAAAAAGATGACCAGGTGGATCAAATGTTTGGCCGTCTAATTCAAGAATTAATAGGATATATCCCGCAAAATCTAAATTCAACCAACCAAATCATTCAGTTAGCATTTGTTTGTAGAAATGTCGAGAGAATCGCCGATCATTCAACGAATATTGCTGAGAATGTCATTTATCTTGTTACAGGAAAACGACTAAACTTAAATGCTTAAAAAAGAGGGGGCTGCCTGGAAATGTGCAGTCTCCTCTTTACTATGAAATAGGTTTATTCAATTTGCTTAAGCCTTTCATTTACTATTGTGCTAAAGTATTATTGTGTTAAAATTCAGAATTTTTTGTTGACAAAGCATGGTTTACTCACATAAGATAATTATCATAGTAATAGAAAATTATATGATGGGAGTGAAAACACATGAAGTGGCATAAAAAAATAGTTCAAAATTCAAAAACGGTAATAAAAGAGGCTGGACTCCAATTCTAATCAGAATCGGAATCCAGCCTCTTTCTTTATTATACTAAAGTGGTAGAGGAGAGATATTATGATTACGTTAACAGGCCAAAGTTTAACCCTAGCTCAAATAAAGGAAGTTTTATTCGGAGGTCAGAAGGTGGCCGCTTGCGAGAAAAGTATTGAGGCTGCCGGAAAGAGCCGGAGAGCAGTTGAAAGAATCGTATCAGAATCAAGAGTAGTTTATGGAATTACAACAGGTTTTGGTAAATTCAGCGATGTTCTAATTGATAAGAATCATGTTCAAGATCTGCAGCTCAATTTAATTCGCTCACATGCTTGCGGAGTAGGTGAGCCGTTCCCAGAGGTTGTTGCAAAGGCAATGGTTCTTCTTCGCGCTAATGCTCTTTTGAAGGGCTATTCTGGAATTAGACCGATTGTGATTGAAAGATTATTAGATTTAGTAAACAAGGATATAATCCCCGTGATTCCGCAGCAAGGTTCCCTTGGAGCAAGCGGTGATTTGGCACCGCTCTCACACTTGGCATTGGTGCTAATCGGGGAAGGAGAAGTATTTTATAAAGGAAATCGAATGGACTCACTTGAAGCCTTTCAGCTAGAAGGGATATTCCCAGTAACACTTCAAGCAAAAGAAGGCCTTGCTCTTATCAACGGAACGCAAGCAATGACAGCAATGGGCGTGGTTGGCTATCTCGAGGCAGAACAACTTGCATTCCAAAGTGAGTTAATTTCCGCCATGACGATTGAAGGATTAACTGGGATTATTGATGCCTTTGCTGAAGAGGTTCATCTTGCTCGGGGTTATCAACAGCAAATCGATACCGCAGCACGAATCCGCGGTTACTTAAGCGATAGTTTATTGACGACGGTACAGGGAGAATTGAGAGTACAGGATGCTTATTCCCTTCGATGTATCCCGCAAGTTCATGGTGCCACGTGGCAAGCCCTGGATTATGTAAAAGAGAAATTGGAGATTGAGATGAATGCTGCAACGGATAATCCATTAATTTTTGATGATGGTGAAAAAGTAATTTCCGGTGGTAACTTCCATGGACAGCCAATCGCTTTTGCGATGGATTTTATGAAAATTGCTGTTGCAGAAATGGCGAATATTTCTGAAAGACGGATTGAACGATTAATCAATCCACAATTAAATGATTTACCACCATTTTTAAGCCCGGAGCCAGGCTTACAATCAGGTGCCATGATCATGCAATATGTTGCTGCATCTCTTGTTTCGGAAAACAAAACTCTGGCACATCCAGCAAGTGTAGATTCCATCCCATCATCAGCGAACCAAGAGGACCATGTAAGCATGGGAACAATCGCTTCCAGGCATGCACATCAAATTATTCAGAATACAAGAAGAGTCCTGGCAATAGAGCTAATTTGTGCGATGCAGGCGGTTGAATACCGGGGAATTGAGAAAATGGCAAACCAAACAAGAAGGCTTTATGATACCGGAAGAAAACTTGTTCCTTCTATTAAAAAGGACCGCATTTTTTCAAAAGATATTGAAAAAGCCGCTGAAGGCCTTAAAACAATGGACCTGAAAAAGTTACTACAGCAATTAGACAACGTAAAATAATTCTTACGGAGCAAAACGAATAAATTAATTAATAATCATCGCTCTCCCATGCGGTTCCTAATGGTCCTACTATTGATAACTATACTAAATAAAAAAAGAGGTGTTTTATGCAAAATATGGCCCTACAAAAAGGTAATCAACCAACGAATCCAGGTGAACAACCTGAACATTTAGAAAGAAAATTAAAAACAAGGCACCTATCAATGATTGCCATTGGCGGCACGATTGGTACTGGCCTCTTTTTAGCTAGCGGTACTACTATTCATGATGCCGGTCCAGGAGGGGCACTGGCAGCCTATCTTATTGCAGGGATCATGGTTTACTTCCTCATGACAAGCCTGGCGGAGATGGCTGTATTTATACCAATTTCGGGCTCATTCAGTACGTATACTTCAAGATTCGTTGATCCTGCCTTAGGGTTTGCTGTTGGCTGGAATTATTGGTATAACAATGCCATTATTTTGGCTCTTGAATTATCGGCATCTTCCTTGATTATGAAATATTGGTTTCCTACTATTCCGGGTATTGTCTGGAGTGCAACTTTTCTGGTCCTTATTTTTAGTCTGAATGTTTTATCCGTAAAAGGTTATGGTGAATCAGAATTTTGGTTTTCCATTATCAAGGTTGTAACCATTTTGCTTTTTATTGTTGTGGGATTATTGATGATCTTTGGAATTATGAAGGGGCATACAGGTGGATTTGAAAATTTCACTAAAGGAGAAGCGCCATTCAAAGGAGGTCTTTTATCCATCTTTAGTGTCTTTATGGTAGTGGGGTTTGCCTTCCAAGGAACGGAAATGGTTGGGGTAGCTGCAGGTGAAAGTGAAAATCCTGAAAAAAATATCCCTAAAGCGATTAAACAAATCTTCTGGAGAATTCTTTTATTCTATATTTTAGCCATTTTCGTTATTGGATGCCTAATTACCTATAAAGATCCCAATTTATTAAGTTCGGATCTTGAGAACATTGCAGTTAGTCCATTTACGCTAGTTTTTAAACATGCTGGCCTGGCATTTGCCGCAGCAGCGATGAATGCTGTTATTCTTACGGCTGTTCTATCGGCAGGAAACTCATGTTTATACGTTGGTTCACGTGTTCTATGGGTATTAGCTGAAGAAGGAAAAGCACCGGCATTCCTGAAAAAAATAAATAAAGGAGGTGTTCCTGTAAACGCTCTATATTTGACCACGTTAGTAGGAATGCTTTGCTTCCTAACCTCGCTTTTTGGTGACGGAACAGTCTATTCCTGGTTATTAAATGCTGCTGGCTTAGCAGGTTATATCTCGTGGTTAAGTATTTCTGTTACACACTACCGATTCCGAAAAGCATTTATTGCACAAGGGAGAGATTTTAAAGACCTTCCATATGTTGCGAAATGGTTCCCGTTAGGTCCGATTCTTGCGACAGTGTTATGTTTGGTGGCAATGCTTGGAAGTAACTACCAAGCGTTTATCGGTGACAAAATTGACTGGTATGGGATTCTGGTTTCTTATATTGGCCTGCCTTTATTTTTATTTGGATATCTTAGCTATAAAGTAGTAAAGAAATCAAAAATGGTTCCATTACAAGACGCTGATTTCAGCAGGGAATAAGTTAAAAAATAGATTTGTAAAACTTTTATTAAATGATAATAAGACACAAGGATTCCACTATTAAACTAAAATATCATAATTTGGAGGTAGAAAAATGAAAACGAATACATCAAATAAGGTTATAAGGTATAGAGGGACAGAATTGAATACAAAAGGCTGGCAGCAAGAAGCTGTACTGCGAATGTTGATGAACAATTTAGACGCGGATGTAGCAGAGCATCCAGAAGAACTTGTCGTTTATGGAGGGATTGGAAAGGCAGCACGTAACTGGGATTGTTTTGATGCAATTGTAGAATCGTTGAAACATCTTGAGAGGGATGAAACGCTACTTGTTCAATCAGGTAAGCCCGTGGTGGTGTTTAAAACTCATACCGATGCACCACGTGTACTGATTGCAAATTCAAATATTGTCCCGGCATACGCCAACTGGGATACCTTTCATGAACTCGACAAAAAAGGATTAATGATGTATGGACAAATGACCGCTGGAAGTTGGATTTATATCGGCTCCCAAGGGATTGTCCAGGGAACATACGAAACATTTGCAGAACTCGCTAAACAACATTTTAATGGTTCTTTAAAAGGCACGATAACAGTAACCGCGGGCCTTGGAGGGATGGGTGGAGCTCAGCCGCTTGCCGTTACTATGAACGGTGGGGTCTGCATCGGTATTGATGTAGATGAGACACGGATTGACCGTCGGATTGAAACACGCTATACCGATTTGAAAACGGATTCCCTGGATGAGGCTATTCGTTTAGCTCAAGAGGCAAAAAGGGAAGGAAAGGCATTATCAATTGGCTTACTGGGTAATGCAGCTGAAGTTTTACCGGATATGATCGCACGAAACTTTATCCCTGATGTGCTGACAGATCAAACATCAGCGCACGACCCGTTGAACGGATATACACCTGCAGGTTTGTCTTTTAAAGCTGCAACGGAACTGCGGAAATCAAACCCTGAAATGTATGTCAGGAGGTCGAAGGCTTCTATGGCAGTGCATGTGAAAGCGATGCTTGCAATGATGGAAAAAGGCGCAGTAACATTTGATTATGGTAATAATATACGCCAGGTTGCTAAAGATGAAGGGGTAGAAAACGCATTTGACTTCCCTGGATTCGTACCAGCTTATATCCGCCCGCAATTCTGCGAAGGGAAAGGGCCTTTCCGGTGGGTGGCGCTGTCAGGTGACCCTGAAGATATTTATAAAACAGACCAGGCTATTCTAAGGGAATTTGCCGATAATGAACATTTGTGCAACTGGATCCGGATGGCTCAGGAAAAAATCCAGTTCCAGGGGCTCCCATCCCGCATTTGCTGGCTGGGCTACGGAGAACGGGCCCGTTTTGGCAAAATACTGAATGATATGGTGGCTAGAGGGGAACTAAAAGCACCAATTGTTATTGGACGTGATCATTTGGATTCAGGCTCTGTTGCTTCACCGAACCGTGAAACTGAAGCGATGAAAGATGGATCTGATGTTGTGTCTGACTGGCCAATATTAAATGCCATGGTTAACGCAGTGGGCGGTGCTACATGGGTTTCCGTGCATCACGGCGGTGGAGTTGGAATGGGTTATTCCTTACATGCGGGAGTAGTGATTGTCGCAGATGGTACGAAAGAAGCAGAGGCACGAATTGAACGTGTATTAACAACAGATCCGGGTATGGGTGTCGTACGCCACGCCGATGCCGGATATGAACTTGCAAAGAAAACAGCCCGGGAAAAAGGAATTAAAATCCCAATGCTTGACAAAGGAAATGATCAGTAATGGAAAAACCAATTTGGATTAAACATGCCGCCCAGCTTGCAACGCTTGCTTCCGAAATAAAAGGTCCCCGTTCAAAAGAAGCGATGTCCCAGCTTGGTTTGATTGAAGACGGCAGCTTGTGGATTGAGAATGGACTTATTTCGGCTATTGGAACGACGAAAGAAATTGAGGAATGCTATAAGGAAAAATTAAATACAGCAATGATTGTGGATGCCTCAAATCATTTGGTAACGCCTGGACTTGTAGATCCACATACACATGTTGTATACGGAGGAAGCCGCGAGCGTGAATTTGAAATGCGCCTTGAAGGTGCAACATATATGGATATAATGAATGCGGGTGGAGGAATACATGCGACCACCCGCATGACGAGGGAAGCAACGGAAGAGGAATTAGTCATGCAAACTAAACGCCGGCTTGATTCGTTTCTTGTTCATGGAGTAACAACTGTAGAAGGCAAAAGTGGATATGGCATGAATCTCGAAACCGAACTTAAGCAGCTTCGCGTGATGAAGATACTGCAGGAACAGCATGCGATTGACCTTGTTCCTACCTTTATGGGGGCCCATGCGGTACCCCCTGAGTTTAAGGGGAAAGAAGATCAATTTGTCGATTATTTAGTCGACGAAATGCTGCCGAAAGTCGCCCAGGAAGAATTAGCGGAGTTTAACGATGTTTTTTGTGAAAAAGGAGTTTTTACACCAGAACAATCTGAGCGCATTCTAGAAGCAGGTAAGCACTTTGGATTGATCCCGAAAATCCATGCTGACGAAATTGAGCCATATGGCGGAGCGGAATTGGCAGCAAAGGTAGGGGCGATTTCAGCTGAGCATTTATTGAAAGCTTCCAATGAAGGAATTCAAGCCATGGCAGATGCGGGCACGATTGCCTGCCTGCTTCCGGCAACAGCGCTCTATTTACGCGAAGCAGCTGCAGCAGGAAGAAAAATGATCGATGCAGGTGTACCTGTAGCTATTTCTACTGACTGCAATCCTGGGTCATCACCTACAACTTCAATGCCGCTTGTGATGAACCTAGCTTGTATTTCAATGAGACTAACCCCAGCAGAGGCATTAACAGCAGCAACTTTTAATGCTGCATGCGCGATTAACCGCCAAGATAAAGTAGGATCACTTGAAGTGGGTAAGCAGGCTGATATCGTCTTATGGAATGTAAAAAGCTACCAGGAGCTTCAATATCTTTTCGGAATGAATCACGTTAAGACTGTGTGGAAAAAGGGTGTAAAGGTGGTGGATTCAGGTGGGAGAACATTGGCTTAAGGCACCCGAATGGTCCTGGAATCGATTTAAGGGGGAAACTGGCTATGTGCACCATTGGGTGCAGCCATTGGCGGAAATGGAAGAAATACCCGATTTAATTGTTTATGGTGCTCCGATTTCTCGGTCATCCATAAGTGTGTCCGGAGCCTCTTTGTATCCAGCAGAATTTCGACGGATGTGGAAGGGCTTTGCCACCTACAACCTGGATGAGATGATTGATTTGACGTCATTCAAGGTTGCTGATGCGGGAGATGTGGCGGTGCATACGACAGATATTCCTTTATCGCATCAACGTATCCAAAAGACAACGGCCTATCTTGCAGCAAACTATCCTCAAACTGTAACATGCATGATTGGCGGTGACCATTCTACAACGGCCTGTGCGGTGCGGGGAATAAAAGAAGTTTATAAAGAAGAAACGATTGGAATCTTACAGCTTGATACACATCTTGATGTAAGGGATCCGGCTGAATTAGGGCCTGCAAACGGAACGCCGATTCGGCAGCTAATTGATGGTCATACGGTCAAAGGAGAGAATGTTATCAATATTGGTTTGCATGGCTACTTTAATGCGAAGCCCCTTATTGATTATGCGGAGAAATACAATATTCAAATGGTGACGTTAAAGCAAGCACGCAGACAGGGACTTATTAATAGTGTTCAGGATGCACTTCGGCAATTGACCGGAAAAGTTGACCGCGTTTATGTCACCGTCGATATGGATGTGTTGGATATTTCCGTTGCACCGGGTGTACCAGCGTCTACCCCCGGCGGTATGACAGCAGCGGAGCTGTTTGATATAGTACTAGAAATCGGCAAGCATTCGATTGTTCGGCATATTGATTTTGTTTGTCTGGACCCAAGCAAAGATTCGGCAGTTGCCCAAACCGTTAAGACCGGGGTATATGCTTGGCTGCAATTTATCACTGGCTGCGTCTTACAGACTAGATAACGATATGCTCAATTTAATAATGGAAAATCTGAAAAAGCTAGGAAGCATAGGGATTATATCTCCATGCTTCTTTGTTTGCCTTTTTAGATAATGCTGTCGAAAAGATAAACATTACCAGGTAGGTAATTTGTTGATACATGTAAAAAATGAGGGGGTATGCGTAACTAAAAAAAATTTATTGACTGTAAATAAAGCTTGCTGTATAGGCTAACCAAAATACGACAAAATGCGTTTATTGAATGCTTTTTCATCTGATGATACCATTAAATTAGTAAGAATTATTTTGCATTTAACCGCATATATTGATTGTTTACAGAATGGAGGAAAAAAATGATTGAGGAAATTATCAAACTACGAGGGAATGGCTTATCATTTCGTAAAATCGCCTCTGAATTGAATACAACCATAGGGAAAGTCCAATATCGCTGGAATAAATGGTTGGAAGAAAATAAAAATGAACTCGCGAATGAACCTAATAGACATTCTTCTAAGGATTCCAATTCCTCAGATTACTCTATTTCATCAGAATTAATTCCACTAAAAGGTGAGCTTAAGGCAAAGCTTGTGACACCTCATAAAATAATTCTTTTCTGGAACATTTCCGAATTGCCAAAAAAAATCATCGAAAGATTTTTTAATCAAAAGTTTGAAGAACTTGTCATGGTCACTAGGATTTATGACGTAACGGATATTTTGTTTAATGGAAAAAACGCCCTTCATTTTAATGAAATATCTGTCCCTTACCAAAGCGGACACTGGTTTATTAAAGGCTTGGCAGAAAACCGGAGATATCTTGCAGAATTAGGTGTTTACATTTCCGGAAAAGTGTTTTTCCCTCTTTATCGTTCCAATTGTATACAAACCCCTTCTGCTGCCCTGCAAGGCACGAATATATTTCAGCAGGAAATGTTGCAATTCCAACGATATGAGGAAGAACCTCCCCAATGGGTCGAGCAAGTGAGTACTTATAGTTATTATGTGAAATCAGACAACTCTGGGGGAGCAAAATGAATAAACGATTGCCAGAATCCAGTAACCTAGAAAGAAAGCCCCAAGCTGCTTGGAAGTTAAAATTATTAATTCTATCCTGGGAATTCCCGCCAAATATTATCGGAGGTTTATCAAGGCATGTAGTTGGTTTATCCACTCATTTGTCTGAACAAGGACATGAGGTTCATGTTCTGACAGCAGGCAAACATAATCTTCCATCATTTGAAGTAATGAATGGAATATTTGTCCACCGAGTAAGACCAGTTAATGAATATGATGACCATTTTCTATCTTGGATTGCCGGTCTAAATTTGGCAATGGCATTTAAGGCGGAACAGCTGGCAGAAGAGATAGATTTTGAGCTCATTCACGCTCACGATTGGCTTGTCGGAGCAGCCGCGATATCCCTAAAGGAGCTATTAAGAGTTCCTTTATTAACTACTATCCATGCAACAGAACATGGCAGAAATAATGGTATATATACCGAAATGCAGCAGTTCATTCATGAAAAGGAACAGCAATTAATGATCGAATCAGATCAAATTATTGTCTGCAGTGAATTTATGAAGGACGAACTTAATCAGGTTTTTACTTCACAGAATAAGAATATAACCGTTATTCCAAATGGAATTGAACCATTAATCGTTGATGAAAAAGTTTCTCAGGTATTTCCGGAACTAACCGATAGAAAGTATATTTTTTCAATTGGAAGAATTGTTGAAGAAAAAGGATTCGAAACCATAATTGAGGCAGCCGCAATAGCAAAAGAAAAGAAGCTAAACTTTATTTTTGTGATTGCCGGTAAAGGACCTATGCTTACAGAGTATCAAAATCAGGTTAAAGGGCGTGGTTTGGAGAGCTATGTTTCTTTTGTTGGATATGTTACTGATGACCAAAGAAATGCCCTTATTGAAGGGTGTGAGCTAGCTGTGATCCCAAGCCTATACGAGCCATTCGGAATAGTTGTATTAGAAACTATGGTTCTCGGAAAACCAACTGTAGTATCGAATACTGGCGGTATGAAAGGGATAATTAAGCATCTGCAAACGGGGATGCTGATGGTCCCGGGTAATCCTCAAAGTCTTTTGGAACAAATTGATTTTTTAATCAATCAACCAGAGAAAGCGAAAGAAATTGGCAGCAGAGGTAAGCAAATTGTTCAAAGTCTTTATGGCTGGAATCGAATTGCTGCTGAAACAAGCAGGATTATGGTAGATACTGTATTACGACAACGAGTGAATGAGAAGGTGCAAGAGGCAGCGCCAAATAATTGAAAAATAAGGTGTGCATGATGATGAACTTAATTACTGAATTACAAAATGAAAAACATGCTTCTCATCTTGAATTAGCGATGGAACCACTTCAATTTGTTCCGGGACTTTGGGTGAATGGGAAATATGTATGGCTGCAAAACACGAAGGAAAAAGTGATTTATGATGAAGCGTTAGTCGTTAAAGTAAAGAATGAACAAATTCATTCTAAGATTTGTCTTTCAAGTGTCTATGTAAGCAATCACAGTCATAAAACGATCCAAGTTCAAATTTTAGCGATGCACCATATGGTGAATGTTGGACAAGATAACTTGACATTCGTATCACCCATTGAGAATCATATTATTCATCATGCAAAAACACATGTTTATCTTGTGAATGGCCACTGTACTAATGCAAGTATAAATGAATATACGGCTGTGCCTTTGTGGAATGCCTATACAGACCGAATTTGGAATTCCATTCAAAAAGGAAACTTAAAATATCAACCCATGGCAAAAGGTCCTGCAGCTAGTATCTTTACGATGAGTTTGTCAATTGAACCGCATCAAACGAGAAAAATGGATACCTGGACGATTAGCGGCTCCAACAAAAATGAACTGATTTTATTAGAAAATGCACTTCTTAAAAAACACACTAGCATTTCCTAATGAAAAATGATATTATAGAAAAGTCGTATGAACGAACTGCTTAATCGTTTGGAGGGAAATTGACATGCGTGTAAATATTACGTTAGCTTGCACTGAGTGTGGAGATCGTAACTATATTTCAACAAAAAATAAACGTAACAACCCAGATCGTCTTGAGCTTAAGAAATATTGCCCAAGAGAAAAGCGTACAACAGCACATCGTGAAACAAAATAAGCAGTAGGGCTTCCTGCTGCTTTTTTTGTTGCCATTAAATAAGTAAGGAGGATCTGTTATGAGTGGCAAGGATGAATTACGGAAACAGGTTAAAGAAATTCTTTCAAACCTTCCAAGACCCGTTTATGAGGATTATTCCTATAAGATTGCCCAAACCTTATTTGCTGCCGATGATTGGATAAATGCAAAGGTCATCGGGATTTATGTCTCAAGGCAGCCTGAAGTAGATACATACCAAATAATTCGAAAAGCTTGGGAACAAGAGAAACTTGTCGTGGTACCAAAATGTAATCCAACTGATAAGAACTTATCCTTTAGAATCCTTACAGAGTTTGCCCAGCTTGAATCAGTCTATTTTGGTCTTTTCGAACCAATAGTAGCATTGACCGACGAAATGAATGAAGAAATGATTGATTTATTAATCGTACCGGGACTTGCCTATACTAGGACCGGCCATCGGTTAGGATTTGGCGGTGGATACTATGATCGTTTCTTATCCCACTATACTGGTCAAACCATTTCGTTAGCCTTTGATCAGCAAATCATTCCGCAATTTCCAATTGAAGAATATGACATCCCTGTTTCAAAAATTATTACCAATCATGAGGTTATCACAACAAAATGATTGGAGTTATTTCGGTTTATATTTTTATCATCTTCGTGGCGCTGGCTGGATACCGATTAAATTCGCTGACCCTAACGGGTGCCATTACAGCGATCCTGGTAGGGGCGGCTGTTTATACTGGTTTTAAACTAGAGGGACTTGCCCTTCTCGGTGCTTTTTTTGCCTCTTCCAGTATTTGGTCAAAATATAAAAGTACGGCAAAAAAGTCATTGGAAGAAAAACTAGCAAAAGGTGGAACCCGTGATTGGCTGCAAGTCCTTGCGAACGGGGGAGCGGCCTCACTTTTTAGTCTTCTTTATTCAATTCAACCTAATCAATCTTTGCTTTTGGGATTTATCGTTAGTTTAGCGAGTGCCAATTCTGATACATGGGCATCGGAAATTGGCAGTTTAAGTAAGAAAAATCCTATTTACATACGAACATTTAAACGAGTAGAACGAGGCACTTCCGGGGCAATTAGCGGCTTAGGAAGTACTGCGGCGATTGCGGGCTCTTTTTTTATCTCGGCACTTAGTTATTTCCTTTTCCAATTAAATCTCTTTTTTGTAATTCTTATTTTTCTATTTGGCTATATTGGGAATGTCATTGATACGTTATTTGGTGCACTCTACCAACAAGTTTATGTATGCGGACAATGTGGAATTACAACGGAGAAAAAGAGTCATTGTCAAATTCCAACAACTAGAATAAAAGGATACACCTTAGTGGATAATGATATGGTAAATTTTCTTTCGGGATTTATTGCAGCAGTGTTATCAATCGTCATTTTAAGATTTTTTTGGTGAAATTGTAAATTGTACTCATATTAATGTTTACACTGTAATTATCTGCTAAATATAAATTGGAGGAATGAGGATGTTAAGACGTGTTAACCGAGTTGTCCTGATCGGAACTGGTTTCGTTGGATCAAGTTATGCGTTTGCCCTTTTAAATCAAGGAATAACGGAAGAATTGGTATTAATTGATTTAAATAAGGAGAAAGCGGAAGGTGATGCCATGGACTTGAATCATGGAATGCCTTTTGCACCATCTAGGACGAAGATTTGGTATGGGGATTACAAGGATTGTGGTGTGGCTGATCTCGTGGTTATTACTGCAGGGGCAAATCAAAAGCCTGGCGAGACTAGACTTGATCTAGTTGAAAAAAATACAAAAATTTTCAAAGGGATTGTAGATGAAATTATGGACAGCGGCTTTAATGGTATATTTCTAGTTGCCACTAATCCTGTTGATATCCTAACATATGCCGTCTGGAAATTCTCTGGTCTTCCAAGAGGGCGGGTTATTGGTTCTGGTACGATTTTAGATACGGCCCGTTTCCGTTATTTACTAGGTGAATATTTTGACGTGGATACAAGGAATGTTCACGCATATATCATTGGTGAACATGGCGATACAGAGCTTCCTGTTTGGAGCCATGCTGATATCGCGGGGACAACTATTTCTGAATGGACAAAAAATAAGACCGCTGTTAATCGGGATGACCTAAATCAAATCTTTTTAAATGTACGTGATGCCGCTTACCATATCATTGAGCGCAAAGGTGCTACATATTACGGAATTGCCATGGGGTTAGTCCGGTTAACGAAAGCGATTTTACGAAATGAAAACTCCGTTCTTACTGTTTCCACCTATTTGGACGGGGAATACGGTCATAATGATATCTATATCGGTGTGCCTGCCGTTGTAAATCGCAATGGAGTCAGGGAAATAGTTGAACTAGATTTGAATGAAGAAGAAAAGGCACAGTTTGCAAACTCTGTTCAGGTATTAAAAAAGACAATGGAACCTGTGTTTACGAAATTCTAAATGGGAATAAAAGAGACGGATTTCTTCTTCCATCTCTTTTTCGAGAATAAATGGATAAATCTTTTGTTCCTATCACAGAATAGTAATAGGAGGGATGAAGATGTCTCGTCTTTTAACATCGATATTTATGATTGGTTCCATTGGCTATGTTGTATTCCGCTACAGGTACAGAATCATCAATGCCTTAATTGGTACAGGCTGGATGCGGCGGCTTGCGGTAGGCTCAATTATGAGTTTACCTGGTGTAAGACAAAAATTAATGTCATCTGTTTTTGGAGGACCATCTGCTAGGTGAAAACCACAGATGGTTTTTTTTGTCTAAATAATTAAATATCTATTCTTCGGTGGTTTAAAGCAATGATTAAATGTTCATATCGTTTATAATGAAAAAGACGGGGGAAAAATGAATACAGATTAACACTTCGTTATGTATAGCTTAAGCTGTAAACTTGTACTGGTCATGACCGGATCAAGACCGAGTCACGTATAGCTGAAATAGAAAGTAGGGGAGAAATGAATAATCGAGAAGGTTACATCTTTTGGAGGTTGGCCTATTCTTTCATCTCTGATCATGGATATCGGGTTATTCAATTATTTGAAAATCAAAAAGAATTGTGGCTTGAAAAATTAGAAAATAAAAAAGCTCCAATCATACGAATGATGCTCCATGATTTAGATTGGAGTAATGCCATGCAGAGAGATATCGAATTTACGGCTACTAACGGGGAAAGAGTCCGTAAACAAATCGGTAAGAGCGAACTAAATGTACTGAATATATATGTTAGTAAGTTTCCACCGGTTGATGAATATGAATATCGTCTTGAAAGGCCATTTGTCTTTCCACAAGGAAATAAAACGACTGTAACCTCCATCCTTTTCGTAAACGATGAATTGGAATCAGGTTTTAGGAGATTGTCTGACAAGCTCGGCTGGAATATTTATTTTGAATTTTCGAATGAATATTCGGAACAAGAAGTGGAAGAATTAAAGAAATCGGCCTTAGAGCTTGCCATTCATAAAGTAAAAGCGGAACAAGAAATTCTAGTTAATGGAAAACCTTTATTTACCTATCTGTTTATCGTTATTCAACTTGCAGTTTTCCTCTGGTTAGAAATAAATGGGGGGAGCACGAATACGTCAACACTAATTAAATATGGTGCCAAAGTAAATGCTTTGATTGATCAAGGTGAATGGTGGAGATTCATCACCCCTATTTTTCTACACATCGGTTTCCTTCATCTGCTGACGAATACCCTTGCGCTATACTTTTTAGGAACGACAGTTGAACGGATATTCGGTAAGTCTCGGTTCTTTATTATCTATTTATTTGCAGGGTTTACGGGTTTTATTGCGAGTTTCCTCTATAGTTCCAACTTGTCTGCAGGTGCTAGCGGTGCAATTTTTGGATGCTTTGGCGCTCTGTTGTATTTTGGTGCCATGTATCCCAAATTATTTTTTAGAACGATGGGACTGAACATCCTGGTTGTGCTTGGAATAAATCTTGTGTTTGGTTTTTCAGTATCAGGAATTGATAATGCCGGGCATCTTGGCGGGCTAGCAGGAGGATTTTTAGCAGCTGGTGTTACTCATTTTCCTAAAAGGAAAAAACTTTTATGGCAAATGGTATTTCTTGTTGCTTCCATAGCTATTGTTTGGTCTTCTTTATCATATGGATTTAGCTCTTCTGCACAAGCAAAGGATGAAAACTCTAACTTAATCATGGCAGAGGAATATGTCAAACAAGGTAATTACAATCAAGCTTACCAACTATTAAAAGATACAGAAAAAAATGCATCTAACCTTTCAGAAAGAACTTATTTTCTTTTATCTTTTGTAGAAATAAAGAAGAATATGCTGCCAGCAGCAAAAAAACATTTAGAAAAAGCGATTCAATTAGACCCAGAATTGGATGAGGCTTATTTTAACCTTGCACTGATTAACTTAGAACAAAATGATCTTAAACAAGCAAAATTAAATGCTGAAAAGGCGGCAAATCTTGAACCGAAAAAAGAACAATATAAGAATTTACTAATTGAAATTAATCAGCAACTTCAATCTACAAAGGAGTGACGGGTCTCTAGATGAAGACAATTTATGATATTCAGCAATTTTTAAAACGATTTGGAACCATCATATATATAGGTGATCGAATTGGTGACCTTGAACTGATGGAAGCAGAGTTAAAAGACATTTATCAGGCACAACTAATTGAACCAAGAGAATATCAGAGTGCTTTGTTAATATTAAGACATGAAATTCGAATTCAAAAAGAATTAATTGGTAAACATGATTAAACCCGTAGAAATACGGGTTTTTATCATTTTTTTATGATTATCTTCATATCTTTTTATGATGGGAGGAGAGTATATGGAGATTAGTGTACGACCTGGGGATACTCTGTCATCTTTAAGCCAGTTATTTAAGATCCCACTCAAATTAATAGTGGATTCCAATTTACATGTAAATCCAATTAAAATGAAAACAAAAGAGAAAATTAAGATACCTGGACATGTTTTAACTCCCTATACGATTAAAGAGGGAGATACTTTTGCCAAGATAGCTGAACAAAAGAATTTAGAGGTTGATTCCCTTTACCTGCTTAATCAAACGAAAGATGCAGATCAGTTGGCTATTGGCGATCAAATTTTTGTCCCCGAATTGGTAAGGGTTCCCTTCGTTACAGGGAAAACTCCATTAGATTCTAAACGGTTAGTGAAATTAATAAAAAATCTTACACATATTTACCCTTTCATCGAAGCTTTAAAGATTGGTACGAGTATCTTAGGTAATCCGATTCATGAACTTAGAATTGGCAAAGGGGATAAAAAGATCCATATGAATGCTTCCTTCCATGCTAATGAATGGATAACCACCTTGGTTCTAATGAGGTTACTAAATCAGTATTTATTATCAATCACGAATGATCAACCTGTTAAAGGGAAGAAGGCGACAGCTCTGTATGAGAATGTAGAGCTATCCCTCGTTCCAATGGTAAATCCTGACGGTGTAGATTTGGTATTAAACGGGGCGCCTTCTCATCTACGACAAGAGCTTATTGAAATCAACGAAGGCAGCGATGATTTTATTCATTGGAAAGCTAATATAAGAGGCATCGATTTAAATAACCAATTTCCAGCTAACTGGGACCTTTGCAGAAAAAATAAAAAGCCCAAGACACCAGCCTCACGCGACTTTCCAGGAATTGAACCATTAACAGAACCAGAAGCCGCTGCTATGGAAGAATTAGCCAGGGAAAATCAGTTTGATCTCATTCTGGCCTTTCATACTCAAGGAGAGGAATTTTATTGGGGGTATGAAGGACTTGAACCATCTGAGTCAGAATTACTCGCAAAAGAATTTGAAGAAGTCAGTGGCTACCGAGCGATTCGTTATGTTAACAGTCACGCTGGCTATAAGGATTGGTTTATTCAAGAATTTCAAAAGCCTGGGTTTACACTAGAGCTGGGAAGAGGAATTAATCCCTTACCGCTTTCACAATTTCCAAGAATACTTAAGCAGGCAGAAGAAATCTTTTTTGCAGCTTTAGCTTATTAAAATTTTCTTGTCTCATTACTTGTAATCTCTATCAACTGTTATTAAAATAGAATGAAACTAACGTTAGAAAATTCAGATATTGATGGGGTCTCTCGGATCATCCATTGACAAACGATTAATTAAAAAAAGCCGGGTATCTACGGCTTTTTTCCTATTTAGCATAAAAGGTATAAATGTTGAAACCTTTTCGTGAATTTAACGTCGTAACCAATATGGGATAGGAGGAGACGACTTGATGAATAGGAACAAATTTAAACAAGCGAATCGTGCATTTATTTTGCTACTCTTTATTTTGTCGTCTCTCTTCTTAGGTGGATGTGCTGCAAAGGAACAGCCTAAACAAAAAAATCCAATCCCAAATAACAAGACTAAAGTACCGACAGCTTCCATTGCTAGCGAATGGAAACTGCCCATATCAATTCCCGCAGGTCAAGGTGAGTTTTATAAGGTTGCAGGCTGGTATACCGACCAACAAATTTTCTATGTAACGAACTTAAACCAAACGTCAAATCTTTTTCTATATAATTTATTAACCGGAAAAAGTAAATTAATCTATCAAACCGAGCATCCGATCGTCAATGTCCAAATAAGCCCATCCAAGAAGTATCTGTTAATTCACTCATCACCGAACCCTGATCAGGGCCTGGTAACAATTATTGATTCCAATGGGAAGGAGCGGTTAAAAAAGACTTTTCCATCGTACGATTTAGATTTTGAATGGAATCGCTATAATGAAAGCCAGGTTATCATCACAAAATTCGCAGAAGACTGGAGCTTTCAAGTATATTTATTAGACTTTACTAATGCTAGTACAGCTGAACTAAATCTTCCACAGCCATTTATGAAATGGATAGAAAAGGATGAAGTAGCTTATCTGGATTGGGACAAAACTAGTCCATCGTTAGTTGCGCCTTTAGTAATGAAAAAATTAGGTAGTGATGAGGACAAGACTGTTTTTTCGAAGATTATTCAATTTGATGCCTATCGAGAAATGCTCATGACGGTGGCTGTAAAAGAAGGGGAGCCGTCTATGGCGAACTATTCATTCTTTAATAAAGAGCAAAAAAAATTATTAAGCTTTTCCATACCGCAGTTAGCGAAGTTTTCAGATTGGCTGGTCCCTTTTTATGATTATAGCGAACTTAAAAAGCAATTTATCACCCTTAGTCCGCTTACAAGTGGGGAGGCGGATACCTATACAGAGGGTTTTCAACTTATTCGTTATGATCTAAAGAAAGGCAGCAGTGAATTGATCTTGGGAGGATTGGACAATGTTCCTGTTTCAATTTCACCCTCTGGGGATACAGTTCTATTAGGGAATAGTTATGAAAAATTAGTTGATTTAAACAAAAAGAAAAGCTTCGATTTAATAAAGGAATGACAATCAAAGTGTCATTCTTTTTTCCTTTGTTAACAGTTATGGTAAAATCACAAAGGGATAAAAAAATGCTAAAGTGATGGTGATATCTAATGGCAATTGTAGATGTAACAGTAATTCCTATCGGGACTGAAACGCCAAGTGTAAGCAAGTATGTAGCTAGTATTCAAAAGATTTTAAAAAACTATGAAGCAGAAGAGAAAATTAAGTTCCAATTAACACCGATGAATACAATTATTGAAGGAGACTTGCCAATTCTGTTTGAAGTCATTCAGGCAATGCATGAGGTTCCCTTTTCCGAGGGGATTAAGCGGGTTGCGACATCCATTCGAATTGATGACCGCAGAGATGTGAAGCGAACCATGGAATATAAGGTTGAACGGGTTAACAGCCTTGTAAATGAGAACGAGGATAAATGAAAAAAGACTGTCAGCGGACAGTCTTTTGTTTATTTCGATTAGTGAGTTCCAGTTGGAAACCCAGATTCAATGATCGTCATGACTGTAAACCAGCCGAAAACTAGAAATGAAGCTACACCCCAAAAAGCAGCCAAGAAGTTCTTATTTTTCAGTGAGCTATAACCGCCGAAGGCTGCAAGGATTGTTACAAGAGCAAAAATAATAACTAAACCCATTTTTTATTCCCCCTTTTTCGTAAAAGCGATTTCCAAAAATTATGTAACTATATTATATCCATTCGTTTCCTATTTTATATTTTTTTCTTCAATTTGTCGAGGCAAAAAATACAGCAATGATTAAACGGCTTTCTCTCCTATGTTCTTTAGTGTAAAATTAACCTGATGTATTTATGTATGGGAGGAACAATTTTATGAAATGGCAGCAAATTCCTTTAGGACCCCTGCAAACGAATTGCTATATTGTTGAAAATCCTGATAAGACTTGTCTAATCATTGACCCGGGTGAAGAGGGGAAAAAATTGATTAACTTGTTGACTCAAAGAAAACTAAAGCCGATGGCAATCCTATTAACACACGCTCATTTTGACCATATTGGTGCTGTGGATGTTGTTAGGGATACCTATAAAGTTCCCGTTTACGTCCACAAACAGGAAGAAAAATGGCTTGAAGACCCAAGGTTGAATGGCTCGCAACTATTTATGCAAATTGAACCGATCATAGTTAAATCAGCGGATCATATTATACATAATGAAGGAAACATGGAAATAGGCGGATTTTCTTTTCAGGTTTTCCATACTCCAGGACATTCACCTGGCAGTGTTTCTTATTATTTCAAGGGAAATGATGTGGTTATTTCCGGTGATGCTTTATTCCAGGGGGGGATCGGCCGTACTGATTTACCTGGAGGGAATTCAGGACAGCTTTTGAAAAGTATTCATGACAAGCTGCTAAGTTTGCCAGAGGAAACGTACGTCTTGTCAGGCCATGGTCCGGTAACCACCATAGGAGAGGAAATGGACAGCAACCCATTTTTAAATGGATTTTAGAATAATAAGAAAGACCCTTCTCACTAAAAAGAAGGGTCTTTTCTAGGGAGGTTCTTTTTATTTAAAAATGATGATTTTTAAGCTACTGACTTAAAATATAATAAAGTTTACACTATGTCAACGATGCTAACTTAAAGACTTAAAGGGAGTTATTATGATTACCTATTTAGAGAAACTAATTGCTAATTCACCTAAAAGGCTGATCACTTATGCTGATTATATTTCAGCTGTCCTTTATCATCCGGAATTAGGCTATTATATGAAGGATAAACCTAAAATCGGGAGGCAAGGGGATTTTATTACTACGAGCAATATTTCGGACGTGTACGGCAGACTTTTGGCAAAATGGTTTTTTTATATTTGTGAAAAAACTAAACTGCCTCCTGTTTTTTGTGAAATTGGAGCTGGAACCGGCCGTTTTGCCAATGCCTTTTTACAAGAGTGGCAAAAATCATTTGGAACACCCATTACCTATTTAATAGTGGAGAGTAGTCCTTACCATCGCAAGCAACAAAGTGAATTACTTCATCCTCACCTTTCCCTTGTTCAAGTGGAGAGCCTTGCAACGCTTGAACCTTTTTCCGGCATGGTTTTTTCCAATGAACTTTTTGATGCTCTTCCGGTTCATGTGATTGAAAAAATAAACGGTGAACTTGTGGAAGTAATGGTGGGAATGTCAGAGGACGGACAGCTTTTTGAACAGAAGGAACCATTAACGAATCAAGCGATCCTTTCATTTCTTGCAGAAAGTCATCTGGATATAAAAGAAAAACAACGGATTGAGATTCCCCTAGCAATGGAGACCATGATGGAGGATATTTCAAAGGTCCTAAAGGAAGGTTTTGTTGTAACTGCGGATTACGGCTATACCAATGAGGAGTGGGCAGCTCCCCAGCGCAAACAAGGGAGTCTAAGAGGATACCACCAACATATGATGATAGACAATGTCTTTTTGCATCCAGGGGAAATGGACATAACCACCCATATCCACTTTGATCAGCTTATCCAAAAAGGGATGAAGTATCAGCTCGAGTTGCTAACCAAACTAAGGCAGGATGAATTTCTTTTAAAGGCAGGTATTTTGAAGGAGTTAGAGGAACATTATGATCCTAATCCTTTTTCCGAGGTGAGCAGAAGAAATCGTGCCATACGCAGTTTAATAATGCCGTCAGGGATGAGCACATATTTTCATATCATAATCCAACAAAAAGGCCTCCATTTAAGTGAACAGGACGTTTTTTTGGAATAAAAAAACACCGGAGCACCGGCGTTTTTTTTTTTTGCGGCGTTAGAATACGATTCTATACACCCACGGTCTTATTACTCTCCTCCGCCTAGCGGCATCATGAACGTTGTCCAATAAGTAAAGCCAACGAAGAAGATAGTTAAATATGCTCCGAATACATACATATACATACGTTCGGAAAGCTTTAGGTAGCTAAGCAGGACAAAAAATCCTGTTTGAGCCAAGAATAGCATGGCTGTTCTATCCAGACCACCCAGATAGAGAAATACGGTAAAAATACCAGTCCAAAAACCACAAACTCTGAACATGCGATCCATATGTATACCCCCTTTTAACCTGCGATACCATCAATACAATATTATAAAGTAAAAGGAGGCATAATGTAAACATCAGACTCGAATTAGTTTGACACAAGCACTTGATAAGAGCATGTCTCACAGCCTGAAATCATGTTTTCTTTTTCGATCAATTCAACTGAATCGAATAAAGCTTCAAACATTCCCTTTAAAAATTTATGGTGCATATTGCAAACTGCTTCAGTGTGGTCCTCAGCAATTTCTTTAAATGGACAATTAAAAATTTGGAAGTAAATTTTTGATTGGTCACCGCCCACTTCAAACTCTGGATAAAATCCTGCAAGAGTGGCAGCGCTTTTTAAAATCGTCAGCTTTTGATCGAATGTCAGATCATCACCCAATGCTCGCTTTGCCAGTTCCTGTTCAATTATTTCCGTTCCAAATCGTTTACCGGTCATAAACAGTGCTTCTCTACCAGCTTCACCGAGTGATATCATCGTCTGAATGGCTACTTTTGATAAAAGCATGTAGTCGCGGTATGGGAAATGCAGCTGGATAACATCATCGGATAAACGGTATAGTCTGCTTGGTCTGCCGCCTTTTCCTGTTTTCTTTGTTTCAGATGCTAACATATTAACATCCTCTAGTTTTGATAAATGTAGTCGTGCTACATTTGGATGAATATTAAAATTTTCAGCCACCTCTTGAACTGTTACCTCTTGATGGCGTTTTGTAATGTATTGATAAATGTAGTAACGTGTTGGATCTGACAAAACGTTTGTTATTTTTAATGTTTGTTCCATCACTGTTCACCTCGAACCCCCATAATTTATTCCATTATAATACAGGCGAAATAACAAAGGAATGAAGTTAACAATGTTAACACTATATGTTTAGAAAATGTTCACAAAAACCTTGGTATTATAGGGTTTTCACAGAATTGTACTAATCAAGTTAACTATATAGGAGATGTTGATGGTACAATGAAAGACTTAGCAGAAGAGTACTTACTAGTATGTGAAGCAGATGGTTACACTGTCGAAACGATACGACAAAAAAGGGTACTTTTAAATCAATTTATTAGGTACTGTAACCAAAATGATGTAGAAGATGTTGAGGAAATTGCTTCTGCTTTTTTACGTAAATGGATACTTGATGAAAAGACTAGGTGCAAAGCTAACAGTATTAATTCAAAGATACAACATATTCGTCCTTTCTTTAATTGGCTTATAGAAGAAGAGATTATTGAAAAAAGTCCTTGGGCTAAAATTAAATTATTGAAATCTCCGCCACCTATTATTCCAGCTTATGATAAGGAAGATATTCACAAGATGTTGAATTATTGGAAAGGTAATAAATTTATGCCTGTGAGGAATAAGACAATGATTATTTGTTTAGCGGAAACAGGCGTTCGAAATTCTGAAATGAGAAATATCAAACTTACTGACATAAGTAATAACGCTATTAGAATAATGGGTAAGGGTAATAAAATTAGATATGTGCCATTAAGCAAGGTATTAAAGGTACAGTTAAATAAGTATTTGAGGATACGGAAGGAATACATGGAAGGGCATGAATCCGATCTATTATTTGTTAGCAGATACAGAAGGAATGTAACGAGGTTCGCATTGGTCAAGTTGATAAAAGAAATGGGGGAAGTATTGGATATTGATGTAGCAAAAACAATCCATAATTTCAGGAGATTCTACATCCAGAACATGATTGAGAAGATTGATATTTATACACTCTCAAAGACTGTCGGACACATGAAAATCTCGACTACTCAACGGTATTTAGAATCAATTGCTGATAAAAGAATATTGGAAAGGGCATCTAAACATAGTCCATTATCAACATGACACCTTATTAGGCTTTCATATCGTCAATCTGAGCAACTTTAATCAAAATAGGGTATTTATAACTGAAATGTATTTATACGACTGTAATCAATGAATAGAATACTTAGAAATAAAATTAAGACGGATTTAGTTATCCGTCTTTTTTGTGTCTGCATATTCAAATACATCTGAAACTAAATATTTTTTTTCTAACCCTTTTTCTTCTGAAATCCTGTTTAATGCTTCCAGTATCTTATTAAGTGTAACAAAGTTAATTTGTTTTGCTTTACCACTTACTATTTCATTAATGGTTAAAGGTCTTACTTTTGCTTCTACCGCTAAAGCATTTCTTGTTATTCCTAATTGTTCAATTGTTACGCTTAGATTAGCAACAAAATTATTATCAATCATTAATGTTGACTCCATATATAATCACCCCTTGAATACATTATAGAAAATTTAACGCAATAAGTAAAACTTTTTTGGTTAAGTGTGTTGACTATGGAATTAAATGGGTGTATATTTGACTCAACAGGTTAAACTAAATGAGTTAACCTAAATAAGTTAAAAAGGGAGAGGTTACATAATGATGAACGAAAACATGATCACTTTAAACATTAACAATTTAGAGGTATTCGGTTTTACAGGAATGAATAAACAGCAACTTGAAGCAGCCATTAAAACATCTATCCAATGTCAATTATCATTTACTACAGCAACAGGAGAGCAAATTGAATTAACATCTTATTTTGCACCAGAAGTCAATCAGTTAACAGTGGCAGATGAAGACGGAATTGAAATCGATGAGGAAACTTTAGCTTACTAATTAAATGAGGGGATTATTCCCCCTTTGGTAATCATTAGGGAGGATATTATAAATGTTTGATTTAAAACTGTACAGACAATTGATCATTAGAACAGAATTTATTATCCAACAAGATAAAAATCTAGATGAGCAATATGTCCAGTTCCTTCAAACAATTAAAGATAGTCCAGAGTTTGAAGAGTTTCAAGATGAAATAGAAGACGATATACATCAGTTTGGAGTTTGTGACGATGAAGTTAATTTCTATATGGAAACCTTGGGGAGTTTTATAAAGGTTAAACCAATACCATTCATTTAACAGGGGGAGATAATATGGAAACAATGATGAATGAGGCAATGGTTAATTTAGAAGAAGCTTATAAGGTTGGCATGGCAAAAAAGAAACCAAGTATTAAAAATTTCTTAAGGGAATGTGTGAAGGACAATAAAGAGGAAATCATTCGAGCATTAACAAACATGAAACAGTTTGATTCCATATTTATAATGGAAACATTCGCATTTCAAATTTTAGGTGGTATGTTCAGTGAGAAGGAAAAAGAGGAGTTAATTGATATTATCAAAAGTGGAAGCCTATTCAAGATTAAAGATCAACTTATAGATGCCTTTTACAATGATCAAGACATTAACAAACTACTAATTTAAATGGTTGGATGACAAAAAAAGACCCCTTATATGGAGTCCAAAAGTATATCTCAGGGGGTCAATTCATAGCTTTATTATATTAACCATTTAAAATGTTAAAAAGAGGAATTTGAACTAAAGATTTGCTAGTCTAAATTATCTAAAAATATATTGTAATACTGGTAAAAACTTGATATAATTAAAGGTAACTCTATATTTATAAAGAAACACAAATAAGCGTGCTCGATTATACAAGTTCGTAATTTCTTTTTGCCTATTTTTATTTTTTAGTTCTTTGATAAGTTTATAGTCTATCGTCCTATAAATCACATTATACGGACAGTTCAATGATAAGTCAATCCAATTTTTCATTTTTTTAAAATTGGAATGCAATATTAATTAACTTAACAATCATCAAATAAAACTAGGGTTTTAAAAGGGTACTGAAGGAGGTGATCAAAAATGAATAAATCGGATATCTTTTTCTGTTACAACAAACGACTGTTCACATTTATCAAGGATATTAAAGGAATTGACTTTTTGACTGTAGCAAAACATCCAGTGACCGATAAAACTTTTGCAATGTTCATTAAAAACGAAGAGTTGCAGAGTGCAATTGATGATTATAAACGATTATCAAATAATTAACCTGCAATTTCAATGATATTTTCACTTTACATAACAGCTAGAAACGTTGGTGTATAAGGCTCCGTGACATATTTAATGATATTTTCTGAAAAGGGTACATGTGCTTTGCAAAAACAGTGATATTTACATACTAAGGGGCAGTCTTATTCGTACAAAAACGATGATAAAAAGTACCGAAATGGGGATGTACTACACATAGAATTGAAAAGTGTCTTCAGCCTTAGAGAGACAAGGGGTTGAATAGTATTAAAGAAATATAGGCTGATGATATTTTCCTAAAAGGGTACGCTTTTTTAACTGATTTCTAATGATAAAAAATGCGATATGGGGATGTAGTTATTAAGTTAATAAATATAGAGTAATAAAGTTAATACTATTAGAAACGCAAAAGTGACTGCGTTCCTAAAATTTATAATTGTTTTGTTTATTGTAATTGTTTCTTATTCAAATATTAATCATGGAGGTAGTCTAATGAATTATTCAATTCAATCTATTCGTATTCCTTCACGTTGGTTTGATCAACCAGAACGTAAGATGAATACATTTCAAAAAATGGGTGGATATAAAGGGTTTTATCTATATCTACAATTATATAAATTTCGATTACATAATCAGGAAAATGAACATACTTTTTTAACTTCCATTTCCTTACTTAGAAAAGAAACAGGATATACAACTGAGGATGTGTTCGGGTTATTGAAAAAGTTAAAAGCAGCAAAGGTTATTTCTATAGCTGGTGCGTCTAGATCGGAATATTTGTTGGATGGAAAAGGAGAAATCAAAGAGGATAAAATTTTAAGTATAACTGTTTGCCCAGGAGAATCATTTCCAATATTTAATGAATTTGATAAAGCAGAAGATTTCTATATCTACATTTCTTTTAGATTGTTAAAAGGGTATGAGGACAAAAAGTTAGATGAGAAACATTTTGCTTTACATTGTTTAGTGCAGAGGCTCCAACATAATAAGAACAATGTTTGTTATATGGCAATTGAAACTATGTCCGAAATATTAGGAATCGATAAAGATACGATTAATAGGATGATTATTAACTTAAATAGGCATCAGTTAATGGTTTCTTGGAGGAAAAAGAATGAGCATAGACGTGGAGAAGGTAGTTATAGATATGAGCATATAACCTTCGAGGATAATGGCAAATATGCTAATAAAGATAAAGGATTATCACAATGGAATGGTTGGCTATTTCATTATAAAGATGATATGCAAATAATAACTAACCGAGCCAATAGAAAGGCTGAACGCAAAAGTAAACAAAGGAATAAGAATAGTCCTGAAAAGTTTAATGATGATTTAAGCAATTTACCTGATATTTGTTAATGATTACATAAGTTCTTTTTTTATACTTAAAAATCAACTAAAACACGAACATTTACATGCTACATACTCAATATTGTTAATAATTATATAATATTAATCCGAATTTAATCAAAGGAGAATGAGCTAAATGACAAATAATCAAACAATTAATAAAGGTGTTTATATCCCATCAATTGAAGCTTGTGATATTTGGGAACACATGAACAGGGATAAAAATTTGTATTCTGTTTATGTTGGATTCCTTCCATACTCATTGGAAATGATTCAGTTAGAAAAACAAGGACTTAATACTTTCACGTCAAATAGGAATCCTAACAAATTGTTATCTCGTGATGTGATTAATTTAAAATTTAATAACATTGTTAAGGATACAGATGGTTACGAAAAGATTTATACTGATCAATTAGAAAATGCAACTAAACAATTAAATGATATTAAACAGGAATATAAGGATAAGAAAGATAGTTTGTCTGATAAAGAAAAATTATCCCTAATTAAGCAGTTTAATCAAACTAGACACTATAAACGTAGTAGAAAACAACTCATTAAGAATCTACCTGATAATTGGTCAAAAGTAAGTAAGGAGAAGCTAAGACATAACTTATATGAGAATGGATTTACCATTATGCGAGTGGATAAGAACACTGATGAAATAATTAGAGATTCGTATAAGATGTATAAACGTAGCTCTAGCAAGTCCAGAAAGGGCGAATGTTTATTTGTGAAGGAATCTTTACAAGAAAAAATGATTGCATGGTCTAGAATGTTTTTACCATTCAAACTTGGTGAATCAGTCGATTTAGCAAGCCTAAGTGCATACCAAGCACTAGTTACTTCAAGTATTGAGAAAATCATAAAAATTGACCCTAATTCTATCCTTGTTGTTGATGAAGTTTTCTCACGATGGGAAGAACCGGAAGAAGTAAATGTAATTAAGACTATAAATGGTGAAGTAGACAGTGTTCCAATTAAAAATCATCCAATCGAAAATAGTATATTCGATGGTGAAGCATTACTCGATAGCGAATTTTATGATGATAATCAGTCTATGATGTTATTACGTAGCCATTTTACAAAAGCAGCAGCATTTTCAACAAACCTGCAATTATTCTTTGAAGATTATGCTAAGGAACATGGTAAGGATTATGAAACTTGGACTGTAACATCAATGTTTAATGAAGAGATGCCTGTAAAGTCCATAAAGATGATATTGAACCCAACTTGCATTAAATTCCTTAAATTCAGTTACTTATTTAAACTTGATGGTGAGAATGAAAAGGATCATGGACATTTGTGGCAGTCTAGAATGTGGGGACATTGGAAAAAGGTCGTATCAGATGGGGGAAATATTTGGGGAGTTTGTAAACATGATAAAACTAATCGTAAAGGTGAAATAGATGGATTACCGTTACAAAGTTTATCATACCAAATGGTGAACAGTTTAGAGGCTTCGCCAGCCGATATAAAAGAATTATCAAAGTTTGAGGTTAATTATATTGAAGGTTTGAAGGATGACCCGGAAAAGTTCATGAAACACGTTAAATTGAATTTAGATTATGGGGATACTAATGACGAGGGAGAAATCGAGGATAATAAACTTAATTTCTATTCATCTGATAAAATGTTTATTGATTTGTATCAACAAGATAAAGAAATTATACATACCCGTGCATTCAAAAAGTTTAGAGCCGATACAATATATAATCATGTTAAATATATTAAAAGAGGACATATTCGCCTGATTGGAGACTATGCTACCTTATTTTCATCACCGCTTAACTATCTTTACCATGCGGTAGGTGAGACAATTACAGAACCTATTGGGTTAGTTGGTAATCAAGTGTATACAACAATGTTTGGTGATGATGCCTTTGGTGAAGAACTTACCATTTTTAGAAACCCTCATACATCTGCATCAAATATTATGATTGGTAAATGTATTTTCAACAAGGATATAGAGAAATATTTCAATTTATCACCTAATATTATTGCAGTCAATTCGTGCAAAGAGAACATTATGAACCGATTATCAGGGTGTGATTGGGATAGTGATGTTGCAGCAATTTTCTTTAGTCAAAGTTTAACGAAACTAGCTAATAAAAGTTACGGAAAATACAATGTGTGTGTAAATGAATTAGAAGCTGATAAAACACCATATACATTGGCAGATAATCAAATGGCTGCATTAGATCACATATTAAGCAAAGCAGTCACTGAAATAGGTAGTATTGTTAATGAGGGGCAACTTTGTAATGCTCTATATTGGGATTACTTCAAAAATGGTGAAGTAAATAAAGATATATACAAGCAAACTGATATTTTGACTATTTTGAGTATGTGTTCCATTGATAACGCTAAGCGTAAATACAAAATTAAAATTGGCAGTGAGTTAAGAAATATACAGAAATTTGTTAGAAATATCATTGAAGAAAAATTCGATGGAAAGAAACCTAACTTCTTCAAGTATATTGATAAGAAAGAAGGGGTAGAGTTTACACACTACAATACACCTATGGATTATTTGTGTGACATTTTAAGTAATCTAGAGGACGCAGAAGGTGTAGATACTTGGAACTTTAATTATTTCTTGCGTAAGGTTAATATTGATAAAGCTAATCGTAAACAAAGGGGAAAGATTAAAGTGTTAGTAGATGATTTGAATGCTGAATTAAAGTCAATACATTCTAAAAAGTTAAATAAGAATGAGAAGAATAGACGATTATCAGACACTAAAAGTTTTTACCTCAAGAAGATCAGCAAGTTAAAGATTAAGTCAGATACAATGTATAGCATATTGAAGGATATTGATGATAAGAAGTATAATTCGTTTAGATTAAACTTGTTGAATTGTCTATATCAAGCCCACAAAGAAACATTCCTAAATTGTTTCAAAAAAAGTCACGGTTGATATTTTAGCATAATGCTAGAGTCCTTGATGCACAAGGGTTCTAGCGTTTTTTATTAGGTGGATACCTATCTACTAAGGGAAGAGGGGGGGCTGGAACACGAAGCTAGCAATTGTCGTGGCACTGAATGCATTAGGCAAAGTAAGTGACTTTTCCCTTTCCTAACATATTATCAAATGGGTAGATGGCTTTTGAGGGGAAGTTATCTGTCTTTTTTTTGTTTTATTTTTTATTTTAAAAACACCAATACTTATGGCTTAATATACCTTATGTGTCAATTATAAACCCTAAAATAAGAGAATGCAAGTATTTTTTAATGAAATTTTGAAAGGGGAAGAGAGTTGGAAAAGAACAAAGACAAGATTGAATTAAAGGAACCAAGGAAGAAGTATATTAAGTGGAATGTTGATCAATATGGTGTAGTTTCATGTGTTCAATGGGTTATACATAAGAGTTAAATTTGTATAGGTCAACTGACTTATTCAATTGATCTATAGAGGTTTAACAGTGAGGATAGAGTTGGTGAGAGGCAGCTCAATACAATTGAATATTTAGCAGGGACAGCATTATCATCCGCTCATTTATTTAAGGATTCTGTATTTTTACAGAGTCCTCTTTTATTTTTAAGGGGGATGTTTTGTAATGGAAAATAAGTTAACATTTGAAGAATTAAAAAGTGAAATGACACCAGTACCGGGATTCAGTAATTACTTATGTCACACACCATCAGGAAGAGTATGGAGCAAAATTAGAAATAAATGGTTAATTGAAAGTGATTTTTGTAAAGGAACTGGTGATAATGGACAGTACTTAATGACCAGACTTAAGTGCGATGAAACAGGGGAACTAATACCGATGTATAAACATGAAATTGTCTTAAGTTCTGCATATGGTACTAAAAAAGAGTTTTGGTTATCTCAAGGATTACAAATTGACCATATTGATCAGAATCCACGTAACAATAAAATTGAGAATCTGAGATTGATTACTGATAAGGGTAACAAAGGTAATTCAAGGGATAGATACTGGAATAAGGTTAGATTATCTAACGAGGCAGCAAATCAAATTAGAGAAGAGTTTACAACATGGTCTGGAAGTAAGGTTGAATGGTACAAAATGAAGGGGAAAGAACTTGGAGTTACAGCTAGATCAATTCAGAATATTATTTTAGGCAATACTTATAAGGTTATTGAAGATTAATACATAACGTACATAAATTTGGCAGGAATATCCCTTTTATTGGCGAACAAGTCAGTAGGAGGGATGTTAATGTCGTTTGAAACTGATATTTTTGAAAGAATAAAAGATATGGATGAAATGGAATCTAAAAAGACATTAGCTTTAATATTTACTAAGTACATGAAGATTAATAAGAATGGATATACCAAGGAAGATTGTTTTAAAGATGTGGAAGAGATATATCGTGCATTTGTTGTAGATGGAATGTTTAAGTGATGCAGGAATTCCTTCTTTTTGCCTAGAAGTTTATATAGGTGGAAAGGAGGGATGATTTATGACAGAATATCAAATTCATTTAGTCTTAAAAAGTGGTAAACAATATTCTTACCTAACGCATTTAAAAGATGTTGAAGCATATAAAAATGAAATTCAGGATATCCAATCCAGTAAATGGTTTTCATTTGTAAGTGATGATTTTATTAAATATTCTGTAGATAAGCATGAAATAGTTTGTATCGGGATTTCAATGAGCAAAGATGAAATAATTGAACAAAACAAAAGAAATGCTGAAAATGAGAATGTAACACAAAAAAGGAAAATAGTTCAGAACAAAGCAGCAAAAACCTTTACACATTGGGAATAATCTTTTCTAGGAACGTTTGTTTGTTGTAAGATTGTCCTTGGGAGGTGAGATTATGGATTGGAATAGTTTAAGACCTCAGCTTCCTGATGTATCTGCATTACAAAATGTTAAATTTACACGTTATGACGATGCTGAAGTAATTGCTGAGGATATTGTAAAAGCAGTGAATGAATACAATTTAAATTTAGATGAAGACCATGAAGTCGGAGTTATGTTAGCCTCATTTGGTCAGACTGTGACAATTAATATAACAGCGATAGGTCATAAGGGTGCTAAATTATTGAAACTTATAGGAAATATAACTGAATCTGGTGCTCCAGTTGAGTTATATCAACATGTAAATCAATTAAGCTTTTTATTAGTTTCCTTACCAAGAGAAAGTAAAGAAGAACCTAAGAAGCAAATTGGTTTTATCAATGAATAATTTATTATCTATAATAGGGCAGTCCTTACGAGGATTGCCTTTTTATTTTGTCTTGAATGGAGGGATAAATTGTTAACCTTAATTTTTGGACTTGTATTATTAATAATTGGCTTAAGTATTATAGCTGCAGTTTTAGATAAGATGCAACATCAATTTAATAAACAGTTTGATCAAGTTAAGAAGGAAAATAGGGAGTTACAAAGACGGGTGTCTTATTTAGAATTTAGGAATAGATGAAACTTAAAGGAATATCCTAACGTATATAGAATAAATAGGCAGTACATTTATTCTAAGGGAGTGGGTTATTTTTGTTATATCTATTGGCTATTGTGTTACCACCTGTTGCTGTGTTGCTTGTAGGTAAACCGTTTCAAGCATTTATTAATTTAGTGCTATGTTTATTCTTTTATGTGCCAGGGATTATTCATGCATTGTTTGTTGTCAACGAAAAGAAAGCAGATAGGCGAATGAAGAAACAGGCAGAGCTTATAGCTAAAGCAAATAGGAATAATTAAGGCATCAGTTTAATACTGGTGTCTTTTTATTTTGGATTGAATGGTTCGGTGATAAGTAATGACTAGCTTTTATAAATCAACTAAGTGGATAAAGAAGAGGGCTAATGTGTTAAGGCGAGATGAGTATCTATGTCGTGAGTGTAAGCGATATGGTAAGTCTACTACTGCGACAACATGTCATCATATCTTTCCATTAGAACATTATCCTGAGTATGGTATGAGGAGTTCGAACTTATATAGTTGTTGCAACAATTGTCACAATTCATTTCATGATAGGGACTCACATGAATTAACTAATGCAGGTATGAAACTATTGGAGAGAATGAGGAAACACATAGAAGAATAAATTTTATTTCAAAAATATTTTATTTCAAAATTATTTTTTACTTTTTTCAAATCCCCCCAAAAATTTTAAAAAAAATTTCAAAGGAATAAAGACCGATGGGCAAAACTCTTTCCCTCTCCACTATTTTCAGAAAACTTTTTTAGAAAGGAGCGAATGGTTATGGCAAAACCAACAACAAGTAAGTCCGCACTAAAGAAAAATACGATTCGAGATATGAAAAATCTTGGTGTATACAAGGAAGAATATGATCCATTAATTGATGTATACGCTGATTTATTATCTCAATATATTCGAGCGAATAAAGAATTTGAACAAAGTGGTTATCAATATGAAACAGAAACTGCTGCTGGTGGTACAAAAAAGTCTGCTATTGTAGCAACATTAGAATCATTAAGAAAAGATTTACTTGCATACTCCGACAGGTTGTGTTTAAATCCAAAATCCATTCAATCAGTTACAACTGAAGCTCCTAAACAATCAAAGTTGGCTCAGTTATTAAGTGGTAACTAAAAAGTTTTCTAACGAACCTGTTGTTATGGAGTATGCACAGTCTATCGTTAGTGGAGTAAAGGTTGCAGGTAAGGAAATTATTCAAATGTGTCAGCGTTTCTTAGATGACCTAAATAATACAGAGTATGACTTTTTACCAAAAGATGCAGAGTTTGTTATACAAGTAATTGAAACAACTTTTGTACATGACAAGGGAGAGAGATTAGATGGTTCACCTTTAAAGGGTGAGCCTTTTATTTTGGAACCGTGGCAAAAGTTTATTATTTATAACCTGTTGGCTTTTTATCTAAAGAAATCAAATGGAAAAATTCGAAGATTTAAAGAAGCGTTCATTTTCCTGCCAAGAAAAAATGGTAAGAGCCGTTTTGTTGCTGCTCTCTCATGGGGATTAGCGTTATTAGAAAGAAAAAGTGGTTCGAGCATTTATATTGTAGGTGCGGCACTTGAACAGTCCATGCAGTCATTCAACTTTATTAATTTTAATTTGAAACAAATGGGTGAAGAAAATAATTTCCGTGTTCGTGACAACAATCAGGAACATTCAATCAGTGGTGACTTTGGTAATAATGGTTCAATTTATATTAAAGCATTAGCAGCTAATCCAGATGCTCAGGACTCGCTATTGTGTAATATCGGAATTGCAGATGAACTCCATGCCTACCGTTCACCAAAGCAATATAACATCATCAAGGAGGCTATGAAAGCATACACCAACAAATTAATGGTCGGAATTACCACTGCTGGTGATAGCCAAACAAGTTTCTGTTATAACCGTTTGAAATATTGTCAGAAGATATTAGATAAAACAGTCACAGATGAAAAATATTTTGTGTTTATAGCTAAAGCCGATGAAAATGAGCTGGGTGAGGTCGATTATACTGATCCAATTCAACATGAAAAAGCTAATCCTAATTATGGAGTAACTATTCGTCCAGACGATATATTAAATGATGCTTTACAAGCACAGAATGACCCACAGCAACGTAAAGACTTTTTTAGTAAGTCACTGAATATATACACATCTGCAATGAAAGCTTACTTCAACGTTGATGAATTCAAAAATTCCAATGCTCAATATAGTTGGACGTTAGAAGAATTAGCTAAACTTCCAATCACTTGGTATGGGGGGTTCGATGGCTCGAAGCTACATGATCTTAGTGCGACATCTCTATATGGACGATACACAATGAAAAATGGTAAAGAAGTTGATATTGCTATTAGTCATGCATTCTTCCCAATTGTAAGAGCGACACAGAAAGCAGAGGAAGACAATATACCTCTATTTGGTTGGAAAGATGATGGAGTACTTACAATGAGTAATACAGTTACCGTTCATTATGATGATATTGTTAACTGGTTTATTGGAATGAAGAAAAAAGGATTCAAAATTAAGATGGTTGGATTTGATAAGAAGTTTGGTCGAGAGTTTTTCTTAAAGATGAAACAATCAGGTTTTAGAATCGTTGACCAACCACAGTATTTCTATCGTAAATCAGAAGGCTTTAGACGTATTGAAGTGAAGGCAAAAAACCAAGAACTGTATTATTTAGGGAATCAAGCATTTGAATATTGTGTTCAGAATGTAAAAGCTATTGAAAAGACAGACGATATGATTCAATACGAAAAAGTGATGGCTAACCAACGCATTGATTTGTTCGATGCTTCAGTTTTTGCATGTTGTCAGATGCTTGAAGATATGGCAACTGCTCAAAGTGTTAGTAAATGGTTAAATAGTTGAGTTGGATGGAAGGGGGTGAATAAATGAAATTCTTTGGAAGGAAAAAGCAACAGCGTTCAATTGATTCAGCAGTTCAAGCATTAGCAAGTGTGGAATTTTATGACATGCTAGCTAATGGATACGTGAAACTTTCCGATAATCCAGAAGTTAAAATAGCTGTTGATAAAATTGCAGACTTAGTTTCAAACATGACTATTCATCTAATGGAGAATACAGACAAAGGCGATAAACGTGTAAAGAATGAGTTATCACGAAAACTTGATATAAACCCTTATAAATATATGACTCGTAAAGGATGGATTTACAAAATAGTATCTGACTTACTTTTATATGGTGATGGAAACTCAGTTGTTCACATTGGTATAGATAAACAGACAACATTCATTAAAGATTTAACACCGTTTCAAATGGGTGGTGTTACTTTTAAGGAAAATAAAGACGGATACCTGATTGAGTATAACGAAACTATTTACACACCAGATGAAGTCATACATTTTGTAATTAATCCTGACCCTAATTATCCGTTTAAAGGTACAGGTTATCGAGTTGCATTGAGGGAAATAACTAAGAACTTACAACAAGCTACAAAGACGAAAAACAGTTTCATGAGTGGTAAGTATATGCCAAACGTTATTGTCAAAGTAGATGCCATGAATGAGGAGCTTGCTTCCGTTGAAGGTAGGGAATCCGTAAAGGATAAATACTTGAAATCAACCAATGCAGGAGAACCATGGATTATTCCGGCAGAACTATTGGAAATACAACAAATTAAACCTCTTTCTCTAAATGATATTGCTATTAATGAATCAGTTGAAATTGATAAGAAAACAGTGGCTGGACTCTTAGGAGTACCTGCTTTTTTTATGGGCGTTGGAACATTCAACAAGGACGAATATAACAATTTCATCAATTCACGAATCATGTCTATTGCACAGGTTATTGCTCAAACATTGACTAGAGATTTACTATTCAGTCCGAAATTGTATTTCAAACTAAACCCAAGAAGTTTGTATTCTTATGCTTTAACTGAATTAGTAACTGCTGGTGGTTCAATGGTACAAATGAACGCTATGCGAAGGAATGAATTAAGGGATTGGGTTGGATTAGACCCTGATGATGAAATGGAAGAGTTAATTGTTTTAGAAAATTACATTCCTGCTGGTCAATTAGGTGATCAAGAGAAGTTGAAGGGGGGTGAAAACACTAATGAATAAGCGTACCTCTTTTTTAGAAAGCAAATTTAGGGCAGAGGAACATGAAGAAAAGTTATTTATCGAAGGATATTTCATTCGGTATAACCAAGAAACTGAACTTTATGATGGTGTATTTGAAGAAGTATCACCACAAGCGGTTCTAAAAAGTTTAGAGAAAAATGATATTCGTTGTTTATTTAATCATGATACAGGTGTCGTTTTAGGTAGGGTGGGAAACAAAACTTTAGAGTTGAAATCAGATGATAAAGGACTCTATGGAAAAGTTGAAATCAATCGTAATGACCCTGAAGCAATGGCTATATATGCACGTATTCAAAGGGGCGATATAAACTCCTGTAGTTTTGGCTTTTTCCCTGTCAAGGAAGACTATGAGATACGTACTGATGGTACAACAAAATTTATTATACGTGAAGCAGATGTTTTTGAGGTATCGGCAGTAACTTTTCCTGCATACCCACAAACAGAAATTGCAGCAAGACAACAAGACATTGAAGCTATCAAACTTGAAAAATTAAACACTAGGAAACAGAAACTAAAGGAGATGTTAAGTAAATGAGTAATCCAGTAATTGTGGCTGCTAAGTTAAAACTTAAGCGTAGTGCCTTAGAAGTAAAACTATCTGAAATTAAGGAAGTACAAGAACGCTCAGATGAACTTGTTAGAGCAATTGATGAAGCTACTAATGAGGAAGATTTAGCGACTGTAGAAAAGTCAGTTGAAGAAATTCAATCTGAATTAACTGCAAAAGAAGAAGAAAAATCAAATTTAGAAAAAGAAATTCAAGCATTGGAATTAGCACTTGAAGAATCAAACCAAAAAACACCAAACCAAAATGATAATCCTGAAGGGGGACAACGTAAAATGAAAAAAGGTAATGAAGAAGTAAGAGATGGTATTAATGCATATATTCGCTCAAAAGGTCAAGAACGTGCAGGATTCACTTCTGTAGAAGGTGGGGCATTAATCCCTGAAGAACTATTAAAGCCACAAGAAGTTCCAGCAGATGTACTTGATTTAGCTAAATTAGTAAATGTAGTTCCAGTAACTAGTGGTTCTGGTAAATATCCAGTAATCAAGAAGTCAGGTAGCAAGATGGCATCTCAATCTGAACTAGCTGCTAATCCAGAACTAGCTAAACCAGTAATTACAGAAGTAGCTTATGACATTGAAACTTACCGTGGATTTATTCCAGTTTCTTCAGAATCAATCGAAGATGCTGATTATGATGTAACAGGTATGATTGCTTCTGAAATCAATGATCAAGAATTAAATACTAAAAACTTTGCTATTGCATCTGTACTTAAAACTGTACCTGCTAAAGCTGTAACTGGTGTAGATGGAATTAAAACTGTAATCAACAAAGACATCAAGAAAGTATACGCAGTAAAAGCAATTCTTTCTGCTTCTTTATTCAATGCTCTTGACCTACTTAAAGATGCTGATGGACGTTACCTATTAACTCCTGATGCTACTGTTGAATCTGGTAAGAAATTATTCGGTAAAGAAGTAATCGTATTAGATGATGACATGATTGGTACTGCTGATGGTGACTTAAAAGGATTTATCGGTGATCCAAAAGCGGCAGTTACTTTGTTTGACCGTAAACGTGCTTCTGTTAAATGGACTGATAATGACGTGTATGGGGAATTACTTGCTGCTTTCGTTCGTTTTGATGTTGAGAAAACTGATTCTGAAGCAGGATTCTATATCACATACACACCAGCAGTTTAATATTAAATAATTTGACATACGAAAGTAGATAGTTTTGGAGGTTAAGTAAATGAAAGTCAAAGTACTTAAAAACTTTGTAGATTTAGTTGAAAGTAAAATCCAAAACGAAGAAGTATTTAGAGCGGTGGGCGATGAGTTCACCGTTTCTAAAGATCGTTTTGATGAGATAAAAAAGGCAGGAGATTTTATTGAAGAAATCAAAGCTAAGTCAGGAACAAAAACAGCAACAAAAAAGTAGGTGTATTAGATGGGAACTGAAGTATTACAGTTAGTTAAGGCTCGTTTGGGTATCTCATCAACTGTAAGAGATTTATATCTGTTGGCAATTATTGAAGCTGTCTTAACAGAATTATCAGAGGAACAAGGCTTGGTGCTTGATGAGTTTAATTCATACCATTTAATGTTCGTTGCAGATTTCTCAACATGGCGGTATCAAAATCGTGATAGTGGTAACAGTATGCCAAGGCATTTACAATATCGGTTACATAACTTAATAATCCGTTCTGGTGGTGTTTCATCATGACATTTGATTATGAGTTAATATTAATTAAACCAATTTATTCCCAAAATGATATGGGTGATTCAATTAGTACAGAAGAACACACTAATATTTTATGTGATGTTGCATCTGTTACTCGTTCAGAACATTATGCTGCTGCTAGTCATGGGATGAAACCTGAAATTGTTTTCATTGTGAATCAGTATGAATATGAGAAACAAAGTATGGTTGAATTTGAAGGAAATAAATACAAGGTTATTCGTACTTTTAAACCAAAGCAATCTAAAGGTCTTGAGGATCTTGAAACTATAGAATTGGTTTGTGAAGGAGTTGGCAACAATGCCAATGCCTAAATCAGTTACAAAAGTAAAAAAGAATGGTGTTGAATTTACTTCCAATGTAGATAGAACAAAATACACTATTCAAGAATTAACAAGGGCAGCATTAAAGGATACAGCGAAATTAATTAGAAGAAGGATACTTGATAAAGCACGTAGGCTGAGAGGTATGGGAAAAACTAAACGTATTCCGAACGCATTTCAATATTGGGTGAGGAAACGTGAGGGTGATTTACAGATTGGTGTAAAGCATGATACATGGTATGGTGCAGACCACGAGTTAGGAACAAACAATCAACCAGCAAGACATATTATTAGAGATACTGTTTATGAAAATATTGATCAAATCCGTATTATTCAAGGTCAGTATTTACAAGCGATTGAAGATGAAAACAGAGCTAGAGGGCTAATTGATGAAGAGGAGGAGATAGGTGATGAAGACAATTAGACAAGCGATTAAATCCCAACTAACTTCTATTCATCCCCGTGTTTATTTCCTAAAGGCTCCTGATAATGCTCAATTTCCTTACTTAGTTTATACAATTGAAATAACTGATTTAAGCGATAATTTAAAAATGGTCACTCTAGATGTAGATGGTTGGGATAACAAAGAAGATACTACAGAATTAGAGGACTTAATGGTTAGTGTTAAGAATGGCTTAAATAGACAGGTTATACTAAACGACAATCTATTCATGTCAATGTATTTAGATAGACAGCTAGTTGTACCAGATGATAATGCTCTATTAAGCAGAAGGACAAATATATTTTTAGGAAGATTATACGAAAGGTAGTGAAATGAATGGCAATACAAACTAATGGATTAACAGCAAATACCCCACTTAACTATTTAATGGATGCAGGGGCTATCTATAAGAATTTAATTTACACACCAGCAACAGGTGAATTTACAGGAACATTATTGGGTGCAACTAGTGGTGGTAATGAATTTGCATTGGCTCAAGAAATCAGACATATCGAGGTAGACGGAGTTAAAGGTCAATTTAAAGGTAATTCAGTAATTGACTCAGAGATTCCTAGTTTAACAGTTAACTTAAAAGAAGTAACAGCACAAAACCTTGCTCTTGCAATTGCAGGATCAACTACAACTTCAGATACAAACTATGACATTATTACATCTAAAGGTAAAATCGAATTAACTGATTACCTTGATAATATTGCATTTGTTGGACGTATTTCTGGTAGTGCAAAACCTATAGTTATTGTGATTGACAATGCAATTTCTTTAGAAGGTCTTACAATTTCAACATCAGATAAAGGGGAAGCGGTTATTCCTGTAGTGTTTACTGGACATGAAGAAGTAGCAGGAGAAGCGGCTTACCGTATCTACTTTCCTAAGGTGGTAGGATAATGCGTGATTTAAAATTTACAGATGTTTTTGCTGTTATTCGTATCATTAAGAAAGCTGAAATTAGTCAACAGGCTCGTACTATTTTTGCTAGTATTGATGAAAATACAAGCGAAAAAGAAATTGGTGCTAAGTTTTTATTTTCTTGTTTAGAAAATTTAGGTCAAGCACAAGCTGAAGTTACTGAATTTCTTGCTAGTTTAAAAGGTGTAGAAAAGTCACAAATTGAGAATCTAAGTCTTGAAGCAACAACAGAGTTGATTATGGAATTCGTAAACCATAAAGGGATGAAAAGTTTTTTATCCAGTGTCTCCCACTTGATGAAGTAGACATGTTAGATACCTTGTTGCATAGGTATGGAGACATGTCTTTTATTATGTCATTACCTGCTGAACAAGGTATCAATCTTTATGTCAAAGCTGTAGAGAAAGACACCGAACGTCAAGCTTGGGAACAATGGTTAGTTGCTTATCAAAATATGACAAAAGAAAACTTTATTTCATTCAACGATTATTTGAAACAACTAAAACAACCACGGAGAGTAAAAGACAATCGTTCAGATGATGAAATAATACAAGATGCAGAGAATATTTTAAAAAGTTTGAAGCGTTCTGATACTTAGGACGCTTTTTTTTATCTCTTTAGAAAGGCGGTGAGATAGTGGAATTATTTAAGCTGTTTGGAACAGTATTTGTCAACAATGATGAAGCAAATAAAGCATTGGATAACACTGATCAAAAAGCTGAATCAACAGGTGGTAAATTTGAAAAACTAGGCGGTATTGCTGGTAAAGTTGGCGGTGTTATAGCTGCTGGTGTAGGTGTTGCTGTAGGGGCAGTTGGCGGTTTGATGGCTAAGACAATGGAAACTGCATCAGAAATTAATAAGTTTTCTCAAGTTACAGGCATGAGCAAAAAAGGATTTCAGGAATGGGATTCTGTTGCTAAAAACTTTGGCTTTTCTATGGAAGCAGCATCAGGTGATATGGCAGCATTAGCAGAACGTGCAATGGATGCAGCTTCAGGTGCTGGTGAAAATGCAGACATGTTTAAAAAGTTAGGAGTTTCCGTAAAGGACTCAAGTGGGCATTTGAAATCACAAGAACAATTATTCAACGAAACGATTACAGGACTACAAGGTATGAAGAACGAAACTGAACGAAATGCAATTGCTACAGCAATGTTAAGTACAACTGGTGAAGAGTTAGCACCTGTCCTAAATATGACTGCTGATCAATTACAAAAAATGAAAGACAATGCAAATGTAATCAGTGATGATGATTTAAATAAAGCAGAACAATTTAGACAGAAATGGGAAGGTGCTAAAACCACTTTCTCAGGTATCGTTACCCAAATCGGAATTCAATTAATGCCAATCTTTTCAAAAATGCTTGATTGGGTTGTTGCAAATATGCCATCTATTAAATCAACAATGGATACTGTTTTCAAAGCATTATCTACAGTTGTAAATGTAGTAGTTGGAGTAATCAAACAATACTTCCTTCCAATACTTTCTCAATTATGGTCATTTATAAAAACTAATTTAACACCTGTTTTTATGGGTCTATTTAGCTTTATGCAAGGTAATCTTCCTGTAACCAAACAAATATTTACGACTGTCTTTTTAGCTATGTGGGAAATAGCAAAAACATTATGGAGTTTCTTTAAACAAAATATTCTTCCAATTTTGGTGAGTTTGTACAATTGGATTATGAGTAATATGCCAACCATTCGTGCAACAGTAAGTGCAGTTTTCGCAAAAATAGTACAAGTAGCATCATCGGTTTGGGCATTTTTCAAAGATAATATCCTACCAATCCTATTGAGATTGTTTGAATTCATACAATCTAAAATGCCACAGATTCAAAGTATCGTAGAAAAAGTATTTCGTATCATTTCAAATGTAGTAAAAATAGTTTGGGATGTATTTGAAAATTTCCTACTTCCAGTTCTGAAAAAATTATGGGAATGGGTAAGTCCATATTTACCAAAAATTCAATCGGCAATAGAAGATTCATTTAATACAATTTTCAATGTTATTGATGATGTTGTAGGAATATTCGAAGATGTGACTAATGCAATCAAAAAGGCGGTTGATTGGTTAGGTAAATGGAATGATAAACCATCAAAAAAGAAAACTGTCGAAGTTGAAGAAAAAAGGACTACTTCTGGTAGAGGTACTGCAAAGAATGCAACAGGAACAAACTATTTCGAAGGTGGTCGAACCCTCGTTGGTGAAATGGGTCCCGAACTTGTGACTCTTCCTAGAGGTTCAAAGATTGATCCAGCTAATGCAACACGTAACACATTAAAAAGTGGTGGAGACACTTATATCACAGTAAATTCACAAAAAGCTGTAATGGATGAAAAAGAATTAGGTCGTACATTGCAAAGATTGGAGGTGCTGTATGGCTGATAAACTGTATTGGATTGATGCAAACGGCACTGAACAACCTTTGTCCGATAATAATTTTAAAGTTTTATCAGGCATGACTGGTCGTTTTATGCCACCTGTTAGTATTGTGGAAGAAGAAGTACCATTTCAAGCAGGAACTAGAAAAAGACATGTAAAAGTAAGTCCTCGTGATGTAGACATTCCATTATTTTTACAAGCAGATTCAGAGATTGAATTAAGGCAATTAATGAGAAGAATCTTGAAAATGATTAATCCTTTCAAAGAAGGTAAATTAAAATCAATCGCTGTTGATGGTAGTCAAAGGGAGTTATATTGTCAGTATATCTCAGGGATGGAAGGTTCTGAAGGTAGAGACAATAAAGGGTTTTGGTGGCAAAATGCAGTATTAGTTTTTCATGCTTTTGACCCTTATTGGTATGACACTAATACAATTGTAGAAACATTTTCGATAGGACAGACAGCCACTTTCTTTCCTTTCTTTCCATTGAGATTGTCTTCATCATCCGTTTTCGCTGACTTTTCAATAGATAATATTGGAGATATCGAGTGTCACCCAGAATGGATAATTCAGGGACCCGGTGACAATATTTTTCTTAGAAATTTGACCACAGGTGAATTAACTAATCTTGAAACTTCTTTAGGAGTCGGAGAAATCATTACCATTGACACAAAACCAAAAAAGAAAAGTATCACTAAAGGGGATGGTACTAACTTGTTTGGTACTCAAACTGATGATAATTCTTCCTTGTGGACTTTACAATCTGGAGTAAATAATATTCGGATTGAAATGTCTAATGCCACAAGTGAATCATCTGTACAACTATCTTACACCCCTAGATATTGGTGTGTTTAAGAATGGGCTATAAATTATATGTTAGAGATCAATATTTAAATAGAGTTGCAGAGATTGACGATTATCAATCTCTTGAAATGGTTCTAAAATATAACAGTTATGGGACATGGGTTTTAAATTTACCTACAAACTGTAAAGCAGCTAAGGAAATAATAAAGTCAAAATCAGGAATTGTTGTAATAAATGACGGAAAAGTAATCTTTTCAGGGTTAGCAACTAAGAAAAATAGAAAATGGAATGCCAATGAAGACAAATTACAAATTAGTGGTGTAGACGATTCTATTTGGTTATTAAGAAGACTTGTTTACCCTGAGCCAAATGGACAGTTTACATTAAAGGATTATGATGTCCGTACAGGATTAGCTGAATCCATTATAAAACAGTATGTTTCTTTTAATTTAGGCTCTCGTGCCAGACTAGAAAGACAGATTCCAAATTTTGTGATTGAAGAAGATATAGGGTTAGGTAAAAAGGTTACTGGAAATGGTAGATTTGAAACGCTTTTGGATTTATCAACATCATTAGCACTTGCTGGTGGAGACTTAGGTTTTCGGACAATCCAAGTCAATAAAAGTCTTGAATTTCAAGTTTATCAACCAGAAGATAAAACGAAAACTGCAATATTTAGTCCTTTACTCGGCAACTTAAGTGAATTTGAATACACTTCTGAAGACCCTGAAACTAATTATGTAATAGTTGGTGGAGGTGGAGAAGGAAAGGCTAGAATCACTCTTCAAAATGGGGATTCTGCAAGTATCACAGAATATGGTCGAATTGAATCATTTGTTGACCAAAGGAATACAACTGACCAAGCAGAATTAACCCAATCACTCAATCAAGAGCTTACTGAAAAATCCATTAAGAATAGTTTAAGTATAACTCCAATTGAGACAGAAAGTTTATCCTTTGGTCGTGATTATAATTTAGGTGATAAAGTATCAATAATTATCACCCAACCTAATGAAGTCGTTGAAGTTGATACGATATATTATTTTCTGTCTGATTATCAAATAAGAAAAACTCAAGAAAAATTACAAGTTATTCAGGATGTAGTACGAGAAATCAAACTTACAATTGATCAAAATGGAGTTTCAATAAATCCAACAATTGGTACACCTGAATCATTATCATCACAAGGTTTAGGGATATTTAAGAAAATGAAAAAATTAACAAAAAGGGTAAGTCACTTAGAAAGGAGCTGATTAGATGGTACAAACTTATTTTCCGTTTGATAGTGGAGCAGGAGCGGATGTTAGAGAAAATCAATGGTCAAAAATGGCACAAAATTGGCTTGGTACTGGAGTAATTAAAGGACAATTAAGTGAATTGCAGGTTTACGCTGATAGTACAGGTTTACAGGTGAAAGTAAAATCAGGTATGTCATGGATTAAAGGGCATTATTTTGAATCAAGTAGTGAGGAGGTTCTTCCAATTACTACTGCTGATACAACTAATCCACGAATTGACAGGGTGATTATTCGTCTTGATTGGACAGCAAACACTATCCAATTGGCGGTTTTACAAGGTGTTCCAGCTATATCTCCAGTTGCACCTGCACTTACTCAAAATGTATCAAGATGGGAAATTTCTTTAGCCCAAGTTTCAGTAGGGACAAATGTATCAACAATTACATCAGGAAGTGTGATAGATGACCGAGTTTTTACCAGTAATGTAATTGAGTCTGGAACAAACGTAAATGGGAGTTATATTAAATACCCTGATGGTACGATGATTTGTGCTGGTTCTACTCCAGCAGTTGCAGGTACAACTTTGAAAACATTAAACGGTTTACTTTATCCTGCTTCATTCGTTGGTAATACTCCTTATGTGTTATTAACACATAGGTCTGTTTCAGGAAGATTTGCTAATTTTTATGTACTTGATCCTTCTTTGACTAGTTTCGGTATAGTTCATCAAGGGGTATCAAGTGTAGATTTAAGTGGAACTATTTTTACATGGCAAGCAATAGGTAGGTGGAGATAATGAGAGTTTTCTTAAGTCCACAATTCAACAAAACTGATAAATTAGCCTATGAATTCATTGGTGACAAGATAATTGTTACATTAAATGGTGAAACAGATGAATTTGATTTTACTAATTTACCAAATGGAAATATTGGAGGTGGTCACAGAGAAGATGCAATAATAACCACTCTTCCTATTTGCCCTATACAAGAAGCGTTTAAGAAAGATGGCATAATGAATGTTACCCTTTTGAATTTTATAGGGGAAAATCCAACTAAAGAAGAATGTTTCCCTGAATGGATTGAGGTGGGATAATGGCAATAATTAAATGGGTAGATTCTTTTGAAGAAACCAAAAACAATAAACTTATAGAATTAAATAAAAAATGTAATGACACTATCCTCGGAAGATTTTCTTCTGAAGTTGATGGTGTCATTTATTATTTTTCACATGATTCTGAAGCACAAAGTAATTTTAGTACAGCAAAATTGGCATTTATGGATGGAACTGTTGCTCAAATGGGTGGAGTTATCCCTTGGACTGCTTATGATTCAGAAGGTAATGTATTTAGACTTCAACTAAATCAATCTCAATTTAACAGTGTATTTCTTTCTAAAATGCTTCATGTCACTAATAATGTGGCGAAATATAGAGATTTTTTAGTACCATTAGTGATTGATGCCAAAACACCAGAAGAAATTAAGTCAATCACTTGGGACAAATAATGAGGTGGTCAAGTTGAAACAGTACATTTGGAATCTGTTAATTGCTATTGACCAGTTTTTTAATGCAGTTTTTGCTGGTTATCCAGATGAGACAATTTCATCTAGAATGGGGAAACATGTGGCAAAAAAGAATTGTCCATTTTGTAATCTTGTCTGCAAATTCTTAAACTTATTTGAGAAGGATCACTGTATTAAATCAATTGAAAATGATGAAGGAACACCAATGTAAATAAAAAAAGACTACCCAACTTTTTTGAGAGAGGTAGTCTTTTTTTTAGTGGTCGTACCCACTTTCTAAAGTTTATCAAAGGAGGTGGGATTGTGCAACAAGGAAAAGAGGTGTTATTAATGCATTTTGATATTACTAATATTGTAGGAAATATATGGTATGTAGCGTTGGGTTTTGTTCTTTTTGATGTAGTCACTGGTTTATTAGCAGCAGGAATAGAAAAAAAACTCAACAGTTCAATCAACTATATTGGAATGATTAGAAAAGTAGGTGAGTTTGTCGCACTTGCTTTTTTAGTTTTTGTAGATGCTTATGTAGGTGCAAGTGGAATGCTTATCAAATTAGGTGTAGGCATGATTGTTGCTTATGAAGGTATGAGTATTATTGAAAACTTCAGTCGTATTGGTATTGACCTTAAATTTCTAACTAAGTACTTCGATAAGAACAAAATAGGGAAAAAAAGGGGATAATAATAATGTTAACATATCAAACTCGCAATTTAGAAAATATCAATAAATTAGGTGATCATACAAAGGTTGCAGCTTTAAAATGGCATGATTATTTGGTCGCAAACCATATTAATGTGTTAATTTATGAAACAATCCGTACCATTGAAACTCAGAGAGCCAATGTAAAAAAGGGTGCTTCTCAAACAATGAAATCTTACCATATTGTAGGTCAAGCATTAGATTTTGTGCCTGTAGATGAAAAAGGTAAAGGATTATGGAATGGATATAGTCGCTCCGATATTAAACAGGCTATTGCTGAAGCAAAAAGACTTGGTTTTGAATGGGGTGGAGATTGGAAAGGATTTGTTGATAAACCTCATCTACAGTTTAATTATAAAGGATATGGTACTGATACCTTTGGTCAAAATAAACCAGTGGAAGAAACTAAGAAAGAAACCCCTAAACCCGTAGTTAAAACTGTTTCACAAACAAAAACTAAAAAGCTGACTTATAAACGATTACTAAAACTAGGATCAAAAGGTGCTGATGTTGGAGAATTACAGGGAGCATTGAACAGGTTAAATTTTAAGTGTGGAAAAATCGATAATGATTATGGAAAAGTAACAAAGGATGCTGTAACACGTTTTCAAAAAGTACACCTTCCATACGAAATTGATGGTATTGCTGGAAAACATACAATTGAAATGATTAACTCTCTTCTGTAAAAACATAAAAGCCTTCCTTAAATCGGAGGGCTTCTTAATTCTTCATCTTCATCAGATGCATAGAATAATTCTTCGAGTAAATTCCAATAATCTAAGTCTTTTTCAGTTAAAATATCATAATCCTTTTTTTCCTTATTTTGCATTGAAATTCAACTCCTTTTTGAAAAGTTTTCATTCCTATAGACAAAATAAACAAGTTATTACTTATTTATCCAAATAATGAAAATTTAAACAATGAATAATATTTAATTTCTTAGATAAAGATAAATTAAAGCCATATTAGACGTTCAAAGAACAAAAGCCCTTCTCAATCGAGAGGGGCTTTTGTTGTTACTATAGTTTTTCGTAAGTAATGACATATGAACCTAGTGTGCTTGCAACTTTCTTTACTTTTAATATCAATGTATCACCTTTTTTAACATTCGGATTATCAGTTGATACGAAATTCAAATGTTTGCCAGTTTGGATGTTGTAACCAAATGCGCTATTGGGTACAAGCTTGTTCACTTTAACCGATACAGTCTTACCCTCCAAGTTATCTCCTTTATTCAGAGCGGTTTCGAACTGTTTAGTTGTGTAGTCTGCCTTTACAGTTTTGTTCGTTCCGCATCCAGCCAATAAGAACGCAACCACCACGAAAGAACTTAATAATCCAATCAATAATTTCTTCACTACTTATTTCCCCCCCATTTTCTATATATAAGTCAAATAGAATTATATCACTATTACGTGTAAAATTTGGAAAAGTTTTAAAGATTGAGCAAAAGTACTCTCAATCAAGTTTTGCGTCACTTATTAACCATGCATCTCCGATTTTCTTAATATTTTTTCCTGGGTTTGCCTTTTGTAATTTACGTAACATTTTTTTATCTTCCAATTCTCTTTTTGCTTCCTCTTCATTTATCCTTCTAACCGTTTCTTCCATTGTATCGGCAGCTTCAATAAATTTATCTAACCAAGGTATATACACAAATGTTTTCTTTCCCCCAACTTTCAAACGGATACATCTCCTTTATTAGTTATCTATCATACATTTAGACAAATTATGACAATATCCTTGTGACGTATTTGTGAAATAAAAAAACCTTCTCGACTGAGAAAGGTTTATATTTGTATAATATCAATTTTTAAATGGTCATCCTCAAATTTTTTGTAAAAGGAAATTAATTGTTTTTTATTTAATGCATTATCTTTTTTTACTTTCTTAAAATTAACTGCGTCGGGATTGGGAAGTATTTTTATCCGAGTAAACCCTTCGTCTTTAGCATACTGTACAAGTTTCTCCATATAATAAGTCGCAATTCCTTTTTTTCGTAAAATATCAACATGAACAAATAATAAATTTAAACGAATATATGGTTTTTCATTTAGTAAGGTCAACATTCTTGAACCCAATGCTTTATAAAACTCCATACTTAAGATTGGCTCTATATTATCATCGACTTGTTTAGCCAAGCAAAATTTAAAAGTTCCATCTTTACAATGGTACCCCTTTTCTTTAGTTCCATTAATTTTTTCAGCATTTGTGATTAATTTTAAGTCTTCCCCATTTACTCCTTCGATTTGTGGTATGCCGAATCTACTTAATATTACATCCTCAGCTTCTGATATCATACGATCAACTCCAATTTTTAAAAAGGCAAATCATCATTCATGATCTTAAGTAATTGTTGTTTTTCTAATTCCTTTACCTTCTCGGTTATATCCTCACCGGCAGAAATGACTTGCTCTAAAACAGCATTATAGGGTAATTCCTTCTTGATATCCTTCCAAAATTGGAGGGCTATATATTCCGGTTTTCTTCCCTTTAAAGGGAAAGAAGCACGTTGCATGATATTGCTATCAGCTTTGTAATGTATCTCAATTGTTATGTTCATCTTGTTCATCCTTATTTTGATTTACCATCGACTCCATCATTATTTTGTAGGAGAGTAACTCAGAATATTCAATATAGCTCAATATGTTTTCCTTTGAGTTTAAGAGCATAATTGATTTAAAACATTTACTAGCATAATTTACAGCAATTCTTGCGATTAATTCATTCCAATAAGGCAAATAAACTGGTCCAGCATTGAAATGCCCTTTTTGAATGTACACATTTTCTAATATGGAATTGCCATGACCTGCATGAGACAAAACAGAGTATAGTACATCATACTCTTTTTGCATTCCTACTATTAATGAAAGTGTTCTAATACTTGGTTTTTTGTTTTTATAATGAGAATTTGAATTAATAATCTCTAATAAGTGTTTTGTATACCATTGTTTTTGTAGATGGAACTTATGTTTAATTAAATCATATTGTCGTTTCAATTCATCATCTTTTCTACCGTCTTGTTCGTTAAGTCTTTGTTTTTGAACTATACTAAAATCACTATAGAGATTTAATCGAATCTCTGGATTTTCACTAATAAATTTTGCGTATATGGTGGTTTCAAACAAAGACCTTAATATTGTCATAGCTTGACTAATACAACCTGCACTGAGATTTGTTAATATTGCAAATACGTCACTTGATAATTTCGCATAAAGTATTTGTTCCGTTTTATGTCTTTGATTTAAAAAACCTTCATCAGCAACAAAGTTAAGGAAAAAATAATAAACTTCTAAAAATGCTATGTCAGTTCTTACTTTTGATTGACTAAGATCTAGAATCTTATTATATCCATCAAAAAGTGATTCAGAATAATGATTAAAATTTGTTTCAACGTCAATTACGCTCATTTTCTTCTTCCTCATACATTTCTTCAAATTTAACATTCAAAATCTTGGATAGTTTTATTATTTGGGGAACACTCGGATATGTTCTTCCTGTGCACCAATTACTTAAAGTATTCCTCGAAACTTCTAAATACTTCTCTAAATATTCCCTCTTGAATGGGGATTCTTTAATGATCTCACCGATCTTACTTTTCACCATTATACATCACCTACTTATCCATTCGACAACACTTGTCTTATAACCTTTCACAATTTCCGAAGATTTTTTGCGTGCTTTTTTGTGATAGATAGGAATAATGGACAATCCAACCTTAATACCATTTACTATAGCCAATGGAATTGCGAAGTTAGAAGTGAGGTTGGTAGCATTTAAACCCAATAAAATCAACGGATAATCTACTATTTCAGATTTCTATTTAGGTGGGATACTTACTACTGTAAGTCTAATGAGGTGGCGTTGATGATGGGAGGAAAACGAAATGATTTTTGAAGTTGTCACAACAACAATTTTTGGAGCAATTTCTTTGAAAGCTTATCGTTCAAAAAGTGGGGTAGGGAACGACTCAAAAAAAATCAACAAAATTTTTGCTCTTAGTGGTCTGAATGTTAAGGACGGTAATCAAACATTAACAGCCCAACAAATCAAAAAGAGAAATTATGATTGGGGTGTTGAGTATCGTTACCGTATACCTTTAGGTAGGAGTTTTGAAGATTACTTAGCAAAACAAAAAGTTATCGAATCTGGAATCAATACTCGCTCTGTAAAGATTAAACTTAAAGATTTAAAAGAACTTAAACTTGATCGAAATATTTTCTCTAATATAAAAAGTCTATACACTAAAAAACTAACAGACAGAAAGGAAATAGAGTTGTCCTATGATGGAATGTTAATAATTCGAGTTTATAATGAGCCATTACCTAAAACCGTTAGCTTTCAAGAAGGTAAAGGGTGGAAAGTTGTTTTTGGAGCGACAAGGGATAGGAACAAACTTATTTTCCATGACTTTGAAAAAATCCCTCATTTATGCCTTGGTGGAGCTACAAGGTATGGAAAATCAAATCTAATTAACTGTATCATTACTTCTTTAATTAAGCAGCAACCAGACAACGTAAAACTCCATTTGATTGATTTAAAAGGTGGGGTTGAACTATGTGACTATGAGAATGTTAAACAAACTGTATCGATCGCTTATGAACCTGAGGAAGCCTTAGAGACATTAGCTAATGCCTACAACTTAATGCGTGAGAAACAAGACATATTGAGAAAGGCTGGAAAGAAAAAGGTGGAGGATGCAGGGATAACTGAAAGGCATTTTATCATCATCGATGAGGTAGGGGAACTAAATCCTGATGAAGCAGTTTCGAAAGAGGAAAAAGTATTGAAGCGAGAATGTCAAAAGTATATGAGCCAAATATCTCGTCTCGGAGCTGGCTTAGGTTTTAGATTGATACTAGCAACCCAATATGGAACTGGAGATATTATCCCTCGTCAATGTAAGCAAAACAGTGATGCTAAACTTTGTTTCCGTGTACAGTCTGGTGTAGCTTCAAGGGTTGTTCTTGACACAGAGGGAGCAGAAGCCTTACCTAAAATAAAAGGCAGAGCTATTTACCAAATGGCAGATGAACGTGTTATTGTTCAAACTCCTCTAATCACACCTGAAGATATTAAAAATACAATTACTCCTTATATAATCGAGAAAAAGGAGGTTGTCAAAGTTGAAACCCCTAAGCAAGAGACAGGAAGAAATTCTATTGTCATTACGAAAACTGGACTTTCTTAATCGTGATCAACTAACTCGGATTCACCGTCTTGGAAGCGTAAGAAATGCCAATCGTATCCTCAAAGAAATGTCCCCTTATATAACTGGTTTCCGTGAAGAAGCTTTTTCCACTATATATTTTTTAAATAAAGAAGGCAGGGAATATGTCAATACAGACAAAGTAAGAAGAAAGAATAAATTTGTTAATCACTACCTTAAACGAAACGATTTTTACATCTATACGGGATGTCCTCATGATTGGGAAAATGAAATAAAGGTATCAGATGGTACATTTACCATTGTCGCAGACTCTTATTTCAAGAAGGAAGGTAAGTATCACTTTCTTGAAGTTGATGCTACTCAGAAGATGAGCGTTAACAAAAAGAAAATCGAACAATACAAGGGTTTAATGAGAAATGGGGAACTAGCAAAACATTTAGGTTATTTTCCTAAATTAATATGGTTAACTACAACTGAATTAAGAAGGAAACAATTAACTGTCTTATGTAAAGGTCTACCTTATCGAGTTTACACCATGAATGACATTAAATAAGGGGATGATTATTTTGGCAAAGTCAAATAGAATCAATTTTAATGAGTTTATGACTGGTGAATTTAAAGTAAAGGACAGAGAAAAGCGTCAAAGAAGGGTGAAAAAAGTAACTCAATTAGCGGTTTCGGCAGCACTTCCAATAGCGACTTGTGGAGCAGTAGGAACACTTGGATTTGCAATGAAAGCATTTGCAACTACAACAGGTACAAATGCAGTGGTTGCAAGTGCTCCGATAGCTGTAGAAGTCGGAGCAAAAGAATGGATGAGTGCTCAGAGTCTTGATTTATTAACGCATGTACTTGATCCATTAGTTGATATTATGGTTTCTCTAGCCTTTCCTGTTGCTTCTGTGATAATTGTTGGTTCTTGTTTCTTCTTCATGTTTGATAGGGCAGAGAAGGGTTTTGACACAATTATGAAAGCCGGATTAGGATATGTTCTTATTCAGGTATCCCCTCTTATTTTGGACGTATTAAAACAGGTTGGTAATGCTGTCTGAAATGAGGGTTTATATAACAACATCTTAGAGGAGGCAAAAGGGATGGAAGTGAAAATTAAGATTGACGGTAGAAAGTACGAACAATGTGAACAATGTGGGGGTTATCACAAAATTTCAAAAGGGAAAAAGAACAAATGCAAGTTGTGAGTATAAAGAAGTAGTTCAAACCTAGAGTGGCTGAAAAAGCTACTCTTTTTTTAGGATAAAGTGTCGATATTTTCTGAAAAAATACATTCTGAAGTATGATAAAATTTAACTATTAACTATAGGTCGCAAGGGGGGAAATGATGAAAGTAAAACAGAATAAGGATAAGAAAAATGGAGAAAAGCATCTCTCAAATAATATCATTTTATCCATAGAAGAATATATTAAGGAAAATAACCCTAATGAAACATCTGTAGGTTCAGGTACGAGCTTTTGTGAGTGGGTATTGTATAACATCTTTGAGCTAAGAGAAGATGAAGTAATTGAAGCCACTGAAATATCTGGAAAATTTGATAATGGAATAGATGCAGTATTTGAATATAATAATGAATTATGTATTCTGCAATCAAAATATAACAATGCTCATAAAGTGGATTCAATCCATAGATTTATATCTGATTGTAAAAGAGTTGTGGAAGAACCACCTAATACAGACAGAGAAGCAGTGATAAAAGTATGCAGAAATATTCTAGAAACATATTCGAAAAATGAAAATATAAACTGTTACTATATTACTAACAATAGTTTTTCTGAATGGGAAAGGGATCAATTCAGAAAACCTATTAATGAAACAATAAAGACCCATAAGAAATTAAAATTTTATATTCTTGATTTTGATAATATTCTTGAAAAAATGGAAATCAAAAATGGTGGAATACCCAGAGAATTTAGAGAGAAATGGATAAAATTAAATATTGGTCAGAATTTCGAGGATATATTTGAAACTTCAATTGTTGGAATGGTTAAATTGAAGGATTTAGCAGACTTTGTAGAAAAAGGGGGTAATATGCTTTTTTATTCTAATATTAGGAATTATCTTGGCAAAGATACTACAATAAATAAAGGGATAAAATCAACCTTAGATCAAGTTCCGGAAAAGTTCTGGTATTTCAATAACGGTATCACTATCGTTTGCGAGGAGTTTATTAGTAAAAACGGTGTTGTGGAAATGCATGCTCCTCAGATTGTAAATGGATGCCAGTCCGCTAAATCCTTATGGCACCATTTTTACATTAGTAAAACAAAGTCTGATATAAAAAATACACAAGATGGATACCTATTAGTAAAAATAATTGAAACGAAAAAAATTGCAAACGATAAAGAAAAGAAAGCTTTAAGAGACAATATTACAAGATATACAAATAGTCAAAACGCTGTAAAGGGATTAGACTTTTATGCACTTGACGAATTTCAAAGGGATTTAAGAAATAGACTAGATGCTTTTGGGTATTATTATGAAATTCAAAGAGGTGCCTTTATAACTGAGCCATCCACTAAACAAAAGTCTTATAAAGGGCATCCTGAATATGATTATCTCCTACAAAACGTAAAAAGTAATAAAAAATACTGTTTACCAGCTAAAGAAGTGTTACAAGCTTTCACGGCTGGTATTAATTTAAGACCCAATATTGCTTATGGACGTGCCAACGAACTAACACCTTTTGGAAGTGAATGGGAAAAAATTGTTAATGAAAAAACAAAAGAAATGCCACTAGAAAATTTCTTATTCCCATACTTATTATCAAAGTATGCGAAAGAAAACTTAGGTTATAAACCTGGAGCTGAAGATTTTAGGAAAAATTCTATCTTCCTTTTCCTTTCAACATACTACCTATTTATTACTGGAATTACTAATAAAATAAAAGGCACTACTTATGAAAATCCAACCGATATTAAAAACACTTTTATTTTCACTAATATTTTTAAATCTGCACAATTGAATATTCAATTAATGGAAATTACCCACGATATCTTAAGCAGCTTCTTTGAAGATTCAACAATTGAGGATGAAATTGGAGATAACCGAAAAGGATTTGTACAAAATAAAATGAAACGTTCAAGTAAGTTTTGGAATATCCTTGAGAGAAAAGTTGAAAGAGCAGTTACTAATACAGAGCCAAAAACAATTTTTAAAGATATTAAAAAAATCATAAATGAAGAACTTTAAAATAGATTATTATTAATAACTTACATTTAATTACCATCTGATTCATGATAAATATCATGTTAAAATTTAACATGAGGTGGTTTAATGTTTATTTCTCCTATGCTATTACACAAATCAGATCATCCTTTTGACGATGATAATTATATAACAGAATTAAAATTAGATGGATTCCGTACCGTTTGGACTAAGTTCAATGATAAAGTCAGAATCTACACTCGACACAAGAATGAGATTACATCTAAGTTCCCCGAATTGGTTAACCTTCCTATTCCTAATGGAACTGTCCTAGATGGTGAGATTATTGTTACGGATAATCTAGGTAGACCAGACTTTGAAGCGACTATGGAACGGTTTTTAAGTTCTAAATCTAATCATCAAATATCATATAGTGTCTTCGATGTTATTTATTGTAATGGTGAAAAGATTGCTAATTTGCCATTATTTGAACGCAAAGAAATATTAAATGAAATCATCCATGAAGACACACCTTTATTGAATAAAGTCCAGTGGATTGAAGGTAATGCAGAACAGTACTTCGAATTAATTAAGCAGCACGAACTTGAGGGAATTGTTCAAAAGAAAGCAGATTCTAAGTATCAAATTAATAAACGTTCACATGATTGGCTAAAGGTAATTAATTATCAATATTCAGATGTATTCATCTCAGGTCTGCGTAAGGATGAATTTGGACTGTTGTTAAACTTTGATAATGGGAAATATGCTGGATTAATGGAGTTCATGCCTACAGCTAATCGGAAGGAATTCTATAAACAGTATAAGGACTTTATTATTGAAGAAAATGATAAATTCATTTATCTTGATCCACAGGTGAAACTAAAAGTGAAATACAGAAATTTAACGAAAAAGGGACTTCTTAGAATCCCTAGTTTCGTGGAGTGGGTTAGTTAGTGAGCGGCTAAAAAGTCGCTCTTTTTTTTCTGAAGTAAGTTTGCATATGCTTTTTCAATGTAAGGAAAAATATACTGGAAAGGCAAAGTACATTTCGGAAATAAAAGCCTACTAATCAACCAAAAAGACGATCCCCTTTTGTTCGAGAATCGTCCTACATTGACTAATCTTTGTTTTCATTATTGAACTCTTTTTCTATTTCTTCAGCAAATTTCCGATCCTCTTTAGCACTAAATTTTAAGAACAAGTATATAGCCCACATTATAACGATTGATATTAGATAATCTGAAGTTTGACTTCTTAACCAATTTGACTCGAATACACACACAATGGTAAAAAGAATGGCTAACCAAAACCATATTTTAGCAAAGATTGTCCAAAATTTAGCGCTCATTTTTTCTTTTATTACTATATACTCCCGAAAGTCATTTATTAATTTATTTATAAATTTTTTAATAATCTCTCCTCCAATCCCCCCAAGAATAAAAGCCACTAGAAACCAATTGGAAAAATAGCACCAAACGATTCCATCTTAATTCACCCCTTTCCTTTATAAACCTTTATTTCTATACCCTTACATTTATGTCCTTATTCTACAAATCTGTCCCTTATTTTTTAAACAAGCTTTTACTTTATATCAACTTAATTAATATTTAACTGAATATTTTGACAATACTATTTTATTCAGATATAATTCTTAACGGACTTGGAGGTGTTATATTGTGTCGGTTTAAAAAGGAAATGCTTGAAGTTAAAGATGTAATGGATGTTATGGGAATTTGTAGACCTAAAGCATATGAGATATTGAAAAGTGGAGAATTTCACGTTGTTAAGATGGGAAGAAAGTATCTAGTTCATGAGGAAGTATTTCAAAATTGGTTAAGAGGTAAGAATATAGCTAAAAAAAGATGGTGAATTAATGAAGTTTATATGATTTAGCAATTATTAATGATCGGGAAGTGCAACTATGAGTGTGATTACAAATAAAAAAGTTATGTTAGACGTTAGAGATATTATGGTTGTAGCAAATATAGGAAGAACTAATGCTTATGAATTAATGAAAAGTGGAGAATTTGAAGTTAAGAAAATTGGAAATAAATTTCTTGTTCATGAGGAAGTATTTCAAAATTGGCTAAAAGGTAAGCCTAAAACGAAAAAAAGATGGTGAGTTCAATGAAAGCTCAAATTGTCTATTCAAAAATCACAGGTAAAAGAAGACCTCCTAGCACTTGCACTGAAATAAATAAACCTAATCTTGATTTAATGGCTAAAGCGATAATTAACTTGTATCATCAAACAAGGGAAAAGAAGGAAACTGATGAAAAAGGAAAACAAAAAGGAATTTGAAGATGAAAAGGTATCGGAATTTCAAGAAACATTCCATATTGAAGGTATTGGTTCTGTGTCATCGGTAGGGGAATATGATATGGAGAAATTTATCAAGAGATTATTAAAAAGTAGATACATTACTGGATAAGGCTGATTAAAAGTGGAAAATGATAATGAAAAAAATAAGGAACAAAAAGTACCTCAAGAACAAACTTATCATGTGGAAGGTTTGGGGACTGTAACATATGTTGGGGAATTAGATGTTGAGAAATTGATAAAGCGGTTATTGAAAAGTAAATATATTACTGGGGAATGAGTGGTTAAAAATGCCACTCTTTTTTTTTATTGGAATAAGCTGTCCTATATCTCATTATTGAAGTCAACAATATTGGATGTTATACTTGAATTACAATTCTGTTGAAAATCCTCGAATTTGACCATGAAGAACATTGGATAAACCCTTGTTCCATCACTGTTCACCTCGAACCCCCATAATTTATTCCATTATAATACAGGCGAAATAACAAAGGAATGAAGTTAACAATGTTAACACTATATTTTAGAAAATGTTCACAATTCCTGTCTTTTTATTGTAACAATATTATATAAAGTTTCTAATTTATAGAAATTTCTTCTTTGTCAATCTAAGTTAGTGGATTTTTTGACAAAAAAAAGAAGCGGTATGAGATACCGCTATTTAAATCTTCGTTTTTTCTTTACTTCCGAGTAAAGGATATAGGGGAGGATGCCAAACCAACGGTACCAGAAATCCGCTTTTGTTTGTTTCTTCTCAATACGGATGCGTTTCCGCTCGTCTTTAGGCTGGTCAGCATATTTAACGAACGTTTGCGTCATATATTTAACATAATCATTTGTTTTCATGGACACACCTGCCTTTATACACCTACATTATGTCCATTTTTTAATCATCCATACAGCTAATTGACTTCTACCCATTTAATCATCGTTTTTGAACGGGTATCAAAGTACCCATAACCTACTATAGGTTCACGCTCATGAAGAACAACTGTGAAATCGACTATCTGTATATAGGCAGAAGGGGTCTCCGGACGATAATCCACTGTTCCATTTAGATAGATAAATGTTCCTTTAGCAGGCATTGTACCTCGAGTTTGGTATAACGATTCCACTTTTTTGACCGATGACAGAAAGTAATATTCCTGCATATGAATTTCCTTTGTTTCAACTGCTATTTTACGTTCCGAAAGTAATTGCTCAATATGCATGGAGAAAAACAGGAGGAAAAGAAGTAACGTGCACAACGTTAGGGGATAGGTAAACCCATGTTCACTGTTTTTCATGTATTGGCAGTCCATTTTAGAAAGGAGTATGCCAGAACCGAATACTCCTTTCCCCATATGTCCACAACCGTCATTTTCACTGCATTATTCACGATGGAAAAGGAATATTGTGAAACATTTTGAAGAATAATCTCATGTCCCGTTGAATTTACCCTTCGTCTGAGGTTTGAACCATATTTTTCATATTGAATGGTATCTGACCCTTTAGTTAGAATTAAACGTCCGGAGGATACCTCTGCATGTGAAACGGTGCTAATTTCTTTTGTAACTTGACTGTAAAAAATTTCCCATTCCATTTCCTGCGTTTCCATTTGCATGCTTTTTTGGTTTAGGATGATTTGAAAAATAGGGGCTATAAAGAAAATAATTGTAGAAAAGATTGAAAAGGCAATCAATACTTCAATTAAGGTAAAAGCCTTTTCATTCAAGGATACCGCAAATAGTGGCTTCTGGATAAACTGAATTCTTTTCAACTCTTACACAAACCTCCTTTTGACCAGTCTGATTAGGATTCTTCCAGGTAATGTTGTAGTCGATATTATTCTCACGGATGGTGTAATTGGAAAATGTTCGGCCGTCAATGATTCTAGCCTTTAGTTCCTCATACATCATCCTTTGAGCCGTTTTCTCTATCTCTACTTTCCTTGATTGTTCTCTGACCTCCATTAATAAGGGAAGTAAGAACAGGCAAATCATTAACATAGTCGAAAGTGACAGCAGTAATTCCAACAGAAAAAAACCTTTATTGCTCCGTAACATAAAATCGTCCTCTCCCAATCAAAAAGGTCATCCGATATTCCTTTTCCTTCGTCTCGATAAAGAAGGAGCCGAATTTATTGATATTGCCATCTGGCAGGAATTTAAAAGATAAGGGCATTGAGCCTTCGGTAAGGTAAATATTAGGAGAGAAGGACCTATCAATTATAGCCGGCAAGCGTCCCTGTAAAGATAAGTTATATTTGTGTTTGCTTGGCAAAAGTACAATGGTAACTTCTTTTTGATGTGAAATAGCAAATTGTTGCCCATAAAGGAGATCAGCACGGAGTTGTGTCAAAAAAACCTCATCTTCTAATACAGATTGCTCAGGTTGCAATGAAAAGGCTGTGATGAAGGAGATAATCATAAAAATCGAGAGAACTAGTAACGACTCAACCAAAGTAAAGCCTTTTTGATTTTTTGTCATTCTGGTTATTAATCTGCTTTTGCAACAGAGGTGACCTTACCTTCCGAATCAATTGCAACTTCTTGACCGTTCGGACAGCCCTTGACATCGTTTAAATAGCCAGCGGTTTGTAATTCAGCGAGTGTTGGGATTTTATTTTTTTCCATTTGATAGGCTTGGACCTGTGCTTGAACCATTTTCACGTAAGCTTCGCAGCCTTTATTGTTGATATTAGAATTATGCTTGGTAACGTTAGGGATGGTAATCAAAAGCAACACGGAAATTATCAACATAACAATCATCATTTCAATTAAGGTAAACCCTTTTTCATTTTTCAACATTTTTAAATTCCTCCATTTTTTAAATAGCATCAAGCAGATGGAACATTGGTAATAGAATCGCTAAATACATTGATACAACTAAACAGCCAATAAATATGTAAAGAATAGGCTGGATGGTTTTTAGGCTTTTTTCAATCCTTTCCTCCATGGTTGCCACGCAATGTCTGCTGAAAAACAGTAATTCTTGCTCTAATTTTCCATTTTCTTGGCCATGTTTAATAATCATCGGAAATTCCTTCTCGAAAAAGAAAAAGGAGGCTATAATCGTGTCCAATTTTTCTCCGGTTACCAGTTTGATTCTTATGTCTTCGGCTAATTGGCTGTAAAATGGCTGTCGGTGATTCTTTTCAAAAAGGGAAAGTGCCTCTGAGACAGAAATGCCTCCTGATAAAAGGAAACTTAGTTGAATGGAAAAGTAATGTGTGAACAACAATTTGAGGATTTTACCCAGAATAGGGATACGGACAAGCAGGACCCTTTGCTTGAGGATTGGGAGTTTTCGAAATACAAAAAAATAATAGATCGTTGTCAGTCCGAGTGAAGTAAGGACGATGCAAATGGCGGTTGGGAAATAATGATCAAAAGCATAGAGGACCTTCGTGAAAAAATTCTCCTTAAGTCCGAGTGAAGCAAACAGCGTTGTAAATCTTGGCAGTAAGGTGTTCTCAATGAAAACAAATAGAAACCCAGTAATAAACATCAATAATAAGGGATATTGCAGTAATTTTAAAAGCTTTTTCATGTCCTTATCTTTTAATAGCGCGAGTTCACTTCCTTCCAAAAGTGCTTCGGCAAAACTGCCATGCTGTTCAGCAAAATAGACATAGCCAATCAAGTCTTTTTGAAAACCAAGATGGTTCAATACGACATGAAAGGGTGACCCTTGTTTTAACTCAACTAGACAACCATATAATTCCTCCTTTCGATTGGCTGGCAATTGTAATGCTATGGATTCAATCGCTTCACCAATAGCAATTACAGATACCTAATGTTAATATAATAATAGATATATATTTTATTAATGAAGGTGAGAGGAAATGGCAAAACAACACGTAGCAATATTCAACAGGAAAAGTCGTTCCGAAGGCGATACAGACCAAACATTACAAAACCACAGACAAATAACTAGAGAAATATGTAAGAAAAACGGTTTTAGCTATACCGAATACGAAGAAATTGTTTCAGGTGCTTCCAAGTGGGAAGAACGACATGAGTTAATCCGTTTATTAGATGATGTAGAAAAGGGATTGTATTATGCGGTTGTTATTACCGAGATAAGCAGACTTTCAAGAAGTGGACACTATTCACAAATAATTGCTGATACACTTGCAGAAAATAACGTTTTAATCATTACACAAAAAGAAACCATTGATTTAAACAACAGTAACCAACGGTTGTTATATGATATTTCTTCAGCAGTAAACAGTAATGAATATCGTGTTATCCGTCACAGAATGAGAACAGGTACAGTTGAAAAGGCTAAACGTGGTGAATATGTAGCAAGTAAATCACCGTTTGGTTATGAAGCTATTGTTATTGATAGGAAAAGAACATTAGTACCAACAGAAGAAGCTGAAATAGTTAAAACTATCTTTAATATGGCTGAACAAGGACATGGAATGAAAGATATTGCTAAACGTGTAAACAAGCCGTATAAATCGGTTAATAACATTCTTTATAATAAACAATACACTGGAACATTAGTTTTTCACCTTAAGGATAAAAAGGGCAACATTACTGAAGTTATAGAAGTTCCTGAAGCCTTTGAAGCAATCGTTTCAATGGAACAATGGTTAAGAGTACAAGAAGCAATTAAAGCAAGATTAAGCGGTGATAATGAGGTTAGAAACCGTTCTAGGGGAGAAGTAAGAACCATCTTAAAAGACCTTGTATATTGTGATAATTGCGGTGCTAAGATTGGCTTTCAATATAACCCTGATAAAGATTTAATGGCTAAGAAATGTCATAAATGCGGAAGCAAAGGAATTAACGAAAAAAGATTACTTGCAGAATTTTATAACCAGCTTGAATTTGTTGAACATTATTGGAATAAGGAATGGCAGAAGGTTTTAGATAACTCTTCAGACGTTAATACAAACGATTTAACGGTGCAATTAGAAGCTTTAAAATCAGCCAAGGGTAAATGTTCAACTAAGTTAAAACGTTCAAGAGAAGCCTATACAGATGGCATATTCACTAAAGAAGAATACCTTTCAGATAAAGCCGATATTGAGAAGGATATTAAGCAATTAGAAGCTAATATAAGAGAGGTTGAACAACAGATTGCAGAAGCCGATATTATTTCCGCTGAAAAGAAATTACAAGAGAAATTAACCATATTGGAGAAGGTTAAAAAAGCTACTGATAAAGCAGAAATTAACCGTTTATTGAAGTTGATTATTGATAGGGTTTATTATCAAAGACATGAAGAATTTATTGTAGGTAGTCAGGCTAACGGTGAACCAGAAATTGAATATGATTATGTTGAACTTAAGATTGCCCCAAAATAATACGGGCAGTCTTTTTTTATCTTTAACAAGGAATACACCTTAATAAAATCTATGCACCCGTTTAGCACCATCAATTACCACTTTTATCTTAAATATTTCCTCCATCAAGTTGGGCATACTTACCTATGAGGTGAAGTTATGAAACACACATTAGAGAAAAACATATTAAGGGCTTTATTAATTTTTGGAATAATTTCATTCATAAATTTGATGAGAAAACCACCCGTAAAAGATTGGTTACTTATCTTTCTATTTAAAGGATTTATATCTACACTTTTAGATAATATAACTGTGAAAAAGGGATACATCAAATATCCAATAAATTTATTTAAATACTTTGATATTAGCTTTATTTTTGATTATTTACTTTATCCTATAACCTGTGTTTACTTTAACCAAGTTACTATGAAATCCAATATTTTAGGTATAATTGTTAAAACATTCTATTTTACTATTCCAATGGCTGTAATAGAGTATTTCTTAGAGAAGAAAACGTCTTTAATTAAATTTAAAAACGGATGGAATTCCTTTACTAGCTTCTGGACTTCAAGTATAACTTTACTTATGTGCCGGGCTTTTATCACTATAGTCCGAAAAGCAAATAACAATCCTGTTCCCAAAAATTAATTTAATTTTCGCTGAATTAGGTTTGAGAAAAAATAAAAATTAACCCCGAATTGTAAAACGAAAATGTATTATGGATTAACACCCAATTTGCCAAAGGCTGGGAATTTACCCTACCCCTACCATAACCCGTTTAGTCAGATTATTTATAACAATGATAATATTTAATGTGTTTGTTCGATTGTGTGTTGATTATATTGTATGTCAATGGTAATAAGTGTTATTGATTAGTTGTAATGATTGTGATAATAGAAGATTTGGTTGTAAGGATTATTGGTAACAATTACTAAGAATATCTGTTGGTAATAATTACATTTGACAAGTTTTCCTTATGCTGTGCTATTGCTTGACCAATTGCATTTATAGATACATTGCATATTTACCGTTAATTACACTTGTTGGAATAAACTGTTGGTTGAAATATTGTAGGGGAAATGTTTACGGTAGAATAATCCCTTTGGATAAACCACCATTGACAAACCGCTGCCACCAAACTTTTCCTCAACTACCTCTATATTAGTATTGATATTTGTCCCGTACAGTAATAGTCATTTGCATAATATTTTTAACTAACCTTGGATAAAAAGTGTCCATCAAAGCCTCTCGTATCAACATTTCATCATTTCACCGTATCCATAACCCTTTGCACAATTGCATAATAAAAAGGAACTATTGCACAAAAAAGACTTCCCGAAGGAAGCCCGCGTTCGGACTCAATTTAATTCTGGAATTAAGGAATAACTATATAGCTTCAAAGAATTGTTTGAAATTAGTAAATTCCCTATCAGTCTTATATATCCCATAGATAAAGTTTATATCTTTAAACTCTTTAACTGTTCTGTCATACCAATTTATATTTTCCTCTAACTGCCGAGTTAATTTTTCTAATTCTGAAACTTCTTTGATTGAATTGAACATTTCTTCTCCTGTTTTAAATTCAATAAATGCATCTTTATATTTTAAGACATTTTTGAAATAAAGCATTCTTTCTTTTGATGATTCAGGTTTAATAACAAGAGTTTGGTATACTCCTTGCGGTCTTATCGCCAATGAGAAATGTACTTCAGTTTCAATTGTTGGGCTTTCATCCCTAAATTCAATAACCGTATCCTTATAAATAGCCTTATGGAAATTGTTATCTTCACTTACTTCAAATCCGTTACTAGTGAAATAATCTTTGTATTCAGCAATCAGTTCCTCTTTTTTTGATATTTGTTTTTCTACAATTAAATCATTTAGGCTATCGCAGATATTTCTAAAATCTTCATACCTTGAAATTAGTTGTTCTCTTAATTGGATTTGGTTATCAGCTTGTTCCTTTAATTTATTAATATCCATTTAGTCATCTCCTTTAATAATCATATTTCGACTAAAGGATTTATTTTCCTTCAAACTATGAACGATTATTCCAATTTTTAGCTGGGTTTTGTTTCATTAAAAAAGACTCCCCGAAGGAAGCCAAATTAATTATGTACCCGTTATTTTAAAATTGCTGTACCTCTTATAAACTTGTATTTCTCATCGCATTCTTTACAATCAGTCCAAATATCGCTTTCTCTAAAACCTGGAATATCATCTTTTTCATAAAATACTTTCCCTTTTCCACATGGACACTCATATTCTTTTTTAATTATGCTTCCACTACCTGCACCATAGCCTTGATGATGATTTGAAGAACCACTAAGTTCTTTTAGTTTTATTTCCATATTAATCACCTCACTTTCTATGGTAATTATATAGCACTATATCCAATAATTTCTACTAAAAAAGACCTACTTCCTTTCATCTCTGTTTTTTTGACAGAGTTATTTTCCCTTAAAATATTTAGATTAACGGAAATAGGTATATTTTTCTAAAAGTTTATTCAATATAGGATAAATTTGCTATATACTTTAAATAAACTATTAAAGGGGGTAAATTGTATATGCAAGCCTCGCAGACAAGTATTCTTCATTTACTTAGAATACAAAACCAACAATTTGTTATACCCGTTTATCAACGTACATATAAGTGGACACATCTTCATTGCGGTCAATTGTTTTCCGATATTTTAAAAGCAAGCGGTAGTAATAGTAAAAATCACTTTATTGGTTCAATAGTACATATTTCTGACCAAAATATACCTGTTACTAAGGTAAAACCCTTAACCATTATAGACGGGCAACAAAGGTTGACAACAATTTCCTTGTTACTATTAGCAATTAAGAATTATTTAGATGAACACCCAAATCCTAATATTACTTCAAATGAAATAAACCAATATTTAGTAAACCCTGATAAAAAAGATGATGAATATATTAAACTTCAATTAACTAAACAAGATAGGGAAGTATATTTTTCACTTATTAACAAAACTGAAATAGATGTTGAGTATCATAATATTTTAGATAATTATATGTATTTCTATAATTCGATTAAGAGTGGGCAGCGTGATATTGAAGCACTTTATGAAGGGATTGCCAAGTTAATTATTGTAGAGGTTTCATTAGAACGAGAACATGACGACCCACAACTTATTTTTGAAAGTTTAAATTCAACAGGGGAAAAACTTACGGAAGCTGATTTAATAAGAAATTTTTTGTTAATGGATTTAACCGCCAGCTTTCAAAAGAAAATTTATAACCAATATTGGTTCCCTATTGAAACAAAACTTAGGGAAGAAATTAAAGGGGAACTATCCAATTTTATTAGGGATTACCTTACATTTAAAACTAAAAAAATTCCTAAGAAAACAAGTGTTTATAAGGATTTTAAAGAGTATTTTAAACAATATTCAAGGGAACCCGAAATAATCGAAAGTTTATTGAAAGAATTATTACAGTTTGCAGGCTATTATGAACGAATATTAAGGCAGAACGAAAAGGATAAGGAAATAAATGATTGTTTAAAAGACTTAGATAGTATTGATATAAAAATAATTTATCCTCTGATTTTACCCTTGTATTACGACTATGAGAATCAACTTTTGTCTAAGGACGATTTCATTTCAATACTTCGTTTAATCGAAAGCTATTTAATAAGAAGGGTTATATGCGGATACCCTACTCAAGGATTGAATAAAGTTTTTGTTAGTATCGTGAAGGATTTGGATAGAAAAAATCATCTTGTATCGTTTGAAACTATTCTCGCTAATAAAAAAGGAAATCATAGATTTCCGAATAATGATGAATTTAAAAAATCTTTCCTTTTGAAGGATATATATAATTTAAGTAATAAAAACAGAAAATATATTATGTTCAAATTAGAACACCATTGCAACCCTAAAGAAAGATTGCAAATTGACCCTGAAATTACAATCGAACATATTATGCCCCAATCCCCTAATTTAAGTGAAAAATGGATAGATGCTTTAGGTTCTAATTGGAAAGAAGTACACAATACTTACTTGCATACTATTGGGAACCTTACATTAACGGGATATAACAAAAATATGAGTAATAAATTTTTTACAGAAAAAAGAGATTTACCTGGTGGATTTGGTGATAGTTTAATTAGATTAAATAAGGGATTACAAAAATTAGACACTTGGAACCAAACTGAAATTTTAAAAAGGGCAAACGATTTATTTGAATACGCCAAAGAAGCTTGGAACTATCCTGAATTAGATTTACTTGTAACAAATGATGATAACAGACCTATTGTTACTTTAGACGATGACTGGACAAGTTTAAGACCTTCTTCTTTTGTATTTCTGACGGATAATTACGAAGCTAGAGATTTTACAGACATATATCATAAGGTAATTAGAAAGATATATGAGTTAGATTCTAATTCATTTTTAGAAGCAATAAATCAGGAAGAATTGCTTTCAAGACGTTTTCATTCACTTAACCAAAACGATTTTAACAATCAACCTAGAAAAATAAGCGAAAATATTTACCTAAATACAAATATTAACAATGAACAAAAACGAAAAAATTTAATTACACTTTTTGAAAAAACAAATATTGACGAAGAAGATTTAATTATTTATGTATCGTAATGGACACAACTTTCGTTAAATATTCAAACAGACAGCTTCCTTCGGGAAGTCTTTTTTTTGTTCAAAAATCTCCTCAAATCGTTGTGCATATTTGACCATCTCACTTTATTAATAAGTATAAGGATATTTTTTAACTGGCTTAATCATTAGAGTTAAGTCACTACTGGTTTAGAAGCTGAACTGTTCCAAGTTGAAAAACAGACAAGGATACTGATTAGTCCGTTGCGGTACGAAAGTTAATCAGATGGGTTCTTTTAAATCCATGTTAGGTTACTGTATTACCTGTGAAGAATTAACTTCCAAAAATCAGAGGTACAAGTGTTTGAAGAAACGTTAGCAGTTGAGGATTTAGCTATACTGTTATTTACTTGTGGGACGGCTAAATTACTAGTAGGTTATTCTCTATTACTTAAAGATTATTCACCGTTACTACTTAATAAATGATGCTAGACGGTTGATTAATAAAGAGATTAATAATAAACAAACATTAACCTATCTTCGATAGGTATTTACTCTAATTCAAATACATTAACTGAAAAATAATTTCAAAATTCTTGAAACTATTTTGGCTGATAATTGTGCATTTTAGACATTCCCACTTTATTAATAAGTATAAGGGTTAATTAGAACGTAATTAAAAACAACTAAGAAATTATCAAAAGGGGTTGAAAAAGAAATGGCTAAAGTATCATACAAGGGGGTTGTAATAGAAACAGAATTAGCACCAGAATTTCCTGAATATGCTGAAAAGGTTTTGAAAATAGTTCCTGTTGCACACCGTAATTCACCGCAAATGGACAAACATGGTTATGGTACAAGGTGGGAACACATAATGCCTTGGTTCGATAAAGACGCTATCAATAACGTTAATGTTGTTTCAAGTTATGACAAGCTTATGAATCAACTTGATAACAGAAAACATAACGCTAAATTTATTGAAGAAATTGCTGAAATAAAAAATGCTAGGTTAAGAGAAAAAATGCAGCTAGGTTTAATTCGTTACGGTGAACATTAGAAACTTGTCCGAAATGACATTAAACTATTCAGCTTCTTTTAGCTGGTCATAACATTATCCTTCCTTTTAGAAGTAATCAGCCTTTAACGGTTGGTTGCTTCAATAAAGGTTTGATATTGAAATCAACCTTGACTAGTCATTGTGTTTACTCCTTTCTAAAGTCAATCAACTTATGGAAACGGTTGGTTGGCTTAATGAAGGTTGTAAAGCCAAGTGTAGATGGTTATTCCTTCAAATAATTTTAATAGGAGTTCTACACAGAATCCTAACATTCGTTTTACTTGGCATATTGTGATTGTATTTATTTTTAGGTTGGAAGGATTGGAACACCTTCTGTAAAACCTACCTCTTTCATGTTTTCTAGTTCATTGCTAGTACCCTTAAGTCTAAATGATTTAAGGGTTTTATGGAGTGAACTATTTACCGTTAAAAGAAAAACTCGAACCTAAGTGCTAAGAAGATGAAACAGTAACGGTGAACATGATTTACTCTTTGAGAATGTTGAGTGTAAACAACATTAAGCAAATGTGTATAGAACAACTTGAGGGCAACCAATTAAATTTAATCCAGTGAGGTTAAGATTGGTTGTCCGACTACTTGTTTTAAATAAGTATCTTAATTAAAGAAAAGGATTGTGATAATAGATGGAAATGAATATGAAAAACCCAATTATGAAAAAAATGATGAGAGAAGCAGAAAAATGGTACAGTGACAAAAAAGCTGAATTAAATATGCTACAAGGTAAGAAGCAAATTATTGAAAATGAAATTGGTCGTATGATTGGAGGTAAACAGGAACATAGGGACAATAGTTTTCTTAATACTATTGACGGAACACTACTAAGAGTTAATACAAATAACTTTGCTGAAGTTGTTGATGTTACCCCTATTAAATCATTCGAAGAATTATCTACTGGTGAACGTTCCGCTTTGTATGAGTCAGATAAGAAGCTATATAAAATGTTGGAACATGGCTTATATCAACCTAAGATGAATGAACGAATTATTGATTTAATGGTTACTGAAGGAGTCAAATATGAAGAGTTTGAATTAATATCTGAAACACCACAAAAGCCTGATTTAACAGGTTTAGACCTTGTTGACAGTCAAAAGGTTATTACCGAATATAGACAAGCTACTGAAGCACACACAGAACGATTAAATACTTACCGTCAAGATGTTGAAGCTTACCGTTCAGGTAAAATGAATCAAGACTTAAGAGAAGTTGAAGATAAGATTGCTGAAGTTCAAGCAGAAATTAGTTGAGGGTTGGCTTAATTGCCACCCTTTTTAATTTGGAGGTAATGAACAATGAAAGAAATAACTAATCAACAGAAGCAATTCTGTTATATGTATATTGATGATAAACCAATGGTTGAAATTGCTGATAAGCTACAAGTTCACCGCAACACTTTAACTAATTGGCTGAAGCAGAATGAAATTAAAACTTTTATTAATGAGATTCGCCAAAAAGACGCTGTTATGACTCTTAAGGATAAACGGTCTAGGTTAATGGAAATTATCAACGAAGAAACTTATGACGAAGTTGTTAACCCTAAAACGGGTGAAATAGTTAGGTTAAAGTCCCGTACACAAGATAGAATTAATGCTTTGAAGCTTCTAATGCAAGTTGATGGTGATTTAGTGGACAATAAGACTTTGACAATTGATATTAATGTTGGCGGTGTATTAGATGCCCCTAAAGATGCCTTATTAATTGAAGATGGTAATACGATTGAATTAGACCCAAGTGATTTTCAGTTTGTTAACGAAGATGATGATGAAGGTGAGGAAGAATGAAGGGAATAGTCGTTAGTATTGAACCGCCTAATTTAAGGGCAAAGATGAACGGTGATACAATTCATTATTATGTTGAACAAGATTACAGTTCAATTAATGAGAAAAAAGGCTTTATTATTTGTAACCTTGGTCGCTTAGCAAAAAATGATGGACAACTTGAAAAATATCCTATTCAGGTTAAATTGCATATTGGCAATATTAAACTAAATGACTTCTTAGAAAAATTCCAAATTGGGCAAAAGAATACTTTTAACGGTAAGGAACACTTTTTAAAAGCAATTGATATTCACATGAACGAAAATGAATTTGAGAAGAGAATTAATACAACTAAATTCGTTGCCGAATTATATTACAATGTTAAAGGTGACGAAAATGATTACCGATATATTTAATAAACCCCTTTTCCTTTATTGGAATTGGGGTTTTTTTCTTTGAATTACCTTCTTTTTTGAATACTACTGGATTTACAAATAAGAGTTCGATTGATACTATTAAATGTAGAGAGAGTTAATTGTTGGAAATACGGGGAGGAATTAACATGGCTTTAAATTTACCAATTAGTCATAGTGCCGAAATTCAATGTCCAAATTGTGATGAAAAATTTAATCTTAATTTTAAAATTCAAGATATTGAACATGAGGAAACTAATGAAAGACAAATGGGACCAGAAATGGGGTATAGTTTTATTGAAGAAGTTAAATGCCCTGATTGTAACCATGAATTTGAAATTGAAGGGGAAGTTTGGGAATATCCAGAAGGTGCTTTAAACTTCATTGAAATGAGATAAATTTATACATAAATAAAGCATTAGCACAAAAAATTGTGTTGGTGCTTTTTTTATTTAAGAAAAATATTAGTTTAATAAGAGATAAAAGATTTTTTATACCCTCAATCCCTTGATACATAAGCGTTTATTCTATGGCATCTGTAAGTGCAGTCACTTCTGCAATTGGATACCCGCGTAGAAGTAAATCTCCTGTTCTTCTTAAGAAATGGGCTTGTTCATTTACAGTCCATTTATGACGGCTCATCTTCATACACCAGCCGTTCATACTCGGTTTCTTGAATATAGCCAAGAGCAATGCCCTTGTTAATAACTTCTTTTAAGGTACGGTATTGTGTGTTAAACATTTCACCCTTGGCTGCTTTCATAACATTGTTTAAGTTCCGGCCGGATAAAAGTTCGAAAACACTTGCTCTTTTCCACCTCCCATAGGAATAGCACAATGGCGAACATTCTCCCTCACAATAAGGGCAGGTAAGTTCTACTAATCTCTGAGCCGTAACGGCAATTAATGTTTGCTCAACTTCTAGCCAGTTCACACCAAACTCACGGAGACGGTAAACGGCTCCTTTTGCATCTCGAGTATGCATTGTCGAAAGGACCAGATGCCCAGTAAGAGCGGCCCTTACAGCGATTTTAGCTGTTTCAGCATCCCTGATTTCCCCGACCATGATAATATCCGGATCATGGCGAAGAATCGCTTTTAAACCGGCTGCATAAGTCACACCAGCTTTTTCGTTTACTTGAACTTGCAGGACGGAGTCATAGTTTTTTTCGATAGGATCTTCGAGGGTAATAACATTCCGATGAAAGAGGTGGGCGGTTTCGTTTAGCAGGGAATAAAGTGTTGTCGTTTTACCTGATCCGGTCGGACCTGTAAAAATGATTAATCCGTGTGCATGTTTTAACAGGGCTAACAGCTTTCTTGTCATAGAAGGGAATAATGAAAGTTGGTGGAAGGGTATTTGCTCTTGTTGTGGTAAAAGCCGGATGACAAGGCTCTCTCTGTTGTTTGAAGGGAGTGTGGAAAGCCTAAGCCCCATTAAATGCCCGTCTACTTCACAAAAAACGGCACCGCTTTGAGGGCGTCTTCTTTCCCCGATGTCCATATTCGCAGTGAATTTAAAATGTGAAATTAACCTGTCGCATTCATCTTTTGGGAGGGACAATCTGGGAATGAGTTTGTTGGTTAAACGGATTTGAACAAGTGTGTCGTTCTTACGAGGAATAATGTGAATATCGGTTGCTTGATTTCGGACAGCATCTTTAATGATTCGATTAGCTAGTATTTCAATCGAGCTGACAATTGGTACCACCACCTTTTTACTTTTTCATTACTCATAATTCGACAGGGTTCATGCTTATCCTTCTTTATTTTTAAAAATATAAAAAAATTTTTTTTGGGGCATAACGGTGACAGGCACCATGTGAATTATTCACATGGTGCCTGTCACCGTATAGGGTAGTTTATATAGCTTTTTCAGTTAAGTAGAAGAGACCGCCGTTGATGAAGGAGATGTTGATTTTGGGTTCATATTGTTCTTTCAGCGCCATTTTTTCGGTTTCATAGTTCTCATTTGTTTCTTCTTCATCTTCATAGAAATGATTTAGTAACCGTAAGTCTTGTTCCCACCGATTGCGAGCCTCCTCGGCCCAAGTGTGGTCCTCTTCTGAAATCACGTTTCTTAAATAATTTTCTACCCGAATCATCCCGCTTTTTGGTTTAACCAACGGCGACAACGTAAACGAGTAATCCGGAATTTTAGGGGTAAGAGCTATTTTTTGAAGGCGGTCGTGAAAATTTTCGACCATTTGACCGTTTATAAGCTGCAGGCCGATTGACTTAAAAATATCACGTTTCCGGTCACACTGATAAGAGATCTTTACATTCATACACAACCATGGAAACAATGCTGTTTGGTTTTGAATGTATGAATGATTTTCATATAAACGAATATAACTGGCTAACATTTTGGTTGAAGCAAAGATTTGATGGAGCCGGGGAGAACCAAAATGAATAATTTCTCCCTTCATATTTTCCGGAGCTTTTTTTTGATCAGTGATCATTGTTAAGCTCATTGGATTTGGGATGCCGCCTGTTTTTTCGAGGTAATGCCAGTAAAAGGGACGGTTCATCAATTCTTTATCAAGTTCCACCGTTAACTGAACGATTAAATATCCAGGCTTATTTTCAACAATGGGGCAATCGTTTGCCTGAAAATACTTTAGAAGAAAATCATGAATTTCCTGCTGCTGCATGTGATTCACCCTCCTTCATTGATTGTGCAAATTCAATCATAGATGATAAGTTCTCCATTTTTATTCTCATTTCACCCTCAGAACTAGATTGACCGAATATATCAATTAGGTGGTCTTCAATATTACCAAATTCAAGCTTTGTCAGGATATCATCCAATTCACCGATAACCTTTTCAAATAGGTGGATTTTCTCATAAAGCAACTTCAGAATATGTTCTTCCACCGTGCCCTTGATCGCAAAATTATAAATCATGACATCCTTTTCCTGACCAAGACGATGGATCCGCCCAATCCGCTGTTCAAGCCGCATTGGATTCCAAGGTAAATCGAAATTAATAATATGGTTGCAGAACTGTAGATTGATTCCTTCCCCTCCAGCCTCAGTAGCAATGAGAACTTGTGCATGCTTCTGGAACAATTCCCGCATCCAATCTTTCTTTCCTCGTTTAAAACCACCACGGAAAGGAACCGAGCTGATTCCGTGCTGCTTTAAATACCATTGCAAATACATCTGAGTAGCACGATATTCCGTAAAAATGATCACCTTATCATTTACCTGCTGGATTAATTCAAGCGCTTTTTCAGCCTTTGAATTTTGCTGGACAGCCTCAACCTTGTTAATTAAAAATTGGATTTGTTCTTCAAAACCAGGAGTGGGGTCCTCTTTCTTTTGCAGCATGTTTTTTAGCGTATAGAAAACAGCCTCACGACTAGAGCAAGCCTCACGCTGTAAGGTCATCACCGAAAAAGCACTTGTTTGAGCCCAATCCCCTTCATTTTTCAGCATTGAAATGGATTCATAAAGATCCTTTTCACCAGGGGAAAATTCGATCGGAATGGTTTCAACCTGTCTTTTTGTCCATTCAATACCGGTATCGGCACGGCGATTCCGAATCATGACCTTGTTTACTAGTTCTTTTAAATGCTCATTATCATTTAACGAACGGGCATCCCGTTTATATTTTTCATAAAAGGCGGTCTCACTGCCCAGGTGCCCGGGTTTTAGAAGGGAAACAAGATTAAAGATCTCTTCGATTCGGTTTTGGATAGGCGTGGCTGTTAATAATAAACAAAATTTCTTTTTAAGGTTTTGGACAAATTCGTAGTTTTTCGTTTTGTTATTTTTTAATTTATGGGCCTCATCAATAATAATAAGGTCGTAGTCCTGCTTGTAAATAATATCACGGTGAGGATCTCGCTTCGCTGTATCAATCGAAGAAACCACGACATCGCACTGTTCCCAGACATAGCTTTTTCTTTGAGTAATAGCAGGTATAAAAAATTTGCTGTTGAGTTCAATTGCCCACTGGGTTACCAAAGAGGCCGGGACCAGTATTAACACCTTTTTTACTAAGCCGCGGATCATGTATTCCTTTAAAATTAATCCTGCTTCGATTGTTTTTCCTAGTCCCACTTCATCAGCAAGAATGGCTTTACCATTCATGTTTTCAATCACTTGTTTGGCTGTTTCGAGCTGATGCGGCAATGGGGTTAAATTTGGAAGATGATTTGGAGCCTGCAAGCCTTCAAACTCAGGGATCACCAAATGTTTTTCCACATCGATTGCTAGTTTAAAAAGCTCCCAATTGCCCCACGGACCATCGTTGTCTATTCTATGTAAAAAATCATCCTGCCAAGAGGAATCAAATTTAATTTCAACTGACATCATTACAGCTCCTTTTCATACAATGTTGTATCATTTATTTTGCCAATTAAAAGGGAGAATGGTGTTCTAATTTTCTAATAAATTTATTGCTCAATGTTGTAGTTTAATGATAGGATGATAATAGCTTTAGAATGTTTTAAATATTTTAATAAAGTAATTTATTTTTTAAGTATAATTAGTATTACCCAATTAAAAAATATTATAATGCGGATGACAGCAAGGGGAGAGACTACGGAACGTAGCGCCGAAGGAGCAAGCAGAAATGTGAATCTCTCAGGCAAAAGAACTCTTGTTTGACGCAGCTCTGGAGAGCGCTGCAAGATTAGCAGCCACCCACGGGGAAAACCACTTTAGGTAAACTTTCAGGTGCAAGGACAGAGACCTTCTTATATTCATAGGGAGGTTTCTGTCCTTTTTTTATCGTAAAAAGCCTGATTCAGTATAAGGGGGATAAATGGATGACTGAATTACAACGTACTCCGCTTTTTGAAGTGTATAAAGAATACGGAGGAAAGACCATCGATTTTGGTGGGTGGGAACTGCCGGTCCAATTTTCCAGCATTAAGGATGAACATGAAGCGGTCCGTACTAAAGCAGGTCTGTTTGATGTTTCCCATATGGGTGAAGTGGAAGTTAAAGGGAAAGATAGTTTACCATTTTTACAAAAAATGATGACGAATGATATTTCAAAAATTAAAAACGGCAGCGCTCAATACACCGCGATGTGTTATGAAAATGGCGGAACTGTCGATGATTTACTTGTTTATAAAATGGAGGACCATCATTATTTACTCGTGGTTAATGCTTCCAATATTGAAAAGGACTATAAATGGCTTGAGGACCATGTTGAAGGAGAGGTGATCCTTGAAAACTTATCCGAAAAGACAGCCCAGCTTGCACTTCAAGGACCACTTGCAGAAAAGGTTCTGCAAAAGCTTTCCGGAAATACAGACTTAAGTCAAATCGGCTTTTTCAAATTTCAGCAAGAAGTCATTTTAAACAATAAAAAGGCATTAGTATCAAGAACAGGATATACCGGCGAAGATGGTTTTGAGGTTTACTGTGATGCTGCCGATGCGGTTGACCTTTGGAAAGCCATATTAAAGGCAGGAGAACAAGACGGGGTTCTTCCATGCGGATTAGGGGCACGTGATACCCTGCGTTTTGAATCGGTCCTAGCACTCTATGGACAAGAGCTATCCCCTGAGATTACTCCTTTAGAAGCAGGGATTGCTTTTGCTGTGAAGTTAAATAAGGAAGCTGACTTCATCGGGAAGGAAGCGTTAAGAAAGCAGAAGGAGACCGGCTTAACTAGGAAATTAGCAGGGATTGAAATGATCGACCGTGGTATTCCACGTCATGGATACCCTGTATATAAAGGCGAAGAACTTATTGGTGAAGTGACTACGGGGACACAGTCGCCTACTTTAAAACGAAATATAGGTTTAGCACTTATTAAAACGGAATATGCCGACTTAGAATCAACGGTTGAAGTTGAAATCCGCGGCAAACGATTAAAAGCATCAGTCGTTCCAACACCTTTTTATAAAAGAGAAAAGTAAAAACACGAGGGGAGCAAGGTTATGAAACATCGCTATTTACCCATGACTGAACAAGATAAGAAGGCTATGCTCGAAACCATTGGCGTTTCTTCAATAAATGAACTGTTTAGCGATATCCCTGAAAAAGTTAGATTTAAGGGTGAGTATAACATTAAAGAGGCAAAGTCTGAGCCAGCACTGTTGAAGGAACTGTTTAAGTTAGCAGACCAAAATGCTGACTTCAAAAGAAATGTGTCGTTTTTAGGTGCAGGTGTTTATGATCACTATATGCCTGTAATTGTGGACCATGTCATTTCCCGTTCTGAATTTTATACAGCTTATACACCATACCAGCCTGAAATCTCTCAAGGTGAACTTCAAGCTATTTTTGAATTTCAAACGATGATTTGTGAGCTAACCGGTATGGATGTCGCCAACTCCTCCATGTATGATGGGGGCACTGCCCTTGCCGAGGCTGCTATGCTTAGTGCAGGTCATACGAAACGGAAGAAAATTGTCGTTTCAAGCGCGGTTCATCCAGAGTATCGCGAGGTCCTTAAAACATATGCAACAGGGCAGTATCTTGAAGTAATAGAAGCTCCTATTAAAGATGGAGTAACAGATCTTGCTTCCTTAAAGGATTTAGTAACCGAGGACGTGGCAGGGGTGATTGTCCAATATCCAAACTTTTTTGGACGCTTAGAGCCATTAAAAGAAATCGAGGAAATGATTCATGCCCATAAAGGGTTGTTCATTGTAAATAGCAATCCACTTTCATTAGGTGTATTAACGCCACCAGGCAAGTTTGGGGCGGATATTGTCATTGGCGACGCCCAGCCATTTGGTATCCCAGCAGCGTTTGGAGGCCCGCACTGCGGCTATTTTGCTGTTACCAGCAAATTAATGAGGAAGGTCCCAGGCCGTCTTGTCGGACAGACGGTGGATGACCAAGGACGACGCGGGTTTGTCTTAACACTACAAGCCCGTGAACAGCATATCCGTCGTGAAAAGGCGACTTCAAATATTTGCTCAAACCAAGCCCTTAATGCTCTTGCCGCATCTGTTGCGATGACTGCATTAGGTAAAAAGGGTGTTCGTGAAATGGCTGCAGCAAATCTGCAAAAAGCGCATTATGCCAAGAATGCCTTTAAAGAGGCAGGGTTTGAAGTGGCTTATGATGGCTTCTCCTTTAACGAATTTGTTGTAAAATTAGGCAAACCTGTTAAAGAAATCAATCAAGTATTGTTACAAAAAGGAATCATCGGGGGCTATGATTTAGGACGTGACTATTCAGAACTGTCTAACCATATGCTGATTGCGGTAACGGAACAACGAACAAAGGATGAAATTGATACTTTTGTGAAAGAATTGGGGGATTTGCATGCATAACCAAGACCAAGCACTCATTTTTGAACGTAGTACTCCTGGGCGAATCGGTTACAGCCTCCCGGAAATGGATATACCGGAATTAGAGGTGAGCAGCCTGCTTCCAGAGGGTTACTTGCGTGAAGAAGAGCCGGAACTTCCAGAGGTCTCTGAGCTTGATATTATGCGTCACTATACAGCTCTTTCAAAAAGGAATCATGGCCTGGATTCGGGTTTTTACCCACTTGGCTCCTGTACAATGAAATATAATCCAAAAATCAATGAAAGTGTTGCCAGATACAACGGCTTTGCACATATTCATCCTCTGCAGGAGGAGAGTTCCGTTCAAGGGGCGCTTGCACTTCTATACGATCTTCAGCAGCACTTAATTGAAATAACCGGTATGGACGAAGTCACCTTACAATCTGCTGCAGGTGCCCATGGTGAATGGACAGGATTAATGCTCATCCGGGCGTACCATGAATCAAATGGTGATATAAAACGGACGAAAGTAATCGTTCCGGATTCTGCCCATGGTACAAACCCTGCTTCGGCGACGATTGCTGGATTTGAAACCATTACGGTGAAATCTACCAATCAAGGCCTTGTTGATCTCGAAGATTTAAGACGTGTTGTCAGTGAGGATACGGCTGCTCTTATGTTAACCAATCCCAATACGCTTGGTTTATTTGAAGAACAAATTCTTGAAATGGCTGACATTGTTCATGGAGCAGGTGGAAAACTGTATTATGACGGCGCAAACCTAAACGCGGTTTTATCAAAGGCTAGACCAGGCGATATGGGATTTGATGTGGTCCATTTAAACCTTCATAAAACCTTTACAGGTCCACACGGAGGCGGAGGTCCTGGTTCGGGTCCAGTTGGAGTGAAAGCTGACCTGATTCCGTTTTTGCCAAAACCAATTATTACTAAGCGAAGAGATGAATATATACTAGACTACGACAGACCGCAAGCAATTGGACGTGTAAAGCCGTTCTACGGAAACTTCGGGATAAACGTTCGAGCCTATACGTATATTCGTTCGATGGGGCCGGATGGCTTAAAAGCGGTCACCGAGTATGCAGTCTTAAACGCTAACTACATGATGAGAAGACTTGCCGAATATTATGATTTGCCTTTTGATAGACATTGTAAGCATGAGTTTGTGCTAAGCGGTAAACGCCAGAAAAAATTAGGCGTACGGACACTCGATATTGCCAAACGCCTGCTTGATTTTGGCTATCATCCACCAACCATTTACTTCCCGTTAAACGTGGAAGAATGTATCATGATTGAGCCGACAGAAACAGAATCAAAAGAAACACTTGATGCTTTTATTGAGGCGATGATTCAAATTGCAAAAGAGGCCGAAGAACATCCGGAGATTGTACAAGAGGCTCCGCATACCACGGTTGTCGGCCGGCTAGATGAAACACTAGCAGCACGTAAACCAGTTTTAAAATACCAGAAGGCTTAAGTAAACATAAGGTCAGATCCTGGTATCTGACCTTTGCTACGTTTAAAAATTAAATAAGGTTCCGGAAAGTATACCGGAACCCTTAGTTTTATTATTTTTTGGCTTTTACTTTACCTGTCCATTTTTTAAATCCGCCTTGAAGCTGAGTTAAATCTTTGTAACCTCTGCGATGTAAGAATTGTGCTGCACGTGCACTGCGCATACCGCTTTGGCAATATAAAAATACCGGCATATCTGGGCGAATTTCTTTCATGCGCATTTTAAGTTGTGACATGGGAATATTGCGTGCTCCTAAAATATGGCCGCCTTCAAACTCGTTCGGTTCACGAACATCTATAAGTTGTGCCTTACGATATCCTGCACGGAATTCTTCTTCTGTTGCCGTTTTAACAATCCTCTTTTGATAAAAATAGGTAAACAGGGAGTAGATAATAACGGCTAAAATAATAATTAATAAAGAATAGAGTGAATTCAACTTCTTTTGCTCCTTTCAAGCTTTACTGCACTAGTATTTATTATATAAGTCATTCCATTAAAGATAAAGATGTAAAGGAAAAACTTTTTTTGATGCCTAATAAAATTATACCAGAAACATCTCGTTTTGAATTCCTATCAGATTTTGGTAGACTAAAATTTGTAATTATTTTATTAAATGAGGTTTTAACATGAAAAAAGAAACTTGGCGTTTTATAGATTCCGGTAATGGTTCACCATCCTATAATATGGCTTTAGATGAGGCTTTGCTTGATTGGCATAGTGAAGGAAAGTTTCCTCCGGTCATACGCTTCTATGGCTGGAATCCACCAACCTTGTCTGTTGGCTATTTTCAAAAAGTAGAAAAAGAAATTGATATGGATGCTGTCAAAGAGCATCATTTAGGGTTTGTTAGAAGACCGACTGGCGGCCGAGGTGTTCTCCATGAGCATGAGCTTACTTATAGTGTCATTGTTTCCGAAGATCATCCTGAGATGCCTAAAACAGTTACGGAGGCTTATCGTGTAATTTCGGAAGGGATTTTAAAAGGATTCCATCATTTAGGACTCGAGGCTTATTTTGCGGTTCCGAAGACAGCGGAAGAACGTGATGCATTAAAAAATCCGCGCTCGGCAGTATGTTTTGATGCCCCAAGCTGGTATGAATTAGTGGTTGAAGGCAGAAAAGTGGCAGGCAGTGCACAAACAAGACAAAAAGGCGTTATTCTGCAGCATGGATCCATTCTTCTAGATTTGGATGAGGATAAGTTATTTAGTTTATTTAAATACTCTAATGACAGAGTGAAAGAACGGATGAAAAAAGCTTTTAAGGATAAGGCCGTTGCCATTAACGCCATTAGTCCCCGCAAAATAACACTTGAAGAAGCGAAAGAGGCTTTTTATAAAGGCTTTGCTGAAGGGCTAAATATTGAATTGGAACCCTACCAATTAACAGAAGACGAAATTGCTTATGTCGAAAAAATTGCAAAAGAGCGTTATGAAAGTGATGAATGGAATTTTAAAAGGTGAGCTAAGGAGCGGCGCATGCCGCTTTTTCTTTTGTTAATACTTTTTAAAAAAAGAGGCAAGCCTCGAAATTTGTTAAATCTTCCTGTTATTTGACGAAATTCACCTGAAATCTTTTATTTTCTTCTCATTCTAGTTTTTTTTGAGTTTGACAAATTGAATCTGATTTGCTGGGTATACAATATATAGTGGTGTCGAAAATATTTTCGGTACTATATGTTGATTTATAGGATATAACGTGTTAACTTAAATTTATTAAGACAACTAGATATAGCGTTACTACTAGAATCTAGCACAATATAGAGATTTTTTTAAAGGAGTTGTTCTCATGTCTGTAGTTTTTAGACAAAAAATGAATATTGATTTTGAAAGGTTGAATGAGGATATCCGCTTATTCCCCCAAGTGCACCCGGTTACCCCAGATATGAAAATAACTCATAAAGGTGTATCAAGATTGGTTATGCTCGATCGTTATACCTTTAAAGACACAGCAAAAATTACCCTAACAACTGGCGACTTTGTTGTATTAACAATTAAAGAGGATCCAAAATTCCCAGCTCGCGGCTTAGGTACGATTTTGGAGATTGATTGGGAAAAGAAAAAGGCAAAGGTTTTGGTTGAAGAAGAATTTAGAGGAGTACTTGATTCTGAGGAAGCTGCAACAGGTGAGATCATCCGTTCTTTAGATGTGATTGAGAAGCCATTGGAGCTCTTCTATGAGCAGATTGCGAAAAGGAATGCCACTGGTCTTGCTGCAGTTGAAACAACGGAAGAGAAGCGCTTAGAGTGGACGGAGAAGTTTTATCAAGAGTTAGTGAACCTGAACTTTATTCCTGCAGGCCGGGTTCTTTATGGTGCAGGGGCCAATACGGATGTTACGTATTTTAACTGTTATGTCATGCCATTTGTAGCAGATTCTCGTGAAGGCATTTCCGACCATCGTAAACAGGTTATGGAAATCATGAGCCGCGGCGGCGGTGTTGGAACGAATGGTTCAACATTAAGACCGCGTAATACATTGGCTAGAGGCGTAAATGGTAAATCTTCTGGTTCGGTTTCTTGGCTTGATGATATTGCGAAATTGACTCATCTAGTTGAGCAAGGCGGTTCGCGCCGGGGGGCTCAGATGATCATGCTGGCTGATTGGCATCCGGATATTATTGAATTTATTATTTCTAAAATGCAGAATCCTAGAATTCTACGATTCTTAATTGAAAATACAAACGATGAAACAATCAAAAAGCATGCAAAAGATAAACTTAAATTTACACCTCTAACAGCTCAAGAAACGGCAATGTACCAAGGAATTGTGAATTACAAAAGTATTCCTGGATTTGGTGGTTTTGATGAAAATAGTATTGCACATGCAGAGGAAAAGCTGTTAACTGGCGGAAATTACACCGTTCATAACTCAGAATTCCTAACTGGTGCAAACATTTCAGTATGTTTAACAAAGGAATTCATGGAAGCTGTTGAAAACGATGGTGAATATGAACTGCGATTCCCATATGTTGAACACTATAATCAAGAAGAAATGAAAATCTACAATGAAGAATGGCATAAAGTCGGTGACGTGCGTGAGTGGGAAAAACTTGGCCATAAAGTTCGTGTTTATAAGAAAATAAAGGCAAAAGAACTTTGGAATTTAATTAACATCTGTGCTACTTACTCTGCTGAACCAGGTATATTCTTTATTGATAATGCAAACGACATGACAAATGCAAAAGCATATGGGCAACAAGTCGTTGCAACAAATCCATGTGGAGAGCAGCCACTTGCACCATTTTCTGTCTGTAACCTTGCTGCAGTAAACCTTGCTGAAATGGCAGATAAAGAAACCAAAACTGTTGATTTTGATAAGCTTAAACAAACTGTAGCAATCGGTGTCCGAATGCAGGACAACGTCATAAACGCTACTCCATACTTCTTAGAAGAAAACAAAAAACAAGCTCTTGGTGAGCGCCGTGTTGGCCTTGGTGTCATGGGATTACATGATCTCCTAATCTACTGTGAAACAGAATATGGTTCACCAGAAGGTAATGAACTAGTTGATAAAGTATTTGAAACAATTGCAACGACTGCATATAGAACATCTGTTGAATTAGCAACAGAAAAGGGAAGCTTCCCATTCTTAACGGGCGAAACACCTGAGGAACAGAATCGCTTACGACAGGCATTCATTAATACAGGATTTATGAAAAAAATGCCTGAAGATATCCGTGAATCAATACTAGAAAAAGGAATTAGAAATTCACATTTGCTAACCGTTGCTCCAACGGGTAAAAATATTGCCCCCAGTGTTCGTAAGAGCGCTGCGTAAACTTAGCTATATGCGGGAAACCCTGGCGAATCTCTTACTACCTTGTCTTGCCAACTATTAATAGGTAAAAAGGTAAGAGTGTTGGCGAAAGCCTACCAGACAATCCGCAGGGAAGTCGTGGCTGACCCCTCAACGACTACATGCTGAGCAACCATTTTAGTTGCAGGAACATTTGTTCTCCTTTATAATTATTAAAAAGGACAAAGGAGAATTACTGTGATTAAACAATGTCTTAATTGTGGTAAGGATATTAGAGTAAACCTAGTCATTTTGATAGGAAGAAATTTTGTTCTCGTAATTGTCAAACGGTATTTCACAAAAATCATCCTCCAGACTTCTGAAAGGAATTATCTAAGAAGAGAGAGGTGAGATGTAGTTTTTGTGGAAATACAATAACTCGTAAACCGTCAGTGATATTTAATACCAACTTTTGTAACCAAAACTGTAAGCAAGCTTACCAGATTCAAAATGGACATTTAATTAATCAACATTTAAGAAAACAGGTTGATATTATATGTGCTAATTGCTGGCAAAAATTTAGTGTTCCTCAGAATCGAGAAAGAACAGCTAAATATTGCTCCAGAGGTTGTCTGGGAAAAGCTAATGGTAGAAGAGGGAAAATACAATATAAAAATCAAGTCCACGTCACATGTACTAGTTGTGGTAAAGATTTTGAGAAAAAACCTTCTACTTTACGAACGCTTAATTTCTGCTCAATAATGTGCATGGGCAAATATTACAGTGATAGTAAGATGTTTTCTGGTGAAAAAAGTGGAACATGGAACGGTAGAGACATTGACTATTATGGACCGAATTGGCTAAGTCAAAGAAGATTGGCCAGAGAACGAGATCAATTTACCTGTCAAAACTGTGGAATATCTGAAGAACAATATGGAAAAGAACTATCAGTTCATCATATTATTCCATTTCGTAATTTTAATGGAGACTGGGAAAGTGCAAATAAATTGTCAAACCTTATTTGTCTCTGTGAATATCCTTGTCATCGAAAAAGACATTCAAAAAATGGTTGATGATATAGTCTGACCCATATGGCGACATATGGAGTGGGTACTAATAACCCCGCCCTCTATGAATTATAGAGAGTAACAAACGTGAGTACTGGAACAATGGTTGGCGTCTCTACCGGATTAGAGCCTTATTTCTCATTCTCTTACTTCCGAAGCGGACGTCTTGGCAAATTTATTGAAGTAAAAGCAGATATCGTCCAAGAATATTTAGATCAGCACCCTGAAGCAGACGCTAACAACCTGCCAAACTGGTTCGTTGCTGCCATGGAACTTGCACCAGAAGCCCATGCAGACGTTCAATGTGTCATTCAGCGCTGGATCGACAGCTCCATTAGTAAAACCGTTAACGCACCAAAAGGATACAGCGTAGAACAAGTAGAAAAAGTATACGAGCGCCTATATCGCGGCGGTGCCAAAGGCGGTACCGTATATGTAGACGGTTCACGTGATTCACAAGTATTGACTCTAAAAGCAGAGGAAAATACAAATGAACAACTATCCATGTTTGAGGAAAAACCACATCAACATGTCGTTCTTGTTGATACAATTAGTGACCTTCGTTCAACAGATGTAACAATTGGATCTGAAGTCGGAAATACCTGCCCAGTCTGCCGTAAAGGAAAAGTTAAAGAAATCGGCGGCTGTAATACATGTACCAACTGTAATGCTCAATTAAAATGTGGTTTATAAAAATTATTTAGAGGATGGGATATTTTCCATCCTCTTTTTCGTGATAAATAGATGGAAAAACTTCTCTCCATTATTCTTTATTATCTTCCCTCATATCAACTCATACTACTAAAAAACAAACAGAAAAGAGGGAGTCAGTTATGGACCCTTTTATGCCACAGCTTGTCTATATTGAACCCAAAGCCTTAGAATACCCCCTTGGCAAAGAGCTAAAAGAAAAGTTCACAAAATTAGGTCTCGAGATACGCGAAACCACTTCCCATAATCAAGTCAGAGGAATACCTGGTGATAACGAACTGCAGCAATACCGCAATGCCAAATCGACTTTAGTAGTAGGAATAAGAAGAACGCTAAAATTCGATACATCAAAGCCATCTGCAGAGTACGCCATTCCGCTTGCAACCGGATGTATGGGGCATTGTCACTATTGTTACTTGCAGACCACCCTGGGGAGTAAACCCTACATTCGTACCTATGTTAATTTAGATGAGATTTTTGAACAGGCCCAAAAGTATATGGATGAACGAAAACCAGAAATTACCCGCTTTGAAGCAGCCTGTACATCCGACATTGTGGGATTAGACCATCTTACCCATTCATTAAAAAAAGCGATCGAATTCTTTGGACAATCCGAATACGGTCAGCTTCGGTTTGTGACCAAATTTCATCATGTCGACCATCTTCTCGATGCAAAACATAATGGAAAAACAAGATTCAGGTTTAGCGTCAATTCTCGCTATGTGATTAAGAACTTTGAACCCGGAACCTCTTCCTTTGAAGACCGATTAAAAGCTGCGAGGAAAGTGGCGAATGCAGGGTATCCATTAGGTTTTATCGTTGCACCGATCTACATGCATGAAGATTGGAAAGCAGGTTATCGTGAGCTATTTGAACGGTTAAGTGAAGAGCTAACAGGAGTAGACATTCCGGATCTCACTTTTGAACTAATACAGCATCGATTTACGAAACCAGCTAAAAACGTTATTGCCAAGCGCTATCCAAAAACAAAACTTGAAATGAACGAGGAAAAAAGAAAATATAAATGGGGAAGGTATGGTATTGGGAAATATGTCTACCCAACCGAGGAGGCAAAAGACCTTGAAACGACCATCCGAGAGTATGTTCAGGAATTCTTCCCTAATGCGGTAGTCCAATATTTTACTTAAATTTTCTACTTGTCCGCCGTACTATATTCTAAACACGCTGACTAAAGATGTAACAAGTTCATCTTTAGGAGTGGCTGCCCATGAAAATAGACGGCGTTTTTTCTGGAGGGGGAATTAAGGGCTTTGCTGTCATAGGAGCCTATGAAGAAATTGAAAACAGAGGGTTTCAATTTGTCCGAGTGGCAGGAACAAGTGCAGGCTCCATTATTGCGGCTTTAATTGCTGCGGGCTATACAAGTAAGGAGATTTATCAATTGGTGGATGAGTTCGATTTGCCTAAAATGCTTGATTCGCGTAAAACGATCATCCCATTTTCAATTGCTAAATGGCTGCTCGTTTATTGGAAACTAGGTCTATATAAAGGAAATGCGCTTGAAAATTGGCTAAAAAAGAAACTTGAAGCAAAAGGGTTGAGGACATTTTCCGATCTGCCTCCCCAAACACTTAGAGTAATAACATCTGATCTGTCGAATGGACAAATGGTGGTTTTACCCGATGACTTAGAAAAGTTCGGGATCAACCCCGGAACTTTTCCAATTGCCAAAGCTATTAGAATGAGCTGCAGTATTCCCTATTTTTTTGAACCAGTAAAATTACGGTCCATAGATGGAGTCAACGTGTTAGTAGATGGGGGAGTACTAAGTAATTTCCCAATGTGGCTGTTCGATTCAGAAAATGTTAAAAAAGTCAGGCCAGTTCTAGGTATTAAGCTGAGTCCAAGCGAATATGAACATGAAAAACATCAGATAAAAAACGGCATTCAATTATTTAGTGCCTTATTTGAAACCATGAAAGACGCTCATGATCAAAGGTATATTTCTAAAAAACATGTGGATAATATTATCTTTATTAAAGCCGAAGGGGTATCCTTAACCGAATTTAATCTTACAGATGAAAAGAAACAGATGTTATTTGATATCGGCAGGGATCATGCAAAGAAGTTTTTAAATCAGTGGACTTACTAATTCTTTGAGAACTGTTTACTCTGCACTTGGAGCTGCAGCTTTTTCAACAAAAAAATCGAGTGTCTAAAAAGACGCTCGATTTTTCTTTTTACCCTTCTTGCCGTCAATAACGGTCAAATGAGCAGGAGATTTCTTTTTTGTCTTGGTGCTTTTCTTTAATGATGTTAAAGTTCCTAGAGAGGAGGTTCTGGCAGTAGAATCCCCACTCTTTTGCTGTAATCGTTTTTTAGATTTTTTAGCTGCCTTAAGAAATGCCCGCTGCTCTTTTTTCTGAGGGCTTGAATGTGAAAACCTTCGAAAAAGGAAATAAATGACTAAACCGATCAATGCTACGACAGCTATTCCCTGAATGAAACCGGCAGGATTTGCTGTAAACGAACTGACAAGTCCAAGTAATGCAAGAATAATAAGTACCCCAACAATAATCGTTGATGTCCGATTTTTCAAGAAAGCCACCTCCCTAAGAGCATCTTAAGCATTTTTTTATTCTTTTAAACACATAGGTAAAAAGATTTAGACAATTTCTTCATTTTTTGTGTCAAACTCTGTTTCCTGCTCTCTCTTTAATAATTCTTGGAAAGAGAGAATAGCCACCTCTACTTGGTCATGATTTGGTTCTTTTGTTGTTAACAATTGAAGCCAAAGTCCAGGCAGACCCAGGTACTTTAATACGGGAATATCCCTTAATTTATTGGTTACCTGTAAGACCTCAAATGCAATTCCTAACACGACTGGTATTAAAAGAATACGGTCCACAACCCGCAGCCAAAGTGGTGTTGTTGGGACAAGTAAATACACAAAAACGCCAACAATTACCGTAAATAATATGAAACTGCTGCCACATCGATAATGCAGCCGAGAATGTGCCTGCACATTTTCAACTGTTAATTCTACCCCTGCTTCAAAGGTGTTTATTACTTTATGCTCAGCACCATGATATTGAAACACTCTTTTGATAAGAGGGGTTAGTGAAACAAAATATATATAGCATAGGAGTAGTAAGAGCTTAAAGAAGCCTTCCACAAGAACTTGAGCAAAATCTGATGGGAAAATAGGTTTTGTTAGGACCGCTAAAAAAACGGGAATTAAGGTAAAAGCAAATTTCCCAAATAAAAACGAAATGACTCCTATAACAGCTACCCCTAAATACATCGTCAATTTTGAAACTTCTTTTTCTTTAATCGTATCATCATCTTGAGGATCGACATCATATCTTTCAGTTGAAAAGTTCAAATGTTTTGAGCCATTCGCACTAGCTTCAATAATTGAAATGATACCACGCAGAAACGGAATCCTTTTTAAAATAGATAAAGAAGGATTGGCCTTTCGTGGTAAATGAAAGTATTCTACAGAATGATCTTTCCTGCGGACAGCGGTAACATAATGATGCTTCCCGCCAAACATGACACCTTCAACTACTGCTTGACCGCCATATACCGGTTTTTGAGAATTAGACATGGTTATTAACACCAACCTATTAACATAGTTGCACAATAGCAGAAATGATAAATCTGTATGTACTTAATTTTATTCTACTAGAAAAGTGAAAAAACCTCTAGGATGACATAATATTTCCATATAAAAACAGAAAAAAATTTTTCTATGTAAGGATTGATTTTTCTACGGGCATAATAATGATGGAATTTACTATGAACTACATAATATGAGCATGGTTAAAATAAAGAACGGAGGAGTCATCATGACAAACGAACAGCATAACAATAATTACCCAAAACCAATGTCATTCTTAATGATGGTATTTTGGACTGGTTTATTTGGAGGATTTTTTTGGGGAGTCATAGGGTATATCGCTTATTTTTTTAATTTTACAGAAGTTAGCCCCAATGTCATACTTGAACCATGGGCTTTGGGTGATTGGAAGTACAGCTGGATTGGTAAAGTAATTTCCTTGATATTTCTAATAATTGTTTCAATTATCATCGCTTTCGTTTATTATGCAGTCCTAAGAAAATTAAAGGGGATCTGGTTCGGGATGGGATTTGGTATTGTTTTATTTTTATTGGTCTTTTTTGTCCTTAACCCCATTTTCCCGGGAATTAAACCATTTATGGAGTTAACCAAGAACACCATTATAACTTCTATTTGTTTATATATCCTATATGGAACTTTTATTGGTTATTCCATTAATTATGAATATGAAATTAGTAAAGTGCAAGACAAAGAGGCTTCAACCTAATTTCTAAATAGTCGAATGATTAAAGGTTATGATAAAATATCTTTATCTTAACCATGAAAGGGAGAATGGAGATACAATGGAAAAATTAGAGAAGTTACGATCAGCTTTTTCGGGAAACGGCATTGATGGTATTCTGATTACCAGCCCTTATAATCGCCGCTACATATCAAATTTCACAGGGTCTGCAGGTGTTGTCTTAATTAGTGCAGAGAAGGCTCTGTTTATTACAGACTTCCGTTATATTGAACAAGCTAGTGAACAATGCCAAGGCTTTGAAATCATCAAATACTCTGGTTCTATTCCGGAAGAAATTGCCTTACAAGTGAAAAATTTAGGGATTAAAAAACTTGGTTTTGAGGAGGACTATCTAACTTATTCCTCCTTTAAAGTATATGAAAAAGAAATGGATAATGAACTTGTTCCTATTTCCGGAGTGATTGAAAAGTTACGCTTGATAAAGACAGACGCAGAGATTAAGATATTAAAGGTGGCTGCAGATATCGCTGATGCTGCATTTAAACATATTTTGGATTTTATCCGTCCAGGTAAAACCGAATTAGAAGTATCAAATGAGCTCGAGTTTTTTATGAGAAAGGCCGGTGCTACCTCTTCTTCTTTTGATACCATCGTTGCTTCTGGTCATCGCGCAGCCCTTCCACACGGTGTTGCAAGTGATAAGGTAATTGAAGCAGGAGATATCGTAACCATGGACTATGGCTGCTATTATAATGGTTATGTTTCCGACATTACCCGGACAGTTGCCGTTGGAGAACCAGATGTAAGAATGAAGGAAATTTATGAGATTGTCCTTGAAGCACAGCTCCGCGGGATGGCTGGATTTAAACCTGGTATTACAGGAAAAGAAGCAGATGCCATTACCAGAGACTACATAACAGAAAAAGGTTATGGTGAATATTTCGGTCACTCTACTGGTCATGGGATTGGACTTGAAGTTCATGAGGGCCCTGGTTTATCAATGAAGTCGGATATCATTTTAGCGCCTGGCATGGTGGTTACTTGTGAACCGGGAATTTACATTCCAGGCCTTGGCGGAGTTCGTATAGAAGATGATACCTTGATTACGAACACTCATAATGAAGCTCTAACCCATTCCACAAAGGAATTAATTATATTGTAAGAATTTAGGAGGATTTAAATATGATTTCTGTTAACGATTTTAAAACTGGTTTAACCATTGAGGTGGATGGCGGTCTATGGCGCGTTCTAGACTTTCAACACGTAAAGCCGGGAAAAGGAGCTGCATTTGTTCGTTCAAAGCTTCGTAACTTGCGAAATGGAGCGATACAAGAAAAAACGTTCCGTGCGGGTGAAAAGGTAGAAAAAGCACAGATTGACAATCGTAAAATGCAATATCTATATGCAAATGGTGATTCTCATGTGTTCATGGATATGGAATCATATGAACAAGTGGAACTGCCAGCAGCAAACATTGAATACGAATTAAAATTCTTAAAAGAAAACATGGAAGTTCATATCATGATGTTCCAATATGAAACACTCGGTGTAGAATTGCCAAACACAGTTGTATTAGAAGTTACCGAAACAGAACCTGGCATCAAAGGTGATACAGCTTCTGGCGGTACTAAACCTGCAACACTTGAAACCGGTCTTATTGTTCAAGTGCCATTCTTCATTAACCAAGGGGATAAACTCATCATTAACACCACAGAAGCAAGCTATGTTTCTCGTGCATAAGTTCTAAAGCATAAAACCTTAGATCATCATATGGTCTAAGGTTTTTTTCGTGTTATAGCAAAATTAAAAACTTCACCAAATAGTAAGAATTAAGAGCAAGTCACCAAACATCGGTTTGATAAAATGAACTAGTATAAGAATATTTGGAAAGGGGTGAATCAATAGATGAAACGAATGACAACTTTCTTTTTCCTTTTCATTCTATTAGCCATTGCAGCGTCAGGATGCAGCTCAAAACTTGATGACCAAAGTTGGAAGCTTGATAAGAAACATACACCACTACCTGATTTTGTTTTAAACTCTTCTGAAAAAGTTCAAGAAACGTATATAATGGCATCAACTTATCCTGAGGTTGTTGCTCAAGTACCCTGTTACTGTGGTTGTGTGGCAGATGGTCATAAGAGTAATTTAGATTGCTTTGTTAAGTCCGTTGGTGAAAACAACGAGGTACAAGAATGGGATTCACATGGTATATCGTGAGATACGTGTGTCAATATTGCCCGGGAGGCAATAGATATGCATCTTAACGGTAAGAGTCCTCAGAAAATTTATGAATTGATTAGTGAAAAGTACAAAGACTTAGGGGAAGCAACCCCAACACCTCAGCCAAAGTAGGGGTAACCCATGAAGAAAATATTAATTGGATTTTATGTTTTGGTTATAATTGGTATTATCATTTGTATAAGTAATAGTGATATTTTTGGTAAAGAGAATTCACAGGCTATCACAGCTGGTGAAAAGGTATACAATAAAAATTGTATGATCTGTCATGGTGATACTGGAAAAGGTGAAGGGGAAAAGGTGAAGGGGAAAAGGCAGGAACTGCTTTAAATAATCAAAATTTCTTAAACTCTGTGCCTGATAAAGATATATATAATTATATAAAATTTGGAAGAGAAGGAACCGGTATGCCGGCCTATGGACCAAGATTATCTCAGACAGAGATAAAAAATCTAGTAACCTATATCCGTACTTGGCAAACAGAAGATATTAGTTTTAATGTGCCAAATACCATTGACGGGAACTCGGTAAATGGAAAAAAACTGTACAATCTGTATTGTCAGAACTGTCATATGGAAGCAGGCGCGGGGATGTTGCGAATGGGAACAGCTCTTGCGTCTCCGCAATATTTAAAATTAACAACCGATAAGCAAATATGGATTAGTACTGCTTATGGCCGTGAAGAGACGAGAATGGGTCCGTCTTTAAAAGGTCTTGATGGTGTGCGTCAGTTAAAGAAACAGGAAATCTCAGATATTGTGAGCTATATCCGATCCTTGGAAGAAAAGAAATAAATTAAAGAAGATGATAAAAACCTGTATCCTGCTATTTTGGATGCAGGTTTTTTTATGTTATAGGAAATTATAGATTTATTTCTTGTGAATAATTATTTACAGGTTTAGAATCGTCCAGCTCCAGCGCCTAGCCCCTCGAGGTCATAAGCCAATCCGTCCAAAAGGTTAAAAAGCAACCTTTCGGCCGGCTCGTCTTATGCTTGTCGGGGCTGACCAAGGCGCTTTCGCTTTTGTTCCTATGTTTAGAGTTTTAAAATCCGACAAATTACTCAAAAAATCGAAGTAATCTTAAAGATGTGAACATTTTGTGGTGGTTTTTTGTCAAAAACTCAAACGTTTTCGCCCTTTAACAAAATGTTCAATAGTGATTCAACTTTATAGGCAGCAGAACGATTATATTTGTTTCTAAGAGGACTATAGTGAAAATTGGATGTTCAAGTGAGGAGTTTTCCAAGCCAAGGAGGATTAATATGCTTAAGAAAAAGTGGTTGGCAATGTTCGTCATTGCTTCATTTCTAACTAGTTTTATAAGCTCTAAAACTAGTGCTGCAACAATATTTCAAGCGGAGAAATTTCCATTTAAGGAAATGCAAGTACAAGTTATGCCAGAGTTTGACTACCCGGAAGATTGGGGGTCAAGGGATGTGCCCTCACCCTCATTACTAGTTGGTGAGTATGGAACCATTACAAACAAAAGCGGTCAAGATTATGATGGGAAAATTGAAATACCTATTCCTGCGAAGGAAAAGGGATTTGAAGCCTATTTAGTGGCAGAGTTTCCAGAGGAAAATAAGCCAGAGGTCCAACGTCCATATGATGTTGATAAGGAAAAAGGAATCGTATCTTGGAAGCCGGCAAAGGCAATCAAGAATAATGAAACCTATCAATTTGTAATTGAATATTACACAAAAACGATAGAGGTAAAAGAGCAAAAAAGTTTTACATATCAGCTGATGAATAACGCTGCAATTGACAAATTAGATGTCGTTTTTTACTCTCCAATGGATGCAAAAAATATAAAGTTAGAGCCAAAAGCAGCTAACAACACTAAGAGTGAGTATGGCGAAGAACTTAATTACTACCAATATAAGGGTGTCAAAGCAAAAGAAAACCTTACATACTCTTTTTCATACCAGAAGGCTGGAACGGAATCCACCATGGAGGCAATTAACAAACAACAAGCTTCTACGGACAAAAGTGGCAGTACAGCAACAGACCAAGAAATAAAAGAAACATCAAGCAGGACCACTAAACAGCCGCTTATTGGGGGTGGCGGAGCTTCTATTATTGGAATAGCTTTAATCATCGCAGGGGTTTTCGTTTATTTAGGATTAAAGGGTAATGTTCAAAGGGGCCGGCGTTCTCTAGCAAAAGGAACAAAACAAAAACAGCAGCCTGCAAAACAATTAACTGGGAAAAAAGATCATAAACCAAATAATGCCGAAGAAAAAAAGGAACTTCGTAAAAAGTTGTTAACAGGTAAAATTGACCAGGAAATGTACGAGGAAGAAATGAAAAAATTGATCTAATGAGGTGGGCTAAGTGAAGAAAAATACGCTTGTGATGTTAGGCGGCTTTATTATTGCGGGTGCGATTGTATTCTTATTGATGGCTGCGACGCCTGGTTCTAGCGGTGTAGAACTGACTTTGAAAGAATTGTTGGCGACTCAAGACCAGCACAAAGACGATTTTGTTACGGTTGAGGGATTATTAATAGAAAAAACAATTAAATGGAATCCAGACAAAATTCAACTGAAATTTGATGTAAAAGATAATCATGGCAACGTCATGCACGTGATCTATCATGGTACAAAACCAGATAATTTTTCAGAGGGAGTGATTACCATTCTTCAAGGTGCCCCTACGAAAAGGAATACGTTTGAAGCAGAATCGGTCAAAACGAGATGCCCTTCTAAATACGAAGGAAAAGATATGAAAAACTATGACCCTGAAAAACATAAACAATTGCTTGATAAGCCAGTGAATAAAAAATAATAGTCAACGTTAGAAGGTGACGAAATGTATTTATTTGCCAACGCAACGATTTATATAGGTTTAGCCATTGCAGTTTATTCGCTCCTCATCCTTACTCTGGGGATAAGCACAAAAAATCAAAAATTCGTCAACAGTGGAAAGAGTGGCATGATTGCATTATTTGTTTGTGCAGGTATGGCCATGATTGTTATGTTCTACCTATTAGCCACTTCTCAATTTCAATACGAATACGTTACCGATTATACCAGCAGTGAACTGCCAATTATTTATAAACTTACTGCTCTATGGGCTGGAAATGCTGGATCGTTATTATTATGGACCTTTTTCTTAACTCTTTACATGGTGATGATCACGTTTTCAAGAAAGATGAAAGGAAACCCAATGGTTCCTTACATCTCAGCCATTTTAATGGCCAATGCGGTTTTCTTCTTTTTTATTCTGGGATTTGTCGCAAAACCATTCAATTTATTGGCAGCCGTTCCGACAGAGGGTAAGGGTTTAAATCCAATGCTGCAAAACCCGGGGATGATTATTCATCCTGTGACACTTTACCTTGGTTATGTTGGTCTCGCCGTACCTTTTGCCTTTGCGATGGCAGCATTAATCATGAAAAACGTTGACGATTTTTGGATTAAAATGACACGACGCTGGACAATTGTTGCCTGGTTATTTTTAAGTCTTGGAAATATCTTTGGTGGACAATGGGCGTATGTAGAGCTTGGCTGGGGTGGATATTGGGCATGGGATGCAGTAGAAAATGCATCATTTATGCCATGGCTGACAGCAACAGCCTTCCTTCACTCCATTATGATTCAAGAACGTAAAAATATGTTAAAAATATGGAATATAAGCTTAATTATTGTCTCCTATGCATTAACGTTATTTGGAACATTCCTTGTGCGCAGTGGTGTTTTAACATCTGTCCATGCTTTCGCTAACTCTAATCTAGGATTATATTTCTTAATTTTCATGGGTGTAGCGGTCATCCTGGCTCTCTATGTACTAATGAGCCGGTACAATTTGCTTAAACGAAGTGCAGGCGAGGTCAATTCAATTGTTTCGAAAGAAAGTAGTTTTTTAGTTAATAACTTACTATTAGTAGGTGCAGCATTTGCTACTTTTTGGGGAACTGTTTTCCCGCTTGTATCTGAAGCTGTCCGAGGGACGAAAGTAACAGTAGGTATGCCGTTCTTTAATAAAGTAGAAGCGCCAATTCTATTGTCAATGATGTTTGTTATGGCTGTCTGTCCATTGCTTGCATGGCAGAAATCTACTGTAAAAAACCTTCGAAAGAACTTTTTGATTCCAGCGATTCTTGCTGTAATTGGAATGGTTTTAATGGCTGTACTAGGCATCCAAAAAGCATGGGCTGTAATTGGATACGGAGTTATTATTTTATTGTTGGTCACACATTTCTTAGAGTTTTATAGAGGTGTGAAAGCTAGACGGAAAATGACAAAAGAATCTCCATTGGTTGCCTTGTATCGTTTAATGGTCCGCAACCGCCGCCGCTATGGTGGATATATTGTCCACCTTGGTATTGCCTTTATAACAATGGGTATTATCGGTTCACAAAATTATGATGTGGAAACGATGAAAACTGTTTCTTTAGGCCAATCAATTGAGCTTAGGGATTACCGGATCAATTATGATCGTCTTGATCAAAAGAAAGAGGGAATTAACGATATCGTTTATGCAGACGTTACCGTTTTTAAAAAAGGTAAAAAAATTGGCACCTTCCAACCTGAAAAAGTGTTTTATGGTAACTGGGAGCAGCCATCTTCTGAAGTGGCCATCATTTCATCGGTTAAAGAAGACTTATATATCGTATTAAGCGCATGGGAAGATAATGGAAAAGCAACCTTTGTTGTGAAAGTTAACCCAATGATGGATTGGCTATGGTTTGGTTCCTTTATGATTGTAATTGGTGCATTATTTGCAGTTTGGAACGGAAAATATGGAAATGTCACTCCGAGGTACACAGGAGTACGCAAAGAGGTGTCTTAATAATGAAAAAGAAATTTTATTTAGGGCTCCTGGTAATTGCGTTTATTTTTCAAGGTTCATTTATTCGAGCAGAAGCAAGACAAATTGATTATAAATCGGCTGAATTTAAAGCAGTTGCCCAGCAATTTGCCTGTACATGCGGTTGTGGTCAAGATCACTATGAATGCGATCCAAATACTTGTAATCTGACTACTGAGTTTAAAAAGGACTTGGTAGGGATGATGAACAAAGGCTGGGATAAAGATAAAATTCGTCAATACTATGTCAATATTTATGGTGAAGAAATCTTAACATCCCCTGAGAAAAGCGGTTTTAGTTTAACAGCATGGGTTCTTCCGTTTGTCGTTTTAGGATTAGCGGCAATAGCTGTATTCATCATTATCCGTAAGTGGGTGAAGAAAAAAGGTACAGATGTCGTAAAGACTGATTACGAAAGCACTGAGGATGAAGTGGAGGGAGAAATCCTTACCTCGATGATCGATGAAGAACGCAAAAAGTATCTTTAGGATGTGAATAAAATGCATGATATCTCAATCTTATCAATAATTTTTACAGCAGCATTGGCTCTAATATGTTTGTTTTTAATAGTAGCTCCATTTTTTAAGTGGGATACGTTTATCCAATTAAGTTCAAAGGACCAAGATATAGCTGCCACGAAAGAGGCCTTATTGACCACACTTAATGAAATCGAGTTTGAGTACAAGATGGATAAAATTTCACATGCGGATTATAAGAACTTAAAAAGGCAATATGAAATAGAAGTAGCCAAGATTATGAAGGAAGAAGACCAGTTTGTAGACACAAGTGTTGATAAAGACCTAATGGCAGAAGTAGAAAAAGAAATTGAAGAACAAATGAAAAACTATGCAAAGAAAAAGGGGGAAGGAAAGTGATCAAAAAAATCACCGTTTTCTTCCTTGGACTATTGATATTATTTCCTTTCCAGGGATTAGCTGCAACAACAGATTCAAAGATAGCCATTGACATGCATTACCTGGTTGTGAGCTCCGCAGAAGATGGGTCTACTAATATGATGAATATGGTTAATTATACCAACACTTCTGCACAGGAATATAAAGGTGATGGCAAGAGTGAAGCAGTTTTAAAGGTTACGCTGCCTGAAAATGCGAAGGATCTAAATTTTTTAGATAGTAAAATTGCTTTTAAGCAAGTGGATAAAGGATTTATTACAACGACCCCAATTCCGGCGAATCAAACAACTGTGCTCCCTTACAGCTATCGAATGCCAAAAGGCAAAGAAATCAAATTATCCATGGATTATCCTGTTGAAATGATGCAAATCCTTGTTCCTGAAGGAATGGGCAGTGTTGAAGTTAATGGTGCAGAAGCAACTAGTCAAGGTCTTTTCAAATTTGATGATCAAAGCTATTTTGGCTACAGTATTGAAGGGTTGAAGGAAAAACAGACATTTACACTAGTCTACAAAAAAGATGTTCAACCGCCAGCCGATGAAACTAAGCTGGCGGCAACAACGACAGATAAAAATAGCACAACCGGGGTAACTCACACTGCACCGGCATTTCATAACCCTGGACATTTAAGAATGTGGGCACAATCACCATTACACAGTTTCAACCCACACATCTTCCTAATAATTATTGGAGCAATCATAATTGCAGGTATTGCCTATTTTATCTACTTTAAAAGAAAAGCTAGATTAGAAGAAGAAAGACTAGGCGCAGATAAAGAAGAAAAGGCATTTAAACAATTACTAGCAAAACAAAAAGCAATCATGGAGAAGATCATTGAACTAGAAGAAACCTTTGATGATGGGAAAATCTCAGAAGACGACTATCATGGAAAGCTTGCTGCCTACAAACAGCATCTAGTTCAAGTTAAGCTAAATTTACGTACGTTTATTGAATAACAGCTGGGATGGGAGGGACTCATGATGATTGAAATAAAAAATCTGACGAAGCAAGCAGACAATAAGCTGATCTTACGTGGCGTTAACCTCTCAATAAAAAAAGGGGAAACAGTTGCCATCCTAGGACCAAATGGTGCGGGGAAAAGTACACTGTTAAAGGTACTGGCTTCCTTAATAAAGCCGACATCCGGCCAGGTAATAGTGAACGGCTTGGAATTAAGAAAGAACCAGATTCCGATAAAAAAATTATTGGGATATTTACCCCATTCCAGCTTGCTTTATGATCATTACTCACCGTTAGAAAATCTCGTCTTCTTTGGGAATATATACGGGGTTAAGGATGTTGAACAGAAGGCTAGGATGCTTGTAAAAGATGTGGGCTTATCCTTCTTTTTGAATGAGCCAGTTAAAAATTTTTCCCGCGGTATGATACAAAGGATTGCGATTGCAAGGGCAATTATCCATGATCCCGAGATTCTCCTTTTGGATGAACCGCATACAGGTTTGGATCAAGGTGCGATTGCCATTTTAAACAATGTTATCTTATCCATCAAGGAAAAAGGTACAACAACATTAATGGTAACCCATGATTTTAAACAAGCAGCGGAAATCTGTGACCGGATAATCATTGTTAAGAATGGAAAAATTGTTGATGACTTTAGAATCCAAAATGACAATCTCGGTTTTGTCACTGAAAAATATGATCTGCAAGTGGAGGGTGTATCATGAACCTTTTCCGAACAGCCCTCTTCCTAGCCAAGAAGGATCTATATTCAGAGCTAAAAACAAAACAAATCCTGACTACACAAATTATTTTTGCGGGGCTCGTTATCGTAGTTTTCAGTTTTGCGTTTGACCCTGCGAATAATACAACAAGAGCGGTTATTCCTGGAGTCATCTGGGTTATTATCGTGTTTGCCGGGATTCTTGGACTCAATCGATCGTTTATCTCCGAACAGCGAAATGATACGATGCAAGGTTTGTTGGTAGCGCCAATGGAAGCAGCCAGTCTTTATCTAGGAAAATTCCTGGCCAATTTCACCATGATGGTAGTGGTTGAAATCGTTTCGATTCCGTTTTTATTTTTACTATTTGATTTTAAATTTCTCGGCAGTCTTCCTTATTTCCTGTTAGTCGTCTTTTTAGGAAATTTTGGATTTATCGCAATTGGGACGTTTTTAGCAGCCCTTGCAGCAAATTCTAAAAGCAGTGAAATGCTGCTGCCGCTTTTGCTCTTTCCAATCACAACACCTATTTTAATTGGAGTTGTGCAAGCAACAAAGATAATCTTAACGAAAATGGAGAAAATTTCGAGCGCCATAGCTTGGATCCAGCTTGTTACAGCTTACGATCTAATCTTCTTTGTTGTTTGTTTCTTATTAATTGATTATGTGCTGGAGGTTTAAGTGATGAGTATGAATCTCGAACGAGAGAAAGCAGTACTTCCCGGAGCTAATTTCACGGAAATGAAACCAAACAATATATCTAGTGTCTTGTTTGGAGGGACAGTTGTTTCCATGTTAGTTGCCCTCTATTTTATCTTTATCTATGCTGCGGAAGAAAAAACAATGGGCGCTGCACAGAAGATCTTTTATTTTCATGTGAGTTCAGCGTGGCTGGCATTTATGGCCTTTTTCGTTACATTTGTATTTAGCATTTTATTCTTGATTAAGCGAAAAAGAATTTTTGATACTTATGCCTATGTTTCTGCAGAAATTGGGATTGTTTTTACAATTATTGTGTTAACAACCGGTCCAATTTGGGCAAAGTCTTCATGGAATACCTGGTGGGTTTGGGAACCACGGTTAATCACAACGTTAATCCTATTTTTTATCTACATTGCTTACATTATGATTCGCCAAATGGATGGTGTATGGGATAAAAAAGCAAGACTTGCAGCGGTATTTGGAATTATTGGATTTGCCGATGTACCCATTGTATTCTTTGCTATTCGCTGGTGGCAAACAAAATTCCATCCAATCGTTTTTGGAAATGGTCCTTCCCAGCAGGGTGGGGGAATAGATGGTTCAATGCTGACAGCATTGTTTGTATCACTTGCAGCATTCACGATTCTATATTCTTACCTTCTTCATAAAGGTGTTACCTTTGAAAATATGAAACTAAAAGTTGAACGTTATAAAGAAAAATTAAGAGCAGACATGGAAAAATAGGAGGAATTTAACATGGGTTATGAATATATGTATGGGGCTTATTCCGTAGCATGGGTGGTAATTTTTGCTTATATGTTAATTTAGGGAAAGGACACACAAAGCTTAAAAAGGAAATAGAGTTTTTAAAGGAACTTGATAAGTGATTTTTTAAGGGCCTGTGAACCGTATCCAGGCCCTTTGTTAAAAACTTATTGGTGTCAGGAGGAAACACGATGAATCAGCGAGTCATCAAATTACTCGTACTCATTCTTATTATAGGCATGTTTGGCTTTTTCGCATATAGTTTGGTAACAAAGGCTAAAAACACCGATGTCGGTGATAAGGCGTATAACTTTGAATTGCCAAAATATGAGGGTGGGACTACGAAACTCTCTGAATATAAAGGCAAAGTGGTGATCATTAATTATTTTGCGAGCTGGTGTGAACCATGTAAGGAGGAATTCCCGGAACTTGCAGCATTTCAAAAGGATTATGGTGGAAAATATCCATTTCTTATGATTAACCGCGGTGAAACGATTGACAGGATAAAAAAGTCCACGAAAAACAATCAAGAAGGAATGAACTATTTATTCGATTATAATGCTCAGGTATCAAAAATGTTTAATGTGACAGGACAACCTGAAACTTTTGTCATTGATAAACAGGGAACAATCAGAGAGCACTTTAACGGCCCTGTCACGGAGATGCAATTATACAATTGGGCAAAGAAATATGATAAATAAGCTATACTATGGAAAAGGATTGAGGCCAATATTCGGCTCAGTCCTTTTTTGTTTGTCAAACCGTTGTTTGATAGTGGAATTCTGCTGAAATAACGGCCTTAATTTTAAGCTGACCAGGTTCAATTGGAGTTGAACTAAACCCTTTTGCTAAGGCATCGGCTTGATAATGAATGGGCTGTACACTAGAACAGCTTTCCACTACCGAAGTAGGTGTCGGATTTAAAGTAGCATGAATGGTTGTGGCAATCGTCTTTGCTTTTTCACAGGCGTTATTTAGAGCAAGAGCTAAGGCTTGCAAATAATAACCGTCTTTATTTTTTAGACTAAATTGAACGTTAGATACAAAGTTCGCCCCATTTTGAACCGCCGTGTCTACAACTTTTCCTACTAAGGAAAGCCCTTCCACTTTTACCTGTATTAAATGAGTTACTTTGTACCCGCGAAAAAGTTGTTTCCCTTGTTCATAATCGTATTCAGTGTCTATTCGATAATCAGAGGTTTGGATTAAATTTTGGGGAATGCCTAGTGTCTTAATCGCATTAATTACTTTTGTCACCGAAGCAGAATTTTGCTGCTGAGCGGGTATAAGATCTTTCATTTCTGTTATGACCCCTAAGTTCACCGACGCAGAATCCGGCGGCAGGCTGAGTTCCCCTTCCCCAATCACTTTTATTAAATGACCTTTTGGATGGAGTCCATTTCGATTAGGTACATGATAAGGATACATTTATTCCCCGTCCCTTCATACTTTTTTTATGGATATCTGACTTTGAGAATTGTCCAGCTCCAGCCCCCCACGACTATTGGACGTCGCTAAACGGGCGCTTACGCCTTTTCTGTATAAAATATGGCTGTCCCCGGATTATGTTCCTCGTATCTTAAAAGTCTAGTAAAAGTGGTATTTTGTTCTATTAACAGTTACCAAAAAATAGAATGAAATTAACAGACGTGGATGTCATATTGTGTCCAAGCAGGCATACATTTTAATTAATGAGAAAGGGAAAATGGAGGAGGAAACATACGTGGAAACGATTCTTACCTTTTTACCTAAAAATCTTGCCAGCTTAATCAATCAAATCCCTCCTAATCAAAAAGAAGAAGTAGAGGAAATCCGCATCCGGATTAACCGTCCCATTGAGATCACTCTAAAGGGTGCTCCTAGGTTTTTATCGTATATTATTCAGCCTGAGGATGCTTTTCATCTTCTGAATAAAATTAGTCAATTTTCCATCTATACACTGGAAGAAGAACTTAAACGCGGTTATATTACCATATCTGGAGGGCATCGGATTGGACTGGCTGGAAAGGTCATTCTTGAAGATGGAAAGGTTAAGGCGATAAGGGATATCTCCTCTTTTAATATTAGAATTGCAAGGGAGAAGGTTGGAATTGCGGAGGCAATTATTCCTTATATTTTTCAAGAAGACTGGATGCATACCATGATCATTGGACCGCCGCAGACAGGAAAAACAACAATGCTGCGGGATATTGCAAGAATCATTTCATCGGGGAACCATGCAAAAGGTATTAAAGCTAGTAAAGTGGGGATTGTTGATGAGCGGAGTGAGATTGCTGGGTGCGTGAATGGGGTACCACAGTTAACCTTTGGTCATCGTCTAGATGTCTTAGATGCTTGTCCGAAAGCAGAAGGAATGATGATGATGATCCGTTCGATGAGTCCGGATGTGCTGATTGTTGACGAAATCGGCCGCCGAGAAGATGCAGAAGCTATCCAAGAGGCGGTACATGCAGGAATTAAACTGATGATGACCACCCACGGTTCAAATATAGATGAAATTAGAAAACGTCCCTCATTAAGGGACATTATGGACCAAAAGATATTTGAACGTTTTGTCATCTTAAGCAGATTATCAGGGCCAGGAACGATTACCCGCATTCTCGATGCTGAGGGTAAGGAAATGCCTCATAAAGTGAGAGTGACATAAAATGATTAAACTAATTGGTGCCATTATCATTATTATTGCCACGACCTGGACAGGGTTCGAAGCTGCCCGGAATTTTAGTGACCGACCTAAGCAATTAAGGGCATTACGGTCAGCCTTACAATCACTTGAGGCTGAAATAATGTACAGCCATACACCGTTACATGAGGCTGCTAGGAGATTATCCGCCCAGCTTACAAATCCGCTGTCAAAGTTTTTTGAAACCTTTGCGAGTAGATTAACAAAAACAGAAACAACGGTTAAAGATGCCTGGGAGACTAGTTTACAAGAAATTTGGAAATTAACCGCTTTAAAACAGGGTGAATTCGAGGTAATGAAACAATTTGGGGAAACATTAGGACGCCATGACCGCATTTCCCAGCAAAAGCATATTTTGCTTACCCTTTCCCATCTTGAAAGAGAAGAAGCTGATGCCATTGACCGGCAAGCAAAATATGAAAAAATGCTAAAGAGCTTAGGATTCTTATCCGGGTTGTTACTAATTATTTTATTATTTTAGGGGGAAAAGCAATGGGGTTAGAAGTCGATATTATCTTTAAAATCGCTGGGGTAGGAATTGTGGTTGCCTTTTTGCATACCGTCCTAGATCAGGTCGGGAAAAAAGAATACGCCCAATGGGTAACATTATTTGGGTTTATCTACATCTTGTTCCAAGTAGCTACAATTGTGGATGACCTTTTCCAAAAAATAAAATCTGTATTCTTGTTTCAATAGAGAGGGGGGCTCAGCCATTGAAATCATCAAAATAGTCGGTGTAGCCCTTATCGCCACTTTTCTTGCGTTAATAATCAAAGAGCAAAAACCTAATTTTGCTTTTCTCTTAGTTGTTTTTGTAGGTTGCGTCATTTTTCTCTTTTTAGTTGATAAAATTTTTGAAATTATTCATATGCTAGAAAAACTCGCCGTAAATGCAAAGGTAAATATGGTTTATGTTGAGACAATCCTTAAAATCATTGGAATTGCTTATATTGCAGAATTTGCTACACAGATCACGAAGGATGCAGGTCAAGGAGCAATTGCATCAAAAATCGAATTAGCCGGAAAAATTATCATTCTAGCTATGTCCATCCCTATCTTAACCGTATTAATCGAAACCATTATAAAACTTATTCCTAGTTGAGGACAGCCCCCCCAAAAGAGGTGTGTAAAAATGAGGCAAAAGCTGCAGTTTATTCCTATCATGATTCTCGTTTTATTATTTTTTCATATTCCAGGTGTACAAGCTGCCGAAGAATCTAAAAACACTCAAGCGTCACTCTCAGCACAGGATTTGGTCGACCAACAGTTAGAGACGTTGGACATAAGTGAGCTTCAACAATATTGGGAGGATATTACCACTAAATATGGCGGCTTTCTCCCGGAAAGTCAAAAGGGCAGTCTTTATGATTTCGTTAAAGGCGACAAGAAATTTTCCTTTAAGGAATGGGGTCAAGGAATACTAAAATTCGCCTTTCATGAGTTCGTAGCGAATGGAAAATTATTGGGTTCATTAATCATGTTAACCATTTTCAGCATGTTCTTGCAATCGATGCAAAATGCCTTCGAAAAGAGCACGATTAGTAAAGTAGCCTATTCAATTATCTATATGGTGCTCGTCATTATAGCTTTAAATAGTTTCCATATTGCCATCAGCTATACGAATGAAGCGATTGGAACAATGATCTCCTTCGTCCTGGCACTTGTTCCTCTTCTGTTAGCTTTAATTGCTGCGTCAGGTGGAGTTGTGTCCGCTGCCTTTTTTCACCCAGTCATCCTTTTCTTAATGAATTCGAGCGGCTTAATTATGCAATATATTATTCTTCCACTTCTCTTTTTAGCCACGTTACTGAGTATTGTCAGTACCATGTCTGAACAATACAAAGTGTCGCAGTTAGCAGCGCTGCTGCGAAACTGGAGCATAGGATTAATGGGACTTTTCTTAACTGTGTTTCTTGGTGTTATTTCGGTGCAAGGAGCATCAGCCGCCGTAACCGACGGAGTAGCCATTAGAACAGCTAAATTTGTTACCGGGAATTTTATTCCTGTTATAGGAAGAATGTTTACAGATGCAACAGATACGGTCGTCAGTGCTTCCGTCCTGTTAAAAAATACGGTCGGAATCGCCGGTGTTGCTATTTTACTAATCATCGTGGCATTTCCGGCTTTAAAAATATTAATGATTTCGTTTATTTATAAATTTGCAGCGGCCATCCTTCAGCCATTAGGGGGCGGTCCAGTTATTAAATGCCTTGATATTATCAGCAAAAGTGTCATCTATGTATTTGCAGCCCTGGGAATTGTCTCGCTTATGTTCTTTTTAAGTATTACGGTCATCGTTGCGGCTGGGAATTTAACGATGATGATGAGGTAAGGGGGAGAATGATGGATTTCTTAAAAGAATGGGTAACGAATATTATCCTATTTATCCTGCTAGCGACGGTCATTGATATGCTGCTTCCAAACTCTAGTATGCAGAAATATACCAAAATGGTGACCGGGCTCCTTTTAATCGCGATTATTCTTACTCCTATCCTTAAGCTGATCTCCAAGGACTTTGAAACAACTATGAGCGCTATCCCTTCCTATCAGGCTCCCGGAGAAAAAAATATCAAAAATTCAATAGATTTAAAGAAAAAAGAAATACAAGCCTCCCAACATGCATATATTTTAGAAGAAATGGCTGTCCAGCTAAAAAAGGATGTTAAGGAGGAGTTGATGAATCAATACGGATTGGAGATAGAAAAAATTGACCTAGCAGTGAACGAAGAAAGCGACAAAGCATTCCCTGAAAACCTCCAAAAGGTTACGGTTCTTCTAAAACAGCCAGAAAACAGCGTTCAGACAGTCGAAGCAATTAAGCAAATTGAAATAAACACCGAAACACCTCTTCCTTCTAAAGGATCAACCAAAGAAACAAAACAAATTGCTTCATTTCTGTCACAGAAATGGAATGTAACAGAGAAAACTGTAGAAGTCTCGATTGAAGGGGGGATTAAAAAGAAAAATGGATAACAATCAAGGTCCATTATCATGGCTTAAGAAAATACTTAAACCGGAAAATAAGGGTGAAAAGAAACCTGGGAAATACCAATATATGTTGCTGGTTCTCTGTATTGGAGCTGCCTTTATGCTTGTGGGAAATATTGTTTTTAAAGGCAATTCAACTACTCAAGCGCAGCCGGCAGCAACAAATGAAAAGATCGCTTCTGAGGATGTTCCGGCCTTTGGTATTAAGAAATCATCTGAGAATAAGGCAATAACTCAATATGAAGAAAAGTATGAAAACCAAATGAAAAAGGCCTTAGAGGAAATGCTGGGTGTTAATGATGTTACCGTTGTCGTAACAATTGATTCAACCGACAAGAAAATACTTGAAAAAAATACAGTAACAAAATCACAAACGACGGATGAAACAGACCGTGAAGGCGGACAACGTAAGGTAGTTGATTCTTCAACAGACACACAATTGGTTATTATTCGTAATGGAGATAAAGAGGTTCCTATTGTCGTAGAAACTAAGAAACCCGATATTCGCGGGGTACTCGTAGTAGCTAAGGGCGCAGATAATATTGAAGTGAAAAAATGGATTAAGGAAGCAGTTACTAGGGCTTTGGGAGTACCTAGTCATCGAGTGGCTGTCATGCCTAAAAAATAAGGGGGAAAAGAATATGCTATTAAAAAAACAAACAGTTTGGTTATTAACGATGTTAAGTTTAGTTGTGGTTTTATCGGTTTATTACATTACATCACCAGAGCAAAAGAGCAATGATCTTGCTGCCGTTCAACAAAAGGCCAAGGATCAAAATTTAGGGAAATCAACAACTGAAACAAAGGAAAAGGTTGACAAAACAGTTGTATCCAGCGTTGCCGGCGATTCAGCATTTGAAGAACTCCGTATGAAGCTGGAAGACCTACGCAGCCAAAAACAGGAAGAATTGACAAGTGAACTAGCTTCCACTGATCTTTCTCCTGATGAAAAAAGTAAAGTAAAAGATCAAATGGATAAGCTAAATCAAGTGGCTCAAAGTGAAGAATTGCTTGAAACATTCATTAAAACAATGGGCTATGAGGATGTACTTGTTAGGGCGGATGGTCCAAAGGTAATCGTTACCGTCAAAGCAAAGAAAAAACCATCTGTTTCAGATGCGAATAAGATTATGCTGGAAGTGAAAAAAGAGATTGATGAAACAAACTATGTAGCAGTTGAATACCAGCCTGCAAAATAAATAACATAAAAAATTGCCGAGAAAGGGTATTTTTCTCGGTAATTTTTTATGTTGAGGGATCCAAATGATTTTAAACACTTATTTTTTATTTTTAATAGTTGAGTTGAAGGTCTATTGAAAACACTCTGTTGATTGCGCGGAAGGCACGAAGACTCCTGCGGGAGTAAGGGGCTGGGAAAGCGAAGTGCCTGGAGCTCCAATCAACAGACTTGTTTAAAGTGAATATACCAATAATTTTTTGATGGTTAAATTCACTAAGAATAGGTAAAAATCTTCAATTGTAAGGAGGAAAATCGTAAAATATTTCTTTTTTTGATCAAAAAAGATTAATATATATAGGGTAGACATTTTGAAATTGTCAGCAGCATTCAATTAAGATGATTGAACTTTTACTAGCTATTATCGTATAGTATTAGTAGTTAGTACTAATTAAGTTGTACAAGGAGTGTTACTCAATGTTAAAAGTACAAGAAATTCGTGAATTGATTAAATTAGTTGATCAATCCAGTATCGATGAATTTGTATATGAAATGGATGGTTCAAAAATCCAAATGAAGAAAAACAATCAAACCACGATTGTTTCCCAGCCAGTTTCAGTACCACAGCCAGCCTCTGCAGCTGTACAAACTGTTCCGGCTGTACAGCCAGCACCAGCTGTTCAAGTCCAAGAGGCTGCTCCGGAAGCCGTAAAAGCAGCAGAAAATGAATCAGCCGTACAAGCAAATTTATACAAAATCACTTCACCAATGGTTGGAACCTTCTATTCGTCGCCAACTCCAGATGCTGATAATTATGTAAAAGCAGGAGACCGGGTATCAAAGGATTCAATCGTTTGTATTGTTGAGGCGATGAAATTATTTAATGAAATTGAGGCAGAAGTAGACGGAGAAATCGTTGAAATACTAGTTAAAAATGGTCAATTAGTTGAATATGGACAACCGCTATTTCTAGTTAAGCCAGAATAAGGAGCGATAACAGGATGATAAAGAAACTGTTAATTGCAAACAGAGGAGAAATTGCCGTTAGGATTATTCGTGCCTGTCGGGAAATGGGAATTGAATCGGTAGCTGTATACTCAGAAGCCGACCGTGAAGCCCTGCATGTTCAACTCGCAGATGAAGCCTATTGCATAGGACCAACATCATCAAAAGACAGTTATTTAAACGTTACAAATATAATCAGTGTTGCAAACTTGACCTCATGTGATGCGATTCACCCGGGATATGGTTTCCTTGCTGAAAATGCAGACTTTGCAGAACTCTGTAGAGAATGCAATATCACCTTTGTTGGGCCAAGTCCAGAAGCGATCACAAAAATGGGAACCAAGGACATTGCAAGGGAAACGATGCGTAAAGCCGGAGTACCAATTGTTCCAGGATCTACAGGGATTATTAATGATATTGATGAAGCACTTGAGCTTGTGAAGCAAATCGAATACCCTGTCATCATTAAGGCAACTGCAGGCGGAGGCGGTAAAGGGATCCGTGTTGCTAAAAATGAGCAGGAATTAATAAAAGGTATTAATATCACACAGCAGGAAGCGTTGACGGCTTTCGGAAACTCTGGGGTCTACATAGAAAAATATATTGAGGATTTCCGTCACGTAGAAATACAAGTACTTGCCGATAAACATGGAAATACGATTCACTTAGGTGAAAGAGATTGCTCTATCCAGCGCCGGCTTCAAAAACTGTTGGAAGAATCGCCATCACCTGCTTTAGATGGTGAGATTCGTGAAGAAATGGGAAGCGCAGCCGTAAAAGCTGCACAAGCAGTTGATTATTCGGGTGCCGGCACCGTAGAATTTATCTATGATTATCGTAATCGCAAGTTTTATTTTATGGAAATGAACACAAGAATCCAGGTTGAACATCCTGTGACAGAAATGGTCACTGGGACTGACCTGATTAAAGAACAAATCCGCGTGGCAAATGGTGAAAAACTAACCCTTAAACAGCAGGATGTTACGTTTACAGGCTGGGCCATTGAGTGCCGGATTAATGCAGAGAATCCAGAGAAGAACTTTCTTCCTTCAGCAGGGAAAATTAAGATGTATTTACCGCCAGGTGGATTAGGAGTTCGTATTGATTCAGCAGCGTATCCAGGATATACCATTCCGCCATACTATGATTCCATGATTGCGAAGGTTATCGCATATGGGAACACCAGAGAAGAAGCCATCTCAAGAATGAAGCGGGCGTTAAGTGAGTTTGTTGTGGAAGGCATTCATACAACCATCCCGTTCCATTTAAAATTGTTAGAGCATGAAAATTTCGTTGAAGGCAATTTTAATACGAAATTTCTTGAATTACATGATGTGATGAAGTCTGTCTAAAATTTGGAGGTGTTTAATATGAGCGAATTTAGTGTCTTGGAAATGGATCAAGGAAGCAATGGTCATGGTAAAATTGAAATTGCCCCGGAGGTTATTGAAGTGATCGCAGGAATTGCAGCATCCGAGGTGGATGGTGTATCTGGGATGCGCGGCAATTTTGCAACGGGCGTTGTGGAACGTCTAGGGAAAAAAAATCACGGTAAAGGTGTTAAGGTAGAACTTAGTGAAACAGGAATTAAAGTGGATGTCTATTGCTTAATGAAGTTTGGTACATCTATTCCAACGGTTGCAGGAAAGGTTCAAGATAATATTCGTCAAGCCTTGTTGAATATGACTGCATTAGATGCAGAGGAAGTAAACATTCACGTAGTCGGAATTCAATTTGAAAATCAAAAGAACGAACAGGAAATTGACGCTGAACTTTAACTTTTAAGAACCAAAGGTATTGATCCTTTGGTTCTTCTATTTTTTCATGAGTTTTAAAACGATTTATTGGCGAAAAAAAGTACAAATCCATAATTGACTGGCTGATCCTTTATAAAATAATAAGACATACCGTGCGATTCCCTTTTAGTTATGCTATTATCTTTTTATGTGCAAGCTAGTTTCAAGTACATAATGCCAGGTCAAAAACAAAAATTAAACAAAAATTAGTTAATATATAGCTAAAGGAGTTAAAGGTAGAATGAAAAGAAGAACAGCTAGGGAAAAGGCGTTACAGGCACTTTTTCAAATTGATGTTAGTGACACCGAGCCATCATTAGCGATTGAACATGTTTTAGAAGGAGAGACTAGTGATGACTATCTGAACCAACTGGTTCTAGGGGTAGTTGAACAAAAAGAGGAAATCGATGCTCTTATTAGCGAAAATCTTGAAAAGTGGTCTTTAGACCGATTGGCTACTGTGGATCGTAACTTATTAAGAATGGCTGCATTTGAATTGAAGTTTTCTCAGGATATTCCAGATAATGTGATACTAGATGAAGCTATCGAGATTGCAAAAATATACGGAGATGACCAATCAAGTAAGTTTATTAATGGGGTTTTATCTAATATAAAAGAAAAACTTCATAACGATTAATCGATTATTTTCTAGGGACTGGGGAGGAATTATGATGACAGCACAAATAATTAACGGTAAAGATATAGCTGCAAAAAAAAGGTTAGAAATTGCCGAAGAAGTTGTGAGACTCAAAGATCTTGGCGTAACACCAGGCTTAGCCGTCATTCTCGTTGGCAATAATCATGCATCAAGGACTTATGTGACGAATAAAGAAAAGGCATGTAAAGAGCTAGGTATGCACTCTTTATTAATTGAAATGCAGGAAGAAGTTTCTGAAGACGAATTACTAGCGAAAATTGCTGAATTAAATGAAACCCCGGATATTCATGGAATCTTAGTACAGCTGCCGCTGCCGAAGCATATTGACGAAAAGAAAGTAATTGAATCCATATCTCCATTAAAGGACGTCGATGGCTTTCATCCAATTAATATTGGCAGGATGATGACCGGCCAGAATGCCTTTCTGCCTTGTACACCATATGGGATTATGGTCTTATTAGAAGAAACAGGTATTTCTATTCCAGGAAAGCATGTTGTCGTTGTGGGAAGAAGTAATATCGTTGGGAAGCCAGTTGGCCAATTATTTTTAAATCAAGATGCAACGGTTACCTACTGCCATTCGAAAACAAACGATTTACCGTTTCATACAAACCAAGCGGATATCTTGATTGCTGCCGTAGGAATACCAAATTTTATTAAGGCGGAACATGTTAAAAAGGGTGCGGTTATTATTGATGTTGGAATCAATCGTAATGAAGCCGGAAAACTTTGTGGCGATGTTGCGTTCGATGAAGTTTCCGAAAAGGCTGGATATATTACTCCAGTTCCCAAAGGTGTTGGCCCAATGACCATCACCATGCTTATGTACAATACCGTGAAGTCTGCTGCTGAAAGTCTTGCTCGAGATTAAGTAAAGTATATGTCCTTATCTCATACAGATAGTTCAATTGGTTTTTACAGACAAAAAATCGAGCTAAATGTATAATGGATAAGGACAGTTTTATTCTTTCGTTAAAAGGAGCTCTTCATGCCGGAACAAAGATATTTATCTGTGAATGCTTTAACAAAATACATAAAACGAAAATTTGATGCTGATCCCCATTTACGGGAAGTTCATGTAAGAGGCGAAATTTCTAATTTCAAACAGCATTCAAGCGGACATATGTATTTTACTTTAAAGGACGAGAAAGCCCGAATTCTTGCCGTGATGTTTGCCGGACAATCCCGTTTTATGAAATTCTCACCAGAGAACGGGATGAAGGTGATTGTTAAGGGTGAAATCAGTGTATATGAACCAAGCGGCCAGTATCAAATATATATAAGAGAAATGCAGCCTGATGGCATTGGCGAATTATTTTTAGCATATGAACAACTTAAACAAAGATTAGAAGCGGAAGGATTATTTGCTCCTGAAACAAAAAAAGCCATCCCTCTATATCCAAGAACAGTAGGCGTGATTACTTCCCCTACTGGCGCTGCCATTCGGGATGTCATTACTACGATTAAAAGGCGTTATCCTATTGCGAATATTCTTGTATTCCCCGCTCTTGTCCAGGGAGAGAATGCTGCCCCTTCCATCGTAAAAGCCATTGAAAAGGCCAACAAGATGAAAGAAATCGATGTCTTAATTGTTGGGCGCGGCGGTGGTTCGATTGAAGAGTTATGGGCATTCAATGAAGAATTGACAGCTCGTGCTATTTTTTCTTCCAACATTCCGATTATTTCAGCAGTAGGCCATGAAACAGACTTTACCATTGCTGATTTTGTTGCTGACTTGCGTGCCCCGACACCAACAGGAGCAGCAGAATTAGCGGTTCCACATATTGAAGAACTAGTGGATAGGGTTTTGCAGCGTCAAACCCGTCTGATTCGTGTGATGAGCGCGAAGTTTAAATTTGAAAATGAACGGTTAAGCCGTGTGAAGAAATCGTATGCATTTCGCTATCCACATCGGCTTTATGAGCAAAAACTTGAGCAGGTAGATCGGTTAACTGAAGGACTGAAACGGGGAGTTTCTCGATTATCTGCTGTAAAAATAGAACAGCATGAGACCTTATCAAAACGGTTGCAGCGAAGACATCCAAAAGAAGGACTGCTGGAGGCAAAAAAACGTTTTGAAAGGACACAAAAGGATTTAAACCGAACGGTAACGCAAATCTATGAAAAAAAACAAACTGAATTTGATCGGATTCTTTCTACACTACAGGCTTTAAGCCCTCTTAAAATAATGGAGCGCGGCTATAGTTTAGCCTATACTGAGGATAACCGGCTCGTAAAAAGTGTTAAACAAGTAAAATCAAATGAGCAAGTTCAAATTCAATTATCAGATGGAAGCCTTTTCTGTAATGTGGAAACCATAAAGGAGAGAGAAGCTAGTGACAACTGAAAAAACTTTAACCTTTGAAGAAGCCATGACAAAGCTTGAAGAAATTGTTGAAAAGCTGGAAGAAGGCGACGTTCCATTAGAAGAAGCGATTACTTTCTACAAAGAAGGTATGGAACTATCCAAACTATGTCATGATAAATTAAAAACTGTGGAAGAACAACTTACGCAAATTATTACGGAGGATGGGCGTACTGAGCGTTTTTCTATTGCAGAGGAGGATTAGGGCTTGAAAACCGGATTACTAGACGCATTTAGAAAAGAATATCAACAACTGCTAAATCGGGAACTTCGAGCGCTTGTAGAAAAACTGGATGCCCCTTCCGTCTTAAAGAATTCTATGATTTACTCTCTTGAAGCAGGGGGTAAAAGAATTCGGCCATTATTGTTATTTGCAACTTTAGATGCATTCGGAATTGACCCTAAACAGGGGGTTCCGGCTGCAGCTGCAATTGAAATGATTCATACCTATTCATTAATCCACGATGACCTGCCCAGCATGGACAATGATGATTTAAGAAGAGGTAAACCGACCAATCACAAGGTGTTTGGAGATGCTATTGCAACACTTGCTGGGGATGCATTATTAACTTATAGTTTTGAAGTAATGAATATGCTTTCTGCTGATTTTGCTCCACCGGCTGTGAAAATGAGGTTGATGGTAGAAATGGCAAAAGCAGCCGGCGCTGAAGGAATGGTAGGAGGACAGGTAGCTGATATGGAAGGGGAGAACAAGGTTCTGTCCCTTGAAGAACTAGAGTATATACATATTCACAAAACAGGCAAGATGCTAAAGTTCAGTGTGGTGTCAGGAGCGATTATGGCTCAAGCAAACGAAAACTCATTACAAAACCTTTCAGCGTTTGCACATCACCTTGGACTTGCTTTCCAGATACAGGATGATATTCTAGACTTGGTAGGCAATCAACAAATAATTGGAAAGCCTGTGGGCAGTGATACCGTAAACCATAAAAGCACTTATCCACAATTATTATCTTTGGAAGGGGCAAGAGATGCTCTTCAGAATCAAATTAAGCTGTCCAAAGAATATTTAAAAAAGACAGACTTAAATACCATTCTTCTTGACGAAATAACGGATTTAGTTGCATCAAGGGATCACTAGAGTGTTTTTTTGCTGCAGGATGAGTATGTACTAATGGTTCTCATTTTAGTGAAGTTGTTAATTGCCGTTATCACTTAGTGTGCTAGCGGCTATTTTTTCAGATAAAGATAGAAATACTAGGAATATAGGGTAGAACGAATAAGTATGAAAGTGAGTGGTCCAAAAATGGATTTATTATCAATCAAGGACCCATCCTTCTTAAAAAGGATGTCGAATCAGGAGCTTGAGGCTCTTAGTCAAGAAATTCGCGAATTTTTAATTCAGAAATTATCTGTAACCGGTGGACATATCGGACCAAATTTAGGAGTAGTAGAATTAACGCTCGCTTTACATAAATGTTTTGATAGTCCAAAGGATAAACTGATTTGGGATGTAGGTCATCAATCTTATGTCCATAAGATATTAACAGGCAGGGCCTGTGAATTTGACACGTTAAGACAATTTAAGGGATTATGCGGATTTCCAAAACGAGGTGAAAGTGAACACGATGTTTGGGAAACCGGACACAGTTCCACATCTCTTTCTGCTGCCATGGGTATGGCCATTGCTCGGGATTTAAAAAAAGAAAAATCCTTTGTGGTTCCAGTAATCGGTGACGGGGCTTTAACGGGTGGAATGGCACTAGAGGCATTGAACCATATTGGCCATGAAAAAAAGAATATGATTGTAGTGCTTAATGATAATGAGATGTCGATTGCACCTAACGTCGGTGCCCTCCATAATATTCTTGGTCAATTGCGGACAGCCGGTAAATACCAGTGGGTAAAAGATGAACTTGAAGTATTATTGAAGAAGGTCCCTGCAGTAGGTGGAAAACTTGCTGCGACTGCCGAAAGAATAAAGGATAGCCTCAAGTATTTGGTGGTTTCCGGTATGTTCTTTGAAGAGCTTGGCTTTACCTATTTAGGACCAATTGATGGTCATAACTTTGATAATTTATTTGAAAGTCTCCAATACGCTAAAAAAACCGATGGACCTGTCCTTCTCCATGTAATTACTAAAAAAGGAAAGGGTTTTAGACCAGCTGAAAGTGACAAGATTGGTACATGGCACGGGACTGGACCGTATAAAATGGATACAGGAGATTTTGTTAAACCATCAAAAAAACAACCGCCTGCTTGGAGCAGTATAGTCAGTGAAACTGTCCGGAAGCTGGCAAGAAGTGATAATCGAATTGTGGCGATTACTCCGGCAATGCCTGTAGGATCAAAGTTAGAAGGGTTTGCAAGCGAGTTCCCAGACCGTATGTTTGACGTCGGGATTGCTGAACAGCATGCGGCAACTGTGGCCGCCGGGTTGGCAACACAAAATATGAAGCCATTCTTAGCCATTTATTCAACCTTTTTACAACGTGCCTATGACCAAGTGCTGCATGATATTTGCCGGCAAAACTTAAATGTATTTATTGGAATTGACCGTGCAGGTTTAGTTGGTGCCGATGGAGAAACCCATCAAGGGGTTTTTGATATAGCCTTTTTAAGACATATGCCAAACATGGTCTTAATGATGCCAAAGGATGAAAATGAGGGCCAGCATATGGTTTATACAGCTTTAAATTATGATGATGGACCGATAGCCATGAGATTTCCGCGTGGAAATGGACTTGGGGTAGCAATGGATGAAGCGTTCCATAACATACCGATTGGCACTTGGGAGACGCTAAAAGAAGGAAGTGATGCGGTAATCCTAACTTTTGGCACTACCATTCCAATGGCTATGGAGGCCGCACAAAAACTTGAAAAACAAGGGTTATCCATATCTGTTGTTAATGCCAGGTTCATCAAACCCCTTGATGAAACCATGCTTACTGGACTTCTTGATAAAGGTACTCCTATCCTTACGATTGAGGAGGCTATTTTACAGGGCGGATTTGGCAGTGCAATCCTTGAGTTTGCGGAGTCCAAGGGATATCACAATGCACTTATTGACCGGATGGGAATCCCAGATCAATTTATTGAACACGGTGATGTTGATTCCTTACTTGAGGAAATCGGTTTAACAACTGAAGAAACCATTAAGAGGACTTCTATTTTAGCAAATGCCAGAAAAAAACAACAAAGGGCTTAATATATGAAAAATAAAGAACGCTTAGATGTTTTATTAGTTGAAAGAGGACTTATTGAAACGAGGGAAAAGGCTAAAAGAGCCATAATGGCAGGCCTAGTATATACAAATGAAGAACGGTTAGATAAACCAGGTGAAAAGGTTAAAGTCGATATACCCCTGAATATAAAAGGAAATGTACTTCCATATGTCAGTCGTGGTGGTTTAAAGCTGGAAAAGGCATTAAAGGTCTTTGATGTTAATGTCGAAGGGAAGGTCTTATTGGATATCGGTTCTTCAACTGGCGGGTTTACGGATTGTGCACTACAAAATGGTGCTAAGATGTCATATGCCCTTGATGTTGGTTATAATCAGCTTGCCTGGAAACTGCGCCAGGATGAACGAGTAGTTGTAATGGAAAGAACCAACTTTCGCTATGTAACACCAGCAGATTTAAGCCGTGAGATGCCAAACTTTGCAACGATCGATGTGTCTTTCATCTCCTTAACCTTAATATTACCTGTATTAAAAACACTATTAATTTCTGGAAGTGATATAATTGCCTTAGTCAAGCCGCAATTTGAGGCTGGTCGTGAGCAAGTAGGCAAAAAAGGAATTGTCCGGGATGAGAAAGTTCATTTACAAGTCATTGAGAAAATTATTAACTTTTCCATTAAGGAAGGTTATCTTGTAAAAAATTTATCCTTCTCCCCGATTACCGGAGGAGACGGAAATATTGAATTTTTGCTTCACCTAAGATGGGAAAATGAACGAGAAGCAGGGATCAATCAACTGCAAATTCAGCCTGCTGAAATTGTCGAGAAATCTCATAAGGAATTTCACACAAAACAGGATGAAGGGTAGGCTAATAGCCTATCCTTTTGCATGTGTATGTATTTTTATGAGAAAAAAATGTACATTCTATAGGAAATGGGCTAACATATTGGTAAATAGGACATACACTGATGTTCTTTTATTGTCTAGCTCCAGCGCCTAGCCCCTCGAGGCCATAAGCCAATCCGTCCAAAAGGTTAAAAAGCAACCTTTCAGCCGGCTCGTATTATGCTTGTCGGGGCTAACCAAGGCGCTTACGCTTTTATTATTACGAGGTGAAAGAATGAATAAAGGTCAGCGTCATATTAAAATAAGAGAGATTATTGCCAGTAATGATATTGAGACGCAAGATGATTTAGTGGATGAATTAAAGAACGCAGGCTATAACGTAACACAAGCTACCGTCTCAAGAGATATTAAGGAATTACATTTAGTTAAGGTGCCATTAACAGATGGCCGTTATAAATACAGTTTGCCTGCAGATCAGCGGTTTAACCCATTACAAAAATTAAAAAGATCGCTGATTGACGCGTTTGTCAGAATTGATTCCGCTGGCCATTTACTGGTCATGAAATGCCTGCCCGGTAATGCTATGGCAATTGGTGCATTAATTGACAATCTCGATTGGGAAGAAATATTGGGAACCATCTGTGGTGATGATACCATGTTAATTATCTGTCGAACTCCGGAAGATACAGAGGTCATTACAAACCGGTTCCATGACATGCTTTAAATGGGGGAGAGTTCCTTGTTATCAGAATTATCAATAAAAAATTTCGCCATTATTGAAAATTTATCAATTTCATTTGAAAAAGGGTTAACGGTTTTAACAGGGGAAACAGGTGCAGGTAAATCAATTATTATTGATGCGATTCACCTCATCGTTGGAGGCAGAGGATCGGCTGAATTTGTCCGCCATGGGGAAGAAAGAGCCGTAATTGAAGGATTATTCCAAATAGATGACCCTAACCATCCTGTTATGTCAAAAGCAGGTGAATTTGGCATTGAAATTGAAGAAGGCATGGTTATATTACGTCGGGATATAGCTCGAACAGGGAAAAGTGTTTGTCGAATTAATGGGAAACTTGTGACCATTTCCATTCTCAGAGAAATAGGTGCTACACTTGTCGATATTCATGGTCAGCATGAACATCAGGAGCTTATGGATGAAACGAGACATTTGCCACTACTTGATCAATTCGGTGCGGAAGAAATTAATCCTGCTCTGAATGAATATGCCCAAGTTTTTCGCCGCTATGAGCAGACACTGAATAAACTAAAATCCTTGAGTGAAAATGACCAGCAGACAGCCCATCGGCTCGATTTAATTCAATTTCAATTAGATGAAATTCAAAAGTCAAATTTAAAGCCGAACGAAGACGAAGAATTATCTGAGGAAAAAAGAAGACTTGGGAATTTCGAGAGGGTATTTGAAGCCATCCAAACAAGCTATAACGCTTTACAGGGGGAACAAAAGGGACTTGATTGGATAGGAATGGTCATGGGAGCTCTAGAAGAGGCGGCTGCACTTGATACAAGCTACCGGGAATTATCTGATTCAGTTTCAAATAGTTTTTATCAATTAGAGGATGCGGCACAAACATTAAGAAATGAATTAGACGTTCTAGAATATGACCCGCAGCGATTAAATGAAATTGAAGCCCGTTTAAATGAAATTAATCAACTGAAACGGAAATATGGGAAAACTATTCCGGAAATATTAGAATACGCTGCCAAAATTGAAGAAGAAATTGAAACACTCCAAAATAAAGAAACGCATATTGGAGAGCTGGAAAAGGAATTAATATCTATAAAAAAAGACTTAGCCCTTGAGGCAAAACAATTAACTGATATCCGCCGTAAATGGGCAATAAAGTTAACAAAATTAATTCATCAGGAATTAAAAGAACTGTATATGGAAAAAACTATTTTTGAAATTCGTTTTGAATCCGAGCTGCTTCATTTTGCTAAAACTGGCGTCGATCATATCGAATTTTATATTTCCACCAATCCTGGGGAACCATTAAAACCATTGTCAAAGGTGGCATCAGGTGGAGAATTATCTCGAATCATGCTGGCATTAAAAAGTATCTTCTCTAAACATCAAGGGGTAACCTCGATCATTTTTGATGAAGTAGACACTGGTGTCAGCGGAAGGGTCGCCCAATCAATTGCTGAAAAAATTTATAAAGTTGCCGTAGGTTCTCAGGTTCTTTGTATATCGCATTTACCCCAAGTAGCAGCTATGGCTGATACACACCTGTATATAGCCAAAGATATTAAGGGCGGCCGTACAAAAACCTCTGTTACATCCTTAAAGACAAAGGAAAAGATCAAGGAAATCGGCCGAATGATTTCGGGAACAGAAATTACCGATTTAACGAAGCAGCATGCAGAGGAATTATTGCAATTAGCTGGTAAAAATAAGAAAAAATGAAAAGCTATCCAAATTGGGTAGCTTTTTTATGTTGAACGAAGTTATAAATGATTGTCAAGGAGGCAAAATTATAGATGTAGCCATTTTTATAAGTGCAGTTGAAAAGAAGCGAGGAGAGTGAAGGATTTGAAGTTAGAAATAATTAGAAAGATTATTGGTGGAATTCTCCTTGTTTCATTAATTAGCCTTATTTTTTTTCAGCCCTTACAGCAATACCTTTCAATACCAAAATCAATAACCGTTTTTGAAGGACAAGATTATACGTTTCAAAAGGCTGCCCCGGTAACAGCCGCCATAGCTTCTCACAATACAAATATCACTCTTAATCAGGGAAAAAAATCGGTATCTGTTAAAGCAAATGAATATGGCAAAAACGAAATGCTTCTAGAATACGCAGGGATCCCCATTAAAAAGGTCGATGTACGGGTCTTAAAAGACTTCCGTGTACTACCCGGTGGTCAATCAATTGGCGTTAAACTAAATACAGTTGGTGTGTTAGTGGTTGGTCACCATTTAATTAACACAGCAAACGGAAAAAAATCTCCAGGTGAAATTGCAGGAATTAAAGTTGGGGATATCATTACAGAAATCAATGGCAGTAAAATTGAAAAGATGACAGACGTAGCACCATATGTTCAATCGGCAGGGCAAGATGGTAAACCCCTCGATTTAGTCATTAGCCGAGAAAGTGGTAAATTTACAACCAAGCTTACTCCGTTGAAAGACAAGGGAGAAAGCACCTATAAGCTTGGTTTATATATCAGAGATTCTGCAGCTGGTATTGGTACCATGACATTTGTTCACCCGCAATCTAAAAAATATGGTGCCCTTGGACATGTCATTTCAGACATGGATACAAAAAAACCAATCGTGGTTGAAGATGGTCAAATTGTCCGTTCTACCGTCACATCTATTGAAAAAGGAAGTAATGGAGACCCAGGTGAAAAGCTAGCCCGTTTTTCTTCGGATCATGAAATTGTTGGAAACATTCAAAAGAATAGTCCGTTCGGGATTTTTGGAGAATTAAACAGAGATTTAAAAAATGGCATAATGGATAAACCACTGCCAATTGCCTTATCCGATCAGGTAAAAGAAGGACCTGCTAAGATTTTAACAGTGGTTAATGACGACCGAGTTGAAGAATTTGATATCGAAATTGTTAGTACAATCCCGCAAAAGTTTCCGGCAACGAAAGGCATGGTTATTAAAGTAACCGATCCAAAGCTGCTTGAAAAGACAGGAGGAATTGTACAGGGAATGAGTGGAAGTCCGATTATCCAAAATGGCAAGCTTGTCGGAGCTGTCACTCATGTTTTTGTCAATGATCCTACCTCTGGCTATGGAGTCCATATTGAGTGGATGTTGAATGAAGCTGGAATTAATATATACGAAACACCGAAAGAGAAAGCAAGTTGACATTGAAAAGTGCAAAATAGGCAATTTAGCCTATTTTGCTTCTTTTTTTATATAAAGAAAATTCGACAAAAAACAGGTATAAATTGGAAAAGATGCGATTTAAGTCGAAAAAAGAAGTAAAACAAAGAAAAGATGAGATTTTATCACTATTTTAACAAATATTTAAAAAATGAAAGGAATTTTAGTTGCATTGTCGAATTTCTAATTTAGAATAGAATTAAGAGAAAAAACGCACGATTAAAATGTTCACTTAAAAATAGAGACTGGATTTGATGAGGGAGGAACTGGAATTGAAAAAAATCAAGGTATGCGTTGTTGACGATAATAGAGAGTTAGTTGGATTATTAGAGGACTATATTTCCTCCCAAGATGATATGGAAGTTGTCGGTATTGCACATAATGGTCAAGAATGTTTAGATATGCTAACCTCCGCAGATCCTGATGTTCTTGTGCTGGATATCATAATGCCTCATCTTGACGGTTTAGCCGTCCTTGAACGTTTACGTGATGTGAAAAAAGGAACGATTCCCAATGTCATTATGCTAACTGCATTTGGACAGGAGGATGTGACCAAAAAGGCTGTTGAACTTGGTGCATCTTATTTTATCTTAAAACCATTCGATATGGAGAATCTTGGCAGTCACATTCGACAAGTAAGCGGTAATGGTAATACGTTTACAAGGAAGGCTCCATCTGTAAGTTACCGTTCCCAAGCCGAACAAAAACCAAAAAATCTTGATGCAAGCATCACGAGTATTATCCATGAAATAGGTGTTCCGGCGCATATAAAAGGATATTTATACTTGCGTGAAGCCATCTCAATGGTTTACAACGATATTGAACTTTTAGGTTCCATCACAAAAGTATTATATCCCGATATCGCCAAGAAATATAATACGACAGCAAGCCGTGTGGAACGGGCTATTCGTCATGCGATTGAGGTAGCATGGAGCAGGGGGAATATTGACTCCATTTCGTCCCTTTTCGGCTATACAGTAAGTATGTCGAAAGCAAAGCCTACTAACAGCGAATTTATTGCTATGGTAGCAGATAAATTACGCCTTGAACATAAGGCTTCTTGAAATGACCAGTAATACGGCATAAGGCCTTCATTCCAATGAATGAAGGCCTTACTTTTTAGGTTTAAGGTGGTTTATTTATTTTCTTTCTTTCTTTTCTACTTCCATTAGTTTTTGGATGAGAATATGTTGAGGTAGATGCATAAGCTGTTCTAACGGTATTTTTAGTTCCTTAGATAGTTTTAGGGCAGTTTCTGTTGATAATTGCAATGGCTTCATGTACATTCCTCCATTTTTATATTGGGAAGTGAAAATATGACACAAATTTTTGCGCACCGTGGATATTCCACCTTATATTCGGAAAATACCATGGGCGCCTTTATAGGTGCTGATAAAGCTGGTGCCGATGGATTAGAACTTGATGTTCAGTTAACGAAGGATGGAGAAATTGTCGTTATTCATGATGAAAAAGTTGACCGGACTACTACAGGAAAGGGATTTGTTAAAGATTTCTTATTTAAAGAAATTAGAAAATTAAATGCAAACAAAGACGGCCAAAAAAAGGAACCAATCCCTTCCCTAATTGAAGTATTGGAATGGCTCCAATCCAATACATTAATTTGTAACATTGAGTTAAAGAACGGTCTTATTCCATATGAGGGAATGGAAGAAAAAGTAATTCAGCTAGTTAGAAGATATGGGCTTAGTGATCGGATCATTATCTCCTCGTTTAATCATTATAGTATTGTATACAGTTACAGGATTGCACCAGAAATTGAAACAGCCCCACTGTTTATCGAAGGAATTTATATGCCTTGGATTTATGCCCAATCCATCCGGGCAAAAGGAATTCATCCCAAACACTCCGCTATGTCTGATACTATTCTTGTTAAAACAATGGAAAATGGCATTGCGGTACGACCCTATACCGTTAACAAAGACGAAGATATGCACCGGCTTTTTAAAATAAATTGTACCGCCATCATAACGGATGACCCTGTTAAGGCTCTCCGTATCCGGAAACAATATGAGAACAAATCATAGTATTTGTTAATTGAAAAGGAGAGTGCTGTTCAAAATCGAACAGCCTCTCCTTTTTTAAATGTCCATAGCTGCAAACTATTTCTTAAACTTAGGTTGAACTTTATTGCGCTTCCGGTCTCGATGAAATATAAACCCTGCTACAAATCCAAGACCCCCGATAAAAAAAATCAAACCCGTTAAGAATTGCAATAATAAATTTGGAAATGGTGCCTGCAAAATTCCAAATGTCATATCACGCATTAATTTAATTCCTAAAGCTGCTAATGCACCTGGAATGACTAAAATGATGAGAGCAATAATACGAATCATAAATAAATCCTTCCAATTACTAGATAATAACTGACTTCTCTATCATTATATCTCAACAAAATATTTTTATATAGAAGAAAATTGTCAAGGAGGGTCATTTAGTTATAAAATTGATAATGAAGATATTTGCAGGGGTTTTTCTTTGATGAGTGCAAAAAATTTCCTAATGCCAAAAGGGGTATAAAAAATGCAAAATATTATGATTGTTGGTGCTGGTAAAGGTGGAACGGCAATCTTAAAAATTTTAAAAGAATCCGAAGTGCTTAATGTTCACGTTGTAATCGATCGAAACGAAGATGCTCCGGGAATCCTCTTTGCTAGGAAAGAAGGAATTAACACAGGGACAAGCTGGGAGCCCTTTTTAAATAAGAATATTGATATCATTATTGAAGTAACAGGTAGTGATGAAGTTTTTCAAGAAATTCGAAATGCTAAAAGTAAGCAAACTGTATTAATTCCCGGGAGTGTGGCCTTCTTAGTATCAAAGCTCATGGAAGAAAAGGAAGAACTTGTGTCCAAGCTTCAGAATGATTCATATAAGCAGGAACTCATTTTTAACGCGGCCAACGATGGTATGATGGTAATCAACCAACAAGGACAAATCATCCTGTTTAATAAAAGAGCCGAGGAGATCATGGGTGTAAAAAAAGAGCACGCAATTGGCAAGGCTGTTCTAGAAGTGATCCCAACGAGCAGGCTTTTATTAATTTTGAAAACAAGAAGAATAGAATCTAACCAAGAAATGAAATTAGGTAATGGACGAAAAATTATAACGACCCGAATTCCTATCATTGAAGAAAATGGAACATTAATGGGGGCATTTGCTGTTTTTAAGGATATAACCGAAGTGGTCAATTTAGCAGAGGAGATAACGAATTTAAAAGAAATCCAAACCATGCTCCAAGCCATTATCCATTCGAGCGATGATGCTATCTCCGTTGTAGATGAAACTGGGCGTGGAATCCTCATTAATCCTGCCTACACTAGACTAACAGGCCTTACCAAGGATCAAGTTATCGGGCAGCCCGCAACGGCTGACATTTCTGAGGGTGAGAGTATGCATATGAAGGTGTTACAAACAAGAAGAGCTGTACGCGGTGTGCCAATGAGGGTAGGTCCAAATAAAAGGGAAGTAATTGTCAATGTTGCTCCGATCATAGTGGAAGGGAAATTAAAAGGCAGCGTCGGTGTTGTTCATGATATGTCAGAAATGAAATCGTTAAGCAGAGAATTAAATCGGGCTAGACAAATCATCCGAACGCTTGAAGCAAAATACACATTCGAAGATATTATCGGTATCTCGGAGGAAATGGTCATTGCGATTGAACAGGCAAAGCTTGGAGCAAAAACTCCTGCCACTGTACTGCTCAGAGGGGAATCAGGAACGGGTAAAGAGTTGTTTGCCCATGCGATCCATAATGCGAGTGACCGAAAATACAATAAATTTATTCGGGTAAATTGTGCAGCCATTTCGGAATCATTGTTAGAGAGTGAATTATTTGGCTATGAGGAAGGTGCCTTTTCAGGCGCACAAAGGGGAGGAAAACGAGGGTTTTTTGAAGAAGCGAACAATGGCAGTATCTTTTTGGATGAGATAGGGGAATTGTCTGCCAATACGCAAGCAAAGCTCCTGAGGGTTCTGCAGGAAAGTGAAATTACCCGTGTCGGTGCTGCAAAGCCGATAAACATAAATGTCCGAGTCATTGCTGCAACAAATGTAAATCTGGAAAAGGGTATTGCTAAAGGAACGTTTAGGGAAGACTTATATTACCGATTAAACCGTATGCCAATTCAAATTCCTCCGCTCAGGAAACGTAAAGAGGAAATCCCTGTTTTATGCAGCAGACTGATTGAAAAGATTAATCGAGACTATGGAAGAAATGTGGAAGGTGTAACGAACAATGCACTAACTGAATTAATGGAATATGACTGGCCGGGAAATGTCCGAGAATTAGAAAATATTTTGGGCAGGGCGATTATTTTTATGAATTATAGTGATACTTTGATAGATGTTCACCATCTTCCAGAATTAAGGAATAAAACATTTAAGTATGAATCTTCTGGAATAAACTCCACTGTACCGGTTCATGTAGAAAGGACCTTGCCTGAAATGATGGATGAATACGAAGCGAGGATTATCCGGGAAACCCTTTCACGATTGAACGGAAATAAAACATTAACAGCTAAAACATTAGGTTTATCGGTAAGAAATCTATATTATAAGCTGGATAAGTTTAATCTTGAAAAGAATAGCACGCAATAATTTTCATGCTAGGAAAATTATTGCATTGTTCGGTTTTAGAAAATAAAACGTTTACATAGAAGTGTTTTGGCACAAAACTTGCATATTTTATTACGGGATTGAGGAAGTGAAGAAAGGGTTGATGAACGCTTGTTGCTGGATTCACTGTTTAACCAAGCAACCCGAAAAGGCCATAATACGGTTGCTGTAGCTGCAGCAGACACGGCAGAAGTTATGGAGGCCGTGATAGATGCCTTAAAGCGAAATCTTGCTGAATTTATACTTTATGGCGATCAAGAAAAAATCCGTTTACTGCTTAAATTGCAAAAACATGATTTGCTGAATAATCATAAATTAAGAATTGTTCATTCAGAATCTGCCGATGTTGCTGCTGAGTCCGCGGTTCAAGCAGTATTTAACAAACAAGCAAATGTGCTGATGAAAGGAAATATTCCATCCAGTACATTATTAAAGGCAGTTTTAAATAAGGAATATGGACTTAGGACAGGGAATGTTTTATCACATACTTCTGTTTTTGAAATCCCTGGCTATAACCAACTAATCTTAATTACAGATGCTGCTATGAACATTGCTCCTAACCTCGGACAAAAAGTCCAAATTGTAAATAATTCCGTTACACTTGCCAAATCAATCGGAATCGAAATGCCAAAAGTGGCTGTCATTGCTGCGGTTGAAGTGGTAAACCCAGATATGCCGGCAACCCTTGATGCAGCTGCATTAACAATGATGAATAGACGCGGGCAGATTAAGGGTTGCATAGTCGATGGACCCTTGGGTCTTGATAATGCTATTTCTGAATTAGCGGCAGAACACAAAGGGATTAATAGCGATGTAGCAGGTAGAGCAGATATCTTATTAGTGCCTTCTATTGAAGTTGGAAATGTGTTATACAAATCATTAATTTACTTTGCTAAGGCAAAGGTAGGTGCGGTCCTTACAGGAGCGAGTGCTCCCATTGTACTGACATCAAGAGCGGATTCCGCTGAGAGTAAGCTCTACTCATTAGCTTTAGCCTTATGCTGTGTTAATAAATAGATTTTTACCCATTTTGAGGAGGAAAAATTCATGGAGATCTTTAAATATTTAGAAAAATATGATTATGAGCAATTGGTTTTTTGTCAAGATAAGCAATCAGGTCTAAAAGCAATTATTGCTATTCATGATACGACTCTTGGCCCAGCATTGGGCGGTACGCGTATGTGGACATATGCCTCTGAGGAAGCTGCCATTGAAGATGCTCTTCGTCTTGCAAGAGGGATGACTTATAAAAATGCAGCGGCAGGTTTAAATCTAGGAGGAGGAAAAACAGTTATCATTGGCGATCCTCGTAAAGATAAGAGTGAAGCGTTATTTAGAGCATTCGGCCGTTATATCCAAGGCTTAAATGGAAGATATATTACAGCTGAAGATGTAGGGACCACTGTAGCGGATATGGACCTAATCCATGAGGAAACAGATTTTGTAACTGGTATATCGCCTGCATTTGGTTCATCAGGCAATCCATCTCCAGTCACCGCTTACGGTGTATATCGCGGAATGAAAGCAGCGGCAAAGGAAGCATTTGGTACAGATTCTCTTGAAGGAAGAGTCGTTGCTGTTCAGGGAGTTGGTAATGTTGCTTATACTCTTTGTGAATATCTGCATAAGGAAGGGGCCCAGCTTATCGTAACGGACATTAATAAAGAAGCGGTTAATCGGGCGGTTGAAGCTTTTGGTGCACGTGCAGTTGATCCAGATGACATTTATGGGGTGGAATGTGACATCTATGCTCCTTGTGCTTTAGGGGCAACCATCAACGATGAAACAATCCCTCAATTAAAAGCAAAAGTAATTGCAGGTTCAGCCAATAACCAATTAAAGGATACCCGACATGGTGATACCATTCATGAAATGGGGATTGTCTACGCCCCGGACTATGTAATAAATGCTGGCGGCGTTATTAATGTGGCGGATGAGCTTTATGGTTACAATCAAGAACGTGCCATGAAAAAGGTTGAACAGCTTTATACAACAATTGAAAAGGTAATTGAAATTTCGAAACGGGATGGGATCCCAACCTATGTTGCCGCTGATCGGATGGCAGAAGAAAGAATTGAACGAATCCGCAATTCAAGAAGCCAATTTTTGCAAAATGGTCATCACATTTTAAGCCATCGAATTTCAAGATAATAGCGAGAACCAAAACCAGTGTCAGAGGTTAGTGCAAAAATCCATGGCTAACTATGAAATTGAAGTTAAGGCGGAGCGCTGAATTAGAATTCAGCGCATTTGCCATTAGGTAGATGTTTTTAAAGTGGAGGTTATGACGTTGCAAGAAAATAACTATCGGATACTAGCTATCAACCCAGGATCAACATCCACTAAAATAGGCATTTTTGATCATGAAATTTCAATTTTTGAAAAAACAATCCGCCATGAAGCTAAAAAAATTAATACTTTTGCTAATATTATTGACCAATATCATTTTAGAAAAACAGCAATTTTGGAAACACTGGATAATGAAGGAATAAATATATCAAAATTATCAGCAGTCTGTGGTCGTGGTGGATTACTCCGTCCTATTAAAGGGGGAACATACGCAGTCAATGATTTGATGTTAAAGGATTTGCAATCTGGTTACTCCGGCCAGCATGCATCCAATTTAGGCGGGATTATTGCCTACGAAATTGCATCAGGACTTAATATACCAGCCTTTATTGTCGATCCGGTGGTTGTTGACGAACTTGCTCCGATTGCAAGGATTTCTGGTTTTTCCCTAATTGAGCGAAAAAGCATCTTTCATGCCTTAAACCAAAAAGCTGTAGCCAGGAGAGTAGCAAAGGAACTGGGGAGAGAATACAGTGAATTGAATCTAATTGTTGCCCATATGGGCGGGGGAATTACGGTTGGTGTCCATCAACAAGGCAAAGTAATAGATGTGAACAATGGTTTGCATGGCGATGGTCCTTTTAGTCCTGAACGGGCCGGAACAGTTCCTTCAGGAGATTTGATAGCACTTTGTTACTCTGGTGAACATTACAGAGAAGAAATTATGAAACGACTGGTTGGGCAAGGGGGACTTGTTGGTTATCTTGGAACAAATGATGCGATAGAAGTAGAACAAAGAATTGCTGCGGGTGACAAAAAGGCGGAATTAATATATGAGGCAATGTCCTATCAAGTAGCTAAGGAAATTGGTTCTTGCAGTGCGGTTCTTTCTGGCAAGGTGGATGCCATTGTTTTAACAGGAGGCCTTGCTTATGGAACAGGTTTCGTCAAACGAATTAGTGATCGGGTTAATTGGATTGCAGATGTGATAGTTCGTCCCGGTGAAGATGAGCTTCAAGCCTTGGCCGAAGGAGCTCTTCGGGTTTTACGGGGTGAAGAAGAGGTGAAAGTATATCCAGGGAATTTTTCCACTGCAAAAATTTGAGAAAATGGGGAGGAAATATTAATGGCACAAGAATATGATTTGGTCATTCTTGGAGGTGGAACTGGCGGCTATGTGGCAGCTATTCGTGCTTCTCAGCTTGGTTTAAAAACAGCCATTGTTGAAAAAGGAAAGTTGGGAGGAACCTGCCTGCATAAAGGATGCATCCCAAGTAAGGCACTATTAAGAAGTGCAGAAGTATTTGCAACAACAAAGCGCGGTGAGGATTTTGGTGTGATCACGAGCGATGTTTCATTAGATTTTGGGAAGGTTCAAGCTAGAAAAAATAAAATTATTGATCAATTACATAAAGGCGTTCAACATTTAATGAAACAAGGAAAGATTGATGTTTATGAAGGAATCGGCCGCATCCTTGGACCATCGATTTTTTCACCAATGCCAGGAACCATTTCGGTTGAAATGAACAACGGAACGGAAAACGAGATGTTAATTCCGAAAAATGTAATTGTGGCCACAGGTTCAAGGCCTAGAACGCTTCCTGGTTTGGATATCGATGGTGAATTTGTTATGTCTTCTGATGAAGCATTACAGCTTAAAGAGTTGCCAAAATCCATCCTTATAATTGGAGGCGGTGTGATAGGAATAGAATGGGCTTCTATGCTGTCTGATTTTGGTGTTGATGTTACAGTTCTTGAGTTTGCTGACCGCATTATTCCAACAGAGGATAAAGAGATTTCTAAAGAAATGCAGCGAGTTATGAAAAAGAGAGGGATTAACCTGGTTACAAGTACTAAGGTGCTGCCTGAAACCATTGTAAAAGATCAAGAGGTTAGTATTTCAGCAGAGGTTAAAGGCGTGCTTAAACAGTTTAAGGCTGAAAAACTCTTAGTCTCAGTTGGCCGCCAAGCAAATCTAGAAGGAATAGGCCTTGAAAATACAGATATCCAAGCTGAAAATGGTTTTATTGTGACCAATGAATTTTTTCAAACAAAAGAGTCACATATTTATGCAATAGGTGACGTAATCGGCGGTTTACAACTTGCACATGTTGCCTCGCACGAGGGAATTATTGCAGTTGAGCATATAGCAGGAGAAAAGCCATCACCAATGAATTATAACTTAGTATCCAGGTGCATCTATAGTAACCCGGAGGTTTCCAGTGTAGGAATAACTGAGGAGCAGGCAAAAGAAAAAGGCCATAAATTGAAAATAGGCAAGTTTTCCTTCCGGGCAATCGGGAAAGCTCTTGTTTTCGGTGAATCAGATGGCTTTGTAAAAATTGTTGCTGATTCGGAGACTGATGATATTCTAGGGGTGCATATGATCGGGCCGCATGTAACAGATATGATTACAGAGGCGGGGCTTGCCATGGTATTAGATGCAACACCATGGGAAATTGCTCATACCATTCATCCACATCCAACTTTGACAGAAGCCATTGGAGAAGCTGCCCTAGCCGTTGATGGCAAGGCCATTCATTCGTAATAAATAAACGTTTTATGCTAAAATCACTGCTAGTGTATAGCGAACAATCGGGAGGTAAGAAATATATGGCAGAAAAGCGTCATGAAATTTTAGGTTTAAGCGACCAAAAGGTATTGGAAATGTTTGAGACGATGCTTTTGGCCCGACGTATTGATGAGCGGATGTGGTTATTGAATCGTGCTGGAAAAATCCCATTTGTTATTTCATGTCAGGGCCAAGAGGCAGCACAAGTAGGGGCCGCTTTTGCTCTTGACCGCGAGAAGGATTATGTACTTCCTTATTACCGTGACATGGGGGTTGTATTAACATTCGGGATGACCCCAACAGAATTGATGCTCTCGGGTTTTGCCAAGGCGGAGGACCCCAATTCGGGGAGCCGGCAAATGCCTGGACACTTTGGCCAAAAGAAAAATAGAATCGTTACAGGATCGTCTCCTGTTACGACACAAGTTCCTCACGCTGTAGGAATCGCTCTTGCAGGAAAGATGGAGAAAAAAGACCTCGTAACATTTGTTACCTTTGGAGAAGGTTCCTCAAACCAAGGAGATTTCCATGAGGGAGCAAACTTTGCAGGTGTGCATAAACTTCCTGTTATTTTCATGTGTGAAAATAATAAATATGCTATTTCTGTCCCAATTGAAAAACAATTGGCCTGTGAAAAGGTGTCAGATCGTGCAATCGGATATGGGATGCCAGGTGTAACAGTGGATGGTAATGATCCTTTAGAAGTGTATAGGGCTGTAAAAGAGGCTGCTGACAGAGGCCGCCGCGGTGAAGGTCCAACACTGGTTGAAACGGTCTCTTACCGTCTTACACCACATTCTTCGGATGATGACGATCGTTCATACCGCGCACCGGATGAAGTGGCTAAAGCAAAAACAAAGGATCCGCTGATGACCTTTGGAGCCTATTTGAAGGAAACGAATGTCTTAAATGATGAACTAGAAAAAGAAATCAATGACCGTGTGATGAAACTGGTGAATGAGGCGACTGATTATGCTGAAAATGCTCCTTATTCAGCACCAGAAGATGCATTGAAATATGTTTATGCGGAAACGGAAGAGTAAGGGGGACGTAAAATGGCAATTATTTCATATATTGATTCAATCACAATGGCGATGCGTGAAGAAATGGAACGGGATCCAAAAGTGTTTATCCTAGGAGAAGATGTAGGGGTAAAAGGCGGCGTATTTAAAGCAACCCAGGGGTTGTACGAACAATTTGGCGAGGAGCGGGTCATTGATACACCACTTGCCGAGTCAGCTATCGCAGGTGTAGGAATCGGGGCAGCGATGTACGGAATGCGCCCAATTGCAGAAATGCAATTTGCTGATTTTATCATGCCTGCTGTAAACCAAATTATTTCTGAAGCGGCAAAAATTCGCTATCGTTCTAATAATGATTGGAACTGTCCAATTGTTATCCGTGCCCCTTACGGCGGAGGAGTACATGGAGCACTTTATCATTCCCAATCAGTGGAAGCCGTTTTTGCTAATCAGCCGGGCTTGAAAATAGTCATGCCTTCAACACCATACGATGCGAAAGGACTATTAAAAGCAGCTATTCGCGACAATGACCCTGTTCTCTTTTTCGAGCACAAACGGGCCTATCGTTTAATTAAGGGTGAGGTCCCTGCCGATGATTATACCCTGCCGATCGGAAAAGCTGATGTAAAGCGAGAAGGTGAAGATATTACGGTCATTACTTATGGTCTATGTGTTCATTTTGCCCTTCAAGCGGCAGAAAAATTAGCCCGCGATGGAATTTCTGTTCATATCCTTGATTTACGAACTGTCTACCCGCTGGACCAAGAGGCAATTATTGAGGCAGCTTCTAAAACGGGCAAGGTTCTGCTAATAACAGAGGACAATAAGGAAGGAAGCATCATCGGTGAAGTTTCAGCCATTATAGCGGAACATTGTTTATTTGATTTAGATGCTCCGATTAAGCGGCTCGCAGGGCCAGATGTCCCGGCTATGCCATATTCTCCTACTATGGAGAAATTCTTTATGATTAATCCGGACAAAGTTGAAAAAGCAATGCGTGAGCTGGCGGAATATTAAGGAGGTATGGAACTCGTGGCAATTGAACAAATTAGAATGCCTCAATTAGGGGAAAGTGTAACCGAAGGGACTATTAGCAAGTGGTTAGTCACTGCGGGTGATAGAGTAAATAAATACGACCCACTTGCCGAGGTCATGACCGATAAAGTAAATGCAGAAGTCCCGTCCTCCTTTACTGGTGTGATTAAAGAGCTGATTGCTGAAGAAGGAGAGACACTAGCGGTCGGGGAAATAATCTGCACCATTGAAATCGAAGCAAGCCCTACAGAGGACGCTGCTGCTGCAGAAAATCCTAAATCAGAAGAAAATAGAATAACAGAAACGACAAGTACATCGGTTCAACCAAATAAAACTCGGTATTCACCTGCTGTGCTAAAAATTTCCCAAGAGCACGGGATAGATTTAACAAAGGTATCTGGGACAGGTGCAGGGGGACGGGTTACTAGAAAGGACCTATTGAAATTAATTGAATCAGGTCATATTCCAACCTCAGCGCAAATGGTTGAATCCGTAAGTGAATTAATACCTGCAGTCGAAGCCAAAGCAAAAGAAGTGCCAGCTGTGCCAATTCAGCCAGCAGCGGTTTCGGCTCCGGCGCCTCAACAAGTGACAGTTCCCGTTAGTACAGGAGACCTTGAGATTCCAGTCACTGGGATACGTAAAGCGATCGCGGCTAATATGCTTCGCAGTAAACATGAAGCGCCGCATGCCTGGACCATGATGGAAGTGGATGCAACTAATCTTGTGGAATATCGCAACAGTCTAAAAGATGATTTCAAGAAGAATGAAGGTTTCAATCTAACCTTTTTTGCCTTTTTTGTAAAAGCAACAGCCCAAGCCTTGAAAGAGTTCCCGCAAATAAACTCAATGTGGGCCGGGGATAAAATCATTCAAAAGAAAGACATTAATATTTCTATTGCAGTTGCCACGGAAGATGCCTTATTTGTTCCTGTCATTAAAAATGCAGATGAAAAATCCATTAAAGGAATAGCTCGAGAAATCTCTGAACTAGCCGTAAAAGTGCGAACAGGGAAATTAAAATCAGAAGATATGCAAGGCGGGACATTTACGGTGAACAACACGGGTTCATTTGGCTCCGTTCAATCGATGGGAATCATTAACTACCCGCAAGCAGCGATCCTTCAAGTGGAGTCAATTGTTAAACGGCCAGTAGTCATGAACAATAACATGATTGCCATCAGAGATATGGTGAATCTATGTATGTCATTGGACCACAGGGTATTAGACGGACTAATTTGCGGCCGTTTCTTACAGCGAGTGAAAGAAATTGTGGAAAATACCTCTAAATCAACAACATCTATTTATTAGGCATTAAACAACCGCTGTCAGGGCTGGCAGCGGTTTTTATGATGGTATAGGAAATTTTAAATAATTGAATTAGGACTCTGAAATCAGCTCCAGCGCCTTTTGTTATTGCTTGAAAACTATTTGTACCATAAAATAGAAATAAGTAGAATTAATTGAATTTTACTTCAATTCGGAAGAAAGGGGAGATGGAGTTGGAAAATATAAAAAATCAATCATTTTTACAGAAAACAATTGAGGATTGGCAAGAGAAAGCGGAAAGCACCCTAAGAGGGAAAAAGATTGATTCCTTACATCATCATACATATGAGAACATTGTTTTGAAACCGCTTTATTCACGGAACGATGAGAAGCCAGTTCCAGATTATCCGGGAGGTTCCGATTATCGGCGAGGAATTGATCCATTGGGCTACCACACGAATAAGTGGAACGTTGCTCAGCAGTTAGCCTACCAATCACCTAGTGAATTAAAGGAGAAACTTCATGATGCCTTAGAAAAAGGGCAAACGGCCATTGCCATTAAGGTATCGGAGGAATTAATTGAAACAAATCACAGCCTTTCTAGCGTTTTAGAAGGACTCTATCATCAATATCCCTTGGCGATTAATGCAAAAGGATGGCAATCAGCGGTTCTAAAAGTTTTAGCCAAACTGGCCGAAGATGAAAACACAGCTGATAAGGTTACTGGTTATATTGGTTCAGACCCGATTGCACTATTTGCTGAGGAAGGAGCTTTCTCACAGGAATATATCGAGGAATGGAAAAAAAATACAAACAAGTATAGTAAAAGTTTTTCATCACTAAGCACCATTCTAATTGATACCACCCCATATCATAATGGCGGAGCAAATGCCGTCCAAGAACTGGCCATTGCCATTGCAGAAGGGGTACAGTATCTCGATATCCTTCAGGAGAGCGAACTAGATCTTCATGCAATCGTAAAAAAAATCGTCTTCCAATTTTCGATTGGAAATAACTTCTTTATGGAAATAGCTAAACTTCGGGCAGCAAGAGTACTCTGGAATCGAATAACGGAACTTTACGGTATCAAAGACGAAGCCCGAGGGATGATTATTTCTGCTGAGACCTCTTCTTTTACAAAATCCTTACATGACCCCTATGTCAATCTTCTAAGGGCCGGAAATGAAGCATTTGCTGCCACCATCGGAGGGGCCCAATATTTACATGTTGCTCCTTTTGATCACCTTACAGTCACTACACCATTTGCAGAAAGAATCGCTAGAAATATTCAACTACTCTTGAAACATGAGGCACACCTTGAAAAAGTAATCGATCCAGCAGGCGGTTCTTGGTATGTGGAAGAACTAACGAATGAACTTGCCGAAAAAGCTTGGGATTATTTCCAAAAAATCGAAGCCCAGGGCGGTATATTAAATAGTTTAAAATCCAATTGGCTGCAACAGGAAATTAAAGCTGTCTATGACAGTAAGAATCTGGATATTCAAACAAGAAAGCAAAGTATGGTTGGAACCAATGTTTATGCAGATATAAATGAAATCCCCTCCAACCCTCAACAGCGGAACATAAACCATTTTTTTTTAAATGGAACGTATTCATTAAGCGAAATAGATGCAATTCCTGCACGGAGACTTACAGAGCCATTTGAAGAGCTGCGGAAAAAGGCAAAGCAGCTTGAAGAAAAAGTTGGTACTATTCCATCTGTAGGGATCGTATGTCTTGGAGAATTAAAGCACTATAAACCAAGGCTTGATTTTATGAAAGGCTTTTTGGCGGCAGGCGGCTTGAACGCAATAGAAAGCAAGCCAATCTTAAATATAGAACATGCTAAACAATTTATCTTAGAGACAGCTACATCCTATTTCTGCTTTTGTGGAACAAATGAACAGTACGAACTAGCAGGTGAAAACATACTTTCAGTCCTACTATCCGAATTTCCTGACTGCCTATTTTATTTAGCCGGGCTTCCAGAAGTAGAAAAACAGCCTCAGTGGCAGAGTCTGGGTATTAAGCAGTTCATTCATGCAGGGACTAATTGCTATGAAACTCTTATTGCTATTCTCACTGATATGGAGGTGAACACGGTTGAAGAAACAAAAGCCTGATTTTCAAAGTATTCCATTGTTTGCTGATCAAGTATTTATGACGAAAAAAGAGTGGGAAGACAAAGTTCATCATGAAATTTCTTCTTCCCTTGAAGATTTGCTGTTTGAAACAAATGAACAAATATCCCTTAAGCCTATTTATACAAAAGAAGATCGTCAAGGGTTAGAACACATTGATGACCTTCCTGGACTGCCGCCTTATACGAGGGGACCGTATCCGACCATGTATGTGAATCGGCCTTGGACGGTCAGGCAATACGCAGGATTTTCAACCGCTGAGGAAAGTAATGCCTTTTACCGCAGAAATCTAGCTATGGGACAAAAGGGATTATCTGTTGCCTTTGATTTAGCTACCCACCGCGGCTACGACTCGGACCATCCTCGTGTCGTTGGCGATGTTGGCAAAGCAGGAGTCGCCATAGACTCGGTTCTTGATATGAAGACCCTTTTTGCTGGAATCCCCTTGGACCAAATGTCTGTATCGATGACCATGAACGGCGCAGTCTTGCCCATCCTAGCTTTCTTCATTGTAACGGCCGAGGAACAGGGGGTCAGCCAAGAAAAACTCTCGGGAACGATTCAAAATGATATTTTAAAAGAATATATGGTTCGAAACACATATATTTACCCTCCAGCTATGTCGATGAAGATTATTGCTGATATTTTTGAATATACATCCAAATACATGCCAAAGTTTAATAGTATTAGTATTTCCGGTTATCACATGCAAGAAGCAGGTGCTCCGGCAGATTTAGAGTTAGCTTATACACTTGCAGATGGCTTGGAGTATGTCCGAACAGGTCTTAAAGCGGGGATTGATATAGATTCATTTGCACCTCGGCTGTCCTTTTTCTGGGCAATTGGGATGAATTATTTTATGGAAGTCGCCAAAATGCGGGCAGCAAGATTCATATGGGCCAAAATGATGAAGTCCTTCCATCCAAAAAATGAAAAATCGTTTGCATTACGAACTCATTCACAAACATCGGGGTGGAGTTTAACCGAACAGGATCCATTTAATAATGTTACCCGAACACTACTTGAGGCCCATGCTGCAGCCATGGGTCATACCCAATCACTGCATACAAATGCCTTGGATGAGGCGATTGCCTTACCAACAGATTTCTCTGCCAGGATTGCCCGCAACACTCAGTTGTTCTTGCAAGAAGAAACAGGAATCACCAAGGTCATCGATCCTTGGGGTGGGTCTTATTATGTTGAAAAGCTGACAGATGAATTAATAAAAAGGGCTTGGACACACATTGAAGAAATTGAAGGACTTGGGGGCATGGCAAAAGCCATTGACACAGGTCTTCCAAAAATGAAAATTGAGGAAGCCGCTGCTAGAAGGCAGGCGCAAATTGATTCGGGTAAGGAAACAATCATTGGGGTTAATCGCTATAGGCTCGAAAAGGAAGAAGCAATCGATATATTGGATATTGATAATACCGCTGTCCGTTTAAAGCAAATTGAGAAATTAACGGCTTTAAAAGCTGCTCGGGATCATCAAAAAGTAGCCGAGGCGCTTAGTGCATTAACGAAAGCTGCTGAGACAGGAGAACAAAACCTATTAGAACTTGCTGTAAAGGCAGCAAGAGTGAGAGCCACCTTGGGTGAAATTTCTGATGCTATTGAGCGTGTGGCTAAAAGACATAAAGCTGTCATTCGTTCCATTAGTGGTGTATATAGTACAGCCTTCAGCAACGAGGAAGAGATAAATGAAGTAAAAACAATGACGGATGAATTCCTCGAGAATGAAGGGAGACGACCAAGAATTCTTGTTGCGAAAATGGGTCAGGACGGTCATGATCGGGGAGCAAAGGTTATCGCCACCGCTTTTGCAGATTTAGGCTTTGATGTGGACATTAGTCCATTGTTCCAAACGCCAGAAGAAACTGCGATTCAAGCGGTTGAAAATGATGTTCACGTAGTGGGCATGAGCTCGCTTGCAGCAGGTCATAAGACATTGCTTCCACAACTAGTGGATGAATTGAAAAAATTGGGCCGAGAGGATATTTTGGTTGTTGTTGGAGGTGTCATTCCTGCACAAGATTATCAATTTTTATATGACCATGGTGCAGCGGCCATTTTCGGACCAGGCACAATCATTCCTGTGGCCGCTCAAAAAGTAATTAGGGAGATTTATTTAAAACTCGGTTATGAGGAAGTGTCGCCATAAATGGGAAAGGACCATAAGCCGGAATGGAGTGACCCTCATACACATGACAGCTGTTTCAGTTTCGTACGCAGAGGGGAAGAGCTTGAAGGACATCCCGCAGCTATTGAAAAAAATGTGCGCTTTCAAAAACGAAATACAACAGAACCATCCGTTGACGTTCTTTATGATGGGGTGCTAAACGGTGATCGCAGCCTGATTGCCCGAGCGATTACACTAGTAGAGAGCAATGCTGAACAGCATTTTCAAAAAGCACAGGAGCTGCTGAAAAAGCTCCTGCCTAAAACAGGAAAATCAATTCGAATCGGTATTACGGGTGTACCAGGTGCTGGAAAGAGTACCTTTATTGAAGCTTTTGGTATGTACCTGTGCGGTTTAGGGTACCGGGTTGCTGTACTAGCCATTGATCCGAGTTCAAGTATCTCGGGCGGCAGTATTCTAGGCGATAAGACTAGGATGGAGCAATTATCAAAGAATAGGAACGCTTTTATTCGTCCGTCAGCTACGGGAGGAAAACTTGGCGGTGTACACCGAAAAACGAGGGAAGCCATGTTAATATGTGAGTCTGCCGGTTTTGATATTATTTTAATTGAAACGGTTGGAGTGGGCCAAAGTGAGGTAATTATTAGAGATATGGTGGATCTTTTCATGTTGCTAGTTTTGACCGGGGCAGGGGATGAACTTCAAGGAATGAAGAAAGGGATTATGGAACTAGCAGATCTCATCGTTGTTCACAAAGCGGATGGAGCCAATAAGCAAAGAGCGGAACATACAAGGCAAGAGTATAATCGAATCCTCCACTTCCTCCAGCCAGCTACAAAAGGATGGGTGACAAGGGCATATCCTTGCTCTTCCATCACTTTTGAAGGCATTAATGAAATTTGGCGGGTTATTCAAAACTTTGAAGTAACCGTAAAATCTTCAGGAGTGTTTGAGGAAAGAAGGAGAATACAAGCCAAGGAATGGTTATATTCAATGATAACAGATCAGCTTCATTTTCTTTTTTACCATCATAAAGGGGTTAAAAGAGCTTTGCCAAAACTTGAGAATGAAGTTATTTCTGGAGAAATGACAGTAGCTACCGCTGTAGAGACATTATTTGAATACTTTTTACCAACAAAAAGGTAAACAGTTGTTTCATGGCAGTTTTCTCTAAGCTTTGGCATTTCATTTGAAAAAAACTCATTTAAACTGTTATGATGTAGTTATATACGGAATAGAAGGAGTGTGTTTTGATGAGTATGAATTTTAACTTTTTCATGAATGATGTAGTTAAGCAAGCACGCGAAGAAATCGTGTCTGCTGGATATAAAGAATTAAAAACTCCAACAGAAGTCGAAGAAGCTTTTGATCAAAAAGGAACGACATTAGTGATGATTAATTCAGTTTGCGGATGTGCGGGTGGTATTGCACGCCCTGCAGCAGCACATGCTCTTCACAATGACAAGCGCCCTGACCATCTAGTTACAGTATTTGCTGGACAAGATAAGGAGGCAACTGAAACAGCAAGAAGCTATTTTACCGGCTATCCGCCTTCCTCCCCATCTTTTGCTTTGTTAAAAGACGGAAAAATTCTGACCATGATTGAAAGACATCAAATTGAAGGCTTTGACCCTGCAACAGTAGTGGCAAAGCTGCAAAGTGAATTTGATCAATATTGCGAAGAAGTTTAAGAATTAAATAAAAAAGGTCAAATCGAAAAGGATTTGATCTTTTTTATTGTCTAAATATAATTTTTCATGTATATTTATTAATTATTTTGTAATTTTAATCATAAATTCAGAGGAGTTTTGACATGAAAGAATTATTAAAAAATAATTTAGAAACTATACAAAGCAGATTATGGGAAATCAACGATATTTTGTATCATCATCCAGAGCTTGGTGATCAAGAATATGAGTCTATGAATCTTTTAGTGGAATTACTTGAGCAGCATCAATTTTCTGTAGAAAAGGGTATTGTTGGCAGACCTACAGCTTTCAAAGCGGTTTATGATAGTAAGAAAGAAGGGCCTACTATTGCCTATTTATCCGAGTACGATGCCTTACCGGAAGTTGGACATGGGTGTGGTCATAACATGATTGGAACTATGAGTGCAGGGGCAGGAGTCTTATTAAGTAAAGTTTTGGATGAAATTGGCGGGCGAGTTGTTGTATTAGGTACCCCTGCAGAAGAAACAAATGGTGCGAAAGTACCAATGGCGGAACAGGGAGTATTTGATGATATTGATGCAGCGATGATTGTTCACCCTGGTGATGTTTCCTATGAGAGTGGGGATTCGTTAGCGATGGATGCTATTCAATTTGACTTCCGCGGCAGAACAAGTCATGCAGCAGCATCACCCGAAAAGGGGATTAATGCACTGGATGCTGTTATACAATTATTTAACGGGATCAATGCTCTCCGTCAACATGTGACTTCCGATGTTAGAATACACGGAATTATTAAGGAGGGTGGAGTAGCTGCTAATATTGTTCCAGATAAAGCAGTAGCTCAATTTTATATTCGAGCAAAGGACAGATCCTACTTAAATGAACTAGTTCAAAAGGTGATAAACATAGCGAAAGGTGCATCATCCATGACGGGTGCAGAGGTTCATATTGAAAACTATGAATTGAGCTATGACAATATGGTTACAAACCAAACATTGTCTCAGCTGTTTACAAGCAATCTTTTAACAACGGGTGTTAAGCAAGTGGAGAAAGCGAAGGATTCTTATGGCTCGATCGATATGGGAAATGTGAGTCACGTTGTTCCCGCTATTCACCCGTATATTGGTCTTGATTCACCTGGATTAGTTGCTCATACCAGAGAATTTGCCGACTTAACTATTACGGACAATTCTCATCAGATCCTCTCTAGAGGTGCTTTGGCTCTGGCACTAACAGGATATGATTTAATTACGAATCAAGATGTATTCGAAAAAATGAAAAATGAATTTCGTCAGGTTAAGCTAATTAAATCCTAACTCCTTAGAGGCACCTTTTTTTAAAAGGGTGCTTTTTTGAAAGTAAATAATAGTAGCATATTAAATTATTAGAATATTTTTATATTTAAAAAACATCTTTTCAAATATTGTTTCATGTGTTATTATTCATTTTGTTGAATAAAAATTCAATCTAACTACACAGATTCTTATATTTTACACAGGGGGCACATCATGAAAAAAACAATTTTATCTTTTATGTTTATCTTTACATTAGTAGTTATGGCTGCTTGCGGTCAGACTAATAAGGACGGGGCAGCTGGAGAAAAAGCTTCTACTAAAAAAGTATTAACAATGGCTACATCAGCTGATTTTGCTCCATTTGAATCAAGAGAGCCATCAGGAAAAATTATTGGATTTGATATTGACCTAGGTAATGCCATTGCAGATGAATTGGGTTATAAACTAGAAATTAAAGACATGAAGTTTGATGGATTAATCGGGGCATTGCAAGCAAAACGTGTAGACATGGTTATTTCTGGGATGTCAGCAACTGAAAAACGTAAAAAGAATGTTGACTTTTCCACAGTATACAACCACTCAGGTGAAATGTTTGTAACAAAAAATGATTCCAACATTAAAACAATTGATGATCTTAAAGGAAAAACGGTTGCGGTACAATTAGGAACCATACAAGAAGAAGGGGCCAAAGCGCTTCAGAAAAAAATTGATTTTACGCTTAAGCCATTAGATAATGCGACAAACTTAATCCAAGAGCTATTATCAAATCGTATCCAAGTAGCTTATTTAGATAAATCAGTTGCAACTGGCTACATTAAGCAACAAGGTTTAGCAGGGTTTGATGATCCAACATCTAGTTCTCCAGGGATGGCAGTAGCTTTTCCAAAAGGCAGTGACTTAGTTGACGATGTGGATAGCGCTCTTAAAAAGTTAGAAGAGAACGGAAAACTTCAAGAACTGAAGGACAAGTGGTTAAAAGATCAACAGTAATTGATTAACTATCTTATATTAGTTTGATGAAAAAAATTGAAGTGAGGTGTAAGGCATGAATTTGGATTTTAGCCAAATTGTGCCTTATATTCCTTTTATTTTAGAAGGAATATGGGTTACATTAAAATTTGTTATAATTTCAATTATTTTAGGCTTTATTCTTGGTACTCTTTTGGCACTGTGTAAAATTTCACGGATAAAAGTTTTAAATTGGTTCGGAGATTTTTATACATCTATTTTTCGAGGTACACCGTTAATTTTGCAATTGATGCTTATCTATTTTGCCATCCCTCAGTTAACAGGCTATGACATTTCACCATTCTTATCATCTATTCTGGCGTTTGGATTAAATTCTTCTGCCTATGTTTCTGAAATTATCCGGGCAGGAATTCAAGCAGTTGATAAAGGTCAGACAGAAGCAGCACAAGCTCTTGGTGTACCTTATCGTTTGATGATGAAGGATCTTATCATGCCTCAAGCATTAAAAAATATATTACCGGCCCTAATGAACGAATTTATCACGTTAACAAAAGAATCAGCAATCGTATCAACAATTGGTTATTTAGATTTAATGCGCCGCGCCCAGGTTGTTGGAGCAGATACTTATCGTAATTTTGAGCCCTTAATATTTGTTGGATTAATCTATTGGATCCTAGTTATGGTGCTGACACTCATTGGTAAACGAGTTGAAAGGAGGATGAAATTTAGTGATTAAAGTTGAAAACCTCTATAAACAATTCGGAGAAAACGAAGTCCTAAAAAATATTTCGACCAACATTGACAGTGGTGAAGTTGTTTCTATTATTGGCCCGTCAGGATCTGGAAAATCAACTTTCCTGCGTTGTTTGAATATGTTGGAAATTCCTACTAAAGGAAAAGTGTGGGTCGAAAATCAAGACATTACGGATAAAAAAACAAACATCATGAAAATTCGGGAACAAATCGGAATGGTTTTTCAGCACTTTTATTTATTCCCGCACCTGACAGTATTGGATAACTTAACATACGCTCCGCAAAAAGTTAAAGGGGAATCCCGTGACACCGCTGTAGCTAAAGCTCGTGATTTACTCGCCAGAGTGGGCCTTACTGAAAAAGAGACTGCTTATCCGAATAATCTTTCAGGTGGTCAGAAACAGCGTGTTGCTATTGCACGTGCTCTTGCAATGGAACCAAAGTTAATGTTATTTGATGAGCCTACATCAGCGCTCGATCCCGAGATGGTTAAGGAAGTATTAACTGTTATGAAGGACTTGGCCCAATCCGGAATGACGATGGCCATTGTAACACATGAAATGGGGTTTGCTCGTGAGGTTTCTGATCGTATCCTCTTCCTTGATGAAGGGAGATTATTAGAAGAAGGCTCACCAAGTGAGTTTTTTAATAATCCACGTACAAGCAGAGCAAAGGATTTTTTAGAAAAAGTATTATAGTGTATTGATCTTACTTCCATCATAGTTTTTCTTGGAAAAAATGTCTAAATAGGGATATGCTAAAGATGATCTAAATGATCATCTTTTTTTGTGGGGTGATATTTTTGAAATTTTCGATTGGATATCGGACAATTAAAACAGCTGTAGGTACGGCTGTTTCCATTTTAATTGCACAGCAGTTAGGACTGCATAATTTTACCTCAGCAGGTATATTAACGATTTTATGTGTTCAAGTCACAAAAAGGAGATCACTTCGAACTGCTTGGGACCGATTTTTAGCCTGTGTTTTAGCCATGCCTTTTTCAGCAGTCTTTTTCGAAGGAATTGCTTATCATTCCATTGTTATTGGACTAATGCTGCTATTCTTTATCCCTACTATTGTAATGCTAAAAGCAAAAGATGGCGTTGTAACAAGCAGTGTTATTATTTTACATATTTACATGGCACATCACATTTCATGGTCAATTTTTTTAAATGAACTTGGGGTAATAACGGTCGGTATAGGTGTCGCGTTACTTATTAACCTGTATATGCCTAGTGTGGATAAAAAACTAAAAGACTTTCAAGTGAAGATTGAGGAAAATCTTAAAATCATTTTTTGCGAAATGGTTAGGTTTTTAAGAACTGGGGAGAGCAGCTGGGACGGAAAAGAAATTACTGAAAGTGCCGAGCTGCTGGATGAGGCAAAAATGCTTGCGTATAGAGATTTTGAAAACCGTCTTTGGCGTGAAGAAAACGCGTACTTTGAATATTTTAAAATCAGAGAAAAACAATTTGAAATAATTGAACGCGTTTTACCAATGGTCACATCACTTAGTAGTACCGTGAAACAAGGAAATATGGTGGCTGATTTTCTTGAGGAACTTTCAGAGAATATCCATCCGGGGAACACAGCTTATATTTATATAGATAAATTAAAAGAAATGAAAAAAGAATTCGAAGATATGGAACTTCCTAAAACAAGACAGGAATTTGAAGTCAGGGCAGCATTGCTGCAATTAGTTAATGAAATGAACGAGTATCTTATTATCAAAAGTTCCCTTTATGTTAAAAAAATGAATGAAACCATGAGGGTCGAGGCAAATTAAGGGGAAAAAGGCAGGTGGTTAGATTGCTTAAACTATTATCGCCTCTTCTCATGACTTTTTTTCTCTCACCCCTTTGGCCATTAGGAGCTAACCCTATGGTTGGCGATCCCTTCGTTATCGTCAATAAAACAAACAATGAACTAGCGCTTATCAATGATAACAAAGTGCAAACAATCGTCAGTGTAGGTACCGGCAAAACTCAAGGATTAACTCCTGAAGGCCTTTTTACCATTACGGTAAAGGCAAAGAATCCATATTACCGCAAGAAGAATATTCCTGGAGGCTCGCCCAAAAATCCACTTGGAGCTAGATGGATTGGTTTTGATGCCAAAGGAACTGACGGCCGAATCTACGGTATTCATGGAACGAATCAACCAGCTTCCATTGGAAAGTATGTATCACATGGTTGTATCCGCACCCAGAACGAGGTCGTATCCTCGCTTTTTCCATTAATCCCGCTTGGAACAAAAATATTGGTTACCTCCTCAAATAAATCCTTTGAAATTTTAGCAAAAGAAAACGGAGCAATAAAATAAGAAAAGCGCAAGCGCCCTGGTCAGCGGCGTATGGCCTGGAGCGCTCCAACTGAGATAAAGGAAACACGAAGAGCGGTAGCGATTCGATGTTGACTTATCGTAGGGCGGAGCGCGAAGGACACTAGCCGCTAGGGCGCTGGAGCTGGACAAATTTCAAAGTCAATTTTACTTTCTTAATCTTTAAGATAAGGGACTGTTCAAATATGAACAGTCCCTTCGTATTTTTAAGATAAGAATCTTGCAATACCTAATAGGAGGGTTGAGGCCAACATGGCAAAAAGCATGAGATAGACAATAATTTTTCGTGTTTTCTTTTTAGACAATTTTAAGTACCTCCCTCTAACTTCTATGAGCTTTATCCCTATTTTACTAGGAAAAGCCTAAATGGACAACGGAACAACTAAGCATTTTAGGAAGGATTTATGAACTTTTTAACGAATATGGTAACTGTCAGATTTATTTTAATTTTGGAACAGAGGGGAAAAACATGATTAAAAAAATCGACCATATTGGAATTGCTGTAAAGTCGTTGGAGAATACGCTGCCATTTTATACGGATGTGTTAGGGCTGCCTTTGTTAGGAATCGAAGTAGTTGATACCCAAAAGGTTAAAGTGGCTTTTCTTAATGCAGGTGAAACCAAACTGGAGCTTCTTGAGCCAACCTCAGAGGAAAGCCCGATTGCAGGTTTTATTGCGAAACGCGGAGAGGGGATTCACCATGTGGCTCTCGGTGTGACTTCGATTGAAGAAAGAATAGCTAATATGAGGGAGCAGGGAATTCGGATGATCGATGACCATCCGAGGTTAGGGGCAGGCGGGGCACAAATCGCCTTCATGCATCCGAAATCCGCAGCGGGTGTTCTAGTTGAGCTTTGTGAGAAAAAAGGGGATGAAGGGGTAAAATGATTGATATTTATGAAAAAATCAATGAACTGTATGATAAGCGCAGGGAAGTAGAGCTTGGCGGCGGAGATGAACGAATTGATAAGCAGCATCAAAAAGGGAAATTAACAGCGCGCGAGAGAATTGACCTGTTGGTAGACAGGGGCAGTTTTATAGAATTAAATCCATTTATTGAACACCGTACCAACGACTTTGGCTTGGATGAACAAAAAGGACCTGGTGATGGGGTTGTAACAGGTTTTGGAAAAGTGAATGGCAGACCGATCTATTTATTCTCACAGGACTTCACTGTTTTTGGCGGTGCATTAGGGGAAATGCATGCGAAAAAAATTGCAGCGGTAATGGACTTAGCAGCCAAAAACGGCACCCCTTTTGTCGGTCTTAATGACTCTGGCGGGGCACGTATACAAGAAGGTGTGGTTTCACTTGATGGGTATGGACATATCTTTTATCGGAATGCCATATATTCCGGAGTCATTCCGCAAATCTCAGTCATCATGGGGCCGTGCGCTGGTGGTGCCGTTTATTCACCAGCGATTACCGATTTTGTTTTTATGGTTGAAAATACGAGTCAGATGTTTATAACTGGTCCAAAAGTAATTGAAACCGTAACGGGAGAAAAGATCTCTCCCGAGGATCTTGGCGGCGCAAATGTTCATAATTCCATCAGTGGAAACGCCCATTTTCAAGCTGGGACTGAAGCTGAGGTCTTGGAAAATGTCCGCAGACTTTTGAGTTATCTTCCACAAAATAATCGAGAAAAGCCACCCGTATTAGATGTGGAGGAGGAGAACGATTATCGTCCTGATTTATTGGATGTTGTCCCGTTTGATGCAGTTCGCCCTTATGATGTTAGAAAGGTAATCGAACAAGTAGTCGATGACAGCTCCTTTATGGAGATTCATCAAAACTTTGCAAAAAATATTGTCGTTGGTTTTGCACGAATCAAAGGCGAAACAGTCGGACTTGTCTGTAATCAGCCAAAAGTAATGGCGGGGGGCCTGGATATTGATTCATCTGATAAAGCAGCCAGATTTATCAGGACATGTGATTCTTTTAATATCCCAATTATTACGTTTGAAGATGTAACCGGTTTCTTTCCTGGGGTTAAACAGGAACATGGTGGAATTATTCGCCATGGGGCGAAAATTTTATTCGCTTATTCTGAAGCCACTGTGCCTAAATTGACGGTTATTTTAAGAAAAGCTTATGGTGGTGCATATGTGGCATTAAATAGTAAGTCGATCGGTGCAGATTTAGTATTTGCTTGGCCAAATGCGGAAATCGCCGTAATGGGTCCACAAGGAGCAGCCAACATTATTTTTGCAAAGGAAATCAACAGTAGTAAAAACCCGGAGCTTACTAGACAGCAAAAAATTGAAGAATACCGTGAGAAATTTGCTAACCCGTATGTGGCCGCAAGCAGAGGCATGGTCGATGATGTTATTGATCCACGTGATACTAGGATAAAAATTATTCAAGCACTGGATATGCTAAAATCAAAACAAGAGTCACGGCCGTCCAAAAAACATGGAAATATCCCTCTCTAATTTACCACGTAGCTCTTTCATTTGATGATATAACAAATAAAGAGGTATACTGAAATAGAAAAGCAGAAGCACCTTGGCTAGTGCTTACGGCTGGATATTAGAGTGTACATAATTGGAGGGTCATAAATGGTTAATCAGGAACGTCTTTTGAATGAATTTTTAGAACTTGTCCAAATTGATTCAGAAACTAAGTTTGAGACAGAGATTGCGAAGGTGTTAAAACAAAAATTTACCGAATTAGGTCTCGAAGTTTTTGAAGATGATACAACGGCTATAACGGGACATGGAGCAGGTAACTTAATTTGTACATTGCCTGCTGTAAAAGAAGGAGTAGATCCTCTTTATTTCTCCTGTCATATGGATACTGTAACCCCTGCTAAGGGTGTTAAACCTTCCATAAAGGACGGCTATGTTGTAACAGATGGTACGACGATTCTTGGTGCTGATGATAAAACAGGTATAGCCGTGATGCTGGAGACCATTCGTCTGCTTAAAGAACAAAACCTTCCACATGGATTAATTCAATTTGTCATCTCTGTCGGTGAAGAGTCTGGTTTACATGGTGCCAAAGCAATTGATCCATCATTGATAAAAGCAAAATATGGCTATGCCCTTGATAGTGATGGCTTAGTGGGTAACGTGATTGTTGCCGCACCAACACAAGCAAAGGTAAAAGCAATCATCTATGGCAAAACAGCCCATGCTGGTGTCGCACCTGAAAAAGGAGTATCTGCGATTACCATTGCTGCCAAATCGATTGCGAAAATGCCATTAGGCAGAATTGATCATGAAACGACAGCCAATATTGGCCGTTTTGAAGGCGGACAAGCTACTAATATTGTTGCCGACCGTGTTGATATCTTAGCGGAAGCTCGGTCACTCATTCCGGAAAAAATGCAGGCCCAAGTTAACAAAATGAAGGAAGCATTTGAAACGGTTGCCGAACAAATGGGCGGCAGGGCAGAAGTGGAAGTGGAAGTTATGTATCCTGGGTTCAAATTTGGCGAAGGCGACCAAGTTGTGGAAATTGCCCGCAAGGCAGCCTCAAAGATTGGCCGCAGCTGTGAGCTTCAGCATAGCGGCGGGGGCAGTGATGCCAATGTATTTAATGGTTTCAATATTCCGACTGTAAACTTAGCTGTAGGATATGAAGAAATTCATACCACAAACGAGCGTATGCCGGTTGCAGAATTGTATAAGCTTGCTGAGATGACCCTTGCCATTATCGATGAAGTAACCAATCAATAACCAACTTAGCGGAAGGAGCGCCAAATGGCCTCCTTTTTTGTTATACTAAAAGTAGAACAAATGTTTTAAGGGTGTGTTCGTTATGAAGGAAATGTATCCGAAAAATGGACGAGTGATTTTACATGTAGACATGAATTGTTTTTACGCTTCTGTTGAAATGGCTTATGCCCCTGAACTGAAGGGAAAACCGCTTGCCATTGCGGGAAATGTTGAGGAGCGACGGGGAATTATTGTGACCTGCAGCTATGAAGCAAGAAAATTTGGTGTAAAAACGACCATGCCGCTTTGGGAAGCGAAAAAACTTTGTCCGCAGCTAGTGGTGATGAAACCGAATTTCGAACGATACCGGGCTGCATCGACTGCCATGTTTGAAATACTTAGACAATATACCGAGCTAGTCGAACCTGTTTCGATTGATGAAGGATATATGGATATTACCGAGAGCTTTTCCCTCGGGAGTCCAATCGAGATTGCTGAAAGTATCCAAAACAGACTCCTAAATCAACTGGATTTACCCTGCAGTATTGGGATCGCCCCGAATAAATTTTTAGCAAAAACGGCTTCTGATATGAAAAAGCCTCTGGGAATAACCATCCTGCGGAAACGCGATATTCCTACCATCCTGTGGCCCTTGAATACAAATGAAATGCATGGGGTTGGGAAAAAGACTGCTGAGAAATTACAATCAATTGGAATTCAAACGATTGGGGACTTAGCTAAAGGAAATGAAATCCAATTAAAGTCACTTCTCGGAATCAATGGGATGCGCATTAAAGATAGAGCAAACGGTATTGACTCTCGGCCTGTAGACCCTGAATCTGTATCGGAATTTAAAAGTATCGGAAATTCAACTACTCTCCCAAGAGATATTAGCAATCAACAAGAACTGTTCCAGGTGCTCGATGGTTTGGCCGAAACCGTGTCGACCAGAATAAAGCGTAAAACAGTTATGACAACTGCTTTGGCCATTACGATCCGTTATAAAGATCGGAAGACCATTACCAAAAGTATGAAACTGCTGAACCCGATTAATCATAAAGACGATATTTCGTTATTTGCGAAACAGCTTTTTTTAAGGGCATGGAATGGCGACCCTGTTCGTTTATTAGGGATAACTGGGAATGATCTAGTAGAACAGGACCATGCTTTTAAACAGCTGGATTTATTTTCGTTCGAAAAAGATGCTAAAAAAGAGCCGCTCTTAAAAACCCTTTCCAGCCTCCGTGAAAAGTATGGAAAAAATATTATTGAAACCGCAGGCTCCCATAATGATGTACAAGCTGAAAATGTTGGAACTGGGACAAGCTTTAATAAAGATTTTTTACGTTCGTTTCCCGATAAAAACAAGGATGAACACTAAAAAGCTCCGCTTTGTTAAACAAAGGGAGCTTTTTAGTTTCCTGTCAACAAGTAAAAAAGGCAGTTCCGCTTTTCTTACTTACAAATATCAACCTCTAAATCAGCCATAGGCCACCAGAAGAAGCCGTCTTTTTCGAGAAGTTCATCTGCTGCCTTAGGACCCATTGTTCCGGATTCATAATTAGGAAATGCTGCTTTCGTTTTTTCCCATACAGCTGAAATCTTATCTACAAAAGCCCAAGAGTACGCTACTTCATCCCAATGTGTGAAATTGGTAGCATCCCCTCTCATACAATCGTATAAGAGTTTCTCATACCCTTCAGGAGTATTCATGGCATGAATGCCTGTATTGGCAAAGCTTAATTTTACTTCTTGAGCATCAAGGTGTCCGCCTGCTTTTTTAGCGTTTAGATGCAGTGTTATTCCTTCTTCAGGCTGAATATGGATGACAAGCAAGTTGGGATTTAACATTTTTTCTGTTTGATAATACAAATTCATCGGAATGTCTTTAAATTGAACGACGATTTTGGTTGATTTAGTGGCCATTCTTTTACCGGTACGAATATAAAAAGGCACACCCGCCCAACGGAAATTATCAATCATAATCTTTCCAGCTACAAAGGTTTCCGTATTGGATTCTTTATCAACCATTGCTTCATCACGGTATTTAGGAACATTAACATCCTCAACCATTCCTTCACCATACTGTCCGCGGACAAAATATTGATCTACTTCATCACCTTCGACAGTTCTAAGGGACCTAAACACTCTAACCTTTTCAGATCTTACTTCGTCGGTAGTCAGACTAATTGGCGGCTCCATCGCAAGCAAGGCTACCATTTGCATCATATGATTTTGCAGCATATCCCGAAGAGCACCGCTTGTTTCATAGTAACGGCCGCGCTCTTCAACCCCAAGTGTTTCACTTGATGTAATTTGTATATTAGAAATATATCGGTTATTCCAAAGAGGTTCAAAAATGGCATTGGCAAAACGAATGACCTCGATGTTTCGAACCATTTCCTTTCCTAAATAGTGATCAATCCGGTATACCTCTTTTTCTGAAAAGGCACTTCTAATCTGTTGGTTTAACTCCTTAGCCGATTCTAAGTCGTGACCAAATGGTTTCTCAATGACAAGCCGTTTATATCCTTTAACATCGGTAAGGCCATCGGATTTTAAATGCAGGGCAATCGGACCAAAAAATTCCGGAGCCATTGCCAAGTAAAAGATTCGATTTCCCTCCAGATCATAATCTGCATCAATTTGATCAGCAAAATTTCTTAATGATACATAAGAACTGGAATCCGCTACATCATGTGATTGATAATAGAAATGGGAAACAAATTGATCAAGATCTTCTTTGTTTCCTAAAGATGAAATCACGGATTCCTTTACAGATGCTTGAAAATCATCATTAGAAAGGGATCTTCTTGCAACTCCAATCACGGCAAACTTGTCTAGTTTATTTCGTGAAAATAAGCGGTAAAGAGAGGGGAATAATTTTCGTTTAGCCAAATCTCCAGTTGCTCCAAATATCATTATTAACGAAGTCATGTTTTGCTCCACGTTATGTAACCTCTTTTCTAATAGCCTTGTTATGTATTTTTTGCTTTTATTTAATTTATATGTTTTCTTTAGGTTTCGCAAATATATTGAATTGCATGTAACAAAAAATTTTGATTTAGTTGTAGAATTTGAGCAGTAGTGAGCATAAAAAATAAGTTTGTGATATAGTTATTCATAAGCAAAAACGGAGAAGAGAGGAGCCTTCTATTTGGATCTATTTTTCTTAGGAACAGGCGCCGGGATGCCGGCAAAACTACGAAATGTTACGTCCATTGCCCTCAAATTACTTGAAGAGCGAGGGGCGGTATGGCTTTTTGACGCAGGCGAAGCAACGCAGCATCAAATATTACATACATCCATCAAACCACGGCGGATTGAAAAGATATTTATTACCCACCTCCATGGTGATCATATCTACGGGCTGCCTGGGCTGTTATCAAGCCGCTCCTTTCAAGGTGGAGAAACAGGCGTTACCGTCTACGGACCAAAGGGCATTAAAGAATATCTTCAGGTTAGTCTTTCGTTAAGTCAAACGTATTTAAAATACCCGTTAACGGTAACGGAAATTTCCGAAGGTATTATTTTTGAAGATGAGCAATTTAAAGTGGAGGCACGGCGGTTAGACCATGGGATTCCTTCCTACGGCTACAGGATTGTCGAGAGAGACAGACCGGGTACCCTTCTTGCCGACAAACTGAAGGAAGCAGGGGTACAGCCAGGACCTATTTTTAGAAAAATAAAAAATGGTGAAATCGTCACACTCGAAGACGGCAGGGTGATTGAACCGGACAAGTTTCTTGGTCCTTCCCAAAAGGGACGGATTGTCACCATACTTGGAGACACCCGATATTGTGAAAATTCACGGTGGCTAGCTCAGGATGCGGATTTCTTAGTACATGAAGCCACCTTTGCAAAAGGCGAGGAGCAGCTTGCCTTTGATTACTTTCATTCGACCACAAGGCAGGCAGCAGAGATTGCTAAACAAGCTTCCTGTCAACAATTGTGCCTCACCCATATAAGTTCCCGCTATGATCGGCAGGCATGGCTTGAACTTGTTGGCGAAGCACAAGAAATTTTTCCGCAAACGGTTATTGCTGAGGATTTTAAAGAATTCAACATTCCACTTAGGTAATAAAAGCACTTACCATCGGTGTTTGGTAAGTGCTTTTTGCTTTTAATCGTTCCAGCCGCGTTCATATTGTTTGGGTGTTTCAATGTTGACACCCAACTCCTTTGCAGCAGTCCGGGGCCAATAGGGGTCACGCAATAATTCGCGGGCTAATAAGACCAAATCGGCCCGATCATTTTGTAATATTTCTTCTGCTTGTATCGCAGAGGTAATTAAGCCGACTGCACCTGTAGCCACATTTGCACCATTCTTAATCGTTTCTGAATATTTTACTTGATATCCAGGAAAGACGTTGATTTGTGCCGGTACAACAGCACCTGAACTAACATCAAGTAAATCTACATTCTGCTCTTTCATCCACTTTGCAATAGTTATATAATCTTGGGGTGTTAATCCTTCTTCGTGATAATCATGGGCGGATACTCTTACAAATAATGGTCCATTCCAGACTTCTTTAACGGCATCAATAACTTCTCGAAGAAGACGGTAGCGATTTTCAGCCGTTCCACCATATTCATCGTCTCTTTTATTTGAGAGCGGTGAAAGAAATTGATTTAGTAAATAGCCGTGGGCACCGTGCAGTTCAATGACGTCAAACCCAGCCTTAGCTGCCCGTTCAGCTCCCTTTTTAAAGGCCTCGACAGTTTCTTTGATCTCCGTTATAGTCATTTCTTTAGGGGTCTTGGACTTATCGTTAAAAGCGATTGCAGAAGGAGCGAGAATTTCGCCGCCTATGACCGCTTTTCTGCCGGCATGGGCAAGTTGAATTCCTGTCTTAGAGCCATGTTCTTTCATAAGACCGACTAGCTCTTGTAAGCCTTCCACATGTTCATCACTCCATATGCCTAAATCCTGGGGAGAAATCCGGCCTTGTGGTGTTACTGCTGTTGCTTCTACAATAATCAGACCAACCTGGCCCACTGCTCTGGTCGTATAATGAGTGCGATGCCAGTTTTGTACATAGCCATCTTCAGTATAACTGGAATACATGCACATTGGTGACATGACGATTCTATTTTTAAATGTGACACCCTTAATTGTATAAGGGGAAAATAATTTTACTACCATAATAATGACCTCCAGTCCAATTGCTACTACTTTTTAGTATAGCAATGCACTGGGAATTTTGTAAAATCCTGCTCTTAATCCTTTTCTCTCAGCTCACTTAACTTATAAGTTGTCCCACGCCAGACGATGCCTCCACGTTTAAATGTAAGAAAACTTGCTCGGATAATCGAATAAATAAAGAGTAAAGCAGTGATTGGTAGAACTAGAAACAAGGCTGGGGAAAAAACAGTCATTTTCTTGATGACAATAAAATAAAGAATGCCACTGGTAACAATGTTCCCCAGACTTAGCAGGACAATGGTTTTATTTTCTGCAAAGATCGTAAAAAAGGGAAGAACATTTGTCATAAATACCCCGAAAATAGAAAAAAACACCATGCTAATTCGATAATTTAAACCAGCAAACGTGTTTTTTTCCAAGCCGACAAATGCTTCTTTAAGACTTCCATACCATTCCACTTCCATCAGCCGTAATGCCGAAACAATTCTTTGGCGGTATCCTGCTCTTTTCATTTTAATCCCCAGCTGCAGGTCATCATCGGGCCTCATTTTTAATTTTTTATGTGTTCCGAATGCTTCATATGCCCTTTTGGATACTAAGTTGAAGGCACCAATCCCTGTTCCAATTTTAGATTTAGGATTATTGGCCATCCAAGGCCGTTTAAAATAGGAAAATCCGAATAAAAAAAAGGCAACAAATGATTTAAGCCAGAAATGGTTGGCACTTAAATTGGGTGCTGCTGTTAGATGGTCTAGTTGATGCTTCTCAAAATAATGCAATGCTTTTGCAAATGCCTCGGCTCCATATCGTACATCGGCATCTGTAAACAAAATCCATTCGCCGGAAGCCTGGAGTGTACCGTTATATAAGGCGTGGTTTTTGCCAAGCCAGCCAGGAGGCAATTCCTTAATATGTAGGACCCTGATTCGGGAGTCTTCTCTTGCTAATCTGTCCATGATGGATCCAGTGGCATCTGTAGAGCGGTCATTAACGAGAATCCACTCAACATTTTTATAGGTTTGCTTTAACTGACTTAGGATACTCTCTTCGATTTGTTTTTCTTCATTTCTTGCTGCTACGATAACAGAGAGCAGCGGCCCGGAATCCAGAACATCTTCCAATTCCAAAGAATCGAAGTTTCGAAATCCGAGCACTGCATCTAGTAGAAAAACAATCCAAACGAGAATCCCGATGGTGAACATAATAATTAAGATGTTTTCCATTTCTCCAGTCCTTTGCTTATTTTCTGAGCAGGCCGAAGTGCTTTTCATTAGTTTAAAAGCTAGGTGAATTATCTATACCCAAATTTATAGGTGTTTGCTTACCGTTAGTTTTGAACTTAAGCTTTTACCCATTAATTTTGATTGGGCACTAGCAGCCTTGATACAAGATATAAATGCTTGCTGTACTCCATATTCCTCCAAAACACGGATCCCTGCTTCAGTTGTTCCACCAGGACTAGTTACCTCCCTGCGCAGCTGTTCAGGCGATTTAGAGGAGTTTTTCACCATTTCAGCAGCCCCGATAAGGGTTTGAACAATCAGTTCCTGAGCAATTTGCTTATCAAGGCCAATCTCATCTGCACTATTTTCCATTGCTTCGATAAGATAATAAATGTAGGCTGGACCACTTCCCGACAATCCTGTCACTGCATCAAGCTGTTCCTCCTCAACGAATTTTGCCAAACCAACAGTTTCAAAAAGTAGCTCTATGGTTTTTAATTGCTCCGTTGTTACCCGTTCATTTATGGCGATAGCAGTCGCTGATTTTCCAACTGCTGCCGATGTGTTTGGCATTGACCGGGCTATTGAAAGGGGCTTTCTTGCTAATGTTTCAATTGTGTTGATCGATACACCTGCGAGAACGGAAACAATCAGCATATCGTCTGTTAAATATTCATGAATATGGTTAATCGCGGTATCGGCATCCTTTGGCTTCATCGCAAGCATAACGATATCTGCCCCTTTAAAAAGAGTACTCAACTCATACGTGCTAGAGATGCCATATCGTTTCTCGAGAAGAGCTAATCTTTCTCTATTACCATGATTCGTCACCCAAATGTGTTGTCTATCAATTAATTTATTCTCCAGTATGCCTGAAATGAAAGCTTCAGCCATTGAACCAGCACCTATAATTGCAATCTTTTTCATTGTTACTCCTCCTATTGAAATGAAGTGATTATGCTTGAAGACAGACAGTTTGTCAAGAGAGTAATTATAAGAATTTTTTATTTTTTCCAAAAAGGATTCATTAAACATGACAATAAATAAAAAAATGGCTAAACTTTAAGCTATCAACTAAATTTAAAAATACATTCTTTTAGTAAAGATAAGGGGTTCTTTTAATGACAGAATGGAAAGATGGAATCGCGAAAATGACACTGCCAACGCCGTTTCCCGTGGGCGATGTTAATGTCTATTTGATAAAGGGCGAGCGCTTAACCCTAGTGGATGCCGGAGTAAAAACAGATGAGTGCTGGAGTTCCTTTACAAAACAGCTGGCTGAATTAGATTTAAGCCCACAGGATATTGAGCAAGTTGTTCTTACCCATCATCATCCTGACCATGTTGGGATGCTTGATTTTTTTTCAGATTCGCTAGAGGTATACGGTCATCCTTTTAACGAAAGATGGATCCATCCCACAGAAGAATTTTTTCAATTACAGGAAGAATTTTTTAAAGTAAGTTTTAGGGAGTTTGGTCTGCCCGAAGAATATTTTCCTTTCTTATCTAGGCTTCGAACTCCATTTAAATATTCGTGTAACCGCTCGTTAACAGGGACTTTAGTCGAGGGAATGACCCCTATCGGACTTAGTGACTGGGAGGTAATCGAAACACCGGGCCATGCCCAAAGTCAAATTGCGCTTTTTCGCGAAAAGGATGGAATCCTAATTGCGGGTGATTTGATTTTAGCTCATATTTCACCTAATCCCCTACTAGAGCCTCCCATACCTGGGGAAACGGAAAGGCCGAAACCGCAGCTGCAGCATAATGATTCTATGGAAAAACTATTATCATACCCGATTCAATGTGTCTATACGGGGCATGGGGAAGAGGTCACTCATTTAGCTGAGCTGATTGAAAAAAGACTTACCCGGCAGAATGAACGTGCAATGACTGTGTATAGCTGGCTAAAGGAAGAACCGCTCACGGCATTTGAAATCTGTAAACGTCTTTTTCCAACGGTCTATCAGCGTGAATTGTTGTTAACCATATCGGAAAGTGTAGCCCAGCTTGACTATTTATCATCTATCGGGGAAATTATTAGTAGTACTAATACGCCTGTTTTCTATCAAGCAAGGGTTTAGGTAGTTAGGGCTATAACTCTGATGGGGTGTTAAAATGGTGAGGGAACGATTGAAAGGTAAAAATATTGTTATTACAGGTGCTTCCGGCGGAATTGGTGCAGAAATTGCCAAGCTTTGTGCGGAGAGCGGTGCTAATCTAGTCCTGTTGGCACGGAGTATTGATAAACTCGATCAGCTGCAAATAAACTTAAAGGAGCACCATCACATACGAGTTGATGTGTTCCAGCTTGATGTATCAGATACAGACCAAGTTAAAGAGGTTTTTGAACAAATCTTTGAACAAATAGGCCACATTGATATTCTCGTTAATAATGCGGGATTTGGGGTATTTCGTGAGGCCCATGAAGCCACGATGGACGAAATAAAAGGGATGTTTAACGTTAATGTCATTGGCCTGATGGCATGCACCAGCATGGTCCTGCCAAAGATGCGGGAGCGCGCGGCTGGTCATATTATTAATATTGCCTCTCAGGCAGGCAAGCTCGCGACGCCAAAGTCGAGTGTTTATTCGGCTACAAAGCATGCGGTTCTCGGCTACACGAATGCTCTTAGAATGGAACTTGATGATTATCGTGTCCAAGTGACATCTGTCAACCCAGGACCGATTGCAACTAACTTTTTTAATATTGCTGATGAACAAGGCACTTACGTAAAAAATGTGCAGAAGTTCATGCTTCAGCCTGAGTATGTGGCTCAAAAAGTAGTTGATAGCATGCTGACTAAAACAAGGGAAATTAATCTTCCGCGCTGGATGAATATGGGAAGCGTTGTTTATGTCCTATTTCCTCGGCTGTTTGAGCGAATCGGAAAACGAGTACTTAATTCTAAATAGAGAGTTGGAAAAAGCTGCCTTTTCAAAAGAAGGCAGCTTTTTCATTTCTCTTTTTTAGAAATGGTATAATGGATTAATTCTTAGATAGATAGGACTGTCTTCGGGAAGGAGTCAGGGATTTGAGTATTAAAATAAATCAAAAAATGATTAAAGAATTATGCGGGACTGTCTCCTTTAAAAGAGGTGAGGCATTTTTCCGCTCTAATAAAGTATTATTTGAACAATTTGGACCTGAGCGGTATAAAGCAATCGTCTCCGGTACAGAGAATTTTTACGTGGTGATTGAAAAGGAAAACGATGAGCAGTTTCTTTCCAGATGCAGCTGCCCTAAACTTGTCTCTTTTCAAAAGGATTGTCAGCATATTGCCGCCGTTTTGTTAGCCGTTCATGATTTTCAAACGAAAGGAACAAGTCCGGTCAGTTCAGCCTCAGTTAAACGAGAAGAATTGGCTGCAGGTATGCTGAATATTTTTCAAAGCAAACAAAGAAGACCGAGCGGTCATCAGCTTCATTTTGAAAATAGAGCCGTTCTTAATCTGGAGTTTATGATTAAACCTACTTTGGATAATATGGGATATCCTTCACTTGGAATAGAGCTGTTCATTGAACAGACGAAAGTGCAGCATATCAGGAGCTTCCTTGAAGGAGTCCAATCTGGTCATTCATACCAGCTTTCTAGCCTATTTTTGTATGATCCGAGCCTGCATTGTTTTCAATCAGAGGCCGATGCGGTTATTCAGCATTTCATTCAGCTAATCCATGACGGCGCTGATACTTCCGTGTTTAACAATACAGACCTGCTGCCGATTCCACCGTCTTCTTGGAAGCAGCTGCAAATTTTGTTAACGAGGGCGCCCCTCGTAAAGTTGGAACATGAAGGGTTTACTTTTAGTCCTCTACAAATGACAGAAGAACTGCCGCCCTTACAGTTTGAATTTTTGGAGGCTGAAACCACTGGCTATTGGTTAAAGGTAAAGGGGCTGTCGCGTATGGTTGTCTTGACTGCCTATGGTTCAGTTGTGTCTGCCGGTAAAATTATTAACCTAAACGCTGAGGATTGTCGGCACTTGGAAGAGATTAAACGGATGCTGGATATTTCAGGAACGAACCAAATTTTTATTGACCAACAGCAAATAGCGCCCTTTTTCGAAAAGGTAGTTCCAGGTCTGAGAAGATTAGGTCATGTCCAGTTATCAACTGCCCTTGCTAGAAAGTTTATGAAAACGCCGTTGACAGCAAAACTATACTTAGATCGGGTAAAAAATCGGCTGCTGGCCGGGCTGGAGTTTCATTATGAAAATCTAGTGATTAATCCTTTGGAAGATAACACTGTCTTTGCAGGCGTTCGTATAATCAGGGATAAAGAAAAGGAAGAGCAAATTTTAGAAGCAATGGAAGAAAGCTCTTTTGTTAAAACGGACAGCGGTTATTTTTTACACAATGAAGAACTAGAATATGAATTTCTTTACCATGTTGTCCCAAAGCTGCAAAAGCAGGTACAAATTTATGCAACGACTGCAGTAAGAAATCGAATCTTTAGAGGACCGGCTCCCCCGGCTCTCAGGGTAAGCTTGAAAAAGGAACGAACGAACTGGCTGGAATTTAAATTCGAGCTCGATGGCATTTCTCAGCAGCAAATCAAAGAGGTATTAATGGCATTAGAAGAAAAGCGTAAATATTACCGTCTGCCGAGCGGCAGTCTTCTCTCGTTAGAGACAAGAGAGTTTGAAGAAATTCAGCGTTTCTTAACAGAACTTCCTGTCCAGAGGGCTGAGATTGAAAACATTTTTGAGGTTTCCATCATGGAGGGGCTCTCGCTGTTCGACTCGGTGGATGACAGTAAGGTGCTAAGGCTGGAGGACTCCTTTCAACAGTTTCTTGAAACATTAAGAAATCCCAGCAGTCTAAGCTTTGAGGTGCCGGTAAGTTTGGAGTCTATTCTGCGTGACTATCAAAAACAGGGTTATCGATGGATGAAAACCCTTGCCCATTATGGCTTTGGCGGAATTCTTGCGGATGATATGGGACTTGGGAAAACCTTGCAGAGTATAACGTTTATTTTATCGGAGCTTACCTCTATTCGGGATCGAAAACAGCCGGTTCTTATCGTTTGTCCTTCCTCTTTATCCTATAACTGGTTAAATGAAATAATGAAATTTGCTCCCGAACTACAATCCGTTGTAGTGGATGGTAATCAGCGGGAAAGGGATAAAATTCAGAGAGAGGCTATGGAATTTGATGTGCTTATCACCTCTTATCCACTGCTAAGGCGGGATATTCAGTGGTATGAGAAACAACCCTTTCATACCATCTTTTTTGATGAGGCACAGGCCTTTAAAAACCCCATTACGCAAACTGCAAGGAGTGTAAAAAGGCTTAGGTCCGACTATCGCTTCGCCCTCACCGGCACACCGGTAGAGAATTCGCCCGAAGAATTGTGGTCGATCTTTCATGTTATTTTTCCTGAATTATTTAAGGGATTAAGAGAGTTTAGCCATCTTACTAAGAAAAAGATTGCCCGCAGAGTACGTCCTTTTTTGCTTCGCAGGATGAAGGAGGATGTTGCGTCAGAGCTTCCCGAAAAGGTAGAATCCCTAGAAATGGCAGAGCTTCTGCCAGACCAAAAGAAGCTGTATGCAGCTTATTTGGCGAAATTAAGGGAGGATACGTTGAAGCATCTTGATAAGGAGACGATTCGGAAAAATCGGATAAAAATTCTTGCTGGTCTAACCCGTTTGCGGCAAATTTGCTGTCACCCAGGCTTGTTTGTTGATGGTTATAAAGGGGGGTCTGCAAAATTGGATATGCTGCTAAGAATGGTTGAAGAGTCGAGGATGTCTGGGCGGAGAGTCCTGATTTTTTCACAGTTTACCAAAATGCTTGAGCTAATAGGTAGAAATTTAGCCATGATGGGACTGCCTTTTTTCTACCTGGATGGTCAAACGCCTGCTCAAGAAAGAGTGGAAATGTGCCGTCGTTTTAATGAAGGTGAACGTGACTTTTTCTTGATTTCGTTAAAAGCCGGCGGGACAGGTCTCAATTTGACTGGAGCTGATACGGTCATTCTGTATGATATTTGGTGGAATCCTGCAGTGGAGGACCAAGCAGCGGACCGGGCTCATCGCATTGGTCAAAAAAGTGTAGTCCAGGTGATTAAACTTGTTACTCGCGGGACCATTGAAGAGAAAATCAGTGAGCTTCAGGATAAAAAGCGACACCTGATTGAAGAAATTATTCATTCTTCTGATGATCAGCAAACTTCCCTTTTAACCGAGGAAGATATTCGTGAGATTCTTTCTTAAATTATTAGGCTGTGTTAAAGGTTATTGTTAATTTTTAGTCTGTTGATTGGAGCGGAAGGCGGCGAGAACTCCTCGAAAATGCTATCGCATTTCCTTCGTGCGTG
>NZ_JAGGQG010000010.1:35887-347555 GCF_018613415.1 Bacillus sp. ISL-18 | reverse complement strand
GGAAATCAACATTCAAGATAACCAGCCAATTATTAAAATGATTTAAGCCTCTTTTTCAGAGGCTTTTTATTCGTTTAAGAAATTATAAAATTTTCGCTTGTGGATAACTGTTAATATAAGGACTGTCGACGTCTAGCTCCAGCGCCTAGCCCCTCGATGGTCTACAGCCACTGTGGGAATGAAGGCAAAGAACGCCTTCCTTCCCAGAGCGTCTTATGCTTGTCGGGGCTGTTCAAGGCGCTTGCGCTTTTGTTCCTTTAATTGGTCAAAAATTCATAGACGACATCATTTACAACCTCATATAAATCCACTGTGGGCTCTCCCTTTTTCCATTCAAGAATCCGATTCGTTAATTTTGTTAAATCCTGTTCGCTTACTGGCAGAGAATCCGTTTCGTAATATTGCCTAAAACAATTTTTTATCATTTTGACGACTAGTTTTTTATCCATCACGACACCTCACCATCATTATAACGTTTTTCTCCATTGGAGACCGCTCAAAAATTTCCATTGAATACGAACGCATATTCGCTTAAAATGTGAATAGACTAAAGAACAGACGTTCGATAATTTAAATTGTGAGGGAAAAGTCATGATTGATTACAGCGCGATGCCGAAAAGTAAAATTTTATGTGTGGACATGAAGAGTTTTTATGCAAGCTGTTCCGCTGTTATGGAAGGTCTTGACCCTTTGAATTGCTATTTGGCCGTTGTAGGTGAGAAAAAGCGCCAGGGGAGCATCGTGCTTGCCGCTTCACCGCGCTTAAAAAAGGAATTTGGAATTAAAACCGGTTCACGTTTGTTTGAAATACCAGATGACCCCAGGATTAAAATTGTCGAGCCCAAAATGGCTACTTATTTACGGATTTCAACTGAAATTACCCGTGTATTTAACCGCTATGTTCCAAAGGAGGCCATCCATGTCTATAGTGTCGATGAAAGCTTTATTAAAGTGGATGGTGCTGCTCAACTGTGGGGGGATGCCTGTACCATTGCCGAAAAAGTAAAAAAGGATATTGAGCGGGAATTTCAGCTGCCATGCGCCGTTGGTATTGGACCTAATATGTTATTAGCAAAGCTTTGCCTTGACCTTGATGCCAAGAAAAAAGGGGTTGCGGAATGGACATATGAGGATGTTCAGGCCAAACTTTGGAATGTCTCACCCCTGCGAGAAATGTGGGGAATCGGCAGACGTGTCGAAAAAACATTAAATAGCATGGGTATTTTTACCGTTGGCCAATTGGCTCGTTATGATTTAGAAAAGCTGGAAAAGAAATTCGGGATTATGGGAAACCAGCTTTATTATCATGCTTGGGGAGTAGATCTATCTGATTTAGGAGCGCCCATTATCCAAGGACAAATCAGCTTTGGGAAGAGTCAAATTTTGTTAAGGGATTATAAAGAGGTAGAGGAGATTAAGGCTGTCATGTTAGAAATATGTGAAGAGGTTGCCCGAAGAGCACGTACCCATCGGAAAGCAGGAAGAACCATTAGTCTCGGAGTGGGGTATAGTCAAGATGAATTTGGCGGCGGATTTCATCGCTCTCGAACGATCAAACAGCCAACAAATGTAACAATGGAACTTTATCGTGTCTGCCTCGAATTGTTTAATGAACATTATAGTGGAAAAACAGTACGGCAAATTTCAATCGCAATTGGAAATATTGTCGACGATTGGGAACTTCAGCTTGATTTGTTTGACATGGGTGCGTCTAAGCGACGAGAGCTTGGGTATGTAGTGGATTCGATCCGCAGGCGTTTTGGGTCAGGTTCTTTACTGCGGGCTGTTTCTTATACAGCTGCGGGAACCGCTAAACACCGCGCGACATTGGTTGGGGGACATAAAATGTAATGAAAGAAGGAAATACCTATGATTCGTGACCGTGGGAAAATCAAATGGACGTCCATGATGCTGCCTGAACACGTCAAATTGCTTAGGGACTGGGTAAAAGAAGATCGATACGAACAGAAAAAGGAAATGGATGAGCAGCAGCTAGAGCGAATGAACGAAACCTTGTCCGAAGCAATTGAGTTTAACCAATTTGTTACGATTACGCATTATCGGAATCAAAACTATGAAATGGTTATTGGTAAAATCCATTATTGGGATGAATTAGCGCAAAAGCTTCACGTGGTGGACCGTTTTGAGGAGGTGCACCGGATTCGAATTACCGATATTGCTGATATTCGGTTAACTGGTATGTGACATAAAAAAGAGCGGCTTAGCAAGCAGCCGCTCTCATTAGCTATTCTTCCTTAATCACTCTAACTTGTGAATCAAATTTTCCTTTGTGAGAGCCGTCGCAGAATGGTTTGTTATTAGACAAACCACAGCGGCAGAGAGAAAAGGAGGGTTTAGTAGTATAAACATTGCCTTCGCCGTCGAGTAGTTCCACATCTCCGGTAATTCTTAGTGAACCATTATCATTGACCTTGATTTGAACCTTTGACATCTAAAGCACCCCTTATAAAAATCCGTCTTAATAATGAGAATAAATGGAATTTAGAGGAAAATCAACCGGAAATTTTAACTTGGAAGTGCATAGTCAACATATTTTTGCAAAAATTCATCAATGGCACGTTCATAATCTGCACGATTTTCATTGAAGGATTGAGCATGACGTCCATTTTCAGCCATATAAAGCATTTTTGGGCCCTTTTTGTGTTCGAATAAATCCTTTGACATGGAAGGCAAAATAAAATCATCTTTTTTGCTATGAATAAACAACACGGGATGTTTAATATTTTCAATCACTGAAATCGGAGAAACATGCCGGATTGAATATTTGTCGCGCAGGCGCAAGAATGCATCTCCAATTGGCAGCAGAAGGCCGGGGATCAACTTAAAGTCCTTTTTTATAAGATAGGCAAGCTGTTGCTTGAAATCAGAGAAGGGACAATCCGCAATGTAAAAATCGGCCCCATCTTCTAATAGTCCGGCATACAAAAGCATGGTAGCAGCCCCCATCGATTCCCCGTGAATCCCGAGTCGAAGCTTAGGACCGATCTCCTGCTTCAGCCAATCAACAACGGTTTTTAAATCGAACTTTTCATAGTGGCCAAAACTCGTTGTTTTTCCACCCGATTGTCCGTGGCGGCGGTGGTCATAAATTAAGGTATTAAAGCCGCGCTCTAAGAAAAGATTTGCATATTTAATCGAGTTAATTTTATTTTCCGTCACACCATGAGAAATGATCACATACCGATTTGTCTGGTGTGGTTCAACAAGCAGTGCTTTAATGATATAGCCAAATGGAGAAGGGATGTCCACGTCCCGCTTTGGAAGCGACTCAAATTCTTCAGGATTATACCTGCCCGCTTCTTTTTCGCGTCTAAGGATTAATTCCTCGTCCTTCTTTTTCATATACATCAGACGGTTTGTAAAATACAAACCGAGAGATACCCAAAAAAATAACACAATAAACAAAGCTCGAAATGCCTTTTTCATATTGGCAACTCCCACAGAAATAAAGTTTAGAATAAAATATGTAAAAAAACTACACGCTGCCCATAAATTAACAAATTTAATTTTAACATAAAAAAAGCCGCTGACACCAATGAGCGGCTTTAAATATAGGCGCTTCCGCTTTTCTTATTGCTCTGAGTTTTGTCTTTTTGTTGGGTGAAGGGCTTTTTCAAGCTCTTCAGCTGCAATCATTCGTTTGCCGCCTCCTGCTGTGTCCGCATAATTTTTCCCGCTTTGACTGTTTCCTTTTTCCCGTTTCTGGCTCATATTCAGTCTCCCTTTCTGGTAGTCTCAATTATTATGATGGTTGATGAGGAGACTGATTATTCATAAGAAGTTTAGTTAAACCGTTTGGGCATGAAGGCGGTAATAGCCGGTCTCGATTTTCCTTGAAAGATAAGGGATGACAACTTCAATAGCTGCCATTAATTTATCCAAATCAACGCCTGTTGCAATTCCCATTCTTTCCAGCATGTAAACAACATCCTCGGTAGCGGCGTTTCCTGCGGCGCCGGGAGCAAACGGGCAGCCGCCAAGGCCTCCGGCAGATGTATCAAACCGATCAATTCCCGCTTGGAGGGCAGTGAGAATATTAGCAAGGGCAAGCTTGCGCGTATCATGAAAATGGGCCGTAATAAGGCTTTCAGTAAATTGAGACTTTAATTGGGTAAACAGAGAAAAGGATTCATTTGGGGCTGCCATACCAATCGTGTCGGCGACACTTAATTCATCAACTCCAGCAAGAACAAATTCACGACAGAGAGCTAACGTATCTTTCTCGCTTATTTTTCCTTCATAAGGACAATAGAAGGCCGTAGAAATACAGGCCCGGACAAAATAATTCTTTTCTTTTAATTCACGGATAATGGGCTTTAATTCTGCCATGCTGTCTCGAGTTGTTTTATTAATGTTCTTTAGATTAAAGCTATTGCTGACACCGACAAATACGGCAACTGCTTGGCAATTGGTCGAATAAACCCGATCAATTCCTCTTCGATTAGGGGCAAGGACGATGTTTCTCGTATTTTCATCAAGACAATTGGCTGTGATTTCAGCAGCATCTCCCATTTGCGGCACCCATTTTGGTGACACGAACGACGTCAGCTCCATTTCCGTAAGTCCGGCATTCCTTAAACTGGTAATAAATTTTTTTTTGATATCAGTTGGGACTAATAGCTTCTCATTTTGAAGTCCATCGCGTGGACCTACTTCAATAATCGTCACTTTTTTAGGTAAATGTAACATCATTTTCCCCCTTTCAAGTACATACCTTCATTGTAGTGGTGTTAATTTCTGAAAAGCAAGAGTTAATGCAATTTTGACAAAATTAGAGGAATTTTTACCGGATAAGTAGAAATAGTAAAAATCAACGGATTGTAAAGCGGTAGTGAAACATTAATTAAAGGGGAGATAGAAAGGATGAAGAAAATTTGTACGTCCTTCCAGGAGGCAGTTGCTGATATCCAGGATGGGGCAACATTGATGGTTGGCGGATTTGGGTTATGCGGTATTCCAGAAAATCTGATAGTAGCTTTAGCTGAAAAGGGAGTAAAGGATTTAACCGTTATTTCAAATAACTGCGGAATTGATGAATGGGGCTTGGGTCTTCTATTAAACAATAAACAGATTAAAAAAATGATAGGTTCCTATGTTGGTGAAAATAAAGAGTTTGAAAGACAGGTATTAACGGGAGAATTGGAAGTGGAATTAACGCCCCAAGGAACACTAGCGGAAAAAATCCGGGCTGGTGGTGCCGGGATTCCAGCCTTTTATACTCCAGCAGGGGTTGGGACACCCATTGCAGAGGGGAAGGAAACAAAGATATTTAATGGCCGTGAATATCTATTAGAGGAGGCGCTCACAGCTGATTTTAGTCTTGTAAGGGCATGGAAAGGAGATAAGATGGGAAATCTCGTTTACCATAAAACTGCTAGAAACTTTAATCCAATGATTGCTGCTGCTGGGAAAGTAACCATTGCAGAAGTGGAAGCGCTTTACGAAATAGGTGAACTAGATCCTAATTTTATTCATACACCAAGTATTTATGTTCAAACCATTATTGAGGGGAAACAAGAAAAACGGATAGAAAAATTAACCGTAAAAAAATAGAGTGGGGGAAGGGAGTAAAAGCGATGGCAAATGATAAAGTCAGTGTTAGAGAAAGAATTGCAATCAGGGCAGAAAAGGAAATTGAGAATGGCTACTATGTAAACCTAGGAATTGGTATGCCCACCCTCGTTGCCAATTATATAACCGATAATAAACAGGTTGTTTTGCAATCAGAAAACGGTCTTCTCGGAATAGGTCCATATCCGCATGAAAAAGATGTGGATCCTGATTTAATTAATGCAGGGAAAGAAACAGTCACGGCCATTAATGGGGCAGCCTATTTTGATAGTGCGGAATCTTTCGCTATGATTCGTGGGGGGCATGTCGATTTGGCGATCCTCGGAGGAATGGAAGTATCGGAAACAGGGGATTTGGCCAACTGGATGATTCCAGGAAAAATGATTAAAGGAATGGGCGGCGCCATGGACCTTGTCCATGGGGCTCAGAAAATCATTGTTATTATGGAGCATGTCAACAAAAAAGGTGAATCAAAGATATTAAAACAATGTACATTGCCGCTAACCGGACAAGCGGTTGTGAATCGAATTATCACAGAGCGTGCGGTAATGGATGTGACCGATTCAGGGCTAAGACTTGTAGAAGTGGCCAGTGGCTATACAGTTGAAGAGGTTGTTAAGTCAACAGAGGCCCTATTAAATGTCGACAAAAATGTTAGATTGGATGCTTATTAATGGTAAAAACAGGCTGACGGGCACAGCCTGTTTTTTAGTGCCAACAGCATTTTAAGAAATGGTATAATAGAATAAGATTTTAATATGGAGGAGTTTAGAATGAAAAAACAAAAAAGACAAACCAATCAATCTAAACCAAAAAAGGAAGACACCGCAGTAACGCTCAAAGATTTGATTAATCCGGACTTAATTAAGCAGCTTAAAGAGCAGCAAGATCAGCTAAAAGAAGAAGAAGATAGAAAAAAAGAAGCAGAAGAACAAAGAAAACGAGAAGAACGAAGATTAAAAGAAAAGAACAAATCATTTGCAGAGCTACTAAACGAAAGTGGCATGAATTGGAAAGAATTCAAATAAAAAAGGAGAGTTAAATGCTCTCCTTTTATCTGTGTTCCTTATAAATACTTGGCTTTGTTAAGTCTTTAATGATCAACACTTCTTCGTCGGTCAGCGGAGTACTTCTTACCGCCGCAGCATTACGCTTAATCTGTTCAGGGCTGCTCGCTCCAGTAATAACCGAAGCAACAGCAGGGTTTGCTAAATTATATTGAAGTGCAACCTCTGTAAACGGCCGATCATGCGCAAGTTTCTCTTTCAAAAGAGGCAAAATTTCATTTAATTCGTGATAACTGTAATCAAGATAGCCTTTTTCAGATGCTTTGCTCAGCAGTTTATCAGTAAGAAGGCCTTTAGCAAGCGGCCCGCGTGTTACAACACTGATCCCATGTTCATGTAAAAGTGGTAAAGCTTCTTCTTCTGGTCTCCGATCTAAAATGCTGTATTGCATCATTACCGAGACCATACTAGATTTGTTAATATATTCACGGATGACATTGGGGCGAATGGAGGAGATGCCATAATAGCGAATAAATCCTTCCGCCTTTAATTCTTCAAACGCTTCAATCGTTTCCTCAATCGGGTCTTCAATTGTTCCGCCGTGGAGTTGATATAAATCGATATAGTCAGTCCCAAGGCGTTTTAAACTATTTTTTACTTCTTCCTTTATATAGACTTTTGAAGCATCCCAAGTCCAGCCAGACTGATCAGGTTTCCAGCGGTTTCCTACCTTGGTTGCCAGGATGATATTTTCTCGGACCGCTTTTAATGACTGCCCCACAATTTTCTCATTTTCACCCAAGTCATAGAGATCAGCAGTATCAAAATAATTAATACCTTCCTCAAGTGCTGCCTCGATGATCGATCTTGCCGTTTTCTCCTCTGTTCCGATCGACATGCAGCCGAGGCCGAGTTCTGTAACATACAAATCGGAATGACCCAGTTTTCTTTTCTTCATGTTAAAACCTCCCTGCTCCTTTCCTTCAATATTAATAAACAATTGGGCAGACTACAAATGGTAGCTACTTTTTTTGCGATACATCTTTAATCCATTCAGAGATGAAAATATAATCCTTGTTATATTCTTTCAACTTCTGCATGATTTCCCAAGCTTTGCCAACAAGAGTAATTCCCTGCTTATGGGTATACACCTTCATTACCATACCCCTCCAATTAAAGTATGGTAAAATGTATACGTATGTCTTTACGGAATAGAACAGGAGTTGACGGTAATGGACAATCTTACTGAGAAAACCATAAAAAGTGAAGAAATATTTTCGGGAAGGATTATCAGCCTTCATTTACAGGATGTCGAGCTGCCAAATGGAAAACAGTCAAAGCGGGAAATCATTAAACACCCGGGAGCTGTCGCCATTATAGCCGTTACGGATGAAAATAAGGTTGTTATGGTGGAACAATATCGAAAGGCATTAGAAAGAACGATTGTAGAAATACCAGCTGGCAAACTAGAAAAAAGTGAAAATCCTGAATATTGTGCCCGGAGAGAACTAGAAGAGGAAACCGGTTATGAATGCAGCAGCTTGGAACTGGTAACATCTTTCTATACATCCCCAGGGTTTGCCGATGAAATTGTCCACGTGTATTTCGCAAAAGGGCTTACTAAAAAAGAGGATGCGGCAGGTCTTGACGAAGATGAGTTTGTTAATCTAGAAGAATTAACTCTAGAAGAAGCCCAATCTTATATTAAAGAACAAAAGATTTTTGACGCAAAAACCATTTTTGCTGTACAGTACTTACAATTACAAGAGGCGTTGAAACATAAATGAACCGCTATTATGTGGATTTACACATTCATATTGGCCGGACCTGGACAGGAAAACCGGTTAAAATTACCGGTGCGAAATCACTGACATTTACCAATATTATTGAACATGCCAGGCATGAAAAGGGACTGAATATGGTAGGAATCATTGACAGTCATTCACCGGAAGTCATCTTAGAAATGGAGAGTCTTATTCAAAGCGGAGAAATCAGCGAACATCCAGATGGTGGTTTGGTTTTCGGAGATTTAACGGTTATTCCCGGCTCTGAATTGGAAATTTACGATGAACAATCAAATGGTCCCATTCACCTGCTTACGTTTTTTCCTAACCTTACGATCATGCGTGAGTTTTCTTCCTGGCTTTCAACCCATTTGAAAAATATTCAACTTAGTTCTCAGCGGATCTACGTAACAGGTCTCGAGTTACAAAAAAAGGTTAAAGACCTAGGGGGCATTTTTATTCCAGCCCACGTGTTCACTCCTTTCAAAAGTTTATATGGCAAAGGGGTTAAGAAGTCGCTGACCGAGGTTTTAGATCCAAATTTAATTGATGGAATTGAACTTGGATTAAGCTCTGACACACATATGGCAGACCAATTAGGAGAGCTTCACAAATATACGTTTGTAACCAACTCTGATGCCCATTCACTGGCAAAAATTGCCCGAGAATATCAAGTGATAGCCATGAAAGAGCCAACTTTTTTAGAATTACATAAAGCATTAAAAGGGGAAGACGGCCGCCATATCATTGCCAATTATGGTCTCGATCCTTTATTGGGTAAATATCATAAAACCGTCTGTGCAGAATGTTTAAATCCACTAACCCCTGACGATCAAATATGTAATTTTTGCGGAAAAAATAAAATTATTAAAGGTGTGGCAGACCGAATCCTTGAGTTGAAGACGGCAGATGCCAGTCCGCTTGGGCGCCCGCCATACGTCCATCAAGTACCGCTGGAATTCATTCCTGGATTAGGCCCGCGTCTGTTGGAAAAGCTGGTCAATCATTTTGGCAGTGAAATGGCCATTTTACATGAGGTTCCATATGAAGCATTAACTGATGTAGTTCCCGCTAAAATTGCAGAGCTCATTCTAAAAGCAAGACAAGGAAGCATTAATCTTGCTGCCGGAGGCGGCGGCAAGTATGGAAAAATTGCAGATTAAATTCCCCGGCAGCCAGTAACTGCCGGTTTTTTTATGGTTAAAATGTCATCAACCTGATAGATAAATCTAGTAAATTTCGTCATAGAAAAACTAGTCTAGCATAGACTGTACTAATCGACCTTTGTAGTAGGAGGAAATTAAAGATGAAAAAACGATTGTACCAGTCAGATGCCGCCAGTTATTTTCGTGAACATTCCTCAATCTTTTTATTTATTGTGGTTTTATTTTTAATGGGAGTCATCTTTGGGGCAATAGTCGTCAATAGCATGAGCATTACCCAAAAGGAAGATTTATTCTATTATTTATCGCAATTCTTTGGCCAAGTTTCCGATGGGACGGTAACAGACGACAACGATTTATTTATGCAAAGTTTTTTACACAACAGTAAATTTATTGGCCTTATGTGGATTCTAGGAATCTCGATTATTGGCCTTCCAATTATATTAATTCTCCTATTCCTTAAAGGAATGGTTGTAGGTTTTACAGTGGGATTCCTAGTTAGTCAAATGGGCTGGAAAGGTTTTTTGTTAGCATTTGCGTCCATACTTCCGCAGAATCTAATTATTATTCCTGTATTTATATTGATGGCAGCATTCTCAGTCATTTTTTCAATGAGGATGATTAAACGACAATTTATGAAGAAATATGCTTCGCCAATCATGCCTTTTTTTAAACGTTACATTGTGTCCTTAATTGCTGCTGTACTATTTATTTCTGCTGCTTCAGGAGTAGAAGCGTATTTGTCCCCTTGGTTAATGAAAAGTATCATAAGTTCAGTTTCGCTAAAATGATTATTATTTGGTAATGATTATCGAATCTTATTTATAATAATTTTATTTTGAATCTCTTTCTTCATCTGTTATAATGAAAATTAACAGTGGCGAGGGAGGGCCTTCAGGATGGAAACTAGAATTGAGAGAATTAAGAAACAGTTGCATTCAGCGAGTTATAAATTAACTCCCCAGCGTGAAGCAACCGTTCGAGTTTTGTTAGAAAATGAAGAGGATCATTTAAGTGCAGAAGATGTGTACCTCCTCGTAAAAGAAAAATCGCCTGAAATTGGTTTAGCAACTGTTTACCGAACATTGGAATTGCTAACGGAATTAAAAATTGTCGATAAAATAAATTTTGGTGATGGAGTCTCACGTTATGACCTTCGTCAGGAAGGTGCAGCCCATTTTCACCATCATCTTGTTTGTATTGAATGCGGTGCTGTTGATGAAATTCAGGAGGATTTACTAGAAGATGTAGAAGCCGTTGTGGAGAGCAGATGGAACTTTAAAATAAAAGACCATCGCCTAACCTTTCATGGAATCTGCCACCGCTGCCTGGATAAGGATCAAGAAGAGGAAACTGAATAATATGAAACCAAAAGTCTCTTTCATTGAAAGGACTTTTTTCTTTTGTATCAACATAAGGAAGCAGGTATATATTTTGTCCATTTTGGCATACCTTTTAATAGAAATTAGTATTGGAGGATGTTAGATGGTCTCTTTTTTTAAAGTGGCGTTCCAAACATTAAAGGTGTTTATCATTTTCACCGGGTGCACGATTCTCTTTTATTATGGTATCATGTGGGTATCTGAAGAATATCAAAATTATCATCGCTATGATGTGCCGGAAGGATCTGCATTAAAGGTTTCAAATGTGGTGAAAGAAGACCGTTCGTCTGTGTTAGACCGGCTGATGTTGTTTTATTTAAATGGGGAGTAATCGTAATGGAAAACCAATTAAAAGCTTTTTTGGATTATTTAATAGTAGAAAAAGGGTTGGCTAAGAATACGATTATTTCGTATGAACGAGATTTGAAAAGCTACCTTCATTATTTAAAAAGTGTGGAAGTAATTCAGTCCTTTAATGAGATTCAGCGTATTCATATTATCCACTTTTTAAATTTTTTAAAGGACGAGGGAAAGTCCTCAAAAACCTTGGCAAGACATATTGCCTCTATTCGAGCGTTTCATCAGTTCTTACTAAGGGAAAAGGCAGCAGAGGGGGATCCTTCTGTTTTAATTGAACCTCCTAAATTAGAAAGAGCTCTGCCGAAGGTTTTGAGCTTACTGGAAGTAGAGCAGCTGTTAAATGCACCCGTCCCAAATGATCACTTTGGTTTAAGGGACAAGGCGATGTTAGAGCTCTTATATGCAACAGGAATCCGAGTAAGTGAATTAATTGCTTTGGAAAAAGACGATGTTCATTTAACACTTGGATTTATACGTTGTATTGGAACAGGAAACAGGGAGCGGATTATTCCAATCGGAAAAACAGCTTTAAATGCAGTTAAGCAATATTTAGAAAACGGCAGGTCTCATTTTGTTACGGAGAAGCACAAGGATGATGCATTTTTCCTAAATCATCAAGGGCATCGTTTGACAAGACAGGGTTTTTGGAAAATTTTAAAAAAACTGGCACGTGAAGCGGGCATTGATAAAGAGCTCACCCCTCATACCCTTCGCCATTCCTTTGCCACCCATTTGCTTGAGAATGGTGCCGATTTAAGGTCGGTTCAAGAGATGTTAGGGCATGCAGATATATCCACAACGCAAATATATACCAATGTTTCAAAATCAAGAATTAAGGATGTCTATACAAAATTTCATCCCCGAGCCTAATAGAATAATAGCCTTATAGGCTCATTCACAAAAGTGTAAACAGTCGTCCTAAATTTGGCGGCTTTTTTTCTTGTGTTTTTAAAAACTTAGAGTAAAATAGAGATGTCAGACTTCTGACGAATGAATGAATTAATCACTTTCATAAACCCTTTTTTAAGCGGACAACCTATAGTTGTCTGATTCTTATTTGCAAACGTTTTCTATGTTAAAGGAGGTAGTAGTGTATGACTGCAAGTACATACAAACGTATATTTATCATCGTAATGGATTCGGTTGGAATCGGGGAAGCACCCGATGCTGAGAAGTTTGGAGACAAAGGTGCAGATACATTTGGTCATATTTCCGAAAGAATGAATGGTCTGAATATGCCTAATATGGGAAAACTGGGATTAAGCAATATTCGCGAGATAAAAGGAATTGATAAAGCAGAAAAGCCCTTAGCTTACTATACAAAAATGATGGAGGCTTCGAACGGAAAAGATACCATGACGGGTCATTGGGAAATTATGGGCCTTAACATTCAAACCCCTTTCCGTGTTTTTCCCGAAGGTTTCCCAGATGAGCTTGTTGCAGAACTTGAAAAACAAACAGGCAGAAAGATTATTGGAAATAAACCTGCAAGCGGCACAGAAATATTAAATGAGCTTGGCGAGGAGCATATGAAAACAGGGGCATTAATTGTATACACATCTGCTGATTCTGTGCTTCAAATTGCTGCACATGAAGAAATTGTCCCGCTTGAAGAGTTGTATAAGATCTGTAAGATTGCTCGTGAATTGACACTTGATGAAAAATATATGGTAGGCCGTGTTATCGCCCGGCCATTTCTAGGGGAACCTGGCAACTTCAAGCGCACGCCAAATCGTCATGATTATGCCTTAAAACCTTTTGATCGAACTGTTATGAGTGAGTTAAAAGATGCAGGTTTTGATGTCATTGCAATTGGTAAGATTTCTGATATTTATGATGGTGAAGGGGTAACGAAATCCCTTAGAACAGTATCCAATATGGATGGTATGGATAAACTGGTTGAAACCTTCGATATAGATTTCACTGGCATTAGCTTCTTAAATTTGGTTGATTTTGATGCGTTATTCGGTCATCGCCGTGACCCAGAAGGCTATGGAAAGGCACTAGAGGAATACGATGCCCGCCTGCCCGAAGTATTTGCAAAAATGAAAGATAATGATTTGTTAATGATTACAGCCGACCATGGAAATGACCCTATTGCACCAGGAACAGATCATACACGTGAATACGTTCCATTACTTGTCTACTCTAAGAGTATGAACGGGGGGAAAGAACTTCCATTAAGGGAAACATTCGCAGACCTTGGTGCGACAGTCGCTGACAACTTCAATGTTAAGTTGCCTAACTATGGAAAAAGCTTCCTAAATGAATTGAAATAAAGAGAGGGATAAAAATGAATATTGAAAGCATTCATCATGCAGCCAATTTTTTAAAGGGGAAATATCAGACTACACCAAAATTGGGTCTTATTTTAGGATCAGGTCTTGGTGTCCTAGCGGAGGATATCGAAAATCCGGTTAAAATACCGTACAACCAAATCCCAGATTTTCCAGTCTCAACGGTAGAAGGTCATGCAGGACAACTAGTTTTTGGCCAGTTAAATGGGGTAGAGGTTGTGGCTATGCAAGGCAGATTTCATTTCTATGAAGGATACAGTATGGATAAAGTGACATTCCCAGTTCGGGTTATGAAAGAAATGGGTGTAGAAATGTTAATTGTCACGAACGCAGCAGGAGGGGTAAATGAGAGTTTTTCCCCTGGCGATTTAATGATTATCACAGACCATATTAATAATATGGGAACGAATCCTTTGGTTGGACCGAATGATACCAATTTAGGTGTTCGTTTCCCAGATCTTTCTGAGGCTTATTCGAAAGAATTACGAAAGATTGCAAGAGATATTGCTGACAGGCTAAAACTAAATGTCAAAGAAGGCGTATACTTTGGGAACCCTGGTCCGGTTTATGAAACCCCGGCTGAAATCAGGATGGTTCGTATTTTAGGTGGTGATGCCGTAGGGATGTCTACTGTCCCAGAGGTAATTGTAGCCCGTCACAGTGGAATGAAGGTTCTTGGCATTTCCTGTATTTCTAATATGGCAGCGGGTATCCTTGACCAGCCGTTAACACATGATGAAGTGATTGAAACAACAGAAAAAGTCAAAGCCGATTTCCTTTTATATATTAACGAAATTGTCAAAGGAATGGTCCAGTAATCAGCACTCCCCCTTTAACGAGGGTACTAAAATGATCTTGAAAAATGTGGTGATATTTAATGAGAATGGTCGACTTAATTGAGAAAAAGAGAGATGGACAAGAATTATCAACAGAAGAAATAAAATTTATCATTAACGGGTACACAGATGGATCGATTCCTGATTACCAAATTAGCGCTTTAACAATGGCCATCTATTTCAAAGGAATGACAGAAAAAGAAAGAGCAGATTTAACGATGGCAATGGTTGAATCGGGGGATCAAATTGATTTATCCCAAATTAAAGGGATTAAGGTCGATAAACACTCCACAGGCGGCGTAGGTGACACCACTACTCTTGTTCTTGGCCCCCTTGTAGCTGCCGTCGGTGTACCAATAGCCAAAATGTCTGGCCGCGGGTTAGGTCACACAGGTGGAACCATAGATAAATTAGAAGCAGTTAAAGGCTTTCATGTGGAAATTGAAAATGAGGAATTTATTGATTTAGTCAATACAAATAAAATTGCTGTGATTGGACAAAGTGGAAACTTAACGCCAGCCGACAAAAAGCTATATGCCTTACGGGATGTTACCGCAACTGTCGACAGTATTCCACTTATTGCAAGTTCGATTATGAGTAAAAAAATAGCCGCTGGTGCCGATGCGATTGTCCTTGATGTGAAAACGGGTGCTGGTGCATTTATGAAGACACTGGACGATTCGAGGGACTTAGCAAAAGCAATGGTGCGAATTGGAAATAATGTTGGCCGAAGGACAATGGCTGTTATCTCGGATATGAGCCAGCCGCTTGGATATGCAATTGGGAATGCCCTAGAAGTAAAAGAGGCAATTGATACCCTAAAAGGCGAGGGTCCAGAGGATTTAACCGAATTGTGTTTAACCCTTGGAAGTCATATGGTTTACTTAGCTGAAAAAGCCAGTTCGTTAGAAGAGGCCCGCCACAAGCTCGAAAACGCTATTAAAGACGGTTCCGCATTAGAAAAATTTAAGGTCTTCTTGAGTTCTCAAGGTGGGGATTCCTCTATCGTTGATAACCCTTCTAAGATGCCGCAGGCAAAATATACGTTTGAACTTGAAGCAAGAGAAGATGGCTATGTAGCTGAAATTGTAGCCGATGAAGTGGGAACGGCAGCAATGATCCTCGGTGCAGGGAGAGCGACTAAAGAATCTACAATTGATCTAGCCGTTGGTCTAGTCTTACGAAAGAAGATCGGCGACCAAGTGAAAAAAGGGGACTCCCTTGTTACTATTTACAGCAACTTTGAAAAGGTAGACGAAGTTAAACAGAAGCTTTACGAAAATATTAAGATTACTGCCGAAAAGGTAGAAGCTCCAATCCTTATTCATGGAGAAATAACAGAATAAGAATAGACAGGGTGACAGGCACCATTTATGGTGCCTGTCACCCTTTTTTATTTCACTGCCTTATTTAATTAGGAAATATAGGAAATAATTGTATAAAGTAAAAAGATTTGGAAAAAATGGATACTATAAAGAATGGAGGGTTATGCGAATGAAACGATTTGTCTCTTTCATAGTGACATCTTTTTTACTAACAAGTTTATGGATTCCATCTGCATTTGCTGCTGAAGAGAAAAAGAATTCTGATATTGTCAGCAATGTTAAATCCGCTATTTTAATTGAACGAGATACAGGCACAGTCTTATATGAAAAGAATAGTAATCAAGAGCTGCCGCCTGCAAGTATGACAAAAATCATGACGATGCTCCTCATTATGGAGGCAATAGACGAAGGAAAACTGTCTTGGAACGAAAAAGTAAGAGCAAGTGAGTATGCAGCTTCAATGGGAGGTTCGCAGATTTTTCTTGAACCAGGTGAAGCTATGACAACAAAGGAAATGTTAAGAGGCATTGCGATCGGTTCAGGAAATGATGCGTCTGTTGCAATGGCCGAAAGGATAGCTGGCTCTGAAGATGCGTTTGTAGATATGATGAACGCTAAAGCCAAAGAACTGGGATTAAAGCATACATTCTTTAAAAATACAACTGGCCTCCCTGTCAGCGGCCACTATAGTACCGCGGCTGATATGGCTATTATGGCAAAAGAACTGCTTAAATATGAAGATATCACAAAATTTACAGGCATGTACGAAGCCTATCTTCGTGAAAATACCGATAAAAAATTTTGGCTGGTAAATACAAATAAATTGGTCCGTTTTTATCCTGGTGTAGATGGCTTAAAAACAGGTTTTACTGCAGAGGCAAAGTATTGCTTAACAGCGACGGCCCAAAAAGATGGTATGCGTGTCATTGCGGTTGTATTTGGTGCACCAACCTCTAAGGAAAGAAATGCACAAGTAACAAAATTGCTAAACTATGCCTTCGCCCAATATCAAACACATCCGATGTTTAAAAGAAGTCAAACGATAGGTTTGGTTAAAGTAAGCAAGGGCAAGGAAAAGAAAGTGGAAGCAGTAACAAGTGAACCGATTTCTATCCTGACAAAAAAGGGTGAGAAAACTCAGGATGTAAAGCAAAAAGTCATTCTGCAAAAAAATCTAAAGGCTCCAATCACCAAAGGCGATCAGGTTGGAACCATTAAGTTAACTAAGAATGGTAAAGTCATTCTGGAAAGTCCATTAGTAGCTAGTAAAAGTGTGAAAGAAGCAGGATGGTGGACGCTCTATAAACGAGCATTTGGAATGTTTACAAAGTCTGGAAAATAATGCTTTCTTAGGTAGAAAAACGGTTTAACAGCATTGTCGAAACTTCAAACTACAATTCTAATTTTAGCGAAATAGGACTAGTTTTGTATGTATAGAAGGATATTTTCGATAAAAAAGCGAATTGACTCACTATACCAGATTAAGGAGGACGGATATAGTGAGTCTTAACATTGAGATGGAAACCAAACACGATGTTTTATGCATTCGCTTAAGTGGGGAGTTAGATCATCACACAGCGGATGACCTTCGTGAACAAGCCACAGCTGTTATTGAAAAAAATAATATTCGCCATATTGTTTTAAATTTAGAACAACTCTCTTTTATGGATAGTTCAGGTTTAGGAGTTATTCTAGGGAGATATAAACAAATAAAGCAAGTGCACGGTGAAATGGTGGTATGTGCGATTTCCCCTGCAATACAAAGATTATTCGATATGTCTGGTTTATTTAAAATCATCAAAATGGAACCGACTGAGGAATTTGCATTGCAAAGATTGGGGGTGGCCTGAATGAAAAATGAAATGAATCTTCAATTCAGTGCTTTAAGTCAAAATGAGTCGTTTGCCCGTGTAACCGTTGCCGCTTTTATTGCCCAGCTTGATCCAACAATGGATGAGTTAACGGAGATTAAGACGGTCGTATCAGAGGCTGTAACAAATGCGATTATTCATGGCTATGAAAATGATCCAAGCGGGATCGTTTATATCCAGGTGACGATTGAGGACAGTCTAATTGATATGACAATTAAAGATGTTGGTTTAGGTATAGCAGATGTGGAGGAAGCTCGTCAGCCATTATTTACAACAAAGCCGGATTTGGAACGTTCCGGTATGGGATTCACTATCATGGAAAATTTCATGGATGAGGTAGAGATTCATTCGCAGCCAGGCAGCGGAACCGAGGTTAGATTAAGGAAGCATTTAAAACTTAACAAAATGCTTTGCAATTAAGGAGACTTGCCGATGGATGTGGAGGTCAAGAACGATAAAAGTCAACCATACTTAAAGGATCATGAAGTAAAAGAGCTCATTAAAAGGAGCCAAGCTGGAGATCAAGAATCTAGAGATTTAATTGTTGAAAAAAATATGAGGCTTGTTTGGTCTGTTGTCCAGCGCTTTCTAAACAGGGGGTATGACCCGGATGACTTATTCCAAATTGGTTGTATTGGATTATTAAAATCTGTTGATAAATTTGACCTTTCCTATGATGTCAAATTTTCCACCTATGCAGTCCCAATGATTATTGGTGAAATCCAACGGTTTATCCGTGATGACGGGACAGTAAAGGTGAGCCGCTCATTGAAAGAAATGGGGAATAGAATTCGAAAAGCGAAAGATGACCTATCAAAAACGCTTGGAAGAATTCCGACCGTAAACGAGATTTCAGCTCATCTGGAACTATCACCCGAGGATGTAATCCTTGCCCAAGAAGCCAGCAGGACACCATCTTCTATTCATGAGACAGTATATGAAAATGACGGGGATCCAATCACCTTACTAGACCAAATTGATGACGGTAATGAAGGAAAATGGTTTGATAAAATAGCATTAAAAGAGGCAATTCGTGAACTTGATGAACGAGAAAGACTGATTGTTTATTTGCGATACTATAAAGATCAAACCCAATCTGAAGTGGCCGTTAGGCTGGGAATTTCCCAGGTACAGGTTTCTAGACTTGAAAAAAAGATATTACAGCAAATGAAGGACCGCATGGATCTCTGATCCATGCGGTTTTTCATTTACTTACATGAAAGCAATGAATATTATCCATACTATTGATGAGGAAATTAATGTGTGGGAAGTGAATGTTTTGGAAAAAACAATCTACATCCGCATGCGGCATCGTGTCCATGTCCGGCCAGAAGAAAAGATTTATTTAAAGGATGTTGCCCAGATCATTGCCCCAGAAGTGATTTTAATGAAATTACAATCAATGATGATTTATCAAGTAACAGAGATGGATCGAAATATCATCGTCATAGATGTGATGGAGGTTATCAAGAAAATAACTTCTGCAATTGAGGAAGCCGAAGTTCAATCCATCGGTCCGGCTCAAACCATCGTTGAAGTGGTTTTTAAGAAAAAAGAGGTTTCTTTACCTATTTTTCTCCTCATTTGGTTTTTATTATTTTTTGGTTCTGCGATGACCATTATGAATTTCCATGATGATGTAAGTATGCAAAGCGTTCAGGAAAAGATATATACCATCATTACGGAAAAAAAGGCAGTAAAACCATTGCTCTTCCAAATCCCCTATTCGATTGGTCTTGGACTTGGAATGATTCTTTTTTTTAATCATGTGTTTAAACACCGTTTAAATGAAGAACCTAGTCCACTTGAAGTAGAAATTTTTAATTATCAGCTTGATTTAGATAATTATGTGGTTATCCATGAAAATAAGGAAAGTATGAAGCAAATTAATGACGATTAAAATCCTGTCTGTAATCTTCATAGGACTTGCAAGTGGATTAATGGTAGGCGCTGGTTTTGTTGCATTTTTAACTGTACTGGGGATTATCCCAAGATTGACACAGCTTTCAAAATCAATGAAAATGATTCATTTATACGAATGGGCAGTTGTGTTAGGAGTCCTAGCTGGAGTGTTCGCAAGCTTAAGAGACCCGGCGTTACATATCTCTGTCTATTTTTTAATCCCCTTAGGACTTACTGGGGGGGTGTTTGTAGGAATGCTGGCTGCAGGGTTAACAGAGGTAGTAAATGTGTTTCCCATTCTCACTAAAAGAATCCGGCTAGATGGACAAATTATCATTCTGATCATGGCGATTGTGCTGGGTAAAATTTTTGGGTCGATTTTTCAGTGGCTATATTTTATAAAAAAATAAAAAAACGGCCTTGAACAACCCAAATATATAAGACAACATTACTCTTTAATTAGGAAGGGACATCAAAGTATGAGTATTCGGAGGCACGTCATTTTAATTACTGACGGTGATGAATATGCAAAAAGGGCTGTTGAACATGTAGCCCAAGAGATTGGTGGGCGTTGTATTACCAGTTCCTATGGAAATCCTTCCAAATTATCAGGACCAGAAATCGTGAAGTTAATAAAAAAAACACCGCATGACCCAGTATTAGTGATGTTTGATGATAGCGGTATCGTGGGGGAAGGTGCGGGCGAATCGGCTCTGAAATATGTTGCCACACATGAGGATATCGAAGTTTTAGGAGCCATAGCTGTTGCGGCAAGATCAAGGCATGAGGAATGGACAAGGGTAGATGTTAGTATCGATCGTGATGGAATCTTAACACCCTATGGTGTCGACAAATATGGAATACAAGAGCTTGAACTAGGGAGGATTAACGGAGATACAGTATATTGTCTTGATGAATTAGATATCCCTATTATTGTTGGAGTTGGTGATATTGGAAAAATGGCCCGGCATGATTCATATAAATTGGGTGCTCCCATCACCAAAAAGGCAGTAGAACTTATACTTGAAAGGAGTGGCTTTCATGTCAAGGAGCAATGAGCAAAAATGGCCAATCCCTGAATCCGTAAATGAGATTGAAAACTATATGAAACAAAGAGTAGGGCTTGGCATCAGCTTTGACTTAGGGGTTAGAAAGCTGAACATCCTCAAGAAAGATGTACAAATATACTATTGTAATGGTCTTTGTGATACCCGTTATATCATTGAATTAATAGAAGAATTAGTGCAGCTAAACGACCATGAAAAACAATCGGCCGATATTTATAAACTCATATATAATCGCCTTCTCAATCAATCCGTGCAGCCGATTCATAAATTAGATGAACTCGTGGATTTAGTCCTTTCCGGTCAGATTGTCGTCGTTATTGAAGGTGAAAATACCGCATTAGCCGTTGATGTCCGAAGTTATCCAGGGCGGACTCCTCAAGAACCGGATACGGAGAAGGTTGTTAGGGGTTCACGTGATGGATTTGTTGAAAATATCATCTTAAATACAGCTCTAACTAGACGAAGAATTCGGGATGAACGCCTGCGTTTTGAAATGATTAAAGTAGGCGAGAGGTCAAAAACGGATGTGGCACTTGGCTATTTAGAGGATGTCGCAGATGCTGATTTATTAAATATTTTAAGAAAAGAAATAAAAGCGATTCAAGTAGACGGGATTCCAATGGGAGATAAAACGATTGAGGAATTCATAGTAAAACAAGGATGGAATCCTTTTCCAATGGTTAGATATACTGAAAGAGCAGATGTTGCTGCAGCCCATATATTAGAGGGTCATGTCATTATTTACTGTGATACATCACCTAGTGTCATTATTACACCGGCAACCTATTTTCATCATGTTCAACATGCTGAAGAATTTCGTGAATCCCCGGCAATGGGAACCTTTGTTAGATGGACAAGATTTTTAGGCATTTTAGCTTCCATCATATTACTGCCACTTTGGTTACTATTTGTGTTGGAGCCGTCACTATTACCTGAAAATATAGCTTTTATTGGACCGAATAAACAAACCAATATTCCGGTGGTTGTTCAATTACTATTAGCTGATTTTGGGATTGAATTTTTAAGAATGGCCGCTATACATACTCCAACCCCGTTATCAACAGCAATGGGTTTAATTGCCGCTGTTTTGATTGGTCAGATTGCGATTGATGTAGGACTATTTGTCCCGGAAGTCATCCTTTATGTTGCGGTAGCCGGAATTGGTACTTTTACAACCCCAAGTTATGAATTAGGTGTAGCAAATAAGATTGCCAGAATGATACTTATGATTTTGGTAGCAATGTTCCATACACCAGGATTGGTGATTGGAAGTACTGTTATGTTTTTATTTGCTGTCAATATGCGTGCGTTTAACACACCATACTTTTGGCCTTTTCTTCCTTTTGAGCCAAAAGGATTTATACAAATTCTCGTTCGTCGTGCCATTCCAGGCTCGATGCTAAGACCAAGTATTGTTCGGCCGCGAAATCGTTATAGGCAGCCGCCAGGTGCAAATAAGAAATAATCGTTTTTTTTGTAATTGCAGTTTTTGTTAAGTTGTGCTAAAGTTATTTTATTTAACTAAAGGGTTAAAATAGTCAAAAAATAGGCAGTATCTTTTGCAGATTCTGTCTATTTATTTGAAGGTTGTCTCATAGAATATAGTAGCGCAGGCGGAGAGAGGGAGAGGGAATGTATTTTTACGGATCAACAGGTGTAAATAAGAACGGAAATCTAGAAATAGGCGGAGTTGATGCCGTTGAGTTAGCACGGCAATATGGGACTCCTCTGTATGTATATGATGTAGCCTTAATGAGAGAAAGAGCACGTGGGTTTAAGCAAACATTTGATGAGTTAAATGTTGTTGCCCAGGTAGCGTATGCTAGTAAAGCATTTTCAACCGTTGCCATGATTCAGTTGGCCGATGAAGAGGGATTATCTCTGGATGTAGTATCTGGAGGGGAGTTATATACCGCTATCATTGCTGGTTTTCCTGTGGAAAGAATTCATTTTCACGGAAATAATAAAAGCAGAGAAGAGTTGGAAATGGCATTAGACCACAAAATTGGCTGTATTGTCGTAGATAACTTTTTTGAACTCAACCTATTAAAAGAACTGTGCCGGGAAAAGAATGCAACAGTGAATATTCTCTTAAGGGTTACACCTGGTATAGAAGCACATACTCATGATTATATCTTAACCGGACAAGAGGATTCAAAATTTGGCTTTGACCTTCAAAACGGACAGGCAGAAGATGCATTAAAAATGGCAATAGAAAATAACTTCTTTCATGTTCTTGGTCTGCATTGCCATATTGGCTCGCAGATATTTGAAACTACCGGTTTCTTATTGGCAGCCAAAAAAATAGTTGAAAAGCTAGAACAGTGGAAAAATGAACATGCATTTGAAGCTAAAGTGCTAAACTTAGGCGGCGGTTTCGGAATTCGTTATACAAAGGAAGATGAACCGATTCCTCCCTCACAGTATGTTCGTGAAATCATTACCGAAGTAAAACATTTGACGGAGCAGCATTCCCTAAGAATGCCAGAAATATGGATTGAACCAGGGCGCTCACTTGTTGGTGATGCTGGTATTACCTTATATCAGGTTGGTTCATCAAAGGATGTTCCAGGTGTCAGAAAATATTTGGCTGTTGATGGGGGGATGAGTGATAACATCCGCCCGGCCCTTTATCAAGCAAAGTATGAAGCTGTGCTTGCTAATAAACCATTAGCTAAGGCTAATCAAACCGTTTCAATTGCCGGAAAATGCTGTGAATCAGGCGACATGTTAATATGGGATCTACCGCTGCCTGAAGCTGGGGAAGAAGATCTACTCGCAGTATTTTGTACTGGGGCATATGGCTATTCAATGGCTAACAACTATAACCGGATTCCTCGCCCGGCGGTGGTGTTCGCGGAAAACGGAAGGGCCACACTTGTTGTGAAAAGAGAAACTTATGAGGACTTAGTCCGATTGGATTTACCATTAAAATAAGCACGTGGTTTCTGCTGTTAATACTAGAGCATTAGAAAAGCTGCCGCAATTCATTTTTTGCGGCAGCTTTTTATGACTAAATTTTTGGCTGTGTTAAAGGTAATCGTTGAGTTTTAACATGTTGATTGGAGCGAAGCCGCCTGGAGCGGAAATCAACATCCAAGATTAACACAGCCAAATTTTTATGAAAAAAGTGATTTTATTGCATCAATCAACCAGATGAAAAAATGTTTAAGCTTCTCCAAAAAACCTTGTCCCTCATCTGATTGCAGAAATTTAGAAATTTGATCTTTAGCTTTATTAAGCTGATCGCTTACTTGGTTCCAGTTAATATTTAAATCAATCAGCTTGTTAAAAAAGTCCATTAACCTGTTCATTTCAGCTTCTGATAAAGCGACATTTAAATCTTTAGCCGCTTGTTCAATCATGCTTTTTAATTCTGCATCATTTTTCGGCTTATTCTTGGCAATTTCCTCTTTTACCTTTGCAATTAGTGCAGCGGCATTCTTATCTCCAATAGAGTCGCCTAGTTTTGCTGTTTCCACCATTTCTTCATTCGCAGCCTGTTTTACTTCTTCTGGGATTGTTTTATCCGCAGAAATTTCATAGGCCTTAATAATTCCTGTTAAAGCAGCTGTTCCCGATACAGAAATAGGGGCAGTGATATAGATGTTGGCATCTTTAACCCCAGCTGTAATCAGGGCATTGACATACATCTCATCCGTAACCCAGTTGATATTCTTTGTTTTAACCTTAATCCCCGCGCCCTTAGAGGAAATGGTTATAGCAGATGAGGAAATGGCCTTGGTGCCAATAAGAGATTTCGCAATGTATTTTCCTAAATATTGATGTTCTTCTTGATTGGTAACAGTAACAATTTGTACATCTGCAGGTGCGCCCATCTCTTCTAATAAATTACTTTTTTGCTCTTCTGTTAAATTTTCTCCTAGAGTAACAATCATATCCCCTTCAGCCATATCAGCCAAACTATGGGTAGGATAAAGGCTAATAAGTGATACGAGTAGAAGAATGAGAAATCTTTTCATTTTATGCCTCCTTGAAATTTTAAGCAGATCTTAAAATAAATATAAAATCTCTTTTACTAATATAACTGAAAGCTCAAATATAAACGAATTTTTTATCTGGGAGTTTCATAGTTTGAAACTTTCGTGTACATTCTAGAACAGTTAAAAGAGAGAATAGATTATTTTTGTTAGATAGTGTAGAATGATGGCAGGATAGAATGCTTTTGGAGGAACTTTCTATTATGAAAAGTAACTGGTTGTTATTTGGTATCCTTATTGGTCTCTCTGTAATCTGGGGATTGATTTACTGGATTTTTATTGTTCCTAGTAAATAATGGATGCTTTTATTTGGAGAATGCCCATTATTTAGGTATGATGTTGTTTAGTGAAACACTATAAATTCAAATTACATATAATGAATAAAGGTTTATAATTTAATGATTGGGAAAAAATATACTATTGTTAAACCAGACAGAATAGCGGTTTATTTAATATAATGAGGGATCAAAATGTTAATTCGATACAAGAAGACTTTTGAAAAGATTGCAATGGGTTTATTGTCCTTTATGCCAGATGAAAAGGACTTAAAGAAGCTCCAGCTAACCATGAAGGAATATGAAACAGAAGAGAATTGGCAGCTTTTTCTTTGGAAGGAAGAAGATATAATCGGGCTCCTTGGCGTCCTCTTTGATCATCCTGGCAATCAGATTATCATTCAGCATATTTCAGTTAACCCGTCACATCGTTTTCAAGGGATAGGAAAAAAAATGGTGAGAGCGTTAAAAGAGATGTATGCAGATAAAGTAATTATTTCGAATGAGAACACGGCTCCATTTATAGAAAAATGTGATGTTTGCTAAGATACCTAAAGAGGCAACGAATTAGTCGTTGCCTTTTCTTAATTTTAGAGCTTGATTTCTTTCTTCTATAACACTAGTTCGATCCCGTAAGACGTGTCGATGAACTAAATGATCATCGGTGACGTCACTGTTCATTCCCCAAACAACCCCATTCTGCTCACAATACCTCTTGCAAAGTTCCAATAGAGCTAGATCCTCTATTGGCAGGATAAAACTACTATATCTTTGTTGATTGGTGATGATGGAAAGGCGCTCTTTTAATAAATCTTGAAGCAATGGGCAGTTAAATCCAAGCTTTATTACAAATTCGGGCTGTGTCTTAAAAATTTTTATTGCTTTTTCTAATGTTCTCTTGGCACCATTAAAGTTATTTCTCCGGTGATGATAGGTCGACACGGCTAATAAAATAAGGCCGACCCAGATGGAGTTTTTATTTCTGCCATCGTTTTTTTTCCAATACTCTTCAAGTATCTCATGGCACTCAAAATAATCTCTGTCACCATGGAAATGGGCTAAAAATTGAATATACTCATTTGGGTACAAAAAATCACCCCTTTATAATTGTAGTGTATGTATAGTTTACCATATAGGGCTTAGCCATTTAACCGGTAAAAAAAGATCCGCCAAATTGACGGATCCTTTCCTTCTAATTTCTTATTGACTAACTAAAACGTCTTGCCAGAGCTCTCGACTTCTTAGTAAACCCAGGAAGCACCAACAATAATTAACAAGATAAATAAAACAACGATTAAAGCAAAACCGGATCCAAATCCGCCATCCATATGAAAGACCTCCTTGAAAATTTTGTTCTTTACCTTGTCATCATATGTAGAATATTTGTCCATTGTTATGGGCAAACACCCCAACTTTGTGTTTAACCATCTAAAGGGTGAATTTTCTATTGGATAACAAACTTGAATCCTCTATACTAATAATAGTCAATGAGACTAATGAACAAAGAACATTTTATATTTAGAATTTTGGTGAATGAAAATGCCTTATCAGGTAAAAATTGATGCATTTGAAGGGCCGTTAGATTTACTTCTTCATCTGATTAACCGGCTCGAAATTGATATATATGACATTCCGGTAGCTGAAATTACGGAGCAATACTTACTATACATTCAAACAATGAATGAATTGCAGCTTGATGTTGCCAGTGAATTCTTGGTTATGGCTGCTACATTGCTGGCTATTAAGAGCAAAATGCTCTTACCGAAGCATGAAGAGATTTTAGATGAAGTCGACCCGGAAATCGCTTATGAGGACGATCCTCGGGATGAGCTGGTGGAGCGCTTAATTGAATATCGAAAATATAAAGAAGCGGCCCATGACTTGAAAGCTTTGGAGGAGGAACGCGGGCTTATGTATACCAAACCCCCAAGTGATCTTTCTGATTTTACAAAAGAGATCAAGCCTGACCGGACAGAATTAAATGTATCTTTGTATGATATGCTTGCTGCCTTTCAGAAACTTTTGCGCAGAAAAAAATTGCAGCGGCCGCTGGCGACAAAGATTGCTCGTCAAGAGATTTCGATTGAAAAAAGAATGACTGAAATTATGGATGAATTACATCAATTGCAGGGAAGGAAAAATTTCAATGACTTGTTTCCTTACCCGGGAAAAGAGCATATTGTGGTTACTTTTTTAGCCGTATTGGAATTAATCAAGAGAAATGTCATAGATGTAGACCAGAAAGAAAATTTTGGGGATATATTTGTGGAAGCTGTAAAGGAAGGGGCAAATTAGGTGGAAATTATTAATTGGAACAGCATATTAGAGAGTCTCCTATTTGCCGCCGGGGATGAGGGTTTATCCCTAAAGCAGCTCGCTGAGGTATTAGAAGTAAATGAGCTGCATGCTAGTGAAATGATTGAGGACTTGCGTCAAGAGTATGACCGAGATGAAAAACGGGGCATTATGATTGTTCAAATGGCTGGCACCTTTCAACTTGCCACTAAAAAAGAAAATGCAGCTTATTTAAAGAAATTAGTAGATTCTCCGCATACTTCTGCCTTATCACAAGCTGCTCTAGAAACATTGGCAATCATAGCTTATAAACAACCAATTACCCGTGCCGAAATTGAGGATATCCGTGGAGTGAAAACAGAGCGGCCACTTCATACCCTAATCGCTAAGGTGTTAATAAAAGAGGTTGGAAGAGCAGAAGGAACAGGACGTGCCATTTTGTATGGAACAACAAAAGAATTTCTAGACTACTTCGGATTAAAGAACTTAAAAGAACTGCCCCAATTACCAGAAAAAGTGGAAGAAGAATATATCCAGGAGGAAGCAGACCTGTTTTTTGAGAAATTTCAGGAAACAATTAACTCTTAACTCAATCTTCTGATGGAATTTATGCTAAAATAAATATAAATTTAAAAGATGTTTCTTTTTTATTTATTGTGCAGCCAGTTGATAAGGAGAGGGAGTACATTGCTAATCAAAGAGTGTAAAGGGTATGAATTGGAGAAAGAAAAATCAAATACTTCAGAGGATTTTTTTAACAGAAGTGAAGTTACGTTTTTCGAAGATGGACAGGAAAAAACACTTCATGTTTTATACGTAAGGTATTTTGATGAGCTCTTTCAAGAGTTTACTCCGTACAAGCAAGACCCTATTATAAATCAAGGAAGTAATGAAGTTTATTTTAAGGATATTGTTGCACTTGTTTGTCTCTTGAAAAATCCAGGACTTCGCAGTCGAAAAAGATTATATATTAATTCTAAGCACGAATTTGCTTCCTATTTTCAAGATATAAATTTTGATAAATTACCTGAAGTATTTCTTGGTATTCAGCAAAACAAAGAGTTTGATCTCAGTTCTCCACTTGAGTTCATTTTGCAATCACATTAATAAGCACAGCTAATTTAGGAGGGTAACTATGGGAAATACCTTGGTAAAAACACAACTGAATGATGTAAAGGAATTCTTAACAAAATCAATCTCCACACTTGAAGAGTTTTTAAATGAAACCACCATTTCGCAATTAAATGTGGAAAACGAAGAAGACCGAGTTTACGTTAAATTGATCTTGGCAAACATGCGGAAGTTGGTTGTTTATAGTGAAGAGGGCTTAGAGGCGTGCTCTGTTCTCTTACAAAGCGAGCCTTTTCAAAAAGCTGCGGCTGAGAAAACGCTATATAAGATTTATCATCAATGTATTGAAGAATTTTTCTCACCTAAAAATGATGCATGGTATGAAAATAGCCGCTCCGCTTATACAGGCAGGAACTCGATTAAATTTTATCGCAATGTATCTGAAAAAATATCAGCGCTTATCAAGAGTTTAGAAAGTGATTTCCAAAGAATAAGGGAAGAACTTGAATATTATGAAACAGATTATCGAACAAAAATGATTCAATCAAAATAAAAAAATGAAACAATACCCACTAAAGACTGTTCCCCTGTGAACAGTCTTTTTTCGTTCTTATTGAGTTCGGCTCCTCATACCATTTAGAAATATTACTTATAAGCTGAAATGAGGGAATTTGATGGGACGTTTTAGCCAATATATTAACGATTTATTTGTTTGGAATGAGCAAATGAAACAATACCTTCAATCTGAGCAGGTCCGTCAAGACGTGGAATTATGGGATAAATTAGATGAATTTACGGAATTAATTGAAAGTACGAATCGAGAGCTATCCAACGAGGAGCTAATCAGTCTTCAAGCAAAGGCAGAAAACATCCATCAGCAAATGGAATATTACTTTAGGAATAAACAAGAAGTCGGGAAGATTTGGGTGGTGGAAAAAGCACTCCCGCCTGGTGGACATTCATTGCCGGACCTACCGTACGACTATAACGCCTTAGAACCGTATATTAATGGGGAAATCATGAAGCTGCATCATGACAAGCATCACCGTTCCTATGTAGAAGGATTAAACCGAGCGGAAGTTAATTTGAAGAAAGCTAGGGAATCGAATGACTTTTCGTTGGTTAAGCATTGGTCAAGAGAGCTTTCGTTTCACGGTTCAGGTCATTATTTGCATACCATTTTTTGGAATAACATGAGTCCAAATGGCGGCGGCAATCCACAGGGCTTACTAAAAGGAGAAATCGAGAATTATTTCGGAAGTTTTAATGCCTTCAAGCGTCAATTTTCGGAGGCTGCAAAGCAAGTAGAGGGTGTTGGCTGGGCATTACTGGTTTGGAGTTCGAGAGCAAGGCATTTGGAGGTACTTCAATCTGAACGTCATAATCTCCTAACACAATGGGATACAATTCCCTTACTTGTTTTGGATGTTTGGGAGCATGCCTATTATCTACAATATCAAAACAATCGAAGTGAATACGTTGACAAGTGGTGGAATCTAGTAAATTGGCATGATGTTGAAATGAGATTTGAAAAAGCAGCCGACATAAAATGGCCGGCATTTTAATGGGAGACTCGCTCATCGGCGAGTTTTCCTTATTTATTGTCATAACAAAACTCGTCCCGCATAAACTTGTATAAAAGCGAATGGGAGCTTGAACATGACCTGTTCAAGCAGCTGCAATAGACAAGCTTCTAATAGACAGATATAAAGGAGACGAGGTTAATCTGATGAGACTGATTTCAAAGCTAGTTATTATAACCCTCATGATCTCACTCTTGATCGTAAACATTCCTCAAAAGGTTGGTGCTTCCACTGGTGTAAGTGCTGCGAGTGCCGTATTGATTGAACAAAAATCTGGCCGGGTCTTGTTTGAAAAGGATGCACATACAAAGCGAAGAATTGCAAGTATAACAAAAATCATGACGGCTATCCTTGCGATTGAATCGGGGAAAATGAACCAGTATGTTAAGGTGAGTGAACAGGCAACAAGAGCGGAAGGGTCTTCGGTTTATTTAAAACCCGGAGAAAAGATTAAACTTAATGACCTTGTCTACGGCTTAATGCTGAGGTCTGGAAACGATACGGCCGTGGCTATTGCAGAATATGTTGGAGGAAGTGTGGACGGATTTGCCTATTTAATGAACCAGAAGGCAAGGGAAATAGGCATGTATGATACCCATTTTGCAAATCCACATGGACTGGATGATCATGAAAATCATTATTCAACAGCCTATGATATGGCAATCTTAATGCGTTATGCCATGCAAAATAAAACATTTCAAAAGATATCTGGTACAAAGGTCTATCGTGCTCCTAACCCCACGGAGGATTGGGATCGCGTATGGAAGAACAAAAATCGCCTCCTAACCAAATATAAATTTGCTACTGGTGGAAAAACAGGATACACAAAACGTGCAAAGCGAACATTGGTGACAACCGCAACGAAAGGAGATATGAACCTCATTGCTGTAACCCTAAACGATCCGGACGATTGGAATGACCATATTTCTATGTACGAAAACGGATTTAAAGGTTTTGATATGGCGGAAGTGTTAACAAAGGGAAGGGTGGATATTTCCAAGAATAAACTTTATAAAGGCCATTTATTCCTCAAAAAGTCGATTGTGTACCCGGTAACGAGTAAGGAGATGGACCAATTCTCCATTAAATATAAAATGAAGAAACCCCGCAAAAACCTGATTACCTCCCACAATGAGGCCATCGTGGGGAAGGCTGAAGTTTATTTGAATGGCCGAGTGGTGGAAGAAGCTCCGATCTACTTCGAAAAAATACAAAAAAAAGAGGAGAAGGGGTTACTTAACTCTATAAAAGAAATGTTTTTATCAGTGATTGGTGTGAACGTCAATGGTTAACTATATATGGGTTGCTATGACTATTATTGGTATTGTCTTTGCACTTATAAACGGTACTATGGAGGCAGTCAATAAAGCTGTTTTTGATGGAGCTAAAGAAGCTGTTACTTTATGTATCGGGTTAATCAGCGTACTTGTTTTTTGGCTCGGTATGATGCGTATCGCTGAAGAGTCAGGACTACTTCAGAAACTCACGAAACTTTTCAGACCGATAGTAAAAAGAATATTCCCTGAAGTGCCTGCCAATCACCCTGCAATGGGCTATATCCTATCTAATATGATTTCTAACATGTTTGGTTTAGGAAATGCGGCAACACCTCTTGGAATAAAGGCAATGGAAGAGCTGAAAAGATTAAATGGAGGGAAACCTGAAGCCTCTAGAAGTATGGTGACCTTTTTGGCTCTTAATACCGCTAGTATTACCATTATCCCGACAACAGTAATTGCGATAAGAATAAACTATCATTCCGGGTCTCCAACAGAAATTGTGGTTCCAACCATTATCGCTACCATACTCTCAGCAATAGGTGCAATATTGATTGACCGCTATTTTTATTATCGTCGAAGTCGAAAAGGATGATGAAGTGTGGAATTCATTTCGTATATTTCGTTAACGTTTATTCCTTTACTGATAGGAATTATATTATTATATGGAACGTATAAGCGAGTACCGACCTATGAAAGTTTTGTTGAGGGTGGAAAAGAAGGAATTAAAATTGCGGTGTCGATCATTCCTTTCTTGGTGGGGATGCTTGTAGCCATATCCATTTTCCGTGCATCAGGTGCATTGGATGCGTTAATGAATTGGTTAAGACCTTTCATGAAAACAATGGGGGTACCGGCTGAGATTGTGCCATTACTGATTATTAGACCCATTTCAGGGACGGCAGCATTAGGAATGACAAGTGATTTAATTGCTGTTTATGGTCCTGATTCATTTATTGGACGACTTGCCTCTGTCCTTCAAGGAAGTACAGATACTACCTTCTATGTATTAACCGTATACTTTGGTGCAGTTGGAGTTAAGAAAATGGGAGATGCATTAAAGGTGGGCTTGCTTGCAGATGTAGTCGGGATTATTGCATCTATTTTAGTAGTCGCACTCATTTTTGGTACAACCTAATAAAATAGATCTAAGTATGTTCTGATTGGAACATGCTTTTTTTTGTGTAATTAATGCCCGTTACTTTGAAAAGTGGAGAAATTGTGTCATAATTCATTAGGATAGAATAGTGATTTTTTCGTTAATCAATTGAAATAAATCTCTTTACTACTAACAATGATTGCAACAAATAGAATTTTTGAGGTGAAATAATGGAAAGATTGCAAAAGGTTATCGCTCGAGCAGGAATTGCCTCTAGGAGAAAGTCCGAGGAACTCATTAAAGAAGGCAAAGTTAAAGTAAATGGCAAAGTAGTAACTGAGTTAGGCCTGAAGGTATCGCCTTCCGATCGAGTAGAGGTTAATGAAGTACAGATTGAGAAGGAAGAGCCTGTTTATTTTCTTCTGTATAAGCCAAGAGGTGTGATTTCGAGTGTAAGCGATGACAAAGGGAGGAAGGTCGTTACCGATTATTTTTCTCATTTTAAAGAAAGAATTTTTCCGGTCGGCCGCCTGGATTATGATACTTCGGGATTATTAATCTTAACGAATGACGGTGAATTTGCTAATTTATTAATGCACCCTAAAAACGAAATCGACAAAGTTTATGTCGCTAAGACGAAAGGCATACCCTTAAGAGAAAATTTAAGGAAATTAGAAAAAGGAATTCGTCTTGAGGATGGTAAAACAGCACCTGCTAAAGTGAAGCTTCTTTCTGCAGATAATAAAAAGCAAACGGCGATCATTGAAATCGCAATCCATGAGGGCAGGAATCGTCAGGTTAGAAGGATGTTTGAGGCAATCGGTAATGAAGTTATAAAGTTAAAAAGAGAACGTTATGGATTTTTAACACTGGGCGGCTTAAAAGCAGGGGAAGCAAGAGAATTGACTCCGCATGAGGTAAAACAATTGAGAGCCCTTGCCATGGGTCAATCGAAGAAAAATTCATAAAATCGTCACATTTAGTTTCTTCCATTAACACTATGAATTTGTTGTAAAGTGCTATAATCTTATACGAATGTGATGGGGATTTACTGGAGGGGAATGTATGAAAAGACGGCGATTAGTCATTAGAACGCTTATATTAGTTGTCTTAGGTGCTGCCGTTGCCTATTCACTTTATGCTAATCTTACAAAAGATACAAAACAAAAAGTTGCGGTTGGGGACACAGCTCCAGATTTTGCTTTAATTGATATGCAAGGGAATAAACATCGTCTCTCCGAATATCGTGGGCAAGGGGTATTTTTAAATTTTTGGGGAACATGGTGTCCTCCATGTAAGAAGGAAATGCCTTATATCAATAATCAGTACCTGCAATATAAGGACAAAGGTGTTCAGGTTTTAAGTGTAGATATTCAGGAACCAAAGCTTGCTGTAAACCAATTTGCCGAACGCCTTGGGTTGGACTTTCCCATCATGATTGACACTGAAAAGGAAGTAATGAATGTATACGGGATTGATCTTTTACCCGCAACATTCTTAGTCGACAAGAACGGGAAGGTAGTCAAATATTATACAGGCGAACTAACTGAAAACAAGGTAAAGGAATTTATGGAGCAAATAAAACCTTAAGGGGACCTGAGGGAGTTTTTACAATGAACGATGTTAAATGTGAATGCGGTCATGTGAATCCGCATGGAACCGTGTTGTGTGAGGCCTGTGGAAAAGTGCTGGATGAACAAGAGAAAAATAATAAAGAACTTCTCGACATGCGCTATGAGGGAAGTGCACGCCGTTCACAAACATACAATAAGACTATTATAGATAAAATTTGGAACTTTTTTTCGTCAGTCAAGGTGGGGATCTGGCTGATTGTGATCACGTTGCTTGCATCCACCCTTGGAACCATCCTTCCGCAGAAAATGTATATTAATCTTCCTCCGGAAGTGTATTACGAGCAGGAATATGGCTGGTTCGGAAAATTATATTACCAATTAGGGTTGCATGATTTATATGGTTCATGGTGGTATCTATTATTAATTGCTATGATTGGTATTTCTTTAGTTATTTGCAGTCTTGACCGAGTAGTACCGCTTTATAAAGCCCTAAAAGCTCAAAGGGTTACAAGACATGAGGGCTTTTTAAAACGTCAGCGGATTTTTGGGGTAACAGAGCACGCCGACGATAAGGATTTCACTATTATCAAAAGTCATTTAAAAGAAAAACGCTATCAGGTTCGGGAGGAAAATGGCGACCTGTTAGCGGAAAAAGGCCGTTTTTCACGCTGGGGTCCGTATATTAATCATGTTGGGTTAATTATCTTCTTATTAGGTGCAATGCTTCGATTTATTCCGGGATTTTATGTAAATGAAAATTTATGGGTAAAAGAAGGGGAAACTGCTGTTGTACCTGAAACCGGTGAAAAATACTATCTAAAAAACAATCAATTTATCCTGCAGCATTATGATAAAAACAAAGATAAGACGTTTGAAAAAGCAATAGAACAAGCAGGACAGGTAGTTAAAAACTATCAATCAAATGTTGTTCTGTATGAACGTGTCAGTAAAAATCTTCCGGGGGAAAAACCAGAGCTTAAAAAGCTAAAGGAATATAAAGTCAGAGTGAATCATCCGTTAGACTTTAATGGTTATTCTGTTTTCCAATCATCCTATCGCAGTGAGCTGAAAACTATGTCATTTGTGCTTGCGAATAAGAAGACAGGACAGTCATTTGGAGCAGTGAACATTGATCTTGAGAATCCCAAAGCTACATATGATTTAGGTAATGGTTATTCTGTAAAAATTATTAATTATTTTCCGGATTTCGAATTTGATAAAAATAACGAACCATCTACAAAATCAAGGCTCCCTAATAATCCGGCCTTCGTGTTCCAGATGGTTACACCAGATAAATCTAAACCTGAAACAAGTTTTGTAGCTATTAAACAAACGCTAGAGCCATTGGGAGAAAACACTTATAAAATGGCTTTTCAAGGAATTCAAACTAAAAATGTCTCGGGATTCACCGTTCGAAAGGACTCATCGTTATGGGTGATTATTATAGGCGGGATTATCTTTATGATCGGTGTAATGCAAGGGGCATATTGGAACCATCGCCGGATATGGGTTCAAAATAAAAACGGACAAGTTTGGATTGCGGCTCATACCAATAAAAATTGGTACGGCTTAAAGCGGGAAATTGAGGCAGTATTAAAAGATACCAAACTTGATATCCCAGAAGATCAACAACAAAAAGATAATTTGGATAAGGAGGGAGACTAGTTGGCAGCATTAAGTAGTAATTTATTATTTATTGCTTTTATTCTTTATTTAATTGCAACATTATTTTATGGAGGGTCAATTAAATCGAAGAGTAGCTCGGGTGAAAAAGCAGAAACAAACACATGGGGGAAAATTGCTGTTTCCTTAACAATCGTGGGTTTCATTTCTCAACTCGGTTATTTTATCACTAGATGGATCGCAGCAGGTCATGCTCCAGTAAGTAATATGTTTGAGTTTACTACTTTTTTTGGAATGGCTCTTGTTGGTGCATTCATTGTTATTTATTTTATTTACAGAACCACCTTACTCGGACTATTTACCATGCCTGTTGCAATCTTAGTCATCGCCTATGCAAGTATGTTTCCAAGAGAGATTACACCTTTAATACCGGCTTTACAAAGTTATTGGCTCCATATCCATGTGACAACTGCAGCAATGGGAGAGGCCATTCTTGCGATTAGTTTTGCTGCCGGCTTAATCTATCTTGTAAAGGCAATAGATCAGACAAAGTCGAATAAACGAACTTTTTGGCTCGAGGTTGTGATGTTTGCCCTTGTCACGGTCCTTGGCTTTGTGGCAGTTTCATCTGTCTTTTCAGCAATGGGCTATCATGAAAAATTTAATTGGGTAGATAAACATGATAATCAGGTGGCTGTAACGTATACCATGCCTGCTATTACTGGCCCTCATGATGGAGAATTATTAACCAAAAATGCTTTTAAACCGTTAGTTGAAGTACCAGCTTTCATTAACGCGAAAAAGTTAAATACCGTTATTTGGTCTTTAATTGGAGGGTTAATTTTATATGGATTAATCCGCTCTGTGTTACGCAAACGGATTGCCGCTGCCCTTAAACCATTTGTGAAAAATATTAAACTGGACTTCGTCGATGAAATTAGTTATCGCTCCGTATTAATCGGTTTTCCTGTATTCACACTGGGTGCCCTTATTTTTGCGATGATATGGGCGCAGATGGCCTGGTCAAGATTTTGGGGCTGGGATCCAAAGGAAGTGTGGGCTTTAATCACTTGGCTTTTTTATGCAGCATTTTTACATCTTCGCTTATCCAAAGGGTGGCACGGAGAAAAATCAGCATGGCTTGCCGTAATCGGCTTTGTCATTATTATGTTTAATTTGGTTGCAGTTAATCTTGTTATTGCAGGACTTCATTCCTACGCAGGTTAGAAAAGTGCCGCATAACAAATAAGCCTTCACTTGAATAAGTGAAGGCTTTTATAAAATCAAGGAATTTTAATAGAAAAATCATATTGTCAAATTATTGACACACTTTGTAAGAGTAATTACCTTGAAAATGTAGCAAAATTCAGTTCCATTTTGTAAAATAAACTCCATGGGGGGATTAATAATGGAAAGAGACGTAAAAATATTAGTAGTAGATGATGAGGAAAGAATTCGCCGTTTATTAAAAATGTATTTAGAGCGTGAAGAATATATAATTGATGAAGCGGAAGATGGAAATGATGCTTTGTCAAAAGCTTTTGCTAATGATTACGATGTTATTTTGCTTGATTTAATGATGCCTGGTAAAGATGGAATTGAAGTTTGTCGTGAGCTTAGAGAAAAAAAGGCAACTCCTGTTATTATGTTGACAGCTAAAGGTGAGGAAATCAACCGTGTACAGGGCTTTGAAGTTGGGACAGATGATTATATTGTCAAGCCATTCAGCCCTAGGGAAGTAGTTTTACGTGTGAAGGCATTGTTGAGACGCTCATCTCAAACAAGCTATTTACAAACAGAAACAACCACAAAGGATGTAATAGTTTTCCCACACTTAACCATTGATAATGATGCACACCGGGTAATGGCTGATGGGAAAGAGGTCAGTTTAACCCCCAAAGAATACGAATTGCTTTATTTTTTGGCTAAAGCGCCAGACAAAGTATTTGATCGAGAGCAATTATTAAAAGAAGTTTGGCATTATGAATTCTTTGGGGATTTACGAACAGTAGATACCCATGTAAAACGACTTCGTGAAAAGTTAAATAAGGTTTCAGAGCAGGCTGCAAGAATGATTGTTACTGTTTGGGGTGTGGGCTATAAATTTGAGGTAATTAATGAATGACCTTCTTGAGAAGTGTCGTAGGTAAACTTTGGTTTACCATTATCTTTTTAGTTTCATTTGTACTTTTCATCCTAACAGTGATGCTCCTTGAGCTTTTTCAAAACCATAACATTCTTGAAACAAAGAATAATTTAACCAATACAGCCGAGAAGATTGCCGATGTTTTGGAAGCACATCCTAATGACAAATTTCCACTGGGTCTAGAAATTTCTTGGGAGATTATTGATGATGTGACCAAAGTAGTAATTGTTAAAAATGATCATGAAGTCTATTATTCTCCAAATACGGAGAAGGATATCAAGCTATCCTTTGATGATATCAAACGGGATCCAGACTTTTTTGCTGTATTTCATCACAAAAAATCTGTTGAGAAAGTTTCTAATTTATCTTCAAAAAACAATAATCAGGATACGAGTTTTTCCATCATTGGTGTTCCTTTGCAGCTCCCTGGTGAAAAAAATGGAGCTGTCTTTATTTATCAATCACTCGAGGTAATGAAGGAAACATCCAATGAAACAACGAAATACATTTTGCTTGTTGCTGGTGTTGCCATTATTTTAACTACTATCTTTGCCTTTTTCCTGTCTACCAGAATTACAGCGCCGCTTAGAAAAATGAGAGAAGCTGCTTTTGAAGTGGCAAGAGGAAAATTCGATACAAAAGTCCCGATTTTAACACATGATGAAATCGGGGAACTGGCAACAGCATTTAATCAAATGGGAAGACAATTAAAGTTTAATATGAATGCATTAAGCCAAGAAAAAGAGCAGCTGGCAAGTATTCTAAGTAGTATGGCTGATGGGGTAATCACCTTTAACCGTGATGGAACGATATTAAATACCAATCCACCTGCGGATCGTTTTTTGCAATATTGGTATTACGAAAAAGGCGGAATTAAAAATGATGCTGAAGCCATTCCATCACAAGTTATGGATCTCTTCCAAAAGTCCTTGGAAACAGAGAAGGAGCAAATCGGGGAACTATCTCTTCAAGGGCACCACTGGGTGATTTTAGTAAGTCCGCTTTATAGCAATCGATTTATTCGAGGGGCAGTTGTCGTACTTAGGGATATGACCGAGGAAAGACAGCTGGAAAAAATGCGGAAAGATTTTATTGCCAATGTATCACATGAACTAAGAACGCCTATTTCCATGCTGCAGGGCTATAGTGAAGCAATTGTTGATGATATTGCTGAAACGCAGGAAGAGAAAAAAGAAATGGCTAGAGTCATTTACGATGAATCCTTACGTATGGGACGGCTTGTGAATGAACTATTAGACTTAGCTCGTATGGAGGCTGGACATATCCATCTCTCTGTGGAAGAAGTGAATTTATCCGCATTTATTAATCGGATTATTTATAAGTTCCAAGGTCTAGCTAAAGATAATGAAATCCAATTGTATTTTGAAGTTGAAAACGACGTTTCACCGGTTCTTTTTGACCCTGACCGAATTGAGCAAGTGTTGACGAATTTAATCGACAATGCGATGAGACATACACCAAAAGGCGGCAAGGTAAAGGTATCGGCTGTTTTAGAAGACAGGGGAGTTAGAATGGAAGTAAAGGATTCTGGCTCTGGTATTCCAGAAGAGGATTTGCCGTTTGTTTTTGAACGTTTTTATAAAGCGGACAAAGCTCGAACGAGGGGCAGGGCAGGTACTGGTTTAGGACTTGCCATTGCAAAGAATATCATTGATGCCCATCGTGGGACGATTTCTGTTCGAAGTAAAATTGGAACGGGAACGACCTTTTCCTTCTACTTACCACGAAAAAAGTAAAATTTACAAACAATTTGCCGATTGTTCTTGATTCACAAGGAACAATTAAAGGCGGAAGTGTCTTGAAAGGGGGCTTATGACCTATAGCTCCTAAGCGAAGATGCCAGATAATTAGTAAAGTTTAACTACCTGCTCATCCATAAAGATGAGCTTTTTTTCGTAGCCTATAGTGCATTGATCTTCTGATAATATCTTCCTTTTTATCCAAGAAAAGTCTATATTAAGATGAGTGAAACTTTTTAAATAAATATATCGACTAATAGTAATGAACGGGGAGGGGAATGGATGGACTCCGTTTTCGATGAGCTTTATCAAAAATATCATCATGACGTTTTTCAATTTCTATTTTATATGGTTAGAAATAAGGAGCAGGCTGAGGATCTTGTCCAAGAGGTTTACATTCGGGTATTTAAGTCTTATGACCGTTTTCAAGGGAAAAGTAGTGAGAAAACATGGCTTTTTTCGATTGCTCGGAATGTTGCAATTGATTACTTCCGTAAACAAAAGGGGTGGAAGGATCGATTGCTTGAAAAGTTTGATTGGTCAACCAATCAGGTAAAGGATGAATACCCTATTCCAGAGGAGATTACGATCCAAAATGAGGAGATAAAAGGGATATACAGATGTCTAGAATTTTGTACGGTCGATCAGAGGTCTGTCATCGTTCTTCGATATTTGCAGGATTTATCGATATCGGAAACAGCTAGAGTCCTTGGCTGGACAGAAAGTAAAGTGAAAACAACTCAACATCGCTCCTTGAAAGTATTGAAAAGACATATGGAAATGTTTTATGAAAAGGGGGGATTAACTAGTGAAAAAGTCAGAGTGGAGCGATAGAGAGCTTGAAGAACTATTAAGACAAATGCCCAGAATACATGATCATCGCGATCCTCGTGACATTTACCAAAATATTTCTCTTAAAAGAAAAAGGATTAGACCATGGGTGTTACCAGGCCTAGCTGCTACAGCAGCCTTGCTGCTTTTCCTAATACTAATGCCAAAGTTGATTGGGGGAATGCATTTCTCTCATGAAAGCGCAGAAGAAAAATCAGCGTCTAGTGGTAATACAGCTATGCAAAAGGACAGCAGTGCCTTCAAAAAAGAGAAGGCTTCATCCAAAGAAGCCGAAACTAATAAGACCCAGCAGGCTAATTTGCTTAAAACGGAAAATGTTAAGACAGCCATTTACGAAGATCAAGTTGGCAAAGGAACTGTTTTAACCTATTGGGTACCAGATGCACAAGCCCAAATACTTATACCCGTTTCAATTATTACCAATCAGAGTTCTGGACAATCCTGGCTTACTAACTATACTGCATTAATGGCCAATTTACAGGAGGAGGAGTGGGGGCTAGCAGACTTCTATCCTCTAAATGCAACTATGAAACTCGAGAAAGATGGAAATACAGTAATAGTAGATGTTCCTGCCGATCATCAATACGGTCAAGGCTCCACTACTGAAACGAATTTTATTAGTGTAGTACAAAAGGACATATCAACCAATAGTAATTGTAAAAAAATTAAGTTTACCACAAAGGGTTTACCCGGTATCGAGTTAGGAAATATCGGCAGGAAGGAAGAAATCGATGTTGCTTCTCAGAATAATCATGCCTATTTCTTATATTTCCCTGAGGACAGTAAATTACCTTTCCTAGCACCATCAAATGAAACGTATAACAATATAAACTCTGCTTTTGAAGCAATGAAAACAGACCAATCAGGGGGGCTGAAAAGTTCTTTACAGACTTTCCCTCAAATAGATCATGTATCAATTTCTAATAAAATTATGGATCTTTCATTCGATGTTAACTCCAGTTTACAGGATAATCAGGAATCAATCTTATCTTTCGAGGCTTTACTCTTAACAGCAAAAGAGTTTGGCATTGAAAAGGTCAGGGTAAGAAATTCTCCTTTAGCAAATCTTGGCCCATTTGATCTTACGAAAGAAATTAACGTTCCAATTGCTCCTAATTTACGGAATATACCATAAAAATGCCGATCAACCCTTGTGGTTGATTTTTTTATGAATAAAATCCGATAGGTCTCCAAATTATAACAAATATGCTTACGCTCCCCATAAAACTTACTATTCGATTCGTTCTAAATAGGACCCATATAACATATGGTGTGGAGGAGAGTACAATATACAAGGAGGAAAGGAAAGGAATGCGTGACTACATAAAGAGATTTTTAATTGCCATTATTATGGCGCTTTGTGTCAGTTTATTATTTTTAGGAGGAAAACATTCGGAAGCAGCAGGGACACAAGACGCAGGAGGCATCAATGACCACTGGATTTGGCCGGCAGACGGCATCATATCAGATACATATGGAACAAGGCAGGGAAGGCATAAAGGAATCGATATTGCTGGCAGAATAGATACACCCATCCTCGTCGTTGAGGATGGCGTTGTTGAAAAGTCTTATTATTCTAATACATATGGAAATGTAGTTTTTGTTAAGCATCCAAGTCATTTTGTAACTGTATATGCACATTTAAATAGACGGAATGTGGCTAAAGGTCAAATGCTCAAACAAGGCGATGTTATTGGAAGGATGGGAAGAACAGGACAAGCTACTGGGACACATCTGCATTTTGAAGCTCATCAACTGGAATGGAGATATGATAAAAAATTTGCAATGAATCCTGAAAAGCTATTAGGTAAAGCGGATGTTGGAGAATCAGTACAAGCAGGAATTGCAAGTATGGGTGATTCGGTGTTAGCAGCAAGTTCACTGCTGCGTTTGCAGCAGAATGACAGTACAAACAGCTCTCAACCTTTGGACAAGTATATGGTCAAAGAAGGGGATACCTTATCCTCTATAGCCCAAAGACAGAATACAACTGTATCGGCAGTTAAAAATCTCAATCATTTAACATCAGATCTTATTAAACCTAACCAGATACTAATGGTACCTTAAATAAAAAGAATCAGCAGCCCTTAGACTGCGGATTCTTTTTAGATTATAGGATGGAAAATAAGGATGTAAGATTTATTTCTTAACAAAATGTATATTCTTTAGTATAATAAAATCGTAATTAAATAACGATCTATCTTCGGGGCAGGGTGAAATTCCCGATCGGCGGTATTAGAGCAGTGCTCTTAAGCCCGCGAGCCTTTTGGGGCAGGATTTGGTGCGATTCCAAAGCCGACAGTATAGTCTGGATGGGAGAAGATGGAGGTTCTGCAGACATTCAAAAAATGTTGATACATTGAATGTTTATTAAGCGTGCCTTTGTAAAATCCCTCAAGTAATTCTTCTTGAGGGATTTTTTAGTCACCTGGGTCGTCTATATGCTGAACCTCTCTTCCTAACATGATGGATCAAAAAGGAGAGAGGAAAATGGAAAAAAGAAAAAGGTTAAATGTAAAAGCTTATGTTTCAATTGGAATGCTGAGCAGTATCGCTTATTTATTAATGCTATTAAATTTTCCACTGCCAATATTCCCAAATTTTCTATTTGTCGATTTCAGCGACATCCCAGCGTTAATTGCTGCATTAGTTTTTGGACCGCTTGCGGGAATTTTAGTAGAATTTTTCAAAAATGTGCTTAACTATCTTGCCACTGGAAGTCAAACCGGGATACCTGTAGGCCATATATCAAACTTTATTGCAGGGATTGTTTTTGTTCTTCCAACATTATTTGTTTATAATAAACTTAAAACTAAGAAGGGTATGACGATTGCGTTAGTAGTCGGAACATCCATTATGGCTGTGGTTATGAGTATTTTAAATTATCTCGTAATCCTTCCTGCCTACACACTACTCATGGGATTTCCAGATATGAGAAATTTGGTCGTTCCAGCAATCTTACCTTTTAATATCCTAAAAGGTGTCATGATGTCAGGTATCTTCATGCTATTGTTTATAAAAATGCAAGCATGGATTAATAAATTTTCAGTTGTAAAGGGTGCATAACACAACAACAAGAGCTGCCATTTGGCAGCTCTTGTTGTTGTGTCCCAAATAGAAAAACCTCGTCTAAAGAAGACGAGGTGTGGTTTTACAGTAGCTTAAAGATGATTCTATTCAAACTTAGTTGGGTTACCGTCAAATGGCTCGTCAGCAACTTTGATTGAATCAGTTGGACAGCCTTCGAAAGCATCCATCATGTCATCGATTAATACATCTGGAATTTCAACAATTCCCTCATTTTCGTCAAGAGTTACAAATGCAATGCCTTCATCATCATAATCATAAATATCTGGTGCTGCTGCGCCACATGCACCACATGCGATGCAAGTTTCCTTGTCAACAATTGTATACTTTGCCATGAAAAAAAACCTCCCAGTAAATAACAGATAATATGCTTCCCTGTTTCCTTCACAGTTATGGAAACGAATTACTCATTCCTATTGTAAAGCTGTATGGTCAACTTTTCAATAGAAAAATGATATTAGTGAAATGATTGAATGAGATCAATTTGATGAAACTTCTTCATTATTAACCAACCAGTTATACAAAATTCATGTTAAAATAAAATAAGAAAAAATGAGGATTTTTGTCGAATAAATGGGTAAAAGTGGTGGGAAATGATGCTACAATTAGAAACCGTTATTTTATATTGTTTAAAACAACTCAATAACGAACGAACTATTTATTCTATCTATCATCTACTAAATGGAAAAAAGTCATCCCAAACCATTCAAGATGCCCACTTATTCTCCTTGAAGGAATTTTTTGGTGTAGATGAGACATTAACAAGAGAAGATTTCGAACAAATCACAGAAGATTTATTCAGAAAGAACTTAATTGATGGTTGTGGTGAACAAAGGTACCAATTGACGGTTTCAGGATTAGAGCATTTAGAAAATACGTCAATGAACCATTATTTAAATGGCTGGAATTTTCACTCATTTACAAGGCTGTTTTGGGAAAGACTGTCGTTTCTTATTCAGGTCGCTTCAAATCTCGTTTATGAGGAATCCAAATACATTCCTATTCAAAAAAATAAAGATGTCCATAATTGGCTTAAATCGCTGTTAATAGAAATACAAGTACCTAGAAATGAATTAGGCAGCATGTTATTTTCAGAAATACTTGACTGTTTTAACGGGGCTAAGGATTTAGACCCGGCTATTTTAGTGTTTAGATTAACGGGCTTCCAGCAAATAGGATTGACGGCAGTCCAAGCAGCAAGAAAGAGAGAAATGGTCCTTCACGATTACCAGCTTGAATTTATTAACACACTGCATTATTTAATTCAAAAAATTAAGGATTCTAATAGCTATCATATACTAAGTTTTCTTTTGAAGGGTTTAGAGAAGGATGATGAATTAACTATTTCTGCAAGGAAAACTTGGAATTTTTTAATACAGGGAAACCCACCTGAAAACATTGCTGATTTAAGAAACTTAAAATTAAGTACAATAGAAGATCATCTCGTTGAATTTGCCTTGCATCTCCCCAACTTCTCTATTGATCCATATGTAGATAAGGAGTTACAAACAAATATTATTGAAATTTCTCGAAGTATAGGAACGAGACAATTAAAGCGGATAAAGGATGAATTGAAGGCTGTGACTTATCTTCAAATAAGGTTAGTACTGGCGAAGTATGGTGATGAAAAATGGAATTAGAAATTCTTTTAAAAAAGCACTTTGGTTATTCTACCTTTAAAAAAGGACAAAAAGAGGTTATAACCTCCATACTTTCTGGTCAGCATACATTAGCTATGCTCCCGACAGGAACAGGAAAATCCTTGTGTTACCAATTACCTGGCTATATTTTTAGTGGGCAGATTTTGATTATTTCTCCATTACTATCTTTAATGCAGGATCAGGTAGAGCAAATGAAGCGATTGGGAGAAAAAAGAGTAGTTGCGTTGAACTCTTTTCTTCCTTTGACAGAGAGAAATAAGGTACTACGCCATTTAAGAGATTATAAGTTCATCTTTATTTCCCCTGAAATGTTAAGTGTTCCTTTTGTTATTAGGATTTTACAGGGGCTTACCATTTCTTTATTCGTTGTAGATGAAGCTCATTGTATTTCACAATGGGGATTTGATTTCCGGCCCGACTACTCAAAGTTAGGTGATATCCGCAAGAAATTAGGCTTTCCCTTAACCCTTGCCCTTACTGCAACTGCAACCAAAAAGGTGCGTGAAGATATTGTAACTTCCCTCGGGCTCGAAAATGATGAAATCAGCAAAATAGAATCAACCATTGATCGGCCTAACATAGCCTTCCATTTTGAAAAATTAACTGATTATCATTTTAAGCAAAATCGAATCATCGAGCTTGTATCCCAACTGCAAAAACCTGGTATTATATATTTTTCTAGTAAAAAGGCTGCTGATCAAATGGCGTCTCTCTTAATGGAAAAAGGGATTTGCCAAGCAATGGCCTATCACGGGGGATTGGATGCAACAACGAGAGTATTGATTCAACAGCAGTTTATTCACAATCAACTGGATGTTGTGTGTGCAACAAGTGCGTTTGGTATGGGAATCAATAAAGAAAATATTCGTTTTATTATCCATTACCATATGCCGATGCAGATTGAGTCGTATCTTCAGGAGATTGGAAGGGCGGGGCGGGATGGGCGCCCCAGTGTTGCCATTCTTTTATATGCACCAGGTGATGAGCAGCTTCCTTTTCAACTTGTTGAGGGTGAATTGCCATCTGAGCAGCAAATCGATTGGTTATTTACCAATTTAATCAATCAGCATATGTTAAACGATGGTGTAATTGAACTAAATCAGGAGTTAAGTACACTGGGCGGGTTTTCAGAAATCCAATGGCGAATCATAAAGGAATATGTAAATCATTCAGATCACCAGATTACTAATCTTGAGAAGTTAAAAACTTCACTAAAAGAGTTTGTGAGGGAAAGATTTCAACTAAAGCATGATAATATCTTCTATATGAAAAAACTGGTCGATGCCGAAACATGCAGACGAGAATTTATTTTACAGTACTTTGCCGAAGACAGGTTCCAGAAGATTCCATGCTGTTGTGATATATGCGGCGTAAATTTAAATGATTACCAAACAGATGTAAATACACCATCCATACAAACTCGTGAAGAGGAAGAGAACTGGAAGGATTACCTTGCCAAAATTCTAATTAAATTGTGAGTTGAGTAAATGAAAAGAAAGTATAACCAAATAATCACAGATTTAACAGATAAGGAGCTGTTATATCACTTATATCTTACGCAAGTCATCCTTTTAGTTATTTCACTTATCTTGGGAGCTATTTTATTTGATCATTTTTCTTATCTGCAAAATATAGATTTGAGTGACGGTCATATTCTTACAATAGGTATTCCTGCAGGAGTACTCATTGTAATAGCTGATATTTTGTTAATGAAATGGCTGCCTGCTTCCTATTATGATGATGGGGGATTAAATGAGAGAATCTTTAAAAACAGACATGTAGTTCATACATTTGTCATTGCTTTTTTTGTCGCGTTTAGTGAAGAATTGCTTTTCCGGGGAATTATCCAAACAAAAGTTGGTCTAATCATGGCAAGTATTATTTTTGCGATTATTCATTATCGATACCTCTTTAACTGGTACCTCTTTTTGAATATTATTCTGTTAAGTTTCTTGATAGGATTTATTTATAAATGGACTGGAAATTTAGCAGTGACCATTATGATGCATTTTGTCATAGACTTTCTTCTGGGAGTATATATAAAATGTAGAAAGACAACAGATGATCAGAACAGGGAGGAGCAGCTCTGTGAATAAAGAAGAACCATACAGAGACCAAGCGGAACGATTAAAACAACGGATTCAAAAAATAAATGAAAAAGTGGATGGTGACAATAAAAAACTGCCGCCAAGGGAGCAGGTCCACAGACAAAAGAGAAAGAAAACAAAATGGAAGGTTAAATATCCTGTTATCCGGCTTTTAGTTTTATGTTTTATTCTCCTTCCTATCATTATTTTTAGTGTCATTTCCTACCGGGATAGCGGCGGGAAAGTCACTGGAACGCAAAAAACTTCTGGAAGTTCAGTGGGATATGAAACCATTAATCTTGAAAAGTCTATTCCTGTTAATGAAGATCTGAAGGAGGAATCATCAAAATCCGCTCAAGATGATGAAAAGTTAACGGCTCCAGAGGAAAAAAGTTTAGGAACTTCCACACAGATTGTGGAGCCAGCGACTAGCTCTGCTGGAACGTCTTTGCCAACTTCAAACCAAGGGACAGCCGATCAGCAGGTATCAGATAAAAATAGTCAGCCAATCGAGGCAGTAAAAAGTCAACCCATACCAACTGCACCTCAAAAAAAAAGTAAAATTATTTATCATAAGGTAAAGCCTCAAGAAACATTGTTTAAACTAGCGATAAGGTATTACCATTCTAAAAATGGTGTTACCATTATCAAGAGAGCTAATAATCTGCAAAATGAGAATATATATGTTGGTCAAGTACTCAAAATACCATTAAACTAGCCGATCTTTGATCGGTTTTTTTTGTTTCCCAACATAATTTATAGGACAAGAACATAAATATATATATCGAAATAGGGAGGGGACAAAGATGGATACACCAATTCAGCAACTTGATTATACCGATCAGGCAACCAAACAAATGTTAGAGAATGTAAGAAAGAGAAAGAAGAAATTTGATGATATAAAAATGTGGCATTATCTATCGGTTTATGCAACACTCTTTTTTGCCTTTATTTTTACTGTGTATTTCTATATTACTTTCATAAAACCATTTTCATTTTCTTTTTTAGCCATGTTGTCGGCGGTATTAAATGATACGGTTGCTGTTTACTTGCTGGCATTCACAATTGTCGGGTTTGGGGCAATGAATTTGTTGAAACAGCAAAAGGAAAAGAAGGAAAAGGAATATCAAGAGTTACGATGCGAAATTGTTGATCGGAGCAAGGATTTGTGGAAAAAGGAAGAGGAATGGAAAAACCGGCATATTGTCTTTGAAATAATGAAAAAGCAATATGATATTAATCTATACCATGAAAAAAAATAAGAAGCAGATCTTCAACTGCTTCTTATTACGAATTAAAAGATTTTCTTTTTGCCCTGTTCTTCTTTTAAGATTTCGACAGCCTCACGGAATCGCTGTGAATGAATAATTTCTCTTTCCCGTAAAAATCTTAATCCATCATTTAAATCTGGATCATCGCTAATATTAATAATCCATTGATAGGTAGCCCGCGCCTTTTCTTCAGCGGCAATATCCTCATAGAGGTCGGCAATTGGATCCCCTTTAGCCTGGATATAGGAAGCTGTCCAAGGTACTCCAGCGGCATTATGATAGAATAATGCCTTGTCGTGGTCGACATAGTGATCCTCAATGCCTGCAGCTTTTATTTGTTCAGGTGTAGCGTCTTTCGTTAATTTATAGACCATAGTAGCAATCATTTCGAGATGAGCAAATTCTTCGGTTCCAATATCCGTCAAAAGGCCGATTACCTTATCAGGAATTGTGTACCTTTGATTTAAATACCTGAGTGCAGCTGCTAATTCTCCATCGGCACCGCCATACTGCTCGATTAAATATTTAGCTAATCTTGGGTTACATGAACTAACTCGTACAGGATATTGCAGCTTTTTTTCGTATATCCACATGTTTGACCCTCCCCTATACGTTTATACTGAATCGCTTTATACTTGCCATGGCCATGGTGAATCATCCCAGTTCCAAGGATATCCAGAGTAGCTGTTTCCAAATTGCTGTAAAGGTCCAAACTGGCTCTCAAATAATTTTTTTAATCGTTTTCTTTCTTTGGCATAATGATTAAATTGATTAATAGCTTCTTGATCATCATTATGTGTATCTAAGTACAAGGTTAACTCAACTAATACAAAGTCCACAGCTTGAAGCTGTTCCATTAGTTGATAATATTCTGCAGGAACCTGTTTCATTGCGGGAGTCCCCCTTTACCTGGTTCAAGCGGGCTGAACCAAGGATCATAAAAGGCTTTCCACAATGTCCCTGCCCTAAGTGCTTCAAGTGGGGTGAATTGCGGTAAATTTGGCGGCTGAAAGCCCATATATAAATTGGGTGGTGTGGAGTATGCTTTTTCAAGGATTGGTGGACAAGGGTCAAACGGACTAGCATAGGGATGATAGGTTTTAAAATGTGTATTCATAGTTGCCCTCCCTTAATTTCGATATCATTTAATCTTATGAGAGTATTTCCGTTACATGACATAAAGCTTTAATAATATGAGGGGTTTTAATGGTATGGTAGATGTATAATAATGGATATAGGACTAATTTATGAGGTGATGGTAAGTGTTTGTTAAAAATATTATGATCCCCAAGCATGAGTGTTTTACCACTCAACCTGAAGTATCCCTTAAGGATGCACTGGAGCTGTTAGAGAAACACCAAATTGATGGGCTCCCTGTTTTAATGGGTAATAAATATGCAGGTGTTGTAACAAGATTTAATATATATGAAGGTTTTTTTAAGGCCGGGAAACAAAAGGATGACTATCTAACATCGACAGTGGTGGGGGATATTGCATCCCATGAAGATCAGTTTTTGCTAGGTGGAGAATTATTTGAAAAAACACTTCTTGACCTGAAGGATTTCCCATTATTAGCTGTGGTCGACAAAGGGAAAACCTTTCTTGGGGTAGTCACACGATCCGATTGTTTAACTTCGTTTGAAAGTGCTTTTGGTGTAAATCGACCGGGCGTAAGGATTGCTTTTACATCAGTGGAGACGGAAGGACGGATTGCCCGGCTATCAGAAATTGCCCATCAGTTCCATGAGCATATCATCTCCCTTGTTACATTCGATGAAACCGATAAGCTTGTAAGAAGGATTGTGATGAAGATTGAAAAGAAAGATAATATTGACAGGTTTACTAGGAAACTCGAAGAACACGGCTTCCGTATTTTAGATATACATGAGGATTAAAATCAAGGGAAAGAAAGGAAATCCTTCTCATACATTGTATGGGGGGATTTTTTTAGTTTAGATCGTCTTTATGGTATGATTTCCGTAGAACTGTAAGAGGGGGAGAACAGGTTGATTATATGGGGGATAGTCGTGTTATTGTTATTGGGAGGTATCTTTCTCTTCTTATTTATGGTGAGAGAGGCCTTTTTAAATAAAGTGGTAGAGCATGAGGTAACCTTTCCGGATTTTCCTGACTCGTTTGGGAAGGTGACCATTTTTTTTATTTCGGATATTCATAGACGGGTTATTTCCGATCGTATTATTCAGAATGTAAAAGGGAAAGCCGACTTTGTTATAATCGGAGGAGACTTAACTGAAAAAGGGGTATCTTTTCCGCAAGTAAAGGAAAATTTACGGAAATTAAAACAAGTGGGGCCTGCTTATTTTGTCTGGGGAAACAATGATTATGAAGTGGATTTTCGTAAATTGGATGCGATATTGCTCGATATGGGTATAAAGGTCCTGGATAATACAGCCGTTACTTTTGAGTCAAATCATGGGGATAAATTATCTCTCTTGGGGGTTGATGACTGCAGCCAGGAGCGAGACCGGCTTGATTTTGCCCTTATGGATGCCGAGGAGGGCAGTTTTAAAATATTAGCTAGTCATATTCCAACCATTACAGATAAGATTTTACCTGAGCATAATATTAGGCTGGTACTGAGCGGACATACCCATGGAGGGCAAATACATATTTTGGGGTATAGCCCGTATCCAAGAGGAAGGTTAAAAAAGCTTAAAAATACAATCTTGTTAATTAGTAACGGCTATGGAACAACGACTGTGCCCTTGCGATTAGGAGCTCCTGCTGAAACTCATCTTATTACACTTAAACGAGGTTTAGAAAAGATAGGCTGAGATAGACAATTCACCAATAGTTCCCTGCGGCATACACTGAAAACAAGAGTTACGTCACGGCAGGGGGCAAAAGCATGCGCTTAGAACGCTTAACGGCCAATAAAATAAAAATATTTTTAACCTCTGATGATTTATTTGAAAGAGGACTTTCAAAAGAGGATATTTGGAAGGATTCAAGTAAATGGAATCAGCTCTTTCATGATATGCTCGAAGAGGCAAGTGAGGAATTTGATGTTGATATCCAGGGTTCTGTAGCTGTAGAAATTTTCTCCCTTCAGGCTCAAGGAATGATTTTAATCATTACCGTTGATGAAGTAAAAGATGACGAAGAATTATTGTACGATGGTTATATTGAAATGCAGGTAAGAGTTGAAGGCTGTGAAGCTCTCTTATATGAGTTCAATGAATTTGAGGATCTAGTCGGCCTAGCCAAAAGACTATCAATTGTCGACATTTATGGCGGAACCCTTTATGCCATGCATAACCGTTATTATCTTGAAATGGATAAGGTCGAATCTGATAAAAAAGAAATGGCTGCCTGTATTTTATCGGAGTTCGGTAACCCATCTATTCTAAGTCCATACGTTCTTGCTGAATATGGAAAGCCTGTGATGAAACAATTTGCTGTTGAAACAATTCTTCATTTTTTTAAATAACTTGATTGGATCAATACCACACTAAAGGGGCGGACGCCCCTTTAAAAGTCTTTTAAACCTCCATATTTTGAGAGGTTTAAATTTTATCGCAGCGTTTACAAATTAAGATTTAGTCTTGGTTTTTCTTCTTGCATAAATCAATGAAACGTGTATACTTGTCTCTGAAAGAAGACAACATTCGTAAAGCATTTTCTAGGAGGATTTTAAATGGTTGCCGAAAAAGCAAATGGTCAAACTAATCAAGAGGGAGAGCACCACGATGTGTTGAAATCAACACAAACCGTTATACATAAAGCCCTTGAAAAGTTAGGTTATCCTGAAGAAGTATATGAGCTTTTAAAAGAGCCATTACGTTTGCTGACAGTCAAAATTCCAATCAGAATGGATGACGGTTCTATTAAAATATTTACTGGATACCGTGCACAGCATAATGATGCAGTCGGGCCAACAAAGGGCGGTATTCGTTTTCATCCTAATGTAACTGAAACGGAAGTGAAAGCCCTTTCGATTTGGATGAGTTTGAAATGCGGTATTGTCGATCTCCCATATGGCGGAGGGAAAGGCGGAATTGTCTGTGATCCGCGGGACATGTCTTTTAGAGAGCTTGAAAGACTTAGCCGTGGCTACGTGAGAGCAATCAGTCAAATTGTTGGACCAACAAAGGATATCCCCGCTCCGGATGTATTTACTAATTCACAAATTATGGCCTGGATGATGGACGAATATAGCCGAATTGATGAATTCAATTCTCCAGGATTTATCACAGGAAAGCCGCTTGTATTAGGAGGCTCCCATGGTCGAGAATCTGCAACCGCAAAAGGGGTGACCATCTGTATTCGTGAAGCTGCCAAAAAGAAAGGCATTCAAATTGAAGGAGCCAAGGTAGTTGTCCAAGGCTTTGGAAATGCAGGAAGTTATTTATCAAAGTTTATGCATGATGCTGGTGCTATCGTAATCGGTATTTCAGATGCTTATGGTGCATTATATGATCCTAATGGACTAGATATCGACTATTTATTGGATAGACGGGATAGCTTCGGAACTGTCACAAAATTATTCAATAATACAATTTCGAATAAAGAATTACTTGAGCTGGATTGTGATATTTTAGTTCCTGCGGCTATTGAAAATCAAATTACAGCTGAAAATGCTCATAATATTCGTGCGAAAATTGTGGTTGAGGCTGCCAATGGTCCAACAACCTTGGAGGCAACAGAAATTTTAACTGAACGCGGTATTCTGCTTGTTCCAGATGTATTAGCCTCAGCAGGTGGCGTTACGGTTTCCTATTTTGAATGGGTTCAAAACAACCAAGGCTATTATTGGACGGAAGAAGAAGTAGAAGAAAAACTAGAAAAAGTTATGGTCAAATCATTTATGAATATATATGATACTGCACAAACTCGCAGAGTGGATATGCGGCTTGCTGCCTATATGGTCGGGGTAAGGAAAATGGCAGAGGCCAGCCGCTTCAGAGGCTGGATTTAACCAAATTAATAACATCATAAAAAGTTTTGTTTGTTGAAACTAAATAAAAAATCTCCTATCATGATACGGTAGGAGATTTTTTTGTAGAGAAATAATTCTTTATATATATATTCGTTGTAAGGAGCTGGTCTAGATGCAAATTGAAGATGTCATTATTATTGGCGGGGGTCCCTGTGGTTTAGCTGCAGCAATCGCTTTACAAGAGATTGGGAAGAAGCCATTAATTATCGAAAAGGGGAATGTTGTAAATTCCATCTATCATTATCCAACCCATCAAACCTTTTTTAGTACAAGCGAAAAATTAGAAATAGGCGGGTTTCCTTTTGTGACGGATAGTTACAAGCCTAAACGTAATCAGGCGTTAGTGTATTATCGGGAGGTTGCAAAGCGGAAACAGCTGCGGATAAATGCATTTGAAACAGTTATAGAAGTTTCAAAACATGAGCAGATATTCCACGTCAAAACAGATAAAGATACTTATCAGAGTGGTTATGTTGTCATTGCAACGGGTTATTATGATCATCCAAACTATATGAATGTACCAGGTGAAAGCCTTCCAAAAGTATTCCATTACTTTAAAGAAGCACATCCCTATTTTGATAAGGATGTTTGTGTAATCGGAGGGAAAAATTCAAGTGTCGATGCCGCACTTGAACTCGTAAAGGCAGGAGCCCGGGTAACGGTTTTATACCGCGGTAAAGAATATTCACCAAGTATTAAACCATGGATTCTCCCTGAATTTGAATCATTAGTCAAAAATGGAACCATTACAATGGAGTTTGAAGCAGATGTTAAAGGAATTACCGAAAACCAAGTAACTTATATAAAGGAAGGGAAACAAAAAACGATAAAAAATGATTTTGTCTTTGCGATGACCGGATATCATCCTGACCATGATTTCCTAGTGAAGATGGGGATAAGAATGGATGAAGAAACCGGAAGACCTTTCTATAATTCTGATACAATGGAAACTAATATCAGTGGAATCTATATTGCTGGTGTTATTGCGGCAGGCAATAATGCAAATGAAATTTTTATTGAAAATGGTCGTTTCCATGGCGGTCAAATCGCACAATCTATACTAGATAAAGAAACTAAAGGGTGATAAATGATGAAAAAGGTCGTTTTATTAACAACAGGGGGTACGATTGCTAGTAAACCAAATAAAACCTCTGGTAAATTAGCTTCCGGAGCTATTACCGGGGAAGAACTGGCAGCGATGTGTCACTTACCCAATGAAATAGAAGTAATCGTGGACTCTGTCTTTCAAAAAGCGAGTATACATATTACATTTGACGATTTAGTCTTTTTAAAAACTAAAATTGAGGATTACTTTAAGGATGAGTCCGTTTCTGGTGTCGTTGTCACCCATGGGACTGATACAATGGAGGAAACTTCCTATTTTCTTGATTTAACCATTAATGACCGCAGGCCTGTAGTCGTCACAGGCTCGCAGCGATCACCTGATGATTTAGGCAGTGATGTGTACATTAATTTGCGACATGCCATTTATTCGGCATGTTCTCAAGATTTACACGATGTTGGCACCGTTGTTGTATTTAATGAACGAATTTTTGCGGCTAGATATGTAAAAAAAGAACATGCCTCTAATATTCAGGGGTTTAATGCCTTCGGCTTTGGCTATCTTGGTATTATTGATAATGACAATGTCCATGTTTTCCAGAAACCGATTAGAAGAGAGTACTATCAATTAAAATCCCCCATTCCGGCTGTAGAAATTATTAAGTGCTATATTGGGGCAGATGGGAAATTTATAAAGGCAGCCCGAGAAGCAGGTGTATCTGGAATCATCCTTGAGGGAGTGGGAAGAGGTCAGGTAGCTCCGAAGATGATGCAAGAAATCGAAGCGTCCATAAAAGCAGGGATCAAAATAGTGATTACTACCAGTGCTGAAGAGGGCGCAGTCTATACAACGTACGATTATGAAGGCAGTGCATATGACCTGTATAAAAAGGGAGTCATACTTGGAAGTGATAATGATTCTAAAAAGGCAAGGATGAAATTGGCTGTTGCGATGGCAAGCAGCATTGAAAACATCAATTTTTAACGCGTAGGTTTCTTTGGCCGCTGGAATGAATCTTTCATTTTCTTTACGTGCTATACATGGTACCATTAAGAAAAAGGATTGGAAAAGAGGTTCAGCATGCTTGGAATATTATCGGCCGGAATTGCTCCAGGTTTGGCCTTGCTAAGTTATTTTTATTTAAGGGATGAATATGAACCAGAGCCTGTTTCCTTTGTTTTTCGAACATTTTTGTATGGTGTGCTGCTGGTGTTCCCCATTATGTTTATCCAACATGTTTTGGAAACAGAGCATTTATTACAATCCGATTTATTAAATGCCTTTTTTGGTTCAGGTATTTTAGAAGAGTTTTTTAAATGGTTTATCCTTTTTTATCTTATATATCAGCACGTCGAATTTGATGAACCGTTTGATGGAATTGTATACGGGGTAGCCGTTTCGCTTGGTTTTGCTACTGTTGAAAATATCTTTTATTTAGTGGCAAATGGAATTGAGCATGCCATGACCCGCGCTCTATTACCTGTTTCTAGTCATGCTCTATTCGGTGTTATTATGGGCTTTTATCTAGGAAAAGCAAAGTTTACGAAGGATCATAAAGCAAAGTGGATTTTATTATCCTTGTTGTTGCCGATTCTTTTGCATGGCTCCTATGACTTTATTTTAATTTCACTTGAGAACTGGTTGTTTATTATTTTTCCATTTATGATTTTCCTTTGGTGGTTTGGATTGCGGAAAGTAAAAAAGGCGAAAATTTTAAGTGCAAATCATTTTAAAGAATACCCGGAACATAAGGCACAAGCACCTGTTTAACTAACCGAAAAAACTTTTTAAAACCCTTCACAGTTGGTTGAAGGGTTTTTTTCTGTTAGAAATGGAATAAAAATACCATTAAAACAAAAAATAGCCTTAATGCTAAAAAGATTCATAATGGGGGTTATTATTCCATGATAAAGAAAAACATCTTCATCAGATTCTTCATCTTAATCTTTTCATGTACCATGATATTTTCTTCCTTGGAGAGTCAAAAGGTATATGCGTTTTCGAATCAGGTAATTCAAAGAGGAGCAGTAGGGGAGGATGTAATCGAGCTGCAATCTAGGCTCACATATATAGGCTTCTATCATGGGAAAATTGATGGGGTATTTGGATGGGGCACGTATTGGGCGTTAAGAAATTTCCAATATGAATTCGGTTTACCTATTGATGGAATTGCAGGGGCAACAACAAAAGCAAAATTAACAAAAGCCACGAAATATAACAAACAAACAGCACAGAATTCAACGCCGCCCAAGGCAGCTGCAAAAAAGCCGACAGCCTTAAACACACCAAAAGGGTACTCGCAAAATGATATAAGATTAATGGCCAATGCTGTTCATGGTGAGTCAAGGGGAGAACCGTATATTGGTCAGGTCGCTGTTGCTGCAGTTATTTTGAATCGTGTCAACAGCTCATCATTTCCTAGCACAGTTTCCGGTGTTATTTTTGAACCGGGTGCCTTTACAGCAGTAGCAGATGGACAAATTTGGCTGACTCCAAATGAATCCGCTAAAAAAGCGGTAATAGATGCCATAAATGGATGGGATCCAACGGGAGAGGCACTGTATTACTTTAATCCAGCAACGGCCACCAGCGGATGGATTTGGGGCAGACCGCAAATTAAACGTATTGGCAAGCATATTTTTTGTAAATAGAGGGGTGAGCTCAATTGATTAGAGGCATATTGATAGGTGTTCTCGCTGTTGGTATTGCGGGAACAGCTTATTGGGGCTATCAAGAACATCAGGAAAAAAATGCAATCCTTATCAATGCGGAAAACAACTATCAACGGGCATTCCATAATCTTTCTTATCGTATGGATCTATTAAACGATAAAATAGGAACTACACTTGCGATGAATTCCAAAGAATCCTTATCGCCCTCCTTAATCGAAGTATGGAGGCTCACTTCGCAGGCACATGGCGATGTTGGACAGCTTCCGTTAACACTATTGCCTTTCAATAAAACTGAGGAATTTTTAGCGAATATTGGTAACTTTAGCTATCGTACTGCAGTTAGAGATTTATCGAAGGAACCATTGACTGATAAAGAATATCAAACACTTCAAGCACTGTACAAGCAGTCTGGTGACATCCAAAATGAGCTTCGAAATGTACAACATATGGTCTTGAAAAATAATCTTCGGTGGATGGATGTGGAACTTGCCCTGGCATCTGGGAAGGAAAACACAGACAATACGATTATTGATGGGTTTAAGACTGTTGAAAAAACAGTTACAAGCTTTGCGGAATCAGATTTGGGGCCAACATTTAGCAATTTTCAAAAAAAGGATGAAAACTATAAGAAAATTAAAGGGAAAACCATTACCCGCAATGAGGCAATTCAAATTGCAAAAAGGTATATGAAGTTTGATGGAAATGCAAACGTAAAAGTCACTGATAATGGTAAAGGCTCTGATTATGGTTTTTACAGTGTATCCATTAAAAATAAAACGGCAGGACAAGAAGCAAGTATGGATATTACGAAAAAGGCAGGCAAGCCCATTTGGTTCATTAATAACCGTGATATCAAAAAACAATCTTTGAGTTTAAACGATGCCAATAATAAGGCGGCAGCATTTTTGAAGGAAACAGGCTTTAAAAATTTAGAAACATTTGAGAGTACACAATATGATAATGTGGGAGTATTTGATTTTGTTACAAATATAAATGGAGTTAGAATTTATCCAGAATCAGTAAAAGTCAAAGTAGCGCTGGATAATGGAGATATAGTTGGTATTTCTGCTGAAGAGTACTTAAAATCATTCCAAACTCGAACCATTGAAAAACCAACGCTTACTCTTGCACAAGCTCGTACCAAAGTAAATCCAAAATTAAAGGTAATGGAACAACGCCAAGCAATGATCGTTAATGATCTAAATGAAGATGTGTTATGTTATGAATTCTTAGGAACATTGGGTGATGATACCTATCGGATTTTTATTAATGCTAAAACAGGATTAGAAGAAGAAGTAGAAAAATTAAAAAATGCCGAGGCAACATACGAAGATGTTTTATAGGGAAAACACAGTTTTCCCCTTTTTTAAATCATTCCTTTATTAGAAGAAAAGAATAAAATCGGCAGGCTGCTCCAATACTAACGACATATGGCTTTTGGAGTGATTGGCATGAAAACAATAGAAAGAATTTTAATTAAAGTAGTGATAGTACAATTTATCTTTTTATTTTTATCACAATTACTGTTGCATCAATTCGATATCTTTCCGCAAATTAAACATTTAACAAAATACGAAGGGGTTAATGAAAATTCAATAACTGAAATTTTGCAGACCTTTCAGGAGAATAGCCCGTAACCAAAGCATTTTGTTAACAAATAAAATAGGAAAGTATAAATGCTTCCTCTTGTTGGAAGATTTATACTTTCCTATTTTTATTATCGAATTTTGGGCAATTGTATTAATTAAATTAGGCTTATTTCAGCATTTTTCTTTTATTTAATTGCTAAAAAAAGAGGCATATCTTTATCTTGTGGTAAAATAAATAAGGTAGATGAGACGATCATGAGAGCATTTAGGAGGATTTATGGAAAATAAAATATCAATTGCAATTGACGGCCCTGCCGCAGCCGGGAAAAGTACAGTAGCAAAAATTGTGGCAGAAAGACTTTCTTATGTTTATATTGATACTGGTGCGATGTACAGAGCATTGACATATAAAGCAATCAACAATCAACTTGATTTGGAAGATGAAGCAGCATTATTGGACACGCTCTTATCGACAGTGATTGAACTAAAACCTTCCAATACAGGACAATTGGTTATTCTTGATAACTGTGATGTAACTGATTTGATTCGTACATCTGAAGTAACTAATTCTGTGTCCTACGTGGCACGGCAGCCAAAAGTCCGTGAAGAAATGGTGAAAAGACAGCAAGCATTCGCCACAGAAGGCGGAGTTGTGATGGATGGTAGAGACATTGGAACACATGTTTTACCAAATGCTGAAGTAAAAGTATTTTTGCTAGCAAGTGTAGAAGAGAGAGCTGAAAGAAGGCATACTGAAAACTTAGAGAAAGGCTTTCCTTCTGATTTAGAAAAATTAAAAGAAGAGATTGCCCAGCGTGATAAAATTGACTCGGAAAGAGCAGTGGCTCCTTTAAAAAAGGCAAGTGATGCAATTGAAATCGACACAACCTCTTTGACCATTCCTGATGTTGTCGAAAAAATAATGGCGTTGGTGAATGAAAGGATTGGTTGAGTATGACGTTTTATGGGTTTGCCAAATCAGTGGTTTATACCATTTTTAAACCGTGGTATCGGATACAAGCAGTAGGTGTAGAGAATATCCCGAAAGAGGGTGGCGTGCTCCTTTGCTCCAACCATATCTCTGTAATCGACCCAATCGTTGTCGGTATTATGTGCCCTCGTCCCGTGCATTATATGGCTAAAGATGAGCTTTTTCAGGTCCCGGTATTGGGTGGAATCGTAAGAAAATGTAATGCATTCCCGGTAAAAAGGGGATTCAGTGACCGAGAGGCGCTAAGGACAGGATTAAAGCTTTTAAAGGATGGACATATTTTTGGACTCTTTCCAGAAGGAACAAGAAGCAAAACAGGGGAACTGGGAAAAGGGCTTTCAGGAGCGGGTTTTTTTGCATTACGAACGGAAGCGCAAGTTGTACCTTGTGCGGTCATTGGTCCGTATAAAAGTCTAAAAAAATTAAAAATGGTTTATGGTAAACCAATCGATATGACTGAAATGAGACAAACAAAAGCTTCAGCTGAGCAAGTAACTGAATTAATTATGTCAGAAATCGATAAACTTATAAAAGAGCATAAATAGCTTCTGCTTGACAAAAAAGGCTATTTGTAAGAAGTTAATAAAAAGAGATTTTTTTTGAAAATTCTATTGGTTTTGTTTTATTTTATATGTGGTGAACAGTGTGTTTTTCACCAAATCATATATAGATTTTTAAGAGTAAATGGAATAAGGAGGAATACATATGTCGGAAGAATTGAATCAAGTAGAAGTGAAAAACTTTGAAATCGGGGATAAAGTAACTGGACAAGTTACTAAGGTTGAGGAAAAACAGGTGCTTGTGAATATTCCAGGCAGTAAATTGGATGGAATTATCCCAATTAGTGAACTTTCAAGCCTTCATATTGAAAAGGCATCTGATGCTGTTGCAGAAGGCGATGAATTGGAATTAGAAGTAACAAAGGTAGAAGAAGATGCATTAGTATTATCGAAACGGAAAGTGGATGCTGAGAAAGCTTGGGAAAGCTTAGAAAATAAATTCCAAGCTGAAGAGATCTTCGAAACAGAGGTTAAAGACGTTGTTAAAGGCGGATTAGTTGTAGACCTTGGTGTTCGTGGATTTGTTCCAGCTTCCTTAGTAGAGGCGCATTTTGTCGAGGATTTTAGTGATTACAAAGGCCGTACGCTTTCATTTAAAATCGTTGAACTTGACAAGGAAAAAAATCGCTTAATTCTCTCCCATCGTGCAGTTGTAGAACAAGAAAAAGGAAAGTTAAAACAAAACCGTCTTGGTGCTCTAGAAGTGGGGCAAGTTATTGAGGGAACTGTCCAAAGAATTACTGATTTTGGTGCCTTTGTAGATATCGGCGGAATTGATGGACTAGTTCATATTTCACAGCTTTCCCATGAACATGTTAATAAACCATCGGATGTTGTCCACGAAGGACAACAAGTGAACGTAAAAGTGTTGAGTGTTGACCGCGATAATGAGCGAATTTCATTATCGATTAAAGAAACCCTTCCAGGACCTTGGAATAATATCGCTGAGAAAGCTCCTAAAGGAAGTACTTTAAGCGGAACAGTGAAAAGATTGGTTTCTTATGGAGCTTTTGTGGAAGTATTTCCTGGTGTAGAAGGGCTTGTTCATATCTCGCAAATTGCTCATAAACATATCGGAACCCCTCATGAAGTTTTAAAAGAAGGTCAAGAAGTAAATGTAAAAGTTCTTGATGTCAATGAGCAGGATCAGCGTTTATCATTGAGCATAAAGGAATTGCTTGAAAAAGAAGTAGAGGAAAACTTTGATTACGAGCTTCCTGAAGAGTCTAAAGGGTTCCAGCTTGGAGAAATGATTGGAGATAAATTAAAGAATCTAGGAAAATAATGGTGATGTAAGTGTCAAGATCTGAACGAAAATGGGATCATATTCGCTTTGCCTTGGAAAATAGGCAAAATCGTTCTACAGTTTTCGACGATATCAAATTTATTCACCAAAGCTTACCGAATATCAATGTGTCCGATGTTCGATTAAATTATTTAATTGGCGAACTTTCTTTAAGTTCGCCAATTTTTATCAATGCAATGACGGGCGGCGGCGGCGAAAAAACCTATCAAATTAATAAGCAGCTGGCAATCGCTGCAAAGCATACCGGAGTGGCTATGGCTGTTGGGTCACAAATGTCGGCTATTAGGGATCAACAAGAAAGATATACATATGAAATTGTCCGTAAAGAGAATCCCAATGGGATTGTCATCGCCAATTTAGGCAGTGAAGCGACCATTGAAAATGCTAAATTGGCCATTGATATGATTGGGGCCAATGCCTTACAAATCCATTTAAATGTGATTCAAGAATTAACGATGCCTGAAGGGGATCGGAATTTTTTCGGATCTCTAAACAGAATCACAGAGATTGCCAGTGGGGTAAACGTTCCGATTATCGTAAAGGAAGTCGGCTTTGGCATGTCTATGGAAACAGTTGAGTCTCTCATTTCGGCAGGTGCAGCTTTTGTTGATGTAGGAGGTTCCGGAGGGACAAATTTTGCTGAAATAGAAAATAAACGCAGGAAACAATCTCTTCCGTTTTTCAATAATTGGGGAATCCCTACACCTATTTCAATACTTGAGGCAGCAAGTATCCCTAATCATATTCCGATTATTGGGTCTGGAGGTTTTTCCTCAAGCATAGATATTGCAAAAGGGTTAGCAATTGGTGCAAGTGCGATTGGTCTCGCAGGCTTCTTCTTGCAAATACTTGTGCAGGATGGTCTGGAAGCTTTAATCGAAGAAATAAACACTCTTCATTCGGAATTAACAATGGTAATGACTGCATTAGGTGCAAAGTCTATTTCGGACTTAAAAAATGCGCCCGTAATTATATCAGGTGAGACCTATCACTGGTTAACGCAAAGAGGAATCGATACAAAGCAATATAGTCAGCGAAAGATTAAATAAAGCTCCCGCATGTGCGGGAGCTTTTACTATTTATTCATCATATTTTCCATCGTTTAAATCTCTAGCTTCCTCAGGACTTGATAACTTTGTTGAGCCAGGATAATGCAAGGCCTGATCACGATCTTTCCCAGCGCGCCCGCTTGCAGCCAGCTTTTTTTCTTGGCGGTCTTTTCCCATTTTCTACACCTCCTCTTTATAAGATGATTCACCACTGAAATATTATTCAAGGAAGTATGAAAGTACATAAAGTTTACCAATAATGAAAATAATAGGAGGTGTATGCATGGAAGGTACGATGTTTTATTGGATTTATTGGTCATTTTGGGTTTACCTTACTTTTCTGACAGATAAGAAAAACCCGTATCGGCGAAAACTATCTGCAATTATTTTAATCGTTATCCTATTATCCAATCAGCACTTTAAACTGGGGGAATATGACATTCATACCAGTGGATTATTTTTACTCGTCATGAGTTATCTTTTCTTTAGCCAGGAAAAACGGGGAGCAATTCTTTATTTCTATCTTTGTTCATTGATTGTATCAATAGGATATGTGGCGTTTCATTTGTTTGAAATTTTTGACCCGGTCTGGATTATTTTTAAAAAGGAATGGATGATGGGAATTGCCTTTGGATACCTTGCCATCCTGTTGCAAAAAAGCTTAAAAGGAAGATTACTGATTGCGATTTGCGGAACGATGCAAGGGGAGTTTCTATATGCATATACCTTAAGTAAATTCCCTTTTCCATATGAAATAGGCGGGTTTGAATATCTAGATGCATGTGCGTTGATTTCTGCTTTACTTGTTGCTTGGAGTGCAATCGAAAATGCTGGAACGTTTTTTCAAACACACTATCATTTTTTTGAAAAAGGAAAACAAAAATCATCTTAAATGGGCTGCTTGGAGAATCCTTACCATTGCAGGAAAGGACTAACATTGTTAAAATAATTGAAGTTAGGCCCTTCTTGTTAACAGAAGGGTTTCTTTACTTAAGGCTATTGTCCGCCTTACTTACGTAAGAACTTTCAATTTGAATAATGCTAACTAATAACACTATTGTGAAATATATTAGAAAGGATGGCGATTAAGATGGTTAAACCTGTTATTGCCATTGTAGGAAGACCAAACGTTGGAAAATCCACCATATTTAATAGGATTGTGGGTGAGCGTGTTTCCATCGTGGAAGACGTGCCGGGAGTAACTAGAGATCGGATTTATAGTTCAGGTGAATGGTTAACACATGATTTTAATGTGATCGATACGGGTGGAATAGATATTGGAGATGAGCCATTTTTAGAGCAGATTCGCCAGCAGGCGGAGGTTGCAATTGATGAAGCTGATGTCATTATCTTTTTAACAAATGGTCGTGAAGGGGTAACGGCAGCGGATGAAGAAGTAGCAAAAATCCTCTATAAGTCCAAAAAGCCAATCGTATTAGGAGTAAATAAGATCGATAACCCTGAAATGAGAGAGTTACTTTATGATTTTTATTCATTGGGTTTTGGTGAACCAATCCCAGTGTCAGGATCTCACGGACTTGGCCTTGGTGATTTATTAGATGAGGCAGCTAAATATTTTCCAAAATCAAAGCCAATAGAATATGATGAAGATGTGGTCAAGTTTTCTTTAATTGGACGACCGAATGTTGGAAAGTCCTCTCTCGTAAATGCGATACTAGGAGAAGATCGTGTCATAGTCAGCAATATTGCCGGTACCACTCGTGATGCAGTCGATTCCCCTTATACTTATAACGGCCAAAGATATGTCATTATTGATACAGCTGGAATAAGAAAAAGAGGAAAAGTGTATGAAACGACAGAAAAGTATAGTGTGTTGCGTGCACTAAGGGCGATTGAACGTTCAGATGTTGTTTTAGTGGTCATTAACGCTGAAGAAGGAATTATTGAGCAAGATAAGAAAATTGCCGGTTATGCCCATGAAGCAGGACGGGCTGTCGTGATTGTGGTGAATAAATGGGATGCGGTTGAAAAAGATGAGAAAACAATGAAAGAATTGGAACAAAAAATAAGAGAACATTTCTTATTTCTTAGCTATGCTCCAATTGTTTTCCTATCGGCAAAAACGAAAAAGCGTATCCATACGCTAATGCCAATGATCAATACGGCAAGTGATAATCATTCGATGCGAGTTGAAACAAGCGTGTTAAATGACGTCATTATGGATGCGGTCGCGATGAATCCTACTCCGACAGACAAGGGTCGACGATTAAAAATTTATTATGCTACCCAAGTGGCTGTCAAACCACCAACTTTTGTTGTTTTTGTAAATGAACCTGAATTAATGCATTTTTCCTATGAACGCTTTCTTGAAAACAGGATTCGGGACGCTTTTGGTTTTGAGGGGACGCCAATCAAGATTTATGCTCGAGAAAGAAAATAATAAAGGCAGGTGAAGGGTTATGCGGGAGGATAGCAAAACAGCCGTAACTGTTATTGGTGCAGGAAGCTGGGGAACAGCCCTCGCAATGGTACTTGCAGACAACGGTCATGAAGTACGTTTATGGAGTCATAATGAGGACCAGGTAAAGGAAATAAATCAATTTCATACCAATAAAAAATATTTACCTGATATCAAATTGCCAGGATTAATTGTGGGGTATGCTTCGTTAAATGATGCATTAATGGGAGTGGAAAACATTATCCTGGCTGTTCCGACAAAAGCCATTCGGGAAGTGCTAGGCAGTATTCGAGCAGTTCAGAGTGAACCATTGACGATTACGCATGTGAGTAAAGGGATAGAGCCTAATACCCTGCTGCGAATAACCGAAATTATTAAAGAAGAAATGCCTAAAGAACTTCTTAAGGATGTCGTGGTTCTTTCAGGACCTAGTCATGCGGAAGAAGTCAGTCTTAGACACCCTACAACCGTTGCAGTCTCATCGGAAAATATGGAAGCAGCTGAACATATACAGGATCTATTTATCAATCAAAATTTCCGCGTATATACCAATTCAGATGTCATTGGCGTGGAAATTGGCGGAGCCTTAAAGAACATTATAGCCTTGGCGGCCGGTATTACAGACGGACTTGGTTACGGTGATAATGCTAAGGCCGCTTTAATGACGCGGGGATTAGCGGAAATAGCCCGGCTCGGAACAAAAATGGGTGCCAATCCATTAACGTTCTCCGGATTAGCGGGAATAGGAGATCTAATTGTTACCTGCACAAGTGTACATTCAAGAAACTGGAAAGCAGGAAATCTGCTTGGTAAGGGAAAAACGCTAACTGAGGTTCTCGATAATATGGGAATGGTGGTTGAAGGTGTAAGAACAACAAAAGCGGCGAATCAGCTTGCACAAAAGTATAATGTTAATATGCCGATTACATCTGTCCTGTATAATGTTTTGTTTAATGGCAAAAATCCGAAAGATGCAGTTGATGTTTTAATGTCGCGCGGCAGAACCCATGAGATGGAAGACTTGGTTAATGTTCTTGAGGAAAAATCCCTTGAAGATTAAAAATGTGCTTTTTTATTAAAAAATAGGCAATCTTATGATGCGTTTTTTCTCAAGGTTGCATACAATGCAACGAAGCAACCTAGTAGTAGACGCTGGAGAATGGGTTATTTAGTCCAAATTTATGCTGAAGTAAAGAACTCGCCCCTCTTTACTTCAGTTTTTTTATGTTATGAATTTTTTTATAATAATAGCTATGTTATAATTAATCTTCGAAAAAGGGGGAATAAAATTGTCGCCAGCCATGATAAAGATGTGGATATCCATTGCAGGTATGGCTCTTATGTTTCTTGCGATCGTTACGATTTATTTGAGCCGATATAAGTTACAAGGAGTATTTCGAATTCTAACTGCAATTATTGCTTATTTGTTTATGATTGTGGCAGGAATAACCTTACTGATTGTTTTTTTAACTTGAATTTTCGACCATACATAAACCTAAAGGTGATTTTATGAAAAGAATAATGCTGTTTAGCACACTCATGATTATGGCAGTCATTTTATCAGGCTGCATGTACCCGAAAGAGGAATTAACGCAAAACCAGGTACCTTATAAAGATCAAATCAAGGCAGTACAATCGGCAGTAGATGACTTTCAAAAAGATAATGGCGGAATTCTGCCCATTAAAACCAAGGAAGCCGAAACACCGATTTATCAAAAGTATCCTGTAGATTTTAAAAAAATTGCGCCCAAGTATATAGCAGAACCACCTGGAAATGCTTATGAGAGCGGTGGTATATTTCAATATGTACTTGTAAATGAGGAGACAAATCCTACGGTTAAATTGTTGGATTTGCGGATGGCGGAAACGATTCGGGATATTAATTTAAGGATAAGAACGAATGGTTATCCACCATATAAAACGCAATTGGCCAAAAATGTTTATTCACTTGACTATTCAAAACTTGGATTCAAGAAAGCTCCATACGCCGTGAGTCCCTTTACAAATCAAAACCTTTCGTTCGTCATAACAGGTGATGCCGAGGTTTACGTTGATTATCGGCCCGACCTCTATCAGATTTTAAAAAAGACAGGTAAGGAGCCCAAACCTGGCGAGGATATCCGCTCTATTTTAGTGGATAATTCCATGTTTGTTCCTGCTTATTCCCTGCCCTATACCATTGATCCTAAGACAAAGGAACCTATTTTTTTAGAAAAATAAGAATATAATTAGGTCCTCCTCTCTACTCCTAGAGAACGTCCTTTGCTTTAATTTTTGTCATAACCCTTTTCCTATGAAATATATTGTAGGAGAAGGGTTTTTTTATGCTTAATCATTTAATGGCAGTATAGATTTAACTATTACTGCCGTATCCGTTAACCATAGTTAGAAACCCTCCATACAACTTAAAAGTTCAGAGAAAACAGATATCATTACATCGTGTGAAATATTAACAAGGGGGTAAAAATTTTAGAAAAGTGTCATAACAAGATAGGACAACGTCATAAATATATACTGTCCAAAAATACCTAAAATGGATGTTATTATCCCACTTTACTCTATGATCGGGAGGGGATCACTTGGAAAAGGTTGATATTTTTAAAGATATTGCCGAGAGAACAGGCGGCGATATTTATCTAGGAGTAGTCGGAGCAGTACGAACAGGAAAATCAACATTTATTAAAAAGTTCATGGAGCTTGTTGTCTTACCAAATATAAACAGTGAAGCGGAGAGGTCCCGCGCACAGGATGAGCTTCCACAAAGTGCAGCAGGTAAAACCATTATGACAACTGAACCAAAATTTGTCCCAAATCAGGCGGCTACTGTACATGTTGATGAGGGACTTAATGTTAATATCAGGCTAGTGGATTGTGTGGGATACACAGTCCCAGGTGCTAAAGGATATGAAGATGAAAATGGACCTAGGATGATTAATACGCCATGGTATGAGGAACCTATTCCATTCCATGAAGCGGCAGAAATTGGCACAAGAAAAGTAATCCAGGAACATTCAACGATTGGGGTTGTAGTTACAACGGATGGAACAATTGGTGAAATCCCTAGGAGTAACTATATCGAAGCCGAAGAAAGAGTCATAAACGAACTGAAGGAAGTGGGCAAACCATTTATTATGGTGGTCAATAGCGCTCAGCCATACCACCCTAGCACAGAAACATTAAGATCAAGCTTAGCAGAGAAATATGATATTCCTGTTATAGCAATGAGTGTAGAAAGCATGCGTGACAGTGATGTATACAATGTCCTTCGCGAGGCCCTATACGAGTTCCCGGTACTTGAAGTCAATGTAAACCTGCCAAGCTGGGTTATGGTACTAAGAGAGAACCACTGGCTCCGTTCAAGCTATCAAGATGCTGTGAAAGAAACAGTTAAAGATATAAAGAGATTACGAGATGTGGATCGAGTTGTGCAGCAGTTTAGTGACTTTGAATTCATTGAAAAAGCCGGATTAGCTGGTATAGAGATGGGTTCAGGTGTTGCAGAAATCGACTTAATCGCTCCGGATGAGTTATATGATGATATATTAAAAGAAATTGTCGGAGTGGAAATCAGAGGTAAGGATCATCTTCTAGAATTAATGCAGGATTTTGCCCATGCGAAAGCGGAATATGACCATATTGCCGATGCAATAAAAATGGTTAAACAAACAGGTTATGGGATTGCCTCACCATCACTTTCTGATATGAGTCTTGAAGAACCAGAAATCATTCGTCAGGGTGCTAGATTCGGTGTAAGACTTAGAGCGGTCGCTCCATCGATTCATATGATTAAAGTCGATGTAGAATCAGAATTTGCTCCGATTATCGGTACAGAAAAACAAAGTGAAGAGTTAGTCCGTTATTTAATGCAGGACTTCGAGGATGATCCATTATCGATTTGGAATTCCGATATTTTTGGCCGGTCTTTGAGTTCTATTGTTCGAGAGGGGATTCAAGGTAAACTATCTCTAATGCCAGAGAATGCCAGATATAAATTAAAAGAAACATTAGAGAGAATTATTAATGAAGGCAGCGGCGGATTAATTGCGATAATCCTCTAATTATTGGGCTCCGATTCGGAGTCCTTTTTTTTATTTTAACTGATTATGACAAAATTTAGGTCAAATATAGAAGAATCTTGATAAACAAAGAAAAGATTACCATAATTTCATGAAATCTTCTTGATATGCGGAAATGATTATGATAATCTTTTAACAGAATTACGTTATAGTCCTTAAACCCTTTATATCATTGGGTTTTTATTAAAAAAATAGATTTAAGGTCACTAAAGTAGTCAAAATCGATTACTTTGGTAATAAAACCTTGCTATGACGTATAGAAATTAGAAAAATTGTTTAGAAATGTAGATAAGTAATCTTATTTACGAATCTTGATAATTTCTTCGGGAGGAGGTGAATGGCATGAACAAGACAGAACTTATTAACGCAGTTGCTGAAGCTAGCGAGCTTTCAAAAAAGGACGCTACAAAAGCAGTTGATGCTGTTTTTGATGCGATTTTAGATGCTTTAAAAAATGGTGATAAGGTACAACTAATTGGTTTTGGTAACTTTGAAGTACGTGAGCGTGCTGCCCGTAAAGGTCGTAACCCACAAACAGGTGATGAAATCGAAATCGCTGCTAGCAAGGTACCAGCTTTTAAACCAGGTAAGGCACTTAAAGATGCAGTTAAGTAATTACATAAATGATTGCTTAAAGCGGGTAGCTTAGGCAAAAAGGTCATGGATCACTCCATGGCCTTTTTTCTATCTTAAAGTTAAACATATGGGTAAGTAACTATTTTTTTGCTTGCAGGGAAATGATTGTGCTAATATGTAGTTGTTGTTTATACTTAAAAGATATACTTTAGGAGGAAATCGGTATGTCGGAAATCAATCGTGCCCAAATTGAAGAGGCGGTACGTTTAATATTAGAGGCAATTGGTGAAGATCCAAATCGTGAAGGACTTCTTGACACACCAAAGCGAGTAGCAAAAATGTATGAAGAAGTATTCAGCGGATTAAAGGAAGATCCGAAACAGCACTTTGAAACTATTTTTAGTGAAGATCATGAAGAACTTGTATTAGTCAAAGATATTCCATTCTACTCAATGTGTGAACATCATTTAGTCCCTTTCTTTGGAAAAGCCCATGTTGCCTATATTCCACAGAATGGCCGTGTTACAGGACTAAGTAAATTAGCCCGGGCTGTCGAAGCTGTTGCTAAAAGGCCGCAGCTGCAGGAACGGATTACATCCACTATAGCGGATAGTATGATGGAAAAACTTGATCCTAAAGGTGTAATGGTTGTTGTGGAAGCTGAGCATATGTGTATGACGATGCGTGGAGTAAAAAAGCCTGGTTCCAAAACGGTTACAACAGCTGTTAGAGGAGTTCTTGCAGAGGACTCAGTGGCACGGTCAGAGATTCTATCTTTAATTAAATATTAAGAGCAATTATTTCTTGGTTATGGAGTGATCAAATTGGAAAAGCGTAATCCACAAAATAGTGATTATGTTGTGATTAAAGCTGAAGATGACGGTGTCAGTGTAATCGGCTTAACAAGGGGTACGGATACAAGATTCCATCATTCAGAAAAGCTTGATAAAGGGGAAGTTCTCATTGCTCAATTTACCGAGCATACCTCTGCCATTAAAATTCGTGGTAACGCTAAAATTCTCACTCAATTTGGTGAAGTTGAGAGTGAAATGAAGAAATAACTCCGAACATAGAATGGTAAGTGATTATTTTGTGAATTCCTGCCCACAGCAGACCTTTTATGTTATAATTGTGTCTGCCTTATTTTATTAACAAGATAATTATTTTTCCTTAAAGTGGGCATGAAATTTTAGTGAAAATAGACAATATAAAATACATAAAGTGATTACATCGGGGAAGCAAGGGTGATGACAGTGCATGACATTCGACAAAAATATACAATGATTAAAGAGCAGGTCGAAAAAAGGGTTTTTGATTCCTACTTGCTTGAATATATAGAACCCCCCAAAATTGATGAGGAAAAGTTGTTAGTCCTCGTCTCTTTAATGGAACCACTAGAACTGTCTTTTAATCAGATTCAAAACTATACATTGTCAACCATGCTAATTCAAATTGCCCTTGACACCCATGATTATATATCAAGTACTGCCATAGATGAGAAAAAACGGCAGCTAACAGTACTTGCTGGAGACTATTTTAGCGGCCTTTACTATAAACTTCTTGCGGATGCAGAAGATATAAATATGATAAAATGTCTATCTGCAGGTGTAAAAGAAGTAAATGAAAATAAAATTCTTGTCTACAACAAAAATGACCTGGATGGCATTGAGAGCTTGATGTCTAGTATGAAAAGAATCGAAAGTTCTCTACTGACTAAAGTTGCTGATTATTTTAAAGTCGGGGTTTGGAACGAGTTTCTTAGTGAGCTGTTTTTATTTAAAAGGTTACTAAATGAGAGAAACCAATATTTTCAAACAGGATACTCTTTTTTATTTCAAACTCTAAAGAAAATCATTTTCTCTGGTGAAATATTGGGAAATTTAACCGAAGAACAACAACAGCGTTTAATACAGGCTTGTGACGAATATATAGAGCGGTCCAAACAAGGGATTGAAAAACAACTTCCTTACTTGAATGACTTCCTTGCAAAAAGGGTCAGAGTGTTATTGGGTCAATACCATCCATATGCAAAAACTTTTGTGGAAGAAGGGTAAAACATGCAGCAATCGAAAGAACAGCGCGTTCACAATGTGTTTGAAAAGATATCTGATAACTATGACAAAATGAATTCGGTTATTAGTTTTCAGCAACACATCAAGTGGCGGAAGGATACCATGAGAAGAATGAATGTTCAACCTGGTTCAAAGGCTCTCGATGTCTGCTGCGGAACGGCTGATTGGACCATTGCCTTAGCGGAAGCAGTTGGCCCGACCGGAAAGGTTACAGGACTCGATTTTAGCCAAAACATGTTAAATGTAGGGATAGAAAAAGTTAAGGAACTAGGGCTTGACCAGGTGACATTAATTCATGGAAATGCAATGGAATTACCATTCCCTGATAACAGCTTTGATTATGTTACAATTGGCTTTGGCTTAAGGAATGTACCGGATTACCTGCAGGTATTAAAGGAAATGCATCGGGTTCTAAAACCAGGCGGAATAGCAGTGTGCTTGGAAACGTCACAGCCTACCTTAATAGGCTATAAACAGCTTTATTATTTTTACTTTCGTTTTATCATGCCGCTGTTTGGGAAAATGCTGGCGAAAAGCTATCGGGAATATGCGTGGCTCCATGAATCTGCCCGTGATTTTCCGGGGATGAGGGAGCTTGCTAGGTTGTTTGAAACGGCAGGGCTTAAAGCAGTGAAATATAAACCATATAGTGGCGGCGCTGCCGCTGTTCATATAGGCAAAAAACTTTAATTCGTCAAAAATGAAGACAGGATGAAAAGCAGGGTGAATACAAATGAAATTAAAAATGATGTATTCATTTTTGAATTCGGATATTAACATAATAGAAAAAGAACTTGAAGAGACCATCCAACCGGAGTCTCTTCTTTTGAAACAGGCTTCTATGCATACACTACAAGCCGGAGGAAAACGAATTCGTCCTGTTTTTGTTTTACTTGCAGGTAAATTTGGACATTACGATATCCATGTCCTCAAAAATGTAGCTGTCGCCTTAGAATTAATTCATATGGCCTCGCTCGTTCATGATGATGTAATCGATGATGCTGATCTGCGTCGGGGGCAGCCAACTGTCAAATCCAAATGGGACAACAAAATAGCTATGTACACAGGTGACTTTGTATTTGCACTTGCCCTTGAATTGATGTCAAATATTAAAAGCTCAGAAGCTCATAAAATTTTGGCCAACACCATTGTCGAAGTAACGGTGGGGGAAATTCAACAAATAAAAGATAAGTACCGCTTTAACCAATCCCTGAAGGATTATCTTAGAAGAATTAAAAGGAAGACCGCTTTGTTAATTGCAGTAAGCTGCCAATTAGGAGCTGTTGCTGCGGGTGTAGAGGAAAATGATCATAAGAAACTCTACCAATTTGGTTATTATGTTGGCATGTCCTATCAGATTATTGATGATATTTTGGATTTTACTTCGACAGAAAAGGAATTAGGGAAACCAGCTGGCAGCGATCTTCTCCAAGGAAACATTACTGCCCCTGCCTTATTTGCTATGAACAGCCCTAGAATACTTAGTGAAATTGAAAAGGTTCATGAAAATATGGAACCTAATGAAATTGGACGAATTATTTCCTTAATCAAACAATCGGGTGCAATTGAAAAGTCCTTCGCTTTAAGTGACCACTACCTGGATAAAGCATTAACTATTCTAGAGGAGTTACCAGAAAATAAAGCCAAAAAAACACTAAGAGATATCGCTAAATATATAGGCAGACGAAAGTTTTAATTTCTCTGCCGACATCTTCTTGCTAAATATTCAAAAAAATGATAACATTTTCATGGATTGTTCAAACTAACAACCAATATACATAATATTCTTTGGGAGTGGGATTTCATGGAAAAAACATTTTTAATGGTCAAGCCTGACGGTGTTCAGCGTAACCTTATTGGGGAAATTGTGGCTCGTTTCGAAAAGAAAGGCTTCCAATTAGTAGGGGCAAAATTAATGACAATTCCGAATGAGCTTGCTGAACAACATTATGGTGAGCATAAGGACCGTCCATTTTTTGGGGAATTGGTGGACTTTATTACATCCGGGCCTGTATTTGCGATGGTTTGGCAAGGAGAAAATGTTATTTTCTCGGCTCGTCAAATGATGGGATCTACAAATCCTAAGGACGCAGCTCCGGGAACGATTCGTGGAGATTTTGGCCTTACTGTTGGTAAAAATATTATCCACGGCTCTGATTCGCCTGCTAGTGCAGAACGTGAAATTGGCTTATTTTTTAAAGAAATTGAATTAGTTGATTATTCTAAGATAGTTAATGAGTGGATTTATTAATTGATCGGAAAGGCACTTGTATAAGACATATACAAGTGCCTTTTTTTGTATCCGGTTACAAAAATTTCTTCCTTATTTTCTGAATAGTTATACTATGTTTATTTTGCTCAATATGTTATATTGATACATAATTCTTTAATGAGTTGAAGGGGGAAAGAGCGATGGGAATGAGATATTTAACAGCAGGAGAATCCCATGGGCCGCAGCTAACGACAATTTTAGAGGGCTTACCGGCAGGAATGCCGATTGAAGCTTCAGATATAAATAATGAATTAGCCAGACGGCAAAAAGGCTATGGCCGTGGAAGACGTATGCAAATAGAAAAGGATACTGCAGAAATTGTTTCAGGAGTTCGTCATGGACAAACACTTGGTTCACCGATTGCCCTTGTGGTAAAGAACAATGATTGGAAGCATTGGACTAAGATAATGGGTATTGAGGCTTTAGAGGAAGGCCAAGAGGATGAAGTAAAGCGGAAGGTGACAAGAGCACGGCCTGGTCATGCTGATCTAAATGGAGCCATTAAATATGGCCACCGCGATATGAGAAATGTATTAGAGCGTTCTTCAGCTAGGGAAACAACTGTTAGAGTTGCAGCTGGTGCTGTAGCAAAGAAACTGCTTTCATTAGTTGGGGTGGAAATCGTCGCACATGTTGTCGAAATCGGTGGAGTGAAAGCGAATGTTGATCCTAATCTTTCGATAGAAACATTAAAAGAAGTAACAGAGTTATCTCCAGTTCGTGTGGCAGATCCTACTGTTGAGCAAGCAATGATGTCTGCTATTGACGAAGCAAAGAAAAATGGTGATTCGATTGGCGGAGTCGTCGAGGTCATAGCAACAGGGATGCCTGCAGGTATTGGAAGTTATGTTCACTACGATCGGAAAATCGATGCGAAGTTAGCAGCCGCAATTATGAGTATAAACGCATTTAAAGGCGTTGAAATAGGAATTGGCTTTGAAGCCGCAAGATTACCTGGAAGTCAGGTACATGATGAAATAGCATGGGATGAAGAAACGGGCTATTATCGTAAGACCAATCGTTTGGGTGGAGTGGAAGGCGGTATGACCACCGGGATGCCGCTTGTAGTAAGAGGAGTCATGAAACCTATTCCAACACTATATAAACCATTGATGAGCGTTGATATTGAAACAAAGGAGCCATTTGCAGCAAGTGTTGAGCGATCTGACAGTTGTGCAGTTCCTGCGGCGGCTGTTGTTGCCGAGCAAGTAGTAGCATGGGAACTTGCCAACGCATTGATTGAACAGTTTAATAGTGACCGTTTTGATACCCTAGTCGATGAAATTAATAGACATCGTGAGTATGCGAGGGGATTTTAATGGAGACGATTCAAATCCTAACTGAATCCAAACAGTATCCTGTTTTTGTAGGAGATGGGGTGAGAAATGAACTTCGCTCATTCCTAGCAAACCATTTTCCTAACTTAACAAAAATCCTAATTATTACCGATGAAACAGTTGCAAAGCTTCATCTTGATAAATTACTTCAAGGATTAAAACCGTTGGAACCAGTTATTTTTACGGCACCTTCAGGTGAAAAAGCAAAGACCTTTGAGGTATATTATGAGGCTCTTACAACTGCTTTAGCTAGTCATTTAGATCGTAAATCAGTTGTTCTTTCTCTTGGAGGAGGAGCAGTCGGGGATTTAACCGGATTTGTTGCAGCTTCTTTTATGCGCGGGATACCTTTTATTCAGGTTCCTACCACTATTCTTGCACATGATAGTGCCGTTGGCGGGAAAGTTGCCATCAATCATCCTCTGGGGAAGAATATGATTGGTGCTTTTTATCAGCCGGAGGCGGTATTTTATGATCTTGAATTATTAAATACGCTGCCCATTCATGAAATACGTTCAGGTTTTGCAGAGGTTATTAAACATTCCCTCATTGCTGATCCTCATTTTTATGATTGGTTAAAGTTTAATATTCATGATTTAAGTACTCTTACTAAAGAACAATTATCCGCTTCACTTGTTCAAGGGATAAAGATAAAAAACAAATTCGTATCACAGGATGAAAAAGAAACAGGAGTCCGTGCTTTTTTAAATTTAGGGCATACCCTAGGACATGCAATTGAAGCAGAAATGGGCTACGGTAATTTCACCCATGGTGAAGCAGTGATGATTGGGACGATCTTCGCTTTGAAATTAAGTAATAACTTATTAGGTTTAACGTTTAATATCAATGAATTCATAGATTGGGTTACCGAGTTGGGCTATGAAACCACAGTACCCAAACAATTATCCTTTGAAAACTTGATAGCGAAAATGAGACAGGATAAAAAATCTGTTGGGGATGCAATTCGTTTTGTTTTACTTGAACAAGTGGGGCATCCTTTACTCCAGGAAGTGTCAGAAGAGGTATTATGGCAAGAGTTGACAAGATTTTAATATAAGGGAGAATGTTTTATGATCAGAGGTGTGAGGGGTGCCACAACGGTTACTGCTAATTCTGAAGAAGCTATTATTACTGCAACGGAGGAACTATTTGCTAAATTAATTGAAGTAAATCAAATTCAACCTGATTCCGTTGCCTCTGTATTAGTTTCAACAACAGAAGATGTTAATGCTGCGTTTCCAGCTAAAGCATTGCGGAAATTTCAAGGCTGGACCTATGTACCAGTAATGTGTATGCGAGAAATGCCTGTTCCTAATTCCTTGAAAATGTGTGTTAGAGTAATGATGCACGTCAATACAAGTGTTCCACAGGAAAAAGTTGTCCATGTTTATCTAAATGATGCCCAAGTGTTAAGACCTGATTTAAACAATAGCATGACATTATAATAATTCAAATTTTTTAAAGCAAACGGGGTGTGGAAAATGAGATGGAAAGAACAGTTATTAACACTGACTCCATATCAACCAGGAAAGTCAATTGATGCAGTGAAGAAACAGTTTAATCTTGAAAAAATCGTAAAATTAGCCTCCAATGAAAACCCCTTTGGGTGTTCAGATTCAGTTCATTCAGCACTAAATTCGAATTCAACCAGTCTGGCAATTTATCCTGATGGCTATGCGACTAATCTAAGAGAAACACTTGCATCCTTTTTGGAAGTTGAAGAGAACGAGCTCATTTTAGGAAATGGCTCAGATAATTTAATTCAAATGATCTCAAGGGCTCTCTTACATCCAAAAGCGAGTACAGTAATGGCTCATCCGACCTTTTCGCAGTATAAGCACAATGCGGTAATTGAAGGAGCCATTATTAAAGAAATCCCTCTTGTAAACGGCGAGCATGACTTAGACGCTATGTTAGAGGCCATTGATGAACAGACGAATGTCATTTGGGTGTGCAGCCCTAATAATCCCACTGGTACATATGTTTCGGAGGATAAATTAATCCCATTCCTTGAAAAGGTTCCGCCACACATTCTGGTGGTTCTTGACGAGGCTTATTACGAGTACGTAGTTGCCGAGGATTATTATAATTCTATTAGTTTGACCCGTAAGTTCGATAACCTAATCGTACTCCGTACGTTTTCAAAAATTTATGGTTTAGCAGCCTTAAGAATAGGTTATGGTGTAGCAAATCCAGCAATTATCAAGGCCTTAGAACCTGCTAGGGAACCATTTAACGTTAATTCTTTAGGCCAGTTAGCTGCAAGTGCGGCAATTCAGGATCAGCAATTTGTCGAAGATTGTAAAGATAAGAACAGGCAGGGAATTGCACAATTTTATCAATTTTGCGAAAAGTATAATCTAGAATATTATCCTACCCAGACCAACTTTATCTTAATAGACTTTAAAGTAGACGGAGATAAGGTTTTCAATTATTTACAAGAGAGAGGATTTATTGTACGTTCCGGAAAAGCACTGGGCTTCCCTACCTCAGTAAGAATAACGGTGGGCTCCCTAGAACAAAACGATGGTGTTTTAAAGGTACTAAGTGAATTTCTTAGGACAAATTAGAAAAGCAGTTTTTTCTAAATAGGGGGATGGACATTGAAGGGCCGGGTTTTTGTGATTGGCTTAGGATTAATAGGTGGATCCTTGGCATTATGTATTAAGAAGGAACATTTCAATTCTAAAATTGTAGGATTCGACATTAGCAACGAACAGGCCAGACTGGCTAGTATGCTTGGTGTCATTGATGAAATAGCAGATAGTATCCAGGATGGAGCGATTGGCGCCGATTTAATTATTATTGCTGCGCCAGTTAATGAAACAAAAGAAATCATTCACCTGCTCTCTGAACTTCCACTTAATCCAGAAGTAATAGTAACTGACACAGGGAGTACGAAGGGGAAAATTGTTGAGAGTAGTCTATGTTTAACAAAACGTGGGTTTACTTTTATTGGCGGCCATCCTATGGCTGGCTCACATAAAAGCGGAGTATCAGCAGCAAAGGAAATATTATTTGAAAATGCCTTTTATTTGTTAACACCTGAGGACCATATTGAAAATTCTAAGGTGGATACTCTAAAAGAGTGGTTAATCGGGACACATGCTAAATTCTTAACGATTACTCCGGATACACATGATTATCTTACAGGAATCGTCAGCCATTTTCCGCATATTATCGCTGCATCAATTGTTCGGCAAACCGAAAGACTCTCTGAATCAGAGGGTCTAATCCCCCGCCTTGCAGCGGGAGGCTTTCGTGATATTACAAGGATTGCTTCCAGCAGTCCTAAAATGTGGAAGGACATCTTGCTTCACAACCGTGAAATATTAATAGAATTACTTAACCAATGGCTTTCAGAAATGAATGAGGTCAAAACACTTTTAGAACAAGAAAACAGTACTGCTATATACAATTATTTTAATCAAGCAAAGCAGTTCCGCGATGGGCTTCCTCAGAAAGAAAAAGGGGCTATTCCTTCATTTTATGACTTGTTTGTGGATATTCCGGATTATCCTGGGGTGATCTCTGAGATAACTGGTTATCTAGCAAAGGAACACATTAGCATCACTAATATTCGTATTTTAGAAACGCGAGAGGATATTAATGGAGTGTTAGTGATCAGTTTTCAAACAGAAGAGGATCGTCAAAGAGCTGAGCGATGTATAGAGAGTTATTCCAACTACGCAACTTCAGTGGGTACCTAACCGGTAAAATATTATGAATTTAAAAAAGGTGATTTCTGATGGAAACATTAAAACTAAAGACCAACATTAATCGTTTAGTTGGTGAAGTAACAATCCCAGGTGATAAATCTATATCCCATCGATCTGTCATGTTTGGTTCTATTGCCCATGGCGAAACAAGAGTAACTAACTTTTTGCCGGGTGATGATTGTTTAAGTACAATCTCATGCTTTCGAAAGCTTGGCGTTACGATTGAGGAATCCAATGATGAGCTTCGAATTTATGGAAATGGCTTTGAGGGATTAACAGAGCCTTCTGAGGTTTTAGACGTTGGGAATTCCGGAACAACCATTCGTTTATTAATGGGAATCTTGTCAGGCAGACCATTTTTTTCATCTTTAGTGGGCGATGCTTCGATTGGTAAACGGCCAATGACACGGGTAACGGGTCCATTAACGCAAATGGGTGCTAAACTGGATGGCCGAAAAAGCGGTGACTTCACTCCAATTTCGATCCGTGGAGGGCAATTACAGCCTATTCAATATGAACTTCCGGTGGCCAGTGCACAGGTTAAATCTGCAATAATCCTTGCCGGATTACAGGCAGATGGGGTCAGTACCATTATTGAACCTGCTGAGACTCGTGATCATACAGAACGCATGATCCGACAATTTGGCGGTGAAATAACCAAAGATAACCATACTATTCAGGTTAAAGGTGGACAAAAACTGACAGCATCAACCATTCATGTTCCTGGTGATATTTCTTCGGCGGCTTTTTTTCTTGTTGCAGGTGCTATTATCCCTGAAAGTGAAATTACCTTAAAAAATGTGGGATTAAATCCTACTAGGACCGGAATTATTGAGGTTATGCAGAAAATGGGCGCAGATTTAGAAATTGTTCAAGCTGCTACAGATGATTTTGAACCTGCTGGGGATCTCATTATAAAAACTTCAAATCTTAAAGGGACTGTAATTGAGGGAAGCTTAATTCCAAGACTAATTGATGAAATTCCGATTATTGCTCTCCTAGCTACACAAGCAGAAGGGACCACGATCATTAAGGATGCCGAAGAATTAAAGGTAAAAGAAACAAATCGCATCGATACAGTCGTTCAAGAGCTAGGTAAATTGGGGGCTGTTATTGAAGCTACTGAAGATGGGATGATTATCCAGGGGAAATCTAAATTAACTGGTGGAAAGGTCTCCAGCCATGGGGATCATCGGATTGGGATGATGCTCGCCATTGCTGCCCTCTTATGTGAGGATGCTGTTGATCTTCAACAATCCGAGGCTATTTCTGTTTCCTATCCGAACTTTTTCACACATCTAAATAGTTTAATCCGATAAAGCTGCCTTTGAGCAGCTTTTTGCATTTTTACACTGCATTAAAGTCATAGTTTTATCAATTTTAGCATAGCTTGTCTTAAGAAAAGTAAAAAGGTGGTGGACGATGTATATTATTGAAAATGCCAATATCCTTAAAAACAAGCAGATAATGACTACTTCACTTTTCATTGCGGATGAACGAATAACAATGGTTAAAAAATGTACATCCCATGATCAGTATATGAGAATGAACGTAGAGCCCTTTATCATGACCCCTTCTTATGTCCTTTTAAGTTCATCCATACCTTATAAAGAATCCTTTCAAGCATTAAAGTCCTATATATCTGAACATTTTTTAGTAAAAGGTTGTACCACCATTTTCACCTATGTTGACCTATTATACGAAAATCAACTGGCAGACAAGATAAATGAATTGAAGACGGCCTTAAACAGCAGTCCGATCGATTTTATCATTGGGGTTAAGATTTCCGCTAATCTGATCACCCCCTCACTTATGAGAACTTGTAAAAAGTATAAAATTCCAGCCATTTTTGTTGAACTGCATGAGTTTGATGAATTGGAGTCGATTCCGTGGGGGTGGGTTAGGGAAGCAATGTTTCCCTATAACTGTCCATTAATTCCATTAATTTCTTCCCCGCAAAAGAAGGAAGCCAGCCTGGTTCTGTCGAAATGGAAAGATAGGATGGTAAAAGAAAAAATTCCAGCCATATATGAGCCAATAGAAGAAAATCACCCCTTGCCCATTCCTATTCTTAATAAGATTGGTCTATACCCGCAAAAAGGCAGCCTTATGGCGGGAACGGAATTAAGCTATAATCTATATCTTATGGAAAAAGAAATCAGGAAGGTTGATGAAGAAAGTTTATTTCATTATCATAGTAATAGACTTGTAGTAACAGTTCACAAAGGAAAGGTGATTCGCTCGGGCAATAAGGTTTTATTTAGCCCGGGAAGTGGAGAATATGTAAAGGTGAGAACCCCATCTTATTTTTCATTGTAATTCTGGGAAGTAGAGGTATAAGCCATGGAACGTGTAGATAAAATTATTCAAATGTTAGAAAACGGCCAACATAAAGAGGCATTAAATGAATATAATGATGTATTACAAAGCGGCAATCCGGAAGAAAAATTTCTTCTCGGGGAGGAACTATACCATTATGGTTTTTTAGAAGAGGCAAAGGCACTGATGGAGAGTTTGCTAAAAATTTATCCGGAAGAAGGCGAGCTCCTTGTCCTGCTGGGTGAAATATTGGTTGAAGCAGGTGAAGAGGAAGAAGCAATCCTTGTTTTAGAGAAAATCTCAGAGCAAGATGCCCATTTTGCTCAGTCACTATTATTACTTGCTGATCTTTACCAAGTTCAAGGGCTTTATGAAGTTTGCGAAAGAAAGTTATTAAAAGCAAAAGAGTTGCTGCCTGATGAGGTTATTATTGATTTTGCCTTAGGAGAGCTCTACAGTGAGCAAGGTGAAGTTATCAAAGCCCAGAATGCATATGAGCGAGTTTTAAGGGAAGAAGATGAAATTGCCGGAGTTAATATCCACGGAAGACTCGCTGACCTTTTAAGTGCCTCAGGAGCATTTGAAGAGGCTCTCTCCTTTTATGATCAGGCATTGAGAGAAAAGATAGAGATTAATACTCTATTTGGTTATGCTTTTACTGCACTTCAAGCAGGATATAACCGGACAGCAATTGAAAGGTTCAATGAATTAAAAGAATTCGACCCGGAATACCATTCCCTTTATCTGCATCTAGCTAAGGCATATGAACGGGAAGAAGAACTTGAAAATAGTTTACAAGCTATTAAAGAGGGCATTAAACAAGATGAATTTAATAAAGAGTTATTTTTCTTTGGAGGTAAAATCAGTTTAAAGCTTGGCAATGAAGAGGACGCAGAGCAATATTTTCGTGAGGCTCTTGCACTAGACCCTGGATTTATGGAAGCTGCCATAACCTTAAATAAGCTTTTTTTCCGCCAGGAAAGGTACGAGGATGTAATTGAATTAATTACCCAGTTAGATATTCATGGTGAAGAGGAGCCACAGCTCCTTTGGGATTCAGCTTTAGCCTACGATAAACTTGAAGAATATTCTTTCGCATTAGACAAATATGAAGGTGCATATACTTTTTTTAAGAGTAATGAAGCGTTTTTACAGGATTATGGATATTTTCTCGTAGAAGAAGGAAAAAACGAACGCGCCGCCGAAATTTTTAAACAGCTGTTAATGGGGGATCCATCAAACGAAGAATATCTGGATTTGCTTGAACGTCTTACCGATGTGAACATCTAAAAAAGCTGATTATGCAGAGGAGGGAAACTATCATGGCAACCCCTGTTTCTGTCAACGAGAAGAAGGATTTTATTCGCTGGTTTTTAAATCATTATCAATTAAAAAGAAGAGAATGTGTTTGGATTTTAAACTATTTAATGAGTCACGATCAATTAATGGAAAAGGTACATTTTGTTGAGCAGGCACAATATTGTCCACGCGGTCTGATTATGTCTACACACTGTGTTGATAAAGTTCCGTTTCGTTTTTATAAGGAAAATGTCATGACAACCGATGCTGAAAAATCCTTTCATGATATTCGCCTGAATCGAGACGAGGATATCTTTATTCAGTTAAATTTTCATGCCTCTAATCAGGCACATCAGTATGCAGCAGTTTTGGAGGAAAATCCGTTTGTTCCCAAGCATTTACAGGTAAATGAGAAGGATGGCATCGTCGCCGAACAATTACTGCAATACAGTATCGACCGTTTTCAACGGGAAAAACTAATGGAGCTAATTGATGAAGCCCTCGATCAACAGGATCAGCGATTATTCCAAATGCTAACCGAGAAATTAAATAAATTATCTCAAACACAGGAAAAGGGAAGTCTGCGCTAAGCCGGCTTCCTTTTTCAATTTTTAATTTCTTAAGCGATTGTGAAGAATCTTTCAAAATATTCTACTTTATCTTTTATATTTTTGGGAGATAATGTTATGATAGAACTAGTGAATTAAAAAGGTTGGTGTAATGAATGAAATGGATACTACAAGAGGTTGAAACGTATCTAAATGCCAAGGAGTTCGTTGATACCGCGGTTATTCCAATTTACTCTTTATCGTTTGGAGAGGAGATGAAACAGTCAGCTGCGGCATTTGAATTCATTTCACTTTTGACAGGTTATCTCGAAAGGCAGTTTACCGGAAGAATCTTAATGTTCCCTCCTTTTACCTATCTAAAAAATAATAATATGGATCAGGTAATAAGTGAATTACTAAAATGGGAAGAAACTGCTTTGAAAAGTGAATTTAAACACATTTTATACATAACTACTGAGCTGGATTGGCGTATGTATGAAAACAGAATAGGGGGCTCATTAATTTGGCTTCCAGCCCTGCCGCTTGGAAACATGAGTGAATCCCAAAAAATAGAGCTTGTTGATAGTCAAGTTAAGCAGTTATTATCGATTTTCACACAGAAATGGAGTAATAACGAGTAAAACAACCTATATTATATGTTTTTAAAATAGTATGATATTGACCTTGCTTTAAGATTGATATATCATTGTTATGTCCTAGTTTTATATGTGTTTAAATTGTGTCCGTTGGACTAAAAACTTATGAACAAGGGGGGGATAAGCTTGAGTAAAGAACGCGTTTCAAGACGTCAATTTTTAAACTACACATTGACTGGTGTAGGCGGATTTATGGCAGCAGGTATGTTAATGCCAATGGTAAGATTTGCTGTTGATCCTGTTTTAAAAGGAGAAGCAGCCGGAAATTTCATCGCGACCAAACAAAAGGTTTCTGAATTAACGGATGAACCAGTTCGTGTAGACTTTACCTTTAAACAAAAGGATGCATGGTATGAGTCAGAAGTTACGAACACCGCTTGGGTTTATAAGGATGGGGACAAAATTATTGCCCTTTCACCAGTTTGTAAACACCTGGGCTGTACAGTCGGCTGGAATACGAACAAGGATCATCCAAACCAATTTTTCTGTCCATGCCATTATGGACGTTACGAGAAGGATGGAACCAATATTCCAGGTACACCGCCGTTAGCCCCGCTTGATGAATACCCATACAAGGAAAAAGGCGGCTATCTATACTTAGGAAAAGCTGAACCACGGAAGGAGGCGTAATCATTGTTAAACAAAATTTACGATTGGGTAGATGAACGTTTAGATATTACGCCGCTGTGGCGCGATATCGCAGACCATGAAGTTCCTGAGCATGTAAACCCAGCGCATCATTTTTCAGCGTTTGTTTATTGCTTTGGGGGTCTGACATTCTTTGTTACTGTTATTCAAATACTTTCCGGTATGTTTTTAACAATGTACTATGTACCGGACATTAAGAATGCATGGGAATCGGTTTATTATCTGCAAAATGAAGTTGCATTTGGACAAATCGTACGTGGAATGCATCACTGGGGAGCCAGTTTAGTACTTGTAATGATGTTTTTACATACGTTGCGCGTCTTTTTCCAAGGTGCTTATAAAAAACCTCGTGAATTAAACTGGATTGTCGGAGTACTTATTTTCTTCGTCATGCTCGGTTTAGGTTTTACTGGTTACTTATTACCTTGGGATATGAAAGCGCTGTTCGCTACAAAAGTAGGTCTGCAAATTGCTGAGGCAACACCGTTCATCGGTTCTTACGTAAAAGTTTTACTAGCCGGACATGAACACATTGTTGGTGCTCAAACATTAACCCGATTCTTTGCGATTCATGTATTCTTCTTACCTGCAGTGCTGTTTGGATTAATGGCGGCACACTTTATCATGATTCGTAGACAAGGGATCTCTGGACCGCTTTAAAAAACATTTTTTTCTGACAGTGTAAGGATAATTACAGAAAAAAGGAGGGGATTGCTCAATGCATCGCGGTAAAGGTATGAAGTTTGTCGGTGATTCACGTGTAATAGCACCAGAAATGCGGACGCCAAAACTTCCGAAAGATTACTCTGAATATCCAGGTAAAACGGAAGCGTTCTGGCCTAACTTTCTTTTGAAAGAATGGATGGTTGGAGCAGTATTCCTTGTCGGCTATTTATGTTTAACAGTAGCCCACCCGGCTCCGCTTGAAAGGATAGCAGATCCAACCGATACAGGTTATATTCCATTACCAGACTGGTATTTCTTATTTTTGTATCAATTATTAAAATACTCATTTGCATCTGGCCCATATACGGTTATTGGTGCAATGATTATGCCTGGTTTAGCTTTTGGAGGGTTACTACTAGCCCCGTTCCTTGATCGAGGACCAGAACGTCGTCCAAGAAAGCGTCCGTTCGCAACCGGGTTTATGCTGTTAGCACTTGCAGCCACTGTGTTTTTAACATGGCAGTCAGTTGCAACACATGACTGGGCAGCTGCGGAACGACAAGGTAAAATTGTTGCCAAGGTTGAAATCGACAAGTCAAGTGCAGGGTATAAAATTGCTCAAGCAAATACTTGTATCACCTGTCATGGTGACAGCTTCCAAGGTGGGGCCGGTGCTCCCACGCTAATTGGTACAGGCTTATCTCCAGAAGAAGTGGCTACGATTGCTAAAAAGGGTAAAGGCGGAAAGATGCCAGCAGGTGTCTTTAAAGGTACTGACGCTGAACTTAAAACACTCTCTGAGTATATCTCAGGTCTTGGCAAAAAATAATTGAATCAATAAAAAAAGCTGACGGAAATTCGTCAGCTTTTTTCTTGAAAGGGGGAGTATTTGTGAAGTGGATTTATCCTCTCCTGTCTAATCGGCCGGTAATGAAACTTTTACTGCTTGTAAACATTGCTGGAACGATTTATGGATATTACTGGTATGGCTGGCAATTACGAGAAACGCCGCCTGTGTTTCTTGCTTTTGTACCTGATAGTCCAACAGCGAGCTTATTTTTTGTCTTTGTCCTGCTGGCGTTTTTACTAAAAAGAAATTGGCCGTTAATTGAAGCTCTCGCCATAGTGACTTTGTTTAAGTACGGGATATGGGCTGTCGTGATGAACATACTCGTTTTCATTGTCCAAGGAGAACTGGACTGGGTTGGCTACATGCTAATTTTCTCTCATTTTGCTATGGCTGTTCAAGGGATATTATATGCGCCATTCTATCGATTCAAGGGCTGGCACTTAATTGTGACTGCGATTTGGACACTCCACAATGATGTAATTGATTATGTTTTTTTTATGATGCCAAGCTATCAAATGCTTGATAAATATATACCGCAAATTGGTTATTTTACCTTTTGGCTTTCATGTATCTCCATTGGCATCGCCTATTACTTAGGAATGAGGCCTGGCCGCTTTAAACTAAAAATTAATAGTTGAAGATGGTCTAACCTTGTCCAACCTTACATACATTTTATTAGTAAGGAAAGGGGGGACAAGGTTTGAAATTCAAATGGTTATCTTTTTTAGTAATGATCATGATGCTTACTCCCATAACTGTTTATGCCGAACAGCAATCGCCAATGGAGAAGCTCGATGATATCTCAGATGAAGCTCTCCAAATGGTGAAGTTTCAAAGATATGAAGATGCAAAAAAATTGCTTGATTATTTTTCGGATCAATTTACAAGCATTAAAGGGACAAAGGAACCGCTATCAATGGATGAGGTTAGAATTGTGAATACCTCCCATGATGAGGCAATGGAAGCGGCCGTAAGTCCCAATATGAAATATGAAGAAAGACTAAATAAACTAACTAAGTTCCGTCTTGTTATTGATGCATTAGCAACGAGCCATCAACCTTTATGGACAGAAATGGAAGATCAAATTATGACTTCCTTTCACCAGGCAAAAGAAGCAGCCCTAATGGGTGATACTGCCCATTTCCATTCCAATTTTAACACTTTCCTCTCCTTATATAATGTTATTTATCCAAGTATGAAAATAGATGTTCCTGTGGAAAATATTCAAAGGTTAGATGCACGTATTGACTTTATTAATGAATATCAATCACAGGTGGTTAGTGATGTAAAAAGCCAGCAAGAACTCGATGCCCTTGACACTGACCTTAAAAATCTTTTTGCTAATATGGAAGAGGATGAAGCAGATCCATCGTTATGGTGGGTTATTATTTCTACAGGAAGTATTATTATCATGACTTTATCCTATGTAGGCTGGAGAAAGTACCAAGGAGATAAAGAACTAAAGAAGGGTCGTTCCAGAGACCTAAAGGATTGACGGGTCTAATCGGCAAGACATATACTAATAACATCACGAGCTGATTTGGAGGTCTCAATGTATCTAATTTACTTTGCAATCATTGTTTTAATTCCTTTATGGGCACAAATGAGAGTGAAAAATACTTTTGCAAGATATTCACGGGTACCAACATCAACCTACCGACGAGGGGCTGATGTTGCGAGGGAAATCCTAAATGCAAATGGATTATATAATGTAGCGGTTGAGGAAGGTCGAGGGTTTTTAAGCGATCATTATGATCCCAGAAGCAAGACTGTTCGTCTTTCACCTGAAAATTACCATGGACATTCGATTGCAGCATCGGCTATTGCTGCCCATGAATGTGGACATGCCATTCAGGATGGGGAGAGATATGCCTTCCTGCGCTTCCGTCACGCCTTAGTACCTGTTGCAAATCTAGGTTCAAATGCTTCATGGATTCTGATTATGATTGGTATTTTTGCTCATTTAAGCGGGCTATTGTTGCTTGGAATTATTTTTATGGCCGCAGCTGTTCTCTTTCAACTGATTACCCTGCCAGTTGAGTTTAATGCTTCGAACCGAGCCATGAAACAGGTGGTATCACTTGGATTAATCGGTAATCGGGAACAGAGAGAAGCAAGGAAGGTTTTAAACGCAGCCGCACTTACGTATGTTGCCGCAGCCGCCGTAGCAGTTTTAGAATTATTAAGACTTGTGTTAATTTTTACTGGAATGAATAGAAATGACGATTAAAAAAATGTCCTCACAATGATTTGCTCCGTCAATGTTAGTTGATGTCTAACATTGACAAGGCAGATCACAAGTGGGGACCTTTTTTATTGGCCAATCGGCATTTTATTTTCATCAAGGGTAAAACCCTCTCCATGAACATCATGGACTACGGAGATAGAGACAAAGGCATGTGGATCGACTGAGGTAACTAAATTCTTCAATCGGATAATTTCATTTTTGGCCACAACACAATAGAGCACTTCACGCTCATTTTTTGTATAAGAGCCATAGGCTCTTAGAGCGGTTACGCCGCGGTCCATTTCGGCCATTATTTTTGCAGCTATTTGTTCGTTTTGATCAGATATAATCATTGCCCCTCTTGCCGAGTATGCTCCTTCTTGAATAATATCAATCACCCGAGCTCCGACAAAAACAGCTACTAACGTGTACATTGCTTGTTTATAATTTAAGTAGGTAAACCATGAAATTGCAATTACACAGGCATCGAATAAAAACATTGTTTTTCCCATATTCCAGCCTGCATATTTTTGAACAAGCCTTGCAATAATATCTACCCCGCCGGTTGTACCTCCAAATCGAAAAATAATACCTAACCCAATCCCAGTAAAAGCACCAGCAAATAATGCAGCCAATGTTAAATCGTGTTCTAGCGGCATATCAATTGTATTGCGCTGAAATATCCATAAAAAAATCGAAACGCCAACCGTTCCAATCATAGTATACAAAAAGGCATTCCGTCCCAACAGCTTCCATCCTATAAAAAACAAAGGAATATTGAGGATTAAATTCGTATAAGAGGGATCCCATTTAAATAGGAAATAAACGAGTAATGTAATACCTGTGAATCCTCCTTCAGCAAGTTTATTCTGCATATTAAAATTTACTAGTCCAAATGACATGATTGCGGATCCAATGAGGATAAATAGTATATTTTTTATTTTCATACCAAAGATTATAATTTTATTCGCCTCTTTTCTTATTTCTCTATAAATGGCTTTTCTAATTATAACCAATTAGGTAATGAAGAGCAATGTGAACTAGGAAACCCGCTTCTTAAAAGCGAAAACATTTGTAAATCAAGCGTAATTTAGCTAACATTATAAGGAATATTAATAAAAAGCAAATTGCCCGTTTAAGAAAATGAGGTGGAGTGAAATGACTAACGGGAAGTCAATGAAAGAGCTTCAAACGGAAGTAGATCGATACATAAGTCAATTTAAAGAAGGATATTTTAGTCCGCTCGCTATGCTTGCCAGACTAACAGAGGAGCTTGGTGAACTGGCAAGGGAAGTTAACCATTATTACGGAGAAAAACCGAAAAAGTCGACGGAGACGGAAAAAGCGATTGAAGAAGAGCTTGGGGATCTCCTTTTTGTCATAATTTGTTTAGCTAATTCCTTAAACATTGATTTAGAAGAGGCTCATGATTATGTGATGAATAAATTTAATACCAGAGATAAAAATCGTTGGACAAGACTTGATCAAGAAGGTGTGGAGTGAAGATATGAATTCGATTAAAATTATCATTGCAGGCCCACGCGGTCGGATGGGCAGTGAAGCAGTCAAATTAGTTACTAATACAGGGCACTTTGAACTAGTTGCCACTGTTGACCATAAGAATGATGGAATGATGTTGAGTGATGTGGAAGGTTTTCAATCCATTCCAAATGTACCTGTTTACTCAGACATTGAAAAATGTCTTCTAGAGATTGAAGCAGACGTATTAATTGACTTAACGACCCCTGAAGTAGGTATGTACCACGCAAAAACTGCACTTGAACATAATGTACGTCCTGTTGTTGGAACGACTGGGTTTACCAAGCAGGATTTGGAGGAGCTTGAGAAGCTTTGCTTTGAAAAAGAACTTGGCTGTATCATTGCACCAAACTTTGCGGTTGGTGCCGTATTAATGATGAAATTTTCACAAATGGCCGCTAAATACTTTGCAGATGTTGAGATCATTGAGATGCATCATGACCAGAAGCTCGATGCACCATCAGGAACCGCGGTAAAAACAGCAGAGATGATTTCTGCTGTAAGGGAAGGTAAAAAACAAGGTCATCCGAATGAAAAAGAAACTATTACAGGAGCAAGAGGCGGAGAATACGATGGGATGCATATTCATTCTGTTCGTTTGCCAGGACTAATTGCCCATCAACAGGTTTTATTTGGTTCTGCTGGACAGACATTAACGATTCGCCATGATTCCTATAACCGCGGTTCTTTTATGTCAGGTGTAAAAGTTGCGGTTGAAACGGTTATGAAAAACAATACGTTTGTTTATGGACTTGAAAATATATTAGATTAGGGGCAAGGATATGAATATAGCATTAATAGCACATGACCAAAAGAAAAATGACTTAGTACAATTCGTTACAGCCTATCGAGGCATTTTTGCCAAACATACCTTATTTGCCACCGGAACCACAGGATCAAGGATTCATGAGGCTACAGAATTAGATGTAACCCGCTTTAAATCCGGACCTCTAGGTGGAGACCAAGAAATTGGAGCAATGATTGCTAAAAATCAAATGGATGCCATTTTCTTTTTCCGAGATCCATTAACCGCACAGCCACATGAGCCTGATGTAACAGCGTTAGTAAGACTTTGCGATGTCTATTCGATTCCTTTGGCAACAAATATGGGTACTGCTGAATTACTCATAAGAGGATTAGAAATGGGATTGTTGGAATGGAGAAATGTAGCTAAAGAGAATGGTGATGTTAATGAAGCTTAATCAATTACATATCCTCGCATTTGGTGCGCATGCTGATGATGTAGAGATCGGCATGGCTGGTACCATTGCGAAATTAGCGGAAGAGGGAAAACAGATCGGTATTTGTGATTTAACCGATGCTGATTTATCTTCCAATGGAAATGTAGTGCTAAGAAAAGAGGAAGCTGGCAAAGCGGCAGATATTTTAGGTGTATCAGTCCGTACTTCGCTAGGTTTTCCGGATAGAGGGTTATTCCTGAAAGAAGAGTATATTCAAAAGGTTGCCGAAACCATTCGGAAATACAAACCGAAGATCGTGTTTGCGCCATATTTGGAAGATCGGCATCCGGATCATGGAAATTGTGCAAAAATTGTCGAGGAAGCTGTATTTTCTGCTGGGATTAGAAAATACCGAACAGATGAATGGAACGAACCGCATCGCGTGGAAAAAATGTACTTTTATATGATCAACGGATTTCATAAACCTGATTTTACCTTTGATATTACACCAGTGATGGATAAAAAGCTGGCCTCCCTAAGGGCCTATAGAAGCCAGTTTGAATTAACAGCGGAAAGTGTTCAAACACCGCTTGTGAATGATTATATCGAAACGGTCGAGTCAAGGGAAAGAATGTTTGGAAAACTGGTTGGTGTGTCTTTTGCTGAAGGGTTTAAGACTAAGGTACCGCTTGTTTTGAAACATGATTTACTAGGAGAAGAACCATGCGGAAACTAAAAATTGGAATTACCTGTTATCCGACTGTTGGTGGGTCGGGAGTTGTTGCTACTGAATTAGGGAAAATGCTTGCTGAGAAGGGGCATGAAATCCACTTCATCTCGTCAAGTCTCCCTTTTCGTTTAAACAGGATGTACCATAATATCCATTATCACCAAGTCGAAGTTAATCAATATTCAGTTTTTCAATACCCCCCATATGATATTGCATTAGCGAGTAAAATGGCAGAAGTAGCTGATCGTGAAAAATTGGATATTCTCCATGTCCATTACGCGATTCCTCATGCTGTTTGTGCTATATTAGCGAAGCAAATGGCAAAAAGGGAAATTAAGATTGTCACAACCTTACATGGGACGGATATTACAGTTTTAGGGTATGACCCATCCTTAACCGATGCAATTAGATTCGGAATAGAGAAATCAGATAGTGTCACGGCAGTTTCGACAGCATTAGTGAATCAAACTTACGAACTTATTAATCCCGATAAGCAAATTGAAACAGTATACAATTTTATTGATGAAAGAATTTATCATAAAACCGCTGACACCTCCTTAAAATCACAATTACAAATTAGTGATGAGGAAAAGGTGGTTATCCATGTCTCAAACTTTCGCGCTGTAAAGAGGGTCACGGACGTTATAAAAACTTTTGCCAAAATTTCTGCGGTCATGCCGGCAAAACTACTGCTAGTTGGTGATGGCCCCGAAATGACTATCGTATGTAAACTCGTAAAGCAGTTCTCGCTTGAAGAAAAGGTAATCTTTCTAGGAAAACAAGAGAATTTAGAGGAGCTATACTCTATTAGTGATTTAATGCTCCTGTTATCTGAAAAGGAGAGCTTTGGTCTCGTTGCCTTAGAGGCTATGGCGTGCGGTGTACCTTGTATCGGGACGAATGTAGGCGGTATCCCGGAAGTTATTCAGCAGGGTGTTTCTGGGTATATTAGTGAGGTTGGCGATATCGAGGATATTTCAGGTAAAGCTGTTTCGCTACTAAACGATGCAGACCTGCATCAAAAAATGTCATTTGAGGCATTGAAAACTGTTAAAAATAAATTTAAGGCAGAACATATTGTGGAACAATATGAGCAGATATACGCGAAGCTATTGAATTAAGGTGAATGAGATGAACGAACCTTTTTTATCAGCCGTTCCAATTATTAAACAGCTTGAGAATTCAGGTTTTCAAGCCTATTTTGTAGGCGGATCTGTAAGGGATTATCTTTTAAACAGATTAATCAGTGATGTAGATATTGCTACATCGGCCACACCAAATGAAGTGAAAGAAATCTTTCCAAGGACCGTTGATATTGGGATTGAGCATGGAACAGTGCTGGTCCTTTTCCAAAATAAAGCCTACGAGATTACCACCTTTAGGACAGAGGGAGAATATCAAGATTATCGGAGACCAAAAGAGGTTTCCTTTATACGAAATCTAAATGATGATCTCAAACGCCGAGATTTTACCATGAATGCGATCGCCATGGATCGAAATGGTAAGATTATTGACCCATATAATGGATCAGCTGCTATTCGAAATAAGGTTATCGAGACTGTCGGATCTGCTAATGAGCGTTTCCAGGAAGATGCTTTAAGGATTATGAGGGCTGTCCGATTCGTCAGCCAGCTTTCGTTTGCAATTGAGGAAGATACACTACAAGCAATAGCAAAGCTTGTTCCATTGTTAAAAAACATAGCGGTAGAACGAATTAGAGCAGAGTTTGAAAAACTGCTTGTGGGGGAAAATGGTAACACGGCCATTAGGCTTTTGCTTGATACTCATTTATATGTCTATCTGCCAGGTCTAAAAAACCATAGAAATTCGCTCGAAAGATTTATCTCCTTTTCATTTAAAGGGCTTAATAAAATTGAAATGTGGTCGTTACTGCTTTTTACCTTAAATCTAAAAGATAAGTCGATTGAGGTCTTTTTAAGAGCATGGAAGCTTCCAGTTAAAGAAATCAAAGAGATTCAACAAATCTTGTCTTATTTAGAAAAAAGAATGGAGCAGGAATGGCCTATTTATGACCTATATTCAGCAGGCAGAGCTGCCTTGAGCTCGACTGAAAAGCTTTATGGTGTTCTTAAAGGTCTAACCGAGAATGATTCACTTTTAAAGTGGTTACGGATTTATGATGAGCTGCCAATCAAGGAGCGCAATGACATAAATGTAACAGGTAGAGATATCATGGAATGGTTCCAAACCGAGGGAGGACCTTGGTTACGGGATACCCTTTTGAAAGTAGAGTGTGCCATATTAGCGGGTGACATCCAAAACGACAAAGAAAAGATTAAGGAGTGGCTGATCAGGTGCAGTCAGAAATAAGAAAGAAACTGCTCGATGCCTTCACAAATGCCGGTGAATCTTTTCTCTCAGGTCAGCATTTAGCAGAGCTAATCGGCTGTTCAAGAACGGCTGTTTGGAAGCATATGGAGGAATTAAGAAAAGAAGGCTTCATATTAGAAGCTGTAAGAAATAAGGGGTATCGGATTGTGAAAACTCCAGAGCGAATAACAGCTGATGAAATTCGACTTGGCCTCTTAACCAACTTTATCGGGAAAAATATTCATTATGAAGAAAGTGTAGAATCTACTCAAAAGATTGCCCACAATCTATCAAATGAAGGCGTACCAGAAGGGACAGTCGTTATTGCCGAAGAGCAGCGGTCTGGTAAAGGAAGAATGAACCGAAGCTGGCATTCACCAAAGTATAGCGGAGTTTGGATGAGTTTAATTCTAAGGCCGAATATTCCTTTAACCAAAGCCCCTCAGCTAACGCTATTAACTGCAGTGGCGATCGTACAGGCAATTGAAGAAGTCACAAATCTGGAGCCTCTGATTAAGTGGCCCAATGATATATTACTGAATGGTAAAAAAATCACCGGAATCTTAACAGAGCTTCAAGCGGAGGCAGACCAGATTCATTCTGTTATTATTGGTATGGGGATTAATGTTAACCAAAAAATAGAAGACTTTCCGTTAGAGCTTCATAATAAGGCAAGCTCCCTTTTGATTGAAAACGGCGCACCTATTTCCCGGGCAGAATTGATCAAGAGTGTTTTTAAGTATTTTGAAAAATTATATCTGCTTTACCTCGAGCAAGGGTTTTTCCCTATTAAACTTCTATGGGAAGGATATGCTATTAGCATAGGCAAAAACCTTACGGCTAGAACGTTAACCAATGTGATTGAAGGAAAGGCATTAGGAATAACTGATGATGGTGTTTTAAAATTAGAAGATAAGACCGGATTTATTCACCATATTTATTCAGCGGATATTGAGATTAAATGATAAATATATTTGTCAGCGCAAGTACCAAAACGGTTCTTGCGCTTTTCTTTTGTCTAGCTCCAGAGCCTAAACGGGCTCTTGCGCTTTTCTGTTAAAATGCTATAATTTCTTTGGGCAGTATCACTTCAGAACTGCACCTTTTAGGGAATAATCACTTACAATTAAAAAGGTTTCTGCCTAGATCCGTATAACGGACCGGGACAGAGGGATGAAGATGCACATGAGTAACGATTGAGATCCTCTGCCTTAAGAAGGATCTTTTTTATTTGCTCTTAATTGGCGTTTTATCACCTCTCCCAATCTTTAAGGAGGGAAAAATGATGAAGCAAACCACTGACTTTTTAAAAATGAAAGAAAACAATGAAAAAATTGTCATGCTTACGGCCTATGATTATCCATCTGGAAAACAAGCGGAACAGGGCGGAGTTGACATGATTCTCGTCGGAGATTCACTTGGCATGGTGGTTCTAGGTTATGACTCAACGATCCCCGTGACGATGGAAGACATGATTCATCATACCAAAGCAGTAAAACGAGGGGCAAAAGATACCTTTATCGTGACAGACCTGCCATTTTTAGCTTACCATCTTTCTGTTAGAGACACTCTCATCAATGCTGGAAGGCTGATGCAAGAAGCAGGAGCGCATGCCGTTAAATTGGAAGGGGCAGATGGTGTAATAGAAAAGATATCTTCTTTAACACAAGCGGGTATTCCCGTGTGCGGGCATCTAGGTTTAACACCGCAATCTGTTGGTGTATTAGGCGGTTATAAGGTGCAGGGAAAAGATGCGCATGCGGCCCGAAAATTAGTAGAAGATGCTAAAAAAGTGGCGGAAGCCGGAGCCTTTGCAGTAGTGCTTGAATGTGTGCCTAAACAGCTGGCAGAGGAAGTGGCTAAATCAATTTCCATCCCTGTCATTGGAATTGGAGCGGGGCTAAATGTAGATGGACAGGTTTTGGTTTATCACGATGTATTAGGCTATGGTGTTGAAAGGGTGCCTAAATTCGTAAAGCAATACCATTCTGTAAATCCATTTATGATTGAATCGATTCAAGCCTATACATCTGAAGTAAAAAATAATCAATTCCCGGAAGATAAACACTCCTTTACTATGAAGGAAGAGGAACTGAAAGTTCTTTATGGAGGAAAAAAATGAAGGTCCTAACTACCATAAATGAGATGCAGAATGAAATACTGAAACATAAAGAGTTGGGAAAGTCGATCGGCTTTGTTCCTACCATGGGCTTTCTTCATGAGGGTCATTTAACGCTTATCTCTAAGGCAAGAAAAGAAAATGATGTCGTCGTGGTAAGTATATTTGTTAATCCTTTACAATTTGGACCGAAGGAGGACTTTTCTACCTATCCCCGCGATTTTGACCGAGACCGTGCTTTAGCAGAAGGTGAAAAGGTAGATTTCCTCTTTTATCCTTCGGTAGAGGAAATGTATCCTCGAGAGCCATCGGTTAAAGTGGTCGTTCAGGAACGAACCGATGTACTATGCGGTAAGTCACGTCCAGGTCATTTTGATGGGGTTGCCACAGTTATTACCAAGTTATTTCATATCATAATGCCCACACGAGCCTATTTTGGTAAGAAAGACGCTCAGCAAGTTGCAGTGATTGATGGATTAATTTCCGATTTTAATTTTCCCGTTCAGTTAATTCCGGTGGACATTGTCCGAGAAGAGGACGGGTTAGCAAAAAGTTCACGAAATGTTAACTTATTAGTGGAAGAGAGAGAGCAGGCTCCAATTATCTATAAAAGTCTGCAAACAGCAAAGAAAGCAATTGATGATGGTGAAATAAATCCTGCTGTTCTCACTACTATGATCAAAGAATTGATTACAAGTAAGTCTAATGGGGAAATAGATTATGTCGAAATTCTTTCTTATCCATTTTTAAAACCAATGGAAAAAATAGAAGGTTCCTTTATTATTGCCGTTGCTGTTAAATTTTCGAAGGTAAGATTAATCGACAATATCATAATTCAAATAGATTAGAAAAGCTTCACAAGAGGAGGAATAAACTTGTTTCGTACTATGATGAACGGCAAAATCCATCGTGCAACGGTAACTGAGGCCAACTTAAACTATGTTGGCAGTATTACGATAGATGAAGATATTATTGATGCTGTTGGAATGGCAGCAAATGAAAAGGTCCAAATTGTCAACAATAATAATGGAGCTAGGTTAGAAACGTATATTATTCCAGGTAAAAGAGGCAGCGGGGTCATTTGTTTAAATGGTGCAGCTGCTCGACTTGTTCAAGTGGGTGATACGGTGATTATTATTTCTTATGCATTGGTACCGGATGAAAAAGTTAAAACGCATAAACCAAAAGTAGCAATTATGGATGAGAACAATCAGATTAAAGATCTTCTTCATGCAGAACCCGCACATACCGTTATGTAAGGTCCCCAATTTTTGGGGATTTTTTTATTATTTTAAAAATCCAGTCGACAGTGGTAGAATTTAAATCATTATGGAAAAGTTATGTTGCCGTTTAATGAACGAAGGTTTGGGGTGTAACAAATGTTAAATAAATTTGTTGTGATTGATTTAGAGACAACGGGTAATACACCAAAAAAGGGTGATAAAATTATTCAGTTTGCGGCTGTGGTGATAGAAAACGGAAAAATCACCGAACAGTTCTCGTCGCTAATCAATCCACAAAAACCAATTCCAGTCTTTATTGAAGAATTAACTGGAATCAATGATGAAATGGTCAAGGATGCACCATTATTTACCGAAATAACCGAAAGGGTTCAATCGTTGCTAGAAGGGGCCTATTTTGTTGCTCATAACGTCTTGTTTGATCTTTCCTTTCTTCAAGAAGAATTACTTCAAGCTGGATCGGGAGGGTTTTATGGGTCCGTTTTAGACACCGTGGAAATGGCTAGAATTCTATATCCCACGGCAGACAGCTATAAGCTCTCAGATTTGGCCGAGAAAGAGAATCTTTCCCATGACAGACCACATCAGGCAGATAGTGACGCATTGGTGACAGCCGAGCTTTTTTTAATCCTGTTGAAACGGCTATCTTTATTACCGGCGATTACGGTAAGACAGCTAACTCATTTATCTGGAGGATTAAAAAGTGATCTTCAGTTGTTCCTTGAGGAAATGGGGGATACATTCGAAGGATCAGCCGGATCGGATTCAATTGAAATCATAAACGATATTGCATTAAGGAAAGACTCAATTGAAAAGGAAATCGAAATCTTTGAGGAAAAAGTTAAGTATCCAGAAAGTGACGAAGAAAAGGTTGAAATAATCCAAAACAGCATAAAGTCTTTTGTGAAGCGTGCTGGTCAATTCAAGATGATGGATACAGTTTATCAATCCCTTCAGCTTTCCAGGCATACGCTAATAGAGGCCGGAACAGGCGTAGGTAAGTCGCTTGGTTATCTTTTGCCTTTAGCTTATTTTGCCAAGCAAAATAAGCAGTCCATTATTGTAAGTACCCATACAATTCAACTCCAAGAACAACTTTTAAGTAAAGAAATTCCCTTACTTAAAAGCATTCTTCCATTTGAAATAGAAGCAGTTCTATTAAAAGGCAGAAATCAGTATTTAAATTTAGAAAAATTTCACCAAACATTGATGGCTGAAAACGACAATTATGATACTACCCTAACAAAAATGCAAATTCTAGTGTGGTTAACGGAAACAGTGACAGGTGATCGGGATGAATTGAATCTATCGAGTGGAGGCCAATTTTATTGGAATAAAATAAGGGAAGAACAGACGAGCCTGTATGAGGATAAGAGCTGGCAGGAAAGGGATTTTTATCAAAAGGCAAAAAGGAATGCCCAATCGGCAAATATCATCATCACAAATCATTCCTTGCTATTAAATGATATAAAAGGAGGGGGGGCGATTTTACCTGCTTCTGAATATGTGGTGATTGATGAAGCTCATCATTTGGAGAAAGTAGCAAGCCGGTACTTTGGCTATACATTGGATTATTTATCTACCCGTTTGCTCTTTAGTCAATTTGGTACCTATGAACAAAAACAACTCTTTTATGACATGGAACAACTGATATCACGACTTCCTGCTTCCAGAACCAAACTCGTTACTACCTTTGAATTGAATCAATTAGTATTGGATGTACAATACGAGCTGGATGATTTTTTTAAATTGATGGCACTTTATGCAAAAACAAAGACAGCAAATAAAAAAGGGATCAATCGGATAAAAGTTCGATATAACCCCAATGATGGCGGCCGAGAGAGAAAAGCGCTCGTCCACAGTGCCGAGAGGTTGTCTTTTTTACTTAAGGACCTAATCAATGAAATAGACAGCCGACTTAATTGGCTAAAAGCTGAGAAAAATACATTATCTATTCCTGAACTTCATCAAATGGAGGATGTGTCTGGATTTATAACTGAGCTTGATGAATTTCGAACCATAGTGATAAGCTGTTTTATTAAAGATTCAAAGGAAGTAAAATGGATTGAAATGGATACCCGTTCACCACAAAATATAACAACCTTTTTGGCTCAGCCAGCTACTGTAGCTGCACACCTGAAAGAGAAGTTCTTTCAAACCAAGAAGGCAGTAATCCTTACTTCTGCAACCTTATCAGTTAATCATTCTTTTGATTATATCATGAGAGAGCTCGGTCTTGAGGCAAACGCTACTGGTCAAGTGAGTATTTCCTCACCATTTGTGTATAAAAACCAGGTTCAACTTCTCATCCCTGATGATTTACCGGAAATCAACTCCGTCTCACTAGAGGAGTATGTCATTGCGATTACCGAACATATCATTACCATAGCTGAGGCTACAAAAGGCAGGCTGCTAATTCTTTTTACTGCTTTTGACATGCTCAAAAAAACGTATGAGCTAATCAAAGAAAGTGGTTTTCTTAATGAATATGTGTTAATTGCTCAAGGTATTTCAAGTGGAAGCCGTTCTCGATTGACACGAAATTTTCAGCGCTATGAAAAGGCCATCTTGTTGGGAACAAGCAGCTTTTGGGAAGGCGTAGATATTCCAGGTGAAGACTTGTCCTGCCTTGTTATTGTCAGGCTGCCATTTAGTCCTCCAGATGAACCCTTAACGGAAGCTAAGTGTCAATTGATTGTCCAGCAGGGGAGGAATGCTTTTTCTGATTACTCACTGCCAGAGGCGATTCTTCGGTTTAAACAAGGCTTTGGCAGGCTCATTAGGACCGAAACGGATCGCGGGGTAATCATTGTATTTGATAGAAGAATCGTTACCACTCAGTACGGAAAGGCCTTTTTGAAATCAATCCCTCCAGTCCCAGTTAAAAAGGGAAAAATGACGGAATTAGCATCATTTATCCAAAAATGGTTATGATAAAATTTGGAAAATAACACATCCTATAATTATCTGGGAGGATTGTGTATGAGAATATTGCTTATGATTTTGGCTTTATTGATTCCAAGCAGCATGACTGTGAAGGCAGAAACAACACTACCTGACGAGGTTGAAAAAATTGATGTAAAATTGACGGAACATCAAGCAGCAGTCACTTTTTTAGGCCTTGCTACTGGTGAAGCAACTCTTATACAAGGTCCTAATGACGAAAATATTTTAATAAATATTGGGGGGCAAGGGGAAATTGCTGAGTTAGAGGGATGGCTTTCTCTTTATAATGTTAAGGAGCTCTCTACATTAATTCTAACGAATGATAGCGAAAAGGTGTCGGTGGGGAAAATTGATAAGTTAATTAACAAATATAAAATTAAAGAAATTGTCACCACACCTGAAGTTTCTTCATTTTTAACCAGAGAAAAGTCTAATCAAATCCCTGTTACCGTTTGGAAAGAAGGTACAAAGAAAGAAATCCTTCCTGACATGTTTGCTGATGTTCAATTCCTTGGAAATGAACAACATGAAGGGTTGGATTTGATGCTGCGCTTTTTTAAACATAACTTATTTTTAATGACTTCCTATAGTCAACGGGCGGAACAAAAATTTATAGCGAAGCATTTAGAGGATGTTCATGTCTTTAAAATACCCTATAGACTTACAGACGACTCTTTATCTGATCAGCTCATCCAATCACTCAATCCACAAATATCCATCCTAGTAGGTGCAGAGGAAGATCAGCTGGACCAAGATTTATTGCGTGACTTGCAAGGCATTTGGTCTGAAGTGTATTTTACAAAAAAACATGGGACTGTGACCATTAAATTTACAGAATCAAATTACGAGATTATTACCATTCCACTCAGGGATGAGGAATGATTTTTTTGAAAAGCTTAAAAAATTGTTAAATTTGATGAAGATTGATAACACATCTTGATTTATCCTGTTATAATAATTTAGAAAGATTCATGATTAAGAGGTTTACCTATACAAAGTACATAAAGAAGTGAGAAAGAAAGATGAAAAAGTGGATTTTCATTCCCGTAATTGTAGTAATTGTCATGATTGGGTTGTTTATAAAAGTCTATTTTTCTTCCGTACAACCGGTTAAAGCGGCTGAAAAGAAGGCTGTTTCACTAGCCAAGGAAAAGGTGCAGTTGAGTGAAGTGGATGACTTTCATTTATACAATGGCATTGAGACAGTTAATGTGATTGAAGGGAAAAATAAAAAAGGCAGTAAAGTAATCGTTTGGATTCCTGAAAAGAGTAAAAAGGTTATCATTAAAAAGGCCAAAGATGGAATCACGAAAGAAGAAGCTATTCAAAAGTTATTGCAGGAAAAACAACCTAAAAAAATTATTTCAGTGCGGCTTGGTATGGAAAAAAATATTCCATTATGGGAAATTTACTACCGATCTGAAAATAATTTAATAAATTATTATTATGTTCACTTTGAAACCGGTGAATGGCTAAAAAAAGTTGAAAATCTATAGCTAGTGGAGAACGGAGGAAAGAGATATGGCAATCAAACTTGCAAATCGGGTAATGGCACTTACGCCATCTACTACGTTAGCTATTACTGCAAAAGCAAAAGAATTGAAAGAAAAAGGGGAAGATGTTATTGGATTAGGGGCAGGGGAACCTGACTTTAATACACCCCAGCACATATTAGATGCCGCTGTAAAATCTATGAACGAGGGGCATACAAAATATACTCCTTCGGCGGGTCTGCCTGCATTAAAAAAAGCAATTATTAATAAGTTTGAGGCTGACCAAGGATTAAGCTTCAAACCTAATGAAGTGATCGTAGGTAATGGGGCAAAGCACGTCTTATATACATTATTCCAAGTTATTCTAAACGATGGTGATGAAGTAATCATTCCAACACCTTATTGGGTCAGCTATCCTGAACAAGTAAAGCTGGCAGGTGGTGTGCCTGTTTATGTGGAGGGACTGGAACAAAATCAGTTTAAAATCACACCTCAACAATTAAAAGAAGCGATTACCGATAAAACAAAAGCCGTGATTATCAATTCACCAAGCAATCCGACAGGAGTTTTATACACTGAACAAGAACTTTTAGAATTAGGGAAAATTTGTTTGGCAAAAGATATTTTAATTGTTTCTGATGAAATTTATGAAAAGCTTGTCTACTCCGGTTCGAAACATGTTTCAATTGCTCAGCTTTCATCTGAATTGAAGGAGCAAACTATTGTCATCAATGGGGTATCCAAATCTCATTCAATGACTGGCTGGAGAATTGGCTATGCTGCAGGTAATAAACAAATCGTTGAGGCCATGACCAATCTTGCCAGCCATAGTACATCCAATCCGACCACAACAGCCCAATACGCGGCAATAGCAGCTTACAATGGTACACAGGAACCTGTTGAAGAAATGAGACAGGCATTTGAGAATAGATTAGAGATTATCTATGATAAATTAGTTGCAATCCCTGGATTTACCTGTGTGAAGCCACAGGGAGCGTTTTACCTTTATCCAAATGTAAAGAATGCAGCAGAAATGACAGGCTTTAGTAACGTTGACGACTTCGTTGAAGCCCTGCTCGTCGAAGCTAAAGTTGCAGTCATTCCAGGTTCAGGTTTTGGGACTCCAGATAATATCCGCCTATCCTATGCAACATCACTTGAACTATTAGAAAAAGCTGTGGAACGAATCGATCAATTCGTTAAAGCAAAGGTTAAAAGCTAACGATTATTGTGATTTAAAAAGTCTGCATTTTGCAGGCTTTTTGTTTTGGTCCAAGAAATTATAGATTTACTACTTGTGAATAAATTTTTACAGGTATAGATACGTCCAGCTCCAGCGCCTAGCCCTCGATGGTCTACAGCCAATCCGTCCAAAAGGTTAAAAAGCAACCTTTCGGCCGGCTCGTCTTATGCTTGGCTACAGAAAACTATCGTTTTCTGTTCGCATTAAGGGAGACTAATCTCTGGCTACGCTTTGCTTGCCATCGATAAATCTCCCTATATCGGGGCTGACCAAGGCGCTTGCGCTTTTGTTTTTCTTTCCAAAGTTGGATTCCTAATACTCTTACTCGAATAGTGGGTTCATGTTATACTAATCAAGAGGTGTAGAAACATGAAATCAAATATAGTAGCTTGGATGCAGCAAGGGAATATTACCATTCCTACATTGCTGTTTTCAGAATATCGAAATCTGAACTTAAATGAGACGGAACTTGTTCTTTTATTAAATATTATTACTTTTATCGAAAAAGGAAATGAATTTCCTACTCCAGAAGAGCTATCAGGTTTAATGACAATATCGATTGCTGAGTGTAATGACATGCTAAGAAGGATGATACAAAGAGGCTTTATTGAGATAATTGATCAATATAGTAATGAAGGCATCCGCTTTGAAAAATATTCTGTAAAGCCTTTGTGGGAAAAACTAGTTGATCAGTTTTTGTTAAATAATCAGCTAACAAGACAAGCTGAACAGAAAACGGAAGAAACTGACGTATATACTTGTTTCGAAAAAGAATTTGGCCGCCCGCTTTCACCATTTGAGTGTGAATCGCTTGGGATGTGGATGGATGATGATCATCATGACCCAATTATTATAAAAGCTGCGCTCCGTGAGGCAGTGATGTCAGGAAAATTAAACTTCCGTTATATCGATCGAATCCTTTTTGAGTGGAAGAAAAATGGGATTAAAACCATTGAACAGGCTAAAAATCATGGCCGTAAGTTTCGGCAAAAACAAACGGAAAAGATACAAACTAACAACGAGGCCCATCAGCCTTCAGTCCCTTTTTATAACTGGTTAGAACAAAAATAATAGTCGATTGAACGAGGGGAACTGCTCTCGTTTTCTTTCATTTTATAAGTAGCAGGTGAGATTAATGCTGAATAATACTCAAATCCGTTATTGCTTAGATGAAATAGGGAATCTGTATCCAGATGCCCATTGTGAGTTGAAACACTCTAATCCATTTGAACTGGTTATTGCTGTTTCATTGTCAGCACAATGTACGGATGCCCTTGTAAATAAAGTAACTAAACGGTTATTTGAAAAATATAAAACCCCAGAAGATTACTTAAATGTATCACTCGAAGAACTTCAAAACGATATTCGCTCCATTGGCCTATATCGAAATAAAGCAAAAAATATTCAGAGCTTATGCCGAATGTTAATAGATGAATATAACGGTATGCTTCCAATGGATCGAGATGAGTTGACTAAACTGGCGGGGGTTGGCAGAAAAACGGCCAATGTCGTCGTTTCCGTAGCTTTTAATATACCAGCTATTGCAGTAGATACACATGTGGAAAGGGTTAGTAAACGCCTTGGAATTTGTCGTTGGAAGGATTCCGTACTTGAAGTGGAGAAAACGCTAATGAAGAAGGTTCCAAAGGAAGAATGGTCCCTAACCCACCATCGATTAATCTTTTTTGGACGTTATCATTGCAAGGCACAAAATCCACAATGTCCAAGCTGTCCATTATTAGAGTTATGCAGGGAAGGTAAAAAGAGAATGAAAGGGAAGGCTGCAGTAAATGAATAATCGTCAAGAAGAAGCAGCAGCGATACTGGCTGAGTGGGAGCTCATTCAAAGCCAACTTGCCTCATTATTTCGTGTTCGTGATCAAAAAAACACACAAGAATGGATGGAAAAGGGAATCAACCTTTTCCTGCAATTTTTATATCTTACAAATCATGAAACCTTCCTATCTAGTAATGAAATTAGATATGACCAGTTTTTATTTAAGCCGGTTAATCTAGAAGAAAGGATCAACTTTATAAATTCCAGACCCGGCTTATACCATTCGTTTCGACAGCTTTCTGAATTAATACTTGAGCAGGAAAAACAATTTGTAAAGAGCAATATCATAAAAAAATCGTCTAGGTCTTTGACCTAGACGATTTTTTAGCTTATTGGCTATTCGTTCCTCCCCGATTTCCTGTACTTTGATTCGTAGGAGGTGTTATAGGGGTTGTAACCGGGGGAGTAGTCCCTCCTTGATTACTATTCCCGGAATTCCCGGAATTCCCGGTATTTCCAGTATTCCCAGTATTACTCCCGTTGCCAGTTCCATTACCGTTTTCAGTACCAGTCCCGTTGCCAGTTCCATTACCGTTTTCAGTACCAGTCCCATTGCCGGTCCCATTGCCGTTTTCAGTATCAGTTCCATTTCCGGTCCCATTGCCGTTTTCAGTACCAGTACCATTTCCAGTACCATTGTTGTTCTCGGTACCAGTCCCGGGAGTAGTTCCCGTTCCTTGGTCAGTCTGTCCTTCACTTTGCGGTATATCAATTGAAGTATGAACAACATCACTCTTATTAGTTCCACTAAAGGCAAAGATGGAGATAGTATAGTTTTCTCCAGGGTTAGCCTTAAAGGTTAAGCTGTTACCAGACTGAACAGAATGATTCGAATGGGTACCGTCAACCGTGACATCAAACTGAATATCTTTGTTTGCAGCATTGTTATAATCCCATGAAACGACAACATTTCCACTTGTATTATCATATTTAGCAGCAACATTTGCAGGTGCTGAAAGTTTGTTGTATTTTTCAGATACTCTTTTAGGTGCATGCCCTTTAACCGCGTATTCAATTGATACCTGACTACTAGGTGTATATTGACTAGCCAATACAGGAGGCATGGTGCCTTTTTCAATTCTAACCTTTTGGACACTATTTGGCATTTTAAAATCTGGAGTGTCAATGTCCTTAGATACATATGCCATTAAATTCTTAAATAGCAGCTGAGCAATTCTTTGATTGCTGCCTTCAGCCGTAATTGGAGTTTTCCGGCTTTCATATCCTGTCCAAATAGACGCTGTATAATTGGTAGTATAGCCGGTAAACCAAGCATCTGGAACAGAACTGCTATTTATATTCCATTCAGACATTTCTTGATCTGTATAGTTTGTAGTTCCTGTCTTTCCTGCTATTGGAAGCCCTGGCACTTTGGCCCGTGTTCCTGTTCCAGGAGATATCAGTACACTCTTCAACATATCGGTAACCATAAAGGCCGTCGAATCCTTCATTACCACTTTCGGTTTAGGGGCTGTGTCGATCATGGTGCCGTCTCGCAGCTTAATTTTCTTAACTGAATGTGGTTTAGTGTAGAATCCATTATTTCCGAAAGCAGCATAGGCTCCGGCCATTTGAAGTGGGGAAACCCCAGTTTCAAAGCCGCCGATGGCATAGGATTCGTAAATTTCTTTTAAAGGAATACCAAGATTAACGGCAAAGTCTTTTGCTTTATCAAGTCCAACTTGCTGTAGTGCTTGAACAGCGGGACTGTTACGTGATAATTGCAGGGCCGTTCTCATCGTCATTGGACCCTTATACTTCTGATCCCAGTTGCCAAATTTCTTACCGGATGAATAAGTAATCGGCTTATCGTTAATCATTTCATAGGTGCCCCAGTTTAAATATTCAATTGCAGGACCGTAATCTAGCACGGGCTTAATTGTAGATCCAGGCTGGCGTCTCGTATCGATTGCATAATTAAAACCGCGTTGGACTTGTTGGTTTCTTCCGCCCCCAATTGCCCGAATTTCTCCTGTCTTTGTATCAAGAAGGACAATACCAGCTTGAAGTTTATCATCAGGGTAAGGGATGATATCGGAATCCTTTGTATTTAGGATTTCATTAACATGTAATTGCGCATCTTTATCAAGAGTAGTATAGATTGTTAAACCGTCTGTAAAAATATCAAAATCTGTTGTAGCCTTTACCTCATCAATGACAGCATCCACAAATGAGTCATAAGTTTTATTATCATTAACTTGACGTTTTTCAGGTGGCAGCACATCTTTTGCTACAGAAACCTTTTCAGCTTCTTTCATTTGCTGCTTTGATATATATCCATGCTGATACATTAATGATAGAACGATGTTCCGTCTTTTTTCTGCTAAATCCGGGTGGTTAAAGGGATTATAATTGTTAGGACTTTGTGGCATCCCGGCTATTTGTGCAGCCTCGGCCAAAGTAAGGTCCTTTAATTCCTTACCATAATAGATTTCGGCAGCAGTAGCAAGACCATGGCTGTTTTCGGATACATACACCTTATTTACATACATCTCAAAGATCTGGTGTTTTGTATATTGCTGCTCCAGCTGATAGGCAAGCCATGCTTCTTGAACCTTTCGTTTTAACGTCTTTTCTTGAGTCAAGAAAGCATTTTTAACTACTTGTTGTGTGATGGTGCTTCCGCCTTCTGCACCAAATCCATGCCGGAAGTTGGCTAAAACGGCGCCCCCAAGACGAATTGGATCAATCCCATGGTGCTTATAGAAACGATAGTCTTCTGTTGCTAACACAGCATCTTCAAGTTTTTTAGGAATATCTTTATAGTTTACATATTCTCGATTTACAGCACCTACTTCAGTAATCAACTTATCATTTTTATCTAAAATTTTTGAAGGGATAGGATCTTTTAATAATTTCGGATCAAGTTTGGGAGCATCCTTAACAAAGTAAGCGAAAGTCCCCACTCCGGCAAGTAATCCAATTATTCCGAGGACAACAAGACTTAAAAAAATCTTCTTAACTAGTCCGCGTGGTTTTTTTTGTTTATTTTTCTTGCCTTTGGATTGGAGTTGCTTTCTGCGCTCCTCTCTTGATTTGTATTGTTCAGACATAATGATTTCCTTCCTTTCTATTCTCTATGAAAAAATTGAAGTTTTCTATAGTTGCTCTATTATCTTAATATAGTCAATTCTTGGTTGAAATCCAAGCGGTATGTGGTGGCCCTTCTGTTCAATTTCTTCTTTTGTAATCGATTTTCTTCCTCCGTTCATCATTCGCTCCCAAAAATGCAGTAAATGTCGGGCTTCGAGCAGGTAAACCTGTTCAAATTTTGTGAAACGGAGAATAACAAAACAAATTCCTCCTTGATCCATTACTTCTTCCATATGTTGTATTTGGTGTTGATGGAAATTCTTTAATGGAAATGAGGTGGGGTTTTGCGTTTCCTTTGCTTCAAAATCAATATATCTACCTTTATATACCCCATTATAATCAGTTGTCGAAGCTAGTTTAAAGTATGCCTCTTTTATTACGGCAGCACTTCTATTGGGATAATCCACCTGAACAATTTGAACGGGAGTTGGCTTTTTATGTATCACTGCAATTTTTCTTTCCCGGTAATACTGATTCGTTTCATTTAAATCTTCCTCTAGTGTCATACCCCGATTACTATAAGATCCATTTTTTATTTTTTTCACCGTATTGTCTTTTATAAGTTCTTTTGGCTTATACTTTTTTCCATTCGGATAGTTAAGATTCATTATTTTACACCTCTCAAGCTAATCCTTATCATACCAAATCTTTGTTCATATTGGGGTGTATAAAAAAAATTTGCCTACACACGCTAATAATAATTGTAGCGTGAATGCTAAACTCAGACATGATTCGATATTAGTAAAGATTTTAACGCAAAATTAAAACTCTATCAAAAATAAGGAAGATGAATATGAATCATCTTACGATACAGGAACAATCAATCATCCGTCAAATTGTAGGTGAAACAAAAAAAAGAAATGTTGATAATATTACGCGTACAGATGCCTACTTTTCCTATTTTAAACAACATCCGGATATTATTTGGTCTTTTCTTGCAAGTATGGTTTCACGTAATGGCGGTTGGAATATGTGTGATCTAGAAGGTGACATTTTCCCGGAAATTTTAGAACCAAAAATGAGGAAACAGTTATTTTTGACTTATGAACGGGCCAATTGGCTTATTTTTCATGATGTTTTCCCCCAGCTTCTTCTTTACCACTATTCGACGAAATTGAATCGGCCTATGTTTCACTTACTTCCCTTTTTCCATGTTTCAACATTTATTCAAAAAGAGTGGGAACGTTATTGGAAGGAAAACGATAAGGAAAGATTAACAACTTCTTTAATTATTAATGAACAAAATGTGATTCAAACACCTGTGATAGAACATCCCGTTTATAAGAATAAGGTCTTTCATTCCTTTCTTTTTTCGTTTCAAGATTGGCTTCACTTCAGCTGCGTTCTTTTTCCTACTTGTGGCGGGGAGGTGTATGGGGCCAGTGTAAATGGTTTTAAATCCCTATCTAAGCGAATCAATTTAGGGAAGAGGCTGGCGAGTATTCTTTTTCATCCGCGTTTGTTTTCTTATTTTTTTGAATTTGCCGAAAGAAATCCGCATACAGGTTCAAGAAACGATTATGAGCAATATTTTAAAATAAAGACAGGCAGGAAAACACCGCTGCTTCGAACAACTTTTCCGGTTATTGAGCATCACCAACATAACTATCAAGATTGGAGTAAACAGCGACTGATTTCCCCGGCCTGGATGCATTTACCAGTTCGTCATCATCATCCTATCCATCTTACGGACTGGTACTTTAATAAATCAAATCAGCTTCACTTATTACTTTCCCTTCATAAAACACTTAAGCTAAAAAGGTGGAAATAAAAAAAGCAAGGACGCTGCCTTGCTTTTTACTGTTATTATTCAGCAGGACGATTTGGTCCTTCAAGCTTTTTATCCCCATAGCCTGTTTTTTGCTCTGTGACAGCTTTTGATTGCTTGCTTGTTGGATTATTTTTTTTCGCCATTAAAAACACCTCCAATACTAGCATGTACGCTTCAGCGGTTTTTCATGCGAACTTATGATTATGTCGAAAAAGATTATCATTCATGATGTTTTAACACTTTCTTTGCCGAATTGCTTCTAGTTTTGTCAAGCTTGAAGGAGGCTGGAAAGGGAAGGAGAATATTACGTAATAGATACTCGTGAGGAGGGATTTGTAAATGACTATACCAATGTCCGAAAAAGAAAAAATGCTTACGATGCTAACGGAAATATATGATCAATTAGAAGAATTGGAGTCTGTTCTAGAAGCCTCTTTCTCCGACCAGCGCCTTCATATAACAAGTGAGGAACAAGAAAAATTAACGGTAACACTTCACCACCTTTCAGATATCGAGGGTAGATCAGCAAATATGAATCCGATGTCTCATGAAGATATCCTTAACACTAACCTTGGTGCAGTTCCTGCATCCTTAAAGCTTGAATTAGGTTTTTAAGTAGCGATAAAATAATAATATGGTTAAAAGTAGCATCAATACTCTTGCTACTTTTTTATTTTGTAAATTAAAAGAGGAGAAAGAGAACATGACAGATGAGATTCTTGAATTAACGGAAAAACTGTTCCATTATAATGAGCTATTTCTAAAGAACTATCAAGAAGGCAGAGAGACAGGACTAACACATGATTTTTATAGTGAAATTAAACCATTTGCAGATGAAGTAAAGGAGATTAATGATAAATGGAATAGGGCAATGAAGAAATGGCTCCCTACAGCTAATACTTTACACCTCCATTTAACACAAATTGACACAACTTCTGCCCATATTGATCAGATCTCTGTTCAGTCTTTTTTTCCAGAGACAAGTAAATCAAGGTTTTTAAATACCCATCGGTCGGTGGAATTTGTTCTTGCGGAAGTATTAAAAGAGGTGAAAGATAGAAAGAGATGCAGGTAAATGCATCTCTTTTAGGTAGATTGATTAAATATTCCTATCTGCTGCTAGTAAATAACAGAAGAGGAATGGAGCTGGAATATACAGCTGCCCATTATTTTAAGAATGTTCGATGAGGGAGTCTTCATGATTAGTTTCAGGTATAACCGCACCTTGGTTCTCAAGCTCGCGGACAAGAACGCGATATTCTTTTATACTAATTTCATTATGAATATACACTTTCTTTGCAAAATCCAATAAGGCATTAACGTCATCTGTGTTGTAATCCCGACTTTGAATAAATTTGCTTTTTAATTCGTGAATGTCCATAAATAGCTCCTCCTTCACCCTTTTGTTAATCGTATCATGAAAACATAGGATTCCTAGTTTTTAAAATATTTAAACTTTAGACAAAATTCTCGTGAATCTGACATTGACAAACTAACACTTACAATCACCTTTCCTCTCTAATCTTCATAATGTGTAATAGAGAATAATAAAGAGGAGATGTTTGCCCATGTTTGGTAAAACAAAACCAAATCATTTTGTTCATCATGGATACTCGGGGCAAATGATGCACCAAGGACCAATGACACACCAACAAATGAACCCTCAAGCACATATGAACAGAAGTCAGCCGCCGAGCCCATATCAGACTCAAGTACAGAACTACAATATGTTGCCCTTTTACCCGCCCAACCCTTATTACCCTCAGTCCATGCAGCCATATGGTCAAACCTATCAACCGGGCTTTGGACAGCAAAATATGAATCATCAAACTCAATATAAGCAAAAGGATAACCAGTTTCTATTTCAAAACCCTTTGCAGCCCAAGGATGAAATGGTTCAACAGCCATATATGCCCATGAATGGTTATCCAATAATGAATCCCTATCCTAAAAACAGTTTTATGCCAAAACAACCAGGTGGAATGCAATCGTTAATTAATTCATTCAAATCACAAGATGGATCAGTGGACATTAATAAAATGGTAAATACGGCTGGGCAAATGATGAATGCAGTAACTCAAGTATCCTCGCTCGTAAAAGGATTTGGGGGTATCTTTAAGGCTTAAATTATTTCAGATTATAAAAAAGACGGCTAATAGCAGCCGTCTTTTCCTATATAGAGGAAACAAAAAAATAGTAAGTTATTCTTCTATGTCTATTACTTTACCTTTTTCCTGAGGAATGTGGATTTGTAACAACCCATCACGGTACGAAGCCCGAACCAATTTTTCATTGATCGCATGGGGCAGGGCGATCGTCCTAGCAGCATGCTGACGGAAGTATTTACGTCGATATACATGGGTAAGTTCGTTTTCCTCTGTTTCTAATTCGCGATTTTCAACAGAGATCGTTAAATAGTTTCCTGTAATATTTAATTGGATTTGCTCCTTTTTCACGCCAGGCAGCTCGGCTGAAATAATATATTCCTTTCCTGTTTCTACCGTTTCAACATGAAAACCTGCCGCTGTAGGGAAAGGAGTTTTAAAAAACTCATCAATTGTTTGTAAAAATCCTCGCACCGGTTTATCAGTGAATAAGTCATTCATGGATTTGATTAAATCCCGGAAAGGTTCTGACAGCGGGGATTTACGGTTATTTTTATCATTCGGAAGCATGGATGACATCATTATTCCCTCTCTTTCCATTATTTCACTCCATATTATATGCATAGAAAAATAGGTAGGTGCTGACATATGTTCGTCACAAATTTTCGAACATTCTGTTACAAATATGATAAATGTGATTTTAATCACATTTAACAAGTAAGAAAATTTGTACGCTAGGAAAGAAATATAATGAAAGTGGGGAAGTTACATGTTCTGTTATCAATGTGAACAAACACCAACTGGCGGATGCAAGGTAATCGGTGTTTGTGGTAAAGATGAAACAATCGCCAGCTTACAAGATACGATTATTTTTGGGTTAAAAGGAATTGCGGCCTACAGAACACATGCCAATCAACTAGGGTATACGGACCAATTTGTGGATGCCACAACACATGAAGCACTTTACATGACATTAACTAATTCAAATTTTAACGTACAGGAACATATTGATATGGCTATGAAGGTGGGACAATCTGCTGTCCGCGTTATGGAAATGCTTGATGAGGCCCATACAAAACGTTTGGGAATTCCAGAACCAATCCGCGTTAGTCAGAATAAAATTGAAGGCAAGTGTATCGTTGTTACGGGACATAACCTATTCGCCTTAGAGGAATTATTAAAACAAACTGAAGGAAAAGATATTAATATTTATACACACTCTGAAATGCTTCCTGCACATGGCTATCCTGCCTTGAAAAAATATGCACATTTAAAAGGTAATATAGGTAAAGCTTGGTACGACCAGCGCCGCTTATTTGAAAAGTTCCCAGGAGCTATTCTAGCTACTACCAACTGTGTAATGCCAATTAAGGGTACATATGCTGATCGGATGTTTTCCTATGAAGTTGCTGGACTTGAAAATGTTGAAAAAATTGTGAATGATGATTTTACCCCATTAATTAACAGAGCATTGGAGCTTCCTGAAGCAGCGATTGAATCGGAAGAAACATTACTGACTGGATTCCATCATGAAACCGTTTTAGGTTTAGCATCAGAGGTTATTGATGCTGTGAAAGCAGGTAAAATTAAACGCTTTTTTGTTATTGCAGGATGTGATGCACCTGGAAACGGCGGAGAATACTACCGAGAGCTTGCTACATCTCTTCCTCCTGAAACCGTTATTTTAACAACTTCCTGCGGTAAATTCCGCTTTAATGATGTCGATTATGGGGTAGTACCTGGAACAAACATCCCAAGGTATATTGATTTAGGTCAATGTAATAATTCCGGTTCAACCGTGAAGATTGCCTTAGCATTAGCGGATGCGTTCGGCTGTGAAGTCAATGAATTACCAGTTAGTATCGTCTTATCTTGGTTTGAACAAAAAGCAGTAGCGATTCTGTTAGGTCTATTCAGTTTGGGAATTAAGGACATTAGAATTGGACCTAAACCGCCTGAATTTATTTCAGAAGGAGTTCTTCAGGTCCTTCAGGATACTTTTAATCTTAAATTAATCGGTACAGCCAAAGAAGATATGGAAGAAATGCTTCAACTGTAATTATAAGAAGAACACCGCAGGCCTAAAACCGCGGTGTTTTTCTTATAGTATATTTAATTCCTGCATCAGCATAGTTATATCCAGAATCATGTTTCCTTCATGGTCTAGTTCTATTAATTCCTCTTTTTTCATTTTCGTCAATGTCCGGCTAATGGTTTCCCTCGTAGTTCCAATCATATTGGCAAGATCTCTATTCGTAAACTCTGATTTCAGTTGAATCGTACCATTCGTCTGCTCGATTCCATGTTTCTGAGCTAGACGAATAAGTAGCTTGATAATTTGTTCATATGTATTGTTTAAAATCTGTTCCTCTAAGCGATTTTGTAAATCAACAATTTTCTCGCCAAGCACCTTAAACACTTTAATACAGAGCTCTGGATTTTCGATTAATACCTTCTCAAATTTTGAAATAGGAACTGCAATAAGAGTAGAAGGCTCTAGCACTTCTGCATAGGCAGGATAATCGCCCTTTCTAAAGAATCCAACGTGGGGGAACATTTCTCCTTTTTTTGCAATCGCCACAATTTGCTCTTTACCACTTATATCACTTTTATAGATTTTTATTTTTCCATCAAAGATAAAATAGACGTTTTCGAGTGGATCGCCTTGGAGAAAGACATGACTATTTTTTTTCCACTCCCTGGCAATCGAAATATTCGCTATTTTGGTCAATTCAAAATGGTCTAATTCACGGAAAAGGGTAAAACCTCCTAGTACACGTTTTATATCTTCTATTTTCATATAATCACCTTTCAAATCAAGTTCATTTATTTTATATTGTAACAAAATATGGTCATAACATTTACTCTATCATAATGGTAAAAGGTTACAATCCTGTTAATGAATTAAATTTTATTTTATCTCTTTAATAACGAACGTCTATTCGGTAAAATAAGAGTTATGAGGTGAGAACATGAAGCTGAAAAAAAACCTGCAGGAAATCCTTGCAGATTTAAAAATAAACGACGAGTTTAAAGAAAATATAGTTACATGGCATACGATTGACCACAAGCCAGCCCAATCGGTAGACTTGCCAGAGGAACTTCATCCTGTTCTAAAGAAATCTCTTTCTCTTAGAGGAATTGGCCAGCTCTATACTCATCAAAAATCAGCATATGATGAGATTATTAGCGGACATAGTATTGTAGCTGTGACACCAACTGCCTCTGGAAAGACACTTTGTTATAATTTGCCGGTGTTACAAACCATTTTGGCAAATCCTAATGCACGAGCTCTATACATTTTTCCAACTAAAGCACTTGCACAAGATCAAAAAAGTGAAATTAATGAAATTATTGAAGCGTCCGGCGCTGACATAAATAGTTATACGTATGACGGAGATACTCCCGCAAACATCCGCCAGAGGGTAAGAAAAGCTGGACATGTAGTCATTACCAACCCAGACATGCTTCATTCTGCGATCCTGCCGCATCATACAAAATGGGTATCCTTATTCGAGAATCTTAAATTTGTTGTTATTGATGAGCTTCATACATACCGCGGTGTGTTTGGCAGTCATGTTGCCAATGTAATCAGAAGATTAAAGCGGATTTGCCATTATTATGGAAGCAATCCTGTGTTTATATGTACTTCTGCCACTATTGCTAATCCTTTAGAACTTGCGGAGAAGTTAACTGAAGAGAAAATGACGTTGATTAATAATAATGGTGCACCAAGTGGAACGAAACATTTTCTCTTTTATAACCCTCCGATAGTGAATAAGCCATTAAATATTCGCAGAAGTGCAACACTTGAGGTTCGTAAACTAGCAGGGACACTATTGAAAAATAAGATTCAAACGATTGTATTTGCTAGAAGCAGAGTAAGAGTGGAAATAATTCTGACTTACTTGCAGGAATTAGTTAAAAATGAGTTGGGTGCAAAATCAATAATGGGGTATCGCGGCGGATACTTGCCAACAGAACGAAGGAAAATTGAAAAAGGCTTACGTTCAGGGGATATCTATGGGGTTGTGAGCACGAATGCTCTTGAACTGGGCGTGGATATTGGACAGCTGCAGGTTTGTATTATGACAGGCTATCCTGGGACGATATCGAGTGCTTGGCAGCAAGCAGGAAGAGCAGGCAGAAGACATGGCGAAGCTTTGGTTATAATGGTAGCTAGTTCGAGCCCGCTTGATCAATACATTATTCAAAACCCTGATTACTTTTTTAATAAAAGTCCCGAAACAGCAAGAATTAATCCAGATAATCTTATTATTTTAATTGATCATATGAAATGCGCTGCTTATGAGCTGCCATTTAAGACGGGTGATTTGTTTGGTAATGTGGAAACCGACGAGTTACTAGAATACTTAGCAGAGGAACGTGTGCTCTATCGAAACGGTGAAAAATTTTTCTGGATGAATGATTCATTCCCAGCTCATAACATTAGTTTACGGTCAGCTTCACAGGAAAATGTTATAATCGTCGATCAATCAGATATAGCTCATGTGAAGGTCATCGGTGAAATGGATCGTTTCTCCGCCATGACACTGCTCCATGATGAGGCCATTTACTTACACCAAGGAACACAATATCAGGTAGAAAAGCTCGATTGGGATGAGAAAAAGGCATTTGTTCGTGAAGTCGATGTAGACTATTTTACAGATGCCAACCTGGCAGTTCAATTAAAGGTACTAGAGGTTGATAAACTTCAAACACTGTCTAAAGCAGAAATAGGGTATGGCGATGTCAGTGTCCGGGCGATGGCTACTATTTTTAAAAAGATTAAATTTGAAACACATGAAAACATTGGGTCCGGTCCGATTCATCTCCCAGAGGAGGAGCTTCATACAAATGCTGCATGGATTTCGTTAAGTAAACCGTTAGTAGAAATGGGACAAGAGCGTCTCGAGCAGGGTCTTATTGGCGCTGCACATGCCCTTAATCATATAGCTCCCTTATTTGTCATGGCTGATCCTCAGGATATCCACGTTATACCCCAAGTTAAAGCAGATCATAATGAAAAGCCGACAATTTTCTTTTATGATCGTTATCCGGGCGGGATTGGATTAAGTGAAAAAATATATACAGGAATGTCTGAAGTATTTAATGAAACCTTAAAAATGATCCACCGCTGCCAATGTCAGTCAGGATGTCCTTCTTGTATTGGCATGGATGCTGTTAGTGAAACAGCAAAAAATGATACGGTTAAGATTCTTAAGACATTTCTGCAAACTCCACGTTTAGGTGAGGAAGTTGCAACATGTCACTAAAAAACAAATTGAATCGTTTAAAACCGCATCTGTCGGTTGGTGCGCATTCTGAAAAGGAAACAAAACATCTTCCTGAAGGTTCTGTATTTGAAATCCCTTATCGTGATAAATGGGAACAAGAACATGTCTCTCCCTATTTCTTAGATGAAAATTATTGTTTAATTCGAGAAATAAGATACCCTCTGTCCTATCAGCATGGGCACTATCAGTTTCAAGATTTACGAACGGCAGTTAATTGCTGGAATAAAAATGAAATTAACCATCCAATATCGTCTAAAGGGCATAGTGTGGAAGAATTATTCTTTTTTGACACAGAAACGACCGGGCTTGGGGGCGGAGTTGGAAATACCATTTTTATACTTGGTTATGCTAGTGTTTTTGGGGAGGAGCTTATTTTAAGACAGCATATTTTGCCAAATCCTGGTGCTGAGGTTCCACTATACCAAAGCTTTTTGGAAAAAGTGAACTATCGAACTCTTGTCACTTACAATGGAAAATCGTTTGATTGGCCACAAGTGAAAACACGACATACGCTAGTCAGAGAACATGTCCCTAAACTGCCTGCTTTTGGACACTTTGATCTTTTCCATGCGGCTAGAAGACTCTGGAAACATAAATTAGATAGAATGAAGTTGTCCATTGTTGAGAAAGAAGTATTGGGAGTAGAACGAATAGATGATATACCGGGCTATCTTGCACCGATCATTTATTTTGATTTTATTGAAAGCAAACAACCTGATGGAATGCTTGGTATCTTAAAACATAATGAAATCGACATCTTATCCCTTGTTACGTTGTATACTCATCTAACATTTCAGCTCTCAGGATTGGACCTGAATCAAACACGCCCTGAGACTTATGAAATAGGACGCTGGTTTGCTAGCTTAGGAGAAACGGAACAAGCGAAAAAGGTCTTAACCACCCTAACAAAGGAACAGGATATAACATCCAAACAGGCAAAACTACTCCTCGCCTATCAGCAAAAAAAAGAACGTAATTGGAGCAGCGCACGAAATTTATTTTTAGAAGTTGTCGATTCTAAGGATTTGCAAATAAGATCAGAAGCCTGTATTGAGCTGGCCAAAATCTTTGAGCATAGGATCAAAGACCTTCCAAAGGCTCTCAAGTATTGTCAGGAAGCCATTCATTCAGTATCTGCTGATCCAAAAAATGAAAATAAGCGGTTACTAGACCAGCTGCAAACCAGGCTTTCACGCTTGGAAAAAAAATACGATAAATGATCCTAAATAAGCTGAACGTTCACTGATTTTTGCCGAGCTATTCAGTATGATTAGTATTTGATCGGTATGTCACAAAATTTTAATATTTTTTATGGGGAAAACCAGCATTCCCATATTGTTTATCAGGCTTGAAAAAGGTAAAATTGAAAATTGAGTTGAGAAAAAAACGACTATAAAACTTATGGAGCTGGTAGTATGTATAAAGCAATTCTTTTCTTATTTTTTATTGTCGTCTGTTTGACTGCCGTTGTGTTAACAAGTCTAAAAGACAGCTTTTATACTATGTTATAAAAACAGCATAGCTAAAATCAAAAAATAGGTATTTTCATTAGTACAAGAGTCACTCCTTTAACATAGGCTGTTAATGTAAACAGAATATTTGAAGGGAGATTTTCATATGTATCTAGGAACTAATTTTTTACCTCCAGTCATTCATCCGACGCAACAAATTGTGAACCATACGTTTTCAACAACGGTGGTGCCACATATTCATCCGGTTCATACAACCACAGTGAACCACCACATGTTCCAACATAAACATTATTGTCCACACACTGCATCATGTGCAGAAGAGTGCTGCAATCAGCACATTGACTGCTGTAACACATGTGCACCAGCAGCGGCTCCAATGCCAATCGCACCAATGCCAAATGCTGTACCTAATGCACCAGGCTTTGGTGGAATGGGTGGTCCGGGCTTTGGATCAAGTGCAGGCTTTGGACCAGGCGGGCCAGGCTTTGGACCAGGCGGACCAGGCTTTGGACCAGGACCAGGCTTTGGAGCAGGGCCAGGATCTTTTAGAGGCCGCAGACCATAGTAGTTGGATTGTCTTGCAAGGGCTTTTAGCCCTTGTTTTTTATTTTCTATTTATTATATGTTATGTTCTTTGTAATAAAATGTTTGTCCCAATTTTAAATAATTTTAAAAAAAGGAGAAAGAGTTTGGTAAAAGTTTTAGCCATTTCCGGTTATAAACCTTTTGAATTAGGGGTATTTAATAAGGACCATCCATCTGTTCAATATATCAAGGCAGCTATAAGAAAGGCGTTACTGCCCATGATTGAAGAAGAATTAGAATGGATCTTAATCAGTGGTCAACTAGGTGTAGAACTTTGGACTGCCGAAGTGGTCTTTGACTTACAGACTGAATATCCTGAGTTAAAGCTTGCGGTGATTACTCCGTTTTTAGATCAGGAATCGAACTGGAATGAAACCAATAAAGAGTGGTATTCAACGATCTTAATGCAAGCGGATTTCGTCGATTCTATTACGAAAAAAGGGTATGAAAAACCATGGCAATTTCGCTTGAAAAATCAATTCTTTGTGGAAAAAAGTGAAGGCCTGCTGCTGCTGTATGACCATGAAAAAGAGGGAAGCCCTAAATATTTGTACGAATTAGCATTAGACTATCAAAAACAGCACGATTATCGAATCGAATTAATTACGTTTTACGATTTGCAAATGATTGTTGAGGAAGAACAGTTTAAGCAATCTGACTTTTAAGGAGCAGGATAAGTGGGTGCCATATATGAATGAAATGTTGACACAAATCCTGAATGTAAAAGAAAATTGACAAAAGGACTTATTTTTGGAAAAATAATAGGTAATGATTGGCTAAACTTGAGGTGATTTGTATGTTGGCTGATAAGGTCAAATTAACAGCTAAGGATATTTTAGAAAAAGAGTTTAAAACTGGTGTTCGTGGTTATAGACAAGAAGATGTGGATAAATTTCTAGATTTAATTATTAAAGACTATGAGACGTTTCATCAAGAAATTGAGGATCTCCAGCAAGAGAATCTAAGGCTTCGTAAGCAGCTTGAAGATACGTCAAAAAGGCAGCCGGTTGCACAGCCTGCCGGAACCACCAATTTTGATATTTTAAAAAGATTGTCTAATCTAGAAAAGCATGTTTTTGGTAATAAACTTTACGATTAACATTTTGTACCGCAGTTTCCTAATAAAAACCATTGTATATTCAACAAGAAATACATATAATAAGAAAGTATCATTAATGACGTTCGGGTAATCGCTGCGAGGAGCTTTAAGCGAATCGTTGAGGAAAGTCCATGCTCGCACGAGCTGCGATGCTCGTAGTGTTCGTGCCTAGTGAATTCATAAGCTAGGGCAGCTGAGTCTAGCATTTAGTTGACGGCCGGGAAAATACCTAAGTCCCAACCGGATATGGTATGAATACCTATAAAAGTGCCACAGTGACGTAGTCTTTCTGGAAACGGAAAGGGTGGAACGGGTAAACCCCACGAGCGAGAAACCCAAATTATGGTAGGGGCGTTTTCTCTGAGGAATTGAACGAGGAGAAAGACAGATTCAACTTGAATCTGTAGATAGATGATTACCACCTGTGTACGAGACCCAAAAGGTCGTTTGCAGTACAATGGTACAGAACATGGCTTACAGAACGTTATTAATGTTAAAAATGCTGGATATTAAGGGCTCTCCTAATATGGGGAGCTTTTTTATTGCAAACAACTGCATTCGTTTGCGGCATTTTGTCAATAATGTAAGCGATAAGTTGAACGATAAGCGTACTAATACATACATTTGAATTTATGTAAGGGTGAAAATATGGGAAAATATCAAATTATTGCAACTGCAGCGATGGGGTTAGAAGCCTTAGTTGCGAAAGAAGTACGATCACTTGGTTATAATTGTGAAGTGGAAAATGGCAGGGTTACCTATTCTGGGGATGAGTCTGCGATTGCACGAAGTAATTTATGGCTTCGAACGGCAGACCGCATTAAAATTAAAGTTGGCGAATTTAAGGCTTTTACGTTTGATGAACTGTTTGAAAAGACAAAGGCACTTCCATGGGAACATTTTTTGCCTGAAGATGCAGAATTCCCTGTTATTGGAAAGTCGGTTAAATCAAAGTTATTCAGTGTTTCAGACTGTCAGGCCATTGTTAAAAAAGCAGTGGTTGAACGTCTGAAAAAACAGTATAAGCGAAATACCTGGTTCGAAGAAAGTGGTGCGCTATACCGGATTGAGGTTGCTTTGTTAAAAGACGTTGCAACTATAACAATTGATGCCAGTGGGAGTGGACTCCACAAACGAGGTTATCGGATTGATCAAGGGGAGGCACCGCTAAAAGAAACATTGGCAGCTGCCCTCGTAATGTTAACAAATTGGCAGGCTGATCGGCCTTTTATTGATCCTTTTTGTGGTTCAGGTACCATTCCAATTGAAGCAGCAATGATTGGGCAGAATATTGCACCGGGATTTAATCGAGAATTTGTTTCTGAAGCTTGGAAGTGGATGTCCGAAAAGGTCTGGGAGGAAGCCCGGATGGAAGCCGAGGATTTGGCAAAGTACGACCAGCCATTAGACATTAGCGGCTCTGACATCGATCATCGTATGATTAATATAGCGGAAGGTAATGCCGTAGAAGCCGGGTTTGGTGATTTAATTAAATTTAAACAAATGCAGGTTCGAGATATATCAACAAGTAAAGAGTACGGGGTTATTGTAGGAAACCCTCCATATGGGGAGCGGCTTGGAGATAAAAAGGCCGTCGAGCAAATGTACAGGGAAATGGGACAGGCTTTTAGTAAACTCGATACCTGGTCAATTTATATCATGACTTCGAATGAAGATTTTGAGCAATTATACGGAAAACCGGCAACAAAGAAACGGAAGCTGTTTAATGGATTCATTCGGACAGACCTTTATCAATATTGGGGCAAGAGACCCCCGCGGAACGAGTAGGAAAGAATTTTTATGGGGGAGGGGTTTACATGCACAACAGAATGCCGTTTGAAATTTCAAAAACGGAGTCTTTTTATGACAAGTTGGGGGAATGGATTGGCGACCTATTTTATGATGTTTTACCGGAAGCAGGTTTTGAACTAAGAGACGAACAAATTTATATGGCTTTTCAATTAGAAAAAGCCTTTAAAGAGAAAAAAGTAATGTTTGCCGAGGCAGGAGTAGGAACGGGAAAAACCATCGTATATCTACTGTATGCTATCATGTATGCCCGTTATACGAATAGGCCTGCAGTGATTGCTTGTGCTGACGAAACATTAATTGAACAACTGGTTAAAAAAGAAGGAGATATTGCAAAGCTTGAGAAGATTTTAGATTTGCAGATAGATGTACGTCTGGCAAAATCAAGGGATCAATATCTTTGTTTGAAAAAACTTGACCAGGTCAAAAACAATAATTTTTCGGATGAGATTTCAGAGGTTTATCAGGAACTTCCTGATTTTGTCCATTCGGTTGGATCCATGCAGTCTTTTGAAAGATATGGCGACAGGCGGGATTACCCATCCCTATCGGATGAAGTTTGGAGTAATGTGAATTGGGATGCACTTCAGGATTGCTTCTCTTGTGATAAACGTCATCGGTGCGGCTTAACTCTGCACCGGGAATATTATCGACATGCCGCTGATTTAATTATTTGTTCTCATGATTTTTACATGGAGCATATTTGGACGAAAGAATCACGAAAACGGGAAGGACAGCTTCCGCTGTTACCAGAACATTCCTCTGTCGTATTTGATGAAGGACACTTGTTGGAATATGCGGCACAGAAAGCATTAAGCTACCGTTTTACGGATTATACATTAGATACATTACTAACTAGGCTAATGGAAAACGAAGTCCGTGAAAAGACGTTATATACGATTGAAGAGGCGCTTTTGGCAAATGAGGCATTTTTTGATGCTATTTCTCAGTTTTCTTCCCAATCACAAGGATCTGAAAAACAAGTCATCACTAAGCATCCATTGGTGATGAAAACCTGTCGAAAGCTGCTGTCAACCTTGCAGGCACTTGAGGAAGAACTGGTTTTTGAAAGTGAGTTATATGTGATTAATGAATATGATCTGAAAATTGTTGAGGAATATTTAGAACAAATTACGTATTCACTATCATTATTTCTTCAAGAACTGAACGGGATTACCTGGTTCGAAGAAAAAGGTGGAGAAAGAACCCTTGTGATTATGCCTAAAATGGTCGAGGAAGTAATGCGTGAGGAAGTATTTTCACAGAAGAAACCGTTTATTTTTTCCTCAGCCACACTTTCAAATCATAAGTCTTTTGAATACATGGCCAATAGTCTTGGCGTTAGCGAATACGTATCTTTTTCCGTGGCGTCGCCATTTGATTATGATGAAAAAATGAAAGTATATCTGCCTCGTTTTCCAAAGGATGGGATCGATAGGAAGGTTCAATATTTAATTAAGCAAATTACTCAGTCTGAAGGACGAGCATTAATCCTCCTTAATAACAATGAAGAATTATTAGTTCTTAAGAAGCGGTTTTCAGGTTCCTTTCCTTACCCTGTATATTTTGAAGGAGATGAGGAGATTAGCACATTGGTTTCGAAATTCCAAAATGAAGAACATGCTGTGCTTTGTTCAATTCATTTATGGGAAGGGCTTGATATTCCAGGCAGATCGTTAGAAAATGTCATTATTTTTTCCCTTCCGTTTCCTCCTAATGATCCGGTTTTTACTGCTAAAAAGAATGGGCTTACTAATCCCTTTTTAGAAGTAGACTTACCCTATATGCTTCTCCGGCTTCGCCAAGGAATTGGCAGGCTAATTAGGACTGAAAAGGATGAGGGAACCGTTCATATCCTTCTCGATGATGATCTGGACGTAACTGTGCTGCAAGAAATAAAAGCCGTCCTGCCAACAGATCCAATCGAAAAATAAAAGAAAGCGGAAGTTTAAGTTACTTCCGCTTTCTTTTTTTAATATGGCTGAGCTAAAGGTTATTGTTGATTTTTAGCATGTTGAATGGAGCGAAGCCGCCTGGAGCGGAAATCAACATTCAAGTTTAACTCAGCCTTTAATAAAATAATTCCTGTTCAAGAGCCTCACGGTTGATTAAATAAAATCCATTCTCATCTTGGGAAACCAATGATTTCTTTTTAACCTGGGTAATCGTTCTGCTGACGGATTCTCTTGAGGTTCCAATCATTTTCGCTAATTCACGATTAGTGAATTGAGTCGTTAATTTATAAAGCCCGCCAACCTTTTCTCCATTAGATTTACATAATCGAACAAGCAGTAAAATGATTTGTTCATACGTATTATGAAGGACTTGTGCTTCAAGCCTTCCTTGCAAGTCCACAATCTTTTCACCTAATACTTTAAACAGCTTAATACATAATTCTGGATAGGATATTAATATTTTTTCAAATCGATCAATAGGAATGATGATAAGCTCGGCATCCTCCAAAACCTCCGCGTATGCTGGGTATTTCCCCTTCCTAAAGAAACCAGCATGGGGGAACATTTCACCAGGTCCTAACACAGAGATTAATTGTTCTTTCCCCGTTAAATCGGATTTATAGATTTTAATTTTCCCTGAGTGAATAAAAAACACCCGATCAAGAGGATCGTCCTGCATAAAGACGTACATTCTATTTTTATAAAAACGCTCCTGGGTAATTTTTACAATTGGATCAAGTTCTTTAGCTGATAACTCTTTGAAAATCGGCACGATTGATAATCTTTTAACAATATCCTCACATTTCATTAACAACACCCCATGTAAGTCATTTATCTTCTTTAAGTTACATTTTAGCAGTGTTTACCTTGTAATTAAGTGACCCCCGTCATAGTGTCACATCTTTTGATACTCATTCTCAATGATGTGAGAAAAATCACAGGGATACGATGAGGGAATTCACTCTATAAGTGATCCTCCACCGTTACAATAATAAATGTGAACAAATAAGAAAGGATGAATTTGGATGGAACTACAACGGGGGAAAACATTGAACAAAGTGTTGAATACAAATCGAAATGGTTTGTTAAAGTCAGTTTTAATAATTACTATTTTACTAAGCTTTACTGTCTTGCTTGCCGGGGGCTATTGGATATTTAAAGAACAGGCTCCAAGACCATTGCAGGTAACAAATGAGAAGGGTGAGGTTCTTTTTACAAAAGAGTCAATTATGGGAGGGCAAGCTGTTTTTCAAAAGTATGGTTTAATGGATTATGGAACAGTATTAGGACATGGTTCTTACATGGGGCCGGATTATACGGCTGAAGCCCTTAAAATCTATACACAAGGAATGCAAGATTTTAAGGCAAAGGAAAAATACAGCAAAGATTTTGCTGCCCTTAATGGTGAAGAAAAATCGGTTATTAAAAATAATGTGATTAAAGAAATGCGAAAAAATCGCTATGATAGTGCTAAAGATACAATGAAATTAACAAATGCCCAAGCCTTTGGTCTTGAAAAGGTAAGAGAACATTATCAAGACGTGTTTACTAAGGGAGACGGTTGGGGGTTAAAGGCCAATCTGATTAAAGAAACGGATATGCCTGAAAAGAACCGGGCATATGTGGCGAAAGGTGACCAAATTACACAAATATCTGATTTCTTCTTTTGGACCGCCTGGTTATCAAGTACAGTCCGAAAAGGTGATACCATTACATATACTAATAACTGGCCTTATTACGAAGATGCCGGTAACCACCTTTCTTTTTCTGCGGTATGGTGGAGCGGTGCCAGTATTACACTATTTGTATTAATGGTAGGGATTATCCTATTTGTGTTTTACCGTTATCAGTTTGGGATGAAGGAAGCATACAAAGAGGGGAAATTCCCTAAAATCGATTTACGAAAAATTCCTGTAACAAGTTCACAAGTAAAGAGTGGAAAATATTTTGTTATTGTGTCTGTGTTATTTTTTGTTCAGTGTATGTTTGGTGCTTTACTGGCCCACTACTATATAGAGCCTGATAGTTTCTTCGGTATTAAGTGGATTCATGATATACTGCCATTTAATATTACCAAAGGGTTCCATCTACAACTGGCTATTTTCTGGATCGCAACATCCTGGCTTGGAATGGGTATTTATGTTGCGCCGCTTGTGGGTGGATATGAACCAACGAAACAAGGACTTTTAGTCGATATCTTATTCTGGGCACTGGTTGTCCTTGTAGGCGGCAGTATGGCAGGAGAATGGCTTGGTCCGAAGGGGTATTTAGGCAATAATTGGTTCCTGCTTGGAAACAATGGCTGGGAATATATTGAGTTAGGACGGATTTGGCAGTTAATTCTAATTGTCGGTATGCTAATCTGGCTGTTTATCGTTTACCGTGGAATTCGGGCAGGCTTAAAAAGAGAGTCTGATAAGGGTGGATTAATTCATTTGTTATTCTACTCAGCCATTGCGGTACCGGCGTTTTATATCTTTGCGCTATTTATTAATCCTGGGACTAGTTTCACATTTGCAGACTATTGGCGCTGGTGGATTATCCATCTCTGGGTTGAAGGGATTTTTGAAGTATTTGCTGTTGTCGTTATTGGTTTCTTGATGGTTCAATTAGGACTTGTCACTAAAAAATCTACGGTCAGACAGCTATATTTTCAATTAATACTTTTATTAGGCAGCGGTGTGATTGGAATTGGTCACCACTATTATTACAATGGGTCTGCCGAGGTTTGGCTGGGTCTTGGGGCCGTATTCTCAGCCTTAGAAGTTATCCCATTGACATTATTAATTCTTGAGGCATACGAACAATATAAAATGATGCGGAAAGGCGGGATTGAATTCCCATATAAAGGGACATTTTGGTTCTTAATTTCTGTCGCCATCTGGAACTTAGTAGGTGCAGGTGTGCTAGGATTTTTAATCAATCTTCCGGCAGTAAGTTATTTTGAACATGGGCAATTCTTAACGCCAGCACATGGTCATGGTTCCATGATGGGGGTTTACGGGATGTTTGCCGTTGCAGTACTTCTGTACTCATTGCGTAATATTGTCCAACCCGAGTTTTGGAACGATAAATGGATTAAATTTAGCTGTATTATGCTCAATATCGGCTTGGCAGGTATAGTCTTCTTATCCTTACTTCCTGTTGGGTTCATTCAAATAAAAGAAGCTTTCCATCATGGATATGCAGCATCCCGTTCAGCAGCCTTCCTGCAAAAAGACCTTGTCCAAAAACTCTTAACCTGGCGGGCGGTGCCTGACACCATATTCCTTATTGGTGTAGTGGTATTGTTGGTTTTCTGCATTAAGGCACTGTTTCATTTACGTAAACCAACGCATAAAGAGGGAGAACAGCTTCCTGTTAAAGATTTAGCGCTGGATGAAGAATAAGAGGTGAAAATCCGCAAAGCTCAGCTTTGCGGATTTTCCGTTTCGTTAACGAATCTCTCAAAGCAATCGAAACAAAAGATCTCTTTTTTATCGCGATGGACACCATTTAAAAAACCATCTAAGCAATAGACTTCTTTCCGGCACCTACAACAACAGCCGACCAGTTCGATCATGCTTATTCCGCCTTTTTTCACAATTTATTAATAAAATTATGCCATAAGTGTGATAAGTAGCACAATGGGATTTATGTATATTCATCTATAATAGTAATGAAAAATAAACAAACTATGGGAGTGCAAACGTTATAAACCTGAATAATTCTAATCCATTACCAATTGATTAGTGCTTGAAAAACACTCTCAACCCTTTTGAACTTTAAAATTTATTTTCCTAACAACTTCTCTTTTTTTCTAACAACAGATCTTCTGTTGTTTTTTTGAACTCTTTAAGTCAGCGATTTAGAATAGTATGTTAGAATTTAACTAATTATGCAGGGAGGTCTTGGTATGAACAGAAAGCAATTAGAAAAAGAATTCTTAGATTTTGTAAAAAAAATCTCCGCTTATAATGAGGCAATTGGACTGATTTATTGGGATATGCGGACCGGGGCTCCAAAACAAGGAATAGAACAGAGGTCGGAAGTAATTGGAATGCTTTCCTCTGAAGTATTTAAAATGTCCACTTCCGAGGAAATGGCTGCATACATAGCTAATCTAACAAAACAACAATCACTGTCAGAAAAGACAGGTAAGATTCTGCAAGAATGCAAACGGGAGTATGAACGAAATAAAAAAATACCCGAAGAAGAGTACAAGGAATATGTTATTCTCCAATCCAAGGCGGAAAGTGTTTGGGAAGAAGCAAAGGAAACAGCTGATTTTGCTCTGTTTAGTCCTTACCTAGAAAAGCTAGTAACCATGACAAAAAGATTTATCAGCTACTGGGGATACCAACAAAATAAGTATGATGTTCTATTAGATATGTACGAACCTGGTATGACAGTAAGTGTACTTGATCAAGTATTTCAAGAGCTGAGAGACAAGATAGTCCCGTTAGTTAAAGCTGTTTCAGAATCTTCTTATAAGCCAAAAACGGAATTTCTATTTGAAAAGTTTCCGAAAGAGCAACAACGGGATTTTAGTTTGAAAATTTTAGGGAAAATGGGATACAACTTTCAGGCTGGGAGATTGGATGAATCCGTCCATCCTTTTGCAACCGGACTCAATCCCGGTGATGTCCGTGTCACCACAAATTACAATGAAAGTGATTTTCGAACCGCCGTTTTTGGTACCATTCACGAAGGGGGACACGCATTATATGAACAAAACATCTCTAAGGAATTGATTGGTACACCGCTTTGTACTGGAACTTCAATGGGCATCCATGAGTCTCAATCCCTTTTCTATGAAAATATTTTAGGACGAAGCTATTCTTTTTGGAAAAACAACTTTGAACTTTTGAAACAGTATGCTGCAGATGGCCAATTTGATAATATAAAACTGGACGATTTCTATCGAGCCATCAATGAGTCAAAGCCTTCCTTTATTCGAATCGAGGCGGATGAATTAACCTACCCGCTTCATATCATTATCCGCTATGAAATTGAAAAAGGGTTATTTGATGGTGAATTTGAAGTGAAAGATTTACCAGAAATCTGGAATGATAAATATGAAGAGTATCTTGGGATCCGCCCGAAAAATGATGCGGAAGGAGTCCTGCAGGATGTTCACTGGGCAGGCGGCAGCTTTGGTTATTTTCCATCTTATGCCTTAGGTTATATGTATGCGGCCCAATTTAAACATAAATTGCTAGAAGAGATTCCCGAGTTTAATCGCTTGGTGGAAAATGGAGATCTTTTACCAATAAAATCATGGCTGACTGAAAAGATTCATCAATACGGGAAATTAAAAAAACCACTTGAGATCTTACAGGATGTCACTGGCGAAGGGCTGAATCCAAACTACTTAATTGATTATCTATATAAAAAATATTCAGATGTTTACAAACTAAATTAACGATAAAAAAGGCTTCAATCTTGATGATTGAAGCCTTTTTTGATCAATTAACAATTACCATTTACCCCATGTTTGGAATCCCTTTGAACCAGGAGGAGCATTCTGGATAATATCAATAAACGGAATCGTGTAAGCAAATAAAATGAGTGCTGCAGTGATACCAAGCCATAGTTTCCAATTTTCAAATACCATTGGGGCCTGTTGTTCAGTACTCTCCGCTTCAGCCACAGGAAATTCCTCTTCACCCTTAGGAGCAAAGAACGCAAGATTGACAAAGATAATAATGACTAAGATAATCCCTAAGAATAAAATCGAACCGCCTACTGCCTGCGCAATTTGATAAGGAATCCACTCAGCCGCCTGTTTTGCTCCGCCGTAGGTTGAAAAAGCAGAACGTCTTGGTCCGCCAAGCAGACCTTCAATGTGCATCGCTCCTGACATGAATACCATACCGATAAACCAGATCCATGCCTGGATTATAGCCAATTTATTCATCGCTTTCGTTAATGTACGTCCAGTTAAATGCGGTACCAGCCAATAAGAGGTACCAAAGAATGTTAATACAACAGATGTTGCGGCTGTTAAATGGAAATGACCCGTTACCCAAATGGTATTATGAACTACTTCGTCCATTTGGTTTGAGGCATTAATAATCCCACCTGCACCGGCAGGAATAAATGAAGCCATTCCGATAAATGGAACTGTAAAGCGAGCATCATTCCATGGCAATACTTTAAACCAGCCAAAAAGACCAGTTACCCCTTTGGAGCGGCCAAACCTTTCAAAAGTTGCAAATAATGAAAAAGCAGTCATTAAAGATGGAATAATAACCATAAAGGTTAAAATTACTTGTAAAAATTTCCATGCCGGATCAATACCAGGCTCCGTTAATTGGTGGTGGAATCCAACCGGGATGGAGAACAACAGGAATAAAATAAACGATAGTCTTGCAAGTGAATCAGAAAATATTTTACCTCCGATTACTTTTGGAATTATAGCATACCAGCACATATACGCTGGCAGAAGCCAAAAGTAAACTAATGGGTGACCAAAATACCAGAATAAGGTACGGCTGACTAAAACATCAACAGTATCAACTAAACCAAGTGACCATGGAAGCAGTTGGAATAAAACAGTTGCAGCTACACCAAGAGTAGCGACAATCCAAAGTACCGTGTTAATGACAGCCATAAAGCTTAATAATGGACTTGGTTTGCCAGGATTATTTCTCCGCCATCTTGCATAAGTCATAATTTGTGCTGCACCGTCAACCCAGCTTCCAACAACAACAAAGGTTAAACCTAAATAAAAGATCCAATGAGCTTTAAGTGGTGCATAAAAAGTATAAAGGACGGATGCTTGTTTAAGTAATACCATTGTTGCCGCCATTAGAGTACCAATTAACATCACCCAAAAACCAATCCAGCCCAAACGTCTGGCAGCGTTCGAATGACCTCCGGCTGTTCTGCTTACTGCCGCATATTGGAATCCCATAATAAAGAAGGTTGTTAATACAAGACCCATTAGAACACCATGGACAGTTAAAATTTGATAATAATCAATTCCCCAAGGAAGTTCCCATTTACCAGAACGCACAAGGGTTTGCAGAAGTCCCATCAAACCACCCAGAGCAAGTGCTGAAAAGGCAACGAAAAAGTGTGCCATTGAAAGCTTTGCATCACGCGGGTCTACTTTTATTTTTGCAGTTTCTTTAGCCATTACTTAATCACCTCAATCTTTGCACTCATTAAGTGGTGTCCTGTGCCACAGTATTCATTACAAACCACCAAATATTCGCCAGCTTTGTCAAACGTAGTCGTATATTCACTGACATACCCCGGCTCAAGCATCATATTAATATTGGTACCCGCCATTTCAAAACCATGTATAACATCTTTTGTTGTAGCGATAACCTTCACCTTTGCACCGAGCGGTACTTTAACTTGTGCAGGATTATAGGAGAATGTGGATGCTACAAAAACTAGCTCATAATCCCATTCTTTTCCCTCCACCTTATGTATACCGGGTTTATCAAAAGGCTTTGTCTGATCCACTTTTTCAGAATTAATAGTAGTTAAACAACTAGCCGGCTTGTTGCCTAGGTAGAAAGCGCTGACTCCCACTACTGATAGGAATACGACAAGGCAGCCAATACCGAAGGTCAGCCAAATTTTTTCGAATTTATGTATGTGCATAACAACTTACCCCTTTCAACAGTTAAAAGCGTTCGACGAAAAGGTAATAGACACTTACCCAAGACACAATAATAAATGCCCCCAAAAAGAAAACGGACGCTAATGTCCCTTTAAGAGAAGAGCTATCTTCCACTTCTGTTTTTTGTTTTGTTTTCAATTCCGCTTTCGCCATCCCCCTGCACTCCCTTCAGAAAATTAACAATAAATAAATCACTTCTCTCTTTCATAATACAAAACAATTACGAAAGAAAAATATCAATTTGCGAAGTTCACAAATTCTTCATTCCTTATTTAATAACTATGTTAATGATAAAAACTTGATATAACAGTGATTTATATCACTAACCCGTTTGATAAATATGAATAAACTGTGAACGCGTCTATTTTGCAAGTGATAAATGTAATTGAATATTATTTCACAAACACTTAGCTCCTATATGTTGAACTAGGTAACACTCTTGAAATAAAAAAATAAGCTAATTATATAGTTCATTTTTTTAGAAAGTGAGTGATATTTGTTGGAGAAATATTATTGCGAGAATTGTCGACTTTTATATGATAAAAAAGAGTATTGTAAGGTGTGTGGTGTATTGGCCACTAACAAAATTAAGATAGAAGTACAAAAGCAATCCGAAAAGTAAGCACAGGAGAATGACAGGAAAGAAAAAATTTAATTGGAAAAGTTTATCTAATGAAGGAATTTCAAAACCGCGATATAATTTAATTGCACAGCAACAACCTTCAAAACGTTTGCTTCCCAGCAGTGGGAAGCTTTTTTTTTGCTGACGGTTTAGAATAAATTTACCTTTAACGGAAAAAATATCCTTAATCATAAAGAAGGAGACTGATTCATGCCTTCCATTTTATCCGTTTCAGAAGTCACCCCCCCTTTTCAAGTCAATCAAGATCAGGCATCTGTGTTTGCGCGAGACCTTTTTTCCGGCTCATTCAAGGATATTGAGAGACTCTTAAAAGCCTTCCAGAACGGCCAAATTGAAAAAAGATACTTTGCAAAAAGTTTGGAATGGTTTAAAGAAGATCATTCTTTTGAGGAGAAGAACAATGCCTATATTGAATGTGCTGTTACATTCGGTAAAGAGGCAATCGTGAAATGCTTACAAAGTAACAGCTTTCTAAATGAACCCATTTCATACGAAGAGATTGACGCTATTTTCTTTATCTCAACATCCGGAATTTCAACCCCAAGTATTGATGCAAGGATTATTAACCATCTACCTTTTAATCCCCATATAAAAAGGGTGCCAATCTGGGGATTGGGCTGTGCTGGGGGGGCTGCAGGATTATCAAGGGCCTTTGAATACTGTATGGCCTTTCCTAAGGCGAAAGTACTTGTCCTTTCGGTTGAACTCTGCAGTTTAACATTTCAGAAGAATGATCTTTCAAAAAGTAACTTGATTGGAACATCGCTATTTGCCGACGGTATTGCCTGTGCATTGGTCATAGGGGATGAAGTTAAAAAAGAGGCATATAGTAAGAAGTCTGCCATACCGTATATTGCCGCTACTCAATCAACACTGATGCCCAATTCTTTAGATGTTATGGGCTGGAATATCCGAAACACTGGGTTATTTGTCATTTTCTCGCGGGACATTCCACATATTATTGAAGCATGGTTAAAACCAAATGTGATTGTTTTTTTATCTGAACAGCAAATGGAACTCAGCCAAATCAACCACTTTATTGCCCATCCTGGAGGTAAAAAAGTATTGGATGCCTATATAAAATCACTGGAGATTCAACCCTCGATGAATGACATCTCTCATCATGTTCTTAAGAATTATGGAAACATGTCTTCAGCTACCATTTTATTTGTATTAAAGCGTTTTATGGAGCAGGATATCCCTAAAAATGACTGGGGGCTTGCAACAGCACTCGGTCCTGGATTCAGCTCAGAATTACTTCTTTTGAGGTGGCAATAATGCAGAAATCACTTTTATTCATTCTATTACTATCTGTCATCGTTCTACAGCGGATCATCGAGCTTTATATTGCAAGAGGGAATGAAAAATGGATGAAACAGCAGGGGGCAATTGAATTTGGGCAAAGGCACTATAAGTATATGGTTCTTTTACATGTGCTTTTTTTTATTTTTTTATCCGCTGAAACCTTAATGATACCACGGGGAATATCTCCTGCGTGGCCTGTGTTTTTATGTTTATTTGGTTTGGCACAGGCTGTAAGAATATGGGTTATTACCTCTTTAGGGAGATTTTGGAATACAAAAATACTCGTTTTGGCAGATACAAATGTAATTAGAAAGGGACCATATCGTTATTTAAAACATCCCAATTATTTGGTCGTCGCACTTGAATTAATGTCTGTTCCCTTACTGTTTAACTCTTTTTTTACCGCTGTACTTTTCACTGTTTTAAATATTTTAATGCTTAAGATCCGAATTCCCTTGGAAGAAATGGCGCTTAATACACTAACTGAGTATGATGAAGCTTTCCGAAACTGTCACCGTTTTATACCAAAGATTGTTAAATAAATGTGACACTTCCGAAATGCTTATTGAAAATGATTATCACTCATGTTAAAATGGTTACAATAATGAAAATCATTCTCAAGTGATGAAAACGAGGAAGGTGTTAAAAATGACTTTTGCTTTTGTTGGTGGAACGGTGATTATATACGCATTTGTCATGAAGCACGTCTTAAAAAATGTAACTCAATCGTAATATCTTAAGGAAAGCCGGGGAGAAATCCTTGGCTTTTTTAGTATTACCTGAAAATTTCACTCCAAAAGGAAATTACATAATAGGAAATGTTTGAATTATCGTATAAAATAAAAAATATTACTACGATGCTAAGGGGAATAAGTTAATGGTGCAAACAGCCAAACGGGTAGAAACTTTTCAAACACTTAAAGGAAAAATTGTTTCGATTTATGAATATTTAAGAAATCAGAATGATCCAGTCCAAGCTGAAAAAGTGAAACAGCTAGCAAAAAAATTAGAGAATCGGGAGTATTCAATTGCTTTTTGCGGCCATTTTTCAGCAGGTAAATCGACCATGATCAATCAGGTAATTGGGGAGAATTTGCTCCCAGCTAGCCCCATTCCAACAAGTGCAAATCTTGTTAAGGTAAAGACGGGTGAGGATTATGCAAAAGTATTCTTCAAAAATGAAAAACCAAGACTATATTTGGCACCATATGACTACGATCTAGTCAAAAATTATTGTAAAGACGGGGACACAATAGAGGAAGTGGAGATTAGTCACAGTCAATCAATGTTACCAGAAAATACGACTATCATGGATACACCTGGAATTGATTCAGCTGATGATGCTCACCGGATCGCCACAGAATCCGCTATCCATTTAGCTGATTTGATTTTTTATGTAATGGACTACAACCATGTCCAAGCCGAATTAAATTTTTTATTTACAAAAGAGTTGACGGAGGCAGGAAAAGAGGTATTTCTTGTCATCAATCAAATTGATAAACATAAAGATGAGGAATTAACATTTCAAGACTTTCAAACGAGTGTGATCGATTCTTTTGCATCATGGGGGGTAAAACCTTCAAGGATTTTTTATACCTCTTTAAAAGAGAAACATCACCCTTATAATCAGTTTCAGCAGCTCCAAGAATTTATTGCAGACAAACTGGCAGGGAAAGATCAGCTATTAGTTCCATCTATTTATCACTCATTAAAGAAAATTGCACTAGACCACTTAAGCCAATTGAAAAAGCAGGAAGGAGAGGCGCTGTCTCCTATAGTAGAAGTGCTCAATGAATTATCAGAGCAGGAGAAACAAGAGTTATCAGCAAACTATCAAAAACTAGAATTTGAGCTGAACAGTGTCAAAGAGGGAACGGGTAAAAAGGAAAGAGAATTTGATTTGGAAATTGCCCAAATCATGAAAACTGCCTATCTCATGCCGTTCCAAACGAGAGAGTTAGCTGAGAAATATTTGGAAAGTTGTCAGCCTGAATTTAAAGTGGGTATATTGTTTTCCAAACAAAAAACGGAAGAGGAGAAAAATAAACGATTAACAAGTTTTTATGAGGATCTTGTGGAGAAAATAAAAACACAACTGGAATGGCATCTCCGGGAATTTTTACTCCATACGTTAAAAGCAGCCGAGCTTGATCTTCCTGAACTTTATAGCTTAGCACAATCCTATTCCATTCCTGTTCCAGTTGATTTATTAAGAAATACAGTTAAACCTGGGGCGCGTGTTACTGGTGATTATATCCTTCATTACACGGAGGACGTAGCCAATGAAATCAAAAGAAATGCAAGGAAACAGTTAACAGACTTTAAAACGATATTATTTGCGGCTTTAAAAGAACAGAGTACTGGCTTGCAGCACAGATATGAACAGGAATACAGGAAAATTGAAAAGTATGTAAACGCATTAGAAGAACTTAAACGGAATGAGCACACCCATTTAGACAGAGAAAAAATGATAAATGAACTGTTGACCTCACAGACAACGATAGAGGAAGATCTTTATCATCTCTTCACAAGTGAAGCCGAAGAATACGAAGTTGTTCATTCCAAAGGGGACTTCAAGAAATTGAAAACAAAGCCTGATAGTTTAATGGAAAAAAAGAGGAACCATGTAGTCACCAAAAACGAAAAGGAATCAAAAGGAAATCACTTAAAGGTAATAACGGCAAAGCTGCGATATACTTCGGAGCTTGTCAAAGACCTGCCTGGTTTCCACAAGATTTCGAATGAATTAACCGAGAAAGCAGAGCGTTTAGAGAATAAGGGTTTTACGGTTGCCTTATTTGGTGCCTTTAGTGCAGGGAAATCTTCATTTGCTAACGCTTTAATAGGAGAAAAAGTATTACCTGTCTCCCCTAATCCCACTACGGCAGCAATCAATAAAATCAAACCAGTAACGGATCAATATTCACACGGGACCGTTCTAGTTAAGTTTAAAGAATCAAATACAATGCTTGAAGATATAAATCGTTCCTTAAAGGTTTTTGACCTGCATGCAGCCGGATTTTCGGAGGCAATAACCTTAATTGATCGGATCATACTTGAGCAAGGGCAAACGGTTCTTGAAAAAACTCATTTTGCTTTTTTACATGCATTTAAAAAAGGATATAACCTGTTTGTTCCATTACTTGGTACGATAAAGGAAACGGGCTTATCCGAATTCCAGGAATTTGTGGCTCAGGAAGAAAAATCCTGTTACGTGGAATGGATTGAGCTTTACTATGATTGTGAGATAACACGGAAAGGAATTACATTAGTAGATACCCCTGGAGCCGATTCCATTAATGCTAGACACACGGGCGTAGCCTTCGATTATATTAAAAATTCTGATGCTATCCTCTTTGTCACGTATTATAATCATGCTTTCTCGAAGGCAGATCGTGAATTCCTAATACAGTTAGGACGTGTAAAGGAATCCTTTCAAATGGATAAGATGTTTTTCGTCATTAATGCCATTGATCTTGCCGAAAATGAAGAAGAAAAGGAATTTGTTTCCCAATATGTAGAAGAAAATCTAATGAAGTTTGGGATTAGAAATCCTCATCTTTATTCCTTATCTAGTCTTCTGGGATTAAAAGAGAAAACGACTGGGAATACGGAATCATTCTCCGGTATGAAAGGATTTGAGCAGGCCTTTTATCAATTTATTTCCGATGACCTAACGGAAATGGCCATTGCCTCCGCGGAAAAGGAATTGTTGCGAGTACGTGAACTAGTTACTACACTTATCCACAATTCTCAACAAGACTTGAATAGTAAGGCGCAAAAACGAACTGAATTAGAAAACCAAAAAGCCAAGATTAAGGATTTGTTAGAAAATCAAAAAGTTGAAACCATGCAAAATCGAATGATACAAGAAGCAGAAGAACTAGTTTTTTATATTAAACAAAGAGTCTTCCTGCGGTTTAGTGAATTTTTTAAAGAGGCATTTAATCCGTCTACCTTAAGGGATGATGGTCGCAACTTGAAGCGAGCCTTACAGACTGGTCTTGAAGAATTTTTGGAAAGTTTTGGCTACGATTTCGCTCAAGAGCTTAGAGCAACAACCGTTAGATTAGATCGGTTTATGGAAAAGCAGATCATCGATTATCAAGAACGTCTCATGAGGAGTTTTCATGAAGTAAACTGTGATCTCTCCTTTTCAGTATTTGATAAAAAGGAAAATAATCAAATTGATTTTCCAATTGCCTTTAAGGATGTAAGCCAACAGCATTTTAGTAAAGCACTATCCTATTTTAAAAATCCTAAGTCCTTTTTTGAGAAAAACGAAAAGAAGTTCATGAGTGATGAACTGTTCCAAATTCTGAATCCGTTGGCAGATCATTATCTAAATGAACAAGCGGTCAGACTAAATGACCATTATGTAGTAGAATTAAGTGACAATTTTACACTTCTGTTACAACAAATGGAGGGGCAGGCTGAAGATTTTTATTTAAGTTTGCTTTCGGCATTAGATGGAGGTGTTTCGGTCGAACGTTTAAGAGAAATAGAGCAAAAGCTTTCTGAATAATGGAGGGGGGACGTCTGGATGAGGTTTTTAAAAGACAGGGAATGGTTATTGGGAAATTTACATGATGAGAATGTAAGAGTAATTGATTGCCGGTTTTCATTGGCTGACCCATTACAGGGAAAAAAAGACTATTTACAAGGTCATATTCCTGGAGCAGTCCACTTTGATTTAGAACAAGATTTATCAGGAACCACCGGGGAGCATGGTGGTCGACATCCATTGCCAGATATTGACGACTTGATTAGGAAGATCGAAGATGCAGGAATCGATAATGATAAAATTGTCATTGCGTATGATCAAGGAGAAGGGGCCTTTGCCGCTCGTTTTTGGTGGCTTTTGCAATACATGGGCCATGAAAAAGTGTTTGTACTTGATGGCGGGTTCAAAACCTGGCAAGAATCAAAATTACCTGTAACTGTAGAAATCCCCCTTTTTGAAAAGGCTGATTTTCGATTAAAACTTAGGTCCGAATTACTGGCAACTTTTGAAGAAGTCAAGATAGCTGTTGAAACCCAAAACCAGGTCTTAATTGATTCACGTGAAGAAAGGCGATATCTTGGTTTAGAAGAACCAATAGATAAAAAAGCTGGCCATATTCCAGGCGCTCTTAATAAACCGTGGATGGAGGGAGTAAGGGCTGGTCATTATTTGCCGGTTTCTGAACAATTGCAGCGATTCTGTGATCTTGATTCCAATCAATCGATTATCGTTTATTGTGGCTCTGGGGTAACGGCTGTCCCCAATTTTCTGGCACTAAAGGAAGCCGGTTTTGAAAAAGTGAAGCTGTATATTGGAAGCTTTAGTGACTGGATTTCGTATGATGAAAATAAAATTGAATCATCATCCTAGTCTTCTTATGGTATAATGGTAGACGTGCTGTTTTTTTAGTATACCAAAAGGGGGACTAAGAAATTGGAAAATCAAAAGCCTTCACTAATGCTCGTTGATGGTATGGCACTGTTATTCCGCGCTTTTTATGCCACTGCAGTAACAGGCCAATTTATGATAAATTCAAAAGGAATTCCGACTAATGGAATTCATGGTTTTGTTAAGCATTTATTTACGGCTGTATCTCAATTTAAGCCGACACATCTAGTCGTTTGCTGGGATATGGGTAGTAAAACCTTTCGAACGGAAATATTTGCTGATTATAAAGGTAATCGGGGCGAGGCTCCGATTGAGCTTATCCCACAATTTGATTTGGTCAAAGAGGTGGTTGAGTCCTTTGATATTCCTAATATCGGCTTGACTGGATATGAGGCAGATGATTGTATAGGAACGATTGCCCAGCAAATGAAGGATACTGCCCATGTGTCGATCTTAACGGGTGACCAGGATATTCTTCAACTACTTGATGAGGATATTTCGGTTATTTTACTCAAAAAGGGATATGGTAATTACCTTGTTCATACACCACAAACCTTTTATGAAGAAAAGGGAATCATGCCAAGACAGATGATTGATTTAAAGGCACTTATGGGTGATCCAAGTGATAATTATCCAGGGGTAAAAGGGATTGGTGAAAAAACAGCCCTTAAGCTTTTAAAAGAGTTCGAACATGTAGAAGGTATTATTTCGAACCTTGACCGTTTATCAAAATCGCATAAATCTAAAATAGAGCAAGATTTAGATATGCTCCATTTGTCTAGAACCTTAGCGGAAATAAAATGTGATGTTCCCGTTACCTGTCAACTGGATCAGGCTGGGCTGCAAATTCCCATGGAAAAAGCATTAAATAAATTGAAAGAAATGGAACTTCGAGGTTTACAGCGGCTGCTTCCGTTTGATGAGGCAATTATTTCCTAAATATAAAGGGTGTCCCAACCATTTGGACACCCTTTTCTCATACCCACAATGAATGGTTGTGTTATATTTTTGTATTACTTTTCTTAGCCCTATTTTCTAATTGGCTTTTTGGATCCTCTGTCATTTCTGCATCCTGCCCATATCCTTGAGGATTTACACCAGGAGCTTTCACTCCGCGACTAGCATTACCTTTTTTAGTCAAAACACTCACCTCCACTTTTTTAGTATTTCCACTAGGAATAATAAAACACCACTTTCTAAACAATAATGAGTAGAGGTGATAGGATGAACAAAGGTGTTTATTTAGCCCTTTTTAGCATTGGTCTTGCCCAAGGTGTTAAGATTCCCATTCATTATTTTAAAAAGAAAGAATGGCGGCCAGACTTATTTTTTGGAACAGGCGGAATGCCAAGTTCTCATTCTGCTGGTGTTTCCACTTTGACTACGTATATTGCACTGCAAAGGGGACTGCCAACCTTTGACTTTGCACTTTCGCTTGTCTACGGCTTAATTGTTATGTATGATGCACAAGGAGTTAGAAGGCAGACGGGAGAACTTACTCTTAGAGTAAATTCAATGAATGATTTAATTGAAAAAATCAATAAAGAAGAAAGTCTGGAATATAAACAAGAAGCCCCAAAAAAGTTGAAAGAAATGTTAGGTCATCAGCCGGAGGAAGTAGTCGGAGGAGCAGTTCTAGGAGTATTAGTGGGGGTAATTGGACACCTTTTAACAAAAAAAGATAGAAAATTGTCTAAAATTAAGTTAAGATTTTAACTGTTCATATGTGTGGGAGAGGATTGGTCTAAACCTTGTTAACAGTTGAAGATTATTTGCACTACTTGAAAGGGAAGGGCTTTCACTTTCAAGACGATGCGGTTGGTTTTATTTTCTTCGGCAAACATTATACTAATGCTTCTGATGAGATGATTAATACCGCGATCGAATTAACCTTAAAAGCGCAAAAACGTTTTGACGGGAGTTTCTATGTAGCTTTGCTCGAGATGTTAACTGCCAATAATATTAATACGAGGAAAGCTGCATTAAAATATGTGAAGGAAAATGAATTATTGGCTATTTAATAATTAGAAAAGCTCCCTGACAATGATGGGAGCTTGTTAACTTTCCAAACTTTTACTTTTTCTTAACAATGCCAGCCTTCCTGCTGGAAGCTCGGCAAAAATCATTCCTAGCAAGATTAGAATACAACCCAAAAGAGCACTTATGGATAAGCGTTCATGGGCCCAGAAAAACCCTGTTAGAGCGGCAAAAACCGGCTCCATCGCAAAAATTAATGCAACCCTGGTTGTAGATGTATACTTTTGAAAATTAGTTTGAATAAAAAAAGCCATTGCTGTTGCAAAAACGCTGGTAACGATTAATGCAGCTAAAACATCCTTTGACAATAAAACCTCGATCATTACTGACTTCCTCCAATCCTCAAAAAAGAAAGAAGAAAATATGGATAATAAGGCTACCGTTAAAATTTGAATAACCGTTAAAAGCAGAGTAGGGTATTTATTGCTGACCTTACCGGTTATAATAATATGCATACCAAAACTAATTGCACAGATAAAAACAAAACCATCACCAATATTTAAACCTGATACATCAGCCAGCGTTAATAAAAATAGCCCAATGGTTGCGGCAATAACGCCAAAGACAGCATTTTTACTCGGATATTGTTTTAGTAAAAACATGGAGAAGAGCGGGACCAATACAACGCTAAGTCCAGTGATAAACCCTGCCTTAGATGTTGTGGTATACAAGAGACCAAGGGTCTGGGTTACATAGCCAAGAAAAAGCCATAAACCGATAAATACCCCCGAGCCTAATAACTTTAAGTTTAACTGTTTTAACTGTTTAAAATCAAAAAAGAGAAGACATAAAAATAAAAGAAGTGCTGCCAATGAAAAACGAATGCCATTAAAAGCAAAGGGAGGGAGAAAATCAATCGCATTTTGAACGAGTACAAAAGTTGTCCCCCAAATTAATGTAACAAAAAGCAGGCTTAAATCGGCAATTAATGATGGTTTCATGATGTCTAATTTTTCTCCTCACGGCTATTTTTTTGAATCGCCAATCTAGCAAGTTGATCTGCTACTTTGTTTTCAGCACTAGGGATCCACTTCATAAAGAATAATTCAAATTCTTTGGTTAGTTGTAACGCCCTATCCAGTAGGGGTGCATACAATTTATTTTTAGTAAACTCTCTTTCCACAGACATATTTACAAGTTCAGAGTCTGTTCGAAAAGAAACAATAGATTGGCCCAATCCTTTTTTTAAACATATGTCAAGTGCTTCAATAAAAGCATGAAATTCTGCTTCATGATTTGACATGTTTCCAAGCGGTATCGCATATTTTTCTGATGTACCGTTTCCCTTAATAAAGATCCCGGCTCCGCTTGGTCCAGGATTACCAGCACTTGCTCCATCAATATAGACTTCAATCAATACTGCTTCCTCCTTGGATGATAAATGTTCACCTTAGTATTAAAAGTTTAACATATTTTCATATCGTCATGCAGGTAAATATTTTTCTTGGTAGAAGTGGGCAGAATAAAAGCATCGATAGTTTTATCATGAAAGAATAAGCTAGATGGTAAGACGCAGAAAACAATCATGAGAGGCTGAAAAAAAATGAAATATAAGCTTGAGTGGATATATAAGGTAAAGAGTAATGAAAAGGTTCAATGTTCTTCTGATTGGATTACAGGTGAATTGGCAGTTCAATTTGCTGAAGAACTAGAAGCTAGCGGGAAAGTAACAGAGTTATACTTTTATGACGAAGCAGGAACATCTTGGATTTTGAAGGAAATGAAAAAACTGCTAACGGAAATTGAGGAGGATCCTCATGACATAACGGTCTTTTTTGACGGCGGTTTTCAAAAGGAAAGTAATCAGGGTGGACTTGGAGCTGTTATCTTTTTTAAGCAAGGAAAAAAGAAGTATCGTATTCGTGCAAATCAACGATTTGACGAAATGGAATCGAACAATGAGGCAGAATATGCTGCATTTTATTTTGCATTAAATATCTTAGAAGACCTAGGCGTACATCATTTATCCTGCGAGTTTAAGGGTGATTCTCAAGGGGTATTAAAGCAGCTTGAAGGAGATTGGCCGTGTTACGAAGAAACCCTAAACCGCTGGCTTGACCGAATTGAAGAAAAAATGAAGGCATTAGGAATGCATCCGAAATTCACGGTAATTCCTCGAAAAGAAAACAAGGAAGCTGATAAATTGGCTACCCAAGCATTAGAGGGGAAAGAGATTTTTGCTAAAACATTAATACTATAGGGGAGGGTGCTACCCATCATGAAGCCTTCAGTGAGAAAGGAATTATTGAGCCAGGTAGAAGGCTTGATGAATCAATATTGTAATGGCTGCTTTTTGAATAAATTTATCAAAAAAGCAGATGGGCGGAGAGCTGCTCATCGTTTTTGTATTTCTCAATGTACAGTTGGCGAGCAGCTTCGCGAGTATGGTAAGAAATTAAATTAAGCATATTAAAAAGGCTAACGAATTTCGTCAGCCTTTGAATGGTTGTTAGTAGAAATGATTATAGTTTTACTACGTTAGCAGCTTGTGGTCCACGGTTTCCTTCAACGATTTCGAAAGAAACTTCTTGACCTTCTTCTAATGATTTGAAGCCGTCGCCTTGGATTGCGCTGAAATGTACGAATACATCGTCTCCGCCTTCAACTTCGATAAAACCAAAACCTTTTTCGTTGTTAAACCATTTTACTTTACCGTTTTGCATGTACTTCTTCCTCCTAAGCCTATCGTGGCACCATTCGGTACCAAGTTAAATATTATCATGTCTAGGAAATATATTCGCTTACATGATGCTTTAAATATACAATAATGAAAATGGACAGTCAAGGAAATTGACAAGTGGTTTTTTCCTATAAAACGGATAAGTTCTGAATAATTTATTAATAAATATGAATATAATTCTTCGATGAATATAATATAGTCTCTTCCTCATATGTTTTAATAATAACTTTGTCATATGAGGTAGGGGGAGCCCATGTACCGATTTTCTATTGATGGAGAAGAATGGATTTTAAGATTTTCACCACAAGTTTTAATTGAAGCAGATGAGAAGCAAGCTATACTCATGTCTTTACTTCATATTGGTAAGACTTTAGCTGGATTTTCCCATGGGAGTGCCTTTATCATGTTTACTAAGAAAATTGGAGCTATTGTTTTTGATGTAGAACGGATTCCCTCATTCATTTTAACGGTCTCTAATATTGTTCCAGAAGAAAATTGGTATGTTCAAGAACAGGATTCTTTTAAGCCAACGAAATAGTACATTAAATAGGAGCTGTATGAAGCCTGCCAAGATTTTGGCGGGTCCTTTTTTTTTTCAGTCTTTTGTAATAACACTAAAAGAATTTGCTTTTTTGGACTGACTAAATTCTGCCTTTATTTTTTACCTTTACAAAAATAGATTTTTAGTGGGAAAATGAATCAGGGATGCTTTAAAAAGGAGCAAATTAAGATGAAATTAATTATTGCTGAAAAACCCGATCAAGGTTCAACCTTAGCTTCTATATTTAAACATAAAAAACAAAGCGGCTTTATTGAAATATTTCCGAATGAAACATTTCCGAATGGTGCATTTGTTACGTGGGCAATAGGACATCTATGTCAACTCGTTGCCCCTGAAAAGTATGAACCTGGTTGGAAAAAATGGTCTTTGGACACGCTGCCGATCATACCTGATCAATTTCAATATGAGGTAACAAAAGATAAGGCAAAGCAATTTGCTGTTATAAAAAAACTAGTATCCGATCCAAATGTGACGGAAATTATTCATGCCGGTGATGCCGGGCGAGAAGGTGAATTAATTATCCGAAATATCCTGCGTATGACAAACTGCAAAAAACCAATGAAACGACTTTGGATCTCCTCGTTAACAGCGAATGCTATCCGAGAAGGGTTTAATAAATTATTGGATGAACAGGAGACAAAAAGCTTATACTTTGAAGCCTATACTCGTGCATGTGCGGATTGGATTGTCGGGATGAATGGCTCAAGGCTTTATAGCTTGCTGCTCCAGCAAAAAGGATTCTCAGACGTATTTTCTGTTGGCAGGGTCCAAACTCCAACCTTAGCTCTTATTGTGAAAAGAGAAATAGAGATTGAAAGTTTTAAATCAGAGCCGTTTTGGGAGGTCATCGCTCATTTTTCTATAAATGGGAAGAAATATAATGGGAAATGGCAGAACGATGGGGAAACTCGCGTGAAGACGAAGGAGATGGCAGAAAAAGTAGCCGCCTTTTGCCGCGACAAGCAAGCTGAAGTAGCGGAAGTACTTTCCGAAAGAAAGGAATTTTTACCACCGCTCTTATATAATCTTTCAGCTTTACAGGCTGAAGCCAATAAACGATATAAATTCTCTCCCAAAAACACGTTAGATATTCTGCAAAAACTTTATCAAAAAGGGTATGTTTCCTATCCCCGCTCCGATTCGAGATATGTTACGAAAGAAGAGGCGCATACTTTCCCTGATATATTAAATCGATTAAGTCATATAAAAGATTATGAAAGTTATTTCCCTCTGCCGATTGCATCGATTGCAGATAACAAACGATATGTAAATGAAAAAAAGGTAACCGACCACTATGCAATCATTCCGACAGAACAAATCCCGTATTTAGATAGACTTAGTTCAGACGAACGAAAGATTTATGATTTAATTGTTACAAGTTTAATTGCCGCTCATTATAATAAGTCTGTTTCGGAATATACTACGGTTACCACACTGGTCGATGGCAGGGCGTCGTTTATTTCTAAAGGAAAGGTACAGCTTGAAGAGGGGTGGCGAAAAGTCTTAAAACACAAGGAACGAGAGGAAGAACCTGAATTGCCTGTGCTAACTGCAGGAGAGCAGGGGAAAACTGTTAAGGTGGATGTAAAAGAAAGTCAAACACAGCCGCCAAAACGTTATACAGAAGGCCAGCTCATTACCTTAATGAAAACGGCAGGAAAACATATAGATGATAAAGAACTTGAGAAAATCCTTACGAAAACGGAAGGGTTAGGGACGGAAGCGACAAGAGCCGGGATTATCACCATGCTAAAGGACCGTTTATACATTGAAGTGAAAAAGAATGTAGTTTATGCAACTGCCAAAGCTAAAATATTGATCGAAGCGATTGGTCAAGAAATTCTCGCTTCACCCGAAATGACAGCAAAGTGGGAGCAAAAACTAAAAGAAATATCGGAAGGAGCTGCCGTACCAAAGCACTTTATGGAACAAACTAAAAAAATGGTCCTCCATTTAATCTCATCTAGCAGGAATCAATCGGTTAACTGGGCTTTTTCTGATGATCTCACGCAAAACTTCACTCCTGGAAAACAAAAAGGAAAAAGAAGAACACCAACTAAACTCGGGCCTTGTAAGAAATGTGATGGAGATATTGTCGATAAGGGCACCTTTTATGGCTGTAGTAATTACAAAAAAAATCAGTGTAATTTTACGATTTCAAAAAAAATCCTTGGCAAAAATATTACTCAGAAAAATGTAAAACTTTTGCTGTCCGGTGAAAAAACAGATCTTATCGAAGGATTTACGAATAAGGAAAAAACCTTTAATGCTAAGTTATTCCTTGATGAGCAGGAAAAAAGGATAAAATTTTTATTCGAGGAGACTGCCGTAAAATAATTCTTTCCGCTATAAAGAACCTTGTCACTCATTTTTTAATATAGTAAACTTTTAGAAGAGTATTTTTTTGGAGGTTAAGGGATGCCAACACCTAGTATGGAAGATTATATTGAGCAAATATATATTTTGATTGAAGAAAAAGGATACGCTCGGGTTTCGGATATTGCCGAAGCGCTGTCTGTCCATCCCTCCTCAGTAACTAAAATGGTGCAAAAGCTTGATAAAGATGAATATTTGGTTTATGAAAAATACAGAGGACTTAGCTTAACCCCAAAGGGTAATAAGATTGGAAAACGCCTAGTTTTTAGACATGAACTACTTGAACAATTCCTCAAAATTATTGGGGTAAAGGATGAAAACATTTATCATGATGTTGAAGGGATCGAGCATCATTTAAGCTGGGACTCTATTGATCGTATTGGTGATCTTGTTCAGTTCTTTGAAGATGACCAAAATAGAATTGAGGCATTAAAGGAAATTCAGAAACTCAATGAACATGAATAGTATTGATTTTACATGTTAAAATAGTAAACCGAAAGCACCTAGCGATATCAAGCTAGGTGCTTTTAAAATAAATTTGGGAAATGGTCAAAGGATTGTTCAAATTCCGGCATGAGAGACAATCTCCCATTTGTATCCTGACATGTCTGAATGCCTTGAATAAGACCTTGTTCTACATCCATTAATGCTTTGCGATACGATATGACACGGCCTTCGGAAGTAACAAAATTAATGATCTCACCAGAATGATTTCGATGGACGGCAGTAATAGTTTCCATAGGAACACTCCTTTCTCATGTATTATTGGTCATTGGCTTCATTTGTAAACCCGAATTACAATGATAAAAAAAAACACCGGGAAGCCGGTGCCTTTAACTCCAAGAAAAAGGAGTTTCTTGATATACATAATAATTCAGCCAATTAGAGAAGAACAAGTGACCATGTGAACGCCAGCGATTGATTGGGGGTTGTGTTGGGTCATTGTTAGGAAAGTAATTTTCTGGCATATGAATCTCAAGACCTTTCTTTAAGTCTCTTTCATATTCCTGTGCCAATGAATCAGAGTCATATTCCAAATGACCAGTTACCATGACATGCTTTCGATTCCTCGAAGAAATCAATAACGCCCCCGCATCTTCTGAAGCAGCCAATAATTTTAATTCCGGATTTTTCATAATCGAATCAATGGCAACATCGGTATAACGTGAATGTGGTGCATAAAATTGATCGTCAAATCCTCTCAATAATAGATCATTTTGTTCAAAAATTTGATGAGGATAAATACCGGAGCATTTACGGTCTAACTCAAATTTACCAATTCCATAATAATAGTAAAGTGCTGCCTGTGCTCCCCAACAAATGTGTAAGGTGGAGGTGACATGTTGATCGGCCCAATCCATGATTTCCTTTAGTTCAGACCAATATTTTACTTGATCGAATTCTAATAACTCTACCGGTGCTCCAGTAATAATCATTCCGTCAAACTTTAAATTATTAATTTCTGGAAAAGTGGTGTAAAACTGTTCCAAATGCTGTTTACTAGTATGAGTTGATTCATAGGAATTGGTTTTTAGAAAATTAACGTTCACCTGTAAAGGTGAGTTTCCTAATAATCTCAATAATTGCGTTTCAGCTTTTTCTTTTTCAGGCATAAGATTTAATATTAAGATATTTAAAGGCCTGATATCTTGGCTGATTGCCCTCTCATCATCCATAATAAAAATATTTTCCTGCTCAAGTATCTCTCTTGCAGGCAATTGCTTTGGTATGTTAATAGGCAAGTGACCGTCCCCTTTCTAAAATCCACAAATATACAAGGTATTTATTAATACCTGCGCCGATAGAGTCTTTGAATATTAAAAAAATTCGATAATTACATTATAAACATTATTATAAATTCAGGAAAGGTACTAATTTCGATATAATAATCATCGGAATAAAAAAATCTTTTTTGGTACAATGGAAGGGCAATGAAAAATACATGCTTAATGCGGGGGATATACGTGACGATGAAATCTTCAGTGAAGTCAGACATTGAAATTGCACAAGCATCCAAAATGAAATTGATTGTCGAGATTGGAGAGAAAATTGGTCTGGTAGAAAATGATTTAGAGCTTTATGGGAAATTTAAAGCAAAAATTTCCAATGAGGCACTAAATAAAATCCAAACAAATAAAGATGGCAAAATTATCCTTGTGACATCCATTAATCCAACTCCGGCCGGTGAAGGGAAATCCACTGTTACAGTCGGTCTTGGTGATGCCTTTACTAGACTTGGTAAAAAGGTAATGATTGCAATGCGTGAGCCTTCGCTTGGACCAACGATGGGAATAAAAGGCGGGGCAACTGGCGGCGGTTATTCTCAAGTTCTTCCGATGGAGGACATTAATCTCCATTTTACTGGAGACATTCACGCCATTACAACAGCAAACAATGCTCTGGCTGCATTAATCGATAACCATCTGCAGCAAGGCAATCAGTTGAATATAGATCAGTGCAGAATCGTTTGGAAACGGGCATTGGACTTAAATGATCGAGCCTTAAGAAAAGTGATTATTGGACTTGGTGGACCGCTTCAAGGAGTTCCCCGCGAAGATGGTTTCGATATTACGGTTGCCTCTGAAATTATGGCCGTCCTATGTTTAGCAACGGACTTAAAGGATTTAAAATTACGACTATCGCGAATGGTTGTTGCCTATAATGTTAATAAAGAACCTATTACAGTAGGGGATCTAGCTGTTGAAGGGGCATTAGCTTTATTGTTAAAAGACGCTGTTAAACCAAATCTTGTCCAAACCATTGAGCATACACCAGCGCTTATTCACGGTGGACCGTTCGCCAATATCGCACATGGCTGCAATAGTGTCATAGCCACAAAAGCAGCTCAAAAGTTAGCAGATTATGTTATCACCGAAGGCGGCTTTGGGGCCGATTTAGGAGCAGAGAAATTTTTACATATTAAATCAAGAAGTGCCAGAATTAAACCTGAAGCGGTTGTGGTAGTAGCAACTATTCGTGCTTTGAAAATGCACGGGGGTGTAGAAAAAAAGGATTTGGCAAGTGAGAATATCTCAGCTCTTACGCAGGGCTTTGAAAATTTACAGAAACACATTGAAACAATCAAAAGTTTTGGTCTTCCGCTCGTGGTTGCCATCAATAAATTTATTACGGATACAAGTTTAGAGGTTCAAGCATTGCTTGACTGGTGTGAAAGGGAAAATGTGCCTTGTGCTTTAACAGAAGTATGGGAAAAAGGCGGGGAAGGCGGTGTTGACTTAGCACAGACACTCTTAAAAGTCATCGAAAAAGAGGAAAATCATTTTCACCCGCTATATGAACTCTCTGATTCAATGGAACAAAAAATTAGAACTATCGTCAAAACTGTTTACGGCGGGAAGGACGTAGAATTTTCACCAAAAGCGAAACAACAATTAGTTGATTTTGAAAGATTTGGCTGGTCTCATTTACCAGTTTGTATGGCTAAGTCACAATATTCACTTTCGGATGACCCTTCTAAGCTTGGCAGGCCTACCGACTTTATTGTAACAATACGGGAACTAAAGCCGTCTATCGGAGCAGGCTTTATCGTGGCATTAACGGGTGATGTCATGACCATGCCGGGACTTCCTAAAAAGCCCGCAGCTTTAACTATGGATGTGGATGATCAAGGGAATGCTCTAGGGCTTTTTTAAAGGAGTTGAGAACGCAATGTTTGACCCAACAGCCTTTGACAATATGAAAGTAGTGATAGAAGGGGCCCTGTATGATCGAGATATAAAGGGTGACATTATCATTACTGACCGAAACGATGTCATTAATTTAGCCAAAATGTCCCGACTCTTTGATTTATCCTTTCGATTACAGGATGGGATAAGTATGGCTAAAGTGGAATTGAATTCGCCATTGATCAATCTAGCAGCCGAGCTTTTACCATCGGTTCAAACTGAACAACACGCTGGGTGCTATGTGAAACTTGAGTTTTTACTTGAACAGGAAAAAGCTCCTGATTATGTTTTACTAAAAAATATCCTTCTTGATATATGGGGAGAATCTCGAGACATATCACTTGTTAGTCAATCTCACCCTTTAGACGGAGACAAAAAAAGTATAACCATTCTCATAGTGGAATTCGGACGGTTGATTACCGAGGACCATATGGAAGATTTAGTTGAGATGATTGATTTTATGATTACCACCCTTGTTCGGTTTGACAATTAGAGAATTCATTTTAAAATAACCAGCGATAAGCGGCTGGTTATTTTTATTGTTATAATATTTACAATATTCAAATTAAAAGGTACAGTTAAGGTAATGTGATATTATGACCTCATACTAATCATAAGGGGAGATGACTTTGGTTAAGACTGCATGGGTAACCGATAGTACAGCCTATTTAGATGATGAGTTACGAAACCATCCAGATTTATATACAATCCCTTTAACTGTTGTACTGGATGGGGTAGAATATTCTGATGGAGTAGACTTAACCCCAAACGAGTTATTTGGCCGATTAAAGGAATTAAAAAGCCCACCGTTAACCTCACAGCCATCAATTGGTTCTTTTCAGTCCTTATATGAACAATTATCAAATGAATATGATGAAATAGTAACCATTCTCGTTTCGGGAAAGCTTAGCGGAACGGTCTCCTCGAGTAAGCAGGCCGCCTCTCTTGTTGATATTCCGGTAACTATTTTTGATTCGCACATCCTTACTTATCCAATGTCCGTATTAATCAAAAAGGGGATGGAACTCGTCAAGACTGGTCATCGCATAGAGTCAATGATAGAAAAACTTGAACACCTGCGTGACACTTGCGAGACTTATGTACTCGTTGGAAGTTTAGAACAGCTGCATCGAGGCGGGAGAATGACTGGACTGCAATTTTTTCTTGGAAGCATGCTCCATGTTAAACCGATTATTTCAATTGAAGCTGGTGCACTCCGCGTGAAAGAAAAAGTTAGAGGAGAGAAAAAGGCGAAAGAAAAAATTTTTGATTATTTTCGACTAGCGTATGAGCAAAACCAGTTTAAAGAGGTATACCTATTATATGGATTACATGACGAACAAGCTAAAGCTTGGCAGCTTGAACTTCAGTCGGATTATCCAAATGTTGAGATTATTAGCTGTCCATTAGGTGCTGTCATTGGCGTTCATGCTGGTGAAAACACCCTTGGGATTAGTTGGTTTAATGGATTAAAATAATGACACCCCAAAATGTACATACTATGATAGTCAGTCATCATAAGTAGGGGGGTGTTCACGTGAGTAAGCAAGGAAGACAAAATGCCAACCAGACAAGAGAACAAATTGAAAAGCAGGATATTAGCAATGATGTTGAATTAGGCAGTGAGTTTCAAATTGGCAACAATAAATCACAAAGTCAGAAAAAAAGCGGCCGTCAGGCAAACAAAAAATAACCTCGAAACATCGGGGTTATTTTTTGTTTGCCATTCATGTTAAAATAACAAAGGTGAAGGCAGGTGCTTGATATTGAAGGTCTTATTAATTGAACAAGCGGAAATGTTTGTCCGTAATGAATTGGGTGAAGATGCCACTGGACATGATTGGTATCATGTTGACCGTGTCCGGCGTAATGCCTTACATATCTGCAAGTATGAAAAAAAAGGAGACCCGTTTATTATTGAAATGGCTGCACTCCTCCATGATATACCTGACGAAAAATTAAACAAAACAATTGAGCAGGGCAGAGCTAAACTGGATTCCTTTTTAAATAGAGTAATGATTACCGATGAAGCCAAAGGTCACATCGAAGAAATCATCAACTCCATTTCATATAAAGGAGGCCAGAAAACGGAGCTTAAAACAATGGAAGCAAAAATAGTACAAGATGCTGACCGTTTAGATGCCATTGGGGCGATTGGGATTGCAAGAGCTTTCGCTTATGGAGGTAAAAAAGGGCAGTCCATTTATGACCCAGCCGTTCAAGTAAGGGAAGAAATGACCCTTGAAGAATATCGAAAGGGAAAATCAACTAGTATTCACCATTTTTATGAAAAATTATTGAAATTAAAGGATTTATTAAATACAGATACAGCAAGAAAAATGGCAGAGAAGCGACAGCAAATGATGCTTAACTTTTTAGAACAATTTTATCAAGAATGGGATGGACAAGATTTATGAAGATGTTCACAGTAGAAAATGTTTCAAAAACATATGGAGAGAAACAGCTCTTTGACCATATTACTTTTACAATTAGTGAAAAGGAGCGCGTCGGTTTAATTGGTATTAATGGTACGGGTAAATCCTCCTTATTAAAGATTATTGCAGGATTAGATGCACCTGACGATGGGAAAATTGTCTCTCCAAAAGATTATACCATCTCATTTTTAGACCAGCAGCCCGAATTAGATTCAGATAAAACAGTGCTGGAACAAGTCTTCCGAGGCGATGCACCGATCCTCAAACTGATGCGCGGATACGAACAGACTTTATTAAAATTGAATAGCTTGCCAAATGACTCAAAGGTCCAAGAAGAGCTATTTCAATTACAAAGGCAAATGGATGCATTAGACGCCTGGGATGCCAGCACAAATGCTAAGTCCATTTTAATGAAATTAGGAATTGAGGATTTTACGAAGAAAATTGGTGAACTTTCTGGTGGACAAAAGAAACGTGTCGCTCTTGCCCAAGTATTAATTGCTGAGCCGGATTTATTAATACTCGATGAACCGACTAACCATTTGGATTTTGATTCTGTTAAATGGTTGGAAGATTACTTAAGCAGGTATAATGGTTCGATCTTGCTTGTTACGCATGACCGATACTTTTTAGACCGGGTTGCTAACCGAATGTTTGAATTAGATGGCGGCAATCTCTACAGTTATAAAGGAAACTATGCTTCCTTTTTGGAAGCTAAAGCGATTCGTGAGGAAAACGAAGCAGCAACCTATGAAAAAAATAAAAACCTATTTCGCAGAGAATTAGAATGGATCAGACGTGGTGCTCAGGCGAGATCCACAAAACAAAAAGCTAGAATTCAGCGTTTTGAAGAACTTGATGATAAGCTTTCAAGCGGAAAGCCTTCTGGTGAAAAATTGGATATATCACTAAATGGAAGCCGCCTTGGCAAGCAGGTTTTTGAGCTAAAGGATGCATCGAAACGCTATGAGCAAAAAGTCATTTTAAATCATTTTGATTTATTGGTAAAGCCGGGAGACCGGATTGGAATCATCGGTAAAAACGGTGCCGGTAAATCGACCTTATTAAATATATTAGCGAAGAAGCTGCCGCTGGATGAGGGTGATTTTATCATTGGGCAAACGGTGAAGCTCAGCTATTATACTCAGGAAAGCGAGGATATGGATGAAAATAAGCGGATGATTGAATATATTAAAGAGACAGCTGAGGTTGTAGAGACTTCGGATGGTAAGACCCTTTCCGCTGCACAAATGCTTGAACGTTTTCTTTTTCCTCCCTTTACTCATGGTACTCCGATTCGGAAATTATCCGGAGGAGAAAAACGGCGTCTTTACCTTTTAAAGCTATTAATGATGGCACCTAATGTCCTTTTGCTGGACGAGCCTACTAATGACTTAGATACACAAACCCTAACGGTCCTAGAGGATTATCTCGAAGACTTCCCTGGTGTTGTGATTACTGTTTCCCATGATCGTTATTTTCTTGACAAAGTGGCAGAACAGCTGCTCGTTCTTCGTGGAGAAGGGGAAATTGACTCGTTCTACGGTAATTACAGCGAATATCTTGAAAAAGAAAATGCTCTTCAAGGACAGAAAACAGCATCTAAGCCAATTTCTACCTCTAAAGCTCCAGAAAAGGAAAAAAAGAAACGATTAACGTTTAAGGAGAAGAAAGAATGGGAGGAAATTGACGAGGTGATTGCCAGTACAGAGGCAAAACTCGAAGAAGTAGGTGCTGAAATGGCTAAGACAGGCAGTGATTTCACAAAAGCACAAGAATTAATGAAACAAGAAAAAGAATTAAACGAAAAGCTTGAGTATTTAATTGAACGCTGGTCCTATTTAGCCGAAATAGCCGAACAAGAGTAGAAGGGTACGTCTTGGTGACGTACCTCCTTTTTTATGTAAGCAAATCAAATGAATAGAATATTGACATTATGTTAAACTTGTAAAAAGAAAATAGAGGAATTAGGTGATTGTATTGAATATAAAGGCGATTGAACCAACGCCAAGTCCAAATACAATGAAGATCATATTAGATCAAGAACTCCCAATGGGCAAAAGCCATAATTATAAAAAAGAAACGATTGCAGACGCACCCCTTATTATTCAAGCTATCCTACAAATTGATGGTATTAAAGGGGTGTATCATGTTGCAGATTTTCTCGCAGTCGAGCGTAATGCCAAATATGATTGGAAGGATTTATTACCTCAAGTCCGCAAGGCGTTTGGTGAAAAAACAGAGGAGACTGCTAATTTAAATAAGCTAGATGAGCATTTTGGCGAAATTAAGGTAGAAATTCAAATGTTTAAAGACATTCCTCTTCAGGTTAAATTGACTGATAGTTCCACAGAACGCAGGTTTGGACTGCCAGATTATTTTTTACAAGCAAGGGAACGGGCGCAGCTGCCTGAAGATAATTACATTCTTTTGCGTAAATGGCAAAATCAAGGCGTCCGCTATGGGGATTTTGATCAGATTGGTCAAGAGGTAGTTGAGGAACTGATTGCCGCCTATCCAAAGGATCGATTAGAAGCACTTGTTTCCAAAGCGCAAAATGCCGATACACCAATTACTTTCAAAGCAATACAAACCCGTAAAAAAGTAACGATTGAGGATTTAAATAATCCTGACTGGCGGCTACGCTATCAACTGCTAGAACAAATGGATGACCCTGAACTCGATGATTTACCTATGCTTAAAAAAGCATTACATGATGAGAAGCCCTCCATACGGAGACTGGCAACTGTATATCTTGGTATGATTAAAGAGCGGGAAGTTCTGCCGTTACTCTATACTGCATTAAAAGATAAAACTGTAACCGTGCGCAGAACAGCAGGGGATTGCTTATCCGATTTAGGCTTTCCTGAGGCAGCTGAGGAAATGGCAAAAGCATTGACGGATAAAAGCAAGCTTGTACGTTGGAGAGCAGCCATGTTTCTCTATGAGGCTGGAGATGAAAATTCCCTTCCCGCCCTTAAAAAAGCCGAAAATGACCCGGAATTTGAAGTCAGCTTGCAAATCAAAATGGCGATTGAAAGAATTGAAGGCGGAGAAGCAGCGAAAGGCTCTGTCTGGAAACAGATGACGGAAGCACGAAAATCTGACCAGTAATTTTGTAAATTAGTCATGATTATAGTATTCTATAGGGAGAAGAAATGGAGTGGATGCAGATGTCAAATGCTTACGAAGAATATATGAAACAAATGGTATTACCTATGCGGGAAGAGTTAACAAGAGCAGGCTTTGATGAATTAAAAACAGCGGAAGAAGTCGAAGATTTTATAGAAAAAACTACCGGTACAACACTGGTTGTCGTCAATTCCGTATGCGGATGTGCCGCTGGCTTAGCACGGCCTGCAGCAACCCAAGCTGTGTTAAATAGCGAAAAAAAACCAGAACATTTAGTTACCGTTTTTGCCGGACAAGATAAAGAAGCGACTGCTAAAATGCGTGAGTACTTTGAAGGGATCGAACCTTCATCACCATCTATGGCATTACTAAAAGATAAACAAGTGGTACATTTTATTCCTAGACATGATATTGAAGGCATGCCGATGGAAGCGGTCATGCAAAACCTATTGGGCGCATTTGAAGCTCATTGCTAAACGGGATGTCGGTTGACATCCTTTTTTTTATTTTGGAAGAAGTGAGGATAATATGTTTATAACAACAGCAGGGAGAACAACCCCAGGGATGATAAAGCACGCACTAGAACTTGCGGAGTATTTGCAGGTTCCTTATCTTCCGCGAAATAAAAAATCATTAAACCGTATCCAACAACAGGCTGAAAGCGGCTGTATTGTGGTGGGGAAAGAACGATTAGAGCTTTTTGAGAAAAACAGTGTTCAGCCATTTTTCTTCCATCCTAATTCAGCGATGTTTCGGATTAAGCGGTTGATAAAGGGGGAAAGTGATCCATTTGCCAATGCGGCAAAACTGGCAAGAGGCATGACGGTTCTTGACTGTACCCTAGGTATCGCTTCAGATGCAATTGTTGCAAGTTACCTCGTCGGCAGGGAAGGGAAGGTAACCGGTATAGAGGGTCAGAAATATTTGGCTTTCATGGTTCAAAAGGGACTCAACACCTGGGATTCTAGTCTTCCCGCCATGAATAAGGCCATGAAACGCGTTCGTGTTCTTCATAAGGAAGCTTGCCAATATTTAAAAAGCCAAGCCGATTCATCAGTTGATTGTGTTTATTTTGATCCGATGTTTGAAGAAACAATTCTTGAATCGGATGGGATTAAAGCTTTAGGCCAATTAGCTATTCATGATGATTTGACGGATGAGCTGATTAACGAAGCTATCAGAGTAGCGAAATTAAGAGTGGTATTAAAAGACCATTACAAGAGTATTCGCTTTGAAAAATATGGATTTGAAGTGATGCGACGAAAAACCGCAAAGTTTCATTTTGGTGTGATCGAAAAAAACTGAAAGCTCTTTCTTTCAGTTTTTTTCCATTTTACCCAAAAAAGAAGTATAATTATTTGTAAGGAACTTAACTTCAGAAATCTTTTAATATAAAGGTGTGAACCGAAAATGAACAAGTGGCTGCGTAAATCACTTTTTGTTACCATATCCATTTTAACATTTGGTCTGGTAACTCCATCACAACTAATCAATCAAGCGAATGCAGAAAAAATTAACGACAGGGACGTTTTCGAAACCCATGCTCAGGATCGAAGTATTGTCCAAGCAAATAGTTATGTAATAGAGTCAGAGTTTAATAGAGAAGAATTTATGCAGGAACTAATTAAACAGGCAGAAATACAATCCTATCAAAAGTTTGGGACTAGAATAAAGCCTGTCATCGAAAATGATTTTCGAGAAGTAATTTTACCGAATATTGAACAGGCAATTGAACAAACCGCTTCACAATTTCCCGAGGATAATGTCAAGAATCTTACGATTACTGAGCAGCCAGGTGCAGGCCTTTCAGAAAAAATTTTTAATATAAAAGATAGCGTTTCTGGGAAAGATATTATTCGTTTCCATGTAAGACGCGATAATCCTCCGCAAGCAGGATACTGGTTTAATTTTCATTATCATACCTATCATGATCAATTTCATTCACATCATGAACTAGGCTCTATTTTCTGGGATAAAAATACTCCGCCAAAATGGATGAGTTAGCCCTTAATAAATTTTTTTATAATAAATGAAACCTTTTTAAGAGAAACTCGTAAATAGATTATTACCAAAATTGGAGGAATGTAAAAATGGCAGTTAGTTTATCAAAGGGGCAAAAGGTTGATCTAACAAAAACAAATCCTGGTTTAACCAGCGTTGTAGTTGGATTAGGATGGGACACGAATAAATATGATGGCGGAAATGATTTTGATTTGGATTCTTCCGTATTCCTTTTAGGAGAGAATGGTAAAGTAACAAATGAAACAGATTTTATTTTCTATAATAATCGTGAAGGCGCAGGCGGTGCAGTTGTACATACTGGAGATAACCGGACAGGCGATGGCGATGGCGATGATGAACAAGTGAAAATTAATCTTACTGCTGTTCCTGCGAATATTCAAAGGATCGCTTTTACCATTACTATTCATGATGCTGACAGTAGAAATCAAAACTTTGGTCAGGTTAGCAATTCCTATGCCCGTATCTTTAATGAAACCACAGGAGAAGAATTAATTAGATATGATTTAGGTGAAGATTTTTCGATTGAGACAGCTATTGTGGTAGGAGAAATATACCGTCACAACGGTGAATGGAAATTTAGTGCGATTGGCAGCGGATATCAAGGCGGATTAGCCGCGTTAGCAACAGACTTTGGCTTGTCCATCGGCTAATAGTTGAAAAAAAGACCCAGTTGGCTGGGTCTTTTTAAAAAATCAGGTTTACTATCTAGGGGGAATTCTTTTAATGTCAGTTTTACAACATATATTAGATACATACTCACAGTTTTTTAACTGGGAAATGTGGGGAGAGGTGTTAACAAATCCCGTCAGCTGGGGATTAATTGGTACACTAGTTATCTTAGAAGGTTTGCTTTCTGCTGATAATGCCTTAGTTTTAGCGGTTATGGTAAAACATCTTCCACCTGAAAAACGGAAGAAAGCACTGTTTTACGGTTTATTAGGGGCCTATGCCTTCCGGTTTGTAGCAATCGGCATCGGGGTATTTTTAATCAAGCTTTGGTGGGTGAAAATATTAGGTGCAGGGTACCTCGCATGGTTATCGATTAAGTACTTTATCGATAAACGAAAAGGTTCTGATGAAGAAGAGAACGATGAGCAAGGGATGAATCAAAAAGGCCTGTTAATTCGCTTATTCGGAACATTCTGGGGAACCGTGGCTGCGGTTGAACTGATGGATATAGCCTTTTCTGTTGACAGCGTATTAGCGGCTTTTGGTGTTAGTGAAGAGGTTTGGGTTTTATTAATTGGCGGTATGCTTGGCGTACTAATGATGCGGGGAGTAGCAGGTGTTTTCTTAACATTAATTGACCGTGTGCCAGAACTTGAAACAACGGCTTATATATTAATTCTAATCATAGCGATCAAAATGCTTCTTGCAGTAGTTCATATTGAAATGGGACATATTACCTTCTTTATTATCTTATTACTAACCTTTGGGGCTACTTTTATCGTTCATTATAACAATAAGAAAAAGGAAGGCAGCAAGGAAAATAATTCATAATGATTGTCAAAGGGTGGGGAGCTGACGAAAGTCTGTTTCCCTCTCTTTTTTACCATTCACGGAGGAGAAAATGGTTATGGAATTTTTTACATACTTTTACGAAGAGGAAATTGAACGGTTTTTTTTTCGTAGACCTGGGGCAATTACAAAATATACAAACCGTGATTTGTTGTCCTATGGTTTAGGAGCAACACTCTATATGCCAGCTACCCGGCCAAATATCCATCAGGAAATCCTTTCTAATAAACATGATGGATTAACCTCGCTTGTCATTGATTTGGAAGATGCAATTGGCGATAATGAAGTTGAACGAGCAGAAAATTTACTAGTTCGGGAATTATTAAAGTTACATGCTGAATGTAATAAAGGGTTTTTAAAGGTTGAGGATTTACCGCTCATGTTTATTCGGATTCGCCAGTTCGATCAATTGAAACAGCTCAAGGATCAGTTAGGAGATGCATTGAACCTTTTGACAGGCGTGGTAATTCCTAAATTCAGTGCCGAAAATGGCAGGGACATTTTGGAAATGGTTCGTACCATTCATACCGAGAGTCAGCCTTTTTATGTAATGCCCATTCTTGAATCAGCTAGTGTGATTCAAAAGGAGACAAGAATGGCTGAATTATTGAAGATCAAGCACTTGCTTGATCAATATAGGGATTATATTCTGAATGTTCGGATAGGGGCGACTGATTTCTGTGGTTTATATGGTATTCGAAGGAATATGGATACGACAGTTTATGATATTGCTGTTTTAAGAGATTGCATTTCTGATATTATTAATGTCTTTCAACGATTTGATAGTCCATATGTAGTTTCTGGACCTGTCTGGGAATATTTTTCTGCGAAAAAAAGAATGTTAAAGCCCCAGTTAAGGCAAACACCGTTTCGTGAACGATATGGAGAGGAAGGCCTCAAATGGAGGGCCAAATTAATAGATGAAAATATGGATGGCCTTATCCGTGAAATCTTGATGGATATTAGTAATGGGTTAACAGGAAAAACCATCATTCATCCATCACATATAAAGATTGTTCAGGCACTTAATGTCGTTTCCTATGAAGAATATATTGATGCTAGCAATATAATAAAAGCTTTCGATCAAAATAATGGGGTTATGAAAAGTGAGTTTGCCAATAAGATGAACGAAGTTAAACCTCATTATTTTTGGGCGCAAAAAATAGTATTAAAATCACAGGTTTATGGGGTGTTACATGAAGAATTCACAAGTATTGACCTTATCAGAAAAGAAGTATACGTTTAACATCCTTGATTCAATAAAAGTGGAAATAAATAATCTTGAAAATCCATATTATATTCCCATAGACGAACTCTTTACTATGGCAGCCAGAATCAATAAGAAACGCTCGTTTTTATTTATTAGTAAGGTGCTTGGCAAACATTTACCAATTGAACCCAATAAGGGCCTGCTGATAGCGGCTCTGCTTGGTGCGAGATATTTAGAAATGGTTAAGGGAATTAAGTGCCCGGAAAAAGATAGACTGCTATCTTTATTCATTAAGGGTGGTACTTTTCATAGCAGTCCTTTTATTGCAGAAAAGCACAAACCGGTCATCATTGGTTTTGCGGAAACGGCTACTGCCCTTGGTCATGCTTTTTTTGATTGTTTCGAAGGAGCTGAGTTTTTTCATACAACCAGAGAGGAGATAAGCGGGGAAAAGCCTGTGATTACGTTTGAGGAGGAACACTCCCACGCAACATCCCATCGCTGTTATATTCCATTAGAAATGATTGATCACCAGCGCGAGATCATTCTTGTTGATGATGAAATAACGACCGGTAACACAGCCTTAAATATTATCAAATCCATTCAAGAAAATTTTCCGAGACCTGTTTATACGGTAGTAAGTATTTTAGATTGGCGTTCCCAAGAATACAAGGAAAAGTTTTTAAGGGTGGAACAAGAATTAGGAATTAAAATAAATGTGGTCAGCTTACTTTCTGGTCATGTCAAGATTTATCAATTAAAAGAGTTAGAGTATCGTTCTGGTAGGGCTGATATATTCAGAAGAACAGGCTCTATTGAAGTAATGCACCTTGGTTCTTATTTTACATCTTCCAGTTTTTCTTCTAGAGACCAACTGAATGGATTTCCTTATCTAAACGAAACAGGGCGTTTTGGTTTAAAAAGCATAGAAAATTTTCTGGTTCATCAAAGAATTTCTAAAGCTGCAGAATTCTTAAGGCAAAAAAGAAACGGGGTTCGAACTCTATGCCTAGGAACTGGAGAATTCATGTATTTGCCAATGAGAATCGCTGCAGAGATGGGCAGTGGCGTTTATTATCAATCTACAACTAGAAGTCCGATTTATATTAAGGATGAGGAGGGATATGGGGCAAAATTCGGCGTCAATTTTCCCAATCCAGAGAACGGAATTATCCCAAATTTTGTTTATAATATCCCTCCGACCCACTATGATGAATTATTTCTATTTTTTGAAAGAGAAGTTTCTAAAGAAAAGCTTGAGCCGATGATGGAGGAATTAGGAGCATTAGCTTTTCAAACCATTAAAGTTGTCTTTTTTTCAGGAAGGCAGAGGTGATTAGGATGCAAAAAATACTTAGCAAACCTGCCAAAATTGGAACCTATCATGTGGATGATGTTCTATTTTTATTAAAAGATTTAAGTGACATAGTTTTAGAGGATACGGTGGTAAACAGGGAAACAAAGATCCAATCAGGAGGTCATTATAGCGAGTCACTGCCAATAGAATACCAGCCTCCTGAAGAGTATGTAAAGGTTTTCTGGAACACCTTACAACGATATAAACAAAAAGTAGCCTTGTGTGTTGGGATTGTTTCAGAGCAAATCTATCAATTAAAAGGGTCAGATACCATTCTCGTTTCGCTTGCCCGTGCTGGTACTCCAGTTGGAATCTTAATTAAACGGTACCTAAAGTTAAAATACGGGATCAGCTTACCGCACTATAGTATTTCAATCATCCGTGATAAGGGAATTGATGAAAATGCCCTTCATTATATTCAACAAGAGCATCCAAATGGGGAAATTCAATTCGTAGACGGCTGGACAGGGAAAGGGGCTATCTCGTTAGAATTAGCAAAGGCCTGCCGGGAATATAGAGAAAAATATGGCTTCAAGCTGGATGATACACTTGCCGTTATTGCTGATCCTGGCTTTTGTACCACCCTTTTTGGTACTAGAGAAGACTTCCTAATCCCGAGTGCTTGTTTAAATTCTACCGTATCCGGGCTAGTCAGCAGGACGGTATTAAATAATGCATTCATTGGTAAGGATGATTTTCACGGGGCTAAATTTTATCAAAATTTGCTTGCAGAAGATGTTTCTAACCGGTTTATCGAACTGATATCCGAAGAATTCTCTGCCATTGGCCAGGAAGCGGAAGCATCAGCTGCCAAGCTTTTGTCTACGGTAATCGAAACAGGATTTTTGGGGATGGAAGATGTGAAAAAAATACAGGCTGACTTCTCAATAGAGAATACCCACTATATTAAACCCGGAGTCGGAGAAACAACGAGGGTTCTACTTCGGAGAGTACCATGGAAAATATTAGTGCGTGATCCTTCTAGTCCGTTTGTCAAGCATATCCTAATGCTTGCAGAAGAAAAGGGAGTGGAAGTCCAGGCCTACCCAAATATGAAGTATGTGTGCTGTGGTCTAATCAAAAAGGTCGAAGGGATGCAAAGATGATTTTTGCATCTGACCTCGACCGAACATTAATCTATTCAAAACGGGCACTTGATGAATTTGGAGTACCGGAAGGTTTGCTACTAGTACCAGTTGAACAAAAGGATGGAGATTCGGTTGCTTTTATGACAGAAACTTCCTATCTCCAATTAAAGGAGTTAGCAAATCAAAGTTTATTTGTACCCGTCACAACCAGGACAACGGAGCAGTTTAAACGATTTGTTATTTTTGAACAAGATATTCGCATTAAATATGCAGTTACTGCAAATGGTGCCAATATTCTCCATCAAGGGACTATGATGGAGGAGTGGTCAAACCAAATCCTTAACCGTGTCAAACTCGAAACTGTTTCACAAACTGAACTGCTTTCTATATTGCACAGGGAAGGTGTCTGTTTAGACGGGAAAAGGAAACAGGCTGAGGAATGGTTTTTCTATTTTATATTAAACTGCCTTCCGTCAAATAATGAAAGAAAATGGATTGAGGATGTGGCTGCCAAATCTGGTTGGAGAATTTCGCTGCAAGGAAGAAAACTTTACTTTATCCCTCAAGCTATTAGTAAAGGAAACGCGCTCGAGTATATTTGTAAACTTGAAGGTGAAAAATCGGTTGCAGGAGCAGGTGATTCCCTCCTCGATTGGGATTTTTTAAAGAACTGTCAATATCAATTTGTCCCAAACCATGGTGAACTTGCCCATAAACTTGCGCATGGTCCAGGTGGCAGTACCTCGATTCTTACAACAAATGGCGGCGTTAGAGCAGGAGAAGAAATTCTTCAACATTTCCATCAGTTAATGCACAAAAATCCTATTTTTTTATTGTAATTTTACCAATAACAAAATAGTAGAGGCAGCCAAAAAAACTGTAGCTTGCTAGAAAAAACAAAATGGCCATGGTTAATGACGGGATGATTGGAGATAAGAACATTGTAAAGATAAAGCTGAAGACAAATAAATCTAAATAGATAAATAGGTCTGAAACCATAACTTCCATTAAAGTGTCTAATTCATCAGATACCTGGTCCAGTCTCGGTCGTTTATATAAGAATCTCACTTGAGTCACCTACTTAGTATGAGTACTCCATTAATATGTAAGGACATGTGAAAACGTGAAAAAGGGGGATTAGAGCGGAAAATGAAACAAATTTAGCTCTCATTCGTATAAACAATGAACCAATGAAATAACTGTGATATGATGAAATGGAAACCTTACATAATTTTCTAAACGACTACACCAGCTTCGCTTTTAGAGGGAAGGGATTATGAATGTATCCAACATTAAATCAGTTAAACGTCCAGACTGTATCCCTTTCATTTGAAAATTGGCAGGGCATGCTGAAAAAAACACTGCCAGAACGGCCGAATTATTCAATGGAAAATGGCACGATACAAATTGGACAAGTAATTGGAAAGTTTTTGGGCTTACCAATAGACACGGATGAATATTATAACCAACTGTATGATTATGTCCATGATCATACATGGAACCTTGGACTGTTAAGTGAGGACTCGTTGGATAAAACCATAGATAATACTCACTTTCAAGCCATTCAAAGGGTCATTAATCTTAATAATGAACAAAAGCTATCTATTAATCGCTTTACTGCGTTTCTCGATGGTGAACAGCTTTTGTTAAAATCAAACGTGCCGGTTATTCACAGAAAACTAAGAGAAGCAATGATTGTCACCCTAGAATTATTTGCAAAACATGAGACAAATGGGTTGAAGAATCATGAACTCAGGAGGGTTCTCGTCGACATTGTGAAATGGTCGTTGAACCATTTAAAACCTTTATTAGAGCAGGCTGATCCGCAAAGGGCTATGCCCAAATTCTTGTGGTATGGGGATTATAAAAAGAGTCATCAATATTTTTTATATTATTTAATCAAGCTTGGCTGTGATCTCGTTATCTTCCATCCGGAGGGCCACGATATATTATCAGGTCTTATCACGGAAGAAATTTTTACCTATCATTATCCTAATCAACAGCCAGCAGAGCCATTTCCCAAGGAAAGGCGCAGCAGGAAAACAACCGTGGCTTACCGTGCATCTAAAGAGATTGAGTCAATTCTCAATCAAGAGGGATCCGGTCTTTATAAGCCATGGCAGTTACGGAATTACACACCTTCTTCCATTACGTTAAAAACGACCTATGACGAGCTGTTTATCCTTGCGAAAGAAATAGCCATGATTCGACCGGACTTTGAGGTGAGAAACGGTAAAGTGAAGATCCCCTCGATATTTGCTAAAGTTCAAGGGGTAAGTAAAAATCGTAAAGAATATTGGGATCGACTTCAAGCTCTTAGTCAATTAGAACATAGCATGCTGATTAAAAGGCTCCCTTTTACGGTTCCAAGTACTAGTGATTTTCGCTACCACTATCGAAATGCTCTTGATAAAGATGGTTTGCTGAGTGCGGACAAGGTGATGCAATCACATTATTGGCCCTATTCGTTCTTAGCTGCAGGTCTGCAAAAAGGGATCGCCTATGCCATTAGAAAAATCTGTGAAACACCAGGTTTAAAACAGCTGACAGCGGAATCTAGCGAAGAAGTAAAAATATATCTGTTTACACAGGCGATGTTTATGCCCAAGAATATCATTCAGTTAATGGAGAGATTTGATTATTCCCAAGCTGTCCCTAAATTAATTATATATAATAACGAAACGACAGGAATGATATCAAGGTCTGATGCAGCGCTTCTCTTGCTTCTAAATCAATTTGGGATTGATCTCATTTTGTACAATCCGCCAGGCCATAATGATATCGAAAACTATGTCGATGAACGATTATTTGATAAGCACTGGCTGGATGAAGTGGTGTTTGACTTGGAGTTTAAGGAACCATCGCTTTTTAAAAAAGGGCTTTTTCATGGAATCTTAAAAAATTTAAGGGGAGATTAAACAGTGAATTTATCACCAAATCCATCAAATGGTTTAACACCTGCAACGGCTGATGATGTTCTAACCGAAACAAAAGTATCAGATATTAAACTAGCTTTACGCAAAGAACCTGAAATTCAAAATTTGGCTCGTACGATTGATGAACGTGACCAAATTCAAATATTAGAATTTGGGAAAGAACCAGCAGTGCAAATATCTCGTTTTTCAGATCAAATTTTAAGCAATATGCGGACGACAAAAGTAGAAGATTCCGGTGAACTATTAAAACATCTAGGCCGAATAATGGATAAATTTGATGCCAAGGATTTTCAAAAGACGTCTGGGGGACTATTCGGAAAGCTTTTTAAAAAAGGCGAAAAAATGGTTGAAAAGCTGTTTGGCAAGTATCAGACAATGGGCTCAGAAATAGACAAAGTGTATGTGGAAATCTCTAAATATCAGCATGAAATGGTCGATGCGACCAATATGCTAGAACAAATGTATGAACAAAATTATCAGTACTATTTAACCTTGGAAAAATATATTGTTGCTGGTGAATTAAAGGCTGAGGAGCTGAAGAACAACACCCTTCCACAGCTTGAGGCCCGTGTCGCCCAAGGGGATCAGCTTGCATCTATGCAGTTAGATTCGTTAAAAAATGCGATCGAACTCCTCGAGCAGCGTATTTATGACCTGGAAATGGCTAAGATGGTTTCACTTCAAACTGCACCACAGATTCGCTTATTGCAAAGAGGGAATACCAAACTTATTGGAAAAATTAACTCTGCCTTTGTGACGACGATTCCTATTTTTAAAAATGGTTTAATACAAGCTGTGGCAGCAAAAAGGCAAAAGCTTGTAGCAGATTCAATGAGTGAGCTTGACAGAAGGACCAATGAGATGCTGTTAAGAAACGCACAGAATATCTCTCAGCAAAGTACCGATATCGCCAGACTTGCTGGCGGCCCGAGCATTAAAATCGAGACGATTGAAGAATCCTGGAATATTATCATCAAAGGGATGCAGGAAACAAGAGCAATTGAAGAGGAGAATAAACGCCTTCGTTTAGAAGGGACGAAACGTTTAGAGCAGCTGCAAGAGAACTTCAAAAATATGAAACAATCCTAAGTTCTATACAAATATGTTAATGGAGTGATTGAAATGGCGATTAATTTACAAAAAGGTCAACGAGTTGATTTAACAAAAGGAAATCCGGGCTTAACTAAGATCCTAGTAGGATTAGGCTGGGATCCCGTTCAAAGCGGCGGTGGCAAGTTGTTCGGCGGCTTATTCGGAGGCGGCAGTGCTGGTGCTAATGTAGACTGTGATGCGTCTGTCATTATGCTTGGGGCAAATGACAAATTACAAAACAATAAAGATGTTATTTATTTCGGGAATTTAAGAAGTAATGATGGCAGTGTCCAGCACTCGGGGGATAACTTAACCGGAGACGGTGACGGTGATGACGAACAAATTGTAATTGACCTAAGCCGTGTCCCATCAAACATTCAAAAACTCGTCTTTGTTGTTAATATTTATGATTGTATAAAAAGAAAACAGCATTTTGGAATGATTCAGAATGCGTTTATTCGAATTGTGAATCCTACTACAAACCAAGAGCTGCTTCACTACAATTTAACAGATAATTATAGTGGACTTACCTGCCTTGTCACAGGTGAAATTTATCGCCATGGCAATGAGTGGAAGTTTGCTGCTATTGGCAGCGGAACGAATGCCGCAAGTTTAAGTGAGGTTGTTCGTTCTTACAGTTAATAAGAAATGCAAGAATGACTCAAATGTAATGCAGCTAAACAATCGAAAAAAATTCATTCCTTTTTATTTGAAAAGCTTGGCTCGAGGTGATTTATTTGGGTATTAACTTATCAAAAGGACAAAGAATTGACCTGACAAAAACAAATCCTGGATTAACAAAGGTGATTGTCGGTCTTGGCTGGGATACAAACCGGTATCATGGTGGTAACGACTTTGATTTGGATGCCTCTGCTTTTCTTACGGATGCTAACAGCAGGGTCCTTCAGGAAAGTGATTTTATTTTTTACAATCAGTTGATTCACCCTTCAGGGGCGGTGGAACATACAGGTGATAACCGCACAGGTGAAGGGGAGGGCGATGATGAGCAAATCAAAATAGATTTCAGTAAAGTTCCTTCTTATATTCAGCGTATCGCGATTACGGTCACAATCCATGAGGCAGAAGCAAGAAATCAGAACTTTGGTCAAGTTGCTAATGCCTTTGTCCGCCTGATGGATGAGGACACCGGCAGTGAGGTCCTTAGATTTGATCTTGGCGAGGACTTTTCGGTTGAGACAGCCGTTGTTTTTTGCGAACTGTATCGCCATAATGGAGATTGGAAATTCAATGCAGTTGGTAGTGGTTTCGCAGGCGGCTTAGCGGCCCTTTGTCGAAATTTTGGTCTTGAAGTTTAAGTTTATGTTCATTTGGGAGCTGCCATCATGATTGGCAGCTTTTTTTTATCATGATACAATGGAGGAATATGAATGACAGGGAGTGTCTTTAGTTGAAACAATATCTGCAATTATGCGAGCATGTTCTTAAAAATGGTCATATAAAAGGCGACCGTACCGGGACTGGGACAATCAGTACTTTTGGCTATCAAATGAGATTTAACTTAGAGGAAGGGTTCCCGCTTTTAACGACAAAGAAGCTGCACCTAAGATCCATAATTTATGAATTGTTATGGTTTTTAAAAGGAGATACGAACGTGCGCTACCTGCAAGAGAACGGGGTGCGGATCTGGAATGAGTGGGCTGATGAAAATGGTGAGTTAGGACCAGTCTATGGCCATCAATGGCGCTCTTGGACAGGGGCTGATGGGAAAACCGTTGATCAAATCAGTGAATTAATCGAGCAGATTAAAACCAATCCAAATTCACGAAGATTGCTTGTCAATGCCTGGAATGTAGCTGAAATTGATAATATGGCTCTGCCGCCTTGTCATTGTATGTTCCAATTCTACGTGGCAGATGGAAAGCTTTCCTGTCAGTTATACCAGCGTTCAGCTGATGTATTTCTTGGTGTGCCGTTTAATATTGCTTCTTATGCACTATTAACGCTAATGATTGCACAGGTCTGTGACTTAAAACCAGGAGAATTTATTCATACATTTGGAGATGTCCATATCTATCAGAACCATCTGGAGCAGGTGAAATTGCAAATGGAAAGAGAGCCGCGTCCATTACCTATTCTTAAGATTAATCCAAATGTAAAGGACATCTATTCTTTTGAATTTGAAGATTTTACTTTAGAGGGTTACGACCCGCATCCGCACATTAAAGGAGCCGTCAGTGTATGATTTCATTTATTGTTGCGCTGGATCAAAAAAATGCTATTGGTAAAGATAATCAACTCCCTTGGCATTTACCTGAAGATTTAAAGTTTTTTAAGAGAACCACAATGGGACATCCGATTGCTATGGGGAGAAAAACACATGAATCGATTGGCCGCGTCCTGCCAGGCCGAGAAAATATCATCATAACCAGGCAGCCTCATTATCACTGTGAAGGTTGTACCGTTTTTTCATCCATTGATGAGTTTGTGGCATATAGTCAAAAGCAAAACAACGAAATTTTTGTCATTGGCGGAGCCGAAATTTTTCGAGAGACGTTACCATTTGCAAATAGACTATACATTACCTATATTGACGAAACCTTTGCAGGAGATACATTTTTTCCTTCATTCAATCAAGAGGATTGGGTCCTAACATCGGTTGAAAAAGGAATTAAAAATGAAGAGAATCCTTACGATTTTGAATTTAGAATATATGATAGAAAAATTGAAAAATAATAAAAAGCATCATAGTGATGCTTTTTTATTATGAACTATACTTTTAGTAAGGAGCTTCTACTTTTTGATATAATTAATTAATCAATTAATAGACATAATATTCCTAATTAAAAATTAACAGTTTGAAGATTGACTTAACCGATTGTAATTGTTAAATTGTCTATAGTGATTACAATTAATTTGTGAACGGTAAATGTCACTTTAATCGAATTTTAATCGGATTTTGTGAAATAACTATGAATTATTGAGGATTATTACCTCAAAAGGATATTTCAATACTATAATCATAGTAGAAATATAATACATCATTTGAAGGGGATGTAAATCCATGTTTTCTAATATCGGAGTACCCGGTTTAATTTTGATTTTAACGCTAGCATTAATTATTTTTGGACCAAAAAAACTCCCTGAAATCGGTAAAGCCTTTGGACAAACATTAAAGGAATTTAAAAAATCTACTCGTGAACTAACTGATGATGTAATGGAAGATCTTAACGAAGAAAAGAAAAATTTGACTAAATAAGGTGTAAGATTCTATCTTGCACCTTTTTCTTCTCGAAATTTAATCCTATATGGATGCGTGAAAACGTGTTAATCTTTTAAGTGAAATTATTATTTACTGTCAGGAGATTTAACGCATGACATTTTAACCTTTGAAATTGGCAGGGGAAGTACATGGAAGATAAAGAATTAAATTTGGTTGATCATTTAGAGGAACTACGCAAACGAATAATCATATCGGCTCTGGCATTTATCGTCTTTTTTATTGTTGGCTTTATCTATGTTGACGATATTTATAAATGGTTTGTGGGAAGTACGAAACTTCTCGTACTTGGGCCAAGTGATATTATGTGGATTTATTTCATGCTCGCCGGTGTTGTAGCTGTTGCTGGTACGATTCCAGTTTTAGCCCTACAAATTTGGTTATTTGTTAGGCCGGCACTTAGACCAAACGAACGAAAAATAACCGTTACTTATGTTCCAGCACTGTTTATATTATTTGTTTTGGGGCTTTCATTTGGGTATTTTGTTATTTTTCCAATGGTGCTCAACTTTTTGGTGAACATTGGTCAAGATATGTTTGTTACAAACTTTACTGCTGAGAGGTATTTTAGCTTTATCTTGAATATGACTCTTCCATTTGGAGTTTTGTTTGAATTACCAGTTGTAGTTATGTTTTTAACCTCTCTAGGAATTATTAATCCGTTTGTGTTAGCAAAAATCCGTAAGTATGCCTATTTTGTTTTAATTATTATTGCAGTTGTTATTACACCTCCGGATTTTATGTCTGATTTTGTCGTAACTATACCATTGTTACTTCTTTATGAGGTGAGTATTAATTTATCAAAATTCGTTTATCGAAAAAAATTAAAACAACAGCAAAATGAAGACCATGAGGAAGAAAAAGAGGAAGTTGTAAAAGCATAATGGTTAAAAAAAAGACATGGAGAGCTAATTTGCCTCTAGTTGTTAACCAAAAGAAGACCGGGCTGTTTGCCCGGTCTTCTTTTGTTCTATTTATTAAAATAAGTAAACAACATTATTAAGTTTGTTATATTGGAAAACTAATTTATATTTAAAAGTGTAATTAAAAGTTTTTTAAAATTCATTTTTTTTTGCTTTTAATATGGAAACACCTTGATTTTAAGGTGTTTTATAGTTCGATTCTCAAAATAAGTATAATTTTTTGCAATATAGAAAGTAATATTGAGATAACAAGAGATAATGTTGAAATAACTCACCAATTTGCTCTTAATCAGGGGGAAATGCCTATTTTTGGGATTTTATTAGAATTTGCAAATCAAATATACTATGTTTATAAGTTCGTTAAAAAGAACGTTTTTGATGAAAATAAAGAAGGTGTTTGAATTGGGAAAAACAAAAAAATGGCTGGGTAAAATGGTTTCTTTATTAATTTATGGAATATTGATTTTTATGGTTATTACATTAACTTCCTCCAAACTTACGGGGGGAAAGCCGATAGTTTTGGGTCATGAGATATTAACCGTCTTATCTGGATCAATGGAGCCGGATATCAAAACTGGTTCTATTATTTCGGTTACTCCTGTTTCAAATACGAAAGAATTAAAGAAGGGTGACATTATTACATTTAAAGCGGCAGATGCTCCTAATTTATTGATTACCCACCGAATTATTGAAATCGAAAAAGCAGGTGACCGTCTCCAATATATAACGAAAGGAGATAACAACGATGGAAGGGATTCACTCCCGGTTCAAGCAGAAAATATTGTCGCACGATACGATTATTTCACGGTACCTTTTATCGGATATCTATTATCTTTTGTTAAATCAAAGCTGGGGCCTGTACTAATGCTGATTGTTCCTGGTGCCATTATGATCATTTGGTCAATCTTCTCCATCTGGAAAAGTATTAAGATGATAGATACTAAAAAAGAAACACAGCAAGTTAAAGGCATGCCGATGGTTGATGCTTCTTTAAGAACTAAAGAAGTTCAATATAAATTAAAAAATGGTTAGCGACCAGGAGATAAGGAGGAGTTTAAGTGAGCATTAGACAGAAAATCGGAGGAGCAATTTTGACCACAGCACTCGGTGCAGCATTAATAGGTGGAGGAACATTTGCACTGTTTAGCTCTACAACAGAAAACACAGGTAATACCTTTACAGCAGGAACACTAAGTATCAATGATGTGACGGGTGGTGCTGTATTTAAAGATAATGTAAATATCAGGAACCTCGCACCTGGAGATCATGATACGAAAGTATTAACAATTAAAAACACCGGAAATTTGGATGCTTGGGTAAAAATAGACTCCTTAATAACTAATGCAGATCATATTGCAAACAACGGTATTGGCGACTTATTTGAAGGGGATAAGAGCGTTCAATTTACTTTTGATTCAGCAGCTATCCTTATCCCTGAAGGTGAGAGTCATTCATTTAACGTTGATTTTGAATTCCCTGCATCGGCAGGAAACGAATACCAAGGAAAAACAGGGAATGTAACGTTGAGTGTTAAAGCGGTTCAAGCTCGAAATAATACAGAATACGATTCTGATAATAATCAAATGGGTCCTATCAGTTGGCAGTGACAAACCACTTTGGAGTGTTAATGGTTTCTGTCATTTTGAACTTATTAACAGGAGAGGATCAATAAAATGAACAAAAAAAGAAAACTTATGGCTTACTCATTATCCGGTATATTAGGTCTAGGTTTAACCGTTGGCGGTGCCTCATATGCCTTATTTTCAAGCACTGCATCAAATTCTAATAACCAATTTACGGCGGGGACATTAAAAATAACATCCAACCGAGATGATGTTCCAACAACCGGCCCCATGTTTTATACAGAAATGACTGCGGGCGCACCAGGTATCAATCCAACAGGGGCTTGGGCACCAGGAGATAAGCAAACCCGCGGGCTTTTCTTAAAGAATGAGGGAAATCTAAGAGCAAAGCTTAAGACTGTCTCAATTACCAATGGAGAAGGGAGCAAGATAGAAGAAAATCTTAAATTTTCTCAAAAGGCAAAGGTGATTATTTGGCAGGTGAAGTGGTTTAACTCAGTAGGTTTAAATGGAAAACTAACTAATCTGAACGCGACACAAATGGATAAAATTATGAAGTTCCTTAATGATGGATATAGGGAATGGTCGGCTGAAAACCCAGGAGCTGACCCAGCCCAGGATCCAAATTGGAAAAGACAATTGTTACAAGCTGAAAATCTAATCCTATTCCAGCACATAAATGACATTATCGGTACAACTGGTTCCACAGTTACCGATGAACTTGTTAAAGTAACTGACCTTTATGGAGCTAATTTATCTGATTTACTTAATACTGCAGATGTAAGCAGTTTGGGTATTATTGCGGAACCTGATAAAGCGCAATTGCTCGCTTTTACAGTGGAATTACCATTGGATGCGGATAATTCCTATCAGGGCATTTCTGCAAATCTTACTTTTAAAACCTATTGGGAGCAGGTTCAGAACAATTAACTGTTAATGAGCAACAAGTTTAATAGAAATAGATATAGTTCATTTAAAACTTTTAGGGAGAGATGCTGATGCGATATGATTAGGTTTAAAAAAACGAAAGTAGCGGGTCGGAAAATTAAATTGGGTATGCTTGCCGGTTTATTAGCCGTTGGGGTAACGCCGTTTGGAGGTAGTTCTTCATTGAAGGCACTTGCGGCAACTGGTGTTCCAGGAAGTACTCCAGATTATTGGACAACACCGAACTATGCAAATAGCCAGCTGCCTGAATTTGATTCAAACGGCAATCACATTGTGGGTACAGGTATTAGAAAATTTGTCGATACTTTACCAGGCTTGGGCGAAGCAAACAAAAACAATCTTGGGCAATATCTTCCTGTTGCTGTTCCGGATACAACAACCTATCCTGGATCAGATTATTATGAAATTTCCTTAGTAGAGTATGAAGAACAAATGCATAGTGACTTACAGCCAACTAGGCTTAGGGGCTATGTGCAAACGAATACAACAGATGCTTCCGTCAGCAAGCCAAATTACCTTGGACCGGTGATTATTGCTAAAAAGGATCGGCCTGTACGTATTAAATTTACGAACAATTTGCCTACAGGAAGTGGTGGAGATTTATTTTTGCCAGTAGACGAAACCCTAATGGGGGCTGGGATGGGGCCAGATGGGGTACATAAATATACGCAAAATCGTGCCACCCTTCATTTACATGGCGGTATAACCCCTTGGATTAGCGATGGTACTCCTCATCAATGGATTACTCCAGCTGGAGAGGATACTCCATATCCAAAAGGGGTTAGCGTCCGGAACGTCCCAGATATGCCTGATCCAGGCGATGGATCCCGAACATTCTTTTATACTAACCAGCAAAGTGCGAGGCTCATGTTTTTTCACGACCACAGTTATGGACTGACTCGGTTAAATGTATATGCCGGGGAGGCAGCTGGATATCTTATTCGAGATCAGGTGGAGCAGGCTCTGATTGATCAGGGTGTTATTCCTAGCGGCAATAAGGAGATTCCATTAATCATCGAAGATAAAACATTTGTCCCATCTGATACACAGCTGAAAGCTACTGATCCTACCTGGGATACGAATAAATGGGGCGGACAGGGTAGTCCGTGGTTCCCGCACGTTTACATGCCAAACCAGGATCCTTATGAGCTGTCCGGTTCCAATCCAATGGGTCGCTGGGATTATGGACCATGGTTCTGGCCGCCAAATACAGGCCTGAAAAATGGCCCAGTTGCGAATATGTTAGATGGTCAAGAAGGCCAAGCCCCTATGAATCCAGGGACACCAGATGTATCGACTACTCCTGAAGCGTTTATGGATACACCTGTCATTAATGGAACGGTATATCCAACTTTAACTGTTGATCCAAAAGCATATCGTTTCCGAGTCTTGAATGCTTCCAATGATAGAATGTGGAATCTACAATTCTATCAAGCCAAGTCAAATGGGGAGATGTGGAAAGCAGATGGAACGTTAAATGATGCACATGCCGGTGAAGTTAAAATGGTAGATGCTGTCCATAAGACGGGATACCCGGCGACTTGGCCGTCAGATGGTCGTGACGGTGGAGTTCCAGATCCTGCTACAGCGGGACCAGAAATGATTCAAATTGGAAATGACAGTGGCTTTTTACCAAAGCCGGCAGTCCTTAAAAACCAACCAATTAATTATGAATATGGACGCAGAAGTATTACGGTTTTAAACGTATCAACTAAAACTTTATTATTGGGACCAGCCGAACGGGCAGATGTAGTCGTTGATTTCAGTAAATATGCTGGTCAAACCCTTATACTTTATAATGATGCACCTGCTCCAGTTCCAGCTTTTGACCCCCGTTACGATTACTATACAGGGGACCCAGACCAATCAGCAACAGGTGAGAATACTGGCGGAGCACCAACAACACAGCTGGGCTTTGGACCCAATACTCGTACGATCATGCAGATAAAGGTTGCAGCAGATCCAAATGCGACTGATACAACTCAAAATACTGTAGATAAATTGAATGCTGCCCTCCCAAATGCTTTTGCTACAGGACAAAAAGAGCTTATATTCCCAAATCAGCCAGATGATCCAAATCGTAAATGGGTTAATATTCAAGACAACTCATCAACCTTTACACCTCCAGGAACTACCACCTCAGTGACGATGGATCTTAAACCGAAGGCAATTGCAGAGGAGTTTGAACAAAACTATGGACGGATGAACTCAACACTTGGGGTGGAAATGCCAAATACCAACTTCCAGAATCAAACTACCATCATGCTGGGGTATGTCGATCCAACGACAGAGAACTTGCAGGATTCCATGACACCTATTGGTTCCCCGACAGGTGATGGAACACAGCTTTGGAAGATTACTCATAATGGGGTCGATACACATGCAATGCACTTCCATTTATTTGATGTCCAGCTCATCAATCGAGTTGGCTGGGATGGTTCCATTAGGTTCCCGGATGTAAACGAACTAGGCTGGAAAGATACCGTAAGAATGAACCCATTGGAAGACTGCATTGTTGCACTAAGGCCAGTTTCACCGAAGCTGCCATTTGGAGTCCCGGATAGTATTCGCCCGCTTGATCCAACCATGCCTATAGGGTCTACAGGCCAGTTTATGAACGTGGATCCTCAGACAGGAAATCCGGTTACTGTCATTAACAAGATGACGAATTTTGCCTGGGAATATATATGGCACTGTCATTTATTAGGGCATGAAGAAAACGATATGATGCGGACAATGAATTTTAACTTTATAAATACAAAGCCAAGCGCAGCCGTGTTGAGTTTAACAAGGACAAATGGGGGACAAGTAGACTTAACTTGGACAGATCCTACACAAGTTACCCTTAATAATGGTAACTATGATTTGACTAAATTGGGGAATTCCTCAAATGAGATTGGGTTCAATATTATGCGTGCCCCAGTTATCAAAGGGGTAGTCGGATTGTATACAAAAATTGATTCTGTGTTAGCGAATAATATAAAATACACCGATACTACAGCATACTTAAATACAACCTATTCCTATAGAATTGATGCGTATAATGCAGCAACGGCAGCCGACCAGCTTGATCCGATTTCCTATCTGACTGGTGGAACACCTTCTAATACGGTTATTGCTCCTGGACTTCCAATGGCACCTAGCAACTTAACTGCTGCACAATCTGGGGTGAACCTAAACTTAACATGGACAGACAATGCGACAAATGCAACTGGGTTTATTGTTGAACGTTCAACGGATGCTAAAAACTTTAGCTGTGTTGGGACCTCAACTCTTACCAAGTTTACGGACACAAATTTAACTGCAGGGACTACTTATACTTATCGAGTAAAGGCAGTCAATGGAGCACTGTCATCTGATTATTCAAACACAGTAAGTTTGACGATTACGGCATCAGCACCTGCAGCCCCAAGTAATCTTACAGGAAGTGTACAATTCGGACCAAGTGAAAGACTGTCATGGATAGATCAATCATTGAATGAGACCGGATTCACCATTGAACGTTCAAATGATGGAGTGAATTTCACGGTGATCGATAAACGTGGGATAAAAACAGGCAGCGGAACAACCATTACCTATTCTGACACGACTGTACAGGCTGGTATGACCTATTATTATCGTGTAAACGCAGTAAATGGTAATACACCATCGAATTATTCAAATACTTTCAAAGTGACAATTCCGAATGTTCCTGCAGCACCAACGGGAGTAAGCGCTACCGCAACGAGCGGAACTACTACGGATACGATTAGAGTAAGTTGGACGGCGCCTGCCGGTACGATTAGCAGTTACGATGTTCAATTTTCAACTGACCCAACCTTTGTGACGAACGTTTCCACTTACAATACTGGAAGTAACTTGACAATATATTCGAGAACAGGGTTCATTAAGAAAAAGACCTACTATGTAAGAATTCGGGCTGTAAATCAGATTGGAAATTCTACATGGTCAAATTCAATTAATATCCTAACACCTTAAAGGTTGGCTGTGTTAAAGGTTAATTGGAGCGGAACTCAAAATTCAAGATGAACACAGCCTAAAGGTTAAAAAAAGCACCTGACATGACAGGGCTGCGACTCTACCAAATGGTAAAGCCGCAGCCTAAACAAAGATTATTTTTAAAAAGAATTAGTTTGCAATAAGGAGGTACATGAATGAAAAACAATAAAGTCATGCTTTCTGCTTTAATTGCGCTGCTTTTGATTACAGGTACAGGAGTGGCTGCTTGGCAAAATAATCCTGCTTATGCAAAGAGTAAAGCCAAAGCTCCTACAGTAGATGCCAAAGCAATAATGGCCCAGTATTCACCGCCGAAATCCAGGGATAAGGCAGGAACAGCAGGAAATACCATCCGCAGAAGCCGTTTAACCCAAATGAACGTAATCAGTGAAGCAGCAAAAGTATTAAACGTACTGCCAATAAAGATCATGGATGAAATGAAACAAGGGAAAACATTAGTTCAGATTGCCACAGAGAAGGGGATGACAAAAGCACAATTCTTACAAAAATTAAAGGATGTTGACAGTCAGATCGTTGACAATGCCGTTAAAGACGGAACCATTACGAAAGAACATGGGAGTGCAATAAAAGATGGTCAAAAGGATCGGCTAACAAAGAGTCTTACTCTTAAGGCCGTTGATGTGAATGAACATCAGTCGATGGATATGGGAAATTAATAATTACGGGGCTGGTATTTAAGAGCAATAACCGATGACTCCGGTATTATACTGGAGTCATTTTGTTAGTTTGTTTTTTTAAAAGAATACATAATGGTTTTTTAGTTTTATTACGTAAGCCTCCCCTGTGAGCAGGAGTGTGATTACCATTAGATACTCTAGGATAAGAAAGTTCCCCAAAAATAATAGTAATAGACTTGTGGGTATAGTGGTTCAACTTTTAGCATTAATTTATATAGGTACTATAATAACTGGATATACAACGTCTAACACAAATGCCCATTTTAATGACAAACATGAGATAACAGAAAAGATTCGAGCTAGAACATGGGCGGAACAATCGCCTAAGAATGCTGTGGAGTCACCAATGACAACTACTCAAGTTAATCAAACTACCCCTACATCCCAGCCAGAGCATCCAACAGAAGAAGCCGAGTTAACTAAATAAAGCTGGTGATATACTAATTAACAATAAATGGATGAGTCTAATAGACATCATCCATTTATTTTATCTTGACTAATTGACAATCCATTCCCATGACTTCATAACCTAACCTGTTTAGATGCTTCCGTACCCCGCTTCTTTCCCACGTTTTGAGTAAAGTGTTTTCCAAACTTTTCTTTGGATAAAATATGCCAACATTGGTTAATTCATCAAAGTTCATTCCCTGCTGGACATAACGGGTAACTAGTTCATCCCGCTGCTCAATCTTCTCTAGAAAACGTTCCATTGCCTGACAAAATTTTTGTTTGGAGAATATTCCTTTCTGATGTCCAGTTATGTAGGTATCAGCATCAAGTGTCAACAGTCGTTTGCCAGACGCTATAAAATCATCAATATCTCCATCAGTTCCGTTGTACCAAGGTCCAAACGAGGTCATATCATAATCACCTGTAAAAACGATTCCTAACTCCGGAAAGTATGGACATGAAAGCCCGCTAGTATGTCCAGGTGTGTGTAAAAATTGCACTTTTATCTCTCCGAATTGATATACGACCTCATAATCATAGGCACCGGAAATTTCGCCAAGATTTTTCACCCATTTTTGGGGGAGAGTAGCCTTCCATTTTTCAACACCTTCTTGGCCCCACTCTTGAAAAACGCCATTAACACTAGCAACCCCTTCAATCGTAAGCGATGTTTCAAACTCAATTGGGTTAAGTAATTTTGTTGTATTTTGGAATAGGTGATTATGAAGTGTATGATCAGGATGATAATGGGTATTAATAATTAATTGAACGCCATGTTCAAGGTTGAGATTTTGGAGAATCCTAGCCTCTGCCCCCGTATCGATCAGCACTTTTTCAGAACAGTTTAAATAGAGACTTCTGGAATAAGGAACCTTACTGAAATTAGCACCTTCTAGAATTAGAATTGGCCCAATCTGATTCATTTTGCATAACCCACCTTTATGAACAAAAATTCAGTTGATCGTTAACCGAGTGAATGCTCATTCATAATATCACAATTTTCAAATAATTGGAAGGTGAAGTTTCACCTATTTTCTTGTTCCTTTCAAAGGATCATTTTGAAACGCAAAATAAGCTGAAACGGAAATTGCTGATAGCTTTCAACAACTTTATAACTCTGTTAAACTATTCTTAATTAGAAAAAGAGAAAAGGTTGCAGGTGATTAAATGAAGACACGATTTTTGTTCTTAATTGTACTGGCTTTTACATTAATTTTATCGGCATGCGGAAAGGAAATTGAAAATGCCGTTAATTGGCCCATTAAGGACTTCACGGCCACAAGCCAGCAAAATAAACAAATAGATCTAAAGGATCTAAAAGGAAAGGTTTGGGTTTCTGCATTTATTTTTACTAGTTGTGCAGATGTATGTCCTCCAATGACTGCTAACATGGTAAAGCTTCAAAAAAAATTAAAAGAAGAAAATCTAAAAGATGTTGAATTAGTTTCCTTTAGTGTTGATCCAACAGTGGATACTCCAGAAGTTTTGACACACTATGCGAAACAATTTGGGGTGGATTTTAATAATTGGACGTTCCTAACTGGATATTCACAAGAATTTATTGAAAAATTTGCATCTGACAGCTTCAAGACAATTGTTAAGAAACCGGTGGATGGAAATCAAGTGATACACCAAACTTTTCTCTACTTGGTTGATAAAGAGGGGAATATTAAAAAAACATACAATGGGTATAAAAATGTCCCCTATGAGGAAATCATTAACGATATTAAAACATTACAATAGACCTTAAATAGGTCTATTTTTTTTCTGGAAGGGATATGGTCCATATTTGTTTGGAATATTTATAGTCGTGTTATAATAAAGGAACATTAGAGTGACAGTGGCAGTCGGGCAAAATTACCACTTGATATTATGGTTACTTTAATTTGGTTGTTAACAGAATGATCCGGGAATAAGTTACTTAGGAGGCAGGTGAATGAAAGTGAAAAAGGTTTTCCCCCTTCTAATTCTTGCAATGATGTTCTTATCTTCTTGCAGTCAGTCTGCCTCAATGGTTCTTCATCAGGAAAAGAAAGTTGCTTCACCAGTTTTTGAACCCATCCCTGCTGATTTTATCCCTCAAAAGGTGACAGTATTATCTGCAGGTGATTCACTCACTCAAGGTGTCGGGGATAGTACAGAGCAAGGCGGTTATTTGCCATATCTTAAATCGATGCTTGAAAAAGATAAAGGAATTCAGGAAGTTGATTTTTACAATTATGGTGTCAAAGGAAATCGGACAACACAGCTGCTAAAAAGGCTTCAATCTCTGGAAATGAAGCCCATCCTGCGTCAATCCAATTTGGTGATCCTCACCATTGGTGGTAATGATATTATGAAGATAGTCAAAGACAATATCTCAGACTTGCAGGTATCCGATTTTATTAAGGAAAAAGAATCCTATCGCAGCCATTTAACGCAAATTTTCGACGTAATTTACAAAGAAAACCCAAATGCATCCATCGTGTTAGTTGGCGTATATAATCCATTCTCTAAGTGGTTTTCGGACATAAAAGAAATGGATCAAATTGTAGCTGAATGGAATCAAATCGGTGAAAGCGTAGTTAGCCAATATTCACATTCTTTTTTTGTGTCAATCGAAGACCTCTTCTTAAATGCAAATGAAGACATTTTGTATACAGATAATTTCCATCCTAATGATAAAGGATATAAATTAATAGCAGAGAGACTTAATGAGGCATTAGCTAATCAGGTTTTACCTGATTTGGAGAAAAAGGCTTACACGGTCAGCAATGAGGAGAATTAGATGAAAAATAAATGGAAACTGGGATTCCTTGTTTTGTTAGGAATTAATTTATTAATTGCAATTATTCTTTTTACATTCGTTACGGCCCCAATTAAAGAGAAGGAACCAGTAAAAACAAACACTTCGAATGAAGACTATGTATCTTTTCATGTTAGATCAAACAAGTATGATCTAAACAGATTGATTAACCATTATTTGAAAGAAGAAGCCGCAGACTCCCCTATAGAATATAAGGTTCTGTTGGGTGATGAGGTGGAATTATATGGTACACTGCCTTTTTTTAGTGAAAAGTTAAAATTGAAGTTGACTTTTGAACCTTTGGCGCAACAGAATGGGGATTTAATTTTAAAACAAAAGTCGATGTCAGTCGGGAAATTGCATCTACCCATTTCGTACGTTTTAAACTTTATAAGTGAGAACTATAAATTGCCAAAAGGTGTGGAGATCAGACCCAATAATCATTTGGTTTACATTCATATGCAGCAATTAAAACAAAAAAGCGATTTGAAAATTAAGGTAGACAAATTTAATTTAAAGAAGGACGATATTGCTTTCACGATATTAGTCCCAGTAAAATAGGTGCCCGGTTGGAGGCACCTATTTTTTAATCCTCAATAGTAATATATTGAAATTCGGGTGAACCGGCTGATAGCCCTAAGAAGACAATTGTGTAGCTTCCATTCGGTTTAAAACTTACTTTTGGTAATGGAAGCAGGATGTTTTTACTGCCCGCTGCCCTAACTTCTAAATCGACTGTCATTGGGGTTAATCCTAAATATTCAGTAGCTTGTTTGTATGAAACCATTGGGAAAATAACATCACGATCTTTAACAGCAATATCTATTGTGGTTGAGTCCGGAGATAAATGGATGAAACGAACCTTCGCTTCATTAACAGGCACCTCCGGCTGGTTTAAAAACACCAGCAGGCGCATCTTCTTAACGGAGTTAATAGTGGTTAACGTGTAAGAGTTTCCATCTTCAACAGTTATATTTTTATTTAACACACTATCGACCATATTTCCGGCAGGATAAATATCGATATGGTATTTGCCGGCTGTTAACGGCAAGTGCTGACTAACTTGTTTAAAAGCCAAATCTTTAATGACACGGCTCCCATTTACATATACATCAACGTTAGGGGAATCAGTGGATGTATGCAAGAATCGGACTTGAGCATTTCCTGGATAAACTTGAGCAGGTGATCGCATCAAGTTCATTGCTTTTTGCATAGATTTATAATGTTTTAAATAGAAATGCATGTGTAAGTTGGGGTTGGTGTATTTATAGACCTCGGCTAACAAATCATACATCGCTGCCTTTTGGAGATAATCAGTTTGATTCCTTTTTTCGGACATATTATTAACTCCTAACTTATGGATTACATCATAATTTATTCAAGCTGATATAGGTAGGTGTCTAATCCTTTTCTAATGATAGTAGAAAGGATTTGACAATCAAGGGTTGTTTCAATAAGTTTGTTTTTTTAAAAACTTTCTGTATACTTTTATATAAATAATGAAGGGGTGGGAACGTGGATAATACTCAACAGTTAGCAACTTTTGCCGGTGGCTGTTTTTGGTGTATGGTCAAGCCGTTTGATGAACAACCGGGGATTATAAGTGTTTTGTCTGGATATACAGGGGGAACAATAGAAAATCCAACCTATCAACAGGTTTGTTCCGATACGACTGGACATTATGAAGCCGTTCAAATTACCTTTAATCCGGATATTTTTCCGTATGAAAAATTATTGGAATTATTTTGGCAGCAAATTGACCCAACCGATCCAGGCGGTCAATTCTATGATCGCGGCCAATCATACAAAACAGCCATCTTTTATCATAATGAAAACCAAAAAGAGCTTGCTGAAAAATCTAAACAAGCACTTGAAGAAAGCGGGCGCTTCTCAAAGTCAATTGTAACGCCAATATTGCCAGCAAAAACTTTTTATCCTGCTGAAGAATACCACCAGCACTACTATAAGAAAAATAGAGCTCATTATGAGTCATATCATGTCGGATCCGGCCGTGCTGGGTTTATTGAAAGCCATTGGGGGGACAAACTTGGAAAATAAGGAATTAAAAAAAGAATTAACACCCATGCAATATGAGGTTACGCAAAAAAATGGAACAGAACCGCCTTTTCGAAATGAATATTGGAATGAAACAAGAGAAGGTATCTATGTAGACATCGTTTCTGGTAAGCCATTATTTAGTTCACTTGATAAATTTGATGCCGGATGCGGGTGGCCAAGCTTTACAAAACCAATTGAAGCTGATGAAGTAATTGAAAAAGAAGATTATAGTCATTTTATGACTCGGACAGAAGTCCGAAGTAAATCAGCTAATTCCCATTTAGGGCATGTCTTTGATGATGGACCACAGCCAACAGGTTTGCGCTATTGTATTAACTCAGCGGCGTTAAGGTTCATCCCAAAAGAGAAGCTTGAGGAAGAAGGCTACAAGGAATTTATCAACCTATTTAATGACAAATAAAAAGGGCGTCCATCTTGGACGCCTTTTTCTTGAAAAATAATTCTCCTATGACTTCTGTTTAGAGGTCGATGTCATTCCGCCAGAGAGGACAAACTTCATGGCATCCTCTGCCTTCACATCAATAATCTCTACTTGGTCTTTAGGAATTAAAAAAGTAAATCCGGCAACCTGAAATGTTTGCGGAATATAGACGGCTACATGGTCTTTTAGGGGAGTATAAAAATCCTCCAATTCCTCTGATGTAATAAACCCAATACTTCTCATTTCTGTTCCGGGGATTACCACCAAAGCCACTTTGGAGAAGGATTTCTTATCACCGAGAAAGGATTGAACGGTATCTTTTATAACCGAATAAATCGTCTTAACAACAGGGATTTTTTCAAGCAGGTAATCAATTAATTTAATGATCTTTCCGGTTATATATTTGGTGGACATCCAGCCTAAGACGGTAATTAGGATGACAGTGGTTAAAAGACCAAATCCGGGTATGTAATCATCTTTGAAGTAAGGTCTTAATGAGTTGCCAAGAATACTGTCCAAAAAAACAAAGGTTTTGTAAATAACATAAATGACCAAAATAATCGGAACAATTGTTAAAATACCATTAATAAAATTCTTTAATATTGATTTCATCCTATCACCCACAAAAATATCATTGTCTCTCATCATATAGGCGAATGCACATACAGGTCAAGCAACTAGTTCATAGTGTACATATGTAAAGAGAAATATTTATTGAGGAGTGAATGTTAATGTATCATGGTTACGGTTATGGTTTTGATGGCTGCTGTGGTTATCCTGCATACCCAGTAGGTGGATGCGGAGGCTTTGGCTTCGGCTTTGGCGGATTTGCGTTAATTGTTGTATTATTTATTTTGTTAATCATCATTGGCGCAAGCTGGACTTATTAATAAAAACGAAATGGCTGACCCCAGAGGGTCAGCTTTCTTTTTTAGGTTCAAACTTTTTCGTAATAATACAATATTTCTTTAGCTGACCTGTAGAAATGAGATGATAGAATGAAAAATCACTTCATACAATGGAATATAACTACTACCTATTTCGATAAAGAAAGTGGTGTCCATGGTGGAAAAATCATTTCTAATCAAACCGATGTTAGATGAACTATACCCGGTCATTGATTATGGCAAAGGGGTTTATTTATTTGATATGGAAGGAAAAAAATATCTGGATGCTGCTTCAGGTGCAGTGACCGCGAACATCGGTCATGGGGTAACGGAAATCATGGAAGCGATGCTGGAACAGGCCAAAAAGGTTTCTTTTGTTTATCGTTCACAATTTACAAGTGAAGCTGCTGAAAAACTTGCCGAAAAAATTGCAGAAATGATACCGGGGGAGCTGAATTGGAGTTTTTTTGTGAACAGTGGTTCCGAAGCAACCGAGACTGCTATGAAGATGGCGATTCAATACTGGCAAGAACAAGGAATCCAGACAAAGACAAAGATTCTTTCTAGATGGGTTAGTTATCATGGTATTACAATGGGAGCGCTCTCGATGTCTGGTCATCCAGGAAGGAGGGCGCGGTTTGTTCCTCTCTTAGAAGATTTTCCTGCTATTCACCCACCCTATTGCTACCGTTGTCCTTACAATCTGGAAGCCCCCTCTTGTAATTACTTGTGTGCCAAAGAATTAGAAACCTCAATTAAACGAATAGGTGCTGAACAAATCGCAGCCTTTATAGCTGAACCAGTAATTGGAGCTGCGGGAGGGGCGATTGCTCCGCCAAAAGATTATTTTAAACAGATAAAAAAAATCTGTGACGATAATGGCATCCTGTTTATCGCAGATGAGGTAATGACTGGCTTTGGGCGGACAGGAACGATGCTAGCCTGTGAGCAATGGGGAATCGTACCTGATATTGTTGCATTTGGAAAAGGAATGGGAGCAGGATTTGCTCCTATTGCTGCTGCAGTAGCAAGTGACAAAGTCATGGAGCCGATACTAGCTGGTTCAAAGTCCGTAATGAGCGGACATACCTTGAGTGCCAACCCACAGTCATGTGCAGTTTCTTTGGCAGTATTGGAGTACTTAGAAAAAAACGAGATTTTGAAAGAAGTAGAATCGAAGGGAATCTATTTGAAAAATCAGCTTGAAAAGTTAAAGTCACAATTCTCTTTTATTGGAGACGTCCGAGGAAAGGGCTTGCTGCTGGGGATTGAACTGGTCGCAGACCAAAACACGAAAACCCCATTTCCGAGGACGTCCACTGTTACAGCAAAAATAATCGAACTTGCTAAAGAGAAAGGATTACTTGTTTACCCCGCAGGTGCTGGATTAGATGGAGTAAATGGGGATGCCATTATTATCTCCCCTCCCTTAACCATTACTAAACGGGAGATGGAGGAATTGGTCTTACTGATAAAAGCCACTTTTACAGCTTTTTCGAACGAATTTAGTACAGGAATGGGGGATGAACATTAGATGGAAAACCCATTTGGAAAAATAACTACCGTAGGGGCTGTTATGAAATGTTTTTACGATGGAATGACCTTAATGTTCGGCGGTTTTGGAGGGGTTGGTACACCCCCAACCATAATTGATGCAATATTGGAGAAGGGTATTCAAGATCTTACCTTAATTGGCAATGATACAGGATTTCCCCATATTGGCATAGGGAAAATAGTCAGCCGTGGACGCGCGAGAAAAGTTATTGCATCACATATTGGTTCAAATCCCGTTGCCGGCCAGCTCATGCATGATGGAAAGTTGGAGGTTGAGTTCTCACCACAAGGAATATTAGCTGAAAGAATTCGTGCTGGAGGGGTGGGACTGCCAGCTATTTTATCTGATATTGGGATGGACAATGAAATCGTATCTAGAGACAAACCACGCTATCAGCTTCATGGAAACGAATATCTAGTGGAAACGGCTTTAACAGCCGAAGTTTCGATTGTCTATGCCAAAAAGGCAGATGTCTATGGCAATTTAATCTATGACAAAAGCGCCCGTAATACGAATCCGCTTGTAGCAATGGCTGGAGAAATAACCATTGCTGAGGTAGAGGAAATTGTCCCATTGGGAAGTCTTGACCCGGATGAAATTATAACTCCTGGGGTATTCGTTGACTATATCATTTCTACACAAGGGGTGAATTGGCAATGGGCATGGGAGTAGATATCAGAAACCAAATGGCTAAACGGGCAGCAGAGGAAATTCTAACTGGAATGGTGGTTAATCTCGGGATTGGAATCCCCTCGCTTGTTCCTAACCACCTGTCAAAAGAAACACGTGTGATGTTTCATGCAGAGAATGGGATTACTGGAATGGGACCCAGTCCCGTAAAAGGAGAAGAAGATGAGAATTTGTGTAATGCCGGCGGCTTTCCGGTCACCTTAGTAAAGGGTGGTTCCTATTGCGATAGTGCTGTTGCCTTTGGAATGATTCGCAGGGGCAGGGTGGATATAACCATTTTAGGTTCCCTTCAAGTAAGTCAATATGGTGACTTGGCGAATTGGATTGTTCCGGGGAAAAAAGTGCCAGGTATGGGGGGAGCGATGGAACTCGCCCATAAGGCTAAAAAGGTGATCGTAGTAATGAATCATTGTGATAAACACGGTCTGCCCAAAATTGTTAAAACATGTACACTACCCTTAACTTCCTCTCGCTGCGTGGATTTGATTATTACAGAATTAGCTGTCTTTAAAGTATCTAAAGAAGGATTGCTTTTGACAGAATTATTTGCTCCTTATGATCTTGATCGTGTGGCTAGTAAAACAGGCTGTGAATTTACAGTTTGTGAAAGTATTCGCAACATACCTTACTAATCGGGAAATCTGGCATGGGGGGAAACCCAATGGAAAAATATGAGCACTATGTTAAGCAATGGCTAAAGGAAAATCAGGCACGAGCAGCACGGCTTTTACAACTGCTGGTCCGAGAGAATAGTACACGGGGAAATGAGAGCAGTACACAAGCTATTGTCATCGAAAAATGCCGCCAGCTTGGTTTAACACTAGATATATGGGAAATTGGCGGTGATGAATTAAAAAGTCACCCAGCCTACTGCTGCGACCGCCAAAGTTTTGAAGGAAACCCAAACCTGGTCGCTGTATTAAAAGGGACTGGTGGAGGAAAATCGATTATTTTAAACGGTCATATTGATGTAGTCCCGGTTGGAGATGAGTCAAACTGGGCGGATGATCCATTTAGTGGGGCGATTGAGTGCGGCAAGCTTTATGGAAGAGGGGCAACCGATATGAAGGGGGGAAATGTTGCCCTTTTAATGGCAATGGAAGCGATTATTGCCTCTGGTATAAAGCTAAAAGGAGATGTTATTTTTCAGAGTGTTATAGAAGAAGAAAGCGGTGGAGCAGGTACACTTGCTGCGGTTTTAAGAGGTTATCAGGCAGATGGAGCCATCATTCCTGAGCCAACCAATATGAAGATGTTTCCAAAACAACAGGGTTCCATGTGGTTCCGTATTACGGTAACAGGTAAAGCAGCACATGGAGGAACAAGATATGAAGGTATTAGTGCTATTGAGAAATCTCTACAAGTGATTCAGAGCTTGCAACAATTAGAGAAAGATCGAAATGCTAGAGTTACAGATCCTCTTTATAAAAAAATCCCTATCCCTATCCCCATTAATATTGGCAAAATGATGAGTGGAGAGTGGCCTTCATCCGTCCCCGATACCGCCGTAATAGAAGGAAGGATGGGTGTGTCTCCTGAAGAAAGCATCCAATCTGCACAGTTGGAACTGGAAAGATGCTTGCAAAATTTGTGTGATCAAGATGAATGGCTGAAGAAACACCCGCTCAAGCTTGAATGGTTTGGGGGCAGATGGCAGCCAGGAACTCTTGAGACCAACCATCCTCTAATCAACGAATTGACGAACTGCTTTATAGAAATAAAAGGAGAGTCCCCTGTTATTGAAGCAAGTCCTTGGGGTACAGACGGAGGAATCCTCTCGACTGTTGGCCATACTCCTGTTGTCGTCTTTGGTCCTGGTATAACGGAGCTGGCACATGATGCCAATGAACATATCCTCTTAGATGATTTGTTTGCAGCAAGTAAAATCATCGCCTTAACCATATTAAGATGGTGTGAAATCGCGGAAACGTACTAATTGTCACTTTTAGTTCCAGATTGCAAAAATTATGAAATGACAAAGCTGACTATCATTTGGAGAGTATACGTTTAAGTCTGGCTATTTCTCAGCCAGACTTGAATCTCGTTTTTTAGTGAAGAACAAGCTCCGTTTTTATAGAAAGTTGTTGAGGAGTGACTTTATGAACCAAACCGCATCTACAATTTACGTCAATGAAGCGAACTATTATTGTGAATTATATCTAGATCCATTTAATAAACGAATCAGGGTTGATGACTATCGTGGAAATACAAAACTTTTATTGGAGAGAGTAACAGAATTTGTTACACAGCATCAAATGGAAAAACTGATCATTAAAGGCCGAAGTGAGGACTTTTTAACTTTTATCGAAGCGGGATTCCAGCCTGAAGCCATAGTGGACCGTTATTTTCTTGGCTCAGACGCTCATTTTTTTTCTAAATTTTTTTCGCCTGAACGAAAGAGAAATGACCATTGGATTACTGAAGATAGAATGATTCAAAGTATTTACCAATTAAGCCCTTCACTAGATAAAACAATCCCACCAAAGGAATATGAATTAAAGAAGGCAGATGAAAACAGTGTTGACGAACTCTCGGCCTTATATAAACAAGTATTTCAGATTTACCCAACACCATTGCATAATCCTGACTATATAAAGAAGACCATGAAGGATGGGACAATCTATTATGTTTTTACGTATCAAGGAAAAATAGTCAGTACGGCTTCTGCTGAGATAAACGCTTATTACAAAAATGCTGAGCTAACAGATTGTGCCACGTTAACCGAGCATCGAAAATATGGACTTATGAAACTAATCCTTCAGGAATTAGAAAAGGAACTAAGGAATAATGGTATTTTTTGTGCTTATTCCATAGCTAGAGCTTTGTCGTTTGGGATGAATGCTGCATTATTTCAACTAGGGTATTCCTATAGAGGCAGATTCATGAATAATTGCTACATCTACGACAAACTAGAGGATATGAATATGTGGGTAAAAAATCTGGCAAACTGCTAAACTTTCGGCTTGGGTGCCAATTTTTCAGCACCTTGATCCTTTAAAAGGCAGGTGAATAAAATAGGACAGTTAAGGGCATTAACACAAGAGGTTTTGACAGCCATTCTCAAAAGTATCGATGAAGGAATCCATGTCGTCGATACGGGAGGGAGGACGATCTTTTATAATGAAGTAGCAGCCAAGCATGATGGGATGAATGTAGATGAAGTGTTGGGAAAGCATCTAATGGATGTATTTCCTTCCTTAACAGAAGAGTCGAGCACTCTTTTACAGGTAATAAAAACGGGAAAGCCCATTTTTAATCAAACGCAAGTATACGTAAATATTCACGGAGTGAGGATTGACACCATTAATACCACGCTGCCTATTTCTGTTAAAGGGGACATGGTTGGTGCAGTGGAAATTGCCAAAGATTTTTCTAGAATGAAGCTGCTTGCTGAAAGGTTGTTAGACTTACAAAAAGGTCTTTTTAAAAGCAACTCTAAAAAGCGCGTAAAGCAGGTAAAGTATACACTAAATGATATTAGAACGATTAACCCTGATTTCATTCATACCAAGGCAGAGGCTAAGAAACTGGCAAAATCAAATGCACCGATTCTTGTCTATGGAGAATCTGGAACTGGAAAAGAATTGATGGTCCAAGGGATTCACCATGAGTCCCATCGTTCCGATGGTCCATTTGTAGCTCAGAATTGTGCAGCTATCCCCGAAACACTCCTTGAAAGCATTCTCTTTGGAACAACAAAAGGTAGTTATACAGGGGCGGTTGACCGTAAAGGACTGTTTGAATTGGCTGACGGCGGCACCCTTTTTCTCGATGAACTTCATACAATGCCAGTAGAACTTCAGGCTAAACTGTTACGGGTATTAGAAGACGGAATGATTCGCAGGGTAGGCAGTTCACAAAATAGTTCCGTCAATGTCCGTGTTATTGCAGCTATGAATGTCCACCCCCAATTAGCCCTCCAAGAAAAGAAGATTCGCCATGATCTTTATTATCGCTTAAACGTGTTTACCTTTTCTCTCCTGCCATTAAGGGAAAGGAGAGAGGATATCTTGTACTTAACCGATTTTTTTATCCAAGAGTTTAATCGGCTCTTAAGTAAGAACATTCAAGGTGTTGAAAAGAATTTAGAGATATTCCTAACGGGTTATCAATGGCCTGGAAACGTCCGGGAACTTAAACATACGCTTGAATACATGATGAATGTATGTGAGGGAAATCTCCTTAGGTTCAATGATTTGCCGGTTATCCTAAAGCCGAATACTGCTGTTGCTCAAGAAATTAACCATTCTTCCGACAATCTATCATTAAGAAAGAACTTGGTCGATATGGAGAAAAAGCTAATCAAACGTGCTCTCGATCTGTCTAAGGGAAATATCAATCAAGCTGCCAAACTCCTAGATATACCAAGGCAGACTCTTCAATATAAATTAAAAAAAATCCCTTACTAAACCGCCGAATTTTCGGCGGTTTTTTTGAATCAAAAAAGATAATCAATCAAGAATTAGCTTTTTTAACAGTCTGTAGAGTTGGCACGAATCTTGCATATTATTTAATAAAGCAAGTTAGGGGGAACTGATATGAAACCATTTTTATATAAACCAAACAGACATTGGCAAGATATAGAGCTTTGGAAAGATGTTACCGAGGAACAGTGGAATGATTGGCTATGGCAGTTAACCAATACGATTCGTACAATCGAAGATTTAAAAAAGGTAATCCACTTAACTCCTGATGAAGAAGAGGGGGTAAGAATTTCCACTAAGACCATTCCCTTAAATATCACACCTTATTACGCCTCATTAATGAATCCAGATGAACCTAGCTGTCCGATTCGGATGCAATCGGTACCTATTTCAAAAGAAATCTACAAAACCAAATATGACCTAGAAGATCCCTTACATGAAGATGAGGACTCGCCGGTACCGGGACTAACACACCGCTATCCTGACCGGGTGCTTTTTCTCGTCACCAATCAATGTTCCATGTACTGCCGTTATTGTACGAGAAGGCGTTTTTCGGGTCAAATTGGCATGGGTGTACCAAAAAAACAGCTTGATTCCGCAATTTCCTACATCAGACAAACTCCAGAGGTGCGCGATGTATTAATTTCCGGCGGGGATGGATTGTTGATTAATGATAATATTTTAGAATATATCTTGAAAAATTTACGTGAAATTGATCATGTGGAAATTATCCGAATTGGAACGAGGGCACCAGTGGTCTTCCCGCAGCGGATTACCGAAAACCTCTGTAATATTTTAAAAAAATATCACCCAATTTGGTTGAATACCCATTTTAATACCTCAATTGAAATTACCGAAGACTCAAAAAAAGCGTGTGAAATGCTGGCTAATGCCGGTGTTCCTGTTGGAAACCAATCGGTCATTCTTGCAGGAATTAATGATAGCGTTCCAATTATGAAAAGGCTCATGCACGACTTGGTGAAAATCCGTGTCCGTCCTTACTATATCTATCAGTGTGATCTTTCAGAGGGAATTGGGCATTTCCGTGCTCCTGTTTCTAAAGGATTGGAAATTATTGAGGGGCTGCGGGGACATACGAGCGGATATGCTGTGCCAACCTTTGTCGTCGATGCTCCAGGCGGAGGCGGGAAAATTGCTTTGCAGCCGAACTATTTAATTTCACAAAGTCCAGAAAAGGTTGTTCTCCGAAATTTTGAAGGCGTGATTACTTCCTATCCGGAACCTGAAAACTATGTTCCCGGCAGGGCAGAAAAATATTTTGAGAAAGTTTATCCTGACATGGTAGAGAAAAAATCCCATGCTGGGATTGCTGGGATTATGAATGATCAGCATTTCAATTTAGTTCCAGAAGGTTTAAACCGACTCAATCGCCGAAAACAATACCATCAGGATCCTGCCCATTCGTCGTTAAAAGATAAACGGAGTAAACGGGATGAATTAAAAGAAAAAAAATTCAAAGCCTTGACAGAGAAAGAAAAGGACAATAACACGGGTCAAAATTCGAATTAGACAATCAGACCAATGAAGGAATAGGAGGGGTGTGTGATGAAAGTGGAATGTGAATGGTGTAATAGTTCCAATGTGCAAGCTGCTCATGATTCTGTTTTCTGGGAATTACCGGACGGCTCACGAGCGATTGAAATAACAGATACACCAACCGAACATTGCAGTGATTGTAAGATGATTTACCAAAGCGAGAGGATTGTTAAAGAAATAGAAGATCAATTGTTTTTAATTGATTGCGGGAAAATTGGAAAAGTAATTTCTTACGAAGAGTTAATGAACAGGCCAAGATTATTAAAAAAGAATTATTTTGACTTTTCGAGTTAGTAAAAAAGCAGCCTTTAAGAGGCTGTTTTTTTGTCATTCCACTTCCAGTAAGTCCAACTGGACGATACTATTCGTATCCGTTATAGTAATTCATAAGGAAAATGACTTGTTTCCGAATTGGACAAGAAAGGCGTTTGAACGTATGAGAAAATCATTTTATCATTTTTTAATGAAATATAGACATCCTGCTCCAAAGGATGAGATCAGTGTTTTTGCAAACAATGCGTTTTTGGATCATGGTTTCCCAAAAACTTCTGCGGACTATCATGAAATTAGTTCCTATCTCGAAATGAACGGACAGTATTTGAAATCAATGACGGTTTTTGATGAAGCCTGGGAGGATTATATTCATTCTGAAAGCTAAATATCCACTAATCGATCGCCTTAAGAAGGCGATTTTTTCATTTCAAAAATTGTCATGCGCGATATTTTTAACTCTGCATATAATATTGTAATCATCATAAACGACTAATCCATTTGAGGGGATGGGAGGATATGGCAAAGAGGAAAAAACCAAAATATAAGATCGGTGATACTGTCGTGATCACCATTTATGGTACGGTTGGAAAAGTTACCGATATCAAATTATTAGATGGCAACTATGTTTATGAAGTAAATAAGAGTGAGGGCCTTTATATAGAAGAAGCCCTGCAGTTACTCTCTGAATATGAAGGAACTGTGGTTGAGCAGGAACAGATTGATATTGAATATAAATTCTTTTTCGGCGACTTAGTTCAAGTTAGCGGTTACGGCGCTGATTTATTCAAGGTTGTCGGTTTCCGTACAGAAATTTGGCGCTACAAAGAAGACGCCTGGGAAGATGTCATATATGAACTATCTAGGGTCAGTGATGGAGAATGGCTCGAAGCAGGCGAAGAGGAATTAACCCTTGTCGCCGATGCCGAGAATGCAGATACCTTCATCCAAAAGCTAGGTCTTCTATACTTAGTCAATAAGCAAGAAAAAACCGATAAAAATCCTAAAGTTCAGAGCATGGTTCGAAAGGCAGAATTTGAGGAAATTGAACGAAAAAAAGAAAAAAAGGAATTAATTGACAACTTATTGGACATATTTAATGATTACCGAATTTTATACGAAATGTTTCAAGACCAAGAATACTATCAAGTAATGCGGGTCATTCTTAGGAAATTAGAAAGTCTCGTAAATAACGATGGGAAAAGCCATGTTTAACTACCATCTTGAGATCTCGAGCAATAAATAGAGAACAAAGGGAATTCCGGCCCATTTAATGAATGAAAACATGGAATTAGTCAACTTGTCAACTAGCCGGAGGGTGTAACCATCCTCCTTATTAACATCTTCAATAAATGCCTCTAACTTCGATTGGAAATTTAACATTCAACCACCCCATCAAGTCTTTTTTACATCCTATGCTTGTCCATCAAAAATAAGACAAAAAACTTTTATTAAAAATTTTTCATATGACTTTCCCTTTCAAAAGTAACTAGCATGAAAAAGCTATGACCATCATACATTCTCTAAAAAGGGGGGCGATGCTATGAGAGAAATCGAAGTGTTTATTGATACGGAAGAAATTGCCGAATTTTTCTTTCATGAGCTGGTGAAGCGGGGTTACGTTCCTAGCGAAGATGAATTAGAAGAACTCGCAGATATAACCTTCGAATATCTTATTGAAAAGAGTATTATTGATGAAGAAGTAGAGGATGACTAACAATCTCGTAAAAGCGTCATCCTTATTAATGATAGAATGGCAAAAGACGAGCATCTGCTCGCTTTTTGTTTGTATTACATATGAACCTTAACGCCTATGAGATTTGGATTATTTTTTTTGTTTTGCTGAAACCTTTATCTGTCTGTCTCGTATATAGGATTACGAACCTAAGGAGGGGTTTTTATGTTAAAGAAAATCCTTAAGTCTCTTTTTAACAGTAAACTTACCCATCATCACAAATATTCATCCTCAAGTGATGCGTGGAAAAAAATGAATCACCATAAGCATAGTCACTATGGGCACCATCATTACAAAAAAAATAAATATAAAAGCGGCAGTTTTTTGTCTAGTTTTTTTAGCAGCTAATAAGGTATTTGAATGTTAAAACGGTCCGTTTTGTTCTTGGCGAATTTGTTGGAAAGACCCATACCCTCTGAAGAAGTGATCGCTGAAAAATTTAAAGTCATTAAACATCTAGGCATGGGCAGCTATGGGCACAGTTATTTAGTAATGGATCTTACCACCCAACAAATGAAGGTTTTAAAAGTACTAAGGATTCATAAGAGAATGACAAAGTCGGGCAGAAAAGGCTTTGAACTGGAAAAGGGATTATTAAAGTCTATTAACCATCCAGGATTCCCTCTGTATTTCGAAGAGGGAGCAGACAAGAAAATACCTTTTTATACAATGGAGTATATTGAGGGGAAAAATTTCGAACAGCTTATTTTTTCTGAGGGCTGGGCCATAACAGAAACAGGTGCTTTTAAAATTGCTGAAGAATTGCTAACCTTAATTGAATTTTTGCATAGTAGGGGCATTATCCATCGGGATATACGGATTCCAAATGTGATCTTCGATGGGGCGAACGTTAGGCTCATTGACCTCGGGTTAGGGAGATATATAGGGCAGGACAAAGTAGGAACAAAACAGATAGATTTACGAAAAAGGATTAATCCCCAAGCCGATTTTTATGGACTTGGCCATTTTCTGTTGTTTTTACTCTATTCTAACTTTTCCTTTGAAACCCACAAAAAGGAAAAAAGCTGGGAAGAGGAGTTAGATATATCATCTAGGGCAAAACACATTATTAGAAGACTCTTACAGATTGAATCAGCATATGATGATTGTTCACAAATCAGAGAGGATATTAGAATGTTAAGTAACAAGGGTGGGAATTGATGTCATTTTTTAACAAAGTATTTGCCAGTGTAGGCATTGGAGCCGCTGAGGTGGACACGAAGCTTGAAAAGGATACCTACATGCCAGGAGAAACTGTTCAGGGTGTGGTAGTAATTAAAGGAGGGAAGATTGATCAACAGATTGACGAGATTTATCTTGCCTTGAATACAACCTACTTAAGAGAGTCGGATGACCGTAAATACTCAGTAACTGCAACGATTGACCGATTTCGTTTAACCACACCTTTCACGATACGAGCCAATGAGCAAAAAGATATCCCTTTCTCTTTTCTGCTTCCGTATGACACACCACTTTCGATTGGCCGGTCAAAAGTATGGGTAACTACAGGGCTTGATATTAAAGGTGCTGTTGACCCAAGTGATAAGGACTACTTAAAAGTGATGCCAAACCCATTAATGTCGGCTGTATTCAACACAGTTGAGCAACTGGGATTTAGAATCCGTGAAGCTGATTGTGAGGAAGCACCGCGCCGACTGCGAGGGAGATTACCCTTTGTTCAGGAATTTGAGTTTGTTCCTGCTTCTGGCCTGTTTCGTGGTAGATTGGATGAATTGGAAGTGGTTTTCTTCCCAGCCGGTAATGGTACTCTTGACATTATGTTCCAAGTTGATCGGCGTGCCCGAGGGTTATCAGGATTGTTCTCTGAGGCATTGGGAACAGATGAGACTAATGTAAGATTAACGATAACTAATGAGGATATTCCATCGTTACAGCAAAAAATTCAAAGCGCCATCCAAAGGTATTCATGATGTATTAAGCACAATAGAGTCTTAGGACTCTGTTGTTTTTTTTGATCTAGTTTCCGCTTGAAAAATGAAAGCCGACAAAATAGTGGAACTCATGGGAGGATAAACCAACTTTTATCGCCAATTTAGCTAAATACATAAAACCTAAGGGGTGACCTTAGGTTTTTTTAAATTTTATAGTTTTTAGAGCAATCAGCTTTTACGGTCTGCAGCACTGAATTCTTTTGCATGTGCATCATGCTCTGCCACAATGGCTTCAGGTGGGATGTGATTATTCTTCTTTTTCCCACGTATACGTGCTCGGTGTTTTTTACCCATCATTACCCCTCCTTTGACCTTAAAAATAGCTTCCCTCATTTTTAAAAAATCATGTCCACGTTTTCATTAAAATACGTTTATGATATAGTGTCTATGGTACAAACTTATTGCTGTACTTACTTTTTTCAGGAGGTTAAATTTATGAGTGTACATATTGGTGCAAAAGAGAATGAAATTGCAGAAACAGTTTTACTTCCTGGAGATCCTCTTCGGGCAAAATATATAGCGGAAACATTTTTGGAAGATGCAAAATGTTACAATGAAGTTCGGAATATGTTTGGTTATACCGGTTCCTATAAAGGGAAAAGGATTTCTGTGCAAGGAACAGGAATGGGTGTTCCTTCCATTTCAATTTATGTCAACGAATTAATGCAAAGCTACAATGTTCAAAATTTAATTCGGGTCGGCACTTGTGGAGCAATTCAAAAGGATGTTAAAGTTCGTGATGTCATTTTAGCGATGACGAGTTCAACAGATTCCAATATCAATCGCCTCACCTTTGGACATGTTGATTTTGCTCCTACAGCCAATTTCGACTTGCTAAGAAAGGCTTATGACGCAGGAGTTGCTAAAGGTCTTAATTTAAAAGTAGGAAATATTTTCACAGCGGATTCATTTTATAATGATAATGCTGACCTTGAAAAATGGGCTAAATATCAAATCCTTGCGATTGAGATGGAAACAACAGCTCTGTATACGTTAGCTGCAAAGTTTAATCGCAAGGCTCTATCTGTTCTTACTGTTAGTGATCATATCTTAACAGGAGAAGAGACTACAGCAGAAGAACGTCAATTAACCTTTAATGATATGATTGAAGTGGCATTAGAAGCTGCAACCAAGGAATAATAATTGTTTATGCCTCTTCCTAGATGGAAGAGGTTTTTTCTTTGTCTATAAAGGAACTCCGCAATAAAATGGAGAATTTAATATACAAAGGAATAGATTGTGACCAGCATCATCGAAATGTAAGATTTAAAAAGTAAAATAAAAAAGAGGCAAATAAGTGACAAAATTCATAAATATATTGTGACATATAGGGTACCGGGGGTATAGTATAGACGAGGTGAACGAAGTGAAAGAGCAGCTCAAATTAGATATTACGGGTATGACCTGTGCAGCATGTTCCACAAGAATTGAAAAAGTGCTAAATAAAATGGATGGTGTTGAAGCCAATGTTAATTTACCGTTGGAAAGAGCCGTCATTTCATATGAGAAAAACAAGGTAACGAGTCATGACATTATCGTCAAAATTGAGAATCTCGGCTATGGCGTTCATTTTGAGAAATCTGAATTTGACATCTATGGGATGACCTGTGCCGCATGCTCAACCAGAATTGAGAAAGTGTTAAACAAAATGGACGGCATTAAACTTGCAACCGTAAATTTAGCAGCTGAATCAGCACGTGTTGAATATAACCCGGGGGAAGTTACGATAAAGGACATTAAAAGTAGAATTAAGCAACTTGGTTATGAAGCCAAGGAGAAGAGAAAAAGGGAATCAAAACAACAGCATAAGGAAGAGGAAATCAAACAGAAGAAACAAAAGTTTCTACTTTCTGTCATATTATCCATTCCGCTTTTGTATACCATGCTGGGGCATATCCCTATCAATCTAGGCCTGCCAATGCCGCATTTATTAATGAATCCTTGGTTTCAATTCCTTTTAGCCACACCGATTCAGTTCTATATTGGTAGTCCCTTTTACATTGCTGCCTTTAAGGCGATTAAAAACAAAAGTGCAAATATGGATGTCCTTGTGGCCCTGGGGACCTCAGCTGCTTATTTCTATAGTCTTGCAGAAGGGATAAAGACTATTCGAAACCCTTTTTATATGCCACATCTCTATTTTGAAACGAGCGCGGTGCTTATTACGTTAATTCTACTTGGTAAGTTATTTGAAACAATCGCAAAGGGGAGGACAACTGTTGCTATTTCAAAACTGCTAGACCTTCAAGCCAAAGAAGCAACTGTGATAAAAGATGGGAAAGAAATTCAGATTCCAATAGATGAGGTAAAGGCAGGCGATCGATTAATCGTGAAGCCTGGAGAGAAAATTCCTGTTGATGGGAGAGTCATCCAGGGACAATCTTCAATTGATGAGTCGATGATTACCGGTGAATCTATCCCTGTAGAGAAAACGGTTGGGGACATACTTATTGGGTCAACCATTAATAAAAATGGCACACTTACTATGCTAGCAACAAAGGTAGGAAAGGATACTGCACTTGCTGGGATTATTAGTATTGTCGAAGAAGCACAGGGTAGTAAAGCACCGATTCAACGGCTTGCAGATACGATATCAGGTTATTTTGTCCCTGTAGTAGTTGCCATATCCATTTTAACATTCATTATTTGGTATTTAGTTATAAGCCCTAACCATTTCCCTTCTGCGTTAGAAACTGCGATTGCGGTACTCGTTATTGCTTGCCCATGTTCTCTTGGTCTTGCAACCCCTACCTCCATTATGGTTGGAACGGGAAAAGCTGCAGAAATGGGAATTCTTTTTAAAGGTGGGGAGCATCTGGAGACCGCTCACAAAATCAATGCAGTCGTCTTTGATAAAACTGGTACAATTACTAAGGGTCAACCTGTGGTAACCGATTTTATTGCCTACCAAGATGAGAAAAAGGTCCTTCAGTATCTTGTTTCAGCTGAAAAGTCATCTGAACACCCTCTTGCGGAAGCAATTGTAAAGTATGGAAGGGAAAAACGTTCAAGCACCTTACCGGTAAAACGTTTTAAGGCGATACCTGGGTATGGAATTGAGGCGAAAATTGGCGATGATGAGGTCTATGTGGGAACGCGTAAACTTATGAATTTAAAAAGTATTTCCTACCATAAGTTAGAAAAAGACCTGTTGCGTTTTGAAACAGAAGGAAAAACGGCCATGTATATTGCGATCAATGATACCATTATGGGAATGGTGGCGGTTGCGGATACAGTAAAAGAAACAGCCGTGCAGGCCGTTCAGCAATTAACGGGTTTAGGAATCAATGTGTATATGCTTACCGGTGATAATGATCGCACAGCAAAGGCGATTGCCAATCAAGTTGGAATCCAAAACGTGATTGCCGAAGTTTTGCCGGAAGAAAAAGCACTTCATGTGAAGGAATTACAGACTAAAGGGTTAAAAGTAGCAATGGTAGGTGATGGGATTAATGATGCCCCTGCTCTTGCCGTGGCCGATATCGGGATTGCCATTGGTACAGGAACAGATGTCGCCATTGAAACAGCTGATATTACCATTCTTGGCGGAGAACTTACTTTGGTCCCAAAGGCCATTTCTTTAAGTAAGAAAACGATGCAAAATATCCGGCAAAATCTGTTTTGGGCACTTATTTACAATTCCGGAGGTATTCCGATTGCAGCAATCGGATTGCTTGCTCCTTGGGTAGCAGGTGCGGCAATGGCCTTCAGCTCGGTATCTGTTGTAACAAACTCGCTTCGCCTGAAGAGAGTTAAAATATAAAGTGAAAAGCAGTGGGAGACCAAGGCTGTGATATAACCTAAAATGATCGGCATTACCATCAGGTAGTGCCGTTTTTCTTTGAAAAACGAAAGAAAAAGTAATTCTTATTATATTCATTAACTTTTCTTTGTTAATTTTATATAAAAGATGTTATTCTAATCACTAAGGGTTTACTATTTTAAAATAGGCTTCTAAAAAGGTAAGATACCCCGTTTAATTGCTGGTTTACAATTTATATTTTTATGGTGAATGAAAGTGGTGAAGGCTTTGGAAGAAAAAAATGGAGATCAACTGAAGGCTGAGGAAGAAAAAGTAGAACAAGAGCAAGTGACCGAAAATAAATCTGGTTATATACGCTTGAAAAAGTTTCATTTTATTATGCTGCTATTTTTCCTTGTTTTCCTATCGGCTGGGATTACAACCTTCGCTCTTGCGTTTGGAAAAGATAAAGTGGTAACAGTTGCGCCGGAAAGAACAGAGTTTAATAAACTTTATGAGGCTTTTGATTACATAACGAATGGTTATTACAAGGATGTTAATCAGAAGAAGTTGATTAATGGTGCAATTGACGGCATGGTCAAATCACTTGATGATCCTTATTCTGACTATATGAGCAATGAAGAAGCAAAAAGCTTTCATAGCAGCATCTCCTCTTCATTTGAAGGGATAGGTGCTGAAATACAGGAAAAGGATGGTCATATTATTATTGTTTCACCTATTAAAGGATCCCCTGCCGAAAAATCAGGTTTAAAACCCAATGATATGGTCATTTCAGTAAATGGAAAGAGCTTACAGGGCATGAATTCAACAGAAGCTGTAACACTGATTAGAGGTAAAAAAGGAACGAAGGTGACACTATCGATTCAAAGACCAGGCATGGATGCACCAATGAGTGTCCCGATTGTTCGTGACACGATTCCGATCGAAACAGTGTATGGGGAAATGGTTGATGATTCGATTGCCAAGGTTCAAATTACTAGTTTTTCAAGCAACACATCAAAAGAATTAGTCACTACTTTAAACGATTTACAGAAAAAAGGGATGAAAGGGCTTGTTCTAGACTTACGTCAAAATCCAGGGGGATTATTGGATCAAGCCGTAAGTATAACTAGTATGTTTGTTCCTAAAGGGAAAATCATTGTTAAAGAACAAGATCGTAATGGCAAAATTAAGGAAATTGCTTCCCAAAATGAAGGCAATCCAGATCTTCCACTTGTTGTTTTAATTGATAAAGGAAGTGCTAGTGCTTCTGAAATATTTGCTGCAGCTGTAAAAGAATCTGCAGGTGTTCCATTGGTTGGTGAAAAGTCCTTTGGAAAAGGTACCGTTCAAACCGCAGCAGATTTTAAAGATGGCTCCAATTTGAAGTACACGATAGCAAAGTGGTTAACACCAAATGGCAATTGGATTCACAAAAAGGGCATTGTTCCCGATGTAGAAGTGGCGCTTCCTGAATATGCGACATTACCGATTATTGATCCGGATAAGGAACTAGCATTGTCATCTTCTTCGACAGAGGTACAAACAGCACAGAAGATGTTAAAGGCAATTGGATATGATCCAGGAAGGGTAGACGGGTTCTTTGACGAGAAGACAAAACAAGCTGTTATCAAATTTCAAACGGCTCAGAAGCTTCCAGCTAACGGTGTGTTAAAGGGTGATTCCACCTTGAAGCTTATGGATGCATTGCGTGAGAAGTTAAAAAACAGCGATACTCAATTACAAAAAGCAGTTGAGGTATTAAAAGGCCGTATGAAATAAAACTAGTAACCCGATTCCAACTGGAGTCGGGTTAAACTTTATTATAGAAGGGAAACAAGTATGAATAAGGTAGAAGTATACATATTGTCAGGATTTTTAGGAAGCGGTAAGACAACATTATTAAAACGTTTGTTAGAGGACGAGCGCAGCCGTGGGAGAAAAGTAGCTGTCTTAATGAATGAACTAGGTCAAGTTTCAATTGACTCAAATGCAGTAGAAGAGGATGTATTGTTAAAAGAGTTATTAGGAGGCTGTATTTGCTGTTCTATACAGGACGAACTTGAAGCACAGCTCCAAGGACTATTAATGAAAGAGCAGCCTGAAGTAATTTATATTGAGACAACTGGTGCTGCCCATCCAGTTGAAGTATTAGATTCCATCCTTTCTCCCTTGTTTGCAGATCAATTATTGATAAAAGGGATTATTACAACCGTCGATGGTACGAGGTGGAAGGATAGGAAAGCATTAAGCCCTCAACTGCAGCAATTGATCCTTGAACAGGTGAGGAACGCGGACTTTATTCTAATAAACAAAATAGATGAATTAAAAGAAAATGAGCAGGCCCAATTGATATTTGAAATGCAAGGGTTAAATTCTAAGGCGCAATGTTTACTAACCCAATACTCAAAAGTTCCAATTGAACAGCTGAGAAAATTGTCTGTAAATCTTGAAAAGGAATCTAGCCATATCCACTTAAATTTATCTACGTTCGTATATCAGTTTCATAAACCGATTAGCAATACTGGTTTGGAAGAGTTTCTAAAAAACTTACCAGATACCATTTACAGGATAAAAGGATATATAAAGTTTCACTATTCGAATCAGCCATTTCTTTTCCAATATGCATATGGGATGCCGATTTACATGAAGGAATACATGAACATGCGATTAAATCTGGTGTTTATCGGAGAAAAGGTTAATTGGGAGGTCATTAAAGAGCAGCTTGCTTCACTTGAAAATGAGACAGAGGAGTCGAACTAGAATAAAAATGGATGGTCAATGAATGATTAATTTCACTTCAGGTAACTCTTTTAATGTAGCTAAAATCCATTAAAGGAGGAGCATTAGTGAAGAAGGCAGTATGTTTTTTCTTAGTCGTTATCCAAATCCTCCTAAATGGATATGGGGTAGATGCAGCAAATGAGAAAAAAAACAATATAGAAATGCCGGATTGGAAAAAAGTGAATCAGTTATTACCCAAATACTCGAAGTTCGTCGTCCAAGATATGGAAACAGGGAAAAGGTTTAAGGTACAAAGACGAGCCGGAAGTCAACATGCTGATGTACAGCCGCTAACCGAAAAGGATACAAAAATTATGAAAAAAATTTATGGGGGAAAATGGAGCTGGAAGCGGCGGGCTATTTATGTTATTCATAAAAAGCAGAGAATTGCCGCATCGATGCATGGAATGCCTCATGGAGCAGGAGCATTAAAAAATAATTTTCCAGGGCATTTTTGTATTCATTTCTACGGCAGTACAACCCATCGCACCAATTCAATGGACTTGTCTCATATGCTTATGATCTTTAAGGCATCAGGTCAATTAAATCAATACCTGGCAAATGCTAATCCTTATGAGGTTATTAACGCTTATATTGCGGGGTTTAAGCAGCAGGATTCTGCCATTGTCTCTAAAACTTCCCTGCAAACAGTAAAATGGTTTCCGATTCTTGAAAAAGTTGAAAATGTTCGGATAGTAAGACTAGAGCAGCTGCCACCTGAAGATCTTACCGAAGAAATAAGTTTAGATGTGCCTGCTGTAATTGATTGGTACATTAAGGACGTAGGCAGGCAAACATTTCAAGGCGAAATTCACTTAATCCGTTTTTCCCCAGCAGATGCATGGAAAGTGGATTCTAAGCCATTTTTAAAAGAAAATGATCTCTAATAACAAAAACACCTTTAGAATCGCTAAAGGTGTTTTTAAATCATTTAACGCTGTTCGCCAAACTTGATGAAGGTCAGTTCATCTTCAATTAAGCCGCAGGCACCGCATTGAACGCGATATTCAGGTCCATTATAAGGAAGATGAAATGGTTCAAGCTCATTCTCACTATATTCGTGAATAACATCGCCTGATTGAGGGTCGAGCTTAACTGATTGAGAGACTTGTTGAATAATGTTAAAACGACTTCGGTTTGTTTTACAATTAGGACATTTGTATGGAGTTGACATAGGTTTCTCCTTTCATACTATTGTTAAACATTATTTTTTGCAAAAATATTGGTAAATATGTAACAATGCTAGTGAAGGTCCAAAATCTATAATGGAACGAACTATGTTAGGGGAGAAATACTGTGAAAAAGCTAGTCCTGATGTTAATTGTCACCTTGTTTTTAGGTTTAGTCGTTTCTTGCAGCAAGCAAGAGGATCATACAGGTGATGGTATGCCGAAAATAGTGGATGTAAATTTGTCCGTGAATCCTAATCCAGGCGAACCAAACAAACCGATTACCTTTGAGGCAAAAGTTACACAAGGAAAGGAAAAAATCAATGATGCGGAAGTGACCTTTGAGGTCTGGCGGTCAAAAGATACAAATCATGAGAAAATTTCTGTTAAACATTCAGATGATGGTGTGTATCGGTTAGAAAAAACGTTCCAACAAGAGGGTACCTATTATATTATTTCACATGTAACTGCCAGGGATATGCATAATATGCCGAAGAAGGAGTTTACAGTTGGGGCACCGAGTGAGAAGGAAGATGGGGCATCCAATCAAACAATGGATGGCATGAATATGGATGATCACAAAAATCATTAATCCCTTCAGTTTCATATCAGAGAATAAGACAGCCATTAGGCTGTCTTTGCTCGTAGAAAGGAGTTTATCTCGTGTGTTACTCCTCTTTTTTTGCTTTGATATTCACAGTTGCTTCCTTCCCTAATTTCTGTTTGACAATTTCATTTACTTTTTCAGAAATATCTCCTTCATATGTTGAACCAATGTTCAGCTTCCCCGATAACTCTTTTATACCCACTTGGCCAAAGTTATTTGCATAATCTAAGTGTTCAATCACGATTTGGTCAACCTGCAGATGGTTTATTTGAACCGTTGGAGGATGGTCATTTTCTTTTTTTGCTGCAGGGATACTTATCGATTTTACCTCTGTGTTGACGTCATTAATTTTTGATTCTAGTGACGAAATCTTGTTTTCCAATTCCGATATTTTCTTCGTAAAAGTTTTATTTGAAGTGAACAAGCGAAAGAAGAATTGCATAAAAACCCTCTATTCAGAATTGGATTATTCACAAACCGAACCGGGATAGCTTCCTTTAGTTAATCTTATTTGTAATTACCGGAAACATGCAAAAAAAATCAACGCTTACAGAATTTCTGTCACGTCGATTTGTGAGTATTGCATATCAATATTTTTAGGAATTTTTATTTCTAGAACTCCATCTTTATAATTTGCCGTACCGCCTTTCTTTTTAACAATAGCGGGAAGAGTAATCGTATTAGAATCTTCTCGATCAGGAATATGTTCTACAATAAGCTGATTTGACGTATGGTAGAGGCGTAGCTGGTTCAACCATTCTTCGTTACGAATAGGAATTCTTACAAATACATAATCATGTGTCTCAAAGGCGGTCGAATTCAATGCATTGGCAGACCTTTGTTTTGTATCAGATGCTTGAAAGTTTCTAAATAAATCTTGATGATTCATCATATCACCCATGTTGTTGGGCATTATTTTTCCAATAAGATCTTGAACGTAATTGTTAATCTCATCCGGTTTCATTTTTTGTAATGAATCTTTCATATCCTTTGTAAAAGGAAACATATTCCAAGGAAACATTTTCTTTCAACCTCTCTAACGCTAAAATTGATTTGCAATTGGTGCGGAAGGGTTCGCAATTTGGTCTTGGTCACTAATATCTGTGTCACCAAAGCCATTTAATGAAAAAGAACTCGAAGGAGATAAATCCCCTAAGGCAAAATTGGATCCTATCCATTTTTGGTTGGCGGTATGGCTATTCTGGACGGCCGGCCCTAAAGAAATATTTGCATTGTTAGCTATGGAATTCGTCTTGATATTAAAAACGTTTATCTGAAAAGGCATTTTTTTCAGTCCTTTATATCGAATTACTATAGACATTCGATGGATTTGCGATATCACCCATATCATTCAGATCTGGATCAATAAAAACATTCTCCATGGCCGCAGTGGGCGGTGCAAAATCTCCATAGGATGAATTTTGACCTTGGGATTTTGAATTAGCAGTATGTGCATTATGAAGGGCTTCGCCGATGTTGACAGACCCGTTGTTAGAAACACTGTTGATTTTCAGGCTGAAGATATTAATTACAGTCTGCATCCTGTCACATCCTTTATTGTTGTTATCCGTATCATATGCAACTACTCGCCCATCCGTTATTAAAACTTCCTATCCCATAAAAAGGGACAGGAGATAAAATTTGCATATAAAAACATTTCTTTTTAACATATATATAAAGAGAGAATTCTTTTTATAGAGAGGTAATGATTGTGAACAAGAAAACGGCTTTGATTACAGGCGGAGCTTCTGGTATCGGCAAAAAAACGGCAGAATTGCTTGCGGAAAATGGGTATCAACTTGTGATCAACTATCGAAAAAGTGAGTCAGAAGCTGTTTTCTTAGCAAAGCAATTAAATGATCATTACGGGACGAAAAATATTGCCATCCAAGGCGATGTTGCCAACAAAGAGGATTGTAAGCGCATAGTGAATGAGACTCTTTTAGCTTATTCGGGTATAGATGTCTTAGTTCATAATGCGGGTCCATACATACACGAACGAAAAAAATTGACAGATTACTCTTTTGAGGAATGGGATTATTTAATTCAAGGTAATTTAACAGCAGTATTTTATTTGTCAAAATTGATCATCCCTATAATGAGGAAACAAAACTGGGGGAGAATTATAACGTTAGGGTTCGACCGGGTTGAAACCACTCCAGGATGGATTTTTCGATCCGCCTTTGCTGCGGCTAAGACTGGTTTAGCATCTTTAACTAGAACTATGGCAATGGAAGAAAGGGAGCATGGAATAACTGCGAATATGATTTGCCCTGGAGATATTACAAATGAATGGAAGGAAAAAAACATTAAAGATTCCCTCTCATTAAGCAGTGAAAATCACTCGGTTGGTAGACAGGGAACGGGTGAAGATATCGCTCGCGTTATCCAATTTTTAATTGATGAAAGATCTGATTTTATTACAGGAAGCATTATTCCAGTAACTGGCGGGTTTGATGTCCTCGGAAAGGCATTAAGAACGTAAAAAGTAGATATCTTCTAAAGTTTTTGAACAATTTGATTTTATGAATGAATATGGCAACTTTTGTAGATACTAGAATTTATTCATCTATGAAAGGAGCAAAGAATAGTATGAGTTTTAACATGAACCGAATTAATCCAAATCAAACCCAGGTTTTTTTTCAAGATGGCCGCTTTGAAACGTTAACAAATGAGGAATTAGACGAATTTTTGCTCCATATGGGAATGAGTGAAGGGATCAATGACCAAAATACATTGGAATCATGATTTTTATAAAAAAAAGAAAAGCAATCGGCTAGCCGATTGCTTTTTTAGGCTTCTAATAACTTAGAATCTGTTTCATCTGTTCCTATGCGTAACAGATGGAAGGTATACAGGTCTTTTGGTATTTCATATAAGTCATAAACAACTTCATTTGCATTTAATTGTCCATAAAGTGATGCTCGCGTTTCGTTTGCTTTTACAACATAAGGAAGTTTTTCTGCGGCTTTAATCGAGCGAATATTTACTTTTCGAATTCGCATAAAAATAGTCTCAATCCCGGCTTCATAAAAGAGCTCGTTGAAAAAAGCTTCCTTAGCAGGGCTATTATACCCTTTACCATGGTAGGGTTTGCCCAGCCAAGTCCCTAAAAAGCCAGCGTTATCTTGGATGTCAAACAAATTGATGGTGCCGATTGGGGTGCCCCATTCATCAAGAATGGTGCGTGAAATTAACTCACCCCGTTCTTCTGCCTCAATCGTTTGTTTCGTCATAAATAAAAATTCTTCATATGAGTCAGCTTTTTGACGTACAAAAGGGAAGACATCTGGATGCGTCATTAATTCGTACAGTGTGTGGCTGTCATGAAGATCACGTTTTTTCAACATGAAAATCCCTCCATTAGGGCATTCCGATCCCATGTGTAAAGAAGCGGTCCACCCTCGAAATTTTTTATAGAATTGCGTAAAAAATTTCGGGGTGGGAATCGAACCCACTAGAACCAGTAAACTGGTGGCGCACCATTTGCCTTCCCTATATCATTTTTTTGTTACCTAATTATGTTGATAAACCCCCAAATCAAACAGGTCCAAAATCATTTACTTAGAGTATAATACAAGAAAAATTGAAAAAAAGAAATAGGTTTTTTGCGGTTTTTCGCTAATATTTTTTACCAATTTTCTACACTTTTTTAGCCTTCCGAATAAACAATTTCACCGCCAATCATTGTCCATTTCGGCTTCGCTAAATAATGAAAAGGGTGATGGGTCCAGAGAACTAAATCGGCATCCTTCCCTTCCTCAATACTGCCGACTCGATCGTCAATTTTTAGGTTTCTTGCTGGGAGAATGGTAATTCCTTCAATGGCTTTTTGTTCTGGTAATCCTTCACGAACGGCAAGGCTCGCGCAAATATTTAAGTATTGGATGGGTGTATAAGGATGGTCTGTTGTAATGGATACCTCCAAACCGTGATTAGTCAAAATTTCATACGTTTTCCATGTTTTATTTTTTAATTCCACTTTAGATCTTCTGGTTAGTGTAGGCCCTACAGAAACCTTTAGATCAAGTCCTGCTAATTCATTTGCTATTAAATGTCCTTCTGTACAATGTTCAATACGCAAATCAAGCTGGAATTCCTCCGCAAAACGCAGGGCCGTAATAATATCATCGGCACGGTGGGCATGGATTCTAACCGGTATTTCTCTTTTTAAAGCCCTTACAAGCGGTGCAATTCGAAGATCTTCAGGATTGTCTGTATGGATCGCCTTGTAGAAAGCCTCCCTTAACATTCCCATAATCCCCATTCGAGTAATGGAATCACTATTACCATGGCTGTGGATCCTCTTTGGATTTTCTCCTAAGGCAATTTTTAACCCTGCGATCTCCTTCACTATCATTTTCTTAATGTTTTTCCCAGTTGTTTTAATAACAGAAGTAGTACCACCAATAACGTTTGCACTGCCTGGCATCACATGAACAGTTGTAATTCCGCTTTTAATGGCATCGGTAAAAGCCTGATCTAATGGATATACACCATCAATCGCTCGGATATGCGGTGTGAGGGCTTCAACTGTTTCATTGGCGTCATTACCGGCCCAGCCAGTCCCTTCATCATATAAACCTAAGTGTGTATGAACATCAATAAAACCAGGAAATAAATAAGCGTCGGAACAGTCGATTATTTTTACTGTTAAATCTGATTTTAAATTCCTGCCGATTTTTTTTATCCTGCCATTTTCGATAAGGAGGTCGGTATACTTTGCCGGTTTAGAGGTAACCGGATAAATAGTTGCATTTTTCAAAAGTATTTTATCCATAGTAATACCTTTCTATATGTTGTTAATAGTATTTTATCTATTTTAGCAACATATGTGTCACAGGAAAAGTCAGCTCATGATAATTTAATTTGCGGATTTATTTTAAAATCACGAAACCTTTATAATGTAAAAGCGTAAATATTAGCGTAGAGAAAAATTATTTTTAATGGGGGATAGGAAATGGTAAAGAGTGAAGAAAGGCTATTAGCGGCAGGTTTGTATGTCCTAAGCTTGTTTTTTCCTATTATAGCACCACTGATTATTTGGTTATTAAAAAAAGAAGAGTCCACTTTTATTGATGTACATGGGAAAGAATACTTTAACTTTTTTATTTCTTATTTTGTCTATTCCATTGTAGCAGGTATCTTGTCAATCGTAATTATTGGTATTTTTCTGTTATGGGCGTTAGGGATTGCAGCGCTTATTTTTAGCATTATCGCAGCTGTTAAAGCTTATGAAGGAAAAGAATATCGGTTTCCATGGATATTTAGATTAATTAAATAATAAAAGGCAGAATGAGAACCCGGCAAAGATTTGTCGGGTTTTGGCTTGTTTATTAAATAAGTATTACAGGATTATTAAAGTCTATTTGTTTGCATACGGTAACCCATATTCTATAATAAGAGATGTATTTTTTTATTTTATAAGGGGTGAGGCAGTTTGTTAAACCAAACAGGATTAGTTCTAGAGGGCGGCGGGATGCGTGGGGTTTATACTGCCGGGATCCTGGAATATTTTTTAGAACAGGAATTGTTTTTTCCTTACGTTATCGGTGTTTCAGCAGGAGCCTGTAATGCAGCGTCTTATTTATCAAAGCAAAAAGGCAGAAATAAGACGGTAACAGTTGAATATGCTAGTGATCCAAGATATATATCGTGGAGAAATTATTTCAAAAACAGGCAGTTCTTTGGAATGGATTTTATTTTTGATGAAATCCCTAATCAACATGTACCTTATCATTATGATGTATTTTATAACAGTCCAGTCGAATTTGTGGTTGGGGCAACTGATTGCTTAACTGGGTTGCCGGTGTACTTTAAAAAGCAGGAATATGGGCAAGATTTGCTAACCGTACTTAGGGCATCGAGCTCGCTGCCATTTATCGCTCCAGAAATCCGGTACCAAGAAAAAATTCTTCTTGACGGCGGGATAAGTGATCCTATACCTATCAAGAAAGCGCAAGATGATGGCTTTAAAAAAAATATTGTTATTTTAACTAGGAATAAGGGTTATTATAAAAAAACATCAAAATTTAATTTTCTTGTAGATAGGAAGTACCCGAATTACAAGGGGTTACAACAATCATTACGGAGAAGGTATCAAATTTATAACAATACCCTGGATTATTTAGAAAAAGAGGAAACAGCAGGTAATGTGCTGATTATTCGTCCATCTGAGCCATTAAAAGTAGGGCGTATGGAAAGAAATCCACAAAGGTTAGAAGATTTGTATCGCCAAGGTTACCGGGATGCACAGGAATCAATGAATAAAATTAATTCTTATTTAGAAGGTTAGTGGAGAGTCTAGCAGGCTCTCCTTACTTTTTGGCTGTGTTAATCTTGAATATTGATTTCCTCTCCAGGCGGCTTCGCTTTCCGCGGGCGTGCCGGGGAGCCTCCTCGGCGCACTTGCGCCTGTGGGGTCTCCCCTGCCCCGTACTCCCGCAGGAGTCTTCGCCGCCTTCCGCTCCAATCAACAATAACCTTTCACACAGCCTACTTTTTAAAAACTCCTATCATTTTTTTTAATCCTATTAAATAAACTCTTAGTAGAGGAATTGATAAGGGGTTATCTGGATGAAAATAAATGAATATTACCGGGATACAGCTAATATGAACTTAAATGGTAGTATTGCCGCTCTGGTGCCAACCACAATTATCATAGTAGGAAATCTTTCTGTTTTGAAGCAAAGGGAAATCATGCTATTTGTGCTTCCGTTTATGATTTATAGCCTAATTAGTTTTCAAGTCTATCTATTTAGAATGAACCAATCTATCACGATTAAACGCAATATGAATACTTCTAGAGATATTTCCACTTCTATTTTTAATGCCCGTCATCTTTTAATACTTTACAGGAACTCACAGTCCTCTAGATTGTTCATCTATTTTCCCAATGGTCATATGGCTGGGCACATAAAAAAATATCGAGGAACGGGTATAGAGAGGTTAAAACCGTCGCGAACTTATGCTTTATATAATATAGATGACCAGGTACTGGGATATTTTAAGTTAAAAGGCAGGAAAGTGATAAAGATTAATGTTTTTGATAGAAATCGGCTCTATTTAGGCAGATTTGAAAAAAGGAATATCAGCTTTCGGAAAGTAAAAAAAGAGCTGTTTGACCGTAACGGAAGATTCATTGGTGAGGTAGAGGGATCATCATTCTTTATGGATGAACTCGTTTATGATCGTGGTCTAAAAGAGGTGGGTCGACTGCGGAGAGGGTGGATGCCGATTGAATGGAGTCCGTTATTTCCAGAGCCCAATACACCGGTACTATCGCTTACAGAAGATTTTTCGGAAGAGGACAGGCTGCTTAGAATGTCGTTATTAATTAATGAATACTTTATTGAGAGATAATACAAGACAGTTTCCTTCCATAATAATGTTTGATATGATGGATTTAAGTTATGATTCTGGGGGTAAAAGATGTGCAAATTGATATAATTAAAGGTCATGGATCAGGAAATGATTTTCTTCTCATCGATGAAATCTCAAATGACTATGCGTTTACGGAAGAAGATAGAGCAAACCTTGCAAAGATTTTTTGTAACCGTGATTCCGAGCTAGGAGCCGACGGAATTTTGTTTATCATGAAAAGTGGGCAAACGGATGGAAGAATGCGTGTCTTTAATGCAGATGGTTCTGAAGCGTCCATGTGTGGAAACGGCCTCCGTCTTGTGGCCAGATATATCTGTGAACTGAAAGGAATTAACCAGGCAGTTATTGAAACAATGAAAGCAAATCTAAAGGTTAGAAAACAAGAGGATATATTTCCTCAGGTTCACACCTACCAGGTTGAGATTTCTCCGGTCCTGTTTGAGCTAAAGGCACTCCCATTAAACCTAAATAAACCGACTCTTTTTAACGAAAGAATCAAGGAGCTTTCAGATGAGTTAAGGTTTACCGCTCTGGCGGTACCCAACCCGCATTTGATTGCAATGGTAGAAACAGAGCAGCTTGAAAGTAATCTCCAAAAACAGCTTAGTGAAAAAGTGAATGGTCCCAATGATTTATTCCCGGATGGGGTAAATGTCAGCTTTGTAAAGCCGCTTGAAAGAGGCTCTATATACGTCCGCACCTTTGAGCGCGGAGTAGGTTTTACAAATGCCTGTGGTACAGCCATGTCAGCTTCGTCATTGGTTACTTGCTTAACCGATTTAAATGCCTTTGAAACAGCAATCAACGTTTATAATAATGGCGGTAAAGTCCAATGTGTGGTTCATAAAACGGAAGATACCTATACAATTGATCTAATTGGAAATGCAACCTATCTTTATCGTGCTTTCATTGAGTTATCACTAAATGAAAAAACTTTCTCTGTTTCATCAAAAACCAATTTTACAGAACAAGATACCTATGAGAAGCTCCAAGTGGCAGCACAGGAAAAAATAAAGCAATCGCTTTAAAGGATAAGGTATATCACCTTATCCTTTTTTACTGGTGTTTTTTAAAAACTCAAGGACCGGAGCAAAGGGCTGCAGTTGCTTTGTTTGAAAATAGTCCATAAAAGGGTCACCTTGACTGCGGATTCGTTTTAGCGCATTCTCCATATTAAAGGAGAATAAATCAAGTTTGTCATTCACTTCCTCCCAATAAAGAGGGGTAGCGACACCGGCATGTTCGTTTCCTCTCATTGAGTAGGGAGCGACAATCGTTTTACCTTCAGAATGCTGTACATAGTCAACATATAACCTGTTATTACGATTTTTTTTCATCCGTTCAATCGTGAAAGAATCAGGATCCTTTGAAATCAAATATTCCGCAATAAAGCTGGTGAATAATCGTGTATCATCGTAAGTATACACATTTTCCGGCAAAGGAAGGTAAATCTGCAAACCTTTATTTCCTGAGGTTTTAATAAAACCAACCAGATTTAATTGGTCTAGTACGTCTTTTATCAATCGAGCGGCTTTGACCGCTAATTGAAAGGCATCTTTTGATGGCGGGTCCAAATCAAAAACGATTTCACTGGGTCCCATGCTTTTGGTGGTTTGAAAAGGGATATGGAACTCAATGGCCAATTGGTTTCCAAGCCACACAAGGGTTTTAAGGTTATTACACAAAATGTAATGGATGCCTTCTGCCTCTTTAGTCTTCACAAATTCTGGAGCATAATCTGGACAATTTTTTTGATAAAAAGCCTCTCCAAACATTCCATGGGGATAACGAATAACTGTTAAGAGCCTGTCCTTTAAAAAGGGCAGCATAAATGGTGAAACTTCCCGCAGGTAGAGAATATAATCAGCCTTTTGAATGTTGAACTTTTCCCATAAGGGTTTATCCGGATGGGTTATCTCCAGCTCTTGAGGCAGATTTTTTTGAGCAAACATAAATCGGTCATAGGTGCAATCAGCAGGTTGTAGATCAAATCGAAAATGGTCAAAATGAGGTTCACGCAGTTGATTGTCATATAGTTCTAAATATTTCACTTCAAGGCAGATAGCAGGTTCAACATAAATAAATCGATCGTCCTCATTAATCATATTTTGTTTTATTGTTTGTTGTAAGGCATCTTTTTCTTCTGGTTTAAAACCAAATAGAACTTGTCCAATTGAACATATTTTTTTGTCTTGATAAACACCTATATAAAAATAGCCATTTGTTTTTTCATATGCTGTTACAAAGCAGCTGACATATTTCCAGTTTTTATACTTTAACCACTGCAGCGTGCGTTTACCTTCCTCCCAAAGACTATTTTTAAATTTAGCAATAATGCCTTCCCCATCATACAAGACCACTTTTTCCCATAATTCATTAAAATCATCATGGGCTATTACGTATTGAAGCAGTTGATCGTTATACGGATCAGCTTTTAACTTAAAACCAGCTGCTTGGAATAATTCCTCTAGCGCTTCTTTTCTTTTATAAAAGGGTTCTGTATAGATTCCATTCCCTTTTACCAACAATAGATCAAACACCATTAGACGGCAGGGAAAACGAGCTGCTTGCTCTTCAATTTTTTTTTCGGACTTTAGTCGTCCTCTGACCTGGATGGCAGAAAAGTTCGCTTTATGTGTGTTTTCCAAACTAACAAGTTCACCATCTAATTGCAAGGGTAAATAGGGTTTAAACTGGGCTTCATGTTGCAAAAGGAACTGTTTAATTTCCGGGAATTGAGGTAATAAATTCTTTCCATTCCTGCTTATTAGTTCAATCCCCTTGTGATTCCAGGTTAGCATGGCCCGAAAACCATCATATTTGACCTCGTATTGCCAATCAGGCCGTACGGGAAGATCAAAGGTTAAACTTGGCAGCATCGGCTTCATCGGTACGTTTCCCTTCTTTTTCCCTTATTCTGCTTCAATTAATTTCACTTCATCCTTTTCCAAATCTTTTAAGGGATGAAGTTGAGGCTTTACCGCAAAATAAAAATAAAAAGAATGGAGAATATCTATGCATACGATGTGGAAAGGCAGTATTAGTTTTGGGCTTGTAAACATTCCCATCAAGCTTCATACCGCAACCGAAGACAAGGATATAAAGCTTCGCACCCTGCACAATAAATGTCATGCTCCCATTAAATATGAAAAAATCTGTACTGTCTGTGAAGAAGAAGTAAAACCAGAGGATATTGTAAAAGCTTACGAGTATACAAAAGGCAAGTTTGTCGTCCTTGATCATGAAGAATTAGAAAAACTGCGCAAAGAAAATGAAGAAAAGGCAGTTGAAATCATTGATTTCGTTAAAATTGAAGAGATTGACCCTATTTATTTTGATCGAACGTATTATATGTCCCCGAATGAGGGCGGAAGTAAGGCATATTCCTTACTGCGTAAGGCATTACAAGAGTCCCAAAAAGTTGGACTGGCTAAAATTATTATTCGCTCTAAGGAACAACTTGCGGTTATTCGCGTATACGAAAATACATTGGTGATGGAAACGATTCATTATCCAGATGAGGTCCGTAAAGCTGGAGATGTTCCTAATGTTCCAGTAGAGAATAAAGTAACGGAGAGAGAATTAGAAACAGCTATATTACTGATTGATCAGTTAACGACCACGTTTGAGCCTGAAAAATATACGGACGAATATCGCACCGCTCTATTAGAATTAATTGAGTCAAAACGAACGGGACAGGAGACAGTAACATCAGCTAGTAAAGAAGTAGCATCCAATGTTACAGACCTCATGGCAGCTTTACAAGCGTCGATTGACCGGACGAAACCAAATAAAACAACAACATCAGCTCTGAAGCCTTCAAAACCTGAGATAACGAAACCTAAAAAAGCAGCTGCAGCGCCTAGAAAAAAGGCCCCATCCAAGGTAAAAAAAGAAGCCTAGCACAAATGTCAGTCTAAATATAAAGTGAAGGACCAGGTTCATTTCACTTGGTCTTTCTTTCAGATTGAATTAGTTTCTAAAATTGACCTGGAGTAAAAATTGTGTTATAATTTAAATATGTTTTAATGTTTCGGTATTATCTGATTTAAGTGGTCGTAGCTGCACGAAAGTGGGGGAAGCTCTTTTACCTAACGTGTAGGGTACGTCTTTTTTATTTTGTAGAATGGTCAACAAAATTAAAATGGTGATGCAACAATTGGTAAAGCATCACTTTTTTATGTATTAGTATTACTAGAATAATAGCTGGGGATGCGTTTTAAGCTAAAAACAGGCATAACTACCTATAAGGAGTGATCGTTTTGGCGTTTGGCAGAAAAAATGAAGAAGAAATTAAATTAGAAGAAACAAAGATTTGGGAATGTACCTCTGAATCGTGTAAGTGCTGGGTTCGGGATAATTTTAAAAGCAGTGAGGTTCCACTTTGCCCAATTTGCAAAAGTGAAATGAGGCAATCAACGAAAGAACTGCAAGTGATTCATAACCATAGTAAAAATTTCATGTAGAAAAACAAATAAAGCAGGGAGCATAATGCCCCTGCTTTATTCGTTTTCTATAATGTTTTTACAGTAAGATAGGACTAACTCTTCTTCATCTTCCTCTAATTCAAAATCAAGTACCTTTTCAGTCCCGCGTTCAAAAAAGTGGTAGCTGGTTATTTTATCTCCGCTTTCATCGTGTACAAAAATACACTTTAAACCGACACCTTTCTCAGAATACAATTCATCCTCCTCATCGACTTCGAGCTCTAGAAAAAACTCATAACGGTCTCCAGATAGTAAACCAAATGGATCCTCTAATTTATCCACTTCGTGGCCTGTAATGTTCAACTCTATCATCCTTTTCTGTGTATTGACTCTCTTATTATACACATTTTTAGGAATAACCCAAATGTGATATTAGTTACTGTAATATCAAGGATTTTGAATTTAATGTGAATAATTGCACAAAGTCAACCGGACTATACTAGATTACGGTAAGATTGATTTATAAGTGCTTACAATGAAGGTAGTTGGTGTCAACAATTCACACATGAGGAGAGAAGGCAATGACAACAACAAAAGATTCAATACATAATCAATTATATCCATTTTTATTAGCTAGAAAAAACTTTTACCAAATTCTCCATACGTTATTCTTAGAACCAGCCATGCACCATTTTTTATTTGATGAGAGGCTTGTGAGGAATTTTGACGAATTAAAAGAGTTCCATGAAGGTGGGAGAATTCTCGCCAGTGCTTTTGAACAATTAACTACAAATGAAAAAGTGAACACGGAAAGAGAAGAATACTGTCGGTTATTTATTGGTCCGGGTTCATTAGTCGCTCCTCCCTGGGAGTCGTATTATCGAAGCAAGGAGCATCTTTTATTTGAAGAATGGACGCTCCAGGTCAGAGAGCTATATCACCAATTTGGACTGAAATCGATCCACGAAAATAATGAGCCGGAAGATCATTTACTCCTTGAATTTGAGTTTATGATTTTTCTAATCAAGTTAAGTTTGCAAGCCTTAGACATTGAAAAGATTCAGGAACTGATTTCGAGTCAAATTGACTTTCTTAAAGAGCACCTAACCATTTGGATTCCAGAATTTTGTAAACGGGTTGTGGATCATACTACTAGCCGCCTATACCTAGGTGCAGCCATGGTTCTTGAAGACTTTTTAAACTTTGATTTGACAACTTTATTGGAAATTAAGGAGGCAGTAGAAAATGTCTGAAAACCACTTAAAGAACTTGTTGACAAATAAAATGGAGAGACGAACCTTTTTAAAATGGTCAAGCGCAATTGGTATCCCGGTTATTGCCGGTGGAATAGGGACAAAGATGCTGGTCGAACGTAACGAAGAAACTAAACCAGTAAGTGCTAAAGAAGAAAGTGCAGAGACGATTATTTCAACCTGCAGTGTTACGAACTGCGGAGGACGTTGTATCATTAAAGCCCATGTAAAAGACGGGGTTGTAGTCCGAGTTAGTACAGATACTCAAGAGGGCGGAGACCTCTCTCATCCTCCACTAAGGGCCTGTATCAGAGGAAGAAACTATCGAAGCATGCTTTATCATCCTGATCGTCTTAAATACCCTATGAAACGAGTGGGTAAACGGGGCGAAGGGAAATTTGAGAGGATTTCTTGGGAAGAGGCCATTGAGTCTATTGCTGCACAGGTAAAAAGAACTGGAGATACATATGGCCCTGAATCTAGGTATGTTAACTATGCATCAGGTCAATGTTGGGGAATACATGGCGGAGTGAGTGCTGCCAAAAAACTCTTAGCCTTAACTGGCGGCTATTTGAATTCCCGAAATGACTACAGTTCTGGTGCAGGTAATGTTGCCACTCCTTATACTTATGGAACAAATAACTCGGGAAGCAGCTTTGATTCTTTGCTCCATTCCAAATATATTATTTTATGGGGGCAAAACCCTTCTGAAATGATTTTCTCCACACCGTATCGTGAATATTTAATGCAAGCAAAGAAGAATGGGGCAAAAGTAGTCGTAATTGACCCAAGATATACCGATACTGCCATAGCCTTCTCTGATGAGTGGATACCCATTCTTCCAACAACAGATACTGCGATGATGGATGCCATGGGGTATGTGATTGTTAGTGAAAAACTTCACGATCAGGCTTTCCTTGATAAATACTGTCTTGGATTTGATGAGAATCATATGCCTGATGGTGTTTCGAAAGATGAATCACTAAAAAGCTATTTACTTGGGAAAAACGATGGCATACCTAAAACTCCTGAATGGGCCGAAAGGATTTGTGGCGTACCCGCTAATAAAATTCGGGAAATAGCCCGCGATTATGCTCAAACCAAACCTGCTGCGTTGATTCAAGGCTGGGCTGCACAGCGACAAGCATTTGGAGAGCAATTCATGCGCGGCGGCGCACAATTGGCCTGTATAACAGGAAACGTTGGTAAACTGGGAGGCTGGGCTGCTGGGACTGGCTATTGGAGCCGCAGTAATATTGTTTATCCTTTTTTTGACGAAAACCCAGTTAAAGCTTCCATTCCCTGTTTCCTTTGGACTACTGCAGTTGAAAAAGGGACAGAAATGACTGCTGCCGATGGATTACAAGGAACGGAAAAATTAAAAACCAATATTAAAATGATTTTTAATATGGCAGGTAATATGCTGATAAATCAGCATGCCGATATCAATAAAACACGAAAACTGATCGAGGATGAAAGTAAAGTAGAGTTTATTGTAGTCAGCGATCTCTTTATGACCCCGAGTGCAAAATATGCGGACATATTATTACCGGGAACGACGTTCTTTGAACGCTACGATATTGGCGTACCATGGTGTTTTGGAGATTATGTGGTCTTCGGGGATAAGACCCTTGATCCACTGTATGAATGCCGAAATGAATATGATGTGTTTGCAGATATCGCTGAAAAGCTGGGACTAAAGGAACAGTTTACAGAAGGAAAATCCATTCTGGATCTCGTAAAGGAAAGCGTTGAGAGGACAAAACAAGAGCTTGACCCAAATTTCCCAGCATTTGAAGACTTCCGTAAAAAAGGAGTTCATCACTTTACCTATAGTGAGCCATTAGTTGGTTTTAAAAAGCAAATTGATGACTTCGAAAAAAATCCATTCGAAACTCCTTCCGGGAAGATTGAGCTGTTTTCGAAGTCCTTATGGGATATGAATCAGCATGATGAAATACCCGCAATTGCTAAATACATTTCTTCGTGGGAAGGACCAGAGGACTCTCTTATTAAGAAGTATCCACTTCAACTGATTAGCTGGCATTATAAGCGGCGCTGCCACTCCACCTACGATAATCAAGAGTGGCTTGAGGAAGCAGCCAAGCAAGAAATGTGGTTAAATCCAAAGGATGCCGAAAAACGAGGGATTAAAAATGGGGATCGTGTACATGTATTTAATGATCGTGGATCACTTGTGATTGATGTAAAGGTCACACCAAGGATTACTCCTGGAGTTGCTGGAATTCCTCAAGGTGCTTGGTATTCTCCTGATAAAAATGGACTTGATCAACGAGGCTCCGTAAATGTTCTGACATCACAGAGGCCGACGGCATTAGCAAAGGCTAATCCACAGTTATCAAATCTGATTGAAGTTAAAAAACTATAGGGAGTGAGGAATTTGAAACAGCTGGGATTTTATATTAATCAAAGCCTATGTACCGGTTGTAAGGCATGTACAGTGGCTTGTAAGGATAAAAATAACCTTGACGTTGGCATCAATTTCCGCAGGGTTTACTCATATGAAGAAGGAACTTTTATTGAACAATCCAATAAGGGATTGCTTCCAAATATACAAGCATTTTATTTTTCCATTTCATGTAATCATTGTCAGAACGCTTCCTGTATTCCAAGCTGTCCGACCGGTGCGGTTGTAAAGGATAAACATAACGGTGTAGTAACAATTGACCAGGATGTATGCCAAGGGGCACAATTATGTATTAAGGCTTGTCCATACGGATCTCCTCAATACAATAAAAAGGTGTTTAAATCAAATAAATGTGATTTTTGTATGGATCTACAAGAAAAAGGCGATGATCCAGTGTGTGTGGCAGCTTGTCCAATGCGGGCAATTGAATTTGGGCCAATTGAGGAGATTCGAAAAAAATATGGCAGCATCAATCAAATTAAAGGGATGCCAAGTGGTGCCATTACCCATCCAAACCTTGTCATTACCCCGCATAAGGATGCAAAGCTGTTTGGCAGTTAACAAAAATATCAGCAGGTGAAAATATGTCGCTACTTGTTAATTGGCTTGAAAGTATGCATGTAGATACCCGAATAACCAAAAGTTGTTCTAGGAAGAAACACCTTCGCTCTACTTGCAGGGCTTGTATGGATGCCTGTCACATTGGGGCGCTTACCATAACTTCGACATCAATTAAAGTAGTTACGGAGAAATGTAATTCATGCGGAGAGTGTATGATTGCCTGCCCGCTTTCCGCTATAGAAGGTGTCCTTCCATCAAGGGAATATGAAAGGAATAGTTTGGTCTATAATGAGTCCTATATTCCAAAGATTAAAGAATTGCTGATTTACAAACAAAGGGGGGTAAACACTATCAAGGCAGATAGAACTCCTCTTAATCAAATTTGGCTGGATGTTCTTAGTGATGCCAATAAAATCTTGCAGCAGCTTAATGAAGGCCCCATCCAAATTACGGAGATACGTAAAGATGAGGGATTGTCGAGGAGAGCTTTTTTAACTTCTTTACAAACAGAGGGCAAACAGTTAGCAAAATCTTTGGCACCTGCTGCTTGGATGGTAGAAGCAAACGAATGGAAAATAACCCGTTATTATGGTGACTATCAATTCTATCAAGTGGAAATCAATCTTGACCAATGTACACTTTGTCAACTATGCTTTTCCTTCTGTTCTCAAAAGGTATTTTCTTTAGAGGATCATTCTTTACGGGTTCACAATGAAAAGTGTGTAAACTGTTGTGATTGTATGGATATCTGCCCGGAAGGCGCCATAGAAATTAAACAGGAAATTACAAAAAAACAATACAAAAACTACCCGCTATTGATACGTGAATGTAAAAATTGCGGGAAACCATTCTCCACATTCCAACAAAAAGCAGACAACTGCCCTATTTGTCACGATCGCAATCCAGAATGGTTAAGTCCCTAATACTTAGAAAAAGAGGTTCTCATTAATAGGATAAGCCAATTAATGAGAACCTCTTTATGAATGGACAAAATAAAAACACTTGCTAAGTGTTAAGACCTTTGTATGGAGGAGAAGATGAGATTCGAACTCACGCAACGGTTACCCGTCCTAACGCATTTCGAGTGCGCCCCCTTATAACCACTTGGGTACTTCTCCGTATGGAGCGGGTGAGGGGAATCGAACCCCCGCCGTCAGCTTGGGAAGCTGAAATTCTACCATTAAACCACACCCGCACTTTCAAATAAGAACACCTATATTATATCATAGTTGCTACTTTTTTTGTACAGCATTTTGCTTAAAAAACAAAAAGTGCTGAGGTTTTTCCCAGCACTTCTCTAGGCTTCTGCTTTTGGCTTTATCGCAAAGATTGTTACCACTGCGGCGATAATACTGAGGCCGCTAAGAACAATAAAAATCCAATGGTTAGCGTATTTCATGAGCACTGCAATAAGTGGAGGACCTGCTGCAACCCCAATAAATCGCATTGAACTGTAAATGGAGGAAATTGTTCCGCGTTCTTTTTTCTCAATGCCTTCGGTAATTAACGCATCTAAACAAGGAAGACTTAACCCAATTCCTATGCCAGTAATCAAAAACATGGTGATCATATACCAAAGCTTAATTGAAAACCATAGCGCACCAATTGAGATAGCTGCGATGATAATACTGATCAAGGTTATCCATTTCATTAAGACTTTATTTTTCTTAATAATTTTTCCGCTGATAAAAGAGGCCAAACAAAGTGCACCAAGCGGTAATGCTAAAAAGAAACCTTTTTTGAGATCCTTAATCCCATATTCTTTTTCAAAGATCTCAGACAGGTAAAACAAAATACCAAATAGGACAAGCATTAGAATACCGCCAATAAAAAAGATGGCATACAGCCAACGTCCTTTTTCAGTAAAGGTTTTTTTTATATTTGTAAAAAATTGTTTGAAAGGAATGGGCTCTTCATTACTTTTTGGGCATTTAACGAGAAAAATCATTAAGATAACCGAAATTATACAAAATACTGGAATTGAAAAGAATGGTAAAAACCAGATGAATCCGGCAAGAAAGGCCCCGAGTATCGGGCTTAAAACTTTTCCCAAAGTATTAGACGTTTCAATCAGTCCTAAACAGCTGCTAACATCATCTTCACTTTTAAACATGTCACCTACTAATGGCAGTACAATCGGCATAGCCCCTGCGGCGCCTACTCCCTGAAGGGCCCGGCCGACTAAAATGAGCCAATAGGCATCAGTTAACTTCCATGCAGCCCACCAAGAAATTAAGCCGCCAACCGCCGCAATAAGCAGACTTGGGATAATCACTTTTTTTCTTCCAATATGGTCGGATATATATCCGGCAACTGGAATTAGAAAAATGGCAACAATCGAATAAACAGTAATAATCATACTGGTTTGAAAGGATGTGATCGATAATTCTTTTTCCATAGAAGGTAGTACAGGAATCAACATTGAATTTCCTAAAGTCATTACTAAAGGAATGGAAGACAGCGAGACGATTGCCCACTTTTGTTTAGCTATTTCACTTTGTTTTTTTTGGCCTGCCGCCGATTGTTTTTTCTTTGCTGCCTTTTGGTTTTGGCTTATTCGTTCAATATGTTCCATGAATCTTCTATCCCGCCTTCATTTATGCTCTCAACAGCCTACTCTGAAGAGCCATGTTTGCTTGCTAAAGTTAATATTGGCTAATTCAATGGAAAATAACAAAGTTTAAAGTATCCTTTAAATGGAAGCAGGTAAATATAGACGTAAGAATGAGATGAAAAATCCGAGAAAAGTTAATTTTGAATTTTAAAAAAATAATCACTTGACATATTTAGTGAAGTTGGATAGGATAATAATCAATAAAGCAAATCATATAGGTGTAGACGAAGAGTAGTAACTTTTACGGATTCTTAAAGAGAGCTGATGGTTGGTGCAAATCAGTGTAGACGTTCAAGTGAATGGACTTCCGAGCCTCCAAACCGAACCCTGATAGGCAGTAGGCTTTGGCGAAGATCTCATCGTTACAAGAGACAGATATTCAAGCATTTTTGCTTCGATATCGGTTAAGTGAGCTAATTTTAGCTAATGAAGGTGGCACCACGGGTCTTCCGTCCTTTTTGGATGGAGGGCCCTTTTGTATTTTTAATTATATAATTAACTCGTTGAGCAAGAGTAGTACACAAAAATTTATTCTTTCCAGAGAGTCGGGGGAGGTGTGAGCCCGATATGAATGAATTTGTGGAATGGACTTGTGAGAGGTGTCTTGAATCTTAGTAGGGACGCCCGGTTTCCCCGTTAAAAGGATAGGATATCGGACAGAATATGTCCTGTATCTGAATGAGGGAGCAGAGTTTGGCTGTTCCAAAGGGAGGTGGCACCACGGTCTTAGAATCGTCCTCTATATGCGCAATCTATTTGCGCGTATAGAGGACGATTTTTTTATTTTTTCGAAAAGGGGTTGTGACATGAAGACTATAAATCGATGTTTAATAAAGGAAATTAAAGGAGATACATTAACGCCCATCTCGATCTTACAAAAGATAAGCGGAACAAAGAAATTCTTATTGGAAAGCTCTCATAAATACAATGACTCAGGGAGGTATTCTTTTATTGGTACTGATCCTGCCTTCGAACTCATTTCTAGAGGAGAAAGGAACGAAATTATCTATCGCGACGGGGAAAAGCAGGTAGTGAAAGGAAATCCTTTAGAGGTTATGAAGAAGCTTTTACCAGAAGGGATATTTGAAGAATATGATTTCCCTTTTATAGGAGGCTCAGTGGGATATGTCGGCTACGATATCATTAGACAGTTTGAAGTAATTGGTGAGGAATATCCAAATGGCTTGGAAATGCCTGATGTGCATCTTTTGTTTTTTGAGGAAGTGATTGTTTTTGATCATCTACAAGAAAAGGTGAAAATTTGCGGTCTTCCATTATCAGAAAAAAGTAGTACAGCGATTATCGAAGGACGAGTAATGCAAAGGATAGAAGAATTAAAAAAGCCAAATTATTATTTCGAAGAGGAACCTTATACTTTTAGCGGTTTTGAATCGGATACAACAAAAGAAGCGTTTATTAAAAATGTTGAAACCGCAAAAGAGCATATCCTTGCAGGCGATATTTTTCAAGTCGTCCTCTCAAGACGTATGAAATCATCATTCCAAGGTACGCCCTTATCACTTTATCGGAAGCATCGAAGCACCAATCCAACACCATATATGTTTTATATCGACTTTGAGGAATATACCGTGATTGGTTCGTCTCCAGAAAGCTTAATCAAAACACGTGGAAACACTGTCATCTCAAATCCGATTGCCGGAACAAAGCGAAGAGGAGCAACTGCTGAAGAGGATGAGCGAATCGGGAAGGAATTAATAAACGATGAGAAAGAGCTAGCAGAACATCGCATGCTTGTAGATCTTGGAAGAAACGACCTTGGCAAGGTTTGTGAATTCGGAACGGTTCAAATTGAGAAATATATGTCGGTGGAAAAATTTCGTCATGTGATTCACTTAGTATCGGAGGTTAGCGGCAAGCTTCATTCAGAAAAAACGGCTTTAGATGCTCTAGCCGCCTGTCTTCCAGCAGGGACCGTTTCAGGGGCGCCGAAAGTAAGGGCGATGGAAATAATTAATGGGTTAGAAAAATCTAAACGTGGTCTTTATTCTGGAGCAGTTGGTTATGTTTCAGTAAACGGAAATATGGATTTCGCCTTGGCGATTCGTACCATGATTATTAAAGATGGAGAGGCAATTATCCAAGCAGGTGCAGGTGTTGTTCACGATTCAAACCCAGTGTCTGAATATGAGGAAACATTAAACAAGTTGAGATCCTTTTTGGAGGGTGAAAAATGATTTTATTAATTGATAATTTTGATTCGTTTACCTTTAATCTTTATCAATACCTAGGGGAACTGGGTGAAGAGGTTGTTGTTTATCGGAATAATCAGCTGAGTGTGGAACAAATTCAAAATTTGAACCCGAAAGCGATTATTTTATCACCCGGGCCTGGCCGGCCAGAGGATGCAGGTATTTGTATTGAATTAATACAAACTTTCCATAAGACCATTCCTTTACTAGGAATATGTCTTGGCCATCAAGCAATTGGTGCAGCCTTTGGCAGTGAAGTGCGGAGGGCTCATTACATTCGGCATGGAAAAACATCGTTCATCACCCATCAAGGCAGAGAATTATTTGCAAACCTTGATTCTCCATTAGAGGTAATGCGTTATCATTCGTTGACATTAGAAGAAAGTAATCTTTCAGCGGAGTTGGAGTGTATTGCTAATTCCAATGACGATCATGAAATCATGGCAATAAAACATAAGAAATATCCTGTTTATGGGCTGCAATTTCATCCAGAATCAATTGGAACACCAGATGGAAAACAAATGTTAAAAAACTTTTTAACCGAAATAGAAGGGATGAGGAAAAATGAAAAACTATCTACTCCAATTAGCTGAGATGCGATCCTTTTCTGAAGAGCAAATGCGAGAAGCCGTTGATTTTATCTTAGGAGAAGAAGTTTCTGATTCTGAAATTGCCGCCTTTTTAATGGGGTTAAAATCTAAAGGTGAAACAGTTGACGAAATCGCAGGAATTGTTCGGGCCATGAAGGGCAATACCCTGAGTTTTAAGGATAAATTTCCGAATGTTCTGGATAACTGTGGAACAGGCGGAGACGGTTCTTCAAGTTTTAATGTTAGTACTACTTCAGCTTTTGTTATTGCAGGTGCCGGAATTCCAGTTGCTAAGCATGGCAATAGAAGCATCTCAAGTAAAACTGGAAGTGCAGATGTCCTTGAGTATCTAGGAGTTAATTTAAATTTACCATCTGAAAGGACGGAAGAAATATTACATGAAATCGGGATCGCCTTTTTATTCGCTCCACATGTTCATCCAAAATTAAAGAAAGTGATGACTGTACGAAAAGAATTGAAAATTCCCACGGTCTTTAATTATATTGGCCCATTAACAAATCCGATTGAACTCGATTATCAATTGTTAGGCGTTAATCGCAGGGATTTATTAAATGTATTTGCGGAAGTACTTAAAAGATTAGGCCGTAAAAGGGCGGTTGTTATAAATGGTGCTGGATTTATGGATGAAGCTTCACTTCAAGGAGAAAATCATTATACCCTTTTGGAGGATGGAAAAATTACTAGTCATATATTTACACCTGAAGACGTTAATCTCCCGCAATACGATAACAGCCAGATAAAGGGTGGAGATTCGGAAGAAAATGGGGAAATCTTATTAAAAGTGCTAAAAGGGGAAAAAGGTGCCCCTCGAGATACTGTATTATTAAATGCCGGAATCGGTATTTATACGGCTGGAAAAGCCAGTTCCATTATTGAAGGTATTGATGTAGCCAAGGAAATAATCGATTCGGGAGCGGCATATGCAAAACTAACAACGCTTATCGAAAAATCTAAATTAGGCCAGAAAGAGGCGATTTAAGTGGAAACCATTCTTGACCGGATAATAGAACAGAAGAAAAAGGAGGTCCAGCTGCTTCAAGAAAGGATGGAAATCAGTAAAGAAACAGTTTATCCAAAAAGATCTCTTATAGAAAAACTGCAAACAGCAGAGGAACTTTCCATCATTGCCGAATATAAACGAGCATCCCCATCAAAGGGTTTAATCAATAATGGAGTGGAACCAGAAGTACAAGCGGCAATTTATGAGCAATCAGGAGCGTCAGCCATTTCTGTATTAACGGATTCCACCTTTTTTAAAGGTTCTTTTGCCGACTTAAAGGCCGTTCGTGAGGTAGTTAACCTGCCTATATTATGTAAGGATTTTATTATTAGCCCACTACAGATTGATGTTGCAGCGGCCAATGGAGCTAACATCATATTACTAATTGTTGCAGCGTTAGAAGAAAGCAGTCTGGCTGAGCTCTTTTATTATGCGAAAGCAAAAGGCTTAGAAGTGCTGGTAGAGGTCCATAACAAAAATGAATTAGAGAAAGCACTTAAAACAGGAGCAAAGTTAATTGGTGTCAATAACCGTGATTTAAAGACATTTAAAGTTTCACTAGAAGTAACTGAACAATTAGCCTCAATTGTAAAAAAATCAGGAGCTTATTTAATAAGTGAAAGCGGAATCCATTCTGAGCAGGATGCTGACAGAGTTCGAAACGCAGGAGCAAATGGAATTTTGGTAGGCGAGGCTTTGATGGTCAGCCAGGATCTAGAGAAATCCTTCTCTAATCTTCGTCTTCCTCTTCAAGAGGGTGTTAATAAATGAACATTAAGGTAAAAATCTGTGGACTCATGGATAGTCAGACCGCACTTAAAGCTGTTGAGTATGGTGCAGATGCCATTGGTTTAGTATTTGCAGAAAGTAAGAGGAAGGTAACACCAGAACAAGCACAAGAAATCGTTTCTTGCTTACCAGCAACTGTTATGAAAATTGGTGTCTTTGTTAATGAAACGAAGGAAGAGATTGAAAGGATTGCTTCTCAAGTTGGTTTGACCCATATTCAACTTCATGGTGAGGAACCTGCTTCCTTTTCTCAATCCCTTCCGCTAGCAGTCGTAAAAGCGATCAGCTTTAAGGATAATGAAGCTTTAGAGAAGATTGCTCAATTTCCGGCTGATTATATTTTGCTAGATGGCCCAAAAGGAAAATATCGGGGTGGAAACGGAACATCGTTTAATTGGAGGCAAGTAAACACTCTAATTTTGAAAAGAAAAAAAGTTATTCTTGCCGGGGGATTACATCTTGAAAATGTCACTGAGGCTGTACAGATCATTAACCCTTATATGGTCGATGTAAGCTCTGGGGTTGAAACAAATGGAGTAAAAGATCTTGTAAAAATAAAAGCATTTATCGAAAAGGTAAAAACAATACCAATTGGAGGAAAACAAAATGAGCACCTATACATTACCGAATGAAAAAGGCCATTTCGGAATATTTGGCGGAAGATTTGTTCCAGAGACTTTAATGAAGGCCGTTAATGAATTAAATGATGCCTATGAAGACGCAAAAAAGGATCCTGCTTTTCATGCTGAGATTGCTAGATTAGCAAGTGAGTATGTTGGTAGAGAAACACCATTATATTTGGCGGAAAACTTAACAAAACATGCCGGCGGGGCAAATATTTACCTAAAAAGAGAAGACCTAAATCATACGGGAGCCCATAAGATTAATAACGCGATTGGGCAGGCATTGCTTGCTGTGCGTATGGGGAAAAGAAGAATTGTTGCTGAAACAGGAGCAGGTCAGCATGGTGTGGCAACAGCGACGGTATGTGCATTATTAAACCTAGATTGTATCGTTTTTATGGGTGAAGAAGACATCAAACGACAAGCTTTAAATGTCTTTCGGATGGAATTGCTAGGTGCTAAGGTTGTTGGCGTATCCTCAGGCAGTGCTACCCTAAAGGATGCCGTTAACGAAGCCTTAAGATATTGGGTGACTAATGTCGATGATACACACTACTTACTAGGTTCAGCTATGGGACCTCATCCATTCCCAATGATGGTTAGAGATTTTCAAAGTGTCATCGGCAAGGAGACGAGAGAACAATTTCTATCGCGGGAAGGCCGCCTGCCTGAAGCTGTTGTTGCTTGTATCGGAGGCGGTAGTAATGCGATTGGGATGTTTTATCCATTTATAGAGGATAAAGAAGTTCGGTTATACGGGGTTGAAGCTGCAGGGCAGGGAGTGGAAACTGAGTTTCATGCTGCGTCCTTAACAAAAGGGAAACCAGGCGTCCTTCATGGTTCGTTAATGTATTTATTGCAGAATGAAGATGGTCAAATCCAAGAGGCTCATTCCATTTCAGCAGGACTTGATTATCCTGGGGTAGGTCCAGAACATAGCTACTTAAAAGATAGCGGACGGGCCAATTATGTCTCCATTACCGATGAAGAGGCACTTGATGCCTTTCAACTTTTATCAAAACTGGAAGGAATTATTCCTGCGCTAGAGAGTTCTCATGCGGTTGCCTACGCGATCAAGCTTGCTGCTGAAATGAAAGAAAATGAAAATATTGTCGTTTGTTTATCTGGTCGTGGGGATAAAGATGTAGATGCAGTCAAAGCAAGACTTGAGGGGAGGAACTAACATGAATCGAATTGAAAAAGCATTTGCAGAATTAAAGGAAAGTCAAAAAAAGGCCTTTGTTCCCTATATAATGGCAGGTGACGGGGGTTTAGAAACGCTGGTTGAAAAACTTATTATACTTGAAAAATTCGGTGCCACTGCAGTCGAAGTTGGGGTTCCCTTTTCAGATCCTGTAGCAGATGGACCAACGATCCAAAAAGCCGGCCTAAGAGCGCTTGCTAATGGGACCACCCTAAAAGGAATTGTTCAGGAAATTGAAAAAGCTAGAAAAAAATTATCAATCCCCATCATTCTTATGACATATTTAAATCCAATTTATTCATATGGAATAGCTAATTTTGTTCGCGACATCCGGATTGCCGGAGTGGATGGCTGCATCATTCCTGATCTGCCGATAGAAGAGGAAGAAATTATCGTACCGGAGCTTGATAAAGCAGAAGTGGAATTAATCCGTTTAGTGACCATGACAACTCCCCTCGAAAGAATCAAAACGATTTCAAGTAAAGGAAGAGGATTTTTATACACGGTAACAGTTAAAGGTATTACAGGGGTTAGAAATGAGTACGATGCTGAACTTACTAGCTTTATAAAGTCTGTTAAAGAAGTGAGTGCTATCCCTGTTATGGCAGGGTTTGGTATTTCAAGTAAAGAGCAAATTCAACAAATATCAAAATACTGTGATGGAGTGATCGTCGGCAGTAGGATTGTTGAGCTATTTGAACAGGGCCGACTGAGCGAGATGAAGGATTTAATGTCTGTGATTAAACAAGAATCAAACGTATTGTAAATGAAAGGGTCTACTTTTCTTTTCAGAGTAGACCTATTTTATCAATTTAGTTGTACAATAAGGTGTTAAATTCTGTCATGATTTTTGAATTTCTTGATAGCCGAGGTTAACTTCTTTATAATAGGTATATAATCATTATAAGTAAATCCTTTTTATGATGAATAAATTATTTTGAAACTTCCAGTAGTGGAAGTTTTTGTTCGTTTTTTATATCTGTTTTCTATAAGGATAATTTTTGCTAGGAGCGTAATATAAATGAAGGAAATACATGTTGAAGAATTATTAACCCTAAAGGAACCGGTCATTATTGATATTCGTTCACAGATTGAGTTTGCAGATGGGGCTATTCCTGGGGCCATCAACATTCCATTATTCACGGATGAAGAGCGTCAAATTATAGGGACAATTTATAAACATGAAGGACAAGCGGCTGCTAAGTGGCAAGCGATGGAATTTGTTTCTCCTAAGATTCCTGCTCTGTTAAAGAAAATCAAGTCGTATCAAACGGATGGGGAGTTAATCATTCATTGTTGGCGTGGGGGAATGCGTAGTAAAGCCGTTGTAACCTTCTTAGAGTTTGCAGGCATTTATGCATGGCGCTTAGTTGGGGGATATAAAGCCTATCGGCATCATATCCTTGAACAAATACCATCCATGATACCGGATAAAACAGTTGTTATTCATGGGATGACAGGTGTTGGAAAAACAGAGGTTTTGAAAATTTTAAAGAAAAAGGGGTATCCTGTTCTTGATTTAGAGGAAATGGCAGGACACCGCGGCTCTATCTTTGGCACTATTGGTCTTGGAGAAGGTCATAATCAAAAGACCTTTGACTCTCTCCTATTTAAAGGTCTAACAGAAATCAAAGGGGTCGACTATTTTCTTGTAGAGGCAGAAAGTAAAAGAATAGGTAAAGCTGTTCAGCCTGAAAAGTTAATGGATGTTAAATTTAAAGGCTTAAATATTTACATTCATTCGCCGCTGGAACAAAGGGTAAAACAACTTGTTTCTGAGTATGTACTGCCTTATGAACAGGAACCGTGGTATGACGAAAAAATATCGTTAGGAATTGAAAAGGTCTTAAGAAGAGTGAAGGATACAGACATTCGAAACCGATTAATCGAAACCCTTCATGAAAAAAATTATCACGACATGATTTCGATTTTACTTAATCACTATTATGACCCACGGTACAATCATGCAAGACAAGACTACATTGGAGAGTTTATTGATATATTTGCGGAAGATCCGATCGATGCGGCGGATAAGATTACTGCCAAACTTAAAGAGCTATCCTTTCCTCCGATGTTAGAAACAAATAACCAAATTTGATCAACACAAATAACCAAGCACACGCCCTTTAAAGGTGTGTGCTTGATTACGTTTCTAAGGAGATTCTAATCTTCTTCTCATGGCAGTTTCCAGAAGAACAGGTAAGATGTTAACTACCTTCTAAAAAATTTATCTCCAATCATCATCAAATAGCAGGTACTGAAAAACAGTTCAAAAAGGAGGAATACAACATGTTTTGGTTTCGGTTAATCATTGTTGGCTTCTTTTCGTTCACCGCAATTTCTCTCGTTTCGTTCCAATCAATTGAGATTATTCATGCAGTATTTGATTTTATTCGAGATAAACATCAGTTAAAATAGTAGAAAAAACGTAATGTGAGAGTGGGAGTATGTCCAAATTACTAATTATTGAAGATGAAAAGAGCTTGGCTCGATTTATAGAGTTAGAAATGCAGCATGAGGGCTATGAAACGACCGTTGCCACAGACGGACGTAATGGGTTGCAATTAGCTCTCACTGAGAGTTGGGATGCCATTTTACTTGATTTACTGCTTCCAGAATTAAATGGCATGGAGGTATGCCGAAGAATTAGGCAATCTAATAAGACGATTCCTATTATTATGATTACCGCCCGTGATAGTGTACTTGATCGGGTTTCTGGTCTAGACAGCGGGGCAGACGACTATATTGTAAAACCATTTGCAATTGAAGAGTTATTAGCAAGACTGAGGTCGTTATTTAGAAGGATTGAGGCTTTGCAATCTACTGAGGTTAAGACCCTTGTATTTAAGGATCTTGTTGTTGAGCTAGAATCCTGTGTGGTTAAAAAGGGAGAATTGGTTATTAGTCTGACAAAGAGGGAATATGATTTATTAATTACCTTTATGAGTAATATTAACATTGTTTTAACAAGGGAAGTGCTCCTTAATAAGGTTTGGGGATACAGTACAGGTGTTGAAACAAATGTGGTGGATGTATATGTTCGATATCTACGAAACAAAATAGATGATCAAAATGATGATGGGCATTATATTCATACTGTTCGTGGTATAGGATATGTTATGCGATGATACAGAAGATTAGCAGTCAATTTAATCGACTTCGATGGCAAACGAAATTAGTTTTAAGCTGTTCCACTGCTATATTTCTGACTTTTTTTCTATTTAGTTTCTTAGAATATCATACCGTTTCAAAATGGATGATGAACCGTGAAGAAATTGCCATCAATCGAACAATGAGTGATATCACCACTTTTTATAACGCAAAATCAAACAAACCTAATCGCGGAGATATGAAAAAAAGTGCGGCATTTTTGAGGAAAATGAATGATAAAGATCAATTAATTAGAGTATATGACGAAGATGGTCATGTTCTTGTTTCGGATAAAAATGGTACCTTCCCCGTTTTAGAGGCTGCACCGACTAGGGAAAAGGTTACCCAAGAGATTTCGATTGAAGGAAATGAAGCATTTGTTGCCAGAGCTCCGTTGAAGGGAAATGGTTTTACAGGGACGATAGAAATTGTTCGTCATTTAAATACCTACCGAAGAATGATGGGGAATCTCTTTTGGGTAATGACCATATTTGGGATTGCGGCAATTATCTTTAGTGCTATTAGTGGTTTTTTACTTGCAAAGCAGCTTTTAAAACCTGTAAGGGATTTAGCTAAAGCGATGAAACAAATCAAGGAAACAGGCTTTCAAGAAAGAATGAATGGGTATAAACAAAAAGATGAATTAACAGCCCTGACCAATGTTTTTAATGAAATGATGGATGAAATTGAAAAATCGTTTTTACTTCAAAAGCAATTCGTTGAAGATGCCTCTCATGAACTCAGGACACCAGTGTCGATATTAGAGGGACATCTTTCCTTATTGAACAGATGGGGGAAAAAGGATCCAGTGATTCTAGATGAATCGCTGGATGCTTCACTGCAAGAAGTAACAAGATTAAAAAAATTAATCAACGACTTGTTACATATCACAAGAGCAGAACATCCTAGATTAAAAAATGAGGAAAAAACGGATATTTCAGAAACTCTTCATCAATTGGTGAAGAATTTGGAGATCATCCATCCAGATTACAATCTATTTTTAGAAGTGAATCCGATGTTACCTAAGGTTCCCATTTCGAGGCAGCATATGGAACAGATCATGATAATCTTATTAAATAATGCTATCCAATACTCTAGCAATCATAAGACTATTTGGATTACTGCCATGCAAGAAGGAGGGAAAATGATCCTCTCTGTAGTTGACAATGGTATTGGTATATCGAATGAACATTTAGCGAATGTATTTAACCGTTTTTATCGAGTGGATCAAGCTCGTAGCCGAGAAAACGGCGGTACAGGATTAGGTCTGTCAATTGCCCAGCGATTAATTAAAAAATATAATGGCGTAATCTCAATTGAGAGTCAGGAAGGAGTTGGAACAAAAGTAACAATTGTTCTGCCATATTTGATATAAATATGCTAATTTCATAAAGCAATATATAAAAAACCGCTGAATTTGTTCAGCGGTTTATTTTGGTTTGGGTTCTTTTCTAAGTCTAGGTTTTCAGCAGTTTTAAACCTCTTCGTTTTATTTCATCTTTTAAAAGTTTAATCCATTCCTTTTCCCCAGTTTTTAATGCATCCCGATATGAAATAATCAACTGCTCGTTACTCATAATTTTCAATTTAAGAATGCCTCCTCAAAAAATGGATTCTATATTCAGTTTTTACTATTGTAATAGTTCAAAGGAGATTTGAGAACTCAAATTTTACATTTTCGGTTAAGGAATCATCATATTGTTGCACACCACCGGATCAATTGATTATACTAGAACTTGGACAAAGACCGAAAGGACGGTGGCAGCAGTGATTCATCTATCATGGAAAGATCGTGAGACAATTAAGAAAGTAAAATGCGTTCATACAGATGCAAAAAAATATCTCGTTCATAATGCTTTAACAAAAGGAGAAATTTATGATGTAAAAAACGAAACAGAAGAGTTTTATTACATTATCGATAATTCCGGAAAAGTGGGCGGATTTTACAAGGAATATTTTAAAGATGCATAGAATTAATCAAGACTGTTGAGGTATAGCCTCCAGTCTTTTTTTACGAAGCTAGGATGTAAAAATTAAAAAAGCTGCCTGAAACAACGATCTTCAGACAGCTGGTATATGGATAAGATTAGCGGGCATCTGGGAATACTCTGCGGATCGTATCAGAAAAACTATCGAGGAAGTCGGAATTGGCTCGTCCATATCGAATATCCCGAGTATAACTCGACATTCGTTTATAGAATTGCGGATTTTTCGAAATATGGACATTATCGATATTGCTATCTGCAGATTTTACTGCCCTTGTAATTTTACTCCTGGTCGTTGCTGTTAACTGATTATGAGCAGCCATTTTTACAGCGACATATGCATTATTATCGGTGACAATGATATTTGCCCGGTTTATCTCTGATAAATCAGTAACCCTATCTGCTGCACGATTTGCAACGATGATCTTTGAAGTGTCGTATTGTATTCGGGTGTTCGTAGAGTGTTTGTTATGATTTCTCTGCCGATCTAATTCTGGATCGCTTATATCGACGCTTGTGATGGCTGGACCACCATGATTTGGTGTATTATAATTGACTCTCGCTGGATCCGTTTTCTTGGGGTCAAGCTTTTGATTTGCAAGATCATCTTCTACATTATTCTTTGAACAGCCTGATATATACAAACAAAAGATAAGAGTTACTGTAACAAACAATCTTTTTTTCATTTATGTAAGCACTCCTTCGGACTAAGTTACACCTAGAGATAGGTTTCCAAATTAAGAAAAAAATTATCCTATTCTTTGAGTAACTAATAGTCTTGGTGGAGAGTTTCTTTTATAAAAAATTTTTACAAAATAAAAAAGAAGCCTTGGAGTCAATGCTTCTTTTTTCGTTTTATTTTTACTTTTGGTGAGCAGGTGTTTCGATTGTTTTTTTAGATTGGTATAACTTTCGGCCTACCAAGGTTTGAAGTGTAAGGAATAACCCGCCGACAACCCAATAAAGAGGGAGAGCAGCTGGGGCGTTAAAAGAAAACATTACAATCATTAGCGGCGACATTAAGCCCATCATTTTCATTTGTTGCTGCTGGGCCGTTGGCATGTTTGATTGGGATACCTTGAATTGGAAGTAGTATACTAGTCCAGCGATAATCGTAATAACGATATCTGAGTGCCCTAAATTAAACCATAAGAACTGATGGGTTGCAATTTCCTGTGATCCGCGAATGGCATAATAAAAGGCTGTTAAGATTGGCATTTGAATAAGAATAGGTAAACATCCCATATTGAGTGGATTAACACCATGTTTTTGATAAAGTCCCATCATTTCAGCTTGTAGTTCTTGTTTCTTTTTAGGGTCCTTCTCGGTCTTCATTTTCTTTTGAATGGCATCCATTTCAGGCTTTAAACCATCCATTTTTTCTTTCATAACCATTTGATTTTTGTATTGCTTTAACATTAATGGCATTAATATAAGTCTAATAACCAGGGTAACCACGATGATCGCCAAACCATAATTTCCACCGAAAAATTCTGCGGTTGAATGGATAATCGACGAGAAAGGATGGACAAAATAGGTTTGAAAAAACCCTGTCTTATTAGTAGTAGTTGTTGTATGCGCTTGTGATGAACAAGCAGACAATAATAAAGTAGACAAAATAAACATAGCTGCAAGTATAAGTGAAGATCGATTCTTTTTCATATTTCCTCCTAAAATGTCTTAGTATATTATGTGGTTGGATATAAGGAAGGAAATTGGTTCATCAGAATCATCCTGCGAACATTCTTTTCTACGAATATATTTAACAATTCTTTTCAGAATAAAGCTTCCGTTCATACTATTTTGATTTCGGTAGAAGACGGGCGGGTAATTAATTTTTGTGTTTGCAGATTCAGAAAGAGAACCGAAAAAAGTATATTCTACACCCCAAGCCCACAAAAACTTTAATGTGATTCCAAGAAAAATACTTACATAAAGGGCATTTAGAGCATTTATATCGGAAAGATCAATCAGCAATTGGAACAAAAATTATCACCTCACTTAAATACCAATGATATGAGTATATAGGAGAAAGCGAAAAGAATCAATTTTATCACAGTCTAAATCCCATAATATGAAGACATTGCTAATAGTTCAGATGATTTTTTCTAAATCCTAATATAACTTAGTTTAAATATATGTTTGTTTTATGACCAATGGGTAAGTGTATCGAGCAGCCCATAAGGATTAAAAAGATGCCTGCAGTTTTTTGAATTGTGGTACCCAGTTTTCTGCTTTTTTTAAGAATATACCTACAAATTACTATAAAACTATCAACAAAAACCGCTGATGAAACAAAGTTCTTAATTTTTGGAAGAAAAAACACTGATCCTGTGAATCAGTGTTGTAATAATGGTTTCCAATGGGCTGTCAACATTTTATAGGCGAATTCCACTTTCTCCTCCGTTGGCGGCTCGACATGTTTTAGAGGATATTCATGGCCAAGCGCTTCCCATTTGTAAACTCCAAGTTTGTGATAGGGAAGAATTTCGATTTTCAAAACATTCTCTAATGTCCCAATGAATTCACCAAGTTTTTGCAAATCCTCCGGATCATCTGTGATAGTTGGTACCAGAACATGACGTACCCAAATCGGAACCTTCCGATCGGATAAAAACTTAGCAAATTCGAGGATGTGATCATTTGCCATACCAGTCAGTTGAATATGTTTTTTTCGGTTGATATGTTTTAAATCTAGTAACACTAGATCTGTATATTGTAGAAGTTCTTCTAATTGTTCAATAAAGAGCTTGGAGTGGGAAAAACAGCCTCCAGATGAATCGATGGTGGTATGAATTCCTTTCTTTTTACACTCCTTGAATAATTCAGTTAGAAAGGGGATTTGTAATAAAGGCTCCCCGCCGCTTACAGTGATCCCACCGCCAGATGCTTGTATGAAAGGAAGATAACTTGAGAGATCATCCATGATTTCAGAAACAGACATCTGTTTTCCGGAACCGATTTCCCAAGTATCTGCGTTATGGCAAAACTGGCAGCGCAATAAGCACCCCTGTGTAAAAATCACATAACGAATTCCTGGTCCGTCAACTGTCCCTAAAGTTTCAATAGAATGAATATTTCCCGTCATGATGATGTCCCCCTTATTTTTAAGCAGGAGCCCCCTAAGAAAAGGGAACTCCAATTTATTCTAATTACAAAGATTCGTGGAAGGTACGGTTAATAACATCGAGCTGTTGTTCTTTAGTTAACTTAATAAAGTTAACAGCGTATCCTGATACACGAATAGTTAATTGTGGATATAACTCAGGATGCTCCATCGCATCAATTAATGTTTCTCTATTAAAGACGTTAACGTTTAAATGGTGTCCGTTTTTAATGGAATAACCATCCAAGATAGATACAAGATTGCGAACTCTGTTTTCTTCTTCTTTACCTAGTGCTTTAGGAACGATTGAGAATGTATTTGAAATTCCGTCCATTGCATAGGCATATGGAAGCTTAGCAACAGAAGAAAGGGAAGCTAATGTTCCTTTTGTGTCACGGCCATGCATTGGGTTAGCCCCTGGTGCGAATGGTTCACCAGCACGACGGCCATCAGGTGTGTTTCCAGTTTTCTTTCCGTAAACTACGTTAGAAGTAATCGTTAAAACTGATAAAGTATGAAGGGAATCACGATACGTTCCATGTTTACGCAATTTTTTCATAAAGGTTTCAACAAGTTCAACAGCAATGCTGTCAACACGATCATCGTTGTTGCCGTATTTAGGGAAGTCACCAGTTGTTTCAAAGTCAACCGCTAGTCCGTTTTCATCCCGGATCACTTTGACTTCGCCATATTTAATAGCACTTAATGAGTCGGCTGCAACACTTAACCCAGCAATACCTGTTGCCATAGTTCTAAGGATTTTCGTGTCATGTAAGGCCATTTCAATTCTTTCATAGCTATATTTATCGTGCATATAGTGGATAACATTCAATGTGTTAATGTAAAGACCTGCAAGCCAATCCATCATCTGGTCAAATTTCTCCATAACTTCATCATAATTTAGCACATCTGAAGTAATTGGCCGATATTGTGGACCTACTTGGATTTTTAACTTTTCATCTACACCACCGTTAATAGCATAGAGAAGGGCTTTAGCAAGGTTTGCACGAGCGCCAAAGAATTGCATTTGTTTACCGATTTCCATTGCTGATACACAGCAGGCAATTCCGTAATCATCACCATACTCAGGACGCATTATTTCGTCATTTTCATATTGGATCGAGCTAGTTTTAATAGACATGTTGGCACAATATTTCTTGAAGTTCTCTGGTAATGATGGTGACCATAAAACAGTCAAGTTTGGTTCTGGAGCTGCTCCTAAGTTATCCAAAGTATGAAGGAAACGGAAAGAGCTTTTCGTTACAAGTGAACGTCCGTCAGATGTCATACCACCAATAGATTCAGTTACCCATGTTGGGTCACCACTAAATAACTCGTTATAATCAGGTGTACGTGCAAATTTTACTAAACGAAGCTTCATGATGAAGTGATCAACAATTTCTTGCGCTTCAGTTTCAGTTAATAGACCACTTTCTAAATCTCTTTCGATATAAATATCTAAGAACGTTGAGGTCCGGCCAAGGCTCATTGCAGCACCGTTTTGTTCTTTAATAGCAGCTAAATAGCCAAGGTATAACCATTGAAATGCCTCTTGTGCATTTTGTGCAGGGCGGGATAGGTCAAAACCGTAACTTGTGCCAAGTTCTTTTAATTCATTTAAGGCGCGGATTTGTTCTGCTATCTCTTCACGGAGTCGCATATTATTTTCTGTCATGACACTGCTGGTGTTCTTTTTGTCTAATTGTTTTTGTTTTATTAGGAAATCAACACCGTATAAGGCAACACGGCGATAGTCGCCTATTATACGGCCACGGCCGTATGCATCAGGAAGCCCTGTAATGATAGCGGCTTTACGAGCTAGTGCCATTTCGTCTGTATATGCATCAAAAACACCTTGGTTATGAGTTTTACGGAAATCAGTGAAGATTCTTTCGATTTCTGGATTTAACTCATAGCCGTATGAAGCACATGCTTGCTTTGCCATACGAATACCACCGAACGGCTGGAGAGAACGATTAAAGGGTTTATCTGTTTGAACACCTACAACTTTTTCTAAATCTTCATCTAAGTATCCTGGACCATGTGAAGTAATCGTAGAAACTGTTTCTGTGTCCATATCAAGGACACCGCCATTTTCACGTTCTTGCTTCGTTAAAAGCATTACTTGTTCCCAAAGCTTGTTTGTTGCATCGGTTGCTGGAGCTATGAAGGAGTCATCGCCCTCATATTGTTTATAGTTTCTTAAAATAAAATCGCCTACATTGATTTCTTTTGACCAAGTTCCTTTGTTAAAACCCTGCCATTGTTCCATTATCTTTCACCTCTTAAATTAGTAGAAGAATATATAACAGAAAGTTATTTATTTCATAACCCTAGTATAACAGCAGAAATATGATAAAAAATACGCTAATTGTTAAGGAATTGTGAACCCTTTAAATTTAAGGGTTTTTTAGGGGTGTTTATGAATATTATATGAACATTAATTATAAGATAACTTAAACTGTACTATAAAATAACTAAACGAATGTTAAACTGTTATATAGAAAAAAACCAACAATATCAACATATTAATAGTGAAAACTATATAATATAGCACTCTTTGCCAATAGAAAAAGCAGGAAAGTTATTTCCTGCTACTAATTGACGACAATATAGGCAATCATTGGACCGTTGTGAGCACGGTCAGGATGTACTTCACAAATTAATCGATAAGTTCCTTCTTTTTGAAATTGAAGGGGAACGAGTGTATCTTGCCCCTTCTTTACTGTTCCTTTCAACGTCGTCCCTTCGATGTAAAATGGATGCTCAGCCCCATTAATTCCACTTATAATCAAGTTTACTTTTTCTCCCTTTTTTAAGACAATGGTACCTGGATCCCATCGATACGCTTCTATTTCTTTACCGTCTTTCATTGTGGTCTTAAATTCTCCTGTCACCATGTGGATCTGACGAGTTTTATGGTCAGGTTGTTGATTAAATACCGTTGTATCCCCTGCTTTTAACATGAACCAGGCAGAAATACTTGCTAAGACGATACCGACTGCTAAAAAAAATAGCAGGGTCTCCTTTTTAAAAACTAAAAATTTCACCTGCAAACCTCCTCTTTTGTATTCTATTAATATTTATGCTAAGGAGGTTGGAAAACTTGTCTCATTTTAAAAAAATTTTTGAACAAATGAGCCTTTAGGAAACCTCTGCTTGAAATAAGAGCGGTTGAACAGCCAATTATCTGTCTAAAATATGACTAAATGTCCTTGTAATTAAAGATATTACTTTGTTTTTCCTTGTGGAGAGTTTATAGTAAAAACAGGAATGAAAAAATAGGTGGTAATCTGGTTGGGGATTAGAAAAGAAAAAGTGCTAAAAGTTGTAAAATTTGTTTTTCCTGTGTTCTTATTAATTTTCGCTCTCATTGAAATGAAGAAATTCACTGGAAACATTAATACCCACTTACTAAAAGGTGAAATCCATCATCTCAATATTTGGCTGTTATTATTAATCTTTGTCGTGACTTTTGCAGCTGTATTGCCAATGGTTTTATACGATGTGATCTTAGTGAAAATTTTGAAGACAGAAGTACCAAAAAGAGAGTTAGTTGAGCAATCATTTATTGCGAATTCTTTCTCAAATTTAATCGGGTTCGGTGGATTGATTGGCGCGATGCTGAGAACCTATTTTTTTAATAAGCTTGAAGGGGATAAGCGTAAACTTCTTGGGGTTATTGCCACGGTTTCCTTATTTTACTTAACAGGGATCTCTTTCCTTTCATGGATTGTAACAATTAATTATCGGAAGTTCCCGTTGTTTGTAGATACAAAATGGCTTTATTTCGCCGTCTTGGGTGTAAGCTTATATCTACCTATCTTTATAGTAATACATATAATTAAATCCGGTAAAGACAATCAATATAGACTTACACTTAAGAATACCATTGGGTTGGTCATCGTTTCAGTGATAGAATGGTTTGCGGTATTTACAGCTATTTTTGTTTTAACAAAAATACTAGGAATTCAAATCTCATTCCTTGATTTGTTCCCCATTTATATTGTTGCGGCATGTGCAGGAATTATAAGTATGATACCCGGCGGACTAGGTTCATTTGATTTGGTATTTCTATGGGGAATGCAGGATTTGCATATTCCAGATGAAAAGGTTCTAATCCTTCTATTGTTTTATCGAATTGGTTATTATTTCATCCCATTTTTAATCAGCTTAGTCTTTTTTGTGCGACTTTATTGGCAACGATGGAATCAATTGTGGAATAATCTTCCTAAAGCAATTGTTCAAGGCCTAAGTCATGTTATTTTAACCATGCTTGTCTTTCTATCTGGACTAATTCTGCTGTTATCTGCCAGTGTACCAGGAATTATGTCGAGGCTCAGAATTGCTCAGGAACTTTTGTCATTTCCGATTATCAATGTGTCCCATCAGTTATCCGTTGCGGCCGGTTTTTTGTTGTTGGGTTTATCGCGTGGAATTGAATATAGTGTTAAAAGGACCTATGATTTAACGATGCTCGCATTAATTCTGGCCGCGTTATTCTCTATTTTTAAAGGAATTGATTACGAGGAAGCTGTTTTTTTAATCATTGTTGCCCTCCTGCTAAGAATGTCAAAAGGGCAATTTTATCGTGAAAGCTATGTGTTAACTTGGGGTAAAACCATCTTTGACGTGACAATTGTTTTGATTGTTACTTCTATGTATATATTAATCGGGTACTTTAACTTGCCTAATGCGAAAATTACCATACCTAAAAAGTTTATCCCGTATGTGATTGTTGATTACCGCGATTTGTTTTCAAGTGCAATTATTGGCCTAATTATTGCCTTAAGTATTCTCTTTATAGGTTATTTAATTAGCCTGCCGAAAAAGTGGAACCTTGAAAGGTCGATTGATCATGAACAAGAAATCATAAATCATTTATCCGCTTATCCTGGCAAGGTGTTATCTCATTTAATATTCCTCCATGATAAATTTATCTTTTGGAATAGTAAGAGGAATGTTTTAATCGCTTTCCAAAAATACGCGGATAAATTAATCATCCTTGGCGACCCAGTTGGTGAGAAACATGACTTTTCGAGTGCCATTGAAGAATTTCAAGAGGTCGCTGATTTACACGGCTATACACCTGTTTTCTACCAAGTAAGCGATGATATGCTTCCGTACTTACATGGTCATGGTTTTGCATTTTTTAAGTTAGGAGAAGAAGCTTTTGTTGACCTTAAGACTTTTTCGCTTAAAGGAAACAAAATGAAGGGTTTACGGACCCTGAAAAATAAATTTAATGGTGAACAATATTATTTTGAAATGTTTTATCCTCCACATCCAAATGCACTCTTGGACAAATTGAAGGAAATATCCGATGAATGGCTTTCAGGTCGAAAGGAAAAAGGATTTTCACTAGGATTTTATAGTGAGGATTATTTAAATCGAGCACCGATAGCCATTGTAAAAGATGAAGAAGATCATATACTTGGATTTATGAGTATTATGTATGTATATGATAATTATAAGACAGTTTCAGTGGACTTAATGAGAGTTCGACAGTCTGCCCCGGAAGGAATTATAGACTTTTTCTTCTTATCAGTAATTGATTGGGCAATTCAAAAAGGTTATCAGCGATTTAATATGGGAATGGCGCCATTATCAAACGTAGGGCTGTCAAAATTTTCTTTTTTGAGTGAAAAAATAGCTGCTCAAATTTTCTTGCATGGACACTTTATCTATCATTTTCAAGGTCTTCGAAAGTTTAATGAAAAATATACTGATATTTGGGAACCAAAATATTTGGCATTTAGAAGAAAATCATCATTGCCGTTTATTATGGCCCAAATCGCCTTGTTGATATCCAAAAAAAGACCATAAGAAAACCGGTTGGCAGCTGCTAACCGGTTTTTTTTATGGTTAAAATTTACTATATTACAAGGATTAAATTTTAAAATAGTACTTTATTTCTACAAATATTCTGGTAAAATCAAGGAGGATTATAAGAAAAAAGTAAGGGTGTATCCTATTGAAAAAGTTTTGGCCGGCAATACTAATCTTTCTTTATCTTGTTTCAATTCAATTACCTGTTTTTGCTGCAGAGCCAGTTCAGCTGCCTCTTAAAAGTGAAGCAGCGGCAATGATTGATTCTGATACTGGAGCTGTTCTTTATGTTAAAAATCCTAATCAGAAAATGTATCCAGCAAGTCTAACGAAAATAGCTACAGCTATTTATGCGATCGAAAAAGGAAACTTAGACCGTCTTGTAACTGTGAGCGGCAATGCTGTAAGACAAGATGGTACCCGTGTTTATTTAAATGAAGGGGAACAAGTCCCTTTGAAAAAATTGATTCAAGGAATGCTTATTAATTCAGGAAATGATGCGGCCGTTGCAATCGCGGAGTGTACGGATGGCTCGGTTCAGAAGTTCGCGGAAAATCTAAATACTTATTTAAAAACAAAGATAGGTGTAACAAACACGCATTTCACGAATCCTAATGGATTATTTGATCCTAATCATTATACAACGGCTATGGATATGGCGTTGATAACTAATTATGCCATTAAGAATCCCGTGTTTGCTGAAATCTTTGGTACCAAGATACTTCCCTGGAAAGGTCAATCTTGGCAGGCAAATTTAGTTACACACCATAAAATGTTAAAGGGTGAGATTGTCTACCCAGGGATTACGGGTGGAAAGACAGGCTATACGAGCGAAACAAAACAAACCTTAGCAACAACCGCTGATAATGGGAAAATTAGACTAACAGCAATAGTATTGAAATCAAATTTAAAGAACGATAAATATTATGATACCGCTATACTATTTGATTATGGATTCAAAAACTTTCAACATATAACCATTAAACCGGGAGAAATCTTTACAACTGCTGAGCGGAAAGAATTTTCTCCAGTTAAAGACACACTAGTAACAGAACGAATTGATGGTTGTTTAAAAAATATTGCAAATGACGGGCTTCTTTCAATCCAGGACAATAGGGGACAAGTAGTCCAGAAAGTACAATTAACCTACAAGGAACCTCCTAAACCAAAAGTAGCTTCTATTAATAAAGTGAAAAAGAGTAATAATGAACAAACTGATAATGGAATAATTATTGTAAATACAGTATTAGGTATGATTATTATATTGATTGCTATCTCATTGGCTGTCCGAAAAAAACAATCAAGAGGATATTAACATACAACTTAGACCATGGGAGAAAACCTCCTATGGTCTAAGTTGTATGTTTACATATTATCAATTGGTAACGGATTGGAGTTGAAAGAGGCAGGAGAGTCGATTTGGTCTTTATCATCTACAAAACTTCTTGTTGCAACAAAATCGCTTTGATCACCAAAATTTTGACCGTATCCTTGATTTTTCTTATCAGAATTATGCCATTCAGCTAGCAGGTTTTGACCAATATTTACTGCTGAGGCATTTTCAAAGGAATTAATTTTAATCATGAATATATTTATATTAATAAAAGGAACTGGGACTGGCATATTATTTCCTCCTTCCACTTAGTTATCAATATATGCAATTTTTTAAAGGTTTATGAAACAAGCGTAATAGTTGGATTAATTATTGAATAAGATTCGTATGATGAAAGTAGGGATAAATAAAGGAATAGGTAATATACAGATATGAGCAAAAGGGGGGTGTCAACTGATGGATATGGAAAAATTAAAACAGTGGATGGATATTGCGAAAAATATGCAAGGCGGGGACTTTTGGAACAATATTTTTGACCAGGAATTTGCCAAGCAATTTATGAATGAACAACCTGTAAAGTCATCCACTGCTGATGGGGCATCGGGGCGAGCAGAAAAATCAAGGACGTTTCCGATCATTGATGTCTTTGAAGGGGAGCATGAGGTTGTTGTGGTGATTGAACTTCCTGGGGTAGCAAAGGAAAATTTGGAATTAGGTTTAAATGGTACTTACCTAACCATAAAAGGAAAAGTGAACCCCCTCCATCCGCATTTAACTATGACATATTCTGAAAGGTTCTATGGTGAGTTTCAAAGACAGATCACTTTACCTGACACGGTGAGCCCTCAGCAATTGAGTGCAAAATTTTGGAATGGCTTACTGATTGTAAGTTATCAGCGTACAATTGAAAAAGGGGAAGTTATTCCAATTGAATAGACAGTAAAAAAAAGAAATGTTGAGGATTATTTTAATCTGTCAGATATTCTTGGACATGTTCAAGTTTTTTTTTCATATAAATAAAAGTAAGGGTAAATAAAAGGGAGTTTGTGATTATGTCATTAAAAGATTTATTCCTTATATTCAAGAAAAATGATTATGAAATGGAATTAAAGAATAAATTGATCTCATTGGAAATGAATATTGAGGAATTAAAAAAATCACTTCAAACCTCCCAACAGCAGGGTTTACCAGAAAGTGAGCTAAAAACCAAGGACCCGCCGATTATCATAGAAAAAATTAATATTGAAAAGATCATTTTAGATAAATATGAATTAAATAACAATTTTGGCCAGCTTGGGATAAAAGAGTTAAAAGGAAAATTAAATATTGGGGCTACCTATGGAAGTGAATTTACACCGAGTTTTGATGAAGAGACGAAAAAGCCTCTTAACCACAATACAGAAAGGAAAAAAGAACCTGATAAACAACCTAAGGTTAATATTAAAGCAAAAAAAGACTAAAGTGAAAAGTACTTTAGTCTTTTAACTACACTATTGTAATCTGCTTTCTACTTGTCGGCATACCTCATCAGCAGACATTCCGTTTGCATCGATGACAGAACCTTTTGTGACAGTGTCAGATATACCCATCACATTTGAATCAAGGCCTGTAACTACACAGCAATCACAGTTTTGTGCATCAGACTCTTGTTTTAATTCTACTACATCATAGCCTTTGTCCTTTAATGCTTGTTGAATATTTGTAAGAGATTGTTCTACTCCAACTTTTGCCATACAAAACACCTCCTCCTGTAGAATATTTTGCCTTAAGCTTTAGGAAATATTCCGTATAAGCTAAGATATTTGTCCAAAGGATAATAAGGGAGGTGTATGTAATGAGCAGAGGCAGAAAACGAAAAGCTGATCCGTCCACAATTGGCCTTAATTCTTCACAAGTAGAAGGTCAAGGAACGACTACAACAGAAACGGGTTCGATTGAAGTATCATCATCAAGAAAAAAACAAAAAAGATATTAAAAAAAGAGGATGTCATTATTGACATCCTCCATTCTGTTTATTGATACATTTCGGCAACTTGTTTTTGAATTTCTTCATTTTCTAAATATTCATCATAGGTCATTTGTTTATCCACAAGGCCTTTTGGTGTAAATTCAAAGATACGATTGGCAATCGTTTGGATAAACTGATGGTCATGTGAGGAGAAAAGCATTGAACCCTTAAAATTAATTAATCCATTATTTAATGCGGTGATGGATTCTAAGTCTAAATGGTTAGTTGGTTCATCTAATAAGAGAACATTGGCTCCATTTAGCATCATTTTTGAAAGCATGCAGCGAACCTTTTCTCCACCAGACAAGACACTGGCCTTTTTCAACACTTCTTCACCGGAGAATAGCATTCTTCCTAAGAAACCTCTTAAAAAGCTTTCACTATCATCTTTTGGTGAGAACTGACGCAGCCAATCAACAAGGTTTAAATCGCTATTTTCAAAGTACTCGGTATTATCTTTCGGAAAGTAAGCTTGAGAAGTGGTAATTCCCCACTTATATGTGCCGCTGTCAGCTTCCATTTCACCCATTAAAATGTTAAAGAGTGTCGTTTTTGCAACCTCATTTGTACCAACAAGGGCAATTTTATCTCCTTTGTTCATGAAGAAGCTTACGTTATCTAGAACCTTAACTCCATCAATCGTCTTGGTTAAACCTTCTACACGTAACAAATCATTGCCAATTTCACGCTCAGGTGTAAATCCTACAAAAGGATAACGGCGTGAAGATGGCCTGATATCATCCAGGGTAATCTTATCTAATAACTTCTTACGAGAGGTTGCTTGTTTTGACTTAGAGGCGTTGGCACTGAACCTAGCGATAAAGCTCTGAAGTTCTTTAATTTTTTCTTCTTTCTTCTTGTTCGCATCTGAAGCCATTCTGGAAGCTAATTGACTTGATTCATACCAGAAATCATAGTTCCCAACATATATTTGAATTTTACTGAAATCCAAATCGGCGATATGCGTACAAACTTTATTTAAAAAGTGACGGTCATGGGATACGACAATGACGGTATTTTCAAAGTTAATTAAAAAATCCTCAAGCCATTGAATGGCCTTGATATCCAAGTGGTTAGTCGGCTCGTCCAAAAGTAATACATCTGGTCTGCCAAACAAAGCCTGGGCAAGCAATACTTTGACTTTTTCCGAACCAGTTAATTCAGCCATTTTCTTATAATGGAGATCCTCCCCAATACCTAGGCCTTTTAATAAAATCGCTGCTTCAGGCTCTGCTTCCCATCCGTTTAGTTCTGCAAATTCACCTTCTAGTTCGGCAGCTTTCATACCATCCTCATCAGTAAAATTTTCCTTCATATAAATAGCATCTTTTTCTTGCATAACCTCATAGAGTCTTGCGTGACCCATAATGACAGTTTTTAGTACTTCAAAATCTTCATATTCAAAATGGTTCTGCTTTAAAACAGCCATCCGCTCATTCGGCCCTAATTGAACAGTTCCTGTTTGTGCTTCAATTTCACCAGATAATATCTTTAAAAATGTTGATTTTCCGGCACCATTTGCCCCGATTAATCCGTAGCAATTTCCTGGTGTAAATTTAATGTTTACATCTTCAAATAACTTACGGTCACCATATCTTAAACTTACGTTACTTACAGTAATCATAGTAGTAATCCTCCAGAACAAAAATATCTACTTATTATACCATTAATCTGAATGAAGAGCGAATTCTTTTAGAGTTATGTGGATTATAAGAAAAATTTTCTAAAAAAATTTATCCATTTTCACACTTTATTCATAATTATGTTGTAGAATTGGATTAAGAAGTTTTAAAGAGGGTGAATAGTATGGCAAAAAAACAGCTTACTGAACTCGTTAACAAATTAAAAAAAGCTGGTATTAAAGCGAGTCTAACTAAACCGAAATCAACTTATCTATTAACATTGCAGCAGATTAAATAATATCCTTCATCCTTTGAATGAAATTTTATCAGTAAAAAGCGATTAATCCTGAGGGACTAACCGCTTTTTTTATTACTCTATTTTATCTAGTATTTTGGCGTAAACATCTTGCTTATTAAACTCTTTTCCCATTGGGAACTTGTCAATAAATTTATTGTCATCATCTACAAGATACGTAAATGTGGAATGGATGAACTGGCCGTTGCCAGGATCTTTGAATTGGAACTGCAAGGCATCGGTAACTTTACGAAGTTGTTTTTGATTATCTTTCGTTTGTTGTTTTGCCCCGGTTAAAAACATCCAACTAGTATCATTCCCTATACCGAACCCCTGCTTATATTCTTTTAAAATTTTAGTTGTATCTCGGTAAGGATCAATGGTTATGGTGACAAATTCTATTTCCTTCCCATAAATACCTTTTTTCAAAAGATCTTTCTTTAATTCCACCATTTTTTGTGTAGTAGTTGGACATACATCAGGACAGTGAGTATAAATAAACTCAATTAGTTTTAACTCAGTCTTATCCTTACCAAAAGTAAATGTATCACCACTCTGTGTAATGAAAGTAGCACTTGTTGGAATGGCAGCATTGGCATCACGGATAAGGAAAAACGAGATTCCTCCTGCAATCCCCAAGAATACAGCTAGACTGCAAATTATATAAATCCTTTTCAAAACGATCCCCTCCTAACATAAAGATAAATAAGTTTGTTGAAAGAAGATATGGATATTTTGTGAAAAAAAGTGGATGCAGTATAGAGGTTATTCCTTTATAATGAAAATTAAAACGTTTGAAAAATCAGATTTTTATTACAGTGGGAAGATGGGTGTTTATATGAAAAAGGGTGGTAAGTTTACGATCCAACTGCTCATCCTAATCGTAATCTATCAAATTGGGAATCTGGCAGCGAGTTTTTTTCATTTGCAAATTCCCGGAAATGTGATTGGGATTGTTATATTATTAGTGTTATTTTCGTTCGGTGTTATTAAAGTAGAACAAATCGAATTGGCGGCAGGGTGGCTGCTTAAGCATCTTGGTTTCTTTTTTATTCCTATTTCTGTTGGGTTAATGACCTTAGGCGATATCGTCAAAGCAAAGGGCTGGATGCTGCTAGGTATCCTTTTTATCAGTGCTTTTATTGGAATCATTGCAGCAGGAAAGACTACGCAAATGGTTATCTCGAAAAATGAAAAGGAACAAGAAAAGTACCATGATCACGCTTTATAGTATTCTAGTCACTGTTTCAGTCTATTGGTGTGCGCGCTTTTTAACCCGAAAATACCCATCTCTAATTACTAGTCCAGTTTTTTTAAGTACCGTCATCATAATCTTTATATTGTTAGCTTCTAGGATATCGTATCAAGAGTATGGGCAGGCAAAAAACATTATGACCTACTTGCTTGGTCCTGCTACAGTTTCTCTGGCAGTTCCAATCTACAAAAATCGTGATGTATTCAAAAAGTACATAAGGGCTGCCGTATCGGGGTTATTTATCGGAAGTGTCTCAACGATTGGAACAGCAATTTTTATGGCAAAAGGGCTTCACCTTTCAAAAATTTATCTCCTAGGTTTCGTGGTAAAGTCTGTTACTGTCCCGGTTGCAGCAGAAATAGGGGGAATTATTCATGGGAATATTTCGCTTATTGCTGCCTATGTCATTATTACGGGGATGATAGGGGCGATGTTTGGGTCCAAACTATTGAACTGGTTTAAGATCGACCATCCCTTTGCCCGAGGTCTGGCAATTGGTACGATAGCTCACGGAATTGGAACAGCTGAGGCGGTAAAGGAAGGGGAACTGCAAGGTGCAGTTTCTGGTGCAGCGATGGGAATTGCCGCCATCTTTACCTCATTTATTGTACCGTATATTATAAAATTCATTATCTAATAGGTGAATGTCAGTTGACAAATGTTTCTAATTTTTGTATTCTTTAGAAGAATAAATTACTCAAATAAGGGAGTATGTTTTATGTTAGGTGTCGTTCTTAACTAATCCAACCAATTGGATATTTTCATTTCAAAACTATACGTTCGTTTTTTTGATAAAATGAATGGTTTATTTAGTTATGGGATGATGTTAAGAACAATGGGCAAGCATAGGCATACACTTTTTCCAATGTAGCTGTGTACACTCGTGTAGACAGTTTTTATTTTGGATTAATTTAGTATGGAAAAATGGGTGGTTTTCCATTCATTACGCTAGAGCCGCAATGACATTGTTCATTGCGGCTATTTTTATTATAGGGGGCTTTTAAAATGAATCAACATACGTTGAATATGCTTGAATTCAATCATATTAAGGATGCTATCGCTGCCTTTGCTTTAACGATAGAAGGTAGAGATAAGGTACAGAATCTTGTCCCATCAACAAATGTAAAGCAAATAGAGGCATGGCTTGAAGAAGTATCAGAAGCAGTCGAGATTTTAAAAATAAGTGCAAGTGTACCCATTCATGGTCTTGATGGTATCAGCACCATCCTTGCGAACATGAATAAAGGGGCAGTACTTAAAGTTGAACAGTTAACAAAGCTGTATGATTTTTTGGATTGCTGTGGAAAGATGCGAAGGTACATGAGGAGTAAGACTTTTTATGCACCGAGGGTATCAGCCTATGTAGAAGTAATTGATGAATTGCCAGAACTCGAAGCAGAAATTATTCGTTGTGTCCGAGGGGGCAGGGTAGATGATTACGCAAGCAAGGAATTATTAAAAGTAAGAAAACAACTTACTATACAAGAGGAACGCTTGAAGGAAAAGACGATGCAAATGCTGCGATCTACTAAATTCAAACCGTATTTGCAGGAAAATGTCATTAGTCAGCGAAATGGACGTTATGTGATTCCCATAAAAAAAGAATATCGGAACAAAATAAAAGGGGCTGTCCTTGATACGTCTGCGTCAGGGTCCACACTTTTTATTGAGCCTGAGGAAATTGCCATCTTTCAGGATCAATTAACCTGGCTCCTTACAGATGAAGAAATTGAGGTTCAAAAGGTGTTAACCTATCTAACAGGAATGGTCGAGCAAAAAGAGCCGCAAATCCGTCTTGCTGCTGAAACCATGATTCAGTATGATTTCTTATTTGCAAAAGCAAAATATTGCCGAATGATTAAGGGATCAAAGGTGAAAATTAACCAATTTGAGGAATTGAACTTAATACAAGCGAGGCACCCTCTCCTCGGAGATAAAGCTGTTCCATTAACCTTCACCATGAGAAGGGAAGAGAAGGCACTTGTTATCACTGGTCCAAATACTGGTGGAAAAACAGTTACGATAAAGACGGTAGGCTTGTTAACTTTAATGGTGCAATGCGGTCTGCATATTCCAGCGAAGGAGGAAAGTAATCTTAGAATTTTTGACCGGATTTTGGTAGACATCGGTGACGGGCAAAGTATCTCCGAAAATCTGAGTACCTTTAGTTCAAGAATTGTCAATATAATCGAAATCTTAAAAGAAACAAATGATCGAACATTAGCCTTATTAGATGAACTTGGCTCTGGAACTGATCCCGGAGAAGGAATGGGGCTTGCTACTGCCATATTAGAAACTCTTTTTCAAAAAGGAGCAACTCTATTTGCAACAACTCATTATAGTGAAATTAAGGAGTTTGCAGAAGAACATCCCGGTTTTTTAAATGGATCGATGGAGTTTGATTTAACAACGTTTTCTCCAACTTACCGTTTAATCATTGGCAGAGGAGGGGAAAGCCAGGCATTTGCGATTGCCCTAAGACTCGGGATGCACCCAGCTATTGTTGAACGAGCTCATTATCTTACTTATAAGGAAGAAAAAGAATACCGAAGCCAAGAAATAGATCGTTGGAAGTTAAAAGAATTAGAAAAACAGGTGATGACAAATAAATATAAGCAAAAACAAACTATAGCAAAAACGAATATCCCACTTTATCAACAAGGTGATAATGTGAAGATTTCACCCTCAGATGAGTTTGGAATCGTGTATAAGGGACCTGACCAGCACGGGAATTACCAAGTTCAAGTAAAAGGAGAAAAAATATCTGTAAGCCATAAGCGGTTAACTTTGTATATTGCAGCTTCTGAGCTATATCCTGAGGATTATGATTATGATATTATATTTCAATCAAAAGAAAGCCGGAAAAAAAGTAAGCTCCTATCCAAAAGCCATCAAGAAAATATAACCATTGATTATTTTGAATAAAAGATAGCAGGATGTCTTCCATATCGGCTAAACAGCCATTAGAGACATCCTGTTTTTCTGTAATACAACCTACTTTTTTTGTTTTAAATATTGTTGGGCGAGAAGTAGTTTAACTTCATTATAACTTAAGCCGGATTGACTATTTAACCGTTTTACTTCCTCAATATCTGTCCCAACATTCGTATAACGTTTCTGTTTAGAAGACATAGCAACTGACACTCCTAAGTGAGAAGTATTTTTTAAGGAAATGAAAAACCAATTTTTTGTACATACTAGTAAAAAAAGGAGGCGGTTCCCATTTTTTACGGTAAAAGGGCTAAGGAAGAAGAGATTGAAACAATCCTTGTTGACACCGAAGTTTACTCTTGTTCAGATGATGCATGCATCGGCTGGATGAGAAAGGATTTTGTTGCGGATGACTTGCTATGTCCAATGTGTGGCACCCAAATGTTACAGGAAATTAGGGAGCTCCCAAAAATCTAAATAATGATTTTATTAATTAAAAGACTGTCACGTTAGCGACAGTCTTTTATTCTTCACCAAAATCAAAGAAATGTTCATCATATGCTCTTTGTGCCGATTCTGAAGAAGTAAACAAGGCATCGTCATCTTCAATAACATGAAAGGTTTCATTTAAAAAAAGTGCTAGAGCATTTGGATCTTTAGGATGTTGAACGATCTCTGCTGCTTGTACATTTGCAACAGAGGGGACATGCGGGTTCCGATAAATAACATAAACTTCGTCACCAGGCTGGGCATTGTCTAAATCAATAATACTCATAAAGAATTAACCTTCCTTTACAAATTTTCGTTTTGTTGGCGAATCTCGTCCCCGGTAATGATCATATTAGCTTCTTCCAGTTCCTTATGCCCGTTGACTGAATCCCCCGGTATATTTTTCTTATTGGGGAATACCGAGCCGTTTTCGAGGGTCATTTGAGGCCGTTCATCCGCAGTTGTCAAGTAATCCTTCTTCTTTGCCTTTGCCATAAGAATCATCTCCTTATAGTAAGGTTTCACTTAAAAAATCAGTTTATGCCTTCCTTATTCTTTCCTTTAAGGTATAAATTTCAATAAAAAAACTCTCCATTAGGCGAGGAGAGTTCTCTTGTTTTATTCTTCTTTTTTTGATAAACAGTGATCGCATTCCATTAAGTAGCTTTCAGCTTGTTCCTCCATGTGTTGACCACACTCTGGGCATTCCTTCTTTGGCAGGCTTCGGAAAAATTCAACTGGACTTATTAACATTTATAATTCCCCCTTTGATAATACAGTTTACTGTCATTGCTTTTGTTGTAGTACAGAAAAAGTAAAAAAATTATCTTTTGTTAACTTTTATACCGTGTTGTAGTGATTAATAGGACTATTCTTCTCTTTTGGCTAAACAACGATCACATTCCATTAAGTAGCTTTCAGCTTGTTCTTCTATGTGTTGACCACATTCTGGGCATTCCTTTTTTGGTAAGCTGCGAAAAAATTCAACTGGACTTATTAACATTGATACCATCTCCTTTATTAATACAGTTTATTTTATTTTCACTTGTTATAGTACAGTATAAACAAAAAACTTCGTTTTGTGTAGACTTTTTTTTTAAAAAAGTTTAACTTTGAAAAAAATAAGATTTTTATTCCAAAAAGCTATTTATGCATTGTATTAGTTTCACTATAATGAATAAGGGTTAACGTATATTTCAAAGTCTTACTTCCATTACAATATAATTTACATTACAATTTCATAGTATAAATACCTTGTAGACATTGGGGGGATCCAAGTTAATGGGGGAAATGTTGGGGATATTTCATCCATATTTTATAATTATCGCCATTGGGTTAACGATTATGGCATCATATACAGCTCTAGATATGTTTACCTTAATAAGGTCTTCAAATCATAATAAACGATTATTATTTCTTGGCGGTACATTATCCATGGGGATTGGAATATGGGTAATGAACTTTATGGCATTAATTTCGGCAGACACAAACCGCTTTGCCAGCTATCATATTCCGCTAACTATTCTTTCTATTTTTATTGGAATAGCATTTACTGGGATTGCTTTTCTTTGGTTTTTTGGTAAAACCATTAATATATACCACTTGTTAATTGGCAGTTTATTTTTAACCCTAGCTGTAATGGCCATTCAAGTTATTGGTTTATATGCCATGAATGTAAATATCGACTACAATATTGGGCTAATGATTTTTTCTGGATTATTAATTTTTTGTTCCTTTTTATTTTCGTTATGGATTCTTTTTTCTTCGAGCTATTCCCACGGGAATCAAGTGTGGTTGAAGCCTGTAAGTGCGTTAATCATTACCATAGCCATTGCTGAAGGGCACTTTTTATTAAAGAGAGCTGCCGTTACAACAAGTGGGATTGTATCAGATAGTCAAACAGACAGCCCCTTCTTTATTTATTTGGTTTTGTTTGTTTCCGTGTTAATTATTGGCGGTTTGATCATCTCTAGTATGTTGATAAGCAAGCAATTGGTTACAACTGATACAAACTTAAAGGATATCAAAGATGCCTTAGACGCCTCGACGATTGTTGCGATTACCGACCCAAAAGGGGTTATCACATATGTAAATGATAAATTCGAAGAAATTTCTAAATATAAAAAGGAAGAAATTATTGGCAAAAACCATCGAATCCTTAATTCAGGCTATCATTCAAAAGAATTTTTTCGAGATTTATGGCAAACTATTCAGTCGGGGAAGATTTGGCGGGGGGAAATTCGGAACAAAGCGAAAGATGGTTCCTTTTACTGGGTTGGAACAACCATCGTTCCATTTCTAGATAAAAAAGGTAAACCTGTTCAATATATTGCGATTCGTTCTGATATTTCTATGCGAAAAAAGGCAGAAGAGCATCTTAAAGAAATGATGAAAGAAAATGAGGATATCAAATTTGCCTTAGACCAATCTTCCATTGTGGCTTTCACAGATGCTAAAGGAAAAATCATCAGTGTAAATGATAAATTCTGTGAAATCTCTAAATATAGCCGGGAAGAGATACTAGGGGAGGACCATCGAATTCTAAATTCTGGCTATCACACAAAAGAGTTTTTCAAGAACTTATGGAAAACAATTGGGGCTGGTCAAGTATGGAAGGGCGAATTAAGAAATAAAGCAAAGAATGGTTCTTATTATTGGGTGGACACGACGATTGTTCCTTTTTTAAATGAACAGGGGAAACCTTATCAGTATCTAGCCATCCGTAACGACATAACCGAACGAAAGAAGACGGAAGAGGTTCTTCATCGTCAGGATAAGCTTGCCGCTGTTGGCCAACTAGCTGCGGGGGTTGCGCATGAAATCCGTAATCCACTAACGTCGATGAAAGGTTATGCAGAATTTTTGCAGTTAGACGAAAAAGATCCAGAACGGATGGAATTTTTAAATATTATTTTAGATGAGATTGAAAGAGTAAATACCATTGTCGAAGACTTTATGGTATTAGCGAAACCAAAAGCGGTTGAATTAGAGGAGAAGAATGTTGTCCCTGTTATTCGAAATGTTGTTTCTTTGCTCGAATTTGAAGCTAGAAAGAAAAATGTCCGCTTGTCATTTGACTGCAATCAAGAGATTATCCAAATAGAATGTGACGAAAACCGGTTAAAACAGGTATTTCTAAACTTTATAAAAAACGGAATCGAGGCCATGCCAAATGGTGGAGATTTGCAAGTTAAAACAGTCATTCATGATAACAATGTGCAAATCTCGATTCAGGATTCAGGAGTTGGAATCTCGAAAGAAAAATTAAAGAAATTAGGCGAACCGTTTTTTACGACGAAGAAAAATGGAAACGGTCTAGGATTAATGGTAAGTTTTAAAATCATTGAAAGTCATAATGGAAAGGTGTTTGTGGAAAGCGAACCTAATAAAGGAACAACCTTTAATATTTTATTACCGGCCAAAATTGCTTAAACGAGAGGGAACTCTCGTTTTTTTTTTGTGCAATTTTCCTTAAATTTCCTTCAATAATAATTAACAATTTAGAAGCTACTATTGATAGAAATCGACTATGATGAATATATAGGGTTATATGATTCTTTAGGGAGGGGATTAAGTGGAAGATACAAAATTGGTTAAGACCATTTGCGGGTACTGCGGAACTGGCTGCGGACTTGTCTTAGAAGTGGCGGATAATAAAATAGTGAAAATCCGTGGAGATAAAGAAGCTCCGGTTAGTAAGGGGCAGACTTGCGTAAAAGGGGCATTTGCTTATGAATATGTACATGCCAAAAGTCGATTGACTTCACCGTTAATTCGGGTATCGGGACAATTAATGAAAGCAACCTGGGAAGAGGCTTATCAATACATTGCCAATAAATTATCCGAAATTAAAACTACATGGGGGTCTAATGCCATCAGTATGTTTGCTTGTGCAAGAAGTACAAATGAATCAAATTATGTAACGCAAAAATTTATGCGGACGGTTATTCAAAGCAATAACATTGATGGCTGTAACCGAACTTGACACGCACCGAGTGTTGCCGGTCTGGCAACTATTTTTGGAAGCGGTTCCCCAACTAATACCTTAGAGGATTTTGATAAGGCAGAAGTATTATTACTGATGGGATCTAATACATCGGACGCCCATCCTATCATTGCTAACCGCATGAAAAAGGCTGTTAAGGCAGGATTAAAAATCATTGTCATCGATCCTCGGAAAATTGATATGGTTAAAGTAGCTCACCGGCATTTACAGATTAATGTAGGAACCGATATAGCTCTTATCAATGCTTTCATACGGGTTATTTTAAAAGAAGGTCTTTACAATCCCGAGTTTATTAAGAATTTTACAATAGATTTTGACCGTCTAGAAAATCAGGTTGAACCTTATACACCTGAATATGCGGCCATGATTACCGGCCTTTCCGCCGAGGATATTGTAACGACCGCTAGAGAATATGCAACTTCAAGTGGTTCAATGATTGCCTATACATTAGGGATTACAGAGCATCATTGTGGTGTAAATAACGTTTTTGATATTGCGAATTTAGCATTATTAACAGGAAACATTGGAAAACCAGGAACCGGGATTATGCCGTTGAGAGGTCAAAATAATGTCCAAGGGGCAGGTGATATGGGCTGTCTGCCTAATCAGCTTGCCGGAGCAATGAGTTTAGCCAATGATGAGTTCCGTGCCCGATATGAGAAAGAGTGGGGGGTGGAACTAAATCCACACGCAGGAGACACGCAAACACGTACCTTTGACCGTATAGAGATGGGAGAGTTAAAGGCTCTTTATGTAATTGGTGAAAATCCTCTTTTAGCGGATGTTCATATGAATCATACTAAAACGTTATTTGAAAAACTTGATTTATTAGTTGTCCAAGATATTTTCTTAACTGAAACAGCCAAAATGGCCGACGTTGTTTTACCGGCTCGTTCTTGGGGAGAAGTGGATGGAACATATACCAATACAGATCGTCGAATCCAGCGTGTTCGTAAAGCCGTAGAACCACACCCTAATACGAAGGAAGATTGGGAAATTCTTTGTGACCTTGCTACTTTAATGGGTTACCCAATGCATTATCAAAATAGCGAGGAAATTTGGAATGAGGTTAGAAAACTTGCCTGGGAGCTGTATGGAGGGATTTCATATAAACGTTTGGATGAAAAATATAGTATCCATTATCCATGTCCAAATGAGAATCATCCAGGTACCTTTATCCTGCATGAACGGTTCCATAAACAAGCTTCAGATGTTAAAAAGTCACCATTTGTTCCTGTTGATTATACAGAACCGTTAGAATTGCCCGACGAGGAATATCCGTTTACGTTGACAACAGGCAGGCGCTATGAGTCCTATAATACCCATTCACAGACCCGTTACTATGCACCAGGTGTTAAAGTAAAACAAACAGAAGAAACTGTTGATATCCATCCAGATGATGCCTGCTCCCTTGGGATTGCGGATGGTGAGGTGGTACAGGTTCGTTCCCGCCGAGGGGATCTTCTTGTTAAGACAAAAATTACTGAACAAGTTGTTCCCGGCCTTGTATTTATGAGCTTCCATTGGAGCGAAACACCAACAAATGTTTTAACCTTAAATGAATATGATCCAATTTCAGGCACTGCAGAATACAAAGCTTGTGCTGTTGCTATAACGAAGTTGTCTTAGGATCAGCGAAAAACAGTGCAGTCGGTATGCTGCACTGTTTTTTTTACTATACTATTGTCAAAATATACAGTTACGTAGAAATACTATTGTAATATAATTGCCATTCTTGTAAACCAATTAACATCCCCCTGTTCTTTTTCTCGGAAAAAAACATGTTATGATGAGAACAGTTAGCAAGCGAAAGAACATGGGAGGAATATAGAAATGATAAAAAAAATAAAAGCATTCCTAGCAGTTGCTGCACTCTCAGGGACTGTAGGCGCTAATGTTCATGCGGAAGAAATCACGGTTAAAGAAGGGGATACCCTTTGGGATCTATCACAAGTACATAATACATCTGTAGAAGATATTCAAAACTGGAATCACCTTTCTACTAACCTGATTCATCCAGGAGATGTATTAACCATTGCAACTGAAAAACAATATACAGTTCAGCAAGATGATACATTAGGGGATATTGCTTTAACCTATCAAGTACAAGTAAATCAAATTAAAGATTGGAATAAACTGAATACAGACCTTATTCATCCAGGCTTAAAGCTCATTATATATGATGAAGTTACGGATAGTGTCAAAAATGCGGAGGCACCAGGTAGCAAAGAAGAAAATACGGTAACAAGTAATTTAGAAAAGCCGGTTGCAAATTCAATTGTAACATCAACTGAGCCTAAAAAGACAACGATTCCGGCAACAGCTTCGGCTCCCCAGCCTGCAACCACAGTTCAGGTTGTAGAACCAGCTAAAACAGTTTCGGCTGCGCAAACTACTCAGCAGGCTCCGAGTGCACATCCAGCTAAAGCAGCAAGCAGTGAAGAAACTGATGGTAAAGAAATTACGGTAAAGGCGACAGCCTATACAGCTTCATGTGAAGGATGTTCAGGAACCACTGCAACGGGTGTAGATCTAAAAGCCAACCCTGATGCGAAGGTAATCGCCGTGGATCCAAAAGTTATACCACTTGGAAGTAAAGTTTACGTTGAAGGTTACGGAGTGGCAACTGCTGCAGATACAGGCGGCGCTATTAAAGGAAACAGAATCGATGTATTTATTTCCACAGAGCATGAAGCGCTAAAATGGGGTAATAAACACATTACAATAAAAATAATCGATTAAAAAAAACTGCCTAAATTTTAGGCAGTTTTTTTGTGTGTTAACTAGCTTGTTTTACTACTGGACTTGCAACAGTAGCTTTTCTCTGATAGTAGAACCAGTTTAGAATAAATGAGATTACATAGAAACCAATAAAGAAGTAGAAAGCAGTAGTGTAAGTTCCTGTTGCATTAATAGACCAGCCAAAAAGCTTAGGAATAAAGAAAGATCCATATGCTGCGAACGCTGCTGAGAACCCAATTACAGGTGCTGCTTCTTTAGGAATGAAAATATTTGGAATCATTTGGAATGTTGAGCCAGAACCAATCCCTGATGCAAGGAAAAGGATTAAGAATGAGAACAAGAATCCATTAAATTGCTTTCCACTTAAGAAATAAATGACACCTGCTGCACCCATACCCATTATGACTAATACAAACGCAGTCACTTTTGCACCACCAAGCTTATCGGCCATCCAGCCGCCTACAGGTCTAGCTGCTGCTGCAACTAAAGCACCAAGGAAAGCAAGTGAAAGATGCTCAGGGAATTGTGATTTTAAAAGAAGCGGGAATGCCGCAGAGTAACCAATAAATGAACCGAAAGTAGCTACATATAAAGCAGTCATAATCCAAGTGTGCTTTCGTTTTACAATAACAAATTGATCAGCAAATGATTGTTTAGCACCCGGTACATTATCCATTTTAAAAATAGCCAAAATAGCCATGATAGCAATTGGGATTACCCAGATAAAAGCAGCGTTCTGTAACCACATTGTTTGACCAGTGGCTAAAACTTGCTTACCGCCAACGAAAGCAAAAGTACCTGAGGTAATGATTAATGGAGTAACAAATTGGACCACTGATACGCCCATATTACCTAAGCCGCCGTTAATTCCAAGTGCGGTACCTTTTTCTTTCTTTGGAAAGAAGAAACTAATATTGGCAGATGAAGATGAAAAGTTTCCTCCACCTAGACCACAAAGTGCTGCTAGTAGCAACATGACAGAATACGGTGTTTCAGGATTTTGTACTGCAAATCCAATGCCTATAGCTGGGATGGCAAGAATGGCAGTGGAGATAACAGTCCAGTTTTTCCCACCAAAAAATCCTGCTGCAAAAGTATAAACAAAACGAAGTGTTGCACCCACAAGTCCAGGGATTGCAGCAAGTGATAATAATTGTTCTTCTGTAAAATGGAAGCCAACGTCGTTCAGTCTTACGGCTACAACTGACCAAATTTGCCAAACAATAAAGGCAAGCATAAGAGATGGTACGGAGATCCATAAATTTCGGTTAGCGTGTTTTTTTCCTTCGGCTTTCCAGAACTTTTCATCTTCTGGATTCCAGTAATTAATTCGGGCCATGTGATTTTCCCCCTAAATAGTAATTGATTTTTTAATTGCTGTATGTGTTGCTTGTGTAATTACTATAAACTACATACAAACCTCTTTTTTGTGACGTACGTCACAAAAATGGTGAAGGAAATGTGAACACAAGTTTTTAGACAAAAAGTTGTAATAAATAGAAACTAGAAGTAATGCAAAAAAAAAAGAAACCCTCATAACTGAGGATTTCTTGTATAAAGTTGGCTATCATCAGACAGTTCCTTCACTTCATAAAACATGCCTACATAGTTCTGTATTTCTCCCGCATCATCTCTTATCGCAGTGATGGTAAGCCATTCTTTAAATATTTCATTGTTTTTGCGCTTATTCCAGATGAATCCTTCCCAATACCCATTTGTAAGTAAATTTTTCCACATATTTTGATAAAAATGATTGTCATGCTCGCCTGATTGAAGAACGCTTGGTGTTTTTCCAATTACCTCTCTAAAATCATAGCCAGTAATTCTCGAGAAGGCAGGATTAACATTCTGGATGATTCCATTCGTATCGGTGATACAAATACCATCAATCGCATGGTTCACAATTTGACGAGATAGGTCTAGTTTACCTTGGTAGAATAGCCAAATGACAATGACAAGACTTGCTAATGAAAATTCAGAAAGAGACATAAAGCCAATTGCATAGTGTCCAGTCCAATTAAAGAAAAGTGTTAAAATAAGCGGTGGAAAAAAGCCGCCAAGACCTCCCATGGCTGAAACAAATCCATTGACAATTCCTGCTTGCTTAGAAAAGTACAAGGGAACTAATTTAAAGATTGCCCCGTTACCAAGCCCTGCAAAAAAGGCTACTAACAAACATCCAAGTGAGTAAATCGGTAGTGATGGTGAAAAGGCAAGTAAAAACCCAGCAAAAGTTAAGCTGAAGAATACGGCCATGAGAATTAAGAATGGGTTAATTTTATCACCAAGCCAGCCGCCAACTGGCCTAAACATCGTAGCAAGCGTAATAAAACCAGCAGTTCTTATTCCCGCATCTACTTTATCTAATTCAAATTGGTTAACTAAAAAAGATGGCAAATAAATTGTAAAAGCAACAAATGAACCAAATGTAACAAAATAAAATAAGCTCAATACCCAGAGTTTAGGATTTTTATATACCTCTTTTAATTGATCAGAGAGGGAATGAGTAATTTTTCGTTCTTTCTTGTCTCCAAATATGAAATGCAATATAGCAAATAGCAGTACTAAGATAAGATAAAATTTAACAGTACTTCTCCAGCCATACAGATTGGCTAGGACAGGAGCCAAAAAGGAGGTTATTGCCGTTCCAATATTTCCAGCTCCATAAATTCCGTTTATGAACCCATGTTTTGTCTTATCATAATATTTTGGTAATGATGTAACCCCAACTGAAAAAACAGCCCCCCCTATTCCAAGTAGTAAGCCGCCCATGATTAACATCTCTAAACTACTAGAATAACTGATAATGACAATTGGAATAAGGAGAACGATAAAGCATAAGCTAAATAAGATTCGGGCTCCATATTTGTTTGTCCAATAACCAATTGGCACCCTTAGCAGGGATCCAAGGATAACAGGGACAGCAGTGGCCCATGCAATTTCTGTTGAGGTTAAATGAATATCTTCCTTTATAAATGGCATAAGCGAAGAAATAATTACCCAAACCATAAACCCTGCAATCAAACTGCCTGTTTGAATAAATAATTGTCCGGTACCTTTTTTCATTTTCATCCCCCTTATAACCGTTGCAGGATATATTTTGTTCGTATGCATTACATTTCATAGTCTTTTTTCCTTGGATTTTCTTAAGTATTATAATCTACAATGGATTAGAATACAGTGAGGTTCGACACTGATAGCAAAATATATTTACATTTTTTAAATGCAGTAGTATATTTTTCCTGTAATACGTATTTTACTATTACCATATTTTAAAAATAGTATAAAATTTTTTATAAAATAATAATCCGTTAGGAAGGATACCAAATGCCTCAAAAAAAATTTTTTCTTGATCCTCCTAAAATCCTTGTTTTTGGATTTGCTTCTATTATTATAATAGGGGCTATTTTATTAATGCTCCCTGCTGCGACTACAAATGGACATGGCCTGTCCTTAGTGAATGCTTTCTTCACAGCTACATCAGCAACTTGTGTAACTGGTCTAGTGGTAGTAGACACGGGTACGACATTTACAATATTTGGCCAGATTGTCATTTTGTCGCTGATTCAAGTGGGAGGACTTGGATTCATGACATTTGCAACTTTTTTTGCCTTTCTATTAGGAAAAAAAATATCATTAAAAGAAAGAATCCTCCTTCAGGAATCCTTAAATAATCTTTCAATTGAAGGAATTGTTAGGTTAGCAAAAAGGATTATCGTTTTTACAAGTGTAATTGAGTTAACAGGGGCGCTTATATTAGCAATTCGGTTCTCTTTCGATATGCCCCTTAAGAAAGCGATTTATTTCGGTATTTTTCATTCTATTTCTAATTTCAATAACGCAGGATTTGATTTAATGGGGGAATTTCATAGTTTAACAGGCTATGTTGATGATCCAACTGTCACTTTAACGGTTTGTTTATTAATTATTCTGGGCGGAATTGGCTTCATTGTCATGAATGAACTGTATGAATACCGAGCAATTAAGCGAGTTTCTTTACATACAAAAATTGTCCTTATAACCAGTGCTTTCTTAGTGATTGTTGGAACTGTTGGCATCTTTTTGTTAGAGTATTCCAATCACCTAACATTAAAGCCATTAACCCTCACAGGGAAAATACTGGGCTCATTATTTCAATCGGTCACCGCTAGGACGGCAGGAGCCAATACGTTAAGTATTGGGGATTTAACTCAATCCAGCCTCTTATTAATTATTTTGCTGATGTTTATAGGAGCTTCGCCAGGTTCAACCGGAGGAGGGATAAAAACGACTACCTTTACCACGTTAATGGGAGCAGTTTGGTCGCAAATCCGCGGGAAAGAGGATGTTATATTTTACCGTCAGCGGATTGAATATGAAACCATATACAAAGCTTTAACGGTAACATTTAGTGGACTGTTCCTTGTAATGTTCATGACACTTGTATTAACTATAACTGAAAAAGGTCATGATTTTTTAGCGATTCTTTTTGAGGTGACGTCTGCGTTTGCGACTGTGGGGCTTTCAATGGGATTAACACCTGAATTATCGGATATTGGCAAGATATTGATTATGTTGACCATGTTTGCCGGAAGGGTAGGTCCTTTAACGATTGCATTTGCCGTGACAATGCGGAGAAACCCTGATCCGTTCCGTTATCCCAAAGGTAAAATTATGATTGGTTAATGATTGCGTAAGATTCCTGTTAAACCATACAGGAGTCTTTTTTGCTATGGGTATGATAAAATCTAATCATTAGAGATACTGATACTGATTGGAGTGAATAGAATGAACTTTCCACAGACTGAAACCCTTGAAGGTCGATTAGAACTGATGAAATCTCTCTCAAAGAGGTTTTTAACAAGAGCACATCAAGTAGACATAGAGGGGTCCTTTCCTTTTGACAATATTGAGGATTTGAAAAATACAGGTTATACCACTTTGACAGTTCCCTCAAGATATGGGGGCAAGGAGATTTCCTTATATGAACTAATTCGCCTGCAGGAAATGATTGCACAAGGTGATGGGGCTACTGCGCTTTCGATTGGCTGGCATATGGGAATTATTATGAATCTACATGAGAAACAATCATGGAGTGAGTCATTATTTAAGTTTTTGTGTGAAAAAGTAAACAATGGGGCATTGATTAATAGCGCACAAACTGAGCCTAAAACCGGCAGTCCAACGCGGGGAGGAAGACCAGAAACCAACGCAGTAAAAACAGATCAGGGCTGGGTGATTACAGGCCGAAAAACCTTTACGACCATGGCGCCAGTATTGGATTATTTTATTGTCAATGCAACAATAAAGGAAACCAATGAAATGGCTAACTTTTTGATCCCAAGAGAAACCAAGGGAGTGAAAATTGAAGAAACCTGGGATAGTATCGCTTTACGAGGAACGGGAAGTCATGATTTAATCCTTGAAGAGGTAATCATTCCTGAAGAATATCTAGTTGAAATACCAAATGCAAAAGGAAGAAAGGCTAACGGATGGCTGCTTCATATTCCTGCTTGTTATCTTGGAATTGCTAAAGCCGCCCAAAGGTATGCGCTTCAATTTGCAAGTGAATATTCTCCAAACAGTATCATCGGTACGATTGTTGATTTACCAAACGTAAGGCAAAAAATTGGTGAAATGGAACTAAAAATCATACAGGCGGAGTCTTTTTTATACTCCATTGCAAAACATTGGGATTCCGCGGCTGAAAATGAGAGAGAAAGAATGCTTCCGAGACTAGGGGCTGTTAAGTTAACGGTCACGAATGCGGCCATTTCCATTGTAGATTTAGCGATGAGGATAGTGGGAGCAAAAAGTTTATCCCTCCAAAATCCACTTCAACGATATTATCGTGATGTACGTGCAGGCTTGCATAATCCTCCAATGGATGATATGACCATCGAGCTTTTGGCTAAGGAAAGCATTTTTATCCATCAAAATAATTTATAACTCAACGGCATTCGACAAACCCTTATATTGATGCTTAGATATTGAAATCTATGGGTATCTTAAGAGAAAGGAGTGAGGAAGAATGCCAAGAGGTAAAGAATTAGAGCAGCTCCCAATGGCAAATATTGCACCCGGAGCAGGTAAAGATGCTGGTAAATACAATCGGGAAGTCCTTGGGAGCATAGTACAAAATGAACAGCCCCAGCCTAGTGAAATTGAAAAAGAAAATGAAGACATGGTCTAATGAGCAGGAATTGTCCTGCTCTTTTTTATTCATAAAAAAACCATCTTTTCAGCGAAAAGATGGCAATAGATTTAATCTTCCATTAACTCATGAATCTCTACAATTGATCGCTCTTCAAGCGGTCCTCGTAAATGAACAGTGGCTGTTCTTCCATCTTCATTTAACTGATCAATCCAAACGGAAGTTCCGTTATATTTAACTTCAATATCAGCAGAAGAGGACAAAATTTGTTTTACTCGATTCACATTCATTTTTTTTCACTCCTAGTCTTTAGAGTAATTTAAAGGGTTTACTACTGTATTGTAACCGTTTTGTTCTATTATATATTAATGAGTAGAATAAATATCAATTTGGTTACCGTTTATTGTTCCATCTTCGTGTAATTCCTCTAGGCTGCTAAGATAGTTTTCAAGTTCCAGTTGCATCTCCTTCGGAGCCCCAGGTTTTAAATGCCAATTTCCTGGTTCTTCAACAAAATACGGACTTTTTGTAAACTCCGGCCTCTTTCTAGGCATAAGCTCACTTCCTTGCTCATTCATTTGTTTTGCCGATCAGTTCATGATTTATTTGTGAAAGTATATTTTATAACTTCCATCGTACTTATGCTTACCAATAATTATATATTTATTCGGTAACCTATCAGTAAAAGATAAGTCTATATTCTTATTGCATATCAGTTTAGTTCAGGTTTATGATAGGTGACATATCGTTAACAGCAATGAATAATTAAATATCTGGGACAAGGAAAAACATTTTCATGATAGTGAAACAAAACCACCACGCTGATCGTCATATATATTTGAGAAATGAACAGTCATGTCCTCCAAAAAACTGTCATAGTATAAAGGAGAATTTATCCAAATGGACAGGTATAGGTGTTGTCCTATAATGTTGAAAAACACATAAAAATGACATATGCAAAGAGTTTGATTCATACATAAAATGGCATATTTTATGTTTTAAATTTTTTTGAAAGTGTGTTATAGTAATTGAGGTTCGTTTACCAGAGCTTATTGGTAAGTGAGAGGAGAATTATGTTATGAATAAAATTAAATTACCTAAAACATTAAAAAACAGCCATATTTCATTCTTTGTAATAGCCGTTTTATTATTCTGGATCAAAACATATGCGGCCTATCAAATTGAATTTAACTTAGGAATTGATAATAATTTGCAGAAGTTTTTATTGTTGATTAATCCATTAAGTTCAGCGCTATTCTTTCTAGGTTTAGCTTTGCTCTTTAAGAAACATACAAAACTCGTCATGGTAATCATCAATTTCGTTTTATCATTCTTGTTATACGCTAATATAGCGTATTATCGCTTTTTTAATGACTTTATTACGGTACCGGTCTTAATGCAGACTAAAACAAATGCGGGGCAATTGGGTGATAGTGCGTTATCATTAATGTCACCTTTAGATATTTTTTATTTTCTTGATACGATCATCTTAATTGTTTTGGCAGTAACTGTTTTTAAAAAGGTGACGGTCACGAATAGAAAGTCTTATAAAATTGTACTTTTGTTTGCCATCACAACGTTTCTTTTTAACTTGGGATTAGCAGAAAAGGATCGTCCGCAATTATTAACGCGTTCATTTGACCGCAACTATTTAGTCAAATATTTGGGTGCATACAACTTTACGATTTATGATGTGATTCAAAATATTAAGTCCTCCAGTCAGCGGGCACTGGCTGACAGCAGTGATATAACCGATGTAGAGAACTATCGGAAAGCTAACTATGCCGCCCCAAACCCTGTTTACTTTGGTAAGGCAAAAGGTATGAACGTGCTTTATATCTCGATGGAGTCATTCCAAAACTTTATGATTGATTATAAGATGCCAAACGGTCAAGAGGTTACACCATTTCTTAATTCATTGGCACACGATGGAAGTACTTTCTATTTTGATAATTTTTACCATCAAACAGGTCAAGGGAAAACATCAGATGCTGAATTTCTAATGGAGAATTCCTTATATCCTATGGCACAAGGGGCTGTTTTTGTAAATAAGGCACAAAACACCTATCAAGCTATGCCTTCGATTCTGAAAGGACAGGGTTATAGTTCCGCTGTATTCCACGGCAACTATAAGACATTCTGGAACAGAAATGTTATTTATAAAGCTTTTGGTTATGATCAGTTCTTTGATGCAGAGTACTACAATATGACGGATGAAAATACTAAAAACTATGGTATGAAAGATAAACCATTTTTTAAAGAATCCATTCCAATGCTTGAAAGTTTAAAACAGCCGTTCTATACAAAGTTTATTTCATTGTCTAACCATTTCCCGTTTGAAATGGATCCGGAAGATACTGATTTTCCTGCTGGTGATTACGGAGATTCAGTCGTTAACCAGTATTTCCAATCTGCCCATTATATGGACCAGGCCTTTGAGCAGTTCTTTAATGATTTAAAAGCAGATGGTTTGTATGATAAGACTATCATTGTTATGTACGGTGACCATTATGGTATATCTGAAAACCATAATGAAGCAATGGCAAAGGTATTGGGAGTCGATGAGATTACACCGGCAATAAATGCGAAGCTCCAGCAAGTACCTTTATTTATCCACGTTCCAGGTGTAAAAGGTGGAATTCAGCATCAAATTGGCGGCGAAGTGGATGTTCGTCCAACTATACTTCATTTATTAGGTATTGATACGAAGGATTATATGGAATTTGGTTCTGACCTGCTATCTAAAGATCATCGCAATTGGGCGCTATTCAGAAATGGTGACTTTGTTTCACAAGATGGTATTCAGCTAAACGATAAATGTTATTCTTATCAAACAACATTACTTTTAGATGATAATACACCATGTAAGAGCGTGGATGAAAAGGTAAAAACAGAATTACAAATGTCTGATGAAATTGTTTATAAGGACCTATTAAGATTCTACAAGCCTGAAGGATATACACCAATAAATCCTAATGACTATGAATATTTAGGACCAAAGGGAAAAACAACAAAAACAACTGAAGCAAATTAACTTGAGAGAGGGACCAAACTAGGTCCTTCTCTTTTTTATGTAATTGAATGTTATAAACAAATAGCCATTTGGGACAGGTTAGCATATAATAAGTGAAATAGAATTAGGAACAGATAGGAGTGGATCGCATGAGAGATGTAACTTTATTGGATATATTTGAACACCGCATTGCCCAAAAGTATTTAAACCGCTCGGGACTTGCCCATGCGATAGCGGTAGCATACCATGCTTTTCATTTGAGTAAAGAACAGCAGCTTGATGTTGATATCGCGGCTAAAGCAGGGCTTCTTCATGATATGGGGCACTATACTTGGTATAAAAACGGGAAATGGGATTATGACCTATATAAACAAAATGATATTCATCCAATAAAAGGGGCGGAACGGGCACATAAGCTTTTGATCCGCCTCGGGGAAAACCCGATTAAGGCCAAAACAATTGCGCTCGCGATTCTTTTTCATACCGACTCATTTTTACCTTCAAATGACATTATAAGAACACCTCTGCAGCAAGTGGTAAAATGGGCTGATGAGAAAGATGAAGAAGAAGGCGGCATGCATCATTATCGTACGATTGAATACGATCGTGCAAAAGATAGTATTAAGCGTTTAGATCAATGGATTGATGAAGAATACAACAAACAATAAAAAGGCTGTGCTAACATTTAGCACAGCCTTTTTGGTTCTATTTCTGTTCAGGTTTAAATCCTTCTTCCCGCATGAATTCTATCGCTTCTTCGTAGGTATCAAAGCTTTCGTCGAGGTTTAAGCCAAAATAGATATTCCAAACCTCACTTTCATAAAGCAAAACTAAAACATTACCCTCTTCATTAACCCAGCGCTCTTCTTTTAAATCTCCAATAATGGCTTCTTCATTGATTGATTTTTCTTGGTGCGACAATCCAGCAATAGATTCAGTTAAGATACTCCGAAGCTGCTCAGCTGAAAAATCACGGATATTGACCATTCCTTTATCATCCGTATCATAGTGGTCGAGGTGGCCGGCATAAACAAAGCCATTTCCATTTGGATGTAAGTGATAGACAATATTCTTTTTATCGGAAATACTGTTTGGAAGTTGAAAATTAATACGTTTTAGAGAAACATCTTTTCGTTCTAATTGCGGGTAAGATTCAATAATTGTTAGTTTTTCATCAAATGTCAGCATAAAATACTCCTTCTTTTAAAACAAATATTCTCTTATCATACAGATATTTTCCCCAAACGTAAACTCGAATATAGTTGAAAAAGAAAAAGGATTGAAATTTAGATAAAATCGTGTAAAATTACACTAAAGTGGTAATCTTATAAAATATCCCATAATTTACATAAACCACCTGAATTGAAGGAATGAGGGGAGTTTAAATGGAACTCAATAGAAGAGAAGAGCGAAGAAGAATATTTAGGAATGAATTATATAAGTTGAGAGAAGAAGGGTATCTTACAAATGAAATCGTGGATACAGTGGCAAAGGCACATCATCAATACCAAATCGATTTACTACATGAAGAAGATGAATTAAACCTTAAAACTAAGCCGGATTCACTCCAATCCAGCCTCTTACCCGCTTCATCTCCCAAACCGGCCAAACTTAAAAAGACACGTTCGCCAGAAGAGGTACGGGAAAGAAACATAACCTGGTCATTAAATATAGGGGTTATTTTTCTATTAATCGGTGGTTTATTTGTAGCAACAAGTAATTGGGAATCCATGACAAATTTTATGAAAAGCGGCTCAATTGCCATTGTTTCATTGTTATTTTACATAATGGCTTTCATTTCCAAAAAAGTGCTGCATATTGATAAAACGGCTTTTGCTTTCACCGTGTTAGGGAGTTTATTCTTACCTATTTTTATTCTCTCCTTAGGCTGGTTTGGACTCTTAGGTTCGTATTTATCGATTGCTGGTGGAGGACGATATTTACTTGGAATGCTTGGAAGCATTCTTTCTCTTTTCGTATATATACTCTTTGCTAAAAATTTGGATTCCCGATTATTTGTCTGGTTCACTTTTGTTTCCCTTTCTCTGGGAGCTGCCTTTTTATTAGCAGCCCTCCATTTAACAGTGGATCTATTCTATTTAGGAATGATTCTATTTAATGCAATACTTGTCGTTGTTTTCCATCGGGTGAAAGCCATCAGCTTTCTTCAATTATTTAGTAAAGAATTTATACCATTTATCCAAGTGAATTTAATTCTTTCTACCCTCTTTATGCTATTTCTGTTTGATAATGAAGTGATGTATAGCTTTAACCTCCTATTAACTGCTGTCATTTATTTATCAATGATCTACGTAACGGGCAAGAAGGAGTATCATTTTATTTTTACGGTCATGTTGGTTTATGGGGTCTATCAGCTCGTTGAGAATAGTGTTCTTGAATATGCAGGCGGCATTGTTTACGCATTAGTGGCATTTGGGATTGTATTTGTCCCGAGAACTTTAGAAAAGAGATTTTCATTAGACAAAGCCTTCCAATACACAAGTGCCATCATCTCTGGTTTGGCTTTTATTTATGTTAGTCTTGAAGGGTTCCTGCTCCGTTCTGAACAGCCATCTTTTGTACTGATGATTGCCTACTTTATTATGGCTGTGAATTTCATTTACCTTACCAATAATCGCTCTCGATCCCTTTTTCCTTATTTAAGTTCACTCTTTTTATCAACAGGCATTTATGAAGGAATATCATTAATGATGATTTCATTTGAAGAAATCAATTTGGCTCTGAGAGTATTTTTAACAGGGTTTATTCTGCTTAGTGTCTTTGGGATCCTGCAGTTAATAAAGTATGTGCAGATGATCCGACATGCAGCTGTTGAGGTTGGATTATCCATCATGGCTATTTCCATGATGATGGCGGTTCTCCTTCTTTATTGGTGGGAATTGGGAGTGATGCTTATACTGTTAGCAATGGCAGCCTTTTTACTTCATCAATATCAAGAAAGAAATTTATTAAAGGAAGCGGCATCCTGGGTTCTGCCTAGTGCACTTGGACTTTCCTTTGCAGCTTTTGGTGAGGAGTTTAATGTTAACTCGCTTACGTATCATTCTGAATATGGAGTTACAATTAGTTTCGCTGCCGGAGCAATCATGGTGTTATTTTCAAGCGCGGTCTGGGCAAAGCTTTCCAAACAAGTTTTTGCTAGGAATTCACTGTATGTATCCCAATCTCTTTATACAATCGCGATATTCCAAGCCTTTATTAGTCCAATCAATTACACTTGGGTTCAGCCTCTGGTCATGGCCGCAGGAATAGGGATGTATTCCTATTTTTATAATAGGATTGGAGCAAAGTGGATCGCTTATTTTATCAGTATAACGACCATATTATGTTATTTTTCAGTTATCCATGCGATTACAGAAAATTATGCTGTTTATCACCTGGTAAAGGCATTAGCCCCGACTGTAGGTGCTATCCTACTCCTTGTCATCGCTGTTTTATATCGACGATCGAATTCGGACTTCGAGGCTGCTTTTGCGTGGGTCGGACACCTAATCTTGCCACTTGCACTTGTATTTACTTGGTTTGTGTATCATACCGATGTCATCTTTTGTTTTATACTATCATTGGCAGGTTATACAGTTAGCACAAAATTAGCTTTTAAGGAATGGAAAATAAAGATTTTTCTATATGGAAGTTTTACGTTATTATTTTTTGTGATTTCTACAGGGATGGAAAGTTTGCATCTTTCTATTGATGAGAAATTTGCGTTCCCGATCACCAGTGGACTAATGCTCGCAATGGTCCAATTTGCTGATCAGGAATATAAAAGGAGAACCACATTTTATTTTGTTCCATTTTCCGTAATGGGGATCGGTTCGATGCTAATAGTCTATCCATATGGAATCATGCCATATCTTATAACTTGGCTATATGTTTTGGTGTTACTGATTTATTTGTATAAAGTAAAATGGGATATTATCGCACTCGTGCCACTAGGTTTTACTTTCTTGGCCACAATCGAGTACATGTACGCAGGTGATTTGCCTGCTTCTGAAAAAATGCTTGTCTTTGCCATAATTGGAACGATCTTCACAATTATAGGTCAGTTCCTTTACAAAAAAGTATATGAACCAGGTACAAAAATTTTGGAAGTGAAAATAGACGGATATACAGTCATTGCTTTTTTGTTCTTTGCGTATATGTATTTCTTAGAAAATCAGCACCTTTGGAGTCATGCATTGCCGGGAATGTTGTTTGCCCTCTCTTTTTGGCTGCAACGAAAAAGAGTTCCTGCTGGATTGGCTGATTTTATAACCATCGCAGCTGGCGCTTATTTGTTACAGCCCTATTATGCCATTATTAGCGCAATATACATACCGTCACTGTGGCTGCGAGAGGTACAGGTACTTCCTTTTATCCTGATGGTTATTTTCATCCGTTGTTGTCTAAAGGAGAAATATGTGGAGGTGGTCAAGGCAATTCAATGGTTGGTTTTGGTAATCGTATCACTGATTTTAATCCAAGATGCAATGGCAAGCAGCACCATCTATGATGCGATTATTTTAGGGTCACTTTCCTTGTTATCACTGGTGGCCGGTATGTTTATCCAAATAAAATCGTATTTTTTCGTGGGGGCAGGCGTGCTCCTGTTAAATGTTTTCCTGCAAACAAGACCCTATTGGGGGAACATGCCTTGGTGGGCATATTTGCTGGTTTCCGGGCTAATCCTTATAACGATAGCCAGCTTTAATGAATGGCATAAGCAAAAAGTTCAAAAGGGAGAATCCACTTTTATAACCTTCCTGAAAGTTACCATCATTGAAAGGATGCGAAAGTGGAATTAGACCCAATTATTCCTGTGAGTTGATTTTAAAGATAAAGTTTGTTATAATAATCTTAATAAAATAGTATGTTTTTGGAGGAGCCTGTCACCAAGGGATTATTATGTCCTTTGGTTGATGGGCTTTTTTGCTGTTTATTTTTACAAAAAAAGAGTCTGTTGTTTAAAACACAGATTCTTTTTTAATTATTTTGAAAGGAAAGGTGAAAAGATGGACTTCATTCTCGAGTTAGTTATTATATTATTTGCTTCTAAGGTGGCTGGGGCTATTACTGTTAAATTAGGCCAGCCTTCAGTTCTAGGTAAACTTCTTGTTGGAATCCTTTTAGGTCCGGCTGTATTTGGGTTAGTTTCCGAAACGAAAATACTGGAAGAATTCAGCCAGATTGGTGTTATTTTGTTAATGTTTATAGCAGGCTTGGAGACTGACGCAGATGAATTTAAACGCTCTTGGAGGGCCTCAACCTTCGTAGGGATAAGTGGAATAATCGTTCCGTTCTTTATAGGTTTTTTAGCTGGAATCATCATGAATATGTCTACGTTTGAAGCGTCATTTTTAGGGTTATTGCTCTCAGCGACAAGTGTGAGTATATCCGTTCAGGCTCTTAAAGAATTAAACAAAATGCAGTCAAAAGAGGGGACAGCTATTTTAGGTGCAGCTGTTATCGATGATGTCGTAGTCATTGTCGCGCTGGCCTTTTTAATGAGCATGGCAGGTGGTGAGGTAAATTTCAGTATGATCTTATTGAAAAAGGCTCTCTTTTTCGGTGGAGCGATATTGGCAGCTTGGAAGCTAGTACCTTGGGTTTTAACTAGATTTTCTCGTTTACAGGTAACAGAATCAGTTATTTCCGGTGCACTGATCATCTGCTTTTTGTTTGCCTATATGGCAGAGTTAACAGGTGTTGCAGCAATAATTGGCGCCTATATTGCTGGCTTGGCCACAAGCTTAACCAAATTAAAAGATGAGGTATTTAAAAAAGTAGAAACCATTAGTTATTCACTTTTTGTACCCGTATTTTTTATTTCCATCGGAGTAAAAGTTAGTTTTGACGGAATTTCCCCACATCTTATGACAATCATTGGGCTTAGTATTCTAGCAATCTTAACAAAGTTGATTGGAGCTGCTGCAGGTGCAAAATTGGCGAAATTCTCTTGGAACAGCTCGTTTGGAATTGGCGCGGCTATGGTATCAAGGGGGGAGGTGGCCTTAATTATAGCTGCAATCGGTCTTGAGAGTGATTTAATAAGCCAACAGCTTTTTGCTATTTTAGTTATTGTAGTACTTGTTACAACAATCGTTACTCCACCAATGATGAAATACTTTTTTAAAAAAAGCCAGAGCCAAAAAGATATAAAAGTAACAGCTTAATAAGAAAATAGTAGAAAACAACCCCCATATTCTCTCTAGTAACTTCGAATAGTTTAGTAGAGAGTAACTGACAAAAGTTCTATGGAGGTTAGTGATGGGAATCAAATTAATCGATATCGACCAACTACTAGAAGCTACTTCAGATCTAACATCTGAGAAAAACAATAATAAAGTGAAAAAAGTGGAGATTGATCAACTTCTTGAAAATACACGTAATTGGTAAGCCAGACTGGCAATAACATTTAAATAGTAAATCTGCGAATGCCCTCTACTAGTTAGAGGGCTTTTTCCTTTAAAAAACCCCCAAAGTAATCCCGTTTTTACCAGAATAACTCTGAGCCTGCTGTTTCGATCCTTTAAAGCGAAAAATTATTTTTGGCTTTTCTATTGCTTTTATCTAAAAAAGATACTAGAATAATAATAATTTTTAATATATAAAAAATTATTTGAAAATTGCAAGGAAATTGGGGGAGCATGTTTATGAAAAGAAAGGTAAAGGCAGTTTCGATCGCGTTAGCAGGTATGCTGCTGTTAGCTGGATGCGGCAGCAAGGAATCTTCAGGAAGTTCGGAAAAGACCGGCTCAGGAAAAGAATTTAATGTAGGTATTACTCAGTTTGCGCCGCATCCATCATTAGATGCAGCAACGAAAGGATTTAAGCAGGCATTAAAGGATAAAGGGTTAAAGGTTAAGTTTGATGAGCAAAATGCACAGGCAGATATGAATAATACACAAACCATTGCGAATAATTTTGTCGGAGATAAAGTGGATTTGATTTTTGCCAATGCTACACCGAGTGCAACCGCTGCTTTAAATGCTACTAAGGATATTCCAATTGTTTTTACATCGGTAACGGACCCAGTCGGAGCGGGCTTTGTTAAATCGTTTGATAAACCTGGTAAAAACATTACAGGTACTACTGATAATCATCCTGATGCCACAAAGAAAACCATCAACTTTATTACAGACGAAGTTAAAGCTAAGAATGTTGGCGTGATATTTAATTCAGGTGAACAAAATTCAGAGGTTCAAGTAAAAGAAGTGAAAAAATTGGTAGAAGAAAAAGGGGCAAAACTGGTCGAAGCTTCCGTATCAAATACATCGGAAGTTAAACAAGCTGCTGAGTCCCTTGTTGGGCGTGTTGATGCAATTTACATTCCTACTGACAATACCGTTGTTACCGCTCTCGATTCAGTTATTGCACTAGCTAATAGTAAGAAAATTCCTCTTTTCGTTGGAGAACTTGACTCTATGAAAAAAGGGGCAGTTGCCGCAAGTGGATTCAGTTATTATGACTTAGGTTATCAATCCGGGTTAATGGCAGCAGACATTCTAACGGGTAAGAAAAAGCCTTCGGAAATCCCAGTGGAGCTTCCAAAGAGCTTAAAACTAGTGATTAATAAGAAAGCAGCTGAGGCCCAAGGCTTAACAGTGAAAGAGGAATGGAGTAAACTCGGCGAATTCTACGAAGGAAAATAATGTATAGCAGTACATTATCAAGGAGGAAACCTTGTCTGACAGGTTACCTCCTTGATTCATACATAAGTATAAATTTCAATTGATACTTAAATGATGGGCTTTAAGACTAAAAGAAAGGATGATCTCAATGTTTACAGCCGTATTTGGTTCGTTTGAGGCAGGCATAATCTATGCGATTATGGCACTGGGCGTCTATCTTTCCTTTCGTATTCTGGATTTTCCAGATTTAACGGTGGATGGAAGTTTTGTAACAGGGGCCGCTATGTCAGCTGTACTAATTGCAAATGGAGTTAACCCTTTTGTTGCTACAATTGCAGCATTATTTGCTGGATTTGCTGCTGGGTGTATGACAGGGCTTCTTCATACATTTGGAAAAATTAATAACTTACTTTCAGGTATTTTAATGATGATCGCCTTATATTCTATTAATTTACGGATTATGGGACGTTCTAACATCCCTCTATTAAATACTGATACAGCCTTTACAAAAATCGGGGACGTATTTGAAAAATGGGGAATCGATGCATTTTTTAATCAGATTCTAACAATGGTGGGACTCGGTGACAGCCTTCCTGAAACATGGGGAATTTTGATTTTAATGATCATCGTGACATTGGTAATCAAGTTCCTTACGGATTTATTCTTACAAACTGAAATTGGGCTTGCATTAAGGGCTACAGGTGACAATAAGCGAATGATCCGCAGCTTTTCTGCCAATACAAATATTCTTGTGGTTCTAGGACTTGGCCTTTCAAATGCCTTAGTAGCATTCTCAGGGGCACTTATTGCTCAACAAGGCGGATTTGCAGATGTCGGTATGGGAATTGGCATGATTGTCATTGGTTTAGCATCGGTAATTATCGGTGAGGCACTTTTTGGAACCAAAACAATAGCCCGAACGACTCTTGCTGTGATCGGGGGCTCTATCATTTATCGAATCGTTGTTACTCTAGCACTGAGAGCAGAATTTATGAGCCCTGGTGATATGAAGTTAATTACAGCGATTATTGTTATTATTGCTCTGACAGCACCAAAAATAATTGATGCTTCGAAAGAAAGAAAGCGGAAAGCTCGAAGGAAAGCGGAGAGAATGAACCTAATCAAGACTTCTGCACAAGCAAAGGGGGACAATCATGCTGCACTTAAATCAGATTCATAAAATTTTTAATGAAGGAACCCCGGATGAGAAAGTAGCAATTGATCATGTCAACCTCTTTCTGAACCCAGGGGATTTTGTAACGGTTATTGGGAGCAATGGTGCTGGGAAATCGACGTTAATGAATATTATTTCAGGCGTTTTAATCCCCGATGTTGGTGAAGTCCAAATTGGTGAAAAAAATGTTACGAACATGTCAGAATATAACCGTTCAAAAATGATCGGACGCGTGTTTCAGGATCCGATGGCGGGGACTGCTCCAAGTATGACAATTGAAGAGAATCTTGCAATGGCCTATTCACGAAATAAAGTGAGGACACTTCGAAAAGGGGTTACAAAAAAGAGACGGGATTATTTCCGGGAGGTACTTGAATCCCTGCATCTTGGTCTTGAGAATCGTCTTAGTGCGAAGGTAGGGTTACTTTCAGGGGGGGAACGGCAAGCACTCTCCCTGTTAATGGCGACGTTTACTGAGCCTTCCATTCTTCTGCTCGATGAACATACTGCCGCACTTGACCCCTCACGTGCTGAGCTTATTACAAATTTAACAAAGGAGATAGTCGCTAAGTATAAGCTGACGACCTTAATGGTTACCCATAACATGCAGCAGGCCATTGATCTCGGAAATCGCTTGATCATGATGGATAAAGGTCAAATTATCCTAGAGGTAAATGAGGAGGAAAAGCAAAAGCTGACGATTGAAGGATTGTTAACTGAATTTAAACGAATTCGCGGTACACAAATGGCGAGCGACCGAGCCATCCTAGCATAACTTGAAAGAAATTTTGACCTTTTTGAGACTAACGTTATCAAACAATATAATTTCCTATTATTCCAATTGTTGAAAACATACCTAGTGAAGGTATGTTTTTTCTAATAGAAAAAAGTGGTATTGTAGTAATAGATAATTTTTATAATACATATAGAGTGAGGTGAAATTATGGATTTAGGTTCTATATTAATCAAATTAAATGAGCATACCCCTAAGATTTTAGGTAGTGAAAGATTTTCTAAATATGCGGTCTTGCTTCCGTTATTGATGAAGGAGGACGGACTGCATGTGCTATTTGAAGTACGGTCTCTTGAGTTAAGGCGCCAGCCGGGAGAAATTTGTTTTCCGGGCGGGAGAATTGATGTACAAGATATAGATGAACAAGGTGCGGCTATCCGTGAGACAGTAGAGGAATTAGGGATTAATAAACAAGATATAACGAATGTTTTTCCGTTAGATTATATGATTTCCCCTTTTGGAATGATTCTCTATCCTTATGTAGGTTATATAAATAACCCTGAAAAAATTAAGCCAAGTCCAGCAGAGGTTGGGGAAATATTTACGGTTCCTTTATCGTTCTTTATCCATAATGAGCCGGAAATCTATCGGGTCGCACTAAAAGCGGAGCCTTCGGAGAATTTTCCGTTTGATTTAATTCCCGGGGGAGAAAAATATAATTGGCGGGCTAGAGTGATGGACGAATATTTTTATCGCTATGGCGATAAAACGATTTGGGGATTAACAGCAAGAATCTTAGCCCATTTTATCGAGCTAATTCAATAATTTCAATAACTTTAATTTAATAAAGAAATATGTTTAAAACAGTGATTTCACTGGAGTTAAAGCTCACTGTTTTTCTGTAATTTCTAATTGTATTTTGAGCAAGGACGATTGTTCATTATACATGGAAAAAACTCTTGATTATTTTCTAAATTGTAATAAAATTAAAATTATATTTTTATAGAGTAGGGGATGTATCCATGAAAGTCGTAAAGTTTGGCGGATCCTCTTTAGCATCTGGAAGACAGTTGGAGAAAGTATTTCAAATTGTTACTGCTGATCGGGAACGTAAAGTTGTTGTTGTATCAGCTCCGGGTAAGAGGTATGCAGAAGATACAAAGGTAACCGATTTATTGATTGAATGTGCGGAATCTTGTTTACAAAATCAGGATCCCAAAGAAAAATTAGCTGCTGTTCTGGAAAGATATGCAGTCATAGCAGAGGAATTAAATCTACCTGACGGAGTAATCGAGGAAATCCATGATGACTTATTAACAAGAATGGCTAGCGACCAAGACAAACCTGACCGGTTTCTTGATTTGTTAAAAGCTAGTGGTGAGGATAATAATGCCAAATTGGTAGCCGCCTATTTTCAATCACAGGGGGTAGAGGCTCATTATGTAGATCCTAGGGAGGCTGGACTTCTTGTGAGCGATGAGCCGGGAAATGCACAAGCATTACCGGAATCCTATGAACGATTAAACGCCTTAAATGACCGGTCTGGCATTTTAATTTTTCCAGGATTCTTTGGTTATAGTGTCAATGGAGAAGTATTCACCTTTTCAAGGAGCGGCTCAGATATTACCGGATCCATTCTCGCCAATGCCTTAAAGGCCGATTTATACGAGAACTTTACAGATGTGGATGCCGTTTATTCAGTAAATCCTTCGATCGTGAAAAAGCCAAAAGAGATCAAAGAATTAACATATCGGGAAATGCGGGAATTATCGTATGCTGGATTTACGGTATTGCATGATGAAGCACTTGTTCCGGCTTTTAGAGCGGGAATACCTGTTAATATTAAGAATACAAATAATCCGTCTGCCCCCGGAACCCTTATTGTGAACAACCGCGACAACACTAACGGTCCTGTCATTGGTATTGCCAGCGATAAAGGGTTTTGCAGTATTTATGTTAGCAAATACTTAATGAATAGAGAAATCGGGTTTGGGCGAAAGCTTTTAGGGGTTTTAGAGGATTATGGTCTTTCCTATGAACATACGCCATCTGGCATTGATGATGTGTCTGTCATATTAAGGGAGAGTCAGTTTGATGAGAAAATTATGGATGAAGTGATTGGTCGGATAAAAAATGAATTACATGCCGATGAGGTGAAAGTTGCCCACAGTCTGGCTCTTATTATGGTAGTGGGAGAAGGCATGCGGCAAAATGTTGGAACAATGGCAAAAGCCTCAAAGGCACTAGCAAAGGCAAAGGTTAATATAGAAATGATTAATCAAGGTTCTTCTGAAGTTAGTATGATGTTTGGTGTAAAAGAGGTAGATGAAAAACGGGCTGTACAGGCTCTTTACGAGGAATTCTTTGTTCCTGTCACAGTTTGATCGTGTGTTTCAGGAAGGTACGTCAACCATGACGTACCTTTTTTAACTTTAACTTTGTTCGGGCGAAGGTCCATATCGCTATGACAAGTCCGCCTAAAGTATCAGCAATTAAATCCGTCATCGTGTCTTTATTTCCCCCGCCTTGCAGGGTCATCCCAAACAATTGGTCGCAGCTAAACTCATAGACCTCCCATAAAACGCCGCCCAATGCTGCAAATGACAAGGTGAACAGGGAGACAAACCATGGCGAAATTTCATGTCCTGCCGCTCGATGAATGAATCTTTCATATAAGGCAATTCCTGAAAAAGCCAAGATGGCTCCACTGACAAAATGCATAAAGGTGTCCCACCAACCTAGCCCATACCAGCCTGATATAGAGCCAAGATATTGAGAACCAACCAAAAAAATAAGATACGAAAAGACGATTGGTAAATTAAATTGCAGCTTTGTAAACAGTGCTAATAAAAGCGGAACTGCCCCACAAAGGATCCCTCCCAGAGCCACAGTGGATTTAAACGACTGGCCGATACTATGATAATAGAATGCCAAAAAGACCATGAATAGGACATACAATAGACTCAAAGTGATAACAAGTTTTCGGTTCAATATACAAACACCTCATCTTAAATACTTCTTTTCCTAAGAAGGGAGTAAAACGCAGTGATAAGACCTCCTGCAAAACCACATAGCAAATCAAGCATGGTATCCTTATTTCCACCTCTTTGCATGGTATGCGTTAAAGTGAGATCGCCTACAAACTCATAAATCTCCCAAAGCACACTTGAGGAAACAGCTAGTGAAAGGACGAACAGAAAAAGAATCCCTGCCGAAACCCCACTTTGGACCTGTGGTGGAATCCACCGTTTAAAAAGACTTATACCGACAAACCCTACAAACATTCCCTTAAAAAAGTGGAGGGTAGAATCCCACCATTTGAAATGCAAATAAAAGCTTGAAATAGAGCCTAAATATAAAGAGCAAAATAAGAACAGATAATAACTGACAATAATAGGAGTATTAAAAGGATTATTTTTCATTTTTACTAAGCCGAGTGGTAACAGGCTGACGAAAATTCCCCCTAGAGCAACCTGCCACCGAGTATGGTCATGCTTTACTAAGTAAAAAATAAATACCCCAGCCATACCCAAGCTAAATAGTATGCTTAATGTAATCATTACCTTTTTTTTCACCAGCTCATCTCCTAAGCAAAAATGCCTCCTTACCATTATGTCCTAAAATAATTAAATATAAAGGTATCGGTTCCGGCTCGCAAACTGGTTATAAAAACGGTATAGTGATAATATATGAAAATTCTTATAAGATGAAACTTGGTGGTGGTCCAATGCAAAAGGCACAAATTCCAACATATGAACGGATTGCGATTGACTTAGCAAATAGAATATACGATGGGAAGTTTAAAGTAGGGGAAAAGATCCATGGAAGATCCACTCTTGCAAGTGAGTATAAGGTCTCACCTGAAACGGTTCGAAGAGCAATTAAAATCTTAGAAGACGTAGAGATTGTCCAATCCACTAAGGGTAGTGGAATTGTCATCTCATCAAGAGAGAATGCTTATAAATATATCCATCGTTTTTCAAATTTAGCGAGTATAAAGGACTTAGAAAAACAAATGAATACGCTCATATCAGAAAGAAATAGACTGGATGAGGACCTTTTTGATACGTTAAGAAAAATAATGGATTATTCGGGGAAACTACGGCATACTAATCCATTGGCGCCTATCGAGGTGGAAATTTTTCCAGGGTGCAGTTATATTGGAAAGACCATTTCAGAAGTGAAATTCTGGCAAAATACGGGTGGTACGGTGATTGGGATGAAGCGAAACGGCGACTTAATTATCTCACCAGGACCATACGCCTTAATTCTGGAAGGGGATGTTTTACTAGTAATTGGGGATGATGAGACTTATGACAGGGTTGTTCATTTCTTAGAAGATTAGTATCAAAACATATCAAACAGAGCACATAAAAAAAGCCGGTCACTCCGACCGGCTTCATTATTAATCCAATAATCCCTCTTTCACTAAAAAGTCTTTGGCAACCTTAGCTGGAGACTGCTTAAGACTGTCAACCTTGTAGTTAAGTTCCCGCATTTTTTCATCCGTTAGTTTTCCGGATAGGCTATTTATTACTTTTCTCAATTCGGGGTGCTCTTTTAAGGTTTCCTCTTTAATAATTGGTACTGCATAATATGGAGGGAAAAAGTGCTGATCATCCTTTAGTACCTTTAAATGAAACGCTTCAAGTAATCCATCGGTTGAAAAGGCATCAATAACATCACTTTTCTGATTTTGAAGAGCAGTGTAGCGTAAGCCGCCATCAACTGGCTTTACATCCTTAAAGGCCATATTATAGGTCTTTGTAAGGCCAATTAATCCATCTTCCCGATTTGGAAATTCAATAGTAGGACCCATAGTTAAATTTCCACTTACCTTAGCTAAGTCTGAGATGGTATTTAGATGATACTCATTAGCCGTGTCCTGTCGTACAGCTAATGCATAGGTGTTATTAAATCCAAGCGGTTTTAATAGATCAATCCCATACTTTTGCTTAAATTCCTTCTCAACATACTTATAGACTTTATCCGAATCACTTTCCGGAGGTTGATTTAAAATATTAACCAAACCTGTCCCCGTATATTCTACATACATGTCAATATCTCCAGAATTTAATGCACCAAAGGCTACCTGTGAACCACCTAGATTCAATTTTCGCTCTACCTGTATATCAGTCTGATCTTCAATTAAATCAGCGAGCATATTGCCTAAAATTAATTGCTCACTAAAGTTTTTTGAACCTATAACAATTTTATCTTCTGCCTTAACGGATGAATAGGCTTTAAAGCCTATGGCAGCTACCAAAAGAATAGAGACAAATGCAATCATCACTCTTTTTGCAGTTTTTCCTTTTTTCGAGGTTGATTTTTGTTTACTCGTATAAGAAAGAGATGATTCAAGTTTACCAACGACAAAATCAATCAGAAGTGCGAGAATACAAGCGGGAATGGCTCCTGCTAAAATCATGTAATTATCGACAGTTTGCACACCTGAAAATACAAGGTAACCAAGTCCGCCTGCTCCAACAAATGCAGCAATGGTCATTAAGCCGACTGCTGTCACTGCTGAAATTCTGATACCCGCCATAATCATTGGGAAGGCCAGTGGTAACTGTACCTTTTTCATTGTTTGACTCTTGGTCAGACCAATACCTTTGGCGGCTTCCAGAATGTCTCCGTCAATATTCGTTAAACCAGTATATGTGTTTTTAACAATAGGGAGTAAAGAATAAAGTACAACCATTACGATTGCAGGTGTACTGCCAATTCCGATAAACGGGATAAGAAAACCGAGTAAGGCTAAGCTTGGGACAGCCTGGATTACGTTTGTAATTCCTATGATTGGTTTTGAGAGTATTGGTTCATTTGAAATTAATATGCCTAATGGGATTCCAATAATTATGGCAATTAGAACGGATACGATACTTAAATATAAATGCTCTCCTAGTAGGCTTAGGATTTGACTGTAGTTGTTTGTAAGATAATTCCAAAATCCACTCATTAAAATGCCACCTCCAAATCAATTAATTGACTGCTTAACGCAGATAAAATACTACTTCTTGTGATGAGGCCAGTTAGTTGGCTGGAACTGTTCACCACAGGCAGATATCCGATTTTATGTTCGTTCATCGTGGCTAACACGGAGATTAAGTTAGCGTCCTGTTCAACCGACAGAACCTTCTGCTCCATGACCGTTTCAATCGATAAATTCCGATTCAGTAATTGGATACTTTTTAATGTCACGAGCCCTCTAAGGACATTATGTTTGTCTGTCACCATTAAACTATCTACCTTATGATCTTTCATAATCTCAATAGCTTGTAATACAGTTCGCATAGCCGTGATTTTAACAGGATTTTGAATCATGATATCTTCGGCCAATAATAACTCTGGATTGTTCCACACCCGTCGTTTGCCAATAAAGTCTTCGACAAAGTGATTCGCAGGATTTTTTAGAATGTTTTCCGGTGTATCATATTGAAGTATATCCCCTTCTTTTAAAATACAAATTTTGTCAGCTATTTTGATTGCTTCATCCATATCATGGGTAACAAAGATAATCGTTTTGTTTAATTCTTTTTGCATTTGGAACAATTCATCTTGAAGGGAGCTTCTTGTAACGGGGTCCAGTGCGCTAAATGGTTCATCCATGAGAATGATATCCGAGTTAGTAGAGAAGGCTCTCGCAACACCGATTCTTTGCTGCTGCCCGCCGCTTAATTCTTTTGGATAGCGATGTAAATATTCCTTTGGCTCAAGGCCAACTAATTCCAGTAATTCATGGGTCTTCTTTTCAATGGAAGCGGGCTCTTCCCCCTTAAGCTTCGGTATTAATTCTAGATTTTCTTTTATAGACATATGTGGAAATAGCCCGGTGTTTTGAATAACGTAGCCAATGTTACGGCGGAGTTCAATGGGATTCATCGTGGTAATATCAGTTCCATTTACAAAAATCTGTCCGGATGTTGGCTGAATTAGTTTATTAATCATTTTTAGCAATGTAGTCTTTCCGCAGCCACTTGGACCAATAAAGACAACTAATTGACCTGCATCAATTTTTAATGAAAATGGATTAATAATGGTTTTGGTTCGATACTTCTTTACAATGTTTTTGAATTCTATCAATTTCATTCCCCCTCAAATTTATTAGGTTAATATAGTAACAACTTAATAGTAACATAGAAGTTGTTGGTTGTCGACCCAACGAATGAACTAATGAGGATATACCCAGATAAAATATAAATGAAACAAAGTAATATGAGCGAATATTTGCAATATTATATAGGGAAACTGTAAAATAAAGATAAGAAAAAAATTATGATAAAAAAGGAGAATTAACTTGAGTTTTGTCCGGGACAAATTCAGTGCAAAATTTTTCCTTGTCATCGTGATTGCTGTTATATTGATTCATGTACCGATCATAGGAAATTATGTGAAAATAATTAATACGCTGATACATGAAACGGGTCATGCCATCATAGCTCTATTTGGAGGAAGGGTAGAAACCATTTCATTGTTTATGAACTCTGAAGGGGCCACGATTAGCAATCAATCAACATGGATGGGCAGTTTCTTCACAAGTCTTGCAGGCTACACCTTTGCATCTTTCATGGCTTTCCTTTCTTTTTGGCTGTTAAGAAGAAAAAAGGAAAACATGTTAATTGATATTTTATTAGCCTTTATTTTTTTAAATCTCATATTTTGGGTCCGTAATCCATACGGGATCTTTTGGCTTTGCTCCTTCGCAGCTGCCTTTCTTTTATTACTTATAAAAGGGAGCCAACGTATTAGAAACCATGTATTACTATTAATTGCAGCCATCATATTAGTGGATTCTGTTCAAAGTGCATATGAAATTTTGTTTATTAGCTTAATACAGCCAAAAGCGGCAGGGGACGCGGCAAATCTTGCCCGAATAACCGGATTTCTTCCGGCATCATTTTGGGGGCTGTTTTTCTTCCTGCAAGCAATATGGTTTTGTTTTTATGGTTTTAAAAGAGGCTATTATAAGGTAGGAATTTAAGTTAAGAGGTAAGAGTATATCTTAGTAGAATTTTAAAAAAAGTTAGAAGTGGAGTGATGAGGACAAAATGATCGATGTAATTAAAAATCGGAGAAATATTAAAAAGTTTAAACCTGATGTAGTAAAAGAAGAATCTCTTTTAGCGTGGCTTGAAGCCGCTGCTATGGCTCCGAATCATCGCATGACAGAGCCGTGGGAAATCTTTTTTATCGGGAAGGAAACAAGAGAAAGACTGAATCATAAAACAAACTTTGGCGATGCACCTACTGTAATAGCTGTTTTATCAAGGAATGGTACATCACAAATAGAAATGATCGAAAATGCATTAGCGACTGCATGCTATATTCAAAATTTTAACTTAGCCGCTTGGGCGGAAGGTGTGGGGACATTTTGGTCATCCATTGGTGCTACAGAGCGAAATAAGGAAATACTTGGTGTTCCTAATGGGTATGAAGTAATCGGTGTGCTAGGAATTGGTTATCCGGAAATCATACCAGAGCCAAAACCACGAAAACCGATTGCTGATAAGATAAAAAGGTTACCGTAATGTAAAATCCAGCCACGATTCTTGATGGCTGGATTTTAATTTTTGATCCTAATAATGAAGAATTAGGATCATACAGGATTAATTTCAAAAAAATAATCGATTTTATTTACCATTTGCGATATATTAAGCAGATAGAAAGAAAGCGTGTATGAGGATGTAGGGATGCTGAATAGGATTCGTTCATCGAAAACAAACTAAGCGTTATGGAAAATAGATTGGATGGTGTCTTGTATGGTAAGACTTTTTACGGATATTGACTTAGACGGTCTCGGTTGCGGGCTGATTGCTAAAATCGCCTTCGGTGATCAGGCAAATGTTTATTACTGTTCTTATCGAAATTTAAATAAACGTGTGGAAGCAGTTATAACACATCCTGGTAATCATCAGGAAGAAATTTATATTACTGATTTAGCGGTCAATGAGTCAGTCGAGAAAATGCTTGAAGAACGGTATCGGCAGGGGAAACCTGTTCAGATGATCGATCATCATGTAACCGCCTTGCACTTTAACGAATATAAATGGGGAAAAGTGATTCCAGAATATGATAATGGTAAAAAGACTTGTGCAACCTCTTTATTTTATGATTACTTAATCGAGCATAAAAAAATGGAAAGAAATCAAGCGTTAGAGGAATTTATTGATTTGGTCCGTCAATATGATACTTGGGAGTGGGATGAAAATAACAATGTCACAGCCAAGCGGTTAAATGATTTATTTTACATATTGAACAGAGAACGATTTGAAGAAGAAATGCTAAAGCGGCTGACTGAAAATAAAGAATCCTTTTCGTTAACCGAAACAGAAAATATGATTCTTGATCTTGAGGAACAAAAGATTACTCGATATATCCACTCCAAAAGCAGGCAGACCATCCAGACCTTTGTAAATGAGTATTGTATTGGAATCGTCCATGCAGAGCAGTATTTGTCTGAGCTTGGAAACGCGTTAAATAATATTTATCCACATTTAGATATGATTGTCCTTTTAAATGTCTCGGGTAAGAAAATGGGATTTCGGACCATTCATGATGAAGTAAATGTTGCACAGTTTGCCCAAAAATTTGGTGGCGGGGGACATCCAAAAGCATCTGGATCAGATTTGTCAAAAGAGGCCTTTGAGACGTTTGTAGTCGAGGTATTTGGCCTAAACCCATTGAAGCCAGACACTGACCGGAATGAATTTAATGTAAAGGAATCTGCTATAGGGACAAGTTACCAAAATCATAATGGAGAAATTTCTTATATTGTTCCAACGGGCGACGGGAATTTTTATATTGTCCATAAAGGAGAAAGGGAAGCACCGACGTATTCCAGTTTCCCTGAAGCGGAGCGCTCTCTAAAAAGAAATCATGCTTCATGGCTGCGCTTTGACCAAGAATATTTAAAACAGTTGTCTGCATTTCTTCATCTATCTATAGATGACTTGAAGGAAGATTTTCATGAAATTATTAGTAATAACTTTGTCGATATTATGGATGTGTAAGAGCTTAGGACTCCTAAGTTCTTTTTTTTGTAATGTCCACATCCAGCGCTTTTGTATTTAAGCTTTTCTTAAGGACTTCCTGGTAAATTAATCGTAGGTACATAGTATCGTTATTTTAAAATTGTAATTCTTATGCAATAGTTGGTAAAATCAAATACATACGGCTGTAATATTTTTATGATATTCTGGGTATAAGGATAACTAGCATCAATTTTCATACTGTCTAAAAGGGTTTTCCCTTGTGATTACAATTAATACAAATAAACATATTACTATACCTTTTTGAACGATAACTCGACTGAGGTGATTAGATGGCTGCAACTTCAAAAAGGAGTAAATTCTTCGACAATGCCAAATTTATTTTGATCTTTCTTGTTGTTTTCGGACATATCATTAGTCCACTTAAGGAACAGGATGGAATACTGTTTACTTTGTATACAGGGATATTTTTATTCCATATGCCTGCCTTTATCTTAATCTCTGGATATTTTGCAAAAGGCTATAGAAAGAAGGGCTATCTTAAAAAATCTGTAAAGAAAATCTTAATTCCATACTTAATCTTTCAGATGATTTACTCCATTTATTATTATCTAATTGGCCAAGAAGAGAAATTGGCCTTTGATTTTCTCCATCCTCATTGGTCATTATGGTTTTTATTAAGCCTTTTCTTCTGGAATTTGTTATTATATGGATTTGCCAAATTAAAGTGGTTCGGTTTGGGAGTGGCAATTATTTTAGGAATTGCAATTGGTTATGTAGAGGATGCCGGAAGTTTCTTAAGCCTTTCAAGAACCTTTGTCTTCTTCCCGTATTTCCTTTTAGGCTTTTTACTGAATGCTAATCAGTTAAAACGGGTTGTACGGGCTAAGTATTCACTTCCAATTGGGATTCTGATCATTATTGCTACAATGATTTTCTTCCGGATGGGCTTTCCAAAAGATGCAGTACCTTGGCTGTTAGGGGATACCTCTTATGCAAACATGGGGGGAATGAAATGGTCGGATGGTCTTGTACGATTGGTTCAATATGCACTGACATTATTGGTTGTCTTTGGTTTTTTTGCATTAATTCCCTCAACACAATACAAACTTACAAAAATTGGTGAAAGAACGTTATATGTCTATTTATTTCATGGCTTTATTATAAAATCAATCCAAGCCATTTTACCGGATGAAACTTTAGAGTTTCTATCTGGACATTACATTCTCCTTTTCTTCTTGTCGTTTTTCATCTGTCAACTCCTTGGCAGTTACTTTATAAAGAAATATACAAGACCATTGGTCGAGTTTAAAGTTAAAACTGGATAAGAGAACATAAAAAGTCGAACGTAAAGTACGTTCGACTTTTGCTTTACAGAAAACCTAAAAGACTGCTCATAAAATTCTTCTTTTTTCGTTTTGCTTTAGTTTGGTCAAAGACCAAAGGTTTTTCGGGAAGTAACGGTGAGGTTAATTCGTTCAGCTTACTTTGGAGATGTTCCATTTGTTGGGTTAAATTTTTAACCTGATCTTGCAACTCCTCAATTTCTCTTCGATGCTGAAGTAATTGATAGGAAGCAACGGAATCTGCTTTGGCGTGTAAACTTAGCTCTAATTCCGTGACCTTCGCAAATAGTTTTTCCATTGCTTGATCATTTTCACTTGCCTTCACAGTCCCTTTTCGGATGCTTTTTTTCTCCCCCACTGGGCTAATCTCATGAAGAAGTGTTCCGGCTTGAAGTTTTTCGTGAATTTCTTTTAATTGTTCAATATCTTTGCTGCTAAAATGATAATGGCCTCGTTCATTTTTTTCCATTGGCAGCTCGAGCTGCTTTACCCAACGCTGGATCGTACTTGAAGATACCCCTAATAACTTTGCTACTTCACTAGTATTCATGCCGAATCCTCCTAATGATAGAATAAACTGCAGACAAGAGTGACGGGACAAAGTAAATCCTATAAGAATAAAGGAATGGGCCTAAACAAAAGTTGCAAGATACTTAAGACCAAAACTTCCACCATTTCTTTTCTTTTGCGGCTGCAACATCACGGAAGTTAGTTAGCATTTGTTGGAAGGCCAATTCTCTCTGGGTAACTTCTTGTCGGTATTGATTCCGCTCCTCGATAAGGAATTCACGGTCTTTTGTAATAGCCTCAGCTAGACTGGAGATTTCGTTATTTGTGACATCCACATAATGGGAAAGTTCTTCAGAAGTTTCCGATAGCTGCTTTGAAAGTGAAAAGATCTCTTCTGAGGTTTCTATGGAAACATTGGCGACTTTATTTGCAAGGAGTTTCAAGGAGTCTGTCGTTTCATCTGATACTTTTTCAATAGACTCCGATAATACTTGAATTTCAGCCTTTGTATTTTCGGAGGATTTATAAATGGAATCAGAGATTGTTTTTACAGTTACAAAAGTACCTTTTGAAATTTCCTTTTTTACTTCTTCTAGAACTTCTTTGCGAACGACAGTGCGAATTTCGTCCTTTACTTCACTTAAGAACGTTTTTTTATACGTCTCCATTGCGTCAAAAAACAGCTCGGTATTTTTCATGGCACTCTCCTCAATTGGCACCGGAGTAATGGCCTCTTCTGGGACAATTTCTAAAGATACTTGCGGTTCGGAAGTATTCGTCTTTTCGAGATTCATTTCTGATAAGACCTCTGGATCCGGGATAATCTTATCTTCCGGAAACACTTCTAAAGTATCTAGGTGCATAGATGAACTCTCGACTTTCTCCGGCTCTTCGATTTTTTGCATTTCCTGACGGATGGCGTCTTTACTCACTTTTTTATCAGCCATCTGTTTAATTTCTACTAACAATTCAATCTCTATATCCGTATATATTCTGGCTCCTTGTTTTGTTCGTGGGATATCAAGTAAATCTTCAAAGTCTTGTTCCCATTTTCGTAATGTCCCAGGAGATACATTTATTTTTTTGGAAACCTCTTTTAAGGTATAGGTCTTCATAAAATCCATTCCTCTCTCTATTTATATAGGAAATTTTTTGTCCATTAACTAGTTATTCACCATCAGGTATACATTTTTCCTGCTGGTTGACAAAAGCTATCAAAACAAGACTGAAATCACGAAATAACAACAATTTTTTCCATAAAAAGCGCAGAGAAAAAAGAAATGCAGGTATTCCACTATTGAAATACCTGCATTTCTTTTTTTATTCAACAATTCCAAGCTTCTTCAAACCATTATAGATCCCTGAGTCCGTAACATCTGTTGTTCTATGTTTGGCATATTGAAAAATATCTGGGTGACCGTTACCCATCGCAAAGCTTTCGCCAACGGCTTGCAGCATTTCCTTATCGTTCATCCCATCCCCAAAAGCAATCGAACTTTCTTTTGGGATGTTGAGGTAGTTTAATAACGTTTGAATTCCAAATCCTTTATTAATCTTATCTCTAATCACATCATAGCAATGCCTAAGTCCTTCAACATTCACTTGTGATAAATGAATGCCTGACTCGTTTTCATAAAGGGAAACATCCTCTGTTTTCAAATTTATCAAGGTTATACCCAAAATATCAGGTTTGAGGTCTGGGGTATAGCGTTCATTTTTATGGAAGTGAAACACCTCAATAAATTTTTGGATAAAGGGTTCTTGAAGATCAGTGAAGAGATTTTCTTTATTTGTATAGAGAACCGCATCATGGTTGTGTTCCTCTGCAATTGTTAGGTAACGCTTGATCAATGCTGGTTCTAACGGTTCCTGAAAGATGTCTTCCCCTTTATATACTGCGTTGGCCCCGTTATAGCCAATAAAAGAGCGAATGTTCAATTGTGAGGCTAAATCATCGATTTCGTGGAGTGGCCTTCCAGTGGCAAGAAATACTTCTATCCCTTTAGCCTGAACCTGGGCAACGGCTTCCTTTGTTGATTCTTCAATTCTATTATCAGGTGTTACGAGTGTACCATCAATATCTAGGAATAGGACCTTATACTTTGTCATTATGGTGCTCCTTTTTTAAAAGTTAGGAATAGTTTACCACTATTTGTGGAGAGATATCATCTCTTAATGACCGAATGACAAATTAGACAATAGGAAACAGTAATCTAGAATCTTTTAACTGAAATGAAGGGAGGGTCATTAAATGAAAATACCTTTTATCCTATTATTAATCATTGCCGTTTTGGCTTTACCAGGCAAGGGAACTGCTGCTCAAAAAATACCGATTCTCATATATCACTCTATTGCTGAATATTCAGGTACTGGGTCCAAGGAACTTTATGTCACGCCAGAAAACTTTGAAGCACAAATGATTTACCTGCGAGATCATGGTTTTACGTTATTAACATTTGAACAATGGCTTGATGCAGTGAATGTAAAAAAACCGATTTTTCTCACCTTTGATGATGGCTATAAAAATAATTTAAATGTGTTGACCATTTTTCAAAAGCTTCAAACAAGGGAGTTTAAGCCGAGAGGGACCATTTTTGTCATTTCTGATTTTATTGGCATGCCTAATCGTCTATCAGACCAAGAGATAAAGCGCATAACAGATTCAGGTTTAATCTCAATTCAGTCCCATACAGCTACCCATCCTGATCTAACGAAATCTGAGAAGCTCACGTATGAATTAAAAGATTCGCGAGAGAAGATTGAGAAAATCACTGGAAAAAAGGTAATTGCACTCGCGTACCCATACGGAAACACCAATAAGCGAGTGGTAAGTGAAACGGAAAAGTATTACAGGTTTGGACTGACAACCACCCCTGGCCCATATACTTCTTCAAGTACAAAAAAGGAACGATACTTGCTGCCACGGACCTATGTTACATATTCTACTAGCCTTAAGGAATTCGCCAAAATAATCGAGGTGCAATAAACAAAAACTTCATGTTTTTTACGAAAGATTTTACAGAAAATTTCTAATTTAATCAGGCATGAATATCTTCTTATTAGAGGGGGGATATGGATGTCTGGTACTATCAGTTTGTGGGAGGAGCATTTATTCTGGCTTGAAATTTTACAGGATCATGCGATCTTTGTTCGTGATCATTTATCGGTGATAGAAAGAAAGGAGATTTCTATTGCAGAAGGGTTTAATCAATCCTTCCAAGGCCTTCTTAATAATCTAAAACAAATGAACCCAACCTTAAGCTATACATCGAGTGATATGACAGCGTTTGCTAAACAAGCTTATGCTGTTTCCTACGAATATTACCGGTTTGAAGGACAGATGCAGAACTTAAGAATTAAAAATGAAATAAACTTAAATCTGTCACCTACTTATTTAAATGGCACTTTAAATGAAAATCAAGAATATTTACGGCTCTTATCCTACCTTGTCAATGGACAGCAGCCAGTTCGGCAGAGATTGGATCAACTGCTAGATTTATGGCTGGAGGATCAATTGGGTCACATCATTCTATTAAGGAATTTAATTGATCCGATCGAGCTGTCTGTTGAGCGTCAATCAGATCTTTATGCACAAAGGTTTCAGATGTTCATCCTGCAGAATCATCATGTAAAAGGGTTTTTGCGCTTCACGGAGCAGGGGTTCCCGCGTCAAACAGAATTGGCTTTAGATGTCGGCAAGACGGTTATCGAAATTAATCAATATATTCGATCCGTGGTTGAAAAATATAAGGGTAATAGGATATTAAATAAAACGACCCTTCGATTCCTCGAACATCATTTTCCTGAAACCTGTTATTTTGTCAAAAAGTTAGCGGAATTTGCTCCAGAACTTCAGACCGAAAGTATGCAATGTTCATTACGGAAACCATCATTTGAATAGTTCAAAAAAACTATGCAAGATGCAGGAGGCCTATTGCATAGTTTTTTTGTAAGCATTCAGAAAAAACGTAATGACACCACTTTGTAAACTGTGGGAAACTTGGATGTAATCAAACCTCGCTATAATAGGGTAAATATACTTGAATCAAGTAGGGTGGGGTATTGATGGAAGAAACAATGACAAAATCATATCTACAAAAATCACTAGACGAGTGGAAGGAAGATATCTCCTTGGTTCTAGCTGAAATCGCCAAAGAATATGATGAAGTGGCACAGGAATTAAAGGTGTATTCGTATAAGTATGGAATTACGAAACAAGTCATTCAATCAACAGTAAATGAAGAGATTATTGAAAAAATCCGTGAGATGTATCATAAACCTTTTGAAGAAAGCTATAACCAATTAAAAGAGTACATAAAAGATTTAGAGGAGAAACGAAGAGTTTTTCAAATGTTTATTCAAAAAATTGAGGAGGTAACCAAAAAGGAATCTGCTAAGATTACAACTTATTAATCGTAGAAATTGAAATACCTAATCGGTGATCCGATTGGGTATTTTTTACTTAGGCAGAAAAGAACCGTTTGGATGCCCTTTCTCATGTTTGAAAACAAATGAAACGGTGTAAAAGAGCCTTGCATATATTGAATAAGAACAAAAAGTGTGAGGTGTGGAACAAATGATCACGGCCAATATTGGAAGTAAAACGTTTCGAATCCCAGACAACCTTGAAGAATATTTTCAACCATTTCGCTCAGATGTAATTGGGATGAACCAAGAATTTGATTCCCCCTTTGGTCAAAAGAAAATCATTTATGCCGACTGGACGGGCAGCGGAAGACTATATCAACCGATTGAACAAAAAATTTCTGAAGTATTTGGACCTTTTATGGCCAATACGCATACGGAATCAAATATCACTAGTTTAATGATGACCGGCTTATATAAGCAGTCAAAAAAAATTATTAAAGAACATGTCAATGCAGATCAACATGATGTGGTCATCCTGGATGGATTTGGGATGACTTCAGTCGTAAATAAACTACAGCGCATCTTAGGGCTGCGAGTTCCGGAAGTATGGAGAGACCGAGTCCTGCTTTCTAATAAGGAAAGACCTATCATTTTCCTTACTCATATGGAACATCATTCGAATCAGACCTCTTGGTTAGAAACACTTGGTGAGGTCATCGTGATTAACCCTGATGAGGAGGGGAGAGTGGATGTAAATCATTTAGAACACCTCCTTAATGTTTATAAGGATCGCAGAATTAAAATTGGTTCCTTTACAGCATGCTCCAATGTTACAGGGATTCAAACGCCATATCATCAGCTTGCAAAGCTCATGCACCAACATCAGGGACTCTGTTTTGTTGATTTTGCAGCCTCTGCACCCTATATCGAGATCAATATGCATCCGGAAGATCCGCTTGAAAAGCTTGATGCGATATTTTTTTCACCGCATAAATTTTTAGGCGGGCCTGGAACAAGCGGGGTATTGGTCTTCGATTCAAGGATTTATACCAATAAGGTTCCAGACCATCCCGGCGGCGGAACAGTCTTATGGACAAATCCTTGGGGAGAGCACCAGTATATTGGTGAAATTGAAATGCGGGAAGATGGGGGGACCCCGGGGATTCTGCAATCGATTCGGACTGCACTATGCTTGAATTTGAAAACGAAGATGGGGATCAACAAAATATTGAGAAGAGAGAAAGAACAGCTCAGTCTGTTATTTTCCCTTTTGGAAAACATACCGGAGGTCAAAATATTAGCTGGCAATATCAAAGATAGAATTGGTATTGTTTCGTTTTATATTGAAAACATTCATTATAACTTGGTGGTTCGTCTCCTAAATGACAGGTATGGGATTCAGGTAAGAGGGGGATGTTCATGTGCAGGGACGTATGGCCATTATCTCTTAGAAATTGACCAAGCAACTTCGAAACAGATTACGGATAAAATTAATCATGGAGATATGTCTACAAAACCAGGATGGGTACGGTTCTCGGTTCATCCCATCATGACAAATGAAGAAATACTTATCTTTGTTCAAGCCATCAAAGAAATTACCGAAAACATAGAGACTTGGAAAAGTGATTACGTCTATGATCCTCTTAGTAATGATTATTTCTATATCCATCACTTGCGTGAGGATATGTCGCCATTTTTTAGATTTAAGTGATTCTTTATAATCATAAATAGTAATTCGGGGAGATGGGCCGCCGCTTTATTTGATTAACCGTATAATAGTCAACCACATACTTGTATAGGCATATGCTATCAGAAGAAAGGTGGGATAGCATGATCCATACAGTTCAGCCAGGCGAAACACTGGGGGCGATTTCAGCAAACTATCGAGTGAGCCTAAGGCGCCTTTACGCTGCAAATCCAGGAATTGGGCATTTGCATGTGGGACAAAAAATACAAATTCCAGGTCTGCCCGAACCTAATACCATACCCTATTCAATTCAGATTTCTGTTGGCAAGAAGAGACTTACACTATACAACAATGGCCGGTTTGTAATAATTTTTCCAATCGCGGTCGGCAAGATGCTTACCCAAACCCCAGTGGGAGATTTTATCATCGTCAATCGCCAGTATAATCCCGGGGGGCCATTCGGGGTTTTATGGCTTTCTTTATCGAAACAAGGCTATGGGATTCACGGGACAAATGATCCGAGTTCGATCGGAAAGTCCGTCTCTCATGGTTGTGTAAGAATGTATAATCGGGATGTGCTGCAACTTGCGGGAATGGTTCCAAATGGAACTAGGGTTAGTATACGTCCATAAAAATCCCACTCCCTAAAAAAGGGAGTGGGATTACTCGATTATTTGTATATAACTATTGACCCAACCGATTTATCCTTTGCTTGTCCGTTTACACGAACCTTCAAACCATAATTAGGGATGTTGCGGCCTGCATCAGGCAAGAAGGTGTTTAAGAAATTTTTACTGTCATCAAATAGTGAAACAGCTGGTTGGCTTGGAAAGTTTATCGTATAGGTCGGGTAAGTAATATCTAAACCTGAAGTAGGATTTAAACCGAATGCAGCATCTGCGACTTGGAAACGGGAAATTGCTTCATCACCTGTGCTTAATTTAATATCTGTTCCAAGGTGAGCATCAACGACGCCTAAGAAACCATCTCCTGGATGTATTCCTGTCCAGTTATCTGTATAGCTATCATCCACATACCAAACAACTAAACCACCATCATAGCTCATTAAGGATTTTCCTCGTTTAATATGGGCAAGACCTTCATCAACGCCTTTATGGTTCCGCCATTCTAATAAATAATAATGGTTTGTAAGTTTATTACCATCCATTTTTGTGAATTTATTTAAAGTAAATGGGGATGCAGTAGTTTCTCCACCGTCATCTAAAAGTGTTTTTCCATCTGCTACCACTTTAATTTTGTCAGCAAAAAATCCAGTAAGTGATGTACCCCAATCTGTTGCATAACGGAGACGAAGTTTGATCTTTTTACCCGCATAAGTAGAAAGGTCAAATGACTGGGCTTCCCACCCATTAGATTTTCCTGTAAAACCAGGCATAGAGTCAATAATAGTTGGATAACCTTCTGCAACGACATCAGACCTAGTATTGGTGTTTCCAAGGGATGTCCAAGTTTTACCGTTATCGACTGAAACTTGTGCAAAAGCAAAATCCCATTGTTCTTCAATATCATACCAAGCATCAAATGTTAAAGTCGCGGAAGTTTTTCCTGTTAAATCAACGTCCGTAACCATATTTGAATCCATCTCATCTGCCTGGCCGCCCCAGTATTCAAAGCTCCCTGAAGCTGGAGTGTTTACTGGAGTTTTCTTATCAGGCAGATTAACACGAATGGCCTGATTGTTTTGACCAAGTGGTGTATTAGCTTGGTCAAGTAAGAATTGTATCCCTTTTGTTGAAACATCATTCCACTCCACAACCGTAGGAGCTGTCCATTTACCGCCTAGCGTAGATTGGAAGTATTGTTTAGCCCAAGGAGAGAAGCCTGTTGGTTCTGCACCAGGAATCTTTCCAGCCCATGAGCCGCTTGACATAATCGACCAATATTCATTTGCCTCCCCTGCACCAGAGTAAATTGTATCGTATTCATCGGGAAGACCTAAATCATGGCCGTATTCATGCGCGAATACACCAGTAGCACCATCTTCAGGCATCATCGTGTAATCATAAAATCCAGGTAACCCTTTACCTAGACCGTCTGGGTCAACCAATTTTGCAGAACGGTGTGACCAAATTGCATTATCTCCTTGTGCCCCTCCGCCAGCTTCTTGGCCCATACCAGAATGAATAATTTGAAGATGGTCTACTAATCCATCTGGTTCCCAGAAATTTCCGTCTCCATCAAGATCATGTGGATCTTCTAAGTCATAGTCTTGTAATGGAATTCCTGCTGCTTTTGCTGCTGCGTATGTGTCAACAACTAATTGTTTAGAACCGCCTGGAGTAACGTTGTCATGTCCCCCTGATGCTTTATCCGCTCCATAATACGCCGCCGTACCAGGCACCTTTAGCCAACCATATGCTTGTCCTTCAATCGTATAAGTACCACCTGATTGTTCTTCATAATATTGTTTTTGTGAAACCTGATTCTCTCCATCTGGCCCTTTATATTGATTCTTTTCTCCAAAGATCATATCCTCATAATGCTCAAGATTATAATCTTTATAATAGTTATCTGTTTCTGTCGGTCCAATTGAATTGTGTGGCAGATCGGAAAACTCAACAGTTAATGTGAGTAATTTCCCTTTTTTCTGGATACCTGGTGATGTTCCTTCTTGTACAGGATCCGGATTACCTTTTAATTGTCCATATTTATTTCCTTTTCCTTTTAATAAACCGTTAGTAAAATCTTTAAATTTTCGCTGCTTTTCAGCATCCCCGGCTTTTACTTTTGCAGTGCTTTTTGTTTTTCTGTTGAAGAAGCGCTTTTGGAGATTACCCCTCGCTTAATCAATGAATCTAGTAATTTCTCCTCATTTACAACTGACAGATCTAGTGAACTATACGACTGAGAGACAGCGCTAGAACTCTTATGTAGCAATTCTCCGCTTGTAAGACTGCTGCTGTTTACATAGTTGCCAGGAAATCCTGAGAAAATGTACCAGCCATGACTGCAGTTGTTAGACCAGTTTTAAATAGTTTCTTCAAAGATAGACCCCCCTAAAAAAATGTAGTTGCAAATTTAATAATATTCTGAAAATAATGTTGAGCAATAGGATTATTTCCTCATATTTCTTCTTATTTCCTGAAAAATCAGTTATTTGGCAACAGTTTTCGACAGCTTTATTATTTTTTTACAGGGAATTTAGCAAAATTACTAGAATAATAATTGGGGGAATATTTTTTTACATGGTTAATGACAGAATCCTTAATATCCGTTGGTTGATAGCGTTTGCAAAAAAGTTATTCAAATGACTATTATTATAGTTTTAATATAGTTTTAGTGGAAGGTTTATTAAGACTTTCGAATGTTTTGCCCATAGTGATCTGAAAAAAATAGAATATTCCGTAAACACACTTAAAAAGCTCTCCTTTTTTAAGGAGAGCTAAATCTTTAAGAAAATGACCTGCCTTCGCTGCTTGAACTCGATTGTTAAGATTAACTGTGTTGCCAACGAGGAGAGGGCCTGTTTTAAGTGCGTATTTAAAAAACATTTTGTCAATTTATTTTGTAATTAATTCCTGACTTTTTTCTAATACTAATCAAATAAGAAAGTCTAAGGACGGTTGTTTACATGAGGTTGAAAAATAAAAATAGTATACCTTTCTTAATTTTGTTTATAATCCATACATTCCTCATAGGATTAGCCTTTTATAAAAGTAAAAATAAAAAGGAAATAATAATTTTTCTGGGTTCCATTATGGGATTTTCCTATTTATTAGAGTTCTTTGTATTAAACTTGTTCAAGGGATACAAATATATGCCAAATGTTTTAAAAAATAAATCGTTAGACAATATTCTAGGAGCTTTTTTATCACAGTCCATTTTTGTTCCTTTTACTGCAGTTTACCTCACTTTGACTAAATCAGGTATAACGAAGAAAATGCTTGGGGGCATTTATTTTTCCTTAATTGAGTTATTATTTTTGCGCCTGGGGGTATATAAGCATAATTGGTGGAGAACAGTTTATACCTTGATTCTAATCCCTATTTACTTTGTAATAAGCGATTACTGGTATTATATGCTTGCCAAAAAAAATGAGCTCACCCGTAAAATCTCCTTCTTTTTGATGATAATGGTAACGGAAACAAACTTATTTTTACTTTTAGCCTTCCTTCGTAAAATTCGATTTGGTTGGGGCAGATATCATGCATGGACGGAACATTTTTTAATCACACCTTTATATTCCATTACATTTTCGCTTTTTAGCTGCTTTACCTTAAAAAAATATAATGGTTATTGGGAAAAATTGAAGGTGATTTTGTTTGATGCCTGTTTGTATCAAATTTTTCTTAGAACCAAGTTATTTAAAACAAAGATTAAATTAATAAATTATATTTTAATAAAAAGTGTTATGGTATTTGTTTATGGAACATATAGAAAGTGGATTTTTGGCGGATCGAAATGAATCTCATACAAAGGAAAAAAACGCCTATTTGGCGTTTGGGTTTTATGAATTCTATTCTTGATTATTAAAAGAGGGCATGATACAATGACTGGTGGTATAATATGTATATTGTTAACAGAGTTTAAATATCTATTATAACATTATCATATAATGTGTACATTGTCAAGGAATTGAAATCTATTTTAAGGGGAAGTGGTTAGATGAGCGATAAAGAAAGCACCGACTTACGACTGGAGCAGGAGAGAGTAGGTACGGTTGTAAAGGTCATCGATCAAAAGATAAAGAGTCTGCAAAATAATACCGGAACTGTACGCTCTGAAGTTATCGAGATTCGCAAGAACTTTTGGGAAGATGTTACGGTTAACACAGATGAACCAGATGACATTATAGAAACGGCAGCAAGTATTAAACAACAGGCTGAACTTCTCTCAGAGCGCGAACGTACGCATAGTCACTTGGATAAAAATCTTAAAACACTGGCCCGATTAAAATACTCACCTTATTTTGGCCGGATTGATTTCCTGGAAGAAGGCGAGAGGCATGTTGATCAAGTCTATTTAGGTATTGCCTCCTTAATGGATGAAAACGACGAGAATTTTTTAATTTATGATTGGCGGGCACCGATTTCGAGTTTATATTATGATTACTCTCCAGGCTATGCGCAATATAAAATACCTGAAGGTACCATAGAAGGAGAAATGTCGCTAAAACGGCAATTTATCATCCGGGAATCAGATATAAAAGCAATGTTTGATACAGGTGTTACGATTGGTGACGAAATGCTTCAGGAAGTGCTTGGGAATAATGCAAATACGCAAATGAAGAGTATTGTTGCCACCATCCAGCGGGAACAAAATGAAATCATCCGAAATGAGCGAAGCAAAATTTTAATCGTTCAGGGTGCAGCAGGGAGCGGAAAAACCTCAGCAGCATTACAGCGCGTTGCCTATTTACTCTATCGTTATCGGGGTACCTTGAACGCCGAAAACATTATGCTTTTTTCCCCTAACCCTCTTTTTAACAGCTATGTTTCTACAGTATTGCCTGAACTTGGCGAAGAAAATATGCAGCAATCTACTTTTCAAGAATATTTAACGCAGAGATTGGGGAAAACCTATGATGTTGAGGATTCATTTTCACAAATGGAGTTTCTTCTTAGCGGAAATTTGGAAAAGGATTATCAGACAAGAGTGGAAGCTATTCGTTATAAGGCCAGTCTTGAATTTAAAACGTTAATTGACCAGTACGTATCTAAGTTATCAAACCAAGGCTTAATCTTTAAGGACTTATCCTTTAGAGGTGATAAGATTATTTCTAAAAAAGAAATTAGCGATTATTTTTATGGATTGGAGAGCAGTTATTCCATTCCAAACCGAATGCAGCTGGTAAAGGAATGGTTGTTAAAGGAATTAAAGCGCGCTGTTAAACGAGAACGTTCTCAGAGCTGGGTAGAGGAAGAGGTTCAATTCCTTGAAAAAGAGGATTATATGGAAGCATTTAAGAAGCTTCAAGAGAAGAACCGCTTTTCGGAGAATACCTTTGATGATTTTGAGCGGGAACAACGGTTGCTTGCCGAAATGGTTGTAAAAGAAAAATTCAAACCATTATTTGCAAGAGTAAAAAACTTAAAATTTATTGATCTAACACAAATATACCTGCAATTGTTTAAGGAAATGGAACAATTCAAAAAGGGCTTTCCAAAATATTGGGCAGAGATGTGTCAACAAACAATTGGTCACATACAGCATAGAGCGGTTCCCTATGAAGACGCTACGCCTCTTGTTTACCTGCAGGATTTACTTGAGGGCCGGAAATCAAACACCGCTATTCGCCACATTTTTATTGATGAGGCACAGGATTATACACCGTTCCAGTTTGCCTTTATCCAGCGCCTGTTTCCTTACAGCAAAATGACTTTGCTCGGCGACTTTAACCAGGCCATCTTCTCAGGGGCAACAGGTTCGCAAACAGTTTTGACTGATTTGGATAAAAGTGAAAAAGAGGTTGAAACTTTTGTCCTTACCAAAACCTATCGTTCAACCAGAGAAATTGTGGAGTTTTCCAGTGCACTTATTTCAGATGGGGAAAAAATCGAGCCATTTAATCGTAGAGGGAAAAAACCAACAGTGAGCCATGTGGACGAGGCACAGTTAAATGGAAAAGTTCTTGGGAAAATTAAACAATTTAAGTCAGCAGGATATCAAACAATTGCTGTAATCTGTCGGACGGAGGCAGAAAGTAAAGCATTGTTTGAGGAACTTAAAGAAGCAATTCCGCTCCATTTAATTGAAAAGGGAACCATCTCTTATGAAAGAGGAATTAATGTGATTCCATCTTACTTAGCTAAAGGAATAGAATTTGATGCTGTCATTCTTTATGATTGTTCCCGCTATCAAAAGGAAAGTGAACGGAAATTATTTTATACGGTCTGCACACGTGCTATGCATGCCCTGCATATGTTCGCTACCGGTGAAAATAGTCCTCTCATGGCTTTAGTCCCTAAGGATGTTTACGATGTTATTTAAATAAATTAAAAAGCGGCAAGGGTCCGATTGGATACTCCTGCCGCTTTTTAAGCTATTACTTTTTCCATTGCTTTACAATTTGTTCAGTAGCAAGACGTAATATCTCATCTTCAGATGTTTCACGCTGTGCAATAACATTGGTTAAGTAGCTTTTTCCTTCAAAAGTTATTTTTACTTCAACTTGGACCATTTAAAATCACCTTTTTCCTTATAAGTTTTGTTAAATTCGTGTGAGAGGTTATGATAAGCTTCCTAGTTCAATAGGTTCATTCTGTGGGATTGAATTAAAGTAAAAGTATTATGTCAAAAATTCTTAGGGAGTGTTTGGGATGTCTATAAAATTCGAAGAAATAAAAAAAGAAACTTTATATATTGCTCTTGAAATAATAAATTCAAATCCACAATATAATGAGATGGAGAATAGCAAAACAACTAGGTCACTTACGGATATGGAAAAAGAATTTCTAAACCCAAATACAACCAGTGAATTTATTAAGCTTGATGATACGTATATTGGGGTTATTGATTATATGCTGGTAAATCTAAAAGATTCTTTTCCGTGGCTTGGATTGTTAATAATACATAAAGAATATCAAGGATTTGGCTTCGGTAAACAGGCATATGAAAATTACGAGAATGAGATGCGAAATCGGGGGGTGGACAACATTAGAATTGGCATATTGCAAGAAAACACAAAAGCTCAGCGCTTTTGGAAATCTTTAGGATTTGTTTATTATATAACATCTAAAGCTGAAAATGGAAGTGGAATATTATGTTATCAAAAACAAATATAAAACTGACTCTGCCAATAGAAAGTTACACCTCGACCACCATAAATTCGTCAACAAATAGTTGTACTTCTTTTTTATCGACTTTGTTTTTTCTAATCATCGATTCTGCCATAACGATCAGTGTTTGTACGGATTGAATCCTTTTTAAATCATGCATTGAAACATCGCCATTTAATAATTGGATAGCTTTTTCTCTATTGTCTTGATTCTTAGAAGATTTGTAAAGCAGATAGGCAATACAGGTAACCTTGTCCACAAACTGACCTCCAATCAAGTATTCTTTTTTTATTAATTCGACTATATTCTAACGGATTCCTGCTAATTCTAAGATAGATATTTCTGAAAAATAAAAATATATTTACCAAAGGGTATTGGACGGGCGAGAAAAGCTAAAAAAACGACAAATTATTCCTTAACCCCGAATAATTTGTTGAATATTGCTTATGGGACATGGTATTTTGTATAATATTGAAGGGATAAAGAAAAATGATGATAGTCAGAATTCTACCTTTCTTCCCCTAGGATGAAAGGTTTTTATTATTATATCCGCAAAAACATTGAGTCTGGCTATTAGCATAACCTTTACATAGGATTTAGGAGGAAGAAGAATGAAACAGGTCTTAATTAAGGATTTGTACAGAAATACGGAAAGTTTTGTTGAACAGAAGGTTCAATTATCTGGATGGATCCGGACAATACGGGATTCCAAAACCTTTGGGTTCATTGAATTAAATGATGGAAGCTTTTTTAAAGGTGTTCAAATTGTTTTTGACGAGCAATTAGATAACTTTAAGGAAATTACCAAGCTTCCCATTAGCTCTTCGATTCGTGTAGAGGGTGACTTTGTTTATACACCTCAAGCAAAGCAGCCCTTTGAAATTAAGGCGACGGAAATTTCTATTGAAGGGACATCTAATGTAGATTATCCGCTGCAGAAAAAAAGGCATTCCTTTGAATATTTAAGAACCATCGCGCATTTACGTCCAAGAACAAATACGTTCAATGCTGTTTTCCGTGTAAGATCGTTAGCATCTTATGCGATTCATAAATTTTTCCAGGACAAAGGATTTGTATATGTTCATTCACCAATTATCACGGGCAGTGATACGGAGGGTGCTGGCGAAATGTTCCGTGTCACTACTATGGATATGGATAATCTTCCAAAAACTGAAGATGGCAAAACTGATGTAACAAAGGATTTCTTTAATAAAGAAACCAATCTTACCGTGAGTGGTCAGCTTTCTGCCGAAGCGTTTGCATTGGCCTTTAGAAATGTGTATACATTTGGTCCAACCTTTAGAGCGGAAAACTCAAATACGGCAAGACATGCGGCTGAGTTTTGGATGATTGAACCTGAGCTTGCTTTTGCCGAGTTACCGGATATCATGGATTTAGCGGAAGAAATGGTGAAGTATGTCATTGGTTATGTATTGGAACAAGCTCCAGAAGAAATGAACTTTTTTAACAGCTTTGTAGAAAAAGGATTGTTAGATCGTTTGAATCTGGCTCATTCAGCAAACTTTGGACGGGTAACGTATACAGAAGCAATTGAGTTATTGAAGAATTCAAGTGAAACCTTTGCTTATCCGGTTGAATGGGGACTTGATCTGCAAACGGAACATGAACGCTATCTGTGTGAAAAAGTCTTTAAACGCCCAGTGTTTGTTACAGATTATCCAAAAGAGATCAAAGCATTCTATATGCGTCTAAATGAAGATAACAAAACCGTAGCTGCAACAGATTTACTAGTACCGGGAATCGGCGAATTAATCGGTGGAAGTCAGCGTGAAGAACGTGAGGATATCCTAGCCGGAAAAATCAAAGAGCTTGGGATGAGTGAGGAAGACTATTGGTGGTATCTGGAATTAAGGAAATATGGCGGAACAAAACACTCAGGTTATGGCCTAGGTTTTGAAAGATTAATCATGTACTTAACGGGTATGGCTAATATTAGGGACGTTATTCCATTCCCACGAACAACTGGTAATGCTGAATTTTAATGATAGTAAAAAAGAAGATTCATTTCACGAAATGGATCTTCTTTTTGTTATTCATATTCAGTTTATGAATCTTCTTGCAGTTCTTCTTCAAAATAAAATGTACTGGGATGTTCTTTAACGATATACGAGTATCTTTTCATATTTTTCACATATTGCCATTTAGAAATGGTGACAACCTCACCTGTTTCTATGATATTTACGGTTTGACCATCATTGAAACGGTTATTCGAACTTTTCATTTCAACACCCCTTCACCTTAAGTATATCACAAAAATGCCACTTATGCCTGGTTACATATAGGATATGGAAATAACAATAAGAATAACCGGAGCCGTTCTCCTTTCCATTATTAGTTAACTATGGTATGCTTAATAAAAGCGAGGTGTCATTTTTGACCAATTATAAAGCAAAAAGAAGTAACCTCAAGGAGTTATTATCAAAAAGTGGTATGACTCTAGATAATTTAGAAAGTAATACAAACATTCCAAGGAGCCAGCTAGATAACTACATATCTAAAAAGGTAATGACTCTAAATTCGGCAATGACCATTTCAAAAGAATTAAATTGTCAAATTGAGGATTTGTATGTCTGGGAATCAGAAAAGTAATAAAACGTTTTGATTTATAAAAGCAGCAACCAAAAAAAACAGACTCTATGCAGAGTCTGTTTTTTTTTCGGTTAATTATACTTCTAAATCACATTTTTCTAAAGGGATAACCTTAGTCTTTTTAGTGAATTTGTAACCAAGCCATAAGATAAAGAATAATGGCAAGCCGATATAGGATACTAATACACTGCTCCAATCAATATGGTCGCCCATAAAAGCAGAGTAGTTTTGTCCTAGAACAACAAAAGCACAAACGGCAAAGGCAAAAATAGGACCGAACGGAAAGAATCTTGATTTATAAGGCAACAGGTTTAGATCTTTTCCTTGAGCAACAAATGCCCTGCGAAAACGATAATGACAGATGGCAATCCCAAGCCAAGCAATAAACCCTGACATACCGGATGCGTTTAATAGCCATACATAAACGGTACCATCTCCAAAGAAAGAGGCCAAAAATGCAAGTGTTCCTACTAACGTTGTCACGATTAAAGCATTAACTGGAACGCCATTTTTATTAAGTTTACCTAAGAATTTAGGAGCTTTACCTTGTCTTGCTAAATCCCATAGCATCCGTGTTGATGCATACATTCCTGAGTTACCTGCTGATAAAACAGCTGTTAAGATTACCGCATTCATTACAGAAGCAGCGAATGCAATACCTGCTTTTTGGAAAACAAGCGTGAATGGGCTGACAGATACTTCACCACTAGCCAAGTTTCCATTTGTATAGGGAATGAGAAGACCAATAACCAAAATAGCTAAAACATAAAATAAGAGGATCCGCCAAAATACAGATTTAACAGCACGTGGTATTGATTTACTAGGATCGTCGGTTTCACCCGCAGCAACACCTAATAGCTCAGTCCCTTGGAAAGAGAAACCTGCTGCCATAAAGATCCCCAGCATAGCCATAAAACCGCCGTGGAATGGAGCATCTCCGACTGAAAAGTTCTTAAAGCCAACTGCATGATCGCCCATGATACCGAAAATCATCAAAGTGCCGGTGATGATAAAAATAATAACCGTAACTACTTTAACAAGAGAGAACCAATACTCTGCTTCGCCAAATCCTTTTACAGAAAGATAGTTTAATAGGAACATAATGACTAAGAAAATGGCACTCCAGACAAATGAAGGTGTATGGGGAAACCAAAATTTCATAATCATGGTGACAGCGGCTAATTCTGCTGCAATGGTGATTGCCCAGTTATACCAATAATTCCAACCAAGGGCAAAGCCTAGTGATGGGTCTACAAATTTTGTAGCGTATGTGCTAAAACTACCGGCAACGGGCATGTAGGCGCCCATTTCCGCTAAGCTTTGCATTAGGAAGTAAACCATAACTCCGATGACAAGATAGGAAAGAATAGCCCCGCCCGGTCCGGCAGAGTGTATCGCACCGCCGCTCGCAAGGAATAAGCCGGTTCCAATTGTTCCTCCAAGAGAAATCATCGTCAAATGGCGAGATTTTAGACTTCGTTTTAATTCGTTTGAATCATTTTTAGATGTATGTCTTCCAGTATTATTTTCTTCTAATGGTCTTGCTGTTTGTCCTTGCATAATAAAACTCCTTTTCATTTTTTATATAGATCTGCTAACGTTACGCAGGTACCTGAAAGGTCAGCCTGCAATCACTAGTTCGAGAAGGAGTTTTGGAATAAAAAATGCCATCGAAGTAGAATCGATGGCATTGTGTATACCCCGCATCATACCTTCCGAAAGATAGCTCAACACGTTTGCTTGGTAGGTTCAAACGTGACAGTTCTGTTCCTATTCGAAAACAGACCCAGCATGCTTTTTTAGAGAACAAAGCACACTTCGGCAGCTTTTCCTTTCAAACGGAGTCATGGATGTCTCTACATCTCATTCGTTTTACTAATAAAAACCGCGACCTCTACCTCACCGGTTTTGATGAGGATTTAAACTATTCAATTAATATACTACTAAAGTATCATTATTATCTTTAAACTGTCAATAAGTTAATTGAAAATCAATAATATCGAAATAAACAGATTATTTTTTCTATTGGAAAAAAACTATTAAGTTTACTTTGATTTAGAGAATCAGTATCATTTAAAAAAAAGAAAAAATTGGGAAGCAGGAGGATTTGCCATGCAGATTATTGGAGTAATTGCCGGTTCCCTCATTGTAGTGGTGGCATTTAACCTTTTTTTAATTCCTCACGCTGTTTTAAGCAGTGGATTAAGCGGAATATCCATGATATTAGGGATGATTACCCCATTAAATACCGGTTTGGCAAACTTTTTATTGAATTTACCACTCATCATTATTGGTTATAAGATGCTTGGGAAAAAATTCATCATGAATACGATCGTTTCCGTGGTGATCATTTCTGTAGGCCTTTACCTAGTTCCTGTTCTTCCAATTGCGAAGGATTCCATTCTTTCATCCATTTTTGGAGGGATCTTAACAGGGCTTGGAGTAGGAATTGTCTTTCGTTCTTCGGGCTCCACTGGCGGGTTTGACATAATTGGGATGATCGTGTCGCGAAAAAAAGATTTTCCAATAGGAGGCTTACTTTCGGGTATGAATGCTGTTGTCATTGTGATAAGTGGGTTTCTATTTAATTGGGACGCAGCACTTAATACATTAGTATCAATTTATTTAACCGGAAAAGTAGTCGATACTATTTATACAGACCATGCCAAACTAACTTTGATGATTATTACAGATAAGGGCCAAGAGTTGAGGGAACATTTACTAACCAACCTTTATCGAGGTCTTACCATTATGGATGGAATTGGTGCATACTCGAATGACAAAAGAAACATATTAATAACTGTTATTACTCGTTATGAATTAAATGAAGTGAAGAATTTAATTGTTGAAGTGGATCCATGTGCTTTCGTCAATATCACCGAAACCATTGAAGTAATGGGGCTGTTTCATCGACAACATCCATCCTAAAAAGGTTTGCACTAAACATAATAAAGTGATCCGTTTTAGGGTGCTTTCTCATTAAAAGACTCAAGAATTGACGTATGTATTTGCATGCGTCTTTTTCTTTATTTATCTAGGTCTTTATAAAATTCTATTAACTTTGGCATAGCAATTAATATCATTATTATGATGGACAATAAATATTGTACAAGTTGAAGTGGTGTCCAAAGTCGGATGAACTTCGGACAAGGGCATGCTAATAAAGGCAGGTGGTGTCCGAAGACGAGTTAACTTTGAACAGGGGAAAGCTAAAAAAGCAAAGTAGTGTCCAAAGACGAGTGAACTTTGAACAGGGGAAAGCTAAAAAAGCAAAGTAGTGTCCAAAGACGAGTGAACTTTGGATAAGGGAAAGCTAAAAAAGCAA
>NZ_JAGGQG010000010.1:0-35804 GCF_018613415.1 Bacillus sp. ISL-18 | reverse complement strand
GGGAAAGCTAAAAAAGCAAAGTAGTGTCCAAAGACGAGTGAACTTTGGACAAGGGAAAGCTAAAAAAGCAAGATGGTGTCCTAAGACGAGTAAACTTTGGACAAGGGAAAGCTAAAAAAGCAAGATGGTGTCCGAAGATGAGTAAACTATGGACAAGGGCAATCCCAATAATTGAACAGTACATAGCCTTTTAGCAATATTCCTATATGACAACATTCCAGAGTGAAATTCTTTTACTCGAATTTAAATATAGCCATAAAAAAACTGCACCAAAATTGTTAGTTCTGTGTCTAACAATTTTGGTGCAGTTCAAATTCATATACTCTTGAGGGCATCTTCTTAGTTATTAATATATTTTTCAAATACGAATCCAAAATCCTTCACGCAATACTGTTTTTTACTGTCCTCAAGCCATTGAAATGCTGCTTGATTAAGCATCTTGAACTGAACGACTAAATTGCTGTCTGGACTTGTGACGCGGCCTAGTGTTATGGAAGCAACGTCAAGGCTTTGTTTTGCAAACTGTAGGCTGATTTCATTTTCATGGGAAATCTCAGAAATTTTGATTAATGCTTTATATAAATCTTTAATTTCCTCAATGTGTTTCTTGTGTACATCAATCGAGAAAGGGACAGAGCCAATTTTGAATTTAATCTCAACATCGAGATCAACCGTTCCTGCTGTTTCAAGCATTACATCCGAAATTCGATGGGTGGCATAACTATATCGGTGCAGCATCCGTTTTTTACTCGTAGCACTGGTGCCGTCAAGATGGATTAGAGCGTTATTGGTAAAACAATATTCATCTGATTTAGATTTGATTAAAAAGTAAATTTTCTCATTGTCTTCATGCATGACATAATCGTCTGCATCTACCTTATCATAATTTTCCGGTTTAATGACGGATCCTACATCGCTCAATCCTAAAATATCGGAAGCAACTTTTCCAAACATCTTTTCAACCTCACTTTATAATTTTTTAACTAAGTTATGTACGAACTAGGGGTAAATAAAGTTTCAAACCGTAGCTCTATTTTTGAACGACAGAACATTATATGCCGGACAGGAAAGCCTATGCACGTTTTTTCATATGATATGTTAACATAAAATTCAGAAATCTGATATACTGATACAAATCAAATATTGGGGCAAATCTATGTTGGTTTCCCTTGAATATGAAAGGAAAGTGAAGAATGCGACCCATTATCTTAGGCATATTTGCCGCCTTCTTTTTTGCAATTACTTTTATTCTCAATAGATCGATGGATCTTGCGGGAGGAAGTTGGATCTGGAGTGCATCATTAAGGTATTTCTTCATGGTTCCTTTTCTAGTACTAATTGTAGTCTTGAGAAAGAATCTTAAACCGTTGTTCCTTGAAATGAAAAAGCAGCCTGGTCGTTGGTTTTTATGGAGTACAGTTGGTTTTGGCCTGTTCTATGCACCAATTTGCTTTTCAGCGGCTTATGCTCCTGGATGGTTAATTGCTTCAACTTGGCAAATCACCATTATCTCCGGTTCCATGCTTGCCCCACTTTTTCATGAAACTGTTGTGACAGAGAAAGGGCCGGTACAATTAAGAGGGAAAATTCCCTTTAAGGGTTTAGGAATGTCTCTGATTATTTTACTGGGAATTATTCTTATGCAATTGGAACAATCGAACCACTTATCAATATTGGGGTTATCTTTAGGGGTTTTACCCGTTATTGTTGCCTCTTTTGCCTATCCATTAGGGAACCGCAAAATGATGGAGGTGTGCGGAGGCCGCCTGGATGTATTCCAACGAGTATTAGGCATGACACTAGCAAGCCTGCCTTTTTGGATTGTATTATCGATCTATGGATTCATCGATGCGGGTCCCCCAAGTCTTGGTCAGACTACTCAATCTGGGCTTGTTGCTATTTCCTCAGGAGTTATTGCTACGGTCCTTTTTTTTCAAGCCACTGATTTAGTAAGAGGAGACATGCAAAAGCTCGCCGCTGTTGAGGCGACCCAATCGATGGAGGTTTTGTTTGCTGTAATGGGAGAATTGCTCCTCTTAAACTCGGTGATGCCTTCTTCCTTATCTTGGGGCGGTATGGCATTAGTAATGATTGGTATGGTGCTGCATAGTCATTTCGCAAATAAAATGATAAAACAAAAAATTCAGAATGTCAGTGTTTAATTGGAAATCCTTATCAATCATGGTTGATAAGGATTTTTCTATTCTACTCTTTGGTTTCGATAACAATTGGCGCAAAAAATTTTGGATGCTCATTTTGACTTTTTTTCTATTTAGCTGCATATAGTTGTAACATCAAGATTACTTTATGGGGTGATTACGATTAGAAATATAGGTAAGGATGATTTTGTCCAAGGCTTTGTTCCACATCATAATCATGGTTCCGTTGACTACACAGGGGTAAGCTCAGGGCATGTCCATCAATGTTTGGACGTCACATCACCGGCAATTCCAACCCAAGATGGAGGGCATATTCACTATACGGAAGGATATGTTGTCTTTGAGGATGGACACACACATCACTATCGTGCATACTCCGGCCCTGCTATCCCTGTAGGGAATGGAATGCATGTACATTATTATGATTTCTATACTTCAGAAGACAATGGCCATAGTCATCATGTAAAAGGTGTGGATCATCCAGCACCCGGATCTAAGTAATCAGAAGAAAAACCAATCCTTATAGAGATTGGTTTTTTTACGGTATTCCTTTTTAATTTCACCGTTGGAAGTTGAACTAAACAAAAACTCGTTCTAAAACTAAAGGGTGTAAAGCATTTGTTCGATCTACAAAAATAAATCCATCATACCGTTGGCCCATGTTTGAAGGTACATAATTTCCAAATTGTTCGTATTCTGGATGATACACTACACCAATAGCCCTATGACCAATTGTTGCTGAAAATTCTTTGCGGTTTTGTTCGTTAAAAATAAGAAACTTATTCATCGCTCCAGACTGATGCATGAAATATTCCCAGCTACCGGTCTGGGCAGGCGGAACCTTCATTACCTCCAAGTTTACACCCCATTCGGTTGAAGCAATTACGGAGCCTGTATAGGTCCCAAATCCGACGATAAACACCTCATCTTCTCCATATTGTTCTCGGACAAGCTGTCCGACGTTTACCATTCCTTCATCCTTCATATCAGTGGCTCGTGCATCGCCAACATGGGTATTATGTTCCCATATAATGACCTTTGCATCGTCGCCATAAAATTTAACAATGGATTGTAAAGCATCCACCATGTGCCGATCACGAATATTCCAGGATTCATCATCACTTTTCACCATTGTTCGGTAGTATTCTTCTGCATGCGCTGTCACAAGCGCATTTACTTCCATATTGAGACTGCCTTCTTGGTTATCTTCAAACTTCCATTTATTTTTTTGAATGGTAGAAAGAAGGTCAAGGGCTTCTTTTAAACAGTCTTCTGATAAATACCCGGCAGACACTGCATAGGATTCGTTATTTCGGTTATGAGGCTCAAAACAAGCAAAGGCCTTCTTTGCTGTCTCAAGTTCAGGCGAATTAATTTTTTCTAAATAACCTACAATCTCATCTAGGCTCTCCCATAGACTGTAAACATCCAAACCGTAGAAACCAACTTTTTCTGTTCGCTTCGTTTTTAGATTAAAATCCTTTAACCACTCGATTAATTCAATTATTTCTTGATTGGCCCACATCCATGTGGGCCATCGATTAAAATCCTCTAGTACTTCCCGGGCCTCCTTTTTAGAGGAGGAGAGGCCTTTAATATATCGGTTAATTGATTGGCAGGCTGGCCAATCACCTTCCACTGCCATAAAGGAAAAACCTTTCTCTTGGATTAATCGCTTAGTTATTTCAGCCCGAATCGAATAAAACTCAGATGTACCATGTGATGATTCTCCGAGTAGGACGTATTTAGCATCACCAATCGCTTCGATTAACGGATCAAGGTCGTTGAAAGTATGAAAAGGTTTTGCGTATTTTTTTAGGGATTCTATCATTTGTTCAATCCTTTCCTTCCTTTTTAAGTAAGGTGCTCTATTTAGATAAGGTTCCCTTATTGTTTTGCTGCTAATCAGGAGCGGAATTCCAAAAATTCACAAATACGACACAAGTTTTCTGCCTATTCGGTTAATTGAGTGGTATACTAGAAGTGTAAAAGATATTAACAACTTAGGAGGCTCAACCATACGTGTTCGTTCCGTTATGTGAACGAGTAATAGTAAGGTTATTCCTGTTAAATCATTTGGCAGGGTGGAGCGATACAAGGAGTGTAAGGGAGGCATAAATCTAAAATAATCGCCTTTCATAGCTGATTTCTATGATTTTATAAAATCACTATCAAAGGAAAAAGTTAAGGATTTATAGGTTAGTACCTAGTTAAGGAAAATTTCTTAACAAGGTATTTATAACTGAAACCTAACCCAAAAGATGTTGCCAAGAAGCTGAATCCAAATGGGGAATAAGAGTCTTAAGCGGTTGCAAAACCGAAAATAATTTGTTTCTTTTAGGAATTTGAATTCCATTAAACGCATGTGAATTAATTCCTTCAACGGAACAAACACCCATCAGCTGAGTTTTTTAAATTTTTCCGCTAGCTTAAAAAACTAAATGGAAATAATTTTTTAAATAATCATTGGCTGGTGTCATGGCTGGGTCTCCTATGTTGTTAACCATAAAAGTAGTTACTTCCTAACGGGGTAGCTCTTTTTTTATGGTCATAAAAATATTTTAAGTATAGTTGGTAAAAAATCTGGGAAAATAATCCTTGTAAGGGAGTGAATAGGTATGAATAAGAAAAAAGAACCAAACATAGCCCCAGGGGTTGATGATCAAGAAGAACTAAATGCAAGTGCAACTGATAAGGAAGTGGCAGATGGTGAATATACGAGTGTGACCACCCTCTCCTACGATGAAGTTGACCCAAGTTGAATGGATTACTGCCTTGAAAAAAGGCAGTTTCTTTTTGTTTAGGATGTGTAAAAGTTATTGTTTATTTTATAGCCTGCAGAAGAAATCAACATTCAAGATTGATACAGTTTTTATTTAAAGAAAAGTAAGCATTTAAATATAAATAGCAGTGAATATTCATTATACTATTGGTAAGAGACTGTATTGAAAGGGGAAAGATAATGTCAGGGACACAAGAACTTAGTTTAATTGACCAGCAAGAAGCGATCATGGCTAAGATTGAACACAAAGGTTTGACCAAGAAAAAAATCTTCCAACGAATGCTATTAATCACGCTTGGGGCAATTCTAATGGGTGTAGGACTGGAAATCTTTCTTGTCCCCAATAAGGTAATTGATGGAGGGATTACGGGAATTTCCATCATGTTGTCTTATATGACAGGTTGGAAACTAGGAATTTTCCTCTTTCTATTTAATATTCCCTTTATCTTTTTAGGTTATAAACAGATTGGAAAGACCTTCGCTTTATCCACTCTTTATGGAATTGTTATTCTTTCTATTACAACCACCATACTTCATCCAGTTCCAGCTTTTACACAAGATATACTGCTTGCGACCATTTTTGGGGGAATCTTGCTCGGTGCTGGCGTAGGTTTGGTCATTCGCTATGGAGGTTCATTAGATGGAACCGAAATTCTGGCCATTCTTTTCAACAATAAACTTCCGTTTTCTGTTGGGGAAATTATCATGTTTTTTAATTTATTCATCTTAGGGAGCGCCGGATTTGTTTTTTCGTGGGATCGGGCTATGTATTCATTAATTGCCTATTTCGTTGCGTACAAAACGATTGATATTACCATTACAGGATTAGATGAATCAAAGTCAGTTTGGATTATAAGTGACAATGCCAGTCAAATAGGAGATGCGATCATGCATCGTTTAGGCCGTGGTGTTACTTACTTGAATGGGGAAGGCGCTTATTCTGGTGACCATAAGAAAGTGATCTTTTGTGTGATAAACCGACTAGAAGAAGCAAAATTAAAAGAAATTGTCACAGAGAATGATGACAGTGCCTTTTTAGCTGTGGCGGATATTGCGGAGGTACGTGGAGGCAGGTTTAAGAAAAGAGACATCCATTAATAGAGAATTTGATAAAATTAATGATAATGATGAAGGTATTTGTAGTTTTTCTGGTTTTATTGTCGTAAATAGGAAGAGCAGACGATGATTTTAAGAATGTTTTGTCGTACTATGCGCTTACCTAGGAAATAGTTTTAGCAAAAAATGAAATAAATCTGAAAAAGATGACAGATTAGTCTGCCATCTTTTTCGGATTTATCACAATAACTCATATACCTCATTTAATTGATAGGCTCTTTTCTCATCCTGTACCTCTTTTGCATGATTTATTTCTTTAGGTAACATGTGGTTTAAAAAATGAATTTCTTTTTGGGTTAAGTCATTGACAAAAGAACCTTCGGATTTGTAAGCGCCTTCAATGAGTTTCTTATATATAAATCGTCCTTCAGTGTGATCGTCCGTGTAATTGGATAATATCTCTTTTAAATACCCCAAAGTTTTATCCATTTAGTCATCCCATCCTTTCACCTTATTATTTTTCTTTGAAAGGACAATAATATTCATAATCCTCATGAAAAGGATAATTGTGATAAAAAGACCTACTTTTTTACTAAAAAGTAGGCAGTCATTTTATTTAGTTACAGTTATAACCCGATAGCTGAGAGTATCTTGGTATTTAATTACGATATTCCCATGTTCATTCAAAATGTGAAAAAGTTCAGGTTCAAAGTCCTTGGAGAAATTAAATTCAGGTGTTTGATTTCCGTGACTTAGGGGTGGGATTTGGGAGTGAATATCAATATGACGGAAACCTGCAGCCTGTAAGAGGCGCATCCAGTCATCCTCGAGCAATAAAGTGTCAACCGCGTAAAAATTCATAATCTCGGCGGCTTCCTGCTTATTCACGGGGCGGTTAATGGTCATTTCGTTAGCTAATAAACGACCGCCTTTTTTTAATACTCGATAAAATTCATTAAGAGCTTTTGGTTTATTCACAAAAGCTAAAACGGACTCTGAGATGATAAAATCAAAGGTTTGATCAGCAAACGGAATTTCCTCTATGGAGCCCTGTATCAGAGAAATGGGAAACTGCAGCTTGTCAAAGCGGCTTTTTGCTTTTTCCACCATAATCGGATTTATTTCCAAACCAATCACATTTGCCTTGTAGTGCTGATATAAGTAAGCGGCTGTTTGGCCAGTACCGCAACCAGCATCTAATATGACGGATTGATCATTTATCTTTTCCTTTGAAAGAATGTCTTGTGTAAGAAGGATTCCACCTGGATGGGCACCCCCAACACCAAATTTTGCTAAGAAATCAAAATAAGTTAAACTTCCCATAGACACCACCCATTTTCTTTTTAGCCATTGTATGTAAAAAATGGTTTGGTGGTTCATCTCTATCATTTTAAAAATAATTACAAAAACTCAATTGTTAAATACAAGCAACTCACGCATGATTTGCTTCACATAAATTTAATCGGATCGTACAAATTAAGCAAATAGGGGGAGAATTTTTTACTTCTATACCATGCTAGGGGGTGCTTAATATGAAAAAAATGACAAGACAGCCACTTTTCAAATTGTTTACTCCTAAACCAAAAAGCAGAATGCCATTATGGGCATCACTTGTCGGATTAGGATTAAGTGCTGCAGTGTTTGGGATAACAAAAGGGAAGCGTCGAGATTTTGCACGTCCTTTTCAAAATGTAATGAAAAACTTTTCAGAAAAAACGAACTTGCCTAGCTTAAATGTAATGGACAATGCAGCTCTCTCAGAGTTTTCTGATGAGTTAATGGAAAGTGCCTTAACAAATAAACGTTAAATTTCGCCAAAAAGTCCGCTGTTGCTTCAGCGGACTTTTTTTAATATCGAGTATGAGGAATTTTCTTTGGCTGGTACTCAATCATATCTGAAGAGTAGAGATTAATAATTAATAAATGCCCTAGTGTTTTAGCTCGAATCAGGACGGGCTCTTTGTACGTATTTTTAAAGACAAAATCAGGTCCATACCAACTAACCGTCGCATCGCGTCCAGGTGGGATGTACGGAACCTTTCTGGTATGGGAAAACCTTTGAACAATTTTAAGTCCTGCACTATCTACAGCGTTAAAAAGAGTGGAGGACACCTGACAAATACCTCCGCCTATATCTTCTGAAAATTCTCCTCTCACAATCACAGGGGCCTTTAAATAACCTTTTGAAGCTGTTCTCTTTCCAACCACCTTGTTAAAAGAAAAAGTTTCCCCCGGAAAGATCACATAATTATTGATCGCCTTTGTCGCTAAATCGATATTATTGGTCCTCGTTTTGTTCCCTGGATTAAAGGACGTTACATATCGGCCAATTCGCATACTACGTATATTAGCGAGTAATTCACTGTCCACTTTCGGGTAAACAGCTAACATCGGAATTTCTAATTTTCCTGAGCGGCGGGAAAAAAAATAAGCATACAGTTGTTCCGTAAACGCTTGACGGTGAATTTGAGATCCAATCTTTTCTGGGACTATCTCACCATTTAAATCAATCGATGCATTTTCAGGCTTTATCGAGAATTGCTTGTCCAAGTTATCTAGGAATTGGCTATACTTCTTACCATCAATGATCGGCAATTCTGTATAGGGATAGGAGAAATCCTCCTGCTTAATGGTTGTCACATGGATCCCGTTTTTGGTTATAACTAAATGATCGGGAGAGGTTATCGGTTGTGATGTTAAGATAATGCCTAAAATACATGATAATATCATTAATTGCACGCCTCCTCATTATAATATAAGTAGAAATTTCCCTTTTCATGTAGAAATGTGAAGAGAAGTTGAACACAAAATATTTATTCTTATTTCCAATTCCTACTTTACAAAAAGTAGAAAATAATTTATTATCATTATTAATAATGATAATAAAAGGAAGGAACCATTATTATGGTAAAAGAATCAACCGTTGATGTAATTTTGCATCCCGTTCGAATGAGAATTATTCAGTCCTTAATAAACCAACAAATGACCGCACAACAATTGAAAGAATTACTCCCTGATATTCCACAAGCCTCCTTGTATCGCCATTTAAAAAAACTAGTTGAGGCAGGGGTTATTCATATAATTGAAGAGATACCAAATCGAGGGACAATTGAAAAGGTATATTCCCTTCAAGACCCTGCTAATGCCACCATATCGGTAGAGAAATTAAACAGTTTTACTAAGGATGAGCATATGGATTTATTTTTTAAGTTCATGGCTAACATCATGGGGGAATATGAGCGATATTTAAACGAGGATAATATTGATTTAGCCCGTGATGGGGTATCATTTAGGCAGACTTCTCTATTTTTGAATGACACGGAGTTTGCTCAATTTATTCAGGAACTATCAGAGATTTATACAAAAGTGACACAAAATAAGCCCGAAAAGGGAAGAAGAAGAAGAACATTAGCGACCATTATTATTCCTGACCGGAAACATGAAGAACAATAGGGAGAGTTAAATGTCGCAAAGCGTAAATTGTCACTTCATCGTAAGTTTGTTGAGCTGCCTTATCACTGGTGCAGGTTCACTTTAAGCTGAATCATTAAAAAGGGCCGTCACGATGACAGTCCTATTTTTTAATGAAAAAAGTTGAAATTTATAGTATAGTAGCAGATGATAACAAATGAATAGAAAAATACTAGCACAAGGCTAGCGTTGAAAACAGGAGAGTTAAGACATGAATGATAGCGAAAGAATTCAATTAAATGTAAGAATATCAAAAGAAACCTCTGCCAAATTGGATGAAATTGTTGAATATTATCAACAGGGACTAAAGTTGGGCCGGATTTACAAAGGTGATGTTTTAACAGACATCATTGAAAAATCGTATGAGGTCATGAATAAACAGAAAAGATCTTTCAAACGGTACTGAGAGAAAAGGAGACCTTAAACGGGCTTCTTTCATTCCTTTGTTTTTTCCACCAAACCACTAAAAATTTATTAGAATATTTAGAAAAGAAATTGAATAATTAAGTTTTGAAGGTATAATGGTACATATAACATACTAACTGGTTAGTATTGTTCGGAAGTAGAAGGAACGAGTGGTGAGAGGGCTGGTTTAGATGAAATTAATTGGTAGAACAGCTATTGTGACAGGCGGCGGCAGTGGGATCGGCCGGGCAGCAGCCCTTCGTTTTGCAAAGGAAGGTGCAAACGTCGTTGTAGCAGATATCGATTCGGCAAATGGGAAAGAGACGGTCAACTACATACATCAGCAAGATGGGTCAGCCATTTTTGTAAAAACTGATGTAGCTGACCCGTTGCAAATCATGCAATTAGTTAAAGCTGCCACTAGTACGTATAGTGGTTTACACATCATGTTCAATAATGCAGGGGTGGGGAATACGGAAGTAAGAAGTGTGGATTTATCGGTGGAGGAATGGGATCGAGTCGTTGATATTAACTTAAAAGGTGTATTTCTAGGCATTAAATATGCAGTGCCTGCATTAATCGAGTCAGGCGGAGGTTCGATTATTAACACCTCAAGTCTATTAGGCTTAAAAGGGCAGAAATTTGTTTCCGCTTACAATGCCTCGAAGGCTGGGGTAGTGGTTCTGACACAAAATGCTGCACTTGAATATGGGAAATATAATATTCGTGTAAATGCCATTGCACCTGGAGTGATTGATACTAAAATTATTGATAATTGGAAACAGAACGAACGGAAATGGCCGATTATTTCACGAGCCAATGCCCTTGGAAGAATTGGTACACCCGAGGAAGTCGCCAATGCGGTATTATTCTTGGCATCTGATGAAGCATCCTTCATAACTGGAACAACGCTATCAGTTGATGGAGGAGGACTGACATTTTAAGTTTGAAGGAAGAAAAAGAATGAGACAAAGAATGTGGAGGGGACATATGAGTCAAAACAAAGCCTGGTTGGCGCATTATCCTGAAAGCATAGAAAAAAAAATTACACTGCCTGATCTAGCGATGGGTCAGATACTACAAGAAACAGCTGCAAAATTTCCTTCTTATTTCGCCCTTTCTTTTTATGGCAGAAAAATCACCTACGAACAGCTAAACCAAATGGCAATCAGCTTCACGTCTTCCCTGCAAAAAAATCAAGTGAAAAAAGGGGACAGAGTAGCAATTATGCTCCCTAACTGCCCGCAATATGTCATTTCCTATTATGGAATCTTGAGCGCTGGCGCGATTGTTACACAGGTAAATCCAATGTCTGTTGAGAGGGAATTGGCATACATTTTGAAAGATTCCGGTGCTGAGACCATTATCGTCCTCGATGCCTTATATCCAAGAGTTAAAAGTGTTCAGCTTGAAACAAGCTTGAAAAATGTCATTGTGGTAAGTATACAGCCGTCAGGCCAAGATTTTTCTCCAGATCGAAGCTTTGAAAGCTTCTTAGGTGAGGGAGATGGAGACATTACTCCGATAACATTTGAGCCTGAACATGATGTGGCAGTACTCCAGTATACAGGTGGAACAACCGGCCGGTCAAAAGGCGCGATGCTGACTCATCGCAACGTTTTGGCCAATGTTCTCCAATGCTATGAGTTTTTTAAAAACGAAATAGAAATTGGAAAGGAAAAGTGTTTAACAGTCATTCCACTATTTCATGTATTTGGGATGAGTTCATGTATGAATCTATCAATCTATACTGCTGCTGAATCGATCATGCTGCCCCGTTTTGAATTAGAAGAGGTCTTAAATACCATAAAAAATGAACAACCGACTATGTTCCCCGGCGTTCCCACGATGTATGTGGCGATCACAAATCACCCCAGGGCAGAGGAATATAACATTCAAAGCATTAGAACTTGTAACAGCGGCAGTGCACCGATGCCTGTTGAATTGTTGCGTAATTTTGAAACGAAGACTGGCTCGAAAATCCTTGAGGGTTATGGCCTTTCTGAAGCATCACCAACAACGCATTGTAACCCGCCATTTGCGGAACGAAAACCTGGAAGTGTTGGGATTGGCATGCCTTCAACAGAATACAAGATTGTTGATTTAGCCACAGGGACGGATGAAGTCCAGGCAGGTGAGTTAGGCGAAGTAATTATTAAAGGACCGCAAATAATGAAAGGCTATTGGAACTTACCAGAAGAAACGGCTCATACACTCCGTAATGGCTGGCTCTACACTGGTGACATTGCCAGAGTGGATGAAGACGGCTATTTATATATTGTTGATAGAAAGAAAGATCTAATTATCGCCAGTGGCTATAATATCTATCCACGTGACATAGAAGAAGTATTATATGAACATCCAGCCGTACAGGAGGCGGTTTGTATTGGAGTCCCTGACCCATACAGAGGCGAAGATGTGAAGGCAGTAGTCGTCCTAAAATCTGGAAAGACAGCAACAGAATTTGAACTAATTCAATATTGCAAACAAAACATGGCTGCCTATAAGGTACCCCGGATCGTTGAATTCCGCAATCAGTTACCAAAAACAGGTGTAGGGAAAATTCTTCGACGCGCTTTAAGGGAAGAAACCATGAAGAACTAGCTGAGAATCCTTTAAGAACACATATTGTCGTAAAGGAGAGAACAATCTTATGGTATAATTTTAGTAACATCTAACAGAATGTGAGGACATAACGGTGAAAGAAAAAATAACGGAACAAAGCATCCGCTTATTTGAAAAGAAAGGATTCAGTGAAACATCCATTCAAGATATTGTTGATTCCCTTGGGGTAACGAAGGGGACATTTTATTATTACTTTTCAAGTAAAGAAGAATTATTAATGGATATCCATCGCGGCTATATTGATGAATTACTGGTCCAATTGGAGCGGATTTTTAACGATCCATCCTTGAACTATAAAGAAAAACTATTTGAAGTAGTGTATATGCTCCTTTCGGATATTAAATCCCGGGGTTCTGCTGCGAAAGTGTTTTACCGGGAGTTAACCAATTTGAATGATGAGCATTCCACTGTCATTATTTCCAAGCGTGATCAGTTCCGCTTAAATATTGAGGCGTTAATAAAAGCAGGTATTGAAAACGGGGAATTTCGTCCGGAAATCAATGCTTCGATTATTACATTTGGAATCTTGGGGATAACAAACTGGAGTTATCAGTGGTTTAACCCAAATGGAAGCTGCTCAGATCGTGAGGTTGCCGAAATTTTTGTAGACATGATTTTAAAGGGGATTCAAATGAATGGATAAACAAAAAGGAGAGGGTTATTCTTTAAATTTCTCTCTTTTTTTGAGAAGGAAATACTAACCGGTTAGTATGGAAAATAGCATGTACAGTAAGAGTCATAATGTAAAAACGCCTGGATAACGAGCTTAAAATGAATTTTTTCATTCAAAAGTCGGAATCTTCAAATAGTAGGAGGTATTTCATGCCAAGTCAAATGAATAAAGATACGATTCCAGTTCGACAAGGCGAAGAATTGGATTTGACTGTTTTGGAGAAGTTTTTGCGAGAAAATATTGATACATTACCGGGCGGACAGCTGGATATTTTGCAGTTCTCGGCTGGCCATTCCAATTTGACCTATCAGATTAAAATTGGAAATTGGGAAGCCGTGCTAAGACGCCCACCGCTCGGACCAGTGGCCCCAAAAGCCCATGATATGGGGAGAGAATACAAAATTCTCTCTTCACTGAATCCGATTTTTCCCGTTGCTCCAAGTCCGCTTCTTTATTCAGAGGACCCAACAATCGTTGGGGGTCCATTTTTTATCATGGAAAGAAAAAATGGCATGGTTATTGATACTTCTTTTCCAGAAGGAGTGCAAGTAACGAGAGAACTCTGCCGCCGCCTTTCACAGGTAATGGTCGAAAAACTAGTGGAATTACATGAAATAGACTACAAACAGACAGGTCTTGCCGAGATAAGTAAACCGGAGGGCTTTATGGAAAGGCAAGTCCATGGCTGGATTGGAAGGTATGAGCGTGCGAAAACGGATGAGATCCCTGTGGTTGAGGCATTAAAAACATGGCTAATAAATCATATTCCTAAACAGTCAGATGCTGCGGTTATCCATTATGACTATAAATTTAATAATGCCATGTTTAATGAGGAATTAACTGAAATGGTCGGATTGTTTGATTGGGAAATGACCACTGTTGGCGACCCATTGGCAGACCTTGGTGTGGCAATGAGTTATTGGAATCAGGGAAATGACTCTGAATTATTGATCAATGGGTTAGGGAAAGCACCTGTTACCGCTGTCCACGATGGTTTTTTTACAAGAAAGGAATTTATTGAACAATACGCCCAAAAAAGCGGCAGGGATATTACCAATTTCAATTTTTATTTAACCTTTGCCTACTTCAAACTCGCCGTAATTGGGCAGCAAATTTATTATCGTTACAAAAAGGGGCAAACCAGTGACACTCGTTTTGCAAGCTTTAACCACTTTGTAAAGAACTTAATTTTGCATGCCGCACTTGTGTCGGAAGAAAAGCTTTAATGGGGGAGCCGAATAGGAATGACAAAAATTCACCTTCTGATGAAAAAAGAAGACATTAAAGAAGAAAAAATGGCAGTTGGAAATAAGATAGCAGTCGTCTTAGATGTGCTTCTGGCGACCACAATGATTGTTTCGGCATTAAAGGATGGAGCAAAGGAAGTCATTCCTGTTTTGCATAGCCGTGAAGCAATGGTAGTTGCAAAAGAGTTTTCACAGGGGGAATATATTCTGGCGGGTGAACTGGATGCAAGACCAATAGATGGTTTTGTTTATCCAAGTCCAACCCTAATTAGTGAAAAGATTAAAGGGAAGACATTAATATTGTCTACTACAAATGGAACCGTCGCTCTAAGGAAATCAGCTCAGGCAGAAAAGGTCTATATTGGTTCGTTGCTCAACAATCCTGCAGTTGCCAGTTCACTGCAGCACTGTATGGATGATCATACCATTCTAATTATTTGTTCCGGTAATTCAGGTGAAACGAGTTTAGAGGATTTTTATGGCGCTGGGCACTTAATCGATTGTCTGCAAAAACAGAGGGAATATGAACTAACAGATGCGGCTAAAACAGCTCTATATTTTTACCGCAGTCAAGATGATTCCTACGAAGTATTGTTAGATTCATATGTTGGCAGGCTGCTAGAAAAACATAATCAGCACCCTGACTTGAAGGTCGCTGCATCGAAAGGAATTACCTTGATTGTACCAATTTTAACAGAGGGGAAGGTAACGGTTGAACCAACTTTGTCTCGCAAAACCGATTAACGCTAGGTATGCTGGTTTCCAGTTAGTAAAGAAGGATTGTCAAATATAATCAATCTAATCGAGAGGAAGATGAAAAAATGACGCAAGAACATTTAGTAGTTGAAAAACTTGGTCCAGTCTTATCCTTAACCTTAAATCGTCCAGAAAGCCTTAATGCCTTTAGCCCGGAGATGATCTTGGGAATTAAGGAAGCCCTCCTTCAAGCACAAAATAACGAGGATATTCAAGTGATTGTCTTGTCCGGAGCGGGGCGTGCTTTTAGTGCGGGCGGTGACGTCAAAACCATGGGGCAGGCAAAAGGAGTTCAAGTATACGAACATATTGGCAAACTCAATGAGTTGATTGTATTAATGAAAGAAACAGAAAAGCCCATTATTGCAGCTGTTCATGGCTTTGCAGCAGGAGCAGGTGTTAATTTAGCCTTGGCGTGCGATCTCATTTTGGCAGCAGAAGGAAGTAAGTTTGCTCTGAGTTTTTCTCAAGTGGGTCTCATTTCCGATGGCGGCGGGTCTTATTTACTTCCTAGACTGATCGGCCCCCACTTGGCCAAACAATTCTTTTTTACTGCCGAACCGATCCCGGCTGAGCGCCTTTACCAATTAGGGGCAATCAACTATCTAGTTCCACTCGAAAAACTCCAAGAAGAAACAACCAAGTTTGCTTTAAAACTGGCACATGGCCCTGGTAGGGCATATGGAAAACAGAAAAAACTTATTGATCAGGCGTTTACCTCCACGCTTGAAGAGATCCTCGAACAGGAGCGTTTAATTCAAACGCTTATGGTGGAAACGGACGACCACCAAGAAGGTATAGCCGCATTTAAAGAAAAAAGAAAACCAGCCTTTAAGGGAAAGTAGGAGTGAATAATATGAGAGCAATACAGCTAAGGGAATATGGTGGACCAGAGGTTTTAAACTTCGTCGATATTGAAAAACCGGTACCTCAAGGACATGAAGTCTTAATCGAAATTAAAGCAATTGGTGTCAACTATGCTGATACGGCGCGACGAGAAGGACAGTATGTGGTGAAAACACCACTTCCATTTATTCCTGGGGCAGAAATAGCCGGATTCGTTACCGCAGTTGGCGATCAAGTGACAAAAATAAAGCCTGGTACAAGAATTGTGACATTAATTGAATCAGGAGGTTATGCAGAATTTGCCATTGCGGACGAACGGTCGATCATTCCTATTCCAGAACAATTAGATTTCCACACTGCTGCCGCACTGCCTCTTCAAGGTCTTAGCGCCTATCATATTTTAAAAACAATGGGACGTTTGGAAAAAGGGGAAAGTGTCCTCGTGCATGCCGCTGCAGGTGGTGTCGGAACAATCGCCGTGCAGCTAGCCAAATTGTTTGGGGCCGGAAAAGTGATTGCCACCGCAAGTTCAGAAGAAAAGTTAGCCTTGGCCCGCGAAATGGGAGCGGATGTTCTAATAAATTATACCGAGCCAGATTGGGAAAAGCAGGTACTTGAAGCAACCGGCGGCAAGGGGGTAAATGTTGCACTCGAAATGGTCGGCGGTGAGGTCTTTAATAAAACCGTTAAATGTCTAGCAACCTTTGGCCGCCTCGTTATTTTTGGTGCAGCAAGCGGCGAACAAAGCCGGTTCTATCCATCATCACTCATGGCGAGGAATCAATCCGTGATTGGATTTTTCCTGCCGCAAATCATGAGAAAACCAGAACTGCTTCAGCCGAGTTTAGTAGAATTATTCTCTTATCTTGGCCAAGGAAAATTAAAGCTGACCATTGGCGGTGTGTTTCCATTAGTGGAGGCGGCTAACGTTCATACTTTATTACAATCAAGAAAGACTCAAGGCAAATTGATTTTAGAACCATAAAGACTGCAACTAGTGTAACTTGTTGATCCACTATTTTATTTGAAACGGAAAAGGAGATCCAATCAATGAAAACAGTTGAAACCGTTAAAGGTCCAATACCAGTTGACAAACTTGGAAAAACGCTTATCCACGAACATTTTATTTTTGGCTACCCGGGATTTCAAGGAGACGTTACACTTGGTGCATTTAATGAAGAGGAAGCCTTAGAAACTGCCATTGGCATTGCGAGACAGATGCAAAGCTATGGTGTCCAAACCGTTGTCGATCCTACCCCAAATGAGTGCGGCCGAAACCCTCTTTTTCTACGAAAAATTTCGGAAACGACAGGCCTGCAAATTATCTGTGCGACTGGTTATTATTATGAAGGCGAGGGGGCAACTCCATATTTCAAATTTAGACAGGGATTAGGAACGGCAGAAGAGGAAATTTATCAAATGTTTAAAACTGAAATTACAGAAGGCATCGCCGAGACAGGAATTAAGCCGGGGATTATTAAATTAGCCTCGAGTAAAGATGAAATCACCGAATATGAAAGTATGTTCTTCCGAGCTGCGGCACGGGTTCAACAGGAAACAGGAATTGTTATTTTAACGCATACACAAGAAGGTACGATGGGGCCGGAACAAGCAAGAATGCTGATTGCCCTTGGAGCAGATCCGAATAAAATCATCATTGGACATATGTGCGGAAATACCAACACAGCCTATCATAAGGAAGTCATGGACCAAGGGGTTAGAATCGGTTTCGACCGTTTTGGAATTCAAGTCCTAGTAGGGGCACCACTTGATCAAGAACGGGTCGCCACGTTAATTTCCCTATTGGAAGAGGGGTACGAGGATCAAATTTTATTAGCCCATGACAGTGTAAATATTTGGCTTGGCAGGCCGCCATTAATGAATAAGCAAGTAATGAAAATTATGGAGAATTGGCATCCTGGTCATATTTTTGACAATATCTTGCCAGACTTACGAGAGAAGGGCATAACCGAAAAACAATTGAACAAAATGCTCGGCGAAAATGCGGAATCGCTATTTGCCGGTGCTGCTGTAAAAGTATAGTAAGGAGTTAGGAGGCTTGAACATTTCAAGTCTCTTTTTTTTTGTTGTAAAAACCTAAATATTAAAAAACTATGAACAAACTCTTAATTAAAATGTAATTATTGGGCAGGAGGTTGGATATGCAAAAATTTTCGTATAAACTAAGAAAAAAGAGTTTTATGGCTAGGGGATGAGTAACTGTGAAATTATTAGTGATTGAAGATAATAAAAGTGTCTGCTCCATGATTGAGATGTTTTTTGCTAAGGAGGGGATTGATGGCGAGTTTGTTAACGATGGATTAGAAGGGTACAACCGTTTTAAGAACGGAACATGGGACGCCCTGATTATCGATTGGATGCTTCCTGGTATGGATGGGGTTACAATCTGTCGGAAAATTCGCGAAGAGAAGTTTACTATTCCGATCATTATGTTGACTGCGAAGGATAGTGAATCTGACCAAGTACTAGGTCTGGAAATGGGGGCGGATGATTATGTCACGAAACCGTTCAGTCCGCTAACTTTGATGGCCAGAATTAAAGCCGTAACACGAAGAGTTCAGAATCAAGAGCATAAAGAGCAAGACAATATTATAAAAACGGATCATTTTAGGGTGAATAAAATAACAAGAGAAGTATTTGTAGATGAAACTCCGGTGACAAATTTAACACCGAAAGAGTTTGATTTACTCTCTTATATGGTAGAGCACCCTCGTCAAGTCTTTTCTCGTGAACAATTACTAGAACGTGTATGGGGATATCAGTTCTACGGAGACGAACGCACAGTGGATGTTCATATTAAACGTCTGCGTAAAAAAGTGGAAACTACGTTACAGCCTTTCTTCCATACGGTTTGGGGAGTAGGATATAAATTCGATGATGCAGTCAAAGCAGATGAAATTTAAATATTTTTATCAGCAGTTTTTTAGTCATATTAGTATTATTATTGTTGCATTTTTATTGTTAAGTTTATTATTTGCTCATTATGTCGAAAACCTGATATATGAAACTAAATCGGAAGAACTGATTTCATACGGAAAGGCGATTCTATCCGATTTAAAAGACGCTGCCCCTATAGACTCAGATGATGTGCTTAATCAATACAGCAATGTATTGGCAGCGAGGAAAATGAGTTTTAGTATGTTTGATCAGGATGGTCACCTCTATTTAGTTAATAAACATGGTCCCGCCATTAAAAATTTATCTCAGAAGGAATGGGATCAAGTAACGAAAGGAAAGACATTAATTGTTCAAAGCGACTTTAAACGATTTGGGCAAGAAGGGGTCACCTTTGTTGTACTGCCATTTATAGAGAACCAAAGATTCTTCGGCGGAGTCTTGTTAACGTCGCCTATCAGCGGTTCCAGTAAGATGATTCAGCAGCTGAATAAGTATTTACTTTATACCATTTTCATTGCTTTTGGTGTCTCCTTTTTACAGAGTATGTTCTTATCAAGAATTCATGTTCATCGGATTAAGCGGCTCCGTGAGGCAACGTCACAAGTATCTGAGGGGAATTATCATGTCAAAGTTAATTCTTCAAATTTCGATGAAATTGGTGAATTAGCTAATGATTTTAACCATATGGTAAATAAAATTAATGAATCGATGCTCGAAATTGAAAGTCTTGAAAATAGAAGGCGCCAGTTCATGGCGGATGTTTCCCATGAAATGCGCACACCATTAACAACAATCAGCGGTGTGATTGAAGGTCTGAAAAATGATATGATTCCTGAAGAAGATAAGGAGCGGGGAATTAATTTAGTGAGTCAAGAGGCGAAAAGGCTGATTCGTCTTGTTAACGAAAACTTGGATTTTGAAAAAATACGATCTAATCAAATTAAATTATTCAAAGAGGAAATTCAATTATTAGAAGCGCTGGAAATTATTCAAGATCAGTTGAGTATGTTAGCGGAAGAGAAAAACAACCGCATTATCGTTGAGGCCGAACCTGAGATAATGGTACTGGCTGATTATGACAGGCTTATTCAAATATTAATCAATATCACAAAAAATAGTATTCAATTTACTGCCGACGGGACGATTTGGCTGCGCGGAAGAAAAGAAGATCATGCCACAATTATTGAAGTAGAGGATACAGGAATTGGGATTGATTCCAAAGAAGTTGAAAACATCTGGCGTCGTTTTTATAAAGCGGATATTTCAAGAACCAGTACGCCATATGGAGAATTTGGATTAGGTCTGTCGATTGTGAAACAATTAGTACTGCTTCATAACGGTGAAATAGATGTTACTAGTGAAAAAGGAAAAGGAACGAAATTTACGATTCGTTTAAAAAATGAATAATCGAAAAAGCTGCGGACTTGCCGCAGCTTTTTCATGTTTTTAAAGCATTTTTCTTAAACTCGTTAAAGTTTGTTAATAATTTGTTAAGATTTGTGAGTTAAAGTATAGACAAGGTAAGTAATAGATTAAAGGAGATCGATGATGATGGACTTCAAAAATAATAATGAAAATGAATTCGAAACTTATCAATCAAACTCATCCGAGATGAACAATAATACAAATCCACAAGATCCTTCTCTTGAAAAAATGAAGGACGAAAGCCATTCAGAGAATACTGTGAATGCTGTGGATGCGACTTTCTCAGTAGAGTCGAATAAGACAAGGGACGATGAAGGCCTTTGGAAAAGAAGATTAGCAGAGGAAAATGTTGAACCTCCTGTAGCAGAACAAACCCGTGCTAATCTTCATCCGGAAACAAAAAAGCGTAAGGCAAAAGGATTTGTTTCCACGATTGCAGCGGGTGTTATTGGTTCAGTTCTCACGCTAGCTGTTTTACCACATACTGATTATTTGCAAAACTTTAATCAAAGTAGCCAAGATCAAGAGGTTAGCAGCCCTGCAAGTAGTAATAATGTTAAACCCGTAACGGCACAGCCAACAGCCGTATCGACAAATTCCGTTGCTGACACCGTAGAAAAGCTGTCCAAAGCGATTGTAGGGATTGTAAATTACCAACAGCAGCAACAACAGCAATCCACTGATTTTTGGGGGAATTCCGATTCAAATTCAAATTCTTATTCGGATCCAAACTCATCACAAAGTGTTGAAACCGGCTCCGGCTCAGGGGTAATTTTCCAAAAGAATAATAATATCGCCTATATTGTGACCAATAATCATGTGGTTGAAGGGGCTTCTAAGCTCGAAATTTCACTATATGATGGTCAAAAGACAACTGCCGAAGTAGTCGGAACCGATGCGTTAACAGATTTAGCCGTTTTAAAAATTGATGCTAAATATGTAACGACCACGGCAAACTTTGGGGACTCAACCAAATTAAGACCTGGGGACACGGTTTATGCAATTGGGAATCCACTTGGCATTGATTTATCTAGAACTGTTACGCAAGGTATCGTTAGTGCGACTAACCGATCAATTTCCGTGTCCACCTCTGCAGGTAATTGGGATACAAATGTTATTCAAACAGATGCAGCGATTAATCCTGGGAACAGCGGCGGTGCTCTAATCAATACTCAAGGTCAAGTGATTGGAATTAACAGCTTGAAAATATCCGAAACCGGGGTGGAAGGGCTTGGTTTCGCAATCCCAAGTAATGATTTTATTCCGATTGTGAACCAACTAATTAAAAATGGTAAAATCGCTCGTCCATATTTAGGTGTCGGTCTCGCTGACTTAGACCAAGTGCCGCAGATGTACTACCAAAACCTGCCACAGAATGTTACAAAAGGTGTTCTTGTTATGAACATTGATAACAATTCTGCAGCAGCGAAAGCAGGATTCCAGCCAAAGGATATTATAGTATCCATGAATGGAACTCAGATCGCAAATTCATCAGAACTCAGGAAATATTTATACTCAAAAGTGAAAACAGGTGACACGATTAAGTTCGAAGTGTACCGAAACGGAAAACTGATCACATTATCTGCTAAACTAACAGCACAGTCGGAAGGATGACGGCAAGGTAATGACATGGATAAAGAAAAATAAATGGATGACCGCGCTTATTTTGGCGTTCATCGTAGCTGCAGGTGTCTATCTAACCTTTACCTTCACTAAGGATGATGCGGTGGCAAAATTTAATGGTGAATCCATTAGCAAGGATGAACTGTATGATAAAATGGTCGAACAGTATGGTTCGGCCACCGTTGATCAAATCATTAGTGATAAAATTGTTGCGGCAGAGGCAGCTAAACAAAAAGTTACGGTTTCAAATAGTGCAGTCAATAAGGAAATTGACAATTTAAAAGAACAATATGGTGGAGATGACGCCTTTAATCAGGCGCTTCAGAGCAATAATACCACTCTTACTGTTGTTAAAAACGATTTAAAGAATTATCTCATCTTAAAAAAACTAATGGAACCAGATATCAAAATTACTGATGAGGAAATGAAAACTTATTTTGAAGAAAACAAAGATTCATTTGCGTCAGCAGAGCAAGTAAAAGCCAGCCATATTCTTGTTACAGATGAGAAAACGGCAAAGGAAATCAAGCAAAAATTGGATAATGGCGAGGACTTTGCAGCATTAGCAAAAAAATACTCGACGGATGAAGGAACAAAAGCTAATGGCGGCGAGCTTGGTTACTTTGCAAAAGGAACGATGGTAACTGAGTTTGATAACGTAGCTTTCTCCTTGCCGGTAAACACCATTAGTGACCCTGTAAAGACACAATACGGGTACCACATTATTAAAGTGGAGGCTAAAAAGGCAGCACAAGCAGCAAACTATGAGGACAGCAAGGCCCAAATAAAAGAAACATTATTTGATCAAAAAGTCGATTCTCAATATCAAACATGGATAGACAGCAAGAAGAAGAGCTATGATATTGAAAATACATTGAGTAAAGAAGCATAACCCAACAACCAAGGGGTGGACAAAAGTGAATCGGGTAGGGAAACATGCAGCAAGCAGTACAGGAGATGACCTTGAACTTATGAATATGGTCTTTGAATTGCCTGAGAAGGATAAGATGATCATGTGGTCAGAAGGCTATATTGACCAAGTTATCGACAAATTACCTGAGTATGCCCGTGATACGTTAGAAAATCGTAAGGAAAAATGGGAAGATTCAAAAGCTTATTATGAGAAGCAGTTGAAAGAAATTGTCAAACAGGAAGAGTTTAAATTAATAATGAAGGGCGGACGAAAGGAGTTCGCCCTTTTCGTCATGGAGCGTTATCCAGAGTTACAGTCCCTATTATTTTTAATTTATGATAATCATTTGAAGGATGATGATTTACGTAAATTTGTATACCGCAGAAGGTTTAGCTCAAGAAAGAAATACCTTCACTGAAGGTGAATTTTAAACCTTCAGACAAGTTGGATAATTTGGGCTTGCAAATGCTTCTTGAACATTTTACAATGGGAGTAACTTGGATGGAAGCGGAGGTGGGGAAGAGATGAAACGTTCTATTATTGCACGTCTAGAGTGGCTTAAAGCGCTAACTATTTATCGTGCAAATTTTCATGAAGTAGTTTTCCAAGGGGGAAGTCTGCCCTTTTTTCGAAACTGCATCAGAAATTAGAACGATAACACATCTCTTTGCCCATTAATATAGGTATGTAGAAGAGGGTGCTTCGTGTGCTCTCTTTTTTCATGCCGTTGTAAAGCTGCGGGAAAAAGATGCCCGTGGCTTATTTTGCGTAATAGAGATGTTCATTTTATTTTTTTAAGGAGAATGAACATGATTAACTGTAGTATAAATCATATATCAAAATCGTACGGGGGCAATACGATATTCAAAGACTTATCCTTTGAAGTACACGAAGGGAGCCGGATTGGCTTAGTCGGCCGGAATGGCGGCGGGAAAACGACATTAATCAAGCTGATAGCAAATCAGGAACCCTGTTGATGAGGGGATTATTCACTGGAAAAAGGGATTGAACATTGGCTACTTAGCTCAAATTCCTGATTATAAAAGTTTAACGGTAAGGGAAGTTCTTAAAACCGCCTTTGGAAAATTAATCCAAACTGAATTAAGGCTTCAGGAAATGGAGCATGAAATGGCTCAAGAGTTTACTCCTATTGACTTACAAAGACTCATGGACGAGTATGGTATCCTCCAGGATGAGTTTATTTTAAATGGCGGGTATGAAATGGAAGCTCAATTAGACAGGATTGCTAGTGGATTAAATATTACCCATCTGCTGGAACAGACTTTCGCGGCCTTAAGTGGCGGGGAGAAGACCAAGGTAGGCCTCGGGCTTAGCTTGTTGAGGAATCCTGATCTATTGCTTCTGGATGAACCGACTAATCATCTAGACCTAGAGGCGATCGAATGGCTGGGCTATCTGAACGACTATAAAGGGACTATTATTCTGATCTCTCATGACCGTTATTTTTTAGATGAGGTAGTGACAAAAGTACTGGAAATGGAAGATGGTGAAGTGCAGTTATTTCATACGAATTTTAGTGGCTACGTGAAAGAGAAAGAAGAAAAGTTGTTGCGGGAATTTCAAGAATATCAAGAGCAGCAGCGGAAAATTAAAAAGATGAAAGAAGCCATCAAGCGTCTTCGTGATTGGGCGAACCGGTCCAATCCGCCAAGTGCGGCGCTTCATAAGCGAGCCACCAATATGCAGCGCGCCCTTGACCGTATTGAAAAACTAGATCGTCCCAAGATTGACGTCAAAAAAATGGCCATTGATTTTGATGCGGGAGATCGGAGTGGGAAAGATGTTATCGTTCTTGAGGGCGTGTCAAAGAGCTGTGGTACTCGGAATTTGTTTAATGAAGTGAATATGCTGGTCCAATTTAAGGAAAGAACTGCCATCGTCGGTGATAACGGAACAGGAAAATCCACTTTGTTGAAAATGATTCTAAAGGAAGTCGGAACGGATAGAGGGGTCATTAAGGTTGGGAGTAATGTGAAAATGGGTTATTTATCTCAGCATGTCTTTCAGGATTTTGCCGATGAACAAGTGATCGATGTATTTCGTTCTGAGGTAGTAGTGAATGAAAGAGAAGCCCGCCATATTTTAGCCAAGTTTTTATTTTACGGTCCAGCTGTGTTTCGTAAGGTGAACCAGTTGAGTGGGGGCGAGCGGATGCGTTTGCGGCTGGCACAATTGATGTATCAAGACATTAATTTGCTCATCTTGGATGAACCGACAAACCATCTGGATATTGATTCATGCGAAGTCCTTGAGGAAGCGCTGGAACAGTTTAATGGGACGATTTTAGCTGTATCCCATGACAGATACTTTTTAAATAAAATATTTACTAAAACCTATTGGCTCCAAAATGGTCGTCTCCACCATTTCGAAGGTAATTATGATTGGGCAAAAGGGAAGTTGGCACAGAGTGTAAGCAAACCAATCGTTTCTAAGGTAGTCATTGATAAAACCATCCCTCCAAAAGCAACAAAGGTAGGGAAGACAAAAACAGAAGAAATTGAGAGGAAAATCGAACAGATTGAAAGTGATATTTCTGATCTAAAACAAAGGCTTGAAAAGGAAAGTGAGCTAGAATTGCTGCAGAAAATATTCCAGGAGATTGAAGTAAGGGAGAGTGAGCGCGACCAGCTTTATGCATTATTGGATGAGGTAGTTTAAAAAGCAAAAAAACCTCCTCAGGAAATTTATGAGGAGTTTTTTTTGAATGGTAAATTGTACGGCTCTCTTTTAAGAGTCTTTTCGAAGTACGAAGTTTTCCTTATAATGAGGAGTGTTCTTACTTCTAAAGGTGGTTTTGTATGATGGTAAAGTTTTCTTTTATGCAGGTCCTGTTTCTTTTACTTACTACCATAGTCGGGGTGATCTGGTCTGTTATCTATCACCAGCCGCTAGTTATAGGTTTTCTTCCAGGATATCTGGTTTTATTTTTTCTTTCATTAAAAAATAAATTTCCAATTAGAAAATCAATAAAAATTAGTTTGCTAGGTGTTCATAAAACAAGAATTGTGATTATTATTTTATTGTTAGTCAGCTTTTTGCTCCCTTCCTGGTACTTATCGGGAACGATTGAGCAAATGGTCCATATGGCACTAAATCTTATCCATCCACACCACTTTTTTATTTTATCATTTGTTATTAGCATGATCTTCTCCATGCTGCTTGGTACAACGATCGGGACACTAAGTGCAATTGGGGTTCCGATTTTAGGGACCGCGGCAGTACTTCATCTTCCTCTTCCTATTGTAGCCGGAGCATTAGTTTCCGGGGCTTTTGTGGGAGACCGGACATCACCGTATTCCAGCGCGCATCAATTACTGTCCCACACGGTCGAGGTACCTGTAAAAAGGCAGCAGAAAGCAATGTTTATTACCACCATTGCTGCGATTCTTGTTTGTCTATGCTTTTATGGTGTTGTGGATATTAGTTTTGCCAGTAAGGCATCTTTACCAAGCAGTCATTTGGTCTGGAGTAAGCTGTCTTTGGCAAAGTTTTTTCCTCCTATTATTCTAATTGTGTTTGTTCTTTTTAGGTTGAGTATCATTTATGCATTTTTATCTAGTATTCTATCAGCAGTTGTCATTTCTTTTGTCAACGGAGCGTCATGGACCCAATTAACTGGTGCTCTTTGGCATGGTATTGATGGTCTAGGCGGCGGTTTTGTTCATATGTATCAATTGCTGCTTTTTTTAGCTCTGGCTGGTGCCTATAATGGTCTTTTGGAAGAGATGAATGTTCTTCAGCCCTATTTGGACAAATGGCTGGAATCGTCGCACAATTTGCTTATTGATACCTTAAAAACGATTTTTGCAACCCTAATCATAACTCTCATCGCTGCTAATCAGACACTTCCGATTATTTTAACCGGGAGATCGTTTCTCCCGCATTGGTCTCATTATTATGGAAAGGAAGAGTTAGCAAGGGTGATGGGAGATTCGACCATGCTATTTCCTGGTATTGTTCCATGGAGCGTGCTTACGATCATGTGCAGCACAATCGTAGGTATTCCATTGCTTGAGTATTTGCCCTTTGCATTATTTTTATGGCTATTACCGATCGTTACGATATTGATATCGTTTGGAAGGGAATGGCGGAAATCCAAAAAACATCATACTGCAACGGCTTAAAAACAGAGGCTATCTTGGCTCTGTTTTTCCTTTTTCGAATCGAATCGCTGAATATCTTTTGAATGAAGTCCGTTTTTTTATCATATAAGTGGTAATAAAGTATTTGGACAAGGGATGATGGGATGCTGAGAAAATTAGCGGTGATCGGATTCGGGAGCACAATGATGAGTGTGGGAATCAATATGTTTATTCTTCCATTCCATTTAATAAATGGTGGAATATTTGGTATCAGCTTACTGTTAAATTATGTTTGGGGATTAAAAGTGGGGGTTATGTTTATCCTGTTGAATATTCCTATTTATCTTTTTGCTTTAAAAAAAGATCCTAGTTATTTCTATAATGGGCTGCTAGGGGCGATTTTTTCAGGTTGTTTAATTGAACTATTACTACCGTTAAATGGAATAATTACACTGCCAATTATCAGCAGTGTAATCATCGGTTCGATCATGATTGGAGTAGGAGTAGGGGTTATGCTGCGAAATCATATCAGTCCAGGCGGTATGGATTTACTCGCCCTTTTACTCGCAAAATGGACAAAGGTGAATGTTGGGGTTATCATGGTTGCCCTCGATACCGTGATTATTTTAACAGGACTTTTTCTCTTGCAGGATGTGAGGCTTTTATATTCATTATTAATCATCTCCATTATTGGAATGCTAGCAACGATTATTACATCCTACAGTCGGATTAAGCATGTAAGCTGAAAACAAACTTAAAATGGGTATAATAGAATAAAAAGATAATGCGTCGAGGAGGAAAACGGTGAAACTGGTAGATGATCATTTAGCTGAGAATTTAAAGATTTTATTTGTAGGTTTTAATCCAAGTATTCGCTCGAGTGAATGTGGACATCATTACGCAAACCCAAACAACAGGTTTTGGAAGATTTTATTTGAAGCAGGGTTAACGCCTAGAAAATATGAGCCAGAAGAGGATGCTCAGCTATTGGATTCTGGTTATGGTTTTACCAATATTGTAGAGCGGCCAACCAAGGCAGCTGATGAGATTATAAGAGAAGAATATAAAAAGGGAAAAGAGATTTTAAAACAAAAAATTGTACGATATCGGCCGAAGGTGGTTTGTTTTGTTGGTAAGGGTGTCTATCAGGAATACAGTGGAAAAAAGTCTGTTCCATGGGGAAAACAAACGGAGCCGGTTGTCCCAGGAGTTATTGATTTTGTGGCTCCGTCGTCGAGCGGCCTAGTCAGAATGAAAATGGCTGAAATTGTAGAGATCTACAGGCTGCTTCAGCTTGAAATAAAATAAAACATCGACGGATGTTGATACCGTCGATGCGATGTAGTGGTTATTCGAATTTTTTATGATAATGCGCTAAAACGGCAAGTGGAAAGACGTATCGGTAGCTGTGATAATGAATGTAAAACGCACCTGCCATTCCTTGCCCTTTGGGGTACTGTGTCGTCCAATCCACTTTTTCTAGTGAATGAAGTAAATAAGTCATTCCTTTTTTGATTGCGGCTGTCGGTTTATCTGCCACGGAAATGAGCGCATCAAGAGCCCAGGAGGTATGCGTTAACGTGCTTGCGGGTAACGAGACATACCTTTTTTTACTGTCACTATGACATGACTCTCCCCAGCCCCCGTCGGAATTCTGGTTATTAAGGATCCATTTAACCGCTTTTTCTATTGAAGCGTTACGTGCAGAAATACCAACTGCCATAAGGCCTGTAATTGCAGCCCAAGTACCATAGAGATAGCAAATTCCCCATCTTCCGTACCAGGAACCATCTCTTTCCTGATTCCTCAATAGCCAATGAATTCCTTTTTTTATGGCGGTATGATCCTGTGATAAATTAGTGTAATGACCCAAAAATTCAAGAGTTCTCCCGGTTAAATCAGCACTTGACGGATCGGTAAGGATAAATTCTGCTTTTTCAATTGGCAGAAATTGAAGCAGCTTTGAATCGATATTTTTCTCGAATGCCGCCCAGCCTCCATCATCATTTTGCATAGACAATAACCAGGTGATGCCACGATCCCAAGCCTGCATTTCAGGCGGAATGACTCGAGAAATCGAGCGAAGTGAAGCGGTTGTATCATCGACATCCGGGTTAATCGTATTGATATCAGAAAAGCCCCACCCGCCTGGCAAAGTCTTAGGATTATGAATCACCCAATCTCCAAATTGACGGTGCTGCCGTTCAAGTAAATATTGATTAGCTTGTTTTACCATGGGATCCTCGGGTGAAACTCCTGCTGCTTGTAAACAAAAGCCAATTAATGAAGTATTCCACAAATTTGCAGTGGTATATTGCATATGAGGGAACCCGTCTATTTCACACTTCATCGAGGTGATACCCTCAATTGCTTTGGTTAGTACGGGATCTGTTTTTTTATAACCCAATGATAACAATGCAAAAATCATTAAAAAAGTCGAGCTGTAATAGCTGTAAAACGTACCATCCGGCTCAAGATGATCTAGCATATACTTTTTAGCTCGTTCTATCGCAAGTTGATGAAGCTGTTTTGGTAACCCAAGCAAACTTTCTACTCCGTCTTTAATAAAGGAATACAAGGAGCGATAGTCATCTGAGTGGGCCCAATGATGTTCTACCTCTCTATTTAAATATAGATCAGAAAGGTCAGGACTCTTGTCTGTTTTCATCGTGAACTTGTTATCTGCCAAAATCATGATGGGGGTTAAATTAGCCCTGCCGAACACGGAAAACGAATAAAAATTAATTGGAAAATGAAGCGGCAGGAGAATTAGTTCAATTGGGAGCGGAGAATAGGAAGGCCAGGTGTATTGACCGGTTAACGCAAGCATAACTTTAGTAAACATACCTACTTGTTCTAAACCTCCGTTAGCAAGAATAAAACGTTTTGCCGCCACTAAGCGTTTGTCATTTTTTGAATAGTATCCCGAATACAACAAGCTATAATAAGCTTCAACAGTTGCCGTCAAATTTCCAGATCCCTCATCATAAAAGAGCTTCCAGGCCCCATTTTCCTCCTGTTTGCTAATGATTCTTTTTGCAAGCCCTTGAATTAATTCTTCATCATGTAATTCCAATGTCCGTAATAAAATGATCATATAGGCATCCGTAGATATGCCTGTTTCAAATGGATAGTCCCAAGAGCCGTTGGGAGATTGATCCTTTCGCAGCACTTCAATAATCCAATCCATGCCTTTTTTTGTATCAGTCATCGAACCTCACATTCCTCTCCCAAAATTTCACATCTATCTATACATATTCTCATTATTACTGGAGAATTCGTAAGGGAGGGAAAGGACTATTTTTTTTATCAGAAATCGAGAGAGGCCTCCGCTTGAAAACATAACGGATGAATTAAAGAAAAAAAGTAAAACGCCGCTGCCTTTTTCTTCAATCACCAAGTATGATTTAAGTCTTCTAGAAAAAATAACGCAAAAAACGAAAGAAATGAATTTGAATAATGTCACCAGGACTAAAGCTTACCTTGATTTTTATCTTCGTTTTCCGGATATTCACTGGGCTTTTCTAGGACATATGGTTTCGCGGAATGGCGGATGGAATATGACTGATTTAAAAGGGGAATTTCTGAATCGATTAATAGCAAGAAAAGATCGTCAATTATTCTTTCAATTTTTAGAGCGGGGTAATTGGCTGATTTTTCAAGACGTTTATCCGCAGTTTTTGCTCTATGAAGAAAGCCTTAGAAAAAAAAAGCCCTTGTTTCACTTATTTGCTCATTTAAATATCTCCACTTTTATGGAAACGATCTGGAATCAGTATTGGCAAACAAATGATACGTATATCCTAACAATGGCCCTCGTAATTAATGAACAAAATTACCTTGAAAAAAGAGTCGTTCAAAATCAGCAGTACCAAAAAGATGTCTTGGAAAAATTTGAATTTTTGCTTCAAGATTGGTTATCGTTTAATCATATTCTGTTTCCATATGGGAATAAGAAGTTGGCGGGATTAACTGTGCATCAATTTGAGTCATTACATGAGAGGATTTTACTTGGAAAGCGATTGTATCAGCTTCTTTTTAAAAATAATGTGATTCACCGAATGTCAGTAGAATGGGCAAAAAGCCATCCCCATACGGGCTCTAGAAAGGATTATTGGCCAGATATTTTTAATAGTGTAAATGAAGGTACGCCGGGATTTCCATACCAGCTTCACTTAGAGTCCTGCCAGTTAAGGCCAGGGTCAAAAAGAATCTATAGTCCAACACTTGAGAATGCCTGGAAAAATGAAACTCATAAAGAAGCAGAACAAGGGGATTGGTTTTCAGATTGGCGTATTGTGGATTACCTAATGGAAGATGATGAATTTATTGACGGGGAGATTAAGGATGAATATTGCAAAACACTCGAACGACTCGAACTTGCAGCTCTTGCCAAAAAAGCGATTACCTTCTAAATATGAACTTGGCAGTATGGTCCTCGCCTCTTTGCTAGGGACATATTTAGATTTATATTTTGTTGGAAAGCACTTTTATCAATTTCCTTTAAGACCATTCCCAGAAATTTTTTCAATTAATATTGCGTTTACGTTATTGGTACTGCCGCTCATGACATTAATACTTTTACGAAGTATTGCCCAGTTAACGAACTGGGGGAAAGCAGGAGTTATCTTATTTGTGAGCTTGCTAATGCCTATTCTTGAAAAATTAGCGGAATTATTAGGTTTGTTTACTCACTCAGTTGATTGGAAACACCTATACACATTTCTTGGTTATTTGTTTTTTCTTACAATTGTTTGGTTATTTCATGAGTTGATGGGAAAAAGAGTTCGATAAAAATACAAAAAGCCGAGACCGCAGTCTCGGCTTTCGTGATGCCGTCATTGCGGCACCTGCCCCCTCCGTCCGTACAGTGGTTAAGTGTCCCGCAACAAGCGAATGTTCGGAGGGGGTACTCTTATAATACCACAGATATAGTGAAAATATTAGTTGGCAAAACTTTCTTTTCTCGATAGAAAAGTGTATGATAATAATGATTTTTACATAAAGGAGTGTTTTTTATGGCTAAAAAAGGATACATATTGATGGAAAATGGCGAAAAGATTGAATTTGATTTGTTCTCAAATGAAGCACCTGGAACGGTTGCTAACTTTGAAAAATTAGCAAATGAAGGCTTTTATAATGGAGTTATTTTTCACCGTGTAATCCCTGGTTTTGTATCACAGGGAGGGGATCCAACGGGAACAGGGATGGGTGGACCTGGCTACACCATCAACTGTGAAACAGAAGGAAACCCACATAAACATGTACCAGGTTCCTTATCAATGGCGCATGCAGGAAGAAACACAGGGGGCAGCCAATTCTTTATCGTGCATGAATCCCAGCCACATTTAAATGGTGTTCACACTGTTTTTGGACAAGTAACATCTGGATTAGAAACAGCTAGAAACATGAGAAATGGCGATAAAATGGTTGAAGTTAAAGTTTATGATGAAGAATAGGTAAGAAAAAGGGAGCGGATTCGCTCCCTTTTTTTATGCAAGAGAAAATAGTCATTAACAAGTAGTATAGGGAAATACAAACGGGCACATTAACTTTAAAGCAATCAATTGGAGGGGCTATATGAAAAAGTTAATGCTGGTGCTTATCCCTTTCTTGTTATTCCCTTTTCACACAAATGCGGCAGAAAATAAAAAGGAAGCAAAAGAACTGAAGGCAGCGATTATTATTGATGATTTTGGCGGGGGTACCGGTGGTGTACGTGATTTCTTAGAAGGTGACATTCCCATTACTGCTGCCGTGATGCCATTTACGGAAAATTCTAAGGCACATGCAGAGTGGGCACATAAAAACGGTTTTGAGGTTATGGTTCATTTGCCAATGGAGCCTAAGCGAGGAAAGAGATCATGGTTAGGTCCTAAACCAATTACGGTTGACCTTTCGAAAGAAGAAGTAAGAAAACGTGTAGAGGAAGCTATAAATAGTGTCCCATATGCGGTTGGTCTAAATAATCATATGGGTTCCCGAGCAGTTGAAAACGAAGAAATTGTTCGGACAATTGTAGAAGTAGCTAAGGTAAAGAACTTATTTATAATTGACAGCGGGACAAGTCCAGGAACAAAATTTCCAGAGATTGCAAAGGAACTAGGGGTTCCACTTTTAAAACGAGATGTATTTCTCGATGATATTTCCTCATCTTCCCATGTTCGAAAACAAATGGTCAGGTTGGCAAAGGTAACAGAGGTAAAAGGCAAAGGAATTGCCATTGGACATGTAGGTGTTACAGGAAAAGTTTGTTCAATAGGGATCTTTCAAGCTATCGATGAATTTAAAAAGCGGAATATAAAAATAGTACCCGTGTCGGAACTATTTGCGGGTGAACTGACAAAAAAACAATTTGTACCATGAAAAAGACAGCGAGAGCTGTCTTTTTTGATGGATGGAAAACAATGGTCATTCAGAATTCTTTTCCTATACGTGCTAAACTGGTAAAATGGCACCTGACTTATTAAATAAACAAATCATTGGTTAACACATAGAATTAGGGAGAGGGAATAGGTAAAATGAAGTTAGTATCTTGGAATGTGAATGGCCTTAGAGCTTGCGTGAAAAAAGGATTTTTAGATTATTTTCAAGAAGTAGATGCGGATATTTTCTGCGTTCAGGAAACGAAACTGCAAGAAGGTCAAATCAGTCTGGAATTAGATGGATATTATCAATATTGGAATTACGCTATCAAAAAGGGTTATTCCGGTACAGCCGTTTTTACAAAGGTAAAACCGCTGTCGGTTAAATATGGAGTAGATGAAGAAGATGTGGAAGAAGAGGGTCGAATTCTCACACTGGAATTTGACCATTTTTTCTTGGTTAATGTTTATGTTCCAAATTCACAAAGAGATCTAGCTAGAATTGGGTACCGCTTGGAATGGGAAGATCGGATTCTTCAGCACTTGAAGGATTTAGATAAAATAAAACCAGTTGTATTATGCGGAGATTTAAATGTTGCCCATCAGGAGATTGATCTTCGTAATCCAAAATCCAATATAGGGAACTCCGGCTTTACAGATGAAGAACGAGGGAAAATGACAACCTTGCTTGGCTCTGGTTTTATAGACAGCTTCCGTTATTTCTATCCACAACAGGAAGGAGCCTATACATGGTGGTCTTATATGAACAAGGTACGTGAAAGAAATATTGGCTGGCGTATAGACTACTTTATCGTGTCAGATTCCATGAAAGATTGTCTTATAAATGCTGAAATCCATTGCAATGTAATGGGGAGTGATCATTGTCCGGTCGTGCTTGAACTTAAATAAAGCCCTTTTCAATAAGAATTTCTTATAACAATGTATTGAAAAACGGAAATTTTCTTCATCGAGATGCTGCCTTATAGTTAGTATATAAGGAATTTCTTGGAGGGATAATAATGGATCTCAAAAAGGATGTACAGCAGCAATTTGGAAAAAGTGCGGATTCATACGTGAATAGTCCGATCCATAAAGATGGAAAGGATCTGCAAAAATTATTAGCAATGGCTGAAGTATCAGGGAAAGAAGAACTTCTTGATATTGCCACGGGTGGAGGCCATACGGCTAACGCATTTGCTCCGCTAGTAAAGAGGGTAACCGCAGTGGATTTAACTCAGGAGATGTTATTGGCTGCGGAGAAATTTGTAAAAGGAAATGGGAATCAAAATGTAGAGTTAGTAAAAGGGGATGCTGAAGATTTACCTTTTTCGAACAATTCTTTTGATGTTGTCACATGCAGGATAGCCCCGCATCACTTTCCCAACATTAGTCAGTTTACTAAGGAAGTATCCCGTGTCCTAAAGCAAGGCGGGCAATTTTTATTGGACGATAATGTTGTTCCGGAAGATGACGAATACGACCAATTTTATAATAAAATAGAAAAATGGCGGGATTACAGTCATTTTAGGGCATGGAAGAAGAGTGAGTGGATTCGTATGCTTGAGTTTGCTGGTTTCGAAATTGTTGAATGGCATCGTTTTGAAAAAATCTTTTATTTTGATTCCTGGTGTAATCGAATGAACTTACCTATCGAAGAAAAGAAAAATTTGACCCAGTATATGATAAGTGCTTCCGATAGAATCAAGGATAAATTTAAAATTACGATCAAAGAGAGTCAAATAATATCTTTTCAAGGAGAAGCCATCCTTCTAAAAGCAATTAAAAAATAAGAAAAGACCCCTTTGCAAAAAGAGATATTCTCTAACTGCGAAGGGTTTTTTATTGATAAATCATATACCGTTTAGGGCTGTTCCTATTTCGTCGAATTCTGGTACCCTTTCCTCCGGGTTTAGATCTTCTATTTGTTCCTGTTCAACGGGTTGATCGTTTTCATCTTTTTTAAAGGTATTAACATTCATTATTCAACACTCCTTTACAAATATTTACTATTATATTTTAACCACTGATGGGTTATTTAAAACTAATTCATTATCTAGGTTGTAGTATTCTAGTTTTGAATTAGATATGGAGTTTTATTTTTCTATAAAAAATTTTAAAAAGATAGTTGACTATCTTGAGTGAAGATAGTATTATTATCAATGTCGCTTCGACGAATTGATTTGAGAGTTCAGTAATGAACAACATTTTATTAGAAGTTGACAAGACTTAAACACTATGTTAAGATAACATATGTCGCTAATTGATAGATTAGTAGACGATAATTGTTCTTTGAAAACTAAACAAACAAAAACGTCAACAAACAATAATATTCATTTCTTATGAAATGAAGCCAACGTAACAAAATGAGCTAATCAACTTTCTTGGAGAGTTTGATCCTGGCTCAGGACGAACGCTGGCGGCGTGCCTAATACATGC
>NZ_JAGGQG010000009.1 GCF_018613415.1 Bacillus sp. ISL-18 | reverse complement strand
GAGCTTCTAGCAGTGCTTCGGTAGTGGCGACTCTTTCGAAAGGGACCGCTGTCACTGTCTACTCTGAAGCAAATGGTTGGGCGAAAGTGAAGGCCAACGGGAAAGACGGGTATGTTAGCGCAAGCTTTTTATCTGCTACAAATCCTAGCAATTCCACTACGCCAGTTGCGGCTCAATCGACAACCAAGTATGTCAATGTCTCCGGCGGCTCATTGAATTTACGCAGTGGAGCATCTAGCAGCGCTTCGGTTGTGGCGGCTCTTTCGAAAGGGACCGCAGTCACCGTCTACTCTGAATCGAACGGTTGGGCGAAAGTGAAAGCCAACGGGAAAGACGGGTATGTCAGCGCGAGCTTTTTATCTGCTACAAATCCGAGTAGTACCACCACGGCAGGTGTGTCTCAAACGACAACCAAGTATGTCAATATCTCCGGTGGCTCTTTGAATTTACGAAGCGGGGCTTCTAGCAGCGCTTCGGTTGTGGCGGCTCTTTCGAAAGGGACCGCAGTCACCGTCTACTCTGAAGCGAACGGTTGGGCGAAAGTGAAAGCCAATGGGAAAGAAGGGTATGTTAGCGCGAGCTTTTTATCCGCTACAAATCCTAGCAATTCCACCACGGCGGGTGCTGTTCAAACGACAACAACCAAATATGTAAATGTCTCAAGCGGCTCACTGAATATGCGAAATGGGGCTACTACCAGTGCATCTATTATCGTCAAACTTGCCAAAGGGATTGCAGTACAAGTTCTTTCCGAAGCGGGAGGATGGGCAAAAATATCGGTCTATGGAAAAACGGGGTATGTCAACTCTAGTTTTCTATCAACAACAGACCCAAAAGCTACTGTAAATAATTCTACTCCAGCAGCAAATCAATCTATAACTAAATATGTAAATGTTAAAACTGGCTCCAGCTTAAATGTTCGGAAAAGTGCTTCCACCAGTTCTGCCATTCTGACAAAACTTACCCACGGAACAGTAGTAATGGTAACTTCCGAGTCAAACGGATGGGCGGAAATACAAGTGAATGGACAGAAGGGTTATGTAAGCTCTCAGTTTCTTACAGCATCTAAACCAACAACTGGTACTACAGCAGGTGCGGAGCAAACTATCAAAAAATATGTAAATGTCAGTGTAGGCTCTTCCTTAAACATGCGGAAAAGCGCCTCGTCAGATGCATCTATTTTGCTTAAGTTATCAAGAGGGGTAGAAGTAACCGTTTATTCCGTATCAAACGGTTGGGCTAAAATCAAAGTTTATGAACAAACTGGATATGTCAGTGCTCAATTTTTGTCTGATACAAAACCTACACCTGGAACAGACTCCACGACAGGGTCTGAAAGCAATTCAGATTCAGCTGCCAGTCCGAACCCTGACAGCAGTTCAGATTCAACATCCAGTACGAACCCGGATAGCAATTCAGATTCAACATCAAGCACGAACTCGGATAGCAGTTCAGATTCAACATCCAGTACGAACCCGGATAGCAGTTCAGATTCAACATCCAGTACAAACCCGGATAGCAGTTCAGATTCAATAGCCGGTACAAACCCGGATAGCAGTCCAGAACAGAACAATGGGGAAAAGGTTGTAAAATACGTAGATGTGATTTATGGCTCCAGCTTAAATATGCGCGCATCTGCTTCAGCTAATGCAGCCATTATTACAAAGCTGGCGCGGGGGACCGTTGTCACTGTCCTATCAGAGGATAGCGGCTGGGCGAAAGTAACAGCCAATGGTTTAACTGGTTACGTCAGCACTCGGTACTTATCAGCAACAGCACCTTTTAATCCGAATACAACAGCTAGTTCAACTGAAGTTACATATGAAAACTATAATACTAGCATAGAAGACATGGTAAAAACAGAGATGGCTGTTCATCCACAAACAGATAAGAAGTATAATACATTCATTAGGGAAGATGCCTTAAAGGTAACTAGTTCTACAGCTGCCATTGTCAATGGAGGAAGCTGGAATGTAAGAGGGGGAGCTGGTACAAATTATTGGGTCATCGGCCAGGTAACGAACCAGCAGAGTGTTCAACTCTTAAATAAAGTAAAGGGATCCGATGGCTATAATTGGTACCAAATTGCTTATGATAAAACTTGGGTTAACGCAAGCCCGGATGATGTGAGTTATTATTTGGATTCCAAAAATTTTCAAGGTAAGACGATTGATTCGCTGCAATTTCTAAAACTATCCGTAACCGCAAGTCTTAATGCTGATGAAGTAAACGCAAGAATACTAACCGGAAAAGGTATATTGGTAGGGTTAGCTTCCACGTTCATTTCAGCTGGCACGAAATATGGCATAAATGAAATGTATCTTATTTCTCATGCTCTATTAGAAACGAGTAATGGTACATCCCAGCTTGCAAACGGTGTCCAAATAAATGGAAAAACGGTTTATAATATGTACGGAATTGGTGCATATGACAATTCAGCTGTTACCAGTGGTGCTCAATTTGCTTATAATGCTGGTTGGTTCACTCCTGAAGCGGCTATTATTGGCGGAGCCCAATTCATTGCCAATGGCTATATTAATGCAGGACAAGATACGCTTTATAAAATGCGATGGAATCCGAAAGCAGTAGCGACCACGGGTACTGCAAGCCATCAGTATGCTACTGATATTGGCTGGGCAGCGAAACAAGTTTCGCAAATATACAATTTATATAGTTTAATAGATTCCTATAAACTAGTGTTAGAGATACCTAAATACAATTAAATGAGAAATACAATTAGATATGATTCTCAGTGATAAGATAGGGGCTGCCATTTAAGGCTGCCCCTATTTGTACTATAGGCCTCTTTTCCACACTTGCACCCAAACTTGCCCCTTTTGTACTCTATCATTCCCTACAAACGGTCTTTTAGCGTTTGTTTACCAATGTGTTAGGCATTGGGGTATTTCACTATAAATTATGTAGGCATTTTCAAAATCAAAACATAATTTAACATCTTCCTAATATGTTCCATTGCTGCTACCAAAAAGCAGATAATCTCTTCTTTAACATGCTCGTGTTTTTAAATCAAAACTCTTCCATTTATCAGTATACTTCATTACCAATTCCAAAAACTATTTTTAACATATATTTGAAAAATTGGAGGTATTCCCAATGAGCGCTCATGGGGAAGCAAAAACCAACACGTTAACCGCTGCAAAGTATCTGCTCTTTGGCTTCAGTATCTGGGCGTTAGTATGGCAACATGTGTTTACAAATATTTTCTTACCATCGTTGTTTTACTTTTTTACTCCTACATAATGACCATCCATGGGTTAACCGCTTATGGCTTAGCGATTACTAACTTGCAACGAGAAGACCTTCAAGATTATTTTTTTGAATGTACGGCAGACTCTAAGGATTTGTTCCAAAAAATAGTGAAATTGGCTAAAAATCAACCGAAGTTTGCTAGTGTCCCATCCATTCCCTCACCTGTTATGCCAGGGTTTATCGAATCACCAGGTTTCATTTATAATTTAATTGGAGACAAACGACCATTAAATAGTTCGGAAATCAGCACACTTTTCTTTAACTCAACAAAAACTGGATTTATCTGTTCATTAAGTTTGGCTTTTAGCCAGGTGGCGGGACAGGAAGATGTTCGTCATTTTATGTTGAAAAACGTTAAATTAGCAGGAAAAGATGCTCAAAGCTTTGACGCTATTTTACAGCAGGATCATCTGCCAGTACCTGAGAAATAGGATAATGAAATTACTAATTCTACTGTAAGCCCTTTTTCTGACAAATTAATCATGTTCCACGCAGGGTTTTTAGTAAATGCAGCTCTAACTTATTATGGTGCATCAATAGGTTCCAGCTTTAGATCCGATATAATCATGAATTATTCGAAGGTATTTACCCATGCATGGAGGCTGGAGCAATGTCTTACAATATTATGGTTAAAACATGGCTGGTTTGAAAAACAACCTGAAGCGATTGACAGAAAATCTTTGGCAAAGGGTTCAGAGAAATGAGATGAGAATGGTTTTATTCTGTGAGTAGCCAGCAATAGAAATGAAAGAAAGAGCTAGATATTTAAGTGAAAGAGTTCAAATAATAAAATCAACCTATGACATTTGTATATTCCGTTCTTGCTATTAGACTTGTTACAATAAATACTATCCATTCCATTAGGGGAGAATTTATTTATGGCTAACACACACACTTTTAGCAAGGGCGAGGAAGTCGCGAACTCCATTACTCACGGTATAGGTGCTCTTCTTAGCATTGCAGCATTGGTACTACTAATTGTATTTTCTTCATTATACGGAAACGCTTGGCACATTGTCAGTTTCACTTTATTTGGTTCTAGCATGTTATTAATGTATACATCGTCTACACTGTTACATGCATTTCCTGAAGGAAGCAAAGTGAAAGACTTATTTGAAATCTTTGATCATTCCTCTATTTACTTTTTTATCGCTGGAACGTACACACCGTACATGTTGTTAGTGGTTAAAGGGTGGCTAGGGTGGACTATTTTTGGGATCGTATGGGGACTCGCGATCGGAGGAACGGTGTTTAAATCCTTTTTTGTAAAGAAATTTTTATTTACATCCACTGCGTTATACGTATTAATGGGTTGGTTTATTGTACTCGCTTGGGGACCTTTATCGGAACACATGCCGCATTCTGGTTTAACATATTTAATTATAGGTGGGTTGTTCTATACTTTTGGATCTGTTTTCTACATTTGGCGGGGATTCAAATATCACCATGCTGTATGGCACCTTTTCGTAATGGCCGGAAGTATCATGCACTTTTTCAGCATACTTACACTTTTGCATGGATAACACAGGGGGAGTAGCTGAATATCAGCAAGTACTTTTCTACCGCATGGGAGGTAATGTAGAATTTATATGCTAAACCCAATTAAAGTACAATTAAATTAGTAGAAGCTGCCCCATTTGGAGTAGCTTCTTTATTTAATTAGCTTAGTTAAAAGAAACGTTTGTTATTGTGAATTATCGAAAAATATGAATATGATTATGTATGGAGTAATTTCTAAAGTACATTTTACATTTGATAAGAAATAAATTAATGTTTTTGAAATCAAAGATGGGAGGTGCGTTATGGAAGAAATATTAAATAAGATTCTTTCAGAACTGCAACATTTAGGTAATGGGCAAAAGGAATTAATCGGCCGCACCACCAATTTAGATAAGGGGCAGAAAGAATTAATCGGCCGCACTGACAATCTGGAAAAGGGACAGAAGGAGCTATTAAGTCGCACAGGCCAATTGGAAATAGGACAAGAAGAACTAATTAAAAGTCAAAAACAATTAACAGTTAGAATGGGAAGTGTTGAGAAGGGGCAACAAGAATTAATTGGCCGTACAGATAAGTTGGAGAAAGGGCAACAAGAATTAATTATAAATCAAAAACAATTAACAGTTAGAATGGGAAATGTTGAGAAAGGGCAACAAGAATTAATTGACCGTGCAGATAATTTGGAGAAAGGGCAACGCAAATTAATAAGCCGTACAGATAATTTAGAGAAAGGACAAGAACTTTTAATTTCTGGGCAACAAGAGATAAAAGATATGATTAAACACACTACTACTCTATTGACTGAAAATTCCACAAGCATCAGAAGAGATATGAAATCATTGGCATTTGATGTTAATTCAGATGTAGAGCTATTATTTAAAGAAATCGCAAATGTAAAAAGAAAAGTAAATAAACTAGAACCGAAATAAGCAATTATGATTTAAATCCGCTAGAAAAAGTAATCGATTTTTGAGGGATTCCAGTAAAATGATCACCTCTATTTAACTCTTCCGAATTCCTCCAAAAGAATTGAACATTTCATATATAGTTGTTATAAAAGGTTTATAAAAGAACAGTCTTCCACGATTGGTCTGACAATGTAGATAACTGCAAGGGTTGCTTATATTCAAGGGGGTACAATATGGATTATAGTTCACCGAAAGAAGCGGTGATAACGTTGAAACGGTGGCCTAAAGATACCATAGCCGCGGGTCGTCGTCATACTGTTGGACTTAAAACGGACGGCACGGTGACCGCTATAGGGGATAATAAATTGGGCCAATGTGAGGTAAGCGGCTGGCGCGATATTGTGGCGGTCGCGGCTGGTAATGTTCATATGGCGACGAACACGGGTAATGTTCATATGGCGACGAACACGGGTAATGTTCATACAATTGGTCTTAGATCTGACGGAATCGTGGCGGCCATGGGTTGGAATAAGCATGACCAATGCAATGTAAACGACTGGCGCGATATGGTAGCGGTTGCGGCGGGTTGGCGTCATACCATTGGGGTTAAATCGGATGGCACTGTAGTTGCAGTGGGTCGAAATAATGAAGGTGAATGCAATGTGACCGGCTGGCATGACATTGCAGGAGTCGCGGCGGGTGACTGGCACACCATCGGTCTTAAATTAGACGGTACGGTGACGGCTGTGGGTAATAATCGTTATCGCCAATGCAATGTAAGCGGCTGGTGCGATATTGTGGCGGTCGCGGCGGGTTATCTTCATACCATCGGCCTTAAATCAGACGGCACGGTGACCGCTGTAGGTAATAATAAATATGGTCAATGCGATGTAAGCGGCTGGCACGGTATTGTCGCAATCGCGGTGGGCAGCAATCATACCATAGGGCTTAAATCTGACGGTACGGTGTCGGCTGTGGGTTGGAATAAGTATGACCAATGTAGTGTAAGTGATTGGTACGATATTGTCGCGATCGCGGCGGGATGTGCCCATAGCATCGGGCTTAAATCGGATGGTACGGTGATTGCTGTGGGTGATAACGAATATGGTCAATGCGATGTAAGCGGCTGGCACGGCATTCAACTGCCTGGCATTAGTTTTTAATAAGCCTAATTCCCGATAAAAAAATGGAGGGATTTGAGGGGAATAATAGTTAATTTGTTAGGTCTGCCATTCTTGGCAGGCCTTATTTTATGTGACTCTTCATTTTTCCGCTCTAACTTCTCTACAAACGAGGCAAGCATTACTTGAATAGTTCCTTATCTATTTTTTACTAAAATTACCCAATATAAAAACCATCTTTACTCCATCATCATTAATTGTTTATTTATTTACTAAACTCTGTAAACCTTATAATTCCTTAAAGGATCACACCTAAATGAAGTTGATTCAAAAATATTTTTAGTAAAACTATAATAATAGCGTTTACATTTAGTAAAACTCATAATATAATCAATCTGTCAGAATAAAAGGAGGATCACTATGAAGCTAGTAAAACCAATTTTATCTTTATTTATCGCAACAATTTTTCTTTTAGCAGGTTGTAGTTCATCGTCTGACGCTGGCAGCAGCGAGAAAACAGCAGACGGCAAAACCAAAATACGATTTGCGACATGGGATGTGGGGGACGATGTTAAATTACAGCAAGGTTTGATTGATCAATTTAATAAAACTCATAAAAATATCGAAGTTGATTTAGAAGCTTACGGAAGTGATTATGATACAAAAATCACAGCTGGTATGGGCGCGAAGGATGCTCCAGACGTTATGTATATGTGGAACTACCCACAATATAAAGATGCCTTGGAACCGCTAGATTCCTATATTAAAAAAGAGGGTGCAGAGTACAAAGATAATTTCTATAACACTCTTTGGAACTACAATTCAGCTGATGGAAAAATCCTTGGACTGCCAGTTGGATACACTACTCACGTCGTTTACTATAACAAAGCCCTTTTTGATAAAGCTGGCGTTGAATATCCAAAAGCGGGTTGGACCTGGGATGATCTTCAAGAAACAGCGAATAAGCTGACAAACAAAGATACGAAAGTAACGGGATTTGCTTTCTCCGGCAAGCCAGATCCATATGATTTTGAAATGTACCTATGGGGTAACAACGCTTCCTATGTCGATAAGGATGGAAACCTAAAAGGAAATCTGGATTCTAAGAAATCAGTGGAAGTTTTTAAAATGTTCCAGAACATGGCGAAGAAAGGCACCGCCATTACCACTGAGGGTTCAGGTGATACAGAAATGAAATCTGGTAAAGTAGCCATGTTTGTTTATGGTGCATGGGGATTAAAACCATTAAAAGAAGCGGGCATTGATTATGGTGTAGTTGAATTACCGAAGTTTAAAAATGGAAAAAGTGTCAGTATTTTAAGCTCTTCAGGTATTTCTGTTTCGAAGGATTCGAAGCATAAAAAAGAAGCATTTGAGTTCATTAAATTCTGGACTAGTGAAGAAGCGAATAAAGCAAGAATCGATTTCGAGTTGCCCGTTCTAAAATCGGTCGTAAAAAGTGAAAAACTTGAGCAGGATGAAATTAGAAATGTGTTCTACTCCATGTTGGAAAAGAGTGATGGCTACACTCCATCTTCCTTCATCGTTGATGACTGGAGCCAAGTATCTGAAAATTTAAATCTTGCATTCGAGGAGATCTTCAACCCAAGCACATTCATGGATCCAAAAGAAGCATTAAGCAGTGTTACGGAGTAAGACGAAAGTACGTTATGAGGTAAAGCACTTCACAGGAGAATGTTGGGTGCTTTCCTCCCTATTAATCTGAACTTTAAGGGGACATCTTATGTTTAGTAAATCGAAGAAAGCGAATAGCTATCAGCTGGTAGGTAGAAAAGTACCCTATTTATTTATTTCGCCTTGGATCATTGGGTTTTTGGTGTTTACCTTGGGACCATTGGCTTTTTCATTAGTCATGAGTTTCTTTGATTGGCCGATTACAAGTGACCCGACATTTATTGGGATGGACAACTATAAAAATATGTTTGCACACGACCCGCAATTTTATAAATCCTTAGGTATTACCTTTAAATTTGCCGCAATATTTGTTCCGTTAAATCTCGTTATCGCCTTAATTCTTGCCCTACTTATTACCCAACCTGTAAAAGGAATGAAACTATTCCGTACTATTTTCTATCTGCCCGCTGTTGTTTCCGGTGTAGCCATTTCTATTATATGGGGATGGATTTTCAACTCTCAGTACGGAATATTAAACTACGCTTTATCCTTCATTGGAGTAGAATGGCCCAAATGGCTTATCGATCCAAAGTGGGCCATTCTTACAATCGTCATCGCAAGTGCCTGGGGAGTCGGTACCATGATGCTGATTTTCTATACGGATATTAAGGGAATTCCTGCTGAAATATATGAAGCGGCAGCTATTGACGGTGCGAACCCGATTCGCCAGTTCATTAGCATTACCATCCCAAGTATTACGCCAACGATTCTATTTAACGTGATTACTTCTGTTATTGCGGCATTGCAGCAATTAACACTGGTTCTCCTGTTAACAGGCGGCGGGCCGTTAAAATCAACTTATTTTTACGGTATATATGTTTTTAATAATGCATTTAAGCACCATCATTTAGGCTATGCAAGTGCTAACGCCTGGTTCATGTTCGTCATTATTTTACTTTTAACGATGTTAATCTTTAAATCATCATCCGCATGGGTCTTTTATGAAAATGAAGTGAAAAAAGAAGGGAAGTAGTAGAAATGAAGATCTCAAGGAAGCACAAAACAATCGTATACATCCTTCTCGGGTTATTTTCACTTTATTTCTTAATGCCGTTTGTGTGGGTTATTCTATCTGCTTTAAAAACCCAGACCGAGGTTTTCAGCTTTCCGCCAAAGATTTTTCCGGACGTTCCTCAGTGGGGCAACTTTAGGGATGCCTGGAACAGCCAGCCTTTTGGAAGGTATTTTATGAACTCGGTTCTTGTTACTGTGATGACAACTTTAGGACAATTGATTTCATGTTCCTTGGTTGCCTATGGGTTTGCACGATATGATTTTAAATATAAAAATATCCTCTTCATCCTATTGCTTTCAACGATGATGATTCCATGGGATGTAACGATGATTCCTTTATATATGGAATTTAACCTATTCGGTTGGATTAATACGTTAAAGCCATTAATTGTCCCAGCGTTTTTTGGGTCTGCCTATTATATTTTTTTGCTAAGACAGTTCCTGATGAATATACCTAAGGATCTTGAAAATGCCGCGAGAATTGATGGAGCGAATGAATTTCAGATTTTTTATAAAATATTCTTGCCGATTATGAAGGCTCCGCTCATCTTAATCGCGGTATTAAATATTTTATTAGTATGGAACGACTACCTAGGTCCATTAATTTACCTTCAGGACCAATCAAAATATACGTTGGCATTGGGCCTTGCAGCGTTTAAGGGAATTCATAACCTGCAAATTTTACCGATTATGTCGATTACTTTAATCATGATTATTCCGCCTGTAGTAGTATTCTTGTTTGCTCAGAAGTACATAGTGGAAGGAATTAGTGGTTCAATCAAGTAGTCTTCAAAAAAAATGCCCGGATTTCAACATAGATTCATTCGGAGGAAGATAATATGCTACGTGAAATGAAAAGATGGGAAAATATCTATTTGACTGGAATCAATAGACTTCCCGCACATACGAATTTTTATCGATATAAAACGAGAGAAAATGCAGCTGCATTTAATAAAGAAAAAAGTATCGGCTATCGATTACTTGATGGAGTTTGGAAGTTTCTATTTGTAGATGCACCGGAGCTTTCACCACAGGGCTTCGAGACAGAGGATTTTGCGATTGAAAGGTTGGATGATATTGACGTTCCGTCCAGCTGGCAAATGAAGGGCTACGGCAATATGCATTATACCGATGTGTTGTACCCCTTTGCCATCAACCCGCCATTTGTACCGCAGGAAAACCCTACTGGAATCTATTTTAGAGAGCTCGTGATCGACGAACTTTCTAAGGAAGAAGCGCTTATTTTAAAATTTAATGGTGTCGATTCCGCATTTGATGTATATGTAAATGGACATCATGTTGGTTTTAGTAAGGTTTCAAGATTGCCTTCTGAATTCGATATTACAAAGTTTGTGAAAAAGGGAAACAATCGCCTAACCGTGAGAGTTTATCAATTTTCCGACGGGACTTATTTAGAGGATCAGGATATGTGGTGGCTCTCCGGAATTTTTAGAAGCGTTGAGTTATATACAATCCATCGGGATACCCTTCAGGATGTTTTTGTTGAAACCTTGCCTGCTGAAAACTACAAACATTTCACTTTAAAAATAGGGGGAGCGTTTTTTACCAATTCCGTAATAAACCTTAAAGCGACTCTTCGATACAGAAATGAAATAGTGGATCAATTTGTAATAGATGTGGTGGATGGCGTTTTTGAATTCCATAGATTAGTAGAAAATCCGCATTTATGGAGTGCAGAAGAGCCCCATCTTTATCTACTTGAGCTTGAATATGAATTGCCAACCGGCGAAAAAGAGATGGTACCGCTCAGAATTGGCTTCCGTTCCATTGAAATTATTGATAACGAAATTCGCGTCAATGGAAAACGTATTTTCTTTCATGGTGTAAACCGCCATGATGCGAACCCAAAGACTGGTCGAACGGTAAGCGATGAGGATATGTTGGAGGATGTCAAACTAATGAAGCAGCACAATATCAATGCTGTAAGGACTGCTCACTACCCAAATAATGATGTGTTCTATGATTTGTGTGACGAGTTTGGTTTATATGTGATTGATGAGACAGATTTGGAGTGCCACGGCTTTGAAAATACAGGCAATTACAATTGGATTTCCGACAATGAGCTATGGGAAAAACAATATGTCGATCGCGCCGTCCGCATGGTGAAAAGGGACCGCAACCACCCAAGTGTTATCATGTGGTCACTTGGAAATGAATCAGGAGCAGGACGTAACTTCACCTCTATGTACAAGGCCATCAAGGCGATTGATTCAACTAGACTCGTGCATTACGAAGGGGACAGAGTAGCAGCCTACAGTGATGTATACTCAACAATGTACACTCGATTAAAGCCACTTGAAGAAATCGGAAAAGATGCTGAAGGCAAGAAGCCTCATATTCTTTGTGAATATGGTCATGCCATGGGGAATGGCCCAGGCGGCCTAACCGAATATCAACAGCTTATGCGAAAGTATCCTAGATTGCAGGGCGGCTTCATTTGGGAATGGTGCGATCATGGGATTGAAACCACTGATGAAAATGGCGAAACCTTCTATCTATATGGAGGAGACTACGGAGACTTCCCGACAAACGGAAATTTCTGTATTGACGGACTTGTGTTTCCGGATAAAACACCATCACCTGGACTCCTTGAGTATAAAAAGGTGATTGAGCCAATTGTTACAGAGGAAGTAAATTTACAAGAAGGAAAGGTTCTTGTTAAGAATCTGTATGATTTTAGGAATCTAAGCGGCATCTTGCTCCATGTTACGGTAAAATCCCTTGATATGCTCATCGAAGAAAAAATAATCAAATTACCAAGCATCGGTGCGCAGGAAGATGCCGAGATTGTTTTACCGGTCGATTTAGTGAAAGCAGCTCAACATGATGATGTTCGGATCTATCTAAGCTATCAGGAAGCTGAAGATACTCTCTATGCAGAAAAAGGCCATGAGATTACAAAGGAAAGCTTCTTACTTGCTTCTACTAAAGTTGAAAAATCACTAAAAGTTGCTGTCTCTTCCGGTTCGGATTTTACGATTGAGGACGATGCGGTTCGGCTTACAATTGAAAACAATAAATTCAAGGCTGTTTTTTCAAATGTATTTGGAACACTGGAATCCTTTACAGTAGAAGGAGAAAAAATGATCCATAAAGGCCCTGAGGTAACCCTTTGGAGAGCGATTATCGATAACGATATGTATAAAAAAGAGGATTGGATCCATAAGTACTTCCTGAAAAATACAAAAGAACAGCTTGGAACGGTTACGTACGAACTGACGGAAGATTATATCAATATTGAAATGACTAAATATTTATCAACGATCAACCAAGCGTGGGGATTCCACCTAACATATAACTACCGTATCACGAAAAATGGTGCCCTAAACATGGACCTTAAGGGAAGAAAGGTTATTCGCGGGACGGAGATTCCGGAAATGCTGCCGCGAATCGGAGTTACCATGCATCTAAACCAGGAGTATAACCAAGTCACTTGGTATGGACGCGGTGATTCTGAATCGTACCAAGATTCGAAACGCAGTCAGTTAATGGGATTATACAGTAAGACGGTTGAAGACATGCATACGGATTATGTGTACCCTCAGGAAAATGGTTCACGCTGTGATACTTCCTTCTTAGCGGTAGCAAAGGGTGACGACTTGTACTTAATCAATTTTAAAGAGGAATATGATTTCACCATCCATGATTATGAAACGAGTGCTCTTGAAGAAGCAAAGCATCGCCGTAAAATCAAAAAGTCACCTTATCATGTATTGACGATTGATTACAAGCAAAGTGGTGTTGGAAGCAATAGCTGTGGCGAAGAACAGCTTGCTCCGTATCGAACAGGCATCGAGGATTTCCACCTTCAATTTGAGATGAGAAAAATCAGCAAGGGCAGCCTGGCAGTAGAAAGAAAATTTTTTACCGCACGTTAACATAAGCAGTGGAAACTCTGCTTTGGCGTAAAAGGAGAAAGAATCCATGAAACTTGATATCAAAGAAATTCCTTTTTCCAGATTTGGTTCTTATTTTTGTGTATCACTGGAAAAGGAGTCTAAGGAAATTTATATACGAGACGTACATGGCGGGGATGACGCACCATCTAAGCTGTTTAAACTTGATTTGTTAGAGGATGGCGTTGAAAAAGAGTTCATCATTACCGCAACAGAAACGGCTTTGCGCTTCCATTTAGCAGGAAAGGAAGAGAAGTACGCGGAAATCATTCTTCCAGAGGAGGATGAACTTCACATTCAAACAAGCGGAATCGAGGTCCGTTTGCAGGCAACGAAAGTGAAGTACGATACCTTATATGAATACAAAGAGGGGGTGTATGAATACCACCTCTATCCGAAGGAAATAAAACTGATGATCAGCAGGCTGTCAGGCGAAATCTCAGTTGAGGCACCCTGGAATGTAATTGGAAATGATTTTATCGATATTCGCATGAAAAATGGCCATTTTGTCATGGAAAGCTATCGCACGGTTTATAAACCAAAGCCCTACGCAAGTTTTCAAGCAGGGAAGGAAAAGGTCGAAAAGCTTTATCGGGAATGGATCGCAAATGTTACGAAGAAGAGCGAGATTTACCAGGACTCAATTGATCGGGCTGCCTATATTACCTGGTCAAGCGTGGTCCATCCCCATGGTCTCTTAAACGATTATGCGATGTATATGTCAAAACTTTGGATGTATAATATTTGGTCATGGGATAACTGTTTTAATGCCTTGCATTTAGGTGCAAAGTACCCGGAGCTTGCTTTTTCGCAGTTAAAAATATTTATCCATACCCAGGACGAATCAGGGGCTTATCCTGATTTTGTAAATGATAAATTTGTATCCTATAACTGTATTAAACCGCCGATTTTTACGTATGTGTATGAAAAGCTGATGGATATGAATGACTATTTTAAGGATGAAAATCGGCTGCGGGAGATTTATGAATCTACTAAAAAGGTCATGGAATATTATGATCGATATAGAACCTATGAAGGCAGACTTCCACATTACAAGCATGGAAATGACTCAGGGTGGGATAATGCGTCCTTGTTTCATCAAGGAATGCCGGTCGAAGCACCAGATTTAGCGAGCTTTTTAATCAGGTCGTATGATAGTTTATCTCGTTTTGCTGGGATGCTTGGGGAAGAGGCAGAAGCGAAACAATTTATTAAAAAGGCAGATTCCTTATTTGAATTACTGATGGAGCGGCTTTATGATGAAAATGGTTTTTTTGGACGTGTTGGAAAAAATGCGGAAAAGATCAACATCCGTTCCAGTTTGATCTTGCGATTGCCCGTGATCATTGGCTATCGTTTGAATGAAGAGGTCATGAATCAGCTTGTCGAAGATCTAATCGAAAACTTTGAAACTCCATATGGTCTGGCAACCGAAATGTTGTCAAGTCCGTTTTATAAAGAAAATGGCTATTGGCTTGGGCCGATTTGGGCGCCTGTTACCTATCTTTTTGTTGATTCTTTAACAAATTTTGGCTACAGTGAGAATGGAAAGAGGATTCGAGATAAGTTTCTGAATCTTACGTTAGTAGGTGGGATGGCAGAGAACTTTGACCCTATTTCCGGTAAAGGCCTTGTAGATACCTCCTTTACATGGACATCTAGTGTCTTTTTGGAACTTTTAGAGAAAAAATTACTGGAGGACTAAATGCGTAAACATGTTGGCGAAATCGCTCTTACGATTGTAGCCGTTATTTGGGGAAGCGGATTTGTGGCAAGTGCGGTTTCACTCGAGTACTTTACACCGTACCAGATTTTGGCGATTCGGTTTTTGGTTGGTGTCCTTTTGCTGAGTCTTGTATTTTTTAAGAAACTAAAAATGATTAAAAAGAGCACGATTATAAAAGGCTCCGTTATTGGATTCTTTTTATACTTGGCATTTGCCTTGCAAACGGTTGGGCTGCAATATACAACACCTTCCAAAAATGCCTTTCTGACTGCGGTAAATGTGGTCATTGTTCCGTTTATTGCGTTCTTTATTTATAAGCGGAAAATGGATAAGTATGAGCTTTTTGGATCCCTTCTGGCGATTACAGGGGTCGGCGTCATCTCTCTAAAGCTTACGGCTGAAGTAAACTTAGGGGACTTGCTTACATTGTTGTGTGCGGTAGGATTTGCTTTCCATATTTTCTACACGGCACAGTTTGTCAAAGATGAGGATCCGATTCTATTAACGATTATTCAGATGGCAACCGCGGCGGTTTTAGGATTGATTGTCGTCCTATTCAAAGGAGAAACAAGCTTTTCGATGAATGGAGAAGGAGTTTCCAACGTGTTATACTTGGGGGTTTTTTCCACGACGATTGCGTTTTTACTGCAGACGTTTGCGCAAAAATATACAACGGAAACAAATGCAGCCATTATTTTATCAACCGAAGCTTTATGGGGTATGGTATTTTCCATTATCCTCTTAAGTGAGGTTATCACCATAAAAATGATCATGGGAGCCATCTTGATTCTTATTGCGATTATCATTTCTGAAACGAAGCTTCATTTTTTCAAAAAGAAAACCATTGAGGAAGTATTGTAGTCACCAGACATGGTTTGGTGCATGACACGATATAAATATGAGTTAAGTAGGTATGCGAAATGGCAACGATTAAAGATATAGCAGATTTAGCACAGGTTTCAATGGCGACAGTCTCCAGAGTGTTAAATTATGATGAAACATTGAATGTTGCACCGGAGACGAGAAAGAGGATTTTTGAGGCGGCAGAGGAATTAAATTATGTCGTAACCCCGAAAAAGAAGAAACCTAAAAAAAAGGAACTCATCGGTCTTTATTATTCCTATTCGCTTGAAGAGGAATTAATTGACACATACTATTTGTCCATTCGTGTGGCTTTGGAAAAGAAGCTTGAGCGTTTGGGGATGGAGCTCTATAACATAAGTAAAGATGATACAAAGAAAACCATTTCAAAAATAGATGGCATCATCTGCCTTGGAACGTTTAAGAAGGAAGAAATTGAGTTAATTAAGAGTTTTGAGAAGCTGGCCGTGTTTGTTGATGCGAATCCGGACGAAAACTATTTTGATTCTGTCGTAATAGATTTTAATTCCGCCACGAAAAATGCACTTGATTATTTAATGGATTTAGGCCACCAAAATATTGGTTTTATTGGTGGGGTTGAAACCGATATGTACGGGAACCGGTTCAAAGATTTGCGACAGGATGTTTTTGAGTCTTATTTAAAGAAAAAGGGTATTTTGAAAGAGGAATTTGTCAAAATCGGCGGCTATAATCCAAAGGATGGATACTTGATCTTAAAGGAGATGCTCAGCAGGGACACCAAACCAACCGCGGTGTTTGTCGCAAATGATTCGATTGCGATTGGCTGTTATAAGGCAGCCTATGAATTAGGCGTCAAAATTCCAGATGACCTCAGCATTGTCGGTTTTAACGATGTATCATCCGCGCAATACATGGTTCCGCCGCTGACAACTGTCAAACTATACACCGAAATAATGGGGGAAACCGCCGTCGACCTCTTATTAGAAAGGATCGCAACCAAACGCGAAATATGCAAAAAAGTAACCATCCACACAAAACTAATCATCCGCGGCAGCGCAGCAGCGGTAAAGTCGTAGTTTCTGTACACAAGATAGAGCAGCTTAAAAGCTTGCTCTATTTTCATTTAGGCTCTGTTAAAGGTAAACGCTTATAGAGAACGAAATGAAAGAAGCACTGTCATTCGTTATTCTAATCAAACAAATCTATTGAAAAAAATGTAAAATGACTTTACACTAATGCTATAGTAAAAACAAAATTTTGAAAGGAGGGATAAGATGGAAGCGATTACTAACGTTGAAACATTTGATCAACTGATTTCGGAAACTCAACCAGTTATCGTTAAGTTTTTTGCTGGATGGTGCCCGGATTGTACGCGCATGAACATGTTCATTGATGAGGTGATTAAGGATTATCCTCAATATGGATGGTACGAAATCAATCGTGACGATTTTCCGGAGTTAGCAGAAAAATATTCTGTCATGGGCATCCCGAGTTTGCTTATTTTCCAAAACGGTGAAAAGCTTGCTCATTTACATAGTGCGAATGCCAAATCTCCAGAACAAGTTCGAGAGTTTTTGGACGAACAGAATCAAAAATAAAAACGAAACGACCAGACATCTCTGGTCGTTTATTTTTATGATTAATTATTCTTTGCCTCTTTGTAAAGAGCTACAATAATATCAATGTTATTATCAATAAAGTTCAGGCGTTCTCTTGAAACACGTGACCATTCACCATCAAGATGGCTTGCTGATAAGACATGTCTGATGCTGAAAGTATAGGTTTGATGTAATTCCGAAATCAGATAGCTAATACCGCCTTGGGGTTCTTTACTAACGATGCTATCTATATCTTTCTTCAGCCAGTCTGGCGCTACCTCAATAGACTTCTTTAACAGCAATTCATACTCTTCATTTAACATCCCTTTTCCTCCTTTTTAAAAATTCTTTCTTTTCTCGTTTTATTTATCGGTTATCCTTTGAATTTTAATCCATTCATTTCAAAATAACAATAAAAACGCCATTTTTCGACACCAATAGTAGAATTCATATTTGTGTTGGATCCTGTTTTAAATTCATAAATGATAGGGTATTACACAAATAAAGATGATCCAGGCGTTGTAAACAATGTCAGTCTCGGTAAGTATAAAAAGGAGATGATTTCATGGAAGAACAAAAGCACAGTTACTATATTAATATTCAATCACACGAGATTTTTAGTGAACCATATGGAGTGGAATGGGATTTTAAAATAGAAGCAACAGCTAGTCAATTGGCTGTTCTGGAACGACTGTTTGATAAAACCGATGAAACCGATTGGGACAGCTATTTCCGCGCCCATGTTCCTTTTCTTGAATATCATCATCAGCCCCAAAATAAAGAATATGATCAACGGCTGTACCTGATCTATTCCTTTCTTTATTATTTGGGTGATGAAAAAACACGCAACCATATTGGCGAGATGGGAGTAATAAATGCAGACGTAGCAGAGCAATCCCAGCCCTCCGACACTTTTTAAAAAAGAATGGTTGAAATGAAAGAGTCTACAGAAATTGTAGACTTTTTTTTACCCAAAAGGGATATTTGGTTTATTCTTGATAGCAGGAAATAGGAATATAATAAAACCCAAAGGTCAAACAACTGTTGCTATGTTTTTATCATTATTTCAAAGAAATTAGGTGGATGTAAGTATGTCAATTCATACCGGCTTTCTCCCCAGTTCGTTTGGTTTTAAATTTGGAAACAGCTTTCCACATGTCCCGTTAAAAAGAATAAACGTTTTGGGTCGGCACATTCCCATTGGTAATGCATCGTACGGTCTTTGTGGTGGAATGATTTATGCTGCTATGGATTATTTTGAAGCAACAATGCCGATCCCGTCCAATCCGACAGCGCCTTCCTCAGGGGCATTATTCGACTATCTCGTTAATCGTCAGATTGATAGCTTTGATATCCCTTTTGGTCTCATGAAATATATGGTTTTGATGAATCCTTTCCTTCGGGATGATGATCCCTCGGCTAGTCGTAGAGGCGATGTACCACAGGGTAGTGGGTGGAGAACGATGAAAGAGGAATGGCCGAAAATAAAAAATGACCTTGATAACGGAAAGCTTGCACCACTGGGTTTAATAAGAGTAAAATCCCTTAATCCTTTTGAGATCAGAAGACATCATCAAGTTCTTGCCTATGGGTATGACTTGCATGAAAACCATCTGTCCATTTTTATCTATGACCCTAATTTTCCAAACGATGATGATGTAACGCTCACCTTAAAAAGGGGGACGCCTGAGTCCACTACAACTGTCTTTCATTCAAAATCCCCAGAACCGATTTATCGTATTTTTAAAACTGACTACAAGTTTAAAAGTCCGGTTGATTTAAGTGAACAATAGTATGTGATTTATTATTTATGAAAAAATTGATTTAAATCAAGGAAAGTGCGGTTGCTATTCGATTATGATAAGAATGTATTTATAAATGAGAATGGTTTTCATTTTATAGCAAGTCACCTTCTAAAATCAGGATGGGAGAGACCCCTTATGAACCAAGTAACTTTATATGTCCCTGGAATATGCTGCATGAACGTGAATCATTCCATCGAACAAGAAATAAAAGCACTGAATGGCATCATTTCCTACAAAGGGACATTGCCTAAAGGGAAAATTGTAATAGAATATACACATAGTTTAATTAGCAGCAAGGAGATTACGCATATTATTGAAGAGCGTGGTTTTTCCATCGCCAAGAAAGTACAAAGAGAAAAAATGGTTGATATTTATAATTAAGGAATAGGGTACGAGACTGTCTTATTGAGAGGCCGAGTCGATGAATACAAAGTTTTATTTTTACAATATAAAAGACACCGGAAGACAAAATCAACGGTTATACTAAATAGATAAGGTTTATTTAAAAGAAGGGGAGGGAAGTAAATGGACAACACCTGTCATCATCACCATAACCATGAATGTTCAACTTCCGGCTCTCATAAAACCTGCGTGTTACTCGTCCCCATTTTTAATCATTTAGAAGTGGACCAAATGGAGGAAATAATGGCAACGGTTCAATCTGTCCCGTTTAAGAAAGGAGAGTTAATCTATCACGCAGGCGACCGGTCTGATTCCCTCTATATTGTTCATAAAGGAAAAGTGAAGATTTATCGACTCTCGGAAACAGGAAAAGAACAATTGGTCCGGATATTAAATCCAGGTGATTTTACAGGGGAATTAGCGTTATTTCGAAACGATCTCCATGAATCGTTCGCAGAAGCAATGACCAATACCATGGTTTGCACGATCCATCAAGCAGATCTGCAGGATTTACTGGTAAAGTATCCTTCCATCTCTTTGAAAATACTGGCCGAGTTTTCAAAACGATTAGATCAGTCCGAAAAACAAACAACCCGTTTTGCTACGGAGAAAGTGGAAACAAGGATAGCACTTTTTCTTGTCGAGTGTCTAAAAGACTCTCAGACGAAGGAATTTATTTTACCCATGAGCAAGAAAAATCTCGCCTCCTTTTTGGGGACTACCCCAGAAACGATCAGCCGAAAACTGGCCGAATTTGAAAATCAAGGGCTAATCAAGCAGAAACCACATAAACGGATTGAAATTGTCAACCAAGATGAATTATTGCTTATATGAAAAGGATGAATGGCCGTCCACTGATAAACACAGTGTCCGGTCATTTTTTTGTCGTGCCATTATTTCGCTGACCAATCGTAAAAAAGTTGATTTACCTCAAGGTTTTATCATGAAAAGAGCCGTATTCTATAAGAGTAGATACAAATGAGAATGATAATCATTAATGTGTGGCCTTAGGTAAGTTAAGTGAAAACGAGGTGAAAAAATGGATAACATTATCGTTTATGCGAGTATGACTGGAACCACTGAACTCATCGCTCGTTCCATTGCAGAGGAATTAGCCAGGTCGGGTTGGCATGTAACGGTAAAAGATGCCATTGACACGTTTGCAGAGGAACTATTGTCATACGATTGTATTCTGATCGGAAGTTATACATGGGGAGATGGGGAGCTTGCAGATGACATCATGTGCTTTCATGAAGAATTGCTAGCGGTCCCTTTATCAGGTAAATTGGCTGCCGCATTTGGAGCAGGTGACAGCTCTTATGAACAGTTTGGTAGAGCCGTTAATATTTTAGAAGAAACTTTAGAAAATCAAGGTTGTCAAGTCATCACGCCAGGATTGAAAGTTGATGGCGGTTCGGAGGAAGAGATTAAGGCTATTTCATATTCTTTTGCAAAAAAAATTAAACGAATTAACGAAGCCATATGAATCGGAATAAGACGAAGGCATAGCCATCAAGTTGATGGCTATTTTTTATGCCGTAAGATTTTAAAACTTACTTATTAGTTTAATTGAGTTTATGAGTGATATAAAATAGTATAGAAATTTGGAACTTTTTGGTGTTCTTTTCGTACATAATGGTAGGCAAGTATTAAAAAAGGCTAAAAAGACGAATTTATTACTACAAGAAAGAGGGGAACGTATGGCGGTAAATACTTTAGAAGTACAATCATTAACAAAGCTCATAGGCAAGAAGAAGATTGTAGATGATGTAAGCTTCAGTTTAAAAAAAGGGGAAATCTTTGGTCTTTTGGGTCCTAATGGAGCAGGGAAAACCACCATTATCCGTATGATTGTCAGCCTGATCAAACGAACAAACGGAGAGGTTCGTGTTAATGGCTTTAACCTCGATGGACAATTTAAAAAGACGATGAGTGAAATTGGCGCAATTGTTGAAAATCCGGAATTTTACAAGTATATGAGTGGGTACAAGAATTTAAAGCATTATGCGAATATGGCCATTCAAGATGTGTCAAATGAGCGGATTATGGAAGTGGCTAGATTAGTAAAATTAGAAGATGCCATTTACCAAAAGGTTAAGACCTATTCTCTTGGAATGAGGCAAAGGCTGGGGGTAGCTCAGGCGTTATTACATAACCCGTCATTGCTTATTCTCGATGAGCCGACAAATGGATTGGATCCTCAAGGAATTAGAGAATTTAGAGATTACTTACATAACCTTGCCCATGAAGGAATTTCCGTTCTGGTATCCTCTCATCTTTTAGCTGAAATGCAGTTGATGTGTGATCGTTTTGCCATTATTGAAAAAGGTAAACTAATACATATTTCTTCCATGAAAGAAACGATGGAGGAAGACGAAAAGACAGAGGTCCTATTTGAGGTAAGCAACAGTCAAAAAGCAATAGATGTCCTAAACGAACAGTTTGCCGGTTCCGAGATTAAGTTGCTTGATGACGACCAATTCTCCGTAAATGTAGAAAAAGCTACGATTAGTACCATTAATAAGCTACTAATCTCAAAGGATATTGAGGTTTATGGCATTAGCAGGGTGACTGTCTCGCTAGAAGACCGTTTCTTAGAAATAACGAACAAAGAAGTAAGAGAGAGTGGAGGTGTCATGAAATGATTGCCTTAATTCGTAATGAACTGATGAAATTGTTTCAAAAAAAATCGAGCTGGATTTATCTAATCATAATCGTATTGGCAGTCATTGTGGCGGGGATTATCTACCATAAAGTATCAGGTGAACCGGACCCGAACTGGCAAGCTGGTATGAGGGCACAGATAGCTGAGTTAAAGCAGAATGCAAAAACGGCACCAGCGGATGAAAAACATTTTATTACTGGTGAAATTGAACAAAAGCAGAAATACCTGGATGAAAACATTAATCCTAATGCTATTAGTAACTGGCATTTTATGAATAATGTTGTATTTAGTATGACGACGTTGGTGACCCTGCTGGCGGTGATTGTCTGCAGTGCTAGTGTGTCCTCTGAATTTGCAGATGGAACGATTAAGCAGCTGTTAATTCGACCTCATCAGAGATGGGCGATCCTCCTATCCAAATATCTTTCCTTAATTATCTATTCGCTTATTCTTGTAGCGACACTGATTACTGCAGGATACCTTGTTGGTTTGATTACATTTGGTAATGGGGACTTTACTGCAAAAATCTTTGAGATGGCGTTAGACGGGCAGAAGGAAACAGAAGTCGGCCCGCAGTTTTTCCTTAAGATTGCTTACTATCTTCCAAGTTTGTTGGTTATAACGGCCATTGCCTTTATGCTTTCCACATTATTTAAAAGTCAGGCTTTGGCAGTGGGAATCGGAATCTTTGTCCTGTTTATCTCTTCCACCCTGGGCGGATTAATTGTGCTTCTTGCAGAAAAATACACATGGGCAAAGTTTTTAATTTTTCCGCATCTTGATTTAACCATTTATGCCTTGCAGGATAAGATTTTGGGGGACATTACACTACCGATCTCATTGGCCATCCTGGCTGTGTATTATGCTATTTTTATGATTCTGACTTTTGTGTTTTTCCAGAAGCGGGATATTAGTATTTAAAGAACAGGGGAGCGATGCTTATAGAAGCATCGCTTAATTTCTGTATACTGCATTTGTGGAATAGTAACCTTGTTAGACTGTAAGCACTAGGAACGGTATATAAACCCGAAAGACAGTTCCGCTTCCCAGCTGACTCTTGCCAGCAACACGACTATTGAAATTTCTGCAAATGGCACCACCAACGGAAGCACTACTGGCGGTAACTTCCAAGGCGGTCCTATGGAAGGCTCCAACTCAGAGTTTTCGACTCGGGTTCAGAACAACTTTAAGTCAAAAACAGTAGATGGTGTCACAATCTATAATTTGACTCAGCTTAACTCTAAATAATCAGATATTTTAGGATTGAGCTTTGTATGGACAGGGCTCAATCCTTTTTTTGGGTAGTTAATTACATAAATGGCTGTTTTAACTAATGTAAACCTCTAAAAGTACAGGATATCAGCAGTTTTAATCGTTTTATCAGCGATTTTTACTCATTTATCAGCGGTTTTAATCGTTTTATCAGCGATTCATAAAATACCTGCAATTTTAAAAACAATCCTTATGTGATCTTGCAAAGATTTCACATTCGATTCTCTTCTCAAGATCAGACGAAATGATATTTCAGGAAACATTCAGCTTTTCTTCAATCTGATTTCAGATTGAAGGTTCATACTGAAAACATAATAAATGAGATGTTATTAAAGGAGTGTTACCAAATGAGTCAATCGATTCGACATACCATTGCGTACCTGTTTACGTATCATCGGACGAAACAATCGGTGATTGGCGTGAAAACTTGGCGTCGGAAATGAGCTGCAATTAACCGATGCACCCTGGCTTTTATGTCAAAAGGAAAATCTGGTTGCATTAGAACTTATAGGAAAACGTTATGATATTGGAGATAAGACAGGATATATAAAAGCCATGATTGAAGTTGCATTAAAGCGAGAGGACTTGAATCCGTAATTATATGGTAAAATTGGTAAAAATGCTTATGGTGTTAAAATGGTTGTTTGTTTAAGAGGGAAATGATCTAAACAAACACGAAAATAAATTTTAGGCTTATTTGAAGATTTTCAACACATTGGCGTAATTCTACCAGATGGAGGTAAGAATGGCATCTATTGTTTACACGGTAATATTACTTGTTAGTTTCCTATTTTTAATGAAGAAAAAGAGCGATACAGAATCTTATTTTCCGCTAAAAATAATGGGATACTTTGTACTAGGTTCATTTGCCTTTAATCTCAATCATATTTCACTGCCACTTGGGTTTGTAGTGTATTTGATATTTTTTCGACCCAAGTTAAATGTAGATGTAAAACGAATCGCTACTATCATTGGTGTTCTCGCATTAATACTTACCCATTGGGTTTTACCATTTGCCATTCATGTATGGGAAAGTCGCCCAACAATTATTGAACATAAACTTGGTTCAGTATTTACGCTAAACTTTCAAGATGAAAATGAACTGATTAAGCAGGAATTAAATCTAGACAACAACAGTTTGAGTCTTGAGGATTTTGAAGTAGATTATGTTAAAAATGGTAGAATTACAGACTTAAGATGGCAATTAATCGAGCAAAGTGGTAATATCTATAATCTCTATAAAATTCAATATGATGTTAGTAAGAGTAGGTATCAAGTTATGTATCATCAGCTTGATACCTGGCCCCAATTCAATCGCTTAATTGATGCTGATCGTTTCTTTGAAAATCTTAAGGTACTAAATATTAAAGATATTACCCATACTAAGGGTGACTTTTCTTCCTATGGGATACAAAGCTCAGGGGAACGGGAAAATTATGCAGTAGAAAATCAAACTCATTTTATTGTTTCAAATGGAAAAATTCAATTATTAGATGATAAGCTGCTGCCAGTTGAAGGTTATAATATTTTAACCTATGCAATGGAGAAAACAGGCGAAGAAAGAGATAAGCAAGGACATATCACACAAGAAAGCTTTGAAAGTGCCGAATTATCTAATTATCTATTTGATGTAGAGTTTGGTGAGGAGTAAAATTATAGATACTTACGCGATCCCTCAAAAACAAAATAGTAAATTTTAAATTAGCATATTTAGTCTTCTTCAGTACAAAAGATAGAGAAGGTTTATTCAACAAGACAAATCTAAAGAAGGGATGGGGTACAATGAACAAATTTACGATTTTACTTTTTAGCCTACTAGTGGTCTTTATGACAGGCTGCAGTTCAACTAACTTTGACTTAAAGCTAACTACTCCAAAATCCTTTACACCGGGTCAGTCTACTCCGATTCAACTAACCATCTTAGATCAGGACGGTAAACCAGTAAAAGGTGCTAAGGTTAATGTCCAATTGGATATGCAAGGGATGAGTCATGGAGATATTTCAATGAAGATGCAGGAAACCGGAAATGGCGTCTATCTTGGCCTAGCAAAATTTGAGATGGAAGGAGATTATACGGCCAACATTACTATAGATTCCAACGGAGAAAAATGGAAGGGCGAAAAAAGATTTTCGATTGTATATAACAAAGCTCAATAGATAGGAAAAATCATAAATTCCACCGAAGTTCGGCCCATTTGATCAGCAGGCAAAAATCCTCGAAATCCCTCATGATTTCGAGGATTTTTTATAAATACATAATAGCTTGAATAGATATAGATCAGGCATGCCCTATGTGTTCTTTTTAACAAACCTTTTCTAGCTATAATGATTATGATAAACTAATTTAGTCTACTAATGTATTTTTGCTTATACATATTAGTTTAATAGGATCTACTACAGCAAAATATCAATTCCAAAATTAGATATAGATTTCATATAGATGCATTACACTAACTGCTTAATACATAAATATACGATTAATTTTTTCAATCTTCTATTTTTTGATTTGTCACCCGTCCTTTCATTTTTTACTAATAATTTTCGATTTGTAATTCATTAAAACAATCAGGAGAATGAGGTCTATATGAAATTTCGAACAAAGCTTTATGGTGGGTTAGGACTAATATTCCTTTTTAACATTATTTTTCTAGTGATTTTAATTGAAATGATTAATCAACAAACCGTTAGCATGAATTCCGTCGTTTCTGATTTAGACCAGCGGAAGTTAATGGCTTCCACGTTGAAGTTGGAAGTAAGCAACATGGGCAGAGAGCTAAGTGAAATTGCCTCGATTCCCCCAGAAAACGTCCTTCCTCAAATCGTGAATGAATGGGAGCAATCGAGGTTAACGATTCGCTCCTCGATCGATACACTTGGAAAGGTGGATAGCCGGAAAGAAACACAGAATTTAATTGCTAAATTTAACACGATTTACAAAACCTATGAGGATGTCGGCAACCAAATTATCATTTTACAAAAAACGGATCGAAACGCTCATTTTGACAAACTTATTTGGGGAGATATCAAGCGTGATCGCGCTCGGCTCCATCAAATTACCGATTTGTTATTTACCCTGCAGGAACAGGAACTGAAAGACCAACTTTTACGAACCAGGCAAACCTATAATTTTGAGTTAAACATGATTTATTTTATCGTCCTTATTGGTCCGCTCATTGGGCTGATTGCCGCGTTTTGGATTATTAGGGGGTTGACCAAAAACTTGCAGCGGGTGACGTCGGTCATGGGAAATGTGGCTCTTTATCAGGGAACACAGTTTCCGCGCATTAAGGTTGCTACAAAAGACGAAATTGGAGCGATCTCTGTTGCTTATAATCAAATGGCCCAAGCTCTGGAAGAAAAAGCCGAACAGGAAAAAGCCTTCATCGAAAAGGCGGAGGAGCATAGCTGGCTGAAATCAAAAGTGGCGCAGATGACTTCCATGTATACGTCCGTAGAAGATTTTTCCACATTATCCCGATTATTTATCCAAACAATCACACCGATGATAGATGCCCATTTTGGTGTCTTTTATATTAAAGAATGTAAGAATGGTGACCAGCGTCTGGTCAGCAGGGCTTCCTATGCCTATAACGATGAGTCCGTTACGTCGAGAAGTTTCCAACTTGGCGAGGGGCTTGTTGGTCAATGTGCAGTTGAAAAGAAACCAATCATGATTTCCGAGATTCCCGATCATTATGTAAAAATTACTTCTGGAATCGGTGAAGCGGCACCTAAAAATCTATTAATTCTTCCGGCTGAATATGAAGGAGAGGTTTTGGCTGTGCTTGAAGTCGCGTCTTTTAAACCGTTTACGGCGATTCAACAAGCCCTTCTTCAAGAAGTTTTGGCCCATATCGGTATTACCATCAACAGTATTGGAAATCGAGTGCAGGTCAAAAAGTTATTACAAGAATCACAGGCTTTAACAGAAGAACTGCAAAGCCAATCAGAAGAGCTTCAGCAGCAGCAAGAGGAGCTGCGGATCATCAACGAAGAACTCGAGGAACAGTATATCCATTCGGAAGAGAAAAACGAAAAATTGGAGAAATTCAGTCTTGCTTTGGAGGAGAAAGCACAAGAACTTGCGCTCACCTCCCAGTATAAATCTGAATTCCTCGCGAATATGTCCCATGAACTCCGGACCCCTTTGAATAGTTTATTGATTCTGGCTCAAATGCTAATGGAAAAGAAGAATGAAAATCTAACAGGGAAACAACTAGAATACATTCAAACCATCTACTCTTCGGGAATTGATTTGCTTCACTTGATTAATGAGGTGTTAGATTTAGCCAAAGTAGAAGCTGGAAAAATTGAGGTCATTCAGGGAGAAGTTCCATTTGAAACGATTACGACCTTTGCCGAACGATATTTTTCTCCTTTAGCTCGTCAAAAAGGGTTAGAGTTTACTATTCTTTTAGATGAGGATCTACCAAATTCCATCTACACCGATGAGCATCGGCTGAATCAAATTTTGAGAAACCTTTTATCTAATGCATATAAGTTTACAGAAAAAGGAAGAGTTTCCTTGCTGATTAAAAAGGGGATTCCAGTTGAATCAGCAAAGCAGACAGAGCCTTTGATCAGTTTTACCATAATGGATACAGGAATTGGCATATCAAGAGATAAGCAGGAAGTTGTTTTTAATGCGTTTATTCAAGCGGACGGAACGATTAGCCGAAAGTATGGCGGGACTGGTTTAGGGTTATCGATTAGTCGAGAATTGGCCCAGTTGCTTGGAGGCTTTATCGAACTACAAAGTGAAGAAGGGGCTGGAAGTTCCTTTACGCTTTATTTGCCCCTTCATCAGTCAAAAGAAAATGAACAGCACGTTTCAGCCTTATTAGAAACGGCTGTTGCCCTACATGAGGTGGAACCCGTGGGTCAGTCTCAACCGGGGGATAACCTCATCAGCGACGAAGTAACAAAGGAATACTCGTTAATGAATGGGAAGAAGATTCTGATCGTAGATGACGATATGCGAAATATTTATGCCTTATCCTCTGCACTGGAGGAATTTGAAATCGATGTTCTTTTTGCAGAAAATGGCAGGGAAGGAATCGAAGTGTTACAGGAGACTCCAGAGATTGATCTCATTTTGATGGATATTATGATGCCAGAAATGGATGGATTTGAGGCCATAAGCCACATCCGTACGAAGCCGGAATTTCAGGATTTACCCATTATTGCCCTAACAGCCAAGGCAATGAAACATAATCGTGAACAATGTATCGAGGCGGGTGCTTCCGATTACATTAGCAAACCAATTGATCTTGATCAGTTGTACTCACTGATCCAAGTTTGGCTATATAGATAGGCGGGGATAACCATGACCAAAGTCGATCAGAAACAGGACATTTCACAGCTCGAGCAAATGGAGATGGAGTTAATACTTGAAGCCGTTTACCGCTATTACGGATATGATTTTCGAAACTATTCTGCTCCATTCGTGCAACGAAGAATTTTGAATCGGATGGTTGCAGAAAAGCAAAGGACAGTCTCTGGATTGCAGGAAAAAGTTTTACATGATCCACTTGTTATGAAGAGGTTGTTTAAGGATTTTTCAATTAATGTCACCGAAATGTTTCGGGATCCCTCTTTTTTTGAGAGTCTGCGAGAAAGGGTCATCCCGCTAGTTAGAGACTATCCAGCGATCCGCATCTGGCATGTTGGCTGCGGTTCGGGAGAAGAAGTTTATTCAATGGCCATTTTGCTGCATGAGGCCGGATTATTGGATAAAACAAGGATTTACGCCACCGATATCAATCAAGACAATTTAGAAAAAGCGAAACAAGGTTCTTTCCCTTTAGAGAAAATGAAACTTTACACCACCAACTACATACAATCCGGGGGAGAACAGGCATTTTCAGAGTATTATTCCGTAAAAAATGATGGAGCGTGTTTTTCTCCCTTTTTAAAAAAGAATATGGTCTTTTTTCAACACAATGTGGTTACCGATCAATCCTTTAACGAGTTTCATATCATTATTTGCCGAAATGTAATGATTTATTTTAATAAAAAGTTGCAAAATCATGTTCATCAACTAGTATATGAAAGTCTATTTAATTCCGGTTTTTTAGGGCTTGGAAATAGAGAGGAGATCCGCTTTACCAATTATGCAGAACACTATGAAATACTCCATTCAGCAGAAAAGCTTTACCGAAAAATCAACTAAACCAGACACGGAAATGATTAATATTTTAATGGTGGACGATCTTAAGGAAAATTTAGTTGCCTTGGAAGCTGTTCTAACGTCCCCCCGCTATCATTTGGTGACGGCCACGTCTGGTGAAGAAGCGTTAAAATGCATTCTGAAACAAGACTTTGCGGTCATTTTGCTCGATGTTCAAATGCCGGGACTAAATGGCTTTGACACGGCAAAGCTGATTAAAGCCAGAAAAAAGTCAAAGAATATCCCGATTATCTTTATTACCGCGATTAGTCAAGATATGGAACATGTTCTCCATGGGTATTCTGTCGGAGCGATTGATTATATCTTTAAACCGTTTAATCCAGAGACATTAAGACAAAAAGTAGAACAATTTGTGAAAATTTATCAATGTCATACCGAAAGCTTAAAACAGTCCGAATGGAAAAAGGCGATTGAGCTGGAAGAAGTTCAGCTTAAATTGAATCGGACAAGCGTGGATTTAGATAAAAATGAGACTCTATCAAAAGTGATCGGGGAAACGTTGCTGGACACGATTGTTACCTTTGATGAGGCGGGAGTGATTTTATCGGTCAATCCAACGGTTCGAAAAATGTTTGGCTATTTTACTGAGGAATTAACAGGGAAGCATTTAGCTACCCTGATTCCGGTGATAAAGCAAGATGGTGAACGAATGGACCCATTATCGATTCCTTTTCTTACTACGTTCGCGATTGGAAAAATACTCGAGGGTGCAGCTCGACGACAAGATCAAAACCGTTTTCCTGTTGATATTCAAATTGGAAAAGCAACCATCCAAGGTCATTCCATTTTTGTCTGCACCATTCGGGATGTGACGGAACGGAAAGAAATCGAGCGAATTAAAAACCAACAATTTCATCTCCTGAAAAAAGTAGTGGAGGAACGTACACTCGACCTGCTATCGACGAATGAGAAGCTTAAAGAGGAAATTAGTGAGCGGAAAAAAGTAGCGGATAACTTATTTGTTTCCCATGAACGCTTCAAAAAGATATTTGAAGCCAGTCCTTGTTTAATGGCGATTCGTTCCCTCCGTGATCGGAGATTTATCGATGTTAACAGCACATGGCTCGATTTTACTGGTTATGAATATGAAGAAGTAAAGGATCAGGTGTTCGACTGGACCCTATTTACGAGTATGGAAGGTAATAAGGTTGATTTAGATGAGCTCGAAAAGAGTGACCCGTTGAGTAATCTAAAGGTGACATACCAAGCTAAAAACGAGGAATTACGCAGCGGTTTGTTATCAACGGAAATCATTGAAATTCAAGACGAAGCCTGCGTTCTCATCTTGGTCAATGATATTACCGATCGAGAGCATTTAGAAAAAGAAATGTTTCGGTTGGACCGATTAAATTTGATTGGCGAAATGGCAGCTGGAATTGCCCATGAAATCCGTAACCCGATGACAACTGTGCACGGATTTTTACAAATGTGGAAAAGCACCAATGAACGGCTTTCACCTGAATATATCGATCTAATGCTAGATGAATTAAACAGAGCCAATAGCATTATTAAAGAATTCTTAACGCTTGCGAAAAATAAAGCAAGCAATAAAACAAGACAATCTTTAAATCGAATCATTGAAACGATTCTTCCGTTAATCAATGCAGAAGCGAACCTGGCTGGGAAACGAATTCAGCACCAGTTGCAGCCGTGTCCCGATCTGCTCTTAGATGAAAAAGAAATTCGCCAGCTTTTCTTGAATCTTGTCTTAAATGGACTTGAGGCGATGGAGTTTGGCGGAATTCTCACCGTTCGAACCTATTGTGAAGAAGATTTGGTTATTTTAGAGGTAAAGGATTGCGGAAAAGGAATAACAGCCGACATTTTGGACAAGATGGGAACTCCTTTTTTTACGACAAAAGACCAGGGGACCGGATTGGGACTAGCCGTTTGTTATAGTATTGCCGATCGCCATCAGGCAAAAATCAACGTGGAGTCAGGAAACGAAGGAACCTGTTTTTCGGTTTGTTTTCCGCATTCACCTGACAAGCAATGGTTGCATGGTGAGTACCAGTGAAGACCAAATGGAAGATTATCCTTATTTCTGCCTTCTTTTTCTGTGGTTTGTTGGGTTATGTTTACAAAGCATTGGCAAGCGAAAAGCCTACCGTCGCTGTCGTACTGAAAGATACAAAGTCGGAGTATTGGGCGATTATTGTCGCAGGTGTTGAAAAGGGATTAAAAAACTTTGGCGTGAAGGGAAACATTTATGCTCCTAACCAACATCATGAAGATCAACTGTCTATTTTGAAACGGGTCTTAAAGGATAAACCAGACGCGCTTATTTTCTCGCCAATCGACCCGCCAGCCTCGATACCTGTTTTAAAGGAATTTAAAAAGAATCATATTCCGGTGCTGCTTGTGGATACGCCTGTCAATTGGTCTGGTCAAACCTCCTTTATTGGAACCGATAACCGCTCCTTAGGAGAAAAAGCGGGGGAGTTATTATCCTCGATGCTGCAGCCTGGAGACAAGGTCGCGTTAATCGGAAGAATTTCACCAGATAACGTGAGCGAAGAGCGGATTGAAGGAGCAAAAGGGGCTTTACATACCGTTGGAATGGAAACGGTTGGCGGGAATCTCCAGGTTGATGATGCTGATGCCAAAGTGATTCCTGTTATCACTCAATTGCTGAAGGGTCATCCTGATTTAAAAGGCGTGTTTGCCTCTGATGATCGTTTGGCTTTAGAAGTCATTAAGTATGTAAAACAAAAAGGATTGAACATACCCGTTGTAGGAGCAGACGGAATTATTCAAATGCTCAAGTATCACGAAGATGGAACGTTGAAAGGCTCCGTAGCGCAGAATCCCTATGATATGGGCTATATTAGTGTCCAAAATGCTTTAAAGGCGATTAAAGGGCAAAGAGTGGAAAAAAAGATAAACAGTGATGTGGACATTATTACAGCCGATAATGCTAAAAGTAAAATGGATTTTTTAGAAGATATCTTAAAAAAGTAGAGAACTCTTTAGTGGCATTGATCAATAGTCCGTTTGACTCTCTTTCTAATACTCAGGCAATTGGGGGATAACTTTTCTTTTATTATAAAATAGGTGAGGAAGCAGGAGAACCGTCCCCATGCTTCCTTAGGGGGTTACATTTATGCCGCTAGAAATGGTTCGCCATGATATTACGAAGATGATTGTGGATGCGATTGTGAATGCTGCGAATACGGCGCTGAGCATGGGCGGGGGTGTTTGTGGTGCGATTTTTCAGGCCGCAGGTGCCCGCGAGTTACAGCAGGCTTGTGATCAAATTGGCGGCTGCCAAACGGGAGAAGCGGTGATTACGGATGGGTTTAACTTGGATGCTAAATACATCATCCATACTCCAGGCCCTGTTTGGGAAGGAGGAACCCGCCAAGAAGACGCATTATTAATGGCTTGTTACCTAAACTCCTTGGAGTTGGCGAAAAATCATCAATGTGAATCGATTGCTTTTCCATTAATATCAACGGGCATCTATGGTTATCCAAAGGAACAAGCCTTACAGATTGCGGTTTCCGCCATTAGTTCCTTTTTACTAAACCATGATATGCTAGTTTACCTAGTGGTTTTTGATAAACGTTCGTTCGGGTTAACGAAGAAATTGTTTTCTTCGATAAATGAATATATCGATGAGCATTATGTAGATGATGCGGAAATTTTGTTTAATCGGAATCGACAAGGACCCTTTATTTTAGAAGAACGGCAGGAAGTAGACATTCACCAGCAGGATTTGTTTCAAGAAGCAGAGTATTCGTTAGTTGAACTGTTAGACCGGCTCAATGAATCTTTTTCGGATCGGTTGTTACGGTTTATTGATGAGAAAGGCTTGACGGATGTGGAGACGTATAAACGGGCCAACATTGACCGGCGGTTATTCTCAAAAATTCGCAATGAAGCTGATTATACGCCGAAAAAGAAAACCGCTGTTGCGTTTGCGATTGCCTTACAATTAAGTTTAGCGGAAACGAATGAGCTGCTCGAGGCGGCCGGTTATACATTGACACGCAGCAGTAAATTTGATGTGATTATTGAGTTCTTTGTTCAACAAGCCAACTACAATATCCATGAAATTAATGGAGCCTTATTTGCTTTTGATCAGCCGATCCTCGGTGCTTAAAATGTCGCCTTCCAAGCGACCAATCTCTCACTATTGAATGGTATCCTTTGTTTATCAAAGAACAAAGGATGATGATGATGATGATGATGAAAAACAATCTAACCGAATTAGTGTTTATTTTAGATCGGAGCGGCTCGATGGCAGGGCTAGAAGCAGATACGATTGGCGGCTATAATGCCATGTTAAAGAAACAGCAAAAAGCAGAAGGTGAAGCAATTATCACGACCGTATTATTCGATCATCAATACGAACTTTTACATGACCGGATCCCTATCAAGGGCATATCCCTTCTTACAGAAAAGGATTATGAAGTAGGCGGCACCACTGCCTTATTCGACGCGATTGGTTTTACAATTCAAAAAATCGTCAATGTCCAAAAGCGAACGAGGAAGGAAGAACAGGCCGAAAAAGTACTCTTTGTGATTACCACAGACGGAATGGAAAATGCCAGCCGCGAATTCACAGCTGAGAAGATTAAAAAAATGGTTCACCATCAAAAAGAGCACTATGGCTGGGATTTCTTGTTCCTGGGTGCCAATATTGACGCCATCTCAACAGCTGCACGATTTGGAATTGAGGAGAGCTTCGCTGTCGATTACCATGCCGATGTTGTCGGAACGCAATTAAATTATCAAGCGGTAAATGAAGCAGTCAGCAGCCTTCGAACAGGCAAAAAGATTGATCGAAATTGGAAAAAAGGAATCGAGAGCGACTTTAATCGGCGTTCGAGGAATGAATAGACCATTCTTTTTTCCAGGATTCTTTTGAGAACTATATTGAACTCGTAAAGACGATAAGTTGTTAAATTCGTAAAGGATTGCCTGCGGTGATCCTTTTTCTTGTGGAGCGAACATGCAGGTTCAGACAAAAAACTTCAATTGCCTACATTTTTACAACAAAAGTCGACATAAGTTCATCGTTTTAAGGTATAATTAGGTACTATCTACCATGTTTGTATGGAATGACCATTACAAAAATCGCCCTATCTGGCAGGATTCAAAGATAGACACAGGATGAAAGGTAACGAAGATGAGTATAATAAAGGATTTTTTGCTTCAATTAACACTTATGATCCTACCCATATTTACTTACTACACCTTTGTGACAGAGTGGGTAAAGTGTAGGAAAAATAGAATCGTCCTCATGTCGATTTTATGGGGAATCTCTATCCTATTTTGCATGTCCTTCCCAGTAGAGTTTGGGGAAAATGCTCGGATCGAATTACGAATTATTCCGCTCTTATTAGGGACTCTTTACGGAGGAGTTTGGCCAGGTATCTTCCTATCCGTTGTTATTATCCTTTATCGGCTATATTTTGGAATCAGTGTAGGATTCTATAGTACGCTGCTTGTCCTGTTATTTTCGTTGCCTGTTATTTTATTTTTCCAAAAATCATTTGCGCGTTCGAAAAAAGATAAACGGGTTAAAATTGCGGTTGGGCTCGCCTTTTATTACTGTCTGATCGGTATAACGATCGTTGGTATCCTAAGAGGTTTTACCATCGATTATTTGAAAGTACAGAGCATTCATCTCCTCTTTGCAGTGGGCGTTATTTGGTGCTTCACCGTCCTAACGGAAACCATCAGGGAGATTCACCAGTTGCGGTCAGAGATGGAAAACACGGAGAAATTACGAGTGATCAGTGAGTTAACTAGTGTTTTCGCTCATGAAATTAGAAATCCGATGCAAGTGACACGTGGTTTCCTGCAGCTTCTCAACGAACCTGAATTGCCGAATGATAAGAAGAAATATTTGCAGCTATCGATTGAAGAATTAGATCGTGCCAATGAAATTATCAATGATTTCTTAACATTAGGAAAGCCCACTATCGATCACAATCGAGGAATCGACGTAGGTTATCAGCTACAACGCGTCGTGAATATCCTGCAAAGTTACTCCCAGAACCATAATGTTGAGATTAAAACGGAATTTTTGGATAACTGTTGGATTTATGCCAATCCTCAAAAATTAAACCAGTCGCTGATTAATATTTTGAAAAATGCGATTGAGTCTATGCCGACTGGTGGATTGATATGGGTTAGTTGTACGTCAACCGATGATGGATACATAAAGATTTGCATAAAGGACCAGGGCATCGGTATGACCAAAGAGCAAATTGATCGGCTTGGATCTCCGTTTTATTCCTTAAAAGAAAGTGGGACAGGATTGGGAATGATGGTCAGTTATCAAATTGTCCGATCTTTCAAAGGGAAAATTCAGGTCAATAGTGAAGAGGGAAAGGGGACAGAATTTATCATTCTTTTGCCCCGGATCTCCTAATGATAAAGGCTAAGAGCGAGCATCCTTTGGATGTTTGCTCTTAGCCTTTTTTTACTAGGTAGACTTTAAGCAAACATGCCTACTTCGTTTAAAATTCTAGTTATTATTTACTTTATGTAAATTCGCACTATAAAGTTAAAGTGTTTTGTCAATTTGATCCTGGGACGATGATTTTTAAAGTCGAAGTTGTTCTACGATTTGTTCACCATTTATCCCTTCGTAAATTGCTCTCTTTTCGTTAATATTCACGGTATAAGTCTTAATCCCTGCGTTAGCTATCTCTCTAAGAAAGTCCAAAAAAGGAATAGTCATGTTTCCAATGGTTTGCAGTGCCTGATCTCGATCAAAGTCTTTTGAAATCACAAAGTCAACTTGAGGATCCGTTTTTTGCGCTGATCGCTCACCCTTGTAGGTCGCTTCACCCGTAGCAACATCAATATTATATTCAGTAACCCCGCTTTTAGATAATTCATCCAAAAATTCCGCAAAGCTGGTCTTTCCTGTGCTTCTTCTTTCAATAATATTATGCAACTCTTTCTCCGTTAGATTGTCATTCATGGTCGTTCCTCCATCATAGCGATTTTCTTCCTCATTTTAACCTTAATAAGGTAAAAGCAATCACCACAAAGATGTAGAGTAATTCATTTTAACCTTTTCCAAACACAGAATATGGGTTAAATTATAAGTTATGAAACTTATTACTTTGATACAAAAAGAATTTTGAACATCAAATAGTTAGGTTTGAATTGGATGGTGATCACGGATGACGGAAACAAAAAAGCTGCAAGAGATGGATTTATATAAACCAATTCAAACATTTTTCGTAAAAGAAGGCTACGAAGTTTACGGTGAAGTGAAAGATTGTGATATCGTTGCCGTAAAAGAGGAAGAAATCGTTGTGATTGAATTGAAGCTTACGTTAAGTGTTGATTTGCTTATACAGGCGGCCAAACGCCAGCGAATAACAGATCAAGTTTATATTGCCATCCCCAAACCAAAGCATCATTTAAATTCACGAAAGTGGGCGGATAAATGCCATTTGATTAGAAGGCTGGAATTGGGGTTAATTTTGGTTTCAAGTCCATCGAAACGAGGGAAGGCAGAGGTAGTATTTCACCCATCGACGTTTAACCGCCGTAAGAGTATGGGGCAAAGCAAAGTAAAGAGAGCTGCTGTATTAAAGGAAATTAATGGGCGAAGTGCGGACTTCAATGTGGGCGGCAGCAATCGAACCAAAATCATGACTGCCTATAAAGAGAATTGTATCCGAATTGCTTGTTACCTAATGGATCTGGGTCCATTATCTCCGAAAGCGTTAATCCAATTAGGAACAGGCGACAAAACTTCCTCCATTCTTGTTAAAAATTATTATCGTTGGTTTGAAAGAATTAAGCGAGGCACCTATGTGAAAGTGAGAAGGGCAGGGAAGAAATAAAAGAATATCCTGATCTTTTGAATTATTATTTAAGTAGTTTTAAAAACTAGTTATTAAATGCTGAAGTAATAAAATCAGAATAGTATATCCCCCTTATGGGAAGGGGGATAAGTGAATGAGTCCTAATAAAATTAAATTTAAAATCTATCCTTCTATTAATTATTGGGAATTGGAGTACATAACCCTGTATTAGACTAAAAGCCATTTAGTACTCTAAATTTGTCTTAAGGACTATGGCTGACCATGCTAAATTTATTGGCATCTATGTTTTTTGAATATAATTTTAATAGAGTGTTAAAAAGTTAAGAAACCTAAAATTGCCTATTTGAAAAAAAGCCCTTATCTAAATATGAAAAGGGCTATATTCATTACGCGCTTTGAGAAATTTGTTCATTTTCAGATTTTTTGTATATTAATTTTCCTAGGAGTGGTATAAACCAACGATCCAATCCAATCTTTCCAGCATTTATTCCTGCCAACAGAATAAACATTCCCAGTAACACCATCTGGGGATTTGTACTTGTTGTACCTGATAACATATAAGCAAAGTTCATTGTAAGCCCCATTAGTATAGAAAATGAAGTAAAAATACCCAAAAGTAATCCCAGGCCAACTAAAAATTCTCCCCATGGCACTATTACATTAAAAAGATCCACGTAGGGTAATGCAATCTCTTTTAAAAATTTTCCCCACCAAGGTTGAACAACAGGATGTTCACCAGACATATTTTTTACTGCTCCAACCATAAAGCCGCTTGCATCGAATTTTCCACTAGAGATTTTTCCCCATCCAGCATTTAACCACTGCCATCCAAGATAGAAGCGAAGTATAGTAAGTGGCAGCGTTACAAATCGATTTTCTTTTAAAAATTGAATAAACATAATAAAACCTCCAAATTGTTTATTATTATCATTGATATTGATTATCATTATCAATTATTTTATTGCGTTTATCAATAAGCAATAGGTCCCAAATACTTTTTATAGGTTAGTTAAATATTACTATTATAAGTAGGTGGTTTTAGATAAGAATATAACTTTTCCTACTATTCTTTAACTACTTAAATACTAACTTTTACTTGTTAAACCATAGTTTACTCAATATTAAATTAATGTAAATAAGGGAATAAGCAGGCATTTACAGTAAATAAAAGAGGACATAAAGTCAAAGCAACTAATAAAGTTTAGTACAATGATATAATTGAGCTACTTCAAGAATTTGTCTTTGTACATTATGTACATGTGAAACACTGCAAGTTGTAGGTGTTCCCCCTTTTTCAGATATTCATGGTCTTTTGCAGACTAAAATAAATTAAATTGTTTACCACTGAGCAAAATCGGGTTATAATTAAGATTATTTTATTTAGGATGTCGAAATAATCGGAAAAGTTCTTCGTTACGTTAGGGAACAATTGGGTACAGACATATAGGAGGGGATTCTATAAATCATCCTTTTTGTTCAAGCAACAGGGAGAAGGAAACGTAAAGATACACCATGTGAAAATTTTATTTTAGAAAGGCGATGGACATTGAATAAACCGAGTGGAAAGAAACGAATACAGCTGGCGATACTTTTAGGATCACTTGGACTTTTGGGACCTTTTACAATTGATACGTATTTACCGTCCTTTCCAACGATTGTAAAAGATTTTGATACAACCGCATCACTAGTACAGATTAGTTTAACATCCTGCTTACTAGGATTGGGATTGGGGCAATTAGTGATTGGTCCTTTGAGTGATGTAAAAGGCCGCCGCAAACCCTTGCTATTGTTTATCACCTTGTACTTACTGGCTTCCGTAACATGCTCGTTTGCACCAAATATCTATTTCCTTATCATCGCGCGTTTAGTTCAAGGCTTTGCTGCAGCAGGTGGACTGGTCATCTCGAGAGCGATTGTTCGAGATCTTTTCAGCGGAAGGGAACTGACCAAGTTCTTTACGATGATGGTGTTAGTCGGGAACCTCGGGCCGATCGTGGCACCGATTGCTGGAGGGGGGATCCTTGCTTTTTCCAATTGGCATGGCGTTTTTGTTGTTTTGGCCTGTATTGGCGCGGTGTTGCTCTTCGTTGTTTCACTAAAATTAGAGGAAACATTACCTGAAGAAAAACGTGTTCCAAGTAATTTACCACAAATTATGAAGAATTTTGGTTCTTTATTTAAGGATCGAACATTCATGGGGTACGCACTCATACAAGGTTTTACAACGGCAGGCATCTTTGCCTATGTATCTGGAATTCCATTTGTCTATCAGAATATTTATGGAGTAACTCCACAGCAATTTAGTTTATTATTCGGGACAAATGGGGTAGCGTTAATTATTGGGAGCCAGCTGGTCGGCCGCTTAGCCGACATTATTTCGGAGCGGACGTTCTTAAAGATTGGCTTAGCCCTCTCTAATCTAGCCGGGGCTTGGTTACTAATCGCCCTGCTATTAAAAGCTCCGCTTCTGGCTGTCGCGATTCCCATTTTCTTTTTTATTGGTTCGATCAGTATTATTGGTACCACATCGTTTGCTTTAGCGATTGAAACGCAAGGACATATAGCCGGCAGTGCTTCTGCCTTATTAGGATTATTGCCATTTGTTCTGGGCTCATTAGCGGCCCCACTTGTGGGCATTGCAGGGGCGTTTACAGGTGTTCCTATGGGCGTGATCATCTTTGCTGCGAGTTTTCTGGCGATCCTTTGCTATTATGGATTAGTAAGAAGAGCTTCGCTGAAAATGCAGCTCTCCAAGGACCAGTGTGCATTAAAGAAAACCGTCTCTAAGATATAAATAAAAAGGAGAACACATTTCATCAATTGGTGAATGTGTTCTCCTTTATTTGTCTACTATTAATCTTAATAAGAACATAAAGGTAGGATGTTTCCTTTCTTTATTATTTTATTAAAGGTTAATCCGTATATCTAACACCTTTTAACATCATTTCGACATTACTTTTGGCATCTTGGACAATGTTTTTTCGAAATTCTTTTGCTTTTTTAAAAGCTTCCAACATTCCTGATGCTAATATTTTAATTTCTCTAGACCCGACTGGTTCTTCTAGTAGAAAAATATATTCTTTCATCCTGTTCACCTCTCAAGTTGTAATTTTAATATAATTATATAGGATTTTGTAAGCGATTACCACTATTATTTGTGAACGTTTTCAAAACTTTAGAAAGTATGTGTTAGCTGGGTTTATATTTCAAGTTTTTAACGAAGGAGGATCGATGCCCGTTGAAAAGACTAAAAGGTTGCTCGTATCTCAAGCAACCCTTCCTATCGGTGATTAGTTTGGCAGATCATTCACTTCATTAGCTACTCGGATTCCCGATTCAATTGCCCCTTGCATCCACCCGTGAGTAATGGTCGTATGTTCACCTGCAAAGTGGACTCTTCCTTCTGGTCTGGTTATATAAGGAAACAGTTCATTTTCCTGACCCGGTTCGAAAGTGGCTAACGCTCCAGTCGAGTAGGGATTATCGACCCAGCTAAAGGAAGTACCAACGATATACTCAGAATAAACTTGGTCTCCATAAATCTCAGCTAAGTTCTGTAAAGCGTATTGAATGCGGTCTTCGTCTGATAAACCATCCCATGTCAAAGCCTCATCAGCCCATGTATAACTGGCCACCACAACAGCAGGTCCACTTGTCCCAATCCCCTGACTCGGGTAATAGGTGAAGCGGATCGGTAAGTCCGTTATCGACTTTCCTCCACGTTGATTGAACCGTTCCCAAAATCTGCTTTTAAATTCTATTCCGATTTTGGTTGCGGCCATATAGTTCAATTCACGAATCGCTCGCCGTTTATAGTAGGAAAAAGAATGGTAGGGCTCTACTTTAACAAATCTAAGTACGGAAAAGGGAATGGTGATGATGGCAAGATCACTGGTGATAGTGGAAGGAGCGTACGTTTTCGGATGGAAGGAATGGATCGATACACTAGTGGGATGTTGGCTAATTTTGGTCATCCTTTGATTCAATCGAATGACATCCTTTAATTGCGGCAGAAAGGCTTTCGGAAGCAAATCCATTCCACCTGTGATCTCATAGTAACGAGTTGTTCGGAATTGCGAGGCTTCTCGCAGAACTTCAAGAAAGGACATTCCCATATAGGCTTCATAATCAAGGAGCACTCCAATCATATCAACCGCGCCATCAGAAAATGTCGTTCCATATTGGTAATGATAAAATTTTAAGAACGAGCCAAGAGTGTAATCACTAAATTCTTTTTCAATAAAGCGCCAATTTTTTTGAGGATTTTTGTTAATAAAATCAACAATGGGCTGTAACGCTAAATTTAACAGGTCTTCGGCGCTTTTCCCTTTTTCGTTAGGGTCTACCGGAAAGTTAAGTATATCTGGATAACGTTCAAAAATGTTCAGTCGTGTTTTGATTCCGTTGACATAAAGAATATCGACATCCGTTCGGTTAATAAACACGTTTAAATTTAACCCGAATTTCTTACAATACTCGAAGGTTAGATCATGTGATTCTGGTATACGCATCGGTCCCGCGTTCATATACAGCCCGTTATGAAATGGGGAACGGATGGTATAGATGCGGCCGCCTACATTGTCACTGGCTTCCAAGAGGAGGACATTGTGACCGGCATCTTTTAATAGGGAAGCGGCAACCAGTCCTGCTATTCCGGCTCCGACTATTGTAATATTCTTAGGTACTTTTGACTTATTCAGCCCGTTTCTAATCATGCTGATCATTTGTGGAGTTGTTAACGGATTATATTGATCAGGCATCCCATTCCCCCTTGTGAATGATTTAATACATTGTATTCACTTATAGATGCACCTATGTATTTAGGGGATTTTGGCCATGATTAGGGATGTATATTTTCAGAAGGTCCTGGGTGATAGTATGCTTTCCGTAGGACTACTCTATTTTCTTGTTAGGATTATGGTTATAATAAATTTAAGATTTTGTGGAAAAGGAGATTTCTCGGAGGGGATTAGTATGACAGTTAAACCAGCACAGCAGCGCGATAAAGTCAGTTCGTATCAAAATCTTCGTTCCTTATATGAACAAAACATCACTGTTAATAGTATTGCGGAACATTTAGATACGTGTGGGCTATATGATGATGCTAATGCTATTAAACACATGATGGTAACGAAGGACTATGATATTTTGGGTGTAGAGGAGAACGGAATTGTCATTGGTTATGTGGTAAGAGAGGAGCTGCATGAAGGAACCTGTAAAGAATCCTATCGTAGGTTTAGTCCGACTGAGCTTGTATCGGAATCCACATCCCTTTTACAGACGCTGTTTATTTTCAAAGAAACGGACCGAATTTTTATCCTCGAAGGGAATCGGATCACAAAAGTGGTCACCTTGGCGGACCTACAAAAGCAGCCGATTCGGATGCTGCTTTTTGGATTAATTTCCTTATTGGAGATGCATTTATATCGGATTATAAATGATTATTTTCCTAATGATACCTGGAAACAATATTTAAATGCTAATCGGATTAAATTTGCGGAAGATCTCTATGCTCTTCGAAAATCCAAGAATGAGGCGATTCAATTAAGTGATTGCTTGCAGATCTGCGATAAAAGAGACATCGTCCTAAATAAGGATTCATTGAGAGAACGGTTGGGAATTGAGAACAAGACGAAAGGGAAACAGTTTTTTAAAAAACTGGAAGAACTTCGGAACAATCTGGCTCATTCTCAGGATATCAACACGGAAAACTCTTGGAATGAAACGTTTTCTTTAATCGAACAGACGGAAAATATCTTAGAAAAATGTGAAAAGATCAAGTAGTAATTTGAAGTTGGTGCTAGACATTAGGCTCTATATTCATTAAATGAGTATGCTTTTCAGCCAATTATGGATTAGATTTTCCACCTATCCAACAAAATATTACGACACAATTGTATGGGGATTTTAGGAAATCTATGATAATTGGGTAATACTGATTAGGTTGGACAAAATATGTTATGGGAATGGTGCAAACTTGAGTTAGCTCATTCCTATACAACAAGGGAGTGAAAATAGATGACTGAAAATAACGAACGCAATCAATATGGTGGAAACACAAACCAAGCTGGCAACAATGCAACGAACCAAACTGGTAACAACGCTACGAACCAAGCTGGTAACAATGCAACGAACCAAGGCAGAAGTGACGTTGGTGAAGCGGTAGGTACGGTGGGCGGCGGTGCAGCAGGGGCTATGGTTGGATCTATTTTGGGACCAATCGGTACGGTTGCAGGTGGACTTGCAGGCGGTGCACTTGGAAACCAAATCGGCGAGGAAGCTGGCGGGAATAACAATGCTGCTAAAAACCGAAATGCCACCAATAACAGCGGTTCTATGAACCAATAGTGTTTTTATAATAAATCAGCCAGATCACAGTGGTAATCTGGCTGATTTTCTTCTTCTGGGTATTGTAAATGTTTATCCTGGTAACTTTCTTAAAACTTGATGACGAAAAAAAGAAGGTACTTTCACCTTCCAAATTGTTTTTATGGATTCAGTTTTACGTTCGCTGAATCGTAGAGAGTGAGAAGTTTTTCACCATCTTTTGCAAGTTTCGATGACCTTCTCTTAATTTTATCGTTTCTTCGATGATTTTTTGAAATCCTTCCAAATCCCGATCTGATGCATTCAATAACGACTTTGGAAGACCTTCGACGAGTTGTTGTAGGGTTAGTTCATTCAAGGATCATACCACCTTTCAACTTATTCGTAAGACACATCGGTTTTGTCTTGTTTTTAATATTTTGTATAGAGATGATTTTTTCCTGCCCACACGTTATAAAACTTATCTACATGAATCTCCATATTTTATAAAGAATAGAAAAAATACTCCTTTTTCTTGCAAATTAAGACGGTAAATCAAAGCAGGCTGCTGCTAATTGTAGAAAAATATTATTCTCCATTGCCGGTATGATATGTTTCTATCAAAAAAACCAGGAAAAAAGAACGAGAACAAATGTACGTAAAAAGAATCTGTTTTAAGAGAATCAGAAGGGTTACACTATTAGTATCATCATAGAATGACTTCAATGAAACTACCAGGAGGGGATAAAATGGAACGAAAAGTACGCTTAATTCCTTACCGATTGATTGCTGAGGTAGAAGAAGTAACCGAGGTGCCAAAGGGAATCGAAATGATTCAGGCCCCAAAAGTCTGGGAACAAACTAAAGGAAAGGGCATGACCGTTGCGATCCTCGATACAGGCTGTGATGTCACTCATCCTGACTTGAGGGAACGGATTATCGGCGGCCGGAATTTCACGAATGATGATAATGGAAACGAAGAGGTTTATCGGGATTATAATGGTCACGGGACCCATGTAGCTGGCACAATCGCAGCAACAGAAAATCAACAAGGGGTTGTCGGTGTGGCTCCAGAAGCAAATCTATTAATTGTCAAAGTCCTTGATAAAAACGGATCGGGTCAATACGAATGGATTATTAATGGAATCTATTATGCGATTGACCAAAAGGTTGATATTATTTCTATGAGTCTAGGCGGTCCCGAAGATGTTCCTGCGTTACATGAAGCCATTCAAAAAGCTGTCGAGAATCATATTCTTGTCGTATGTGCAGCCGGCAATGAAGGCGATGGCCAGGATGCTACCAATGAATTTGATTATCCTGGATCATACAATGAAGTAATCAGTGTGGGAGCCATCAACCTGGACCGACGAATTTCTGATTTTAGTAATTCCAATAATGAAGTCGATCTTGTCGCTCCTGGCGAAATGATTCTGTCCACTTATCTGGATGGAAAATATGCGAAGCTCAGTGGAACGTCTATGGCCACTCCGCATGTCTCTGGTGCACTTGCTCTTATCAAAGCGATTGCGACCGAATCCTTTGAGAGAGAGTTAACCGTGACTGAACTTTATGCGCAATTAATCAAAAGAACGGTTCCTCTCGGTGATTCACCTAAGTTAGAAGGAAATGGGCTGCTATTTCTCACGACCGCTGATTATTTAAAGGAAGTATTTAGTAATCAGGTTAAAGCAGCGGTGTCTCAAGTTTTAGTGGAAAACTAGTTTCTTTGTTTTACCCTAAAAAAAGCAGTGCCAATGAGTTCAACTGGCATTGCTTTTTTTAGCAAATGACTTAACTTCTTTGATGAATTCTTTTAATACAGACCATCCCCCGGTTCCCGATACTGCAGGACTCCATAGTGAACACCTTCCAACGGAATTTCCTTTTCTTTCAGATTGATATTTTTGTTGTAAGGAATAATTATGTAGGTTTCTCCGTCCTCTTTGTTTACTTCTCGTCTAAATTTCTTGTATAAGAGATCACGCGCGACCTCCAAAGAAGAAGCCTCCATTGAATCCACTATACGATATCTATATTTTCCATTCCCATTTTTCGTTTTTAAAATAATATATTTCATCAAGATTCGTCCTTTTCTTAGTTATTTACCACAATTTCACAGTTTACAAACCTAATTTCATCATTATTTTTATATACTCCTCTGATTTGGTGAGTATTTTTTAAACGATGGGGTATTAAAAAGGGGGAATCTTTTATCTATCATATTAGTAGAAAGGGTGAAGCCATATTGGCAAAAAACATAGTGGTTACGATTAACGATGAGATTGTTCCTGCAGCGGAAGGCCAGACTGTCCTCCAATACCTCAACGACAACGCAATTGAAGTTCCGCAGGTGTGCTACCATCCCAGTCTCGGGCCAATCGAAACTTGCGACACTTGTATCGTCGAGGTAAATGGTCAACTTGTCAGGTCCTGTTCGACTCCGTTAAAGGACGGAGATGAGATCAGTACGACGAGCCCCCTTGTGAAAAAGTCGCAAACAGCGGCAATGGACAACATACTCCGTAATCATGAATTATATTGTACGGTTTGTGATTACAACAACGGTGGCTGCGAAATACATAACACCGTAAAGGAGATGCGCATTAACCATCAGAGCATTCCTTGGAAGGAGAAACCGTATCAAGAGGATATGTCGAACCCGTTTTATCGTTATGATCCCGATCAGTGTATCTTGTGTGGACGCTGTGTCGAGGCCTGCCAGGATGTACAGGTCACCGAAACCCTGAGAATTGATTGGGATAGGGCACATCCACGGGTTATCTGGGATAATGACGTTCCCATTAACGAATCTTCCTGTGTATCTTGCGGGCATTGTTCGACCGTTTGTCCTTGTAATGCGATGATGGAAAAAGGAATGCTTGGGGAAGCCGGCTACTTGACAGGCATTGAAAAAGGAACACTCCGTTCGATGATTGAATTGACCAAAGGAGTGGAGACCGGTTATGGTTCGATCCTGACCGTTTCTGATATGGAATCCGCCATGCGTGATGCACGTGTGAAACGCACCAAAACCGTCTGTACGTTTTGCGGTGTCGGCTGCAGTTTTGATGTTTGGACTAAAGGACGCGAAATTTTAAAAGTGGAACCAAATGCAGAAGCACCGGCAAATGGGATTTCCACTTGTGTGAAAGGGAAATTCGGCTGGGATTTTGTTAACAGTCAAGAACGGCTGACAAAGCCGCTGATTCGGGAAGGTGACAGCTTCCGTGAAGCAGAGTGGGAGGAGGCGCTGGATTTAATCGCCAGCCGTTTCCGCCAGATTCGCAGTCAATATGGACCGCAATCGCTTGGCTTTATCACTTCCTCTAAATGTACAAATGAAGAATCCTACTTAATGCAAAAATTAGCCCGTCAGGTGATTGGCACAAACAACGTCGATAACTGTTCCCGTTATTGCCAGACACCGGCAACGGTTGGTCTGCACAGAACGGTTGGTTATGGCGGTGATGCTGGTTCGATTAAGGACATAGCGAAAGCCGGCCTTGTCATCATTGTCGGATCGAATACAGCGGAAGCCCATCCTGTATTAGCCACAAGGGTGAAGCGCGCCCATAAACTAGACGGTCAAAAATTGATTGTGGCAGACCTGCGGGAGCACGAGATGGCCGCCCGTGCTGATTTGTTCATTCACCCAAATGCCGGTTCCGATTTGGTGTGGCTTTCTGCTGTAACCAAATACATCATCGATATGGGCTGGGCAGATGAAGAGTTTATCGTAAAGCATGTAAATGGCTTCGAGGAATACCGGAAAAGCCTGGCTCCCTATACATTGGGTTATGCCGAAGAGGTAACAGGTCTTCCGAAAGAGACCCTCATCCAAATCGCGGAAATGATTCATGAGGCAGATGGAACAGCGATTCTTTGGGCAATGGGTGTGACGCAGCATCTGGGCGGAAGTGACACAAGTACAGCCATTTCGAACTTGTTGCTAATTACCGGTAACTATGCACGGCCAGGTGCAGGATCGTACCCGCTCCGTGGCCATAATAACGTGCAAGGAGCAGGCGACATGGGCAGCGCGCCGGAAAATTTTCCGGGATATCAGCGTGTCGACGACCCTGAAGTGCTGGCAAAATTTGAGCAAGCATGGGGCGTGAAGCTTTCATCGGAAGTTGGCATTAATAATCACGATATGATTGAGGGAATTCACAAAGGTACAATGAAAGCCATGTATGTAAAAGGTGAGGAGATGGGATTAGTTGATTCCAACATTAACCATGTCCATGCAGCTTACGAAAAGCTTGACTTCTTTGTGGTTCAAGATATCTTCTTTTCTCGGACTGCCCAATATGCGGATGTCGTCCTGCCGGCAAGTCCAAGCCTTGAAAAAGAAGGAACCTTTACCAACACGGAACGCCGTATTCAAAGATTGTATCAAGTATTTGAACCACTGGGTGATTCTAAGCCGGACTGGAAAATTATTCAGTTAGTGGCAAACCGGCTTGGTGCCAACTGGAATTACAAACATCCAAGTGACATCATGGAGGAAGCAGCGATACTGATGCCGATTTATGCAGGTGTCACGTATGAAAGATTAGCAGGTTACAAGAGTTTGCAATGGCCCGTAAAATCGGATGGGACCGATACGCCGCTTCTTTATACAGATGGATTTCCTTTCCCAGACCGAAAGGCTCGACTCTATCCAGTCCAATGGACCAAGCCGCTTGTTTTTGAAGACCAATATGATCTCCATCTTAACAACGGCCGCTTATTGGAGCACTTCCATGAAGGAAATCTTACGTACAAATCAAAAGGGATATCAGAAAAGACACCGGAGGTTTTCCTTGAAGTATCCCCTGAACTTGCCGCACAACGCGGCCTAAATGACGGAACACTGGTCCGCCTGACTTCACCGTTTGGTAATGTAAAAGTTAAATGTACGATTACTGCTCGAGTTAAGGGCAATGAAGTGTATCTGCCAATGAATGATACAGGGGATGGAGCGGTCAATTACTTGACAAGCAGTGCAGCGGATAAGGATACCGATACACCAGCCTACAAGGACACTCGGGTTAGAATGGAGATTTTACTGCAAGACGGGATCAATCCATTGCCACCCATAAATTTCCGGTATGGAAATCCTCAGCCGCAAATAGGTGTTCAGGTGCAAAAGAAATGGGCCCGAAAGGACTATGTCTTCCCGGGTGATCTTGTCAAGGAAAGGGAGCGGTCAAATGGCTAAAGCAATCAAGCAAATCGAGCGAATCGAGATCACCGAAGAGGAGCGGCGTAAACAAGATCTACAAGAAATAGAAAACTCCTTGTTAAAAAATAAGGATGCGCTGCTTGATACACTTGATTTGCTGAAACATATGCATGCTCGGGGTGTGATTCCTTTATTGAGCGGATTATTTGCCGAGGGAGACAAAGTCCTGCAAATCCTCATTAAAAAGGCGGATACGAAGGAAACCGCCAATACATTAAAAAATCTTTTGTTAATGGTGGGGGTACTAGGTACAATCAATGTAAAACAGCTTGAGCCGATTCTTCTCAAGTTGAACGCCGGAATCGCAAGAGTGTCAGAAAGCAAGGATGATGATGACACGATTGGTTACTTCGATATCGTCAGGTCGTTGAAGGATCCTGAAATTAACCGTTCGATTGCCTTGTTTTTTGAATTTTTAAAAGGGATGGGAAGCGCTACGGAACATTTAGAGCGGACAACCCAGCTGCCGGAACATCAGGCCCACCATGCCAATCCCGACCACCGTTTCTAAATCGGTTCAAACGGAAACTGTCCGTAGAGAAAAAACCGGAACATAGAGCTTTCAGGATTTTAAAACGATGAGAGGGGTGAAGACTGTGTTAAATGAAATCACAACTTCTCAACAAATTGTTAAATATAATGGACTTACCTTTATCGAAGAAGAGGATAACATTGCCGTGGAATCGGCATTAACGATAATTCTTGATGGAGAAGAGTTTGCTACTATGGTATGTACACCATCTAAATTAAAAGAGTTAGTAGTTGGCTTCCTAGCTTCGGAGGGTGTAATTCGCGTTTTTCAAGACATTCTTTCCATTCAAATCGATGAAGGGAAGGGCTTCGCCTATGTGGACTTGGTCCATAAACAATCAAGCCAAAAATATTTCCATTCCAAGAGATTCATTGGTTCCTGCTGTGGAAAGGGACGGCAATTCTATTTTCATAATGATGTGATGACCGCTAAGACCATTTTGACGAAGTTAACAATTACACCAAAACAATGCCAACAATTAATGAAGCAACTGCAGGATAGTTCAGTGGAATTTCAGCAAACAGGTGGTGTACATAATGCCGCATTATGTACCAAGGACGGAATCGTGATATCTAGGACGGATATTGGCCGGCATAATGCCTTAGATAAACTTTTTGGCTACTGCCTGATTCATAAAATTTCTTTAAAGGATAAAATCCTTGCTTTTAGCGGCAGAATATCTTCAGAAGTCCTGCTCAAAGCAGCCAAGATAGGCGTTGGCATCATTTTATCTAAATCTGCTCCGACGAATCTTGCCTTAAACCTAGCAGAGGATCTTGGCATTACAGCCGTAGGGTTTATTCGGGGAAGAGGCTTCAATGTCTATACCCACCAGGAGCGAATTCAGGGATAGACTATATTAGACCTGGGTTAAATACGGTTTAAAAACAATGCCAAAGGAATACCTTTGGCATTGTTTTTTTTTCGTGGATTACCACTCACAGCTTTATTCTGAATAGAATAATATTATTGTTTGACCATTATAAGAAAATAATCTAAAGAGTATTTCCAAACCCTCTATGCAAACGGTTACATAATGTTTTTAAAATTTAAAATTGACTGAAAAATAAAATTATATTATTATTCTAATAAATAAATCTATTTCGTACTACGAAATTCTATTTATCATCATAGAGGGGGAAGGTGTAGTTATGTCTCAAATGTTAGCATTAGTCATTGTCATCTTAATTTTATTTATTGGGGATTTTGTAGCAGTACGAACCAAAGCATGGGTACCATCCATTTTTATCTGTGCAGTCCTGTTTCTTGCGGGCTATTGGACATTTTTCCCTAAAGACATCGTTTCAATCGCAGGTATTCCACCAGTTGTAGCAACCATGTTTATGTACCTTTTAATTACGAATATGGGAACATTGTTATCGCTTCAAGAGTTAAAAAAACAATGGAAGGCCATTGTTATCGCTCTAGCAGGAATACTCGGGATCATTGCCATTTTGCTTGGAATTGGAACTTTTATTTTTGGTTTTAAAACAATGGTTGTCGCAATCCCTCCTTTAGTTGGCGGTGTGGTATCTGCCTTAATCATGTCAGAGGGGGCAAAGGAAGCAGGCCTCGCCTCCTTGTCTGTTTTCGCGATTGTCATCTATGTTATGCAGGGATTTGCAGGATATCCACTTACATCGATCATGTTGAAAAAAGAAGGAAAAAGACTGCTTGCCCAATACCGTAATGGACAATTAGCGGAAAAGCAATCACAAAAAGCAGCCGAAGAAGTGGCAGCAACGACAGAGGCAGGAACGGTCGAGTTAAAGCTTTTTAAACGCATGCCAGAGAAGTATAACACGGATTTCTTCAAATTCTTTAGACTAGCATTTGTTGGATTTCTTGCCTATGAAGTTTCAACTCTATTAGCACCCCTTGTTTCAATCAGTCCCTTTGTTCTTTGTTTATTATTTGGGGTAATCGCAAAAAGTATCGGTTTCTTAGAAAAACAGGTTTTACAAAAAGCGAATGGTTTCGGACTAGCCATCATGGCACTTATGCTATTCATCTTCGATGGTTTAAAACAAGCAACACCAAGCATGATGCTTGAAATTCTTTATCCGCTTATTGGGACGATTGTTTTAGGTGTGATTGGGATGTATATCTTCTCTTTCGTTATAGGAAAAGCCTTAAAAGTAAGCAAAGAAATGGCTTTTGCCGTGTCATTAACGGCGTTATACGGATTTCCAGCTGACTACATCATTACAAATGAAGTAATCAAGTCCTTAACCAATGATGAGAAAGAAAGAGAAGTACTAACAAGCCACATGCTGCCTCCAATGCTCGTTGGCGGGTTTATCACGGTTACGATTGTTTCAGTTATATTGGCAGGTATCTTTGTGAAATTCTTGTAAAATATCGGAGGGGATTGGAATGGAAGAACTTCAAAGACGGATTGAACAGCATATTGACACATTAGGTGAATTTACGGCAACGCCTGGAAAGGGGACAACCAGACTTACCTATAGCAAAGAGGACAGGCAGGCACGGGACTATATAAAAGATAAAATGAGAGAATACGGCTTAGAGGTTCGCGAAGATGGTTTCGGCAACATCTTTGGCAAGCTTGAAGGGACTCTCGAGGATGCGCCTAGCGTCCTCATTGGTTCCCATTTTGATTCGGTACCAAATGGGGGTTCGTATGACGGACCTGCAGGTGTAGTCGCAGGGTTGGAAGTAGCAGGTCTTTTTGCTAAAAACAAACTCATTCCCAAATACCCTTTGGAAGTGATCGCGCTTATTGAAGAAGAGGGTGCGAGGTTTGGTTGGGGGATTAATGGGATCCAGAGGGATCACCGGCTTACTCAGTGACGAGGATTTCAAAAATTTAAAAGATAAAGACGGTATTTCTACCGTAGAAGCGATGCGAAAAATCGGCTTAGATCCTTCGCTTCCTAAAAAGAGAGATCCTAAGACCATGAAGGCATTTTTAGAATTGCATATCGAACAAGGCCCTATTTTAGAGGAAAAGAAAATTCCGATTGGTGTCGTCGAAGCTATTGTTGGATTGACTCAATTTGAAGTCATTGTAGAGGGACAGGCCGGGCATGCTGGGACTACGCCAATGAATCGCCGGTCTGATGCGTTAGTTGCCGCAGCAAAGATGATTGCTGATTTTCCGAATCTTGCTATTGATGAAGGGGAGGGCACGGTGATGACAACGGGACAATTACAGGTGTATCCAAACGGTGCGAATGTCATCCCAAATAAAGTGGTATTCACGGTAGATTTACGTTCCAGCAAGGAAGAGCATATCGAAAATGTCATTCAGAAAATGAATAAGTTGATCGACTCTCATCGTAAAGATGGAATTCAAATTACGGCCGAGCAGCGTTTATATATGAAAACAAAGGTAATGAATCCGGAAATTATTGAACATTTGAAACAATCAAGCCTTCGTTTACACACTCCGTATTGTTCCATCAACAGCGGGGCTGGACACGATGCCATGGTGTTTTCAGATTGTACAGATGTAGGGATGATTTTTATTCCGAGTAAAAAGGGATTAAGCCATTGCCCTGAAGAATGGTCAGATTCACGGGATATCGTAAAAGCTGTGGAAATTCTCTACGAGACAGCTAAGAAGTTAACGGAGGCAGAAGAGCAATGATGAATGAAAAAATTAAAGAATTGATAAAAAACGATAGTGAAGAATTGACCGCTTTACGCAGAAAGCTCCATAGTGAGCCAGAGCTTTCCTGGGAGGAAGAAAAAACAACTGCATTTGTGTGTGCGTATCTTGAAGAACTTGGAATTCCTTATCGAAGAACAGAGCCGACCGGTGTAATTGCCACCATTGAAGGAGGAAAACCAGGGAAAACAGTCGCTTTAAGAGGGGACATGGATGCTTTATCGGTAGAGGAATTAAATAAAGATTTGCCTTATGCATCAACAGAAGAAGGGAAAATGCATGCTTGTGGCCACGATGCTCATACGGCAATGCTTCTCATCGCTGCCAAAGCATTAGTGAAACAAAAACAGGAATTGCCTGGAACTGTCCGTTTATTGTTTCAGCCTGCTGAAGAAGTAGCAGAAGGTGCTAAAGCACTGGTGAAGCAAGGAGCTGTTGAGGGAGTGGATAACGTTTTTGGCATACATATCTGGTCACAAATGCCAACTGGCAAAGTATCTTGTCCAGCAGGTCCTTCTTTCGCATCCGCTGATCTTTTTACAGTAACGTTCAAGGGTAGAGGCGGTCATGGTGCCATGCCGCATGATTGTATTGATGCAGCGATTGTAGCTTCTTCCTTCGTTATGAATTTACAAACCGTCGTTTCCAGAACAGTTGATACACAAAAGCCGGCTGTGGTGACAGTTGGAAAAATGGTGGTCGGGACTCGTTTTAATGTCATCGCCGAAAATGCAGTCATTGAAGGAACCGTTCGTTGTTTCGATCCCAAAACAAGGGACCACATCGAAAAGCAAATCCAGCATTATGCTGAACAGGTTGCAGCGATCTATGGTGCGACAGCTCATGTGGAATATACAAGAGGAACCCAAGCAGTAAATAACGATGAATACAGTGCAAATTTGGTTCAAAGCGTGGTAAAAGAGGCATTTGGTGAGAATGCTGTCTATTTTGAAAAGCCAACGATGGGCGGAGAGGATTTCAGTGAATATCTAGTTAGTGTTCCCGGCAGCTTCGCTTTGGTGGGTAGCGGTAATCCTGACAAAGATACAGAATGGGCCCACCATCATGGCAAATTCAATATTGATGAAGATGCATTAGCGATAGGGGCTGAACTGTACGCTCAATACGCTTGGACCTATCTAAATCAATAAACTAATTTTTAAACTCCAATTATGACAACAAAGTAAGAGAACCGAATTTGTTTAATAACAAAATCTCGGTTCTCTTATAACTAATCATTGTCTTCCTCTTAAGTCTTTTAAGAGTTGAAAGCCTCCCAAAAATGTTCAAAAAAGGACAGCCAATTTTTTATATTATTTATTTCCGAAATCTCCAGAAAATTGCTTTACAACTGCTTGGACTTCCTCTAGTTTTTCAGGTTTTAATAGACTAATCATCTTAGGGATAAACACTTGAATATCTTCTTGTGAAAAAGTACCTTCCGATTGTTTTCTGAAATTTTCTGTAAGTATTTCTCTTGCTTCATCCTCTTTGCCTTCTTGAACCCTTTGTAAAATAAAAGTTAAAAATTTTTCTTGTCCTTGCTTGTCCATTTCGATTGCCTCCTAAAGAACTTAAGATTATAACACCTTTTGGTTTCGTCTTTTATTATAACACCAAATGGTGTCATGTCAATTATATTTCTAAACTACGATCAGTCTTGAATTCTCTGCAAATGGAAGTCCATTTTTAAAATTTTGACTGGTTTAAGACAACTAATACATACTAAAGGTAATTTATGGGGAAGGTATTTTTAGTAGATTTTTTGTGGAGGTTACTTATGGAGGAAAATGGAAAGCAGATTAGGCTCACAGCGGGTGAGATTGGTCAACTCTGGCTTCAATACTTAAATGATAGTTCAAGTTTTTGTGTTCTTTCCTATTTTTTAGAAAAAGCTGAGGACGATGAAATTAAGCCTCTAATTGAATTTGCTCTAGAATTATCAAAGTCACATATTCAAAAGATTACATCGATACTAACAGAGGAAAAAAATGTAGTTCCAAATGGTTTTACTATAAAAGAGGATGTTGATTTAACTGCTCCTCGACTTTATTCCGACAGTTTTGTTCTCAATTTTTTACAGCACATGTCTAAAGTTGGACTTACCACCTATGCTGGTAGTGTTGGAACATCTGTCAGAAGTGATATTAAATCCTATTACATGGATTGCCTTACAGAAACCATGCAATTATATGATAAAACAACTGAATTACTATTGAACAAAGGATTGTTTATCCGATCCCCGAGCCTGCCAAATTTAGAGAAGGTTGAATTTGTCAAAAAGCAATGGTTTATGTTAGATGTGATCGGGGAAAAGAGACCATTAGTGGCTGCAGAAGTAGACAATTTATTTGCGAATCTGCAAAGAAATTCCCTCGGAGTAGCTGCACTTACTGGCTTTAGTCAGGTGGCCAAGGATAAGGATGTAAAACAATTCTTTATAAAGGGTTTAGAAGTTGGGAATAAACATATTAAATTATTTAGAGGGAAGCTTGAGGAAAGTAAACTTCCTGCACCGATGGGGTGGGATTCAGAAATAACCAATAGTACGGCCTATACTTTTTCGGATAAGCTGATGATGTTCTTTACAAGTGGTTTGATTTCTTTGAGCATCGGCTATTACGGTACAGCTGTTAGTCAAAGCCCTAGAGGCGATCTTAGTTCACTGTATAACAGGCTATCCTTAGAAGTTCAGATGTATTCTGAAGATGGAGCTAATATCATGATAAAAAATCGATGGTTGGAACAGCCACCCATCGCATCCGATCGTGATGAATTAATCAGAAAAAAGAACTAATCATAAACCACAAGAAAGTTCTTCTGCATTTAGCAGTAAGAGCTCTTTTTGCTATTAGCATGAATTTTTGTCTGTTAGATGGCGGCTTACTGTATCCCTTAAAGATTGGGGGTGCTGATTCTCCCGCATAAAAAAAGCATCCGATTAATCGGATGCATACTTAATGATACCATGTATATAAACGGAGGTCTCTTTCTCTAAATATTCTCTTAATTTAATTCTTTTTTCAGTTTCCAATTCTCTAATCAATACTTGAATCTCTTTTTCATTTTCTTTTGTAGTAGAGATCTCTACTGAAAACATATTACCTTGACTACTATTTAGTATTTTTTTTAATAACTCAACTTTATTCATTGGATAACTCCTTTATCTCAACATATTCGACATAAAGGCGATGTTTTCCTTGGAAGATCTTAAATTTGTTTCAAATATTACTCCAACTATAGGTACTTGGGCAAGAAAGAGGTGTTTTGTTACTTAGCTTTTTCGATAACTACCTTCGACCAATCGAATCATATCACGCCCAGCTATTTTTTCTGTTTCATGATTACCTTCTTCATCTCGCAGACTCAAGTACCAGCTGCTATCGTTATCTTCATTTAATCTGTATACCTTATTAGTAAAAACATTTGTATAAAAATCTCCATTTCTTAGCCTCATCATATCCCTCTTTCTACTGTATATAAACGTATTATGCCCAATCTAATAACTAGGAGCCATTAGACATATATTGCCAAATCATTATGGATTACATGGGAGGTAAGGAAAAGATAGGGGAATGCAGGAAGTTTCCGGCAGGGTGTGTTTTATTAAACTTATGCCGAAACACGGGTAGATTAAAAAACTCGCCAAATAGTTTGGCGAGTTTCGCTTTTTTATATGGTAAAACAATACAATTTTTTAACGGAGGGAGGCTTCTTAGTTCAAAATTTGTATTTTTACTGTTTTTCGGCCCCACTGGATGGCTGCTTTTTGAGAAGGAATAAACACATCAATTTTATTTCCTTTAATGGCACCGCCAGTATCTGCTGCGATGGCATACCCATAACCAGGGACATACACCTTTGAACCTAGCTTAATGACTTTTGGATCAACGGAGATCACCTTTTGATTGGGATTTTTCTTCAAGTTAATACCCGTAGCTGTTATACCTGTGCAGCGGGCAAAGTTTAGCGTATAAGCAGAGGCACTGACTGTGATTTCTTTTACCGCCTTTACAGAAGTAGTCTTCACAGGCGCCCTTTTCACAGGCGTACCTGGATTGACTATTTTTAAACTTTGATTTACTTTAATGAGATCGGACGACAAATGGTTCCATTGCTTTAGATTACTGACGGTAATATGATAAGTCTTGGCAATTTTCGAAAGAGAATCGCCTTTTTTTACAGTATATGTATTAGATGAAGCAGAAGCACCACTACTAATTCCAAAAAGCAACATAAGAGAGGTTGAAATCGTTACCAGGGATTTTTTCACTATTAAAACTCCTTTGTTTTACGATAATAAAATAATACCAAAGTAATGTTTCAGTTCTGTTTCAATAGTTTACTATTTTCGTGACAATCGTTATTGTAATTTTTCCGAATAAAAAGGTTAGGTGTTCATACCTTTATGTATACTTTACTTTACATCATGCATATCATACTTTACTCGATGTAAAAGTGACCATACAGGGAGTGTAAACTATGACCTATCAAGAAAAGAAGAGCATCGTAACGTTGATCAGCGCTATCCTCATTTTCGTTGCTTATTGCTCATACATGTACCCGCGGCTGCCCAAAGGGGGGTTAGAGTCGACAGAAACCTTTCGCTTCTGGGGTTCTTTTGTCCTCAGTCTAACGTTGTTTTCAATCATCGCGCATATCATTATCAGCATTATTTTTAACATTATCTTTAGAATGACGACTCAAGAAAAGCTCCCGACCTTTGCAGATGAACTGGATAAGTTAATAGAATTGAAGGCTCACAGAAACTCTTTTTTTGTGTTTATTGTCGGCTTTCTTCTAGCAATGGGATCGCTGATCATCGTTCAGCCGTCACAAGTGATGTTCATGATTCTGATTATTTTTGGATTCATTTCTGATGTGATTGGATCTGTTACCAAACTTTATCATTATCGGAAAGGAGTTTAAGATGGGCAAAAAACTTGTCGGCAATCATATTCGAAAATTACGATTCAACCAAGATGAAATGACCCAGCAGCAGTTAGCTGACAAGGTAGGGGTAACAAGACAAACCATCGTGGCGCTCGAAAAAGGGAACTACTCCCCATCTCTAGAACTCGCCTTTCGAATTGCGCACGCCTTTGACTTACCGTTAGAACAGGTATTTTTCTACGGAGAGAACCCTAAACAGTAGGACCATTACTAAAAGAAGGGAAGATAGGGTATGAATTCAAACAAAAAAGCAGCGAAAATGGTCGGGATCCTGTTTATCCTTGCAGCCGTTACGGCGGTAGTAGGACTCGATTTATACAATCCTATCCTAAAAGGATCTGATTACCTGTTGAATGGCTCCAAACACGCCAATCAGGTGGTACTTGGAGCGGTTATGGAGTTAGTTCTTGTCGTCTCAGCAATTGGTACTTCCACTACAATGTTTCCCATTTTAAGAAAATATAATGAAACGATCGCTCTATGGCATGTTTGCTTCCGATTTCTAGAAGCGATTATCATTACGGTGGGGGTCATCAGTGTCCTGTCTCTATTGACCTTAAGCCGGGAATTTGTTGCAGCAGGAGCCCCGGATCCGGCATCCTTTCAAGCTTCAGGTATCGTCTTAAAAGCGATCCATGACTGGACGTTTATGCTGGGCCCACTTTTCATGCTAGGTATCAATACCATGATGTACAGTTATATTTTCTATAAAACCAAGCTGGTTCCAAGGTTTATATCCATCTTGGGCCTGACAGGAGCAACTTGTGTATTTGTATGTGCCTTGTTAGTAATGTTTGGTGTCATTGAACAAATTTCTGTTTGGGGTGGGATTTTGGCGCTGCCAGTAGCAGCAAATGAAATGATCCTAGCCGTCTGGCTCATCGTTAAAGGATTCAATGAAACCGCACTTTTGTCTTTGTCTGCAAACCGTTTCAATTAATACTTAAATTCACTGGCAAGAGTTGACCTTTTTTCTAATTTCACCATCCATTTATAATATCCTAACAAAATCATCAGTAAAACGGGGTTTACGATTAGCGAATGCCATAATGTCCACCACCCATAATGAAAATACCCCCACGGCTCCGGAAGTAACGTAATTACCTCGTAAAGTAGTAAAGCAATCTCCCAGGTGGCCAGATAGATAATTTTCTTCATCAGTGTCTTCTTATAAGGAAAGAAATTTAAGAAAACAACATTTACGGGCGGAACTAAAAAGATGAGTGCGATAAATGAATTCCAATCGACACTTTTTGAGAAATACCAATACCCGTGATATTTAAAATCAATATAAACATCAAAGACTGTTTGAAATGCAATCGTAAATGTCCAAATATGGTACATTTGGACTAAAGACAGCCGTTTTTTGATTTTAAGTGCAACTCCATTAAAAATAATGAGTGCGATGATGAGACCTACCATAATAACATCCTTTTACAAATTTCTCTGTATAAGTCATTCTAACCAATTAAACATATTCGATTCTTGAAATAGGACTTATTTATCATGGGCTTGGTACAAAAGAAGCCTGTAATCGTTAATTCTGACTCATTAACAATTACAGGCTTACTTTTCTTATTTATTATTGATTCCTAGAGGATAACAAAGATAATGAATAGGGCTGACAGCACAATGCGATAATAAGCGAAAATAGTTAAACCAATTTTTTCGATCAATTTAATAAATACGATGGCTACTAACAACGCCACCACAAAGGCAGTGATAAAACCAATCGCGAACATCGGAATGTCGCTTGAATGTAAGAACGGTAAACTTTTGACAAAATCCAAACCTGTTGCACCCACCATAATAGGAAGGGCAACTAAAAAGGAAAATTCTGCCGACGTTTTATGATTAGCACGTGCGAGTAATCCTCCTGAAATAGTAGAACCAGCACGAGAAAAACCAGGGATGACCGCTAAGCATTGAAATAATCCAATGATGAACGCTTGCTTATAACTTAATTCATCTACTGTGTTAGAAGTAAAGTTGCCATGTTTTTTTTCTGCAAAGATCATTAATAGTGCACCAGCAATGAGGCTGACTACTACGACATTGGGTGAAAATAGTTGAGTTTTGATAAAGTCATGTAACACTAAACCCACTAATGCAGCAGGGAAGACCCCTAATATTATATGTATGACGTCTAGTTTCTTTTTTGGTTTTCCAATCGTACTGAAATTTAATAAAGACAAAAATCTTTTCCAATACAAGACCAAAATAGCTAACATTGAACCAAGTTGGATAATGACCTCAAAAGTATTTGCCTTTTCCCCCGTAAATCCTAACAAATGCCCCACTAAAATTAAATGCCCTGTAGAGGATACAGGCAAAAACTCTGTTAAACCTTCTACAATTCCTAAAATAAACGCTATGATATGTTCGCTCATGTTTTTCCTTCTTCCCTTGAAATGTTGTTAGTTATTTCGCATCAAAAAGATACAATTTTCTCTAAAATTATACAAAAAATGCAATCTTCTGCATAAGGAAGTATAGTATCCGGAGATCTATAATTCAAGCAGAAGTAATAAATTCACACAAACTTAAGATTACAATATGATAGGAAATCTAGCAACAGCAAAACAACAATTAATCATAACGGAAATCGATATAGTGAAAATGGATGGTATACGGCTCTGCGATCAGAACAAAACCACTAATTCCTTCGATAAAATAAGAACGGTGGTGTCCGAAGTCGAGCCAACTTCAGACAAGGAAGAGCCAAAAGAGCGATATGGTGTCCGAAGTCGAGCCAACTTCGGACAAGGCAAAGCCAAAAAAGCGAGATGGTGTCCGAAGTCGAGCCAACTTCGGACAAGGCGAAGCCAAAAAAGCGAGATGGTGTCCGAAGTCAAACCAACTTTGGACAAGGCAAAGCCAAAAGAGCGGGGTGGTGTCCGAAGTCAAACCAACTTCAGACAAGGAAGAGCCAAAAGAGCGAGATGGTGGATTTTTCATGCAGTTTCGACAAAAAAATCATCACAGCAGGACTTTTGGTATACCAAAATTTACAGCTGGCTTCCAAATGGGAGAGATGTTATAGTTTTTCATGTAAGTTGTTAACAGTAATCATTTTTTTCACAGAGAAGTACTCAAGAGGCTGAAGAGGCGCCCCTGCTAAGGGTGTAGGTCGGGTAACCGGCGCGAGGGTTCAAATCCCTTCTTCTCTGCCATTTAATATGGGAATGTCATGGTATCGACAGGGATAGTTTGAGCTTATATGGCGGGTCGAGGGTTTCGGCCTCGTAAAAACGATAAAGCCGATAACTGGCAAACAAAACAACAACTTCGCTTTCGCTGCTTAATACCAGCCGATAGTGGTTCCTCCATCCATCGTCCATGTGGTATGGTAAGGGACTCATTTTAAGTGGACTACGCCAGAATCCGCTGTCTGAGGATGAAGGAAGAGACTAATCAGACTAGCTGCTTCTATGCCTGTCAGTAGACTAATGAAGTGAGTGAAGTTAAAACTGCTGACTACACTCGTAGAAGTATAAGTGGCAATATCTTTGCACACGGGTTCAACTCCCGTCATTTCCACTAAATTTTTTTAAAAATATCTTGATTAGATTTTGGGTAATTTGTATAATATATTCATGACACAAAAGGTTGTCAGTAACTGACAAGCGAGCTATTTTTGAAATTTTTGCCGGTTTAGCTCAATTGGTAGAGCAACTGACTTGTAATCAGTAGGTTGGGGGTTCAAGTCCTCTAGCCGGCACCAGAGTTTTTTGCATAAGCAAAATTACTTAGATTATTCCGCAGTAGCTCAGTGGTAGAGCTATCGGCTGTTAACCGATCGGTCGTAGGTTCGAGTCCTACCTGCGGAGTCATAGTCCAACAAGGACACTAGGAACAGGTCAGGGCGGGAACGCAGCAGCCATAACTAGTGAAGTTGTGTGGGCTATTACATAGGACGAAGCAGAAAAACGCTAGACTCGCATTGAGTTTAGCGTTTTTCTTTTCTTTCAGGATGGAAAATGATTAAATAGAGAAAGTCGTAAACAGAATACAACCAAGTGTTAAAATAGAAGAGGAGTTGTTACAATGAAAAATGATCAAGATGTCATTTCCTTTAGTGCCAATAAAAAATGGCTATCAATCCCTGAAGAAACTCGTAGAATGCTGGAAAAAAATGTTTGGTGTGGATCTTGTTCGGAAGCAGTTACAATCGAAAAATATACGGTTGAAGACTCGACTCACGGCATCGTATTGCGTGGACAATGCAAAAAATGCGGACATGCAGTAGCAAGGGTGATTGATTAAAGCTGCTTACACCTATACAAGCTTCTGGAGGAAAGGGTATGCCACAAATAATTTTTAAAGGGATTTCAGTAGATCATGTTAAAAAAATAAGTACCTCGCTAGTTTTGGAATTAGCCCACCTTTGTCAGTGTGAAACGGACAATTTCACCTTAGAAATCAACCATTCTACCTTCGTATTTAATCAAAATGAGGTCGAAGGATTTCCTTTTATCGAGGTAAAATGGTTTGACCGAGGTCAGGAAATTCAAGACCAATTTGCTGGAATCATCACGAAACATCTCCAATCCATAGGCATTTCTGAATTAGAAGTTGCCTTTACTATTTTCTTGGAGTCTGCCTATTACTTTAATGGAAAAAATTTCGCTTAAGGTCAAAGTTTTTGAAGAAGTCATTCGAACAGCACATCATTTGTGCTGTTTTTTGTTTGCCAATTTTTAAAAAGTTAGGATTTTATACATGGTTGGATTCATGAAGTTAGGATTGTCTATTGGAGATTACTTTTATCAAAAAGTATAATATGAAATGGATTTAACATTAAAAATATTCTAATATTTGATAGGTGGTGAAATACTTATCATACATAAATGAACTAGTAATACCAGAAATCAATGTAATCGCTTACAATTTTACAAAAAACAAATGTTTCTAGATCTCATTAATTTATTGTTTTAAGGATGATACCAATAAAGGGGAGAGAATCGAATGAAGCAAAGTTTTATGAAAGCAGCTGGTGTACTAGTTGTTCTTGTACTTATGTTATCTTTAGTCGCTTGCAGTTCAAAGTCAAGTTCCAGTGCAGGAGGAAAGATTACCTTAAAGGTCCTAGATTGGAATACAACCAACAAGAAAGAAACTCAAAAGGCCCTTGTTGAAGCAGTCAAAAAGAAACTTCCGAACGTAACACTTCAATTTAAAAAATTAATTGGGACAAGGATTTCAACTCTGTCATGCAAACAAGAATTGCTGGAAAACAGCTTCCGGATATTGTCATGATCAAGGGCGGAGATCATCCCAAGTATGCTCAGTTTTTAATGGACTTATCCAATGAATCGTTTATGAAAGAATTTCCAGATGATGTCCGTAAAACTCTCCAAGTAGATGGCAAAGACTATGCTGTACCATACACAGCCAATTTCCAAGGAGTTTTTTATAATAAACAAATCTTTGACGACAACCAAATCCAGATTCCTAAAACATGGGCAGAATTAATGGAAGTTGCCAAAACGCTAAGGGAATCACTCCATTTACCTCTTACTTTAAAGACTATCAAATGGGCAATTCAGCGAACCAGTTTGCTACATTAGAAGTATTCTCTAAGTATCCAGAGTGGGGCTCTGATTTACAAAAAGGAAAAGTTTCCTTTGCCAAATCACCAGAATATAAAGTAACCTTCCAACATTTCAAGAATCTCTATGAAAATACAGAAAAAGATCCTTTCGGTGTAGATTTTACTGGAGCAGCTGATATGTTTGCCAATGGAAAAACAGCGATGTGGATTATTGGGACATGGGCTCCTGCCCAAATCTTCAAGAATAACCCTGACTTTAAACTCGGTTTCTTCCCAACACCTGCTGTTGATGCCGAGAATACGAAACTAATCATGCAATCTGATTATACCTGGTCAGCCAGCAAAACAACGGAACATCCAAAAGAAGTGAAAAAAGTATTGGAAATCCTCGCAACAGATAAGAATCTAGCAAAGGAATACATTAACCAGGTACAAACTCAGAGCTTGCTTACGGATGTTGTCCCAGATGTAAAAAGTGACTATGTAAATGATATTAATCAATATAAAAACGCTGGTGTTATCGATGCGAATATCGGTAATGTCCAAATTCCATGGCCGTACCAACAACAATATACTACGTATATCGCCGAATGGCTTTTAGGGAAGAAGACATTGGATGAAGCGTTAAAAGCAACCGATGATTTCAAATCTAAGGTTAAATTCCAAACCAACTAGTGATTGTAAAATGGAAAAGGGGTTTATCTCCCTTTTCCATTCATTAAATGAAGCCTTCGGAGGTGTTCTCGTGAATATCAGTCAAGGAGATCCACAGCCGCAACTATTAGCAAACGAAAATATTCAGACAAAGCGGTCTACTAGAAAACCACGTTTTAAAAATAAAGGATATTTCTTGTTATTGATGCCCCCGTTAGTCGTCTTTTTTATTGGGATGATGATTCCATTAGGGATGGGAATCTATAATTCTTTTACCGATTGGGATGGAATCAGCCTGACTAAAAGCTGGGTAGGGTTAGCTAACTATGTAGAAATTTTTAAAGACGAGATCTTTCTGAAAGCTTTTAAATTTACCTTCCTGTTTATGATTTTTAACACGATCATTCAAAATGTTGCTGCACTGCTCTTTGCCGTGATTTTGGATAGCAGCATTAAAGCCAAAAACCTCTATCGAGTGATTATCTTTTCTCCGGTCTTATTGAGTCCGATTTTAGTCGGCCAAATTTGGACCAAAATGTATGGTGATATCTTACCAAGTTTGAACGATTTACTTGGAACCAACCTTACCTTCTCATTATTTTCAAGTCCTGATACCGTGCTAAGTGGATTATTGATCGCGAATAATTGGCAATGGATTGGTTATTGGATGTTAATTTATTTAGCTGGACTGCAAGCGATTCCGAAAGAATTATATGAAGCTTCCACCGTTGATGGAGGGAACTGGTGGCAAAAATTTTATCACATTACCATTCCCATGCTAGGACCATCAATCACCATCTGTACAATTGGCATTGCAACGGGCAGTTTGAAAGTATTTGAGTTAATTGTGGCATCGACAAATGGCGGGCCAGGGGACTCTTCACAATCACTGGTCATGTATATTTTTAACAGTGCCTTTACCTCCCAAAGGGCAAGCTATGCTTCCGCGATGTCGGTGATCTTTTTGATCGTCTTATTAGTCTTTGCCTTTATTCAATTGAAAGTACTGAGAAAAAGAGAGGTGGAATTATAATGGCAGGTAAAAACCGGTTTGGTTCCACTCTTGTGCAAGTATTTATTTCGATTGTGGCGATCGTCTATTTAATTCCATCCTTGATTGTATTCCTGTACGCCTTAAAATCCCAACAAGAAACGTCTAAATCTTTTCCACTTTCATTGCCTAACCATATTGAGTGGGGCAATTTTTCCAAAGCTTTAGAAGCGTTAAACTTCTGGCAAAGTCTTGGGAACACGGCCCTTTTGACGATTTGTTCAGTTGTCTTGATTATCCTCTTGAGCAGTATGGCGGCCTATGCGATTGCTAGGGGAGCAACGAGATTCTTTAATTCTGCCTATGTCTTTTTCTTAGCAGGGATTTTGATCCCATACCAAGTCATCTTTGTGCCGATGTTTACGTTAGGCAGTAATTTAGGCTTTATGAATAATTTTGCTGGAGTTATTTTCCTTTATGTTGCTACGAATCTTCCATTTGCTGTCTTTGTTACGACTGGATTTATGAAGACGATCCCTAAAGAGGTGGAGGAAGCGGCGGCAATTGATGGTTGTTCTGTGCTGCGAACCTTCTGGCTGATTGTTCTGCCGATGTTAAAACCAGTAGCGGCCGCCTTAACGATCATTCTATCCTTACAAATCTGGAACGATTACCTTATGCCGCTGTTATTTTTATCGGAAAACAACATGAAGACCTTAACCGTAATGCAGTCGCAATTATTTTCTGCCTTCAGTACGGATTTTAACACTGGTTTTGCTGGAATTATCTTGTCTTCCTTACCGATCTTATTATTGTTTATTTTTATGCAGAAGCATTTTGTTAAAGGAATCACGATGGGTGCTGGCAAATAATTGACTATACGATGTTTGACCAAGAGGAGGCCGAAATGAAGAGAAGCAGTCTATACGAGAGCGCGTTGACGCGAGGGGAGTTTCTTCCAGAGGTTGTTGCCTATTATTATAAACAATGGGAGAACTATAACATGCCGTTTCATGCTCATAATCAGGTCGAAATTATGTATGTCATCGAAGGCCATTGTTGTGTCGAAACGGAGGAAGAGTCACTTAATATGAAAAAAGGGGAATTCATCATTATCGATGCTGAAGTTACCCATCGCCTGTTCGTAGAGAAGGGAAGCCCTTGCCGAATGCTTAATATTGAATTTCGTTTTCATGAACGCAAAGGATTCTTTCCGTCCATCAAAGACTTTGCCGAAGAGGATCAGGCCTTTGCTCGTCTATTGAAAATGAATGCGCCTTATCTTCTCTTAAAGGAACCAAATGAAGTTTATTTTGTTTTAAAACACCTAGTTTTGGAGATGGACGAAAGGGGCAAAGAGAATCTATTAATGGTGCATCTTCTGCTCTCCCAGCTACTAATTCGGATTGCAAGATTAGCGGTGGAAACTAGGGTGAATGAACCTTTGCAGCAAGCAAATGTGTATGTCAAACAAGTGCTTACTTATATTCACGAGAATTATGATTGTGAGATCCAGATGAAGGATATAGCGGCAGATGTGAATCTTCATCCAGGGTATCTACATAGAATTTTTAAAAATCATACCGGGTTAACAGTGATGGAATACCTTACCTCTGTAAGAATGGAAAAAGCTAAAATGTTGTTATCCGAAACGGATATCCCTTTAATTGAAATATCCGATTATATCGGGATTAATAGCAGGCAGTATTTCAGTTCTCTTTTTAAAAAATATGCACACCAGACGCCCGTTGAATATCGAAAAACAGCGATGCAGAAAAAGGAATTTGCTTCTTGGGAAAGAGTATAAGTCCGTCTATTTTGACAAGTAAGGATTTTATAATTTTGCTGTCAAAGGAAGTTACTATTTTGGTAACGTTTACACCGATGGAACTGTAAAATCTCTATAAATCTATTATTAAAGGAGAGTTGGCCGATGTCATTTAAAGTAGCATTTATTGGAGCTGGGAGTATTGGTTTTACAAGAGGGCTATTACGGGATCTGCTAGCTGTACCAGAATTTAACCAGATCGAAGTGGCTTTCACGGATATCAATGAGCGTAATTTGCAGATGGTTACGGAGCTATGCCAGCGTGATATTAATGAAAACGGGTTGGAAATCCAAATTCAAGCCACCCTTAATCGCCGAGAAGCATTAAGAGATGCAAGGTACATTTTTTCCGTGGTAAGGATTGGCGGGCTGGAAGCCTTTCAAACCGATGTGGATATTCCCTTAAAATATGGCATTGATCAGTGTGTTGGCGATACGCTTTGTGCAGGTGGGATCATGTATGGTCAGCGTGGAATCGCCGAAATGCTTACCATCTGTAAAGATATTCGTGAGGTAGCAGAACAGGATTGCCTTCTCTTGAACTATGCTAATCCAATGGCCATGATGACTTGGGCTTGCAATAAATATGGCGGAGTGCGGACGATTGGACTTTGCCATGGTGTCCAGCATGGCCATAAACAAATAGCAGATGTGCTTGGGTTAACCAAAGAAGAAGTGGATATCGTTTGTGCCGGAATCAACCATCAAACCTGGTATGTTCAAGTCAAACACAACGGGGAGGATATGACCGGTAAGCTGCTCGAAGGTTTTGAAAACCATCCCGATTACAGTCAAACCGAAAAAGTTCGAATCGATATGCTTCGACGATTTGGGTATTACAGCACAGAGTCGAATGGGCATTTAAGCGAATACTTACCGTGGTACCGGAAACGTCCAGAAGAAATCGCCGAATGGATCGACCTTGGCGTTTGGATTAATGGGGAAACCGGAGGATATTTACGAGTTTGTACGGAGAGCAGAAACTGGTTTGAAACCGACTTTCCGAACTGGATGAAAGATCCGGCCCTGGAATATAAACAAGAGAATCGTAGTGAAGAACATGGCTCTTATATTGTCGAAGGATTAGAAACGGGCAGAGTCTATCGAGGACATTTCAATGTCGTGAATAACGGAGTCATTTCCAATCTGCCTGATGATGCGATTATCGAGGCCCCAGGCTATGTTGATGGCAACGGAATTAGCATCCCAAGAGTGGGTGACCTTCCAATCGGTTGTGCAGCGGTATGTAATGTAAGTATATCGGTTCAGCGACTTGCTGTGGAAGCAGCCGTTAACGGCGATGACATGCTGCTGCGGCAATCGATGATAATGGATCCACTTGTCGGTGCGGTATGTAATCCGAAGGAAATTTGGCAGCTAACCGATGAAATGCTAGTGGCACAGGAAAAATGGCTGCCTCAATATAAAGAGTCTATTGAAAAAGCAAAAGCAAGGCTTGCCTCAGGAGATCTTATTCCGACAAGGCAGAACCAAGGTGCTGCAAGACTTCGAGTGAAAACTGTCGAGGAAATGGCCCAAGACAGAGAAGCAGCCAACCGAGTTGCAGGTGGATCAGACAAAGCCAAGGAACGTCCTACAGCTGTAAAGTAAAATGAAAAAACAAAGCAAGAGAATGCAACAGGATTTCCTGTTCATCCTCTTGCTTTTTTTTTCACTATATACCGTTTAATAGAGAAGAGAAACACCGGTGACCCAACGTTCGTGTTTTACTTATTATTTTATTAAAATTATAAAATTCATAATAATTAAATCAACAATAATATTGTAATATATCTATAGGTTCATTATAATAGTAAAAAAAGAGAAGTATAATTCATTTATAAAACCCGAACATTTATGTCTTAATGATAATAAATCGTTCAGCTTTTACTTCGTAAGGTAAGGATGTGCTAGTGGATTAGGCCGATATATAGAGAGAAATCGGCTTAACGGATTGATGAAAATTACACTACTAATTGGGGGAACCATCAATGAAAAATGTCGTCAAAAAATGGAATCAAATTAGTCTGGTCAAGCAAATTATTATTGGTTTGATTATCGGTATCATTCTAGCCGTCACCATTCCAGAAACAGCAAAACCCATTACAATCCTTGGTTCTTTATTTGTAGGTGCCCTTAAAGCAATTGCACCCGTACTGGTACTCTTCTTGGTTATGTCAGCCATCGCGCAGCACAAAAAAGGTCACCAAACGAACATGAAATCCATTATTATCCTCTATCTTTTAGGAACCTTTTTAGCTGGATTCATTGCCGTGATCGTCAGTTTTATCTTTCCTGTCAGTATCTCCCTTGCAAAAGGGGCGGAGGATGTAACGGCTCCAGGCGGTGTTGTCGAAGTTCTTAAAACATTATTGTTTAACGTAGTGGATAACCCTGTTAAAGCGATCTATAATGCCAACTATATCGGTATTTTAGCTTGGGCAGTTCTTCTTGGAATGGCATTAAAAAATGCCTCTGATACGACAAAAACGTTGATTGTTAACTTTTCAGATGCAGTATCCAAAATGGTGACCTGGGTCATCAAATTCGCGCCATTTGGAATTATGGGGTTGGTAATCGAGTCGATTACCACAAATGGAATCGGATCTTTATTAAGTTATGGTAAATTACTAGCTGTATTGATTGGCTGTATGCTCTTTGTTGCTCTTGTAGTTAATCCCATCATCGTGTATGTGAACATCCGTCAGAATCCCTATCCACTTGTATTTAAATGTTTAAAGGAAAGTGCAATTACTGCATTCTTTACCCGCAGTTCGGCTGCCAACATTCCCGTCAATATGCGATTATGTGAAGACCTGCGATTGGATAAAGATTCTTATTCGGTATCGATTCCATTAGGAGCAACGATTAATATGGCTGGGGCAGCGGTTACGATTTCTGTTCTAACACTTGCCGCGGTTCATACATTAGACATCCATGTAGACATTCCTACAGCAATCATTCTTAGTGTCTTATCTGCTGTATGTGCTTGTGGTGCTTCAGGGGTTGCTGGCGGTTCCCTATTATTAATACCACTGGCGTGCAGCTTATTTGGAATTCCAGCCGATGTTGCCATGCAAGTAGTAGGAGTCGGTTTTATCATCGGGGTGTTACAGGATTCTTTTGAAACGGCCCTAAACTCTTCAACGGATGTCCTGTTTACAGCAACCGCTGAATTTAAAAAGTGGCGTAAAGAAGGAAAAGCGATCCAAATTAAAAAAGTATCCTAATCGAATAAGATTGAGGTTGAGCTGCCATATTTGGCAGCTTTTTTTATTCTCATTTAGTTGAATGATCGAAATAAGAAAATTATCCAAAAATTTTTGAAAATTCATTTGACTTAGTGTATACAATCGTATACGTTATAAATATAACTTTTGTATACGATTGTATACAACGAAGGGAGTTTCTTTTATGAAAAACGAGGAATATAAGGATTCTACTAAAGACTTCCATCCTAGAGGGAAACATCATCGAAAAGACCATGATCATCACCATCGTGGTGCAAAAACGTTCCGACGCGGTAGAGCGATTGCCTTTTTAGAGATGATGAATTTGAAACGATCTACTCTAAAGCGTCAACTCGATGCTCCAGAATTTCATTCGATTAAGCCGATCTTAATCGGCGAATTAAAAGCTCTTGAAATGGTCATTAACGAATTTGTGCAATTATTTGAACTTCACGAAGTAGAAGCAGCGGAAACAGAGCCTCATCATCCGGAAGAAGAAAAGGCTTCAGTACCTGAGACAGATTCTCTAGATGGCAGTGAGGAAAAAGTGGACTGATTCTTGTCCATTTTCGATAAAAAAAAAGAATGGGGATGTATGTATGTTTGTACAATTAAGAAAAGTAACCGTGACAGAAGGAAATGCCGAGCAAGTAATCAAACAGTTTGCTGGAAAAGGGATTATTGAAGAACAGGAAGGCTTTATTGATTTAACGGTCATGGAGAAAAAGGTTCGAAAAGGGGAAGAAGAGGTCGTCGTCATGATTCGCTGGGAATCGGAGGAATACTGGAAACAATGGGAAAAGAGTGATGTTCATATCGCCAACCATAAAGCAAACCTCGGTAAGCCAAAGCCAGACTATATTTTAAATACAGAAGTTGGGAAATACGAAGTAAAAGCCGTCAAACAACCAGCTAATTAATCTAGAGGGAGCCAAAAGGCTTCTTTTTTTGTCTCTTAAAAAAAGCCTGGATCTACTATTTATAAAGTAACGGGAATAGGAACAATAGTAGTTACAAAAATAACGATCAGTTTATAACAATAAGTTAAGGGTTTCTTAAGCTTTCCCCCCTAAAATCTGAAACAGTTAGATGATTTATTCATATGGAGGAATTAATTTGAAAAAAAATTATACAAAGATTGTACTCGATTTAATGATGGCGATCACGTTTGTGTTACTAATGAATCCAAGAGTATTAGACGGGTTACCCTTTCATGAAATTGCAGGTGTGATCATAGGAGTAGCCATTCTCTTCCACATCGGATTAAACTATTGCTGGGTGATAACTACTACCAAAAAGATTTTTGACCCAAAACTCCCTAAAAAAACTCGATTTAGTTTTCTTTTAAATATCCTTCTATTAATTTCGATGGCAACAGTGATTATAACTGGCATTCTCATTTCAAGAGTTGTTTTTCCAAGCCTGGCCATTCAAGGGGGACATTCGATACGCGGTATCCATGGCCTGTCAGCTGACGCTACACTTGCACTAGTAGGACTTCATATTGGGGTTCATTGGCAGTGGATCATGAGTATTTGTAAAAGAGCGTTCAAGTCGAAGGAAGGCAAACTTAGGAAGGGTGTTCTTGCGTCAGTTGTCCTGTCCCTTGCCATTTTAGCTGGTGGGATTCAGTGGTTTGCTTCAACGGCTACTACAAACGTGGGGGAATTCGAAAAGGCCCCAATGCAGCAAAGCAGCCAGTCATCCACTAATGGGGGCACTGGGACAACCAACCAAAATCCACCGAACGGAGATTTTCAAGGGGAAAAGTTCGATCATGATGGAAGAGGAGGCAAAGAAGGACATGGTGGCAGCAACAGTCCATTCCTTGTCGTTCTCAACTACTTTGCGATTTGGGCTGCGATTATTATTCCTACTTACTATCTAGAAAAGCGAATTTTAAGGAAAAGACGGAAATCGAATGATCTGCATCCGAAAGTATCTTAATGGCCATTAAAGTCAAGTCGTGATCTCGACAGGGAGTTTTTCCTCCTATTAAAAAATAGCAGAGTTGATTCATCTATGAATCCTCTGCTATTTTATTGCTCTGACTCCCTACATAGATATCACCTAGAAAGGGTTGTTCCTTTTTTATAGCAATAAATTGATAATTGCCTTCAATGCTTCCTCATCGTCATCACCTTTAGTCGTGATGGTAACATCAATTCCGGCCCTTACGATGGTGAGGACACCAATAATACTTTTGGCATCGACTGTGAAATTCGCTCTTTTAATTTTTATATCGCTTTCAAATTTATTGGCCGTTTCAATAAACTTGATTAATTCATCTACAGATAGGTTTTTTTTAACTGTTATGTCTTTAACTCTCATGTCCATTTTTCTCCTGTGAATGTGATTTAGCTAATAACAATATTTTTGGCTATTTTTTAAAACCTCCCCTAAAAATCACTAATGTTTAAAGTTTCTCCATCTAAATTCATTTTTCCTGCCAGTTTCCTCAAATGAAAAAATGGATTGATTCTTCCTTTCCTATTAGTACTCCCTTAGAAAATAAAAGTGTTATTTACTTGTCGTTCGTTTCAAGTGGCAACATAAATAAGGGGAGAAGTGGGGAAAATTAAGACGGCTATTATAGTAACTTAGATAATGGTTTACCGGAATTAGGCTACTATTCGTCAAATTATCTCTTAAGGAGGAAGGATTACGATGGAGCAAACCAAACAAAAGACCTTCTCTGTTGAATATGAGTTAGGCGGAGTCATTTTTTATAAGAACGTAAATGCTGCAAGTGAGGAAGACGCAAAGAACCAGATTCAAGCACAACAAACAAACGCAGCCATTCATGGTGTATCACTTATTGAAGAAAATGAAAACTATGCTGGGTAGAAGGGCGTGGCAGGAACTCATCTTTTACACCTTAATGGTATACGGTTATCCGTATGCCATTTTTTTATTTTTTAGGCTAAAAAATCCAGACCTAATTATTTCATGGATGGCAGCTGGTACAACCGGTGTTCGGATTCCAACTTACTTTTGATTATCATATTTGCCTAGTCCTTTATTGTTGTTTCTTCATACTATTTTTTTCAAACTATAAAATTCCGTGCCCATTTACTCATTTTTAAAATGGGCCTTCTTTCATTTAAGAAGATTGTGGAGCAACAATCCTTGAATTTACTGTATTTTCATACAAAAAGGCCGATAAACTTCATTTGGAAGAGCCCTTACACCTTTTGAATTTCATCATACTTTGTAGGGAGTAGATGCAAAGGAGGTTTTTGATATGGATGGAGCAGGTTATGGCGGAGGATTCGCCTTAGTGGTTGTATTATTTATCCTTCTAATTATTATCGGTGCGTCCTTTATGGGCGGAGGTTATGGCGGAGGATTTTATTAATTAAAAATACGGATTGAAAGGGGTTTTATGTATGTTCGGTTACGGAGGATTTGGTGGATTTGGTGGCGGCTGCGGCTGCGGAGGTTACGGATACGGCGGCGGCGGCTTTGGTTACGGCGGCGGCTTTGCATTAATCGTTGTATTGTTCATTTTGTTAATCATCATTGGAGCAACTTGCTTTTATTAATTAAAAGTAAGCTGCAACTATCGCTTAAAATAAGAAAAAGCCTTCTTGGGCTTTTTCTTATTTTTTATTTGTTTATTTCTTGATAAACAAATGTTTCAAACCTCCTCCTTGCGGGTATTTTTACTATAGACTACTCGTCCAAAGGAGGAATTTCAATGTATGAACATGAAAAGCACCTGGTGGGAGTGTATGATACTGAAAATGAGGCCATCCAGGCGGTCGAAGATCTAAAACGTCAAGGTTATGCACCTGAGGATATTTCGGTAATCGGGAAAAACAAAGACGAAGTAAACGGAATTAATGATGCTACTGGTACGAAGACGGAAGAAGGTCTCGCTGCCGGTGCGGCCACAGGCGGTGTCCTTGGCGGACTTGTCGGCCTGCTGGCAGGTGTAGGTGCCCTTGCGATACCAGGTGTCGGGCCAATTCTAGCTGCTGGACCAATCGCAGCAACCCTTACTGGGGCAGCTGTTGGAGCAGGAGCAGGCGGATTAGCAGGCGCTTTAATTGGAATGGGCATTCCTGAAGAAGAGGCAGACCGTTATGAAGGCTTTGTTAAAGAAGGGAAAATCCTTGTTGTTGTAAAACGACGTGAAAACCATGTAGGTGATAACCATTTTGATGGTGGTGTCAACGTACACCTTCCAGATGGAAACGTGACATCAGATGATCCAACTAATTCAGGGATCAATTATAACCAACCAGTAACAACAAGGATGGACAACAACAGAAGTTTTTAATCCTATAAAGATTATTTTGATCCTTAGCTCAAAAGAAAGGGGCCAAGATAGAGTCTAAATCCATTAGTAGGTCTAACGTAAGAAGAATAAAATAAAATTAGTTTCAATTAGGCTATTCAAAAGTCAGTTACTCAAAGACTTTTTGAATAGCCTTTTTTGTGCTTATATTAGTAAAATTAATAAATATCAAGTATTACTATTTTCTCGAGCGAACAGTATAATCAGAAATGGGAGTTGAAACGAATGAATAAAAAAGACATTGCTAATATCCGAAAACAATTTAAACTAGACAATTATCTTTTGCAAATTAAAGAAATCTTTACTGTTTATGTAAAAAAAGAAACAGGTGAAATCTACCACCAAATTAGCCAGCCATTTCAAATGCTAGAACACGAAGCTCAGGAATTGTTTTTAACAAACTTTAAAAAAGTTCTTTCCGGCCATCTTGATGCCAAACTATTTGAACTGAAATTCCGGCGGGATGTAGAAGGCAGCACACAAACCATCCTGTTCGAAGGCTTACGAACAGATTCTCCGGATGAGTGGCAAGAGAACATGCTGCAAATCGTCGAAAAAATGTTTGCTCATGCTGTCTATGAATTTGATACCGTGGTCACATTTATCCGTGGTGAATACCGGATGGCAACAAAGAAACGAGATTTAGAATCGGAACAAGGCGGGGATGATGAAGTTTATTCCAGTGAGTTTATCCTTTGCAGTCTTAATAAAACCGATCAGCCTAAAAAAGCTTTGCTGTTTGATTATATCGAGAAAGAATTCAAGTCGAATAACGCCGTTGATCCGATTATTAATTTAACTGCTCCGTTATCTGGGTTTCTGTTTCCTGTCTTTAATGAAAATGCTGCAGATGTGAACCACATTCTCTATTACGGCGGAAAAGTGAATCAACCAGATGATTCCTTTATCGAACAAGTTCTCAACTGCGAAGAAATTATTACCGCGGTGGAGGATAAGGACAGCTTCGAACAAATCTTAAAAATCGTGATGGGTGACGAAGTGGATTCCAGGGTCATCTCGAATGTCTATGAAGAAATCGATAAGATTGTCCAAGAGTACGAAGAAAGTGAAGACCGCGATGAAAGTGAATCGCCTATGCTGGATTCACGGGATATTGAACACATTTTAGAAATCAGTGGGGTGGAGGATGTCGATACTGCCAAAGTAGAACATGCCTTTAAAAGTGTGGTAGACGATGAAAAACATGAAATAAAAGCCACCAATATCCTTCCAAAAGCCATTAAGATTAATACCAAGGTGGCAGATCTTTCGATTAGCCCGAAGGAATTGAAAAATATGCAATATATTACTTACAATGGCAAACGGTGCCTGTTAATCGAAATCGATGAAGATGTGATCGTCGAAGGATTTAAATTGGAGACTCGACAGCTCTAATGGAGAATAAGAGACAAATTTCTAATAACATTGCACTCGTCACAGGAGCAAGTAGTCCACAAGATATAGGGACAGCCATTTGTAGAAAATTCGCTTCACAGGGTTTAACTATTTTTTTTACTTATTGGAATGCTGATTCTGCTTGGATTGAAGAATTCCAACAAACGATAACTAATATGGGCGTCCGTTGTGAAGGCTTAAATATTGATTTATCAAACGCGAATGCTGCCTATGAGATCCTTGATTCAGTGGAAACGAAATTAGGTTTTCCTTCCATCTTGATAAATAATGCGGCCCATTCAAAGAGTGATGGGTATTTACATCTTAATCCTCAAACACTTGATAACCATTATGCTGTAAATATACGATCTACTTTTCTACTTTGTGTGGAATTTGCGCGCCGTTTTGAAAAATCGGATTTAGATACAGGTAGGATCATTAATTTAACATCGGGACAAGATTTAGGACCAATGCCTGGGGAGCTAGCTTATGCAGCAACTAAAGGTGCTATATCAGCCTTTACCAGGTCTCTTTCTCAAGAACTTGCCCCGTTAGGAATTACGGTGAATGCAGTAAACCCCGGACCAACAGATTCCACTTGGATGACGGACGAAATAAGAGAGCAGCTACTGCCTAAATTTCCAATGGGGCGGATTGGGTTACCGGATGATGTCGCACAAACAATCGCTTTTCTTGCTAGTGATGAAGCAAAATGGATAACGGGTCAAATTATAAATTCAGAAGGTGGATTTATCCGAGGTTAGCACAATACGTATCAAAGAAATAAGGAAGCTGTACTAATGCTCTCGATAGTCATTGGTACAGCTTTTTTGTTTTAAAAATATAGTCTCGTTAGGTACTTATTATCATCTCATTCTGGCAGGCAAGTTTTGGATTGCCGGCTTGGGTATATTAGAATATAGATAAGAGGATCCACGGGTACGATTCTTTTTTAAGCTGAAAGGAGATGCAGATATCATTGAGGAAGAACTGGAAGTTTTTGTTTGTTGGAATCATGCTGTTATTGACTGCTTGTAATCAAAATGAGCCAAAGAATCAAACTACTCAAAAAAAGACTGTACATAAAGAGGAAGAAAAAGCGAACCTTCCGAAAATTGATCATATTTTAATCGTCGTTGAGGAAAACCATTCTAAAAGTCAGATTGAAAATAACTCATCCGCACCCTATATGAATTCATTAATGAAGCAGGGCGCTAATTTTACCAATTATCATGCGATCCAACATCCTAGTCAGCCCAATTATTTGGCTTTATTTTCAGGGTCCAATCAAGGGGTAACGGATGATAAGATGCCAAAATCGAAATTTTCCGCAGCTAACTTAGCGAGTGAATTAATTGAGAAGAATTACTCCTTTAAGGGGTATTCAGAGGGACAACCTTCTGTCGGTTATGATAAGGAGTCTGCTGGAAATGGGTATGCCCGGAAGCACAATCCTTGGGCAAACTTTACGAATGTACCTAAGGAGTCTAATCAACCATTTAAAAATTTCCCAAAGGATTTTTCTACCTTACCAACCGTCTCATTTGTCATACCAAATCTTGATTATGACATGCACGATGGTACGATCCAAGATGCCGATCAATGGTTAAAAGATAACATTGATCCGTATGTTCAATGGGCAAACACACATAATAGCCTTTTGATCGTTACCTGGGATGAAGATGAGGGTTCGAACAAAAATATAATTCCAACCTTCTTTGTGGGGCCGATGGTAAAACCAGAAGTATACAATGAAAATGTTAATCACTATAATTTATTAAGAACGATAGAAGATATTTACGGGTTATCCCATGCAGGCCAGGCAAAAAACAGCCAGCCAATCATGAGTAGTTGGAAGTGAATTTCATGCAAAAGAAAGGGCCGTCATACTAGACGGCCCTCTTTAACTAATTCGCTACGTGAAAAGGCAAATTTATAGTTAGTTTAATCACTTGATTTTTATAATCGACATGGATGGTACCGTGATGAAGCTCGATGATACTTTTGGTGATGGCCAATCCTAATCCGGCTCCAGACTTGTTGGAAGAACGAGAGGTATCTACTCGATAGAAGCGATCAAATAATCTGGTAACCTCTTCTTCAGACAGAGATTCGCATGGGTTTGAGACAGAAATCTGGACAGAATGTTTGTTTTTGTACATTTGCACATGAATGTCGCCAGGGGGCGTACTATATTTAATTGCGTTGGTTAACACATTTTCCAATGCTCGCACGATTTGATTCGGGTCGACATCCATCAAGATTTGTTCTTTTGGGAGATCGACGCTAAACATAACATGGTGATCATTTGCAATAGGGTCAAGTTCGTCGATTAACTGTCTAATCATTTGATTTAGACTCACTTTTTCTTTCTTAAGCTGTACACCTTGATACGTTAACCGTGTAAAGTCAAAAAGATCCTCAACTAACTTTTTTAATTGTTCGGATTTTCCGTAGGCAATATCAATGTATTCATCTAATTGAGCTTGGGTGTTGAATTGATGGTCTTTTACTAGTCTCAAATACCCCATAATAGAAGTTAGCGGCGTCCGTAAATCATGGGAAACATTGGTGATCAACTCATCCTTTAACTTTTCTGTCTGTCTCTGTCTTTCAATCATTTCGTTTAATTCAGATGCCATGTAATTGATATTGGTTGCAAGCGACCCCACTTCATCGCTGCTTTTCTCCCGAATCCGATAATGTAAATTTCCCTTTGCTATTTCCATTAATCCTAAAGCGATTTCCTCAATTTCTTTCATTTTCCGTTTGGTGATCAAATAAAAACAGAGAATAAACGTAACAAGTCCAAGTAAATAAGGCGTAACACCGGTTTCTTTTATATAAACAGCTGTGGATTTAGGGACTCCCGAGACAATTAAATAGTTCTTACCTCTATCAAGGGTTATCGGGTATAGCCTTGTAACAGTGGGATGTTCATTATGATCTTTTCCGACAAGTGTCTTTTTTGCATTTGTCCTTACACTTTGAATATCGACCTCTGTTTCACTTACTCCTTTGGACTTAAATAGGACCTTTCCATATGAATTTGTTATGAGTGCCTTGATATTGTTTCGTTTTGTAGACGTATTGATTAAATAGTGGATTAATTCATTTTTTGTTAAATGATAAATCGAACCATGTCCGTTTGGAACATTGATCCATTCCTCATTTCCTTTTAAGGATGATATGGAACGGTTAAGGAACTGATTTTTAAAGGCAGGTTCCTCATCCCCTAATTCGATAACGAGTCCCTTTATATCTTGATTCATTTGGTTGAATTGTCTGACTAAATCTTGTGCACTTTCATCAATAGTTAGAACCCCTTCGGTAAAATCAAGTCTGCGATCCTCACTAACAAAAAAGGGGCTTGCGGCCAATCCGACAAGCGTAGAAACAAAAATACAAACAGTAAACCCGATGATTACCTTAATTCTTAGACTTGTCTTTATTAAATGGAAAAGTTTATCTAAGTAGTTTCCACTCGGAATGAAGAGGGGCGTCCTTTTCTTATTGTTCAATTTTATAACCAACCCCCCAAACGGTCTTTATATACCTTGGTGTTCGCGGGTTTGTTTCAAGCTTCTCACGAAGATTCCGGATGTGAACCATTACGGTGTTTTCAGATTCATAAAATGGTTCATTCCAGACTCGTTCGTAGATTTTTTCCGTACTAAACACGACGCCAGGATTCCGGGCCAAAAGTTCTAAGATGGCAAATTCCCTTGGTGTTAACTTTATGTCTTTTCCATCCACTGTGACCTCATGTGTAGAGATATTGATTAATAGGTCATCTATCGAAATTACTTCCATCTGTTGGTTAGAATTCCCATCCATCTGATTAAAACGAAGGTAACGGCGGAGCTGCGATTTTATTCTTGCCACTAATTCCAAAGGTTGAAACGGTTTTGTGACATAATCATCCGCTCCCGTTGTTAATCCCATGATCTTATCCATATCCTGTGATTTAGCAGATAGCATAATAATAGGAACATTCCGGTTTTCTCTAATTTTCATGCATGCTTGAATCCCATCTAACCGCGGCATCATGATGTCTAAAACGACCAAATGAACCGTGTTTTCTTCCAGGTAATTTAACCCCTCCAATCCATCTGCTGCTTTTAGAACGTTATATCCCTCATTCGTAAGATAGATCCCGATTAAATCTCGTATTTCTTTTTCATCATCAATGATTAGAATGGTTTCTTGCGACATCTAAACCTCTCCTTTCTAATGCCTAAAAGTTTACTCTATTCCTCTTAAGAAAAGATAATAGAATTTCTGAAGATTTTCTGAAGATTTCCTTTAACAATTAAGAAAATCTTCAGAAGGAACGGTATTTTTCCTTAAGAAGTTTTTTGTAACATACATACAGAGAGAACGAGGAGGAAATCGGAGATGAATAAAAAATGGAAAATTGTTGGCATGCTTTGTTTTTTGCTAAGTATACCAGCGATTATGTTGATTTATCCATATTTAAATACACCCAGTCGCGGTGTTCATACACTTGTTACAAGTTTAGATAAAGCCATTCCTGTTGTGAAATGGTTTGTGATTCCATACGTAGCCTGGGTTGGTTACGTAACGATAACATTGATTTATTTCTGTTTTAAAGATCCTGCACTTGCCTTTAAAACGATTCTCGTTTTTGACTTGGGATTACTGATTTGTCTTCTCATTTATTATTTTTATCAAACAGTGGGACCTTTACGCCCTGAGATTATTGGGCATGATGTTCTTTCACAACTGTTGCAGTATGTTTATCAAATTGATCAACCTTACAATTGCTTTCCAAGTATTCATGTCTTGAGTAGTTATCTAATGATACGAACTGTTCGAAACCATCCGCACTTAAACAAGTGGATCAGATGGATTATTGTATGTTTCTCAACATCTATTATCCTTGCCACATTATTTATAAAACAACATGTGATTTTGGATGTGGTTGCCGCAATTTTATTAGTGAATGGTTTATATAAAATGGTAGACGTCGTGAATGGATGGTTGTTATTACCAAAACAATCCATAGTGTCTGTTACCGAGAATACTTTCACTATTTAGCCATTTTTACGTGGGGAAGCACGTGTTAATGAGGGCATTCGAAACCCTTAGATAGAAATAACACCATTTAAAGGAGTGGAGAAAAATGAAAGTAGTGAATAAGGAGAAAGTTTTAATCCTTACGGGAAATTACGGAGATGGTCATATTCAAGTAGCCCAAGCCCTAAATGATGCGATCCAAATAAGATACCCATCATTAGAACCTGTGATTTTCGATTTTATGGAATGGGTTCATCCTTATTCCAATCAGTTAAGCCGCTTTATATACCTTCAGGGAGTGAAAAAATTTCCTAGTTTTTATGGCTATATTTATCAAAAAACAAGAAAAGTAAACAAATTGTCCAATGTAATGAAGACTATATTATCTACAGGAGTCGGCCGGATGCTTAAATTGATTGAAGAAGTACAGCCAACGGTCGTTGTAAGTACATTTCCTTTGGCTGCAGCTGTCATGTCAAAGGTAAAATCCTTAGGATTAACCGATATTCCTAGCGTTACCACCATAACGGATCATACAGATCATAGCTGCTGGATTTATCCTTTTACGGATCAATATATTGTCGGTTCAAGAATTGTCCGCGATTCACTCATCACATTAGGCGTGGAAGAGAATCAAATCGCTCAAACAGGGATACCGATTCGACAGCCATTTTCTCAATCCTATCGACGAGAGGAAATTTATGAGAAATTCGGTTTAGATCCCCACATACCTACTTTATTAGTGATGGGTGGCGGTTGTGGCATGATTGGGGATGGAAATTCTACCATACAGGAGATTGATGCATTATCAAAGCCGATTCAATTAATTATTATTTGTGGACATAATGAAAAACTTCGTTTGCAAATACAGGAGAAGCTAAAGGATTCCAAACATCATATTCTTCTCACTGGTTATATTGATTATGTGCATGAGTTAATGGCCATTTCCGATCTTATGATTACAAAACCAGGAGGAGTGACTACTTTTGAAGCGATTGCGATGGAATTGCCCATGCTTCTTTATAAACCCATTCCTGGTCAGGAACAGGATAACGCAAAATTTCTCGTTCATTCTGGGGTTGCCGTTCAAGCGGAAACCGATCGAGATTTAGTTCATCATTTATCAGGATTATTGAATAATGGCGAACTACTTCAACAGATGAGGGAGAATTCAAAACAGTTTCATCCGAAAGAATCTGCGTTTGCGTCAGTAGAGGTTATTATGAATGCCAAAGAAACCACTAACCGTTTGGACGAACTATTGTATACATTTGGTTAATCAGTTAGAAAGAAGGGGAACGATGGAAAATATAATAGTAGTTTCACACAAGGAAAAAAGGTTAACGATCACACGTTCTCTATCGATTGGCAGTTTAGTTATCTTCTTACTTTTTACGGGACTTTATTTATATTTCCTTCATACAGGAACGGCAAAAACATGGCTTGGTTCAATTCGCCACTTAGGCGTTTTCGGGATAGTAGTAGGAATTTTGATTCAAACGATCGTAAATGTCATCCCTGCGCCTGGCGAATTTGTCTCTTTATTTCTAATTGAAATATACGGTCCAGTTGCAGGTGGATTCTATTCTTGGATTGGCGGTATATTAGGGGCTTTCCTTGCGTATCAATTATCCAATTGGATTGCTCGTCCCATTATTAAACCATTGGCAAAACCTTATCTAGAAAAAATTGATCGATGGTTGAGAATACAAGGGGATATAGGACTTTTAATTATCCGTTTTGTACCTTTGGTTCCTTATCATTTCATCAATTATGGTGCAGGTATATTAAAAGTGAACAAAAAGGCTTTTATATGGACGACAGCCTTAGGAATACTGCCTTATACAATATCAGTAAGTACTTTATTTGCAGGGGTGCAACATGGAAGAATGATTCCTTTCATAATTGGCGCTGGACTTTTTATTTCGTCCTCTGTCATAAGCATAGTCTTACGAAAAACGATGGATAAAGGCACTAAAAAGGTAGAAAATGATCGAAAAAAGGGGAGTACAGGAAATGATTAAGTTCGGGTTACTTGTATTGTTTCTTGTAGGAGTTTACTGGGTAATCCCATTTATTCTAACTGCGGGTGCCGGTATCGGGGTCTTAAAAAGTAAAGACACTTCTGATAAAGTTGCCTTTACTTTTGATGATGGTCCCAATCCGGTCTATACGCCGCAGCTTTTAGACCTGTTAAAGAAACATAATATTAAAGCAACATTTTTTGTGGTTGGTTCTAAAGCGGAGAAGTACCCAGAGTTAATCGCAAGAATGCATGATGAGGGACACTTAATTGGCATTCATAATTACGTCCACAAATCCAACTGGGTGATGGCTCCTTGGACGATTCGACGTCATCTAAATAAGACCGCTTCGATCATTAAAAGAATTACGGGCGAACGTCCGATCTACTATCGTCCACCATGGGGATTATTAACTCTACTTGATTTTCTACTGATGAAACAGTACAAGATCATCCATTGGTCGGTCATGGCGGAAGATTGGCGCAGTAAAGGCGGCAGTGAAAAAGTAGAAAAGAGATTGTTACAGAATATCAAAAACGGGGATGTTGTCCTACTGCATGATTGTGGAGAAACAGCTGGAGCGGATGTTGATGCTCCGATGAATACCATTACGGCATTAAAAAAAGTATTTAAAGAATTATCAAGTCGTGATGTGCCTTGTGTAAGAATTAATGAATTGTAGAGGAGAAGAGGGAATATACCACTACTCTTAAAAAGAATAGAACAAGGGGAATAAATATGAACTATCAATTATTTAAAGATATTAATCAAGCTGCCGGTCATCATCCAATCCTAGATGGGTTAATGGTTTTTGTCACACAAAATGCCTTAATCATTTATGCAGTTGTTTTACTTCTAATGTGGTTCTTCGGAAAAGATAAATATAAAAATACGGTTGTTTTGGCAGCCATTACTGGTATCATCGCATTGTTCATTAATGTCGTCATCGGTCATATTTATTTTGAACCCCGTCCATTTGTGTCCCACAAGGTTAATCTGTTAATTAGTCATTCATCTGATGCGTCCTTTCCAAGTGATCATGGAACAGGAGCCTTTTCTTTAGCACTTGCCGTACTATACCGTCACCGAAAATTGGGAATCGGTATGGTCTTATTCGCGGTTTTAACAGGTATCTCTCGGGTATATGTTGGCCATCATTATCCATTTGACATCATAGGAAGTCTGGTTGTTGCAGCCATTGTGAGCATCTTTATTTATAAAATCAGCCCGATTATACATCCGATATCAAAGAGAATGATTAATCTTTATAATAGAATGCCATTAGTAAACAAGAGTGTACCAAGTGAGAAGAAAACGAAAAATTATTAAAAATGGGATTGTCGTGGCTCTCAGCTTAAATTAATAACTGGTAACAACGGATTGAACAGCCCCTCTAATCCTTAGTACATTGAAACAGTTTAGAGTGCAGGGTACAGATTTAAAGGAAAAGTTTTTTATACTAACATCAAAGGCAGGTTTTACATTCTTATGTCACATTTGATTCAAACGTTATTTGATTTGCTTTCTAGTCTGAGATACTTAGGTATTGCCTTGGGTTTAATGGTCGAAGTCATCCCAAGTGAAATTGTATTAGCTTATGGGGGCTATTTAGTTTCGATTGGAAAAATCTCTTTCTTGGGAGCAGTTGTCGCAGGCTCGATTGGCGGTATTATTGCTCAGTGGTTTTTATATTGGATAGGCAGATATGGTGGAAGACCTTTTCTTGATAAATTTGGAAAATATATATTGATTCGTTCATCTCACATCGATCTTGCACAACATTGGTTTAGTAAATATGGATCTGGTGTTATTTTTATGGCGCGTTTTATTCCAGTTGTTCGTCATGCGATCTCTATTCCAGCAGGTATAGCGAAAATGCCATTTTCCAAATTTAGCTTTTATACACTTATTGCCATTATTCCATGGTCCGTTTTATTTATTTGCTTGGGCATGAATTTAGGAGCGAAATGGGAGCAAATTAATCAGGCTGCAAAACCATTTGTTACTCCTGTTATTATTATCGCACTTATTATTACTCTTATTTTTCTGTTGTTTAAATGGTACAATCAAAGAAATAAAATTGTAAAAAACTGATCATAAAATGAGGATTATTTCCTATAACTTGAACAAAATAAAATATAAAACATATCATAATAATAGGTGGTACACTAAAAAAAACCGTGTCTCGGAACGACACGGTCACAAACCAACTTAATAGGTGAGTCAGAAATCCATCCTTGTCTGCAAACATAGGGTGGATTATTTTTTTTGAATAAGCATGTTAGCATCATTCTTTCCTTTTCAAATAATAACCTTTTGCGTATGTTCCTAGTTACGGTAATTGAATGGTTTTAATATGCTCTACATTCCGTAATACCGGGACTCCGTCACCTGTAATAAGCGTGATTTTGTTATTGCGGATCTTTTGGAGTAAGCCGATTTTTTCAGACTGGTCTCCACCATCAATAATGACCAGTTGACTTTCTAATTTTTTCAATTGCTCATCAAAGGATCGGGCTAAAGGAATGGCTAAAGGCTTTCGTGATGAAATTTCTTTGTTTAGAGAATAAGGTTTTGCATCAGGTGGAAACGGAATTAACCACTTGACATGATTCATTGATATATACATCGTTTTGAACACTGGGGAGTAAAAGACAAAATAGTCATTCATGATGCTTGTTAAATAGCCATGAATGGATTTATTCCCCGTCACATATACCTGGACAAATAATCCTTTAGCACTGGTTAATACTTTCCGAAACGAGATTCCATCCGTCTCAATTGGTTTTTCTGTAAGAGGTTGATAGGAATCATCCTCTCCTTTGTCTAGAACCGTTTCTTTAATACTTTGAACATGAATAAAGGGGATATAGAGGTAAGAATGATTTTTATAATCATAAAGGACGATAACGTCCAATCCACTGTCCAGTAAGGTCCCTTTGTGAATAATGCCTCCTGAAATTTCCACCTCTATATTCTTTCCCTCTAAATCTTCAAAATCTATAAGCATACTCATTCTCCTTTTATTAATGTCATCCTATTGCTGAAGTACACCGCCAAAAAGCCATGAAACCCAATAATATAATACGACTAATGTGAATAATACTGTAGGAGGAATCACCACTCCGGTAATTTTGACATACTCCCACCAAGTAATTTTCACTTTTCCTTTTCTCACAATGTGCATCCACATCAACGTAGCGAGTGTCCCCATCGGCAGCAATAAGGCTCCCATATCACTGCCAATCACGTTTGCTAGATAGGCAATTTTCAAGGAGAGCAAATCTAGATGCATATGCGTTAACGTAAGTGTCCCCACCATGAGCGCAGGGTGATTATTAAAAATATTAGAGAGTACGGTTAGAAGAACACCCATCATCACACTCGCATGTAACAGGCTTCCGGAAACAATTGGCTGCATAAATGTGATCAGCCAATCTGTTAACCCAATGTTATTCAGACCGTAAATGATCACATACATACAAAAAGCAAAAACGATGATATACCAAGGTGTTTTTTTCAGCATATCCCCAGGCGGGATTTTTAAATACGCCCATCTCCATGCTAACAGAACAAGTGATCCGAAAACGGCCATAAGAGAAACGGGAATGTTCACAAACGAGGCGACAAAGAGACTGATTCGGACAGCGAACACGAATAATAGTACATTTCGCATAAATCTGGAACGGTCTTTGTCTGAGCCATGCTGAAGGACTGGTTTGAGTGGATGGTAAGATTTTGACGACAATCCTGAAATTTTCGTTGGTATGGTTTTCGGCAGGACTTTGTAAAACCGTAAGAACAGAAGCCCCACTAGTAAGAGCAGACCTAATGTTGCGGGTACAAACATCATCGCTGTATGCAAATACAAACTCATGTGGACAATTTTGAGAGCAATTAAGTTAACAATATTACTCACGCCGATTGGAGCACTCGAAGCCGTGGCAATTAACCCCCCTGAAAGCAAATAAGGGATTTTTTGATGATTTTTCAAGCCCATGTTGTTTAATAACATGACAAGAATGGGGGTGGTGATTAAGATACTTCCATCATTATTAAAAAACAGAGTCATGAGAAAACATAAAAGGTTGACATACCAGAATAAACGGATCCCTGAACCTTTAGCCTTGGCAGCCAATTTTTCCGCAACCCAATTAAAGAAACCAAAACTTTCTAAAACAATCGCCATAACAATGGTTGCCATAATTGTAATAGCGGCACCACTAATCGTTTCTGCAATAATCCCCAGGTCTGATAACGAGACACCTCCACATAGTACGACAATAATGGCCCCAATTGCAGCAGGTATTGCTTCGTTCATACCTTTAGGTCTCCAAAGAATAAAGCCGAGGGTAACCAAAAAGGTAATGATGGTTATCCAAACGGTTAAATCAATCATAATAATCTCCTTTCATCTAGCTGATCATTCAGGATCTACCCTGAGACGACATTACCTCCATTGTTGCTGTGCTATTATCCCTCCCTGCCATCTATCCATCTTGTAGGTTTGTACTGTATTTATATGTATCACGAAGGAGACAGGCTTTAGGTTTGTACCCTTTTTCCCCCAAAATCAACTTACGTCTAAATAATGATGGATTTATAGACGAGATAAGGCGAGGATATCTTACTTAAAAATCAGATGGGTGGAAGGGAAGAAAGAAAGAACGCAAAATAAAAAACAGGATGGAGGTCCTGTTTTTGCTTTTATCATCCTATTGAAGAGTAAAATTCTCGTGTAAGGTATTTATTTTATGATTATAGCAATTGTATAATAAATAACGATAAAAATAATGAGCATGATACCACCTAAAGTGAAATGGGGAGGTTCATCATTCTTTTTATTAGGCAATCTACATTCTCCCTACCGTCATAAACTACCTATTAGTATGTTCAATAAGGCATTTTAAATTCAGGGAGTATAGTTATTTCTCGCTGAGTAGGGCACTAATAAATACCGATAGGTAACGGCAGCAGGCGGTACCGGCGGTGGAGGAATAATAATGGGAGCGGCGAAATGGCTATACCACGGATGGTAGTGATGGATATATATGTATGGATACATAAATATCATCCTTTCCTTTAAAGTTACAGTAGACTATGAGTGATTACCTCATCATGATTGGATAAAGGCCTAATTTTATAGTTTTTTTCCTATATGGCTGTTTGGAGAAAATCAAATGGTTTAAAATGGAAAGGATGTAGCAAAGTTTCGATTAAAATCATCCTGTTTTAATAATATTTGAGAATAAAAGAATATCCTGCGGTGATCATGTGGATGAATTAGTCATTCTGGGAATTTTCAGTAGGCCTCTTATTAACTATTATCATAAGTGCCATTAGCCAATTAAGAAGTGACCTTGCTCGTACCAACGCAACATTAAATAAAATCGCCAAACATATTGGCCTTCCTGATGAGGTTACAGCAGATTTACATGATGAATTAATCAGCCTAATTGGAGAGGGTAAAAAAATTAAAGCCATTAAAAGATATCGATGGTAACCGGACTTGGTTTAAAGGAATCAAAAGACTCCTACTCGGCGTTAATCTATCCAGTTCTTTTAAGCATACATTTAATTCATTTGTCTTTATTCAGGCATTTAAAAAATAGATGAGATATATTTTTTCTTTAATGAGTGCTTAAACTCTCTAGAGATCGCTGCGGCGATTTTTTTTATATAGCTAACCCTGTAAAGGTAGAGCTATTATTATTGTCAAAATAATAAAACACTAATTGACAATCATTCTCATATGGAATATGATGTTTATAGATGAAAACGATATTCATTATCAATTAAAAATCATAGACAACTAGGGGGACCCTATGGGCAAGAAATTATTACTTTTGATATCTATCCTTCTATTAATTTTTGGTATGGGGGTACATACTCCTGCGTTAGCAGTTGGAAATTCAAAAGAAGAGATGAAGAAGGCGAACGTATCAGTTGATCAAGCTATAGATTTAGCATCGAAAGGGGAACTTTCGGGAGCAAAAAAGGCATATGATCAATTTAACAAAACCTGGAGACAAATTGAAGAAGGGATAAAAGCAGATTCGGCCACTGCCTACCGAGATATTGAATCAAATATGGGAAAGGTCGTTTACGCCTTAACTATTAAAAAACCAGATCAAGTTTTAGTGGCACTAAAAGATTTAAAAGCAACTAACGACAAATTTTCAGCTGGTGGTTATCCAAAGGAAGCAGCTGTTACGAACAAAGATCTATCTTTAGATGATTTTATCTTACTTTTACAAGAAGTAAAGAAAGAGGTAAAAGAACAAAATCAAGCTGAAGCACTAAAAGGGATAAAAAAAGCTAGTGATAGTTGGTTAGATGTTGAAGGGGTAGTGGTTGCTCAATCAGCCTCTGTATACAGTGATTCTGAAAGAGATCTGGTTACCATTCAGGCCATACTATCTGCTAATCCACCAAATTACGAACAAGCAAATAGAGTTATAGATAACATGGTGAATTATTTAACTCCTCTAGCGAACAAATCTCAATACACATACTGGGATGCAGCGATGATTTTAATTCGTGAAGGTCTGGAAGCATTATTGGTTGTTATTGCTCTAATGTCCTTTGTGAAAAAGTCAGGAACCGGTAAAGGAAAAGGCTGGATTTGGTCAGGGGTATTATCTGGACTTGGAGTTAGCATAATCCTTGCCATCATTGTGAAATTTGTTATTTCATCCGGAGCTTTTGGTAATAATAATGCGCTGATCGGTGGATGGACTGGGGTTTTTGCAGCAGTCATGTTACTCTACATGAGTTATTGGCTTCATAGTCAATCCAATATTGCTGATTGGAATCGATATATTCGTGAAAAAAGCCAAACTGCTTTAACCACGGGTAAGCTTGTTTCTTTGGGCGTACTTGCCTTTCTGGCGGTATTTCGTGAAGGAACGGAAACAGTCCTATTTTACATTGGAATGGCTAGTCAAATAAGTCTCCAGTCTTTATTAATTGGTTTTCTAATTGGAGCTGCGATACTTGGGGTTTTAGCCTACTTAATGGTATTTATCGGTTTGAAACTACCGTTACGCCCATTCTTTATGGTCTCTAGTATCATCGTATTTTACCTTTGTATTAAGTTTACCGGGATGGGAATACACAGTCTTCAGCTAGCCGGTTTTATTCAAACAACGAATTCATCAAGTATTCCAAGTATTGAATTTTTTGCACTTTATCCTTCATGGGAAAGTACTATTCCACAGGCAATCCTTGTTGCAGCTGCCGTTATGATCATTTTATTTAAAAGATTGAAAAACAAAAAACTGAGTACGGAAAAAAATACAAACTTTGAAAGTAGGAAGCTGTCATGATGAAAATAACATCTCTAGTTTTAGCCCTGGGTCTTGGAAGTGCATTAGTTTTAGCAGGGTGTAGTAGTTCAACCGATCAAAAAGTTTCAGATGGTGTAAATAAAATGTTGGACACAACGAAAGAATTGTCAAAAGCAATTGATAGCGGTGATCAGGCAAAAGTAAAGGAAGTTGGACCGCAATTAGAGGATCAATGGTCTTCTTTTGAAGATGACGTTAAGAAGGATAACAAAGATTTATACGAGAAAATTGAAACATATCTAGACCCAACCATTGCAGGTTCAGAAGCAGCGACGTTGGATAAAGAGGCTTTAGGAAACTTAAACAGCCAACTTACTGATGCGTTGAAAGAATTGGATGAAAAAACGAAGTAAATACATGAACAGCAAAAAAGAGACTTTTCAAAAAGTCTCTTTTTTTGCTGTGATTTCAATCGCTAATCATATATTTGAACCTTTTATATGATATAAACCTAATTAGGTTCTACATGGACATGAACATCATAAACATGATGGACTTCGATTAATTTCATCTCCACGTCCGTTGCAATATCGTGAGCTTCACGAACATCCAGATTAGAATTGACTAGGATGACAATGTCAACCACTACGTTATTACCATAATTTCTCGCTTTAATATCCTTTACACCTTTGACACCATAACAATTATCGATCGTTTCTTTGTATAATTCGATGACTTTTTCATCGAATCCATCCGTCAAATTATGGGATGCTTCTCTAAAAATTTCCCAGCCAGTTTTACAGATAAGCAACCCTACTATAATGGCGGTTAACGGATCGAGCCAAGGAAGACCGAACTGGGTACCCAAGATACCAATGAATATTCCTACACTTACCCAGGCATCTGACAGATTGTCCTTTGCGGCTGCCATGACAGACGGGCTATTAATTTCATTGGCCAATTTTTTGTTATATCGAAAAACAAAATACATAACTACCGCACAAAAGATGCCTGTCCATGCAGAGATTAAATCAGGAGATTCATTCCGGCCATGAAAAATACTAGAAATTGCTTCATATGTCACTTGGATCCCGACCACCACCATAATAAACGATGCAACCATGGAGGCAATCGTTTCCGCTTTCCAGTGCCCGTATGGATGATCATCATCAGCAGGTCGCTGTGATAGTTTTAACCCGATAAGTACAGCAATTGAGGCAATGATATCAGTCGCATTATTTAATCCATCAGCTTTTAGAGCTTCAGAATTTGCCAAATATCCAACCATTAATTTTATTGAAGACAAACAAATATAAGCAATAATACTTATTATTGCTCCACGTTCTCCGCGTTTCAAGTCCAAATAGGCTTGTTCTTCCATTTTACTTCCCCCACGTTTCTATCCTTTTCCATTATGAAACAAAAGAATCAAGTGGGTCTAGAGAAACCTTTTGTCGCTGTGCTAACTAAGTAACAGAGGAGAAAAAAAGTTTCGTTGGGGAAACATTTGATCTGAAAAGTATGGAGTGATTACACGAGCCAACGTTCATTAAATAATTCGATTAGGTTGTTTAGGTGGGAATAAAACTTCTAATACTAAAGGTACTTCAGACACTGTTAAGCCTTTGTTTTAGGGAGATGCCAATTTTGGAACCATTTTACCGGACAGCCTTAGTATTTGTGGTAGGTTATTTGCTTTTAAGGTTTACAGGAAAAAAGGCAGTCGCTCAGATGCACACCTTTGATTTATTGTATATCCTAATTCTTACCAATATTATTAGTTCCCCTGTGGAAGTAATGAATATGGGAAAAGCGATTACCTATGCTGGAATCACAGTCATTTTATATAAGATTTTTATCCGTTTATCCTTACATAATAAACTAAGATGGATGTTATATGCGAGTCCTACCGTTTTAATTCATAATGGTGACATAGACCGAAAAGCGTTGAAGAAGGTACGGATGCCCATGAATGAATTATTATCACATTTAAGAGTAAAAGGGTACACAGATATTCAAAGTATCTCGATTGCCGTGATGGAGGCCACAGGAAGTATTAGTGTGATCCCTAAGTCGGACTATCGTCCCGTTCAACCAAAAGATTTGAACTTACAGGTAAAAAAAGAGTACATTCCTATCCCGCTGATTATGGACGGTCAAGTTGTTTATCATAATTTAAAATATTTACAATTAGACTATAGTTGGCTAATCGGAGAACTTGAAAAGAGAGGAGAAAAAATAGAGAATATTACCTTAGCAACGTACCACGACGATGGACAGCTGTCTATCGATAATAATGAAATTACGGGACATCAAAGTGATCCTTATCATTACAAACCTGGAAGAGACAATTAAGTTTATCTTTCATTTTGTACTCCCTAGGGAGGCGGTTTTTATTGGGAAGGTGGCAGATTTGTTGGAATTAACTTACACCTATCTGCCTTTTTTTAATTTATCAATATTGTCTTTCAATTTCTTATGCAAATTTAGAAGTAAATTATGATCCTGGTCACGCTTTGGAATGGACCCTGAGGGCTGATCCAATAAAAAAGGACTTTTCTTTTTTCTAACACTCACCACATCATCTCCCATACAAATGCTTGTACATATATATTGTCTGTATGGTCCGATTATGAGGGTTTTAATCAAAAAGCCTTTAAAGAAACATTGTTCCTTATGAGACACAATAAAAATAGACAGGATTAAAATCCTGTCTTATCGTCTCACTTCACCGTAATGGCTATCCTTTAAGCGATCTACAGCTTCATCGCTTCTTTTAAATAATTCCCTCGTATACAATGATGGAGAAGTTTGTGGAACTGTTCGCGTAGCCTTCTCTTGTAAAAAAGGAGACTTTACTCTACCTTTGCGTCTTCCAACCATCGTGACTACATTTCCCTCTGTTTTGTTCGTACGCTCTGGCATTTATATCCACTCCTTTCCTACATATTACCCTTATTCTACCAAACTAACACTTGTTTATCTACAACGTTTGCCAATTTGGTTGTTCATCTTCTGGTTTTTTTAACCAAGTATGGATCAAACATAGGTTAATGATATGGTCTATGTCTATATCCAAGACATGTTCTTTTTCCGATTCAATCGAAATCACCACTGGGAACACTTTTTCGAGATAGGGAATTAGAACGGTTTGTTTATCAACATGAACGACGATATTGTCATTGATCAAATGCATTTGTTCTTCGGTAAGATTCACTCCGAGTACGGTGCCAACTTCTTGTTTAAAAAAATGATCATTGTCTTTCTTAAAGACGGTAATCTCTTGTCTGCAGGTTTCCCCGTATGTAAATAAAAAATCCTCTAAACTCTCCTGATAAACTTCGATTTCATCCCATTCTTGGGTTTTAAAAGATGAGATTTGCATCATGTCCAATATATTGGTGAATTGCAAACTTCTATTTTGCGTTTGGACAATAACCTTCTTCATTTCGTTATTGACGCTTTCCACTTCATTGATTTGTTCCATTTCCGCTCCGCCGATTTTCTTTATAGAGGGAGTAAGAAATAAGGCCAAATCGACAAAGATAAACATCGCTGCTAACAAAGAATATTGCTGCCAATCTTTCACATTAAAACCTGTTTGAGTGAGCAGCAATACGATCCCCACCATAAACAAGAAATACCATGTTCTCCGCAAATTTTGTTTATGGTTGGTAAAGAAATCTTTAAAGGCCCAACTTATGTAGAGAATGACTGCCGTAAAACCAGTCAATATAAACCACTTGTGTTCTTGGGTATAGGAGAGGAGGGAGTCGCCCCAAATTTTCTTTACGATTAGTAGAATAATGCCAAGAATAATAGGGATAAAAATTTTTAAAATGACTAGGTTTCGGGGATTCTTAAACCATTTTTCAGTATCCTCCTGAAATCCTTCCATAATTCACCTCCAATATGATTATATCATATTCTAGGAGCCGGCCCTACGATTAGTAGACTAATAGGAGGAGAAAGGAACATTACTACAGAAAACGGTATTCAAGAAGTTCTAACACATTTGAAGTATTTACTTTTTACCATCAATTTTAGGAAGGATTTTAATTCACAGAAAATCAATAAATGAAGAAAACAGGAATGGGTGTTGACAATTTGTCAACATTTATGTATATTTTTAAATGATTTTACATTTTAAAGGATAAATTCACAGTTTTTTAATGGTTTAATAGAGGTTTAATTTTTATATGAAATTCACTTAATTAAACTATCGAAAGGAAACTTGATATGACGGAAGATAAATCAGATAAAAAACTAGGTTTGTATATGAAAAAGTTGTTAAAAGAACACTCTTTATCCATGAGGAAGCTTAGTGAACTGACTAATATTGACACAGCCACTATCTCACGGATTATTAACGGGAAACGCAAGGCGAATCCTGTACATTTACAAAAATTTGCCGAACATTTAAATGTCCCTATCTCAGAGTTATTTGTGGTTGCGGGTTATTCAATGGAACAAGAGGGATTACAACAATCAGATCTTCTTAAGTCTGTTGAGAGTATTCAAAATTTCCTTGAATCCTCCAATATAATAGATAATCAATTTAGTATTGTAAGTGTGGACTGTCAATTAGCTAATTATGAACAATATGCACAAACTGAAGAGGGAAAAGGAACTATTCTGAATAATTTTGGTGAAAAACTGAAGAAAATTGGCAGTATTGGTCCATTTATAAGTCAGCTTAAAGACTTGTATGAGAAATTCCGTTTGAATCGAGGAACATCACGAGAACTTGCCATAATAGGAAGTGCACTAATCTATTTTATTGTATCAGTGGACGTCATTCCTGATTACATATTTCCAATTGGATATATTGATGATGCTATTGCAGTCCAAATTGTAACTAAATCATTAACTGTAAGTAAATGATTTAATTTTACAATAATAACTAAAAGGTGTTTTATGGAATGAGTGAGTTGGAGAAGAAGAGTAAGATGGAAAAGGGTTATAGCGTAATAAGATGGAGAAGGTAATAAATTTGTGACAGGCAGGCGAGGTACTGTGATGGATAAAGAACTTTATTTTGTTGATCATCTTGAAGAATTACGAAAAAGATTAATTATTTCTGTGGTTGCTTTCATTTTATTCCTTGTTTTAGGACTTGTTTATGTGAAAAATATCTATCTTTTTTTCATGGGGGATCTAGGATACAAGTTAATGATTTTGGGACCAAGTGATATCATGTGGATTTATTTTCACATAGCCACTGTTGTGGCAGTAGCTGGGACTATCCCAGTGGCTGCATGGCAAATCTGGCTATTTGTCAAACCAGCCTTAAACCCATTGGAAAGAAGGGTTACATTAGCGTATATACCTGCTATGTTTTTTCTCTTTATAGGAGGGTTGGCATTTGGTTATTACTTTATATTTCCGAATATTATGAGGTTTCTCATTAATTTGGGGAAAGATTTAATGACTGCCTCGTTTACAGCAGATAAATATTTTAGTTTTTTAATTAATATGACTTTACCTTTTGGGGTCGCCTTTGAAATGCCGCTTGTCTCAATGTTCTTAACTACATTAGGTTTGGTTAATCCATACAAGATCGTTAAATTAAGAAAGTATGCTTATTTACTTCTGGTTTTAATTGCTTCCATGATTTCTCCACCAGAATTTATTTCTCATATTTCAGTGTCGATCCCACTAATATTATTGTATGAAATAAGCGTTTTGTTTTCTAAAATCGTTTATAGACGAAAACAAAAACAAATTACTGTTCTAGAAACTGATGAAAATATGATTATTTAGCATTTAATAAAAATGAAAACAGTATTCATTAAGGGACTCAAACTGAGTTCCTTTTTTGACGTCTTAATGGAATTATGTATAACTGGGACCCATAATTTCTTTTAACATAATTAAAACCATTTGAATATATAAATACACATAAAGATCAACTTAGACCAATGTAAATCATAGGAGGAAAATATGCATCTGGCATCTATCTTATTAATTGGTATTGCCTCCAATCTTGATAATTTAGGAATAAGTGTTTCATATGGTTTAAAATCAACACGGATTCCATTTATCTCTAATTTGATTATCGGCATCGTTTCCATGTTGTGTGCTTATCTTTCCATCATTGCGGGAAGACTCATTTCAGCTTTTATCACCATACAAATTGCCAATCTACTAGGAGGATTCATCATCATTTGCATTGGAATTAAATGTATATTGGATTCCTTTTTTGAAAAAAAAGCGATGGGTGAAGTAAAAATTGATTCAAATTATACACAAGTAATAACTCATCCAAATTTAGCAGATGTAAATGATGATAAGGTTATATCATTAAAAGAGTCAATTTTTTTAGGATTTGCATTAGCGATAAATTGCCTTGCAATGGGACTAGGGGCAGGAATAACAGGAGTTTCTCCAGTTTTAGCAACAATTTCGATTGGATTGTTTTCGGTCCTCTCCATTTGGTTTGGATTAAAACTTGGGAATAAGATTTGTGGGAAGAATATTGGGAAATACTCAAATATAGTTGCGGGGCTAATGTTATTAATCATAGGTGTTTATGAAATGTTTGTATAATTAATAGAATAGGTAATAAATCTAAGGAAAATAAAGAGAGTTGGTAACCTACTCTCTTTATTTTCCTTTTAGTCATAATTCAATCAATGAGCAAGGTAAAGAAAAGATGTTGGACGAAGATAGGGTTCCTCCATCAAGTGAAGCGAAATTAGATATACTGAAAAAAAAGGGGGTTCACTAGAAAAACCTTATTTTATATTTTTTCTATAGGTGTAACTACTTCTTCTGTGATAGGGTATCTTATTTATAAACATAAACTAAAAAAATGCATGAAATACCTGCCTGAAAAAACGTAGAGAATAAGTAAAGTAATCACCTGATAAGTTGAGGAGGTACTGTATTAAAGTGACTGAATTAGATTTACATCACATTTTTGAACTTAGTCTTATTTTAGTAATGATTGCAGCAGGTGTAACTGCTGTTGCAAAAAAATTCAATCGACCTTATCCCATTGCATTAGTGATTGTTGGAACTGTGATTGGACTAGTAAACATTCCTGTTTTAGAACAATTAAAGGATTTCATTACAGAAGGGGAAGTTTTTAACTTTGTTATTATTACACTGTTTTTGCCTGCTTTATTAGGTGAAGCATCATTAAAACTGCCCTTCTCCCATTTAAAAGAGAATAAAGGGCCCATTCTGGCTCTAGCTTTTGGAGGTACACTTTTATCATTTTTTATAATTGGTTTATTAATGATAGGGCTGTTGGATTTTTCGATCCCAAAGGCTTTTGTATTTGCTGCCTTAATGAGTGCTACGGATCCAGTCAGTGTTTTGTCTATTTTTAAAAGCGTCGGAGTACACAAAAGACTTGCAACTGTCATTGAAGGTGAAAGTTTATTTAATGATGGACTCTCGGTTGTTCTTTTTAAAATATCCGCCTTTTATTTACTTACATACCTTGACCTTGGAGCAGGAGGGGTGGGTTATGGATTATGGGAATTTATCAAAGTAATCTCACTGGGGATCATCATTGGGGGAGCACTTGGCTTTGGTTTTTCACAATTAACCAAACAATTTGATGATTATCCTATGGAAATCATCTTTAGTATTATTCTGTTTTATGGTTCATTCTTATTAGGTGAATCTGTCCACGCTTCCGGTGTTATTGCTGTGGTTGTGGCTGGCTTGATATTTGGAAATTATGGGGCGAAAATTGGGATGAGTCCAACAACGAAACTCAACATCAATAACTTCTGGGATGTTACTGCGTTGCTAGCGAACTCTGTTGTCTTTTTAATGGTGGGATTAGAAATAACTAAGATTAATTTCAGCGACAAATGGAGTTTGATTTTAATTTCCATTTTAATTGTACTGATAGCAAGAAGCCTTGCGGTATATGCTAGTCTGATTTTAACTAAGAATTTCCCTTCTGCCTGGAGGCATGTTATCAATTGGGGAGGCCTAAAGGGATCACTCTCTATTGCTTTAGTTTTAAGTCTTCCTCGTCATTTTGAAGGACGGGAGGATATCTTAATTATTGCCTTTAGTGTGGTTCTATTCTCGTTAATCGTTCAAGGACTTTCTATAAAACCTCTTATATCCTTCCTAGCGGTTAATAAAAAAGAAGAAGGATATAAAGAATATGAAGAAATAATCACACGTGGACACCGATACGAAACGGCCATAACGGAAATAAAATCAATTAGTAAAAAGTTGTTTATTTCAAAAACGGCAGCACAAGAGCTAGTAACACAATATGAACAAGAGCTATCTGGATTGCAGACCCATATGGAGAAACTATTTAGAAAGAATCCTGAATTAAAAGTTAAACAGCAAACGATCTTACAAAGACATGCCTTATATGCACAACATGACGCCGTTGAAAAACTGATAAAAGAAGATATTATTTCGAATGAAGTGGCTGAACAAGAACAAAACCAAATTATCGAGAAACTTGTGAAATTAGAAGAATAACTTCCAAATTCCTACAAACAATTTTAATCTAGAGAATGCTAATAGATGATTAGTTTTGTTTGTTGATGAATTTTGCTTTTAAAGCCATTTGAACTATTTCTTCTGTGGCTCTTTTTGATAAATAAAGATTGATTAAAATGATTTTTAAGGGAGATTAATATGAAATTGCTTAAAAAGAAAGGGAATTTGATTAAATTAAATCCTGCCCAAATTCTTGTTATTGGTTTCGGAAGCTTAATTTTAATAGGAACTTGTCTTTTTATGTTGCCGGTTGCTACACATGAACATGGATATGGCCTTAACTTTATTGATGCTTTATTTGAAGCCACATCTGCAGTCTGTGTTACAGGTCTAGCCGTTGCTGATACGGGAACTACCTTTACTTTATTTGGTCAGATCGTTCTTCTTTGTTTAATTCAAATGGGCGGTTGGGGATTTATGACGACAGGAATATTTATGTTTATTATTTTAGGAAAAAGGATTGGATTAAAGGAACGATTATTACTTCAAGATTCATTAAATGTATTTACACTCTCCGGAGTCGTCCACTTAGTAAAGCGAATTATTCTTATTACCCTTATCGTTGAGTTAATCGGTGCCATTATTTTAGCGATAAGATGGGCGTATGAGATGCCATTGAAAAAAGCAATTTATTATGGCGTTTTCCATTCGATCTCAGCCTTTAATAACGCTGGTTTTGGGTTAGAATCTGACAGCCTTAGTAAATGGGTAGGAGATCCGACTGTCAATATTGTTATCACCCTCCTTTTTATTATTGGAGGTATTGGTTTTACTGTCATCTTAGATATTTATAGAAAAAAATCTTTTCGTAAATTATCTCTGCATTCAAAAGTAGCTTTATTGATGACACTGATTCTAAACATTTTAGGAACACTAATTATATTCATTTCAGAATTTGGTAATCCTTCGACGATTGGTCACTTTGGGTTGGGAGATAAACTTTGGGCATCCTATTTCCAAGGTGTTGTGCCGCGTACAGCAGGATTTAATACGATCGATATTTCTCAAATGACCCTCTCATCTCAAGTATTTATGATGGCCTTAATGTTTATAGGAGCATCCTCTGGATCCACTGGCGGAGGGATAAAAGTAACGACTTACGCCATTATCATGTTCGCTTTTTGGGCCGTCCTGACGAATCGAAACGATGTGAATATCTTCAAAAGAAGAATCTCATGGCAATATGTGAATAGGGCTTTATCGATCGTGGTTGCAGCTATTATTTTTAACTTTATCATTTTTTTCTTACTGACCTATACAGAAAAAGCAGAAATGAGCAAAATCCTGTTTGAAACGATTTCTGCCTTTGGCACGGTTGGTTTAACAGCAGGTTTAACCCCAGATTTAACGCCCGCTGGAAGAATTTTAATAACCATTTTGATGTTTATAGGAAGACTTGGACCTTTAACAATGGCTTTTGCACTTTTAAGAACTCAGAAAGAATCAAAAGTACGATTTGCAGAGGAAAAAATATTAATTGGCTAGTAAAATGTTCTCTTATGGGGTGAATGTAGAAAGATGGCAAAGCAAAGTTACGCAATTATTGGATTAGGACGATTTGGAACGAGTATAGCTTCCAAATTATTTGAAGCAAAGCAAGAAGTGCTTGGGATTGATATAAATGAAGATCGAGTAGAGAATGGGAAAGAATTTGTGACGCATGCAGTTGTACTTGATTCCACTGAAGAGGAATCTATTAAATCGGTAGGTATACGTAATTTTGATTATGTGATTGTTGCAATAGGGAATGACATGCATGCAAGTGTTTTAACCGTCTTACTTTTAAAAGAATTAGGCATTAAAAAAGTCATTGCGAAAGCCCTCAATAAACGTCATGGACAAGTATTAGAAAAAGTGGGCGCGGATTGGGTTGTTCATCCTGAAAGAGATATGGGGGCCCGTGTAGCCCATCAGCTTCTTTTACCTAATGTGTTGAATTATATTGAACTGTCAAATGAATACAATATAGAGGAAATTGTCATTCCTTCAAGTATGTCGGGGAGAAGTTTACGGGATTTTGATTTAAGAGCAAAATATGATTTAAATGCCATTGCAATCGTTAAAAAACAGGAACTGTTTATTTCTCCTTCTCCCGATCAAATTTTAAATGACGGAGACAAGTTAGCCGTTATTGGGCATCGAGATAAAATAAATGATTTTGTAAATATGAAGTAATAAATGTCTTGAATGATTTTAGGAAATGGGGAAGAGTGCAATAACCTAATTTAGCAGCACGATTTTATATGGCATATTAATTTAGTATCAAAATAAATATAGTACAGGTCTGCGAAAGCAGACCTATACTTAAAAACTTGAATGTAATTTAATGCAGTTGATTTGAAACTTCTTTAGAATTTTCACCTATAATTACTTCGTTGAATATGTCATCCTTGTTATTCGAATTAGCTATATTATTTTGGGAGAAATTAGCTTTCAAAATCCGTTCCAAATCTCCCATGGTGACTGGTCTTGCATTCGGCATCAAACTATAACCTAATTCTCCATTATTTTCGATTGTACCAGCTTGAACATCCTCTATCCGATTAATACCTGCCATTCTTAAACGTTTTTCCAAGTCATCCACAGAAATTCTTAAAGTTCTTAAGTTGTCTAATAAGAGTTTCCCTTCAGAAATGACAGGAACGGCTTCTCCTTTCAAAACCTTTTCTACTCTGTTCCAGCGCAGAGAAATCCATTCAGTAACTACCAGAAATCCAACAAAAGTAGCAGCAGCCAGAATGGAGTTAGCAACTCCCTTTCCAGCTACTTCTCCACCAAGTATAGTTCCTAATGAAATAATTATAGCCAATTGTGGGACCGTCATTTGTGAAATAGATTTTCTTCCTCCTAATCTAAGGATGAGGGTTCCTGCTGATGCAAATAGTATAGCTTCCCAGAAATATGTCCACATTGTTTACTCCTCCATAGTTTGAATTAACCTTATTTTTGTTTTATTAATAAATAAAATACCCCAAAGACAAAAAAGCTAGAAGTTTTGTTCGGAGGGTTATTCATGCAATAAAAACGATAGGGAGACTTTAAAGAATGTTGAGCACATTCAGAATTATGGTGAGCATAGCTTCTTCCAGGTATTTGGCGGGAAATTAAAATAAAAGGGTGCAAATAGCATTCTCTCACTAAGATTTTGAGAGTTCTATTTGTTTTTATAACCCTGGATCCGCTCCCCGTTGAAATAGGAAATAAAGATTTTTAACAATAATCATTGGTAGAACAAAGATATACCTCTTTATTTCATAATTTTCAAAAGGAAAAAGGAACTTTTGCTTTAGGCATATTCAATACACTATGTAAATATGAATAGAACAGAGGGAGTATTTTTAGGAGGTTATATAATGAACGGGGATCATACACCTTTGCATGCTGATACCGGTGTTACATCTGGATTGTTTGTTGAGCGCTCTATAAATGAAATTCGTTTTTGGGCTAGGATCATGAAAGAACATTCTTTATTCCTTCGATTGGGTTTTAGAGCAGAAGATACTCAACTCATACAAGAGGCTAATCAATTTTATCGCTTATTTGAACAAATCGAGCAAACTGCGCATTCCTTTAATAATCAAACAGACCCCGAACAAATAAGAAGATTTAATTCAGAAGTACAACAAGCTGCAACTAATATTTTCCTATATAAACGGAAAGTCTTAGGACTAATTCTCACATGCAAATTGCCTGGGGCCAATAATTTCCCACTATTAGTTGACCATATAAGCAGGGAAGCTAATTATTTTAGAAAACGATTAATTGAATTAAATGAAGGGAAGTTACAACCGCTTCCAGATGCCATTATTAAAGAAAATGTCTTCTTCTTAAGGATTATGGCAGACCATGCCAAATTTATTGGTCATCTCCTTGATCCATCAGAAAGAAAATTAGTTGATTTAGCACGGAATTTCAGTAATGACTTTGATCAATTACTTTATCAAGCAAGAGACTTAGAATCTATGAAGCCACAATCTCAAACAGTTCCTCTTTTAGATCAATTCCTTGATCAAAATCGCGTGTCGGTAGTATCTCTTAGGGACTTCAAGCGAACAGCACGCGATTTAATTGAGCAATGTAAAATAAAGAGCATTATTCATCCTCTATTAGCAGACCATGTTTTTCGAGAAGCTGATAGGTTCCTAGAAATTATTGATATGTTTGACGCACATCTTACGGGTGGTACCAGATAACCTAGATAACTGCATAATTTAAGAAAAAGCCTTATTTCAGCCGAAATTAGGCTTTTCTTCTTCAACCGACCTGCCTCATTAGCATCATAAAAATAGCCGCCATATTGACAAAATCAATCTAAGTACATAACAAAAAATTAATAAAAAAAAGTTATTTGCCCTGAGTCAATTGTCTATGCTTGTCCAATATCCCTGAATAAAATGTTTAGTAATCAGTGGACAAGGGGGTGATTAAATTGGGAACAAATGATTTTCATCATGAAATGGGATCAAGTCGTGTATGGCATCCTGCAAGTAGAAATAGTAGCCGTAATTCTGTTGGAGGAGTCAACACTTCAACATGCCAACAATTAGCCGATATTATCGGCGGTGTGGTCATCGCATCAACCCCAGCATGCGTCGTTCAGCGCCTGCGAAATATTAATGCTACGATTTTAGGCCGCCGCACAGAATCTCCATTAGCCCTTCCATTTGCTCTTTCCTTTGAAGACAATGTAAGAGGAAGAACTCTTAACCTTGGGGAAACTGTACTCCTTCAAAAAGAAGCTAATGCTCTGATGTCTGCATTACAAAGAAGAGGCCTTATCGTAACTGCTTTCCATAACCACTGGCTTTTTGAAAAACCACGGTTAATGTATATGCACTGGGAGAACGTTGGGGACCCGTTTGAGTTTGCAAGAAATAGTTTTGAAGCTGCAAAAGAAGCAGGTCTTTTCTAAAATTATGGTTATTTAGTTCTAAGAGAAGGAGGTGATTTTAATGGCAAGACGAGACGTTTTTGAAAATTGGTTTAGATATGTTAATCGTGATACCGATACAGGCTCTTTCGGGAGAGATCAAAGGGAAGTAGAATTTGAATCCAGCTCCAGAGGGCATCATTCTTACAGAAACGGTAGTAATGAGATGAATTTCGAAATTGAATCTAGTTCAAACTTTACAGGGCATGAGTCAAGCGAACGAATGAGAAGTACTGACCGTGGTGAGGTAAGGGAGATTACTGCTTCAAAATGCCAACGACTGGCAGATATTATCGGCGGCGAAGTTATTGCAGCAGCACCAGTGTGTACTGTAATGCGCCTTCGCGATATTAATGCTACTATTTTAGGTCGCCGCACACGTTCACCGCTAGCACTTCCGTTTATGTTATCCTTTGAAAATAATGGTCTAAATCTTGGTGAATCGGTCGTTCTCCAAAAAGAATTAAATCGTTTTATTGCAGCATTACGGAAAAGAGGCCTTATTGTAACGGCCTTTCATAACCATTGGCTGTTTGAAAATCCACGTTTAATGTATATCCATTGGGAGAATGTCGGCATGTCTGCGGAAGAGTTTGCTAGAAATAGTATTTCTGCCGCAAGAGAAGCAGGACTATTCTAAAGAGAATGCCAGTTGTGATACTTCTTAAAGTAATCACAACTGGCTTCTTTTTTTAGAACAATAAAGAGAATAAAAAATAAGAATCAGATAACGTATCTTCAATTTCCTTTCTCTAATTAATAAAGCCATTTATGATAGGAATATATCATAAATGGCTTTATTAATTATAACAAACCAACTTCTTTCGCTTAAATTATCCTTGAATCATTTTTTATTGAATAAGCTGCTGGGCTATGGTATATCCAATTAGGTACGCCGCTGCTGACGTGTTTCCATCCACTGTAAATGGAATTATAGAGGCATCGGCAACTATTAAATTGTCCACTCCGTGTACATTTCCAAAACGATCTACTACCCCGCCTTGATGAAGGGGAGCCATTCGTAATGAACTCTGTTGATGGTGGTTATGACCGAAATTCTCTTTAATAAACTCTTCAAGTTCATCCTCTTTTTCAATTATTTCTGGGGTTGGATTAATCAGCTTGTAATTCGGATCTATACTGGAAAGTCTCTCCGCAATAGCTTTAATATAGGTTTTATATATTGTTTTTATTGCCTCCAAGTCATACTCGTTATCGAGAAAACCTTCATCTGCTAGTACAATTTTTAAAGGATCATTACTCTGAATCTCAATTCTTCCACGACTTCTAGGTTGTAAGAATAGAATAGCAATAGTTAAATTTTCTTCTGAAAATATTCCTACTAATTGCACACCACGGCGATTAGTATTTCCACTGAGTGGATTAGGTAAAAAGGCACCACCCGTATAAAGGGAGAAGGGATCGTTTTGCAGCTCAGTAATGTCTCTTTTGTTAACCGTAAAGGTTGCAGTATTTAACGTGTGATTAGTTAAAAATTCTCCTACGTTCGGATTATCAAAAATAACTGGAATACCCACATTCGTAAGGTCATTCGCAGGCCCAATCCCAGATAACATTAAAAGTTGGGCACTGTTTATCCCCGCTGAGATTATCACTTTTTTTCGAGCAAATGCTCGTATTTTTTTTCCTTCCATTAGAAATTCCATACCAATGGCAGTTCTTCGATCAAATAATATACGAAGTGCAGTTGTCTTATATAAAACTTGTAATTTACGCCCATTCACACCAAAACCGTCAGGCGTCATAATGTCTGATGACAAAAAGGCAGTCGATGAGCTCTCACGTTTTCCATTGTTTTTTTGAAATAGCTGCCATCTAGTAAAAGGGCCAATAGGGGTTAGAGGGTCATTATAATCAAGTATCTTATTAAATCCTGTTGCCTGTTCCATGGCGGAAACTAGTTTTTTTGTCATCTTAGGAGGATTTTGTGGGGCTTGCCTGATATTCAAACGCCCGTTATAACCGTGAATTTCTGGGCTCTTTGTTTTTCCGTGAAAATTTTCTAACTGTTTAAAGGTTTGTATTGCTTGTTCAGGTGACCAAAGTGGACCTAAAAGCATTTCCCAATCTCTTAATACAGAGGGTGTGGGTCTAACATATTGTTCTCCGTTTATCGAAGATCCACCACCAGAAAGCCGACCTGTTGTCCATTCAAAGCTTCTGTTATCTACTCCTGGTTGAGTTACACCTTCTCCTTGCCAGAAATATTTTGCGAAAAATTGTTCCTCAAGTTCAGGAGCATATCTAGAATCACTAATTGGCTTATCCTTATCATTATTTTCTCCTGCCTCTAGAACAAGGACTGAAGTTTTTTTATCATCTGTGAGTGTTTTTGCTAAAACGGCACCCGCAGGACCAGTTCCAACCACTATATAATCAAAGGTATTTGATGAACTTTTTTTCATTTCGAAAACCCCTTTTAACATTTAGGTCTTTTTTAAAAAGTAATGCAGCCAAGCGCAGAAAGATTTAATCCAATATCTTTTTAGTAGTTTATTCTAAATATGTGTTATGGAATGGACAAGTTGCCTAGTATGTACATCTTTATTTATAAAGAGGGGAGATAAAGGAGGAGGATATGATTAAAGTTATTAAACAATTTTATTGCATCTGTTCATTAATTAACAAATAATAACTATTTAACAATTGTAAGTCTCGCAAATATTTTTATACTTATAAATGAAGATTAAAAATATTTGCAAAGTGGGGAATGTAAATGAAATATACGAAACTTGGAAATACAGGATTAGATGTATCTAGTCTTTGCCTTGGCTGTATGGGTTTTGGAGAAAAGGAACGTTGGATGCATCCGTGGGTAATTGATGAAGAAAGCTGTCGTACAGTTATTAAAAAAGCTCTTGAGTTAGGTATCAATTTTTTTGATACTGCGAACACTTACTCGGATGGAACGAGTGAAGAATTTCTCGGACGTGCCCTTAAAGATTTTGCCAATCGAGATGAAATTGTCATTGCAACTAAGGTTTATTTTCCATTGGGCAAAGACTTAAATAGCAAAGGCCCGAACAGTATAGGATTATCCCGAAAACATATTATGAGAGAAATTGATAAGAGTCTGAAACGTCTTGGTACTGATTATGTGGATCTATACCAAATTCATCGCTGGGATTACAACACACCAATCGAAGAAACGATGGAAGCTCTCCATGACCTAGTGAAGGCTGGCAAAGTAAGATACATCGGTGCTTCTGCTATGTACGCATGGCAGTTTTTGAAGGCGAACCATGTGGCTGAGAAAAATGGTTGGACCAGATTTGTTTCAATGCAAAATCACCTTAACCTCATTTACCGTGAGGAGGAACGGGAGATGCTGCCGTTATGTAAGGAAGAAAAAATCGGCGTGATCCCATATAGTCCACTTGCGTCAGGTAGGCTTACCCGTGATTGGTCAGAAGACACTCTCCGTTCTGAAACGGATGCAACTCAAAAATCTAAATACGGTGCCACTGAAAATAACGACCGTCTTGTTGTAGAGAGAGTTGGGGAATTGGCGGAAAAACATGGTGTACTTAGAGCACAAATTGCACTTGCCTGGTTACTGCAGAAAGAACCAGTCACAGCTCCTATTATTGGTGCTACAAAAATTTCTCACCTTGAAGATTCCGTGGGTGCTCTATCGGTTAAGTTAACCACTGAAGAAGTTGCGTACTTGGAAGAGCCTTATGTTCCACATCCTGTGGTTGGTGCTTTAGGTTCTAAGCAATAATGTTTCAGCAATAGCTTTTTTAAAACAAAACCCTATTTTCCTAAATAAAGCAGGAGATTAGGGTTTTTTATGGTTTCTGGTTTCTGATTTCTGTTTTTTTAGCTATACATTCACCTCGGGTTGCAGCAATAAAACAAATAGATTCAATTATTAGTAAGGATATAACTGCCTTATATATAGGAAGTAAGGATGGATGCAATATTGTTTACACGTTTAAAAAACCTGTTTGCAATTAAAGGATATAGGTTATTTGTCATTAGTTTGTTGCTAGTCGGTATCGGAATTTCGATTACCCAGCCGTATTTATCCTTGTATGCTACTGAAGATTTAGGAATGAGTACGGGAGCTTTTGGTGTTTTCATGGCGGTGAGTTCATTAAGTGGTGTGGTTGTAAACTCCCTGATTGCAAAACGTTCGGATAGCGGGCTGGACCGAAAATGTGCTGGGTGCCCTGGGCAAAAAATTATCAAACCATGTCCTTATGATGAGCAGCTGCTTGATTGCCGTTATCTATTACATCATCTTGAGCGTTTCAGGCCATCCCTGGGAACTGACCGTTGCTCAGCTTTTGCAGGCAACATTTGTGGCGATTGTTATGGGAAATGGATTAAGCTATTTTACGGATCTGTTGCCACATTCACCAGGCTTGACCACAACGATCTATTCTAACGGCTCCACCATCGGAAGGTTAGTGGGAAATATGGGTGGCGGTATTATTTCTCAGTTTATAGGGTTCCGCCATGTTTTTTGGGTGTGTCTGGCCATCGTGATATTTTCATTCTTTATTTTATGGAGAACCAAACCCCAAGAGGAAATTCAAGAACAGGCAGGACACGCTCGGTCCGTGTAGTCAGTAATTTTTAACGGGAAGGTATGAATCCAGATGAACAAACATGACTGAAGAAGTTGGGTATTTGGAAGAGTCTTATGTTTAACATCCTGTGGTTGGTGGTTTAAGTTCTAAGTAATAATATTTTAGTAATAGCTTTGTAAAAAGCAAGACCCTGATTCCCTAAATAAAGCAGGAAATCAGGGTTTATTATGTTTGGGTTTTTTAACTATACAATCCTCTCAATCAAAATACCCACTTGTTCCGCCATCATTTGATGCGTATAAGGCATTCCATTCATAAACCACCATTCCACTAATTCCACATAAGCACCTGCAATAAATCGAAGAACGATCTCTTCATTTATACCGTGATTTTTTCCTTCTATTACATTTACTTCTCCTTTTAGCCCTTCGATAACAAACTCAAGGAACTGCCTACGAAAAGAAGGGGCCCCTTTACTGGCTAACATTGTTGAAAAAAATAAATAATGATTTTCAAAGTATTCAAACCAGATCAGATTCCCATCGATAAAATCCATATCAGATGCGGATTCGGCCAAATCCTTTAGTTCGTTGATATGTTCTTCAATAAGTTTATCCAGCAAATCAAATTTATCCAGGTAATGAAGGTAGATGGTTCTTCGACTGACATTTGCTCTGTCGGAAATTTCTTGTATGGTAATCTGATCAAAATTTTTTTCAGACATCAGTTCAATAACAGCTTTTTTTATCGCTTCTTGAGATTTAAGTATTCTCCTATCCACCTTAGACATTATGTAGTCACCAAACTTTCTAAAAGATTATGAACAATTTTGATCGATTTGTGCATTATTTCACGAATCAAGATTAATTGACAATTGTAGGCATTCTGTTTCTGTTTATAATTATATACAGATGTCACATAATTCATCAATGCGAATTATTTATGGCATCAAGATAGAGGAATAAGAAACAATCTTCTGTTCTTAACTCGCTATAAATCACAGGAACAAAAAAGTTAAAAATAAGGAGGAAATTCTATGTCATTAGAAATATTACAAGCAAAATCAGAATTAAAAGAATTAGTTGATACATTCTCAAATTTGGCCGATGAAAAAAACATTCCAGGTCAAATGCCTTTATTTACACCTGATACCAAAGTTCAAGTGTACATGGGCGATAATTTATTGTTTGATATTTCAGGAACGAAACAACTGGAAGAGGTATTCACAAGTTTCACAGCTAATGTTAAACGTTCATTTCATATGAACGGACAACAAGCTGTCAAAATTGATGGCAATACTGCCACAGGTATTGCCTACTGCCAAGTTAAATTAGTGAGCGAAGAAGATGGGAAAGAAGTCATCACCGATAGCAGTATCCGATATGACGATGAGTATGTGCGTCAAAACGGAACTTGGTTAATCAAAACCCGTATTTCTCACTTTTCCATTAATGACAAACGAACATTACAAAGCTAATTTGTTTTTATTCGGAATCTACCTAAAACAGAAACTGGTTCAAAAAGGGAATCCTAAAGGAAACTGTATCGATTGCTTGGGGGTTCCCAAATAATATAATGAAAGGAAGTTTAAATATGACGAATGTGTTAATCATTGGAGCAAACGGTTCACTTGCTCGTGTGGCTATTGATATGTTCCTTAAAGAAACTGATACACAGTTGGCGCTTTATTTACGTAACTCCCGAAGACTAAGAAACATTGATACAAATTATGTCCGAGTAATTGAAGGCGATGTTTTGGACCTTGAAAAACTAAAAGAGGCGATGATTGGACAGGATGTTGTCTACGCCAATCTTGCAGGTAATCTGGAACAAATGGCAAAAACAATTGTGGATGCAATGGACGCTACAGGTGTTAAACGTCTCATTTGGGTTAGTTCAATGGGCATATATAATGAAGTCCCAGGCGAAAGTCATGGTAGCATCTTAAATCCATATCGAAAATCAGCGGCGGTTATTGAAGCCTCAGACCTTGACTATACGATTTTGAGACCAGGATGGTTTACCCATATAGATGAAATTGACTATGAGACAACTCAAAAAGGCGAGCCATTTAAAGGGCATGATGTATCACGAAAAAGTATGGCTGACTTGATTGTAAAATTGGCTGTAACGCCTGGATTGGAAGTTCGTAGCAGCTTGGGTGTAAATAAACCTGAATAAGTAGGGTTAGCATAATCAATATATAATAAAAAACAGCGGTAAATGTATGATTTACCGTTGTTTTAATAGGAATTAATTCCAATTAAATTTAAGAATTTTGTTAGTAAAAATAACGCTTCGGGAATTCTTAAGAGGAGGTTGAACGTACAGATATGAGCGAAGATAAACAAAAAATCCTGGCTGTTTATCAACAGATTGATCATGCAATGGTTAATAAGGACATTCAAAGCTTAGATAACATCCTTGATGACAATTATGTATTAGTACACATGACTGGCTATCATCAACCTAAGCGAGAATGGCTACAACAAATAGATAATGAACAAATGAAATATTACAAAACCATGCCGCAAAAAACAACTATTACAATAGAAGGTAATACGGCCGCTCTTATTTGTGATACCAAACTTGACGCTAGAATTTATGGTTTTAGAACCACTTGGGGTATGAAAATGGAAATGCATTTTAAGAAACGTGGAGTCGATTGGTGCCCAGTAAATGCCATAGCAACAAGTAATTAGATATAAACAATTTATTACACGATTTTATTGGATTTGTGAATTAATCAACAAATCATACTCATTTAACCATTGTAACATCTCAGTTATGGATTTAAATTATACACATATGTTACCTAATGCATCAAAGGGTATATTCGTAAGGAGGAATTTACGTGGAAACTGTTACTTTATCTAATGGAATTAAGATGCCAATTTTAGGTTTTGGAGTGTATCAAATTCCTGAGCTTGAAGAATGTGAACGTGTCGTCAGTGCAGCAATTGAAGTGGGGTATCGTTCGATCGATACGGCTCAAGCTTATGGGAATGAAGAAGCTGTAGGGAATGCGGTTCGTAAAAGTGGTATACCCCGCACGGAATTCTTCATTACAACCAAAGTTTGGATTTCTAATGCTGGCTACGAGAAAGCTAAAGCATCAATAGAAGAGTCTTTACGAAAGCTGCAAACAGACTACATTGATTTACTATTAATTCATCAACCATTTAATGATTACTATGGTACTTATCGTGCTATGGAAGAATATTATAAGGCAGGAAAAATCAAAGCAATTGGTGTAAGTAATTTCTACCCTGACCGTTTCATTGATATTGCTAAGTTTAGTGAAATCCCTCCAATGGTGAACCAGGTCGAGACACATGTATTTAATCAACAAAAACAAGCCCAAAAAATAATGGAAAAATACGGGACTCAAATTGAGTCTTGGGGGCCTTTTGCAGAAGGAAGAAATGATTTCTTTACCAATGAAACTCTAAAGGAGATTGGAGAGCAATATGGTAAAACCGTTGCTCAAGTGGGACTACGTTATCTTCTTCAACGGAATGTTGTTGTCATCCCTAAAACGGTAACAAAAGAACGAATGGTTCAAAATTTTGATGTCTTTGATTTTGCTTTATCAAACGAAGACATGGATAAAATTGCGAAACTAGATCAAGAACAAAGTTTATTCTTCTCACATTACGCTCCTGAAACGGTTGAAATGATAACAGGACTAGTCAGATAAACAATAAAGACTGAAGCGAAAAGGGAGCTAGTATTGCTTCCTTTTTTGTTAGTGAGAACTAGAGTAGGATACATGCAGGATATACTTCTTTAGGAGTTGAGACAAATGAAAATGAGAGCATTAGGGAACAGTGGTTTAAATGTATCTGCGATTGGTTTAGGCTGCATGGGAATGGACCATGCTTATGGAAAGCCAGCTGACCGTGATGAAATGATCACGTTAATTCGTAGAGCTGTTGAACTGGGTTGCAACTTCTTTGATACTGCAGTGGTTTATGGAGAATCCAATGAAGAATTATTGGGCGAAGCACTTGCATCAATAAGAGATCAAGTTGTGATAGCGACTAAATTTGGAATTATTGGAACAGAAATTGTAAACGACCGTCTTCAACACATTTTAAATAGCACACCAGAATCCATTAGAGAACAAGTAGAAGGTTCCTTAAAAAGATTGAAAGTAGATAGCATTGATTTGTTTTACCAACATCGTATTGATCCGAATGTAGAACCAGAAGTTGTTGCAGAAACAATGAAAGAATTAATGGATGAAGGAAAAATTAAAGCATGGGGATTATCGAATGCACCAATTGATTATATGAAACGTGCACATGCGGTATGTCCGATTGCTGCCATTGAAAATCAATATTCCATGATGTGGCGTGAACCTGAAAAACAATTATTTGATCTATGTGAAGAGTTAGGGATTTCTTTTGTTGCGTACAGTCCATTAGGAAATGGCTTCCTAAGCGGAAAATATACAAAAGATACAAGGTATGAAGAAGGCGACTTTAGAAGCTTCATGGGTAGATTCAAACCTGAAGTCATTGACCATAACCAAGCGTTATTAAATTTAATTGCAGAAGTTGCTGAAAGCAAAAATGCAACATCTGCTCAAGTTGTATTAGCATGGGAATTAGCTCAAAAACCATTTATTATTCCAATCCCAGGTACTACAAAATTAAACAGATTAGAAGAAAATTTAGGTGGAGCGAATATAGAATTAACAAAAGAAGAATTAGATAGCCTAAATCTAGCTTTATCTAAACTTGATATTGACGAAACACATTTCTAATCAAAATTAGCTTAGTTGAAAGATAATTAACAACTTTAAGGGATTTGTACATTATTGCACGAATCAAGATTATTTGACAATTGCATGTATTTTGTTTCTATTTATAATTAGATATAGAAGTTCAAGATATTGAGTCGACACAGGCAAAACCAAATGGATTGTTACTGGTCATTCAGACAAAACCTAAATCGCTAAATAAGAGAGGCTTTTCAAGTCTCCTAATTTGTGATTTAGGTTTTTCTTTTATAAAAAACTGGTACTCCTCCACTAAAAAAAGAATAGTGAAAAGTTATTGTGCTTGTTTAGATGCTTATCATCACTCAAAGATTATTACAGATTTCTCTCTAATAAAATTCCTACTTGCTCTGCCATGACTTGAGCTGGATAAGGCATCCCATTGGTGATCCACCATTCAACAATTCCAACATATGAAGTGACAATAAATTGAAGAAGAACATCTTCATTTAACTCATGGTTCTTTCCTTGTGATATATTGACTTCATCCTTGAACTCTTCGACGAGAAACTCATGGAATTGCCTACGAAAAGAAGGGGCACCTTTGCTTGCTAACATGGTTGAAAAGAATAAATAATTATTTTCAAGGTATTCAAACCAGGGCAAATTCGCATCTGCATACTCTGCAGCTGAGGTTGCTTCACAGATTTCTTCCATTTCGTTAATATGTTCTTCAATGAGCTTATCCAGTAGATCGAATTTATCTACGTAATGAAGATAGATAGTTCCTCTGCTAACATTTGCGTGATCGGATATGTTCTGAATGGTGATATCATCAAAACTTTTTTCAGACATTAACTCAATCAAGGCATTTTTTATGGCTACCTGGCTTTTGGCTATTCTTCTATCTACTTTAGGCATTTTAAGGTTCACCAAACTTTCTTAAAAGATACTGAACAATTTTAATTTATTTGTTCATTACTAGTCATATTGAGTTGAATTAACAATTGTAAGCATCCAATTTCTGTTTATAATTATAAACAGTTGTTCATTACTGAATCAATATTTAATTATTTAAATTTAACAAAAAAGGACTGACCATTCGTTACTTTTTTTCTAAAAGCAGTTTTGATTATTTTCTAATTTTACCACTTAAAAAAATAAATGGAGGAGGGTTTATGTTGACTAATGTTTTAATCCTAGGTGCAAATGGCCAAGTTGCACGTATTGCTATTAATTTATTTCTAAAGGAAACTGATACTCAGTTGACACTTTATCTACGTAACTCAAGGAGACTAAAAATCGTTGATCTAGGTCGGGAACGTGTCATTGAAGGTGACGTAAACGATGTTGCTAAGTTGAAAGTAGCAATGGATGGACAAGATGTTGTCTATGCTAACATTGGTGGCTCAGATATTGTTCAAAAAACTCAAAACATAATCGATGCAATGCATGCCACGGGTGTTAAAAGGGGGATTTTTATTAATATTTTAGGGATTTATGACGAAGTACCTGGGAAGTTCGGGGAATGGAATAAGTACATGGTTGGCAGAGGAATGGAATATTGGCGAAAAGCGGCCAACATCCTAGAAGAATCAGATATTAATTACACGATTTTAAGATGTACTTGGTTCACGAACAAAAAAGAAGTGGATTACGAAATAACCGAAAAGGGTGAACCGCTATTGGGAACCGAGGTTTCTCGCAAAAGTATTGCCGCTTTGGTTGTCAAAATAGCCGAATCGCCAGAATGGGGTGTTCGTAGCAGTTGGGGTGTTAGCAAACCCAATACGGAAGAGGATAAACCCGTGTTTTATTAAAAAGCGGCACAATAAATTGTAAAATAAGCTCTTTAATCTTATCACTCTCCCGAATTTGACTATGCTCTTAATTCAACTTTAAACATAAAGGGTAAACAAACTATATTTATTTTTTGTTGAAAGGATGGTATGTAATATGTCTAATATTCAAGCGAAGGTTGTAATCATTACTGGTGCTTCTAGTGGGATCGGCGAGGCTACTGCGAAAGAACTTGCATCTAAAGGTGCGAAGTTGGTTTTAGCTGCTCGTCGTGAAGATCGATTAAAGAAATTGCAAGAAGAGATTCAAAATAGTGGTGGTCAAGCAATTTATAAGGTAACAGATGTCACTTCTCATGAACAAATGGAAAAGCTTGCCGAGTTAGCTCTTAAAGAGTTTGGGAAAATAGATGTTTTAGTAAACAACGCAGGGGTCATGCCACATTCGTTTCTTTATAAGAAAAAAGTGGATGATTGGAACAAGATGATCGATGTAAACATCAAAGGCGTACTTTATGGTATCGCTGCCGTTCTTCCCACAATGAGGGAACAAAAATCAGGTCATATTATTAACGTTTCTTCTGTAGCAGGACATGTTGTAGGAGTTGGTAGTACTGTTTATGCTGGAACGAAGCATGCTGTACGTGCGATTTCGGAAGGTCTTCGTAAAGAAGAGGCTGGGAACAATATTCGTTCCACCATTATCTCACCAGGAGCAGTAACGACTGAATTAACCAATTCAATTACAGATATGGATCTCAAACCAGGAATAGATAAAATCTATGAAGGTGCGATTGATGCTGATGCGATTGCTCGTGCCATTGCTTTTGCTATAGAACAGCCAGCTGATGTAGCAATTAATGAAATGATCATCCGTCCAACATCACAGGAACGGTAAGACCATTATAAAGTAACTTGAACCTAGAATAAAAATAAGGAGGATATATAATGAAAGAAGTTGTACTTTGGACAGGTGCTGGACAGATTGGCATGGCGATAACTAGAAGAATCGGTTTTGGTAAGAAAATTATTGTGGGGGATAAGAACCTTGATAACGCCAAGGCTATTGCAAAAATTATGAAAGAAGCGGGATTTGATGTGGTCCCTGTCGAAACGGACATTTCCTCCAGAGAATCAATTTTAAATCTGATTGCAGAAGGTCAGAAGTATGGTGAAATCACTGCTCTTATCAATGCAGCTGGCGTATCACCTAGTCAGGCACCTATTGAAACCATTTTGAAGGTGGATTTATACGGAACGGCAGTATTGCTGGAGGAAGTAGGAAAGGTTATAGCTCCTGGAGGCGTTGGTGTGACAATATCCAGTCAGTCTGGACACAGAATGCCTCAATTGGGAGTTGAAATTGATGAACAGCTGGCAACGACACCAACTGAAGAACTCCTTAGTTTGGAAGTCCTTCGGCCTGAAAATATCAAGGATACGTTGCACGCTTATCAAATGGCAAAACGGTGCAATGTAAAGCGGGTTATGTTTGAATCTATACGCTGGGGAGAAAAAGACGCTCGTATCAATTCCATTTCTCCAGGAATTATCGTAACGCCACTCGCTATAGACGAGTTCAACGGTCCAAGAGGAGAGTTCTATAAGAATATGTTTGCCCGTTGCCCTGCCGGACGACCAGGAACAGCTGATGAGGTTGCCAATGTGGCTGAACTGCTGATGAGGCCGCAGGGAGCGTTCATCACAGGGGCAGATTTCCTTATTGACGGTGGAGCTACGGCTTCCTATTTTTACGGACCACTAAAACCAGCAGAATAAAGAAAGTTTCCCAAAATGCTGCCTAATTAGAAATGAGGCTTGTCAGTCCCAGGAGAGTGCGGGAAATTAAAATAACAAGGTAATCATTACCAAATGTGCAAAATGAATCTCTCACTAAAATTTTGAGAATTATTGGGGAGCTATTGTTGCTGCTCCTGGTTATACAGACCCGTCACATTCGGTGCTGGAGGCAATCCTTACGGAACAAGTGTTACCGTTGGGCAAGATGGAAAAATGATTGAAGATGTCCAAGCAGCTGTAAAACACCAAGCAAAGCGTACAGTAACCGTTGCAGAGAGGGTTAAGAAATCAAATCAATAAATTATTCGTTTAAAGGCTAATCGAGATTGATTGGCTTTTTTTATTTATAGAACTTTATATAAGGATAATATTTCCTGATTGGGTAATTGTAATAATGTCAATTATCAATTATTAACTCTTAGGAAGGGTGTTTTTTTATGGAAAAGAAACTGTTAAATTTACTAACTGCTATATGTTTTATTTCTTTGCCATTTTTATTTAAAGGAACAAAAATGAGAGAGAATCTATTAATTCTTTTTTCGAAAGGGGTAGTTGCAACTCTTGTCGATGCTTATGTTGTAGGAACAAAAAGAGTGGAATATCCAGTGCGTCCTTTTCCCCAAATTTTTAAAACAAATATTATTTATGACATATTGTTTTTCCCGATTTTAAGTGTTATCTGGGTAAAAATATCTTACAATGATCATTTCGGTAAAATTTTATTAAAAAGCTTGATTTTTAGTGTTCCTATGAGTATTGGTCAATGGTTTATGGAAAAGAACACCAGATTATTTAAATGGAATAAATGGTCACCGTTCCACACGTTTGCTAGTGTTAATTTTACTTTATTTACGATCAGAGGGTTCGTTGGTTTATTAAAGCTATTCGATAAGTTTAAAGCTAAGCAAAATGTAACCGAATAAAAAGTTAAAAGGCTAATCGAGAGTGATTGGCTTTTTTATTAATCATTAACTGCAACTTATTTGCAGAAAATAATTATTTAATGTTAAAATAGTCTTAATTAAGAATAATTTATTTCTAAATATACTAATTAATAATTTATTAAATCGAGATATTAAATAAGGGAGTGAAGGAATGTGATTCAGCTTTTTCCTGCGGATAAACGCTATACAGTAAAAAATGATTGGTTGGAAAGTTCACTAGGTTTTTCTTTTGGAGAATATTATGATCCAACGAATATAAGATTTGGTCCGTTGCGCGTTTTTAACGATGATACTGTTCAGCCAGGACATGGTTTTGGAATTCATCCTCATCGTGAAGCTGAAATAGTCTCTATTATCTTAAAAGGGGCTCTTAAGCATGAAGACAACTTAGGAAACTCTGGAACTCTTAGCCATGGTAGCATTCAGCGGATCACCGCTGGTACTGGAGTGCTTCATTCTGAATTCAACGCTTCCAATGAGGAAGAAGTACAATTTTTACAGTTATGGTTTTCTCCGAATGAGCAAAAGCTAGAGCCCTCATATGAAGACATTTCATATGATCTAAATAAATTGCATAATCAGCTACTGCCTGTCATTTCGCAGACAGCGTCTGATCAGGTAGCCGGAATCCATCAAGATTTGACACTTTATTTGTCAAGATTGGATGGAAAGGAGACTGTGAACTTTGAACAGGAATCGGGTCGGAAGATTTACGTCTTTACTATAGAGGGGGAAATCTCAATAAACAATGATTTTCTTTTAAAGTCCAGAGACGCTGCCCGAATCACTGATATTCATGAAATAACGATTCAGGGACATCAAGATAGTTACTTTTTATTAATCGATTTACCTGGGGGTGAATTTTAATGTTGATGATTCGTCATTCAATTGGCAGCAGATTACTGTGCCAAACGAATAGATACACTATTGAACAACAAGACGATCGTTGGCTAATATCCGTATCTGTTGATGTAGAAACTGCTTCAAAGGTTTTAGATTTTAAAGATGAGGTAAACATATTTGAAGTAAAGGAAAATGAGAAGACCTGGTTTTACTCCTCTGATGCAGACATAAATTTTCAAGGTGAGAAATTAGTGATAGTTGCTGACCATAAGACTGTTTATCCAACATAATAAGTCTATCTAAGCACATAAAAACTGTGGAAGATGATATATTAAAATTGACTCAAAATATTTAATTAAATGATTATTATCCAAAAATTCTCTTCTCAAAAAAGTTTAAATGGAGGCATCATGCTATGACAAAAGATTTTTTTTCTACTTTAAAAGAAAGACGTACTTATTATGGAATCAATAAAGACGTTCAAGTTTCAGATGAGAGTATTAAGGAAATCGTAGAGTTTGCAGTAAAATACACGCCCTCTGCCTTTAACTCCCAAACTGCACGTCTTGTTGTATTGACAGGGGAATCCCATGATAAATTATGGGATATTACTACTGAAACTTTAAAAGAAGTTGTTGGTGGTGGAGATTTTTCTGCGACTCAACAAAAAATGGACTCATTTAAGGCAGGCTACGGAACTGTGCTATTTTTTGAAGACGAAGCAATAATTAAATCTCTTCAAGAACAATTCAGTACATATGCTGACAACTTTCCTGTTTGGTCCAATCAGGCATCTGGTATGCATCAATTAGTAGTTTGGGCCGCTTTAGAATCAGAAGGTCTAGGAGCTTCTCTACAGCACTATAACCCACTTATTGACGAAGAAGTAAAGAAGGAATGGAATATTCCTTCAAATTGGAAGTTAATTGCTCAAATGCCTTTTGGTAATCCAACAGCTCAGCCAGGAGAAAAAGAATTTAAGCCAGTGGAAGATCGTGTGAAATTTTATAAAAATTTAATCTAAGAAATTTATTCATGCAAAAGGCCTGATGGAATATCCATCAGGCTTTTTATGTACGCTTTTATGGTTTATTATAAAATTTTCTTTTTTCCTCTTTTAAATTATATTATCCTTTTTAGAGGAGTTTAATCTTATAAACGTTTTAACATTTCTAAAATTTCTTTTCGTTCTTCTTCTTTGTTCATTTCGATATTCATTCGTTTTTTGCAAAATTTAGTTTCGCACTCTTTATCGCGTTGCTGAATGTTTTTATTTTCCACCTGCATAAGGTACACTCCTTCAAATCTAATAAATCCATAGCCTTTGAACAATGTAGAGAATTGTATCTGAATTAAGCATTCCCATAAATATAGAGACTATACGGAGGCTTTTTAACTCCATTTGACATAATAAGAGGGAACTCCGATCAAGTTAATGGAGGGACATTCTATTGTATCCACTTCAGCTGTAAACTCTTCCACAACTAAATCAAGAAGGCGACTACGAAAATAGGGTGCACCTTTACTAGCTAGCATTGTTGAAAAAAATAAATAATGACGCTTAAAGGTACCAGACATAATTTCCTTCTTGAAACGTCATCTCAGACTAATTCACCAACTTTTCCTAAAGATAATCAACAATTTAAATTGATTTGTTGAGTAATCAACGAATTGCGTTAAATTAACCATTGAAAGCGTGAATGATTTTTTTATAATTATAAACAGATGTTGATTAATCGATCAATAATCATTTTGGAGCTAACTTTTGAAATAATACAAGTAAATTAACTTCAAACAGGAGGCTTATTTATGGACCGCATAGAAAAGAGTATAGAAAAATACAAACAACTATTTGGAAATGGAGTACCAGCCGCATACGCTACCGATCCTGATTTTCAAGACATCCTTAGCCGCTTCATTTTTGGGGAAGTATTCTATCAAGGAAATTTGGATGACAAGCAACGCGAGTTGATTACTCTGGTAGTGCTTACTACCAACCAGACATTCCCTCAGCTCAAGTCACATGTTGCTGCAGCACTAAACGTTGGGCTGACTCCAGTAGAAATCAAAGAGGCAGTTTACCAGTGTGCTCCATATATCGGATTTCCCAAAACATTAAACGCCATCAATAAAGTGAATGAGGTCTTCGAAGCGAAGGAGATCACTTTACCACTTGAAAGCCAAAAAACAGTAGATGAAAATAGCCGTTTTGAGAAAGGACTTGCTACTCAAGTAGAGATTTTTGGTGAGACAATCGCAAAAATGCGTGAGGCTGCTCCAGAAAATCAAAAGCATATGCAGGATTATCTTTCCTCTTTTTGCTTCGGAGACTTTTACACCCGTGGCGGACTTGATTTGAAAACACGAGAGTTGTTGACACTCTGTATTATCAGTACGTTGGGCGGTTGTGAAAGCCAAGTGAAGTCACATGTGCTGGGTAACAAAAATGTAGGCACTGACAAGGAAATATTGATCAACGCCATCACTCACTGCCTCCCATATATGGGCTTTCCGAGAACACTAAACGCATTAGCTTGCATTAATGAAATGATTCCTGAAAATTAAGGCAAACGATTAAGGATTTAGTAAACGCTGGAGAGTAAGCATCTCTGTTTCACGTGAAGAAAATATAACCATGTATAGGAGATAACAAAAGCATGTTTAACGAAACTTACAAATTATCAAATGGTGTAAAAATTCCAAAATTAGGCCTTGGTACCTGGCTGATTGACGATGCACAGGCATCACAGGCAGTGGTAGAAGCGGTATCGATCGGATATCGTCATATTGATACTGCTCAAGCTTATATGAATGAAACTGGTGTAGGCGAAGGGATCCGTTCAAGCGGTGTTGCAAGAGAAGAACTTTTTATCACGACAAAGGTTGCAGCAGAATTAAAGACCTATGAGGCAGTCACGAAGTCCATTGATGATTCTTTAGCAAAGCTGGGACTGGATTATATTGATCTTCTGATTATCCACAGCCCTCAGCCTTGGACCGAGTTCCGTGAAGAGAACCGTTACTTCAAGGAAAACAAAGAAGCATGGAAAGCAATGGAGGATGCTTATAAGACAGGAAAGGTAAAGGCAATTGGTCTTTCTAACTTCCTTCAAGATGATGTAGAGAATATTCTTTCAAGCTGTAAGATCAAGCCTATGGTCAATCAAATATTGGCACATGTGAGCAATACTCCTTTGGAGCTTATTAAATTCTGCCAGAAGAATGACATCCTAGTAGAAGCATATTCACCAATTGCACACGGTGCAGTTCTCGATCATGCAGAGGTTAAGGTGATAGCTGATAAGTACGGAGTATCTGTTGCTCAGCTTTGCCTGCGATATGATATCCAGCTTGGTCTTGTCGTCATTCCAAAGACGGCAAATCCGGATCACATGAGAAACAATGCAGAGCTTAATTTTGTTATCAGCGATGCAGATATGGAGACTTTAAAAAATGTAGAGCAAATCCAGAATTATGGCGAGCATAGCTTCTTCCCTGTATTCGGAGGAAAGTTAAAATAAATAGGTGGAGGAATTAAAAATGGCAAAACATGAAGAAGTAAAAAATGGCGTTTTTTTCCCAGCGGGCGAAAAAAATCCTTTTTCACAATTTTTTGCGGGACAAAGTTATCTTCAAGGATTAGTCTCTGACTCTAAAATCAATGTTGGTGTCGGGAATGTGACTTTTGAACCGGGATGTCGAAATAACTGGCATATCCATCGTGATGGATATCAAATTTTATTAGTAACTGGCGGTCAAGGTTGGTACCAAGAAGATGGACAACCTGCTCAATTATTAAAAGCAGGGGACGTAATTGTCACCCATGATGGTGTCAAACACTGGCATGGAGCTACAAAAGATAGCTGGTTTGTACACATTGCAATCACCACAGGTACTCCGGTATGGTTAGAGCCTGTTGATGATGAAACTTATAACCAACTGTAAAAAACAAACGCATCGGATCATTTGATTCGATGCGTTAATTATGACGGTCTAACAAACAAAAGGGCGGAAACAAATTGAAAATGGTACAGCTGCTACATTAAGCCAAGAAGCTATTAAAAAAATGCAGCGATTGATTTGATGATTTGCATAAGAATTTTCGGTTAAATAGCAAAGTGACAAGAACTTGAAGGTGATTTATGATAAATCATCTGAGGTTTATGAAAAGGATAAAAAAAGGGGAATGGCATTGTAATTGAATACGTAGGTAAAAACAAATAGAAAAACGAGCATCCTTTTGAAGTACATATTTAAAGTAGAAAGATGTTAAAGAATGACTTAATTCGATTAGCAGAAAAACCCACTCAAGGCGAGAAACTAGAGGAAGTTGATGTTAAGGTGAATGAGATATTAACACAATTATGATTCTGATTAAGTACGATGCAGAATAGTTAGAATTAATAAATTTCAATGAATTTAAATAAATTTACTATTAATTTACTTCGGAGGCAATACTTGAACACTAATCAAAAGGCAATTGAAAAGTTTGAACAAAATGAATATGAGGAAGCAATGGAACTCTTTCAACAAGCAGTTCATGAGTCCAGAGACGTACAATCCCTGAATAATCTTGCCTGGGTGTACCTTTATGAGGAAGAGGATGATGATAAAGCCCTTGAATTAATAAAGGAAGCTGTTAAGATGAATCCAACCTCATACTTTCCTTATAACATTCTTGGGGAAATTCACATTAGACAAGAACAATGGAAAGAAGCTAAAGATGCATTGCGAAAGTCCATTTCGATTCAACCATCCGATGTAGCATATCACAATTTAGCTGTAACTTATTATAAACTTGGAGAGCTGGAAAAGGCTTCGGAGTTTTTCTCGCGAGGAGCAGGAGATTCGGACAATGTGATGTATAGTCATATTAAATGTTTAATTGATCTAGGGCGAATAACAGAAGCAAAAGAGAAGTTGGATAGGTTTAACAAAAAAGCGGATGATTTTGTTGGGGAAATCGATGTAGCTGATTTATACATTGAAATGAATTGCTATAAAGAAGCGATTCATTGGTTTGAAACGGGGTACAAAGATTACTCTAAAGATCCTTATTGGGTGCGTAGATTTGTTTATGCTCTACTTAAAACTAATAATTACTCACGTATGAATCAGGTTATACAAGAAGCTATTGAAGAGAAGGGAGAAGAAATAGAAGGCGCTAAAAAAGAAGAAGTTGAAGAAAACTGGACGGAAATGGATAAGAAAGAGTTTATTGAAGAGTTAATAGAAGAGAATAATCAGTATAAAAATATGATAAACCTTATTTCTTCTGGTTATACTCCTAAATTAGAGTTTGAAACTTATCGTACCGGAGCTTGTTATCTATTTGGATGTAAGCGGCACAATCATCCTGGATATCAAAAAAAATGATTCGACTGTCAAACATGATGGTCGAATCTTTGTCATATTTTTTACCGTGACAACCAAAATGTATTATTGCTTGGAAACGCCAGATGTCTAAGGGCAGAAGACCTAATAAAAGAAGTTGACGATTTATTAGAAGATGTTTATGTAGGTGATACCGATTTCACCCAAAAACTTAATTACGTAAAATATAAATTTGACGTAATTAAGTATACCAAGTAAAATAAAAGTGAGGTGTTATTATGGTAAATCAGGATAAACAAACCAATTTTAAAAAATTACAAACCTTGCTTAACGAACTCCCTTGGTATGTCGAAGAATACATAAATCATAAGCTGCGCAAACTTTCGACTGCATCTTTATTTAATTACTGTCATGACTACAAGATCTTTTTCAATTGGATTATTATGGAGCAGCTATATCAAGGTAGTGTTAAGGAAATCCCACTGGAACGTCTTGAACAGATGACCGTTTTAGAGGTGGAAAACTTTTTAAACTATCTGCATTATCAATTAGACAACAAGGAATTGACGGTAAATCGTAAGTTATCGGCTTTAAAGTCATTGTTTAATTATCTGCAAAATATCGCCGAAACACCGGATTTAAAGCCTTATATCAATCGAAATGTAATGGCCAAAATCGAGTTTAATGAAGTAAAAGACAGCATGGAAACAAAAGCAAATAAAATGGAAGGTAAAATCCTCCTTGGCGATGAATACGAAAAGTTTCGTTTATTTGTTGCAAAAGATTATGGCGAATTAAATAAAGAAAATAAAAAACTATCTAACTTTTATCAATTAAATAAAGAACGTGATACCGCGATTGTTTCCTTAATTTTGGGTTCAGGACTGCGTCTTTCGGAGTTAGTCGGTATTGAATTAGATGATATTGATTTTAGTAAATACTGTGTACGAGTGATTCGAAAAGGAAATAAAGAACAATTTGTTTTCTTCAGCCAAGTGGCAATGGCAGATCTCCAAGAATACCTCTCAGTAAGAGCAGCTAAATATCAAGTAGACAAAACCAATAAGGCATTATTTATTTCTGCACCGGTCGGTCCTAAAGGAAAATCGCGGCGGCTGACAGCACGATCGGTTGAAAAACTCATTGAAAAATATGCAACCGCATTTGGGAAGCCATCATTATCGGTGCATAAGCTGCGGCATTCGTTTGCCACCAGATACCATGCTGAGATCAATGATGTACCGAAATTAAGACGCCAATTAGGTCATTCATCGATCCAGACAACGATGATTTATACTCATATTAAGAATGATGATTTAAAAATTGCTGTCGACAAAATGGATATGCCGAAAGAACAAATCGACTAACAATCAATAAAACTGTCACCCTACTGGCAGTTTTTCTTCATTTCATCAGTTTACATAATATTATTATGTAATTGAGTTGCGGTTTTATCTCAATAACTAAGTATACTTAAGATAGTGAGACGAAACAAAATTTTTATCAATAATTGGGATGACAACTCCTCTCTTAATGTCCCTTATAGCAGATTTTGAAGACAATTTTTTGGTGATTTTGGTGTCTGTTTGTCTTTAAAACCATTCATGAGGATAGTATTGAATGAAAACTCCTACCCTTTGTTTAGATAAGAGCAACTCTAGAAGACATATCGGGTGCCTTCTCTTCCCTCTTGTTCTATTTTCCATCTAAATAACAGCTGACAAAAAAACGCTTTTGAAGTTTCAACTCTCTCCTATTTTACTTTATAATCATTACTAACAAGGAGGAGTTAGATGGAACAAAAAAATACTTTAGCAAAATTAAAAAACTACACAAGAAAACTAAAACAAAATTTATTTGTTCTTTATTTATCATACAAAGATAATAGAGTACCTTGGTACACTAAACTGGTTGCTATTTGTGTTGTTGCTTATGCTTTTAGTCCAATCGATTTGATTCCTGACTTCATTCCAGTATTGGGTTATCTCGATGACCTAATTATTGTTCCGCTGGGCATTTCACTGGCACTAAAATTAATACCCCCTTACATTATTGAAGAAAACAGAGAAAAGGCTGAAGAAATTAGAAAAAATGGTAAACCAAAAAACTGGATTGTTGCCCTACTATTCATTCTAATTTGGATTTTACTTGCGTTTTGGGCTGGTAAATTATTATATGGTATATTTCATTGAAAATAGTCATTAAATCATTTGGGGATATGCTTCTTTGCATATCCCTTCTTCAACTAAACTCCCCCTTTTACCTCAATATGCATATGAGTTTTCATAGTGAACCAATATTTCCTCTAAAAGATCATTTTTTGGGAGAGATGTTTTTTGCTTTTATCGAAAGCTTGAGAAACGGATGAAATCTTACCCTAGATCATCCATAGTCTGCATTCTGATTATCCCTTGTATGCTTTCCGTAATTTCTCCAGATCAAATTTCTTCATTTTTAGAAAGGCATTCGTCACACGTGCAAGCTGATCTGGTCTACCCTTGCTCATCATCTCATTCATCTCGCTTGGCACAACCTGCCAGGATATACCGAACTGATCTTTTAGCCAGCCGCATTGCTCTGCTTCAGGAACTGCAGATAGCCTATCCCAGTAGTAATCAATCTCTTCTTGTGTGTCACAATACACCATGAATGAGATTGCCTCATTAAAATTGAATTTATGTTCATGTGCGCTATCCATTGCGGAAAACCACTTTGTCCTGGCAATTGATGCTTACCAATCCAGAAGGTGAAGTACGGCCTACTATAGTTCCATCACTTTTGTTTGTCGGCGAAAAATGCGGCAGGGCGGAAGAGGCAATTCATTTTTATTTATCCGTATTTAAGAAAGCAAAACAGGGACTTATCGCCCGCTACCCTCAAGGCATGGCACCTGATAAAGAAGGAACAATCATGTTCGCCGATTTTATGCTGGAAGACCTCCATACTTATCCTGAATCCAGCCAAACCTTTCACTGAAGGGATACTTATCAAGCGGCATTAACGCTGTGCCGCCTTCCGACAATTTGATCCATACCTCATCTATTTTTTTGCTCGCATCATTTTCTCGCGATGGGTCGAAATTAACTATGAAAGAGATCGACGGATTGATTTTGAAATAAGGCCCAGCGCTGATTGACATAAACTTCTGCCCCCACAACTCAAATGAGACTATCTCGGAGTCGCCTGCTGGTGTGTCCTGAATGGTTGTGACATTCGTAATTTTTGAGTTCGGGAATATGGAAGCGTAAAACTCGGCAGCTTCTTTTGCCCCCTTTTCATACCATAAATGCGGAACGATTTTTTGTTTTGATTTTGACATATTCATTCCTCCATGATTTTGTGGCGGCATTCTAGCCACCAAACCATTTTAGTGACTAGAATGCCGTTCAAATTCAAATTTAGCTAAGCCAGCCACGGAACCCTCTTGCAGAATAGCACGATTCTTCCCCTATCAAGCAGCTTTATAAATAACTTGTTAAAAATACTTTCCCTTTTGTTTTATTAGAAAATTCAACAGCGTCAATTGCCTTATTGACATCCGATAAATCATACTTAGAATCAACCATCATCAAACCTAATTTTTTACCATCTATTAGCCGTATTAAATGATTAAAAGTTTCTTGCCATTTTTTTTCTGAGACATTTTTATTCCAATTCCGTAAATGAAACATATTCGCATTCACTTTTGCTTGATTTACAATTTCTGCCCAATTTACTTGTATCCCTGATAAAAGACCGATTGATAAAAACTTTCCATTAGGGCGGACACTGAAAGCTAATTCATTACCATCCGAACCTCCAACAGAATCAATGGCAGCATCCGCACCACTTCCACTTGTTAATTCCATTACGGTTTCATTTAGACGACTTATGGAGGTATCTATCACATTAGAAGCACCGAGATGAAGTAATTCCTCTGTATACTTATTATTTCTAGTCACCGCAATCAATTGAAAACCTAAAATTTTTGATAATTGAGCAAAAATATGCCCAATTGAAGAACCACATGCGTTAACTAATAAAACATCATTTGGTCTTAATTTTAAAACTTCCGTACATACCAGCCACGCTGTTACGGGATTGATATACATTTGTGATGCCGTAAAATCATCAATAGAATCAGGTATAGGAACGGCGAATTCTGCTGATGTCTTAACAAACTCTTGCCACGTACCTTCCCCACGCAAAGGTAAAACCCGTTTACCAATAAGGTTTTTTGAAACTAAAGGACCTACATCCTCTACAATCCCAACTCCTTCATAACCAGGAACAGTAGGTAAGGAAATTCGATGAGAATACGCCCCTCTAATTGGAATTAAATCAGAAGGATTTATAGGTCGTACCAACATTCGAACAAGAACTTCATTATCTTTTGGTGGTTCAATGGTTTTATATTCAATTTTTAGTACATCCTTCGGACTGCCGAATTCGCAGAAATTAATATATTTTGCTTCCAAAACAATAAAGGCTCCTTAATAAAAATTTTTTAGGATTATTTAATTATAGCATTTATGGCTAAACTGCCATTTACTTCAATAAAAAAACATCCCTTAAAAAAGATGCATATATGGAAGAAAGAACCCTAATTGTAAATACAGCAGAAATTATCACATTAATAAAAAAGAAGCTTTTGCAATAATTGTAAAAGCGATATAAATAGTAAGTAATTATAGTTTTTAATGTTAACAAACATAGAACTATACTTGGAGAAGTGGGTATGATAGGCTCGTTTTCCTGATGAAACCTTAGCTTCAAAATCGTACCCACAGAGGCTCCAAGTCAAGTCCTTAAACGCCTATTCTATGGCTACATATAAAAAATGATAAAGAATGCAACTTTTCTTATTTATTTTTTCAATATCATTTTATTTGTCTCTCTAAAATATCTTAAAATTTAGGCAATGTGATGGAATCCTTCACTTTATTTTGCATCGAATGGAATGTTTCCCTCCCAAAAAACGCATCAGCTTTCCTTTTGATCTCTTTTAACATTTCATCGTTTTCAGCTAATGTTTCTCGAATCTTTTGTATTAGTTGTAAAGCATTCTGACCAGTAATTTGTTGAGCAACTCGTTCCAGAAGAACCTTAGTATCTACCGAATATTTTTCCGCGAAACTATGGCACATGACCATATTCATACGAAGTGATTCTCGATATTCATCTGTAAATGCTCTTCTAATACACCCTCTTACTCCTGCATATCCATATGAAATCTCTGATGCAGCTCTGTAAAATAGGACCATTCCATCTGCACGACTTGATTCAGGATGTACTCGGAGTTCAGTTATTAATGACATTAATCTTCTTACCATTGGTTTTGCTGACTCCATTGTATTCCACCAATCTAACAACCGTTGCCTCTCTTCCAAATCCATTACCAATGGTTTATTGATCACTTTTTCACCTCCACTTAAAGTCGTGGGATTGCTTGAATATTTTGGATTCGGGAATGTATTTCATGCCACTTATCCCCTAATAACTCTCGACCTAACCTATTGGCATCCCTAATCATTTCACCAATTTGATAGTTCAAATAACGGCTTTGCTCAACTAAATAATAAAATTCTGACGGTGCCTCCTTAACGACTAATTCAAAATTTGGACTTAATTGTTTTTCGCTAACCCTTAATGTATCAAGTTCAAAAACCAGCATTTCATATGCAAAGGGAATAGATTCACCATTTCGTAATCGATTAATGGTTCCCTGCACCGAATCAAAACCATAACCAATATCTGCAACCGATGCATGGTATGGATTTAGACCTGGTTTAGTTCTTAATGAGGGAATGGATCGAAATCCTGTTGTAATCGAGCATACCACCTCTTTAGCTGCCATTCCTCTTTCCAATACAGTATATATTGCATCAAGATAGGAAGCACTTTGATTTAAGCTATGATCATAAAAGTATGTCATATTTTATTCTCCGTTAATTATTTTTTAACTGCAAAACTACTTTTCTTGAATTCCCCTCCTTTTTAACAACTTTATTAAATAGCATATTTATCGAAAAATCTGAATATGTTTTGGACGGGAATTGTTTTATTTGTAATTAAACCAATTAAAAAAACCCCTTAGAACTAAAGGGGTGAAGTTTTAATTTTATGTAGTTTTATAGAAAAACTAATTCTCAGTAGCAGCCTTATTTACCATATCAATAAGATCCTGATAGGAATTACCGTTAAATTGTTGTCCATTCACAAAGAATGTCGGTGTCCCTGAAATTCCTAATTGATTAACATAAGAAGTGTCTTTATCTAAAGTACTTTGATATTTTTTTATTTTGAATGCTTTGGCCACTTTCTCACTATCTGTTTGGCTAACCACTTTACTTAATGTCTTTTCTAAAAAGCTTGTCGAATAAAGATCAATTTTTTCATATTTAGAATCTGATGGTTGTTCTGAGTACAATTGGTCATGAAATTTCCAAAAAGCATCATTACCTAATTCTTGAAATACCGTCTCCGCAAAAAGAGCAGCCCTTGTTGAGTCTGTATAAATAAATGGATCGTTCATAAAGTAGAATTGGACCTTTCCTGTTTGAATAAGCTCTTTATCAATTGCAGGAAATACTGTATCATTAAAATTTTTGCAGATTGGGCATTTGTAATCACCAAACTCTACCATTTTTACTGGAGCGTTTTTTTGCCCTAAGTATGGTTGATGCTGATAATCGAATGTAGCTGCCGAAGTGTTTGAAACATCTGTTTTTTGGATGTTACTAAGTAGCATTATTCCAATGAAGCAAATAATAGCTAGTCCTACAACCCCGAAAAAGAACATTCGAGAAGAGGAATTTTTCGATTTTGATTTTTTCTTTGTAGCCATGTATTCACCCCATTTCATGAAAGTGGTTGGTTAAGGTCTTAATTTTGTAAAACTCTAGATTCCCCTTTAGACTTTACTAAAATCGAATCGATTGATAAAAAGCGGCTCCCGTTCAACACAAGATAAAGGGCTATAATCATTAATGATAGTTCCAATTCATAACCAGGCATCTTCCCGTTACCGGTTAGACCAGCTGGTAGTTTTACAACTAAAATTGCACCCGCCATGATTAACACATTAAAAGCCGAAACAATTCTTGTCCCAAGTCCTAATATGATCGCAATTCCGCCCACCAATTCAATGGTTGCAACTACATATGCCATAAAACTAGGGATTTCCATACTATGGAACCAAACTCCAATATTATCAATACCTCCTTGGAATTTTGATAAGCCGTGTACAAAGAAGGTAATACCTAATACTGCCCTCAAGAGGAAAGAACCAATTTCCTGTCTGTTTCTCATAATCATTCTCCTTTCAACACCACAACACTATGTTGTGTAGTGTAAAAATTTATAAAAAAATCTAGACATGGGATTTCTAGAAATTTTAATTTACTAGAGCATTGATTCAAAGTAATAGTTTTTGACTTGTATGAATGAATCAATTACACTACACATTGTAGTTACTATGTTTTTATCCGTCAAGTAAAACACCAATTTTCAGGAAGGAGGTCCTAAACTTGTACTATATTTTTATTACTTTTGTTATTTTGATTGATCAATTATCAAAATATTGGATTCGTACTCATATAAAAGTAGGAAGTTCTATGGAAGTCTGGAAAGGTGTTTTGAACCTTAGCCACATTGAAAATAGTGGAGCCGCATTTAGTTCTTTTCAAGGGTATGGACGTTACTTTGTGCCTGTTGCTTTTTTAACGGCTTTTATACTGATTAAATATCGTAACGATGTTAATAATAGGAGGTTTTTAATTGATTTAGGCACTAGCCTTATAATTGGAGGAGGAATCGGAAATGCGATAGATCGCATTTTATATAATCAGGTTACAGATTTTATATCATTTCATTCAAACCATGGTATCTTAAACTTCGCAGATTATTTCATTCATTATGGTATGATTATTTTATTAATTGATTTGATTTTTAACCATTTATTTAATAGAAGAGTACATAAAAAAACTTAGCGGGTTATCCTTTATTGGACTTCCCGCCTTTTCTTTATTCACCTTCATCTAATGTTAAACAATAATCATTAAAACGAACAAAAAAATCATGACATTAATTGAAATAATAACCGATTTTGTTTGTATCTTAAAAGGTATTGCATAATATGGTTCAATCAAATGCTTAATCCTGTAATCAATCGTTCCATCAGCAAATGGAACAAGCAGAATTTGAGTTTTCATTCCTAAGTGAGTCTTGATCAGCTTTAGCAGAGCACCGCTTAAGCCCATTTCAGTCCCCATCAGCTTAATAGCATACTCATCTGCAACTAATTCAATCATAATTTTGTAATTTTTATACGCCCATTTGGTAAGTGGAATATACCACATTACTTCTGAGATTGTCTTTAATAGAAAAATTTTTAAGGTATGATAAAACTTTTGGTGGGCAGTTTCATGCTGTATAACAGCCTCTAGTTCCACTCCGTCTAACATCTCTAATAATGCAGTAGATAGAAGGATAGTTGGATTTAACAGCCCAAAAGTGATAGCGATCAGTTCATTACTTTTAATGATAACGATGTCCTTTTTTCTCCTCTTATACCTTTGATTTACTTCCTTTGTATGTTCCCAATCAGTAAGAAGGAAAAGTTTTTTCTTTAATCTGTTTGTGTTTTTCACTTGCTGTCTGATTTTATTTAAAAAGACTAATATTGTGTAGATGACATAGGTATTAACAAGGAATAAAACACCGAAATATTCAACTGTACCCTGCTTAAAGATCCTAACACAAAATTGAAATATATTATCATAAAAAGATGGACCAAAAAAGACATTGGCCAGATATAATCCCATCTGTACAAATAAAGCAACACCACAACAGAGTCCTGCACTTAAGACAAAAAACGATTTATTTCTCCACATCGTTACTTACTTCCCTTTTTTAATTGGTTAAGCTTTTGTTCTAGTTTATCAAGTAAGTTTTGATCAACATCTTCCAATGAATCCAGCATGTGATTTACTACCATACCACCGAACTCATCTAACAGGTTTTCAGTAATTTTCTTTGACTGTTCATCAATAAATTCCATTTTTGTCATAATGGGTTTATAAAGCGAAGATCTTCCTTCAACTCTCTTTTCAAGAATCTTTTTTTCTACCAGTCGGTTCATAACTGTCATTACAGTATTAAAATTTATAGTTCTTTCTTTTTCGATTACCTGTTGAACCTCTTTGATGCTCTTTTCCTTTCCATTCCACAAAATATCCATAATTTTTGCTTCTAATGGTCCAAAAAAGCGATCCAAACCAACCTTATCGTAACGGAAGTTATTAATATTCATACTTTTTCACCCCCATTACATATTGTAGTGCAAAATGACAAGACTTAAAATAGTTATACATTAAATTTATTATATTTTCCGTTTGTCGAACCCATCCATATTCATGTTGAAGCATCAAAACACCACCTTAACAAATATTAATACTTATTCTCTTCATGTATAACCTTTCTTTACTGACTAAAAAAGAATCGCCGCAGCAATCCTTCTTAAACTCAAGCACTCTATAGTTTAAGTTCAACAGTTGAATTGTTAAACAACTCATTGCAAATTTGAATCTGCCCTTTTAGAACAACTTGTCCAAAAAGACCGCTCTACAACGTTAGAACGGTCTTTCCTTATAAATTCAATTTTTAATTACTACTCTCGTCACTACTTTCCGCATGATGGTGATGATGATTTCTGCTTCCTGCCTGGTTATTCTTGTAAGCTAGTGTTGCGGGGGTTGTATGCTCAAATGTCAGATACCACGGCATCCCTAACGCTCCTCCCAATAAAGCCGAAGGCACCAATACATCGAACGTCTTATGATGATGATGGACGTTGTATCGCCGAACCGAACCGAACCGGTGTCAGGACCGTTGCCAGTAATAGGGACAAACAGTTTTCCATCGGGACCGAATAGGAGTGCCTGCGCAAAGGCGCGCGGCTGTCCGACGGCTTCAAGGTCAATCTTATCGAGAAACTTGCCCGTTTTACCATGAAATATCAAAATTTTATCAGTGTCGTTAGCGTCTCTTTGAAAACTGGTGATGTATAGGTTACCATCGTGACCGAACACCAAGCCTTCAGGACGGTTGAGGTCGTTGACCGAGTTGCTCTCAATAAATACTCCAAGGAACTTCCCAGTTTTCGGGTTGAAGCGCAGCACATAGCCGCCTTCTGGCTCTGGAATGTTACGAACGGAAACATACAGCAAACCGTAAGGACCAATGACCAAAGCACGAGGTGGAATTGACCTGTGAAACCTGTAGGGTCGAGATTTCCAATAAACTTCCCAGTGGTACCATTATACAGTTGCCACGACAGTATTAATCGCGGTAGCTTAATCATCACTTAACTCTATACTATTTTCCAAAATTCATATGCTGATATCTTCCTATAATAATTTGGTAGACACCATATAAAATCAGTCCAACTGCCACTATTACCAGTATAAACTGTCCGAATGGCTGGTTTGCTAATGCTGTTAAAGCACCGCCAATCCCTTTTGATTGATCTGGGTTATGTGTGTATGCTGAGCGAATGAAAAAAAAGCCGACCATACTTAGAACAATCCCTCTTGAAATCAGGCCTAGCTTACCAGACAGTCGTGCGATTTTACGTTCTTTATCATTCATTTCATAGGTTTTGAATTTAGACATAAATTTCTCTTTTATACCACTATAAAGTTCGAAAACACCATATCCAGTAATAATTGCTCCTCCTATTCCAACTATCCATACACCAAAAGGCTGATCCATTAACTTAGCCGAAATCGTTTTTCCTGAGTTGTCACCACCATAGTACCCCGTGTGACTAGCTAATTTTATAGCACCAAATGCTAAATTCGTATAAATGACTCCACTGATGAAATAACCAGTTCTTTTAATCAGTCCTTTAGCATCAGTGCCGTCATTTTCAGGATCCTTAATCGCTTTAATAAAATCCCAAATGATGTAACCAATTAAAGCAATTCCGATAATCCATAATGCAATCTCACCAAATGGCATTCCGGCCAATGAATGAAGAACCCCAGATGTTCCAGTCATGCCGCCTCCGGATCCGAATGCTGCTAATGCTGCGAGTACCCCAATCATTCCATACACGAGGCCTTTAGCCATATAACCTAAGCGGCCAAATCGCCGTACCCATGGTTTCACTTCTCTGATTTTATCTTTCGCTTCTGCTTTTGACATCGAATTCAGCATATTGTTCACTTCCTCTATAATTCACTTAGTATATGAGGTTCCCGTTTCAATGTAAAAAGAAACAATCAATAAATAAAGCGCTTAGGAAACTCCTAAGCGCTTTATTCTATCCCACATTTTTTTGACCGGTAAACTGGCTATTATATAAATCCGCATAGAATCCGCCCTGAGCTAATAATTCTGTATGCGTCCCCTTTTCAATAACCGTCCCATGATTCATCACCAAGATTAAATCTGCGTCTCGGATCGTTGATAAACGGTGAGCAATGACAAAACTTGTGCGTCCCTTCATCAGGTAATCCATTGCCTTTTGAATCTGTACCTCTGTTCTGGTATCAACACTGCTCGTTGCTTCGTCAAGAATTAGAATAGCAGGATCTGCAAGAATTGCCCGTGCAATCGTGAGTAATTGCTTCTGCCCTTGAGATATATTCGAAGCTTCCTCATTTAGAACCGTCTCATATCCATCTGGAAGTGTACGAATAAAGTGGTCCGCGTTGGCGGCTTTCGCTGCAGCGATAATTTCCGTTTCGGACGCCCCTTCTCTACCGTAAGCGATATTATCAAGGATGGTACTGTTAAACAGCCATGTATCCTGAAGTACCATTCCAAATAAGCTTCTTAGTTTCTCTCTTTTTAGCTCTCTAGTATCAATTCCATCGATTACTATCTTTCCAGAATTAAGCTCATAGAATCGCATTAATAAATTAATCAAAGTGGTTTTACCAGCGCCAGTCGGTCCCACAATCGCCACCTTTTGTCCTGATTTCACCTCAATATTCATATCCTCAATCAGCAGCTCATCGCTTTTATAACCAAAGGAGACATGCTCAAAGCTGACGTTTCCTTCCGGCGATGGAATATCTTTTGGTTCAACCGCTTCTGGAACTTCTTCTATTTCGTCTAAAATTTCAAAAACCCGTTCTGCACTGGCAATCGTCGATTGGATCACGTTCGCGATTTGTGCGGTTTGCGCAATTGGCTGCGAAAACTGACGGGCATATTGGATAAAAGCTTGAATGTCTCCAATTTCAATCGCCTTTTTTGTTACCAGAATTCCGCCGGCCACCGATACTAGCACATAGCCGATATCATTGATAAACGACATCAGCGGCATGATCATTCCCGACACAAACTGGGCCTTCCAGCCTGATTGATAGAGCTTTTCGTTAATTTTTTCAAATTCCTCGATCGATCTTTTTTCATGGCCAAAAACCTTAACCACTTTATGGCCTGTATACATTTCCTCTACATGACCATTCAACTGACCTAAAGACTTTTGCTGTCCTTTAAAATACTGCTGCGATTTTTTCGCAATATTTGCCGTTGCAATAAAGCTGAGCGGCAAGGTCACAATCACAATCAAGGTCATTAATGGACTGATCGACAGCATCATCACAATCACACCGACTAAGGTAACAACTGAGGTAATCAGCTGTGTTAAGCTTTGCTGAAGGGTGGTACTGATATTATCTACATCATTGACAGCCCTTGAGAGGATTTCACCATGGGTCTTCGAATCAAAGTACTTTAATGGCATCCGGTTCAGCTTTTCCTCTACTTCTTTCCGAAGATTATAAACGGTTTTTTGAGCTACCCCTGCCATGATATATCCCTGTAAATAAGCAAAGATTGCACTCAATAGATAAAGGCCGACTAATAGCAAAATGATATGACCAATATAGTCAAAATCAATTTTAGCACCGGGAACCCCTTTTAGCTTCATCATTAACCCTTCAAAGAGTTTTGTAGTCGCCTTCCCCATTATTTTCGGGCTGACAATCGAAAAGACCGTACTAATGATGGCAGTGATCAGGACAGAAATGAGCTGCAATTTATATGGTTTTAAGTAGACGACGAGCCTTTTAAGTGTTCCTTTAAAATCCTTTGCTTTTTGGACAGGCATCCCCATTCCCCGAGGACCAAATCCTCCGCCTGGACCTCTTCTTGGTGAACCCTCGCTAGGTTGATTTTTAGAGTCTGCACTCATGCAATTTCCTCCTCTGACAGCTGTGACATCACAATCTCTCGATAAACAGAACTCGTTTCCATGAGTTGTTTGTGTGTGCCGATCCCAGCAATCTTTCCATCATCTAAGACTATAATTCGATCGGCATCCATAATCGTACTGACCCGTTGCGCCACAATTAAGACTGTGGACTGACCGGTTTCAGCTTTTAAGGCCCCCCGCAGCTTGGCATCCGTCTTAAAATCTAATGCTGAAAAACTATCATCAAAGATATAGATTTCCGGCTTTCTTACCAGGGCACGGGCAATCGATAGCCGCTGTTTTTGACCACCCGAAACATTTGTTCCCCCCTGGGCAATCGTGGCATTAAATCCTTCAGGCATGGATGAAATAAATTCATTTGCTTGGGCAATTTCAGCCGCATGATGAACTTCGTCATCTGTAGCATCTTCTTTACCATAACGGATATTTTCGGCAATCGTACCCGTAAAGAGAATAGCTTGCTGGGGAACGAACCCAATTTTTTGACGAAGCTGCTCTTGGGTCATTTTACGAACATCCGTTCCATCCACCGCAATTTGACCACTATCCACATCATAAAAACGCGGAATTAAATTAATCAGTGTTGATTTACCTGAGCCCGTTCCGCCAATAATCGCCGTCACTTCTCCTGGATTCATCGAAAAAGAAATGTTAGAGATGGCCGGCATTTCAGCACCCGGATAACTGAAAGTCACATCGCGAAATTCCACATGACCTGTTTCTCCTTCGATATATGTTGTGGAAGCTGGGTCCTTAATATCGGCAGTCGTCTCAAGGACTTCGTTAATTCTAACTGCTGAAACTGAAGCTCTAGGAATCATTACAAACATCATCGATAACATAATGAACGAGAACATGATTTGCATGGCGTATTGAATAAATGCCATCATATCCCCAACTTCCATGTTTCCATTGCTGATCCGGTGGCCGCCGAACCAAACAATCGCCACCGTCGTAAGGTTGAGAACAACCATCATAATCGGCATCATTGCCGCCATAATTTTATTTACCTTTATCGCGGTCTGTGTTAAATCCCAGTTGGCTTCATTAAAGCGTTTTTTCTCATGCTCAACGCGGTTAAAGGAACGAATAACACGAATACCTGTTAAATTCTCCCGTAACACACGGTTGAGTTTATCCAATTTTACTTGCATGGCTTTAAAAAGCGGAATCCCTTTTCTCGCAATGACCACAATCGCTACAATCAAAATGGGAATCGCCACTGCAAGGACCCCTGTAAGCTTGGCATCTTTTGAATAGGCCATGATAATCCCGCCAATACACATCATTGGCGCAGCGGCCATCATTCTCAGCATCATAATCATAACCTGCTGGACTTGTGTAATATCGTTTGTTGTCCTCGTGATCAGTGAAGCTGTTCCAAGCTGATCAAACTCACTTAAAGAAAAGTTTCCGACATGTGAGAAGACTTTGCTCCGCAATAACCTGCCGAAGCCTGATGCTGCCTTGCTTGAGAAAAAGCTGGCCGCGATCGAACAAATCATTCCGCCTAAAGCTACTAGCAGCATATAGCCGCCAATTTTCCAAATATAATGAGTGTCTCCCGTGACGACCCCTTTATCTACGATATCAGACATGAGGGTAGGTAAATACAATTCTGATAGAGATTGTAACAGCACTAGCACAAGGACAACATAGATCGGGATTTGAAATGGTTTAAGGTATTTACTCAATTTTAACAAATCGCTTCCACTCCATTTTCCATGTTAAATTTCTTTATCTTTTATTGATTTTCCAATTGATTGAAGTAATCATGCACGTTAGAAAGCAATTCTGCTAACTGCAAGCTTTCTGCTTCCCCAAGATAATCAATAAGACCGAGAAAGGTATTCGCAAATGACTGTCTAGCTTGTTCGGTTGCTTGAAGTCCTTCTTCCGTCAAACTGATCTTGACCGAGCGTCTGTCATCTGGATGAATGGTCCGTTCAATAAAACCATCCTTTTCGAGAACATTGATGATTTGCGTCACGGTAGGCGGTGTTACTCTCAATTTCTGGCTAATTTCTGAAACCTTCATCTCACTGTTATTCTCATTTGCTCGTTGAATCAGGGCAAGCACTCTGAATTCACTTGGGTTAAATCCAGCAATTTTCTTTTCGTGCCAGCCCGTTTTACGAAATTGCTGAAAAGCCTTCATTAATTTTTGTGCAGTCTCACTTTCAAAATGAGCCACTAGCTTCACCTCATTTTATTTACCATACTAATAGTTAGGTAACTTAATTATTTATAAACCTAAGTATATTCCCGTTAAAATACTACGTCAATCATTAACAAAAAGAAAAAACACAGAAATTTTTCTGTGTTTTGGTGGCTTGTTAGAAAGAAAATGAAATATGGTTAATGGGTTACTTCTGCCTTAAACAGTTTCCAATGTCCATTGTCATAATACCAAATTGAATTAACAAAGGCGATGGTATCAGCATTGGCAATCCCGGTTACTTTTTGCTGCGCTTTTAATCCCATTTTTTGCTGGTCGATTTGGATGGGTTTTACATTATAAAAGGAGTTAACCGTTAATTCAGTTGGCTCATTCAGTTTCCCACGGTAATAAAAGCCTAGTTTTTTATAATACTCCTGGCGATTTTTCAAATCAAAAAGATAGGATTTTCCGGTTTTGGTTAATTTGATTTCCGCTTTGTAGCCATTTTTAAACTTAGCATCCATCTCTAGTGGCTCTGGAACGGTTAAGTCGGTCCGTTCAAAATTCTTTAAGCTATACAAATAGCTCGTCACGTTCCCATCGCTCTCACCTGTTAGTACATTTGCAAATAAATCTTTCAAACCATCATGGTTTAAATCTACTAACTTTAAGGATGCCTTCGTACCGCTTTCTAAGGGAAAGCTATAGGTTCTGCCATTGGAAGCCCTGATATCAATAAAGACACTTTTCAAGTAATCATCTTCATCTTGAGAGGGTACCCCTTTTAACCAAATGGTCTCCTTTTGCCCATCACCTGTCAGATCCGCTTCTTGTTTTGAGATCGTAACAGTCCTTATATTCTCCTCAATCGCATATACACCCGTAATGGTCGTAAGTGATATAAAAAAAAACGAAACGATAACTAACAGCATCTCTTTTTTCACCCAGTTCCCCTCCACATCCTTTTCTTTTACTTAGTATGTCCATTTTTGGGAAAAAAATGAAAAGAACCTCCTTTTTTCGAAGGAGGTTCTTTTCATCGTTTTATTCAGTTACTGGTTCGGCAGCGGCTACTTTCCATATATGGCTTACCTTGCCGTTTTCGTCCTCGTCAAGGATAAACGAGCCGTTCGAATAACGGTCACTATAGCTAATATCCGATGTTTTTAGCATTTCAGTGTAGCCTTTTTCCGTCTCAATAATAATCAGATCTTGTTCATTTGCGACAACAAAACCTGCAATCCGGTGCGGTTTTGCTTTTAGCTCGCGGAGGATGACAACACCACGCTTCGCACGGGTTGCTTTTTCAAATTCTTTTAACTTCATTCGTTTAAACGCACCGCGCTGGGTAGCAACGACAATCGATTCACTGCTATCTGGTGTGATCAGCTTGCCGCCAACCACGACATCATCTTCTTTTAGGTTAATCCCTTTTACACCTGCAGCCCGCTGGCCGACGATACTAATCTCTTCCTCATGGAACCATAGTGCATAGCCCAAATGGGTGACTAAGAAGAGTTCTTTCGTGCCATCGGTTAGATGCACATCCACTACCTGGTCATCATCCTTAAGATTGACGGCCACAAGTGGTTTAGAGTACCGCTGTGCTTTGTAGGCTTTCAGCTCGGTTTTCTTAACCATCCCGTTTTTCGTTACAAACACAAGATAAGCATCCACTTCAAAATCTTTGACGGAGATGGCATGTATGATCTCTTCGTCACGGTCAATTGGAATAATGTTGGCGATATGCTGGCCGAGATCTTTCCAACGGATGTCTGGAAGCTCGTGAACAGGGCAGAACAAGTAATTCCCCTTATTGGTAAAGAGCAGCAAGACATCTTTGGTATTCATATCAAGCTGGGCAAGGAGACGGTCCGATTCCTTCATCGCCAAGTCTTGTCCGCCGGATGCCGTAAAGGAACGCTGACTTGTTCGTTTCACATAACCTTCTTGTGTCACGGTGACAATTACATCTTCACTTGGCACTGTGACGTCAAGATTAATCTTGATTTCTTCAATTTCCGCTTCGATTTTCGAACGACGTTCATCTACGAAGCGCTTTTTCACGTCTTTCAGCTCTTTTTTTATAACCGATAAAAGCTTTTTCTCACTAGCTAAAATACTAGTAAGTTCCTCCACTTTTTCTGCTAACTCTTTTGCCTCGTTCTGAAGGGCAGTGATATCTGTGTTAGTTAAACGGTAGAGCTGTAAAGAAACAATCGCTTCAGCCTGAGGTTCTGTAAAAGCAAATTTGGCGATTAAGTTATCTTTAGCATCCCGCTTGTCCTTTGACGCACGAATGGTTGCAATCACTTCATCCAGAATCGATAAAGCCTTGATTAACCCTTCCACAATATGCTGGCGCTCTTTCGCCTTATTAAGGTCAAATTGCGTTCTTTTTGTGACAACTTCTTTTTGATGGCCAATATAGGCGTCTAATAACTCGCGAATCCCCATTAGTTTTGGGCGTTTGTTATAGATCGCCACCATATTAAAGTTATAGGTTATCTGAAGATCACTATTTTTATATAAGTAGTTCAAAACACCTTCTGCATGGGCATCCTTTTTTAATTCAATGACGATTCTAAGACCCGTACGGTCGGTTTCATCACGGACCTCAGACATGCCTTCTACTTTACGGTCTAAACGAAACTCATCCATTTTTTTGACGAGATTGGCTTTATTGATTTCATAAGGGATCTCGGTAATAACGATTTGCTGCCTACCGCCGCGAACCTCTTCGATTTCCGCTTTTCCTCGGACAATGATTTTCCCTTTACCAGTTTCATAGGCTTTTTTAATGCCTTCTATCCCTTGAATGATACCGCCCGTAGGGAAATCTGGTCCTTTAATCACGGTCATGAGTTCATCTACGGTTGAATCCGGTTGATCCATTCTCATCATCACGCCATCTATAATTTCACCCAAATGATGGGGAGGAATATCGGTGGCATAACCAGCTGAAATACCTGTGGAGCCATTAACAAGTAAGTTCGGGAACATCGCCGGTAAGACAGTCGGTTCCTTCGACGTATCATCAAAGTTTGGAATAAATTCCACCGTATCTTTTTCAATATCTCTTAAGAGTTCAGCCGCAATCGCCGAAAGCCTTGCTTCCGTATAACGCATCGCTGCAGGCGGATCACCGTCGACACTACCGTTGTTCCCATGCATTTGCACAAGTACATTTCGAACCTTCCAATCCTGGCTCAAACGCACCATGGCTTCATAAACGGAAGAATCACCGTGCGGGTGATAGTTACCGATAACATTACCAACCGTCTTAGCTGATTTTCGAAAACCTTTATCAAATGTGTTGCCTTCTACATGCATCGCATATAAAATACGCCGCTGTACAGGCTTTAAACCGTCCCGGGCATCCGGAAGGGCACGTTCTTGGATAATGTACTTACTGTATCTGCCAAAACGATCACCAATGACATCTTCTAGAGGTAAGTCCCGGAATTTTTCAAGTGCACTCATCCTTCAGTTCCCTCCTCTGTGACCGTTATATTTTCATTTTCTAAAATCGTATCATCTTCTTCTAAACCAAATGCCACATTACTTTCAATCCATTTGCGGCGCGGCTCTACTTTATCTCCCATCAGGGTCGTAACGCGGCGTTCCGCCCTGGCGATATCATCAATCTTAACGCGGATTAATGTCCGAGTCTCGGGATCCATGGTCGTATCCCATAGCTGATCAGCATTCATTTCACCAAGGCCTTTGTAGCGCTGGATGATGTAGCCTCTGCCGACTTTTTTTATGGCACCTTGGAGTTCATCTTCATTCCAGGCATATTCAATGATTTCTTTTTTTCCTGAGCCTTTACTTACTTTGTATAATGGCGGCAGGGCAATAAACACCTTGCCTGCTTCTACAAGCGGCTTCATATAGCGGTAAAAGAAGGTGAGTAATAAGACTTGAATATGGGCGCCGTCGGTATCGGCATCGGTCATAATGACAATTTTGTCATAGTTGATGTCTTCAACAGAAAAATCGGCCCCAACTCCGCCGCCAATCGCATGGATGATCGTATTGATTTCTTCGTTTTTGAAGATATCCGACAGTTTCGCTTTCTCGGTATTAATGACTTTACCGCGGAGGGGAAGAACAGCCTGAAAGCGGCGGTCGCGGCCCTGCTTGGCAGAACCTCCCGCGGAATCACCCTCTACTAGGTAAAGTTCATTCTTTTGCGGATTTCGTGATTGCGCTGGTGTCAGCTTTCCGGAAAGGACTGCTTCTCCGCGTTTCTTCTTTTTGCCGCTCCGTGCATCTTCACGGGCTTTTCTTGCTGCTTCTCGGGCTTGGTACGCTTTAATTGATTTTTTGATTAATAGCGAACTGATATCAGGATTTTCTTCTAGGAAGTAGGAAAGGTGTTCAGACACCACGGAATCCACTGCGGATCTTGCTTCACTCGTACCGAGTTTTCCTTTTGTTTGTCCTTCAAACTGGAGCAGTTCTTCTGGGATTCTGACCGAAATAACTGCCGATAATCCTTCACGAATATCGTTTCCGTCTAAATTTTTGTCTTTTTCTTTCAGAAAAGCAACCTTGCGGGCGTAGTCATTGAACACCCTTGTCATCGCCGTTTTTGCGCCGGCTTCATGTGTACCGCCATCTCTTGTCCTTACGTTATTAACAAAGGATAAGACATTTTCGGAATAGCCATCATTGAATTGAAACGAAAATTCTACTTCAATCCCATTCTGAGTTCCTTCAAAGCTTCCAACGGGATGAAGAGTTTCTTTATCCTCGTTCAGGTATTCAACAAATGCCTCAATTCCATTTTCATAGTGAAAAATTTCGTGGAGATCATTACGTTCATCGATGATCTCGATTTTTAATCCTTTTAACAAGAAAGCTGATTCTCTCAGCCGTTCCGCTAGAGTTTCAAAGTTATAGTTCGTTGTCAAGAAAATGGTCGTATCCGGCTTAAAATGAATCGTTGTTCCCGTTTGATTGGTTTTCCCAATTTTTTCGAGTGTTGTAGCGGGCTTTCCGCCATTTTCAAACCGTTGTTCGTATACGAAGCCATCTCGTTTAATCGTAACGATTAACCATTCCGATAATGCATTTACAACCGAAGCACCAACACCGTGCAATCCGCCGCTGGTTTTATAGCCGCCTTGACCAAATTTACCGCCGGCATGGAGTACCGTTAAAATAACCTCAGGAGTTGGTTTTCCCATTTTATGCATACCTGTAGGCATTCCTCGACCCTTATCCATAACACTTATGGAATTATCTTTGTGTATTTTTACAATGATCTGATCCCCGAATCCGCCAAGTGCTTCATCGACAGAGTTATCCACGATCTCATAAACAAGATGATGAAGACCGCGTGAATCAGTGCTGCCAATGTACATACCTGGGCGCTTTCTTACCGCCTCAAGACCTTCTAGTACCTGGATGGCATCATCATTGTAATCAAATGCTTGCTGATTCCTTGCCACTAAAATACCCCTTCCTGCCTAAAAAAACATAAATGGCGCTCATCGCCATTTTCAAAATTAAATTAGTAAAACATTCGTTTTAATGAGTCCATTATCCTTTAAATTTATCCAATAGAACTAATGTTTGCCACATTCATTTTAACATAACTTGTTGCGGCGTCTATGCTTTATTGTAGCGATTTATTTAGATTTGGCAAATATGTATTTAAAAACAACTTATTTTTGTAATACAAATTTGGCGGTCTTTGTAGGGGGAAAAAGAGAAAAAACTGCTAAAAAATAGCAGTTTTTATCTCGTCATCGCATATTCAATTTTAATACAGCGGTCCATAATAACCGTATAGCCCTTATCTTTTAAAAATTGATAGGCTTCTTCGTTGGCAAGACCGAGCTGAGCCCAATAGACATCCGCATCAATCTCGTCAAATTCTTTCGCGACATCGAACAATTGTTCTGATCTCCTGAAAACATTCACGATATCCACATGTCCCTCGATTTCTTTTAAAGAAGATACTGCTTTGACACCTAGTACTTCGTCGACTGCAGGGTTAACAGGAATGATTTCATACCCTGCCTTTTGCATGACCTCTGATACCTGGTAAGAAGCCTTTCCTGGATTATCGCTTAGGCCTACGACTGCAATTCTTTTTGCCTTTTTTAAAATGGCGGCGATTTCCTCACGGCTTGGGTTTTCAATTGCCATTCTGACCACTCCCTAAAAAGATTAGTATCTTTATTTTACCCTTTTTGAAAATAAAAACCAAAATAAAACGCTTGCAAACGGTAAAGCGAAAGCGCTCAAATAACACCGAAAGAGGATTTTGTCCAATAGAGTTCTTCCATTGGACAGTTTAGTTAAGGAATATGAGAGTTTTGCTCTATAGAGGCCTCCTATCATAAACAAAGGCTCCCTTCCATGTGGGAGCTTACCTTAAGAAACAGAGATGAGTTCAGGTTTAACAGCTTCGTTTACCTTTGGCACGGAGAGGCAAAAACGGGCACCTGCTTCATGGTTTTCTACTGTCACCATTCCATTCATATTTTCTAGAATCATCTTGGTCATATATAGACCTAAACCCGTTCCATGCGGCCTCGTAGTAAAATAGGGGTCAAAGATTTTATGGAGGAGCGAAGGCTGTATTCCCCAGGCATTATCCGTGAATTCCGCTGTAACAAATTCCGCAGTTTTACTTAATTTTATTGTTATTTTTCTGTCCTGGATGTCTTTTTGAACAAAGGCATCGCGGGCGTTGGTTAAGATATTCAATACCACCTGGCTATATTCGTTCGGAAAACCATAAGCGAGCAGCTCCCCGCGGTATTCAAATTCCATCTTAATGCTATAATATTTTAGGCTTGATGAAAAAATCGTTAATACATCCTCAATCGCACTGCCAATTGAAAAAGGGGTTTTTTCGTTATTCGGTTTGTAGAACTTTTGAAAATCATGGATGGTACGGGACATGTGCTTGATTTGAATCATACTTTCCTTGGTGAAATTATCAATATAGATTTCATCAAGCTGACCAAACTCATATTCCTCACGTACATCCTGAATGATCAGAGATAAACTATTTAACGGCTGCCTCCATTGATGCCCAATATTGGCAATCATTTCACCCATGGCAGCAAGTCTCGAATGCTGAATCAGCAGATGATCCTTTTGCCTGTTTTTTTCTACCTCTTCTTGAATTTTCTTTTCTAAATCTCGATTAATGGCTTCATACTTTTCCGCTAACTCTCGATTGTTTTGTTCACTTTCTTTCAGCTTCTTCATCAGGACGCGGCTCTTAAATACATATAAACAAATGGTTAAAATAATATAACCAATCACCAACGATAAGGAAAGATATACATAGAGCATTCTAGCCGCCTCCTTACGCTTCTTTCGTGTATAATGATACACTGTTTCGTCCATTATTTTTTGAAGTGGTCAGCGCTTGGTTTAGTTCTGCCAGCAATTCCCCTTTTGTTTTTCCAAGAGAAAATTCGGCAACTCCAAAGCTGCAGGTAACCTGACCAATTGTCTGAAAATGATATTGTTCAATAATCGACCGGATCGATTCAGCAAGTAACACAGCTTGATTCCCAGCTGTTTCAGGAACAAGCAAGATGAATTCCTCGCCCCCCCCATCGGGCAAACATATCACACTCCCGAATCCACTGCTGGACAATGGTGGAAACCGTAATAAGCACCTTATCTCCTGCTGTTTGACCAAACTGTTTATTAAGAGTTTGGAAGAAATCAATATCCATTAAAATAAGCGAAAAGGACCGATCAAATCGTTCGGCACGTCTCATTTCTCCGGTCAAAATTTCCTTGAACTTCTGCCGGGTGTAACTGCTTGTGAGCGGGTCCAGCTTGGCTAAATGGTCCTTATCCCGGCTTTCTTTCTCTAAATCGGTTATATCTGTCAGAACAAATAAGATCTGTTTGGTGCCCGGTATCGGTCCTGCTTTCATTACATAGTTATAGTCATTTCCAAGCGGGCCTTTCCAGCGGACTTTAGCTGAGTTTTTCCCGGTAGCTGAAAATTCTTCTTTCCAATGCCCTTTATCTTTGGGATAAAAATAGTGAGGATCCTCGACAAAAAAGCTGGAAAGGTACTGACTTTGATAACTCGCGGGATGATTCTTGTGAATGCCAATCCCCGTTACCGTTGTAAAGGCTTGATTCCATTCCACAATCTCTCCGTTTTCAATCACGAAAATGAGGTTATCTTGGAAATCAAGAATCGTCCGGGTTAGATTCTTTTGTTTTTCAAGCTCTTTTTCTAATTGAATCTGATAAACAGACTTTTGAATGGCTTGTAACAGCAAATCAAGATCAATTGGTTTTAAAATAAAATGATTGACATTGTTTTCAATTGATTGGACAAAAAAATCATTATCATCATGAGCGGTGGTGACAATGACTTGGACCTTTTCGTTTAGTTCCCTGATTCGTTTAATCATCTCTAATCCGCTCATTTGATTCATTTTGATATCCGCAATAATTAAATCCGGTTTGTATTTTTGATAGAGTTGTAAGCCTTCCACACCATCAATGGCAACATGGATATGGGCAAACCGGCGATTTAAAACCCGCAGCAGTTTTTCGCGGGAAAATGTTTCATCTTCAACATATAAAACTCGTATATCCGGGTATTGATAGTTAAGATACTGCAGAACGCTTCTCGCCATTCGACCATCACCTCTTTTAACAGTTAGTAAATAACATTATGTAAGAAAACCGACCCTTTACCAGGTCGATTAAGAGCGGTTCTTTTGTTACTATTCAACGATTTTTCTCTATTATAGATTCCCATTTTCCTGCATTCAATCGCTTTACCTTAGGGTTGCTAAATTCTCCATTTTTTTGTAATAAAATTGTCTTTAATTGTCCTTACTTTAGACTTAATAAGGAAAATTTCACTATAAAAGGCAGGAAGAAAGTACCGGTTTCACTATCTTTTTTTACAACTCTTTTAAACTTATAATCGAAAGAAATAGTGTTTTTTCGCCATTTCATGGTAAAATAGATGAACTGGATCTTTTATTGAAGGAGAAATTATTCATGATTCAAATTATCTTGGTCTTGATCCTTGCCTACTTACTTGGCTCGATTCCATCTGGGCTCATCGTGGGCAAAACATTCTACAAAGTCGACATCCGTGAGCATGGAAGCGGGAATTTAGGGGGGACGAATACGTTTCGAACGCTTGGTGTTAAAGCAGGATTGGCGGTCACACTTGCTGATATCCTGAAGGGCACACTCGCTGCCGCATTGCCTGTCATCTTCCATCTTGATATGAATCCATTATTGGCGGGAATCTTTGCGGTTATAGGACATACCTATCCTATCTTTGCTGGATTTCGTGGCGGGAAAGCCGTTGCAACCTCTGGAGGAATCGTATTATTTGCAGCACCGTATATGTTTTTGACGGTAATAGTGGTCTTCTTTATTAGTTTATACCTATCCAAATATGTATCCCTCTCGTCTATGATTGCAGGTATTACAGCGGTGTTGTTTGCTGTCATATCAGGACTGGTTCGCGATTGGGACATCCCATTATTAATCGTGGTGTTATTTTTAGCGGTATTTGTTATTTACCGCCATCGCGCAAACATTAAACGAATTATTAATAAAACGGAACCAAAAATTAAATGGCTATAAAGGGACATTACGTCGCTTTATAGCCATTTTTTTCTATACGCGCAATAGTTGAAACCGTTTATGGCCAAGTACATCTTGAACATAATCTAGTTTCGTGTCGTTGAAGTAAACCATATCTTTTTCGTGAATAATTACGGTCAGATCGTTAAACACGAATGAACGATCTCCCTCAATCTTCCGCTCTTCCAGAGACAGATTTAATTTGGGGCCGCCTCAGCCAATCCCCATCGTTAAACGCAGGTACAGCTGCTCATCTTCTGATTCTTTTTCTTGATTTATGATAGCGGTTAATTGATGGTAAGCACTTTCGGTTAGTTTAAACATCTCATATTCCTTTCTCCTCTTTTTGTAAAAATAGCATGAATTATTTTAAAATCATCCTTAAATATAATATAGTATGAACAAGGAGATCAAAAATCATTTGCTCGAGTATGCTTGATAAGGAGATTTTATGAAGAAAAAGGCCATTTTACCTTCTTTTATTATTATGTTAAGTTGTATTGTCATTGCCGCCATTCTTTTCATTCAACAAAAACAGTCGGTCATTCAGGAAAACATCTATCGTTCCCAAAACCTTTCGTTGCGTCCTTTATTTAATGTAAATCGAAATCTACTATTAACTGAAAAGATTACCCTAGGGGCAGTTGGTGATATCCTTATTCATCAACCGGTATACCAGGATGCTTTTAACGGAGCCGACTATAATTTTGACCCAATTTTTGAACAAGTAAAACCCCTCTTAGAGAAACCGGATTTACTAACCGCCAATCAAGAAAGTATGATCGGCGGTCTGGGATTGGGTCTCTCCGGTTATCCAAGGTTCAACAGTCCACAACAGGTCGCGAATGCCCTAATTGATACGGGAGTAGATATTGTATCGACCGCTAATAATCATACCTTAGATCGAGGAGAAAAAGGAATTCGCTCGGAATCAGCCTATTTAGATCAGATTGGGTTACCACATGTCGGTAGTTTTATCGATGCGGCTGACCGTCAAAAACTACGAATAATCGATAAAAATGGAATAAAGGTTGCCTTTTTAGCTTATACATACGGAACAAACGGAATTCCAGTTCCGAAAGGAAAAGAGTTTCTTGTCAATGTCATTAATAAAAATATCATGAAAGCTGAAATCGCGCGGGCAAAAACACAGGCAGATGTCGTGGTCATGAGCTTGCATTGGGGAAACGAATATCAACGCATCCCTACAACTGATCAAAAGGCTCTCGCACAGTTTTTGGCCAATGAAGGGGTAGATATTATCTTGGGTTCCCATCCACATGTCTTGCAGCCAATGGAATGGATCAAGACAAATGATGGACGAAAATCATTTGTGATCTATTCATTAGGAAATTTTATCTCTGGACAGCACAGTAATTACAGAGATATCGGCGGATTAGCGACCATTGATATTACCAAACAAATCACCGAAAAAGGCAGTACGATTGGACTGTCTAATCCCGTTTTCACACCAACCTATGTATCAAGCAAACAAAACAAAAGCTTTCAAATCGTTCCGTTAGATAAGGCGGGGGCCTATGGTTTATCAAATGCGGGTTCAAAATATAATGAAATAGAACAGCATATGACCCAATGGCTAAAATAATAGGAAAAGGCACTCTTGAAATGATTACATCTCAGGAGTGCCTTTTTCTTTTTGCCAAAGTTGTTCGGACATGCCTTCTTTTAGTAAGATTTCTCTTTGCCGTTCCCCCAGTAAATCAAAATGGGAGTAGCCATCCTTGCGGTGATGGATCCACTCTTTCCTCAGCCCATACCGTTTACCCCAAGCAGCTAATTGGTCAAGGTCAAGACATCCGACTTTGGTGACGGTTGTACAATCAGGAAAGCGGTCATCCAGCCAATAATGAGTTAAAAACGCAATTTCACCTTGGTCAATTTTCCCTTTCCATTCGTTTAACTCGTGTCTTTTGATTCCAAACGCCAACATCATCACCTCACGAATGAGTTATTTCTTCTTGATTTCCTCGTATTTTCCATACCATTCCGGAAAAGCTCGTTTAAAAGATGTAGGCTTAAAATTATCCTTTTTCACAATAATGTGGGTCGAGGTTCCTTCCGCACAAACCTCATCGTTTCCATTTACTATCGTATAGGAATAAATGGTCTTAATGCCATCATTTAAGGATACCCAGGTCTTTACAAAGGCTTTGTCTCCATATCTTAATGGTTTCTTATAGGTGATTTGGATATCATAGACGGGAGCAAAGTAACCCGATTCCTCCATAGCGAGATAGCTATAACCAATATCCTCAATAAATCCAGTCCGGCCAAGCTCGAAAAATTTTAAATAGTTGGCATGATAAATCACACCCATCATATCTGTATCCGCATAATACAGTTGAATTTCCCTAGTCGAGATAAAATAGTTTTCCACTCTAAACGTTCCTTTCATTCGTCAATAACCTGAAGTCTTCCCAAGTGCTTGTTCGACATCTCCCACTTCAAGGTACATGACTTTTTCTAAAAGATCCTCTTCCACCACATCACTCATTAACCGTAATGCTTGTGCCTGAATCATATCATCGACTAAATTGGTCGCAAATCGTCCATTCCCGATGAAAGTTTCGGCATCCATCGTTTCAAGCAATAGACTCTTTGCATCCTCTGTAAGCTGATATTCAAACTTACCCGCATAATTAACCATAATGTCGAGTAGTTCTTCATTTGAATAATCTGGAAACAGGAAGAACTTTTTAAAGCGGGAACGTAATCCAGGATTACTTTCTAATAATTGGTTCATTTCATTTGGGTAACCAGCTAAAACGACCACTAAATTTTCATTTTGCTTTGTCATTTCATCGACAAGGGTATCAATGACTTCTTTTCCAAAATCACCGGATGTTTGACTGATTAAGGAATAAGCCTCATCAATAAATAGAACCCCGCCCAAGGCTTCCTTAATTTTTTGCTTCGTTTTACCGGCTGTCTGTCCAACATATCCAGCCACAAAATCAGCCCGACTTGCGACAATGAGATGGCCTCTTTTTAAAATGCCGCATTCCTTTAAAAATTCCGCATAGATCTTTGCTACCGTTGTTTTCCCTGTACCGGGGTTTCCAGTAAAAACTGCATGCAGTTGAATCGGCACAGTAGGCAGACCTCTTGATCTGCGGAATTGCTGCATTTTGACGAATGAAATAAGGGTCTTTAGTTCGACCTTTAAGGAATCCAAGCCAATTAATTGGTTGAGCTGTTCCTGTGGTGATACGGTAACGGTCTCTTTCTCAATTTGAAAGTCTTCTCGGTCAAGGAGCATCATATCTAAGATATCGACACCTGCTGTATGGTTGTCGGCCCCTTTTTTAAAAATCGCATCAATCACAATATTGTGGACGGTTCTGGCATTGCCAAACGTATCATCGACCCGTTCTTTTTCGAGCCGATGATCAATTTCAATCTTTGCTTCTTCTGTCAGGAAATAGTCATTTTCAGCGGCCACCAGCTCGGCAATCTGAATTAATTCTTGATTCGAATAATTAGGAAGATGAATAAAGTTTGATTGCGGGAATCGGCTTCGTAACCCAGGATTTGCATTTAAAAAGGAACGCATCTCATCTGGATAGCCAGCTAATATCACAGCAAATTTGCCACCGTATTCGCTGCTTGTCATTAACGAAACAAGCGTATCGATTGCCGCTTGTCCATAATCGTTTCCTGTTTGCCCCTCCCGTTTTAAGCTATAGGCTTCATCAATAAATAACACGCCGCCAATGGAACGTTCCACTATGGCACGTACATTTTCTTCCGTTTGTCCGACAAAGGAACCAACTAGCTGTGAGCGATTCGTTTCAATGACTTCCTCCCTTGGCAAAGCCCCAAGCTCGTGATAAATCTTCGCTAATAATCTAGCCAGCGTGGTTTTCCCTGTCCCTGGATTACCGGTTAGAATCATGTTAAGACTTAGTTCATCCTTAATCTGAAGCCCTTTTTCCTTCCGTTGCTTCTGGTACTTCAAAAAACGGTAAAAATCATTCACCCGTTTCTTTACTAAATCCATCCCAATCATGTTTTGCAGCTGATCCAAAGCATTTTCCGTTACAGGAGCAGACGTCTCTTCTTGAACAAATTGCTGCTTCCAGGTTTGTTTTATTTCTTCTAAGTTGGCCATATGCAGCTTTAAGTCATCATAATAGGTGGAAGTATGAAAAACACCTGTAATGGATTGGTTGTATTCTTCGGCCGCCTTTAATAAACTCCCCGTCTCCTCAATCGAAGTTGAAAGCAGATCGGCCAGTTTTTCATACTGTTGTAAAAGGTCCTTGTTATCCATTTTAGCGGCAATATCGATCATTTGCTGTAATTCATGGAGGTGATCGTCTGCTTCCGCTAAAAAACGTTGACATACATCAATATACTCTTCTGCTGTTTTCTTTTTCGCGGTACGATTATCGGTTTCGCGCATGGAGGGGAACGTTAGAGGCGTTAAAAGTTCCTCCATCTTCTTCCAATCTGATTGAACCGCAAATTCTCTTGCTTTTTGGTTATGAGGATCAAGCTTTAAGGCCTTATCTAACCAAACTGCCGCAATCGAATCGTCCTTATGATGGTGAAGTCTAGACAAAGCACCCATCGTTAACAGTTTTGATAAGGATACAGGATTGGTTTCCTGACGAATGACTGTTAATAACTTAGCCTCATTTAAAATAACACCTGTATCATTCAGTTCTTTTTCCCACGCTTGAATCCACTCGAAGGAAGAAGAACGATTTTTTTCCAATTGATTCAAAATCATCACTCTTCTATTTAAAATTCTTTGGTGCTAGGTTTTACTTACTATCTTATCATAATAAGTTACCCCAAATAAAATAAGAGGACTTAGTTAGGCAGAAGTCTCCATTAAGAGATATCCACAAGTCGTTGGCAATGGAACTGAACATCCTAAAAAGGACCTGTTCAGTTTATGAACAGGTCCTAAGAGCATAGCTGTTAGCCTTGGTTTTTTGCCTCATCTTTTACTTCAGAACGGAACGATTCGATGCTTTCCCGTCTGCGGTCATTCTTTGCTTGGATTTGCTGTCTTTGTGTTTCACTATCTGTAAAAGCAAGTGATTCTTCCGCAGCTTCCATATTTTCAATTGTATTGGTAATCATCGATTGAAGCTTTTCAACGTTATCGCTGCGGTCATCAGGATTTGGTTTGTTGTTATAAGTCATCGTCAAATTCCTCCTCAAGGTGTATTTGGTACAGATATAGTTTGTAACGAGACGCAAAATTTATCACAGGATTCAATGGTAACTTCAAACAAAAAGACCCACAAGGCCTAGGCCTGACGGGTCTTATAAATGGTTAAATTATTCACCTTTTGTTTGAATGACCTGTGCATGCTTTCCAGAAGTATCATTCATTTTCTTTCCATTATTTCCACTAAAGCCTCTAGGTTGAGTGCCTAAATGACTCGGTGTGTAAGCTTGAAAGTGTTTTTTTGGATTACCCATGTCCAATCCCCCCTTACTTACATTTTGCCCATAAGGAGGCGAAGCATGATTGGAAACAAATGTGATTACTCAGCTTTACCGAGGCGCTTTTCTTCTAATCGCTGTTCAATTTTTTCCATAGCAGCACGATCTTTTAAAAGTTGTGATTTATTTTCTAATACAAGTTCTGCGAATGAACGTTTTCTAGGCTTTCTCATTGGTTTCACCATCCTTATATCTTATTCTAACAGCTATTATTCCCGGAAACGGTTGCAATTATTACAACTTTTTGAAAATTTTAAGAAAAGCGGTACTTTTTTAAATTCCAACAAAAAAAGACATTGATGCGAATCAATGTCTTTCTAATTCAATTGCTGGGTAAATTTTTTCATGTTCTCAAGCTTCATCGAGCCCGTATATTTGTTCTGAATAATCCCTTTGCTATTAATAAAATAGGTCGTCGGGATCGACAGAATTTGATAGGCCTCATTTACTTTGTCTTCTGCATCCAGCAGGATGGGAAACGTGATTTTATTTTCATTCACAAATCCTTGTACATCTAATTGAGGGTCGATATTAACCGCTAAAATTACAGTATCCTTGTTCAATTGTTTAGAAAACTGCTCCATTTCCGGCATCTCCGCTTTACAAGGCGGGCACCAGGTTGCCCAGAAGTTAAGCATCACTTTTTTTCCTTTTAAGTCCGAGAGCTTTACGTTGTCTCCGGTTAACGTTTTTAATTCAAAATCAGGTGCTGCAGCTCCGATGGAAAGTCCTTCTTTTGCTGCCGATGCTTCCGTCGCCGTTTCCGGAGCATCAGTCTTCTTATCCATTGCTTGAACAATCGCTACTGTCAGTAAACTAACAAGTACTACAGCGGCAATCACTTTTTTAACCATACCGGAACCTCCTTTGTTACATCTTCTGCTATAACCGATTTTACACTATAAACTCAGTTGAAACAAAATAACTGTATGCCAAAGTTGTGACAAATTATTTTTTTAGTTCTCTTTTTTGTTTAAGTAGAAGGTTAAATTCTCGGTCTAATAGGGGATATTGGGGATCCTTTTGATCCATCATCGATAATTGTCCTAAAATAACAGCAATTTTGTTATCAATAAGTAATAATGCTTCTTCGTTCGTTTCAGGATTCTTAACAGGATTTAAATATTCATCTGGTTTCTTTTCGACCCGTTTCACCTTCAGACCATCAAAAACAAGCAAACGGTCACATAGCTTGTTTAGAAAATAATAATCATGGGATACCGTAATAATTGTCCCAGTAAACGCCGATAATGTTTTTTCAAGCTGCTCTCTGCTAGGTAAATCTAAATGATTAGTTGGTTCATCAAGAATCAGCACATCGTATTCTTTCATCAAAATGTCAGTCAGCTTTACCCTTGTTCGTTCGCCGGGACTTAAGGTCCCAATTGGCTTGATGATCAGTTGTTCTTTCAGACCTAAGTTAGCTAGCAACGTTCTGGCTCGATAGATGTCATCCCGATTCGTATACCCGAGAACTTCTAACGCCGTCTTATCGGCAGGCAGATCGTCCACATCTTGACTTAAATAAGCAATTTGGAGGGAATCGCTTTTCCAAATCTCCCCTTTATAGCGGGGCTCCTCCCCTAATAAGATTTTAATTAAGGTGGTTTTCCCACAGCCGTTATCGCCGAGTAAGCCCAGCCGCTCGCCGTGATTAATGTAGAACTGTGTATCTTTAAAAAGGACTTGATTCGCAAATTCTATTGCCAAATTCTTTGCTTCGATAATCCGTTTTCCTCTTTTCCCACTTGCATCGAACTGGAATTTCACCTTTATTTCTTCAGCAGGCTTTTCGATCCTGTTTTTCGTCAATTCACTTTCTAACCGTTTCATTTTGGATTTAATTTGGCTGTCCCGTTTTTTCGCTTTGACGCGGTGATATTCTTTGATGCCATTTTGCCTTTTGGTTGGACCTGAACCATTCTTGGTGGAATCTCGGTGCGCTTTGTCGGACCAGGACTTTAATTGCTGCATTTGCGATTCTACTCTTTCGATCTCGCGCTGTTGGACGTTATAATCATGCCGTTGGCTCTCGATCCTTTTTTGTTTTTCGAGCAGATAATCGCTGTAGGTCCCATTATAAAAAGAAAGCTTGCTATTTTCTAATTCAACAATTTGAGTGATTGCTTGATCTAAGAAATGGCGGTCATGCGAAATGATGAAAACCGCGCCGGCAAACCTTCCTATTTCAGCTACAAGCCAGTTAATCCCTTTAAAATCTAAATGATTGGTTGGTTCATCTAAGATTAACAGGTCAGGCTTTGATGCCCAGATGTTAGAAAGGGCGAGTTTCAGTTTTTCTCCTCCACTCAGATGCCGAAGTCGCTCAGGATTCCAGTCATAGGCTTTGTTGAGACCTAATTCCTTTGTATATTGATATAGGTCCTTATCCTCATATGAGTGTATTTGACCAAATTCATTTACCTCATACTCAATCGACTGTGACAAGTAACCTATTTTTAGGTGATCAGCTATTTCAATCATTCCCGCATCAGGACTCAGTTTTCCAAGCAGGAGTTTGCCCAGAGTTGTTTTCCCTGAGCCATTACTTCCGACAAGTCCAATTCGATCCCCCATTTTGATATCAAATTGGAGATTTTCAAGAACCTTTCTTAATGGAAAGCTCTTATCCAAACCCTTTACTCTTAACATGACTTTTTGATTAGTATGCATAAAAAAACTCCCTTCATGTGAACCTGAAAGAGAGTTTTATGTCCTATATAGTTCCATACCAAAAATACAGCACCAAATAAACCTATAACAGGTTACGGTGTTTTCAGTAAAAACGATTAGGGCATAAACGGACAGACTCATCCCATTCTTCAGGTTCAACTTTTTCCTATTCGAAAAAATGTGCTGAAAGATAGGATTAAAATTTCATCGGCCCTTTATTCATTCCCTTACGTTTGATAATTCCATTTTATTGAATAAGAGCTAATTTTGTCAATCCTTACATAAAAAACACCATGCCTATTTAGACATGGTGTTAAGAAAATTACATAGAAATTAGTTTAGCCAGAGCGCCAAGGCGCTTTCGCTTTTTAATTAAGCTTGTAATTTTTCACGAAGAACCATTGGTAAAATACCGCCGTGACGGTAGTAATCAATTTCAACTTCAGAGTCAAAACGAACAAGAACTTCGAATTCTTTCTTGTTGCCAGCTTCGTCTGTAGCTATAACTTTTAATAGATCACGTGGTTTTACATTTTCATCTACGTGGACTTCGAACGTTTCTTTACCAGTTAACCCGATTGATTCAGCGTTGTCGCCTTCTTTGAATTGAAGTGGAAGTACGCCCATTAATACAAGGTTAGAACGGTGAATACGCTCAAAGCTTTCAGCAAGAACTGTTTTAATGCCAAGAAGGTTTGTACCTTTTGCAGCCCAGTCACGTGAAGAACCCATTCCGTAATCTTTACCGGCAAGGACCATTAGTCCAGTTCCATCAGCTTTGTACTGCATGCAAGCATCATAGATAGACGTAACTTCGCCAGTTGGCCAGTAAGTCGTGAAGCCGCCTTCTGTACCTGGAGCGATTTGGTTACGAATACGAATGTTTGCGAAAGTTCCGCGCATCATTACTTCATGGTTACCACGGCGGGAACCGTAAGAGTTGAAGTCACGTGGCTCGACGCCTTTTTCTAATAAATACTTACCAGCTGGAGTATTTTTACCAATCGCTCCTGCAGGTGAAATATGGTCAGTGGTAACAGAATCGCCGAACTTTCCAACGACACGAAGACCTGATAACGGTTCAACTGTACCTGGTTCAGGTGATAACCCTTCAAAGAATGGCGGGTTCGCAATGTAAGTGGAATCTTCATCCCAAGTGTATAGTGGCTCATTGCTCGTTTGGATTGCGTTCCAACGCTCGTTATCACCGAAAACATTCTCGTATTCTCTACGGAATAATTCTGGTGTAACCGTGCGTTTTACCACATCATTTACTTCAGCTGTTGATGGCCAAATATCCTTGAAGAATACATCATTGCCATCTTTATCTTTACCAATTGCTTCAGAAGCAAAGTCGATGTTTACGGTACCCGCAAGGGCGTAAGCAACTACTAATGGTGGTGAAGCAAGATAGTTAGCTTTAACAAGCGGGTGAATACGTCCTTCGAAGTTACGGTTACCTGAAAGAACCGAAGTTACTAAAAGATCGTTTTCCGCAATTGTTTTTTCAATTTCTTCTTTTAATGGACCGGAGTTACCGATACATGTAGTACAACCATAACCTACAAGGTTAAAGCCGATTTGCTCTAGGTATGGCAGTAAGCCGGAGTCACGTAGGTAACCTGTTACAACCTTTGAACCTGGGGCTAAAGAAGTTTTAACGAATTTAGGAACTTCCATTCCGAGTTCAACCGCTTTTTTCGCAACAAGACCTGCACCAACTAGAACATATGGGTTTGATGTGTTTGTACAGCTAGTGATCGATGCAATGGCAACCGCACCCGTTTTAATGGCAGCTTCATCGCCATTCGTAAATTTAACCACTGCTGACTTCTCAAGCTCATCTGTTTGTAAGCCGAAGCCTTGGTTTCCTTGTGGAGCAGAAACAGCCTTCACGAATTCACCTTTCATTTGTGAAAGAGGAATTAAATCTTGAGGACGTTTAGGTCCTGAAAGGTTTGCTTCAATCTCTGCAAGGTCAATTTCAATAACATCTGTATAAACAGGTTCAAAAGAAGGATCAAAGAATAAGCCGTTTGCTTTGCAATACTCTTCTACAACTTTCACTTGCTCCTCGTCACGTCCAGTTAAGCGCATATAAGCAAGTGACTCGTCGTCAATGGCGAAGAATCCACAAGTTGCACCGTATTCAGGAGCCATGTTGGCAATCGTAGCACGGTCTGCAAGTGGTAACGAAGGTACACCAGGTCCGAAATACTCTACGAATTTGCCCACTACACCATGTTTACGAAGTACTTGAGTTACTTTCAAGGCAAGGTCAGTTGCCGTTGCACCGTTTGGAAGTTCTCCAGTTAACTTTACCCCGACCACTTCTGGTACAGGGAAGTACGAAGGCTGTCCAAGCATTCCAGCTTCTGCTTCGATACCGCCAACGCCCCAGCCAAGTACGCCAAGTCCGTTGATCATCGTTGTATGTGAGTCAGTTCCTACTAATGTATCAGGATATGTTTCTAGTTCTCCATCAACCTCAGCGACATGAACAACATCTGCCAAGTACTCAAGGTTTACTTGGTGGACGATTCCTGTTGCAGGCGGAACGGCACGATAGTTGTTAAATGATTTTTGTGCCCAGCTTAAGAACTGGTAACGTTCAGCATTCCGTTCAAATTCATAATCCATGTTGATTTTTAAAGAATCAGAAGATCCATATGCATCAACTTGGACAGAGTGGTCGATTACAAGATCAACCGTTTTCTCAGGATTAATTTTGTCTGGGTCTCCACCAAGGTCAGCCATTGCTTTTCTTAAAGAAGCAAGGTCAACTACTGCTGGAACACCTGTAAAGTCTTGAAGGATAACACGTGCTGGCTTGAATGGAACATCCACTTCTTTTTGCTCAGCCGTTCCCCATTTTGCTAAGTTTTCAACATGTTCTTTTGCGATTACGCGGCCATCGTATTGGCGAAGTACAGATTCAAGTAATACTTTCACGGAGTAAGGCAATTTGGATACATTGCCAATGCCTGCTTCTTCTAAAGCATTTAAACGGTAGTAGTGGTAGCGTTTGCCGTTCGCCTCGAAGGAAGAACGGGCCTTAAATACGTCGTTTTTTACCATTTGTATTTCCCCCTGTTCGTTGTTTCTCCATAATTAAATGAAAAGTCTTGAAAGTTTGAATTTTCCCATTCATCTTCACTTTTCTCACAATTCTTATCTTAATACAACGTATTACATATGTAAATAACAAGAAAGTTATTGTGATTGATAAGTTTATCTTATGTTTTTTATGTATTTTGTTCAGAATATTTCGTGAATCTCAACTACACAAGAGTGAATTTAGAATTTTAGGAAAATACGCTTCCACTAATATTATTGCAAAAAACTTTTATTTTGTCATTAATTAAGTAAAGGAGGAAATATTAAATGACAGGAGGTGATTGGCATGGTAAAACGTAAGTCTAATCATGTAATTCCAGGGATGAATGCGGCAAAAGGTCAAGGTAAAGGCGCTGGCTTTAATGAGGAATTTGCCAGTGAGCCGGAACTAACTGCAAAAGAAAGAATGAACAATAAAAAACGAAAAAAGAATCAATAACATCAATAGTAAAGCAGGAGGATCTCCCTCCTGCTTTTTTAGTCTTCTTGATTCACTTCGGATACCATCGTTTGAAGATCTTGCTGAAAACGTTCTAATTGTGCTTTCTGGTGTTCTGAAGCGACCTCAAGGGCATTTTCAATCTGTTGGTAAGCCTCATTTACCTCATCCTTTAAATGCTTGAGCTGATGACCATAGCTCGCACTGTCACTAACAATCGTCTCATATAGACCTTGAGCGTTTTCGTATCCTTGCTGTGCTGCTTGGAAAGCATGTTGTTTGTCTTTATGATAAGGATATTTTTGCATTTTTCATTCCACTCCTTCATTTTATATACCGTTAAATTGCACAGAAAAATACAATTTATTCAGCATAAAAACACTTATTGACTGCATCCTAACAAATAGGAGGGATGAATGATGGTAAACAAAAATGATGGAAAAGATATGCGTAAAAATGCTCCAAAACAATCCGGCCAGCCGGAACCAATGAGTGGTTCTCATAAAGTTAAGAACCGTAACCATTCACGTAATAACCATAACCCTGGACACGATATGTAAAAATAAAAAGTTGCAGCCCCCTTGTTGCTGCAACTAATAGCAAAACGGAAGCGCCTTATTTGAACTTAGGCGCTTCCTTCGTTAGTTGGAATTGATCCCCATTAGAGCATCTAACAATTCGGTTTCTTCCTCAGAAGTAACGGTTCTCAGATCAATCATAAATTCATCTTTTTGAATTCGCGCAACAATCGCAGGTTTCGTGTCCATTCGTAATTTTCTGCCAATCTGTTCTGCGGTAAACGAATCATGCTTTAAGGCAATGACCACCGTTGGCAGTAAAACATCCGGCATGGTTCCCCCTCCAACTTGGCTGAAGTCCTGAAGAATAGCCGTTTGAAAATGACTCGTTTTTTGTAATAATTTTGTAACGAATAATTGTGCTCTTTCGTCTAATTGATGAATAGAAACTAATAAATCACGAATAGTTGGGATATTCTTAAGAGCGGTTTCCCCACGGGCATAATCCATTAATGTCCCTTCCAGAGCAGCCAATGTCATTTTATCGACCCGAACCACTCGGGCTAATTGATGTTTTTTCAATTGATCAATAATACCCTTTTTGCCGGCAATAATCCCTGCCTGCGGTCCTCCTAGCAGCTTATCACCACTAAATGTTACAACATCTGCCCCCATATCGATGATTTCTTTTACAACAGGCTCATCACCAATACCGTGCTTTCTAAAGTCATACAGGGCACCGCTGCCAAGATCCTCATAAAAGATTACATTTTCTTGCCTTTTGGTTAGCTGCACGAGTTCGTCTGTTTCAACTGATTTTGTAAAGCCAATGACTTTAAAATTACTGGTATGAACCTTCATGATGACAGCTGTATCTGGTGATAATGCCTTTTCATAGTCATCCAAATGAGTTTTATTTGTCGTTCCTACCTCTTTAAGGGTGGCGCCGCTTTCTTCCATGATTGATGATATGCGAAAGGATCCGCCTATTTCAACAAGCTGTCCACGGGACACAATGACCTCTTTATTTTTAGCTAGCGCTCGTAACACTAGATAAACAGCCGCGGCATTATTGTTCACAACCATTGCGGCTTCAGCACCGGTAATTTCTCTGATGAGCGCTTCAACATGACTATGACGTGAGCCTCTTTCTCCTTCCTTCAACTTATATTCAAGATTGGAGTAATTTCTAGCCGTTTCCACTACATGTGTAATCGCATTCTCACTGAGCCTTGCCCTTCCAAGGTTTGTATGTAAAATAGTGCCTGTGGCATTGATAACTTTTTCAATCGTATAGGTGTATTGCTTTTGAATCGTTTCTTCAAGGATTTGAAACAACTCTAGCATAAATGTATCTGTTCCAGGAATGGCACCTTGCCAATTGCCTTTTAGGATTGATTCCCTGATTTGATCCAGTACTTCTTTTACCTGTTTCGTAAGCAGCGAATGATCAAGTTGATTTTCGTTTGATAATTTAGAAAAACTCTCATGGTTCTGAAGCTCATGGATGGCTGGTAATGAACGTAACCATTCTTTCACGATAAAAACTCCTTCTCTTACCTAGCTGTCGGCTATTTGACTTTTTCATGTGATATAGAGGCAATTTAGCCGCCAGCCTGTGCCATTTCGCGGCTCGTCCAGTGGCAAAATTTCTTTTCCTATTATATCATAATGGCTTCACATTTTAAGGCTGAATCGAATAAAATGAACGAGCAAGGGGGATTAAAGATGAAGAAAAAACATCCACAAAATCAAACCTTTGATTTTGCTTTAGTGGAAAAGTGGCTTGAAAACTATTTTCTGGATCCGCTTACTTCGTATTACGACCAAACCCAGTTCCAAATTGACCTGTTCGAGACCGAACAAGAGTGGATTGTTGAAGCGATCTTAAGTGATTTTGAAGCATCAAATTTACGAGTTTATATAGAAGAGAAAAAATTAACCATTTCAGCAAGCACCCCCCCTTTTTACCTACCCCATCATCAACGTTCGCGTTCAATCGAGTTTCCCTTTTATATCAACGAACAGGATATATCAGCTGCTTTTACAAATGGAATCCTAGAGATTTTTATCTCAAAAACCAAAAAAGGATCCGGGAAGAATAGATATATTACCTTACCTTAGATCGATAAGGTGAATTTTTTTCTCATCAAGTTAACATAATATGATTATGTAAATTAAATGAGGCCCTTTTTAAGGGCCTCTTGTTATTTGGTCTTGATGATTTCAATCATTTCATCTGTATCTGGGAACACTCCTGTATCAAGCTTGGAATAGATTTTTTCGCCATTGACGGTTACTTCGAATGCACCGCCCGAACTTGGAATTAGTTCTAGTTTGTGTATGTCCCGATAGAAATGGTTAAATAACTCTTCTGCGAAACTCGCAGCTTTAGGCGCGTAGTTTCACTGCATACAAAATTCTACAACGACATGGTAATTTTTCATGTTTTCACCCCCTATATTTCGTTTTTCCTATATCTAGATAGTAGAAATATTTTATCGTATCCCCCCTGCCTTCTGCAAATGTTCTGCAATCTTCGTGCGGATTGATACGGAAAGAGGTATACTATGAAAATGGAGGTGGACATGTTGAGTGAACAAGAGAAGATTCGCCTAACCTCTTTTTCGACAAAAGCGGGTTGAGGCTGCAAAATTGGTCCTGAGGACCTGGCGCAAGTTTTGCGTCAATTACCTAAACAAGAACCTGTCCCTGAATTAATTGTGGGGCTTGATACATCGGATGATGCTGGGGTTTATCAATTAACGGACTCCATTGCTCTTATACAAACCGTTGACTACTTTACGCCAATTGTCGACGACCCTTATATGTTCGGTCAAATTACGGCAGCAAATGCGTTAAGTGATGTCTATGCAATGGGTGGCCAGCCAAAAACGGTTATGAATATTGTCGGCTTTCCGATTAAGAAGCTTGGAGCCGAAATGCTTTCCGATATATTACGCGGAGCAGCTGATAAAGTAAAAGAAGCTGGCGCGATTACGGTGGGCGGTCACTCCATCGATGACCAAGAACCTAAGTTTGGACTATCTGTAACGGGGATCGTCCATCCCGATAAGGTTTGGAAAAATGTCGGTGCTAAACCGGGGGATGTGTTAGTGTTAACCAAACCAATCGGAGTTGGTATTCTGACGACCGGTATTAAACGAAGTGCGGTAACCGCCGAGCAGGAGCAGCAGGTTACCGATACGATGGCCATGCTCAATAAGACCGCAGCTGAAGTTTTGACCCAGTATCAACCACATGCTGTTACGGATGTAACCGGCTTTGGTTTGCTTGGACATGCTAGCGAAATGGCGCGCGGCAGTGATGTCAGCTTTGAAATTCACCTAAGTCAGGTGCCTATTTTAGAAGGTGCTGTAGAGTTAGCGAAGAATGGTGTTGTTCCAGGCGGGTCAAAGTCAAATCATAAATGGATTAGTAATGATACCGTTTATGAGGATATTTCTTCGGAAGAGCAGTTAGTTCTTTGTGATGCCATTACATCTGGAGGCTTGCTCATTTCCATGGATGAACTGGAAGCGAGAAAGTATGTAGATCAGATGCATGCAAACGGCGTTGTTCAAGCAGCGATCGTTGGTCGTGTGTTGGAGAAACAAGAGAAATATATTTATGTTATAAGATAACACTGTAGACGGCGGGGTACCTGCTGGTTTTTTACAAGATAATTAATGAAAGAAAGCCTGTCGATTGACAGGCTTTCTTTATGGTGTTTCTAAAAAAAGATAAGTAAATTGGGCTTAGAATTGTATATAGAGTTAAATCTATTGGAACAATTTATCTGCATGTTTTTATTTGTAAAGATATCCTAGAATCAAAAGATGGAGACAGACACGATAAAAAAACCCGGGCCATATTGGCTCAGGTTTCAATCATCTACAATTTCTCCCGCAGTTTCTCGATCATATCGTGCGTCATTTTATCCAAATCGTACTCGTATTTAAAGCCCCACTCTTCCCTTGCAGCACTGGCATCAATTGAATCGGGCCAACTCTCGGCAATCCTTTGCCGTTCGGGATCTACCATATAAGACATTTCAAATCCCGGGATATATTTTGCGATACTGGCTGCTATATCCTCCGGGGCAACACTCATCGCTGTTACATTAAATGCATTACGGTGCTTTAGCCTTGAGCTGTCAGCTTCCATTAAGTCAATAATTGCGCGCAACGCGTCCGGCATGTACATCATATCCATAAAGGTACCTTTCTCTATATAGGAAGTATACCGTCCATGTTTAACCGCTTCATAGTAAATCTCCACCGCATAGTCGGTTGTTCCCCCGCCTGGGAGGGCAACATGTGAGATTAGGCCGGGGAAACGCAATCCGCGTGTATCAACGCCAAATTTATGATAGTAATAATCGGCCAGTAATTCTCCGGCAACCTTATTGACTCCATACATCGTAGTCGGCCGCATAGTCGTATCCTGTGGAGTATGATGTTTAGGCGTTGATGGTCCAAACGCACCAATCGAGCTGGGCGTGAAAAATTGGGCTTTTAACCCCCGTGCCGTTTCAAGGGCATTCATCAGACCGCCCATATTCAAATTCCAAGCAAATACAGGTTTTGCCTCAGCAGTTGCGGAAAGCAGTGCTGCTAAATGCATAATAGTATCCACCTTGTATGTTTGGGCTGTCTCCATCATTTGCTTTATATCCGTTACATCAACGGTTTCAAACGGGCCGCTCTGGGCTGCTTCACTATCATTCTTCTTAATATCTGTCGCAATGACCTGATCTGCTCCGTAAATCTCCCTTAACTTTAAGGTTAATTCTGATCCAATTTGCCCTAATGCACCAGTGATTAAAATACGCTTCATCGTCGTTTCTCCGTCCTCTTCACGTATGCTGAATATTTCTTTTTATTTATGGATACGTTGCTTAGGTGTGTAGAGTGTCTATATTAACGTTTAAATGACGCCCATTTCCGTGCCGACTTTTTTATAAATGGCAATGGCTTGATCTAGCATTTCCTTCGTATGAGCGGCGGTTGGCAAATTGCGGACCCGGCCGGTACCCTTTGATACAGTTGGGAATACAATCGCTTTTGCGTAAACTCCCTCCTCATTCAGTCGTTGACTAAATTGCTGTGTGAGCGACTCGTCGCCAATGATACATGGTGTGATCGGGGTTTCGCTGTTGCCAATAGTAAAGCCTAATTCCTTTAATCCCTTTTTGAGATAATCGCCATTTTCCCATAGCTTTTTGTTCAGGTCGGTGCTTTCCATTAAAATCTCGATCGACCTTATAGATGCAGCCACATCCGCAGGCGTTAAGGACGTTGAAAAAAGAAACGGGCGGCTCCGAACCTTCAACCAGTCAATCAAATTTTTCTTACCAGCTACATACCCGCCGACAACTCCGATTGCCTTTGATAAAGTCCCAATTTGAAAATCAATTTTATCCGATAGACCAAAATGTTTTACCGTTCCTGCCCCTTCCCCAAGGACACCAGAGCCATGTGCATCATCTACGTAAGTAATTAAATCAAATTCCTCCGCAATCTTAACAATTTCTGGCAAGCGGGCAATATCACCATCCATCGAAAAAACACCGTCTGTAATCACCATAATTTTGTTATATAGACCTGATTCTTTTGCTTCTTTTGCTTTCGAACGCAGATCTTCCATATCAGAGTGTTTCACACGAATAATTTTCGCTTTTGAAAGCCTGCAGCCATCAATAATCGAGGCGTGATTCAATTCATCTGAAAGAATCGCATCGTTGGCATCCATAACGGCGGAAATTGCGGCCATATTACAATTGAAGCCTGATTGGTAGGCAATCGCTGCCTCTGTATGTTTAAATTCCGCCAACTTTTCCTCTAACTCCACATGTAATTTAAGGGTTCCATTGATGGTACGGACCGCCCCTGCCCCGACACCGTATTTTGCGATGGCATCTTTAGCTGCCTCTTTAAGCCGTTCATCTGTGGCTAAACCTAAATAATTGTTAGAGGATAGATTAATTAGATGCTTTCCATTGATGGTTATGAGTGGTCCATTTGGACTTTCAAGTGGTTCGATGACATTGTATAAACCTTTTCCCTTTAAATCTTCAAGATTTTCATTTAAAAAAGTTTCTAAAATAGGACTAGACACAAAATGTTCCCCCTTAGTAATGGAAGTTGGGTTTGTCATGAACAAAAAAAACAATTGTCCTCCTGAAACGGACATTAGAGAATCGTTGAAGTATTAACGTGTAAGGATTTCTACTGTTTACTTTATCATATCCCCCTAATTTGTTCACTGCAAATGGACATTATTTGTAATAAAAATAGTGTACCTAGGTTAAAAATCGGATGTTTCTTTCTATGTCTTATTCTTGCAGTCAAACTAATCATTTCTAAATGATATTTTTTTCGTTATAATACACTTTGAATGATATACACTTGGCTTCTTAGAAAGGATGTCTAACATGACTGCTTTAACTTCTGCCCTTTATTACATTGTCATTGGTGCTGTCTTTATTTATATTTTTATTTATGCATATGATTTCTTTTACGGTGAAAAACCGGAAAAACAAATAAAAAAGATTCATAAACATTTTCGTAAAGAAACGATCAAAAAAATTGATACGTTAGAGGTTGAACCCCGTAAATATACCCTGTACCAAGTCACATTAGAAAATGGCTTCAAAAAAGTAAAATTAAAACCAGGCTATAAAGTGGTCAATATCGTAGCGAAGAAGGAAACGAAAAAGAAACAGAAAAAAGGAACCGTTTAATTTTATGCGGTTCCTTTTTTCATTTTATAAGAGTTTATATGATATTCTAGCGACTGCAAAAAACCTTAATTCACACCTTCACTCGATAATTTACCAGCAGAGCTATTAATCTTTTGCAAAGCTTCTTTGTATTCAAGTTCTAACCGGTTAATAATATCTGCCGCCGATTCAATCCGATCAATCGCTCCGACACCATGACCGGCAGACCAGATATCCTTCCAAGCCTTGGCATTTGTTTCTTTTTGCATATCGTCAAAATTCACTTGGTCTTTCTTTACTAATTGGCCCGGGTCAAGTCCTGCTTTTTTAATACTTGGGATAAGCATGTTGGCCTTTACGCCGGAGAATGCATCCGTTAAGATCAAATCCTCCTGTGTGGCCTCAACAAGCATTTCTCTGTATTCATCATTAGCCATACTTTCGCTTGCGACAATGAAACGTGTACCCATATAAGCAAGATCGGCCCCAGCCGCTTGAGCTGCCAGAATTCCTTTTCCAGTCGAAATAGAGCCGGCAAGAACGATGATTCCATCCCAAAATGACCGCACCATATCAACAAACGCAAAACTATTAATTTGTCCGGCATGTCCGCCCGCGCCGCTTGCCACGAGGATCAGACCATCAACAACCGATTCGGCCGCTTTTTTAGCAAACTTTAAATCGCTTACATCTGAAAAAACAAGTCCGCCGTATTCATGAACGATCTCAACAACGTGCTTCGGACTTCCCAAAGAGGTAATGACTAACTGTGGTTGATGCTTTTTAATTAAGTTGAGTTCATCCTGCAGACGACTGTAGGAGCTATGTACCACCATATTCATAGCCCAGGGAGCAATTTTTCGATTCGGGTCAGCTGCCCGTGCCTCCTCTAGTTCTTCATTCAACTGTCCCATCCACTGGTCTAACACTTCAATCGGTCTTGCATTTGGTGCAGGAAAAGAGCCAATCACTCCATTTAAACAGCACGCTTTAACTAACTCAGTGCCTGACACTAAAAACATCGGTGCAGAAATAGCCGGCAATCGGAGTTGGTTCCACCAGCTTTCAGGTATTGATTTTTGCAAACTAAACCCCTCCTCGGTTTGGAATATTCTGACTAAATATCTGTATGTTAATAGTACTCGAAACTGAATGACTATTCAATCTTTGATTTGAACCCTCCATTAATAGAATGAAAATGGTTTCAATAAGCGAATAATGACGTAATATTTTGTACTAATGTTCGTTATTTGCTAAAAAAGGATTGATTTCCCCTTTTATCCTGATATAATGTGATTATATTAATATATAGTTTCGCTCATATAATCGCGGGGATATGGCTCGCAAGTTTCTACCGGATTGCCGTTAACAATCCGACTATGAGTGGGTAATGAATTTTGCCTATTTGCGCTTTTTTAAGCAATTATGAAGCCCAATGGTCATTGCCTCACTCGGATTACGGTGTGAGCGATGACCATTGGGCTTTTTATTATTCAAGGGGGATTTAACATTATGAGATTACTAGAAGAAAAGATTATTTCGGAAGGCAGGGTTCTGTCTGATCAGGTTTTAAAAGTGGATTCATTTCTTAACCATCAAATCGACCCTTTCCTAATGAAGGAAATTGGAAAAGAATTTGCGGCACGATTTGCTAATGAAGGAATCACGAAAATCGTGACGATTGAATCTTCTGGTATCGCCCCTGCTGTGATGGCTGGATTATATCTGAATGTGCCGGTAGTGTTTGCTCGAAAAAGAAAATCATTAACGCTAACCGATGACTTACTCACTGCGTCAGTCCATTCATTTACCAAAAAAGAAACAAACGAAATATCCATTTCGAAAAAATATTTAGACGATGCGGACCGTGTCCTCATAATTGATGATTTTCTCGCCAATGGACAAGCTGCGCTGGGATTAGCTGATATAGTCCAACAAAGTGGTGCTAAGGTGTTAGGAATTGGGATTGTGATTGAAAAGGCTTTTCAGCAAGGATCAGAAAAACTAACAGAACGTGGATTAAGGGTGGAATCCTTAGCAAGGATCGCCTCCCTGGCAAACGGTGAAGTCCAATTTATCAAAGAAAAGGTGGAGGAATTAATTTAATGAAACAAAGTCCATGGAAAACAGCATCTTTAGGAATTCAGCATGTATTAGCAATGTATGCCGGGGCTGTAATCGTCCCGCTAATAATTGGCGGTGCCCTTCATTTATCTGGTAAGCAACTAGCATATTTAGTTTCATTAGATATCCTAACAAGCGGGATTGCTACTCTTTTACAAGTTTGGCAAAATCGATACTTTGGAATCGGACTTCCAATCGTTCTTGGCTGTACGTTTACTGCCGTTGGTCCGATCATTGCCATTGGCGGTCAATATGGTATGGGTGCGATTTATGGATCGATTCTTGTTTCCGGTATTATTGTCATTATAATTGCTTCATTTTTTGGAAAACTTGTTCGTTTCTTCCCGCCTGTTGTAACGGGTTCTGTTGTTACCATCATAGGACTTACCCTTATTCCAGTTGCGATGAATAATGTAGCGGGAGGACAAGGAAGCCCTGATTTCGGTTCAGTAACAAATCTATCTCTAGCTTTTGGAACATTATTATTCATTATTGTTCTTTATCGCTTTTCTAAAGGTTTTATTCGTGCCATTTCTATTTTGCTAGGCCTGATTGCTGGGACGATTGTAGCTGCACTTTTAGGAAAAGTTGATTTTTCTGCAGTTGGTGAGGCTTCATGGTTCCACATGGTTGCTCCCCTGCACTTTGCAGCACCAACGTTTGAATTAGCTCCAATTATTACGATGACACTTGTGGCAATTGTTAGTCTAATAGAATCAACTGGTGTGTACTTTGCATTAAGTGATATTACAGGAAAAAAGTTAACGGAACAGGATTTGGTAAAAGGTTATCGTGCAGAAGGATTAGCTAGTATTTTAGGTTCACTATTTAACTCCTTCCCTTATACGACTTATTCTCAAAATGTAGGACTTGTTCAATTTTCAGGTGTTAAGTCGAAAAATGTGATTTACACTGCGGCTGGTATGTTAATTTTCCTTGGATTTGTTCCTAAGGTGGCAGCTTTAACTACGGTTATTCCTACCTCCGTTCTTGGCGGTGCTATGGTAGCGATGTTTGGAATGGTTATTGCTTCTGGAATTAAAATGTTAAGTAAAGTTGACTTCTCATCTCAAGAGAATCTTTTAATCATCGCTTGCTCCGTTGGTGTGGGTCTAGGAGTTACAACCGTTCCTACTTTATTTGACGCCCTTCCGGAAAGTGTGAAAATTTTAACCAACAGTGGAATTGTGGCTGGAAGCTTAACGGCGATTGTTCTTAATATCATCTTCAATGTTGCAAAGCCAAAGCAGCAAAGTGTTGTTAAATCAGAAGGAAAAGTGGTTGCTTAAATACCATAATCGAGTAGGAGGGGGTGATT